>NZ_CM155279.1:5462500-6327470 GCF_056680375.1 Pseudomonas sp. ASL7 | reverse complement strand
GCTGGCGAAGCCTGCGTTCGGCTGCGTAGCAGTCGTAAATCGGCTAACGCGGTTCACCCGATAAACCGAGAAAACCGGTTTTACGACTGCTACGCAGCCGAACGCAGCCTCGCAAGCTCGACAGCTGCTACAAGGAATGGATAGACCTGAACAGCAACAGACACAAAAAAAGAACGTGACGACATGTCAGAACCGACCCTACTGAACAACGAAATTCGCGACTGGCTGATGGATTGCGGCCTGTTCGATCAACTGCTGCCCGTGGACTTCGCCGCAGCTTCGGGCTACTTCAGCATCAGCACCGTCGCCCAGGGCGAAGAGATTTTCCACGAGGGCGATGCCGGCAGCTTCATGTGCATCATCCACTCCGGCCAGGTGGCGGTGCAGAAAACCAACGGTGAGGGGCAATTGGTGACCATGGCCACCTTGCGCAGCGGTCGCTCGTTCGGCGAAATGGCGGTGCTCGACGGCGAGCGACGCTCGGCCAGTTGCGTGGCCGCCAGCAACTGCCAGTTGCTCAATCTGGGCAAGGACTCACTGGAAAAGATGATCAATGACGCGCCAAAAATCGCCGCGAAGATCATCCGCGCCCTCGCCGTTGCCCTGTCCAAACGCTTGCGGATGGCCGACGGACAACGGCTTTCACAGCAAGTCTAACCGCCCGGCGCTTTGGCTTTCGACGGGTTTTGCTCCATCCCCGGCAGGGGTTGGTCCTTGGTCGGCGGGCTCGGCATTTCAATGGGCACCAAGGGCGGTCCTGCGCTGCCGGGGCTGACTTTAGGCAATGGGGCGGGGCTGATTTGCGGATACGGCGTCGGGGTCGCGGTGCCCGGTGAACCGGGCATCGGTGCCGGACTGGTCGGAATGCTTTGCTGCTCCTGGGCCTGCGCTGCAGTTATCGAGAGCGCGGCCAAGGCAATGACCGTTAGAATGGTGCGCTTCATCAATGGCTCCGTTGGCCTTGTTGTCTGCTTGCAGGCTACTCCCAACTGCGTTCGTTTGCCCTCCCCCTTGCCAATTCTTCTCAAGAGAGCCCCATGAAACGTTTCGTTCTACTCGACACCGCCCCTATTCCTGAAAACGGCGGTGCCCTGTGCCTGTTCGAATACGGAGAGGATTTCGTCATCAAGATCCAGGGCGGCGACGGCGGGCAGTTGATGAACACCCGCATGCATGGTTCCGAAGATGCCCTGGCCGAGATCCCGTGCCGCAAGGTTGCCGGCCGGCCGAACTCACGGGTATTGATCGGCGGTCTGGGCATGGGCTTCACCCTTGCCTCGGCCCTCAAACATTTGGGCAAGAGCGCTGAAGTCGTGGTCGCCGAATTGGTGCCCGGCGTGGTTGAGTGGAACCGTGGAGCGCTGGGGGAGAAAGCCGGGAATCCGCTGCTCGACCCACGCACGGTGATCCGCATGGAAGACGTGGCCAAGGTTCTGCAAGCCGAGCCACAAGGGTTCGACGCGATCATGCTCGACGTCGACAACGGCCCTGAAGGCCTGACTCAGCGGGCCAACAGCTGGCTGTACTCCGCGGGCGGCCTGAGCGCCTGCGCCAAGGCCCTGCGGCCCAAAGGCGTGCTGGCAGTTTGGTCGGCAAGCGCCGACAAGCAGTTTTCCGACAAGCTGAAGAAGGCCGGTTTCAAGGCCGAGGAAGTGCAAGTCTTTGCCCACGGCAACAAGGGCACCCGGCACACCATATGGATTGCCGAGAAGCTCAAGGGCTGAGCTAAACTCCACCTATACCGTCATTAGTCATTTAACAAAGGTGAACCCATGAGTTCGTCCACCCCAACCAACACGTCTAAGCTGGACCGCATCCTCGCCGACAACCAGCGCGACAGGGAAATGGGCTACCGCGACAAGGCCCTGAAAATGTACCCGCACGTGTGCGGGCGCTGTGCCCGTGAGTTCTCTGGCAAACGCCTGAGCGAACTGACCGTGCACCACCGCGACCACAACCACGACAATAATCCACAGGACGGTTCGAACTGGGAATTGTTGTGCTTGTTTTGCCATGACAACGAACACTCCCGTTATACCGATCAGCAGTATTTCGGTGAGGGCTCGCTCAGCAGCCCGAAAATCGCCAAGGCGACGCATAACCCGTTTGCGGCGTTGGCAGGGTTGATGAAGAAAGACGAGTGATCTTCAGCGACTGATCAGGCCTCATCGCGAGCAGGCTCGCTCCCACACTGAATCTTGGGTGTTCCGAAGGTCCCCTGTGGGAGCGAGCCTGCTCGCGAAAGCAATCACTCGGGCACCACCAATCTACAATCTGACCGCCCTCCCCCAATCCCCGTATAATCGCCGTTTTTTCCCCGAAGGCACCCCGCTCGTGGCAGACAAACGGTACAGCTGCATTGGTTTGTATAACCCCAAATCACCGGAAAACGTCGGTTCGGTGATGCGCGCCGCCGGCTGCTATAGCGTGGCGTCCGTGTTCTACACCGGTAAGCGCTATGAACGCGCCGCCGACTTCGTCACCGACACCAAGCGCGTCCACTACGACATTCCGCTGATCGGCATCGACGACCTGAAAAAAATCCTGCCGCTTGGGTGTGTACCCGTCGCCGTCGAACTGGTCGAAGGTGCCCGCTCGCTCCCGGAATACACCCACCCGGACCGCGCCCTCTATATCTTTGGCCCGGAAGACGGCTCACTGGATAAAGAGATCCGCGACTGGTGCGAAGACGTCGTCTATATTCCGACCACCGGCTGCATGAACCTGGCAGCTACCGTCAACGTCGTGCTTTACGACCGCATGGCCAAGGGTCTCAACACCCGTTCCGGGCCGAAATTCCGCTGATTGATCGTACAACCAATGGAACAAGCTACCCGCCTGGGCAGTCAGCTTAACTATCTATTCTTGAAGCCTGGAGACAGATCATGAGCGAACTCAAACGCGTAGAGCGCATCGAATCCACCCCGTTCCAGACTCACCCCGACCAGAATGTCCAGGGTTGGGAGCGCATTGGCTCCCTGGCAGGTGGCGTGGTCATGATCGGCAAGGGCCTGCGTCGCGGCGGTGTGTTCGGCTTGATTCAAGTGGCGATTGGCGGCGTGGCGCTGGCTCGCGGTATTACCGGGCACAGCTCGGCCAAGAGCCTGCTGGAAAAAAGTCGTCAGGACATGAACAACGTTCGGGCGAAGATTCAGCGTGCCGGGGAAGAGTTGAGTCAATTGAAAGCGCATGCCGAGGCGGCGACCAGGACGGCTACTGTGACGGGCAATGATTCGTTGAAATCGCCGAAAGCCGGGGGTTGATCCGTAAGATTCGTTGAGGCTTAAGGCCTCTTCGCGAGCAGGCTCGCTCCCACATTGGTCTTGTAGGCAACACACATCCAATGTGGGAGCGACGGTGCGACGATTCGACCTGCTCGCGAATGGCGGTATTACTGAAGTAACTCGGTATCGAGGACCCTGGACGACTCGCCCAGGACGCTCTCACTGAGCTGAATAAATGCCTTGGTGTCCACGCTTTCCAAATGCATCGCACCACGCAATACATCATCCAGCGACCGCTTGTTGCGCGTCTTCAACCGAATCTCGCGATCCAGTTCTTGTAACAACACCACCGCTTTCGACAGCTGCGCCGGGCTGATCTGCTCGCCACGCAAGGTCGTGACTTTTTGACTGTCCTTGGCCAACGAGCGCTGCAAACTTTCATAGCGCTCGTCGCTCATGCCACCCGCACGGCGCACCAGTTCGATGGCGTAATACTCGGCAAACCCTTCGCTGATCCAGTCACTGTGCCGCTTGTCGTTGATCCTCCCGAATACCTGAACCAATTCACGCATCAACGCACTGGTGCCCCGTTCGCTGACCAGTGGCAAACGCGTGTTGAGATAGATCGACTCGTGCGCTGCCAGGCTGCCGCGCCACATCGGGTCGTTGGCGCCGACAATCAGCAGTTTGCCGGGATTACGCGGGAACACCGCCTGCACTTGCGGCCAGACAAATGTCAGCAGCGTCAGCACGTCCATACGGCGCATACCTTGCCCTAGAGGCGAGGCAACCGTGACTTCGGTTTCGCCCAGCCGTGTGCGACGGCTGCCCAGGTGGCCGGCGAGCATCCAGCCGGTGGGCCTGTCGAACAACCGGGACACGTTATCGATGCGGAATTTGTTCTTGCCGATTCGCGGCCAGGCGGTTTCCACGCTTTTCCAACCGTCGGGCAATTCGAACTCAAGGCGTGAAACCAGCTCGATACCGTCCTGCTGATCGAGCCTTGCTGCGGGCACCAGATCATCGCCGCGCATCAGCGCCCAGGTTGGGGTCATGCGGGTGTCGAAGCTGCCATTCTTGCGGCCATGGCTGATGCGCACGCGGTAGGTGAGGCTGGCTTTGTCCGCCGACGGGCGCCAGACACCCCTCACCTGCTGGCCCGGCGCGAGTTGCCATTGGCCGTCGGCCTTGAAATCACTGTAGTGGCTGCCATCGCCGAGGTCGAAATCCAGGCTGCGCACCGCCGAACCTTGGGCGAGGGTCAGACGCACTTCAGCCTGATCGCTTTGCGGCAACAGGCGCACGTGATAATCCAGATCGACTTTCTTGGCCGCCCACACTGGCAAACTCAGGCCCAACAGCCCGACAACCAACGCCAGCCGCAATCCCACAGCCATACACACTCCTTCGTGATACGTTAAAACGCCACTCGATTAACCCGCCCGGAATATCAGGTGATCTTCCCAATCGTCTTCAGCCACGCTGCCTTCGGCCAGCATGCGCCCGGACTGGGAAATACGTTCGTAGTGCACAGCATCGCGATCACCGCATACCAGATGATGCCAGAGCGGCAGGTCCTTGCCCTCACTGACCAGGCGATAACCGCAGGTGGGCGGCAGCCATTTGAACTGGTCAGCCTTGCCCGGTGTGAGCTGGATGCAGTCCGGCACAAAGTCCCGACGGTTGGGGTAGTCGGTGCACTGGCAGGTTTTCAGGTCCAGCAGTTTGCAGGCGATGCGCGTGTAATAGACGGAGTTGTCGTCTTCATCTTCGAGCTTTTGCAGGCAGCACAGGCCACAACCGTCGCACAGCGACTCCCATTCCTCTTGATCCAGTTGATCGAGGGTTTTGCGTATCCAGAACGGTTCGACTTTGGCGGCCATGGCTCAAGCATCAACATCAGGTGGTGAAAAGGCCGCCAGTCTAGTGCCCGCAGCCTCGTGGGCCAAGCGCTGGCGACTGCCGGTAGAACGGCACTTGTCAGTTCTTGCGCCGCCAAGTAGTTTTGCCAGTCGCAAGGAGCCGAGCCTGCGTGCCATTGACGCTCAACCGCGTTGCATTCAGGTGAATGGTCACGGCTCTCGAAGAACCTCATCGCCCAGCTCAACGGCGCCCGCAGGTTTCAGACGTCCTTCCCTTTCAAACGTAGCAAGGAATCTCTTGATGAGTGCCAATACACGCGTTGCCGACTATGCCATCCACCCTCAGTTCACCGATCGCTGGTCGCCGCGCGCCTTCACCGGCGAAGCCATCCCCCTCGAAACCCTGCTGAGCTTCTTCGAAGCCGCACGCTGGGCGCCATCGGCCTATAACTCGCAGCCTTGGCGGTTTCTCTACGCGCGTCGCGACACACCGAACTGGGAGCGTTACCTGGGCCTGCTGAACGAATTCAACCGCAGCTGGGCGCAACACGCCTCGGCGCTGGTGATCGTGATCTCGAAAACCACTTTCGCCGTACCTGGCGCTACGGAGGAAACCCCGGCCCTGTGGCACACCTTCGACACCGGTTCGGCCTGGGGTCATTTGGCGCTGCAAGCGAGCATCAGCGGCTGGCATACCCATGGCATGGCCGGTTTCGATCAGGAACTGACGCGCAAAGAGCTGAACATTCCTGAGGGCTATGCCCTGCATGCGGCGGTGGCAGTGGGCAAATTGGGTGACAAAGCGACGCTGGCGGATTACCTGCAAGCGCGTGAAGAGCCAAGCCCGCGTCGTCCGCTGAGCGAGTTAGCGGCTGAAGGCGACTTCACCCTCTAATTAACAACCTGGAACCAAATGTAGGAGCGAGCTTGCTCGCGATGGTGTGTCAGTCGACATCAATGTGTCTGACACACCATCGCGAGCAAGCTCGCTCCTACAAAGGTTTTGCGCAAGGTTCAAGTAAGCGGTGGGTTCAATACCCGCGATCGAAATCCACTTCTCCGCGCAACGCTTCACCCGCTTGATACGCCCGCAGGTTCTCGACAAACAGATTCACCATCATGGATGGCGAGGTCGGCGCCGAGCTGTGCCCCGTCAGCAGCAAGCCCCAGGCCGTCCAGAACGGATGGCGTTGCGGCAGCGGCTCCTGACGGCAGACGTCGATCACCGCGCCCGCCAGATGGCCTTCTTTCAAGGCCTCCACCAGGTCCGCATCGACCACCGCCACGCCGCGCCCGACGTTGATGAACAATCCGGTCGGTTTGAACTGCTTGAACAGGGCTGCGTCGTACAGGTCGTGGGTATTCGGGGTGTTGGGCAGCAGATTGACCACGTAATCCACTTCACCGACCAGGCGCGGCAAGTCCGCCAGCGTTGCGACTTCGACAAACGGCGCCTGCTCGCGGGCTTCGCTGGCGATACCATACAACTCGACGCCGAACGGAACGAGAAATTGCGCCACAGTCTGACCGATGTCACCGGTGCCGACGATCAACACCTTGCGTCCCGACAGGCTCTGGCCATGGCGACTGTCCCACTTGCGCTCAACCTGGCTGACCAGCCGCGCCAGCACTTCGCGCTCGTGACCGAGCATGTAAGTCAGCACGTACTCGGCCATGACCTGGCCGAAAATCCCCACCGCCCGTGTCAGGCGATAGTGCCGTGGCAAGCCGTCGGCCAGCAGCGGCGTGATGCCCGCCCAGGTCGATTGCAGCCATTGTGGCTCGTGGCCTTGACGCAGCAGCGTCGCCAAGAGGTCCGGCTGACCGAGCCAGATCGGGCAATTGGCGGCCTGGCTGGCCAGTTCGGCTGAGTCGCCGCTGGTCAGCACTTCCAGTTCAGGTGCTGCCTGACGCAACAGTTGGGCGTACACGGGGTGGTCGTGTTCAGCAATCAGAACGCGCATGGTTCAAACCTTTCAAAAGCAGTGCAGACGCCCGTCGACGGAGTATCACTGCGTCGCCCTGGCCATCGCCAAAATCATTCCAGTGTTTCATAAAGGCTCTGAATAGAGCCTGTCTGTCGATTACATCGGATCGTTGCGACGCAGCAACTCTTCTGGCAAATGTTCGATGTACTCGTCTTCAGCCGGCGGCATTTGCAGGTGATAGCCCTGCTTCTCGAGGTTTTCCAGGACCACGGTGATGTCCTCGCGCGACAGTTTGCGCTCGGGGGTCAGCACCAGGTCGAAGGCGTGATGAGGTTTGCCGAAGGCGGCCATCAGGTTTTCCGGAACACGCTCCAGTGCATCGCTTTTGAGCACATAGAGGTACATCTCGTTTCTTTTCAGGCTTCGATAGATAGAGCAAATACGTTTCAAGGCTGTTCTCCGGCGGTGGCCAGGCTGTCGAGCAGCACCTGGCCCATTAACTCGCGGCGCCAGCCACGCAGCGAGTCAGGCAATTGGTAAGGACCATTGGGGTAGCCGCTCTTGAGCAGCGCTTCCAGGGTTTTCTTGCGCAGCATCAGCTCTGGCGCAATGTTCAGGCGCTCGGCCTCGGCCTGGCCGATGGCTCGCAGCTGCTTGACCAGCGCGGCGGCGTCCACCGGTAAAGGCTCCGGCACCGCAGGTGGCCATTGATCTGGCGACACACTGCCAGAGCGCTTGATCAGATCAAGCAAAAACTCGCCGTCCTGACGCACGGTGCGCGGATGCATGTCTTCGATTTTCGCCAACGCGCCGAGGTTGTCCGGTTGAGTCCGCGCCAGCGGCCACAGGGAATGCTCACGGATAATGCGGTTGCGCGGCAGATCCCGCGCGCGGGCTTCGTGTTCACGCCAGGCGCAAAGTTCACGCAGTACCGCGAGTTGAGCGCGAGACAGCTTCCAGGCCAGTTTGGCGTCGCGATAGACCTCATACGGATCGACCTCGCGGCGCAGGTTGGCGACGAGTTCGGCGCCGTCTTCCAGGACCCAGGCGTACTTATCGTCAGAAAGTTTCGGACGAAGCTGTACGAAAACTTCCGCCAGATGCAAAGCATCTTCAGCGGCGTAGCTGATCTGAGTGTCGGAAAGTGGACGTTGCAGCCAGTCGGAACGGGTCTCGCCCTTGGGCAGGTCGATACCGAGCACTTCCTGCACCAGACGCGAATACCCCATGGAAAAACCGAGGTTCAGGTAAGCAGCAGCCAATTGGGTATCAAACAACGGCGTCGGCAAACTGCCGGTCAGGCGCAGCAGGACTTCGAGGTCTTCGCTGCACGCGTGGACGACTTTGACCACCGCCGGGTTTTCCAGCAACGCGGACAGCGGCTGCCAGTTATCGATGGTCAGCGGATCAATCAGGTAAGCGCGTACGCCATCGCCGATCTGCAGCAGGCCGGCGATCGGGTAAAAGGTGTCGACCCGCATGAATTCGGTGTCGAGGGCAACGAATGGCAGCTGTTGCCACTCGGCACAAAACTGACCGAGGCTTTCGTTGTCGCGAATCCAGTGAATATCGATGGCCACACGGCTCTCCCTTGAAGAATGGCGCGCAGTATATATCGCCCCCGGCGATTTCCGCGCCTCCACTGAACAAGAGCTTTAGCGAAATTACCTACCGAACGGCAAGAATTGTCTGACAAGCGGAGACTAGCCGACCTTACGCAACACGTAGATCCGCGTCCGAGCATAACCCGGAAGGAAATCCTGATGGCTGAGCACGTGAAAACCCGCTTGCTTGAACTCACCTTCTACCTCGGCCTTGCTGACCAGCAGTTGGGCTGGAGCACCTTCTGCGTCTGAGCGCCGGGGCTTGAAACGTGCCTGGACCCGCACTGCCACAATCACCGTATCGCGGCTGACCCGATAGAACTCTTCAAGCATGGCCAACCGATGCTCGGGCGTGGCGATGTGTTGAAACAGATGCATGCAAAAAATGCAATCGACCGCGTTCTCGGACAACCCTATGGTGAAGGTTGAACTTTGAAAGGTCTTGATCCGCTTTAACAGGTCCTGCGAATGGTGAGTCTGGGCGTGATTGAGCATGTCCTGAGACGGGTCTGACGCGAGGACCACCCGGTTCGCGTGCTCGGCCAGGACCGGCCAGTAACGCCCGACCCCACAGGCCACATCGAGAATCAGCCCCGGCTCGCCGGCAACCTTGAGCGCGCGGCGCACCATCTGCTCGTCGCGCCAGAGCGCAAGGCGCCCGGCCAGGCCACTCGGTTGCGGCTGAAGACAGACGCGAGCGTGCTCCTGGTCGTAGCGCCTGGCGAACTCAAGTTCGATGGCGGAAGGGGGCTGAGCGGACATGTGCGTTTGGCTCTTGGTAGACGATCCGACGGCCGCAGGTTAGCGACCGGTGTATGAGTAAAAGGTCGAAGTACTCACTTTTTGGCCAACACACCATTGACGACAGCACCGCGGCAACCGGCAAACATATCCAGACTCGGGTTATACACTTTGCTGTTGATTTCCATTAAACCGAGCATCGAGTGGAACAGGTTGTCCTGGCTCAAAGGCTTGTCACGAGTCTGTTGCAGGCAACCGGCGTCCACCGAGAACGACTTCTGATAGCTGTCGGAGAACCACGCCAGCATTGCGACGCGCTTCTGTTGTTCCGGCGCCAGCATGTAAGGCGTGCCGTGGAGGTACAAGTTGTACTCGCCCAGGGATTCGCCGTGGTCCGACAGATAAAGCATCGCGGTATCAACCTTGTTCTGGTTGCTGCGCAACAGATCAATCAGGGTCGACAGCACATGGTCGGTGTACACCAGGGTGTTGTCGTACCCGTTGACGATACTGTCGCGACTGCAATTGTTCAGCGCATTACTTTCACACACCGGGGTAAAGCGTTCGTATTCTTTCGGGTAGCGCTTGAAGTACTCCGGACCGTGACTGCCCATTTGGTGCAACACCAATACCGTGTCCTTACTCAGGGTATCGATGAAGTGCTGCAAACCTTGCAGCAGGATTTCATCGCGGCATTCGCTGTTGGCGCACAGTACCGGGTCCTTCAGGTCGCTCACGTCGTCAAGGGTGACCCGATCGCACGTGCCTTTGCAGCCCGACTGGTTATCACGCCAGATCACGTCGAGACCGGCACGCTTGAGCACGTCCAGCAGGCCTTCCTGGTTCTTGGCCTTGCTGGCGTCGTAATCCTTGCGGCCCATGTTGGAGAACATGCACGGCACCGAAACGGCGGTTTCCGTGCCACAGGAATGCACGTCCGTAAAAGCAATCAGGCCAGCTTCTTTACTCAGTTTCGGGGTGGTGTCGCGGTTGTAACCGAGGACGCCGAAGTTCTCGGCCCGGGCACTTTCACCCACGACCAATACCGTCAGGGATTTACGGCTATGGGTCTGCCACGCCGGATTTTTCTGGGCATCTTCGCCGATTTTGACAAAGGGTTGCCGCGCCGAAACAACTTGCTCACGCAGGTAGCCAACCGAGGCACCAATGTAATTGCTCGGCACCACCATCAGTCGCAACTCATGGTGGTTACGAAACAATGAAGACAAGCCCTGATAGTTGACCAGCGCGACACCACCTATGACGGCGATCGAGGCGATACTGACCAACGCCTTACTCAACAGCTCGCGGTGCCAGCGGCGATAGCTGACCGGGGTTTTCCACAACAGCAAAGAGGGCAAAACACCGAGCAAGAGAATATAAACAACCAGCTTCAAGGACAGTAAGTCGCGCACTTCCGTCGCATTGGTTTGCGCGAAGTTACGTAGCATGCCCGTGTCAATCAGCACACCGTATTGGCTCATGAAATACGCCACCCCGGCGCTGATCATGAAGATCAGCGTCAAGACAGGCTTCATCACACGCCGGAAAGCCAGCAAGGTCAGCACAATGTTGAAAGCGGCCAGGATCATCACCCCGAAGGCCACACGCATGGCGATGCCCTGGGCGTCGGAATCGGTGATTTCAAACAGGTGCTGCCAGAGAACTAAATTGAACCCTGCCAAAAGAAAGGCACTGGCAATCAGTGTGACCCATTCGGGACGCACGGCTTTGAATTTCAACATGGGGATCGACTGTTCCTGAAAGAGCGCCTTCGGCAAATGTGAAAATTTCATTTTCCGCGGCAGCTTGAATCTTAAGCCGCCGGCCATCAATTTTTTGTGAAAAAGAAGCCAACGATTAGTTGGCTAATGAAATCAGCGCAAATATCTTAAACTATTTCAGAATGGTTCAGGCCTGATTCAGGTACCAACGCCAATCCTGTTCCCCAACTTCACCCATGAATTGCCGGTATTCAGCCCGTTTCACTGCCAGGTAGACGCCGAGGAATTCACCGCCGAACGCTTCCCGAGCCCAGCTCGAACCTTCCAGCGCCCGCAATGTGGTCAACCAGTCCGTCGGCAGCAGTTCCTTGGCCTGCGCGTAACCATTGCCCTCCACCGGCAACCCGGGGTCGAGTTGTTCACGAATACCGCGATGGATACCGGCCAGGATCGCCGCAGCCGCCAGGTAGGGGTTGGCGTCGGCACCGCAAATCCGGTGCTCGATATGCCGGGAGAACGTCGGCCCCCCAGGTACGCGCAAACTCACGGTGCGATTGTCCACGCCCCAGGTAGCCGCCAGCGGCGCGTAGCTGTTGGTCTGGAAACGACGATAAGAGTTGGCGTTCGGGCAGAACAACAGCAACGAATCAAGCAACGTGCCAAGCATCCCGCCAACCGCGTGCCTGAGCAGCGGCGTGCCGTCCGCCGCTTCGCTGGCAAACAGATTGTTGCCCTCCTTGTCCGCCAGACTGACGTGCATGTGCATGCCGGTGCCAGCCAGGTCATCGAACGGTTTGGCCATGAAGCAGGCGGTCATCCCGTGTTTGTGGGCTACGCCCTTGACCAGCCGTTTGTAGCGAACTGCTTCGTCCATCGCCTGCAACGCGTCGGCGCGGTGTTCGAGCGTGATTTCCACCTGCCCCGGCGCGTATTCGGAAATCGCTGTGCGCGCCGGAATACCCTGGAGCTTGCAGGCACTGTACAGGTCGGCGAGAAACGGCTCGATTTGCTCAAGTTCGCGCAAACCATAGACCTGAGTACCCCGCGGGCGGCCACCATCGACATCCCGCGCCGGTTGTGGCCGGCCGTTGCTGTCGCGCTGCTGGTCCAGCAGATAGAACTCCAGTTCCGCCGCCATGACCGGGTAATAACCGTCGGCCTGCAGCCCTTCAATGACGTTCGCCAGCAGGTGTCGTGGATCAGCAATAGTCGCCGGCATGCCCTCCTTCGGGTGCATGCTGACTTGCACCGCCGCCGTCGGAATCAGGCGCCACGGCATCCGCGTCAAACTGCCGCTGATCGGATAAGCCCGGCAATCGATATCACCGACGTCCCACACCAGACCGGAATTCTCCACGTCGTCGCCGTTGATGGTCAGGCCGAGAATAGTGCTCGGCAATGGTCGGCCGCTTTCGTACACCGCCAGCAACTCATCGCGGTGCAGCAACTTGCCCCGTGGCACACCGTTGTTGTCGATGATGAATAACTCGAACATCTCGATATCCGGGTTTTGTTCAAGAAAGGTCAGGGCTTCTTGTTTCGTGGCAAACGAGGTCGTGGCATTACTCATGGGAATTCTCTTCTTTCCGCGTCAGGCAAACGCGCAGGCGTTGCCGGTCTGATCCTGCGCATAGCGCGGGACCCGTAGGAACAATCAACGGGAAATGCAGGAATCCGGCGGGCGCGCGTGTCGGCAGTGCCACAGCGCCCAAAAGGCTAGTTCGCAGGGAAGTACGACGGGACAACCGTCCATAGAAGAAACCGCAGAGAACAGATGCCAAGCAGCGTCACACGGGCGGTTAAGTCGATAAATCGGGATTTGAAGAACTTTGGTTGCGGGATGACTAAACATTCAACCTCCCGGCCGCTTGCTATCTCTGTGGGAGCGAGCCTGCTCGCGAAGGACGTTAACGATAACGCGTTCTTCCTGAATAAACGCGTTGCTCTCAAGTCCATCGCGAGCAAGCTCGCTCCTACACTCCCGGTCCACATAGAATCTCCCACAGGGGAGTTGAGGTGCGGCACAAGTATTTAATTTCTAAATAAGACTTCGGACTTTCTGATTTGCGGCTCATCAAGCCTCGCGCGCCTAATCGACTCCTGTTTACTCAAGGTCCGATTGATGGAAAACGTTCGTGCAACTTCCCGCTCCGCGCTCTGGCTAATGCTCGGCATTGTTCTGGTCGCCCTGAACCTGCGTCCCTCCATGGCAGCCGTCGGGCCTTTACTGTCGGCGATTCGCGGCGACATTGCGCTGAGTTTCAGCCTCGCCTCACTGCTGACCATGCTGCCGGTGATGGCGATGGGGTTGGCGATGTTTTTTGGCCTGAGCGTCAGCCAGCGGCTCGGCGAACAACGTACGGTGGTGCTCTCGTTGTTGATTATTGGCCTGGCCACGGTAGCGCGCCTATTCCTCGACTCCGCGGCAGAACTGATCCTCAGCGCCGTGCTGGCGGGTGTCGGTATCGCGCTGATCCAGGCGTTGATGCCGGCGCTGATCAAGTCACGCTTCAGCGACAACGTTGCGCTGTGCATGGGGCTCTACGTCACATCAATCATGGGCGGTGCAGCCATCGCGGCGTCTGTTGCTCCCGTGGTGATGACCCACACCGGCAGTTGGCGCGGGGGCCTGGCGGTGTGGGCGGTGCTGGCGCTGGTGGCGTTGCTGTTCTGGCGCGTGCAACGCCCGGCGATGCCGACACGAGAATCCAGTGATTCACGCAACCCATCGCTCTTCGGCAATTCCCGCGCCTGGTTACTCGCACTCTTCTTCGGTCTGGGTACGGCCTCCTATACCTGTGTGCTGGCCTGGCTGGCGCCGTACTACGTCGAAAAAGGCTGGAGTGAGCAAAGCGCCGGGCTGCTGCTGGGCTTCCTGACCGCCATGGAAGTGTTGTCCGGCCTGCTGACGCCCGCCATCGCCAACCGTAGCCGCGACCGACGTGGGGTGCTGGTGGTGTTGCTGGTGCTGATCATGGCCGGCTTCAGCGGACTGGTTCTGAGCCCGCAGCACCTGAGCCTGCTGTGGCCGTGTCTGCTGGGACTGGGCATCGGCGGACTGTTCCCGATGAGCCTCATCGTGTCCCTGGATCATCTGGACAATCCACGCCGTGCCGGTGGCCTGACCGCGTTCGTGCAAGGCATCGGCTACCTGATCGCCGGCCTTTCGCCGCTGATGGCCGGGATAATCCGCGACCAGTTCGGCAGCTTCGAATGGGCGTGGTGGTCACTCATGGGGGTTATGGCGCTGATGATCCTGATGGTCTTGCGCTTCGACCCAAGGCATTACGCCCGACACATTCACTGACCCGGGAACCCCCTCATGAAACACACAGGTTTCGCCATCGCCCACACTGGCATGCTGCTGTGGGCACTGTTGATCGCGGCCTCATTTTCGGCAGCGGCGCAGGTCAGTCAAGCCATCGACCCGATGCTGCTGACCGGATTGCGTCTGTTGTTTTGCTGCGTAGTGTTTTTACCGCTGCGGCTGTTCAACGGCGATACCGCCATGACCGCTCGCGGCTTGCTCGGGCATGCCGGGCTCGGTTTGTTGCTCGCGGTGTATTTCGGCTCGCTGTTCGAGGCGTTGCGCTACACCTCGGCGGTCAACACCGGGACGATGTTCACTCTGGTTCCCTTGCTGACGCTGCTTTTCGAAGCCGTTTTGATGCCCGATAGCAGCCTGAAACAACGCGTGCTGCCAATGCTGATGGCCGCCGCCGGGGCAGTGTTGCTGGTACTCAAAGGCACGGGGCCAGACGAGCTGCCATCGCTGTATGCGGTGTCGGTGTATGGCGTCGGTTGCCTGGCGATGGCGCTCTACTCACCGCTGAGTCAGCGACTCAAGGCCCACAGTCTCAAGGGACGCGGGCCAGTGGGCATGACCTTCTGGAACATGCTGTTCGGCGCACTTTTTCTGTTGCTGCTGTGTGGCTTCAGCGGCGGCTGGCGCTCCGCATCGTTGTTGACCCTGAACGATTTTTTCTGGTTGATCTACCTGGCGCTGTTCGCCACGCTGGCCACGTTCTGGCTCCTGCACCGGGCCATCGGCGTGATCGCCCCTTCCTCGGTCATTTCCTACATTTACCTGAGCACGCTATTCATCACCTTGTTTCATTGGCTCTGGTTGCGCCAGTCGCCATTGCCCCTGGAAGTCCTCGGCGCAACACTGGTAGGGCTCGGCATGCTGGCACTCCTAATGTCCAGCCGCAGAGCCGTTTCAGCCGTCGTTCAAGGCTGAATGCCGACGAAGCATTCTCCTGGCTCGCTCGTTCCGTTAGGATCATTCGCACACCTTGCGCACAGTCAGCGCAAGGAATACGGCGAGACGCAATGGATGCTGAACAGTAACGTGCTAAGAAAGCTCGACATGCAAGACCTCATGGTGTTTGTCGCTGTGTACGAGCAAAGCAGCGTCACTGCGGTGTCCGAGGCGCTCTGTGTCAGCCAGTCCACTGTGAGTTACTGCCTGAAAAAACTGCGCAGCAGTTTCGAGGACGAGCTGTTCATCAATACCCGCGCGGGAATGCGGCCAACGTGCAAAGCCAACAACATGTACACCCACGTGTTGAAGATCCTCGAAAGCATCAACCTGTGTCATGCCGGCGACCGAGCGTTCGACCCGACCGCGCAACCGGTTACCTTCAACCTCTGTGCGCCGGAATACTTCGAGCAGTTGATCTTGCCGCATCTGTTGAAGCATTTCGATTTCGCCGGCCTGCCGGTGATGATCAACATGCACAAGTTCGACACTGATATCCCCGCCGAGCAATTGCGCGATGGCCGCCTCGACCTGGTGATGTGTTTCGGGCCGAACTTTCATCGTAGCCACGACGATTTAAAATCCCGGAAGCTGCTGAAGGATGACCTGGTGTGTGTCTTCGATAAACACGCCGCGCCGCTGGAACCGCGCTTAAGCCTGCAAGCCTTTGTCGAACGCCGGCATGTGTTCCCGACCCCCTGGACGTCCGCCACCAACATGGTCGACGGCTGGCTCGCGCAGCAGGGGCAAAAACGGCAGATCATCGCGCGCGCCAACAGCTACAGCGCGGCGCTGAAAATGATTACCGGCACCGAGTTCATGGTGACCTTGCCTCGGCGCATCCAGCGATGGCTGGCCAGCGAGGCGACCTTTGATCATCGCGAAGCCCCCCTCGGCTTGCCGGGGTTCACCCTCGACATGCAGTGGCATCAACGCCTCGATCAGGACAGCGCCAACACCTGGCTGCGCGAGCAAATCATTCAGGCCTGCGCCGAGCAGGAAATGACCTGACCGTTAGTGGCTGATGGCGGTTTTGACGTAAGACTCTCGATCGATGTCGAGGATTTCCACGGCCAGCTGAACCTCAATCTCCGCCGGCCATTCACTCACATCCTGTAGCACCGCCAGCAGGCTTTCGGACAACTGTTTCTTGATCTGCGGCGAGCGACCGCTCAACAGCGCCAGTTTCACATGCACAAAGGCGCGCTCAGCCAGCGCGGTGCCGACCTTGTACGTCTCGACCTTCACCGCGCGGCTCTTGATGTCGAATTCGGCAGCGAACTGACCGGAAGCCATCAGGGCATTGTTAAGCCGGATCAACGCCACATCGGCATTCAACTCGGGCAGGTTGGCGGTGTATTCCATGTGCAGGTGGGGCATGACAGGGCTCCTGAAGTGCGGCGCAAAGATCCTACATATAACACAGCGTCGCCGGACTCACTGGGACAACGGCAACGCGGGACGTTCACTCATAAACGCCTCCAGCCGCGAGCGCAACCAGCGTTCGGCGGGGTCGGTGTCGACATGGCTGAGCCAGACCATGGACAGGTCCAGGGTCGGCGTCTTGAACGGGAATGGCTCATGGAACAGCATACCGGACGCCGCCATCGCCTCGGCCGCGTAGTCCGGCAGACTGGCGATCAGGTCGGTTCCCGCCAGCAGGGCCGGCAACGAGCTGTATTGCGGCACGGACAGTACGACATGGCGCGTACGACCGATCTCCGCCAGCCACTCATCGGCGTATCCACTGACGTTGGCCGTGTGGGAAACCAGCACATGGGGGCGTGAACAATATTCATCGAGGGTCAGCGGCGTGTCGGAGGCATCCGCGCGCAAAATGCTTGGCAAAATATGTCGCAGCAATTTGCGCTTGGCATTGGCCGGAAGGCCGCGAGTCTGGCTGATACCGACGGTAATATCGCCGGAGGCCAGCAAATCGGGAATCCGCCAGTAATCGACATGCTGCACCACGAACACTACCTTCGGCGCCTCCTGGCGCAAGGCCCGCAACAGCGGCGGCAACAGGCCAAACTCGACATCGTCGGACAGCCCGATACGAAAGGTCATGGTGCTGCTGGCGGGGTCAAAATCATGGGTCAGGCTCAACGCCACCGACAACGAATCCAGCGCTGGCGACAGGTGCCGAATGATTTCCTCCGCCCGCGCCGTCGGCTCCATGCGATGCCCCACGCGAATGAACAGCGGATCGTTGAACATCGTGCGCAAGCGGTTAAGCGCCGAGCTAATGGTCGGTTGACCGAGAAACAATTTCTCCGCCACCCGCGTGACGTTGCGCTCCAGCATCAATGTTTCGAACACCACCATCAGGTTGATGTCGGCCTTGCGCAGTTCATTACGATTCATGCGGTTCCCCCATGCCCAAGACTCGCGTCAGTTTAGAAAGGCAGGGAGAAGGCGTCTACTGCGCTGTCGGGCCTGCGTCCAAACTATTCGAAACAAATGCCCAATGGCCAAATAACCCAGCTCCGCTAGGCTTCTTTCGACGCGCCACACAGGCTGCGCATAGACCCATCGCATGGAGCGAGCAGTATGTATTTTGAGATTTACAGGCAATCCAAAGGCACCCCGAGCACGGGAAAAGGACAATGGCGCTGGCGCTTGAGGGCGGGAAATCACGAGACGATCGCCAGTGGCGAGTCGTACGTGAACAAGGGCGATTGTCTCCACGCCATCGGGCTGATCAAAGGCGTGGAAAGTGAAACGCCGGTGAAGGAAATCTAGGCCTCAAGAGAACCGGCTTTTTGGATTGAACCCACTGGCCTCATCGCGAGCAGGCTCGCTCCCACAGGGGATTTTCAGTGAATTCACTTTTTGCGAACAACCGAGATCAACTGTGGGAGCGAGCCTGCTCGCGATAGGGCCGGAAAAAACGCCATCAAATTTCAGGGCAAAAAACCGCTTCAGACAGGCAACGGATACAACGCATCATCGAACTGCGACAAACGCGGAAACACCATCGGCAGGTCATCGCTCACGTGTTCCAGGCGTTGCTGGTAACCACGCAGGAACGCCTTGCGGGCTTCGTCGCTGATGTACGGCACATGCCAGGCCACGAACGGTTCCAGCACGTCGAAGCCGACATAGGCCAGCGTGCCCCGCAGGATCGGTCGCAGCATGTCTTCCAGCGGGCCGTGAATCGCGCCGTCACCAAACATGTGCTCGCGCCCGCCCAGCGTCACGGTCACCAGCGCCTTCTTGCCGCTCAATCCGCCCTGGTCGTAGAAGCGTTTGCCACCGTAGCAGACACCGGACACCAGCACCCGATCAATCCAGCCCTTGAGCATCGCCGGCGCCGAGAACCAGAAAATCGGGAAATTCAGAATCAACAGGTCGGCCCACAGCAGCTTGTCGAGTTCCTGCCGGATGTCCGGCGCGAGCGACTGGCTCTTCACACCCAAGCGTTGCTCCAGGGCATACACCAGGTACTCAGGGTTTTCCCGCGAAGAAAAGTCATCGGCGCTGGCCACCGGATTCCAGTTCATCGCGTAAAGGTCGCTGACCTGGACCTCATGCCCTTGGGCTTGGAGGGTCGTAACAGCCTGGTCACGCAACGCCGCGGTAAAGGATTGAGGCTCTGGATGGGCGTGGACGATCAGTACTTTCATGGCAATTCCTTAGACGTTTACAAGCTTTGTGTTGGAAGACGGTAACGCGCGCGCGGCCAACAACCGGTCGAGCCAGTCGGGGTCCATTTGCGGTTCGGAAGAAAACAGCAGCCCGGTGTAATCCTGATGCGGCGGCGTGAAAATGGCGCTGCGCGAGCCGTGGTCGACCACCCTGCCCCGCTGCATCACTAATACTTCATCAGCAATCGCCCGCACGGTGGCGACATCGTGGGTGATGAACAGGTAAGCGACGCCCAGTTGTTGCTGAATCCGGTTGAGCAGTTTCAGCACGCCTTCGGCGACCAACTGATCCAGCGCCGAGGTCACTTCATCGCAAATAATCAACTGCGGATCGGCGGCCAGTGCCCGAGCAATACACACCCGTTGCTTCTGCCCACCGGACAGCTCGCGGGGCTGACGCTCCATGAAGGTCGCCGGATCGAGCTCGATCATTTCCAGCAACTCAGCCACCCGCGCCCGCATCGCCTTGCCTTTGAGCCCCAGGTAAAAGGTCAGTGGCCGACCGATGATATCGACAATGCGCTGACGCGGGTTCAGCGCGGTGTCGGGGATCTGGTAGATCATCTGGATGCGCCGCAATTGCTCCTTGCTGCGCTGCCGAAAGTCCGCCGGCAGCGCCTCGCCGTCATACAGCACCTGACCCGATGTCGGCGACAGCAACCCGGTGATCAAGCGCGCGGTCGAGCTCTTGCCACTGCCGGACTCGCCGATCACGGCCAGGGTCTGGCCTCGATACAGGCTCAACGAAACATCGTGCAGTACAGGCTGATGACCGTAACTGGCGCAGCTCTTGCGCAATTCCAGCAAGGGTTTTTCCTGTTGCGGGCATGGCTTGGGTTCGGTGCGAAAACTGCGCACCGCCCACAGCGACTTGGTGTAGTCCTCTTGCGGGTCGCCGAGCATTTTGCGGGTCTCGGCCTCCTCCACCAGTTTGCCGTGACGCAGCACCATGATCCGGTCGGCCATTTGCGCCACCACCGCCAGGTCATGGCTGATGTAGATCGCCGCACTGCCGTAAGTCGCCACCGCATCACGAATGGCCGCCAGCACTTCAATCTGCGTGGTGACGTCGAGGGCGGTGGTGGGTTCGTCGAAGATGATCAGGTCAGGGTGGCAGGCCATGGCCATGGCGGTCATGACCCGCTGCAATTGCCCGCCAGACACCTGATGCGGATAGCGCTGACCAATCTGTTCCGGATTCGGCAGGCGCAGCACCCGATACAACTCCACCGCTTCTGCCATGGCCTGGGCACGGCTCATGCCACCGTTCTTGACCGCCGTTTCCACGTGCTGATCAATCAGCCGATGGGCCGGATTAAACGACGCCGCAGCGCTTTGTGCGACGTAGGCAATCCGCAGACCACGCAATGTGCGCAGCGTTTCAGGTTTGGCGCGCAGCAGGTCGATGCCGTCGAACTGCACCGAGCCGCCGGTGATCCGGCAACCGTCACGGGTATAGCCCATGGCAGCCAGGCCGAGGGTCGACTTGCCGGCACCCGACTCCCCGATCAGCCCCAATACTTCGCCGCGTTGCAGGGTCAGGTCGATGCCCTTGATCAACGGGTGCCAGGCGTCTTCGTAATGGCCTTCGATGTGCAGATCGCGGATTTCCAGCAGCGGCTTTTCATTGTCGATCGCGTTCATGTTCAGCACTCCTTGAGGCCGCTGGATTTATGCAACATCCAGTCGACGACGAAGTTGACGCTGACCGTGATCAACGCCACCGCCAGCGCTGGCAACAGTGGACTGATGTCGCCGAAAGTAATCAGCACCGCGTTGTCGCGGACCATGCTGCCCCAATCGGCGGTGGGCGGCTGAATGCCCAGCCCGAGGAACGACAGCGCACTGATGAATAAAAACACGAAGCAGAAACGCAGGCCGAACTCGGCAATCAACGGTGCGGCGGCGTTGGGCAACACTTCGCGGGTCACTAGCCACCACAGGCCTTCACCGCGCAGACGCGCGGCTTCGACGAAGTCCTGCACCACCACGTTCATCGCCACCGCCCGCGACAGGCGAAACACTCGGGTCGCATCCAGCAGCGCGATCACCAACACCAGCGACGTCGCTGTGGTACCGACCACGCTGAGAATCAGCAAGGCAAAGATCAGTTGCGGGATCGCCATCAGAATATCCACCACCCGCGACAGGCCCTGATCGACCCAGCCGCCCTTGATCGCCGCGATCAATCCGCTCAAGCCGCCAAGCAAGAACGCCAATACCGTTGTCAGGAAGGCAATGCCCAGGGTGTTGCGCGCGCCGTAGACCAGGCGGCTGAACATGTCCCGGCCGAGGTTGTCGGTGCCCAACAGAAACTCACCGCTCCATGGCGCGAAGCCGTCGCCCACCACTTGCGTTTCGCCGTACGGCGCCAACACCGGAGCGAACAGCGCGACCAGGATGTACAGGATGATGACCAATATTCCGAACTTGGCACTCAGTGGCGCCCGGAACAATTGTTTGAGCAGGCTCATGTTCTACCCCTTCGGATGCATCAGGCGTGGGTTGCTGGCGATGGACAGCACATCGGCCGTGGTGTTGAGCAGAATGTAGGTCGCCGCGAAAATCAGGCTGCAGGCCTGGACCACCGGGATGTCGCGTTTGGCCACCGAGTCCACCAGCAATTGGCCAAGGCCCGGATAGACGAACACCACCTCGACCACCACCACGCCGACCACCAGGTAGGCGAGGTTCAGCGCCACCACGTTGACGATCGGTGCCAGTGCGTTGGGCAAAGCGTGACGGAAGATGATGCGCGACTGGCTGATACCCTTGAGCCGGGCCATTTCGATGTAGGGGCTGGCCAGCAGATTGATCAAGGAGGCGCGGGTCATGCGCATCATCTGCGCGATGACCACCAGGCTCAATGTCGCGACCGGCAGCACCGAGCGTTCCAGCACGGTGCCCAAGGATGCATCTGGCGCAAGGTTGGAAATGCTCGGGAACCAATTGAGTTTTACCGCGAACACCAGGATCAGAATGTAGGCGACAAAGAACTCCGGAAACGACACCGCACTCAGCGCCGTCGTGTTGAGCAAGCGGTCGAACCAGCTGTTGCGATACAGCGCCGCCAGCATGCCCAGCAACAAGGCGAGCGGAACGGAAACCAACGCCGCCAGCGCCGCCAGACTGAAGGTGTTACCCAGACGCGAGGCAACCAGTTCGGCGATGGGCCGCTGATTGGCCAGCGAGACACCGAGATCACCTTGCAGCAGGTGCCAGATCCAGTGGCCGAAGCGGGTTAGCGGCGGCAGGTCCAGGCCCAGTTGAGCACGGAACGCGGCAACGGTTTCCGGGGTAGCGGATTGGCCGAGCATGGCCTGGGCGATATCACCCGGAAGCATGCCGACGGCCAGGAAAATAATCACCGATACCGCGAAGAGCGATAACAGGCCCAACGCCAAACGCTGCGTCAACAGCTTGCAAATACTAATCATCGTGCAGTTCCTTGAAATTGGATCGGCAGGCGTTGTGTAGGAGCGAGCTTGCTCGCGATGGTGTGTCAGCCACATTGGTGTCAACTGACACTCCATCGCGAGCAAGCTCGCTCCTACAACAACAGCGTCACTACGCCTGCCACCAGCGTTCGATGACGCGCAGGCCGTCCAGCTCGCCATAAGGCGCGGTCTGGCCGCCATGAGCGACCCGGTTCGACCGCGCCGCCACCGAACTGGCAAACAACGGCACAATCGCCCCGCCGTCGTCCCGGCACAGCGACTGCATTTCGTTGTACATCTCGCGGCGCAGCGGGTCGTTCATCTCGCCTCGGGCGGCGTTGAGCAACTGGTTGAAACGCGGGTTGTCCCAATGGGTTTCATTCCACGCCGCGCCTTTGGCGTAACCGATGCTGAACATCCGGTCGGCTGTCAGGCTGCTGTACCAGAAGGAAGTGGTGAACGGTTGCTTCATCCAGACATTGGAGAAGAAGCCGTCGGCCGGCTCGCGGACCACATCGATATCGATCCCGGCCTGACGGGCCTGCTCCTTGAACAGCACCGACGCGTCCACCGCGCCGGCGTAGGCCGCGTCGGAGGCTTGCAGGCGGACCTTGAGCGAATCGACACCGGCCTGGCGCAGGTAAAAACGCGCTTTGTCCGGATCGTACGTGCGCTGCTCCAGCGCCGTGTTGATGAAGCGGCTGCCCGGCTGGATCGGATGGTCGTTACCCACCAGGCCGTAGCCATGCAGCACCGAGGCCAGCAGGGTTTCGCGATTGATCGCGTGCTTCATCGCCAGGCGGATGTTGCTGTTCTGGAACTGCTGACTGTCGCACAACATCGGGAAGGTGTAGTGCTGGGCGCCTTTGGTTTCTTCGATCACCAGGTTCGGGTTGCGCTTGAGTAACGCCACGGTTTTCAGGTCGACCTTGTTGATGACATCGACCTGCCCGGTGACCAACGCATTGATCCGTGCAGCGCCGTCGGAAATGGCAATCAGCTCGGCGCTGGCGAAATGCGCCCGGCCCGGTTTCCAGTAATCGGGGCTGCGCTCCAGGACCATGCGCACGCCTGGATCGAACGCCTTGAGGCGATAGCCGCCGGTGCCGACACCGGCTTGCCAGTCGGGTACACCGTCCTTGCTGGGCATGATCACCAAATGATAATCGGCGACCACGAAAGAGAAGTCGGCGTTGCCCGAATGCAGCTCGAACACCACGCTGTCAGTGCCCTGGGCGCTGACCTTGGCGACATCGCCCAAAACGGTCTTGGCGGCTGACGTGGATTTTTCGCCGAGGTGATGCTGGATCGACGCCACCACGTCATCGGCGGTCAGGGTTTTGCCATTGTGGAAGGTCACGCCCTGACGCAGTTTGAAGGTCCAGATGCGCGCGTCGGGGGTCGACGTCCAGCTCTCGGCCAGTTCCGGAATCGCGGTGCCGTCCACAGCAATTTCGGTCAGGGTGTTATACACCGCCGAGAAGCCGACGAAGGTGAAGGTGTCGCTCCAGGAACCGGGGTCTTTTGAGTCGGTGGTGCTGCCGCCCGCCAGGCCCAGGCGCAACACGCCACCTGGCTTGGGAGTCGCTTCCTCGGCGAAGGCGCCAAACGGCAGCCCCATGGAGAATGCCCCGGCCACCGCGGCGGCAGCGGCGCTGTATTTGAAAAAGTCCCGACGCGGGAAACTGAATTCATGGTTCGCTTGAGTAATCTTGTTGTTGTTATCGCTCATTGCATTGCCCCTGATCAAAAGCCACGAAAGTAATGAATTACCGGTTCAAAACCACGCAAAACACCGGGCCAGGGCCCGGTGCGAAGATCGTTTACCTCATCAAGGCTCACACCTGAATCGCCTTCACTTCGACGAACTCGTTGAGCCCTTCTTCCCCCCATTCCCGGCCATTGCCCGATTGTTTGTAGCCACCGAACGGCGCTTGATAGTTGAACGCGGCGCCATTGAGAAAACATTGCCCTGCCCGCAGCTGACGGCCCAGTTGCAAGGCGCGTTCAGTGCTGCCGGCCCAGACACCGCTGGACAACCCGAACGGTGAATCGTTGGCCATCTCAATGGCCTGCGCTTCGTCGGCGTAAGGAATCAGGCACAACACCGGACCAAAGATTTCTTCCTGAGCGATGCGCATCCGGTTATCGACATCCGCGAACAAGGTTGGACGGACGTAGAAACCACGCTCGAACGCCTGCGCTGTCTCACCACCACACACCAAACGTGCGCCTTCCTGCTGGCCGACCTGAATGTAGTCACGCACGGTGCGACGTTGCGCCGCCGAACACATCGGTCCGAGGAAGCTTTGCGGGTCCAGCGGATCACCCATGCGCAGGCTTTGGGTCTCGGCGATGGCCAGTTCCACGGCTTCGGCGTAACGGCTGGCGGGTAGCAACATGCGGGTCAACGCGGTGCAGGTCTGCCCGGAGTTGATCATCACGTCCTGCACGCCGTAACGCACAGCCGCCGCCAGATCCGCCTCTTCGGCAATCAGCAGCGGCGACTTGCCGCCCAGTTCCAGGCACACCCGCTTCACCGAAGGCGCCGCCGCTTGCGCCACGCGTACACCGGCGCCGGTGGAACCGGTGAACGACACCATGTCCACGTCCGGGTGTTTGGCCAATGCTTCGCCAACCTTCGAACCTGGCCCGCTGATCAGGTTGAACACCCCGGCCGGCAAACCGATGGCTTCGATCATCCGGGCCAGCAAAAAGGCGTGCAACGGGGTTTCCTGACTCGGCTTGACCACCACGGTGCAACCGGCGGCCAGCGCCGGAGCGAGCTTGCCGATCAATTGATGCAGCGGGTAATTCCACGGATTGATGAAGGCGCAAACGCCCACCGCTTCACGAATCACTAACGAATTGCCCACCTCGCGCACTTCGTCCATCAGGCCGGCGAGTTCGACGTACTGCTCAAGCCCCTCGATTGGCCCGTCCACCTGAACCGAACGGCACCATTGCACCGGCATCCCCAGTTCAGCGGTGATCACCGCGGCCATCTCATCGGCACCCGCGCGCAATTGCTCGGCGAGGGCACGGATGTAGCCAGCACGCACGCTCGAGGGCGTGCGCGACCAGGGACCAAACGCCCGACGTGCGGCCGCCACGGCCCGGTCTACATCGCGCTCATCACCCAGCGGCACCGAACCGGCGACGTCTTCCGTGGCCGGGTTAATCACCTCGGCGATGCCCTGTCCGGACGGGGTTTGCCACTGACCATCAATAAACAACGTCTTGTAGTTATGCATACTGGCGAGCCTCCATCAGCTCACGGGCACAACGGGCGATGCGCTGGCAGGCGTCCCGCAGCGGTTCTGCCCCCACCACCAACCCCAGGCGAATATGCCCGGCGGCGCTCGGACCGAACGCTTCGCCGGCCAGCACCGACACGCCATGGTGGTCGAGCAAGCGGTCGGCGAACGCGTGGGCGCTGAGTCCGGTTTCGCGGATATCGACCATCACGAACATCCCGCCATCGGGTTTCAAGGCACGTACGCCGGGGCAGTCGGCCAGTCTTTCACAGACCAGATCGCGGCGCTGACGGTAGGCCTCACGCATGGCTTCCAGTTCCGGCAAATGGCTTTCCAGGGCGACGACAGCGGCGTCCTGAATGAACTCCGGCGAGCCGTACAGCATGCACAGCGCGAGGTTTTCCAGGTGCGTCGACAGGGACGTCGGCGCCACCACCCAGCCGACGCGCCAGCCGGTCATGGCATGGGATTTCGACAGGCTGTTGAGCGTGGCGGTGCGCTCAGCCATGCCCGGCAAACTGGCCGGACTGACGTGTTCACCTTCGAACAACAACTCGCTGTAGACCTCATCGGAAATCAGCCACAGGTCGTGGGCAATGCACAGTTCAGCCAGCGCCTCCCAGGTGCTTCGCGGCAGACTGGCGCCCGACGGGTTGTGTGGGCTGTTCAGCGCCAGCGCACGAGTGCGCGGCGTGATGCGGGCCGCGACGTCTTCGGGCAGCACCCGAAAACCGTTTTCAGAGCGCACCGGCACCGGAATCACCACCGCGCCACACGCACCGAACACCGCTTCGTAAGTGACGTACATCGGCTCGGCGACCAGTACTTCATCGCCGGGGTTGAGCACGCACTGGGCGACGCAGAACAATGCGCACTGCGCACCGGCGAGCACGGTGACCTGGTCGGCCGAGACCTGCTGGCCGCTGCGTTGCTGGTGACGCTTGGCGATACTTTCACGCAAAGCGCGCTTGCCGCGCACTTCGGCGTAGTGAGTGTTGCCGTTCAACAGACTGTCGATGGCCGCCTGCACGATGGGCACCGGGGTGTCGAAGTCCGGGTCACCCACCGACAACAGCAGAATGTCTTCGCCCTGTTCCTGCAGCGCCAGCGCACGGTAATGAATCCCCCAGGCGGCAGCGCCGTCACCGGCGATACGTTGAGTCAGATCGGAAAAGCGCATGGCGATACCCCTGTAAAAAAATGAAAGTCAGTGCGCGCACGCGTGCTTGAGTTCGATCAGGGTCACGCCATTGCGCTTGAAGCCATGGCGCAAATCGGTTTGCAGTTCCGCCAGACTTTGCGGCTGGCTCACGGTGCAACCGAACGCTCGGCCAAGCGCGGCGAAGTCCGGGTTGCGCGGCAACACGCCGATCGGTTCGATATCCAGCCCGAGCATGTCGTCGCGAATCTGCCCCAACGCATCGTTGTTCCAGAGCAACACCACCAGCGGGCTGTCGAGCTCTTCAACGGCCGTCGCCAGTTCCTGCGCGGTGTAGAGAAAACCGCCGTCGCCCACCAACACCAACCCTGGCCGTTGCGGCGCACCAAACTTGGCGCCGATGCCGGCGGGCAAGCCATACCCCAAGGTGCCGTAGCCGGTGGGGTGCAACCAACTGCGCGGGGCCAGGCTGTCGAAGGCGTAGTTGCCGGTGTAGGCCAGTTGGGTCATGTCGGTGCTGATGAACGCGTTGTCCGGCAGCTCGGCTTCGATACGTTGAAGAATCGCTTGATGGATCGACTGCAACGGACCGTGGCCGGCCTTCACCGCTTCACGCAATGCGGCGACGGCAGCGATGGCCGCACTGGCATCGCGTGGAGTGGGCGACAAACGCTCCAGCAGCGCAGCGAGGGTTTGCTGCGCATCGCCGTGCAACGCCACCGCGCACGGGTAAAAGTCATTGAACTTGCGCGGGTCAATGTCGACGCGCAGCAACTCGGCATTCAGTGGCAGGCGCTCGCGCCAGAAATCGGTGTCGGCCAATTCGGTGCCGACAGCCAGCACCACGTCGGCCTCGCCGATCAGGTTCCAGCCCGGTTCCACGCACAACGTCGAGCCGGCATTGAGCGGTGCATCGGGCGCCAACAAGCCTTTTCCGGCAACGCTGGTAAACAGCGGCGCGGCCAGCCGGGTGCTGAGTTCGTGCAATGCCTGCTGCGCATTCAATGCGCCACCGCCGGCGATAATCATCGGCCGCTTGGCGCTTTGCAGCTTGGCCACGGCCTCCTCAAGTGCCGCCCTCGATGCCGGACCGCGCCCCGGACGACGCACTACGTTGTTGCTCCAGTCGCGGCTGACTTGCGCTGCCAACACATCCAGCGGCACCGAAATATGCACCGGGCGCGGACGCTCGCTGTCGAACACCGCGTAAGCGCGGGCGATCAGTTCGGGCAGATCATCGGCGCTCAATGCGACCGCCGAAAACGCCGTGATCGGTGCGGTTATGGCGCGCTGATCCTGGGTTTCGTGCAGGCAGCCCCAGCCTTTGCCGAGGCTGGCGGTGTGGTTGACGCTGGAAATCACCAGCATCGGAATCGAGTCGGCATAGGCCTGACCGATGCCGGTCGCGGCGTTGGTCACGCCAGGCCCGGTGATGATGAAACACACGCCCGGTTTGCCACTCACGCGTGCATAGCCGTCGGCCATGAAACTGGCGCCTTGCTCGTGGCGCGTCAGGACGTGGCGAATGCCGCTGCCGGGCAGGCCGCGGTACAACTCCAGCGTGTGCACGCCGGGAATCCCGAACACGGTGTCGACGCCGTAGTTGGCCAGTAGACGCACCAGTGCCTGGCCGCCGGTCAATGTCGTGGTTTGCATGTTCATATCCTCACTCGTGGCCGAGACGAATCAACGCATCGACCGCAGTCGTGCCGTGGGCACCGACCAACAATGGGTTCACATCGAGTTCCAGCAATTGCCCGGCGTTCTCGCAGGCGTAATCGGCCACCGCACGAATCGCCGCCACCAGCGCGTCGAGGTCCGCCGCTTCGCGACCGCGAAAGCCTTGCAACAACGTCGCACTGCGCAGGCTCAGCAACGCGGCGCGAATGGCGCCATCGGTGGTGGGCAGCAACAGGCTGCGGCTGTCCTTGAGCAACTCCACCAGAATCCCGCCGGCACCGATGACCAAGGCCAGGCCGAAGTCGTTTTCGCGCTTGATGCCGACGATCAATTCAGCCAATGGTGGCGTGGCCATGGGTTCCAGCAACACCTGATCGAACGGCACCTGCGGCGCGTAATCGGCAATGCTCGCGCGCATTTTTTCCAGTGCTGCGCTCAGGGCGGCGGCGTCCTTGAGGTTCAGCGCCACGGCGCCGGCTTCGGTTTTGTGCGGCAGTTGCGTGCTGACCGCTTTTAGCACTAGCGGGTAACCCAACTTGTTTGCATCACTCAATGCGTTGTCTGGAGTGCTCAACACACCATTGGGTGTCGGCAGGCCAAAGGCACGCAGGGCCAGTTTCGATTCCCACTCGTTGAACACACGACCTTCACCTTCCAGTGCCTGCGGACACAACGGCACCAGCGCCGACTCGCCCAGCGCCAGCAGCGCCTGACGATTGCGCTGATAGCCGGCGATTCGGCCCCAGGCCGCCAGTCCATCCTCAACGCCTTGCAGCGCCGCCACGCCTTGCGCGTGCAGACGTTCACGAGCGTGAGCCGGCAGCAGTTCAGGGAAGGCCGAGGTGACGAAACCGGTCTTGCCGTGCCGCACCAGCGCGGCGCAGAACAACTCCAGCAGCAGATCGCATTCCTTGCGTTCGCCAGTGAACTCCGACGGGTAATCGAGCACCAGCATCGCCGCATCGGCTTCGGTGCGCAGGGCGCTGTCGAGCATGCGGTTCAAGGCGTCGCCGTCGCCCCAGATCGCCGTGGTGAAATCCAGCGGATTGACCAGGTTGGCGTAGCTCGGCAGCACGTCGGCAAGCTCACTGCGCTGACCTTCATCGAGTTTGGGCAAGCCCAAGTCGTTGCATTCGGCATAGTCGGCAATCAACCCGGCGTCACCGCCGGAACAGGCCAGCGCGATCAGGCTGTTGCCCGACGGCAGCTTGCCGCACGCCGCCGCCTTGAGGGTTTCGACAAAGCTCACCGGACCACTGACGCGAATTACCCCAAGGCGCGCAAACAAACTGTCGTACAGCGCATCGGAACCGGACAGCGAACTGGTGTGACTGATGGCCAGTTCGGCGCCGATCTGCGACACGCCGGTTTTCAACGCGATGATCGGAATGCCCTTCTCCAGCGCCTTGTGCGCGGCCCGGGCAAAACCCGGCACGTTTTTCAGGCCTTCGAGGTGCAAGCCGATGGCGGTGACGCGTGGCTCGTCGAGCAACACGTCCATCAACTCGGCGATGCCCAGTTGCGCCTGATTGCCCACTGATGCCATGTAAGCCACCGGCAGCGAGCGGTCGCTCATGGACAGGTTGTAGGCGAAGTTGCCGCTCTGGGTCAGGACGGCGACGCCCTTCTCCACCGACTTGCCGCCGTGAGCCACCGGCCACAGCGCCGAGCTGTGCAGATAGTCCAGAACGCCGTAGCAATTGGGGCCGAGCAACGCCATGTGGCCGGCCGCCTTGAGCAACTGTTGCTGCAAGGCCTGACCTTCGTCGCCCGTCTCGGCAAACCCCGAGGCGTAGCAGATCGCCCCACCCGCGCCCTTTGCCGCCAGCTCGGCGACGCAGGTCAGGGTCAGTTCACGGTTGGTCGCGATAAACACCGCATCCGGGCCGCATGGCAGCTCGGCGACGCTGCGCACACACGGCACGCCTTCGAGGCTTTCGTGCTGCGGGTTGACCAGCCACATCTGCCCAAGGTATCCGCCCTCGGCGCAGCGCTTGAGTGCCCGGGCCATGCTGCGGCCACCGACAAACGCCAAGTGGCGCGGCGCGAGCAGGCGTTTGAGGTTGTCACGAATGGTCTGCGACATGCGTATTCTCCAGGCTGATCAGCGCAGCAACGGCCGCAGCAGTTCGCGGGAAATGATGTGGCGCTGGATCTCCGAGGTGCCTTCCCAGACGCGCTCGATCCGAGCGTTACGCCAGATGCGCTCCACCGGGCATTCATCCATCAGGCCCATGCCGCCAAAGATCTGCACCGCTTCATCGGCCACCCGACCGAGCACTTCACTGGCGAACAGTTTGGCCATGCCGGCCTCACCATCGGTCATGGTGCCCTGGTCCATTTTCCAGGCGGTGTGCAACGTCAGCAGCTCGGCTGCGCGGATCTGCGTGACCATGTCCGCGAGCTTGAACGAGATGCCTTGATACGTGCCGATTGGCTGGCCGAACTGCTTGCGATCCGCCGCCCATTGCAGCGATACGTCGAGTGCACGTTGCGCTTGACCGACGCAGTTGGCCGCTACCATGACGCGCCCGGCGGTGAGCCAGGCGTTGGCCACTTCCCACCCCTTGCCGACTTCACCCAGCACTTTGGACGCCGGGACACGGCAGTCGTCGAAGAACATTTCGTAGGTGTGATAACCGCGATTGCTCACACACTTCGGGCCACGGCGGATGGTCATGCCCGGCGTGTTGCGATCCACCAGGAACGAGGTCACCGCGTTACGCTTGCGGCCGTTGTGCTCGTAGGTGTCGGTGACCGCGAAGACAATGGCGAAATCGGCGTGCCCGGCATGGCTGATGAAGTGTTTGCTGCCATTGAGAACAAAGTCGTCGCCCTCGCGCACGGCGCGGGTCTTGATCGCGTTGGCATCGGAACCGGCGCCCGGTTCGGTGAGCGCGAAGCAATCGATCTTCTCGCCCTGAATGCACGGCAGCAGGTAGTCGTTGATCTGATCACCGGTACAGGCCATGAGGATTTTCGACGGCCGCGCAACGAACACATGCAGCGCCCATGACACCTTGGACAGCTCGCGTTCGATCAGCGCCTGAGACAGGTAATCCAGACCGCCACCGCCCACTTCTTCAGGCATGTTGAAGGCATAGAAACCTGCCGCAATCGCCTTGCCGCGAATCTGCGCGGCCAGCTCCGGAGAGACTTCGTCGGCGCGATCGACCGCTTCCTCATGGGGCAGCAGTTCCTTGGCGACAAAGCTGCGTACCGCGTCCACCAACATTTCTTGTTCTTGGGTCAGTTGGAAATTCATGGTGCTACCTGTTGTTCGTTCACGGGTTAGAGGTGCGTGGCAACTGCGGGCTTATTGGCCGACAAACTGTGCCGGGCGTTTTTCGATGGAGGCGCGCAAGGCTTCGGCGCCGTCTTCGCTGCGACCGCAGAGCAGACCCGCGGCCAGTTCGGCTTGCAGTTGTTCCGGCAAGCTGCGCCCGGCGCCTTCGCGCATGAGTTTCTTGGTCTGGGCGAAGGCGAACGTCGGGCCGTTGGCCAGGCGCGTGGCCAGTTCAGTGGTCACCTCGAGCAGTTGCTCATCGGCGCAAACTTCGCCGACCAGGCCGGCGGCCAAGGCCCGGTCCGCGCCCCACAACTCATCGAGAAACAGCAAGCGCTTGGCCTGTTCGGTGCCGATCAGCCGTGGCAAATGCCAACTGGCACCGGCGTCCGGCGAGTACGCCATGCTGGTGTAGCCGGCCTTGAACCGTGCCGATTGACCGGCGATGCGCAGGTCGCAGCACAGCGTCAGGTCCATCCCGGCGCCAACGGCAGTGCCGTTGATTGCAGCGATGGTGGGTTTTTCCAGGCTGTACAAGCGGCTCATCAAGGCATGGGCGGTTTCGGTCCAGCCGTAGGTTTCCAGCGCACCACGGGCTTCGGCTTCGGCCCACTCGGCGAGGTCGGCGCCAGCGCAGAAACTGCGACCGCTACCGGTCAGCACCACGACCCGAACGGCGGGATCGGCGTTGAACTCGTCAAGCAAGGTGTGAAGGTTTTTCAGGGTCGGGATGTCCAGCGCATTGCGCTGAGCGGTGCGATTGAGGGTGATCCAGGCAATACCGGCTTCGACCTGACTGAGCAGAGAAGATTGAGTAGTCATGCGAATCCTCGAATTATTGTGTTTGGCGTGAGGTGATGCGACTTGAGGCCATACTAAACGAGTGTTCAGTAAGGCGGCAATCTGTGATCTCTAAGGCTGTAACAGCTTAAAAACATAGATAAGTTATTGGTTTTAAACGGTTTATTTGTTTGTTGGGGGGATGTGGGGGAAAGGCTGTTACAACTTTGAACAACTGGGTACAGGTTGGGTTTGGTTCTGGTTTGGTTTGTTGGGGTTGGGGGCATATCCGTTTTTTTGGTAGCGGCTGCTGACGGTTTCGCTCTTACAGCGAGTCACTTTTGACAAACGCCCGGAATGCCGGCCCAGTCAAAAGTAACCAAAAAGTCTTGCCCCTCCATTCGGTGCCTCGCCTAGGCTCGGCATGCCTTAACGAAGGCATTGCTCCGGGGGCCCGCCGCCATCGGCCATCCATGGCCGGGGGCGGCTACCGCGGCATCCTTGCCGCGGTGCCCCCTGCGCAACGCCTGCGTTCGGCCTCTGGGAAAGGGGCAGGCAGATCAAGATCAGCAGCCAAAGCAACAGCAAGATCAACAGCTTCGCGAGCAGGCCTCGCTCCCCGTATGTTGAGAATCATGTAGGAGCGAGCTTGCTCGCGATGAATTCGAAGGCAACGCATTTTTCCAGACAGCACGCGTTATCGTTCACGTCCATCGCGAGCAAGCTCGCTCCCACATTGGATCGGCGTACCGCAATTATTCCCCCCTACAATGGATCGGCGTACCGCTTTTGATTCTCACCACTCATCAGGCCGAGCGTTAGCTCGCCTTCAGCTTTTGATCTCGATGCACCGCCCCCTCGAGAGGCCGAGTGGAGGTTCTGCGTAGTGGGCAACCCGGCATGGATGCCGGGTTAGCCGCCCCCGGCCATGGATGGCCGATGGCGGCGGGCCCACGGAGCAGGACCGGAGCGAGGGCATGCCGAGCCACAGCGAGGCACCGAACGAAAGGGGCAAGAGCGTTTGGTTACTTTGCGCTTTTCAAAGTGACCCGCCGTAAGGGCGGAACCAATAGCCGCCGCTACCAAAAAAACGGATATACCCCCAATCAAATCACCTACAACTAAACCCCAGACAAACTCGGCGCCAAAGCCCCCTGACGCTTACGGTGAATCAGAAAATAAGCCCCATAACACACCGCAATAAACCCAAACCCCCAATACAGAGAAGGACGCTGAGTCTCATCCAGCGCAAGAAACACAAACAATGAGCAGCACAACGCAATGCACGTCAGCGGCAACAGCGGAAACCACGGCGCCCGGTATTTCAAATCGCTGAGCTTGCCGCCATCACGCAGGTAAGCCTTGCGGAACTTGTACTGCGCCAATGCGATAACAATCCAGGTCACCGTGCCCGACATCCCGCTCACCGCCATCAACACCATGAACAGCGTGTCGGCCGCGACAAAACTGGTCATCAGCGACACCAGCGCAAAGCACAAGGTAATGCTCAACGCCCGCAATGGAACGCCACGCTTGCTCAACGGCGCCAGGCTTTTCGGCGCCATACCCGTCTTCGACATGGCCCACAGAATACGCGTCGAAGCGTACAGCCCGGAATTACCCACCGACAGAATCGCCGTGAGAATCACGAAGTTCATCAGGTCGGCCGCGTAGGGAATGCCGACCATGTCGAACACCTGCACGAACGGACTTTCCATCAGCCCGGCCTGCTGCCACGGCACGATCGCCGACAGCACGACAATCGCCAGCACATAGAAAATCAACACACGAAACACCACATTGCGAACCGCGCGCGGAATGCTTTTTTCCGGCTGATCGGTTTCGCCAGCCGCCACACCCATGATCTCGCAACCCTGGAAGGCGTAGACCACGGTCATCATCACCGCGAACACCGCCGACAGTCCGTTGGGGAACAACGAGTCGCCGATCAGGTTGCTCATCATCGGCGCCGGTGCGCCGCTGTTCAGCGGGATAGCACCGAAAATCACCAAGACACCGACCACGATGAAACCAAGAATCGCCGCGACCTTGATCCCGGAGAACCAGTATTCCGCCTCACCGAAGGCGCGGGTCGCCAACGCATTCAGGCCGAACAACACCACCACGAACAGCGCTGACCAATACCAGATGGGAATCGTCGGGAACCATCTCACCATCAACATGCCCGCCGCCGTGAACTCCAGACCCACGGTGGTCGCCCAGCTCATCCAGTACACCCAACCGATCATGAAGCCGGTGGCCGGGCCGATGAATTTGGTGGCATGGGTTTGAAACGAACCGGATACCGGCATCTGCACGGACAATTCGCCCAGGCAGACCATCACCAGGTACATCAGGAAACCGGCGACCAGGTAGGCCAGAATCGCCCCCACCGGCCCGCCTTGGTTGATCGTCACGCCGGAGCCCATAAACAGCCCGGTGCCGATCACGCCGCCCAGCGACAACATGAAAATGTGCCGGCTTTTCAGGGCGCGGGTAAGTTGGATGCCTTTGCGTTCGGTAGTGTCGTTCATGTCCGCACCTCAGTAGTCAGCGAGGTGCGCGGCATGGCGCAGGGAAGGATGAGCTTTACGGCCGTTCATTATTATTATCTCCAATAAGCTTCGAAGACCGCGCTTGTGGCGGTTGCGTCGATTATTGGAAGACCATGTAAGGTCCCGTTGACCGTAAAGATCAAAGTTGTAAAAAGTCGTAACGAACTTGTACGTCAGGTGTGCAACAGGTCCGCCAGCGTCTGATGCGAACGAAGCAGTTGATCATTCAGCTGCGGCGCCAGCCCGCCCAACGCCGACTCGTCGTTGGCCATCGCAGCCTCTTCCAGTGCCCTTAGCACGTTGGCCAATGCGCGAAAACCCAATGAGTCGCTGCTGCCCGCCAAACGGTGCGTCAGGTGAGCGACTTCGGTGCAATCGCCGGCCTCGATCGCTTCGGTGATTGCTTCGCGATGCTGCAGGATCGAGTCGCGCAACACCGCCAGCAATCCCTGAAGTTTCTGTTCGCCAAGTAAGGTGCGGTGGGTGTGTAACAGGGGCCAGTCCATCTCCTCGTCATCGTGCGGCGCAGCGGGCGTCGCGGATTGTCCGGCCAGCGCCTGTCGCAGCGTGCCGAGCTTCAGGGGTTTGGCGAGAATGCCGTCCATTCCAGCATCCAGATAACCGCGCACCAGTGCCGGCTGCACACTCGCGGTCAGGGCGAAAATCCGGCTGTGACGGTTCGGACCTGCGGTGCTGCGAATCCGTGTGCACACGTCGACGCCGCTAATGCCGGGCAGATGCACATCCAGCAGGATCAAATCGAAGGTCTGAACCGAGCATTGCGTCAGCGCCTGCTCGCCGTCTTCAGCGAGCCAGACCCGATGCCCGTCCCTTTGCAGCAAGCCACTGACCACATCACGGTTCAGCGCCACGTCCTCGACCACCAAAATACTCAGCGCCCGGCCGGGTTCACTGCTGAGTGCGGCCACACCGGCCACACCGGCCACACCGGTCGCCGGTTGCAACGTCAGGTCGAACCAGAAACAACTGCCCCGCCCGACTTCACTTTCCACACCGATCTGCCCGCCCAACTGCTCCACCAGATGCTTGCTGATGGCCAGCCCGAGCCCGGTTCCGCCAAACCGTTGCGCCACCTCTTCGCTGGCCTGGGTGAAACGTTCGAAAATCTTTTGCTGCATCTGTGGGGCAATGCCGATGCCATTGTCCTTCACACGCCAGCGCAACCGCTGCCCGATTTGCCCGGGGGCTTGAGCCAGCACAACCACCTCGACGCTGACCTGCCCGCCCTCCGTGAACTTGATCGCGTTGGCCAGCAGGTTACTCAACACCTGACGCAAGAATTGTTCGGCGCCGTTGTACAGGTCAGCGACCTGCGGATCGATACGACACTGCAACAGCGTATCGTTGCCGAGTGCACGCGGCTCAAGCAGCGTCAGCACTTCGTCGAGCAATTGGCGAACGGAAAAGTCGACCGGTTCAGGGTGGCTGACACCTTCCTCCAGTCGCGCGAAATACAGCACTTCATTGAGAATCGACAGCAACCCTTCGCCAGCCTTGTACAACGCCTCCAGACGTTTGCCGTCGCGCTCATCCAGTCGCGCATCGCGCAGCAGTTCGGCCATGCCGAGGATGCCGTTGAGCGGCGTGCGCAACTCATGGCTCATGGTCGCCAGGAACCGTGACTTGGCGAGGTTGGCCGCTTCGGCTTCGTCTTTGGCGCGCATCAGGCTGGCGGTGCGGCGCTCGACCATTCGCAGCAGTTCATCGCGATTGTCTTGCAGCGCCAGTCGATCGGTTTCCCGACGGTCAATGTCATGGAGGATCGCCCTGCGCATGTCGTCCAGGGCATGCGCCACGGTGTCGATTTCGTCCTCGTTGCCGCTGCGGCTTTTGTCCAGGTGCAAGGGCTCGTGCCAGTCACCGGCGGCGATGCGCCGGGCGAACTCGGCCATGACTTGCAGGTGACGCGTCACCAAGCGGTAAAACAGCCCCGACAATGCCACCGCCAACCCGCACAGAAACACACTCATCCACAGCAGGCTGGTCAAACCGGTGGCGTATAAACGCTGATGCACGGCGCCCAGGTCGGTGCTGACTTCCAACTGCCCCAGATGCCGCACGGGACCTGACGGAGGTTGATAGTCCAATTCAAAACGCTCGATGCGCAATGGCCCCACCGGGTCCGGATCACCTTGCAGCACATCGAAATCGGGACTGGTCAGATGAACCCGCGCCACGTCGGAGAAGTCCACCAGGCCTCGCAATTGCACATTCAATTGTTCCTGGTTCAAGTCCCACAAGCTGCGCTCGAGACTGGCCAGGTAACCGGCGCGAATCAGCTCCATCCGCGAGTCGATGTCGCGCATCTCGCGGCGGTATTCGAAGTACAACTGCACGGTGCTCGCCAACACGGTGAAGCACAGGCTGAACAACAGAATGAACAGCAGCAGACGCCGCAACAATCCACCGGGCCGAGCGCGAATCATTGCGTATCCGCCGGCAGGTTGATCATGTCGCGGTAGGTGACTTCACTTTCGTTGAGCAAACGCTCGACCTCCCCGCTATCGACCATGCGTTTCAACTGTGCATCGATCTCCGGCATGCGGCTCGCCAATGGGGATTTGCGCGAGACGGCAACCCGCAGGTAGTCAACGCTCAGGGAAGTGGGCAGCGCGACGATGTCTTGCGCGCCCGGCAGGTTCTCGACGTAAAGCTCCCCGGTGCGTCGCTCCGAGGTGATGAAGTCGATGCGCCCGCGAATCAGTTTGCCGAAGTTCTGGCGGCTGTCAGAGACCCATTCGATGTTCTGGTGTTGAGCGACGAAGCGGTCGAAGTCCACGCCATAACTTTCACCGAACAACAGCCCCCCACGGTACTGGGCCAGGTCCTCCAGACGTTCGAATTTCACCGGACGCTGACGGTTGACGAACAAGGCGACTTCCTCACGCAATACCGGCACCGTCGAAAACACCATGCTCTGTTCCCGTTGCGCGGTGCTGTAGGCCAGCACGACATCGACCCGGCCTTCGGCGGCATCCAGCAGGCAGCGCTTCCAGTTGCCGAGCACGATGACATCGACCTCGTAGCCCAATCGCCCAAAGAGGTTTTTCACCACACTCGGTGCCAGACCGCGCACGTGCTTGCCGTCGCTCCAGGAGATCGGCGGGTACACCGGATAGTCGCAGTAGCGAATTTTTTCCGCCGCGATAGCGCTGTTCGCAACCAACGCCAACAGCAGCCCGAACACACGCCGCATAGACTTCAGGCCGCCACGCCGGCGGTGAACAGGTAACCGGCGCCGTGAATGGTGATGATCAATTGCGGCTCGGCCGGGTCGTCGTGCAACTTGCGGCGCAAGCGCCCGACCAGCACGTCGATGGAGCGATCGTTGGGCACCCATTCGCGATTGCGGATCTGATCCATCAACTGATCACGGCTTAAGGTGTGGCCGCTGTTGCGCAAGAACACACTGAGCAACTGGTACTCGCCATGGGTCAGCAGGGTTTCGCTGCCGGCGGGGTCGATCAGGCGACGGCGGTCAGTGTCCAGCGCCCAGTCCGCGAACTGTTTGACAGGCCGGGAGACCGCCGCCACCGGTTGCGGTAACTGCGCGTGCCGAACCCGGCGTATCAGGTTTTTCGCCCGGGACACCAGCTCACGTGGATTGAGGGGTTTGATCACGTAGTCATCGGCGCCGCACTCAAGGCCGACGATACGATCGATTTCATCGTTGCGCCCGGTGATCAGAATGATCCCGACTTCCGAACGGACCCGCAGCTCACGGGTCAGCGTCAGGCCGTCCTTGCCCGGCAAACGGATATCGAGCATCACCAGATCGACGGTCTGGCTCACCAGAAAGGTTTCGGCCAGCTCCGCCGTGGCGGCGCAATGCACCTCATACCCTTCCTGGGACAGGTAGGCGTGCAACAGTTCGCGAATCAGCGGATCGTCATCGACGATCAGTACCCGAGGAGTCATCGCTTGGTGTCCCGCGTATGCCCGAAGGCGTGTTTCTTATTAGAGTGATTACCGCATTGGCGCCAGAGAGTATCGACAGCTGAACGACCGATCAACAGTCCGTCGTCTGGACGCAAAACCGTTGGCGACCGCCCGCCTGTAATCCGTCGACCCAGGCTTCGCAAATCTGAATGCCTTGCTCCGGGGTGAAGGTTCCGGGGTTGAGCCCCGACTCCAGCCACAAACCGTCGAGCAACGCGCTGAGGCTGATGGCGGCCAGATCGGCGTCGAAGTTTTCCCAACCCTCCTCCTGCGCCAACTCGGTCAGCACCTTGCGCAAGATGCCGCGATACTCGCCGTAGGAATGCTCATGCGCGAGATTGATCGACTCCGCGGTCCTCACCGCGCCCCAGAATGCCAGCCAGGCATCGATCAATTGCGGGTCGAGCAATTCGGCGGAAAACGACCCGCGAAAAAATGCCGACAAGCGCTCGCGGGCGTTGGGCGCGGCCTGCGCCATGGCATCGCGTAACAAGCTCATGACCCGACCGGTAATCGACATATAGGCCTCGGCCACCAGTTCATCCTTGCCGGAATAGTGATGGCTGATCAGCCCGACCGACACCCCGGCCTCGGCGGAAATCTTGCGGATCGACGCGCCCTGGAAGCCGTGGCGCTTGAGGCACACCAGCGTAGCCTCGATCAGGTTGGCCTTGCGCAGCTCCGGCTCCATCCGGGAAAAACGGGCTTCCTGACTCATGGGCAACACTCTCCGTGGATCAATCGTTAAGGGCGCGGCGGTGAAGCCCGCGAGCTGAACGACTGTACAGCAAGAGTGTGGCAAGTCTCCAGTCAGTCGCATGCTTGAGAGACCGTGTTGTCGTCATCGTCCGGCGGCGTTCTGACGATGGGGACATCATATTCAGCATTGATGTCGCCTGAAAATCTGCTATCGCGAGCAAGCTCGCTCCCACAGGGGATTTGCAGTAAGTAGCAGATCCAATGTGGGAGCGAGCTTGCTCGCGATGGCGTCAGCCCACTCACAGAAAAATTTGGATCAATCCCGATAACCCGGCGCAATACGGTCAAGCAATCGCAACAACGCCGCCCACGCCAGTTGCATACCGTCCGGGTCACTCAACTGCCCCTCCTCCAACGGACGGCCAGGATCGTTGAACTGGCGCTCGGTGTGTTCACACACCTCGACCGGCGGCAAAACCAGCTCACCGGCAGCTTGCGCGGCCAACTGGATTTCGCAAGCTTTTTCCAGGTAATACATGCGCAAAAACGCCTGGCTCACGGACTCACCGACGGTCAGCAAACCGTGGTTGCGCAGCATCAGCACCGACTTGTCGCCGAGGTCCTGCACCAGGCGCTGCTGTTCGCTCATGTCCAGCGCCACGCCTTCATAGTCGTGGTAGGCAACCCGACCATAGAACTCCATGGAAATCTGGTTCACCGGCAACAACCCGCCTTTCAACGCCGCCACCGCACAACCGGCTTTGGTGTGGGTGTGCAGCACGCATTGCGCGTCGTCGCGAGCCCCGTGAATGGCGCTGTGAATAACAAATCCTGCCGGATTCACTGGGTACGGCGATGGCTCCACGGCCCGACCATCGAGGCCGATCTTCACCAGATTGGACGCAGTGATTTCTTCAAACATCAGCCCGTACGGATTGATCAGGAAGTGATGCTCGGGCCCCGGCAAGCGCACCGAGATGTGGGTGAAGATCAGATCGGTCATGCGAAAGTGCGCAATCAATCGGTAGCAGGCGGCCAACTCTTCGCGCAGGCGCTGTTCGGTAGCGCTGCGCTGAGGCGTCGCGCCAAGGTTCGTGACGATTTCGTTCATTTGTTGTGGTTCTCCTGGCTGATCGACTGTGCGAACAGTAAGGCTGGACGCGTACGGCGTCCAGCCGATGGCACTTACTTGCTGGCCCAGGCGTTGAAACGTTCTTCCAGTTCTTCGCCGTGATCGACCCAAAATGCCACGTCCATCGACAGCGCGCCTTTGAGGTTTTGCGGCGAGGTGGGCACCCATTGGGCGAGTTTGCTGTCCAGTTTGGCGGCGGCTTCGGTATTGGTCGGGCCATACGGGATCTGCTCGACGTACTTGACCTGAGCGTCCGGCTGGTTGGCAAACGCGATAAAACGCTTGGCCTGATCGACATGTTTCGAGCCTTTAATGATCGCCCAGTAATCCATGCCGTACAGGCTGCCCGGCCAGACCAGCCCAAGGTGGCTGCCGCTTTGCGCGGCGGCGGCCACACGTCCGCTGTAGGTCGACGTCATCACTACGTCCCCGGCCGTCAGCCACTGCGCGGGTTGCGCGCCGGCTTCCCACCACTGGATATAGGGTTTGAGTTCAGTCAGTTTGGCGAAGGCACGGTCGACACCCTGCGGCGTGCTCAACACCGAATACACGTCTTCGACCTTCACGCCGTCAGCCAGCAAGGCGAATTCCAGGTTGTACACCGCACGTTTGCGCAAGCCGCGCTTGCCAGGAATTTTCTTCACGTCCCAAAAGTCGGCCCACGAGGTCGGGGCCTGCGCCAGCTTTTGCGTGTCGTAGGCAATCGCTACGCTCCACACCAGCGCCGCCGAGCCGCACGCCTGCGCCGCATCGGGAATCAACTGCTCGGCGCGGCCCAGGGTTTTCCAGTCGAGCTTTTCGTACATGCCTTCGTCGCACCCGCGCATCAGGTCCGGGCCTTCGATCTGCACCACGTCCCAATCGGCGTTGCCGGTATCGACCATCACTTTGATCCGGGCCATCTCGCCGTTGTATTCGCTCTGGATCAGCTTGCTGTGGTCCGCGACGCTGAACGGCTGGAAAAATGCCACGTCCTGGGCTTTCTGGCCGGCACCGCCGTAACCCACCACCACCATGTCCGGTGCTGCCTGAGCGTTACCCAGGCCCATGGCCAGGGACAGCAACAAGGGATAAAAACCGTGCTTGAGCGTGTTCGATTTCATCAGTGGTTCCTCTTGCCGGTGCCACTCGACGAAACGCCGCGTGACCCTTTTTATTGTTGTGAGGTTCGCCCCAGGTTCGGGCGCAAAACGAATCTACTGCGAGACACAGTAAAAAAACAAGTTGATTTTTTACTACGAGTAAATTTCTATAGGCAAATAATAACAGCGCCGAAAACCCGGTTTTCGGTGTCAGCCTGTCTGGAGTACCCGCACCATGCCGACCTCGTCCACCGCGTTTGCGCACCTGTTCGAACCCTTGCAGCTGCGAGGCAAACGGCTGAAAAACCGCATCATGTCCAGCGGTCACGACACCTCGATGCCCACGGACAACCTGGTCAACGACCAGTTGATCGCCTATCACACCGCGCGGGCCGAAGGCGGTGTCGGGTTGATCGTGCTGCAAGTGGCCGGGGTGCATGACAGCGCGCGGTACACCTCCCATGTGCTGATGGCCACCGACGACGCCTGCATCGAGGGTTACCGAAAAATCGCCCAAAGTTGCCACGCGCACGGCACGGTAGTGCTGTCGCAGGTCTTCCATCCGGGTCGGGAAATCATGGAGTCCAGCGATGGCCTGCTGGCCGTCGCCTACTCGCCATCAGCGGTGCCCAACGAGCGGTTCCGGGTGATGCCGCGTGCGCTCGATCAAGCGATGATCGATGAGATCGTCGCCGGTTACGGCGCAGCGGCCCGTCGCCTGTATCAGGCTGGAATCGACGGTGTGGAGGTGGTCGCCAGCCATGGTTACCTGCCGGCGCAGTTCATCAACCCACGGGTCAACCGTCGCACCGACGGCTACAACGGCGAGCTGGAACAACGCCTGCGTTTCCTGCGCGAAGTGATTGCGGCCGTACGCGCCAACACTGATGAACACTTCATCATCGGCCTGCGCATTTCCGCCAACGAACGCGATCCCGAAGGCCTGACCGAGGATGAATCCCTGGCTGCCGTGCAATTGCTGCAACCGTTTTTGGATTATGTGCACATCGTCGCGGGAACCTCGGCGTCATTAGGCGGCGCGGTACACATCGTGCCGCCCATGGCGATCGAAGCCGCCTATCTGGCCAAGGAAGCCGGAACGTTCAAGGCGGGCCTGTCGATTCCGCTGTTTGTCACCGGGCGCATCAACCAGCCTCAGGAAGCCGAGTTGATTCTGGCGCGCGGCCAGGCCGATGTGTGCGGCATGACCCGCGCGTTGATCTGCGACCCGCAAATGCCCAACAAAACCGACACCGGCCACGTCGAAGATGTGCGCGCCTGCATCGCCTGCAATCAGGCCTGCATCGGCCACTTCCACAAAGGCCTGCCGATTTCCTGCATCCAGCACCCGGAAACCGGGCGCGAACTGATCTTCGGGCAGCGGCAACCGACCACCCAGCGCAAACGCATCATGATCGCCGGCGGCGGTCCCGCCGGGATGAAAGCCGCCGCCGTGGCCGCCCAGCGCGGACATGACGTCACCCTCTACGAAGCCAGCTCGCAACTCGGCGGCCAGGTATTGCTCGCGCAACTCTTACCAAAGCGTGCCGAGTTCGGCGGCGCCAGCACCAACCTGCAACGTGAAATGGAACTGGCCGGCGTGCGTGTCGTGCGCAACACCCGCGTCGACCGGACGCTGGTGGAACGCGAGCGGCCGGACATGGTGATCGTCGCCACCGGCGCCGAGCCTTACTGGCCGGCCTTCGAGCGCGGCGGTGAATTGCAGGTCGTAGACGCCTGGCAAGTGCTGCGCGATGAAGTCCAGATCGGCCGTTCCGTGGTGGTCGTCGACTGGCGCTGCGACTGGATCGGCCCCGGCATCGCCGAACGCCTGGTACGCGCCGGGCATCAGGTGCAACTGGCCGTCAACGGCACCCATTGCGGGGAAAACCTGCCGCTGTACGTACGCGATCAACTGGCCGGCGAACTGCACAAACTCGGCATCCCGATCACGCCCTATGCCCGCCTGTACGGTTGTGACGACAACACCGTCTACCTGCAACACACCGCCAGCGGCGAACCGATGCTGTTCGAAAACATCGACACACTGGTGCTCTGCCAGGGTCATCAACCGGTCGACACCCTCGGCGCAGAGTTGCAAGGCCTGGTGGAGTTCCGGCGCATCGGCGACTGCCTGGCACCGCGCACTGCCGAAGAAGCGATTTACGAAGGTCTGAAAGTCGCCTGGGAGCTTTAAGGCTGTTTATACTCCGGGGTTTTTACGCAAACCCCGGTTCGGAGCACGCCATGAGCAACAGCAGCACGATGCCGCCTGCCAACAGTGCGCCTACGCAAGACAGCGCCACGGCGGAACCGCATTTTCTCGGCACCCGCATTCGTGGCCTGCGCAAACGCCGGGGCATGACCCTGGCGGAATTGGCGCAGATGAGCGAGCTGACGGCGGGCTATATCAGTCAGCTTGAACGGAATCTGGCTTATCCCTCCATCCCTGCCCTGTTCAACATCGCCCGTAGTCTGGGCGTAACCATTCAGTGGTTCTTTGCCAGCGAAGCTCAAACGACACCCGAAGACGATGGCATTGTCGTTCGCAAAAACAGCCGGATGAGCGTGCACTACGAAGACGGCATCGTTGATCACCTGCTGACGCCGCAGCCAAATCGGCAACTGGAGATGCTGCACTCGCGGTTTCCGCCGGGGACGTATAGCCAGCAGAGCTACAGCCATGAAGGTGAAGAGGCTGGGTATTTACTGTCAGGGAGTTTTGAGTTGTGGGTCGGGGATCGGCATTTTCAGCTGAGTGAAGGGGATAGTTTCAGCTTTTCGAGCCAAGAACCCCATCGGTATGGGAATCCTGGAGAAGTGGATGCGGTGGTGATTTGGGTGATTACGCCACCTACGTTTTAAACGTGCGCAAACGAAAAAAAAAGAAGTCCGCAACGCAAATTCGCTGAGGATCTGAGAAGCCCTGCTCACTGATTTTTCTGCTGAGTTGAATCTTCAGATGCCAAGGTGAGTGGCGGTTCCGGTGCTAGCGCCACATCGCTCTCAACTTCTGCCGGAGGTTGAGGAGTCACCCGGGTAAAACGCGCCACGAAACGGCGGACAACCCATTCAATCAGTGAAAGGACTCCATAGGTGACGAAGCCAAAAATCAGCCCGACGCCCACAATGCTCAAGGGATGAATTTGCACTGCGTCAGGGCTTTCCAACAGGTATTGAAAAGCCTGAAAAGCCACAGCCAGACAGGCCCCAGCGGCTGCCAGCAGCTTCACAGACAACCAAAGCAGTCGCCATCTGTTCATGCATCCTCCCGTCATCCGGCGATGTGTTCTGTTATGCATGATAGCTAATGAGCTGGATGCGCCGTATTTCTTGAATGCCCGGCGGCTCACCGGCATTCGCCATAACGCCAGGAAAGGATCAAAAAAACGGCTTTGGGCTAATGCCGTGCTTTTCTGATACATGCACGGCAAAGGCCACCTGGTCTTTTCCTGCATCATCTTTCGGTAAGCCGAAGACACTGCAACGCCCTCTTTCGATGCATAGCAGCGCCCCATTTCAGACCGAGCGCGCCTGTTCCCCCAGTCTTTTGTTCTCCACCGCGGAGGAAACATTGGCAAGCTGCTGTATTTGCATGAGTTTTTTTTAAAAGAATATCTGGCACACATTCTGCTCTGATTGAATCAGAACGGGGTGAGTCGCCAAATGGCACTCATAGCGCTTGGCACACAGGAGCAACACCAAGGCGAACTAGGGTTCCGGCTCATGCACATGAGCGCTGGTCCGAGAGTTCTCCGGTCCTAAGGATCAGGACTACACGGCGGGATAAAAGCCCGGGAGACGCGATGTCATCCCGTGCCGCTTTTTTCCAACGTGTAGGAGTAACGCCATGTCAGCTTTAATGTTCCGTTCGCTGCGCAAGACTCTGATTGCAACGACTCTAGTGACCACCGCATGTGTCATTCCGCTGGCCGCCCAGGCAATGGAGAAGCTGACCATTGGTACGGCGGTCTGGGCCGGTTACGGCCCCTTCTATGTCGCCGACAAACTCGACCTCTATAAACAGCACGGCCTAAAAGTCGAACTGAAGTTTTTCAGTGATCCGTCCTTGGTTCCCACGGCGATGGCGAGCCATGCCTTGGACGGTGGCATGCTGACCTACGACCAGGTCGTCGGCTCGGCAGCCAAGGGCCTGAAGCAGCAGGTCGTGATGCCTATCGACTTTTCCAATGGCGGTGATGCCATCGTCACCGACACGTCGATCAAGTCTGTCGCCGACCTCAAGGGCAAGCAGGTAGGGTTCAATCCATTGTCCCCGTCGGACTTCCTGCTGGCGTATGCCTTACAAAAAAACGGGATGAGCGAGAACGACATTAAGCCTGTGAACATGACCCCCGAAGGCGTTCCTGGTGCGATGGCGTCGGGCAACCTGGCGATCGGTGTGACCTACGAACCGAGCGTCTCACAAATCCTGTCCATGAGCGGCGGCAGCAAGTTCAAAGTACTGTTTTCGTCCAAGGACGCTCCGGGCCTGATCACCGATGTGCTGGTGTTCGACAAGGCGGTGATCGCCAAGCGATCCGTGGCGATCAAGGCGCTGATGCAGGGCTATCTCGATGGCTTGGCCTATATGAATGCCCATCCCGATGAAGCCGCGCAAATCATCGGTCAGGTGCTGGGTGTCAGTGCCACCGAGGCCAAGGCGCAGATGAGCGGTGCCTACAATATCCCGCTTGGCGAGATGGCGAAGAGCTTTACCCCATCGCTGGAGACCAGCTCGTTGAAGGGCAGCGGAACGATCATCGCTCAACTGCTGAAAAACAACGCCCAGATATCTGCCATCCCCGACCTCAATGAAACCTACGACGCGAAGTTCACCCAAGAACTCGCCCAGTAAATGCCAATAGCGGGCCCATCGGCCCGCCTTCGCGGGAGATAACCATGTCGACCAAATCACTGTCTCGTTATAGCGACATGTTCAACAGCGAATTCGATCCTGAGAGATGCGCGCTACTGGTGATTGATATGCAGCGCGATTTTTGCGCTCCCGGTGGCTATGCCGATCAGGCTGGCATGGACATCGAGAAACTGCGCATGTCGATCGAACCGATCCGCCGAGTACTGGAACAAGGCCGAGCCCGCGGCTTGTTGGTCATCCATACCCGTGAAGGCCATCGCCCCGATCTAAGTGATTTGCCTGAGCCCAAACGTCGACGCGCTGAATGCGCCGGTGCGGCCATCGGCAGCATGGGTCCATTGGGACGCTTGTTGGTTCGCGGCGAATACGGTCATGACCTGATCGATGAGCTGCAACCGCTGCCCGGTGAACCCATCATCGACAAACCGGGCTACAGCGCCTTTGCCCAAACCGATCTGCAGTTACTACTGGCCGTGCGAGGCATCCGCCAATTGATCCTGACGGGCGTGACTACCGAAGTCTGTGTGTCTTCAACGCTGCGAAGCGCCATCGATCGGGGCTTCGACTGTCTGACCGTCGCCGACGCCTGCGCCTCGGCGTATCCGCAATTACACGCTGCGGCGCTGGCCATGATCGGTGTCGAAGGCGGATTGTTCGGTACCGTTCTCGACAGCGCCACCGTGGTAGAACAGCTAAGGACTTGCCCATGAATTGTGTTCCTGAAAGTTATCTCGGTGGCTGGATCACGGTGCCCTACCCTACTCTCGCCAACAGCCAGGAGACGTCGCCATGACTGCGCACGAGCCCATCAGTAAATCTACTGCCTCAACCTGCGCGCCACCTGAGAAGCGCCCGTCACGTTGGTGGGTCATTCGCGGTGACTTGTCGCGACGCAGCACCTGGACTCTCGCCACGGCCGGGCTGGTTTCGCCTTTTCTACTGTGGTGGGCCTATACCGCGCTGGGGCTGGCCGACCCGATGTTCATGCCTAGCCCGCAATCGGTAGTGCTGAGTGTCGGTCGATGGTGGAGCGATGAGGGCCTGCTCAGCGATATAGGCATCAGCGTCTATCGGGTCATGGCTGGTTTTGGCCTGTCAACATTGCTTGCGATCCCGTTGGGCTTGTACATCGGTACCTATCGCCCGGTTCAGGTATTTCTCGAACCCCTCACCGATTTCATTCGTTATATGCCAGCGGTGGCCTTCATTCCGCTGGTGATGCTGTGGGCGGGTATCGGCGAAGGCTCCAAGATTCTCATTATTTTCATCGGCACCTTTTTCCAGATGGTACTGATGGTGGCCGAGGATGTGCGCAGGGTTCCCATGGCGCAGATTGAGACGGCGCAGACCATGGGCGCTTCGCGTAGCGAGATCGTCAAACTGGTGATTCTGCCCTCGGCCCGACCGGCACTGCTCGACACGTTGCGAATCACTTGCGGCTGGGCCTGGACCTATCTGGTGGTCGCCGAACTGGTGGCCGCCAACTCCGGCATTGGTTACGCCATTCTCAAGGCACAGCGCTATATGCATACCGACAAAATCTTTGCCGGCATCATGCTGATCGGCCTGATTGGCCTGCTCACCGATCAGGCATTTCGCTGGATCGGTCGACGCGCCTTCCCCTGGAAGAGGACATGAAGATGAACCTACCGAAAATATCCGTCAAACAGGTCGGCAAAACCTTCCACAGTGAAGAGCGCGACGTGGAAGCCCTGCAGAATATAAACCTGGAGGTACAGCCCAACGAGTTCATTACCTTCGTCGGTGCCTCCGGTTGTGGTAAATCCACACTGCTGCGGATCATCGCCGGACTGGAAAGCCTGAGTAGTGGTGACATCCTGCTCGATGGCCGCCCCATCGACGGACCTGGTGTAGACCGGGCCATGGTCTTCCAACACTACAGCCTCTACCCGTGGCTGACGGTTATGCAAAACATCAAGTTCTGTCGCCGACTCAAGGTGATCTCTGACAGCGTGCGCAACGACAGCGACATCGAAACCGCCAGTGGTCGCGCTGATGCATTGCTCAATCTGATGGGCTTGGGTCATTGCATCGACGCTTATCCCAGCCAGCTCTCCGGCGGCATGCAACAACGGGTCGCCATTGCCCGGGCGCTGATGCCCAAGCCCGCGACCCTCTTGATGGACGAACCTTTCGGCGCTCTGGACGCCCAGACCCGTGAGGTGATGCATGACTTGATTCGCCATGTGCATCGCTTGGAAAAAACCACCATCCTGTTCGTCACCCATGACGTCGAAGAGGCCATTTACCTCGGCAGCCGCGTGGTGCTGATGGCGCCTCGTCCGGGTCGCATCGATTCGATTTTCGACGTGCCATTGCCATCCCTGAGGCATCAAGACATGAAGCTCGCACCTGAATTTACCGAACTCAAGCGCCAGATTCTTGCCCGTATCCGTGAAACCTCGGGGATGCAGACCGACCTCGATCAACTGACCAAACTGACCGCTGTCAACGCCTAGCGTCGAGGCGGAGCTGGAGCTGCACGTTGGTGCGGCTCCAGCAGCGGTGATCAGTCCTGGCGGCTATTGCGCAAATAATGGCCGGTCAGTTCAAGCATCCGTGCTCGACCGAAGCTTGGATCGTGACCACCGTGCACGACTTCGACGGGAAGGTTTCTCAAGCGCTGCATCGTGTGCTGATAGTCAGTAAGGTTGGCACCCGCAATCTTGTCCAGAAGCGGACCATCGTAAATGGCATCACCGGAAAACAAGGTGCCGGTACGTTTCTCCCAAAGACCAATGCTGCCCGGGGAATGGCCGGGGAGATGCAACACCTCGAACGCCGTATCGCCCAAATCAACCACATCACCCTCATCAATCAGACGCGTCGCTTGAGTTCCAAGGGTACGAAAGGCGAGTGGGTCAAAACCCTCATGAGGATAAGCATCGATCAAAATATCGGGCACTTCATAACCCTGCGCTTCAATATCGGCGCGCATAGTGCCTGGCCAGTGACAACTACACAGAACTGGGTACGCGCTGGGATTTGCCAGTGAATGCGCCTCCAAAGGGTGCGCCAGTCGGTGTTCAAACTCGTGCAAGCTGCCGACATGATCCATATGGCTATGGGTCGCTACAGCGAGAAGCGGCTTGTTCAACAGCTCTGCCATCGCCGATTTCAAGCTGCTGATGCCCATCCCCGCATCGACCAATAGATCGCTGTCGCGACCACGAACATGCCACATATTGCATTGTTCGACCCGAGCAACATGAGGCTCCCACAACAACGTTATCCGGTCATTGATACGTTTTTTCTCAAACCAGCGATCTGCAATGCGCATGATGAAGCTCCAGTAATAGATAAAAGGGGCAGGAAGAAACGATCGAATGACGTTCTCCCGGGCTTTTATCCCTCCGTGGAGCCTCTTTCGAGGCCGGCTTACTCTCGGACCAGTCAGCGCTTTTTGAGCGATCGGAACCCTAGTGAGCCTACGCATAAGCTATTGCAAACAACGTGCAAATCGCTCTTCATGCTGGCGTAGTCAAAGCACGTTGTATGCCAAAGAAAAATTGAGCCAATTGGACGAAATAAACAGACCACTTGCCTCGTGCGAACCAAAACAAAGCAAAAAATCAGGCAGCACCCATATTCTGATTAAATTTGGCGCATGCGGGCATGACGGCATTCAGACTTACACGTTGTGAATAGGCCAAGGTCTGCTGATGAGTCCCGTAGCCACTGTCTACGAGGGCGGTGTGCGCTTGATCCCGCTGGCTCGAAGTCATTGCGCTTGCCGTTGAAGATGTCCCCCTTTCCGGCATTCATCGTAAGGTTAGGGAAGGATCAAAAAAATCCCGACTTAGGGCTAACAACGCAATCCGTAGCAGCTGGCGCAGCCTGCGTCCGGCTGTGTGTAGGAGCGAGCTTGCTCGCGATGGTCGTTCAGCCACAGAAAATGTGTCGGATGTTCCATCTTCGCGAGCAAGCTCGCTCCTACAAATAGCCGGACGCAGGCTGCTACAGATCGAGCCGTCATGGCCATTGAAATCAATCACCCAGGATCAGATAGGTTTTGCGTACCGTTTCAGTGATTTCCCAAACGCCGTGGGTATTCGGTGCAAAGTAGATCGCGTCACCGGCCTGGAAGACGATGGGATCGCCGTTGTCCGGGATGAATACGCCCTTGCCTTCAACAATGTAACTGTATTCGGCCTGCATGATCTGCCGCCTCAGACAGCCTGGTGTGCACTCCCAGATTCCGGTTGATACATTCTGCGATGGGACATCCTGGTCCAGCGCGGTACGCGTCATGGGCATCGTCTCCCCGACCGGTTTGCCGGCAGGGACCGGAGCGCAAAACTGGGCGTCGTTCTGGAGCCGGATCAAAATAGGCGTCATGTCATTTCCCTCAAGATTTATCTTCAAGACCTGCCGGTGCAAAACCGGCCATCAACACATCCAGCCGGTTGGCTTTGTGGCCGCCGATTTCAGCCCGCTCCTTGCGGATGACAGCGTTGCGAACCATTGAGCCGCCAATAAACCGCACAGGCTCGGGAGGGAATGCCTTGCAACGGCGTCCAACCAGCGCGCAGCCACTCCACTCATCTTTTCTGCCAAGCGCCAGGCTGGCCAGGATGCGGCCACCGATGCGACTGGGCCCGACCCCGTTTCCACTCCAGCCAATCCCGTAGTGAATGTTGTCGCAACCGTTCAGGTGGTTGAACACCGGGAGGCTGTCGTAGGTACGATCAATCGGGCCTGACCAGGAATGGGTCACTGCAACGTCATTCAACAGGGGGTAGGTTCGACGCAGGTCCGCTTCAGTGAGACCTATGCCCTCGCTATCTTCGCTGAACAGGGGCCCCATTTTTGACCCATAGGAAAGAGAGCCAGTCCCTTTGCCGAAGGCAATCCGCCCATCTGGCGTGGTGCGGTAGTAGTCCACCATCAGCTGTGAATCGGTAATCGCTTCAGCGCCACTCCATCCCATATCGACCAGGCGATCGTTGATGGGCTGGGTCACCACAATGGAGCTTCCCACCGGGACAAACAGCTTCGCCAATTCAGGTATGGCCGATGACCAGGCATTGGTCGCCAGCACGACACGCTTCGCATCGACCCGGCCATGTGCCGTGTGAATCCCGACGAGGTCGCCCGGATCAATGGCGGTAATCGCGCTGTTTTCGAATATTTCAACGCCCGCTTCCATCGCCACTCTGCGCATGCCACGCACCAGCGCCGCCGGCTGAACGGTGGCATTACTGCGTTCCAGCACACCGGCCAGATGAACATCCGAGCCAGTACGTTTTGCCACTTCGCGGCGAGATAACCGCTCAAACGGCTTGGCGCCCAACCGCTCGCAGGCTTCAAGCGTCGCGTTCCAGGAATCAATGTGCGCCGGGCATGTCGCGGTCCACAGCCAGCCTTTCTGCTTGAACGATGCATCGAGCTTATGACGTTCACAAAACTCGCCCAATTCTGAGATCGCACGTTCGGCACTGTGTGCCAAAAAGGTCGCTTGTTCAGTGGAACAAAACGAAGTGAGCGATTTGATTTTGGGCCACCAGGACATCACGAACCCCCCATTGCGCCCGGACGCCCCACCTCCGCAAACGTCCTTTTCCAAAACGATGACACGGCAGTGCGGCTCAAGCTCCTTGATGGTCAGCGCCGTCCACAACCCCACAAATCCGCCACCGACAATAACGACGTCAGCCGCCTGCACGCCTTGAAGTGAATCAGAGGGCTGGAGCGCAGGCTCAGCGGACTGCAACCAAAAGCTTCTTTTTAGCGGTGGGGTGACAGGGAATTTCATTGGCACGTCTCGTTCCAGGGGATCGTCTGATGGATCTTGCGCATCGCCGTTTCGGTCGTAGAAAGCTATCCCGTCAAATCTAAAAAAACAACGATATTTTTACTGAAGGTAAATTTATAGATTATTTTCAAGACTTGCCGATTTCTCCTGTTTATCGTCATTTTCTTCCTAGCCCACCGATCGCAGCAGCCCACACACTTTGCGCCAAGACCCGCCGCAGTGGCTCTGTGGCTATTAAATCAACAAGAAGGAGGTCGGTATGAACATCGAACGCTTGGGCGTCAACGCCCGCTACAGCCAGTGCGTCATCTGCGATGGAAAGATCGAAACATCGGGAATCGTCGCCCGTGACCCAAGCCTTGGCATTGGCGCCCAAACCCATGACGTCCTGCAGCAACTGGAGGGCATTCTTGCCATGGCGAAAGTCGACAAGTCCCGACTGATCAAAGTGCAAATCTGGCTCGCCAACACCAACGACTTCTGCGCCATGAACGAGGTCTACGACGCCTGGGTTGACCGTGACCATCCACCGGTCCGTGCCTGCGTCGGCTCTGCACTGGCAGACAGCCGCTACCTTCTGGAAATCCAGGCCACGGCTATCAGCTGAACCGCACGTTTGCGGCGCCTTTTTCCTCCACCCCGGCGCCTCCCCATAAAAACACTATTGATGCCTTTAGGAGCTGTCGATGATGCATGACGTTGTATTCCTGGACCGTGACGGGTTTGCAGAAAGCGTGGAGATAAAGGAATTGCCGTTCGCGCACCGCTGGACCAGTCATGGCTACACGCCGCCAGAGGCAATGGTCCCGCGACTGGCTAACGCCACCATCGCCATTTCCAGCGGCGTGCCATTGTCGGTGCAACAACTGGAGCAACTGCCGTCTCTGCGGATGATTTCGCTGGCGATGACCGGCACCGACGTGCTGGACCTCGACTATTGCCGCCAACGCGGTATCCATGTCAGCAGCGTTCCGGGTTACGGCACGCACGCGGTTGCCGAGCACGCACTGGCAATGATCTTCGCCCTGATGCGCAACGTAGGCCGTTATCACCAATTGCTGATGAGTGTTCGCGACCAAGGCAAAAGCACGAGTAACGCCTATTTCGATTACCCCATCCGCGATCTGCGCGGCAAGGTGCTTGGCATCATCGGCCATGGCCCCATTGCACAGCGCCTGGCGGAACTGGCCACGCGTCTGGACATGATCGTTTACTTCCATGATCGCGACGGACGCTACGTCGGTGAACGTTATCTGCCGCTGGAACAGTTGCTCGCACGCAGTGATGTGGTGTCGATCAACTGCCCACTCACGCCACAGACCCGACACTTGATTGGCCGTCAACAGCTGGAATGGATGAAGCGCGATGCCGTGCTGATCAATACCGCTCGGGGCGCCGTTATTAACGAGCCCGATCTGATAGGGGCCCTACAGCAGGGTCAGATTGCCGGTGCGGCACTCGATGTCGTCACCCATGAGCCGATTAGCGTCGATGACCCACTGCTGCACCTGGCAGCCACACACAACCTGATTCTCAATCCGCATGTCGCCTGGAGCAGTGCCGAGGCCATGCAGGGACTGATGGATGCCGCACTGGAAAATGTCACAGCGTTCGTCACCGGTCATTGAACCCGATTACGACGTCCTGACCGTCGTTTGCTTCACCCTTGTAAGCCCATAACCCAATAAATAGAAAAACAACAGGCAGGTTATTGTCATGCAAAACGTCGAGATAACGAGTACCCGCTCTTTTGATGAATCGCCTATTCGCCCCTTGCATATCAAGGCCGCCGTGGGTGGCGTCGGTGGCCAGTTCTGTGACGGCTACGTGTTGGGCATCATCGGTATTGCCATCAGCCTGGCAACCATTCCATTGGGCCTGGATGCTCTGTGGCTTGGCTTACTCGGAGGCGCCGCACTGATTGGGCTGTTCCTCGGTAGTTTACTGACCGGGCCGCTGGCAGACCGATTCGGCAGGAAGCATATCTATCGCTGGAACATGGCGCTGTTCTGCGTCGTTTCCATCGCCCAGTTCTTCGCCCAGGATGCATCACAACTTTTAGCGCTCAGGCTCCTGTTGGGCTTTGCATTAGGTTCCGATTTTGTTGTCGGCGTATCGCTGGTAGCGGAGTTGGTGCCACAACGTTTCAGGGGACCGTTACTTGCGTTGATGGCCGTTGCCTGGACACTCGGTTTCACGATCTCCTATGTCATCGGCTATATGCTGCAAACAATGGGTGATGATGCCTGGCGGTGGATTTTGTTCAGCAGCGCAGTGCCTTCCCTGTTGGTCTTTCTTGTTCGACAAGGCACCCCCGAGTCACCGCTGTGGCTAATGAAGAAGGGGCGCCAACGAGAAGCTCGCGAGGTGGTCGAGCGTCTTGGCGGTGGCGACCTGCCCAGGATCGAGCAAAATGTGGTGAAAGCCTCCTGGAGCCAACTGTTCAGTCGAAAATGGCGTCGCAACACACTGGTCGGCGCAGTGTTCTATACCTGCCAGGTCATTCCTTACTTCGCCATGAGTACGTTCATTCCGCGCATTTTTACCGCGTTAAAAGTGGAAGACAGTTACACCGGCGGGCTGGTCTACAACATCTTTCTGCTGGCAGGCTCAGTGGTCGGGCTGATGTTGATCAACCGGCTGACACGTCGAGCCTTTCTGATTGGCACCTTCAGCATCAATGCAATTGCACTGTTCATATTGGCAACCTGGAGCGGCATGCCGGCGGTTTATGTGGTGGGTGTGTTCGCCATCTTCGCGTTTGTAATGGCGGCGTCCGGGGTGCTGGAGTTCGCCTACACCTCAGAACTGTTTCCCACTGAGTTACGCGCATCCGGGGTAGGCCTGTCGGTGGCCGCCAGCCGTATTGGTGCGGCTTCCTGCACCTTTCTCCTGCCAGTGGTAATGGAGCGCTTCGGCACGTCAATGGCCATCGGTGCCTGCGTGGCGGCTCTGGTGATCGGTGCACTGGTTTGCCAGCGATGGGCCCCCGAAACCAATCCTCGCTACGTTAACTGACCGCCACTCTCACGGCTTGCGACTACAGCGTGACACTGCAGTTGCAAGCCATTGGGCCCACGCTAAACCAATCGCTCAGTCTGATGCCGCAACTTGCGGAACAGATGAGGTGTTTCGCCATAGACCTTGCGGAACTGCTGAATGAAATGTGAGGCGTCCGAGAAACCGGTGGCATAAGCAATCTGGGTGACATGCAGACTGGTGTCGCTCAGCAGCTTGCGTGCATGCTGCAACCGCAACTTACGCCAATACTGCGCAGGCGGTTGATGGGTATTGAGCATAAACCCGCGATGCAGTTGACGCTCACTACAACCCAGGCTGGCGGCAAGTTGCTTAAGCGTGCAGTGACTGTCGAAACTCCTCTTCATATAGTCGATGGCACGTTGCACCAATGGATCCTGATAGACATGGGGTACAGTGATTTCGCCGTTGCGCTGAATTTCCTCGTCATCAACCAGCAAGTATTCCAGTCCCTTCTGAGCCCGGCGCTTTCCACAATGGCGGCTGATTATTTCCGCGGCCAGTTCAAAAGCGGTTCCGCCCGGACAGGTAAATATCCCTTCATCCTCGATATAACTCTTGTCGACAACGATGTGGGTGTCAGGAAACATCGCTGCAAATTCGTTGCGCACGGTGAAGTGCACCGCGCAGCGTCGACCTTTGAGCAGACCCGCAATGCCAAGGGTGAAGTAGGACGCACAGAGCGCAATAATCGGAACGTTTCGCGCATGCATGTGGTGAATGTAGGCAAGCAACTCCGGCCCAGGATTCAGCACACCCGAAAGCAGGCCGCCCGCCAGCACCACATAGTCGTAGTGGGCATCCGGGTCGAGGCGTCTGGTCGGAGCGATCGGCAGTCCGCAACTCGCCGTCACTGGTTCACCGCTTACGCTTAACCAATCCCATTGACAGAAAATTTGTCGACTGTCGAAAGAGCGGTCTGCAGCAAAGCGCAGCGAGTCGACGAAACCGGCCACCGGCGTCAGGGTGAACTGATCGATAAGCACGAAGGCCACGCGCAGATCAGGTTTGGTCGCCGCCTGTTCCGAAGCGTCATCCGGCAATTCAAAACGGCTCTGAGTCTTCACGCTATTTGCTCCAGAAGCACCCGGATGCCAGCCTGATCAATTGAAGGCCTGGTTGAAAAATCGTGTGATTGCGCCAGCAAGGGAAGCCTCACTACGGGTTGCGCTGGTTTCGAACAGAACCCTTGGTCCTGCCCGCAGCGACGCGATGCTACTCGTTGCTAACAGGCCAGTGCAACTGCTGCTCGGGCAGGCTCCGGAAACGAAAAAGCCCCGTGAGTTTTCAGCGTTCAAACCGGCTGGCGCTTTTCGCGGCGCCACGTCGATACACTGCAGCCGAAGCGGTCCGAGAACCATCGAGAAAAGGCACTCAAGGACGAAAAGCCCAGAAAAGTCGCTATATCAGACAGCGGTCGCTCTCTGTTTTCGACATATTGAATCACCAGGTCGACTCGAACTGCGTCGACGATGGAGGAGTAATTCTGGCCGTGGCTGGCCAGATGGCGGTGCACGGTTTTGCGGTCCATACCCAGTTGCTCGGCTACGCGTTCGGCAACACACTCTCCTTTCGGTAGCAGCGCGAATACCAGCTTTCTGACCTTGTCTGGCATCGTCACATCAGACTGCGCCAGTTTCGCATTCAGGAAGTCGCGGGCATGCCACGCCAGGACAGGGTCATACGAGGAGATCGTTGTATCGAAATCGGCTTGGGTCAACACGATACCGTCGAAGTCCTGATTGAACAGGATTGACGTGCCAAACACGCGTCTGTGCGTGGCCAGGCTGACAGGTGCCTTGTGCTCGAAGCAGACACTTCTTGGCTTCCAGCTTGCCCCAAGGAACAGTTTGAGTATGCGGTACAACGTACAAATGACGATCTCGATTGATTGGCGTAGAGATCCGCGCGCACCGTGTATCACTTGCAGCCTGAGGAGCACCACGCCCTCCACTTCCTCGATGCACAAATCCATCGACTCGTTATACAGCACAAGATGGCGTGCGACCGATCCCAACGCTTCGCGCAGCGTGGCTTCCTCGCGCAGGGCAACCGCCAACGGCCCGAGGTTTTCCAGTTGGCGCGTTTCGCCCATGCGCAGGCCGAAGTCTTCGACGCCTGAATCTTGAGCCGAGTCCTCCAGCAGGCGCATCACCGACTTCGCCGGGATCTTGATGTCCGGATCCAATAAAGCTGATGCGCTGACGCCGGCTTTTCGCAACTGGCGATAGGGGTCCAGGCCAGCTGTGCGGGCAACCTCGATAAAGTTTGTCAGGCTTGAGCTTCTTATTAAGGTCGGCATCGACATTTCCTCTAATGCCCCAAAATGTAAAGTCTGCGCCCCAAAATATCAAATTCGCACACATTCATTCACCGATACTTTTCCTGCACTGCGATGACATTGCGATGAAGTGAAGTCAGCGCGCCGTAGGTATTGAATCAGGAGAATTAATGTGCCACACGCCATACGCATGCATGAAACAGGCGGCCCGCAAGTCCTGCGCTGGGAGAGAGTGGAAGTCGGCGATCCCGGTCCTGGTCAGGTTCGGCTGCGCCATGAAGCGGTCGGATTGAATTTCGCCGACACCTATTTCCGTAGTGGCCTGTATCCGATGCCGCTGCCCGCCGGCATGGGCGTTGAAGCCGCCGGCGTTGTCGATGCCATCGGTGAAGGCGTGACCAATGTCTCGGTAGGCGATCGTGTTACCTACACGGGCTTTTTGAACACGCTGGGTGCCTACAGTACCGAGCGCTTGATTCCGGCTGCGCCCTTGATCAAGTTGCCCGAAGCGATCAGCTGTGAAACCGCTGCCGCCATGACCATGCGTGGCCTGACTTCGTCCTACCTGATGCGTCGCATCTACGACTTCAAGCCGGGCGACACCCTTCTATTGCATGCTGCCGCCGGCGGCGTCGGCCTGATCGTCTCGCAGTGGGCCAAGCTGTTGGGCTTGACGGTCATCGGCACCGTTTCAACCGAAGAAAAGGCGGCCATCGCACGGGCCCATGGCTGCGATCACACCATCAATTACAGCCATGAAGATGTGGCCAGGCGCGTGCGCGAAATGACCGATGGTGTCGGCGTGAACGTCGTCATCGACAGCGTTGGCAAGAGCACCTTCAATGCCTCACTCGATTCCGTCAAGCGCCGCGGCCTGGTGGTCTGCCTGGGCTTCACTTCCGGAACCCTCTCCAATTTCGATCCGCAAATCCTGGCCACCAAGGGCTCACCTTATCTGACGCGTCCAGCATTGGCCGACTACATTGCCGACCCGGCCGAGAAGGCGGATCTGGCCGGCGAGCTGTTTGGCCATGTAGGCGCGGGCCGCATCAAGATCGAGATCAACCAGCGCTATACGCTGGAAGGCGCGGCACAGGCGCACTGCGACCTGGAAGCGCGCAAGACTACCGGCTCCTCGATCTTCGTCATCTAAGGAGTGCGGCGCAAATGAGAGTCGAACAACTGAACGGTGCCATCGGTGCCGAGCTGATGGGTGTCAACTTACGCGACGCGGTGCATGACGATGGTTTGTTCGCAACGATCCGCGAGGCCTTGATCAAGCATCGCGTGCTCTTTCTGCGCGACCAGGACATCACAAGCGCCGAACATGCGGCTTTTGCGCGCCGCTTCGGCGACCTTGAAGATCATCCGGTGGCCCCCACGCACGCGGACGCGCCGGGTCTGGTGCAAATCTACAAGAACCCGGACCACCCCATCGACCGCTACGAGAATTGCTGGCACACCGACGCTACCTGGCGCGCAGCACCGCCCTTTGGTGCCGTGCTGCGCTGCGTGGAATGCCCGCCGGTCGGTGGCGACACCCTGTGGGCCAACATGGTGCTGGCCTACGAGAAGCTGCCGGATGACATCAAAGCGAGGATTGCCGACTTGATTGCCAGCCATAGCATCGAGTCCAGCTTCGGCGCCGCCATGCCGAAGGATAAGCGCCTCGCGCTGAAGACCCAGTTTCCAGATGCCGAACACCCGGTGGTGCGCACGCATCCGCAAACCGGTGAAAAGATCCTGTTCGTCAATGCTTTCACGACGCACTTCGTGAATTACCACACCAAGGAGCGGGTGCGTTACGGCCAGGATTACAACAAGAGCGGCGGTGATCTTTTGCAGTACCTGATCAGCCAGGCTTACATCCCCGAGTACCAGGTGCGCTGGCGCTGGAAGAAAAACAGCGTGGCGATCTGGGATAACCGCTCGACCCAGCATTACGCCGTGATGGATTACCCGCCCTGCCATCGCAAGATGGACCGCGCCACCATCATTGGCGATCAGCCTTACTAAGACACGCCAGCACCATCGACCCCATCTGATCTCCCGTATCCGTGTACAGACCAAGAGGGCGCACCCATGCAGGAAGAATTTTTCGCCTCGTTTGCCAAAGCAGGCCCGCTCGAGGCTTCACCCTCGCGCGCCTATGCCTGGCTGGTATTTGCCATCATCTTCGGCCTGATGTTGTCAGATTACATGTCTCGGCAAGTGCTCAGCGCCGTGTTTCCCCTGCTGAAAACGCAATGGAGCCTGACCGATGCCCAGCTCGGTTTGCTCAGCGGTATTGTCGGTCTGATGGTTGGTTTGTTGGCTGTCCCGATCGCTGTTCTGGCCGACCGTTTGGGACGCGTTAAATGTGTCGTACTGATGGTACTGTTCTGGAGCCTCGCCACCCTGGGGTGCGGATTCGCGCAAAACTATGGTCATATGCTGACCGCGCGTTTTTTCGTGGGGCTGGGTGAGGCCGGTTACGGAAGCGTCGGTCTCGCTATCATCCTGAGTATTTTCCCCCCGGCCATGCGCGCCACTCTGACCGGTGCATTCACTGCAGCCGGCATGTTCGGTTCGGTGCTGGGCATGGCTGCAGGTGGCGTGTTGGCAACCCACTTTGGCTGGCGCGCCGCATTCATTGCCATGGCCCTCTTCGGCCTGCTGCTGGTGCTGGTCTATGTATTGACCATTACCGAAGCCCGCGTTGCCCGGCACGTGCATACGCATTCGTCTGAAGCAGTGAGTAGTGCGGGCCGTCGGAATAAAATGGACCGCAAGCTGCTGCGCAAGATCGTCAAGGCGTTGTTCGGCGCTCCTACGCTGGTTTTCACCTATGTCGCCAGTGGCCTGCAGCTTTTTATCGTGTACGCCATCATCGCCTGGATGCCGAGCTACATTAACCGCTACTACGGCATGGTTCTGGACAGGTCGGCCCTGGCCGCGGCAGTCCTGCTCATTGCCAGCGGGATCGGCATGGCCGTGTGCGGTGCCTTCGCCGACAGATCCGGGCGCGAAGCGCCTGAGAAACAACTGACGCTGGCGATCAAGCTCTGTCTGGGCGCCTGTGTCTTGCTGATGATCGCCATGCGCTTGCCACCGGGCGCAGCACAATTCTCCCTGATCGCCGTTGGCGTCTTTTTCGCTGGCGGTAGCTATGGTCCCGCTGGCGCCGTGGTGACCAACCTGGTGCACACATCCATTCATGCGACGGCCATTGCCACGCTCGTGTTGGCCAACAATCTGCTTGGTGGTGCGCCAGGCCCCTACCTGACCGGCGTACTGGCCGATCGGATTGGCTTGCTGGGGGCCTTGCAATGGATTCCGCTGATTTCCATCGCCGCTGCGCTGGCATTTGCTTGCGCGAGGGCCAGCTACGGGCGCGATTTGCGCCGTTTCGAAGCGGATAACCCGCAGCAATTCTTTTGAATCTCCATCTTTCATCCTACCGGCAATAAGGGAATAGACCATGATCCAAACCAATCCCAACCCGCTCGAGGGTAAGGTCGCCATCATTACCGGTGCCGGTCGTGGCATCGGTCGCGGCATTGCCATTGCTTATGCAAAGGCTGGCGCTGCCGTGGTATGCAGCGCTCGCAGCGGCGTGGAAATCGCAGAAACGGCCGCTCTGATCAAGGAAGCGGGTGGCCAGGCGCTTGCTCATGTCGCTGACGTGGGTGACTACGCTTCGCTGGTCTCGTTATTTCAGCGCGCCAGCAATGAATATGGTGGAGTCGATATTGTGGTGGCCAATGCCGGCGTCGCCACCGAGCAACGTCGGATCGAAGACAGCGACCCTGAGTTGTGGCGCAAGACGATCGACATCAACCTGACCGGTGCCTACTACACGGCACATGCCGCCATCCCGCATCTGCGTAAGCGTGGCGCCGGCAAGATCATCATGGTCGGCTCCGGTCAACGCTATCGCCCTACTCCTGGATTTTCGGCTTATTCCTGTTCCAAGAGCGGCATGTGGATGCTCACTCAATCGCTGGCGCTGGAACTGCATGAATACAACATCAGCGTCAACGAACTCATTCCTGGCCCGGTCAAGACCGACATGACCCGCGATGCGGCCATCCCTCCCGGGGAGTGGTTCAAGTCCCCCCAGGAGGTGACGCCCATGGCCTTGTTCCTGGCAAGCATGCCCGACGGCGGCCCGACGGCCCAGAGCTACAGCCTCATGCGCCGACCTGCCTGAGACATGGCCGCGAATACGCGCTGAAGAATTGATCGTATCTAAACGCAGGAGAACGCCATGCAGTCGTCACAGCACTCACAACAAACCGAACATGCGACAAGTGACAGAACACAAGGCAAGCTCGCTGGCCGCATTGCCCTGATCACCGGTGCAGGCCGCGGTCTTGGCGGCACCATCGCGGTCGACTTGGCCAGGGCCGGCGCGGATATCGTTATCTGCGATATTGACCTGCCTGCCCTGGAAGAAACCCAGCAAAAAGTGGAAGAGACGGGCGCATCCTGTATGGCGCTGCGCTGCGACATCACATCGAGCCGTGAGGTGGCAGCGATGTTTGCCAGCGCCGTTGAACGTTTTGGCACGCTGCATATTCTGGTGAACAACGCGGCGGTCGCGCCCACCGGAAAAGCCGACGCTGAGCGACGCAACAAGCATTACGCCTACATGACCACGCCTGTGCCTCGTCAGTCCCTCGGCTTCACCAGCCAAATCACCGATGAGGACTGGCTCCGCTACTGGGATGTCAATGTGCATGGCTTGTTTTACTGCACGCGCGAAGCCCTCAAGCTGATGGAAGCGCAGCAGTACGGCAGGATCATTAACCTGGCCTCCATCGCGGGCTTCTCCACCATCAGCCTGCACAGCCCCCACTACTGCGCCACCAAGGGGGCCGTTATTGCGTTCACCAAGTCGGTTGCTGCGGAAGTGGCCGGCGCCAATATACTCGTCAACGCGCTGGCGCCGGGAGGTGTGTCGACACCCTTCTTCGAGGAATATCTCGATTCCATCGGCGAAGAAGCCAGGAACAGATTTTGGCAGATGATTCCTGCGGGGCGTTTCGGCCAGATGGAGGAATATGCATCCATGGCGACGTACCTGGCGGGAGACCATTACTTTGTGGGACAGGTGATCAGTCCCAATGGCGGGGCCGTGATTTAAATGAAATGAACCGTAAGCCATCTGGCGTTGCAGATGGCAATCCCCTACGGCACATTAGAAATGAAGGTTCTCATGATGAAACTGGCGACATTCAAACGCATGCAGGACAGCACTCAGGAAGATTGGGAGATCATCAAACCCCAGGCAGCGAAATTCTTCAGCGAACTGTCTGAGCGCGTGTTGGTGCACCTGAAGCTTCTGGAAGGCGACTTTAGCGGTTTTCCAATCGACCGCTACAGCCACTGCCTGCAGAGCGCCACGTTGGCCTTGAAAGACGGACGCGACGAAGAGTATGTGGTGTGCGCCCTGCTGCACGATATTGGCGATACGCTGGGTTCGTATAACCACCCTGAAGTCGCGGCGGCGATCCTTAAGCCTTTCGTATCCGAAGCCAACGTGTGGATGATTGAGCATCACGGCATTTTTCAGGGACACAATTTCTTCCACTACATCGGCATGGATCGCAACATGCGTGACCGGTTCAAGAGCCATCCGCATTATGAGCGCACGGTAGAGTTTATCGATAAATACGACAGCCCGGCCTTCGATCCAGACGGCGAGATTTATCCGCTGAGCACCTTCGAGCCAATGGTGCGACGAGTGATGGGAGCGCCCAAGCGATCGATCTACAAGGCGGTCATGGACACGGAGTAATTCTCTCGGGAACGGTACGTAAGTTGTGCTGGCAGGTCGGGCGGTCAATTGGTGAAGTAGGTCGAGAGGACCGCTGGTAACACTCAAGCAAAGAAATTGAGGAAAGAGGCATGCGATTTCAAGTATTCAAGTCGGGCGGCAAACAAGGTTTGGGAGTTGTAGATGCAAAAGGACAGTTGCGCGGTTGTTTGGAGGATGAAAATGCCTACCCTGGAACCTTGGAAACCCTGATCGAGAAAGGTGAGGAAGTGCTTCAGGCCGCCGGACGGTGTCTGCTGGATGGGCGTGCATTCAGCGCCACAGACGTTGAAGTGCTGCCGCCGTTGCAAAGTCCGGGCAAGATTATTTGCATTGGCTTGAACTATCTGGAGCATGCAAAAGAAGGCGGATTCCAGCCCCCCACCTATCCAGCTGTTTTCGCCCGCTTTCAGACAAGTTTGATCGGTAGCGGCGCGCCTCTGGTGCGGCCAAAAGCCTCGGAACAATTTGACTTTGAAGGTGAGCTCGTCGTCGTGATCGGCAAGCCAGGACGCCACATCACCCAGGAAAAAGCGCTTGAACACGTTGCGGGCTATTCGGTGTTTAACGATGGCTCAGTGCGCGATTACCAGATGAAGGGTGCGCAATGGACCGTCGGCAAGAATTTCGACGGTACGGGCGCTTTCGGCCCATGTCTCGTCACCCCTGACGAGGTACCGGCAGGCGGCAAGGGTTTGCGCGTGCAGACCCGCTTGAACGGCACGATTGTGCAAGACGCTTCCACCGACGACATGATTTTCGATACCGCCACGTTGATTGCCTTGTTAAGCGAAGCGCTCACGCTCCAGGCAGGCGACATCATTGTGACCGGCACACCGCCGGGAGTCGGGTTCACCCGCCAGCCGGCGCTTTACATGAAAGCAGGAGACGTGTGCGAGGTCGAGATAGAAGGCATCGGCTTATTGCGCAATCACGTGATAGATGAAGCCTGAGTGTTTCACCGACACGGAGCAGCCGGTACTCAGCGTCAAGGTCGGCAAACTTGCTGGTGATTGCGCGCTTAAGCCTGGATCTGAATTCTGACGAACCCAGCTACTTACGCCTGGCCATTAACTCATTCTGCCACCGTAATTGATACCAACTGCAATGCTGCGTCCGATTTGGGGCTCGACAGCTAGCTTTAGGGTGTACCATCTAACTCTGTCCATCAGATATCAGTTAGCCATGTCCACGCTAAGCGAAGAGAGCCGCCAGATCGTAGCTTCTCTGGTGCACCGCGTTGGCCCCAACGCTGACATTGCAACCGTCGCGCAAGCGATCGCATCAATATTGCAGGATATGGATGTAGCCCTCACGCCCATCATCGGCCAACAAGGGGTTGGCGCACTTTATCGCCGCAGCCTTCACCTGTGCACCTCCAACCATCCGCGTCTGGTCGGCACCTATGACGGTGTGCAGGCCTCCCTGGATCTGACTGCCCTCAAGTCCGTACTCGTTGAGCAAAGCGAAGCCGATGCACTGTTTTTCGGTGAAGTGTTGCTGACCACGTTTTACGAGTTGCTGACCACGCTGATCGGGCCCTCGCTCACCGCACGTTTGCTTCGTGGCGTATGGGAACCTTCTTTGAGCGACACCCCTTCGCAGGAAATTTCGCCATGAGCACCAAAGTGACTATCAACCGCTTGGCCACCGGCGTGCCAGGACTGGACGAGGTGCTGGGCGGAGGATTGCCGGAGTTTTCGTTCAACCTGATCGCAGGTCCCCCTGGCTGTGGCAAAACCACCCTGGCGCATCAGATGATGTTCGCTCTGGCGACGCCCGAGCGCCCGGCGCTGTTTTTTACGGTGCTCGGCGAGCCGCCGCTGAAGATGCTGCGTTATCAGCAGCAATTCGACTTTTTCGACAGCGAAGCGATCAACCAGTCGATCCGCTACATCAACCTGGCTGACGACACCCTGGCCGGGAATCTGGACGAAGTGCTACGGCGCATCGTCAGCGAGGTGGAGGCTCACTCCCCGTCACTGGTGTTCGTCGACTCGTTCCGTTCGGTGGTGCTGGCCAGCCAGACCCAGGACAACCCCAACAACAACCTGCCGCAGTTCGTTCAGCAACTGGGTATGTTGATGACCACCTGGCAGGCGACGACGTTCCTGATTGGTGAATATTTCACCGAAACCGACACCAACCCGATTTTCACCGTGGCCGACGGCCTGATCTGGCTGCGCCAGAGCGTTCAGCGCAACTCCATGGTGCGCAAGATGGAAATCATGAAGATGCGCGGCCAGCCAACGCTGCCAGGGCTGCACACCTTCCGCATCGCGACGTCGGGGATCAAGGTCTTTGCCCCAGCGGCACTCAACCCCGTTGAAGCGCCGCTGGAATTTCCGATCAAGCGCCTGAAAATGGGCGTGCCACAGCTCGACGAGATGCTGGGCGGTGGCCTGCCTCGCGGTTATTCCTTGCTGGTGGCCGGGCCGTCGGGTTCAGGTAAGAGCATTCTAGCCTCAACCTTCCTCGCCGAAGGCGCGCGCAATGGCGAAACCGGTGTGATCGCGGTGTTTGAACAACGGCCCCATCACTCCCAGAACGCCACCCTTGCGGGCCTGATCCAGAGCGGTCAGGTCGGCCTGGTGGATAGCCGTGCGCCGGACCTGTCCATCGACGAAATCGTCCAGTTGCTGCTCAGCGAGATCAGCCGACTGAAAGCCACTCGGGTGGTGATCGATTCGTTATCGGGCTTCGAGCTGGCGCTGGCGCCGACCTTTCGTGAAGACTTCCGTGAGTCGCTGTCGCGCATGGTCACTGCGTTGACGAGCGCCGGGGTCAGCGTGTTGATGACCTCTGAGCTGGAAGACCGCTACACCGACCTGCGTTTCAGCCCTTACGGCACGGCGTTTCTCACCGACGCGATCATCGTTCAACGCTATATTGAAGTAGAGAGTCGCTTGTTGCGCATCATGGCCGTGGTCAAGGTTCGGGCCAGCGCCCACTCCGATGAGTTGCGCCAATATTACATCGACGATAACGGTCTGCAGATCGGCGAAATGCTGCCAGATCAGGAGGGGTTGCTCGGTGGTCGACCGACAAAACAGAATTCAGGAGCGGTACGCACAGGAGATAACAATGTTTGAGCTCGACTCATGAGTAACGCCGGTGGCAAGAATGAGTGTGAGATGGCCACTGCTGCTCACGAACTCTTCCTGCTTGGTCAAAAAACTGTTGAAGCACGCGCCGTATTGGCAGCACTGCAAAAACAATTGAGCGACGCCAGTAGCCGGCTGGTGGATACCCAACAGGTCGAGCAAGTGATCGAGGCCAATCAGCAGTTGGTGCTGGCGATTCTGCTGGCACAATCAGATGCTGTAGCCCCCCCTCGCTTGGAGGAGCAGCGTTTGTACCAGGAGCTGCGCGAGGCTAACGCGCAGCTGGTTATAGCTGCGCTCAGCGCTCAAGACCTTCAGGCGGCAGCCGAGCGCGCACTGAGTCAGCAGAAAAGCGTACTTGCAATGGTGGCCCATGAGCTGCGAAATCCATTAACCCCCATCAGCATGATTGCAGAGCGTATGGTCCGGCTGCCTAGCGATCAGCTACCGCGGATGCGTGAGTTGATCGAGAGCCAAGTACAGCATATTTCACAGCTGGTCGACGATCTGCTTGACGTCTCCCGCGCCAGCACGGGCAAGTTGCGAATTGATCGTCGTGATGTCGACATGCTGCAAATTCTGCGTGACGCTGTTGATGCGTGTGGCCCTGTGATGACCGCGCAAAAGCAACATTTCGACGCCCATCTTCCTGATGGCATCTTGATGGTGAGTGGTGACCCAGGACGCCTGGCTCAAATCCTCCATAATCTACTGGCGAATGCGGCCAAGTACACTCCGGCCGACGGTAGTATCAAGCTGTCTGTAACGGTAGAGACCGACGTTTTGAAGATAAGTATTTCCGACAATGGAATCGGTGTTTCGGCTAAAGCACTGCCTTTTATTTTTGATCCTTACGTCCAGGACGAACACGCCATAGGTTTCAACGGAGCCGGCTTGGGCATTGGGTTGACCGTAGTTCGGGAGCTTGTGGAAGCACACGGCGGCAAGGTCATCGGTATGAGCGAGGGTAATGGGAAGGGAAGTGAGTTCGTGGTGACGTTACCGTTGGTCAACCATTAACTTCTCATTAGCGCCAACTGGCTGAGAACCGAAAAACTGGAGCTTTAGCTTTCGGATACTAAATTTCCAGAAGCGTTTGCCAGTGTCCGCCTGTGGTTGCAGAGCAAGGGCCGTCTCGGAAAGCTTAATGGGCAGAACTCATCGCGAAGGTGAGGGGTCTTTTGCTTGAGATCCTGATTGATCGACCACTCGATCCTTACAATCTAGCCAAGGGTAAAAAGCTTGGGGCGATTCAGCTCTGACCGCTCATTTCGCTATGAAATTCGACCCCCATCGAATCGCAGTCAACAAAATTTCAGTCATACATCACGAACCTGCACCAATCCGCATTGACCACCACATCCCCAGACTCGGCAGCTCACATCCATCAGGCGCGAGGATAAGGCTGGGCTGAAAGGCCCTTTTCGTCTTTCATCAGTCGCCCTCCACATAAGAGCAAACGCCCCGAACAAGTCAGGCCATTTGCTTTTATGGCATCGGTGGTTTTTCGCACAACATGCGAGGGAGCGAGGCTATGTGTGTTAAATCACAAACCGCGCCACCATCCCATTCAGGTCCACAGCCAGGCGTGACAGCTCATTGCTGGCTGCGCTGGTCTGATTGGCTCCGGCGGCGGACTGGATCGCCAAGTCACGGATGTTGACGAGATTACGATCCACCTCCCGCGATACTTGGGCCTGCTCTTCGGACGCGCTGGCAATGACCAGGTTGCGCTCGTTGATTTGAGAAATGGATTCGGTAATCTGCTCCAGAGCTTCACCTGCGGCGCGAGCCAGCTCTAGCGTTGTTTGGGTACGATGGGTGTTCAATGTCATGGATTGCACTGCCTCCCCTGTGCCACTCTGAATGCCCGCGACCATTTGCTCGATCTCACGCGTCGACTGCGCTGTGCGATGGGCCAGCGCGCGCACTTCGTCGGCCACCACCGCGAAGCCCCTGCCCGCTTCACCAGCACGCGCCGCTTCGATTGCTGCGTTCAATGCCAACAAGTTGGTCTGCTCGGCAATAGAGCGAATTACGTCCAACACCTTGCCAATGTCACGCCCTTGTTCAGCCAAGCCTTCCACCAGTTGCGAAGTGGTCTGAACGTCCTTGGTCATAGCCTGAATCGCGGACACGGTCTCGACCACTCGATCACGCCCTCCACGGGCGGTTTCACTGGACTGCTGCGAGGCTTGCGAGGTCGACACCGCGTTACGCGCCACTTCTTCAACGGCGGCGGTCATTTCATTGACTGCGGTGGCCGCCTGTTCGATTTCATTATTCTGTTGCTGTAGGCCCCGCGACGCTTCCTCGGTGACCACATTCAGCTCTTCGGCTGCGGAAGCCAACTGAGTGGCCGAACCGGAAATCTGTTCGATGGTTTTGCGCAAGTTCTGCTGCATGACCACCAGCGCCTCGAGCAGGCGGGTCGGTTCGTCGTTGCCATCAACCAGGATGTGTTTGGTCAGATTGCCACCGGCAATTTCTTCAGCGGCGCGCAGCGCTCGAGTCAGTGGCGTGACAATACTGCGGGTGAGTAACCAGGCGAGTAGAACCGTGAGCAATGCGGCACTTACTGAAACGACAATGATCATTATATTGGCACTGTCATAATGCTCCGCAGCCGCCTTTGACGCCTCGGCCGCGACTTGTTGATTAATCTCGATTATCCGTTTGAGTTGTTCACCCATCCGGTCCGAGTCGAGCTTCAGCCGGGTGTTGATCAAGCTATGCATTTCTTCGGTTTTATTCTGGCGCGACAGCTCTAGCATCTGTGTTTGCGCACTCAGGTAACTCTCCAGCGTCGCACTGAATGCTTTATACGTTGCTTCCTCTTCCGCCGTGTTGAACGGTAGCGCGGCATAGCTGTCTTTGGCCTGTTGCAGCTTACCGACCGTCTCACGAATGCGCTCATCGCTGTCCTGCAACGAAGCAGGGTCGCGATCGATCTCTATTTGGAGAGACAAGTTGCGCAAACGCAGGACATTCCGGCTCACCCCTCCCAGCAGGCTGATGCTTGGGAGCATGTTGGTTTCTATATCGATGGTGGCCTGGCGGATCAAGACCATACGGTTCAGGGCAAAGACGCCCAGGCCAACAACCAGCACCGCAATGAACGCAAAGCCGAGAAAGGCGCGTGGGGCAATATTCATATTTCGTAGCGACACGGGGAGGCTCTCATGGATTAGATAAAATCAGGAGCGTCCATGCAGTGGGCATTAACGGAAATGCTTCACCGGTTAATGTAAGCGTGACGCGGCGGGTCACTGGGCTCAAAACGTATATCGGCAGGATTTCTGATTTTATTCAGTAAAAATTCAAACATTTTTATATTTAAACCAACATTTACGACAAGCGGTAACTAGCCACCTATCTCCAGGTATCGGGAAGCATTCGACTGCAAGCCAATGACGGGAATGAACCAGGTAAATTTCCCTATAGCGCTTTATTGGTATTCACGACATATGCACACTCGCCTACTTCGCTGGCACCGTCCTTGAAACAGTAAACGTTCCCGTTAATCTCATTGACCATCGCGATTTGCTCCTCAGTTACTATAGAGAGACGCCTGGGACAACTGGAGGCGGGATGTAAAAGTTTCTCCTGACGCCAAGTTGCTGCACTATTACGTTTAACACAAACTACCCCATCAATAACTGATCCACCTCTCGGGAATGCAAACGTGGCATACCGGTTTTCGCTTACTTCCCGAATGACACTGTTGATTTGCATCATGTGCGCGATTCTCATCGGCACCGATATTTGGCTTAGTTTGGCCGCTCGTACGGTTAAACTGAACGAGATGACGACAGCCTCCTCGAATCTCGCGCGTGCAATGTCTCAACATGCGAACGACACGATCAAAGAAGCTGACACTGCGCTGACCGGGATTGTTGAGCGTGTTGAACGTGACGGCACCGCCCCAGCCGTGTTGGAGCGGTTACACCGGGTCTTCACCTAGCGGCTCGCCGAACTTGCGCAACTGAATGGTCTCTATCTGCTCGACCGCGATGGCGTGTTGATCACCAATGCGTTACCTGAACCGATGACGCGCCATAACAACTCTGATCGCGAATATTTCATTTTTCATCGAGATCACCCGGATCGAGGAGTACATATTGGGTCTCCGCTCCGGAGCCGGACTACAGGGAAATGGGTTATTTCGGTGTCGCGTCGGATTGACGATCCAGACGGCACCTTTGCCGGTGTCGCCGCTGCCTCTATCGATATCGATTTTTTTTCGCAATTTTATAGTGGTCTCGACATCGGGCGAGAAGATGCCGTTGTACTGGCTTTTGACAGTGGAATAATGGCCGTCCGGCGTCCATTCGAAAAATCGCTTCATCGGAGCAAACATTTTAGACACCAGGCTCTTTCATGAGCACACCGTACAGGGGCAGTCCGGTACATTTTCCAATGCGTCTTCTCAGGACGGTGTGCTTCGCCTCAATAGTTTCCGAAATCTGCATGACTATCCGCTGTTCGTCGCAGCAGCGCTCTCGCGAGACGAATTTCTGGCCGCCTGGTGGTCCGATACGCTGTCGCATGCCGCAGGTATTGGCTTACTGGTGTGCGTATTAGCCGTATTCGGTTTTCGCCTCATTCACCAAATTACCCTGCAAACCAATACAAAGAAGGCGCTTGCGGCCAGCCTGGAAACGACGCAGGCGATCCTGGACACAGCGGTGACCCCAATTATCACGGTCGATGGTGACTACAAAGTGCGATCACTCAACCGGGCGGGCCAAAGGACGTTCGGCTACAGCCCGCAAGAGATAGTCGGGCGGAGTGTAAGAGATCTTGTTCCAGAGTCTCACATCGTTGCCTACAACGATTACGCCGCACAGTTCGCGCAGGATGGTTTCACTGAAACCGGCATCGGAGCGGAGTGCGACTGCGCGAAGCGTCTTTTGCCGGGTTTATCACCAAGCCCGTTACGCCCAGGCAGTTGGCCGAGGTCATTTTACGAGCGTTGCACGGCGGCGGCGCACAGGCCGACACTCAAGCACCTGGACAGAAGCCATCAGGGCGCCTCAAGGGCCTCAGTTTGCTAAAAGTGGAAGGAGTAACTGCGGAGCCGGGCGCAGAAGAGCCTAGGGCGGTCTTTTAGCGACATTCTTTGCCCTAAAAATGCCCTAATCAAACCATCAGAAACGAAAAAGCCCCTGTAATCTTTAACGATTACAGGGGCTTAGTCTTATTCAATAATGGCGGAGAGATAGACCGCCTACGTAGTGTCCGGCAATGTCCAACAAAATACCGAGACCCTAGATAATACAAGGGCTACAGCCTAGTATCCATCCATTAGCGTCCTGAGAGCATCCACTGAATCCCACGATCAGTGGGGGAATACGTGGGGGAACAATCTCTCAGGCTAGACAATTTCTGGTGAGTGAAAAACCGTGGGAAAACTAAATGCAAAACAGATCGAAAACCTGACCGAGCCAGGGACCTACGAGGACGGGGATGGACTGCGGCTGGTCGTAAAGGCGAGCGGTAAGAAGTCTTGGGTCTTACGGTTTCAGTTGGCGGGAAAGCGTCGTGAGATGGGGCTGGGGGGATTCCCTGATGTGAAACTGAAGGACGCACGTTCCGAGGCACTCACTCAACGTCAGCTCCTTCAAAAGAAGATCGACCCTCTCGCTGAACGCGAAGCTACACGTTTGGCTGCGGCCAAAGCAGTGCTCGCCGAGCAAGCCAAAGCCATCACCTTCAAATCCGTTACTCTGGACTACATTGCGGCTCATCGTTCAGGCTGGAAAAACGCGAAGCACGCCCAGCAGTGGGCAAATACGTTAACGACCTATGCCTACCCCGTACTGGAAAACTTAAACGCCAAGGACGTGACGACGGAGCACATCCTGAAAGTGCTCACTCCCATATGGCAGTTAAAGCCAGAAACAGCATCCCGTGTCCGTAATCGGATGGAAATGGTGCTGGATGCCGCAAAAGTTCTAGGATTGCGTGAAGGCGAGAATCCAGCCCGGTGGCGTGGACACCTCGACAAACTGTTACCTGCACGCTCGAAGGTGAAAAGCGTGGTCCACCACCCAGCTCTGCCTTGGGTTGAGATGCCGGCCTTTATGAAAGAAATCGCCAAGCACGATGACCTCAGCTACAAAGCCATGCAACTGACCATTTTGACCGCGTGCAGAACCAGTGAGGTACTCGGAGCTACCTGGGATGAGCTGGATTTAGAGAAGAAGGTCTGGAAAATTCCGCCTCATCGGATGAAGGCTGCAAAGGAGCATCGCGTTCCCCTAAGTCAAGCGGCGCTGGACCTGATCAACGGGTTAGGACAACTTAAGGGCAATGCCCATTTGTTTCCTGGGGCAAGGGAAGGCAAGCCTCTTTCGAATATGTCGATGCTGATGTCGCTCCGACGCATGAACCGTACTGATCTGACCATGCACGGCTTTCGCTCCACGTTTCGTGACTGGGCAGCGGAATCGACGCAATATCCGAGAGAGGTCTGTGAGCTGGCGTTGGCACATTCGCGCCAAGACAAGGTGGAAGCAGCGTATTTTCGCGGCGACCTGTTTGAGAAGCGGCAAGCCATGATGGCTGACTGGGCTGTATACGTGACTCAGCCTGCAGGTGAATGAGTTGCCCTCTCGTGCATCGTTTATCGATGCACGAGAGGTTCGTAACCTTGTTTCACTCTCCCCCCAAAGATCCCTTTACGCTTTCGATGAGAACGTCCTTGCATCCCGGCGTTCACGCCCGAACGACATTCCTTCCGCGCCCGGTTATTAACGGGTACGCTTTCCGCTTCACGGAGGAATCACGATGCTTAATTCAGACCTACTCCCTGCATTGTTATTCAAGATCAACGAAAATCAACTCGCCCTGGAGGCTGCCATCATGGAGCTGACGCTCTGGGTTGAGCGTCGCGGATCGGAGGAGGTCGGCGGCAATGTACGCGCAGCCCTACAAACGGTCGACAAAAATGAGGAGTTCATCAAAATATGCCTTGCTGTACTCATGGCACCGGAGTAATCGTTCACGGGCAGCAATCGGCCGAGGCTGTGTAAAAACACATGCACGTTTTTAAGGTCCGCGCTTCTCCGTTAAATCTGCTCTTGCACGGTGGCTGAACAGACCCGTAACTCAAGCAGAAACGCAGTTTTCGAGCCGATATCTGTTACTGCACTCAAAAACGTTTTTACACAGTCTCGGACGTTTTCTGTCTATCTCCACCGTCAGCTTTGGGTCCAGGCTGTGTGAGAACGCATGCGCCGTTTTGAAGTCTGCGTTATTACGTAAAATCTGTCGGCGATTGGTTAGTCCGCCGACGTAAATTTTACGTAGGAACGCGATTTTCGTTCCGATTCCGACTGTCAAACTTGCTCTTAAACGTTTTCACACAGCCTGGATCGATTTCGGTCGGTCGTGACAGACAGTAAACGACCCATTGCCGCTGGGAAAGGGCAAAAAAAATGGCTAGGAGCGGACTCTCCAGCTTCGAACAAAGCTCGTCACCGAGCATCAATCGCGGTAATGCAAACCTGCAAGGTTGCGGCGCTCAGAGCCTCAATTGAAAAAGTCCAGATCCCATAAAGTCGGTAGTTTGAATGATGGCTTCTGCGCAACATCCTTAGCTTGATCTCAGGGTACTTCGGCATGAAGGCCCATATCGGTATGGATGACGTATCGGGCCTGGTGCATAGCGTTGTGGCCACGGCAGCCAATGTGGCCGATATCACTCGGGTCAATAAGCTGCTGCACGACGACGAAAACGTGGTCTGTGCCGATGCTGGCTATACCGGCGTGGAAAAACGCTCCGAGCATGAAGGTCGTCAGGTCATCTGGCAGATTGTCGCCCGGCGCCACCTACCAGAAACTGGGCAAGCGTAGCGTTCTGTACAAAGCCAAGCGCAAGATCGAAAAATCCAAGGCTCAAGTCAGGACGAAGGTTGAGCACCCGGGTGCCTGTGGTGTGAGATTGAGTGCAACGGCAAGTTCTGCCACTGATCGATTGAGGGGGGGGCATCATTTGCAGAACGACCCAGTCTTTGAAGTCGCTTTCGTATCGCTTGCCCATTTTGGACATTGTTATGCACCTTCGCCCTCTTGAACGACTGAGTCAATCAACAAGGGCGACAGGTAGCCTGACATGGAGGGTCAAGCAGAAAGGGTATCAAAGATCGATGAGTACTTCAGACTTCCTTAAACCGAGGCGCCACCGTCCACGACCAGATCTTGGCCGACCGTGTACGCGGCTCCGTCGGAGCACAACCAAAGTACGGCAGCAGATATTTCGTCCAGGCTTGCGACGCGCTTGGACGGATTGGTCGCTGCGATGCGCGCATCGCGTGCCGCTCTGTCTTCTCCCACGCGGAAGGACATCGATGTGTCAACGGGGCCTGGGCTGACACTGTTAATACGGATACCGTGACTAATGACTTCCAACGCTGCGGTTCGCGTGAGGACGGTCACTGCCGCTTTGGAGGCGGCATAGGCACTTGTTCCAGGTCGAGTGAGGTGATAGCCGACATTGGAGGCAATGTTGACGATGACGCTGTTACCACCTTGTCGCTTCATGGCGAGGATTTCATGCTTCAGGCATAACCATGTACCGACAGTGTTGGTTGTCAGGATTTCCTTGAAGCTATCGAGCTCTGTCTCGTCGATGGCGCCGACACGAAATATCCCTGCGCCGTTGATCGCGATGTCCAGCCTATCCCGGCCAGCGAGCGCCTGCTCCAGAAGTGCCCGCACGCTCGCTTCATTCGTGATGTCAGCTTCTACCGCCAAATAGCTTCCACCCTTGCGCTCGATCTCCGCGCCGGTTTGCTTAAGCTCGGCTACACCCCGGCCGACCAGTACCACGCGGGCGCCTTCCGCTGCTAAAGCAATAGCAACCTGTCGACCGATACCAGAGCCGGCTCCAGTGACCAGGGCATTTTTTCCATTGAGAGAACCTGCGTTCATATGAACTCCTATGTCGTCACGTTTTTTTGAAATATGCCGGGTAACAATCTGCCGGTGTGGATATGTAGAAATTCATCGCGCTGAGTCTCGCTGTCCTGATCTAAATCCGTGCTCTTTGATAAGCCAGACAACTACAAGGCCGAACAGCAGCAAGGCCAGCAATATCCATAGAAAAGATGCAATGCCGTTCGTTTCCAGCAACAGTCCGCCAACCAAACCGCCACCGGCGATAGCCAAGTTCCAAGCTGTCACTACCATCGACTGCACAGCAACAGAACCCTCTCTAGCCGTATCAGCTGAAGCCTTCTGTAACAACGTCGGCGTACCACCAAAGGTCAGCCCAAAAATTGCGACGCCAAGGTATATCCCAATCTGACATGAGAGGTCGCGAGCCAACGACCTTGTTGGGCTCAACTTATCGCTACCACCCCTTAAGCCGCTTCGCCGCCAGGTCGATTTGGCAGTTCCAGCCGCCCGAACTCCCCGCGCTGATAAGCGCGAATCCGATCGCTGATCTGCTCTGATGTGTTCATCACCAGAGGTCCGTGCTTGACCAAGGGTTCATTGAGCGCCGGACCGGACAGCATCACGAAATGGGTTTCTGTGTCCGGCGCAAGCCGGATCACCGCCTCGTTCGCCGCCGCATCCCCCGCAACTGAAACTCCTACTGCAGTTGATGTCGCCAGCGCTCTCTCTTCACCATCGACTTCCAGCCGTAGCTTACCGCTGACGACGTAGATCATCGCATTCCAGCCGCGCGGCAGTGCGTGCATGAATGGTGTTGCATCGCTGAGAAAGCCATCCAACAGCGTGAACGGCTTCGGTAATTGCGACGTGTATTCAGCCTGCACGCCGTTGCTGTGGCCGGTGACCACGCGGACGCGCACGCCGGGCGTTTTAAATTCTGGAATGTCGCTCGCCTCGACGTGCACAGCATACGGTGCATCGAACTTTTTGCTGGCTGGCAGGTTCACAAATATCTGCAACGCATGCACGTGCCGGCCATCACCTTCCGGTTGCTCGGTATGAACCGCGCCACGTCCGGCAGCAAGCCAGTGCAGTGAACCAGGATGGATTGGACCATGGTTGCCCAGCGAATCGTAATTGACGTGGGCGCCGATCGCGTCCTCAAACATATAGGTCACGGCAGAAATGCCCGCGTGCGGATGCGGCTCAAAGGTCGGGCCAGTCATATGGAAATGATCAAGCATTACGACCGGATCGATCAAGCCGCCAAACTCCTGCTCGCCAAAGTGCTTGGCTTGAAACACGTCGCTGATCACCATATCGTGACCGGCGATCGGGGCTGAAACGCGAACTTGATTGCGCATGATGCGACTCCTGAGCCATTCATTGAACGTTCGTAAGGCTGACATCGGTGCGCAGCAACGCACCCCGATCGTGATCATAGACTTGTTTGCCTGATTACTTGCTGTTGGCGCTCTTGAGCTGCCACACCAGGGTCGCAAACGGAATATCGAGATCACCATAGACTTCCTGCGCCTTCGTATTAGAGTTGTCCCGCAGCCATTCAGCCCCTGCCGACGCATAGTCGGTGACTGGCACGGCGGCACCTTGCAGACGCTGCAGCCCCACGGTGCGCTTCGCATCCTTGAAGGTGCCAGACGCATCCAGACGCGAGCGTCATAGCCCGCCGCCTTGGCCGACAACGCGGGAGCATCGCGCACACCTCCAGCGACACGCCGGCGATCAGGATCTACTCGCGACCGGTTTTCTTGATTGCCGCCTGCACATTCGGGTCATCCCAGGCATTGATTAGGGTCCGGGTGATAACGGGTACGCCCGGCGGTGCGGTGGTTAGAGAGCAACATTACAAATGTCGGACAGCCTGCTAATAAGTTCCCATTACAAAACTTCGCTTACAGGATGCGGGACACCTTGCCGCATGAGGGCGACCATGCGGTGGTCGAAAGCTGCCTACGCCTGCTTTTGGCCGTTTTTTGCCTGTCGCGAAGGATGGCAGCCGACCCATTGCGGCCCCACGTCTTGATCTAAAACGGACCGTCATCTCACTGCAATTGCCAGACCGTCAGCGGTGAAAATGATGGCTTGGGCTGCTTCCAATTCATCGGGCGTACTCTGGACGATGATCGAGGATGCTTGGGGTTTGACCTTCCGTTCGCGGCAAAGCGGCCAGAATAATTGAACTGCCCAGGACTCTACCTTTGCACCTGTGGGCACGCCGTAAGCATCCTGAGCGCAGTGCGGATGGCCGCTGCTGGTTTTGTGAAGCTTGTCCCAGATATTGAGCACATTGCCATAGTTGGATGAAGCATTGCCGTAGCGGCCGATACCATGATGCACATGATGAAAATCCTGGAGCGAGAACAGCTTTTCTGCCAGATCAAGAAACAGACGGCCAGGCGCGAAACGGCGCAACCACAGATCCCAGCGATAGCCTACATGCTGGAGATAACCTACTGTCAGCTTGAGGCCCAGCATTGCTGCGCCAGCCTCCTCGGCACCGACAAAAACCAGTAGCGGAGCCATCACATTGACGGGAATGAGTAGGTAGTAAAACGTGCTTTCGCGCACACCCATCAGCACGTTCATGCGCGTCGGAATATGGTGAGGTTTGTGCAGGCGCCACAACCAGGGTATTTGGTGTGCCTGGCGGTGAAACCAGTAATTCCCATAATCGTCAAGCAACAGTACCGCGAGGAACAAGAGTGCGAAATTGGCGTGAGCGAGAGCGTTTCTCCACTCGGGGAGAAATGTGACAAGTAAATAGGTAATCAACGCAAAAGGAAGAGCACGAATGGAGAACGCGATCACCATACACATCAGGTTCACACCCAATTCATTCATGCTCAATGCGCGAGGTTTCCTGAATTCCCCCATCACAATGTCAAGCACAAGCAGCAGGGCAAAGACACTGAGCCCAATAGTCATTCCCATCGCGGTTTCCTTTTGCTGAGTTGCGAGCCTTGAGCACTGTTCATTTCAGATTTTCAGCAAAGAAAACCAGCTTGCCAACCTTGGCTGGATTGACTGTGATTTCGACGGGAACGATGCCGTTGAAACGCTCAAGATTCTGGCTGCCGCCACTCAGCGTAATTTGACCCTGATCTCCATGTCCTGGCGTTGTCTGAAAATGTGCATACAACACGCCGCCGTCAGTCGTTTTGAATTCACAGTCGCCAGATCCCGCAATGACTGCCTTTCCCTTCAACGTGTCGGTAATGGCACAAAGGGCATAGAAACGCACCGACTCACCTTGTGAAACCAGCTTTCCCGCACCTTCGGCAATCATATTCAAGCTTGACGTGCCCGCAGCAATATTAACTTCGGATACGTTTTTTACGGCGGCACCAAACTCAAGCGTGATGGGCGTGTCAGCCGCTTGCGCCTGCGAAAAGGTTGCACACAGGATTAAGGCTGGGATCAATTTCGATTTCATTTTTTATTATCCAAAGTCAATGAATGCCGGTAAAAACTTATTGCTGCGCCATATTGCTGCGATCAATAAAACGGTCGTAGTGGATGTAATGAGGCTCAACGACGCCACCTAATTGGCGAAGAATCGAATCGATCATCGGGGGCGGGCCACAGAGGTAAAAACTACTGTCGGCCGGGCTACAGAAACTGGAAATATGTTCCCCGCAATATCCAGCCAGGCCACGCCAGTCAGAATCACCGGGCTCATGTGACAGGACGGGCTCGAACAGCATCCGACTGCGGGCAGGCCAGTTGGCTTGTAATTTCGCGATTTCGCTAAGGCAGTACAGATCGTCCTGGGTGCGGGCGGCAAAAAACAGCGTCACATCCGGTGCGCTTGGCTGTGCGCTCAAATGTTCGAGAATTGATTTGATGGGTGCAAGGCCACTTCCGCCAGCGATAAGAACCATCGGGCGCTGAGCATTATGGACAGTGAAATCACCGAGCGGGCCAGTTAACTCTATGCTCTCGCCGATGCGATCCTCGGCAAACAACCATTCGGTAAATTGTCCGCCCGGGACCAGGCGGACATGAAATTCCACCTCGATTTGCGGATGACCCAATGGCGCTGAGCAGAAGGAGTAACAGCGCGGTTCCTGGGCCAGCGCTGGATGCCCTGGAATGCTCAATTGGGCGTACTGTCCAGACTCGTAGGACAGCGGTGCATCAAGCTCCAGTACCAGATGGCGAATATTGTGGTTCAGAGAAATGGCAGATTTGATCCGTCCGGAGCGCGTGACCAGTGCCGGGCCCTGGAAATCCGGCGACAAGCCCGGAACGGCAAGCAGTACATCGCTCAAGAGTTCGGACTGGCACGCCAATAGATAGCCGTTGCGCATTGCATCGTGGTCCACATGATGGGAGATGTCCTTCTTGAGCCTGACTTTTCCCCGCAGCAGACGACATCGGCAGGAGCCACATTCGCCGACCATGCACAAATGCGCAATTTTGACGCCGCTGCGCAGACCGGCCTTGAGGACAGTCTCTCCCGGTGCCACGCACGCTTGCAGCTCGGTGCCTTCGATGATCAGTTGATAACTATTGAGCGATGCGGGCGCGCAAGCAGTAGTCGACATGGGAACAGTTGCCTTATTGGGTACGGGCGAACTGTAATTTTTGCTAGAGTAATGCGTCCAATGCATTGTAAACATTGAAGCAATAAACCATGAACATGATGAGGTGCTAGATGGACCTGAAGCGCATCCGCTATGCCCTCGCGCTGGCGCAGGAACTGAACTTTGCCCGTGCAGCCGAAAAGCTGCATCTGAGCCAACCCGCGCTCAGTCGTGGCATTCAGGCATTGGAGGAAGAGCTGGGGCTGTCTTTATTCGACCGCGACAACCGGGCAGTTTCAATAACCAAAGTAGGTGAAGTATTTCTGGAACACGCCAAGCGTATCGCTTACCAGATGCGCACGTTTGAGTTGGACATGATGCAGATACGCGACGCTGATGCAGGGCACGTCGCGTTCGGGGTCGGACCTTCGCCGACCTATGGGTTGGTGCGTCAGGTGCTCAGGGAAGTCAGGCAACAGAGCCCCGGCATTTGCTTCACCGTGGACACAAACAACTGGCGCTACCTGCTACTCCATCTGCGGGCCGAGGAAATCGAGTTTTTTGTGGCCGACACGCAGGACATTTCACATGAGCCTGATCTCGCCATCACACCCCTTTGTCGTCAACGTGGAGCATTCTTCTGCCGCCCTGGTCATCCGCTGATTGTCGATCCGACGCGCAAACTGAAAGATTGTTTGTCCTATGGCTTTGCCTTGAGTTCATTCCCCAATGGGGCGCTGGTTCAACTTAGACACCTACTTGAGTTGGCTCCCGATCAGCCACTGCCGGTGGCGCTGAAGTGCGACAACCTCTCTGTGTTGAAAGACCTCGCGATTAACGACGACTTGATTCTGGGTGCCACACACGCCGCAGTGCAGCGAGACCTGTCCGCGGGAGCCCTGGTTCACTTGCCTTTTCCCGAAACGGAATCGCTGTTTACTGAAATAGGCATCGTACATTTGAGCGGACGAACATTGTCCCCGGCAGCCATGTTGGTGCTCCACACCATTCGTGCCGTTGCTGGTGAAACACCTGTGACCGCCATGTACAAAGGAGCGGGATTTTGCGACGAACGATGAGTCATCTTCTGAATGCGCCACTGACTACTATTCGGCTGCCGCCTCGTAGGCGCATGAGGTTTCAGAGCGAAAATTGACCGACTGCTTCTGGCCGGCTGTCGCCGGTGGCGACAGGCAAAAAACGGCCGATTGGGTTGAAAAAGGACCCGGTCTGGCTCCCCATACATTGAGAGGTGAAGATGCCTTTTTTTGCACGCTGCTACGTCAAATCTGAGCATTGAACCTTCTGTGTAAAACACGGATCTCAATCTCAGACGCGCACTTTTCTGCCGTGGAAACCGAAGCCGACTTTTTCAACAGAATCGGCCGTTCTCTGCCGGTCACAAGGCCGTTGGCGGGTCTAAAAAGCTTGGGGCGATTCAGCTCTGGCTGCTCATTTCGCTATGAAATTCGACGCCCTTCGAAAAATCGCAAGCAAAAAAATCTCAGTCGTACATCACGACCCTGCATTCATCCGCATTAAGAATCACATCCCCAGACTCAGTAGCTCACCACTCAGGCAGATCGCCCAGGCGACCTGCTTGATGGGCGCTATGCCCGTGCACTGACTTCAGTCCCGACTCTCTCGATAGGAACCCTGTACATGACCACTCAATGCCCACGCTGTCACTCCACTGCTGTCATCACCAAGGATATAGCCAGGAAAATCGGCGCCCTGATCGGCACCGTCGGTGGCGCCGCCCAAGGAATCACCGGCGCCATGGCTGGCGCCGAGGTGGGCGCTGTCATCGGCGTTGTCGCCGGCCCCGCTGGTGTCGTTGCTGGCGGTATTGCCGGGGCCATTCTCGGCGGATTAGCCGGAGCGGCGACCGGCTGTATCGCCGGCGCCAAACTCGGTGAAGTCATCGATGAGCGGGTTTTGGACAACTATAGTTGCCTCGACTGCGGACTGTCGTTTAGCAACCGTCATTCCGCTTGAACCGCTCATCCCCCGCTTGACGCAATTGCTGCTCCCCATCTGATCCATCGCTCCCCTCTCTCTATCAACATCCCGCACGACGACTGATCCCTGCTGAATGCTCAGCGGCTTCGCCGTGCGCCTATGAAAAGGAAGATCTCCATGGCACATCTCATCGAACAAATGGCTTACGTTGGCGCTACGCCCTGGCATGGCCTGGGCAGTCAGCTCTCGCCCAAACAACCGCTGGAAGTCTGGCAACAAGAAGCCGGCATGAACTGGCAGATCCAGGAATCGCCGGTACATTTCATGGCTGATGCCGTCGGCCATCTCGGCACCATCCATACGTTTCCCGAAGAGAAGGTACTCTTTCGCTCCGATACCAAAGCTCCACTGTCGGTGGTCTCACAGCGCTACCAGGTGGTGCAGCCGCGTGAGGTGCTGGAGTTTTACCGGGATCTGACCGAACGCTCTGTTACGAGTTGGAAACCGCAGGCGTGCTGAAGGGCGGGCGCAAGCTCTGGGCCCTGGCGAGGACCGGGCAGTCGACCACGCTCAAGGGCAATGACGTGGTCAATGGGTATTTGCTGTTGGCCACTTCCTGTGACGGCACGCTGGCCACCACGGCGACCCCGACCACCATCCGGGTGGTCTGCAATAACACTCTGAGTATTGCCATCAATGGCGCCAGCCAGGCGATCAAAGTCCCACACAGCACCCGTTTCGATCCAAGAGCCGTGAAGCAACAACTAGGCATCACCGTGTCGCAATGGGACGACTTCATGTACCGCATGCGCACGCTCGCGGCACGCCCGGCCAAAGACCATGAAGCCAAGGACTACCTGCGCAGCGTGCTGTGTGAGGTACAAACGGGCAATCCGCGCAGCGGGCTGTCGAATGAGCGCGCCTTAACCAAGGTGCTGAGCATGTACGACGGTCATGGCCGAGGGCAGAGCTCGAAGCGGCCAAGGGCACCGCGTGGGGACTGCTCAATGCCGTCACCGAATACGTGGACCACGAACGCCGGGCGCGCAGCAACGAGTACCGCATGGACACCGCCTGGTTCGGCCAAGGTGCAGTCATCAAACAACGAGCGCTCAATACCGCCCTGCAACTGTTGGTTTGAAGCACTCGCCGCATAAAGGGAGGCCGACGCCTCCCACATCCATAGACTTTCTCTCAGTGGTTTAATCCCTTCACGGAGCTCCACCATGCCCACACGCTGCCTGATCTGCGATTCCCAGGCTGTACTGTCCAAGGAGGCGACCAACGCGGCCGTCATGCTCATTGGCACCATTGATAATTTTCTACTCGGGGTTCACCAGGCCCATACCCAGGGTCGGGAAACGGGCGCAGAAATTCGACAGGAAAGCCTGCTGGTGCAACTCCTCGATCTGATCGGCGAGAGCGTGTCCAGTACGACCTCTGGCTATACCGCCCTGACGGCCTTTGCCAAGGACGTGCAGAAATATCAGTTCGGCGACTATGACTGTCTCTGTTTACGCTGCGGAGCCAAGTTCGATCAGAACGCCAATGCCTGATAGCACCATAACCAAACCAGGTAGTCCCGCAATCATCCCTTACTTAGGCGTTCGGCCAGGCGCTCAACCAGTTCCACGACCAGTTTCCGATCATCATGCCCCAGCTGCATCAATAATCGACTGATCCTGCTGGCCTGGTCATCCGGGCGTGAACTGGCCTCGGTCAACAACTCGGCCGCCTCGCAACCAAAGATGCCGGCGAACTCCAGCAACCGCGCAATATTAGGAATCACGACGCCACGCTCAATGCGGGAAACGGCTTCGTTGCCAATACCCAGACGCTCGGCCACTTCCTCCTGCGTCAAGCCACCGCGAGTGCGTTGCTTGGCAATCGCACGCCCCACCACACCCGCCAAATACTTCTGATCAGTCTCTATCACGGCACCTCCCAATATCCACCTAGATGGTTGGGTAACGCCTCATTGACATGAAGAGCTATTCAGGTTGAAAATCAACCTTTAAGGTTGTTTTTCGACTATTTGTGCCCACAGGAAAAACAAGGAGTTTTACAATGGATACTGGTGTTTACTCGGCTTCCAGCATAACGAACGAAGAAATTTCGAAACTAATTTCGCAGAAAAAAACATTCACGATAAAAGACATCCCCACTTATTCCTTTGGAAACACTGTCGAAACAATTGAAAAGCTCATCGAAGCAGAAGGCTTAAGCTGTCGAGTATACGTTGCAGGCCGCATCGCCGCAGTGGCGGCAAGTGCATGGACTGTAATGGGTGGCTTAGCCGCAGGGTTGGCGATAGCAGCTCACAATATCGCCACGTACGACCCAGACTACGAAATAGCAAAGTATTTCGTAGTAAGCACATTGATAGTCACATATAAGAAAAAATGACTTCAAACACATGATGTAGTCTTTGTGTGTGGTTCCATTAACTATGCTGAACGGTCGGTGATCGGTAAGCACCTATTTCTTGATCATCGTAGCGACATCCCAATCCTTAACGTAATCCTCGCCTGGTGCCCTACCTACGTTGCAAATTCATCTGGATCATCCAGGTCCTAGTCCCAGGGCGTTGAAAGTCAGCTCGACAGGTTGATTTTCCAGACGTCCGTTCTAAGCATCGCACAACCACTTACTTAACAGAAGGAAACATGTGCATGAACAAGAAATTTCTATTGATTGCACTACTTAGTTTTATTTCGAGTGCATATTCTTTAGGCGCAGCTGCTTGGCAAGCAAACGAAATACAAGAGTGCCCCACTAACAAACGCAACGCAGCTTGGTTGGACTGCGTACCTGAAGATACCCCGGCAAAACTCCCGGATCAGATGCAGGATGGTAGCGTAAAGGTGCTAGAGACTCGCGGTGCGGTATTCTGCGACCAAGGTACCTGCGAGTATCAATACCAGCGCGCCAGCGGTCTATGGGACTCAACTAACGAGTATGCAGGACAAATCCAGCAAACTCCAAAAACCCCCATAGTTCTATTGCGTGGATACTACTTAGGAAATGCTGAGGATGGTCGTATCGTAGCGTACCTAAAAGGCACCGGCCCAGAAGCTGGTGGACGAGCAGCTCCAGCCATTCAGAAAGCCTCTACGAACTCTTCTAATAAAGCCAATATAGACAGCTGTGTCGATCAATGGGGTGCTGCGTTCCACAAGGAAAATGGCGAAGACGCTATGGTTATCGCCGACATGCTCGACGAGTGGGAGAATTGGTGTAAAGCAGGCAAACATCCATGATTGAGCTAAAGGTCACCATCCAGCCGGCCCACCGCTATAATCCAATGCGTACGACGCATGGCGTCAGGACGGCAAGTTTGCCAGACGTTTACAAAGGGGATGTCCGCACGCATACCCAGAATCGGGTAAACGGCACAAAGCAGACAGCGGTAGTTGAAGAGCTCTGTCTGCTATTTTTTGTGAAATTGCATTCGACTTGGCTCCCCATTTGCATTCGACTTGTCCAGCACGCTTAGCAACTTTTATCGTAAGAAAGTAACCCAATAGCCGACCCATGTTGGCAGAGATCGGCCAAAAGCGGGCGTTCAAAGCGGGAAAAATTCTTTCCACTCGTTATGGCTACCGCGCCGCCGACCTGGGTGGGCTCAGCTGTTTGCTCGCCTTCGCCCCAATGATCGCCTTCACCTCGGGGCGATGCAGGCTTTGGCCCTGAAGAGTTTCTGAGGGCTATGTCGCAGCAGGTTTTAACGGTGCCTTATTGCGAATCATGTCAGCGGCTTTTTCCGCGATCATGATTGTCGGAGCATTGGTGTTGCTTCCCACCAGAGTCGGCATGATCGAAGCGTCAACAACGCGCAGCCCCTGCATGCCATGAACGCGCAGTTCGGCGTCCACTACGGCCATATCGTCCTGCCCCATCTTGCAGGTACCCACTGGGTGATATTCAAGGCCAAACTTGTCCTTGATCGCTTGGGCGAGGTCTTCGTCGGACTGTACGTCCTTACCAGGAAACAGCTCTTCCTTGCGATAGGGATCGAAGGCTGGGGCAGCCAAGATCTTACGCACCAGCCGTACCCCGCCGATCAGTGTTTTCATATCGTCCGGATGGCTGAGGAAGTTGAAGTCGATGATCGGTTGGTGGCTCGGATCAGCGCTGGCCAGGCTGACTGTGCCACGGCTTTTTGGGCGTATGCAGCCCACATGGCAGGAGTAACCATCGTGTGTCATCAGCTTTAAATCGCGCCCCGAGTCGTCGAACAGCAGCGGCAAGGTGCAGAGTTCGATGTCCGGCACTGCAAGGGACGGATCAGTTTTCAAAAAGGCTCCTACCTCCGTGAACGAAGATCGGAGCTTGCCGAGATGGGCGCCATAATACTCGATACCTTCACCGACCATCTGTAGCACACCGCCCAGGGAGAGCTGTACGCCGCCGTGGGGGTGACTGGTGGTGAGCACCGCGGTATCGGGGTGCTCCTGCAAATTTTTGCCGACCCCTGGCAAGGGATGGACGAGAGGGATGCCGTGCATCTTGAGCTCGTCCGGATGCCCGATGCCCGACAGCATCAATAGTTGCGGGGAATTGAAGGCACCCGCCGAAATGATAACCTCGCGGTTGGCCTTGATTGAAGCCTGCCCGCCCCTGTGCTCAACAGTGACGCCGACCGCCCGTTTGCCTTCGCACTCGATACGCACAACGTCGGCGCCAGTCATCACCGTCAGATTGTGTCGGCTCATGGCCGGATGCAGATAGGCCACTGCGGTGCTACAACGCCGACCATTGGCGATGGTGAACTGGAATGCCCCGAAACCTTCATATTGCTCGCCGTTGAAGTCATTGCTCATCGGCATGCCAGCCTGCTCGGCCGCCTCGATGAAGACCTTCGATATCGTGTAGTTGAGCTCGCTGTCCGACACGGCCAAGGGGCCTTGGTCGCCGTGATACTTGTCGGCTCCGCGCTGATTGTGTTCCGCCTTGCGGAAATAGGGCAGCACTTCGTCATAGCTCCAGCCTGGGGAACCCAGCGAAGCCCAACCGTCGTAATCGGACCGATGGCCGCGGGTATAGACCATGCCGTTTATAGAGCTGGAGCCGCCAAGGGTCTTGCCGCGAGGACAAAAGAGCGGTTCGCCGTGACGAAGGGCCGGATCCGACTTCGCTTCGTACGACCAATCGTATTTTTTGGTGAACATAAAAAGCCCGAACGCGCCCGGTGTGTGAATGAACGTCAGTGCATCTGAAGGCCCGGCCTCAATCACGCAAACGCTAATGTCGGGATCTTCCGACAGGCGGTTGGCAAGAACACAGCCGGCCGAACCGGCTCCTACGATGACATAGTCGTACATAGATGCACTCCTCGGTTGAGCTTCTTGCCAGTGTTTGGAAATGCCGTCCTGATTTGACGAAACCCGGCATCATCTGAATTTGCCATCATAGGCGGTGGTCGCACGCCTCTGTACATGTACAAATAGCGCTGTCAGCTACCACGATCTCGGCGTCACTACTGTACTGATCTGCAGCTTTACTTCCCTGTTCTGAAAGACCTATATTTGAATGAGGCTTGCCCTTGTACTTCCCTCGGGGGAACTGCCAGAAAGGATAGTCCACGACTTCCCCCTTCACCACCTAGTGATAACCGTCTTCGTGGGTCACCTTGCCGCGAAATACGTAATAGCTCCAGAAGGTGTACCCCAGAATGAACGGGATGATAAAGAGCGTGCCCACCAATATGAAGCCTTGACTTTGCGGCGGTGAGGCGGCGTCCCAGATCGAGATCGACGGCGGCACGATGTTCGGCCACAGGCTGATACCCAAACCGCTGTAGCCGAGGAAAATCAGCACCAGGGTCAACAGGAATGGCGTGTAGTTCGCATTGCGCGCCACGGCACGGATCAGACCGTACATAGTCACCATCACCAGGATCGGCACCGGCAGGAACCAGTAGAGGTTCGGCAGGGTGAACCAACGCGCCGCGATCTCGGGATGGGTTAACGGGGTCCAGAGGCTGACAATCCCGATTACCGCCAATACTACGAACGCCAATGGCCTCGCCAGGTCATGCATCTGTTCCTGCAACTTGCCTTCGGTTTTCATGATCAGCCAAGTGCAACCGAGCAACGCATAAGCCACCACCAGCGCCACACCGCAGAACAGGGTGAACGACGTCAACCAATCCAGTGAGCCACCGGCAAACTGACGGTTGACCACCGGTATTCCGTCGATGAACGCTCCCAACGCCACGCCCTGGAAGAACGTTGCGGCGACTGAACCCCCGATGAATGCCTTGTCCCAGAGGTGACGCTTGTCGTCCTTGGCCTTGAAGCGGAACTCAAATGCGACACCGCGGAAGATCAGCCCGATCAGCATAAAAATCAGCGGCAGGTACAACGCCGAGAGCACCACCGAATAGGCCAACGGGAAGGCGCCGAACAACGCCGCGCCCCCCAGTACCAGCCAGGTTTCATTACCATCCCAGACCGGCGCAACGGTGTTCATCATCACATCGCGGTCGGTCTTGCCCTTGATGAACGGGAAAAGAATCCCGATGCCCAGATCGAAGCCATCCATGACCACATACATCATGATGCCGAAGATGATGATCACGGCCCAGATCAGCGGAAGATCAATACCCATGACTCAAATCTCCTTGGTCTGGCTGTGATCGCTGTCACCGTGGGCGTCAGCAGCGGACAGTGGACGCGCTGGTGTGCGCTTCTGGCCCGGACCACCGTCATTGGTTTCCTTGCCTTCGTCGATCTCCGGCCCTTTGCGCACCAGGCGCATCATGTAGCCCAGACCGGTACCGAACAGCGTGAAATACACCACGACGAACATGATCAGCGTGATGCTCATCTGCGTGAAGCTGTGGTGGGAAGATGCATCCGCCGTGCGCAGCAATCCGTACACCACCCACGGCTGACGACCGATTTCAGTGGTGAACCAACCGGCGAGAATCGCCATCAGGCCCGACGGCCCCATCCACAGCGCCAGGTACAGGAACGGCCGCGAGGTATACAGCTTGTCGCCCTTGCGCAGCCACAGGCTCCACAAACCGGTGAGGATCATCAGCATCGCGAGGCCAACCATGATTCGGAACGACCAGAACACGATGGTCGAATTCGGCCGGTCCTCCGGTGGAAAGTCCTTGAGCGCCGGCACCTGTTTACTCAGGGAGTGCGTCAGGATCAGGCTGCCCAAGTACGGAATCTGGACCGCGAACTTGGTCTTCTCGGCCGTCATGTCCGGCCAGCCAACCAGGATCAGCGGGGTTGGATCATTACCGATGTTTTCCCAGTGGCCTTCGATCGCGGCGATTTTCACTGGCTGGTACTTGAGCGTGTTGAGACCGTGGGCATCACCGATATAGGCCTGAATCGGCGCCACGATCAGGGCCATCCACATGGCCATCGAGAGCATGGTGCGGATCGCCGGATTGTCCTTGCCGCGCAGTAAATGCCAGGCTGCCGAGGAGCCGACGAAGAACGCGGTGGCGAGGAACGCGGCTGTGGCCATGTGCAGCAAGCGGTAGGGAAACGACGGATTGAAGATTACCGCGAGCCAGTCCACCGGAATGACTTGGCCATTGACGATTTCGTAGCCTTGCGGCGTCTGCATCCAGCTGTTGGAAGCGAGAATCCAGATGGTCGAAATCAACGTGCCGATAGCGACCATGACCGTGGCGAAGAAGTGTAGCTTGCGTCCGACCTTGTTCCAGCCGAACAGCATGACACCCAGGAAACCCGCTTCGAGGAAGAAGGCCGTGAGGACTTCGTACGTCAGCAACGGCCCGGTCACGGCACCGGCGAAGTCCGAAAAGCGGCTCCAGTTGGTGCCGAACTGATAGGCCATGACCAGCCCGGAAACCACGCCCATACCGAAGTTGACGGCAAAAATCTTCGACCAGAAGTGGTAAAGATCGCGGAACGTGTCGTTATGGGTTTTCAGCCAAAGGCCTTCGAGCATCACCAGGTAACTCGCCAGGCCAATGGTGATGGCCGGGAATAGGATGTGGAACGAGACGGTAAACGCGAACTGCATCCGGGCGAGATCAAGTGCCTCCAAACCGAACATAAGTCTTCCTCTGTCAGGTGATACCGGCTGAAGGCTCGTGGCCTGCACCCACTGTTTCCACGGATATGGAATGTGGCGAATTTGAATTCATTCTTTTTTACAGGCATCACAACATAGGGAGTCTGACCATTGATCGGTCGGATCATCTCCACAAGGGTCTGATCTGGATCAAACAACGTTAAAAGCGTAGTCCATTTTTTGACGCTGGACGTTGTCCCCGGTGGCGGGTAGCCTCCTAAGAGCCGTGCATGCACCTTTCAACGCACACGGCTCAAGCCTCCTCTAAGGCATCTTCCGACACCCGCCTACCCAACTTCATTTTCGGTTTGTTGCTGACTTCTATGTCAATTGAGATAGTGCATTTGTAAGTTGCTTGCTGCATCTGATCCACCGTCAGTCCGTTTACAATATGCTAACCCTATCGCCTTAAGCGACGATGTCGGGAGGGTGCAAGCCACTAGGGAAGGTCTGAAGTACGCACCGATTTTTGATGCCCTCGCTGCATAAGGTTCAAAAAATCATGACTCGGTCGAAAAGCAGACCATCTCGTCCTTAATTCACGGTTCTTTCCTCTGATGGCGCTGTTTCAGGGCGATTGACCCGCATTACAGGCGCACCTCTCCCATAGCCAGAAGCCGTTTTCGCATCATCCACAGGATCGACAGGGCAAATAGCGTGGCCTGTTGCGCGGTGTTTTTCATCAGCCCGCGAAAACGCACTTTCGTATAACCAAACTGACGCTTGATCACGCGAAACGGGTGTTCAACCTTCGCTCGTACCTGGGTTTTCGCGTACTCGATCTTGCGACGCATGCGCCCACTCAAAGTCTTTTTCGCGTGTTTTTTATAACTGCTCGGGCGTACCGCAATTGACCAGATCAGCTGGCGATCCTGATGCTCCGCGCGCTTGTCCACGCCGGTGTAACCAGCATCGCCACAGACATAGGTTTCCTCACCGTGCAGCAGTTGATCGACCTGAGTAACGTCCGCCACATTCGCCGCAGTACCCACCAGGCTATGGACTAAACCTGACTTAGCGTCGACACCGATTTGCGCTTTCATCCCGAAGAAATATTGGTTTCGTTTCTTCGTCTGATGCATTTCGCGATCGCGTTTGCCGTCCTTGTTCTTGGTCGAACTGGGCGCATGAATGATCGTCGCATCGACCACGGTGCCCTGACGTAGCATCAAGCCTAGATCCCTCAGATAACCGTTGATGACCTGCAAAATTCCACCGCCCAACTCATGTTTTTCCAGCTGACCTTCCAGGGCACGACCTGATCCATCTGGATCAGGAAGCGCTCGCGGCGGGTCTGCTTACGTTTGCCGGCGTTCTTGGCATCGGCGAAGGACATCTGTTTCATGGGGCTCATCCGTCGTGATCGTGTCAGGCGGGTATTTCACCAGATTTGGAAGTCTTCTTCAGAGTTTCCCTAGGGTCTCTGGTTACTGTGGATCCAGACTGAAAACGCATGCGCCGTCTTGAAGTCTGCGTTGCTACGTAAAACCTGCCAGAGTTTGGTTAATCAGCCAGGCCGGAAATATGCATAGGAACGCGACTTTCGTAACAGTCTCGACTGCAACCTGCTCTAAAACGTCTTCACATAGCCTAGGTCGCTTTATGTCCCCACGATACGCAAGAATCGGCCAAAAGCGGTCCATCACTACCAGACATGGGCAAATATTGAACGGCCAAAGCATATGACCGAAATTCTGATTTGATCGCGCAGAACCATCAAGCCTGGCTACTGAGCTGGGCTTTTTTACGCTGGATGCTTACACAGCCGTCAAAAAAAAAGCCAATCGCAATGATTGGCCTAAGTTGTTAATTTTTTTGGTAGGCCCCACACGGAGTTGCACCGTGGACCAAAAGGATCAAAACCGGGACCATCAACAGACTCGACGACCAAGCCCAGCAAAGGTGCGTGCTTAGATTAGTCGGCAGCGGCACGCCCCCTACATCGGCTCAATCTCTCCCGGACGCCAAGTCTTGTCGAACCACGGTTCGAGGGGGCCGTAGAGACGCAGAACGGTGTTCCAGCCCTGCCGGGGAGGGTCTGCACCCAGTTGTCATGCTTGCCAGCCAGTGCATTTGGCCCAAAGTAAACATCGACTGAACCATCCGTATTGACCAGCAATCCGTTGGTCAGGCTGTCGACGGCCGGGTATTCTTGATCGGTCTGGAGCATGGAGCGTGTCTGGCTGTCGTACACCGTAAACGACCAAAACTCCTTGGCAGGAGACCCACAAAGTACCGTCCTGGTCGAAGGTCGCGATACGCTCGGCCGGCGACCATCAGGCGTCTCCTTTCTCGGCCCCTTTGCCTGATTTATCCAAGCTCGCGGATTCGCCTTTGAGTCGGGAGATTTCTTTTTCGATTTCACGCTGTTCCTGAGTCGGGAAGCGGCGGATGTCGACGATGTCCGTGGGCTTGAAGGCCCAGATAAATGCCTGAATCCAGGGTACCACCGCGAGAAAGCCCGCCCAGCCCATGATATTCACGGCTTCCGCATCCGGATGCTTGCGCGCGATAGCGATGCGCCCAGGCAGCCCGGCTATGACTATCAGCACACGACTGCACTAATACCGATGATGAACAACGAAATAAACGTGACGTAGTCCCAAATGTCGAGCTCAAAGCCGAGTAGTTGCGCCATGATACGTCTCCAAACTCTGCAGATTTGCAGAATGTCTCGGGCATAACTGGAGTCGTGTAGTAAGTCCGGCCTTATCTACGAAATAAACGCCCAGTCACTTGGGAGGTTTACACGTTCAGCGGCTGCTCGATAGACAATTCAATCGCTACTATTTGGGCCCGCTGTCTCCAGTGCAGTTGTGGCGTGGAGGCTTCCTGTTTGTAGTGCAGCAGGTTAGGAGTGGACTGCCGGAAAACTCTCCCAGGCGCACAGCTATTCAAACAAGGGCGCTGCAGCGTCCTTGTTTGATTTCATGTTTTGACACTGCCTGTTAGTAATGTTTTTCACCAGTGGAAGCCATTGAACTTACATAGCCTTTTTAACTTTTGCCCATTCAGATTTGAGCTTGGTGATAAAGGATGCCTTTGGTTCCTGGCCACAAACCTGAACCAACGCGGGGGTAACGGTAGCGATACTTTCAACATCCACTACCTCATCTTCCACCTTACCCTTGCGGCTCACCACCTCTCCAACACCCACTGCGACTGGCCGGTCAGTTTCAGTTACGGCAAGAAAGTCTTCACAGGTCCACTTTGAAACAGGTTTTTTTCCGGTACTGCCAGCGGCCATGGCCATTGAGCTGGCGGCTAGTATCAAGGCTGCTATAACAATCAATTTGCGCTGCATTATTAAATCCTCTGTTAATGGAATAATGACAACTAGGTAGCATTTTTTTCACGCGCCCAATCCACCATAGCCAATCACCCTTCGCTGATGTCCTCGCTGGGTAAATGAAGCGAAAATCGACGCGATGCAGGTTCAGCTGGAGCATGACGGTTACTCACAGTTCGCGTCGATCGCGCCTTGGGGCATCAACTCGGTTCGATTTTTCAACACGATCTGCTGTTTGCCCTGAACGTTTGCCAATCACTGGCCTGTGTGGATTACCACGCAGGCCAGTGAAATTAGAGGTTGGATCTCGGCAACAATCCAGCTCTCTCCCGAGATTATTTGTCGCTTTCCACCTTCGCTTCAGCTTCCTGCAGCCTCTTTTCGTCCTCGGGTGACAGCTTCGGCCGGTCGAGCGCAATATTCAGCTTGTTGATCGTGCCGGTGAATGCAAACGGGATCTGATAGTCCTTGTCATCCACGGGCGTACCAGAGGCTGCGCCGATGTTGAATACAACGTCCAGAGGCTTGGTGAGAGGAAGGGTGTGCTCGATCCTCTCGGTGGACACAGGTTTGCCATCCACCTTCAGCGTCCCGGTCCCGCCACCACCGATACCGCTCACGTTGTTGTATGCCAGGGTGCCTGCGCCAAGTCCGTCATACTTGAAGGCGAACTCGATCGTGTGCTTGCCCGGTGTCAGTTCAGGCCCCTGCCATTTTGTTCGCTTGAGGCCGAGAAAGTTATAGGTGAACGTTGGGGCTCCTTTCATCAGATAGAGCGCGTAGCCCCAAAACCGCCCACCTTCGTTCACGATCATGCCATCGGCACCTGCCTTGGGTATGTCAACCTCGGCTGTGATGCTGTAGGAGCTGTTGAGCAGGTTTGGCATGTTCCCTGCCGGGATATTGGTGACAGTCGCGCCCGAATAGTTGAACACCGTCCTGCCCGCTGCAAGGCTGGGACGGGGCGTTACGAACCGCGTGGCTGCCGAGGCGTCCAGCGGCAGTACTTGATATTTGGCGAACTCGCCGAACATCAGGTCCTTCATTTCCTGAACTTTCACCGGATTCTGTGCGGCGAGGTCTGTGTATTGTGTCCAGTCTTTACTGAGATCGTAGAGCTCGAATTTGAACGCTGATGCGGGATCGGTGACCGCTGCCCCGGTAAGCTCCCACGGTGCGCGAATTGGCACCGCGCTCAGTATCCAGCCATCGCTGTACAGACCCTGATTACCCAACATCTCGAAATACTGGGTGGTGTGATGCGACTTGACATCACGCCCGCCGGCGTTGGCGTCGAACGTATAGTCCATGCTCACCCCCTCCAGCGGCTTTTGCGCGATGCCGTCAACCTGGACCGGTGCGGGAATACCGGCGGCTTCCAGTAGTGTTGGCATGATGTCAATGACGTGGTGGAACTGCCAGCGGATACCGCCAACGTCCTTGATATGACCTGGCCATGAAATCGCCATGCCGTTCTTGGTGCCGCCGAAGTAGGATGCGATCTGCTTGGTCCACTTGTACGGCGTGTCGAACGTCCAGGCCCAACCAATGGAGTAGTGCGGATAAGTCAGCTTGCTGCCCCAGGCGTCGTACATGGGCATTTGTTCGGCCGCTGTCGGATTGATACCGTTGAAGGGAAGAATCTCGTTCCAGGTACCCATTGGCGAGCCCTCAGCCGAAGCGCCGTTGTCGCCGCTGATGTAAATGATGATCGTGTTGTCGAGCTTACCCATGTCGTCCACTGCCTGGACCACACGACCGATCTCGTGGTCGGTGTAGGCGAGATAGGCCGCGTATACATCTGCCTCCTTAATCAACAATTTCTTTTCTTCGGGAGTGTATTGGTCCCACTCCTTGAGCATTTCCTTCGGCCAAGGTGTCAGCTGGGCATCCGCCGGGATAACCCCAAGCTTTTTCTGATTGGCAAATATCTGCTCCCGCACGGACTGGTAGCCCTTGTCAAAGAGGTGCATGGCGCTGATTTTCTCGATCCACTCCGGCGTCGGATGGTGCGGAGAGTGTGTGCCCCCCGGCGCGTAATAGATCATGAATGGGATCGACGGGTCGACGTCGTTGATCTGATTCATCCAGCCGATGGCATCGTCGGCCATGGCCGTAATGAGATTCCATCCGGGATGCCCGTCGAAGGGCGTGATTGGCGTGGTGTTGCGGGTGAGCATCGGTTCCCACTGAGAGGTATCACCAGCGTTGAACCCGTAAAAGTAATCGAAACCCATACCGGTCGGCCATTGATTGAATGGCCCGGCCTGGCTGGTCTCGAAAGCGGGTGTGTTGTGGTTCTTGCCGAACCAGGAAGTGCGGTAGCCGTTCTCTTGCAGGACTTTGCCTATGGTTGCGTTTTCAGGCCCCATGATGCTGTTGTAACCTGGAAAGCCGGTTGCAATTTCGGAGATCACACCGAAGCCTACAGAGTGGTGGTTGCGCCCGGTGATCAACGCCGCTCGCGTCGGCGAGCACAGCGAGGTTGTATGGAAGTTGGTGTAGCGAAGGCCGTTTTGGGCAATGCGGTCCATGGTCGGCGTCGGGATGACGCCACCGAAGGTCGATGGCGCGCCGAAGCCGACATCATCGGTCATGATGACCAGGATATTCGGTGCACCCTTCGGTGGCACCACGCGCGCCGGCCACGCCGGCGTCGACTGCAGGGCATTCAGATTGATCTGGCCTTGGAACGGTGGAGGTGGCGGTGGCAGGTAGTTACCATCAATCGTGGTGGTCGCTCCGGGCGAACCCGGCTCACCTGTGGTTTGCTGGGCCAAGGCTGGTGTCGTCAATATGGCTGACAACATACATGCCAGGATCCCCAAGACGAAGGGTCCGGATTTCGATGGCCCTGATGTGAATTTCACAGCGAGTGCTAATACCGGCGCTGAACGCTTCATTGAAACTCTCCCGAATTCCCGAATTCCCCTTCATCCCCCTCGTGGAGCGTAGTCAAGGTCAATAAAGCTGTGTTCACAATCAGCTCAAGACCGACAAATGGCAGCTTTCAAGCGGGTTGTCGCGTTATCAAGCTGTCAGTTTTTATTGCGGTAATCAATCCGGGGGCAGCAAGCACGACTCCCGGCTATGTGTCTGACCAGAGCTATAGCCCAGCAACGAAATTCACGACTATGTCGACCGTCACCATGGCCCCTACAGGCGTTGCCCCCAACGCCCCAACGCCCTAGCGCAACCCTAGTTGACGCCTCAGATCGGGCAGGCGCTGATCCTGCGGCGCATCCGCTTCCAGGCGACGGACGTAGTTGATTGCTTTGGAGAGCATGCCCAAACTTTCCTGGTTCGCTAGAACGGCGAACTCATCTCATGCATGAGTCTGATTCAGCTCCTGGCAGCAGATCAGTAGCCGGATTCTATCTGCCAGCGCATTCATCGATTGAGCAGTGCTCAGGTAGGCGGTTTCGGTGCCGTTCAGGCAGATCAGCCCCAATGGGCTGACTTCGAGCCCAATCTCCCGGTAGGCCATCCAGAACACGTCTTGATATTCGTCGTCGCAGCGGTCCGCGTATGTCTCGCCAAATCTGTGGCACGCAATCAAATAGCTCGGTCAGCGATGTCGAGGTGATCTGCTCATCACCCTCTGCATCCAAGGTGACATGGTAGGCCGGCTCGTCCGTGCAAGTGACGGCCTGCATCAGACGACTGATGGCGATTGCAGTGTGTGATTCAGATAAAGGAAATCGAGGATTGATGAATGGAGGAAGCATAATCGTCCCTCCTAGACAATGGACTGATTGAGTAACGGGCCTCAAATTTACGCCGCCAAGCTCCTAGAAAATAACCAGCCTATGTGATCAACCAGAGTCAACGTCAGAACAGCCAAGCCTAGGGGCTGTTGACGCTTCGCAACGTCGGCACTGAATGCCCTTAGGCCTTGAGGCCCAGCTCTCGGTAAACCAATGCAACCAGTTGGTCTGGATCGATTGGTTTGAGCAGGAAATCGACGACATTCAAATGCATGGCCGCGATGGCATCCCGAATCCCCGCATCACCGGAAATGATCACAACGGGCAAGTCTGCCCACTCTGATTTTCGGATTTGGCGAATCAATGCCAGGCCATTGAGCGGCTGCATACGCAGGTCAGTAATAACCAGCCCGATGGACTTGTCGGTGACCAGTGAACCCAAGGCTTCGGTTGCACTTTTAGCCATCAGGCACTGGATACCATTGACCTGAAGAATGTCGGCCAGCATCTCACGCGTAACGTCGTCATCCTCGACTACCAAGGCTTTTTGAGGTGGTAGCTCTCGCTCCTGCATGACGGCATTGATTGCTTCGCGCTCGGCGTCACTCAAAATATCGTAATCGTGCATATTGACTCAGTTCATACATGGGATTGGTTTTCGCAACGGCCTCGTTCCGTTTTCAGGGCCTGCGAAAACCCAATGACGGCCCGCTTGCCTGGCTTAACAGCGTGGCTGTTTTAGAAGCCTACCGTGCTTACCCGAGCTGCCTGCTCGGCCAGATCGTCGTCGGTATCCGTATAGCATTCGGCAATTGCCCGGCATTGCTCCTGTATGGCCATAAATGTATCGACAATATCCGGATCGAAATGCTTTCCGCGTCCTTCGATGATGATGGCAAGCGCTTTTTCGTGGGGAAAGGCCGGTTTGTAGACCCGCCGGCTGATTAACGCATCGTAAACGTCGGCAACGGCCATAAGACGTGCGGAAATTGGAATCGCATCGCCCTTCAGACCCAACGGATAACCGCTGCCATCCCATTTCTCATGATGGGCGTAGGCAATTTCCTTCGCGCATTGCAAAAAGGCAATGTTTTTATCCAGACGTTGCTCTGCACTCGCGATGGCATCGCGTCCCAGGGTGGTATGTGTCTTCATGATTTCGAATTCATCGGCGTCCAGCTTGCCTGGCTTGAGCAAGATCCGATCGGGAATGCCGACCTTGCCGATGTCGTGCAGCGGCGCCGACTTGTAGAGACATTCAATCGCCGCATCACTGAGATAATCGGAAAATCGCGGATGTTGTTGCAGTTTGACGGCGACGGCCCTCACGTAGCACTGGGTACGCAGGATGTGGTTGCCGGTTTCGTTGTCACGCGTTTCGGCCAACGAGGCGACCGCAAGGACAGTTGCATCCTGAGCGCGATGGATTTCCAGTGTGCGCTGCACGATTTCTCGCTCAAGGAAACGGACCTTATCGCGCAACATATCGCTTGATGTCTTCAGGAGAAGATGGTTTTTTACCCGCGCCAGCAGGATCGGCGGGCTGATTGGCCTGCTAATGTAATCGACGGCCCCCAGTTCAAGGCCGATGTGCTCACTGTGCGTATCGGTTTTCGCCGTGAGGAAGATCACCGGAATGTCCGCCGTTTCGGAACAGGCCTTGAGTTGCCGGCAGACTTCATAGCCGTCCATGTCCGGCATCATGATATCGAGCAAGATCAGATCCGGCGGCAGATCGGAAAAGGCGATTTTCAACGCTCGAGCGCCGTTCGACGCGACCTGCAGGTGGTAGTCGTTTTCCAGTAAATCGCAGATCAGGCTAAGATTTTGCGGCGTATCGTCGACCACCAGGATCGTCGATTTACGGTTCGGATTGTCATTGCCATTCATAGCGCGATTCGCTGTGGTTTCTTGTCGATGTTCATGTGGCTGCAGTCGTTGCTTCGGTCAGCACCAGCAGCGCCTGTTCAAAGTCATACTGTTCTATGGCTTGGTTCAGCTGATGGAAGTGTCCAGGGAAAACAGCGGCCAGCAGCGCTTTGTGTTCGTGCAGCAGTTGCTCCGCTTTCGGGTTGTCCTCGCGCAGCAGGGTGTCCAACTGAGGAATCACCGTGTCGCACAACGTCAAGTCGATCGGGCCGCCCAGCGTCGCCACCGGTTCGGGCAACGCCGTCGTGATGCTGGCGATTTGCTGCGCCAACAAGGTCTGCAGTGCCCACAGTGTGTCCATTGATACCGTGCCATGGCGCCCGCTGGCATCCTGCTGCAATTCCTTTTCGAGGTAGCCGGCGTGTTGCTGCAACTCGGGCGCGCCGATCGTGCCGGCCAGGCCCTTTAACGTATGTGCCAGGCGTTCCGCTGTCGGGGCATCGTCGTGCGCCAGCGCTTCGCGTATGTCCTGTAACGTGCGCGATTGGCTCTTCGCAAAGCTGCGCAACATCGCGATATAGCGCGCCGGCTTGCCCAGCACCGCGCGCAAGCCCCTTTCGATGTCGAGACCGGGGATGGCGGCAGGCAGCGTCGTATCGGCGCAGGCACCGACAGCCTCATGCGTGTGCGCAGAGGGTGTTACGCCGGTCGGTTTGATCCAGCGCAACAGAGTGCGGAACAGCGCGTCCGGGTCGATTGGCTTGGCGACAAAATCCACCATGCCCGCCTCCAGGCAGCGTTCGCGGTCAGCCTGCATGGCGTTGGCGGTCATGGCGACGATGGGCAGATCGCCCTTGCCAGGCAAGGCGCGAATGGCACGCGTCGCGCTCACGCCATCGAGTACCGGCATCTGCATATCCATCAGCACCAGGTCGTAATCGCCCGTTTGCACCCTGGCGACGGCAATTTGACCATTGTCGGCGATATCGACCAGCAACCCGGCGTCGGTCAGCAATTCGCTCGCCACCTGCTGGTTCAGTGCATTGTCTTCGGCCAGGAGGATCCGCGCGCCGAAAATCGCCGCCATGGCGTCCTCCATCGGACTGTCCTGAAGCGTTTGGGGTGTCTCGAACTCCCCCAATGTGTTGCAAAGCAGTCTGCTCATGGTATCGAACAGCGTGGACGGGCTGACCGGTTTGACCAGTACCGCCTCCAGGCCGGTCTCGCTCGCGTCGGCCAGCAGATGGTCATGCCCGTAAGCCGTTACCAGTGCCATGCCCGGCACCTTGCCGGCATCGCCCCGCCTGATACGCTTCGCCGTCTCGATGCCGTCCATGCCGGGCATCCTCCAATCCAGCAAGACGACGTCGAACGGCGCACCCGCAGCATCGGCGTCGCGCAGTGCTTCGAGGGCCGCCACTCCCGACTCCATACTGAGCACGGTGAATCCCATCTCGGTCAGCATTTCCGAAAGGGTGTGACGGGCGCTGTAGTTGTCATCCACCACCATCACCCGACGGCCTTGCAGGTCCGGGCGCTGCAGTTTTCTGCGCGCGATTGGCACGGTGCCGACTCGAGCCGTGAACCAGAAGGTCGAGCCTTGACCGACGACGCTGTCCACACCGACTGCGCCGCCCATCAATTCGGCCAGGTTCTTGGCAATTGCCAGACCCAGGCCGGTACCGCCATATTGGCGGGTTGTCGAGCTATCCGCTTGCTGGAAGCTCTGGAACAGGCGACCCATCTGCTCTTCGGACAGGCCAATGCCGGTGTCCCGGACCGCAAAATACAGCAACGCATCGGACTCGCTGCGCTCATGCAGACGAACCACGATCGCGATCTCGCCCTGCTCGGTGAACTTCACCGCGTTGCCGGCAAAATTGACCAGGACTTGCCCCAGGCGCAGCGCATCGCCCACCAGCGTGGCCGGGACGTCGCTGGCCACGTCGAGGATCAGTTCCAGGTCGCGTTGCACAGCCCGTGTACCGACCAGGTTCACCACGTTGTCGAGCAGCTCCTCGAGGGTGAACTCACTCTGTTCGACGAGCAGCATGCCGGCTTCGATCTTAGAAAAATCGAGCACGTCGTTGATGATGCCCAGCAAATGGTTACCCGATTGTTGGATCTTCTCGATGTAGTCTCGCTGGCGCGGGTTCAATTCGGTTTTCAGCGCCAGGTAGCTCATGCCGATGATGGCATTCATTGGCGTGCGAATCTCATGGCTCATGTTGGCCAGGAAGTCGCTCTTGGCCTGGGTCGCCTCCATGGCCAGCGCACGCGCCAGACGGATCTCATCCTCGGTCTGCTTCTGCAGCGTGATGTCCTGGTAAGCGCCATACATGAACAAGATCTTGTTGGTCGAGGCGTCGCGCACCAATTTGCCAGCCGCATGAATCCACACCACCAGACCATCAATCGGCCGCTGGTAGGCGTAGATCACATCGTACTTGTCGTACTTGCCATCGATGGCGCCCTGATAGCGCTCGGCGGCCGCGGCGGCCACTTCCGGATTGGCCGCCTCCAGGCGCGCAAACCATTCGTGCTCTAGGTGGTAGCGACCATCCGGCTTAATCGGCTCGCCCAAGATGCGGGCCGCACGCTCGGACTGAAAGTAATATTCTGGGTCGCTGTAGTCCACATACCAATAGCCGCTGTCGGTCAATTCCAGCGCGATGTCGGTGAAGAAGTTGGTACGCTGAATTTCCGCTTCCATGCGCTTGCGCTCGGTGATATCCAGCAGCCAGCCCATCGTCCCCTCTTCCCCGCCCCGTTTAAACGGCACAAACGTCACCAGGAAATCGCGCAATTTCCCGCCGGCGCCGATCATCTGCAACTCTTGGTTGTGCACCACGCTATTGCTCTCCAACAGCGGCACCAGGCTGTCGCGATTTTCAGGCCGGTGGTAGATGGTCGAGGCCTGGTCGCCGACCTTGGCGTCGAACTGGGCTCGGAACTCAGGATTGATATAGCGGAATGTCCCGCCGGCGGTGAACGCGATGCCCAGCGGACTTTGGTCGAGAATGCTCTGCAACCGTTTACTTTCATCTGCGAGGGCCTGCTCATCGGCCTTGCGCCCGCTAATGTTCTCGATGCACCAGATCGCCGCGCGCTGATAGCCGGCCACGCTGACCGATTGAATCGACACCGCCGCAACGAACGGTACGCCATTCTTGCGCACGTAGTGCCATTCGGCATTGAACACTTTGCCCGACGCCAGCACGGGGCCCGCCATCCGGGCGAACTCCAGGTAGTCGGCCATATGCGCGTAGATGCAGGATTCTGGCTGGCCGACCAGCTCGTCCAACGGATAACCGAGCAGGTCGGCAATGCGTTGGTTGGCGCGGATGATGACCTCGTCGGCGGTGTACAGGATGCCGTTGGGCGCATTGCGGAAAATCGTCCCGAAATCGTTCATCAGCCGCTGGATCTGCTGCTCCTGCTTCTTGCGCGCAGAAATGTCGGCGACGATCTGCAGGCCCAGTTCCCGAAGCAGGTTTCGGATCAACAGGTAAGACAGGAGAATACCGAACAGCAGTCCGCCGATGATCAGGCCGGCATTGAGTTTTAAATCGAAAGCAGTATGTTCCTGTGCCGTTGCATATTCCTCTTTAGCGACAGTGGCCTGCAAATCGCTTAATTTCACCAGTAGGTCGTGCGGCGCGTTAAACAGTGCACTGACCGCTTCGTATTGCTCACGCGCGGCGGTGACATTGCCGGACTTGACCATTTCCAGTAATTGATTGCGTTTGTCGTCATACACGTCCCACAAAGATACGAATTCCTCAGACATGCGTCTTTCGTCGGGAGTAAAAAATGTCTCATGGTAGATCTCCCAGTGCTGTTTTAGCTCGGCGTCAAGCTCGGCCGACTTCTGCATAGCCTCCTCAAGGTTCGCAGCGCCGCTACCCTTGACCCCTTGCGCCAGGCGAAAGCGCAAGCGCTGAGCCGATTCCATTACGTTCCCCAGTTGCACCAGGCTAACGGTGCGGTCCTGGTAGACGGTCCTGAGCTTTTCGTTGCTGAAGTTCATACCGTGCATGCCGGTTAAACCGACCGCCAATGTGATGGCAGACAGTAGCGCCACCATCACCCCCAGACGTGTACCAACCGTGAACTGTTTGAACATAGTGTTATTCCCCTGTTGCTATCACTGCACCACGCTGTGGGAAACGCTTGCGGTCTTGAGCAGCGTTTAGCGCGGTATAGCCACACTGACGACCGTGCGATTGTCGGCGTCGAAGGTCTCCAAGGTAATGGTTCCGCCTTGCGCCTCGATCAGCAGCTTGGCCGAATAGGTCCCCAGTCCGCTGCCGCCGCGCTTGCTGGTGGCGCCCTTGGTGAATAGCAGTTCGCGCATGGCCGGTGGCACTGTTCCTTTGTTCTCGATCGTCACCACCAACGGGTTGCGATCGTGTAGCGTCACGTCGACTCTGCTGCCGGTCGGTGCCGCCTCGCAGGCGTTTTTTATCAGGTTGTGAAAGACGGAAAGGCACAGCTTTGGGTCGCCTTGGGCCATCGGCTGCTCGGTGCCTGGTCCGATGTCAGTATCGACCGACAGCGTGACTTTCCTGGAGGCGAAGGTAGCCCGAGCCAGGTCGGCGACTTGATGCAGCAGATTGCCCAGCGGTACCGGTTGCGGTTGCGCCTGGTAACGACCGGTTTCGATCTTGAACATTTCTGCCGAAAGATCGATGGTGTCGAGGATTTGCGCAACGGTTTCCTCGACCAGGGTCAACGTGTGTTTTTGCGAGAGGGTCAGCAGTGGGTCTTCGAGTACTTGGCGCGTCAGGCCGATGACGCCTGCCAGCGGCCCTTTGATGTCATGGCGCAGCATGCGGTCGATGTCTTCACGCAGGCGTGCGGCGTCTAACATTTCATCGTAGTGGGCCTGGCGCTGCTTATGCAGTTCGATGTAACGCATGAAATTGCGCACCCGCAATAGCAGTTCATGCGGGTCTATCGGTTTGCGCACGAAATCCATCGCGCCCAAATCGAGGCCGCGATGCCGGGACTCGAGGTCCTCGAGTGCGGTGACAAATATGATGGGGATCGTTTCACTGGTCGGATGCTCGCGCATGCGCTGCGCCACCTCGAAGCCATCCATGTCCGGCATCATCACGTCCAGCAGTACCAGGTCCGGCGGGTCGTCCGAGGTGCAGATCGTCAAAGCCTTTTGGCCGTTATGTGCAATCCGCACCCGGTACTGATCGTCGAACAACCCGGCCATCAAGCGCAGATTGTCCGGCGTGTCGTCCACCACCAGAATGGTGGGTTGCCTTGCACTACCAATTGGGCGCTTGAGCGGCGTGGGGGATACAACGGGCGTAACCGCCGGCACGGCATCCAGCGTCGGCGCATCGGCCGATTCGCGAAGGCGCCGCGCACGCAATAAGGCCCTGATGATTTTTTCGCGCAGTTTCTGCGGGCTGTAAGGCTTGAGCAGTAACTCGGAAACGCCAGCGGCAATAGCCCGCTCAATCTGCTCGCGGTCGGACTCCCCTGTCACCATAACGATCGGTAGATGCGCCAGTCTTGCGTCGCCGCGCACGGCCTGCAGCAATTCCAGTCCATCCATGACCGGCATGTTCCAATCCGACAACACCAGATCGAGACGCGAGCCTTTCATGCTCCGGCTGCGTATATAGTCCAGAGCCTCCTTGCCGTTGTTGACCGTATCGACATTAGTAATGCCCAGCGAGCGCAATTGGCCGACGTTAGCAATTCGCATAACCGCCATGTCATCGACCACCAGGACATGCATGTCTTTGAGTTCCATTTTGCGCCTATTCGATAATCGTTGAGTGTGAGAGGAAGGGTTGGAGTCGTATGCGCTCCCGTTGCAGATCGTCGTCGGTGTCGGCATAGCGCTCGGCAATGGCACAACACGTATCCTGAATGTCGACAAAGGCCTCTAACATGTCAGGATCGAAATGGGTGCCGTGGCCTTCCTGTAGTTGCGCCATCGCTTGCTCGTGCGTCATTGCTGGCGTGTAGAGGTCGCGACGACTGATTAATCCGTCGTAAGCATCTGCCACCGCCATCAGCCGCGCGGATACCGGGATGGCGTCGCCTTGCAACCCTTCTGGGTAACCGCTGCCGTCCCATTTCTCTTGATGCGAATAGGCGATTTCCTTGGCAAATTGCAAAAACGGCACCGTCGCCCCGAGCCGGCGTTCGGCTTGTTCGATCGCATCCCGGCCGAGCGTGGTATGCGTTTTCATCACCTCGAATTCATCCGGGGAGAGCTGATCCGCATTGAGCAGGATATAGTCCGGGATTCCGACCTTGCCGATGTCGTGCAGCGGGGCGGATTTGTACAATTGCTCGATGTTTTGCGCGGTGAGCACGGTGGCGAAGCGTGGATGGATTTGCAGTTTCTCGGCCAGTGCCTTGACGTAGAGTTGGGTGCGCAGGATATGGTTTGCGGTTTCGTTGTCGCGGGTTCCCGCCAACGAAGTCACGACCAGAATGGCGACATCCTGGACCACCTGCATCTCTGCGGTGCGCAGCGCCACTTCCTGTTCCAGGAAGTCGTTTTGCTCGCGCAAAAAGTCGGCTGCAACCTTCAGGGTCAGGTGGGTCTTGAGGCGTGCCAGCAGGATCGGCGGGCTGATGGGTTTGGTGATGTAATCGACCGCGCCCAATTCAAATCCGATTTGCTCACTGCCCGTATCGGTTTTTGCCGTGAGAAAGATCACCGGGATGTTGCAACTTCGTGGATCGGCCTTGAGTTGACGGCAGACTTCATAGCCATCCATGTCAGGCATCATGATGTCGAGCAAAATCAGATCGGGCGGTGCGCTCGACTGCGCGATGGCGATGGCGCGCGCGCCGTTCGATGCGGCCCTGACAACATAGGCGTGTTCCAACACGTCATTCATCAGCCTGAGGTTGAGCGGCGCATCGTCCACCACTAGCACAACGGCCTTAGCGGTAACATCGAGATTGTTGCTCATGCCCCCCCCTGGTTCGAATCGGTGCGTAAGTTGACGCAAGGAAGGTCACTGTGACTTCGAGCTACGTAGAAGAGAGGAGCCCTTATTGCCAGATAAGGTATATATGACAAAACGCTGCGACAGGTCTTTACAGCCAAAACAGTGGTCTTTGTCGAATCGGCTTTACCTGCGCAGCGTGCGAGCGAGATTCGGTCTCCAGGAAAATGCGGGTAAGGAACTCTACGCCCTACTAGCACTGCACCCAGCCAGCCCTTCGACAATAGCGGCTGCTCTGCGAGGAGCACCTCAGGCAGCGCCCCGGTCCATCTGCTGACAACTGATCAGCAGCCGGATTCTATCGATAAGCGCATTCATCGCTTGAGCAGTGCTTGAGTAGCCTGTTTCCGTACCGCTCAAGCAGACCAGACCCAATGGGCTACGTGCGAGCCTAATATTTTGGTACGCCATCCAGAACACCTCTTGGTGTTCGTCATCTGTTGAGTGGCTTCAGGAAGGCCATATGCCGATATGGGCGTCAGGCTCTCGGGCGACGCAGCCAGCGAAATCGGCTGCAATGGTCTCGCTTCGGGTTGCTCACAGATCACTACATACCGAGCCCAAAGAATGCACACCCGTATCCTGAGGATCGCTTCGCGTCATGCATTGCTCGAGACTCCTTTGATCTGGTTGAGGCAGTAGATACGTTGCAGCAGGAGATGGGGCGATCAGCGCAAAAGCTGGAAGTCTTTTCAATGTTTCCCTAAAGGGATAATGCCCAACACATAACTCAACAGTGTCTGCAGGCTGTCGGCGATGGAAGTATTGCCTGTGTCGATCGTCAGCTCAGGACACTCCGGCACTTCGTACGGAGCGCTGACACCGGTGAATTCCAGTAGCTCACCAGCACGAGCCTTCTTGTATAAGCCCTTGGGATCACGGGCCTGGCAGGTCGCAAGATCCGCTGCGATGTGAATTTCATGGAACATCCGCCCGACCGCGTCACGTGCACGCGCACGATCCTCGCGGTAGGGTGAAATGAACGCAGTGATGCAGATCAGACCCGCATCGGCAAACAAGGCCGCCACCTCGCCCACTCGACGGATGTTCTCGGTCCGGTCTTCGGCACTGAAGCCGAGATTCGCATTCAGGCCTCTGCGCACGTTGTCACCGTCGAGGACGTAACAAGAATACCCCCGCGTCGTCAGCGCGAGTTCCAACGCCATGGCCAAGGAGGACTTGCCCGAAGCGGACAGCCCGGTTAGCCACAGTACCGCGCCGCAGTGGCCATAATGCGTTTTGCGGTCCAACGCGCTCAGGGCGTGCGGTACGGCAGTCAGGTTGTTATTCATTTTCAAGGACTCGTGGAACATGGCAGAGGGGTGAGAAGTAATTCCGGCCAGCGGCGAGCCCAGTCGCTTTCATGGCTCATGCCCGGCACGATTTGGCTATGCGCGCATCGACTGGCAGTGGCGCTGACAAAACGTTGCGCGATCAGCGGTGGTACGACGCTGTCATCGGCACCGCTGAAATGTAGCTGCGGGATAGACGCGACCTGACGCGCAACATCGATGGCATTGAGTGACTCCGGCATCGCCGACACGTGATGCAGGCGATTGACTTCGGCATGATCAAGGTTGCCGGCCACCGTACGCAGCGAAGCGACATCGCTACGCCGGGCGGCGATCAATACCGCCAGCGCACCGCCGCCCGAATAGCCGACCAGATGGATGCTCTGACCGGGTACCCGTGCGGCGTAATGCGTGACCGCCTGATCCATTGTGGCGACCACTTCCTCTGAAAATCGCTTATGGGTCCAGTAGGCTTTTTCACAGCGTGGATTGACCGCCAGCGGCGTGAATTGGCAGGGGCGTGCCAGGTACACGACGTTGGGTCCCGGATCCATCACCGCCAACGCCAGGCCCAGGGCCTGATGCGGTGTCGGGTTTTCGGACGGGACAGAACGCGAACGCCAGGCCAAGCCGTCGCCCTCGATATAGACGGTCAACGGCAGGTCTGGACGGGTTATCCGGTAAAAACTGGTCAGTACAAAGCTGTCGGTATCGACCTGGTCTCGCTGCAAATTACTTGTGTGCGCCAGGGTTTCGGCGTGTCGGTTCGGATCGGCGCAACCTGTGAGCAATCCCAGCAGTGCGCATACGCAGGCGAGCGCCGTCAGCAGGCGCTGCGCCAGCGCTGTGCTCAAGTCGTTCATGCCTTGGCAAGTCCCAGCGCCGCCAACAGCGGTCCGAGCTGTTCGGCATGCGCGCGCCAGCGACCTTTCGAGGTTTTGTAGAGGGGCTGGCGTACTTGATTGACGCTCGCGGTGCGCACCACGCGTTGGGTCTTGTGGAAATCCAGGCAGGCCTCGTTCCAAGGCAGGTCAATGAAGTCGATCAAGCGCTTCGCCTGCCCTTCAAGATCGTCCAGCACTGATTCGTAGTCCACTTCAATAAAGGATTCGGCGGGTAGCAACTCGCGCCAATGGGCCATCAACACCTGGTAATCGCGATGGAACTGCCCCAGCTCGGCCTGATCGTAGGTGAACAGTTGCTCGCCACCAAATTGCTTGCTGTAGCAGGACAGGCAGGTATCGACCGGATCGCGGCGGCAGTGAATGATGCGGGCGCCGGGCAGGATCAACGGAATCAGGGCGGCATAGACAAAATTGCCCGGCATCTTGTCGACCAGGCGATCCCGACCGTCGACCAGTGGCTGAATTCGCGCCAAATAGTCATGACCGATGCGGGCCAGGTCCTGCGCGGAGCAGTTGACCAGGCTTTGCGGGAAAACGCCCTGGCTTTCCACCGCCAGGCGCAACGACGACAGCTCGCCAGCACCTTGTACCTGTGGATGGGAGGCCAGAATTTGCTCGACCAAGGTGGTGCCGGAACGAGGCATGCCAACGATGAAGACTGGCAGCGACGAGGCAGCGCCCAGCCCTTGATGCGCGGATTGCATTGTTTGGCTGAAGACCTCGGCGATGCGCTGCATCCATTGCTGCGTCGCGTGAGAATCAAAGGTAAAGGTGGAACGCTTGAGCCGGTTGCCCTTATCCAGGTGCTGGAAGGCCCACACGGAATCACCCGTGTCGAGATACGCCTTGCCCAAGGCGAAGTGGGTCGCCAGTTTGTCGGCCAACAACAGACCTTCCTCACGCAGCAACCCCGCCTCCATGGCGGCGATATCGGCATCACCGGGTTTAAAGGTTTTGCTGTCTGAACGCCCCGTCAGCGCCCGGATCGACCCCGGGAACGCGGTCACCGCCTGTTCGAAGGCCACAGCGGCCTCTTCCTTGCGGCCACTTTCCAGGAACAGTACGGCGCGCGCGATCATCGCTTCTTCAGTCACCGAGCCAGGCAATGCGACCGCCTGATTGAAATGCTCCAGTGCTTCATCGTGCAGATCGGCAGCCTGAAGCGCATTGCCCAGGGCGTTGTGGACACTGGCGTCATGGGGGGCCAAGGCCAGCGCTTGCCGCGCGCAGCGCAGGGCCTCGTCGATGAGCCCGGCCTTTTTCAAGACCAGGGCGCGTGCCGTAAGTCCGCCGACATGCTGGGGGGCAAAGGTGTGCAGTGCATCCAGCCAACGCAACGCCTCGCCATGATTCAAGCGTTGCGTTTCGGCTTCGGCGATATTCAGGTACGCATCGACCAGCCGTGGGTTGAGTTCGATGGCCCGTCGACCGGCAGCCACCGCCTCGTCGAAATGCCCTTGTGAACTCAGCAGGAACGACAGGTTGCTGTAGGCCTCGGCGTAATTCGGGTCGAGGATCAACGCCTGTTTGTAATGCCACTCGGCGCGGTCTTGTCGATCCAGGCGACGATAGGTATTGGCCAGATTGTTGTGTGCGTGTGCCGCTTCGGGGCGCAGGGTCACGACGCGTGTCAAACACTCAAGGCTATCGTCCAGTTTGCCGCTTTCCTGCAGGATGATCCCCAGGTTGCTCCAGGCATCCACCAGCGCAGGATCCAGCGCAACGGCCTGTCGACCCGCCTGTTCGGCCTCGGCCAGCAGGCCTTGCTGCCGGCACATCTCGGCAAAGTTACTGAAGTAAATCGCCGGTGCGCTCAGCGTTTGGCACGCCTGACGCAGGTAGGTCACGGCCAACTCCAGCCGACCAAAAGCGTGGGCCATCAGCCCGAGTAAATGCAGGGCATCGGTCTGTTGTGGCCATTGCGCCAAAATGCGCTGACACAGCTGCTCGGCCTGTTGTGCCTGACCCGCGCTCCAGTGTTGATGGGCCAGGGTCATGGCTTCGGAAAGCGTCAGTTGTGGGGTGCCGGAAGTTGTCGGTGTGTCGCTCATACCGGGCCTGCTAATTAGAGAGTGGAGACTGGTGTGCCTGGAATTTTCGCTCATATCCACTGCCGATTGTTAGCAAAATGCCCATTGCTCATGACGAGCAATGGGCATTGCGAGGCTGCACGGAATCTAGCGGATCAGAAGTTCCAGCGCGCCTGTACGCTACCGGTGTTGGAGTGGTAACCGCCCCCCGTCTCCAGGGTGTAGGTCGTCGACAGGCTCAGATCCTTGTTGCCCAGCAGCGTCAGACCAACGGCCAACACCCCGGTGTCCTTGATCGGTGTCGCGCCCGTGGTGGTGAAGCTGGTAGCCCCCGTGGTGTCGGCGGCATAGTTGGCGACCGATTGCACACCTGAATCCAGGTACTCATGACGCCAGGTCAACTGCGCCGAAGGCACCAAGGCACCGTAAGAAGTCGGGAAGGTGCGCTCCAGCTTGGCCCCCAGGTCGCTCTTGATCGAGTCACTGGTAACGCCGTCAACGTGCAGCGCGGCGCTGCTGCCTTGCTCTGTGTAGCCGTCCTGACGCAGGGTGCTGTAGGTCAGGCCGGTAATCGGTGTCAGGACGGTGTTGGCCATCCGTGAACCGAGTTCAATCGGGTAACCCGCCTGGGCGGAGGTAATGTATTGCATGCCATTGTGCTGGCCGGTGGCCCCACCGCTGAAACCGCTGAAGTCAATGGACCGCAGGGTGTTGTACTGCTGCTGAACAGCACCGGCCGACAGGTCCACGTACCACGGCGTGCCGACGTCGTTGAGGTAGCTGGCGTAGCCAAACAGACCATAAGACTTCACATCGGTGGAGCTGCCCTGGTTGTCGCCGTCGTCGTTCACCGTGGTATTGGCATAGCTGAATAGACCACCCGCGCGCCAGCTGTCGTTAACCTGGCCGTCCGCACCGAGCAGCAAGCCGCTGTAACGGGAGTGGTAACCGGAGAGACCATCACGTTCACCCATCTGCGAAGTGCCGCCAAAGGCCTGGCCCCACAGGCCTGTGCTGCTGGCGCTCTCACCGGTGGCGATACCGCTCCCGCTATTGTCGATCTGTGCCGTGCGCTGCCCATCGATGTGCGCCGACACCACATTGAGTACTTGCCCGGTGGAACCGGTCGAAGCCTGAGTAGCCGCCGCAGCGGTGGAGGCTGGACTCAATTGTGCGGCTGCATGATTCGCCGCGGCCGGAGAAGGAAGTGCGGCGGCGGCGTTGAACAGGTTCATCATGCCGGCATCGTAACCGGTGTAATTGAACAGTCCGGCCAGCACCGCAGTCCCGCCGGGAGTGCTGGCTTGATTGATGGGGGCGAATGAAGGAGCAGGAGGCTCCGGCAGGGTGGCGGGTGGAGTTTCCGGTGTGGTTTCCGGTGGAGTCTCCGGTGCTGTGACAGGCGCCCCCCCCCCCAAGGTCAGCAGTAAGCCGGTATTGGCGCCATTGACGACAGTGGCGCCTGCCACGTTATAACCCGCAGCCGTATAGTGAAGGCTCTCGGCGTTGTAGTTCGTCCCCGTGGAGTTGGCTTGAACCACGAGGTAGCGCTGGCCTGGGGCAAAGCCATAGTTGCCATTTTGTTGCAGGCCTACGGTGGAACCCGCAGCGATGTTCGCGCTACCGGACACCACCAGACGCCCATAGCCGCTGTCGGTGTTGCTATTACCGTTGGCTACGGGGTTATTGCCCACGCCGAGGATCAGGCTGGCGTAGCTGCCCTGGTGGTAATTGCCAGTGATATTGATCGTATTGTTGACCAACAGCGTGCCGGTCGAGTCATTGGTGACGGTATGAGTGCCGACGTTGATGTGGTCATTGAGCAACTGGTTGCCGGGCCCGAAGACCACGTTCGAATTGGTATTGGTGATCAGACCGATGTTGCTGGCGCTAACGCCATCAGCGCCTGCGCCGGTCAAGGTGCCGAACACGGATCCGGTACCGCCATTGATTGTCAGGTCCTGCGCAGAGTCATTCTGGATCGTGCCAGCGATGGTTCCGGAGTTGGTAACAGTGCCCAGGGCCGCATTTGAAGAGTTATAAAGGGCGTATTGATTACCCGTGATGGTACCGCTATTGGTCAGCGCGCCGATGCTGCCGATGCTGCCGGCCTTAGTGACGTTGGCGAGGCCAGTGCTGCCCCCGCTGATGGTACCCGTGCCGCTGTTGGTCAGCGTGTTGATGCTGCCGCCGTTGTTGTAAATGCCGGTAACGCTACCATTGATGGTACCGCTGTTGGTCAGCGTGTCGATGTTACCCACAGTGGTGGTGGTGGGGATTTGAGTGACGCGGTCGGTGACCACGTTAATGACGTTGACGAGACCGTTTTTGCCACCGCTGATGGTGCCGCTGTTGGTCAGCGTGCCAATTTTGGAAGTGTTCCAGACGCCCGTATCACCGCTGATGGTGCCGCTGTTGGTCAGCGTGCCGATGCTGCCGATGCGGCCGCTGTTAGAGACGTTGACGAGACCGGTGTGGCCACCGCTGATGATGCCATTGCTGTTGTTGGTCAGCGCAGTAATGTCGCCAGAGTTGACAATGCCGAAACCCGTGCCGCTAACGGTCTGGTTGTTGGTCAGCGTAGTGATGCTGCCGACAACGCTGAGGATGCCGTATTGGCCAGTGATGACATCGTTGTTGGTCAGCGCATCGATGGTACCGCGGTTGTAGATGCCATTGCCTGCTGCCCCGCCGTCGATGGTGCCGTTGTTGGTCAGCGAGTGGATCGTACCGATCGCGGGGCTCGTGATGATACTGCCGGCCAGACCGTTGTTGATGGTCCCGATGGTCCCACCGGCGTTGTTAACAAGCATACCGATAGTGCCGAAGTTGTAGATCGCACTACTAGCTCCGTTGCCGGAGGTGATGGCGCCGGAGTTGCTCAATGTGCCGATTCCGCCTTGATTCGTTATGCCGTTATGACTTTTGCTGCTGTTGATAGTGCCGCTGTTGGTCAGCGTGCCGATGGCATCAGTCCCGGAGAGCACGATTGCATCACCGCTGATGTAACCCAGAGTTCCCATGACATTCAGGTTAGGAGGCGTGCTGCCATCCAGGGTGTAGTCGGTGCCGCTGATGCCGCCGTTGACGCTCACCTGGGCCATTACCGCCTGCGCCCTGCCAGCCATGACCGCCGCCAGGGCGAGCGTCAGCGCGTTCAGTTTAGGACGATGATTGAGTGGCTTCTTCATACTGGAAATTTTCCTACCCTGATTGGGCTTATTCTTTGATTTTGGCGTTATCAGCAGCTTGTTTGAGTCATTCACGCCCTGGCAAAACTCCGGACGCCGTCAATAGCGGCCCGTAGTACTTATCCAGCGCCAAGGTCAGCGGGCGGACAACCGACGACATACCGGGCCCTACCTAAATAAGTTTGCTCAAACGTTCCAGGCGCATGTGCTCTCCAGCGGGAACAGGCCCGCCCCGCGCCGGAAGCTTGTGTGAGTAATAAACCGCCCACCTTCGCCGGCGCTGTGAAAACACCTGACTCACTCTGACCAAGTCAATGAAAAACACTGAAAAGCTGTTACGCAAGCCATGTAACCCCGCCGAGGACTCTGAATCGCCTGCCGATGTGCTGCAGCGATACGGACTTGTACAGTTACTACATATTTTTGCGCGATGAGCACGCTGGCGAAGTGCGGGTGGACTTGCAGTTTCTCGGTCAATACCCTGACGTAGAGTTGAGTTTGCAGGACATATTTTCATCGAGTCGGCGCCCCCACACCATCGGACTGGTCCTATAATCAGAATTTTCAGTGACGTAACGCTCGTCACTGCGAAGCAACTGATCGACTAGGGTGATGCCTGCTAGATTGGCTACCTGTCCACTGGAGGCCTCCTTGCAAGGAGCGCCTCTGAATAGTGGCGAGCTTCTCTCGTTTCCAATGCCAACGCTCATCTCCCATTATTTGCCGAACTGGCTATCAGCCCCACCGCTCGCTGATCGAAAAAAAAGCACAAGCCTCAAAAATTTGCTTTTTTTGTGAATTCACGACAAAAAAGGCAGAGTAATCACAAACCGGAAATCGCTGTTAATTCCATCCCAGGCGGAGAACAAAGACAGAGAATGTCCAGCCCTACTGACAACGTCGGAAAAATCCAGACGTCCAACTCCACCATTCGAGTGGCAATAGCGGATGATCATCCAGCACTGCTCATTGGGATTAAGCTTGAACTCGCCACGAGCCCAATGCTTGAACTGGTCGGTTCTGCGTCAAACTCGACCCAGCTGATCTCGATTCTCGATCAGTACCCTTGCGACGTGTTAGTCACAGACTATGTAATGCCAGGGGGGCAGTTCGGCGACGGTACCACCCTCCTCGCCTTCATTCGGCGCCGGTATCCGAAGCTTCAAATTGTGGTGTTCACGATGCTTGATAATCCGGCGATCATCCGAGACCTTCTACGGCATGGCATCCGTTGCATCCTCAGCAAGGCGGACCCCACGCAACATATCGTGCAAGCTATCCAGGCGGCCTATGCTGACAAGAGTTACTTTTCGCCGACGGCCAATGAAATCGTCCAGCGATTGGAGATTGACCCAAATGAAATTGGCCGCTTGCAGGAGCTGACAAAGCGCGAATCGGAAGTGATACGGCTATACGTCTCAGGGCTCACAGTCAACCAAATCGCAGAGCAGTTAAATCGCAGCAAAAAAACCATCAGCACACAAAAGCAACGAGCCATGGAAAAGCTTGGGGTCGTACGCGAACCTGATTTGATCAAGTATGCGATGGAGATCGGACTGATCCGTACTTAACGCCGACACAAGAGCCTGCTGCGAGAGTTCGATCCGTTTGGGCCATTTCGTTTAGAAAACGCGTCACACATCTTTCGGTTAGATCATGCCAGCGACAAAAGAGGGGGAGCGTGTTTGAACAGGATCAAGATTGGCACCAAGCTGTTCATGCTGGCGGGGCTACTGTCCACCACTATAACGGCGGTTGGGCTGGTAGGGCTCATTGGCATGGCCGACGGGAAGGCGCGACTACAAACGGTCTATGAGGATCGGACTGTTGCACTGGTACAGCTAAGCAGAGTCATGTATGACACTCTGGCAATACGCCGCCTGTTCGACCAGGCAACGGAACACGACTCGCCGGCTGGTATCGCCGGCTTGCTCGATACGGTTGTCGAACTCGACGGTTCGCGCGAAAAAAACTGGCAACAGTATCTTCGCACCTACATGACCGATGAAGAAAGGGCTTTGGCGAATCGGACTGACACCGACAAAAATGCGCTTGCAATCGCTCGTAACCAGGTCATCGCCGATTACCGCAGCGGCGGCCGGGCAGCAGGTATGCCTGCGGTACAGAACACCCACCTAGATATCCTATTCGACACCTTTCACGCCGACATGAACCTGCTGATCGACCTGCAGGCTCGCATCGCCCGCGAGAAATACGACGAAGCGCAGCGAGAGTACGCACTGCTTCACGCGCTTGCCGTCGGCGCTATCCTGGGTGGTCTCCTGCTTGGGGCTCTGGCGTCCTTGTTGTTGGTTCGCTCGATTACCCGCCCACTGCATATTGCGATTGCCGTCGCCAACCGTATTGCAGACGGGAACCTGGCGGGCGAGTTGCCCACTAGCGGCAAAGACGAAGCTGCCCAGTTACTGCAGGCCCTTGCTCGAATGCAGTCTAGTCTGCGCAATATGGCGGAGGAGATCAGAGCCCAGGTGACACAACTGGAAGCGATGTCGAACGCGTTGCCACTGGCTGTCTTCCAGATACGCGTATCCACCGACGGACAGTTCATTTACAACTTCATAGCCAACCGCGCCCTGCAGGTTTTAGGTGTGTCGGCGGACGAGTTGATGGCCGATTCTGACGCACGCTGGCGCCATGTGCATTCAGAGGATGTGGCGCAGGCACAAAGCGCTCTGACAGACCTGCTGCAGAGGGGGCTATCAGGCGAGGCAGGGGCTTGCGTCGAGATAGTTAGCCGAGTGTTGCTCGAAGGCGAGACGCGCTGGGTGCTGTCGACCGCCTCTGCAGAGGCTGTGTCGCCCGATGGTTCCGTGATCATGAACGGTTACTATCAGGACATCACCGAGCAGCACCAGGCACAAAAACTGCTGCAGGATGTGGTCGACGAATATCCCGCCGTCGTTTTGATCAAGGATCTGCACGGTCGACACCTGCTGACCAATCGAGCCTTTGATCAATTATTCAAACTGGCAGCCGGTGATGCGGTGGGCAAGACAGATTTCGATTTTTTTCCAGATGACGTGGCGAGACAAATAAGGGCCATGGATGTCGACGTGCTCACGAATGTCACTGGCCGGCAGTTTGAGGAGGATATTCCGGGGCCGGACGGATATTTCGTGTCCCTGACCAGCAAATTCCCACTGCTTGATGACGATGGAAGACCCTATGCCTTATGCGCGATTGCGAGTGACATCACCCAGCGCCGCGCCATGGAAAATGCCCTGCGAGAAAGTGAGGCCTACAATAAGGTGCTGTTTCAGGAGTCCCATGTCCCGATAGTGGTACTGGCACCGAAAGACGGTCGCACCCTCGACTGCAACAGAGCCGCTGTCAAAGTCTATGGATACAGTAACAAGGACGAGGTCATTGGCAAGTCGACACTTGATGTCTCGACACCGTTTCAGTATGACGGAGCTGATACATGGACCGCGGCGACAAGCCAGCAGGCCATCGCCCTTGAGAAGGGTTCCAATGTGTTCGAGTGGCGCTTCCAGCGCCCGAACGGCGAGATCTGGGACGCCACGGTCCATTTGACGACCTTCAATCATAGCGGTGAGCAACTGCTGTTGGGCAGCCTCGACGACATTACCCTGCGTAAACGTGCTGAGGAGGCGATCCGGGCAGCCAAGGAAGTCGCCGAGGAAGCCACACAAATGAAATCCAGCTTCCTCGCCACAATGAGTCACGAAATCCGCACCCCACTAAACGCCATACTGGGCAACCTCGAATTACTCGAGCGCTCCAGCCTGTCTGATCTACAGCGCGATCGACTGCACACCATCACGGCATCGTCGTGTTCGCTGCTCGACATCATTAACGACATTCTGGATCTTTCCAAGGTGGAGTCGGGTCAGTTGAACCTGGAGGACATCACGCTCGATGTCGTCGAGACGACCGAACAGGTGGCAGCGATGTTCGCCCCGCTCGCGAACACGAAAGGGCTCGAGCTCTGCGTATCTGTCGACCCAGAGATCAAACGCCTTTACAGGGGTGACCCGACGCGCATTCGACAGATCGCCGTGAACCTTGTCAGTAATGCGATCAAATTCACCAAAGTGGGCAGGGTGACCATCGTCCTGCGGCTTGCGCAAGGTGCCGTGCATGGATCGCCCCTCGTCATTAGCGTAAGCGATACCGGGATTGGCATACCCGCCGCCCTTCAGCACGAAGTGTTTCAGGCGTTCGCTCAGGCAGACTCGTCGATCACACGGCGTTTCGGCGGCACAGGTCTCGGCCTTGCTTTGTGCAAGCGACTGACAGAGTTGATGGGCGGCGTCATGTCGCTTGAAAGCACCCCAGGTCTGGGAAGTACGTTCTCAGTGAGTTTGCCAATACCGATGATCAACGACGAAAGCGTTGAACACCCATCCTTTACGCGCGGAACACGTATAGCACTTGTCGCGTCGCCGGGATGGCGCTCGTCTATCGAGCCTCACTTGGTCAAATGGGGACTCGACGTATTGACGACAGCATCACCGGAAGAATTGGCTGTGACCCGAATTCCGATGTTGATTCTTGGCGCACCGACCCCGTGGAATACGGAAGACGAGGCGGCAGCGGCCACGCATGCACCTTGGGTGATCCACGCGGCCAGCGAGGGTCCGCGCACCCCCATTGCAACGGACAATCAAATCTTGGTGTCCTGCTATTCACTCGCCGGAATCAGATCAGCCATTGCCGATACGATGGGCGGTCTGACCGATAGACTGTCACCTGCCCTGGCGATAACTCCTGAACATAGCACTGACAAACAACGCATCCGCGTGCTCGTAGCCGAAGATCATCCGGCAAACCGAATACTGATCCGCGATCAGCTAGAGCTGCTGGGCTACGAAGCGGACTTCGCCGAGAACGGCATGGTCGCCCTCAAAAGATTTAGCGAACAACATTTCGATATTGTACTGACTGACCTGTCAATGCCGGAACTCGATGGATACGACTTCGCAACCCATCTTCGCAGACGAGGCGAGAGCGTACCTATCCTGGCAATCACAGCCAGTACGACAGCCGATGATCATCATCGCTGTGCGCTGGCAGGTATCGACGACGTCATACTGAAGCCCTTATCTTTGACTAAGCTGGATGCCGCGCTACGCAAGCATCTGGGTAACAAATCGAAAGCCGCCCCAAGCTCGAATATCACCACCGGGCGCGACACTCCAGCAAAGAACCCTCTACCGGCTGACCTGTATGAGGCGATGATGACAACCTCCACGCAGTCTCTGTCAATCATTCGCAATGCACTTTCATGTGGCGAAATGAGGCCGATTCTGGCGCAACTGCACTCGATGAAAGGCGCTTTCATGATGGTACGAGAGCCCGATGTCGCGGCAAGCTGCGTCGTACTGGAAACGATGGCTAAGGCGAATGATCAGACGGCCTTGCACCAGGCGCTCACTGGCTTCGAACACCTGGTGCAGACAACGCTGGAAAGACTCACGCCGAGCTCTTTTACTATTGGGTGACGGCACCATGGGCCAGTTGGATCTGGCCCACGAATCCACCTTGTTTATCTATCTGCAAGAACATGGCCTGACCTGAGATCGAAACCTCCACGCTCGTCGATCCAGCGTATCAGGTCGGTCTCGCTCATCGGCCGAGCAATGAGGTAACCCTGTACACTCAGTCTGCCCAGCGCCTGCAAGACTTGATAGTCAGACACCTCTTCCACCCCTTCGACCACCACGCTCAATGACATTTTTTGCGCCATGATCATGGCCCCGGCAACCACTGCCGCCTTACGCCCATCGCCTGCCATACCACGCACGAACTCGGCAGGAATTTTCAACTCGGAAAACGGCAATTGCAGCAGACGCTCAATATTCGATGCACCGGTGCCAAAGTCATCGATCGACAAATGGCAGCCCTGCATACGCAAGCGCAACAGACCTTCCAGCGGCATCGTTGTGGCGTGCAATGCCGGGCTTTCGACGACCTCTAGGGTCAGCACTTTGGCGGGTAGCCCAAAGCGCGCCAACAGCGCCATTACCTGAGGTGCAAAATCATCCTGCTCTATCATCGAAGGAGGAATATTGACCGAGACAGGCAGAAACTCACCGCGCTCGCGCTGCACACGAGCGGACAACGTCAACGCCAGCTCCAGCATGCGCCAGGTCAACGGTTCAATGAGTCCGGCATATTCCACCGCGTCGATGAAACTACCAGGCGACATCAAACCATGGCGAGGATGCTGCCAGCGGACTAACGCCTCTACGCCCAGCAATTCGCCCTCAAGACTGACTTTGGGCTGGTAGTAAGCGATCCATTGCTCAAACTCCGAAGTGTCACCGATACACTGACCAGGAGCCAGTTGGTGCAGCTCCTCCAGCGAGAACAGCTCCGATACCTGCGCCAGTGGCAATGGCTCAACAGCGTCCTGACTACGATCCCGATAAGCCTCAAGCAACTCAAGCAGTACCTCGGTCGACGCAGGTTTCTGCAAGCTGCCGAGCACCTGGATACCCTGCGATCGGGCGAAATGGGCCGCGCCATCGAGTACACTTTGGTCATTACAGCTGAGGATGATCAACGCACGAGCCAGTCGGTTCACGGCCAAAAAACGAATCATATCGAGGCCGTCAGGACCTTCCATCTGCAAATCACAGATGGCAATATCGACGCTACCTCGATTGGCCAGCGCTTGTTGAGCAGCCTCTACACTGCTGGCGGTCCGAACATTGAAGACCTGAATGCTGTTGAGCATCTGATGCAACATCAGCAATTGAAAAGCGTTATCCTCAAGGATCAGAACATTAAGTGCGCGCACGATTATTGCCTCTTGGGTCCTAGCAGCTTCAAGCCGATGGTTATCTGTAGGTTAATGACATTGCCATCTGTGTCCTATAAGACCCGTCCTAAACTGACGGAGCGGCACTGGCGCGCTTACCGCTCCAACGCGATCCGCCATGTATTGAGAACACTCTCCAGTGTGCGGCTCCCTGAGCTCGATAGGTAGTCATGCTGGTCTTATAGAGCCGCGACATCAGTTGAACAGGCTGCCAATTGGTACCGGTGCCATGCTGCAAGCCCAGCCTTCGACGCCTTGGTCTTCGGACTGGGGCTCATCTCCTCATGCAGTAGTCAGGTCCATCTCCCAATAGCTGATCAGCAGTCGGATTCTATCGACCAGCGCATTCATTGCTTGCGCGGTGCTTAGATAGCCTGTTTCCGCACTGTTCATGCAGGTCAGCCCACACAGACTGTCTTCGAGCCCAATCTCTCCGTACGCCGCCCAAAACAGATCTTGATGTTCGTCGTAGCACCGGTCCGCGCATGCCTTGCTTATTTGCGGCACGCAGTCGAATAGCTCGGACAGCGATGTCATTACTATCTGCTCATCGCCCTCAGCATCCAAGGTGACATGGTAGGCCGGCTCGTCCGTGTAAGTGACAGCCTCAACCATCCGGTTGATTAGGAATGAAGCGCTTGAATGGGATAGATCAATGCGTGAATCACTGATGGGAAAATTCATTATCGCTCCTGCTAAATAATTGATGGACTGAGAATGGAATTAGCGAAATAGCTCATGCCCACGAGCATGGCCGTGGCTATACAACGCCATTGCTCATGCATGGCCAGCCCCCACACGGAACGTGAGGTTGGCGTTCGGTAGTCGAGGGTGAATACCCGCACGATGACGAGCCGGGTGAGCACCCAGCCGATCTGGATCGGTATCAAAGATGACGTCGCTGCTGGAAGGGATGTTCTGGCTGTAGCGGCGATGCCGTCACTCAGCCTCTACTGCAACCAAATGCCCGACATCGACTGCCGTAATTCTTGGTCGCGGCCTTACAGATGTAGCTCACTCGATGGAAGTACCGATCCATCTGCGCTGGATCGTCCTGAGAGAGGTTGAATGTGGCGTTTGCCGGGATATGCACCAAGCCCTCGGTATCATCGACGCATATTTTCAGCGCGCTGGCCCAAGCGGCCTGGATGCGGCTGTACAGGTTCTGCCGCTCAGATTGAAAGCGTCCCACCGTGTGGAACGCATCCCTGTTGAGCAGCAGGACGAAGTGAAAGTGCGGGCGCCCCTCTCGTCCTACCTCCCTCACCCAGCAACATCGAACGCTTGTCTGATGCGCAGAGCCACTCAGACGCTTGGCACGCTCACGTGCAATTTCAATCTTTGTGGACAAGGAAGCGACAAACCTGGAGATGACGGCGTTGCTGGATGCAGGTGGCAAATAGTCATCTGGGAAGCGCAGATCGAAACGTACCGCAAACACCCGACGGTGGGCGCTCAGTGCCAACTGAGTCGTTTCAAGCAGACTCTTCAGGTATTCGGTAATGAAGGGAGCGTGGGACGCCATCACGGATAGACCGTGATAGGTGTCCTCGTAATGCAGGTGGAGATTGCTGTTGTCGGGGTGACGCTTGGGCTGGTGTGCCATGGGAATGATCCGCTGAGTAGGTTCATAACCTCAGGGAGCTGTGTAACTTTTTACGGTGGCAGATCAGTGCGCTGGCCCATGCCGCATGAAGGCGGCTGTATAGATTCTCCCTTTCTGAGTCATAGCGCCCCACGGTGTGGTACGCATCCCGGTTGAGTAGTAAGACGAAGTGGTAATGCGGTCGACCCTCCTGCCCAATCTCCCTGATCCAGCACCAGCGCACCTCTGTCTGATGAGCAATGCCATTCAGGCGCCTGGAGCGCTCCCGTGCGGATTGAATCCTTTCGGTCAAGGAATCGACGAATCGAGAGATGACTGATTACGCCGCTTTATTTAGATGGCAGATAACGGCTTAGGCAAATCAGAGCCCGACCCGTGCGGTAGGTTCTCGCCCCAGCTGGCTTCATGCGCAGATATTGGTTGTCCTTGGTCAGGTAACTCACGGCCTTGATGGACTTTCGGCATGCCACGCTGTCAGCGCGCTTGATCACCCCGATTCCGAGCTCATCACCATAGCTGTCCTTATCATCGTTACAGCTGAAGAAATAACCCCGACCACGAGTGATCTGCTCCCACAACTCGCCGACCTTTCTCGCCTTAGCGAAATCGCTGCGTACCTCAGCACCGTTGAAGAAGAAGGCTGTATGGATATGGAAGCCTTTATCCTCTCCGTGCTCGACTGAGCAGACATAGCCGGTCTCATGCTCGAAGATGGGACTACGTTCCCGCGCACGAATGAGCTTTTCCAGGTCATTGAACACATCCTCAATACGCAAGCGTGGACGGGCCACCGCTCGATAATGCAGATCCACACGAATGACCACCGTGCGGGCGTAACGATCAAGCACCTGGCTGACGTACTCGCTGAGTGCAGCTTGCTTGCGACTGGCTTCGTAGCGACGATCATCCGCCTTGCGCTTGTACTTCTTGCTGCTGATCAGCTGACGAATCCGAGCGACCAGTACGTTCATGGAATGATGGAAATCTAGAAAGGCCGTCCCCTGCTTATTCAGGCAGATCAGACCAGCCGGACCACGCCCTAGGCCAATGTCCTGACAAGCTTCCCAGAAGGCTTGCAGGTGCTCGCTATACGCGTAAGGGTGACGATCATCGAAGAGATCGAACATCTGCTGCATGGCGTCGATGTATTTGGAGAGCCTGGTCCGTCGTGTCCGTTCGTATCCGGAGTGACCTTGGATGATCTCGAACGCTGGCTTGTCAGTACGCTCAATGGATTGAACGAATCGTTCGATCAGAATCGAGGCTTCAGACTGGGAGACGCCGGTGTAGGTGGTATTGCTGAACGTGTGCATGGTTGAGTACCTGGTTGGTTGGATGCACACCAGATACCCACTGAGTATTTTTTTACTGCGGAGACGTTCCGCGCCTGAGGCTATCGGAAGGTAAAGGTAGATTAGATATGGCTATAGATGATTGTGGGTATGGGTCTTGGCTATGAGTACCTATGGCTATATCAATAAAACCAGCTTCGCCCAGGAAGGCACTGCCCAGGGAAACGGCACAATGGAAAGCGACATGGCCCAGCCTATCGGAGCTTTTTGCCATGACTGCATTGAAAGAGTTGTCTGAGATTACCACCCCAGCCAGTTGATGCGGCATAACGCGCCATGACCGGGGAAGCCCCAGTCATGGCGTATTGAAATTGCCGGGAGCAGGCATGCTGCCCACCCCAGACATCAGTGAATCACGCAGCGACCCCATCGGCCAAATCTCGCGCCTCGATCCTGGCCATGACCCAGCCGATCACTTCGCTTTCAACCCAGCCAACAGCCCTGCCGCCCAATGACACTGGCTTCGGAAAGATCCCCTCTTCGATGTACTTGTAGATCGTGGACCGACCCAGGCCGGTGGAATGCATGACGTCTTTCAGGCGAATTAACCTCATGAACTGGCTCCTCTGTATTCCGTTCAGAGGATTGGGGGGGCTTGTAGAAAAATACGCCCACGCCCGCCACGGCGTAAGAAGCCCGAGGGCTCGCGGATAGCTAACACCCTCAGCGGCAGAGATCGCGTTGAAGGTGTGGCCGCAAATTGGCGGCAGTTGCCGAAGGGCCTCAATGGTCAGCTAGGGCGTGGCAAAATATTCCTTTCGCACGCCCCATCTATAAGCACTAGCGATTCATGCTGAGAATCCGATGCAAACCGCTAAAACACCGATAACAAAGGCGTTTCGGCCTTTATCTACGGGATGAATACAAAAATAATAATCATAGATCATTCCTAGAATGAGCATAGAAATCGCCTTGAGTAGCCATAGAATCCATATAGACAAAACATAGAGTAGTGCTAGATTAGCTCTCATAAAATAGCGCAAATATTAGTCCGATAACTAATCGATAGATGTTGACTATGAATAGAAATGAGGATTTTGTCTTGACGGCTGGCCGACAATCTGGCCGAGCAGCGAGGGAGCCCAAGCACAGCCACCGCCATGACATTTGGCTTTGGCTTTGCCTGGACCGTTACGAAAATGCCGAACTGGATCCCGCCACTTGCAATGGCATTACCATGACGGATGTCATTGCTCGCTACCTGAAAAGAAATCCCAACCTATTTGAGAGAATCAATCAGGATACAGACCGGCTTATGGTGCGGGATGACCTCCTCAAGTGGATTGTGGGAGATAGTCGGCAATATGAATGGTTGCGTGGCAGGATTGAGCGCATTACCGACCTAAATCTATCTCGAAGCCTGGTACACCTCACTGGCAGAAATCACCTCATAGCCATGCTCGACCTCTGGGATGTCGAAATTGGATACAAAGCAGTAGAAATCGAAAGCCTCCGTAATCACTGGATTCGACACAAGGCAAGAGACAGTGATTTCGAATGGTTTGAAAACAAAGAAGAGGGCCCCCAGCGCTGCAAATGTGCCTGGGAGTGGCTGAATAAAAGCAGCACATCTCTTTTCTCCCTACGTGACCCAATTAGCAATTACCAAGAACTACTTATGTTCTTCGATCAGGCGGAGTACGGCCCAAACGAACAGAAAGCAATCATCGAGAAAATTAAACAGAGTTGGAGTCAAAAGAAATATAGAGCGCGGACAAAGGCAGCAGGCAAAAAACAACTTAACGTCGAGATCTCATCAACAGCAATCGACCTCCTTGATGAATTAGCCAAAAAGCACGAACTGACACGCCCTAAAGTCGTGGAGCGACTGATAATCATGGGGTCTGGACTGGGCATGATAGAAAAACACCTCACCCGCCACGCATCAAAAGAGCCAACAGTCGAGGCCGGTAGCAGCACGCAGACCCACCCAATTCCCCCCGATGCAACTATTGATGAAAAACCTGTGCCACACAGCCAACAGACTCAAGAAACAAAGGGCCAGCCCAGCTCGTCAGTCGCAAGTAACAGCGCCACCCCGTTGAGCACTCATCCGATTAGTGAAGCCGGGACAGCAAAGCCTGGCGAGCGTGAGGCAGATATACCAGACCTGAACGCCCAGGGAGCCACACAAAGCCCGACCAGCGAAGATGAGCCGCCCATAACACTTGGTGATCTCCTGCTCAAACAAGGATTGCTCTGAAACTTGAGGCCAGAGCCTGAGCTGATTGGAGGCGAGCCAAGCGACACGCCTCTGAATTCAGCGCGAAGGTAGCAGTGCACATCATGAAAAAAGAGAGTGGGGGAATAAATGGGGGAACAGAAACCACAGAATGCAAAAAGGCCCCATAAAATGGGGCCTTTTTGTACATATATGGCGGAGAGATAGGGATTCGAACCCTAGGTACCGGTGAAGGTACAACGGATTTCGAATCCGTCCCATTCGGCCACTCTGGCATCTCTCCAACGGCGCGCATCATAACAACACTTTTGCCGGAAGCGAACCCCCTAAGCAAAATTTTTCCGTGCTATCAGATGCTTGCGTCGATTAAAGCGGTACGCCCAGACGATTGGCGACTTCTTCGTAGGCTTCGATGACGTCACCGAGGCCCTGACGGAAGCGGTCTTTGTCCATTTTCTTGCCGGTGGCCTTGTCCCACAGACGGCAGCCGTCCGGGCTGAATTCGTCGCCCAGGACGATGGAGCCGTCGTGGAATACGCCGAACTCGAGCTTGAAGTCGACCAGCAGCAGGCCGGCGTCGTCGAACAGTTTGCTCAGGACTTCGTTGACCTTGAGCGACAGTTCTTTCATGCGAACCAGTTGCTCGGCGGTGCCCCAACCAAATGCCACGACGTGGGATTCGTTGATGAACGGGTCGCCCTTGGCGTCGTCCTTCAGGAACAGTTCGAAGGTGTAAGGGTTGAGCTTCATGCCTTCTTCAACGCCCAGGCGCTTGACCAGGCTGCCGGCGGCGTAGTTACGCACGACGCACTCGACCGGGATCATGTCGAGCTTCTTCACCAGGCATTCGTTGTCGCCCAGCAGTTTGTCGAATTGGGTCGGCACGCCGGCTGCTTCGAGTTTCTGCATGATGAAGGCGTTGAACTTGTTGTTCACCATGCCTTTGCGGTCGAGCTGCTCGATGCGCTTGCCGTCGAACGCCGAGGTGTCGTTGCGAAACAGCAGGATCAAGCGGTCAGCGTCGTCGGTCTTGAAAACCGATTTGGCTTTGCCGCGGTAGAGTTCTTCACGTTTTTCCATGATGGGCTCCGCTTGCTAAGTAGGTGGGCTAGGCGATGTGTCGCCAGTCGAGCCCTGAATCTTGATCGGCCAGTTGCAGCCAGTCCGGGTCGCACCCGAGGGTGTCGACAAAACATTGCCGGGCCAGCTGCGGCAGGTTGTTCTTGCTGCTCAGATGGGCCAGGACCAGGTGTTGCAGGCCTTGCCAGCCCAACTCGGACACCAGGAATGCCGCCTGATGGTTGTTCAAATGTCCCAATTCACCGCCCACCCGCTGCTTCAGGAAGTACGGGTAGTGACCGCGAGCGAGCATGTCACGGCAATGGTTGGACTCGATCATCAACGCATCGAGATCCCGATAGCCGTCCAGCACCTTGTCGCAGTACGAGCCCAGGTCGGTCAACAGGCCGAAACGCCGCTCACCGTCACTGAAAACATATTGCGTCGGCTCCTGTGCATCATGGGCCACGGCAATGACGCCGATGCTCAGTGCGCCGATCTGCAGTTGCTCGCCGCCGGCCAACAAGCCAGCCGGCTCAATTGGTTTGCGCATCCCGCGCAGGGTCCCGCGACTGAGGTAGACAGGCAGATTGTAGCGCCGAGACAGCAAACCCACGCCATGCACGTGGTCGGCATGTTCGTGGGTCACGAGTATCGCGCTCAGCTGCGAAGGGTTCACACCCAGGCGCAGCAGGCGTTTTTCGGTTTCCCGCAGGGAGAAACCACAATCCACCAGCACATACGTGTCAGCGCTGGCTATCAGCGTGCCGTTCCCTTGGCTACCGCTGCCGAGAACGGCAAAACGCATGAGATCAGCCCAGGTTATCCTGAATCTTGCTCAACACTTTGCGCGCCACTTCTGCTGGAGCCACGGTATTGATGTTCTTCTCGACGGTGACCTGGACGCTATCGCCGACCTTGCTCAGGCGAACCTGATAACGCTCGGCGCGAGCTTCAATTTCTTCCTTGCTCGGCGCACTGCCGAACAGGCCGCTGAAGAAACCAGGCTTCTCGTTTTTCTTATCGGCTTTTTCGGACAGGTTGATGTAGTACAGACCGAGGCTGCGGTTGATGTCTTCAACGCGCCATTCACCCTTTTCCAGCGCACGACCGACGCTCGACCAGGCACGGTCCAGGTCAGTACCGACGTTCAATACCGGGTTGCCGCTGCCGTCTTCGCTCAGGATGACCCGGCTTGTCGTATCGGAATCACGCGAAGCCAGCATGGAGACCGAACCGCCCTTCTCCGAAATGCGGCTCATGCTCGCAAGCATATCGTCGACCAGTGCCGCGTCCAGGCCAGTGTTGACCGAACGGTTGGTGAAGGCCACATCGGAGGTGCTGCCTGCAGGGCGCTCGGCGCTGACCACGTAGACTTCACTGGTGTTGCGCTGCACGCCTGGCTCGATGCGAACCCGCACGCGGGTTTCGCTGTCGGCGGCGACACCGGCCGCGCTCAGGCGTTTGCCCATCGCGGCGGACAATTCGTCGGAATGCTGCCAGGTGGTGGTGAATTCACCGGTTTGCGGGCGCTGTTCGTCCAGACGGAAACCGTTGTCCTGGAAGAACTGCACGGCCACTGGCCAGACTTCGGCCGGAGGGTTCTGGGCCACGATCCAGCGCGAATCACCGGTTTTCTGCAGGGAATAGGCACTGGCGTCGGCCGATGCCGACAGTGGCTGCGGACGAGGAACGATGTATTCGCCTTTGGTGGTGTCATTGGCCACGTTGCGCGGGATTGGCAACAACGGATCCAGATGCTTGGCGTTGACATCGGGTGGCATTTGCATGGGTGCAGTCTGTTGCGCGTCCAGGTAATCGCTACCACGGTCACGGAAATAACCTTCCGGGCCCCAGACCCATCCACAGCCACTGGTGCTGGAGATAATCAAGGCAAGTGCGGAAAGTCCGGCCATTCGCTTCATGCGTTGTACTTCCTCAATTAAACCAGGACGCCGGACTGGCGCATGGCCTGCCGCAGCGGTTCGTGACAGGCAGCGCTGAGCCAGGTAAGCGGCAGACGGATACCGTCTGGCATCAGGCCCATTTCATGCAGCGCCCATTTCACGGGAATAGGGTTGGATTCGATAAACAAGGTTTTATTGAGCGGCATCAGCTTTTCATGGATCGCGCGGGCCGTGACGGCGTCGCCTTTCAGAGCAGCGTTGCACAGGTCGGCCATGTCACGCGGGGCGACGTTGGCGGTCACCGAGATGTTGCCTTTACCGCCGAGCAGCATCAGTTCGACCGCGGTGGCGTCGTCACCGGAAAGCACCAGAAAGTCTTTGCTTACGCCATCGATGATGGCTTTGGCACGTGTCAGGTCGCCAGTGGCTTCCTTGATGCCGATGATGTTTTTCACGGTCGACAGGCGGATCACGGTGTCGGCCAGCATGTCGCAAGCGGTGCGACCGGGCACGTTATACAGGATCTGCGGGATATCGACGGCTTCGGCGATGGCCTTGAAGTGCTGGTACAAGCCTTCCTGGGTCGGCTTGTTGTAGTACGGCGTGACCAGCAGGCAAGCATCGGCGCCGGCGGTCTTCGCGTTGGTGGTCAGCTCGATCGCTTCGCGCGTCGAGTTGGCGCCAGTACCGGCAATCACCGGAATGCGCCCTGCCACCTGCTTGACTACGTAACGAATCACTTCGATGTGCTCATTCACGTCTAGCGTGGCAGACTCACCTGTAGTGCCGACCGCCACGATGGCGTGGGTGCCGTTTTGCAGGTGAAAGTCCACCAGTTTGCTCAAGCTGTCCCAATCGAGACGACCTTGTGCATCCATGGGTGTGACCAGTGCCACCATACTGCCCGCAATCATGCAACCGCTCCTGCCGGAAAAAGAGAGCGGTAATGGTACTGGCGCCAAGATGCTTGCACAAGCGAAGTACTGCGCTGCTGCCATTCCCCTTGGCGCTGCTTTTCGCTACCCTTCAGACTTTGATCGGTACTGATAAGCTCGTACGCCGGGTTTCAGCCTCCATTTTCGGCATCACAAGCCCCGATCCAGCGTTGCCACCCCTCGCTCTTGCCACACTGGAGCACGTTGCAACCTTCGGCCGGGTTTTCTGAATTCGCATCCGCAGGCTCGCCCCAGCAATAAAAGCCCGTAGAAGTATCGACCGCTCATCGCTTTAGGAATGCTGCATGTCCACCCCCACAGTTCGCGAACAATTCCTTGTCATCAGTGCCCTCGGCGCCAACCCCATGGAGCTGACTAACGTCCTGTGCCGCGCCAGCCATGAAAATCGCTGCGCCGTAGTCACTTCCCGCCTGACCCGTCATGGCGAGTGCAGTGCGTTGATCCTCGAGATCTCCGGCAGCTGGGACGCCTTGGCGCGCCTGGAAGGCAGCCTTTCGAGCCTCGCCAAAAAACACGCCTTCACGGTCAACGTGGTACGCAGCGCGGCCCTGGAGAACCGTCCACAGGCCTTGCCTTACGTCGCCTATGTCAGCTCGGCTTATCGCTCGGACATCATCAACGAGCTGTGCCAGTTCTTCATGGACCACAACGTCGAGCTGGAAAACCTGACCTGCGACACCTATCAGGCTCCACAGACCGGCGGCACCATGCTCAACGCCACCTTTACCGTGACGTTACCGGCCGGCGTGCAAATCAGCTGGCTGCGCGATCAGTTCCTGGATTTCGCCGATGCGCTGAATCTGGACGCCCTGATCGAACCGTGGCGCCCACAAAACCCAATGTAAGGAAACTTCCATGGCCGTTGCCATTGATCAACCGGTTGCCGACTTCGAAGCGCCCGCGACCAGCGGGCAGACCGTCAGTCTCGCGGGCCTCAAAGGCAAGCAAGTGGTGATTTACTTCTACCCGAAGGACAGCACGCCGGGCTGCACCACTCAGGGCCAGGGCTTTCGCGATCAGCTGGACGCCTTTAAAGCGGCGAACACCGAAGTTTTTGGTGTATCGCGTGACAGCCTGAAATCCCACGAAAACTTCAAGACCAAGCAAGCGTTCACCTTCGAGCTGATCAGCGACAAGGAAGAGGCGCTTTGCCAGTTATTCGATGTGATCAAGCTGAAAAAGCTGTATGGCAAGGAATACATGGGCGTTGATCGCAGCACTTTCCTGATTGATAAGGATGGCGTGCTGCGTCAGGAATGGCGCGGCGTGAAGGTGCCGGGGCATGTAGATGCTGTTTTGGCTGCGGCCCAGGCGCTGAACAAGGGCTGATTTTTTTGGCGTCTGTTCTGACGCCTTCGCGAGCAGGCTCGCTCCCACATTGGTTATGTGTGGGAGCGAGCCTGCTCGCGAAGAGGCCCTCAGCCCCACCGCATAATCAGGCCGGACAGTTACAGCAACGGCGCGACCGACGGTTCCTTGCGCGGCCACGCATCCAGCACAGCCTTGAACAGCGTCGCCAGGGGAATCGCGAAGAACACCCCCCAAAAGCCCCACAACCCGCCAAACAGCAGTACCGCGCAGATGATCACCACGGGATGCAGGTTGACCGCCTCCGAGAACAACAACGGCACCAGCACGTTGCCATCCAGCACCTGGATGATCCCGTAGACCGCCATCAAATAGATGAACTGATCGCTCCAGCCCCACTGGAACAAGGCAATCAGCATGACCGGCACCGTCACCACCACCGCTCCGACGTACGGCACCACCACCGACACGCCGACCAGCAAAGCCAGCAATGCCGCGTAGTTGAGTCCCAGAACGACAAAACCGATGTAGGTCGCCCCTCCGCAAATGAAGATCTCGATGACCTTGCCGCGAATGTAGTTGGCGATCTGCCGGTTCATTTCGTGGGCGACTCGAGTGATCAGCGCCCGTTCACGCGGCAAATAACCGCGCACCCACTGGCCAATCATCTCTCGGTCCTTGAGAAAGAAGAACACCAGGATAGGTACCAACACCAGGTAGATCATGATGTTTACCAGCAGCGGTAGACTCGACAGCGAGAACGTCAGCGCCCACTGACCGAACTTGCCAATCTCGCCCCGCGCCAACTCGATGGCCTGGAGCACCTGCTCGTCGGACACCAGATGTGGGTAGCGTTCGGGTAGCAGCAACAGCAGCGACTGCCACTTGGCGAGCATGCCGGGTAGCTCGTTGAACAAAGTGATCAACTGATGCCAGAGCAACGGCACCACGACAACAATAAATACCAGCAAGACGCCCATGAACAACGCGAAGACCAGCCCCACCGCCACCGCACCGGGCATGCGCAGGCGTTCAAGCGTCACTACCAACCCTTGCATCAAATACGCCAGTACCATTCCGGTGAGCACCGGCGCGAGCATGCCGCCCAGCGTAAGCACGGCGGTAAACGCCAAAACCAAAAGGACCGCCAGCACCACGGCCTCTTCATCGGAAAAGTAGCGCTGAATCCAATCGCGTAACACTTTGAACATCAATAATCCTTAGAACCGAACGCAGCGATATCAGGCTTTTTTCAACCAGTAGCGGTATACACCCGCTTCGTCTTCTTCACGAAGCAGCGTATGACCGGCTAATCGGGCAAAGGTGCGAAAGTCGCGCTGAGAACCCGCGTCGGTAGCGATCACCTTAAGCACCGCGCCGCTGGCCAATCGATTGAGTTCCAGCTTGGCCTTGAGCAACGGCAAAGGGCAATTCAAGCCGCTGGCGTCCAGTTCGGCGTCATGGGCTACAGCGTCGGTCATCGCGTTACTCCGGGTCTGATGGTTGAGCAGCTTAGAATATCTGGTCGCAAGCTTAGTGTCCGGCTACAGTAAGGTCTTTGTCGACTAAGGCTTTGTGCATGACTTTTCTGCGCCCTACCCTGCTGACGCTCGCTTGCCTGCTTGCCTCACCAGGCTTCGCCGACGACCTGCCGTCACTCGGCGATGCCAGTTCTGCCATTGTCTCGCCGCAGCAGGAATACCAATTGGGCCGTGCATGGCTGGCGTTGTTGCGCAGTCAGGTCTTGCAGCTCAATGATCCGCAGCTCAAGGACTACGTGGAATCCAGTGTCTATCGACTGGTTGAAACCAGCCAGGTCAATGATCGGCGCCTGGAGTTCATCCTGATCAATAGCCCGGAACTCAACGCCTTCGCCGCACCCGGCGGGATTATCGGGGTCAACGGCGGTCTGTTTCTGAATGCCGAGACCGAAGGCGAGTACGCCTCGGTACTCGCTCACGAACTGGCTCACGTATCGCAACGCCACTTTGCACGCGGCGTCGAAGCTTCGCAACGCATGCAAATCCCGATGATGGCCGCTCTGCTCGGCGGGATCATCTTGGCAGCGGCTGGCGCCGGAGACGCGGGTATCGCCACCATCGTCAGCACCCAGGCAGCGGCCGTTCAGGAGCAGCTACGCTTCTCCCGGGAGAAAGAGCAGGAGGCCGACCGTATTGGCATGCTCAACCTCGAGAAAGCCGGTTACGACCCGAACTCGATGCCGAACATGTTCGAGCGTCTGATGCGCCAGCACCGTTTCGATTCCAAACCGCCGGAATTCCTGCTGACTCACCCGGTCACCGAATCGCGGATCGCCGACACCCGCAACCGCGCCCAGCAGTTCAAGCCGGGAGGCAAGGAAGACAGCCTGACGTATCAATTGATTCGCGCGCGCGTCCAGTTGTTCTACGAAGACAGTCCAGGTCTTGCTGCCAAACGCTTTCGCGTCCAACTCGATGAAAACCCGAAGAACGACGTAGCTCGTTATGGCCTGGCAATCGCCCAGATCAAAGGCAGCCAGTTCAATGACGCCCGCGAGAACCTCAAGCAGTTGCTGGCCAAGTCGCCTGACGAAATTATTTACAACCTGGCCCAAGTAGATCTGGACATCGCCAACAACCGCCTACCGGATGCACAGACGCGGGTCGACCGGATGCTCGTGCAGTACCCGCTCAACTATCCGCTGAATCAGGTGCGGGTCGACTTGCTGCTCAAGCAGAACCGCCCGGCTGACGCCGAGAAAGTCCTTGAAACCCTGCTCAAGTCCCGCCCGAACGATCCGGATGTCTGGTACATGGTGGCCGAGACACGGGGCCTGTCGGGCAATATCATCGGCCTGCATCAGGCTCGTGCCGAGTACTTCGCGCTGATCGGGGACTATCGCCAGGCCATTCAGCAACTTGACTTCGCCAAGCGCAAGGCCGGCACCAACTTCCCGCTAGCGTCGCGAATCGACGCACGGCAACGCGAGTTGATGGAACAAGAGCGCCTGATCAAGGACATGATGGGCTGATTTTTTTTGTAAACAGAAAATCAGGGCACAAAAAAACCGCCTCTTTCGAGGCGGTTTTTTATTGACCCATCAACCGGTTTATTCAGCCAGTTTAAAGGTGATGAAGCTGGCGCGACCTTGACGCAGAACCCGCATCGACACCGAGCGGTTCTTCGGCAGCGCCTTGGCGATATCCGTGAACTCCTTGGTGGAACTAATCGCCTGATTATTCAGGTGAGTGATCACATCGCCTGGTTGCAAGCCAATCAGGGACGCAGGACCGTCCTGGACCTCCTTGATGACCACACCGCCTTTGAGGTCGTAGGTTTTCTTCTGCTCATCAGTCAGCTCGGCCACAGAAACACCCAGGCGATTGCTGCTGAGCTCAGTGCTGGATTTTGGCAGGGCGTCGACTTCTTTGCCTTCCTCCGGGATAGCGCCGACTGTCAGCTCGATATTCTTGCGCTTACCGTCGCGAACCACTTCCAGATTGGCTTTGGAGCCGGCCTTCAGCGCGCCGACCAGGTGCGGCAGATCGGCGGACATGATGATCGGTTGTCCGTTCATGCTCAGGATCACATCGCCTACTTGCACGCCACCTTTGGCAGCAGGGCCGTCATCCTGGATCTGAGCCACCAGTGCACCGGCCGGTTTCTCAAGACCAAAAGACTCGGCCAGATCCTTGCTCACTTCCTGGATCACTACACCCAACCAGCCACGGCTGACCTTGCCGCCGCTTTTCAACTGATTGGAAACGTCCATGGCCACGTCGATAGGGATCGCGAAGGACACCCCCATGAAGCCGCCGGAGCGGGTGTAGATCTGCGAGTTGATCCCCACCACTTCACCCGCCAGGTTGAACAGCGGACCACCGGAGTTACCCGGGTTGATCGGCACGTCGGTCTGGATGAACGGCACATAGTTTTCGTTCGGCAAACTGCGACCGATTGCGCTGACGATACCTTGAGTCACGGTATGGTCGAAACCGAAGGGTGAGCCGATAGCCACGACCCATTGGCCGGCTTTCAGGTCCTGGGATTTTCCGAGCTTGAGAACCGGCAGATCCTTGCCTTCGATTTTCAGCAGCGCCACGTCAGAACGTGGATCAGTGCCAATCAGCTTGGCCTTCATTTCGCTGCGATCGGCAAGACGAACGACAATTTCGTCGGCATCGGCGATGACGTGGTTGTTGGTCAGGATGTAGCCGTCAGGCGAGATGATGAACCCCGAACCCAGGGATTGGGCTTCGCGCTGGCGATCACCGCGAGGTGAACGCGGCGGTGGCATGCCACGCTCCAGGAACTCGCGCAGCATCGGCGGCAAGCCTTCAAGGTCAGGCATCTGCTCGTCCGACACTTTGCGGTCCGGCAGTTTTTGCGTAGTACTGATGTTCACCACCGCGGGCGAGGCCTGCTCGACCAGTTGCGTGAAGTCAGGCAATTCGACTGCTTGAGCAGTAACTGCCTGACCGAGCACGAGCACAGTGGCAAAAATAGAGAGATAAGACTTCAAGCGTGGTATCGACATAAGGCTCCCGTTACGACGAGCATGGTTAAGCGATATGGAGCAAGGAACACCGGGAACGATACGCCGGTATTTTTGTTCCGGAAACAAAAAACAAGGCCAGAGCCGAGGGGGCTCTGACCTATAGAAAAAATCGGGAATAATTGCAAATTGGAATGCTCACCAAACATTTCGATACCCGCTCACTGCTTGGTTGCAGTGGCATCAGTGCGCATGGACAGCGCAATCCGTTCAGCGGTACCTATCGGAATTTCACCGACTACGGTGACCATCACTTCGCCTTGCGGGGTGGTCAAGCGCCGGGAAACAGCAACGGTTGGCCCGAGCTGAGTGCGTGTATCAGTGACTGTAGCGCCATTCAACGGCTCAAGGAACACCGAGAAACGCGCCAGACCATCGTCATACATCAGACTGTTGACCTGGGTTTTGGTCTCTGGATCTTTTCGCGACGTACTGCTAGTCAACTCGAAACCCGGTGGCAACCAATCAGAGTGCCAAGCCTGCGCCGCCTTGACCGCAGAAGCCTTGTCGCTGTCGAGTACGACGGCCTTGCAATCGGCGCCGGGCTGCAAGTCACTGTCGGACGGTACGTTGGTCGTATCCAGTTGCGTGAACTGGAATCGCTCCAGCAGTTGCCCTTTATCATTGAGCAGCAATGATTTGAGAGGCAGGCCGGTTTCCTGGTCCAGATGCAGTTCAAAACCATAGCGGTGCTGATCACGCGGCTTCAGCGAAACAATCACCGCCGCCCGCCCAGCCACGCGCGACTTGCCAATGACGGCAAGGTCGTACCAATTCTTGAGCTTTTGAGGATCGAGTGCACGAGCAGAAGAGTTGGGAGAATCCCCAAGCCCTGCTATCAGGATGCCGCTGACGCATTGAGTATGCCCATCAATGCGCACGACTTCCTGTGCTGAGCCGTCGAGCTGGAGTAAACGCTCGCGGACCTTGCCATCCTGGACGCGGTGCCAGATGTTATGGGTAGAAAAACTACCGTTACGCTCGTAGACGAAAGTACCGCGAAAGCTTTGCTGTTGCTCGGCGTGGCCCAAACGGGTCAACCAGTCCTGGGCTTCATCAGCATGGGCTGGAACAACAAACCAGCCACCGAGCAGAAGCGTAAGTAGAGGGATGGCGCGCATGATCCTCCTTAACGGTTTTCCAGACTTGCGGCACGAGCGTAAGGCAGCGCGCTCTCAGTACCTTTCAATGCAGCCTGTTGAGCATGTTGGCGCAAGTAGCCTGGCATACGCTGATCGTGCCAGCCTGGCTGACCTTGCAATACGCCGTTGGCCATAGGGCCAGTGGCATCCGAACTCTCATTGTAGCCTGCTAATACAGCTGGACCCTTGACCTGAGGAACGGCCAGACCCGGTTGACTGGATTGTTGAGCCAGTTCGACACCCGCGATCTCGTCGTGGTTGTATAGACGAACACCTGCCAGTACGGCAACCGTTACCGATGCAGCGACCGCCAGACGACCCAGGCTGCGCCATGGACCACGGGAGGCTTTTGCCGGCACAGCTTCGTCAGCCAGCGCAGCAGAGACTGCCGCAGCGATATCCAGACGTGGAAGCAGCAGATCCTTGTGCATCACCGCCCGCGCGATTTGATAACGAGCCCAGGTATCACGGGTGTCAGCATCGTCAAAGGCATTCAATACCCGACGCAATTCCAATTCGTCCGCTTCGTTATCCATCACTGCGGACAGCGATTCCTGCAGGGCTTCACGACTCATGGCGTTCCTCTCTTGGCTGTCGCCGCTGTCTCAGTTTTCCTGCAACAACGGCTGCAGGGCTTTATCGATGGCTTCCCGAGCGCGGAAGATCCGGGAGCGCACGGTACCCACCGGACACTGCATGACTGCTGCAATGTCCTCGTAACTCAGACCATCGAATTCACGTAAAGTTAACGCCGTACGCAAATCTTCTGGCAGTTGCTGAATGGTTCGATGGACGGTGCCTTCGATCTCATCCCGCAGCAATGCACGCTCTGGAGACTCTAGATCCTTGAGGCCATGATCGCCATCGTAAAACTCTGCATCCTCGGAGCTGACATCGCTATCCGGCGGCCGACGGCCGCGTGAAACCAGATAGTTTTTTGCCGTGTTGATGGCAATACGGTAAAGCCACGTATAAAACGCGCTGTCTCCGCGAAAATTTCCAAGTGCGCGGTACGCCTTGATAAAGGCTTCCTGCGCCACATCCTGGGCTTCATGGGTGTCGTGCACGAAACGCACGATCAACCCGAGAATTTTGTGCTGGTATTTCAGCACTAGCAGATCGAAAGCGCGCTTGTCGCCGCGTTGAACGCGCTCGACCAGCTGCTGATCCTCTTCCTGGGTTAGCATGAACACTCCTCGATAAGCTCGGAGGAGGCTTGCATAACTAAACGACCAGGCTTGCAAACATAGACTCGGGCTTTTCGCAAAAGTTCTCCCCCTCCAAGCAAGTTTCCTGCGGGCTCTGATTTGGCACGCACGAAAAGCGCAGCTCGGCATAATCCGGCTGCGCGAATAATCTTGTCATCGGATTCGCAGGTAAGGATCAAACCGCAGATCCCGCTCTGAAGCCGACACGTCCTTCTTTTCAGGCACCGTCTATTGATCTTGGGCCTTTGGCAAAAGTTCCAAATATTTATAGCTGGGTGCAACCCACATTGTGCAACCCTGAATAGAAAATGACTGTTAAATCGACGATACAGTCGTCTTGTCGCCGAACCGGTCAAAAAAGCATCCGACGAAGCGTCAGGTATTTTCCGTCACAGTAGTTTCACAATGCCATATGGGCTCGGCTATTGTGCCGCTCCCCCCCTCTATATACTAGTAGGCTGTGTGGCTGCCTGACTCACCAATCCAGGTGTCTTGCGCCAACCCCGACCCGGGTCGCTTTGAGCGGAATCCTGAAATGAGCCAACAGTTTCAACACGATGTTCTGGTCATTGGCAGCGGCGCTGCCGGTTTAAGTCTTGCGTTGACCTTACCCGGTCATTTACGCATCGCGGTCCTGAGCAAAGGCGATCTCGCCAATGGCTCGACTTTCTGGGCCCAAGGTGGCGTAGCGGCAGTGCTGGATGACACCGACACCGTTGAGTCCCACGTCGATGACACGCTTAATGCCGGTGGTGGCCTGTGTCACGAAGACGCCGTGCGATTTACCGTCGAGCACAGTAAAGAGGCGATTCAATGGCTGATCGACCAAGGCGTGCCGTTTACTCGCGATGAACAGTCCGGCACCGAAGACGGCGGATTCGAATTCCACCTGACCCGTGAAGGCGGCCATAGTCATCGACGCATCATTCATGCCGCCGATGCGACTGGCGCTGCGATTTTCAAAACCTTGCTCGCCCAAGCCAGGCAACGATCGAACATCGAACTGCTGGAACAGCGCGTCGCCGTCGACCTGATCACCGAGAAACGCCTGGGCCTTGAAGGTAATCGCTGCCTGGGCGCCTATGTACTCAACCGCGGCACCGGTGAGGTCGACACCTACGGCGCGCGTTTTGTAATCCTCGCGTCCGGAGGGGCCGCCAAGGTCTACCTCTATACCAGCAACCCCGACGGCGCCTGCGGTGATGGCATCGCCATGGCCTGGCGTTCGGGTTGCCGGGTGGCGAATCTGGAATTCAACCAGTTCCATCCCACCTGCCTGTATCACCCGCAAGCCAAGAGTTTCCTGATCACCGAAGCACTGCGCGGCGAAGGCGCCCACCTGAAGCTGCCCAACGGCGAACGCTTCATGCAGCGCTTCGATCCGCGCGCGGAGTTGGCACCACGGGACATCGTCGCCCGCGCCATCGACCATGAGATGAAGCGCCTGGGTGTCGACTGCGTCTATCTCGACATCAGCCACATGCCGGAAGCGTTCATCAAGACTCACTTCCCGACGGTGTACGAACGCTGCCTCGAATTTTCCATCGACATCACCAAGCAACCGATCCCGGTGGTGCCCGCGGCGCACTACACCTGCGGCGGCGTGATGGTCGATCAAAATGGTCGCACCGACGTGCCAGGGCTGTATGCCATCGGCGAAACCAGCTTCACCGGCCTGCATGGCGCCAACCGCATGGCCAGCAACTCGTTGCTGGAGTGTTTCGTTTATGCGCGCTCAGCGGCAGCGGACATTCTGGAACAGTTGCCGCAGGTATCGATTCCGATTGCCCTGCCCATCTGGGATGCCAGCCAGGTCACCGACTCCGATGAAGACGTGATCATTGCGCACAACTGGGATGAACTGCGGCGGTTCATGTGGGATTACGTCGGCATCGTGCGCACCAACAAGCGTTTGCAACGTGCACAGCACCGCGTGCGCCTGCTGCTGGACGAAATCGATGAGTTCTACAGTAATTACAAGGTCAGCCGGGACTTGATCGAGTTGCGTAACCTGGCCCAAGTCGCCGAGCTGATGATTGAGTCAGCCATGGAACGCAAGGAAAGTCGCGGCCTGCATTACACCCTCGACTATCCGGACATGCTCCCCGTCGCCCTGGACACTATTCTGGTGCCACCCACCTACGTCGACTGAACTTGAGTCGAACCCGCAGGCGTCGGTGCACATCCGCCGCCTGCGAGTCCCGGGGCACGCAAATCGACCTGACCCATCGTTCGCCTCGCAGCCGAAAACGCAACACCACGATCAACGGCAGCGCCAGGCTGTCTGGCCGCAGCTGAACGGCCTGCCAACCCGCCGTCTGACTCCACAACTGCCAACCATCGCCATCTCGACGCAAGCCGCAAAATGCCTGTGGATGTGTCAGCAAAATCTGTCTCGGCAACGCCCAAACACCATGAGCCAGGCACAACGCGACGCCGAGCACGCGGGCCCAGATCGGTATGGAGAGAAGAAACAGCGAACCCAGCGCGAATAGCTGGGCCAGAAGATACGCCGCCAGCAACTGCCGCGAGGCATGCCAGCGGCATTCGAACGAATTACTTGGGCTGGACACGGTCCAGGATCATGCGAACCATGCGCTGAAGCTCCGGATCTTCCGATTCGGCGCGTTCCATGAACCAGCCGAACATGTCCTGGTCTTCGCATTCGAGCAGCTTGCGGTAGCAATCGCGGTCGACATCATTGAGGTGCGGATAGACCTCTTTCACGAACGGCACCAGCAACACGTCAAGCTCAAGCATGCCGCGGCGGCTGTGCCAGTAGAGGCGATTCAGTTCAACATCTTCGACCATGGAGCGCTCCTCAAATAGGCGGCAAGTATACAGCCCCCAGCACCGTCGAACACTCGGCTTTGGTCGGACCCTACCGATCCTTTGTGAACTACCCATTTCAACAGCGCCCCCTTATGATGTCCCCCAGTCTCTTTACCCTGCGATGACCCATGGCCGACTCTGCTTTTTTCTGCACCCTGTCTCACGAAGGCGTTCTCGCGGTACGCGGCGCGGATGCCAGCAAATTCCTGCAAGGCCAACTGACCTGCAACCTAAATTACCTGAGCGACACCCAGGCCAGCCTCGGCGCCCGCTGCACGCAGAAGGGCCGAATGCAGTCGAGTTTCCGTATCTTGCTGCAAGGCGATGGCGTTCTACTGGCCATGGCCACCGAGCTGCTGGAACCGCAACTGGCGGACCTGAAAAAGTACGCCGTGTTCTCCAAATCCAAACTGACTGATGAAAGCGCTGCCTGGGTCCGCTTCGGCGTCGACCATGGCGATGCGGCACTGATCAGCCTCGGTCTTGAGTTGCCGGCCGACACTGACAGTGTTGCGCGCAATGAAGGCCTGATCGCCATCCGCGTCTCGCCGGACCGCGCCGAACTCTGGGTTGCCGCCGATCAAGCGGGTGTCATCAAAGGCAAGCTGTCCGGGCTGCTGACCGAAAGCGATCTGAATCAATGGCTGCTGGGCCAGATCCGCGCCGGGATCGGTCAGGTCATGCCGGGTACCCGTGAGCTGTTCATCCCGCAGATGCTCAATTTGCAAGCGGTCGGTGGCGTGAGTTTCAAAAAGGGTTGCTACACCGGCCAGGAAATCGTCGCGCGCATGCAGTACCTGGGCAAACTCAAGCGTCGCTTGTATCGCCTGAGTCTGGACGCCAACGAATTGCCTGAGCCTGGTACGCCACTGTTTTCTCCGACTCACGGCAGCGCCATCGGCGAAGTGGTGCTGGCCGCCAACGCCGGACAAAACATTGAACTCCTGGCCGTGCTGCAAGCCGAAGCAGCGGAAGGGGGTGACATCCATCTGGGCGCCCTAGAAGGGCCAGCCCTGCACCTGCTCGACCTGCCTTACGAACTGAATCGCGATCGCGAAATCCAGCGTTAACAGCAGCACTTGTGGCAATACCTAGAGAAAAGAAATGAGCGATCTGGCGGAAAAGGTCCAACAGGATGTGGTTGAGGCCATCAATAACGATGACCTGGTCCTGCCAACGTTACCGGAAGTGGCCCTGCAGATTCGCAAGGCTGCTGAAGACCCGGAAGTCAGCGTCAGTACCCTGAGCAAAGTAATCGGTCGCGATACCGCGTTGTCCGCGCGCCTGATCAAAGTGGTCAACAGCCCGCTGCTGCGTGCAACCCAGGAAGTCACGGACCTCCATACCGCGATCACGCGCCTGGGCGTCAATTACAGCAGTAACCTGGCCATCGGCCTGGTCATGGAACAGATTTTCCATGCCCGCTCAGATGTGGTGGAACGGAAGATGCGCGAGGTATGGCGCAAAAGCCTGGAAATCGCCGGGGTCAGTTATGCGCTGTGCCGCAAATACACCCAACTCAAGCCTGATCAGGCGGCGCTCGGCGGGCTGGTCCATCAGATCGGCGTGCTGCCTATCCTGAGCTACGCCGAAGATCACAATGAACTGCTCTCCGACCCCGTCAGCCTCAACCATGTGATTGACCGTATTCATCCCCTGCTCGGCGACAAATTGCTCAGGGTCTGGGATTTCCCGGAAAAGCTGGTGAAGGTGCCGGGGCAATACCTGGACTTCAAGCGCCAATCCGATCAGGTTGATTATGTCGATCTGGTACAAGTGGCCAGCCTGTATTGCCACAGGGACACCGACCATCCATTGGCCCGAATCGATGCGCACAACGTGCCAGCGTTCAAGCAACTGGGGATCGATCCCGAGAACGAGGCGATGTGCAAGGATCTGGAAGAATCGCGGTCGATGTTTTACTAGTCGAGACCGCGCCGCCCCTTCGCGAGCAGGCTCGCTCCCACACTGGATCTGCAACACCCGAGATCTCTTGTGGGAGCGAGCCTGCTCGCGAAGGGGCCATTCCAGACACCGCAAACCTACCCCGCGATAAAACTCACCCGCACCTTCAACCCCGCCGACGCGCCATCGTGCAGGCTGATCTGCGCCAGGTGAGCGCGGCAGATCTCGCCGACAATCGCCAGGCCCAGGCCCGAACCGGCCACCTGCTGGTTACGTCGGTAAAAGCGCTCAAAGACCCGATCGCGCTCTTCAACGGGAATCCCCGGGCCATCATCCTCGACCTCCAGCACGGCCGGCGCGGTGACTCGCAGAATCACGTTACCGCCCGGTGGGGTATGCGCCAGCGCGTTATCCACCAGATTGCTCAACAGTTCGTTCAACAACGTCGGTTCCCCCCGCAACCACACCGGTTCATCCGCTTCCAGCGCAAGGGCCACGCCACGCGCGTGGGCCAGCGGCGCCATGGCCATACCCAATTCACGCGCCAACTGACTGAGATCAAGCAGTTGCGCACCGCCCTCGGCAATGGCCCGCGCACCGTTCTCGACCCGTGCCAACGACAGCAATTGATTGGCCAAATGGGTTAAACGATCGGTACTTTGGGCGGCGTTTTCCAGGGTGTCGCGCCAGGTGTCGGGTTCGCTTGAGCGCAGGCCCAGTTCGAGCCGGGCCTTGAGCGCTGCCAGCGGGGTACGCAGTTCGTGGGCGGCATCGGCAATGAATTGCGCCTGACGCTCGAACTGGACCCGCAGCCGCTCGGTAAAGTGATTCAGCGCACGCACCAACGGCCACAACTCCCGCTGTACTTCCACCAACGGCAACGGCCGCAGGTCGTCGGACTGGCGTTCTTCCACCGCTGTGCGCAAACGCTCCAGCGGGCGCAGCGCCGCACTGACCGCGAACCACACCATCAGCAGTGCCCCGACCGCCAGCATGCCCAGACGCAGCAAGGTGTCCGCCGCCAGGCTACGGGCCATCCTGACCCGCGCTTCATCGGTTTCCGCCACACGAATTTCCGCCATGCCGTTCATGTTGGGCTCACTCACCGGCTTGAGCAGGCTGACCACCCGCACATTTTGCCCCTGGTATGTGGCGTTGTAGAAACGCGCCAGCGCCGGGTAGTCATCGGTGCGCGGCGTGCCTGGCGGCGGCGGCGGAAGGTTTTCGTAACCGGAAATCAGCTTCTGGTTGATGTCGTTGACCAGGTAGAAAATGCGCCCGGCGCTGTCATAGGCGAAGGTATCGAGGGCCACGTAAGGCACGTCGGCGCTCAGGCTGCCATCGCGCTGGGACACTCCGGCGGCGATGGTTCGCGCCGAGGCCAGCAAGGTCCGGTCGTACGCGGTATCGGCGGCCTCGCGCCCATTCCAGTACGCGCTCAAACCACTGGCCAGCATCAACACCACCAGCAACAGCGCCAGGTTCCACAACAACCGCCAGCGCAGGCTGCTGGGCCTATGCATCGCGGCTTTCCAGCAAATAGCCGAGACCGCGGAAGGTCACGATGGCGACGGGCTGACCGTCCAGCTTTTTGCGCAAGCGATGGACGTAGATTTCGATGGCATCCGGGCTGGCTTCTTCGTCCAGACCAAACACTTGGGAAGCCAGTTGTTCCTTGCTCATTACCCGGCCGGGACGAGCGATCAGGGCTTCAAGTACCGCCTGCTCGCGGGAGGTGAGGGTCAGCAATTCTTCGCCGAGGGTGAAGCGCCGGGTGTCCAGGTCATAGGCCAGTACCCCGCAGCGCTGCTGGCGTTCACCGCCGAGCACACTGCGGCGCAGCAAGGCTTTGACCCGGGCTTCGAGTTCAGTCAGTTCGAACGGTTTGGCCAGGTAGTCGTCGGCACCGAGGTTCAAGCCGTGGACCCGGTCCTTGACGTCGCTGCGGGCGGTCAACATCAACACCGGCAGGTTCTTGCCCCGCGCCCGCAAGCGCGCCAGCACTTCGAAACCATCCATGCGCGGCAGGCCGACGTCGAGAATTGCCATGGCGTATTCCTCGCTGCTCAAGGCCAGGTCGGCGGCCACACCGTCGTGCAGCACATCCACCGTCAGCCCGGTGCTCTTGAGCGCTTGGGCGACACTGTCGGCGAGCTGCAAATGGTCTTCGACGAGCAGGACACGCATGGATTTCTACCTCATTCAGGGATGGTCGACGCCACTCTTTGGCGCGGAGTTTACAGCCGCAACCGCCGCTGTGAAGCCCGAAAACCGTGAAAGACCGCTGAAAGGTTAGTGAAAGGTTGAATCGTTAGAGTCGGCCCACGGAGGGCTTCGACTGCCGATCCTCCGACCGTAGTTTGCAACGTGCTGTGAAATGTAGCTCCCGAAAAACGCCATGAAGCGTTTTCGCCAATAAGAACAATAACCGAGGTACTGCACCATGCTGTCCATACCGCTTCAGACTCGCCCGCCCCACCCTTTCTCACGATTCCCATCGTTGATACGCCCCAGCGCCGAAGCCGGCTGCCCAGCGCGAAACCGCCGCACCTGAAATACCCCCAAAAAATAAAAACTCCCATGGAGACAACAATGAATCGATCACTGCGCCGTTTCGCCCTCGCCGCCAGCTGTGTGCTGTTTGCCGGCCAACTGATGGCCGAGCCAAAACGTCCGGAATGCATTGCCCCGGCCTCGCCAGGTGGTGGTTTCGACCTGACCTGCAAACTGGCGCAAAGCGCGCTGGTCAACGAGAAATTGCTGACCAAACCGATGCGCGTGACCTACATGCCCGGCGGTGTCGGTGCGGTGGCGTACAACGCGGTGGTCGCCCAGCGCCCGGCCGACGCTGGCACGCTGGTGGCGTGGTCCAGTGGTTCGTTGCTGAACCTGGCCCAAGGCAAGTTCGGTCGTTTCGATGAAAACGCCGTGCGCTGGCTGGCTGCCGTCGGCACCAGCTACGGCGCCATCGCGGTGAAAAGCGATTCGCCTTACAAGAACCTCGACGACCTCGTTCAAGCACTGAAGAAAGATCCGAGCAAAGTCGTGATTGGCTCCGGTGGCACCGTCGGCAGCCAGGACTGGATGCAAACGGCCCTGATCGCCAAGGCCGCCGGGATTAACCCGCGCGACCTGCGTTACGTCGCCCTCGAAGGCGGCGGTGAAATCGCCACCGCCCTGCTCGGCGGCCACATCCAGGTCGGCAGCACCGACATCTCCGACTCCATGCCGCACATCCTCAGCGGTGACATGCGCCTGTTGGCGGTGTTCTCCGACAAGCGCCTCGACGAGCCGGAAATGAAAGACATTCCGACCGCCAAAGAACAAGGCTACGACATTGTCTGGCCGGTGGTTCGCGGCTTTTACCTGGGGCCAAAGGTCAGCGACGAAGACTACGCCTGGTGGAAAGACGCTTTCGACAAACTGCTGGCGTCCGAAGACTTCGCCAAGCTGCGCGATCAGCGTGAGCTCTTCCCGTTTGCCATGACCGGCCCGGAGCTGGACACCTACGTGAAGAAGCAGGTCGCGGACTACAAAGTGCTGGCCAGAGAGTTCGGCCTGATTCAGTGATCGCCTTTGTCTAGCGGCCGCGGCCCTCGTTCTGCGGGGCCGTGGCACAGGAGTTTCCCATGCTCTTACAACGCATTTTTGCTTCGGTGCTGTTGCTGGCCTGTGTTGGCCTGGCGCTGATGGCGTGGCCGTACCAGGCGGCTTTTTCCTACGAACCGGTGGGACCTCGCGCGTTCCCCCTTTTGATGCTCGGCCTGATGGGGCTGGGATTGCTGTACATGGTGTTTCGGCCGACGCCGATCATCCACAGCGACGACGACCCCAAACCGGACCGTGAAACCCTGATCAAAATCGGCATCTGCGTGGTGCTGTTGCTGGTTTTCGCCGGCACCTTCGAACCCCTCGGCTTCATTGTCGCCAGCATGTTGATCGGGATCCCGATGGCACGCCTGTATGGCGGCCGCTGGCTGCCGAGCACGGTGATCATCAGCCTGATGGCCGTCGGCCTTTATCTGCTGTTCGACAAGTTGATGGACGTGCCACTGCCCTTGGGCGTGCTCGACGTTCTGGAGAACTGATATGGATACTCTTGGCTATTTGGGCCAGGGCTTCGGCGTCGCGCTAAGCCCATACAACCTGGTGACTGCCCTCTGCGGCACATTAATCGGCACCGTCGTCGGCCTGTTGCCAGGCCTGGGCCCGATCAATGGCGTGGCGCTATTGATCCCGATCGCATTCGCCCTCGGCCTGCCACCGGAGTCGGCATTGATCCTGTTGGCGGCGGTTTACCTGGGGTGCGAATACGGCGGCCGGATCAGCTCGATCCTGCTGAACATTCCGGGCGAAGCTTCTACAGTGATGACCACCCTCGACGGTTACCCGATGGCCCGCAAAGGCCTGGCCGGTGTGGCGCTGTCGCTGTCGGCGTGGAGTTCGTTTATCGGTGCGTTCATCGCCACGTGCGGCATGGTGCTGTTCGCGCCGCTGCTGGCGAAATGGGCGATTGCCTTCGGGCCGGCGGAATACTTCGTACTGATGGTGTTTGCAATTGTCTGTCTCGGCGGCATGGCTGGTGACCGACCGCTAAAGACTTTTATTGCGGCGCTGATCGGTCTGTTTCTGTCGAGCGTCGGGATCGATGCCAACAGCGGCGTGTACCGTTTCACCGCAGACAACATCCATTTGACCGACGGCATTCAGTTTGTGGTGCTGGTGCTGGGTCTGTTCTCCATCAGCGAAATCCTCCTGCTGCTGGAAAAAACCCATCGTGGCCAGGAAGCGGTAAAGGCCACCGGACGCATGATGTTCAACTTCAAGGAAGCCTCGGCGGTGTTCCTGGTGAACATCCGTTGCGGCGTGCTGGGGTTCATCATGGGCGTGTTGCCGGGTGCGGGCGCGACACTCGCCAGTGCCGTGGCCTACATGACCGAGAAACGTATCGCTGGCGCCAAAGGTACGTTCGGCCAGGGTGACATGCGCGGCCTCGCGGCACCGGAAACCGCCATCGGTGGCGCGGCCTGTGGCGCACTGGTGCCCATGCTGACCCTCGGCGTACCGGGTTCAGGCACCACCGCGGTGATGATTGGCGCGCTGTCGTTGTACAACATCACTCCCGGCCCGCTGCTGTTCCAACAGCAACCAGACATCGTTTGGGGCCTGATCGCGTCGTTGTTCGTCGCCAACATCATGCTGGTGATCCTCAACATTCCAATGATCCGTATCTTCACCCGCATCCTCGCCGTGCCGAACTGGGCGCTGGTGCCGGTGATTGCGATCATTACCGGGATTGGCGTCTACGCGGTGCACGCCACTACGTTCGATCTGTTCCTGATGATCGGCATCGGCATCTTCGGCTACCTCCTGCGCAAGCTGGACTTCCCATTGTCGCCGGTACTGCTGGGTTTCATCCTCGGGGGTCTGATGGAGCAAAACCTGCGTCGCGCCCTGTCGATCTCCAACGGCGCACTGGAAATCCTCTGGTCCAGCCCGATCACCTTCGGTGTCTGGGTGCTGACGGCGATCATGCTGCTGATGCCGATACTGCGAATCTGGCGCAAACGTTCAGTCGCCCGGCGCGCTATCGCCGATGCCTGATCGCTCCCCCCTCAAATCCTGGTGGGGAACCCCGCTGGTCGGTCTGCTGGGCGGTTACCTCGCCAGCCAGATCGGCTGGCCACTGCCGTGGATGGTCGGCTCGTTGCTGGCGATCATCCTCGTGCGCTGCCTGACTCCGTGGCAATTGGCGGAAATCCCCGGGGGTCGCAAGTGCGGTCAGTGGATCGTCGGCATCGGCATCGGCCTGCACTTCACTCCGGTGGTGATGGAACAGGTCCTAAGCCACTTCGGCCTGATTTTCTTCGGTGCGTTGGTCACCAGTCTGTCCGCCGTGGTCGGCGTCTGGTTGTTGCGGCGGACCGGCGAGGATCGCGCCACCGCCTTTTTTTCCAGCATGCCTGGCGGCTCCGGGGAGATGGTCAACCTCGGCGCGCGCAATGGCGCGGTACTCAGCCGCGTGGCGGCCGGGCAAAGTCTGCGGGTAATGGTGGTGGTGCTGTCTGTGCCGGCAGCATTCAAATATTTGCTGGGCAACGGGACGCCGGTCTTTCATCCGACCGCCGTCAACGGGTGGTGGCTCGCCCTTCTCTTCCCGGCTGCCGCTTTGGCGGCCTGGATGTGGGAACGCCTTCGTCAACCCAATCCGTGGCTATTCGGGCCGTTGCTATTGAGTGCAGCAGTGAGCCTCGGTTGGGATCTGCATATCGGTTTGCCTGACGGCGGCAGTCAGATTGGCCAATGGCTGATTGGCAGCGGCTTGGGTTGCCACTTCAATCGACAGTTTTTCCGGCGTGCGCCTTCGTTTATGGGGCGGACCTTGATCGGGACTGTCCTGACGATGTTGATCGCCACGGCGGCAGCACTGGGATTGAGTGCGCTTACGCACCTGGATTTACGTTCGCTGACGTTGGGCATGATGCCCGGCGGGATTGCGGAGATGAGCCTGACGGCGGAAACCCTGCAATTGTCGGTACCGCTGGTGACGGCGATGCAGGTGATGCGGCTGTTGTTTGTGTTGTTTCTGGCGGAGCCGTTGTTCAAGTATTGGAACCGGGTGCCGGAATCACCCTGACAGACAGAGTTGACCCCTTCGCGAGCAGGCTCGCTCCCACAGGGGTGTGGGAGCGAGCCTGCTCGCGAAGGGGGCAACTCTGTCAGCTCATCAAACCGGCGGCAATCGCCACTCGATCGGCATCTCGCCATTCTGCTCAAGAAACTTGTTGGTCCGGCTGAAGTGCCCGCACCCGAGAAAACCGCGATACGCGGACAACGGCGACGGATGCACCGAGGTCAACACCAAATGTTTGGTGGCATCGATCAGTTTCTGTTTGCTCTGGGCATGCGCGCCCCATAGCAGGAACACCAGATGCGGCTGGTGCTCGCTCACCACTTCGATTATCCGATCAGTAAAGTGCTGCCAGCCTTTGCCTGCATGAGCATTGGCATTCGCGCGCTCCACGGTCATGGTGGTGTTGATCATCAGCACGCCCTGGTCCGCCCAGCTTTGCAGGCATCCGTGGGCCGGAATGTCGATGTTCAGATCGCGCTTCAACTCTTTATAGATGTTCACCAGCGACGGCGGCGCCGGCACGCCCGGTTGCACCGAGAAGCACAAGCCGTGTGCCTGGCCCGGGCCGTGATAGGGGTCTTGCCCGAGGATGACCACCTTGACTTTATCCAACGGCGTCGAATTGAGTGCGTTGAAAATCATCGGTCCCGGTGGATAGATTTCCTTGCCCGCAGCGCGCTCCTGTTGCAGGAAATCGCGCAACTCTGTCATGTAGGGCTGGTCGAACTCGGCACGCAGTGCCTCCTTCCAGCTCGGTTCGAGTTTGATACGGTCATCAGCAGTCATGGTTACATCCGGCAAAAACAATGGAGCGAACCCTAGGAAAGCCCATCACGCTTGTCAATTGATCTGACACTGAACCGGCACTTTCCTGCACAGCGATCATACTGAACGCTCAAATTCCCTATCGAGGTCACGATGAATCTGCACTTCGAAGAACTCACCGGCACCGACGGCGCCCGCATCGGCATCGCCAGCCTCGATGCCGAAAAGTCCCTTAACGCCCTGTCCTTGCCGATGATCAATGCCTTGCGCGATCAACTGGACGCCTGGGCCAAGGAACCGCAAATCGTCTGCGTATTATTGCGCGGCAACGGCGCCAAGGCCTTTTGCGCCGGCGGAGAAGTCCGCAGCCTGGTGGAGGCGTGTCGCACGCAGCCCGGGGAAGTGCCGCCCTTGGCCGCGCACTTCTTTGCAGCGGAATATCGCCTGGATTTCAATCTGCACACCTACCCGAAACCGTTGATCTGCTGGGGCCATGGCTACGTGCTCGGCGGTGGCATGGGGCTGCTGCAAGGCGCGAGCATTCGCATTGTCACGCCGAGCACCCGGTTGGCGATGCCCGAGATCAGTATCGGCCTGTACCCGGACGTCGGGGCCAGTTGGTTCCTGTCACGACTGCCCGGCAAACTTGGCTTGTTTCTCGGACTGACCGGCGCCCATATGAACGGTCGCGATGCGATCGATCTGGACCTGGCCGACCGCTTCCTGCTCGATGAACAGCAGGAAGCGCTGATCGAAGGCTTGCTGCAATTGAACTGGCAGGAACAGACACCGATGCAGCTCAACAGTCTGCTCAAGGCCTTGCAGCAGGAAGCAGTCGCGCAAATGCCAGACGCCCAATGGTTGCCACGACGTCAGCAGATCGACGAGTTGCTGGATGTCAGTGATGTGCGTTGCGCCTGGAAAGCTATCGCCCCGCTGCGCGATGACACCGACCTGCTGCTCAGTCGTGCCGCACGGACCATGAGCGAAGGCTCGCCCCTGACAGCTCATCTGGTCTGGGAGCAGATCGCCCGCGCCAGGCACCTGTCCCTGGCTCAAGTTTTTCAGATGGAATACACCATGAGCCTCAATTGCTGCCGACATCCGGAGTTCAGCGAAGGCGTGCGGGCGCGGTTGATCGACAAGGATCAGAAACCTCACTGGCATTGGCCAGACATCAATAACGTGCCGGATGCAGTGGTTCAAGCGCATTTCCACAAGGTCTGGGAAGGTAGGCATCCCTTGGCGGATCTATAAAAAACTGTAGGAGCGAGCTTGCTCGCGATGGTGTGTCAGTCGACACCAGTGTTGCTGACACACCATCGCGAGCAAGCTCGCTCCTACAGATATCCGTTGTTATCGGCGGCCTTCGTGATCGTCGTGACCATCTCGCCCACTGTGATTGTTGCGTCCGCCATTATCACGGTGCTCATTTTCCCATCCGTTACGGTTTCGCCCCTCCCATCCGTGATGCTGATAGTCCCGGCGGTCGGCTCGGTAGTCGGCCCGGGGTGCCGCCTGGTAGTAGCGCGGTGCCGGTTGGTAGATCCGCGGCTGCGGGTAATACCGCGGCGTTGGCTGGTAATACCGCGCTGGCGGTACGTAGTACCTGGGTGGTGGCGAGTAATAACCCCCGCCACCTGAATAGTACGAACCGCCACCGGCGTAATAGGCAGGCGCTGGCGAGGTGTAGACCTCGGAACTGTAGTAGCTGGCTCCTTCATCGGAATAAGGCACGCATGCACCAAGCGACAATCCCAATACTGCAATCAGAAGAATTTTGCGGAGCTTTTTTCTACAGAGCATGGCGGCCTCCTGGACCGCGAGTGAGCCACACCAGCGACGCTGGCGGGCGACCGTCAATTATTCGGTGACTGTCGAAAGATCAGACATCGAATTCGAAATCTGGTGCGGTCTCGTAACAACTTGAAACATCTCACCCGTGAAAGGTTTTTCATCTATTCAAACGCTGATTAATGGTGCCCACCGTGATAGCCCCCGCCGTAATAATGCGGTCCGTGTCCGCCGTAGTAATAGCCATGACCACCGTAATAACGCGGACCGTAATACCCACCGTAATAGTAAGGCCAGTAATAGCCACCGTAGAAGTAAGGCGAGTAATAGCCTGGGTAGTAATAAGGCGAGTAATACCCGGGGTAGTAATAAGGTGCGGTGTACACATCGGCAGGGCCTACGTAGTAGCACGCTGAAAGACCTAAACCGAAAAACGCACTGAGCAATATTCGACGCAACATGATGGACTCCGGGAAAACCCGCGACCGCACTCATGTCTTTTGACTTGAAAATCAGAATCAAGTGCGGTTCGGCAAAAAGCCTTCGGATCAGTGGCCGATACGTTCCATTGCGGTGCGCCAGCGCACCATCACAAGGCAACGCGGCCACCCGGACCACACCCACCAGTTGCGAAATCCCCCGAGCCAGAGCGCTCCCAGTCAACTTGGCACGGCTCTCGCTTTACCAAAGACGTGCAAGAGTCATTACAGGTTCGCGGCACCACATTTTGCAATGGCTGACTAGGGTTCCGGCTCGCTTGAGCGAGTGGCTGGTCCGAGAGTTGGCGACCTCCAGTTGAGGTTACACGGCGGGACAAAAGCCCGGGAGACAAGCCACCGTTCGCGGTGCCGCGTTGACTCCTGCCCGCCCCTGATCAACTGGAGAACCACCATGTCCAAAACTCGTTTACCCGCCCTCCTCGCCGCTGCGTTCGCAGCTTTCGTGAGTTTCTCGTCCCAGGCCGCGCAGAAAGACCATTTCAGCGTCTGCTGGACTATCTACGCTGGCTGGATGCCTTGGGAATACGCTGGAAGCCAAGGCATCGTCGACAAATGGGCGAAAAAATACGGCATCACAATCGATGTGGTGCAGCTCAATGACTACGTCGAATCCATCAACCAGTACACCGCCGGCCAGTTCGACGGGTGCACCATGACCAATATGGACGCGCTGACCATCCCGGCGGCCGGTGGCGTCGACAGCACCGCGCTGATCGTCAGCGATTTTTCCAACGGCAACGACGGCATCGTGGTCAAGGGCGACGGCAAGAAAGTCGTCGACCTCAAGGGCATGGACGTCAATCTGGTCGAGCTGTCGGTGTCCCATTACCTGCTGGCCCGGGCGCTGGACTCGGTCGACCTTACCGAGAAAGACCTGAAAGTGGTCAACACCTCCGACGCCGATATCTCGGCAGCCTTCAACACCGACCAGGTCAACGCCGTCACCACCTGGAACCCGATGCTCTCGGACATCAAGGCCAAACCCGGCGTCAGCGAAGTCTTCAACTCCAGCCAGATCCCCGGCGAAATCATGGACATGATGGTGGTCAACAGCACCACCCTCAAAGACAACCCGGCCTTGGGCAAAGCGCTGACCGGCGCCTGGTTTGAAGTGGTTGAGCTGATGAACGAGAAAAATGCCGCCAGCAAAGCGGCACTGGAACACATGGCGAAAGCCTCTGGCACTGACCTGGCCGGCTTCCAGTCGCAACTCGACACCACCAAATTGTTCGCCACCCCTCAAGAAGCGTTGGCGTTCTCCACCAGCAAGCAACTACCGGACACCATGCGCAAAGTGGCCGAGTTCTCGTTCCAGCATGGCTTGCTCGGTCAAGGCGCCAAGGACACCAGCGCGGTCGGCATGGCCTTCGCCAATGGCGTGATCAGCGGCGACAAGACCAACCTCAAGCTGCGCTTCGACCCGAGCTATGTGCAGATGGCCGCTGACGCCAAGCTCTAAGAGGACTTGGCCATGCGCCTGATCAATCGCCACCCGGATCGCCCGAGTCGCCTGCTACTGGTGATCCTGCCGTTCGCCCTGGTGCTGTTCGCCTATTTCATGGGCTCGGCCGCGCGACTGACGGACAACCCCAACGACAAACTGCTGCCGAGCGCCGTGCAGATGACCGACGCGGTGAAACGCCTGGCCTTCGTTGCCGACACCCGCACCGGTGACTATGTGCTGTGGCAAGACACTGCCTCCAGTCTAAGGCGGCTGGCCATCGGCCTCGGTATCAGCGCGCTGGCCGGGCTGTGCCTGGGCATCGCCACCGGTACGCTGCCGCTGTTTGGCACCCCGTTGTCGCCGTTGCTGACCGTGCTGTCGATGGTGCCACCGCTGGCGATTCTGCCGATTCTGTTCATCGTGTTCGGGCTGGGGGAATTGTCGAAAGTGATGCTGATCGTGATCGGCATTACCCCGTGCCTGGCGCGGGATCTGGAACAGCGTGCCCGGGAAATACCCGTCGAACTGCTGATCAAGGCCCAGACCCTCGGTGCCTCGACCTGGACGCTGATGCTGCGCGTGGTGCTGCCACAATTGCTGCCACGCCTGTTGATCTCGCTGCGGCTGATGCTTGGTTCGGCGTGGCTGTTCCTGATCGCTGCCGAAGCCATCGCCTCCACTGACGGCCTCGGCTATCGGATCTTCCTGGTGCGCCGCTACCTGGCGATGGACGTGATTTTGCCCTACGTGGTCTGGATCACCCTGCTCGCCTGGCTGATGGATTGGGGCCTGAAACGCCTGACCCAACGCGCGTTCCCCTGGCACGAAGGTGCCCCTAAATGAGTTATGAAGGAGCCCGCGCATGAGCTTCATCACGGTGAAAAACGTCTGGCAGCAATACGCTGATCAGGTGGTGCTCGAAGGCCTGAACCTGAGCGTCAACGAGGGTGAGTTCTGCACACTCGTCGGCGCTTCGGGTTGCGGCAAGTCGACCTTCCTGCGGCTGCTGCTCGGGCAGGAGCGCGCCAGTCGCGGCGAGATTCTGCTGGACGGCCGAACGCTGGCTGGCGAACCGGATTCGAGTCGTGGCGTGGTGTTCCAGCGCTACTCGGTGTTCCCGCACCTGACGGTGCTGGACAACGTCGCCCTCGGCCTCGAACTGCCGCGCTCGCCGCTGCTCGGTCGCCTGTTCGGCAGCGCCAAACGCGAGGCTCGGGAACAGGCCTCGGTGTTGCTGCACAAAGTCGGTCTCGGCCACTCGCTGGACAAGTACCCGGCGCAACTCTCCGGCGGCATGCAGCAACGGCTGGCCATCGCCCAGGCGCTGATCATGAAGCCTCGGGTATTGCTGCTCGACGAGCCGTTCGGCGCCCTCGATCCGGGCATCCGCAAGGACATGCACACGCTGCTGCTGGAGTTGTGGCGCGAGACGCAACTGACGGTGTTCATGGTCACCCATGACCTGTCCGAAGGTTTCAGCCTGGGCACTCGTCTGCTGGTGTTCGACAAGGTCCGCGTCGACCCGCATGCCCCCGGTGCCTATGGCGCGCGCATCACTTACGACATCCCTTTGAACAGCGACCGCCGCGTCCAGCGTGCCGCCGTCGACGCCTTGCCGGCACCGCTGGCCGGCACGCTTCGTATCGCTTAGAGGAATTTTGCAATGACAGATTCGACTCAACTGTTTCCACCGTTTGCCGAAGAAACGCTCCCCGGCGGCGGCCACCGTTCCTTCGTTTTGAAGCGCGGCCAATTGCTGCGCCTGACCGACCTGCGCGGTGGCGCCAATGTCAGCCTGACGCTGCTCAACGCCAATGAAAAAACCGAACGCCTGAACCTGCCCGACAGCCTTAAATGCCAACACACCGCCAAACTCACCATCGGCCATTGCTTGTACTCGGACATGGGCCGCGTGCTGGCCGCCATTACCGCCGACACTTGCGGGTGGAGCGACAGCCTCGGCGGTGTGCTCTGCGCTGAAGAAGTCGCGGAAAAATACGGTGCCGGCCGCTATCAGGAACTGCGCAACGGCTTCTTCCGCAACGGCACCGACAACCTGTTGGTTGAGTTGGGCAAATGGGGGTTGGGCCTGTCCGATCTGCTGATGACCCTGAATTTGTTCAGCCGCGTGAACGTCGATGACGCGGGGCGTTTTCACTTCGTCGAAGGCCATTCCAAGGCCGGCGACTACATCGAGTTGTACGCGCCGATGGACACGCTGGTGGTGCTCACCGCCCTGCAACACCCGATGGACCCGTCGCCGCAATACGCACCGAAACCGCTGAAGCTCAGCTGGATGAACGCTGACGCCAGCGTCGCCGAACACTGCCGCACCTCACGCCCGGAAAACGAGCGCGGCTTCATCAACACCGACCGCCTGTTCGCCTGAGGATCGCTGCCATGTCACTTTCAATCGCTACCGCTGTCGTTCACACAAACAGGCAACCCGACGCCGCGATCTACCGCGCGACCATCCCGGCCGGCGAACCCTGGCTGATGGAAGTCAAGGCGGGCCAGACCCTGCGCATTCTCGACCTGGAAGGCAACCAAGCCGTCGATACGTTGTTCTATAGCGTCGCCAATCCGAAGGAACGTTACGACGTGCAGCGCACATTGCGTCGGCAGAACAGCGTCTACCTGAGCACCGGCAGCGTGCTCTATTCCAACCTTGGCAAACCGATGCTGACCATCGTCGCCGACACCTGCGGGCGTCACGACACCCTTGGCGGTGCCTGCGCGCAAGAGAGCAACACCGTGCGCTACGCGTTGGAGAAACGCTACATGCACAGCTGCCGCGACAATTACCTGCGCGCCTGCGTCCACGACGGACGACTGGGCAAGGGCGACATCGGGCCGAACATCAACTTTTTCATGAACGTGCCGGTCACGGCTGACGGCGGTCTGACCTTTGAAGACGGGATTTCGGCGCCGGGCAAATACGTCGACCTGCGGGCCGAAATGGACGTGATCGTGCTGATCTCCAACTGCCCGCAACTGAACAACCCGTGCAACGCCTACAACCCGACACCCGCGGAGTTGCTGGTATGGAACTGAAACTCAGCCGCTTGCGCCATTGGTTGTTTGCCCTGTGCCAGGCCCGTTCCGTGCAGTGCCTAAAATCTCCAGAACACCACTAAACCCTGTGGGAGCGAGCTTGCTCGCGATAGCGGTGTATCAGTCGACATTCATGGTGAATGTGCTGACGCCATCGCGAGCAAGCTCGCTCCCACAAGGTTCGCTGGTGTTTTTGAAGTGAACTGATTCTGCCGTCGGGGACGACCTCGGCGCTTATCGAAAACTGCGGGACGGCCCGCATCCCAGGTCGAGGCTGATGCGTTATCGCCTCCGGGGGTTTTGCCATGTTCGAAAAAGTCCTGATTGCCAACCGTGGCGCGATTGCCTGCCGCATCCTGCGCACCCTGCGTGAACTGCAGGTCAAGGGCGTTGCCGTTTACTCCCAAGCCGACGCCGCGAGCCTGCACCTGCTGCAAGCTGACGAAGCCCACAGCCTCGGTGAAGGCGCAGCCGCCAGCACCTACCTTGCGGTCGACAAGATTCTCGCCATCGCCCGAGCCACCGGCGCCACGGCGATCCATCCCGGCTACGGCTTCCTCTCGGAAAACGCCGCGTTCGCCGAAGCCTGCGAAGCGGCCGACATCGCCTTCATCGGCCCGACGCCCGAGCAACTGCGCGTGTTCGGCCTCAAGCACACCGCTCGCGCATTGGCCAAACAACACGGTGTGCCGATGCTCGAAGGCACCGAACTGCTCGACAGCCTTGACGCGGCATTGTTCGCAGCCGAACAGGTCGGCTACCCGGTGATGCTCAAAAGCACCGCCGGCGGGGGCGGCATTGGCATGCGCGTATGCCGCAGCGCGGCTGAGTTGAGCGAATCCTTTGAGGCGGTCAAACGCCTCGGCCAGAACAACTTCAGCGACGCCGGAGTATTCATCGAAAAATACATCCAGCGCGCGCGGCATCTCGAGGTTCAGGTGTTCGGCGACGGTCGCGGCGACGTGATTGCCCTCGGTGTGCGCGACTGCTCGGTGCAGCGCCGCAACCAGAAAGTCCTCGAAGAAACCCCGGCGCCAAACCTGCCGCAAGGCATGGCCGATGAGCTGTGTGCAGCGGCGATCAAACTGGCCAAGGCGGTGAACTATCGCAGTGCCGGCACCGTGGAATTCGTCTTCGACAGTGAAGATCAGCGCTTCTATTTTCTGGAAGTGAACACCCGCTTGCAGGTGGAGCACGGTGTCACCGAACAAGTGTGGGGCGTGGACCTGGTGCGCTGGATGGTGGAACTGGCGGCCGGTGATTTGCCGCCGCTGAGTGCATTGAGCCAGGGTTTGAAAGCCGACGGCCATGCGATTCAGGCGCGGCTGTATGCCGAAGATCCGGGTCGCGATTTTCAACCCAGCCCAGGTTTGCTGACGGCCGTGAACTTCCCTGCCGCCGATGGCAAACAGCTGCGCATCGATACCTGGGTCGAGGCCGGTTGCGAGATTCCACCGTACTTCGATCCAATGATCGCCAAGGTCATCAGTTGGGCGCCGACTCGCGAAGCAGCACGTGCCGATCTGCATCAGGCATTGGGCGACAGCCTGCTCTATGGCGTGGAAACCAACCGCGATTACCTGCGGCAGATTTTGCTGGATGCCCCCTTCGCCAGCGGCCAGCCGTGGACACGTTGCCTGGAAAATCTGGTGTATCAGGCCAACACCTTTGAAGTGCTCAGTGCCGGCACGCAAACCAGCGTGCAGGACTATCCCGGTCGCCTCGGATACTGGGCCGTCGGCGTGCCGCCATCAGGGCCGATGGACAGTCGGGCGCTGCGCCTGGGCAATGGCTTGCTGGGTAACGACGAAGGCGCTGCGGCACTGGAAATCACCATGAACGGGCCGTTGCTGCGCTTCAATTGTGATGCAGTGGTGGCGGTCACCGGAGCGGAGATTGCGCCGGTGTTGAACGGTGAAACCGTCGCGATGAACACGGCGCTGCTCATTCCGGCCGGTGCCACGCTAAGCCTCGGCACGATTGCGAGTGCGGGTGCGCGCAGCTATCTGTGCGTGCGCGGTGGTCTGCAAGTACCGGATTATCTGGGCAGCAAAAGCACCTTCACCCTCGGACAGTTCGGTGGGCATGGTGGTCGTGCGCTGCGCACTGGCGACGTGTTGCATGTGCCTGTCTTGAGCGACCGAAGCCATGGTGACCAACTCCCTGAAGAACAGGTCACCGAGTTACCCGCCGTGCGGCAAATACGGGTGATCTACGGTCCGCATGGCGCGCCGGAATACTTCACCGAACGCTACATCGGCACCTTCTTCGCCACTCAGTGGGAAGTGCATTTCAACTCCAGCCGCACTGGTGTTCGATTGATCGGGCCGAAGCCGGAATGGGTGCGTGCCGATGGGGGTGAAGCGGGACTGCATCCGTCGAATATTCATGACAATCCGTATGCGATCGGGGCGGTGGATTTCACGGGTGATATGCCAGTGATTCTGGGGCCGGACGGCCCGAGTCTGGGTGGGTTCGTTTGCCCGGTGACGGTGATCGAGGCGGACCTTTGGCAGTTGGGGCAGCTCAAGGCCGGGGACAAGGTGCAGTTCGTCCCGGTCGATCTCAAGACCGCCCGTCATCTCGCCCTGAAATGGAATACCCCCTGTGGGAGCGAGCCTGCTCGCGATGGCGGCGGCACATCCAAAATTGATTTAACTGACACTCCGCTATCGCGAGCAGGCTCACTCCCACAAGGGATTGTGTCGCCGGTGGTGTTGGATATTGGGCAGGGTGATACGCGGCTGGTTGCTAGATTGTCGGGCGATACGCATCTGCTGCTGGAAATCGGCGCCCCCGAGTTGGACCTGGTCCTGCGCTTCCGCGCCCACGCCCTGATGCAGGCGCTGGAAAGCCAACACCTGCGCGGTGTGATCGACCTGACGCCGGGCATCCGCTCGCTGCAGGTGCATTACCAACCCGAACAACTGCCGCTGGCCGATCTGCTGGGCATCATCGTCGGTGAATGGGACGCCGTGTGCGCCGCCAAGGACTTGCAAGTGCCGTCGCGCATCGTTCACCTGCCGCTGTCCTGGGACGACCCGGCCTGCCAGTTGGCAATCGAAAAGTACATGACCACCGTGCGCAAGGACGCGCCATGGTGCCCGAGCAATCTGGAGTTCATCCGCCGCATCAACGACCTGCCGAACCTCGACGAAGTGCAGCGCACAGTGTTCGATGCCAGTTATCTGGTGATGGGGCTGGGCGACGTGTACCTCGGTGCACCGGTCGCCACCCCGCTTGATCCGCGCCATCGCCTGGTGACCACCAAGTACAACCCGGCCCGCACCTGGACCGCGGAAAACTCAGTGGGCATCGGCGGCGCCTACATGTGCGTGTACGGCATGGAAGGCCCCGGTGGTTACCAGTTCGTCGGCCGTACCTTGCAGATGTGGAACCGCTACCGCGAAGTCGCCGCATTCGATGGCAAACCGTGGCTGCTGCGCTTCTTCGACCAGATTCGTTTCTACCCGGTGAGCGCCGATGAACTGCTGCGCATTCGGCGGGATTTCCCCCTCGGGCGCTTCGATCTGAACATTCAACACAGCCAGTTGAACCTCGCGGATTACCAGGCGTTCTTGAGCAACGAGTCCGAGAGCATTGCCGCGTTTCGCAATCAGCAAAAGCACGCGTTCGACGCTGAACGCGAGCGGTGGATCGCCAGTGGCCAGGCGCATTTCGACAGCGAAGAACTGGCCCCGCCAGTGACCGATGATGCACCGCTGGCCAGCGGTCAACAGAGCGTCGACAGCCACATCGCCGGCAACCTCTGGCAGGTTCAGGTTGAAACCGGCAACCGGGTTCAAGCGGGTGATGTGCTGGTGATTCTTGAGTCGATGAAGATGGAAATCCCGCTGCTCGCGCCCATGGCCGGGGTGGTGCGCGAGATTCGCGTGCAACCCGGTTCGGCGGTGCGTGCCGGACAGCGCGTCGTGGTGCTGGAACTCGACTGAGCCCATTTTGAAAAGGATTAACCCCATGAACATCAATCTACAACTCGACGTCCTGCGCAGCGCCTACCGCGACGGCAGCCTCACGCCTCGGCAACTGCTGCTGAGCCTGCGTGATAAAGCGGCGGCGCTGAACCCGGACTATCACCTGTTCATCCACTTGCTGAGTGTCGAAGAACTGGAACCCTATCTCGCCGCGCTGGACGGTCGAGACATCGACAGCTTGCCGCTGTACGGCGTGCCGTTTGCGATCAAGGACAACATCGACCTGGCGGGCATTCCCACCACGGCGGCGTGCCCGGCGTTTGCCTATGTGCCAGAGCAATCGGCGACCATCGTCGAGCAGTTGCTGGCGTTGGGAGCGATCCCGCTGGGCAAGACCAATCTCGACCAGTTTGCGACCGGGTTGAACGGCAGTCGCTCGCCGTATGGCGCGTGCCCGAACAGCGTGTTGCCGGACTATCCGTCGGGTGGTTCGAGCGCCGGTTCTTCGCTGGCGGTTGCGCTGGGCGTCGCGAGTTTCTCGTTAGGGACGGACACGGCGGGGTCGGGGCGAGTGCCCGCGGCATTGAATAATCTGATCGGGTTGAAAGCCAGCAAAGGATTGATCTCGACGGCGGGTGTGGTGCCGGCCTGCCGCACCCTCGATTGCGTCACGACGTTTACCGCGACGGCACGGGAAGCCAGTCAGTTGCTGGCGCTCACTGCACACCTCGATCCACGCGATGAGTACAGCCGCAGCAATCCGCTATGGAACGACGGCTCGGCGTTCGGCGCACCGCGCCCCTTCCGTTTCGGCGTGCCGCGCGTGCAGGATCTGCAATTCTTCGGCTGCCCTGAAGGCCCGCGGTTGTTCGGTGATGCCGTCGACCAACTCAAGGCGTTGGGCGGCGAGGCGGTGGAACTGGATTTGACGCCGTTTCTCGAGGCGGCGCACTTGCTTTATGAAGGCCCGTGGGTGGCCGAGCGCTACAGCGTGGCGGGCGAGTTGATGGAGCAACATCCAGAAGCGGTGTTGCCGGTGATTCGTGCGGTGCTGGCCAAGGCGCCAGCGGTCGATGGCGTGCAAACCTTCCGCGCCCAATACCGGCTGCAAGCCCTGAAAGCCCTGTGCGATCAAGCGCTGCTCAATCTTGATTGCGTCGTCACCCCCACCATTGGCCGCCCCGTCACGTTAGCGGAATTGGAGGCCGAGCCGGTCCTGCGCAATTCGGAACTCGGCTACTACACCAACTTCATGAACCTGCTCGATTACGCGGCCGTCGCGGTGCCGAGCGGCTTTATGGGCAATGGCTTGCCGTGGGGCGTGACGCTGTTTGGCCGGGCGTTTACCGATCAATATTTGCTGAGCCTGGCGGATGCTTTTCAGCGTCAGCAACGCTCGGGGTTATCGGCACCGACGACTGCCGCACGCAATGATCGCGCGCGGTTAGTGGTGTGCGGCGCGCACCTGGATGGGCTGGCATTGAACTGGCAGCTGAAACGGCGCGGTGCACGGTTGGTCGAGACGACGCTCAGTTCACCGGACTATCAACTGTACGCATTGGCCGGTGGTCCGCCGTTTCGTCCGGGGATGGTTCGGGTGAAGGATGGCGGCGTGGCGATTGCGGTGGAGGTTTGGGAATTGCCAAGCAGTGAATTGGGCTCGTTTTTGACCGGGATTCCGGCGCCGCTGGGGTTGGGCAAGGTGCAACTGGCGGATGGGCGTTGGGAGAGCGGGTTTATCTGTGAGGCGTATGGGTTGGAGGGGGCGATGGATATTAGTCATCTGGGCGGATGGCGCACTTACCTGAAAACCCTTGGCTGACCGCATGTAGGCACCCATCTGAACCTGTGGGAGCGAGCCTGCTCGCGATGGCGTCAGCACACTCACGATTGATGTCGACTGATCCACCGCCATCGCGAGCAGGCTCGCTCCCACAAAGTCCGGGTACAACCTGCTGCATGGCGCGTGGGAACGATCATTCGCGCTGCACATAGAGCAGCTATTCCCCCACAGTGCCATCAGAATGCCTGCCATCGGGTCACTGCCAACGCAATTGTCATGCCGCCTCGCTCGCCGCTGTATTCGCAACGTTCGTTGCTCCTCACGCTGATTGCGCTGCTGGGTGCAGGGTTCCTGGCAACGTCGCTCCTCAGTTACTACGCTTCGCGAGCGTCGATACGAACGGTGAGACCGGTCTGATGATCGCCGAGAAAATTCGCCACCCTGTCGAGCAACAGCGTTATGCCTACAACGGCAATGAGCTACAGCTGACCGTCAGCATCGGCCTGACCACGTTGCAGCCCGATGAAACCTTGCATACCCTGCTCTCCCGGGCCGATCATGCAATGTATCGGGCCAAGCAATCCGGCCGTAACCGAACCTGCATGGAAATGTCTCACTCCAGTTATGAATAAACCAGATATGTGCCCAGCCTGCGGCGCTGCCAACGACTGCACCCTGGCCGATCCTCGCACCGCCGACCGGGCCTGCTGGTGCTATGGCGTCAGCATCGACCCGGCAGTACTCGAAGCACTACCGACCGAGCTGCGCGACAAATCCTGCCTGTGCCCGCGCTGCGCTCAGGTCGAGGCGCAGTTGTAAGCATCCTCCCGGCCGATCACGTAAGATGCGCGGCCCTTTTCCTGTCGATCTCCCGTCATGCGTGTTGACCGTTTCCTCAGCAACCTGCCGCGCTTCAACCGAAAGCAGGTTCGCCTGTTGCTGGTGGAAAAGCGCATCAGGGTCGACGGAACCATCGTCAGCGACCCGCACGCCGAGGTCCGGGAGTTCAGCCGCGTCGAAGTTGACGACGAGGTGCTGCAAACCGGCAAACCGGTGCGCCACTTCATGCTGCACAAGCCCGCCGGTTGCGTCAGCGCCACCCGTGATCCGGAACACCCGACGGTGCTCGACCTGATCCATGAGCCGGACAAGGACGAACTGCACATCGCCGGTCGTCTGGATTTCAACACCACCGGCCTGATGCTGATCACCAACGACGGCAGCTGGTCGCGACGCCTGACCCAACCGCAGACCAAATTGCCCAAGGTCTACTACGTCGAGACCGAGCAGGACATCGGGCCGCACTACGCGCTGAAATTTACCGAAGGCCTGTACTTCGCCTTCGAAGACCTCACTACGTTGCCGGCCGAGCTGGTGCTGCTCGGGCCGAAATCTGCGCGTCTGAGTATCGTCGAAGGCCGTTATCACCAGGTGAAGCGGATGTTCGGCCACTTTGACAACAAGGTGTTGCGCCTGCATCGCGAACGCATGGGGCCGCTGGTGCTCGACGACTCGCTGAAACCGGGCGAATACCGCCCGCTAAGCGATGAAGAGATTCAATTGATCTAAGCAGCCTACCGCTGAGCAGAAGTTGTCGAACAATTTACGAAAGGCACTTGCGCGATGGCGTTGCCCCTGCTTGAATCAGGTCGTCAGCCGAAATGTGACTGACGAGTCACAACATACTTCTAAGAAACTTTTTGCCGGTTAGAGAACCCTCAGGTTCCGCCTCAGACCGGCAGACTGCCCGCCAATAATAATACCCGTCGACCTGCAGCACGGATCGACATGGGCCACAAAAATTCAAGGCATATGCCTACCTGTCACAAAGCTCGTGCAATCTCATTTGCGCGCATAACCGCTTGCCAGGAGTCTTATGACATGAGGCCAGAAATCGCTGTGCTGGATATACAAGGTCAGTACCGGGTTTACACGGAGTTCTATCGCGCAGACGCCGCAGAGAAGACCATTATCTTGGTTAACGGCTCGATGGCCACGACTGCGTCGTTTGCACAAACCGTGAAAAACCTCCACCCGCAGTTCAATGTGGTCTGCTATGACCAACCCTACGCGGGCAGGTCAAAAGCCCACAACCTGCACGAGAAATTGCTGACCAAGGAAGTCGAAGCGCAGATCCTCCTGGAGCTGATCGACCACTTCGCCGCCGAACACGTGCTGTCGTTTTCCTGGGGTGGCGCCGCGACCCTGGTCGCCCTCGCCCACCAGCCACGACGCATCGAAAAAGCCGTGATCAGCTCGTTCTCCCCGGAGATCAACGCGCACATGCTCGATTACCTCGAGCGCGGTGTGGACTACCTCGGCAGCCGGGACGGTGACCGCGTCGGCAACCTGGTGAACAGCACCATCGGCAAACACCTGCCGACCCTGTTCAAGCGCTTCAACTACCGGCACGTCAGCAGCCTGGCCGACCATGAATACGGGCAAATGCACTTCCACATCAGCGACCTGCTGCACAGCGATCGCCAGTGCTTTTTCAAAGCCGCGAAGAAAATCAACGTGCCGGTACTGTTCATGAACGGCGAATGGGACGAATACACCGCCGCCGATGGCGCCCGGTTATTCGCCGACCACGTGCAAAACGCCACGTTTACGACGCTGGATGCGACCGGGCACTTTCTCGACATGGAACACAAAGCCGCCTGCCGAGACAGCCGCAAGGCATTGCTGGGCTTTCTGAAGCCGGCACAGCATGAAAGCCGACCGCGTTACCACTACGTTCAGGATCACCATGCACTGGCAATCTGAAACAGAGTCATCGCGAGCAAGCCCTGCCCTGTAGGAGCGAGGCTTGCCCGCGAATGACTATCACGCGGTCCCTGCTTGTGTTTCACCCGGTGTTAAAGCCATCGCACGCAAAGAAAAACTTCTTTTCCATGCGCACATCTGGTACAAAGTCAGCCGCTCTGAGCGGGTGTCGTATAATGGCATTACTCCAGCTTCCCAAGCTGATAACGAGGGTTCGATTCCCTTCACCCGCTCCACTGTTTTCAAGGCCTCCAGCGCAGTCCACGGACATCCAATCGCGCCTGGTGACAGTTTCCAAGAATCTACCGCCCCCCATGCTAGCGAACCAGCCGCATGGTCGGACCGTGAGAACCTCGCTCGTCAGATAGCCTCCCCCTACCGGATCGAATCGATTTTCCGGTTGAGGTTTAAAGTGACTATTAAAGCTATTTAATTTTCTTTTCTACTCTCCACCCCAGACAGAACAAGGCTTTCAGCGCTTTCAACAATCCTCTTTTTCAGATCACCCAAACTATTTCTCGGGCTATCAGGAAAGCTATTTACCCACCCCCCTCAAGCACTTGATTTATAAGGGTTTTGTATTTAAATACCTTTTTAAATAGTCCACCTGAGCGCCTGATCGCCACCCCTCAACGCCACGTTCTAGAAGGGCTGCAGAGCATTTATCGCTCGGTTTCGCGGAGGGTGGCGAAAAATAGTCACTTTAAACACGCCTCCCGATTTCACATCGCACAGACGCCGATTCGGCCCCGTTCCCGCGCAGTGTCGCTGCTATGCTTGAGTTTTTTCGAAAGGACCGGCAACCATGGCAAGCGAATATTCACTGGCGGATGTGCTGGAACGGATTTACCAGAATCAATGGCCCTGGAAGCGGCAGTGATGGAACTGACGCTGTGGGCAGAGAAGCAAAATGCGGTAGATGTGGGCGATAACGTGCGGGGGGCGCTTTACACCATTGGCGAAAACGCAGGTCATATCAAACAAGGCTTGGCCCGACTGAGCGGATCCCCACCAGATCGTCGCGAAACTGAATAAACGAAGGCTAATAGTTCGCCCCGCCAGCTACACCACGTAAATGGGGAGTTGATTTCCTATCAACCCGAATTATCAGACCGCCTTGGCCAGAGCACGTAACTATTGAGATGTACGGGATATTCTCTGTCTTTTTCCGAAATGGTTATCGGACACCGTGGACACATTGTGGACACTATCGAGACGTGTGGACAAGCAACCTCGCGACTAACCGACACTATTCTTCATCCAAGTCTTCTGGTCGAAGCCTGAGAATCGTGGCGCATTCGCCGTCGAGCCGTACCGATACCCCATTCGGGCTTACGCTTCCTACCACTGTTCCGTAAGGCTCTTCCCAAGGTCGACGCTGCGATACCTTTTCTCTCGGTACGCTGACGCGCTTACCGTGTCGAAGCTTAATAATGTCCATAGACTTCCTGAGTGACAAAAAGAAACGGTGCCCATCCTAACCCGACAACGTGCAGGCATTGGTGAGTGAGTGGAACGCCGTGGCAAGCCCAAAAGCACCTGACGCGCCGTTGGAGGGTAGGTCGTCATCTAATCCCTCTTAGCCAAATCCCGTACCGGTCTCCCTTCCGCCCATCTTTTCCGCCAGAGCGAACGTTTTCTGAGCAAATTTTGAGCAATCGCTTTCCATTCCAATTAGGGACGCTGTCACTGCTATGCTTCTTTAATAAGGATTCTATGTGGGGGCATCTGAGCATCACGGCTGGGGGTACATTTTCACAAGATACTTATCCGAATACGCCGTTACGTCGGCAGAATTACGGAGCGCTACCGCATCCTGAAGAAAAATGCGCCCTATCAGTACGGGCTTGAATTTATTATAAGGGGTAGACAAATTGGATCATAAGAGAATAGAAAGAATTGAAAGAATTGAAAGAATTGAAAGAATTGAAAACAAGATTCGTGGCACTTTCAAGAACTGCCTAATAAAAGATAGCTGGCCACTATATGAATCAGTGTCCGTACACCTTGAGTCACTATCAAAAGAAATACTCAAAGATAAAAAGGAATGGATTGACTCAATAGACGTATTCTCTATTTTTTATGATTTTACATATGAAGCAATTAGAGCTGTAACCGGTAATAACTCAGCAACCGAAGGAAAACTTTGGGACGACATCCTCGGCGAAAAAAACGGCCAAAAACTAACCAACGACTTTAAAGACTACCTACTATCAATACCTAGAGAAATTAACGTATACCTTCCAATCCCGGAAATAACAAAAAACATTCCCACGCCAATAATACTAAGCAGAGACACATCGATAGTTTCCTTCCATGATGCCGATCAAGTTCCAGGCGGATACAATCGCGGACTGTTATCTCTAGACAAGAAGCTAGAACTAGGAAAAATTTACATAAAACAGAGAATGCTCGGCCATGCAAGTCGCCGACTCGAAAACACATGCAATAAGATCGCTGTTAATAACTTCAAAATAATCCTCCAACAAGGAATGTCCAAGGGCTTATTCAAACAGTCCGAAGAATTTAAAGCCGGCCTCGGTTTTTTCTTGCTCACGCATCATCAAATAAAAAAACTTACCATCATCTCTATTGACGAAGGCTTCGAAACACCAAGAACGACAACCGCCGAACTCCCATTAGACCTATGCAGATTATTGGGTAGTCTAGATATAAACTGGAGCGACGAATCTATCAACAACTCCAATGAACAAAACCAGCTAGACAAGAACATAATCTCAACACTTACCAAACCCATACAGCTAATTGAGTTCTCCGGCGATGAGGCAACCAGGGTAAAGGCGGCCATAACATGGTGTTTCGACTCATATATTGTTGAGAACCAGACTTTAGCATTCTTACAAGTATGCATTGGATTAGAGGCGTTACTTGGCGACATGACATACAATGGAAATCTAACTGAGACACTTGCAGATCGATGCGCCTATTTGACAAGCAATAACATCAAGGGAAGACGAGCAATAAAGAAAAGCTTCAAAGAGCTATATGAGGCCAGATCAAAACTAGTTCACGGAAATGCTACAGAGCTTGATAGCAATCAACTTGGACACTTAAACTGGGGAAAGAGCATACTGGAATTCGCGATTTTTAAAGAGATCAGACATCTTGATCTCGGTTTGGCATAGGAAGTTGACTGACATCTCAACGTGATTGACGCCTGGTGAAGAAGACGTCAATGGACCAATAGCTACTGACTTCCAGAATGATTCGATAGTGACTATCTGAAGCACCCTTGCTGGCTAACTTCTAAAATGGGTCACACGGACTTGAAACCCGGTACGCTTAAGACTTAGGCAATTTGAAGCCCTCCCTGCCCCTCCCAAAGCTCATTAAGAATGGGCTAGTCAAAAGATAAAAACTCAACAAAACAAATATTTTAAAAGGCCATCCCCTTTAAAATCGGGGTCTTTAGAGATCAGTCGCCGATCTAGATCGCTCTGAACGCTCTGCAAGCCCCCTGCACTTTGTTGCAAAACCTTACACACAGAGCAATCGCCAACCTCCCCATAGTCCCCCCAGCGGGCCTACGCTAGATATCTAATTGCATCAGTATTCCCTTTGCAAAAAAAACAGACATAGAGCCCGTCGGCGGGAGGGGGATAAGTGCTTTTTCATCAGTTTTTTCGTTGCTGTGGCATTTTCCCTGGGCAGCTCAGCCCCCAGCACTCAGCACGCTGAATGCCGTCAGTCGCCCTACTGATGTGCAGTGACACCGCGAGCGCTATACTGTTTATACATACAGTATTTTGCTTGAATAGGTGGGACTGATGAACGCAGAGCCTGTGGGAGCGACAACCGTAAAGTCTTCAGCAATAGCTCAGTGGCGCGCTCTGCTGCGCGATGACGTGTCACTACTCGCGAAGCCCGGTGCCCATCACAAGGCGCTGCTGAGCCAGGCACACGCACTGCACCTGAACAAGGTGATCGATGCAGATGATCTTAGCGATCTGCTGGAGTTAGCGGACGGGGCACTGGCCTTTGCCGTTGAGTCGCTACTCGACATCGATTCCAGCGAGTAGAGGGCGCCCCATGAATGTTTTAGTTACCCCGATGCGCCTACGAGGTATAGCGCTCGATACCAAGGAGCGTGGCCGTTATCCGCCAATTCGAGGCAACGTTATGGTGAGTTCAACGGTCAGCAAGGACTTGGGACGAGCAACGAACGTAGCGGTGGTCAACGTGGGTATGCCGCTGGATCCTGATCCGTTGCCACCTCTATTAGATGCGACGCTGGCAGGGATGGCTGTCAGTGGATTTGTGTTGAGCGGCATCGAGTACATCGACGGTTGCGCCTTTGCGCAATCCTGGTGGTCCCGGCTTGGGTGAGGCAATCACCAGAAAATGTAGTGCTTGGAACCCAATCACTCCGACCCGATAGATGTGCGGTGAACCTACGCGCAGACGATCCCACAGCGAGATGTAAATCCAACCTGGCTCTCGCACACTGCTCAGATCCACGCGGCAGATGCACGACTGGAAAATAGATGGGGTGCTACGATCACCCCTGCGTTCATTTATTAACAGGGAAAAGATCATGCAGGGACTTTTTTTGGGGGCAGGTGCTTCTTACGAACTTGGAATGCCTTTAGTAGTGGAGCTAACGGAAAACGTTAAGGCGGACCATACTCCGGACTTGGTAAGAAAAATTGCTAGTAACTATCGGTGGTCTGAAGAATCGACTGATTTCTTTTTAAGATTACTAGATGATAAAGACTTGCACTATGAGGCAGTTATCGGTGCTATCGAGGTCATGGCACATCGCCATGGGCCATCCACAGAAAATTACGAAAATATCCGTATCCATTTAGTGGACATGGTGTCCCGATACTTAATTGCCGAACACTCAGCCAGGAAGGAACTAACTATTTTAGGCCTGAGCTATCTGGAAGGACTTCGCAAGTATTTTAAGAGTGGCGAACCACTAAGAATATTTAGTCTAAATCATGACGTAATGGTTGAAGAGATTTGCTCATTTATGGCAGAGCCTTTGAAGGCCGGATTCTATAAGAACTCCGAATATTCTAAGACAGCTTTTAACGGCGCCTCGCTTGAATTTGAATTTGAAGTACTTACAAGCGAGCAGATGAGCAAGGGGGATTTAGATTTTTTTGCACCAGGTGAACGAGGAGTGAACCTGTATAAATTACATGGAGGGCTAGACACTTTCCTGTTCAATTCCTGTAAAGATTACATCCGATTCAGCTCACCCGGGAGTTTACCAGGGGACCATATCCAGCGGATAATTGATGTCCATAACGCGTACTACAAGGTCGAGAAAGAGGACAGCATAAGATCAATTCAAGCACTCACCCTGAAAGATTCTGATCAAGAAGCACAGTTCTTCGATCGCAGCTTGATTACCGGAGCGTTCAAGTTTCAGAAAGGGAGGAGTAGCCATAGTCAGGGGCTGACGGTAATGTTTGATAAATTCAAGTCAGACATTTATCACGTAAAACACCTCACATGTATCGGGTATGGCTTCGGCGACTTACACATCAATGAAATCATGGTTACGTGGTTATGTTCAGCAACTGAAAACACACTTACAATAGTCGACCCTTTCATCGAGAAAACTCCATCATTTCTGCTACATCTATCTCCACAAATTGAAATCATTAAAAAATCTCTATTCGAACACGTGGCAGCCCCCAACATTAAAGATGATAAGAAATTTAAGCTTTACATGCTTAGACAGATGAGAGAATACCAGCGCCTAAAAAGGCTAAATAAAATCTAGTGTTTATCCTTTTATTATTGGTTTTAGTTGAGCTTTTAGCAGGCTAGCCGCTGCGAATTTTTCGTTAAACAGTGCCACATCACTTGGCCCGGGAGTGGGACCAGGTGTATGCACATGACCAGCTAACTGATTGCTCATCTGGCTTACCAGCTCAATGAGGTCGTAAAGCACTTGCAATACGTTGACGCTATCCGACCCTAACCAAGCTTTTGGCGCTTGCAGCTGCTGGCTGACGCCGGCCACGCTTTTGCGCAAGCCCTGAATTTTCTCCTGCATGTCGCCACCCACAGTGGCGTTGTGCTTTTGCCCCACTACCAGGTTCAGGTCGCGGCCGGTGGCCTGGTGCAGATCATCCACCGCCGCCAGGCTCGCGGAACCGCCCGACATCAGCTTGAGCGCGCCCAGCGCCTCGATGGTCTTGACTCCCCCCACCGTCTCGGTCGAATGATCATCCACCGCCTGAGTGTGGCTCTGGAATTGTTCGCGGTTCTCCAGCGCTTCAACCTCGCGTTCGATCGCCTTGTCCTGAATCTTGCCATCGGTCTGGCGTAACCAATTGCCATCGGCGTCCACGCGCTGTTGGGCGGCTTCGCTGTGCTGCCACACCTGATCGCCTTTCGGCACCCGGGGCATGCTCAGGCCATGCGGCAAAATAGTCTGGATGTAGGGCTTGTTCGGCAGGCCGTAAGCGAAGCACACCACCACCTGGGTTCCTTCCTCCGGAAAGGCATACATGCCCATTTCTTCGCCACCGGTGGGCAGCGGCAAGGGCACACCGGCAAGCAACGGCAACTGCGGATCGACTTCACCATCCGGACCGAGCAGTTCAATGTCCACGGCATAACGCGGCCGGAAGTCGTCGCAGATCCCGGCGCCGGCTGGGGCATCGGCCACGGCGATAACTCGGGCAAAGCGCGGCAGGTGGTAACCACCAGTCAGTTCAGGGAATTGGCGCTCTACAGCGCGGCGGATTGCGTCTTCCATCGGATGGCCATCTGGTCGTTGGCAAGGGCCACACTGGTGATGCGCTCGCCGTGGTTGATTGTTGCACCTGGTCGCAACCCGGGAAGGGCCGCGACCATCGCGCTTTGGTTGCCCTGGTAGCCGTCGAACAGCTCCGTGGGGATTTGCAGCGGTGACCGGGCGCCGAAAAAGCTGTCAGCCCAACTGCCGGCAAACACTTCGCCGTTGCCCAGCTGGTGCCAAGTGAAGTCGGGAATGTTGAAAACCCGGGCCAGACTATCCATCGCCTGGTAACCGGCGGCCAGGCTGTAAAAGAACGGTGCTTTGACGTTGGCGTAGGGCCGATCGGGAACGCGGAAACGCAAACCGGTCTGTTCGCTGACCTGGGCCAGCACAGCCTGCAGATCGACGTGACGCAGGTTCAGCGGCAACGGATTGGCCAGCACGGCGGCCAGCTCGCGGCAGAACAGCACCTGCTCGATGCTGTTGGCCGGGGTGCAGCGTTCGACGTAGCCGATAAAGTGCCGTTGCAGCGTGCGGTCGTTGTAGCCGATATCCAGTGTCACCAATCCTTTGACCGACTCTGCGGACTTGATCGTAAACGTCGCCCGCCCCGGGCTGGTGGCGTCCAGTCGAACATCCTCTTTCACCAGGGCGAAAGGCGTGCCGTTGATGGCCAGGACTTTGTGCAGCTTCACTTCGGCTCACTCCCGCCCAGCCATTTATCGACACGGCCCAGCACTTTTTCGAAGCCACTCAACGCCGGGTTGTCCATGGTCGAGTCCTTGCCATCGCCACCCACAGCACTCCCCGGCCCGCCTTGGGCATTCACTGCATTGCTGGCGCGTCGGCCTTCGACCTTCTCAGGGTTAGACTGGCGTTCGCTCAGTGTGAACTGCACCAACCAAGCGCGCAGGGAATCGTCCTCGCGGGCGCTGATCCCGTCCGAGAACTCGACCTGGCGTATACCGAAGGCCTCGGCCGTGTCGTTTACAACGCGGTACAGGTGCAACTGGCCACCGCTGCCCGTGGACTCGGCCAGGCGCATCAGATCGGTCATGTGCGAGTTATCCACAAAGGGAATCAGCAGCGAAACGGTCAGGGTCTTGGGTTTGAAGCCCTTGTGCGCCTTGTCGGTATTGCTGGTCTGGCCCGACATGTCGCCGCTTTCAATCCGCAGGTTCGCGGTCACCTTGAGGTTCTTGCCCTGCACCTTGTGGCCATCGAGTAACAGCGTCATAGGCCGACCAGCTCCTGGACAAAACTCAACGCCTCTTTCGAGCCCACCAGCATGACGCCGGCACACAGCACCCATTCGTGCCCCGGGGAGTCACCGGCGAGCAATTCGCGGCGCAGTTCGCTGGTGTTCCCCGGACCAATCAGGCGCGCGCGCATGCTGCTGTCTTCAGCGCCGCCGGCGAGCAAGGCTTTTAGCTCGTCCAACTGCTGGTCACGGGCTTGCTGCTGGGCCGCTTTACGGGGGGCCAGCGCCGCCAGGTCGCCCAGTGGTGAACTGTCGGCCGCGTAACTTTCCAGCACCGCCAGTTGGCCGGCCATGGATTGCTTCGCGGCTTTGACCACCTGCGCAACCGGCATGGCGCGAAGCTGGCCGCCCACACATCGCCAACATGCGGAAGATACTGTCCGGCTCGATGAACGCTAGAGACTTGGCTACACAGATGATGGAAGCCAAGGGATGGCAGGCACGCCCTGCCTAGCGAGGCGTGTCTTCACCGCGTGCGATATTGAAGTAAAGGCAAGCTTGCGGGGAACAGGGTGGTGACTTCTGCGATATACCCGTGTGGCGAATCGGATAACCAGCGCCACCGGCGAGTGGGTCAGGCGTGCGCCTCACGATCAAGAACGTCGGCTACCCACTGGTTGATGCTCTTGTGAGCGAGCTGTGCTTTTACGGCGACTGTTGCATGGAGCGCTGGTGCGAGGCGCAGGCTGAGATTTCCAGAATAGGGCTTCTGCGGTGCACGACCCAATTTGGCGCACGTCTCCAGATAATCAATAACCGCCTCTTCAAACGCAGCTCGGAGCTCGCTGACAGATTCTCCGTGAAACCCGACGACATCCTTGATACCCGCGATGTGGCCGACAAACAGACCGTCTTCATCGCTGTAGTCAATTCGGGCGGCGTAGCCTTGATAATTCATGACGTTCACGGGGTAACTCCTGCTTGTTCAAGGAAAGCCCTTGCATCACGCACCTGGTAGGGCTTTGCTTCTTTGTCTGGGTGAGGCCGGTGGAATGTTGCGACCACACCGTTCAGTTCGAAACGAACACGCGATCCGTTGCCTTCGATGGTCTTGGCACCCGCCGCGCCAAGCAGTGACTCGATACGAGCCCACTCCAGCGTAGAAGGCGTCGGCCTAGAGAAGATAGCTGTGAGCGTGCTGAGCTGCTTATTGTTCATGGTATTACACCGCGATACCAAAAAAAAGGTTTGTAATCTGCGCTGGACGTTGTCGATGCATGAGCGGCACCGATCAATAGCGTCAAAATGCAGCTCTTCTAAATTAGGAAAGCGGCGTTTTTCGTATCTGAGATTCAGTGGTCGTGTTGAACGGCCATGAAAAATATCGGGGGGTGACTATTGCTAGACAGTCATGGCGCGAACGCATCCGTAACGGTTCTGCGAAGCCGGCAATTTTTCGGACGTCAATCGCTCATCACCAATCGTCCACTCCGTTCTGCGGAGCACTATTTCCTATCTACCCAGCTGTGGATAGCGGGTGACTCCTGCTCAGCTTGTAGGCAAAATCCGAGAGTTGCGTATGAAAGCGCGTTCAACAAACCTGTTTTTCAGCTCAAGATTTCATTCCCGCGCCCTTAAAAGCACTCATCGCCGCACTGCGATGCACTTGATCTCTACAAGCAGGCCTGGCTTGGCAAGTTCACTGACGCCTATGCATGTCCATGCACAGGTGCCCCTTGGAAAGACTTTATCCTTCACGCTTCTGAATAGTGGCATGTGGCGTTGCAAATCGATGTGATAAGTCGTCATTTCGACGACATCCTCAAATTCACAGCCTCCAGCGGCCAGGACGAGCCGGAGATTTTCCCATGCGGCAAAAAACTGCTGCTCCGGGTCTTCAATAACTGCAAGCTCAGGCGTACGACCTACCTGGCCTGCGCAATACAGCGTTGCGCCCACCTTCACAGCTGGGGCGTAGCCGGCCCGCTCGGAAAGTAATCTCATGTGATCTGGAACGATGATGTGACGATCGCTCATGGTTGTGGATGCCCAAAGAATAGTTGGATGGTGAACCTACCCCAGGTGCCAGAGATCCGTCCAGCCGACGATGGGCACTGGCCCGCACCCTTACCCATAAATGGGCAGTAGCAGGAACAACTTGATGATGACCGCATTCACGATATCGATGAAAAACGCGCCCACCATCGGCACGATCAGGAAGGCAAGATGGGAGGGGCCGAACTGCGCCGTGATGGCTTGCATATTGGCAATCGCCGTTGGCGTGGCCCCGAGGCCAAAACCGCAGTGCCCGGCTGCCAGAACCGCCGCATCGTAGTTGCTCCCCATGACCCGGAAGGTGATGAAGATGGCATAGCCTGCCATCGCCAGCGCCTGCACAACGAGGATAGTGAGAAGCGGCAGCGCAAGTGAAGCCAAATCCCCCAAACGCAAGCTCATCAGCGCGATGGCCAGAAAGAGCCCAAGGCTTACATTTCCAAGCAGCGATACTTCGCGCTCGAAGACCGGGTACCAGCCAGGCAAGGCAAGGGCATTGCGCAGAATGACGCCGACGAACAGTACGCAGACGAACGCCGGCAACTCAAATGCGGTGTTGGCCAACCACGAGGCAAGCGCCGAACCGACGGCGAGACAAACGGCAATCAGCGCCACGGTTTCAATGAAGGCGTCCGCCGTGATCGGGCGAACTGCTTTGGGTTCTTCGAAAGCAGTTACGCTTTCCGGGCTGGAGTGCGACTTGGGGGTAAGGCCGTTTCGTACGATCAGAAAGCGCGCGACTGGCCCGCCGATCAATCCCCCAAGTATCAGACCGAAGGTGGCACAGGCAATCGCAATCTCCGTTGCAGAGGCTAACCCATGACGCTCCGAAAATACGGCAGCCCAGGCAGCGCCGGTGCCATGGCCACCCGAAAGAGTTACCGACGCACCCAGCAGGCCAAGAGTAGGCTCCTGCCCCAACACCCAGGCCAGGACAATGCCGAGCGTATCCTGCAGGACGAGCAAGCCAATCACTGCAGCGAGAAAGAAAAACAATTTGCGTCCGCCGGCTTTCAGCCCAGCCAGATCGGCATTTAAACCAATGGTGGCGAAGAATGTGAGCATCAGCGGCGCTTGAAGCGTCGTATCAAAACGCACGTCAATGTTAAAGGCACGGCTCAATGCAAAAACCAGCAGAGCCACCAATAGCCCGCCAACAACGGGCTCGGGGATGCTGTAGGTACGCAACAGGCGCGCTCGGGCAAGGATCAGTCTTCCAAGCAGAAGCACAAGGGACGCGGCCATCAGCGTTTCCAGCGTGTCGAGGCGCATGATATTCCCTTCCTTTAAGGATCGATCAGTTAGCCCCACACAGTGGGATTGCCATGACGTTGCTCCGAAGCGGGGAATTGTAAGATGGAGTGACGCAATAGCGCGGCGCGTGCAGCAACAGCTGCTAATTGCGCTACAGAGTGATTCTGGACGCCGGCAGCTTTTTTGCCACTATTTGAGTGAAAATCCAAAAAGGCAGCGTCCTACACGACTCTGGGAATTGTCCGTACACTTGCGCATTGCTGTGTTTTTACCATGAAGTCTATAGTCGACCCGCGCCCAAAATGGCGCATCGGGTTTGGCGACTCGATGCCATGGTACAGAAGCCTCCGAGGATTTCTCGGAGCGCTTTTGAACGCAGTTGGCTGCCTCTTTTTTGGTGGCTGTGCGTGGGAGACCTTAGGGTCTGCCGGTTTTACCATGGCCCGGTTCGCCAACCCGCGTACAGCTACCACCCTATTGTTTGGCGACGATTGAGTGGTAGGTCTTCCTCCTACATGGTGATCACTCATGAATGAATACATGGCTTTAACCAGCAACGCCGACGACCTCCCCTCCCTATATGTAAACACCACCCAACCGCTGCATTCACTGCTCAGCACCGCCCGTTACAGAATTGGCGCAGTGACGCAGATCCTTGAAAACCTCGCCATGCGCGGCGACCTCACAACTGACTCGGTAATCCTCAGCGACTTCGCATTGCTCTGCTGCATTCCCTTGCGCGACGGTTGCGATGTGCTGGACGTCATTGCTCGACGTATGGATGCGCAATAGTTCTGACGTGATAGGGGGCACCTTTCAAGGCGCCCTTTGCGTTTCTCGGGCTCCGATCAAGCATCGCGTCAAAGAACGTTCCGAGTAACATATGCCAATCCGGGAAGCAGCTCGTAGCAGCTGGCCAGCATTCAACGCTGAGCGTTTTTTGCCGCCCCACATATAGTTTGCGTATAGATCCCCGCGAGCCAGTAAAGAAGCCGTAGCACTGCATTGAGCCCCACAACAGATACCTTACTCTGCCCTCTCACCTTTCACTTAGAGGTCAGCATGGACCATTCAGAGTTCGGGATCATGATCATTTCAATGATTGGATTGTTCGGCTTTGCTTCATTCATTTTTGAATACTTGAGTGCCAGGAAAAGGGGCAGATAACGTTAGCGTTAGCCGCCCCTTTTTTGCACTATCGAGTCGCGACGATGAACAATCGCGGGAACGGCAGCAGTACCGAGCCATCGCTTAGTGCCGGATAAGCCTGCTCGATCGCGGCGTGATATTGCTTGAGGTATTGCGCCTTTTCCGCCTCATCCAGCGGTTCGAGAAACGGCCGCAACCCGCTGCCCTTGAACCACTCAACTACGCCCGACGCACCGCCCGCCAGAGGATGATGGTAAGTGGTGCGCCAGACATCGACTCGTGCACAGTGCGGTCGCAGCATCGAGTAGTAAGCGCTGGCACTGGCCATTTCCGTCCGCTGCCCGGCGGCGTTCGCCAACTTGCCGGCCCATGGGCCATCAGCGGCCACTTCGCGCATCAGGCGATGGGACGGCTCGTTGAGGTTGTCAGGCATTTGAATCGCCAGGCTGCCGCCCTTGGTCAGTCTGGCGGCCAGCGAAGGCAGTAACGTCGCGTGATCGGGAAGCCACTGTAATACCGCGTTGGCGAATATCACGTCGAACGGGCCGTTGTCGTCCCAGGTTCCGATATCAACAGTGTCGAACTGCACATGCGGCAAGCGCTTGCGGGCGGCGTCAATCATATCGCTTGAACTGTCCACGCCACGCACGGTGGCGTGAGTGAAGCGCTCTACCAGCAATTCGGTCGAGTTGCCGGGGCCGCAACCGATGTCGACGGCGGAGAGCGCCTCCACGGGCGGGATCGCCGCGAGCAGGTCCCGAGCCGGACGGGTGCGTTCATCTTCAAAAGCGACGTATTGCTTGGCGGACCAGCTCATTGCGTTCTCCTGTCGGTGCGTTGTCGTGGGCGGGGCAAACAACCGGTTCGCTACGATACCTCGACGAGTGCGCTCTGCCCTACCCGACCTAAGTAAACAATTCCACGCACCGCCGGCTCCTGTAGCAGCAGCCGAACGCAGGCTTCGCCAGCTGCTACAAGCGTTGTGTTGCACGCGAAATACGAAAATGTCATCAGAATTTTCATCCCGCCGGCGCTGTCACAAAATCAGGCGCACCCCATAAGGAACACGGCAATGAAGTTCGCAAAAGTCTCTCAAACACTCGCCTGTGAGCCGGCAATCCCCGGACGTTCCTGATTCAGAACACGCAGAACCGCGACACGAACATTTTGCATTTGAAAATCGATGAGTTGATACGGGCGACGAAGGAAGCGCAGAACGCGATGCTGGGACTGGAAGCGCTGGACCTGAAACAGTTGGAAGCACTGCGCAAGCAGTACCGCTCCATGGGTGAAAGCGAAACTATTGCGCTGGAAGGAGTAGCCACTAAGAACAAGAGCAAACCAGACTGGAATCAGTGCTAAACCAACGATAAACGGCGCGAAACCGAGGTTGCGCGCCGTTTTTTTTTGTCACGCGCGCCCAGATTAGCGACTCGCTTGCAACGCCTTGGCCATTTGCAGATGGTTTTGCAATTTAGGCAACGTTTCTTCAGCGAAGGCTTTAATTTCCGGCACGTCGGTGGTCTGAGCTACCTGCTGCAGTTGCTCGATGGCTTCCTGGGTGCTTTTCACCTGACTGGCGACGTAGGCCTGGTCGAAGCTCGCGTCGTCCATCACTTGCGGCATCAGGGCTTTGGCCTTGTCGGCCACTTCTTCGCGTGGCGCCACCGGCAAATTAAGTTGCTTGGCGATTTTTGCCAGATGCTGATTGGCGGTGGTGCGGTCATTAATGACGATGATGGTGTAGTCCTTGACCTCTTTGGATTCGGTTTTCTGATGCGCCAGGCGACTGGCCTCAATGTCGGCCATCCCTTTGGCCGAGGCATCGTTGATGAATTCGGCGGGCGACTGGGCAAAGGCACTGCTGGCGCACAGGCCCAGTAACGCAGCAAAACCGGCATTGCGTATTCGGGTGGCCATCCGGCTCATGGTCGCGCCCTCCTCAACATAAAATTAAAACGGGAGCTTTCGCCCCCGCCTTTCAATCAAAACTACCTTCACCCACTATTTGGATTTCGGACCACCTTTGCGACCCATTTCTGGTTTCGCAGGGTCTTTATCGACAGTCGTGGTGGTAGTTTTCCCACCTTTGCGACCGGCTTCAGATGCCTTCGTTCGATCGTTGGCGAAGTTTCCCGAGTTCGAGTTTCTTGAATTAGGCATGATTCTCTACCTCTTGGTGATGATCGCGGCGAGCGGGAGCCCGCATTGAATCTGAATTTCGATCCCCAAAAAGGTTTAGAAAACCTGGCAGCGCCGCGACGAACGGCGGCGAATGTTCAGACGAGTCGCAGGTGATGCTCGCGCTTGGCGCTGTACATGGCTTCATCGGCATATCGGAGCAACTGCTTTTCTTCCGTGCCGTGGTCGGGGTATCGCGCCACACCAATGCTCGTCTGGATGCTCAGGCTGTGCCCGTCCAGACGCAGCGGCTGAGCCAGCACCTGACGGATTTTTCCCGCGACGCTGTCGGCGTCTTCCGAGGCGTGGATGCTGTGTAACAACACCACAAACTCATCACCGCCAATGCGCGCCACCGTGTCGGATTCCCGCACGCACCCCTTGAGCCGATTGGCGACCGCTTGCAGCAACATGTCACCGACTGCATGGCCATGGGTGTCGTTGACTTGTTTAAAACGGTCGAGGTCGACGTACAGCAAGGCCATTCGACCGCACTCCTGACGCGCCACCGCCAGCGAAGCTTTGAGACGGTCGCGGAGCAATTCGCGGTTGGGGAGCTGGGTGAGTTGGTCGTACTGGGCCATCTGCTCCAGCCGGGCATGCAATTGTTTGCGCTCGATCGCAGTGGCGACCTGGGCGCAAACGTACTGCAACAGTTCCTTATCCTGCTCGGTGTAGCGCTCGCCGCCCGGGACGCTTTTGACGATCAGCGCGCCGATGGTGCCGTTTTGCGAGTTCAGTGGCACCCCCAGCCAGCAAGGTGAGTGCTGTTCAGCCACCAACCCCTCGAATCCTGCGAGTGGAACGTCCTGATCCGGGGTCAGCAAAATCGGCAGGCCGGTGCGAATGACCTCGGTGCAGAGCCTCCCGATGACCGTTCCGGGGTGCTCGGGTTGCTGCTCGTGTTCGTCAACGTGATAGGGGAAATTCAGTTGCGCACAGTGTTCGTCGTACAGCGCGACGGAAAAATTCAGCGCCGGCAACCATTCGCCGATGATCAGGTGGATGCGTTTGAACAGCGCCAGCAAATCCTCCGCCGCGTGGGCCGCTTCGGAGATCGCATACAACGCCGCTTGTCGGGACTCGGCCTGCTTGCGCTCGGTGATGTCGCGCGCCACGGCGATGCGTAACTGGTCGACTTCTGACCAGCGCGCCGACCAAAGGATGTGTACCACTCGGCCATCCTTGCGCAAATAACGGTTTTCAAAGTTGAGCTTGGGCTCGCCGCCCATGATGTCCTGTGCGGCATCAAGGGTGCGTTGACGGTCGACCGGATGCACCAGATCGATCATTGTCTGTCCGATCAGCTCGTCCGGGGTGTAGCCGAAAATACGCTCGCAGGCCGCACTGACAAATACGAAGCGACCTTGCTTATCGACCGCGCAGACGGCGTCCAGCAACAGATCGAGATAGCTCGCCAACGGCGCGGAATTTCCAGTTGCCATGGTGCAGAGGGTGTGTCCGGACAATGCAGCAAAAAGAAACCATCCTTGCCCCATGAGCAAAACTGGCGCATCCAGGCGACCAGCATCAAGCCTTGTTCGTCACCAATCCCGGCAACGCATGCGCCAGCGCATTGATGGCAAAACCGATAAACATCACCCCGCACAGCCGGGTGATCAACAACTCATGCCGTTGATACAACGTGCGTACCTGCTGCGCACCGACAATGCCAATGAGGATAGCGTAGGCCATGAGACCGCCGACGAAGCTCAGGACGATCAGCCACGGCAACATCGACCAATGGAGCAACTCTGCGCGACTGGAGAGCAGCGCGGTGAACGTTGCGACCGCAACCGGGTACGCTTTCGGATTGGTCAGGCCAAACAGAATGCCGTGCCAGAACGGTTGCCGCGCCGGGCCTTGAGGCGCTTCGGCGCTGTTGCGACGGGCACGAACCGCGCGCAGGCCCAGCCAGAACAAATACAGCCCGCTGAGCACACCCAGCACATCGAACGCCGTGCTGCCGATTTCCCTCGCCCCCACGATCGCAACGAGCGCCGTGCTGCACCAGACCACGTCCCCGAGCAAATGCCCACAAAGAAATCCCGCCCCCGCCCGTCGACCACGGGCCGCGCCGATGCCGAATACCGCCAGCACACCCGGTCCTGGCGTGATGCCATAGATAAAACCGGAAGCGAGGACGGCCATTAGCAGCGATGGGGTCATTGGAAATCCTTTTGAACTAACTGGTGAATGGACGCAAGTCTATCTCAGGACTTTGCGCATCGACTTACTGATTGTCGAAGAACTTTAAGACGGGCTCAATCCGGTTATCAGGGCTCGTTCGATTTCGGCTGTGCCGCTTCCACGCAATTCCAGCGGGCCAGGTCAGTGGACAGGTCGAGGATGTCGTCACTGGCGTTTATTGGCAAACGCCGTGATGGAGGTGGGATGGAGGGGGGGGTTGCCGGGCGGACAGAGATCTAAACCGGAAAATATTCATTGAATGTTAGTCAGTCATCGCGAGCAAGCTCGCTCCCACATTAGATCGCGTTTGACTGGACAACCCGATCAACTGTGGGAGCGAGCTTGCTCGCGATGGCGTCAGATTGAGCGATAGAAATCTCAGTATTTGTCCAAAGTTCGCAGCTTCTGCGGCAACCCCCACATCAGTAGCGCAACAGCGATCAACGCGGCGACGCCGATGACGTACAGGGCGGGGGTCGTGCTGCCGGTCAGGTCCTTGATCCGCCCGACCATGACCGGGCTGACAATACCGCCGAACTGGCCAAGGGTGTTGATCACCGCGATCCCGCCAGCGGCTCCTGCGCCGGCACCGGCCAGCAGTTTTGGCGGCAGGGTCCAGAAGCTCGGGATGGAGGCGATGATCCCTGCGCCGAGCAAGCCAAGTGCGACGATCAGGAAGGTCGTGTGGTTGGCGAAGATTCCTGCACAGAAGAAGCCCACCGCTCCCACCGCGACCAGTCCGGCGACAAACTTGCGGCGCTCGCCGGTCGAGTCGGACAACCGTCCGATCACCACCATGCTGATCGCGCCACAGATGTACGGGATCGCCGTCAACAAACCGATCATGACCGGGCTCTCGGTGCCGGCGCTACGGATCAGTTGCGGGGCCCAGAAATTCAAGCCGTAGGACGCCACCTGAATCAGGAAGTAGATCAGCCCCAGCGTCAGGAAACCCGGAATTCGCAGCGCGGCGAGCAACGAACCGCCGCTCTTGTGCGGTTCATGGTGCGCAATGCGACTGGCCAGCAGCGTTTTCTCGGACGGCGTCAGCCAATGAGCGTCTTCGATGCGATCCTTGAGCAGCGTTAGCACCAGCAAACCGAGGCCGATGCACGGCACGCCGCCGAGCAGAAACAGCCAGTGCCAACCGCGCATGTCCAGGAAGCCATCGAGGTGTTGCAGCACCAGTCCGGAGAACGGTGCGCCCACCAGACCGGCAAACGCCGACGACAGGAACAACATCGAGGTGATACGTCCGCGATAGTGCTGCGGGAACCACAGCGTCAAGTAATACAGCACGCCCGGCGCAAACCCGGCCTCCATGGCGCCAATCACAAAGCGCAATCCATAGAACTGCCATTCGCTGTTGACGAAGACCATCGCCGCCGTTGCAAGCCCCCAGGACATCATGATCCGGGCGATCCAGCGCCGTGCGCCGACCTTGTAGAGCATCATGTTGCTCGGCACTTCGAACAACACATAACCGACCACAAACAGCCCGGCGCCGAGGCCGTACGCCGTGTCGCTCAGGCTCAGGTCCGTCTGCAACTGGAACTTGGCGAAGCTGATGTTGATGCGGTCAAAAAACGCGAACAGATAGCAGACCATGATCAACGGCATCAGACGCCAGGCGACCTTGGTGACCAGGGCTTTTTCTTCGTCGTGGCTAACGGACGGGCTTGCACCCGCCTCCAGTACATTAAGGCTCATGGTGTTTCTCCAGGCGGACTTCCCGTAGGTGTCCGATTGTTTTTGTTGTCTGGTTGAGTGGGTCCGCATGAATGCTTTTACTGTGGGAGCGAGCTTGCTCGCGATGGCGGAGAATCAGTCGACATCTATGCTGGATGTGACTCAGTCATCGCGAGCAAGCTCGCTCCCACAGGGATTTTTGGTGGGTTCAGGACGGGGTTGGGTGCACATCGCAATTGCGTCCGGACTTGGCCAACTGACCGGGCACGTCATGGCCGAGCAGCGCTGGCAATCCTCGGGACAACTTCAGCAACAGCGGCAAATCGATGCCGGTGTGAATGCCGATTTCATCGCACAGGTTCACCAGGTCTTCGGTGCAGATATTGCCCGAGGCACCCGGTGCAAACGGGCATCCACCCAGCCCGCCGAGGGCCGCGTCGAAACGTCGGGCACCGGCCTCGTAAGCCGCGAGCACGTTGCACAAACCGAGGCCGCGGGTGTTGTGGAAATGCAGGGTCAGATCCGCCGGCGAAACGCGCTGCAAGACCCGACGCACCAGCCGATCAACCTGGCGTGGATTGGCCATGCCGGTGGTATCGGCCAAGGTAATGCCCTGGATCCCGAGCTCCTGATAAGCCTCGACGATTTGCAGAACGCGATCCTCATCGATCGTGCCTTCGAACGGGCAGCCGAACGTGGTGGCGATGCTGCCGTTGAGGCGCACCTGGGTGCCGCCCACGTACTGCACGACCTCGCCGAACGCGGCCAACGAGTCCTCGCAACGCATGCGCATGTTCGCCAGGTTGTGGGTCTGGCTGGCAGACATCACCAGGTTCAGCTCGTCAGCCCCCGTCGCCAGCGCCCGTTGTGCGCCCTTGAGGTTGGGGATCAATGCCACGTAAATCACACTGGGTTGCCGGGTGATGCCCTTAAACACCAGCTCACCGTCTCGCAACGCCGGAATGGCTTTGGGCGATACGAACGAACCCGCTTCAATGCGGCTGAAACCGGCCAACGACAACTGATCGATCAAGGCAATCTTGTCGACGGTTTCGACCCAGGTCGGCTCGATCTGTAAGCCGTCGCGGGGAGAGACCTCCTGAACCATCAGGGTCTGGGAAAAATCAGTGATCATTGCACCACTCCTTCAACTTTCAACCGCTCGATGTCCGAGCCCGTAAGGCCCAGCCCGGCGAGAATAGCGTCGGTGTGCTGGCCCAAACCCGGTCCGGACCAGTTCACACCGCCGGGAGTTTCGGAGAGTTTTGGCACGATGCCCGGCATCTTCACCGTGGCGCCGCCCGGCAGGTCGGCGCTGAGCAGCATGTCCCGCGCCTGATAGTGCGGATCGGCAACGATGTCGGCCACTGAATAGATGCGTCCGGCCGGCACTTCGGCGGCTTCCAGGGCCGACAGTACGTGGTCGATCGGCAGGCTGCTGGTCCAGTGAGTGATCGCCGCGTCAAGCACGTTGCTTTTAGCCGCCCGACCGTCGTTATGGGCAAACTCCGGCGCTTGCGCCAGATCAACCCGGCCTATCACGCCCATCAGGCGCTTGTAGATCGGGTCGCTGTTGCCGGCGATCACCACGTAGGCGCCATCGGCGGTCAGGTACGTGTTGGAAGGCGCGATGCCCGGCAAAGCCCCGCCGCTGCGTTCACGAACATGGCCAAGCATGTCGTATTCCGGCACCAGACTTTCCATGACATTGAATACGCTTTCGGCCAGCGACACATCGACCACTTGGCCGCCGCCCTGCCCGGTCTTGACCCGCAGCAATGACATCAAGGCGCCGATCACCGCGTGCAACGAGGCCAGGGAATCACCCAGACTGACGCCGACCCGAGCCGGCGGCGAACCGGGTGTGCCGGTGGTGTAGCGAATCCCGCCCATGGCCTCGCCGATAGCGCCGAAACCCGGCCGATCGCGGTAGGGGCCGGTTTGGCCATAGCCGGAAATCCGTACCAGGGTCAGGTTGGGGTTAAGGGCGTGCAACACGTCCCAGCCCAATCCGAGTTTCTCCAGGGCCCCGGGGCGCAGGTTTTCGATCAACACGTCGGCGCTGGTCGCCAGTTGCTTGACCAGTTCAATGCCTTCGGGGGATTTCAGATTCAGCGCCAGGGACTTCTTGTTTCGCGATTGCAGGTACCACCACAACGAAGTGCCTTCGTGCAGCTTGCGCCATTTGCGCAGAGGGTCGCCCTGCCCCATGGCTTCGATCTTGATCACTTCGGCACCGAACTCGGCGAGCATTCGGGCGGCGAATGGCGCGGCGATCAGCGTGCCGATCTCGATCACCTTGATTGCACTCAGGGGGGCAGTCATCGCGGGGTACCTCTTGTTCTTGGAATATGAGCCAAGGCTAGAGGAGCGAGGGGGCAGGAATCCAACCTTCAGTTGGCAACGGGCGTTCGCGAAACGAGAACGGTCTGGAGGATTGCTGCGACCTCAAGTCAGCCATCGCGAGCAAGCTCGCTCCCACAGGGGATTTGTGAACGCCGCCAATCAACTGTGGGAGCGAGCCTGCTCGCGAAGGGGCCGCCCCATCCAATCGAGAAACATCAGACCTGACCCCGCAACTGCTCAAACAACATCCGGCTCACGGGAGACAACGCCGCCTCATCCCGTACCACGATGATCAACGCCCGATCCGACCAATCGTCGGTCAACGGCACCGAATGCAAACCCAACGCCCGACCAAACAATTCATAAGCCTTCTGCGGCAAAATCCCGATGCCCATGTTGGCCTGAACCATCCGGCACATCGCATCGAACCCCGGCACATGAATCCGCAGGCGCAGCACCTTGCCTGCCTTGCGAGCCGCTGCGTGAGTGCGCATGTTGATCGAGCTCGCGGAATGCAGGCCGACGTAATCGCTGTCCAGCGTATCGGCGAACGCCAGGCTGGAACGACTCGCCAACGGATGATCGGGCAGCATCAACACCACCAGTTTGTCCTGACGGTAAAGCACGCTATGCAAGCCTTTGACGTCGCTGTCACTTGAGCAGATCCCGAGGTCGGCCACACCATCCAGTACCCCCTGAATCACCCCGCTGCTGGGCCGTTCTTCGAGATCGGTCTTGACCTGAGGATGACGCTTGGAGAAGCTCCGCAAGTCTTCGGGCAGAAACTGAATGATCGCCGACAGGTTGGCGAGCATCCGCACATAGCCGCGAATACCATGACTGTGCTCGCCAAGTTCGAGCCCCATTTTTTCGACGTTGAACAGCATCTGCCGAGCGTGGTGCAACAGGGTTTCACCAGCCGGCGTCAGGGTCATGCCTTTGGCCTGACGCACGAACAAACTAATGCCCAGCGCCTCCTCCAACTCCATCAACCGCTTGCTGGCCGCCGACACCGCGATGGCTTCGCGGGTCGCGGCACGCGTCAGGGTGCCCTCTTCATGAACCGCGACGAACAACTGGAGAGTGATCAGATCGAGGCGGCGAATCAGGCTTTTTTGCAGCATCAGGGGCTCGGCGTTATCGACTCGGAGGAAGTCGCAGCATACCGTCCTTTGCGCCGTCGCCATGCCGCTATCAAAACGAGTTACAGAAAATCTCCTCGATCTGACGCTGGTCTGCCGACCGTGGATTGGTCAGGCCACACGCATCTTTCAAGGCGTTGGTGGCGAGGGCCGGGATGTCGTCGAGCTTGACGCCGAGTTCACGCAAACCGGCGGGAATTTCTACATCCCTGGCCAAGGTGCGGATCGCAGCGATGGCCGCCTGTGCGCCTTCTTCCGGGCTGAAACCACGGATGTCTGCGCCCATTGCGTGGGCCACATCGGTCAGGCGATGGGCGCAAACCAGCGCGTTGAAGCTTTGTACATGAGGCAGAAGCACGGCGTTGCAAACACCGTGGGGCAAATCATAGAAACCACCCAATTGGTGGGCCATGGCGTGGACGAACCCCAGGGACGCATTGTTGAAGGCCATGCCGGCGAGGAATTGCGCGTACGCCATGTTTTCCCGTGCGGTCATGTCACTGCCGTCGCCCACGGCCAGGCGCAGGTTGTTGCTGATCAGGGTGATTGCCTTCAGCGCGCAGGCATCGGTGATCGGGTTGGCGGCGGTGGATACGTAGGCTTCGATGGCGTGGGTCAGCGCGTCCATGCCGGTGGCCGCCGTCAGGCCCTTGGGCATGGCCACCATCAGCGCCGGGTCGTTGACCGACAGCAGCGGCGTGACGTTGCGGTCGACGATGGCCATTTTCACGTGGCGCGATTCGTCGGTGATGATGCAAAAGCGGGTCATCTCGCTGGCGGTGCCGGCGGTGGTGTTGATGGCGATCACCGGCAACTGCGGCTTGGTGGATCGATCGACGCCTTCGTAGTCGCGAATCTGCCCGCCGTTGGTCGCGCACAGGGCGATGCCCTTGGCGCAGTCATGGGGCGAACCACCACCCAGGGACACCACGAAATCACAGCGATTTTCCTTGAGCAGGCCCAGGCCACGCTCGACGTTGGCGATGTTCGGGTTGGGCTTGGCTCCGTCGAAGATCACCGCGTCGATGTCCTGTTTCGCCAGCTTCTCGGCAATCATCTTCGCCACCCCAGCTTTGGCCAGCCCGACGTCAGTGACGATCAACGCCTTGCGAAAACCGTACTTGCCGATGGCGTCCATGGCTGCGTCAAGGCAACCGATGCCCATGATGTTCACGGCGGGGATAAAAAATGTGCTGCTCATATGCGAATCTCCTGACGGGGTCGAATCAGCGGGTGCCCGTAGGATCGACCCATCAGTCGTGCGGTTTCTTGATCTGGCTCAAGTCCCGGTCGTGATAAAGTCGCCGCCCATCAGACTTTTTGCTTTGAGACGAAGACCGCAATGACCGATTTCCAGGATGTTGACGCCCAACTTGAAGACTGGAACGCCTTGCGCACCACCGCCTCGTTCAGCGGCCTGCTGCTGGGTAACGGCGCCAGCCGCGCGGTATGGGACGATTTCGGCTACGACTCGCTGTTTGAAAACGCCCGCACCGTCGAAGAAAAACCCCTGAGCCAGTCCGAGCTGAGTGTGTTCGACGCCCTGCAGACGCGCAGCTTCGAGCAAGTGCTCAGCGCGCTGAAAACCACCAGCCGGGTCAACAAGTCCCTGGCCGTCAGCTCCGCCGCACCGCGCAATCGCTACTACGCGATCAAGGAAGCACTGATCAACACCGTCCACGCGGTGCACATCCCGTGGCGGCTGGTCGTGCCTTCGACACTGGCGACGATCAATCAGGAACTGCGCAATTATCGGACGGTATTTACCACCAACTATGACTTGCTCAGTTACTGGGCGATTCAGCACCAGCCTGATGCCATCAGCGATCTGTTCCAGGGTGCCGAGCCGGGTTTCGACCTGAGCGCCACGGCAACCGATAAAACCCGCGTGTTGTACCTGCATGGCGGCCTGCACCTGGTGCGTAATCAGGACGGCACGGCGCGCAAACTCATGTCGACCGAGGGCACCCTGCTGGGAAGTTTTGCGATCAACAACACGATCAAGACCCTCGATGACGTGCCGCTGTTTGTGAACGAAGGGCCGGCGCAGGACAAACTCAAGACCATTCGCAGCTCGGATTACTTGTCGTTTTGCTACGACCAGTTACTCGGTCATGGCGAGGGGTTGTGTCTGTTTGGTCAGGCGCTGGGTGAGCAGGACAGCCACATTATTCATGCGCTGCGCCAGGCGAAACCGACCGTGCTGGCGATCTCTATTTATCCGCGCAGCAAGGCGTTCATCCAGCACCAGAAGCGGCATTACGCGAAGGTGTTTGAGGGGACTGGCTGTGAATTGCGCTTTTTTGATTCGAAGACCCATGCACTGGGTAGCCCGAAGCTGACGGTGCCCGTCGAAGTTTAGCGGCAATGCGGTAGACGCCCGCTCCCACACTGGATCTGCGGACGCGCACAAATCCCTGTAGGAGCGAGCTTGCTCGCGAGGGTGCGTCAGCAACATTGACGTCGACTGACACACCCTCGCGAGCAAGCTCGCTCCTACAGGGGTATGCCCTCTAATGTGGGAGCGAGCCTGCTCGCGATAGCGGTACCACAGGAGATTTGCATTCAGGTGTGGTCAGAGCACCGGCAAGGTTTTGTCCTTGATCACCCTGGTCGGCCCGTTGGCCTTGACGCTAGCGATGCCTTTCTCAAGCGCAGCCTCGGAGGAATAAGCCTCGCTGCTACCGATGATTTCGTGATTTGCGGCTTTGAGGTTGAAGTACGGATGGCCATCCTTGGTGGTCTTTTTCTCGTAGCGGTCATCCTGCGGGCTGTTTTTCTGCACCGCCGCGATGCCGTTATCCGCAGCACTGCGGGTCGTGTAGTGCTCGCTGTTCAGAATGATTTCTGCATTGGCCGCTTTCAGGACGAACCGAAACTGGCCGCTGCTGGTTTTGCTCACTTCGTACCATCCGGACATGCTCGTTCTCCTTGGCAATTGAGAGGGTTCGCGCCAAAGAGTAAAGACCAGGCGAAGATTTTTGTCGCCTGTACCGGCCCCTTCGCGAGCAGGCTCGCTCCCACAATGGAATGGGTACACACATTCACTGTGGGAGCGAGCCTGCTCGCGAAGGGGCCCACCAGGTCATCGCAAAACCACCCTACTTCACCGCCGTGCGCACCACTGACAACTCTGGCGCAACCACCCGCCGCTGACTCAGGTACCGCGTACAACTCACCCGCAAGAACGAGGCGAAATTCACCACCTCGCCGCGATAGTCCATCACCTCTTCATACAGCTTGGCGATCAACTGGTTGGTGGTCATGCCATCGACCCCGGCGATTTCACTGAGGATGTCCCAGAACTGATTCTCCAGCCGCAGGGTGGTGACCACCCCGCAGATGCGCAGCGAGCGGGAGCGCGATTCATAGAGAATCGGATCGGCTTTGACGTAGAGCTCGCACATGGGAGCGTCCCTCGTTACAGCGTGATTTTGGTGCCCAGCAACCCGAGGAAACCCGCGAGCCAGTTCGGGTGCGCCGGCCAGGCTGGAGCAGTGGCCAGATTGCCTTGAACGTGACCTTCGGTCACCGGGATATCGATGAACGTCCCGCCGGCCAGGCGGACTTCCGGGGCGCAGGCCGGGTAGGCGCTGCACTCGCGACCTTCGAGAACCCCCGCCGCTGCCAACAATTGTGCACCATGACACACGGCGGCAATCGGTTTACCGGCCTTGTCGAACGCACGCACCAGTTCCAGCACTTTTTCGTTCAGGCGCAAGTACTCCGGCGCACGACCGCCAGGGATCAGTAGCGCGTCGTAGTCTTCGGATTTGACCTTGGCGAAGTCAAAGTTCAGGGCAAACAAGTGACCAGGTTTTTCGCTGTAGGTCTGGTCGCCTTCGAAGTCGTGGATGGCTGTGCGCACGGTCTGGCCGGCGTTTTTGTCCGGACAAACAGCGTGCACCGTGTGGCCGACCATCAGCAGCGCCTGGAACGGCACCATTACTTCGTAGTCTTCGACGTAATCGCCAACCAACATCAGAATTTTTTTAGCTGCCATGGGGAGGACTCCTCTGGGAAAAACGTGGGCCTGCAGGAGTATTCAAGGTAGTCCTAATCCGGCGGGACGGGTAATAACCAGCTACTACGGCGTTATCGTTCATCGCGAGCGAGCTCGCTCCCACATTGGATCTTCGGTGTTAGCAAATTATGTGTTCACCGCAGATCAAATGTGGGAGCGAGCTTGCTCGCGATGGCGACCTCAAACTGTACGGATAACTCTGCGCCTAGCTGTAACAGCGGCAGACCCCAGGTTTGTGGCTATATAAAGGCTCTTCCCGCCACCCTCGATTCTGGTTGCCATCATGTCCTCGCGCGAAAATACCGGTATGGCCCTGGGCCTGCTCGGCGTTGTTATTTTCAGCCTTACCCTGCCCTTCACGCGGATTGTCGTGCAGGAACTCCATCCGCTGCTCAACGGCCTGGGCCGTGCGTTGTTCGCGGCAGTTCCGGCGGCGTTGCTGTTGCTGTGGCGTCGGGAGAAATGGCCGACCTGGAAACAGATCAAAGGCCTGACGCTGGTGATCGCCGGGGTGATCCTCGGGTTCCCGGTGCTTTCGGCTTGGGCGATGCAAACCTTGCCGGCGTCCCACGGTGCGCTGGTCAACGGTCTGCAACCGTTGTGCGTGGCGCTGTACGCTGCGTGGCTGTCCCATGAGCGACCGTCAAAATCCTTTTGGGCCTGCGCCGCGCTGGGCAGTGCGTTGGTACTCGGTTATGCGCTGATCAGCGGTGCCGGCAGTATTCAGTCAGGTGATTTGCTGATGCTCGGCGCGATTGCCGTGGGTGGCCTGGGTTACGCCGAGGGTGGACGGTTGGCCAAGGAGATGGGCGGCTGGCAGGTGATCTGTTGGGCGCTGGTGCTGTCGACGCCGCTATTGATCGGGCCGGTGGTGTACCTGGCGCTGCAACATCAGGGCGAGATTTCGGCCAAGACCTGGTGGGCGTTTGGTTATGTCTCGCTGTTCTCGCAGTTCATCGGGTTCTTCGCCTGGTACGCCGGGCTGGCCATGGGCGGTATTGCCCGGGTCAGTCAGATCCAGTTGCTGCAGATTTTCTTCACCATCGCCTTTTCGGCGCTGTTCTTCGGTGAGCACATCGAGCCGATCACCTGGCTGTTTGCCGCCGGGGTGATCGTGACGGTGATGTTGGGGCGCAAGACCGCAGTCAAATCAACTGTAGGAGCGAGCCTGCTCGCGAAGGCGGACTGACAGACAGACAACAATGATGTTGCTGTTACGGCCCCTTCGCGAGCAGGCTCGCTCCCACAGGATCACAGATAGCCGTCGGAACGCAGCAGGGTTTCCAGGCAATGTTCGGTGATGTGGTAGAAATCCTTCAGTTCCTGAATTTTCACCAACAGCTGAGCCGGGTCCACCGGCTCGGCGCGTTTGACCGCCAGGATCATCTTGTTCTTGTTGGTATGGTCCAGTGAAATGAACTCGAACACCTTGGTTTCATAACCGCACGCTTCAAGGAACAACGCGCGCAAACTGTCGGTGACCATTTCCGCCTGCTGCCCCAAATGCAGACCGTACTGAAGCATCGGCTTGAGCAGCGCCGGGCTCTGGATTTGCAGGCGGATCTGTTTGTGGCAGCACGGCGAGCACATGATGATCGAGGCGCCGGAGCGAATGCCGGTATGAATGGCATAGTCGGTGGCGATGTCGCAGGCATGCAGCGCGATCATCACGTCCAGCTCGCTCGGCGCCACACTGCGCACGTCACCACATTTGAACACCAGCCCCGGATGCTCAAGTTTTGCGGCCGCGGAGTTGCACAGATTGACCATTTCTTCACGCAACTCGACACCCGTCACCACGCCTTCGGCCTTCAAGGTGTTTCGCAGGTAGTCGTGGATCGCGAACGTCAGGTAACCCTTGCCCGAACCAAAGTCCGCCACCTGCACCGGCTTGTCCAGCGCCAGCGGGGAGCTGGTCAGCGCATGGCTGAAGACTTCGATGAATTTGTTGATCTGCTTCCACTTGCGCGACATCGCCGGGATCAACTCATGCTGCTTGTTGGTCACGCCAAGGTCGGCGAGGAACGGCCGGCTCAGGTCGAGGAAGCGGTTTTTCTCGCGGTTGTGCTCGGCGGACGGCACTTCTCGCAATTGCTGAGGTTTGCTCTTGAACAGTGAAGCCTTGCCCTTTTTGCTGTATTCGAGCTGGGCTTCGTCCGTCAGCGACAGTAAATGCGCATTTTTGAATGAGGCAGGCAACAAGGCGGCGATGGTCGCCACCCCCTCTTCAATCGGCAGGTTTTTGGTGATATCGCGAGTCTTGTAGCGATACACGAATGACAGGCAAGGCTGATCCTTGACCGTCAGCTGCTTGATGATCAGCCGCTGCAAATCGGCTTCGGTGCCGACGTACTTGGCCAGCACCAGCTTGATGAACGCATTGGCGTCGAGGCTGTTTTGCAGCAAATCGATAAACTGGGCGTGATGATCCGGCGCGAGGCTGGCGGGAGTGGCGGTGACAGACATGGAAAAAACGGCCTCGGGCGGAGCGATTCGGGGAATGGCGGGTATTTTAGGGGGGATGGCCGCTCGGGACACGCAGTTATTTACCGAACGGTGCGATCTGTAGGAGCGAGCTTGCTCGCGATGGATTCAAGAGCACCGCGTTTATCCTGCAACCCCGCGTTATCGTTGACGACCATCGCGAGCAAGCTTGCTCCTACAACGAATGAGTATGCTCAGCCCAACACCACCAACCGATTCGGCAATTCATTGCGCACTTTCGTCACCGGCACATGCACCTTGAGCAACTCGCCGCACGCTTCGATGCAGGTGACAAACCCCTGCAACGTCTGCCCCTGCTTCACCTGTTGCGTGAACGCCGCAACAATCCCGTCCCAGTGCTTGTTGTCCAGCCGCCTGGAAATCCCTTCATCCACCAGAATTTCCACATAGCGCTCGGCCTCGCAGACAAAAATCAGTATCCCGGTACCGCCCACCGTGTGGTGCAGGTTTTGCTCCAGGAACTGCCGGCGTGCCAGGTTCGAGGCGCGCCAGTGACGCACCGAACGCGGGACCAGGTACGTGGTGACTTTGGGAATTCGCAACACCAGGCACAGCACGATGAAGCTGGCCCATTGCACCAGCAGCAAGCTGTGCAGGGTCAGCCAGCCTGTCAGGTAATGCACGACACCCGGCACTATTAATGCCAGCAAACTGGCCCAGAGCAGCGGGATGTAGGCATAGTCGTCGGCGCGGGCCGCGAGCACGGTGACCAACTCCGCGTCGGTGTCGCGTTCGACCCGGGCAATGGCCTCGGCGACCTTGCGTTGTTCGTGTTCAGTGAGTAATGCCATGTTTACGAATGCCTATTCATTGTTGTCATCACCAGCCGCCCGACGAACCGCCGCCCCCGAAACCGCCCCCTCCACCGCTGAATCCTCCACCTGCGCCGCCGCCAAATCCTCCGCCGCCAAATCCACCTCCCGAACGGCCTCGGCCACCGCCGCTGGGCAGGATTCCGAGCAACTGGCAGACGAAAATCGTCAGGATGAACAACATCACCAGAAACACAAATACACCCGGATGCCGCGAAACGAAGTCCCCTTCTGCATCACCCCGGGATTCATAGACGGTCGACGGTTCATTCAGCGGATTACCGCCCAACACCACGAGCATCGCCGCGACCCCGTCGCTGATGCCCTTGCTGTAGTTGCCGGTTTTGAACGCCGGGGTGATCACCTGATTGATGATCACCGAACTCTGTGCATCGGTCAGGCGATCTTCCAGGCCATAACCGACTTCAATCCGCAGCTTGCGATCGTCACGCGCCACGATCAGCAGCGCGCCGTTGTTTTTGTCCTTCTGGCCGATGCCCCAGTAGCGCCCCAGTTGATAACCGAAGTCCGCAATGTCGGTGCCTTGCAAATTCGGCAACGTGACCACCACCAATTGTTCACCGGTGGCTTTTTCATGGGCCTGAAGTTGTTGCGTCAGCTGCTCGCGCACCGCTGGCTCGATCATCTGGGCGTTATCCACCACCCGTCCGGTCAGCTCCGGGAATTTCAGCCCGGCCTGGGCTGTCAGGGTCAACACCCAGAGCATCAGCACCAGGCCCATTTTCAACACGCGCATTGGCAACCTCTTCCGTGGTGACGGCCGATCAGAACTTCACTTGCGGCGCTTTATCAGCATCCGGGGTAGTCGCCTCGAAGGTTTCGCGAATCGGCAAATCGCTGTACATCACGCTGTGCCACAGGCGACCCGGAAAGGTACGGATTTCGGTGTTGTACTTCTGCGCGGCAAGAATGTAGTCACGACGCGCCACGGCGATGCGGTTCTCGGTGCCTTCAAGTTGCGATTGCAACGCCAGGAAGTTCTGGTTGGCCTTGAGGTCCGGGTATCGCTCGGACACCGCCATCAAACGGCTCAAGGCACCGGTCAGCTGATCCTGGGCCTGCTGATACTGTTTGAGCTTTTCCGGGTTATCCAGGGTCTTGGCATCCACCTGAATCGAAGTGGCCTTGGCCCGGGCTTCGACGACCGCAGTCAGGGTTTCCTCTTCGTGCTTGGCGTAGCCCTTGACGGTTTCCACCAGGTTGGGGATCAGGTCGGCGCGGCGCTGATACTGATTCTGCACCTGGCCCCAGGCCGCCTTGGCCTGTTCGTCCAGTGTCGGGATTGTGTTGATGCCACAGCCGGCCAGCAACGTGGTCAGCAACATCAAGGCTGCGAGGTGCAGGCTCGACCGATAGTGGTGTCGTACATTCATCTGGTTGGCGCTCCCTTGTACAATCCGTTGAAAAAACAAGCTGCAACCCTCTGACCGGTCTCTTGGGGCATAATCTGCCGCCGCCACTGGATTGCATCGAGCCAATGGGCTAAAAAGATGCCCCAGCGCTAAAACCCTGCGCAAGTGTGCCTGCATTTACTTGAACAACAATAGTCGCTCCCTAAATTTTGGCTGACCGGCGCGTATTTACCGCCGCTTAGGCTTTTGAGAAAACAATTCATGAAGAAGCTGTGTTTGCTGGGCCTGTTCGTCAGCCTGGCCAGTCATAACGTATTGGCCGCTACGACGCCCGCACCTCTGGAGAACAAGGACGCCTTCATCAGCAACCTGATGAAGCAAATGACCCTCGATGAAAAAATCGGCCAGTTGCGCCTGATCAGCATCGGCCCGGAAATGCCTAGGGAGCTGATCCGCAAGGAAATCGCCGCCGGCAACATCGGCGGCACGTTCAACTCGATCACGCGCCCGGAAAACCGTCCGATGCAGGACGCGGCCATGCGCAGCCGATTGAAAATCCCGATGTTCTTCGCCTATGACGTGATCCACGGCCACCGGACCATTTTCCCGATCCCGCTGGCCCTGGCCTCGAGCTGGGACATGGACGCCATCGGCCTGTCCGGACGCATCGCAGCCAAGGAAGCGGCGTCCGACAGCCTGGACCTCACCTTCGCGCCGATGGTCGACATCTCCCGCGATCCACGCTGGGGTCGCACATCCGAAGGTTTCGGCGAAGACACCTATCTGGTTTCGCGCATCGCCGGCGTGATGGTCAAGGCCTTCCAGGGCAGCGGCGCGAACGCGGCCGACAGCATCATGGCCAGCGTCAAACACTTTGCCCTGTATGGCGCAGTCGAAGGGGGTCGCGACTACAACGTGGTCGACATGAGCCCGGTCAAAATGTACCAGGACTACCTGCCACCCTACCGCGCCGCCATCGACGCCGGTGCCGGCGGGGTCATGGTTGCGCTGAACTCGATCAACGGCGTGCCGGCCACCGCCAACACCTGGCTGATGAAAGACCTGTTACGCAAGGAATGGGGCTTCAAAGGCCTCACCGTCAGCGACCATGGGGCGATTTTCGAGCTGATCAAACACGGCGTTGCCACCGACGGTCGCGAAGCCGCGAAGCTGGCGATCAAGGCCGGCATCGACATGAGCATGAACGACAGCCTCTACGGCAAAGAACTGCCAGGGCTGCTGAAAGCCGGCGAGATCGAGCAAAGCGACATCGACAACGCCGTGCGTGAAGTACTGACCGCCAAGTACGACATGGGCCTGTTCAAAGACCCGTACCTGCGCATTGGCAAGGCTGAAGATGATCCGGCCGACACTTACGCCGACAGCCGTCTGCACCGTACCGAGGCGCGTGACGTTGCGCGCCGCAGCCAGGTGTTGCTGAAGAACCAGAACGAAACCCTGCCGCTGAAGAAAACCGCGAAAATTGCCCTGGTCGGTCCACTGGCCAAGGCGCCAATCGACATGATGGGCAGCTGGGCCGCCGCCGGCAAACCCGCGCAATCGGTGACCCTGTTTGACGGCATGACCAACGCACTGGGCGCACAATCGAAACTGATTTACGCCCGTGGCGCCAACATCACCAGCGACAAGAAGGTGCTGGATTACCTGAACTTCCTCAACTTCGACGCCCCGGAAGTGGTCGATGATCCCCGTTCGGCGCAAGTGTTGATCGACGAAGCGGTGAAAGCCGCCAAAGACGCCGATGTAGTGGTGGCAGCGGTGGGCGAGTCCCGTGGCATGTCTCACGAATCGTCGAGCCGCACCGACATCAACATCCCGGCCAATCAGCGCGACTTGATCAAGGCCTTGAAGGCTACCGGTAAACCGCTGGTGTTGGTGTTGATGAATGGCCGTCCGCTGTCGATTCTCGAAGAGAAAGAACAGGCTGACGCGATTCTGGAAACCTGGTTCACCGGCACCGAAGGCGGCAACGCCATTGCCGACGTGCTGTTCGGCGACTACAACCCGTCGGGCAAACTGCCAGTCAGCTTCCCGCGCTCGGTGGGTCAGATTCCCACCTACTACAACCACCTGAGCATTGGCCGGCCGTTCACGCCGGGTAAACCGGGCAACTACACCTCGCAGTATTTCGATGACACCACCGGTCCCCTGTTCCCGTTTGGTTTCGGTCTGAGCTACACCGATTTCAACCTGAGCGGCATGGCCCTGTCGTCCACTACGCTGAACAAGACCGGCAAGCTCGACGCCAGCGTCACGGTGAAGAACACCGGCAAGCGTGACGGCGAAACCGTGGTGCAGCTGTACATCCAGGACGTGACCGGTTCGATGATTCGTCCGATCAAGGAACTGAAGAACTTCCAGAAAGTCATGCTCAAGGCCGGCGAACAGAAAGTCGTGCACTTCACTATCACCGAGGATGACCTGAAGTTCTACAACGCCCAGCTCAAGTACGCGGCGGAACCGGGCAAGTTCAATGTGCAGATCGGCCTGGACTCAGAGGACGTGACGCAGCAGAGTTTTGAGTTGCTGTAACCGTTCAAACACTGCAAAAACCTGTAGGAGCGAGCTTGCTCGCGATACGCTTGAGAACGCCGCGGGGTATCAGGCTCGCAGCGTTATCGTTGACGACCATCGCGAGCAAGCTCGCTCCTACAATGGTTTTGGGGTGTTGCGCAAATTGGGTTTAGTCCCGTCGATCCAGCAGGTTCACCACCAACCGATCCACCCATCCCCACATCCGTTGCTTCACCCGTCGCCACAGCGGCCGGCGTTGCCAGGCTTCCAGGCTTACTTCCTGACTCAAGCCAAAGTCCTTTTCAAAACTCGCCGCCACCGCCCGGGTCAACCCGGGGTCAAACGCTTCGAGGTTAGCCTCCAGGTTGAAACGCAGATTCCAGTGATCGAAGTTGCACGAGCCAATGCTCACCCAATCATCGATCAACACCATTTTCAGGTGCAGGAAACACGGCTGGTATTCAAAGATCTTGACCCCTGCCTTGAGCAATCGCGGGTAATAGCGATGCCCGGCGTAACGCACCGACGGGTGATCGGTGCGCGGCCCGGTCAGCAGCAGTCGCACATCGACGCCCCGGCCAGCTGCCCGGCGCAGTGAGCGGCGGACTTTCCACGTTGGCAGGAAATACGGAGTTGCCAGCCAGATTCGCCGCTGCCCGCTGTTCAACGCACGCGTCAGCGACTGCAAAATGTCCCGGTGCTGGCGGGCGTCCGCATAGGCCACCCGGCCCATGCCCTCGCCCATGGACGGCACGCGCGGCAGCCGAGGCAAGCCGAAATGCGAAGCCGGTTTCCAGGCGCGTCGATGACGGTTGGCGATCCATTGGCGGTCAAACAGCAACTGCCAGTCGATGACCAGCGGGCCGATGATTTCCACCATGACTTCGTGCCATTCACTGGTGTCTTCGCCCGGCGTCCAGAACTCATCGGTGACCCCGGTGCCGCCGACCACCGCCAGGCGCTGGTCCACCAGCAACAGCTTGCGGTGATCGCGGTAAAAGTTACCCACCCAGCGCCGCCAGCTCAGTCGATTGTAGAAACGCAGTTCCACACCGGCGGCCATCAAACGCTGACGCAGGTTCAGGGTAAACGCGAGGCTGCCGTAATCATCGAACAGGCAACGCACACGCACGCCACGTTCGGCCGCCTGGACCAGCGCCTGAACCATGGCCTCGGCGCACGCACCGGCTTCCACCAGGTACAGCTCCAGTTCGACCTGCTCTTCAGCGCGGGCAATCGCGACCAACATGCGCGGGAAGAACTGCGGACCGTCGATCAGCAGTTCGAAGCGGTTGCCTTCACGCCAGGGAAAAATTGCGCCGGCCATGTCAGCGCGCCGTAAAAATCAGTACCGCACCCACCGGCACCGACATACTGATCGCCGACAAACCGGCGACGTTGCGCAAACGTTCCAGACCGGGGGCCAGATCGAAATTCGCTGTGTTGATCACCAGCGGCTCGAGGGTCACCACCTGGAAGCGCCGATCATCAAGACGGGTCGCCAACAGTTCGGCGTTGTAGTTGTGTTGTTTACCATGGAGGTTGACGGTCAGCGGCAGACGTAACTCCAGTTGCGCACCGGGGGCGAGATCGTTGATCGGCCGCAAATCGATCTGCGCGGTGATCAAGGCCTCGGGAAAGCTCTGGATCTCGAACAGGTCCTTGCGCATACGCTCGTCGCGCAGCGGGATGCCGCTGTTCACCGAGTCCAGCTCGACCTCCACTTCGGCCCGGCCCGTGGGATCGACCTTGCCGTGCAGCACCAGAAAGCGCTGCACCTCGCTTATATTGGCGTCTTTGGTGCTGATGAACGATAGCCGCGAGGACTCGCCGTCCAGGTACCAATCGGCGTGTGCCGGCAGCGTGGCGCCTGCCAGTAGCACGAAAGCGAGGTTTTGGGAGAAAAAGCGGTTGAACATAGAGACTCGCTAGCAGAAAAACCTGAGCGAACCTTAGCCGCCCGTGAGCCAGAAGCAAACCTGTAGCAGCTGCCGAAGGCTGCTGCTACGGAATCAGTCGGCAGCCCTGGCGTTCGCTGACCCACACGGCGCTGTTGCTGCGGCCCATGCCGCTGGCGGTGACGCGCTTGCTGGCGGGATCGTCGGTGAAGCCGCTGGTGGGCAGCCATTGCTTCACATAGCTGTGGCAATACTCGACGGCGTTGTTCATCACGTAGCGGCACGAACAATATTCCTTGGCGGTGTAGGCGCTGATGATGTCCGGGAACGCCCACAGCGCTACACGCTCCTGCCAGACCCAGCCGAGCAAGAGCATCAGCAGGATCAATAGCAAAGCGCTGACCGGTCGGCGACGAACGAAAGAGCGACGGTTCATGGCTGTTCCTTCACGGCAAATGCCTTGAGCGCGAGTTTGAGCAAGTCGTTGTCTTGGTAGCGGTCGTCACGGTCATCGCCGTAGCGAACGATCACCAGGTTTTGGCTGGGGATCACGTACATTGCCTGCCCCCAATGACCCAGCGCGGCGAAGGTATCGGCAGGGGCATCGGGCCAGGGTTGCGCGGCGCCATCCACTGCGCGATTGAGCCACCACTGTCCGCCGGGCACCGCATCGTCCTGATTCGCTTGATAGTGGGCAAAGGGTTCGCGATTGAAGGCGACCCAGTCTTTGGGAAGCAATTGGCGCTCCCCCCAGCGACCGTCGCGCAACATCAACAGACCGACGCGGGCCAGATCCCGAGCGGTGAGGTAGGCATAGGACGAAGCGACAAAGATACCTGTGCCGTCGGTTTCCCAGACGGCGTGGCGAATCCCTAACGGTTCGAACAGCGCAGTCCATGGATAGTCTGGATAACGTGCCGGGCCAACGATGTTTTTCAGCGCGGCAGACAGCAGACTGCTGTCACCACTGGAATAGCGAAACGCCTGACCGGGGGCGGCGTACTCTCCGTGATCGGCGGTGAACGCCGCCATGTCGTGGTGACCGCGGGTGTAGAGCATGGCCACCACCGACGACTTCAATGGCGCGTATTCGTAGTCTTCCTGCCAGTCCAGGCCCGAACCCCAATGCAGCAGATCGGCCATCGTTATCATCGGGTGTTTTTCAAGCGGCGGATAAAACTTCAGCGCCGGGTCATTGAGTGTGAACAGGCCTTCGCCATAGGCCGCACCGAGGACCGTGGCCATGAGGCTTTTGCTGATCGACCAGGTCAGGTGCGGTGTGTTGGCGGTGGTCGGGCCGGCGTAGCGTTCGTAGATCAATTGACCGTCGCGGATCACCAGCAAGGCATCGGTGCGCACGCCTTGGCGGGTGCTGTCGTCGCGAGGTGGGAAGGCGTAGGCCTCCAAGGCGTCGAGTGCGAGTCCGGTAATCGTCGGGCCCTTTGGCCATTGTTCAGCGGGCCAGTTTTCGGCTTGGGCGGTGAGGCTGAGCAGCAGCATCAAAATCAGGGACAAGCCTTTCAACATGGCAGGCGCTCGGAGGTATCCACCTGCTGAGATTAGTTGAGTTTGATGACAGTTTCGGAGTTTGTGTCGTCCATCCGGCCGCCTTCGCGAGCAGGCTCGCTCCCACAGGGGGAATGCATTTCAAAATGTGGGAGCGAGCCTGCTCGCGAAGAGGCCCGTCAGAACACCGCCAATGCCTTGGCCAACCGCTTCCCCCTGGCCCCAGCCGCCAAATCCATCACCGCCTGATCCCTGCGCCACATCGCCGCCCAATGCGGCGGGCCATTGGCCAATGCCTGATCCACCTCAGCCTTGAGCCCATCAAACTGTGCGAACAACCCGCCCAGCAACACATGGCCGCTCGAATTGTTCGGCGCTTGCCGACTGACTTCTGCACAGCCTGCCAGCAGCGCCAGCAAGCGCAATTGCAAGGTTTGCGGCCAGTCACTGTCCTGAGCGACGCCATACAGCCAGGCCGTCATGGCGCTCAGCACATAGGTGTCTTCCAGCGTACGGAACGGTTTGACGTAAGCGTCCCAACCATCCCCCGCCAGCAATTCACATAACGCGTTGTCGAGAAACAGCCGGCCGTGGCTGATGTCCGGCATCAACGCGATTGCAGGCAGCTTTTCCAGGCGCACGCCCGGCTCACCGGGATAAACCACTGCCAGACTCAAGCGCGGCGTCTCGCCTGGCTCTTCACTGCGAGCGGCGATCAGCAACCAGTCGGCGGCATCACCGGCAGTGACGAAATCCTTGCGCCCGCTCACGCGCAACCCGACCAGTCGGGTTTGCATGTCCGAGACCCGCAGGCTGCGTTGCTCGGTCGCACACAACGCGCCGAGGCTCAGAGGCGCACTCGGCCAGAGCATGCGCAACGCTGCCTGATAGCCCACCAGAAACGCCAGCCCCGGTGTCGCCATCAACCGGCCACCCGCTACCGCCAGTTCGAACGGCGTAACGGTACCCAATTGGTGCAACAACATCGAAAAACCTTCACCCAAGTCCGCATTGGCAGGCAAGCGATCACAGCGGTGCAACAGGGTTTGCCAGGGCATAAGAGGCTCCTTGTGGGCTGTCATACAAGCATCACCAAAGCTTCATGGCGATGACACCGGGGCTACATAGCCTGACTTTGCACAACACGGCTGCATAAAGAAAGTCGATCGGCTGCCACCCAAGACGGGGAAACAGCCCGCACGGAGATTCCCTATGACTCAGATCGCCCGCATCAGCGACACCGGCAATGAACGCCGCCTGCAAGCCGAACGCCTGATGGGCGCCGTGGCCTTGCAGGAAGCCCAGACCCTGCGCTTCAACGTGTTCAGCGGCGAATTCAACGCCAAGCTCAAGGGTGCTGAACTGGGTCTGGACATGGATGACTATGATATTCACTGCGCCCACATCGGTGTACGCGACTTGAATACCGGGCGTCTGGTGGCGACCACTCGTTTGCTCGATCACACGGCTGCCAGCAGCCTGGGCAGGTTTTACAGTGAAGAGGAATTCAGCCTGCACGGGCTGGTCCATCTGCAAGGCCCGATCCTCGAAATCGGCCGCACCTGCGTCGACCCGGCCTACCGCAACGGCGGCACCATCGCCGTGCTCTGGGGTGAACTGGCTGAAGTGCTGAACCAAGGCGGCTACAGCTATTTGATGGGTTGCGCGAGTATTCCGATGCAGGACGGCGGCATTCAGGCTCACGCGATCATGCAGCGTTTACGCGAACGTTATCTGTGCACTGAACACCTGCGAGCCGAGCCGAAAAAGCCGCTGCCTGTTCTAGACATCCCATCCAACGTCATCGCCGAAATGCCACCGCTGCTCAAGGCCTACATGCGCCTGGGTGCGAAAATCTGCGGCGAGCCGTGCTGGGACGAAGATTTCCAGGTCGCCGACGTGTTCATTCTGCTCAAGCGCGACGAGCTCTGCCCGCGTTACGCCAAACACTTCAAGGCGGCTGTGTAATGAGCCGGTTACGGGTGTACGCGCGGATTGCGCGAGTGCTTGGCGTGGTGGCGCTGGGTTTGAGCATGGCCAGTGTGTTCGGGTTGTTCGAGCGTGTAGGGATTGCTCATTCGATGGTTCGCCGCCAGCGCTGGTCGCGATTCTTCATGGCACGGTTGAGCAACGCCCTGCCGTTTCGCGTGACCGTACACGGCGAATTGCCGCAAGCGCCGATGCTGTGGGTCAGCAACCACGTGTCCTGGACCGACATCCCACTGCTGGGCATGTTGACGCCGCTGTCATTCCTGTCCAAGGCTGAAGTGCGCACCTGGCCGGTGGCGGGCTGGTTGGCGGCCAAGGCCGGTAGTCTGTTTATCCGTCGGGGTTCGGGCGACAGCCAGTTGATCCGCAAACAAATGACCCGTCATCTGGAGCAAGCCCATCCACTGCTGATGTTCCCGGAAGGCACCACCACCGATGGCCGTTCGTTGCGCACCTTTCATGGGCGCTTGCTGTCCGCGGCAATTGATTCCGAAGTGAAGCTGCAGCCGGTAGCAATTCGTTACCTGCGTGACGGTGAGCTTGATTCGCTGGCACCGTTTATTGGCGATGATGATTTGCTCTCACACCTGATGCGCTTGTTCGCCAATGATCGGGGTGAAGTGGAGATTCATCTGCTCAAGCCAATTGCTTGCGAAGGTCGGGAGCGCGCAGCACTGGCGTTCGAGGCGCAACAGGCGGTGCAGAAGGCGTTGTTTGGGGCTATCCCGGAGAAACAGCAGATTCCAATGCGCCCCGCGATTGCGGCTTAAACACACATCCCCTGTGGGAGCGAGCTTGCTCGCGATAGCTATTTAACTGGCACATCAATGGTGACTGTTATGGCCTCATCGCGAGCAAGCTCGCTCCCACATTGATTCGTGCAAACTCCTGCAACTGCGGATAGAACAACCGAAAATCCTCGCTCAACGGTTCATACAGCACCCGCAATTCCTGCATTGCTGCCGCCAGCTCTTCTGGTCGCGTCAACCGCCGTGAAATTCCCCGCAACACCTGCTCCAGCACCTCGAACTCCCGATAAGAACCCAACCAGTCGTTGGCCACCATATGCGGTGCAATGCGCGCCAGGCGTTCCGGCAGTTGCGGTTCGCTTGTCAGCACGCGGTACACGTCCGAGGTGAACAGCGCCAGCGGTTGGTCGGCGTACAGTTTCCAGTCCCGCGCCAGGCAGTGATCAAAAAACACGTCGAGCACGATCCCGGCGTAACGCCGGCGGGTCAGGGAAAACCGCGACAACGCCACGTCCACTAACGGGTGGCGGTCGGTAAAAACGTCGATGCTGCGATGCAGCTGGATGGCCGACTCAATCTCCGGATCAAACTGCCCTTGCAGCCGCCCTTTGACGAAATCGCCATAAAGACTGCCGAGCAGTTGACCGGGACGCTGACCACCAAGGTGAAGATGGGCGAGATAGTTCATGAGCGCAGCTTAGCACTGCGCCCTTGTATTTTTACAACCAGCATATCGTTATAACTCGATATACCGATTTACGCAGTCCTCAGAGCAAAATCATATTGGTATATCGCGAAATACCGATTTAAAGTTCGCCGCATCGCGATATAGCGTTTTACTCATCACGAGCCCTAAGCCATGAACCTTGACCTCGACGAAATAATAAAAGCCCTGGCACACCCAGTACGGCGAGAAATCCTGCACTGGCTCAAAGACCCTACCGTCGAATTCCCCGACCAGTCCCACAGCAACGAGCACGGCGTTTGCGCCGGGCAAATCGATCAACGTTGCGGTTTGTCGCAGTCCACCGTGTCTGCGCATCTGGCAACCCTGCAACGCGCCGGCCTGATCAGCAGCCGCAAAGTCGGCCAATGGCACTTTTTCAAGCGCAACGAGGAAACCATCCAGGCGTTCCTCAGCACCATCAGCAAAGAGCTCTGACCCTTTACGTCAGTCAGCCGACAAGGAATCAATGATGCCCCTCTCGCTCCTCATTCTGGCCTTGAGCGCCTTTGCCATCGGCACCACCGAATTCGTCATCATGGGCTTGCTGCCGGACGTGGCGGCCGACCTCGGTGTGTCGATTCCCGGTGCCGGCTGGCTGGTGACCGGTTACGCCCTGGGCGTGGCGATCGGTGCGCCATTCATGGCACTGGCCACCGCCCGGTTACCGCGCAAGGCCGCTTTGGTAGCGTTGATGGGGATTTTCATCATCGGCAATCTGCTCTGCGCACTGGCCACTGACTACAACGTGCTGATGTTTGCCCGTGTGGTGACTGCCCTCTGCCACGGTGCGTTCTTCGGCATTGGCTCGGTGGTGGCAGCAGGCCTGGTACCGGCTAACAAGCGCGCTTCGGCCGTGGCCCTGATGTTCACCGGCCTGACCCTGGCCAATGTCCTGGGCGTGCCGTTGGGCACTGCGCTCGGTCAGCAAGCTGGTTGGCGCTCGACGTTCTGGGCGGTGACCGTGATCGGCGTGATTGCGCTGATCGGCCTGATCCGTTTCCTGCCGGCCAAGCGCGATGAAGAGAAACTCGACATGCGCGCCGAACTGGCGGCGCTCAAGGGCGCCGGGATCTGGCTGTCCCTGAGCATGACCGCGCTGTTCGCCGCCTCGGTGTTCACCCTGTTCACTTACGTCGCGCCATTGCTGGGCGAAGTCACCGGTGTCTCGCCCCGTGGTGTGACCTGGACCTTGATGCTCATCGGCCTGGGCCTGACGGTCGGCAATATCATCGGCGGCAAACTGGCTGACAAAGGCATGGCCGCGACGCTGATCGGCGTCTTCATTTCGATGGCGGTGATATCCACCGTGCTGACCTGGACCAGCATCGCGCTGATTCCGACCGAAATCACCCTGTTCCTCTGGGCCACCGCGTGTTTTGCGGCCGTGCCTGCATTGCAAGTGAACGTGGTGACCTTCGGCAAGGCTGCCCCGAACCTGGTGTCAACCCTGAACATCGGCGCGTTCAACATTGGCAACGCATTGGGCGCCTGGGTCGGCGGTAGCGTTATCGCCCACGGCTTCGGCCTGACCCGCGTGCCGCTCGCGGCAGCCGTACTGGCGGTACTCGCCTTGCTGGTCACCCTGATTACTTTCCGCCAGAGCGGCAACCCCGAACTGGCCCCTGCTACTCACTAACCTCACGAGGGTTGTACTTCATGACGACTATTTTCGATCCGATCAAACTGGGCGACCTCGAGTTGGCCAACCGCATCATCATGGCGCCCCTGACCCGCTGCCGCGCCGACGAAGGCCGTGTGCCGAACGCGCTGATGGCCGAGTACTACGTTCAGCGCGCCTCGGCCGGCCTGATCCTTAGCGAGGCCACTTCAGTCACGCCGATGGGCGTCGGGTATCCCGATACCCCAGGCATCTGGTCCAACGACCAGGTGCGCGGCTGGACCAACGTGACCAAAGCGGTCCACGGCGCGGGCGGCAAGATTGTTCTGCAGCTGTGGCACGTTGGCCGGGTCTCCCACACTTCGTACCTGAACGGCGAAGCACCGGTAGCACCGAGCGCCATCCAGCCTAAAGGTCACGTCAGCCTGGTTCGTCCACTGGCCGACTACCCAACCCCGCGCGCCCTGGAAACCGCTGAAATCGCCGACATCGTCGACGCTTACCGCGTGGGTGCCGAGAACGCCAAGGCGGCCGGTTTCGACGGTGTGGAAATCCATGGTGCTAACGGCTATCTGCTCGACCAGTTCCTGCAAAGCAGCACCAACCAGCGCACCGACCACTACGGCGGCTCCCTGGAAAACCGTGCTCGCCTGTTGCTGGAAGTGACGGATGCCGCCATCGAAGTCTGGGGCGCCGGCCGCGTCGGTGTGCACCTGTCTCCACGCGCCGACTCTCATGACATGGGCGACGACAACCTGTCCGAGACCTTCACCTATGTCGCTCGCGAGCTGGGCAAACGTGGCATCGCGTTCATCTGCTCTCGTGAAAAAGAAGCCGGCGACAGCCTCGGTCCTCAGTTGAAGGAAGCGTTCGGCGGCCCCTACATCGTCAACGAACGCTTCACCAAGGACAGCGCCAACGCTTGGCTGGCCAGCGGCAAGGCCGACGCGGTGGCCTTCGGCGTGCCGTTCATTGCCAACCCGGACTTGCCTGCACGATTGAAGGCCGATGCACCGCTGAATGAGGCGCGTCCTGAACTGTTCTATGGCAAGGGGCCGGTTGGTTACATCGATTACCCGATGATGTAATCGTCACCCGTTCAAACGCAAAAGCCCCGACTCGAAAGAGCCGGGGCTTTTTTTTGGGGAATGTAGCGTTCGAGGTCATCAGCTCTTTCCTGCGTTGGAATCGGAACGTTCTCAAGTAGGAAAGGGATCGGGCTGATGTTCATCGTGTGCTCAATCGATTGAAATATCTGACGAGAAATTCAGCTGATTATCACGCTACTACAGTATCGCAGCCGTCCATCACGCTGGAGTTGACCCAAAAGACCCCGCCAACCATACTGCTCGAGGTAGCGCCAATGTAGCTACAAATTAACGATGAGGTGATTTCCATGGGTGCATTGCTGAAAACCACAGACGTGCGTTGCCGTATAGATGAGGATTTGAAAGCTCGTGCTACTGAAGTCTTGAGTGCGTGCGGCCTGAGCATCAGTGATGCCATGCGTCTTTTTCTTCGTCAGGTCGTAGCGACTCAGGGCCTCCCCTTTGAGGTGCGCGTTCCTTCGGATAAAACGGCCCGCGCCATGGCGCAAGCCCGAGATATTCGCCAGCGGTTCGACTCGATAGACGACATGCTGAGGGATACTGATGGCGAAACCGGAGAGAAAGCAAAAGCGCGCTGATCTACCCAAGCAGTGTGCGCAAACGTCGGAATTCAAGAAATCCTGGGAACGTTACAAGCGTGCCGGACGCCGCGACATGAATGAAGTTCGTCAGGTGATGGTCATGCTATTTCTGGGAGAGCCGCTGTCGGCCGAGTACCTGGATCATGCGCTGACGGGTGATTGGACCGGTTTTCGAGAGTGTCATATAGGCGGTGACTTTTTGATGATTTATGAGCAGACGCATCTCGACCTGATCACGTTTGTTGATCTCGGAGTCATTCCGAACTGTTCAAGTAGCGACTATAAACACAAGCCCCGACTGGTTCGGGGCTTTGTTGTTGGGTAATTGCACAGACTTGCCCACCCATTTGCATTCGACCTGACCAGTCATTTGCATCGGATTTGACCAGAACGATTCGTGGACATGACCGGCAGAGAACGGCCCAGGCTGTGTGAAAACGCATGCACCATTTTGAAGTCCGCGTTGCTACGTAAAATCTGCCAGCGTTTGGTTCAGCAGCAGACCGGAAATTTGCGTAGGAACGCGATTTTCGTTCCAGTCCTGACTTTCAAATCTGCTCTAAAACGTTTTCACACAGCCTGGACCCAAAGCTGCCGTTGGTCAGAGGCTGAAATCGGCCAGAAGCCGTCAGTGGGATGGTGATTGTGGCACCGCCCTTGAGCTCACGACGATAGATCAAGATTGATTCACCAGCGCTTACCTCAAGCATGCCAGTCGTCGCCGAAGAATGTGCTGCCGGGCACAAATCTCTTGCTGACCTATAGTGAGTTGCTGTGAATGGCTTGAACGAGCATTCGCGTTTTCAACCATGTAGCTGTGTATTGAGGTTAATCCAATGAATGCAAAGCAAGTGCTTGTAACCACCCTCGTAATAATGGCCAGCTCAAGTGTATTGGCCGCCAAAGCCCCCAAGACACCTGTCGATAAATGGACGTGTGGTGATTTTTTGGAGTTGGATGAGACGTATCAACCCAACGCCGTTTTTTTTAGCTGAGGGTTTTACTAAAGCGGGTAAGCCCGTTGATGCCGTAATGGATGTAGATGACACCGTCACAGTAACCCCGAAGGTGATTAAAGCCTGTACTGAAAATATGCAGGATTCCTTCATTGATACGCTTAAAAAAACGAAAGCCAAACAGTAAATACCCATAACGGATTTTGCTTGACTAGAGTTGCTTGGGCATCTGAGAAAAAGCTTACTGGTTTTCATTATTCAATTAACAGAGGATTTAATAATGCAGCGCAAAATAATCTTTATAACAGCGTTGATGCTGGCTGCCAGCTCAATGGCCATGGCCGCTGGCAGTGCGGGGAAAAAACCTGTGTCACAGTGGACCTGTGAAGACTTTCTTGCCGTAGATGAAAGTTTCCAACCCACCGCCGTGGGGATTGGGGAGTTGGTGAGCCGCAAGGGTAAAGTGGAAGATGAGGTAGTGGATGTTGATGGTATCGCTGCCGTTACGCCTGCGTTGGTTCAGGTGTGTGCCAAAGAACCAAAGGCATCCTTCATAACCAAACTCAAAGCCGAGTGGGCAAAAGTCAAAAAAGCAATGTAAGTTCAATGGCTTCCACTGAATATGCTGGAAACATTACTGACATGCCGTGTCATAACCCGAAATCAGACAAAGGCGCTGATACGCCTTTGTTTGAATACTGGAATGCCCAGGGCAGCCACCGGCAACCCTCCTCCTGAACTGCCGCTCGCTACAAACAGCGGGCCACCACGCCTCAACTACAATGGAAACCATCGGACCCGAAGGGTACCGATTGAGCCGCCTACCGAGCAGCCACTGAACGTGGAAGCCTCCCAAATGATTGAGCGTTTGTTTCGAAGAACGCTACTTGGGTTAAAACTCAAGCTGGGAGGTCAACCGCTGACCATTCAAGTTGGTCCACGCTATTGGGCCGACAGTCCCGAGGACGGTGCTCGTGGCTGGGGATTTCGCGCGGCGATTACGCTGTTGTTTCCCCGATGAGTACCCAACAGCCAAGACAGCAGGGCATCGGAACAAAGCCCCGGCTCTGTATAACGCGAGCATGGTGGCTTCACACCACCGACAATGCCCACGGGAGCAAAGTTTGTCATCCTTCCTTCCAGGTGTGGTTTGAAAACCGTCTCGCATAGCACGTAATACCAGTGCGGCAATTCCTAGGTGCGATCCGCCTAAGGCGCCAACGATGTTTATTACACCATGGCGCCCATACCGTAGCCGGGAGCTTTCTGTTCATTGGAATGCCTGGCGAGCTTGACCGTGTTCGAGGGGAGGCACAGACAATCCGGAGAAAGTCCGCTTTTGGCCGTTCTCTGCCGATCATGGTTACAAAGCGTGCTGGTCAAATCCGAGGCAATCGGTGGTCAGGTCGAATGAAAACGGGGGTCAAGTGGAGATTTGAATGACAGCCTTGTGCCTTCGATAGGTTGAGCTCGTTGATAGTTGCTGAGCAAAACCACCAAAACTGTCCTCCGTCCCAGGACAAAGGACAGTTGCTAGCCGAGGCCACATGAAGAGTCAAGACATCCTCTTATTGATCAAACTGACTTGCCTGGAGCAACAGCTGCAACAAAAGCTCGACAGTGAAATTACAGAGCTGAGCGATACCGCCGCGCCCTGCAAGCCTCGCTAGGCATCAGCAAAACCGGAGTCGCCTCAGCACTCAAACGCTGCCAGCAGACTGGGCTAGCGTGCCTAGACCCAAGTACTCAGTTACCTCCTGCACACAAAACATTCGGATGCTTGAATCGGACTACTTCACTGAAGACTGATCCCCGGTTCAGTAAACGAACTCATGCGTTTTCGACCTGATGTTTAGTTCCGTTTACTTTAAGTGTCGGAATATCGGATGACGCCCGCAGACCTTGTAGGCAAACTCCTAATCTCGCGTTTGGGCACTTTGATGCCTTGTTGCGCTTTTCTTCGACGGGATAGTCTCCGGACGTCGCTGACCATTCAGCGATCGGGTGTGGTAACCCGGCGAGAAAAGGCGCAACAGCGCTTCCAACACAATACAGTCAGTTTTTTATGGCTACGATCCTGTGTTATGGCGGCTGTGCGTGGGACGCCCTCGGGCGTGCCGGTTTCCTTGGCTCCCGGTTTACCACCCTGCGCACAGCTGCCTCCCATTCGTGTGGTAACGAATGTGGCAGCTCCCCATGTCAAGGAGCTAGACCATGAGCAAAACAAATCCGCACGATCCTTCAGAACTGAAAACTATCGGCCTCACCCCTTTCATCTACTGCTCGAATCAGGCGCTGTTCCATGTCAGCTGCGGCGTGCCCCTCGCCGACGCGCTGGCCCAAGCATCCAATTTGTGTACCTCGCCAAAGAGCTATCCATCGACGCCGCCTACGCCAAAGACACCGACCGCCACGCCTGGGCTGCGCATTACCTGACAGCCATGAGCAAAGCCGTGATCGATGATGTGATGAAGGTGCTGGAGCGAGGGCCTGATCGCACGCGTAAGGAAGCCACGCAACAGCGATAACTCATGCACGTAAAAAAGCCGCGTACGAACGCGGCTTTTTTGTACCTGAAACAAATGCTGTGGGTTGGACACTATCAACTGTGGGGGCGAGCCTGCTCGCGAATGCGGTGTGTCAGTCAACAAAGATGTTGGATGCGACGACCCCTTCGCGAGCAGGCTCGCTCCCACAGGATCGATTTTTGCCTGGTATTCACATTCGCTCACAGACTCGACACAAAATTCCTACAAAATACGTAGTTCACTGCCTAGCTACCTGGCAAGCGTCCATATATAAAAGCATCCCATTACGACAAGGCGGGCGAAGAACAGGTCTCCACTCGCCTCAAGCCTTGACACAAGCGGATCCGATTACGAAATTTGTTTCATTTGCGCAGACTGGGGCTCAAGCGCAGCATGTCCAACCCTGTATCAACCCAACGCTCTGCTTCGATGTGCAGGTGAAAACTGTCGGGAACCAGCAGCCACTGGTACAGGATGCCATCGATGTAAGCATGCAGGCTGATGGCCGCGCGCTCCGTGTCGAGGTTTTCCGGCATTTGCCCCCGATTCACTGCATTACGCAGGGCCAGGCCGATCCGCACATTGCAGTCGAGGCTCGCCACCACGCGCTGCTGGCGCAGATCGCACATTTCATCAGTGAATTCGCACTTATGGAAAAAAATCTCATTGATGCGTCGTGTTTTCGGGTCCAGGGCAACTTGATGAAACAAATGAATCAACAGCTTGCGCATGCAGCCCAGTGGATCGAGCTCCGCTTCGCTCTCACTGGCCCTGGCCATTTCATCCAGCGGCTCGTGCAACGCATCGAGCATGGCCTGCACCAGGTCCGCCTTGTTGCTGAAATGCCAGTAGATAGCCCCGCGAGTGACGCCAGCCAGGGTCGCGATGTCCGCCAGCGTCGTGCGCGCTACGCCCCGTTCAAAAAAGGCCTTTTCTGCCGCTTCGAGTATCTGGCTACGGGTTTCTTGAGCTTCCTCTTTGGTACGACGGGCCATGGCAGTAAAACCTCAATCAGGATGCTTCAGCGATGTCTGAATATCCGCTGAATAAAAGTGGTGCGAGCGCTCTTGGGTAACGTCCCCGGCCTACAATTCGAACCTTCGAACGGCGTCTGTAACGTTGTGGATACGTAGCCGGTGTTTACAAACAACCATGAACGTAAGTATATTCAATAGCAAGCTACTTATCCACTCATCACCCATTTTTACCTTTTCACATTTCTTGAGCGTTTCTTGCGCGCCTGACCCGAGGATTTTCATGCAATTCAAGCCAGCTGTTACCGCTCTGGTCGCCGCCGTCGCCTTGGCATCACTGCTAAGCGGATGCAAAAAGGAAGAGGCGGCACCGGCCGCGCCACCCCCTCAGGTCGGCGTTGTAACTTTGCAACCTCAATCCTTCACCCTGACCTCCGAACTGCCAGGCCGCACCAGTGCGTACCGCATCGCCGAAGTTCGCCCGCAGGTCAACGGCATCATTCTCAAGCGTCTGTTCAAGGAAGGCGGCGACGTCAAGCTTGGCCAGCAGCTCTATCAAATCGATTCGTCGGTCTATGACGCTACGCTGAAAAGCGCTGAAGCCAACTTGCAACAGACCAAGTCGATCGCGGATCGCTACAAGCAACTGGTCAACGAACAAGCCGTCAGCCGTCAGGAATACGACACTGCCGTGGCCAACCGCATGCAATCGGAAGCCGCCCTGCAAAGCGCCCAGATCAATGTGCGCTACACCAAGGTTTACGCCCCGCTCACGGGTCGTATCGGCCGCTCCAGCGTGACCGAAGGCGCTCTGGTCACCAGCGGTCAAGCTGATCCGATGGCGGTGATCCAGCAACTCGACCCAATCTACGTCGACGTCACCCAGTCGTCCGTCGAGCTGCTTGAACTGCGCCGTGAGCTGGAAAGCGGTCGTCTGCAAAAATCCGGCGACAACGCGGCAGCGGTCAAGTTGACCCTGGAAGATGGCAGCCAGTACAAGCAGGACGGCAAGCTCGAGTTCACCGAAGTCTCGGTTGACCAGACCACCGGTTCCGTCACCCTGCGTGCCGTGTTCCCGAACCCCGACCACACGCTGTTGCCGGGCATGTTCGTTCACGCCCAGTTGCAGTCCGGTGTGAACGCCGCCGCGATTCTGGCCCCGCAACAAGGTGTAACCCGCGACCTTAAAGGTACGCCGACCGCGCTGGTCGTCGGCCCGGACAACAAGGTTGTACTGCATCAGCTCAAGGCCAGTCGCACCGTCGGCAACCAATGGCTGATCGAAGACGGTCTGAAAGCCGGCGATCGCCTGATCACCGAGGGCCTGCAATTCGTCAAGCCTGGTATTGAAGTCAAGGCCACTGAAGCCACTAACGTCGGCACCAAGAACCCGTCCACCGCACAGGCAGCTGACAAGGCTTCCAGCGGTAAAGGGGAGTAACCCATGTCGAAATTTTTTATCGACCGTCCGATTTTCGCCTGGGTAATTGCCCTGGTGATCATGTTGGTCGGGGCTCTATCGATCCTCAAACTCCCGATCAACCAGTACCCAAGCATTGCGCCTCCCGCCATTGCGATCCAGGTGACTTACCCAGGCGCGTCCGCACAAACCGTGCAGGACACCGTGGTGCAGGTCATCGAGCAACAGCTCAACGGTATCGATAACCTGCGTTATGTCTCCTCGGAAAGTAACTCCGACGGCAGCATGACCATTACCGCGACCTTCGAACAGGGCACCAACTCCGATACCGCGCAGGTTCAGGTCCAGAACAAACTGAACCTGGCCACCCCGCTGCTGCCGCAAGAAGTTCAGCAACAGGGCATCCGCGTGACCAAGGCAGTGAAAAACTTCCTGTTGGTCATCGGTGTGGTCTCGAAAGATGGCAGCATGAACCGCGACGACCTGGCCAACTACATTGTGTCCAACATGCAGGACCCGATTTCGCGGACCGCCGGTGTCGGTGACTTCCAGGTCTTCGGTGCCCAGTACGCGATGCGGATCTGGCTCGATCCGGCCAAGTTGAACAACTTCAACCTGACCCCGGTGGACGTTAGTGCCGCAGTCTCCGCGCAGAACGTGCAGGTTTCTTCCGGCCAACTGGGCGGCCTGCCTGCACTGCCCAATCAGCAACTGAACGCCACAATCATCGGCAAGACCCGTTTGCAGACGGCGGAACAGTTCAAGGAAATCCTGCTCAAGGTCAACAAGGACGGCTCTCAGGTTCGCCTCAAAGACGTGGCCGAGGTTGGCCTCGGTGGTGAGAACTACGCCATCAACGCCCAGTTCAACGGCGCACCGGCTTCCGGTCTGGCAGTCAAACTGGCCAACGGTGCCAACGCCCTCGACACTGCCAAAGCCCTGCGCAAGACCATCGACACGCTCCAGCCATTCTTCCCGCAAGGGATGGAAGTGGTATTCCCGTACGACACCACGCCCGTGGTGACCGAGTCGATCAAGGGTGTGGTTGAAACCCTGGTCGAAGCCATCGTGCTGGTGTTCCTGGTGATGTTCCTGTTCCTGCAAAATTTCCGCGCCACCGTCATCACCACGATGACCGTGCCCGTGGTATTGCTGGGTACGTTCGGGATCCTCGCGGCATTCGGCTTCAGCATCAACACCCTGACCATGTTCGGGATGGTATTGGCCATCGGCTTGCTGGTGGACGATGCAATCGTCGTGGTGGAAAACGTCGAACGGGTCATGAGCGAAGAAGGCCTGTCACCCAAGGAGGCCACCAAGAAATCCATGGGGCAGATCCAGGGTGCACTGGTCGGTATCGCGCTGGTTCTGTCGGCCGTACTGCTGCCGATGGCGTTCTTCAGCGGTTCCACCGGTGTGATCTACAAACAGTTCTCGATCACCATCGTTTCGGCCATGGCCCTTTCCGTAATGGTCGCGCTGATCTTCACCCCGGCGCTCTGCGCCACCATGCTCAAGGCGATTCCGAAAGGCGAGCACGGCACGCCGAAACGCGGCTTCTTCGGCTGGTTCAACCGCGGCTTCGATCGTAGTGTCAAAAGCTACGAGCGCGGTGTCGGCAACATGCTCGCGAACAAGGCCCCGTACCTGCTGGCCTACGTGATCATCCTGGTCGGCATGATCTGGCTGTTCACCCGCATCCCCACAGCATTCCTTCCGGAAGAAGACCAGGGCGTACTGTTCGCTCAGGTGCAGACACCGGCAGGCTCCACTGCCCAACGCACGCAAGTGGTGGTCGACCAGATGCGCGCCTACTTGCTGGAGAAAGAATCCGGCGCAGTGGCTTCGGTCTTTACCGTGAACGGCTTCAACTTCGCCGGTCGCGGTCAAAGTTCCGGCCTGGCGTTCATCATGCTCAAGCCGTGGCATGAACGGGATGCGGAAAACAGCGTATTCAAACTCGCCGCCCGCGCCCAGCAGCACTTTTTCACCTTCCGTGATGCCATGGTGTTTGCCTTCGCACCACCGGCGGTACTGGAATTGGGTAACGCCACCGGCTTCGATGTGTTCCTGCAAGATCGCGCCGGTATCGGTCACGACAAGTTGATGGAGGCACGAAACCAGTTCCTCGGTATGGCCGCGCAAAGCAAGATGCTCTATCAGGTGCGTCCGAACGGTCTGAACGACGAACCGCAGTATCAGCTGGAAATCGATGACGAGAAGGCCAGTGCCCTGGGCATTACCATCGCGGAAATCAACAGCACCCTGTCGATTGCCCTGGGCAGTAGCTACGTCAACGACTTCATCGACCGCGGTCGGGTGAAAAAGGTGTACGTGCAAGGTCAGCCTGACTCGCGCATGAGTCCGGAGGACATCAAGAAGTGGTACGTGCGTAACGCCCACGGAACTATGGTGCCGTTCTCGGCCTTCGCCAAAGGTCAATGGATCTACGGTGCGCCGAAGCTGTCGCGTTACAACGGCGTAGAAGCGATGGAAATCCTCGGTGCCCCGGCGCCTGGCTACTCCACCGGTGAAGCCATGGCTGAAGTCGAAGCCATCGCTCAGAAACTGCCACCCGGTGTCGGTATCTCCTGGACCGGTCTGTCCTACGAGGAACGTCTGTCCGGCTCCCAAGCGCCAGCGCTGTACGCGTTGTCGCTGCTGATGGTGTTCCTGTGTCTGGCGGCGTTGTACGAAAGCTGGTCAATTCCGATTGCGGTCATGCTGGTGGTGCCACTGGGGATCATCGGTGCATTGATGGCCACCAGCCTGCGCGGCCTGTCAAACGACGTGTACTTCCAGGTAGGGTTGCTGACGACCATCGGGCTGGCGGCGAAAAACGCCATTTTGATTGTCGAATTTGCTAAGGAACTGCATGAGCAAGGGCGTAGCCTGCGCGATGCCGCGATCGAAGCCTGCCGTATGCGTTTGCGACCGATCATCATGACCTCGCTCGCATTTGTCCTCGGTGTAGTACCACTGGCTATATCCACGGGTGCAGGTTCGGGTAGCCAACATGCGATCGGTACCGGGGTTATTGGCGGTATGCTCACCGCCACGGTCCTGGCGATCTTCTGGGTCCCACTGTTCTTCGTCACCGTGTCTTCCATCGGTCAGCGCAAAATCGTCGACCCGGATGACACTACTGAAACCACTAAAGAGGCTGGCCAATGAGCAAGTCGCTACTCTCCCTAGCCGTCGCCGCCTTTGTGCTCGGTGGTTGCTCGCTGATACCCGATTACCAGCGGCCTGAAGCACCGGTGGCGGCCCAATACCCGCAAGGTCCTGCTTATTCGCCGGCCCAGGCACCGAACCAGGCCGCCGCCGAACAGGGCTGGAAGCAGTTTTTCCATGACCAGGCGTTGCAACAGCTGATCCAGGTCGCCCTGGAAAACAACCGTGATCTGCGTGTCGCGGCCCTCAACATTGATGCGTTCGCAGCTCAGTACCGCATCCAGCGTGCCGACCTGTTCCCGGCCGTTTCGGCCAATGGCAGCGGCAGCCGTCAGCGAGTCCCGGCACGGGCCTCACAGACCGGCGCAGAGGGCATCACCAGTCTCTATTCCGCCAACGTCGGCATTAGCGCTTATGAACTCGACCTCTTCGGTCGGGTTCATAGCCTGAGCGAAGAAGCGCTGCAGAAATACTTCGCCACGGAAGAAGGTCGCCGCAGCACGCAGATCAGTCTGGTGGCCAGCGTGGCCAATGCCTATCTGACCTGGCAGGCGGACAAGGAACTGCTGAAGGTCACCCAGGACACCCTCGGTGCATTCCAGGAGAGCTACAGGCTCACCGCCCGCAGCAACGAAGTGGGGGTAGCCTCGGCGCTGGACCTGGCCCAGTCGCGTACCTCGGTGGAAAACGCCCGGGCGCAATTGGCCAAGTACACGCGCCAGGTCGCCCAGGATGAAAACAGCCTGGTGCTGTTGCTCGGCACGGGCGTCCCGGCCAATCTGCAAGCCGCCAAGCCTTTGGCTGACGACCTGTTGAGCGACGTGCCGGCCGGCTTGCCGTCGGACTTGCTATACCGTCGTCCGGATATTCTCCAGGCCGAGTACAACCTGAAAGCGGCGAACGCCAACATCGGCGCGGCGCGGGCGGCGTTCTTCCCGAGCATCACCCTGACCGCCAATGCCGGCACCCTGAGCCCGGACTTGTCCGGTCTGTTCAAGGGCGGTTCGGGCGCCTGGTTGTTCCAGCCGCAGATCAACCTGCCGATCTTCAACGCCGGCAGCCTGAGCGCCAGCCTGGATTACTCGAAAATCCAGAAAGACATTGGCGTGGCGAACTACGAGAAGTCCATCCAGACTGCCTTCCAGGAAGTCGCCGATGGCTTGGCTTCGCGCGCGACCTACACCGACCAGGTACAAGCTCAACGTGATCTGGTCAGCGCCAACCAGGACTACTACCGTCTGGCCGAGCGTCGTTACCGGATCGGTGTCGACAGCAACCTGACCTTCCTCGATGCGCAGCGCCAGCTGTTCGCCTCCCAACAGTCGTTGATCACCGACCGTCTGGCGCAGCTGATTAGCCAGGTCAATCTGTACAAGGCACTGGGGGGTGGCTGGGACGAGCAGACCGCGAAGAATGAGCCGTTGAAAGAAGATGCGCCGAAGATGCAGTTGTTCTGATCGCGGTGTAGTAAAAAAGAAGCCCACCTTTTTGGTGGGCTTTTTGTTGTCTGTGGGAAAAGGTGTGTTGTGAATACTGGCCCCTTCGTCGGAACGCCGCCCGGAGCAGGCTCGCTCCCACAGTTAAAATACACTCCCCTGTGGGAGCGAGCCTGCTCGCGAAGAGGCCCGCACATTCACCACAAAAACAGAACCAATCTTACGTTCGATAACCGCCCAAAACCCACTTTTCAAGATTGAACCATCCAGTACATTCCCCGCACCATTTGCCGTACAAAACCAATAACAACAGGTTCAACACCATGCCCCCGCGCCCTGCCCTGTCCGGCTGACACCTCTCGTTTTTTTATCCTGACTCCGATTTTTGTCTGCAACTCCAGGTTGCGGCATCACCCCCGTTTTACCGCTAAAAACTAGAGAGACCCGAGCACATGAAGCCTTCCACCGCACAGTATTTCCCCCCGAGTCTGATCGCCATCGCCCTAGCCTGTGTGGCCCTGCCCGCCACCGCCGAGGAGTCAGGCTTTGTCGACGGTGCCAAGGTCAACCTGAACCTGCGCAACTTCTACATCAATCGCAACTTCACCAACCCGACCAAGGCTCAGGCCAAGGCTCAAGAGTGGACACAAAACTTCATCCTCGATGCCAAGTCCGGGTTCACTCAGGGCACCGTCGGGTTTGGCATGGATGTACTGGGGCTGTACTCGGTGAAACTCGACGGCGGCAAAGGCACCGGCGGTACACAGTTGCTGCCGCTGGACCACGACGGTCGCCCGGCCGATACCTTCGGTCGCACCAACGTGGCTTTCAAGGCCAAGCTGTCGCAGACCGAAGCGAAGGTTGGTGAATGGATGCCGGTACTGCCGATTCTGCGCTCGGACGACGGTCGCTCGCTGCCGCAAACCTTCCGTGGCGGTCAGATCACCTCAAAGGAAATCGACGGCCTGACGCTGTACGGTGGCCAGTTCCGCGCCAACAGCCCGCGCGACGACAGCAGCATGAGTGAAATGTCGATGAACGGAAAACCCGCGTTCACCTCTGACCGTTTCAACTTTCAGGGCGGCGAATACCTGTTCAACGAAAAACGCACGCAGATCGCTCTGTGGAATGCCGAACTCAAGGACATCTACAGCCAGCAATTCGTCAATCTGATCCACAGCCAGCCCATTGGTGACTGGACCCTGGGCGCGAACCTCGGTTTCTTCTATGGCAAGGACGATGGCAGCGCCCGGGCTGGCGAGCTGGACAACAAAACCTGGTCGGGGCTGTTCTCTGCCAGGTACGGCGGCAACACTTTCTTCGTCGGCCTGCAAAAGCTGACCGGCGACAGCGCGTGGATGCGGGTCAACGGCACCAGTGGCGGCACCCTGGCCAACGACAGTTACAATTCCAGCTATGACAATGCTCAGGAAAAGTCCTGGCAAGTGCGCCACGACTACAACTTCGTCGCCCTTGGCGTGCCCGGTCTGACCTTGATGAACCGCTACATCAGCGGCGACAACGTTCACACCGGCACCCTCACTGATGGCAAGGAATGGGGTCGCGAAAGTGAGTTGGGCTACACCGTACAAAGCGGTGCGCTCAAGGACCTGAACGTGAAGTGGCGCAACTCGACCATGCGCCGCGATTTCAGCAACAACGAGTTCGACGAGAACCGGTTGATCATCAGCTACCCGATCAGCCTGCTGTAAACCCACGCCCTTGTAGGAGCGAGCTTGCTCGCGATGGTGTGTCAGCCGACATTAATGTAGCTGACACTCCATCGCGAGCAAGCTCGCTCCTACAGGGGTATGCCTTTGCCGATTACTCCCGCGATTCAACCCCCAACTCATCCCACACCGATTCGGCCAGGTGGAACGTTGCATTGGCCGCCGGAATGCCGCAGTAGATCGCGCTCTGCATGATCACTTCCTTGATCTCGCCACGGCTCACGCCGTTGTTGGCGGCGGCGCGCAGGTGCAGCTTGAGTTCATCGTTGCGGTTCATGCCGATCAGCATCGCGATGGTGATCAGGCTGCGGGTATGGCGCGGCAGGCCGGGGCGGGTCCAGATGTCACCCCAGGCATGGCGGGTGATCATTTCCTGAAACTCCGAGTTGAACTCGGTCAGCGCGTTCAAGCTACGGTCGACGTGAGCGTCTCCGAGGACTGCGCGACGGACTTTCAGCCCTTCGTCGTAGCGTTGTTTTTCGTCCACGACAATCCCCTTAATGAGCCAACAAAAACGCCAGTACCCGTTCGCTGAACGCAGCGCTGGCCTGAACGTTGGACAGATGCGCCGCATAGAACTCGGCGTACTCGGCGCCCGGCACGTGTTCCTGAATGAAATGCCCACCGGACGGCGGCGTGACCGCGTCTTCAGTGCCGGCGATCACCAGCAGGGGCACCTTGATCGAGGCCAGTTGATCGCGGAAATCGGCATCGCGCACGGCCGCACAATTGGCCGCATAGCCTTCAGGCGAGGTGGCCGCGAGCATGTCGGTAATCTGCTTCGCCGCAGCCGGATGGGCGGCGGAAAAATCCGGGGTAAACCAACGCGCAATCGACGCATCACGCAGCGCGACCATGGCGGCCGAGCCGTCACGTAGCACGGTTTCGATTCGTGGGTTCCACACCGACGGATCGCCGATTTTCGCTGCGGTATTGCACACCACCAGCGAGTTCAGTCGATTACCGGCGTTGATCCCCAGCCACTGGCCGATCAAGCCGCCCATGGACAGACCGCAAAAATGCGCCCGTTCGATGTGCAGTGCATCGAGCAGCGCCAGCACATCGTGGCCCAGTTGCTCAATGCTGTACGGCCCCGGCGTGACCAGCGATTTGCCGTGGCCACGGGTGTCGAAACGCAGCACGCGCAAATGCTGGGTGAACGCCGCGATCTGCGCGTCCCACATGTGCAGGTCGGTGCCCAGCGAGTTGGACAGCACCAGCACCGGCGCATCCTCCGGCCCATCGAGTTGGTAATGCAGTTCGCCCTCGGCGAGTTGTACGAAAGCCACAGCAATCTCCTTCAGGCAGTCAATGCAGAATGTTCAGCCACTGCTCGCTCGACCCAGGCGTGGGCCTGACCGAGGTAATGGGCGGGGTTCAACAGATGATCCAGCTCAGCGGGCGTGAGCTCGCTGGTCACTTGCGGCTCGTCGCCGAGTACCGCGCGCAGATGACGTTGCTCGGCCACCGCACGTTTGCAGCATCGCTCGAGCAGATGATGCGCGGTGTCGCGCCCCACCCGTTGGGCGAGAACGATGCTCACCGCTTCGGCGAGCACCAGGCCTTGAGTCAGGTCGAGGTTACGGGCCATGCGATCGGCATCGACGTCCAGTCCATCCGCCACGAGCAGCGCTTGCTTCAGGCTGCCGGACACCAGGCAGCAAATCTCCGGCAAGGTTTCCCACTCGGCATGCCACAGACCGAGGCTGCGCTCGTGTTCTTGAGGCATGGCGCTGAACAGGGTCGAGAGCAAACCGGGAACGCGCGTCGCGGCACCGATCAGCACCGCAGCGCCCACGGGATTGCGTTTGTGCGGCATGGTGGATGAACCGCCCTTGCCGGGTGCGGAAGGTTCGAACACTTCGCCCGCTTCGGTCTGCATCAACAGACTGATGTCGCGACCGAGTTTGCCGAGGCTGCCGGCGATCAGTCCGAGTACCGATCCGAACTCCACCAGTCGATCACGCTGGGTGTGCCAAGGTTGCTCGGGCAAGGTCAGTTGCAGTTCCCCGGCCAGTGCTTCGGCAACCGGCATCGCCTGTTCGCCAAGGGCCGCCAGGGTTCCGGAGGCGCCGCCGAATTGCAGCACCAGCAAACGTGGCTTGAGCTCACTTAGACGCTGACGGCTGCGGCTCACCGCGCCCAGCCAACCGGCGATTTTCATGCCGAGGGTGACCGGTGTCGCGTGTTGCAACCAGGTGCGTCCGGCCAGTGGCGTGGCGACGTAACGTAATGCCTGGGTGGCCAGCGTTTCGCCCAGTTGCGCCAAATCGCGTTCGATCAACGCCAGCGCCTGACGCAGTTGCAACACCAGGCCGGTGTCCATCACGTCCTGACTGGTCGCGCCCAGATGCACGTAGCGTTCGGCTTCGGCATCGTCGCTCGCAATCTGTTTGCCCAAGGCCTTGACCAGCGGAATGGCCGAGTTTCCGGCCGTGGCAATGGCTTCAGCAAGGACGGCGAAATCGTATTGCTCGGCCCGACACGCAGCTTCGATAGGCGCAACAGCGGTGTGTGGAATCAAACCCACTCGCGCCTCGGCCCGAGCCAGTGCCGCTTCGAAATCGAGCATGGCCTGAACCCGGCCCTGATCGCAGAACACGTCACGCATATCGCGGGCAGTGAAATAGGCATCGAACAATTGATTGCCCGGTCGCTGGTTCATACAGAATCCCTGGAGGCATGGGCCGGTCAGGCCCACGCGTAACGATCAAAGGTCGTGATGCAAATACGCGGCTTGTTTCGGCAGACGCAGACTAAACAGGAACGCCACCGCCATCATCACCGTGACGTACCAGTAGAACGAATTTTCCATACCCGCGGCTTTGAGGCTCAGAGCCACGTATTCCGCCGAACCGCCGAAGATCGCATTGGCCACCGCATACGCCAGGCCGACGCCCAATGCACGCACTTTCGGCGGGAACATTTCGGCTTTCACCAGACCGCTGATGGAGGTGTAGAAACTCACGATTGCCAGCGCCACGGTAATCAGCACAAAGGCGAGGAACGGATTGCTGATACTTTTCAGACTCAGCAAAATCGGTACCGTGAATAACGTGCCGAGGGCACCGAACCAGAGCATCGAATTGCGCCGGCCGATCTTGTCCGCGAGCATGCCAAACAGCGGCTGCATGCACATATAAAGGAACAGCGCGCCAGTCATGATGTAACTGGCGGTCTTGGCTTGCATGCCGACGGTGTTCACCAGGTACTTCTGCATATACGTGGTAAAGGTGTAAAAAATCAGCGACCCACCGGCGGTGTAACCGAGCACGGTAATGAACGCAGCCTTATGATCGCGGAACAGCGCCTTGATACTGCCGGCGTCTTTGTCTTCACGCATTTCCTTGCTGGTGGTTTCTTTGAGCGTGCGACGCAGAAACAACGAAATCACCGCCGCCGCCGCACCGACCACGAACGGAATCCGCCAGCCATAGGCACGCAATTCGTCCTCGTTGAGGAACTGTTGCAGGATCACCACCAGCAACACGGCCAACAACTGCCCGCCAATCAACGTCACGTACTGGAACGAGGCGAAGAAACCGCGCTGGCCCTTGAGGGCCACTTCACTCATGTAGGTCGCCGTGGTGCCGTATTCGCCACCCACCGACAAACCCTGAATCAAACGGGCGAACAGCAACATGATCGGCGCCCAGACCCCGATACTGTTGTAGGTCGGCAGGCAGGCGACGAGCAACGAACCGAAGCACATCATCAGCACCGATATCATCATCGAATTCTTGCGCCCGTGACGGTCGGCCACGCGGCCGAAAATCCAGCCACCGATAGGCCGCATCAGAAACCCGGCGGCGAACACACCGGCGGTATTAACCAACTGCACGGTAGGGTTGTCGGACGGAAAGAAGGCAGGGGCGAAATAGATTGCGCTGAAGGCATAGACGTAGAAGTCGAACCATTCGACGAGGTTGCCGGACGAAGCGCCGACAATCGCGAAGATGCGTTTACGTCGCTCTTCGCCCGTGTAATGAACCGGAGTAGCGGTGGTCGTTGTCATTGTTTTTCACTCAATGGGGACAGTGAGAGTCTAGACACACTTCGCAACAGTCCCGTTCCACAGAAGCATCAGCGACACAAATCCCCTGTGGGAGCGAGCCTGCTCGCGAAAGCGGTGTAACAGTGCCATCAATGCTGAATGACACACCGCCTTCGCGAGCAGGCTCGCTCCCACAAAGGTTGCGGTGTTCTCAATAGTCGAAGAACACCGTCTCGGCATCGGTGCCTTGCAGAATCACATTCCACTGATAAACACCCGATGCATCCTTCTTCGCCAGCAATGTCGTGCGGCGCTCGGAGGGCACGCACTCCAGCAGCGGATCCGCCACGTTCGCCGGTTCCCCCTCAAAGTAAATCCGCGTTAGCAAGTGCTTCACCAGACCGCGAGCAAACACCAACACCACCAGATGCGGCGCCTGCGTGGTGCCCTTCAAGCCTTCCACCGTACCCGGCTTGATCGTGGTAAAGCGAAAACGCCCTTCGGCATCCACCGGCACCCGGCCAAACCCTTCGAAGTTAGGGTCCAGGGGTTTGTCCTGATCGTCTTCCGGATGGTCGTACTTGCCGGCCGCGTTGGCCTGCCAGACTTCCAGCATCGCGTCGTTAACGACGTCGCCGTTGCCATCGACCACTTGCCCGGTGATCGCTACACGTTCGCCGAGGGTGTGTTCGACAGTCAGGTTCTCGCGGTTCAGCCAGGTCAGGCCGATGTGGTAGTACGGCCCGACGGTGTGGGACGTGGTCGCGTTCAGCGTCATCTTATTTCTCCATCGGCGTGGCGTCGCGGCCGCGCAAAACGATGTCCCAGCGATAACCGAGGGCATAGGAAGGGATGGTTTTTTCCAGATCGAAACTGGCGATCAAGCGCTCTTTGGCGCGGGTATCGGGCACGCAGTTGTAGATCGGGTCGTAGGCCAGCAACGGGTCGCCCGGGAAATACATCTGGGTGACCAGGCGCGTCAGAATACTGGGCCCGAACAGTGAGAAATGGATATGCGCCGGGCGCCACGCGTTGTGGTGGTTGCCCCACGGATAGGCGCCGGGCTTGATGGTCTGGAACTGATACCAGCCCTCCGCGTCGGTCACGGTGCGACCGGTGCCGGTGAAGTTCGGGTCCAGCGGCGCGTCGTGCAGGTCGCGATCATGGTTGTAACGACCGGCGACGTTGGCCTGCCAGATCTCCACCAGAATTCCTGGTACCGGCAAGCCATCTTCATCCAGCACGCGGCCGTGGATGATAATCCGCTCACCCAACGGCTCACCCTTATGCTGGGCGGTCAGGTCGTTGTCCTGCTCTTTAATACGTTCGGCGCCGATGGTTGGACCGGTAATTTCCGACAGCGAATGGGGCAAAAACACCAACGGCTTGGACGGCGAGCGACGGTTGGTGGATTGATAGGCCGGGTGCAGGTATTCCGGCTGGGTGCCCTGTTGCGGGCGGCGGTAACCAGGCTTGTCAGTCATGAAGCATTCCTCAGTTCTTATTAGTCGGCGCTGCTGATTTATCAGAGCCGCCGTCAGACGCGTTCGATTACCAAGGCCAGACCTTGGCCGACGCCGACGCACATGGTCGCCAGACCTTTCTTGCCACCGGTTTTTTCCAGCTGATGCAGCGCGGTCAGCACCAGACGCGCACCGCTCATTCCCAGCGGATGGCCCAAGGCAATGGCGCCGCCGTTCGGGTTGACCTGTGCCGCGTCGTCCGCCAGTCCCAGCTCACGCAATACCGCCAAACCCTGGCTGGCGAACGCTTCGTTGAGTTCAATCACATCGAAATCGCTGACGGCCAGACCCAGGCGTTCAGTCAACTTGCGCACTGCTGGCACCGGACCAATGCCCATTACCCGTGGCGAAACACCGGCGCTGGACATGCCCAACACTTTGGCGCGGGCAGTCAGGCCATGCTTCTTCACCGCTTCGGCAGACGCCAGAATCAGCGCCGCCGCACCGTCGTTCACACCCGAAGAGTTGCCGGCGGTGACGGTTTTGTCAGGACCGTTGATTGGCTTGAGTTTGGCCAGGGCTTCCAGCGTAGTGTCGCCGCGCGGATGCTCGTCCTGGCTGACGATCGTTTCACCCTTTTTGTGGGCAATCCGCACTTCAACGATTTCTTCGGCGAAAAATCCTGCGGCTTGCGCGGCGGCCGTCCGCTGCTGACTGCGCAGTGCGAAAGCGTCCTGATCCTCGCGGGAAACTTCGTAATCGTCGGCCACGTTGTCAGCGGTCTGCGGCATCGCATCGACGCCATACTGGGCTTTCATCAACGGATTGATGAAACGCCAACCGATCGTGGTGTCTTCCAGCTTCATGTTGCGCGAGAACGCCGCATCAGCCTTGCCCATCACGAACGGCGCACGGGACATCGACTCGACGCCGCCGGCAATCGCCAGCTCCATTTCGCCACTGGCGATAGCGCGGAATGCAGTACCGATGGCGTCCATACCCGAGGCGCAAAGACGATTGAGGGTCACGCCCGGAATGGTTTCCGCCAGACCTGCCAGCAACAACGCCATGCGTGCCACGTTGCGGTTGTCTTCGCCGGCCTGGTTGGCGCAGCCGAGGAACACCTCATCCACCGCCGTCCAGTCCACCGACGGGTTGCGTTCCATCAGCGCCTTGATCGGCACGGCGGCCAGGTCGTCGGCGCGAACCGCCGATAAGCCACCGCCGAAACGGCCAATAGGGGTGCGAATCGCGTCGCAGATATAAACGTCACGCATCAGGCTTCTCCGGGGGCTTGGCCGTGGGCCGCAGCGGTGCGGGCTTCCAGATCACGCAGTGCCTTAAGCTCGATCTCGGTCGGCTCGACTGTGTTTTCAACGGTTTGGGCAAAACGAATCGGCCAACCGGTCGCAGCGATGACTTGCTCGCGGGTCACACCCGGGTGCAGCGCGGTGACCACGAATTCATGAGTGCCGGTTTCCGGCTCCATGATGCACAGGTCGGTAATGATGCCGACCGGACCGGCACCCGGCAGGCCCAGACGCTTGCGCGAATCACCGCCCTCGCCATGACCGACCGAGGTGATGAAGTCGAGTTTGTCGACAAAGGAACGCGCCGACTGCTTGAGAATGATCAGAACGCTTTTGGCCGAGCCCGCAATCTCCGGCGCGCCACCGGCACCTGGCAAGCGGACTTTCGGCTGGTGATAGTCGCCAACGACGGTGGTATTGATGTTGCCGAAACGGTCGACTTGCGCGGCGCCCAGGAAGCCGACATCAATGCGTCCGCCCTGCAGCCAGTAGCGAAAAATCTCACCGGTCGGAACCACGGTGTCAGCGGTTTCCGCCAGCTCACCGTCACCGATCGACAGCGGCAGTACGCTCGGTTTGGCACCGATCGGGCCCGACTCGTAGATCAGGACCACGTCTGGCGAGGACGTCAGCCGCGCCAGGTTGGCCGCTTTCGACGGCAGGCCGATACCCACGAAGCACACCGAACCGTTCTTCAGGCGGCGAGCAGCGGCGACGGTCATCATTTCATTGGTGGTGTAAGTCATTTCTTCACCTGCGAAGCGGCGGCCAGCTTGGCCTGGAACTCGCTGAAGTCAGCGCAGCCATGAATGTATTCGTTGATCCACGCGGTGAAGGTTTCACGGTCGCGGGCAATCGGGTCCCAAGCCTGGTAGAAACGGTTGTCGCGCTCGTTATAGCCATGAGCGTAGGACGGATGGGCGCCGCCAGGGACGTGGCAGACCGCGCTCAATGCCCAGGTCGGCAAAACACAGGCGTTCATCGGTGCATTGAGGTCATCGACGATTTCTTCGACGGTGACGATGCAACGCTTGGCGGCCAACGCGGCTTCTTTTTGCACGCCGAGAATGCCCCAGAGCAGCACGTTGCCTTTGCGGTCGGCTTTCTGCGCGTGAATTACGGTGATGTCCGGACGCACCGAAGGCACGGCTGCCAGCACTTCGCCGGTGAACGGGCACGTGACGGTTTTGATCAGCGGGTTGACTTTCGGCAGGTCGGAACCGGCGTAGGCACGCAGCACCGCAAACGGTAGCCCGGAAGCGCCAGCGACGTAGGCATTGGCCAGGTCGGCATGGCTGTGCTCTTCAATTTCCAGCGCGTGCGGCCACTGCTTCTCGACGGCGTCACGCAGACGGTGCAGCGAACCGACACCCGGGTTACCGCCCCAGGAGAAAATCAACTTGCGAGCGCAACCGGCACCGATCAACTGGTCGTAGATCAAGTCAGGCGTCATCCGCACCAGCGTCAGGTCTTTCTTGCCCTGGCGAATGATTTCGTGACCCGCCGCCGTAGGGATCAGGTGAGTGAAGCCTTCGAGCGCGACGGTATCGCCATCGTTTACGAATTGCTTCACCGCGTCGTGCAGCGAAAGGATTTCAGCCATGGGGCAGGCTCCCGTTTTGTTATGAACCGACAGTGGATGAAAAAGGCGCGATGCGCAGCGCCGGAATGACTGAAGAGTAAGCCTCTGAAAAACGCCAAACAATCCGATAATCGACTGAGTGTTCGTTTATCGAACAGATTGTTGTCTGGCTACCTATCCCCAAAAGCTTCGTCGGAACGCCGCCCGGAGCCGGCTCGCTCCCACAGTCGATCGCGTTCCCCCTGTGGGAGCGAGCCTGCTCGCGAAGAGGCCATCGAAACCACGTGAGATTCCGGATCAGGCAGTCAGGTCGCATCCGCATGGCTGACCATGCCCTTGATCACCACCGCCGTGGTCGCCAAGGCCGCCGGGATCACCAGCGCCGTCAGCACTTGCTCAAAGTTCCAGCCCAACCCCAACAACGTCGCCCCCATCCACGCACCCAGAATCGCGCCGAAACGACCAATCCCCAGCATCCACGACACACCGGTCGCCCGGCCCTGGGTTGGATAAAACCGCGCTGCCAGTGAAGGCATTGCCGATTGCGCGCCGTTAATGCACATCCCGGCCAACAGCACCAAGGTCGCCAATAGCGTGATGTTGCCCAGGCTCTGCCCTACCGCGTAGGCAAACACCCCGGCCAACAGGTAGAAAATGCCAATTACCTTGTGCGGATTGAACCGGTCCATCGCCCAGCCCACGCCCACCGCACTCAATACGCCGCCAAACTGGAACAACGCGCCAATGAAGGCGGCCTGCTCCATGCTCGCGCCACTGTCACGCATCAGCGTCGGCAGCCAACTGGTCAGCAGGTAAACAATTACCAGGCCCATGAAATAAGTGAGCCACAGTAATAAGGTGCCGGTGCTGTAGGTACCGGAGAAGATCACCGCAAATACATTGCGGGCTTTCACGGTTTTCTGTTCCGGCACGCTGAAGCTGGACGCCTGGGCAACAACAGTTGGATCGATTGGCGCCAGCGCCTTGCGCACCTTGTCGGTGCCTCGATTGCGCACCACCAGGTAACGCGCCGATTCCGGCAGCCAGAGCAATAAAACAATCGCAAGCATCAACGGCAAAATCCCGCCGATGAGCAGCAGGCTGTGCCAACCGAACGCCGGAATGAGTTTCGCCGAAATAAACCCGCCACCGGCCATACCCAGGTTGAAGCCGCAGAACATGCTGGTCACCAGCAGGGACTTTTTGCGCTCAGGGGTGTATTCGGACAGCAGCGTCGTGGCGTTCGGCATGCCTGCGCCGAGGCCCAGGCCGGTGAGGAAACGCAAGACCAGCAGCTGATCGACGTTAGTGCTGTAAGCCGAGGCCAGGCTAAAAGCACCGAACAACAGCACGGCGCTCACCAGCACCACTTTTCGTCCGAAGCGGTCAGCCAATGGGCCGGACCCCAGCGCGCCGAAGACCATGCCGATCAACGCAGCACTCATGACCGGACCGAGACTGGCGCGGTCGATGCCCCACTCTTGCGACAGGGCGGGCGCGATGAAGCCCATGGCCGCCGTATCGAGGCCATCGAGGAAGACAATCAGAAAACACAGGATCACCACTCGCCATTGATAGCGCGAAATGGGTTGAGCATTGATGAAGGACTGCACGTCGAGGCAGTTACCTACAGCAGACTGAGGCTGGTTCATTATTTTTATTCCACGCAAGAACGCAGTCGGACAGGAGTCAGCCGAAACTGACACTGCCGCGACATTAGTGATCCTGGTGAAAGAGCGTCAATTCGCCAAAGGCGAGTCTGTGCGATTATCGAACAGCTTAGGCGAAGAGCTGCGCGCTGAGGTCGCGGCTGGCAGACAGAAGGCCGGGCAGAAAACGCTGCTCCAGTTCGCTGCGACTGACCCGGCCGGCGTGAGTGCTGACGTTTAGCGCCGCGACCACTTGACCGGAAGCGTCGTACACCGGAACGGCAATCGAGCGCAGGCCCTGTTCGAGTTCCTGATCGACAATGCACCAGCCTTGTTGCCGCACCTCTTGCAGGCATTCGAGTAACGCCTCGGGAGTGTGCAGCGTGCGACTGGTCTTGGCTTGCAGTTCCGCGTGGTCGAGGTACTCGCCCAGAGACGTGTCGTCCAGCGCCGCCAGCAGAATACGGCCCATGGAAGTGCAATAGGCCGGCAGGCGTCCGCCCACCGAGAGGTCGACAGAGATCAGTCGCTGGGTGGTCGCCGAACGGGCGATGTACAAAATGTCATCGCCTTCCAGCGTCGCCATGTTACAGGCCTCGTGGAGTTGCTCGCTCATGCGGTCCAGGTACGGCTGGGCGGAGACCGCCAGGGGCGTTGAGGAGACATAGGCGTGACCGAGGGTCAGCACTTTGGGCAGCAGCGAATACGTGCGGCCGTCGGTGGTGGCGTAGCCGAGCTTGATCAATGTGTGCAGGCAACGTCTCACAGCGGCGCGGGGAATTTCCGTACGGTGACTGATCTGGGCGATGGTCAGGTGCCGCTTGCGCTCCTGAAACGCTTGCACCACCGCCAGGCCACGGGCCAGGGACGTCATGAAGTCCGGGTCACCGGTCAGCGCCTGGATCCGCTTGGCGGGCGAGGCGACGATCGGCGGCGCCACTGAAGCGAAGGAGTTGCGCAATTGATCGTTCATATAAGGTCCTTTTCCCACAGGGGTCAGCGACTATTACAAGCGGCTACCGGCCTGAGACACAACACCGAATAGTCAAGAGCGGGCGATTATCGAACCATCGACCGATAATCGCAACCAACGATACCCAAGGCGAGCCAGGCTCGCCGACTCCGCTCTCCGGGTTCGCTAGATCTTTTCCCACTTGCCTGGACGAGAACTTAAGGGCGCGATGTTATGTCCCAAGTTGAGAGATTGATTGGCGCCAGAAAGACATCATTGCAAAGTGGCTTCACTGTGCAACCCTAGTTAGCCGTAAAAGTTACGGTTCACAAAACAATCACACATCAAGATCTACTTTTAACTCTTTGGAGATAGTGTTCTTCGAATCGACCGCTATAATGCAACTCAGTGGCCCCGGTTTTTTATTGCCGATTCCGCCACCCGGCAGCGCGATGTTCCATCGTTGCTGCCCGCAGCAAGCGCCTGACGCTCATTTCATATGCTCCGCCATTGCGCTCGCTGAAACAGGAAACTGATGCTGCGTCAGCTATTCATCTCTGGTGTCGTGGCCGCCTGCAACATGGAAGTATTGATTGCACTGCCGAAAAATGATGTCTTTGCGGGCTTTGTCCTCTCGACGAACGTGGTCAATAGATTTGATGCAGCGCGTTTCACCAGAATTAATCTCAACTCAATCAGGTAGCACTGTGACGAAAGACGAACTGCGCGCGGAACTTGAGCGCCAGGAACAACGTTACAAGGAAGTTTACGGCGGGGAAGTCACCACCTACGCCGCTCAGCCAGAACCGGAACGCAAACCCTGGCGCAAACGTGCCACTGTTCAGGATCAGGCTTTTACCCAGGAATTGCAGAAGATGGAAAAGGAACTCAAAGCCGAAGAGCCCTGACCGCTTCGGCCTGAATCCTTTCAAGGGACTGCGTCGGCACCCGTTAAAAGCGGGGAGATAACGACTATGCTTTTCGCGCCCGCTACCAGCGGGCAGCGGCCGCCTCACTCATAACATGAGGTAATAGGCTGATGTCCGACCCTCTTCTCGGATATTTCACACAAGCGTTCAGCCTCTCGCGCCTGAGAGAATCCCTTGTGCCTGTGGTCTTTCCAACTGGATTCAATGACTTGCAAATCCCGTAAAAAACCTCGGGCTTAGGGTCTCGCCACAAATTAATTCATTGAAGAATGTTACCGACGAGCAGCAAGTGCATCGATTTCCAGTCTTTTCTGGCATAATCGCGCCCCCTTACGACCGGGTCAGAAAACCTTCATGATCGATTTATTCAGCGGACTGGATGCTTGGGTGCTTGTGAGCCTCTTGCTCGCCCTGGCCTTTGTCCTCGCCTTCGAGTTCATCAACGGCTTTCATGACACCGCTAACGCGGTTGCCACTGTTATCTACACCAAAGCCATGCCACCTCATCTGGCGGTGTTCTTTTCCGGTGTGTTCAACTTTCTCGGGGTGCTGCTGGGCGGTGTTGGCGTGGCGTATGCCATCGTCCACCTGCTGCCGGTAGAGCTGCTGATCAATGTAAACACCGGTCACGGGCTGGCCATGGTGTTCTCGTTGCTCGCCGCCGCTATTACCTGGAACCTGGGCACCTGGTACTTCGGTATCCCGGCTTCCAGCTCCCACACCTTGATCGGTTCAATCCTCGGTGTCGGCCTGGCGAACGCCTTGATCAATGACATCCCGTTGGCCGATGGCGTGAACTGGCAGAAAGCGATTGATATCGGTGCTTCCCTGGTGTTCTCGCCAATAGCCGGCTTCATTGTTGCCGGGTTGATACTGGTCGGCCTTAAATGGTGGCGCCCACTGTCCAAGATGCACAAGACGCCAGACCAGCGTCGCAAGCTCGACGACAAGAAGCACCCGCCGTTCTGGAATCGACTGGTGCTGGTGATCTCGGCCATGGCCGTGAGCTTCGTGCACGGTTCCAATGATGGCCAGAAAGGTATTGGCCTGATCATGTTGGTCTTGATCGGTATTGTGCCGGCGCAGTTTGTACTTGACCTGAGCAGCACGACTTATCAGATCGAACGGACTCGCGACGCAACCCTGCACCTGAGCCAGTTCTACAAGCGAAATGCCGACACCCTGGGTGAATTCCTGGCGCTGGGCAAAAGCGTGGAAGGCGATTTGCCGGAGAAATTCCGTTGCAACCCGCAACAGACCGAACCGACCATCAGCGCCCTGCTCGACACCCTCAAAGGTGTAGCCGACTATCACTCGCTGTCGTCGGAAAGCCGCATCGAAGTGCGTCGCTACCTGCTTTGCCTGGATGACACCGCGAAGAAAGTCAGCAAATTACCTACCCTGGCAGCCCGTGAAAAATCTGACCTGGACAAACTGCGCAAAGACCTGACCACCACCACCGAGTACGCCCCGTTCTGGGTGATTCTGGCGGTCGCCCTGGCACTCGGCCTGGGCACCATGGTTGGCTGGAAGCGTGTGGTACTGACCATCGGTGAGAAGATCGGCAAGCAAGGCATGACGTACGCACAAGGCATGTCGGCCCAGATCACCACTGCGGGCATGATCGGCCTGGCCAACATCTTCAGCCTGCCGGTGTCCACCACCCACGTCCTGTCTTCGGGTGTGGCCGGCACCATGGTTGCCAACAAAAGCGGCCTGCAAGGCGGCACTGTCAAAACCATCCTGCTGGCCTGGGTCCTGACCTTGCCAGCCACAGTGGCCCTGTCGGCCGGCCTTTTCTGGCTGGCATCGAAGGCATTGGGTAGCTGATAGTAGCTGCAATTAAAAAAGGCGCGTTCCGTGAGGTTCGCGCCTTTTTTGTACCTGTTTTCTTCCAGACACCACAAATCCCCTGTGGGAGCGAGCTTGCTCGCGATGAGGCCATAACATTCAACATCCATGTTGGCTAACAGGCCGCCATCGCGAGCAAGCTCGCTCCCACAGGGTTCTGTTTTGCCAGACAGATTTTCAGGCAAAAAAAAGGGCAACCGAAGTTGCCCAAAATGCCTTGCGTGCTCATTACATCCAGAAAGATCTACGGTTTGCGCTTATGTGAATCCTTCCAGATAAAAAATCCAAACCCAGCAAAAAACAGAACCATGAGGCTGACAGTCAGCACTCCGGCGATCACCACGTTGTCGAAAAACATGACTAGCCTCCTGCACTTGCCCTGTTGCGATAGGGCTAAGTTAACCAATCAGGCAGGAGAAAAAATTGACCAGGGTCAATATCGCCCGAGAATGGGCTTATAGAAGGGGAAATAACTGACCAGCATCAACCGATGCTGGATGCATCAACGCTTTTTCGGTTTGTTTTTCGGCTTTTTCTTGGCTTTGCCCAACGGCATGGCCTGCTCGAATGCCTGGCGTACTTCATTCAGGCGCTTTTCATTAAGGTCATGAACCCGCTTGGCGCGTTCAGAATTGAGATCGATCAGCTTGTCGTCTTGGCTCATGGTACTCAGTACATCGTTTGGCAGGTTTGTCGCAATAATGCAGTCTGACGGCAGCGCTGACCAGCCACCCCCTCAAATCTGAATATCGACCCACAACCCCTGACGCGGCTGATCCTCCATCAGCGGCGCCACCGGCACGGTATTGTCGGCATTCAGCTCGTCACCGGGAATCGCCAGGTGCTCCTGCGGATCCTCATCGGCTTCACGACGACGCCGCTGCCGCTCCTGCTGGCGGCGCTGTTCTTCGCGCAGCTGAAACGCCGCTTCTTCCGGATTACGCTGTTGCAGGTCGATGGTGCTTTCGTTGGAGTTTTCCTGCACCGCTACCACCGGCGGAATATCCGGACGCTGGCGGACCGGGTCGTGCTGGGATGTGATCGGCACGGCACTCAAAGGGAGCATCGGAAGCAGCATATTTTTGGTTCTCCTGTCAGCAGGCTGTCGGCTGTAGGGATGGCGACTTGAGCCATCGGTCGCAAACTGTGACCGGGTGCACACTGTAGGTGTAGGAGCGAGCTCGCTGGCGAAGAACGTCAGGGCACCGCGTACACCCAGGCAGCCCTCGTCATCGTTAACGTGCTTCGCGAGCGAGCTCGCTCCTACACGAGTAATCCTTTGGCCCTGCTGCCCTCATTCCGTTAAGATAGCCCGCTTTTTCAAGGTGGGAGTCAGGCAGCATGGCGCAGCAGTATCAACCGGGGCAACGCTGGATCAGTGACAGCGAAGCCGAGCTGGGTTTAGGCACCGTTCTGGCACAGGACGGCCGCTTGTTGACCGTGCTCTATCCGGCCACTGGCGACACTCGCCAGTACGCGCTGCGAAATGCACCCCTCACGCGCGTGCGATTTTCGCCGGGCGACTCGATCACGCATTTCGAAGGCTGGAAACTGACCGTACAGGAAGTCGACGACGTCGACGGCCTGCTGGTCTACCACGGCCTCAACGCGCAGAACGAAGGGGTGACCCTGCCGGAAACCCAACTGTCGAACTTCATTCAGTTCCGTCTGGCCAGTGACCGTCTCTTCGCCGGCCAGATCGACCCGCTGGCATGGTTCTCCCTGCGTTATCACACGCTTGAGCACACCAGCCGCCAATTGCAGTCCTCGCTGTGGGGCCTGGGCGGCGTGCGTGCGCAACCGATCGCGCACCAGTTACACATTGCCCGTGAAGTCGCCGACCGCATTGCCCCACGGGTTTTGCTGGCTGACGAAGTGGGCCTGGGTAAAACCATCGAAGCCGGCCTGGTCATCCACCGCCAACTGCTCTCGGGCCGCGCCAACCGCGTGCTGATCCTGGTTCCGGAGAACCTTCAGCACCAGTGGCTGGTCGAGATGCGCCGTCGCTTCAACCTGCAAGTCGCGTTGTTCGACGAAGAGCGCTTTATCGAAAGCGATGCCGCCAACCCGTTCGAAGACACTCAGCTCGCGCTGGTTGCACTGGAATGGCTGGTGGACGACGAGAAGGCCCAGGACGCGCTGTTCGCCGCCGGTTGGGATTTGCTGGTCGTCGACGAAGCGCACCACCTGGTGTGGCACGAAGACAAGGCCAGCCCTGAGTACACCCTGGTCGAGCAGCTTGCTGAAACGATCCCGGGCGTATTGCTGCTGACCGCCACCCCGGAACAACTGGGTCAGGACAGCCACTTCGCCCGTCTGCGCCTGCTCGATCCGAACCGTTTCCATGACCTGCACGCCTTCCGTGCCGAGAGCGAAAACTATCGCCCGGTGGCCGAAGCCGTTCAGGAGCTATTGGACAAAGGGCGCCTGTCGCCTGAAGCGCACAAGACCATTCATGGCTTCCTCGGCAACGAAGGCGAAGCCTTGCTGACCGCCGTGAACGATGGCGACACCGAAGCCAGCGCCCGCCTGGTCCGCGAATTGCTCGACCGCCATGGCACCGGCCGCGTGCTGTTTCGCAACACCCGCGCTGCCGTGCAGGGGTTCCCGGAGCGCAAACTGCACCCGTACCCGTTGCCGTGCCCGGACGAATACCTCGAACTGCCGTTGGGCGATCATGCCGAGCTGTACCCGGAAGTCAGCTTCCAGGCCCAGCCGGACGCCAACGAAGAAGAGCGCTGGTGGAAATTCGATCCACGCGTCGAGTGGCTGATCGACACGCTGAAGATGCTCAAGCGCACCAAAGTGCTGGTGATCTGCGCCCACGCTGAAACTGCCATGGACCTGGAAGACGCCCTGCGCGTGCGTTCCGGCATTCCGGCCACGGTGTTCCACGAAGGCATGAACATCCTCGAGCGCGACCGCGCCGCCGCTTATTTCGCCGACGAAGAATTTGGCGCACAAGTACTGATCTGCTCGGAAATCGGCAGTGAAGGTCGCAACTTCCAGTTCTCTCACCACTTGGTGCTGTTCGATCTGCCATCGCACCCGGACCTGCTGGAACAGCGTATCGGTCGTCTGGACCGTATCGGCCAAAAACACATCATCGAACTGCACGTGCCGTACCTGGAAACCAGCCCGCAACAGCGCCTGTTCCAGTGGTATCACGAAGCGTTGAACGCATTTCTCAACACCTGCCCGACCGGCAACGCGCTGCAGCATCAGTTCGGCCCGCGCCTGCTGCCGCTGCTGGAAAACGCTGACGATGGCGAGTGGCAAGCGCTGATCGACGAAGCCCGCGCCGAGCGTGAGCGTCTGGAAGCCGAGCTGCACACCGGCCGCGACCGTTTGCTGGAGCTCAACTCCGGCGGCGCTGGCGAAGGTGATGCGCTGGTCGAGGACATTCTCGAGCAAGACGACCAGTTTGCACTGCCGATTTACATGGAAACCCTGTTCGACGCCTTCGGTATCGACAGTGAAGACCATTCGGAAAACGCGCTGATCCTCAAGCCGAGCGAAAAAATGCTCGACGCCAGCTTCCCGCTGGGCGACGACGAAGGCGTGACCATCACCTACGACCGCAACCAGGCGCTGTCTCGCGAAGACATGCAGTTCATCACCTGGGAACACCCGATGGTTCAAGGCGGCATGGACCTGGTCTTGTCCGGCTCGATGGGCAACACCGCCGTGGCGCTGATCAAGAACAAGGCACTGAAGCCTGGCACGGTGTTGCTGGAACTGCTCTACGTCAGCGAAGTGGTTGCCCCGCGTTCGCTGCAACTGGGCCGTTACCTGCCACCGGCGGCCCTGCGCTGCCTGCTCGATGCCAATGGCAATGACTTGTCGGCCCGGGTGTCGTTCGAGACGCTGAACGATCAACTGGAAAGCGTGCCTCGCGCCAGCGCCAACAAGTTCATCCAGGCCCAGCGCGATCAGCTGACCCCTCGAATCAATGCTGGCGAAGACAAGATTTTCCCGCGGCACGCCGAACGCGTGGCAGAGGCACAGCGTCGCCTGGCAGCCGATACCGACGAAGAGCTGGCGCGCCTGACCGCGTTGCAAGCGGTCAACCCGACCGTACGCGACAGCGAACTGGTTGCCCTGCGCAAACAGCGCGAGCAAGGCTTGGCCATGTTGGACAAAGCTGCGTTGCGACTGGAAGCGATTCGGGTGTTGGTGGCGGGTTAATCGCCCTCCTCCAGCCCGCTAAAACAAAAGGCCCGCAGCGATGCGGGCCTTTTTTGTTTGCTTCAGTGTTGTGGTGTTGCTGATGCCCCCTTCGCGAGCAGGCTCGCTCCCACAGGGATTGGTCGGTGTGGGAGCGAGCCTGCTCGCGATGGCGATTACGCCGTCGCCACACAACCCCCAGGCTCAACCACCGCCACCAACCCTTCCTTCATCCGCTTCGCATCCCGCACAAAACACCGCGATGCCAAAAACAGAAACACCATCGTAAGAAACAGCGCCACCGGGATCAGGTACATCGCGTCATGCAGGCCGACAGCCTTGAACGCCTCGGTCATTTGCCCGGCACCGGCCTCCAGCATTGCCATGTGCGCAAAGTGATCGGACAGTCCACCCACCACCACCGGCCCCAAGCCGCCGCCCAGCAAATACAGCCCGGCAAAGAACAGCGCCATCGCCGTCGCCCGCAACCGCGGCTCGACCACGTCCTGGATCGCCGTGTAGACGCAGGTATAGAAGTTGTAGGCAAACAACCAACCCGCACTGAACAACGCCACAAACACCCCGATCTCGATTCGCCCGGAATGCAACGCCCAGGCCGTGCACAGGGTCGAGATGATCAGGCTGAACGCCGCAAACAGCAGTCGGCCATTGGCCACCCGCTGGTGAATCTTGTCAGCGACCCAACCACCGAGCGTCAGGCCGAACAGCCCGGTCACGCCAACGATCATTCCCGTTGCGACCGCGGCGTCCTGCAACGGCATCAGGAAGTAACGTTGCAGCATCGGCACCAGAAACGAGTTGCAGGCATACGTGGCGAAGTTGAAGCACAGCCCCGCCATCACCAGCCACAGGAACGTCGGCACGGCCAGCACGCGACGGATCGGCCGATCTACGCGTTCCTGGGAAACCTGCACGCTTTCCGCCGCGCCGCGTTTCGGCTCCTTGATGAAGAACATGAAGATCGCCAGGATCAGCCCCGGCACCGCGGCGATGAAAAACGGCGCACGCCAGCTATCGAAGGCCTTGACCATCCAGCCGATGGTGAAAAACGCCAGCAACAAGCCTAATGGCAGGCCCAGCATGAAGATACCCATCGCCCGCGCGCGACGGTGGGCCGGGAACAGGTCGCCGATCAGCGAGTTGGCGGCCGGTGCGTAACTGGCTTCACCGATGCCGATGCCCATGCGCACGATCAGGAAACTCCAGAAGCTGCCCACCAGCCCGTTGACTGCCGTGAGCCCGCTCCACACCGCGAGCCCCCAGCCCATCAATTTGCTGCGCGAACCGGTATCGGCCATCCGCCCCAGCGGCAGGCCGGCGATGGCGTAGACAATGGTGAATGCCGTACCGATGATCCCCAGCTGAAAGTCGCTGAGGTGCCATTCCATGCGGATCGGCTCGATGATGATGGCGGGGATGGTGCGATCGAAAAAGTTGAACAGGTTGGCGAGGAACAGCAGGAACAAAATGCGCCAGGCATTCGCCGCTTGGGTCGAGTTCTGCATGGGTCCATCTCTTTTTATTGTTATGAGGCTTCACTGCCCCCGGAATCTGCAATCTAGTCAGCCACGGCCAGCCTGTCTGTCATCATTCGTCAGCCTGATATCAGCTCATCGTGCCTTGCGCAAAACTGTGGGAGCGAGCCTGCTCGCGAAGGCGGTGGACGCGTCGCCATCTGTATTGAATGTGCCGGACGCTTCGCGAGCAGGCTCGCTCCCACAGGTGTTGGTAAAAAACCTGTCGCCCCCCCTTCCAATGCCCAAGGCGAAGCCTAGAATAGCGGCCTTGTCTGACCCACCGTTGCCCCCATCCCTCCTTTGATAATCGCCCATGTCCGAAGCCAGTCCGTGTCTGAATTGCGGTGCCTGCTGTTCTCATTTTCGCGTGTCCTTTTTTTGGGGTGAATGCACCTCGGCCGGGGGGACGGTGCCCGACGAACTGGTCGCGCCTATCAGCCCCAGCCGGGTCGCCATGCTCGGCACCGACTGCAAACCCACTCGTTGCGTCGCACTGGTGGGTGAAGTCGGCAGCACCGTGCAGTGCTCTATTTACGACAAGCGCTCCAGCACCTGCCGGGAGTTCGACGCTTCTTGGGCCAATGGCGAGGCGAATGTGGATTGTGATGCCGCACGGGCAGCGTTCGGGCTACCCGCCCTGCAACCCGAGTTCGAAGCGCTGCACGGACAGAGCGCTTAGGGCTTAGCACTAAACGCTATTAAGCTAATGCCAAAATGGTTAGTGCCAATGTGCCACCACCGCTTGCACTCCATGCATGGCCTCTATACTCCAAAGCATTCGCCAGCGTTCTTGGCGCCGACCATGGTGTAATGACGGGGCGTGCTATGGAGTGGCTTGGTCTGCATTTCATTACCGAGCTTCCAAAGAGCGGGCTGGTAATACTCGATTGCTCACATGATCCGCTGTTGCTCCTACTGGCTTATGTGGTCGCCTGTGCCGGCAGCTTTGCCACACTGCACATGGTTGAACGGGTCTGGCACGCCGAAAAGGCCGCCGCCCAACTCCTTTGGCGCTGGGTCGGTGCCGGATGCCTGGCGGGCGGGATCTGGGCCATGTATTTCATCGGCATGCTGGCGTTTCAAGCGCCTGTCGATACTCATTACGAACTGCCCGTCTCGCTCCTTTCGTTGTTGATCGCCCTGCTCGCCTCGTGGCTGTTAATGCATACCCTCAGCCATCCTGGCCCGAGCTTTTGGCAGTGCCTCAAGGCGTCGATCTGGATTGGCCTGGGCATTGCCGCCACGCATCACGTCGGCATGAGCGCCATGCATTCGAGTGCAGTGGTCTATTACCAACCGGCGCTCTTCACCCTCTCCATCGTGATCGCAATAGGCGCCAGCCTTGCAGCCCTGTTGATATACAGCCATTTGCACGAGGGTAGCGGCCTGTTCCATCAACTGCTCAAATACAGCGCCGGCCTGGTGCTTGGGGCAGGCATTATCAGCGTGCATTTCATCGGCATGGCGGCCTTCAATCTGGTACTGCCCGTCGACAGCCTTCAGCTGCCACCCGGCGAAAGCAATCACCTGCAACTGGGCCTGACAGTGGCGACCATGACGCTACTGATCATTGGCAGCAGCATCAGCGCCGCCATGGCGGACAAGAAGCTGCAACACAAAGAGCGCGATCTGCAACGGGTCAACGCGCTGCTCAGTCAACTGGACCAGGCGCGCATGTCACTGCAACAGGTTGCGCATTACGACGCCTTGACCAACCTGATCAATCGGCGTGGCTTCAACCAGCTCTTTGCCGAGAGGCTCATCGAGAAGACCCACGAGGGCGGCATGCTGGCGGTGCTGTTTTTGGACATCGATCACTTCAAGCGCATCAACGACAGCCTCGGCCACGATGCCGGTGATGACCTGCTCAAAGTCCTCGCCAGCCACATCAAGAGCTCGGTGCGCAGTCATGACGATGTGGTGGCGCGCCTTGGCGGAGACGAATTTTGTCTGCTCATCAGTCTTCAAGATCGCGAAGAAGCACGGCACATGGCCCAGCGCATCCTATTGAAAATGAAGGAGCCCATCGAGTTGGCCGGGCGACGCGTGGTCATGACCACCAGCATCGGTATCAGTGTGTTTCCGGAGGACGGCAAGACGTGTGAAGAGCTGTTGAAAAACGCCGACCTGGCGTTGTATCAGTCCAAGGACAGTGGCCGCAACGGCCTGCATTTCTTCAATGCAACCCTGAAAACCCGCGCCACGCTGGAGCTGCAACTGGAGGAAGAGTTACGCCACGCCTTGCGCGAAAACAGTGAGCTAGAACTGTATTACCAACCAATCTATGACTTGAAAACCGGTCAGGTCAGCAAGCTTGAAGCGCTGATACGCTGGCATCACCCGATCCATGGATTACTTGCTCCGGATCGATTCCTCGCCATCGCCGAGACCAACGGGCTGATCGCCGAGCTGGACAATTGGGTGCTGCGCAAGGCGTGTGAGGACTTGGGCGAGTTGTCGCGCCAAGGCTGCGAGGAACTCAAGATTGCGGTGAATTGCTCGCCCTTGAACCTGGGGCGTGAAGAGCTGGCCGATGAAATCGAACAGGCGCTGCGGATCTCGGGGGTGGCGCCGCAGCGGCTGGAACTGGAAGTGACCGAGAATGCGCTGATGGACAACATCACCAATACCCTGGTGTTACTGCGCCAGATTCGTGCGCTCGGCGTGTCGCTGTCGATCGACGACTTCGGCACCGGTTATTCGTCCCTGGCCTACCTCAAGCGCCTGCCACTCAACACGCTGAAAATCGACCGCTCGTTCATCCAGGACATTCCCATGGCCACCCAGGACATGGAGATTGTCCAGGCCATTATCGTCATGGCCCATACCCTGCATTTACAGGTGGTTACCGAAGGCGTCGAAACGTTCGAGCAATACGAGTTTCTCGAACGCCACGGCTGCGACTTCGTTCAGGGTTACCTGCTGAGTCGTCCGGTGCCGCTGGCTGAATTGCGACCGGTACTGAACGAAATCAACCAGCGCAAACATTCGCGCACGGTCAGTCCGTTGAGCCTGGCTCGCGGTACATCTGCACTAACGTCGACGGATCCTTTTCCAGGAATCCCTGGGCCCCATGCAGTCGCATCAATTGTGCGGCCAGTCCACTGATCGGCGTGGCCGAACCCTGCTCGCGGGAAAACTTGACTGCCGTGTCCAGGTCCTTGAGCAACGTGCGGACATGCCATTTCACCGGCTCGAAGCGACTCTCGGCCATTTGCGGGGCGAGGATCTGCAGAGGTTTTGAATCGGCAAAACCGCCGGCCAGGGCTTCGGCGATCAAACTGGCGTCGACACCGGAACGCTCAGCCAATGCCACGACTTCGGCGATCACCAGCGCATTGCAGGCGACGATCATCTGATTGCAGGCCTTGGTCACCTGCCCTGCTCCGACGCCTCCCATGTGAGTCACTCGTTGGCCGAGGCTCAGCAAAACCGGTCTGACCCGCTCAAGGTCTGCCGCGTCGCCGCCGACCATAATGGCCAGGCTGCCAGCTTCCGCACCGACCACGCCGCCGGATACCGGCGCATCCAGCCATTGCATACCGGTTGTACTGGCAAGCACCGTCGCCATTTCCCGCGTGGCCGTAGGCTCCAGGCTGGAGAAATCCACCAGCAACTGCCCCCTTTTCGCCCCCTCGGCCACCCCGTTCACGCCAAAAACCACCTCACGTACCACCGAGGTGTCCGCCAGGCACGCCATCACCACATCAGCGTGCTGGCACAGTTGCGCAGGCGTGTTCACTTGTCGGGCGCCGGCCTCCACCAGCGGCGTGCACTTGGCCGGGTTGCGGTTCCACACGGTCAGCGGATAACCCGCTGCCAGCAGACGCCGGCACATCGGCAAGCCCATCAGGCCGATCCCGGCAAAGCCGAGCGAAGGTAACGTTGCCATTATCTGGCCTCCTTTTGATTAAAGATCGCCGAATATTGGCCGATTCATCATGACTAAGGAAAGGATTCCCCCTAGCGATGCTCAGGCAACCGCCCTGACGCTTGGGCCAAATACGCGCTGAAAAAAGACGCGAGACCCCATTCCGTGAAAGTTCGACGACACTTTGTCGCCGAGCCAATCAGCCCAGGTACATGGCGCCCAATGACTTCTAAAAATAATCCGGCCACTGCGGTTTCCGATCTGACACTGAGCCCAGCGGCGAACAGCCCCTCATCGTCAAAGCCATTGATCCCGTCACGTCCGTTGGCAACTCAGCAGTATCTGTACTTCACCGAAACCAACACCGACCGCATCCTCGATAACCTCGACGGCCTGCGTGACATGGTGTTCCCGCGCCCACCGCATCTGGAAGGCGACAGCGAACAGCACAGTGATCAGGAATTCCCGTCGGTGTGCCTGATCGGTCTCGGCCGATGCGGTTCGAACATCGCGCTGGACGTTGCGGAGCTGGTGTACAACGCCCGCAAGTTCTACCTCAACGAATTCAATAACGAAGACCGCCTGTCGCCAGACAAACGCTACGCAGAAAAGGGCTACAGCCCGGCACAATGGATTCGTAACAACCTGCGCCTGGGCACCAACAAGAGCACCAAACCGGTGTTCCTGGTGGAACCGCTGGTGATGCTCGGCGACCTGGACAAAGACATCGCCGGGCGCATCCGCTTCTCGCGCAAAGGCGAAAAGAGCGGCTTTCTGCGCGACTACAGCAAAATGAAAATCATGGACTTGTCGGAAGTCCACGCCGGTGGCGCCGGTAACGCGCCGATCCTGGGTCAGTACCTTGCCAAGATCATCCTGAATAAGGACACCCAGCGTTTCTCCAGCCCTGACTGGAAGATGATTCACTCGTACCTGATCGACAGCTGCGGCATCAAGGCCAACCAGTCGCGCCTGTATTTCTCGATTTTCAGTGCCGGTGGCGGTACCGGTTCGGGCATGGCCTCGGAATTCGGCCTGGCCCAGCAGCACTCGTACATGAACAAGACGTTCGACACCAAGCCGATGGACGAACATGACAGCAAAAGCGGTCATTCCTTTGTCTTCGAGCCGATCTTCACCAGCGGTATCTGCGTACTGCCGAACATTTCCGATCACCGCAGTGAAATGTCCGAAGCACTGCACATCAACGCCGGTCGCTTGCTGTGCAAATACCTGTCGGAAGAGTGGGACTTTTCCTACAACTTCGACAACGAAGACAGCAGCGAAGCCAGCGTCATGGGCCGTATCCGCCCCTGGAACGCGATGATGCTGATCTCCAACGACATCATGCGTTACGCCGAAGAAAGTGATGACGGCAACATCCAGAACATCGACGTCAACGCGATGGAAAAGCACGCCAACCAGTACATCTCGCAGCAGATCTTCAACATTCTGACGGCGCAGGCGGTAACCACTGACTACGACCAGAACTATTTCCGTCGCGCCGGCATCGACATCGGCGAAACCATCCGCCTGGACGCCAACGACCTGTTCATGAGTCTGGCCGGTCCGGTGGCCATTGCCTACGCCGAGTCCGTGGTGCCGGAAACCCCGCCGCCGAGCAACGACAAATTCAAGGTGTTCGACAAAGAACCGCAGCGTTTAAACATCGACGACCTGTTCTTCCGCTCCATCGACCTGCCGCACTTCAACAAGGTCACTCAGGCAATCGAAGGCATCAGCTTGTTGCCCATCGAGTCCAAGCGCTATCGCGCCTCGCTGGAGCAGTACAAGAACTCCGGCTATGACGCGGCCGCATTGCACGACCTGCATTTCTTCAAGAATTGCTCGTCCGTTGTATCGATCGTTTCGCTGCCGAAGGACTACAAGCTGTCCTACATGGACCTGAACCGGTTGAAGACTCACCTCAACAGCCTGTTCCCGAACACCACGCTCAAGCGCTATGCACTGGTGATCGGGGCGTCGGCCAACCTGTCGTTGACCACGTTGATCGCCAAGAGCCCGTGCCTGTCGGATGACTTCCTGACGCTGATCGTGGCGTTCATCAAGCGTTGCTTTGCGAAAAACCCGTACCGTTTCGATGAAACCCTGGACAATTCGATCCTGGACTTCGTCATCAACGAAGAATTCGACGAAGACCGGATCGACGACCTGCTGAACGAATTCGAGAATCCGGCGAAGATCCTCGACACCAACTGGTACGCGATCAAACCGATGTACGAGAAGAAGTACCGCGAGCTGATCAATGACAAGGACAAGTTTGTCTCGATCAACGACATTCGCTTGTCGCGGGACTGCGTGAAGAAGGCGATCAAGTATCTGCGCGAGATTTACCGTCACCGGATTGGCAAGACCAAGGTTATTTCGCTTAACAACCACACCGGTAAAACCGCTTAGTCAGCGGCGCCCCCAATCGCGAGCAGGCTCGCTCCCACAAGTTCATCACCGAACCCTGTGGGAGCGAGCCTGCTCGCGAAGGCGGCATCAGAACCACCGCAAATCCCAACATCCAGAAACAATTAAGCAGCCATCAGGCTGCTGAATAAACTGTTCCCGTTACGCGCACGTCACCCTCGCCAAGACCCTTCTGTGGCCTTTCTCTACGGCAACATGCCATCACGCTACTCGGCTACACACTTTTCCTCAAAAGAGCTGCGCACCAAACAGGTGCAAAGCCTCAGCTCGTCGCCCTTTCCTGGATCAGAATCCACGGCGAAACGACCACGGCCCACAGCTGCGGATCACGTTCGAAAAGATCCAGCGCCCGCGTTTCAGACAGCTTGGCGAGGTTGTCGGCAGCCAGCCAGGCAGCCACTTTCTCGCCGTCATCGGTCGCCACCGCTTCAGCCGCTGCGATCAAATCCAGACCGGGGTCGACCCACAATAGGGCACCCTTGGCGAAGAAGGGCTCCAGCTCTTTCCACGTAATAGATGCGGTTTCACCAAGCAGCTTGGCATAGAGGGTGCTAGGTTCTTGAGTCATGGGTCCTGTCCGGAAAAGAAATCGACGTCATCATAACGTTGGTGGTCTGGCAGAAAAACCCGGATGCAATTGAGTTAGTGACTGAAAAGAGCAGGAAAGCCAAGGATTGCTGTTAATTCAGCTTTAACCCCCGCCGCCATTCTGTCTTTTTCTTTCAAAAAAGCGACACCTTCGGGATTTGCCCCCCGGCGCTGCCTTCCCAGGCTGACAATCGGCGCTCTACACTGTACCGGTACAGTTGCCGGGGGCATTTTCCGGAGGATATCCGAAGATATTTGATCCGGTTCTGCTGCTACGGCGCCAGGACTATAAAAACTACAACAGTAAGAGTGGAGCACTATGACTAAGGCTACTAAGCAGATTTCCAAACTGTTTGCCGCTATGGTTCTGGCCGGGGTTGCCAGCCATTCGTTCGCAGCTGACACCATCAAGATCGGCATCGCCGGCCCTAAAACCGGTCCTGTAGCCCAATACGGCGACATGCAGTTCAGTGGCGCCAAAATGGCCATCGAACAGATCAACGCCAAAGGCGGCGTAGACGGCAAGAAACTCGAAGCCGTTGAATACGATGACGCCTGTGATCCAAAACAAGCGGTAGCGGTCGCGAACAAAGTCGTCAACGACGGCGTCAAGTTCGTGGTTGGCCACCTGTGCTCCAGCTCCACCCAACCGGCTTCGGACATCTACGAAGACGAAGGCGTGATCATGATCACCCCGGCTGCCACCAGCCCGGACATCACCAACCGTGGTTACAAAATGGTGTTCCGCACCATCGGTCTGGACAGCGCCCAGGGCCCTGCCGCCGGTAACTACATCGCCGATCACGTCAAACCGAAAATCGTTGCTGTCCTGCACGACAAACAGCAATACGGTGAAGGCATCGCCACCGCCGTGAAGAAAACCCTGGAAAGCAAAGGCGTCAAGGTTGCCGTTTTCGAAGGCATCAATGCCGGCGACAAAGACTTCTCTTCGATGATCTCCAAGCTCAAGCAAGCCAACGTCGACTTCGTCTACTACGGCGGCTACCACCCAGAGCTGGGTCTGATCCTGCGTCAATCCCAGGAAAAAGGCTTGAAAGCCAAGTTCATGGGTCCGGAAGGCGTGGGTAACGACTCCATTTCGCAGATCGCCAAAGAGGCTTCCGAAGGCTTGCTGGTAACCCTGCCGAAATCCTTCGACCAGGATCCGGCGAACATTGCCCTGGCTGACGCGTTCAAGGCGAAGAAAGAAGACCCGAGCGGTCCGTTCGTGTTCCCGGCCTACTCGGCTGTGGAAGTGATCGCCGACGGCATCACTGCCGCCAAGAGCGAAGACCCTGCAAAAGTGGCTGCTGCCATCCACGCAGGCACCTTCAAGACTCCAACTGGCGACCTGAGCTTCGACGCCAAGGGCGACCTGAAAGACTTCAAATTCGTGGTTTACGAGTGGCACTTCGGCAAACCTAAAACTGAAGTTTCGCCTCAGTAAGGCGTAGCCTGACTGACTGCCAATAAAGCCCACGGCGTGCCGTGGGCTTTGTTTTACGAACGTATAGGGCCGCGCTGGCGTGATCCGCCAGTCTCCCCACCTGAAAATCTCAAAACCGTCATCAGCGGTTCGCTGGCAAACCTCGAATTCGAAGTGGATACAGTTCCATGGGGCTCGAGCGGGAAAATGACTCCACCAGTGAAATGCGTATCAGGTTTTTAGGAGCGCTGTAATGCCTGACATCTATCACTTCTTCCAGCAGCTGGTTAATGGTTTGACCATTGGCAGCACGTATGCCCTGATCGCCATCGGCTATACGATGGTTTACGGCATCATTGGAATGATCAACTTCGCCCACGGCGAGGTGTACATGATTGGTTCCTACGTGGCGTTCATCGCCATCGCGGGCCTGTCCATGATGGGACTCGACAGCGTTCCGCTGTTGATGACCGCCGCTTTCCTCGCAACTATCGTCGTCACCAGTGCCTACGGCTACAGCATCGAACGGATCGCCTACCGCCCCTTGCGCGGCAGCAACCGTCTGATCCCGCTGATTTCCGCCATCGGCATGTCGATCTTCCTGCAGAACACGGTTCTGCTGGCGCAAGACTCCAAGGACAAATCCATCCCCAACCTGATCCCTGGCAACTTCGCCATTGGGCCAGGTGGTGCACAAGAAGTGCTGATTTCCTACATGCAAATCGTGGTGTTCGTGGTGACCCTGGTCGCCATGCTCGGCCTGACGCTGTTCATCTCCCGCTCTCGCCTGGGTCGCGCCTGCCGCGCCTGTGCCGAAGACATCAAGATGGCCAACCTGCTGGGTATCAACACCAACAACATCATCGCCCTGACCTTCGTCATCGGTGCCGCACTGGCGGCCATCGCGGCCGTGCTGCTGAGCATGCAATACGGCGTGATCAACCCGAACGCCGGTTTCCTGGTCGGCCTCAAGGCCTTCACCGCAGCGGTATTGGGCGGTATCGGCAGTATTCCCGGCGCCATGCTCGGCGGGATTGTACTTGGGGTGGCGGAAGCCTTCGGTGCCGATATCTTCGGCGACCAGTACAAGGACGTCGTGGCATTCGGCCTCTTGGTCCTGGTGTTGTTGTTCCGGCCTACCGGCCTGCTGGGCCGTCCGGAGGTTGAAAAAGTATGACTAAGAATCTTAAACAGGCGTTGTTCAGCGCTTTGCTGGTGTGGGCGGTTGCCTACCCGGTACTCGGCCTGAAACTGACCATTGTCGGCATTAACCTCGAAGTCCATGGCACCAGCAATACAACGCTGATCACCATCGCCGTGTGCTCGGTGCTGATGTTCTTGCGGGTGCTGTTCGACCAGAAGATCAGCGCGGCCTGGAAATCCTCGCCCAGCATGCCGTCCATGCCGGCCAAGGCCAGTAATTTCCTGACCCTGCCGACCACCCAGCGCTGGATCATCATTGCGCTGATCGTCGGCGCCCTGGTCTGGCCGTTCTTTGGCTCTCGCGGTGCGGTGGATATCGCCACGCTGGTACTGATCTACGTGATGCTCGGCCTGGGCCTGAACATCGTGGTCGGTCTGGCCGGCTTGCTCGACCTCGGTTACGTCGGCTTCTATGCCGTCGGCGCCTACAGCTATGCGCTGCTGTCGCACTACTACGGTTTGAGCTTCTGGATCTGCCTGCCAATCGCCGGGATGATGGCGGCCACCTTCGGCTTCCTGCTCGGCTTCCCGGTACTGCGCTTGCGCGGTGACTACCTGGCGATCGTGACGTTGGGCTTCGGTGAAATCATCCGCCTGTTCCTGCGTAACCTGACCGGCCTCACAGGTGGTCCGAACGGCATCAGCAACATTCCCAAGCCCACGCTTTTCGGGCTGAGCTTCGATAAAACTGCCGCAGAAGGTCTGCAGACCTTCCACGAGTACTTCGGTCTGGCCTACAACCCGGTGAACAAGGTGATCTTCCTTTACCTGATCGCGGTGTTGTTGTCGTTGTTCGCGCTGTTCGTCATCAACCGCTTGCTGCGCATGCCACTGGGTCGTGCCTGGGAAGCACTGCGTGAAGACGAAATCGCCTGCCGTGCGCTGGGTCTCAACCCTACGGTCATCAAGCTTTCAGCCTTCACCCTCGGTGCCTGCTTCGCCGGTTTCGCCGGCAGTTTCTTCGCCGCGCGCCAGGGGCTGGTGACACCAGAGTCGTTCACCTTCATCGAGTCGGCGACCATCCTCGCCATCGTGGTGCTGGGCGGCATGGGCTCGCAACTGGGCGTCGTACTGGCGGCCACGGTGATGATCCTGTTGCCGGAAATGATGCGTGAGTTCAGTGAATACCGCATGTTGATGTTCGGCGCCTTGATGGTGCTGATGATGATCTGGCGTCCTCAGGGTCTGCTGCCCATGCAACGTCCTCACATGGAGCTGCGCAAATGAGCCGCGAGATCCTTAAAGTTGAAAATCTGAGCATGCGCTTCGGTGGTTTGCTGGCGGTCAACGGCGTGGCCCTGACCGTGAAAGAAAAACAGGTAGTGGCGCTGATCGGGCCAAACGGCGCGGGCAAGACGACCGTGTTCAACTGCCTGACCGGTTTCTACCAGCCGAGCGGCGGCAGCATCCTGCTCGATGGCGAGTCCATCGAGGGCCTGCCCGGCCACAAGATCGCCCTCAAAGGCGTGGTGCGCACCTTCCAGAACGTGCGGTTGTTCAAGGACATGACGGCGGTCGAGAACCTCTTGATCGCTCAGCATCGTCACCTGAACACTAACTTCCTGGCGGGTCTGTTCAAGACCCCCGCGTTCCGTAAAAGCGAGCGCGAGGCCATGGAGTTCGCCGAGTACTGGCTGGACAAGGTCAACCTCAAGGCGTTCGCCAACCGCCCGGCTGGCACCTTGGCCTACGGTCAGCAACGTCGCCTGGAAATCGCTCGCTGCATGATGACCCGTCCGCGGATCCTTATGCTCGACGAACCGGCCGCCGGTCTGAACCCGAAGGAAACCGAAGACCTGAAGGCGCTGATCAGCATGTTGCGTGAAGAGCACAACGTCACCGTGCTGCTGATCGAACACGACATGAAACTGGTCATGAGCATTTCCGACCATATCGTCGTGATCAACCAGGGCACGCCTCTGGCCAACGGGACACCGGAGCAGATCCGCGAGAATCCTGAAGTGATCAAAGCCTATCTGGGGGAAGCGTAAATGCTGCAATTCGAAAACGTTTCCACCTTCTACGGCAAGATCCAGGCGCTGCACAGCGTCAACGTAGAGATTCGCCAAGGCGAAATCGTGACCCTGATCGGTGCCAACGGCGCGGGCAAATCCACCTTGCTGATGACGCTCTGCGGTTCGCCGCAAGCCCACAGCGGTAGCATCCGCTACATGGGTGAAGAGCTCGTGGGCCAGACCTCGGCGCAGATCATGCGCAAGAGCATCGCCGTGGTTCCGGAAGGTCGTCGGGTGTTCGCCCGTCTGACCGTGGAAGAGAACCTCGCCATGGGCGGGTTCTTCACCGACAAGGGCGATTATCAGGAGCAGATGGACAAGGTTCTCGGACTTTTCCCACGTCTGAAAGAACGCTTCGCCCAGCGCGGCGGCACCATGTCCGGCGGCGAACAGCAAATGCTCGCCATCGGCCGTGCACTGATGAGCAAACCCAAGCTGCTGCTGCTCGACGAGCCGTCACTGGGCTTGGCACCGATCATCATCCAGCAGATCTTCGACATCATCGAACAACTGCGCAAGGACGGTGTGACGGTGTTCCTGGTAGAGCAAAACGCCAACCAGGCGCTGAAAATTGCCGACCGCGCGTACGTTCTGGAGAACGGCCGCGTAGTAATGACAGGCACTGGTGAAGCCCTGCTGACCGATCCGAAAGTGCGTGAAGCGTACCTTGGTGGCTAAGCCATTGCGGTAAACAAAAAACGGCCTTCGGGCCGTTTTTTTTTATGCCTGCCACACACCCCAAAACAACGCAGTTCCCCTGTAGGAGCGAGCTTGCTCGCGATGGTCTTCAACGATAACGCTGCAAGCCTGACAACCCCGGGTGTTCTCAGCTTCATCGCGAGCAAGCTCGCTCCTACAAGGGTTAAGCAGATCAGTTAAAGCCGATCCAGCGCCTCGCCACTGCGCTTGAACCAGCCAATCAGGTAGTCCGCCAGCACCTGCGTGCGCTTGGGTAATCCCCCCTGATACGGATGCACCAGGTACATCGGCATGCGGCGGGTCTGATAGTCGCGCAAGAGCAAACGTAAACGCCCGTCAGCCAATTCCGTTTGCAGCAGGTAAGACGGCAGACGCGCGATCCCGGCCCCAGCCAGTGCTGCTTTTTTCAGCAGACTGTAATGGTTGCTGGCGAACGGTCCCGACACCCGAACCCGCAACAACTCGTGTTGCTGGTGATAGAGCCACTCTTCGCGGCCGCTGTAATGACTGTTGAGCAGACAGCGGTGTTCCGCGAGGGCCTGCGGCGTCAACGGCTCACCGTATTGCTCAAGGTAGCCCGGGCTGGCGCAGGTCATCTCGTGCCAGGCCAATAGGGGCCGGGCCACTAGACGCTCGTCATTGCCTACGTCGGAGCGAACTGCCAGATCGAAACCATCGCGGGACAAGTCACGATAGTTGTTGCTGAGGTCGAGCTCGATCTGCACGTCGGGGTACTTGTGGGAAAACTCCAGCAACAAGCCATCGAAGAAGGTTTCCCCCAACGATACCGGAACCGTCATACGCACTGGCCCCGCCATATCGTCCTTCAACCGCGCCAATGCCTGACGCGCTCGTTCTACCTGGACGACCAGCGCCTGGGCTTGCGGCAGCAACGCCGCACCCGCCGCCGTCAAACTCAAGCGTCGCGTGGTGCGTTGCAACAAAACCACGGAAAACCGCGTTTCCAGCAGGCTGATGCGCTTGGACAATTGTCCTTTGCTACAGCCCAGTTGCTGCGCAGCCAAGGTAAAACTTCCCGCTTCGATCAGTACCGCAAACGCCGCCAGATCATCCATCTCGCTCATGGATTGTTTCCATTTGAAAACCAAAGGTTGCCCATTAGCGCGCTTATCAGCAGAAAAAACCACTCTAAACTGAAGCCTCACTCACCCGTTCGAGGATCAGCACAATGAAAATTCTTTTGATAGGCGCAGGCGGCACCATTGGTTCGGCGGTCGACAAAGAGTTGTCGGAGCGTCACGAGATCATCCGCATCGGCCGCACCAGCGGCGATTTCCATGTGGATATCAGCGACAGCGCCTCGATTCGCAAACTGTTCGAACAAACCGGCAAGTTCGATGCGCTGGTGTGCGCCGCGGGCAACGTGACCTTCGCGCCGTTGAACGAGATGACTGAAGACAGCTTTGCACTGGGCCTGAAAGACAAGCTGATGGGGCAGGTCAACCTGCTGCTGATCGGCCGTGAATTTGCTAATGACGGTGCCTCGTTCACCTTCACCACTGGCGTGCTGAGTCACGACCCGATTCGCAGCGGCGCCTCGGCAGCACTGGTCAACGGTGCACTGGACAGCTTCGTTCGTTCGGCGGCCATCGAATTGCCTCGTGGGCTGCGCGTCAACTCGGTCAGCCCTACCGTGCTGGTAGAAGCCATGGGCAGCTACGCGCCGTACTTCCGCGGCTACAAACCGGTTCCCGCAGCGGATGTAGCGCTGGCCTACGCCAAAAGCGTAGAAGGTCTGCAGACAGGTCAGACCTTCCACGTCGGTTAATCCGACACATTCCGTAGGAGCGAGCTTGCTCCGGGCGGCGTTCCGACGAAGGACGTTAACGATGACTGGGCTGTCTGGATGAACGCGGCGCCTTCACGTTTTTCGCGAGCAAGCTCGCTCCTACAGGTTTATCGACGTACATAAATCAAAAGTCGGCGGGGTTGTGATGAACGGTCAGGCTGCGTAACGTGGCGGCACTTGTCTGGAGAGCCAAAGATGCGTGTTGCCCGTTCCTTAGTCCTTGTTGCCGTGTTTCCACTGTTCGCCGCCTGCCAGTTACTGGATGGCCCACGTGAAAATGCGTCCCACGTGGGTCAGACCCGCATGCAGGGCCAGTTGACGGCGGCGGACGGAAAATTGCTGTTTCAGCCCTGCCATGAACAGCGCAGCTACGTCGTCAATGACTCCGGCGGCACCAGCGTCTTGCAAGAGGCCGCCACCCTGGCCGATCACCAAGGCAAGCTTTTTGCCGACGTGCGCGGGCGCATTGTCGATAGCCGTCTGGACCTTGAGCAGCTGTACCGCGTCGAGCGCTCCGGCACCGCGTGCGACGATCCCAATTTCAAACTGTTGATCCTGCGTGCCGCCGGCCACTCGCCGGAATGGAACGTCAAGGTCAGTGGCAAAGGCATGGTCATCGACCGCGCCGGCCAACCGCCGTTGGCCGTGCCGTACGTTGAAGAGCGGTTGGGTGATGGGCGTTTCAATCTCAGTACCGAAGCCAATGATCAGCACATCGAACTGTGGGTCGCGCCGCAACGTTGCGTCGACAGCAAAACCGGCAGCGTTCAGCACATGAGCGCCGAACTGCGCATCAATGGCCAGGTTCAGCGTGGCTGCGGGTATTTCGGCGGATCGCGGGACGACTGATCGTTTTAGCCTCACTGGAATCATCCGTTGAGGCTTATAATCGCGGTCTTCAAACGCCTTGGCGCAGTTGTGCGCCCCGCGAACCGGATCCTGTCATGTTACGAATCACCGAACTCAAGCTGCCGATCGACCATCCCGAGGAAGACCTGCGCCCTGCCATTGTGCAGCGCCTGGGCATCGCCAGTGATGACCTGCTCGATTTCACCTTGTTCAAGCGCAGCTACGATGCGCGCAAAAAATCCTCCGAACTGTGCTTCATCTACACCATCGACCTCACTGCCAAGAATGAGGCGGCGTTGCTGCACACGTTCGCCGATGACCGTAACGTCAACGTGGCGCCGGATGTCAGCTACAAAGTGGTCGGCCACGCACCGGCCGATCTGGAGCAACGCCCTGTCGTCGTAGGCTTTGGACCTTGCGGGATTTTCGCCGGGCTGCTGCTGGCGCAAATGGGCTTCAAGCCGATCATTCTCGAGCGCGGCACTGAAGTGCGCCAGCGCACCAAAGACACCTGGGGCCTGTGGCGCAAAAGCGTGCTCAATCCCGAGTCCAACGTGCAGTTCGGTGAAGGCGGAGCGGGAACATTCTCTGACGGCAAACTTTACAGCCAGATCAAAGACCCGAAGTTCATCGGCCGCAAAGTCCTCCACGAGTTTGTCAAAGCCGGCGCGCCGGAAGAAATCCTCTACGTCAGCAAGCCTCACATCGGTACGTTCCGTTTGACCGGCGTAGTGGAAAACATGCGGGAGCAGATTCGTGCCCTGGGTGGCGAAGTCCGCTTTCAACAGCGCGTTACCGATGTGCTGATCGAGGACGGCCAATTGGTTGGCGTCGAACTCAACGGCGGCGAGCAGATTCATTCGAAACACGTGATTCTGGCCCTCGGCCATAGCGCCCGGGACACCTTCCGCATGCTCCACGGCCGTGGCGTATTCATGGAAGCCAAGCCATTCTCGGTGGGTTTCCGCATCGAACACCCCCAGTCGCTGATCGACCGTGCACGTCTGGGCAAATACGCCGGCCACCCGAAACTCGGCGCTGCCGACTATAAGCTGGTGCACCACGCCAAGAACGGGCGTTCGGTCTACAGCTTCTGCATGTGCCCCGGTGGCACCGTGGTGGCGGCGACTTCCGAGCCGAACCGGGTCGTGACCAACGGCATGAGCCAGTACTCGCGTAATGAGCGTAACGCCAACTCGGGTATCGTCGTCGGGATTACCCCGGAAGTCGATTACCCGGGCGGCCCACTGGCGGGTATCGAGTTGCAGGAACGTCTGGAGTCCCACGCGTTTGTGCTGGGCGGCAGCAACTACCAAGCCCCGGCGCAACTGGTCGGTGACTTCATTGCAGGCACGCCATCCACCGAGCTGGGCAGTGTTGAACCGTCCTACAAACCAGGTGTTGCTTTGGGTGATTTGGCGCTGGCTTTGCCAGCATTCGCGATCGAAGCCATTCGCGAAGCCTTGCCGGCATTTGAGAAGCAGATTCGCGGTTACTCGCTGCACGATGCGGTGTTGACCGGGATCGAGACCCGAACGTCGTCACCGCTGCGGATTACCCGCAACGAATCGATGCAGAGTTTGAACGTGAAGGGCTTGTTCCCGGCGGGTGAAGGTGCGGGTTATGCAGGCGGGATTCTGTCGGCCGGTGTGGACGGGATTCGGATTGCGGAAGCCGTGGCGCGCGACATCCTCGGCCTGGAAGCCTGACACGCGGTCATTGAAGCCAAGCAACGGTGGGAGCGAGCCTGCTCGCGAAAACGGTAGATCAGTCGACATCTTTGTTGAATGTCTATCCGCTTTCGCGAGCAGGCTCGCTCCCACCTGGGTTCTTCAGCGTCTGCGGGATCAGATGTTGGCGCGCAACACGGTGGCTGGGAGCGGCTCGCCGCGCTCTACACTCGCTGCAACAACATCCATCAACCCACTCAACTCATACCCCTGAGCCTTGAGCCAAGCCTGATTGTAATAACTGGTCTCATAGCGCTCGCCCCCATCGCACAGAATCGCCACGATCGACCCCACCTCCCCCGCCACCGCCATTTGCTGAGCCGCCATCAAGGCGCCGATCAGGTTGGTCCCGCTCGATCCGCCAACGCGCCGCCCCAAATGCTGCGCCAGGTAGTGCATGGCCGCCAGCGACAGCGCGTCCGGCACCTTGATCATCGCGTCGATCACCTTGGGCAGAAACGACGCCTCCACCCGAGGCCGACCAATGCCTTCAATTCGCGAACCGTGGTCCAGACGCAGGCTGGCATCGCCGGTCTGGTAGTAATCAAAGAACACCGAACGCTCGGCATCGGCGCACAGCACACGGGTGCAATGCTGGCGATAACGCACGTAACGACCGAGCGTCGCAGTGGTGCCGCCGGTGCCGGGGCTGGAAATCAGCCAGCTCGGCTCAGGGTGCTGCTCGAAACGCATCTGATGGAAGATCGATTCGGCGATGTTGTTGTTCGCCCGCCAGTCCGTGGCACGTTCGGCGTAAGTGAACTGATCAATGAAGTGCCCATCGTGCTCCCGGGCCAGGCGCTCGGATTCGGCGTAGATCTGCGTCGGATCATCCACCAGATGGCTGTTGCCGCCGTAAAACGCGATCTGCGCAATTTTTTCTTTGGATGTGGTGGCCGGCATCACCGCGATGAACGGCAAGCCCAGCAAACGGGCGAAGTACGCCTCGGAAATCGCCGTCGAACCGCTGGACGCTTCAATGACCGGTGCACCGGGTTTGAGCCAGCCGTTACACAGCGCATAGAGAAACAGCGAGCGAGCCAAACGGTGTTTCAGGCTGCCGGTAGGGTGGCTGGATTCATCCTTGAAATACAACTCGATGCCGGGAAAGCCTGGCAGCGGCAAGGGGATCAGGTGGGTATCGGCGCTACGCTGGAAGTCGGCCTCGATAATCCGGATGGCTTCGCGGGCCCACTGTCGGTTGTCGCTCATGGTGGTGATCTCGTTGAATCAGGCAAGAGTCGGCCTTATCGAAAGGCTCAACCCACAGCTTAGGAAAAATCCAGCATCGCGCACAGGTACAGCTAGGCTTCAATACGCTTGGCATCTGCCAGGCTCAGGCCCGTGGGATCATCGGTCTTGTAACGACATATAACAAAAAAGAATATAACTTTTGTTTTAACAACTAACGGTACGGGTTACGGTGTGCCACCTTTTGATTAATCGATGGAGAGCGACCTTGCCTCTGCGTAGCACTTTCACACGTTTCTTTCAGTTGGAAGCTGCGAGCGGTCTGTTATTGATTGCCGCCGCGGCCCTGGCTTTGATCATCAACAATTCCCCGCTGTCATGGCTCTACAGCAGCTTCCTGGACACCCCGGTGGTGGCGCAGATCGGTGCGCTGCAAATCGCCAAACCGGCGTTGCTGTGGATCAACGACGGCCTGATGGCGATGTTCTTTCTTCTGATCGGTCTGGAAGTGAAGCGCGAAGTCCTCGACGGTCAGCTGTCGAAACCTTCGCAGGTCGTCCTGCCTGGCGCAGCGGCGATTGGCGGCATGGTCGTGCCAGCGTTGGTTTACTGGTTTTTCAACCGTGATAACCCCGCCGCCCTCGGTGGCTGGGCCATTCCGATGGCCACTGATATCGCCTTCGCCCTCGGCGTCCTCGCCCTGCTGGGCAAGCGCGTGCCGGTGTCGCTGAAGCTGTTTTTGATGACCCTCGCAATCATCGACGACCTGGGTGCCATCATCGTCATCGCCATTTTCTACTCAGGCACGCTTTCAACACTTTCGCTGGCCTTGGCCGGGGCGTGCATCGTGGCGTTAATCGCGATGAACCGGCTCGGCGTGGTCAAGCTCGGCCCGTACATGATCATCGGTTTGATCCTCTGGGTGTGCGTGCTCAAAAGCGGTGTCCACGCGACACTGGCCGGTGTCACCCTGGCCTTTTGCATTCCGCTGCGCACGAAAAACGCCGAGCCCTCGCCCCTGCTGAGCCTCGAACACGCCCTGCACCCATGGGTGGCATTCGGCATTTTGCCATTGTTCGCCTTTGCCAACGCCGGCCTGTCCTTGAGCGGCGTGACCCTCGAAAACTTCACCCACCACGTCCCCATGGGCATCGCCGTTGGCCTGCTGCTGGGCAAAACACTCGGCGTGTTCGGGCTGACCTGGCTGGCCGTGAAAATCGGCATTGCCGCCCTGCCCCAGAGTGCCAATTGGGGCCACGTACTGGGCGTGTCGATCCTTTGCGGGATTGGCTTCACCATGAGCCTGTTTGTTGGCTCCCTGGCGTTCGAGCCCGGTGTCAGTGATTACGCCGGGATGGATCGAATGGGGATTTTGACCGGTTCGATACTGGCAGCGTTGATTGGATATGCGGTCATGGCGGCAGCCAGTCGCAAGAGCACTGCGCTGCAATCCTGAGTGATAGAGAACACTCTTAGCGACATTCAGGATTCGTCCTACAGCCACGATTAGCCACGTTCGTTAACGTCGCACAGCCCTTTTTCCCAAGGGCTGTCGACGTACGAACGCAAGGAAGATCCGTGGCTGGCAACAAGGAAGTCCCCAGGGTTAAAAACCCGCCGTCCGGCGACGGACATCACGTCACTCACCGCTTCATGACAGCCACCGAACTGGCTGAGCGCGAAGCCCGACAAAACGCCTACGACGCCATGCTCACCAGGCAAGATGCCTTCGAGCGCGGCCGTCAGGTCCTGGCAGAAAAGCAAAAGCCCATTCAAGCCGGATGTGTCTTCGCCAAGTCCTGCAAACTGCCGGACGCCATCATTGATTACTCGAGCCCTTCGGGGATGGTGCCCACCGACCGCCTCAAGGACTACGGTGAAATTGCCTGGCTCGGCGCTCGCGAAGCAGACGATAGCGGTCTGCTGAATCTGCAAACAATCAGCGGCACGACTGTATCGCTCGGCATAGGCCGTCTTGCACTGCGCTTCCCGGCTCAGGCCATACCGGTCGCAACACTCGGCGCTGCAGGAACCACGGCACTGGCGGGCCTGGCCGCCATATTCTGGGTGCCCAGCCTGGGCGATAGCGCCCTCTACACCGAAGACCAGCTCCGAGCCCTGAAGCAAGCCCGTACGCGAGTTCGACTAAGCGTCGAGCAACAGGCTGACGGCAGTCTCAAGGGTTACGGTTTCTACACCGGCAAGCACCGCGATTGGGAAATGGTCGATGTCGTGCAGTTCACCTTGCGCGGCAGCCAACAGGTGGCGGACCTCGGTGACGGCATTGAACTGATCTGGACGCCCGCGGAGGATGGCTCCGACATCCTCGGCATCCCCAAACTGGAAGCCGCCCCACAAGCACCGCACATCTGGGTTTACCCACCGACGAAAGCGGCTGACGGCATCATCGTGAACCCGCTCTACCCGCCTGAGTACAAGGACTTCATTCTTGTGTTTCCGGCGAATTCTGGTGTGCAGCCGTTATACGTGGTGGTGGCAAGACCTATCAGTGGTGACCACAGTTATCATCCTCCGCCAAAAATTCTGCCGGCGTTCCCCGATGCTTCCCCTGTTCAGACTAAAGGGAATCGAAAACGCTGGGAAAGTAAGAAGCGCATTTATGAATGGGATTACCAACATGGCGCCGTCGAAGTGTACAACTGGGCGGGTGATCACTTAGGGGAATTTGATGCAAACACTGGCGAACAGACCAGAAAAGCAAAACCTAAAAGAAGTACATCAACGAAATGACGATGAGGACAAAGAATGATATTTATCTCCATCACTGGATTTTTCCCCGAGCCAAATCCCGACAATTCATTGCAATATGAAAAGGATGTGCCGCTAACCTTGGAGACGGCGGTGCTGGAGGTTATGGGCTGGTCAAACTTGAGGGATGTGCCCATGGGTGAGCACCAACTTTCTCCCGATCAATCCAGGGTAATTATGGGCTTGGTGGGTGATCCCTTAAAAGAGGATCTGGTGTACTACATGGGGCTTTGTAGCCAAGACTAACGATGTTGAACCAGTTTGCCGAAAGCACAGACACAAAAAACCCCGACCAGTCACCTGATCGGGGTTTTCTTTTACCCGTTTTCCCGCTTAGTGCGAAACGCGGCTAGTCCCATTCACCGTGGCAATCCGCACACGCTCGCCAACACGGAACACTTCGTTTTGCTGAACCTGTTGCACGTAGGCGCGCATGCTGCCGTCGTCTTCGCGCACGGTGATTTCCACGCCCTGGGTGCGGGTCAGGCCTTCTTCGGCTGCAGAACCTACCAGGCCGCCGGCGACTGCGCCGATGACTGCAGCCACGACGCTGCCTTTACCGCCACCGATGGAGCTACCGCCGACACCGCCCACGACGGCGCCAGCCGCGGCGCCGATTGGAGTTTTGGTGCCTTCGATTTTGACCGGGCGCAAGGCTTCGATGGTGCCCATGCGAACGGTCTGAACGCGACGCGCTTCGTCACGGGAGTAGGAGTCACCGGTCAGGCTTGATTGGCAGCCAGTGAGCAACATCGCCATCGTGGAAAAGGAAGCAACCAGCAGAACAGACTTACGCATAGCATCAACTCCAAAGGACAGGTATTCATTAAACTCCGCAGCTTGACGCCTGTCACGGCGTCGCCCGGATAAAAGTGTTTCGATTCAGGCCCGGTACAGGCGCCGCCACGAACTCGGCACACAGTAGCGGCAAATTTCGCAATCTGCGCCACTGCGTAAGGATTCTCATGGATTATTTTATCATTGTCGTCACCACTGTCGCCGGTCTGTACTTCCACGGGTGGCTGTACGTACGGATCAAACGCTGGATGGACCGCGACCTGGCGTTAGCCCTTGCCGGTGAAGACGAACACAAAAAAGCGTTCATGCTCCAGCAGTTGGCGAACGCTCAAGCGCAGAAAATCAAGCGTCGGGACCTGTCACAGTGGCTGAAGGCCGCTGCGACAGGCTATCCCGGTCGGTAGACTGCTTAGGGTGCCAGACGTTCAAGTGTCCAGTCGGCGCCCTGTAGGCGGTAGTTGAGACGGTCGTGCAGACGGCTCGGACGGCCCTGCCAGAACTCGACACGCTCAGGTAACAAACGATAACCGCCCCAATGCTCCGGGCAATGTGGCTGGGTATCGCTGAAACGTTGCTCGGTGTTCTTGAGCAGCGCTTCAAGTTCACCACGATCGGCGATCACCCGGCTTTGAGGCGAAGCCCAGGCACCGAGACGGCTGCCCAGAGGCCGGACCTGGTAATAAGCGTCGGACTCCTCGGGCGTTACCTTCACCACCCGACCTTCGATGCGCACCTGGCGCTCCAGGGTCGGCCAGAAAAAGGTCATGGCCGCGAACGGATTCGCTGCCAGATGCTCGCCCTTGGCGCTGTCGTAGTTGGTGAAGAACGTGAAGCCCTGCTCGTCCAGGCCTTTGAGCAACAGGATACGGCAATGCGGCCGACCGTCCTGATCGACAGTGGCCAAGGTCATGGCATTCGCCTCCACCGGCGCCTGTTCGGTTTTCACCGCGTCGGCAAACCATCGATGGAACAGCGCAAATGGCTCGGCCGGGGCTTGCGCCTCGGTCAGGCCATCACGGGTGTAATCGCGGCGCATATCAGCCAGGGCCTTGGTCATGTGTGGCATTCCTTTGGGTTAACGAATCACTGCTTGTCGGTGTCAGCAGCGACGGCGGGTTTCTTCGAGTCGTCAGTGGCTTTGGCCGGAGCAACCTTTTTCGCCGGAGTCGCATTTTTAGCAGGTGCCTTCTTGGCCGCGGTTTTTTTGGCCGGGGCTTTTTTCGCAGCCGGTACAGCCGCTTTTTTCTCGGCTGGCGCAGGCGTAACAGGCGCGACCGCTGGCTTGACATCCTGCGCCGCGACCATGCGAATCGGCGCCGGGGCTGGCATGTTGTATTTGCTCAGCAAGGCGACCATGGTGTTTTGCGGGGTCACCAGCAGTTCGACGCGGCGGTTCAAGGCTCGGCCTTCAACACTGTCGTTGGCTGCACGCGGTGCGTCACCGCCCAGGCCACGCAGCATCAGGCGATCACGCTGCAGGCCGCTGAGACGGAAGATCGAAGCCACGGATTGTGCACGCTCCTGACTCAATTGCACGTTGGCCGGCGCGTCACCGGAGGTGTCGCTGTGACCGAGGACCAGCACGGCCGTTTTCGGATCGGCTTCAAGGATTTTCGCGACGCGAGTGAATGGACCAAGCGTCACCGGCAGCAACATGGCTGGACGTTTAGGGTTGAACGAGCCGTCTACCGGCGCAATGACCACCAGTACGTTGTCACGGCGTTCGAGTTGCAGTTTGCTGTCCTTGATCGCTTCGCGCAGGCGCGGCTCGTAGTCGTCGAGCCAGGCCTGGGTTACTTTAGGGTCAGGCATCGGCACCGCCGCTTGCGCTGGGACAATGGATTGGTCTTTATCGCCGAACGGCCAGTACCATTTGCCACCTGCGTCAGCCTTGGCCACTTCCACGGGTTTGGCTTCAGGTTTTACCTCTGGTTTTTTGTCGAGAACTTCATCGGCGCCGAACGGCCAGTACCAAGGGCTGGTACTCTCGGTCTTGGCCACTGGCGCAGTGACGGCAGGCTTCAGGGGTGCCGGGGCGGGTGCAGGGTCTTTAACCGCCACCTTGTCGGAGGATCCGAACGGCCACCAACTGCCGCCGTCTGCGTCATTTTTTGGAGTTTGTGCGCAACCGGTGATAGCGAAGCACAGTGCCAAAGCGAGGGTTGGTTTGGTTGACATTGGATATCCACAAAAAAATCAATAAATGAAAAATCAGGCCGGGTGGGCCCCGCATAACCTATTGGTTTGAATCCGAAAAGGTTTTCTGGTTCCGGCAGTGTAACCTTTTAAGCGAGATTTACAGACAAGTGGCCAGTACTCGCACAAGCCTTTGCGCGCGCGGATCCATCAAGACGTACGGCCCCAATGTGTTTGTCACAAAACCGAAGGCGACATCGTATTCCGGGTCGGCAAACCCGATGGAGCCGCCAGCGCCCGGATGGCCGAACGCCCTTGGGCCAAGGCCGAAGGTTGCGTTGGGTACGTCCGGTTGATCGAGCATGCAACCCAGGCCGAAACGGGTCCGGGTCAGTAACGTCTTGTCCTCGCCAATGCTGTGTTCGCGCGTGAGCTCATCGAGCATCTCGCTTTCCAGCAGGCTGCCATCGAGCAGACCGGCGTAAAACCCGGCCAGACTGCGAGCATTGCCATGGCCATTGGCGGCCGGTTGCTGCATTCGCCGCCACTCTGGCTTATTGGTGCTGGTCATGATCGAGGGCGGGTTAGTGAAGGCCCGGGTGGTCATGGCCGTCGGCTCGCGCAGGGTCACTTGCAGCAAACGCTGGGCGGCAGCATCACCGACGTTGCCCTTGCCCCGGGCGATATGCGCCACGCGATGGAACTCTTGATCCGCCAGACCGACATGGAAATCCAGCCCCAACGGCTTCGCGACCCGAGCCACGATGGACTCGCCCGGTCCACGACCGTCGGCACGGCGCAACAATTCACCCACCAGCCAGCCATAGGTGATCGCCGCATACCCATGACCTTCGCCCGGCGTCCACCACGGCGATTCAGCGGCCAGGGCATCCACCATGGTTTGCCAGTCGTAAAGCGCTTCAGGCGCCAGCAATTCGCGCAGCGCCGGCAAGCCGGCCTGATGGCAGAGTAATTGGCGTAGCGTCACGGATTCTTTGCCCGCGGCGGCGAATTCGGGCCAGTAGCGGGCAACCGGTGCATCCAGTTGCAGCTTGCCTTCGGCGACCAGTTGCAGCGCGGTGACGGCGGTGAAGGTCTTGGTGCAGGAGAACAGGTTAGCGATGGTGTCGCTGTGCCAGGCCTCAGTGCCGTCCTTGTCGGCGGTGCCGGACCAGAGATCGACGACTGTTTCACCACCGATCTGGATGCACAACGCTGCGCCACGTTCCTGAGGATCGTCGAACAGCGCCGCAAAGGCTTCGCGCACCGCTTCGAACTTAAGCTCGTAATGACCCTGAATCTGCACCCGTAACTCCCCTGCTCAACGCACTACAAAGTGGCCCGCATTGTTCCAGCCCTTGAGGGTTTTGGGAACAGTGTTGGGCTCGGCGGTCGGTCGCCTTGGAAATAATCAGACATTTTTATTGCCTTTGCGGACGCCTTCGCGAGCAGGCTCGCTCCCACACTTGATCTCAGTCGCACCGAAGATCCCCTGTGGGAGCGAGCCTGCTCGCGAAGAACGATAACGCGGTATATCAGGACTCAGTGACCATTTCCAGAATGCCCACCTGCATGGCCAGCGCCGGGCCCCGTTCCTTTACCGGCGTCGCCTTTTCTACCGCCCTCGGCATCGCGGCTGGCTTTATCCGCTTCTGCCTTGGCCTTCTCCGCCTCTTTACCCAACTGATCGACAGTCGCCAGGTTGCTTTTGCGCACGCTGTCGACGAAGCCCTGAAACGGCAGATCAGTAATTCCCACCAGGCCGAAGTGACCATTCTCGCCATCCAGCAGACGTCCGGTCACCGGTTGATCGAGATATTGGAACCAGTGCACACCGACAATCGACGGCTCACTGATCGCCTGTTTCAGGAAGTTGGCGTAAGCCGGGCCTCGATCTTCTTCCTTGGCCAGTTGCGTCACACCGCCCCAGAACGGGCCGCGATCAGTCGAACCGAAGTTGAACTCGGTGATCAGCACCGGTTTGTCGAGACTGCGCAGTTTGGCAAAGTCGTAACCGTCCTGCGGTTGCAGGGTGTACATGTTGAAGCTCACTACATCGCAGTATTGGGCGCAGGATTCAACGGCTTCCTGGGTGCTGATGGCAAAGCGACCGCCCAGCAACAGCTGGTTCGGCGCGTGCCACTTGAGCGAGTCGGAGATGGTTTTGAAGTAAGTGTCGGCGAAGACCTTCTGGAAGTATTTGAAGTCAGCTTCGATTTCCGGGTGTTCGGCGCTTGGCAGCGGCGGCACGAAGCCTGGGTCTTCCATCAACTCCCAGGCCGGCAAGTCGATGCCCCAGGCTTTGGACAGGCCCGCCTGATTGCGGTATTTGTCCCGCAGTTGCTTGAGAAACGCGCGTTTTGCCGGCACGTCGGTCGTCATTTTCAAGGTGCCGTAGGCTAGCGCATAGCGAGCCTTCGGGTCGTCACCGGGACCGGCCCAGGCCAGTTCGTTGTCGGCGAAATAACCGATCAGCCACGGATCGTCGCGGTGATCGCGGGCAGCGATGGCCACGGCACGTTCGGTGGCCATGGCGAAACGCGGATCGAACGGGTCGGGCATGCCGCCCCACCAGTCGGTACCGGTACTGATGCTGGCGTAATCGCCGACGATCGACAGCGGCAAGGTGTATGGCACGCGATCAGCGCTGGCCAGCACTGGCGCGCTCCAGTTGCCCAAGGTGTTGAAACCCCAGGCCTGCAGGCGATCCAGGGTGTGGCTGGCCCAGCGTTGTTCATCCACCACCGCTTTGCAGGGTTCGGCGGGCGCTTGCTCAGCCGCTTTCGCGACTGTAGCGTCGGCTGCCCCAACCTTGGCCGCTTCGGCGACACCGGATTCAGCCGTTGAAGGTGCGACCGGTTGCTCGTCAGCCTTCTGCGCTGTCGCCTCTGCCGCGTCGGCTTTGGCCGCTTCGGCGACGCCGGCCTTGGTACCGCTGCCCAATGCACAGGGGTTGCCAAACAGCCGCTGCAAATTGGCGCCATAGAAGTCGTACCAGCGACCGGCGTTATAGCCACGGCCCTGATCGACGCCGTTGCCACTACGGTTGTCGCCTTCGCCATAGTGGCTGGCAAGTGGCTCGTCGGGTTTGGGCAGGGATTCGAACATCCACTCGCGACCGGCGATGTAAGTCTGATTGACGTCGGGGGCGACGGTGTTAACCCCCAGCGAATAGAACGGGTGCCCTTGCGGGGTCACCAGGTACCAGCGACCGTCACGTTTTTCAGTGCGGAAAAAGCCGCTGGCCTTGAACGCCGGTCCTTTGTTCCAGCCGCCGAACATGTCCAACGATGACTTCTTGCGCTCGGCCAGCCATATTTTCAGTTGTTGCTGTTCTTTGGCGGCGGCGCTTTTCAGTTGCTCATCGCTACTGACCTTCTCTGGCCATTTGGTCCGGGTGGATTGGCCGTAGGCGTCCACCAGAGCGCCATAAACCGCTGGGGTCACCCCGTCGCCGTCCTGCACGCCAAAGCGCTCCAGCAGGATGCTCTGGGCGACTTTCGGTTGGTCCATCGACAAGGTCACCGACACCACCTGACCGCGGTCCAGCTCACCGGCGCTGCTGGCCAGCAACACGCGCTGACCGTCGACCGTCATCGGCATCGGCGGCCCGGCTTTCATGCCCTGACTCAGCGGCGAACTCGCCACCAGCGGCACCAACAGGGTCTGCGCAGGGCCTGCGGGCAAGTCGACACGGCTGAACAGCGTTTTGCCATCATTGCTCTGGATTTTCACGTACAGGGTCACGGCCCAGTTCATCGCGCTCTGGATCCGCAGGCTCATGACGCTCGACTGTGACCAGTCCCAGGCGCCGGTTTGCGGGGTCAGGCGCAGGGTCGGTTGCGCCACCGGGTTGAATGTCACCCGGCGCAACACTTCGCCTTCGGCTGTTTGCTCCGCATTGGATTGCGGCAAGCTGGCATCCTGAGTTGTCACCTGGACCACATCGGCCGGACGTACAAAGTTGAACAGCGTCTGTTGGCCGGCAGGGGCCGCCAGCAAAGGGGCTGCGAACATCAGGGCAAAAATAGCGGGCAACGAACGGCGAATCATGAGAACGAAATTCTCCCTAACGACCAACAATGGCCAGTGGAAAAGCGATGGTAGAGAGATAGACAACGCGGTGGGCACATTTGCCCACCGGTGTATCAGGAAATTTCGCGACGGAATGGCGGCAACGCATTGAGGATCGCTTTGCCATAGCGCTGGGTCACCAGGCGCCGGTCGAGCAAGGTGATGGTGCCTCGGTCCTCTTCGGTGCGCAGCAAGCGACCGCAGGCCTGGACCAGTTTCAGAGAAGCATCCGGCACGGAGATTTCCATGAACGGATTACCGCCCCGGGCTTCGATCCATTCAGCCAGTGCCGCTTCGACCGGGTCATCGGGCACCGAGAACGGAATCTTGGCGATCACCACGTGCTCACAATACGCGCCGGGCAAATCGACACCCTCGGCGAAACTTGCCAGGCCGAACAGCACGCTGGAATCGCCGCCATCGACGCGCGCCTTGTGCTTGTTCAGGGTTTCCTGTTTCGACAGGTTGCCTTGAATGAACACTTGCTTGCGCCAGTCGCGGTCTAGGCCGTCGAACACGTCCTGCATCTGTTTGCGCGAGGAGAACAGCACCAGCGTGCCGCGAGAGCCCTCCACCAGAGCCGGCAGATCGCGAATGATTGCCGCGGTATGGGCCGGCGCATCCCGAGGGTCGGCTTTCAGGTCTGGTACCCGCAGCACACCGGCATCGGCGTGATGGAACGGGCTGGGGACCACCGCCGTAACGGCTTTTTTTGGCAGCCCGGCGCGCATGCGGAAGCGGTCGAAAGTGCCCAGTGCCGTCAGGGTCGCCGACGTCACCAGCGCACCGTAAGCCACGTTCCACAAATTGCGCCGGAGCATTTCCGCCGCGAGGATCGGGCTGGCATTGACCTCGATATCGAACAGCGAACCGCTTTCGGCCAGGGTCAGCCAGCGCGCCATCGGCGGGTTGTCTTCCGGGTCTTCAGCGGTGAACGCAGTCCACAATTCCCAGTTGCCCGAAGAACGGGACAACAGGCTGCCGAACAGCGGATACCACTCTTCAGCCTGGTTGCTGGCGATGCCGATGTTGACCTCGCCATCCATGCCTTCCTTGAGCAATTCAGTGAGACGGGTAAACACATCGGTCAGGCGGGCGAAGCCTTTCTTCAGCTCAATGCCCATTTCGCGCATGTGCTCGGGAACGACCCCGCCAACGAAGCGATGACGCGGTCGCTCACGACCTTCGACGTCTTCGCCGGGTTTGAAGTCGGCCACCTGCTCGCACGCGGTGAACATGAACTGCTGCTGGGTTTTGATCTCACGGGCCAGTTCTGGCACCTGCTCGATCAACTTGCCCAGATCGCCCGGCAGCGGGTGCTGGGCGAGCAATTTGGTAAGGTTCTTGGCGGTGGTTTCCAGCCAGTCGGCCGTAGAGCGCAGGCGCGTGTAGTGGGCGAAGTGACCGATGGCCTTGTCCGGCAGGTGATGGCCTTCGTCGAAGACGTAAATGGTGTCGCGCGGGTCTGGCAATACAGCACCGCCGCCCAAGGCCAGGTCAGCCAGCACCATGTCGTGGTTGGTGACGATCACGTCGACCTTGCCCATGCCCTCGCGGGCCTTGTAGAAGGCGCACTGGCCGAAGTTCGGACAATGACGGTTGGTGCATTGGCTGTGATCGGTGGTCAGGCGCGCCCAATCGGCGTCTTCCAGCGCCGTGGACCAGCTGTCGCGGTCGCCGTCCCACTTATTGCCGGCGAGCTTCTCGATCATGCTGGTGAACAGCTTCTGGCTGGCCTCATCGACTTCGATCTTGAAGCCTTCTTCTTCGAACAACTGCGCGGTGGCGGTTTGTGCGTGGCCTTCCTGAAGCAACATGTCGAGCTTGGACAGGCACATGTAGCGCCCACGCCCCTTGGCCAGGGCGAAGCTGAAATTCAGCCCGCTGTTGCGCATCAGGTCAGGCAAGTCCTTGTAGACGATCTGTTCTTGCAGGGCCACGGTGGCCGTGGCGATCACCAGCCGTTTGCCGGCAGCCTTGGCGGTCGGGATTGCCGCCAGGCTGTAGGCCACGGTTTTACCGGTACCGGTGCCGGCTTCCACCGCGACAATCGCGGGGTCGCCACTGCGCCGGCCTTCGTCATCGGTGTCGATGTCACCGAGGACTTTGGCAATTTCGGCGATCATCAGACGTTGACCGTAGCGCGGTTTGAGGCTCTTGGCTTCGAGAAAACGCGAGTAGGCGCCCTGGATCGTGGTTTTGAGTTCGGTGCTGATCATGGATTGTCGGGCGCAAAAAACGCTGGATAAATTTTCAGTGATTCGGATCGGCCGCTATCATACCCCGCTAATTAATCCCGCGCAGAACGGAGTACCTCAATGACACCTTTTGGCATCGTTTACACCCTGCATGTCCTGTCCGCCCTGGTATGGGTGGGCGGAATGTTTTTCGCCTGGATGGTCCTGCGCCCCGCCGCGATGAAAGCCCTGGAAGGTCCACCCCGGTTGAAGCTTTGGGTAGAAGTGTTTCAAGGTTTTTTCCGCTGGGTCTGGGTGGCGGTGGTGCTGTTGCCGATCAGTGGTGTGGGCATGATTCATCTGCAATATGCCGGTTTTGAAACCGCACCGCGTTATGTACAGGTCATGATGGGGTTGTACGTGGTGATGACCGCGCTGTTTATCCGGATTCAGGCGTTGATGTTGCCCGAATTGCGTACGGCGGTGGCCGCGCAGGATTGGCCGACAGGGGCAGCGGTGCTGGGGAAAATCCGGCGGTTGGTGGGGATTAATCTGATCGTCGGATTGGTGCTGGTGGCGATCGCTGCGGCCCGGCCGATGTTCTAAAAGCATCGCGAGCAGGCTCGCTCCCACAGTGGAACTCGATCAACTGTGGGAGCGAGCCTGCTCGCGAAGACCATCGATCAGACGACACACATTTCAGAAACAGCTTACAACCGCTGAACCGTCACCGAACCTGCCGCCCCCGCAGGCCCTGGCTGGCCGTCAGCGCCTGGTTTGCCATTCTTGCCGCCATCGGTCTGGTAGACGAAACAGCCCTTGGCTTTACCGCCTGATCCCGGCTTGCCGCCAGGACCGGCCACGCCACCGGCGCCGCCAGCGACCTGAACCTTGATTTGCTCGGCCGGGAAATCTCGCGGCACTTGCAACCGTACCAGCGCACCGGCTGCACCGGGCTGGCCGTTACTGCCATCACTGCCGTCGGCACCGCCACCGGCCTGGCCCCAGGTGCAACCCGGCGCCTGACCATTGGCCCCATCGAGACCGACAAAACCCGGAGCACCCGCGCCACCACGAGCGTCGACCAACAATTGTGGCGCCTTCAGAGTTTTGATTTGCAGATTCAGATTGCGCCCGGATCGGGCGGCCTTGAGGTAAGTCCCCGGCGCACCGCGAGCGGTGATTTGGCTGCCTTCCGACAATTCGGCATGGCTGACGTTCAGTGCCAGTGGCTGCTCACTCGGCACGATGGCGATCCGCGCTTCACGACCCAGGTGCAATTGGCCCACGGTGACTTCGGTCACGTTAGACGGGATCAGCAACGTGCCGTAATCGGCGACTTCCAGACGTTCCAGCTGCAAGGTGCTGGCAGTGTTGGGCAAACGCATCAGGGAATTGGTTTCGACACTCACCACTTGGGCGCAGGCGAACGGGCTGATAAGCGCGGCGAGCAGACAGAGTTTATGCATGGGAAGCCTTAGGTGCAGTCGGAGCGGGGATGGTTTGCAGGTGGAATACGCCGAAAAGAAGAATCTGCAGGCGATCCAGCCAAGGGTGAGCGCGACCTTTGAGGCTGCGGTTGCAGAACATCACCTCAAGAAGATGAAGGCCCCCTGACAGGCTGCCGGCCACATTGAGCATCAAGTGCAACGGATGGACAAACGGGATGAGCAGATTGGCCAGCACCACCAGCCAAAACAGCAGGGTCAACAGCTTCCCCAGCCCCCAAAACACCTTCATACGCGCCCCCGCTGAGAATTATTATTTGCACGCACAGTAACGGCTTCCATGCGGGATAAGCCAGAGGGCGAGGGAAAATTCTTCAGGCAGACCGCCGAATGGCCGTCGGATCAATAGCATTTGTGGTCCGACGGCTCTATCACGGGGCTCAGCGATTAATGCGCAACTCTACGCGACGATTTTTCGCGCGCCCCTCTTCGGTTTCGTTATCGGCCACTGGCTGACTTTCGCCTTTGCCTTCGCTGGTGAGTTTGTCCGGTGCCAGGCCCCGATTGAGCAAGTAGGCCGCCACGCTGCTCGCGCGGCGTTCCGAAAGTGCCTGGTTGTAGGCTTGCGAACCCACGTTGTCGGTATAGCCAATCACCTTGATGCTCACCACATCCGCGCTTTGCAGTTTGTCCATCAGCGAATCAAGCTGACTCTGTCCCGCAAGGGTCAGGTCAGACTTGTTGAAGGCAAACAGAACGGCGTCGTCCAGGGTGATGACTTCCGATTGCACAGGTTCGGCCGGCTTCACGCTGGCCGGGTATTGCGGCAGCGGGCAACCGTGATGATCGACAGGCGTATTGGCGGGAGTATGGGGGCAGCGATCACGTCGGTCGAAGACGCCATCGCCATCTTCATCGCCATCCTGTGCATAACAGATCAAGCCGCCGGTCAAAATCCCGAGTGCTGCTCCGCCGGCCGCCCAACCGCCACTTTCGATCGCACCCAGACCTCCACCGACCAGCCCGCCGATGACGCTGCAAATTGGCCAGTTACGTTGATTGAGGGGGGCAGTGCCATCGCTGTGTGTAGCGCAACCGGTCAACAGGCTGCCAAGCAGCAGAACCGGCATGACGGCCCGTGTGAGAACACTCATGGTCAAAGCTCCTGTGTTACCGGCCGTTGCCGGTTACACAGGAGTAAAGACCCGCATCCACGACTGCACAAGCCGGGATGCGAGGGGGCTAGCGATCGATTTTGATTTCAGTACGACGGTTCATGGCGCGGCCGTCAGCGGTTTTGTTATCGGCAACCGGCTGGCTTTCACCGGCACCGGAAACAGACACGAATTCGCTGCGAGGTACACCTTGGGAAATCAGGTACTCGACCACCGAGTGCGCACGACGATCCGACAGTTTTTGGTTATATTTGCTGCTACCGACGCTGTCAGTATGTCCGGTGACGGTCAGTCGAGCAGTGGGGGCTTCCTGTTTCAGGCGAGTAGCGATCTTGTCGAGTGCCTCTTTATCCGAAGCGGTGAGTGTGGCCTTGTCGAACTGGAAGTGAACATCGCGGATGACAATGACTTCTTCCTTGACCACCACGGCCTGTTCAACCACGGGTGCTGGTGCGGGGAAAGGGCAACCGTCAGCATCGACTTTCACGCCTCTAGGCGTGTGCGGGCACTTGTCGCGACTGTCCGGCACGCCATCACCGTCTTCGTCGCCATCACCGTGAACCCAGCAATAGGCCGCTGCGGTGCCGCCGACAAGCAGCGCACCATACCCAGCCCATGACGAGCTTTCGGTCGCGCCGAGCCCTGCACCCACGACACCACCGACCGCCGCACAGGTCGGCCAGTCGGTTTTCTGCAAACCTGCGCAACCAGTCAACACACTGGTTAGCAGAACCAAGGGTAATGCTGTCCGAACTATGCTCATCTAGTTTTCTCCTGAGGGATCGGCTTAGAACCGATTCTGGTAGTAAAGACCCGACTTTTAATCTCCGCCAGCAATAGGCCATTGCTGTTTTTTCGTGTGTTCAACAGTGTTCGGTTCTTTTTGAGGAAAGACGCTCTAGGCCCGAGCCTTTGAGCACGCTAGTCTTGGCACCTCTGATTGAGGATCTTCGATGATTGCAGGTATTTCTTCGCGCACCCCGCAGCAGGCGTTGGCCGCGTTGCTGGATCGTTACGCCCCCGCGCGTCTATTGCTGATTGGCGCCAGCGAGTTCCCGGCACTGGAAGCGTTCAAGCTCGCGCACCCGGACTGCTGCGTTGCGCACGCGACGCCGGGCCCCTTGCCTGCCGATTTGGCCGCACGCCGGTTTGACCTGGCGCTGGTTGTCGATTGCCTCGAACACTTACCCAAACGCGATGGCCTGAATTTGCTCGGAGGGATCCGCAACCTCAATGCCAGTCGCATTGCGGTGCTGGCGGACCTGCCGGCGAGCGGCTGGCAGGAGACCGATTTTTTCTCGCTGGCACTGCAAGCCAGTGAACGCTTCCAGCGCGATGATCAAGTGCTGACGCTGTTCACCTACGATCTGCTTGACTACAAACAAGTACCCGACTGGCTCAACTCCCGGTTTTGGGCCAATCCGGAAAACTTCGGGAAATATTGGTGGTAACGCAATGAGTACATCCATTTGCCCTTGCGGCAGCGGCACCCTGCTCGACGCCTGCTGCGGTCATTACCATGACGGCCATCCGGCTCCCTGCGCCGAAGCCTTGATGCGTTCGCGCTACAGCGCTTACGTGTTGGGCCTGATCGACTATTTGGTGGCGACCACGTTGCCCGCGCAACAGGCCGGCCTCGATCGTCAATCCATCAGCGACTGGAGCGCGCAAAGCACCTGGCTGGGCCTTGAAGTGGAAAGCTCCGAGGTCTTTGGCGGGCAGCCGGAACACGCTTTCGTCACCTTCACTGCGCGCTGGCATGACGGCAGTGGTGAACACAGCCATCGCGAGCGCTCGTCGTTCGTGCAGAACGCCGGCCATTGGTACTTCATTGACCCCACTGTCCCCCTCAAGGCCGGGCGTAACGATGCGTGCCCCTGCGCCAGCGGGCAGAAGTTCAAGAAGTGTTGTGCAGGTTATTTTGACCGTTAGGTCCCCTTGTAGCAGCTGGCGAAGCCTGCGTTCGGCTGCGAAGCAGTCGTAAAATCAGGTAGCGCGGTGTTTCAGGTAGCCCAGGTCAGCAGGATTTGCGACTGCTACGCAGCCGAACGCAGGCTTCGCCAGCTGCTACAAGGAAGGGAGTCACTCCATGCTCAGTCAGCGGCACGCCTTACAGGCCCTCACCCTGCTCCTGTTTTTGGGGCTCGCAGGTTGTGCGTCATGGTTCGGCGAGGATGAGCTGGAACCCCAAGTGCACCTGGTCAAGGTCGAAGTGGTCCGGGCCAAACTGCTGGAGCAGAAATTCCTGCTGCACTTTCGCGTCGACAATCCCAACGACAGCGATCTGACCGTGCGAAGCCTGGAGTATCGTATTCACTTGGGCGACATGCTATTGACCGAAGGCGAACACGAACATTGGTTTACGGTGGGGCCCAAGCACAGCGCCTATTTCAAGGTGCCGATCCGCACCAACTTGTGGCCGAAGATCCGGGACTTGGTGAAACTGCTGAAAAAACCCGACCAGCCCATTCCCTATCGTCTGGAAGGCGAATTGGAAACCGGTTTATTCATCGCGCACTACGTGCACCTTGCGCGTAATGGCGTGATAATCCCCGCCGATTTAATTCCGGAGTAACAGCAATGACTCAGCAACCCCATGTCCATGGCCCTGACTGCAACCACGATCATGACCATCAAGACCACCATGATCACGACCATGGCCATGTCCACGGCCCGAACTGCGGTCACGCCCACCAGGAACCGGTGCGCAACGCCCTGAAAGACGTGGGCCGCAACGACCCTTGCCCATGCGGCAACGGCAAGAAATTCAAGAAGTGCCACGGCGCTTGAGGCTTAAGAAGCATTTGTTCTTCGCCTGTTGAATTGCCTTCGCGAGCAGGCTCGCTCCCACAGTTGAAACGCATTCCAGTGTGGGAGCGAGCCTGCTCGCGATGGCGTCAAGAAATCCCCTCCAATACCCGCCCGCTGCTGACAACGGTTGCATATTCCCCCTGCAAATTCCCCAACGACATCGCATGCACTTCCTCGGCACAATGCTGATTACCGAAATAATCGGCCTTGTCGAACGTAAAGCACGCATCCTCCGCCACCCACGCCTCAAACCCCAGGTTACCGGCCGTTCGCGCCGTGGACTCCACCGAGTTGTGGGTCGCCACACCGACGATGATCAACTGATCGATCCCTGCTTCTCGCAACCTCGCTTCCAGTCCCGTTGCACAAAACGCATCCGGCACCTGTTTCTGGATCAGCTGCTCACCGGCCAATGGCTGGAATCGGTCCTGAAACTCCACGCCCGATTGCTGCGGCCAGAACACCGAGTCCGGTGACCGGGACAAATGCTGCACATGAATCACTGGCCGCCCGGTTAATCGCCAATGCCCAAGCAATTCGAGGATTCGCTCCTCGGCCTGGGGGTTATTTCGCCGACCGAGTTTGGGGTGCAAGATGCCTTTCTGTTGGTCGATGATGATCAGCGCTGCGCTTGTCTTAAGCTCCATGCCCACTTTCCCCCTGCAAGGTCATTGAATTTTCCGTACTTCAACATCGCCTCTTCTATACAGGCAAGCCATCCAATGCAAACAGGGCTGCCTGCCAAAATCCTGAGCACACCGTCCCGTCCCTCGCCACAGGTAGAGCGTTATCCGCGGGTGTGCAGTTTGACGAGCAAATACTGAAATAAGATCCATGCCCCGCTTGCGCGCCCCCCTCCTGCTCACTAACGTAGCGCCTTTACTGACGCTACCCCCGCAGGAGCTTTGCCATGGCCTCGCCAGCCCTTACACATTTTCTTCCCCGGTTCGGCGTTGCCGCAGCAGTGGCCGGTGTTTTGAGCCTGACGGGTTGTCAGACCTGGAACCCTCAGGACACCCTCCCGCCGACCACCGGCGTGCAACCGCTCAAAGGCCTGGCGCAGAACGTTTCGGTGCGCCGTAATGCCTTCGGCATGCCGTTGATCGAAAGCAACAGCTTCCATGACGCGTTGTTCACCCTCGGCTACGTCCACGCCAGCGACCGCATCACGCAAATGGTCACCTTGCGTCTGTTGGCCCAAGGCCGGTTGGCGGAGATGTCCGGTTCGGACGTGCTCGATGCCGACCGCTACATGCGTGCAGTTAACCTGAAGAAAAGCGCCAGCGAGCTGTATAAGGCGTCTTCACCGCGCCTCAAGCGTTTCTTCGAAGTCTATGCACGCGGGGTCAACGCCTACCTGTTCCGCTACCGCGACAAGTTACCAGCGGATCTCGCAGCCACCGGCTACAAGCCTGAATATTGGCAGCCAGAAGATTCGGCGCTGATTTTCTGCCTGCTGAACTTCAGCCAATCGGCCAACCTGCCGGAGGAAATCTCTTCGCTGGTGCTGGCCCAGACCGTCACCACTGACAAACTGGCGTGGCTGACGCCGTCCGCTCCTGACGAAAAACTGCCACTGGCTGAAAGCGAAAAACTTCAGGGCATCAAGCTCAATGGGCAAATCCCGGGGCTGGCCGAGCTCAGCCAAGCCACCCGTCAACTGTCCGATCTGAATCTGCTGGGCGCCACGTCATCGAATAACTGGGCCATCGCCCCGCAACGCAGTCGCAGCGGCAAAAGCCTGTTGGCCAGCGATAGCCATGGTCCCCTGGGCGTGCCATCGTTGTTCAGTTTTGTGCAGATTCGTGCACCGAAGTACCAGGCCTCTGGCGTGACCATCGCCGGATTGCCAATGGTGCTCGGTGGATTCAACGGCAAAGTGGCGTGGAGCATGACTTCGGTCATGGGCGACAACCAGGACGTGTTCCTGGAAAAAATCAAACGCCAGGGCAACGGGCTTTCCTACGAGGTCAACGGCAAATGGCAGCCGGCTGTCGTTCGCAACGAAACCTACTTCGTCAAAGGCCAGCGGCCGATTCGCGAAGCGGTGTACGAAACTCGCCACGGGCCACTGCTCAATAGCGCCCAAGGCACCGCGCTGGACAATGGCCTTGGCCTGGCGCTGCAGACGCCGAGCTTCACCGACGACAAGACTCTGGACGCGTTTTTCGACCTGTCCCGGGCGCAGAACGTCGAGAAAGCGTCGGATGCCACCCGTGAAATCCGCGCCATCGCGCTGAATATGGTGTTTGCCGATGCCAACCATATCGGCTGGCAGGTCACCGGTCGTTACCCGAACCGTCGCGAAGGTGTAGGCCTGCTGCCATCGCCAGGCTGGGAAGGTCGTTACGATTGGGACGGTTACGCCGACCCGATGCTCCATCCCTACGATCAGGACCCGGCACAAGGCTGGCTCGGTACCGCCAACCAACGGGTCATTCCCCATGGCTATGGTATGCAACTGTCCAATTCATGGTCGGCGCCGGAGCGTGGCGAACGCTTGGCCGAACTGGCTGGCATGGGCAAACACGACACGCGCAGCCTGATCAACATGCAATACGACCAGACCACGACCTTCGCCGCAAAATTGAAAAAAATGTTTGAAGCTCCGGGCATGTCCCAACCGCTCAAACAGGCCATCGAAGCGTTGCCCGTCGCTGATCGTGGCAAGGCTCACGAGGCATTGGCACGCTTGATGGCGTTTGATGGCACGCTCAGCGCCACCTCCGCCGACGCAGCGATCTATGAGCTGTTCTTGCAGGAAAGCACCAAGCAGATCTTCCTCGACGAACTGGGTCCGGAAAGCAGTCAGGCGTGGAAAGCGTTTGTCGCCAACGGCAATTTGTCCTACGCAGCGCAGGCCGATCACCTGCTAGGGCGCGAGGACAGTCCGTTCTGGGATGACACACGCACGCCGCAGAAGGAAGACAAACCGACGATCCTTGCGCGCAGCCTCGCGGCGGCCATCACCGCGGGCGACAGCCAGTTAGGCAGCGATCACAAAGCCTGGCAGTGGGGCAAACTGCACCGCTACGAATGGAAGAATACCAGTGGCAAGACGGTGCGCGGTCCATTGGCGGCGGGCGGCGATCACACCACCCTGAACACCGCGGCGTTCGCCTGGGGCCAGGACTTCAACACCACGTTGGCACCGGGCATGCGCTTTATCGTCGACTTCGGTCAGGCCGAACCGTTGATGGGGCAGAACGGCACCGGCCAATCCGGCAACCCGGCCAGCCCGAACTACCTCGACAGCATCGATCCATGGCTCAAGGGTCAGTACATGAGCTTGCCAATGCAGCCGCAAAACTTTGACAAGGTTTACGGGAGCAAGCGGTTGACCCTGACACCGGGTAAATAAACCCAGAACCTGTAGGAGCGAGCCTGCTCGCGAAAGCGGTAGATCAGAAGCATTGATATCGACCGACTCGCCCTTTTCGCGAGCAGGCTCGCTCCCACAATGATTTACGGCACCACGAACCGAGTTGGTGCAGCTATTTTCCAGCGCCCATTTTCGTGCACAATTCACGCTCTGCCACGTCTCGTATCACCTTTTAAAACGCTTGTTTGGGACTCTGGTTCGGAAATTGCTACTTTCTATGGGTCTTACGCTTTCCAGTAACAATAATTCTGCGCCACAAGCGCTCATATTGGTTCTTAGGGATTTGAATAATGAAAAAAGCATTGCTGACCCTTTCTGCACTGGCGTTGTGCATGGCTGCCGGCTCCGCCATGGCAAAGGAATACAAAGAATTGCGTTTTGGCGTTGATCCTTCTTACGCTCCGTTCGAGTCGAAAGCGGCCGACGGTAGCCTGGTGGGCTTCGACATCGATCTGGGGAACGCGATCTGCGCCGAGCTGAAGGTCAAGTGCAAATGGGTCGAAAGCGATTTCGACGGCATGATTCCGGGCCTGAAGGCCAACAAATTCGACGGTGTGATCTCTTCGATGACCGTTACTGAGGCCCGCGAAAAAGTCATCGACTTCTCCAGTGAGCTGTTCTCCGGCCCGACGTCTTTCGTGTCCAAGAAGGGCTCCGGCATTAGCCCGGATATCGCTTCGCTGAAAGGTAAAAAGGTCGGCTACGAGCAGGGCACCATCCAGGAAGCCTACGCCAAAGCCGTGCTGGACAAGGCTGGTGTGACCACTCAGGCCTACGCCAACCAGGACCAGGTCTATGCTGACCTGACTTCCGGTCGTCTGGACGCGTCGATTCAGGACATGCTGCAAGCCGAACTGGGCTTTTTGAAGTCGCCACAAGGCGCCGAATACGAAGTCAGCAAGCCAGTAAATGATCCACTGCTGCCAGCCAAAACAGCTGTCGGTATCTCGAAAGGTAACAAAGACCTCAAGGCACTTCTGGATAAAGGTATCAAAGCGTTACACGACGATGGCACCTACGCCACCATTCAGAAGAAACACTTTGGCGATCTGAATCTGTACAGCGGCAAATAATGCCCGGCGCCCATCTCGCGATGGGCGCTTTTTTCATCCGATCAGGTTGCTGATTTATGTTCGAAAACCTTTTACAAAACCTGGGGCTCTCCACCTTCAGCCTCAAGGGCTTCGGCCCGTTGCTGTTGGAAGGCACTTGGATGACCATCAAATTATCGGTGTTGTCGCTTTTGGTGGCCGTGTTGCTCGGCCTGCTGGGCGCCAGTGCCAAGCTGTCAAAAGTCAAACTGGTGCGGGTCCCTGCCCAGATGTACACCACACTGATTCGCGGCGTGCCGGACCTGGTGTTGATGCTGCTGATTTTCTACAGCCTGCAAACCTGGCTGACGTCGTTGACTGACTTCATGGAATGGGAATACATCGAGATCAACCCGTTCAGCGCCGGGGTCATCACCCTGGGCTTCATTTATGGCGCGTATTTCACCGAAACCTTCCGGGGCGCGATCCTCGCGGTACCTCGTGGCCAGGTCGAAGCCGCCACCGCTTATGGCCTCAAACGCGGTCAGCGTTTTCGTTTCGTGGTGTTCCCGCAGATGATGCGTTTTGCTCTGCCAGGTATCGGCAACAACTGGATGGTGATGCTCAAGGCGACCGCGCTGGTGTCGATCATCGGCCTCGCCGATCTGGTCAAGGCTGCCCAGGATGCCGGTAAAAGCACCTACCAACTGTTTTACTTCCTGGTACTGGCCGCCATGATTTACCTGATGATCACCAGCGCGTCCAATGTCGTCCTGCGTTGGCTCGAACGCCGCTACGCCGCCGGTTCCCGGGAGGCCGTACGATGATCGAACTCTTGCAGGAATACTGGAAACCCTTCCTCTATACCGACGGCTACCACATCACTGGCCTGGCCATGACCATGTGGCTACTCAGCGCCTCGATCTTCGTCGGTTTTCTGGTGTCGATCCCGCTGTCCATCGCCCGGGTTTCGCCGCGCCTCTACGTCCGTTGGCCGGTGCAGTTCTACACCTACCTGTTCCGGGGTACGCCGCTGTATATCCAGCTACTGATTTGCTACACCGGCATTTACAGCCTGGCCGCCGTGCGTGCCCAGCCCGTGCTGGATGCGTTTTTCCGCGATGCGATGAACTGCACCATCCTGGCCTTCGCCCTGAACACGTGCGCGTACACCACGGAGATCTTCTCCGGGGCCATTCGCAGCATGAACCATGGTGAAGTCGAAGCCGCGAAAGCCTACGGTCTGACAGGCTGGAAGCTGTATGCCTACGTGATCATGCCGTCAGCCCTGCGTCGCTCGTTGCCCTATTACAGCAACGAAGTGATTTTGATGCTGCACTCGACCACTGTGGCGTTCACTGCAACGATCCCGGACATCCTGAAAGTCGCTCGGGACGCCAACTCGGCGACGTTCCTGACCTTTCAGTCGTTCGGCATCGCTGCGCTGATCTACCTGACCGTGACCTTTGCGCTGGTCGGCCTGTTCCGTCTCGCCGAACGCCGATGGCTGGCGTTTCTTGGGCCGACCCACTAGGACCCGCTTTAGGAATAAAGAGACATGCGCCACACGATTCATGACCTGCTGGCCCCGCTGCCAGGGACCGCAAGACAGATACACAGTTTCCACTTCGGCCCGGAGTCGGCCAAAGGCAAGATCTACATTCAGTCATCCCTGCACGCCGATGAAATGCCGGGCATGCTGGTCGCCTGGCACCTCAAGCAGCGTCTGGCGGAGCTGGAAGCCGCCGGCCGCCTGCGCAGCGAAATCGTGCTGGTCCCGGTGGCCAACCCGGTCGGCCTGGAACAAGTGGTGATGGATGTGCCACTGGGCCGCTATGAGCTGGAAAGCGGGCAGAACTTCAATCGCTGGTTCGTGGACTTGAGTGAAGAGGTCGGCAATGAAATCGAAGGCCGGCTCGGCGACGATCCCCGGTACAACCTCGAACTGATCCGCGACAGCCTGCGGGGCGCCCTCGCCCGGCAGACCGCCGGCACTCAACTGCAATCCCAGCGCCTGATCCTGCAACGCCTGGCCTGCGATGCCGATATGGTGCTGGACTTGCACTGCGATTTCGAAGCCGTCGCGCACCTCTACACCACGCCCGAGGCCTGGCCTCTGGTCGAGCCGCTGGCCCGTTACATCGGAGCTGAAGCCAGTCTGCTGGCCACCGACTCCGGCGGTCAGTCGTTCGATGAGTGTTTCACCCTGCTCTGGTGGCAGTTGAAAGAACGCTTCGGTGAGCATTTCGACATACCGCTCGGCAGTCTCTCGGTCACCGTCGAATTGCGCGGCCAAGGTGACGTCAATCACCCTCTGGCCAGCCTCGATAGCCAGGCATTGATCGATTACCTGATTCATTACGGCGCAATCGCCGGCGAACCGGCGCCACTGCCCGAACTGCCCTACCCGGCCACGCCGCTGGCCGGTGTCGAACCGGTGGCCACGCCTGTGGGCGGGCTGCTGGTATTTGCCGCGCTGCCGGGGGAATACCTTGAAGCCGGGCAACTGATCGCCGAAATCATTGACCCGATCCTTGATCGTGTCACCCCTGTCCATTGCACCGCCGCCGGGTTGATGTACGCCCGTTCGCTGCGCCGCATGGCCACTGCCGGCATGGTGATCGCCCATGTCGCGGGCACCGAAGCCTATCGCAGCGGCTACCTTCTTTCGCCTTGAGGATGCATGCCCCATGTACAAACTGACCATCGAAGGCCTGCATAAAAGCTATGGCGATCATGAAGTACTCAAAGGTGTGTCGCTCAAGGCCAACACCGGCGATGTCATCAGCCTGATCGGCGCCAGCGGCTCGGGCAAAAGTACCTTCCTGCGCTGCATCAACTTTCTCGAACAACCCAACGACGGCGCCATGAGCCTCGACGGCCAGAACATCCGCATGATCAAGGATCGCCATGGCATGCACGTGGCCGATGCCGATGAACTGCAACGGATCCGCACCCGTCTGGCCATGGTGTTCCAGCACTTCAACCTGTGGAGCCACCTGACAGTGCTGGAAAACATCACCATGGCCCCGCGCCGGGTGCTGGGTTGCGACAAGAAAGAGGCCGAAGACCGTGCCCGACGCTACCTCGACAAGGTCGGTCTGGCACCCCGCGTGGCGGACCAATACCCGGCGTTTCTCTCGGGCGGCCAGCAACAGCGCGTAGCGATTGCCCGCGCGCTGGCCATGGAGCCGGAAGTCATGCTGTTCGACGAACCGACCTCGGCGCTCGACCCGGAGCTGGTGGGTGAAGTGCTGAAAGTGATCCAGGGCCTGGCCGAAGAAGGCCGGACCATGATCATGGTCACCCACGAAATGAGCTTTGCCCGAAAGGTATCGAGCCAGGTGCTGTTTCTGCACCAGGGGTTGGTGGAGGAAGAAGGCGCGCCGGAAGACGTGCTGGGCAATCCGAGGAGTGAACGGCTGAAGCAATTCCTCAGCGGCAACCTGAAGTAAATCGCATCCCTGTAGGAGCGAGCTCGCTCGCGAAAGACGTTAACGATAACGCGTTCTCCCTGAATAAACGCGTTGCTCTCAAGTCCTTCGTCGGAACGCCGCCCGGAGCAAGCTCGCTCCTACAGGTCACAGGTCGTCAGCGGTAGGGCTTCAAGCAACAGGCGCGGGAGGCGGCTCATCCGGCAGGGTGGGCTCTCCGGGCTCCATAGGTTGTTCGTTTGGCGTATCGGGATCAGGCTGACCGGGGATACCCCCCGCCATGCTGACGGGCGGATGTGCCAACAAGGACCAGGCCAAAACGCCAACCTGATTGGGCTCAAGCCTTGCCAGTTCGGCACTTATTCGTGGATCGATCTTCATACAGCACTCCTGAGCAATGGCCCGCTCCGCTGTACGCGAATCGGGCAGTACCCCCAATAGAGTGTCTACCCACTCAAGAATTCCCGCTAGCTACCAGATGAACGGATCAAGTACGTGGCAGGGTGACGCCGAGCTGGCCCTGATACTTGCCGCCACGGTCCTTGTAGGAGACTTCGCACTCTTCGTCGGATTCGAAGAACAACATCTGCGCCACGCCTTCATTGGCATAGATTTTCGCCGGCAGGGTCGTGGTGTTGGAGAATTCCAGGGTCACGTGGCCTTCCCACTCCGGCTCAAGCGGCGTCACGTTGACGATAATACCGCAGCGCGCGTAGGTGCTTTTACCGAGGCAGATGGTCAGCACGTTGCGCGGAATGCGGAAAAATTCCACGGTGCGCGCCAGGGCGAAGGAGTTCGGCGGAATGATGCAGACGTCACTCTTGACGTCGACGAAGCTCTTTTCGTCGAAATTCTTCGGATCGACGGTCGCCGAATTGATATTGGTGAACACTTTGAATTCATCGGCGCAACGCACGTCGTAGCCGTAGCTCGACACACCGTAGGAAATCACTCGGTCGGCACCTTCGCCGCGCATCTGGCGCTCTACAAAGGGCTCGATCATGCCGTGCTCTTGCGCCATGCGGCGAATCCACTTGTCCGATTTGATGCTCATGGCGGGTGTCCTGAATAGCGAGGTGGAAAAATTCTGTCCGGCATCTTACCGGGGCACGCCGCCGGGTTCAAAGTCCAGGGTGCAAATCTTGCCGATCCCCCGTAATTTGCGGGGTTTGCGGACAAACTGATGGACCGTCAGTCATGAAAACAGAGAAACCTTCGCAAGAAGCATTGGCACGTTCCGGAAAAAGGGTTAAGGTGGCGCCACTGTGCTGCTTGTGTCACTGAGAATCTCTACACGATATGTTGAATTTCGATCCAACCATCTACAAGAATTTTTCCTGCTCTTTGCACTCAGTCTCGGCCAGGGTTCTTCCTGAGTCGCAGTTATCTTTGTTCAAGGAGTTACACCATGTCTAATCGCCAAACCGGTACCGTTAAGTGGTTCAACGATGAAAAAGGCTTCGGCTTCATCACTCCACAATCCGGTGACGACCTGTTCGTTCACTTCAAAGCTATCCAATCCGACGGCTTCAAAAGCCTGAAAGAAGGCCAACAGGTTTCTTTCATCGCTACCCGCGGTCAGAAAGGCATGCAAGCTGAAGAAGTTCAAGTTATCTAACTTGTACTTGCTTTAGTAAAAGGCCCCGCCCTCAAAAGCGGGGCTTTTTTGTGGGCGAGTGTTTTTGCCATGAAAAAAAAGATCGTCCGAACGCGGCCCGAAGGTTCGGGCCGCGTTCGGACGATCTTTTGATTTTTTCGACGCCTACCAGGTCACGCCAAACCCTGCCGTATACCGAGTCTTGTTCTTTGTTCGTGGTAACCACGTCATCCTGGAATTCACGGTTGTACTCGCCTTCCGCGGTATGTCGCCATCTTGAAATTGACGCCATAGTCATCGGTGTCGTTTTCCGCCCTTTGATAATCCAGCGCGGCATCGATATTGCCCTTTCACACCAGATCCTCGACCACAGGCTTAGGCTTGAGTATCTGCTGGATACTCGCGAGTTCAACGGTCTTGGGGGCCTCGCCGTTGGCCAGGGTCACCTTGCCGTCGCCTGCCGCCTGCAGCGACTTGGCTTTCTCGCCCTTGTAGGCATCTTGCCTGACCAGCAACTCCTGATCGCTTTCCAGCGTCTTGACCTGCTTCCAGTCGATCGGAATCGCTCCGGCGTATTCGGTCTGGATCAACAGCTTGCCGCCATCAAAAAGGGTGATCTTGCTACTCTACGAACGGCGATCGATTGTAGGAGCGAGCTAGCTCGCGATAAATTTGAACGCGGCGTTTTGCTCCGGGCAGTTCGCGCCATCGTTTACGCCCATCGCGAGCAAGCTCACCCTTACAGGAAATCCGGACGTGTCCGACATTGAACCCGAAAGCGCGGCGCAAATCCGACGCACGGCGCTCTACCTGACATTGGCCCAAGTCCCCGAGGGCAAAGTCGTCAGTTATGGCCAACTCGCCGAACTGGCGGGCCTGGGTCGCGCTGCCCGCTGGGTCGGGCGCACACTGAGCCAATTGCCGGGTGACAGCAAACTGCCCTGGCACCGTGTACTCGGCGCCGGGGGGCGTATCAGCCTGCCTGTTGGCAGCCCTTCGGGGGATGAACAACGTGCGCGTTTGCGCATGGAGGGAGTCAGTATCCTGAATAATCGTGTTGATATTCAGCGCCATGGCTGGCGTCCGGTAGACCACAGCGGTTAGAGTGCGCGCTTTGTTTCCGTAACTCTTGAGGCAGACTCCAGCCCATGCCCCGTAAAACCTGGCGCGCCGCGCTCGCCGCCTATGCCAGCCCTTCAACGCTCGTGCTGTTGCTTCTCGGCTTCGCCGCTGGCCTGCCCTACATGTTGGTGTTTTCGACACTTTCGGTATGGCTGCGTGAAGCCGGTGTGGCTCGCGAAACCATTGGCTATGCAAGCCTGATCGGCTTGGCCTACGCCTTTAAATGGGTGTGGTCCCCCCTGCTCGACCAATGGCGCCTGCCCCTGCTCGGCAAGCTTGGCCGCCGCCGCTCGTGGCTGGTGCTGGCCCAATCGCTGGTGATCCTTGGTCTGATCGGCATGGGTTTCTGCGACCCGCAAAAACACTTGTCCTGGCTGATCGCCATTGCCGTGGTCGTTGCATTCGCTTCGGCGACGCAAGACATCGCCGTAGATGCCTATCGCCTGGAAATCGCTGAAGACAGTCGCCAGGCTGCACTGGCCGCCAGTTACATGTCCGGCTATCGGATCGCGGCGTTGCTGGCCACCGCTGGCGCGCTGTTCATCGCGGAAGGCTTCGGCTCCACCGGCTTCAACTACAAGCATTCAGCCTGGACCGGCACCTACGTGCTGTTCGGCGCCTTGATGATCCCTGCCCTGCTCACCACCCTGTTCATGCGCGAGCCGCCGGTGCCCCTGCGCACTCAGCTTCAGGCCGGGCGCTATAGCTTTGTTCATCAGCTGGCGTCGGTGTTTGTCCTCATTGTGTTGCTGGTGTCCGTACCGGCCATGTTCACCCAACTCTACAACACGGACTTCGCCAGCGTGCTGTTCGGCGGCGTGAGCCCGCTCGACCTGCTACTCGAAGACCGCGCCTTTCTGCGTGCGATCCTCTACACCCTCCTCACCGCCCTGTGCCTTTCGACCATGGGTCGCCGCGGCCTGGCGCCAGTGCTTACGCCAGTCAACGACTTTATCCTGCGCTACCGCTGGCAAGCCTTCCTGCTGCTTGGGCTGATTGCCACCTATCGAATGTCCGACACGGTCATGGGCGTGATGGCCAACGTGTTTTACATCGACCTGGGCTTTACCAAGGATCAGATCGCCGGCGTCAGCAAGATATTCGGCCTGATCATGACCCTGCTCGGCGCAGGCATGGGCGGTTTACTGATCGTACGTTTCGGCATCCTGCCGATCCTGTTCGTCGGCGGCGCAGCCTCGGCCGCCACCAACCTGCTGTTCGTGATGCTCGCCGACATGGGCGCCAATCTGAACATGCTGATTCTCACCATTTCCCTGGACAACTTCAGCTCGGGTCTGGCGACCTCGGCGTTCGTCGCCTACCTGTCGAGCCTGACCAACCTCAAGTTCTCCGCCACCCAGTACGCCCTGCTCAGCTCGATCATGCTCTTGCTGCCACGCCTGATTGGCGGCTACTCGGGGGTCATGGTCGAAAAGTTCGGCTACCATAATTTCTTCATCATCACCGCCCTGCTCGGTGTTCCGACGCTGCTGCTGATTGCCCTGCACTGGTTTCAGGAAAACCGTCGAGCCGGCCCGACGCCATCACCCGAGCCGGTGCCGACGCAGGTTGCGGAAGAGTCGTAGGAAACGTCCAAATGGCGGGAGGTTTCCCGCCATCCGGTCGAGCCGCCGGCCGCACTTCTGTACGCCAGCGGATCTCGCCCGTACAATGCTCCGTCATTTCTCGTCATCAGCAACCGACAACGGCCAACCATGCGCACCAGTCAATTTTTGCTCGCCACACAGAAAGAAACGCCTTCCGACGCGGTCGTGATCAGCCATCAGCTGATGCTGCGCGCCGGCATGATCCGCAAACTCGCCTCGGGCCTGTACACCTGGCTGCCGATGGGCTTGCGAGTGATGCGCAAGGTCGAAGCCGTCGTTCGTGAAGAAATGAACGCCGCCGGCTCTCTCGAAGTGTTGATGCCGAGCACTCAACCGGCTGAGCTGTGGCAAGAATCCGGTCGCTGGGAAGAATACGGCCCTGAATTGCTGCGCTTCAAGGATCGCCACGGTCGCGACTTCTGCGCCGGCCCGACCCACGAAGAAGTCATCACCGACCTGATGCGCAACGAGTTGAGCAGCTACAAACAGCTGCCAATCAACCTGTATCAGATCCAGACCAAATTCCGTGACGAAATCCGTCCACGCTTCGGTTTGATGCGCGGCCGCGAATTCATCATGAAGGACGCTTACTCCTTTCATGCTGACCAGCCATCGCTGCAGGTCACCTATGACCGCATGCACCAGGCGTACTGCAACGTGTTCACCCGTCTGGGCCTGAAGTTCCGTCCTGTTGAAGCCGATAACGGCTCGATTGGCGGCGCCGGCTCCCACGAATTCCACGTTCTGGCCGAATCCGGCGAAGACGATATCGTCTTCAGTAACGGTTCCGACTACGCCGCGAACATCGAGAAAGCCGAAGCTGTGCCGCGCGAAACCTCCCGTGCGCTGCCTGCCGAAGAACTGCGTCTGGTCGACACCCCGAACGCCAAGACCATCGCGCAACTGGTTGAAGGCTTCAACCTGCCGATCGAGAAGACCATCAAGACCTTGGTGGTTCACGCTGAAGAAGAGAAGGGCAAGCTGATCGCCCTGATCATCCGTGGCGACCATGAGCTGAACGAAATCAAGGCCGCCAACCAGCCTGGCGTAGCCAGCCCGCTGGTCATGGCGTCCGAGTCCGAACTGCGTGACGCCATTGGCGCCGGCGCCGGCTCCCTTGGCCCATTGAACCTGCCGCTGCCGATCATCATCGACCGTTCCGTCGAGCTGATGAGCGACTTCGGTATTGGTGCCAACATCGACGACAAGCACTACTTCGGCGTGAACTGGGAGCGCGATCTGCCGGTGCCAACCGTTGCCGACCTGCGTAACGTGGTAGCCGGCGACCCTAGCCCTGACGGCAAAGGCACGCTGGAAATCAAGCGCGGCATCGAAGTCGGGCACATCTTCCAGCTGGGCAACAAGTACAGCAAAGCGATGAAGTGCGAAGTACTGGGCGAGAACGGCAAGCCGGTCACACTGGAAATGGGCTGCTACGGCATTGGCGTTTCCCGCGTGGTGGCTGCTGCCATCGAGCAGAACAACGACGCCAACGGCATCATCTGGAGCGACACATTGGCGCCGTTCCAGATTGCACTGGTCCCGCTGCGCTACGAGACCGAGCAGGTCCGCGAAGCCACCGACAAGCTGTACGCAGAACTGACTGCGGCCGGGTTCGAAGTGCTGCTGGATGATCGTGACAAAAAGACCAGCCCGGGCATCAAGTTCGCGGACATGGAGCTGATCGGCATTCCTCACCGGATCGTGGTCAGCGACCGCGGCCTTGGCGAAGGCAATCTGGAATACAAGAGCCGCACTGAGCCTGAGGCGCAAGCACTGCCAGTCGCTGACGTGCTGTCTTTCCTCCAGGCCCGCATCCGCCGCTGACACCAGATAGAGAAGTCATGTTCAAGCGAAACACCTTAGGCCTCGGTGGTGCCGCCCTGTGCGGCACCCTGCTGGTCAGCGGCTGTGCCAATCACATGTCACAACGCAGTGAGCACGAGGAACGCGTCGAGCGAAAACTGCTTGATCACAGCCTGCAGATCGATGTCGGCGAGCCCAAGATGCTTGAGCTTCCGCAACGCCGGGTGAAAATTCACGAGCAGAAGACGTTCGAGATCACCGAGTTCGACGTCACGCGTCACTATGATCGCTACACACCCTACCAACCCTGGCGGAAGATCTACGAGATTCCGCTGGGCGCGGTGGCCTTGGTGGCCGGTGTCGGGGCGAACGTGGTCAACGTGTTCGCCCTTGGTCATCTGCCGGACAGCATGACGAAGGACTGGCTGAGCCACGGTATCGACGGGCTCAACCCGTTCATGAACATGCCGTCCTATGGTCGTGCGCAACAGAACCTCGCGGGCATCGACGAAGTTCAGCGGGACAAGCGCACCGAGTACTCGAGCTTGCCCTGGAGCGAGCGTCCGGTTGAGGTCAAGGCCGGCAAGGAAACCTTCGAACTGACCACCGACAAAAACGGCGTATTGCGCCTGAACCTGTTGGACAGCCCGTTCGCCGAACATGACATCAATCATTTGACCCGACTGCTGATCAGAGTCGCAGACAGCCAGGACGATGTGCACACCGATTCGTCCCTGGCGATCAGCAGCTCATTGCGTGGCAAGCTGCTGGAAGCGCACGGCTTGATTTACGATGACCTCGAAGACGATGAAGTGAGCCAGTGGGTGCACCGGGTCAAACGTCTGTCGGAGCTGGGCCTGGAAGAAGAAGCCAGTGAGCTGGAACAAAGCCTGATCGAGCTGACACGCAACGATCCCGAACTGCAAACCGAGTTCCTCAAGTCGCTGACGAAGGATGCCGGTCGATTGGTGGCGGATCCTGGGCCGAATTAAAGGCTAGAAGCTTCGCGAGCAGGCTCGCTCCCACAGTTGACCGAGTTGTTCAGTCGAACGCGGTCTAATGTGGGAGCGAGCCTGCTCGCGAAAAGCCCCCGACATTCACTGCAAAACTACCGGTCAAACAACTCCATCTGCTCAAATCCGCCCCGCAAATCCTCCAGCCGCACCCCTACCCCCAACAAACGCACCGGTTTCCCGCCCCGATTGAAGGCTTGGGTCAGCAACAACTGATAGCTCCCCAAATCCCGCCCTGCCCCGGCCTGCTCCAGCGTGGTCTGGGTAAAGTCATGGAATTTCACTTTGACGAACGGTTTGCCCGGCCGATAGCTACTGTCGATCCGCGCCATGCGACTGCCCAGGGTTTCCAGCAACTCGGGCAACTTATCCAGGCAACTGACCAGATCCGGCAAGTCCACGTCATAGGTGTTTTCGACACTGATCGACTGCCGACGACTGTCGTTGTGCACCAGCCGATCATCGATCCCACGTGCCAGGCTCCAGAGTCGCTCGCCAAAACTGCCAAATTCTCGCACCAGTGCCAACTTGTCCCACTCGCGCAAATGCGAGCAATCGACGATGCCGAGCCTGCCCAGCTTATCGGCGGTGACTTTGCCAACACCGTGCAACTTGCTGACAGGCAAACCACTGACAAAGTCCTCGACCTGATCCGGTGTGATCACGAACAAACCGTTGGGCTTTTTCCAGTCACTGGCGATCTTGGCGAGAAATTTGTTCGGCGCCACACCAGCAGAAACGGTGATGTGCAACTGATTGGAGACTCGCCGGCGGATGTCCTGGGCAATTCGCGTGGCGCTGCCGCCGAAATGTGCGCTATCCGACACGTCGAGATAAGCCTCATCGAGAGAAAGCGGTTCGATCAAGTCGGTGTAATCGCGAAAGATCGTATGAATTTCCTTCGACGCTTCTCTATAGGCGTCCATGCGCGGTTTGACGATGGTCAGGTCCGGGCACAGCTTCAGGGCATGCCCGGAAGACATGGCCGAGCGAACACCATACGCCCGCGCCTCATAGTTGCAGGTGGCGATCACCCCGCGCCGATCCGCCGAACCGCCCACCGCCAAAGGTTTACCGGCCAGGCGCGGGTCGTCACGCATCTCGATGGCGGCGTAGAAGCAATCACAGTCGACGTGGATGATTTTTCGCTGCGTCATATAAAAGCGGGGTTCATGGTGATGAAAGGGCGTCATAGCAGTGCCGGAAAAGCAGTATCTCACTGACACCTGTATATAGCACCAGTAGTCTGAATGTTCTTTTCCACCCGTAGGAAAAGCACCGGGTGAATTTAATTTATCAATCGACAAGCGCATCCCAATAGAGCTGAAAGCCTTGCCACGCCTACCTTACAGCCGATAATACCCCCTCTTTTTTTTGCTAAACGATTGAACCAGAAGAGTTTTATCCAGATTGAAGGTTGACAGCCCGGCAATCCTCTGTAGAATGCCGACACACAGACGCGGGATGGAGCAGTCTGGTAGCTCGTCGGGCTCATAACCCGAAGGTCGTCGGTTCAAATCCGGCTCCCGCAACCAAACATCAAAAAAGGCTACTCGAAAGAGTGGCCTTTTTTGTGCGTGTCAGTTTTGTAAAAACGACGCACATACCGTTCTTGCGCAGAGATGAGAAATCGTTCTGATTCCGAAACTTAAGACACCTCCACGACCGTTCGACGTTCTTTTACACTTATTTGACCCTATTCAGGATTAACGGTTGACACCCCGGCGTATCTCTATAGAATGCCGCCACACAGACGCGGGATGGAGCAGTCTGGTAGCTCGTCGGGCTCATAACCCGAAGGTCGTCGGTTCAAATCCGGCTCCCGCAACCAAACATCAAAAAAGGCTGCTCGAAAGAGTGGCCTTTTTTGTATCTGTTGAAAAAGTCCTTTCGCAACAATGATCTGTCACTGTGTAGTGAACCGTTCGGGACTACCAGACTCTGAGTTCAGACTATGCTGAATCGCAGACAGGCCCTTCGACGACCAATGACGTGCCGTCGCCTAATACCGGTGAGAGGCGTTAATATTTGTGATTATTTTTTTCTACAGGGATTGGTAACTTGGCTGGATACCCCCATCCTGTCGCGCACAATCCAAGAGGTGATTGATGCGCGCCAACTCGTCTGATTTACAAGACACCGTCACAGCGACACAACCGGTCAAAGCCGAGCGTCTGCGCCTGCTTGATCGAATCAGCAAATACCGTCAGCCCATCGGCCTGGCCGTCACGTTGCTGTTGTTCGCTATCGCGTTGATTGCCTGTCGCCATCTGTTGAGCGAGCTGGACCTGTACGCTCTGCACGACTCGATTCTTGATGTCCCTAAACCGGCGTTGCTCGGTGCGCTGGGCGCGACCGTGGTCGGTTTTATAATTCTGCTGGGCTACGAGTGGTCGGCCAGTCGTTATGCCGGCGTGACGCTGGCACCGCGAACACTGGCACTGGGCGGTTTCACTGCGTTCGCCATTGGCAACGCCATCGGCTTGTCGATGCTGTCGGGCGGCTCGGTTCGCTACCGTTTATATGCACGACATGGCCTGGGCGCCACTGAAGTCGCCCACATGACGCTGTTCGCCAGCCTCTCACTCGGCTGCGCCCTGCCCCCGCTCGCCGCCCTGGCGACCCTCAGCGACCTGCCTGCGGCCTCCGTGGCGCTGGGCCTGCCCGCGATATTGCTGGGCTCGATTGCCGTGGCGTTACTGCTGCTGTTCTCGGTCCTGGCCATCGGCATCTACCGCCGTCGCCTGCCGGACCAGCCTTACCCGGATAACCTGCTGGTCAAGGTCGGCCGCCGCACCTTGCGACTGCCCGGCCGTCGACTGACCTTTCTGCAACTGATCATCACGGCCCTGGACGTGGCTGCTGCCGCGACCGTGCTTTACCTGTTGCTGCCTGAAGCACCGCCCTTTGGCGCATTCCTGCTGGTGTACCTGCTGGCGTTGGCCGCCGGCGTACTCAGCCATGTGCCCGGCGGCGTCGGGGTGTTCGAAGCGATCCTGCTGGCCGCCTTCTCCGACACACTTGGCGCCGCGCCGCTGGCGGCGGCCCTGCTGCTCTATCGCCTGATCTATGTGGTGCTGCCGTTGCTGGTGGCCTGCGTGTTCCTGCTGATCAACGAAGGTCAGCGCCTGTTTCAGTCGCGCCAGTCCCTGAGGGTTGCATCGGGCCTCGCGGCACCGATTCTCGCGGTACTGGTGTTCCTGTCCGGTGTGGTTCTGCTGTTCTCCGGTGCGACGCCGGAAATCGACACCCGCCTGGAGCACATCGGCTTCCTGATCCCGCATCGATTGGTCGACGCCTCGCACTTCGGCGCCAGCCTGATCGGTGTTCTTTGCCTGCTACTGGCCCAGGGCCTGCGTCGGCGCCTGTCGGCCGCGTGGATGCTGACCACCATTCTGTTGCTGGTCGGCGCCCTGCTCTCTTTGCTCAAAGGTTTCGATTGGGAAGAAGCCTGCCTGATGACCCTGACCGCGAGCCTGCTGGGGGTTTTCCGGCGCTCGTTCTATCGCGCCAGCCGTCTGACCGAAGTGCCGTTCTCGCCGCTGTACCTGGTGTCCAGTCTCTGCGTACTCGGCGCATCGATGTGGCTGCTGTTGTTTGCCTATCAGGACGTTCCGTACAGCCATCAACTCTGGTGGCAGTTCACCCTCGATGCCGACGCCCCTCGCGGTTTGCGCTCACTGCTCGGTGCCGCCGTGCTGTTGCTGGTGGTGTCCCTGACCTGGCTGTTGCGCACCGCGCGCCCGGTGATCCATCTGCCGACACCGGAGGAACTGGACCGCGCAGTGAAGATCCTCATGGCCTCCGCCCAACCGGATGGCGGCCTTGCGCTGACCGGTGACAAGGCGCTGTTGTTTCACCCTAACGACGAGGCGTTCCTGATGTACGCCCGCCGCGGCCGAAGTCTGGTGGCGCTGTATGACCCGATCGGCCCGACCCAGCAACGAGCGGAAATGATCTGGCAGTTCCGCGACCTGTGCGACCTCCATCACGCCCGCCCTGTGTTCTATCAAGTGCGCGCCGAAAATCTGCCGTACTACATGGACATCGGCCTGACCGCGATCAAGCTCGGTGAAGAAGCCCGGGTCAATCTGCAGAGTTTTGATCTCGAGGCCAAAGGCAAAGAGATGAAGGACCTGCGCTACACCTGGAATCGTGGCACCCGCGACGGCTTGTCGCTGGAGATCCATGAGCCCGGGCAAGCACCGATGGATGAGCTCAAGGTGATTTCCGATGCCTGGCTGACCGGCAAAAATGTGCGTGAGAAAGGCTTCTCCCTCGGTCGTTTCAGCGATGACTACCTCAAACATTTCCGCATCGCGGTGATTCGCTTCGAAGGGCGCCCAGTAGCATTCGCCAACCTGCTTGAGACCTACGGCCATGATTTGGCCAGCCTCGACCTGATGCGCGCGCACCCGGACGCCCCAAAGCTGACCATGGAATTCATGATGATCGGCCTGATACAGCATTATAAAAATCATGGATATGCACGGTTCAGCCTGGGCATGGTGCCATTGTCGGGACTTCAACCCCGCCGGGGCGCGCCACTGACTCAACGTCTGGGTTCGATGGTTTTCCGCCGTGGTGAGCAGCTCTACAACTTCCAAGGCTTGCGCCGCTTCAAAGACAAATTCCAGCCTGACTGGGAACCCCGTTATATGGCCGTGCCCGCCGGACTCGATCCGCTGGTAGCCCTGGCTGATACTGCTGCCCTGATTGCGGGCGGCTTGACTGGATTGGTGAAACGCTGATGATTCAACGCTCCTTGCGGTACGTTATGGCCACACTGGTAGTGCTGGCCCTGATTCTCGGTGGCGGTTACTGGTACCTGAAACGCCCGGCACCGGAACCGACCCTCGAACTGTTGACGCCAGTCGATGGCGCCGCGATGACCCGCGTCATCCCGGGCAATACGCCACGCGCCCAGGTGCTGGTGGCGGTCAACGAAGATCAGAAACTCAGCGACCAACAACTGATGACCCTGAGCCGCACCGGCTCGGCGCAAATCGTTCAGGTGATTCTGCCCAAGGAATGCCTGCTGCAACGTCGTGCCCTGCAATCCGCCTTGAGAGAGCTCAAAGGCCCGGCCACCCTGGTCAGCGGCATTGGCCCAGGCGCCGTGCTGGCGTGGCGTTGGTTGTCCGAGCAGAACGATGACAAGGCCCAGGCCGTTTCCGTCGATCTGGCACTGGAAAAACCCGGTTGCACTCACCTGCTACCCAAAAGCGCCGCTCACGGCCATTGGCTGGTGGCCTGGAACGACAACCCGGACGACACCAGCGCTGGCTTCGTGCGAGACCAACCCAACGCCGAAACCAGCATCAGCGACTACGACATCAACTTGCCGCAGGTGCTGAACAACGAACTTCGCAAGATCCTCGTCGGTGGCGACAAAACCGCTGGCGGCCTGCAGATTCCGGTGGTCGAAGTCCCGGCCGGCCAGGCCAAGGACACCGTCACCCTGTTCCTGTCCGGTGATGGCGGCTGGCGCGACCTGGACCGCGACGTCGCAGGCGAGATGGCGAAGATCGGCTACCCGGTCGTCGGGATCGACACCCTGCGTTACTACTGGCAGCACAAGAGCCCGGAGCAAAGCGCCCTGGACCTCGCCGAACTGATGCAGCACTACCGGCAGAAATGGGGCACCAAACGCTTCATTCTGACCGGCTACTCCTTCGGTGCCGACGTCCTGCCGGCCATCTACAACCGCCTGGAGCCAGCGGAACAACAGCGTGTCGACGCAATCATCCTGTTGGCCTTCGCTCGCACCGGCAGCTTCGAAATCGAAGTCGAAGGCTGGCTCGGCAACGCCGGCAAAGAAGCCGCCACCGGCCCGGAAATGGCCAAGCTGCCGCCCGAGAAAGTGGTGTGTATCTACGGTGAAGAAGAAGTCGACGAAAGCGGCTGCACCGACAAGACTGCGGTGGGCGAAGCGATAAAACTGCCTGGCGGCCATCACTTCGACGAAAATTACCCGGCGCTGGCCCAGCGCCTGGTAGACATTATCGTCAAGCGACAAGCCAAGGATGAGGCGGCCGAGTAGGAGCGAGCTTGCTCGCGAAGGACTCGAGAGCGACACGCTCATCCAGGATGAATGCGTTATCGTTCACGTTCATCGCGAGCAAGCTCGCTCCTACAGGGCCCAACGATCGTTGGGCCCGCGTTTAGTTTCGTTTACTCAAGGTGTCGAAATATCGGATGACGCCCGCAGACCTTGTAGGCAAACTCCGAATCGCTCGTTTTGGCACTTTGATGCCTTGTTGCGCTTTACTTCGACGGGATAGTCTCCGGACGTCGCTGACCATTCAGCGATCGGGCTTGGAAACCCGTTGGATCACAGCGCAACAGCACCTCTACCACGATTCCAGACGTTTTTTACGACTGCGAAATAAGTGTTATGGCAGCTGTGCGTGGGACGCTTTCGGGCGTGCCGGTTTCCTTGATCCCCGGTTTTCCAACCTGCGTACAGCTGCCACCCATTCGCTTGGAAACGAACGTGGCGGCTCCCTGGATTAAGGAGTTACACCATGAGCAAAACCAACCCGCACGACCCTTCAGAACTAAGAACCATCGGTCTCACCCCCTTCATCTACTGTTCAAACCAGCCGCTATTCCATGTCACTCGAGACGTTCCCCTCGGTGATGCGCTAGCCATGGCGCCTGATTTTCTGTTCCTTGCCAAGGAGCTGACCAGAGATGCTGCCTTTAACCGTGATACCGACCGACATATCTGGGCCGCGCATTATCTGACGGCCATGAGCAAGGCCGTGGTTGATGATGTGGTGAAGGTACTGGAGCGACTTGCTCGGACTACGACTGAATCTAAAAACTAACCGCCTGAGCGCAGCAAGCACCGCACTTCCTTGTAGGAGCGAGCTTGCTCGCGAGAAACCCAAAGGCGCCGCGGGTTGCCTGGTTTTACGCGTTATCGTTCACGACCTTCGCGAGCAAGCTCGCTCCTACAATATTCTCGTCAGTTCGGAGCATCAGACACAAAAAAGCCCCCGCCGCCTTCATGGCAGCGGGGGCTTTTTGATGCAGCTTACATCTCTACCTGAGTACCCAACTCAATCACCCGATTCACCGGTAGATTGAAGAAACGCAGGTTGCCGTTGGCATTCTTCAGCATGAAGGCGAACAGCCCCTCACGCCAACGGGCCATGCCTTCGAGTTTGGAGGCAATGACCGTTTCACGGCTGAGGAAGTAGGTGGTGCGCATCGGGCTGAAGTCCAGGTCATCCAGAGGACACAACTTCAACGCTTGCGGCACGTCCGGCTCGTCGATGAAGCCAAAGTGCAGAATCACCCGGAAGAAACCTTCGCCGTAGGAGTCGACCTCAAAACGCCGGGTCGGTGGCACCCGCGGGATGTCTTCGTACACCACCGTCAGCAGCACCACTTGCTCGTGCAACACCTGGTTATGCAACAGGTTGTGCAACAGTGCGTGGGGCACCGCGTCCGGGCGAGCCGTCAGGAACACGGCGGTGCCCTGAACCCGATGCGGCGGCTGCACGCGGATACTGCTGATGAAGATCGGCAGTGGCAGGCCGCCCTCGTCCAGTCGATCGACGAGCAGCTCCTTGCCGCGCTTCCAGGTGGTCATCAGGATAAACAGCACAATCCCCGCCAGAACCGGGAAGGCGCCGCCCTGAATGATTTTCGGCACGTTGGCGGCGAAGTACAGCGCGTCTACCAGCACAAAACCAATCAGAATCGGCACTGCCAGCACTGGTGGCCATTTCCACAGCAGTAACATCACCGCCGATACCAGAATACTGGTGATCAGCATGGTCCCGGTCACCGCCACGCCGTAGGCCGAAGCCAGGGCGCTTGAAGATTCAAAGCCAATGACCAGCAGGATCACCCCGACCATCAGCGCCCAGTTCACGGCACCAATGTAAATCTGGCCCTGTTCGGCACTCGACGTGTGCTGAATGTGCATACGCGGGATGTAACCCAGCTGAATCGCCTGACGGGTCAGGGAGAAGGCGCCGGAAATCACCGCTTGCGACGCGATGACGGTCGCCAGGGTGGACAGCACGACCAGAGGAATCAGCGCCCAGTTGGGGGCCAACAGGTAGAACGGGTTACGCGCCGCTTCCGGATCACCCAGCAGCAACGCGCCTTGACCGAAGTAGTTCAGCACCAGCGCCGGCAGCACCAGGGCGAACCAGGCACGAGCAATCGGTTTGCGACCGAAGTGGCCCATGTCCGCGTAAAGGGCCTCGGCACCGGTCAACGCCAGCACGACAGCACCCAGAATCGCCAAACCCATGCCTGGATGCACCGTGAAGAACCTCACGCCCCAGACTGGGTTCAGTGCATTGAGGACTTCAGGCTGTTTAATGATGCCGCTGATACCGAGCCCGCCCAGCACCAAAAACCACATCACCATGATCGGACCGAACATCTTGCCGATGCGGTCTGTGCCGTGTTTCTGGATCAGAAACAGGCCCACCAGCACCACCAGCGAGAGCGGCACGACCCAGCGCTCCAGACCATCGAACGCCAGCTCCAGACCTTCCACCGCCGACAATACGGAAATCGCCGGGGTGATCATGCTGTCGCCATAAAACAGCGCGGCGCCGATCAGTCCCAGAATCACCAGCACCGCCCGCAGTCTCGGATAAGGCGAAGAGGCACGACGAGCCAGTGCGGTCAGTGCCATGATCCCGCCTTCGCCCTGGTTGTCAGCGCGAAGAATGAACAGCACGTACTTGATCGAAACGACCCAGATCAGCGACCAGAAGATCAGTGCCAGAATCCCGAATACGCCGTCATGGTTGACCGGTACCCCATAGTGTCCGGAGAAAACCTCTTTGAGGGTGTACAACGGGCTCGTACCGATATCGCCATAAACCACCCCGACTGCCGCGACCAGCATGCCGATCGGTTTTGCCGCCGAATGCCCAGCGCCCGCCGCCTGACTACTTGCCTGCCCCATCCAAAACTCCTACTACTCAGACCCGGACTTCTTATAAGAAGCACTATGCTTTGCCGTGCAGCATGCGCTGTTTTACTTAAGGTTACAGACGATTTGTTGACTGTAAAAACTCGGTAAAGCGTAACGGCGCGAAGCATAGCGCAGCACTCGTCGTATTTCCCTGCATAAAGCTGGTCAAGTGAGCTTCTCATCGCTAGAATTGCGCACTTTTTGATCAGAGGCGCAACAAAGCGCCCGTTTGTCGCCTTGCCGTCTTCGGCTGGAGGCGTCACAAATACCGAGGTTATACATGTCCACCACTCCTGCGCCGGCCAATCCAAAGGTTGGCTTCGTATCCCTGGGTTGCCCCAAAGCACTGGTCGACTCCGAGCGCATCCTTACCCAGCTGCGCATGGAAGGCTATGACGTTGTGTCCACTTACGAGGACGCCGACGTCGTGGTGGTCAACACCTGCGGTTTCATCGACTCGGCCAAGGCTGAATCGCTGGAAGTGATCGGCGAAGCCATCAAGGAAAACGGCAAGGTCATCGTGACCGGCTGCATGGGCGTCGAAGAAGGCAACATTCGCAAGGTGCACCCAAGCGTGCTGGCCGTAACCGGTCCGCAGCAGTACGAGCAAGTGGTCAACGCTGTGCACGACGCCGTCCCTCCGCGCCAGGATCACAACCCACTGATCGACCTGGTGCCACCGCAAGGCATCAAGCTGACTCCGCGCCACTACGCCTACCTGAAGATTTCCGAAGGCTGTAACCACAGCTGCAGCTTCTGCATCATCCCGTCGATGCGCGGCAAACTGGTCAGCCGCCCGGTCGGTGATGTACTGGACGAGGCTCAGCGCCTGGTCAAGGCCGGCGTCAAAGAGCTGTTGGTGATCTCGCAAGACACCAGCGCCTACGGCGTCGACGTGAAATACCGCACCGGGTTCTGGAACGGCGCGCCGGTGAAAACCCGCATGACCGAACTCTGCGAAGCCCTGAGCACCCTCGGCGTCTGGGTTCGCTTGCACTACGTTTACCCGTACCCGCACGTCGACGAACTGATCCCGCTGATGGCTGCCGGGAAAATCCTGCCGTACCTCGACATCCCGTTCCAGCACGCCAGCCCTAAAGTGCTGAAGGCCATGAAACGCCCGGCCTTCGAAGACAAGACCCTGGCCCGCATCAAGAACTGGCGCGAGATCTGCCCGGACTTGATCATCCGTTCGACCTTCATCGTCGGCTTCCCCGGCGAAACCGAAGAAGACTTCCAGTACCTGCTGAACTGGCTGACCGAAGCCCAGCTCGACCGAGTTGGCTGCTTCCAGTACTCGCCAGTCGAAGGCGCCCCGGCCAACCTGTTGGACGCGGCCATTGTTCCGGACGACGTCAAGCAAGACCGCTGGGATCGCTTCATGGCGCACCAGCAGGCCATCAGCTCGGCGCGCCTGCAACTGCGCGTCGGTCGTGAAATCGAAGTATTGGTCGATGAAGTCGACGAACAAGGCGCGGTCGGCCGTTGCTTCTTCGATGCCCCGGAAATCGACGGCAACGTGTTCATCGACAACGGCAGCAACTTGAAGCCGGGCGACAAAGTCTGGTGCAAAGTGACCGACGCCGACGAATACGACCTGTGGGCTGAACAGATCTAAACGCAAAAAATACCAAAAGCCCCGCTCTCTTGACGAGATGCGGGGCTTTTTTACGTCTATCGTTTTGGGTACGAAAGGACGCTTATCAACCAGGCTAAAGAGGCAGGCGGGCATGCGCCGACATTCGGTCATCCATACACCGAAACACAGCGACTACGAAGAACTCACCCGGGTCTGGGAAGCATCGGTGCGCGCCACCCATGACTTCCTGCCCGAGAGCTACATCGAACTGCTGAAGAACCTGGTGCTGACCCGCTACCTTGATGCGGTAATGTTGATCTGTACCAAAGACTCGCGCCAGCGCATTACCGGGTTTGCCGGTGTCGCGTCGGGCAAGATCGAAATGCTCTTCATCGATCCGGCCCACCGTGGCCAGGGCCTGGGCAAACAGTTACTGCGCTATGCCCTGGAACACTTGAACGCTGATGAACTGGACGTCAACGAACAAAATCCCCAAGCCTTGGGGTTCTACTTCAAACAGGGCTTTGAGGTGATCGGTCGCTCCGAGCATGACGGCATGGGCCAGCCTTATCCGCTGTTGCACATGCGTTTGCGCCAGACGCAACAATTGACGCGCAATGGCTGACACGCCATGGAAATGTAGGAGCTGGCTTGCCAGCGATGGTGGTTAACGATAACGCGTCCTTTCAGGATAAACGCGGCGCTCTTGAATCCATCGCAGGCAAGCCAGCTCCTACAAAAAAGCTCTACGCGCAAATGGAGCCGGGATTAACCGGCGCCAGGCAGGTACAATGCCCACCCCTTTTTTGTTACGGCCCTGTCATGACTGACCCGATTCGTCTCTCCAAACGCCTCATCGAACTCGTCGGCTGTTCCCGTCGGGAGGCTGAGCTGTTCATCGAGGGCGGCTGGGTCACCGTGGACGGTGAAGTCATCGACGAGCCACAGTTCAAGGTCGACACCCAGAAAGTCGAGCTCGATCCTGAAGCCAAGGCCACCGCGCCAGAGCCCGTGACCATCCTGCTGAACGTGCCGGTGGGCATGGACGCGGAAACGGCGATGGCGACCCTCAGCGCCGAGACCCTGAGCGAAGAACACCGCTTCAGCAAACGCCCGCTCAAGGGGCACTTCCTGCGGCTGACCGCCAGCACTGACCTGCAGGCCAACGCCAGCGGTTTGCTGGTGTTTACGCAGGACTGGAAGATCCTGCGCAAACTCACCGCCGACTCCGCCAAGATCGAGCAAGAGTATGTGGTCGAAGTTGAAGGCGAGATGGTCGCTCACGGCCTTAATCGCCTGAACCATGGCCTGACCTACAAGGGCAAGGAACTGCCGCCGGTCAAAGCCAGCTGGCAGAACGAAAACCGTCTGCGCTTTGCGATGAAGAACCCACAGCCGGGCGTGATTGCCCTGTTCTGCCAGGCCGTCGGCCTGAAGGTCGTCGCCATCCGCCGCATCCGCATTGGCGGTGTGTCCATTGGCAAGGTGCCGTTGGGGCAATGGCGCTACCTGTCCGGCAAAGAGAAGTTCTAAGACTTCTTACGCCGCCCTACATTTCGGCGCCGCTGATTATGCGACGCCCACTGCTGAATATCAGGATTGCACACCATGATTCATAACGACGTACTGCGCAGCGTGCGCTACATGCTCGACATCAGCGACAAGAAAGTCATCGAACTCATCAAGCTCGGCGGCATGAACGTGACCCTGGAAGACCTGCTGACCTACCTCGACAAGAAAGAGGAAGACGAGGAAGGCTTCGTACGCTGCCCGGATGAAGTCATGGCGCACTTCCTCGATGGCCTGGTGATTTTCAAGCGCGGCAAGGACGAAAGCCGTCCGCCGCAGCCGATCGAAACACCCGTCACCAACAACATCATCCTGAAGAAGCTGCGCGTGGCTTTCGAACTGAAAGAAGACGATATGCACGCCATCCTCAAGGCCGCCGAGTTCCCGGTGTCCAAGCCTGAGCTGAGCGCGCTGTTCCGCAAGTTCGGCCACACCAATTACCGCACTTGCGGCGACCAGTTGCTGCGCAACTTCCTCAAGGGCTTGACCCTGCGCGTTCGCCCGCAGTAATCGGCCGCCCGCCTTGAGCTGCAAACCTGCGGCTCACGGCGGGCTGTATAGACCCTCATTCCTCGCAAAAATAGTGGCTCCGCTTCCGGCGACTGACGACTAGGGTGTATTGAACCTTAGCCCTCAGGACTCGCCATGCACCCCTACTTTTCCCTGCAAGGCCGCACCGCCCTGGTGACCGGCGGCACCCGTGGTATCGGCAAAATGATCGCCAAGGCTTATGTCGAGGCCGGAGCTACCGTGTACGTCTGCGCCCGTGATGCCGAGGCCTGCCAGCAAACTGCCGACGAGTTGAGCGCATTGGGTCGTTGCCACGCGGTGGCCGCGAATCTGGCAACGGAAGAAGGTGTCCTGCAATTAGCCACACGGTTGGGCGAACAGATCACCCATCTGGATATTCTGGTGAACAACGCCGGCACCACGTGGGGCGCACCGTTGGAAAGCTACCCGATCAAGGGCTGGGAAAAGGTCATGCAGCTCAACGTGACCTCGGTATTCAACTGCATTCAGCAATTTTTGCCGCTGCTGCGCAAAGCAGGCTCGCCAGCCAATCCCGCCCGGATTATTAACATCGGCTCGGTGGCCGGGATATCTTCCTTTGGCGAACAGGCTTATGCCTACGGGCCGAGCAAGGCAGCCCTGCATCAACTGTCGCGAATTCTGGCGCGTGAACTGGTGAGCCAACACATCAACGTCAACGTAATTGCCCCTGGGCGCTTTCCGAGCAAGATGACGGCGCATATTGGCAATGATGAGCAGGCGCTGGCCGAGGACACGGCGCTGATTCCGATGAAACGCTGGGGTCGGGAAGAAGAGATGGCGGCGCTGGCGATTAGCCTGGCGAGTACGGCTGGGGCTTATATGACAGGGAATATTATTCCGCTGGATGGTGGTTTCAGTCTCTAGATCGGCGGTGCAGCCATCGCGAGCAAGCTCGCTCCCACAGGAGATCTGCTGTGTTCACAAATTTTGTGACCACCATCAATCAAATGTGGGAGCGAGCTTGCTCGCGATGACGGACTACAGGTGCCACCGATGCAAGGGCCGATCAGGTTATCATGCCCACCTTCCCCCCGCCTCGACCCCACACCATGACCTACAGCGTTTCCCCCATCGGCTTCGTGCGCTCCTGTTTCAAGGAGAAGTTCGCCATCCCGCGCCAACCGCAACTGGCCCCGGCCGCTCGCGGCGTCCTGGAACTGGTAGCGCCGTTCGATCAGGGTGACGCGGTGCAAGGGCTCGAACAGGTCAGCCATGTCTGGCTACTGTTCCTGTTCCATCAGGCCCTGGAAGAAAAGCCACGCCTGAAAGTCCGCCCTCCGCGCCTCGGCGGCAACAAATCCATGGGCGTGTTCGCCACTCGCGCGACGCATCGGCCCAATGGCATCGGTCAATCCGTGGTGAAGCTGGACAAGGTCGAAGCCAATCGCCTGTGGATATCCGGCATCGACCTGCTGGATGGCACGCCGATTCTCGACATCAAGCCTTACGTGCCTTACGCCGACATTATCGATACCGCCTCCAACAGCATCGCCAGCGCCGCGCCGCAGCTGATTCCCGTGCAGTGGACGGACTCGGCGCTGCAACAGGCTCACGGGCACGCTCAGCGTCTTGAAGAGCCGTTGGTGGAGCTGATTGAGCAATGCCTGGCACAAGACCCGCGTCCGGCTTACCAGACGCCTACGCCTGAACGGGAATACGGTGCACAGTTCTGGGACCTGGATGTGCGCTGGCATTATCCCGAATCAGGTTTGATCCGAGTTCTGGAAGTCATTCCCGCAAAGGCCTGAACGCCGGAAATGAAAGAGCCCGCGCTGCCATGTATGGCAACGCGGGCTTTTGATCTCTGTAGGAGCGACCTTGCTCCGGGCGGCGTTCCGACGAAGGTCGTTAACGATAACGCGCGCTTAATAGATTAAACGCGGCGTGCTTGAGACCATCGCGAGCAAGCTCGCTCCTACAAGTAACCTTCGGTTACTTCTCGACGAACGCACGCTCGATCAGGTAATCACCCGGCTCGCGCATCCGCGGCGAAACTTTCAGGCCAAAGCTGTTCAACACTTCGCTGGTCTCGTCGAGCATGCTTGGGCTGCCGCACAGCATCGCGCGGTCGTCCTGCGGGTTGATCGGTGGCAGACCGATGTCGCTGAACAACTTGCCACTGCGCATCAGGTCGGTCAGGCGACCTTCGTTCTCGAACGGCTCGCGGGTCACGGTCGGGTAGTAGATCAACTTGTCACGCAGGGCCTCGCCGAAGAACTCGTTCTGCGGCAGGTGCTCGGTGATGAACTCACGGTAAGCGACTTCATTGACGTAACGTACGCCGTGGCACAGGATCACTTTTTCGAAACGCTCGTAGGTTTCCGGATCCTGAATGACGCTCATGAATGGCGCCAGACCGGTACCGGTGCTGAGCAGGTACAAATGTTTGCCAGGCTTCAAGTCATCCAGCACCAACGTGCCGGTAGGCTTTTTGCTGATGATGATCTCGTCGCCTTCCTTCAGATGCTGCAACTGGGAAGTCAGCGGGCCATCAGGCACCTTGATGCTGAAGAACTCGAGATGCTCTTCCCAGTTCGGGCTGGCAATCGAGTAAGCGCGCATAAGCGGGCGGCCGTTGGGCTGTTGCAGGCCGATCATCACGAACTGACCGTTCTCGAAGCGCAGGCCCGGATCGCGGGTGCACTTGAAGCTGAACAGAGTGTCGTTCCAGTGATGAACACTGAGGACACGCTCGTGGTTCATGTTGCTCATGTACGTGGGACTCCTGGAGATTTTGCCTGCGCCGCTGTGCGCAATTGCATTGCATTCTAATGGCAGCGACAATATCTGTTAAATGGATTATTAAGATAAGGGTTATCGGTTATATCGATATGCGATTTACTCTCCGTCAACTCCAAGTATTCGTCGCCGTCGCCCAGCAGGAAAGCGTATCCCGTGCTGCGGGTCTGCTCAACCTCTCACAATCGGCGGCGAGCACCTCGATCACCGAGCTAGAGCGCCAGTGCAGCTGTCAGTTGTTCGACCGTGCGGGCAAACGGCTGAGCCTCAATGCCCTCGGCAAACAGCTGCTGCCTCAAGCAGTGGCGCTGCTTGATCAGGCCAAGGAAATCGAAGACCTGCTCAACGGGAAGTCCGGATTCGGCTCTTTGGCCGTCGGTGCGACCCTGACCATTGGCAATTACCTGGCCACTTTGCTGATTGGCAGCTTCATGCAGCACCATCCGGAAAGCCAGGTGAAGCTGCATGTGCAGAACACTGCCAACATCGTGCAACAGGTGGCGCACTACGAAATTGATCTGGGTCTAATCGAAGGCGACTGCAACCACCCGGACATCGAAGTGCAGAGTTGGGTCGAAGATGAGCTGGTGGTATTTTGCGCGCCGCAGCATCCACTGGCCAAGCGCGGCGTGGCAACCATGGAGGAGCTGAGCCACGAGGCGTGGATTCTGCGTGAGCAAGGCTCTGGCACGCGACTGACCTTTGACCAGGCCATGCGCCACCACCGCAGTGCGCTGAACATCCGCCTTGAACTGGAACACACTGAAGCGATCAAGCGCGCGGTAGAGTCCGGGTTGGGGATTGGCTGTATTTCGCGTCTGGCGCTGCGGGACGCTTTCCGCCGAGGCAGCCTGGTGCCGGTGGAGACTCCGGACCTGGACCTGGCGCGGCAGTTCTATTTCATCTGGCACAAACAGAAATATCAGACGTCGGCAATGCGCGAATTCCTCGATCTGTGCCGCGCATTCACCGCAGGGGTTCAGCGCAGCGACGAGATCGTGCTGCCCACCATCGCTTAAAGCAGAATCACCGCCCAGACCAGCGCGATCATGCTCAACGCCACGAGCTGAGCGGCACTGCCCATGTCCTTGGCGTTCTTGGACAACGGGTGCCGCTCAAGAGAAATGCGGTCGATGGCCGCTTCCACTGCCGAATTAAGCAACTCAACTATCAACGCCAACAAACACACTGCAATAAGCAGCGCCTGTTCGACCCGGCTGACGTGCAGAAAGAACGAAACCGGGATCAGGATGGCATTAAGCAACACCAGCTGCCGGAAGGCTGCTTCACCGGTGAAGGCGGCGCGCAGGCCGTCCAGTGAATAACCAGAGGCGTTGAGGATGCGTTTTAGGCCGGTCTGGCCTTTGAAAGGTGACATAGAAGTAAGCAACCAAAATGGAGTGAAAAAGCTAGAGTAAAAAAGATCAAAAAAGCGTGAACAAACGTCGCTTTAGTGGCTTGAAATTGACTCAAGTTGTTGCAGGAGCAGCGCGGCCTGGGTTCGGGTACGCACATTCAGCTTGCGGAAGATCGCCGTCACATGAGCCTTGATCGTCGCTTCGGAAACACTCAGCTCGTAGGCAATTTGCTTGTTCAGCAATCCTTCACAGACCATGGTCAACACACGGAACTGCTGCGGTGTCAGGCTCGCAAGACCTTCACTGGCGGCCTTGGCTTCATCAGAAACGCTGACCGCTTCGAAAGCCTGAGGCGGCCAGAAAACGTCGCCATCCAACACCGCACGCACGGCTTTTTGAATGACACTCAGGTCGCTGGACTTGGGAATAAAGCCGCTGGCACCGAATTCACGGGACTTCACCATAATCGAAGCTTCTTCCTGGGCCGACACCATGACCACCGGAATCTGCGGGTACTGACCGCGCAACAACACCAGCCCGGAAAAACCGTACGCCCCCGGCATATTCAGGTCCAGCAGCACCAGATCCCAATCGGCCTTTTCGTCCAGACGGGTTTCCAGTTCGGCAATACTGGCCACTTCTACCAGACGGACATCTGGCCCGAGGCCCAGGGTCAAGGCTTGATGCAGGGCGCTACGAAAAAGGGGGTGGTCATCGGCAATCAGGATTTCGTATGTGGCCATCTTTCAAATGATCCTGTTTTTCATGGGACGTCTGATGCATTCAGGCCTCGCCAAAACAACTCGAGGTACAGCCACGGAGCTGCACCAACAGGGCACGTTCAACGCCAATCACGTGGCTACTCACGTAGCTTATTCACGTAAAGAATACGGCGTATCAAACTTTGGCCGCGCCCTAATCGGCGCCAAGCATGCCCAGCGAAGTCGGGGTGGTCAAGTTACATGGCCCGGCGAACTCTTTGCAGTATGGGCGACTATTAGCAGAGGGCGGGAGTTGCGCTCTGAATGAAGGGCATCAACTCGACGTGTGCGGGTGTTGAAACGTTCATTTCAAGTTGATGCTTGGCATCCAGATAATGCTGGCTGAACACGTCGAAGTAAGCGTCCAGTGCCGATGCTGCCTCAACATCGCCCGCCAGATCGAGACACAGCGCCGCCACTTCAGCTGTGCATAAGTGCTCGCTGCGAGTCGAACGGCGCAACCGGTAGCGCGAGAGTTTCTCGGGCAACAAACTCAAAATCGGCAAACGATCAAAATACGGGCTCTTGCGGAAAATCTTTCTGGCTTCGGTCCAGGTCGCGTCCAGCAGAATAAATAGAGGCCGTTTGGTGCTGTCGACGTAGACACTGTTTGTCACCCGCTCGGGTTCAACGTATTCACCCGGAAACACCAGGTAAGGTTGCCACTGCGGATCGGACAACAGCGCCAGCAGTTGCTGATCGACTTCGGTTCGCGACCAAATGAACGCATGATTGTCGCGCACCACATCGGCGATCAGCCACCCCGTGTTACTCGGCTTGAACACTTCTTTGTTGGTCATGATCAGGCACACGCCGGAGCGGGACTCGACTTGCGGGCGCCAGGCGCACAGGCAATGGCTCTCGATCACACGGCACGCACGGCAACGCGGCGCCCTCCAGCCACGAGCCTGGATCGGCTTGATGCCTTCTTCTTCGCGGTCATCGCGCAAACGGGCAACGGCGTTCGCCGCAAAGTGCGCAGGGGCATGGCTCATCGGAGGCAACACCAGCAAGAAAGGAAAATCGACACGAAAAACACTCGGCAGCGCAAAAAGTGTCGGCAGTTTACCAGACCGGCCGGCGCAAGCCTGTACCGTCCAGGCCGCCTCCCCTATAATTCGCCGCCACTGAACGCATAGTCACGTGACGGGTCGAATCACCAGTCACTGAACCAGGAGAGTTTCATGCTGCGCCTTATCGTTCCCACCGCTGCCATTTTGCTGGCGTCTTCCTTCAGCGCTCAGGCTGCTTCCTTGAAAGACATGGAGCTGAACAAAATGCTGCAAAACGTTGCCATTCAAAGCAACGTCGGCACTCCACGGGCGATCAACGAAGACATTCTCGATCAGGGCTACACCGTCGAAGGCACAGAGCTGATCAACCACCTCAGCGTCCAGAGCAGCCACGCGGACAAGATGCGCGCAGACCCGAAAGCGGTTTATTTCCAGCTGGGTTCTACCGTGTGCAACAACCCGGGCTTTCGCAAGCTGATGGCCAAGGGCGCAACCATGCGTTACGAGTTCACCGAGATTAAAACCAACCGTCCGGTGGCCAGCGAGCGCTTCAAGGAATCGGATTGCCCGAAAGCCGCACCTGCGAAGAAAAAGTAATCATTGAGAATTGGCGCGCCGTTGTTCATCCTCGGCGCGCAGTTCCGCCACCAGCGCCTGTATGTAACGTGACCGTCGGCCAGCACCTTCCAGACGTCGGCAGCACTCTTCCTCGAGGCTCAAATGATTGGTCTCGGCGGATGACTTCAGCAATCGATACAGTTGCGTATCGATCTCCAGAATAACTCTGGTCATGGCTCCCGCCTCCCTGCCCTTCGCCTTTGATTGGCGATAATTCCTTTGAACTGCTGGTACGGCGCGTCTTGCCCTTGACGCAAAGTTGTCGTGTGACGCCTGTCATTTAGTAAATCAGACTGACGGACACCTGGCTTGCGTTCAGACGAGCGGTGAAACCACCTTGCAAATCGTCAATAAGCGGTTGCCAGGAAAGGCATTGCGGCGCAATGATCAAGTCAGCGTAAATCTCTGCGAGGGTCTAGATTCATAGTGTTCTCGTTTATTTTTCGGGGCAGGAAAGGGGCTGCCCGCTACCCGTATTACTGTGTGAATGTTTCCTTCATCCAAGGAAAAAACAGAACCTATATGGCCTGTATGGAAGGAGAAGTTGATGCCTTACCAACCGAATGACCTCCTGAGCCGTCATTTTGAAGAAAGCGGCCACGACCTCACCAGCAAGGTCGAAGAGCAACTCAACCTGGTTTCACCCAACAGCCCGAACATCCCGATCTACCGCGACATGATCCTGACTGTGCTACGCATGGCCCAGGAAGATCACAACCGCTGGAATGCCAAGATCACCCTGCAAGCCCTTCGTGAACTGGAGCATGCTTTTCGTGTGTTGGAGCAGTTCAAAGGGCGGCGTAAAGTCACCGTGTTCGGTTCAGCCCGTACCCCGATAGAACATCCGCTGTACGGCTTGGCCCGAGAACTCGGCGCCGCGCTGGCACGCTCGGACCTGATGGTCATCACCGGTGCCGGTGGGGGCATCATGGCTGCTGCCCACGAAGGTGCCGGCCTGGCCCACAGCCTGGGATTCAATATCACCCTGCCGTTCGAGCAACACGCCAATACCACCGTCCAGGGCACCGCCAACCTGCTGTCCTTCCATTTCTTCTTCACCCGCAAGCTGTTCTTCGTCAAGGAAGCCGATGCACTGGTCCTGTGCCCTGGCGGTTTCGGCACCCTGGACGAAGCGCTCGAGGTGCTGACCCTGATCCAGACCGGCAAAAGCCCGCTGGTGCCCGTGGTGCTGCTGGACGCCCCGGGCGGAACGTTCTGGCAAGGCGCACTGGACTTCATACACCACCAACTGGAGGAAAATCGCTACATCCTGCCAACGGACATGAAACTCGTAAGCCTGGTGTACAGCGCCGAAGAAGCGGTGGAACAGATCAATCAGTTCTACAGCAACTTTCACTCCAGCCGCTGGCTTAAACATCAGCTCATCATTCGCATGAATCACCCGCTCAGCGAGCAAGCGCTCGAACACATGCAGGGAGCATTTGCCGATCTGTGCCTGAGCGATCATTTCCATCAGCATGCCTACAGCGGAGAAGAGCACGACGAGGCGCAATTCAGCCACCTGGCGCGACTGGCCTTCACTTTCAACGCTCGTGATCACGGGCGCCTGCGCGAACTGGTGGACTACATCAATCTGCCGGAAAACTGGGCACAGCCCAAACCCCAGGCGCAACATCGCACGCGGGAACCGTCAAAGGTTACGTGAGGCAAAAAAAACGGCCCGCTATCTAACTAGCGAGCCGTTTCATTCAATCGTCCATCCCTCGGCCGCTGAACAAGCGGCTGATCATTTCCATGGAATAACCCCGATAACTCAGGAACCGGCCTTGTTTGGCGCGTTCACGGGCGTCTATCGGTAAATGCCCGGAAAACTTGCGTCGCCAGGTGTCTTCCAGTTGTTCCTGCCAGTTGATACCGCTCTCGCGCAAGGCGAGCTCGATGTCGATACGTTGCAGGCCGCGCTGACCAAGCTCTTCACGAATACGCAAAGGGCCATAACCGGAACGAGCGCGATAGGAAACAAAACTTTCGAGGTAACGGGATTCGGACAGGAGCCCTTCTTCCGTCAAGCGATCAAGCGCGGTGTCGATCATTTCAGGGAGGGCGCCGCGCTGACGCAGTTTACGCGTCAGCTCGACTCGACCGTGCTCGCGTCGAGCGAGCAGGTCCATTGCGGTTCGCCGCACCGCGACGAGTGTATCGAGTACGGCGGTCATCGGATCAATCAGATATCAGCGTCAGCCAGGTCATCGGCAGTCTCTTTGACTGGCGATGCTTTGACGTCCGGCGCTGGAGTCAGCAGCTTGTCGCGCAGCTGCTTTTCAAGCGTCGCGGCGATGTCCGGATTGTCCGCCAGGAACTTGGCCGAGTTGGCTTTGCCCTGACCGATCTTGGTACCGTTGTAGGCATACCAGGCACCGGACTTTTCAACGAAGCCGTGCAAAACACCCAGGTCGATCATCTCGCCATTGAGGTAAATGCCCTTGCCGTAAAGAATCTGGAATTCGGCCTGACGGAATGGCGAAGCTACCTTGTTCTTCACAACCTTGACGCGGGTTTCGCTACCAACGACTTCATCACCTTCTTTCACCGCGCCAGTACGACGGATGTCCAGACGAACCGAGGCGTAGAACTTCAGCGCATTACCACCGGTGGTGGTTTCCGGGCTGCCGAACATCACGCCGATTTTCATGCGGATCTGGTTGATGAAGATCACCAGGCAGTTGGCGTTCTTGATGTTACCGGTGATTTTACGCAGCGCCTGGGACATCAGACGGGCTTGCAGGCCCACGTGCATGTCACCCATTTCGCCTTCGATTTCAGCCTTGGGCACCAGAGCTGCCACGGAGTCGACGATGATCACGTCAACCGCGTTGGAACGCACCAGCATGTCGGTGATTTCCAGAGCTTGTTCGCCGGTGTCCGGCTGGGAAACCAGCAGGTCGTCGACGTTGACACCCAGTTTGCCGGCGTACTCAGGGTCGAGGGCGTGCTCGGCATCGACGAATGCGCAGGTCGCGCCGGCTTTTTGAGCCTGGGCGATCACCGACAGTGTCAGTGTGGTTTTACCGGAGGATTCAGGACCGTAGATTTCAACGATACGGCCTTTGGGCAGACCGCCAATGCCGAGCGCGATGTCCAGCCCCAGAGAGCCAGTGGAAATAGCCGGGATCGCCTGACGGTCCTGATCGCCCATACGCATTACGGCACCCTTGCCGAATTGACGTTCGATCTGACCCAGGGCCGCAGCCAAGGCTTTCTTCTTGTTGTCGTCCATTAAAGTCCTCACGTAATCAATAAGGCCTGACGGCCAACACCTGTATAAGTAGCCAGTATTATTCCACAGCGTTTCGGGATCGCCTACCCCTGATTTGAGATTTCTCCAGCAGCATGGCGCAGCAGCCCCTCTAGCGCGGCCTTCACCGTTTGTCGGCGGACCTCCTCGCGGTTACCGGGGAAGTGCTGCACCTCGCTGAACACCTGCTCGCCAACGCCCCAGGCCAGCCATACCGTGCCCACCGGCTTGCCCGGCGAACCGCCATCCGGCCCCGCCACACCGCTGACCGCCACGGCAAAATGCGCCCGGCTTTTTTCCTGCGCGCCACGAACCATGGCCTCGACCACCTCGCGACTGACCGCCCCCACCGTTGAAAACAACTCGACCGGCACATTCAATTGCTGGGTTTTCTGACGGTTGGAGTAGGTGACATAACCGGCCTCGAACCACGCCGAACTGCCCGGAATCCGGGTAATCGCCTCGCTGATCCCTCCACCGGTACAAGACTCGGCCGCAGTGACGTGGGCATTCAGAACCTGCAGGCGTCTGCCAAGTTCAGCGGCCAGTTGGGTGATTTCTTTCACGGTCATCTCCTGATTGAGCGGAATGAGAACTACCGTACACGAGCGTATCGCGCTTGCAAGGCGCTGGATCGATCAAAGTGTTAGCGAGTGAGTGCTCTGACGGGTGACGCTGTTGAACAGGTCATGACGCCAGAAATATGCCCTTGGGCTTTCATGCCTGCGTCGGGCGGACTGCCCATGGTAACCTTGCGCCCATCGCGGAAAAGCCGGGTCGATGCCCCTCCTTTGCCCTACACCTTTCAACGAATTTGCCTGATTATCCGATGAATAAAGCACTCTCCGATCTGTCCTCCCACACGCCGATGATGCAGCAATACTGGCGCCTGAAGAACCAGCACCCTGACCAGCTGATGTTCTACCGCATGGGCGACTTCTACGAGATCTTCTATGAAGACGCGAAGAAGGCCGCCAAGTTGCTGGACATCACCCTGACCGCCCGGGGGCAATCGGCCGGCCAGGCGATTCCGATGTGTGGGATTCCTTACCACGCGGCGGAAGGTTACCTGGCGAAACTGGTCAAGCTGGGCGAGTCGGTGGTGATCTGTGAGCAAGTTGGCGACCCGGCCACCAGCAAAGGGCCAGTGGATCGTCAGGTGGTGCGGATCATCACGCCAGGGACGGTGAGTGACGAGGCGCTGCTGGATGAGCGTCGAGACAATCTGATTGCCGCGGTGCTGGGTGACGAACGCTTGTTCGGTCTGGCGGTGCTGGACATCACCAGTGGCAATTTCACAGTGCTGGAAATCAAAGGCTGGGAAAACCTGCTGGCGGAACTGGAACGGGTCAATCCGGTAGAGCTGATGATCCCGGATGACTGGCCAAAAGACCTGCCAGCGGAAAAACGTCGTGGGGTTCGTCGTCGCGCGCCGTGGGATTTCGAGCGCGACTCGGCGCTGAAAAGTCTATGCCAGCAGTTTTCTACCCAGGACCTCAAAGGTTTCGGCTGCGAGAACCTGACCCTTGCCATCGGCGCCGCCGGTTGCCTGCTCAGTTATGCCAAGGAAACCCAGCGCACCGCCCTGCCGCATTTGCGCAGCCTGCGCCATGAACGCCTGGACGACACTGTGGTGCTGGACGGCGCGAGCCGTCGCAACCTGGAACTGGACACCAACCTGGCCGGCGGTCGCGACAACACACTGCAATCGGTGGTCGATCGTTGCCAGACCGCCATGGGCAGCCGTCTGCTAACCCGCTGGCTGAATCGCCCGTTGCGTGACCTGACTGTATTGCTGGCGCGCCAGACCTCGATTACCTGCCTGCTCGACGGTTACCGTTTCGAAAAGCTGCAACCGCAGCTCAAGGAAATCGGTGACATCGAGCGGATTCTGGCGCGGATCGGCCTGCGTAATGCGCGCCCTCGTGACCTCGCTCGCCTGCGCGACGCCCTCGGCGCACTGCCCGAGCTGCAAGTGGCAATGACCGAGCTCGAAGCTCCTCACATCATCCAACTGGCAAACACCACCAGCACCTACCCGGAACTGGCGGCATTGCTGGAGAAAGCCATCATCGACAACCCGCCCGCCGTCATCCGTGACGGCGGCGTGTTGAAAACCGGTTACGACGCCGAACTGGACGACTTGCAATCGCTCAGCGAAAACGCCGGGCAGTTCCTGATCGACCTGGAAGCACGCGAAAAGGCACGTACCGGCCTGTCCCACCTGAAAGTCGGTTACAACCGCATTCACGGCTACTTCATCGAGTTGCCGAGCAAGCAGGCCGAGTCCGCGCCAGCCGACTACATCCGTCGCCAGACGCTAAAAGGCGCCGAACGCTTCATCACGCCGGAGCTGAAGGCGTTCGAAGACAAAGCGCTGTCAGCCAAGAGCCGCGCCCTCGCCCGTGAAAAGATGCTCTACGAAGCGCTGCTCGAAGACTTGATCGCGCAACTGCCTCCATTGCAGGACACTGCCGCCGCACTGGCTGAGCTGGATGTGCTGAGCAACCTCGCCGAACGCGCGCTGAATCTCGACCTGAACTGCCCGCGCTTCGTCGACGAGCCGTGCATGCGCATCACCCAGGGTCGTCACCCGGTGGTGGAGCAGGTGCTGACCACGCCGTTCGTGGCCAATGACCTGAGCCTCGACGACAACACGCGCATGCTGGTGATCACCGGTCCGAACATGGGCGGTAAATCCACCTACATGCGCCAAACGGCCTTGATCGTGCTGCTGGCCCATATCGGCAGCTTCGTGCCGGCAGCCCGTTGCGAACTGTCGCTGGTGGACCGGATTTTCACCCGGATCGGTTCCAGCGATGACCTGGCAGGCGGGCGCTCGACCTTCATGGTGGAGATGAGCGAGACCGCCAACATTTTGCATAACGCCACCGAGCGCAGCCTGGTGCTGATGGACGAAGTCGGGCGTGGTACCAGCACTTTCGATGGTCTGTCCCTGGCGTGGGCTGCGGCCGAGCGCCTGGCGCATCTGCGGGCTTACACGCTGTTTGCCACCCACTACTTCGAGCTGACGGTTCTGCCGGAAGCCCAGCCATTAGTGGCCAACGTTCACCTCAATGCGACCGAGCACAACGAGCGCATCGTATTCCTGCACCACGTGCTGCCAGGGCCTGCCAGTCAGAGCTACGGTCTGGCCGTTGCGCAACTGGCCGGCGTACCGAGCGAAGTGATCGTACGCGCTCGCGAGCACCTGGGCCGACTGGAAGCCACCGCCCTGCCCCATGAAGTTGCGAAGCCGGTCAAAGGTAAACCCGCCGCGCCACAACAGAGCGATATGTTCGCCAGCCTGCCACATCCGGTACTGGATGAACTGGCCAAACTTGATCTGGACGATATGAGTCCGCGTCGTGCACTCGAAATGCTCTATACACTAAAGACACGGATCTAACGCACTTGCCTGCAAGCTGTTAGAATCTCGCGCGGTTTGGGATGCTGCTGGCTAATAGCCTGGCCAGCAGACTATCGCTCCCGAACCCGGCGACCCCAACGTGAAGGGGCTCCGCTGCCGCCGCCTGAGGAGAAAATTAGAAATGACCTTCGTCGTCACCGACAACTGCATCAAGTGCAAGTACACCGACTGCGTAGAAGTCTGTCCGGTGGACTGCTTTTACGAAGGCCCGAATTTCCTGGTGATTCACCCGGATGAGTGCATCGACTGCGCACTGTGCGAACCTGAATGCCCTGCCGTGGCCATTTTCTCTGAAGATGAAGTCCCGGAAGACATGCAAGAGTTCATTCAGCTGAACGTTGAGTTGGCCGAAATCTGGCCTAACATCACCGAGAAGAAAGAATCGCTGCCTGACGCTGAAGAGTGGGATGGCAAGAAAGGCAAGATCAAAGACCTCGAACGCTGATTTCCCCGCATTCCCGAAAAGGCCCCTTGCGGGCCTTTTTGCTTTTCTGCAGGCAAAAAAAGGGGCGGTTTGACCCGCCCACATTTTTTCCCTATTCCCTGCGTTCCTTTTCATCGTCCTGATGAATCGCTTCCTGCGATGTCCTTCCCCTCGTCCTTGAAGGGCGTGTCTGTCCGTCGACACAGTTCAGATATTAGAGCGTTCCCTATCAAGAGCAATCGACTCAGATCAATAAAACTGTCTGTCATATGCTATTAATTTTAATTAATAATCTTATAAATCAAATAGATAAGTAAATCGGAGTCCGAGAATGGACGACTGCCACCCTGTAAAAATAACGAACACTTACGAAAGAGTAAGCAAAGACTTACAGCACGAGCCTAAAAACCCGCGATGACGCCTCCCTCATTCCCCAGCCATAAAAAAACCCCGACCAGTCGGGGTTTTTAATGGCGATTTAGCAAATTGCTTATTGGAACAGCGACTCGCTCGACAGGCCATTTTTCTCGAGGATCTCCCGAAGACGCTTCAATCCTTCAACCTGAATCTGTCTGACCCGTTCACGGGTCAGGCCAATTTCCAGGCCTACGTCTTCAAGCGTGCTGCTCTCATGACCTCGCAGGCCAAAGCGGCGTATCACCACTTCACGTTGCTTGTCGGTCAGTTCCGAGAGCCATTGATCGATGCTCTGGGACAGGTCGTCATCCTGCAGCAGTTCACATGGATCGGTGGGACGATCATCGGTAAGGGTGTCCAGCAGGGTTTTATCCGAATCCGGACCCAGCGAGACGTCGACCGAAGAAACCCGCTCATTCAAGCCGAGCATGCGTTTAACCTCCCCCACCGGTTTTTCCAGCAGGTTGGCAATTTCTTCGGGTGAGGGTTCATGATCGAGTTTTTGCGTCAGTTCCCGTGCCGCCCGCAGGTACACGTTGAGCTCTTTGACCACATGGATCGGCAACCGGATAGTCCGGGTCTGATTCATGATCGCGCGCTCGATGGTCTGACGGATCCACCAGGTAGCGTAGGTCGAAAAGCGGAAGCCACGCTCAGGGTCGAACTTCTCCACCGCACGGATCAACCCGAGGTTGCCCTCTTCGATCAGGTCGAGCAGCGACAACCCACGATTGACGTAGCGCCGGGCGATTTTCACCACCAGCCGCAGGTTGCTTTCAATCATGCGTTTGCGCCCGGCCGGATCGCCACTTTGCGACAGGCGCGCAAAATGAACTTCTTCTTCCGGGGACAACAGAGGGGAAAAGCCGATCTCATTGAGGTACAGCTGCGTAGCGTCGAGCGCACGCGTGTAATCAATGTACTTGTGTTGCTTTAACGAAGCGGAGTGTTTGGATTTGGCACGAACGGAAGGTGGAGCAGACCCTTCATCATTCGACATCGAATCCGTACCGATGCCGGTCTCCATCAGGAGAACCTCATCGTCGATGTCAAACTCCGGCACTTCTTTACTGAGAGCCATTGTTATAGTCCTTTGGTGAGTTCGACCTCAAGCTCAAGCGGCGCCTTTATCCTTGGCAACGCTGGAGCTTGTTCCCTCTACGTGACGGAACAAGCTGGCAAGCGATCAACGACGTGGCAGGAATTGCAGCGGATCTACAGGTTTACCCTGGCGGCGAATCTCAAAATGCAGCTTCACCCGGTCTGTTCCCGTTGACCCCATTTCGGCAATTGTCTGTCCGACCTTGACCTGCTGCCCCTCCCGAACCAACAGTCTACGGTTATGTCCGTAGGCACTTACGTAGGTTTCGCTGTGTTTGATGATGACTAATTCGCCGTAGCCCCTTAAGCCACTCCCGGCGTATACCACCGTCCCATCAGACGCAGCTAAAACAGGCTGTCCCAAATCTCCGGCGATATCAATTCCTTTATTCAAACTGCCGTTTGAGGAGAACTTTCCAATCAGAATGCCATTAGATGGCCATCCCCAGCCGGTCGGGGCCGGCCCTGCCGGAGGCAATGGTTCAGGTGCCGGCTTGTTGGCGACGGACGGTGCAACCACCGTTGTACTGGTGGTTGTGCCGTTTGCCTGGCGCCGGATAACCGTGGTTTTACTCGATGACGAAGGCGTTGAATTCGACGAACTGACCACCTCTGTCGGCGCAATCGACGTTGAACCGGTACGACCGTCAAAGCGAATCGTCTGACCCGGGTGGATGGTGTACGGCTCGGGAATGTTGTTTCGTGCCGCGAGGGCCTTGTAGTCCCAGCCGTAGCGAAACGCGATGGAGAACAGCGTGTCTTTAGGCCGAACGACGTACTGGCCCGTGGTCGTTACCGGACGCTGGGGCACGGCTTTATTGCGATCGACGACGCGCACGTCGCTCGATTTGGTGCTGGAACAACCAACCAGCAAGGTGCTCAAGACAAGGCCAGTCACCAGGCGCTGAAAGCCGGTTATACCCATACGCTGCGCAATGACTGTGAGACTCACCCGCCGCTCCCTTTGTGGTGGCTGAAAAATGTGGATTGCCGTGTTACGGCGCGAAATGTCACCAGTATAACGGGCCGTGCAGGCTTTACCCGTGATGATGCTACGCACACGTTTGCTACCTGACGATGAATCCCGTTTAACTGATCGATGCCGCTGTAAGACAGGGGCAATCGAAGAGAATTCAGCACGCTAAAACAAATGTTCAGGCCAGCGGCCCATTGAGCAATGGCACAAAGCGTACAGCCCCTAAAACACGTCTTGAAAAGCCCTGTTCTTCGCGAATTATCAGCATCAATTGTTGCACCTCGCCAGCCCCGACCGGAATCACCAGCCGCCCTCCCGGCGCTAGCTGATCGAGCAAAGCCTGAGGGACATCGGTCGCCACTGCGGTCACGATGATGCCGTTGTACGGTGCGAGGGCCGGCCAGCCTTCCCAGCCATCGCCCCAACGGAATACCACATTGCGCAGGTTCAACTCGACCAGGCGTTCCTTGGCCCGGTCCTGCAGAACCTTGATGCGTTCTACGGAAAACACGCGCTCGACCAGTTGCGACAGCACCGCTGTCTGGTAGCCCGAACCGGTGCCGATTTCCATCACCTTGTCGAGAGGACCGGCCTCCAGTAACAACTCGCTCATGCGAGCCACCATATAAGGCTGGGAGATGGTCTGGTTATGCCCGATCGGCAGCGCCGTATCTTCATAAGCGCGGTGAGCCAGTGCTTCGTCGACGAACAGGTGACGCGGTGTACGACGGATGACTTCCAGCACCTTGGCGTTGGACACGCCCTCTTCATACAGGCGCTGAATCAGGCGTTCACGGGTCCGCTGGGAGGTCATCCCTATGCCGCGGTGCAGCATCGGGTCTTGTTCACGAGCCATCAGCGCAGCCCCTCCAGCCAGCCATCGAGACTTCTGAACGCATCATTGAAGGTGCGATCCAGTTGCAGCGGGGTGATGGAAACATAGCCCTGCATCACTGCATGAAAATCGGTGCCCGGGCCGCCGTCTTCAGCATCTCCCGCTGCGGCGATCCAGTAGCCGGATTTCCCGCGCGGGTCGACCACTTTCGTCGGCGCCGCGGCACGAGCGCGATGGCCGAGTCGGGTTAACTGAATTCCGCGGATGTGGTCCAGCGGCAAGTTGGGAATGTTCACGTTCAGCACCGTGCGCGGTGGCAGGGCCAGGTCAGCGTGGGCTTCCACCAGTTTGCGCGCAAAGTAAGCGGCGGTGCAAAGGTGCTCCACTTGCCGTGAGACCAACGAAAAAGCAAACGAAGGTCGCTCAAGGAAACGCCCTTCAAGCGCTGCCGCCACGGTGCCGGAATACAGCACGTCGTCTCCCAGATTGGCGCCCAGGTTGATACCGGAAACCACCATGTCCGGTTCGCGCTCCAGCAGGCCGTTAAGGCCCAGGTGCACGCAATCGGTGGGTGTCCCATTGAGGCTGATAAAGCCGTTGGCCAATGTTTGCGGGTGCAAAGGACGGTCGAGCGTCAACGAACTGCTGGCGCCGCTTTTGTCCTGGTCCGGGGCGATAACCACGCATTCGGTGTAATCCGCCAGCGCAGCATAAAGCGCGGCGAGTCCGGGTGCGGTTACCCCATCGTCGTTAGAAATCAGAATACGCATGGGCTGTCCGTCTGCCCCACCGGCACCAGATCGACGAGTTCACGCACCAATACGGTGGCGAAGCATCCGGCCGGCAGGACGAATTCCAGTTGCAGAATGTCAGGCTCGGGATAATGCCACGTCAACCCACCAATGGGCAGCCGCAGGATGCGACGTTCGTGGCTCATTCCGGCGTTAATCAACCAATCGCGAAGATCGGCTTCGCGAGCAGCGATTGCCTGCTCCAGTTCATGGACAACGCCAGTTGCCGGCGAGTCACCTTCGCCCCACTGCGGACCGGTCGGGTGCAGGTCTAGAATCGCCAGACGCGGGTCGCTGCATTCGGCTTCACCTGCCGGAAAAAAACTGCGGCTGTCGGTGAAGGCCAGCAGGTCACCGACCACGGCACGCTGCCAGGTGCCATCGGCGACACGCGCCGCCAGCACCTGGTTAAACAGAAAACTGCGGGCGGTAGAGAGCAATCGCGAGCGCACATTGCGCTGCTCCGGCAGGGCCTTGCGCGCGGCCCAGGCACGGGCATCGACCACGTTACCGCCGTCAAACCCAAAACGCTGGGCACCGAAATAATTGGGTATACCTTGCTTGGCGATCCGTTGCAGACGTTCTTCAATCGCGGCTTTGTCGCCCGCCAATTGGGTCAGGCGCAACGTGAAGCCATTGGCCGAGTGTGCGCCGCGTTGCAGCTTGCGTTTGTGCCGGCCGGTCTTGAGGATTTTCAGCGTGTCATTTTCGGCCGCCGACAAATCAGGATCTGCCTTGCCCGGCAGTTGCACACTGAACCACTGGCGAGTCAGTGCCTGACGGTCCTTGAGGCCCGCATAACTGACAGTCCGCAACGGCACGCCCGCCGCCTTGGCAATCCGCCGCGCTGCTTCTTCGGTATTCAGACCGCGCTTTTCCACCCAGATCCACAGGTGCTCGCCATCGCCACTGAGGGGAATATTGAGGACTTCATCGACCTGAAAGTCTTCCGCCGTGGCTTTCAATACGGCAGTGCCGAGGGCTTCGCCATAGGCCCGCGGGCCGAGCAATTGCAGTTCGTTCATGCGCGCAACAACAAGGCAACGGAATGCACGGCGATGCCTTCTTCGCGACCGACAAAGCCGAGCTTTTCGGTGGTGGTAGCTTTCACGTTCACTTGATCCAACTCAACTTGAAGATCCGCGGCAATCAGCGCGCGCATCGATTCGATATGCGGGGCCATTTTCGGCGCCTGGGCGACGATGGTGTTATCGACGTTGCCGACCTTCCAGCCTTTGGCGTGGATCAGTGCGACGACATGACGCAACAGCACACGACTGTCAGCGCCCTTGAATGTCGGGTCGGTGTCCGGAAAATGCTTACCGATATCACCCAACGCAGCGGCGCCGAGCAAGGCATCGCTCAAGGCGTGCAGCAGGACGTCACCGTCGGAGTGAGCGAGCAGCCCGAAGCTGTGTGCAATGCGCACACCACCCAGAGTAATGAAGTCGCCTTCAGCGAAACGGTGCACATCATAGCCGTGGCCAATACGCATAAAAAAACGCCCCGATTGTTGTCAGGGCGTGATTCTACCTGCTTTGGCGGACATTAGGGTCTGTTGACGTTTGGTGGCGAGCCGCGTTGCAGTGCCAAGTTGTGCGAGGCAAGGCGGGGGATGCCGCCAATGGTTGTTCCCTTGGCAAATCCCGCAACGCAGCATCGCGCAACTTGGCGCGCAACGCGGCCGTCACCGAACGTCAACAGACCCTACGCGCTTAGCGCACGCCCATGATGCTGCAAGTGCTCGTCGATGAAGCTGGCGATGAAAAAATAGCCGTGGTCGTAGCCTGGTTGCAGGCGCAACGTCAGCGGATGACCGGCCAATTTGGCAGCCTGCTGCAAGGCTTCAGGCTTAAGCTGGGTGGCCAGGAAATCGTCTCGATCACCTTGGTCGACCAGCAACGGCAGCTTTTCGTTTGCCTCGGCCATCAGCGCACAAGCATCCCATTCACGCCATTTCGAACGGTCTTCGCCCAAGTAACGGGTAAAGGCTTTCTGACCCCACGGGCAATCCATCGGATTGTTGATCGGCGAGAACGCCGACACCGATTGATATCGCCCCGGATTACGCAACGCACAAACCAGCGCACCGTGCCCCCCCATGGAGTGGCCGCTGATGCCACGCTTGTCGGACGCAGGGAAATGCGCCTCGACCAATGCCGGCAATTCCTGCACGACATAGTCATGCATCCGATAGTGCCGAGACCACGGTTCCTGCGTGGCATTCAGATAGAACCCGGCACCGAGACCGAAGTCCCAAGCGCCATCCGGATCGCCCGGCACATCCGGACCGCGCGGGCTGGTGTCCGGCGCGACAATGATCAGCCCGAGCTCGGCCGCCATGCGCAGGGCGCCAGCCTTTTGCATGAAGTTTTCATCGGTACAGGTCAAGCCGGACAACCAATACAGCACCGGCAGTTTGCCACCCTGCTCCGCTTGCGGCGGCAGGTAGACGGCAAACACCATGTCGCAACCGAGCACTTCGGAGCGGTGCCGGTATCGTTTGTGCCAGCCGCCGAAGCTTTTCTGGCAGGAGATATTTTCCAGGCTCATGACCGACCTCAGAAGTGGATGACGCTACGGATGCTTTTGCCTTCATGCATCAGGTCGAAAGCCTTGTTGATATCTTCCAGGCCCATAGTGTGGGTGATGAACGTATCCAGCGGGATCTCGCCGGTTTCGGTCATTTCGACATAGCTCGGCAATTCGGTACGACCACGCACACCGCCAAACGCCGAACCGCGCCAGACGCGACCAGTCACCAACTGGAATGGACGGGTAGAGATTTCCTGGCCTGCACCCGCCACACCGATGATCACCGATTCGCCCCATCCCTTGTGGCAGCACTCAAGTGCAGCGCGCATCAACTGGACGTTGCCGATGCACTCGAAGGAAAAGTCGACGCCACCGTCGGTCATGTCGACGATGACTTCCTGGATCGGACGATCGAAATCTTTCGGATTCACGCAATCGGTTGCCCCCAGCTGCTTGGCAATCTCGAATTTGGCCGGGTTGATGTCGATGGCGATGATCCGCGCAGCCTTGGCTTTTACGGCACCGATAACCGCCGACAGCCCGATGCCGCCGAGGCCGAAAATGGCGACGGTATCACCCGGTTTTACCTTGGCTGTATTGAGCACGGCGCCGATACCGGTGGTGACACCGCAACCCAGCAGGCAGACTTTTTCCAGTGGCGCTTCTTTAGGGATTTTGGCCACGGAGATTTCCGGCAGCACGGTGTACTCGGAGAATGTCGAGGTTCCCATGTAGTGGAAAATCGGCTGTCCCTTGTAGGAAAAACGCGAAGTGCCATCCGGCATCAGGCCTTTGCCCTGAGTCGCGCGAATGGCCTGGCAGAGGTTGGTTTTACCCGACAGACAGAATTTGCACTGACGGCATTCCGGGGTGTACAGCGGGATCACATGATCGCCGATGGCGACAGAGGTCACACCCTCACCGATCGCTTCGACAATCGCCCCACCTTCGTGACCGAGGATCGACGGGAAGATGCCTTCCGGGTCGGCACCGGACAGGGTGTAGGCGTCCGTGTGGCAAACACCGGAAGCCACGACGCGCAGCAGGACTTCACCGGCCTTCGGCATGGCGACATCGACTTCAACGATCTCGAGGGGTTTCTTGGCCTCGAAGGCAACAGCGGCGCGCGACTTGATCATGCTGACTCTCCAGTGAATAAAAACGAGACAAGGAGTGTAATACACCGCCATACGATGAATAATCGAGACAAACGCAAAATATTATTGCTGCACAGGGATAATCCTTGATGTCCGAAAACCGTTGGGAAGGGATCGACGAGTTCGTCGCAGTCGCCGAGTGCAGTCAATTCACCGCGGCGGCGGAACGCCTTGGGGTGTCCTCCTCCCATGTCAGTCGACAAATCGTACGTCTGGAAGAGCGCCTTCAGACGCGGCTGCTTTACCGCAGCACACGTCGGGTTACCCTGACCGAAGCCGGGCAAACGTTCTTGCAGCATTGCCAGCGTTTGCAAGACGGACGCGAAGAAGCATTGCGCGCGGTCGGCGACCTGACCAGCGAACCCAAGGGCATGCTGCGCATGACCTGCGCGGTGGCGTACGGCGAGCGATTTATCGTGCCGCTGGTAACCCGCTTCATGGGGCTCTATCCACAACTTCGAATCGACATTGAACTGAGCAACCGCCAGCTCGACCTGGTTCATGAGGGCCTGGACCTGGCGATCCGCCTGGGTCGTCTGCAAGACTCGCGTCTAGTGGCGACACGCTTGGCACCTCGACGCATGTACCTGTGCGCATCGCCTTCCTACCTGGAACGATACGGTCGACCACACAGCCTGTCGGAATTGAGCCGGCACAACTGTCTCATTGGCAGCTCGGACGTTTGGCAACTGGAACAGAACGGGCGGGAATTTTCCCAACGGGTGCAGGGAAACTGGCGTTGTAATAGTGGGCAGGCGGTGCTGGACGCGGCACTACAGGGGGTTGGGCTGTGTCAGTTGCCGGACTATTACGTGCTGGAGCATTTAAACAGTGGTGCCTTGATTTCGCTGCTGGAAGCCCATCAACCGCCAAACACTGCGGTGTGGGCGCTTTATCCACAGCAACGGCACCTGTCGCCGAAGGTGCGCAAGTTGGTGGATTATTTGAAAGAAGGGTTGGCTGGACGGCCGGAGTATCGGAGCTAAGTATGTTTCAGTGCCAGATATGTTGGCTGGACTACCGCTATCGTCGGAACGCCGCCCGGAGCAAGCTCGCTCCCACAGGGATTATTGGCGAACGAAAAATAGATGGCCGACACAAAACAAGTGTGGGAGCGAGCTTGCTCGCGATAGCGATTGAAGGGCCAGCGAGAAATCAGCGGCGGTTAGCCCAACGCTGCCTCAACCACTCCAGATCTTCAGGGCGAGTGACTTTGAGGTTATCAGACCGCCCCTCAATAAGACGAGGCGCCATCCCTGCCCACTCCATGGCCGAAGCTTCATCGGTGATCACAACATCCGCCACCAGGCTATCGGCCAACGCCCGATGCAACGCACCCAGGCGAAACATCTGCGGCGTATACGCTTGCCAGATCACGCTGCGATCCACGGTTTCAACCACGCGCCCCTGCTTGTCGACCCGTTTGAGAGTATCGCGAGCAGGAACCGCCAGCAGTCCGCCGACTGGATCTTCAGCCAGTTCACCCAGCAACTTGTCCAGATCATCACGGCTCAGATTCGGTCGCGCGGCATCGTGAACCAACACCCAATCCTCATCGTCAGCGCCTTGCGCGTGCAAATGCAGCAGCGCATTGAGCACCGACCCGGAGCGCTCATCGCCACCGTCAACACGCTGAATACGCGAATCGCCAGCACACGCCAGATTCGGCCAATAAGGATCATCAACAGCAAGACTGACCACCACCCCCTTCAGGGCAGGGTGATCAAGGAAACAGCCGAGGCTGTGTTCGAGAATTGTGCGTCCGCCCAATTGCAAGTATTGCTTGGGACGGTCCGCAGCCATACGGGCACCGACGCCCGCGGCAGGAATCACGGCCCAGAAGGCCGGTAACGACGGGGTCATTGGGCCAACTGGTAAAGGGTTTCACCGTCCTTGACCATGCCCAACTCATGGCGGGCCCGCTCTTCAACGGTCTCCATGCCTTTTTTCAACTCACTGACTTCGGCGTCCATGACTCGATTGCGCTCCAGCAACGACTCGTTCTCAGCATGTTGATCCGCGATCTGCTGAGTCAGCTCTGCGACTTGCGCCAGACTGCCATTACCCACCCACAGGCGGTACTGCAGGCCAGCCAGCAGCAAGAGCAAAACGAGGAACAACCAATTGGGACTGCGCATCGAATATCAGGTATCCAGTGAAAAAAGACAGCCATGCAAAAACTTTGAAGCTTCTGATAGCACGAAGCCTGGAAAATCCAGGCTTGCGCTTATAAGGCATCAGATTAGTGGCAAATTCATCGCCGTAGCGATTTTTCCGACACAATCCGCTGTCTTTTTACCATTTCGTGCCTGCCTCACCAATACGCTTCCTTTGACATTGCCAAAAGTCGCGCGCGATGGTGAGGCAGAGCACTTTATCAGCCGCGGAACTCGCTGCGACCGTTGTACTTGGCTTTGCCATTCAACTGCTCTTCGATACGCAGCAGTTGGTTGTACTTGGAAACGCGGTCGGAACGGCACAGGGAGCCGGTCTTGATCTGACCAGCCGAAGTGCCCACAGCCAGGTCGGCAATGGTCGAATCTTCGGTTTCGCCGGAGCGGTGCGAGATGACGGCGGTGTAACCAGCGGCCTTGGCCATCTGGATGGCTTCCAGGGTTTCGGTCAGGGTGCCGATCTGGTTGAACTTGATCAGGATAGAGTTAGCGATCTTTTTATCGATGCCTTCTTTCAGGATCTTGGTATTAGTCACGAACAGGTCGTCGCCTACCAGCTGAATCTTCTCGCCGATTTTGTCGGTAAGGATTTTCCAGCCAGCCCAGTCGGACTCGTCCAGGCCATCTTCGATGGAGATGATCGGGTAACGCTCGGTCAGGCCTTTGAGGTAATCGGCAAAACCTTCAGCGGTGAACACCTGGCCTTCGCCGGACAGGTTGTACTTACCGTCTTCGTAGAATTCGCTCGCGGCGCAGTCCAGGGCCAGGGTCACGTCGGTGCCCAGCTTGTAACCGGCGTTGGCCACGGCTTCGGAAATCACTTTCAACGCGTCTTCGTTGGAAGCCAGGTTAGGTGCGAAACCACCTTCGTCACCGACAGCAGTGCTGAGGCCACGGGCCTTCAGAACAGCTTTGAGGTGATGGAAAATCTCGGTGCCCATGCGCAGACCTTCCGAGAAAGACTTGGCGCCGACTGGCTGAACCATGAATTCCTGGATGTCGACGTTGTTATCGGCGTGCTCGCCACCGTTGATGATGTTCATCATCGGAACCGGCATCGAGTAAACACCCGGGGTACCGTTCAGGTTGGCAATATGAGCGTACAGCGGCAGGTCCTGGTCTTGAGCTGCTGCCTTGGCCGCAGCCAGGGAAACGGCGAGGATCGCGTTAGCGCCCAGGGAACCTTTGTTTTCGGTACCGTCGAGCTTGATCATCGCGTGATCCAGCGCTTTCTGGTCGCTTGGGTCAGTACCTTTCAACAGGTCACGGATCGGACCGTTGATGTTGGCGACGGCCTTCAGAACGCCTTTGCCCAGGTAACGGCTCTTGTCGCCATCACGCAGCTCGAGCGCTTCACGCGAGCCAGTGGAAGCACCGGACGGCGCGCACGCGCTACCGATGATGCCGTTATCGAGAAGCACGTCCGCTTCCACGGTGGGGTTGCCACGGGAGTCGAGAACTTCACGACCTTTGATGTCGACGATTTTTGCCATTGTTGTAAACACTCCAAAGTTGACGAAAACGCTTCGTACCGCTCGATTTATAACTTGTGGGTCACATTGTTGCATAAGACCGGCTTGCTCATGGCGCTCTCTCGGGCCCCATCGCGAGCAAGCTCGGCTCCTGCACGGAGAAATGAGGATTACGCGGTTTCTACCGTCGGAAAACTCTTCACCAGTTCGTCCAATGCTTTGAGCTGGGCCAGGAATGGCTCCAGTTTGTCCAGGCGCAAGGCGCAAGGGCCATCGCATTTTGCGTTGTCCGGGTCCGGATGTGCTTCAAGGAACAGACCCGCCAGCGACTGGCTCATGCCGGCCTTGGCCAGGTCGGTGACCTGGGCACGACGACCACCGGCGGAATCGGAGCGACCGCCGGGCATTTGCAGCGCGTGGGTCACGTCGAAAAACACCGGGTATTCGAACTGCTTCATGATGCCGAAGCCAAGCATGTCGACGACCAGGTTGTTGTAGCCGAAGCTCGAACCGCGCTCGCAGAGGATCAACTGATCATTACCCGCTTCCACGCATTTGCTCAGGATGTGTTTCATTTCCTGAGGGGCGAGGAATTGAGCTTTCTTGATGTTGATCACTGCACCGGTCTTGGCCATCGCGACCACGAGGTCGGTCTGGCGCGACAGAAAGGCCGGTAGTTGGATGATCTCGCAGACTTCAGCAACGACCGCAGCCTGATCAGGCTCGTGGACGTCGGTGATGATCGGCACGCCGAAGGCTTGCTTGATGTCCTGGAAAATCCGCATGCCCTCTTCCAGGCCAGGGCCACGGTAAGAGGTCACGGAGGAACGGTTGGCCTTGTCGAAACTGGCCTTGAACACGTAAGGGATACCGAGTTTCTCGGTCACCTTTACGTACTCTTCGCAGACCTGCATCGCCATGTCGCGGCTTTCCAGCACGTTCATGCCACCGAACAGCACCATTGGCTTGTCGTTGGCAATCTCGATATCGCCTACACGGATGATCTTCTGCGCCATCGGATTTATGCCTTCTTCTGGTGTTGAATCAACGCTGCTTTGACGAAACCGCTGAACAACGGGTGACCGTCGCGTGGCGTGGAGGTGAACTCAGGGTGGAACTGGCAAGCGACGAACCATGGATGATCCGGGGCTTCGACCACTTCGACCAGCGCGCCATCACCGGAGCGACCGGTGATTTTCAGGCCGGCTTCGATGATTTTTGGCAGCAGGTTGTTGTTCACTTCGTAGCGGTGACGGTGACGCTCGACGATCACGTCCTTGGCATAGCAATCGTGCACCAGGGAACCCTGCTCCAGCAGGCAATCCTGTGCGCCAAGGCGCATGGTGCCGCCCAGGTCGGACGTTTCGGTACGGGTTTCAACCGCGCCGGTGGCATCTTCCCACTCGGTAATCAGACCCACGACCGGGTGACCGCTTGCACGATCGAACTCGGTGGAGTTGGCGTCTTTCCAGCCCATTACGTTACGCGCAAACTCGATCACGGCCACTTGCATGCCCAGGCAGATACCCAGGTATGGAACCTTGTTTTCGCGAGCGTATTGTACGGCGGTGATCTTGCCTTCCACGCCGCGCAGACCGAAGCCACCTGGAACCAGAATCGCGTCGACGCCTTCCAGTAGCGCGGTGCCCTGGTTTTCGATGTCTTCGGAGTCGATGTAGCGCAGGTTGACCTTGGTGCGGTTGCTGATGCCGGCGTGACTCATCGCTTCGATCAGCGACTTGTAGGCGTCCAGCAGTTCCATGTACTTGCCGACCATGGCGATGGTGACTTCGTGCTCAGGGTTGAGCTTGGCGTCAACCACGGCTTCCCACTCGGACAGATCGGCACCGCCGCATTGCAGGCCGAAACGCTCGACAACGAAATCATCCAGGCCCTGAGAATGCAGAATGCCCGGGATCTTGTAGATGGTGTCGGCGTCTTCCAGCGCGATGACCGCACGTTCTTCAACGTTGGTGAACTGCGCGATCTTGCGACGCGAGGAGATGTCGATCGGGTGATCGGAACGGCAGACCAGCACGTCTGGCTGCAGGCCGATGGAACGCAGTTCCTTGACCGAGTGCTGGGTTGGCTTGGTTTTGGTTTCGCCGGCAGTGGCAATGTAGGGCACCAGTGTCAGGTGCATCAGCATCGCGCGCTTGGCGCCGACTTCGAAACGCAATTGACGGATCGCTTCGAGGAACGGTTGCGATTCGATGTCACCCACGGTGCCACCGATCTCGACCATGGCCACGTCGGCATCGCCGGCGCCCTTGATGATCCGGCGCTTGATTTCGTCGGTGATGTGCGGGATCACCTGAATGGTGGCGCCCAGGTAATCACCACGGCGCTCTTTGCGCAGAACGTGTTCGTAGACACGGCCAGTGGTGAAGTTGTTGTTCTGGGTCATGGTCGTGCGGATGAACCGCTCGTAGTGACCCAGGTCCAGGTCGGTCTCGGCGCCGTCGTGGGTGACGAACACTTCACCGTGCTGGAACGGGCTCATGGTGCCCGGGTCGACGTTGATGTACGGGTCCAGCTTCAGCATGGTGACCTTAAGTCCCCGCGCCTCCAGGATGGCCGCCAATGAAGCCGATGCAATGCCTTTCCCCAAAGAAGAAACAACACCGCCCGTGACGAATATGTAGCGCGTCATGAAAAACCCTAGAAGTCTGCGTTAAAGCGGTCCGAGCCGCCGGGGAAAGCGAAGGAAGGCCGAAGCCCCCGATCACCTGCATTAATCACAGTGCACCTTTCAAAAAAACCGCCGCGTTGGGACAGACCGGAAGATGAAACACCGGTTCGTTGCTCGCTACACATTTTTTGGAATCGCCCAGCAAAGACTGCTTGGTAATCGGCAACTCCTGCAATTCAGGCGAATCCACAGAAGTTGTATCAAGAAGGGAGCGTAGTCTACCGGAAAGCCCCTTTCAGCTCAAACCTTGATCTTCGTTCGCTGGTTGCCAATGCAAATTCCAGCCGTGCTGCACGCTGCCGTTCAACCCCGGCAGGTTCGCCACGGCCAGTAATTGCTCGCCACGATAGAGCAGCGGCAATCTGCCGCGGGCGAAGCCCGGAACCCCGCATTCGTTGAGCAAACGCTTAAGATCCCGGTGGCCGCGATCAGGCAGATGCATGACCTCACCCCCCTCACGATAGCGGATATGCAGCGGACCGTCGGGGATTTGGCCCGTGAGCCTGAGTACTCCATTATCCGGCAACTTCAACGATATCGAGGGGTCTGGCCAGTGAAAGGCAGGCAACGGATGGCGTAGCCAGCAGCCCGACAACCACCAGATACGCCCGCCAGCGCGGTGAAGTTCGCCATCCGCCAGCCTCCAGATCGGGCGTGCATCGCCAGCGGCATCGCGCACATTATCCCAACCCGACCAATGGTCGCTGTCCGGCAGCCGCGTCAGCCCTGTGAGCCAGTGACTCAACGCATTGCGCTGGCGAGCGGCGGAAAGTTTTGCAAGTGACGCCAGCGCCAGAGAGGGCACGCCCAGCCAGGCGAAATCACTGACCGTATTGGCGTCGGCGAGATCGATGTGTGCCAGTTCATTAAGCAACGCCTGCGCTTCGCTCAAATGCGAGGCGCTACGGGCCATCGTCGCCATCGCCTGGGGCCAACGCTCGGTCAATACCGGAAACACCTGATGTCGCAGATAATTGCGTGAGAACTGTCGGTCCTGGTTCGAAGGGTCCTCGATCCAGTTCAAGTGATGCTCTGTTGCGTAGTCTTCAAGCTCCGCCCGAGAAACAGCCAGCAACGGCCGCACCAAAAAACCCCGCCCCAACGGACGGTGGCTCGGCATCCCCGACAAGCCTCTCACCCCTGCCCCACGCAACAGGCGAAACAACAGGGTTTCCGCCTGATCATCCTGGTGTTGCGCCGTCAGCAGCACATCATCGACTTGAGTCGCGTCAACGAATGCACCATAGCGCGCATCCCGGGCGGCACGCTCAAGGCTGGCGCCGCGCTGAACCTGAACGCGAACTACCTGTAGAGGCACACCCAGCGCATCACAGACCGACTGACACTGTTCCGGCCATGCATCAGCCGCAGCCTGAAGGCCATGATGGATATGGATAGCGTTGAGCGACGGCAAGGATTCGGTTTTTGCGAGATGGGTGAGCAAGTGCAGCAGGACGGTGGAGTCGAGACCACCAGAGAACGCTATGCGCCAGGCTTTGGCGTTGCGCCAACGGGCCAGATTCAGCAGAAGCCTGGCAGACAGATCAATCGTTGAAGGATTCATAGGTATCGGTCGCTTCACATAGACCCAATGTGGAAGCGAGCCTGCTCGCGAAGGCTGCTTAACATTCAACACACTTGTTGACTGTTATAGCGCTTTCGCGAGCAGGCTCGCTCCCACAATGGTTTTGCGTCGCCTGTCGAAGCGAGGTCAGATCAGAGACCGTAGCTCATCAGTCGCTCGTAACGACGGGCCAGCAGCGCGTCGTTGTCGAACTTCTTCAGCATCGCCAGTTGCGAGCTCAGCTCGGCACGGATCGATGCAGCCGCAGCGGCCGGATTACGGTGTGCGCCGCCCAAAGGCTCGCTGATCACTTTATCCACGATGCCCAGGCCTTTCAGGCGCTCGGCGGTGATGCCCATGGCTTCAGCGGCATCCGGTGCTTTTTCGGCGGTTTTCCACAGGATCGAGGCACAGCCTTCCGGCGAAATCACCGCATAAGTCGAATACTGCAGCATGTTCAGCTGGTCGCAAACACCGATCGCCAACGCACCACCAGAACCACCCTCACCGATCACGGTGGCGATGATTGGGGTTTTCAGGCGGGCCATGACACGCAGGTTCCAGGCAATCGCTTCACTCTGGTTGCGCTCTTCAGCGTCGATACCAGGGTAGGCGCCCGGGGTGTCGATGAAGGTCAGAATCGGCATTTTGAAACGCTCGGCCATTTCCATCAGGCGGCACGCCTTTCGGTAACCTTCCGGCCGCGGCATGCCGAAGTTACGGCGGACTTTCTCACGCACTTCACGGCCTTTCTGGTGACCGATGATCATCACCGGCTGGTCGTCCAGACGAGCAATACCGCCAACGATGGCGGCGTCGTCGGAGAAGTGACGGTCACCGTGCAGTTCATCGAACTCGGTGAAGATGTGTTCGATGTAGTCCAGGGTGTACGGGCGACGCGGGTGACGCGCCAGACGCGCGATCTGCCAGCTGGTCAGCTTGCCGAAAATGTCTTCGGTCAACGTGCTGCTTTTGTCCTGCAGGCGGGAGATCTCATCGCCGATATTCAGCGAATTGTCATTACCGACCAAGCGCAACTCTTCGATCTTGGCTTGCAGGTCGGCGATCGGCTGTTCGAAATCTAGAAAATTCGGGTTCATAGGCGTCCGTCTTGGGTCGACGTCCAAGTGAGCTTGGGTCGGCCGATTGTCTATTCGCGCCCTACCTTAAGGGAGAGGCGCGTTCAGGTCGAGATTAAAAAATTCTGGTCACGATCGGGCCACAACAATGGCACCTGACCGTCAACGGTATTGGAGGAAGACGTTGTCTCGCCCGAACTGGTCACGCAGCGCTTGAATCAAGGCATCCGCCGGATCGATTCGCCAGGTCTCGCCGAACTGCAGCAAGGCTTTCGCATCGGGACTTGTGTACTCCATGGTGATGGGGCACGCACCACGGTGACGCTTGAACAACTCGCCCAACCAGCGTAGCTGATCGCCTTTCAAATCCTGGGTCTGCAACTTCAAACGCAGGCTTTCGGCCAGGTTCGTGCGTGCATCTTCCATGCTCATCACCCGTTTGACCCGCAACCGCAGGCCGCCAGAGAAGTCGTCGTTGCTGACTTCGCCTTCGACCACCACCATCGCGTCGGTCTGCAACAGCGATTGCGCCGAATGGAACGCGTCGGCGAACAGCGAAGCTTCTATCCGCCCAGAGCGGTCATCAAGGGTGATGAACCCCATCTTGTCGCCCTTTTTGTTCTTCATCACCCGCAGCGCGATGATCATGCCCGCAACGGTCTGAGTATCCCGAGCCGGTTTCAGGTCGATGATGCGCTGACGAGCAAAGCGGCGGATTTCACCTTCGTACTCGTCGATCGGGTGACCGGTAAGGTACAGACCCAAGGTGTCTTTCTCGCCTTTGAGACGCTCCTTGAGGGTCAGTTCTTTCGCCTTGCGGTGATTGGCGTAGACATCAGCGTCTGCCTCGACGAACAACCCGCCAAACAGGTCGGCGTGGCCACTGTCATGGGTGCGAGCGGTTTGTTCAGCGGCCTTGATCGCCCCTTCCATCGCATTGAGCAAGACCGCGCGATTCTGGTCGATGCTCGCTTGATAGGCTTTCGGTTCGTCATGGAAATACGGGCCCAGACGATCGAGCGCACCACTACGGATCAAGCCGTCCAGGGTGCGTTTGTTGATACGCTTGAGGTCGACACGGGCGCAGAAATCGAACAGGTCCTTGAACGGACCCTCTTGACGCGCCTCGGTAATCGCTTCGACCGGTCCTTCACCCACACCCTTGATTGCGCCGAGGCCGTAAATGATGCGGCCTTCGTCATTCACCGTGAACTTGAACTCCGAAGTATTCACATCCGGCGCGTCGAGACGCAGCTTCATGGTGCGAATTTCTTCGATCAAGGTCACGACCTTGTCGGTGTTGTGCATATCCGCCGACAGTACCGCGGCCATGAACGGCGCCGGGTAGTGTGTTTTCAGCCATGCCGTCTGGTACGACACCAGGCCGTAAGCGGCGGAGTGGGATTTGTTGAAGCCGTAGCCGGCGAATTTTTCTACCAGGTCGAAAATGTTACCGGCAAGATCGGCCTCGATATTGTTGGTCTTGCAACCTTCAATAAAACCACCGCGCTGCTTGGCCATTTCTTCGGGTTTTTTCTTACCCATGGCCCGACGCAGCATGTCCGCACCGCCGAGCGTGTAACCGGCCATGACCTGGGCAATCTGCATCACCTGTTCCTGATACAGGATGATGCCGTAAGTCGGAGCCAGAACCGGTTTCAGGCCTTCGTACTGGTAGTCCGAGTGCGGGTACGCGAGCTCGGCACGACCATGCTTACGGTTGATAAAGTCGTCAACCATGCCCGATTGCAATGGGCCCGGACGGAACAGGGCCACCAGAGCAATCAAGTCTTCCAGGCAGTCGGGCTTGAGCTTTTTGATCAGCTCTTTCATGCCGCGCGACTCGAGCTGGAACACCGCAGTGGTTTCAGCTTTTTGCAGCAACTGGTAAGTCGGCTTGTCATCCAGCGGGATGAATGCGATGTCCAGCGGCGGCTCATCTACCTTGGCGCGGTCGCGGTTGATGGTTTTCAGTGCCCAATCGATGACCGTCAGGGTTCGCAGGCCCAGGAAGTCGAACTTCACCAGACCGGCCGCTTCAACGTCATCTTTGTCGAACTGGGTTACCAGACCATCGCCGGCTTCGTCGCAATAGATCGGCGAGAAGTCCGTCAGCTTGGTCGGTGCAATCACCACACCACCGGCGTGCTTGCCGACGTTACGCACAACGCCTTCAAGCTTGCGGGCCATTTCCCAGATTTCGGCGGCTTCCTCATCGACCTTGATGAAGTCGCGGAGGATTTCTTCTTGCTCGTAGGCTTTTTCCAGGGTCATGCCGACTTCGAACGGAATCATCTTCGACAGACGATCGGCCAAACCGTAGGACTTGCCCTGCACCCGCGCCACGTCCCGGACCACAGCCTTGGCGGCCATGGAACCGAAGGTGATGATCTGGCTCACCGCGTTGCGGCCGTATTTCTCGGCCACGTAATCGATCACGCGGTCACGGCCATCCATGCAGAAGTCGACGTCGAAGTCGGGCATCGATACCCGTTCCGGGTTAAGGAAACGTTCGAACAGCAGGTCATATTCCAGCGGGTCAAGGTCGGTGATCTTCTGCACATAGGCCACCAGCGAACCGGCACCCGACCCACGGCCAGGACCTACCGGCACGCCGTTGCTCTTGGCCCACTGGATGAAGTCCATAACGATCAGGAAGTAACCGGGGAACCCCATCTGGATGATGATATCCAGCTCGAAATTCAGCCGGTCGACGTAGACCTGTCGCTTGGCTTCGTAGTCTTCGGTGGTGTCCTTGGGCAGCAGAACGCTAAGTCGTTCTTCCAGGCCATCGAATGACACCTTGCGGAAATACTCATCGATGGTCATGCCATCGGGAATCGGGAAATTGGGCAGGAAGTGAGTGCCCAGCTTCACTTCGATGTTGCAGCGCTTGGCGATTTCAACGGTGTTTTCCAGCGCTTCTGGAATGTCGCTGAACAACTCGGCCATTTCCTCGGCGCTTTTGAGGTACTGCTGATCACTGTAATTCTTCGAGCGCCGCGGATCGTCGAGGGCGCGGCCTTCACCGATGCAAACGCGGGTTTCGTGAGCAGCAAAGTCTTCCTGCTTGATGAAGCGCACATCGTTGGTCGCGACCAACGGCGCACCGATTTTCTCGGCCAGGGCCACGGCGCCGTGCAATTGTTCTTCATCGTTGGGGCGGTTGGTGCGCTGGATTTCCAGGTAGAAGCGATCCGGGAACACTGCCATCCACTCGCGAGCCAGTTTTTCCGCTTCGGCTGGATTGCCACTGAGCATGGCCAGGCCGATCTCACCCTCTTTCGCCGCCGACAGCATGATCAAGCCTTCGCTGGCCTCGGCCACCCACTCGCGCTCGATGATGACCGAGCCATTACGCTGGCCGTCAATGAAGCCGCGCGAGATCAGTTCGGTCAGGTTGCGGTAGCCGACGGCGTTCATTGCCAGCAGGCTGATGCGGCTCAGGGCGTTGTCCGGATCCTTGTTGGACAGCCACAGGTCTGCACCGCAGATTGGCTTGATGCCCGCGCCCATTGAGGCTTTATAGAATTTGACCAGGGAACACATGTTGTTCTGATCGGTAACCGCAACGGCAGGCATGTTCATGCCGACCAGGGTCTTGACCAGCGGCTTGATCCGCACCAGACCGTCGACGAGGGAATATTCAGTGTGCAGGCGTAGATGTACGAATGAAGCCGGCATAGTGATCCTGTCTGTAAACGTGAAGACAACAAGGCCCGGATTGTACCGGGCCTTGGCAAAAACATCAGCCTTGCGACTAACTCTCGATCAGGCCTTCCCGGGCCTCATACGCCAAACGCACAGGAGCGAACGAGCGCCGGTGAATCGGGGTCGGCCCCAAGCGGGCCAGGGCTTCCAGATGAACGGGGGTCGGATAGCCTTTGTGGCCACCGATGCCGTAACCCGGATAGATCAATTCGAAAGCAGCCATTTCACGGTCACGACTGACCTTGGCCAGAATCGATGCGGCGGCAATGGCAGGCACCTTTCCGTCGCCCTTTACCACCGCTTCGGCGCGCATGGACAGTTTCGGGCAGCGGTTACCGTCGATCATTGCCAGTTTCGGCTGAATGTGTAGCCCTTCGATCGCACGCTGCATGGCCAACATGGTGGCATGCAGAATATTCAGCTCGTCGATTTCTTCGACTTCGGCGCGGGCGATGCACCAGCTCAGGGCTTTTTCGCAGATTTCGTCGTAGAGCTTTTCGCGGCGGGCTTCAGTCAGCTTCTTCGAATCGTTCAGGCCGAGGATCGGACGGTTCGGATCAAGGATCACCGCGGCTGTCACGACGGCGCCGCAAAGCGGGCCGCGACCGACTTCGTCAACACCCGCAACCAACTCTTCAACTTCAGCGACCAAGGTGAAATCCAGCCCCATTTGCATACTTGTTTTACTCATTGTACTTGGCCGATCAGCCTCAGTACTGCATCCGCAGCCTGATTGGAGGCGTCGAGACGCAAGGTGCGGTGAATTTCGTCGAAGCCACGAGTCTGTTCTTCGCCGCCTTCGATCAATGGCGACAGCGTCTGAGCCAACGCTTCAACGGTCGCATCGTCCTGCAGCAACTCCGGCACCAACAGGCGTTGGGCGAGCAAGTTCGGCAGCGAAACGTATGGACTCTTCACCATGCGTTTGAGAATCCAGAACGTGAGCGGCGCCAGACGGTAAGCGACCACCATCGGTCGTTTGTACAACAGGGCTTCCAGCGTGGCAGTTCCGGAGGCGATCAACACCGCGTCGCAGGCCGCCAGGGCCAGGTGGGATTTGCCATCGAGCAAGGTCAGTGGCAGATCGCGGCCAGCCAGCAACGCTTCAAGCTGCACGCGGCGCTCGGGGCTGGCGCAAGGCATCACGAACCGCACGCCAGGGCGCATGGCTCGCAAGCGCTGGGCAGTATCGAGGAACAACGCGCCCAGTCGACCGACTTCGCCCCCACGACTGCCAGGCATCAGCGCGACCAACGGCCCGTCAGGCAAGCCCAGTTCGGCTCGCGCCGCCGCACGATCCGCTTCCAGCGGGATTGCATCGGCCAGGGAGTGCCCGACAAACCGCACCGGGACGCCCTTCTCTTCGTAGAATTTTGCTTCGAACGGGAATAGCGTCAGCATCAGATCGCAGCCTTCGCGAATCTTTAGCACGCGTTTCTGCCGCCAGGCCCATACCGACGGGCTCACGTAATGCACGGTCTTGATCCCGGCCTGACGCAGCTTGAGTTCGATATTAAGGTTGAAGTCCGGGGCATCGATACCGATGAACACGTCCGGCTTTTCGGCGATCACGTCTGCGACCAGTTTCTTGCGCCGAGCCAGCAGCTCGCGCAACCGGCCCAGTACTTCCACCAGCCCCATGACAGAGAGACGTTCCATCGGGAAATACGAGACCAGGCCTTCAGCCTGCATCAGAGGGCCGCCGACCCCCATGAATTCGACCGCCGGGTGCTGAGCCTTGAGCGCGCGCATGAGTCCCGCACCCAGAATGTCACCGGAAGCCTCACCCGCTACCAGCGCAATACGCAGATTGGCCATGGTTAACGCGTGATGCCGCGAGTCGAAGACTGGATGGAGTCACGGAACACTGCGACTTCCGGAAACTGAGCCGAGGGTTCGGCCAATTCGGCAAGCGCCTGTTCGACCGTCAGGCCCTGGCGGTAAACCACCTTGTAGGCACGACGCAGCGCGTGAATCGCATCTTCGCTAAAACCGCGTCGGCGCATGCCTTCGAAGTTCATGCTGCGAGCTTCGGCCGGGTTGCCGAATACCGTGACATACGCAGGAACATCCTTGCCAATGGCGGTGCCCATACCGGAAAAGCTGTGGGCGCCAATGTGGCAATACTGGTGAACCAGGGTAAAACCGGACAGGATCGCCCAATCTTCAACGTGCACGTGGCCGGCCAATGCAGTGTTGTTAACCAGGATGCAGTGATTGCCAATAACGCTGTCGTGGCCAATGTGGGCATAGGCCATGATCAGGTTGTGATCACCCAAGGTCGTTTCCGAACGGTCCTGAACGGTGCCACGGTGGATCGTCACGCCTTCGCGAATGACGTTGTGGTCACCGATGACCAGACGGGTTTCTTCACCCTTGTATTTCAGATCGGGGGTGTCCTCGCCTACCGAAGAAAACTGGTAGATGCGGTTGTGCTTACCGATTCGAGTCGGGCCTTTGAGAATCACATGCGGCCCGATCACTGTCCCCTCGCCGATTTCCACACCTGCGCCGACGATCGACCAAGGGCCGACCTCGACGTCGTCGGCCAGGATGGCCGTCGGATCGATGATTGCGCGAGGGTCAATCAAACTCATAGTTTGCGTTCCGCGCAGATGATTTCAGCGGAGCAAACTGGTTTGCCATCGACCGAAGCCTGGCATTCGAACTTCCAGATCTGGCGCTTGCAGCTCAGAAACTTGGCTTCAAGGATCAATTGGTCACCCGGCAGCACCGGCTGACGGAAACGCAGTTTGTCGGAGCCCACGAAATAGTAAAGGGTACCGTCGGCCGGTTTCACATCGAGCATTTTGAAACCAAGGATCCCGGCAGCCTGAGCCATCGCCTCGATGATCAATACGCCCGGCATGATTGGATGCGCAGGGAAGTGACCATTGAAGAACGGTTCGTTGATGCTGACATTCTTGTAGGCGCGAATGCGCTTGCCTTCCACATCCAGATCCACGACCCGATCCACCAGCAGGAACGGGTAACGGTGAGGCAGGTATTCGCGAATCTCGTTGATGTCCATCATTTCGGGGGGAAGCCTATGTAAAGATTGGGAGCGCGCGACTGACGCGCACCCCTCTAGCAAATCAAGGAGGCAGTCTAGTGGCTGTGCACACTTGATATGGAAATGGTTTCAGCCATCTGATGAAGCATTACCGTCAGGGGTCACTTCCCCTACACGCTTTTCCAGCTGTCGCAGACGCCGCGCGATATCATCGAGCTGACGGATGCGTGCCGCGCTTTTGCGCCACTCGGCAGCCGGTTGCATCGCCGTACCGGAAGAATATGAACCCGACTCGGTAATCGAGTGAGTGACCATGGTCATCCCGGTTATAAAAACGTTGTCGCAAATTTCGATATGCCCCACCAGCCCTACGCCACCCGCGAGCATGCAATGCTTGCCGATTTTGGTGCTGCCGGAAATCCCCACGCACGCCGCCATGGCGGTGTGATCACCGATCTGGACGTTATGGGCAATCTGAATCTGATTGTCGAGCTTCACGCCATTACCAAGAACGGTATCGGCCAGGGCACCACGATCGATAGCAGTATTAACGCCAATTTCGACGTCGTCGCCGACTTGGACACCACCGATCTGAGCGATTTTCTGCCAGACACCTTTCTCGTTGGCAAAACCGAAACCTTCGCCGCCCAGTACCGCACCTGACTGAATCACCACCCGTTTGCCGATGCGAACATCGTGATAAAGCGTGACTCGCGGAGCGAGCCAGCCGCCCTCGCCAATTTCGCAACGGGCACCGATAAAGCAGTGCGCGCCAACAGTCACGCCCCCAGCAATACGCGCTGCGCTTTCGATCACCGCAAAGGCACCAATACTTGCTGTTGGATCAACCACTGCATCCGCCGCCACTACGGCTGTCGGATGAATACCGGCAGCGGCCTTGGGCTTGGGATCGAACAGATGGGAGACCCGCGCATAGGCCAGATAGGGATCGGGTACCAGCAGGGCATTACCGGTAAATCCTTCAGCGTCACCAGCCTTCAGCAACAGGGCTGCGGCCCGGCTGTCAGCCAGGTACTTACGGTATTGAGGGTTTGCCAGAAAGCTCAACTGAGCTGGGCCAGCCTCTTGTAAAGTGGCTAGCCCAGTAATTTCTTTCTCCGGGTCGCCACGTAGCGTGGCGCCGAGGAACTCGGCCAACTGGCCGAGCTTAATAGTCGCTGTCATGGATTACTTCAGCTGATTCATGCGCTCGATAACCTGGCGAGTAATGTCGTACTGAGGTTTGACATCAATCACTGCGCCACGCTCGAAGACCAGGTCAAAAGCACCTTTCTTGATGACTTCTTCCACAGCGCTGTCCAGTTTCGGCTTGAGCTGCTTCAGCATTTCACGGTCGGCAACGGCTTTGGCTTCGTTCAATTCCTTGGACTGGAACTGGAAGTCACGGGCCTTTTGCTTGAATTCCAGCTCAAGACGTTCACGCTCGCCTTGTTGCATTTTGTCGCCACCGGCCATCAGACGGTCCTGAATGCCCTTGGCGCTGCTTTCCAGCGTCTTGAGTTTGGTCAGCTGAGGACCGAATTTTTTCTCGGCATCCACGGCGTATTTTTTGGCCGCGTCGGACTCCAACAGAGCCATCTGATAGTTCAGAACGGCGATTTTCATGTCGGCGAAAGCCGGACCTGCGACCAGAACGGTTGCCAGGAGAACCAATTGAGTCAACTTACGCACGATGCACTCCTACAAAATTCATTGTCATTGTCTTGGATCAGACTATTAGAAAGTCTGACCGAGGGAGAATTGGAAAATCTGGGTCTGCGCGTTGCTCGGTTCCTTGACCGGCATTGCCAAGGCGAAGCTCAATGGCCCCAGAGCGGTAACCCACGTCACACCAACACCCACGGAACTGGCCATATTGCTCAGACTGACGTCGTTGCACTGCGTATTGGATAAAGTGCCATTGGTATTCTGGACCTGCTGGCACTTGGAGTCGAACACGTTACCGACGTCCCAGAACACAGAGGTACGCAGGGATTTTTGATCCTTGACGAAAGGCATCGGAAACAGAATTTCTGCGCCACCCTGAATTAGCACGTTACCACCGAATGGCAGCGCATTCTGATCCGGGTCAGCAATAGTGCCAACGTTGCCCGTCACTGGCTGGCCGCGACTTGGGGTACTAAGTGGGCCAAGCGTACTGTCCTTGAAGCCGCGAACCGAGTTGAAACCACCGGCGAAATAGTTCTCGTAGAACGGCAACCCGCCGGTAGAACCATAACCATCGCCGTAGCCCAGTTCGGTATGCAGGCGCATGGTGTAGGTATCAGTCAATGGCTGAAACAGCTGACCACGGTAGTCGAGCTTGAAGAATGACAAATCGCTGCCAGGTATAGTGGCTTCCGCCGTCAGGCTTTGAGAATGACCACGAGTTGCCAGCACCCCCTTGTTCAGGGTCGACTCAGACCAACCGGCCGAAGCCTTGAAGTTCAGGTACTGGTCGCCTTGCGTGTTAACAAAGTTGAAAATTTCGTCAACGGTGTACTGACCGGTCTGAATCTTGTCTTGCTGCGCCGTCAAGCCAAACGTCAGACGCGAAGTCTCGCTGATCGGGTAACCGACGCTGACACCGGCACCCAGACTGTCTACTGCGTAGCTGGCTACGTTGACATCGAGGTCTTTGTAGTCGGTGGTGCGATAGAACGCGTTGTAACCCAGGCTTACGCCATCCGCAGTCCAGTACGGGTCGACATAACCGAAGTTATAGCGGCTTTGGTATTGGCTTTTGGTCAAGCCGATACTGACCTTGTTACCGGTACCCAGGAAGTTGTTCTGCGTGATCGAACCACCAAGGATCAGACCAGCGCTCTGGGCGAAACCGATGCTGGCGGTGATCGAACCGGAAGCCTGTTCTTCAACGCTATAGTTGACATCCACCTGGTCATCGACACCCGGTACGGCCGGAGTTTCGACGTTGACTGTCTTGAAGAAGCCCAGACGATCAAGACGGGTCTTGGACTGGTCGATGAGGTAGGTCGAAGCCCAACCACCTTCCATTTGACGCATTTCACGACGCAGCACTTCGTCTTCGGTCTTGGTGTTGCCACGGTAGTTGATGCGGTTGACGTAAGCACGCTTGCCCGGATCGACAGCGAAAGTAATGTCTACGGTGTGATCTTCATCGTGCGGCTGTGGCACGCCGTTGACGTTGGCGAAGGTATAGCCTTCGTTACCCAGACGACGGGTGATCAGATCGGAGGTGGTGGTCATCAACTTGCGCGAGAACACCTGGCCTTTCTGCACCAGAAGCAGGGACTTGACCTGGTCTTCAGGAACTTTCAGGTCGCCGCTCAGCTTGACGTCACGAACGGTGTACTTCTCGCCTTCGTTGACGTTGACAGTGATATAGACGTGTTTCTTGTCCGGGGTGATGGACACCTGGGTCGAAGCGATATCCATGTTGATATAGCCACGATCCAGGTAGTAGGAACGCAGACGCTCCAGGTCACCGGAAAGTTTTTCACGAGCGTACTTGTCGTCGTTCTTGAAGAACGACAGCCAGTTAGTGGTCTTGAGCTCGAACAGGTCGATCAGGTCTTCATCAGGGAAAACGGTATTACCCACCACGTTGATGTGCTGGATAGCCGCGACGGTGCCTTCGTTGATGTTGACCTTCAGCGCAACGCGGTTACGCGGTTGCGGCACCACTTCGGTGTCGACGGTAGCCGAGTAGCGACCCTGAGCGACGTATTGACGCTGCAGTTCGTTACGCACACCTTCGAGGGTGGCGCGCTGGAAGATTTCGCCTTCGGCCAGACCTGACTGTTTGAGGCCTTTCATCAAGTCTTCAGTGGAGATCGCCTTGTTACCCTCGATATCGATACTGGCAACTGACGGACGTTCGACTACCGTGATGACAAGGACGTTGCCTTCGCGGCCCAGTTGGATATCTTGAAAGAACCCGGTTTTGAACAGGGCACGAGTGGATTCCACCAGGCGACGATCATCCGCCTGTTCACCGACGTTCAACGGTAAAGCACCAAAGACGCTACCCGCGGAGACCCGCTGGAGGCCATTGACGCGAATATCAGAGATAGTGAAGGACTCGGCGTGAACTTCGGCGATCATCAATACGGTGAGAACCGCAGTTAGCAGCAGACGTTTCATGAAGTCCTTTCTTATTCCAACTGGCAATAAACAAACTGCCGCAAAATGCGGCAGATTCGCAATTCAGCGAATTGTGTTACAGACGGCCCAAATCATTGACCAGAGCAAGCAACATCACCCCGACCACCAAACTGATACCGATCTGTATCCCCCAACCCTGCACCCGCTCCGACAAGGGACGACCACGCGCCCACTCGATCAGATAAAACAACAAATGCCCCCCATCCAGTACAGGAATGGGCAACAAATTCAGAACCCCCAAGCTAATACTCAGATAAGCAAGGAAATTCAGGAAATCAACGACACCCGACTGGGCAGAAGCGCCCGCCACTTTAGCAATGGTTATCGGTCCACTCAAGTTTTTTACCGAGAGCTCACCGAACAACATTTTCTTGAGCGAATCGAGGGTCAGCACGCTCATGGTCCAGGTGCGTCGAGCCCCCTCCCCAATCGCGGCCATCGGACCGTAACTGACCTCGCGAATCATCTCTGGCGGCCAATCGACAGCTTTCACCCCTGCCCCCAGATAACCGTTGGGTGCCTTGCTCTCGCCGCGAGCAGCCAAGGTCACAGGGACGTCGATTTGAGCACCATCGCGTTCAATGCGCAGCATGATTTTGGTATCGGGATGCATACGAACCGAATCGACCACCTGCTGCCAGTCATCCAGCGGCTTGCCATCAAGCGCCAGTAATCGGTCACCGGTTTTCAGGCCCGCCGCCTGCGCTGGGCCTTTCGGATCGAGCTCGGCCAGGACTGGTGGCAGCGCAGGACGCCAAGGGCGAATACCCAGCGAGCGAATCGGATCCGGCTCATCGGCCCCCTTGAGCCATTTATCCAACGCCAGCTCACGGGGCGAATCCGCCGACGAGCCCTGCTCACGAACCAGCAATTGAACGGTTCCGCTCTCCCCAAGGCGCCGGACCAACTGCAGATTGACCGCAGCCCATCCGGTAGTCGGTTCGCCATCGATGGCAACAATTTCCTGCCCCGGACTCAAACCCGCCTTGGCCGCGATACTTCCAGTCTCGACAGCTCCAATGACTGGCCGCACCTGCTCGCTGCCGAGCATTGCCAGCACCCAGAAAAAAATCATCGCCAGCAAAAAGTTGGCAATCGGACCGGCAGCCACGATAGCAATGCGCTGACGGACAGATTTGCGATTGAAGGTCTGATCGAGCTGATCAGCCGGCACTTCGCCTTCACGCTCGTCGAGCATTTTGACGTAGCCACCCAGCGGAATCGCGGCGATAACGAATTCAGTGCCTTTCTTGTCGTGCCAGCGCAGCAACGGCATACCAAAGCCCACGGAGAAACGCAGCACTTTGACCCCACAGCGACGTGCGACCCAGAAATGGCCGAATTCGTGGAAGGTGACCAGCACACCCAATGCCACCAGGGTGCCGACAATCATATAGAGCGCGCTCATCTACTTTCTCCGCAAACCTATTCAGTGCTGCACTTATCGCCCATGACGACTCAGCCATTGCCCGGCCAGTACTCGCGCTTTCGAGTCAGCCGTGAACACCGCATCGAGATCATCCACCATAACCACCGGCTCGAGATTCAAGACTTCCTCGATGATACTCGCGATTTCCAGGTAACGAACCCGCCCGTCGAGAAAGGCCGCGACAGCCACTTCATTCGCCGCGTTAAGCATGGCCGGTGCACTATTGCCAGCCTCGGCGGCCTGACGTGCCAGGCGCAGACAAGGGAAACGCTCTTCATCGGGCGCCTGGAAGTCGAGACGCGCAATGGCAAACAGGTCCAGCGGCGCAACACCCGAATCTATCCGCTCCGGCCAGGCCAGGGCGTTGGCGATCGGCGTGCGCATGTCCGGATTGCCCAGCTGGGCCAAGACGGAGCCATCGATGTAGTCGACCAGCGAATGAATCACGCTCTGTGGGTGAATCACCACTTCGACCTGCGACGGTTTGGCGTCGAACAGCCAGCAGGCCTCGATCAACTCGAGGCCTTTGTTCATCATGCTGGCTGAATCGACCGAAATCTTGCGCCCCATGGACCAATTCGGATGGGCACACGCCTGCTCAGGAGTAACATGCGCCAGTTCAGCCATGGGTGTCTGTCGGAACGGACCGCCAGAAGCCGTGAGTAAAATCCGACGAACACCAACCGCCCCGAGACCACGCGCAAAATCCTGCGGCATGCACTGGAAAATCGCGTTGTGTTCACTGTCGATCGGCAGCAGCACCGAGCCGCTATTGCGCACAGCCTGCATGAACAAGGCACCGGACATCACCAGCGCTTCTTTGTTAGCCAGGAGAATCTTCTTGCCGGCCTCGACCGCCGCCAGCGTCGGACGCAAGCCCGCCGCCCCGACGATGGCGGCCATGACCGCATCGACTTCAGGATCGGAAGCGATCTGACACAGACCCGCCTCCCCCACCAACACGCGGGTCGACAGGCCGGCGGCACGCAGATCGTCCTGCAAAGCTCGGGCAGCGCCCGCTTCAGGCACCACGGCGAACCGCGGCTTATGCCGCACACACAGCGCCAACAGCTCACTCAGACGAGTGAAACCACTCAATGCGAAGACCTGATAGCGCTCGGGATGGCGAGCGATGACATCGAGCGTGCTCAGCCCGATCGAGCCGGTCGCCCCCAGGACGGTAATCTGTTGTGGGCGGCTCATGGTGCAGCCATCCACAGCAACACCGCAAACACGGGAATCGCTGCCGTCAGACTGTCGATGCGATCCAGCACCCCGCCGTGACCCGGCAGCAAATTGCTGCTGTCCTTGATCCCGGACTGGCGCTTGAACATGCTTTCAGTGAGGTCACCCACTACCGAAATGAACACGATCAAGGCGGCACCCATCAGCCCCATCAGCACCTGGGCGAAGCTCCAGTGACGCACAAAACCGACGACCGCCGCGATCACCAGACTCAACAGCAAGCCGCCATACACGCCCTCCCAGCTCTTGCCGGGACTGACCTGCGGTGCCAGCTTGCGCTTGCCGAAGGCCCGACCGGAAAAATACGCGCCAATATCGGCACCCCAGACGAGCACCATCACCGCCATGATCAACCAGTTACCCAAAGGCTCCTGCTTGATCTGAACCAGACCTTGCCAGGCCGGCAGCAGGATCAGCAGGCCGATCACCAGCTTGCAGGCAGCGCTGGCCCAGTGTTCGCTGGAGCGCGGATAAGTCAGCACCAGATAAGTCGCAACGCCCCACCAAAGCACCGAGGCACCCAAGACCCAGGGCGCGAGCCCCGGCAAGATGTACATAACGAACAGCATCAACGCGACGACAGCGGCATAGGCAACGCGGATTGGCTGGGTGTTGAAGCCCGCCAGACGAGCCCACTCCCAGGCACCAAGGGTCACGATCAGCCCGATGAACAGTGCAAAACCCGACCCTTCGAGCAGGAAAAACCCGCACAGGGCGATCGGAAGCAGGATCAGTGCGGTGATGATTCGTTGTTTAAGCATTAAACCCGGGCTCCAGCCTCGACCTGCTCGCTCGTTTTACCGAAGCGGCGCTGGCGAGAAGCGAAATCCGCCAGCGCGGTGCGCATGGCGTCGTGTTTGAAGTCCGGCCAGAACAGGTCGGAGAAGTACAGCTCGGTGTACGCCAGCTGCCACAGCAGGAAGTTGCTGATGCGATGTTCTCCACCCGTGCGGATGCACAAGTCCGGCAACGGCAGATCCCCGGTCATCAGACAGGTTTGCAGCAGTTCGGGGGTGATGTCTTCCGGACGCAGATGCCCGGCCTGAACCTCCCGCGCCAGACGCTGCGCAGCTTGCGCGATATCCCACTGACCGCCGTAGTTGGCGGCGATCTGCAGGATGAAACGATTGGCACCCGCCGTCATGGCTTCGGCCTCACGCATGGCGGCTTGAAGCTCTGGATGAAAACGCGAACGGTCGCCAATGATGCGCAAACTGATCTTGTTTTCGTTCAGGCGCTTGGCCTCACGACGCAATGCCTTGAAGAACAGGTCCATCAAGGCACTGACCTCATCGGCCGGGCGTTGCCAGTTCTCGCTGGAGAAAGCAAACAGGGTCAATACCTCGACCTTGGCCTCGGCACACACCTCGATCACCGCACGAACCGCATCTACGCCCGCTTTATGCCCGGCAACACCCGGCATAAAGCGTTTTTTCGCCCAGCGATTATTACCATCCATGATGATCGCGACATGGCGCGGCACCGCGGACGGTACAGTCTGCTTGGTCTTTTCCATGGAAACGCGACCCTTATACGGCCATCAGGTCTTTTTCTTTCTGTGCCAAATTCGCGTCGATTTCAGCCACGTATTTTTTGGTCAGATCATCAATTTCGCCGGTGGCGCGTCGCTCTTCGTCTTCGCTGATTTCTTTTTCCTTGACCAGATCCTTGAGCTGGCTGTTCGCGTCACGACGGATGTTGCGCACAGCAACACGGGCGTCTTCAGCGACATCACGAGCCTGCTTGGTGAAGCCCTTACGGGTTTCTTCGGTCAGGGCCGGCATGGAGATCAGCAGCAACTCACCCAGGTTGGTCGGGTTGAGGTTCAGGCCAGCACTGCCGATCGCTTTGTCGACGGCGCCCAGCATGTTGCGCTCAAAGGCAACGACTTGCAGGGTACGAGCATCTTTAACGGTGATGTTAGCCACCTGTTTGATCGGCGTGTCGGAGCCGTAGTACGGCACCATCACACCTTCCAGAATGCTTGGATGCGCCTGGCCGGTACGAATTCGGCCGAAGTTGTGCATCAGCGACTCGACGGATTTCTGCATACGCTCTTTAGCGTCTTTCTTGATTTCGTTGATCATTGTTGGCCTTCCTCGATCAGGGTCCCTTCAGCGCCGCCATGCACGATATTCAGCAGGGCGCCGGGCTTGTTCATGTTAAATACACGCAACGGCATCTTGTGGTCGCGGCACAGGCAAATGGCGGTCAGATCCATCACGCCCAGCTTGCGATCCAGTACTTCATCGTAAGTCAGATGATCGAACTTCTCGGCATGCGGGTCTTTGAATGGGTCAGCGGTGTAGACGCCATCGACCTTGGTCGCCTTGAGCACGACGTCGGCATCGATTTCGATCGCTCGCAGGCAAGCCGCCGAATCCGTGGTGAAGAACGGATTGCCGGTGCCGGCCGCGAAGATCACGACTTCCTTGGCGTTCAAGTGGCGCATGGCTTTGCGGCGATCATAGTGATCAGTCACGCCCACCATGGAAATGGCCGACATCACGATGGCCGAGATATTGGCACGTTCCAGCGCATCGCGCATGGCCAGGGCGTTCATCACAGTGGCCAGCATGCCCATGTGGTCGCCCGTTACCCGATCCATCCCGGCCGCGCTCAGCGCTGCACCGCGGAACAGGTTACCGCCACCGATCACCAAACCGACCTGAACGCCGATGCCGACCAGTTGGCCAACTTCCAGCGCCATGCGATCCAGAACTTTCGGATCGATCCCGAACTCTTCCGAGCCCATCAGGGCCTCGCCGCTAAGCTTGAGTAGAATGCGTTTATAGCGAGCCTGATAACCACTGCCCTGCTGAGCCATTGCGAATCTCTCCTGCGGCGTATTTTAAAAATTCTTTGCGAGCTGTTTTCAGCTGGCGTTTACTCTAGCTTGGCGCTGCTTCAGCACCATCGGAACATGGCTTTGTAAGCCAGTTCCAAAGGGAAACCAATTAAAAATTGGTGCCCCATCTGAAAAGAGGCTGCGCGCGTAAGCGGGCAGCCTCTTCAGGGCGACAGTTAAAAAACCGTCTTATTGCTTGGCGGCAGCCAGCTGGGCAGCAACTTCTTCAGCGAAGTTGTCGACCGGCTTCTCGATGCCTTCGCCTACTTTGAAGTAGGTGAAGGAAACGATTTCAGCACCGGCTTTCTTGGCCAGTTCGCCAACCTTGATTTCAGGGTTCTTGACGAACGCCTGCTCAACCAGGCTCGCTTCAGCCAGGAACTTGCTGATACGACCTTTGACCATGTTTTCAACGATGTTTTCTGGCTTGCCAGCGATCTTGTCAGCGTTGAGGGTCAGGAACACGCCCTTCTCACGCTCAACCGCTTCAGCGGAAACTTCCGATGGCAGCAGGAATTCAGGGTTGGTCGCCGCTACGTGCATGGCGATGTCCTTGGCCAGCTCAACGCTACCGCCTTTAAGGGCAACCACAACACCGATCTTGTTACCGTGCAGGTAACCACCAACAACATCGCCTTCAACGCGAGCCAGGCGACGGATGTTGACGTTTTCGCCAACCTTGCCGACCAGAACCAGGCGATCGGCTTCTTGAGCGGCGATCAGCGGAGCAACGTCAGTCAGTTTGTCAGCGAATGCTTTTTCAACGCTGGAAGCAACGAATGCCTTGAAGTCGTCCTGCAAAGCCAGGAAGTCGGTCTGCGAGTTCACTTCCAGCAGAACGGCGGATTTACCGTCTTCTTTAAGAGCGATCGCGCCTTCAGCAGCTACGTTGCCTGCTTTCTTGGCGGCCTTGATGGCGCCCGAAGCACGCATGTCATCAATGGCTTTTTCGATGTCGCCGCCGGCCTTGGTCAAGGCCTTTTTGCAGTCCATCATGCCTTCGCCGGTACGCTCGCGCAGTTCTTTGACCAACGCTGCAGTAATCTCTGCCATTTCAAAATCCTCTTGGATAGGTTTTCAACCATTCCACCCGATCGAACGGGCGTTCAATTCTTCCCGAACTACCTTTGTTAGCAGCTGCAAGTTACAAAGGCTGTAAATGCGCCACCGGACAAATGGTTTTCGAGGTGGCAAAAAGGGGGCCAAGCCCCCTTTTTGCTTACTGAGTCAACGCCAAGGCGTCAATTACTCAGCTGCAGCTGCCGGAGCTTCTTCAACGAACTGCTCGGTGCCGCCAGCAACGTGGTTGCGACCGCGGATAACAGCGTCAGCCATCGAACCCATGTACAGCTGGATAGCGCGGATTGCGTCATCGTTGCCTGGGATGATGTAGTCAACGCCTTCCGGGCTGCTGTTGGTATCGACTACGCCGATAACCGGGATGCCCAGCTTGTTGGCTTCGGTGATCGCGATACGCTCGTGATCAACGTCGATAACGAACAGAGCGTCTGGCAGACCGCCCATGTCCTTGATACCACCCAGGGAACGATCGAGCTTCTCAAGATCGCGAGTGCGCATCAGCGCTTCTTTCTTGGTCAGTTTCGCGAAAGTACCGTCTTCGGCTTGTACTTCAAGGTCACGCAGACGCTTGATGGAAGCACGGATGGTTTTGAAGTTGGTCAGCATGCCGCCCAACCAGCGGTGATCGACGTACGGCGAACCGCAACGTGCTGCTTCTTCAGCAACGATCTTGCCAGCGGAACGCTTGGTGCCGACGAACAGGATCTTGTTTTTGCCCTGGGCCAGACGCTCTACGAAAGTCAGAGCTTCGTTGAACATTGGCAGGGTTTTTTCAAGGTTGATGATGTGGATCTTGTTACGCGCGCCGAAAATGTATTTACCCATTTTCGGGTTCCAGTAACGGGTCTGGTGACCGAAGTGCACACCGGCCTTCAGCATATCGCGCATGTTGACTTGGGACATGATAGTTCCTTAATAAGTCGGGTTTGGCCTCCACGTATCCCAATGACCAACCAGCAGCATCAGCTGAAGGCACCCAGGTCATCGTGTCGACACGTGTGTGGATTTAAGCCTCTCGGGGTATCCCCGGAAAGCGGCGCATTTTATATCACAAGGCTGCAAAAAACGGAACCCGGATTCTCAAATCCTGATGCACGTCTACTGATAGCCCTTGGAATCGCTCAAGAATGCGCCAATCTATAGAGAGAAGCGATGCACAGAGGGTCAGATTTGCGCTGTTCGTCTGTTAGAATCGCCTTTTTCGGGGCCGTGAAGAACGATCGCGCAACGCCCATTCCGTTTTAGAAAGCGCCATCGAGCGCAGAGAGAGCCTGTATGACCGTCACACTCAAAACGCCAGAGGACATCGCAAAAATGCGTGTCGCCGGCAAACTGGCCGCCGATGTGCTTGAAATGATTGCCGAACATGTCAAGCCAGGGATCACGACCGACGAGCTCGACCGCATCTGCCACGACTACATCGTCAATGTGCAGCATGCGATTCCCGCCCCGCTCAACTACAAGGGCTACCCGAAGTCGATCTGCACCTCGATCAACCATGTGGTCTGCCACGGCATTCCGAATGAGAAGCCGCTGAAGGATGGCGACACCCTGAACATCGACGTCACCGTCATCAAGGACGGTTTCCACGGCGACACCAGCCGCATGTTCCACGTCGGCACCGTGCCGGTCTGGGCCGAGCGACTGTCGCAAGTGACTCAGGAATGCATGTACAAGGCCATCGAAATCGTCAAACCCGGCTGCCGCCTGGGCGACATCGGCGAGGTGATTCAGAAGCACGCTGAAAAGAACGGTTTCTCGGTGGTTCGCGAGTTCTGCGGCCACGGCATCGGCAAGGTGTTCCATGAAGAGCCGCAGATTCTGCATTACGGCCGCGCCGGTACCGGTATGGAACTGAAGGCCGGCATGACCTTCACCATCGAGCCGATGATCAACCAGGGCAAGGCCGACACCAAGGTCTTGGGCGACGGCTGGACCGCCATCACCAAGGACCGCAAGTTGTCGGCCCAGTGGGAACACACGCTGGCAGTCACCGAAACCGGTTACGAAATCTTCACCTTGCGCGCCGATGACACCATCCCGCGCGTTTCGGCCTGATCCGGACCCGGCAGCTCCCAGCCTTTTAGATAGGAAAGCCAATCAATGCCGCAGGTGGATCCCGAACTCTTCGACCGTGGCCAGTTCCAGGCTGAACTGGCCCTGAAGGCCAGCCCGATCGCGGCCTTCAAGAAGGCGATCCGTCAGGCTCGTGAAGTGCTCGACGGGCGCTTTCGCAACGGACGGGACATTCGCCGGTTGATCGAGGATCGCGCCTGGTTCGTCGATAACATCCTGCAAAAGGCCTGGGAGCAGTTTAACTGGAGCGAAGACGCCGATATCGCGCTGGTCGCGGTCGGTGGCTACGGTCGCGGTGAGTTGCACCCGTATTCCGACATTGACCTGCTGATCCTGCTGGACAGCGCCGACCATGAAATTTTCCGTGATTCCATTGAGCGTTTTCTGACGCTGCTGTGGGACATCGGCCTGGAAGTCGGCCAGAGCGTTCGCTCGGTCGACGAATGCGCCGTTGAGGCACGCGCCGACCTGACGGTAATCACCAACCTGATGGAAAGTCGCACCATCGCAGGCCCCGAACACTTGCGCCAACGCATGCTGGACGTCACCAGCACAGCGCACATGTGGCCAAGCAAGGACTTTTTCCTGGCCAAGCGCGCCGAACAGAAGGCTCGCCACCACAAATACAACGACACCGAATACAACCTGGAACCCAACGTCAAAGGCTCACCTGGCGGACTACGGGATATCCAGACGATTCTTTGGGTCGCCCGGCGCGAGTACGGCACCCTGAACCTGCGGGCACTGGCCGGCGAAGGTTTCCTGGTCGAGAGCGAAAACGCCCTGCTGGCTTCGTCCCAGGAATTCCTGTGGAAGGTTCGCTACGCGTTGCACATGCTCGCCGGCCGTTCCGAAGACCGCTTGCTGTTCGACCACCAGCGCTCGATTGCCGGGCTACTGGGTTTCGAAGGCGATGATGCCAAGCAAGCCATCGAAAACTTCATGCAGCAGTATTACCGGGTGGTCATGAGCATTGCCCAGCTCAGCGACCTGATCATCCAGCACTTCGAGGAACTCATCCTCGCGCCGGTAGACGTAGTGCCGCCACAACCGATCAACCCACGATTCCAGTTGCACGATGGTTACATCGAGGCACGCAACGACAATGTGTTCCGTCGCACCCCGTTCGCCATGCTCGAAATCTTCGTGTTGATGGCCCAGCAGCCGGAAATCAAAGGTGTGCGCGCCGACACCATCCGCCTGCTGCGCGAACACCGGCATCTGATCGACGACGATTTCCGCAACGACATTCGCAATACCAGCCTGTTCATCGAGCTGTTCAAGTGCAAGATCGGCATCCACCGCAACCTGCGCCGGATGAACCGCTACGGCATCCTCGGGCGTTATCTGCCGGAGTTCGGCTTCATCGTCGGGCAGATGCAGCACGACCTGTTTCACATCTATACGGTCGATGCGCACACCCTGAACCTGATCAAACACCTGCGTAAATTGCAGTACACCCAGGTGTCGGAGAAATTCCCGCTGGCCAGCAAGCTCATGGGCAAACTCCCCAAACCCGAGCTGATTTATCTGGCAGGCCTGTACCACGACATTGGCAAAGGCCGGCATGGCGATCACTCGGAAATTGGCGCGGTGGACGCCGAAGCCTTTTGCCAGCGCCACCAATTGCCGGTGTGGGACAGCCGCCTGATCGTCTGGCTGGTGCAGAACCATCTGGTGATGTCGACCACGGCCCAGCGCAAGGACTTGTCCGACCCACAGGTGATCCATGACTTCGCACAGGCGGTGGGTGACGAAACCCGCCTCGATTACCTGTACGTGCTGACGGTGGCCGACATCAACGCCACCAACCCGACACTGTGGAATTCCTGGCGCGCCAGCCTGCTGCGCCAGCTATACACCGAGACCAAGCGCGCCTTGCGCCGCGGCCTGGAAAACCCGGTGGACCGCGAAATGCAGATCCGTCAGACGCAGAGCGCCGCCCTGGACATTCTGGTACGCGGTGGGACCGACCCGGACGACGTCGAGCAGCTGTGGTCGCAACTGGGCGATGACTATTTCCTGCGCCACACCGCCGGCGACGTGGCCTGGCACAGTGACGCGATCCTCCAGCAACCGGCCGATGGCGGGCCGCTGGTGCTGATCAAGGAAACCACCCAGCGCGAATTCGAAGGCGGCACGCAGATCTTCATCTACGCACCGGACCAACACGACTTCTTCGCCGTGACCGTGGCCGCGATGGACCAGCTCAACCTGAACATCCACGACGCTCGCGTCATCACCTCCAGCAGCCAGTTCACCCTCGACACCTACATCGTGCTCGACACGGATGGCGACTCGATCGGTGACAACCCGGCGCGGGTCAAACAGATCCGCGAGGGTTTGACCGAAGCCTTGCGCAACCCGGACAACTACCCGACCATTATTCAGCGTCGGGTGCCGCGCCAGCTCAAGCATTTCGCGTTTGCCCCGCAGGTGACGATCCACAACGACGCTCAACGTCCAGTGACGGTGTTGGAACTCAGCGCCCCTGACCGCCCGGGATTGCTGGCGCGGATTGGCACGATCTTCCTCGAGTTCGATCTGTCGCTGCAAAATGCCAAGATTGCTACGCTCGGCGAACGCGTCGAAGACGTTTTCTTCATCACCGACGCGAACAACCAGCCGTTGTCCGACCCCTTGCTGTGCAGCCGCTTGCAGGATGCGATCGTCGAACAGTTGAGCGTCAGCCACGAACCGGATATCAAACTGGCACGCATCAGCATTTGAACTAACAACGGCCCGCCCTTCTGTAGGAGCGAGCTTGCTCGCGATGGACTCAAATACGCCGCGTTGTCCTGGCAGCACGCGTTATCGTTGACGACCATCGCGAGCAAGCTCGCTCCTACAGGGACCAGCGCCGCCCCCACACCGAACGAGATTTACCGATGAACAACGCTCTGAATCAGTTGCAGCCCTACCCGTTCGAGAAGCTCCGCGCCCTGCTCGGCAGCGTCACGCCAAACCCGGAAAAACGCGCCATCGCGCTGTCCATCGGTGAGCCGAAGCACCGTTCGCCAAGCTTTGTCGCCGAGGCCCTGGCGAGCAATCTGGATCAGATGGCCGTGTACCCGACCACCCTCGGCATCCCGGCCCTGCGCGAAGCCATCGCCGCGTGGTGCGAGCGTCGTTTCAATGTGCCGAACGGCTGGCTCGACCCGGCGCGCAACGTGCTGCCGGTCAACGGCACCCGCGAAGCGCTGTTCGCCTTCACCCAGACCGTGGTCAACCGTGGCGATGACGCGTTGGTGGTCAGCCCGAACCCGTTCTATCAAATCTACGAAGGCGCGGCGTTCCTCGCCGGGGCCAAACCGCATTACCTACCGTGCCTGGATGAAAACGGTTTCAACCCGGATTTCGATGCCGTGTCGCCGGACATCTGGAAACGCTGCCAGATCCTGTTCCTGTGCTCGCCGGGTAACCCGACCGGTGCATTGATTCCGGTAGAGACGCTGAAAAAACTGATCGCCCTGGCCGACGAATACGACTTCGTGATCGCCGCCGACGAATGCTACAGCGAGTTGTACTTCGACGAACAAACCCCGCCGGCCGGCCTGCTCAGCGCCTGCGTCGAACTGGGCCGCAAGGACTTCAAGCGCTGCGTGGTGTTCCATAGCCTGTCCAAGCGCTCCAACCTGCCAGGCTTGCGTTCTGGCTTCGTGGCCGGTGATGCCGACATTCTTAAAGGCTTCCTGCTGTACCGCACTTACCACGGCTGCGCGATGCCGGTACAGACTCAACTGGCCAGCGTTGCCGCGTGGAACGATGAAGTGCATGTACGCGCCAACCGTGCGTTGTATCGCGAGAAGTATGATGCGGTGCTGGAAATCCTCAGCCCGGTGATGGACGTTCAGCGTCCGGACGGTGGATTCTACTTGTGGCCGAATGTTGAAGGTGATGACGAAGCGTTCTGCCGCGATCTGTTCGTTGAAGAACATGTGACGGTCGTGCCAGGTTCCTATCTGTCCCGCGAGGTTGACGGAGCCAATCCGGGTGCCGGTCGCGTACGCATGGCACTGGTTGCGCCGCTGGCGGAATGTGTGGAGGCTGCTGAACGCATCCGGGCGTTTATCATTCGCCATCGCCCTTAAAGTTCATTACCCGCACGGTGCAATGCCGTGCGGGCTTACACAAACATAAAGCAATATAACCAACTTACTCAAAACTTAACTTTTCGACTACCATAAGATTACTGCCCACTGAAAAACCAACCAACAAATTCTCATACAAGATAACAAAAAACCAATCCAGAAAAATACAAACATGGATGTTTATTATGAACACCAGATCACATCACATTAATATATCGCTCTATATTCTCTCACCCCACGAAGTTGCAACCACCGGAAGGACGCTATCAAGGAAGTGGCAAGCAACTCTTCAACATCCATCATTTCACCTGATGATGCAGTACCGCACGCCAAATAAACACAAAAGTTACGGACATCAAAGGTAAATAATTTTTACTCTAGACTTCAAGGAGGAAGTAAAAAATGAACAGCATCCTGGATTACCAGCCAACACAGTGTAAACACGACCCTGCATCTGATGAAGCTGCCATCACCGAAAATCCTGCCGATGCAGGACTGCCCCGCGGCAATCGCCTCAAACGCTCGCTGGTCAACTATCCGAAATTGTGGGAAAACGGTCGAGCCTTAAAAATTGCCTTTATGAACAACCTGGACGTCGACCATAAACAGAAGATCATAGACGCAGCCAGACATTGGTTGCCATTTGTTAACCTCTGCTTTAATTTTGTCGATGGCAATCAGGGTGACATTCGCATCGCCACCGAAAACAACAAAAATAGCGCAGTACTAGGTACCAACTCGCTGTTGGTTCATCCGGACAAGCCAACCATGAACCTCGGCGTCAATCCTGAGCACGAGGATTTCGAGGTAATTGTGATCCACGAATTCGGCCATGCACTGGGCGCGATGCATGAACACCAGCATCCAAACGCGAACATCCCTTGGGACAAGCCTAAAGTTTATGAGTTCTATCAGAATCGCGAGATGAATCCACTTTCTCGAGAACAAATTGACAGGCACATATTTACGCCATTCAACACTTCCGATGCTTTCTACCTGCCCTACGACAAGACGTCCATCATGCACTATCCAGTACCCAACACATTAACATTGGGTAACTGGGAGCTTCCGATCAATCGCAAGATCAGCAAAAAAGACAAACAAATCATGAAATTACTTTACCCCTACTAATCAATCATGAGAATCAACACCCAACAAGCATGTACGCGCCAACCGTGCGTTGTATCGCGAGAAGTATGATGCGGTGCTGGAAATCCTCAGCCCGGTGATGGACGTTCAGCGTCCGGACGGTGGATTCTACTTGTGGCCGAATGTTGAAGGTGATGACGAAGCGTTCTGCCGCGATCTGTTCGTTGAAGAACATGTGACGGTCGTGCCGGGCTCTTACCTGTCCCGTGAAGTAGATGGCCTCAATCCAGGCGCAGGTCGTGTGCGCATGGCGCTGGTTGCTCCACTGGCGGAATGTGTTGAAGCGGCCGAGCGAATTCGCAGCTTCATTAATTCCCACAAGTAATAACTTTAGTAAACCCGCACTGTGCAATGCAGTGCGGGTTTTATCTTCAGTTACAAGACACGCATATACAAACCGCCTATTTGAAATTAACTTCATATTCGCTCTCAAACAGCTGGCAACTATCGTAATACACCAAACCAAAAACAATACTTACAAGGATGTAATAACCATGACTGCATTTAGTTCATGCCGAATACTTCAACCCGTTAGTGACACCGCATCTTATTCAGCCGCCACCAATGAACATCCGATCAATACCAACAACACCGGCAGTCGCCGTAAAAGAAACGTTGGCTCCCATACCAAATTCTGGAAACCTGGAAAAACACTAAAAATCGCAATGTACAACGCCAGCGACGAAGCCATTGAAGAGGTCCGAGCTGCCGCCAGTGAATGGCTGCCTTACGTAAACCTGACATTTGACTTTGTAAAAGGTGATATTGGCGATATACGCATTTTCCTCAATCGGCCAGACGGGATTGAGGCCTCGCAAATTGGTACCGATGCACTCATTGATGATATAGGCGGCACCGACGAGCAAAGACGCGGGCCCAGCATGTACCTGAACTGGACGCCTGGCAGCCATCGGTTCAGATTTGTCGTTCTACATGAGTTTGGACATGCTCTGGGGGCCCTACATGCTCACCAACACCCCAACTCGGATATACCGTGGGATGTACCAAACACCTATAGGCACTGTGCACAAACTTTCGGCTGGGACAAGAGCGTCGTTGATGCCAATATCCTGCCCCTGCCCCTGAGCGACCAGTTCACTTACCAGCCTTATGACGGAGACTCGGTCATGCATTATGAAATTCCCAACGAGTGGACTGTTGGCAACTGGGGACAATCGGAATCATGGGCAATCAGCAACGGCGACATCGCCATGATGCGCAACGCTTATCCCAAAGACTGAGCGCAACTTTAGCGCCATCCAACCCACCGGCATTTTAACAATCGGCTACGGGACGACGCCCAGGTTGGCTTCACTCAAATCCAGCTCAGCCAGTACCTCGCGCAAAACGTCATCACCAATCTGGTGATGACGACTGAGCTTGTACAACTCCAGGCGTTGCGCTCGCAACGCCTTCACGCGCAGACGTCGCTCCAGCAAGTTCATCTGAAACGCCAGCGCCTGGGCCTCTGCCGAATCGTTGAACACCTCCAACTGATGCCGATACTCAGACATGATCCGCGCCTTGAGTTCGGCGGACAATGCTGCCTCAGCCGCATCCACAGGCTTGGCCTCGTTGATTTCCAAGGAGTGAATCGCCGCTTCGGCGGTCTTGCGCCAGGCGTCACGCACTTCATTGCGACGCCTGTCGTCCGGGCTTTTCTCGATACCGCGCAGCAGCAGTGGCAAAGCAATACACGCGGCAATCAGCGACAACAGAATCACCCCGGCCGCGATGAAGATCAGCAAATCCCGCTCAGGAAACGCATCGCCGCCCATCAGTATCGGCACCGACAAGACACCCGCCAACGTCACTGCCCCACGTACGCCGCCGACCGTCAGCAACCAGCATGAGCGCGCTGTAGGCACGTGCGTCATCTCACCTTGCCCGCGCAGCCGGCGCAGCAGACCCGACAGGCGCCAAGTGCTCTGTACCCAAATAAACCGCAACAGCAGCAACACGCAGAAAATCGCCACCACATCCAGGCAACGATAAAGCAGCGTCGGCCACAGCGAGGTTTCATGACTGGCGACAGCCTTGATGATGTCCGGCAGCTGCAAGCCCAACAGCAGGAAGATCAAGCCGTTGAAGGCGAATTCCAGCAACGACCAGACGCTGCGATTGAGCAAGCGGGTATTGGTCTGGCGCGGCAGCAGATCGAGCCAGCTCTGCATCATTCCCGCCGCCACCGCTGACAGAATGCCCGAGGCGCCCACGCGCTCTGCCAAAACATACGCGGCAAACGGCAGCAGCAACATGAAGACGACGTGAGTCGCCGGATCATCCCAGCCGCGATCAATCATCCACGCCCTCAAGCGCCCGACCAGCCAACTCAACGCCACACCGACCGCCAGTCCGCCAACGGCCACCAGCACAAACGTCAGGCTGGCATTGGCCAGCGAGAACACCCCGGTCACCGCCGCAACCAGCGCGAACTTGAACGTCACCAGGCCCGAAGCGTCGTTCATCAACGCCTCGCCCTGCAGCATGTGCATCAGAGGTGTCGGCAAGCGGTTCTGGGAGATCGCCGAGACCGCCACGGCATCCGTCGGCGACAACACCGCCGCCAGGGCGAACGCCACCGGCAGGGGAATACTCGGCAACAGCCAATGAATGAAATAGCCCGCGCCGACAACGGTGAACAGCACCAGGCCGACCGCCAACGTCAGAATCGGCCCGCGCAGCCGCCACAACTCACGCTTGGGCATGCGCCAGCCATCGGAGAACAATAGCGGCGGCAGGAACAGGAAAAGAAACAACTCGGGGTCCAGCGCCACATGCAACCCGAGGGTCGGCCACGCCAGCAACGCGCCGGCGGCAATTTGCACCAGCGGCAAAGGCAAGGGAATCACTCGTCCGATCAGGCGTGAAACGCCGACCAGCATCAGCATAATCAGGACGGTGTAGGCGGTTTGCATAAAAGCGCGGTTCCCGGCAATCGACAGCATTGAAGTGCCATATTAGCCGCTTAGACTGCCGGCTGACCGTTGTACCAATGTCGCACGTGGTCACGGACAGCCTGATTACCCGGTGGGAGCGAGCCTGCTCGCGAATGCGATGTAACATCCACCCTAAATGTTGCCTGACCCACCGCCTTCGCGAGCAGGCTCGCTCCCACAGGGTTTTGCGTTTTAACTGAACGGTCATGGCATAATCCGTCACCTTTTTTTTCCAGCACCTGCAAAGGGGGCAATTCCTTGACCGTTTCAAGCAAAACGTTGCACCTTTTCGGAATCAAAGCCTGCGACACCATGAAAAAGGCGCGCACCTGGCTCGATGAACACGCTGTCAGCTATGACTTTCACGATTACAAAACGGCCGGAATCGACCGTGACCACCTGACCCAATGGTGCGATGAGCACGGCTGGCAAGTGGTGTTGAACCGTGCAGGCACGACCTTTCGCAAGCTCGACGACGAACGCAAAGCCGATCTCGACCAGCGCAAAGCCATCGAATTGATGCTCGCACAACCCTCGATGATCAAGCGCCCGGTGCTTGATCTCGGTGACCGAACCCTGATTGGCTTCAAGCCAGATATCTACGCGGCAGCGCTCAAGTAAGGCAGCCCGTACCATTTTGTAAGAGGTATCAACATGTCCACTACCCTGTTCAGCCTGGCCTTTGGTGTCGGCACTCAAAACCGTCAAGGCGCATGGCTGGAAGTGTTTTACGCGCAGCCACTGCTCAACCCGTCGGCCGAACTGGTCGCTGCCATTGCCCCGGTTCTGGGCTACACCGAAGGCAATCAGGCCATCGCGTTCAGCACCGCCCAGGCCTCGCAACTGGCTGAAGCGCTGAAAAGCGTCGATGCCGGCCAAGCCGCATTGCTGACTCGTCTGGCCGAGAGCCACAAGCCGCTGGTCGCGACCCTGCTGGCCGAAGATGCCCAACTGACCTCCACGCCTGAGGCTTACCTCAAGCTGCATTTGCTGTCCCACCGTCTGGTCAAGCCGCACGGCCTGAACCTGGCGGGCGTGTTCCCGCTGCTGCCGAACGTCGCCTGGACCAGTCAGGGCGCGATCGACCTGGCTGAACTGGCCGAGCATCAACTCGAAGCCCGCCTGCGTGGCGAGTTGCTGGAAGTGTTCTCGGTGGACAAGTTCCCGAAAATGACCGACTACGTGGTTCCGGCCGGCGTGCGTATCGCTGACGCGGCACGTATTCGTCTGGGCGCTTACGTGGGCGAAGGCACCACCGTGATGCATGAAGGTTTCGTCAACTTCAACGCGGGCACTGAAGGCCCGGGCATGATCGAAGGTCGTGTCTCGGCTGGCGTGTTCGTCGGCAAAGGTTCGGACCTGGGCGGCGGTTGCTCGACCATGGGCACCCTGTCCGGTGGTGGCAACATCGTGATCAAGGTTGGCGAAGGCTGCCTGATCGGCGCGAACGCCGGTATCGGTATCCCGCTGGGCGACCGCAACACCGTTGAATCGGGCCTGTACGTGACCGCTGGTACCAAAGTGGCGCTGCTGGACGAAAACAACAAACTGGTCAAAGTCGTTAAGGCCCGTGAGCTGGCCGGTCAGCCTGACCTGCTGTTCCGCCGCAATTCGGAAACCGGTGCCGTGGAATGCAAAACCCACAAATCGGCGATCGAACTGAACGAAGCGCTGCACGCTCACAACTAAGCAGAACGCCAAACGATCACCTGTAGGAGCGAGCTTGCTCGCGAAGAACACATGGACAACACGTGCTGTCTGGTACCGCGCGTTATCGTTAACGTCCATCGCGAGCAAGCTCGCTCCTACAAGGTCAGCCGTATATCCGCCCATGTCACCAGGGCCGAACAACATGATGATTCCCTCCCCCTGGCGCGCCGACTTTCCGGCTATCGTCGCATTGCAACGGCAAGACCAGACGTATCTGGACAACGCCGCCACCACGCAAAAACCTCAAGCCTTGCTGGATGCCCTGGCGCATTACTACGCCAATGGCGCGGCCAATGTGCATCGGGCGCAACACTTGCCCGGCGCTCATGCCACCCAGGCGTTCGAGGACAGCCGCAGCAAAGTCGCCCATTGGCTGAATGCCGGCAATAGCGGGCAGATCATTTTTACCCACGGCGCCACTAGCGCACTGAACCTCCTGGCCTATGGCCTGGAACACTTATTCGATCCGGGCGATGAGATTGTCATCAGCGCTCTGGAACATCACGCCAACCTGCTGCCGTGGCAGCAACTGGCCCACCGTCGCGCGCTGAAACTGGTGATCCTGCCACTGGATGCCGACGGTTTGATCGACCTGGAGGCTGCGGCGTCGTTGATCAATCCGCGCACGCGCCTGTTGGCGGTCAGTCAGCTGTCCAACGTGCTCGGCGCCTGGCAGCCGTTGCCCGCGCTGCTGGCGATGGCCAAGGCGCACGACGCACTGACCGTGGTCGATGGCGCTCAAGGCGTGGTGCATGGTCGGCATGACATGCAGGCGCTGGGTTGCGACTTTTATGTGTTTTCCAGCCACAAACTCTATGGCCCCGATGGCCTGGGCGTGCTGTTCGGGCGCAATGAAGCGCTGGAACAACTGCATCATTGGCAGTTCGGCGGCGAAATGGTGCTGGACGCCAATTACCACGACGCGCGGTTTCGCCCTGCCCCACTGGGGTTTGAGGCAGGCACGCCGCCGATTGCCAGTGTGATTGGTCTGGGGGCGACGCTGGATTACCTCGCCGCTCTCGATCAGGAGGCGGTCGCGGCTCACGAAGCCGCATTGCATGACTATTTGCTCAAAGGTCTTGAGGCGCGCAACGGCATTCGACTGCTGGGCAAACCTCAACTGGCGTTGGCGAGTTTTGTCGTGGAGGGTGTGCATAACTCTGATCTGGCGCATCTGCTGACGGAACAAGGGATTGCGGTACGCGCCGGGCATCATTGCGCTATGCCGCTGCTCAAGCACTTTGAACTGGCCGGGGCGATTCGGGTTTCGTTGGCGCTGTACAACGATTCCGAAGACCTGGAACGGTTCTTCGAAGCGCTGGATCAAGCGCTGGAGTTGTTGCGATGAGTTTGCCTGCTGAGGCTGCACATGCACTGGAGGCTTTTCAGAAGGCCGCGGGTTGGGAACAACGGGCGCGACTGCTGATGCAGTGGGGCGATCGCCTGCCCGCGTTGAGCGATGTGGATAAAGTCGATGCCAACCGGGTGCACGGCTGTGAAAGTCAGGTGTGGTTGGTGGGTTCGTTGAATGACGGCCACTGGCAGTTTGCCGCGAGCAGCGATGCACGGTTGATTCGCGGGTTGGTGGCTTTGCTGCTGGCGCGGGTCAACGGGTTGTCGGCGGGTGAGTTGCAGCAGGTGGATTTGCCGGATTGGTTCAATCAGCTGGGGCTTTCGCGGCAGCTATCGCCGTCGCGCAGTAATGGTCTGAATGCCGTGTTACAGCGAATGAAGGAGTTGGCTGGTTAATCGCTTTCGCGAGCAGGCTCGCTCCCACAGGGAAACGCATTCCAATGTGGGAGCGAGCCTGCTCGCGAAGGGGCCATCAGCCACACCCCTCAAACCTCAGGCTTAACCCGATCCGCAGGGCGCCGCACCCCCGCCACAATCTTATCCACAGCCTTGGTCGCCGCGACCATGCCGAACGTCGCCGTCACCATCATCACTGCGCCAAACCCGCCAGCGCAGTCCAGCTTCACGCCGTCGCCGACAAAACTCTTCTGCAAACAAATGCTGCCATCCGGTTTCGGGTAGCGCAGTTGTTCGGTGGAAAACACGCACGGCACGCTGTAATGGCGGGTCACGGTGCGGGAGAAATTGTAATCGCGGCGCAACGTGGAACGCACTTTCGAGGCCAATGGATCATTGAACGTACGGTTCAGGTCGCACACCTGAATCAACGTCGGGTCAATCTGCCCGCCCGCACCACCGGTCGTGATGATCTGGATCTTGCGACGCTTACACCAGGCGATCAACGCCGCCTTGGCATTGACGCTGTCGATGCAGTCGATCACGCAGTCGATGTTCGGCGTGATGTACTCGGCCATGGTCTCGCGGGTGACGAAATCCGCCACCGCGTGCACCGTGCAATCGGGGTTGATCCCGCGCAGGCGCTCGGCCATCACGTCGACCTTGGGTTTACCGACGGTACTGTCCAGCGCGTGCAGCTGACGGTTGGCGTTGCTGACGCAGACGTCGTCCAGGTCGAACAGCGAAATCTCGCCCACGCCACAACGGGCGACAGCTTCCGCCGCCCAGGAACCGACGCCACCGACGCCGACGATCGCCACATGCGCCGCGCGCAAGCGTTCGAGGCCTTCGATGCCATACAAACGGGCGATGCCGGCAAACCGTGGATCTTCTGTACTCATGACCATTACCCCAAAAACCGGCGCGCATTATAGGGCCACTGCGGGAGAACTTTTAACCTTCCTGCGACAAGTGTAAGAACTTATGTGAAACCGCAGTGCCCAATGTCGGGCGTTTCCCTGTTCGCTGTACGGTCAGAGAACCTCCAGTGTAGGATGCGCGCCCTGCCCCTAGGCAGCCAGCCGCCAACCGTTCCTTCGTTCCACAGCCTTTGGAACCTGAAATAGCTATGTCATCGCGTAAATTTGGACTCAACCTGGTCGTGGTGCTCGCCATCGCTGCCTTGTTTACCGGCTTCTGGGCGCTGATCAATCGCCCCGTCGCCGCCCCTAACTGGCCAGAACAGATCTCCGGCTTTTCGTACTCGCCGTTCCAGCAAGGCCAGTACCCACAGAAAGAGCAGTACCCGACCGACGATGAAATGCGTCGCGATCTGGAGATCATGAGCAAGTTGACGGACAACATCCGTACTTACTCAGTCGACGGTACGCTGGAAGACATTCCCAAACTGGCGGAGGAATTCGGCCTGCGGGTGACCCTGGGGATCTGGATCAGCCCGGACCAGGAACGCAACGAGCGCGAAATTCTGCGCGCCATCGAACTGGCCAACACTACCCGCAGTGTGGTTCGTGTGGTGGTCGGTAACGAGGCGATCTTCCGCAAGGAAATTACCGCCGCGCAACTGAGCGTGATCCTCGATCGCGTCCGCGCCGCCGTGAAAGTGCCGGTGACCACGTCCGAGCAGTGGCACGTCTGGGAAGAACACCCGGAACTGGCCAAGCACGTCGATCTGATTGCCGCGCACGTTTTGCCTTACTGGGAGTTCATCCCGGTGGACAAGGCCGGCCAGTTCGTTCTCGACCGCGCCCGCGACCTGAAGAAGATGTTCCCGAAAAAGCCACTGCTGCTCTCGGAGGTTGGCTGGCCGAGCAACGGCCGCATGCGTGGCGGCACCGATGCGAGCCCGGCGGATCAGGCGATTTACCTGCGCACATTGGTTAACAAACTCAACCGCCAAGGCTTCAACTACTTCGTGATCGAAGCGTTCGACCAGCCGTGGAAGGCCAGTGACGAAGGTTCGGTGGGGGCTTACTGGGGCGTGTTCAACGCCGCACGCCAGCAGAAATTCAACTTCGAAGGCCCGGTGGTGGCGATCCCGCAATGGCGCGTGCTGGCCATCGGTTCGGCAGTGCTGGCCTTGCTGTCCCTGACCTTGCTGATGATCGACGGCTCCGCCCTGCGCCAACGTGGCCGCACCTTCCTGACCTTTATCGCCTTCTTGTGCGGTTCGGTATTGGTCTGGATCGGTTACGACTACAGCCAGCAATACAGCACATGGTTCAGCCTGACGGTCGGTTTCCTGCTGGCGCTTGGCGCACTCGGGGTATTTATCGTCCTGCTGGCCGAGGCCCACGAACTGGCCGAAGCGGTCTGGACCCACAAACGCCGGCGTGAATTCCTGCCGGTGGAAGGCGAGTCGGACTACCGACCGAAAGTGTCGATTCACGTACCGTGCTACAACGAGCCGCCGGAGATGGTCAAACAGACCCTCAACGCACTGGCCAACCTCGACTATCCGGACTTCGAAGTCCTGATCATCGATAACAACACCAAAGACCCGGCGGTCTGGGAACCGGTGCGCGATTATTGCGAAACCCTCGGCCCGCGCTTCAAGTTCTTCCACGTTGCACCGTTGGCCGGTTTCAAGGGTGGCGCGCTGAATTACCTGATTCCGCACACCGCCAAGGACGCCGAAGTCATTGCCGTGATCGACTCGGACTACTGCGTCGATCGGAACTGGCTCAAGCACATGGTGCCGCATTTCGCCGACCCGAAAATTGCCGTGGTGCAGTCGCCACAGGATTATCGCGATCAGAACGAAAGCACCTTCAAGAAGCTCTGCTACGCGGAATACAAAGGCTTCTTCCACATTGGCATGGTCACCCGTAACGATCGTGATGCGATCATCCAGCACGGCACCATGACCATGACCCGGCGCTCGGTGCTCGAAGAGCTGGGCTGGGCCGATTGGTGCATCTGTGAAGACGCCGAGTTGGGTCTGCGGGTGTTCGAAAAAGGCCTGTCGGCGGCGTATTACCACACCAGCTACGGCAAAGGCCTGATGCCCGATACCTTTATCGACTTCAAGAAACAGCGTTTCCGCTGGGCCTATGGGGCGATTCAGATCATCAAGCGTCACACCGCCAGCTTGCTGCGCGGCAAGGACACCGAGCTGACCCGTGGCCAGCGTTACCACTTCCTCGCGGGCTGGTTGCCGTGGGTCGCGGATGGCATGAACATCTTCTTCACCGTCGGCGCCTTGTTGTGGTCGGCAGCGATGATCATCGTGCCGCAGCGGGTCGATCCGCCCTTGCTGATTTTCGCGATCCCGCCGTTGGCGCTGTTTGTGTTCAAGGTCGGCAAGATCATCTTCCTCTACCGTCGTGCGGTCGGGGTCAACCTCAAGGATGCATTCTGCGCGGCGCTGGCCGGGCTGGCGTTGTCGCACACCATCGCCAAAGCGGTGCTGTACGGCTTCTTCACCAGCAGCATTCCGTTCTTCCGCACGCCGAAAAACGCCGATAACCACGGCTTCTGGGTGGCGATTTCGGAGGCTCGCGAAGAAATGTTCATCATGCTGCTGTTGTGGGGCGCGGCGCTGGGGATCTTCCTGGTGAACGGTTTGCCGAGCAACGACATGCGCTTCTGGGTGACCATGTTGCTGGTGCAGTCGTTGCCGTACCTGGCGGCGCTGATCATGGCGTTCCTGTCTTCGCTGCCCAAACCGGTAGCCGAGGCTGAGCCTCTACCTGCCGTCTAAATCAGCACAGATGCACTAAACGGCGGCCAATGGCCGCCGTTTTGCTTTAAGATAACCGCCATTTTGCAGAGCCTGGCTCAAGGGCCAAGCCCAATACATGTAGGAGCGAGCTTGCTCGCGAGAAACGCAAGGGCACGTGGTTATCCAGATCGCACGCGTTATCGTTAACGTCCATCGCGAGCAAGCTCGCTCCTACACATTGACAGTTTCCGGAGTTTTCCATGACGGCCCACGCCGACCTTTCGCCGACCCTTCAACTCGCCATCGACCTGATCCGCCGTCCATCCGTGACGCCGGTCGACGCCGATTGCCAGAAGCAGATGATGCAGCGCCTGGGCGATGCCGGTTTCACCCTGGAACCGATGCGCATCGAAGATGTGGATAACTTCTGGGCCACCCACGGCAAACACGACGGCCCGGTGCTGTGCTTCGCCGGTCACACCGACGTGGTGCCGACCGGTCCGGTGACGGCCTGGCAGATCGACCCGTTCAACGCGGTGATCGACGAACACGGCATGCTCTGTGGCCGTGGTGCGGCCGACATGAAAGGCAGTCTCGCCTCCATGACCGTGGCCGCCGAGCGCTTCGTGGCCGACTACCCGGATCACAAGGGCAAGGTAGCGTTCCTGATCACCAGCGACGAAGAAGGCCCGGCGCATCACGGCACCAAGGCGGTGGTCGAACGCCTCGCCGCGCGCAAGGAACGTCTGGACTGGTGCATCGTCGGCGAACCGTCGAGCACCACGCTGGTGGGTGACGTGGTCAAGAACGGCCGTCGTGGTTCCCTCGGCGCCAAGCTGACCGTGCGCGGTGTGCAGGGCCATGTGGCTTATCCACACCTGGCGAAGAACCCGATCCACCTCGCCGCTCCGGCGCTGGCCGAACTGGCCGCCGAGCACTGGGACCACGGCAACGATTTCTTCCCGCCGACCAGCTTCCAGATCTCCAACGTCAATTCCGGCACCGGCGCGACCAACGTCATCCCGGGTGATCTGGTGGCCGTGTTCAACTTCCGCTTCTCCACCGAATCCACCGTCGAAGGCCTGCAAAAGCGTGTCGCCGACATCCTCGACAAGCATGGTCTGGACTGGCACGTGGATTGGGCGCTGTCGGGCCTGCCGTTCCTCACCGAACCGGGCGCGCTGCTCGATGCGGTATCGGCGAGCATCAAGGACATCACCGGTCGCGATACCAAAGCGTCCACCAGCGGCGGCACCTCCGACGGTCGTTTCATCGCGACCATGGGCACCCAAGTGGTTGAACTGGGCCCGGTCAACGCGACAATCCACCAGGTCAACGAACGTGTGCTGGCGGCCGACCTCGACGTGTTGACCGAAATCTACTACCAGACCCTGATCAAGTTGCTCGCCTGATGCTGGCCTGCCCGATCTGCAGCGAACCGCTGAACGCGGTGGACAACGGCGTGGCGTGCCCCGCCGGGCACCGTTTCGACCGCGCGCGCCAGGGTTACCTGAACCTGCTGCCGGTGCAGCACAAAAACAGCCGCGACCCTGGGGATAACCTGGCGATGGTCGAAGCCCGTCGCGACTTCTTGAATGCCGGCCATTACGCGCCGGTAGCCAAGCGCCTGGCCGAACTCGCCGCGCACTACGCGCCGCAGCACTGGCTCGACATCGGGTGTGGCGAGGGTTACTACACCGCGCAAATCGCCGAGGCTTTGCCCAACGCCGACGGTTATGCGCTGGACATCTCCCGGGAAGCGGTCAAACGCGCCTGCAAACGCAACCCGCAGCTGACCTGGTTGATCGCCAGCATGGCCCGGGTGCCGTTGGCGTCGGGCAGCTGCCAGTTTCTCGCCAGTGTCTTCAGCCCGCTGGATTGGGAAGAAGCCAAGCGCCTGCTAAGCCCCGGTGGCGGCTTGATGAAGGTCGGGCCGACCAGCGGCCATCTGATGGAACTTCGCGAGCGACTGTACGACGAAGTCCGTGAATACACCGACGACAAGCATCTGGCACTGGTGCCGGAAGGCATGGCACTGCAACACAGCGAAACCCTGGAATTCAAACTGACGCTGGAAAACGGTCAGGACCGTGCGAACCTGCTGGCCATGACGCCCCACGGCTGGCGTGCCAGTGCCGAACGCCGGACGGCAGTCATCGAACAGACTGAGCCGTTCGAGGTCACTGTTTCAATGCGCTACGATTATTTCGTACTTCAATAATTTTTGGTCTTGAGCAACGGCTTGAGACCGGCTAAATCCGCGAATGGATTTTTCAGACCCGCAGTGAGGACATCCATGCGCCAACCCGATATCGAGATTTACCTGAAAGACGCCGACGTCGACTACAAGGCCATTGCCACCTGGCTCGGCGCGGCTTTGGGCCCATGCACCGACTGGGTTCAGAAAGGTCAGACCTACAAGTGCAAGGCCGGCAGCGTGCCGGTGACCTGGCTGCCAAAAGCAGTCGGCAAATGGAACAGCCTGTACCTGGAAAGCGACCAGACCCCATGGGAAGACGACATCGCTTGCGCCCGCGCCGCGTTTGCCGCGCTGAATGTCGAAGTGCGTTGCGCGCCGGGCAGTTGGGTCGAGGAAGAAGGTGAAGAGACAGCGGATCGCTGGATGCGGATCAGCGCTGATGGCGAAGAAGAAATCACCTGGAAAACCGCTTAACCATCGATCACATGTGGGAGCGAGCCTGCTCGCGAATGCGGTGTATCAGTCGAGATAAACATTGGCTGACACACCGCATTCGCGAGCAGGCTCACTCCCACATTGTTTTTGTGTGATGTGAAGAGTGGGTTTACACCCCCACCACATCCTCAGCCTGCAAGCCTTTCTCGCCGGTCACCACGGCATATTCAACCTGCTGACCCTCTTCCAGCGAACGATGCCCTTCGCCGCGGATTGCGCGGTAGTGCACGAACACGTCTACCCCGTCCTCGCGTTGAATGAAGCCGTAGCCCTTGGCGTCGTTGAACCACTTCACGTTGCCGGTTTCGCGCGTAGCCATGAATCAGTACCCCCTTATTTTTATTTTGAACGGCCGAGTATATGACAGCCGTCAAAACTCTCAACTCACTTTACTTAGCCGCCTTTTTGCCGATTTTCAGCGAATACGGCACACTATCGACCGCCCGAGCAAACGCTCGGTTTTATCCACTTGCGCAGAAGCCGTATGACCCGTTCCCCGTTCCGCCGTCTGGTGTTTGGTACCCTGCGCCGACTGCTCTATCTCTGGGTTCGCTCAGAGACGATCAACCAGTCGTCGTTCACCCTCAACCTCGACCGCAGTCGTCCGGTGTTCTACGTCCTGCAAAACCCTTCACTGACTGACCTCGCCGTAGTCGACACCGAATGCAACAAAGCCGGCCTGCCCCGCCCGGTGTTGCCAGTGTCGGTCGGCAATCTGCTGGAGCCCGCCGCCTTCTTCTACCTGACACCGGAGCCCGACTGGCTCGGTCGCCAGGACAAGCGTGGCGCGCCGCCGACCCTGACTCGCCTGGTCAGCGCCCTGAGCCAGAACGCCGCCGAAGACGCGCAGATCATTCCGGTGAGTGTGTTCTGGGGCCAGTCGCCCGACAGCGAATCGAGCCCATGGAAATTGCTCTTCGCCGATAGCTGGGCGGTCACCGGACGTCTGCGCCGGTTGCTGAGCATCATCGTGCTGGGCCGAAAAACCCGCGTGCAGTTCTCCGCGCCGATTCATCTGCGGGAACTGATCGACCACAACAAAGGCCACGAGCGCACCGTGCGCATGGCCCAGCGAATTCTGCGGGTGCACTTTCGCAATCTGAAAGCCGCCGTCATCGGCCCGGACATTTCCCACCGTCGCAACCTGGTCAAAGGCCTGCTCAATCAGCCGCTGGTCAAGCAGGCGATCCTCGATGAAGCCGAGCGCGAGAACATGTCCCCGGAGAAAGCCAAGGCCCAGGCCCTGCGCTACGGCAACGAGATCGCGTCGGACTACACCTATACCGCGATCCGTTTTCTGGAAGTGGTGCTGAGCTGGTTCTGGAACAAGATCTATGACGGGATCAAGGTCAACCACATCGAAGGTGTGCAGAACGTCGCCCAGGGTCACGAAGTGATCTATGTGCCGTGCCACCGCAGTCACATCGATTACCTGCTGCTCTCGTACCTGCTGTTTCGCAACGGCCTGACTCCACCGCACGTTGCCGCCGGCATCAACCTGAACATGCCGGTGATCGGCAGCCTGCTGCGACGCGGCGGTGCGTTCTTCATGCGTCGCACCTTCAAAGGCAACCCGCTCTACACCTCGGTATTCAACGAATACCTGCACACCCTGTTCACCAAAGGCTTCCCGGTGGAGTACTTCGTCGAGGGCGGCCGTTCCCGCACGGGGCGCATGCTGCAACCCAAAACCGGGATGCTGGCGATCACCCTGCGCAGTTTCCTGCGCTCGTCGCGCATGCCCATCGTGTTCGTGCCGGTGTACATCGGTTATGAACGCGTACTCGAAGGCCGCACCTACCTCGGCGAACTGCGTGGCGCGAGCAAGAAGAAAGAGTCGATCTTCGACATCTTCAAGGTCATCGGCGCCCTCAAACAGCGTTTCGGCCAAGTGGCGGTGAATTTCGGTGAGCCGATCAAACTGGCCGAGTTCCTCGACAGCGAACAGCCAGACTGGCGCCAACAGGAACTCGGCCCGCAATTCAAACCGGCGTGGCTGAACGAAACCACCAACCGTCTCGGCAAGAAAGTCGCGCAACATCTGAACGAAGCAGCGGCTATCAATCCGGTCAACCTGGTGGCGCTGGCGTTGCTGTCCACCAGCCGTTTGGCGCTGGACGATCGCGCCATGGCGCGGGTGCTGGACCTGTATCTGGCGCTGTTGCGCAAAGTACCGTATTCGCCGCACACCACGTTGCCGGAAGGTGACGGCCGGGCGCTGATCGAGCATGTGAAGGACATGAATTTGCTGTCCGAGCAGAGCGATGCCCTGGGCAAAATCCTGTACCTGGATGAGCAAAACGCCGTCCTGATGACTTACTACCGCAACAACGTTTTGCACATTTTCGCCCTGCCGGCGTTGTTGGCGAGCTTCTTCCAGAGCGCGTCGCGCATGAGTCGCGAGCAGATCCTGCGCTACACCCGCGCGCTCTATCCGTACCTGCAATCCGAGCTGTTCATACGCTGGTCGCTGGACGAACTCGATACGGTGATCGACCAATGGCTCGAAGCGTTCGTCGAGCAAGGCTTGCTGCGATTCGAGAATAATGTCTACCTGCGCCCGGCGCCAAGCTCACGGCATTTTGTGCTGCTGACACTGCTGTCGAAAAGCATCGCGCAAACCCTGCAGCGCTTCTACATGACCGTTTCCCTGCTGCTCAACAGCGGCCAAAACAGCATCAGCGCCGAAGAACTGGAAGACCTGTGCACGGTCATGGCCCAGCGCCTGTCGATCCTGCATGGCCTGAACGCTCCGGAGTTTTTCGACAAGAGCCTGTTCCGCCATTTCATCCAGACAATGCTCAACCTCGACGTGCTCAAGCGCGATGAAGCCGGCAAGTTGAGCTACCACGAACTGCTCGGCGAACTGGCCGAAGGCGCGGCCAAGCGCGTGTTGCCGGCGGAGATTCGTTTGTCGATCCGTCAGGTCGCGTTGCATCGCAGTGAAGATGCGGCGGATCAGGTCGCAACAAAACCCGAAACCTGATGCAAAAAAACCTGTGGGAGCGAGCCTGCTCGCTCCCACATAGGCCCCATCAAAAGCCAAGTGCCACTTCCCTTTCATCTGAGCTACGATCCGGCACAGGTCAAACCCGGCCATCGCTATTCCATCAGCGCGCGCATCGACGTCAATAGCAAATTGATGTTCATCACCACCGAACATCACACCGTACAACTGGATGGCAGCGACGCGTAGCCGCTGAAAGTCCGCGTCGACGCCACCCGCTAATTCCACTTTTGTACAAGGAAGCCGACATGTTCCGCCCTACCCTTCGCTTCGCCGGCCTGTGTGCAGGCTTGATGATCTCCGCCAGCGCCCTGGCCCTGTCGCTCAGTGACTTGTCACAAAAGGACGCCACTGGCGGCCTCAAGGATGCCCTGACCCAAGGTGCGCAACTGGCCGTGAAACAACTCGGCACACCGGGCGGCTTCAGCAATAACCCGGACGTTAAAATCGAACTGCCGGGCAAACTGGGCAAGGTCGCCAGCAAAATGAAGCAATTCGGCATGGGTGATCAGGTCGATCAACTCGAAACCAGCATGAACAAAGCAGCCGAAAGCGCCGTGACCCAGGCCCAGCCGATCCTCGTGGACGCCGTGAAGAAAATGACCGTGGAAGACGCCAAAGGCATCCTCAGCGGCGGCAACGACTCGGCCACCCAGTACCTGAACAAAACCAGCCGCGAACAGATCCGCGTCAAGTTCCTGCCGATCGTCAAACAATCCACCGACCAGGTCGGCCTGGCCAAACAGTACAACTCGTTCGCAGGCCAGGCGGCAACGCTCGGCGTGGTAGATGCGAAGAACGCCAACATCGAAAACTACGTGACCGAACAGGCGTTGAACGGTTTGTTCGAAATGATCGCCAAACAGGAAGAAACCATCCGCCAGAACCCGGCGGCTGCGGCGACCAGTTTGGCGAAGAAGGTGTTTGGTACGCTCTAAGCTTCAACGCCGAACCTGCGGGAGCGAGCTTGGTCGCGAGAGGTCATGTCAGGCGACATTAACTGAGGCTGACACACCGCAATCGCGAGCAAGCTCGCTCCCACAATGGATCAGATCGATGTAGGCCGTAGAAAAAACACCTATCGAGGTGTCCGGAATTAGTTGACCAGTGCAAACATCGTCGACTGTGAGGGCGCTTTCGCGAGCAGGCTCGCTCCCACAGGGGATCTTCGGAGTTGCATCGATCCAGTGTGGGAGCGAGCCTGCTCGCGAAGGGCGCGATGCAGTCTAAGGTTTGAGCGCTTTCTTCGGGTAAATATCATACCGACTGGATTTCCCATCCAGCGCATGGCTCGGCTTCGGCCCCTCAATGCACGGCGCCTTGCGCGGCCGCTTGACCACCACCCGGTGGCTGGCCAGTGCCAAGGCCGCTTCAAGCAGTGCCGGAGCGTCCGGGTCATCACCCACCAACGGCCGGAACAGGCGCATTTCTTTCTTCACCAGTGCCGTTTTCTCACGGTGGGGAAACATGGGGTCCAGGTAGATCACCTGCGGAGGCTCGCCTTCCCAGTTGCGCATCACCTCGATTGAGTTGCCCTTGAGCAAATGCATGCGCGCCACGATCGGCGCCACGTCGAAGTCTTCCGCGCCACGGGCCAGGCCATCTTCAAGCAACGCACCGATCAACGGCTGGCGTTCGATCAGGCTCATCTCGCAGCCCAGGCTGGCCAGCACGAACGCATCCTTGCCCAGCCCTGCCGTGGCATCCAGCACACGCGGACGCACGCCCTGCGCGATGCCAACGGCCTTGGCGATCATTTGCCCCGTACCGCCACCGAACAACCGGCGATGGGCCGCGCCGCCTTCGACGAAGTCCACCCGCACCGGCCCTGGCGCATCAGCACCCAGCTGTTGCAGCTGCAAGCCCTGCTCGCCCACTTGCAAGGCAAACTCGCCGTCAGCCACATGCATAGGCAAGCCCAGGCGCTCGGCCCATTGCTCGGCTTGTGGCTGAAACGCCGGAGCCGAGGCCTCGACATGGATGCGGCAGGCGGCAGGTTGCTCAATCATGGGAAAGCACGCTCAAAAAAATTAATGATCGGCAAAAACGGCCGATAACAAAACTATCGAGCATTTTGCCAGACCTCAGCGTCGACCGAGAGAAATGTCAGACATTCAACCCACAATCACAGGTTTTATCTCGCCCTACGGCGATTACCGCCTGCGAAATAGCCAAGCACTGAGCGGTGTCAGCCAGCACTGGCAAGATTTTTTTGCCCAGGCATTGGCCGATCAGTCGAGCGATGGGTTGCCGGCTTCTCTCAACTTTCCACCGGTCGATCTCGACAGCCCGGTCGAACCAACGGTGGGCAGCGAACTGCTGGCACACATCGTTTCCCAGCGTGAATGTGACGTGAAGGAAACCGCCGTTCGCCCTCCTGAGCCACTGTTCCTGCCGATTGCCGAGTTCGACATGGACCTGGCCGACAAACCGTTCCCTCCCTTCCCGACAGAAGAAATCGTCGCGCAACAGCAACAACAGAATTTCGAAAGCGGCTGGGTTCGCCCGATCGTGCTGGCCGCCGGTCAACCTGTGCCAGAAGCCGGTCCGGCCCCCCAACCGCGTCCATTGCACCTGCCGATCGCCGAGTTCGAACTCCATCTGCTGGACAAGCCATTCCCGCCGTTCTCGCCGCAAGAGCTGGTGGAACAACAGAAACAGCTCGATTTCGATAACGGCTGGGCACGCCCAATCGTCCTGCAAAACCTGCGCATCGCCGCATAAACCTCAGCGACAAAGCCGCTATCGAAACCGCGTTGTCAGCGTTTGAACAATTGATTGGCCTGCTGATACGGCATCGACCGCGAGGTGAACCCGAACGTGCCTGATTTCTGGATCTCTTCAGCAGCGCGGTAGAACTCGCCATAGGCCGCCAACGCCAGCGCTGAACCCACGCTGATCCGTTTAACGCCCATTTCGCTCAGTTGCTCGACCGTCAGTTTCAGCCCGCCAGACATCAAGACATTGACCGGTTTCGGCGCCACCGCGCGCACCACCGCCAGGACGTCGTCGGCGTTGCGCAGACCGGGCGCGTACAGCACGTCGGCCCCCGCTTCGGCAAAGGCCTGCAAGCGGCGAATGGTATCGGCCAGATCAGGGTTACCATGCAGAAAGTTCTCGGCCCGCGCCGTCAGCATGAAAGGGAACGGCAAACTGCGGGCTGCAGCGACGGACGCTTCGATGCGGGCCACGGCATGTTCGAAGCAGTAGATCGGCGCGTCCTCACGGCCCGTGGCATCTTCGATCGAGCCGCCGACGGCACCGACTTCTGCCGCGCGCAAAATACTTTTTGCGCAGTCCGCCGGGTTGTCGGCGAAACCGTTTTCCAGGTCGACTGCTACCGGCAGATCGGTGGCCGCGACAATCGCCTGTACGTTTGCCAGGGTATCGTCCAGGGTCAGTCCACCATCGGGACGGGCTTTGGAAAAGGCATAACCGGCGCTGGTGGTCGCCAGCGCCTCGAAACCCAGGCTGGCGAGCATTTTCGCCGAACCAGCGTCCCAAGGGTTGGGAATGACAAAAGCGCCGTCGCGTTCATGCAGTGCTTTGAACGCCTGGGCTCGAAGGGTTTGCGCATCCATTGGCAGGCTCCTGAAAAAGCAGGGAATCCGTCTCAGAGCAGGCCAAGCTGCTCGATGGCGGGCTCTCTGTATAGCTCAGGCAACGGCGGCAGGCCAGGCAAACGCAGCATCAGTTTTGCGTGAAAACGTTGCGCGAGTCTGGCGGCCAGCAGGTTATCGGCGGTATGCAGGAAGATATAGGGCGTGCGGCCCTCTTCGATCCACTGGGCGATTTTCTCGACCCACGGCACGAGGAAGGGATCGTTAGCCTCCAACTGGGGATGACCGATGAAACGGACTTGCGGGAACTGGGTGAAGGCTGCCGGACGCGGCGGTACCTTGGGCTTTTTTGATTGGGCGTGAAGCACCGAAGGATCCGTCGACACGCAGCTGAACAGCGCGCGTGGGTCGAGACAAATGCGCTCGACTCCGCGATCCCGCAGCAGACGATTGAGCCCGCGCTCGGCATCGCCCTTGGCAAAGAAATCGTCGTGCCGCACTTCGATGGCCAGAGGCCTGTCCACTGCGTCGATAAACCCCGCCAGCTCGTGCAATCGTTGAGGCGTGAAGCTTTTCGACAATTGCAGCCAGAGGGGTGACACGCGATCGCCCAAGGGGCTGAGCAATTGCAGGAACGTTTCGACTGCAGTCAATTGTTCGCGCAAGTCACCGCTGTGGCTGATGCCGCCGGGGAATTTGGCAGTGAAGCGAAAGTGCTCGGGCATGGTCGCGGCCCAGCGCTGCACGGTGCTGGCAGCAGGGCTCGCGTAGAAGGTCGTATTGCCTTCCACGGCGTTGAATACTTGAGAATAGAGCGTTAGAAATTCGCAGGACTTGGCATCGGGGGGATAGAGGTATTCGCGCCAGGCGTTTTCACTCCAGGATGGGCAGCCCAGGTAATAAGGCAGCCACATCAGATGTACAGGTCGAGGCCCAGCACATCCGAATCCCAATCGACAAACCTGGCGGTGCTCAGGTAGCTGGCGAGTGCCGTGGCCACGCTTTTGCTCATGGCGCGGTGGTAGATCAGGTCTTGTTGACGAGCCGGCAGATTAGCCAGGCGCTGCGCGGAAGCCTTGGCAGCGCGGGCGGCCATTTGCGCTTCCGAAGGTATTTCCAGCTCACCGTCGATATCGACGTAATCGTCTTCCGCCACAGCGCCTTTGCGAGGCTTGCGCTTGATGGGGTAGGACTGAGAGGAAACGCCGTCTATACGCATGAGTACATGTCCGGTATCAGTGATGGCAGTTTAGTGGCGCATTGCCAACTTCGCAAACCGCTTGGTGATAACTAGAACACAGAAATGCAAAAAGGTTTAAAGACCGGGGGTATAAAACGACGATTGGCGGTGTTGCTTACATCGCCTTCGCGAGCAGGCTCGCTCCCACAAGGGTTGGCGCAGATTCTGTGGGAGAAACACAAAGGGTCCCCACAAAGGTTAGCCGTAGAGCCTGTGGGAGCGAGCCTGCTCGCGAAGGGACCAACCCGGTATTGGAATTTACCGTGCTTTAGGGGTCGCCACTTTATCGCGCAGATAAACCGGTTGCGCGTCATCCGCCACTATCGCCTCACCGCGCGCCCAGGCAAACCGCGCCAGGGTCAACAAGTCTTCGGCGTGGGGCAACATGCCTGCCTCTTGCCCAGTCAGCTTGACGGCGATGCGCTCGGCATAACCCCAACCGGTGCCCGCGCCAAACCATTCGCCGCTGGCATCCGCCGGCAATGCCGCCGCTTCCGGCGCCAGCACGGCCTCATTGCCGACCAGTCGCATCTCCCCTGCCGTTTCGCGGTAGCAACCCCAATACACTTCGTCCATCCGCGCATCGATGGCGGCCGCCACCTGGCTCACGCCATGCTCGCGGTACGCGCGCTGCGCCAGTACTGCCAGGTTCGACACCGGCAGTACCGGGCGATCCAGCGCAAACGCCAGGCCCTGCACCACACCAATCGCAATTCGCACGCCGGTGAAAGCCCCCGGCCCACGGCCGAAAGCAATGGCGTCGACCGCTTGCAGGGTGGTACCGGCATCGGCGAGCAATTGCTGAATCATCGGCAGTAGCTTCTGCGCGTGCAGGCGCGGGATCACCTCGTAATGACTCGTGACTTTGCCATCATGCAGCAAGGCAACGGAGCAAGCTTCAGTCGCGGTGTCCAGGGCCAGCAAGGTGCTCATCGATGTATCCGTAAGAGATGTCAGAAAAAGTGCGCCAGTATAAACAACTACGGCCCGCAAGCGGGCCGTAGAAGATCAAGCGGTTTTCAGCTCAGCGCTTCAAGCACCTTGCCGGTGATCGCTTCAACCGAGCCAACGCCAGCAATGTGGCTGTACTTCGGCTTGCCCTGAGCAGCGGCCAGGTTCTGGTAGAAGTCTACCAGTGGCTTGGTCTGGGAGTGATAGACCGCCAGGCGATGACGCACGGTTTCTTCGGTGTCGTCCTTGCGCTGTACCAGGTCTTCACCGGTGATGTCGTCCTTGCCGGCAACTTTCGGCGGGTTGTAGACGGTGTGGTACACGCGGCCGCTGGCCTCGTGAACACGGCGACCGGCAATACGCTGAACGATTTCTTCGTCATCGACGGCGATTTCGACCACGTGGTCCAGTTCGACACCGGCTTTCACCAGGGCTTCGGCCTGAGGAATGGTGCGTGGGAAACCGTCGAACAGGAAACCCTTGGCGCAATCGGCCTGGCTGATGCGTTCCTTGACCAGGTTGATGATCAAGTCATCGGAGACCAGACCGCCGCTGTCCATGACGCTCTTGGCGATCAGGCCCAGTTCGGTGCCGGCCTTGACCGCGGCGCGCAGCATGTCGCCAGTGGAGATTTGCGGAATGCCGAATTTCTCGGTGATGAACTTAGCCTGAGTACCTTTACCGGCCCCCGGAGCTCCCAGCAGAATGACGCGCATCGATGTGCTCCTCAATTTTTTATATAGATAACGTCAGATTCGCCTCGTGGGGCCAATCTCAAAAATAGGGTCGTGGCCGCCCAAACGGCCAGAGGCTGATCAAGATACACAGCAGGCCCTGAGCACACAAGCCGCCGAAAGTCGGAGAAACCTACGCCTTATGTGACCTTGCAATGGGGTACCCCAAGTCGCAACCCCATCATTAACTGTCGCCTGACAGCACTTTTTAGCCCCTCGCTCCCAGGCACTCGACGCGCGCGCCGGGTGCCTTCCCCCCACGACGAAAACCTTAGCCGGTATTGCGCAAACCGGCGGCAATCCCCGCTACAGACACCAGCAACGCCTGTTCTACCGGGCTGCCTTGTGCTACTTCCTGTTGCCGTGAACGGGCCAACAGTTCGGCTTGCAATAGATGTAGCGGGTCGAGATAGGTGTTGCGCAGGCGGATGAATTCAAGGGTGTCAGGGCTATGTGCCAGCAGCTGCGACTGACCAGTCAACCCCAGGACCACTGAACACGCCTGCGACAATAGGTCGCGTAAATGCGCACCCAAAGGCAACAAATCTGGCTCAACCAAGCGTTCATCGTAGGACTGGGCAATATCGGCATCGGCCTTGGCCAGTACCATTTCCAGCATATCGATACGGGTCCGGAAGAACGGCCACTGCTCGCGCATCTGCCCCAGCAACTCGCCCTCACCGCGCTCCAGCGCCTTGCTCAGCGCCGCTTCCCAGCCGAGCCACGCTGGCAACATCAAGCGGGTCTGAGTCCAGCCGAAGATCCACGGGATCGCCCGCAGGCTTTCGATCCCGCCGGCGCGGCGTTTGGCCGGGCGGCTGCCCAGCGGCAGTCGCCCCAGTTCCTGTTCCGGCGTGGACTGACGGAAATACTCGACGAACTGCGGATTTTCCCGCACCACCGCACGGTAAGCGCTGACACCGTCTGCCGCCAATTCGTCCATCAAATGGCGCCACGCAGGCTCCGGGGGGGGGGGTGGCAGCAAGGTCGCTTCCAACACCGCCGCCAGGTACAGATTGAGGTTCTGTTCGGCGATGTCCGGCAGGCCGAACTTGAAGCGAATCATTTCCCCCTGCTCAGTGGTGCGGAACCGCCCCGCCACCGAACCCGGTGGCTGCGACAGAATCGCCGCGTGGGCCGGACCGCCGCCACGGCCCACGGTGCCACCGCGACCGTGGAACAACAGCAGCTCCACTTGTTGCTCGCGACAGATATCGACCAGCCGCTCCTGCGCCCGATACTGCGCCCAGGCGGCCGCGGTGGTGCCGGCGTCCTTGGCCGAGTCGGAGTAACCGATCATCACTTCCTGCGGCCCTTGCAGGCGCGCGCGATAACCCGGCAGCAGTAACAGTTTTTCAATCACCGGGCCGGCGTTGTCGAGGTCGGCGAGGGTTTCGAACAGCGGCACCACGCGCATCGGCCGCAGGACGCCAGACTCTTTGAGCAACAACTGCACAGCGAGCACATCGGAAGCGGCGCCGGCCATGGAAATCACATACGAACCGAGCGAAGCCCCCGGTGCGGCCGCGATTTCCCGGCACGTGGCGAGCACTTCGGCGGTGTCGGCGCAGGGCTTGAAGTATGCCGGAAGCAATGGCCGACGGTTATTCAGTTCACGCATCAGGAAGGCGATTCGCTCTTCCTCGCTCCAGTCCTCATAGCGACCGAGGCCCAGGTAATCGGTGATTTCAGTCATGGCCGCGGTATGCCGCGACGAGTCCTGACGCACATCGAGGCGCACCAGGAACAAGCCGAACGTCACCGCCCGGCGCAGGCAATCGAGCAACGGACCGTCCGCGATCACACCCATGCCGCACTCATGCAGCGACTGGTAACACAACTCCAGCGGATCAAGCAGGTCGCGGTTGTTTTGCAGCACCTCGGCGGTCGCCGGCGTGGCGCTCGTCAGAGAGGCGTGAGCCCAGCTCCGGGTGGCGCGCAGGCGTTCACGCAACTGCTTAAGCACCGCGCGATAGGGCTCTGCGCTGTCCCCGGCCTTGGCTTTAAGCGCATCGTTGGCCTGTTGCATCGACAACTCGGCGGCGAGGTGATCGACGTCACGCACGAACAAATCGGCCGCCATCCAGCGCGCCAGCAGCAAAACCTCGCGGGTCACGGCGGCGGTGACGTTGGGGTTACCATCACGGTCGCCGCCCATCCATGAAGCAAAGCGAATCGGCGCGGACGCAAGCGGCAGATGCAGGCCGGTGGCGTCATGCAGGGCTTTATCGGCCTTGCGCAAATAATTGGGGATCGCCTGCCACAACGAATGCTCGATCACCGCGAAGCCCCATTTGGCTTCGTCCACCGGCGTCGGGCGAGTACGGCGGATTTCTTCGGTGTGCCAGGCTTCGGCGATCAATCGCTGCAATTTCGACTGAATCTGCTCGCGCTCGGCGCTGGTCAGGTCGCGATGATCCTGCGCGGCGAGTTGCGCGGCGATGGCGTCGTATTTCTGGATCAGCGTGCGCCGAGCGACTTCAGTGGGGTGAGCCGTCAACACCAGCTCGATTTCCAGGCGCCCCAATTGTCGGGCCAGGGAGTCGGCACCATGGCCTTCAGCACGCAGGCGAGCGAGCAACTCCGGCAGCACCCGCGCCTCGAACGGCGCGGGCTGCGACTCTTCGCGGCGGTGAATCAGCTGATACTGCTCGGCGATATTGGCCAGGTTGAGAAACTGGTTGAACGCTCGTGCGACCGGCAGCAACTCGTCTTCAGTCAATTGATTGAGACTGGCGCTCAGTTCGGCGTCCATCGAGCCACGACGGTCGGCCTTGGCGCCCTTGCGGATCTGCTCGATCTTGTCGAGAAAATCGTCACCGTACTGCTCACGAATGGTGTTGCCCAACAGCTCACCCAACAGGTGAACGTCCTCGCGCAAGCGTGCATCAATATCGGTCATCTGCCGTTCTCCAGCGAAAAATCCGGGTGTGCTTTGTCGTTAGAGAGTGCCGCTGTAAGGCGGTTCTTACAAGCGGGCTGCGATGGGAATGGTGTTCGCTTAAGAAAATATTGGGTTGGGGTTGGGGTTGGGGTTGGGTCGGAGTACATATCCATTTCTTTGGTAGCGGCTGCTGGCGGTTTCGCCCTTACGGCGAGTCCCTTTTTCAAACGCCAAAAAGGAACCAAAAGGCTTTGCCCCTCCATTCGGTGCCTCGCTGTGGCTCGGCATGCCCTCACTCCGGCATTGCTCCGGGGGCCCGCCGCCATCGGCCATCCATGGCCGGGGGCGGCTACCGCGGCATCCTTGCCGCGGTGCCCCCTGCGCAACGCCTGCGTTCGGCCTCTGGGAAAGGGGCGGCAGATCTGAAGCCAAAGCCAAAGCAACGGCAACGGCAACGGCAACGGCAACGGCAACGGCAACGGCAAGATCAAGAGCTTTGCGGGCAGGCTCGCTCCCTGTATGTGTAGGAGCGAGCTTGCTCGCGATGAATTCGAAGGCAACGCATTTTTCCAGACAGCACGCGTTATCGTTCACGTCCATCGCGAGCAAGCTCGCTCCCACAATGGATCGGCGTACCGCAATTGTTTTTCACCACCCACAATGGCGCGGCGTACCGCTTTTGATTCTCACCACTCATCAGGCCGAGCGTTAGCTCGCCTTCAGCTTTTGATCTTGATGCACCGCCCCCTCGAGAGGCCGAGTGGAGGTTCTGCGTAGTGGGCAACCCGGCATGGATGCCGGGTTAGCCGCCCCCGGCCATGGATGGCCGATGGCGGCGGGCCCACGGAGCAGGACCGGAGCGAGGGCATGCCGAGCCACAGCGAGGCACCGAACGAAAGGGGCAAGAGCGTTTGGTTACTTTGCGCTTCTCAAAGTGACCCGCCGTAAGGGCGGAACCATTAGCAGCCATCACCAAAAAAACGGATATACACCCAAAAAAGCCCTCACGTGAACCCGCCCTACAAATACGCGCGCCCAAAGCACCGAGGCAAAGGGAACAGCATCAGACGACGAAGGGACTTTAAACCTTGGGCGTTAAAGCTAGTCTGAAGAGTAAGCCGCATAACGGCTGCCGCCGGCCACCGCCGGACACTCACCGCCTGCCACGAGCAGGAGCGCAATTGAGGTCTTTATGAAAATTCGCGAACTTGCCCAACATTGGGAAGAAAACGCCAAGGGTCGCCTGACCGAGACGGGTTACACGATTCATCTGGACGTGGAAGCCGCCGCCCGGCTGGCGGCGATTACCGAGATGTACCCGAAACGCCAGCCTGAAGAACTGCTTGGCGAGCTGATCGGCGCCGCGCTGGAAGAGCTCGAAAAAAGCTTCCCGTATGTCAAAGGATCGACCGTCGTGGCCACCGACGAAGAAGGCGATCCGCTGTACGAAGACGTCGGTCCGACTCCGCGTTTTCTCGCATTATCCCGGCGCCATTTGCACGATTTGTCGGCGGGCGATGACAAGCAGAAACACTGATCCAGCCAAGATACCTGTGGGAGCGAGCCGGCTCCGGGCGGCGTTCCGACGAAGACTTCAGCACAGCCAACAATCAGGTTGGCTGAACGACCGCTTTCGCGAGCAGGCTCGCTCCTACACGAGTAGCAGTTCCCTTCAATAATTGCGTAACCCCGCGCCTGCAAAAGGTCGGGAATACCCTTGCCCATGGCCAAAATCATCGACTTAGAGCCTTGTCTGGCCGGTCAACATTCTTTCACCCAAAGGCCATCTTCTCTGAACTTTTGAAAAATGCCTCGGGTCACACCCAGTAACCATGCCTGGGACGGCCGATTCAATACACCCCGGAAATTGAAGGTTGCGGCTCCTTGCCCAGGATGGATTTTTAGTTTTTCAGGAGTTAGCCCAATGGAGTTGAAAACCATGAAGACCCGAACTGGCACATCCTCGTTCAATCAGCTGCGCAGCCTGAAACTGGCTGTCCTGGCGATCGGCAGCAGCGTCGTTCTGGCCGGTTGCGCAGGCAACCCGCCGACCGAGCAGTTCGCCGTGACTGAATCGGCTGTCAACAGCGCCGTCAGCGCCGGCGGCACCGAATTCGCTGCGGTGGAAATGAAGTCCGCCCAGGACAAGCTCAAACAAGCCGAAATAGCCCTGCACGATAAACACTATGACCAAGCCAAGACCTTGGCCGAACAGGCTGAGTGGGACGCTCGTGTGGCAGAGCGCAAAGCTCAGGCGATGAAAGCCGAACAGGCTGTGAAGGACTCTCAGAAAGGGGTTCAGGAACTGCGTCAGGAAAGCCAGCGCACCGTGCAGTAAACGGTGCGACTCGACGCAATTCTTACTCGACTAAAAGGACGAAACCACCATGCGTAAACAATTGATGATCCCTGCCCTGCTGGCCGCGAGCGTTGCACTGGCTGCCTGCTCGACGCCGCCCAATGCGAACCTGGAACAGGCCCGCACCAACTACAGCGGGCTGCAAGCCAATCCACAAGCCAGCAAAGTCGCGGCCCTGGAAACCAAAGACGCCAGCGATTACCTGGACAAGGCCGACAAGGCTTACCTGGACAAAGAAGACCCGGCCAAGGTCGATCAACTGGCTTACTTGACCGATCAGCGTGTTGAAGTGGCAAAGCAAACCATCGCCCTGCGCACCGCTGAAGCCAACCTGAAAAACGCTTCAGCGCAACGTGCCCAAGCCCGACTGGATGCGCGTGATGCTCAGATCAAACAGTTGCAGGACAGCCTGAACGCCAAGCAGACCGATCGTGGCACGCTGGTGACATTCGGTGATGTGCTGTTCGCCACCGACAGGGCTGACCTGAAATCCAGCGGCCTGGTGAACATCAACAAACTGGCGCAATTCCTCTCGGAAAACCCTGATCGTAAAGTGATCGCAGAGGGTTACACCGACAGCACCGGTACCGTGAGTCACAACCAGTCGCTGTCCGAGCGTCGTGCTGATTCCGTGCGTATGGCACTGGTGAAAATGGGGGTTGATCCAGCCCGCGTCGTTGCTCAGGGTTATGGCAAGGAATACCCGGTCGCAGAAAACTCCAGCGTGTCAGGTCGGGCGATGAACCGTCGGGTGGAAGTGACCATTTCCAACGACAACCAGCCGGTGATCCCGCGCTCCGCGGTTAGCTCTAACTAAGTAACACCCGTTGTAACAAAAAAGCCCCGCCTGATCTGATCAGACGGGGCTTTTGTGTTTGACCATCACAAATCCTGTGGGTTGTTGGCAACCGCAGAATTCGTTACTGCTCCAGCTTCTGCGGCGTTTCCTGGCCCATGCAACGCACGGCTTTTTTCTTGTTGTCGACCAGCACACCGGTCAGGCCTTTCTGCTCGGTGTCGAACAGCACCAGCACACCATCGACGCACTGGGCTACTTGCGCCGCGGGTTCCAGGGAGACTTTGTAGTCTTCCCCCGGCACGGTCTTGAGCATGGTGAAGTCGCTGAGCAACAACGCATCCTCAGGCTTGGCGAAGTGCAGGTAGCCGTAGAACCACAGGGCACCGACGGTACCGAGGATGCTGCAGATACCCGTGATGATCAGCGGGATGGCGTTACGTTCTTCACTCATTGCGGGCTCTCTGGTGGTTCATTTTCTGAATTCGGGGGCGCCGGGTAATTCGGGATTTCGGCCAGTCGGCGCAGGCCGTTGAAATGCTGCGGGTCATCGAGATAGCGCAGCATGACTTTGCGCCAGACCGGGTCGGCGAACGTCTGCACATGCCCCCCTCGGGTCAGTTGCAGCACCCGCGGCGGCGGCGCAGCTTGATACAGACGGATGCCGTTGGAAAGAGGCACGAGCGGATCGTCGATGCTGTGGTAGATCAGTTTCGGCACGCCGTTGAGTTGCGCCATCGAGTTGATCGCACTGTCGCCGTCCGGTACCAGCCAGGACAGCGGCACCTGGAACGCCCAGGTCAGCCACGAATTGCTCAGGGCATACTGGCCGACACTGCGGTAACTGGCGGGCACGCCGTCGAGCACTAAAGCCTTGAGCTGTCGCTGGCGCTCGGGATGCTGGGCCAGGTAATGCACGGCCATCGAACCCCCGAGGCTCTGGCCCAACAGAATCAGCGGTTTGCCTTTGACCTCAGGGGCCCGATCGAGCCATTTGAACGCAGCGTCGATGTCCTGGTAGATCGCCGGCAAACTCGGCTCGCCCTCGGACAGGCCATAACCGCGATAGTCCACCAGCAGCACTTGATAGCCCGCCTGCGGCAACCACCAACTTGCGCCCAGGTGCAGGGGCATATTGCCGCCGTTGCCGTGCAAGTGCAGCACGGTGCCTTTGACCTCGACGCCTTTTTTGGCCGGCAGCCACCAGCCGTGCAGCTTGAGGCCATCGGCGGTGACCAGGGTGACGTCGCGGTATTCGAGTTTGGCTTTTTCCGGAGTAAACAGCTGACCAGGGTCGGGGTAGAACAGCAGTGAACTGCAGCCGCTCAAGGTCAGGAGAAGGCAGACGATGCCGAGGATTCTCATCCGTTGAAACCTCGCGAAAAATGGAATTGGAACACAACAGTCTGTGGGAGCGAGCCTGCTCGCGATAGCGGTGTGTCAGTCAACATCAATGTTGAATGTTAGGCCGTTTTCGCGAGCAGGCTCGCTCCCACAAAAGATCTCGTCACCGTTAGAGGATGTTGGAGTAATCCGCTTCGATCCGGTCCAGGCTCAGGTGGTTGAGGAAGTTGGAGAAGCACATCCACGCCGACAATGCGTTCATGTCGCGGAACTGCTCTGGTAAATATTTGGGCGGCACCACCAACCCTTCATCCACCAATTGCCGCAAGGTCCGCATGTCTTCCAGCGTGGTCTTGCCGCAAAACAGCAAGGGTATTTGCTCAAGCTTGCCTTTACGCACGGCCAACTGAATATAGTTGTAAACCATGATAAAGCCCTTGAGGTAGGACAAGTCTTTGGTAAATGGCAGACCCGTCGGCACCGACCCGCGGAAAACCCGACTGGCGTTGCCATAGCTTTCCGCCATCTCAAAACCCTGCTCGCGGAAGAACTCGAAGACCTGCAGGAAGTCGGCGCCCTCTTCCACCATGTGAATGGCGCGCGTGCGGTTGGTCAGTTTGCGCAGGCGACTGGGGTAGGAGGCGAAGGTGATGATTTCCATCAGGATCGCCAGACCTTCCTGAGTCACTGTCGACGACGGCGGTCCTTTGGACAGGAAGGTGCAGATCGGCTGGTTCAGACCATTGAGCGTGGTGCCCACATGCACCAACCCTTCGTGAACTTCCAGGGCACGCACGTCGCGGTCGTTGAACATCGCGTCAGCGCGGATCTTGATGTAGTCGGCACCGGCCGCCGCATCGGCGACGATGCCGTCGGATTCGAACACCCGAATCGTCTCTTCGGCTTCGCCAAAGACCTTGTTCAAGCGGGTTTGCAAGAGATGCACGGCCTCTTTGGCGGAGAGCGTCTTGGGCTCATCCTTCAGGTCGCCACGGCCATCAATGTTGTTCAAGTAATCCGACAACATCAGCCCCAGATCGGCCAACGTCGGGTCGCCCGCATGGAAGGCATCAGACGCTGCACCGTAAAGTTCCTGGGAAATCAGCCCGAAATCCTCGGTGCCGCGCGCTTCGAGCATGCGTACCACCATCCGGTACTCCTTGCACATGCGGCGCATGATCTGGCCAACCGGATTGAACTGACCAAGCTGACGGGTGATGTCGCGCTCGATGTTCTGGAATTCCAGTTTCACTTTGTTGGAGTCGAAGGACAACGGCCGGTTCAGGTAGTAATCACGGTCCACGGCCGGCATTTCCTTGCCCTTGGCCTTGAGGAAACCCTTGCGGATGTTGTCGTCCCATTTAACCGCGTCGAGGACGCGAATCGGCGTCTGCGCCAGCACAATGCGATCGGACAAAATGCGTATCGTCTGCTGGTAATCGTCCACCCGAAACTCCTGTAGAAAAACCGTTACATGCTGGGTTATTTGGCTTTGGCCAGGCGCTGATAACGCACCGCCTCGACGAACACGTCGGAATTGGCCGGATCGTCGAGGTAGGCGAACACCTGTTCCATGTTGCTGTTGATCAGCACGCCGTCACCGTCATCGGTCTGGAAGCGTTCGCCGCTGAGGACTTTCTGTCCCAGGGCCTGATTAATCTGCTCAAGGTCGAGGTTGTAGACCACCAATTCATGCTTTTCGTTGAGCTCGAAACCGGCCATCGTGAAATGCCCGCCGAACTGCGGCACTTTCGCCGACAAATACCAGCGATCACCATGGTGCGACACCGTGAACGGGTAACTCTCTCGCTCCTTGGGCTTGGCCTTGAAGTAACTGACGGCCTGATAGTGATTGTCGTCAAGGCGGGTCAGCTCAAGGCTCATCGGCTCGCCCCAGGCGTTGGTGCTGGTCCACTTGCCGAGCAAGCCTTTTGGCGCGGGCTCGCCGCCGGGCAGAGGCTCCTTGAAGGCCACCAGACAGCCACCGAGCAGCAGGCACGACAAGGCGATCACAACGACACGCCAGGCTTTCATTCAGCACTCCCTATCGATACACCGCGATCTCAAACCGCCCCCGGCCCCTTGTAGGAGCGAGCTTGCTCGCGATGGTGGTGTGTCAGGCAACAAAGCTGTTGAATGTCAGACCATCGCGAGCAAGCTCGCTCCTACATACAGAAGGATCACACCGACGCCAATACCAGGTGCATGTAGCGATTGAGGATACCGAGCATTTCCGCTTCGGCCACAGGCTCGGCGTTGTTGAGCAGGCCCTGATATTCCATCCGTCCGATAATCGCCGTCAACACTTTGGCATCCTGTTGTGGCTCGCGGGAACCCAATACCTGTAAAAGCTGGCACGTACCCTGTAGGAGAATTTGCTGATGCGAACGCACCAACATGGCAAGACGCGGGTTAAGCAGCGCTTCCTGGCGGAACGCCTGTTCTGCCATCAAGTGTTCACGCCGGTTGGTCAACTGGCGGTGAACATAGTCCGCCATCAACCGCGCAATATCATCCGCCAGTTGCGAGCGCGACTCGGGGCTGCCGTCGCCGCCGTCCACCATCTCGCGCAACAGGCCTTCGGTGTTCACCCATAGCTTGGCCATGAAGGCCGCGCTGCGCTCCACATATTGAGCGAAGGTATCGGTGAGCAAGTCATCGATATCCTTGAAATAGTAGGTGGTGGCCGACAACGGCACACCGGCCTCGGCGGCGACTGCTCGATGACGCACCGCCCGTACCCCATCGCGCACGACAATGCGCATCGCTGCATCGAGAATATCCTGTCGACGCTGTTCGCTGCCCTGTCGGCTGGCCTTGCGGCCCTGGTACTGAACACTTTCAGCGACCGCAGTGGCGACGCCCGCTGCACCTACTTGAGCAATTGCACGATTCACGACAGGTCATTCCTCTCTGCTTTAAGCAACAAATTGATACGTTTGTACCAGACAGGCAATAAAAAGCCGCCTGGGCAGGCGGCTTTTTAATTGGAACACTTACGCTTGCGGCCGCATGTGCGGGAACAGAATCACATCGCGGATCGACGGTGAGTTGGTCAACAACATCACCAGACGGTCAATGCCGATACCTTCGCCGGCCGTTGGCGGCATGCCGTACTCCAGCGCACGAACGAAGTCGGCGTCGTAGTGCATGGCTTCATCGTCACCGGCGTCCTTGTCGGCCACCTGAGCCATGAAGCGTTCGGCCTGATCTTCCGCGTCGTTCAACTCGGAATAGGCGTTGGCGATTTCGCGGCCGCCGATGAACAGCTCGAAACGGTCGGTGACGTTCGGGTTCTCGTCGTTACGACGGGCCAGCGGCGACACTTCGAACGGGTACTGGGTAATGAAGTGCGGCTGTTCCAGCTTGTGCTCGACCAGCTCTTCGAAAATCATCACCTGCAACTTGCCCAGACCTTCGAAGCCCAGCACCTTGGCACCGGCCTTCTTGGCGATGGTGCGAGCCTTGTCGATGTCGTTCAGGTCCGCCGCGGTCAGCTCAGGGTTGTACTTGAGGATCGAGTCGAACACCGACAGACGCACGAACGGTTCGCCGAAGTGGAACACCTTGTCGCCGTACGGAACGTCGGTGCTGCCCAGAACCAGCTGCGCCAGTTCACGGAACAGTTCTTCGGTCAGGTCCATGTTGTCTTCGTAGTCGGCGTAAGCCTGGTAGAACTCCAACATGGTGAATTCAGGGTTATGACGAGTCGAAACACCTTCGTTACGGAAGTTGCGGTTGATCTCGAACACTTTCTCGAAGCCGCCAACCACGAGGCGCTTGAGGTACAACTCAGGCGCGATACGCAGGAACATACCCATGTCCAGCGCGTTGTGATGCGTTTCGAACGGCTTGGCCGCCGCGCCACCCGGAATGGTTTGCAGCATCGGCGTCTCCACTTCCAGGAAGTCACGCTGCATCAGGAAGCTACGGATGTGGGCGATGACTTGCGAACGCACGCGGAACGTCTGGCGCACGTCTTCGTTGACGATCAGGTCAACGTAACGCTGGCGGTAGCGCTGCTCGGTGTCGGTCAGGCCGTGGTGTTTGTCTGGCAGCGGACGCAGGGACTTGGTCAGCAGGCGCACGCTGGTCATTTCGACGTACAGGTCGCCCTTGCCGGAACGGGCCAGGGTGCCTTCAGCGGCGATGATGTCGCCCATGTCCCAGGTTTTGACCGAGGCCAGGGTGTCTTCGGACAGGGTTTTACGGTTGACGTAAACCTGGATGCGACCGGTCATGTCCTGGATCACCATGAACGAGCCACGGTTGAGCATGATGCGACCGGCAACCTTGACCGGGATTGCAGCCTCTGCCAGCTCTTCCTTGGTCTTGTCCGCGTACTGCTTCTGCAAGTCTTCGCAGTAGTTTTCGCGGCGGAAGTCGTTCGGGAAGGCATTGCCCTTGGCGCGCTCGGCAGCAAGCTTTTCCTTGCGCAGGGCGATCAGGGAGTTTTCTTCCTGTTGCAGGGCTTGCGGGTCGAGTTCTAGGTCGCTCATGTCTTTAAAAATTCCATCACAGGTTCGTTGCCCCCGGCATGCGCCGGGGTTCGCGGGCAAGCCTCGCTCCTACAGGATCGCGGAGTCCGCCGATCCTGTAGCGCGTGCCTTAGAGCCCTTGTTTCAGGCTTGCTACCAGGTATTCGTCGATGTCGCCGTCGAGCACCTTGTCGCAGTCGCTGCGTTCGATGTTAGTGCGCAAATCCTTGATTCGCGACGCATCGAGTACATACGAGCGGATCTGGTGACCCCAGCCGATGTCGGACTTGGTGTCTTCCAGGGCCTGGGAGGCGGCGTTGCGTTTCTGCACTTCCTGCTCGTACAAGCGCGCCCGCAACATTTTCATCGCGGTGTCTTTGTTGGCGTGCTGGGAGCGTTCGTTCTGGCAGCTGACCACGGTGTTGGTCGGTACGTGCGTAATACGGACGGCCGAGTCGGTGGTGTTTACGTGCTGACCACCGGCACCGGAGGAGCGGTAGGTGTCGATGCGCAGGTCCGACGGGTTGATGTCGATTTCGATGTTGTCATCGATTTCCGGCGACACGAACACGGCCGAGAACGAAGTGTGACGACGGTTACCGGAGTCGAACGGGCTCTTGCGCACCAGACGGTGCACGCCGATCTCGGTACGCAACCAGCCAAAGGCGTATTCGCCCTTGATGTGCACGGTAGCGCCCTTGATCCCGGCCACTTCACCGGCAGACAGTTCCATGATGGTCGCGTCGAAACCGCGTTTGTCAGCCCAGCGCAGGTACATGCGCAGCAGGATGTTGGCCCAGTCCTGAGCCTCGGTACCGCCGGAGCCGGCCTGGATGTCCAGGTAGGCGTTGTTGGCGTCCATTTCACCGCTGAACATGCGACGGAATTCGAGCTTCTCGAGGGACTCGCGCAGACGTTCGACTTCGGCGGCGACGTCATCGACGGCGGCCTGGTCTTCTTCTTCGGCGGACATCAGCAGCAGGTCTTTGGCGTCGGCCAGGCCGGAGTGCATTTCGTCGAGGGTTTCGACGATCTGCGCCAGCAGGGACCGCTCGCGGCCCAGTTCCTGAGCGTACGACGGGTTGTTCCAGACAGACGGATCTTCAAGCTCGCGATTGACTTCAGTCAGACGCTCATGCTTTTGATCGTAGTCAAAGATACCCCCGAATAGTTTCGGAGCGCTCGGACAGGTCCTTGATACTGTTAAGGATCGGGTTGATTTCCATGGCGGGCAGCACTCGTTGGCGAACTTTTGAAAGCCGGCGAGTATAACGTAATCAGGCTCTCACGGCAGCCCGCCTGGCGGCTTTAGGGACGATTGATTTGGGGGCGCGATGAGTCTTGTAGCAGCTGCCGAGCCTGCGAGGCTGCGTTCGGCGGCGCAGCCGTCGTAAAACCAGACAACGTGGTCTTTCAGGTAATCCGTGTGCACAGGATTGGCGAGGACTTCGTCCTCGGACGCAGCCTCGCGGGCTCGGCAGCTGCTACAGGGGCACGTTAGTCGATCCCCACCTGATTACGCCCATTCTTCTTCGCCAGGTACAGCCCCTTGTCCGCCGCAAGAATCAACTGCCGGCAATCGCTACCGGGTTGGGGGGTGAGGGTCGACAGGCCGATGCTGATGGTCAGGCTCGAACCTTCGGTCGGCGAAATATGCGGGATTTTCAATGCCTCCACGGTCTGCCGAAGTTTTTCCGCCACCAGCCGTGCGCCGCCCGGCGAGGTATTGGGCAACACCAGCGCGAATTCTTCGCCGCCATAACGGGCTGGCAGGTCCGAAGGCCGGGCGCTGGCGTCACGGATGGCTGTGGCGACTTTGCGCAGGGCTTCGTCGCCTTCCAGGTGGCCAAAGCTGTCGTTGAAGGTCTTGAAATAATCCACATCAATCATCAGCAGCGACAATTGGCTCTGGTCACGCAACGAGCGTCGCCACTCCAGCTCCAGGTATTCGTCGAAGTGGCGACGATTCGACAGCCCGGTCAGGCCGTCGGAGTTCATCAACCGCTGTAGCACCAGATTGGTGTCGAGCAACTGCTGCTGACTGACTCGCAACGCACGGTAGGCCGCATCACGCTGCAACAACGTCATATAGGAGCGTGAGTGATAGCGAATGCGTGCCACCAGTTCGATGTTGTCCGGCAGCTTGACCAGGTAATCGTTGGCGCCGGCCGCGAACGCCGCGCTCTTGATCAGCGGGTCTTCCTTGGTCGACAGGACAATGATCGGAATGTCCTTGGTTGCCGGGTGGTTGCGGTACTCGCGCACCAGGCTCAGGCCATCGAGGCCGGGCATGACCAGGTCCTGGAGGATCACCGTAGGCTTGATGCGAATCGCCTGGGCAATGGCCTGGTGCGGGTCGGCGCAGAAGTGGAAATCGATATTTTCTTCGTTCGACAACCCGCGGCGCACGGCCTCGCCGATCATTGCCTGATCGTCCACCAACAACACCATGGCAGCGTTTTCGTCGGTCTTGAAGCCGTCGAGCTGTAAGTCATTCATGTGCGGTCACCTGAGTACTACTTGGGCCACTATTGCGGTGAAAAGTGTTCACTTGGGGAAAATCTCCAGCAATCGTGGCGCTATCTTGTCCAGTGGGCGAATTTCCACTGCCGCGTCAATGGCGGCTGCTGCCTTAGGCATACCATATACCGAACTGCTTTGTTGGTCCTGAGCGATGGTCAGGTAGCCCTGTTGGCGCATGAGTTTTAGCCCCTGGGCGCCATCGCGCCCCATGCCGGTGAGCAAAACACCCACGGCATCGCCGTTCCAGTAAGTGGCTACGCTTTCAAAAAACACATCGATCGAGGGACGATAGATCTCGTTGACCGGTTCGGCGGTGTAGGCCAGCGTTCCGTTTTTCAACAAGCGAATATGATGGTTGGTGCCAGCCAACAGCACGGTACCCGCCTGCGGCGGCTCACCGGCCTCGGCCAGACGCACGTTCAAGCCACTGGCGCTGCTCAGCCATTCGGCCATGCCCGCGGCGAATACTTGATCCACATGCTGGACCAGCACGATGGCCGCTGAAAAATCCCGTGGCAGCCCCTTGAGCAAGACCTCCAGCGCGGCCGGCCCGCCGGCGGATGAGCCGATGGCCACCAGGCGCTGACGCGAGCCCGAACTGCGCAACGGGCCGGGCGCCGGGCGCGGCTGACTGCCCTTCTCACCGATCAGCCAGCCGATGTTCATGATCTTGCGTAGCAACGGAGCCGCCGCTTCCTGCGCATTGCCCGCACCGAGCGCTGGCGTATCAACCACATCCAGCGCCCCATGGCCCATCGCCTCGAACACCCGGTGCACGTTTTGCTGACGATCGACGGTGACCACCACGATGGCGCACGGGGTCTCGGCCATGATCCGTCGCGTTGCCTCCACACCGTCCATCACCGGCATGATCAGGTCCATCAGGATCAGATCCGGGGTGTTTTCGGCACAGCGCTGTACGGCCTCTGCCCCATTGCTGGCGACCCAGATCACCTGATGCGCCGGTTCAAATGCCAAGGCACGGCGCAGGGCCTCTACCGCCATGGGCATGTCGTTGACGATTGCGATTTTCATGCCCGCGCTCCTCCTATGAGCTCAACCACTGCATCAAGCAGGGCGTCGTCGTGAAAACTGGCTTTGGCTAGATAATAGTCGGCGCCAGCGTCCAGTCCACGGCGACGATCTTCTTCACGATCCTTGTAGGACACCACCATAACCGGCAGGGATTGCAGTCGATTGTCCTGGCGCAATAAAGACACCAGTTCAATGCCATCCATGCGCGGCATATCGATGTCGGTGATCAACAGATCGAAATCCTCCGAACGCAGTGCGTTCCAGCCATCCATTCCGTCGACCGCCACGGCCACGTCGTAGCCACGATTGAGCAACAGCTTGCGCTGCAACTCGCGCACTGTCAGTGAGTCATCGACCACCAGAATCCGCTTGCGCGCGGCTTCGACCACCTGGTTGCCGTGACGCGCAATGCGCTCCAGCCGCCCGGTGTTGAGCAATTTATCCACCGAACGCAGCATGTCTTCGACGTCGACGATCAGCACCACCGAACCGTCGTCGAGCAAGGCGCCGGCAGAGATGTCCTGAACCTTGCCCAATCGCTCATCCAGCGGCAATACGACCAACGTCCGCTCGCCGATAAAACGCTCAACCGCCACGCCGTAAATCGCATCGCGCTCGCGGATCACCACGACTTTCAGGGTTTGCTGGCTGTCCTGGCTGGCCGGACGCTGCAATAGCTGACTGGCCGCGACCAGCCCGACATGTCGACCTTCGTACCAGAAATGCTGACGGCCCTCGACCTGAACGATGTCTTGCGGCGCCAGGTCGCACATACGTTCGATGTGGGCCAGCGGAAAGGCGTACGCCTCATCACCGACTTCCACTACCAGACTGCGCACTACCGACAGGGTCAGCGGTACTTCGAGATGGAAGCGACTGCCCCCGCCCGCCGTCTGCTCCAGCACTACCGCGCCGCGTAACTGCCTGACCATGTGCTGAACCGCATCCAGACCGACACCACGCCCGGAGACTTCGGTGACCTTGTCACGCAGGCTGAAGCCTGGCAGGAACAAGAACGTCAGCAATTCCTCCTCGCTCAACTGTGCGGCGGTGTCGGCCGGCGACAGTTGCCGTTCGATGATGCCACGGCGAACCTTTTCCAGATCCACACCGTTGCCGTCATCGCTCAATTCCAGCGCCAGCAAACCGGCCTGGTGAGAAACACGCAAGCGGATCAAGCCTTCAGCCGGTTTGCCGGCGAGTAGCCGCTGCTCCGGGGATTCGATTCCGTGGTCCACCGCATTGCGCAGCAAATGCGTCAGCGGTGCTTCAAGCTTTTCCAGGACATCGCGGTCAACCTGGGTCTTTTCGCCCTCGATCTCAAGCCGCACCTGTTTGCCGAGGCTGCGCCCCAAGTCGCGAACCATCCGCACTTGCCCGGTCAACACATCGGCAAACGGCCGCATACGACAAGCCAGTGCCGTGTCGTAGAGCACCTGCGCCCGTTGGCTGGCCTGCCAGGCAAACTCATCCAGCTCGGCGTTTTTTTCTGTCAGCAATTGCTGGGAGTCCGCCAATAGCCGGCGGGCATCCTCAAGGGCTTCTCGTGCCTCCAGGCTCAACGCCTGATCCTTGAGATGGACGTTGAGGTTTTCCAGGGCCCGCAGGCCGTTGTTCTGCAGACGCTTGAGGCGCTGCATGGTCGCCAGGTGCGGTTTGAGCCGGAGGGTTTCCACCAGGGATTTGCTCGACAGATCGAGCAGGCTGTTCAAGCGCTCAGCGGTGACCCGCAATACGCGCTCACCATTTTCGGTGGTACGCCGGGCCTTGTGCAGTGACTCGATCGATGCAGCGGCGGGTAATTCAACGACAGAGTCGGGCAGACCAACGCTGGCTTCTTCGAATTCAGGCTCGGCCATGAACGGGGCAATCGGCGTGCCGATCGGCGCGGCGGGTGCCTGCGGATCCAGTAACCGAGCCATCAGGGCTACATAGGTTTCGATATCCACTGGCGCGGGGGCGTTATTCGGCGTCGCGATGCGCATCAATAAATCGGTGCCCTGGAGCAAGGCATCAATGTGCTCGGGCCGCAGATAGAGACGCCCTTCCTGGGCACTGACCAGGCAATCTTCCATCACATGCGCGACGCTGACTCCGGCATCGACGCCGACGATCCGTGCCGCCCCCTTGAGCGAATGCGCCGCGCGCATGCACGATTCGAGATGATCGGCCTGGGTCGGATCGCGTTCAAGGGCCAGAAGTCCTGCGCTCAGCACTTGGGTCTGGGCCTCGGCTTCCAGGCTGAACAGTTCCAGCAACGAGGTGTCGCGCATTTGCTCGGGGGTCATGTGAGGCTCCGGGTCACAGCGGACAACAGCTGTTCTTCATCCAGCCAACGCAGGCTGCGACCTTTGAATTGCAATACGCCACGGGTGTATTTGGCACTGGCCTGAGTACCGGACTGAGACGCCGCCTGGAGAATGCGCTCGTCGATGGCGTGGATCCCGTCCACTTCGTCCACCGACACCACCACCGGCCCGCCGTGGGCCGCGATGATCAGCATCCGCGGCATGACTCGCGCGCCAGACGCCACGCTGCTCGCACCGTCGAGCCCGAGCAGTTCCACCAGCGACAAACAGGCCACCAAGGCCCCCCTCACATTGGCCACGCCGAGCAAGGCACGGGAACGCTGGTGCGGCAAGGAGTGAATCGCTTGCAGCGGCGCCACTTCCACCAGACTGCGCGTTGCCAGGCCCAGCCACTCTTCGCCGAGACGGAACATTAACAGTGAGCGGGTTTTAACGTCGGTCTCCACCCCCGTGGAAACCTCCCCGCGATCTTCCTGTTGCAACGCATAGCGATCGAGCAAGCGCGTCGCGGCGGCTGAATACACCGCACAATTGCGACAGTGAATATGCTCGCTCAGCAGTGGGCAGGACCTGTCGCCGTGGATACCGATGCGGTTCCAGCAGTCGTCGATCGCCTGGGCATTGTCATGGGTGACGCTAAAGCCGTCGGAGGCGATCATCGTTTACGCTCACTGTCAGCGACGCGCTCACTGCGGGCGGCGCGTTCCTGCAATCGTCTGGCGCCTGCCGTGTCGCCCTGGGATTGCAGCAACGCCGCCAGGTGCATCAACGCGTCGGGATGTTGCGGTTCGAGGTAAAGCGCCTTGCGATAAAACCCTTGGGCCTGCAGGGCATCGCCAGCGACATCGCTGAGCAATCCCAGCCAGTAAAATACTTGAGCCACCGGCTCATGACTGCGCAAATAGCTTTCGCAGGCGGTGCGGGCTTCGGCGCTTTTGCCTTGGTCGGCGAGGGTCGCGATGTTGGCCAGCAAAAGAGTGGTGTCTGCTGCTTTCGAGGTGACGACTGGCGGCGCGAGGGTTGCAAACGGGCGCTTGCGCACGGGCGACGACGGCACGCTGCGGACCGGTGGGCGCATGGGCAGCGGCGTTGGAACGAACGTCGCAACAGGCTCAGGCTCTGGCGCACTTTGACGACTGAAGGCAAAGGACTGCGCGATGCCAATCGAGCGCATGCCCAAGCGCCCCAGCAAACTGCCCTCGGCCGGGCCGATAAACAGCACGCCGTCGACGTGGGTCAGACGCTTGAGCACTTCGAAAACCTGCTGCTGGGTCGGCTGATCGAAGTAGATCAGCAAGTTGCGGCAGAACACAAAGTCATAGGCCGGCTCGCTGGCGAGCAAGGCCGGATCGAGCAGATTGCCGACCTGCAATCGCACTTGTTCAAGCACTCTCGCGCTGAGGCGATAGCCGTCGTCTTCAGCACTGAAATGACGGTCGCGAAAGGCAATGTCCTGACCGCGAAACGAATTTTTGCCGTATAGCGCGCGCTTGGCTTTTTCCACCGACAGCGGGCTGACGTCCATGCCTTCGACTTTGAACTGATGCGGCTTGAAACCCGCATCGAGCAACGCCATGGCAATGGAGTACGGTTCTTCCCCGGTGGAACACGGCAGGCTGAGAATCCGCAGCGCGCGCATGTTGTTGATCTCGGTCAGCCGCTTGGCTGCCAGCTTCGCCAGGGCAGCAAAGGATTCCGGGTAACGGAAAAACCAGGTTTCGGGAACGATCACTGCTTCAATCAGCGCCTGCTGTTCATCCTCAGAGCTTTGCAAGGTGCACCAGTAATCATCAGCCGTCAGTGCCTGTGACGCCGTGCTGCGCTGGCGTACGGCGCGCTCGATGATGGCCGGGCCGACAGAGGTTACGTCGAGGCCGATGCGTGCCTTGAGGAAATCGAAAAATCGCTGATCGGTGTTCATGAGCGCCCCTCAAACTGCGCGACGTCCAGAGGGGGGGACGGAAACAGCACGCCGCGAACCCGATCATCGAGCAAATCGGCGACGCGCACCCATTGCAACAATCCCTGAGCGTCTTCGCGCACCGGCCCGAGGTACGGCGCCTGGCGATTGTCCAGGCCATAGGGCTGAAAGTCCGCCGGGTTGCAGCGCAAGGTGTCAGTGGCCTGTTCCAGGATCAGCCCGAGCAATCGAGCCTCGGTGCTCTCATCCGGGCGGTAATTGACCAGCACCAAACGCGTGCTGGTGCGAGCCTGGGCCGGCTCGCCAAACGTCAATGCACTGAGGTCGATCACCGGGACGACCGCGCCCCGATAGGCGAACACCCCCGCGACCCAGTCCGGCGCGCAGGCGATCGGCTTCAAAGGCAGACGCGGCAGCACTTCCGCCACTTCGATAGCCTGCAAGGCAAAGCGCTCGTTGCCGATGCGAAACACCAGAAACAACGCGTGCAACGCCGGCTTCACGGCGGTGCGTTTGGCCGTGAGTTCGCTCATCAGACTTTGAATCGCGAGACGCCGCTACGCAGCCCCACGGCGACCTGACTCAATTCGTCGATGGCGAAACTGGCCTGGCGCAGGGACTCGACGGTCTGGCTACTGGCATCGCCCAATTGCACCAGCGCATGGTTGATCTGTTCGGCACCGGTGGCCTGGGCCTGCATGCCTTCGTTGACCATCAACACCCGCGGCGCCAGCGCCTGCACCTGATGGATGATCTGCGACAGCTGCTCACCGACCTGCTGCACTTCGGACATGCCGCGGCGAACCTCTTCGGAGAACTTGTCCATGCCCATCACCCCGGCCGACACCGCCGACTGGATCTCACGCACCATCTGCTCGATGTCATACGTGGCGACGGCAGTCTGATCCGCCAGACGCCGTACTTCGGTGGCGACCACGGCAAACCCGCGACCGTATTCACCAGCCTTTTCGGCTTCAATGGCGGCGTTGAGGGACAGCAGGTTGGTCTGGTCGGCGACCTTGACGATGGTCACCACCACCTGGTTGATGTTGCCGGCCTTCTCGTTGAGGATCGCCAGTTTGGCATTGACCAGATCGGCCGCGCCCATCACCGAGTGCATGGTCTCCTCCATGCGTGCCAGGCCTTGCTGCCCGGAGCCGGCCAGCACTGACGCCTGATCGGCGGCGGTAGAGACTTCGGTCATGGTGCGCACCAGGTCTCGCGAGGTGGCGGCGATTTCACGGGACGTCGCACCGATTTCGGTGGTGGTGGCCGCCGTTTCAGTGGCAGTGGCTTGTTGTTGCTTGGAAGTGGCGGCGATCTCGGTGACCGACGTGGTGACTTGCACCGAGGAGCGCTGGGCCTGGGACACCAGGGACGTCAGCTCGGTCATCATGTCGTTAAAGCCGGTTTCGACAGCACCGAACTCGTCCTTGCGCTCCAGGTTCAGGCGACTGCTAAGGTCGCCGGTGCGCATGATTTCGAGGATCTGCACGATGCGATTCATCGGTGCCATGATTGCGCGCATCAACAGCAAACCGCAGAGGCCGGCGGCCAATACCGCGACCAGCAGCGAAATGCCCATGCTGATTTTCGCAGTGACCACGGCGTGGTCGATGGCCACTATGTCCTGGTCCGCTACCACTTTGTTTTCGTGAATGATGTCATTGAGCTTCATGCGACCGGCGGTCCAGGCTGGAGTCAGCTGATCGTTGAATTGCTTGATGGCCTCCGCTGTCTGATTGCTCTTGTGCAAATCGAGCACGGTCGTCAGTGCCTTGTTGTAGTCCGTGTGGAGCTTTTCAAAAACAGCCCACTCAACCTTGTCTTCTTCCGTGGTGATGGTTCCGCGATAGTTGTTCATCTCCTCTTGCAGCTTCGCTTCGAAGTTTTTGTAATCTTCAGCATCCCCAGCGCTGAGGCCCTGCCCTTGCCTCAAGCCCAGGAGCTCCTGGGTCTGGAGAAAACTTTCGGACCAGGCGCCACGAATCATCGAGCTGTAATACACCCCGGGAAGCGCGTCATCACGGACGCTTGCTTCACTGGTTTCGATCTGCAACAGGCGGGAATACGAGACGACGACCATCAGCAACATGATGGCGATAATTACCGCAAAGCTCGCCAAGATGCGTTGGCGCAACGTCCAGTTCTTCACAGTCAGTCCTCGGGGGCCGTTTCAAATGCTGCGGAGTATAGCCCTGAAGACGCCTTCGCGAGCAGGCTCGCTCCCACAGTTGAGCGCATTCCCCCTGTGGGAGCGAGCCTGCTCGCGAAGGCGGTTTAACGATGATCGTCAACGAAAACGCTGGCAGCCTGACACCGCGGCGCCCCCGGATTTTCACGAGCGGCTTCGAGCCAGTGTACTTCCAGATGTTTCCTGGCTATTGCGCCCGGCGAAGGCTTCTGGCCGAGCCATCGATTAAAAAGATATACACTCAGGCAAATCGATAAAAACCGCCCACCGGGTACTTCCCCATGATGACCTTGCGTCAGATTCGTCACTTCATCGCCGTGGCCGAGACCGGCTCGATCTCCGCGGCCGCGCAAACCGCGTTCATTTCCCAGTCCACCCTGACCCTGGCGATCCAGCAACTGGAGCAGGAAATCGGTGTGGGCCTGTTCAACCGCCATGCCAAGGGGATGACGCTGACCCACCAGGGCCACCAATTCCTGCGCCAGGCCCACCTGATTCTGGCCACCGTGGACAACGCCAAGCGCAGCCTCCAACAAAGCACTGACCAAGTGGCCGGCCAGTTGATTATCGGCGTGACCAGCCTGGTGGCCGGTTATTACCTGGCGGATTTACTCACCCGTTTTCAACGTGCCTACCCCAACGTCGAAATCCGCGTGATGGAGGACGAACGGCCATACATCGAACATCTGCTGGTCAGCGGCGAGATCGATGTCGGCGTGTTGATCCTGTCCAACCTTGAGGACCGCCACGCCCTGCAGACTGAAGTCTTGACGCACTCGCCCCATCGTCTGTGGCTGCCGGCCCAGCATCCCTTGCTGGAACACGACAGCATCAACCTCGCCGATGTGGCCCGCGAGCCACTGATTGAGCTGAATGTCGACGAAATGGACCGCAACGCTCACCGCCTGTGGAGCCGCGCAGGCCTGCAACCGCGCATCACCCTGAAAACCGCCTCGACCGAGGCCGTGCGAAGCCTCGTCGCGGCGGGCTTGGGTGTGTCGATCCAGCCAGACATGACCTACCGCCCCTGGTCGCTGGAAGGCGACATCATCGAAGCACGCCCCATCGCCGACCTCAGCCAGACCCTCGACGTCGGCCTGGCCTGGCGTCGCGGCACCGCGCGGCCTGCTCTGGTGGACCCGTTCCTGACCGTCGCCCGCGAGCAACCCCACGGCGGACGCAAGCCATCTATTTAATCGAATGCCACCTTCAGTATTTAGTATTTGTCGACCTCGGGCCTGCGCACTAGTCTTGCTCCATCAATATAAGACGGCCGGGCCCCAGTCACAGGGAGCAGCATGGCCACACAAGAAAAGAGAACCCGAAAAATGGCTGGCGCGCAGACCCCGTTGTTCACCGCTCTATTGATCGATGGTGAATTAGTCGCCGGCCAAGGCGTTGTCGAGCCAATCCTCAATCCGGCCACCGGTGAAGTGCTGACGCAGATTGCCGAGGCCAGCACCGAGCAAGTCGAAGCGGCGATCCTCGCGGCCCACAAGGCGTTCGCCGGGTGGTCACGCACCACGCCGCAGCAACGCTCGAACCTGTTGCTGGACATCGCTAACGCCATCGAAAAAAACGCCGACCTCCTCGCCCGCCTCGAATCGCTGAACTGCGGCAAGCCGTTACACCTGGCCCGTCAGGACGACTTGAGCGCCACCGTCGATGTGTTTCGCTTCTTCGCCGGCGCCGTGCGCTGCCAGACCGGCCAGCTCAGCGGCGAATACCTGCCGGGCTACACCAGCATGGTCCGCCGCGATCCGATTGGCGTGGTGGCGTCGATTGCGCCGTGGAACTACCCGATCATGATGGCCGCGTGGAAAATCGCCCCCGCCCTGGCCGCAGGCAACACGCTGGTGTTCAAACCGTCCGAACACACGCCCTTGTCGATTCTGGCCCTGGCGCCAGCGCTGGCGGAAATACTGCCGCGTGGTGTGATCAACATCATTTGTGGCGGCGGTGAAAGCGTTGGCAGCCATTTGGTCAGTCACCCTAAAGTGCGCATGGTGTCGTTGACCGGCGATATCGTCACCGGACAAAAAATCCTCCAGGCCGCCGCGAAAACCCTCAAGCGCACGCACCTCGAACTCGGCGGCAAGGCCCCGGTGATTGTCTGTAATGACGCCGACATTCAAGCCGTTGTCGAAGGCGTGCGCACTTACGGCTATTACAACGCCGGCCAGGATTGCACCGCCGCGTGCCGCATTTATGCACAAGCCGGGATTCATGACCGTTTGGTGGCCGAACTCGGCGCGGCCGTCAGCAGCCTGCGCTTCGCCGGTAAACGCGATGCCGACAATGAGATCGGCCCGCTGATCAGCACCCGCCAGCGCGACCGCGTGGCCAGTTTTGTCGAACGCGCCCTCGGCCAGCCACACATCGAGCGCGTGACTGGCGCAGCAGTGCACTCCGGTGCCGGTTTCTATTACCAGCCGACCTTGCTGGCCGGGTGCAAACAGAGCGATGAAATCGTCCAGCGCGAAGTGTTTGGACCGGTGGTCACCGTGACCCGTTTCGATGCGCTCGAACAGGCGGTGGACTGGGCCAACGACTCGGAATACGGCCTCGCCTCCTCGGTCTGGACCCAGAACCTGGACAAGGCGATGCAAGTCGCGGCGCGTTTGCAGTACGGCTGCACCTGGATCAACAGCCACTTCATGCTGGTCAGCGAAATGCCCCACGGCGGCCTGAAACGTTCGGGCTACGGCAAAGACCTGTCCAGTGACTCGCTTCAGGACTACAGCGTGGTGCGGCACATCATGGCACGCCACGGAGAGCATCTCTGACTACGCTAACAACAAGCCGTTAACGGCCAATGCCTGTCAGTTAAGCGAAAGCTGCTCCTATGTAGGAGCGAGCTTGCTCGCGATGAACTTAAGAGCGGCGCGTTAATTCAGGAAACGCTCGTTATCGTTCACGACCATCGCGAGCAAGCTCGCTCCTACAGCATGCTTCACCACGTTCATAACTGCCCCGACCATAATTAAAGTAGAGGGAAATCCCATGTTCGCGCACAAGACCGCACTGCTCAGTGCAATCACCACGGCGCTGCTGGCCAGCGCCAGTATCCAGGCCGCCGAGCCGCTGAAAGCTGTCGGCGCCGGTGAAGGACAGCTGGATATCGTCGCCTGGCCCGGCTACATCGAACGTGGCGAAAGCGACAAGGCCTACGACTGGGTGACCGGTTTCGAGAAGGAAACCGGCTGCAAGGTCAATGTGAAAACCGCCGCGACCTCCGACGAAATGGTCAGCCTGATGGCCAAGGGCGGTTATGACCTGGTCACCGCGTCGGGCGATGCGTCCTTGCGTTTGATCGGCGGCAAGCGCGTTCAGCCGATCAACACGGCGTTGATTCCGAACTGGAAAGGCCTAGACCCGCGTCTGAAAGATGCGCCGTGGTACGTGGTCAACAAGCAAACTTACGGCACCCCGTATCAGTGGGGACCGAACGTGCTGATGTACAACACCAACGTGTTTAAAACCGCGCCGACCAGCTGGGGCGTGGTGTTCGACGCGCAAAACCTGCCGGACGGCAAGCCGAACAAAGGCCGCGTCCAGGCCTACGATGGTCCGATCTACATTGCCGACGCGGCGCTGTACTTGAAAACCACCAAGCCGGAACTGGGTATCCAGAGCCCGTATGAACTGACGGAAGCCCAGTACAAAGCCGTGCTCGATCTGTTGCGCGCCCAGCAGCCGTTGATCCACCGCTACTGGCACGACACCACCGTGCAGATGAGTGACTTCAAGAACGAAGGCGTGGTCGCGTCCAGCTCCTGGCCGTATCAGGTCAACGGCCTGATGAACGAGAAGCAGCCGATCGCGTCGACCATCCCCAAAGAAGGCGCCACCGGCTGGGCCGACACCACCATGTTGCATGCCGAAGCCAAACACCCGAACTGCGCTTACAAGTGGATGGACTGGTCGCTGCAACCGAAGGTCCAGGGCGACGTAGCGGCGTGGTTCGGCTCACTGCCAGCGGTGCCCGCAGCGTGCAAGGAGAGCGAGTTGCTCGGCGCCGAGGGCTGCAAAACCAACGGCTTCGATCAGTTCGAGAAGATCGCCTTCTGGAAAACCCCGCAAGCTGAAGGCGGCAAGTTCGTGCCGTACAGCCGCTGGACCCAGGACTACATCGCGATTATGGGCGGCCGTTAAGCCCTCCGTAGCAGCTGCCGAGGCACGAGGCTGCATTGCATGTCTGCAGGACCGCCCCAGGGGCTGCTTCGCAGCCCAACGCAGCCTCGTACCTCGGCAGCTGCTACACGCTTGCTCCCTCAAGTTCACCGCAAAACCTGCGGGAGCGAGCCTGCTCGCGATGCTTTTAAAGTTTCAGATTCTCGGAGTTCCGCACCATGACGCTTGCAGTCCAGTTCACCAACGTTTCCCGTCTGTTCGGCGAAGTGAAAGCCGTAGACCGGGTTTCCATCGATATCCAGGACGGCGAGTTTTTCTCCATGCTGGGCCCTTCCGGCTCGGGCAAAACCACTTGTTTGCGCCTGATCGCCGGTTTCGAACAACCGAGCGCAGGCTCCATCCGGATTCATGGCCAAGAGGCCGCCGGCCTGCCGCCCTATCAGCGTGACGTCAACACGGTCTTCCAGGATTACGCACTGTTCCCGCACATGAACGTACTCGACAACGTCGCCTACGGTTTGAAAGTCAAAGGCGTCGGCAAGGCCGAACGCCAGAAGCGTGCCGAAGAAGCCCTCGACATGGTCGCCCTCGGTGGCTACGGCGAGCGCAAGCCCGTGCAATTGTCCGGCGGCCAGCGCCAGCGTGTGGCCCTGGCTCGAGCCTTGGTCAATCGCCCTCGCGTGTTGCTGCTCGACGAACCCCTCGGGGCGCTGGACTTGAAGCTGCGCGAGCAAATGCAGAGCGAGCTGAAAAAGCTGCAACGCCAACTCGGCATCACCTTCATCTTCGTCACCCACGACCAGACTGAAGCCTTGTCGATGTCCGACCGCGTGGCCGTATTCAATAAGGGTCGCATCGAGCAGGTCGACACGCCGCGCAACCTCTATATGAAGCCAGTGACCACCTTCGTCGCTGAATTCGTCGGCACCTCGAACGTGATTCGCGGTGATCTGGCGAAGCAGTTGAGCGGCAATCCACAGCCATTTTCGATTCGTCCGGAGCACGTGCGTTTCGCCGAAGGCCCGTTGGCCAGCCACGAGATCGAAGTCAGCGGCTTGCTGCATGACATTCAATACCAGGGCAGCGCCACCCGCTATGAAATGAAGCTGGAAAACGGCCAGACCCTGAACATCAGCCAGGCCAACGTGCAGTGGCTGGACGTCAGTGCCCAGCACCAGACCGGGCAACGCATCAGCGCACGCTGGGCGCGGGAAGCGATGATCCTGCTGCACGACACCGTTGTTGGCGGGGTGTGAAATGAACACCTTGGCCATCTCTCAACACCCATCCGGCGGCTCGCCGTTGCGCAGGTTCTCCAACCTGCTGTATCGCCGACCGAATTTTTACCTGTCGCTGCTGCTGCTGCCGCCGCTGCTATGGTTCGGCGCGATCTATCTCGGTTCGCTGCTGGTTTTACTGTGGCAAGGTTTCTACACCTTCGATGACTTCACCATGGCGGTCACCCCCGACCTGACCCTGGCGAACTTCGCGGCACTGTTTCAGCCATCGAATTTCGACATCATCCTGCGCACGCTGAGCATGGCGATTGTCGTGTCGATCGCCAGCGCCATCGTCGCGTTCCCGATTGCCTACTACATGGCGCGTTACACCACCGGCAAAACCAAAGCGTTTTTCTACATCGCGGTGATGATGCCGATGTGGGCCAGCTACATCGTCAAGGCTTACGCCTGGACGTTGCTGCTGGCCAAGGGAGGCGTCGCACAGTGGTTCGTTCAACACCTGGGGCTAGAGCCGGTTTTGCAGTTCGTGCTGGGTATTTCGGGGCTGGGCGGCAGCACGTTGTCGACCTCGCACCTGGGGCGGTTCATGGTGTTCGTCTACATCTGGCTGCCCTTCATGATCCTGCCGATCCAGGCGTCGCTGGAACGCTTGCCACCCTCCTTGCTGCAAGCCTCGGCCGACCTTGGCGCCAAGCCGCGCCAGACCTTCACGCAGGTGATTCTGCCACTGTCCATTCCGGGCATAGCCGCCGGCTCGATCTTCACCTTTTCGCTGACCCTGGGCGACTTCATCGTGCCGCAACTGGTGGGTCCGCCGGGCTACTTCGTCGGCAGCATGGTTTATGCGCAGCAAGGCGCGATCGGCAACATGCCGATGGCCGCCGCGTTCACGCTGGTGCCGATTGTGTTGATCGCCGTCTACCTGACCATCGTTAAACGACTGGGGGCCTTCGATGCACTCTGAGAAAGCTTCTTTAGGCTTAAAAATCGCAGCCTGGGGCGGGTTGGTGTTTCTGCACTTCCCGATCCTGATCATCTTCATGTACGCCTTCAACACCGAAGACGCGGCCTTCAGCTTTCCACCCAAGGGCTTCACCCTGCACTGGTTCAGCGTGGCGTTTTCGCGCCCCGACGTGCTGGAAGCGATCAAGCTGTCGGCGCAGATCGCCGCCATTGCGACGTTGATCGCCATGGTGCTTGGCACCCTCGCGTCGGCGGCGTTATACCGGCGGGATTTCTTCGGCAAACAAGGCATTTCGCTGATGTTGATCCTGCCGATTGCCTTGCCAGGGATCATCACGGGTATCGCGCTGCTGGCGACCTTCAAGACCTTGGGTATCGAACCGGGGATGTTCACCATCATCGTCGGCCACGCGACCTTCTGCGTCGTGATTGTCTACAACAACGTCATCGCCCGATTGCGCCGCACCTCGCACAGCTTGATCGAAGCCTCGATGGACCTCGGCGCCGACGGTTGGCAGACCTTCCGCTACATCGTCCTGCCGAACCTTGGCTCGGCGTTGCTGGCCGGCGGCATGCTCGCGTTTGCCCTGTCGTTCGACGAAATCATCGTCACCACTTTCACCGCCGGCCATGAACGCACTCTGCCGCTGTGGCTGCTCAACCAGCTCAGCCGCCCACGGGATGTGCCGGTGACCAACGTCGTCGCGATGCTCGTGATGATGGTGACCATGCTGCCGATTCTCGGCGCCTATTACCTGACCCGTGGCGGCGAAAGCGTCGCGGGCAGTGGCGGGAAATAACTGACAACCCTTTCTCACTGTGGAAACGGGCTTTCTGTGGGAGCGAGCTTGCTCGCGATGACGGACTGACATTCAACAGAGATGTCGACAGAAAGACCGCTATCGCGAGCAAGCTCGCTCCCACAGGGGCCCCGGTTTCGACAGAAAAATAAAAGCGGCAATGAGGACAACGTCATGCAAACCAAACTTTTGATCAACGGCCAACTGCTCGACGGCGAAGGCCCCGCCCAACCCGTGTTCAACCCGGCCCTCGGTCGGGTGCTGGTGGAAATCAACGAAGCCAGCGAAGCCCAGGTCGATGCCGCCGTGCGCGCCGCCGATGCCGCCTTCGACAGCTGGTCGCACACCCCGCCGAAAGAGCGTTCGTTGCTGCTGCTCAAACTGGCCGACGCCATCGAAGCCCACGGCGAGGAACTGGCCAAACTGGAATCGGACAACTGCGGCAAGCCTTACAGCGCCGCGCTGAACGACGAAATCCCGGCGATTGCCGACGTGTTCCGCTTCTTCGCCGGCGCCAGCCGTTGCATGAGCGGTTCGGCGGGCGGTGAATACCTGCCGGGCCATACCTCGATGATCCGCCGCGATCCAGTGGGCGTGATCGCCTCCATCGCGCCGTGGAACTACCCATTGATGATGGTCGCCTGGAAAATCGCCCCGGCCCTCGCCGCCGGTAATACCGTGGTGCTCAAGCCGTCGGAACAAACCCCGCTGACCGCCCTGCGTCTGGCTGAGCTGGCGTCGGAGATTTTCCCGGCCGGCGTGCTCAACCTGGTATTTGGCCGGGGCCCTACAGTGGGCAGCCCGCTGGTCACGCACCCGAAAGTGCGCATGGTGTCGTTGACCGGTTCGATCGCCACGGGCGCGAACATCATTTCCAGCACCGCCGACAGCGTCAAACGCATGCACATGGAACTGGGCGGCAAAGCCCCGGTGATCATCTTCGACGACGCCGACATCGATGCGGCCGTGGAAGGCATCCGCACCTTCGGCTTCTACAACGCTGGCCAGGATTGCACCGCCGCCTGCCGCATCTATGCGCAGGAAGGCATCTACGACCGGTTCGTCGAGAAGCTTGGCGCCGCCGTCAGCAGCATCAAGTACGGCTTGCAGGATGATCCGTCGACCGAACTCGGTCCGCTGATCACCGCGCAACATCGCGACCGCGTGGCCGGGTTTGTCGAGCGGGCCGTGGCGCAGCCGCACATCCGGTTGATCACCGGGGGCAAGGCGGTGGACGGCAATGGCTTCTTCTTCGAACCGACGGTGTTGGCCGATGCGCAACAGGACGACGAGATCGTGCGTCGCGAAGTGTTCGGGCCGGTGGTGTCGGTGACCAAATTCACCGATGAAGCGCAGGTGCTGGGCTGGGCCAACGATTCGGACTATGGCCTGGCGTCGTCGGTCTGGACCTCGGACGTCGGTCGCGCGCATCGCTTGTCGGCACGCTTGCAGTACGGCTGCACCTGGGTGAATACGCACTTCATGCTGGTCAGCGAAATGCCCCATGGCGGTCAGAAACTGTCCGGGTATGGCAAGGACATGTCGATGTACGGGCTGGAGGACTACACCGTTGTGCGGCATGTGATGTTCAAGCATTAAAAACATCGCGAGCAGGCTCGCTCCCACATGGATTGCGATGAACCTGTGGGAGCGAGCCTGTTCGCGAAGGCGTCACCTCGGTTTCAAGGTCGAAACCGGCATTACGTACCACCAGGTTTCAACGCAGACAAACAAAACAATAACCACCGATCCGGGCAGCGCCGTCATGGCCCTGCCACGGTTTCGGACATCCGAAATCTGCCGATTTTCCGGAGCTTACACACCATGAGTGCACTACCCGAACTCTCTGCATCCGCTGCCGACAGCGATACCGAGCAACTACGTAAACTGGGTTACACCTCGAACTTCAATCGCAGCATGAGCCTGTGGGAAAACTTCGCCCTGGGCTTCACTTACCTCTCTCCGGTCGTAGGGGTTTATACCCTGTTCGGCTTGTGCCTGGCCGCTGGCGGGCCACCGATGTTCTGGGCTTATTTGCTGGTCGGATGCGGCCAGTTGCTGGTGTGCCTGATCTTCGGTGAAGTGGTCTCGCAGTTCCCCATTTCCGGCGGCGTTTACCCGTGGGCTCGTCGCTTGGTGGGCAAACGCTGGGCGTGGATGGTCGGCTGGATCTACTCCATCGCCCTGTGCGTGACCATCGCTGCAGTTGCCGTGGGTGCCGGTCCGTACCTGGCGGCCATGATGGGCTTCGAACCGAGCAACAACACCAACATCGTCATCGCCTTGTTCCTGACGCTGTTCGCTACGCTGGTCAACCTCAGCGGCACCAAAGTGCTGGCGCGCATTGCCATGTTCGGCTTCCTGTGCGAACTGGTTGGCGCGGTGGTCGTCGGCGTTTACCTGCTGGTCTTCGAGCGTCATCAATCGATCAGCGTGTTGTTCAACACCTTCGATATCCGTGTCGATGGCTCTTATTTGCCGGCATTCCTGACCGCATCGCTGGCGGGGATGTTCCTGTACTACGGCTTCGAGGCCTGCGGCGATGTGGCCGAAGAAACCCCGAACCCGAGCAAGCAGATCCCGGTGGCCATGCGCATGACCATCTACATCGGCGGCATCGCAGCAATGTTCGCCTGCCTGGCGCTGATCCTCGCCGTGCCGGACATGCAAGCCGTGATCAACGGTACCGACAAGGACCCGGTCACCACCATCCTCAACAACGCCTTCGGCCCGGTCGGTTCGAAAGTGGTGATGGGCGTGGTGATGATTTCCTTCATCTCCTGCGTCATCAGCCTGCAAGCAGCGGCGAGTCGTCTGCTGTACTCCTACGCTCGGGATGAAATGATCATTGGCAGCTCACTGCTGAAGAAAATCTCCTCTGTCACTCAGGTTCCGGTGGCGGCGCTGTTCGTGTCCGGCGTCCTGCCAGCACTGATCATCGTGCTGGGCTTCTTCCTGCAAGATGCGGTGGCAACCATCGTCAGCTTCGCGGCCATCGGTATCTACCTGGCGTTCCAGATGATCGTGCTCGGAGCACTCTATGCGCGTATGAAAGGCTGGAAACCAAGTGGCAAGTTCACACTCGGCGCATGGGGCTGGGCCGTGAACATCGGTGCACTGGTTTATGGCGTAAGCGCGATTATCAACATGGCCTGGCCGCGCACCCCGGATGCGGCGTGGTACATCAACTACGCCATGGTGCTGAGCACGGCGATCGTGATTGGTCTTGGCTTGCTCTATATGTGGCTCGGCAAACCGTATGACCACGGCACCGCGCCTGCGGGGGATGCCTGGAAAGTCAGCAGGTAACGGCATCGCCCCGGCGCCATCAGCGGTGCCGGGGCACTCGTTGCATGTCGAAATATATCCCTACCTCCCATTTTGCTTTCCCACGCTAAGGTTTATTCAAATCAATGCACGGCAGCTGGTTGACGAACACGGCGGTAAGACCTAGGGTGTTTACGTCGTTTACAACGTATACACCTACTCAGGAGAGCCACCATGGCTTCGCCCGTTTTGTCTTTTCGAGTTGAAGAAACGCTGGCCCAGCAGCTGGACAATCTGGCCGCAGCTACCGATCGCGACCGTCAGTACCATCTGAAACGTGCATTGATTCGATATGTAGAAGCCGAGTCATGGCATCTGCAAGCCATAAGCGATGGCATAGCAGACGCCGACGCAGGAAAACTTTCCGATCTGGATGCCGTAAAGGCTAAGTGGGCAAAACGTGCCGAGCGTAGTACTGACTGAAAAAGCAGAAAGTGACCTCGACTCTATTCATGAGTATTACCAAGGCGCCCTTGGCGCTGATGCCGCTTTCGAGGTAATAGCGATTTTTCTGCAATCCTTCCATCAGCTGGAGCGGTTTCCAGGTTCAGGAAGGCCCTCTGTAGTACCAGATGTACGCGAATTGGTATTCGGCCGTTATCCATTCATTGCTCCCTATCGACTGATGCATGGTCAGATACAGATACTGCGTGTTTTGCACCAACGGGCAGAGCGATCGCAGAATTGGTAATTGGCGACATTCAACCGTGACACTATCGCCACGGCTGAACGTCGTACCTCGTCAAAACCGCGAAACACTCCGCATCGCATCCACCAGATACCGCATCGCAATCCGGTCGTCCTCAGACAAGTCCCGATAACGCTCCACCAACGTCATCTCATCTGAGCTGAGTCGACGCCTTCGCCGCCCGGTCGCCAGGCACGGAAAAATCCCCAACATTTCGGTGATGCTTCGTACTTTCGTCATGGACGATGTCCTTTTATAAGCCCGAGAAAACTTCAAAAACCGCATCGCCCTCTCCTTTTTGTCAGTCGCCGGCCTGAAGGGCAAAAACCGGTCATGACCACAGAATAGAAACTATCCGGGCGCTGAAAAGCGATTTTTAGAGTAATTAGTCAAAAAAAGCAGAAATGCCCTATAAATCAGAAAGCTCTGTCGGAAAACTTTACCGACACTTCTTGTTTCATTGCTGCGCTGTCGCTGTGCCATCAATCATTTTTCCTCTGCAACCGAACGGTTTAAGCTATTTGGCATCTGTTTAATGTCCGTTGCGTTTGGCCGAAGGCATGTCCGAACCGATTTTTCAGATCCAGCACGTGCCAGGAACGGCGCGGGATTGTTCACGACAGGTTGTACTTATGCATCGCAGGAATTTGCTCAAAGCATCGATGGCCATTGCGGCTTATACCGGTTTGTCTGCCACTGGCCTGCTGGCCGCACGCGCTTGGGCGGGGAATGGCGCGGCGGATGGCGAGGCTCAGACGTTCGACTTCGAAGCGCTGAAGATCCAGGCCAAGCAGCTTGCCGGCAATCGCTATCAGGACACCAAGCAGGTGCTGCCGCCGACGCTCGCGACCATGACGCCGCAGAACTTCAACGCGATCCAGTACGACGGCAATCACTCGCTGTGGAATGAGCTGAACGGTCAGCTGGATGTGCAGTTCTTCCACGTCGGTATGGGTTTCAAGCAGCCGGTGCGCATGTATAGCGTCGATCCGAAGACGCGCCAGGCTCGCGAGGTGCATTTCCGCCCGTCTCTGTTCAACTATGAAAAAACCACGGTCGACACCAAACAGCTCACGGGCGACCTGGGGTTTTCCGGGTTCAAGCTGTTCAAGGCACCGGAGCTGGATAAACACGACGTATTGTCCTTTCTCGGCGCCAGCTATTTCCGTGCCGTGGACGCCACAGGCCAGTACGGACTGTCGGCGCGTGGCCTGGCGATCGACACCTACGCCAAGAAGCGTGAGGAGTTTCCCGACTTCACCAAATTCTGGTTCGAGACACCGGACAAGGACAGCACCCGCTTCGTGGTCTACGCCCTGCTGGATTCGCCGAGCGCCACTGGCGCGTACCGTTTCGATATTGACTGCCAGGCCAGTCAGGTCGTCATGGGCGTCGATGCCCACATCAATGCGCGCACGGCCATCGAACAACTGGGTATCGCGCCGATGACCAGCATGTTCAGTTGCGGCACACATGAGCGGCGCATGTGCGACACCATTCACCCGCAAATCCACGACTCGGATCGTCTGGCCATGTGGCGCGGCAACGGCGAATGGATCTGCCGACCACTGAACAACCCGGCCACCTTGCAATTCAACGCCTTCGCCGACACCGACCCGAAAGGTTTCGGCCTGGTGCAGACCGATCACGAATTCGACAGTTATCAGGACACCGTCGACTGGTACAGCAGGCGCCCCAGCCTGTGGGTAGAACCGACGACCGCGTGGGGTGAAGGCTCTGTCGATTTGTTGGAAATTCCTACAACCGGCGAAACTCTCGACAACATTGTCGCGTTCTGGACGCCGAAAAAGCCGGTCGCGCCCGGTGATTCCCTGAACTACGGCTACAAGCTCTACTGGAGCGCCCTGCCACCGGTCGGTACACCGTTGGCGCGGGTCAATGCGACCCGTTCGGGCATGGGCGGTTTCGTCGAAGGTTGGGCGCCGGGCGAGCATTACCCGCAAGTCTGGGCTCGTCGCTTCGCCGTGGACTTCACCGGTGGCGGGCTGGACCGCTTGCCGGAAGGTGCGGGGATCGAGCCGGTGGTCACTTGCTCGAACGGGCAGGTGAAAGATTTCAATGTGCTGGTGCTCGATGACATCAAGGGTTACCGCATCACGTTTGACTGGTACCCGACCAACGACAGCGTGGAGCCGGTGGAATTTCGGTTGTTCATTCGCACCCATGACCGGACGTTGAGTGAGACCTGGTTGTACCAGTACTTCCCGCCGGCGCCAGAGAAGCGTAAGTACACCTGAGGAAAGGAGGGTGTTTGATTTGGCCCCTTCGCGAGCAGGCTCGCTCCCACAGGTGATCTCCGTCGTGCACAAAATCAATGTGGGAGCGAGCCTGCTCGCGAAGACGGCCTGACGGGCAACAAATATCCCGCCCAAACACGCAAAAGCCCCGATCAACTCGATCGGGGCTTTTTGTTTTTACCGCCTCACTCAGTCGCGCAAATCCGACTCATGAATCGGCTGATCACGATGGGTCGCCCGCTGATACTGCGCCGGCCAGATCGCCTTGTTCCCGCCCAGATCATCATCGGCATGCAGCGGCCAATAGGGATCGCGCAGCAGCTCTCGGGCGAGGAAGATGATGTCCGCCTGACAGGTACGCAAAATGTGTTCGGCCTGGGCCGGTTCGGTGATCATTCCTACCGTACCGGTGGCAATGCCTGACTCCTTGCGCACACGTTCGGCGAAGCGGGTCTGGTAACCCGGGCCTGTAGGAATCTCAGCGTTGGCCGCTGTACCGCCCGACGAGACGTCAATCAGGTCCACGCCCAAATCTTTGAGGCGTCGTGCCAGCTCGACGGTTTCATCGGGGTTCCAGCCATCTTCGACCCAGTCGGTGGCCGACACTCGCACGAACAACGGCAACTCTTCAGGCCACACTGCGCGCACGGCTTCGGTGACTTGCAGCACCAGCCGAATTCGATTTTCGAACGAGCCCCCATATTGATCGCGCCGCTGATTACTCAGGGGCGACAAAAACTGATGCAACAGGTAACCGTGGGCAGCGTGGATTTCAACCACTTTGAAACCGGCAACCAAGGCTCGTTTTGCCGAGTCGACAAAGGCCTGAATGATCTCGGCGATCTGGCTGTCATCAAGCTGCTTCGGTGCGGTGTGCTGGGGGTCGAACGCAATCGGCGAAGGACCGACCGGGGTCCATCCACCGTCTTGCGGCTTAAGACTGCCGTGTTTGCCGAGCCACGGCCGATGGGTACTGGCCTTGCGTCCGGCGTGAGCCAATTGAATGCCGGCGACGGCGCCTTGAGCGGCGATGAAACGGGTAATGCGCTGCAGGGGTTCGATCTGTTCATCGTTCCACAAGCCGAGGTCCTGGGCGGTGATACGTCCCTCGGCGGTGACTGCCGTGGCTTCGGTAAACACCAGACCCGCGCCGCCGACAGCGCGGCTGCCGAGGTGCACCAGGTGCCAGTCATTGGCCAGCCCATCGACGCTGGAATACTGGCACATCGGTGACACGGCGATGCGGTTGAGCAGGGTCAATTGGCGAAGGGTATAGGGTTCAAGCAGCAGACTCATGGGGCACCTCTCGAATCAGTGGGCAGGCTCCAGGGTTCTGTTTGAAAAGTCGACGAGTGACAGGAAAAAGGTGCAGCACCCGCCCCCGCGGGCAAAAAACAGGACAAGACGTCACAAGGATTATCAAGCAGTGCTTAGAGCCTAGTCGACAACGGAGGAAGAGGGAGGGTTCAGATAGATCGGGTGTCAGAAAGATCGCTTTCGCGAGCAGGCTCGCTCCCACAAGGCTCGCGCAAATCCTGTGGGAGCGAGCCTGCTCGCGAAGGGCCTAACGCGGTTCGATGTGGGCAATCATCAATTGAACGGTCTCATTCCCGCGAAACTCGTTAAGGTCCAGTTTGTAAGCCAATTCCACCCACTTGATGGTCGGATTCGGCCAGATATCACGGTCGATGCCAAAGGCAATGCCGTCGAGTTTGACCGAGCCACATTCACTTCTGAGCACCACTTTAAGGTGCCGCTCACCGACGACGCGCTGCTCGACCAATTGAAACACGCCATGGAACAACGGCTCCGGGAAGTGCTGCCCCCAAGGCCCGGCATGGCGCAACGCGCGGGCCAGTTCCAGGTGAAATTCCTCGACCGCCAGGGTGCCGTCCGACAGCAAGCGCCCGGTCAGGTCCTCTTCGCGCAATTGCCTACGCACCTCAGCGTCAAAGGCTTCGGCGAACAACGGAAAATTCGCTTCGGGCAACGTCAAGCCGGCCGCCATGGCATGACCGCCGTACTTGCTGATCAGGTTGGGATGCTGTGCCGCCACGACGCTCAAGGCGTCGCGAATGTGGAAGCCCTGAACCGAACGTCCCGAGCCCTTGAGCATGCCATCGCCCGCATCGGCAAAGGCAATCGTCGGACGGAAATAGCGCTCTTTCATACGCGAGGCGAGGATGCCGATGACACCCTGGTGCCACTCTGGATCAAACAGGCACAGACCGAACGGCATCGATTCGACCGGCAAGTCCTTGAGCTGAGCCAGCGCCTCACGCTGCATGCCCTGCTCGATGGATTTGCGGTCCTGGTTCATGCCGTCGAGCTGGACCGCCATTTCCCGCGCCATACCGGCGTCGTCGGTGAGCAGGCATTCGATGCCCAGGCTCATGTCATCCAGCCTTCCTGCCGCGTTAAGGCGTGGGCCGACGATAAATCCCAGATCGGTGGAGGTGATGCGCGCAGACTCACGTTTGGCCACTTCGAGGATCGCCTTGATCCCCGGCCGCGCACGTCCGGCACGAATCCGCTCAAGTCCCTGGTGCACCAGAATCCGGTTGTTGGCATCCAGCGGCACCACGTCGGCGACGCTGCCCAGGGCCACAAGGTCCAGCAACTCGCCGATGTTCGGCTGAGGCTGGCTCTCGTACCAGCCCAGAGCGCGCAAGCGCGCACGCAGGGCCATCAGCACATAGAAAATCACCCCGACGCCGGCCAACGCCTTGCTCGGGAAGTCGCACCCCGGCTGGTTCGGATTGACGATGGCATCGGCCAACGGCAGTTCATCGCCGGGCAAGTGGTGGTCGGTGACCAACACCTGGAGCCCGGCCTTTTTCGCCGCTGCCACGCCTTCGACACTGGAAATACCGTTGTCCACGGTTATCAGCAGCTGGGGCTGACGTTCCAGCGCCACCGCAACGATCTCTGGTGTCAGGCCGTAGCCATACTCGAATCGGTTCGGCACCAGATAGTCGACGTGCGCCGCGCCCAGCAGACGCAAGCCCAACACGCCCACGGTACTGGCGGTCGCGCCATCGGCATCGAAGTCGCCGACGATCAGAATCCGCTGCCGTTGTTCGAGCGCCGTCACCAGCAAATCCACGGCGGAGTCGATGCCTTTGAGTTGTTCGAACGGGATCAGTCGCTTCAGGCTCTTGTCCAGTTCAGCCTCGGACAGCACGCCCCGCGCCGCATACAGACGGGTCAGCAGTGGCGGCAGATCACCGAGGAATGGCAGGGTGTCGGGCAACAGGCGAGGTTCGATGCGCATGGGGTGACAGGTGCTTCTCTTGAATACGTAGGATAAAACCGGAAAACGCGAACAATCGGCAAAAAATCAGCCGCGTTCGCCGCTCAGCCACTGCAACTGGACTTCGTGTTGACCACGGTCGTCGGTGACGAAGATGGTCCCTTCGCTGATCATCACGTCCCACTTGATAACGCGGGGCATGTCCTTGGCCAGGGTTTCCAGGACTTCCTGGGGCACGGCAGCGATGTGCACGTTTTTCAGGTTTTTGATCGCCGGAATCACCTTGGTTTCCCAGACGCGCAGGCTGCCGTAGGCCAGCAAACTGGTGCGTTCGGTGCGGCGTGAGCACCAGGTCAGGCGATCAGCGTCTGGCTGACCGACTTCAATCCAGTGCAGAACACGGTCATCCAGGCTCTTTTCCCACAGAGCCGGCTCATCCACGTCTGACAGACCGCGACCAAACGACAGCTGCTCGTTGTACCAGAACGCGTAGGCCAGCAGCCGCACGGTCATGCGCTCTTCGGTTTCCGAAGGGTGACGGGCAATGGTCTGCTTCACAGACTCATAAACGCTGCGATCGAGGTCGGTGAGGTTCAGTTCAAACTTGTAGGTCGTGGACGGCTGGGCCATGAACGGGCTTCTTGATACGAGGAAAGGCGGCAAGTCTAACCGATGCGATAGGCAATCAACGAATTGAAGGCGATCAACCTTGGTCGACTGACGTTCGGCTATGTTAAAACGCTCTATCAGCTCAGCCTTCGTCCTACAGGATCCAGTATGCCGCTCACCGGAAAACCGCTCTCAGGTCTGAAAGTCATTGAATTGGGTACGCTGATTGCCGGCCCGTTTGCCTCACGCATTTGCGGCGAATTCGGCGCCGAAGTGATCAAGATCGAATCCCCGGATGGCGGCGACCCGTTGCGCAAATGGCGCAAGCTGTATGAAGGCACCTCGCTGTGGTGGTTCGTCCAGGCGCGCAACAAGAAGTCCCTGACCCTGAACCTCAAACACCCGGACGGCCTGGCAATCCTGAAAAAGCTGCTCGGCGAAGCGGACATCCTGATCGAGAATTTTCGCCCCGGCGTGCTGGAAAAGCTCGGGCTTGGCTGGGACGTCTTGCACGCGCTGAACCCGAAACTGGTGATGGTGCGACTCTCGGGCTTCGGCCAGACCGGGCCAATGAAAGACCAACCCGGGTTTGGCGCGGTCGGGGAGTCCATGGGCGGCTTGCGTTACATCACCGGGTTCGAAGACCGACCGCCGGTACGCACCGGGATTTCCATCGGCGACTCGATTGCCGCGCTCTGGGGTGTGATCGGTGCATTGATGGCCCTGCGTCATCGCGAGGTCAACGGTGGCCAGGGACAAGTGGTGGACGTGGCGTTGTATGAAGCGATCTTCGCCATGATGGAAAGCATGGTTCCGGAGTTCGACGTCTTCGGTTTCATCCGCGAACGGACCGGCAACATCATGCCGGGCATCACACCCTCTTCGATCCACACCAGCGCCGACGGCAAACATGTGCAGATCGGCGCCAATGGCGATGCAATCTTCAAGCGCTTCATGCTGATCATCGGGCGCGAAGACCTGGCCAACGATCCTGTACTGGCCAGCAACGATGGCCGCGATACCCGTCGCGACGAAATTTACGGCGTCATCGATCGCTGGGCCAACTCGCTACCACTGGACACGATCATTGAGCAATTGAATCAGGCCGACGTACCGGCCAGCCGGATCTTCAGCGCGCAAGACATGTTCAACGATCCACAGTATCTGGCTCGGGAAATGTTCCTGAAAGCCAAATTGCCGGACGGCAAAGACTTCAAGATGCCGGGGATCGTGCCGAAATTATCAGAGACACCGGGCACATCGGAATGGGTCGGGCCACAACTGGGCGAACACAATGCGCAGGTACTTCACGATCTTGGCTATGACAAGGGACAGATCGCAAAGCTGCGTGAAGACGGGGCCATCTAAGCTGAAACGGCTGCTGTCATCAGCGCTCCATCACACCCGTAACTGGCGTGCAGTGGCCGCGTTCGCGCTATTGGCCGGTTTGACCACAGCCGTTTCGGCGCAACCCAAAGACACCTTGATCTGGTTACTGCGCGACCTGCCGCCCACGATGATTTTCGAAGGGCCGAAAAAAGGTCAGGGTGTCATCGATCAAATGTTGCCGCTGCTGATCGCCGGTATGCCGCAATACAACCACACCCTGATGCGGGTCAATCGCGCCCGTGGCATGCAAATGCTCCACGAAGAGTCGTTTACGTGCGACCCCTCGCTGGTCTGGACCAAGGAGCGGGAACAATGGATTGCGTTCTCGATTCCAGCCTTTCGTGCCGTGAGTAATGGCCTGGTGATCCGGCATGACAAACGATCGCTTCTGGAACCTTTCCTGATCGACGGTGAAGTCGATCTGGCAGCGCTGCTGGCCAGCGGCGGGAAGAAAGTCGGGGTGGTCGCCGAGCGCAGTTACGGGCAGCTTCTAGACGCCCTGTTGCGACAGGCACCGCCCGGCGCCTTGACACACCACCATGGCAACGACGCCCTCGGCAGCCTTTTGCAGATGCAACGCCTGGGTCGTTTGCAGGTGGTGTTGGGTTACTGGCCAGAGATCCGCTATCAGGCCCAACAGAAAAACATCAGCGATGAGCAACTGGTGTTCTATCCGGTCAAAGGCACGGGCCCTTACCTGTCCGGGCATATCGGTTGTTCCAATACCGCCCAGGGTCGGCAGGCGATCAGCGAGATCAACCAGCTGTTGCGCACCATGCCCCATGAGCGACTGGATCGACTGTATGCCGACTGGCTCGATCCACCAAGGCGCAGCGACTACCTGGAAGCCGCCAAGGCTTTTTTTGAGCATCAGGCCGAGCAGTGACAAATCGCGGACAAAAGAAACCCCGAGAAGTGGGGAGACGACTCGGGGTCAAACGTGGCCTAAATAAAGACCAGTAGCAACAAGCTACAAGCATCGGAGCACAATGCTTGATCCTGCTGTTACATGTTCTGACTGACCTTGGCGCAGGAAGGTTCCCACAGAAAACAATTCAATTTCGGCTGGCCAGGATTTTGTCCTGGGCGGCATTGCGCAACGCTGCGATAACGCAGGGTTCCAGACGTCCTTCGGCGATCAGCACGTCACGGTGCAAACCGTCGACCACATCCGTCAGCAGACGTTTATCCGCCAACTGGGCTTGATTGAACCCATGCTCGACGACGATAGCGCCGGCCGCATTCTTCAGTGTCACCAGGCATTCGCCATGGGTTCCCGACGGCGTCAACGTCACCTGATACGGGCTCAGAGCCTCACCGAGCAATAGACTGATACTTTCCATCTCGATCACCACTCAATAGTCCGAAAACAAAGTGCCTGGGGCATGTCTACCTTAAATGACCGCTAGCCCGAGAAGAAAGTTCTGATAACCGAGTGCAGGTGAACCGGCGTCTCTGGTTGATGGAGCATGCACGGTAAAGATGACAGGGAAAAAACAGACGTGTCCTTAATGCCGCTCAGTTAAGGAAATTGTAGGAGCGAGCTTGCTCGCGATGTTCGTTAACGAACGCGCGTGTTTACTGGCTAAACACGGCACGCTTGAGTCCATCGCGAGCAAGCTCGCTCCTACAATGGACCACATTCGCTTAAGTGATCGGCATTAGCTGTGTCCTGCACAAACGAAAAAGCCCGTCAGGAGACGGGCTTTAGACGAACGACAACTTTTCGCCGATTACAAAGGCTTACCGCGATTGCCATGCTGACTGACGAACGCCTGTACAGCCTTCAGATCATTCGGCAACACAGTGCAACGCTCATCACGCTCAAACAAATCAGCAAGGTGCACAGGCAATTCCAGCGCTTTGCCCACACCGGCTTTTTCCACGGCATCCGGGAATTTCACCGGGTGCGCCGTGCCCAGGATCACCATTGGAATATCCAGGCTGCGACGGCATTCGCGCGCGGCCTTCACACCGATGGCGGTATGCGGGTCCAGCAACTCACCGGTTTGCTCGTAGACTTCGGCGATGGTTTCGCAGGTTTGTGCGTCATCCAAGGCCAGGGAATCGAACAGCTTGCGGGCTTCGGTCCAGCGCTCTTGTTCGACGCTGAAACCACCGCCCTGCTTGAAGCTGTCCATCAAACCGGCAATCGCCGCGCCGTTGCGACCGTGCAGGTCGAACAGCAGTCGTTCGAAGTTCGACGAGACCATGATGTCCATCGACGGCGACAGGGTCGCGTGCAGGGTTTCCTTGACGTACTGATTGCCGCTCATGAAGCGGTGCAGGATGTCGTTGCGGTTGGTGGCGACGATCAACTGGTTGATCGGCAAGCCCATATTGCGGGCCAGGTAACCGGCGAAGATATCGCCGAAGTTGCCGGTTGGCACCGAGAACGATACCGAACGTGCCGGGCCGCCCAACTGCAGCGCTGCGTGGAAGTAGTAAACGATCTGGGCCATGATCCGCGCCCAGTTGATCGAGTTCACCGCGACCAGACGCGTGCCTTTGAGGAAGCTCTGGTCGGCGAAGCTCGCCTTGACCATTTCCTGGCAGTCATCGAAGTTGCCTTCGATGGCGATGTTGTGGATGTTCTCGCCGAAGATCGTGGTCATCTGGCGACGCTGCACCTCGGACACACGGTTGTGCGGGTGCAGGATGAAGATGTCGACGTTTTCACAGTGCTTGCAGCCTTCGATGGCGGCCGAACCGGTGTCGCCGGAGGTGGCACCGACGATCACTACGCGTTCACCGCGTTTTTCCAGCACGTAATCGAGCAGACGACCGAGCAGTTGCAGGGCGAAGTCCTTGAATGCCAGGGTCGGGCCGTGGAACAGCTCCAGCACCCATTCATTGCCATTCAACTGGCGCAATGGCGCTACGGCATTGTGTGAGAACACACCGTAGGTTTCTTCAAGAATCTTTTTGAAATCGGCATCCGGGATGCTGCCGGTGACAAACGGGCGCATGACCCGGAAGGCCAGTTCGTGATACGGCAGGCCGGCCCAGGAAGCGATTTCTTCCTGGGTGAAACGTGGCAGGTTTTCCGGGACGTACAAACCGCCGTCAGTGGCCAGACCGGCCAGCAGGACGTCTTCGAAATTCAGGGCCGGTGCCTGGCCGCGGGTACTGATATAACGCATGACTGGCTCCAATAGACAGTGTTCGCAAACCCGGGCCCGCACGCGGGCCCGGTGAACGATAACGGCTTAGTTCAGGTGCTCGACGCGGATCCGCACAACCGGACCGACTACGCCCGCCAAGGCTTCCAGGGCGGCGATCGCATCGTTCATGTGCTGTTCCAGCACGCGGTGGGTCAGCAGGATCATCGGTACCAGACCGTCATGCTCTTCGACTTCTTTCTGCATGATCGATTCGATGTTGATGCCGCGCTCCGACAGGATGCTCGCGACCTGGGCCAATACGCCCGGATGGTCCTTGGCCTGAATGCGCAGGTAGTAGGCGCTTTCACAGGCTTCGATCGGCAGGATCGGGTGAGCCGACAGCGAATCCGGCTGGAAGGCCAGGTGCGGCACACGGTTTTCCGGGTCGGAGGTCATGGCGCGAACCACGTCCACCAGGTCGGCGATCACCGACGAAGCGGTCGGCTCCATACCGGCGCCAGCGCCGTAGAACAGTGTCGAACCGGCGGCGTCACCGTTGACCATCACCGCGTTCATCACGCCGTTGACGTTGGCGATCAGGCGATCGGCCGGGATCAGTGTCGGATGCACACGCAGTTCGATGCCGGCCGCGGTGCTGCGAGCAACACCGAGGTGCTTGATGCGATAGCCCAGCGCTTCGGCGTAGTTCACGTCAGCGGTGGTCAGCTTGGTGATGCCTTCGGTGTAGGCCTTGTCGAACTGCAGCGGAATACCGAACGCGATGGACGCCAGAATCGTCAGCTTGTGGGCGGCGTCGATGCCTTCAACGTCGAAGGTCGGATCGGCTTCGGCGTAACCCAGGGCTTGTGCCTCGGCCAGCACGTCTTCGAAGGTGCGACCCTTCTCGCGCATTTCGGTGAGGATGAAGTTGCCCGTGCCGTTGATGATACCGGCCACCCAGTTGATGCGGTTGGCGGACAGGCCTTCACGGATCGCCTTGATCACCGGAATACCACCAGCCACGGCGGCTTCGAACGCCACGATCACGCCTTTCTCGCGAGCCTTGGCGAAGATTTCGTTGCCGTGAACGGCGATCAGCGCCTTGTTCGCGGTTACCACATGTTTTCCGTTCTCGATCGCTTTGAGTACCAGCTCGCGGGCAACGGTGTAGCCGCCCATCAGCTCTATGACGATGTCGATCTCAGGGTTCGTGGCCACTTCGAAGACATCGTTGGTAATCGCAATACCGGTCGTCTGGAACTGAGGCTTTGGCGTGCGCATGGCAATTTGTGCCACTTCGATTCCACGCCCGGCACGACGAGCAATTTCCTCGGCGTTGCGCTGAAGTACGTTGAAGGTACCGCCACCGACGGTCCCTAACCCACAGATGCCTACTTTGACCGGTTTCACTGTGAACTCCCCATAAAACGGCCGACTCAAGGCCGGCCGTGAAAACAACCGCATGCTCGCGGTTCTCTATTAATGGCCCGGCGAACGTTGCCGCCGGACCATGATCGTCAAAGGCTGGCGATGACGATGCGAATTTATTTCGCGCCCAGCGCCAGTTTGGCGACTTGTGGCGCAGGCTGGTAGCCCGGAATGACCTGACCGTCGGCCAAAACGATGGCCGGCGTGCCGTTCACGCCAATCGACTGACCGAGGGCGAACTGTTTGGACACCGGGTTATCGCACTTGGCGGCCTTGATTTCCTTGCCGTCGACCATTTTATCCATGGCCGCTTTCCTGTCTTTCGAGCACCACACCGCTTGCAATTGTTCGTCACCCGGCGAGCCCAGGCCCTGGCGCGGGAACGCGACGTAACGCACTTCAATACCGCGCTTGTTCAGCTCAGGCACTTCGGCGTGCAGTTTGTGGCAGTACGGGCAGGTGGTGTCGGTGAACACTGTGATGTGCGATTTGGTTTCACCAATCGCCGGATAAACCACGGTTTCCGCGACCGGAATGTCGTTGATCAGTTTGGAAACACCCAGGCGTTCGGCCTTCTCGGTCAGGTTGACCGGTTTACCGTCCTTGAGCTGAAACAGGTAGCCCTGAACAATGTACTGGCCATCAGCACTGGCGTAGAGCACGCGACTGCCTTTGAGTTTGACTTCATACATACCCGGCAAAGGGCTGGCGGTGATGCTTTCTACCGGCACCTCGAGTTCGAGGCTTTCCAGGCTTTTACGAATGGCTTTGTCGGCCGCGTCATCGGCGACGGCAAAGGTGCTGACCAACGCAATGGCGGCGGCGGCGAAAATCTGGGTCAGACGCATGAGAACTCCTGAAGGCGGACAAATGGGATGATCAGAACGCCCGTGCCGAAACACCGGGTCATAATCGCCCATCGTGCAAACCGACAAAGCCTACCACATAAGGCCCGTGTGGCCGAATGCGCCTGACGCAAGACATTGTGAGGCTGTAGGAGCGAGCTTGCTCGCGATGGTGTGTCAGCAACATTAATGTCGACTGACACACCATCGCGAGCAAGCTCGCTCCTACAGGGTCTGCGGTCATCCGCGCGGATGATGTTTGGCGTGCAGGTCTTGCAAGCGGGCGCGGGCGACGTGGGTATAGATTTGGGTCGTGGACAGGTCGCTGTGGCCGAGCAGCATTTGCACCACCCGCAGATCAGCGCCGTGGTTGAGCAAGTGTGTGGCGAAGGCATGGCGCAAGGTGTGTGGCGACAACGACTTACCGATCCCGGCGACCTTGGCCTGGTGCTTGATGCGATGCCAGAAGGTCTGGCGAGTCATTTGCTCGCCACGCTGACTGGGGAACAGCACATCGCTGGGACGCCCGCTGAGCAGCTCACCACGGGCATCGCGCATGTAGCGCTCGACCCAGACAATCGCCTCCTCGCCCATCGGCACCAGCCGCTCCTTGCTGCCCTTGCCCATGACCCGCAACACGCCTTGGCGTAGATTGACCTGTTCCAGGGTCAGGCTGATCAGCTCTGTCACCCGCAAACCGCAGGCATAAAGCACTTCAAGCATGGCGCGATCACGCTGGCCGATGGCTTCACTCAGATCCGGAGCCTTCAGCAGGGCTTCCACGTCAGCTTCCGACAAGGACTTGGGCAACGGCCTGCCCAGTTGCGGCATGTCGACACGCAAGGTCGGATCGACGGCGATCAGCTTTTCTCGCAGCAGATAGCGATAAAAGCCACGCACGCCCGAGAGAAATCGCGCCGTTGAACGAGGTTTGTAGTTTTGCTCCAGACGCCAGGCCAAATGATCGAGGATCAACTCGCGGCCGGCGTTGATCAGCTCCAGCCCCTTTTCCTGCAGCCAGCCGTTGAACAGGGCCAGATCGCTGCGATAAGCGTCGCGGGTGTTATCGGACAGCCCCTTCTCCAGCCAAAGGGCGTCGAGGAATTGGTCTATCAGTGGGTGGTCGATGGCAGGCATGGGCGCTCAAGACGGGCAGCCTTTAGGCGGCGCGCGAAAAAAGGTGAACGGTAAAAATGGCCGCTAGTCTTTCATAGCCCGCTATTTCAAGGAACAGGAGCGTCAATGAACGAGCCGCAGATTCTGTTGGCCTTTGGCGCTATCGATGCAGCGGCATTGGGCTGTGGTGACAGCCGATAGTGGGTTGAAGCCTTCGGCGGGGTGGACGTTACTGGCGTTGGTACAACCGGAATCTAGCTGCGCCTCATAAATCTTCGCGAGCAGGCTCGCTCCCACACTGGATCTTCTGTGAACAACAGTGATCAATGTGGGAGCGAGCCTGCTCGCGAAGGCCGCACCTCGGTCACGACCTGTGGATAAATCGCAGGCAACAAAAAAGCAGCCCGCAGGCTGCTTTTTTTTGCATCGGAAGCTGGACTTAAGCCAGTTTTTCCTTGATGCGAGCTGCTTTACCGGACAGGTCACGCAGGTAGTACAGCTTGGCTTTACGTACGTCACCGCGACGTTTAACGGCCATGCTGTCGATTTGCGGGCTGTAGGTCTGGAAAGTACGCTCTACGCCAACACCGTTGGAGATTTTACGAACGGTGAAAGCACTGTTTACGCCGCGGTTACGCTTGGCGATAACAACACCTTCGAACGCTTGCAGACGCGAACGGTCGCCTTCCTTCACTTTCACCTGAACGACAATGGTGTCGCCCGGGGCAAAGGTAGGGATCTCTTTGGTCATCTGCTCTGCTTCGAGTGCAAGGATGATTTTGTTAGTCATGCTGTGCTCCTAAGGTAAATCAACGGACTTACCATCGATACGTTGTTAACTATCGTCCCGCTCGCGGATGTATTCCTCGAGCAGCTTCTTCTCTTCTCCAGAAAGCGAGCGGCTTTCCAGAAGATCGGCGCGTCGTTCAAAGGTCCTACCAAGGGACTGCTGTAAACGCCAACGCCGGATGTGCGCGTGATTGCCACTTAGCAATACGTCGGGAACACGCTGATCCGCATACACCTCCGGTCGGGTGTAGTGCGGGCAATCCAGCAAACCATCCGTAAAGGAATCTTCCTCAGCGGAGTCCGCATGCCCTAAAGCTCCAGGCAGCAGTCGTGTAACCGCATCGATCAGGACCATCGCCGGCAGCTCGCCGCCAGACAGTACATAGTCGCCAATCGACCACTCTTCATCGACATGAGCCTCTATAAAGCGCTCGTCAATGCCTTCATAGCGGCCGGCAATCAGGATCAATGCATCCAGATTCGCCAACTCGCGTACCGCCGACTGAGTCAGTTGACGGCCTTGGGGGGACAGGTAAATCACCTTCGCCGCCTCCCCGGCTGCTGCCTTGGCCTGAACCAGAGCATCTTCCAGGGGCTTGATCTTCATCACCATGCCCGGACCACCGCCAAATGGGCGATCATCCACAGTGTGATGTCGATCCGTCGTGTAGTCTCGCGGGTTCCAACAGGTGAGCTGCAACAGCCCCTGTTTCACCGCCCGACTGGTGATGCCGTACTCGCTGATGGCGGAGAACATCTCGGGAAACAAACTGATCACTTCTACGCGCAAGTTAGCCACGCTTAGAAGTCCGCGTCCCAATCCACCTTCATCTCGCCTGCGGCAAGGTCGACGGCCAACACGCATTGCTCCGTATAGGGCAACAGGCGTTCGCGATCATCCAGGCTGCCAGCGCAAGGCTTGACCACCATTACATCATTGGCGCCGGTTTCCAGAAGATGATCGATTTTCCCGAGCAATTGCCCGAGTTGATCAATAACCTTCAGACCTTCCAGCTGGTACCAGTAGTACTCGCCGTCGGTCAATTCAGGGAACAGGTTGCGCGGCACACAGATCTCATAACCAGCCAGAAGACGCGCTTCTTCACGATCATCAAGACCCTTGAGCTTTGCGACCAGGAACTTGTCGTTCCCACGTCCGCTGACCAGCTCGACCTGTTTCACATTGCCTTCGCGCTTGAGCGTCCAGGTTTTGTACTGCAACAGGTTTTCAGTCGGATCAGTAAAGGAATACACCTTCACTTCGCCGCGAACGCCATGAACCGAATAAATTTTGCCGATAACGATCAAATCATCAGCAACAGCTGGCGTCGCGTTCATATTGCTCAGGCCGCAGCCTTAGCAGCGTCCTTCAACAACTGAGCAACACGCTCAGAAGGTTGTGCACCAACGCTCAGCCAGTAGGCTACGCGCTCTTGGTTCACGGACAAACGGACTTCTTGACCACGAGCAACAGGGTTGAAGAAACCAACCTGTTCCTTGTGCGAACCGTCGCGCGGGTTGCGGCTGTCGGTTACGGTCAAGTGGTAAAACGGGCGCTTTTTGGAGCCGCCAAGGGCAAGACGGATTGTTAGCATGTGAACATCGTTCCTGTAGTCGGTGCTGCAAATCTAAAGGCACAGCGGGCATAGGTGCCCGAAAGGCCGCATATTCTAAGGAATATCCGGACTTTTGCAAATGTCTTTTTCCGGCTGCCTATCGGCCGCCATCAAGATTTGCTATAGAGCCGTCGTTGAAAACGGCCGATCAGCTCCCGCCAAGTGCGGGTTTGCTGGAGATCCCACTTCCGTGTGGGGCTGCGCCGACATCACTGCCGGCGCGGATTCTTTACATCTTTGGCATACCGCCGCCGGGCAACATACCGCCCATGCCGCGCATCATTTTGGCCATTCCGCCTTTGGCGGAGAACTTCTTCATCATCTTCTGCATCTGCTTGTGCTGCTTGATCAAGCGACCGATGTCCTGCACCTGAGTGCCGGAACCCATGGCGATCCGGCGTTTGCGCGAACCGCTGATCAGCTCGGGGTCGCGGCGCTCGGCCGGGGTCATGGAGTTGATGATGGCCTCCATCTGCTTGAATTGCTTCTCTGCCGCGCCCTGGGCGTTGCCCATTTGCGCCAGGTTCACGCCGCCGATATTCGGCAGTTTGTCCATGAGGCCGCCGAGGCCACCCATGTTTTTCATCTGTTGCAGCTGATCGCGGAAGTCTTCGAGGTCGAAGCCCTTGCCCTTTTTCAGCTTCTTGGCCAGTTTGTCGGCCTTGTCTTTGTCGAGGGTCGCCTCAGCTTGCTCGATCAGGCTGAGCACGTCGCCCATGCCGAGGATGCGCGAAGCAATACGCTCAGGGTGGAACGGTTCGAGCGCTTCGCTCTTCTCGCCCATACCGATGAACTTGATCGGCTTGCCGGTGATGGCGCGCACCGACAGTGCGGCACCGCCACGGGCGTCGCCGTCGACCTTGGTCAGGATCACACCGGTCAGTGGCAGCGCGTCGCCAAAGGCCTTGGCCGTGTTGGCGGCGTCCTGGCCGGTCATGGCGTCGACCACGAACAGGGTTTCGACCGGGTTGATCGCGGCGTGCAACGCCTTGATCTCGCCCATCATCTCTTCATCGATGTGCAGACGACCGGCGGTATCGACGATAACCACGTCGATGAATTTCAGTTTGGCTTCTTTGATAGCCGCTTGCGCGATGTCGACCGGCTTCTGGCTCAGGTCAGACGGGAAGAAGGTAACGCCGACTTCACCGGCCAGCATTTCCAGCTGCTTGATCGCGGCCGGACGATAAACGTCCGCGGACACGACCATGACCGACTTCTTCTTGCGCTCTTTAAGGAAGCGCGCGAGTTTGCCGGCGGTGGTGGTTTTACCAGCACCCTGCAAACCGGCCATCAGCACGACGGCAGGCGGAACAGCGCTCAGGTTCAGGTCTTCGTTGGCCGCGCCCATCAGGCTTTCGAGTTCGGCCTGGACGATCTTCACGAAGGCCTGGCCCGGCGTCAGGCTGCGCGACACCTCGGTGCCGACGGCGCGTTCCTTGACCGAATTGACGAAGTCTTTGACCACCGGCAAGGCGACGTCGGCTTCGAGCAACGCCATGCGCACTTCACGCAGGGTGTCTTTGATGTTGTCCTCGGTCAGCTTGGCCTTGCCGGTGACATGGCGCAGCGTCTGCGAGAGACGGTCGGTTAAGTTTTCAAACATTGCGCGATCCTTTCAGGCCCTGTGTAGACCGGGATAATGGCGGCCCAGACCGTGATAAACATGTGCTCGGCGAGCCTGCGGCGTGGGCAGGTCGCGGATTATAGCGAAGACTGCGTCTGGCGGACACCTCGCACTTTCGTGCGATGTGGGTTCTATGCCAAACTCAGCGCCTTTCGGGCTTGCCTAACAGGATTTATGCTCCCCTTGTCACCCAGTTTGCTTACGACTCTCGCCGCCGCCTGCTTATATGCCGCTGCGACTCTCTACCAGGGCACTCGTCTGGCCAAAGGCGCCAAGGCGAACAAGCGCCTGCTGGTCACGCTCGGCGTGCTGGCGGTACTGGCTCACAGCGCCAGCCTGTTCACTCACTTGCTAACGCCGATGGGCCTGGGCCTGGATTTTTTCAGCGCCGCCAGCCTGATTGCCGCAGCGGTCATTGCCTTGACGCTGCTGGCCTGCTCGCGGATCCCGGTGGAAAACCTGCTTGTCCTGCTGTTTCCGCTGGGCCTCGCAACCGTGCTGCTCGCGCAATTCGCTCCCGCCGGCACCGTTCAAATCATCGACGAAGAGCCGGGCATCCTCGCCCACATCCTCCTGTCGATACTGGCCTATGGCATGTTCACCATCGCCGTGTTCCAGGCGTTGCTGTTGCTGGTTCAAGACCATCAGCTCAAGCACAAGCATCCGTCCGGGCTGATCAAGAACTTCCCGCCACTGCAAACCATGGAGAGCCTGCTGTTCGGCTTCCTCTGGGCCGGCTGGACCCTGCTCTCGCTGTCGCTGATTTCCGGCTGGTTGTTCGTCGAAAACCTCTTCGCCCAGCACCTGGTGCACAAAACCCTGCTGGCCTGCCTGGCCTGGATCGTCTTCAGCGTGTTGCTCTGGGGCCGTAACCATCTGGGTTGGCGCGGACACAAGGCCATTCGCTGGACCCTCGCCGGTTTCTGCCTGCTGATGCTGGCGTATTTTGGCAGCAAGCTGGTTCGTGAATACATCCTGCATATCTGACGGGCGGCATTAATGGACGACTTGCCCATAGGGCCGATGCTCGCAGTAGTGGCCCTGCTGATTTTATGGTCGGGGCTGTTTACTGCCATCGAAGCGGCGCAACAACACTTGCTGGCCCAGCGCACCGCCTCGCGCTCAAGCGACAAACCGGTGGCAAAGCTGAGCTTTCCGCTCAACAGCCTGATCCTCTGCAACACCCTGTGCCGTGCGCTTGTCGTGGTCATCAGCACCTTGCTGGCGATTTTCACGTGGGCAGGAAACGGTCCATGGGCCGCTTGCGCAGGGGCCGGCGCCATTCTGCTGGTGTTTGCCGATTATCTGCCGCGCACCCTCGCCACCCGCTATCCGGATGCGATCCTTAATCTGGGTAACACCCTGCTCCGCGCACCACTGAAAATCCTCTACCCGGCCGCCTGGCTGCTGAATAGCATCAGCCTGTTATTGATGCGACCGTTCGCCCGCAAAGCCAAAGTGGTGCAGTTCAGCGAAGACGAAGCTGCGAAGGAGCGGCGCGACGACCATGAACACGCCGTCTGCCGTCCGCACGCGCTGTCGGGTATCCATGCGCTGGACAACATCACGGTCAACGACATTCTGGTACCACGCAGTGACGTGGACGGGATCAATCTCGACGACCCCCTCCCGGACATCATCGAACAACTGCGCCAAAACAAGCGCACGCGCCTGCCGGTCTTCCACAGCGACATCAACCAGGTCGAAGCGGTGCTCAACACCCGGCAGATCCGCCATCTGCTGCCTGATGCCAGCCTGACCCGTGAAGCACTGCTGGCCGCCAGTCACGAACCGTACTTCGTGCCGGAAAGCACGCCATTGCAGCTGCAGCTGCTGAACTTCCACAAACAGCAGCGGCGCTTGGGCATGGTGGTCGACGAGTACGGCGAAGTGCTCGGCATCGTCACCCTGGAAGACATTCTCGAAGAAATCGTCGGCGAATTCGAAAGCCAGCACAGCCTGCATAACCCGCATGTCCATCCGCAAGCCGACGGACGACTGGTCATTGAGGGCGCCGCATCGATTCGCGAATTGAACAAAAGCCTAGGTTGGCACCTGCCAAGTGACGGTCCCAAGACCCTTAACGGCCTGGTGACCGAAGCGCTGGAAACAATTCCGGACAGTGCTGTGTGCCTGAAGATCGGGCGTTATCGCCTGGAAATCCTGGAAACCGAAGACAATCGCGTCACCCGGGTTTTGATCTGGCATACGAGCTCAGTTCCAGCCATCCAATAACCTCCTGCGATCACGCCAGCTGCTACAAGGATTTGCGCTTGTTTGATAGTTAGCCGCCTTCCTATAATCGAGCCGCTTACCCAAGCGCCGCCCTACCCCAGTGCTACCCGCACGCTGCGTTAAACCCACATCCCTGGGTGTTCGACCATAATAATTCGCTCCATTGGAGCATGACTGTCAGGGATCACCGCATGACGACGAGCACAACGTACAGCGAAACCACGCCTGCCCAGCCGACAAACTCCGCCACCCGTGTGGCCACGGCGAGTTTCATCGGCACCGCCATCGAGTTCTACGACTTCTACGTCTACGCCACCGCCGCAGCGCTGGTGATCGGCCCGGTGTTCTTTCCGCAGACTTCCGGCACAGCCCAGATGCTCTCGGCGTTCCTCACCTTTGGTATCGCGTTCCTTGCACGGCCCCTGGGTTCGGCGTTGTTCGGCCACTTTGGTGACCGCATCGGCCGGAAGTCGACCCTGGTCGCTTCTTTACTGCTGATGGGCGTGTGCACCACCCTCATCGGCGTACTGCCCGGTTACGCCAGCATCGGGGCCTGGGCGCCGATCCTGCTGTGCGTGCTGCGGTTCGGCCAAGGCCTTGGATTGGGCGGCGAATGGGGTGGCGCGGCCTTGCTGGCCACAGAAAATGCGCCCAAAGGCAAGCGCGCCTGGTTCGGCATGTTCCCGCAACTCGGTCCTTCGATTGGCTTTCTGGCGGCTAACGGCCTGTTCCTGACCCTGGCCATGACCCTGACCGATGAACAGTTCCGCTCGTGGGGCTGGCGGATTCCGTTCCTGCTCAGCGCCGTGCTGGTGATGGTCGGTCTGTATGTACGCCTCAAACTTCACGAAACGCCGGTGTTCGCCAACGCCATGGCTCGCCAGGAACGGGTGAAGATCCCGCTGGTCGAGCTGTTCAGTCAATACTGGGCGCCAATGCTGTTGGGCGCCGGTTCGATGGTGGTGTGCTACGCACTGTTCTATATCTCGACGGTGTTTTCGCTCAGCTATGGTGTCTCGACACTCGGCTATACCCGCGAAACCTTCCTCGCGCTGCTGTGCTTCGCCGTGCTGTTCATGGCGGCCGCGACACCGCTGTCGGCCTGGGCCAGTGATCGTTACGGGCGCAAACCGGTGCTGATCATCGGCGGCGTGCTGGCGATTTTGTCCGGTTTCTTGATGGAACCGCTGCTGACCCAAGGCTCGACCTGGGGTGTGGCGCTGTTCCTGTGCATCGAACTGTTTCTGATGGGCGTGACATTTGCCCCGATGGGCGCGCTGCTGCCGGAGCTGTTTCCGACGCGCGTGCGCTATACCGGCGCTTCAGCGGCCTACAACCTGGGCGGTATTGTCGGAGCCTCGGCGGCGCCGTTCTTCGCACAGAAGCTGGTGGCGATGGGCGGTTTGAGTTATGTCGGCGGGTATGTGTCGGGGGCGGCGGTGCTGAGCTTGATTGCGGTGCTGTGCCTGAAGGAGACGCGTCATAACGATTTGAATCGGGTTGCCTGATAGACCGCCATCGCGAGCAAGCTCGCTCCCACAGGGATCACACTGAACCTGTGGGAGCGAGCTTGCTCGCGATAGGCGCGCCTCGGTTTAAAGCTCTACCACAACAGCCTGAGAAGCACGGGTCGCTTTAGCACGAGCCGCTTCAATCGACTCATCACGCGCCAACGCCACACCCATCCGGCGCTGGCCATTGACCTCTGGCTTGCCAAACAGACGCAACGCCGTGTCCGGTTCGCTCAACGCAGCGCCCAGGTTAGCGAAAGCGGTCTGAGTCGACTGCCCTTCCACCAGGATCACCGCCGAAGCCGACGGCCCGAATTGACGGATCAACGGAATCGGCAGGCCCAGAATCGCCCGTGCGTGCAGCGCAAACTGTGACAGGTCCTGGGAAATCAGGGTGACCAGGCCAGTGTCGTGCGGGCGCGGCGACACTTCGCTGAACCACACCTGATCGCCTTTGATAAACAGCTCGACGCCAAACAGACCACGACCGCCCAAGGCTTCGGTGACCGCTTTGGCCACGCGCTCGGATTCGGCCAGGGCAATCGGGCTCATGGCTTGAGGCTGCCAGGACTCCTGGTAGTCGCCCTTCTCCTGACGGTGACCGACTGGTGCGCAGAACGTGGTGCCACCAATGTGACGCACGGTCAGCAGGGTGATTTCGTAGTCAAAATCGATGAAGCCTTCGATGATCACGCGACCTTTGCCAGCACGGCCGCCTTCCTGGGCGTAATCCCAAGCGGTCTTCACGTCATCGGCGCTGCGCAGCAGGCTCTGGCCTTTGCCCGACGAGCTCATCACTGGCTTGACCACGCACGGGAAGCCCAGGTCCTGAACCGCCTTGCTGTAATCCTCGAAGGTGTCGGCAAAGTGGTACGGCGAGGTCGGCAGGTCCAGCTCTTCGGCGGCCAGGCGACGGATGCCTTCGCGGTTCATGGTCAGCTGCGTGGCGCGCGCGGTCGGAATCACGGTGAAGCCTTCGGCTTCCAGTTCGACCAGGGTCGCGGTGGCGATGGCTTCGATTTCCGGCACGATAAAGTGCGGCTTCTCGGCTTCGATCACCGCACGCAGGGCGGCGCCGTCGAGCATGTTGATCACATGGCTGCGATGCGCGACTTGCATGGCCGGAGCGTTGGCATAGCGGTCGACGGCAATGACTTCAACGCCCAGGCGTTGCAGCTCGATCACCACTTCCTTGCCCAACTCACCACAGCCACACAGCAATACGCGGGTCGCGGTTGGCGACAATGGAGTTCCGATACGGGTCATCTCAGGTCCTCAAAGGAGCGGATCATCGAGGGACGCAGCGCCACGCGCGCTTCCCATGGGGAGAAAGCGCGGCATTTTACATGAACCGCAGGGTTTGGCTTCAGCTGACGACGGCCAGGAGAAACATGGGCAGAGGGAAACCTGTCAATTTGGCGTGCAGATGACTTCAGCCAGGCAACGTCGCCAAACCTTGTAGCAGCTGGCGCAGCCTGTAGGAGCGAGCTTGCTCGCGAAAGCCCTGAGAGCGACACGTTTATCCAACATGAACGCGTTATCGTTAACTTCCTTCGCGAGCAAGCTCGCTCCTACAGGCGAACGCAGGCTGCGCCAGCTGCTACAGGTCCGGTGCTTTTCCTGGCATCCAGAGCAAGCCACTCGACTTGGCCCGCTCGTGACACAACCCCAACACCTTGCGCCGTTCTTCGTTTTCCATCCGGCTCCAGCGCGTGATTTCTTCCACCGTGCGCTGACATCCGATGCAAATATCATCATCGTCCAGCGCACACACATTCACGCACGGCGATCGTACGGGACGTTCCGGCGTGCTCATTCTTCCTGCTCGACCAGATCGCGGGCATAACGCTGAGCGTTATGCACATAGTGGGCAGCGCTGGCTTCCAGCATCTTCTTCTGCGGCTCGGTCAGCTCGCGCACCACTTTGCCGGGCGATCCCATGACCAGCGAACCGTCCGGAATTTCCTTGCCTTCGCCGATCAGTGAATTGGCACCAATGATGCAGTTCTTGCCGATTTTCGCGCCGTTGAGAATGACCGCGTTGATGCCGATCAGGCTGTAATCGCCGACAGTGCAGCCGTGGAGCATGGCGTTGTGGCCGATGGTCACGCCGGTGCCGACGGTCAGTGGGTAGCCCATATCGGTGTGCATGACGGTGCCGTCCTGGACGTTGCTATTCTTGCCGATCAGGATCAGTTCGTTGTCGCCACGCAGCACGGCGTTGAACCAGACGTTGGCGCCCTCTTCCAGTTTGACCTTGCCCACCAGTACAGCGTTGGGGGCGACCCAGCTCTGTGGATGGGTTTCGACGCGGGCGTCGCCCAGACGGTATTTCATCTTATTGTCCTCAAGGCCAGGCAGGCTCACTAGCAATAGCAGGGGTCACGCCATACCAACGATGGCTTCAAATATTGATAAAGCTTTTTGGGGGGTGGTGCAGGCTGATGTCGGCGTCATACAACAGGTTGATCAACTCGACGATCATGATCGCCGTCAGGCCCCAGATCTTGTATTCGCCAAAACGATAACTCGGCACGTACCAACTGCGCCCCTGGTAATCGATGCGATGCGTGTGTTCCCGAGGATCCTTGCGAAAGAACTCCAGCGGCACGCTAAACACCGCAGCGATCTCGGCATCGTTGGCCAGGTATTCGACAAAATCCGGGATCACGCCGACATAAGGCGTGACTTTGATGCCATGCAGGGAAATCAGCGGGCTTAGCGGGCCGATAACTTCGACCAGCCCTGGCGGCAAGCCGATTTCTTCTTCGGCTTCGCGCAGGGCCGTGAAAATCAGGTCCGGGTCTTCGGGGTCGCGACGTCCGCCGGGAAAGGCGACTTCGCCGCCATGGGTCGAGAGCCCGCTGGCACGCAGGGTCAGAACCAGTTCCGGTTCTTCACTGCGGGTGATGGGCACCAGTACCGCGGCCTCCGGGAAACGTCGGTCGGTCTCCAGCGTGCGCGGTGTGTGATTGCTTACCCGATGCAGTAGCTCGTCCAGCATGAGTGTTCTCGATCTGTGCCTTACATTGCATCATGCACCAATCGAACCGACCGCCCAACCCCCGAACTGTCGTGTGTCGCTAAACGACAACTTGCCGACGGACACCCCCGCACGCCAAGATAGGCGCAGCATTCAGGAACCCAAGCATGAAATTTTGCAGTCAGTGCGGCAACCCGGTGACCCAGCGCATTCCCGAAGGCGATTCGCGCCTGCGTTTTGTCTGCGACAGCTGTCACGCGATTCACTATCAAAACCCCAATATCGTCGCCGGTTGCGTGCCGACCTGGGGCTCCAAAGTGTTGCTGTGCCGACGTGCCATTGAGCCACGACGCGGTTACTGGACCCTGCCCGCCGGTTTCATGGAAAACGGTGAAACCATCGAGCAAGCGGCCATTCGCGAGACGGCCGAAGAAGCCTGCGCCCGGGTGCGCAATCTGAGCATCTATACCTTGATCGACGTGCCGCACATCAGCCAGGTGCATGTGTTCTTCCGTGCCGAGCTGGTCGACCTGGATTTTTCCGCCGGCCCCGAGAGCCTGGAAGTGCAGCTTTTCGAAGAAGCCGACATCCCTTGGTCCGAGCTGGCTTTCCGCACGGTGGGCCGTACCTTAGAATGCTTCTTCGCTGACCGGCGGGCCGAGGTCTACCCCGTGCGGTCCGAATCGATCCCGCCGCTTGCTCAGCCTGCCATCACGTGAACTCAACGTCGGTAGACTTACCGACACAAAAAGATCGCAGCCTGCGGCAGCACTTACAACAAACATCTATAAATATATAGTCGCGACACTTTTTGGGAATCGTTTCAATGCGCTGGTTGCTTGCCCTGTTTTGCTTGTCGTTCGTCGCTGTCTCCCAGGCTTCTGTAGCGGAAACCCTGGACGGCAAAGTCATCGAAAAAGTATTGATTCTGAAATCCGCCCACCAATTGCAATTGATCAACGACGGCAAGCCGCTCAAGACCTATCGCATTTCCCTGGGCAAACACCCCACGGGGCCGAAGCTGATGGAAGGCGACAAACGCACGCCGGAAGGTTTCTATTGGGTGGACTGGCGCAAAGTCAGTGACCGCTTCAACCTGGCGATGCACATTTCCTACCCGAACATCAGCGACTCCGCCCGCGCGCGGCGCGAAGGCGTCGAACCCGGCGGCATGATCATGATCCACGGCACCCCGGACACTGAAGACACCCCCGAAGACCTGTTCCACACCCTGGACTGGACCGACGGCTGCATCGCCATGCGCAACATGGACATGCGTGAAGTCTGGGGCCTGGTGCCAGATGGCACGATGATCGAAATCCGCCCGTAATCCCCGACACAACAGCATCCACAATGCTGACAAACCTCTTCGCGAGCAGGTCGGATCGCCGCACCGTCGCTCCCACATTGGATCTCTGTAGCAAGAGCCATTGTGGGAGTGAGCCTGCTCGCGAAAGGGCCTTCCAAAAATGAAGATGTCCGCCCAGATCCAGCTAACCTGTCTCTGCACTGAACACGCTTTCGAATTATCCGTTATCCCCACGTCATCATTGAAACCACCGCCAACCTGCCCCATCTAAGACCCATACTCCTTTGCGCAGGTGCCCCATGAGCGACCAGCAAGAATTCCCCGAAGACCCGAGCGAATACGCCGACCCAGAGAACGCCGAACACCACTCCACCGGCAAAGGCCTCGCCCTGCCAGGCCAGAACCTGCCGGACAAGGTCTACATCATCCCGATCCACAACCGCCCGTTCTTCCCGGCCCAAGTGTTGCCGGTCATCGTCAATGAAGAACCATGGGCCGAAACCCTCGACCTGGTCAGCAAATCCAATCACCACTCCCTGGCCCTGTTCTATATGGACAAGCCCCAGGAAGACCCACGCCATTTCGACACCTCGGCCCTGCCGCTCTACGGCACACTGGTCAAGGTGCATCACGCCAGCCGCGAAAACGGCAAACTGCAATTCGTCGCCCAGGGCCTGACCCGCGTGCGTATCCGCACCTGGCTCAAGCACCATCGCCCGCCGTACCTGGTGGAAGTCGAATACCCGCACCAGCCCACCGAGCCGACCGACGAGGTCAAGGCCTACGGCATGGCGCTGATCAACGCGATCAAGGAACTGCTGCCGCTCAACCCACTGTACAGCGAAGAGTTGAAAAACTACCTCAATCGCTTCAGCCCCAACGACCCGTCGCCACTGACCGACTTTGCCGCCGCCCTGACCTCGGCCACCGGAAGTGAACTGCAGGAAGTGCTCGACTGCGTCCCCATGCTCAAACGCATGGAAAAAGTCCTGCCGATGCTGCGCAAGGAAGTTGAAGTCGCGCGCCTGCAAAAAGAAATTTCCGCCGAAGTTAACCGCAAGATCGGTGAGCATCAGCGCGAGTTCTTCCTCAAGGAACAACTCAAGGTCATCCAGCAAGAGTTGGGCCTGACCAAAGATGACCGCAGCGCCGACATCGAACAGTTCGAGCAGCGCCTGCAAGGCAAGGTGTTGCCCGCCCAGGCGCAAAAGCGCATCGAAGAGGAAATGAACAAGCTGTCGATCCTCGAGACCGGCTCGCCGGAGTATGCGGTAACCCGCAACTACCTCGACTGGGCGACCGCGGTGCCGTGGGGCGTGTTCGGCGAGGACAAACTCGACCTCAAGCACGCGCGCAAGGTGCTGGACAAACATCACGCCGGCCTCGACGACATCAAGGACCGGATCCTCGAATTCCTTGCGGTCGGTGCTTATAAAGGCGAGATCAGCGGCTCCATCGTGCTGCTGGTCGGCCCGCCGGGCGTGGGTAAAACCAGCGTTGGCAAATCCATCGCCGAATCCCTGGGCCGGCCGTTCTACCGCTTCAGCGTCGGCGGCATGCGCGACGAAGCCGAGATCAAGGGCCACCGCCGCACGTACATCGGCGCGCAACCGGGCAAACTCGTGCAGGCGTTGAAAGACGTCGAAGTGATGAACCCGGTAATCATGCTCGACGAAATCGACAAGATGGGCCAAAGCTACCAGGGCGACCCAGCCTCCGCGCTGCTGGAAACCCTGGACCCGGAACAGAACGTCGAATTCCTCGACCATTACCTGGACCTGCGCCTGGACCTGTCGAAAGTGCTGTTCATTTGCACCGCCAACACCCTGGACTCGATCCCTGGCCCGTTGCTTGACCGGATGGAAGTCATCCGTCTGTCGGGCTATATCACCGAAGAAAAAATCGCCATCGCCAAGCGGCACTTGTGGCCAAAGCAACTGGAAAAGGCCGGTGTGTCCAAAGCCAGCTTGTCCATTAGCGACAGCGCGTTGAAGGCGTTGATCGACGGATACGCCCGCGAAGCCGGCGTGCGCCAGCTGGAAAAACAACTGGGCAAACTGGTGCGCAAGGCCGTCGTGAAGTTGATCGATGAGCCGAACGCGGTAATCAAACTCGGCCCCAAAGACCTCGAAGCGTCACTCGGGCATCCGGTGTTTCGCAACGAGCAAGTCCTCTCCGGCACCGGCGTCATCACCGGGCTGGCCTGGACCAACATGGGCGGCGCGACCTTGCCGATCGAGGCCACGCGTATTCACACATTGAACCGTGGTTTCAAACTCACCGGGCAACTGGGCGACGTGATGAAAGAGTCGGCCGAAATCGCCTACAGCTACGTCAGCTCCAATTTGAAGTCGTTTGGTGGTGATCCGAAGTTCTTCGACGAAGCCTTTGTGCACCTGCACGTACCTGAAGGCGCCACCCCGAAAGATGGCCCGAGCGCCGGCGTGACCATGGCCAGCGCCCTGCTTTCGCTGGCGCGCAATCAACCGCCGAAGAAAGGCGTCGCCATGACCGGCGAATTGACGCTGACCGGGCATGTACTGCCCATTGGTGGGGTGCGCGAGAAGGTGATTGCGGCGCGGCGGCAGAAGATATTCGAGTTGATCCTGCCGGAACCCAATCGCGGGAGCTTTGAGGAATTGCCGGACTATCTTAAAGAAGGGATTACCGTGCATTTCGCCAAGCGTTTTGCGGACGTGGCTAAGGTGCTGTTTTGACGGTGATGTAGCGTCTGCACGACCGCTTTCGCGAGCAGGCTCGCTCCCACAGGGGTATCGCAAACCTTGTGGGCATGTGGGGAAGGTGCTGTTTTGACAGTGATGTAGCCAGGGTTATCACTGTCCCTTGTGGGAGCGAGCCTGCTCGCGAAGACGTCGGCACTCACACCGCCAATTCCCGGCGCTGTCACACTTCGTCTCATCTTCAGTTATGCTCGCCGTTCGTCGTGAATGCCGGAGCCGCTGACCTTATGTCCCCCACCCGCCTGTTTGTCCCCCTCGCCCTCGCCTTGCTGGCCGCGTGTGCCACGCCCCCCAAACAGAACGTGACCGTGGAAAAACAAAGCGAATGCCCGACGACCCTGCACAACGGGCAGAACCTGATCCTGACACTGCCAAGCAACCCGACCACGGGGTATCGCTGGGCGATCCAGGATTCCGCCGGTGGCGTGCTGCGCGCGCTCAGCCCAGAGGTTTACAGCAACCCGGAAGATGCCGGTGTGGTGGGTGCGGCCGGGATCTCGACCTGGCGCTTTCAGGCGTTCGCTACCGGCACAGGCCGTTTGCGTCTGACCTCGCAACAACCGTGGGCACCGGAAGTGCTGCCAGTAGAAACCTTCGACTGCGCGATCTCGGTTAACTGATCTTGGGCTGGCTGCTCCTGGCGCTGATGGGCGCGGTGACCTTTCTCTACGGCCTCAGCATGCATGCCGCGCTGCTCTGCCTGCTGGTCAAACCGTTGCCGGTGCTGGCCTTGCTCGGATGGCTGCATGATGCGCCGCCCACCGAGTACCGGCGCTGGATCAGCCTTGGATTGATTTTCTCCCTGCTCGGCGATGTGTTGCTCGCATGGCCGGGGGATTTGTTCGTGTTCGGCCTCGGGGCGTTTCTGGTCGCCCACCTGGCGTACCTGAAAGCGTACGTGAGCGATTGCCGGCGACTGGCGCCGGTACCGCTGATCCTGGCGCTCGGCGTTGGCGCGGTGCTGCTGGGGATTCTGATCTCTCACGGTCTGGGACCGTTGCTGATCCCGGTGATCGTTTACGGCCTGGCGATCAGCGCGATGCTTTGGCGGGCACTGGCCAGGCTCGGTAGCGAGGTGCCCAAGCGCTCGGCGTTGCTGGCGGCAGCGGGGGCGCTGGCATTTGTGTTTTCCGATAGCGTGATTGGGATTAGCCGCTTTGTAATGCCGTTCGAAGCAGCACCTTACGTGATCATCCTTAGCTACTGGCTGGGGCAGTGGGGGATTACGGCCTCTGCGTTCGGTCCAAAACCGCGCTGAATCCTTCGCGAGCAGGCTCGCTCCCACAGGGCCGCTGCAATCCATGTGGGAGCGAGCCTGCTATCGAAAGCATCATCACTGACAGCGAAGATTCCGGATCCAGCCCCAGCGGTTTATCAGACAACCCGCGCATCCACGCGTCAAGTTGGCTAAAATGCCGTCCTTTTCAACCGAAGCTGCTGGAACCGCCGTGAGCAAAGAACCCGATCGCCTTTTCGCCCAGCCTTTGGCCCAGGTGCCTGACTTCGCCTTTAACGAGGACGTGGTGCGGGTGTTCCCGGACATGATCAAGCGCTCGGTGCCGGGTTATCCGACCATTGTTGAAAACCTCGGCGTGCTCGCCGCGCAGTTTGCCCAGCCCAACAGCGTGCTCTACGACCTGGGTTCCTCCCTCGGTGCCGTGACCCAGGCCTTGCGTCGTCATGTGCGCACTGACGGCTGTCGCGTCATTGCTGTGGATAACTCCGCCGCGATGGTCGAGCGTTGCCGCGAGTACCTCAACGGTCAGGACTCGATGTTCCAGGAATTGCTGCCGGTCGAGGTGATCGAAGGCGACATCCTCGCGCTCGATTTCCAGCCCGCCTCCGTCGTGGCGCTGAACTTCACCCTGCAGTTCATCGCCCCGGAGCAGCGCACCGTGCTATTGAGCCGCATCCGCCAGTCGCTGCTGCCCGGTGGTGCGTTGATCCTCTCGGAAAAGCTGCGCTTCAACGACCCCGAAGAACATGCGTTGCTCACCGATCTGCACGTGGCGTTCAAACGCTCCAACGGCTACAGCGAACTGGAAATCGCCCAGAAGCGCAGTGCCATTGAAAACGTCATGAAGCCCGACAGTCTCGAAGAACACCGTGAGCGCCTGCTGGCCGCCGGGTTCTCGAAAGTCGTGCCGTGGTTCCAGTGTCTTAACTTTGCCTCGTTGATTGCCTTGCCATGATTGATTTGTCTCCCCTCGCCCGCCGTTTGGCCGGCACGCCGCTGGCCGAATGGGCCAACACCTTGCAAGCGCAACTCGACAAGAAGATGGAGAAAGGTCACGGCGACCTGGAGCGCTGGCAGAGCGCGCTGGACGCGTTGCCGAAGATCCAGCCGAGCGACGTCGATTTGCTCAACGGCCTGATGCTGGACACTGAATGCGACGATGAAACCCGTGCGCAAATGCGCACGGCGTTGATGGGTTTGTCGCCTTGGCGAAAAGGCCCGTTCGATCTGTTTGGCGTGCATGTCGACACCGAATGGCGTTCCGACTGGAAGTGGTCGCGGGTAGCGAAGCACCTGGACCTGAAGGGCAAACGCATCCTCGATGTCGGCTGCGGCAACGGTTACTACATGTGGCGCATGCTCGGCGCCGGCGCCGACAGCGTGATCGGCGTCGACCCGAACTGGCTATTCTTTTGCCAGTTCCAGGCCGTGCAGCGGTACCTGTCCGAGCCTAACGCCTGGCACCTGCCGTTCCCTTTCGAAGACTTGCCGCCGAACCTGGAAGGCTTCGACACCGTGTTTTCCATGGGTGTGTTCTACCACCGTCGTTCGCCGATCGAGCACTTGCTGGCGCTGAAGGATTGCCTGGTCAAGGGCGGTGAATTGGTGCTGGAGACGCTGGTGATCGAAGGCGATCAGCAGCAAGTGTTGGTACCGGAAGACCGTTACGCGCAGATGCGCAACGTGTGGTTCCTGCCGTCGGTGCCGGCGCTCGAATTGTGGCTGCGTCGTGCCGGGTTTACCGATGTTCGCTGTGTGGATGTAAGCGTAACCACGGTTGAGGAGCAGCGCGGGACGGAATGGATGAAGTATCAGTCGTTGAGTGATTTCCTTGATCCCGAGGATCACAGCAAGACCATCGAAGGCTTGCCCGCGCCGATGCGCGCCGTGATTGTCGCCCGCAAGTAAAACCCGATCTCCAACCAATGGAGATCCCCTTGTAGGAGCGAGCTTGCTCGCGATGGTGTGTCAGTCGACATTAATGCAGCTGACACTCCATCGCGAGCAAGCTCGCTCCTACAAGGGGTCGGTGTTTATTCTGCGGGTTTTGCCCGGCGGGCCTTGAAGAACTCGCTCAACACGGCCCCGCACTCCTCCGCCAACACCCCACCTTCAAACAACACTCGATGGTTGAGAAAGCCCTGGGTAAAGAACTGTCCCTGGCTCTGCACAATCCCGGCCTTGGGTTCGAGGGCGCCATACACCACCCGCGCAATCCGCGAATGCACGATCAACCCGGCGCACATGCTGCACGGCTCAAGCGTCACGTACAGCGTACTGCCCGGCAGGCGATAATTGCTCGCGGCCTTTGCTGCGGCACGGATCGCGACCATCTCGGCATGAGCACTCGGGTCGTTACCGCTGATTGGGCAATTGAAGCCGCGGCCGATGATTTCACCGTCCTGCACCAGCACCGCGCCCACCGGCACTTCACCCAGGGCCGCACCTTGAGCGGCCAGCGCCAGCGCTTCGCGCATGAAGTCACGATCACGACTGCGATCGATAATTGCGGCGGGACGTATCTGACGCATCATGCCACCTCGATGGCGGCCATCAGGCCGGTTTCCATGTGATCGATCACGTGGCAATGGAACATCCACACACCCGGGTTATCCGCCACCAGCGCCACTTGCGCGCGTTCGTTCTTACCCAACAGGTACGTGTCGGTGAAGTACGGGATGACCTTGTGCCGGTTCGAAGCGATGACCTTGAAACTCATGCCATGCAGGTGAACCGGGTGTTGATACTGAGTCATGTTCTTCAATTCGAAAATATAGCTCTTGCCCTTCTCAAGCCTGGCAATCGGGCGGTCGGCGCAGGTCTTGTCAGTGATGTCCCACGCCTTGCCGTTGATCTGCCACAGGCTGGGCGGTTTGCCGTTGTCGACGTTCACCGACACCGAGCCGACCCATTCGAAATTGAAGTTGAGTTTCTCGGCATTGGCCAGGTCCGGCTCGGCCACCGGGTTGGCGGGCAACGCAGGCGGCCAGGTGGTGGGGGAATCGCTGTTGGCCACAGAGCGGAACGTGCCCAGACGTACCGGGCCGTTGCGCAGGGACAGTTCTTCACCGGCTGGCGGCGCCTTGATTGCCAGACAAATACGCATGCCCGGGCCGAGCCAGTATTCCTTGCCCTGTGGGCGCGGCTCGACGGGGTTGCCGTCCAGCGCATAGATCTGCGCTTCGACACCCGGAATATTGAGGCGATACGTCAGCGTGTTATCGAGGTTAAGCACGCGCACCCGGGTAATCTGCCCGGCCGGCAACTCGATCACCGCTTGCGAGAGGCCATTGATGGTCGACAGTCGCCCCGCCGTACCGCCACGGGCCGCTTCGCGAGGAACGCTGAAGGCGACGAAATCGCCCTGTTCATCGACGTGCCAGCTCTTGAGGCTCAGGGTCTTCTCGTACTTGAAACCGGTCGGCTCACGCTCTTCGACGATCAGCGGACCGACCAGCCCGCGACCCAGCTCTTCGCTGCTGTTCACATGCGGGTGATACCAGTAACTGCCGGCGTCGGGAACGCGGAATTTGTAGTCGAAATATTCACCCGGTAACACCGGAAGCTGCGAGACGTAGGGCACGCCATCCATTACCAGTGGCAGGCGGATGCCATGCCAATGAATGGTGGTCGCGACCGGCAGGTGGTTGATGAAGCGCACCCGCAGCCATTCGCCCTGACGCACGCGCAGCTCGGTGCCCGGCGCCGACGGGCCAAACGCCCAGGCTTCGGTCTTATGCCCGGCCACCAGTTCGACGTCCAGCGGCGCGGCGATCAGCTCATAGTCGTGGCCCGCGTCGGCGTCAGCCATCTTGCCCAACCAGTAACGCGATGCACCACCGGCGCCCACGCCAACGACAACAAGACCGGCCAGGCCACCGAGGATTTGGCGACGGGTAAAGGACATGAACTCAACTACCTCACGTATAAGCGGCAGGCACGGGGCCGGCAAAAGGCGAATACGATACACCTGCGGTTGAGAAACAGTAAGGGTGGCGCGGCGGATGACCGGCACTGAAGATGCTTTCTCACAACCCCCGTCTATCGCTGCCGACTCTGATAACGACCGATCCTACAGATTCAAGTGGGCTGACTTGCCATAGTCCCCACAACATTCAACCCATTTCTCAAGGAGCGAGAAGTGAACACACCTGAATCAATGACCCCGTCCCTCCTCCCGAATCCGGCCGATGAGCAACTTCTCAAAGATCTGGTCCTGCCCTTTACCGAAGCCTGTCCCGACCTGCACGCCATGGCCCATGAAGCCGGCCAAGAGATCCTCGACAAGCACAGCGTCAAAGGCATCGACCCGGACAAGGTCTGGTGGCACCGTTTCGGCAACACGTCTGTCAGCAGCACCAAGGCGTTCCTGTTCTGGGAGCATTACCCCACGCCGTCCGAGTCCCTGACCCTGCCGCAATTGGTGGTCAAGCGCTTCCGCCCTCATGACCAGGACAACGCCGACCTGCTGGATGGCGATGGGGGGTTCTACGATGAAGGGCCCCACGCCTCCATATACAACGAAACCAACGAAGTGAAGATGTACCCCAGCGAGGTCCTGAAGGACCTGTGGGCCATCAATTTCAGTGAACGCTACCGAAACAAAATGGAGCAGTTCTGGAAGCTCCATTCGGACGATTTCCGTACCCTTGCCAAGCTCAACTTTCTGGCCAAGGCGCTGGACGAGCACGACGGCGCTCGGTTGAGTAACGAAAACCTCAAGACCGTCATCAAGGCCGTCGCAAGCAACATTACATGGCCAGTCAGCGTCCAGATGCTGCAAGCTCAAGCGGCGACTGTCGACAGCTTGCGCGTCTACCCATTGGACATTGGCGGCTATCAAGCCACTGACATTCTCTGCATCACCGACCGCAACGGCGTACTGATCCTTTACACGCCGGGTGAAACCGACAGCTTTCACCTCTTTGCCACGGCATCCGATCTGCACTGGTGGCTGCTGATGCAAAACAATCGCGCGGAGAATCGAGCACGCTTCATGGCTCACTTCCCGTTGGCCGCCCAGCAGCAGGATGACGGCAACATCGGTCTGAACGCCATGATCGACTTGCTCTACTCCACCTGGGGCACGAGCGATCATCATCTGATCAATCAAAAAGCCAAGCCGATCACGGGTGACCCGTTTAGCTGGTTGCGTGACGCTGTGAAGGCTCGCATGCACAGCGATGCGGACCTGTCCCTGCGTTCCAACGGCGATCTGCGCGAACAGATGTGGATCGGTTATCTGAACGCCTTCGTCCACGTCTTCGGTTCCATGGCCGCCCTCGGTTGGCCCGTGGCACTGGCAGCCGTCGGTGCCGGCATAGCCGACATGGGCTTGAACATTGACCAGGCGATCAACGGCAGCACCAAGGCAGATCGCAAGGCCGGGGTCGCGGGCGCCATCGGCAGTGCCATCGAAACCCTGTTCAATCTGCCTTTTCTGCGCGGCGCGGCAGAGCTTGCCGAAGTGGGGGAAGCCAGCGAAGCCTTCGAGCTCAAGGGCGACTTTTCCGAGTTACCGCCCGCGGAGCCGGCAGGCATCCCGCCGATCGCCCAACTCGCCCCCGGGCCTGCTTATGCGCAGGAAGGTACCGAACTGCTGACCTACTTTGAAACCAATGAAATTCTGGACGGCCTGTCACCTGTCGCCCAGGACGGTAAGTTTCAAGGCATCTACCAACCGCCAACCGGCGGAAACTATGTACTGATCAATGACAATTATTACCTCGTGCGTTACGTCAAAGAGCTGAGGACCTGGGCCATCATCGACGCCGCCAACCCGTACTCGTTCTATCGCAACTTGCCCATTCGCCTTGATGCAGAGGGAGACTGGCAACCCATCAACCGCCCCGGTCTCCGTGGTGGCGGAAAATTCGACGGGTTATGGCCTTGGGGCCGCGCCAGCGAGCCCTTGCCGGACGTTGAAAGCCCGCCCACCGCATACGACATGCCGCAAGCCTTGCGTAAGGACCTCAACAAGATCGCTCAGGGCGGAGGGTCCAAGTACGAGCTCAATGACGCCTATGCGAACACTAACTTCAGCCCTGACGGCAGCGACCCGCTGGGCGACTTCAAGGCCATGAGAAAAACCCTGTATCGGGACGCCACCGCTTTCTTGGAATCGCCGCCCTTGCCAGCCAGGCCCGAGATCCCGGCCCTGCCGGCTGGCTTGCCAAAAAAGGACCTCATCAAGAAACTGTTTCGCATCGCTTCGGGCCTGGTCATCGGCGAGAACCATTCAAGCGTCGGCAGCAAACAGTTCCTGATCGAAAACATGGGGGTGCTGAGCAAGCAAAAGGTCAAAACCCTTTACTTTGAACACCTCCTGACGGACTTCCATCAGGCGGACCTGGATATCTTCAACCGCACGGGTGAGCTTTCGCAGAGCCTCGAAAACTACTTGAAGAATCTTGATCGAGGCAACAGCACCGACCCCAGTGGCCAATACACGTTTCTGGAAGTGATCAAGGCTGCACGCAAGAGTCATATCCGGATCCAGGCCATCGACTGTCTGGCCAGTTACCAAAGTACGGGCATGAAGGGTGTGGAGAAGAATTTTCGCCAGAAGATGATGAGCTTCTTTGCCCATGAGGTGATTCGCACTGATCAAGTCATTCGCGGCCCCCATCGCTGGGTCGCGCTGGTAGGCGACAGTCATGCCAACACCTGGGAAGGTGTGCCCGGCCTCAGCGAGTTGGAAGGCGGCATCGGCTTGCGCATCGAAAGCACTCCGACGGGCACGGCGCGCGGCGTCGAAGTGGACCCCGGACGTATTCCAACCGACAACTTCGGTCGTCCGTTGGCAATGGTCAAAAGCGATTTGCGCCTGCAACTGGATACGCCTCCTAATGTCGTTCTGGCGGAATCCCTGGAACAAGCCCTCAGGCGCCCTGGCGACTGCACGGTAATCAATGTCGATGACCAGGCCACGCTCATTCATCGCAGCAGAACGGGCACGCTCGTTCGCACACCGATCTTGCGCGACCACGGGTCGTACTACATCGAGCGAGACAGTTGGCCATCCATCAGCGGTCGGCGCTACGCCAGCCTGACAGAATTCTCTACCGCGTTGAGGCTTACTGGTCTGCGTTCTGTCCAGTTGCCAGAGTCCTGACATGCAAAAGGCCCCGTGAACTCACATTCACGGGGCCTTTCAGGTGTTACGGGCGATCAGTCAGACCGGGATCACTCCCACTCGATCGTCGCTGGCGGCTTGCTCGACACGTCGTAAGTAACGCGGGAGATGCCTTCGATTTCATTGATGATGCGGCCGCTGACGGTTTCCAGCAGCTCGTAAGGCAGGTGTGCCCAACGCGCGGTCATGAAGTCGATGGTTTCCACGGCACGCAGGGCAACCACCCAGGCGTAACGACGGCCATCGCCGACCACGCCAACCGATTTCACCGGCTGGAACACCACGAATGCCTGGCTGACCTTGTGGTACCAGTCGGCCTTGCGCAGTTCTTCGATGAAGATGTGGTCGGCGCGACGCAGCAGGTCGGCGTATTCCTTCTTCACTTCACCGAGGATCCGCACACCCAGGCCCGGGCCCGGGAACGGGTGACGGTAGACCATGTCGTACGGCAGGCCGAGTTCCAGGCCCAGACGACGGACTTCGTCCTTGAACAGCTCGCGCAGGGGTTCAACCAGCTTGAGGTTCATTTCTTCCGGCAGGCCGCCCACGTTGTGGTGCGACTTGATAACGTGAGCCTTGCCGCTTTTGGCGCCAGCCGACTCGATCACGTCCGGGTAGATGGTGCCCTGGGCGAGGTACTTGATGTTGTCGAGCTTGCAGGATTCGGCATCGAATACGTCGATGAAGGTACGGCCGATGATCTTGCGCTTCTTCTCCGGGTCGGACTCGCCGGCCAGATTATCGAGGAACTGGTCGGCAGCATTGGCGCGGATCACCTTGACGCCCATGTTCTCGGCGAACATGGCCATCACTTGCTCGCCTTCGTGCAGACGCAGCAGACCGTTGTCGACGAAGACGCAGGTCAGCTGGTCGCCGATGGCTTTGTGCAGCAGCGCGGCAACGACCGAGGAGTCCACACCGCCGGACAGGCCGAGCAGTACATTGTCGGTGCCGACCTGGGCGCGAATGTTGGCAATGGCGTCTTCAGCGATTTTCGAAGGCGTCCACAGGGCTTCACAGCCGCAGATGTCGAGGATGAAGCGCGAGAGGATGCGACCGCCCTGCTTGGTGTGGGTCACTTCCGGGTGGAACTGCACGCCGTAGTAGCCGCGAGCGTCGTCGAACATGCCGGCAATCGGGCAGCTCGGGGTGCTGGCCAGGATGTGGAACTCGTGCGGCATCTTGGTGACCTTGTCACCGTGGCTCATCCACACGTCGAGGCCGAACAGGCCGTCAGCGTCGATGTGGTCTTCGATGCCGTCGAGCAGACGGCTCTTGCCGACCACGTCAACGCGGGCATAGCCGAACTCACGCAGCTCGGAACCTTCAACCTTGCCGCCCAGCTGTTCAGCCATGGTCTGCATGCCGTAGCAGATACCGAAAACCGGTACGCCCAGGTCGAACACAGCTTGCGGTGCGCGCGGGCTGTCGGCGACGTGTACGGACTCGGGGCCGCCGGCGAGGATGATCCCTTTCGGCGCGAATTCGCGAATCGCTTCGTCGTCCATATCGAACGGATGCAGTTCGCAATACACGCCGATTTCACGCACGCGGCGGGCAATCAGCTGGGTGTACTGGGAACCGAAGTCGAGGATCAGGATGCGGTGAGCGTGAATGTCGAGGGCCATGAAGTCAGTCTCGTCTATGTAATTCAGAAACAACTCGGGGCTGAATAAAACAGCCCCGGTTACTTAACTTATTGCTAGAAGGCTCAACCTACGCGGTAGTTTGGCGCTTCTTTGGTGATCTGTACGTCGTGGACGTGGGACTCGGCCATGCCAGCGCCGGTGATCCGCACGAACTCAGGCTTGGTGCGCATTTCTTCGATGTCGGCACTGCCGGTGTAACCCATCGAGGAACGCAGGCCGCCCATCAGCTGATGGATGATCGCACTCAGGGAGCCCTTGTAAGGCACACGCCCTTCGATCCCTTCAGGTACAAGCTTCTCGGCGCCTGCCGAGGAGTCCTGGAAGTAACGATCGGAGGAACCTTGAGCCTGGGACATGGCGCCCAGCGAACCCATGCCACGGTAAGCCTTGTACGAACGACCCTGGAACAGTTCGATTTCACCTGGTGCTTCTTCAGTACCGGCGAACATCGAGCCCATCATCACGCAGGAAGCACCGGCCACGATGGCCTTGGACAGGTCACCGGAGAAACGGATGCCGCCGTCGGCGATCAACGGAACACCGGTGCCTTCAAGGGCAGCGGCGACGTTGGCGATGGCACTGATTTGCGGGACGCCGACACCGGCGACGATGCGAGTGGTGCAGATCGAGCCAGGGCCGATACCAACCTTGACGGCATCCGCGCCCGCTTCGGCCAGGGCCTTGGCAGCAGCGCCGGTGGCGATGTTGCCGCCGATGACCTGCACTTCAGGGAAATTCTGTTTGACCCAGCGAACGCGGTCGATCACGCCTTTGGAGTGACCGTGAGCGGTGTCGACCACCACCACGTCAACGCCGGCAGCAACCAGTGCGGCAACGCGATCGCCCGTGTCTTTACCGGTACCGACCGCAGCGCCGACGCGCAGACGACCTTGATCGTCCTTGCTGGCCAGCGGATACGCCTTGGCTTTTTCGATGTCGTTGACGGTCATCATGCCTTTGAGGGCAAACTTGTCGTCGACGATCAATACGCGTTCGATGCGGTTTTTGTGCAACAACTCGCGGACGTCGTTCTTGTCGGCGCCTTCCTTGACAGTGACCAGACGCTCTTTAGGCGTCATCACTTCGCGGACAGTGGCTTCCAGACGATTTTCAAAACGCACGTCACGGGAAGTGACGATGCCGACCAGGTCGCCATCGTGCAGTACCGGAACGCCGGAGATGTTGTGCAGGCGGGTCAGTTCGAACAGTTCACGAACCGTGGCGTCAGCCTCGATGGTGATCGGGTCCTTGACCACGCCGGCTTCGTAACGCTTGACCTTGCGAACTTCGGCAGCTTGCTGCTCGATGGTCATGTTCTTGTGGATAATGCCGATGCCACCTTCCTGAGCCATGGCAATTGCCAGACGGGCTTCAGTGACGGTGTCCATGGCGGCAGAAACCAGAGGAATATTCAGCTCGATGCCACGGGTTAGGCGGGTCTTGAGACTGACTTCGTTAGGAAGCACCTCGGAATAACCAGGCACTAAGAGAATGTCGTCGAATGTCAGAGCTTCTTGGCTGATACGCAGCATCGCGGGGGCTCCCGAGCGGGAAAATGGAAGCGCGCCATTATAGTCAGACACCCCCTCGGGTTCAATGTAAAACTCTGTCTATTATTAGCATTACTGATATACGGGGATTACAGCTATAGGTGGATTACTGTTTTTTTGTAGGAGCGAGCTTGCTCGCGATGATTTTAAAGGTGGCATTTGTTTGCAGACTGCCCGCGTCATCGTTCACGTCCATCGTCGGAACGCCGCCCGGAGCAAGCTCGCTCCTACATTTCGACTTTTACCCAACTCACGGGCTGATCCAGCCAGTCGGCGAACTCATCGATAAAGCTCTGCTTGAACCCGGCCTCGGCCCAGTTGTTGAAGATGAATCCCAGGTTGGAAAAACCGCATTCCTGCAAAAAAAGAAACCCGTTGATGTCATCTTCATGTCCGCATTCCGGGCAGGTGAAGTTGTCGGTGCGCCCCGGCATCCACTCTTCCAGGCTTTCGAACAGCGCTTCGCCGATTTCCTTGCGGCATTCGGCGCAGCCCGCCTCGCCCAGAAAGCCCTTGGCCGGGGTATAGATGCAGCGTTTGGTGACGATTTCCAGGCCATTGACCGGTTCGCCGAACGGCAGCGCCTCCGGGTGCAAGACCACGGCACGGGCACCGTCGGCGAGTGCATGACCCATGCGATTACCTGTGCGGCCGCAGGTGGTCAGCTCTTCCTTGATGATGTTCTTGCGCACCAGCCAACGCACGACCGCCCGGGCCCGGGGTTCGTGCACCGGCAATGTGGAGATTTTCGGGACGATGATGCTTTGGGAATTCATGGGTACAGGCCTACCAATACTGAATAATCCACCCTTGTGGGAGCGAGCCTGCTCGCGATAGCGGTAGCGCAGGCAACATTAATGCTGCCTGCAACGGCCTCTTCGCGAGCAGGCTCGCTCCCACAGGATTTGCGGGCGGCAGCTTAATCCCTGAGACACTCAGGTCAAGTACTCAAATACCGCCCGATCAAGGCAATCCCGCTGGCCAGCACCAACCAGGTCACCAGCCGTACAAAAGCCTCCCGGGACAGTTTCAGGGTCAACCGCCGGCCAATCCACAGTCCCAGGGCCATGGCTGGCAGCAAACACACCGCCAGTACCAATAAGGGTAGCTCGGCATACACACCTGCAACGGCGAACAAACTCAATCGCACCACGGTGCTGCAACTGATCAGCGCGCTCTGGGTCGCACGGGCCGCCTCTTTGGGCAACCGGCTATTCAAATAAATCGCATATAAAAAGCCGCCGCTGCCAAACAACGCACCGAACATCCCGCCCACCGTGCCCATTAGCACCGCCCAACCGGCCGACAATTGCGTCGGACGGGTTTTGACCCACAAGCTGTAAATCGCATAGGCACTGATAAACAGCCCCATCAATAACAGCAACACATCGGATTTGAGGTTCAGCAGAAAAATCACGCCCAACGTACAGCCCACCGCCATGCACGGCAGCAATCGCAGTAATTCAGGTTTGGCCACATCCTTGCGCGAGGGCAACAGATTGCCGAACGCCGCGACAAAATCCAGCAACACCAGCAGCGGCACGATCTTCGAGAGCGGCATAAACAGAATCAGAATCGGCCCGGCCACCAGCGCGGTGCCGAACCCGGCGATGCCAAACACGATATAGGCCAGGGCGATGCCCAACCCGATCACTAGCCAATCCGTCGCGCCGAATGGCCATTGATGCAACAGTTCAAACACATTCATCTGCACGTCTTCCTTGAATACCGCGGACGACTTTAACGCCTGTGGGAGCGAGCCTGCCCGCGAATACGGATTAACTTTCAATATTAATGTCGCTGACACACCGAATTCGCGAGCAGGCTCGCTCCCACAAAAGCCCCCCACAAATGGATTTGTGCGGACTCATGGAGATTCAGCGCTGAATGCCTTTAAACTGCGCCCCATGATTAAAGATCCCTTTGCAAGACTCGGCCTGGACCGTGAAGTCCTGACTGTCAGCCAGCTCAACGGACGCGCGCGGGTGTTGCTTGAAGACGTGTTCAGCAACATCTGGGTCGAAGGCGAAATCTCCAACCTCGCCCGCCCAGCGTCCGGCCATGTGTATTTCACCCTCAAGGACAGTGGCGCCCAGGTCCGTTGCGCGCTGTTTCGGCAGAACGCCGCGCGGGTTCGTCAGGCGCTCAAGGATGGGTTGGCGGTCAAGGTTCGCGGCAAGGTTTCGCTGTTCGAGGGCCGTGGTGACTATCAGCTGATTCTCGACACCGTGGAACCCGCCGGCGATGGCGCATTGCGCCTGGCCTTCGATGCGCTGAAGGAAAAACTCAGCACCGAAGGCCTGTTCAGCGCCGACCGTAAGGTGCCATTGCCGGCGCACCCGCAGCGCATCGGCATCATCAGTTCGCCCACCGGCGCGGTGATCCGCGACATCATCAGTGTGTTCCGCCGCCGTGCGCCGCAAATCCAACTGACGTTGATCCCCACGGCCGTGCAGGGACGCGAAGCCACTGCGCAGATTGTCCGCGCACTGAAACTGGCGGATGCCCGTGGTTTCGACGCGCTGATCCTGGCCCGTGGCGGTGGCTCGCTGGAAGACCTCTGGTGTTTCAATGAAGAAGCCGTGGCCCGCGCCGTGGATGCCTGCGTGACGCCGATTGTCAGCGCCGTCGGCCATGAAACCGACGTGTCGATCAGTGACTTCGTGGCCGACGTTCGTGCCCCGACACCTTCCGCCGCCGCCGAACTGCTGGCGCCGGACTCCAGCGATCTGGTGCGTCGGCTCGAAAGTCTGCATCGACGACTGGTGATGCGTATCCGCGACCGAATAATGCGTGATCGACTGCGCCTGGAAGGCATGTCCCGCCGCCTGCGTCATCCGGGCGAACGCCTGCGTCAGCAAGCGCAACGCCTGGACGATCTGGACATGCGCATGCGCCGCGCGTTCGAACGCAGTCTTAATACCCGTCGCGAGCGGCTGATTCGCCTGGAAACCCGCCTCGCCGGGCAACATCCGGGACGGCAACTGGCACTGCTCCGCCAGCGCCTCGACAGCCTCGCCGAACGCCTGCCGCGTTCAATGCGTGAAGGCCTCAAGGCCCGTCGCCTGCAACTGCAAACCCAGGTGCAGACGCTGCATGTGGTCAGCCCTTTGGCGACCCTCGGCCGTGGCTACAGCATTTTGCTGGACGAGCGCGGTAACGCGATCCGCAGTGCCGAACAGACCCACACTGGCCAACGCCTCAAGGCCAGACTCGGCAACGGCGAGCTGCACGTTCGGGTCGAAGACAATCACCTGACGCCTGTCACCCTCTCTTTACTGGATTGATCCATGCCGCGTTTTTTAATTCCGCTGTTATTGCTCTGCCTGACGTTCAACGCCCACGCCGACAGCTACATCACGCGCCTGTTGAACAAACCGGTGCCGGGCGGCGTGGCCGTAGTGGACCTGGGTACTTCCGTCCAGGCACCGAAAGCCAGCTATCAGGGCAAACCCGTGCTGGTGGTGAAGGAACAGAACAATTGGCTGGCCATTGTCGGCGTGCCTTTGACGGTCAAGCCGGGCATCCAGCAGGTCAGCAGTGGCGGTCGCAATCTGCAATTTACGGTCGGCAACAAGAAGTACCCGGAGCAGCACATCACCCTGAAGAATACGCAGCAGGTCAATCCGAACCCGGCGAATCTCAAGCGCATCGAGGGCGAGTTGGCCGAGCAGATCCAGGCCTATCGCAGCTTCAGCCCGATCACCCCAAGCAACCTGTTGCTGGACAAACCGGTCAACGGGCCGCTGTCGAGCAAGTTTGGCGTGCGCCGGTTCTTCAACGGAGAAGAGCGCAATCCTCACGCCGGCCTGGACTTCGCCGTGCCTGCCGGAACGCCGATCAAAACGCCGGCGGCGGGCAAAGTGATCCTGATCGGTAACTACTTTTTCAATGGCAACACGGTATTTGTCGACCATGGCCAAGGCTTCATTAGTATGTTTTGCCATATGTCGAAAATCGACGTGCAGGTGGGCCAGCAACTGGCTCGCGGCAGTGTGGTCGGGAAAGTCGGCTCGACCGGGCGCGCGACCGGGCCGCATATGCATTGGAACGTCAGCCTGAATGATGCGCGGGTGGATCCGGCGATTTTTATTGGTGCGTTTCAGCCTTAGTTGTTTGCGTAAGGCTACTGGCCCCATCGCGAGCAGGCTCGCTCCCACATTGGAATGCGATCAACTTGTGGGAGCGAGCCTGCTCGCGATGGGGTCATCACAGGCTCCGCTATTCAGCATCAAGATCCTCAATCCCATGAACTTCCCGGTCCGCCAGACAGTGTTTGATCCAGGCCTGGGTTTCCTCTGAAAACCCGGTCAATTCCTCAGGCGTGATCAACTCCCGGGCACACAGCCCGAGCAAGTGAGAGCGGGCCTCATGTCGTGAGAACCTGAAAACACCGAACGCCCAATACAGTTCCTTTTGTCCGGCCTTGAGCAGCTCTTCGCTGGCGTCTATCCGCTCATAAGGCGTCAGGCTCTTGTCCATCACCGTGCGCTCGACCTCTTCCATGATCCGCACACACATCCGCTCGTGGGCCAACGGACGCAACGCGCTGTAACGCTTCCAATCCGACTCGTTCATTGCCGACTCCTGCCTGTCAGTCGTCTTGCTGAGGCTTTAAGAATAGCCGCGCTGATACGGCCCGACGCGCAAAGCCTACAATTGCGCATCGCTCAAACCTCGCGCAAACATCAAGATAATCGCTGGCCACTAGAGCAATAAAATCTCGATAAACACGGCTTTTCGGGTATTCCTCTCAATTTTTTTCGACTGCTTGCCATCCTTCCCCCTCGCGGTTAGGGTTGAAGGCATGAAAACCTCTCACACCCTCATTCAGCTTCGCCAGCACCGCAGCCTGTGCCTCGTCAGCGCACGACTGCCGGGCTGAATCGCGATGCCTCGCCCTACGCTTTTCCCCAAGAACATTTGATCCACCGGCAGGCCGCCTCTTTTCGGCCCCTACATTAAGGAATTCCCGATGAGCATGCTCAAAGACCCGTCTTCGAAATACCGCGCCTTCCCGACCATTGATATTCCGGATCGCACCTGGCCGTCGAAGACCATCACCACCGCGCCGATCTGGTGCAGCTCGGACCTTCGTGACGGCAACCAGTCGCTGATCGAGCCAATGGACGCGGTCAAGAAGCTGCGTTTCTGGAAAACCCTGGTGTCGGTGGGCGTCAAAGAAATCGAAGCGTCCTTCCCGGCCGCGTCGCAAACCGACTTCGACTTTGTGCGCAGCTTGATCGAAGGCAACCACATCCCGGACGACACCACGATTCAGGTGCTCACCCAGGGCCGTGAAGACCTGATCGAGCGTACCTTCGAATCCCTGCGTGGGGCGAAGAAAGCCATCGTCCACCTGTACAACGCGACCTCGCCTTCGTTCCGCCGCATCGTCTTCAACCAGGACAAGGACGGGATCAAGGAAATCGCCGTGAGCGCGGCCAAGCTGTTCGTCAAATACGCCGCCCAGCAGCCGGACACCGAGTGGACCTTCGAATACTCGCCGGAAACCTTCAGCGCCACCGAACTGGAATTCGCCAAAGAAGTCTGCGACGCGGTGATCGAAGTCTGGAACCCGACGCCTGAGCACAAGATGATCCTCAATCTGCCAGCGACCGTCGAATGCGCCACACCGAACATCTATGCCGACCAGATCGAATGGTTCGGCCGTCACATCAACCGTCGTGACAGCGTGATCATCAGCCTGCACACCCACAACGACCGTGGCACTGGTGTTGCTGCTACCGAGCTGGGCCTGATGGCCGGCGCCGACCGCGTCGAAGGTTGCCTGTTCGGCAACGGCGAACGCACCGGTAACGTCGATCTGGTGACCGTGGCCTTGAACCTCTACACCCAAGGCGTGAACCCTGAGCTGGACTTCTCCGACATCGACGGCGTGCGCAAAGTCGTCGAAGAGTGCAACCAGCTGCCGGTGCACCCACGTCATCCGTACGTCGGCGACCTGGTTCACACCGCGTTCTCCGGCTCCCACCAGGACGCCATCCGCAAGGGCTTCGCGCAGCAGAAACCGGATACGCTGTGGGAAGTACCGTACTTGCCGATCGACCCGGCCGACATCGGCCGCAGCTACGAGGCGGTGATCCGCGTCAACAGCCAGTCGGGCAAGGGCGGTATCGCTTACCTGCTGGAACAGGAATACGGCATCAACTTGCCACGTCGCATGCAAATCGAATTCAGCCAGGTCGTGCAGCGTGAAACCGATCGCCTGGGCCTTGAGATGACCGCCCAGCAGATCCACGCGCTGCTTCACAGCGAATACTTGCAGGCCAACACGCCGTACGCGCTGGTCAGCCATCGCCTGCAGGAAGAGAACGGTCACAGCGCCGTGGAAGTGGAAGTCTCCAGCCAAGGTCAGGGCGAAACCAACCTGCACTGGCGCGGCAAGGGCAACGGCGCCCTGGAAGCACTGGTGGCCGGTCTGCCAATCCCGGTGGAAATCATGGACTACAACGAACACGCCATCGGCGCGGGCACCAATGCCAAGGCCGCGGCCTACATTGAACTGCGGGTGAATGGTGAGCGTGCAGTGCACGGCGTTGGCATCGATGAAAACATCACCACCGCCAGCTTCAAGGCGCTGTTCAGCGCGCTGAACCGCTCCCTGAGCCAGCCGGAAGCGAAAGCGGCGTAAGCGTTCGCTGAAATACAAAAGGCCCCGGGGTGATAACCTCGGGGCCTTTTTGTTTGCCTGCCATTTTTGTGTTGCCAGTGAGGGCCCCTTCGCGAGCAGGCTCGCTCCCACAGTGGATTTTTGGTGTACACAAAATCTGTGTTCACATCGATCAAATGTGGGAGCGAGCCTGCTCGCGAAGGGGCCGGTTCAGGTAGCCGAGATTTCAGGTGAACTCGAAGGTATCGGCATCCAGATTCGCTGGAAAACGAGCGCGGTAAGCCACCAGTTCCGCAGCGTCCAGCACCACCTGGAACACCCCATCGGCTTCGCCGGCGCTGAGCAATGTTTCACCCTGGAAATCCAGCACCTGACTGTCTCCGGTGTAGGCGAAGCCTTTGCCGTCGGTGCCGATGCGGTTTACCGCCGCCACGTAGCACAGGTTCTCGATCGCCCGCGCAGGCAGCAAACGGTTCCAGTGCTGACGCCGTGCACCCGGCCAGTTGGCGGTGTACAGCAACAGGTCGGTGTCCTGCGCGTCGCGACTCCACACAGGGAAACGCAGGTCGTAGCAAATCAGCGGCCGTACTCGCCAGCCCTTGAGTTCGAACTGCACCTGGCGCTCGCCCGGGGTGTAATGGTTATGCTCGCCAGCCATACGGAACAAATGACGCTTGTCGTAGTGCCAGACCTCCCCGTCCGGTCGCGCCCACAACAGACGATTGCGATGGCTACCGTCGGCCGCCTGGACGATCACGCTGCCCGTGATCACCGCCTCCAGCTTCGCCGCCTGAACCCGCAACCATTTACTGGTCGGTCCGTTTTCCGGCTCGGCAAGGGTCTCGGATTCCATGGAGAAACCGGTGGTGAACATTTCCGGCAGGATAATCAGGTCAGCCCCGCGCGCCTGCTCCAGCAACGGTTCGAAATGCTCAAGGTTCGCCTGTCGATCATGCCAGGCCAGCGTGGTCTGGATCAGCGCAACGTTCAGCTTGGGCAGTGCACTCAAATCACGCATAGTTTTTCCGCTGCTTCACGCAGGGTCTCCTCACGTTTGGCAAAGCACAGTCGCACCAGGCGCTGGCCTTCAGGCGGCGTCTGGTAGAACACCGAGATTGGAATACTCGCAACGCCGTGTTCGCGGGTCATCCAGAGCGCCATCTCGACGTCATTGAGGTCCGGGCGGATCTGCGAGTAATCGACCAGCTGGAAATAAGTACCGGTGACGCGGGTAAAACCAAAGCGTGACGGCGCCAACAAATCGCAGAACAAATCGCGCTTGGCCTGATAGAAGGCCGGCAGTTCTTCAACATGTTCCGGATGCTCGGCCATGTAGTCGGCCAGCGCGTATTGCAATGGTGTCACGCCGCAGAAACTGACGTATTGATGAACCTTGCGCAGCTCCGCCGTGAGGGCCGGTGGTGCAACCACGTAGCCGGTTTTCCAGCCAGTAACGTGATAGGTCTTGCCGAAGGAACTGACCACGAAGGCGCGTTGATACAGCTCTTCATGGGCCAATACGCTGGCGTGAGACACGCCATCGAACACCAGGTGTTCGTAGACCTCATCGCTGATCACATAGATATCGCGATCACGAATCAACGCCGCCAACTGATCCAGTTCGGCACGACTGATCAGTGCACCACTGGGGTTGTGCGGGCTATTGAGAATGATCATTCGTGTGCGAGGGCTCAGGGCTTCGCTGAGCTTTTCGAAGTCGATACTGAAATCATTCAGGCCCAATGGCACATGCACGCAACGACCACCGGCCAGCTCTACCGAAGGCTCGTAACTGTCATAGGCCGGATCGAACACCATCACTTCGTCGCCGCTGTGGATAACGGCCTGAATGGCGCAGAAGATCGCCTGGGTTGCGCCGGGGGTGACGGTCACTTCGCTGTCGGGATCGACATGCGCGCCGTAGCTGCGGGCGATCTTCGCCGCTATCTGCTGACGTAATACCGGCAGGCCGGTCATTGGCGAGTACTGATTATGACCGCTGGCGATATGGCGGCCGACAGCATCACGCAGCGCCTGCGGGCCGTCGAAGTCGGGAAAACCCTGGGACAGATTCAGTGCCCCGGTTTGCGCCGCCAGCTGAGACATCTGCGTGAAGATAGTGATGCCGACATTCGGCAGCTTACTGGTGATCATCGGTAATTCCTGCTCAACACCCGGCTCTAACGGCGGCACGGGAGAACCCGAGGATAGCCCAAACGACGCCCATAAAAAAAGGGCGCTAAAGCGCCCCTTCTTCAACCCGGTCCTGTAGGAGCGAGCCAGGCAAGTCGATAATCAGCGCTTGTCGCGGCGCTTCTTGTCGGCCTTTTTGTGGTGCGACATCAAACGACGCTTCTTGTTAACCTGGCGGTCAGTCAGCGTGTTCTTGTTGCCTTCGTACGGGTTCTCGCCGCCCTTGAACTCGATGCGGATCGGCGTACCGACCAGCTTCAAGACACGACGATAAGTGTTTTCCAGGTAACGCACGTACGACTTCGGCACCTTCTCGATCTGGTTACCGTGAATCACGATGATCGGCGGGTTGGCACCACCCAAGTGGGCGTAACGCAGCTTGATCCGGCGGTTGTTGACCATCGGCGGCGCGTGCTCACCAACCGCATCTTCCAGAATTGTGGTCAGGCGGTTGGTCGGCCAGCGAGTGACCGCAGACTTGAACGAGTTCTGTACGGAGGCGTAGAGGTTGCCCACGCCAGTGCCATGCAGGGCCGAGATAAAGTGGATGTCGGCGAAGTCGACGAAGAACAGACGACGTTGCAGCTCGACCTTCACGAAGTCGCGCTCGCCCGGCGTCATGCCATCCCACTTGTTGATCGCGATAACCAGCGCACGACCTGCTTCAAGGGCAAAGCCCAGCAGGTTGAGGTCATGGTCCACCACGCCTTCGCGAGCGTCCATCACGAAGATCACCACGTTGGCGTCTTTGATCGCTTGCAGGGTTTTAACCACGGAGAATTTTTCGACTTCTTCGTGGATCTTGCCGCGCTTGCGCACACCGGCGGTGTCGATCAGCGTGTACTTCTCGTCGTTACGCTCGAACGGGATGTAGATACTGTCGCGGGTGGTGCCGGGTTCGTCATAAACGATTACCCGGTCTTCACCGAGCATGCGGTTGACCAGGGTCGACTTGCCGACGTTCGGACGACCGATGATGGCGATCTTGATCCCGTCTTTTTCGCTTGGGCCAGGAATGCGCTTGGCTTCCTCGCCTTCAGCAACGATCTCTTCCTCGCCGTCTTCTGGCTCTTCTTCGTCTTTCGGGAAGGTGCTCAGGGCGATTTCGAGCATCTGGGTGATGCCACGACCGTGGGCACCGGCGATCGGAATCGCGTGGCCCATGCCCAACGGGGCGAATTCAGCGCGGGCCATTTCAGGGTCGATGTTGTCGACCTTGTTGGCAACCACGTAAGAACGCTTGTTACGTTTGCGCAAATGCTCGGCGATCATCTGGTCGGCGGCGGTGAAACCGGCCTTGGCATCTACCAGGAACAGAACGACATCGGCTTCTTCAATGGCCAGCAGCGACTGCTCGGCCATTTTTTCGTCCATACCGTGCTCGTCACCGGAGATACCGCCGGTGTCGACCAGAATGTAGGAACGCCCTTGCCACTTGGCCTCACCGTATTGGCGATCACGGGTCAGACCGGACAAATCGCCAACGATGGCGTCGCGAGTCCTGGTCAGGCGGTTGAACAAGGTGGATTTGCCGACGTTCGGTCGGCCCACCAGGGCGATTACGGGAACCATGCGGCTCTCCACTTCGTTATTTCAGAAAATACAAAAGCCGCTGCGAGGCAGCGGCTGGTGCTCGGGGCAATCACCGCGTGTTTGTCTGTAGGAGCAGCCGGTCGACGCTCGATTGCTCGCGATAAACGCAAAGACACCGCGTTTATCCAGGTCGCCAACGTAATCGTTGACGTCCATCGCGAGCAAGCTCGCTCCTACAGTCCTACAAACGGTGAAGCCGCTTGGGATCAACCCAAGCATAGTCAAACCTTTACTTAATGGTCAGGGCTTCCAGCTTGCCACTGTTGCCATACACATAAATCGTGTCACCCACCACCAGCGGACGGGCACGCAGGCCGTCGCTGTCGATGCGCTCGCGGCCGACGAAACGTCCGTCTACCTGACTCAGCAGGTGCAGGTAACCTTCCATGTCACCGACTGCAACATAGCTGGAGAACACTTCCGGAGCCGACAGTTGACGACGGGCCAGAGAATCGTTGCTCCACAAGGCTGTGGTGGAACGCTCATCGACGCCTTCAACAGTGCCCGAAGACAGGCTCACGTAAACGTTGCCGAACCCCTGGGCGACGCCGGCATAACTGGAAGCATCACGCTGCCAGAGCTGACGGCCGCTTTGCAGATCCAGTGCCGCAACGCGCCCCTGATAGCTGGCGACATACAGCGTACCGCCGGACAGCAGCAAGCCACCGTCGATATCGACAACGCGTTCCAGTTCCGAACGACCTTGTGGAATCGCTACACGTTGTTCCCACACCGGCACGCCGTTGGAAATATCGAGAGCGACCACTTTACCAGTCGACAGGCCAGCCACCGCGAGGTGGTTGGTCACGAGCGGCGCGCTGGTGCCGCGCAAGGTCAGGACCGCAGGTGTGCTGTCATACAACCAGCGCTGGTTGCCGGTGGCGGCATCCAGACCGATCAGACGGTCATCCTGAGTCTGGACCACCACAACGTCGCCGTTGTTGGCCGGTGGAGCGAGTACTTCGCTGGACACGCGAGCGCGCCATTTCACTTCACCGTTGATCGCGTCAAGCGCAATGACTTCGCCTTTGAGCGTACCGAACGTTACCAGACCATAACCCACGCCTACGGCGCCGGAAATAGGCAGGTCAAGGCTCTTCTTCCATTTGACGTCGCCATTGCTGCGATCCATCGCCATCACGATACCGGTGAGGTCGGCGGCATAAATGGTATCGCCATCGATCGCCGGAACGAGCATGTTGTAGATATCGCCCTGGCCATTACCGATCGAACGACTCCACTCCTTGTGCAGAACCACTTCTTCTTTGAAGTCGGTCAACTCGGCCGGGGGCAATTCTTTTTTTGCGTTGCTGCTGCAACCCGCGGCCAATATGGCCAGAGCCAGCAATGCTGCATGTTTCCAACGAATCACGTCACGCATCCCCTTTGGCCAGGTCATCCAGCTTGATTTGTAGGCCACCGACTGCCGCTTCATCCGACAGTGCCGCCTTGGCTTTTTGATACGCCACGTTCGCTTCGTCTGTACGACCCAATTGCACCAGCAAATCGCCCTTAAGCTCTTCGCGAGTGGCCAGGAACGCCTTGTCTGCATCACCTTCGAGCAGTTTCAGCGCCTCGTCGGCCTTGTTCTGCGCGGCCAACACCTGAGCCAGGCGCTGACGGGCGATTTCGCCCAGCGCCGGGTTAGCCGGTTTGGCAACAATAGTTTTCAGCTCGCTGGCTGCGTCATCCAGCTTGCCGCTGTCGACCGCGACTTTCGCCACGAACAGGCTGCCGTATTGCGCATAGGCGGTGCCGCCGAACTCGCTGTTGAGCTTGGCGGCCAGGTCCGAAACGCGCGCTGCATCGGGCTTGCCGTCAGGCGTCAGCGTGGTCTCGAGCAATTGCTGATAGAGCATCGAGGCGCTTTGCGACTGATTGCTCTGATACTTGTGAAAGGCCTGCCAGCCGAACACGATGACCAGGGCCAACAGGCCGCCAGTGACCAGGGGCTTGCCGTTGCGTGTCCACCAGTCCTTCAAATCCGCCAGCTGTTCGTCTTCGGTACTCGACACCCCAATACTCCTTAATCGCTAATTCGGCTGTTTAGACAGCTTCAACCCTGCACGACGCAGGTGGCCAGGTGTGCAGCAAGCGCATCCCAGGCAATGCTTTGTTGCTCGCCCTGGCCACGCAGGGGTTTGAAACCTACCACTTGCTGGGCCATTTCGTCGTCACCGAGGATTAGCGCATACAGCGCACCGCTCTTGTCGGCCTTCTTGAACTGGCTTTTGAAGCTGCCGGCACCGGCATTGACTTGCAGGCGCAGGTTGGGCAATTGATCACGAACACGTTCACTCAAGGCCAGGCCGGCAAGCTCTGCAGCTTCACCGAAGGCGCAGAGGTAGACATCAACCTGACGGGAGATCTCTTCGGGGATTTGTTCCAGGGTTTCAAGCAGCAGCACCAGGCGCTCGATGCCCATGGCGAAACCAACGCCCGGGGTCGGCTTGCCGCCCATCTGCTCGACCAGACCGTCGTAACGACCACCGGCACACACTGTGCCTTGGGCGCCCAACTTGTCGGTGACCCATTCGAAAACGGTCTTGCTGTAGTAATCCAGCCCGCGAACCAGCTTCGGGTTGATCACATAAGGAATACCGGCGGCGTCCAGGCGAGCCTTGAGGCCTTCGAAGTGCACGCGGGACTCTTCATCGAGGTAGTCGGCCATTTTCGGCGCGTCGACCAAAACCGCTTGAGTGTCGGCGTTTTTGGTGTCCAGAACCCGCAAAGGGTTCGTTTTCAGACGGCGCTGGCTGTCTTCGTCCAGCTTGTCCAGGTGGCCAGACAGGAACTCGACCAGGGCCTCGCGATAGCGACCGCGAGACTCGCTGGTGCCCAGGCTGTTGAGTTCGAGCTTGACCGCATCGCGGATACCCAGCTCGCCCCACAGGCGCCAGGTCAGCACAATCAGTTCGGCGTCGATGTCCGGACCGTCGAGGTTGAAGACTTCGCAACCGATCTGGTGGAACTGGCGATAACGGCCTTTTTGCGGCCGCTCGTGGCGGAACATCGGACCGATGTACCAGAGTTTCTGCACCTGGCCACCGCCGGTGATCCCATGCTCAAGCACCGCACGCACGCAGGCGGCTGTGCCTTCAGGGCGCAGGGTCAGCGAATCGCCGTTGCGGTCGTCGAAGGTGTACATCTCTTTTTCGACGATGTCGGTCACTTCACCGATGGAACGCTTGAACAGCTCGGTGAATTCAACGATTGGCATGCGGATCTGCTTATAACCATAGTTATCCAGCAGACGCGAGACGGTGCCCTCGAAATGACGCCACAGGGGAGTCTGTTCAGGCAGGATGTCGTTCATGCCACGAATGGCTTGCAGAGACTTGCTCACTATAAATCCTTAAATTCGTTCGATCAGCCGCGAGCGATTACTGCTGCGTCGGCTTCGACCTTTTCGGCCGCTTTCTGGCGGATCAAGCGTTCAAGCTCATCCACCAGATTGTCATTCGTCAGTTTCTGCGACGGCTTGCCGTCGATGTAAATCAGGTTTGGCGTACCGCCGGTCAAGCCGATATGGGCTTCCTTGGCCTCGCCCGGCCCGTTGACCACGCAACCGATGACCGCGACATCCAGCGGCACCAGCAGGTCTTCGAGGCGCCCTTCCAGCTCGTTCATGGTTTTGACCACATCGAAGTTCTGCCGCGAGCAGCTCGGGCAGGCGATGAAGTTGATACCACGGGAACGCAGGTGCAGGGATTTGAGAATGTCGTAGCCGACTTTCACTTCCTCGACCGGGTCGGCCGCCAACGAGATGCGGATAGTATCGCCAATCCCTTCGGCGAGCAGCATACCGAGGCCCACGGCGGATTTCACTGTGCCTGAGCGCAAACCACCGGCTTCGGTGATGCCCAGGTGCAGCGGCTGGACGATTTCCTTGGCCAGCAGACGATAGGCTTCGACGGCCATGAACACGTCGGAAGCTTTCACGCTGACCTTGAAGTCCTGGAAGTTCAGGCGCTCAAGGTGCTCGACGTGACGCAGGGCAGACTCGACCAGCGCGGCCGGGGTCGGCTCGCCGTATTTCTTTTGCAGGTCTTTTTCCAGGGAACCGGCGTTGACGCCGATACGGATCGGAATCCCGCGATCACGGGCGGCATCGACCACCGCACGCACGCGGTCTTCACGACCGATATTGCCCGGGTTGATCCGCAGGCAATCAACACCCAGCTCGGCCACCCGCAAAGCGATCCGGTAGTCGAAGTGAATGTCGGCCACCAGAGGGACTTTGACCAGTTGCTTGATCTTGCCGAAGGCTTCGGCGGCGTCCATGTCGGGCACGGAAATGCGCACGATATCGACACCAGCCGCTTCCAGGCGATTGATCTGGGCCACGGTGGCAGCCACATCATTGGTATCGCTGTTGGTCATGCTCTGCACAGCGATGGGCGCATCGCCACCAACCGGGACGTTACCGACCCAGATCTTGCGGGATTCGCGACGTTTGATTGGAGATTCGCCGTGCATGACTTATTGACCCAATTTCAGGCGAGCAGTCTCGCCACTGGTGAACGGAGCGACATCAACCACCTGCCCGTTGTAGCTGACTTGCGCGCCACGGGCGTAGCCCAGACGCACGGCAAAGGGTGGCTTGCCGCTGACGGTAACGTTTTCGCCTTTACGCTTGAGACCACTCAACAGCACCTTGCCCGTGCCGTCGGTCACTTGCGTCCAGCAATTAGCGGTGAATTGCAGTTGAACCTGACCCTGGCCAGCCACTGGAGCCGCCGCTGGGGAAACAGGCGCGTTCGAAGCGGCCGGAGCAGTCACGACCGGGGCCGGTACGGCAGGAGCAGCCGGAGCCGGATTCGTTGGCGCCGGGACTACCGGAGCAGCGCTGTGAACCGGCGCTGTTGGTGCAGGAGTCGGTGCTGGCGTAGCCGGTGCGGCAGCAGCCGGCGTTGCATCAGCGGCGGCCGGCGCCTCTGTTGAAGTCTCGGCTTGCGGCAACGCAAGCGTAGTAGCGCCTTCGGCCTGACCTGCCGCGACGGCCTGGTCTTCCGGCTCATCCAGCGGATGGATCTGCGTGGTGCCGTCGGCGCCTTCTACTTCAACGTGTTCCGGGCTCAGGCTGGTCAAATCCTTGGTGCGCGACGACGTTTGGTCCTTCCACCAGACAAAACCACCGCCAATCACCGCAATCAGCAACAGCAGGCTGACAATTCGCAAAATGGTGTGGGACACCCGAACAGGCTCTTCGATACGACCCAGGCTGTGAACACTGCTGCCCTTGGAATCGGTTCCGGTGGATTGATCGAACTGCTGCACCAGCACGGTTTGATCCATGCCCAGCAACTTGGCGTATGCGCGAATATAACCGCGAGCAAAGGTATGCCCAGGCAGCTTGTCGAAAGCGCCGGCTTCCAGATTGCTCAGGGAATTGACAGTGAGGTTGAGCTTGAGGGCCACTTCGGCCAGCGACCAGCCATTGCTTTCGCGGGCCTGGCGCAGGGTCTCACCGGGGTTAACGCGATTCGCTGCTACAACTTCGGGATGCGCCGCTTTCATCATTGCTCCGACAGGTATTGCTGATATTCCGGCGTACCGGGATAGAGTCGTTTTAATTGCAGGCCAAAACTGGCGGCCTTGTCGCGATCTTCAAACACTTTTGCCAGCCGAACGCCGAGCAATAGACTACGTGCATTTTGTTCGGTGAGCAGGCTAAAACGGTCGTAATAGTCACGCGCGGGCACATAATGCCTGTCTTCGAAGGACAACTCAGCCATTTCCAGTAATGCGCGTGGCTGTTGACGATTCAAACGCAGGGCTTTTTCCAGTTGCAGCTGGGCCATATCACGCTGGCCAAGCTTCGAAGCGGTCATGCCAAGGTTCTCGAACACCCGTGAACGCTCAGGATACAGCGTATCGGCAGCGGCCTGTTCAAAGCGCTCGTAGGCCTCTTTGTAACGTTTTTCTTCGAAAAGAAAACTACCGTAGTTGTTCAGGATTCTCGCATCGCCCGGACGGGAAGACAGCGCCTTGCGAAAATGCTGGTCCGCCAGCTCCGGCTCCATCTCCGCCTGGAACACCAGGCCCAGCGCCGCATTGGCGTCCGGATCCGACTCATCCAGGTCCAGCGCTTTCTTCAGCGGCACCTTGGCGCGCTCGGTCATGCCTTGCTGCAAGTAGCCCAAGCCCAACTGCACATAGGCAGTACGCGCTTCATCACGACCCTTGCTGGTCTTCATCGGGTTGAAATCGCCCGACAGGACACAACCAGCACAGAGGCTGGCCAACAGCAACAGCAGCGCAAAGCGCAGGGACATTGAGATCCTCTCTTAATTATTATTCGCAGCGTTCTGTGCGATATCGTTTTCGGCGCTTAACTCACGCACGGCGATATAACGCTCGCTGCGACGGGTGCGATCCAGCACCTGTCCTACCAATTGACCACATGCCGCATCGATGTCTTCACCGCGGGTGGTGCGGACAGTGACATTGAAGCCTGCATGGTGAAGCTGATCCTGGAACCGGCGAATCGCATTGTTGCTCGGGCGCTCGTAACCGGAATGCGGGAACGGGTTGAACGGAATCAGGTTGATCTTGCACGGAATGTTCTTGAGCAACTCGATCATTTCGACCGCGTGCTCGACCTTGTCGTTAATGTCCTTGAGCAAGGTGTACTCGATGGTCAGCACGCGCTTCTCGCCCAGGGACGACATGTAGCGCTGGCATGACTCGAGCAGCATCTTAAGCGGGTATTTCTTGTTGATCGGCACCAATTGGTTACGCAATGCGTCATTGGGTGCGTGCAGCGACAACGCCAGGGAGACGTCGATGTGCTTGGACAGCTCATCGATCATCGGCACCACGCCCGAAGTGGACAGGGTCACGCGGCGCTTGGAAATCCCGTAGCCCAGGTCATCCATCATCAGATGCATGGCGGCTACGACGTTGTCGAAGTTCAGCAGCGGCTCGCCCATGCCCATCATCACCACGTTGGTGATGGCACGGTCGGCGGTCGCCGGGATGCTGCCGAACGATTTGTTGGCAATCCACACCTGGCCGATGACTTCGGCGGCGGTGAGGTTGCTGTTGAAACCTTGCTTGCCGGTGGAGCAGAAACTGCAATCCAGGGCACAGCCTGCCTGGGACGAAACGCACAAAGTGCCGCGCTTGCCCTGGGGAATGTACACGGTCTCGACGCAGCTGCCGGACGCCACGCGCACCACCCACTTACGGGTGCCGTCGGTGGAGATGTCCTCGCTGACAACTTCGGGGCCGCGAACCTCGGCAATAACCTTGAGCTTGTCGCGCAAGGCCTTGCTGACGTTCGTCATGGCGTCGAAATCATCGACGCCAAGGTGGTGAATCCATTTCATTACCTGACCGGCACGGAAACGCTTCTCCCCGATTGAGTCGAAGAATTTTTCCATTTCCAGCTGAGTCAGACCCAGCAGGTTGGTTTTTACAGTCGATGTAGTCATGGATTCACCTTCACTCTTAAGCCAATGCTTAGCGAGTGGTTACTTCAGTAGCTGCGAAGAAGTACGAGATTTCGCGAGCAGCAGCGGCTTCGGAGTCCGAACCGTGTACAGCGTTGGCGTCGATCGAGTCAGCGAAGTCAGCGCGGATGGTACCGGCAGCAGCTTCTTTAGGGTTGGTAGCACCCATCAGTTCACGGTTCAGAGCGATGGCGTTTTCGCCTTCCAGAACCTGAACAACAACTGGACCGGAGATCATGAAAGCAACCAGGTCGTTGAAGAAACCACGAGCGCTGTGCTCAGCGTAGAAGCCTTCAGCTTCAGCTTTGGACAGTTGCTTCAGTTTCGAAGCCACAACGCGCAGGCCAGCTTTTTCGAAACGAGTGGTGATCTCGCCGATAACGTTTTTTGCAACAGCGTCAGGCTTGATGATGGAGAAAGTACGTTGAACAGCCATGGTGTAACTCCAGAAACGGTAATTTGTGAAAAATTAAACCCGCGAATTATACGCGGGTTCTTGGGTATTGCCTAACCTGCAGCGTGGCTCAGTCGCGTTCTTCGATCCAGTGGGCCTGAATGGCCTCCAGGATCTTCTCGCCACAGTGCTCAGGCATGTCGTCAAACTCGGGCAATTCCATCACCCATTTGCGCAGATCGACGAAGTTGACCGACATAGGGTCCACTTCGGGCTTGCTTTCAGCCAGCTGGATTGCGATTTCCAGCACATCAGTCCACTTGAGACTCATGACAGTTCCTTGAATCAGTGCGGCGCTTCGGCTGCGTGGTTGAGCGAGTATTTCGGAATTTCGACGGTCAGGTCTTCTGTCCCGACGATCGCCTGACAGCCTAGACGCGATTGCGCTTCCAGTCCCCAGGCGCGGTCAAGAAAGTCTTCTTCCAGCTCATCCGCTTCTTCCAGCGAGTCAAAACCTTCACGAATGATGCAGTGACACGTGGTACAGGCGCAGACGCCGCCACAGGCGCTTTCCATCTCGATATGGTGCTCATGGGCCAGCTCGAGAATGGATATACCGGGCTCAGCCTCCACAACCATGCCTTCCGGGCAAAACTTTTCGTGTGGCAGAAAAATGACCTGCGGCATCAGTTATCCTCGATTTCATTCAGGTTGCGCCCCGCCAGAGCGGCTTTCACCGTCGAGTCCAGGCGGCGGGCAGCAAAGGCATCGGTCACCTGCGACAGACGCTTGGTCTGCTGCTCGATGGCGTAACCATCGGTGCCTTTCATCAATTCAGTCAGTTCCTGCATCTGCAGCTCGATGACCATGCGCTCTTCGGCGTCAAGCAGGCGATCGCCGTCGACGTCGAGGGCAGCCTGCACCGCTTCGATCAGGCGCTGGGCATCGACCTGTTGCTCACGCAGTACACGGGCGACCTTGTCATCATTGGCGTGCTGGAAGGAGTCCTTGAGCATCTTGGCGATTTCACCGTCGGTCAGACCATAGGACGGCTTGACCTGGATGCTGGCTTCGACGCCCGAGCCCAACTCGCGAGCCGAGACACTGAGCAGACCGTCGGCATCGACCTGGAAGGTCACGCGAATCTTCGCCGCGCCGGCCACCATCGCTGGAATGCCGCGCAATTCAAAGCGCGCCAGGGAACGGCAGTCGCTGATCAGCTCGCGCTCACCCTGCAGGACGTGGATCGCCATGGCCGACTGGCCATCTTTGTAAGTCGTGAAGTCCTGGGCGCGGGCAACGGGGATGGTGGTGTTGCGTGGAATCACCTTCTCCATCAGACCGCCCATGGTTTCCAGCCCCAGGGACAACGGAATCACGTCGAGCAGCAGTAATTCTTCGCCGTCACGCTTGTTACCAGCCAATGTATCGGCCTGGATCGCAGCACCGATGGCCACCACTTGATCCGGATCGATTTCGGTCAGCGGTTCGCGACCGAAGGCTTCAGCCACCGCTTCGCGAACGCGAGGTACGCGGGTCGAGCCGCCAACCATGACCACCGCGAGCACGTCTTCCAGCTCGATACCGGAATCGCGCACCGCACGACGGCAGGCTTTCAGGCTTCGGGCGATCATTGGCTCGATCAGCGCATTGAAGGCTTCACGGGTCAGCTCGGCCTTCCAGTCGCCATAAGCAACCTCGACAGCCGCGACATTGGTCAGGGCTTCTTTGGCCGCACAGGCGGTCTGCAACAGATTGCGTTGCGCACCCGGATCAAGATCAGCGGAAAGACCTGCGCTCTCGATGATCCAGCCGGCAATCGCATGATCAAAGTCATCGCCGCCCAGGGCGCTGTCGCCACCGGTTGCCAGAACCTCAAACACACCGCCGGTCAGACGCAGAATCGAAATATCAAAGGTGCCGCCGCCCAGGTCATAAATGGCGACCAGGCCTTCAGCGTGTTGATCCAGACCGTACGCCACAGCGGCGGCGGTCGGCTCATTGAGCAGCCGCAGCACGTTCAGACCGGCCAGCTTGGCCGCGTCCTTGGTGGCTTGGCGCTGAGCATCGTCGAAATACGCCGGGACAGTGATCACTGCACCGACCAGTTCGCCACCCAACGTCGCTTCGGCGCGCTGACGCAACACCTTGAGGATATCGGCGGAGACTTCGACCGGGCTTTTCGGCCCCTGGATCGTGTCGATGAACGGCATGTGCGATTCGCCACCGACAAAGCGGTACGGCAGTTGATCGCCCAATTGCTTGACGTCGGACAGACCACGACCCATCAAGCGCTTGACCGACAGCACAGTGTTCAAAGGATCGGTAGCGGCAGCCCGCTTGGCCGACTCGCCCACTTCGACACGATCGGCGTGATAGCGCACGGCAGACGGCAGGATGACCTGCCCGTCAGCGTCGGCCAGAGGCTCGGAAAGACCACTGCGCAATGCAGCGACCAGCGAATTGGTAGTGCCCAAGTCGATCCCCACAGCCAGACGACGCTGGTGCGGTTGAGGACTTTGGCCGGGTTCGGCGATCTGCAGTAGGGCCATCGTTATCAGGACTTATCTGTATATCAAGCGTGCGACCGGAGCGGCACTGGGTTAATCGTCGAGGCGCTCTTCTAACTGGCGCACTTCGTAGGTGAGCTTGTCGAGGAACTGCATGCGACGCATCAGGCGTTCGGCCCGTTCACGTTGCGCTGCATCATCCCAACAGGCTGCGAAGCTTTCGTTCAGCTCATCCTGAGCGACCTTCAGGCGGCGCTTGAACGTGGCAATACCCGCCATGTCGGCGCTGTCTTGCAGGTCTTCGAGCTCTTCACGCAACTCCATCTGCTGCAGAAGAAACTCCGGATCATGCACCGTGACCTCCAGCGGCAGCTCATGACCGCCCAGGGCGAGCAGGTATCGCGCGCGCTTTGGGGGACTTTTGAGCGTCTGATAGGCCTCGTTGAGGCTCGCGGATTGCTCTAGCGCCAGCCGCTGCTCGCGCTCGGAAGCGTCTGCAAAGCGGTCCGGATGAACACCGCGCGCCAACTCACGGTAGCGCGTGGCCAACTGTTCGAGATCCAGACGGAAACTCGGCTGCAGTTCAAATAAAGCGAAATGACAAGGAGTACCCACGAGCAGCCTCAGATGTTGAAGCTTTCGCCGCAGCCACATTCACCGCGTACGTTGGGATTGTTGAACTTGAAGCCTTCGTTCAACCCTTCCTTGACGAAATCGAGCTCAGTGCCGTCCAGGTAGGCCAGGCTTTTCGGATCGATGATCACTTTCTCGCCGTGACTTTCGAACACCTGATCCTCTGCCACCACCTCGTCGACGAACTCCAGCACGTAGGCAAGGCCGGAACAGCCTGTGGTGCGGACACCCAGACGAATCCCTTCACCTTTGCCGCGCCCGTTGAGGGAGCGGCGCACGTGTTGAGCAGCCGCTTCTGTCATGCTGATAGCCATCGGTGACTCCTTACTCGTCGCCAAAACTTGAAATTCAGATCAAGCCTTTCTTCTGCTTGTAGTCGCGAACGGCCGCTTTGATAGCGTCTTCAGCAAGTACGGAGCAGTGAATTTTCACTGGCGGCAGGGCCAGTTCTTCGGCCAGCTGAGTGTTTTTGATGGTCTCTGCTTCATCCAGAGTCTTGCCTTTCATCCACTCGGTCGCCAGGGAGCTGGAAGCGATAGCCGAACCGCAACCGTAGGTCTTGAACTTGGCGTCTTCGATGATGCCTTGCTCGTTGACCTTGATTTGCAGACGCATCACGTCGCCGCACGCCGGGGCGCCGACCATGCCGGTGCCGACATCTGGGTCTTCCGCGTCCATCTTGCCGACGTTACGCGGGTTTTCGTAGTGGTCGATGACCTTTTCGCTGTAAGCCATGATTCTTAATCCTCACTCATCAGAGAGTCGCTCTTTAAGCCCTGCAAACCGCAGTTTTACAGGGCCGGTTCGCGGCGACTTGAAATCAGTGTGCCGCCCACTCGATTTTCGAAATGTCGACACCGTCTTTGTACATGTCCCACAGCGGCGACAGAGTGCGCAGCTTGGTAACGGCCTCGCAGACTTTCTGCGCGGCGTAGTCGATTTCTTCTTCGGTGGTGAAACGACCGAAGGTGAAGCGAATCGAGCTGTGTGCCAGTTCGTCGTTGCGGCCCAGGGCGCGCAGTACGTACGAAGGCTCAAGCGAAGCCGAGGTGCACGCCGAACCGGACGAAACCGCCAGATCCTTGAGTGCCATGATCAGCGACTCGCCTTCAACATAGTTGAAGCTCAGGTTCAGGTTGTGCGGTACGCGGGCGGTCATGCTGCCGTTGACATACAGCTCTTCCAGGCCTTCGACCTGCTTGAAGAAACGGTCGCTCAAGGCTTTGATGCGCACGTTCTCGGCAGCCATGTCTTCCTTGGCTACGCGGAAGGCTTCGCCCATGCCGACGATCTGGTGAGTCGCCAGGGTGCCGGAACGCATGCCACGTTCGTGACCGCCGCCATGCATGGTCGCTTCGATGCGCACACGCGGCTTGCGGCTGACGTACAGCGCGCCGATGCCTTTAGGGCCATAGGTTTTGTGGGCAGAGAACGACATCATGTCGACTTTCAGCTTCGACAGGTCGATGTCGACCTTGCCGGTGGACTGAGCAGCATCGACGTGGAACAGGATGCCCTTGGAGCGGGTCAGTTCGCCGATGGCTGCGATGTCGTTGATGGTGCCGATTTCGTTGTTCACGTGCATGACCGAAACCAGGATGGTGTCGTCGCGCAGGGCAGCTTCGATCATCTCTGGCGTGATCAGACCGTCAGTGCGAGGTTCGAGGTAGGTTACTTCGAAACCTTCGCGCTCCAGTTGGCGCATGGTGTCGAGGACAGCCTTGTGCTCAATCTTGGTGGTGATCAGGTGCTTGCCTTTGGTGGCATAGAAATGCGCCGCACCCTTGATTGCCAGGTTGTCGGATTCGGTGGCGCCGGAGGTCCAGACGATTTCACGCGGATCGGCGTTAACCAGGTCAGCGACCTGACGACGAGCGTTTTCGACGGACTCTTCAGCTTTCCAGCCGAACACGTGGGAACGGGACGCCGGGTTACCGAAGTTTCCGTCGACCAGCAGGCATTCACTCATCTTTTGCGCGACACGCGGATCAACCGGGGTGGTCGCAGAGTAATCAAGGTAAATCGGCAATTTCATGGACTATCTCCTAAATCAGGCTGGCTGGCGTGCCGCTAGCTCTTTGGCTGTCATTCGACGGCGGACGCTTCAATCTTGTCCAGGCGTGGCGCCTTGCTGTTGCAACGGCGCTGATCCTGACGCTGGGCTACTTCTTGCACCTCACGGCGAGTGACAAGGTCAGCCAAGCTGATACCGCTCAGAAATTCGTGAATCTGCAGGCTCAGATCACACCACAAGTGGTGAGTCAGACAGGTGTCGCCGGAGTGGCAATCGCCCTGGCCCTGGCATTTGGTAGCGTCGACCGACTCGTTTACCGCATCGATCACTTGAGCGACCTGGATGCCCTGCATATCGCGGGACAATTGGTAGCCGCCGCCCGGTCCACGGACACTGGAGACCAGATTGCTGCGACGCAATTTGGCGAAAAGCTGCTCGAGGTAGGACAGGGAGATGCCTTGGCGCTCGGAGATATCGGCCAGGGACACCGGCCCGTGCTGCGCGTGCAACGCCAGGTCAAGCATGGCAGTTACGGCGTATCGGCCTTTTGTAGTCAGTCGCATGGACAATTACCACGGAGTTCGGAATGGGGCGAGTATGCAATTCCCGAGTATTTAAGTCAACTATAAGACCTAGTACTTTAGTCAGGTTTACCCGCAAAAGAGCGCGCGCATCATAGCAAAGGCTGGCGGCGTATCACCAGCAAATGCGCGTTATCGTTCTTCGCGAGCAGGCTCGCTCCCACACTGGTTATGTGTGTGCCACAGATCCAATGTGGGAGCGAGCCTGCTCGCGAAAAGGCCAACGCGGTTTAGCCGGCCTTGCTTTCGTCCTTACCCTTTACACAGGCAAAGTCTTCTTCGCGCAGCTCAGGCAGATCCTTGGCGCAGTAGTTACTGCCCAGGTCCTTCAACGCACCACACATCCCCTCCAGACGGCCATCAACTGCTTGCAGATGATCCAGCAACTGACCAATGGCACGCGCCACCGGGTCGGGCATGTCTTCGCCGACGCCGTAGGCATCGAAACCGATCTTCTCAGCCATGGCCTTGCGCTTGGCATCCTGCTCGTCGTCGGACTTGACGATGATCCGCCCAGGAATCCCGACCACGGTCGCACCCGGTGGAACCGCCTTGGTGACCACGGCGTTAGAACCGACCTTGGCGCCCGCCCCCACGGTAAACGGACCAAGCACCTTGGCGCCCGCCCCCACTACCACGCCATCTTCAAGTGTCGGGTGACGCTTGCCCTTGTTCCAGCTGGTCCCGCCCAACGTCACGCCCTGATAAAGGGTGACATCGTTGCCGATCTCGGCCGTTTCACCGATGACGATGCCCATGCCATGGTCGATAAAGAAGCGACGGCCGACTTTGGCGCCCGGGTGAATCTCGATCCCGGTCAACCACCGACCGAAGTTCGACACCAGTCGGGCCAACCACTTCCAGCCCATGCCCCACAGGGCAGACGACAAGCGATGAATCCAGATGGCATGCATGCCCGGATAGCACGTCAGGACTTCGAAAGCGTTACGCGCCGCCGGATCACGATGGAAAACACTCTGAATATCTTCACGCAAACGCTCGAACATCATCAATCCTTCCGTTTTAGAAGCTCGCCACGGGCCGCTTTTTGGGTTTCCGTGAGGATGCCACGCAAAATATTCATTTCCGCCCGGCTGACCGAGCTTCGTCCGTATAACCGGCGCAGGCGCGCCATCAAATGCCGTGGCTTTTCCGGATCGAGGAATTCAATGGCCACCAGGGTTTGCTCCAGGTGCTCATAGAATCGCTCCAGCTCATCCATGGTCGCCAGCTCACCGCTTTTGGTGGACGCCACTTCATCCTTCTCGACCTTGCTCGGCTGACCTTGGGCCGCCAGCCAGGACATGCGCACTTCATAACTCAACACCTGCACCGCCGCCCCAAGGTTCAGCGAGCTGAACTCAGGGTCTGATGGGATGTGCACGTGATAATGACATCGCTGCAGCTCTTCATTGGTCAGGCCGGAATCTTCACGACCGAACACCAAGGCAATCTCGGCGCCCTGCGCTGCTTCCTCGACGACCTTCACACCGCATTCGCGGGGATCGAGCAACGGCCAGGGAATGCGACGATCACGGGCGCTGGTGCCCAGCACCAGATTGCAGCCGACCAAGGCATCTTCCAAGGTGGCGACGACTTGCGCGTTTTCAAGGATGTCACCGGCACCGGAAGCGCGAGCATCAGCCTCGTGGTGCGGGAACAACCGCGGTTCGACCAGCACCAGCCGCGACAGGCCCATGTTCTTCATGGCACGCGCCGCCCCGCCGATATTCCCGGGATGGCTGGTATTGACCAGGACGACACGAATGTTTTGCAGCAAGGGAGGCGCTCTCGAACACTTTAATGGGGAGCAGAATCTTACAGCTCAACCTACCGTTAAGCTATGAAAGCGAACACTGACCTTCACCTGTAGAAACTTTCTGATAGAATGCCCGGCTTTCTTTAACAACCTTAGGTGACACATCCATGCAGCCCATGCTGAATATCGCGCTGCGCGCCGCCCGCAGCGCCAGTGAATTGATTTTCCGCTCCATCGAGCGCCTGGATACCATCAAGGTCGACGAAAAAGACGCCAAGGATTATGTATCCGAGGTGGATCGCGCCGCCGAACAGAAAATCATCGATGCGCTGCGCAAGGCCTACCCGAATCACTCGATCAGGGGTGAAGAGACCGGCATGCACGCCGGCACCGGTATCGAAGGCGAAGAATACCTGTGGATCATCGATCCGCTGGACGGCACCACCAACTTCTTGCGCGGCATTCCTCACTTCGCTGTCAGCATCGCCTGCAAATACCGCGGTCGCCTGGAACACGCAGTCGTTCTGGACCCGGTTCGCCAGGAAGAATTCACCGCCAGCCGTGGTCGCGGCGCCCAACTGAACGGTCGTCGCCTGCGCGTCAGCGGCCGCACCAGCCTGGACGGCGCCCTGCTGGGTACCGGCTTCCCGTTCCGTGACGACCAAATGGACAACCTCGACAACTACCTGGGCATGTTCCGCGCCCTGGTTGGCCAGACTGCCGGCATCCGTCGTGCTGGCTCGGCGAGCCTGGACCTGGCCTACGTGGCCGCCGGCCGCTTCGACGCCTTCTGGGAGTCGGGCCTGTCCGAGTGGGACATGGCTGCAGGCGCCCTGCTGATCCAGGAAGCCGGCGGTTTGGTGAGCGACTTCACCGGCGGTCACGACTTCCTTGAGAAAGGTCACATCGTTGCCGGCAACACCAAGTGCTTCAAAGCAGTCCTGACGGCCATCCAGCCGCACCTGCCAGCCTCGCTGAAACGCTAAGCGACCGGCCACAAAAAAGCACCCTGCGGGGTGCTTTTTTTATGCCTGGAATTTAATCCCAAGAACATCACAAAACCAATGTGGGAGCGAGCCTGCTCGCGAATGCGGTGTATCAGCCACCACTAATGCTGGATGTGACGACGCCTTCGCGAGCAGGCTCGCTCCCACAGGAATCTGTGGTGGGGCATATATTCCGGGTACAAAAAAAGCACCCCGCGGGGTGCTTTTTTTGCCCTGGCATCAGCTAATCACTGAGCTGGCGGGTTCTGGGACAGGATCAGCTTACCTTCCTTGTCGACCGGAATCTGGTTACCCGGATCGCGATCCATCCGCACTTTGCCTTCCTTGCCGTCCAGCGAGTAACGGACGTCGTAGCCAACAACCTTGTCGCTGATGTCATTCACGGTGTTACAGCGAGTTTGCATCGTGGTGGTGGTATCACGGTTCTGCATGCCTTCCTGGACCTTGTTACCGGCATAACCGCCGCCAACTGCGCCCGCGACAGTGGCAATCTTCTTGCCATTACCGCCACCGATCATGTTACCCAGCAAACCACCGCCCACCGCACCGACGACGGTACCGAGGATCTGGTGTTCATCTTTGACCGGCGCTTGCCGAGTCACGGCTACATCCTTGCAAACTTCACGTGGCGTCTTGATTTGTGTCTTGACCGGTTCAACGGCCAGAACTTGCGCATACTCAGGGCCGTTCTTTTTAACCAGGCTGTAGGTGGCAAAAGCGCCCCCGGCAGTCACAGCAACAGCCCCCAATACCGCACCAACCAGCATCGACTTGTTCACATGAACCTCCTTACCATCACATGCGGGATTTACCCGCGCTTCTCCCAGCCTTGGAGCACAAAAAAAGGCGCGAGTTCAACTCGCGCCTTTTTTGGCTGACAACTGAAAACCGATGACCGTTATGGACGGTCGTCGATTTCCTTCTCGGTAGCCGCAGGAGGAATCAGATCCTCGCTGTTCAGGTTCAGCCAGATCAACACCACGTTCGCGATGTAGATCGACGAGTAGGTACCCGCCAGCACACCAATGAACAAGGCGATCGAGAAGCCGAACAGGTTGTCGCCACCAAAGAACAGCAGTGCCGAGATCGCCAGCAAGGTGGAGATCGACGTCGCCATGGTCCGCAGCAGGGTTTGCGTGGTCGAGATGTTGATGTTCTCGATCAGGTTGGCCTTGCGCAGTACACGGAAGTTCTCACGAACCCGGTCAAATACCACGATGGTGTCGTTGAGCGAGTAACCGATGATCGCCAGTACCGCCGCCAGCACTGTCAGGTCGAAAGTGATCTGGAAGAACGACAGGATACCGACGGTCACGACCACGTCGTGAATCAGCGAAACGATGGCGCCGACCGCAAACTTCCACTGAAAGCGGAAAGCCAGGTAGATCAGGATGCCACCCAGCGCCATCAGCATGCCGAGGCCGCCCTGGTCGCGCAGCTCTTCACCGACCTGCGGGCCGACGAACTCGACGCGCTTGACCACCGCCGGGTTATCGCCGCCGACTTTTTTCAAGGCATCAGCCACCTGGTGACCCAGTTGTGGGTCTGCACCTGGCATACGCACCAGCAGGTCGGTGGTTGCACCGAAGCTCTGCACGATGGCTTCGTGATAGCCCGCTGTAACCAGTTGCTCACGCACCTTGGTGACGTCGGCCGGACGCTCGTAGGTCAGCTCGATGAGCGTACCGCCGGTGAAGTCCAGGCCCCAGTTCATGCCCTTGTGGAAGCAACTGAACAACGCCAGTGCAGTAAGGAACAATGTGACGCCGAACGCAAAGTTGCGAACGCCCATGAAGTTGATTGTACGTAACATGGCAGCCCCTTAAATCCACAACTTCTTGAAGTCACGACCGCCGAAGATCAGGTTGACCATCGCGCGGGTCACCATGATGGCCGTGAACATCGAGGTAAAGATCCCGAGGGACATGGTCACTGCGAAGCCTTTGACCGGGCCGGTGCCCATCGCAAAGAGAATCCCGCCGACCAACAGTGTGGTCAGGTTGGCGTCGAGAATCGCGGTGAATGCCCGGCCGAAGCCTTCGTTGATTGCCCGTTGTACGGTCATGCCCGCCGCGATCTCTTCACGTATCCGCGAGAAGATCAGTACGTTGGCGTCGACCGCCATACCCATGGTCAATACGATACCGGCGATACCCGGCAGGGTCAGCGTTGCACCCAACAGCGACATCAAGGCCAGCAGCAGCACCATGTTCACCGCCAGCGCGACGGTGGCGATGACGCCGAAGAAACGGTAGATGGCCATGATGAACAGCGAGACAAACAGCATGCCCCAGAGTGATGCATCGATACCTTTGGTGATGTTGTCGGCACCCAGGCTCGGGCCAATGGTGCGTTCTTCAGCGAAGTACATCGGTGCGGCCAGACCACCGGCACGCAGCAGCAGCGCCAGTTCGGACGATTCGCCCTGACCGTTCAGGCCAGTGATGCGGAACTGGGCACCCAGTGGCGACTGGATGGTCGCCAGGCTGATGATCTTCTTCTCTTCTTTAAAGCTTTGAACCGGCACGTCTTTCTCGACGCCATCAACCACTTGCTTGACGTAAGTGGTGACCGGACGCTGCTCGATGAAGATCACCGCCATGCTGCGACCGACGTTGCTGCGAGTCGCACGACTCATCAGCTCGCCACCATGACCATCCAGGCGGATGTTCACTTCTGGCGTGCCGTGCTCGCCGAAGCCAGCCTTGGCGTCAGTCACCTGGTCACCGGTGATGATCAGGCCACGCTCGATCTGTGCCGGCGGACGCTTGCCTTCACGGAACTCGAAGGTTTCGGAAGTGGCCTTCGAAGCACCCGGCTCAGCAGCCAGACGGAACTCAAGGTTGGCCGTCTTGCCGAGGATACGCTTGGCTTCTGCGGTGTCCTGCACGCCCGGCAGCTCAACCACGATGCGGTTGGCGCCCTGACGCTGAACAATCGGCTCGGCAACACCCAGCTCGTTGACGCGGTTACGGACCGTGGTCAAGTTCTGCTTGATGGAGTATTCACGGATTTCCGCCAGCTTGGCCGGGGTCATCGCCAGACGCAGCACCGGCTGACCATTCAGATCGGCCGGAACAATGTCGAAATCGTTGAAGCTCTTGCGGACCAGCGCACGGGCTTCTTCGCGGGTCGCTTCATCAGTGAAGCCCAGCTGAATGGCACCGTTGAGTTGCGGCAGGCTGCGATAACGCAGTTTCTCTTTACGCAACAGGCTCTTCACATCGCCTTCGTACACTTTCAAGCGTGCGTCGAGGGCTTTGTCCATGTCCACTTCCAGCAGGAAGTGCACACCACCGGACAAGTCCAGACCCAGCTTCATCGGGTGCGCGCCGAGGCTGCGCAGCCATTGCGGGGTGGTCTGTGCCAGGTTCAGTGCAACGACGTAGTCATCACCCAATGCCTTGCGCACGACGTCTTTGGCAGGCAGCTGGTCTTCAGCCTTGGTCAGACGAATCAGACCGCCCTTGCCGTTTGCCGCCAAAGTGGCAGCCTTGACGTTGATCCCGGATTCCTTGAGCGCTGCGCTCACACGATCCAGATCAGCCTGATTGACCAACAGCGCAGTACTTGCACCGCTGACCTGAATGGCCGGGTCATCAGGATATAGATTGGGAGCGGAATAAATCAGACCGACCGCCAGCACCGCCAGGATCAGAATGTATTTCCACAGAGGGTATTTGTTCAGCATCACGCCGCCCGCTTATGACGCGGGGCGCCTTGCGCGCCCCGTCGATTGAGTAGAAGTTGGAACTTAGATCGCTTTTAGCGTGCCTTTTGGCAGCGTGGCGGCAATGGCGCCCTTCTGGAACTTCATTTCGACGGTGTCGGAAACTTCCAGAACAACGAAATCGTCGGCCACTTTAGTGATCTTGCCGGCGATACCACCGGTGGTCACAACTTCGTCACCTTTCTGCAGGCTGCCCAGCAGGTTCTTCTGCTCTTTGGCGCGCTTGGCCTGTGGACGCCAGATCATCAGGTAGAAAATGACCAGGAAACCGACCAGGAAAATCCACTCAAAGCCGCCGCCCATAGGGCCTGCCGCAGGTGCAGCAGCATCAGCCATGGCATTAGAGATAAAAAAGCTCATTTAGCACTCCAGTTGCAAATGTTGAATCTTGGGGTCAGAAAACTCAGTCCAAAGGCGGAACAGGTAACCCGCGTTTGGCGTAGAAGGCATCGACAAAGGCGGCCAATGTACCCTGTTGAATAGCCTCGCGCAAACCAGCCATAAGCACCTGGTAATGGCGCAAATTGTGGATGGTATTCAACATGCTACCCAGCATTTCGCCGCACTTGTCCAGATGGTGCAGATAAGCACGGGAGAAGTTCTGGCAGGTGTAGCAATCGCAGGTCGGATCAAGCGGCGAATCATCATGGCGATGGAACGCGTTTCGAATCTTGAGCACGCCGGTATCGATGAACAGATGCCCGTTGCGGGCATTGCGGGTTGGCATCACGCAATCGAACATGTCCACACCGCGGCGCACACCCTCAACCAGATCTTCCGGTTTGCCAACGCCCATAAGGTAACGAGGTTTGTCCGCCGGCATCTGGCCTGGCAGGTAATCCAGCACCTTGATCATCTCGTGCTTGGGCTCGCCCACCGACAGACCGCCGATGGCCAGGCCGTCGAAACCAATCTGGTCGAGGCCTTCCAGGGAGCGCATGCGCAAGTCCTGGTGCATACCGCCCTGAACGATGCCGAACAGCGCCGCTGTGTTGTCGCCATGGGCTTCTTTCGAACGTTTGGCCCAACGCAACGACAACTCCATGGACACGCGAGCGACATCTTCGTCAGCCGGGTACGGCGTGCATTCGTCGAAAATCATCACGATGTCCGAGCCCAGGTCACGCTGGACCTGCATCGATTCTTCCGGCCCCATGAACACTTTGGCGCCATCAACCGGCGAGGCGAAGGTCACGCCCTCTTCCTTGATCTTGCGCATGGCACCCAGGCTGAACACCTGGAAACCGCCGGAGTCAGTGAGAATCGGGCCTTTCCACTGCATGAAATCGTGCAGGTCGCCGTGTTTCTTGATCACTTCGGTGCCTGGACGCAGCCACAAGTGGAAAGTGTTACCCAGAATGATTTCCGCGCCGGTGGCGGTGATGTCCCGCGGGAGCATGCCCTTCACGGTGCCGTACGTGCCCACCGGCATGAACGCCGGGGTCTCGACGGTACCACGCGGGAAGGTCAAACGACCGCGACGAGCCTTGCCGTCGGTGGCAAGGAGCTCAAAAGACATGCGACTGGTGCGACTCATTCTGTTTCCTCAGGGCCACGTGGTGCAGGGTTACGGGTGATAAACATCGCATCACCGTAGCTGAAAAATCGGTATCCATGCTCGACGGCGGCTTTATAAGCGGCCATGGCTTCGGGATAACCGGCGAACGCCGAAACCAGCATCAACAGCGTGGATTCAGGCAAATGGAAGTTGGTGACCAGGGCATCGACCACGTGAAACGGGCGGCCCGGGTAGATAAAAATGTCGGTATCGCCACTGAACGGCTTGAGCACGCCATCGCGCGCGGCGCTTTCCAGGGAACGCACGCTGGTGGTCCCCACGGCCACCACCCGACCACCGCGAGCGCGGCAGGCCGCAACGGCATCCACCACGTCCTGGCCGACTTCCAGCCATTCGCTGTGCATGTGGTGGTCTTCGATCTTCTCGACGCGCACCGGCTGGAACGTACCCGCACCCACGTGCAAGGTCACGAACGCAGTCTCGACGCCCTTGGCGGCAATCGCCTCCATCAGCGGCTGATCGAAATGCAGCCCCGCCGTCGGCGCCGCCACCGCGCCCAGGCGCTCGGCGTACACCGTCTGATAACGCTCGCGGTCCGAGCCTTCATCCGGGCGGTCTATATAAGGTGGCAACGGCATGTGCCCGACGCGATCCAGCAGCGGCAACACCTCTTCAGCGAACCCCAGCTCGAACAACGCATCGTGACGCGCGAGCATTTCAGCTTCGCCACCGCCATCGATGAGGATCTTCGAACCCGGTTTCGGCGACTTGCTGGAACGCACATGGGCCAGCACGCGGTGACTGTCGAGCACCCGCTCCACCAGAATTTCCAGCTTGCCGCCGGAAGCCTTCTGGCCAAACAGCCGCGCCGGAATCACCCGGGTATTGTTGAACACCATCAAATCGCCTGGGCGCAAATGCTCAAGCAAATCAGTGAATTGACGGTGTGCCAGGGCGCCGCTGACCCCATCAAGGGTCAACAGGCGACTGTTGCGACGCTCAGCCAAAGGGTGGCGGGCGATCAGCGAATCAGGGAGCTCGAAGGTAAAGTCAGCAACGCGCATGATGGGGTTCGTCTAGCAGGGCCGGGAAGTCTAGCGGAAATATCAAAAATTCTCCATGTACCTGATTGACCAACGGTTATCTCATCTCTATACTCCGCGGCCATTGCCCTGATGGCGGAATTGGTAGACGCGGCGGATTCAAAATCCGTTTTCGAAAGGAGTGGGAGTTCGAGTCTCCCTCGGGGCACCAAAATTAAGAAAGGTCTTGCTTAGCAAGGCCTTTTTTTTCGCCTGTAAAAAAGCCACTGCGCCCGTCGCTGTCCTGTAGCAGCTGCCGAAGGCTGCGAGCTCTTGATCTTCGTATCCTCGACCGGTACGACATTTCTCAAGGATTCACCCTATGGAACTGCTGCTGGAAACCGTCGCCCTGTTCTGCCTCAAGCTCGCTTATGAGACGGAGGATTCAAGTCCGATTCTGCGTGACGATTTGATGATGAGTGATTATGAGCGGGAGGTGTTTGGGTTGCTGGTGCGCAGGGGGGATGTTGAGGAGATTCAGAGGAAGGTGGATGAATGCCTGACTTTGGCGCTGAACGCTATCGGCGGTGTTGATACAGTTCTGGGCCGCGAGTTGCATAGGTTGGCGGTAGATTTCAACGCTATGCAGACGATGGAGCAGCTTGATGCACCGCTTATCGCGCTCAAGGATTATCTGAAAGATATTCAATGAATGAAGGCAAGCAGGCGACATAAAAAGCGGCAGCACCCGATAGCCGGACTTACGCTGGTCGTCACGTCACCGATAATAAATCAGGCCCCTTTTCGGCCCTGGCCTGTCACGATGCAGGCATCACCGCCTATCCACGACCGATGAAAACAGGCTGGAATCCGTCTGCGAGCGTTTAACTCTGTCGTTGCAAGCAGCCCATCGACTGCTCAAGGTCGCGCGCACACTGGCGGACCTTGAACAAGCCGACGGGATCAGACACGAACATTTGGCCGAGTCGCTGCAATATCGGCCGACAATGCTCTAGCCGGTGTCACCCCTTGGTCAGATCAACCAACGGCGTCTGCCGCACCTCAGTCTCCCGCCCACCCTGAATCTCGCTCACCTGCTTCAAGGCCTTATCCACAGCCGCCTTATCCGCCAACAAGCTGTAGCTGATGCGGAACTGCTTGTGTTCCTTCGGCCCAATTGTCGGTACCAGGTTCAGTGGCCGCTGATAACGGCGGTTGTAGGAAAAACTTGTCCCCGGCTCCAGCCCCGTGACATAGCCCTGGCCTTGGGTATCGGTGTTTTTCCACAGAGAAAACACGGGCAGTGTCTGAGTATTGAAACCGACCGAAACACCCAGGCTGCCGGCCTTGTTATGCAACACGGTCAACGTATCGCCCTTGGCATCGGCATACGGCACCACGTTGTAAACCGTTTCGTCGTAGTCCTTGGTCGGTGCGCGGTAGGTTTGCCAGTCGGGCAGATCGCCCTTGGCCTTGTCGTTGAACGGCGACACCTGTTTCACCGGCGCGGCGAAACGAGCGCCCTGCTCCAGGAACGGGGTGCTGAAGTTACTGTGATACAGCGCCTGGTATTCCTTCGGATAGTCACCGTTGTTGGTCAGGGTGTCGTTGAGGGCGAACACTACGCTGCCGGGTTCGGTGACCAGTTCGGTCGCGACGGAGAAGTCGACCTTCTTGAACGCCTGCTCTTTCAGTTCGCCGCGCAGGGTGATGGCGTACGGTGGTTTTTCATCGATGTGCAGGGTGACTTTGTTCGCAGGAGTGTTGGCGGCCCGACCGTGCAGGGTCAGCAGTTCGCCGTTGTCGACGCCGGGGTGGCCGACCCATTCGTATCCGCAGCGGGTAACCAGCTCATTGAAACCTTCCAGCCAGCCCAGACCACCGCGGCCATTGAGTTCGATGAAGGACGGATTGACCACTTCCTTGACCGGCGAATCCCACCCCATGCGCACATTGCCGACCGAGGCCTGCAAGACGTTCATTCCGCGAGTCGGCACTACCGAGAGTTTCATCGTGCCGTTATCGATGTCGACGATGCTGACGCCCTCCTGCCGACCGCCGTGCAAGGTACGCAGGGTGACGCTGAAGGGTTTGTCGGTTTTTACGCCGAGTTGCTGGCTGGTGATCTGCCAGTTCTGGGCGGCATTGTCGGTGTCGAGCAGAACGTAATCCCAGGCCATGGCGTGTGAGGCAGCGGACAGTGCGCTGAGGGCAACAAAGAGTTTGAGCGGAGTCATGGCAGCAGCCTTTCTTGGAGTTGTGCCATTTTTATAGACTTGAAGAAACGTTTCAGCAAGCTTAAAAAGCGACACAACGCCGGCAAATGCCAAGAAAGATTTGGGACAAATCGGAAAATTGAGTCGATACCATCGCGAGCAGGCTAGCTCCCACATTATTGATTTGCTTTTGGCTGGCTGGAGCCCCGGGTTTTCGAGTTCAACCACGAAACGGGAACTCAAAACAAACCCGCAGACCCGACAAGGAAAGTAGAGCCATGAGACATGTGATTATGGGAGTTCCTGAAGGCGAGGATTTCGCTTCCTATGAAAAGGAAATCCCGGTTTCTGTCGAGGATCTTAAGCCGATAATGGGGTGGGCAAAGGACGATGATTGCGTATACGACTATCGGCTCACACCGGAGCAAATTAACGCAATAGAACAGCTTTGCTCGCTAGAGCTACCCACGGATCTGGAGCTTTTTCTTACGTGTAATGCCTGATTTTTGTCAGGCATCAACAGGCCCGCGGGGCATTAGGTCGGTGAGTGCCCGCCCCCGCGCCACCCTCATCTAGACTCAATAGGTGGTCGTAGAAAGAACCGAACACGTCGCTTTGGTGCTGATGAATCAAAAGCAGCGTGGCAAGCTGCCTTAATGCCCTTATGAGGTGCGGCAAAGACCGCACCGGGACCTACAAGATGCCCATTCAGGGTGCCCTGGCCAACGGCCTGAAAATGCCACGATACCGTGACGTGGTGTGAGTGCCGCAGCCGACACTTTCGGACGACCGACAACCGCCTGGTTTGTCCGTGACCGTGAGGAATGCTGTATGCCTGATGAGATGTTGCACCTGCCGATGGTCAACAGCCTGCTGGAGCGCCACAAAGGCTCCCCCGGTGCACTGTTGCCCATTCTTCATGATATTCAGGAGGGCATCGGTTACATCCCTGATGCCACCATCCCCGAGATTGCCCACGCGCTAAACCTGAGTCAGGCCGAGGTTCGCGGGGTGATCAGCTTTTACCATGACTTCCGCACCGCGCCACCGGCCCGGCATATTCTGCGTCTGTGCAGGGCCGAGTCCTGCAAGAGTCGCGGTGCTGAGCAGCTTGCCGCGCAGTTGCGCGAACGTCTGCAACTCGACGACCACGGCAGCAGTGCCGACGGCAGCATCAGTTTGCGCCCGGTGTATTGCCTCGGCGCCTGCGCCTGTTCGCCCGCGCTGGAACTGGATGGTCAGGTGCATGCGCGGCTCAGTGCCGAACGCCTTGATGCCTTGCTCGACGCTTGCCAGGAGGACGCATGATGCCGCGTCTCTATCTGCCCTGTGATTCTCTTGCACGTGCCGTGGGTGCCGATGAGGTGGCCATGGCGCTTGCCAATCAGTCCCAGGAAAGCAATCTGGACCTGCAACGCACCAGCTCTCGCGGCCTGTATTGGCTGGAACCGCTGCTGGAAATGGACACCCCGCAAGGCCGTATCGGCTTCGGCCCGCTGACTGCTGCGGATGTGCCGTCCTTGCTCGATGCGCTGCAAGGCGAGCCGTCCGCTCATCCACTGGCCTTGGGTCTGGTGGAGGAGTTGCCTTATCTGAAGACTCAACAACGCCTGCTGTTTGCCCGCGCCGGCATTACCCGGCCGCTGTCGCTGGACGATTACCGAGCCCATGGCGGTTTCGAGGGTTTAAAAAGGGCCGTCGACATTGGCGGCGAGCAAACTGCGACGGCGGTGTTCGATTCAGGCCTGCGTGGCCGTGGCGGCGCAGCGTTCCCGGCCGGGATCAAATGGCGCACGGTGCGCGCTACCCAGGCTACGCAGAAATACATTGTGTGCAACGCCGACGAAGGCGACTCCGGCACTTTCGCCGACCGCATGCTGATGGAAGGCGACCCCTTCCTGCTGATCGAAGGCATGGCCATTGCGGGCATCACCGTCGGCGCCACCTACGGCTACATCTATGTGCGCTCGGAATATCCACAAAGCGTGGCCACACTTCGTGCAGCGCTGGACATCGCCCGGGCCGCCGGCTACCTCGGCGCCAATGTCGGCGGCAGCGGCCTGGCCTTCGATATGGAAGTGCGGGTCGGTGCCGGCGCTTATATCTGCGGTGAGGAAACCGCGCTGCTGGATTCTCTGGAAGGCAAGCGCGGGATCGTCCGCGCCAAGCCGCCCATTCCGGCCTTGAAGGGGCTGTTCGGCCTGCCGACGCTGGTGCACAACGTGCTGACCCTGGCCTCGGTGCCGCTGATTCTGGCCAAGGGCGCGCAGTTCTATCGCGATTACGGCATGGGCCGCTCACTGGGCACCATGCCCTTCCAGCTGGCGGGCAATATTCGTCACGGCGGCCTGGTGGAACGGGCCTTTGGCTTGACCCTGCGGGAATTGGTGGAAGGCTACGGCGGTGGTACCGCCAGTGGCCGGCCATTGAAGGCCGCACAGGTCGGCGGCCCGCTCGGCGCGTGGGTGCCACCTTCGCAATTCGACACGCCGCTGGATTACGAAGCGTTCGCCGGCATCGGCGCCATGCTCGGTCACGGTGGTGTGGTGGTGGCGGATGACAGCCTGGACATGGCTCACATGGCGCGCTTCGCCATGCAGTTCTGTGCCGAGGAATCCTGTGGCAAATGCACCCCCTGCCGTATCGGCTCGACCCGGGGCGTGGAGGTGATCGACCGTCTGCTGGCCGCGCCGGACCAGAGCGGTCGCGATGAGCAGGTGATCATCCTCAAGGACCTGTGCGACACCCTGCAATACGGTTCGCTGTGCGCGTTGGGCGGCATGGTCTCGTTTCCGGTAGCCAGCGCCCTCAAGCACTTCCCCGCCGACTTCGGTCTGCAATCTTCGGAGGCCGACCAATGATCACTCTCTTCGACCCGAACACTGATATCGACCTGGGCACCCCGGCCCGCGACAGCGATGTGCAGGTCACCCTGAACATCGACGGCCGCAGCATCAGCGTGCCCGAAGGCACCTCGGTGATGCGCGCCGCCGCAATGCTGGGCACCACCATTCCGAAACTGTGCGCCACCGACAGCCTGGAAGCCTTCGGCTCCTGCCGCATGTGCCTGGTGGAGATCGACGGCATGCGCGGCTACCCGGCGTCCTGCACCACGCCGGTCAGCGAAGGCATGAGCGTGCACACTCAGACGCCGAAACTCGCGACCCTGCGCCGCAACGTCATGGAGCTGTACATCTCGGATCACCCGCTGGACTGCCTGACCTGCTCGGCCAACGGCAACTGCGAGCTGCAAACCGTCGCCGGCCAGGTCGGCCTGCGGGAAGTACGTTACGGCTATGAAGGCGACAACCATCTGGCCGACGTGAAGGACACGTCCAACCCCTACTTCGACTACGACCCGAGCAAGTGCATCGTCTGCAACCGCTGCGTGCGCGCCTGCGAAGAAACCCAGGGCACTTTTGCCCTGACCATTACCGGGCGCGGTTTCGAATCCCGGGTCGCGGCTGCCGGCGGCGAGAACTTCCTCGACTCGGAATGCGTGTCCTGCGGTGCCTGTGTGCAAGCCTGCCCCACCGCGACCCTGATGGAAAAAAGCGTGGTCGAACTGGGTCAGCCCGAACGTAGCGTGATCACCACCTGTGCCTATTGCGGCGTGGGCTGCTCGTTCCGCGCCGAGATGAAAGGCGACCAGCTAGTGCGCATGGTTCCGGACAAGAACGGCCAGGCCAACCACGGCCACTCCTGCGTCAAAGGGCGCTTCGCGTGGGGCTACGCCACCCACCCGGATCGCATCACAAAACCGATGATTCGCAAGCACATTAACGACCCTTGGCAGGAAGTCAGCTGGGATGAAGCGGTGACCTACGCTGCCAGCGAATTCCGTCGGCTGCAGCAGAAATACGGCCGCGACTCCATTGGTGGCATCACCTCCAGCCGCTGCACCAACGAAGAAACCTACCTGGTGCAAAAACTGGTGCGCGCCGCGTTCGGCAACAACAACGTCGACACCTGTGCGCGGGTCTGCCACTCGCCGACCGGCTATGGCTTGAAACAAACCCTTGGCGAGTCCGCCGGCACCCAGAGTTTCGACTCGGTGATGCAGGCCGACGTGATCCTGGTGATGGGCGCCAACCCCAGCGATGCTCACCCGGTATTCGCCTCCCAGCTCAAACGCCGCCTGCGTGAAGGTGCGCGACTGATCGTCATCGACCCACGACGCATTGATCTGGTGGACTCGGTGCATGCCCGCGCCGAAGTGCACCTGGCCCTGCGCCCGGGCACCAACGTCGCCATGCTCAACGCCTTGGCCCACGTCATCGTCACCGAAGGCTTGCTCAACCAGGCCTTTATCGACGCCCGTTGCGAGGACGTTGATTTCGCCCACTGGCGCGAGTTCGTCAGCCGCGCGGAAAACTCGCCGGAAGTCCTTGCCGACATCTGCGGCGTCGACCCTGCCGACATCCGCACCGCCGCCCGCCTGTATGCCACCGGTGGCAACGCGGCGATCTACTATGGCTTGGGCGTCACCGAGCACAGCCAGGGCAGCACCGCGGTCATGGGCATCGCCAACCTGGCCATGGCCACTGGCAACATCGGCCGCGAAGGCGTGGGCGTGAACCCACTGCGCGGGCAGAATAACGTGCAAGGCTCCTGCGACATGGGCTCCTTCCCCCACGAGCTGCCCGGCTACCGCCACATCTCCAACGAGGTCGTTCGGGCGCAGTTCGAACAGGCGTGGAACGTCACCCTGCAACCCGATCCGGGCCTGCGCATCCCCAACATGTTCGAGGCCGCCCTCAGTGGCAGTTTCAAAGGCCTGTATTGCCAGGGCGAGGACATCGCCCAGAGCGACCCCAATACCCAGCACGTCACCGCGGCCCTGTCGGCCATGGAATGCATCGTGGTGCAGGACATTTTCCTCAACGAAACCGCCAAGTTCGCCCACGTGTTCCTGCCGGGCTGCTCGTTCCTGGAAAAAGACGGCACCTTCACCAACGCCGAGCGACGCATTTCCCGGGTGCGCAAAGTCATGGACCCTCTGGGCGGCAAGGCCGACTGGGAAGGCACCGTGGCCCTGGCCAACGCCTTGGGTTACACCATGAACTACCAGCACCCGTCAGAAATCATGGATGAAATCGCCCGCCTGACGCCAACCTTCACCAACGTCAGCTACGCCGAACTGGACCGCCACGGCAGCCTGCAATGGCCGTGCAACGCCGCGGCGCCGGACGGCACGCCGACCATGCACATCGACGAATTCGTGCGCGGCAAGGGGCGTTTCATGCTCACCGGTTATGTGCCCACCGAGGAAAAGGTCAACAATCGCTACCCGCTTCTGCTGACCACCGGGCGCATCCTCAGCCAGTACAACGTCGGCGCGCAAACCCGGCGCACCGAAAACGTCGCCTGGCACGATGAAGACCGTCTGGAAATCCACCCGACCGACGCCGAGAGTCGTGGCATCAACGAAGGGGACTGGGTCGGCATCGGCAGTCGCGCTGGTCAGACCGTACTGCGTGCACGGGTCACCGAACGGGTTGCCCCGGGTGTGGTGTACACCACGTTCCACTTCCCGGAGTCGGGGGCCAACGTGATCACCACCGACAACTCCGACTGGGCCACCAACTGTCCGGAGTACAAGGTCACCGCCGTGGAGGTCAGCCGCGTCTATCACCCTTCCGAGTGGCAAAAACGCTACCAGGAATTCAGTGACGAACAGGTGCGTCTGCTCAAAGAGCGCGGTCATGCGCGCGGCGCTAAAGCGGAGGTACGCCGATGAGCACTGACAATCTGATCAAGATGGCCAACCAGATCGCCCAGTACTTCGCCAGCGAGCCGGACCAGCAACAAGCCGTGCTCGGCGTGCGTAATCACCTGAAGTTGTACTGGACGCCCGGCATGCGCAAGGAGTTGCTGGCCTGGCAGACGGAGCATCCGGCGGACTTGCACCCACTGGCGCAAGCGGCGGTCAGTGGGGCGGGCTGGGAGGCTTAGGTTTAAACGAACTCAAGATTGGCTGAAAACCTGTGGGAGCGAGCCTGCTCGCGAATGCGGAGTGTCTGGCGAAATTACAGCGACTGACACACCGCTTTCGCGAGCAGGCTCGCTCCCACATGGGTTGTGTGTGGTGACTGGCATTTGGGATGAGCCCCGAGCTTTTCGGGGCTTTCAATTTTCGGTTCAAAGCAAATGCTGAGAAATCAGCGTCGAATTCTCCACCATCGAAGTCCTCCCTGTGAATTCAAACTTTGCGCATCTGGCTCGGCGGGGATCGGGCAGGTGTTCTTTAATGAGAAAGGGCAGCCGCAGGAGATTTTTCAACACAACTCGGAGGGAAGCGCCTGAGCACGAAGACGGAAGGAGCTACCGAGTCGCCCGCATCGCGAGCAAGCTCGCTCCTACACTAGATCGGTGTCGCCTTATGAACCTCACCCGAACGCTGATTATTGGTAATTCCGGTTCTGGTAAAAGTTGGCTGGCTAAACGCTTGGCCGAACAGCTGCAAGTGCAATGGATCGATCTCGATTCGATCCACTGGTTGTCCGACGAACACAGCATCGCCCGTCCTCGAGGCGAGGCCTTGGCAATGGCACGAATCGCGGCCAGTGAAGAGCGCTGGGTGATCGAGGGGGTCTACGGCTGGATAGTCCGCGAACTTATCCACAGCACTACGGCGTTGATCTGGCTGTGTGTTGACGACGAAAACTGCGTCGCCAATATTGGCCAGCGAGAAAACAGACCGGTCGATGACGAGTTGCTGACAGCGTTGCTGGAATGGGCCGGCAGTTACCGATACCGTGAAGACTCCAGCGGATTTTCCGCGCATCAACAATTGTTCGAAGGATTCCGCGGTTCAAAAATCAAACTCATGGATCAAACCGAAATCACGGCATTTGCGAACACCGCGCTAGCAGCCGACTAATCTCACGCCAAGGATACGTATGTTTGCACGGAGCAAAATGGTGCCCGAACTGATGGTCACCGACATCAAGAAAAGTCTTCATTTCTGGAGTGCCTATCAGTTAAGCCAAAACGCGATCCGTAGCAGCTGGCGAAGCCTGCGTCCGGCTGCGCAGCAGTCGTAAAGTCAGACAATGCGGTGCGTCAGACTCACCGCGCCCTCAGGATTTACGACTGCTGCGCAGCCGGACGCAGGCTTCGCCAGCTGCTACAGGGTATGTGTTGCTGATGAATTTGCTTAACTGATCGGCATTATTCACTGCTGGACCTCATTAATCGAGTTCCAGATTGCTTACGAGTCTGCTTCAGGACCCTGACGGGTATTTGATTCGGCTGGTGGAAAGTTTGGGGGAGCGCCCTTGTTCGCACACATAAACATCAATTATCTGCTGGCGACTTATGGCTATTGGGCGGTGTTCTTCGGCTGCTTGCTGGAAGGTGAAACCATACTGATCCTGGGCGGCATGGCCGCTCACCAGCACCTGTTACGTTTATGGCCGGTGATTGCCTGGGCCAGTTTGGGAGGGATGTTGGGCGATCAGTTATTGTTCTGGAGCGGACGGTATTTCGGTGGACGACTTTTGCCGCGTCTGAGTAAACAAAAAGCCGCCATAGACCGCGTGACGGGGCTGATAGCGCGCTACCCGTCGACCGCGATTTTTGCAGTGCGTTTTCTGTATGGCATGCGCCTGGTGGGACCGGTGGTAATTGGCGCCAGCGGCCTGTCGCCAATACGGTTTACGTTATTGAATGCCTTGGGCGCAGTGGTTTGGGCGACACTGTTTGCCAGCGCCGGCTATTGGGTCGGCCAAGCGCTTGAAAGTTGGTTGGGGAACCTGAAACCTTATCGTTTGCCCATTGCGCTAACGGTTTTAGCGTTAGGCGTGACGATCGCGTTAATCCGGCATTTGCGAGCCAAAGCCAAAGCTCGTCGAGGGTGAGTAGATTTCTGTCACAACGAGACTGATGCCTGGGCCGTGCATTCACTGTCGCGATACGCCGTTGGGGTCACAACGCACACGATCTGTGGGGGTGGGATAGAAAAACTTGGGTGCGCAGAGATGGCATGAATATCGGATTGGGATGACATCAGTCACGGAAACGTCTCAGCGAACCTTCAGCGATACTCAGTACAAACGCAGATACACCGTCTGCGTAACGACCACTCGTAGGTATCGCCTTGTCATCCTGTACTCATTTCTGTACGTTCTTTGCATCGAGCGAGGACTACAACATGCAAACCATCAACTACACCACCGCCCGCGCACACCTTGCCGAAACCATGGATCGGGTCAATGAAGACCGCGCTCCATTGTTGGTCACTCGCCAGAAAGGCGAACCTGTGGTGATGATGTCGCTGGCGGAATACAACGCCCTCGAAGAGACTGCCTACCTGCTCCGCTCACCGGCCAACGCTGAACGTCTGATCAAATCGATCAGCCATTTGCGGGCAGGGAAAACCAAATCCAGGCAACTCATCGAAGAATGAATATCGAGTTCACTCCTGAAGGTTGGGAAGACTATTTGTGGTTCCAACAAAACGATAAGGCCGGGCTCAAACGAATCAATCTGCTTATTAAATCCGTCCAGCGAGAGCCGTTCGGCGGACTCGGAAAGCCAGAACCGCTCAAACACAATTTGAGCGGCTTCTGGTCACGTCGAATTACTGGCGAACACCGGTTGGTCTACACAGTCGAGGACGATGAGATACGCGTCGTGATGTGTAGATATCATTACTGAGTAAACACTCAGGCTGCACTCACCGCCCGACAAACCCCTCTGACAATCATCTCCACTTCCCGCTCATCGATGGTCAGCGGTGGCAGCAACCGGATGGTTTTGCCCCGGGTCACGTTGATCAGCAAGCCGTGATCCCTTGCAGCGATCAGGGTCAGGTCGCGAATCGCTTGCTTGAGTTCGATGCCGATCATTAACCCCTGCTCGCGGATCGCCAATACGTTCGGATGGTCCGCCAATTCCATGCGCAATCTGGCGAGCAGGCGTTCGCCCTGGAGCCGGGCGTTGTCCAGCAGGCCTTGTTCTTCGATGATCTCCAGCACGGTGCAACCGACCCGGCAGGCCAATGGATTACCGCCGAAGGTGCTGCCGTGACTGCCGGGGGTGAACAGGCCTGCTGCTTTGCCCCGCGCCAGGCAGGCGCTGATGGGGATGCCGTTGCCCAGGCCTTTGGCCAGGGTCATGACGTCCGGGACGATGCCTTCGTGCTGGAACGCAAACCAATGTCCGGTGCGGCCGATGCCGGTCTGGATTTCGTCGAGCATCAGCAACCATGAACGCCGGTTGCACAGTTCGCGGATGGCTTTGAGGTAACCGGGTGGCGCCAGCTGTACGCCGCTTTCGCCCTGAATCGGCTCCATCAGGATTGCCACGATCCGTGGGCCGTGGGCCTGCTGGACTTTGTCCAGGGCCTTGAGGTCGCCGAACGGTACTTTGACGAAATCCCCTGGCAGCTCATTGAAACCCAGTCGCACCGCCGGGCCATCGCTGGCGGACAACGTCCCTAGCGTCCGGCCATGAAAAGCGCCCTCCATGACCACCACCAACGGTTGCTCAATGCCTTTGTGCCAGCCGTAAAGCCGCGCCAGTTTCAGTGCAGTCTCATTGGCCTCGGCGCCGGAGTTGTTGAAAAACGCCCGTTCCATGCCCGCCAACTGCGTCAGTTTCTGCGCCAGCCTTTGTTGCCAGTCGATGCTGTAAAGGTTTGAGGTGTGCAACAGCAATCCGGCCTGCTCGCTGATGGCCGAGACGATTTTAGGATGGGAGTGACCGACGTTGGTCACGGCCACGCCGGCCACCGCGTCCAGGTATTCACGACCGTCCTGATCCCACAGACGCGTGCCCAGGCCTTTGCTGAAACTCAGGGCCAGTGGTTGGTAAGTGCTCATCAGGCAGGCGGCGGTCATGACATCAAGCTCCATCAATTGTCGGTGTTTTTGCAGTATGGTTAGCCATCTGAGCTGGATAAACACGGCCACACTTCAATCATTTTAAAGCTGAGCTTGATAATGGACTTGTTCCAGGCAATGACTGTGTACGTCAAAGTGGTGGAGGCCGGCAGCATGACCGCGGCGGCTCTTCAATGCGAAATGTCCACCACCATGGTGGGTAATCACCTGCGGGCGCTGGAGCAACGGCTGGGTGTGCGCTTGCTCAACCGGACGACGCGGCGCCAGCGACTGACGGAATTCGGCACCGCGTACTATCAACGCTGTCTCGAAGTCCTGGGGTTGGTGGCCGATTCCGAGCGCTTGGCCGAGCAGGCGCTCGACGAGCCGAGCGGCACCTTGCGCATCACTGCACCGCTGACGTTCGGCACGGAAAAACTGGCGCCAGCGCTGAGTGAATTTGCCCTGCTGTGTCCGCGAGTCAAACTGGACGTGGTGCTCACCAATCGACGCCCGGACCTGCTGGAAAACGGTTTCGACGTGGCGTTTCGCTTGGGCAATACCGAGGAGCCCAACCTGATCGCCCGCCCCCTCGTTGCCTACACCCTGACCATGTGCGCATCGCGTGAGTATTTGCTGCGCCGGGGCACCCCGCTAATACCGGCTGATCTGCAGCACCACGACTGCCTGTCTTTCGCCTATCCGGCCGGAGATGACTGGCAGTCGGTGGAAAAGGAATGGCGCCTGACCGGGCCCGAGGGCGAAGTGGCTGTGGCGGTCAGTGGACCGATGTTAATCAACAGCTCTGCGGCGTTGCATCAAGCGGCACGAACCGGCATGGGCATCGTTTTGTTGCCCGATGCGTTGGTGGACCAAGACCTCAAGGACGGAAAACTGATGGCCTTGATGCCCGACTACCTACCGGCGAGCCGGCCAATGAACCTGATGTACGCTCAAGATCGCTACCGCTTGCCGAAATTACGCAGCTTCGTCGACTTCGCCCTGCAGATGTGGGGCAAACACTAGGCGGCCCAATACGCCATCGACTAATCTGCGTGACGAGCAGGTCACTTTGATTCAGGGCGACAGGGAGAGCGACGATGGGGGAAGCATCGAAAATCGAGGCGTTGAAGTTCAATCTGTCGGATTTGAACGAAGACATGCTGCACACCATTCTGGAGTTGGTCAGCGACGGTATCTGGGACTGGAACGCCAACACCGGGTTCGTCTACCGCAACCGTGGGTGGTACGAAATGCTCGGTTACGCACCTCATTCCCTGGACAACAGTGTGCTGACGTGGGAAAGCGTGATCCACCCGGACGACTACCTGCATGTCATGGCGCAGTTTGATGACTACCTGAATTACCGGGCTCCCGGCTATAAGGCCGAGTTCCGCTGCCGCATGCAGGATGGCCGTTACACCTGGATCGAAGACCGCGGTTATGTGCTGGCGCGTAACGCCGACGGCTCGGTGGCGCGGATGGTCGGCGCGCACCGCAGCATCGAAGACAAGAAGCGCCTGCTCGAAGCGCTGGAACGACGCAATCACTCCCTCGAAGCCATTGTCGAGGAGCGCACCCGCGAGCTGTCCCGGGTCAATCAGCAGTTGCAAACTCAACTTGAAGAGAACCGCAAACTGGCGGAAACCGACGTACTGACATCGGTCGCCAATCGCTACCGCCTGGAAAAAGCCCTGCCCCTGGCCTGCGAGCGAGCCCAGCGCTTTCGTCAGCCGCTATCGCTGATTGCCATGGACATCGACGACTTCAAGAACATCAACGATCACTATGGCCATGCCTTGGGGGACGCGGCTTTGGTGCAGGTGGTCGAGAGCCTGAAGCACTGCGTGCGTGACGGTGATCTACTGGCGCGTTGGGGCGGTGACGAGTTCATCATGATTCTGCCCGATACCCCACTGGATGACGCCCGAACCCTCGCCGGAAATATCCGCGCCGGCCTCTCACGCCTGCTGCCGGTAGGGGACTTTCAAGTGACCATGAGTTTTGGCGTGGTTCAGCGCTTCGACGAAGAACAGCAGACCGGACTGCTGGCCAGGGCCGACCAAGCGCTGTATCGGTCGAAGATCGCGGGCAAGAACGTGATTTCGGGATGAGGGCCATGCCCTCCCCGCCGGCTCACGCCCCTGCCTTCACCAATACCGGTTTCTCTTGATACCGATCCGGATACAGCTGTTTCAGCTGCGCGACTTTCGGTAGATCGTTGATCACGATGTACGGATACGTCGGATGCTCGGTCAGAAAGTCCTGATGCTCCTCCTCCGCCGGGTAGAAGCCGTTGTAGGTTTCCAGCTTGGTCACAATCGGTTTTTTGAACGAATGCGCAGCGTCGAGCTGGGCAATGTAGGCCTGAGCGACACGTTTCTGTTCGCTGTTTTCCGGAAAAATCGCCGAGCGATACTGGGTGCCGCTGTCAGGGCCCTGGCGGTTGAGTTCAGTGGGGTTATGGGCCACCGAGAAGTAAATTTGCAGCAACGTGCCGTAGCTGACTTGAGTGGGATCGAACGTGACTTCGACAGACTCGGCATGACCGGTATCGCCCTCGCTGACCCGCTCATATTGAGCGGTGTTGGCCGCGCCGCCGGCATAACCGGACACCGCTTTCTTCACGCCTTTCACATGTTGGAACACCCCTTGTACGCCCCAGAAACAACCACCGGCAAAGACTGCGGTTTCGCTGTGGGCCTGGGTGGTTTCGTCGAGGACAGGCGGGGCGATCGCGACCGCAACTGCCTCTTCGGCGCCGAAAGAGAACGCCGAACAGTGGCCTATGACGCTGGCGGCAGCCAGGCCCAGCAGGGTACGGCGCCAGGTGAATGGGGTTTTCATGGGGCTGACTCCTAGGGAAATGAGATCGCTTTCAACCAAAGGTAAAGGCATACGCCGACACGCCCGGATCGAGAAACTCGATGCTGAACGTGCGGTCCGTGACATCGCCGGACTGGCGCACCAACTGATACAAGCGTTGTTCGGTCACGCGGCCACTGCCGTCCGGGGCCACGTCGGTACCGTGGTTATCGCCGGGGGCTTTTCCGTCAATCAGCACTTTGAAACGCACCGGTTTGCCATCAGCCCCCGGTCCCAGGACCAGATGCAGATCGCGGGCGTGAAAGCGGTAGACGATACGACTGGCGGGAGCACTTGCCGTCGCCCGCTCCGAGCCGACATTCCACTGCCCGCCGAGGCTCCAGTCATTGAGTGCCAAGTGCGCCGGTGAGCGGTAGGCCGACACCTTGTCCGGCACCAGGCCGGTTTCAGGGACGAAATGCTCCGCGCGCTGGTAGCCGACGTAGGTTTCCGGCGATTGCACTTCGTTCATGTCCGGTGCGAGTTGAACGCCCTCGGCGCTGGCATTGATCAGACCGTCCGCCACCTTCGCGGCACCCGCTTCACGCAGCAGTTGCTGAATCACCCGTTCCGATTCGGCGTACTCACCCTCGCCAAAGTGGTGATAGCGAATCCGCCCCTGCGCGTCGGCAAAATAGTGGGCCGGCCAATATTCGTTGTTGAAGGCACGCCAGATCTTGAAGTCGTTATCGATGGCCACCGGGTAATTGATGCCCAGGTCTTTCATGGCTTGGGTGACATTGCCCACGTTCCGTTCGAAGGCAAACTCGGGCGCGTGGACACCGATCACCACCAATCCCTGCTCGCGATACTTCTCGGCCCAGGCTTTTACATACGGCAGCGTGCGCAGGCAGTTGATGCAGGAGTAGGTCCAGAAATCCACTAGCACGACTTTGCCTTTCAACGCCTGGGCATCGAGTGGTGGCGAGTTCAGCCATTGCACGGCGCCGTCCAGCGCGGGAAGGTTGCCCTCGACCGGCAACGTGCCCGATGGTTTGTCAGCGACCTTCAGCGCACTGTCGGAGGCAGGGTTCTGCGCCATCATCGCCCCGCTACCGCTCGGTGTTTTACCCGCCAGTCGCCCGACCAGGGCCTGCTCGATGCCGCCGGTAGACGCCGTCGAAAACCGCGCCAGAATCCCGGTGTCCAGCCCCAGGGCAATCGCGGCTACACCGGCCAGCATCGCCGCACCCAGGCCGCGACGGACCCACTCGCCAGCACCGATGGAACGCTTCATCGCCGCAAAGACTTTTCCACCCAGCAGCAACGCCACGGCGAGCGACGTCGCGGCACCCGCCGCGTAGGCCAACAGCAACAACGTGGTGGCGATACTCGCCCCTTGCAGCGCCGCGCCGGTCAGTAACAGCCCCAAAATGGGCCCGGCGCAAGGCGCCCAGAGCAGGCCCGTGGCGACACCGATCAGAAAGGAAGCGCCGGGACGCGGCCGGGCATCGGCACCCGCCACTTCCGACAACCGACTGCCAGCCGCCACCAGCGGCCGGGTCAGACGCTCGGCCAATCGCGGCAACAACAGCGTCAACCCGAACAGTGCGACAAACACCAACGCGAGCCAGCGACCGTACTGATTGAGTTGCACCACCCAACCGCCACCGACGGCCGCCAGCGTGGCGACGAGCGCGAAGGTCATGGCCATGCCCACCAGCAGCGGAAAGCCGCTTTTCATGAACGGCTGGCCGGTGCGGGCGAAGACAAAGGGCAGTACCGGCAGGATGCACGGGCTGACAATCGTCAGCACACCACCGAGATAAGCGAGAACCAGAAGCCACATAACGTCGACCTGCAAAAAGTGAGTGAAAGGGATCAGGTCGCCAGCGGCTTGAAGGTCATGGCCAGACCATTCATGCAGTAGCGCAGACCGGTGGGTTTGGGCCCATCGTCGAACACATGGCCCAAATGACCACCACAGCGTCGACAATGAACTTCTTCGCGCACCACCCCGAAAGACCGGTCCTGACGCGTGGCCACCGCCTTATCCAGCGGTGCCCAGAAGCTCGGCCAACCGGTATGACTGTCGAACTTGGTGGCGGACGAAAACAGCGGCAGTGCGCAACCGGCACAGGCGAACGTGCCGTCGCGGTGCTCGTCGTTCAGCGCGCTGCTGTAGGCCCGTTCGGTGCCCTCCTTACGGAGGATGTCGTACTGCTCGTCGCTGAGCAGGGCATGCCATTCGCTGTCGCTGTGAGTCACCTCGAACACCTCCGCCGCGCTGGCCTCACTGACCAGTGCCGCACTCGTCGAAAATTTTGGCAATACACCGATCACCAGGGCTGCAGCCCCCAGCCCACCGCTTGCGAAAAGAAATTGTCGCCGTGAAAACATGGCCGTCTCCAAAAATTCAGGGTGCCTTTCATGGAACACAGCCTAGGCTTGGGTTGATCGCCAAATCCTCACGGAGAGTTAAACAATTCGTGATAACTCAGCCCCCGGAAAACCCGCACAATGCGCTCATTGCGCTGAAGGATTGAGCTTGATGGAACAGACCAAACGCGTCCTCGTGGTCGAGGACGACCTGCATATCGCCGACCTCATCTGCCTGCATCTGCGCGACGAGCAGTTCGAGGTGGTGCATTGCGCCGATGGCGATGAAGGCATGCGACTGCTGCAGCAAGGCACCTGGGACGCACTGATCCTCGACCTGATGCTGCCGGGCGTCGACGGCCTGGAGATCTGCCGTCGCGCCCGAGCCATGGCTCGCTATACACCGATCATTATCACCAGTGCGCGCTCCAGCGAGATGCACCGGATTGTCGGGCTCGAACTCGGCGCGGACGATTACCTGGCCAAACCGTTTTCCATGCTCGAACTCGTGGCCCGGGTCAAAGCGCTGCTGCGCCGGGTCGACGCCATGGCCCGCAACCTGAAAATGGACGCTGGCAGCCTGCTCTCGGACGGCCTCTCCATCGACCCGATCACCCGCGATGTGTCCCTCGACGGTCGCCGCCTGGACCTCACGCCACGGGAATTCGACCTGTTGTATTTCTTCGCCCGCCAGCCGGGCAAAGTGTTCTCGCGCATGGACCTCCTGAACGCCGTGTGGGGTTACAGCCACGAAGGCTATGAACACACGGTCAACACCCACATCAACCGTCTGCGGGCGAAGATCGAGACCGACCCGGCACAACCGGTGCGCATCCTCACGGTGTGGGGTCGAGGCTACAAATTCGCGGCCAAGGAGGAGCAGCCATGAGGTTGACCCTGACCCAGCGCCTGTCTCTGGTGTTCGCCGTGTTGCTGCTGGTGTGCTGCGGCACCTCGGCATGGCTGCAGGTGCGCTCCAACCAGATGCATGAACAGGAAGTGGTGCAAGGGTTGTCGCGGGATCTGGCGCAACACATCGCCCACGACACGGTGCTGATGGACAGCAAAGGCCTGATGCCCAATGCGGTGCGCGATCTGTTCAGCCAACTGATGCTGGTAAACCCCAGCGTCGAGGTCTACCTGCTGGACGTCGAGGGCAAGATTGTCGGGAGCGCTGCGCCTGAGGGCCGGATTCACCGGGAACGGGTTGACCTGGCGCCGATCCAGCGCCTGCTCAAGGGCGATGCGTTGCCGATTCTCGGCGACGACCCACGCAGCGTCGATGCCCGCAAAGTCTTCAGTGCCGCGCCGTTGAAGGTCGACGGCAAACCGGCCGGCTATCTCTATGTGGTCTTGCTCGGTGAAGACCACGACCGCTTCGCCGAACGCGGTGCCACCAGCGCCGCGCTCAATACCGCCCTGTGGTCCATCGGTCTGGTCGCGCTGCTGTGCCTGATTGCCGGTCTCACGGCGTTTGCCCTGATCACCCGCCCGTTGCGCCGCTTGACCGATACCGTCAGCCAGTTCGACATTGACGGCGTCCCGGTCACGCCGCCGACACCGGCGCCGGCAGAAAAAATCACCAGCCACGATGAAATCGCCGTACTCGACGCCACCTTCCGGCAGATGCAGGCGCGCCTCGGTGAACAGTGGCGCTCGTTGACCCGCCAGGATCAGGAACGCCGTGAGCTGGTGGCCAATATTTCCCACGACCTGCGCACCCCGCTGGCTTCGCTGCACGGCTATCTGGAAACCCTGTCGCTCAAGGACGCTACGCTGTCCCCCGCCGACCGTCGCCGCTACCTGGGCATCGCGCTGGATCAAAGCCGCAAGGTCGGCGGTCTGGCGCAATCGCTACTGGAACTGGTGCGGCTGGAACACGGCTTCGTGCAACCGGTGCTGGAGCGCTTTTCCCTGACCGATCTGGTGCAGGACATCTTCCAGAAATTCGAACTGACGGCCGAGGCACGGCAAGTACAACTGAGGGCCCACTTCGCGCCAACCGTATCGGGTGTGTACGCCGACCTTGGCCTGATCGAGCGCGTGCTGACCAACCTCTTTGACAACGCCTTGCGTCACACCCCACAGGGCGGAGCCATCGATATCAGCCTGGTGCCCCAAGGCCGGTTCGTCGAGATCATCGTCAGTGACAGCGGCCCGGGCATCGCCGCCGAACTGCGTGAAGGCTTGTTCCTGCGTCCGTTCAACATTGGCGGTGCACGGCGCGACGGCGGACTGGGGCTGCGCATCGTGCATCGAATCCTGCAGCTGCATGGCCGCGAAATTCGTCTGGTGGATGTGCCGGGGCAAGGCGCAACGTTCAGCTTTTCGCTGCCTGTGGATGAAGGCACGGCGACGGCCTTGGCTGAGCGATCGATGAACCTGAACACCCCGGGCCACGCCTGACAGACCGCGGCGCCTGCATCGCAGGCAAGCCAGCTCCCACAGGAAGCTCCAGCGTACGCAGCATTTGTGTACGACACACATCAACTGTGGGAGCTGGCTTGCCTGCGATGACATCAGCCCACTCACAGAAAGATTCAGATCAATCCCGATAACCCGGAGCAACACGGTCAAGCAATCGCAACAACGCGGCCCATGCCAGTTGCATACCGTCCGGGTCGCTCAACTGGCCCTCCTCCAGCGGTCGGCCGGGGTCGTTGAACTGACGCTCGGTGTGTTCGCACACCTCGACCGGCGGCAACACCAGCTCACCAGCCGCTTGCGCGGCCAACTGGATTTCGCAGGCCTTCTCCAGGTAATACATGCGCAAAAACGCCTGGCTCACGGACTCACCGACGGTCAGCAAACCGTGGTTGCGCAGCATCAGCACCGACTTGTCGCCGAGGTCCTGCACCAGGCGCTGCTGTTCGCTCATGTCCAGCGCCACGCCTTCATAGTCGTGGTAGGCAACCCGACCATAGAACTCCATGGAAATCTGGTTCACCGGCAACAACCCGCCTTTCAACGCCGCCACCGCACAACCGGCTTTGGTGTGGGTGTGCAGCACGCATTGCGCGTCGTCGCGAGCCCCGTGAATGGCGCTGTGAATCACAAATCCTGCCGGATTCACTGGGTACGGCGATGGCTCCACGGCCCGACCGTCGAGGCCGATCTTCACCAGATTGGACGCAGTGATTTCTTCAAACATCAGCCCGTACGGATTGATCAGGAAGTGATGCTCGGGCCCCGGCAAGCGCACCGAGATGTGGGTGAAGATCAGATCGGTCATGCGAAAGTGCGCGATCAATCGATAACAGGCCGCCAGCTCTTCACGTAAACCTTGTTCGGTCAGGTTCATGTCCGGGCGTCCTCGTTCACCTTGCAGGCGTCCAACCCTCGCCCCAATGCTTCCCAGCCGTCGAAGCCACGACCCGCAATGAACACCAGCCGTGTCGCGTTAGCCTGTGCTTCATCGGTGGCGGGCAGGAACTGACTGCGGGTGCCGACGTGTTGCAGCCAGTGCGCCTTGCCGCTCTGCGCCAGCACCACCAAGCCCTTGACCCGGAATACCTCGCTGGGCAGTGCCTGTAGCCAGCCACGCAAACGTTCGACGTCAAGCGCGGCAGTGGCCTGCCACAGCCAGCTGCTGAACATTTCGCTGTGATCGTCGGTCGACACCCGAGTCAGTGGTTTCAGCGCACGCGGCTCAAGGTCCAGCTCCGAATCCAGCCAAAGGGCATCCGGCAGCTGCGCCTGCACACTGGCGTGAATTCGAGTCCTGGCGCCCAGCGCCTCGCGCAGCGTCTGCAACTGCGGGTCGTCGACCAGATCGGTTTTGTTCAACAGCAGTAAATCAGCCGCAGCCACCTGGGCCCTTGCCAGTCGAGCGTATTCACCCTCGAGTTGCAGATGCCGGGTGGCGTCGACCACGGTGATCACCATGTCCAATTGCATCTGGTCGCGCAGTTGCGGGTAAGCCAGGGTTTGTACGATACGCTGCGGATCGGACACGCCACTGCATTCAATGACGATGCGTTCAAGCCTGGGTTGCAGCTGCGCCATGCTGGTCAGTTGCGCCAACAGGTCTTCTTGCACCGTGCAGCAAATGCAACCGTTTTGCAGGCTGACCACCGCGTCCGTGACTTCGGAAACGATGGCCGCATCGATGTTCAGCTCGCCGAAATCGTTGACGATCACCGCGAGTCGCCGGCCTTCCGCACGGCGCACCATACGGTTAAGCAAGGTGGTTTTACCGGCACCGAGAAACCCCGAAACAACGGTCACTGCGATCCGTGGTGTGGTCATTTCGCCTTACCCTCAAGCACCGGTGGTTCACCCTGCCAAACTGCTTTCAAGCCGGCCGCCGCCAGCGTTGAATGGCGGTCGTAGACCAACTGCCCTTCGACAAAGGTCAGCAGCACGTTGGTGCGATGGATGTAGTTGCGTGCAGGTTCGGCAAACAGGTCGCGGTCGATGACGATCAAGTCCGCCGACTTGCCGACCTCCAGACTGCCGGTGCTCTGTTCCAGGCCCATGGCCACGGCACCGTTGCGCGTGACCACGTTCAGCGCCTGTTCGAGGCTGATCGGATCGCCGAAGCAGGCCGGGTCCTCGTTCCATGGGTTCTGGCGGGTGACCATGGTTTCCAGCGCCAGCCACGGGTCAATCGATGCTACCGGCCAGTCAGTGCCCATGACCGCGGTGCCACCGGCTTCGAGCACGCCCTTGAAATCATAGATGCGCTTGAGCCGCTCCTGACCGTAGCCCGAACGTGCGCCACTGGCGAACGGCGTCGGGTACCAGGCAGCCGGGGAAAATTCGGCGATGACGTTCAGTTCCTTGAAGCGCGGCAGGTTGCCCGGATGCAGCAACGTGCTGTGGGCACACTGGTGGCGTACACCGCTGAAACCGTTACGACGACGGGCTTCGGCCACGGCATCGAGGAACACGTCGGACGCGCCGTCACCGGTGCAATGAGCGATCACCCGGATACCTTTGCTGTCCATGTCCACCACCATGTCGGTGATGTGCTCGGGCGTCAGGTTGAGCTTGCCGCGCCAGCTCGACTCTTGCGGCCATGGCGTCAACAAGTACGAAGACTTGGGTTCGACCGTGCCGTCAAAGTGAAACTTCACCGCGTTGGCACTCAGGCGTGCGCTGCGGTAGTAGTGACGTTCACCACTGAGCAATTCCCAACGACGGCGTACCGGGAAAATATCGTCCTGCCAACTGATGGCAGCTTCGATTCGAACGGTCAGTTCACCGCTGTCGTCGAGTTCTTTCAACGCCTGCAAGCGTTGTTCGCAGACATGCACGTATTTGCTCGCGGTTACGCCACGGGAACTTTGAAAATGCACGCCATCGCGGTAGGCGCGACGAAGCACGCTGACCGGGGTGGGTGGCATGGCGGCATGGATCATCGCGTAGGCGCCGTCGATCATCAGGCCGTTGGGTTCGCCCGTCAGTTCGTCACGCTCCAGATAGCCGTTGCGCGGGTCTGCGGTGTGACGATCGATGCCGGCCAGTTCCAAGGCCTTGGAGTTGACCATCATCGTGCCCCACATCCGGTCGAGCAACGCCACGGGGCGGTCCGGCATGACGCTGTCCAGCCACGCCCGACCCGGCGTCAATCCGGCCTCGCGGAAGGTGTAACGCACCCAATACTGCCCATAAATCCAGCCGTCGCCCGGGTGAGACTCGGCATAGGCGAGGATGCTTTCGCGCAGCTGCTCGGGCGTCGGGTCTTCGATGCCGACATCCAGGTCATCACTGTAGCGTGGCGCCAGCGCCAGGTCGGGGTGCGTATGCATATCGTGCAGGCCCGGCATGCAGAACGCGCCTTGCAGATCATGCAACACGGTATTCGGGCCCTTGAACGCCTGAAGCTCGCTCAGGCTGGCGACACCGATCAACTTGCCGCCGCGGATCGCCACGGCCTCGGCCCACGGGTTCAAAGGATCCTGGGTATAGATGCGACCGTTAGCGAGGATCAGATCGGCGTATGTTCCTTGCGCGGAATGGGTCGAGGAAAAGTTGTCGGACTCAGCCATGTAAGCCACCTTTTGAGTTCAGTTCGATAGAAAGGTCCACCGCGCGTCTTGCGCTTCGGCGACCTGGAAATTTTTATTGTTGTAACCCGCGACCCGGTGCTTACACCGCTAGAAAAGCCCCGGCGTCCAGTTCGAGCATCACCGGTGTATCCGTGCTGCCGAGTTGGCCCAGCAGCTCGCGCAAGTTGTGTAGATTGCTCACCCGGTGATGAGGCACGTGGCAGCTTTTCGCCAACGCGGCGAAGTCCGGCGTGAGGATGTCGACACCCAGCAACGGCACCGCTTTGGCATTCATGTAGTCGCGAATTTCGGCGTAGCTTGAGTTGTTCCAGAGCAGCAGAATAACCCCGGCACCGGCCTCTTTGGCGGCGATCAGTTCGGCGCTGGAAAACTGCAGGCCACCGTCCCCCACCAACGCCACCACGGGTCGTAGCGGCTGTGCGAGTTTGGCGCCGATGGCCGCCGGCAATGCGTAGCCGAGGGTTCCGTATCCGGTGCCGGCGTTGAACCAACTGTTGGGTGTAGGTGCCCGATAACCCAAGGCGCCCTGGTACACCGGTTGGGTCGAATCACCGACGATCAGCGGTTGCGGCAAGGCGTCACGAACCGTATCGAGCAACGCCTGCAAGCAACATTGTTTCGGGGTCCAGCCGGCGTGTTCGAGTGCATTGACCTGCATCACCCGGACACTCGCCCAGGTTTGATCGGCCTGGCGTTGCGGCAGTTGCGCCAACAGCGCACGCATCCCCTGCTCGGCGTCACCGAGCAAACCGACTGCGGCCGGTTGAGCGCCCAGCACCTGCATTGGATCGATGTCCAGACGAATCAACGGCGCGGTGAACGCCAAAGGCCCCAAACCGAAAAAGTCGTAGTCGGTTTCGCCCAACTCGGTGCCGATGGCCAGCACCACATCGGCCTCGGCAAACAGCTCACGACCGTGAGCCGACGACTGCACGCCATCGAGCAACAGCGGATGTTCGGGCGGGAGTAAGCCTCGGGCATTGGTGGTCAGTGCGACCGGTGCCTGCAAACGTTCAACGAGCAAGGTCAGGGCCTCACTGGCTCGACGCGCGCCGCCACCGGCCAGGATCAATGGGCGCTGCGCGTTATTGATCAACCTGACGGCGGCGTCTATTGCAACGCTCGCTGGTGCAGGTGCCACTGGCAAGGCGCGTGGGCGCAGGTCGAGACCGGCCGCTGACATTTCCAGCACATCCAGCGGGATCTCGATGTGCACCGGCCGCGGCCGCGTACAGCCAAACACGGCAAAGGCGCGCGCCAGCACTTCCGGCAATTGATCCGGGTGCTGCACGGTATGACTGAACGCACAGACGCCGGCGACCATGGCGCGCTGGTCGGGCAGTTCATGCAGATGGCCATGGCCCAGGCGCAGGTGTTCGCGGCGGTTGCAGGTGGAGATCACCAGCATCGGCACTGAGTCCGCATAGGCTTGGCCCATCGCGGTGAGAATATTGGTCATGCCGGGGCCGGAAATGATGAAACAGACGCCGGGCTTGCCGCTGGCGCGGGCATAACCGTCGGCCATGAACCCGGCCCCCTGCTCATGACGCGGGCTGACGTGCTTCAGGCGACTGCCATGCAAGCCCCGATAAAGCTCAACGGTGTGCACGCCGGGAATGCCAAAGACGGTTTCAACGCCATAGCCTTCCAGCAACTGAACGAGCGCCTGGGCACAACGGGTCATGCAGCACCTCTTTGATAGGGGGCCAGCATGGCCCGATGACGAGTTACCCTAGTATTGTTGAACCAACCGATACAACAATCGATTTTTTTTGGCCTGACTGTTCAATTTACGTCACCATAAGTAGTCAGTCATGCACACGTGTGTGGCGAGGGAGCTTGCTCCCGCGGGGTCGCGCAGCGGCCCCGAAACAATAAAGGTACACCTCGCAGACTGCATGCGACTGCTATGCAGCCGAGCGGGACAGTGCGGCGTTCCGACAAGCTCCCTCGCCACAGGATTAGCGTTCGATCAAAGACTGCACGCAGTCCTGTTCTTCCAACTTTTCAGCGGGATGATTTATGCGTTTTCCATCGATGACCGCCCTTCGTGCCCTCGATGCCGTCGCCCGCCTGGGCAGCGTGTCGGTTGCCGCCCGTGAACTGAACCTGACCCGTAGCGCCATCAGCCACCAGATCAGCAAGCTGGAGGAATGTGTCGGCTTCGCACTCACCGAGCGAATTGGTCGGGGCATCGGCCTGACGTATCAAGGCGAACGCTATGCGCGTGAAGTGCACGGGATTCTGTTGAACTTGCTGGACGCGGGTCAGTTGGTCGACGACCAAGAGATCTCCGGCCGGCTGTGCGTCAGTTGCGCCCCGGGGTTTGCTACGTATTGGTTGTGCCACCACATTGGGGCGTTCTTGCGTCAGTACCCGCAAGTGCAATTGCAGCTGATTTCCCCCAGGACACCGGACGACGTCAATAACCCGAGCGTCGACCTGTCCATCGCCTACGGCATTGGCGACTGGCCGGAGATGGTGGTCGAAGAGATCGTGGCGCTGCGCTTTTTTCCGGTGTGCAGCCCGCGCCTGATCAACGCGTTGGGCGGTCTGAAAAGCCCGCAGGAACTTGCTGGCTATCCGTTGCTGCACATGACTGATTACTCGGACTGGCGCGTCTGGCTGACCACCGCCGGTGCGTCGGGCGTCAATGCAGCGAGCGGCATTCTGTTCTCCGATGCGCATTGCGCGCAGTCGGCGTGCATTGCCGGACAGGGCATCGCCATCGGCGACAACCTGATCAGCGGCGATGCCTTGTCCAAAGGCTTATTGGTGCGCCCGTTCGACATCACCATCGACCTGCATCGCGGGTATTACCTGGCTGCCGACCCGCAAAAAGCCGAACGCGCGGTGGTCCAGGCCTTCAGCAACTGGGTCAAGACCCAACTCCAGTCGTCCCATCAAACCTGGCAAGACCCTCTCTGACCCTCCATTACCTGTGGGAGCGAGCCTGCTCGCGAAAAACCGGAGAGCGCCGTCGTATATGTTGGGTGCCAGTTATCAGGGTTTATCGTTGGCGACCATCGCGAGCAGGCTCGCTCCCACAGGTTTTTATTGAGTAATAAAACTAACCAATACCAGCAAAATAATTCCATTGATGTAGCGATATTTTTAACAATAATGAGCCGAAAGCCCCGGCCGGATTTGCATCCGTCCTCGCACGCCTTGGGGCAATAAAAAGAGGAATGTCCATCGTGTCCAGCGGTTCAGCGATTCAGCTCAGCGCACAAGGTATCAGCCAGTATTACGGTCGTTTTGCGGCGCTGGATAATGTCGATCTTGACGTTCGCCAGGGCGAATTCCTGACCCTGCTGGGCCCTTCCGGTTCGGGCAAGACCACCTTGCTGATGATCCTGGCCGGCTTCCTCAGCCCGACCTCGGGCAAGTTGATGGAACAGGGCGTCGATATCATCAAGCGCTCTGCCGAGAAGCGAAATTACGGCATGGTGTTCCAGGGCTATGCGCTGTTCCCGCACATGAGCGTCGCCGATAACGTGGCGTATCCGTTGCGCATCCGCAAAGTCGCGGCTGAAGAACGTCAGCGTCGGGTCAAACACATCCTGGAAGTGGTTGGGCTTGGCGCGCACATGCACAAGAAACCGGCCGAACTGTCGGGTGGCCAGCAACAGCGTGTAGCGATCGCCCGGGCCCTGGTGTTCGAACCGGAATTGCTGCTGCTCGATGAGCCGCTGTCGGCACTGGATAAAAACCTTCGCGAACAGCTGCAAACCGAACTGCAGCGCATCCATCGCCAGGTCGGCACGAGCTTTGTCTTTGTGACCCACGACCAGAACGAGGCCCTGGCACTGTCGTCGCGCATCGCGATTTTCAACCACGGCCGACTGACGCAAGTCGATACCCCGGAAAATATCTATAACCGGCCCGAGAGCCGCTTTGTCGCCGAATTCCTCGGCAAGATGAACCTGTTCCCGCTGGTGGACATGACTCGCAACGGAGCGACCGCCAGTGGTCGCTGCGGCACTAGCGTGCTGCACGCCCTCGCCCCCAAGGCATTAAGCGGTCAACCGACGGTGTTGGCCGTGCGCCCCGAACACATGGAACTGCACAGGGACTGCCCGACCCGGGACGGTTACAACGTGGTGCCCGCGCAACTCACCGACAAGGTCTACCAAGGCGCCAGCACCCACCTGGCCCTCAAGGTCGGTGGTGATGCGTTGCCCGTCAACCTGTCGGTACCCGGCAACCACCCAGGCGCACTGATGCCCGGTGGTGCGCCGGTGTGGCTGAGCTGGCCGGTGCAACACAGCTTCCTGCTACAGGCCTGAAGCCGCAAAAAACATGCGTCAAAAAGCTCTCTCCTAACGACAACAAAAAGGCCACTGTCCTTAGGGACACCTGCCGACTGAGGACTTGCAATGAGCCAGGATCATCAACGCGACTGTATTGAAGTGCTGATCGAAAAAGCCCGTGGCGGGCAGATCAACCGCCGTAACTTCATGCAGGCCATGGGGCTGCTGGCGGCGGTGCCGCTGGCCCTTCGCAGTGGCATAAGCTGGTCGGCCGACAAGCCGCTGGTGGTGGTCAACTGGGGTGGCGACGCACTGAACGCGTTCCGCTCGGCGTGGACCGACACCTTCACCAAGAGCACCGGTATTCAGGTGCGTATCGACGGTGCCGGCCCGACCGAAGGCGCTGTGCGCTCGCAACTGGCCAGCGGTCAGCCGAGCTGGGACGTGGTCGACGTCGAGAGCTACAGCGCCATCGTGCTGGGCCGCGAAAAGATCCTGCAACCGCTGGATTACAACGTGATTCAGCGCGACGACGTGGCCCCGGCACTGGCCTCCAACTTCGGCATCGCCAGCTATCAGTTCAGCTATGTCATGGCTTGGGACAGCGCAAAATTCGGCGACAACGGACCCAAGACCTGGGCCGATTTCTGGGACGTCAAGAAATTCCCCGGCAAGCGCACGTTGTACAAATGGATGAACGGGATGCTCGAAGCCGCGTTGCTGGCCGACGGTGTACCGGCTGACCAGCTGTACCCGCTGGACGTCGCCCGGGCGATGGCCAAGATCGACGAGATCAAGCCCCATGTGCTGTCGTTCTGGAGTTCGGGTGCCGAAAGCCAGCAACTGATGGTCGACGGCGAAGTGTCGGTCGGTGCCATCTGGCATACCCGCGCCAAGTTGCTGAGCGAGGACACCGACAACCGTGTGCGTTGGAGCTTCGACAATGGCTTCATCAACTCCAGCAGTTGGGCCGTGCTTTCAGGCAACCCGGCGGGCACTCAACCGGCGATGCAGTTCATTCAGCAAGCGTTGCAACCCCAAGGCCAGCTAAAGCTCTTCGAACTGCTGGGTAACGGTCCTTCCAACAGTGCCACCGAAAAACTGATGTCGGCACAGCAGCTCGAAGCCAACTGCGGGTCAGAAGCGAACCTGAAAAAACAGATCGCCCTGAACGCCCAGTGGTACGCCGATAATTACTCGAAGGCCTTGGAAACGTACCTGACCCGGCTGTCCAAGTGAGCCATCGACCATGACTATCAGCTTGACCTCAACCCTGACCAGCCCCAAGCCCCGGTTCAGTTCGCCGGGCCTGGAGCGCGGTTTGCTGCTGTTTCCGCTGCCGGTGTTGCTGCTGGTGTTCTACGTGCTGCCGTTTCTCGGCGTGGTGGGTTGGAGCTTCTCGTTACCGACCCCCGGCATCGAGCAATACCAGCGGATTGCTACAGACCCGGCGATCCACGACATGCTCTGGCGCACCTTGCGCCTGTGCATGACCGTCAGTTGCCTGGCATTGCTCATCGGGTATCTGCTGGCCTACTGCTGGGTGTTCAGCCCACCGTTCTGGCAACGCGTGGTCGAGATCTGCATCTTCATTCCGTTCTGGATTTCGGTGCTGGTTCGGGCTTTCGGCTGGCTGATCGCGCTGCGCAGCAATGGTGTGCTCAATGAAAGCTTGCTGGGCATGGGACTGATTGATCAACCGCTGCAATTGAGCCGCAATGAAATCGGCGTGGTCATCGGCATGCTCCACGTGATGATTCCGTACGCCGTGTTCCCATTGCTGTCGAGCATGCGCCAACTGGATCAACGCATTCTCATGGCATCGCGCGGACTGGGTGCCGGTGCGTTGCGCACCTTTTGGCAAGTGCTGCTGCCACAAACGCTGCCGGGCATGTTGGGCGCGTTCATCATGGTCTTCGTGTTCTGCCTCGGCTTCTTTATCACCCCGGTACTGTTGGGTGGTGGGCAAACCGTGATGATCGCCGAGTACGTGTTCCTGCAGATGTTCCAGACCAGCAACTGGGGCCTGGGGGCTGCGCTCAGCGTTGTATTGCTGGCTCTGGTCAGCGCATTGATCTGGGTGCTGCTGAAAATCACCCGTGTGAATCGACTGGTCGGCTGAGGTTACTTATGAACACCCATCGCACAAGCCTGAGTACCCGGTTGCTGGCCGTGATTGCCATGGCCTTTATGCTGTTCCCGTTGCTGACGGTCATTCCAGTGTCCTTCACCAGCAAACGCTTCCTGTCGATGCCCGAAGGTAACTGGTCGTTGCGTCATTACCAAGCCCTGGTCAGCAATCCTGACTGGTTCCACGCCATTAGCCAAAGCCTGACCATCGCGTTCGCCACCAGCGTGATCGCCACTTTGCTGGCCGCCAGTTTCAGCCTCGGCATCTGGTACATGCGCTCGAAACTGGCCACGGCGCTGATCGGTCTGGTGCTGCTGCCGATGGCCATTCCACCGGTGATTTCAGCGCTGGTGCTGTACTTCATGGAAACCAAACTCGGGCGCTACGCACCGGGGATCGGCTACGACACGTTGACCGGCGTGGTGATAGCTCACGTGATCATGGTGGTGCCGTATGGTGTCGTCACCATGCTGGTTGCCCTCAGCCAGATTGATCGGCGTATCGAACTGGCGTCACGCAACCTCGGCGCCAGCCTGATGCAAACCACGTTCATGGTGATCCTGCCAAACCTGAAACTGGGCATCGCTTCCACCGCCCTGCTGGCGTTTGCCCTGTCCTGGGAAGAAGTCGCGGTGACGCTGTTCATCACCAGCGTCAACGTCGATACCCTGCCGAAACGGATCTGGAGCGGTTTACGCGACAACGTCGACCCGAGTGTGGCCGCCATTTCCGTGCTGTTGATCTCGCTGACCTTGCTGGTGTTGATTGGACGCCTGGTGCTCCAGCATCTGGCCGATAAACGCGCACAGAAACTGCTGCACCCGTAAACAGTTCGGGGAAATAGTCGACTGCTGTTAAAGCAGTGCGGCTATTATCCCCGCACCCTTTTCGGCACGGACGCTGCGCGATGCTCAACATTCTGCAAAACACCCCGCTGTGGGTTTACGCGGTCTTTCTGCTGCTCTGCTACTTCGGCGTCAGAGCCCTCTCCCCTACCCGCGAAAGCAAAACCTCGTTGCTGATCACACCGCCCATCTTGCTGGGCTGGTCGCTGTATTCGCTGACCCTGACGCTCAATCCACTGCTGTCCATGAGTTGCTGGCTGGCGGCCGTGATGTTCGGCGGCGTCGTCGCGCTGATGACTTTTTCGCGCAAGGGTGTGGAATGGGATGAGGCAGGAACCGGGCTGATCGTGCCGGGGACGATTAAGACGTTGGCGCTCTATTTGCTGTTTTTTGCCATTAATTACTACTTTGGCTATCAGGCCGAGGTTGCTCCGGAGCACTCGGCGGGGTTGCCGATGGTCTTGCTCAAAGCGTGGGCATCAGGCTTTGCCTGTGGTTTGTTTTGCGGACGTTCGCTCAGGTTTTATCAAATGTTCCGCTCCCTGAAGACCGCCCCCCTGTAGGAGAGAGCTTGCTCCGGGCGGCGTTCCGACGATGGCCTTGAAAGCAACGCGTTCATTCAGGACGAACGCGTTATCGTTAACGTCCTTCGCGAGCAAGCTCGCTCCCACAAGGAATCAAGGTAGATCTTTCGCCCGTTGGCCTGTTGGGCCGTGACAACGCTGCCTCGGTCCAATAGATTAGGCGGCCTGAAAAAAGCCCTGTGCTTTCTCGCCTCAATTCAAGTTAAAAGAAGTAGTGAAATTTCAATGTCCGATTCCAATACCGCTGAATCCGTAGTCACCTTGTCGTCCAAAGCGGAATACGAAAACTCCATCAATCTTTCACAACACGTGCCACAGGCCAAGACCATTAGCGAGATGGTCCTGGACGCTTTTCAATCCACCCGGGAAAGTGACCAGATTCGCGAGCTGCGCGCCGCGATTCGCCAGGCTCACGACAGTTTCGATGACGATAAAGCCTATGAACTGATGGGCGAACTCAAGCAACTCAAGGACGCCGAGACTGCTGATATTGCGGCCCTCGAGGACCTGAGCAGCAAATTCCCGATTAGCCGCATTCTCTCCAGTTTCAAGGACGATCCGGCGTTTCAGGAATTGGTTTATGGGTTGGCGTTGAAGGTGTTGAACCAGACGCATCAGGCCATCAGCAACCCAAGCAGTGGCAAGAGCAAGGCTGCACGGGTCAAGAAAGACGTTGAAGTGTTCACCATTAGCAAGGATGGCGTGAGTGTCACGCTGCCGCTGCGTACTCCGCGTTCGCGCCTGAATGTTGACCGTGATGCGCTGGAGTTTCTGGGCTTTAGCTTTGTTGGTGAAGGCGAGGAAGCGGAGCTGGACGGTGAGACGTTCCTGGACAATGCCGGGGTTGAGCAGGCGATTAATCGTAAGAACATTATTACTGCGCTTCAGCAGCAGACTGCGTTTGATGGTTATAGCATTTCGGCTCAGTAACGCGGCCTTCCTGTAGGGCTCGCTGTGGCGATGACTGGGTGCATATCCGTTTTTTTGGTAGCTTCCGCTGACGGTTTCGCTTTTACAGCGAGTCACTTTGGAAAAGCGCCAAAGTAACCAAAGCGCTTCTGCCCCTTTCGTTCGGTGCCTCGCTGTGGCTCGGCATGCCCTCGCTCCGGTCCTGCTCCGTGGGCCCGCCGCCATCGGCCATCCATGGCCGAGGGCGGCTAACCCGGCATCCATGCCGGGTTGCCCACTGCGCAGAACCTCCACTCGGCCTCTCGAGGGGGCGGTGCATCAAGATCAAAAGCTGAAGGCGAGCTAACGCTCGACCTGATGAGTGGTGAGAATCAAAAGCGGTACGCCGCGCCATTGTGGGTGGTGAAAAACAATTGCTGTACGCCGATCCATTGTGGGAGCGAGCCTGCTCGCGAAGCTCTTGATCTTGCCGTTGCCGTTGCCGTTGCTTTGGCTTCGGCTTTGGCTTCAGATCTGCCGCCCCTTTCCCAGAGGCCGAACGCAGGCGTTGCGCAGGGGGCACCGCGGCAAGGATGCCGCGGTAGCCGCCCCCGGAGCAATGCCGGAGTGAGGGCATGCCGAGCCCAAGCGAGGCACCGAATGGCGGGGCAAAAGCGTTTGGTTACTTTGCGCTTTTCAAAGTGTCCCGCCGTAAGGGCGGAACCCTAAGCTGCCGTTACCGCAGCAACGGATATGCCCCCACATCCCAACAAAACGCCCTCGCAAAAAACACGCCCCCTTACCAAAAATTACAGCCCCCTCAAACATTTCCCTTCCGTGAACCGCATCACACCCCGGACCAGGGCTTTTTATTGCCCTTAGCTCCAGCAAAAGCGCGATTACTCTCTCTGTATCGACACCAGAACAAACACATCCCTTTACCCTTGAGCACCACGGGTCCGTCTGCAGGGATCGTCAACTCACTTTCCAGCCCAAGACCTCAGTGGTGCGATTGCTGAGGTCATCATGCACACGACGCCCCTTTACCGTCAGTTAGCCAACCACTACCTCGACGCGATCCGCAGCGGCACCCTGAAAACCGGTGAACGGTTTCCCTCCATTCGGCTGATGATGGAAAAGCATGCCGTCAGCCTGTCGACCGCGGTGCAGGTCTGCCGGGAGCTGGAGGACTACGGCGTGCTGGAGGCCCGTCCGCGCTCCGGCAACTACATACGCCAGCCCGACACATTGCCCAAACCCACCCCGATCACGCCGCCCACACCGTTGGATACTGGCGTCTATGTCGGCATCCACGAACAGGTTTCATCGGTACTCAAGGCCAGTCAGCGCGCAACGATCAAGGTCAACTTCGCCAGCGCCTACTGCGCGCCGGAACTCTATCCGCTGAAAATCCTGCAGGATCATATGATCAAGGCGTTGCGCCAGAATCACCATTTACTGGGTGCGCCAGGCTCCACCTGCGGCAACCTGGCATTGCGCAATATCCTTGCCCGCCGAGCACTGACGGCCAAAACCAATCTGGCAGCCGAGCGAATTGTGATCACCAACGGCGCAACTGAAGCGATCAACCTTGCCTTGCGCGCCGTCACTCAACCCGGCGACACCGTGGCCGTGGAGTCGCCTACCTTTTACGGTCTGCTGCAAACGCTCGAAAGCCTGAACCTGCGCGTACTCGAAGTCCCGGCGACGGCCCATTCGGGGATCAATCTGTTCGCGCTCGAACAGCTATTGCGGGGTCCCGAGCGGATTCAGGCGCTGATCGTCATCCCCAACCTGCAAAATCCGCTGGGCAGCATCATGCCCGACGCCAACAAGGCACGACTGGTGCAACTGTGCGCCGAACACGACACGGTGCTGATCGAGGACGACACCTACGGCGATCTGGTCGACACGGAACAGCCGTTGTCCACGCTCAAACACTGGGACCGCGCCGATAACCTGATCTATTGCGCCTCGCTGAACAAAACCCTGGCACCGGGCATGCGCCTGGGCTGGATCAGCGCGGGGAAATGGCACGACCGCGTGGAGATGCTCAAACACACGCAGTCCCGTGGCTGCGAAGCGTTGTCGCAACTGGCGGTCAGTGCGTTCATGAAGACACCTTCCTACGAACGCTACCTGCGCCGTTTGAGAAAAATCCTTACGCAACAACGCCAGCAAATGAGCGCGGCGATTACGCGCTACTTTCCCGAGGGCACCCGCGTGACCAACCCACAGGGCGGTACGTTGTTATGGGTTGAACTGCCGCACCACCATTCGTCCATGGTGTTTTTCCATGAGGCGTTGAAGGTCGGCATCCAGATATCGCCTGGGGATATCTTTTCAAACGCCAAGCGTTTCAATCACTTTGTGCGCATTGGCTGCGGTGCGCCGTACTCACCACGGATCGATGAAGCGCTGGCAACCCTCGGCCAACTCCTCAAACACCAAGCCTAAACACAACCCTTGTAGGAGCGAGCTTGCTCGCGAAGAACGTCAACGATAACGCGTTCTTCCTGAATGAATACGTTGTCCTCAAGTCCTTCGCGAGCAAGCTCGCTCCTACAGGGGCCAGGGGGGGGGTTAGAGAGGGTTTTGGTGCAGGCAGATGATGTGCGGATCGTCGTTCCAATGGGGAAATCGTTCGGCGATCAGCGGGTCATGGCCGGGGATCACATGGTCTTCGCCGTCGGCCAGGTTATCGATCAAGCTGAACGCCTCAAGCGTCTGCGCCAGGTCATCCAGAATCGGAAACGGACTGCGCTGCCGAATGTTCGCCCACAAATGCGCCGCATCCGAGGCCAGCACAATCCACCCGCGCGCGGTCGCCACCCGAACCACCTGGCTGCCCGGCGTATGCCCCCCCACCGGGTGCAGGGTCACGCCGGGAATCACTTCGACAGTGCCGGTGTGCAAACGCATCCGACCTTCGAACAGCGGCGGTAGCGCCGACATCACGTCATCGACCTCGTAGGTTTTGTTCACCGTGCGATGGGCCATTTTCGGCCCGGTGCAGAAGCGCAGTTCCGCTTCTTGCAAATGCACCGTGGCCTTCGGAAACAGCCCCAGGTTGCCGGCATGATCCCAGTGCAAATGCGTGAGGATCAGGTGCTCGACGTGCGCCGGATCAATATCCAGTTGGCGCAGGGATTCTTCGGGCAAGCGATACATCTGACGGTTGCGTCGATCCGCCGTGGCCGGTTGAAAGCAGGTGTCGACCACGATCACCTGCTGTTCATTGCGGATGACCCAGAAGTAGTAGTCCAACGGCATCGACGCATTCGGATCACCACAGCAGGCGTCATAAAGAAAGTTCTCCCGGGCGGTGCGCTGGGCATTGGCGCCGACACGGATGGCGAATACTTCGTACACAGGAACGGACATATTCACCTCCTGATCAGACCACGGCGGCGGCTTTGAGAGTCGGGCGGAAGTCGAAATCGATCTCGTCGGAAATGCCCAGGTCCTGCGCCAGACGATGCAGGCCGCTGTAATCGCGCATGATGGTCGCGTTCTTGTTGCGCTCCTGAGTGTCGGCGATGATCAGGGCCGCGTCCTCGACCCCCAGCTGCGTCAGAATCGCCTCCCACATCGAGTAGTCCTGGGCGACAAATGCACTCAGCGCCACCGACAACGTGCGTGCGAAAAACGCTCGCTGAGTCGGCTGCATGTTCGCGTACATGACCTTCGCCACTTCGGCGAGCACCTTGCTGTGGGCATATTCGTCGCGGTTATGCAGCTCGGCCACGCGACGGTTTTGCGGTTGAATCGTCTGATCGTCAGCCAGCAAATCCAGATAGGCGTTGACGCTGATCTCCGCCACCACCGCAAAGGTGATCGCCGCCAGGTCTCGCTGCCACTGCTCAGGCAGTTCTTCGCGCAGCGCCGCCAGTCGCAGATACGTGACCGATGGCGGCAAATCCAGATCCTGATCCAGCGCCCGCTCAACTTTGGTCCGTTCGATAGCCCGCAGGTGCATGAGCGTGTGGTAGTGCTCGTCGATCAAGGTTTGCTGCATCGCCTCGCGGAAATGCCAGTCGTCCTTGCCCAGGTACTGATTGGCAATGACGCTCAGCGCCGGGTTCACCACGTGTTCTTCAGCGGTTACCGTGCGCAGGTTGTAGCCGATCCAGCCCCAGGTCACCACGGTGCTTTTGAGTTCATCGCTCAGGGCCTGGAATTTCGGGTGATGGAAAAACGGCACCATGCACTCGGGATAATCCGGGCGTGCCGGGTCAAACGCTTCGCTGATGTCAGCCTTGTCCGGCGCACAGACCGTGGCTCGTTTAATCCACGCCTGATTCAGACGTATCACCAGTTGATGATCGACCTTGGCGATCTCGATTGCTGTTTGCATGACGCGATACCTGTGAGACGCATACCCGCTACGGGTACGCCGATGGAAGAATGGGCGACGGATAAATCAGGCCAGCCAATAGCGGGTCAGGTTTCGCGCAGGATCAGTGTATCGGCTGCGGGCGTGAATCATCCGCCAGTTATCCCAAATAAGCATGCAGTCGTCGGAAATCAGCACCGGCGTGTTGTGCCGCACGAAGTACTCCTCACCCAGCACCGCAAACCGGGCCAGCGGTGACGAGCTGTTGGCGACCAGCGATTGCTGCAGATCTTCCTTGGATGGATTCACATCGCCGTAGTGAAACTGGTTGTAGCTGAAGCGGAAAATATCCCCCGCTTCTGTAGGTGTCAGGATGTATTCCTTGACCCGGCGCTGCGCAGCTTCTCCAGGTTTGGCGGTGGCCACGAATTCCACGGGATTTTCGTCGATCCACGTGCGCAACTTGGGCTCGGTGCGCTCCAGAAACGCCAGGAATTCGTAACCGTCCACCAGTCCTGTATGCCCGCCGCCGCACGTCGCCTGTTGATGACAATGTAACGCCAGATAGCGTGGTGGCGGTCCGTAAACCGGTGCTTCGGTGTGTGGGCCGATGCCGTTCATGCTCTGGGAGTAAGGCAAATCTTCGTAACCCGGCTTGCGGGTGATGGCAAAGGCCATTTGCCCGTTGAACTGCGGAATGATCGGGCCGAACTCATGCAACGTGCCGACAACGTCATTGGCGAATTCGTCCGGTGTCAGCACTGTCCAGCCGCGCGCCGACAATTCTTCATGGCGATGGCCCAGCGCTACGTAAGGTTTAGACGCAACAATCCCTTGATCTGACATGGTGAGGTTCCTGGCTGTTTATCAGGCGTTGACGGTTGAGGTGTAAGCGGCAATGAGTTCGCTGCAGGCCGTGCCCGGTTGATAGCGTTGTTCATCGATGCTCTGCACGGGCGTGATTTCGGCGGCGGTGCCGGTCAGAAAACACTCATCGAAGTCGCCAAGTTCTGTAGGAACAATGGTTCTTTCAACCACCTGGTAATCCAGTGCCTTGGCCAATTCGATGACGGTCTGACGGGTAATACCATTGAGAAAGCAGTCCGGCACCGGGGTGTGCAACGTCCGGCCTTTGACGAAGAACACGTTGGCGCTGGTGGCTTCGGCGACGTTGCCGCGCCAGTCGAGCATCAACGCATCGTGATAGCCGGTGTTTTCAGCATCGTGCTTGCTGAGTGTGGCGATCTGATAATGGCCAGACGCCTTGGCTTCGAACGGGCTGCTGCTCGGCGGCGGGCGACGCCACTGGGCAGTTTTCAAACGGATCCCGGCCATGCGCGCCGCCGGGTCGAAATAGCTCGGCCATTGCCAGCAGGCGATCGCCATATGCACGCTGTTGAAGCGGGCCGAGGTGGATATCATTTCACTGCCGCGCCAGGCCACCGGCCGCAGGTAACCGTCGACCACGTTGTTGCGACGCAGCAGTTCATGACTGGCGGCTTCCAGTTCGGCAAGCTCATAGGGAATGATGAAATCCATCAACGTCGCCGAGCGATACAGACGCTCGCTGTGTTCGCGCAGTTTGAAGATCTTGCCGTTGTAGACGCGCTCCCCTTCGTACACCGTGCTTGCGTAATGCAGGCCATGGGTCAGCACATGCAGTTGCGCCTGGGACCACTCGACGAACTTACCGTCGAGCCAGATAACGCCTTCTCGCTGATCAAATGGAATACTGCTCATGTCCTTATCTCCTGATGAATCGTCCTACGCCGTTTCCAGCAGGACCGGTATTAATTCGGGGACTGCCACCGGCTCGGTCTGAAAGAAGAACGAGCGCTCACCAAACGCCGGCCGTAACTCATCGAACCAGGTCGCCTGCGGATCGAATCGCGCAAAAAACGTTCGCAAGACCCATTGCGGATCGCGGGCCTGGAGAAACTGCAGCACGAAGACTTTTTCCCCTGCGACGGTCTCGATACCGTTGATCAACACCTTGCCGTAGAAGGTGCTCATCGAAGGCCCGCGAACCGTGCGCGCCAGCCCCGACACGGTTCGATAGGCCGCCTGAAAGATCTCGAACGTGCGAGCCAGCGGCATCGCGAAGTAATGGCTGGGGCCGGTATCGCGTTCGACGAACAGGTAATAGGGCACTGCGCCGAGTCGAACGCCTTCGGTCCAGAGCGCAGCCCAATCGGCGGGGTTTTCGTTGATGTGCCGAATCAGCGGGGCCTGCATGCGCAAGGTCGCACCGGTGGACCGGATGCGTTCGACGGCCTGGCGAGCGATGTCCTGACAGATCTCCACCGGGTGGTTGTAGTGGCCCATGATCGAGAGGTTTTTCCCCGCCGCAACGATCCGCTTAAACAGTTCCAGCAGCTCGGGCGCGTCTTTGTCGCTGACAAACCGTTGCGGCCAATACGCCACGGATTTGGTGCCGATACGGATGCTTTTCAGGTGGGGCAGCTCCAGCAGCGGCTCAATGTATCCGGCCAGTGAGCGGGTGTTCATGATCATCGGGTCGCCCCCGGTGATCAGCACATCAGTCACTTCGGTGTGTACCCCCAGGTAACTCACCAGTTCCTGGGATTCGCGCGCGTTGAACTTGAGTTCTTCCTCACCGATGAACTGCGCCCAGCGGAAACAGAACGTGCAGTAGGCGTGACAGGTCTGGCCGGCACCGGGGAAAAACAGTACGGTTTCGCGGTACTTGTGCTGTATGCCCGAAAGGACTTTTCCGTCGAGCGTCACGCCGTTATGCGTCAGCTGGCCGGCCGGATGCGGGTTCATGCGCAGCCAGATCGCCTCGATCTGACGCTTGATAGCGCCGGCGTCGTCCCGTTCGATCAGGTGCTTGAGCGAGGCGTACTCGTCCGGCAGCAACATGTCCTTGTGGGGAAAGGTCATGCGGAAAATCGGATCGTCCGGGATGTTGTTCCAGTCGATCAGCGTCCCCAGGACATATTCATTGGTGCGAAACGGCATGACCCGAGCAACGACGGTCATGGCCTCCTGCAACGCCGGCGTGAGTTTGTGCCAGTACGGCGTGTCGCGAATGGTGCGTGAGTTATAGGGTTTGTATCTTTCCTGCTCCGACATTCCCTGCATGGCAGCGCTCCTGGTGATGTCCTGGCGGGGTTACTGGATGGCAGGCGCTGCGCGCTCTATGTCCATCCATGCCCGAACGCTGTCGCGGTCCCACTGCCGGCGCACATAAGCGGCCAGTCGCGCGGGAACTTGATCGCCATTGGCGACGAGGCGGTTGAGCATGATTGCCAGGTCCGTGTCGGCAATGCTCCAGTCACCGAACAGATGCTCCGCGCCCCCCTCCAACAACCGATCGGCGACAAAGAACAGCCTGTCTACGGCCGCCAGGGCTTCCTCGGACAGTGGGTTATCTTTTTTACCGAAGTAAATAAGATCCGCCGGACGCTCTTTGCGAATGACCAACAGATCGCTGCGCAACCAGGCTTGCAGTTGACGGGCGCGGGCGCGCTGTTGGATGTCCAGCGGTAATAGTCTTTTATGACCCGGCGTGAGTTCATCGAGATACTCAGCGATGGCCGAGGATTCCGACAATGTAAAACTTTCATGAACTAACGTTGGAATCTTGCACGTTAACGACACATCGCGATAAGGCGCTAGATAGTTATCACGACCTTTCAAATTCACAGCAACCAGATCAAACGAAAGTTGCTTCTCCTTCAATGCGACAAACGCCGACATCGCAAATGCACTGACAAAATCCGCACCGACATAGAGTTTAAGTTTCGTGCTTTCCATAGACCACTCCATTTCATTAACTGCACTGGTTAACAGGTATTGGAAGTGATCGTAATTAGTTGACTGGACGCTGGATAGATACAGAAATTGCCTGTTTCTATCGATACAGAAAGTACCCACAGGCAAACCGACAGCCAGGTCGGGAGCGGCCCACAGAAATGAAAAAAGGGAGTCCGCGGACGCCGACTCCCTTGGGCAAAACGCAGGACATTTACGCTTGAGTGATGAGCCCGTGGCTGTCGGCAAAGTTCGAAAGCAGCGCCATTTGCGGCATGTTGCTCATGTTCAACATTGCCAGCGGCTCGACGGTGCTGGTGTTGACGAACCCGTGTTTCGTCCAGGCCGGCACCAACAGCACGTCGCCAAGGCTGACGGTCACTTCATCAGCATCGCCCAGGGTCAGTGCACCGCGGCCGGACTGAATGACGAACAGGTGCCACCAGGAATGCGCGTGCCCGTTCAGCACGGCGCCCGGTTTCAACCATTGCATGGCCATGGCCATTCCCGGTGTCACTTCGCACCCCTTGATGCTTTTGTCGTGGGCCAGGGCGACGATATCCACCTCACTGGCCTCGAGGGTTTGACGCATATCCGCTAGTTCAGCACCTTTCCACACCCGAGGACTGACGGTTTGATGGTGCAAACTTTTACGAAATTCATCATATGAAAAAAACGCACCTTGAAAGTTATCCATTCGCACGCTCCGCGTTATTCTTCCCACTTAAGCGCCGAACCTTAGGTTAACCATTCGGCACTGTAAAGCTGCGCGAATTTATTTATAACGCTGAAGGCCGCAAGGCCACGATCATGTCCACTTCTATCGCAGCGTTTTTTGGCAATTGATAAACCCCCACCGTTGTTCGCGTATGTTTACCGGCATCGCCCAGCACATGACTGAATACATCCGAAGCCCCATTCGCGACTTCACTGAGATCAACAAAATCTGCCGTTGATTTCACATAAACAGTGACCCGTATCAACGACTTTATTTTATCCAGTGAGCCGATGGCATCCACGATCAATGCCAGCCCGCGCATGGCGCTGATACTGGCTGCCGCTTGCCCATCGGACAGGCTGAGCTCCTGCCCCACTCGACCGGGGTACTGGATTTTGCCGCCCATGCGCGGCACCAGCCCACTGACGTATAGCTCATCGTGGTGCCGAATCAGCGGCGCGTATTGCCCGCCTGCCGTGTTCTCACCGTAGATGTCGTAGCCGAGTTCTTTTGCCAGCATGATGAAGCGTTCATCACAGCTCATTTGCTCAATCATTTATCCAGCCCTCTTAATCAATACTGCAAAAAACATTGATCCCGGTGACTCAACCCACGGCTCTCGCCGGGGCGGCCAGGCAGGCCACTTCGACGCGAGACTCGATCGCCTCGGCCAGGCGCAGCAGGTTGTCGCTGAGCTGCCCGTAGTCCTCGCAGAACAGCACGATGTGGCCGATGAACGAGGTGTTGTCTTGCACCAGCGCCGTGACCGAATCACCGACGCGCTTGGCGTACACCGCTTCCACCAGTTCGATGTTCAGTTCCCGGGCCAGCGACTCGATGTCCGGTGCGCCGCGCAACAGGCCGCCCGCCGGGGCTCTGAGCAGACGGATACCGCAATAGCCCCGGGCGACAGGATCGAGATGCTCGGTCTTGCCTTCCACCGCCCACCTGACCCAGCGCTCCCATGGGTCGAAATCGACAAATGCCAGACGGGCCAGATCCCAGATGTGCATGCCCCCAGGGCGCATATTGGTTTCCACCGCCGAGGTCAGGCGGTCGCGGCGCAGGAAAATTTCGTTGTGATAGGCGCCGTTATCCAGCGAGACCAACCCGGACATGTGCCGACCGGCAGCCGACAATCGAGCCTGGACGTCCGCGGCCAATGGCGCGGGCACCACTTGCTGGATTTCCGCGCGATAGGCGCCTTCAGTGGTGGTTTTCTCCGTGACCCATGTGCTGCCGGCGACGTAATCCCAACTGTATTCCCGTGCGTTCTGGATCAGCTCTTCAAGGACGATGCCGCCATCGCGATACGGCTTGAGCGCCTGCCAGGCTTCATCGCATTCCGACGGATGATGGATCACCCGGCAGCCTCTGCTCGCGCCTTCGCATGCCGGTTTGATGAAGGCTCTTCCACCCAGTTCGACGACTCGCTGGCGCAGTTCGCACAGGCTCTCGATGCGTGTGGAAAAGACCGGACGATAGTCATCCGGCGACGTGCCGGCAGTCGCCTCCAGCCGGCGAAAAATCTGTTTGTCCAACCCCGCCCGTGCCTCGCCCGGTGTAATGCCCGGCAAGCCGTAATGCGTGGCGAGCGCCGCGCCGAGCAGCACGCCACGGTCGGAAAACGGCAGCACTCCGATCAGCTTCCAGCTGTCGGCATTCAGGCAACCCGCCACCAGTTCCAGGGAGGCCGCAACGTCTTGCGCTGCCAGCGAGGTGCTGCAGACGTGGTCCGCTACCTGATCGTCACCGGGCTGAATCTTCTCGACCAGCAGGATCAGGCGGGCGTTGTAGAGCTCCTTGCAGAGATCGCGCAATTTATGGATATCGTGTACCCGATTGCCGTTGTACCCGACCACTACTACGCAAGATGTCGTATTCATAAAGCACCCGACCTATGTAGATAAAAACCTAAAAGCGATGGTTCATTCGTGCAGCGAGGCGTTGGATTTACGGTTGAGCCAGTACCAGGCCAGAATCCCGCCCGCGCCAATGGCAGCCAGCACCAGAGCGTTGTAGGGTGGCGGCGCGACCCGCATGATCAGCACTGTCAGCCCGGCGCCGACGCCGAGGGAGACTTCCTTGACGAACATGTTGTTTTGTTTGACCGAGAAGTAATCGAGGTAGCTGAACGCACACTCGGCGAGGGACAGCAGCGCCACCCAGATCAGCGCGCCGGCGAGGGTTTCGACATGGAAGGCAGCCGGGGACGAGAGCACCGCAAAACCGCCGATGATGATCCCGATCACGGCGACCACCTTGAAGCGCCCGGTGCACTCGATCAGTTTCATCACCGGCACCTGGGCGAACACCACCACGGCGCTGTTGAGGATCAGCATCAAGCCATACCAGGCCGGCAGTTCACCGGTTTGGAGGAGGATGGCTTGCGGCAGGATCGAGAACACGCCAAACAACTTGATGCCCATGATGATGCCCGCGATCACCCACGGCAGTTTGTTGCGCCAGCCACTGCCGTCCCGGGTTGCCGGGCTGGCTACCACCGGTTGTGTGGTGAATGTCGCGCCCATGGCGATGGGCAGGCACAGGAGGACGAAACTGGCGGCACCGAGGAAGAACATCGTTGGGGTCAGCAGCGGCGATAGCAGGATCAAACCGGCCACCAGGCTGCCCATGTTCATCGCCACGCGGTTGTAGGCCGCGCCCTCTTTGGTCTGGGCCGCTTCGCTCTTGATCAGGTAGCCGGCAATCGCAATGCCGTAGGCGAACAACGCGGCGGCGAACATCACCATGCCCTGGTTGCTGGTGACCGCGAGCAATACCAACCCGAGTGCCGCGCACAGCAGCGTGACGCTCAGGGACCGCCGGCCCAGCACCAACAAGGTCAGCGGCAACAGCAACAACAAGGCCCGATAGCCGAGGGCGAGGATGCTGTTGGTGGCGGTATCGAGCCAGACGTTGGCCTTGCCCAGTACCGCGAACAGCGACACGGCGGTAATGATCCGGATCGTGAACAAGCGGATGTTGATTACCGGCTTGGCGATGGCGACCGTTGTTTGAACACTCATGCAACACCTCTACAACCGAATAATTGTCAGGGCCACAGGCACCGGCAATCAGGAAAGTCCTTAAAGCGATGGTAGAGAGAGAGGCTTGTTCTGATCAGAGCAAGTTCGTATAGAATCAAACGAACTTTACTGCTGGAGAGACCAGTAAAATGCAGGTTCAGCGAGCAGTAATCGCCGCCATCGAGTTCCAGCCTGGAGTGCCGCTGGTCCAGCAGATCGTCGATCAGTTGTCTGTAGCGATCAGCCAGGGCGGCTTGCCTCACGGGGCCAAGTTGCCACCGATTCGCGAACTCTCCGACTTGATGAACGTGGGCAAGTCGACGGTGGTTGACGCCCTGGACCGCTTGCGGGCCAAGGGCCTGGTGGTTTCACGCCAGGGTTCGGGGCATTACGTGCACCGCGCCAGCACCACGAGCCCGTCTAACGCGGCTCCGGACCTGCAGCCTCAAGACACCCTCAGCGTGGTCCGGCGCGCCCTGTTGCTGGACAACGGCGCGCTGCGTCCCGGCTGCGGATTCCTGCCGACCTCGTGGCTGCCGGCTGACGAATTGCTCAAAGCGGTGCGCGGCACCTTGCGTGCCACCAGCCTGCGGATGGGCGAATACGGCGTTGCCGGCGGTTACCTGCCGCTGCGCCAGGCGTTGCGGGTCAAGCTGTCGACCTTCGGTATTGAAGTCCCGGTGGACCAGATCATCACCACCGCCAACACCATGCAGGCCATCGACCTGCTGATGCGACTGTTGATCAAGCCCGGGGACACGGTGCTGCTTGATGATCCGTGCTACTTCAACATGCACGCCAACCTGGCGCTACACGGCGCGAAGGTCATTACCATCGCCCGGGACTGCGACGGCATGGATCTGGAGGCCTTCGAGCAGTTGTTGATTGCTCACAAGCCCGTGCTGTACATGACCAACAGCACCCTGCATAACCCGACCGGGCACTCGTTCTCCCCGGCTCAGGTTTATCGCTTGCTGGAGCTGAGCCACCGGTACGGTTTCCATATCCTCGAAGACGATTTGTACTGCGACATTCAACAACGCCGCACCCCGCGTCTGGCGGCGAGCGGGTTGGACAACGTCAGCTACATCTCCGGCTTCTCCAAGACACTGACTGCCAACAGTCGCGTCAGTTATGCGGTGCTGTCACCGCAACTGGCGGCACGACTGGTCGCCCTGAAAATGGCCTGCGGCGGAGTAACCTCGGAATTGGCGGAGCAAATTACTTGCACCATGCTCAGTGACGGCAGCTACACCAAACATGCGCGGCGCACGGTGGATAGGCTGTATGAGTCGAGCAGTCGGGTGGCGCGTTGGCTGGTCGAGGCAGGTTGCTCGATGTCTTCCCTGCCGGGTGAAGGGCTATTTATCTGGACCCGTTTGCCCGAGGGATTGCACGCCGAAACCCTGGCCAGAAAAGGCCTGGACAATAACCTGGTGCTGGCCCCCGGCACCCTACTCAGCAAAGCGCCCGATGCCAGTCACTTCCTGCGTTTCAATGTGGCTCACAGCGACAGCCTGCAGGTGCGCGAACGGTTCTTCCGCTTGCTCGACAACTAAGCACACCGATCCCCTGTAGCAGCTGCCGAAGGCTGCTACATGAAATGCGTTTGGCCATTCGTTTGCTGGCCCCACGGCAGCGCGCTAACCTCGAACCGTCGCTACACCGCATCGTGGCCTTCGCGAGCAGGCTCACTCCCACAGGGAGGGCCTGCGTCGAGTGCAAACCGGGCGATAACACTCATCTAGTGTGGGAGCCTGCTCGCGAACGCGGCAACCCGATCCCCGGACAAGCCCCAACAAAAAACCCCGCGCTTCTCTCGAAGGCGGGGCTTTTCTTCACAGCATCGGACGCTTAAGGCGCGTACGTCAGCAACAATTCACTTGGCACTTTGAAGTCCAGGGACATCATCACGCTCAACGCGGTAATGGTGAAGATCGAGAACACGAACAGCTTGCGTGCCCAGACCGTGTCATCCACTGCCTTGTAGCCGGTCCAGGCCATGTACAACCAGTACATGCCCATGGCCGCGGCGACGGCGAGGTAGCTCATGCCGGCGTAGCCGCTGAAGGTCAGCATCAAGGTCGCCACGAGGAACGCCAGGATGTAGAGCAGGATGTGCTTCTTGGCCACTTCGATTCCGCGCTTCACGGGCAACACCGGGATCGATGCGGCCAGGTAATCGTTGAAGCGGAAAATCGCGATGGCGTAGGAATGCGGCATCTGCCACAGGCTGAACATCACCAGCAACGTCAGCGCGGCCATGTCGAAGCTGTTGGTGACCGCCACGTAACCGATCACCGGCGGCATCGCGCCCGACAGACTGCCCACCAGCGTGCCGTGAACCGACTTGCGCTTGAGGTACAGGCTGTAGAAGCCGACGTAGATGACAAAACCGATCACCGCGAACAGTGCGGCCAGCGGGTTGGCCACCTTGTACAACAAGGCAACGCCGGCAACACCCAGGACGGTCGCGAAAACCAGCGCCAGTTTCAGGGAGATCAAGCCCTGGACCAGCACCCGGTTTTTTGTGCGTTCCATCTTCAGGTCGATGTCGCGGTCGATGCAGTTGTTGAACACGCAACCAGAGGCCACGACCAGGGACGTGCCGATCATCGCAGCCAGGAAAATGGCCAGATCGACATGCCCTTTCGAGGCCAGGAAAAATCCGCCTGCCACAGAAAGCACGTTACCGAAAATGATCCCCGGTTTGGTGATTTGGATAAAGTGCTTAAAGGACATCCGGACTTTCCTCAGTGCGCCATCATGACGGTGTGGATGCTGAACATGATCCACAGCGACAAGCCAACCAACAGGACGATTACCATTGCCGCGAAGATAAACGCGATCACGTTGTTACGCTGGGCAGCGGAACGGTCCAGGTGGAGGAAGTACACCAGGTGAACAAGCACCTGGATGACTGCGAAGGCCAATACGATCCACAGCGTCCAGACTTTCGGCAGCGACGGGTACATCACCAGGCCGAAAGGAATGATCGTCAGGATCACCGACAGGATGAAACCGATGGCATAGGACTTGACGCTGCCGTGGCCGGCGTCGTGACTGTCGTGGCCATGGTGTGAGTGAGCTGCATTAGCCATTACAGGGTCCCCATCAGGTAAACAACGGTGAATACGCAGATCCACACCACGTCCAGGAAGTGCCAGAACAGGCTCAGGCAGCTCAGGCGGGTCTTGTTGGTCGACGTCAGGCCATGCTTATTGACCTGATACATCATGATCGCCATCCAGATCAGACCGCTGGTTACGTGCACACCGTGGGTACCGACCAGGGTGAAGAACCCGGACAGGAAGCCGCTGCGGTTAGGACCGAAGCCTTCGGAAATCAATGAGTGGAACTCGTTGATTTCCATGCCGATGAAGCCCAGGCCGAACAGGAAGGTAATCGCCAGCCAGCCCAATACAGCCTTCTTGTTGCCTTTGAACAACGCCAGCATGGCGAAGCCGTAGGTAATCGAGCTGAGCAACAGGCAGGCGGTTTCGCCCAACACGTAAGGCAGTTCGAAGATGTCGTGGCCCGACGGGCCACCCGCTACGTTGTTAACCAGTACCGCGTACACCGCGAAGATCGACGCAAACAAAATGCAGTCGGTCATCAGGTAGAGCCAGAAACCGAATACGGTCATCTCGCCCGAGTCGTGGTGATGGTCATCATGCCCATGTCCATCGACATGGGTGTGTCCAGCATTGGTCACTAAGTTCGACATGGTTTAAGCCTGTTCCAACGAGGTTTCAACACGGGTGGCGGTGGCCGGAATTGCTTTGGCCGCTACCAGACGCTTGTGCTGCTCGGCTTCGATGCGCTCGATCACGTCGACCGGCACCATATAGCCCTGGTCATCACGGGCAGCATGGATAACGAAGTAGATCACGGTACCGGCGAGGCCGAAGATGGCCATCCACCAGATGTGCCAGATCATCGCGAAACCGAACACGGTCAACAGAGCACCCATGACCAGACCGGTCGCGGTGTTGTTTGGCATGTGGATCGGCTCGTACTTGGCTGGAGCCCGGTACGCAGTACCGTTTTCCTTGGCTTCGGTGAACGGGTCGATACCTTCGGCTTTCGGCAGTACGGCAAAGTTGTAGAACGGTGGTGGCGAGGAGGTCGACCATTCCAGCGTGTGGGCATTCCACGGGTCGCCGGCTTCGCACATGTTCTCTGGCTTTTTGCGGTCACGCACACTGACGTACAGCTGGATCAACTGGCAGGCAATACCGACCGCGATCAGGATCGCGCCGAACATTGCAACGTGCAGGTACGGGGTCCACTCAGGGTTGGTGGTGCTGTTCAGACGACGGGTCATGCCCATGAAGCCCAGGACATAGAGCGGCATGAACGCGACGAAGAAGCCGGTGATCCAGAACCAGAACGCTGCCTTGCCCCAACCTTCGTGCAGCTTGAAGCCGAACGCTTTAGGGAAGTAGAAGCTGAAGCCTGCGATGTAGCCGAAGACCGCGCCGCCAATGATCACGTTGTGGAAGTGAGCGATCACGAACAGGCTGTTGTGCAGAACGAAGTCCGCACCCGGAATGGCCAGCAATACGCCGGTCATGCCGCCGATAGCGAAGGTCACCATGAAACCCAGGGTCCACAGAACCTGGCTGGTCATGCGCAGACGGCCCTGGTAGATGGTGAACAGCCAGTTGAATAGCTTCACCCCCGTCGGAATCGAGATCAGCATCGTCGCCAGGCCGAAGAAGGCGTTGACGTTGGCACCCGACCCCATGGTGAAGAAGTGGTGCAGCCAGACCATGAAGCCCAGGATCGAGATCGCGCCGCTGGCGTAGACCATCGAGTGGTGGCCGAACAGACGCTTGCCGGAGAAGGTCGAGATGACTTCGGAGAAGATCCCGAACGCCGGCAGAATCAGGATGTAAACCTCGGGGTGACCCCAGGCCCAGAACATGTTGACATACATCATCGGATTGCCACCAAGTTCATTGGTGAAAATGTGGAAATCCATGTAACGGTCAAGGGTCAGCAACGCCAGGGTAGCGGTCAGGATCGGGAAGGAAGCGACGATCAGAACGTTGGCCCAGGTGCAGGTCCAGGTGAAGATTGGCATGTCCATCAGTTTCATGCCCGGGGTACGCATTTTCAGCACGGTGGCCAGGAAGTTGACCCCCGTCAGCGTTGTCCCTAGACCTGATAGCTGTAGCGCCCAGATGTAGTAGTCCACACCCACGCCCGGGCTGTAGCCCAGTTCCGACAGCGGTGGATACGCAACCCAACCGGTACGGGCGAATTCGCCGACACCCAGGGACACGTTGACCAACACAACGCCGGACACCAGCAGCCAGAAACTCAGGGAGTTCAGGAACGGGTAGGCAACGTCACGGGCGCCGATCTGCAGCGGCACTGCAAGGTTCATCAGGCCGGTGAAGAATGGCATCGCCATGAAGATGATCATGATCACACCGTGAGCGGTGAAGATCTGGTCATAGTGTTCAGGTGGCAGGTAGCCAGGCGAACCCTCGGTGGCCAGGGCCAACTGGGAACGCATCATGATGGCGTCGGCAAAACCACGCAGCAGCATGACCATGGCAACGATGATGTACATCACGCCGATTTTCTTGTGGTCGACCGACGTCAGCCACTCGGTCCACAAGTAGGTCCACTTCTTGAAATAGGTGATTGCAGCGAACACCGCCAGACCACCGAGCGCGATCATGGCGATGGTAATCATCACAATCGGCTCGTGGAACGGAATCGCTTCCCAACTTAATTTACCAAACATCGTTTACTCCTCTGCCCCGGCAGCTGAATGCGAACTCATGTCCATCCCTTCCATGGCGGCCATTTCGTGCCCTTTCTCTTCGTGGTGCATCGGCTTGCCCGGTTTCATGCCTTCGTACTTGTCGACGATGGTCTGGAACAGGTTTGGCGTGAACGAGGAGTAGAGCTCTACTGGATTGTTCTGGCTTGGTTTGGAAAGGGCTTCGTATTCAGCTTTTTCAAGCTGTTTAGGTGCCTTCTTGACATCACTGACCCAGGCATCGAAATCCGCCTGAGAAGTGGAGATAGCTTTGAACTTCATGCCGGTGAAACCTGCGCCGCTGTAGTTGGCGGAGATACCGTCCATTTCAGCGTTCTTGTTGGCAATCAGGTGCAGCTTGGTTTCCATGCCGGCCATTGCGTAGATCTGGCCGCCCAGCCCCGGAATGAAGAACGAGTTCATCACGGTGTCGGAAGTAATTTTGAAGTTGATTGGCGTGTTGGCCGGGAACACGATCTTGTTGACCGTGGCGATGCCTTGTTCCGGATAGATGAACAGCCACTTCCAGTCCATCGCGACCACTTCAATGGTGATCGGCTTGACGTCGGATTCCAGCGGTTTGTAAGGATCCAAAGCGTGGGTCGACTTGTAGGTGACATAACCCAGGGCAATGATGATCAGAACTGGAACAGCCCACACCGCGACTTCGATCTTGGTGGAGTGGGACCACTTCGGCGTGTAGGTGGCGCTCGTGTTGGACGCGCGATATTTCCACGCAAACAGGAAGGTCATGACGATGACAGGCACGACGACCAACAGCATCAGCAGCGTTGCGGTGATGATCAGGTTTCGTTCATCCAGGCCCACCTGGCCCGTGGGATCAAGCAAGGTCATGTTGCAGCCTCCCAGCAACAGTGTGCCGAGCAGCGGCAATAAGCCTAGTAATCTGGGGTACCTGTTTTTACTCATCTCACGACCTCTAAAGCAGCTTGCGCAATGCAGTTGGGTTTTGATCGCCAACACTTCACCCTGCCAAGGGTTGGCATTTTTCTTGGATTGAATAAGGGCTGCCCGTCGCGCGTCAGACGCTGTACGACAAATCCTGGGCCAGCGTTAAGTACTTATTCGAATTCGTGGTCAAAGGCCTTGTTACAGACCAATTCCATTTGGTGCGGATAGTCGGAAGGCTCCGACACCAGGGCATCGCATGAAGCCAACCGGCCTCTCGACACCCTACTGCTGCTCATCCACCTGAGTCAGGGTGAGCAGTGCCGGGTATTCAGTGCGGGCGATTGTAGATATGTAGCGATTCATAAACCATGTCTCATCCCGAAATAATTTTTATCCATTCCAGCAACAATCATTAACGGGTTTCGCAAAAGTCCGGCATCTTATCGAAATTGATTCGCAACAAAAACACCAAAATAAGTAGGGCTACCACACCCAGTTCAGACAGTATCGACGGCGCTTCGGCCTCCCTCGACCCTGGCCAAGCCCCCATATGACAAGGGTTCTGGCAATTCGCCAGGGCCTGTTAAAACTGCCTGTTCCAGTTTTCCAGGGCTGAAGGTCCCAGTCGCTTGAAAAGACCAATTTCATTGCGTAATCGGGTACCAATGCAGCGTATCGAAATGCCTTGCGACACTCCTGCTGTGACAACGTGTCGCACATGTGCCACACCCCTGGTTGTCGCACATCACGGCCTATTGACCTGGCCTCTGAAATGCAAAAACGCCCCGGCCCTCTCATCGAGGGCCGGGGCGTTTTTTTGGGTAACGCAACGGTGTGGCGGATAGCCTCAGCGCAGTGCTTTACGATTACGCGAAGTGAGCAGCGGCACCAGTACCACGACCAGCACAAAGGCGACGAGTGCCCACTGGGCAAGGGACAGACCGAGAATCGGCGGATACGGTGTGGAGCAGAAACCGTCCACCTGGAAACCCAGCGGGAAGATCTTCGCCAAAGGCAAACCATCGACAATCGGCTGCAGCACATCAATGCCGCAGCTAACCTCAGGGTAGAACTGCGTATAGACGTGATGCCCGGCCACCGCAACGCCGGCCAGGGCGCTGATCACCACCAGGGTTTCAAAGACCGTGATGCTGCGACGGGTATGCATGGCCGCACCGATGAAGGCAAAGAGCGCGATCAGCAGCAACGCATAACGTTGCAGGATGCACAGCGGGCATGGCGCTTCATCCAGTACCACTTGCATGTACAGCGCGCCGCCGATCAGCGTCAGGCAAATGATACCCAGCAACACCAGGTAGCGTCGCTCACGTCCCAACCGCATTGTTTCCTCGCTCATCGCGTTTCCCTTCCAGATATCGATTGTCCCGAAGTCTACACGCTGGCCTGGACCTTGGAGAGCCCGGGACGCGCAGAATAGATGTCGGGGAATAAACGATAAAGCGGTTAAGAAGGGATTAAATTCCAACACGCTCCAGAATTTGGAAGAAGCCGGAGGCCTCTTCGCGAGCAGGCTCGCTCCCACATCTCCCACATTTGAATGTATTTCACATGTGGGAGCGAGCCCGCTCGCGAAGGCGATAGATCAATCGCCGTAGATATCAGACTTGAAGTACTTGTCTGAGATCTTCTGGTATTCGCCATTGGCGCGAATGCCGTCGATGGCAGTATTCAGCTCGGTGACCAACTCGGCGTTGCCCTTGCGCACTGCAATCCCGGCGCCCTCGCCCACGTACTTCGGATCCTTGAGCTCTGGGCCGACAAACGCGTAGCCCTTGCCACGAGGCATCGACAAGAAGTCGTTCAGCGGGATGGTATCGGCAAAAATGGCATCCAGGCGACCGGCCGCCAGGTCCATGTAGATCTCTTCGTTGTTGCCATAACGCTTGACGTTAATGCCCTTGGGTTCAAAAACCTCAGTGGCGTAGCGGTCAGTGGTGGTTGCGCGCTGCACGCCGACAGTCTTGCCCTTGAGGCTGGCGTACTGGTCATCCACGACTGCGCCGTCCTTCATCACCAGGCGCGATGAGGTGAAGTAGTACTTGTGGGTGAAGTCCACCGACTTCTTGCGGTCTTCGTTGATGGTCATGGACGACAGCGCCATGTCGATTTTCTTCACTTTCAGGGAAGGAATCAGACCGTCGAACTCACCTTCGACCCAGACGCACTTGACCTTCATCTGCGCGCACAGGGCATTGCCGATGTCGTAGTCGAAACCAACAATCTCGCCTTGATCGGTTTTGGACGCGAACGGCGGATAAGCCGCTTCGATCCCGATGCGCAGGGGTTTTTCGGCGGCGAACAGGCTGCTGCACGCCAACAGGCTCAGGGCCAGACCGGTGATGAGGGGGAATTTCTTCATGTTCGTTTTCTCGCGGTTTGTTGTTGGTTTGGCAAGACAGAAGAAGAAGCTGAATCGGAGAAGACTTTTTTGTACTTATAATTCCATACTGGACTTTTATGTATTGATCGTCAATTGGGGCAAACGAAGTTATGCCGGCCGATGGTCGGGAGGTGAATCAGGAGGATTTTGGTGTTGCGGATGACCCATCGCGAGCAGGCTCGCTCCCACAGGGATTTACACCGTCCATGTGGGAGCGAGCCTGCTCGCGAAGGCGTACCTGAGAGCGCTAAAGAACTTACTGCTCCCAGCGATCCGCCGCCGCATGATCGCTGTCACGCCCTTCAACCCAACGCGGTCCATCACTGGTGTTTTCTTTCTTCCAGAACGGCGCACGGGTTTTCAGGTAATCCATGACAAAGGCACAGGCGTCGAACGCTGCCTGGCGATGGGCGCTGGCGGCACCGACGAAGACGATCGGCTCGCCCGGTTCGAGGGCGCCAATACGATGCAGCACTTCAAGCTTGAGCAGCGGCCAGCGCTGCTCGGCCTCGGTGGCAATCTTGCCAAGGGCTTTTTCAGTCATGCCCGGATAATGCTCCAGGAACATCCCGGCAACGTCGAGACCGTCATTGAAGTCGCGCACGTAACCAACAAAACTCACCACCGCGCCGACGCCCACATTGGCAGCGTGCATGGCGTTGACTTCAGCACCCGGATCGAACGCCATCGACTGCACGCGAATTGCCATGGCTCAGCCCCCGGTCACGGTCGGAAAAAACGCCACTTCATCGCCGTCGACCACTGGCTCGTCGAGCTGGCAGAGGTCTTCGTTGCGCGCACACATCAGGTTCTGCTCACGCAGCACCTCGGTGCCGTCGCGCTGTGCCAGCAGCGCACGCACGTCGTCGATGGTGGCAAAGTCGCCTTCGACCTTCACCGAGTCCACGCCCAGCGCTTCGCGGTAACGGGCAAAAAATTTCACGGTGACGTTCATGGCTGATCTGCCTGGAAATGGCCGCTCTTGCCGCCGACCTTCTCCAGCAGGCGCACGCTTTCGATGGTCATGCCGCGATCAACGGCCTTGCACATGTCATAGATAGTCAGCGCGGCGACACTGGCGGCGGTCAACGCTTCCATCTCGACGCCGGTCTGTCCGGACAACTTGCAACGCGCGACGATGCGCACGGTGTCGTCGCCTTCGGCACTCAGCTCGACTTTGACCCCAGTGAGCATCAGCGGATGGCACAGCGGAATCAGGTCACTGGTTTTCTTCGCCGCCTGGATGCCGGCGATCCGCGCCACGGCGAACACATCACCCTTGGGGTGGCCGCCGCTGACGATCATCTGCAGGGTTTCGGGCAGCATGCGCACTAACGCTTGGGCCGTCGCCTCACGGAACGTCACGGCTTTTTCGGTGACGTCGACCATGTTGGCGCGACCTTGGGAATCGAGATGAGTCAGCACAGGGTTACTCCTGATCAGGAGTCCCGATTGTAAACCTGCGGGTCAATTTTTCGCACGCAAGATTATCGGATCACACCAATCCCCTTGTAGGAGCGAGCTCGCTCGCGATGGTGTGTCTGTAGACACAACTTTGCCTGATACACCATCGCGAGCAAGCTCGCTCCTACATTAAGGGGGTTTGTGTCGGGCATAAAAAACCGGGCGGCTTTCAGGCCGCCCGGTTTGGGTGAGGTTGTTACAAGTGCGATTCGGCGTATTCGGCCAGAATCGAACGTGGCACCCCTTGTAATGTGATGTGGACACCGTTCGGGAAGTCTTTGAAGCGTTCGGTCAGGTATGTCAGCCCGGAGCTGGTCGCGGACAGGTAAGGGGTGTCGATCTGTGCCAGGTTGCCCAGGCACACCACTTTGGAACCGGCACCGGCACGGGTAATGATGGTTTTCATCTGGTGCGGTGTGAGGTTCTGGCATTCATCGATCAGGATCAGACTCTGCTGGAAGCTGCGGCCCCTGATGTAGTTGAGGGATTTGAACTGCAACGGCACTTTGCTGAGGATGTAGTCGACGCTGCCATGGGTGTTTTCGTCATCCATGTGCAAGGCTTCGAGGTTGTCGGTGATGGCGCCCAGCCAAGGCTCCATTTTTTCGGCCTCGGTGCCCGGCAGGAAACCGATTTCCTGGTCCAGCCCCTGTACGCTACGGGTAGCAATAATACGGCGATAACGCTTGCTGACCATGGTCTGCTCGATCGCCGCCGCCAGCGCCAGGATGGTTTTACCCGAACCCGCCGCGCCAGACAGGTTGACCAGGTGGATGTCCGGGTCCAGCAAGGCGTACAGCGCCAGGCTCTGATAGATGTCACGCGGCTTCAGGCCCCAGGCTTCCTGGTGCAACAGGGGTTCCTGATGCAGGTCGAGAATCAGCAGCCGGTCTTCCTCGATCTCCTTGATCCAGCCGACAAAACCCTGCTCGTCGATGATGAACTCGTTGATGTGCACCGCCGGCAGATTGTCGATCAACTGCACCTGGTGCCAGGTGCGGCCGTGGTCCTGACGGGTTTCGACATTCCTTACCCGGTCCCAGAAGGAGCCGGTCATGTTGTGATAACCGTTGGGCAGCAGCGAAACGTCATCGACCAGTTGGTCGGTGCTGTAGTCCTCGGCCGCGATCCCGCACGCCCGGGCCTTGAGGCGCATGTTGATGTCTTTGGTGACCAGTACGACGGGCAGCTTCGGTTCGCGCGCGTGCAAGTCAATCAACTGATTGATGATGATGTTGTCGTTCAGGTGTTCGGGAAGAATGATGTTTGGCTCGGCACGCTTGCTCATCAGAATTGACAGCAAACCCTTGGGCCCACTTTTGCCACGCTGGATCGGCACCCCCAGTTCAACGTCTTCGGGGCTGGCATCGCCCAGTGTCTTGTCGATCAGGCGAATCGCCTGACGGCATTCCGCAGCCACGCTGTGATGCCCGCTCTTGAGCTTGTCCAGCTCCTCAAGCACGGTCATCGGGATCGCGACGTGGTGTTCTTCGAAGTTAAGCAGGGCGTTTGGATCGTGAATCAATACGTTGGTATCGAGTACATAAAGGATTGGCTGGTTGGAGGAAGAACTACGTCCGTGATCATCCATACTCGGTCACCTTTGTGGGAGCCAGTCGACGCAATACCGTGACAGTGCTGCGCCTCGAAGTGGCCACCGAATTCACCTGCAAGGAGTCAAGTGAACTGCACACAAACTGGGTCTTGGGAGACGCCACCTGTGTTGCAGGTTTCGGCGGTCTGTCTTCGTAATACTCTAAAACCCATGACAGAAAAAAGTACTTTGACGTTTTTTTGAAGTTTATTTTTCAGAGTGACCAATAGCACTAGGCGGATTGCCATCACCCCGTTAAAGTCGGAAGTCCGCCTGCATCGAAATCCCGCCTGAAATCGCCCCATCCCCAACGTTTGTTGGCTTTCCCCGTTTCAGCGAAACGCGTCCTGACAGTCTTCCCATCCGATCCCGCTTGGCGCCGTTTGCGTGATAAGCCAGGGCATCGCCGTTTTCACCGCATCCTGCTTCGCATTGAAGTTGATCACCCCATGGCGCCACAGCAACATCAGGGTCAGCACCCGTTGCCCACTCTGATTGCCTTTGAGCTTGCCTGCACCGTCCTGTGCATCGATATCCCACAGCGCCACTTGCAATCCCTGGGACTTGAAGAAGCCTTCGGCGTCCGAACGACGTTGGCCATCGGGCGGACGAAACAGCGGGACGTAGTTTTCCGGGAGTTTGCTTTTAACCAGCTCAACGCTGCGTCGCACCGAATCCTGCCAGTCCTGCCAGTGGCTGTGGGAGCGGAACTCCCAACCCTGCACGCCGATGCACTGTTGTGAGTAAGTCGCCTGCAGGCTGGCCACCGAGTGCTCTGCCAGACGGGCCTGGATGTCCTTGCCCAGGACGAAGAACGTGCCGTTCATGTTCGACTTGCGCAGGTACTCCGCAATCCAGGCCGTGTTGTCCGGCGAGGCATTCGCCGCACTGTCGAAGCTCAGCAAAAACAGCCGGTCATTCATCCCGTCGCCGTTGCGCTCGTAGTCGCCAAAACGATCGACTTCGCTGCTGGTTTGCGGAAACAGCGCCGCTTTGCGCAATTGCTCGTCCAGGTACTGGGCATGGAACAGCCGACTCGGCTCGGCCCACTTTATGTAGTAGCTATCGTCGCTGACCTTAAACTTGGCGGCCTGCCCACGCAGGGTCTCCATGTCTTCGACCAGGAAACAGAAAGAAGCATCCTGATCGCAGCTCTGCTGCGCGAAGTTGTAATTGACCAACAGGCGCTGCCACATGCGCTGGCGCAGGTGGTTGATCGACTCCAGATTGATCGTGCGCAAGCCTAACCGCTGGGCCAGGCTCGCCTCATCCAGGGATTCACTGGCAAGCAGGACACGGGCGAACATGAGTATTTCGGCCCGTGATGCAACGTCAAACAGGGTCGGGCTATTGAGCTGTTCAGGCCAGGCAGAGCGATCAAACGTCGCCACATCGCCAGGCGCCGCCAGGGCACCGAAGCTCAACAGCCAGGCCGACAATAGAAAAACGATACGCAAAGGGATGCCTCCATAACAAAACCCGCGCGGCACTATAGCTGATCCAGCCTTCATTCCCGCAGCAGCACCGATCTCCTGTGGGAGCGAGCTTGCTCGCGAAAGCGGAGTGTCAGTCACCAACAATGCCAACTGATAGATCGCATTCGCGAGCAAGCTCGCTCCCACAGGGTTTTGCGGATTGCCACCGATCATCACCTATGGACTTGATAGCTGGAGTCAACACGGACAACCCCCTAGAATCGCCCCCACGAAAAAAGGAGACGACTTCATGCTGATGGTGATTTCCCCCGCCAAGACCCTCGATTACGAAACACCGCCGGCGACCCAGCGCTTTACCCAACCGCAATACCTCGATCACTCCCAAGAGCTGATCATGCAATTGCGCGATCTGACACCTGCGCAAATCAGTGAATTGATGCACGTCTCCGACAAGATCGGCGGCCTCAATGCCGCGCGTTTCGGTAGCTGGACGCCAGCATTCACCCCGGAAAACGCCAAGCAGGCACTGTTGGCGTTCAAGGGTGACGTGTACACCGGGTTGAACGCTCAGACGTTCAGCGAGGCCGATTTCGACTATGCCCAGCAGCACCTGCGCATGCTGTCCGGCCTGTACGGCCTGTTGCGTCCACTGGACCTGATGCAGCCGTATCGGCTGGAGATGGGCACCAAACTGGCGAATGCCCGCGGCAAGGACCTGTATGCCTTCTGGGGCACGCGGATCAGCGAATGGCTGAACGAAGCCCTGGTTGATCAAGGGGATGACGTGCTGCTGAACCTGGCGTCCAACGAGTATTTCTCCGCAGTCAAACGCAACGCCTTGAACGCTCGCATCATTAATACCGAGTTCAAGGATCTGAAGAACGGCCAGTACAAAATCATCAGCTTCTACGCGAAAAAAGCACGCGGCATGATGAGCCGCTTCGTCATCGAAGAGCGCATCAACGACCCGGCAACCCTCAAGCAATTCGATGTACAAGGCTATCGCTACAGCGCCGAACAGTCTAAATCGGACACTTTGGTTTTCCTGCGCGATCACGCCCCCGAGTAACACCATCCTCGGCGCACGACCTGAAGAATTCGTCGTGCGCCATCGCTGATGGTCGACCCAATCCCCGCCCAATTCGCCATTTTCATGGCGCCAAATTTCAAGCATTCTGTTTCTTAACTTTTGTTTCACTCGACTTTTGTGATTTTTTTCAGTAGTGGCACTGAAAATTTTTATCGGTAGTGGCACAAACCCATCTAATTCGATAATTAGCCTATATATAAAGGGCCAAACGGTAAGTGCTATCAATATGAAAGCAGTGCCATCTTTCTCGATATCTCAAGAAATTTCATCATTCGTGATGGGCTAGCAGGAACTATGTCCAAATGCGTCGCTCATACCATCGGTAACTATTCTCACAGTGCTTGTACGAGATAACTTACGCAGATAAGAGATTCACGCAGCGAAGTTGTCACATTAACTTCCGCTGATTAATCCCTGATTTGGGCAACACATGAAGGACAGGAGATAACGCATTAACACTATCCCCTACAAGGCCAAGGCTGCGCCCCTATAAACGTGCTCATCTGAGCACCCAACCGCTTGATCTACGGGCTTACGGCCTGGCATTGAGCGCGCAAGACCTTTGCACGAACGTCCTCTGACTAGAGGATGCGCTGCATAACAGGGCAAGCCATAAGAATAAAGCCTAGTTACGCATACCTTGAGTGCGCTTATTTCGACACTCGGAACTTTGTATGCCTGCACACGGCATTGTGGCGTCTGTCATGCCGCACTTCCTAGTGCACTATGACCGCTGAACACTATTAACTCCGGCCATCTAATGGCTTGATAATCACAGAGGTAAATGCGATGCGTATCAGCATATTTGGTTTGGGTTACGTCGGCGCAGTATGTGCCGGTTGCCTGTCTGCACGGGGCCACGACGTCGTTGGCGTCGATGTTGCCAAAGACAAGATCGATATGATCAATGCCGGCAAATCGCCGATCGTTGAACCGGGTCTGGGTGAACTTCTGCAGAAGGGTATTGAGACCGGCCGTCTGCGCGGCACGACCAATTTCGCCGAGGCGATTCGCGACACCGACCTGTCGATGATCTGCGTCGGTACGCCGAGCAAGAAGAACGGCGACCTGGAACTGAACTACATCGAAGCCGTGTGCCGCGAGATCGGTTTTGTCCTGCGTGACAAGACCTCCCGCCACACCATCGTGGTTCGCAGCACCGTATTGCCGGGCACTGTCGCCAACGTGGTGATCCCGATCCTCGAAGATTGCTCCGGCAAGAAAGCAGGCGTCGACTTCGGCGTGGCGGTCAACCCGGAGTTCCTGCGTGAAAGCACTGCGATCGCCGATTACGACCTGCCACCGATGACCGTTATCGGCGAGTTCGACAAGGCGAGCGGCGACGTTCTGCAATCGCTGTACGAAGAGCTCGACGCACCGATCATCCGCAAGGACATCGCTGTCGCCGAGATGATCAAGTACACCTGCAACGTGTGGCACGCCACCAAGGTGACCTTCGCCAACGAGATCGGCAACATCGCCAAGGCCGTCGGCGTCGATGGTCGCGAAGTGATGGAAGTGGTTTGCCAGGACAAGACCCTGAACCTGTCGCAGTACTACATGCGCCCTGGCTTCGCCTTCGGCGGTTCATGCCTGCCCAAAGATGTGCGCGCCCTGACTTTCCGTGCCGGTTCGCTGGACGTCGATGCACCGCTGCTGAACTCGCTGATGCGCAGTAACGAATCGCAAGTGCAGAACGCCTTCGACATCGTTTCCAGCTACGACAAACGCAAAGTTGCCCTGCTGGGCCTTAGCTTCAAGGCCGGCACCGACGACCTGCGCGAAAGTCCGCTGGTTGATCTGGCGGAAATGCTGATCGGCAAGGGTTACGACCTGAGTATCTACGACAGCAACGTCGAATACGCCCGCGTTCACGGTGCGAACAAGGATTACATCGAGTCGAAGATTCCTCACGTCTCGTCCTTGCTCAACGCTGACTTCGACGACGTGATCAACAACTGCGACGTGATCATCCTCGGCAACCGTGACGAGAAATTCCGCGCCCTGGCGCTGGAAGCACCGCACGGCAAGCAAGTGATCGACCTGGTCGGCTTCATGTCCAAAGCCACCAGCGCTACCGGTCGCACCGAAGGCATCTGCTGGTAACACACCGCCCTCTGTAGGAGCCAGGCTTGCCGGCGAACCAGGCGACGCGATGTTTCAGGCACACCCTTCGCGGGCAAGCCTCGCTCCTACAGCTTTTTTGCCTGCCTTAACCCCATCGGGCCACCCCACAGGCTCGCCCGAGATCGAGACGGATGCAGATTATGCACAGGCTAAAGCACGGCCTACTTCAGGCCGCCGGTTGGCTGTTTTACCTAAGTTTATTGATGGGCATCGCCATGGCGTTGCCTGCGTCCACGTTCGACTCCGAGTCGAAGGACTTCATCTTCCTGATCGGTTTTATCGGGATCTGGCGTTACTCGATGGGTGCCACGCACTTTCTGCGCGGCATGCTGTTTCTGTACGTGGTCTACCCGCACCTGCGGCGCAAAGTGCGCAAGTTGGGCACAGCGGCAAACCCGTCCCATGTCTATTTGATGGTGACGAGTTTCCGCATTGACGCGCTCACCACCGCGCAGGTGTACAGCTCGGTGATTCGCGAAGCGATCGACTGCGGCCTGCCTGCCACCCTGGTGTGCTCGATCGTGGAAATGTCCGACGAGCTGCTGGTGAAAAGCCTTTGGGCCCGGATGAATCCACCGGACCGCGTCAAACTCGACTTCGTGCGCATTCCCGGCACCGGTAAACGCGATGGCCTGGCCTATGGTTTCCGCGCCATCTCCCGCCACCTGCCGGACGACCGCGCCGTGGTTGCCGTGATCGATGGCGATACCGTGCTCGCCCCTGGCGTCGTGCTCAAGACCGTGCCGTGGTTCCAGCTGTTCGGCAACGTTGGCGGCCTGACCACGAACGAGTTCTGCGAAGTACGCGGCGGTTACATCATGAGCGAGTGGCACAAACTGCGATTCGCCCAGCGCCACATCAACATGTGCTCCATGGCCTTGTCCAAGCGCGTGCTGACCATGACCGGCCGGATGTCGGTGTTCCGTGCGACGGTCGTGACCGACCCGGACTTTATCGCCGACGTGGAAAGCGACTCGCTGCAACACTGGCGCCTGGGCCGCTTCAAGTTCCTTACCGGTGATGACAAATCGAGCTGGTTCAGCCTGATGCGCCTGGGCTACGACACGTTCTACGTGCCGGATGCCGCGATCCACACCGTGGAGCACCCGCCGGAAAAAAGCTTTATCAAGGCCAGTCGCAAACTGATGTTCCGCTGGTACGGCAACAACCTGCGCCAGAACTCCCGCGCCTTGGGCCTGGGGGTGAAACGCCTCGGCCTGTTCACCTCGGTGGTGCTGTTCGACCAGCGCGTGTCGATGTGGACATCGCTGCTTGGCCTGACCGTCGCGCTCATCGCCAGCTTCAAGTACGGCATCGCGTTCATCCTGGTTTATCTGCTGTGGATTGGCATCACCCGCCTGATCCTGACCCTGCTGCTGTCTTGCTCCGGCCACCGGATCGGCCCGGCCTACCCGGCGATTCTCTATTACAACCAGATCGTCGGCGCGCTGGTGAAGATCTACGTGTTCTTCCGCCTCGACCAACAATCCTGGACTCGCCAGGACACCAAATTGACCCGTGATCTCGCCAGCTTTCAACGTTGGTTCAACACCTGGTCGTCTCGGACCATGACCTTCTCCGCCGGCAGCATTTTTGTTGCCGTGCTGTTGCTGATGGTCTGACCGAACTCGCCTGAATTAACTAGGAAATCGCCCATATGAATACCGCCGTCAACGCCAACGTAGTGCATGAATCAGAAGCCCAGCGCCAACACGCCCGCGTGAAGATCCCGGCCAAACTGCGCTTCTTCGGTCCTGACCGGACCCCGGTTGAAGCTCGAGTGATCGACCTGTCCGCTGGCGGACTGGCCTTCAATGCCGGTCAGTTGCCACTCAAGATCGGCGATGTGTACAAGGCTCGCCTGCAGTTCGTCATCGATAACCTCGGCCTGGCCATGGACGTGGAGTTGCAGGTGCGCTCCTTCGATCGCCCGACCGGTCGTGCCGGGTGCCAGTTCCAGAACCTGGAACCACAAGACATCTCGACCCTGCGCCACCTGATCACCTCTCACCTGGCCGGCGACATCGTCAGCATGGGTGAAGTGCTGGCCACGCTGCAGCGCGACAACTTCACCAAGGCGCGCAAGGTCAAGGATGGCGGCCACGGCATGACTCCGTTCGGTCGTTTGCGTGCAGTGACGTTCAGCCTGGCGATTTTCCTCGTCGGCCTGGCGGCGTTTGGTTTCATTTTCAAATCGGTGTACGGCATGTACTTCGTCAGCCACGCACAGGCTGGCCTGGTCACTGTGCCGGGGATGAACATCACCATGCCGCGTGACGGCACCGTGCAGAGCCTGATCAAAGCCGACGGCGTTGCCGCCAAAGGCGCACCGCTGGCGACGTTCAGCACCAGCATGCTCGACGTGCTCAAGGGCCATCTGGACGAAGAGCAACTGCAACCCGCCAAGGTTGAAGAACTGTTCGGCAAGCAAATGACCGGCACCCTGACCTCGCCGTGCGATTGCACCGTGGCGCAACAACTGGTCGCCGACGGTCAGTACGCCAGCAAAGGCGACGTGATCTTCCAACTGGTGCCGCGCAACACCCAAGCCAATGTTGAAGCACGCTTCTCCTATCGCCAGTTCGGCGACGTGCGTCCAGGCAGTCCGGTCCGCTTCCAGATCGCCGGTGAAGACAAATCCCGCACCGGCAAGATCGTCAGCAGCACCAGCCTGAAAAGCGCCGACCTGTCCTCCGACATCCGCGTGCTGATCCAGCCGGACGAGCCACTGGACAGCAAGCTCGCCGGTCGCCCGGTTGAAGTGAACAGCGACCGTGGCCCGAACCTGAACTGGCTGATCGACAAAGCCATGGCTTCCGGTCTTTAAGCAGAGGACATGCCTGTGACGACTCCACCTATCCTCACAACACCGCAAACCCTGTGGGAGCGAGCTTGCTCGCGATGGGATCGCTGCGGTCTGTCTGAAACACCGAGCCGCCCGCATCGCGAGCAAGCTCGCTCCCACAGGGGGTTTGCGTTGTGCACGCTAGCGTTGGCCGTCAGCCTCAGTGGCTGCGCCGGTCTGCCTGACCAGCGTCTGGCCAACGAAGCCCTCAAGCGCGGCGACACCGCGCTGGCGCAGCAGAACTACAAACAACTGGCCGACCTGGGCTACAGCGAAGCGCAAGTGGGCCTCGCCGATATCCAGGTCGACAGCCATGACCCGGAGCAGATCAAGCAGGCCGAGGCGACTTACCGCGCTGCGGCCGATGTCTCGCCACGGGCTCAAGCGCGCCTGGGTCGTCTGTTGGTGGCCAAACCCGGCTCCACCGAAGCCGAGCAACACGAAGCCGAAGGCCTGTTGAAGAAAGCCGCCGTCGCGGGTGAAGGCAACACCCTGATCCCGCTGGCGATGCTGTACCTGCAATACCCCCACAGTTTCCCGAACATCAACGCCCAGCAGCAGATCAGCCAATGGCGCGCCGAAGGCAAACCGGAAGCGGGCCTGGCCCAAGTGCTGCTGTATCGCACCCAAGGCACTTACGACCAGCACCTGGACGAAGTGGAAAAGATTTGTAAAGCCGCGCTGAACACCACCGACATCTGCTACGTCGAACTGGCCACGGTCTATCAGAAAAAGGCCCAGCCAGAAAAACAGGCCGGGCTGATCAAGCAGATGCAAGCCGCTCACACCCGTGGCAGCGTTTCCGCTCGACGGGTGGACAGTGTTGCTCGTGTACTCAGCGATGCAACCCTGGGCAAGACCGACGAAAAAACCGCCCAGTCGTTGCTCGAAGACATCGCCCCCGGCTACCCCGCTTCCTGGGTCAGCCTGGCGCAATTGCTCTACGACTTCCCGGAACTCGGTGACGTCGACACGATGATGAAGTACCTGGACAACGGCCGCGCCGCCGACCAACCCCGCGCCGAACTGTTGCTGGGCAAGCTCTACTACGAAGGCAAATGGGTGCCGGCCGACGCGAAAGTCGCCGAAGAACACTTCCAGAAAGCCGTCGGCAAGGAAGTCGCCGCCGATTATTACCTCGGTCAGATCTATCGCCGGGGCTACCTGGGCAAGGTCTACTCGCAGAAAGCCCTGGATCACCTGCTCAAGGCTGCGCGTAACGGCCAGAACAGCGCCGACTTCGCCATCGCCCAACTGTTTTCCCAAGGCAAGGGCACCAAGCCCGACCCGCTCAATGCTTATGTCTTCAGTCAGCTGGCCAAGGCTCAGGACACCCCGCAAGCCACTGAGCTTGCGCAAACAATCGAAACCCAACTGCCGCCTGCCCAGATCAAAGAGGCCCAACGCCTGTTGAAACAAGAACAGGCCGTTCGCGCCACCTTGAGCAAGAACACGCTGGAACTGCATGCCCTGCAAGAAGACGGCGAGGAATCCCTATGAAGTTGAATCCATTCGTTAAGGCCGGCATCGGCCTGACATGCGCCCTGCTGTGGTCGTGCCCGACCCTGGCGGCACTGACCGAAAGCAAGAACTACGGCCTTGACGCGAAAGTCACCGCCGAGTCCGAAGGCGACACAGACCTGGGTACGCAAAGTGGTGGCGACGTCAACGGCATTGGCCTCGACCTGCGTCCCTGGATCTATGGCGAAAGCGGCGCGTGGAGCGCCTACGCCATGGGCCAGGCCGTGACCGCCACTGACATCATTGAGACGGACACCCTGCAAGGGACCGCCGGCGACGGCACCCAGACCACCGACAGCGGTGATCGCCAGACCAAGAAAAACTACTTGGCGATGCGCGAGTTCTGGGTCGGCTACAGCGGCTTCACGCCGTACCCCGGCGAGATGCTCAAGCTCGGTCGCCAACACCTGCACAACGATGACGGCGAATGGCGCGACACCAACATCGAAGCCCTGAACTGGACCTTCGACACCACCCTGTTGCGCGCCAATGCCGGTGTCGCCGAACGCTTCAGCGAATACCGCACCGACCTGACAGCACTGTCCCCCAAAGATAAAGATCGCCAGCACTTCTATGCGGATGCGGCGTATCAATGGACACCGGGCAACTGGGTCGGCATTCGCGGTCATCACACCCACGATAACGGCAAGCTGGACTACGCAGAGCCGGGCGTGCCCGCCGATACCCTGGACAAGAAACAGAATGGCAACGTCAGTTGGATCGGCCTCACCGCCGACAGCGATGCCTATAACTGGCGCAACACCAACACCGTCAATTACTGGGGCAGCGTCACCGGCATGAGCGGCGACATCGACAAGGTCAACCCGCTGAACGCCAACGGCACCGCACCGGCCCAACCCACAACCAGTGGCAGCATTGATGGCTGGGCCACCGACCTGGGCGTGCGCCTGCGCCTCGATCCGCAATGGCAGGTCGGTGCAGCGTATGCCCGTGCCAGTCCCGATTACGAACAGAACGGCCTGGAAAGCAACCGCTCGAACTACACCGGTACTCGTTCGCGGGCGCACCGTTTCGGCGAAGCCTTCCGGGGCGAAATGCAAAACATGCAAAGCGCCACGCTGTTCGGCTCCTGGATGCTCAACGACGAATACGACGCCAGCCTGATCTACCACAAATTCTGGCGTGTCGACGGCAATAAGCCTATCGGCAGCAACGGCATCAATGCCGTTGAGAACAATACCGATGACCCAACCGGTGCGATTCTCTCCAGCACCTCCCTGCCGTTGAATGATGGCACCAAGGACCTCGGCCAGGAAATGGACGTGGTCGTCACCAAGTACTTCAAGCAAGGCCTGCTGCCTGCTGCCATGAGCCAATCGATCGATGAGCCTTCGGCCCTGGTGCGTTTGCGTGGCGGTGTGTTCAAGCCCGGCGATGCCTATGGCAAAGGCGTCGATTCGTACATGCACCGCGCGTTTATCGACGTGATCTGGCGCTTCTGATGCGAACCGCGAAGGGAGTGCCCGACATGAACAGTCCGAAAAGAGGCTCACTGACCCTGTTGGCCGGCGCGATGCTGCTGGCAAGCTCGGCCGCCTTCGCCACGGTGGAGCCTGTCGCCAAACCGGTGACCATGGCCAAGGAACTGCAAAAGGCCAAAACCTACACCGTCAGCAGCGCGCCAATCGCGCCGCTGGAGATTGCAAAGCCGACATTGCCGGACACCTCCGGCTACACCGCCGACGCCATCGCCGCGAAAATCGTGCGCACCAAGGCCGGCAAAATCAGCGTGCGCCGGATGATGCAGGAAGACGCGCTGAAGGACTTCATTGGCGGCGACAACAAGATGGCCGAATGGGTGGTGCGCCAGCACGGCATCCCGCAGGCTATTTTTGTCGACGACGGCTACATGAACCTCAAGGACCTGGCCAAGAAACTGCCCAAGCAGTACTTTAGCGAAACCTCGCCGGGCGTGTTCCTGGCGAAGCTGCCGATCGTGGTCGGTCGCCACGGCATCCTCGAAATCGACAAGCAGACCCAGGAACTGCGCCTGTCCCAGGAAGCCGGTTCGTTCCTGGTCAACGACGGTCAGCTGTTCGTGCGTGACACCAAAATCACTGGCTGGCGCGAGAAAGACAACGGCCCGGCGACGTTCACCTCGCCCAAGGAATTCCGTCCGTTCCTGCTGTCCTGGGGCGGCACCGAAACCTACATCGCCAACAGCAAGATCGCCAGTTTCGGCTACGCCAACAGTAAGTCCTACGGCGTGAGTATTTCCCAATACACGCCGAACATGGCCAAGGTCCTCAAGCGTCCTGAACCGACCGGCTGGATCGTCGGCTCCGAGTTCTCGGACATGTGGTATGGCTTCTACTGCTACGAAACCCGCGACTTCGTGGTCAAGGGAAACACCTACAAAGACAACATCGTCTACGGCATCGACCCGCATGACCGCTCCCACGGCCTGATCATCGCCGACAACACGGTGCACGGCACAAAGAAGAAGCACGGGATCATTATTTCCCGCGAGGTCAACGACAGCTTCATCTTCAACAACCGCAGCTACGACAACCACCTTTCGGGCCTGGTGATCGATCGTAACAGCGTGAACAACCTGATCGCCTACAACGAGATCTACCAGAACCACACGGACGGCATCACCCTCTACGAGAGTGCCGACAACCTGCTGTATGCCAACAAGGTGATCAGCAACCGTCGCCACGGCATCCGCATTCGTAACAGCGTGAACATCCGTCTCTACGAAAACCTGTCATTGGCCAACGGCCTGACCGGCGTCTACGGCCACATCAAAGACCTGAGCGATTCCGACCGCGACATCAAGCTCGACCCGTTCGACGCCGAGGTCTCGCTGATCGTGGTCGGTGGTGAACTGGCCGGCAACGGCAGCGGGCCGCTGTCCATCGACTCGCCGCTGAGCGTCGAGCTGTATCGCGTGTCCATGCTCGCCCCGACCAAATCCAGCGGCATCAGCTTCAACGGGATTCTTGGCGATCGTCAGGATGAAATTCTCGACCTGCTGGTACGCCAGCAGAAAGCCGTGCTGATCGACCCTGTCGAACGCCAGACCGAACTGCGGGACTGAGGATAATTTTATGCCCCCACACTTGATCAAATTACTCAGCCTGTCGGCCCTGACAGCCGGCATTCTTGCGGCCAGCGCGGGTGTTCGCGCCGATGAAGCTGCGGCACCGAAATTCAGCGCCGAACCGTGCTGCAATCTGTGCCCCGAAGCGCACGACGCGAAGAACTACACCACGCGCTACCAGCAGAATTTCACTACGTTGGTGCAGGCTCAGGGCGACTGGTTGTTCCGGACTCAGGAAGACTTGCGCACCGAATTCGACACCACGCCCGCCGGCTACAAACGCATGAAAGAACTGCACGATGCGTTCAAGAGCAAAGGCGTGGAACTGGTCGTCGTTTACCAGCCGACCCGTGGCCTGGTGAACCGCAACAAGCTCAACCCGCAAGAGAAGGCCAAATTCGATTTCGACAAGGCGCTGAAGAACTACAAGACCATGCTCGGCCGTTTTGCCGCCATGGGCTACGTGGTACCGGACCTGTCGCCGCTGACCAACGAGTCGCTGCCCGACACCCTGCCCGCACACGACTTCTACTTCCGCGGCGACCAGCACTGGACGCCGTATGGCGCCCAGCGCACAGCGAAAATCGTCGGCGAAAAAATCAAGCAAATGCCTGAGTTTGCTGACATCCCGAAACGCGAATTCGAGACCCATAGGTCGGGTCGCATGGGCAAGACCGGAACGTTACACAACATGGCCGGTCAACTCTGTGGCACCAGCTACGCGATCCAGTACATGGATCAGTTCACCACCGAACCCAAAGGCGAAGCAGCCGATGGCGATCTGTTCAGTGACTCCGGTAATCCGCAGATCACCCTGGTCGGCACCAGCCACAGTGGCAAGAACTACAACTTCGCCGGTTTCCTCGAAGAGGCCATCGGCGCCGACATCCTCAACGTGGCGTTTCCCGGCGGTGGCCTGGAAGGTTCAATGCTGCAGTACTTGGGCAGCGAAGAATTCCAGACCAAGCCGCCGAAGATACTGATCTGGGAATTCTCGCCACTCTATCGTCTCGACCAGCAAACCATCTACCGCCAGATGATGGCGCTGCTGGACAACGGTTGCGAAGGCAAGGAGGCACAGATGACCGGCAGCACCACATTGAAACCGGGCAAAAACGAATTGATGGTCAACAGCAAAAACCTGAACCTGCAAAACAGCAGTCATCAGGTCGACATCCGCTTCGCCGATCCGTCGGTGAAAACGCTGCAAGCCACCCTCTGGTACATGAACGGTCGCCACGAGGACATCAAGATCGATAAACCACAAACTTCCGACACTGACGGGCGTTTCGCCTTTGAGTTGCGCACGGACGAAGACTGGGCCTCGCAGAACCTGCTGGCCGTCGAAATCCAGGGCCCTGAAGCCGGTGCCGCGCCACAAAAAGTCGAAGCGAAAATCTGCAAACGCAACGTATTCCCTGGCGCTGGGCAGCGTACCGCTCAGGCCGGGCAATGAGGTTACCTCCTATGACATGCCTGCAAACCCGAACTTTGAAAAAGCTACTCGTGCCGTCCCTGATGAGCCTGGCCTTGTTTGCCGGTGCGACCCAGGCCGCCGCGCCATTGCGCCCGCCCCAGGGCTATTTCGCGCCGATTGAAAAAGTCAAAGCCGGCGACAAGAGCGAAGGCTGTGATGCGATGCCGACGCCGTACACCGGCTCGCTGCAATTTCGCAGCAAGTACGAAGGCTCCGACAAGGCGCGTTCGACCCTGAACGTGCAATCGGAAAAAGCCTTCCGCGACAGCACCGCCGACATCACCAAACTCGAGCGCGGTACCAGCAAGCGCGTGATGCAGTTCATGCGTGACGGTCGTCCGGAACAGCTCGAATGCACACTGAACTGGTTGACCGCGTGGGCCAAGGCCGATGCGTTGATGTCCAAGGACTTCAACCACACTGGCAAGTCCATGCGCAAATGGGCATTGGGCAGCATGGCATCGTCCTATATCCGCCTGAAATTCTCCGACTCGCATCCATTGGCGAACCATCAGCAAGAGTCGCAACTGATTGAAGCCTGGTTCAACAGAATGGCCGATCAGGTCGTCAGCGACTGGGACAACCTGCCGCTCGAGCAGACCAACAACCACTCGTACTGGGCTGCCTGGTCGGTGATGGCGACGTCAATCGCCACCAACCGCCGCGACCTGTTCGACTGGGCCGTGAAGGAATACAAGGTCGGCGCCCATCAAGTCGACGCCGACGGCTACTTGCCGAACGAACTCAAGCGCCAGCAACGCGCCCTCGCCTATCACAACTACGCCCTGCCGCCGCTGGCAATGATCGCCAGTTTCGCCCAGGTCAACGGTGTGGATTTGCGTCAGGAAAACAACGGTGCCCTGAAACGCCTGGGTGATCGAGTGTTGGCCGGGATTAAAGACCCGGGCGAATTCGAGAAGAAGAACGGTAAAGAGCAGGACATGACCGACCTCAAAATCGACTCGAAATTTGCCTGGCTTGAACCGTACTGCTCGCTCTACACCTGCCCGGCCGATGTGCTGGAGAAAAAGCACTCGATGCAGCCGTTCAAGACGTTCCGCCTCGGTGGCGATTTGACCAAGGTCTTCGACCCGGCCAATGAAAAAGGCAACAAAGGTTCGTAGGACAAACGCTTAACCCTGTGGGAGCGAGCCTGCTCGCGAAGGCGGTGTGTCAGAAAACATATTGCTGAATGCCGATCGCATTCGCGAGCAAGCTCGCTCCCACAGGGGTCAGTGCAAGATTTGAGTTGAGTGATATTCCCCCCGGTTTTCGGTGGGGGGTTTGGGGGGGCCGTTGGCCCTTGACTGTTGGTTAAACATGGAGAGATCGGGATGGTATTTTCGTCCAATGTGTTCCTGTTTTTATTCTTGCCGGTCTTTCTCGGCTTGTATTACCTGAGCGGGATTCGCTATCGCAATCTGCTGCTGCTGATCGCCAGTTATGTGTTCTATGCCTGGTGGCGCGTGGACTTCCTTGCGCTGTTCGCTGCCGTCACGCTGTGGAACTACTGGATCGGCCTCAAAGTCGGCGCCGCCGGCGTGCGGACTAAACCGGCCCAGCGCTGGTTGCTCCTGGGCGTGGCCGTCGACCTGTGCATTCTTGGCTACTTCAAGTACGCCAACTTCGGCGTCGACAGCATCAACGCGATGATGACCTCGGTCGGTCTGTCACCCTTCATCCTGACCCACGTGCTGTTGCCGATCGGGATCTCGTTCTACATTTTCGAGTCCATCAGCTACATCATCGACGTCTACCGGGGCGACACCCCGGCGACCCGCAACCTGATCGACTTTGCCGCCTTCGTGGCGATCTTCCCGCACTTGATCGCAGGTCCGGTGTTGCGTTTCCGCGACCTTGCCGACCAGTTCAACAACCGCACCCACACCCTCGACAAGTTCTCCGAAGGTGCCACGCGGTTCATGCAGGGTTTCATCAAGAAGGTGTTCATCGCCGACACCCTCGCGGTGGTGGCCGACCATTGCTTTGCCTTGCAGCACCCGACCACGGGCGACGCCTGGCTCGGCGCCCTCGCCTACACCGCGCAGTTGTATTTCGACTTCTCCGGCTACAGCGACATGGCCATCGGCCTGGGCTTGATGATGGGTTTCCGCTTCATGGAAAACTTCAAACAGCCGTACATCAGCCAGTCGATCACCGAGTTCTGGCGTCGCTGGCACATCAGCCTGTCCACCTGGTTGCGTGACTACCTGTACATCACGCTGGGCGGTAACCGTAAAGGCACGCTGATGACGTATCGCAACCTGTTCCTGACCATGCTGCTCGGCGGTCTGTGGCACGGCGCGAACATCACCTACATCGTCTGGGGTGCGTGGCACGGCATGTGGCTGGCGATTGAAAAAGCGCTGGGCCTGAACACCTCGCCGCGCAGCATCAACCCGATCCGCTGGGCCCTGACGTTCCTGCTGGTGGTGATGGGCTGGGTGATCTTCCGCTCGGAAAACCTGCACGTTGCCGGTCGCATGTACGGCGCAATGTTCAGCTTCGGCGAATGGTCGTTGTCGGAACTCAACCAGGCCAGCCTCACCGGCCTGCAAGTCGCAACCCTGGTGGTGGCTTACATGACCCTGGCGTTCTTCGGCATTCGTGATTTCTACACCAACCGTCCGCCACTCACGACCAGGCCTGCCGTGAATGTCGAGGCCGATGGCCCGGCGACCGCCACGCCGGGAATGATCAAAGCCGTACCGGGCGACAACCCGGCCAACATCCACCAACCGGGTTACACCGTCGGCGTTGAAGCGACCGTGCAACCGGCCTACTGGACCGCAGACTGGCCACGTTACGTGATGCGCACGCTGGTGCTGGTGCTGTTCATCGCCTCGATTTTCAAACTCTCGGCGCAAAGCTTCTCGCCGTTCCTTTACTTCCAGTTCTGAGGGCTCTGACCATGACCCGCTCATTACGTATCTTCTACATCGCCCTGTTCCTGGTGACCCTGTTGGTCCTGGGTCTGTGGTCGACGCGCAGCTTCCTCGGTTTCAGCACCAACGCCGACGCGACGGTGCTCAACGGTCGATGGACCAAAGCCGTGGAGACTCACTATGACGACGAGTTCCCGATCAAGCGCCTGGGCACCAACCTTTGGGCCGCGCTGGATTTCAAACTGTTCAACGAAGGTCGTCCGGGCGTCGTGCTCGGTCGCGACCAGTGGTTGTACAGCGATGAAGAATTCAACCCGATCGTCAACGAAGAGCTGAACCTGCAAGGCAACTACGCGCTGGTTGAAGGCGTGCGCCAGACCCTGAAAGAGAAAGGCGTGAAACTGGTGATGGCGATCGTGCCGGCCAAGACGCGCCTGTACCCGGAACACTTGGGTGAAGTGAAGCCTTCGAGCATTCACGCCAACCTCTACCAGGACTTCCACGCCCGTGTGGCGGCGGACAAGATCCTCGCGCCCGACCTGCTCGGCCCGCTGCAACAGGGCAAGAAAAACGGTCAGCAAGTGTTCCTGCGCACCGACACCCACTGGACCCCGGAAGGCGCGCAAATCGCTGCCGAGACCCTGGCCAAAACCATCGCCGACAAGACCCCGCTCAGCGGCGTGCCGCAGCGCTTCGTCACCGAGCCTGCGGAGAAAGTCACCCATAAGGGCGACCTGCGTCTGTTCCTGCCGCTGGACCCGCTGTTCGAAAACCTGATGCCGGCGCCAGAACCGCTGCAGAAGCGCAACACCGTGGCGGCTGAAGACCAGCCTGCGGGCGATGACGCCCTGTTTGCCAACACCGAAGTACCGGTGGCCCTGATCGGCACCAGCTACAGCGCCAACCCCAACTGGAACTTCGTCGGTGCGCTGAAACAAGCGCTGCACAGCGACGTGGTCAATTACGCCGAAGACGGCCACGGCCCGATTCTGCCGATGCTCAGCTACCTGAAAAGTGATGCTTTCAAGAACAGCCCGCCGCAAGTGCTGATCTGGGAGTTTCCTGAACGTTATCTGCCTGTGAACAACGAAATCGGTGACGCCGACCCGCAGTGGGTCGCAGAGCTTAAACAAGCCGGCGTTCGCCAACAAAACGTAGCCGCAAACACTAAATCCGAGACGCCCGACCGGGCGCAAAACTGAAAGAGAGAGGTACTACCATGACTTTCACTACTACTCCTCGCCGTCTCGCCGCTCGCTCCTTAAAGGCAGTTGCACTCGTTGCGGGCATGAGCGTTCTGTCGATGCACGCCTTCGCCGGTGGCGACTCCGCGCTCTACGGCCCGACTGCACCGAAAGGTTCAAGCTTCGTGCGTATCTACAACGCCGGTAACGCTGAAGTCAGCGCCACCGTCGGCACCACCAGCCTGAACGATGTCGCGCCGCTGTCCAGCAGTGATTTCAGCTTCATGCCGGGCGGCGACTACAGCGCCAAGGTCGGCAGCCAGACCTTGCCGGTGAAACTGGCCGGGGATCACTATTACACCCTGGTCAACAACGCCAGCGGCGCGCCGCAACTGATCGAAGAGCCGCCGTTCAAGAATAAGCAGAAATCCCTGGTTCGCGTGCAGAACCTCAGCGACAAGGCCCTGACCCTGAAAACCGCCGACGGCAAGACCGAAGTGGTGCCGAACGTGGCCGCCAAGAGCCGTGGCGAACGTGAAATCAACCCGGTCAAAGTCAGCCTGGCGCTATACGATGGTGACAAGAAAGTCGGCGACGTAAAACCGGTTGCCCTGGAGCGCGGTGAGGCCGCAGTGCTGTACGTCACCGGTAACGGCAGCAGCCTGTCGCCAGTCTGGGTAAAGCGCCCGGTTTCGACGCGCTAATACATTTGTCAGGACGGTGATCCTTGTAGCAGCTGGCGAAGCCTGCGTTCGGCGGCGCAGCCGTCGCAATCCCGGCAACGCGGTCCTCTGAATGACCGCGTTGACCGGATTTACGACGGCTGCGCCGCCGAACGCAGCCTCGCAGGCTCGGCAGCTGCTACAGGTGAACCGAGCTGAGTACGGAATAAGAAAAAGAGTGAAACGACAAAACGCAGTAGCTCTAACCAATCGATTTTAAAGGAGTAACAACATGATTCCGGTGATCTTGTCAGGTGGTAGCGGCTCACGTCTTTGGCCGCTTTCGCGTAAGCAGTTCCCAAAACAATTCCTCGCCCTGACCGGCGAACACACGCTGTTCCAGCAAACCCTGGAACGCCTGGTGTTCGACGGCATGGACACCCCGATCGTGGTCTGCAACAAAGACCACCGCTTCATCGTCAACGAACAACTGAGCGCCCGCAAGCTGGAAACCCAGCGCATCCTGATGGAACCGTTCGGCCGCAACACCGCGCCGGCCGTGGCCCTGACCGCGATGATGCTGGTCAACGAAGGTCGCGATGAGTTGATGCTGGTGTTACCGGCTGACCACGTGCTGGAAGACCAGAAAGCTCTGCAACGCGCCCTGGCGCTGGCCACCGTCGCCGCAGAAAACGGCGAAATGGTGCTGTTCGGCGTGCCGGCCACCAAACCGGAAACCGGCTACGGCTACATCAAGTCGACCAACGACTCGCTATTGCCTGAAGGCGTCAGCCGTGTTTCGCACTTCGTCGAAAAACCGGACGTGAAACGCGCCACCGAGTTTGTCCAGTCCGGCGGTTACTTCTGGAACAGCGGCATGTTCCTGTTCCGCGCGAGCCGCTTCCTCGAAGAACTGAAAAAACACGATCCGGACATCTACGACACCTGCGTACTGACCCTGGAACGCAGCGAGCAGGATGCCGACACCATCGAAATCGATTCCGCGACCTTCGCCTGCTGCCCGGACAACTCCATCGACTATGCCGTGATGGAAAAAACCCAGCGCGCCTGCGTCGTACCGTTGACCGCGGGCTGGAGCGATGTCGGCTGCTGGTCGTCGCTGTGGGAGGTGAATGAAAAAGACGCCAATGGCAATGTCACCAAAGGCGACGTGGTGATTCAGGACAGCAAAAACTGCATGATTCACGGCAACGGCAAATTGGTGTCGGTGATCGGCCTGGAAAACATTGTGGTCGTCGAAACCAAGGACGCCATGATGATCGCGCACAAGGACAAGGTCCAAGGCGTGAAGCAGATGGTCAACACCCTCAACGAACAGGGCCGTAGCGAAACCCAGACTCACTGTGAAGTCTATCGTCCGTGGGGCTCCTACGACTCGGTGGACATGGGCGGCCGCTTCCAGGTCAAGCACATCTCGGTGAAGCCGGGCGCATGCCTGTCGCTGCAGATGCACCACCACCGCGCCGAACACTGGATCGTGGTCAGCGGTACCGCTGAAGTGACCTGCGACGAAAACGTGTTCCTGCTCACTGAAAACCAGTCGACCTACATCCCGATCGCTTCGGTTCACCGCCTGCGCAACCCGGGCAAGATTCCACTCGAGATCATCGAAGTGCAATCGGGCAGCTACCTGGGTGAAGACGATATCGAGCGGTTTGAAGACATCTACGGTCGTTCCACCCCGATCGAGCGCGGCGTGTCGGTGAAAACCATCGCGCAGTGATTGATTGGTAACACCGCAAGCCCCTGCCCTGCCCGCTGCGTACCCTATCTGCAGCAGGTTGGGCGGGGGCTTTTTTTGTCTGGAATTTTTGGCGTCTGGGCCGGCCTCATCGCGAGCAAGCTCGCTCCCACAGTGGATCTGAGGAGCACACAAAACCCCTGTGGGAGCGAGCTTGCTCGCGATGGGGCCTGACAGCCCATCGCCACCTCATCTACGCTTAGGTAGGATGACCTTCTCTCCCCCCGAGGTTTCGCGTCATGTTCATCGGCGTCCTGCTGGTCATCACCTGGCTCATTCTGTTACTGCGCTATCCGGCAAAAGCCTTGCCCGTCTCTCTGGCGGCCGCCGTGGGGTTGGCGTTGGTGGCGACCTGGGTGGTCTGGCTGGACAATCGCGAGATCAAGCAACTGGCACGCCTTGAGTTGCGCATCACTTACGCGCCGGAACACTGCCCCGCGGACCGGCCGTTGCAACTGAAAATGAACAACGGCAATGACGTACCGCTGACCGAGTTGCGTTGGCGCATCGCCGCCTACGCGCCGGGCGATACGGTCAATCTGGCCGACAATCAATACGCCGCCCCGCGCTACCGCGGCCCCGGTGAATTGCAGGCCGGCGCCAATTGGGAAGACTGTTTACCGTTGCCGCCGCTGCGTCCCGGTTATCGCCCGCAAACCCTGGAGTTTCGCGCCGAGCGATTGCAGGGTAGTTTCTCTGACTGATCCCCTTCTTCCTTTTGCACAAGGACCGCGCCATGCCCGTTGCGTTGATTACTGGTTGTTCCAGCGGCATTGGCCGCGCCCTGGCCGATGTGTTCAAACAGGCCGGATATGAGGTCTGGGCCAGCGCTCGCAAAGCTGAAGATGTCGCGGCGTTGACTGCCGCCGGCTTCACCGCCGTGCAACTGGACGTCAATGACGGCGCGGCGCTTGAACAGTTGAGCGAGAGAATCAACCAGCAACGTGGCGGCCTCGATGTTTTGATCAACAACGCTGGTTACGGCGCCATGGGGCCGTTGCTCGATGGTGGTGTGCCAGCCATGCAGCGCCAGTTCGAAACCAATGTGTTCGCCATCGTCGGCGTCACCCGCGCAATGTTTCCGGTACTGCGCCGCGCCAAAGGACTGGTGGTGAACATCGGTAGCGTCTCCGGCATTCTGGTCACGCCGTTTGCCGGCGCCTATTGCGCCTCAAAAGCGGCGGTGCATGCCTTGAGCGATGCGTTGCGCATGGAGCTGGCGCCGTTTGGTGTGCGGGTGATGGAAGTGCAGCCAGGTGCGATCGAATCCAGTTTCGCCAAGAATGCCGGTCATGAGGCGGAACAGTTGATCACCGAACAATCGCCGTGGTTTCCGTTGCGTGAAGGTATTCGCGCGCGGGCCAAAGCGTCGCAGGACAAGCCGACGCCGGCCAGGGAATTTGCACAAGGCTTGCTCAAGGCTGTGCAGCAGAGCAAACCACCGCGCCTGATTCGCCTGGGCAATGGCAGCCGGGCGCTGCCGTTGCTGGCGGGGTTGTTGCCCAAGGGGCTGCTGGAGGCGGGGTTGATGAAGCGGTTCGGGTTGAGTGTGCGACTCTGAGCCCGAGTCGGCCCCTTCGCGAGCAGGCTCGCTCCCACAGGTTTTGCGGCGCCCACAAATCCCCTGTGGGAGCGAGCCTGCTCGCGAAGGGGGCAACGCGGTCTACCAGCTACTCCACGCCATCCTGCTTCACAACAACGGTGCACGTAATCCCCGCCGCCAACAGCACCCCCTCCGGCACTTCATCAATGTGAATCCGCACCGGCACTCGCTGTGCCAACCGCACCCAGTTGAACGTCGGGTTCACGTCAGCGATCAGTTCACGGCTTTCCGGGTTGTCACGGTCGTAGATGCCGCGAGAAATACTCTCCACATGCCCCTTGAGCACTTCGCCGCTCATCAGTTGCATGTCGGCCTTATCACCCACTCGCACATGAGGCAGTTTGGTTTCTTCGAAGAAGCCGTAGACCCAGAACGAATTCATGTCGACCACGGCCATTTTCGCTTCGCCGATGCGCGCGTAGTCGCCGCGATGAACGTTGAGATTGGTCACGTAACCGTCCACCGCCGCCCGCACTTCGGTGCGTTTCAGGTTGAGTTCGGCAGCTTCAAGTTGCGCTTGCGCGTGTTGGTAATCGGCCAGGGCCGAGTCGGCGATGTTGCTGGCGTCGTCGCGGTTTTCCCTGGAGATCACCAAGGCGTCCATATCAGCGCGGCGATGGGCGTTGACCTTGCGCATCTCCCACGTCGACTTGCGTGAAGCCACCAGCGACTGTGCCTGCTTGACCGCGATGCGGTAGTGCTCGGGGTCGATTTGCATCAACAGATCGCCCTTCTTCACCAGTTGGTTGTCGCGCACGGGCACGTCCACTACTTCACCGGTGACGTCGGCCGCAACGTTGATGATGTCGGCGCGTACCCGGCCGTCGCGGGTCCACGGGGTGTCCATGTAATGCACCCATAGGGTGCGGCCGATCCACATCGCAAGGGCCAGCACCAACAGGGTCGCGAGCAGGCTGAAAAGCTTTTTCATCAGGGTGTTCTCAACGGTAAACAGTCAGCGCCAGGGCGCCGAACAGACAGGTAAACAGACTCAGGCGCAGCAACGCCGGGTGCCAGAAGAAACGGTACACATCGAACCCGGACAACAACCGGTCCAGCGCCCAGGCCAGCGCCGCGGCGATGAAAAACATCAGCGTCATGGTCGGCATGTACACGCCATGGAAGGCGATCTCACGAGGCATGTTCAAGTCCTTGGGGCTTGGCGGTGGGCCCGGCGTTTATGTAGTTCGCCAGGGGTGATTGCGGGTCCAGCAACGAGGTGCGGATGAAGTGCAGATAGCTTTTCACCCGGCGCAACGCCGAGGTGTCGAAGTGCGGGGCGAAGGGCTCGTCGGTGGCCTGCACACGGCTGATGGCGTGATCGACGGCGATCAGTGCGCGCTCCAGATTGCTCTGGCTCGGTTGCAGAAACAGCCGTACCAGCGAGCGGCCCATCACCCGGATCGCCTGGCGCCATGGCTGGGATTCGGCATAGGCAGGATGCACCGGCAGGATCGCCTGTTCCTTGCGCAACTCGATAATCGCGTGCCCGACTTCCAGCACCACGAACATCCAGCGCAGCAAGTCCCGTTGCACCTGCGGCTGCCCTGCCGCAAGGCCGTACGCCTGATGCAGCAAGTCCCGCGTGCGGCTTTCGAAGCTCGACGCCAACCCTTTGAGTTTGCCGCTGATGGCGTACACCACTTGCTCGCGCAGATCCTGCTCCAGTCGGCGCCATAACCAGCGGCTGTTGGGCGGCAGAATGATCGCCCCGGCCGCCGCGCACACCAGCATGCCGAGCACCATGGCGATGTAGTCGTTGATGAAGGTGTACGGGTTGTAAACGGTGAGGTTGTCCGGCACCGAACCGGTGCTGAAGAAGATCAGCAAACCGAGGCCGACACCGGCGTATTGCGGCCGCGAGGTGAGGAAAGAACCGAGCACGATCACCGGTGCGAGCATCACGCAGAGCAACGGAAAACCATCGATCCAGGGGAAGATGAAAAACATCTCGACGAAGCCGATCAACGCCCCGAGGAACGTCCCGCAGGCCATTTGGAAGGCCATGCGTTTGGGGTTCGGCGTGGCGGCAGACAGGCCCACGGTGGCAGCGGCGATCAGGGTCATGGTTGCACCGCTCGGCCAGGCGGTGGCGACCCAGTAACTGCCGAGTACCACCAGAATGAACGCGGCCCGAATGCCCGAAGCGGCCGACGCCAGCCAGTTGGTTTGAGGCGTGAAGGGCTCGTCCCAACGCTCTCGTTCGTGACTGTGATCGGCCAGGGAGGCGTGGGTCTGTGCATAACTGTGCAGGTCGTCGACGAAGCGATAGAGCAGTTCATACGCGGTATGAAAATCCAGTTGCTCGGCGTCGCTCGGCGCGCTCTGCTGAAACGTCGCCCGCAGGCTGCGAACCCGCGCCGGCAACCCTTCCTTATAAGCCGTCAACGCGAGCACCAGGCGCGACGCATCGGCATGGGTCAAGGCACGACCACTGAAACCGTCGAGTAATTCGGCAAGGTCCTGCAAGCCCGGCTTGATCGCCGCGACAACGTGTTCAGCGCTGCTGCCGTGCAAGCGTTCGAGCAGCTGGTGCAAGGCGTTGAAGCGCGTGGTGATGCCCATGAACTCGCTGTTCAAACGACTGAGTCGACCGTTGCGGCGGCGCATGTGCGGATCTTCGAAAACGGTAACGCTGCGCAGGCCTTCCAGCCCGACCGCTTCGGCAATGAACCGCACGTTGCTCGCTTCAAAGGCCTCCCGCTGACTGCGGCCGCGCAAGCCGTCGGTGACAAACAGCGCGAACACACCGAAGCGCTGATACAAGGCGTTGCGCATCGCAGCGCTGGCGGTTTGCGGCAGGATCGCCGCACTGACCAGCGTTGAACAGAGAATCCCCAGAGAGATTTCCAGCACCCGCCAGACCGCCGCCATGAACGCGCCGTCGGGGTGGGCCAGTGCCGGCAAACCGACCATCGCGGCGGTGTACCCGGCGAGCACGAAACCGTAGGCACGGAAGTTACGGTAGCGCGCCGCGCCAGCAGTGCAGATGCCGACCCAGATCGCCAGCGAACCAAGGAACAGTTCGGTGTTCTGCGCGAACAAGGCAATCAGCGCCACCATCACCGCCGACCCGGCCAACGTGCCAAGGAAGCGATAGAAACTCTTGGCGAACACCTGGCCGCTTTGCGGCTGCATGACGATGAACACGGTGATCATCGCCGTACGCGGTTGCGGCAACTCCAGGCGCATCGCCAGCCACAACGTCAGGAACGCCGCGAACAACACCTTGAAAATGTAGACCCAGGTCACGCCATCGCTGCGTGCCCAGTCGAAAAACCCCCGACGCCATTCCAGGGAATACAGCCAGCGCAAAGGTGCGGGCAAGGAAGTCATGAAGTACGGCTCATTGGTCGATGGTTGAGCTGCGATTCAGTCAAGACGCAATCCCTGTGGGAGCGAGCTTGCTCGCGATTGCGGTCTGACATTCAACAATGATGTCGACTGGCACTCAGTCATCGCGAGCAAGCTCGCTCCCACAGGTTTTGTGTTCAATTCGAGAGACTCTCAAGCAGGGCCGGGGTTTTCGGTGCTGCGGTCTGCCTGTCTTTCGGCACGTCGTTACCCGCACCGAGTCCGCCACCCAACGCCGTCACCAGTTCGGCGTGGGCGCTGAGGCGCGCGGCCTGAACCTGCTGCTGGACCTGCTGCTGCTTGAACAACAACGTCTGGGCGTTGAGCACGTTGAGGTAGTCAGTGAGCCCCCGTTGATAGGCGATCATCGCGATGTCGTAGGTCTTCTGCGCGGAGGCCACGGATTCAGCGGCGAACGTCTGCTGCTTGTTCATGGACTCACGGCGGATCAACTGGTCAGAGATGTTTTTCAGGGCGTTGACCAGCGTCTGGTTGTACTTGGCCACGGCGATGTCGTAACTGGCCGAGGCTTTGCCCAGCTCGGAGCGTAAACGGCCGCCATCGAAAATCGGCAACGAGATCGCCGGACCGACGCTGTAGCTGAGCTTCTTGCCGGTCAAGAACTCCAGTGCTCCGCCACCAGTGGCCATGTAGCCGAGGCTGCCGACCAGATCAACGTTGGGGTAGAAACCGGCATGCGCAACATCGATGCCCCGAGCCTGGGCCGCCACTTGCCAGCGACTGGCGACTACATCGGGGCGTTGACCGAGCAATTGCGCAGGCAGCGACGATGGCAGTTTCAGCGCTGTACCCAACGACAGCGTCGGCCGCTGCAACTGCGCGCCCTCTCCCGGCCCAAAGCCTGCGAGGGCTGCGAGTTGATTGCGGCTGAGGGCGATTTCTTCATCCAGCGCGTCGATCTGACGATGGGTTTCCGGCAGCGGCGCTTCGGCCTGACTGACTTCGAAATGGGTGCCGATGCCGCCACTCAGGCGTTTCTGTGCAAGATCGAGAATCTGCTGTTGTTGCTTCAACGTTGCCTCGACGATGTCGCGCTGCGCGTAGTGCAACGAGAATTCGATGTAGGCGCGCACGATGTTGCTCTGCAATTCGAGCTGGGCCAACCGCGCTTCGGCAGCGGTCATATGGGCCATGTCCACCGCACGTTCGGTGGCATTGCTTTCGCGGCCCCACAAGTCGAGCGCATAGCTGAAACCCAGCCCGGCGTTGTTGTCCCACGTCGTCGTGTTGGCCAGCTCGCCCGGCCCGTAGAACTGATCGGTGGGCCAGTTATGGCGTTTGAGGGTGGATTCGCCGTTGATCTGCAGCGACTCGGCGGATTCGGCGACGCCAGCCATGGATTTGGCCTGACGCACTCGCGCTGTCGCCATTGCCATGGTCGGGCTGCCTTGTACGGCGCGGTCGATCCAACGGTTCAATTGTGGGTCGCCATACGCCTGCCACCATTGGGCGGTGGGCCAGTGAGCGTCCTGCGCGGCATTCTGGATAGCTGCGTCGGTGGCCAGTGAATTGGCCTCCAGCGCCTTGCCCTGTGGGGCAATACCTCCGGTTCCGATGCAGCCGCTGATTGCCAGGGTTAAAGCCAAAACACTGAGCGACTGAAACGCTCTGCTGATGCGACGCGGCACTGCTGCAAATTCCTGAGAAGGGGGAGGTACAAAATTGTTGTGGAACCGGGTACCACAATCCCTGTGGGAGCGAGCTTGCTCGCGATGGCGGAGGGTCCGCCAACATCAATGCCGGCAGTGACGGCCTCATCGCGAGCAAGCTCGCTCCCACAGGGTTTATTCCGGCCCTGGTTCGTACAGTGGCGCAATTCTAGGGGTGGGCCTTGTTGGCGATAAGCCGGGATTCCTGTGAATCTTTATTACCGTTCACGCGATAATCCCTTGGTCGGGGTCTCAGACCCTGAAACCTTGTGTCACAATTTGCCATCGCACCCGAGAGCATCCCATGGACACTTTGCAAAACATGCGCGCCTTCAGTTACGTGGCCGAGGCCGGCAGCTTCACCGCCGCCGCCGTGCAACTCGACACCACGACGGCTAACGTCTCGCGCGCGGTCTCCAACCTGGAAGCCCACCTGCAAACCCGCCTGCTCAATCGCACGACCCGACGCATCGCCCTGACCGAGGCCGGCAAACGCTATTTGCTGCGCTGCGAGCAGATCCTGGCCTACGTCGAAGAAGCCGAAGCCGAGGCCAGCGACGCCCACGCGCGCCCGGCCGGGCAACTCAAGGTGCACACCATGACCGGCATCGGTCAGCACTTCGTGATCGACGCCATTGCCCGCTATCGCAAAAGCCACCCGGACGTGACCTTCGACCTGACCATGGCCAACCGCGTGCCGGACCTGCTCGACGAGGGCTACGATGTGTCCATCGTGCTGGCCAGCGAACTGCCGGACTCGGGCTTCGTCTCCCAGCGTTTGGGCATCACCTACAGCATCGTTTGCGCCTCGCCGGCGTATGTAAAAGCCAACGGCTGCGCGCAAAAGCCCAGCGATTTGCTCAACCACGCCTGTTTGCGCCTGGTCAGCCCGGTGATCCCGCTGGAGAAATGGACCTTCGACGGGCCGGAAGGCCAGGAAATGGTCACCATCAATAGCTCACCGTTTTTGGTGAACTCCGCCGACGCAATGAAAACCGCGATCACCAGCGGCATGGGCGTGGGTGTGCTGCCGGTGTACGCCGCCATCGAAGGCTTGCGCAACGGCACGTTGGTTCGGGTGATGCCGAACTACCGGTCGCAGGAATTGAATCTGTATGCGATCTACCCGTCGCGGCAGTACCTGGACGCGAAGATCAAGACCTGGGTCGAGTACCTGCGTGGGTCGTTGCCGGATATCTTGGCGGCGCATCAGGCGGAACTGGCGGCTTATGAGTTGAGCGGGAGTATGGCTGGGGCTCGAGTGGCGAACTGATACGTCTCTTGGGATTGGGATTGGGTACATATCCGTTTCTGCGGTAACGGCTGCTTATGGTTTCGCTTTTACAGCGAGTCACTTGGAAGAGCCCCAAGTAACCAAGGGCTCTTGCCCCTGGCGTACGGCCCTTCGCTGAGGCTCAGGGTTCCCTCGGTTCCCTCGCTCTCACAATGGGGCGGCGGTGCCCGCCAATCCCGTGCCCGACAAAAATCCAACTGTGGGAGCGAGCCTGCTCGCGATGGTCGTTAACGATAACTCGTGTTTACTGGCTAAACGCGGCGCCCTTGAGTCCTTCGCGAGCGAGCTCGCTCCTACAGAAAAACAAAGCAGATCGGTGTACAGCTTTTGCTCTTCACCACTCATCAGGCCGAGCGTTAGCTCGCCTACCGCTTTTGATCTTGAGGTGCACGCCCCATCGAGAGGCCGAGTGGAGGTTCTGCGCAGTGGGCAACCCGGCATGGATGCCGGGTTAGCCGCGCACGGCCATGGATGGCCGATCGCGGCGGGCCCACGGAGCAGGACCGGAGCGAGGGCATGCCGAGCCTAAGCGAGGCACCGAACGAAAGGGGCAAGAGCGTTTGGTTACTTTGCGCTTTTCAAAGTGACCCGCCGTAAGGGCGGAACCAATAGTCGCCGTTACCCATAAAACGGATATACACCCTATCCCTCGCCCAGCCCCCGCCAAGCGCCAATCAATGCAGGATCTGGCTCAAGAACAGCTTGGTACGCTCATTCTGCGGATTATCGAAGAAATCATTCGGCGCAGCCTGTTCAACGATTTCCCCCTTGTCCATAAAGATCACCCGGTTAGCCACAGTCCGGGCAAAGCCCATTTCGTGAGTAACACAGAGCATGGTCATACCGTCTTCAGCCAGACCGATCATGGTGTCGAGCACCTCTTTCACCATCTCCGGATCAAGCGCCGACGTCGGTTCGTCGAACAACATGATTTTCGGTTTCATGCACAGGGCACGAGCAATCGCCACACGTTGTTGCTGCCCGCCGGACAACTGCCCCGGGAATTTATGTGCCTGCTCCGGAATACGCACACGCTCCAGGTAATGCATGGCAATTTCTTCAGCCTTGCGCTTGGGCATCTTGCGTACCCACATCGGCGCCAGCGTGCAGTTTTGCAGGATGGTCAGGTGCGGGAACAGGTTGAAGTGCTGGAACACCATGCCGACTTCACGGCGGATCGCTTCGATCTGCTTGAGGTCGTTGGTCAGTTCCACGCCATCGACCACGATGCGGCCCTGCTGGTGTTCTTCCAGACGGTTGAGGCAACGAATGGTGGTGGATTTCCCCGAACCCGACGGGCCACACAGGACAATACGCTCGCCCTGCTTGACGTTCAGGTTGATGTCTTTCAACACATGGAACTGGCCATACCACTTGTTCACGCCCTGCATCTGAATAATGCCTTCAGGGCTCACAGGCTGTTTGATCGCTTCACTCATGACAAAACTCCTAACGCTTGTGGCCAGTGTCCAGCTTACGTTCCAAATGCATGGAGTAGCGGGACATACCAAAACAGAAAATCCAGAACACCAGGGCCGCGAACACATAGCCTTCAGTGGCCATGCCCAACCATTTCGGGTCGGCGGCGGCTTGCTTGACGCTGTTGAGCAGGTCGAACAGGCCGATGATGATCACCAGGCTTGTGTCCTTGAACAGCGCAATGAAGGTGTTGACGATGCCGGGAATGACCAGCTTCAGGGCTTGCGGCAGAATCACCAGGCCCATGCTGCGCCAATAACCGAGCCCCATCGCTGCAGCCGCTTCGTACTGACCTTTGGGAATCGCTTGCAGACCACCACGCACCACTTCGGCCACATACGCCGACTGGAACAGGATCACGCCGATCAGCGCCCGCAGCAATTTGTCGAAGTTCATGCCTTCAGGCAGGAACAGCGGCAGCATCACCGAGGACATGAACAGCACCGTGATCAACGGTACGCCGCGCCAGAATTCGATGAAGGTCACGCAGACCACCCGAATCGCCGGCATGTTCGAACGACGGCCCAGGGCCAGGACGATACCCAGCGGCAGCGCACCGGCAATACCCACGGTGGCGATCACCAGGGTCAGCATCAAGCCGCCCCATTGGCTGGTCGCCACGGTGGCCAGGCCAAACAGGTCGCCGTGCAACAGGAAGTAGGCAATGATCGGGTACAGCACCAGGAAACTCAGGCCATACACCGCTTTGTGGTGAAAGCGCGAGATGAACAACGGTGCGATGCCGATGACGGCCAGCCACACGGTCAGGTCCACCCGCCAGCGCAGTTCCGGCGGATAGTAGCCGTACATGAACTGGCCAAAGCGTTGCTGGATGAACACCCAGCACGCGCCTTCCTTGGTGCAGTCGGCGCGGGTCGTGCCCACCCAATTGGCGTCAAGGATTGCCCAATGCAGGATCGGCGGCACCACCAGGTAAATCAGATAGAACGCGAACAGGGTCAGCAGGGTGTTGAGCCAGCTGGAGAACATGTTCGCGCGCATCCAGGCGATCACACCAATGCTGCTGTTCGGTGGAGGCATGTCAGGTTTGAAAGTATGAGTACTCATGCGCTTTTCCTTACCGCTCGATCAGCGCAATGCGCTTGTTGTACCAGTTCATCAGCAGGGAAATGCTGATACTGATCGCCAGGTACACGCTCATGGTGATGGCAATGACTTCGATCGCTTGCCCGGTCTGGTTCAGCACCGTACCGGCGAACAACGACACCATTTCCGGATAACCGATACCGGCCGCCAGCGAGGAGTTTTTTGCCAGGTTCAGGTACTGGCTGGTCAGCGGCGGAATGATCACGCGCAGGGCTTGCGGGATGATCACCTGGCGCAGGGTCGGACCGTTGCGCAACCCCAGGGAGTGCGCTGCCTCGGTCTGGCCATGGCTGACCGACTTGATGCCCGAACGCACGATTTCGGCAATAAATGCTGCGGTGTACACCGTCAGGGCCAGGGTCAATGCCAGCAGTTCCGGGATCAACACCCAGCCACCGACGAAGTTGAAGCCCTGCAGCTTCGGCAGCTCCCAGTGCAGCGGCGCGCCGAAGATCAACGCACACAGCGCCGGTATCACCAGGAACAGCGCCAGGCCCACCCAGAATTTGTGGAAGGGTACGCCGGTCGCTTCGAAGCGCTTGGTGGCCCAGCGGTTCATCAGCACGATGGCGACAATGGCCACGACCACGCTGACCGCGAAGGCCCAGAACCCATCCGCCATTTGCGCGGCTGGCATGTTCAGGCCGCGGCTGCTGACAAAGAAGGTGTCGGCGAAGTTATGGCTGTTGCGGGGCCCCGGCATGGTGAGGAACACCGCGAAGTACCAGAACAGGATTTGCAGCAGCGGCGGAATGTTGCGGAAGACTTCCACATAGACAGTCGCCAGCTTGCTGATGATCCAGTTCTTCGACAGCCGTGACACACCAACAATGAACCCGAGGATCGTCGCCAGGACCACGCCGATGATGGTCACCAGCAGCGTATTGAGCAGGCCGATGGCAAACACCCGGGCATACGTGTCCGATTCGGTGTAGGGGATCAGGTGTTGAGCGATGCCGAAACCGGCACTGCGCTCCAGAAAGCTGAAACCGGAGGTGATACCCCGGTGTTGAAGGTTGGTCTGCACGTTATCGAACAGGTACCAGCCCATCGAGACCACCGCCACAAGGGTGATGATCTGGAATAGCCACGCACGCACTTTGGGATCGTTGAGGCTGAGCCTCTGCTTTGGTGCGCCGATTGAATTTTGCATGAAGTGCCCCGGATGTAATGGAACAGAACATCACCCGGTGGTTGGCCCACCGGGTGATAGAACCATCAGCGCACTGGTGGTGCGTATTGAATGCCGCCGTTGGTCCACAGGGCGTTCAAGCCACGGTCGATTTCCAGCGGGGTGCTCTTGCCGAGGTTTTTCTCGAACACTTCACCGTAGTTACCGACCTGGCTGACGATCTTGACGACCCAGTCCTTCGGCAGCTTCAGATCCTTGCCGTATTCGCCATCAGCGCCCAGCAGACGGGCAACGTCGGGGTTCTTGGTCGATTTGGCTTGTTCAACCACGTTTTTGGAGGTCACGCCCGCTTCTTCAGCGTTGAGCATGGCGTAGCCAACCCAACGAACGATGGCCAGCCACTCGTCGTCGCCGTTACGCACGACAGGACCCAGAGGTTCTTTGGAAATGGTTTCCGGCAGCACCACGTAGTCTTTCGGCGAAGCCAGCTTGCTGCGTTGTGCGTACAGCTGGGACTTGTCGGAGGTCAGCACGTCGCAACGACCGGATTCCAGCGACTTGGCGCTTTCATCGGAGGTGTCGAAAGTGATCGGGGTGTATTTCAGGTTGTTGGCACGGAAGTAGTCGGACACGTTCAGCTCGGTGGTGGTACCGGCTTGAATACAGATGGTCGCGCCGTCCAGTTCCTTGGCACTTTTTACGCCCAGCTTGCTGTTGGCCAGGAAGCCTACGCCGTCGTAATAAGTAATGAAGCCAGGAAACTTCAAGCCCATGCCCGCGTCACGGGAACTGGTCATGGTGGAGTTACGCGACAGCATGTCGATTTCGCCGGATTGCAGAGCAGTGAAACGCTCCTTCGCATTCAACTGGCTGAACTTGACCTTGTTCGCGTCACCGAAGACTGCAGCAGCGACAGCGCGGCAGTAGTCAGCATCGATACCCACGATCTTGCCAGTGGAGTCCGGTACAGAGAAGCCGGGCAGACCGTCGCTCACGCCGCACTGTACGAAACCTTTCTTCTGCACTGCATCCAGGGTTGCACCCGCCTGGGCGAACCCACTGACACCGAGTACTGCGGCTGCAGTCACGATGGCCAGGGTGGATTTCAACATCTTCATTCAAACCTCCAGTTTTGCTCTTGTTGTGTCGGAGCTTGAGTCCAGTCGCACCCTTATGAGGCGTTGTTGACCCGTGTTGGCTTTTTTTGGGGTCAACCGACGTAAGACCTGCGCTATGAGTCTAGTAGGAGAAAATCCATTCATGGATAACTCACTTCTCACCAATCGGCCGAACGGGCTGTAGCCCTTTCACGTTCGCGAAGCCCGTAACGGCCACTGGCGAACATCCATCACCGGATTCTTTGCTATCCCGCAACCAGCGGTACACTGATAGTGTTACCGCAAGGCGCGAGATGGGTTGTACCGTTTTCCCATAGCAAAGCCCGTACCAGACCGCCCGCTAAAGCGATTCAGCGCCAGGTCAATAGCAAAACTTGTAGCCTTGCGACATCTTCTTAACTGAGCAACCAGGCACGCACTCGGAACTCGCACTGAATGAGCGCGCGCGCACACCTTTGGAGCACCCATGACCCAGCCCTTGATTCTTCAACCCGTCAAGCCCGCAGACGCCTGCGTAATCTGGCTGCACGGCTTGGGCGCCGACCGTTACGACTTCCTGCCGGTAGCCGAAGCCTTGCAGGAAACGCTGTTGACCACCCGCTTCGTTCTCCCTCAGGCACCGACACGCGCGGTCACCATCAACGGTGGCTATGAGATGCCAAGCTGGTACGACATATTGGCCATGAACCCGGCGCGTGCGATCAACCGCGAGCAGCTGCAAGAGTCGGCACAAGTAGTCATTAATCTGATCGAAGAGCAGCGCGCCGGCGGAATAGACGCCTCGCGGATTTTCCTGGCCGGTTTTTCCCAGGGTGGCGCCGTGGTACTACACACCGCATTCCTGAAATGGCAGGGAGCCTTGGGCGGCGTAATTGCCCTCTCCACTTATGCACCGACTTTCAGCGATGAACTGGAGCTTTCGGCCAGCCAGCAGCGCATTCCCGTGCTGTCTTTGCACGGCCAGTACGATGACGTGGTTCAAAACGCCATGGGTCGCAGCGCTTATGAGCATTTAAAGCTGCGTGGTGTCACCGTGACATGGCAGGAATACCCAATGGGCCACGAAGTGTTACCCGAGGAGATTCGCGACATCGGCGTGTGGCTCGCCGAGCGCTTGCGTTAACGCTTCAGGCGAAAAGCACGCCCTTTGATCATCCCACTACGCCGCGCCCGATTCTTGCATTACACTGGCCGGCGTATATTCCTTAACCAATTGATGAGATGACCGTGCTCAAAGCACTCAAAAAAATGTTCGGTAAAAGCGAGACTGAGCAGCTCGCGCCAGTCACCAGTGCTCCGTCTCACAATCCCGGCCACCGCACCGACGGTAATCAGTCTGGCCAGACCGCCACCGCCGCGGTACCGAAGCACGAGCCAGTGACCGCACCGGCCGTCCAGCCTGTTGAAGTCGCTGACGCCGAGCCACCGCGCAGCGAAGCCCCGAAACCCGCAAAACCGCGTCGCGAACCGAAGCCAAAGGCGCCGGTCATTCCCTGGAAACTCGAAGACTTCGCCGTCGAACCCCAGGAAGGCAAAACCCGTTTCCACGATTTCAAACTCGCCCCCGAACTGATGCATGCCATCCAGGACCTGGGCTTTCCGTATTGCACGCCGATCCAGGCCCAAGTGCTTGGTTTCACCCTGGCGGGCAAAGACGCCATCGGTCGCGCCCAGACCGGCACCGGCAAAACCGCTGCCTTCCTGATTTCGATCATCACCCAGTTGCTGCAAACCCCGCCGCCGAAAGAGCGTTATATGGGCGAGCCGCGGGCGCTGATCATCGCGCCGACCCGTGAACTGGTGGTGCAAATCGCCAAGGACGCGGCCGACCTGACCAAGTACACCGGCCTCAACGTCATGACGTTTGTCGGTGGCATGGACTTCGACAAGCAGCTCAAGCACCTCGAAGCCCGTCACTGCGACATCCTCGTGGCCACGCCGGGTCGTCTGCTGGACTTCAACCAGCGCGGCGACGTGCACCTGGACATGGTCGAAGTCATGGTCCTGGACGAAGCCGACCGAATGCTCGACATGGGTTTCATCCCACAAGTGCGTCAGATCATTCGCCAGACCCCGCCGAAAAACGAACGTCAGACACTGCTGTTCTCCGCGACCTTCACCGAAGACGTGATGAACCTCGCCAAGCAGTGGACCACCGATCCGTCGATCGTTGAGATCGAGTCGCAGAACGTGGCCAGCGAAAACGTCGAGCAGCACATCTACGCGGTGGCCGGTGCCGACAAATACAAACTGCTCTACAACCTGGTCAACGACAACGGCTGGGAGCGGGTGATGGTGTTCGCCAACCGCAAGGATGAAGTGCGGCGCATCGAAGAACGCCTGGTCCGCGACGGCGTCAACGCCGCGCAGCTGTCGGGTGACGTACCGCAGCACAAACGCATCAAGACCCTGGAAGGTTTCCGCGAAGGCAAGATTCGCGTGCTGGTGGCCACCGATGTCGCCGGTCGCGGCATCCACATCGACGGCATCAGCCACGTGATCAACTTCACCCTGCCGGAAGTCCCGGACGACTACGTACACCGTATCGGCCGTACCGGTCGTGCTGGCGCCGATGGGGTGTCCATCAGTTTTGCCGGTGAAGACGACTCCTACCAGCTACCGTCCATCGAGGCGCTGCTGGGACGCAAGATCAGCTGTGAAACGCCACCGACGCATCTGTTGCGGGCGGTTGAGCGCAAGCGCCCGTAACACGGGACGCATTAAAAGAGGCGCAGCCGGAAACGGACTGCGCTTTTTTTTTGTGCAGCCTTTGTAGGAGCGAGCTTGCTCGCGATGGTCGTTAACGATGACGCTTATTTTCTGAAACAACGCGGCGCACTTGGGATCATCGCGAGCAAGCTCGCTCCTACTGGTATTGCGTTAACGGCGAGAAGCAGCTTTTTTTTCGCTTGGATATTGCGAGCGATAACTAAAAGTCCATAATGGACAAATTAGTTTACTTTCAGTGCCCGGAGCCGACCATGTCCAGTACGCCTTATGTGATCAACCACCTTCAGGCCCGCGAGCTGCTGGCACAGGTCGACGTGCCGAAAATCCTGCGCAAACTGTTCCGCGACCTGGCCGCCGGGCAAGCGGTGCAACCGGCGCAGCAACTGGTGGAGTTTCCACAAGGCGCCGGCGACTTCATCAACTACCTGGGGGTACTGGCAGAAGAGGGCGTCTACGGGGTCAAGACCTCGCCGTACATCGTGCGCGAGCAAGGTCCGCTGGTGACGGCGTGGACGTTGCTGATGTCGATGCAGACCGGCCAGCCGTTGCTGCTCTGTGATGCCGGCGAGTTGACCACCGCACGCACCGCCGCGACCACGGCCGTGGCGGTTGATGCCCTCGCCCCATTGCAGGCCCGGCGCCTGGCGATCATCGGCAGCGGCAAGGTCGCCCAGGCGCACCTGCATTACGTCAGAAACCTGCGGGACTGGCAGACCATCAGCCTCTACTCCCCTGGCCTGGACGATCTGAGTCCAGAAGCACTGGCACAGCTCAAAAGCCTCGATCCACGCCTGACCCTCGTCGACAGCCGGGAAACGGCGATTCAAGACGCTGACGTGATCATGCTCTGCACCTCCTCCGCCGGCCCGGTGATCGACCCCTCGAGCTTAAGCAAACCGGCGCTGATCACCTCCATCAGCACCAACGCGCCGCGTGCCCACGAAGTGCCGCCGCAGAGCCTCAATCACATGCAGGTGTTCTGCGACTATCGCCTGACCACCCCGGGCTCGGCCGGTGAAATGCTGATTGCCGGCGAACAACATGGTTGGGACAAAAACGCGATTGTCGGCGACCTGCCGGATCTGCTCAGCGAAAAAGTGCAACGCCCCGACTACGATCGTCATGTGTTCTTCCGCTCGATTGGCCTGGGCCTGGAAGACATCGCAGTGGCCAATGCCATTTACCAACTACAACGCTAACACCACAAACACCACAATCCCTGTAGGAGCGAGCTTGCTCGCGATGGAGTGTCAGTCGACATCAATGCAGCTGACACACCATCGCGAGCAAGCTCGCTCCTACAGGGAGCCTTATTTGCGCCCCACAGGAGACGTTCATGAGCCAGGCAGATTTCATCATCATCGGCGGCGGGATAGCCGGCGCTTCCACCGGTTTCTGGCTGTCGCAACAGGCCCGCGTGATCGTGGTCGAACGCGAATCCCATCCGGCCTATCACTCGACCGGACGTTCCGCTGCGTTGTACACCGCCGCTTACGGGACTCCGCAGGTTCGGGCATTGACCCAGGCCAGTCGCGATTTCTTCGACACCCCGCCGACCGGCTTCTGCGAGCACCCACTGCTGACCCCACGCGGCGAGATGACCGTGGACTTCACTGGCGATCCGGTCGAGTTGAACAATCAATACCTGAGCGCCAAAGCCACCGTGCCGGAGATGCAACTGCTCAGCCCCGACGAGGCCTGTGCGCGCCTGCCGATTCTGCGCCGGGAAAAAGTCCATGGCGCGATCTACGACCCGACGGCCAGTGATATCGACACCGATGCCCTGCACCAGGGTTACCTGCGCGGTATCCGCCGCAACAACGGCGAGGTCCATACCGACCGTGAAGTCCTGAGCCTGACCCGCGATGCCGAGGGCATGTGGCACGTAGAAACCTACGGCCAGACCTTTACCGCCCCGGTCATCATCAACGCGGCCGGCGCCTGGGCCGACAAGATCGGCGAACTGGCCGGCGCCAGGCCGCTGGGCCTGCAACCGAAACGCCGGGCGGCGTTCATCTTCGCCGGGCCCGAGGGCGTGGACATCCACCACTGGCCGATGCTGGTCAGCCTCGACGAATCCTTCTACATGAAACCTGACGCCGGGATGTTCCTCGGCTCACCGGCCAATGCCGACCCGGTGGAACCGCATGATGTGCAGCCGGAAGAACTGGACATCGCCATGGGCATTTACCAGATCGAAGAAGCCACGACCCTGACCATCCGCCGTCCGACCCGAACCTGGGCCGGCCTGCGCAGCTTCGTCAGCGATGGCGACTTGTTGTCCGGTTTCGATCCACAGGTGCCGGGGTTGTTTTGGGTGGCGGCGCAAGGCGGCTATGGCATTCAAACATCGCCGGCCATGGGCCAGGCCAGCGCCGCACTGGTACGCGGTGAAACCCTGCCCGAACAACTGACGCGCTTCGGCCTGGACGCGCAGATGCTCTCCCCCACTCGGCTGAACTGATTTTTCGTCCTCAGGTGACGTCCTGACACGATTACGGCACACTTCCAGCGCCCGCTTTTAATGGGGCGTTGATGCTGCCTGGAGCTCCACTTTATGAACGCCCAAGAACACGATCCGGCCCTCGATGCCTCTCCATTGGAGCGCTCGCCCCTGGATAACTATCGAGCGATCGCCGACGCCATCGCCACGTTGTTCTTTCCTCACGCCGAGGTGGTGCTGCACGATCTGCGCACACAGAAGGTCGACTACATCGCCAACAACCTGTCCAAACGGGAAATTGGTGATGATTCGGCACTGGAGGACATGCTCAGCGACGATGTCAGCGAACGCAACATCGGGCCGTACGAAAAACTCAATTGGGATGGTCAGAAGATTCGCAGCCTGAGCAGCGTGCTGCGCGACAACGAAGGTCATCCGCTGGCGGTGCTGTGCATTAACCTGAATATTTCGTTGTTCGAAAACGCGAAAGCGGCACTGGATCTGTTCCTGTCGCCGACCAAGCTGATTCCACAACCGGACGCGCTGTTTCGCGATGACTGGCAGGAGCGGATCAACACCTTCCTCCATGCCTGGCTGCGCGAACGCCAGCTGAGCCTGAACCTGCTGACCCGCGACCACAAACGCGAGCTGGTGCTGGCGTTGCATGCCGAAGGCGCTTTCAAAGGCAAAAGCGCCTCCAACTATGTCGCCAATGTGCTGAACATGGGACGGGCAACGGTGTACAAGCATTTGAAGGAATTGAAGGGCTAACACGCACCTGTGGGAGCGAGCCTGCTCGCGAAAAACGTCAACGATAACGCTATTTGCCTGACACCCCGAGGTGTTCTCAGGTCCATCGCGAGCAAGCTCGCTCCTACAGGTATCCGGTGCTTATTCCAATACCGCAGCCGGCCCGAAGAACTCGTAACGGCTCTGCTTCTCCGGAACACCCAGGGCTTTGAGGTGGCGCTTGATCGCCACCATAAAGCCTTTAGGCCCGAGGAAGTAAGCGTCCAGATCGCGCTGCTGCGGCAACCACTCGCCGAGCTGCTCCTGAGTCAACAAACCCACCTTGTGCGCTGCCGGGCTGACGCCGTCATCTTCGTCGTAGCAATAGAAGCGCTTGAGCTGTGGGTGACGTTCGGCCAAGCCGTCGATCCAGTCGCGGAAGGCATGAACGCTGCCATTACGTGCGCAGTGGATAAAGTGCACCGGCCGCTCGGTCGCCAACGCCGCTTCAAGCATCGCCAGGGTCGGCGTGATGCCAACGCCACCGCTGATCAACACCAGCGGTTTGTCGCTGTCGCTCAGGGTGAACTCGCCCGATGGCGGGAACAGCTCAATGGTCGAACCCACATGCAGTTGATCGTGCAAGTGGTTCGAGGCGCGGCCACCGGTTTCACGTTTGACGCTGATGCGATACAGGCCTTTGTTGGGCAAGGCCGACAGCGAGTAGTTACGACGAATCTCTTCGCCATCAAGGATCAGCTTCATGCCGATGTACTGGCCAGGCTCTGCCGCCAGAATCGGGCCTTTGTCGGCCGGTTCGAAGTAGAACGAGATAATTTCCGCGCTTTCTTCTACCTTGGCCGCCACGATGAATTCCCGCGCCCCGCGCCAGCCACCGGGTGCCTGTTCTTTCTGGTCGTAGATACTGGTTTCGGCACCGATCAGGATCTCGGCCAATTGACCGTAGGCCGCGCCCCAGGCGCTCATCACTTCAGGCGTGGCAATTTCTTCGCCCAATACTTCAGAGATCGCCCGCAGCAGGCAGGTGCCGACAATCGGGTAGTGTTCCGGGAGGATTTGCAGGGCAACGTGTTTGTTGATGATCTTGGCCACCAGATCGCCCAGTTGGTCGAGCTGGTCAATGTGCCGCGCATACATCAACACCCCATTGGCCAACGCACGCGGCTGATCACCACTGGCCTGATGCGCCTGGTTGAACAGCGGGCGAACTTGCGGGTACTCGGAGAGCATCATGCGGTAGAAGTAAGTGATCAAGGCTTCGCCACCGCTTTCCAGCAATGGCACAGTAGATTTGACGATGGCACGGTCTTGAACGCTAAGCATAAGGCGACTCCTGGGTGACATGGGTTGCTAACGGATGACTCTAGGCTTATCAGTTTCCATGCCAATATTTAAATCCTTATAAATCAATATGTTAATAACAAGATAGTCATATCGACAGCAGCTGATTTATAGTCATACCGACTACACGGAGTCACTATGACTGCAAAAGCCTTGCTGACCACGCTGCTACCTCTGGTCTCTGACCTTTCCCGCGAACTCCCCGAAGGCGAGCGTTATCGACGCCTGCTCGAAGCCATGCGCGCCCTGCTCCCCTGCGATGCCGCCGCCCTGTTGCGCCTCGACGGCGAATGGCTGGTGCCCCTGGCCGTTGACGGGTTGAGCACCGACACCCTTGGCCGGCGCTTCAAAGTCAGCGAGCACCCGCGCTTCGAAGCGTTGCTCAGCAGTCCCGGCCCGACCCGCTTCGCCGCCGACAGCAACTTGCCTGACCCTTACGACGGGCTGGTCGATGGCCTCGACGATCACCTGGAAGTCCACGACTGCATGGGTTGCCCGCTGTTCATCGACGAGCGTCCGTGGGGCCTTTTGACGCTCGACGCCCTCGACCCGGAGCGCTTCGAACCGATCGAACTGGACGCCCTGCAAGCGTTCGCCAGCCTCGCCGCCGCCACGGTCAACGCCGCCGAGCGCATCGAACGCCTGGCCAATCGCGTCGAAGACGAACACCAGCGCGCCGAGGTTTACCGTCAAGCCAGCGGCCAGCAGAACCGCGAGATGATTGGCCAGAGCAAGACCCACAAACGGCTGTTGGAAGAAATCAATCTGGTGGGCGGCAGCGATCTGACCGTGCTGATCACCGGGGAAACCGGGGTCGGCAAAGAGCTGGTGGCCCAGGCGATTCACGCCGCATCACCCCGAGCCGACAAGCCGATCATCAGCCTCAACTGCGCCGCATTGCCGGACACCCTGGTGGAAAGCGAACTGTTCGGCCACGTGCGCGGCGCGTTCACCGGGGCCATGAATGACCGGCGCGGCAAGTTCGAACTGGCCAACGGCGGCACGCTGTTTCTCGATGAAGTCGGTGAGTTGTCGCTGACGGTGCAGGCCAAATTGCTGCGCGTGCTGCAAAGCGGCCAATTGCAGCGGCTGGGTTCGGATAAAGAACATCAGGTCGACGTGCGACTGATCGCGGCGACCAACCGCGACCTGGCGGAGGAAGTACGCAGTGGCCGTTACCGCGCCGACTTCTATCATCGACTCAGTGTTTACCCGTTGCTGGTGCCGGCCTTGCGGGATCGCGGACGCGACGTGCTGCTGCTCAGCGGCTACTTCCTGGAACAGAACCGCTCGCGCATGGGCCTCAACAGCCTGCGCCTGAACGCGGATGCCCAGGCTGCGTTGCTGGCCTACAGTTGGCCCGGTAACGTGCGGGAGTTGGAACACTTGATCGGCCGCAGTGCCTTGAAGGCCTTGGGTAACTGTAAGGAACGACCGAAAATTCTCAGTTTGAGCGCTGCCGACCTGGACCTGCTCAATGGCAGCGTCAAAGTCAGCGCCGAGCAACCAGCCGCCGCCGAAGCCGCAGTGGCATTGATGACGGGCGATTTGCGCGAGGCTACCGAAAACTATCAGCGCCAATTGATCAGTGCATGCCTGGAACGCCACCACAACAACTGGGCAAGCGCCGCCCGTGAACTGGGCCTGGATCGGGCGAATCTAGGGCGAATGGCCAAGCGATTGGGCATGAAGTGAGTCATCAACCCCTCAATCGGCGGTGAGTGGCGCATAACTTGCTTCGAGAGCGGCCACTGCGGCGGCATTCTGTCGCTGTTTTTTGCCCTCGGATGCGACCGACCGCTCAATGAATACGACGTTTTCCTGCGTAGGCTGCGGCAAATGCTGCAATGATCACCATGTGCCCCTGACCCTGCCCGAAGCCCGGGTCTGGGCCGCCGATGGCGGTCAGGTGATCGTGCTGGTGGAAGCCTTCCTGAGCAATGGCCTGGGCCTGCCGCCGCAGCAACGCGAACACGCCGAACGCCGTTCAGCGGTGGTTCGCAGCGCCGACGCAGAGGCCAATGTCGCGATCACCTTCGCCGCTTATAATGTCGGTGCCTGCCGTCATCTTGACGAAGACAATCGCTGTCGCATCTACGAACGCCGACCGTTGGTGTGCCGCATCTACCCGATGGAAATCAATCCGCACATCCCCCTGAACACCGCCGTGAAGGAATGCCCGCCCGAGTCGTGGGAAAAAGGGCCGCAGTTGATTGTCGGCGGTGAGTTGATGGACCGGGAATTGTCAGCGCTGATTCAACGCTCCCGCCAGGCGGATCGCGATGACATTCAGATGAAGGATGCCATCTGTGCGTTGCTGGGAATCCGCACGACCGCGCTGAAGGGCGATGGATTTACCGCTTATCTGCCGGACATGAACGCGTTCGCCACGATCATCGACGAATTGACCGACCAGGTATTGCCGCAGTGGGACAGCGAATGGCTGTTCCATGTGTCGGGTGAGGATATCGCCGGGCAAGTACTGGCGGCCGGCGCGCAACTGGCGACGGATGAGCCGGGAAATTATTCGTTTATTTCGTTGCGGGCGGCTTGATCCGAAGGGATTGGCGCCTGTCAGGGCCTCTTCGCGAGCAGGCTCGCTCCCACAAGGGATCTTCAGTGAACACAGAATTTGTGTACGACGACGGTCCACTGTGGGAGCGAGCCGGCTCCGGGCGGCGTTCCGACGAAGACGGCAGACCCGGCAATGCAAATCTCCGAATCCTAACGCTTGCCCATCGAACGACGAGTCCCCGGAGGCGCTGCGCCAGGGGTCTTGGTGTGGCCGTTCTTGGCGCCATTCTTGTACCAGGGCTGGCTGGCGCCCTTGGCGGCCTGCAGTTCACCCGGTTTGAACGGGAACTTGAACGCCGGGATCGCAGCGTTGATTTCGCTCTGGGTGCCGGCGTCGACGCCGTCTGGCAGCTCGTCGCCCAAGGCGTCCGCTACCGGCGGTTGTTTCGGGGAAGTCATGAAAGCTCCGGGTAATGCGCAAAGTGTCGGGCCCGGTCAGCGAGCCGCGAAAGGCGGCAGTATAACTAAATGACGCTCAAAGCTCTCAACTGCCGTTGAGCGGTATGCAGGCCACTCGCACAAATCACGGGAAGAATGTTAGCGTGCTCAGCATTCACCTCCGCCCGACGAGCCCCCGCCCATGAAAAAGACCGTCCTCGCCTTCAGCCGCGTCACGCCTGAAATGGTTGAACGCCTGCAACAAGACTTCGACGTCATCGTGCCGAACCCGAAAAACGGCGACATCAACGCCCAGTTCAATGAAGCCCTGCCCCACGCCCATGGTTTGATTGGTGTCGGCCGCAAGCTCGGTCGCGCCCAACTGGAAAACGCCGCGAAACTGCAAGTGGTGTCCAGCGTCTCGGTGGGTTACGACAACTATGACGTCGCCTATTTCAATGAACGCGGGATCATGCTCACCAACACCCCCGACGTGCTGACCGAAAGCACCGCCGACCTGGCCTTCGCCCTGCTGATGAGCAGCGCCCGCCGCGTGGCCGAGCTGGACGCCTGGACCAAGGCCGGTCAATGGCAAGCCACCGTCGGCGCGCCGTTGTTCGGTTGCGATGTGCACGGTAAGACATTGGGCATCGTCGGCATGGGCAACATCGGCGCAGCCATTGCCCGTCGCGGTCGGCTCGGCTTCAACATGCCGATCCTCTACAGCGGCAACAGCCGCAAGACCGCGCTGGAACAACAACTCGGCGCACAGTTTCGCAGCCTCGATCAACTGCTGGCCGAAGCCGATTTCGTCTGCCTGGTGGTGCCGCTCAGCGAAAAGACCCGACACCTGATCAGCCACCGCGAACTGGCATTGATGAAGCCGAGCGCCATCCTGGTGAACATCGCCCGGGGCCCGGTGGTCGACGAACCGGCATTGATCGAAGCACTGCAAAACAACCGGATTCGCGGCGCCGGGCTGGACGTCTACGAGAAAGAACCAATGGCCGAATCGCCGCTGTTCCAACTGAAAAATGCCGTGACCTTGCCACACATCGGCTCGGCCACTCACGAAACCCGCGAAGCCATGGCTAACCGGGCCTTGGCCAACTTGCGCAGCGCCTTGCTGGGTGAGCGGCCACAGGACCTGGTGAACCCGCAGGTCTGGAAAGCTTAACCCCCACAACAAATCAAAAGATCGGGCCCCGTTCGGACGATCTTTTGATCTTGCCGACCCCTCACGCCAGCTTGCCATTCCCCAGGTTCATCGACGCCTTGGGTTTGCGAAACACCAGTACGTTCCCCAGCATCACCATCACCAGCCCCGCCAGCGCCGGCGTGGTCCACTGGTAACCTTCGGCAAACGCCGACACGTTGAGCGCCACCACTGGGAACAACACGGTGCAGTAGGCCGCGCGCTCCGGGCCCATGCGCCCGACCAGCGTCAGGTACGCGGTGAACCCGATCACCGAACCCGGAATCACCAGGTACAGCAGCGAGCCGAGGTAGCGTGCATTCCACTCGATATCGAATGGAATACCCTTGACCAGGCACCACACCGAGAGCATCGCCGCGCCATACGCCATGCCCCAGGCATTCGTCGTCAGCGGCTTGAGGCCGGCCTTCTGTTGCAGGCTTGAAAGCATGTTGCCCGCCGAGAAACAGAGGGTTCCGCACAGCGCCAGGCCCAGACCGAGCAATGTTTGCGGGCTGGCAGCGTGGCCGGCCAACTCAGGCCAAAACAACAGGCCAAGCCCGAGCAAGCCCAGCGCGCCGCCCATCAGCACGTTACGGGCGATTTTCTGGCCGAAGAACACCCGCGCATTGAGGGCGTTCCACAGTGTCGCGGTGGAAAACACCACGGCCACCAGACCGCTGGGGATCCACTGGCTGGCGGTGAGGAAGCACATGAAGTTGACGCAGAACAGGCACAACCCCTGTGCCAGGCAGATCAAGTGTCCGCGGCGGTTCATCACTTGCAGGCGCCGGCTGAGCAGCAACATCACGAACAGCACCAGCGCGGCGAGGCCGAAGCGATAAACGATCGACACCGGAATGGCCACCACGCCCAATTGCCATTTCAGGGCAATCCAGGTGGTGCCCCAGATCAGCACGGTCAACAGGTACAAAGACAGGTTCATGGCAAAGGCTCCTCAATAGGGGCCCAGTGTCCTGCGCCAGCGCCTGACGCACTTGCATAAACTTGCGCTTTTGTCAGGCGGCGGGCTGGCAGGCGAACGCCTACGGAGTAGGATGCAAGGCGTTGGAGAGAACCGATCATGGCCGCACTGGAAACCTTGCAAGTCTTTCAAGCCCTCAACCGCTCGCCCAATGCTCGTCTCGAGCACAGCGCCGAGCTCGGTGACGGCATGGCTGCAGCCTTGTGGAGCAACCATCACGACGCCCAGGATTACGAAGCGCCGAGCCACCACACCCTCTCTTGCTACATCGCCGGCGGCACCGGCACCTTTCGCCGCGACCAGCCCGGCACCAAGGGCGGTCCCGACAAGCTGTGCATTCTGCCGGCCGAGCATCAGTCTGGCTGGGTGATCAATGGCGACATTCGCCTGGCCCACCTGTATTTCAGCCCCGAACAATTTGCCCTCGGCTGCGTCACGCTGCTGGATCGCGAACCTCGCGAACTGCAATTGCGCGAAAGCACCTTTCTCGACGATCCGCAGCAAGCGCGGCGCTTTCGGCAGATGATCACACTCAATTGGGATGAACCGGGCGAGCGCCTGCTCACCAGCAGTCTGGCCCACGAAATGCTGAGCCACGCGTTGCTCTGCCAGGTCGGGATGCGCGAAGGGTTGCGGCTCAAGGGTGGGCTGGCGGCGCACCAGCGACGGCAGTTGGTGGAGTACATCGACAGTCAGTTGGCCGAAGCCATCAGTCTTGGGCAACTGGCGCGATTGTGTACGCTGTCGGAATATCACTTTGCGCGGATGTTCAGGGAGAGCTTCGGTTTGCCGCCGCATCAGTACGTGTTGGCGCGGCGATTGAGCCGGGCGCGGGATTTGCTGCGCTCAACGTCACGGCCATTAGGAGAAATTGCCTTGGCGTGCGGATTTGCCAGCGCGAGTCATTTCACCAATCGGTTTCGCCAGGCGCTGGGTGGGACGCCTGGGGAGTATCGGCAGGCGTTTTTGCGCTAGACCCAGGATTTTCGGTGCTTTTCAGGGCGCCTTCGCGAGCAGGCTCGCTCCCACATTTGGGGATGCATTTCCCTGTGGGAGCGAGCCTGCTCGCGAAAGCGGCCCTAGCCTGCGCCAGCTGCTACAAAAGAGCGGCGTCGCGGCGAAGATCATTGAATGCACAAACTAAAACGGGCCTGCATCAGCAGGCCCGTCTTCAGTGGGAAGGTAAATAGTAAATCAGGCTTCAACCGTTTTGTGCGGCCTGTTCATTCTCGAGAAACTCGTCTTCCAGCAGCGCATCGGCAGTGCGTCTCTCGAACGGCACCACAGAAGCTCGCGGTTTGCCCCGCAGTCTGCCGAACAGATGATCCAGCGCATGTTCGAGTTTTTCGGCTGCCCCGTCGATCGCCAGTTCCAGGTTTTCGGCTTTATGGGTGACAGAAATCGGTTGATGGCCTTTTGGCCGCGCTTCCAGTTGGCAGCGCAAATCGTGGGGACCCGGCTTGTCGCCGTTCTCGTCCCGCAGGTGAACCTCAACTCGGGTCAGGTCCTCTTCGTAACGTTCGAGCGTGCTCTCTATGGTAGTACGTACCCACTCCTCCAGTCGGATGCTGCTTTGAATATGGTTATCGCTGTTGACTTGGATTTGCATAGTTCATCCCTTATTTCAGCTAGCTCGCTAGAGGCCCTCCGGCTAGCCCTTGGGCGTCATCACCGTGACCTCTTACTTACACAATCGGTCTGTGCGAGGAACAATTCAACCCCTAAAAAAAGATAAATTTCTATTCGCAAAAAAAGCCGGACAACGAACAAAAGCGCTGTTAAGGTCGGGAGTCGGCTCGCGTCGGCCTGACGCCCCTACCTGCTCACATCCGTTGTTCCGCCAGCGGGTGCAGGCTACGAAAAACCCCCGCTTCTTCTACGAGCCAGTCATGCACCGCACGCACGCCCGGGTGGCTCAGCGCACCCGGCGCATAAAGCAGCATGTAACGTTTGTGATTGGGCACCGCCAAGCCAAACGGCACGATCAACGCCCCCCGCTCCAGCTCATCGTTCAACAACGTTCGCCGCGCAATCGCCACGCCCATGCCGGCTATCGCCGCTTCGATGGTCAGGTGATTGCGATTGAACGTGTGCCCGCGCCGCACGTCGGCGCCCTCGAAGCCGATGGCATTGAGATAGAACTCCCATTCCGCATATTCATAGCTGCCGCGCCAGGCAGTGATGTCGTGCAACAACGGAAAGTGCACCAGGTCCGCCGGCCCATGCAGCGGCGGACGGCCACGCAACAGGCTCGGGGCGCAGACCGGGAAAATCTGCTCGTCGAGCAAGGCTGTGGATAACAATCCCGGATAACTGCCATCGTTCAAATCGATCGCCAGGTCGAAATCACCCTCGTGCAACGGCACGCTGCTGTCCTCGGCCACCAGGCGTAATTGAATGTCCGGAAAACGCTGCTGCAAACGCGGCAATCGTGGGGTCAGCCATTTGCTGAGGAAGGATGGAATCGAGCGCACCCGCAATATGCCGCTGATGATGCCCGCGTCCAGCCGTCGTAATTCCGCGTCGATACTGCCGTAGGCCTCATTGACCGTAATGGCCAGTCGCTGGCCTTCAGCGCTCAGTTCCACGCCGCGAGCACGACGGTGGAATAAGCGAAAACCCAGTCGCTCTTCCAGTTGTCGGATTTGCTGGCTGACCGCCCCCGGCGTGATGTGCAGTTCTTCCGCGCATCGGGTGAACGACAAGTGCCGCGCGGCACAGGAAAACACGTGCAGCCAGACGTAAGTCTGGGCATGCAATTGACGACTCATCGTTTAGTCCTGCTAAAGGCTTTCTTAGGAAGTTTCGTTGGTCACGGTGGACCGAGAGGGCCAGTATCGCCGACATTGCGCTTGTCCTACAAAACATGGCAGCGATTCCTCCTCCATTGCTTGTATAGGCTTTAGCATGGCTATCAGTGTTTTCGATCTTTTCAAAGTCGGCATCGGTCCCTCCAGTTCCCACACCGTCGGCCCGATGCGCGCCGCGGCGACCTTCGCCCAGGCACTCACCGATCAGGGTTTGCTGGACGACGTAAGACGGGTAGAAATCCGCCTTTATGGTTCGCTTTCAGCTACCGGCGTCGGCCATGCCACCGACCGCGCCTGCGTCATGGGCTTGATGGGCGAATGGCCGGATAGCATCGATCCGACCAGCATCGACAGGCGCATCCAGACGCTGCGCGAAACCGGTGAATTGTCGCTGGCAGGCAAAACGACTATTGCTTTCAACTGGCAGCGCGACCTCCTGCTGCTCGACGAGAGTTTGCCCTACCACCCCAATGCCATGTCCCTGACAGCCTTCGGTGAAACCGGCGAGCTGTCGGAGCAGACGTACTACTCAATCGGCGGTGGTTTCATCATCGAAGCGGCGGAAGCCGAATCCGGTGTCGCGCCAGCCTGCGACGTCGTGCTGCCGTACGATTTCTCCAGCGCTGGCGAATTGCTCAAGCTCTGCAACCAGCACGGCCTGCGAGTTTCCGAGTTGATGATGGCCAATGAATTGGCCTGGCGCAGCGAAGCGGAAATCCGTCAGAGGCTGCTGCACATCTGGTCGGTGATGCGCGAGTGCGTCGAGCAAGGCCTGCGCCACGAGGGCATTCTGCCGGGCGGTCTGAATGTTCCACGCCGTGCGGCGAAATTGCACCGCAGCCTGTTGGAAATCGGCAAACCCAATGTCATCACCTCCACGCTGTCGGCCATGGAGTGGGTGAACCTGTTCGCCCTTGCCGTGAACGAGGAAAACGCTGCCGGCGGACGCATGGTGACGGCACCGACCAATGGCGCGGCCGGGATCATCCCCGCGGTCCTGCACTACTACATGAAATTCAACCCGGACGCGTCGGACGATGACGTGGTCGCGTTCTTCCTCGGCGCGGCGGCCGTCGGCATTTTGTGCAAGAAAAACGCCTCGATCTCCGGCGCCGAAGTCGGCTGTCAGGGCGAAGTCGGTTCGGCCTGCGCCATGGCTGCCGCTGGCCTGGCAGACGTACTCGGCGCCACCCCGGAACAACTGGAAAACGCGGCTGAAATCGGGCTGGAACACAACCTTGGCCTGACCTGCGACCCCGTCGGCGGCCTGGTTCAGGTGCCGTGCATCGAGCGCAATGCGATTGCTGCCGTAAAGGCGATCAACGCCACGCAAATGGCCCTGCGCGGGGACGGCAAACACTTCATTTCCCTGGATCGGGTGATCCGCACCATGCGCGATACCGGCGCCGACATGCATGACAAATACAAAGAGACCTCACGGGGTGGCCTGGCCGTGAGCTGGGTGGAGTGCTGATCGGCCGGCTTGCACCGCCTGCGATCATCGACGCGTACATGCCCTGAAACGCCACGCCTTGTAGCAGCTGGCAAAGCCTGCGTTCGGCTGCGCAGCAGTCGTGAAATCAGACAATGCTGTGCATCAGGCCCATCTCGTGCGTCAGGTTTTACGACTGCTGCGCAGCCGAACGCAGGCTTCGCCAGCTGCTACAAAGTATGTGCGTAATCGTTCCGGCACGCCCCTTGCTACCCTCTTGTAAACGATGAGGGCGATGTGACCAGGGAATGGCCGGTGGTCCGGTGTTGCGAACTAATCCTGATCACGGCCAGTCAACTACTGCACGTTCAATCAAGCGGTGACGCATCATGGACAATCCCTTCCAGCTCATTACCGATGCCTTTGCAGCGGACTATCAGATCAACCTGAGCATTCAAGGTCTGGACGGCAGCATCATGCTGACCCTCTCCAACGGTGGCCACGTGGTCGCCAAACGGATGATCAGCGCCGAACAACGCAATGACCCCACCCGACTCAAACGCCTGGTGCAAAGCATTCAGTTCGGCATCGCCATTGAGCAAGGCCACAGTGCCGTGACGATCCTCGAAGCCATGACCGACGACAATCGCACCCTGCGGCACCCCCACGTCAAAGGCCATTCCCGGCCGGCCGTCAGGCTTTAAAGCTCGCCTTTTTCAACCTCGGGATGCTCACCGGAACCCGCGCCGATCTTGCGCTGCGGGTGTTCGATCTTCAACGAGGGAAACTGCGACGAGGCGTAACGCACCACCAGGATCGAAAACGCCAACAGCAGAATCCCGCCGCACAAGTAGATAATCCCGATGTCTGGCGGATTGTGGTGCGACACGTTGGAAATCAGCAGTCGCGTCAGCGCGGTGATCGCCACGTAGATCAAAAAACGCACCGGCATGTGGTTGGTCTTGAAGTAAATCCCGACCATCGCGCCCAGTTCCAGGTAGATGAACAGCAGCAAGATGTCATCGATCTTGATATGACCGGCCTCGATCATCTGTAAAAATTCCATCACCGCGGCCCATGCGGTCACCGCCCCGATGGCGAACAGTGCCATGTAATGGAAGGTCTCGACGAACAGGTTGCCCAGAGACTCGGCCAGTTCATGCACGTTCTGCCGCAGGTTTTCAGCCCAGTTGATTTTCACGATGATGCTTCCTTAGGTCGGTTCGTCCGGATGATGCGGATTTGACGTGACGATTGTTCTGCATGCAGAAAAAAGGCCAGCGGCTGTTGGGTGAGATGGCCATGGGTTGCTGCTGGACACTTTTGTGGAATTTGGCGGCCCCAATCGCGAGCAGGCTCGCTCCCACAGGGGGGTCTGCGGCGTTCACCAAACCAGTGTGGGAGCGAGCCTGCTCGCGAAGGGTGCAACTCGGTTCACCTGACAACCACTGATTTCGGTCTACATTAAAAAGCCACTACCCAAAGCACAGAGATTCGCTTATCCTTTTCGCTGTATATAAATACAGTAGTCGAAACAGACAACTAATGTGAAGGCATGTGAGGTGGTGAATGGCCGTCGAAGTGGTATACCGCAGCAGCCGAGATCTGGAGCGCTTGTTCATGGATAAAGCCGAAGCTGACCGTCATGACAAAATGCTCGAACTGGCCGAATTGCTGGCCGAAGTGTTGCAAAAAGCCGTTCCGTCCCTGACCGAACAGCAAGTGGAAGAAGCCGGGATCTACATGGCGAAGAACCGCGATGTGTTCGCCAAGGCATTCAAGAGCCAGCCGGATGCTTTGTCCGAACTGCTCAATGCCCCTGCTGAAGTCGCTGAAGAACCTGAGCCTGTAGAAGTGGTTGCTCCTGTTGAGGTGCAAAGCGCTGAGCCGACCAAGCCCGCCAAAGCCGCCAAGACACCCAAGTAAGCAACGCCCGAATTGAATAGGCCCTGAGTCATATGGCTCAGGGCCTTTTTCATGGCCGCAGACCCGGCGCGGCGCGGAAACTAATTGAGAACGCCCCCTAGGCCTCGGGTTGCTCCAATGCGTCGACTAGCGCCTTGAAGAATCGCGCTGCTTCACCGCCCGTCACCACCCGGTGATCGAAGGTCAGGGACAGCGGCAAGATCGAATGCACCACCACCGTGCCATCGACCGCCACCGGTTCTTCGCGAATCGCGCCGGCCGCGAGGATTGCCACTTGCGGCGGCACCACCACCGGGTTGGCGTAGCGTCCGAACAGTGTGCCGAAATTCGACAGGGTCAGGGTCGCGCCCATCATTTCCGTGGGTGGAATCGAGCGCGCCTGCACATCGGCGCGCAAGCGCATGACACCGTCCTTCAGGTCCGCCGCCGTGCGCTGGCCGACATCGCGCAGCACCGGCACAAACAAACCGTCCGGGGTGTCCACGGCAATGCCCAGGTCGAGCCGTTGGTGTTGTTTAAGCGAGAGGGTTTTGCCATCGAAAGCGCTGTTGAGCACCGGCTCTATGGCGCACGCCACCGCTATCGCCTTCGCCAAACGAATCAGCGGTTCCCGTGCCTGGCCCCAGCGATGCAGATCGGCGTCGCCAAAAATCGTCACCGGCACCACTTCGGCATGGGACCTGGCCATGTTCAACGCCATGCTGCGCCGCACACCGCGCAACCGCTCGCCACCGAAGCGCTCACGTTCGGCCTGGGAGGCGTTTTCCACATCGTTGCGAGTGATCAGGCCTTCGTGGCCGGAACCGGTCAGCCCGCTCAATTCGACGCCGAGTTGCCGGGCCAATTGACGCACGGCCGGGGTGGCGCGGTTCGCCAGGTGTTCGCGGGTCGAGGGTGCGGCGCCGATAAAAAACGCATCTTCCTGATGGCTGCCGCCCCCTTCGAGGCGTCCGACCACGGTACCCGCGTCCGCTTCGCCTTCGTAACCGAGCAACGGTTCACCGACGTGAATGATGTCACCCTCGCCACCGTAAAGTTTCGCCACTACGCCGTCGTAGGGCGCCGGGATATCCACTAACGCTTTGGCGGTTTCCACCGACACCAATAGCTGATCGGCCTTGACGGTATCGCCAGACTTGACGTGCCAGCGGACGATTTCCGCTTCCTGCAAACCTTCGCCCAGATCCGGCAGTTTGAAATATTTCATGGCGGCCTCCTTGGGTTTCAGGCGTAGTTCAACGCGCAATCACAGGCCTGAAGAATGTCGTCGACGTTGGGCATGTACAGTGATTCCAGTCGATACAGCGGCGGCGGAATATCCGGCGCCGTCACTCGTTGGATCGGCGCCTGCAACATCAGAAACACTCGCTCGTACAGGCTGGCAGCGATCTCCGCGCCGACACCACAGGAACGTGGCGCTTCGTGGATGATCACGCAGCGGCCAGTCTTGCGTACCGAGGCTTCCAGGGTGTCGAGGTCCAGTGGCTTGATACTCGCAACGTCGATCACTTCCGCCGAGACGCCTCGATCAGCCAGCGCCGTCGCGGCTTGCAGGGTTTCCATCACGCTGGCACCCCAGCTGATCAACGTGATGTCGCTGCCCTCGCGCAGGGTGAAACAGCTGTCCAGCGGCAGGCGTTTGCCGTCGTCCACCAGCGGTTGCGGGTTCATTCGATAGAGTCGGGTCGGTTCGAGAAACACCACCGGATCCGGGTCGTCGATGGCCGCCAGCAACAAGCCATAGGCCCGGGCCGGTGATGATGCAATGACCACTCGCAACCCCGGAATGTGCGCGAACAGGGCTTCGGTGCTTTCGCTGTGATGCTCCGGCGCTCGAATGCCGGCGCCCATCGGTGTGCGCATGACCATCGGGCACGTCATGCGCCCGCGAGTGCGATTACGCAGGCGGCTGGCGTGGGACACCAGGTGTTCCATGGCCGCGTAGATGAAGCCCATGAACTGGATTTCCACTACCGGTTTCAGGCCTTGGGCGGCCATGCCGACTACCAGTCCGCCGAGCATGGTTTCGGCCAGCGGCGAGTCGATGACCCGCTTGAAACCGAAGCTGTCACGCAACCCTTGGGTGGCACGGAACACGCCGCCGTTCACGCCGACGTCCTCACCGAGGACGATCACGTTTTCGTCTTCGCTCATGGCCCGATGCAACGCCAGGTTCACCGCCTCCAGCAACGTGACTTTACCGTTACTCATGGCCCGAACCTCCCGCCCGGCGCGCGGCCCGCTCAAGTAACCATTCGCGTTGTTCGGCCAGGGCTGCCGGCCACTTCGCGTAAACGCAATCGATCACCGACTCGGGCGCTTGAGTGCCCGCCGCCTCGAAGTTATCCACAGCACGCTGCACCAACCCCTGGCATTCACTGATCAGCGCCTGTTCGCGGCCTTCGTTCCACACGCCCTGCCCGACCATGAAGCGTTGCAAGCGCTTGACCGGTTCTTCGAGCCAGGCCTGCTTGACCTCGTCCGCCGGCCGATAGCGCGTGGCATCGTCGGCGGTGGTGTGATCGCCGAGGCGATAGCTCAGGCACTCCAGCAGCACCGGGCCTTTGCCGTGGCGGGCCCGCTCCAGTGCGACGTGCACTCGGTCGTATACGGCGAGCATGTCATTGCCGTCCACCTGTTCGCCGTGAAATCCGGCGCCGATCGCTTTCTGCGCCAACGTCGGGGCTGCGCACTGAATTCGCCGGGGCACCGAGATTGCCCATTGGTTGTTGTTGACCACAAACACCACCGGCAACTGCCAGGCACCCGCGACGTTAAGGGCTTCAAGGAAGTCGCCCTTGCTGGTGGCGCCGTCGCCGCACGTGGTGACCACGACCCGATGCTCGCCACGAATCTTGAATGCGCTGGCGACGCCGCATGCATGCAGGGCCTGGGTGGCGATCGGAACACAGATCGGAAAGTCCTCGGCCACCGCTGGTTCGGCAAAGTCACTGCCGCGCTCGTCACCGCCCCAATACAGAAGGATTTCTTCCATACGCACACCGCGCATCAACTGCACGGCGGTGTCGCGGTAATACGGCACCAATACGTCTTCGGCATGCATCACGCTGCCGACGGCGACGCCGATCGCTTCCTGGCCCAATGTCGGCGCGTAAGTGCCGATGCGCCCGGTGCGTTGCAGGGCGACGGCTTTCTGATCGAAGAGGCGCGTCAAGACCATTTGCCGGTAAAGGCGCGCCAGCAAATTAAAGTCGTCGGCCCAGAGGGGAAGATCGCAGAGTAATTGACCTTCGGGGGATAAAAATCGGGTGTAAGGCAGCTCAACCTTGTGCGGCATTACAGGGCTCCTGGCACGCGGGGTGTGCATGCAGTGGTCAAGCCCGACGCTTATGGCGCCAGGCCTTGGGAGCAAGCTGGCCGGATAAGGCCCTCACTCCTTCATCGGTACAGCACTTTCTCAGCCAACTCGTCCGCGACCCGGGCCGGCGAGCGTTTTTCCGCCTGGGCATGGGCAAAGACCTCGGTCAGCCGTGAGCTGATTTTCGACAGGTGCGCGGTGATGGTCGTGAGCGCTTCGCCGCGGTGTTTGAGCGACACATAGATCAGCCCGCCGGAATTGATCACGTAATCCGGCGCATACAGAATGCCCCGCCGCTCCAGTTGATCGGCGACGTCCAGATGAGTCAGTTGATTGTTCGCCGAACCGGCCACTGCCGAACAGCGCAGTTGCGTCACGCTGTGGCTGTTGAGCACACCGCCGAGACCGCAAGGCGCGAGAATGTCACACGGGGTGCTCAGCAATGCATCGTTGGCAATCGGGTGTGCGCCGAGTTGTTCCATGGCCAGTTGCACCTTGCCGTGGTCGATGTCACTGACCAGCAGTTCGGCCCCCGCCGCGTGCAGTTGCTCGGCCAGGGCATAACCGACATTGCCCAACCCTTGGATCGCCACTCGCAAGCCTTCGAGATTGTCGCTGCCCAGGCGGGCCATGGCGGTGGCACGAATGCCGGTGAACACTCCCATCGCCGCGTGAGGCGCAGGGTCGCCCGCCGAAGTGGTGCTGGTGACGTATTGAGTTTGTTGGGCGATGCAATCCATGTCCGCCACCGAGGTGCCGCTGTCGATCGCGGTGATATAACGGCCATCAAGCTGGTTGATGCAGCGGCCGAAGGCTTCGAATAGCGCCGCGCGGTTTTCCACATGAACCGGACGAACAATCACCGCGACGCCACCGCCCTGTGCCAGGCCGGCCAACGCAGCCTTGTAACTCATGCCTTGGGCAAGGCGCACGGCATCCTCGATGGCAGACTCGTCGCTGGGATAGGCAAGGTAACGACACCCGCCCAGGGCAGGCCCCAGACGGCTGTTATGAATGGCAATGACCGCCTTCAACCCGGTAACCGGGTCGACGCTCAGATGCAGCGATTCAAGGCGAGTGCTTTGCATGAGAGCGAACATCGTAAGGCTCCCGAATCACTTCTTGTAGTCGCCAGTATAGGCTTGCGCCCAAAAATTGCAGAAGCGCACCGGAATAAGCAACGTCGCAATGCTGGCTTTCGGAAATAACCTGCTGCGACCGGTGCGCGGCACTGGACGAATGGCGGGGACGGGGCTAAAACGAGGCATTCCCCGGAGATTTTGATGACTCCCCGCCAACGTTTTTTCGACTGCCTGCAACGAACACCGCCCGCGCTGTTCGAGGCTGCGCTGTGGATTGCGGCCGAACACGATAGCGAGGTGAGTCCCGAGGTGGTGCTGAAAAACTTCAGGGACCTGCAACAGCGAGTCAGTCATGGCTTGCCGATGCTGCCGGTGAGTGAACTGGCCCAGCCTTTGTTGCGACGCATGAATGACCTGGGGTTCGCCCAGGACGATTTCACCCCGCTGCGCCCGCAAGTGGCCTTGCTCGATAAAGTGTTGCAACGCCGGCGTGGCCAGCCCCTGGCCCTGGGGTTGATTGCGCTGGAGCTGGCCAAAGGTCTGGAAATCCCCATGGTCGGGGTCAACTTCCCCGGGCATTTCCTGCTGCGCGTACCGGGTGCCGATCACCTGCTCGACCCTTGCGGCGGACGCCGGTTGTACCCCAACGATTGCCGGGAACTGCTACACCGCCAGTACGGCCCGAACATCCAGCTCAGCGCCGAACACTTGGTCACCGCCGAACCGGTGCAGATGCTGCAAAGGCTGTCGCGCAACCTGCGTCAGTTGCACCTTTCCAATGATGATTACATCGGCGCCCTGATCGACGCCGAACGCGTGCTGGAACTGGGTAACGCCAGCGCGTCCGACTACCTGGCGCGGGCCAGCCTCTATCAGCGGCTCGATTGCCCGAACGCCGAGCGTTTCGACCTGGAACATGCGTTGCTGCTCAGCGATGATCCGATACAGCGGATTCGGCTGACGGAGCGGCTGGGGCATTTGCCGCCCAATTCCATCGTTCACTGATCACAGAGACTCTGTGGGAGCGAGCCTGCTCGCGATGAACTCGAAGGCGACGCACTTTTCCAGACAGTACGCGTGATCGTTCACGTCCATCGCGAGCAAGCTCGCTCCTACATTATGGGGTATCAGGCTGATTCGCCGGATGGGCCTTGATGAACGCCGGATGTGTGGCTGCCAGCGCCGCCACCCGACGAATCCGTGGATACGCCTCAAGGGCAATGTTAAAGCGCTCAGCGGCATATAGCTGCGGGATCAGGTAGACATCCGCCAATCCGGGTTCGTCTCCAAAGCAAAAACCCTGATCACCGATCAGCTGCTCCACGGTCGCCAAGCCCTGACTGATCCAGTGCCCGATCCACTCCATCACCTGCGTCTCATCGTGGCCCAACTGCCGAAGTTTGTTGAGCACGCTGACGTTGTGCAGCGGATGCACGTCGCAACCAATCACCGCCGCCACCCCGCGTTCATGGGCGCGAGCGGCAAGGTCTTTGGACAGCAGCGGCACCTGTGGAAAACGTTCCTCCAGGTACTCGATGATCGCCGGTGACTGGATCAGCAGCTCGCCTTCATCAGTGCGCAGTGCCGGTACTCGACCTTGCGGGTTAATGGCGAGGTACGGTGGCTGGCGATGCTCGCCACCTGGCGGCGCGATCAGGTTGATCGGCAGCGCCTGGTAATCCAGCCCCTTGAGCGCCAGCGCGATACGCACCCGATAGGACGAAGTCGAACGGTAGTAGGTATAGAGTTCCATGACCCGCTCCTCTTAGCGTGCCGGCAGCACTTTGCCGCGGCACTCGCCAAACCCGATGGAGGCAAAACCATCGCGACTGCAACGGGCGCGCAGGATGATTTCGTCGCCGTCCTCAAGGAACTTGCGCACCTCGCCCGACGCCAACTCGATTGGCTTTTTACCGCCCTCGGTGATTTCCAGCAGGCTGCCGAACTGACCGCTTTGCGGGCCCGACAAAGTGCCCGAACCGAACAAGTCACCGGCCTGCAACTGGCAGCCGTTGACGCTGTGGTGCGCGACCATTTGCGCCACGGTCCAGTACATGTGTTGTGTGTTGCTCAGGGTCAGGCGGTGGGCCGGCAGGTTTTTCTCGCGCATGGCTTCGGTGAGCAGCAACACTTCGAGTTCGATATCGAACGCGCCAGCGGCTTGATCGCGCTTGTCGAACAGGTACGACAGCGGCTGCGGGTCACCTTCCGGACGGGCCGGCTGGGCACGACGGAACGGCTCCAGCGCTTCGGCGGTCACGACCCACGGCGAGATGCTGGTAATAAAGCTCTTGGACAGGAACGGGCCCAGTGGCTGGTATTCCCAGGCCTGGATGTCGCGTGCTGACCAGTCGTTGAGCAGGCAGAAACCGGCGATATGATCGGCGGCGTCCCCGATGGCGATGGAGTCGCCCATCTCGTTGCCCTGACCGATCCAGATGCCCAGTTCCAGCTCGTAATCCAGACGAGCACAGGGACCAAACGTCGGCTCGGTCTGACCGGCCGGCAAGGTCTGGCCTTTCGGACGGCGAACGTCGGTGCCGGACGGGCGAATGGTCGAAGCGCGGCCGTGATAACCGATCGGCACATACTTGTAGTTCGGTAGCAGCGGGTTGTCGGGACGGAACAATTTACCGACGTTCTGCGCATGCTCGATGCCGACATAGAAGTCGGTGTAATCGTTGATTTTCGCCGGCAGGTGCATCTCGCAATTCGCCGCCAGTGGCAGCAGTTTCGCGCCTTGGGCTTCGATCTTGCCGTGCAGGGTGCTGCCTTCGGCAAACAGTTCCAGCAGGCGTTCGCGCAGAGCGACGCGAGCCTCACGGCCCAGTTCGAAGAACGCATTCAGCTGACCGCCACGGGTGGCTTCGACGGCTGCGCGGGCGGTGCCGTCGAACAGACCGGCGTCGAGCGCTGCTTGCAGATCAAAAATGTGATCACCGATCGCCACGCCGCTGCGCGGTGCGCCCCCCTCGATGCTGAACACCCCCAATGGCAGGTTTTGCAGCGGGAAATCGCTGTGGCCGTTGGCGGAGGCAACCCAGCTACGAGTGATGGAAGTCTGAGTCATGGGTTATCTCCGGGTCGGGTCGAAAGTGGCGGGCAGTGAGGCCCAGCAAGCATCGTAGTTGTTTTGCAGTTGCGGGCATTCGAGGGCGAAACGGCTCGGACGCAGCACTTGGCTGGTCTCGAACATGAACGCCATCGTGTTGTCGATTTTAGCCGGCGCCAGCTCGACGTTGATCGCCTTGGTGCAGGTTTCGCCGTCGGGGCCGTGCGCGCTCATGCAACTGTGCAAGGACGCGCCACCGGGCACGAAACCTTCGGCCTTGGCGTCATAGGCGCCCTGGATCAGACCCATGAACTCGTTCATCAGGTTGCGGTGGAACCACGGTGGCCGGAAGGTTTTCTCGGCCACCATCCAGCGCGGCGGGAAGATCACGAAGTCGAGGTTGGCCAGACCGTGAACGCTGGTCGGCGAAGTCAGGACGGTGAAGATCGACGGATCCGGGTGATCGAAACTGACCGTGCCGATGGTGTTGAAACGGCGCAGGTCGTATTTGTACGGCACGTTATTGCCGTGCCAGGCCACCACGTTCAGCGGCGAATGATCGAGCTCGCAGCCCCACAACTGGCCGAGGAATTTCTGCACCAGCGTGGTCGGTTGCTTGAGATGTTCGTAGTGCGCGACCGGGGTCAGGAAATCCCGCGCATTGGCCAGGCCATTGCTGCCGATAGGCCCGAGGTCCGGCAGGCGTAGCGGCGCGCCGTGGTTTTCGGCGATGTAGCCGCGGGCTTGTGGGTCGAGCAATTCGACACGGAATTTCAGGCCGCGAGGCAGTACGGCGATTTCCAGCGGCTCAAGCTCCAGCACGCCCAGCTCGGTGACGATGCGCAGCCGTCCCAGTTCAGGAACCAGCAGCAGTTCACCGTCGGCGTTGAAGAACACGCGCTCCATGGAGCGGTTGGCGCGGTAGCTATAGATGCTGATCCCGGCGGGTTTTTCCGCACCTGAATTGGCGGCCATGCTCACCAGTCCGTCGATGAAATCGGTCGGCTCGCTCGGGATGTCCAACGGATTCCAACGCAGCCGATTGGGGGTGACTTCACCCAATGGCCCACCGGCCAATTGCCGATCCAGTTTAACGAACGCCGGGTGATTGGCCGACGGCTGAATCCGATACAGCCAGGTGCGCCGCGCTTCGCTGCGAGGCATGGTGAATGCGGTGCCGGAGAACAATTCGGTGTAGAGGCCGTAGGGGGCTTTTTGCGGGGAGTTCTGGCCGACGGGCAGTGCACCAGGCAACGCTTCGCTGCTGAATTCGTTACCGAAGCCTGACTGATAAAGCAGCGCGGGCGCCGTTGAGTCGAGGGTCATGGAGCCTCCTGAACAGGGGATAGGCAATGGCCCGTCGCTCTGTTGCAGAGGACTTTGCATGCCCGGGTTATTTTTATCGTAATTCAATTACGCTTAACGTAATTTGATTGGTATTGACCGTCAAGCTATAAAGACGCCCATTCATCCCGGGATCACACCGCCTCCATGGAAAAACCTACCAGCGACAGCAACGGCAAACAGAAGGTGCGCTCGGCCGAAGTGGGCACCGACATCCTCAAGGCGTTGGCCGAGTTGTCGCCATCGACTTCGTTGTCGCGGCTGGCCGAGCACGTGCAGATGCCGGCGAGCAAGGTTCACCGCTATTTGCAGGCGTTGATTGCCAGCGGCTTTGCTGAACAAAACGCCGCCACCAACCATTACGGTCTGGGCCGCGAAGCCCTGCGCGTGGGGCTGGCCGCACTCAACAGTATGGACGTGTTGAAAGTCGCCGCCCTGCCCCTGGCCGAACTGCGCGACGAGTTGAACGAGACCTGCTTCCTCGCGGTGTGGGGCAACCAGGGGGCAACCGTGGTGCATATCGAACCGGCGGTGCGCGCCGTGACAGTGGTGACGCAATTGGGGTCGGTGTTGCCGTTGCTCAGTTCATCGACAGGCCTGGTGTTCGGCGCGTTTCTACCCAAGCGCGAAACCGTCGGCCTGCGTGAACAGGAATTGCAAGCCGGCGGTGTCCATGCCCTGGCAGACGATCAACACTATGCGACGTTGTGCGAACAGATCCGCGATCGCGGCCTGCATCATGTGCATGGCTTGTTGATGCCTGGAGTCGACGCGTTGTCGGCCCCGGTGTTCAACGCCGTCGGGAACGTGGCGGCGGTCATGACCATTGTCGGCCCGGCGTCGCTGTTCCACGCCGACGAAAACGGCCCGGCGGCGCAGCGCTTGCTGGCGACGACACAGGCCGTGAGTTGGCGGATGGGCTATGAGCCGGCTGCCGTATCCGGTTAGTCGGGTTTATTCCAGCAGCGTCAGCTCGCTGGAGTCAGGCTCGGCCAGCGCCTCCTTCATGAGTTCGGTGATCACCGCCAAATCTACGGTTTTCCCACTGCATGCCGAGACAACACTCATGCAGGTATTCACATCGCCCAACCGCTTGGCGATCAACTTCTGCGCCTGGGAAAACCCCAGCTTACCGATGCGCAAGGTGGCCAGTTCCAGCATGCAATCCAGAAAGCTGGAAAACGCTTTTTCGTTGTCACCTTCGTGATACGCCAGCGCCCCCTCAAAGACCGATTTCGCCATCACTACGGCGCTCAACCCGAGACCGATGGGAGGGAAGACGCATCCTATGACGGCGACTGCCGCCACCGCAGCGTCATAGGACAACATGGCAACAATTTCGACAAGACTGCTGGTCTGGGCATCCACCCCGTTAATGATCTGACCGATCATTTCCCGATAACACAGTGAGAAGTCGAAAACCCGGCTATTGACCTGCAGCACTGGCGGTTCGACATCGCCGCTGCTGCGCATGACGTCTTCAACGTAAGTATTGATCACTCGCTGGTCAGTGAACCGGGCACGCTTGCAGTAATAACCGCCCAAGCCGCATCGTCTAATCGACTTCGAAAAATCAGCCAAGGGTCGGAACCATCGGCCATCCGGCGCATGCGGGGTATACAACAGATCCTGAGCGTCGCCGTTGTCCATTATGCGGAAAACATAAACACCCTGAATCCTGCGGTGCTCAACATGAAACTGGTAAACACCGTCGCGCTTGGGTGAGTCGGGATAGTCTACTGTGATGGGATCTGTGGGTTCCGGCTCGCACAACCGGTCGATGGCTTGTTCGATTCGATCGTACTGGTCGCGCTGGAGTGCACCGCTGAACCACTCGGCCAACGCGGCCCGGCGCATTTCATGCAGTTGAACGTTTACATAAACATCGCGTTTCAGTTCATACCCAGGCGCGTCTTTATCCAGATAGTCCGAACGCAGCATATCGATGTATTTTTCACCCGGACGAAGCGCTTTCGACCAGTTGGCGATGTAGTCATCCAGCAGGTTCGACATGGGCGGATGACCCGGTAACAGACGAATTCGCGGATAGATTCCGGGGTTATGCACCGGACCGCTTTCTTCGGTGATGTGATGCTCTTTAATGATGAGCTGAGTCAGCGTCATCGATTGTGAGTCGTCCAATTCCACCATGATCAGATCAGGATTGACCGACACCGCCTCCCCGTTGTCCGCCATCAGGTCGTCCGCCATCTTTTTCACCAGATTGAAGGCAAACTTTTCGTAACTGATCAGTCCCGCTTCGTGGCCGGCCAGCCGGGTCAGCGCTTTGAGTTCGGTGTTCAACCGGGCGAAATATTTTCGGTGATAGGACGATGCGGAGCGATAACCGGCGGGCGTGACCGTTTCCAGCTCACCCCGCAGCCAGTCGATATTAAGCGACACCCCTTGTTGGAGCACACTGCCTCCCGATGCAGACCAGACACGGCGCTTGATATCGCGCCACTGGCTTGGCAACTCCAATACAAGCCGCATGTACGATTCGATGAATTCTCGCTCAGTGGCGTGACACTGTCGGCTCAGGTAGCTGCGCCCTGCCGGCGATCCCACCCATTCGGCCACACGCTGGTTCAATTGCCTGAAGGACGGAAATTCGTGCCATGACCTGCCTTCAGGCCCATGCGGTACATACAGCACACAACGGCCGGCTTCGCCGTCCGGTCCGCAGTAAACAATCAGGTCATGGAAAGGTTTTTCCCAGCCGTCGAACGAGACTGCTGCCACTGAATAGCCTTCGGCTTGCTGCGAGGCCAGATCAACTATTTTCAGACTTTTATCATCAATGTGTTCCTGCAGTTTCGCGCTGAACGAACTCAAGTCTGTGCGACTGTCCAAACGATCCTGCAAGGCGCGAAGAACCTCTTCGCTGCTGTACTTCTCTTCAAATTTTACTGAGTACAACGAACGCAGGCTGGTGTCGCCCAGTACGTCCAGAAGGTCTTGCCCGGTCACGCCGGATGGCAGCGTTTCACCTTCAAGGGCAATTTCCAGCGGAGCACTCGCCGGGTCATACCGACCGTTCAACATGAACTCGGGAAGCGTCAGGCGATTGCATTGGACGACTTTCTGCTTGCCGACATAAAACGTATGCCGGGCACTGACGAAGACCTGCTGTGGATCGATGACTTCGCCGCTGAGAATTTTGACAAACTCCCTGGCATACACACGGGCAAACTCTCTGAGCGACCTGACGTCCTGAAGCAATTCATCCACCGCTTGCTCATTTTTTGCCAATGCCTGTTCCGTGTCGAAGTAATACTGGCGATCTTCTTCACTGGCCCGCTGGAGCCAATCGGGTATCTGTTGCGGTTGTACAGCCATGAGTCGTTTCGATGGCCGTAGATGTTCTTCCTGAACCGTGTCGCCCATCGTATGGTTTGAAACTTTAATACTCATGCACTAATCCTTATGCACACTTGTCCACAAAAAAAGCCTGGCAACGCTGCCAACCATGGCGGCATTGCCGGACCGATAAATGTATCGGCGGTTACAGGCTCCGGTAAGACTCGACCACCGCACGGCCAAACAAATTAACTTGCTCCACGTCCAAACCGACAACTCGATAAACGGGGTCAAATGTCCACTGCTCGGAAAACACACCGGCATAATTTTCGTCGAAGGCAGGCCATTCATCTGCCTGCACTTTCTCCATGATTGCCCAACTCAAACTTTCCGAGTAATCAACGACCTGCTCACCCTGATCATTGATCACCATCGAGTTGAGGTAGGTATCATCCGCATTAATCGTGTAGCCCGTACTTTGAAAAATCTTGTTGAGTTTCGCACTCACTTCTTCGAGCAAACCCGTTTTCATAAATAGCATCCTTTCAATAAATTATGAGTCGACCAACATACACTCAAAAGACAAATACCCTTTAACCGGGCCGACGCACAACTTATAAACACCTCAATACCTGAAGTACACCCCACTACTTGTATGCATTCGTAAACAACCTATCAGCACTTCAAACAACTATCCCTAATATTTTCGCCTGAGCCACGGCCTGAGTTCTACGCGCCACCCCTAACTTCCCATTGATCCGTCGCGCATGGGTTTTTACTGTATGTAACGATATAAACAACTGATCAGCTATTTGTTGATTCGAGTTTCCCTCAGCCACTAATTTAAGGACTTCTATTTCCCTCTGGCTTAGCCGGCTTTGGACCGAGGCCATCGACTCTGGAAAGCTGGCCGATTCGCTACCTCCAATGGCCTCCGGCAACCGTGGCTGGCGCAACTGAAGATCGCGCAAGGTTTGTTGAAGGTTGCAGCGCTCGACCAGGACCAATCCTTCCTGCAACGACTGCCGGGCGGTGACAGCGTCGCCCGTCAGCCAGGCGACTTCTGCTGATACCAAGTGCAATTGCGCTTGCAGCCTTAACATCCCTCGCTGCCGTGCCCACTGCAACCGGGTTTCGAGCCGGGCCAAAGGCGTTTGCGCCTGCCCCAGATTCACCTCGGCCAGCACCTGCAGATATTCCAGGCCAGGAATCAGCTCCAGCGTCGCCGGTGGCGCCTGTCGTGCATGAGGGCCGTGATAGTGGCGCAAGACGCGGGTCAGGGCTTCGTGTGCCAACTCCGGCCGCCCCTGTTGCAACCAGAAATGGCAACTCAGGTGCAACAGGACACTGCGATACACCGTGTCCGGAATTTGCCGTTGCTGCATGACCCGTTCGGCATCACGCAGAAGGACGAACGCTTGCGCGTAATCCAGGCGATTGGCAGCGAGTTGCGCCAGACCGAGAAACCCATACAGCGCTCGTTTGTCATGGTTGCGCAGGCAGGCCTGCAATCCGCTTTCGAAATACGCGGCAGCCTGCGTATCCTGGCCCTGACACAGGCTCAAACGCCCCCGATGCAAGGCAATACGTCCCATCAGCGGTTCGGCCAGAGGTTGTTGCTGCGCGAGCAAGTCGTGCAGGTTGGCCAGCAAACTCTCGGCCCGGCCGGCGGCCCCCCGCTGCTCAAGCAATTGCGCGTGATCAAGCTCCAGCAGACACTCAAACACCAATGATCCTTTTGCACGGGCCAGGCACAACGCTTCACGGTTAATCGCCTGCGCAACGTCGAGTTCGCCTCTGAGCAACGCTTGTTGGGTCAGACCGGACAGGCACATCAGCCGGGCCGTCCAGAGCTCGGGGCCGAGTTCGCTGAGCGCCTCCAGTAAGTGCGCGCGCGAGCCGTCCATCCGCCCCTGCAAATGCAGCAACCACCCCTGGTGTGCCTGCCAGCGCGCGATCAATTGCCGTTGAAGGAGCGCCGACGGCTGAGGGGTGAAATGCGACAAATGTTCGATGCATTCGCCTGCCTGCTCGAATCGCCCGGCAAACAACAGGGTTGCGGTGATCAACCCGACCAGTTGCGGCGAGCCGAGCATCAGGTCGGCGCCTTGCTGCTCATGTAAACGCAACAGGAGCACCACGGTCTGTTCCTCGAACAGCTGCTCGAAACTGAAATGCTGCAGCAGACTGACCGCAACCTCGAACTCTTCGGCCAGCAAGGCCTGCTCAAACGCGGCTTTCCAGTCCAGTTCGGCCGCGAACCACTGGCAGGCGCGGCGGTGCCAGGAGCGTCCGGCGGGCCATTTTTCTTCGCGCATCAACTGCGAGAGTGGGGCGAAAACCTGCTGCCAGTCTGTCGAGTCTTGCCAGGGGTCAATGAAACAACCCAACGCCTGCAAGGCACTCAGGCATTGGGCGCCCTCGCCCGCGCCGAACAAGTGATCGCACAGGCGGGCATTGAAGCGTGGCAAGTGCGCCAGTACCCGCCAGGCTTCCGCAAGTTCCGGGGTCAGGCTGGCGAACAACTCATGCTCAAGGTAATCGTGCAGCGTGTCCGCTCGACCGCCGGATTTGTCATTGCGTGACCAGTCGCATTTTTGCAGTAGCGCCATCCGCACGCCGGCGCACCAGCCACCACTGCGTTCGAAAATCCTGCTGGCCCCTTTGCGCGCCTGCGCCGGTTCCAGGTGATGCAACAGGCGTTCAATCTCGTCTTGATTGAACGCCAGCGTGGAGCGCTCGCAGTCATACAGTTCGTCATCGAGTAACAATCGTGGCCAATTACATTGCGGCCGACGGCGACCACTCAGCCACCAGGTGACCATCGGACTGTTGACGGACAACAGTCGGTCAAGCAACAGATCCAGTTCCGGGTTGGGAAGACGGCAGTAGTCATCAAGCGCCAACCAGGTCGGCGTCTGCAACCGAGCGAGGGACTCAAGCAAAGCAGCTTCGTCCAACGCGCCAAGGCCCAGTGCTTGCGCGAGCAGCTGTCGAAAGTCGGCCGCACTCAGCGGCTCCCCGTTCAACGGCAGCCAACAGACCCGACACTGTTCGGGCGCCTGCAACAGGCATTCGGTGAGCAGTGCACTCTTGCCGCTGCCGGGCGGTGCGCAGAGCAATTTCACTCGCGCGGTCGATGCCAGCAACGGCTCGATCAACCGGTCGCGAGTCAGGTGATGGAAAGACAAACGAGGCAGGAGTCCAGGACGGTCCAGACAGGGTGTCTTGGCAGTCATAGTGGTGCGCCTTTTTATAATTGTGGCGCCACCCTAGCCCTCTCTACACAGCTTGTTGAAGAAGTATTCAACAGACTGATCGACACCTATAAAAAAGGTGACCGTAAAGTCACCTTTTTCTGTAGGGCCTGTAGGAATGGTTACCTCACACCTGTACTCCGCAAGGCTGCCGGCGTGTAATCCCCTGCTTTGGCATCGATACCAAACTCGAAGCTGTGCTTCTCCTCGTTCTTCATCCCCAGGGCAATGTAGCGACCGGCGATCAGGTCATACAACGCTTCAACGGTGTAGGCCGGAACCTGGTGATCGTAGTAGAACTGCGCGTGCCCTTCGGCGACACGCCAGAGTTGACCGCGACCGTCGTAGTGATCGGCCAGCGCCACTTGCCAACTGTCTTCGTCGAGATACATGTGACGCTTGGCATACACGTGCCGTTCGTTGGGCTTGACCGTGGCGACGACCTCCCAGACCCGATGCAACTCATAGCGGGTCAAGTCCTGATTGATGTGCCCGGCCTTGATGACATCGTTGTAAGTGAGGCTGGGTGAGTCGAGTTTGTAGCTGTTGTACGGGATGTACATTTCTTTCTTGCCGATCAGTTTCCAGTCATAGCGATCCGGTGCGCCGGAAAACATGTCGAAGTTGTCGGTGGTGCGTAGCCCGTCGGACGAAGAGCCCACCCCGTCATAGGCCACTTGCGGCGCTCGCCGCACGCGGCGCTGACCAGCGTTGTAAATCCAGGCCTTGCGCGGTTCCTTGACCTGATCGAGGGTCTCATGCACCAGCAACACGTTACCCGCGAGCCGCGCCGGCGCAGTCACTTCCTGCTTGAAATAGCTGAGGACGTTTTCATCACTGCCCGGTTTCAAATCACCGAGCAACGAGGGCACAGCGACTTCGTCCTTGAACCGGATAACCGTGTAATCACCATTGGACTGCGGCGTTGCCTGGGTAATGGTGCGACGCAGATTACCGCCGTGGTAGCGGGTGATGTGGTTCCAGATCACCTCGACGCCATTCTTCGGAATCGGGAAGGCGTAATAGCGATTGCCGGTGAAATTGGCCAGGCCATTGCCGTCGTTGATCGGCGTCACATTCAGGGCGCTGCGCTTGGCCGATTCATTGATTTCCGGTGGTACGGCCACGGTACGATGGGTCGGATAGACCGGGATCCTGTAGGTCTCGGGGTAGCGTTTGAACATCGCTATTTGCCCGTCGGAGAGCTTGTCCTTGTACTTATCGACCGTCGCTGCCGTGATGATAAACAGCGGCTTTTCATTGGCAAACGGGTCGGCCAGGAAACCTTTGCTGTCCACCGCGCCCGCGTTTTTCGGGAGGCCGCCGGTCCAGGCCGGGATCGAGCCGTCGGCGTTGCCGGCCTTCTCGGCGCCCAACGGCGTCAGGCTGGTGCCGAGCGTGTTTGCTTCTTCCGGCGACACCGCCGCCATCACGTCGGCGGCCAACAGACTCAGGGCCACAACGCCGCATTGCAGAATCATCTTGCGCATTGAAATCATCCTTCTCAGCCAGATCAGAAGTTCACGCCAAAACTCAGCGCCAGGAAGTCGCGATCTACCAGGGTGTTGTAGTCACCGCCGAAGAAATCGGTGTAACTCAAACTCGCGGTATAGGTGTTGCGGTAGTCGGCATCGACGCCGACGCTGATGGCCTTGGCGCCTTCGTTGAACAACCCGTTGGGGCCGTAACCGGACACGTCGTGCGACCAGGACAGGTTGGGTTTGAAGTTGATTCCGGCGATGACGTTGTTGTAGTCGAGGATGGCGCGGGCGCGGTAACCCCAGGAGGTCGACGTGACGAAACCGTCGGTGTCACCGCCAAAACCGTATTGGCCGTACACCGAATCCCGGCCGTAGCGCAGCTTGCTGCGCGACTCCAGCCCACCGACCCGGACAACCGCTGCTTCGCCCACGAGTGTCAGGCGGTCGGCGCCCGCCACCTGATCGATGAAGTGCGTCAGGGTGCTCTGGACCTGCGTGATTTCCTTGCGCCGGTAGCCTTTGTTGTCGGCACCGGGGGTCGTCGCGATAGGTGACGCCGCACCGCCCGCGATCGGGTTGAGCATCGCCAGGGTCAGGTCGGTGCTGTTGATCTGTACCGGCGCATTGGGCCGATAGCTGATCTCACCGGTCCACGCGGTGCCGGTCGGCAACGTAGTGGAGAAGCTCGCGCCGTACAGGCGAATGTCTTCCGGGTATTCGAGGTAATACTGGCCGCGACCGAGCATCACACTCTGCGCAAGGGCCGAGCCGGTGCCGGGTGCAACACCGTTGGCGGTGCCGACGATCCCTGGAATACTCGCCAGCGTGCCCGGTCCGGCAGTGGTGGTGCCGACCGTTGGCGTACGGCTGTGGTAGTTCATGAAATACAGGCCGTACTCGGTGTCGTCACCGAGCCAGCGCAACGCCGTCCCCCATTGCCCGGAGTCACGGGCATCGCGGTCCCCGCCACGGGGGACAATCACGCCCTCCTTGCCGACCTCAAAACCCTGGCCAAACGCCGCAGCGATCGGTTGCAGCGGCGCAATGGCCGGGCTCCCAACGGTGTAACCCTTATTGCAACCGTCCGCCGCCACGTCGCTGCCAAAGAACGTGCCGCAGTTGTCGAGAACGGTCTGGTCCCATTCCAGTTGATAGAACCCTTCCACCGTGAGCTTGTCGGTCAGCCCCTGGGAGGCGAACAGCATGTTCACCGGAATCAGGCCTTCCTTGATCTCCGCGCCAGGACGGCGGAACGCTGAAACGTCGACTGGGTTGATGCTGTTGATCGAGTTGCCGATGAAGGTACTTTCGCCCCAGCTGACCACCTGCTTGCCGGCGCGTACCGTGCCCGGCAGATCGGCGATGGAATAGTTGTGATAGACGAAGGCGTCGAGGATCTGCGCACCGGAGGACTTGGCGCCTTCCTGGCGGCCATGGTCACTGATCTGTTTGAAAGGGCGGTCTTCGTCCTGCAACTCGAAGTCGTACCAGTACTTGCCACGGACGAACACGCCGGTGTCGCCGTACTTCAATTCGAGATCGTGAATGCCCTTGAAGATCTTCGAGAAGGTTTCGCCCTTCTTGAAGTTCAATCGCCCGTCGTCACCGGTCGACGCCTGGCCGGTGCCGCCGTTGACGATCCCTACCAGGGATTTGTCGGCATCGCGCATGCCCCAGCTCGCGCCAACGGACAGCGAAGAATCAAACGTCCCCTCGATTTCCCCAATGTTGAATGAAACGGCCTGTGCCTGGGCACAGCAACCCAAGGCAACCGCAGCGGCCAACGCTTGCGGTGTGAAGATGGCGCGCATTGTTGTTTTTGTCATGCGTCTTCCCCGGTGAGTGACAGAAGGCCCCACCCTACTGCCGCCCGTTGGGGTCGATAAGCGCACCAAGGAGGTATTCGTGGTGTCGCTCTAAAGGATGAATGGCCATCAGGATTGGAGGATAACGCGGGGTATGGATGGGCTGGATGGAGGAACATCAGTGCAGCGCATGAACTCACTAAACACGCACTTGTAGCAGCTGCCGCAGGCTGCGTTCGATGTAGGAGCGAGCTTGCTCGCGATGGACTTGAGAGCAACGCGTTTATTCAGGAAGAACGCGTTATCGTTAACGTCCTTCGCGAGCAAGCTCGCTCCTACATCGAACGCAGCCTGCGGCAGCTGCTACAGGTGCGCATCGTGACTGTTGCCCAGATTGCAACACTGCATGTCAGGAATCGCTATTTTTCCTTTTGACTCAAACGCTTATTCTTGCCGGGCTTTCACGGCAAACGGCCTGAAAGCACGGAGCAATGGCGCGTGATCCGCCCGCGCCGTTAGCGACAGATTTCAGATGCGTTGAAGATTTTCAGCTCATCACCCGGTGTACACAGACGTTGATTTGTAGCTCCTTGATTTAACGTCTTACTTTGGCCGCTGCGTTTGCAGCGGCCTTTTTTATGGGCGATGGTTTTTGTAGGGAGTTGCTCCAGCTACTGCCTACACACACTGCAGAGAGTGCCTACAGGGTTATGTAAGCACGCGAAGCGCCACATCGAATAAGGTTAATTGCAAGCCAGCCATTATTGGTATTAGCACGCGGACTTCAACCTAATTCATTGTGAGTAATCCCTCATGAAACCTATTAATTACAACAACCATCGTGCCACTAAAAGTTTCAACAATCGAATACGTTTTCTAATTTTTCACTACACGGCCGGTAACTTCTCCAGTTCGGTCAATGCACTGACCGGGCCGAATGTCAGCGCCCATTATCTGGTTCCCGACATCACTGACCCGAGCTATATCAAAGCAGGCTATACCGGGCAGGAAGTCTTCAATCTCGTCGACGAAACCCATCGCGCATGGCATGCGGGCATCAGCCAGTGGGGCAATCGCAGCAATCTGAACGACACGTCCATCGGCATTGAAATCGTCAACCTTGCAACGTTTAACCAAGGGGTTTTCAACTTTCCGCCCTATCAGCCAGAGCAAATTTGCGCGATTGAAGAATTGGCGCTGAACATCCTTGAACGCTACCCGGATATCAGCCCGACCCGTGTTCTGGGGCACTCCGATATTGCGGCAGGCCGGAAAAGTGACCCTGGTCCGAAATTTCCCTGGCATGCACTTCATATGAAAGGTATCGGCGCCTGGTTCGACGAGGCCACCCGGGATACCTATCTGCAGCAATACAATGAAACCGGTATTCCCACCCGAACCCAATTACTGACGTTGTTCAAGACTTACGGTTACGACGTTTCCGACGCATCAACCGAACAAGGCTTCACACAACTTGTTCGAGCATTTCAATTGCACTTTCGCCCGGAAACTTACGACGGGATCATGGATACGCAAACGGCCGCGCGTCTGGCGGCATTGGTTCACAAGTATTTTCCTTGATGACCGTTGCACACCAGACTTCAGGTCCTGATTTCAAAGCGCAGCAAGGTCGAGAACACTGACCTTGCTGGTTTTTTTAAAGCGAATATTTCTTCAAGTTCCCCATCATTTCCTTGAGCGCCTCTATGTTGTCCTTTGGATGCGCCGCCCCCTCGAAATCGCAAATCTGCTGCCAATGCGCCGCGACATCTTCCGGCGAGAAACCGACCCGTGGATCAAACCCGGCGCCCAGGCTGCGTTCCCAGCGCACTTTACCCATCCAGCCGCCACCGACTTCGAACAGTCCTGACGTTTCCTGGCAGTTCTCGCTGGCGAGGTACACCACCAATGGGCTGACGAGCTCCGGTTTGAGCTGTTCGAAGACTTGCGGCGGGATAAGGCCTTCGGTCATGCGGGTGCCGCCGGTGGGGGCGATGGCGTTGACCAGGATGTTGTTCTTGCGCCCTTCGATGGCGAGGGTGCGGGTCAGGCCGTAGAGGCCGAGCTTGGCCATGCCGTAGTTGGACTGGCCAAAGTTACCGTAGATGCCTGAGGTCGAGGCGGTGAAGATCACGCGGCCATAGTTTTGCTCACGCAGGTGCGGCCAGGCAGCGCGTGTCACTTTGTAGGCGCCTTCGACATGAATGCGGTAAACCAGATCCCAGTCCTCGTCCTCCATTTTGTGGAAGGTCTTGTCCCGCAGGATCCCGGCATTGTTGACCACGACGTCAACACGGCCGAAGACGTCGAGGGCGTGTTGAACGATTTTTTCGCCGTCGGTGACGGAGTCGTGGTTGGCTTCGGCGATGCCGCCCGCCTCGCGAATGTCAGCCACCACGCGATCTGCCGCCGAAGCATTGGCGCCTTCACCCTGCGCCGAACCGCCGAGATCGTTGACGATGACTTTGGCGCCCTGCCTGGCGAACAGCAGGGCATGGGCCCGCCCAAGTCCTCCACCGGCACCCGTGATGATCACGACTTTATCTTCGAAGCGCACAGACTCGTTCATTGGGGGGACTCCAGCAGGCCAAGGGGACAATGAGTCCGAGTGTCAGGCACGGCGCTGCGGGTCACAATGAACACGGCGGAGGCTGAATGGTGTTTGATAAGGCTAGGGGATGATGGCGTTTTAGATTGAGGTTATGGGGGAAAGATCGCAGCCTCGTTTCACTCGACAGCTGCTACAGAGTGAAACGAGGTCTGCGATCTTTCAGGCCTCAAGAACAGGCCATCTTGAGCGGCGTTGAAATCAACCGGTCGCGAAACTCCAGGTAATGCTGGAGCACCTGCCCCGGCGCCTCACTCTGCGGGTAATGGCCAATGCCGGGTAACAGCACCGTGTCGGGGTTCGGGATCAGCTGCCGATAGCGCTCGACCATGTGTGCGCCGGAAATCGGATCAACCTCGCCATCGATCACCCGCAGCGCCACCTCACCGCGCTGCATGGCGGCGACCCAGCGATCACGTTGGGCACGTCGCTCGGGGATGTAGGCGATCAGTTTGTGCAAGATCCGGGGCCCGTGATTGCTGTCGACCAGGCTCCAGAAATCGTCCATCTCGCTTTCCGAGGGGCGGCTGTCCGGACCAAAAATCTGCTGAAAGCTCTTCACCAGGGCGTCACGGGAAAAGGCTCGCCCGATCATCCAGCCCAAGGGGCTGAGCAAGAGTTTTTGCATCAATATCGGGCGATGAGTTTCGGGAAACAGGCCGCCATTGAGGAACACGCAACTGGCGATATGAATACGCGCTTCGTAATGCCGGGCCAACAGCTCCTGCGCCACGCTGTCGCCATAATCATGGGCCAGCACGTGCACCGGTTGCTCGACCTTCAAGTGTTCCAGCAGCGCCTGTTGCAGATCGGCTTGCTCCAGCAGCCGGTACTCGTGATTCATCGGTTTGGCAGAATCACCGAAGCCGAGCATGTCACAAGCGATGACTCGATAGCGCTGCGTCAGCGGCTGCCATAGGTAATGCCAGTCCCAACTGGCCGTCGGAAAACCATGAATGAGCAATAGCGGCTCACCCTGCCCCGCCGTCCAGTAACGGATGGCCAGGCCACGAAATACGAACGTCTGGCCGCGTTTGCGCCAGACACACAGCGGGATCTCGGCGAGTGGCATTAGAGTTTATACCCAGGGTCTTGTTTATCGAGTTTGCGCAGTAGCGCTGGCCAGGCCAGTGCCCCACCCATCCCTTGAGCACTTTTGGTGACGCCGGCAATCATCGCCCTGGCGCCCGCCAGAATCTGCGGGTCGATAGCGATCAGCTCGGCGCCACCGTTTTGCGCCAGCACCTGGATATCGCAGGCGCGCTGAAAGGTGAACATCATCAGGAACGTATCCGCGATGGTTGCGCCACAGGTCAGCAGACCGTGGTTGTGCAGCATCAGGAAATTGTTTTCACCAAGGTCGGCTTGCAGGCGCGCCTTCTCTTCATGGTTCAGCGCTACGCCTTCGTAAGCGTGATAAGCCAGGCTGGACAGAACAAACAACGACTGCTGGCTAATCGGCAAAACGCCTTGCTTCTGCGCCGACACCGCGACCCCGGCCGCCGTATGCGTGTGCACCACACAGGCGACATCGTGACGAACCTCGTGCACCGCGCTGTGAATGGTGTACCCCGCCGGATTGATCTCGTAGGGGCTGTCCATCAGTTTGTTGCCGGCCTGATCGACCTTGACCAGACTCGACGCAGTCATCTCGTGGAACATCAGCCCGAACGGGTTGATCAGAAAGTCTTCGGTGCCCGGCACCTTGGCCGAGATGTGCGTGAAAATCAGATCATCCCAGCCATGCAGGGCGACCAGCCGATAGCAGGCCGCCAGATCGACGCGGGTCTGCCACTCGGCGGCACTGACCCGGTCTTTGACATTGTCGGTGGATTGGAGGGGGGTTACGCTCACGACAAGGACCTCCTGATTCTTATTGTTTTTAACGTAACAGCAGTCTAGTCAGCCCCCGAGGTTGTTGTAGTTGCATTGGCAGCCAGCTTGATGGCCGTGCGAGTCAGCGGGCGGACGGGAGTGCCCCCTGTCAAAGTTATGCCGCCAGACATACCTCCATGAGCCATTTCCGGCGCCCCGTCACAAACCTGCGCCGCCCTGCCGGTCAGCCCTGCAGCGCGGTCACCAGCTCTGCCAGCCAAGGTTCGGCGTCGGTTTCAGGCGTCACGCTTTCGCTGGCGTCCAGGCACAGCATCGGCAGAACCTCACGAATGCCCAACTCGCCGAACAATTCACGCATCATCTCGCCCCCACCACAGAACGTGTCGCCATAACTGGCGTCGCCCAAGCCAATCACTGCACCCGGCAAGCCACGCCAGGCAGCAGGCAACTGATCGCGGATCATCGAATACAGCGGTTGCAAGTTGTCCGGCAACTCGCCCATGCCGGTGGTCGACGTCACCGCCAGCAAGGCTTCGGGGCCAAAAGCCTGAATATCGGCGAGACTCGCACGCGGGTTGTGCCAGGTTTCAAAGCCAGCGGCTTTCAAAATGTTCGCGGCGTGGCGGGCGACTTCTTCGGCGGTGCCGTACACCGAGCCGGAAAGGATGGCGACTTTCATCAATCTGTTCCTGAAGCTGCATTAAAGGACGGGGATATTAACAGCCAGAGCCAAAAAGCTGCGATCCGCTCTCATTTGGCGCCACTGGCCAGTAGACACTGCCCAGTGTTCTTCTAGACTGCAGACCTTAATCAATGTGGAAAGGACTCTCCCATGATCAACGCCCAATTGCTGCAAATGGTGATCAACGCCTCCAACGACGGCTTCGTGATTGCTGAAAAGGAAGGCGAACACGACAACATCCTGATTTACGTCAACCCGGCGTTCGAACGCCTGACCGGTTACACCCGCGATGAAGTCCTCTATCAGGATTGCCGTTTTCTTCAGGCGGGAGACCGGGACCAAGAGGCGCTCGCATTGATTCGCGAGGCGTTGAGCAACGGTGGCACCTGCCGGGAAATCCTCAGAAATTATCGCAAGGACGGTACGCCGTTCTGGAACGAACTGTCCCTTTCAACAGTGAAAAACCCAAGCGATGGGCAGACGTATTTTGTCGGTGTGCAGAAAGACGTCACCGCTCAGGTCAAGGCACAGCAGCGAATGGCGCAACTGGAAGCGCAATTGGCAGACCTTCAGGCTGAACTTTGCGCAATAAAAGCGACGAACGGTAAAAACAAAACCTCGAATTAGTGGTCATTAACTACAATCACCGAAGACTTTGTTACTAAACCTTTCGAGCAAGCCATGCAACGCGACGCACTCCTGACCCAGGATGAGCTGGATTTTATCCAGACCATGCAGCACAACCCGCAGCTCAATGTGCGGGATGCGACGTCGAGCCTGCTCGTTAACGGTGGATCGCAGATCCGTGATTTGCTCACGCGCCTGGCGGCTCATGAGCAAGTGACCATCCAGGCCAACTTCGAAAACCAGCAAATGACTTTTCCGCTGCACCTGGTGGAAGACGAGTTTCATGCCCTGCATTTACGCCTCGGCGTACCCAGCATTTATGAAGACGGTCCGTTGGTCCGGCCATGGCGACTGGTACTCGAAGAGCCGGTAGCCCTGGAAAATGCCAGCGGCCATCCCGGCACGATGTGGGTGCATGAAGTGTCGTTCAAAGGGGTTTTGCTGGAAGTTCGCAACAAGACCAAACCGCCAAAACATTTCGCCTTGTGGTTCAGCCCATCAGGGTATGAGCGGATCGCGTTGCGCGGCACTTTCGAGAAAGAAACCGAGAATGGTTTCTACGCCTACCAGTTGAGTCAGAGTGACACCGACGAAACCGAGCGGCTGCGCCAGTACATCCTGCAGCAACATCGGTTGACTCATCCCGCACTGCATCTCTGAGTCTCAAGTATCCAGGTTACCTGCCAGGAACTGTTTCAGACGCTGGCGCATCATCACGGCTTCGTTACCCAAGCATCCAATCGACGATCCGGCCAGGCTCGCCTGCGCCAGATCGGACGCATCGCCTGCCAGAAACAACTGGCAATCAAGGCCCATCGCCAAGCGATTCAAACGCCGTGGCAGTTCAGTAGCAGGCGCATGATTGGATAACAGCACCAGCGCCTGGGGCTTTATCCGCTCGCAGACGAGGGTCAATTCGTCGAATGGCTGACTGAGCGCCAACACCTGAATCGCCGAATCGACACTGCTCAGAAACAGCGCCGTTACCAGCACCTCGAATTCATGACACTGACCTGCCAACGCGCAGACAATCACTCGCCGAGGTTGCATGACACGCACGAGCAGCAGGCGTTGCAACACACGAGAACGCAGAAAAGCATCCAGGAAAAGCCACTCGCTGGTCTGACCGAACGCTTCCTGGCGCAGCATCAATTGCTTCCAGAGCGGAATCAGAATGTCCTGAAATACCACGGTCAGCGGGTAACTGGAAAAGATCTGTCCATAGACCTGCTCCAGCTTGACCTCGTCAAACGCACTCACCGCCGCCTGAACCTGCTGTTGCCATTGGGCATAGTCAGCGAGTACGAGTTCAGTGGGAATCATTGGCGCCAGCGCCTTGAGCGGTTCGGTTTTGGCCAATATCTTGCCAATTTTGCTCACTGCAACGCCGCGATCTATCCAGCCAAGGATGCTGCGGACCTTCTCGATATCGGCCATCGAATACAGACGATGCCCACTGTCGGTGCGCGTGGGCTGGATCAGGCCATAGCGGCGCTCCCACGCCCGGAGTGTGACCGGGTTGACTCCGGTCAGGCGTGCCACCTCTCGGATCGGAAACAACTCTTCCCGCTCGAGGGGAAGATCGGGCAACAAACCAGAGACAACGTCAGTCAGGACAGGCATTAGGGTTGTCTACGTCCAGGGATCAATTGGATCCCATTCTACCTCTCATGTCCCCTGACCATTCAAGCCATTGATCAACGTTTGTTGACTGACACACCGCCATCGCGAGCAAGCTCGCTCCTACAGAGGATGCCCCACGATAGGTGAATGCCGTCACGCGCTGGTATAGTTTTGCTCTTACCGTGACGCGAGCCGTTCATGACCCCATCTTCCGCTCCGATTCTCATCACCGGTGCCGGCCAGCGTGTCGGCCTGCACTGCGCGCAGCGATTGCTGGAAGACGGCCATCCGGTGATTTTCAGTTACCGCAGCGAACGCCCCGGCGTACAGACCCTGCGCGACCTCGGGGCGACTGCGATATTCGCGGACTTCGCTACCGAAGCAGGGATCTTCGCGTTCATCAGCGAGCTGAAAAACCACACCGATCACCTGCGGGCGATCATTCACAACGCTTCCGAATGGCTGGCTGAAACGCCGGACACCGACGCCGCAGCCTTCATCCGCATGTTCAATGTGCACATGCTGGCGCCTTACCTGATCAACTTGCACTGCGCCGACTTGCTGCAACGCTCGAACCCGGCCGACATCGTGCACATCAGCGATGACGTGACCCGCAAGGGTAGCAGCCAGCACATCGGCTACTGCGCCAGCAAAGCCGGGCTCGACAGCCTGACCCTGTCCTTTGCCGCAAAATATGCGCCGACGATCAAGGTCAACGGTATCGCGCCAGCCCTGCTACTGTTCAAGCCTGACGACAACGCCGCGTATCGCGCCAAGGCGCTGGCGAAGTCCGCGCTGGGGATCGAGCCCGGCAGCGAAGTGATCTACCAAAGCCTGCGTTATTTGCTCGACAACCCTTATGTCACCGGCACGACCCTGACGGTCAACGGCGGACGGCACGTTAAATAAGTTGCCCCGCGAGGATGTTTCATGACGCTATTCCTGCCCCAGAACTCACTGTCCCAGAGCTATCGCGAAATCCTCATCGGCCTCGGTGAAAACCCGGACCGCGAAGGCCTGCAAGACACCCCCGCACGCGCGGCCAAGGCCATGCAGTATCTATGTCATGGTTACGAACAAAGTGTCGAAGAGATCGTCAACGGTGCGCTGTTCGCTTCCGACAACGATGAAATGATCATCGTCGACAACATCGAGCTGTACTCGCTCTGCGAACATCACATGCTGCCCTTCATCGGCAAGGCCCACGTGGCTTATATTCCGACGGGCAAGGTGCTGGGCCTGTCGAAGATTGCGCGACTGGTGGACATGTTCGCCCGCCGCCTGCAAATCCAGGAAAATCTCACCCGGCAAATCGCCGAGGCGGTGCAACAGGTGACCGACGCAGCTGGCGTAGCGGTCGTCATCGAAGCCAGGCACATGTGCATGATGATGCGCGGCGTCGAGAAACAGAATTCAACGATGAACACCTCGGTGATGCTCGGCGCCTTCCGCGAGTCGAGCAACACCCGCCAGGAGTTCCTGCAATTGATTGGACGGAGCAAGTAGCAATGCCACAACTTCAACCAGGAATGGCACGCATCCGGGTCAAGGACCTGTGCCTGCGCACTTTCATCGGGATCAACGAGGATGAAATTCTCAACAAGCAGGATGTGCTGATCAATCTGACCATCCTGTATGCGGCTCAGGACGCGGTGCGTGACAACGACATCGATCACGCGCTGAATTACCGAACCATCACCAAGGCGATCATCGCCCACGTGGAGGGTAATCGTTTCGCGCTGCTCGAACGCCTGACCCAGGAAATTCTCGATCTGGTCATGGCCAACGAGTCGGTGTTGTACGCCGAAGTCGAAGTCGACAAGCCCCACGCCCTGCGCTTTGCCGAGTCGGTGTCGATCACCCTGGCCGCGAGTCGCTGACCGCGTCTGGCGCATTGTTCGCCAGGCTTTTATCATCCCGCCAACGATTTAAAAGCACAGAGCCCGCCATGAACGATCAACAACGCCTGGAACTCGAAGCCGCCGCTTTTCGCCGGCTGGTCGCCCATCTGGACAGCCGCAAGGATGTGCAGAATATCGACCTGATGAACCTTTCGGGTTTCTGCCGCAACTGCCTGTCCAAGTGGTACAAGGCCGCCGCCGACGAGCGCCATATCGACGTCAGCCTCGATGACGCCCGCGAAGTCGTCTACGGCATGCCGTACGCCGAGTGGAAAGCCCAATATCAGCAAGAAGCCAGCGCCGAACAACAAGCGGCGTTCGCCAAAGGAAAACCCCATGAGTGATTTGAACACCCTGCGCGCCAGCCTCAACAGCGGCGAACACGCTTTCGCCGACACCCTGGCCTTCATCGCCGCCGGTTACGACTACCAGCCGCAGGCGTTCAACAACGGCGGCGTGGAAAACGCCGCCGGGCAGAACGAAGGTTCGTGCAAGACGTTGGGGCTGGCACTGCTGGAAGGCCTGAGCAATGAAGAAGCGCTGTTGGCGTTCGGCGAGCACTATCGCTCAGTGGTGGCCACGCCAGAGGGCAGCGATCACGGCAACATCCGGGCGCTGATCGCCCATGGATTGGCCGGCGTGAAGTTCTCGCAGCTCCCTCTCACCCGCCGTTAGTCAAAACTGTAGGAGCGAGCTTGCTCGCGATGGACGTTAACGATAACGCGTTCGTCCTAAATAAACGCCTTGCGCTCAAGTCTTTCGCGAGCAAGCTCGCTCCTACAGACCCGAAATCGCACATCCCGACTTTTAAGATTGACCCGGCGACTTTATTTCGTTTGCCGGGCACCTCTGCTCACGGCTTAGATAAAAAGAAGCATCCCTTCTTCCGAGTCAGGCCATTATGAGCAGCGAAAACATCAGTCGGTCGATCAACATCGTGCACCCCGTTACGCTCAGCCACGGCAAAAATGCCGAGGTCTGGGACACCGATGGCAAACGCTACATCGACTTTGTCGGCGGCATCGGGGTGTTGAACCTCGGCCATTGCCACCCGCGCATCGTCGACGCCATTCGCGAACAAGCCACCCGGCTGACCCACTACGCGTTCAACGCCGCTCCGCATGCCCCCTACATCGAACTGATGGATCGTCTCTGCGCGTTCATTCCGGTGGATTACCCGGTCAGCGGCATGCTCACCAACAGCGGCGCGGAAGCGGCGGAAAATGCGTTGAAGATCGTCCGTGGCGCGACCGGCCGCACCGCTGTCATCGCCTTTGACGGTGCCTTCCACGGCCGCACGCTCGCCACCCTTAACCTCAACGGCAAAGTCGCGCCCTACAAACAAAAAGTCGGCGTGCTGCCAGGACCGGTGTACCACCTGCCCTTCCCCAGTAAAGACAACGGCGTAACCTGCGCCGAGGCGCTAAAGGCCATGGACCGACTGTTCAACGTCGAGATCGACGTCGATGACGTTGCCTGTTTTATCGTCGAACCGGTTCAGGGCGAAGCCGGTTTCCTGGCGATGGACGTAGAGTTCGCCCAGGCGCTGCGTAAGTTCTGCGATGAAAAAAACATTCTGCTGATCGCCGATGAAATCCAGTCCGGCTTTGGCCGCACCGGGCAGCGTTTTGCCTTTTCGCAACTTGGCATCGAGCCGGACCTGATCCTGCTGGGCAAAAGCATCGCCGGCGGCGTGCCGCTGGGCGCGGTTGTAGGACGCAAATCCCTGCTCGACACGCTGCCCAAGGGCGGCCTGGGCGGCACTTATTCAGGCAACCCCATCGCTTGCGCCGCAGCGTTGGCGACCCTGGACGAAATGACTGACGCGAACCTGCAAGCCTGGGGCGCGCAACAGGAAGAAGCGATTGTCAGTCGTTATGAAGCCTGGCGCGCCAGCAAGATTTCACCCTGTCTCGGGCGCCTGACCGGCGTCGGTGCAATGCGCGGCATCGAACTGATCAACGCCGATGGCACACCGGCCTCGGCGCAGCTGACACAGCTGTTGGCCCTGGCACGAGACGCGGGCTTGCTGCTGATGCCCAGCGGCAAATCGCGCCACATCATTCGGCTCCTGGCACCGTTGACCACCGAAGCGGCAGTGTTGGAGGAAGGGCTGGATATTCTCGAGGCGTGCCTGGCCAGGCTTTCCTGAACAAGCAAACCGCGATCCGGGACTGACATAGCGAATTATGTTCGCTTGTCGCCCCGGTTTTTGCCCCGCAATACTGACCGAAACCCCTCTGCCCCCTTGTAGGAGCGAGCTTGCTCGCGATGGACGTTAACGATAACGCGTCTTTTCTGGATAAATGCGTTGCCCTGAAGTCCATCGCGAGCAAGCTCGCTCCTACAGATTCTGCCAATTACCCACTTCATTTAGCGAGATCGTAACCACCTACAAGCCGAGGCCTTCATGTATCACGACATATAATTTATAAAAAAAAGTCCAATGATCCTCAATTCCTGCTTGGCGTAGCCGTGGTGTTGTTCCTCGGCGCCTACCTGATGAACCTGGGTAACAGCGCCCTCAGTCACTTCCTGCATCCACTGTTGGGCGATGCCCCGGACAGCCTGACCGCCCGCAACATTGCCATTGGCCTGTTAATCGCCGTACTGGGCACGCTGAATTTTCACATCCTCGGACGCTTGAAGTTCAAGGTGCAGACCACGGTGGTGTGGATCGAACTGCTGATCCTGTTTATGGCGTTCTTCGACACCTTCGACCTCTCCTACAGTTTCATTCTCGACAAGATCGGCTTCCTCATCATCCAGGGTGCTGCAACCACGCTCTACATCTCCGCCGTCGTGATTGTGTTTGCCTTCGTGCTGGCGTTGATCGGTGCAGTGGCCAAGTTGTCGAACAACGGTCTGGCCAATGCCCTCGCCTCGTTCTACACCTCGTTCTTTCGCGGTGTGCCGCTGTTGATTCAGATCTACCTGATTTACCTGGGACTGCCGCAACTGGGCTATGTGGTCGACGCAGTGCCGGCCGGCATTCTCGCGCTGTCACTGTGCTACGGCGCCTACATGACCGAGATTTTCCGTGCCGGTATCCAGAGCATTCCGGTCGGCCAGTGGGAAGCTTCGCGGGCCCTGAATATCAGCCCGTTCAAAACCCTGAGCCGGGTGATCATGCCCCAAGCCTTGCGGGTGATCATCCCGCCCACCGGCAATCAGTTCATTGCCATGCTCAAGGACAGTTCATTGGTGTCGGTGATCGGCGTGTGGGAACTGATGTACCTGGCCAAGACCCAGGGCCGCGCGGACTTTCGCCACCTGGAAATGCTGATCACTGCCGCGATGATTTACTGGGCCCTGTCGTTCATCCTCGAACGGGGGCAGGCGCGAATCGAAAAACGGGTCAACCGACCCACTGCAAGGGGTTGATGCGTGATGACTCGGACCAATACAGCTGAACGACTCGACCTGGCCCCTGCTGCGCAGGTCAGCCCTTCGATGATTTCGATCACCGGCCTGAACAAGTGGTACGGCAATTTTCACGCCTTGCGCGATGTCGACCTGAACGTCGCCAGCGGTGAAATCCTGGTGGTGTGCGGACCGTCGGGTTCGGGAAAATCGACGATGATTCGCTGCATCAACCACCTGGAAAGTTTTCAGAAAGGCCACATCCAGGTCAACGGCATCACGCTGACCAGCGCAGCGGAAAGTGTCAGCGCCGTGCGCAGCGAAATCGGCATGGTGTTCCAGAGCTTCAACCTGTTTCCGCATCTGAGTGTGATGGACAACCTGACCCTGGCACCACAACTGGTGCAAGGCGTGTCGGCCGCCGAGGCCAAAAAACGCGCCCAGGTTTACCTCGAACGCGTGCGAATCGCCGAGCACGCGCACAAGTACCCGTCGCAATTGTCCGGCGGCCAGCAGCAGCGTGTCGCGATAGCCCGGGCGTTGTGCATGAATCCAAAAGTGATGCTGTTCGACGAGCCGACCTCGGCGCTGGACCCGGAAATGGTCCACGAAGTGCTGGACGTAATGGGCGAATTGGCCACCGACGGCATGACCATGATTTGCGTGACCCACGAGATGGGTTTTGCCAGCAAGGTTGCTGACCGCGTGCTGTTCATGGACCAGGGCCAGGTCATCGAACAAGCCTCCCCAGCCGAGTTTTTCAACAACCCACAGACCGAACGTGCGCAGAAATTCCTGTCGCAAATCATCGGTCACTGAAGACCGCTTTGCCCCCATAAAACAATAACGAGACATGGAGATGGACATGGTCAGAAGAAAAAGCGCAATTACCCTCGCCGCCGCACTGTCACTGTTGTTCGTCGGTGCTGCCAATGCCGGTGCAGTGCTGGACAAGATCCAGAGCAGCAAGACGATGACCGTCGCCACTTCGGCGACCTGGCCACCCCAGGGTTTTATCAATGACAAGAATGAAATCGACGGTTTCGATATCGACGTGTCCAAAGAGATCGCCAAGCGTCTTGGCGTCGAGGCCAAGTTCATTACGCCCGACTGGGATGTGATTACCGCCGGCAAGTGGAACGGCCCCTGGGACGTGTCCGTAGGCTCGATGACCGCGACCAAGAGCCGCGCGCGAATCCTCGATTTCCCAGGGACCTATTACTACGTTCCCTACGTTTTTGCCGTACACAACAAATCTTCGGTCACGGACCACAAAGCGCTTAATGGCAAAACCATTGGCGTCGAAGGCGGCACCACGTCCGAGGACTATTTCAGCCAGGCGTTGGCGATTGAAACGACTGACGTTCCGCCGGTCGTGTATGACGTAAAGACCGCAAAAATGAAGACTTACTCCGGTTCCGTCGGACCGCTGGACGATCTGCGCCTGGGCGACGGTACCCGTATGGATGCCATCCTCACTCAACGCAGCACACTGGACGCGGCCGTCAAGAAGGGTTACCCGCTGCGGGCCGTCGATAACGCTGTGGTGTTCTACGAACCGCTGGCCGTGGCCACCGACAAGGGTGACCCGGAACTCAAGGCCAAGCTCAGTGAAATCATCGCGGCCATGCACAAGGATGGGACGCTGACCAAACTGTCGGACAAGTGGTACGGCGTCGACTACTCGACCATCAAATAACCACCGCCCCACCTGTGGGAGCGAGCCTGCTCGCGAAGGACTTTAACGATGACGTGTGCAGCCTGAATACACACCATTGTCCTTACGATTTTTCGCGAGCAGGCTCGCTCCCACAATGGTTAGCGTACGGTCAATTTATTGGCCATTTGCTCAAGGATTGACCATGTCCTTTCCCACCACCTGGTATTCCCAAACCTCGCTGCCCCGAGCGGCGAGGTCCGAATTGAACACCGACGAAACCTGCGATGTCTGCATCATCGGTGCCGGCATCGCTGGCCTCACTGCCGCGCTGGAACTGACCCGCCGCGGCAAACGCGTGATCCTCCTTGAGGCCAATCAGGTGGCCTGGGGCGCGTCCGGCCGCAATGGCGGCGTGGTCTCGCCCGGCTGGGCCGAAGGGTCCGGGGCGATCCGCAAAAAACTGGGGCTGACACAGGCCAAGGCGTTATTCCAGATGTCGGTGGAGGGTGTGGAAATTGTCCGTCGCAACATCACCGAACTGGCCCTGTCCGGTTGCGCACCGACTGCCGGCACGATTCGTGTCAAACGCTACGACGACGGCGTCGGCGTGAAAAACCACATCGACACCCTGCGCCGCGACTTCGGCTATGAGCTCAATTTTCTCGATACCGCCCAGGTCCGCGAGCGGGCGCACACCCAGCGTTATTTCCAGGGTGTCGAAGACCCGAACGCCATGCATTTTCATCCACTCAATTATTGTCTGGGCCTGGCCCTGGCCATTGAAGCGGCTGGGGAAAGAATTTTTGAACACTCAAAAATGCTCGCCTGGCATCGCGAAGGCGCGGACAAAATCGTCAAGACTGCTCATGGCAGTGTGCGCTGTCAGGACCTGGTGTTCTGCGCCGGAGGTTACGGCGGCCCGGAACTGAAAAAACTCAGCCGCGCCTACCTGCCCATCGCCACGTATGTGGTGTTGACCGAACACCTGGGCGACTCAATCAAAAGCGTCCTCGATTCCAGTGCGGCGTTCTCCGACGATCGCCGCGCTTCGGACTACTACCGCATCGTCGAGGGCGACCGTCTGCTCTGGGGCGGACGCATCACCACCCGCAACGAGCAGAACGAAAAAGCCCTGGCGGCGATGCTCAAGGCCGACATGGTGTCGGTCTACCCGCAACTGGCGCCGGTAAAAATCGAGCTGGCCTGGTCCGGCCTGATGGGCTATTCCACCAACAAAATGCCCAACCTGGGATTGCTGGAACCCGGTGTATGGGCCTGCACTTCATTTGGCGGTCACGGGTTGAATACCGGTTCAATCGGCGGCCGGGTGATCGCCGAAGCCGTGTGCGGGGAAAGTGCGCGTTATCAACTGTTCAAACCGTACTTGCTGGACTGGAACGGTGGACCGTTCGGACGGGTTGCCGCCAATGCCATTTATCAATCGTTGAAGGTGATGGACTTCGTCCAGGAGCGGTTGCGCGGTTAATCCGTTCAACCCAAGGTTAAGCCGCAAGGCGAACTCTGTAGCAGCTGGCGAAGCCTGCGTTCGGCTGCGCAGCAGTCGTAAATACGGCTTGCATGGTCTTCCTGACGCACCGCGAGTTCTGATTTTACGACTGCTGCGCAGCCGAACGCAGGCTTCGCCAGCTGCTACAGAGTTCTGCTTTGGGCACAAAAAAACCGGCCGAGGCCGGTTTTCTTATTTCAGCGATCTCAGAACTTGGCGTTCTGCAAGTCGTCGAGGTAACGCTCGGCGTCCAGTGCGGCCATGCAGCCAGCGCCGGCCGAGGTGATCGCCTGACGGTAAACGTGGTCAGCCACGTCACCGGCCGCGAAGATGCCTTCGAGGTTGGTCGCAGTGGCGTTGCCGTCACGACCGCCCTGCACCACCAGGTAGCCGTCTTTCAATGTCAGCTGACCTTCGAACAACGAGGTGTTCGGGGTGTGGCCAATGGCAATGAATACGCCGTCGACTGTCAGCTCGTCAAAGCTGCCGTCGTTGTTTTTCAGACGCGCACCGGTCACGCCCATGTTATCGCCCAGGACTTCGTCCAGCGTCGAGTTCAGCTTCAGGATGATCTTGCCTTCGGCAACCCGGGCATTGAGCTTGTCGATCAGGATTTTCTCGGCGCGGAAGGTTTCGCGACGGTGAATCAGGGTCACGGTGCTGGCGATGTTGGCCAGGTACAGCGCTTCTTCGACAGCGGTGTTACCGCCACCCACCACGGCCACTGGCTTGTTGCGATAGAAGAAACCGTCGCAGGTCGCACAGGCCGACACGCCTTTGCCCATGAACGCTTCTTCCGATGGCAGGCCCAGGTAACGAGCGCTGGCGCCGGTGGCGATGATCAAGGCGTCGCAGGTGTAAGTCGCGCTGTCACCGGTCAGGGTGTATGGCTTGGCAGCGAAGTCCACGGCATTGATGTGATCGAAAACGATCTCGGTTTCAAAGCGCTCGGCGTGCTCTTTCATGCGTTCCATCAACGCCGGCCCGGTCAGGCCATGGACGTCGCCCGGCCAGTTGTCGACTTCGGTGGTGGTGGTCAGTTGACCGCCGGCCTGCATGCCGGTGATCAGCAGTGGCTTGAGGTTGGCACGGGCTGCATAGACCGCAGCGCTGTAACCGGCAGGGCCGGAACCGAGAATAATCACTCGCGAATGACGAACTTCAGACATGACCTGCTCCTGTTGACCGGCCCTGAACACCGGGCGCGGAACGCCGGGTTGCCGGCGGGAATAAAAAGGACCGTTGAAAGCACTTGAGGAAGGCTTGAAGCCGACAGTCCTGTAAAAAGAATGGGTGCAGCGTATCGAGGGGGCGAAGATTAAGGAAATACGGTTTAACAATCCAGCTCATAGGTGGTCTCTATCCCAACACAGTGAATATAAAGACGCCTTTGTTACAGTTAATGTCGATGCCGCTGCCGCGCTTTCGCACCTCGGGCAAAGCCGGTAAGGTCGGCGCGTTTTCCCTTTGCTCGGAGCACGTTATGCCCGCCCCCGTTCTGTCCGGCCCGCAATACCTTCGCGAAGGCCTCAAACTGGTCCTGAGTCCTGGTCTGCGTTTGTTCGTGCTGTTACCGCTGGCAATCAATCTGGTGCTGTTCGTCGGATTGATCTATCTGGCCAGCCACCAATTCAGTTTGTGGGTCGATGCGCTGATGCCGTCTCTGCCTCAGTGGCTGAGTTTCCTCAGTTATGTCCTTTGGCCGCTGTTCGTGGCGCTGGTGGTGTTGATGGTGTTCTTCACCTTCACGATGCTCGCCAACGTCATTGCTGCGCCGTTCAATGGTTTCCTCGCGGAGAAAGTCGAAGTGGTGGTGCGTGGTACCGACGACTTCCCGACCTTCAGCTGGGGCGAGCTGATCGCCATGATTCCCCGCACCCTGGGCCGGGAGATGCGCAAACTCGGCTATTTCCTGCCTCGCGCCATCGGCCTGTTCATCCTCTCGTTCATTCCGGTGGTGAACATCGTTGCCGCGCCGCTGTGGCTGCTGTTCGGGGTGTGGATGATGGCGATCCAGTACATCGACTACCCGGCGGATAACCACAAACTGGGCTGGAACGAGATGCTCGCCTGGCTGCGGCAGAAGCGCTGGCAGAGCATGAGTTTCGGCGGGAGTGTTTATTTGGTGCTGCTGATTCCGGTGGTCAACATTCTGATGATGCCAGCGGCTGTGGCGGGGGCGACGCTGTTTTGGGTGCGTGAGCGCGGCGCAGAAGCCCTCGTGGTGGAGCGGCGCTGATCATCATGAACTGACAGGAAGTCCCGCTCGCTAATCAAGCTTGAGCTGCCCTTTCCCAGCCAACTGATACACAAGGCTGGTACACATGGCACTGATAGCACAACCGTTCCGGCACCCTGATTCGGGTATCTATTACCTACGACGCAGGGTGCCGGATGACATCCGACAGGTGATCGGCAAAACTGAAATTCGCCGTTCGCTGAACACACGAAACCACCACCAAGCCAAGGCCGCATTTGCCATCGCCTATGCGAAGTCAGAGCGCTTTTTCCAACAGGTGCGCAGCGACAATTCGGGCCTAACCCCTGCACCGCGTTCTAATTCCTTCTCAATCGCGAGCTGTACGCACGCACCCCCCACATGTGAAACCACCAGTTCAACCAGCCAAAGCCCTCTCAGGTTCTCAGAAACGTTTCTTCCGTACGTGGAATCATTGGTGACCTGCACACGTAGTCCGTCGCCATACAGTTGACTACAAGAGGTCCGTTGATCGATTCGCCACCCTAAGGGGCGACCCCGCATAACGGAAATTGGACAGAAGCACATCCAGGATTTTGCCGAAAAGCTAACTAAGTCCGTTGTGAAACACGGCAATACGCCCTTGGCAACGTCTCCGATTCGACTGATCATCGCCCGTCTTTCATCCGTATTTTCTTTTGGTGTCGATGCGGGTTTGATCGAACTCAGCCCGCTGAGTGCGTCGCGTATCCACAAACGTTTAGGGTCGTCCAAACCGAAGGAAGCCGACGCGATGTGCCATTGCATGACGCCCTGCTGAAGCTCGGCATTTTGGAGCTGGTGAACGGGAAAGACCAAGAATCTCGTCTATTTCCACCGTTGATCAAGGTATCCGATGGCTTTGCGGGCAAAGTTTCCAAAGTATGGCGTCCATTGGTTATTCGTTGGAGCGTATATCGAAAGGGACGTCACCCCCTTCACGGCTTCCGACATACCTTCAAGACCACAGCCTGACAGGTTGGAATTCCCGAAGAAGTAAGCGATTGGATCACCGGTCATGCGTGCTCGAATGAGGATGATCGGTATGGGGTGAACCCTTTGTCCAGAATGGCAGAGGAAATACAGAAGCTTCCGGGCATTGCAAAGGCTGCTGGACTAATCCCCGGCAAATAAAAAGGTTCTTCACGGAATCCCGGGAAGAACCAATAAAAAGGGAGGCCGCGAAGTTTTACCGCCGTGCGCGACTGCGCCTGGTATTTTCTTGAACTGAACATCATCAGGCGAGGATGATAGCGGAATGAAGATATCCCGCTGTCTGAGCCTAATATTTCTATTGCTTGAGCCTTGGCAGGCGAGCGGGGGAAAAGAAATCTGGTTGCAGCCCTGCTTTGCACAAGTTGATTGGTGGTGCACCGTCCAGAAACAAACCGGCAGCCCACGCGGAAAGGGCTGGCGAGGTTAGAATGCCACTGCCACCTTGCCCCGCCAGCCAAAAGAAATTCACGTCTTGTGGACTGAAACCCACCACCTGCCGTTTGTCTGGGGCAAAGCTTCGCAGCCCCGCCCATTTGTGAGTGATTCGGTCGATTGGTAGCGTCGTCGATTCCGACAGAAAGTGTGCTGCATAGGCGATGTCCAGTTCATCAGGCTGCGCGTCGCAAGCCACGCTCGGGGTTGCATCGGCGGGTGAGACCATGATCCGTCCAGATTCGGGTTTGAAGTAAAACGCTTCTTCGACTTCGTTTACGCCTGGTACGGTGGAGATATCCATGCCTTCAGGGCCATCGACCGTGATTGCCGTGCGGCGGTAGGGCACGATACCGAGCCGTTCGAGACCGGCCAGCGCGGCGAAATCATCCGCCCAGGCACCAGCGGCATTGACTATTTTTCGGCAACGTACCTCACCTGCCGGGGTTCGCAGATGATAAACACCGCATTCACGATGGATCGAGGTGACTGGGCTTGCGAGCTGCACCTGCGCTCCGGCTCGACGAGCTAATCGAAGGTAGCCCTGCAATAGGCTGTCGACCTCCATATCCCAACTCAGCGGGTCGTAGAAAGCGGCGGCAACATAGTCCTCCTTCAGGAACGGCACCATCGCCAAGGCGTCGTGGGGATGCAGCATGTGCGACTCGGGCGAAGTGGACCGTGCATGGTTAAATGCCGACTCGATCAAATGTGCACGCTCGCGCGACGCAATGATCAGATTGCCACGCGGAATTAGAAGATCGACATCTGTGAACCCTGCAGGGGGATTAACGAGAAAATCGTAGGAGCCTTCGGCAAGGATGCCGACCCATGGGCTTTGATACTGGCTGGAAAACTCTGCAGCCGAGCGGCCTGTGGAGTGATAACCGACTTGGCTTTCTCGTTCGAGCAAAATTAGCGAGCGTTGTCCCGCGATTCTATAAGCAAAAGAAGCCCCTGCAATACCGCCACCAATGACGGCGACGTCAAAAATCTGAGACATACTAAACTCCAGAGTTCGGTGGTGTAGCGCGGATCATTTCGCGGTCTAGTGGGTAGATCGGACGTGGTATTTTGCTGAAGGGCAGACGTCCATAATCCAATGTGCAAAGTGCACCGCTGTCGCAGATCAATACGCTGCTGGCAATCGGTTCAAAGGCCGCACGGAAATGTTGCATCGACTTCAGAGCAACAACACGTTTTTTGGCCGGGTCGATGCCAAAGGCGCGAAATTGCTGGAGATCCAGCATTTGCAATGCAGCGCTGGTCACCAAGATTTCGATGCCATCGACAACCAGCACTGCGGTCGGTCCGAAGCTCTGTTTCAAGCCTCCAATCATGGGGCCATCACCGATAAAATCACCGTTGCTAACCAGTAAAATACGCCCGGTTACAGTCAGCGGTTCACCGCCGAAGCGGGGATCGCTCTTGCCACCGATGGCTACTGTCACCGTGGTATCGACACCTTTTTGACACAGAATCGCAGCGACCTCAGGGTCGACCAATGGGCCAAAGCACGCATCCTCTACTCCGGCAGCCAGCAGGGCCCGTAACAGTTCAGTGCCGTCACCATAAGCGCCAGCGCCAGGGTTGTCGGCGTAATCAGCGATAATCAAAGGGCCGTTTTTAAGGGGATAGGTGCGGGCGATTTGCGCGACTTCGTCCACTGTATGATAGGTATTCATCACTTCGGCGCGGCGGTTCCAGATGTCATCTGCCAGACTTTGGGCAAAGGTGCGATGCAGGCGGTCACAACCGTCATAAGTGACGAGAACTGTAGGCCCGACTTCGGCAATATCGGCTTCCGGGAATGCGCCATTGATGCTGACGGCGAGTGCGCCTGGCTGTTCAGCCTCCCAGGCACGAGCCTTTGCGATGCGCTCGATCATCGGCCCGACATCGGTACGCCCACCGTTGGCTTCCTCGAGCATTGGCAGATGAATGCGCAACGTGCGCGGCTCGATTTCACCTTTCATGGTTCGCTGCAGTAAGGTACCCGCGTGGCAGGCGGTCTCCTTCAGGTCAATATGCGGGTAGGTCTTATAGGAAACCAGGATCTGTGCAAGCGCACACATGCGTTCGGTCACATTGGCATGTAAATCCATTGTCAGAGCAATAGGCAGATTGGGGCCGACTACGGCACGCAATCGCGTCAGAAGTTCACCTTCGCCATCATCGGTATGCTCGGCGACCATGGCGCCATGCACGCACAGCAGAATGCCGTCGAAGTTTTGCGCTTTGGCTGCCTCGACAATCAAACCGGTCAGGTATTCGTAGGCCTCGACGGTTACCGGCCCCGAAGGCCCGCTCCAGGCGCTAACGACATGGTGCATATCCCAATTGAATTCGGTCGCGCAACTAAGCGCACCCGCCAGGCCGGTATTGGATTCGTTGCGTTGTTTCACCGCTTCCTCGCCTAGCATCAGGGTCTGGCTCCGGAACTCTGGTAGACCGGTCTTACGGGTACTGAAGGTGTTCGACTCGTGCAAAAATTCGGCGGTAAGGACTTTGAATGACATTTAGAACTCCGGGGCAAGGACCGTCGATTCATGAACGTGGCACGCCACGGCATGTTGGCCAGAACGGGGTAGGAGGATGGGCAGGCTTTCACGACAATGTGGTTGTACTTTTGGACAGCGCCCGGCAAAGGCACAACCGAGTGGCGCATCGTAGCCACTCGGAATTTCGCCGGTGATCCGCACAATCTCATGTCGCTGGTGCGGATCGGGAGCAAGAACGCTGGCCATCAGCGCCTTGGTATAGGGGTGGATCGGCGTGGCGCCTCGAGGGAGGACTTCAACCACACGACCGAGGTACATCACCAACGTTCGATCGCAGAAATACTGCACCAACGCCAGATCGTGGGAAATGAATATGTAGGTGAGGTCGAGCCGATCACGCAAGTCCTGCAGCAGACGAATGACTTGCGCCTGGATTGACACGTCGAGAGAGGCCGTTGATTCGTCAAGCACGATTAGCGAAGGGTCCAGCGCCAGTGCCCGGGCGATGCCTACCCGCTGTTTCTGTCCACCTGACATTTGATGTTGGTAGCTGTCAGCCAGGTGAAGCGGCAGGGCTACCATCGTCAAGAGTGCATCGACCTTGGCGCTAGCTTGTGTCGACGACAGATGGATGCCCTGCACTTGAAAGGGTTCAAGGAGCGTATCGCGCACCTTCTGTCGTGGGTCGATTGAGGAGTAAGGGTCCTGGAAAACCATCTGAAAATGACGCCGAAGTGGCCGCAAGTCTCGTGCCGTAAGACTGGCGATATCCGTACCGTCAAACAGCACTTCGCCGGACGTGGGCGTCAAAAGCCGCATGATGAGTCGAGCAAGCGTTGATTTTCCACAGCCCGACTCGCCGACAACGCCCAGCACTTCGCCACGTTGCACGTCGAAGGAGACATCGCTGACGGCGCGAAAGTGACGTCGAGTCTTGAGGATGCCGCCACTGGTAAAAGTTCGTCCGAGGCCGCGTACTGATAAAATCGACTTCATGGCAATTGTCCGGCAGTTTGCAGGAAACAAGAAACGCTGCGTCCGGCCTCGCTCTTAGGCTGGGGCATCGAATGGCGGCATATATCTATCGCCCTGCTGCAGCGGGGATTGAAGCGACAACCATCAGGCATGTTGCCGGCTGATGGCACCACTCCGGGGATTCCCGCCAGGCTTCCCGGGGGCATGTCTGGTCGTGGGATACAATCGATTAACGCACTGGTATAAGGGTGTCGTGGGTTATCGAAAATCGTCGTCACCGAGCCGTATTCGACCACTTGCCCGCAATACATTACGGCGACGCGATCACAGGTTTGGGCCACGACCCCCATATCATGTGTAATCAACACCAGTCCAAGGCCGCGTTCACGAACGAACTGAACTAGAAGCTGAATGATCTGGGCCTGGACGGTTACATCCAGCGCTGTGGTCGGCTCATCGGCAATCAGCAGATCGGGATCACCGGCTAACGCCATGGCGATTACGATTCTCTGGCGCATACCGCCAGACAGTTGGTGTGGAAACAGATCATAGGCAAGAGCCGGATCGGGAATGCGCATGCGTTCCATCAACTCGACCGAGCGCGCTTTCGCTTCGTGACGATCCAGATGTAAATGCAGTTGTGACACTTGATCTATTTGCCTGCCGACGCGAACCACGGGGTCGAGCGACGTCATGGGGTTTTGCGTGATGAGTGCGATCCGCCCACCGCGTAACGCGCGATAATTACGTTCGTCCAGAGTAGTAAGGTCCGTGCCATCTAACCGGATACTGCCGGACTTAACCCGTCCCCCCATTAGCGGCAAGAGTCCCATGATGCTCATCGCAGTCATCGATTTTCCAGAGCCGGACTCACCGACAAGCCCAAGGATCTCACCTTTGTCGAGACTCAAGTCGACCCCGGACAAAGGCTCGAACGGTCCGAATCCGACTTTCAAATTTTCAATGGTCAATAACATGGATTCAACGACTCCTCGCTTGAGCCTTGATATCCAAGGCATACAGGACACCCTCTCCAAAAAGATTGATGAAAATGACGGAAAGAGCAATGAGTGCGCCTGGCAACAGGATGACCCAGGGTGCACTGAATAATTGTGCTGACCCGGTGCTCATCATGGCTCCCCAGCTTGGTACCGGCGGTTGTACACCCATACCGAAAAATCCAAGAGTCGCCTCAAGGAGGATCGCGTTGCCGGTGTTCATCATGGCGATGACGATGACCGGGGCCACCACATTCGGCAGCAGTCGACGCATGACGATATGTGTTGGCCCTGCTCCCAGGCTCAGGCTTGCCTCCACGAATGTCTGACGCTTCAAGCTTCTGATCTGGGTGCGGGTAAGACGCGTAAATTGCGCCAGGTAGGCGATGCTGATCGCGAGAATCGTACTGGACGAGCTGGGACCAATGATTGCCACGATCAAAAGTGCCAGCACAATTTCAGGGAAGCTCCAGGTCAGGTCGACGATAGACATCACAATCCGGTCCAAACGACCACCGACATAGCCGCAAATGGCGCCGATCAGAATGCCAGTAGTCACTGAAAGACTAATGGCTACCAGTGAGACACTGAGCGAAGTTCGGGCGCCGAAAATGACTCGCGAGAGCACGTCTCGACCGAACTCGTCGGTGCCGAACCAATGCGCGACAGACGGAGACTGGGCGGCGATGGAGAGATTTTGCAGGTCGTATGGGTAAGGCGCCAGCCAGGGTGCGGCGCAGGCAATGAAGATCAGAGTCAGCAGAGCGACGCCGGAGATAGCTGAACTGAACGTCGGCATCAACACAGATATGTTCCTGCAGACGGAAGAAGGAAGAGAGGTCATGGAAGAAGGAAGAGAGGTCATTGTGCAGAGTCCTCACGTTGACGCGGGTCCATAGCGGCTTGCAGCAAATCCCCCAGCAGCGTACCGAGCATGACTGCAATGGCCAGAAACAGCAGGCAGCTCTGTATCAGCGGATAGTCGCGCTGCGCTAAGGCGCGGATTAAAAGCGAACCCAGCCCCGGCCGGGCAAATACATACTCCACTGTCACCGAGCCGCCGACGATCAGACCGATACGCAAACTTAGAATCGTCACCACAGGAATGAGGGCGTGACGCAGGATGTGGCGTAGCTGGATCGTCCAGCGAGACAGCCCCTTGGCATGCAGCAGCATCACGAAGTCTTCGCGGGCAATTTCAATCATGGAGATGCGTGTCACCTTGGCAACCAGCGCCATACCGCCCAATCCAACGGTAATTACGGGCAGGATCAACGAGGTCCAGTGACGTGCACCGGACACCGGTACCCAACCAAGTTCGACAGCAAACAACATGATCAGCAAAAGGCCAAGCCAGAAGGTGGGGACCGTCGAGCCGAGCAACGACATCCCCATCAGGCTGTGATCGATCAAGCGATTTTGAAAAGACGCGGCAATCGCTCCGGCCAGCAGGCCGGTGACCGCCGAGAACATTAATGCCCAGCCACCGAGGGCCAGGCTATAGCCTAGATTGCTCATGATGAGATCGGCCACCGGCCGGCGCATCACAATTGCTGTCCCTAAGTCGCCGTGAACAATACTGTTTAGCCAAACGAAATACTGTTCAATCAGACTACGGTCCAGACCATAGCGGGCCACAATTTCCGCTCGCTGGGTTACCGAAGCGCCCACGCTCATCATGTTATCAACCGGGTCTCCTGGCACCATATGGACTATCAGAAAAACAACGCCAGAGACGACGAAAAAGACTGGAATCATCGCCAGCAGCCTCCGAATAAAATAACTCATCATGTCAGTCGTCTCCGGTCGTCATATTCTGCCCCTTATTCCTTCATTGAAATGTCAAGCACGCTCTGGGCCGAAAATTGCGGTCCGTCGATTTTGCTGGGCAATTCCAGATGTTTCTTGTCGAAGACCATGCTCTGTTCCGGCTCATAGATCGGAGCAAAGGGGTATTGGCTGAGCACATATTCGTGATAGGCAAGGAAATTGGCGGATCGCTCTTCCGGTGTCCGCGAACCTGTCAGAGCCTTGGTCCGCAATTCCTCAGCCTTTGCATCCTTCCACATCGAAACGTTGGGGTAGCCGAGGCGTTCAGCACTGAAGAACCAATCGAGGATGTCTGCGTTGTTCCAGCCATAGCTGCGCACCGCCAGTTGCTGCGTTCCCTTCTTGTATTCGGCTTTAATTGAACTGCTATCGAGAATCGAGATTTTTGCGTTTATACCCACAGCTTTCAGCTGTGCCTGGATGACTTCTGTCATGCGTTTGAACTCGGTGTCGCTTTGCGCCACCAATGTCACGCTCAATGGCTTGCCATTTTTTATGCGGACTCCGTCAGATCCAACCTTCCAGCCTGCCTCTTCGAGCAGGGCCTTGGCTTGTGCAGGGTCATAGGAAATGTTGAGTTTTGGATCGACCTTGGATTCCGGCAGTGAAGCAATCAGAAAGTTGTGCGCAGCACGTCCCTTGCCAGCGAACAAACTATCGACAATTTCTTGTTGGTTAATGGCTAAGGCCGTGGCCTTACGCACTTTTAAATCGGTAAAAGGTTCGATGGTGGTGTTGATCGGCATGTAGAAAATGCCGAAGCCTGAGTTGCTTTCAATTGTCGCGTTGTTCAGTGTCTTGTATTGCGCCAGGATGTCACTCGGGACATCAATCACCAGATCAACACCGCCGGTCTTGAATTCGAGAAAGGCCGTAGAGGAATCAGCAATCTCGCGCATGGTCAATTTGTCTATCTTTGCCGGCCCTTTGTTAGCAGATAGAGGACCGCCCCAGTTGTAGTTTGGATTACGAGCCAGCACAGCCTCTGAGCCGATAGTAAAACTTTCAAGCATGTACGGCCCCGTGCCGACGGCGACCGTCACGCCGTATTTTTCACCCGCCGAGTCATAGGCCTTGGGACTTGGAATGCCCATGAATCCACTTGAAAGGTTGTAGAGCAGGTTGGTGTCGGGATGCTTCATCACGAAATGCACAGTGTAGTCATCGACAACCTCGACCTTGTCGATGGCGCTGACCAAAAAGGCGTTTTCGGTTCCAGCAAATTTCGGTATCCACCAGGCAATGGTCTGAGCGTTGAAGGGCTCGCCGTCGTGGAACGAGACACCCTTGCGCAGGTGGAAGGTCCAACTCATGCCATCTGCCGTGGTTTCCCAGCTTGTCGCTAGGTGTGGATGAAATTTCTGATCCGCGCCCTGGTCCACCAGACGGTCGTAGATCACGCCATCAACCAGCGTCACCAATGTGCTACGGATTGGGTCCAGAGAGGGCGCGCCCGCTTGCGAAGAGGGCAAAACAAAGGTGGCTTCAGTAGCCGCCAAAACACTATTTGAAAGTAGTCCTCCTGCGCAGATGAAACTGAGAGCAAACAGCGGCCCGTAATACTTGCCTTTGATTACATTCACGATGGAGCTCCTCTATTTGTTTTTGTTGTTTGAGCTTTTTGTCAGTTGTCCTGCGGTATTCCTATGTATCCGGTGAACTTGTTGTAGCAAGCAAAAATCTGGCTCAAGCGATCCTCGACGGACGCGCCTAATTGCCCGAACACACCGTTGATCGCCAACTGCACCAGAGATACGAGCGGACCCAGAGAATCCAAGAAGTGATTGAGTTCGGTCGGTACGGCGAAAACTTCGCTGGCAACTGACGGACCCCAATCACAAAAGGTGTCAGTGATGATGGTCACCGGTATGCCAAGATTTCGCGCCGAGGTCGCCAATAACAGGCTTTGGCGCGAATATCGGCGAGTGTCGATGATGACCAACATGGCTTTGGAGGGATCGGAGATCAGTACGTCGACGAAATTACCGGCGGCCTGATCGACCAAATGCACGCCATCGCGTAGATATTGCAACTGATGCGCAAGGATTGCCGCGACCCCCCGTTCCGTTTGAAATCCAACGCAGTAAACCTTTTCCCAAGTCGCCAGACGCTTGACGAAACGCTCGAACTCGGGGCTTTGAGCAATTTCGTAAACTCGCACCATTGTGCTGATTTCACACTCCAAACTAGAGGCAAGCTGGTCGTTTCCCGACTGGGCGCGTGCTGCGAACTCCCGCAACCGATCACCAACCAACCAGGGACTGTCACCGATATTGCCTTTCAAATCAGCTTTCAGTTCTTTGAAGTGGATATAGCCGATAGAGCGACAGAACCGCCCCACAGACATCTCACCGACACCGATTTTGGTGGCGATGCTGGCGGCTGTCTCGAATGGCAACTCGTTCAAATTGGCCAGCATATAACTGGCGATAGCTCGCCCTGAGGCGGTTGATTTTTCGAGGCTATCGAGCAAGCGTTGCTTCACGGTATTCATTGAAACACCCAAAAAATGTTATGTTTGTATCATAGCTTCACCAAATAATATTTTTATAACATACCTCATTCTGCAGCTGCCAATTATTTTCGCAATCTATTTGCGGGAGGGGGGATTACCCATCGATTACCCGGCAAACAATCACAAACTCGGCTGGAACGAGATGCTCGCCTGGCTGCGCCAGAAGCGTTGGCAGAGCATGAGTTTCGGCGGCATCGTTTACCTGGTGCTGCTGATCCCGGTGGTCAACATTCTGATGATGCCGGCGGCGGCGGTGGCGGGGGCAACGTTGTTTTGGGTGCGCGAGCGTGGCGCAGAAGCCATCGTGGTGCAGAGGCGCTGAAAGGCGACCTCCACCATCGTGGGTTATTTCAATGGTGGATAATCCACATCCCGAAAAGAGTCATTGCCCAAAGCAGCGCCACGAAAACGGTCGGCCACTGCTCAAAGTCCCACATAAACATTTTCGAACATGATCGCTTCCTTGTGGAGTGTGTTCAGCCAAGGTCAACGACCTGAGCCTCGCAAAATTGAGAGCGTGGCGAAAAAAACATCGTCACAAATCCATCATCCCCCCGTCACAACGGCGACATGGCCTCAGCCGACACTGAGGTCATGACGACAGCTCTGCATATCACCCTGATCACCGAAACCTTCCCACCGGAAATTAACGGCGTAGCCAATACCCTCGGCCGCTTGTGTGACGGTTTGCGCGCGCGCGGACATCAGGTCGAGTTAGTGCGGCCACGTCAGGGGGGCGACCAGCAAATGGGCAGCGACGACGCGTTGCTGCTGTGCCGGGGCTGGCCATTGCCGGGGTACCCCGGTTTGCAATGGGGCCAGTCGTCGATGCACAAGCTGCTGCGGCGCTGGAAGCGTCATCGCCCGGACGTGCTCTACATTGCCACCGAAGGACCGCTGGGACTGTCCGCGTTGCGCGCGGCACGGCGATTGGGGATTTCGGTGGTGAGCGGTTTTCACACCAATTTTCAGCAGTACTCCCGTCAGTATGGGCTGGGACTGCTGACTCGCATGCTGACTCATTACCTGCGTTGGTTTCACAATCACTCGACGCTGACCTTGGTGCCGAGCGTGAGCCAAAGAATGGAACTGGAGCGACGGCATTTCGAGCGTCTGGCGTTGCTGTCCCGCGGGGTCGACAGCCAATTGTTTCATCCGGCCAAACGCCTGCAATCACTGCGCGAACAATGGGGCCTGGCCGAGAAGGACATTGCCGTCATCCACGTAGGACGCCTCGCGCCGGAGAAGAATCTTGGTTTGCTCAAGCGCTGTTTCGACACGCTGAAAGCGACTTATCCACAGCGAAATCTAAAACTGATCATCGTCGGCGACGGTCCGCAACGTGCGGCACTGGAGAAGGAACTGCCCGAGGCGATTTTTTGCGGATCACAACGTGGTGAAGCCTTGGCCAGCCACTATGCGTCGGGGGATGTATTTTTTTTTCCAAGCATGACCGAAACCTTTGGCAACGTGGTGCTTGAGGCGCTGGCGTCGGGATTGGGCGTGGTGGCGTACGATCAGGCAGCGGCGGCTCAGCATATTCGCCATGGCTACAATGGCGTGCTGGCGATGCCGGGGGATGAAGAGGCGTTCTGTGATGCCGCTGCATGGCTGCTGGAGCAGCGCGAAACCTTGCGTTGCGTCAGGCTCAATGCTCGACAGCATGCGAGCCGTCAGGGTTGGGCGGCAATTATCGACCAGTTTGAAGGGCAGTTGCGAGGGGCTTGTGTGGGGGAACAGGTGGTGCCGAATGCACCGACCGTGCCTTGAATTTTTGTCGACTTTAAGTCAGCCATCGCGAGCAAGCTCGCTCCCACATTTTGATCTCATTCCCTTGAAGGAACTCGGTCACCTGTGGGAGCGAGCTTGCTCGCGATAGGGTCAGCTCAGGCGCCGCTTAAACCAGTGTCATCAACGCCTCACGGCTAAACGGCAGGATGTCCTCCTCACGACCGTCGCGCACTTTCTGCGCCCAGTCCGGGTCTACCAGCAGCGCACGCCCCACCGCTACCAGATCGAACTCATCGTTGTTCAAACGCTCCAGCAGTTTTTCCAGACTGGCCGGCTGTGCGATTTTGTCGGTGTTGACCATGAATTGCAGGAACTCGCCATCGAGGCCAACGCTCCCCACGGTGATGGTCGGCTTGCCCGTCAGTTTGCGCGTCCAACCCGCCAGGTTCAGTTCGGAACCGTCGAACTCCGGCTCCCAGAAACGGCGAGTCGAGCAGTGGAAAATGTCCACGCCTGCGTCGGACAATGGCTTGAGGAACTCGCCCAAGGCTTGCGGGGTTTGCACCAGGCGCGCGGTGTAGTCCTGTTGCTTCCACTGGGAGAAACGGAAGATGATCGGGAAGCCTTCGCCGACCGCAGCACGCACGGCCTGAATCAATTCGATGGCGAAGCGCGAACGGTTGGCGAGGCTGCCGCCGTATTCGTCGGTGCGCTGGTTGCTACCTTCCCAGAAGAACTGATCGACCAGATAGCCATGGGCACCGTGAATTTCCACACCGTCCATGCCAATGCTCTGGGCATCTTTCGCGGCCTGGGCGAACGCGGCGATGACGTCCTGAATATCTTGCCGGGTCATGCCGTGAACCACGACCTGACCGTCCTTCAGTTTTTCCGACGGTCCGTAACCCGGCACACTGGCATCCGGCTCGGTGCCGATACGACGCACGCTGCCGACATGCCACAGTTGCGGAACGATCTTGCCGCCTTCGGCGTGCACCGCATCGACGACTTTTTTCCAGCCGGCCAGCGCCGCCTCACCGTAGAAATGCGGCACGTCAGGGTAACCGTTAGCAGCCTTGTGCCCGACGGTGGTGCCTTCGGTGATGATCAAGCCAACCCCAGCGGCTGCGCGACGACGGTAGTACTCGATCACTTTGGAATTGGGTACGCCACCCGGCGAAAAGGAGCGGGTCATCGGCGCCATGACGACGCGGGTCGGCAATTCGAGGGTGCCGAGATGGAACGGTTTGAATAGGGCTTTAACGGGCATGGGACGCTCCACGAAATGACTTTATGACGAACATAATATGGAGATCGGAAAGCTTTGAACACTACTATTGATAGCAGTGATTAAGATCTAAAAGATAAGGGGTACTGTAGGAGCGAGCTTGCTCGCGATGGTCGTCAACGATAACGCTGCCAGCCTGATACCCCGCGGCGTTCTCAAGTCCATCGCGAGCAAGCTCGCTCCTACAGGGGGAGAGGTCAGCTCAACGCTTTTTCGATCGCGTGAATCACCGTCGGATCGTCCGGCGCCGTGCGCGGGGAGAATCGGGCCAGCACACGCCCGTCCTTACCCAGCAGGAATTTTTCGAAGTTCCAGGTAATGTCCCCCGGAAATTCAGCCCCCTCGCCCGCCAGCAGACGGTACAACTGATGACGATCATGACCGTTGACTTCCAGCTTGCTGGACAACGGAAAGGTCACGCCATAGTTGAGGCTGCAGAATTCCTGAATCTCTTGCTCGGTGCCTGGTTCCTGCCCGGCAAACTGGTTGCACGGCAAGCCCAGCACGCTGAAGCCCTGGCCTTTGTATTGCTGGTAGAGGTTTTCCAGCGCCGCGTACTGTGGGGTCAAGCCACATTTGGAGGCGACGTTGACCACCAGCACGACGTGCCCCTTGAAGGGCGCCAGAGGTAGCTCCTGACCATCCAGGCCTGTCAATTTAAGGTCGTGAAAAGCACTCATGACGAACTCCAAATTCCCGTGTTCTTCTCGAAACAGCCTCTTGGCGGTGCCGCCAGGGACAGCCGCGGACTAAAAAGGCGCCCTCGGGCGCCTCTCCAGTTCTCGAAAGCTTAGCGCAGAAAATCAGTGGTGATGGCCACCTTCGCCATGGACGTGACCATGAGCGACTTCTTCCTGGCTGGCTTCACGGATGTCGATGATCTTGACCTGGAAATTCAGGCGCTGACCGGCCAACGGGTGGTTGCCGTCGACGGTGACTTCGTCGCCGTCCAGATCGCGGATGGTGACGATCTGCATCTGGCCGTCCGGAGCGGAAGCGTGGAACTGCATGCCCACTTCCAGTTCGTCGACGCCTTCGAACATGCTACGGCTCAGAGTGCTGACCAGTTCGGCAGCGTATTCGCCGTAAGCATCTTCAGGTTCTACGGCAACCGTCAGTTCGTCACCGACTGTTTTGCCTTCCAGAGCCTTTTCCAGGCCCGGAATGATGTTGCCTGCGCCTTGCAGGTAGACCAGCGGCGCGCCGCCGGCTGAGCTGTCGATGACCTCACCAGCGTCGTTGGTCAGGGTATAGTCGATGGAGACAGCCTTATTGGCGGCGATCAGCATGGGGCGAGACCTTTTGCATAAGAATGAAGAAAGACCAAGTTTAGCGAAGCCATCGCCCGAAAGCGAACACAACCCGGACAGACGGATCGCAGCGAAAGGGGCGACGGTCACAGGCTTTCACCAGGACGAGGATGGGCATTGGGTGGCCGAGCTATCCTGCGGCCACACCCAGCACCTGCGTCACCAGCCACCCTGGCAATCACGCGCCTGGGTCCTGGACCCCGCGCAACGTATTAAAAAAATAGGCCAGCCCTTTGATTGCGGTTGGTGCGCACAGGGCTCGGTTAGCGATAACCTTAACGACTGATTTGGGTAGATCGTCAGATATAGACGATCGCCATTGCCATGCACCTCCAGAGAATCCGCATGCAAACTTTTTTTATCGCCCCCACCGATTTTGGTGTGGGTCTGACCTCCATCAGCCTCGGGCTGGTGCGCACCCTTGAGCGGGCCGGCCTTAAAGTCGGCTTTTTCAAACCGATTGCCCAGCCACATCCGGGTGATACCGGGCCGGAACGCTCCACCGAACTGGTGGCCCGCACCCACGGTTTGAAACCGCCAAAGCCATTGGGACTGGCCCACGTCGAGCGCATGCTCGGTGACGGCCAGCTCGACGAACTGCTCGAAGAAATCATCACCCTTTATCAGCAAGCCGCCATCGGCAAGGACGTGCTGATCGTCGAAGGCATGGTCCCGACCCGCAGCGCCAGTTATGCCGCGCGGGTCAATCTGCATTTGGCCAAGAGTCTCGACGCCGACGTGATACTGGTCTCGGCACCGGAAAATGAAGTGCTGAGCGAACTCTCCGGCCGCGTGGAGTTGCAGGCGCAATTGTTCGGCGGTCCGAAAGACCCGAAAGTCCTCGGTGTGATCCTCAACAAGGTCAAGACCGACGAAAGCATGGCGGCCTTCGCTTCACGCCTGAAGGAACACTCACCGCTGTTGCGCAGCGGCGATTTCCGTCTGTTGGGCTGCATCCCGTTCCAGCCGGAACTGAACGCGCCGCGCACCCGCGATGTGGCCGACCTGATGGGCGCGCAAATCCTCAATGCCGGGGATTACGAAACCCGGCGCATGACCAGCATCATCATCTGCGCCCGTACCGTGCGCAACACCGTGGAGCTGCTCAAGCCCGGCGTGTTGGTGGTGACCCCTGGCGACCGTGACGACATCATCCTCGCCGTCAGTCTTGCAGCCATGAATGGCGTGCCATTGGCCGGCCTGCTGCTAACCAGCGACACCCTGCCCGATCCGCGCATCATGGACCTGTGCCGTGGCGCCTTGCAGGCTGGCTTGCCGGTGTTGTCGGTGAGCACCGGCTCCTACGACACCGCCAACCAGTTGAACGGCCTGAACAAGGAAATCCCGATCGATGACCGCGAGCGCGCGGAGATCATCACCGACTTCGTCGCCAGCCATCTGGACGCCAACTGGCTGCATCAGCGCTGCGGCACGCCACGGGAAATGCGCCTGTCACCCGCGGTGTTCCGCTACCAATTGATCCAGCGCGCCCAGGCCGCCAACAAGCGCATCGTGTTGCCCGAAGGCAGCGAGCCCCTGACCGTGCAAGCGGCGGCGATCTGTCAAGCGCGTGGCATTGCCCGTTGCGTGTTGCTGGCAAAGCCTGCGGACGTTGAAGCGGTCGCCCGCGCTCAAGGCATCGAGTTGCCGCCGGGGCTGGAGATTCTCGACCCGGACCTGATCCGCGAACGCTACGTCGAGCCGATGGTCGCCCTGCGCAAAAGCAAAAGCCTCAACGCACCGATGGCCGAGCAGCAACTGGAAGACACCGTGGTGATCGGCACCATGATGCTCGCGCTGGATGAAGTCGACGGCCTGGTGTCCGGGGTCATTCACTCTACCGCCAACACCATCCGCCCGGCCCTGCAGCTGATTAAAACGGCGCCGGGCTGCACATTGGTGTCGTCGGTGTTCTTCATGCTGTTTCCCGAAGAAGTCCTGGTCTACGGCGACTGCGTGATGAACCCGCACCCGAGCGCCAGCGAACTGGCCGAGATCGCCCTGCAAAGCGCTGATTCGGCAGCGGCCTTCGGCATCACGCCACGCGTGGCAATGATCAGCTATTCGAGCGGCGAATCGGCCAGCGGCGAGGAAGTCGAGAAAGTGCGCGAAGCGACGTTGCTCGCCCACGAACAGCAAAATTCGTTGCTGATCGACGGCCCATTGCAGTACGACGCCGCCGCCAACGAAACCGTCGCCCGGCAACTGGCGCCGAACAGCCAGGTCGCCGGTCGCGCCACGGTGTTCGTGTTCCCCGACCTGAACACCGGCAACACCACGCACAAAGCCGTGCAACGCAGCGCCGACTGCGTGAGCCTTGGGCCGATGCTGCAAGGCCTGCGCAAACCAGTGAACGACCTGCCGCGCGGCGCGCAAGTCGATGACATCGTGTACACCATCGCATTGACCGCGATTCAAGCTGCAAACCGACCATTGGATCTTTAAATGCTGGATTTTCTACCCGCCGCCGTGCGTGGCGTGATTGCATCGTTGTTGCTGGCATTGAATACGATTTTGCTTTGCTCGTTTCTGTTCTGTGTGGCGATTTTCAAAGTGTTGCCCTTCGCCCTCGCCCAACGTTTCACGCGCTGGCTGATGAGCCATACCCATGAAGCCTGGATCAGCAACAACAAAGCCTGGATGAACCTGGTCTGTCGCACCCGCTGGCACCTCAGCGGCCTTGAAGGGCTGGACTATCAGCACTCGTACCTGATTACCAGCAACCACCAGAGCTGGGTCGACATCATGGTGCTGCAATACGTGCTTAACCGTCGCATCCAGCCGCTGAAGTTCTTTCTCAAGCAAGAGCTGATCTGGGTGCCGGTGATTGGTCTGGCCTGGTGGACGTTGGGCTTTCCCTTCATGAAGCGCTACTCCAAGGCCTACCTGGAAAGACACCCGGAGAAGAAAGGCAAGGACCTGGAAACCACCCGCAAGACCTGCGACAAGTTCCGCAACAACCCGGTCGGAATTTTCAACTTTGTCGAGGGCACGCGTTTTACCGAGGGCAAGCATGCGCAACAGAAATCACCGTTCCGGTATCTGCTGAAACCCAAGGCTGGCGGCATTGCGTTTGTACTGGATGCGATGGGTGAGCAGTTGGAATCCATCGTTAACGTGACCATTCACTATCCCGGCTGGCGTCCGGGGTATTGGGATTTGCTCTGTGGAAACGTGAAGGACGTTGTGGTGGATTTTCAAGAGCTGAAGATTCCATCGCAGTTCATCGGCAAGAATTACGACCAGGATGGGGAGTATCGATTGCAGTTTCAGGGGTGGATCAATCAGCTGTGGGAAGAAAAGGATGCGTTGCTGGGGCAGATGCATCGGGAGTATCCCGCGAAGTAGTTCGGTGAATGTACCGACCTCTTCGCGAGCAGGCTCGCTCCCACAAGTTGAGTGTTCACCGAAGATCACCTGTGGGGGCGAGCCTGCTCGCGAAGGCGATCTTACGGACACAAAAAAACCCGCCGATGATCACTCATCGGCGGGTTTTTCATTAGCGGCTAACGCTTAGATCGCGCCGCGACTACGCAGCAGATCCAGCACTTGCTTCACGCTTTCTTCCAGCGACAGCGACTGGGTGTCGACCACGAGGTCGGCATCCAGAGGCACGTCGTACGCGAAGGATTCGCCTGGGATGTTATCCCCGGCTGCCGCGTACAAGCCTTGCGGATCACGCTCGGCACAGACCGTCGGCGAGGCCTGGACGTAGACCGTCAGCAGACGCTCCTTGCCGATCAGTTCCCTGGCCTGCTCACGACCTGCAGCACTCGGCGCAACGAAGGCTGCCAGCGTCAGCAGACCGGCTTCGTTGAACTGACGCGCCACGTGCGCGGCACGAGACCAGTTCTCGGTACGCCCGGCGCGATCCTGTGGCAAACCTTTGTTCAGGTCGTGACGCAGGTTCTGGCCATCGAGTACGAACACCGCACGGCCCATGTCGAACAGCTTGCGTTCAACGGCATAGGCCAGCGTACTTTTGCCCGCGCCCGACAAGCCGCTGAACAACACGGTGGCCGGCTGTTGGCCGAAGCGCTGTGCGCGCTCTTCGGTGGCAACGTGCGCCAGTTTGCCGTGGTGCGTGCTGCTGCCATGCGCTAATGGCTGGGCGATGATCATGCCGGCGGCGACAGTGCCGTTGGTCAAGCGGTCGATGACGATAAACGAGCCAGTGGTGCGGTTGCTGTCGTAACCGTCCAGAGCGATGGCCGCGTCGAGGCTGACCTTGACCCGACCGATCTCGTTCAGCTGCAGGGAGCTGGCCGGACCTTCTTCCAGGGTGTTCACGTCAACGCGGTTGACGATGCTGGTAATCGAACCCGGCACATAAGTCGTAGCGCGCTTGATGTCGTATTTTTTGCCCGGCAGCATCGGTTCCTCGGCCATCCACACCAGCATGGCGTCGAAGGCGTCAGTCACCTGCGGCTGATTGTCGGCGTGCACCAGCAAGTCGCCGCGGGAGATGTCGATCTCGTCTTCCATGGTCAGCGTCACCGCTTGACCTGGACCGGCGTGCTCCAGCTCACCCTCGAAGGTGACGATGGATTTCACGCGGCTGCTTTTACCCGACGGCAGCACAACGACTTCGTCGCCTTTGTGCACGATGCCGCTGGCCAGCGTACCGGCGAAGCCACGGAAGTTCAGGTTCGGACGGTTGACGTACTGCACCGGGAACCGCAGGTCGGTGTAGTTGCGGTCGTTGGCGATCTCGACGGTCTCGAGAATTTCCATCAGCGACTGGCCGGTGTACCACGGCGAGCGCTCGGACTTGTTCACCACGTTGTCGCCCTTCAGCGCCGACATTGGCACGAAAGCCATGGTGGTCGGCTTGAACGCGATGCCTTCGGCGAACTTCAGGTAATCGGCCTTGATCGACTCGAACACTGTTTCGTCGAAGCCGTTGAGGTCCATCTTGTTGATGGCGACCACGATGTGTTTGATGCCCAGCAACGAGGCGATGAAGCTGTGGCGACGGGTCTGGGTCTGCACGCCATAGCGGGCGTCGACCAGGATGATCGCCAGGTCACAGGTGGACGCACCGGTGGCCATGTTGCGGGTGTACTGCTCATGGCCAGGGGTGTCGGCAATGATGAATTTACGCTTGGCGGTGGAGAAATAGCGGTACGCGACATCGATGGTGATGCCTTGCTCGCGCTCGGCCTGCAGGCCGTCGACCAGCAACGCCAGATCGATGTCTTCGCCGGTGGTGCCGACTTTTTTCGAGTCGCGGGTAATGGCTTCCAGGTGATCTTCGTAGATCATTTTGGAGTCGTGCAGCAGGCGCCCGATCAGGGTGCTCTTGCCGTCATCGACGTTGCCACAGGTCAGAAAGCGCAGCATTTCCTTGCGTTCGTGCTGGCCCAGGTAGGCGAGGATGTCCTCGCTGATCAAATCAGATACGTGCGACATGACAACCCCTTAGAAATAACCCTGACGTTTCTTTTCTTCCATCGAGCCTGCGCCATCGTGGTCGATGACCCGGCCCTGGCGTTCGGAAGTTCGCGTCAGGAGCATTTCCTGAATGATGTCGGTCAGGCTGGTGGCCTCGGACTCGACCGCACCAGTCAGCGGGTAGTCGCCGAGCGTACGGAAACGGACCTTTTTCTTGACGATGCGTGCCTTGTCTTCATCGCTCAAGTGATTGAGCAGGCGTTCGTCGTCGATCATGATCCAGGTGCCATTCATCTCGATGACGTCGCGCTCGGCGGCGAAGTACAGCGGCACAATCGGGATGCCTTCGAGGTAGATGTACTGCCAGATGTCCAGTTCGGTCCAGTTCGACAAAGGGAATACGCGGATCGATTCGCCCTTGTTGACGTTGCCGTTGTAGACGTTCCACAGCTCTGGACGCTGGTTCTTCGGGTCCCAGCGGTGCTTGGTGTCGCGGAAGGAATACACGCGCTCTTTGGCACGGGATTTCTCTTCGTCGCGACGGGCACCACCGAAAGCGGCATCGAAGCCGTACTTGTCGAGGGCCTGCTTGAGGCCTTCGGTTTTCATGATATCGGTGTGCTTGGCGCTACCGTGGGTCAGCGGGTTGATACCCTGCGCGACGCCATCAGGGTTGACGTGTACCAGCAGGTCCAGGCCGAGTTCTTCGACCATGCGGTCGCGGAACGTGTACATCTCCTTGAACTTCCACTGGGTGTCGACGTGCATTACCGGGAACGGCAGTTTGCCCGGGAAGAACGCCTTGCGCGCGAGGTGCAGCATCACGGCGGAGTCTTTACCGACGGAGTACAGCATCACCGGGTTATCGAACTCGGCGGCGACCTCGCGGATGATGTGGATGCTTTCGGCCTCCAGCTGTTTCAGATGCGTCAGTTTGTCGACCATGGCTACTCACGAAAACGATCTTATGGACGGCCAGCGGGCCGTGTTCGAGCGAGGAATCCTAGCACAGCGACCTCTTCTAATCAGGCCACCAGCTAGATCGAAAGGGCATATGAATATACCGCCTCGTTTGGGCACCGAAGACCTCTGTAGGAGCGAGCTTGCTCGCGATAAACCCGAGAACACCGCGGGGCGTCAGATTTGCAGCGTTATCGTTGACGACCATCGCGAGCAGGCTCGCTCCCACAGTGGGTATGGGTTGATTCAGATAGGATTCGGGCAATCGATGAATATGTGCTCCAGGGCGAAACGTCGCGCCAGGTAATCGCCCAAGGCCTGGACCCCGTAGCGCTCGGTGGCATGGTGGCCGGCGGCGATGAAGCTGATGTCGTTTTCCCGGGCGCTGTGGAAGGTTTGCTCGGAAGCTTCACCGCTGAGGTACAGGTCGACGCCGGCCAGCACAGCCTGATCGATGTAACCCTGGCCGCCACCGGTGCACCAGCCGACCCGGCGAATCATCTTGCTGCCTTCGATCAGCAAGGGCTCGCGGCCCATGACTTCCTGCACGCGGCGGGCGAAATCCCGAGCCGTCATCGGTTCACTCAGCGAGCCGACCAGGCCAACGACCTTCAGATTGTCCGGATCAAGCGGGCCTTCGACGGTGATGTCCAGCTGACGCGCCAGCTGCACGTTATTGCCGACTTCCGGGTGCAGATCCAGTGGTAAATGGTAAGACAGCAGGCTGATGTCATGCTTGAGCAGGGTTTTCAGTCGACGCTGCTTCATGCCGGTGATGCATGGGTTCTCGCCTTTCCAGAAGTAGCCGTGATGCACCAGCACCAGGTCGGCCTTGGCTTCCACCGCCGCGTCGAGCAAGGCCTGGCTGGCGGTTACGCCGCTGACGATGCGCATGACCTGGGGCCCGCCTTCGACCTGCAATCCGTTGGGGCAATAATCGGCAATCTTTGCACTACTCAGGTATCGGTCGGCTTCTTCGACCAGGGTGCTCAGGGCGACGGCCATAAAAGACTCCTAAATATCCCGTTCAGAGGCACGCGCGGCCTCGTATAATGCGCAACATTATGGGCGGTCTCATACCGCCTGCAACCTCTCAGGACGTGCTTAATGCTCAAAGCGCTGCGTTTTTCCGGCTGGCCGCTGTTGGCTGGCGTGCTTATCGCTCTGTTGATCATCCAGCGTTACCCGCAATGGGTCGGGCTCCCGAACCTCGACGTCAATCTGCAGCAAGCCCCGCAAACCACCAGCGTGCAGCAGGGGCCCGTGTCCTACGCCGATGCCGTCACCATCGCCGCGCCGGCGGTGGTCAACCTGTACACCACCAAAGTCATCAACAAACCGAACCATCCGCTGTTCGAAGATCCGCAGTTCCGCCGTTTCTTCGGCGACAACTCGCCCAAGCAGAAGCGCATGGAGTCGAGCCTGGGTTCCGGTGTGATCATGAGCCCGGAAGGTTACTTGCTGACCAACAACCACGTCACCAGTGGCGCCGATCAGATCGTGGTCGCACTCAAGGACGGCCGTGAAACCCTGGCCCGAGTGATCGGCAGCGATCCGGAGACCGATCTGGCGGTCCTGAAGATTGATCTGAAAAACCTGCCATCGATCACCGTTGGCCGCTCCGACAACATCCGCATCGGCGACGTGGCGCTGGCCATCGGCAACCCGTTCGGTGTCGGCCAGACCGTCACCATGGGCATTATCAGCGCGACCGGGCGCAATCAGCTGGGCCTGAACAACTACGAAGACTTCATCCAGACCGACGCTGCGATCAACCCCGGCAACTCCGGTGGCGCACTGGTGGACGCCAATGGCAACCTGACCGGTATCAACACCGCAATCTTCTCCAAATCCGGTGGCTCACAGGGTATCGGTTTCGCGATCCCGATCAAGCTGGCCATGGAAGTCATGAAATCGATCATTGAGCACGGCCAGGTGATTCGCGGCTGGCTCGGTATCGAAGTGCAACCGCTGACTCAGGAACTGGCGGAGTCCTACGGTCTGTCAGGGCGCCCGGGGATTGTGGTGGCGGGAATTTTCCGCGATGGTCCGGCGCAGAAGGCCGGCCTGCAACTGGGCGACGTGATCCTCAGCATTGATGGCGAACCGGCCAGTGATGGTCGGCGTTCGATGAACCAGGTCGCGCGGATCAAACCAACTGACAACGTCACGGTCCAGGTGATGCGCAACGGCAAGGAGCTCAAGCTCACCGCCGAAATCGGTTTGCGCCCACCACCGGCGCCGGTTAAAGAAGAAGAGTAAGCGCCTCACACATAACCACTGTAGGAGCGAGCTTGCTCGCGATGGTGTCTCAGCTACATTGATGTCGACTGACACTCCATCGCGAGCAAGCTCGCTCCTACAGGATCAGTGCTGGGTTTATAGGTCGCCGAGGGCGTCGATCAACGCCTGATTCTGCTCTGGTGTACCCATCGAAATTCGCAGGAACTGGGCAATCCGCTCCTGCTTGAAGTGCCGAACGATAACACCCTGCTCGCGTAACTTCGCCGCCAGCCCTGCCGCATCGTGTTTGGGATGACGGGCGAAGATGAAGTTTGCCGCCGACGGCAGCACCTCAAAACCCTTCGCCTCAAGCTGACCGACTACCTTGTCACGACTTTCGATGACCAACCGGCAGGTCTTGTCGAAGTACTCGCGATCCTCGAACGCTGCCGCCGCACCGACAATCGCCAGGCGATCCAGTGGATAAGAGTTGAAGCTGTTCTTGATCCGCTCCAGCGCCTCGATCAGGTCCGGATGCCCCACCGCCAAACCAACCCGCAGGCCGGCCAGTGAACGGGACTTGGACAGGGTCTGGGTCACCAGCAGGTTCGGATAACGGTCCACCAGGCTGATCGCGGTCTCACCGCCGAAGTCGATATAAGCCTCATCGACCACGACCACCGAGTCCGGGCTGGCCTTGAGGATTTGCTCAACGGCGTCCAGCGCCAACAGGCAACCGGTCGGTGCGTTCGGGTTAGGGAAGATGATCCCGCCGTTCGGCTTGGCGTAGTCCGCCGGGTTGATCTGGAACTGTTCGTCCAGCGGCACCGCGTCAAAGGTGATGCCGTACAACCCGCAGTACACCGGGTAGAAGCTGTAGCTGATGTCCGGGAACAGCAGCGGTTTATCGTGTTGCAGCAAACCGTGAAAGATGTGCGCCAGGACTTCATCGGAACCGTTGCCGAGAAACACCTGATTGCTCTGCACGCTGTAGTACTTGGCGACCGCTTGCTTGAGCAGGTCGCTGTTCGGGTCCGGGTACAGGCGCAGGTTATCGTTCAGTTCGGTCTGCATCGCCGCCAAGGCTTTTGGCGAGGGACCGTAGGGGTTTTCGTTGGTGTTAAGCTTCACCAGCTTGGTCAGCTTCGGCTGCTCACCCGGCACGTAAGGCACCAGATCCTTGACGAACGGGCTCCAGAATTTACTCATGCTCAGTTCCCCTGCCCTTGTAGAAAGTCTTCGTCAACGATGCGGTATTCGGCGCTGCGGGCGTGGGCAGTCAGCGACTCGCCACGGGCCAGCACGGAAGCGGTCTTGCCCAGTTCGGACGCCCCCTGCTCAGAACAGAAAATGATCGACGAACGTTTTTGGAAGTCGTACACGCCCAGCGGCGAGGAGAACCGTGCGGTGCCGGACGTCGGCAACACGTGGTTCGGGCCGGCGCAGTAGTCGCCCAGCGCTTCGGACGTGTGGCGGCCCATGAAGATCGCGCCAGCGTGGCGGATCTGCGGCAGCCAGGCTTGCGGATCGGCGACCGACAATTCCAGGTGTTCCGGGGCGATTCGGTTGGCGACTTCGATGGCTTGCTCCATGTCGCGGACTTGAATCAGCGCACCACGGCCATTAATCGAGGTTTCGATGATGTCGGCGCGCTCCATGGTCGGTAGCAGTTTGGCGATGCTGGCCGCAACCTTATCGAGGAATTCGGCGTCGGGGCTCACCAGAATCGCCTGGGCATCTTCGTCGTGCTCGGCCTGGGAGAACAGGTCCATGGCGATCCAGTCCGGATCGGTCTTGCCGTCGCACACCACGAGGATTTCCGACGGGCCGGCAATCATGTCGATGCCGACCTGGCCAAATACATGACGCTTGGCGGTGGCGACATAGATGTTGCCCGGCCCCACCACTTTGTCGACTTTCGGCACGCTTTCGGTACCGTAAGCCAATGCAGCAACGGCCTGCGCGCCACCAATGGTGAATACGCGATCAACGCCGGCGATGCAGGCCGCTGCCAGCACCAGTTCGTTGATTTCACCGCGTGGCGTCGGCACGACCATGACCACTTCCGTCACGCCAGCCACTTTCGCTGGAATCGCGTTCATCAATACCGAGGACGGGTACGACGCTTTGCCGCCCGGCACGTAAAGGCCGGCGCGATCCAGTGGCGTGACCTTCTGGCCCAGCACCGTGCCGTCGGCTTCGGTGTAGCTCCAGGAGTCCTGCTTCTGTTTCTCGTGATAGCTGCGCACGCGGGCGGCGGCTTTTTCCAGCGCTTCACGCTGGGGCACAGTGATCCGCGTCAAGGCCAGTTCCAGGCGTTCGCGCGGCAGAATCAGGTCAGCCATCGAGGCGACCTGCAGGCCGTCGAACTTCTGGGTGAATTCCACCAGCGCCGCATCGCCACGTTCGCGCACGGCTTTGATGATGTCCAGCACCCGCTGATTGACCGATTCGTCAGACACACTTTCCCAGCTCAGCAGATGATCCAGATGATGCGCGAAATCCGGGTCAGCAGCGTTGAGTCGGCGAATTGCAGTCAGTGCGGTCATAGCGAAAGCCTCATAGGTTGGCAAAAACTCAGGTACCCGAAGCTACAGTTCGATCCGCTTGGGCACCCGAGAATTCTGGCTATGAGGCGGATAGACGGGCGCGACTTAACGTCGCGCAGGTGAATCAGCCGCGGTGTCGAGACTCCACTGCCTTGCGCAGGGTGTCGATCAACGCCTGGATACGGGCGTGCTGCATTTTCATCGAAGCTTTGTTCACGATCAGCCGGGAGCTGATGTCTGCAATGAAATCCTGGGGCTCCAGGCCATTGGCGCGCAAGGTATTGCCGGTGTCGACCACGTCGATGATCTTGTCGGCCAGACCGATCAACGGCGCCAGTTCCATCGAGCCGTAAAGCTTGATGATGTCGACCTGGCGGCCCTGCTCGGCGTAGTAGCGCTTGGCAACGTTGACGAACTTGGTCGCCACCCGCAGGCGGCCCTTGGGCTCGACATCGCCGACACGACCTGCGGTCATCAGCTTGCAGAGCGCAATTCGCAGGTCCAGAGGCTCGTACAAGCCCTGGCCACCGTATTCCATCAACACATCTTTACCGGCGACGCCCAGGTCGGCGGCACCATGCTCGACGTAAGTCGGCACATCGGTAGCGCGCACGATCAGCAGGCGCACATCGGCCTGAGTCGTGGGGATGATCAGCTTGCGGCTCTTGTCCGGATTCTCGGTCGGCACGATACCCGCTTCAGCCAGAAGCGGCAGGGTGTCGTCAAGGATGCGGCCCTTGGACAGTGCGATGGTCAACATGGGAAACTTCAGTCCTTATCAGGCTACTGATGCCCGGTCGCAAATGGCGCCGGACACACATCGAGCCGGCGGCCGGCTCGACTTGAAACGAATTCAACAGGCGCGTCCCTGCGCCCATGAAGCAGAAACTAGCCCGGTACGCGGCGAATCTTGGCGCCGAGCATCTGCAGTTTCTCTTCGATGCACTCGTAACCACGGTCGATGTGGTAGATGCGGTCGATCAGCGTGTCGCCTTCAGCAATCAGGGCCGAGATGACCAGGCTGGCCGAAGCACGCAGGTCGGTGGCCATGACTGGCGCGCCTTTGAGCTTTTCGGTACCGGTCACAATGGCGGTGTTGCCTTCGACCTGGATCTTGGCGCCCATGCGGTGCAGTTCGTAAACGTGCATGAAGCGGTTTTCAAAGATCGTCTCGATCACGGCACCGGTGCCTTCGGCAATGGCGTTGAGGGAGATGAACTGCGCCTGCATGTCGGTCGGGAACGCCGGGTACGGAGCGGTACGGATATTGACGGCTTTTGGCCGTTTGCCGTGCATGTTCAGCTCGATCCAGTCGTCACCGCAGGTGATTTCGGCACCGGCTTCCTTGAGTTTTTCCAGAACGGCTTCGAGGATGGTCGGATCGGTGTCCTTGACCTTTACACGACCGCCGGTAACGGCTGCCGCCACCAGGTAGGTGCCGGTTTCGATACGGTCAGGCATCACTTTGTAAGTGGTCGGGTGCAGGCGCTCGACGCCATCGATGGTGATGGTGTCGGTACCGGCGCCGGTAATCTTGGCGCCCATGGCGATCAGGAAGTTCGCCAGGTCGATGACTTCAGGTTCGCGAGCGGCGTTTTGCAGCACGCTGCGGCCCTTGGCCAGAGCGGCCGCCATCATGATGTTTTCGGTACCGGTCACGCTGACGGTGTCGAAGAAGAAATGCGCACCGCGCAAGCCGCCTTCCGGCGCCTTGGCCTTGATGTAGCCGCCCTCGACGTCGATGACCGCGCCCATGGCTTCGAGGCCACGGATGTGCAGGTCAACAGGACGCGAACCGATGGCGCAACCGCCAGGCAATGCGACTTCGGCTTCGCCGAAACGGGCGACCATCGGGCCCAGTACCAGAATCGACGCACGCATGGTTTTAACCAGTTCGTACGGAGCGATCAGGGTCTTGATGGTACGCGGATCGATTTCGACGCTGAGTTTCTCGTCGATCACCGGCTCGATGCCCATGCGACCGAACAGCTCGATCATGGTGGTGATGTCGTGCAGGTGCGGCAGGTTGGCAACCGTAACCGGGCCATCGCACAGCAAGGTGGCAGCCAGGATCGGCAGGGCAGAGTTCTTTGCCCCGGAGATGCGGATCTCGCCATCAAGGCGAGCGCCACCGGTAATAATCAATTTATCCATAAGAATCTCGACGCCCTTGGGCTCAGGTGCGCTCGGCCCAGGCCGCGCTGCTGAAAAATTTCATAGTGACCGCATGGATGCTGCCATCGGTGATCCATGGGTTCAAATGGGCATAGACCTGCTGCTGACGCTTCACCGGGCTCAACGCCGCCAGTTCATCGCTAATCACGTTCAGCTGGAAGTTGCAGCCTTCGCCTTCAACTTCCACCTTTGTATTTGGCAGCTTTCCTTCAAGGAAGCTCTTCACTTCTACGGCCTGCATGCTCAACCTCAATCGGCGCCTTGTGCGCGCGGGTCGGACATCATACAAAAAAGCCCCGCGCCTGCGAACCCCGCGAAGCAGGACTCTGACGGGGGGCTTCCTTATAGATGCGGTTAGGGATGCGCCAACAGCTCGGTCAATTCGCTGACCTGAGCAATTTCACGCATGTCTTCTGGCATCCCACGGATACTCAATGCCTTGCCGGCCTCTTGCGCATCTCGCATGAAGCACAGCAGCAGCGACAAGCCGACGCTGCTGGACTTCAACACCGCCGAACAATCGACGACCACTTCGCCAGCCTTGCTCGACTTGATCAGCGCCTGCCCTTGCTTGCGCAGGCCTGGGCCGGTGCGATAATCCAGCATGCCGCTAAGACGCAGTTCGCCGGATTCGCTCATGCGAATGGCTGACACACTCATTGTGTTTCTTTCCCAGCGGCATCCGGGGCTTTTTCCTTGGCCTTGGCGACTTCCCCGGCCCAACCATTGATGGTCTTGTCCAGGTCGTTGCCATTGCGTTGCATTGCATCAGCGAACTGATCGCGGAACAGCTTGCCAATGTTGATGCCATTGATGATTACGTTGCGCAGCTTCCACTCGCCATTGATCTTTTCGAGCGTGTAGGAAACAGGATAGATCGCACCGTTGGTGCCTTTGACCGTCATGCCAACGCTGGTACGGTCGCCGGACTCATCCTTGGCAGGGTCAACAGTGATGCCCTGGTTGTTGTACTCGAGCAAGGCATTGCCATAGAACTGGAACAGGCCTTTTTTGAAGTTTTCTTCAAAGGTCTTCATTTGCGCGGGGGTGGCTTTGCGCGAGTATTTGACCGTCATGATGCTTTTGGAAATGCCCTCGGCATCGACCACAGGTCCGACGATGGTGTTCAGCGCCGTATAAAAGTCTTGTGGGTCCTGCTTGTACTTCTCTTTATTGGCCGACAGATCGGCCAGCATCCGATTGGTGGTGTCCTGCACGATTTCGTGCGCGGAAGGCGCCGCCACGGCGTTAGCCATCACCGGCAGGACCGCGAGCAACACCAACAGGCCACGTCGCAAGGTAGAGATCATTCAAAAGCTCCTCATTTGGCGTCTTTACTAACGGTATTGAGCAAGAATTTACCGATCAGGTCTTCGAGCACCAGCGACGACTGGGTGTCGTGGATGGTCCCGCCATCCTTGAGCAAGGCTTGTTCCCCGCCCACACTGAGACCGATGTACTTCTCGCCCAACAGGCCTGCGGTCAGGATAGATGCAGTGGAGTCCGTCGGCAGATTATCGACGCGTTTTTCCAGCTGCATGGTCACTCGACCAGTGAAACTGTCGCGGTCCAGATCGATCGCCGTCACCTTGCCGATGGTCACACCGGCCATGGTCACTTTAGCTCTGACCGTCAAACCGGCGATATTGTCGAAGTATGCATAAAGTTTATAGGTGTCGGTGGTAGGGCTCGGGGACAGGCCACTTACCCGCAACGCCAGCAACAGCAAAGCCAGGATGCCAGCCAGCAAGAAAAGGCCGACACCGATTTCCAGGGTGCGGTTTTGCATCAGAAATCTCCAAACATCAAGGCGGTCAAAATAAAGTCCAGGCCGAGTACAGCCAAAGAGGCATACACCACGGTCTTGGTAGTGGCACGACTGATCCCCTCGGAAGTGGGTTCGCAGTCATAGCCTTGGAATACGGCAATCCAGGTCACGACGAAGGCGAAAACGATGCTTTTGATGATGCCGTTGAGCACATCGTCAGAAAACGTCACGCTGTTTTGCATGTTCGACCAGTACGAACCTTCATAGACACCCAGCCAGTCGACAGCCACCCAGGAACCGCCCCAGATACCCACCACGCTGAAAATCATCGCCAGCACTGGCAGGGAAATGAAGCCCGCCCACAGGCGCGGGGCAATGATGTACTTGAGCGGGTCGACACCAATCATTTCGAGACTGGACAACTGCTCGGTGGACTTCATGTTGCCGATTTCGGCGGTCAGCGCGGAACCCGCGCGCCCGGCAAACAACAACGCGGTGACCACGGGGCCCAATTCTCGCAGCAGTGTCAGCGCAACCATCTGCCCGACCGCCTGCTCGGAACCGTAGCTGGACAGGATGTTGAACCCTTGCAGCGCCAGCACCATCCCGATGAATACCCCGGAGACCACGATGATCACCAGCGACATCACGCCGACCGAATGCAGCTGTTTGATCAACAGGCCAAAACCGCCGCCGATGCCTCCCCGGCCGAACAAGGCATGAAACAGGAAAATCGCCGAACGCCCGAACACCGCCATCGTTTCGATGCCAGTGTGGCCGAGCCGGCGCACTCGTTCTATTAGTGAAATCTTGCGCATCAGCGCTTCCCCAGAAGATCTGCGCGGTAATCCGTCGCTGGAAAGTGATAGGGGACCGGACCATCGGGGTCGCCTGTCATGAATTGACGGATACGCGGCTCATCCGAGTTCATCAGTTGGTCAGGCGTGCCCTGCCCCAACACCTGTCCGTCCCCCACCACGTAAATGTAATCGGCAATGCTCGCGGTTTCGGCCAGGTCGTGGGAGACCACGATGCTGGTGATGCCCAACGCATCGTTGAGCAGGCGGATCAGGCGCACCAACACGCCCATGGCGATGGGGTCCTGGCCCACAAAGGGCTCGTCATACATGAGAATCTGCGGATCGAGGGCAATCGCCCGCGCCAGCGCGACGCGACGCTTCATGCCGCCGGACAGTTCGTCGGGCATCAAGTCGATGGCACCACGCAGGCCCACGGCCTGTAATTTGAGCAGGACAATATCCCGGATCATTTCTTCCGGAAGCTCGGTATGAACGCGCAGTGGAAAGGCGACGTTCTCGAACACATCAAGATCGGTAAATAGTGCGCCACTCTGAAACAGCACACCCATGTGCTTGCGCGCGTCGAACAAATCGCTGCGCGACAGTTTCGGAAGGTTTTGACCGTTGACCCAGACTTCGCCCTTGGTCGGACGCAACTGTGCGCCCATCAAACGCAACAGCGTGGTCTTGCCACACCCGGAAGGCCCCATGATGCCGGTGACCTTGCCGCGCGGAATACGGATATCGACGTTATTGAAAATGCTGCGCGCGCCGCGCTTGAAGGTCAGTCCCTTCAGCTCGACCGCGTAGGCGTTATCGGCACTCATCTAAACTCCTTGCGATGCAGCCTCTCACTCGGACGCCTGACTCTCTGGCGAAAGCACATACCTCCTGGGCGGGCCGAACTGGCGGCGAACTATATCACTGCACAGGCCAAGCGCCAAAGGCCCAAGCCGGGGCATATTCAGCAACGCGACAGACAAAACGCTTCATTTAGAGGGTTTCGGTAACCGGGAATGACAATGCGCGACGAACTTGCGTGAGGGTTTCCATCATTACCGCTATAATCGCCGCCTTTTCATCAGGCTATACGATTTCTGACATGAGCCAATCCAGCGACCTGATTCAATCCGCCCAACGCACCATCCGCCTCGAACTGGAAGCCGTGCAAGGCTTGCTACGCCATATCGACGCAGATTTCGTACGCGCTTGCGAGATGATTCTGGCCAGCAAAGGCCGAGTGGTTGTGGTTGGCATGGGCAAATCGGGGCACATCGGCAACAAGATCGCCGCGACCCTGGCCAGCACCGGCACCACGGCGTTCTTCGTGCATCCAGCCGAAGCCAGCCACGGCGACATGGGCATGATTACCCGCGACGACATCATCCTCGCGCTGTCGAACTCCGGGTCCACCAATGAAATCATCACCCTGCTACCACTGATCAAGCGCCTGGGCATTCAATTGATCAGCGTGACCGGCAATCCTGACTCTGCGCTGGCCAAGGCTGCCGAGGTCAACCTGAACGTTCACGTCGAGCACGAAGCTTGTCCGCTGAACCTCGCACCGACCTCGTCGACCACCGCCGCACTGGTTATGGGCGACGCCCTGGCCGTGGCGCTGCTGGAAGCCCGCGGCTTTACCGCAGAAGATTTCGCTTTCTCCCACCCTGGTGGTGCACTTGGCCGACGCCTGTTGCTGAAAGTGGAAAACGTCATGCACGCCGGGCAAGAGCTGCCGCAAGTACAGCGTGGCACCCTGCTCAAGGACGCGCTGATGGAAATGACCCGCAAGGGCCTGGGCATGACTGTCATCCTGGAAGCCGACGGCAAACTCGCCGGGATCTTCACGGACGGCGATTTGCGTCGCACGCTGGACCGCAGCATCGACATCCACAGCGCAACGATTGACCAGGTCATGACCGCCCACGGCAAGACTGCTCGTGCAGAGATGCTTGCCGCCGAGGCACTGAAAATCATGGAAGACCACAAAATCAACGCACTGGTCGTGGTCGACAACGAAGATCGCCCGGTCGGCGCCTTGAACATGCACGATTTGCTGCGCGCAGGAGTAATGTAATGAGCCAGGATCTGCTACAACGCGGCAAACACATCAAACTGGCGGTGTTCGACGTCGACGGCGTACTGACTGACGGGCGCCTGTACTTCCTTGAAGACGGCAGCGAATTCAAGACGTTCAACACCCTCGATGGCCAAGGCATCAAGATGTTGATGGCTGCTGGCGTGCAGACCGCTATCATTAGCGGTCGCAAGACCCCGGTAGTCGAGCGGCGAGCGAAGAACCTCGGCATTCCCCACCTGTATCAGGGCCGCGAAGACAAACTGGTGGTGCTCGACGAACTGCTGGCCCAACTCAACCTGAGCTACGAACAAGTCGCCTACCTCGGCGATGACCTGCCAGACCTGCCGGTCATTCGCCGCGTCGGCCTGGGCATGGCGGTGGCCAATGCCGCCACCTTTGTACGCGAACACGCCCACGGCATCACCCAGGCCCGTGGCGGTGAGGGTGCCGCTCGCGAATTCTGCGAATTGATCCTGCGCGCCCAGGGCCGCCTCGATGCGGCCAACGCTGCGTACCTGTGAGCCAACTATGCTGAGCAAGAAATTTCGCAACACCCTGGTGTTCAGTTGCATCGCAGCGATCTTTGCGGCGGCCGGCTACTGGAACATCAGTCCGGAACGTTTCCTCGACAAGCCGGTGGAAAAGGTCGATGAAAGCGCGATCGACTACTACGCGACCAATGCCCACAGCTTGCAGTACCTGCCGGACGGCAAGCTGCAATACGAAATGACGTCCGACAAGGTCGAACACCTGAAAGCAACCGAGGTGACGTTGCTGACCAACCCCGACTTGAACATGTTCCGTGGCACCGAGTTCCCGTGGCACGTCCAGAGCGAGCGCGGCGAAGTCAATCCCGACGGCACTCAGGTCGAACTGATTGATTCGGTGCGCATCACGCGTTTCGACGAGAAAAACCGCAAGACCCTGATTACCAGCACCCGCATGACAGTGTTCCCGCAACAGCAATATGCGCAGACCGAGCAACCCGTTAGAATCGACGGCTTTGACGGTGTATCGACTGGCAAGGGAATGAAAGCCTATTTGAAAGAAAGCAGGATACACCTGCTATCGAACGTAAGAGGACAGTATGAGGCTCGTTAAAACTCTCCCTATTTTGCTCTGTCTGAGCGCAGCACTGGGAAGCGTGAGCGCCTGGGCCCTGCCGAACGACCAAGAGCAGCCTATCCGCGTTCAGGCCGACGATGCCCAACTGGATGACAAGAATGGCGTTGCCACCTATAAAGGTGACGTGATCATTACCCAGGGCTCGATGAAGGTTACCGGCAACACCGTGACCATCACCCGCACGCCCACTGGCGACATCGACGTGGTGACGTCAGTGGGCAACCTCGCCTACTTCGAGCAACTGCAAACCCAGGGCGACCCCAAGCCCGTTCAGGGTTGGGGTGTGACCATCCAGTACCACGCCTCGCAAAACCGTGTCGTGCTGATCGATAAGGCAAAAGTTATCGACAAGGACAACAACGTCACCCAAGGCGAGAAAATCGTCTACGACACAGTCAAGAAGCTTGCCAGCGCCGGTCGCGCCACAGGTAGCAAGGTCACCGAGGTGCGTCCGCGCATCGACATGGTGATCCAGCCGAAGCCGAAAACCGACGAGAAAAAGGCCCCATAATGGCAACTCTGAAAGCTCAGCATCTGGCCAAGAGTTACAAGAGCCGCCAGGTCGTGCGTGACGTCAGCCTGTCCATCGACAGCGGTCAGATCGTCGGCCTGCTGGGCCCCAACGGCGCCGGCAAGACCACCTGTTTCTACATGATCGTTGGCTTGGTACAGGCCGATCAGGGGCGCGTACTGATCGACGATCTGGACGTCAGCCACCAGCCCATGCACGGTCGTGCCAAGGCGGGTATCGGCTATCTTCCGCAAGAAGCGTCGATCTTCCGCAAACTCTCGGTTGCCGACAACATCATGGCCATCCTCGAGACCCGCAAGGAACTCGACAAGGCCGGGCGCCGCAAGGAACTGGAAAGCCTGCTGCAGGAATTCCACATCAGCCACATCCGCGATAGCCTCGGCATGAGCCTGTCGGGCGGCGAACGCCGCCGCGTGGAAATCGCCCGGGCACTGGCCACCAGCCCGAAATTCATCCTTCTCGACGAACCCTTCGCCGGCGTGGATCCGATTTCGGTGGGCGATATCAAGCAGATCATCTACCACCTCAAGGCCAAAGGCATTGGCGTGCTGATCACCGATCACAACGTGCGCGAAACCCTTGATATCTGCGAAACCGCCTACATCGTCAACGATGGCCAGCTGATCGCCGAAGGTGACTCCGCCACCATCCTGGCCAACGACCTGGTCAAGGAAGTGTATCTGGGCCATGAGTTCCGCCTGTAAGCACTGAGGTGTCTGGCTAGTCGGCAGAGCGCTTGTCTCGATAAAAAATCAATATTTTTTTATTGTTACAGCGCTCTAGGCAAAGGCTGCAGTTTCGGGCATATAATTTGCTTATGTTTGGCGCTCCGGCGCCCTGTAGTGGATGGCGCATGTGCGCCGGCGAATAAGGTGTTAAGCCCCTGCCATGAAACCATCGCTAGTCTTGAGAATGGGCCAGCAGCTGACGATGACACCGCAGCTGCAACAGGCCATCCGCCTGCTCCAATTGTCGACCCTGGACCTGCAACAGGAAATCCAGGAGGCCCTGGAGTCCAATCCGATGCTCGAACGCCAGGAAGAAGGCGACGACTTCGATAATGCCGACCCTTTGGCCGATAAAGCCGAACAGCAACCCAACGCCGATGTTTCGGAACCCTCCTACCAGGAAACTGCCCCGACGGTGGACAACCTCGAGGAAGGTGACTGGAACGAGCGCATCCCCAACGAACTGCCCGTCGATACCGCATGGGAAGACGTTTACCAGACCAGCGCCAGCAGCCTGCCAAGCAACGATGACGACGAGTGGGATTTCACCACCCGCACATCAGCCGGCGAAAGCCTGCAGAGCCACTTGCTGTGGCAATTGAATCTGGCACCGATGTCCGACACCGATCGCCTGATTGGCGTCACCCTGATCGACTGCATCAATAATCAGGGCTACCTGGACGAAACGCTCGAGGAAATCCTCGAAGCCTTCGATCCGGAGCTGGACATCGAACTGGACGAAATCGAAGCCGTCCTGCACCGCATCCAGCAATTCGAACCTGCTGGCATCGGCGCCCGCAACCTGGGTGAATGCCTGCTGCTGCAACTGCGCCAGTTGCCGGCGAAGACGCCTTGGCTGGCCGAGGCCAAGCGCCTGGTCACCGACTACATCGACCTGCTCGGCAGCCGCGACTACAGCCAGCTGATGCGTCGCATGAAGCTCAAGGAAGATGAACTGCGCCAGGTCATCGAACTGGTTCAGAGCCTCAACCCGCGCCCAGGCTCTCAGATCGAGTCCAGTGAAGCCGAATACGTCGTTCCCGACGTGATCGTGCGCAAGGACAACGAGCGCTGGCTGGTGGAACTGAATCAGGAGTCCGTGCCACGCTTGCGGGTCAACGCCCAATACGCCGGTTTCGTGCGCCGCGCCGACACCAGCGCCGACAACACCTTCATGCGCAATCAGTTGCAAGAGGCCCGCTGGTTTATCAAGAGCCTGCAGAGCCGCAACGAAACGCTGATGAAAGTTGCCACCCAGATCGTCGAGCATCAGCGCGGCTTTCTGGAGTACGGCGACGAAGCCATGAAACCGCTGGTCCTGCATGACATCGCCGAAGCAGTGGGCATGCACGAATCGACGATTTCACGGGTGACCACGCAAAAGTTCATGCATACCCCACGGGGCATCTATGAACTGAAATACTTTTTCTCCAGCCACGTCAGCACTTCCGAAGGCGGTGAATGCTCGTCCACAGCGATCCGCGCGATCATCAAAAAACTGGTTGCCGCGGAAAATCAGAAAAAGCCGTTGAGTGACAGCAAGATCGCTGGTTTACTGGAGGCACAAGGCATTCAGGTGGCCCGCCGCACCGTCGCCAAGTACCGCGAATCCCTTGGGATCGCGCCTTCGAGCGAACGCAAGCGGTTGATGTAAGGGCCACGCCACAGCGTTCCAGTGGCAGGCATTTCTGCCTGCCGCTTTATGCACTGGCAACGAAGGAGAAGCTGTATGCAAGTCAATATCAGTGGACACCAACTGGAAGTGACCGAACCTCTTCGCACCTACATCAGCGAAAAACTTGAACGACTGGAGCGACATTTCGACAAGATCACCAACGTGCAGGTCACGATGACGGTCGAAAAGCTGAAGCAGAAAATTGAAGCCACGCTGCATATTCCCGGCAGTGAAGTAGTCGCCAACGCCGAGCATGACGACATGTATGCGGCGATCGACTCACTCACCGACAAGCTGGATCGCCAACTCAAAAAGCATAAGGAAAAGACCCAGAGCCAGCTCCAAGGCGCTACCGGTCGTTAACACTCCCAACCCATGATCCGACTTGAAAGCATCCTGACCCCCGGCCGTTCCCTCGTGAACGTGCCGGGCGGCAGCAAAAAGAAAGCCCTCGAGCAAATTGCCAACCTTATCCACCGCGAAGTGCCGGATCTGGCGATGCAGGATGTCTTCGACAGTCTGGTCGCCCGTGAAAAACTCGGCTCTACCGGTTTTGGCAACGGCATCGCTATTCCCCACTGCCGCCTCAAGGGTTGCGGCGCACCCATCAGTGCCTTGATGCACCTGGATGCCCCTATCGATTTCGACGCCATCGACGGCGCCCCGGTTGACCTGCTGTTCGTTTTGTTGGTCCCGGAAGCCGCCACCGATGCGCACCTGGAGCTACTGCGCCAGATCGCCAGCATGCTCGATCGCAAGGAAGTGCGCGAAAAACTGCGCGGCGCCTCGAGCAATGAAGCCTTGTATCAGGTTGTCCTGAACGAGCAAAACGGTCAGTAATCATGCGCTTGATCATCGTCAGCGGCCGTTCCGGCTCAGGTAAAAGTACCGCACTCGATGTTCTCGAGGACAGCGGCTACTACTGCATCGACAATCTGCCCGCCGGCCTGCTGCCGGAGTTGGCTGAACGTGCACTGATTCACACAGAACTGGTACAACCACTGGTTGCCGTATCCATCGATGCGCGTAACTTGCCAAGCCATCTGTCGCGGTTTCCCGAACTGCTGGAAGAAGTCCGCAGCCGGCATATCCAGTGTGATGTCTTGTACCTGGATGCCGACGATGAAACCTTGCTCAAACGGTTCTCGGAAACCCGCCGTCGTCACCCACTGAGCAGCGCCAATCGCTCGTTGGCCGAAGCGATCAACGACGAAACCAACTTGCTCGGGCCGATCGCCGACCTTGCCGACCTCAAGGTAAACACCACCAACCTGAACCTGTATCAGCTGCGCGATACCATCAAGCTGCGCCTGCTGAACCAACCAGAACCCGGTACTGCGTTTTTGGTGGAGTCATTCGGGTTCAAGCGTGGGATGCCAGTGGATGCCGACCTCGTGTTCGACGTGCGTTGCCTGCCCAATCCCTACTGGAAGCCGGAGCTGCGCGATCAGTCCGGGCTTGATCAATCGGTTGCCGAGTACCTGGCAGCACAGCCGGATGTCGAAGAGATGTTCCAGGACATTTCCACTTATCTGCTCAAGTGGCTGCCACGTTTTGCCGCCAGCAACCGCGCGTATGTCACCATTGCCATCGGCTGTACCGGCGGGCATCACCGGTCCGTCTACCTGACCGAGCGCCTTGGCCAGCTGCTACAAAAAAACCTGAAGAACGTCCAGGTCCGCCACCGCGACCTCAGCTAAAGGATTCACACCGCGATGCCTGCTCTGGAAATTGAAATCATCAACAAACTGGGCTTGCATGCCCGCGCTTCCGCAAAATTCGTTGGTGTGGCGGGCCAGTTCCCATGCCAGATCAGAGCCGGACGTACGCCTGAATCCATGGTCGATGGGAAAAGCATCATGGCCATGATGATGCTGGCCGCCGGCAAAGGCACCAAAATCCATCTGAGCACGGAAGGTGAGCAGGAAGAGGAAGCACTCAAAGCGCTGGTGGCGTTGATCAACAACTTCTTCGACGAAGGCGAGTAAGTACCCTCTGCGCTGACTGAAAGGCCGCCTTCGCAAGCAAGCCCGTGCCTGCAAGGGGTCTATGTAATGTGCATAAAAAAGGCGCGTCACCCCATTGGATGACGCGCCTTTTTATATTGCGGTAAGCGTCAGCTACCCGCCACTGTCATGCGCTCGATCAACACCGAGCCGGTGCGGATGTTGCTGCGCAATTCCAGGTCATTACCCACCGCAATGATCTGCTTGAACATGTCGCGCATGTTGCCGGCAATGGTCACTTCCTGGACCGCGAACTGGATTTCGCCGTTCTCGACCCAGTAACCCGCCGCGCCACGGGAATAATCGCCGGTGACCATGTTCAGGCCCTGGCCCATCAGTTCGGTAACCAGCAAACCGCGCCCCATGCGACGCAGCAAGGCGGCTTGGTCTTCATCGCCATGGGTAACAAACAGGTTGTGTACGCCACCAGCGTTTGCAGTGCTCGGCATGCCAAGCTTGCGACCGGAATAGGTACCAAGGATATAGGACACCAACTCACCCTTTTCGACGAACGGTTTGGCGTACGTCGCCAGACCATCGCCATCGAACGCCGAACTGCCCATGGCGCGCATCAAGTGCGGACGCTCATCGATGGTCAGCCATTCCGGAAACAGCTTCTGCCCCAGAGTGCCCTCAAGGAACGACGATTTTCGATACAGACTGCCGCCAGAGATCGCCGAGAGGAAACTGCCAAACAAACCGCCGGCCAGCTCCGCCGAAAACAGCACCGGCACTTCACAGGTGGGCACCGGACGTGCGCCCAGACGGCTCGCCGCCCGTTGCGCGGCACGCTGGCCGATGCTCACCGGATCGGCCAACAAGTTGCCCTGACGGTTTACGTCATACCAGTAATCGCGTTGCATCTGCCCGTCGGCTTCAGCAATCATCACGCAGCTGAGGCTGTGACGGGTCGACGCGTAACCGCCGATAAAACCGTGACTGTTACCGTAAACGCGACAGCCCTGATGGGTGCTGAGCGTGGTGCCGTCAGCATTTTTGATCCGGCTGTCGGTGGCGAACGCCGCCGCTTCACACGCCAGAGCCTGCTCGATGGCTTGTTCCGGAGTGATGTCCCATTGGTGAAACAGGTCGAAATCCTGTAGATCCTTGGCCATCAGTGCGGAGTCTGCCAGGCCCGACGCTTCATCTTCAGACGTGTGCCTGGCGATGGCCAGCGCGGCGGCGACGGTTTCGCGAATCGCCTCCGGGCCGCTGGCCGACGTGCTGGCCGACCCTTTGCGCTGACCGACATACAAGGTGATGCCAAAGCCCTGATCACGGTTGAATTCGACGGTTTCGACTTCACGCTGACGCACCGAGGTCGACAGGCCCTGCTCCAGAGACACCGCCACTTCGCAGGCGCTGGCACCCTGGCGTTTGGCTTCAGCGATGATTTGCTCGACTTGTTCTTGCAGTGCCGGCAACGCTTGTGGGCCGACGCTTTCAACTGCACTCATGCTGTTCTCCACTCAAATTCTGCTTTCGGTAAAGGTCATCGAGCGACCGGGCCGGACAAGCGGCCCCCGACTGGTTATCATGGCGGCGTTTCTTTGCGGACGGCCACCATGGTTGATTCTTACGACGACTCCCTCGATACGGGAGAAAAAAGCAAATCCCAGGTTAAACGCGAGCTACATGCTCTGGTTGACCTCGGCGAGCGCCTGACAACACTCAAGCCTGACTTGCTGGCAAAACTGCCATTGACCGACGCTTTGCGCCGGGCTCTGGCCGATGCTTCCAAGCACACCGCGAATATCGCGCGTAAACGGCACCTCATGTTCATCGGCAAACTGATGCGCGATCAGGACACTGACGCCATTCTCACGCTGCTCGATCAACTCGATGCTTCCACTCGGCAGTACAACGAACGTTTCCACGGCCTGGAACGCTGGCGCGATCGCTTGATCGCAGGCGACGATGCCGTCCTGGAAAAATTCGTTGTCGACTACCCGGAGGCCGATCGTCAGCAATTGCGCTCCCTGATTCGTCAGGCCCAGCACGAACTGGCGACCAACAAGCCACCGGCATCGAGCCGTAAAATCTTCAAGTACATCCGTGAGCTGGACGAGACTCAACGCGGTCTGCGTTAAATCTCGAGTCGGGTGAGCCGCCAAGCGGTTCACCCGAAGCTCCATTCCTTATGATCCCGTACCACCCACGGTGATCGCATCAATTTTCAGGGTTGGCTGGCCGACACCGACCGGCACCGATTGCCCATCCTTGCCACACGTCCCCACACCACTGTCCAGCGCCAGATCGTTACCGACCATCGACACCTTGCTCATGGCTTCCGGCCCGTTGCCGATCAACGTCGCGCCTTTGACCGGGGCTGTAATCTTGCCGTCTTCGATCAAATACGCCTCGCTGGTGGAGAACACGAACTTGCCGCTGGTAATGTCCACCTGACCGCCGCCGAGGTTGGCGCAGTAGATGCCGCGTTTTACCGAGGCGATGATTTCCGCCGGATCACTTTCGCCCGCGAGCATGTAGGTGTTGGTCATGCGCGGCATTGGCAGGTGCGCGTAGGACTCGCGACGACCGTTACCGGTGCGGGCCACGCCCATCAGGCGTGCATTGAGCTTGTCCTGCATGTAGCCTTTGAGCACGCCGTTTTCGATCAGCGTAGTGCACTCGGTCGGAGTACCTTCGTCATCGACGCTCAGCGAGCCACGGCGTCCGGCGAGGGTGCCGTCATCGACGATGGTGCAGAGCCTGGACGCAACCATCTCGCCCATCCGTCCGCTGTAGGCCGAACTGCCCTTGCGGTTGAAATCGCCTTCCAGACCGTGGCCAACCGCTTCGTGCAACAGCACGCCCGACCAGCCGGACCCTAACACCACCGGCAGCGTACCGGCTGGCGCAGGAATGGCTTCGAGGTTGACCAGCGCCTGACGCAACGCTTCACGGGCGTAACCCATGGCACGGTCGTCGCTGAGGAAATAACGATAATCGGTACGACCGCCGCCGCCATGACCACCGCGTTCACGGCGACCGTTCTGCTCAACGATCACGCTGACATTGAAACGTACCAGCGGCCGCACATCGGCTGCCAGGCCGCCATCGGTAGACGCAACAAGGATGCGTTCCCAGACGCCAGCCATGCTCACGGTGACTTGCTGGATTCGCGGGTCAAGGGCCCGCGTCGCCACGTCGATACGCTTGAGCAGCTCGACTTTCTCGGCGCGCGTCATAACCTCCAACGGATTATCCGGCCCATACAACTGCGCAACATCCTGCGTGGTGAACGCCTGCACGGTGCCGTTTTGACCGGCCCGCGAGATCGAACGCGCCGCGCGAGCCGCTGCACCCAGGGCTTCGAGCGTGATCGCATTGCTGTAGGCAAAACCGGTTTTTTCACCCGATTGCGCCCGCACGCCGACACCTTGGTCGAGGTTGAAACTGCCTTCCTTGACGATGCCGTCTTCCAGCGCCCAGGATTCAGAAATCTGCCCCTGGAAATACAGATCGGCGGCATCGATGCCCGGGCCGGCCAGATCACCGAGCACACCTTGCAGGCTCTCGATCGTTACGCCGCCGGGCGCCAGGAGGTGTTCACTGACTGAGGACAACAACTCGCTCATATGCTTTACGCCTTAAATTCATCGTTCTGAGGCAGGTCGCTGTGCGCCCTGCGAGAAAAAGCGCCGGTGACTGGACACCGGCATCCGCGCCCTGATCGACGCCTGTTCGCTGCTATCGCGTTCGGCCAGCAGCACGGCCTCGCCTTGATCCTGTTGTGCCAGCACACGCCCCCACGGGTCAATGATCGCGGCATGACCATAGGTTTCTCGTGGCCCGGGATGCGTTCCGCCCTGGGCGGCCGCGAGCACATAACATTGAGTCTCTATGGCTCGCGCGCGAATCAGCACATCCCAATGCGCCGCGCCGGTCACCGCGGTAAAGGCCGAGGGCGCGGTAATCAACTCCGCACCGGCAGCCCGTAATTCGCTGTACAACTCCGGGAAGCGCAGGTCGTAACACACCGTCAGGCCGACTCGCCCAACAGGTGTGTCTGCCACCACCACGCCACTGCCATAAGCATAGTCATCGGACTCGCGATAACGTCCACGATTGTCCGCCACGTCTACATCAAACAAGTGCAGCTTGTCGTAGCGCGCCACTGTCTCGCCCTGATCGTTCACCAACAACGAGCAGGCATGTACTTTGGCCGTCGGTTGATCCACCGGCGGCAGCGGCAATGTGCCGGCCACTATCCATAACTTGAGGTCGCGGGCGGTCTGTTTCAACCACGGCAGGATCGGACCTTCGCCCAATGCCTCGGCGCGGCCGATGTCGGCAATGTCGCGACGGCCCATGGCGGCGAAGTTTTCCGGCAACACGGCAAGCACAGCACCACTGGCCGCGGCTTGCTCAAGGAGCCGACGGGCCTGGGCCAGATTGGCGAGCACGTCGCTCTGGCTGACCATTTGAATCACCGCTACAGACATGGCCTTTTCCTTATTTTTGAGCTGTACGACAACCTGTAGCAGCTGGCGAAGCCTGCGTCCGGCTGCGAAGCAGTCGCAAATCCGGAATGCTCGGTTTACCTGACAGGTCGAGGTGTCTGATTTTACGACTGCTTCGCAGCCGGACGCAGGCTTCGCCAGCTGCTACAAGGGACTGCGTCGCCAAATAAAAGTCTTTGGCCATGCTACTCCATTGGCCAAAGACGTGGCTCTTCAAAAAGGCTTGTCGTAGGTGATTTTCGGCTCTTTCCACGGACCTTTGACGGTGTACTTCACGCTGGCGAAACGCGCCACGCGATCACCAATCAGCTTGTCCATCAGGAACAGCGCCCCGCCGATAGCCGGCGCACCAACGATCAGCGCGGCAATCGGCAGGTTATTGGTGACCGGCAAGGTCACCACCAACTTGGCATCGATCTGATCGCCGACCAGGTTCAGGGTGCCGTTGAGTTCGACATTGCTCGAAGGCCCCGTCATCTGAATAGGCTCACGGGTCACATAAACCCCGTTGGTCCCGACCAGCAGCCCTTTAACGCGGTCATAACTCAGGCCTTTGCCAAACAAGTCGGAGAAATCCAGGCGCAGGCGACGACCGATGGAGTTGAAGTTAAGCAGGCCAAACACCCGCAACGCCTGAGCGCTGCCTTCGACTTCGACAAACTGGCCTTTATTCATAGAAGCATCGAGCGTCCCGGAGAAACGCTTGCTGGCCAACCAGGCCGGCGAACCGGGCCAGCGACCGTCGACATCCATACGAAAGCTTTCACTGGTAACACTCGGCGCAAATCCCCAGCCCTTCAGCACATCAGCGAGGTTCTTGCCGCTGATCCGGCCCTTGTACCAACTGCTGGAACTGCCAGGCACGCCTTCCCAGCCGCCATTACCCTGCAAGAGAACACCCTTGAGGCCCATGTCCAGCGTATTGAGGGCGATACCCTTGCCGGTCGGACGAACCTTGAGCGACCAGGCGCCGACGAGATCCTGCCCCTGAAACAGTTGATTGATGATGATGTCCATCGCCGGGATCTTCCTCGGATCCACTGACGCCAGTGGATCCGGCGAGTTTTCATCGGCCAGGACCTTTGGATCCGGTGCAGGCAAGCGCACGTATTGCAGATTGATCGTAATCGGCACGCCCTTCGCATCGGGGAGGCCGACACTGCCCTTGGCTTGCTGGCTGTCGAGCTGCAACGTCCACGCGGTCGGTTTACGGGTCAACAGAACCGATGCCTGATCAAGCGTAGTGCCCAAAGCGGTGAGCTTGCCGACCTTGAAGTCCGCACCACTGAGCAACTGCCTGGCGCTGCCGCCAGCATCCTGACCGGCGTATTTGTCCGCCAGGTCGCTCCACGGCCCGACATCCAGCTCCGACAGCACGCCGCGCACCCGCAAGCCTTTGCTCCCGGGCAGCACGGCACTTGCGCCCCCCAGGATCAACTCGCCGCGACCGTCGGCGAAGTTGTTCGTCGGGGCGGCAAACGTGAAGTCCGCCAGTTGGCCGTAATTGAGCCAGTAGCGCCGCTCCGGCCCTTGCAGTGTCATGCGAAACGTAGTGTTGCGCCCTGCATTGGCCGACATGCCAAAGGGCGCTGGCAAATCGACCACCACCCCTTTGAGGTCGGAGGCGACCATCAACTGGCTGTCGGCGCCATCCAGATTGAGCTGGAGTTGATACGGGATCAGACCGGAAACCGGCAACGGTTGAGTGACGTTCAACCAGTCAGTGAGTTTCTTCACCTCCACCTGACCGGAGGCCGTGACACGGGTCTTGATGTTGCCCGCACGGCCATCGGCGAAAATCTGTGCAGTGACGGGTTTGTCAAAGGCGCGCGCGCTGATGTTCTGCCCGCTCAAGCCCTTGGCGCTGTCGAAACGGAAATCGCCCTTGAGTTGCGTCAGCTCCAGCGGTGGCTCGGCCAGTTTCAAACGCGCCTTGGCAGTCTTGAAGTCGACGAGAATCTTCGGCTGCTCGCCTTTGGCCAATGGAATATCGAGTTTCAGCTTGCCTTGCAGATCGCCGTCGCCTTCCCAACGGGCAAACGTATCGGCAGTACCGATCGGCGCTTCCTGCAGAATTTTCAGGCCATCCCCCAAGCCGCCAGCGAATGTTCCGTCGAGGAACAGATGGCTGCTCTGCCCGTCCGGAACATGGGGAATGTTGACGTAAATGTCGCGAACCTGGGTGCCGAGCAACTGGCCCTTGCTGGCCAGAATCCGCACTCCACTGTCTTCGACAAACACGTCCCCCGTGACCTTGCTGACATGCGGCCAGCCCGGTTGAAACGCCAGTTCGGCATCGTGAACCTTGAAGAACAGGCTGATGCTGCGGGCCGTATCGGCAGCGCCATGGTTCAGCGAACCCTGGTACTGGAAGAACCCTTCGTCTACCGCACCTTTGAGGATCGCTGTGCGCAACCATTCATCCAATGCCGGGCTGAGAACGGCCGGAAGGTACTTGGCGGTGTAACGGCCATCGCCGTCGACCATACCGACCCGCAGGTCCATGTAGTCTTCCCGGGTGTGATCGAAGTGCAGACGGATCAGGAAGTCGCCGGCAATCTTGCCCTCCTCGCCCAGCACCTTCAGGTACGGCGCGATCAGGGTGAAGCCTTCTTTATCGAGCTTCCAGGTCAATCGGGCATTGGCCTGAATGTATTGCCATGGCTTGGCGAAGATCGGCTCCAGATGGAGGACAAAGTCTTTGCTGTCCATGCGCAGCTCGCCCTTGCCAAGGTCACCGCTGATGCTGCCGCTGACATTCCGGGCCGCCGGTGCACCGTAATAGGCATCGAAACCGACCCGATCCAGATTGGCGGCAAAGCTGAACTGGCTGTCATCGTTGGCATTGGGCCGGATGTCGATCAGGACATTGCGCAGACCACCCGTCACTTTCAAGTGCTCGACTGCGGTGGCAACACCCGCGGGCAGCGGCCCCAAGGCATTCAAAAGAGGCGTGAGCGGCGTGAGATCGAGGCGATCGGCTTGCAGATGCCAACGCTCGTCTGCCTTGTCGGTGGCCAGGCTCTGTTTGAATTGCAGATGCGATTCCCAACGGGTATCGCCGAAATTCATGGCCAACGAATCCAGCGTCACCAGAACCCCTTCGGAACTGCGCTGGAAATAACCGTTGAGCGCCAGGTTGTCGATCTGGATCGGCTTGCGCTCGGCGTAGGCACCCTTGAGTTGCGGCGCATTCAAGCGGATCGCGGCGCTTTGCAGGGCACCCTTGCTCCAGTTCACCCAGAACTCGCCGCCGGCCTTGATCTCGGAAAAATTCCATTGCTGAGTGAGCCGCTCGGGCAACCATTTCGCCCAGTCGCTTTGTGGCAGGCTCAGGTACGCATCGACCTCACCGTCCTTCCACTCGCTGGCGCTAATGCGGGTCCGCAGGCTCGCCGCCACCGGTTGGCCGTCGGGCAGCGTCAACCGAACATCGAGACGCTGACGGGTGGCGCCGATTTTCAGGTTGAGGCCAACGTATGTCAGCGTCAACGGTGGCTGACCCAACGACTGCAAGGTGACCTGGCTGTCGAGCACCGACAGCTGCTGGACCATTTGCAGTTGATTGAGCAGTTGTTCCGGGTCTAGCGGCTGATCCTGCTGCACCGGCAACCCTTCCAGCGCCCACTGACCACCCTCGCCTTGCTTGAGGCTGATCTTCAGGCCGTTGAGCTCCAGGTGAGCAATGCGCACTTCGCGTGCCAGCAGGCTGGCCAAGAGATCGGGCACCGCACGCACCTGATCCAGATGCAGCGCATTGGCCCCCTCGCCGAGCGTTACGTCGTGAGCCAGCAAAATCGGCGCAAAACCGCTCCAGCTGCCTTCCAGCCTGCCGATTTGCAACGGCATACCCAGGGCTGAGGCGGCCTTTGTTTCGACTTCGGCACGGTACTCGGCCACCAGCGGCGTCAGCTCCCTGCCAAGGCTGACGTACACCGCCATCAACACCAGTGCCAACGCGCAGAGGCCCAGACCCCAGCGGGTCAGTGCGGCCAAAATGCGTGTCAGACGGTCCATGTCAGGTGGCCCCCATGGCAAAAATGCTGCAAAAAGCTGAAGCCAGCCGTTTCAGTCGGATTAAAACCAAGCGATTCAGAGCAGCACCACGTCGTATTGTTCCTGGGAATACATGGTTTCCACCTGGAACCGAATGGTGCGTCCGATAAAGCCTTCGAGCTCAGCGACGTTACCTGATTCTTCATCGAGCAAACGGTCGACAACTTTCTGGTTCGCCAATACACGATAGCCTTCCGCCTGATAGGCGCGAGCCTCGCGGAGGATTTCGCGGAAAATCTCGTAGCAAACGGTTTCTGGCGTCTTCAATTTTCCGCGCCCCTGGCAACTGCTGCAGGGCTCGCACAGCACTTGTTCAAGGCTTTCGCGGGTGCGCTTGCGGGTCATCTGCACCAGGCCCAACTCGGTAATGCCGATGATGTTGGTCTTGGCGTGATCGCGCTCCAGCTGCTTTTCGAGCGTACGTAGCACTTGGCGTTGATGCTCTTCATCTTCCATGTCGATGAAGTCGATGATGATGATCCCGCCCAGGTTACGCAGGCGCAATTGCCGAGCGATGGCGGTCGCGGCTTCGAGGTTGGTCTTGAAGATGGTTTCTTCGAGGTTGCGATGACCGACGAACGCGCCGGTGTTGACATCAATGGTGCTCATGGCTTCTGCCGGATCGACCACCAGATACCCGCCGGACTTCAGCGGGACTTTGCGTTCCAGCGCTTTCTGGATTTCATCCTCGACGCCGTACAAATCAAAAATCGGGCGCTCGCCCGGGTAGTGCTCAAGACGATCGGCGATTTCCGGCATGAGTTCGGCGACGAACTGCGTGGTTTTCTGAAAGGTTTCCCGGGAGTCGATCCGTATCTTCTCGATTTTCGGGCTCACCAGGTCACGCAAGGTACGCAGTGCCAGGCCGAGATCCTCGTAGATCACACTCGGTGCACTGATGGTCAGGATCTGGGCATTGATCTGATCCCACAGACGGCGCAGGTAGCGGATGTCCATCAGGATCTCATCGGCTCCCGCACCCTCGGCGGCGGTACGCAGGATGAAACCACCGGCTTCCTTGATGCCCTCTTTGGCCACGCAGTCAGTGACCACTTGCTTGAGGCGTTCACGCTCGGCTTCGTCTTCGATCTTCAGCGAAATGCCGACATGTGCGGTGCGCGGCATGTACACCAGATAACGCGACGGAATCGACAGCTGAGTCGTCAGGCGCGCGCCTTTGGAGCCGATCGGGTCCTTGGTGACTTGCACCACCAGGCTTTGGCCTTCGTGAACGAGCGCGCTGATGCTCTCTACCGCAGGGCCTTCGCGCATGGAAATTTCCGAGGCATGAATGAACGCAGCTCGGTCCAGGCCGATGTCGACGAACGCCGCCTGCATGCCCGGCAATACCCGTACAACCTTTCCTTTGTAAATGTTGCCAACGATCCCGCGCTTTTGCGTGCGCTCGACATGGACCTCTTGCAGGACACCGTTTTCGACCACCGCCACGCGCGATTCCATCGGCGTGATGTTGATCAGGATCTCTTCACTCATGGCAGGGTCTCGCTCAAGCATATTCACGATAATGGCCGCATCTGGTCAGTACGACGCTTAGCGCGCGTTAAGGGTTTGCCAACAGGGTATGCCGAAACGACCGAGCAGCTCGAAGGTTTCGCACAGCGGCAATCCGACCACCGCCGAATAGCTGCCATTGAGCCCGGCGACAAACACCGCGCCCAGTCCTTGAATGCCATAGCCGCCGGCCTTGTCTCGTGGTTCGCCGCTGGCCCAGTAGGCCGCTGCTTGCTGGGCGCTGATCTGGCGAAAACGCACCAGACTGCGCACCACCCGCGATTCGCAACGCTCACCGTCGAGCACTGCAATGGCCGTCAGGACTTCGTGTTCATGACCGGACAGCATCATCAGCATGGCGCATGCGTCGGCTTCATCAACCGGCTTGCCGAGAATTTTTCCATTCAGTACTACTGCAGTGTCGGCGCCCATTACGCAAAAGTCTGTATCGGACACGACCGAGCCGCGTCCGGCCTCGGCCTTGCCGCGCGCCAGGCGCTCGACATAGGCCGCAGGGGATTCTTGAGTCAAAGGGGTTTCATCGATGTCCGCGCTGATGACGGAGAATGGCACGCCGATCTGCGTGAGCAGTTCACGCCGACGCGGCGAGCCTGAGGCGAGGTACAGCTGTTTCATCAAGACATCTCCTTGTCTAGTGCCCTGTCTCACAAATACTGTTCCTTTTTGGCGACGTCTGTTGTTGCCATACTGCGTTGCCGCTCCTCGCCATAGCGAGCTATGACTCGTCGCGGCGCCTTGTCTGGCAACAACAGCCGCTCGCCAAAAAGAAACGTATTTGCGAGACAGGGCACCGGTGCGGGCAAATGCCTGACCGAATTAATTAATTTTGTAGCGTCGGCGCAATCCACGCAAACCAAAGCTGATCCATGGCCAGAGCAGCGCACTGACCAATGCTGGAAGCACCAGTGCCAGCGTCGGCTGACGATTGCCGGTCAAGGCGCTGAGCCAAAGTTGAACCAGCTGCGCGAGGCCGAAAATCACCAGAATCACCAGGCACTGTTGCCACATCGGGAACATGCGCAGGCGCTGCTGCAACGACAGCACCAGAAACGTAATGAGTGTCAGGATCAACGCGTTCTGACCCAGTAGGGTGCCGTAGAGCACGTCTTCAGCCAGGCCCAGGCACCACGCGGTGACCATGCCGACTTTCTGCGGCAAGGCCAACGCCCAGAATGCCAGCAGCAAGGCCAGCCATAGCGGACGGAGGATTTCCATGAATTGCGGCAGCGGTGAAACGCTGAGTAGCAGACCGACGGCAAACGTCAGCCAGACTATCCAGCCGTTTCGGGATGAAGTAGCACCCGGCATTATTCTCGTCCCCCAGTGGTCGCCGGCACGGTGACAGGCGGTTTGGCAGCGGGCTTGGCGGCAGCGGGTTGAGCTGCTGGCGGCTTGGCCGACGCAGGTGGCTTGGTCGCGGCAGGTTTCGCAGCGCCATGAGTGGCCGCCGGCTTGGCCGGAGTGGTAACGGCAGGTGCAGCAGGTGCAGCAGGTGCGCCTGCTGCAGGAGCTGCAGGCGCAACGGCAGCCGGGACGAGGGCCGGTTTCGGCACGGTCGCCGGGATCATCGGCCCACCGCCGTGCTGGTCCAGCGCTTCCTGGGCCTGGGCAGCGTCGTTGGCACGCTCTTCGGCGGTGCGACCATCGCTGAACACCAGCAGCAGGTAACGGCTGCGGTTAAGGGCTGCAGTCGGCACGGCGCGGACAATGGCAAACGGCTGACCGGAATCGTGGATCACCTCCTTGACCGTTGCCACCGGGTAACCCGCCGGGAAACGCTGACCCAAGCCAGAGCTGACCAGCAGATCGCCTTCCTTGATATCGGCAGTGTCGGCCACGTGGCGCAGTTCGAGACGTTCCGGGTTCCCGGTGCCGCTGGCAATCGCCCGCAGGCCGTTGCGGTTCACCTGCACCGGAATGCTGTGAGTGGTGTCGGTCAGCAGCAGTACGCGGGAGGTGTAGGGCATCAACTCGACCACCTGCCCCATCAGGCCACGGGCATCGAGCACCGGCTGGCCGAGGACCACACCGTCGCGCTCACCTTTATTGATGATGATGCGGTGGGTAAAGGGATTGGGGTCCATGCCGATCAATTCGGCCACTTCGACCTTCTCGTTGACCAGCGCGGAGGAGTTGAGCAACTCGCGCAGCCGTACGTTCTGCTCGGTGAGGGCGGCCAGCTTTTGCATGCGCCCCTGCAATAGCAGGTTTTCGGTTTTGAGTTTTTCGTTTTCGGCAACGAGCTCGGTACGGCTGCCAAATTGGCTGGCCACACCTTGCCACAGCCGCTGCGGTAGGTCGGTGATCCAGTAAGACTGCATCAGTACCAGCGACATCTGGCTACGCACTGGCTTGAGCAGTGTGAAGCGGGCATCGACCACCATCAGCGCGACCGATAGCACGACCAGCACTAATACGCGCACGCCCAATGAGGGGCCTTTGGTGAAAAGCGGTTTAATAAGCCGCTCCTCCCAGGCAAATGTGTTCTTTATTCATACGGCATCAAACCGGCCTGGATGCAGACTGACAGAAGATAAACGCCAACAGGCAGCACTGCAAAGTGCTGCCTGCGCGCTCAACAGCATAGGTGCATCGGGCGAGATCACTCGCTCGATAGCAGGTCCATGGTGTGCTTATCCATCATTTCCAAGGCACGACCACCGCCGCGAGCGACGCAGGTCAGCGGGTCTTCGGCAACGATGACCGGCAGTCCGGTTTCCTGGGCCAGCAGCTTGTCGAGGTCGCGCAGCAAGGCGCCACCACCGGTCAGTACCAAACCACGCTCGGCGATATCGGAAGCCAGTTCCGGAGGCGATTGCTCCAGGGCACTTTTCACAGCCTGAACGATGGTGGCCAGCGACTCTTGCAGAGCTTCCAGCACTTCATTGGAGTTCAGGGTGAATGCGCGTGGAACGCCTTCGGCCAGGTTACGGCCGCGCACGTCGACTTCACGAACTTCGCCGCCCGGGTAGGCCGTACCGATTTCCTGCTTGATGCGCTCGGCGGTGGATTCGCCGATCAGGCTGCCGTAGTTGCGACGCACGTAAGTGATGATCGCTTCGTCGAAACGGTCGCCGCCAACCCGTACGGATTCGGCGTAGACCACACCGTTCAGGGAGATCAGTGCGATTTCAGTGGTACCGCCACCGATATCGACAACCATCGAACCGCGCGCTTCTTCAACCGGCAGGCCGGCACCGATCGCAGCGGCCATCGGCTCTTCGATCAGGAATACTTCGCGGGCACCGGCACCGAGGGCCGATTCACGGATGGCACGACGCTCAACCTGGGTGGATTTGCACGGAACGCAGATCAGCACGCGAGGGCTAGGCTGCAGGAAGCTGTTTTCGTGAACCTTGTTGATGAAATATTGCAGCATCTTTTCGCAGACGCTGAAGTCGGCGATCACGCCGTCTTTCATCGGACGAATGGCAGCGATGTTGCCTGGCGTTCGGCCGAGCATGCGCTTGGCTTCGGTGCCGACAGCAACGACACTTTTCTGGTTACCGTGTGTCCGAATAGCCACAACGGAGGGCTCATTCAGGACGATACCGCGCTCGCGCACGTAAATAAGGGTGTTGGCAGTGCCCAGGTCAATGGAAAGATCGCTGGAAAACATGCCACGCAGTTTCTTGAACATGGGAAAGGGACCCTAGGCAACGCGTGGGTAAAAAAGTGCGGCAAACTCTAACAACGACAGGGATTTTGGGCAAGGCGCCAATATGTTAAATTGGCCGCTTTTCTGTGCACCAACCCCCACAATCGCGGCCTTATGACCGTAGAAATGCGGTAGTGTTCCGACAATCTAACACACGGACGCCGTCCGTTCTGTTTTCCACTGGAGATTCCCATGGCGCTTGAACGCTCCGACGTGGAAAAAATCGCTCATCTGGCCTGCCTTGGCCTCAATGATGCCGATCTTCCACACATCACTTCGGCCCTGAACAGCATCCTCGGGCTAGTCGACGAAATGCAGGCGGTCAATACCGACGGTATCGAGCCGCTCGCCCACCCACTGGAAGCCAACCAGCGCCTGCGTGCAGACGTCGTGACCGAGACCAATCATCGCGAGGCCTATCAATCCATCGCGCCATCGGTCGAAAACGGCCTGTACCTGGTTCCGAAAGTCATCGACTAAAGGGAAAGAGCCTGCAATGCATCAATTGACTCTGGCCGAGATCGCTCGCGGACTCGCCGATAAAAAGTTTTCTTCCGAAGAGCTGACCAAGGTCCTGCTGGCGCGTATCGCCCAGCTCGATCCGCAGCTCAACAGCTTCATCAGCCTCACCGAAGACCTGGCGCTCCAGCAGGCGAAAGCCGCTGACGCACGCCGGGCCAAGGGTGAGAGCGGTGCCCTGCTCGGCGCGCCGATCGCCCACAAAGACCTGTTCTGCACCCAAGGCATCCGCACCAGCTGTGGCTCGAAGATGCTCGACAACTTTAAAGCCCCGTACGACGCCACCGTGGTTGCCAAGCTGGCCGCTGCTGGCGCGGTAACGCTCGGCAAGACCAACATGGACGAATTCGCCATGGGTTCGGCCAACGAGTCGAGCTACTACGGCGCCGTGAAAAACCCGTGGAACCTCGAACACGTTCCGGGCGGTTCGTCCGGTGGCTCCGCGGCTGCCGTTGCCGCTCGTCTGTTGCCGGCGGCGACCGGCACCGACACGGGCGGTTCAATCCGTCAGCCCGCCGCACTGACCAACCTCACGGGCCTGAAACCGACGTACGGTCGCGTTTCGCGCTGGGGCATGATCGCTTACGCCTCCAGCCTCGATCAGGGCGGCCCATTGGCGCGCACCGCCGAAGACTGCGCCATCCTGCTGCAAGGCATGGCCGGTTTCGACCCACAGGACTCCACCAGCATCGACGAGCCAGTGCCTGATTACAGCGCCAGCCTCAACGGTTCGCTGCAAGGCCTGCGCATCGGCGTACCGAAGGAATATTTCAGCGCCGGTCTTGACCCGCGCATCGCCGAGCTGATCCACAACAGCGTCAAGGAACTGGAAAAGCTCGGTGCCGTGGCCAAGGAAATCAGCCTGCCGAACATGCAGCACGCCATTCCTGCGTACTACGTGATTGCCCCGGCGGAAGCCTCGTCCAACCTGTCGCGTTTCGACGGTGTGCGTTTCGGCTACCGCTGCGAAGACCCGAAAAACCTGATCGACCTGTATAAACGCTCCCGTGGCGAAGGTTTCGGCCCGGAAGTACAGCGCCGGATCATGGTCGGTGCCTACGCGCTGTCGGCCGGTTACTACGACGCCTACTACCTGAAGGCGCAGAAGATCCGCCGCCTGATCAAGAACGACTTCATGGCTGCGTTTAACGAGGTCGATATCATCCTCGGCCCAACCACGCCGAACCCGGCCTGGAAGCTCGGTGCCAAAAACAGCGACCCGGTCGCTGCGTACCTGGAAGACGTCTACACCATCACCGCCAACCTCGCGGGTCTGCCGGGCTTATCCATGCCTGCCGGTTTCGTCGACGGCCTGCCGGTCGGCGTGCAGCTGCTTGCCCCGTATTTCCAGGAAGGTCGCCTGTTGAACGTTGCCCATCAGTATCAGCTCAACACTGACTGGCACACCCGCACCCCAACCGGCTTCTGAGGAGAAACACATGCAATGGGAAGTCGTGATCGGGCTGGAGATTCATACCCAGCTCACCACCCGGTCGAAAATCTTTTCCGGTAGCTCCACCACGTTCGGTTCCGAGCCGAACACCCAGGCCAGCCTGGTAGACCTGGGCATGCCCGGCGTACTGCCGGTGCTGAACCAGGAAGCGGTGCGCATGGCTGTGATGTTCGGTCTCGCCATCGATGCCGAGATCGGCCAGCACAACGTGTTCGCCCGTAAAAACTATTTCTACCCCGACCTGCCGAAGGGCTACCAGATCAGCCAGATGGAATTGCCGATCGTCGGCAAGGGCCACCTGGACATCGCCTTGGAAGACGGCACGGTCAAACGCGTCGGCATCACCCGCGCGCACCTGGAAGAAGACGCCGGTAAAAGCCTGCACGAAGAATTCACCGGTGCCACCGGTATCGACCTGAACCGTGCCGGCACACCGCTGCTGGAAATCGTTTCCGAGCCGGACATGCGCAGCGCCAAGGAAGCCGTGGCTTACGTCAAGGCGGTCCATGCGCTGGTGCGCTACCTCGGCATCTGCGATGGCAACATGGCCGAAGGCTCGCTGCGTTGCGACTGCAACGTGTCGATCCGTCCAAAGGGCCAGGCCGAATTCGGCACACGCTGCGAGATCAAGAACGTCAACTCGTTCCGTTTCATCGAGAAGGCGATCAACACCGAAGTGCAGCGTCAGATCGAACTGATCGAAGACGGCGGCAAAGTGATCCAGCAGACTCGCCTGTACGATCCGAACAAGGACGAAACCCGTCCGATGCGCAGCAAAGAGGAAGCCAACGACTACCGTTACTTCCCGGATCCGGACCTGCTGCCAGTGGTCATCGAAGACTCGTTCCTCAACGACGTGCGCGCCACCCTGCCGGAACTGCCACCGCAGAAACGCGAGCGCTTCCAGGCGCAGTTCGGCCTGTCGGTCTACGACGCCAGCGTCCTGGCCACCAGTCGCGAGCAAGCCGATTACTTCGAGAAAGTCGTGAGCATCGGCGGTGATGCCAAACTGGCGGCCAACTGGGTAATGGTTGAGCTGGGCAGCCTGTTGAACAAACAGGGCCTGGACATCGACCAGTCACCGGTCTCGGCCGAGCAACTGGGCGGCATGCTGCTGCGCATCACCGACAACACCATCTCCGGCAAAATCGCCAAAGTGGTGTTTGAAGCCATGGCCAACGGCGAAGGCAGTGCGGACGAGATCATCGACAAGCGCGGCCTGAAGCAAGTCACCGACACGGGCGCGATCTCGGCGGTGCTGGATGAAATGCTCGCGGCCAACGCGGAACAGGTTGAACAGTACCGCGCGGCAGACGAAGCCAAACGCGGCAAGATGTTCGGCTTCTTCGTCGGCCAGGCCATGAAAGCTTCAAAAGGCAAGGCGAACCCGCAACAGGTTAACGAACTGCTGAAAAGCAAGCTCGAAGGCTGATGAGCATGGAGCCAGATTTAATGCCTGGCTCAAATCCTTGTAGGAGCGAGCTTGCTCGCGATGGAGTATCAGCCGACATCAACTTAGCTGACACACCATCGCAAGCAAGCTTGCTCCTACAGTTGTTTCGGGGAAGCCTACTATGAAGCGTCTACTTGGCGCCTGCGCCCTGCTCTCGCTGCTGGCCGGTTGTGCGAGTAACGAAACCGTCGATCCGCACGGCTATGACAAGACCGGTATGGCGTCCTATTACGGGGCCAAACACCAAGGTAAACGCACCGCCAGCGGCGAGCGTTTCGACAAGAATTCTCTGACCGCCGCCCATCGCCAGTTGCCATTCGGTACGCGGGTGAAGGTCACCAATCTGAACAACGACAAGTCCTGCGTCGTCCGTATCAACGATCGCGGGCCTCACACTCGTGGACGGCTGATCGACCTGTCTCATGAGGCAGCCGAGAAGTTGGGCATGCTGGGCAGTGGCACCGCACGGGTTCGTGTACAAGCCCTCGACAACTGAACGCCGGAGCCCCGACTATTTTCGGACTTGCCGATATACCGCTGCTCAGCGTGATTGAATTGCTCAGCGGCTTGTTTCTATTGATCGCCGGCGCCGAGCTGATGGTGCGCGCCGCCGTGCGCCTCGCCGCGCGCCTGCATGTGCGGCCGCTGATCATCGGCCTGACGATTGTCGCCCTCGGCAGCAGCGCGCCGCAAATGGCAGTCAGCCTGCAAGCCACCCTGGCGCAAAACGCCGACATCGCCGTCGGCAGCGTGATCGGCAGCAGCATTTTCAACATCCTCGTCACCCTTGGGCTCTCGGCGCTGATCATTCCGCTACGGGTTTCACGGCAATTGGTGCGCCTGGATATTCCACTGATGATCGGCGCCAGCCTGCTGGTGTTCGTCCTGGCGTGGAATGAAGAATTGTCCCGGACAGACGGGATAATCCTGCTGGCCGCCCTGGCGCTGTGTCTGGGCTTGTTGCTGCGCCAGTCGCGGCACTCGGCCCGCCCGCAATCCAGTGCTCAGGAAGGCCACCAAGTGCCCTGGGTCAGCAGCCTGCTGATGATCATCGGCGGATTGGCGATGCTGATCTACGCCGGGCACTTGTTGCTGGGCGCGGCGGTTTCGGTCGCCACCGACCTGGGGCTATCGGAGCGGATCATCGGCTTGACCATCGTCGCCATCAGCACCTCACTGCCAGAGTTGGCCACTTCGTTGATCGCGGCATTGCGCGGTCAACGGGAAATCGCCGTGGGCAACGTGATCGGCAGCAACCTGTTCAATCTCTTGGGCGTGCTCGGCGTGACCGCGCTGATCGCACCGTCGCCGCTATCGGTATCGCCCAACGCCCTGGATTTCGACCTGCCGGTGATGCTCGGTGTCGCGACGCTGTGCCTGCCGGTGTTCTATTCCGGGTACCGGGTGACTCGCGCCGAAGGCCTGCTGTTTTTGGGGTTGTACCTGGCTTACGGTCTGCACGTGGTGTCGTTCACCACCGGCATGCCACTGGCCGGCAAGCTTGAACACCTGATGCTGTTTTTCGTCCTGCCGGCGCTGGTGGCGTTTTTGCTGTTCACGTCGCTGCGCGCCTGGCGTCGCCAACACCACAAGAAGGAATTGCCATGACCGACAATAAAAAGCCCGGCGTTGAAGTGCGCCGCCAAGTGATGGGTGACGCCTTCGTCGACCGCGCACTGGGCAATGCCACCGAGTTCACCCAGCCATTGCAGGACTTCGTCAATGAACACGCCTGGGGCGGCGTGTGGAATCGCGAAGGCTTGCCACTCAAAACCCGCAGCCTGATCACCCTCGCCGCACTGACTGCGCTGAAGTGCCCGCAAGAATTGAAAGGTCACGTGCGGGGTGCGCTGAACAATGGCTGCACCGTGGAAGAGATTCGCGAAGCGCTGCTGCATTGCGCGGTGTACGCCGGCGTACCGGCAGCGATCGATGCATTTCGGGCGGCTCAGGAAGTGATTGATACCTACCAGAAGCCGGAGTAACAACCTGACAATTGCAGTGATTGTAAGATTGCTTTCGCGAGCAGGCTCGCTCCCACAGGGGAATGCATTCCAAATGTGGGAGCGAGCCTGCTCGCGAAGAGGCCCGATAAAACACTGCAAATCCTGAAGTCAGATCCACCCGCCCCACTGCAACAAAAAGATCCCCATGTTGGTGGTGACCGCCGCCATCAATGTGGTGATCACGATGATCGCTGCCGCCAGCTCATGATTGCCATTGGCCTGACGGGCCATGACAAAACTGGCGGCGGCGGTCGGGCTGCCGAAGTACAGAAACAGAATCCCCAGTTCCGCCCCACGAAAGCCCCACAGCCATGCCCCCAGGGTTGCCAGCACCGGCAGGCCGATCATCTTCACCAGGCTTGAGCTCAGCGCCATGTTGCCGCTTTCGCGCAACGCCGCCAGCGACAACGTGCCGCCGATGCAGATCAGCGCCAACGGCAACGTGGTTTGCGCCAGATACTGGCCGGACGTTTCCAGCCAACCCGGCAAGCCGATCTGGAAATACGCAAACGGCGCCGCCGCAATCACGCTGATGATCAACGGGTTGATCATCACACTTTTGAAAATGCTCCACGGGTCGGACTTGATCACCGGGCTGTACACCGCCAGCACAATGGTCGACAGCGTGTTGTACAACAGGATCACCAGCGCAGCGAGAATCGCCCCGAGGGAAATCCCGTAATCGCCGTACATGCTCGCGGCCAGCGCGAGACCGATGACGCCGTTGTTACCGCGAAAGGCGCCCTGGGTGTAAATCCCCCGGTCTTCTCGCGGGCACTTCCAGATCGCCCAGCACCAGGCAATGGCGAAACACACCAGGGTCGCGACCGAGAAGTAGATCAGTAGCGCGGGTTGCAACGCGGCGTGCAGGTCGGCATGCAGGATGCCCAGAAACAGCAACGCCGGCATGGTGACGTTGAACACCAGGGCCGACGCTGTGTGGATGAAGTTGTCGTTGATCCAATCGATGCGCTTGAGCAGCACCCCCAGAAACAGCATGGCAAACACCGGCGCGGTGATGTTCAGGGTTTCGAGGAAGATAGCCAGCATGCAGGGGGGGAACCTTGGGTGAGCGTCGTTAGGGGGCTAATGATAAGCCACCCGAGGCGTTGGCGTCTGGTAGACCGCCTTCGCGAGCAGGCTCGCTCCCACAGTGATCTTCGGTGCTCACACAATTTGTGCAACAAAGAAGCTCCCCTGTGGGAGCGAGCTTGCTCGCGATGCAGGCGACTCGGTCTTACGTGATCGGCGCCGGGTTGAACAGCGTGATGTCGTTATGCAGCTTATGCTGCTCCGCCCACGTCTGCTTCTTGCCGCTGGCCACGTCCAGGTAGTAGTGGAACAACTCCCAGCCGAGATCCTCAATAGACGCCCGCCCGGTCGCAATCCGCCCGGCATCAATGTCGATCAAATCCGGCCAGCGTTGCGCCAACTCGGTCCGGGTCGATACCTTCACCACCGGCGCCATCGCCAAACCGTAAGGCGTGCCGCGCCCAGTGGTAAATACATGCAGGTTCATTCCTGCCGCCAACTGCAACGTCCCGCAGACAAAGTCACTGGCCGGGGTCGCACAGAAAATCAGCCCTTTGCGCTTGAAACGTTCGCCAGGGCCCAGCACGCCGTTGATGGCGCTGCTGCCGGATTTAACGATCGACCCGAGAGACTTCTCGACAATGTTCGACAACCCGCCCTTCTTGTTCCCCGGCGTGGTGTTGGCGCTGCGATCCGCTTCGCCTTTGGCCAGGTAACGGTCGTACCAGTCCATTTCCCGCACCAGTTCCTGGGCGACTTCTTTGGTTTGCGCCCGGGAAGTCAGCAGATAAATCGCGTCACGCACTTCGGTGACTTCGGAAAACAGCACGGTTGCGCCAGCCCGTAGCAGCAGGTCGGAAGCAAAACCCAGCGCCGGGTTGGCGGTGATGCCGGAGAACGCATCGCTGCCACCGCACTGCATGCCGAGGATCAGCTCGGAGGCCGGCACGGTTTCCCGACGACGCTGATCGAGTTTCTTCAAACGGGTCTCGGCCAGCGCCATGATCTGCTCGATCATCTCGGTGAAACCATGACTCGAATCCTGCAAGCGATACAGCCATGGATCGCTCAAGTCCACTGAACTGTCGTTTTCGTGCATCACTTGCCCGGCCTGCAATTTCTCGCAGCCCAGGCTGATCACCAACGCTTCGCCCCCCAGGTTCGGGTTGCGCGCCAGGTTGCGCACGGTACGGATCGGGATGTAGGCGTCGGTGGCGGTGATGGCCACGCCACAGCCGTAACTGTGGGTCAGTGCGACCACGTCATCGACGTTCGGGTACTTGGGCAGCAATTCATCCTTGATACGCTTGACCGCATGAGCAAGCACACCGGTCACGCACTGAACCGTCGTGGTGATGCCAAGAATGTTGCGCGTGCCGACGGTGCCGTCGGCGTTGCGATACCCCTCGAACGTAAAGCCTTCCAGCGGTGCTTGCGCGGCCGGCACTTCGGTGGACAGCGGCAGGCTGTCCAGCGGTGGCGCGGTGGGCATGCGCAGTTGATCTTCCTTGACCCAGCTGCCGCGCGGAATCGGCTGCAGCGCGTAGCCAATGGTCTGGCCGTAACGAATCACCTGGCCACCCTCGGGAATGTCTTCCAGGGTGACCTTGTGGCTCTGCGGCACGAAGTCCACGGTGACCAGCCCGTCTGGAAACTCGGTGCCGGCCGGCACGCCTTGGTCATTGACCACGATCACTACGTTGTCCCGCTCGTGCAGGCGGATGTAGCGCGGCGAGTCGGAATGTTCAATCAATTGCATGACGCCGCTCCTCAGGAATGCGCTTGAGATAACTTGTTATTTGTTTCAGGACCGTTGATGGGCGGTTCCTGGAGTACCACACGTTTAATCGGGCCGACGATCACCAGGTAGCTGAACACCGCGACCAGTGCGTTGCAACCGACAAACACCAGCGCCCATTTGAACGAGCCGGTAGAGCTGATGATGTAGCCGATGACGATCGGGGTGGTGATCGAAGCGATATTGCCGAACATGTTGAACAGGCCACCACTCAAACCGGCAATCTGCTTCGGTGAAGTGTCCGAGACAACCGCCCAGCCCAGTGCGCCCACGCCTTTACCGAAGAACGCCAGGGCCATGAAGCCGACAACCACCCATTCAACGTCAACGTAGTTGCAGGCAACGATGGTGGTCGACAGTAACAAACCGCCGATGATTGGCGCTTTGCGGGCGAACGTCAGGGAGCGGCCCTTGCGCAGTAAATAGTCGGAAATGATGCCGCCGAGCACCCCGCCGATGAACCCGCAGATCGCCGGCAACGAGGCGATGAAACCCGCCTTGAGGATCGTCATGCCGCGCTCTTGCACCAGATAAACCGGGAACCAGGTCAGGAAAAAATAAGTGATGCCATTGATGCAGTATTGGCCCAGGTACACGCCGAGCATCATGCGGTTGGTGAGCAACTGACGCACGTAACCCCACTTCGGGCCGTCGGCGCGCTGGCCTTTGCCGTTGCTTTTATCCTGATCCATGTCGACCAGACCGCCATTGTCGGCGATGTGTTTGAACTCGGCCTCGTTGATCATCGGGTGTTGACGCGGACTGTGGATAACTTTTAGCCAGATCAGCGAGAACACAACACCAATGCCACCCATGACCACGAACACATGCTGCCAGCCGAAGGTGTAGACGATCCAGCCCATCAGCGGTGCAAACAACACGGTGGCGAAGTATTGAGCCGAGTTGAAGATCGCCGATGCCGTACCGCGTTCAGCCGTCGGGAACCAGGCCGCCACAATGCGCGCGTTGCCAGGAAACGATGGCGCTTCGGCCAGGCCCACCAAAAAGCGCAGCATGAACAGCGCAACGATTGCCGTCGACATACCAAACTCGCCGACATAACCCTGCAGCACGGTGAACAACGACCAGGTGAAAATGCTCAGCGCGTAGATTTTTTTCGAGCCAAAACGGTCCAGTAACCAGCCACCGGGAATTTGCCCGGCCACGTAGGCCCAACCGAACGCAGAGAAAATATAACCGAGGGTGACCGCGTCGATGCCGAGGTCTTTTTGCAGGTTGGAGCCCGCAATCGCGATAGTGGCCCGGTCGGCGTAGTTGATCGTGGTCACCAGAAACAGCATGAGCAAAATCAAATAGCGGACGTGGGTCGGCTTGGTCGCTTGCATGGTGGATGTACTCCCACTGATTATTTTTATGCGCGGGTGAAACTGTTTATTCCCCTGTAGGAGCAGCCGGTCGACGCTCGATTGCTCGCGATGGTGGTCAACGATGACGCGGGGCATCAGGTAGAGCGCCGCGTCCTCAAGACCATCGCGAGCAAGCTCGCTCCTACAGGGAGGTGTTGCGTATTACGAGCCGATGTAAGAGGTTTTCACCACGGTGTAGAACTCTTGTGCGTAGCGACCTTGTTCGCGGGATCCATAGGACGAACCTTTACGCCCGCCGAATGGAACGTGGTAGTCCACGCCCGCCGTCGGCAGATTGACCATCACCATCCCGGCCTGAGAATGACGTTTGAAGTGGTTGGCGTACTTCAGCGACGTCGTGGCGATGCCCGCCGACAGACCGAATTCGGTGTCGTTGGCCATGGCCAGTGCGGCGTCGTAATCGGCGACGCGAACGACGTTGGCCACCGGGCCAAAAATCTCTTCGCGACTGATGCGCATTGCGGCTTCACTGTCGGCAAACAGCGTTGGCGCGAGGTAGTAGCCCTCGGTATCGCAGGTCACCAAACCACCGCCGCTGACCAGACGCGCACCTTCGGACTGGCCGATGTCGATGTACTTCAGGTCCTGTTCAAGCTGCGCCTGGGAAACCACTGGACCGATGTCGGTACCGGTTTTCAGGGCGTGACCGACCTTGATCGACTGCATGCGCTCCGCCATCGCTGCGACGAACCGGTCATGGATGCCGGCGGTGACGATGAAACGGCTCGATGCGGTGCAACGCTGACCGGTGGAGTAGAACGCGCTCTGTACCGACAGCTCGACCGCTTGCTTGAGGTCGGCATCGTCGAGAATGATCTGTGGGTTCTTGCCGCCCATTTCCAACTGAACCTTGGCCTGGCGCGAGACACAGCTAACGGCGATCTGACGACCCACACCGACGGAACCGGTGAAGCTGATGCCATCCACTTTCGGGCTCTGAACCAGTGCATCGCCAACCACTCGACCGCTGCCCATCACCAGGTTGAACACGCCGGCCGGGAAGCCTGCGCGGGAGATGATGTCGGCCAGCGCCCAGGCGCAACCCGGAACCAGATCAGCCGGTTTCAACACGACGCAGTTGCCGTAGGCCAGGGCCGGGGCGATTTTCCACGCGGGGATTGCAATCGGGAAGTTCCACGGCGTGATCAGGCCGACAACGCCCAGCGCTTCGCGCGTCACTTCAACGTTCACACCCGGACGTACCGACGGCAGGTAGTCGCCGGACAGACGCAGGCATTCACCGGCGAAGAACTTGAAAATGTTACCGGCGCGAGTCACTTCGCCGATGGCTTCGGGCAGGGTCTTGCCCTCTTCCCGAGCCAGCAAGGTGCCGAGCTCTTCGCGGCGGGCGAGGATTTCAGTGCCGACTTTGTCCAGTGAATCGTGACGAGCCTGAATACCCGAAGTCGACCAGGCCGGGAACGCGGCGCGCGCGGCGTCGATGGCGGCATGGACCTGAGCCAGATCGGCTTTGGCGTATTCACCGATGGTATCGGTCAGCTCGGACGGGTTGATGTTGCTGCAATATTCACTGCCGGCAACCCATTCACCGTTGATGTAGTTATCGAAACGCTTTGCATCTGCCACGGGCTTTCCCCTAAAAAGAAGTCCTTACGCAAAAAGCCGCTGATTGCTCAGCGGCCTTGCTTAATCAGTGTTATTGCGCGCCTTGCTTGTCGATCAGCGCGGCGAGCATTTCGTACTCTTCGCCCGTCAGATCGGTCAGCGGCGCACGCACAGGACCGGCGTCATAGCCGGCAATTTTTGCCCCGGCCTTGACGATGCTCACCGCGTAGCCGGCTTTGCGGTTACGGATGTCCAGGTACGGCAGGAAGAAGTCATCGATGATCTTGCCGACGGTGGCATGATCATCGCGAGCAATAGCGTGGTAGAAATCCATCGCGGTTTTCGGGATGAAGTTGAACACCGCCGAGGAGTAAACCGGTACGCCCAACGCCTTGTAGGCAGCGGCGTACACTTCGGCGGTCGGCAAACCACCCAGGTAGCTGAAGCGGTCACCGAGGCGGCGACGGATCGACACCATCAACTCGATATCGCCCAGGCCATCCTTGTAGCCGATCAGGTTCGGGCAGCGCTCGGCCAGACGTTCCAGCAACGGAGCCGTCAGGCGGCAGACGTTACGGTTGTAAACCACGACGCCGATTTTTACCGATTTGCACACGGCCTCAACGTGGGCGGCAACGCCGTCCTGGCTGGCTTCAGTCAGGTAGTGCGGCAGCAGCAACAGGCCCTTGGCGCCCAGACGCTCGGCTTCCTGCGCGTATTCGATGGCTTGACGAGTAGAACCACCCACACCGGCCAGAATCGGCACACTGGTTTCGCAGGTGTCGACGGCGGTCTTGATGATTTCCGAATATTCGCTGGCCGCCAGAGAGAAGAACTCACCGGTGCCGCCCGCAGCGAACAACGCCGTGGCGCCGTAGGGGGCCAGCCATTCGAGACGTTTGATGTAGCCCGCGCGATGGAAATCGCCCTGAGCATTGAAGTCGGTCACCGGGAAGGACAACAGACCGGAAGAGAGGATGGACTTCAGTTCTTGTGGATTCATTATTCGAACACCCTGGGTAGCAACGTGTGTGAGAAATGCATTCAGCCTGCGGCCGAGTTGTAAGTCATCGTACAACTTAAAATACAACCGTCAACTGCATTTCATCGCCGGGGCGCAAATTTCATGTGGGGTGAGTAGTGGCAAGACAGGCATTCAGACAGGCAAACGCCTCCGCAGAGCCTGTGCGGCCGCAGTGGTACGTTGTCAGAAGATTGAGTAGGGTTAAAAGAAAGTAAGGGGAATGACTGATGGCCCCATCGCGAGCAAGCTCGCTCCCACAGTTGATCTGTGTCGTTCACAAACCTTGTGGGAGCGAGCTTGCTCGCGATGGCGGTCTGAAAGGCAATAAATGACTTCGCCTGGAACCTAGCCGCGCTGCGCCTCGGCTTCTTCATGGGCATGACGCAACCGCTCACGGCTGTTGGTCAGGTGCAATCGCATCGCGGCCCGCGCCGCATCGGAATCCTGGCGGGCAATCGCGTCATAAATTTCCTCGTGCTCACGGCTCAGACGATTCATGTAGTGCTGCTGGTCGTCATGGGCCAGGCGCGCCGAGTTGAGACGGGTGCGCGGAATGATGCTGGTGCCCAGGTGGGTCATGATGTCGGTGAAGTAGCGGTTGCCGGTCGCCAGTGCAATTTGCAGGTGAAACTGGAAGTCCGAGGCCACGGCATCACTGGCGTGGGAGGCGCTTTCATTCAGCGCGTCCAGGGCGGCGCGCATCAACGCCAGCTGCTCGGTGCTGCGACGTTGCGCCGCGAGGCCGGCAGACTCCACTTCGAGGCTGATGCGCAGTTCGAGGATCGCCAACACGTCACGCAGGGTCACCACGGTCGCCGGGTCGATCCGGAAACCGCTCGGGCTCGGGGTATCGAGCACGAAAGTGCCGATGCCGTGGCGGGTTTCCACCTGCCCGGCGGCCTGCAAACGGGAAATCGCTTCGCGCACCACGGTGCGGCTGACGCCATGGGCATCCATGATCGCCGACTCGGTAGGCAATTTGTCGCCGCGCTTGAGGTGGCCGTCGCGGATCTGCTCGGACAGCACCGTCACCAGTTCCTGAGCGAGGCTGCGGCGCTTGCGAGGGAGGCGAGGTGCGTCGATCGGGTTTTCCATGGTGAACGTCTTACTCGAAAAAATCGGCTGAAACCGCATCATATCTCATGCGGGTTGTACGATCACTCTGCCCTTTGTAGGAGCGAGCTTGCTCGCGATGGAGGCTAACGATAACGCGTGCTTTTTGAATAAACGCGGCGCTTTCGGGTCCATCGCGAGCAAGCTCGCTCCTACAGAAGAGGGGGTGATCAGGCGGTGACGGCTTGATCCACCAGGTGACCATTGTCGATACGAATGTGCCGCGCATGGAAGCGCTTCAGGCTGCTGCGATGCCCGACGCTGACGATGCTCAGCCCCGGCAACTCATCGATCAACGCCTGATACAGCGACGCTTCGTCCTCTTCGTCCATCGCCGAGGTCGCCTCGTCCATGTACAGCCATTGCGGCGCATACAGCAGCGCACGAGCGAAGGCCAGACGTTGCTGCTCACCCGGCGACAACATGCGCTGCCAGTGATTGGCTTCGTCGAGACGGGCAACGAGGTGTGGCAGGCGACACGCTTCCAGCACATGAACGTAGCGCTCGTGCGTATAGGTATCGCCGGCCTGTGGATAACTCAGCACTTCACGCAAGGTGCCAATCGGCAGATACGGCTTTTGCGGCAGAAACAGATAACGCGCTGCCGGCAGACGAATGCTGCCATGGCCAGCCGGCCACAAATGGCCCATCGCCCGCAGCAAGGTCGACTTGCCGCTGCCGGAACGGCCGCTGAGCATCACCCGCTCGCCCTCTTCCACCGTCATGTCGGCGTTGGTCAGCAGGTGACGACCATCGGCCAAGTCGAGGCCCAGGTTGTGTATTTTCAGGTCCGAGCCTTGATTCTGTACGTCGATGGCCGGTTGGCGCTCTTCGTTATCGGTCATGGCCTGACGGAAACTCAGCAGACGATCACAGGTGGCACGCCAGGAGGCGAGGTCCTGGTACGCGCTGATAAACCAGCTGAAACTCTCCTGAACGTTGCCGAACGCCGAGCCGATTTGCATCAACTCACCGAGTTCGATCTTGCCCGAGAGGTAACGCGGCGCAGCGACAATGAACGGAAAGATGATGGCAGCCTGGGTGTAACCGGAGGTGAAGAAAGTCAGACGCTTGGACACCTTCATGATGTCCCAGAAGTTGTGCCAGACCATGCCGAAACGGTTGCTCAAGCGACGACTTTCATTGGGCTCGCCGTTGTACAGGGCAATACTTTCAGCATTCTCGCGAACCCGCACCATGGAGAAACGCAGGTCGGCTTCGAAGCGTTGTTGTTGGTTGTTCAGACCGATCAAGCGACGACCGATCAAATGCGTCAACCAACTGCCGACCGCGGCATAGACCACCACACACCAGAACATATAGCCGGGAATGGTAAAGCCCAATACTTCAATGCTGCCCGAGACGCCCCACAGGATGATCGAAAACGACACCAGGCTGACCACGTTGCGAATCAAACCAACGCCCAGGCTCAAGGTGTTCGAGGTGAAGTTATTGAGGTCTTCGGAAATCCGTTGGTCCGGGTTATCGGTGTAACCGCCCTGCTCCAACTGATAGTAATTCTTGTCGCCGAGCCAGCGGGCGAAATGTTTTTCGGTGAGCCACGCCCGCCAGCGGATGGTCAGCATCTGAGTCAGGTACAGCCGGTACACGGCCCCGACAATCGCCACTGCCGCAATCGCGCAGAAATACAGGATCAGCTGCCAGAACGCTGCTTCGTCCTTCTTCTGCAGGGCGTTGTAGAAATCCTTGTACCAGGTGTTAAACCACACCGAGATCCCCACGCTGATCAATGACAGCGCAATCACCGCGATCAGCAGCGTCCAGGCCATGACCTTTTCTTCACTGCGCCAGTAAGGAGTGGTTATCGCCCAGACTTTGCGAAAAAACTGCCCGCGCACAGCATCGTTGACCGCGGAATATTCAGCGTTCTGATTCATGGTTCAGACTCGGTAAAGAAAAGAACACGCACAAACCGATCATAGATGATCGGTTCGGTTTGTCGCGAGGAGTGGCCGGCATTCGTTCAGCACAGGTTCAGCGACGAACGGGGCGTTTCTGCAGTTTGCGCTGCAGCGTGCGGCGGTGCATGCCCAGGGCGCGGGCCGTGGCGGAGATGTTGCCTTCGTGTTCCGTCAGCACGCGCTGGATGTGTTCCCACTGCAAGCGGTCGACCGACATCGGGTTTTCCGGCACCAGGGTGTCGAGGTCGGCATGTTCGGACAGCAACGCGGCCAGCACGTCATCGGCGTCCGCCGGTTTGCACAGATAATTACAGGCGCCGCGCTTGATCGCCTCGACGGCGGTGGCAATGCTCGAATAACCGGTGAGAATCACCACGCGCATTTCCGGGTCCAGCTCCAACAGCTTGGGCAACAGCACCAGGCCGGAGTCACCGTCCATTTTCAGGTCCAGCGCGGCGTAGTCCGGCAGGTCGGCTTGAGCGATGGTCAGGCCTTCTTCGGCGGACCCGGCGGTGCTGACGCGAAAACCACGGCGGGCCATGGCACGGGCCATTACGCGGGTAAAGGTTGCGTCGTCGTCTACCAGCAGCAAATGCGGCAGCTCTTCACCTTCGGCTTCGACTTGGATTTCGTCACTCATGTTCGTCTCCTCGGGCAACACGGGGCAGGCGCAGCTCGGTGAGCGTGCCACCTTCCTCATGACTGTAGAGTTTCACTGAGCCGCCGGCGCGTGTCACGCTGGCCTTGCTCAAAAACAGGCCCAGGCCGAAACCTTTGCCCTTGGTGGTAAAAAACGGTTTGCCGATTTGTTCGGCAATGGCCAGCGGCACACCGGCGCCGTGGTCGCGAATGCTGATGGTCAAGTCCTCGGCATTCCAGTCCAGCGTCACTTGCAGCCCTTCGGGGCACGCGTCGGCGGCATTGTTCAGCAAATTCAGCAGCGCCTGGGTCAGGTCCGGCGGCGGGGCCATGCGTGGCACCGCGCCTTGGCCCAGTCGCTGGAAGCGGTAACTGGCTTCCGGGCGCATCAGGTGCCAGCGGTTCAGGGCTTCGTCGAGCCAGTCGGTGACGTCCTGCATCTCCACCGCCAGACGTCGATTGGCCTCGGCGGCGCGCACCAACTGTTGCAAGGTCTCTTTGCAGAGTTTGACTTGATCCTGCAGCACGCTCAGATCGTCCTGCAACAGCGGGTCGTGATGGTCCTGGCGCATTTCCTTGAGCAAGACGCTCATGGTCGCCAGCGGCGTGCCCAGTTCATGCGCGGCGCCCGCGGCCTGAGTCGCAACAGCCAGCAATTGCTGGTCGCGCAGGCCCTCTTCGCGACGGATAGCGCGCAACTCTTCCTGGCGTCGCAGCTCTTCAGCCATGCGCGCGGCGAAAAAGGTAATGACCGCTGCGGCCAGGGCGAAACTCAGCCACATCCCATAAACCTGCAGGCTTTCCCGGGCAATCGGGAAGGTTTGCAGGGGATAGAAGCGCGCCAGCAACAAGGTGTACATCGTCAGCGCGATACCCGACAGCACCACCGAATAACGCCATGGCAGCGTCACGGCAGCGATGGTCAACGGCACCAGGTAATAAGAGACGAAGGGGTTGGTCGAACCGCCGGAGAAATACAGCAAGGCACTGTGGATAAACAGGTCGCAAGCCAGCTGCACCGCGTATTCGAGCTCGGTAACCGGCCATGTAGTGCGCAGGCGAATCGCCGTGAACGTACACAACAGCATCGAGCAAACGAGGGTCGCGGCCAGTTGAAACCAGGGCAGCGGCAGCAAATCGAGCCAGTAGGCCAGGCCAACGGAACCGGCTTGAGCTGCCAGCACCAACGTGCGGATGAGCGTCAGCCGCCAGAGATTCTGGCGAGTGGCGGAAGTGATTTGAACGGCGGCGAGCATGAGCTCTCCTGATGAGCGCTCCAGGCGGATCGCACGGAGTATAACCAAGCACGGGGCCCGGAAGGCGAAAGTGCGGCAAACGGCCACATGGCAAGAAAATCCGTTGTGTCTATGCGGTCGCCTTCGCGAGCAGGCTCGCTCCCACAGTTGAACGCATTCCAATGTGGGAGCGAGCCTGCTCGCGATTGGCCGCGCAGCGGCCACCGTCATTCCATCTGTATAGAAGTTGTAACTGTGCGAACCGGATCATTGAAGCTAGAGTCTGATGGTTTCAAGCAGGCCAGGACCTGACCCCTGCGCATCGTCCAAGGAGTTTTCATGCACACGTTCCGCCGCAGCGCCGCCCTTCTTGCCCTCAGCGTTGGCACCGTCGCCAGCCTTCCGGCCCTGGCCGGCGACGAGCTTCATTACAACCAGATTTCCCTGCGCGCCGAAGTCAGTCAGGAAGTGGCCCGCGACCTGATGATCGTGACCCTCTATACCGAAGAACAAAACAGCGACCCGGCCAAACTCGCCGCCGACGTCAGCACCACCCTGAACAAAGCGCTGGCCCAGGCCAAACAAGTCAAAGACATCTCCTTGCGTCAGGGCAGCCGTAACAGCTACCCGATCTACGACACCAAGGGCCAGAAAATCACCGGCTGGCGCGAACGTGCCGAACTGCGCCTGGAAAGTTCCGACTTTGCGGCCCTGTCAAAACTGACCGGCGAACTGCTGACCGACCTGAAAATGGGCGGCATGGACTTCGCCATCGCCACGCCAACCCGCAAAGCCAGTGAAGACACCCTGCTCAAAGACGCGGTAACCGCCTTCAAGGCTCGTGCGCAACTGGCGACCGACGCGCTGGGTGGCAAGGGTTACAAAATCGTCAACCTGAACCTCAACAGCAATGGTTATCCACAACCGTACATGCGCGGGCCGATGATGATGAAAGCGGCAAGCATGGATTCCGCCGCGGTCACACCGGACGTCGAGCCGGGCACCAGCCAGGTCAGCATGACGGCGGATGGGGCGATTGAAGTGTTGATGCCTTGATTGTTTGACCCACCGCTTTCGCGAGCAGGCTCGCTCCCATATTTGACCTGTGGGAGCGAGCCTGCTCGCGAAAAACGATAACGCGGTCTATGTCCAAATAGAGGGGTCCCCCTCACAAACGGATATTTCCGCCCTCCACGACAACAACGCTAGTCTCAGGAAAACACCGCCGCCAAACCCTCGGGGACTCCATGGAAAGAACCACCGTCAAACCACTCCTGCTCGCACTCGCCCTCGCAACAACCGCACCACTGGCCCAAGCCGCCACCACCCTGGTCTACTGCTCCGAAGCCAGCCCCGCCGGCTTCGACCCCAGCCAATACACCAGCGGCACCGACTTCGACGCCTCGGCCGAAACGGTCTTCAACCGACTGACCCAATTCAAACGCGGTGGCACCGAAGTCGAGCCCGGATTAGCCACCCGTTGGGACGTGAGCACGGATGGCCTCAGCTACACCTTCCACCTGCGCGAAGGCGTGAAATTCCACACCACCGACTACTTCACCCCGACCCGCGACTTCAACGCCGACGACGTGCTGTTCACCTTCCAGCGCCTGCTCGACCCCGAGAATGCATTCCGTAAGGCCTACCCTGCCGAGTCGCCGTACTTCACCGACATGGACCTGGACAAAACGATCAGGAGCGTCGACAAAATCGACGAGCACACCGTGCGCTTCAGCCTGAACAACATTGACGCCGCGTTCGTGCAAAACCTCGCCATGAGCTTCGCCTCGGTGCAGTCCGCCGAGTACGGCGCACAGTTACTGAAAGAGGGCAAAGCCGCGGATATCAATCAGAAACCCGTCGGCACGGGGCCGTTCGTGTTCAAACGTTATGCAAAGGACTCGCAGATCCGCTACGTGGCCAACAAGGCCTACTGGAAACCCGAGGACGTGAAGATCGACAACCTGATCTTCTCGATCACCCCGGATGCCGCCGTCCGCTTGCAGAAGCTCAAGGCCGGCGAATGCCAGGTCAGCGGCTACCCGCGTCCTGCAGACATCGAGGTGATGGAACAAGACCCGAACCTGCGCGTGCTCAAGCAAGCCGGATTCAATCTTGGCTTCCTGGCCTACAACGTGACCCATCCACCGCTGGATCAACTCAAGGTGCGCCAGGCCCTGGACATGGCCATCGACAAGCCCGCCATCATCAAAGCCGTCTACCAGAGCGCAGGCCAATTGGCGCAAAACGCCCTGCCACCCGCGCAATGGTCGTATGACCCGAGCATCAAGGACGCGCCTCATGACCCGACCAAAGCGAAGGCGCTACTGAAAGAAGCAGGGGTTGCACCCGGTACCACTATTAATTTGTGGGCCATGACCGTGCAGCGTGCGTCGAACCCCAACGCGCGCATGTCGGCGCAGATGATTCAGCAGGATTGGGAAAAGGTCGGGATCAAGGCGAACATTGTCAGTTATGAATGGGGTGAGTACATCAAACGCGCCAAGAACGGCGAACATGACGCCATGATCTACGGCTGGACCGGCGACAACGGTGATCCGGATAACTGGCTCGGCGTGCTCTACAGCTGCGCGGCGGTGAAAGGGAGCAACTACGCCAAGTGGTGCGACCCGGCGTACGACAAACTGGTCCAGCAGGCCAAGGTTTCAACCGACCGTGAGCAACGGGTCAATCTCTATCAACAGGCGCAGAAAATCCTTAAACAACAGGGACCTATCACCCCGATTGCAAACTCGACGGTGTTCCAGCCTTTGCGCAAGGAAGTCACCGATTTCAAGATCAGCCCATTCGGTCTCACGCCCTTCTATGGCGTGGGTATAAATAAGTAACACCGCGCGCCAACCGGGTGCGCAAAACGCCCCGGTTGCCTCTTTTCCGTGCGCGACCCGCACCGGAAAAAACCTGCGCAAACGGTCAATTGCGCGCTAGTTTATACATATGCGACATTAAGGTACGTTCGTGCCACTGTTTAAGACTTGTGGCCGCTCTGGATCTTGCAATGGGTACGGCCCCTGCATAAGTATCCGCAGGTCGACTCACGAGGTCGTCCTATAATTCCAAAAATGACAACAAATCATGAGGCCACCATGCTTAAACACGCGGTCATTCCGTTTTTAGTCGGCGCAAGCTTATTAGCTAGCGCACCATTCGCCCAAGCCGCGACTAACCTGGTGTTCTGCTCCGAAGGGAGCCCGGCCGGTTTTGATCCAGGTCAGTACACCACCGGAACCGACTTCGACGCCTCTGCAGAAACCATGTTCAACCGCCTGACCCAGTTCGAGCGCGGCGGCACCGCCGTTGTTCCTGGTCTGGCGACCAGCTGGGACATTTCCCCGGATGGCCTGACTTACACCTTCCACCTGCGTGATGGCGTCAAGTTCCACACCACCCCGTATTTCAAACCGACTCGTGAGTTCAACGCCGACGACGTGCTGTTCACCTTTAATCGCATGATTAACAAGGATGATCCGTTCCGCAAAGCGTACCCGACCGAATTCCCGTACTTCACCGACATGGGGATGGACACCAACATCACCAAGATCGATAAAGTCGACGACCACACTGTCAAGTTCACCCTGAAAGAAGTTGATGCCGCGTTCATTCAGAACATGGCCATGAGTTTCGCCTCCGTCCAGTCCGCCGAGTACGCTGCCCAGCTGCTCAAGGAAGGCAAAGCCGCCGACATCAACCAGAAGCCGGTAGGCACTGGCCCGTTCGTGTTCAAGAGCTACCAGAAAGACTCCAACATCCGCTACACCGGGAACAAGGACTACTGGAAGCCTGAAGACGTCAAGATCGACAACCTGATCTTCGCCATCACCACCGACCCGTCGGTACGCATCCAGAAGCTGAAGAAGAACGAGTGCCAGATCACTCTGTTCCCACGTCCGGCCGACCTGAAGGCGTTGAAAGAAGACAAGTCTCTGAAGGTGCCTGACCAGGCTGGCTTCAACCTGGGTTACATCGCCTACAACGTGATGGACAAGGTCAAGGGCAGCAACGAACCAAACCCGCTGGCCCAACTGAAAGTGCGTCAGGCACTGGACATGGCCGTCAACAAACAGCAAATCATCGACTCGGTTTACCAGGGCGCGGGCCAGTTGGCCGTCAACGCCATGCCGCCAACCCAATGGTCTTATGACACCACCATCAAGGACGCCAAGTACGATCCTGAGAAAGCCAAAGAGCTGCTCAAGGAAGCTGGCGTCAAGGAAGGTACCGAAATCGTTCTGTGGGCGATGCCGGTGCAGCGTCCGTACAACCCGAACGCCAAGTTGATGGCCGAAATGCTGCAGTCCGACTGGGCCAAGATCGGTCTTAAGGTCAAGATCGTCAGCTACGAATGGGGCGAGTACATCAAGCGCTCCAAAGGCGGCGAGAACCAGGCAATGCTGATTGGCTGGAGCGGTGACAATGGTGATCCGGACAACTGGCTGAACGTGCTGTTCGGCTGCGACTCGCTGCAGGGCAACAACTTCTCCAAGTGGTGCGACAAGAAGTTCGATGGCATCGTCAAGGAAGCCAAGCGCACGACCGACCAGGCCAAGCGCACCGAACTGTACAAGCAGGCGCAACACGTCCTCAAAGACGCCGTTCCAATGACACCTATCGCTCACTCGACGGTGTTCCAACCTATGCGCGACAACGTGCAGGACTTCAAGATCAGCCCATTTGGCTTGAACTCCTTCTACGGCGTCAGCCTCAGCAAGTAAGGTGTTGCAACGGCGACGTTTCTGACGTCGCCGTTGCTTTACCTATCGAGAAAGCAGGAATCCGCCTACATCCAAATCCACTGCGTACTACAGCAGAGGGTTAGGACGCGTCGCCTTTTCCTACGAGTCTTTAGGACTCTACGCATTTACTGCCGGACCCACGGATCATACCGTCGGGATCTGACCCGTTCATGCGTGGGCTCTCGGTTTTGCTGCACGCGATGGTTTGAGATCAATGATGCCTCTTCGCCCAAGGACGGGACGGCGGCGCATTGAAAAAACACTTGAATACGAGAAAAGGGAGCGTCATGCGCCATACCTTGGTTTTATCCGCATTGCTGGGCACCGGCTTGCTGGCCGCCACTTCCATCAGCCAGGCTGCCAATAACAGCCTGATATTCTGCTCCGAAGGCAGCCCCGCTGGCTTCGACACCGCGCAGTACACGACCGCGACCGATAACGACGCCGCCGAGCCGTTGTACAACCGTTTGGCAGAGTTTGAAAAAGGCGCCACCAACGTCGTACCAGGCCTGGCCACTCGCTGGGATATTTCCGAGGACGGTCTGAAGTACACCTTTCACCTGCGCGAAGGGGTGAAATTTCACACGACCCAATACTTCACGCCGACGCGTGATTTCAACGCCGATGACGTGTTGTTTACGTTTAATCGCATGCTGGATCCACAGCAACCTTTCCGTAAGGCTTATCCGACCGAGTTTCCGTATTTCAACGGGATGAGCCTGAACAAGAACATCGTCAAGGTCGAAAAGACCGATCCGTTGACCGTGGTAATGACGCTCAACAGCGTAGACGCCGCGTTCATCCAGAACATCGCCATGAGCTTTGCCTCGATCCTGTCCGCCGAGTACGCCGACAAGCTGATGGCCGAGGGCAAGCCGAGCGACATCAACCAGAAGCCGATCGGCACTGGCCCGTTTGTGTTCAAGAGCTACAAGAAAGATTCCAACATCCGCTACACCGGCAACAAGCATTACTGGGACCCGAGCAAGGTCAAGCTCGACAACCTGATTTTTGCCATCAACACCGACGCGTCGGTGCGCGTGCAAAAACTTAAGGCCGACGAGTGCCAGATCACATTGCACCCTCGCCCTGCTGACGTGGCGGCGTTGAAAAACGACCCGACACTCAAGCTCATCGAGAAGCCAGGCTTCAACCTCGGTTACATCGCCTACAACGTGCGCCACAAACCTTTCGACCAGCTCGAAGTGCGCCAGGCGCTGGACATGGCGGTGAACAAGCAAGGCATTCTCAACGCCGTTTACCAGGGCGCCGGGCAACTGGCGGTCAACGCCATGCCACCGACCCAGTGGTCTTATGACGAGACCATTAAAGACGCCGCCTACAACCCGGTAAAAGCCAAGGAAATGCTCAAGGCTGCCGGCGTCAAGGAGGGCACCGAAATCACCCTCTGGGCCATGCCGGTCCAGCGTCCGTATAACCCCAACGCCAAGTTGATGGCCGAGATGCTCCAGGCTGACTGGGCGAAGATCGGCCTGAAGGTCAAGATCGTCAGTTACGAATGGGGCGAGTACATCAAGCGCACCAAGAATGGCGAACACGACATCAGCCTGATCGGCTGGACCGGTGACAATGGGGACCCGGACAACTGGCTCGGCACGCTCTACAGCTGCGACGCCATTGGCGGTAACAACTACTCCATGTGGTGTGATCCGGCTTACGACAAGCTGATCAAGCAGGCCAAAGTCGTCACCGACCGCGACCAGCGCACCGCTCTCTACAAACAGGCGCAACAGTACCTCAAGCAGCAGGTGCCGATGACGCCAGTCGCCCACTCGACGATTAACCAGCCGTTGAGCGCCAAAGTCGAAGGATTCCAGGTGAGTCCGTTCGGTCGCAATGTGTTCTCGGGTGTCAGCATAGAAAAATAACCGATCAGACAAAAAATGCCGGGGGCGGATTCCGCCCTCACGCAAGCTTATTGCCTTAATTCACCAAATTGGCACATAGCAAACGTTTGCAATGCCTTGAATGAGCGCGACACCTAATAGCCGGATCACAAAAAAAAGACCGGCATAAAAAAGAAAAAAAAGGAGCTTCACCCATGAAACTGAGCAGCACTGCGTTATTGGCTTTGGCCATCAGCAGCGTTACCGCCACGGCGTACGCAGAAATCCAGAGCCAGGCTTTCACACCGGTTACCGTGAAAGAGAAGAGCTCCCAAAGCGACGCGACTGGCTTTGTCGAAGGCCAATCGATCAGCGGCACCACGCGTAACTGGTACGCCAACGAACAATTGAAACGTGGTGGCAAGTTCTTCTACAAAAAGGACGGCGTTTCGACCCCGACTGATCGCCGTATCAACTGGGATCAGGGCACGATCGTCAAGTACAGCTCCGGTTTCACCGAAGGTACCGTAGGCTTCAGCACCGAAGTAGCGGGCTACAACGCTGTTGCTCTGGAACGTGATCGCAAGAGCCTGGCCTCCAACAACGGTGGTGCACCGGGCTCTCGTCCAGGCGCGGGCAACAACCGTACCCTGACCACAGAAGGCGGCGACGCTCAAGGTCAGTGGAGCAAGCTGGGCCTGGCCAACGTCAAGGCGCGCTTCTCCAACACTACTCTGACCGCCGGCCGCATGAACTTCAGCAGCCCGCAGGTCGACGTCATCGGCAACCGTGCACTGCCATCGAGCTTCGAAGGGATCGCGATCCACAGCGAAGAGTTGAATAACCTGGCCTTCGATCTGGCGACCTTCGACCGCGTTTCGCCACGTACCGAAGAAAGCCTGAGCAAGTTCCGCTCCGAATACGGCAACCCCAGCGCTGAAACCGATCACGTGAGCACCGCCGGTATCAGCTACCAGCCGTTCGCCAGCCTGACCACCAGTCTCTGGGGCACCCAGGCTGAAGACCTGTGGAACCAGTACTACTTCGGCGCCACCCACATATTGGGTGACAGCTCGGTACTGAGCCTGACCACCGGCCTGAACTACTACAAAACCGTCGATGAAGGTAAAAAGCTGCTGGGCGAAATCGACAACAACACCTACTCGCTGTCGTTCGGCCTGACTCACCAGGCTCACAGCCTGACCTTCTCGTACCAGGAAGTGAACGGTAACGAGTACTTCGACTACCTGCACGAAACCAACGGCATCTACCTGGCCAACTCCCTGCTGTCGGACTTCAACGGCCCGAACGAGAAGTCCTTCCAGATCGCCTACGGCCTGAACATGGCTGAATACGGCGTGCCAGGCCTGAAGTTCAACATCTACCAGGCTCGCGGCTGGGGCATCGACGGTACTCACTACACCGGCACAGCCTATGACGTGAAGAACATGGACGGCGAACACCATTACGAATACGGCATTGGTACTTCGTACGCCGTGCAGAGCGGCCCGCTCAGGGCAACGACGGTCCGCGCGACTTATACCGCGCACCGCGCCAGCGAAAACCAGGGCGATGGCAGCATCAACGAGTTCCGTCTCGTGACCACCATCCCGTTCAATATTTTGTAAAACGCCAACCTGCGGCTGACTCATCATGAGTCGGCCGTTCGGTTTTCTTCGCTCAACTGATTGCAGAGGGTTCTTGATGAAAATGCTTCCCCTACGTGCGGCCATCGCGGCCGCATTGCTAAGTGTCGCTGTCGGCGCCTCGGCCAAACCGCTGGTGGTTTGCACCGAAAACAGTCCGGAAGGCTTCGACACGGCGCTGTACACGACTGCAGTCACAGCTGACGCCGCGGCTGAAACCCTGTTCAATCGCCTGGCGGACTTCAAGCCCGGCACCACCGAAGTGATTCCGGCGCTGGCCGAGTCCTGGGACATCAGCGAAGACGGCCTGAGCTACACGTTCCACCTGCGCAAAGGCGTCAAGTTTCACACCACCGAATATTTCAAGCCGACCCGTGACATGAATGCCGACGACGTGCTTTGGAGCTTCCAGCGCCAGCTGGACCCGAATCACCCGTGGCACAAACAGTCGAGCGTGGGCTTCCCGTACTTTGAAAGCATGGGCTTCAAGGAACTGCTCAAGAGCGTCGAAAAAGTTGACGACAACACCGTCAAGTTCACGCTGACCCGTCGCGAAGCGCCGTTCCTGGCCGACATCGCCATGGCGTTCGCGTCGATCTACTCTGCCGAGTATGCCGATCAGCTGCTCAAGGCCAACAAAATGGACGACCTGAACAACAAGCCGATTGGCACCGGCCCGTTCGTTTTCCAGCGCTATAACAAGGACGCACAGGTCCGTTTCAAGGCCAACGCGGATTACTTCCGTGGCAAGCCGCCGGCTGACGCGCTGATCCTGGCCATCGCCACCGACAACAACGTGCGCCTGCAAAAGCTCAAGGCCAACGAGTGCCAGATCGCGCTGTATCCGAAACCGGATGACATCCCGAGCATCAAGAAAGACACCAACCTCAAGGTTGATGAAATGAACGCGATGACCGTTTCGTACATCGCCATGAACACCTCGCACAAGTACATGAGTGATGCGCGGGTGCGTAAAGCCATCGACATCGCCTTCGACAAAGAAGCGGCTGTCAACGCGCTGTTTGGCAAAGGCAATGCTACCGTTGCGGTCAACCCGTACCCGGACACCTTGCTGGGCTACAACCATAAACTGACCAACCCGCCCCGCGACCTGGACAAGGCGCGCACCCTGCTCAAGGAAGCCGGTGTGCCGGAAGGCACGGTATTTACCCTGTTCACCCGCAACGGGGGTGGTGCGACCAACCCGAATCCGATGCTCGCCGCGCAGATGATGCAGGCTGATCTGGCCAAGGTCGGCATCAAGGTCGACATCCGCGTCATGGAGTGGGGCGAAATGCTCAAACGCGCTAAAAATGGCGAGCACGACATGGTGGCCGCCGGATGGGCGGGCGATAACGGCGACCCGGATAACTTTCTGACGCCTATGCTCAGTTGCGAGGCCGCCAAAAACGGCGAAAACTACGCACGCTGGTGCAATGAGAAATTCCAGGCGCTGATCGATGAAGCTCGGGCTAAAGTAGACCCGACGGAACGCGCAGCGCTCTATGAGCAAGCACAGGAGATTTTCAACCAGGACCAGCCATGGATCAGCATGGCACACACCCGTATGTTTACCGCAATGCGCAAGAACGTAGAGGGCTATCACATTAGCCCCCTTACCACGAATAACTTCGCCACCACCCAGGTGAAGTAAATAAGAAAACTCCCGGTGTCCCTGACTCCAGGGATACCAGGCACGCCTAACCGGCTGATGAGGTACACCACAAGATGTTTAGTTTTATTGCCCGCCGATTGGGGTTATTGATCCCCACGTTCTTCGGCATCACCTTGCTGACTTTCGCGTTGATTCGCATGATTCCTGGCGACCCCGTGGAAGTAATGATGGGCGAACGTCGAGTCGACCCCGAAATGCATGCTCAGGCAATGGAACGCCTTGGTCTTAACAAACCGCTGTATGCCCAATACCTGGATTACATTGGCAAACTGGCCCACGGCGATCTCGGAGAATCCCTGCGTACCCGTGAAAGCGTGTGGAGCGAATTCAAGTCCCTGTTCCCCGCCACCTTCGAGCTGTCCATGGCCGCCCTGCTGTTCGCTGGCGTCCTGGGGCTGTTGGCCGGGGTGATTGCGGCACTCAAGCGAGGGTCCCTGTTCGACCATGGGGTAATGGGCATCTCCCTTGCGGGATATTCGATGCCGATCTTCTGGTGGGGCCTGATTCTGATCATGTTCTTCTCGGTGACCCTGGGATGGACACCGGTATCCGGGCAGAACGACCTGCTTATCGACATCGAGCGCCCGACAGGCTTCATGCTGATCGATACCTGGCTCAGCGATGAACCCGGTGCCCTGCTCGACTACCTGCACCACCTGATTCTGCCCGCGATCGTATTGGGCACCATTCCGCTGGCGGTGATCGCACGGATGACCCGCTCTTCGATGCTCGAAGTGCTGCGTGAAGACTATATCCGCACCGCCCGCGCCAAAGGCCTGTCGCCGGCACGCGTGGTATTCGTCCACGGCCTGCGCAATGCCCTGATCCCGGTGCTGACCGTGGTCGGCCTGCAAGTCGGCACCCTGTTGGCCGGTGCGGTCCTGACCGAAACCATCTTCTCCTGGCCGGGCATCGGCAAATGGCTGATCGAAGCCATTGGCGCTCGGGATTATCCCGTGGTGCAGAACGGCATCCTGCTAATTGCCTGCATTGTGATTCTGGTTAACTTCGTGGTGGATATCCTCTACGGCTTTGCCAACCCACGCATTCGTCACCAGCGCTGAGATCAAGACTAATGAGCACTCCAACCCCCTCAGTAGCAGTCGACCAAAGCCTGCTTTATCCATCGCCGTACAAAGAGTTCTGGCAAGCGTTCTCGAAGAACAAAGGCGCTGTCGCCGGCCTGCTGTTCATGATCCTCGTGGTGTTCTGCGCACTGTTCGCGCCATGGGTTGCCCCGCACAACCCAAGCGAACAATTTCGCGAGTTCCTGCTGACGCCGCCGGCCTGGCTGGAAGGTGGACAGATTCAGTTCCTGTTCGGCACCGATGAGCTGGGGCGTGACCTGCTGTCACGTCTGATCACCGGTTCACGCCTGTCGCTGCTGATCGGTATGTCGTCGGTGGTCATGTCGCTGATTCCCGGCATTCTGCTGGGTCTGTTCGCCGGGTTCTTCCCGCGCGTGCTTGGCCCGACCATCATGCGTCTGATGGACATCATGCTGGCCCTGCCGTCCTTGCTGCTGGCTGTGGCGATTGTCGCCATCCTCGGCCCTGGGCTGATCAACACCATTATCGCCATCGCCGTGGTTTCGTTGCCGTCCTATGTTCGTCTGACCCGCGCCGCGGTGATGGGCGAACTGAACCGCGACTACGTGACCGCCGCACGCCTGGCCGGTGCCGGTTTGCCACGCCTGATGTTCGTCACTGTGCTGCCCAACTGCATGGCGCCACTGATCGTTCAAGCGACCTTGAGCTTCTCTTCGGCGATTCTCGATGCCGCGGCACTGGGCTTCCTCGGCCTTGGCGTGCAACCGCCAACCCCTGAGTGGGGCACCATGCTGGCTTCGGCTCGTGACTACATCGAACGCGCCTGGTGGGTAGTCAGCCTGCCTGGTTTGACCATTTTGCTCAGCGTGCTGGCAATCAACTTGATGGGCGACGGTCTGCGCGATGCGCTGGATCCGAAACTCAAGAACGCCGCCTGAGGAGATTCAAATGTCACTGTTAGAAATCAAGAATCTCAGCGTTCGCTTCGGCGACGCCAATGCTGTTCCGGTGGTCGACGGCCTCGACATTACCGTGGACAAGGGCGAAGTCCTGGCCATCGTTGGCGAATCGGGTTCCGGAAAGTCCGTGACCATGATGGCGCTGATGGGCCTGATCGATCATCCGGGAATCGTTACCGCCGACGCGCTGAATTTCGACGGCAAGAACATGCTCAAGCTCAGCAACCGTCAGCGCCGGAAAATCGTCGGCAAAGACCTGGCCATGGTCTTCCAGGACCCGATGACCGCGCTGAACCCAAGCTACACCGTCGGTTTCCAGATCGAAGAAGTGCTGCGTCTGCACCTGAAAATGTCCGGCAAGCAAGCCCGCAAGCGCGCCATCGAACTGCTGGAAAAAGTGGAAATCCCGGGCGCCGCCAGCCGTATGGACGCCTACCCGCATCAACTGTCCGGCGGCATGAGCCAGCGCGTTGCAATCGCCATGGCGATTGCCGGTGAGCCGAAACTGCTGATCGCCGACGAACCGACCACGGCACTCGACGTGACGATTCAGGCGCAGATCATGGATCTGCTTCTGGCGTTGCAGAAAGAGCAGAACATGGGCCTGGTGCTGATCACTCACGACCTCGCGGTGGTGGCTGAAACCGCCCAGCGCGTATGCGTGATGTACGCCGGCCAAGCGGTCGAAGTCGGTCAAGTGCCACAGCTGTTCGACATTCCGGCGCACCCGTACAGCGAAGCGTTGCTCAAGGCTATTCCGGAACACAGCCTGGGTGCCACGCGCCTGGCGACGCTGCCGGGCATTGTTCCCGGTCGGTATGACCGTCCGCAAGGCTGCCTGCTGTCGCCACGCTGCCCGTATGTGCAGGACAACTGCCGCGCGCAACGTCCGGCCCTCGACCCGAAAAGCAACAGCCTCGCCCGCTGCTTCTACCCGCTTAATCAGGAGGTGGCGTAATGGCCGTCGTACTTACTGCCCGCGACCTGACCCGTCACTACGAAGTGTCCCGTGGCCTGTTCAAAGGCCATGCGACCGTGCGCGCCCTGAACGGTGTGTCGTTTGAACTGGAAGCCGGCAAGACCCTCGCGGTCGTCGGCGAATCGGGTTGCGGCAAATCCACCCTGGCCCGTGCCCTGACCCTGATCGAAGAACCGTCCTCCGGCTCCTTGAAAATCGCCGGGCAGGAAGTCGCCGGCGCCGACAAGAGCCAGCGCAAGCAATTGCGCAAAGACGTGCAGATGGTGTTCCAGAGCCCATATGCCTCGTTGAACCCACGGCAGAAGGTCGGTGATCAACTGGCCGAGCCGCTGTTGATCAACACCAACCTGAGCGCCTCGGAACGTCGCGAGAAAGTTCAGGCGATGATGAAGCAGGTGGGTTTGCGTCCTGAGCACTACCAGCGTTATCCGCACATGTTCTCCGGCGGTCAACGCCAGCGGATCGCCCTCGCTCGCGCGATGATGCTGCAGCCCAAAGTGTTGGTTGCGGACGAACCGACCTCGGCGCTGGACGTATCGATTCAGGCGCAGGTACTGAACCTGTTCATGGACCTGCAACAAGAGTTCAACACGGCTTACGTGTTCATCTCCCACAACCTGGCGGTGGTGCAACACGTTGCCGATGACGTGATGGTGATGTACCTCGGTCGTCCGGTGGAAATGGGCCCGAAGAACGACATCTACCAACGCCCGCTGCACCCCTACACCCAGGCGTTGTTGTCGGCGACCCCGACCATTCACCCGGACCCGAACAAGCCGAAAATCAAGATCGTCGGCGAACTGCCCAACCCGCTGAACCCGCCGTCCGGCTGCGCTTTCCACAAGCGTTGCCCGTACGCCACCGACCGCTGCAGCACCGAAGAGCCGGCCCTGCGCCTGCTCGACAGCCGCCAGGTGGCATGCCACTACGCCGAGCAATTCCTCGACGGCGCGGCATAAAAAATGTGGGAGCGAGCCTGCTCGCGAAGGCGTTATTTCAGTCAACATCACTGCCGACTGACAGAACGCTTTCGTCGGAACGCCGCCCGGAGCCGGCTCGCTCCCACACGGGTGCTATCCCACCCTTCTGCAGGACGGCGCATTAGTCCGGCAGGAGGTTTTTTTTGTCTGTCATTTAAGTCTGATCGTCATCGCTGTCCGGCTCGTCAGTGGTCGAGTCGTCATCGCCCTCGCTACCGCCCTGGCCTTTGTCCCCGCCCTCGGATTCAGACTTGGCGATCATCAGGGCCGTGTGCGTCACTTGCCCGCTCGAAGCGTGCTCCCCTTGATCCGGGCACTGCGCCCAAGCCGCCGACATGCCAACGGACAGCATCACCAAAACCTTAAGCAACAGCACAATGCGTTGAAAAATGCTCATAGCCAATTCCATCCTTTCTTGGGTGAAGCATGAGGTGCCTGTCTGGCGCTAAGTGAAATCTAGTTCCGATTGCCTCGGTTCTCCAGATAGGACGCTAATGATGGGACGGAATGCCGTTGGTGGGGAGATTGGTTTGGAATAACGGATATGTCGAATGGCTATTTTGTATCTCCTGTAGGAGCGAGCTTGCTCGCGAAAAACGTCAACGATAACGCGGTATACCTTACGTCCATCGCGAGCAAGCTCGCTCCTACAGAGAATTGTGTCAGGCGCAAAAAAGCCCCGCAGCTTTCGCAACGGGGCTTTGGGGTGTTCCGGCTTAGCGCTTAGTGATGCTCACGCGTCGCACGGAATTTCACGTCTGGCCAGCGCTCTTCCATCAACGCGAGGTTAACCCGGGTCGGCGCCAGGTAGGTCAGGTGGCCGCCACCATCGACCGCAAGGTTTTCCACGGCCTTGACCCGGAATTCCTCGAACTTCTTCTTATCATCGCAATCGATCCAGCGCGCGGAATACACGGTGATCGGCTCGTACGAGCACTCGACCTTGTATTCCTCTTTCAAGCGGCTGGCGACCACGTCGAACTGCAGCACACCGACGGCGCCGAGGATGATGTCGTTGCTGCGTTCGGGGAAGAACACCTGGGTCGCGCCCTCTTCCGCGAGTTGTTGCAGGCCCTGGCGCAGTTGCTTGGATTTCAGCGGGTCACGCAGGCGCACGCGACGGAACAGCTCCGGAGCGAAGTGCGGGATGCCGGTGAAGCCCAGGACTTCGCCTTCGGTGAAGGTGTCGCCGATCTGGATCGTGCCGTGGTTGTGCAGGCCGATGATGTCGCCGGCAAACGCTTCTTCCAGTTGCTCACGCTCGGAGGAGAAGAAGGTCAGCGCATCGCCGATCCGCACGTCTTTGCCGGTGCGCACGTGGCGCATTTTCATGCCTTTTTCGTATTTGCCGGAGCAGATCCGCATGAAGGCGATGCGGTCGCGGTGTTTCGGGTCCATGTTCGCCTGGATCTTGAACACGAAACCGGCGAATTTCTCTTCAACCGGCTCCACGGTGCGCTCGTTGGCGACACGGGCCAGCGGTTTCGGCGCCCAGTTGACCACGGCGTCGAGCACGTGATCGACACCGAAGTTACCCAGCGCGGTACCGAAGAATACCGGGGTCAGTTGGCCGTCGAGGAATTCCTGCTGGTTGAATTCGTGACAGGCACCCTGCACCAGTTCCAGCTGATCGACAAAGCGATCGTACTCATCGCCCAAGTGCGCGCGGGCTTCATCGGAGTCGAGTTTCTCGATGATTTTCACATCGGTACGCTCGTGGCCGTGGCCAGCGGTGTACACGATGATGTAGTCGTCGGCGAGGTGATAAACGCCTTTGAAGTCGCGGTAGCAACCGATCGGCCAGGTGATCGGCGCAGCCTTGATCTTCAGGACCGCTTCGATTTCGTCGAGCAGTTCGATCGGGTCGCGGATATCACGGTCGAGTTTGTTGATGAAGCTGACGATCGGCGTGTCACGCAGACGGCAGACGTCCATCAGCGCGATGGTACGTGGCTCTACACCCTTACCGCCGTCGAGGACCATCAAGGCCGAGTCCACCGCCGTCAGGGTGCGGTAAGTATCTTCGGAGAAGTCTTCGTGGCCCGGGGTGTCGAGCAGGTTGATCATGTGATCGCGATACGGGAACTGCATGACCGACGTGGTAATGGAAATACCCCGTTGTTTTTCCATTTCCATCCAGTCGGAGGTGGCATGGCGGTCAGACTTGCGAGATTTCACCGTGCCAGCAATCGCAATCGCCTTGCCCATCAGCAAGAGCTTCTCGGTGATGGTGGTTTTACCGGCATCGGGGTGGGAAATAATGGCGAAAGTGCGGCGTTTCGCGACTTCGGCGGCCTGTTTGGTCATGGGAAATCGCCTGGCAGGTGATTCAAAAAAGGGCGGCGAGTATAGCGCAAACCGACATCTGCAGACCACCGTTCGCCCTGTAGCAGCTGCCGAGCCTGCGAGGCTGCGTCCGGCGGCGAAGCCGTCGTAGAGTCGACACATTGGGTCTGCCGGATACACCGCAGAGGCTGGTTTTACGACGGCTGCGCCGCCGGACGCAGCCTCGCAGGCTCGGCAGCTGCTACACCGGCAAGCGAGATCCGGGGTGGCTAAATGCTGCTAAATATGGAACCTTTTAAAAGGTGGAGGCGTCCACTCCCCTGTTACGGCACTCGTATCAGGGCTGAAAAATCAGCAAGTCAGCCTGACGAGGCTGCGCTTATGGCTCGATACGCCGTACGCCTTCCCTTTGTAGGAGCGAGCTTGCTCGCGATAGACGTCAACGATAACGCGTGCTGTCTGAATGATTGCGTTATCCGGACTTTTTTCGCGAGCAAGCTCGCTCCTACAGAGGAACGCATTCGGCGCATGAAGAGCTGCTTCTCGCGAACGTTGATTTCCCGGCAGCCAGCAATGGCCTGCCACACGGGACTGCGTTCGCCGACATAGAAAAAAGGAGTCCGCCTGTGGCTATTCGCTATGGCAAAGGGCTGATAGGAGGTGCGGTTGTCGTCGCCCTTCTGGCCCTGCTGGTCCACTGGATTGGCATCAACACGATCGAACATTACCGCGACGATTTGTTGTTTTACCTGCAAGCTCATCTGCTTCTCGTCCTTGTTTCCATGCTGGCCGCCCTTGTTGTGGGCATCCCCGCCGGCATCTTCCTCAGCCGCCCGACCATGGTGGACCGTGCTGAGCGTTTCATGCAGATCTTCAACATCGGCAACACCGTGCCGCCTCTCGCCGTACTCGCCATCGCCCTGGGAATCCTCGGCATCGGCAGTGGCCCCGCGATCTTCGCCCTGTTCCTCGCCTCGCTGTTGCCGATCGTGCGCAACACCTATGAAGGCCTGAAAAGCGTTCAAGGTACGCTCAAGGAAGCGGCCGTCGGCATTGGCATGACGCCCACTCAAGTGTTGTGGCGAGTCGAATTACCGAACGCGGTGCCAATCATCATCGGCGGTGTACGCATCGCCCTGGCGATCAACGTCGGCACCGCACCGCTGGCGTTCCTGATTGGCGCCAACAGCCTGGGCAGCCTGATTTTCCCCGGCATCGCCCTGAACAATCAGCCGCAACTGCTGCTCGGCGCGGCCTGCACCGCCCTGCTGGCCTTGCTGCTCGACGGCCTGGTGACACTCGCCAGCCGCCTCTGGCTCGAACGCGGCCTGCGCCCGTCTTAAGCCTCGGCAAAGGAATAATCATGAAGAAATCAAGCTTTTTACTAGGCTGCGCCCTGCTGCTCGCAGGATTTGCCCAAGCCGCTGAAAAACCGGTGATCCGCATCGGCGCCCGGGTGTTCACCGAACAAACCCTGCTGGCGGAAATCACCGCCCAATACCTGCGCACCAAGGGTTACGACACCCAGGTGACTGGCGGTCTGGGCAGCAACCTGGCCCGCAGCGCCCAAGAAAGTGGCCAGTTGGATTTGATGTGGGAATACACCGGCGTGTCGCTGGTGGCTTACAACCACATCACTGAAAAACTCGACAGTGCTCAGTCCTACGCCAAGGTGAAAGAACTCGACGCGAAAAAAGGCCTGATCTGGCTCACCCCGTCGAAATTCAGCAATACCTACGCCCTGGCCCTGCCGGAAAACACCGCGAAGGCCTACCCGCAGATCAACACCATCAGCGATCTGAACACGGTGCTGCAGGCTGAGGCGAAAACCAATCATCTGGTGGCACTGGATACTGAGTTTGCCAACCGCTCCGATGGTTTGGCTGGCATGGTCGATCTGTACGGCATGAACCTGACCCGCCAAAACATCCGCCAGATGGACGCCGGGCTGGTCTACACCGCCCTGCGTAACGGCCAGGTGTTTGCCGGACTGGTGTACACCACCGACGGCCGACTGAACGCGTTCAAGCTCAAATTGCTTGATGACGACAAGCACTACTTCCCGGACTACACCGCAGCCCCGGTGGTGCGTCAGGTTTACCTCGATGCCCATCCGAAACTCGCCGAAGAACTCAAGCCCCTGGCCGAACTGTTCGACGACGCCACCCTGCGCCAGCTCAATGCGCGGGTCGATGTCGATCACGAAAGCCCTTCATCTGTTGCCGCAGACTTCCTGCGCCAGCATCCGTTGAACTAAGGAGGAAAAGACATGGAATTTCTGAACGCCTTTTCCCATCTCGACTGGCCGCTGGTGCTGCAACTGACAGGGCAGCACATCACCCTGGTCGGCATCGCCGTCACCTTGGCGATCATCGTTGGCGTACCGCTGGGTATCCTGATGACGCGTTTCCCGACGCTCGCCGGCCCTTTGCAGGCCAGCGCCACGGTGCTGCTGACCGTGCCGTCGATTGCGCTGTTCGGCCTGCTGCTGCCGTTCTACTCAAAATTCGGCCAGGGCCTGGGCCCGATGCCGGCGATTACCGCGGTGTTTTTGTATTCACTGCTGCCGATCATGCGCAACACCTACCTGGCGCTGACCGGCGTCGACCCGGGCATTCGCGAAGCCGCACGCGGCATTGGCATGACCTTCGGCCAGCGCCTGCGCATGGTTGAACTGCCGATCGCGGTGCCCGTAATCCTCGCCGGCGTGCGCACCGCCGTGGTCATGAACATTGGTGTCATGACCATCGCAGCGACCATCGGCGCCGGCGGCCTTGGTGTACTTATTCTCGCTTCCATCAGCCGCAGCGACATGTCGATGCTGATCGTCGGCGCCGTGCTGGTCAGCCTCCTGGCCATCTTCGCCGACCTGCTTCTGCAATGGCTGCAACGCACGCTGACTCCAAAAGGACTCCTGAAATGATCGAACTTCAAAACCTCAGCAAAACTTTCCAAAGCAACGGCAACGATGTGAAAGCCGTGGACTCGGTAAGCCTGACCGTCAATGAAGGCGAGATCTGCGTGTTCCTCGGGCCATCGGGCTGCGGCAAAAGCACCACGCTGAAGATGATCAACCGACTGATCAAGCCGACCTCGGGCAAGATCCTGATCAACGGCGAAGACACCACTGACCTCGACGCCGTTACCCTGCGTCGTAACATCGGTTATGTGATCCAGCAGATCGGTCTGTTCCCGAACATGACCATCGAGGAAAACATCACCATCGTTCCGCGCCTGCTGGGCTGGGACAAACAGAAATGCCACGACCGTGCCCGCGAGTTGATGAGCATGATCAAGCTCGAGCCCAGGCAGTACCTGAATCGCTATCCACGTGAGTTATCGGGCGGTCAGCAGCAGCGGATCGGTGTGATTCGGGCCTTGGCGGCGGATGCACCGTTGTTGTTGATGGACGAACCGTTCGGCGCGGTCGACCCGATCAACCGCGAAATGATCCAGAACGAGTTCTTCGAGATGCAGCGTGCGCTGAACAAGACCGTGATCATGGTTAGCCACGACATCGACGAGGCGATCAAACTGGGGGACAAGATTGCGATCTTCCGTGCGGGCAAACTGCTGCAGATCGACCACCCGGACACCCTGCTCGCGCACCCGGTGGATGACTTTGTCAGCAACTTCGTCGGTCAGGACAGCACGCTCAAGCGTCTGTTGCTGGTCAAAGCCGAGGACGCGGCGGACAACGCGCCGTCGGTGAGCCCGCAGACGCCGGTGGCCGAAGCCCTGGAGCTGATGGACGAACTGGACCGTCGCTACGTGGTGGTCACTTGCACTGAAAACAAAGCACTGGGATACGTGCGTCGTCGCGACCTGCACCGTCAGACCGGCACTTGCGCGCAATACCTGCGCGAGTTCAACGCTACCGCGGCGTATGACGAGCATTTGCGCATCCTGTTGTCGCGCATGTACGAGTTCAATCGCTCGTGGTTGCCGGTGATGGATGCCGAGCGGGTGTTCCTGGGTGAAGTGACGCAGGAGTCGATTGCCGAGTATTTGAGCTCCGGTAAGTCCCGTGGTGGCAAGACCAGTATTGTTTCGCCTGCCGAGACGGCGGCGGCCTGATTGAAACTGTAGGAGCGAGCTTGCTCGCGATGGACTTGAAAACGCCGCGTTGATTCAGACAGCACGCGTTATCGTCAGCCTCCATCGCGAGCAAGCTCGCTCCTACAGGCTCCTCAAATCTCGCTCCGACGGGAACATCACACTGTCATGCAGGTCGGTTACATCAGTAGCTGTCCGGGACCGCACGACGGATGCATGCAAAAACGCGACATTTTTTGTTGATCTCAAGCCCCTCACGCCCTAAAGTTCGCGCCGAACGTCCATGCTGGAAACGATCCATCCGGCTCAAGTACTGACGACGAGACAGCAAGGCCAAGGGAAAGCACCGCTTCCCATGGCCTTTTTGCTTTCGGCGACATGCCTTGGGAAGTAGGCGAACCAAAGTGGGGATACGGAGGACGTTCATTTGCACCCATTGTTAATTTCAGTTTGCCAGTAGGAGTTCCCAGCATGTCGATCAACGTCGAAGACTATTTCGCACGTGAAACCTTTCAGAAAATGAAAGCGTTCGCCGACAAACAAGAAACCCCGTTCGTGGTGATCGACACCGCGATGATCAGCCAGGCCTATGACGACCTGCGCGCCGGTTTCGAATTCGCCAAGGTTTACTACGCGGTCAAGGCCAACCCGGCCGTCGAAATCATCGACCTGCTCAACGAGAAAGGCTCGAACTTCGACATCGCGTCGATCTACGAGCTCGACAAGGTCATGAACCAGGGCGTCGGCCCGGATCGCATCAGCTACGGCAACACCATCAAGAAATCCAAGGACATTCGCTACTTCTACGAGAAGGGCGTGCGTCTGTATGCCACCGACTCCGAAGCCGACCTGCGCAACATCGCCAAGGCCGCGCCGGGTTCGAAAGTCTACGTGCGCATCCTCACCGAAGGCTCGACCACCGCTGACTGGCCTTTGTCGCGCAAATTCGGCTGCCAGACCGACATGGCCATGGACCTGCTGATCCTCGCCCGCGACCTGGGCCTGGTGCCTTACGGCATCTCGTTCCACGTCGGCTCGCAACAGCGCGACATCAGCGTTTGGGACGCGGCGATCGCCAAGGTCAAAGTGATCTTCGAGCGCCTGAAAGAAGAAGACGGCATCCACCTGAAGCTGATCAACATGGGCGGCGGCTTCCCGGCCAACTACATCACCCGCACTAACAGCCTGGAAACCTACGCCGAAGAAATCATCCGCTTCCTCAAGGAAGACTTCGGTGACGACCTGCCGGAAATCATCCTGGAGCCGGGCCGTTCGTTGATCGCCAACGCCGGCATCCTGGTCAGTGAAGTGGTATTGGTCGCGCGTAAATCCCGTACCGCCGTCGAGCGATGGGTGTACACGGATGTGGGCAAATTCTCCGGCCTGATCGAAACCATGGACGAAGCCATCAAGTTCCCGATCTGGACCGAGAAGAAAGGCGAGATGGAAGAAGTCGTTATCGCCGGTCCCACCTGCGACAGCGCCGACATCATGTACGAAAACTACAAGTACGGCCTGCCGCTGAACCTGGCAATTGGTGATCGTTTGTACTGGTTGTCGACCGGCGCTTACACCACCAGCTATAGCGCGGTTGAATTCAATGGCTTCCCGCCGCTGAAGTCGTTTTACGTGTAAGCGTTACACGCAGAAATCAAAAAGCCCATGACATGTCATGGGCTTTTTTGTGCCTGGAATACGCGCCATGCCCTTTGTAGGAGCGAGCTTGCTCGCGAAGGACGTTAACGATAACGCGTTCTTCCTGAACAAACGTGTTGCCCTCAAGCCCTTCGCGAGCAAGCTCGCTCCTACAAGGTTTTTTGCTCAAGTTCGCTGTAGCGCTGGGCATAATCCATTGCCAAGGCGCGAATCTGCGGGTTCGGCGCGTTTAGCAGCGCCTCACTCGCCACCCGCAGGAAATTCAGATTCCCGCCGGCCAATGCTTTGCGCAACCAGTCCAGCGCCTCGTCGATTTTCCCCTCGCCAGCCAGCAAAGCGGCATAACTGAACTGCCCACGGAAATCCCCACCAACCGCCGAGCGTCGATACCAGTCGCGCGCAGCCTGTGGATCCGCCGGGCAAAACTGGCCTTCTTCCAGATAACGGCCCACCAGGTTCATTGATTTCGCATGGCCGAGTTCTGCTGCGCGGCGATAGAGGTTCAATGCTTGTAGTTGATCCTCGACCACTCCGCGCCCGGTCGCCAGCAGGTTAGCGTAGTTGTACATTGCCCAATCAAGCCCGGCCTCGGCGGCTTTGCGGTAATGCACGGCGGCAACAGCGGCATCGGCAGCACAGCCCCAGCCTTGTTCATGACAACGGCCGAGCATGTTGCGCGCCATCAGATGCCCGCCCTGGGCGGCAATCCCGAACCAACGCATGGCCAGTGGCTGATCTTGCTCGATGCCTTGCCCGTCCAGCAGGATTTGCCCGAGCAAGGCCTGAGCATCGAGAACACCTTCGCGGGCACCTGCCAGAATCGCCTGAGCCGCTCGCGCGGGGCTTTCGTCGAGCATGACTTTGAGACGATCGCCATCGAGGCCTTCCTCGCGGCGTAGTTGATAACTCATACCTCGACCCAGCGGCGCAACAAGTTGTGATAGGTGCCGGTAAGGCGGATCAGCGATGGATGATCAGGCATATCTTGCGTCAATTGCTGGATCGCCCCGTCCATCTCGAACAACAGCGCACGCTGGCTGTCTTCGCGCACCAGGCTTTGGGTCCAGAAAAACGAGGCATAGCGAGTGCCGCGGGTCACGGCATTGACCTTGTGCAGGCTGGTGCCGGGGTACAGGACCAGGTCGCCGGCGGGCAACTTGACCCGTTGGGTGCCGAAGGTGTCCTGGATTTCCAGCTCGCCGCCGTCGTAGTCCTCAGGCTCGCTGAAGAACAGCGTTGCCGAGAGGTCCGTACGGACTCGCTCGATGCTGCCCTTGGGCTGACGCACGGCATTATCGATATGGAAATCGAAGCTGCCACCCGCCGTGTAACAGTTGAGCAACGGTGGAAAAACCTTATGCGGTAGCGCTGCTGACATGAACAGCGGATTTTTCCACAACCGCTCAAGCATCGCCGCGCCCACTTCCTTGGCCAGGGGATGACCTTCAGGCAGTTGTAAATTGTGCTTGGCTTTGGCCGATTGAAAGCCGGCGGTGATTTTGCCATCCGCCCAATCGGCCTGCTCCAGGGCCTCCCGAATGCGCTGCACTTCTTCTTTCGCGAACACGCCGGGAATATGCAGCAGCATGGGAAGAGCACCTGAAAACAAAGGAATGCTAATGGTATTGATTCTTATTGCCTGTGTAAAACCTTTGTGGCGAACGAATCAGCAAAAACCGTAGGGATAAATTGTAAAGAATGTAAATCCAGTGCAAATAGCAACATTTCGCAATTGATACAAATACCTATTTACACTATATTCCGCGGCCTCAAATCCTTGGGGAGGGGAATTCAAATGTCACGCCAACAACCACAATTACCTGTCAGCTCACCGCGCTTGATTGCCTCCGCGATCGGCATGGCAATCACCGCCGGTTCCGCAGGCCAAATGGTTTTTGCAGCCGAAAAGACCGACGAAAAAGCACCGGGCAATGCCATTTCTCTGGACGCTACCAGCGTTGTTGGCGAGCAAGTCGATACCTCCTACAAGACCGACACCTCGGCTTCCAAGAAGTACACCGCGCCGCTGCTCGAAACGCCAAGAACTGTCACGGTGATCCCGCAACAAGTAATCCGCGACACCGGCGCCACGAGTCTGGTTGAGGCACTGCGCACCACCCCGGGTATCACTTTCGGGGCTGGTGAAGGTGGCAACCCGGCGGGCGATCGTCCGATCATTCGTGGCTTCAACGCTGAAAGTGACGTGTTCGTCGACGGCATGCGTGATCCCGCATCGCAAAGCCGCGAGATCTTCGACGTCGAATCGATCGAAGTCAGCAAAGGCCCGGGGTCGGCCTACACCGGTGCCGGGTCTACCGGTGGCAGCCTGAACCTCATCAGCAAAACCGCCAAACTGGGTAATTTCTACAACGGCGGCTTCACGTGGGGCTCGGATCAGACCAAGCGCACCACCCTCGATCTAAACCAACAGATGAACGACACTTCGGCTTTGCGTCTGAACCTGATGAAGCACGAAGCTAACGTCGCCGGCCGTGATGCCGTGGACGTCAGCCGTTGGGGCGTGGCGCCCTCCTTCGCCTTCGGCCTGGGCACCGACACCCGCCTGACCGTCGGCTACTACCACGTCGAAACCGATGACATGCCGGACTACGGCATCCCGCTGACCCTGAACCCCGCCCGCAGCAAGTACAACGTCGACAAACCTGTGGATGTCAACCGGGACAACTTCTACGGCCTCACCGGTCGCGACTTTCGCCAGACCGCAAACGACAGCGGCACCATCAAGATCGAACACGATCTGAATGAAGACCTGACCGTTTCCAACAGTTTCCGCATGTCTCGTTCGACCCTCGACTACATTGTCACCAACCCGGACGACAGCAAAGGCAACGTCGCCCTTGGCAGCGTGTATCGCGGCGCGAAAAGCCGTAACTCAACGTCCAGCGGCTGGGTCAACCAGACCGACCTGAGCGCCAAGTTCAACACCGGCGCCATCGCGCACAGCCTGGTCACCGGCCTTGAGTTTTCCTATCAAGACACCCACAACCGCCCGTACGTCCTGACCTCGACCGCCAGCGGTACCCGGTGCAACCCCGCGCTGTTCAGCTCCGGCGACTGCACCAGTCTGCAAAACCCGACGCCTGGGGATAACTGGAACGGCTCGATCACCGACAGCGCTGCGTTCACCGACACCGACACCAAAACCGCTGCGGCCTACGTGTTCGACACGCTGAAGTTCAACGAGCAATGGTCCCTGAACCTGGGCCTGCGTTACGACAACTACCAGGTCAGCTCCAGCGGCCACGCCATCGCCAGCAGCACAGCCCCCGCGAACGACTTCTCCCGTGAGAACACCAGCGACCTGGTCAACTACCAGATCGGCGTGGTCTACAATCCGTTGCCTAACGGCAGCGTCTACGCAGCCTATTCCACGTCCAGCAACCCGTCCGGTGAAACCAGTGGCAACGGTGGCCTGGACCTGGCAGCGAACAACAGCGATCTGGACCCGGAAAAGAACCGCAACTACGAGATCGGTACCAAGTGGGACTTGTTCGGTGACGACTTGTCGTTGACCGCCGCACTGTTCCGCACCGAGAAAACCAACGCCCGTATCAACGATCCGGATGGCGCCACCACTCAAGTGCTCGATGGCGAGCAACGCGTGAACGGTCTGGAACTGTCCTACTCCGGTAGGCTGACCCATAACTGGAGAGTCTTCGGCGGCTACACCTACATGGAAAGCGAAGTGGTCAAAACGACCCTTGCCGCCGATGAAGGCAACCACATGCCGAACACCCCACGGAACAACTTCACCTTCTGGTCGACTTATGACCTGGTGCCGGACAAGTTCACCGTCGGCGCGGGTGCCACGTTCGTCGATTCGCAATTCGGCAACGTCGCCAACTCGGTGGAGATCCCGTCCTACTGGCGCTACGACGCAATGGCCAGCTACGCCCTGACCAAGAACGTCGACCTGCAACTCAACGTGCAGAACCTGACCGACAAGCGTTACTTCGACCAAGTGTTCCAGACGCATTACGCCCATGTGGCGCCGGGTCGTACCGCCCTGTTGAGCGCCAACTTCCACTTCTGATCTGTAGGAGCGAGCTTGCTCCGGGCGGCGTTCCGACGATGGTCGTCAACGATGACGCGGAAAGCCTGATACTCCGTGTAGTTCTCTAGTTTTTCGCGAGCAAGCTCGCTCCTACAACAGCAAGGCCCCGTTCATCTCCATGAACGGGGCTTTTGTACGTAAAAAAGAATGTTTCTCGACAACCCACGGCATAATGCGCGCCGTGATGACTATTTTCGAACGAACAAGGCGAGCAACGTGTTGAAGAAAACCCTGTTCCAGTTGCACTGGTTTTTTGGCATCAGCGCCGGGCTAGTCCTGGCCTTGATGGGCATCACCGGGGCGACGGTATCGTTTCAGGATGAAATCCTGAACGTTCTGAACCCATCGGTATTGCAGGTCGAGAAGCAGGTGGCTGGCGTCCTGCCGCCCGCCGAACTGGTCGAACGCATCGAAGCGGCATCCGGCAAAAAAGTCTCGATGCTGAGTATCGAGACCGACAGCGGCGCTGCGGCCAAGGTGTTCTTCACGCCGCCGCCGGGCGAGCGCCGTGGGCAGATGCGCTACTTCAACCCGTACACCGCCGAGTTCATGGGCGAGGCTACCGGCCAGGACTTTTTCGGCCTGATGCTGCGGTTGCACCGCTTCCTCGCCATGGGCGATACCGGTCGGCAGATCACCGGCGCCTGCACGCTGATTCTGCTGTTCTTCTGCCTGTCTGGCCTGTACCTGCGCTGGCCGCGTCAGTGGAACAGCTGGCGTACCTGGTTGACCCTGGACTGGAAGAAAAAGGGCCGCAGTTTTAACTGGAATTTGCACGCCGTGGCCGGCACCTGGTGCCTGGTGTTTTACCTCCTGGCGGCGGTGACCGGGTTGTCCTGGTCCTATGAATGGTTCAACAAGGGCCTGACCCATTTGCTCTCGGACGCACCGCAAAACGAGCGCGTTCGCAGCGGTCGCGGTCCGGCGCCAAGCGGTCCCGCACCGACAGCCGATTACGCGGCGATGTGGAGCAGCATCTACAGCACTGCCGGTCCGGCACTCAGTGCCTACAACATCCGCATGCCGCCTGTGGCCGGCCAGCCCGCCACGGTGTTCTATCTGTTGAACACTTCGCCTCACGACCGTGCGCTGAACCAGATCACCCTCGACCCGGTCACCGGCATCGTCAAACGGCATGACCGTTACAGCGATAAAAGTCTCAAGGCACAACTGCTGACCAGCCTCTATGCACTGCATGTGGGCAGCTACTTCGGCATCGTCGGACGGATCATCTTGACGATCAGCGCGCTGACTATGCCGCTGTTTTTCGTCACCGGCTGGCTGCTGTACCTCGATCGTCGTCGCAAGAAAAAACACATCAAGGATGCCCGCGAAGGTCTCACGCAACCGGGCAGCGATGCACCGGCGTGGCTGATCGGTTTCGCCAGCCAGAGCGGGTTTGCCGAACAACTGGCATGGCAGACGGCCGGGCAATTGCAAGCGGCGGGATGGCCGGTGAAGGTTCAGCCGCTGGCGACGGTCAGCGATCAGGATCTGCGTGACTCCCGCAACGCGCTGTTCGTGGTCAGCACGTTCGGCGACGGCGAAGCGCCGGACAGTGCCCGCAAGTTCGAACGCAAGGTGCTGGGCCGGGCGTTGAGCCTGAACGGCCTGAGCTATGCGGTACTTGGCCTCGGTGATCGCCAGTATCAACACTTCTGCGGTTTCGCCCGACGCTTGCACACCTGGTTGGGCGAACACGGTGGCAAGACCTTGTTTGCCCCGGTGGAAGTCGACAGCGGCGACCCTTACGCCTTGCGTCACTGGCAGCAGCAACTGGGGCTACTGACCGGACAGGCGCCTGTGGACACCTGGCACGCCCCCAGCTACGACAACTGGACGCTGGCCCGTCGCGAACTGCTCAACCCGGACAGCTGCGGTTCGCCGGTGTACTTGCTCGGCCTCACAGCTCCGACCACCAGCAGCTGGCTGGCGGGTGATCTGGTGGAAGTATTGCCGCGTAATGGCGCTTGGACGATGGAGCATTTCCTCGATGGCCTGGGCATTGACGGTCGAGCCTCTGTGGTTGTCGAGGGCCTGTCGCAACCACTCGAGCAAGCCCTCGCCAGTCGCCAACTGCCCGAGAATCGACTCCATCTGGTCGGCTTGCACGCGCAAGCGCTGGTGGATGCGTTGGTGCCTTTGGCCGCGCGCGAATACTCCATCGCCTCGATTGCCGCCGACGGTGTTCTCGAACTGATCGTGCGTCAGGAACAACATCCCGACGGCAGCCTGGGCGTCGGTTCCGGCTGGCTGACCGAACATGTGCCGGTAGGAGGCACCCTGCGCCTGCGTGTGCGGCGCAACAGCGGTTTCCATCTGCCGGTCGAGCCCGTGCCGATGATCCTGCTGGGTAACGGCACCGGGCTGGCAGGTCTGCGCAGTCTGCTCAAGGCGCGGATTGCCGATGGGCAGCAACGGCATTGGCTGCTGTTCGGCGAGCGCAATCGCGAGCACGACTATCTATGCCGCGATGAGCTTGAGGAATGGTTGATTTGCGGGGATATGGAGCGACTGGACCTGGCGTTCTCGCGGGATCAGGCCGAGAAGATCTACGTCCAGGACCGCCTGCGCGAATCCGCCGCCGAGTTGAAGAAATGGCTGGCCGACGGCGCTGTGATTTACATCTGCGGCAGCTTGCAGGGCATGGCCTCAGGCGTGGATCACGTGCTCAACGAAGTGCTCGGTATTGAAGCGGTCGACCGGCTGATCGAACAGGGCCGCTATCGCCGCGACGTCTACTGACCCACCACATCCCCTGTGGGAGCGAGCTTGCTCGCGATAGCGGTGTAACAGTCAGCATATTTACTGAATGCGAAGCCGTCATCGCGAGCAAGCTCGCTCCCACAGGGATCGGGTTTCGGTTTGCTACATCTTCTCAAACCGGCGACAACTTCTGCTCAAACACCCCGGCCCCATCCAGGTCCCGCAACACCACACTCATCTCCCCCGTCTGCCCGTCGATATTCACCTCGCCAAAAAACTGAAACCCGGCAAACGGCGAGGTGTTCTGCGCCGGGGGTACTTTCTCGAACACTACCTCGGGCCCAAAGGTTTTATCCAGCGGGTTAGGCCCAAAGCTCCCCGCATTCAACGGCCCGGCGACAAACTCCCAGAACGGTTCGAAGTCCTGAAACGCAGCCCGGTCCGGATGGTAATGATGTGCCGCGCAGTAATGCACATCTGCGGTCAGGAACACGAAATTGCGCACCTGCTGCGCCCGCAGGAATCCCAACAATTCAGCGATTTCCAGCTCACGCCCTTGCGCCGGTCCCGGGTCGCCGTTGGCCACGGCTTCCCACCGCGCCACACCAGGGCTGACCTCGCCATCCGGTACACCGAGGCCGATGGGCATGTCGGCGGCGATGACTTTCCACTGAGCGTTGGAGGCTTGCAACGAAGCCTTCAGCCAGTCCAGTTGTTCACGACCGAGAAAGGGCTTTACATCGCCGAGATTGTCATCGTTGGCACCGCGATAACTGCGCATGTCGAGCACAAATACATCGAGCAGCGGCCCATAACCGAGCTTGCGATAAATCCGCCCGCCCCCGTCGCCGCTTTGCAAACGCATCGGTGCATATTCGAGCCAGGCCTGACGCGCGCGCCCCGCCAGGCTGTGGATATCTTTGCTCTGGTAGCGCCCATCCAGCTGCTTGCCCGGCGACCAGTTGTTCACCACTTCGTGGTCGTCCCATTGCCAGATCTGCGGCACTTCAGCGTTGAAGCGACGGATGTTTTCGTCCATCAGGTTGTAGCGATAGTTGCCACGAAACTCGTCAACGGTCTCGGCGACTTTGCTCTTGGCTTCGGTGGTGACGTTGCGCCACACGCGGCCGTTTTCGGTGGTCAGTTGCGCGGGCACCGGGCTATCGGCGTAGATGGTATCGCCGCTGTGGATAAAGAAGTCCGGCAGGCGCAAGCGCATGGCTTCGTAGATGCGCATGCCACCGATGTCCGGGTTGATGCCGTAGCCTTGGCCGACGGTGTCGCCGCTCCAGACAAAGCGGATGTCGCGACGAGTCTGCGGCACACTGCGCAAGTGGCCAAACCAGGGCTCGCTGGCTGCACCGCTTTGGGCGTCTTCAAAATGTACGCGATAGAAAATCGCCTGATCGACGGGCAGGCCGGTGAGTTCAACCCGGGCGGTAAAATCCGTATTGGCGTCGGCCAAAGGCGAGACAAAACGACGAGGGTTGCTGAACAGACTGCGGGTGTCCCACTCCACCACCATCCGCGCCGGACGGTCGCAGCGGCTCCAGACCATCGCCCGGTCACCCAGCAAGTCGCCGGACTGCACGCCATCGGTAAGTTGCGGCCGATCCTTGACCGAAGCAATCACCGCCGGCGCCAGACCAGGCAACAACAGCCCTGCGCCGACGACTTGCAAGACACGACGGCGGCCGAGGTCGAATTCGCTCATGGTGCTCTCCCTGAAAAGGAAAACTAAAGCATGCCCGCATGACCCCGGCATGACACCCCCCTTAATGTAGGAGCGAGCTTGCTCGCGAAGGTGTGTCAGTCGACACAAGGGTGCCTGACCCACCTTCGCGAGCAAGCTCGCTCCTACACAGGGGCGGTGTCAGGCGTTGACGGGCTCTATGGCCAACTCAACGACCTCAGGTTGCTTGAGCAGTGCATACGCCACCGCCGTCAGCAGACTCCCCGCCACAATCGCCAGCAGGTACAGCAGCGCATGGTTGATCGCATTCGGGATCGCCAATACAAACAATCCACCGTGCGGTGCCATCAGCTTGCAGCCGAAATACATCGACAACGCCCCGGTCAGCGCGCCACCGGCAATGCTCGCAGGAATCACCCGCAACGGGTCCTTGGCGGCGAACGGAATCGCGCCTTCGGAGATGAAGCACAATCCCAGCACCAACGCTGCTTTACCAGCCTCTCGTTCAGTCTGGGCGAACTTGCGCCGGGCAATGAACGTGGCGATGCCCAGGCCAATCGGCGGCACCATGCCGGCGGCCATCGTCGCGGCCATCGGTGCATAACTTTGTGAAGCCAGTAGCCCTACCGAGAACGCATACGCCGCTTTGTTGATCGGGCCGCCCAGGTCGACACACATCATGCCGCCCAACAACACACCGAGCAGAATCGCGTTGGTAGTGCCCATGCTGTCGAGGAAGTGAGTGAGCCCTTCGAGCATCCCGGCCACGGGTTTGCCGACCACGTAGATCATCACCAGACCGGTGAACAGACTCGCCAGCAACGGGATGATCAAAATCGGTTTCAGCGCCTCGAGGCTTTGCGGTAACCGTGCATAACGATTGATTGCCTGTGCGGCATAACCGGCGATGAAACCGGCAACGATCCCGCCGATAAAGCCAGCGCCCAGGGTGCTCGCCAGCAATCCACCGATCATCCCCGGCGCCAGGCCCGGACGGTCGGCGATTGAGTAGGCGATGTAGCCCGCCAGCAGCGGCACCATCAGTTTGAACGCGGTCTCGCCACCGATCTGCATCAGCGCTGCCGCCAACGTGCCCGGCTCCTTGAACGCGGTGATGCCAAACACGAACGACAACGCGATCATCAAACCACCCGCCACCACCATCGGCAGCATGAACGATACGCCGGTCAGCAAGTGTTTGTAGACGCCGGTCTTCTCTTGCCTGGCCGGGCCTTTGGCGCCGGTCGAAGCACTTTCCTGCCGACCTTCGGCCAACGCTTTGTTCAGCGTCGCTTCGGCTTGTTTCAATGCGATGCCGGTGCCGCAACGATAGATTTTCTTGCCGGCAAAACGCTCAGTGGCGACTTCAATGTCACAGGCCAGCAGCACCACATCCGCATCGGCAATCGCTGCCGCGCTCAATGGATTGCGCGCACCGACAGAACCCTGGGTTTCCACTTGCAGGTCGTAGCCCAAACGCTTGGCCGCCTGCTGCAGGGCTTCGGCGGCCATGAAGGTGTGGGCAACGCCGGTCGGACAGGCCGTAATCGCAACCAGGCGCGGTGCGTTTTGAACGGGCGCAACCGGCTCGGCGACGGCGTCTGGCGCGACGTAAACCCGAGCCTCTTCAGCCCCCCGATGCAGCACCGCCTCAACATCCTGCAAGGCCTGCGCAGGCGTGCTGCGAAAAACCCGTTTACCGACGAATCGCGACATATCCACAGGCACGCTGGTCACCAGCAACACCCACTCGGCCGCCTCGATCGTGGCCGCCGACAATTGACGTTCCGGGTGCGTTGCATCGGTGACTTCGACGCTGGTGCTCCAGCCCTGACGCTGGGCCGCCGCATCGAGCAAACGGGCGCACAGCACACTGGTGACCATGCCGTTCGGGCACGCCGTAACAATGGCTAATTTCATCACGTACCCTCTTATTGTTCTGTCAGGGGGCGCACGCGCACACCCTGTTCTAACCGAGCCAACTGAGCGGCGTCGCCCATGCCGAAACCAATCTGGGTGACCGCCATCGCGGCAATTGCCGTAGCGGTGCGCAAGGTCTGTTCAGGCGTGTCGGCACTCAGTAATCCGTGGAGCATGCCGGCCAACAACGAGTCGCCCGCGCCCACCGTGCTAACAACGCTGACCTTGGGCGGTGTGGCATGCAGCGCCGAGCCGACGCTGAACCAGTTCACGCCCACGGCGCCGTGAGAAATCACCACATGCTCGATGCCTTGAGCGTGCAAGCGGCTCGCGGCCTCAGCCTGTGCCGCGACCGAAATCACTTCGCAGCCGAGCGCATCGGCCAGTTCTTCAGTATTGGGCTTTATCAGCCACGGGCCGGCCTTGAGCGCCACGCGTAACGCTTCACCACTGGTGTCCAGCGCAACGTTCAACCCGAGGTTTTTCAAACGCAGAATCAACGCCTGCAACCACTGAGGACTGATGCCTTGAGGCAGGCTGCCGGCCATGACAACCGCGTCATGCCCTGGTGCAATCCGGTCGAGCCGATCAAGCAACGCCTGCTGCGCCGCCTCACTGACCCTCGGCCCCGGGCCGTTGATATCGGTGATGCGCCCATCGCTTTCCGCCAGTTTGATGTTGCTGCGGGTTTCGCCGGGGACGCGGATAAACGCGTCGACAAAACCTCGCTTGGTAAACAAGGTGTCGAACGCTTGAAGATTATCCTCCCCAAGGAAGCCGCTGACGGTCAGCTGATGCCCAAGGTCCGCCAGCACCTGCGCCACGTTCACGCCTTTACCGGCGGCGTGGGTGTGCATCTCGTCGCTACGGTTGACCTGTCCGGCTTCAAGGCGCGGCAACTGCACCGTCAGGTCAAGCGCCGGGTTGAGGGTCAGGGTTAAGATCTTGGCCATTACAGGGCCTCCACTAATGCGCGCACTTCATTCGCGCTGCCAACAGCCAGCGCCTGTTGGGCCAGGGTTTGGGTCTGAGTCAGGCTGAGTTCGCGAATGCGCGCCTTGACCTCGGCAATGCTGCGGCCTGACACACTGAGTTCATCCACGCCCAGCCCGACCAGCACCGGCACCGCCAGCGGATCGGCGGCCAGCTCGCCGCACACGCCGACCCATTTGCCGTTGGCATGGGCCGCGCGCACGGTGATGTCGATCAGTTGCAGCACCGCCGGGTGCAAGCCGTCAGCCTGGGCCGACAAGGTGGGATGACCACGGTCGATGGCCAGGGTGTATTGCGTCAGGTCGTTGGTGCCGACGCTGAAGAAGTCGACTTCCTTGGCCAGCACCGGCGCCAGCAAGGCCGCCGACGGGACTTCGATCATGATCCCCAGTTGCAGGTCCGCGACCGGGATTTCCAGGCGCAGGCGTTCGGTCATGTCCCGCGCCTGCCGCCATTCGTCGACGCTGCCGACCATGGGGAACATGATCCGCAGCGGACGGTTGTCGGCGGCGCGGAGCAAGGCGCGCAACTGCGCTTCCATGATCTGCGGACGCTGCAGGGTCAAGCGAATACCACGCACGCCGAGGAACGGGTTTTCCTCCTTGGCGATCGGCCAATACGGCAGCGGTTTGTCGCCGCCGACGTCGAGGGTACGTACCACCAGCGGCCGCCCCGCCAGGCCATCGAGCACGCGGCGGTATTCAACTTCTTGCGTGGCCTCGTCCGGCGCTTGCGAATGGGCCATGAAAATCAGTTCGGTGCGCAGCAGGCCAATGCCCTCGGCGCCCTGCTCCACGGCACTGGTCACACCGGCGCTTTCGCCGATGTTGGCGAACACTTCGACCGCATGACCGTCGGTGGTCAGCGCCGGTTGATGGCGTTGTTCAGCCGCCGCTTTCAGGCGTTGCTCGCGGGTGTCGCGCTCTTCGGTGGCGCGCTGCAAGGTCGCGGCGTCGGCGTCCACATGAAGACGACCGCGCTGCCCGTCGAGCAACAACGGCGTGCCTGGCGCCAGCAGCAGCACCGCCGCCCCCGCACCGACCAACGCTGGAATTCCGAGGGCACGGGCGACGATGGCGCTGTGGGCCGTGGCACCGCCCCGGGCGGTGAGAATGCCGGCGACGCGAGTCGGGTCGAGACGCGCCACGTCGGACGGGCCGACTTCATCCATCACCAGTATGTACGGTTGATCGGGCTCGCTCCGGGTTTCGACACCACTGAGTTGCGCCAACACTCGACGACCGACGTCGCGCAAGTCAGCAGCACGCTCGGCAAGCAAGGCGTCCTGCAGCGATTCCTGTTGTTTGGCCGCCGCCTCGATGACCGCCATCCATGCCGCCTCAGCGCTTTCGCCTTGCTTGAGGCGAGTGTCGACTTCATCGGTCAGCTCCGGGTCGTCGAGCATTTCCAGATGGGTGATGAAAATCTCGCGAATGGCCTTGGCTTTGCTGCGCTCGATCAGGCCTTCGATGTCGCGACGCACCTCGGACAAAGCCTGTTTGAGACGTTCGCGCTCGACGGCGGCGGACTCACCGCGCAGTGGGTAATCGATGGTTTGCAGCACGTGAATATGCGCCGGGCCGATGGCGATGCCAGGCGCAGCGGCGATGGCCTGAACCAGACTGCCGGACGCCGGCGCGAGCAGTACTTCGGCCACATCGGCAAAGACTTCGCGCTGTTGACTCACGGCCGGTAAGGGCTCGACCTCTTCACCCAGGCCTTCTTCGATGGCAGCCAACAAGGCCGGCAACGCATCGGCGGCGATGCTCGGTTCGGCGATAAATTCCAGCACCTGACCACGACGGGCGCCGAGGCTGAGCAGTTTGCTCAAACTCTTCACCGACACCGCGCTGTCCTGACCATCGACAATGCGGACGCGAATTTCACCTTCAAAACTTTTCGCCAGTTGCGCGAGGATTTGCGCCGGGCGCGCATGTAAACCGTGGGCGTTGGCCAGGGCAATTCGGGCATTCGGCCAATCGACCGGCAACTCACCACCGAGCACTTCGAGCACTTTACGACTGCTGGTGGCGCGACCCAGTTCATGGCCGCGGCCTTCAATCAACAACGCGCAAAGGCGTTCGAGCAACGCCTGGTGCGCCTCGCCGAGGCTGGCCAGACAGAACAACCCGCTCAACGGCTGACCGAGGTAACGCATCGGCTTGTCCGGGGTGACGAACGCCAGTCCCGGGCGCTTTACGGTTTGCTCGCTGTGCAGCCACCACAGCCCATCGCCCAGGGGTAGCGCTTCCACCTGTTGCAACACGGCGGAGAAACCGTTGCTCACGCAATCGGCCTGACGCAGCAAACGGGCGCCGCGCCAGACCAATTCTTCGAAGTCATCGGCAGAAACACCGAGGCCGATCATCTGCGCATCCAGCGCCAGCTCCTGCGGCGCACCTTGCAGCAATTTCAACAAGGCTTCGCCAGAGCTGGCGCGACGCAGGGCCTGGCCCAGATCGGTCTCGCCGAGCGCGCGGGTCAGCAGTTGCAACAGACGCAGGTGCTCATCGGACTTGGCCGCGATACCAATCGCCAGGTAAACGATCTGCCCGTCGCCCCAGTCCACGCCCTCAGGGAATTGCATCAGCCGCACGCCGGTGGAAAAAACCTGATCGCGGGTTTCCGGGGTTCCGTGGGGGATGGCAATACCTTGACCGAGAAAGGTCGAGCCCTGGGCTTCCCGCGCCTGCAACCCGGCGAGGTAACCATCGGCGACCAGACCGTCGGCGACCAGATGCTGGGCCAGCAAGTGCAACGCTGCGCACTTATCCACAGCCGACTGGCCCATGGATATCTGCTCTATGGTGAGCTCGAGCATGCTTTCTCCTTTTTGGCCCCGTGAGGAGCCAGGTATTGTTTGAATGATTGAAGCTTAGGCGCATCGTCATCGCTTTTGGCGGTTTCGTGGCAGAACCGGCCAAAGGCGTATAAAACGTAGAAAATACGCCTGCTGAAACGTTTAATCTAGATTGTTTGGCACGTTACTCGATAATGTCTCATCCTTGAAGTCCAACTTGTCGGATGAGCTGCGACAATGGTCGTCTGCCTGAATCGGGTACGATTGGCAAAAATGTCGGGGCAAGCTCGAAAAAACAAGGAAATCCCGAGTTGAAACTCAGTGATATCGCACAGTTGGCCGGTGTGTCCGTTACCACCGCCAGTTATGTCATTAATGGCAAGGCCGAACAGCAACGCATCAGCAGCGCCACCGTCGAGCGCGTGCGTGCCGTCGTCGAACAACATGGCTTTACGCCCAATCCTCAAGCAGCCGGGCTGCGTAGTCGGCATACCCGCACCTTGGGTTTCATTCTGCCGGACCTGGAAAACCCCAGTTACGCGCGCATCGCCAAATTGCTGGAGCAAGGCGCCCGGGCTCGTGGTTATCAATTGCTGATTGCCAGTTCCGACGATGCGCCGGACAGCGAACGGCAATTGCTGCAACTGTTCCGCGCCCGGCGCTGCGACGCATTGATTGTTGCCAGTTGCTTGCCCGCGGGCGATGAAAGCTATCGCCAGTTGCAGGCCAAGGGCATTCCGATCATCGCCATCGACCGGGTCATGGAGCCTGAGCATTTTTGCTCCGTCATCAGCGACGACCGCGAAGCCAGTCTGCAACTGACCCGCAGTCTACTGGACCCGCAGCCCAAACAGATCGCCCTGATCGGCGCGCGCCCCGAACTGAGCATCAGCCAGGAACGGGCAGCCGGTTTCAAGGAAGCGCTGGCCGGGTTCAAAGGCGAGGTGCTGATCGAACACGGCGAGTCGTTCAGCCGTGAGTGCGGCAAACAGTTGATGGAAGAACTCCTGCAGCGTCTGGGCCATTTGCCGGATGCGCTGGTGACCACCTCCTACGTGCTGCTTCAGGGCGTGTTCGATGCCTTGCACGACTTCCCGCTCAAAACCCGCCCGCTGCTCCTCGGCACCTTCGGTGACACGCAATTGCTGGACTTCCTGCCGTTACCAGTCAACGCCATGGCCCAGCAGCACCAGTTGATCGCCGACAAAGCGCTGGCCCTGGCGCTCGCCGCCATCGAGCAGTCCGATTACCAACCTGGCGTGCAGGCCATCCCGCGGACCTTCAAGCAGCGCATTCGCCAGGACTGAACCGTGGAGCTGATCGACAGCCACACTCATCTGGATTTTCCGGACTTCGACGAGGATCGTCAGGCGCTGCTCGCCCAGAGCCGCGCCCTCGGTGTGAGGCGGATGGTGGTGTTGGGGGTTTATCAGGCCAATTGGCAGCGGGTCTGGGATCTGGTGCAAAGCGATCCTGACCTGTATGCAGCGTTCGGTTTGCACCCGGTGTATCTGGATGTACATCAGCCTGAAGACTTACCCGAACTCGGCGATTGGCTGGCTCGGCTCGCCGGCCATCGGCAGGTGTGTGCAGTGGGCGAGATCGGCCTGGATTACTTCATCGAAACCCTGGACCGCGAACGCCAGCAGACACTGTTTGAGGCGCAGCTACAATTGGCGGCGGACTTCAATTTGCCGGCGCTCATTCATGTGCGACGCAGTCATGCGGCTGTGATAGCCACGCTGAAACGGTTTCGGTTGAAACGCGCAGGGATCATCCATGCCTTCGCCGGCAGTCAGGAAGAGGCCCGCGAGTACATCAAGCTCGGTTTCAAACTCGGCCTCGGCGGCGCCGCGACCTGGCCTCAGGCCCTGCGTATGCACCGCGTCCTCGCCGAGCTGCCGCTTGAATCGGTGGTATTGGAAACCGACGCTCCGGACATGGCGCCCGTCATGTTCCCCGGTCAACGCAACAGCCCGGCCCACTTGCCGGCGATCTGCTCGGCGCTGGCGGGGATCATGTCGATCACCGCTGAGCAATTGGCCGCCGCCAGCACTGCCAATGCCTGTGAACTGTTCAACTGGTAATTAATTGATGTGGGCCTTGGCGGCTTCAAGTGTCAGTGTGATGTGCTGCCGATGCCGGGCAAATCGCATCACGATGAAGTAGACGAAGATCGCCAACAGCGAAAAATTCAGCTGTTCCAGGACGCTGAGCAAACGCATCCACTCCAACACCAACGCCACCAGCAATGCGGTGCAGACCATGATCTGCGTGCTCGCCCGCAGCAATGCCAGCGAGTCATTGGACTTGAAGCGCTTGATCTGTTTCGGATCACTCAGTTGCAAGGATTTCTGGCAGTGGGAACAGTTGAACGCTTCATTGATTGCAATGGCGTTAAGTTGCCAGGGTTTGAGCAGCAGAGTCCTGTGGCAATGGGCGCAGTGGCCCCTGATTCCATTCGTTGCTGCAGACATAACCGAGCCTCCTGGCGGGTCAGAAAGACAGATCCTCAATCATTGAAGACCAAAGAAGACAAAAAACCAGAAACGGGAAAAACAGGATATTGCCTGCATGGGAAAGAAATAAATACTACAAATTGCGTTAACCGTGTAGGAGCGAGCTTGCTCGCGATGGATTCAAAGGCGGCGTATTTTTCCAGACAGTACACATCATCGTTCACGCCCATCGCGAGCAAGCTCGCTCCTACAGGTTATTTACACGCGAAATGCGCTGATCAGCTGCTTGAGTTCAACCACCTGAGCCGACAACGCGCGGCTGGCATGCTCGGTCTGATGCGCGCCTTCGGCGGTGCGCTCGCCTGCGCGGTTGATCTCGACGATGTTCTGGTCGATGTCATGCGCCACAGCGGTTTGCTGCTCCACCGCAGCAGCGATCTGCTGGTTCTGATCGACAATCATGCCGACGGCACCGAGGATGTTTTCCAGTGCCTGCTGGACTTTCTCCGACTGGCTGACAGTGCCGCTGGCCACCTGATGGCTGATACCCATCGCCTTCACCGCTGCACCGACACCGCCATGAAGCTTGGCGATCATCTGCTCGATTTCTTCGGTGGATTGCTGGGTCCGCTTGGCCAGGGTCCGGACCTCGTCCGCCACCACGGCAAAACCACGCCCTTGCTCGCCCGCTCGCGCCGCTTCGATGGCCGCGTTTAGGGCCAGCAGGTTGGTCTGTTCGGCGATGCTCTTGATCACCTCAAGCACACGACTGATGGACTGGCTGTCGCTGGCCAGCTGATTGATCACCAACACCGACTGATCGATTTCACTGGCAAGTGCAGCAATGCTGCCCTGCTGCGACTCCACCAGCCCGCGACCGTTGATGGTCTCGTCGTTAACGCTGTGGGCACTGTTGACCGCGGCGGCGGCACTGCGCGCCACCTCAAGGGAGGTGGCCGACATTTGGTTCATGGCTGTCGCCACCTGCTCGATCTGGGAGCGCTGCCCCGCCACGGCCTGATTGCTCTGCGCGGAAACGTTTTCCACCTGCCCGGCCTGGCGTTCGACCTCGCTGACGGTCTGCCCCACTCGCTCGATCAGGTCATGGATTTTCTTCACCGTGCCATTGAACACTTCGCCCAGTTCGCCCAGTTCATCGCGGCTATTGGCGTTGAAGGTCACCGTCATGTCGCCGGCGGCCACCTTGTCCATCATTGCGCCAAGACGCTTCAGGGTGGTGCGGGTCGAGGCGTAGAAACCGCCATAAAGGTAAAAGATCAACACAAACACCACCGAGAGCGCCACGGCCTGCAAAATCATGTGCGTGCGATTCTGCTCCAGCCGCTGCTGCAACTGCGTGCCGAGAAACTTCAGTGTGGCTTCATTGAGTTGGTAGGTCCGGTCCATCAGGCCTGTGACCTGATCGTAAAAACCCTGCCATGGCGTATCGAGCGTGTCAGCCATCACCACCTTTTCTTCGAACAGTTCGCTGGCCTTCTTCATCGATGCCTTGCTGTTATCGGCCTGAGCGGCCAGGGCTTCGCGTGCCGCTTTGCTTGAATCCAATGCATCCTGCAGTTTCAGCCCGTATTCGCCCTGTAGCTTTTCGATCTGTGCCAACAGTTCATCGAAGCGGGTACTCGATGCCGAGTTGAGAAAGCCCTGCCCCAACGAAAAAGACCCCATCGCCCGGCCTTCGCCCAGTATTTGGGTAACCCGTGGGGTCATATTGGTGATGAGTTCGCTCAGCTGACGCATGTCGCTCTGAGTGTCACGACTCACGCCCGCCTGACTGGCGATGATCTGGTTGAAAATCTGCGCATTACCGAGCAACTTGCCAATCATTCCGGTTTTGCTTTGCAGGGAGCTTTCCACTTGCAGGGCCTTGAGCGCGGCGATCATCTCATCACGCTTGGCATTGAAAACAGCGATCTGCTCCGGATCCTTGGTCATCGCCGTCAGCCCTTGCAAACGGCTCAGCACGCTTTGCCCCAAAGTGCTGATCTGCGACTCGATATTGCCAGCCTTGCCAGACTGACCGAGGGTGACATTGATCTGCACCAGGTTATTCAAGGTTTCCAGATCGCGCCGTAACGTCAGGCTGCTACCCAGGAGATCCAGGCTCTGCAATTCGATTTGGGTGCCCTGGAATTCGCGATAGGAATCGCGTACCAGATAGAAATTGGTCACCAGCATCGGCACAAGGAACAGCACGCTGATCAGGCTGAACTTCATACCAAAGCTCAGGCGATTCATTAGCGCAACGGCGGGATAGAGCAAGCTCTTCACTGGAGGTCCCCTTCGATTTCTTATTTTTATTGGCAGGCGCAGGTCGACAGCAGAAAGCCACTATTCGGCGCTATCTCTGTATAACTTAAATCGGCAGGAGGTTTTGTAACTTAAGGTAAACGGAAGAGCGAACACGGCCTTGTAGCAGCTGGCGTAACCTGCGTTCGGCTGCCTGTAGGAGCGAGCTTGCTCGCGAAAGACCTGAGAGCGACACGTTTATCCAACATGAACGCGTTATCGTTAACGTATTTCGCGAGCAAGCTCGCTCCTACAGGCAGGCGGACGCAGGCAGCGCCGGGGTCGGTGGGTTTAGGGAAGGACCGTCCACAATGCGAACCCGGCGTACCAGAGCACTGCGGCTCGCAGCAGCAGTTCCCAGATCCGGTCCAGGTTGTTGATGCCGTCAGGCCCGACCACCGGCGCCGGGATTTCACCGGCCACCATCCCGACCTTTTCGATCAATTGGGCGGCGCTGATGTTCCAGTTAAGCAGTTCGTGCAACATCACCCGGCCGACCGCAACAAAGTTGCCCACTAGCGCAAAACTCGCTGCCAGCAGGCGCACCGGCACCCAATCGAACGCGTGACGCAGCTTTGCGGCACGCTCGACCACGGCGGGGTTCTGCCCGTGCTCTTCGGCCAGGGCCAGCAGTCGATAACTCAATGCCGCGACCGGCCCCAGCAGGAAGTACCAGAAAATCACCGCGAAAAAGCTTTGATAGGCCTCCCACAACAGATGCCCTTCGACCCGCTCCAGCAATTGCTCGCCATCGTCGGCGCAAATACCCACGTCGCGTTGCGCAACATGGGCGGCAGCTTGCAGGTCTTCCCGGCGCCAGGCATCACGAAAGGGCCCCAGGCCGGCCAAAAGATCACCGCGCCCCAAACTGTAAATCACCACCAGCAAGTGCAGCGGCAATACCAGCAGACCGTAGGCCACCGGCTCCAGCACCACCAGTACTAAACCCAGCAGCGCCACCGGCAACAACACCAGCACCATCAGGACCAGCCACGGGCTTTTCGCCAGGCGTGGGCTGGACTCAAGCTTGTTCAACTCGTGTACCCAACCACTATCACGTTGAACCCGATGGCGCAGCGCCGAGAACTTCTCGATCCAGACGGCCAACAGCAGCACAAGAAAACTCATTGTTGTTCCTCTTTTGCCAGGGCGGCACGATAGCGTGCCCAGTCGAACGCCGGTCCCGGATCTGTTTTGCGCCCAGGTGCAATGTCACTATGCCCGCAAATACGCTGTGCGGTGATGGCCGGGAAAGCGCTTTGCAACTGCCGGGTCAAGGCTGTCAACGCTCGATACTGCGCGTCAGTGAACGGTAGATCATCCGTGCCTTCAAGCTCGATGCCCACGGAAAAATCGTTACAGGTTTCCCGCCCTTCGAAACTGGAGACGCCGGCGTGCCAGGCGCGCTCAAGGCACGAGACAAACTGAGTGACGGTGCCGTCACGTTCGATCAAAAAGTGCGCAGATACCCGCAGGTCAGCGATCCCTTCAAAGTAAGGGTGCTCCATGACATCCAGACGATTCTGGAAAAATTCCTGCACCTTGCCGGTGGCGAACTGCGCCGGCGGCAGGCTGATGTTGTGGATCACCAGCAGGGAAATTTCACCCGAGGGGCGCGCATTGTAGTTGGGCGAGGGGCATACACACACGCCCTGACACCAACCGCTCGCGGGGTCCAACTGCATACAGGTTCCTTCAATGACGACTGCGTTGCCCCCAGTATGCCGCGATAGACCCTCGGCGCGCGATCACTTGCCGTGATTGAGGCGCCGCAGGTGGTCGATCACCGAATCCAGGGCCCGGTCGAACAACAACGTGTCGTCGAGCGCGCGCACCGTGCCACAGCGGAATCCCAGGGCCAGTTTGCAGCGAAGGGTGTGTTCCTCGTCTTCCTTGAACTCGACCCAGCTGCCCAGACGCAGTTGACCGACCTGAAGCACACCCGCATCGTCCTCCGGTAAACGGATCAAGGTCGCCTCGACCGGGCCTTCGTCGGCCGTTCGCAGAACGACTGCTTCCCGCACCTCGATCATCACCGGTTCATTCCCAGCCTGTTCAGGTATCTGCCGCGGATGCTCGAACAACTGAACGTGCAAGCTTTCCAGCTCACTGAAAAACTCACCGGTGGCGAACGGATCAAACGCCGAACCGTTCAGCCCATTACGCAATGACTTGAGCAAGCCCGGCACCAGCGCCAACAAACGCAGGCTCGCACCGGGTTCGTCATGACGCTGCACACTCCAGATCAGTTGCTCCATGGTTTGCACATCAGCATGCCACTGGGCTGAGCCATCGCCGTGTTTGAGGCAAGTCAGCAGCAGCACGTTGCTCCAGGCGTCCTGGACAAATACCACGACGCGCTGTGGCAAGACGTCCCAAGGGGTTGTGTTGATCGACCAGTGGCTTGCGCAACAATGCGCTGAGTCGCGCAGCCAGTTGGTCAAGGGCGAAACCGTCGCGGTTCAGCACTTTACTGACCATGCCGTCCACTGCCACGTTGCGCTCGATGTCGTGGTCGGCTTGCGACATAGAGGTGTCGACGACCAATGCCCGGGGCATGGTTGCTTGAGTGATGTCCTGGGGCATGAGGCTGACAAAGGCTTCGAAGAATTGCTCGAGAAAGACCCGTTCGATGCTTTTTCGCTTGAGGCGCAGGTCGCGCATGGCCTCGAAGAAAAGATGCCGCTCAACACCATTGCGAGCACGATCAGCCATTTCAAACAGGGTATCGTCGGCGTTGTCGAACAGATCCTGCAAACCACGCCTGAGCTGCTGCGCAGCCTTGTCGCGAACCTGAAGCAGAATCACAGGCAGGCGGGCGAGCGGCGAGGGAATCGCCTGATCGGCAGTGACCCTGTGCAAAGGCACTACATTCCCGTCGTTGTGCATCCAGCCTCCTGACAGGGTGAGTAGGTTCGTAAAGCGACAAACGTCAAAGCCATGACGTCAAACGCAAGGCGAATTATCTGCAAAAGGTGTCATTTGTACCAGCAGACTCTGCACGCTTCCTGGAAATAGACACTTACGAATGACCGCTGCATATGCCGATTTCTCCAGGGAATCGACCAAATGCAAATTTCAGAGCGATCTGAACCACGCGGATGCCTTGGGTTGCCCCCGCCATGGCCCTATAATCGAGCCACTTTGTTTGTGGAGTCCGTTATGCCGAATCTACGTCTCGCCGATTTGACCGCCGAAATCGAAGCCAACGTGCGCCGTGCGTTGCTCGAAGACATCGGCAGCGGCGACATCACCGCGCAGCTGATCCCGGCCGAACGGCTGGCCAAAGCCACCATCATTACCCGGGACGACGCTGTCATCAGCGGCACAGCGTGGGTCGATGCAGTATTCCGACAGCTGGACCCGCGTGTAGCGGTGCATTGGCAGGTGCGCGACGGCGAACGGGTGAAACCTAATCAGGCGCTGTTCCACCTCGAAGGCCCGGCACGCTCGCTACTCAGCGGTGAACGCTGTGCGCTGAATTTCCTGCAATTGCTCTCTGGCGTGGCCACGCGCGCGCAATACCTGGCGGATTTCGTTGCCGGGACGCAGGTGAAGCTGCTCGACACCCGCAAAACCCTCCCGGGCCTGCGCCTGGCCCAGAAGTACGCCGTGACCTGTGGCGGCTGCCACAATCACCGCATCGGTCTGTATGACGCGTTTCTGATCAAGGAAAACCATATCGCTGCCTGCGGTGGCATCCCCGAGGCCATCAAGGCCGCGCACAAGATTGCCCCGGGCAAACCAGTGGAAATCGAAGTAGAGAGCCTGGGTGAGCTGAAAGAGGCCCTGGCCGCAGGTGCAGACATCATCATGCTCGACGAACTGAGCCTGGATGACATGCGTGAAGCCGTTCGGCTGAACGCGGGCAAGGCGAAGCTGGAGGCCAGCGGTGGCATCAACGAAAGCACGCTGCTGCCCATCGCCGACACCGGGGTGGATTACATTTCGATTGGTGCGATGACCAAGGACGTAAAGGCTGTCGACCTGTCGATGAGACTGAGCCTCTGATCAAACGCCAGCCCGTACTCCACTGTAGGAGCGAGCTTGCTCGCGATGGTCGTTAACGATAACGCGTGTTTACTGGCTAAACGCGGCGCTCTTGAGTCCATCGCGAGCAAGCTCGCTCCTACAGTAATGTCGGCATTAGCCCTATTGAGGCTGGCGTTTTTTCAGACCACCAGATTGTTCATCTCGCAGTACTCTTCCCACTCGACGCCCAACACCTCGGCCGCCTCTTTATGCAATTCCAGGCGCTTCGCCTCGAACTCTTCAGGGGTCGAGGTGTACTTGAGCGTCAGCTCCCATGGCTGCAAGCCCTGAGCTTCCGCCTCATCCTCGAATGCCCACTGGATCTGGTCCTTCTGATCATCGGCAGGCAAGTCCTTGATCTCTTCCATCAACTCGTGCGCGTCCAGTGCGTACTTTTTGAGGGCTTCTTCGTGTCTGGCTTCTTGGGTCAATTCTTTAACGGTCATGGCGTTCTCTTTGATCTGGGGAATGGAAGATGGATCTGGATCATCAAGGATCTCTCTGACGCAAAAAACCGTTTAAAGCCCGGTTTGTCTGGCCTTCAGAACCATTCGGGATCGTCTGAAAACAAGGTATCGCTGGTGCCCGAGACAGGAATTGAACCTGCGACCTTCGCGTTACGAGTGCGCTGCTCTACCAACTGAGCTACACGGGCGGTCGGCTAAACCTAGCACTGACTTTGGGGGCAGGCAACTTCACAAATCGACTCAATTTCCTACAGACAAAAAAAAGCCCCGCAGCTTTCACTGCGGGGCATTTCTAAAACGTTGAAGCGGTCAGGCGTGGGGAGTGATTAAACGCCCGAAGCCTTGGCTGCTGCTACGTCTTTGATGGACAGCTTGATACGGCCGCGGTTGTCCACGTCCAGTACCAGTACTTCCACTTCCTGGCCTTCTTTCAGGATGTCGGTCACTTTCTCGACACGAGCGTCGCTCAGCATCGAGATGTGTACCAGACCGTCTTTGCCAGGCAGGATGTTGACGAATGCGCCGAAGTCGACGATACGCTCAACCTTACCGACATAGATTTTGCCGATTTCTGCTTCTGCGGTGATGCCCAGAACGCGCTGGCGTGCAGCTTCAGCCGCTTCCTTGGTTTCGCCGAAGATCTTGATCGAGCCGTCGTCTTCGATGTCGATCGAAGCCTTGGTCTCTTCACAGATCGCACGAATGGTCGCGCCGCCTTTACCGATGACATCACGGATTTTGTCGGTGTCGATTTTCATCGCGATCATGGTCGGAGCGTTTTCCGACAGCTCGGTACGCGACTGGCCAATGATCTGGTTCATCTGACCGAGGATGTTCAGGCGCGCTTCCAGGGCTTGGCCCAGAGCGATTTCCATGATTTCTTCGGTGATGCCTTTGATCTTGATGTCCATCTGCAGCGCGGTAACACCTTTGGCGGTACCGGCTACTTTGAAGTCCATGTCGCCCAGGTGATCTTCGTCACCCAGGATGTCGGTCAGGATGGCGAACTTCTCGCCTTCTTTAACCAGACCCATGGCGATACCGGCAACCGGTGCCTTCATCGGAACGCCAGCGTCCATCAGCGCCAGGGAAGCGCCGCAAACGGAAGCCATGGAGCTCGAACCGTTGGACTCGGTGATTTCCGACACAACACGAATGGTGTACGGGAACACGTCGGCAGCAGGCAGCATGGCTGCAATCGAACGACGGGCCAGACGGCCGTGACCGATTTCGCGACGACCAGCGCCACCCATGCGACCACACTCACCTACCGAGAACGGAGGGAAGTTGTAGTGCAGCATGAACGGGTCTTTTTTCTCGCCTTCCAGGGTGTCCAGCAGTTGTGCGTCACGGGCGGTGCCCAGTGTTGCAACAACCAGAGCCTGGGTTTCGCCACGGGTGAACAGTGCCGAACCGTGGGTCTTAGGCAGAACACCGACTTCGATGTTCAAAGGACGTACGGTCTTGGTGTCGCGACCGTCGATACGTGGCTTGCCGTTCACAATATTTTCGCGAACGGTGCGGTATTCGATTTCGCCGAATGCTGCTTTGACTTCGCTGGAAGAAGGCTGGCCTTCTTCGCCGGACAGCTTGGCAACAACCTGGTCTTTCAGCTCACCCAGGCGAGCGTAACGGTCGGCCTTGATGGTGATGGTGTAAGCCTGGGAGATCGCGTCGCCGAACTCGGCACGGATAGCGCCCAGCAGAGCGGTGGCTTCTGGCTGTGGAGCCCAGGCCCAAGTTGGCTTGGCAGCTTCGGCAGCCAGTTCTTTAACAGCGTTGATCACAACCTGGAACTCGTCGTGAGCAAACAGTACCGCGCCCAGCATCTGGTCTTCGGTCAGCTCTTTGGCTTCCGATTCAACCATCAACACGGCTTCCGAAGTACCGGCAACGACCATGTCCAGGCTCGAAGCTTTCTGTTGTTCGTAAGTCGGGTTCAGCAAGTAGCCGGTGCTTTCGTGGAACGCAACGCGGGCAGCGCCGATCGGGCCATCGAAAGGAATGCCGGAGATGGCCAGGGCGGCCGAGGTACCGATCATCGCAGCGATGTCCGGATCGGTCTTCTTGCTGGTGGAAACGACGGTGCAGACAACCTGCACTTCGTTCATGAAGCCTTCTGGGAACAGCGGACGGATCGGACGGTCGATCAGTCGGGAAGTCAGGGTTTCTTTCTCGGAAGGACGGCCTTCGCGCTTGAAGAAACCGCCAGGGATCTTACCGGCAGCGTAAGTCTTTTCCTGGTAGTGAACGGACAGAGGGAAGAAGCCCTTGCCTGGATCAGCTTGTTTGGCACCGACTACGGTCACCAATACGCTGACGTCGTCGTCAACGGTGACCAATACTGCGCCGGAGGCCTGACGGGCGATACGGCCAGTCTCGAGGGTAACGGTCGACTGACCGAACTGGAATTTTTTGATTACCGGGTTCACGGTGTCCTACCTTCTTTTGTGGCTCTTGGGGAACTTGTCTTCTTGCGAAATTCTTGGGCAATGTCGGGAATCGGCCCAACGCCTGTCCAGGGTAAAACGACTATCCAGATAAAACTTGAGGCTGGGAGCCTGCCATGCGCCAGCGGGAAACCCACTGACGTACGACAGACAACCAACCTCTAGCGCAATCGCTTATTAGCGACGCAGACCCAGGCGAGCGATCAGAGCGCTGTAACGGCTCACGTCCTTGCCTTTCAGGTAGTCCAGCAGCTTACGACGCTGGTTTACCATGCGGATCAGACCACGACGGGAGTGGTGATCTTTACCGTTGGCCTTGAAGTGACCTTGCAGTTTGTTGATGTTGTGGGTCAGCAGTGCAACTTGCACTTCTGGCGAACCAGTGTCACCAACAGCTTGCTGGTAGTCAGCTACGATTTGAGCTTTTTCTTGAACGTCGAGAGCCATGAGGCAATCCTTTTATCAGGAAACTGTTTCAAAGAAACAGCTTCAACAGGCCAGGGACAAATCCCTGTATCTAAAAATGAGTAGTGACCGTGCCTGTTAACAGCCACCCTCGTCCGGTCATTCTGACCGAATCAGTCGACGCGGCGCGATGCGCCCGTCTTCGCTCACTTCACCGATGCCGATGAAGCGACCGTTGTGATCCTGTACCCGTACCATGCCGAACTTCGGTGCATCCGGGGCCCGTACCGGTTGGCCGTTAAGCCAGTAGAACGAGCTGTGCTCCGAGAAATGCAACAGTGGCCAATCCAGCAGGCCGCTGTCCGATGGCATCAAGAAGCGGTCGACTGCTTCGTTGCCGCCTTCGGCATGTACGGCTTCCAGCTCTTCAAGCGTGACAGTCTGCGCCAGTGTGAAAGGCCCGGCCTGGGTACGTCGCAATTCAGCGACGTAAGCGCCACAACCGAGTTGCTCACCAATATCCTCCACCAGGGTGCGGATATAGGTGCCTTTGCTGCAATCCACCGCAAGCCGCGCAGTATCACCTTCGAAGGCCAGTAATTCCAAGCGCGCAATAGTAACAGAACGCGGTTCACGCTCCACTACTTCGCCTGCACGGGCCAGCTTGTACAGCGGTTGGCCATCACGCTTGAGGGCCGAGTACATCGGCGGTATCTGACTGATTTGCCCACGAAAATTGGGCAGCACAGCTTCGATATCGGCGCGACCAACGGTCACCGGGCGTTCCTGCAAAACTTCACCTTCGGCATCCGCCGTGGTGGTGGTCTTGCCCAGTTGCGCCAGGGTTTCATAAGCCTTGTCGGAATCGAGCAGGTACTGCGAGAACTTGGTGGCTTCACCGAAGCACAACGGCAGCACGCCGGTGGCCAGCGGATCGAGACTGCCGGTGTGCCCGGCCTTCTCGGCGTTCAGCAACCAGCGGACCTTCTGCAACGCTGCGTTGGAGGTGAACCCCAGCGGCTTGTCGAGCAGGATGATACCGCTGACGTTACGACGGATACGTTTGACCTGAGCCACCGATTACTCCTTGGTGTCTTCGGCTTCAGCCGCCACCGGGTGCTGATTGTCTTCAGCCACCGCACGCTCGATCAGCGCCGACAGGTGCGCACCACGCACGACGCTTTCGTCGTAGTGGAAGTGCAACTGTGGAACGCTGCGCAACTTCATCTCACGGGCCAACTGCATGCGCAGGAAACCGGCAGCGGAGTTGAGCACCTTGATGCTTTGCGCGATGTCTTCGGCGTTGTCCTGCCCCATCACGGTGATGAAAATCTTCGCGTGACCGACGTCACGGCTGACTTCAACAGCGGTAATGGTGACCAGGCCGACGCGCGGGTCTTTGACTTCACGACGGATCAGCTGTGCCAGCTCACGCTGCATCTGATCGCCGATACGTTGGGTACGGCTGTATTCTTTTGCCATGTCTTGTTACCTGTTACTGCCTCACGGTGAAACCCGTGGGGTCTGAAAGCGGCAAACGCCCGGCCTGACAAAAGCCAGACCGGGCGTTGCGTTTAGAGTCCTGCTGATGCGCCGCGCAACTGCATGCGGCTGGCCATCACGGCTCTTGAAGTGCGCGAGTTAGAGGCTGCGAGCAACCTGAACCTTCTCGAAGACTTCGATCTTGTCACCGACTTTGACGTCGTTGTAGCTCTTCACGCCGATACCGCATTCCATGCCGGCACGTACTTCGGAAGCGTCATCCTTGAAGCGGCGCAGGGATTCCAGCTCGCCTTCGAAGATAACGATGTCTTCACGCAGTACACGGATTGGACGGTTACGGTGAACAACACCTTCGATAACCATGCAACCGGCGATCGCGCCGAACTTCGGCGAACGGAACACGTCACGCACTTCAGCGGTACCCAGGATGTTCTCGCGAACATCGCTGCCCAGCATACCGGTGAGGGCTTTCTTGACGTCTTCGATGATGTCGTAGATCACGTTGTAGTAACGCATATCCAGACCTTCCTGCTCGACGATCCTGCGAGCGCCAGCATCGGCACGCACGTTGAAGCCGAACAGTACAGCATTGGAGGCCAGTGCCAGGTTGGCGTCGGACTCGGTGATACCACCGACACCGCCACCGACAACACGCACTTGCACTTCGTCGTTACCCAGGCCGTTCAAGGCACCGTTCAACGCTTCCAGCGAACCACGTACGTCAGATTTGAGGACGATGTTAAGCGTCTTCTTCTCTTCCTGACCCATGTTCTCGAAGATGTTTTCAAGCTTGCCAGCGTGAGCACGGGCCAGTTTGACTTCGCGGAACTTGCCTTGACGGAACAGAGCCACTTCACGGGCTTTCTTCTCGTCGGCAACCACACTCATCTCGTCGCCAGCATCCGGAGTACCGTCCAGGCCGAGGATCTCGACCGGGATGGAAGGACCGGCTTCTTTAATTGGCTTGCCGTTCTCGTCGAGCATGGCGCGAACGCGGCCATAGTTCGAACCGACCAGCACCATGTCGCCTTGGCGCAGGGTACCGTCTTGAACCAGAACGGTTGCAACCGGGCCACGACCTTTGTCGAGACGCGATTCAACCACAACGCCACGGCCAGGAGCCGAAGGGGTCGCTTTCAGTTCGAGAACTTCGGCTTGCAGCAGAACAGCTTCGAGCAACTCGTCCACGCCAGTACCGACTTTCGCCGAAACCGATACGAACGGGGTGTCGCCGCCCCACTCTTCCGAGGTCACGCCGTGAACCGACAGTTCGCTACGGATGCGATCGAGATCGGCGCCCGGCTTGTCGATTTTGTTCACTGCAACAACCAGCGGAACACCGGCAGCCTTGGCGTGCTGAACGGCTTCAATGGTCTGCGGCATTACGCCGTCGTCCGCTGCAACCACCAGGATCACGATGTCGGTCGCCTTGGCACCACGAGCACGCATGGCGGTAAACGCGGCGTGACCAGGGGTGTCGAGGAACGTCACCATACCGCGGTCAGTTTCAACGTGGTACGCACCGATGTGCTGGGTGATGCCGCCAGCTTCGCCAGCAGCTACCTTGGCACGACGGATGTAGTCGAGCAGCGAGGTCTTACCGTGGTCAACGTGGCCCATTACGGTCACGACTGGTGCACGGGAGAACGACTCACCTTCAAACTTCAGGGACTCGGCCAGGGAATCTTCCAGGGCGGTGTCGCTGACCAGGGTCACTTTGTGGCCCAGCTCTTCGGCAACCAGTTGAGCAGTTTCCTGATCCAGTACCTGGTTGATGGTCGCTGGAGTACCCAGTTTGAACATGAACTTGATGATTTCAGCAGCCTTGACCGACATCTGCTGGGCGAGATCGCCAACAGTGATGGTCTCGCCGATCTTCACTTCGCGCACTACAGGGCCGGTTGGGCTCTGGAAACCGTGAGCGTTGCGTTTCTTCAGCTTGGCCTTGCCGCGACCACCACGACGGAAGCCATCGCTTTCTTCGTCGGTAGTACGTGGCGCAACCCGTGGAGCAGGCGCTTTCTCTTTGACCGAAGCACGATGCGGAGCGTTTTTGCGCTCACCATCGCCACTGCCACGACGATTGTTATCGTCGGCACGTGGTTTGTCCGGACGGCGCTGTTCGTTCTGCTTGCGAGCATCGGCAGAGGGTGCCGGTGCCGGTGCAGCAGCCATAACCGGAGCGCTTTCACGCACTGGTTCGGCAACCGCAGCAGGTGCTGCGACAGCGTCGGTAGTAGCGGTTTGCGCAGCAGCAGGCTGGCGACGCGCTTCTTCTTCGGCGCGACGCTTGGCTTCTTCTTCAGCCTTCTGACGAGCAGCATTTTCTACTGCGCGACGTTCGTCCAGTTCGCGTTTGCGCTCGGCTTCGATTTCTTCCGGGCTGCGCTGTACGAAAACTTTCTTTTTACGGACTTCAACGCTGATGCTTTTGCTGCCAGCAACACGCAGGGTGCTGGTGGTTTTACGCTGCAGCGTGATCTTGCGTGGTTCTTCCACTTTCGCCTTGTGGCTGCTTTTCAAGTGAGTCAGCAAAGATTGCTTCTCACTGTCAGTCACATGTTCTTCGGCGGCGGTGTGCGGCAGACCTGCCTCACGCATCTGCTGCAACAGGCGCTCTACCGGTGTTTTGACCTCATCGGCCAGTTGTTTCACCGTGACTTGCGTCATGCACTTCTCTCCTCAGGCCGCGCCTAATTACTCGAACCAGTGGGCTCGGGCGGCCATGATCAACTTGCCGGCACGATCATCGTCAATGCCGTCGATGTCGAGCAGGTCGTCAATAGACTGCTCGGCCAGGTCTTCGCGGGTAATTACGCCGCGCACCGCCAGTTCCATCGCCAAATCCTTGTCCATACCCTCAAGCGAGAGCAGGTCTTCGGCCGGATGGGCGTCTGCCAGCTTTTCCTCAGTAGCGATGGCTTTGGTCAACAAACGATCCTTGGCACGAGCACGAAGCTCGTTGACGGTTTCTTCGTCAAAGCCGTCGATGTTGAGCATTTCTTCCAACGGTACGTAGGCAATCTCTTCCAGGCTGGTGAAGCCCTCATCTACCAGCACCTGTGCCAGGTCTTCGTCGACTTCCAGCTCGTCGATGAAGTTGCGCAGGATGTCGCCGGTTTCTGCTTGCTGCTTAGCCTGGATGTCCGATTCGGTCATCACGTTCAGGGTCCAACCCGTCAACTGGCTAGCCAGACGCACGTTCTGACCACCACGACCGATGGCCTGAGCCAGATTGTCTGCGCCAACGGCGATGTCCATTGCATGGGCATCTTCGTCAACGATAATTGCCGCCACTTCAGCCGGCGACATTGCATTGATCACAAACTGAGCCGGATTATCGTCCCACAGGACGATGTCTACACGCTCGCCGCCCAATTCGCCGGACACTGCCTGGACGCGCGAACCGCGCATACCGATGCAAGCGCCTTGCGGATCAATGCGTTTGTCCTTGGAGCGGACCGCGATCTTGGCGCGCGAACCCGGGTCACGGGAGGCGGCCATTACTTCGATCAGGCCTTCAGCGATTTCCGGCACTTCGATGCGGAACAACTCGATCAGCATTTCCGGCGCGGTACGCGACAGGATCAGCTGCGGGCCGCGGTTCTCGGTGCGGATTTCCTTGAGCAGCGCACGCAGACGCACGCCAACCCGGAAGGTTTCGCGAGAAATGATGTCTTCACGAGCCAGCAACGCCTCGGCGTTGTTGCCCAGGTCGACGATCACGTTGTCGCGGGTCACTTTCTTCACGGTGCCGGAGATGATTTCCCCCAGGCGCTCGCGATAGGCGTCAACCACTTGAGCACGCTCGGCTTCGCGAACTTTTTGCACGATGACTTGCTTGGCAGTCTGTGCAGCGATGCGGCCAAACTCGATGGACTCGATCTTTTCTTCGACTACATCACCGACCTGGGCGCCTGGATGCGTTTCGGCAACCTTGCTCGGCCAGGTTTCGATGGCCGGATCGTCCAGATCTGCTTCTTCGACGACCGTCCAGCGACGAAATGTCTCGTAAGCACCGGTGTGGCGATTGATTTCCACACGCAGATCGACTTCGTCCTCGAAACGTTTTTTGGTAGCAGTGGCCAGGGCCAGCTCCAACGCTTCAAAAATTACGTTTGCCGGTACGCCCTTTTCATTGGATACCGACTCAACAACCAGCAGTACTTCTTTGCTCATCGTACGCCTCGCCTTTCGCAAGCCATTGGATCCGCGGGATCCGCGTCTCAGTCAAAACTGGGAATAATGTTGGCCTTGTCGATCATATCGATCGGCAACAGGAACTCATGGTCTTCAACCTGCACCACGACGTCCTGCTCTTCTACACCGCGCAGAAGGCCCTGAAAGTTGCGTCGTCCTTCAAAAGGCGAGCGCAGCTTGATCTTCACTTGTTCACCGGCAAATTTTGCAAACTGCTCAATAGTGAACAGTGGGCGTTCCATGCCAGGCGAGGAAACTTCAAGGGTGTATTCAACGGCGATTGGATCTTCAACATCCAGGACACCACTGATCTGACGACTGACGATGGCACAATCGTCCACCAGCACGCCGCCCTCTTTATCAATATAAACGCGCAACATTGAGTGGCGACCTTGAGCCGAAAACTCAATACCCCAGCATTCATAGCCTAGGGCCACGACCACCGGGGCCAGCAAGGCCTGCAACTCTTCTAGCTTGCTCGACACCTGAACCCCCTCGTGCATGTATGTGCATGCTGTGCAAAATAAAAAAATGGGCGAAACGCCCATCCTTGAAACGCCGTTGAATAGCGGCGTTGAAAGTGTCCAGCTAACAAAAAGCCCCTTAAAAGGGGCTCCTTAAACTGGTTGCGGGGGCCGGATTTGAACCGACGACCTTCGGGTTATGAGCCCGACGAGCTACCAGACTGCTCCACCCCGCGACAAAGCTGGGGCGGAAGTATACGACCGATCCCTGACAGGGTCAATGTAACCTTCCACCTACAAGAAAGCCCGCAACAGCGGGCTCTCCTGATAATTGGTACCGAGAAGGGGACTCGAACCCCTACACCCTATGGGCACAACCACCTCAAGGTTGCGTGTCTACCAATTCCACCACCTCGGCAATACTACGTTTGAAACCCTTCTTACTTTTGCTCTTGAGCTGGAGGCACGTCAGTCGCTGGAGTAGCCGACTTTTGCTCTTGAAGCACCGGTACATCATCAGAAGCCGGTTTTTGCTTTGGAACTTCCAACACTGCCGGGTTTGGCAAACCTACTTGAGTCAGCTGGTGAGCCTTCTCTTTAGCAAAGTAACCTAACCCTAAGCTGGTTATGAAGAAACCGGCGGCAAGTATAGCAGTAAACTTACTAAGAAAGGTAGAGGAACCTTGGCTTCCGAACACAGTATTTGAAGCACCTGCTCCGAAAGACGCGCCAGCATCCGCACCCTTACCCTGCTGCAGCAATACCAGAGCAACTACGCCCAACGCACCCAGCAGATGAAAAACGACTACGACTGTTTCCAGCATTTTTTCAGTTTCCCGCGGCGCGACAAATCGCACCGAACTCATCTGCATTCAGGGACGCCCCACCAATGAGCCCCCCATCGATATCCGGCATGCCGAACAGTTCGACCGCATTGGCCGCCTTCACGCTGCCGCCGTATAGAAGCCGCACACCTTGTGCGACTTCAGAATTCTCTGCCGCCAACTGAGCGCGAATGGCTGCGTGCACATCCTGCGCCTGTTGCGGCGAAGCAGTCAGCCCGGTGCCAATGGCCCAGACCGGCTCGTAAGCGATTACTGCCTTTGCAAACGCACCGACACCCAGCTCTTCCATGATACTGCCTAGCTGACGCGAGACAACCTCAAGAGTTTTTCCGGCTTCGCGCTGCTCAAGGGTTTCCCCTATGCACAACACCGGAATCAAGCCACATGCCTGTGCCGCTGCGAACTTGCGATTCAGCATACCGTCTCGCTCGCCCATAATCTGGCGGCGTTCGGAGTGCCCGACAAGCACAAGGGAACAGCCTGCATCCACCAACTGACTCGGAGCAACCTCACCGGTCAAGGCGCCTTGCATGGATTCCACCGCAGAATTCTGCGCGCCGACCAAAATCGACTTTCCTTTCAAACCATCAATCACTTGATTGATATGCAAGCAAGGCGGGAATACCGCAACATCAACACCGCTCGGCAAGGCCAAACGACTAAGGCCGTTGATCAGCTCAGCGACGCTGGCGCGGGTACCGTGCATCTTCCAGTTACCAGCTACCATAGGGCGACGCATGCTGTACCTCGTCGGTCAAAGTGGGCGCAGATGTTACCCAACACAATGATGGCTGGCAAGCCGAATTCAGACAGAAACTTCAGTAACCAGATTTGCCAGCTCTTCGGCGTAGCCGCGAACCTGTGTTTCGTCTTCGCCTTCAACCATTACACGCACCAAAGGCTCCGTTCCGGACTTGCGCAACAACACGCGCCCACGACCGGCCATCGCCTTGGTAACGCGCTCACTGGCCTCTTTAACCAACGGATGATCGAGCGGGCTCTCACCCCCTCCAAAACGCACGTTAATCAACACCTGAGGGCATTTGCGCAGCGCCTGACGGGCTTGCGCCAACCCTTCGGAGCGAGTCTTGAGCGCCATCAGCACTTGCAGCGCAGCGATGATCGCATCACCGGTAGTGGTGTGATGGAAGCAGACGATATGTCCCGAGTTTTCGCCACCGACCATCCAGTTGCGCTCGAGCAGATCAGCGATCACATAGCGGTCGCCAACGTTGGCACGGACAAATGGAATCGATAGATCCGCCAGGGCCAGCTCAAGCCCCAGGTTACTCATGAGCGTACCCACCACGCCGCCCTGCAACTTATCGTGCTCGTGCAGATCACGAGCAATGATGTACAGCAACTCGTCACCATCGACGACAGCGCCGGTGTGATCGACCATCAAAACCCGATCACCATCGCCATCAAACGCGATACCCAGGTCGGCATGCTCAGCCAACACGGCAGCTTGCAACTGAGCCATATGGGTCGAACCGCAGTTTTCGTTGATGTTCAGACCGTTTGGTTGCGCGGACAGCACGACAACATCGGCGCCCAGTTCACGGAACACGCTAGGTGCGACTTTGTAGACCGCGCCATGAGCGCAGTCGACCACGATCTTCAGGCCTGCGAAGTTGGTGCCTGTCGGCACACTGCTCTTGCAGAATTCAATGTAACGACCCGAGGCATCATTGATTCGCGACACCTTGCCGATCTTGCTCGACTCAACCACGGTCATCGGGGTATCGAGCAACTCCTCGATCATCAACTCGATTTCATCAGGAAGCTTGGTGCCCTTCCCGGAGAAAAACTTGATGCCGTTGTCGTCGTGCGGATTGTGCGAGGCGCTGATTACGATTCCGGCTTCCGCATGGAATGTACGCGTCAGATAGGCAATGGCCGGCGTCGGCATCGGCCCCAGGAGCATTACGTCAGCGCCCGCCGACGTCAGTCCCGCCTCGAGCGCCGATTCGAACATGTAACCGGAAATCCGGGTGTCCTTGCCCACCAGCACTTTGCACGCGCCCATTTTGCGGAACGCCATGCCAGCCGCCCAGCCGAGCTTGAGCATGAAGTCAGGAGTAATCGGGTACTCACCAACCCGACCACGAATGCCGTCAGTACCAAAGTATTTCTTAGTCATAAGCGCTCCATCATTCTTATTCCGATGATTGTACTGCGGCGATCATCCTCACCACATCGACTGTTTCGGCTACATCGTGGACGCGCAATATACGCGCCCCCTTGAACGACGCCAGCGCCGCGAGCGCAAGACCGCCATACAGACGCTCCCCGACCGCGCGATTCAAAGCCTGGCCGATCATGCTCTTTCGCGAAACCCCGACCAATAGAGGCCGCCCCAAGGCATGCAAGGCTTCCATATGTTTGAACAGGCTTAGATTGTGCTGCAAGGTTTTAGCGAAGCCGAAGCCAGGATCAAGGATGATCCGTTCAGCAGGAATCCCCACCGAGGCACACTGAGCCATGCGATCGGCGAGAAACACACTCACTTCTTTCGTAACGTCCTGATACTGCGGATTGTCCTGCATGTCGCCCGGCTCACCGAGCATATGCATCAGACAGACCGGCAGACCTGTCGCCGCAGCCGCATCCAGAGCGCCATCGCGCTGCAGTGAACGAACATCATTGATCAACCCCGCCCCTAGCCGTGCGGTTTCGCGCATGACGGACGGCGTGGAGGTATCGACCGAAATGATCACATCCAGCTCGCGATGAATGCGCTCAACGATGGGGGCTACGCGCTCCAGCTCTTCCAATGGCGAAACCGCCCTGGCACCCGGCCGGGTCGACTCACCACCGACATCAATCAGCGTCGCGCCGGCCACCACCATGGCTTCGGCGTGGCGCAGGGCCGCATCGAGCTGGCTGTATTGGCCGCCATCAGAGAAGGAGTCAGGAGTGACATTAAGAATGCCCATGACATGCGTCTGGGCCAAATCAAGAACCCGATTGCCGCAGGGCAACCGGGTCGAGGACTGAACAAAAGTCATTTCAAACCTTAAACGTCAGCAGCCGGACCGCCGATCGGTGTTTCCGGACGCTCATCCTGCACCACCGGAGGTGTTCCGGAAGTACCGGTGCCGCCCGACCAGTCACGAGGTTCGCGAGGCGTACGACCTGCCATGATGTCGTCGATCTGATCGGCATCGATCGTTTCGTACTTCATCAAGGCATCAGCCATGGCATCGAGCTTGTCACGGTTGTCCGTAAGGATCTGTTTGGCCGTGCCGTAGCACTGGTCAATGATGCTGCGAACTTCGGAGTCGATCAGCTTGGCGGTTTCACCGGAGAAGCTTGCACTCTGACCACCACCGCCGCGACCAAGGAATACTTCACCCTCTTCTTCGGCATACATCAGCGGACCGAGTTTTTCCGACAGCCCCCACTTGGTCACCATGTTCCGAGCAATCTGGCTGGCTCGCATGATGTCGTTGGACGCACCAGTGGTCACGCCATCGAAGCCCAGAGTCATTTCTTCAGCAATACGGCCGCCGTACAACGAGCAGATCTGGCTGATCAGCGCACGCTTGGACAGGCTGTAGCGATCTTCTTCCGGAAGGAACATGGTCACACCCAGCGCACGACCGCGCGGGATGATCGACACCTTGTAGACCGGGTCATGCTCTGGCACGACACGACCGACAATGGCGTGGCCCGCTTCGTGATAAGCGGTGTTTTGCTTCTCTTTCTCGGACATGACCATGGATTTGCGCTCGGCGCCCATCATGATCTTGTCTTTGGCCAGTTCGAACTCTTTCATTTCGACGATTCGCTTGCCGGTACGGGCAGCAAACAACGATGCTTCGTTCACCAGGTTTGCCAGGTCGGCGCCGGAGAAGCCAGGCGTGCCGCGAGCGATCACAGCCGGCGCAACGTCGTCACCCATCGGCACTTTACGCATGTGAACTTTGAGAATCTGCTCCCGACCACGAATGTCCGGCAGACCGACCACGACCTGACGGTCGAAACGGCCTGGACGCAGCAACGCCGGGTCCAGTACGTCCGGACGGTTGGTTGCAGCAATGACGATGATGCCGTCATTCATTTCGAAGCCATCCATCTCCACCAGCAACTGGTTGAGAGTCTGTTCGCGCTCGTCGTGACCGCCACCCATACCGGCGCCACGATGGCGACCAACGGCATCGATTTCGTCGATGAAGATGATGCATGGAGCATGCTTCTTGGCCTGCTCAAACATGTCACGTACACGGCTGGCACCGACACCCACGAACATTTCTACGAAATCGGAACCGGAAATAGTGAAGAACGGCACTTTGGCTTCGCCGGCAATCGCCTTGGCCAACAAGGTTTTACCAGTACCGGGAGGACCCACCATCAGTACGCCGCGAGGAATGCGACCGCCCAGGCGCTGAAACTTGCCCGGATCACGCAGGAACTCGACCAGTTCGCCGACTTCTTCTTTAGCTTCGTCGCAGCCGGCAACGTCAGCCAAGGTGGTTTTCACCTGGTCTTCGGAAAGCAGACGCGCCTTGCTTTTGCCGAAACTCATCGGCCCGCCCTTGCCCCCGGCACCGCCCTGCATCTGCCGCATGAAAAACATGAACACGGCGATGATCACGAGGATCGGGAAGCTTGCGACCAGGAGTTGAGTCCAGATGCTTTGCTGTTCAGGCTGTTTGCCTTCGACTACGACGTGGTTATCCACGAGATCGCCGATAAGACCGTTATCCGTAATTGCAGGACGAATGGTCTTGAAGCTGTCGCCATCGTTGCGCTTGCCGGTAATCACGTAGCCGTCAACCGCTACGCGCTCGACCTTGCCATCCTTAACTTGCTGGATGAAGTCGGAATAGTTGAGGGTCTGCGGCTCGTTAGGGCTGGAGAAGTTGTTCATCACCGTCACCAGGACAGCCGCGATGATCAACCACAGGATCAGATTCTTTGCCATATCGTTCAATTAACTACCCTCTGAAGCAAGCTCCGCTAATGGCGCGCGCTTCGCATGATATTCACCGGCCTAACTTACTACATTACCTACGGCTCTGGCAGGCGCCGTCTGTAACCCTTTGTGAAACACTTTCTACACAATATTCGCTAAAGCTCACGGGGCGAAATACGAAAAACCTATCACCCCGGTCGAAAAACCTCTTACTCCTCACTGCGCCCGCGGAAACCACGGCCCAGCAAGTACTGCTCACGGGAGCGGTCACGCGACGATTTCGGCTTGCGCGTCGTAACCTTCTCGAACTGCTTGCGAACGCTCTTGTGGTATTCGTCGAAACCTTCACCCTGGAAGATTTTGATCAAAAAATCACCACCTGGCTTCAACACTCGAGTCGCAAGATCCAGCGCCAACTCGCACAGGAACATCGACTTCGGCATATCAACAGAGGCCAGTCCACTCATATTGGGGGCCATATCGGAAATCACAAGGTCCACTTCCTTATTTCCGACCGCTTCAAGGATTTGTGCCAGTACGGCGTCCTCAGTGAAGTCGCCCTGAATGAAGGTCACATCAGGGATGCTGTCCATTTCCAGGATGTCGGAAGCAATCAGCGTCCCCTGCCCGCCAATCAGACGACTGGTCACCTGGGACCAGCCACCCGGGGCTGCACCAAGGTCGATAACGCTCATGCCAGGACGGATCAGACGGTCTCTTTCCTGAATTTCCAGCAGTTTGTAACTGGCACGGGAGCGATACCCGTCTTTTTGCGCCATTTTTACGAATGGGTCGTTGAAATGCTCTTGCAGCCATTTAAGGCTTGTCTTGGAACGGGCCACGGGCCACCTCAAAAATAAAACGGGTCGTGATTAACTGGGCGGTCCCGGACTCGCTCGGGTAAACTGGCCGCCGCTTTTTACAAGATCAGACGCAGGGGTCAGATTATGCCGCTCACTCAAGAGCAGAAGAAACAGTACAAATCCATTGGCCACCATCTGAAACCAGTTTTGATTGTGGCTGACAACGGTTTGACTGAAGGTGTGTTAGCCGAACTTGAACGCGCGTTGGCGGATCACGAGCTGATTAAAATCAAGCTCAACATCCTCGATCGCGAATCGCGCCTGGCGTCCATTGCAGAACTCTGCAAGGTCGGCAAAGCGGACCTGGTTCAGGTCATCGGCAAGATGGCACTGATTTACCGCAAGAACTTCAGCGTCAACAAGCAGCTGTCGAACGTCCATCGCTTCAAGTGATGGCAAGGGTCAAGGGTGTGCTTCGCGCACCCTGCCACTCCATCCCGGTACCGGCTGCAACACCAGCACCAGCCCGGAAAAGCCCAGAACAAGATAGCTGAACTCTTCCCAGCGCACTGCATCCGACCAACCGAAGCGCACAACGAAATACATTGCGCACGCATACAGCGCCATCATCAGCAGTTGCCCGCGAATATCCCGCCATAGACTGACAAGGCCCTCGGCCTGAACCAGAACCAAAGCCTGAAAAATCACACACGCCGTGGCGAATCCCACCATCAGCGTATCCATCATGCCTTCGATTTCGTCGATCAGCAGCGGCGCCAGACCAATTTTGCCCAGCGCCGGCAGCAGACCGATATGCAACAGCCACAGGCCACCCACCCACAACATCTGAGTCAACTGCCAAAGCATCGCGCCCGCGCGTAGCGGGCGCCTTCTTTCAGATGTGGCGGACTTCGACAATCTCGTACTCGATAACGCCGCTAGGCGTTTTGACCGCTACCACATCGCCCTCTTCCTTGGCGATCAGTGCGCGAGCCAGTGGCGAACCCACTGAAATCTTGCCCAGTTTGAAGTCAGCCTCGTCCTCACCCACGATGTGGTAAGTGACGGTTTCGTCGGTTTCGACGTTGGCGATTTCAACGGTGGTACCGAAAATCACTTTGCCGGTATGAGGAATGGTCGTGACATCGATGATCACCGCGTTCTGCATGCGGCCTTCAATATCACGGATCCGCGCCTCGACCATCCCCTGCTGCTCGCGAGCAGCGTGGTATTCAGCGTTTTCCTTCAAATCACCCAACTCGCGGGCCGTACCGATGTCCTGGCTAAGCTTCGGACGAACGACCTTGGTCAGGTGAGCGTGTTCTTCTTCCAGGGCTTTGGCGCCCTGGACGGTCATTGGGTACTTGATCATGCCTTCAATCCTGCGTGTAGATCCTGCAAGCGGCGCACGGTCTTCTCGGGACCGAACTTCAGCGCTTCACAGATAGCTTCGCCAGCAGCAATAGTGGTGGTGCAGTAAATCTTGTGCTGCAAGGCATTACGACGAATGGAATACGAATCAGCGATCGACTGACGACCTTCGGTGGTGTTGATGATCAGCGTGACTTCATCATTCTTGATCATGTCGACCACGTGTGGACGACCTTCGGTCACCTTATTCACACGACGCACTTTCAAGCCTGCGGCTTCGATCATCTTGGCAGTACCGGCAGTAGCCACCACTTCGAAGCCCAAGTTGATCAGATCACGGGCCACGCCTGCAACCAGTGGCTTGTCGTCGTCACGCACGCTGATGAACGCGGTACCTCCGGTCGGCAGCACTTCGCTGGCGCCCATCTGAGCCTTGGCGAATGCTTCACCGAAGGTGTCGCCCACGCCCATCACTTCACCGGTGGACTTCATCTCTGGGCCCAGGATCGGGTCCACACCAGGGAACTTGGCGAACGGGAATACCGCCTCTTTCACACTGTAGAAGTTCGGAATGATTTCTTTGGTGAAGCCGATTTCCTTCAGGGTTTTACCAGCCATGACGCGAGCCGCGATCATTGCCAGGGAAACACCGATGCACTTGGACACGAACGGTACGGTACGGGATGCGCGCGGGTTGACTTCGATAACGTAGATGTCTTCGCCCTGCAGCGCCAACTGAACGTTCATCAGGCCGACAACACCCAGCTCCAGGGCCATTTTCTTGACCTGTTCGCGCATTTCGTCCTGGATGTGCCCAGGCAGCGAGTACGGCGGCAGGGAGCACGCGGAGTCACCGGAGTGAACGCCAGCCTGCTCGATGTGCTGCATGATCGCGCCGATCACCACGTCGGTGCCGTCGCAAACTGCATCCACGTCCATTTCGATGGCGCAGTTGAGGAAGTGGTCAAGCAGCACCGGGCTGTCGTTGGACACTTTCACCGCGTCACGCAAGTAGCGCTTGAGCTCTTCTTCTTCGTAAACGATTTCCATCGCGCGGCCGCCCAGGACGTAGGACGGACGAACCACCAGCGGGTAACCAATCTTGGCCGCAGCGCGAATCGCTTCGTCTTCGCTGCGCACGGTGGCGTTTGGCGGCTGACGCAGGTTCAGACGCTCAACCATCTGCTGGAAGCGTTCACGGTCTTCTGCACGGTCGATGGCGTCCGGGCTGGTGCCGATGATCGGCACGCCGGCTTCTTCCAGGGCACGCGCCAGTTTCAGCGGGGTCTGGCCGCCGTACTGGACGATCACGCCTTTCGGCTTCTCGACGCGGACGATTTCCAGCACGTCTTCCAGGGTTACCGGCTCGAAGTACAGGCGATCGGAGGTGTCGTAGTCGGTGGATACGGTTTCCGGGTTGCAGTTGACCATGATGGTCTCGTACCCGTCTTCGCGCAGTGCCAGCGCCGCGTGTACGCAGCAGTAGTCGAACTCGATGCCTTGGCCGATGCGGTTAGGACCGCCGCCCAGGATCATGATTTTGTCGCGACCCGACGGCGCGGATTCGCACTCTTCTTCGTATGTCGAGTAGAGGTAAGCGGTGTCGGTGGCGAACTCGGCCGCGCAGGTATCAACACGCTTGTAGACCGGGAACACTTCGAGCTTGTGACGGTGGCGACGCAGGCTCTTCTCGGTCACGCCCAGCAATTTGGCCAGACGCATGTCGGAGAAGCCTTTGCGCTTGAGCTTGAACATCATGTCGCGGTCGATGCTGGCCAGCCCCAGGGTCTTGACCTTCTCTTCTTCCTTGATCAGATCTTCGATCTGTACCAGGAACCACGGATCGATCATGTTCATGCCGAAAATATCTTCGACCGACAGACCGGCGCGGAAGGCGTCAGCCACGTACCAGATACGCTCGGCGCCCGGCACGGTCAGTTCGCGCTTGAGCACGCTCATGCTTTCCGGGTTGCTCAGGTCGAGTTTCTCGTCCAGACCGCAAACGCCCACTTCCAGACCGCGCAGCGCTTTCTGCAGGGATTCCTGGAAAGTGCGGCCGATGGCCATGACTTCACCGACCGACTTCATTTGAGTGGTCAGGCGAGCGTCGGCTTTCGGGAATTTCTCGAAGGCGAAACGTGGCAGCTTGGTAACGACGTAGTCGATGGACGGCTCGAAGGACGCAGGAGTAGCGCCGCCGGTGATTTCGTTCTGCAGCTCGTCCAGGGTGTAGCCGATCGCCAGCTTGGCAGCGATACGCGCGATCGGGAAACCAGTGGCTTTCGAGGCCAGTGCCGAAGAACGGGATACACGCGGGTTCATCTCGATCACGACCATACGGCCGGTGTCCGGGCAGATGCCGAACTGAACGTTGGAGCCGCCGGTTTCAACGCCGATTTCACGCAGTACCGCCAGGGAGGCGTTACGCATGATTTGGTATTCCTTGTCCGTCAGGGTTTGTGCCGGAGCCACGGTGATCGAGTCACCGGTGTGCACGCCCATCGGGTCGAAGTTTTCGATCGAGCAAACGATAATGCAGTTGTCCTTCTTATCGCGGACAACCTCCATCTCGTATTCTTTCCAGCCGATCAGGGATTCGTCGATCAGCAGCTCTTTGGTCGGCGACAAGTCGAGACCGCGGGCGCAGATTTCTTCGAACTCTTCACGGTTGTAAGCGATACCGCCACCGGTGCCGCCCATGGTGAAGGACGGACGGATGATGCACGGGAAGCCGAGCTTTTCGAGAACCGCGTTGGCCTCTTCCATGCTGTGGGCGATACCGGAGCGCGGGCAGTCCAGGCCGATGGACTTCATCGCCTTGTCGAAGCGCGAACGGTCTTCAGCCTTGTCGATGGTATCGGCGTTAGCACCGATCATTTCAACGCCGAACTTCTCCAGAACGCCTTCACGCTCCAGATCCAGTGCGCAGTTCAGCGCAGTCTGGCCACCCATGGTTGGCAGCAGCGCGTCCGGACGCTCTTTCTCGATGATCTTGGCAACGGTCTGCCACTTGATCGGCTCGATGTAGGTCGCGTCGGCCATGTCCGGATCGGTCATGATGGTGGCCGGGTTGGAGTTCACCAGGATGACGCGGTAACCCTCTTCGCGCAGGGCTTTACAAGCCTGGGCGCCGGAGTAGTCGAATTCGCAGGCCTGGCCGATTACGATCGGGCCAGCGCCGAGAATCAGGATGCTTTTAATGTCTGTACGTTTTGGCATGGGTTTGTCACTCAAATCCGCAGGTCAGTCGGCAAGCCGTCTTGTTCAATCTTTGAAGCCTTGAGGGGGCCGCCGGTTGCGGGGCCGCCCTCAAGCTTTGCTGCATCAAGGCGAGCGATTAGCGTCGCTTGGCCATTTCGTTGATGAAGCGATCGAACAGTGGTGCTACGTCGTTCGGGCCAGGGCTGGCTTCAGGGTGACCCTGGAAGCTGAAGGCGCTCTTGTCGGTACGCTCGATGCCTTGCAGGGTGCCGTCGAACAGCGATTTGTGGATCGCCCGAACGTTGGCTGGCAGGGTCGTTTCGTCTACCGCAAAACCGTGGTTCTGGCTGGTGATCATCACAACGCCGGTGTCCAGATCCTGGACCGGGTGGTTGGCACCGTGGTGGCCGTGACCCATTTTCAGGGTCTTGGCACCAGAGGCCAGGGCCAGCAGCTGGTGACCGAGGCAGATGCCGAATACCGGAATTTCGGTCTCCAGCACGTCCTTGATCGCCTGGATCGCGTAGTCGCAAGGCTCCGGATCACCAGGGCCGTTGGACAGGAACACGCCGTCCGGCTTCAGAGCCAGCGCTTCAGCGGCGGGCGTTTGAGCCGGCACCACGGTTACGCGGCAACCGCGCTCAACCAGCATGCGCAGGATGTTCAACTTGACGCCGTAGTCGTAGGCAACCACGTGGTACGGCAGTTCGGACGCGTCGATGGTTGCGTGGCTGTCAGTTTTCAGATCCCAGACAGTCGAGCGCCACTCGTACTTTTCTTTGGTGCTGACAACTTTCGCCAGGTCCATGCCTTTCAGGCCAGGGAAACCCTGGGCGGCGGCGATGGCGGCTTCTTCGGAAATGTTGTCACCGGCCATGATGCAGCCGTTCTGTGCGCCTTTTTCACGCAGGATGCGTGTCAGGCGGCGGGTGTCGATACCAGCGATTGCCACAACGTTGTTGGCTTTCAGGTAGTCGGACAGAGACATCGTGTTACGCCAGTTGCTCGCAACCAACGGCAGGTCACGGATGACCAGGCCAGCGGACCAGACGCGGTCAGACTCGGCGTCTTCCGGCGTAGTGCCGGTGTTGCCGATGTGCGGGTAAGTCAGGGTAACGATCTGTTGGGCGTAGGAAGGATCGGTAAGGATTTCCTGATAGCCGGTCATGGCGGTGTTGAACACCACCTCACCAACGGTTTGACCGTCGGCTCCAATGGCTTCGCCGCGAAAAATGCTGCCATCAGCAAGGGCGAGTATGGCTGGCTTAGTCAAGAAGACCTCCCGTAAATAAAGCCTGAAAGGGCGATCGCAGGTTGCAAAAAAGCGGAGTGACGTATGGACACGTCACCCCGCTTCTTCACCGAATAATTCTGCGCGCTTTTAGTGGACACACTAAAGCTGTAGCTTACAGAAAAAGGCATTTTTGGTCTACCGCCAATGAGCCTTAAAGGCTGGAGAATGCGACAGGACGTCGCTTGGCGGAGTAAAACCGGGCTCAAACGCTGCGTTTGAACCCGATTTCGGGCGCATATTAACGCAGGTCGAGCACGTCTTGCATGTCATAAAGGCCTGGTTCACGACCATCCAGCCACAAAGCAGCACGTACCGCCCCCTTGGCGAAGGTCATGCGACTGGAAGCCTTGTGCGTGATTTCCAGGCGCTCACCTTCACAGGCAAACAGCACGGTGTGATCACCGACCACATCACCACCGCGAACAGTGGCAAAGCCAATCGTTTCACGTTCGCGCGCACCGGTGTGCCCTTCACGGCCATACACCGCGACCTTCTGCAGATCACGGTCGAGCGCACTGGCAATCACTTCACCCATACGCAGCGCCGTACCTGAAGGCGCATCGATCTTGTGCCGATGGTGAGCCTCGATGATCTCGATATCCGCATCATCACCGAGCACACGAGCCGCCATATCCAGCAGCTTCAACGACAGGTTCACGCCAACACTGAAATTGGCGGCGAACACGATAGGAATGTCCTTGCCCGCCTCCGCCAGCAAGTGCTTCTGCGCAGCATCCAATCCTGTCGTGCCAATCACCATGGCCTTGCCCGCCTTACGGCAGAACGCCAGGTTTTTCAACATGACTTCCGGGAGGGTAAAGTCGATTAACACATCGAACTCATCCGCCACCGCGTCCAGATTACCGGACAACGGCACACCGATACGTCCCAGCGATGCCAGCTCACCAGCATCCACACCTATCAGCGTGCTGCCGGGTCGCACGATGGCGGCCGTCAAACCGGTCAGCGGTGCGCGCTGCTGCACCGCTTCGACCAGAATCTTGCCCATGCGCCCGGCGGCGCCCATCACTGCAATACGTCGCATGCCTGTCTCCTTACAAATCGCCGAAGAAGCGCTTCACGCCTTCGAACCAACCGGTGGTTTTCGGCGAATGACTGTTGTCGTCCGCCAACGAGCGGCGGAACTCTTCCAGCAATTCGCGCTGACGACGCCCCAGATTGACCGGCGTTTCGACCGCCACACGGCACATCAGATCACCGGCACCACCGCCGCGCACTGGCGCAACGCCCTTGCCGCGAACACGGAACTGCTTGCCGGTTTGAGTCCCTTCCGGGATCTTCAGCTTGACGCGGCCATCGAGAGTCGGAATTTCCAGCTCGCCGCCCAATGCTGCATCTACAAAACTGATCGGCACTTCGCAGAACAGGTGCTTGCCGTCGCGCTGGAAGATCGCGTGCTCGCGCACATTGATCACCACGTACAAGTCGCCAGTCGGGCCACCCTGCGCACCCGCCTCGCCTTCACCAGACAGGCGAATGCGATCACCGGTATCGACACCGGCCGGCACTTTTACCGACAGGGTCTTGTATTCTTCGACACGCCCTTCGCCATTGCAGGAGTTGCACGGATCGGAAATGATCTTGCCTTGGCCATGGCAACGCGGGCAGGTTTGCTGCACCGAGAAAAAGCCTTGCTGCATGCGGACCTGACCGATACCGCCGCAAGTCGGACAGGTGATCGGCGAAGAGCCTTTCTTGGCACCCGAGCCGTCGCACGGCTTGCAGTTGACCAGTGTCGGAACACGGATATTCACGGTCGTACCGCGCACCGCTTCTTCCAGATTCAGCTCCAGGGTGTAACGCAGGTCGCTGCCGCGCTGCGCGCCGCCACGGGAACCGCCGCGACCACCGCCAAAGAAGTCACTGAAGACATCACCAAAGATGTCGGAGAAGTTCTGACCACCAAAACCGGCACCGCCGCCACCCATGCTTGGGTCGACACCGGCATGACCATACTGGTCGTAGGCTGCGCGCTTATTGGAGTCGGACAGCACTTCGTAGGCTTCATTAGCCTCTTTGAACATATCTTCCGACGTTTTGTCATCGGGATTACGGTCCGGGTGGTGCTTCATCGCCAGGCGACGGTAGGCCTTTTTCAGGTCTGACTCGCTTGAGCCACGCTCAACACCCAATACTTCGTAATAGTCACGCTTTGCCATAAGTCTTTGCACTCTTAAGGACGTTTGGCAAACCTCTCCTGAGCCTCGCCAAACTCGTTGAGCCCCAATACAGGCCCGGACCCAACTCACGTCAATTCAACGATCCTGGTCTTTGATTCGATGCGGTACTTTCGGCTCGAAAAGCAGGAGCATTCCCGGCCATACCTTCAGCACCCGAACGTGGTCGCATGCTGTAAAAATTCACTAACTCCAGACACGCCAACGCGGGAGCAAGCTCCCGCGCGGCGACATCCTACCAGTCACCGCCTGAAGGCAGTCAACCGGGCGACCAATAACTTACTTGTGGTCTTTGACTTCTTCGAACTCAGCATCGACAACGTCGTCCGCTTTTTCAGCTTTTTCGTCGTGCGGTGCAGCGCCTTCAGCTGGCTGAGCCTGTTCGGCATACATTTTCTGCGCTACTGGAGCGGAGACTTTCGACAGCTCTTCAACCTTGGCTTCGATTGCAGCCTTGTCGTCGCCTTTAACAGCAGCTTCCAAAGCAACCACAGCCGCTTCGATTGCAGCCTTCTCTTCAGCAGTCACTTTATCGCCAGCGTCAGCGACCATTTTGCGAGTCGAGTGAACCAGCGCATCGCCCTGGTTACGAGCCGTTGCCAGCTCTTCGAACTTGCGGTCTTCGTCGGCGTTGGTTTCAGCATCGCGAATCATCTGCTGAATCTCTTCCTCGGACAGACCGGAGTTGGCCTTGATCACGATCGACTGAGTCTTGCCGGTGGCCTTGTCTTTGGCGCCTACGTGCAAGATGCCGTTGGCGTCGATGTCGAAGGTCACTTCAATTTGTGGCACGCCACGTGGTGCTGGTGGAATCTCGGCCAGGTCGAACTTGCCCAGGGACTTGTTCTGAGCAGCTTGCTTACGCTCGCCTTGCAGCACGTGAATGGTCACAGCACCCTGGTTGTCGTCGGCTGTCGAGAACACTTGCGATTTCTTGGTAGGAATCGTGGTGTTTTTCTCGATCAGCGCGGTCATCACGCCGCCCATGGTTTCGATACCCAGGGTCAGCGGGCTGACGTCGAGCAGCAGAACGTCTTTCACGTCACCGGCCAATACTGCGCCCTGGATAGCAGCACCCATGGCAACGGCTTCGTCCGGGTTCACATCTTTACGCGCTTCTTTACCGAAGAACTCGGTCACCAGCTTCTGAACCAGTGGCATACGGGTCTGACCGCCGACCAGGATCACGTCGTTGATGGCGCCAATGTCGATGCCGGAGTCTTTCAGAGCGATGCGGCAAGGTTCGATGGTGCGTTGAACCAGGTCTTCTACCAGCGCTTCGAGCTTGGCGCGGGAGATTTTCACGTTCAAGTGCTTAGGACCGGTGGCGTCTGCAGTGATGTACGGCAGGTTCACGTCGGTCGACAGTGCAGAGGACAGCTCGATCTTGGCTTTTTCAGCGGCTTCTTTCAGGCGCTGCATCGCCAGCGGGTCACCTTTAAGGTTCATGCCGCTTTCTTTCTTGAATTCGTCAACGAGGTAGTCGATCAGACGAATGTCAAAGTCTTCACCGCCCAGGAACGTGTCACCGTTGGTGGCCAGTACTTCGAACTGGTGCTCACCATCGACTTCAGCAATTTCGATCACGGAAACGTCGAAAGTACCGCCGCCCAAGTCGTAAACGATTACGGTGTGATCGCCTTTCGCCTTGTCCATACCGTAAGCCAGCGCGGCTGCGGTCGGTTCGTTGATGATACGTTTTACGTCCAGGCCCGCGATACGGCCGGCGTCTTTGGTCGCCTGACGCTGGCTGTCGTTGAAGTAAGCCGGAACGGTGATCACCGCTTCGGTCACTGGCTCGCCGAGGTAGTCTTCGGCGGTTTTCTTCATTTTCTTCAGAATTTCAGCCGAGATTTGTGGCGGCGACATTTTCTGGCCGTTCACTTCAACCCAAGCGTCGCCATTGTCAGCCTTGGCGATTTTGTAAGGCACCATCTTGATGTCTTTCTGAACGACTTCTTCGTCGAACTTACGACCGATCAAACGCTTCACCGCGTACAGGGTGTTGTGCGGATTGGTCACTGCCTGACGCTTGGCCGACTGACCGACGAGGATCTCGCCATCGTTGGCATAAGCGATGATCGACGGCGTAGTACGCGCGCCTTCAGCGTTTTCAATAACTTTGGCTACGCCGTTTTCCAGCACGGAGACGCAGGAGTTGGTAGTCCCCAGGTCGATACCGATAATTTTGCCCATGTTCACTCTCCCGAAACTTTGGATTTGGTTGCCGCAGCAGTGGTGGCTAACTGCGGTAGCACTTAAACGCTTGACTTCTAAATGGGGGCCTTGCGGCTAATTTCAAGCCTGTTCGTCAATCGAAGGCGAAACTGGCGCTGGAGCCTTGCTGACGACGACCATGGCCGGACGCAGCAGGCGACCATTGAGCTGGTAACCCTTCTGGAACACCTTGAGCACGCTGTTCGGCTCAACGTCGGCGCTTTCCTGCATGGCCATCGCCTGATGATGAACGGCGTTGAACGGTTCGCCATGCGGATCGATCGCTTCCAGGTGATAACGCTTCAACGTGTCTTGAAACATCTTCAGGGTCAGCTCGATGCCTTCGCGCATTGGGCGAATGCTTTCGTCGTCCGGGTTGGACAACTCCAGGCCTCGCTCCAGGCTGTCGACGATCGGCAGCAAGTCGCCGGCGAATTTTTCCAGCGCGAACTTGTGAGCCTTTTCGACATCCTGCTCGGCGCGACGGCGGACGTTTTGCAGATCGGCGGCTACACGCAAAGCCTGATCCTGTGCGCCTGCCAGTTGCTCTTCGAGCACTTGTACACGAGTCGCCAGGTCTTCACCCGAAGCCGCGGCCCCTTGGTTGGCGCCTTGATTTTGCGTATCCACTGTCTGTTCGTCAGCCATAGATTTCTCCATTCAATATCGTCCGCGAGCTCAACTCGCGCTTCTGCCCAGCTATATGGGGCCGCAAAAACGAGCTTCAAGGGGGTCCTGATGATTAACCCTACAAAAACAACTGCATTGTCATTCCACACCGCTCTAAGTATTTCGTCGGACCAAGCACATCGAGCTAAAGGAGGGCATTGTCAGCCAGAAACAAAACACTGTATAAATAACCAGACCTAAAGCCTGGGAGCGGCCTTTATGCTGGTGCACCTGTCCGTACACAACTACGCCATCGTTGAACATCTCGATCTCGAACTCGATCGCGGGATGAGCGTGATCACTGGGGAAACCGGCGCCGGCAAGTCGATCATGCTCGACGCCCTGGGCCTGACCCTGGGCGATCGCGCCGACAGCGGCGTGGTCCGTCCCGGCGCCGACAAGGCGGACATCCTGGCAACGTTCGACCTGATCGACATTCCGGAAGCCAGCGCCTGGCTGGCCGAGCGCGATCTCGAGAGCGACGGCCCCTGCATCCTGCGCCGGGTCATTACCGCAGAAGGGCGATCACGCGGCTATATAAACGGCACGCCCTGCCCGCTCGGCGATCTCAAGGCACTGGGCGAGTTGCTGATTGATATCCATAGTCAGCATGAGCACCAGTCCCTGCTCAAGACCGACACCCACCGCCGCTTGCTCGACGAATACGCAGGCGCCACCGACCTGGCCCGCCAGGTACAGCTGGCCGCCCAACGCTGGCGCCAGACCCGCCAAGAGCTGGAGCGCCTCTCCAACTCCGGCGACGAGCAACGCGCTCGCCATCAGTTGCTCAGCTATCAACTGGAAGAGCTGGAAAACCTCGGCCTCGGCGAAAACGAGCTGGAACAACTAGAGCAGGAACACAAGAACCTCACCAACGCCGAAACCCTGCTGGGCATCTGCCGACAAGTGGTCGAACAGTGCAGCGAAAGTGATTCCGGCAATGTCCTGAATGCGTTGACCGCCAGCCTCAATCGCTTGTCGAGCGTCAACAATTCGATCGGCGCTCTGGGTGAGGCCAGCAGCCTGCTGACCAGCGCGCAGATCCAGGTTGAAGAAGCCGTGGGCGAGCTGAATCGCTTCCTTGATAACTTCGACGCCGACCCAGCGCGCCTTCAGTACCTTGAAGAGCGCCTTGATGCGATCTATACCATGGCGCGCAAACACCGTATCCAGCCAACCGAAGTTGCCGACATGCAGCAAAAACTGCTGGATGAAATCGAAACCCTGAACGCCAATGATGAATCCATCGAACGACTAAGCGACGAACTGGCCGCTTACGCCCGCCACTACCAGGAGAAAGCCAGGGACCTGAGTGACTTGCGCCATCAAGCTTCGAACAGCCTGGCCAGTGCCGTGGAGCAGGAAATCCAGCGTCTGGGCATGCCCGGCGGGCGCTTTACCATCGAACTGCGCCCTAACAGCAGTGATGAACTGCTGCCTAATGGCCTGGAACAGGTAGAGCTATTAGTGAGCGCCAACCCCGGGCAGCCGCTCAAAGCCCTGGCGAAGGTTGCATCGGGTGGCGAACTGTCGCGGATCAGCCTCGCCATTCAGGTCATCACCGCACAGACATCTCGCGTACCTACTTTGGTGTTCGACGAAGTGGACGTGGGCATCGGTGGCCCGACCGCCGAGATCGTCGGCCAATTATTGCGCCGACTCGGTGAACGCGGGCAGGTTCTGACGGTGACCCACTTGCCGCAAGTGGCGGCGCAGGGTCATCAGCATCTGTTTGTACACAAAGTGCGCGGCGAGGATGCGACTCACACGGCAGTCTCCAAGCTAAGCAAGAACGATCGTGTCGAAGAGGTGGCGAGGATGCTGGGCGGCATCGACCTGACCAAGGAATCCTTGGCTCACGCGAAGAAGATGGTCATCACCGCAAAAATTTAAGAACGGCAGAAAGCACGAAGGCGACCCTGGGGTCGCCTTCGCTCGTTTCGCGAACCTTTAATTCGCGCGACATGCTTACTTTTTCTTGCGTACGTACAGCACCAAATTGTGATCAACCATCTCGAAGCCATATTTGTCGACGATGGCTTTCTGTAGCCGCTCGATTTCTTCGTCGAAGAATTCGATGACTTCACTGGTCTCGACATTGACCATATGGTCGTGATGCTTGCCGTCGTCCAGTTCGAAGACCGCATGGCCTCCGTCGAAGTTGTGCCGCACCACAAGGCCCGCTGCCTCGAACTGAGTCAGAACACGGTAAACCGTGGCCAGGCCGACGTCCTCACCAGCTTCCATCAGCGCCTTGTAAACATCCTCGGCGCTCATGTGGCGCTGCTCGGCGGAATCGAGCATTTGCAGAATTTTGACCCGTGGAAGGGTCACTTTGAGGCCGGCTTTGCGTAGTTCGCTATTTTCAACCATGGTCAGCTTTCTCGCGATGCTGCTTCGCAGCTTCTCTTAATGCGGGTATGATCGGCGTTTACGTTGTCCCAGCCAAGATAGTGGAAGTCGCCCACCGATGCAAAACACCAAGCTCTTGCTAACCAGTTTCACCTTTGTGGGACTGCTCGCACTCGCCGGTTGTTCATTCCCCGGGGTTTACAAAATCGACATCCAGCAGGGCAATGTCGTCACGCAGGACATGATAGACCAGTTACGCCCGGGAATGACCCGCAAGCAAGTACGGTTTATTATGGGCAACCCGCTGCTGACCGATACGTTCCATGCCGATCGCTGGGATTACCTGTATAGCCTGCAACCCGGTGGCGGTGAACGCCAACAGGAACGCATTAGCGTTATCTTCAGCCCTAATGACCAGCTTGTCAGCCTCTCTGGTGACTTCAGGCCAGGCATGAGCCGCGATGAAGCCATTCTGGGCAAGGACAGCAGCACGAAAGTGTCCGCTCCTGTAGAAAACGCCGAGAAGCCGAAACCGGAAAAACCGGTCAAGCCAGGTTCGTTGCTGGACCAGATCCAGAAGGACGTCGACGGCGTAGAAACCGCTCCGGTCCCGACTCCAGAACCTCTGGAAACCTCGCCGCAATAATTTGCGACGCAATAAAAAACCCGGCATGTCCGGGTTTTTTATTGCCTGACGCTCAGCACATTATTGATTTCGAGATCTGTAGCAGCTGGCGAAGCCTGCGTTCGGCTGCGCAGCAGTCGTGAAATCAGGCGACGCGGTGTTTCAGGAAGACCTCGCGCTCAGGTTTTACGACTGCTGCGCAGCCGAACGCAGGCTTCGCCAGCTGCTACCAAAAGCGTGCTTCACATGAGATTTTTTAACTGACTGGCATTAGGCATGTCCGGGTTTTTTATTGCCTGACGCTCAGCACATTATTGATTTCGAGATCTGTAGCAGCTGGCGAAGCCTGCGTTCGGCTGCGCAGCAGTCGTGAAATCAGGCGACGCGGTGTTTCAGGAAGACCTCTCGCTCAGGTTTTACGACTGCTGCGCAGCCGAACGCAGGCTTCGCCAGCTGCTACCAAAAGCGTGCTTCACCTGAGATTTTTTAACTGACTGGCATTAGGCATGTCCGGGTTTTTTATTGCCTGAGATTCAGCACGTTATTGATTTCGAGCCTTGGCCTGGGCAGCCTTGACGGCACGCAACCGGCGAACTTCTTTCGGATCGGCCAGCAATGGCCGGTAAATCTCGATGCGATCCCCCGCCCGCACCAGTCGCTCGTCTGGATCAACGATCACTTTGCCGAAGATTCCTACCGGACAATCAGCCAGATTCAGTTCTGGAAACTCCCTGGCCATCCCCGATTTCAACAAAGCCGCCCGCACAGTCGTGCCTGCGGGCACCTTCACACAGAGAAGCACCTGACGATCAACGGCCGCATACACCACCTCAACCTCGATCATGAGCTCAACCATGCATCTGCTTGGCGCGCTGGCAGAACGCATCGACCAACGTATTAGCCGCCTGATTGAACAACGGCCCCAAGGTCGCGCGAACAATCGGCCCGGCGTAATCGAATGACAGGTCCAGACTGATCTTGCAGGCCTTATCGGTTAATGCCTTGAACACCCAGATGCCATGCAACTGAGTGAACGGGCCCTCCTCGAGATTCATCTCGATTGATTGCCCGGGCACCAAAATATTACGGGTCACAAAGTGCTGACTAAGGCCTCCCTTGGCCACACCCACGCTGGCGCGCATGTGCTCGGGCGAGCTTTCCAGCACTTCGGCGGCAGAGCACCACGGTAGAAACTCCGGATAACGTGCCACGTCGTTGACCAGGTCATACAGCGCTTGTGCCGGGTACGGCAGCAAGGCCGAACGTTGAATGTGTGTCGTCATGTCAGCGTCACTTCCACAGCTGGGCGGCAAACACTACGAGAATGCCGATGGGCGCCACATAGCGCATCAAGAACAAGGACAGGGCGAATAGCACCGGGCTACGGATCGACAACTCGTCGCGCACCGTTTCACGGCCCATCACCCAGCCTGCAAACACCACGAAACACAAACCACCGAGTGGCAACATGATCCGCGAAGTAAAGAAATCAATGACCCCAAAGAAGTCCAGGCCACCGGCCGCGCCCCACTGGTAGAGATGAAACATCCCACCGTCGTTCACGAAAAATTTGGCCTGCTTCCAGATATTGAAGGAAAACACCGTGCCCAGACCGACAAACCAGCAGGTAAACGCCAGCCAGAAGGTCACCCAGGCGCGGCTGACGTTCGTCCGTTCAACCAGGTAAGCCACCATTGGCTCAAGCAAGGAAATCGCTGAACTCCAGGCCGCAATCGCCACCAATACGAAGAACACTACGCCCATCAGCTGGCCGAACGCTACGTTACCAAAGGCAAATGGCAGGCTGACAAACATCAGGCCAGGGCCTTCGCTCGGGTTCAAGCCAGCGGCGAACACAATCGGAAATAATGCCAGGCCGGCCACCAGGGAAACGAAGGTATCGAGCAACGCCACACCAACGATGGTGCCGGAAATCGATGAATGCTTTGGCATGTAGGCGCCGTAGATCATGATCGAGCCGACCCCTACGCTCAGGGAGAAAAACGCGTGCCCCATCGCGGGCAGTAAACCGTCGAGTACTTTTTCCGGGTGGAAGTCGAACATGAAATGCACGCCCTCCATGAAGTGGCCGGTGGTCATGCTGTAGCCGAGCAGAACAATCACCATCACAAACAGCAGCGGCATCATGATCCGCAAGCTGCGCTCCAGGCCGGCGACCACACCCTTGGCGATCACGGCCGCGGACAGCAGCATAAATATTGTGTGCCAAAGTGTCAGGCGCCAGGGATCGGCGATCACATGACCGAAGTACGCGCCGACCTGATCGGCCGTCACACCCTGGAAGTCACCGCGCCCCATATCGATGATGTAATCCAGCGACCAGCCTCCGACCACACTGTAGAAAGACAGAATCAGCAACGCCGTGATCATCCCGGCAAAGGCGCCCCAGGACCATTTCGCCGAATGCCCCGCTTCCAGCGCCAGCACCTTCAAGGCATTGGCCGGGCTCTGGCGGGCGCGGCGGCCGATCAGGGTTTCTGCAAGCATGACGGGCACACCGATCAGCGCGATACAGACCAGAAACATCAGTACAAACGCGCCACCGCCATAGACGCCGACCATGTACGGGAACTTCCATATGCTACCCAGCCCCACGGCCGAACCGGTGGCGGCGAGTATGAAGACCCAGCGGCTAGCCCAACTGCCGTGGACTGAAACCTTGTCTGTCGACATCCTTAACACGCCCAAGCATTCAAAAAAGAGGCCGCATTGTCCGGGATTCAATCAACCTGCTCAAGCACGCAGCATCACCGTAGCCGACTCGCTTGCAACTCCCTATAATGCCGCCCCTATGGCTAAACAGAAGAAACACCCAACAGGGACCATCGCGCAAAATAAAAAGGCGCGACACGATTACTTCATCGAACATCGGTTCGAGGCTGGTCTGGTCCTGGCCGGCTGGGAAGTAAAAAGTCTGCGGGCAAGCAAGCTACAACTGGTTGACAGTTATGTGCTGCTCAAGGATGGCGAAGCCTGGCTGCTCGGCAGCCACATTACGCCCCTGATGACGGCCAGCACCCACGTCATCGCCGACCCGACCCGCACCCGAAAATTGCTGCTCAACCGGCGCGAGCTGGAAAAGCTGGCCGCTGCCGTGCAGCAAAAAGGTTACGCCTGCGTGTGCCTGTCCTGGTATTGGAGCAAGCACATGGTCAAGTGCGAGATCGCTCTGGGCAAGGGCAAGAAGGAATACGACAAGCGTGATACCGAACGCGAACGCGACGCCGGTCGCGAATTGCAGCGTGCGGTCCGGAACAAGGGCAAGGAAGATTAATCGTCTTTCTACCTGAGACCGCTATCGTCGGATCGCCGCCCGGAGCCGGCTCGCTCCCACATTGATTTTGTAAACACCCGATCAAATGTGGGAGCGAGCCTGCTCGCGAAGGCGATCGCACTTTCACCACAAAACCCACTGACTACATCCCCTTGCGTCGCTCCGCCCGAGCCATGCGCTGTACTTCTTGCCGCACCTCTTCGAGCACTTCCTGCACATACAAGATGTGTCGGCTGGAGACTTCCCGCGCCTGTTCCGCCCTGCCTTCGATAATGGCCGTGTACAACTCCCGGTGCTGAGTAATCAGCATGTCGCGGGTTTCGGTGCGCTGCTTGTACATGCCGCCAATGTTGGTCACCACGTTACGCTTGAGTAGATCGAACAGCCCGCGAATGGTGTGCAATAACACCGCGTTGTGACTGGCCTCGGCGATAGCCAGGTGAAATTTCGCATCCGCCGCGCCCTCTTCCGCGCGACTGACTTCATCGTGACGTGTGTAGCAGTCCTGCAATTCGTTGAAGGCCGTGGTGAGCCGCTCGCGATCAACATCCGTCGCACGCAATGCCGCGTAGTAGGCGCATGACGCTTCCAGGGTATGGCGAAACTCCAACAGATCGCGCTGAGCCTCGGGATTGCTTTCCAGCAGGTGCAACAGCGGATCGCTAAAGGTCGACCCCAGCGACTCCACCACATAATTCCCGCCGCCCTGACGACTGACCAACAGCCCTTTGGCCGCCAGTTTCTGAATCGCTTCACGCAACGAAGGGCGTGACACGCCGAACTGCTCAGCCAGCGCGCGCTCGGCCGGCAAGCGCTCGCCAGCCTTCAGTGTGCCTTCGAGGATCATCCCCTCAAGTTGCTCGACAATATCGTCAGACAAACGGCGCTGACGAATCTGATCAAACCCCATAACTCATTTCTCCAAGGTCCCGACGGCTCGCCGGGGCCTCTATTCTGGCCCATAGACGCTGCGCCAGCACCTACTCAGGCGGTATTTGATCGAGCGGTCCGCAGGATCCACGCACCGTGTATTCGACAAAAGTTTTAGGGCGGCAAATTGACACACCACCTAGAAGGCTTTTACCCTAGCCAACAGCGATTGTAAATTGGTATTACCAATTAACCAAGCACGCTGACAGTGCCTGACCAACAACAATTAGGGGCCACCCCATATGCAAACCTGGCAACAGCTCTATACCCCGCTCGGCAGTCTCGGCGTGTCCGCGCTCGCGGCCGTTATCCCCATCGTATTTTTCTTCCTGGCATTGGCCGTGTTCCGCCTCAAAGGCCATGTGGCCGGCAGCATCACGCTCGCCCTGTCCATTGCGGTGGCCATCTTTGCCTTCCAGATGCCGGTCGACATGGCTTTCGCGGCCGCCGGGTATGGCTTCGCCTACGGTTTGTGGCCGATTGCCTGGATCATCGTGGCGGCCGTATTCCTCTACAAATTGACGGTCAAGAGCGGCCAGTTCGAAGTGATCCGCAGCTCCGTGCTATCGATCACCGACGACCAGCGCCTGCAAGTGTTGCTGATCGGCTTCTGCTTCGGTGCGTTTCTTGAAGGTGCAGCCGGTTTCGGCGCACCGGTAGCGATTACCGCCGCACTGCTTGTAGGACTGGGCTTTAACCCGTTGTACGCCGCAGGTCTGTGCCTGATCGCCAACACCGCGCCGGTCGCCTTCGGCGCCTTGGGGATTCCGATCATTGTTGCCGGGCAAGTCACCGGCATCGACGCGTTCAAGATTGGCGCCATGACCGGTCGTCAACTGCCGCTGTTGTCGCTGTTCGTGCCGTTCTGGCTGGTGTTCATGATGGACGGCATGCGTGGCGTGCGGGAAACCTGGCCAGCCGCATTGGTGGCTGGCTTGAGCTTTGCCGTCACCCAATACTTCACCTCTAACTTCATTGGCCCGGAACTGCCGGACATCACCTCGGCGCTCGTCAGCCTGATTTCCCTGACACTGTTCCTGAAAGTCTGGCAGCCAAAACGTGCCGCCGGTCAACACATCGCCGGCGCAGTCTCGGCTTCCGTGGTCACCGCCAGCGTCGGCGGTTTCGGCCAAAAGCGCACAACAGTGGCTTCGCCCTACAGCCTCCTGGAAATTTTCAAAGCCTGGTCGCCGTTCCTGATCCTCACCGTATTGGTCACCCTTTGGACCCTGAAACCGTTCAAGGCAATGTTTGCCGCTGGCGGTTCGATGTACAGCTGGGTGTTCAACTTCGCGATCCCGCACCTGGATCAAATGGTGATCAAGGTCGCACCGATCGTGACCGCTCCGACCGCCATTCCGGCGGTGTTCAAATTTGATCCGATTTCCGCGACCGGCACGGCTATTTTCTTCTCCGCGCTGATCTCGATGCTGGTACTGAAGATCAACATCAAAACTGGTCTGACCACTTTGCGAGAGACCTTCTACGAGCTGCGCTGGCCCATTCTGTCCATCGGCATGGTGTTGGCTTTCGCCTTCGTCACCAATTACTCGGGCATGTCATCAACCATGGCGTTGGTATTGGCCGGCACTGGCGCGGCATTCCCGTTCTTCTCGCCGTTCCTTGGCTGGTTGGGCGTATTCCTGACCGGTTCCGATACGTCGTCCAACGCGCTGTTCAGTTCATTGCAAGCGACCACCGCGCACCAGATCGGCGTCAACGATGTGTTGCTCGTAGCGGCGAACACCAGCGGCGGCGTGACCGGCAAGATGATCTCGCCCCAATCGATCGCTGTGGCCTGCGCCGCGACCGGGCTGGTGGGCAAGGAGTCGGATCTGTTCCGTTTCACCCTCAAGCACAGCCTGTTTTTTGCAACGATTGTCGGCCTGATCACCCTGGCTCAGGCCTACTGGTTCACCGGCATGCTGGTGCACTAAAAACGACAGACAGCACGGAAAAAACCGACGCCGGACCACGATTCCGGCGTCAGCTATTCACAACCCGGTCTGTAAGGCTGCTGAAAGATTTCCTCTCTATATTCAGCAGCCTCAACAGACGGATAACCGGGATCACCCGGAGACACGCCTGATGAGCGAGCTTTTTTACAACGCCGTGCCGAATGCGACCCGTGTCGCCCCGCCACTGCCCGAGCCTCGGCAATACCCCCGCGAGAAACCGTCACGGGTCTACCTGTTCGGAACCTGCGTGGTGGATTTGTTCTACCCGGAAGCCGGGATGGACGCGATTCACTTGCTGGAGCGCGAAGGCATCCGTGTCGAGTACCCGCAAGGGCAAAGTTGCTGCGGACAACCGGCCTACACCTCGGGTTACACCGAGCAAGCCCGAACCGTCGCGCGCTCGCAATTGGCACTGTTTGCCGGGGATTATCCAGTGGTGGTGCCATCGGGATCGTGTGCCGGGATGTTGCGCGAACACTACGCCGACTTGTTCAAGGATGAGCCGCAAACGTTGAAACAAGTCCAGGCACTTGCCGCCCGGACTTATGAACTGGCCGAGTTTCTGTTGTTTGTCTGCAAGGTGCAGCTCAAGGATAGCGGCGCACCGGTGAAAGTGGCGTTGCATACGTCGTGTTCGGCGCGCCGCGAAATGAACACCCACCTGCACGGTCGTGAGTTGTTGGCGCAGTTGAGCAACGTGGAGCGAGTGGATCACAGCCACGAAAGTGAATGCTGTGGCTTCGGCGGGACTTTCAGCGTCCGTATGCCAGACATTTCCGGCGCGATGGTGGCTGACAAGACCCGGTCGCTGAAGGAGTCCGGCGCGCACAAGGTACTCAGTGCCGATTGCGGTTGCCTGATGAACATCAACGGCTCGCTGGAAAAACAGAAGGAAGCGTTACGCGGCCAGCACCTGGCCAGCTTCCTTTGGCAGCGAACCGGAGGTGCTCAATGAGCATGCCGGAGCTGATTCCGACCGTTGCGGTGTCGGAAGATTTTCGCACCCGCGCTCACGAGGCGTTGGGTGACGCGCAACTGCGAAACAACTTTCGCACGGCGATGGATTCACTGATGACAAAACGGGCAGCGTCCTTCAGCGATGCCCACGAAAGAGAACATTTGCGAGCACTGGGCAATGCTGTCCGCGCTCGTGCGTTATCCAAGTTGCCCGATCTGCTCGAGCAACTTGAACAGAACCTGACCCGCAACGGTGTGACAGTGCACTGGGCGGAAACGGTGGACGAGGCCAATGGCATCGTCCTCTCGATCATCCGCGCTCACGAGGGGCGGCAAGTGATCAAGGGCAAATCGATGGTCAGCGAAGAAATGGAGATGAATCATTTCCTCGCTGAACAGGGCATTGAATGCCTGGAATCGGACATGGGCGAGTACATCGTCCAGCTCGACCACGAGAAGCCTTCACACATTATTATGCCGGCGATCCACAAGAATGCCGGTCAGGTCGCGTCCTTGTTCCACGACAAACTTGGCGTGGAATACACCAAGGACGTTGACCAACTCATTCAGATCGGTCGCAAGGTCTTGCGACAGAAATTCTTCGAAGCGGACATCGGCGTCTCCGGCGTCAACTTCGCCGTGGCCGAAACCGGCACCCTGCTGCTGGTGGAAAACGAAGGCAACGGCCGCATGACCACCACCGTGCCACCCGTGCACATCGCCGTCACCGGCATCGAAAAAGTCGTGGAAAACCTGCGGGACGTGGTACCGCTGCTGTCGCTGCTGACCCGCTCGGCCCTCGGCCAGCCGATCACCACCTACGTCAACATGATCTCTGGCCCGCGCAAGGCGCATGAACTCGACGGCCCTCAGGAAGTGCACCTGGTATTGCTCGACAACGGTCGCAGCCAGGCCTTTGCCGACAGCGAATTACGCCAGACCCTGAACTGCATCCGCTGCGGCGCCTGTATGAATCATTGCCCGGTCTACACTCGAATCGGCGGCCACGCCTATGGGGAGGTTTATCCTGGGCCTATCGGAAAAATCATCACCCCACACATGGTTGGCCTGGCGAAAGTCCCGGACCATCCGAGTGCCTCGTCATTGTGCGGAGCCTGCGGTGAAGTGTGTCCGGTAAAAATCCCGATCCCTGCCTTGCTGCGTCGCCTACGGGAAGAGAACGTCAAAGCCCCGGACAGCCCTCACCAAGTCATGCGCGGCCAGGGCAGTAAGTATTCGCGTAAAGAACGCTTTATCTGGAACGCCTGGGCGAAGCTCAACAGCTCACCGACGCTGTATCGGCTGTTCGGTTTCTTCGCCACCCGCCTGCGCGCCCTCGCGCCGAGCAACGTCGGCCCGTGGACGCAAAACCACAGCGCACCGAAACCCGCTGTCCGCTCATTGCATGACATGGCCCGCGAGCATCTGGCCAAACAGGGAGATCGTTGATGAGCGCCAAGCAAAACATCCTCGGCAAATTGCGCAAAAGTCTGACGGGCACCACACCGGTGCCCGACGAATTCAACGTCGAACTGGTGACACAGCCTTACACCTACACACCGGAACAACGCATCCCGCAACTGCGCAAGCTGATGGAAGCGGTGCACACCGAAATCCATCTGACATCCGGCGAAGGCTGGCCCGAGCTACTGGCGCAATTGCTGCGGGACCGCCAATTGCCGAGTCTGTTGATCGCACCGACTACGCCTCACGGTCAACGTGTCACTCAGCACTGGGCGAAAAATCCTGGCCTGCCTGCACTCCAGGCCTACGACCGTCCGGTTGAAGCGTGGAAAGCCGAATTGTTTAACGACACCCCGGCCAGCCTGACGACTACCCTAGGTGCAATCGCTGCGACGGGCAGTCTGATTCTGTGGCCGACACGGGAAGAACCGCGCTTGATGAGCCTGGTGCCACCGGTGCACTTCGCCCTGCTCAAGGCCAGCGAAATCCGCGACAACTTCTATCAGGTCCAGCAGGAATTTGAATGGGCTCAAGGCATGCCGACCAATGCCTTGCTGGTGTCCGGCCCATCGAAAACCGCAGACATCGAGCAAGTCCTGGCTTACGGCGCCCATGGTCCGAAAGACCTGGTGGTACTGATCCTGGAGGACCAATGACTTTACCGGCGACTTTCCTGCGTGATGCACAAAAGCTGATTCCCCCGCAGCGACGTTTCGACGATCCGCTGTCGACGTTGGCGTTCGGCACCGACGCCAGTTTCTATCGGCTGATTCCGAAACTGGTGATCCGCGTCGAGTCCGAAGATGAAGTGGTGGCGCTGCTCGAACTGGCGCAGCGGGATCAGGTGCCGGTGACCTTCCGTGCCGCCGGCACCAGCCTGTCCGGCCAAGCCATCAGCGACTCGGTACTGATCGTCCTTGGGGATAACTGGAACGGTCGCGAGATCCGTGGCCAGGGCACACAAATTCGCCTGCAACCGGGCGTGATCGGTGCTCAGGCCAACGCGTGGCTGGCACCGTTTGGACGCAAGATCGGTCCCGATCCGGCCTCGATCAACGCCTGCAAAATCGGCGGTATCGTCGCCAACAATGCCAGCGGCATGTGCTGCGGCACGGCGCAAAATACCTATCACACGCTGGCCGGCATCCGTCTGGTACTGGCCGACGGCAGCCGCCTCGATACCGAAGATGCGGCGAATGTTGCGGCGTTCCGTGAGAGCCACGCTGTGTTGCTGGGACGTCTGGCAACGTTGGGCCGCGAGACCCGCGCCAACTCCGAATTGGCTGCGAAGATTCGCCACAAATACCGTCTGAAAAACACCACAGGCCTGTCGCTCAACGCGCTGGTGGATTTCGATGAGCCTGTGGATATTTTGAGCCACTTGCTCGTAGGCTCCGAAGGCACTCTCGGTTTCATCAGCGCGGTGACCTACGACACGGTGATCGACCACCCGAACAAGGCGTCGGCACTGATCGTATTCCCGGACGTGGAAACCTGCTGCAACGCGGTCACCGTGCTGAAAAACCAACCGGTGTCGGCCGTGGAGTTGCTGGACCGTCGCAGCCTGCGTTCGGTGCAGGAAAAACCGGGCATGCCGGCTTTCGTACAGCACTTGTCGAACACGGCCTGCGCCCTGCTGATTGAATCCCGCGCGGCATCCTCCACATTGCTGCACGAACAACTGGCGCAAATCATGGCGTCGCTGACTGCGTTTCCCGTGGAGAAACAAGTCGATTTCACCGAAGACCCGGTCGAAAACGCTCGGCTCTGGGCGATCCGCAAGGACACCTTCCCCGCCGTCGGCGCTGTGCGCAAAACCGGCACCACAGTGATCATCGAAGACGTGACCTTCCCGGTGGAACAACTGGCCATCGGCGTGAATCGTCTGATCGAACTGTTCGACAAACATCACTACGACGAAGCCATCCTTTTCGGACACGCCCTGGAAGGCAATCTGCACTTCGTCTTCACTCAAGGCTTCAATAACCCGGAGGAAGTCGCACGCTATCAGGCGTTCATGGACGACGTGGCACAATTGGTGGCAGTGGAATTCGGCGGTTCGCTGAAGGCTGAACACGGTACCGGCCGCAACATGGCGCCCTTCGTCGAACTGGAATGGGGCAGCGATGCTTACCAGTTGATGTGGCAGCTCAAACGCCTACTCGACCCCAACGGCATACTCAACCCCGACGTGGTGCTCAGCAACGACCCGCAGATCCACCTCAAGCACCTGAAACCGTTGCCGGCCGCCGATGAAATTGTCGATAAGTGCATCGAGTGCGGTTTCTGCGAGCCGGTCTGTCCGTCGAAAGGACTGACCCTGAGCCCGCGCCAGCGCATCGTGATCTGGCGCGATATTCAGGCGAAGAAGCGCGCAGGCGTGGACACCACCGAACTCGAAGCCGCTTACGAATACCAGGGCATCGATACCTGCGCCGCCACCGGCCTCTGTGCGCAACGTTGTCCTGTAGGCATCAACACTGGCGAACTGGTGAAAAAGCTCCGCCGTCGTCAGGCGACTCATACGAAAACGGCCAATTGGCTGGAAGGTCATTTCGCTACCGCGCTGCAAGGTGCGCGCTTCACCTTGCACGTGGCCAATGGCGCACGGATGCTGCTGGGAGCACCACGCCTGGCGAAACTCTCGGCAACGCTGACGCGCTTGTCCAACGGTCAGGTCCCGCAATGGACCAACGCCATGCCACAACCGGAAAAAGCCATTCGCTTTAGCCCGACCGAGTCGGACCATCGTCCTCGTGTGGTGTACCTCGCGGCCTGCGTGTCGCGGGTGATGGGGCCGGCGGCGGGTGATAAAGAGCAGATGTCGCTGTACGACAAAACCCGCGGGCTGCTGGAAAAGGCCGGTTACCAGGTAGTCTTTCCGGACAATCAGGACAGCCTCTGCTGCGGCCAGCCCTTCGCCTCCAAGGGCTACACCGAACAGGCCGAGCACAAGCGCCAGGAACTGATCGGCGCGTTGCTGCACGCCAGTCGCGGCGGACTCGACCCGATTTACTGCGACACCAGCCCCTGCACCTTGCGACTGGTCCAGGACCTGGGCGACGTTCGACTGGACCTGTACGACCCGGTGCGCTTCATCCGTACACATTTGATGGATCGGCTGGATTTTACGCCGCAGGAAGCGCCGATCGCGGTGCACGTCACCTGTAGCACTCAACACCTGGGCGAGAGCCAGGCGCTGATCGATCTGGCGCGCAAGTGCAGCAAAACCGTGGTCATCCCAGAAGGAATTCACTGCTGCGGGTTTGCCGGTGACAAGGGTTTCACCACGCCGCAATTGAATGCTCACGCCCTGAGAACGCTCAAGGACGCGGTTCAGCAGTGCAGCGAGGGGATTTCGACCAGTCGCACCTGCGAGATTGGGCTGACGCAACACGGCGGAATTGACTACCACGGGCTAGTCTATCTGGTGGACCGCGTTACAAAGGCCAGGGTGACCTGAGCGCCAGACCTCAAGGAAGGTGTATTAAGTCGCCTTTCTAATGGTTCTTGCCGGAATCGACAGGGTTGCCGTAGAAAAACAGAACCCTGACGTGTCGCCGCAGTCCACTGATCAACCCCGCAAACGTGGGGTCTCTCAAAACTCGGCAGCCCGTCCTGATGGTCAGCGATGCCTAGTCCCTCAGCTCAAGGAGATACACATGAAACGTTCTGTACTGTTTGGCCTGTTCGTTACTGCCTCATTGCTGGCCTCCCCTTCGTTTGCCGCCGAAAAAGACCTGTGCGCAGTCAATCTGCAAACCATCGAAAACGCCAGGGCACAGATCCCTCAGGAAGCGATTGACCAGATAGATGCCTCCGTCATGCAAGCCAAAGCCGACCAGGCAAAAAACACCAAGGAAGGTACTCAAGCTTGTATCGACGAGACCGCCCAAACCATCCAGGACCTCAAGAACGCGGGTAAAGGCGGGAAGTAACTCAGCTTATGGCCAACCTTCGGGTTGGCCTTCTGAGCCTTGTTGGCGAAATCGCTCCACCTAATACGAATCAAAACAAAACCCGCCAATTGCGGGTTTTGTTGCATCTGGGGTTTGGTAATGCGTGAACCGCCCGCGTCGCTCTGAAAAAGCTCGACACCATGCCCAAATCTGCGGAAGGCGCGAGCGGTGCGGCGACTCCGACTTCCTCTTGAAGAGGCCACCAGAGAAAAGGGGCAATTACGCCTAATGCCGATCAGCTAAGCCGTAACGCGATCTGTAGCAGCTGGCGAAGCCTGCGTTCGGCTGCGCAGCAGTCGTAAAACCTGAACGCGAGGTCTTCCTGAAATACCGCGCCGCCTGATTTTACGACTGCTGCGCAGCCGAACGCAGGCTTCGTCAGCTGCTACCAAGAGCGTGTTTCGCCTAAGATTTTCTTAATTGAATGGCATACGTAATTGCGCCTCTTTCTAGTGCAATCGCTACTATCAAACAGTTTTTTCATAGCCATTCTGAAAAAACCGAACTACTGCGCAGCGACGTAGTCATTTAGGTAGGCCCCATCAATCGTGGCTTATTTTTCGGACTCGGCCGAGCCGCCCGTTCACAGGGCAGCACCGAGACCATCAGCTCAAGGATATATCCATGAAACGTACCGCACTCGCTGGTCTGTTCATTTCTGCTGCGATGTTGGCCTCTCCTGTATTTGCTGCGGACAACAACCTTTGTACGAGCAAGCTGCAAGAGCTCAAAGGCAAAATGAACTCACTACCGGCGACCTCCGCAAGCGCCATAATGGAGATCAAAAGACTGATCTCCAGCGCTGAAGCTTCACAAGCCTCCGGGGACAACAAAAAATGCGTCAACGACGCCACCCAGGGATTGGCACTCGCTGACCAACAGAGCAACCAATCCAACCCATAATCTGTGGTGGCCAACCTTCGGGTTGGCCTTCTCACGCGTGTTGGCGTACACTGCACAGGCTTGTTGCTCACTTTGATTCACAGAGCAATGGGCTCGGGGCCGTTTAGGATTCGACGCCGGTTGCGAAACTTTAGGTGCATGCCGAGTTGGTAACAGAACTCGTAAATCCACTGTTGCAACTACTTATAGTTGCCAATGACGAAAACTACGGCCAGGAATTCGCTATCGCTGCGTAAGCAGCCTTAGACCTGAGCTTCTGGTACCTTCGGGTCCAGCAATCATCCGGGGATGTCTGTAAACCCAAAGTGATTGTCATATAGAACAGAATCGCCGTGCAGTACGTTGTGGACGAAGCGGCTAAAACTTACACAACTCGCCCAAAGCACCCTGCCCTTCGGGTCGCTGAGGGTTAACTTAATAGAAACGGCTACGCATGTAGTACCGACAGCGGAGTACTGGCGGACGGGGGTTCAAATCCCCCCGGCTCCACCACTTCAACATCTAAAGACGTCCACGGACGTCTTTTTTTGTGCCTGATAACCAGTAAATACGGGGCTTTCAGCTCCACCAGCGTCCACGGACATCCATGAGCAGCCACGCTTTCTGGCATTCCTAATGGCATTCCAAGCCCATAAGTGCTAATTTTTGGAATGCCAAATCCAATCCTGGAATGCCAATGTGCGCACAAGCTACTCGCCTGTCTGAGCTTAAAATCAAATCTGCCAAGCCTTCTGAAAAGGACTACGTCCTGTTTGACGGCGGCGGACTTCAAATGCGAGTGAGAAGTAATGGCTCTAAGCTATGGAACTTCAACTATCGACACCCCGTGACGAAGAAGCGGATCAACATGGGCTTAGGTACCTTCCCTGAAGTCTCGTTAGCGCAGGCACGAAAGGGCTCCATTGCCGCGAGGGAAGTACTTGCCCAAGGCCTCGATCCTAAAGAGCAACGAGATGCAGTGCTGCAAGCAAAGCAAGCTGAAACTGAGCACACATTTCAGAATGTCGCGACGTCCTGGTATGAACTGAAGAAGGATGCAGTGACACCAGCTTATGCCGAGGACATCTGGCGCTCGTTGACGTTGCACGTTTTTCCGGATTTGGGCACCACACCGGTCTCAGCCATCAGCGCACCACAAGTCATCAACCTGCTTCGGCCGCTCGAAACCAAAGGCAGTCTTGAAACAGTTAAACGGCTGTCACAGCGACTCAACGAGATCATGACGTATGGGGTCAACTCGGGACTGATTCATGCGAACCCGCTCAGTGGGATTCGCTCGGTCTTCAAGAAGCCGAAAAAGAAAAACATGCCGGCGCTTGCTCCCGATGAGCTGAAGGAACTCATGGTGGCAATTGCCAATGCCAGCATAAAAAGGACTACGCGCTGCCTTATCGAATGGCAGCTCAACACCATGACCCGTCCAGCTGAGGCAGCCACCACACGCTGGGCGGACATCGACTTCGAGAAGAAGATCTGGACGATTCCTGCTGAGCGCATGAAGAAACGCCGTATACATATCGTGCCGCTCACAGATCAAGCACTGGCACTGCTGGAGGCAATCAAACCCTACAGCGGACACAGAGAGTATGTATTTCCTGCAGACCGGGACCCTCGAACCCATTGCAACAGCCAGACCGCCAACATGGCGCTAAAGCGCATGGGCTTCGAAGGTCGGTTGGTAAGCCATGGGATGCGCTCAATGGCTAGCACTATTCTCAACGAACACGGCTGTGATCCTGAGTTGATTGAAGTAGCGCTCGCCCACGTGGACAACAACGAAGTGCGAAGCGCTTACAACCGAGCGGAATACATCGAACGCAGACGGCCGATGATGGCTTGGTGGAGCGCGCACATTCAGGAAGCTGCTACCGGTAACCTCTCTGTGTCAGCCATGACAGAAAGCCGAGACAGGAAAGTAGTTTCGATACGCTGATCCAACGAGCGCTCTCAATCCAAAGCTGGCTCTTTCCTGAAAAGGAAGGTTGCCGTCATGGCCGACAATAGATAATTGGTGAAACACCAGCTTCCTTTGTCGCATGTACGAAAGATGAAAGGATCCAGAACATTTGAGTGATATTCCCAGGAACTCGCATCCCTTTTTGTAATTTAGTGAACTCTGACTCAATCTGAGCCCTTGACAAAAAAGAGCAACAAATAATACATCGTTTATTGAAGCGATAGTCCTGCCGAAGCTCGGCAAGGTACTTCTTGAAATCACCATGTAGCTTTCTTCTAACCCGCGGCATTGTGCCGTCACGGTAATTCATCAAAAACTTGTTGTCGTACTTTTTTCCGAAAGCACGCAAATCAATATCCATATTTCCGATATTTTTTATGGCTTGCCCTACAACGTCATGTAGATTGCTAGCGGACTTACTCATATCTCCATGCTTCGAGTGTATAAAACTTACAGAGCATTCCTTTTTATTGAAAACAATATGATCAGCCCATTCATCACCTAGATCGTCACAAAAGATATAGTCATTTTTGCTACAATACTTTTCAATAAGCCCAAAAACCGAGTTTGAGTCAAACTTTTTCCTAGCAGGTTTGTAGTCACCTTTCTCAGAGGTAGCCATTGCAAGATCATCAATTACTATAAATGATTTTAGAAGACTAGGAATTTCATTGACGCCAGCACCATCTTTGAAACACTGCCCCATGAAATACATGTATTGTGGATTGGAGAAGCTGATAGTGGTCAGATTGTTTTTATTTATAAATGACTGCAGCGTCAGCTCTTTTCCATTTTCTTCAAGCTTTATTTTTCGCAATGCAGGCACATCTAGAGAAATAGAACTTTTATTTTTTTTGAGACTGGCCGGCCTGCTTGTACCATTTAACTTAAAGTCCAACCCTGGAATAATCTCATAGACTGTTTCCAGCTGAGAGATCAATACACGTAATTGTTTCCCTGTCAGCTCAAAGGTCCTGCCCTTTCTCGTCGTATAAAAGAGCGGAACATTTTTCTCTAACAAGTTATCAACGACAAAGGATGACTCTACTAGAACAGCAGTAGGCTGAGTATTATTCCACACGACATCTAGGTCAACTAGCTGCGCAAACGCTTCTAAGAAATCCTTGTCGCCAGAGGGGTTTTTGATCTGTTCGATTTGCTGACGCGCCCAGCTAACAATATCATCAAGAGACTTCCTTTCGGAAGACTCTACTACTCGGCCACTTTGCGCCGAAATAGTTTTAATTCGGCCATTGAGTTTGAGCTTGAAGAAGTAAGGAATTGACCTTCCAGCAGCGTGCAGGGAAAGCAAACCCTTCAGATCTGCAGCTTCATAAGCTTTACTGCGCATTGCGCGCTCGGAAACGGTCATATTCCGCATAGATATTTTTTGAAATTCAGCTTCGTCATCGCTGAATGAAGCTGTTAACTCTGAACTTTTGATGGGGGTCAGATGTTTTTCTATGACCTCGGAGACGCTTGCGCAGGATTTTTTCAATACTGCGACGTGGCCATCGACCTGAATGACCAGGATGAGCGCATGGATCAGGTCCGAGAGAGGATCTTCCCAAAAATGAACAGGCCTTTCGGTTGGGAACACTCTGAGGCTGAACCGAAACTCGGTACCGTCCTCAAGTTTGCGAATCTCATCCGTTTTATCGACTAAAAACGCCGAGCCTAGAGTTTTGTTATCGGACGCAGCATCCAAAATAGAACAAAGGGCTTCGTTTGTGAGCGCCACATCCTCACGATAAAACTGAGCGTTTTGGGTCAGAGCTAACCGATCAGGCATGTTTCGACTCCATCCGTGGTTTTGTAAAAAATAGCATAGCGCCATCATTGGCACTAGAGACTACCGTAGCCATATCCATCGACCGAAGCCTTGCTCTGATCCCGAATCTAGAATTATTAAGGGCTCACACCTTCAAGCAATGGCATCTCTGGCCGCCTCCAACCGACCGCTACGGCGTAGTTTCGTTTTCTGCCACACACTGCGCTAATACGATCCAAATAACTTTCAACCACACATAACCACCTTGACTACACCATCAAGGAGGTTCGCCCCATGTCATTGCAGTGTCCTCGCTGTCATTCCCCCAAAGTCGCTTCATTCCATCACGCCATGAAAGTCGGCGCGGCCATCGGCACCGTGGGTGGTGCTGCACGTGGCGTCAGTGCTGCGTTGGCTGGAGGCCAAGCGGGCGCGCTCATTGGCGCTATCGCCGGCCCTGTAGGTATCACATTTGGTTCGGTATCGGGTGCCATCCTCGGTGGGCTGGCCGGCGGTGTCGGTGGCTGTGCTCTCGGCGCCCAGTTGGGTGAGTCGCTCGATCGCCACGTCTTGGCCCACAACCTCTGCTTGCTATGCGGCCACCGCTTCAACCTCCCGACCTAACCAAGTCAACTCCCCTTCTATTTATTAAGTCCGGAAGGTACTGCGCTCTGCGTGGCGCTTTATGCCGGCTTGCATCTAAAGGAATTACAACCATGGCTCATCTCGTCGAAACAATGGCCTATGCTGGCGCAGCCCCCTGGCATGGCCTGGGCAATCAACTCACTCAAAAACAACCCATCGAAATCTGGCAACGCGAAGCCGGAATGGACTGGGCGATCCAAGAAAGCCCCGTTCACTTCAAAGCCGACACTGTCGGCCATCTCGGCAGCATCCACTCCTTCCCCGAGCAGAAGGTGCTCTACCGTTCGGACACCAAAGCACCGCTGTCGGTGGTTTCCCAGCGCTACCACACCGTGCAGCCTCGGGAAGTTTTGGAGTTTTATCGTGACCTCACCGAGGTCTCCGGCTACGAGCTGGAGACTGCGGGGGTACTCAAAGGTGGTCGCAAGTTCTGGGCGCTGGCGCGTACCGGGCAAGGCGCAGCGCTCAAGGGTAACGATCAGGTCAACGGCTACTTGCTACTGGCTACATCCTGCGATGGCACCCTGGCCACTACAGCAACACCAACCACCGTGCGAGTGGTGTGCAACAACACCCTGACCATCGCCCTGGACGGCACCAGCCGAGCGATCAAGGTGCCGCACAACACCCGCTTCGATCCGAAAGCAGTGAAGAAGCAGCTCGGCATCGCCGTCTCGCAGTGGGATGAGTTTATGTACCGCATGCGGACTTTGTCTGAGCGCAAGGTTCAGTGGCATGAGGCGCTGGGGTTCTTCATGACAGTGTTGTGTGAGACCAGTCCAACCGGCGCACTGCCGGAGGTACTGCCCAACGAACGCGCCCTGCGAAAGGTGCAAGAGCTGTATGAAGGCCGTGGTCGGGGCAGTCAGCTGGACTCGGCTCGCGGTACCGCCTGGGGCCTGCTCAACGCCGTAACCGAGTACGTCGACCATGAACGTCGCGCCCGTAGCAACGAGTACCGCATGGACTCGGCCTGGTTCGGCCAAGGGGCGCAGATCAAGCAACGTGCTCTGGACACCGCCCTGCAGCTTGTCGCCTAACCGGTTACTTCCTCCCCCCAAAACGCCCGATCAGCAACGAGGCTGATCGGGCGTTTCTATTTCTGCAAGGTGAACGCTATGAACGCTACTCCGTTGCGCAGCACTAGCAAGGCTCGTCCAGCGCTGCGCCTGATCAGCACCAAGGAACTGCCTCGTGAAGATTGGCTGGCGGTGCGCAAGCAAGGCATCGGCAGCTCGGATGCCGGCGCTGCGGTGGGTCTAAATCCCTACAAATCGCAGTTGGAGCTGTGGCTGGAGAAAACCGGTCGAGGCACCACTCTGCCAAAAGCCGACCCACATGATGAAGAAAGTCCGATGTACTGGGGCAACGTGCTGGAACCAATCGTGGCCTGGCACTACAGCAAGCGTACTGAGAATAAGGTGCGACGTATCAACGCCGTACTGCAGCATCCGAATCCGGATATGTCCTGGATGCTAGCCAACATCGACCGTGAGGTGATCGGCGCGGACGACGTGCAGATCCTCGAATGTAAGACCGCCGGCATAAATGGGGCACGTCTCTGGAAGGAAGGTGTACCCGAGTATGTAGAACTGCAAGTGATGCACCAACTCGCAGTCACCGGCAAGCAGGCGGCAGATGTAGCGGTGCTGCTCGGAGGTCAGCACCTGGAGATCCATCGCATTGAGCGAGATGAGCAGATGATCGCCCGCCTGATCGAACTGGAGCGTAAGTTTTGGACCTACGTGGAAACCGATACCCCGCCGCCAGCCGACGGCAGTGCATCGGCCGAGGCGGCTTTGCGCTGCTTGTACCCCGAGGACAACGATCAGACCGTCGACTTCAGCGGCCACGCAGGATTGGCTGCGGCCTACTTAGAGCTCAAGGCCGTGCGCCAGTCGATTGCCGATAAGGAAAAGCGCGAGGCTGAGCTCAAGCAGATGCTGCAGCAAGCCATGGGCGATGCCAGTCGGGCGGAGTTCTCCAGCGGCTACGTCTCCTGGCGCAAGGCCAAGGACAGCATCGGTCTCGATGTCGCTCAACTGCTCCAGGACAAGCCCTACCTGCAGGCTAAGTACCCGCTGCTGAAACCCGGTGCAAGGCGTTTCCTGGTCGGCTGATTTCCACCTCTTTCACTCTTCCCTCCCCTTGGCCAGTCCATACAGTTCGCGCTGCGTGACTGGTCTTTTTTCATTTCCAGGAGAACCATCATGTTGAAAGGCTTAGCACTGACTCCGCCCGTGCTCGGACGCATCTCCATCGGCAAAGTCGTTGAAAGAAACGGTAAACGCCTGCCGGAGAAAGATGATCAGTTCACCATCACATCCCAAGTACAAAGCAGGGATGGCTGGCTGCTACATCCACTCAACGACGAACTGCGCCAGAGTAAGGAAGACAAGCTGCGCAGTATTCCTATACGCCTATTGTTCAACGAACCGGAGCTGAATTTCCGGGCCGATTACACCCTGTTCGACCGGCAGTCCGGGCGACCGTTGTGCGTGGGCAATGGTGAAACCTGCAAGCGCGCAGCCCAGGACGGCATACAGTCTCTGCCCTGCCCTTCGCCCGATGCCTGCCCACTGGCCAAAGGCGGTGCCTGCAAGCCTTACGGGCGACTGAATGTGATTATCGGTGATGAGGATTCGTTGGGTAGCTTTGTGTTCCGCACCACCGGATTCAACAGCATCCGCACCCTGGCCGCTCGACTGCATTACTTCCAGGCCATCTCGGGCAATCGACTGGCTTGCATGCCGCTGGAGCTGCGTCTACGCGGTAAATCCACCCGGCAAAGCCATGGCACGCCGATTTTCTATGTCGACCTCACGATACGCGCTGGCATCGATATGAGCGAAGCACTGCATAAGGCGAACGAGCTGGATACACAGCGGCAAACAGCAGGTTTCGATCAGAGGGCTCTAGATGACGCGGCTCGCCGAGGCTTCGGCAATGGCGCCTTCGAGGACAGCGAGGAGGACAGTCACGTCGTGATCGAGGAGTTCTTCGTAAACTCGGAGCCCGCCAGCACCTCTAGCCAGGGAGAATCGCAGCCAGCTCCCAACTCCCTCGCGGGAAAACTAGAAGCCCTCACGTCGCAGAGCCACTGAATCAAACCTGTCGGTGCCGAGTACATCGGCCAGATACAAGATCTTGGAGTCCCGCCATGTCGCTAATGCGATTTTTGCTCTGCTTGTTCATATTCGTCGGCGCGCTTGCAGCCGCCGGGGCGCTGGTGCTGAGTATTCTGCTCATGCTGCGCTTTCCACCGCTGTTACTGGCCGTCCTGCTGGCCTGCTGGATCCTGAGCCGCTTGCTCAGATTAATTTCCCCCAGTCGGGGAAATCCCACCTGAAATATTCCAAGTAACCGTCAGCGGCCATACACACGGCCGCTTTTACCAGGAGAATGAATCATGCTTCGATACTGCTTGATCTGCGACTCCAAGGCCGTCCTAACTAGGGAAGCTGCCAAAGGCATCGCCCTGTTACTCGGCCTGGCTGACAGCGCGCTGCGAGAAGCGCAGAAATCTAATGAGAATACCCAAGCGCCAGGCAGCCATCTGCTCATCAATGGGTTGGCCGCTATCACTCCCGCGTATCCATCGGCGTTGCGGGTAGCAGAGGATGTCGCCAAATATCACTTCGCAGGGTTCAACTGTTTGTGCCTACGCTGTGGTGCTCTGTTCGACGAGCCTCGGGAAAAAGAATCCTCTGAAACAACAAAGCAACCGCCGTGACTGAGCTAATCAGTTGCGATCAAGCCTAGTGACAAGACGCTCCACCATGTCCATGACGAAGTCGCGGTCATGCGCCTCCAGCCTAGACAGCAAGTCATAAAGCCTCCGCGCCTGATCCTCAGGGCGTGAACTCCCCTCGGTCAGCAGGTCAGCCGTTTCACAACGAAAAACCGCTGCCAGCTCCACCAAACGCTCGATGTTGGGCATAACGATGCCTCTCTCGATACGGGATACAGCCTCGCTTCCAATCCCAAGCTTTTCCGCAACCTGCTCCTGACTCAGCTTGCAACGAGCACGCTGGCGAGCAATTGCTTGGCCAACAAGCTCCGCCAACTGCTTCGATTCGGTTTTTGACATGCCACCCTCCAGTTCAACCTGGATGGTTGAGCATCAACCTGTTGACATGAAGGACTTATCAAACCGAGACTCACCCTTAAAGGTTGGTATTCCACCCTTTTTCAAATTCACTAACTCTTGCAAGGAGCTCAGAAACCCCATGATCGTCATAACAGGTCTGAATGAAGCGCAGATTGAAGGTCTAGTGAAAAGTAAAGAGTCCTTCGAGATCCATAGTCTCAGGGGCAATTTCATGGCAGGTATCAAACTGGTTGAAACCAAGATTGAAAGCCAGGGGCTGAAGTGTCGAGTCAAAAGCGATGTGAAAAGTGCAGTGGTACAAGGCGGCGCACTCGGCGCCGTATTCACCGTCCTGACAACACCTGCAACATTGACCATAGCGACATTAACGGCTGCAGCAGGCGTAGGTCATACGCTCGTTACGTACAACCCCGACTACGAGATCATCAAGGACTACGTCAACAAGCGGCTCAAGGTTGTTTACAAGAAATAGCAGCTTTGCTCAGCCCCCTCGTCAAACCCTTCATAGTAAGAAATAAACAATGAAACGTATCCTCAGCATCCTCCTTCTCGCGTCCTGTGCTCACGCCAACGCTGAGATCTCCGCGTACCAGGGGACAGCGGCTTTCTTTCCCGACGAGAAATCGAGCCACAACCTGCCGGAAGCGATTCCATGCGTCACCCGCCCAGCGGCGACGGGTCAACCAATGCTCTTCTGTACTTGGCTCACAAGCACGCGGTACGTGGACCTATGGGACGCTCAGCGCCAGCAGAGCGTCCGCATCACCAATAAAGTCAATGGCATGTGCCAACGTGGCAACTGCCGAATCCAAGGTGCAGAGGTCGGTAACTGGAAGGAGGACACCCCGTTCCAGCTCTCCATCTGGTACCGCATAGGCAGTAGCACCGATGGCAAGCCCGTTGCCTATCGCACCGATGCGACTCGTCAAGTGTCTTACGCCGAAGCGGGTAGCCTGCTGATGAGGTTCTACTTAGATGCAGGAGTTCCGGACAATGAACTGGTTTCGACATTCGATAAGCGTTACATCGGTGGTTGGGCAGCATGGAATAAGGAGAAAGGCGGAGCAGCATCAGCGGCGACGAACACCCCGCAAACTCCCCAGTTCGAATGGCCAAAAGTCAAAACCGCCTGGTGCAATCCGCGCATGGATGACGACTGCTATGTCAACAACAAGAAGGTACCAGTAGCTGAGCTGGGCAAATGGTTACCGGACATCAGCGAGTCGAATGCTGACCAGCTAGGCGGTCACTGTGAAACCATCCTTTGCTTCGACAAAGATGAGCAGCCAATGGGGTATCTGCTGCAATAACAATCCTGAGCCCAGATGCACAGGCCCAAATAGGTGCCTTGCTCATCCTGAGGCACCCGAGACTGAATAAACGGCATGAGGCGGACAGAGGGCTACTGAGCCTTCTGCCGACTTCATGGTGTCTTTATTTTTTGCTTTTAACTGTTCCGCACCGAACTAAGCAGATCCGCACCCGCATCCCTTTTCAACAGTTGATACACCATCGTCAAAAACACATCTCTAGTCGACTCATCACTGAGCAACTTGGGCGCCATGTTGGCATATTTTTAAACGCTCCCGCCCACCCCTTTAAACTTCTCAACAAATGCTGCGATTTGCTGGAAAACACTCTGCTTTTTGGTCAGGTACTGCGGATTCAATGGGCTCATCTTGGGCAAAACGGCATTCAGCTCAGTACCACTGTCACTGGCAAACTCACGCTTCAGCGAGGTGGTGATATAGCGTCTAGCCGCCTCGGTATTCAGATTCTCGGTGCAGATCAGCTCTTGTGCCTCACGCAGCTGTTCCTCTTGAGCAAAGCTGAAGAAGGCGTCGATCACGCTGGCTTTGTCGCCAATCTGATCCAGATCGGTCTGGTTGATGAAATCGACCAACAAGCTTTCCTTCGCGCGATTACCCAAGCTGGCACGAATCACCCGGCGCACTTCATCCACCAGGTCCGATTTGCTCTTGATCTTCTTGTTGTGCTCAAAAATCAGCTCCAGGATGTAATCTAGATTGATTTCCTGCGATTTGAGCAGGTCCACTTCAAAGACCACATCATCCCAATCGATGGTGGATTTTTGCTTTTCTGCGCCCGCTTTTTCCCGGCGCAGCCAATCACGCACATCGTTATAGGTCGAGCGGTAATCCTGGATTTTCCGCTCCGCTGGCATCTTGATCGCTTGCAGTGCGGCAAGATCTTCATCGCTCAAATAATGCTGTGCCTTGAACGCCTCAATTGCCGCCGAATCGTTCATTTCCAAGCTTTGCAAGGCCTTGAGACTGGCGAATTCATCGTAGTTCTGGAGCACGTTCTCCACGCGCAAGTACTCGCCAAACAGCTTGGCAAAGGCCTTTTTATCAGACTCTTTTTCAATGGCTGCAGGGTTGGGGAAGCGCTGCTCCAGCTCTGTAACGACCTCAACGAAACCACGCCGCGCCTCGCCTGTTAGCACATCGGTAAAGCCCTCCATGTACTCCTTGTAGCTCTTCTCCAGTACCACGTTTCGGGTATTGCTGTTGCCGAACAAGGTGATGGCATCGATGGTCGCCTGTTCCAGATCGCGGAAGGTCACGATATTGCCAAAGGTCTTGGTCGCATCAAAAATCCGGTTGGTGCGCGAATAGGCCTGCACCAGGCCGTGGTAGCGCAGGTTTTTGTCGACGAACAGCGTGTTAAGCGTGGGCGCATCGAAGCCGGTGAGGAACATGCCCACCACGATCAACAGGTCGATTTCCCTGGCTTTGACCTGCTTAGCCAGGTCGCGGTAGTAGTTCTGAAAGCCGTTGCTGTCGACGCTGAAGTTGGTTTTGAACAGCCCGTTGTAGTCCGCAATGGCCGCATTCAAAAATTCCTTGGCGCTGCTGTTCATGGCCGAAACATCGAAGCTTTCGTCTTCGATCTCCCCTACCGCATCCTGCTCCTCATTGGCCGCGAACGAGAAGATAGTGGCCACCCTTAAAGGCTTGTCACTGCCCTTCTGTAACTCCCTGAAAGACTCGTAGTACAGCTTGGCAGCGTCCACGCTGCTGACCGCGAACATGGCATTGAAGCCCTTATTTCCCGCGTGCAGTCGGTGGGTTTTCTGCCGGTAGCTGTTCAGGATGTACTGCGTGATCTCTCGGATACGCTCGGGGTGCAGCAACGCCTGCTTGTTCTCAGCCGCGGTAAGTTTTTTCTCATCCTGCTCGGTTTCAATGGCTTTGAACTGCGGCCGCACATCGTTGTAATCGACCTTGAACTTGAGCACCTTCTCGTCGCGAATCGCATCGGTGATCACGTACGAATGCAATTCACGGCCAAACACGCTTGCCGTATCTTCCGCACCTAAGGCGTTATGGCCTGCAAATATCGGCGTGCCGGTAAAGCCGAACTGATAGAACTTCTTGAACTTCTTCTTCAGGTTCTTCTGCGCTTCACCAAACTGGCTGCGGTGGCACTCGTCGAAAATGAACACCACCTGTTTGCCGTAAATGGGCAGGTCGGGCTCGCTCTTCATCAGGTTGTTGAGCTTCTGGATGGTGGTGACGATGATCTTGTTGTCGTCCTTGTCCAGGTTACGCTTCAGGCCCGCCGTGCTGTCCGAACCATTCACGCTTTCCGGGGAAAAGCGCTGGTATTCCTTCATGGTCTGGTAATCCAGATCCTTGCGGTCCACCACGAAGAACACCTTGTCGACATACGCCAGCTCAGTGGCCAGACGAGCCGCCTTGAAGCTGGTCAGCGTCTTGCCAGAGCCGGTGGTGTGCCAGATGAAGCCGCCGCCTTCGTGCTTGCTCCAGTTTTTGGCGTGATACGCGCAGTTGATCGCCCACAGAATGCGTTCTGTGGCGGCAATCTGGTACGGGCGCATCACCAACAGTGTGTTGCTGACATCGAACACCGAGTAGTGCAGGAGCACATTGAGCAGCGTATGCTTCTGGAAGAAGGTAGCGGTGAAGTCTTTCAGATCTTTGATCAGGCTGTTATCGGACTTCGCCCAGTTCATGGTGAAGTCGAAGCTGTTCTTGTTGCGCTGGGTGGTGTTAGCAAAGTAACGGCTGTCGGTGCCGTTGGAGATCACGAATAGCTGCAGGTATTTGAACAGGGAATGCTCACTATTCAAGCTCTCCTTGCTGTAGCGGTGTACCTGATTGAAGGCCTCACGAATCGCCACACCACGCTTCTTCAATTCCACCTGCACAAGGGGCAAGCCATTGACCAGAATCGTCACGTCGTAGCGATTGGCGTGGCTGCCCTTTTGTTCAAACTGCTTGATCACCTGCACCTTGTTGCGCAGAACGTTTTTCTTGTCCAGCAGGTAGATGTTCTGGATACGGCCATCGTCAAAGACGAAGTCGTGAATGTAGTCGTCATGGATCTTGCGGGTTTTCTCATTGAGGCCTTCACTGGACTTGTCCAGCCAGCTCTCGACAAAGCGTTGCCACTCACTGTCGGAAAACTGCGCGTTATTGAGCGTTTGCAGCTGCACGCGCACATTGGCCAGCAGGGCTTGGGGCGTGTTCAGGCCGGGCAGGTATTCATAACCCTGATTGACCAGATCCTCAATAAACTCACGCTCCAAATCGCCTTCGCTCTGATAGCTTTCGGCCACCTGCGATTCCTTTATGTACTGGTCCAGAACGATGAAGCTTTTCGATTCGGCGATGGTCGTGTAATCGCTCATTCTTGCGCGTCCCTTTTCTGCAACAGCTTTTTCACCTCGCGGTCGAAATCAGATTCGATGCGCTGCTGTATATTGAACTTTTCATACTCGGCAAGGGTTTTCTGTTCCGCCTGCTGGCGCGACACTACGCCGTAGCCGTTTCTGCGTCAGCTAAACATTCTCATTGCTGAGCAATACCTCTACCTTGATAGCGCCATTAGGCGTGGTGTAAAGCAGAAACTCAGTGGTTTGATCGCGCAATGTAAGGTTGTACGTCGACATGGTCGTTCTCTCGTGTCATAGCACGCAGGGTGCGTACGCTACCGGCGTCTGGTGGTAATCACTGGGATGAATGATAACGGTCATGCCTTCATACGCCCTCTTGCTTCCAAAAGCCGTATTTGTCTTTCAAATTATCGAGCAACAACTTGACCATGGCTTTTTCTGCTGGAGTGGGTTCTGCAACGGCCTCATTAGACAAAGTGCTATGGCTTGTGAAATTCATGACCCTGCCCAGATAGAGCTGCTTGTCCTCAGGCAATAGCTCCGACCAATTGGGATAGCCCAAAAAGCTGGAAGTTTTTTCGTAGAGATTGCGCAGCAAAGTGAAGTGATACCTTTCAACTTTGTTTTCAGCAATCGCCTGCTCTATCGTATGCTTCAAATGTAGATGATAGGAAAAGCTTTTGTTAGAGTCGCCGGGCTTTTCAGTGAGAGCATAAGTTCCATCATCAAGATGCTCTAGCAAATAGCAGACCTTATTTTTCAACTCATTGAATAATACATTATAGAACAACGGACTGTGCGTCGTAACGATAAACTTCAGGTCGGATCGACTGGATTTGATCAACCCCCCTAAGTTGACCGCCAATTCGATCAAATGGTTATCATCAAGAGAGCTGACCGGATCATCAATAAAGACGTATTCCAGGCGGTCAAACTGGTTGGTCTCCCGGCCTTCGGGCTCGGCGAAATTTAGAATCGTGATTACTTGATCCAAAAGAGCATAAAAGACACTCCATACAAAGTTACTTTCTTCACCCTTGGATATCTTGATATAGCCAGATCGTTCATTGTTGCCACGCTCCAGAGAAAAGCTTACCTCTGTGAAGTCCTCACTAAAATGCGGCGTTAGTTTGTCATTCGCATAGCGCTGGAAATACTTGACGATGTTTCCGTCTTGACCCAAATCTCTAAGCAGAGCAAGCAACCAATCCGTGTATGAATTCGGCTGAATCTTCAGCTTGGGCTCTGCATCTCCCGCCAAATCGTTATCCCAAAAAAACAAATCTTCGGTAAACGCGTTGTAATAAAGAATCTTGTTACGCGACAACTCAAGCTGATCTGCCTCACCAGCTCCGTCTCCGCCATCGCCCTTCGGTGCAATTAGCTGTTTTAACTCACGCGACAGGCGTGTTTTACCCGTACCATTAAAGGCATAGATAAGCTGCACCTTGGGCACAGGTTTAGCCTCTTCTATCACCTTCGTCTTTTCCGGAACGGTTTTTTGAACCGTTTTAGGAGTGCTCAATTGTTGAGCTATTTCCGATAGCGTCTTACCCATATTACGCCGCTACCTCTTCAGGCCTAGGGAAACTCAACAGCAAGTCGCGGTAATACGCGTATTGCTTTTGGCGCAAAGCAATTTCATGCGGTAAGACTTCGCTGACGGCGTTTGTCAAAACGTCTAATTTGTCGAGGATGCCAACGATACGGGCTTGTTCGGCAAGGGATTTATCAGGATCACCTGGATAAGGAACAGGGATTTTAATCTTTGAAAAACCTTTAACCAGCAGTGTATTAACTTTGGTTCTGGCTATATATTTTGCCTTCTCTGCAACAAATGGTGTTGCTTGCATGCAATAGGAAACAAATTTCGGATCCATCGAATGCCGAAAAGCATAGCAATGGTCATGTATAGCGACCTTTTCATCTCCGAGCCATGCCACTGCCTTACCAACATCTTCAACGGTCTCACCCACGTCGGTTATCACCACATCGCCTGGCTCTGCATAGCGCAGCGACCCAACCATATCATTTCTGACCTGAGAAAAAGCTCGCGTCGTAAAAACGCCGTAACGCGTGTATATCTCGCCGTAATGGATAACGTTGATTCCGTCTTCCACATAGTCAGCCTTGGTAAAACGCTTGCCACGAATAAATTCGCCAATATCCCCCAGCGCCTTCCACTCCACATCCCCTTCTTTAAAACTCAACAAATTGTCGCGATAGTAGATATATTGCTTTTTACGCGCGGCAAGTTCGGCAGTAAGTTCGGCAGTAAGTTCGGAAGTAAGCTCGGTAAAGGTGTCCAGTATGCGGACAATTTCAGTTTGAATCTCTAGCGATTTTTTGGGATTTTCTGGGCAAGGGATGGGAATTAGGAGCCTTCTAAGATCGCCCATCGGCAAACTAACCACCGGTGACCCAACAATTTTCTTGCTGTATTCTTTTACTATCCCTTGAGAACGCAGGAGGTGCGAAAGATATCGTGAATCAATAGTTTTATGAACGGGCTTAATTACGTACACCCCTTCCTTTACATTCCAGGTCTCGGGTTCATTTTTTACAACAGCAATTCTTCCGACTGTTCCTGTTCCTGAAAACAAAATATCGCCGACTTCTAAATTGGAGCGATTATTTATAAGCTCCAGGGCCTTCTTGTTAACCCTATCTGTTTTATCTAGAAATACTACATTTCCATTTTGAATTTCACGTACGGTAACGTAGTAGCCTTCCGCACCCACTGTATTTAACTGAAAATTTTGGCGGGGGTTAAGCCCAGTTTTTAGTGAAACAATTACATCATCAAGTGGTTTCCACACCACCGCTACACCATCCAGCAATCTACCCAAGAAGTTCATGCTGCTCATGCTCCCAACTCCTCACCCTCGATCTGCGCAACGATGGCATCAATATCCTTGCGCAGATGGTCGATCCTGACAACCGCGGTTCTCAGGTCGGCATTGAGCTGAGCAATATTCACCACTTCGCGGTTGTCCTTGACATCGATATAGCTGCTGACGGACAGGTTGTAATCGTTGGCAGCCACCTTCTCCAAAGGGACGGACCTGGCAAAGTGATCCACATTCGCCTTGCTGTCGAACACCTGCATGATGCGCTCGATATGCGAGTCTTCCAGCAGGTTGTTGTTGGTGCCTTTTTTAAACAGGCCGCTGGCGTCGATAAATTGAGTGGTGGTGTCCGTCTTGTGTTTGGACAGCACCAGAATATTCACAGCGATGGTGGTGCCGTAGAACAGGTTGGAGGCGAGCGAAATCACACTTTCCACATAGTTGTTGTCCACCAGGTATTGGCGGATTTTCTGCTCGGCTCCACCCCGGTAGAAAATGCCGGGGAAGCAGACAATGGCGGCGCGGCCTTTAGCTGAGAGGTAGCTGAGGGCGTGCAGCACAAAGGCGAAGTCAGCCTTGGATTTAGGGGCTAGCACGCCGGCCGGGGCAAAGCGGTCGTCGTTAATCAGAGTGGGGTCGTCCGCCCCCTTCCACTTCACCGAATACGGCGGGTTGGAGACGATGGCATCGAAGGGTTTATCGTCGCCAAAGTGCGGTTCGATCAGCGTATCACCGAGCTGGATATTGAATTTGTCGTAGTTGACGTTGTGGAGGAACATATTCATCCGCGCCAGGTTATACGTGGTGTGATTGAGTTCCTGACCGAAAAAACCGTCTTCGATGATGTGTTCATCAAAGTGCCTCTTGGCTTGCAGCAGCAGCGAGCCCGAGCCGCAAGCGGGATCGTAGATCTTGTTGATACTGGTTTGCTTGTGCATGGCGAGCTGGGCGATCAGCTTGGAGACCTGCTGCGGAGTGAAGAACTCACCGCCCGATTTGCCGGCATTGGCGGCGTAGTTGGAGATGAGGAATTCGTAAGCGTCGCCAAAAAGGTCGATGTGGCTTTCGTCAAAGGTGCCAAAGTCCAACTTTGCTACACCTTTGAGCACGTCGGCGAGGCGCGCATTCTTGTCCTTTACGGTATTGCCCAGACGGTTGCTAGTGGTGTCGAAGTCGGCAAACAGGCCTTTGATATCGCGCTCGGAGGGGTAGCCGCTGGCGGACGCTTCAATGTCTTTAAAGATGTTAGCCAGGTCGGTGTTCAGGCTTTCGTTGCTGTGGGCACTGGCCGCCACCTTGGCGAATAGCTGGCTGGGATAGATGAAGTAGCCCTTAGTCCTGATGGCATCGTCTTTGACTGCCGCGATATTCTTGTCGCCATCACCCATTGCGACGTAATCGACTGATTCATCGCCGCCGGTCATGTAATCCGCGAAGTTTTCGCTGATAAAGCGGTAGAACAGGGTGCCGAGCACATATTGCTTGAAGTCCCAGCCATCGACGGCGCCACGGACATCGTTGGCAATGGCCCATATCTGGCGCTGCAGAGCGGCGCGTTGTTGGGTGCTGGTCATTCGTTTTCCCTGTTAATTTTCTAGGTTTTAGTCGTTTGCTGGATGTCGTTAAGGCGCTTGCTGTGTGATCCGGAGCCTCGGCAGCAGCGCTGTCTATGCTGGTTTCAGCTCAAGCAGTTCGCCTACTTGACATTCAAACATTAGGCACAGCTTCTCAATGGCTTCCAGATCCACTTTCTGCGCTGTTTCTTTGTAGAGCAGGGTTACCGTGGCGCGGCTAAGCCCCGTTTCTCTGGCTACGTCAGCAATACGCATTTTGTGCTCGCCCATCATGCGGGCGAGATGGCAGCGGATCATGGCTGTGCCCCTGGAAATTGGTCTTCTCGTGAACCCCGAGGGTAACACGGTGGCTTTTGTTAGCGTGACATTTTGCTAGTCAAACTAAAATTTTGCAGCCAAAACTAACTTCTTATCGGATTTGGGTTTGCCTGGAGATTAGCGCGAGATCGAGCCCAAGCAGGAGATCCACTCCAGCCACTATCCGGCAAGCACTTTCGTGGGGTTATCCCCTATCCAAGAAGCCGCAACCAACCATCCCACGCGAGTCGCTGAGCAATGCGCGCATGGCAAGCCAGAGCGGCGACTCCGTACGTTCAAACAGCTTCGCGTTGCGAATCGCCCATCTGAGGGTTTCCGGATTATGGCTAGCGAGGTGCAACAGCAGCTCGACACTGACTGCTTTATCGAAATGCAGCACCCGGCTGAGGGCCAGGCTGGCGAGTTCGGATTGAGAAACCGCATCCACATCAAGCCAAATCGATGCCGATGCTAGGCCTTGCGCACGAACAACTGCTGACAAGTTCTTAACTGCTGGGCGTTGATCAAGGAAATGATGCAGGCATTCATCAAGAGCACGGCCCTTGCTGAGTTCTGGCTGATTCCGTTCGTATACCGACTGGTAATGCTGCCAGCAGCGCTCTCCTTTCTCTGTCATCCCACAGCACTCACATCAGCCTTAGATTCCTGGCCGGAGCCTAATCCATCGGCAGGCCAGGATTCCATGGGCATGGCGCGATTGTGCGGCAGTTAGGCAATTAGCCCCGACTGCTTCCGAACCCATGATGATTATCCCCGTAGGACTTCGTAGCGGCCTTGCAGAGGTAGCTCGCCCTATAGAACAGTGCTGGCAGTTCATCCACATCACCAGGGCGGACATCTCGGTCTATTCGGTATTCAGCGCTTGGCGGGATATTCACCAATCCTCTCACGTCATCAACTGACAGTCCCAGAGCGCTTGCCCAGGCTTCTTTCATGCGGTTATTGATATTGCTGGCTTTAGATTTGAGCCACCCCACCGTGTAGTACGCCTCCTGGTTGAGCAGGATAAGCAGATGGTAATGCGGGCGCCCCATCTCTCCAATTTCTCTAGCCCAGACGTAACGCACCTTGCTGTCATGAGCGTATGGATTTCGCTCACGAGCCTTCGCGCGATTGTGCTCGATCTTGGCCTTGAACGAGTCGATAAACCGACTGATAGCTTCGTTGGTGTAAGCGTAGTCAGGTAGGTCGATGCCCATGGGTAGGCGTAGGTCCACCCGGAATGCCAGTACCCTTGAGTGTTGATCCAGCGCTAGATCAATGGTCTTTTTCAGACGGAAAAGGTATTCGCGGATGAAGGGCCCTGCGGCCAGCATTACAGGCAAGCCATCGTAGGTAGGCAAGTCGTGCAGGTGAAGGTTGGTGTTATCGGAATGACGAAGCTGAGAGCGTTTAGTCTTGGGGGAATCAAGGTGCATGGTTATTACTCCTCAGGTAGGTTCATAACCTCTACCCAATGAGTATTTTTTAACCGTTGCACTGCTGCTCAACCAACCTGTATACCGCTGATGATCGGTGCCTTGGCTAGCCCTACCTAGCCTGTAGATATTTAACCTGAAGCGATGCTCAGCGAACCCAGCTTGCGTATACCTATTCAAGTAACTGTCTAGCTTGGCGTGTAACCGTGAACCTTGCAGGTGGTAAGGGTTGCTTAAAGCATATTACTTTTACCGAGAATGACGCTCTCGACTGGTTCGGGATACGAATCATCAATTATCTAGCCAGGCTGGCTATTTCCACCAATGCCTTACTCCGGAATAAAACCATTTCGACATGCGCTGATATTGCTACCCAAACAAGGCGAACGAGGAGCAGCACTGCTTGTCGAAAAAGGTATAGGCACACTCAGCATAAGCGCCATGACCAGTCCCAGCCGGTCATGGCGCTTATGCTGGTTCCTAACTGGCCATACTCAAGCGACCGGTGCATCTCACTCCAGCTCCTTCAGCCAGATCACGCTCTTCGATCCGCGCCAAGATCCAATCGTGCACCTCGCTATCGACCCAGCCAACGCAGCGGTCGCCGAGTGATACCGGTTTCGGGAAGCTACCTTCCGCGATGTATTTGTAGATGGTCGACCGAGCTAGGCCAGTCGAGTCGATGACTTCTTTCAGGCGAATGATCCTCATGAACGGGGCTCCTCGTATTCGTTCAGAGGATCTGCAGGTGCGGTAAAAAATGACTTACCTTTTCAGTAACCGCCGCGCTGGCGGTGTCAACAACCCGCAAACGAAGCGATAGTCCAGCGGCATTTCTGACTCTTCCCCCCAGCTCTCGATGGCCAACTCACCACGTTGAGACTCCCTCAGAATTGTGCATGTGGAAATCTCCACCGGTCGTGGCTGCAGGAGCAGCACCATGATTTCGTCACCTTCGCCCTCCAACACTGGCAGGATACTGAGATCCGCCAAGTCGAACCCGATCCAATTCGCCGCACCAAACCTCGCTCTGTACGCCTGCGCAATCCCAGAAACCAGTTTGCAAAAATGGTCGATGACAACCTTCCACGCCCGATCAGACTCGACCTCTCCCTTTCCCAAACCGGGTGGCCTTTGCAGATCTGCCTCAATCCGCTCCCTCAGCCAGCCAGGATCGACCGAACCTTCACAACCGAGCTCAAACCAGTGGCGCGAGAGCAATTCAGAGGCGCATCGATAGAGCATGAGTCGCAAGACCTCGAAAACAGATCGCCGTTCACGAGCTAGAAAGTGAAGAACCGCCTTGGGTGTCTCTGCGCGGTTCAACGCAGGTGGACGGCGAAAACCATGAATGTCCCGCAACAACACACCGAAAACATCGTTCCGAACTTTGGACTGCGGCAGCCAGTGCACCAGAACCGCACCTTCGCCACTCAAGCCATAGCCTGGATGATTTAGGTTGAGGAAATACGAGCTGTTGACCTTCTTGGTACGAAATACCGAACTTGTCACTCCGGGCACGTAGCTGCGAATCAAGCCCACTCCCCTAAGACGCTGGAGCCGATGACTTAAACTCTCGGAGTCGAGTCCTGTCAGTCGTCTAAGGTCCAAGTTGCTGAGCCCTGTCACAACACCAAATTGATCGGCATTTGCGAGCAATGCCCCCAGCAGCAATCGATTACAGATACTCAACCTGCTACGAGCCCCCGGAGGCGCAGGTTTTCCAAGCTTGGTAACTGTCGACCTCTTCCTCTGGGGCTTCGGCTGCGCCCCCAATAACTCTGCCGGGATATCAGCTCCAGAAAAAAGCCGCTTCAGATGTTCCGGGTGAGAGGCATGTGAACATTGCTGGCCCTCAAGAGTGTCCAGCGACTGCGGAGCAATTTGATTACTGATCTTTGGCCGACCTTTTCCGGCACGGGCCGACTCCAAGCGTTCCACCACACCAACCGCCACTAGTTCCCCCAAGGCAGCACTGACTATGCCTTCCACCATGTGGAGCTGTTTTGCAAGCAGCTTGCCTCGGAAGCACTCGCCTGCACTACCACCATGCGAGCCGCCCCTCGCAATGGTTTCCAATATGAATCGCGCCTCAGGTCCGCAATCAGTCAGCTTCGGTATGAGGGGCTGAATACGCAGGCTCATTTTTTGATAATCCAGATTTAAATTACAGATTATACACCCTGTACAAGTCTAATTAGTGTTACCGCATAACGTTACAAATAACACACCTAGAAACGATGGCGACAGGAGAGATTAAGACCTAGAATTCATCAACGAAAATTAGCGGGAGGAAGGGCGATGACCGGGAACTCAGGCAGACCTCGATGGTTGCGAAAGGAGGGAGGTGAGTGGGAGTGGGCCTATCGCTACATGCAGCAAACCCCCGACGAAGGAATACAAACCTGTCTCAAATACGCAACTCGGGGAAAGGAACCTAGCTATGGAATGGTTGCTGACGCGATTGTGTACCTGCAGGGAACTCGTGACGGCCTGGAGTTCGTGACACGTCTTAGGAACACCCTTCGACAGCATCGACATCGATCATTGAACGCAGGTAAGAAAAGGAAGCCCTACTCGTTCACACTTCCGACCGATACCAAAAAGGCCCTTAGCATCAACGCAAAAAAACTAAAAATGACGGAGACAGCCTTGGTCGCCGACCTCCTCAATGGCGCGGGGAAACTGCTTGAGGAACACCATGAACGAGAGCAGTTGCTTCGCGACGCATTGGACTTTGAACGCAAACGATTGAAGCAGCTTGATGATCGCTGGAAGGCTCAGCACCGCGAAGCCATGAGACAGATCGAACGACTGGCCACGCTTCTGTCAATGTGGGAGCTCACCTTGGAGCAGGCTGAACCAGGCTTCGAAGGAGACCAGGCGACCCTGCAATCTGAGACGAAGAAAAAAACTAGAGAAATCGAGAAAGCCATCAGCGATGCTCTTAAAATGCACGCACTAACTGAAGCGAGACTGATCTAGCCGACTGCATCACGCAGCCCAAGGTACCAAGCAAATCTCATTGGCATTCCAAACGGCATTCCAACTAAAAAACAAAGCCGATATTTTATTTTAAAATCAACAACTTGAGTAACCTGTTCAAATTACCCCGGCCACTTCAACGAAAAAAGACGTCCACGGACGTCTTTTTTTGTGCCTGAAATTCAGAAACGACAAGCCCCCAGGAGCCCATCCTCTGGGCTTCAGCCCATCTACAAGTTGCCCATCAGGCGAGTAGCCATCTTCATCGTTACATTACTGAGCGGAACACACCCGATAAGCCGACGCTCTCGGGATTGCCAATCGACCTGATATCAACCCTTACGTTTACGGTGAATAGCTGCGTCGGGGGTCGTTTGGTCAATGAGGTTGATATCCCCGTAGCTTGTGCTCCTGACTTTCGGCGAGAAAGCGCCAGACTGCCGGGTCCTCGCCAAAGGCCGCGTTGAAGCGAAGCCAGGGGGTGACTTCCAGGTCGGGGCGGAAGATGCAGCCGGGGGACAGCAGGATATTCTGCTTGAGCCCCGCGCGTGTCAGAGCCACCGGATCGAAACCTTCCTGGCCGCTACCGATCCACAGGTACGGTGCCGGTGCGATGGGGGCCCAGCATTGCCAGCCGAGTTGTTGCAGTTGCTGGCGAGCAAATACCTGGGCCTGCAACAGACGATCGCGCAGCTTCTGGCAGCGTTTGCGCTGGGTACCGTCATTGAGCATTTGCAACGCCAGCTGCTCGCAAAGCTGCGAACTGTAGAGGCCGGTGGTCATCTTGTAGTGCAGCAAAGCTTCGGCCACAGCTGGTTCGGCGGTGACGAAGCCAACCCGCAGCGAGGGGGCCATGCTTTTAGAAATGCTGCCGATATGAATCACTCGCTGCAGGTTGTCGAGGGCGGCCAGTGTTGGCTGGTTGTTCGGTACCAACTGACCATGCACGTCATCCTCAACGATCCAGCAATCATGAGTATCGGCAAGTTGCAGCACGCGATGGGCTACCGCCGGGCTATAACTGGCGCCGGTTGGGTTCTGCAACCAAGGATTGGTGAAGAAGGCCTTGGGTCGATGAAGGATCAGCAGCTCGCCAAGCTTCTCCACATCCGGACCCTGTGGGGTCCAGGGCACCCCGATTATTTTGACTTTGTGGTCACGCAGATTAGACAGCAGGTTGATGTAGCCTGGGTCGTCCACCAGCACACAATCACCCGGATGCAGTAGGGCATTGATTACAATGTTTAGCGCCTGGCTGGCGCCCTGTGTCAGCAAGATTTGCTCACTTTGAACGGGTACCCCTCGCTCGTTCAGATGGCGCTGCAGCCATTGCCGAAGGACCAGCAGGCCGCGAGCCTCACCATACTCGGCAATCAGTCCAGTGCCACGAGCAAGGCTGCGCATGGCCTGGCGAAGGCCCGCCTCGTCCAGCCAGCTATCGGGCAGGCCGCCGCTACCCGGTTGCAAGGCATCAGTATCCGGATGGAACGCATCATCCAGCAGCCAATAGACATCCCCCAGCGGGGCTGCGCTACGTTGCTGCTCGATACTCGACGAAGCCTGGGCGACAAAGAAGCCAGCGCCTTTGCGCGCCTCGACATAACTCAAAGCGACCAGGCGATCATAAGCCTGTACCACGGTGAAGGTACTGACCTCGAATTCCTTGGCTGCGGCACGAATGGACGGCAAACGCGCGCCCTGAGCCAGCTTGGCCTGGTCGATCAATTGCGAAAAATGCTCCACCAGCCGACCGATACGGGATGTCTTTTGAGGCGAACTCATGAGGGGGTGTGCAGCCTTTTCGACCAATACAGGTACGTTCATCTTAGGGGCTGCTGTGTATGGAATGAAAGTGAATATCGCGTAGTTTGGCGTCGAAGTAATCGCACCCTTGGCCGGTGTCATGCAGATGCACAGAATAAAAAATACTGCTTGGCCAGGTGATCCTCGGCCGCCGTGTCGCCGTGCAGTCGCCCCACCAAAGCGTCGTCATCGTTTCAACAAACAGCTATCGCTGCTGGCGCTTTAAAAGCGTTACGCACTGAGCGTGGAAGAGTGTCTGGGAAAACCGGGGCGATTCAAACGTCCCGAACAACCCGATAAAAGGAGATGTGCATGACCCGTTATATCGACGTCAACGACCTGAGCCAGCTCGTTGCGCAAAAAGGCCTCGCCCAGTGCCTGACTGAAATGGCCGAATACATTCGTGAGGACTATCTGCGCTGGCACGCTTTCGAAAAGTGCACCCGCCTGGCCAACCACTCCCCCGAAGGAGTGATCGAGTTGATGCCGATTTCGGACCACTTACTCTATGCCTTCAAGTGCGTTAACGGCCACCCGAAGAACCCCGAGACCGGAAAGCTGACGGTGATGGCCTTTGGTGCGTTGACCGATGTCGACACCGGAACCCCGCGCCTGATCAGCGAGATGACCCTGACCACGGCGATCCGCACCGCCGCCACGTCAGCCCTGGCTGCCCGCTACCTGGCGCGCACCAACAGCCGCAGCATGGCGCTGATCGGCAACGGCTCGCAGAGCGAATTCCAGGCATTGGCCTTCCACACGTTGCTGGGTATCGAGGAGATCCGTCTGTACGACGTTGATCCGAAGGCTACCGCCAAGCTGGCGGCCAACCTGAGCGGCTTCCCTGCGATCAAGGTGATCCTTGCCGGGAGCGTAGCCGAGGCCGTGCGCGGTGCCGATATCGTCACCACCGTAACCGCCGACAAGACCTACGCCACCATTCTCACCCCGGACATGATCGAGCCCGGCATGCACCTCAATGCTGTGGGCGGCGACTGTCCCGGCAAGACCGAGTTGCACCGCGATATCGTCGAACGCGCCCGGGTGGTCGTCGAATACGAACCACAAAGTCGTATCGAAGGCGAGATCCAGCAGATGCCGCAGGACTCGCCGATCATCGAGTTCTGGCGCGTGGTGAACGGCGAAGTGATCGGTCGCGACACCGAGCAAGTCGTCACCTTGTTCGACTCGGTAGGTTTCGCACTGGAGGACTACTCGGCATTGCGCTACGTCCTCGACACCGCCGAGGCCCTGAACATCGGCAGCGAGATCGAGCTGGTCCCTGACTTGAAAGACCCGAAAGACCTGTTCGCCCGCTTACAGCCAAAAGCTTCTATGCCGCAGAAGAAACGCGCCTAAGAAACCTACCTGTCGCGCCAAAGTGTGGCAGGTAGAAAAGCTGCGACCCCGGTGCTGCTGCACTCGTCTGAACCAACCCTTTGGATATTCCCATGCAAGAGCATCGACATGCGCTTATCGCGCAGACCCTTGGCGCACCACGCGACGTCATCAGCCTGCATTTCGGGCCACAGGGGCAGGGCAAAAAAGTTTACCTGCAGGCCGGTCTGCATGCCGATGAGCACCCCGGCATGCTGGTTTTGCACCACCTCAAGAATCACCTGCTGACGCTTGAGGCCGCTGGCCGGCTGACGGGTGAGGTGATACTGGTGCCGATCGCCAACCCGATCGGCCTCGGCAACTATGTATTCGGGCGTCAGCTCGGCCGCTTTGAGCTGTCCAGCCGGGAGAACTTCAACCGCCACTACCTCGATCTCGCCGAACTCGTGTGCGAGCAGGTTAGCCGTGAGCTTGGCAGCGATCCCGCTGCCAACGTCGCGCTGATACGTCGCTGCACCCGCGAACACCTCGACGCATTGCAGCCACGCACCGAGCTGGAGTCTTTGCGCCTGACTCTGCTGCGCCTGGCCAGTGCGGCGGACTACGTAATCGATGTGCATTGCGACAGTGAGGCCATGGTGCACATTTACGCACACAGCAAGCAGCAGGATCAGGCACGAGTACTGGCCGGCTTCACAGGTGCACATGCCGTCCTGCATGCCACCGAGCAGGGTGGGCCCGACGCCAAAACCTTTAGTTTCGACGAATCCTTCACGGCCATCTGGGACAGGTTGCAACAGCGCTTCCCACATCTGCCGATTCCGCTGGCAACCTTCTCCGCCACGTTAGAACTGCGCGGCCTGTTCGATGTCAGCCACGAGCTAGCGACGCGCGATGCCGATGCGCTGTTGGCGTACCTGGGGCACTTGGGTTTGATCGCGGATGCACAGACCAAGGTGCCGCCCCCCTTGTGTGAGCCGACGCCTTTGGCCGGGGTGGAGATACTCAATGCCCCACACGCCGGAGTGGTTGCATACCGCGCACCCATCGGCAGCAGGGTCGAACCCGGCACCGCGCTGGCCGATGTTATCGATCCACTCAGCGGCCAAGTCAGCACGCTCTACAGCAGCGTGACGGGCGTTTTCTACGCGCGGGTGATCGAGCGTTTCACCGAAGCCAATACCGAGCTGACGTTTGTCGCGGGGCGAGAGCCTGTGCGCTCAGGCTCACTGCTGTGCGCCTGACGATTTTTTCGGCAGAGCCGAACGGTGCAAGAGCAACAAGATGAACATCAGGTTTCGTTTCTGTACGTCATGCAAGTTCCAGTAACAGTACTCATGCGCCACAAGCGCTCATGTTGGATATTAGGAATATAACAATGAAAAAAGCATTTCTGACCCTTTCTGCGGTGGCGCTCTGTGTCGCTGCCGGTTCCGCGCTGGCCAAGGAGTACAAGGAGTTGCGCTTTGGCGTCGATCCGTCCTATGCGCCCTTTGAGTCCAAGGCTGCCGATGGCAGCCTGGTGGGCTTCGATATCGATCTGGGTAATGCCATCTGTGCCGAACTGAAGGTCAAGTGCAAATGGGTCGAAAGCGATTTTGACGGCATGATTCCAGGCCTCAGGGCCAACAAATTCGACGGCGTGCTCTCGTCCATGACGGTCACTCCAGCCCGTGAGAAAGTCATCGATTTTTCCAGCGAGCTGTTCTCGAGCCCGACTGTCCTGGTGTTCAAGAAAGGCGCGGCCATCGACATTGATCCGGTATCGCTCAAAGGCAAAAAAGTCGGCTACGAGCAAGGCTCTATCCAGGAAGCCTACGCCAAAGCCGTACTGGACAAGGCTGGAGTAGAAACCCAGGCCTATGCGAACCAGGATCAGGTCTATGCCGACCTGGTTTCCGGCCGCCTGGATGCCTCCATCCAGGAAAAGCTGCAAGCCGAATTGAGCTTTTTGAAGTCACCACAAGGTGCCGATTTCCAGGTCAGCAAGCAGATCGACAGCGAGTTAATGCCAGAGAAAACGGCGGTGGGCATCACTAAAGGCAACCAGGAACTCAAAGCGCTTCTGGACAAGGGCCTCAAAGCGCTGCACGACAATGGCACCTACGCGGCAGTCCAGCAAAAGCACTTTGGCGATCTGAATCTTTACAGCGGCAAGTAACACCATGGCGCCCATCTGCGGGTGGGCGCTTTCTTGATTGCCAAAGGGCTGCACAATGTTCGAAAACCTATTGCAGATTCTGGGGCTGTCCGGCTTCAGTCTAAAGGGCTTCGGTCCGCTGTTGCTGTCAGGCACCTGGATGACCGTCAAACTATCGGTGTTGTCACTGTTGTTGAGCGCGTTGCTCGGCCTGATCGGCGCCAGCTCAAAACTTTCACAATCTTCTGCATTGCGCATTCCCGCGCAACTCTATACCACGCTGATCCGTGGGGTGCCGGATCTGGTGCTAATGCTGCTGATTTTCTACAGCCTGCAAACCTGGCTGACCAGCCTCACTGCAGCGCTGGGTTGGGACTACATTGAGATCGACCCGTTTAGCGCCGGGGTCATCACCCTGGGGTTCATCTATGGCGCGTATTTTACCGAGACGTTTCGCGGTGCGATCCTCGCCGTGCCGCGAGGGCAAATGGAAGCGGCCACTGCCTACGGCCTGAGCCGCGCCCAGCGCTTTCGCTTCGTGGTGTTCCCACAGATGATGCGCTTTGCCCTGCCGGGCATCGGCAATAACTGGATGGTGATCCTCAAGGCCACCGCACTGGTCTCGATCATCGGCCTGGCCGATCTGGTCAAGGCTGCTCAGGATGCCGGTAAAAGCACCTACCAACTGTTCTACTTTCTGGTGCTGGCGGCACTGATTTATTTGCTGATTACCAGTGCCTCAAACGTCGTCTTGCGTTGGCTCGAACGGCATTACGCGGCGGGTTCCCGAGAGGCTGTACGATGATTGAGCTACTGCAGGAATACTGGAAACCATTCCTTTATCAGGACGGCAGTCACATCACCGGGCTGACCATGACTCTCTGGCTGCTCAGCGCGTCGATCTTTTTCGGCTTTTTGATGTCGATCCCGCTGTCGATTGCCCGGGTTTCAAGCAATGTTTGGGTGCGCTGGCCGGTACAGTTCTACACCTACCTGTTCCGCGGTACGCCCCTGTATATCCAATTGCTGATTTGCTACACCGGGATCTACAGCATCGCCGCTGTGCGCGCCCAGCCCATGTTCGATGCATTCTTTCGCGATGCAATGAACTGCACCATCCTGGCTTTTGCCCTGAACACCTGCGCCTACACCACGGAAATTTTCGCCGGGGCGATTCGCAGCATGAACCATGGCGAAGTCGAGGCGGCCAAGGCTTATGGCCTGCGCGGCTGGAAGCTCTATGCCTATGTGATCATGCCGTCAGCCCTGCGCCGTTCGTTGCCGTACTACAGCAACGAGGTGATTCTGATGCTGCACTCGACCACGCTGGCCTTCACCGCCACCGTACCGGACATCCTCAAGATCGCTCGCGATGCCAACTCGGCAACCTTTCTGACGTTCCAGTCGTTCGGCATCGCTGCGGCGATCTACCTGGCGGTCAGTTTCTCCTTGGTCGGTTCGTTCCGCCTGGCCGAACGCCGTTGGCTGTCTTTCCTGGGCCCGGCTCACTAATTCAGGATTTGCGCACATGTACAAACTGACCGTTGATAATCTGCATAAAAGCTATGGCAACCACGAAGTCCTCAAGGGCGTCTCGCTGAACGCCAAAACCGGCGATGTGATCAGCCTGATTGGCGCCAGTGGTTCGGGCAAAAGCACCTTCCTGCGCTGCATCAATTTCCTCGAAACGCCCAACGACGGTGCCATGAGCCTGGACAACCAGCCGATTCGCATGGTCCATGACCGGCACGGCATGCGGGTGGCCGACGAGGCTGAACTGCAGCGCATCCGCACCCGTCTGGCGATGGTGTTCCAACACTTCAACCTGTGGAGCCACATGACGGTGCTGGAAAATATCACCATGGCCCCGCGTCGGGTGCTGGGTGTCAGCAAGAAAGATGCAGAGGATCGGGCTCGACGCTATCTGGATAAGGTCGGTCTGCCGGCCCGAGTCGCTGATCAATATCCGGCATTCCTCTCTGGCGGTCAGCAACAGCGTGTGGCGATTGCCCGGGCCTTGTCCATGGAACCGGAAGTCATGCTATTCGATGAGCCAACCTCGGCACTCGACCCGGAACTGGTGGGCGAAGTGCTCAAGGTGATTCAGGGACTGGCCGAAGAGGGTCGCACCATGATCATGGTCACCCACGAAATGAGCTTCGCTCGCAAGGTATCAAACCAGGTGCTGTTTCTGCATCAGGGACTGGTCGAAGAGCAGGGAACACCCGAGGATGTACTGGGCAACCCGCAAAGCGCAAGGCTGCAGCAGTTCATCAGTGGCAACCTGAAGTAAATGCCCTCGTTCGAGCAGCACAATGAGCGACTAGACGATTGCTCAAAGTGCTAGAGAGCCAAGAAGCCCGCCAAGTGCGGGCTTCGTTGCATCTGGGCTTTGGCCGTTGAGAACCTTCACCACGACCGCCTCTGGAGAGGCCAGTGCGCCAGACCCTCTGATCATCGACGACCAACCCAGCTTCGCAAAGCCCTTCTACACTCAACCCGCACATCCCCCAAAACACCCACCAAACGAGCGCCCATGACCACCCTCAAAGAACGCTTGAAGCAAGGCAAGGATGCTCGCAAACTTTGTTCCCGCAGCGCGCAGGCGTCCGTTGGAAAAATAAATCGCGACCCGCTGCCGCTGATCAAAGCATCGAGTGTGGGCCGCATTAACTCACTGGTCGAACTGCGCTATGGGCGCATGCTGGTGTCGCCATTTACCTTCTATCGCGGCAACGCCCTGCTACAAGCCCATGACCTGGCGGGGACGCAGAACATGGGGTTGGTTGCGCCGATCTGTGGCGACAGTCACTTGATGAATTTTGGTGGGTTCGCCACGCCCGAACGTAACCTGTTGTTCAGCGTCAATGATTTCGACGAAGCCCATCCCGGGCCATGGGAATGGGACTTGAAACGGCTGGTGGCAAGTTTCGTGGTGGCCGCGCGCGACCTGCGCCATGGCGATACGGTCGAAGAAACGGTCTGCCGCCAGGTGGTCGGCGCCTACCAGCAGACCATGCATGAGTGCGCCGAACAAAGTGTGCTGGAAACCTGGTACGAATCCATCAGTTATGACGATCTGCTGGAGCGCGCGCGCAAAAGCACGCTGGAACACGTACAGCGCGCCATAGAGAAAGCTGAACGACGCACCCATGCCGAACTGCTGCCGAAAATCAGTGAACGTGATGCACAAGGCCGTCTGACTATTCGTGATGACCTGCCGGAAATGTTCCACCTGCACAAAAACACCACGTTGCTGGATTCCGACGATGACTGGCTACGTCTCTCGGACTGGCGTCCGCTCTACGACACACTCATGCGCGACTATCGAGCCACGCTGCAAGCCGATCGCCTGGACCTGTTATCGCGTTTTCATGTCCATGACATGGCGTTCAAAGTGGTGGGTGTCGGCAGTGTCGGCACGCGTTGTATGGTGGCCCTGCTGACCGATGAAAAAGAGTCCCCGCTGTTCCTGCAATTCAAGGAAGCACGGCGTTCGGTACTCGCCAATTATGTGAAGACAAAATCACGGGTGCGCCACAACGGTCAACGCGTGGTCGAAGGCCAGCGGTTGATGCAATCGGCCAGCGATCTGTTCCTGGGATGGACCACCGGGCCAAACGGACGTCACTTCTATGTGCGCCAGTTGCGCGACATGAAAATCACCGCTGAACTCGAAAACTTCGACGCCGAGACCTTCGCCGCCTACGGACACGTCTGCGGCCGCGCGTTGGCCCGCGCCCATGCCAGATCGTCCGGTTGCGCCGCGCAGATCAGCGGCTACATCGGCAAAGGCGACGCGTTGGCAGATGCGCTATTCAAGTATGCGCAAAGCTACGCCAAACAGAATGAGCGCGACTTCGAGCGCTTCCAGATGGCCTGCCGCAAGGGTCGTTTGCGGGCGCGTTCGGAAGCCGACTTTGCGGCGGATCATTTGCCTTAGCGAGTTTTGGTGCCGGAAGCGGGCCTTCATCCAGATGAACTTTTCTTCACCCCATGGCCCCCTGCCAACCGGTACATTGCGCTCGCTCATTCAAGAAACTATGGTTTGCCCGCTTTCCCGCGGGCTTTTTTTTGCCTGTTTTTTGCGGCGCTGCCGTTTATCTTCGAGCCGTTTGCGCAGGATGTTAACGCTGGCGGCTTCAACGGATGCTGGCCTCGGCATTGGCCTGAAGGTCGTGGGTGAATGGGTCGAGGCCCATGGCGGCACGGTGATCGGCATGTGCGACGGCGGCGGCAAAGGCAGTACCTTTATCGTGACCCTGCCGTTGGCGGTTTGAATTTTTCGCATGCTCTTCACGTTTTGTTAAGCATTCACTCCGTATGCTAAGACTTCCCGGTTCTCCGTCGGTTACAAGAAGTCTATGTCGCGCTCAACCTCTTCACTGTTTCTGCTTGCCGCCCTGCTGTTTTTCTTTGCCTTGGGCAATCACCAACTGCAAGGCTCCACCGAGGCGCGGGTCGCCGGGATCGCCATGGAAATGCACCTGGATCACGACTGGGTAACGCCCCGGTTGTTCGGTGAACCTTTTCTGGAAAAACCGCCCCTGAGTCTGTGGCTCGATGCCGGGGCAATCCGCGCATTCGGTGGCACGTCATGGGCCGTGCGGTTGGTGTCGGCATTTGCAGGGTTGTTCAGCGTGATGGTCCTTTACGCGATGTTGCGGCGATTCGGTCGACCCAAGGCGATCGCCTGGACGGCGGGGATTCTGCTGGCCACCATGGCCAGTTACTGGAGCAACGTACGTAGCGTCGGTGAAGACGCGTTACTCGCCCTGGGTGTGACTATGGCGCTGTTGGCGTTCTTTCAAGGGCATCGACGCGCAAACCTCGCCAACGCCTTGCTGTTTGCCGTGGGGATTGCCATCGCAACGTTGAGTAAAGGCGTGTTGGGCCTGGCGATGCCAGGGGCGGTGATCTTTGCGTTTCTGCTGGCCGAGAGCCTGATGGACAAACGCCTGAAGGTCTCGGACTGGCTACGCCCCGGCCTGTTGACGCTGTTGGGTTTGGTGCCGCTGATGATCTGGCTGGCGATGCTGTACCTGCGTGGCGGCACCCAGGCCTTGTCGGAAGTGCTAGTGACCAACAGTGTCGGACGCTTCAGCGGCACCTTTGTCGAAGCGGGGCATTACGAACCGTTCTATTACTACCTGGCCAAACTGCCAGAAGCTTTTCTGCCGTGGAACATTCTGGTGTACCTGGGGCTGTGGCATTTCCGCAAAAGCTTGATGGCCAATCGGTACCTGTTGTTCTTCACGCTGTGGATACTGGCGCAGTTCGTCATGCTGAGCCTGGCCTCGAGCAAACGCACCGTGTACCTGATGTCCATGACACCCGCGGCGGCGGTCATCGCTGCCGAGTACGCGAGCGTCCTGTATGAAAGGCTCAAGGCACGGGAAACCGCCTCGACGTTACTCGGCCGCATTGCCCGCCACCGTCAGGGCATGACTGCCGGCGCGATGGCCGTGGTGGTTGCAAGTTACCTCGCCGTCGCGCAATGGGTATTGCCTGCCGCGGATCGCACCGAGTCTTTCCTGCCGCTGATCGAGCAGATTCAGACGGCGCAAAGCAACGGGCTGCAGGTCGCGATGTTCAAGGCCAGTGAACGGGCAGGTGGCGCCAGCGTGTTCTATACGCAAAATGTGCTCAAGGGGCTGGATACCGAGGCGCAACTGCATGAATTTTTGAACGCTTCACCGTCCAACGTGGCGGTTATGGGTGGAGACACCGAACCGGCCGCACCGTTGAAGGTGCTCAAGACGGTGCAAGTGGGTCGACAGGTTTATTACTTCGTCGGCAGTGAGAAAGCGACATCGTTTTTCGTCGCAGGAGATGTCCTACCTGTCGATGAGACAGAGAAGAAATCTCCCACAGGTCTTTAAGGTTGTGGCTCGGAAGCGGGCTCTCTAGTCTTGGGCTGTCACTGAAAACTCAGTGATCGGGTGTGAGAACCCGGCAACTCATAGTCATCCAGTGCCAGCATCTGCATAATTGCCGCCAGCTTTTTTCGCTGTCTGTAAATGCGTTATGGCGGCTGTGTGCGGGCAGACTTCGGTCTGGCCGGGTGACCTATGACCGGTTTTCTCACCTCGCACACAGCTGCCACCTCTTCGCCGTGTGAGAAACGGCAAGTGGTGGCTCCAACGTCATAGGTATACGTCCTTGGATAAGTTGATCCCCGATCCCCCCGTTACCAAACCCTATCGCCCCAGCCCCTTTTTCACGGTCCTCCCCGACATCCGCACCGAAAGCCTTCTCGCCCATGCCTGCGAGTCATTGGCTTCAGCCAGCGTCATGATGAGCGATTTCGCCACTGACTTGACCGGACCACAGCGCAACACGGCGCTGGCCATTGCGCAAATCATCATGCTGGCGGAGTTGGCGGTGAACCGGGCGCTGGATAATGTCGATCCGCAGGATTAGGCAGGCCTGTCGCGTTATCGTTCTTCGCGAGCAGGCTCGCTCCCACCTTGGGTTTTCATGTATACGGCAGCGAGCCACTGTGGGAGCGAGCCTGCTCGCGAAAGCTATTTCTGGACAACAAAAAACCCGCAATCCCTACTCGGGATGCGGGTTTTTGTCGTCAAAAACCTATCTCAATTGGCAGGTTGCGTCTGAGCCGCCAACACCGGTTTTTCATGCTTTTGCCGAATCGGCACGTCCAGCCGCGCTCGCCCATAAAACGCCAGCGCCGTCAGCAAACACGCCAGCCACACGAAGATCCCGGCCCAGAGGGTGTGGGACATGTAGTGCCAGCCTTGCAGAACCCGCGTCGTGCCGTAGATGAAACCAAGCAACAGCGAGCCGTACATGATCGCTTTGGAAAAACGCCAGCTGTAACGGCGCGCCACAAAGTACAGCGCCAGCATGGTGAAACCGCCCGAGGCATGGCCGCCTGGCCAGCAACGGCCATCGCCGGCTTCCTTGAACAACTGGAAGTTGTCGTACCACTCTATATGGGCCATTTTCCCACCATAGAGGGTCGTTTCAATCGGGCAGTACACGCTGGTGTGCGACTTGAGGAAATGGATCACACCGGTGCAAATCGCAAACGCGAACACCACAAACCAAAAGTCCCGACGATGAGCGGTGGCAAACCGGAGCACCGGAGCGGCTTTGCACCGCTCCAGGAAGCCGCCAAGACGCGGATGCTTTTGCGTGTTGACCAACGGCCAGACCAACGACAGGATCGCGCCAATCAAGGCAATTTCAGCGGTCCAGTTCGGAATGATGCGCGCCCACTTGTGGGTGAGCTTTTCAAAGAATTGAATCTGGTCGATCGGAAAGGTCTTGGTGACGGGATCAAAAAGAAGATTGCTGAAAGCAATGTCGATTTTGGTCATGTCGAACAGCAGGAAAACCACGGCCGCGCAGACCAGTGGAATACCGAAGTTCACCCAATAAAAACGGTTATGGGAAGCAGTCAGCATTGTGTGTCGAGATCCAGAAGGAGATTGGAAAAACTTATTGGGTGGTCACCGAGTGCCAGTCCGAAGCTTCGATAAAACCGAGCATGTGCGGGGCTTTAGGCATTTCGGTCGAAATAAACAACGACGCACCGTAACCCAACGTAGAGGTCGGTAATTTAAGGTCTTTCTCAAGTTGCGCCATGCATTCGCTGTGGGTCACCAGAATCAGGTTGCGCCCGGCCACCTTGTGCGCCAGCGCATCACGCAACATGGTGCCCTTGCAGCTGATCAACCAGTCCTCGCCGGTACTGACTTTGTTGAACATGAAACCGGCCGTTTGCGACGTACGAAGCATCGGACTGTTGTAAATATCTGCATGGTCCAAGCCCAGTTTTTTGAACTGCGCCCCGATGTCCACCGCAACGCTGCGGGAACGCTCGGTAATGCCGTCGTTGCCAATCAGGCAGGGAGCGCTGGAATGATCGCAGCGTTCGACGTGGCGTACCAGCACGATTATGTCGCCCTTGGCCCAACCGTCAACCATCGCCTTGGCAGCGGCCACGTTGCCATTGGCCAGATTCGGCACAGCGGCCCGATGCAGCAGCCAGATCGTCAACGGAACGACCAATAGGGCCGCGGCCAGCACCACGATTGCCTTGCGACGGCTCAGATCAATCGAGCGTTTTTTCCCGAACAGATTCAGTCTTAATTCCACATCAAGCCGCCTCGCCGGCACGCATCTTTTTCATTCGACCGACAAGATTACAGAATCTCGCGTCGGCGGGTAGTGAAACTCATGTGAAAAAAAGCTTAAGACTCGAGCAAACCCTTGTTACAGAATCAGCCTGCAAAATCCTTTCAGCTCTCGCAATGGCTGCCGATACAGACCTGCTACACACCCTTGCTGGCACCCAAAAACAACAATCTTCCAGCCAACCGACGATCAAGAAACACAACGTTCCTGGAGGAATTTTGATGAATAGCTGGTTCGGCAATATCAGCGTGAACCTGAAACTGGGCCTGGGATTCGGCCTGGTCCTGGCATTGACATGCGTCCTCGCCCTGACGGGCTGGACAAGCCTGGGCGGGTTGATTGACCGCAGCAACTGGATGAGCGACATCACCCAGCTCAATGCCGGCCTGACCAAGTTGCGCGTGGTTCGCCTGCAATACATGTTGACCAACGGCGACGAAACGGCCGCGCAGACCGTACAGACCACCCTGGAAGCCTTTTCGGCCCAACAACAATCGTTGCTGGGGAAATTCAAGAGCCCGGAAAACCTCAAGTTGCTCAAAGCGCAAGGCGAAGTCATTGAGGCGTACAGAACGTCGCTGAATAAAATGCGCAGCGCGTACCGCACCGGCAACAGCGCGCGCGACGCCATGGGTGCCGGCGCCGACACCGCCAACACGCTGATCAACGCCCTCTACACTCGCGTGCAGCAGATGCCGGCGAGCGACCAGCGCTTCGAACAATTCCAGGCCATCGCGGCCGCCAAGGAAGCTTTTTTGCTGGCGCGCTATGAAGTGCTCGGCTACATCGACACCACCAACGCCGAGACCGAGCAAAAAGCCGTCGGCCAAGTGGACGCGGCCCTCGCCAGCCTGAAAACGCTCAATGTGCAGTTCGCCGACACGCAGCTGGATGCCGTGCGTCAGCTGGAAACCTCGTTGATCAATTACCGCAGCGCCTTGCAGGCCTACAAGGCCGCCAACAACGATGCGGTGCAAGCGCGCAAGGAAATGACCGACCAGGGCGCCAGCATCGTGTCCCTGAGCGATCAGCTGTATCAGATCCAGCTCGACCGCCGCGACGCCGAAAGCGCCCAGGCTCGCACCCTGCAACTGATCAGCACGTTGCTGGCGTTGCTGGTCGGCCTCATTGCTGCCGTGATCATCACCCGTCAAATCACCGGCCCCCTGCGCGATACGCTGGCGGTGGTAGAACGCATCGCCAGCGGCGACCTGTCCCAGGACGTGAAGGTGACTCGCCGCGACGAACTCGGCGTGTTGCAACACGGTATCGCGCGCATGGGTGTGACCCTGCGCGACTTGATCAGCGGCATCCGCGACGGCGTCAGCCAGATCGCCAGCGCAGCCGAAGAGCTGTCGGCCGTGACCGGGCAAACCAGCGCCGGGGTCAACAGTCAGAAGATCGAGACCGATCAGGTGGCCACCGCCATGCACGAAATGACGGCCACCGTGCAGGAAGTCGCGCGCAACGCCGAACAAGCTTCTCAAGCCGCCGCCGCGGCTGACGGCGAAGCTCGCGAAGGCGACAAGGTCGTCAGCGAAGCCATCGCCCAGATTGAGCGTCTGGCCAGCGAAGTGCTGCGCTCCACCGAAGCGATGAGCGTGCTGCAGCAGGAAAGCGACAAGATTGGCAGCGTCATGGACGTGATCAAAGCCGTGGCCGAACAGACCAACTTGCTGGCACTCAACGCCGCCATCGAAGCCGCGCGTGCGGGTGAAGCCGGTCGTGGTTTTGCGGTGGTGGCCGACGAAGTCCGTGGCCTGGCCCAGCGCACGCAGAAATCCACCGAAGAAATCGAAGGTTTGGTGGCCGGCCTGCAGAACGGCACTCAGCAAGTGTCGGCGGTGATGAACAACAGTCGCGTCCTGACCGACAGCAGTGTCGCGCTGACTCGCAAGGCCGGGGTATCACTGGAAAACATCACCCGCACGGTGTCCAACATCCAGTCGATGAACCAGCAAATCGCCGCCGCTGCCGAGCAACAAAGCGCCGTAGCCGAAGAGATCAGCCGCAGCATCATCAACGTACGTGACGTGTCCGAACAGACCGCCGCCGCCAGCGACGAAACCGCCAAGTCCAGTGTTGAACTGGCACGGTTGGGGAATCAGTTGCAGATGATGGTCAGCCACTTTCGGGTCTGACTTTCACTTTCAGATCGTTCCCACGCTCCCGCGTGGGAACGATGATTTTGTCGTCAACGACAGCATCATGCGTTCCACGGATTGATCACTTCAATACCGGAAAACTCAAAGTCCCGAACATTACGAGTGGCAATCGGGGCGCTATGGCTTCGGCAGATTGCGGCAATCTGTGCATCGGCCATCGACGCCGTTCGACCCTTTGCTTCAGCACCCGTTACCAGCGGCGCATACTCAACCGCAGCATGGGCATCAAAAGGCAAAATCCGCCCAGCAAAGTCCTCTTCGAACATCGCCATCGCATGCGCTTCAAGTTTCTGTTTACGCTTGCCAAACGGGAGCCGGGCAATGCCGTGAAGAATTTCTGCCACGGTAATAGCACTGATCGCCAGTTCCATCGCCGGTTGTGCATCGACCCAGGCCAGCACTTGTTTATCGGGCTCGACGCGCATGAACTCTGAAAGGACATTGGTATCGAGCACTATCATTCGGAGAAATCCACCGCGGTCGCTTTCTCGTGACGCGCAGGAAGATCAAGCTCAATCCCGCCTGTGGTGCTGAATCTGTTGCGGATCCGGCTTCCAAGCCCTCCCGCACGATCAACGGTAGCCAGGGCTCTACCCAGAATCAGGCGAGCCTCTTCTTCCATTGAATGACCGTTGTGGGCTGCAGCGATGCGCAGTTGTTCTTTGACCTGATCGTCCAGGTTTCGAATCGTGATGCTGGCCATGATACCTCCTGCAATCAATGAAATCATTGATTGAGGCTAACACACCTTGTTCCATCAAGCCTCGCAGTGGTGCTGAACGGCCTTACACACAAATCGCATTGGTAAACACCAACCGATTCCCGAACGGGTCGGTTACGGTCATGTCCTGGCTGCCCCACGGCATCGCCTGAATCTGTGGACGCGCAAACTGATATTCCTTGGCCAGCAGTTGCTGCTGGAAGACTTCCAGTTCATCGGTCTCGATCCGTACGGCCGAGCCCGGTGTCGCGTCGCCGTGATGCTCGGACAAATGCAGCACGCACTCGCCGCGAGAGACTTGCAGGTACAGCGGGAAGTTGGCTTCGAAGCGGTGCTGCCAGTCGACCTTGAATCCCAGGAAGTCGACGTAGAACTCCACGGCCTTGATTTCATCGAAAATCCGCAGGATCGGGGTGGTTTTGCCGAAGCTCATGAAGTTGCTCCCAGACTGGAAAGGCCCAGAAATAGCTGGGCTAGTGTCAGCGCTTCGGCTTGGCGATGGCTTTCTTTAATTGCAATGTGCCACTACGTGAAGCAGTTCAAAAGATCGTCCGAACGCCGCCCCCTGTAGGAGCGAGCTTACTCGCGATGGAGTGTCAGTCGACATCAATGTAGCTCACACACCTTCGCGAGCAAGCTCGCTCCTACATCAATGAAAACCTGTGCGCAAATCCCCTTCCCGCGCCAGAAACCGCCCTTCCCTTCTGCCGTTCACCTGGCCTTCGCTGTAACTCAACACACCATTGACCCACACCCCATCAATCCCTTCTGCTGCCCGTTGCGGGTCATTGAAGTCGGCGACGTCGCGAATGGTCGCGGGATCGAACAACACCAGGTCTGCCCAATTCCCTTGGCGAATTTCGCCCCGTTCCTTCAAGCCAAATCGCGCGGCCGACAGCCCGGTCATTTTGTGCACCGCGGTGTGCAGCGGAAACAGCCCCACATCGCGACTGAAATGCCCGAGTACGCGTGGGAATGCGCCCCACAAGCGAGGATGCGGGAACGGGTCTTCCGGCAATCCGTCAGAGCCAACCATCGATAACGGATGCGCGAGGATTCTTCGTACATCGGCCTCGTCCATTCCGTAGTACACCGCGCCCGCCGGCTGCAGTCGGTGGGCGGCATCCAGCAGCGGCACGCCCCATTCGGCGGCGATGTCCATCAGGTCGCGGCCGCCCAGTTCCGGGTGCGGCGTCGACCAGGTGATGGTGATGCGATGCGCATCGGTGACTTGCTTGAGGTCCAGGGTCGAAGAACTCGCCGCATAGGGATAACAATCACAGCCCACCGGGTGGGTTTTCGCCGCGTGTTCGAGCGATGCCAGCAGCTGCGGACTGCGCCCCCAGTTACCGGCGCCCGCACATTTGAGGTGGGAAATGATCACCGGCGATTTCGCATGCCGGCCGATCTGGAACGCCTCGTCCATGGCCTCCAGCACCGGTTCGAATTCGCTGCGCAAATGAGTGGTGTAGACCGCGCCGAATGCGCTCAGCTCTTCGGTCAGTTGCATGACTTCGTCGGTTGTGGCCGAGAAGGCGCTGGCGTAGGCAAGCCCTGTGGACAAGCCCAATGCGCCGGCCTCCAGGCTTTCCCGTAACTGTTCGCGCATCGCGCTGATCTCATCCGGCGTGGCGGTGCGAAACAGGTCGTCGAGGTGGTTGCTGCGCAATGCGGTGTGGCCGACCAGTGCCGCGACGTTCAGCGTGGTGTTCGCCGCTTCGACCGCCGCGCGGTAATCGCTGAAGGTCGGGTAAACAAACGCCGCCGCCGTCCCGAGCAGGTTCATCGGGTCCGGCGGATCGCCCTTCAAACTCACCGGCGAAGCGCTGATCCCGCAGTTGCCGACAATCACCGTGGTCACGCCCTGGCTGAGCTTGGGCAGCATCTGCGGCTGGCGGATCACCACCGTGTCGTCGTGGGTGTGCACGTCGATGAAACCCGGTGCCAGCACACGGCCGGCCGCATCGATTTCTTCGGTGGCGGTGGCGTCGTGCAAATCGCCGATGCGCTCGATGCGGCTGTTCAGAATGGCCACGTCGGCGCAGTAGCCGGGGCAGTTGCTGCCGTCGATGACCAAGGCGTTGCGAATCAGCGTGTCGTACATCATGTCAGTCTCCCAGCGGCAGGTGATCGTCGCCGCCGCGGTAATCGTCTAGGGCGAGTTTGATCCGCCGCAGACGTTCTTGATTGTCTTCAGGATTGGCCAGCGAGATCACCGAGTTGCCGATGAACAGCAGGAACTGGTTGAAACCGCTGCCCTCCGTGGAAATCAGGTTGGCCCAACCACCGATCAGCATCAACACCACCGGCAGCAGAATAGTCGCCATGATGACGCCGAACCCCGGCAGGCTGTCGCGCGGCCGCATTGGGTGTAGGAGCGAGCTTGCTCGCGATAAATCAGCCCCCGCGGCGTTCTCAGGCTTATCGCGAGCAAGCTCGCTCCTACACCCTTAGTTGTATTCGCCCCCGGCGCGCTTGAGCATCTGCTTGCAGCGCTCCGAAAGGTGAAACACCCGTAGATGCTTGCCGGTTTTGGTGTAACGCTCACGCAGGGTTTTTAGCGCGGCGATGGCCGAATAGTCGACGAATCTAAGGTGGCGGCAATCGATCGTCACGACGGGTGGATCGTTGGCGGGATCGAACTGATTGAGAAAAGGCGTGGTCGAGGCAAAGAACAGCGTGCCGTGCAGGTGATAAAGCTTGCTGCCGTCGGCTTCCAGATGACTGTCGGCATAGAGCTCGCGGGCCTGCTGCCAGGCGAAGTTGAGCGCCGCAATGATGATTCCGCACAGCACGGCAGTGGCCAGATCGGTGAACACCGTGATGACCGTTACCGCGACGATCACCAAAACATCGTTCAGCGGCACCTTGTTCAGCACTCGCAACGAAGCCCAGGCAAACGTCTGCTGCGACACCACGAACATCACTCCGACCAGTGCGGCCAGCGGGATGCGCTCGATCAGCGGCGAAAGAAACAGAATGAACAGCAGAATCAGCCCCCCGGCCACCGTCCCCGACAGACGTCCGCGACCACCGGAACTGAGGTTGATCACCGTCTGGCCGATCATCGCGCAGCCACCCATGCCGCCAAACACGCCGGAAACCATATTGGCGGCGCCCAGCGCCACGCATTCGCGATCCGGGAAGCCACGGCTCTCGGTGATCTCGTCGGTGAGGTTCAGGGTCAACAGGGTTTCGAGCAGGCCGACCAGCGCCATCAAAATCGCGTAGGGGGCGATGATGCGCAGGGTTTCCAGGCTCCACGGAATATCCGGCAGCGCAAACATCGGCAAGCCGCCAGCGATGTGCGCCATGTCGCCCAAGGTGCGCGTCGGCAGACCGAGCAGATACACCGCCAGGCCCACCCCCAGAATCGCCACCAGCGCTGGCGGCACGGCACGCGTCAAACGCGGCAGCAGATAAACTATCGCCATGGTCAGCGCCACAAGCCCCGTCATCACGCACAACGGCGTGCCACTGAGCCAGGTGTCCCCGCGCTTGAAATGTTCCAGTTGCGCCAAGGCAATGATGATCGCTAACCCGTTGACGAAACCGAGCATCACCGGGTGCGGCACCATGCGCACCAGTTTGCCCAGCTTCAGCAACCCGAACGCCAGCATGATCAACCCGCCCAGCAACACGGTGGCCAGCAAATACTGCACGCCGTGCTGGACCACCAACGCGACGATCACCACAGCCATTGATCCGGCCGCGCCGGAGACCATGCCCGGCCGCCCGCCGAAGAGTGCGGTCAGGGTGCAAATGATGAACGCCCCGTAAAGCCCCATCAATGGATTGAGATGGGCAACCAGCGCGAAGGCGATGCATTCAGGCAGCAGGGCGAAAGACGTGGTGAGCCCCGCCAGGACATCGGCGCGCAGGCGTTGTGGTTTCATGGGTTGCCCAACGAAAAAAGAGCGGCGGATGTTACGGAATTGAGGGCAAACCGGCCAGTTATTGGGCGGCCGAAAATGCCATCGCGAGCAGGCTCGCTCCCACATTAGACCGCGTCGTCCGGTCTGACTCGGTCTAATGTGGGAGCGAGCCTGCTCGCGATGGCAGCGACGCGGTCTAGAGCGAACTCACACCATCTCGTCACGAATCCATTCAACCACCGACGTCCGCTTCGGCACCCAGCCCAGCCATTCACGCGCATGCTTACCGCGCACCCGGCTGTTGGAGCCCAAGCCGTAGTTGGCCATTTCATAACCCCACTCGGCTTCGGCCTCTTTGAGCGGCCAGTCTTGCGGTTCGCCCAAGTTCAACGCTTGCGCGATCGCCGTCGTCATGTCGATGAACGACGCTTCACCGCTTTCGACGAAGTAGAAGGTGCCCGGTACGTTTTTGCTCAGCGCCAGCAGGTACAGGGAAACCACGTCTTCGATGTGCACATTGGACCAGATGTTCTGCCCCGTACCGACATGCCGCACCACACCACTTTTGCGCGCCTGCTTCAACAAGCGCGGCAGTTGCACGCTGTCGCGCTTCACGCCCAGGCTGTGGCCATAAATCAGCGTGTTGCAGATGACGGCGGAGTTCACGCCGTCCTTCGCCGCGGCGAGGATCAGGTTGTCGATGGCCACGCGGGCAGCCTTGTCGACGGTGGGCTCCGGCAGGTTGTCTTCGTAGTAAATGACGTCGCTGGATTTACCGCCCGAGGCATCGCCGACGATGCTCGAACCGCTGGTGTGCAGGAGCACTTTGTTGGAACCACGCAATGCATTGAGCAAGGCGTCCACCGCGCCACGGTGGTCACTGCTCGCGGCGTTGATCACGGCATCGGCGGCGCGGGCCTGTTCGGTTAGTAGCACGCTGTCATCAAGCGTGCCGATCACCGGGGTGATGCCCAGCGCGCTCAGTTCCTTGGCTTGTTCGGCGCTGCGCACCAGGCCTGTGACTTTGTGGCCCGCCTGGACCAGACCGGTGGCAATGGAGCCACCGATAAAACCGGCGGCACCGGTAACGAATACGTTCATGGAGAAACTCCCTGCGTGAATAAATGATGTCACGAGTATCAAGGCGTCATCACTGACGAAAAACCCCCGTTGCCCCAATTCACTCTTGCACAGGGATCACGAATCAGCCTTGAAATCCGTGTTCGCATACACCGCCAATTTGCCCTGGATGAAGTCCAGGAAGCATTGAATGCGTAGCGCCAGTTGCGAGTTACGGTAGTACACCGCATTGATCGGCTGGCGATAGCCACTGTTGAAATCCGCCAGCAGCACCTGCAAGCGGCCGGCGCGGATGTCGTCGATGGTCATGTAGTGCGAGAGGCAGGCAATGCCTTGGCCTTCCAGCGCCAGGTGCCTGATCGTCTCGCCGCTGGACGCGCTGATCGACGCCTGTATCGGCCAGCGATCCCCCTGCACATAGCGCAGCGGCCATTGATTGAGGCCCTCGTTCTGGGTGAAACCCAGCAAGGCATGCCCGGACAGGTCCGCCACTTCAACGGGCCGGCCGTGTTTTTCCAGGTACGCCGGGCTGGCGACGATGTGCAGCGGGCTGCACCCCAGAGCGCGGGCATGCAGGGTCGAGTCGGCCAGTGTGCCGATGCGAATGGCGATGTCGGTGCTTTGTTCGAGCAGGTCGATGATCAGGTCGTTGCTGTTGAGTTCGAGCTGGATGTCCGGGTAGAGCCGGCGGAACTCATCAACGTACGGAACAATGGCGTGCAGCATGAACGGCGATGCAGCATTGATACGCAGACGCCCGGACGGGGTTTGCTGACGTGAATTGAGGCGCTCTTCGAGCTCGTCCATCTGATCCAGAATCAATTTGGCGTGCTCGAAGAAATACTTGCCCTCCTCGGTCAGGTCCATGCGCCGCGTGGTGCGGTTAATCAGCGTGGTATCCAGTTTCGCCTCGAGCCGCGACAGCGTGCGGCTGACCGCCGAAGGGGTTTGCCCGACCTGCTCGGCCGCCGCCGAGATCGATCCGCACTCAATCACACAGACGAAAATCTGCAACTCATCGGATCTGGCTTTCACGTGTGTCCTCTTTCGCAAATCGGCGTGGCATAAATCGCCAAGATCGCAGCCTTCGGCAGCGCCTACAAGGAGTGGCGGGCTGCGATCTTTTCCGCCGTTGCGACGGATACTAGCCGGAAACCTTAAACAGACAGGCCGAACACCTCGTTCAAATGCTGTTCATAGCGCACCACATCGGCCTCGATGTTCGGACGTTTCATCACGTCGACGCAGAGGAAGGTCGGCAGAGCGGTCATGCCGAGGAACTCGTTGGCCTTGTGGAACGGGAAGTACACCGCGTCCACACCCTTGGCCTCGAAGAAGTCGCTCGGGTCGTCGAAGGCGTGCTGCGGCGCGTTCCAGGTCAGCGACAACAGGTATTGCTTGCCCTGTACCAGGCCGCCGCTGCCGTATTTTTGCGACGCGTCGGAGCGCGTGCGGCCATCACTGGCATAGAGGCTGCCGTGGCCTTCGGTGAACACTTCGTCGATGTATTTCTTGACGGTCCACGGCGCGCCCATCCACCAGCCTGGCATTTGATAAATGATCACGTCGGCCCAGAGGAATTTCGCGACTTCTTCAGCGACGTCGTAACCCTCGTCGATGAACGTGGCTTTCACGTCGATACCGCCGCGATCCAGCACACTCAGCGCGGTTTCATGCAGGGTGGTGTTGTAGCGGCCATCGGAGTGGGCGAATTGTTTGCCGCCATTGAGCAATAGGACTTTTTTCATGAGAAATCTCGGAAGGTTAGAAATTTGATGGCGGCAGGTTAGCGATCGACCTCACGGGGAGTAAGCCCGCAACCCGCAAAATTCATTTGACCAATACGCACGAATCGACAGGCGATTGTTGCCATACACTTGCGTCGGTTCTGAACTTGAGGAGATTTCTAATGAGTGAATTGCAAGGCTTCATCCTGCACGCCAAGACCCGCCCGGAAAAAGCCGACGCCTTCGAAGCGTTCTTCAGCAGCCACGTGCAAGCAAGCCGGGCCGAGCCCGGTTGCATCGAGTACCACATGCTGCGCGACAAGCAGGACCCGACATTGTTTATCTTCTACGAGATCTGGCAGTCCCAGGCCCACCTCGACGTGCACTCCAATCTGCCGCACATGCAACAGTTCGGCGACATGCGCATGGAGTATCTGGAACGGGATTTCGAGATCCGCGCCATCGAGATGCTCAGCCCGTCGTCCGCTACCCGCTGATCAACAAGTGGCCACCGAGCAATCCGAGACCGATGAAGAACACGCGTTTGAACAGCACGGCGCTGATCCGCTGGCGTAGCCATTGCCCCAGCAACAGGCCAAGCACTGCCGGGATCAGCGCCAGCATCGAGGCGCTCAACTCGCCACCGCCCAGCGCTCCGCGCCAAAACAGGCCGGCGGCGAGTGCCAGGGTCGAAACGGTGAACGACAGGCCCAACGCTTGCACCAGTTCATCTTTGCTCAGGCCCAGCGTTTGTAGATAGGGCACTGCCGGGATCACGAACACCCCGGTGGCCGACGTGATGACGCCGGTCAGCACGCCACACGCCGGACCGAGCCAGCGCTCGGTCTGGCGACCGACGCGCAAGGTCGGCAAGAACAACCCGCTCAAGGCGTACACCAATAGCGCCGCCCCAAGCCCCCGCACCACCCAATGACTACCAGCCATGCCGATCCCCAACGTGCCGACACCCGTGCCGATGAAGATTGCCAGCAGCATCGGCCACAGGCGTGTGACCAGCCCCCGCAAGTGCCCGCCAAATGCCAGTTGCCAGACATTGGTGAGCGTCGCCGGGATAATCAACAATGCCGCAGCCTGCGACGGCGCCATAGCCAGGCCAAGCAAGCCCATGGCGATGGTCGGCAGGCCGAGGCCGATCATGCCCTTGATCATTCCGGCGAGCAAAAAGGTCGCGATGACCAGCAGTGAAAGGGTCAGGCCGAGGTTTTGGTAGAACGCGCAGAGAGTATTCATGCGCCTATCCTGAGCCCGGACTGGCCGTGTGAAAATCTGCCATATACTGAGGTAGCCTCTCGCCCAGCAAGAGGCTGAAAAACTTCGTCGTTTTGACTGACGCTTTCGCGAGCAGGCTCGCTCCCACAGGGGACCGCGCCGCTCTAATGTGGGAGCGAGCCTGCTCGCGAAGGCGCCCTTCCAGACAGCACATACTCTGAGGTTGCTGTAATGCACTTCGACCTGACCGACCTGCGCCTCTACCTGAACATCCTCGACAGCGGCAACATCACCGCCGGCGCCGCGCGCAGCCACCTGTCCCTGGCGGCGGCGAGTGCAAGAATCCGCGCCATGGAGTCTTCGCTCGGCATCGATTTCCTGGCACGCGGTCGTCGCGGTGTCACCCCCACTCCGGCCGGAAAAGCGCTGGCGCAACACGCCCGACTGCTGCTGCAACAAGCCGAGCACCTGCAGCAGGAACTGACCGAGTACGCCAACGGCGTCAAAGGTCAGGTGCGGTTGTTGTGCAACACCACGGCGATCACCGAGTACCTGCCGGAGTTGCTCGCCGACTTTCTGCGCGAGCATCCCAACCTCGACATCGACTTGCAGGAGTTGCCCAGCGCCCGTATCACTCACGCCCTGCAGCAGGGCGCCGCCGACCTCGGAATTGTCTCCGACGCCGTGGACACCCACACCCTGCAAACCCAGCCCTTTCGCGATGACCCGCTGGTGCTGATCATGCCCCGCGATCACCCCTTGGCCGACATCGAAACACCGGGTTTCAGCGATACCTTGCGGCATGACTACGTCGTGCTGGCCGCCAATAGTGCGCTGGCGGTGTACCTCGAAGAACAGGCTCTGCACGCGGGTATCCGCATGCAAATCCGCATCCGTGCGCAAGGGTTCGATGGGGTGATCCGGATGGTCTCCCGCGGCGCAGGCCTGGCGATCGTGCCGCTGGCAGCGATCCAGCGGCGAACAGGCGATCAACCGTTTAAAAGCGTTGCCCTGAAGGAAGACTGGGCCCAGCGAAAACTGCTGCTATGCGCCCGTTCATTCACCGACCTGCCCGTTTATGCCAGGGCTTTGGTCGAGGCGTTGCGCACGGAGTGAGGCAGGTTTGGCCTTTCTGAAAAACAGGCCATAGACCACCGAGAGAATCAGCAGGAACGGCACACCGAACACCAGCGTCATCTTGAAGGCGTCAGTGAAGTAGGTGGTGATCATCACCGCCCCCATCAACACCAGCCCCAACAGTGTCGTGTAGGGAAACAGGCGCATACGGAACGACAGTTTCCGCTCGCCATTGCGCTCGTGGTAACGACGGAAACAGTAGTGGGTCAGGAAGATCATGAACCAGGTGAAAATGGCGCCGAACATGGAGATCGCCATCATCAAGGTGAAGGAACTTTCCGGGTACAGGATGTTGAGCAAGGTTGCCAGGGCGATGCCCGAACTCGACAGCAACAACGCGTTCAGCGGGATCCCGGTCTTGCTCAACACGCCCATGAATTTCGGTGCATAGCCGCCACGGGACAGGCTGAACATCATGCGCGTGGTGATGTAGAGCTGACTGTTCATCGCCGACAACGCCGCGATCAGAATCACAAAATTCATGACGCCGGTTGCGCCAGGAATACCGATGGTTTGCATGACCGTAACGAACGGGCTTTGAGCGTGACCGGCCTGAACCCACGGCACGATCGCCAACATCAGCGCCAGGGTCAGCAGGTAAAACACCACCAGTCGCACGATGGTCGCGCGAAAGGCCTTCTTCACGGCTTGCTCCGGATCCTGTGCCTCACCCGCGGCGACCGCGATCATTTCCACGCTCAGGTAGCTGAAGATCGACACGATCACCGCGATCCACATTCCTTGCAGACCGTTAGGAAAAAAGCCGCCATGGGACGTGTAGTTGTGCACGCCATATTCCGGGTTGCCGGAACCGAACACCACGTACACCGCAAGTATGATGAAGCCGACAATCGCGCCGATCTTGATGGTCGAAAACCAGTACTCGAAAGTGCCGAACGTCTTCACGCTGATGGCGTTGAGGACGATCAGGATGCTGGAGAACGAAACGATCCAGATCCATTCCGGGACGTTGGCGAACCAGTACTTCATGTACATCGCCACCGCCGTCACTTCCGTGCCGACCGCCAGCACAATCGCCGCCCAATAGGCGTAGCGCACCAGGAACCCGGCCAACGGGCTGACATAGAATTCGGCATAGGCACCGAAGGAACCCGAAGTCGAATGAGCCACGGTCATTTCTGCCAGGCAGCCCATCAACAACAGGGTGATGATCGCGCCGATGGCGTAGCTGAGCAGCACGCTCGGCCCGGCATAGCCAATGGCGTAGGCGCTGCCCATGAACAGCCCGGTGCCGATCGCGCCGCCGATGGCGATCATGCTCATCTGGCCCGATGTGAGCTGGCGCCTGAGGCCCTGTTCACGTTTGGATATGCTTTCAAAACCGGTTTTTTCGGTCATTTTTCCAGCCTCTGAATATTGTCTTTCTTGAAGAGAGCACGTCGTTGGGGTTACCGGTCGGGATCAGAAAATACTCAGCGGATATTCGATGATCACCCGGACCTCGTTGTTGTCGGTGGTATCGGCGAGGGCCACCTGCGCGGTCGAACGCACACTGGCCTGGCGTAGTCGCACCGTCAGGTCCTTGGCCGTGCCCGATTGCACGACGTAGCGCGCTTCAATGTCACGTTCCCATTGTTTGCCGTCACTGCCGTAACGCCCATAAGCGCCATTGGCACCGCCGTCGTAGTGGCTGTCGTCGATATGGTCGCCACTGACGTAACGTGACATGAAGCTCAGGCCCGGCACGCCGAAGGGCGCCATGTCCAGGTCATAGCGCAGCTGCCAGGAACGTTCGTTGGGCGCATTGAAGTCCAGGACTTGAATCGAGTTGGCGAGGAAAATCGACGTGCCCGGTTGCTGATCGAAGCCCAGATAATCGAACGGTTCATCGCCATTGACGCTTTGGTAAGCCAGGGTCAACCGATGGGCACCGACCTTGTAGGCGCCGGACAGCGACCACGTGGTGTTGTCAATTCTGCCGGCCAGGCTCTGGCCCTCATTGTTGGTGCGGTAAATATTGAAATCCAGGTTCAGCGACTGATTGGGTGTCAGTGCGTAGGTGTAATTGGCATTGGCGTAGTACTGCCGCCAGATATCGGTGAATTGCGAACCGTACAGGCTGAGGCTTAGCTGATCGTTCAAGGCATAGCGGCCGCCCAGGTAATCGACGCTGCGGGTTTGCACCCCGGCATACAACGCCTTGAGGGCGCCATCGCTATTGGTCGAGGCACTGTCGTTGCCGGAAGTGAAGTGTCCGGCGTCGAGCAATAGCCCTTTCAGTTCGCTGCTGGTCAACTCAAAGCCGTTGGCCCGTTCGGTGAACAGCCGCGCATTGCCAGTGCCGAATACCGGGTTGTACGGCGTCAGGTTGCCGTACTTGAGTTCGGTGTTCGAGATCCGCGCTTTCAGCGCACCGCCTGCTTCGGAATAGTCATCCTCGGGGCGGCCATCGGAGTCGACCGGCAGCAAACCGGTGCCCGTACGACCTTTGCCGCTGTCGAGTTTGATGCCCAACTGCGCGTAGGCATCGACCCCAAAACCCACAGCGCCCTGGGTATAGCCGGAGCGATAATCGAGCACGATCCCGTGGGCCCATTCGTCCCGATAGTTCTGCCCGCCCGGATTGTTGAGGTTATTACGGTAGAAATAGAAGTTGCGGTTAGTCAGGGTCAGGCTGCTGTCTTCGACGAATCCATTGTCGGGTGCGGCATAGGCCATTTGACCGAAACAAGACGTCATGGCGAGCGGCAAGGCGGGCCAGAGGGACAGTTTCATTCTGCGGGTTCCTTATTATTGTGTTTGCACAGAACTTTTTCTGGGAGGCGAGCGAAGGCCTGCTGCCGGGAAAACCTCAGCAGCAAGACACGCTGACCGGGTGTATCAGGTGACGCTGTGGCGGACCTGGAATTGCGCTTGCGACCAGGTTTTCTGATCAAGAATTTCACCGAGGACCTGCACGGCGTCCCAGACCTCGGTGAAGGTTGTGTACAGCGGGGTAAAGCCAAAGCGCATGATCCGCGGCTCGCGGTAATCACCGATCACGCCACGGGCGATCAGGGCCTGGATCACTGCATAACCTTCGGGATGCTCGAAGCTCACATGGCTGCCACGTCTGGCGTGTTCGCGCGGGGTGATCAGCGTCAACTCGTGCGCAGCGCAGCGCTGCTCCACCAGCTGAATGAAGAGATCCGTCAGGGCCAGGGATTTGCGGCGCAGGCTGGCCATGTCGGTCTGGGCAAAAATAGCCAGGCCACACTCGACCATCGCCAGGGAAGTGATGGGTTGGGTGCCGCACAAGTAGCGTGCGATGCCGCTGCTCGGCTCGTAGCGAGACTCCATGGCGAACTGTCGCGAATGCCCGAACCAGCCGGACAACGGCTGCGCCACCAAATCACACAGATCAGGTGAAACCCAGACAAACGCTTGCGAGCCGGGGCCGCCATTGAGGTACTTGTAGGTGCAGCCGATGGCGTAATCGGCGCGCGCCTGATGCAGGTCGACCGGCACCGCCCCGGCGGAATGTGCCAGGTCCCAAATGGCCAGTGCGCCACATTCGTGGGTCAGTGCGGTCAGGGCCTGCATGTCGTGCATGTAGCCGGTTTTGTAGTTGACGTGGGTGAGCATGACCACGGCAGTCTCTTGATCAATCGCTTGCGGCAGCTCTTCGGGACTGTCGACCAGGCGCAGCGTGTAACCCTGCTGCAGCAGGTCAGCCAGGCCTTCGGCGATGTACAAGTCGGTAGGAAAGTTGCTGCTTTCGGTGACAATCACACGCCGCGTCGGTGAACGTGTGGCCTGCACCCGCAGAGCGGCGCTGAGCACCTTGAACAGGTTGATCGAGGTGGTATCGGTCACCACCACTTCACCCTCACGCGCCCCAATCAGCCCCGCCAATTGATTGCCCAGACGCTCGGACAGATCGCGCCATCCCGCGCTGTTCCAACTGCGGATCAGGCCATTGCCCCATTCTTCGGCAATCACCTCTTGAGCACGCGCCAAGGCGGCGACGGGTCGCGCGCCCAGGGAGTTACCGTCGAGATAGATCACGCCTTCGGGCAGTGCAAATTGCTGACGCAGTGGAGCGAGCGTGTCCTGAGCATCAAGCTCCAGGCAATCGTTTCTTGTGGTCATTGAAGGTCCTGTTCTTTGAATGTCGTGGCGTTTTTCAGGCGTTGTCGGCCCCTTTTCCGTGGAGAGATAATGAACGAAGCTTTGGAGAATTTTCGTGCAAAGTAAGCGGACGTATAGTACTTATCTCGCATAAAATTCGAATTAAATGCCATTAACCGCGGATTTATACCAACCATGAATCTCGACTCGACAGACCTGCGGATCCTGCATCAACTGCAACAGGATGGCCGTATCAGCAACCAGGAATTGGCGGAGAAAGTCGCCCTGTCGCCGTCGGCCTGTCTGCGCCGTTTGCGCCTGCTGGAAAGTGAGGGAATCATCACAGGGTATCGCGCGGTACTGAATGCCGAACGACTGGGCATCGAACTGGAAGCTATCGTCCATGTGTCATTGCGACAGGATGTCGAGGACTGGCATGAGACGTTTATCAAGAAGGTTCAGCTGTGGCCGGAGGTGGTCACTGCTTATGTGATTACCGGGGCGAGCAATTATGTGTTGCGAGTCCAGGCGCGCAATCTCAAGCACTTCTCCGATTTCATCGTCAATCAGCTGAATCGCACGGCGGGGGTCACCGACATTCGTTCGGAAATCGTCCTGCAGAAGATCAAGGAGCGTGAGGGGTTGCTTGACTTGGTGGTGCGTAAGTAAGGATGGCCGCGGGCGCGGATCAACGTTGATAGAGGCGCCGATGGAGGTGGCCACAGGTTGACGGAGAGGCTCAGGGCGTGAGGGGGGGGCGGTGCCTCACGATCAAAAGCTGCAGGCGAGCTAACGCTCGGCCTGATGAGTGGTGGGAATCAAAAGCTGTACGCCGACCTGCTTTATGTAGGAGCGAGCCTGCTCGCGATGGACGTGAACGATAACGCGTACTGTCTAGAAAAACGCGCTGCCTTCGAATTCATCGCGAGCAGGCTCGCTCCTACAGGGGAATGCGTACGCTCTGAGCTGCCGAAGGCTGCGATCTTTTGATCTACCAGCCCCTTTCCCAGAGGCCGAACGCAGGCGTTGCGCGGGGGGCACCGCGGCAAGGATGCCTTCGTTACGGCACGCCGAGCCTAGGCGAGGCACCGAATGGAGGGGCAAAGCCTTTTGGTTCCTTTTTGCTGGGCCGGCACTCCGGCGTTTGAAAAAGGGACTCGCTGCAAGAGCGAAACCGCCAGACGCCGCTACAGCAAAAACGGATATGTACCCCCACCCAATCCCAATCCCAAAATTTTCTTCAGTGGGCAGCATTACCGCATACGCCGAGCTTCGTTACGCTGCAAAGTCATGCTCGGAGATTCGTCAAACAACTTACGGTACTCGGCAGAAAAACGCCCCAGGTGCGTAAACCCCCACCCCATGGCGATCTCGGAAATATTGCGCGCAGAACCGTGCTCAAGAATGTCCTGACGCACAGCGCTCAAGCGATACTTTTTCAAGTAGACCATCGGCGACAAGGCGAAGTATTTCTTGAACGCCTCGAACAACTTGAAACGCGAGACCCCGGCCGCAGCTTCGATGTCTTCCAGGTGCAGGGCTTCCCGGGCGTTGGCATGGATATAGTGCCGGGCCCTGATCAGATAGTGCGGCAGCTTCACGCCCAACACGGCCCGCAATTCTTCTGAATAATTGTTCGGTTGGGCGAGGATCAAACCCTTGATCAACGAACTTTCGACATCACGGGTGAACGCCACTTGCTCATACAGTTCGCTGCTGCGCTCCAGCTCGGCGATGAAGTAACGCGCCATGCGCCACCACGAAGCCGACGCCCCGTCGACCGCGTCCATCACCGACTCGAATCGCAACGGCGCATCCAGCGGCCGCTGCAGCAGGCCTTCCAAAGACTCACTCATGGCGGCGCGGGTGATCACCACCTGGACTTTGCGGCAATCGCCAGAGATCGCCAGCACCTGGTTTTCATTGGGTGAAATGATCACCCCTTGATCGCGATTGGACTTCAAAACGCTGCCGTTCTTGCTCAACTCCTGCTCGCCCACCAGAGGCAAACTGAGGCTGTAACTGCTGAAGTGCTCGGCGTCTTCGATGTCGACGGTGACATCCGTGCCGTATTCGATGGTGCCCAGTGTCGTGGCCATTGACTTGAACACATTGGCGCTGTGATGAAAGCGGATCCGCTCGGGGGTCGTGGTCACGAGTCGATGGGGCCCGCAGATACCGGACATCCAGTTCCTCGCGCCCTCGACGTCGAAGCTATCAATACATATGTCGCGAAACTGCGAATCAGTTTTGCTACTCATCACGGTGCACCCACGGCTATTTTTTCAACACGCTCTGACGGCGCATATCGGACTGGAAAAAGGCAAGTTCCAAGCCACAAAACCGCAGTGCCAACCCAGTGGATAGTAATCACCGACTAAGTGGATAAAGCAGCTGTTTCGATGCCCGGGCCACACCCTTGACGTCCCATCAAACAGTACCTGAATGCTGCAAACAGGGGCAGCCGTCCATCGCATGGTGCACAGATTGAGTAATCGCTCCCCAGCTCGATACGTGGGTGTTACCCCACCAATTTTATGGACTGCCTTCGTCGACAAACCGGATAGACCCCCACCCGCCCCACTCTCTCTAATGAGCACAACCGATTGGCCCGAATAAAAAAGGTACAGACCCATGAGTGGCGAAAAAAACGTCGAGCAGTGGAAAGCATTTATTGAAGGCTGCCTGGACTTCCGTCCGGCAGACGGCGTGTTCCGGATCGCCCGGGATATGTTCACCGAGCCGCAGTTGTTCGATCTGGAGATGGAACTGATCTTCGAGAAGAACTGGATCTACGCTTGCCACGAAAGCGAGCTGGCCAATAACCACGACTTCGTCACGATGCGCGCCGGCCGTCAGCCGATGATCATTACTCGCGACGGCGACGGCCAGCTCAACGCCCTGATCAACGCCTGCCAACATCGCGGCACGACCCTGACCCGCGTCGGCAAGGGCAACCAGTCGACCTTCACCTGCCCGTTCCACGCCTGGTGCTACAAAAGCGACGGCCGCCTGGTCAAGGTCAAGGCGCCCGGCGAATACCCGGAAGGGTTCGACAAGGCCACACGCGGCCTGAAAAAAGCGCGCATCGAGAGCTACAAGGGTTTTGTGTTTATCAGCCTGGATGTGCACGCGGATAACAGCCTCGAAGACTTCCTCGGCGACGCCAAGGTGTTCTTCGACATGATGGTTGCCCAGTCCCCGACCGGTGAACTGGAAGTGCTGCCCGGCAAGTCGGCCTACACCTACGACGGCAACTGGAAACTGCAAAACGAAAACGGCCTGGACGGCTATCACGTCAGCACCGTCCACTATAACTACGTGGCCACCGTGCAGCACCGCCAGCAGGTCAACAGCGAGAACGGCACCAGCAGCGGGAGCACCCTGGACTACAGCAAACTCGGCGCTGGCGACGCCAATACCGACGACGGCTGGTTCGCCTTCGATAACGGCCACAGCCTGTTGTTCAGTGACATGCCCAACCCGACGGTGCGCTCCGGTTACGCGACGATCATGCCGCGGCTGGTCGAAGAACACGGCCAGGAAAAGGCCGAATGGATGATGCATCGCCTGCGCAATCTGAATATTTACCCGAGCTTGTTTTTCCTCGATCAGATCAGCTCGCAACTGCGCATCATCCGCCCGGTGGCGTGGAACAAAACCGAGATCATCAGCCAGTGCCTGGGGGTTAAAAACGAATCGGACGCTGACCGCGAAAACCGCATCCGCCAATTCGAAGACTTCTTCAACGTGTCGGGCCTGGGCACGCCGGATGACCTGGTGGAATTCCGCGAAGCGCAGCGTGGTTTCCAGGCGCGTCTTGAGCGCTGGAGCGATATTTCCCGCGGCAATCACCAATGGGCAACCGGCGCCACGCCTAACAGCGAGTCCATCGGCATCGCCCCGGCCATGACCGGCACCGAATTCACCCACGAAGGCCTTTACGTCAACCAGCACAGCAACTGGCAGAAATTCCTGCTGGATGGCCTGGACGCGAAATCCCTGAAGCTACGTGAGGTGTGAACATGAATGCGCAATTGCAGTACCAGATCGAGCAGTTTTTCTATCGCAAATCCGAACTGTGCGACGCCCAGGAGTGGGACGCCTACCTCAAGCTGTTCGACGAGCACAGTGAGTTCCATCTGCCGCAATGGGACTCGGAGCATGTCTACACCCTCGACCCCAAGCGCGAGATGTCGCTGATCTACTACCCCAACCGTTCAGGTCTGGAGGACCGTGTGTTCCGCCTGCGCACCGGTAAATCCGCGTCCTCGATGCCGATGCCCCGAACCTTGCACCTGATCAACAACGTGCGGATCAGCGAGCTCGACGGCGGTGAACTGGAAGTGCGTCTGAACTGGCACACCTTGTTCTATCGCCTGGCCACGTCCGAGCAGTTTTACGGCCGCGCGACCTATCGCCTCAAGCCTCACGCCGACAGCTGGCTGATCACCCGCAAGCATGTCCTGCTGCTCAACGACACCATCAACTCGGTGCTCGATTTCTACCACCTCTGAATCCATGGAGACCGGGGCATGAACCACAAGGTCGCATTCAGCTTTGCCGACGGCAAAACACTGTTCTTTCCCGTACAACCCAACGAAATACTGCTCGACGCCGCCCTGCGCAATGGCATCAACATCCCTCTGGATTGCCGCGAAGGTGTCTGCGGAACCTGCCAGGGCCGCTGCGAATCGGGTGATTACAGCCAGGACTATGTGGATGAGGAAGCCCTCTCTGAACAGGACCTGCAACAACGCAAAATGCTCACCTGCCAGACCAGGGTGAAGTCTGACGCGGCGTTTTATTTCGACTTCGCTTCCAGCCTGTGCAACGCCTCGGGTCCCGGGCAACTCAGCGGTACAGTCACCGAAGTGACGCAGGTCTCAGCCAGCACAGCGATCCTGCATCTTGATCTCGGTATGACAAGTCAGTTGGACTTCCTGCCGGGGCAATACGCCCGGCTGCTGATTCCGGGGACACAGAGCAAACGCTCCTACTCGTTCGCCAACCGACCGAGCAGCAGCAATCAACTGCAATTCCTGATTCGCCTGCTGCCCGACGGGGTGATGAGCAACTACATCCGAGAACGCTGCCAGGTGGGCGACCAAATCGCCCTGGAGGCACCGCTGGGCGCCTTCTATTTGCGGCATGTCGCCAAGCCGCTGATCCTGGTGGCCGGCGGTACCGGGCTTTCTGCGCTGTTGGGCATGCTCGACGAACTGGCCGAGCGCGTATGCGCGCAACCGGTGCATTTGTACTACGGTGTGCGGGACGCTGCCGACCTGTGCGAGCGAGCACGCATCGAGGCCTATGCCGAACGCATTCCGGGGTTTCGTTACACCGAAGTGGTCAGTGACCCGTCGCCGCACTGGACGGGAAAGCGCGGCTACATTGCCGAGCATTTCGACGCCAGCGAACTGCGCGATGCGCCGGTCGATATGTACGTCTGCGGCCCCCCGCCCATGGTCGAATCGATCAAGAGCTGGTTGCAGACCCAGGCACTGGACAGCGTGCACCTGTATTACGAAAAGTTCACCGAGAGTAATATCTGACCTTTCATATCAGGCCTGACAACAATAACCAGAAGGGAACGAGATGGCGGATGAGATCTTGCAACAGGGCGAACTCAAGCGAGGGTTGAAAAATCGGCATATTCAACTGATCGCTTTGGGCGGAGCGATTGGTACCGGGCTGTTCCTGGGCTCCGCCGGCGTGCTCAAATCGGCCGGACCGTCGATGATCCTCGGGTATGCGATTGCCGGGTTCATCGCCTTCCTGATCATGCGCCAGCTAGGCGAGATGATTGTCGAAGAACCTGTAGCCGGTTCTTTCAGTCACTTCGCCCACAAATACTGGGGCGGTTATGCCGGTTTTCTGTCCGGTTGGAACTACTGGGTGTTGTACGTGCTGGTGGGCATGGCAGAACTGACGGCCGTCGGCAAATACGTGCAGTTCTGGTGGCCGGAAATCCCCACCTGGGTCAGCGCGGCGGTGTTCTTTGTGCTGGTCAACCTGATCAACACGCTTAACGTCAAGATCTTCGGCGAGATGGAGTTCTGGTTCGCGATCATCAAGGTCGTGGCCATTCTGGGCATGATCGCCCTGGGTTGCTACATGCTGTTCAGCGGCACCGGCGGCCCGCAGGCCTCGGTCACGAACCTGTGGAGCCACGGCGGCTTCTTTCCCAACGGCGCCACCGGTTTGCTGATGTCGATGGCGTTCATCATGTTCTCCTTTGGTGGCCTGGAGCTGGTGGGCATCACCGCCGCCGAGGCCAGTGAGCCGAGGAAGGTCATTCCCAAGGCGATCAACCAAGTGGTTTATCGCGTGTTGATCTTCTACGTCGGCGCACTCACCGTGCTGCTTTCGCTGTACCCGTGGGATCAACTGCTGCAGACACTGGGCGCGTCCGGCGATGCCTACAGCGGCAGCCCATTCGTGCAGATCTTCTCGCTGATCGGCAGCGACACGGCCGCGCAAATCCTCAACTTCGTGGTGCTCACCGCGGCGCTCTCGGTCTACAACAGCGGCGTCTACTGCAACAGCCGCATGCTCTATGGCCTGGCGGAACAGGGCGACGCGCCGAAATCGCTGATGAAGCTGAACAAACAAGGTGTGCCATTGCGCGCGCTGGGCATCTCCGCGTTGATCACGATGTTGTGTGTGGTGATTAACTACGTTGCCCCGCACGATGCGCTGGAGTTGCTGTTTGCACTGGTGGTCGCCTCGCTGATGATCAACTGGACGCTGATCAGCCTGACTCACCTGAAGTTTCGCAAAATCATGGGCCAGCAAGGCATCGTGCCGAGCTTCAAGTCGTTCTGGTTTCCTTTCAGCAACTACCTGTGCCTGGCGTTCATGGCCATGATCATCTGCGTGATGTTGATGATTCCGGGCGTACGCGCCTCGGTGTACGCCATGCCGGTCTGGGTGTTGATCATCTACGTGTTCTATCGGATGCGTGTGGCAAGGGACCGGAGCTTGCCCGTGGCTCAATAATCCCGCGCTCAACAAAAAGCCCCGGCATTCAATGAATGCCGGGGCTTTTTTATTTTGGATGTCCCGTCGTGCTTTATGTAGCAGCTGGCGAAGCCTGCGTTCGGCAGCTGCTACACGGAAGCAGCGCTTAGAGGGTCGAACGTACCCGCCACAACTCCGGGAACAGTACGGTATCGAGCATCTTGCGCAGGTAACCGACACCTTCTGTGCCGCCGGTGCCCGGTTGGAAGCCGATGATCCGCTCAACCGTGGTGACATGCCGGAAGCGCCATTGACGGAACGAGTCTTCAAGGTCGATGAATTTTTCAGCCAGTTGGTAGAGGTCCCAATAACGCGAAGGGTCTTTGTAGACCTCGCGCCAGGCCGCTTCGACGGAGGCATCGTGCACGGTAGGGCCGGTCGGATCATGCTCGAAACGCTGCGGGTCGATCTGCAGACCGGCGCTGGCCATCAAGCGAATCGCTTCGTCATACAGTGAGGGGGTAGCGATCGCTTTTTCGAGTTCCTGCAACAGCTCTGGACGATGGGCGTGAGGGCGCAACAGGGTCGCGCTTTTGTTGCCCAGAATGAACTCGATCTCGCGGTACTGAAAGGACTGGAAACCCGACGAGTGCCCCAGAAAGGGTCGTATCGAGTGGTATTCAGTCGGCGTCATGGTCGCCAGCACAGTCCAGGCATGCACCAACTGATCAAAAATCCGCGCGACCCGCGCCAGCATCTTGAAAGCCGGCGGCAGCTCTCCCTGACGCAGGTGTTCGCGGGCAGCTTTAAGCTCGTGCAACATCAGTTTCATCCACAACTCGGACGTCTGGTGCTGGATGATGAACAGCATCTCGTTGTGGTCTGGAGACAAGGGGTGTTGGGCATTGAGAATACGCCCCAGGTCCAGGTAGTCGCCGTAGCTCATGGCGTCGGAAAAATTCAGCTCGGCGTTATGCCATTCCTCGGTCTGGCTGGCAGGTGAATATGGACATTGGCTCATTGAGGCTCCTGATGTTGCGATGTATTCAGTGGACGCAAAATGGCCCTCACCGGACTGGCGTCGAGATGGGCAAAACGTAGCGGCAGTGCGATCAATTCATAGTCACCTTCCGCGACCTCATCGAGCACGATGCCTTCGAGAATGGCCATGCCGTGGCGGGCCACCGCGTTGTGCGAGTCCATGGTCTTGGATTGCTGCGGGTCCAGCGACGGCGTGTCGATACCGATCAAGCGCACGCCGAGACGGGCCAGCAGATCGACGGTTTCCTTGGCGACGGCAGTGAAGTGCGGATCCCAGGTCGTGAGTGGCGCCTGTCGATAGGTGCGCAGCAGGACACGCTCGGGCAGGTTATGTAAACGACCCTCAAGGTGTTCAGGGTGCACCAGCTGGCCGCTGTCCAGGCAATGCAACACCCGGCAAGGCCCGAGGTAGACATCCAGCGACACCTCGCCAATGGCGGCGCCGTCCGCGCGGTAGTGCAGCGGCGCATCGACATGGGCGCCAGTGTGCGGCGATAGCGTGATGCGCCCGACATTCACTGGGCATTCAGGCCCGAAGGTCCAGACGCGTTCTTCCTGAAAAGGCGTATCACCCGGCCAGGTCGGTGTTGCGGCACTCAAGGGCGGGCTGATGTCCCACCACGACATTGTTTTTTTCATTGCAAAGCTCTCGGCCTTTTCCGAAGTGAATGATACGAGCGATACCTGTGCATGTTCTTGCGTATACGTTCAAAAATGCCGGAGGCTTTCGCACAAACTGCCAGGAAACGGCGGTTTATCGGGAGGAAATTTCAATGCCCCCCTCATCGATTTCCACCACCCGGCCTTGTGCGGATAGACGACGGTCGCTGCGTTTCTGGATACCTCGATGTCGAGCACAGACAACTGGTGCCGCACCAAGCCCTATAGGGTGCGAGTTCAGTTCTCCCTAACGCCCGGAGTCATCATGTCCGCACCGATTACCGTTCTTCGCGACACTCACCCACTGCCAGTGCTCGACGCCTGCAAATGGGAAAAACTCGAAGGTGACCCGCACACCGTCAACCTCAACGCCTACACCAGTGAAGACGGCAGCAAGATCATGGGCACGTGGATTTGCACGCCGGGCAAGTGGTATGTGGAATACGTGAAGTGGGAATACTGCGATTTCCGCGAGGGGTACTGCATCATTACGCCAGAAGGCAAGGAGCCGATCCATCTACGCGCGGGTGATATTTTCGTCATCGAGCCGGGGATGAAAGGCACCTGGGAAGTGGTTGAAACCGTGCGCAAGTATTTCGTGTTCGCCTGATACAAAAAAACGGGAGATCACCCGACGTGATCTCCCGGTAAATGTCGATGCGTACCTCTGTAGGAGCGAGCTTGCTCGCGAAATACTCGAGAGCGACGCGGGGTGTCAGGTTCTACGCGTTATCGTTATCGACCATCGCGAGCAATCGAGCGTCGACCGGCTGCTCCTACTGCGGTTTGCGATAGCTGTTGATGATTGCCGAGAAGTCCTTGCCGCCTTCCCCACGCAGGCTCATCGCCTGATACAACTGCTGAGCCACTGCGCCGAGCACCACCGGCTGGTGCGCCTGACGTGCCGCTTCAGTCGCCAACCCCAGGTCCTTGAGCATCAGCTCGGCACCGAAACCGCCGGTATAGCCGCGCGACGCTGGCGCCGTTTCGACGATGCCCGGCCACGGGTTGTACATCTCCGAACTCCAGCAACGCCCGGTGGAGCTGTTGATAATCCCGGCCAGCACGCCCGTGTCGATGCCCAAGGCATCGCCCAGCGCCATGGCTTCGCTGACGCCGACCATGGAAATCCCCAGCAGCAGGTTGTTGCAGATCTTGGCGATTTGCCCGGTGCCGACTTCACCGCAATGAACGATGTTGCGGCCCATTTGCGCCAGCACTGGTTGCAGGGTGGCGAACAGTTCAGGGGTGGCACCAACCATAAACGTCAGGGTTCCCGCCGCTGCGCCCCCCGTACCGCCGGAGACTGGCGCATCGGCCACGGCCACGCCTTGCTTGGCAGCCGCCGCGGCAACATCACGGGCGGTCTGCGGATCAATGGTGCTGCAATCCACTGCCGGTACGCCTTTGGCGATCCCCGCCAGCACGCCATCTTCACCCAACCAGACGCTGCGCACATGCACGGCGGCCGGCAGCATGGTAATCACCAGTTCTGCGCCTTGAGCCGCTTCACGGGCCGAAGCGCTGATGCTGCCGCCCAGTTGTTCCAGCTCTGCCAGAACGGCTTTGTTCAAATCCACCAGCCGCAACGAATGGCCGGCCTTGATCAGGTTGCGCGCCATCGGCGCGCCCATGTTACCGAGACCGATAAAAGCGATTTTCATGTCCGGCTCCTTAACGCAAGTTGATGGTGGTGTTCACACCGTCGTTGACGCTGTCGTCATCGAACCAACGACTGGTGACCGTCTTGGTCTGAGTGTAGAACTGCACCACTTGCTTGCCGTACGGACCGAGGTCGCCGAGCTTGGAACCGCGCGAACCGGTGAAGCTGAAGAACGGGACCGGCACCGGAATCGGGATGTTGATGCCGACTTGACCGACGTCGATTTCGTTCTGGAATTTGCGGGCCGCCGCTCCGCTCTGGGTGAATAGACCCGTGCCATTGCCGAACGGGTTAGCGTTGACCAGTGCGATGGCCTCGTCGAGCGTATTAACTTCCAGCACCACCAGCACCGGGCCGAAAATTTCCTGGGTGTAGATCTGCATCTCGGGTGTAACGCCGGAGAACAGGGTCGGGCCGATAAAGTTACCTTTTTCAAAGCCTGGAACCGTGATGTCGCGACCGTCCAGCTCCAGTTTGGCACCTTCCTTGATGCCGCTTTCGATCAGATCCAGAATCCGCGCCTTGGCTTTTTTCGAGATCACCGGACCAACGTCCGTCCCAGCCTCGCTGCCGGCATTCACCTTGAGTTTCTGCGCCAGCGCCTTCAGGTCCGGCAGCCATTGCTTGGCCGCGCCCACCAACACCACGACAGAGGTGGCCATGCAGCGTTGACCCGCTGCACCAAAACCGGCACCGACCAGCGCATTCAGCGCTTGTTCGCGATTGGCATCCGGCAGTACCACGGCGTGGTTCTTCGCGCCCATCATCGATTGCACGCGCTTGCCATGTTTGCCGGCCAGGTCGTAGACGTGAGTACCGACGGCGGTCGAACCGACGAAGGAAACAGCCTTGATGTCCTTATGGGTGCAAAGCGCGTCCACCACATCCTTGCCGCCATGAACAACGTTGAGCACGCCTGCCGGAACGCCTGCCTCGATCGCCAGCTCCACCAGCAACATGGTCGACATTGGGTCCTGTTCGGACGGCTTGAGTACGAAGGTGTTGCCGCAGGCGATAGCCATCGGGAACATCCACAGCGGAATCATGGCCGGGAAGTTGAACGGAGTGATGCCGGCGCAGACGCCGATTGGCTGACGCAGGGTGTAGGTATCGACGCCACCCGCGACGTTTTCGGCGAATTCACCCATTTGCAGGCTACCAATGGAACAGGCGTGTTCGACCACTTCCAGGCCACGGAAGATATCGCCTTCAGCGTCGGCGATGGTTTTGCCCTGCTCGTTGCTGAGCACCACGGCGATGCGCTTGGAGTGTTCGCGGATCAACGCCTGAAGCTTGAGCATGATGCGCATGCGCGCGCCGATCGGCGTCAACTTCCAGGTCTGGAAGGCGCGATGGGCGGCACTGATCGCGGCGTCGACTTCGGCGGCTGTGGCAAACGGAACCTTGGCCAGCACTTGCTGGGTGGCCGGGTTGACGATGTCGTGCCATTCGGTGGTCTGGGACTCGACCCACTCGCCGTCGATCAACAGCTTGACCTTGTGCAGCGTGGTTTCGTTTGGCGTGAGCGATACGTTCATGGTGGGTCTCCTGGACGTTGTTCTTATTTAGAGAGCTATCTTGGGAGCCAAGGCGAGACAGTCGCCTTGAGATGAGGCATGTGTCGCGAATTGGTTGTCGGACTGTTTTTGGAGTATAGATGTGCAAACTTCTAATAAGAACGCACATAAAAGCCGGTCCATCATGCAAAAAAACATCACATCCTTAGGCTCGCTGAATTGGGATGACCTCAAGTTTTTCCTTGAAGTCGCCCGCACCCGCAAGGCCAGCACCGCGGCCAAACGCCTGGCGGTCGACTACACAACCGTCTCGCGGCGCATCAGCTCGCTGGAAGCGTCATTGGGCACGTTGCTGTTCGAAAAATCCCGGACCAGCGGTTTCGTCCTGACCGCCGAGGGCCAACGTCTGCTGGGTTACGCCGAGTCAATTGAAAGCACGCTGCACATGGCCTGCGAGCAGGTTTCCGGTTCCGGCGTCGCGTTGTCTGGCCATGTGCGGATGGGCTGCACCGAAGGATTCGGCAGTTTTTTCATCACCCCACAGCTGAGCCATTTCGTCGACGCCTACCCGGCAATCTCAGTGGACATTCTGCCGCTGCCGCACTTCATCAGCCTGTCCAAGCGTGAAGCGGACATCGTCATCGCGCTGGAACGTCCGGAGCATGGCCCGTACGTCTGCTGCAAACTCTGCGACTACCGATTGCAGCTGTACGCGACGCAGGATTATCTGGACAAGCACCCACCCATCCTCCGCCCGGCAGACTTGGGTAAACATTCATTCATTAGTTATGTCGACGATTTGGCGTTCAGCTCAGAGCTGCTGTACCTGGCAAACGTGCTGCCTGGCGCCAGCGCCAATCTGCGCAGCACCAGCGTGATTGCGCAGTTCGTGGCAGCGCAGCAAGGACGATCGCTGGCGATTCTCCCGTGCTTCCTGGCCGCGCAGGATCCACGGCTGCTGCCGGTGCTGCCGGAAGAAATCAACATCACCCGGCAGTTCTGGATGTACTGCCGCGAGGATCTGAGGAAGCTCAAGCGGATTACCCTGTTGTGGGATTACATCCGCGAGGTGACTGAGCTGAATCGCCCGTTGTTGCTGGGCGAAACGCGGGATCTTCGGTTTGCAGATTGAGTGTCTGGAAGGAGAAAGGGAGACCTCAGCAGCCCTTGGCAACGGTTTATGACAGGGTCGTCGCTCGGACTATTTCCGTCACTGACCGCAACCCTGTCAGTCACCCGACCCGATGCCTGCTTCCAACTCCAGCATTAACCCACTCAAACGCTTGACCTTGCGCCGCACCGCCTCTTCGAACACACCGGCACGAGGTTCGATCAATGTGAACCAGTCCTTGGCCCGAGTAATCCCGGTATAGATCAACTCCTTGGTCAGCACCGGGTTCAAGGCGTCCGGCAGAATCAACGCGGTGTGGGCAAACTCCGAGCCCTGGGATTTGTGCACAGTCATGGCATATACGGTTTCGACATCGTTGAGCCGGCTCGGGAGCACAAAACGCACGCCGCCCTGACCATCGTTGCGCGGAAACGCCACACGCAACACCTGCTTGCCCGGACTGTCCCGTTCCGGCAATTTGAGGGCAATGCCGATGTCGCCATTCATCAAACCCAGACCATAGTCGTTGCGGGTCATCAGCACTGGCCGACCTTCATACCACTGCTGGTCGCTATCGATCAGCCGGGCCTTGAGCAACGCGCCGGTCACTCGCTGATTCAAGCCCTCCACGCCCCAAGGCCCTTTGCGTACGGCGCACAACAACTGGAACGCGTCGAAGGCTTGCAACACCTGCCGAGCCCAATCGGCCCAGCGCGAATCATCAAGCGTACAGTCGAGCGGCGGTCGCTCGCGTCGCAGCAAGCCCAGGTAATGCCGATAACCTTGCGGCCCATCACCATGACCTTCGAGCAGCAAGCGCTCCAGCGCCCGATCTTGCTCCCCCTTGAGGGACAGTGAAAACACATCGCTGTGACTTCGAGCCGCCAACAGCTTGCGGGCCTCCTCGGGCTGCTGCTGGTTCACCCAGCGTGCCAGTTGGCCAATGCCGCTGCCTTCGCCGAACCGCCGCGAATGGCGCAGCATCACGACCTGCTGGGCCAGTGGATACGTGCCGTCGGTGTCTTCATGCAAACCGCTGGACACCAGGCTTTCTCCGCTGACCGACTCCAGCCACTGGCGAGTCTGCGGGCTGTACCAGCCGGCCTCGGCGTCGCGACACAGATCGCCCAGCACAGCGCCCGCTTCTACCGATGCCAGTTGATCCTTGTCACCGAGCAGCACCAGGCGGGCATGGGCCGGCATCGCATCGAGAAGATTGGCCATCATTTCCAGATCGATCATCGAGGCTTCGTCCACCACCAGTACATCCAGCGGCAAGCGATTACCCGCGTGGTGACGAAAGTGCCGGGTACCGGGACGACTGCCGAGCAGACGGTGCACGGTGGTGACGTCAGACGGTATTTTGTCTCGTATGGCTTCAGTGACTTTGAGTGTCCGGACTTGTTGACTGATGGACTCCGTCAGCCGTGCCGCAGCCTTGCCGGTAGGCGCAGCAAGCCGTATGCGCAGCGGTTTGCCCGCCTCTACCGCCGGTGCCTGGAGCAATGCCAGCAAGCGCACGACCGTGGTGGTCTTGCCCGTTCCCGGGCCGCCAGTGACGATACTGAAGGCGCTACGGGTTGCCAGGGCACAGGCGAGTTTCTGCCAGTCAATCACTTCGCCGGGTTTGGCGGGACCGAACAAACCGGTCAGGCGTTCGGGCAAATCACGGGGTGCTGTTTCGTGCGCCGCCAGACGCTGGCGCAGCGAGTGGTCGATGCGCCGTTCGTAAGCCCAGTAACGGCGCAAGTACAGGCGCTTGCCCGATAACACCAGGGGCCGGTGCTGCGCCGCCTCACGACCGTCGACCGCCAAAGCGACCAGGCTGCTGCCGGCCAACACCTTGCACCAATGAGCCCCCTCCAGCGCTTCAAGCAATTGCGATGGCAGCAGCATCGCGCCACTTTGCACGTCACCTTCCGGCGGCAACGACAGGGCGAAGTCCGGCGCTTTCAACGTCTCGAACAAATCCAGGCAGACGTGGCCGTGCCCCAGTTGGTGACTGGTCAATGCCGCCGCCAGCAGCACCAGCGGATCATCGTCAGGGGCGAGTTCATGAAGAAAGGCAACGAAGGCTTTGTCCAGCGACCGAAGCCAGCCGCGCTCGACCCACCGCGTGAGTAATATCAACAAGTCGTCGGCGCGACTCAACGGAGTCAGGTGCGCCAGGCTTTCGCCCGCCAGAGGCGTGGGCAACAAATCGGCGAAGGTGCGACTCATAGCAGTACTCCCTGTTCCCAGGCGGGTTCAACCTTGGGTTCTGGCTTGCCTTGGAACAATCGGTCCAGACGTTCGATCAGCTCTTTTGGAGGACGGGCGAAATACACACCCTGGCTGGATGCGCGCGTACCACGCAGAAACAGGTACATCGCCCCCCCGACATGCCGGTCGTAATCGTAATCGACCAGCCGTGCCTTGAGCTGTCGATGCAAGGCCAACAGGTACAGCACGTATTGCAGGTCATAACGGTTGTCGAGTATCGACTGTTCCATGGCCTGCTCGGTGTAGGCCGCATCGTCAACGCCCAGCCAGTTGGATTTGTAGTCAGCGACGTAATAGCGACCGTCGTGTTCGAACGTCAGGTCGATAAAGCCCTTGAACATGCCATTGAGCAAGACCGGCTCTGCAGACACCCGGGCCACGCCGTTGTGGGTGTATTGGCGCACCAGTTCATCGAGCTTGAGCACATCGACTTTGTGGCTGGCGAACCAGAACTCCATCTCGACCCGGGATTGGGTCAACTGCTCGAACACCACGGGCGTTTGCCCTGCGCCGATGTGCAACGGAGATTTGAGCAGGTGTTGCAGCCATTCGCTCAACGTGGTGATCCAGCCTTCCCAGCCACGGCGGTTGCAGCGCCGGCCAACGGCGTCTTCGACGGCTTTCGGCGTAACGGCAAAACCTTCGTTACCGGCCCATTCAAGCAAACCATGAAGGAAGGTGCCAGGGTTCGGGCCACGAGGGAATCGATGGATATCAGCACCGCCTGCCAGCACTTCTCGTGGCGCTTGCGGGTCGAGGCGCTCGTCGTCAAAGAGCTTTTGCGCTTGCGGGCTTTCAGGCGCTTCATCGGTGCTCACACTCAGGCGGTCGCCTATGCGCAAGGCACTGTACGAGGCGATCCACCAGTTCTCGCTGGCCTTGCGTTTGGGGACCAGCGGCGCCAGCAAGGCCGCTTCGTTACGCGGCGGATGGTAATGCTCGGCGCTCGCTTCCGGCATTTCACAGTAGTGCAGCGCTGGACAGTCCTGCTGCAGGTCCTCCAGCCAACGCTTCAAACCAGCCGACTCGGGCAATGCTGCGCCGCCGCCCAGCAAATAACCCAATGCTGACAAATGCAGCACCGAGCTGTTGTTATTACCGCGTTTGAGGTCTGTCACGCCGAGCCAACAAGCGTGTTGCGCTCGGGTCAGCGCCACATAAAGCAAGCGCAGATCCTCGGCCAGACGCTCATCGTCAGCCAGGGTGATCAACTCGGCGGTCGGCTTCAACGTCACCTGGGCCTTGCCGGTGGAGTCGTGGTAATGCAACGGCAGACGGCTGCCATCTACCGGCTTCGCCGAACAGATGAAGGGCAGGAACACCAAGGGATACTCAAGCCCCTTGGACTTGTGAATGGTCACGACTTTGACCAGCTGCTCGTCGCTCTCCAGACGCAGGATCTGCTCTTCGCCTGCCTGACCGGACAGCGCCAGATGCTCGGACAAATGTCGGATCAGCGCCTGCTCACCATCGAGTTCGGCAGAGGCCTGTTGCAACAATTCGGACAGGTGCAGCAGGTTGGTCAACACCCGCTCGCCATCGCTGCGCGCGATCAATGACTGGGGTAGCTGAAAGTCATGCAAAAGGCGTCGCAGCATCGGCAATACGCCCTGCTTGCGCCACAGTTCGCGATAACTGCGGAACTGCATGACCCGCGCTTCCCAAGCCAACTCGTCCTGATTCAGCTGCTCCAGTTCAGCCAGCGACAGGTTCAACGTGATGCAGGCCAAGGCGGCGCGCAGCGGACGCTCGACATCCGGCTCGGCACAGGCTTTCAGCCAGGTCAGCACGTCGTGGGCTTCCTGGGCGGCGAACACCGAGTCCTTGTCCGACAAATAAACGCTGCGCACGCCGCGGGCAGACAGTTCGCCCCGCACGGCCTGCGCCTCTTTACCATCGCGTACGAGGATGGCGATGTCCGAGGGCAAGAGCCCCCTGAAATCCTTGCCGTCCTGTATAAAACCTGCCCGGCCCTGTTGCCCGCCGTTAAGCAACGCCGTGATTTCACTGGCGCAGCTGGCGGCCAATTGTTGTCGGTACACCGCGCCCGACAATGGCTGCTCGGCGGACAGATGCCAGACGTTCAGCGCAGGCACCACCTGACCATCAATGTGCAGGGCTTCTTTGCGTCCCTGGGAGGCGACGGGCAGGAACGGTACCGGGTTATCGCCATTCTCTTCACGAAACAGGAATGCCCCACGCCCCACCGCACGAGCCTCGGCACGCTGGAAAACATGGTTTACCGCATTGACCATGCCATGACTGGAACGGAAGTTGGTACCCAGGGTATGTAGACGGCCAGCGGTCGCCTGCCTGGCGCGCAGGTAGGTATAGATGTCGGCGCCGCGAAAGGCGTAAATCGCTTGTTTCGGATCGCCGATCAGGAACAGACCACCCTCGGGACTGTTGTCTTCGATGCGATAGATGCTCTCGAAGATCCGGTACTGCACCGGATCGGTGTCCTGGAACTCGTCGATCAGCGCGACCGGAAATTGCTCCCGGATCAGGGTTGCCAGACGCTCGCCGCCATCGGCCTGTAGCGCTGCATCGAGGCGCAGCAACATGTCATCGAAGCCCATTTCTGCTCGGCGACGTTTTTCTTCTTCGAACCGCGCACCCACCCATTGAGCTGCGTGTTGCAGCACCGCAGCATCAGGTGTCGGCAACGCATCGAGACTCGCCTTGAGGCCAGGCATCGCGTCCAATCCTGGATGATTCGGGACCTCGCCCTTCTTCCAGGCTTCAGCCATGCCATCGGGGGTCAGGCGAGTGAAGCCAGTGCCGATATCCAGTTGCTCGAGGGATTCGTCCTCGGCCCAGGCTTTTATTTTTTCGAACCAGGGTTCGAAATAGCGCGCCTGCATCTTGCGACCGTCGACGCTCTTGCTCGCAACACCTTCGTGACAAATAGAAAGCAACTCATCCGCCCACTGACGCCACGGCATCTTGAGCTCTAGCAACGCCGCCCGTCGCTCAAGCAGACACTCGGTGATCAGCTCCGCAGGTTCTTTGCCTTCGCCGCTATCGCATTCACTGGCGAACAAACCCCGTATTCGCGGCAGCAGGGCCGCCGGGCCGCCCCAATTACCGCGCACCCAGTTCAGCGCATCGCCTTGCATCGGATAGCAAAACAAACGCCAGTAATCGCGCAGGACCTCACCCAGCAAATCACTGTGATCGGTTTCCAGGGTTTGAGTAAACAGACTGCCACTGTCGAACGCGTGTTCGCGCAACATGCGCTGACACCAACTGTGGATGGTCGAGACGGCGGCTTCGTCCATCCACTGTGCCGCGATGTCCAGTCGATTTGCGCAACCGGACCACTGCTCCGGAAGGTACTGTTCCCGGAGCTCGGCTATCAGGCCATCGGGCGCCGACGTTTCATCGCGAAAAAACCGTGCCGCCTCGGCCAAACGTGTACGGATACGTTCGCGCAGTTCCTTGGTCGCCGCATCGGTAAACGTCACGACGAGGATCTGCGGCGGTAACAGCTCACGTCCGAAACCGCTCGACTCGCCGCCGTGCCCCAGGACCAGACGCAGATAAAGAGCTGAGATGGTGAAGGTCTTGCCGGTCCCGGCACTTGCTTCGATCAGTTGGCTGCCGCGCAGCGGGAATGCCAGCGCCAGAGGTGTTTTCGTGATCATGGGCGCGCCTCCTCGCTGGTCAATGAACGCCAAGGGGCTTCAAGCAGCGGGCGATACAATGCGTCGCACCAACCGGGGAACGTCTCATCAGCAACCAGAGCGTCGTAGTCGGCGAACTGACGTGCGAGTGCCGTGCTTTCACGCCGTTCACCCTCGGTGGTCAGGCCGTCGCCTTCGTAGGCTTTACGGGCGGCCACCTCGGCTTTGACCGGATCGGTTTGGCCGAGCCACGCGAACGCTGTTTTCACGGCGATCGGCAGTGGTTGGCGCATGCCCGTTTGCCAGGCCATTAACAGGTCACCCAGAATCCGCAGCGCTGCCTCCTCCTCAATCGGACCGAGCAGCAGACTGTCGTCACTGGCCACCAATGCTGTGGTCATCGCCATACCACTGGCGCAGGCCACCAGGTGATTGACCCAGGGCCGCGTCAGTCGATGCCATTTACGGGACTTGATCGAGCCAATGCTGTTGGGGATGGTAGTGACCGATAACAAACAGCCATCGGCTCGTTGATGCAGACCACTGAGCCAACCTTCCAGCTGCAGCCCCTGCAATTCCAGGTGCACTGGCAGCGCACTGGTGAGCGGTATTGGCCATAACGCCAAGAGCTGCTGATAGCGATGTAATAGATCTGGCAGTGGTTCAATCAACTCTCGCTGAAGGCACTCACCAAAACCGGCCATCGGTAGCAACCCGCTGTGTTGCAGGCGCTTTGCCTGCGCCTCGAGAGCCTGATCGGTGTCGTCCAGATTTCCCAGCGCGGCTCCCAGCAGACTGTCGCTGAGGCTATAGCGTTGCAATGCGTCAAGTACGAATGGCTCTTCATCAGCCAATGGCGCCTCAGCCACTTCGAAGAACACCTTCAACCGCTGACTGAAGAAATGTCGCACCGGATTACGCAGAAAGTCCTGCAGTTGACCGAGACTGAGCGGCTCATCCTGGACGTAAGGAGCGAGGCGCTCGATGTCAGTCGTTTGCTCAGCGGTTTGATGGAGTACCTGCCACTCATTGGCGTAGCTGAACAAGGCATCGGCTTCATGGAAGTAGCGGGCGCTGAATGGCTGCAGCGGGTGTTCCTGAGTCATGGCCTCAAGTAAATTTTCGTCGACGTCGTGCAATCGCCAGCCGCTGGCCAGATGGTCACGCAATTGACCGATCAATACCGATGCCGGGCGCTCGCTGTTGTCGCGAATACTACGACCGACCCAGCTGATATAGAGCTGGTCACGAGCCGACAATAGAGCTTCCAACAGCAGGTAGCGGTCATCTTCGCGTCGCGAGCGATCGCCAGGGCGGTAATCACTGCCCATGAGATCGAAGTCCAATGGTGGTTGCGCACGCGGGTAATCGCCGTCATTCATACCGAGCAGGCAGACCAGTTTGAAAGGGATCGCACGCATGGGCATCAGGGTGCAGAAATTCACTGCTCCCGCCAGGAAACGCTGGGACAGCCGGCCTTGATCGAGACCAGCCAACCAGGCCTCACGGACCACCGTCAACGGCAATTCTTCCTGCAGGCTTACTGACTCACAGGTCTCAAGCCAGGTTTCACGTAACGCTTCGAGTTGAGCCAGCAAGTAGTCGTCATGCTCATTACTGGCCAGGAAGAACAACTGCACCAACGCTTGCAACCGCAAACTCCATTGCTTGGGCGTTGCAGGTTGAGCGAGTTCCTGATGGGCAACTTCAAGGGCATTGAGCAGTGCGACCAAAGGGCCTATCAGCGCAGCGTCCAGTCCCCCGATCTCGTCGTAGGGCTCGATACCCTCGCAGGCACCCGCACTGCCTACCGCATACCCGAGCAGCATCCTTCGCAAACCGAAACGCCAACTGTTTTGCTCCAATGCCTCGGGTAGCCCGAGGCCTTCGCGCTGCTCCGCGTTCATCCCCCAGCGGATGCCAGCGCCTTCGATCCAGCGGTGCAGCGTCGGTAGATCGCGCTCCTCAACACCAAACCTGGCACGTAGTGCGGGAACGTCCAACAGGTCGAGGATCTCGCTGACGGGAAAACGACTGTCAGGCAACTTGAGCAGATGTTCGACAGCGATCAGTAGCGGGTCACGGCCGCGCTGGCCTTGGTCAGCGAGCGTGAAGGGAATGAAGCGCGGGTCGAGGCGATCAAGCTGACCAAATACCGCTCGAATATGCGGCGCATAACTGTCGATGTCCGGGACCATCACGATGATGTCGCGAGGCCTTAGGTCTGGATCAGCGCTGAAGCGTGCGAGCAATTGATCGTGGAGCACCTCCACTTCGCGCTGAGCGCTGTGGACGATGTGAAAACGGATCGATTCGTCACGCTTCAAATCGACAGCCGGCCAGCGCTCGCGAGTTTCATTCAGGGGACGCAATTCAAGAATGTCGTCCTGCAGTTGGTTGAGCATGTTCTGTGGCTGGCTGTCGCTGAACAGGTCAATGCGCCCGTCGCGAAATGCCGAGCGATAGCTGTTGGGGTCGTCGTAGCTATCGAGCAGATTGATGTAGTCGCGCCCTTGCTTGCCCCAAGCCGCCAGGAGCGGATGGGCGTGCTGATGGAGGGTCTGCGGATCAAGTACAGCGGGCATGCCGCTCTTGCGAGCCTGGCGTTTGTATTGATGTCGCAGCAGGTCTTTATCGGCGACGATGTCCGCCCAGTGGTGACGACACGGGTTGTGGACGCAAAGTAAAACCTGGCTGAATCGGGCGAGTCCGGCAAGAGCTTCCAGGGCTTGAGCAGGCAAAGAAGAAATACCGAAAACGATCACCCGTGAAGGCAGCCCCTTGGGCGCCACGTCGAGACTATTGATGCGTTCGATGAACCGCTGGTGGACGCCGGCACGGCTCTGCGCCATGCCCTGCTCCCCCACATCCAGCAACAGCGCCCGCCACAACTCTGCCTGCCAGCAGTTCGCAGGGGTGAGGGGTTTTGTTTCGCCTCTGCCATTGCGTAACTGATGGCGACCGTCTGCCCAGTCTTCCAGCCAGTCAGCCCGATATACCTGATATTGGTCGAACAAATCCGCCAGTCGCTCAGCCAACTGATAGCGTTTACGCAAATCACTGTCGTTGGTCAGGAAGCGTTGCAGAGGTTCGAAGTGCGGTTGATTGATCAACTGAGGAAGCAGACGCATCAGACGCCAGGTCAGCGGGGCTTTATCGAGCAAGGATTTGGCTGGAATCTCATCACGCCCGAGCACCATGCGATAGAGCTGCCACATAAAACTGCCCGGTAATTGCACGTCGATGGCGGCGGCTATTCCGCAGCCGCCCATGTCGTCATCCCCCGAGTCTTCGGCCAGCGCCAGTTTTAGCCATTGAGCGATACCATTGCTCTGCACCAGCGCAATTTCATTTTCCAATGGAGCCAACGGGTAGCGCCGCATCCAGCTGATTACCAGGCTGCGCAACTCGTCCAGGCGATTGCCATGAACCACCATAAAACCAGCACTGAGGGACGTCGCGTCCGGCATAAAGGCTTCCTTGGAAAATACAAAAGCTAGGGCCGAACCTTAGCATTGTCGCGAGACTGTGACAGCGCAGAGGCGTCCGGTATTGCTGTACGAACTTTCCTGCGGGCAAAACAAAACCCCTACCTGCATACGCAGATAGGGGTTTCGGAATTTAATCTTGACGATGACCTACTCTCACATGGGGAAACCCCACACTACCATCGGCGATGCATCGTTTCACTGCTGAGTTCGGGATGGGATCAGGTGGTTCCAATGCTCTATGGTCGTCAAGAAATTCGGTAGCCAGGTCGTTCACCTTTCGGTTTACGCTCCAGCGAATGGGTAGGTGATAGAGCTTGGTGCTTTGTGAGTTTGTCGAACTTTCGGTTCGTTTCGTCTTCACACACCGCAATCTGGTGCTCTTTCGCTTTTCAGCTCGAAGCCTGCAAATTGCTTGGGTGTTATATGGTCAAGCCTCACGGGCAATTAGTATTGGTTAGCTCAACGCCTCACAGCGCTTACACACCCAACCTATCAACGTCGTAGTCTTCGACGGCCCTTCAGGGGACTCAAGGTCCCAGTGAGATCTCATCTTGAGGCTAGTTTCCCGCTTAGATGCTTTCAGCGGTTATCTATTCCGAACATAGCTACCCGGCAATGCCACTGGCGTGACAACCGGAACACCAGAGGTTCGTCCACTCCGGTCCTCTCGTACTAGGAGCAGCCCCTCTCAAATCTCAAACGTCCACGGCAGATAGGGACCGAACTGTCTCACGACGTTCTAAACCCAGCTCGCGTACCACTTTAAATGGCGAACAGCCATACCCTTGGGACCGGCTTCAGCCCCAGGATGTGATGAGCCGACATCGAGGTGCCAAACACCGCCGTCGATATGAACTCTTGGGCGGTATCAGCCTGTTATCCCCGGAGTACCTTTTATCCGTTGAGCGATGGCCCTTCCATACAGAACCACCGGATCACTAAGACCTACTTTCGTACCTGCTCGACGTGTCTGTCTCGCAGTCAAGCGCGCTTTTGCCTTTATACTCTACGACCGATTTCCGACCGGTCTGAGCGCACCTTCGTACTCCTCCGTTACTCTTTAGGAGGAGACCGCCCCAGTCAAACTACCCACCATACACTGTCCTCGATCCGGATAACGGACCTGAGTTAGAACCTCAAAGTTGCCAGGGTGGTATTTCAAGGTTGGCTCCACGCGAACTGGCGTCCACGCTTCAAAGCCTCCCACCTATCCTACACAAGCAAATTCAAAGTCCAGTGCAAAGCTATAGTAAAGGTTCACGGGGTCTTTCCGTCTAGCCGCGGATACACTGCATCTTCACAGCGATTTCAATTTCACTGAGTCTCGGGTGGAGACAGCGCCGCCATCGTTACGCCATTCGTGCAGGTCGGAACTTACCCGACAAGGAATTTCGCTACCTTAGGACCGTTATAGTTACGGCCGCCGTTTACCGGGGCTTCGATCAAGAGCTTCGCGTTAGCTAACCCCATCAATTAACCTTCCGGCACCGGGCAGGCGTCACACCCTATACGTCCACTTTCGTGTTTGCAGAGTGCTGTGTTTTTAATAAACAGTCGCAGCGGCCTGGTATCTTCGACCGGCATGGGCTTACGCAGTAAATGCTTCACCCTCACCGGCGCACCTTCTCCCGAAGTTACGGTGCCATTTTGCCTAGTTCCTTCACCCGAGTTCTCTCAAGCGCCTTGGTATTCTCTACCCAACCACCTGTGTCGGTTTGGGGTACGGTTCCTGGTTACCTGAAGCTTAGAAGCTTTTCTTGGAAGCATGGCATCAACCACTTCGTGTACCAAAGGTACACTCGTCATCAGCTCTCGGCCTTAGAATCCCGGATTTACCTAAGATTCCAGCCTACCACCTTAAACTTGGACAACCAACGCCAAGCTGGCCTAGCCTTCTCCGTCCCTCCATCGCAATAACCAGAAGTACAGGAATATTAACCTGTTTTCCATCGACTACGCTTTTCAGCCTCGCCTTAGGGACCGACTAACCCTGCGTCGATTAACGTTGCGCAGGAAACCTTGGTCTTTCGGCGTGGGTGTTTTTCACACCCATTGTCGTTACTCATGTCAGCATTCGCACTTCTGATACCTCCAGCAAGCTTCTCAACTCACCTTCACAGGCTTACAGAACGCTCCTCTACCGCATCACCTAAGTGATACCCGTAGCTTCGGTGTATGGTTTGAGCCCCGTTACATCTTCCGCGCAGGCCGACTCGACTAGTGAGCTATTACGCTTTCTTTAAAG
>NZ_CM155279.1:3845000-5457500 GCF_056680375.1 Pseudomonas sp. ASL7 | reverse complement strand
CTTGGCTGGCGGCGTGTTGCGCCAGGCCGGAAACGCAGCTTTAGCCGAGTCGATAGCTTTCTGAATGGTTTCGCGGCTGGCCAATGGCAGCTTGTGAATAACCTGGCCGGTAGACGGGTTGAACACGTCAGCCGTTCGACCGTCTTCGGTCACCAGTTCGCCATTGATCAAATGCGGGATAAGGCTCATGCAGGGCTCCAAAAAGTTGTCCACAGGCGCCCGCTTCGGGACGCCTGCCATATAGAGGGTGTTCTGTAGGAGCGAGCTTGCTCGCGATGGTGTGTCAGTCAAGGCTGATGCCGCTGACAGATCTTCGCGAGCAAGCTCGCTCCTACAGGTTTAGTGTCGATCAGTCGATCTTATTCAGCACTTCGCCGACCGCGTCGAACAGACGATCAAGGTCTTGCGGCTTGCTGTTGAACGTTGGGCCGAACTGCAGGGTGTCGCCGCCAAAGCGGACGTAGAACCCGGCTTTCCACAATGCCATGCCCGCTTCGAACGGACGCACGATTGCATCGCCGTCACGCGGTGCGATCTGGATCGCACCGGCCAGGCCATAGTTACGAATGTCGATGATGTTTTTCGAACCTTTCAGACCGTGCAGCGCATTTTCGAAATGCGGTGCGACTTCAGCCACGCTCTGCACCAGGTTTTCCTTTTGCAGCAGGTCGAGTGCTGCCAGGCCAGCGGCGCAAGCCACCGGGTGCGCGGAGTAGGTATAACCGTGCGGGAATTCCACCGCGTACTCAGGCGTCGCCTGGTTCATGAAGGTCTGGTAGATCTCGGAGCTGGCAATCACCGCGCCCATCGGAATCGCTCCGTTGGTGACTTGCTTGGCGATGCACATCAAATCCGGGGTGACGCCAAAGGTGTCGGCACCGAACATTTTGCCGGTTCGGCCGAAACCGGTGATCACTTCGTCAAATACCAGCAGGATGTTGTGCTGATCGCAGATCTCGCGCAGACGCTTGAGGTAACCCTGTGGCGGAACCAGCACGCCAGCGGAACCGGCGAGCGGCTCAACGAATACGGCGGCGATGTTCGACGCATCGTGCAGTTCGATCAGCTTCAGCAGCTCATCGGCCAAAGCGATACCACCCAACTCCGGCATGCCACGCGAGTAGGCATTGCTCGCCAGCAGTGTGTGCGGCAGGTGATCGACGTCCATCATCGCCTGACCGAACATTTTGCGGTTGCCGTTCACACCACCGAGGCTGGTGCCGGCGATGTTCACACCGTGATAACCACGGGCTCGCCCGATCATTTTGGTCTTGGTCGCCTGTCCTTTCAGACGCCAGTAAGCGCGGACCATCTTCACGGCGGTATCAGCGCACTCGGAGCCCGAGTCGGTGAAGAACACGTGGTTCAGATTGCCCGGCGTCAGGTCAGTGATTTTCTCAGCCAGCTGGAACGACAGCGGGTGGCCGTACTGGAAGCCTGGCGAGTAATCGAGGGTGCCCAATTGCTTGGCGACCGCTTCCTGGATTTCTTTTCGAGTATGGCCAGCGCCGCATGTCCACAAACCGGACAGCGAGTCATACACCTTGCGGCCCTTGTCGTCTATCAGCCAGCTGCCTTCAGCTGCCACGATCAGTCGCGGGTCGCGCTGGAAATTGCGGTTGGCGGTGTAAGGCATCCAGTGAGCATCAAGCTTGAGCTGGCTGGCCAGGGAAGACGGGGCGTTTTCAGGCAAGTTCATGGGCAAAACCTCGCAGGGCGATAAGCGGCGTGGAGATGAAAAGCGTTCTTGCAGCTAAATTGCCACGGGGATAAAGTCGGTGAAATTCAATTTTTCAAACCTTCAGTCAGGTCTTTACTAAACTATGAGCACTCGTCGCCCCGATCCGCTGGCACAAGTCAGTGACTTTGATATCCGCTTGCTGCGGATTTTTCGCAGTGTGGTGGAATGCGGCGGTTTCTCTGCGGCGGAATCGGTGCTGGGCATTGGTCGTTCGGCCATCAGCCAGCAGATGAGCGATCTGGAACAACGCCTCGGCTTGCGCTTATGCCAACGCGGTCGTGCAGGCTTTTCCTTGACGGAGGAAGGTCGCGAGGTTTACCAATCGGCGTTGCAACTATTAAGTGCGCTGGAAAGTTTCCGTACTGAGGTCAACGGTCTGCACCGACACTTGCGCGGCGAATTGACGATCGGCCTGACCGATAACCTGGTCACCCTCCCCCACATGCGCATTACCCACGCGCTGGCCCAATTGAAAGAACGCGGGCCGGATGTGCAGATCCAGATCCGTATGATTGCGCCCAACGAAGTCGAGCAAGGTGTACTCGACGGCCGCCTGCATGTTGGGGTGGTGCCACAGGCCAGCGCATTGTCAGGGCTGGAGTACCAACCGCTCTACAGCGAACGCTCGCTGCTGTATTGCGCAGTCGGTCATCCGTTGTTTTATGTCGACGACAAACAACTGGACGACGAACGCCTCAACAGCCAGGACGCCATTGCGCCGACCTTCCGTTTACCCGCCGAGATTCAGGCCCATTACCAGGCCCTCAACTGCACGGCCAGTGCATCGGACCGTGAAGGCATGGCGTTCTTGATCCTCACCGGACGCTACATCGGTTACTTGCCGGATCACTACGCCAGTCTCTGGGTGCAACAAGGTCGCCTGCGCGCACTGCAACCCAAATCACGCTTCTATGACCTGAGCCTCGCATCCGTCACGCGCAAGGGCCGTCGGCCCCATTTGGTGCTGGAAAGTTTTCTGGAGAGCCTGGCGGCTACACGCTGAAGACTTGTGGGAGCGGGCTTGCTCCGGGCGGCGATCCGACGATGGTCTGTCAGTTGATATCGATGTAGCTGACCCAACTTCGCGAGCAAGCTCGCTCCTACAGGGGAGGTTTTATCGTGTCAGGACTTGTCTGATGTTCAAGGGTGCGCTATCAACGCACTCGCTGCACCCACCTACCTGTTCGGAAGTGCCTATGACCTTTGAAGTCCCCGCTCACGGCGGCAAGCCCGCCAGCCGCATTCGTCAGAAGAACGAAGAGACCATCATCAAAGCCGCCGAAGACGAGTTCGCTCGCCATGGGTTCAAAGGCACAAGCATGAACACCATCGCCCTGAATGCCGGATTGCCGAAAGCGAACCTGCATTATTACTTCACCAACAAACTGGGTTTGTACGTGGCGGTGTTGAGCAACATCATCGAGTTGTGGGACAGCACCTTCAATACCCTGACCGCCGAGGATGATCCGGCCGAAGCGCTGACCCGATACATCCGCGCCAAGATGGAGTTTTCCCGTCGTCAGCCGCAAGCCTCACGGATCTTCGCGATGGAAGTCATCAGCGGCGGCTCATGCCTGACCGAATATTTCAATCAAGATTATCGCGCCTGGTTCCAGGGTCGGGCGGCGGTGTTCCAGGCGTGGATCGACGCCGGGAAAATGGACCCGGTGGACCCGGTAAACCTGATCTTTCTGTTGTGGGGCAGTACCCAGCATTACGCTGATTTCGCCACACAGATCTGCCGTGTCAGCGGGCGCACCAAGTTGACCAAGCAGGACATGGAAGACGCCGGCAACAACCTGATCCGCATCATTCTCAAGGGCTGCGGCCTGACACCTGTTTTCTAAGACTCTTATGCCATTTACCCTCAGCGGTTTTTGCGAATACCGCGAAGAAATTCGCAAAAGCCGTTTCATTACCTTCGCCGCACCGATAGCCAGCCCGGCTGAAGCCCAGGCGTTCATCGAGCAACACAGCGACTTGAATGCCACGCACAATTGCTGGGCCTGGAAGCTCGGCGATCAATACCGCAGCACTGATGATGGCGAACCCGGCGGCACCGCAGGTCGACCGATTCTGGCGGCAATCGACGCGCAGGATTGTGATCAGGTCGTGGTGCTGGTGATTCGCTGGTATGGCGGCATTCAGCTCGGTACCGGCGGCCTGGCCCGAGCGTATGGCGGCGGTGCCAACAAGTGCCTGCAAGCAGCACCGAAGGTTGAACTGATCAGTCGAGTGCCGGTGAGTTGTGCCTGTGGGTTTGGTGAACTGACGCTGGTAAAACTTCGGGTAGCGGAACTGGGCGGGTTGGTGCTCGAAGAAACTTTCACCGCCAACGGCGTTGAACTGCAATTGGCAATTGGCCAAGCGCAGATCGACACGTTGCAATCGCAGCTGGCGGATTTGAGTCGCGGGCGCATTCTGTTACAGCACTAATCGCACCAACAACGCCAACAGCCCTTCTGCCAGACCATGCTACTTGCCCACATCTGCTGTGCACCCGGCTGTGGATAACCTGAGCACATCCGGCTGTAACCCTTCAGTCATGCGGCTTTGCGGGCTTTGTTCATTTTTCGTCCAACTCATTATCGAAAATACTAAATCCACGTAAAAACAATCAGTTAGCTCGGTTTATCACCTTTAGAAGAAAGCCCGACAGCGCTTATGCCCGAGCATGGAGCTTGCGCACAAATACTGTGGAGCAATCTGTGGATAACCCGTTCATGATCGCCGCGGCCCCGTGGCCGGTATGGTTTGCCGTCAACTGATCATTTTTTGACCAACCAAGCACCGACAACAGCGAGCCTGATCAGCGGCTTCTCCCCCAAGTGGTATCTGGTTCTGAATTAAAATTGCAACAATGACTCGGGCAACATTGCCCATTGAATCCGTGATTCTCTTTTATCGAGGAAGCCACTCATGTCTACGGCAAAAACCGCACTTATCATCGGCGCGTCCCGGGGCTTGGGGCTCGGCCTGGTGAAAACCCTGTTGGCCGATGGTTGGCAAGTCACCGCCACCGTGCGCAACCCGCAGAAAGCTGAAGCCTTGCAGTCCTTGGGCAAGGTGCGAATCGAAAAACTCGACATGGATGATCAGCAGGCTGTCATCGCTTTGAGCCAACGGCTCAAAGACGAAGTGTTCGACTTGTTGTTCGTGAATGCCGGGGTCAAGGGGCCGGAGGTTCAAACACCGGGCGGCGCGACACAGGCCGAAGTCGGGCAACTGTTTTTCACCAATGCCGTGGCGCCGATCAATCTGGCTCAGCGCTTTGTCGGGCAGATCCGTCCGGAGACCGGCGTATTGGCGTTCATGAGTTCGGTGCTGGGCAGCGTGACGATGCCGGATGCGCCGGAGCTGGCGTTGTACAAGGCGAGCAAAGCGGCACTGAACTCAATGACCAACAGCTTCGTGACGCAATTGGGCGAGCAGAAACTGACCGTGCTGTCGCTGCATCCGGGTTGGGTTAAAACAGACATGGGGGGCGAAGGTGCGGACATCGATGTGGAAACCAGTACGCGTGGGCTGGTCGATCAGGTGAATGCTTATACCGGCAAGGGTGGGCATTATTTTGTGAATTACAGGGGTGAAACCATTCCCTGGTAGTCGCCTCCCCCTGTAGGAGCGAGCTTGCTCCTACAGGGCCATCCATCGTCTGGTCTGGCCGGGCTTGCCCGCAATGCTTTTTTGTTCGAAACTGGGCACCTCGTCCCCCGCGACGACCCTGGATCAGCAGACAGGGCAATCACTGAGCTGGCTAACCTGAACCCACTTTCAGAGGAGCCGGCCAACATGCCTGCGACCCGTACCTGGTTAAAAAATCCCCTCGCGATCTTCACTTCCAATGGCCTCGATGCCCGTGGCGGCCTGGTGCTGCAAGACGGTTTGATCGTCGAAGTGCTTGCCGCCGGCCAGCAACCGTCCGCGCCCTGTGGACAAGTCTTCGATGCCCGTGAACATGTGATCCTGCCGGGGCTGATCAACACCCATCACCACTTCTACCAAACCCTGACCCGTGCCTGGGCGCCAGTGGTCAATCAGCCATTGTTCCCGTGGCTTAAAACCCTGTACCCGGTCTGGGCGCGCCTCACCCCTGAAAAACTCGCCCTCGCCACCAAAGTCGCGTTGGCCGAGTTGCTGCTGTCCGGTTGCACCACCGCCGCCGATCACCACTATCTGTTCCCGGAAGGCCTGGAAAACGCGATCGACGTGCAAGTCGAGAGCGTCCGCGAACTGGGCATGCGCGCCATGCTGACGCGTGGCTCCATGAGCCTTGGCGAAAAGGACGGTGGCTTGCCGCCGCAACAAACCGTGCAGGAAGGCGAAGTGATCCTCGCTGACAGCCAGCGCTTGATCGCCGAGTACCACGAACGTGGCGATGGCGCGCAAATCCAGATCGCCCTGGCGCCCTGTTCGCCGTTCTCGGTGACGCCGCAAATCATGTCGGCCAGCGCCGAACTGGCAAACAAACTCGACGTGCGCCTGCACACACACCTCGCCGAAACCCTCGACGAAGAAGACTTCTGCCTGCAACGTTTTGGCCTGCGCACCGTCGATTATCTGGACAGTGTCGGCTGGCTCGGCCCACGCACCTGGCTGGCGCACGGCATCCATTTCAACCCGGATGAAATCGCCCGCCTCGGCGCGGCCGGCACCGGCATTTGCCATTGCCCGAGTTCGAACATGCGCCTGGCGTCCGGCATTTGCCCGACGCTGGACCTGACCGACGCTGGCGCGTTGCTGGGGCTTGGTGTGGACGGCTCAGCGTCCAACGATGCGTCGAACATGATGCTGGAAACCCGTCAGGCGCTTTACATCCAACGGTTGCGTTATGGCGCCGAGAAGATCACGCCGCAATTGGTGCTGGGTTGGGCGACCAAGGGCTCGGCGAGTCTGCTGGGGCGTACGGATATTGGCGAACTGGCCGTGGGCAAACAAGCCGACCTGGCGCTGTTCAAGCTCGATGAGCTGCGTTTCTCCGGCAGTCATGATCCGGTTTCGGCGTTGCTGCTGTGCGGCGCGGATCGGGCGGATCGAGTGATGATTGGCGGCAAGTGGCGAGTGATTGATGGCCAGGTTGAAGGGCTGGATCTGAAGGGGTTGATTGCCGATCACAGTCAGGCGGCCAGGCAGCTGATCGCCGGCACCTGATCCCCCACACACCCTGTAGGAGCGAGCTTGCTCGCGATGGTGTGTCAGCTACATCGATATCAACTGACAGACCATCGCGAGCAGGCTCGCTCCCACAAGGGGTTTTGTGGTGCGGTTAGAGGCCGAGCAGCGACAACATGATGAACGTCGCGAACAGCACGAAGTGGGTCATGCCTTCGATGGCGTTGGTTTCGCCATCGTTGAGGTTGATCGCGCTGGCGATCAGGGTGAGGACGATCATCACGGTCTGCACCGGGGTCATTGCCATCTGAAACGGCTGGCCGGTGTAGAGCGCCATCGCTTCCATCATCGGCACCGTCAGGATAACCGTCGACAACGACGCGCCCATGGCGATGTTGACCACCGACTGCATGCGGTTGGCCAGTGCCGCCCGCAACGCAGTGAGGATTTCCGGCGCCGCCGATATCGCCGCCACCAGAATCGCCGTGATGACCGGGGGGGCACCAGTACCTTCCAGGCCCAGATCGAGGGTCTTGGACATCACCTCGGCCAATGCGCCGATCACCACCACGCCAAACACCAACGTCCCGATACTCAGCCCAAGATTGACCGGTTCAGGTGCCTCATCCGGAACCTTCTTGCGACGTTTTTCCGGATAGCTGTAGCTGAAAAAATAGCTGTGCGGCCCAACCTGCATGCGCAGAAACAAAGTGTAGAGCACGACCATCGCGCCGATGGTAAAGCCCGAATAAATCTTCCAGTTCGCTTCCGGGATGAACTCCGGCACCACCATGGAAACCCCAACGGCAGTGAGGATCATGACGCTGTAGCTGCGTGCCGAGTCATCGTTGTAGGACTGTTCGCCATGCTTGATCCCGCCCATCAACGCAGCGAGGCCGAGGATGCCGTTGATGTCGAGCATGACTGCCGAATAGATCGTGTCGCGCACCAGGGTCTTTGATGCCTCGTTGCTCATCATGATCGCCAGAATGAGCACTTCCACCATCACTGCGGCCAGGGTCAGAATCATAGTCCCGTAGGGATCGCCAACTTTTTCGGCGAGCAATTCGGCTTGATGGGCGACGCGCATGGAGGCGGCGACAATAAAGGCGATCAACACCAGCCCGGACGCTAGCGCGACAGGCTGCCCACTGTTGAGCATCCAGTGCTCCAACGGATAAGCGCCGACGGCGGCGATCAGGGCCATCAGCAGAAATTTTTCTTGCTTGAGAACTGTGAGCATTGCTGGCCTTTTTGCCGAGTGGTGCGAAATCAGCGGGGTGAACGACTGACTGCACGGCGACGCTAACGTTTCGATACACCTTAGCGCACCAACGCACGCCAGGGATGAACCGCCTGGTCAGGTTTTACCAATTGTTGCAGCAAGCATCTGTAGAATGCCGTCATTGCACCTGATGAGATTTCAACAATGTACGATTGGCTGAACGCCCTACCCAAGGCAGAACTGCACCTGCATCTGGAGGGCTCGCTGGAGCCTGAGCTGCTGTTCGCCCTGGCCGAACGCAACAAGATCGCCCTGCCGTGGAGCGATGTCGACACCCTGCGCAAGGCTTACGCCTTCAACAACCTGCAAGAGTTTCTCGACCTGTATTACCAGGGCGCCGACGTGTTGCGCACCTCCCAGGATTTCTATGACCTGACCTGGGCATACCTGTTGCGCTGCAAGGCGCAGAATGTGATTCATACCGAACCGTTCTTCGACCCACAGACCCACACCGACCGTGGCGTGCCGTTCGAAGTGGTGCTCAACGGCATCGCCGCCGCGCTGAAGGATGGTGAGCAGCAGCTAGGCATCACTAGCGGTTTGATCCTGAGTTTCCTGCGCCACTTGAGCGAAGAAGAAGCCGAGAAAACCCTCGACCTGGCGCTGCCGTTCCGCGATGCGTTTGTCGCTGTCGGTCTGGACAGCTCCGAGATGGGGCACCCGCCGAGCAAGTTCCAGCGTGTGTTCGACCGTGCCCGTCACGAAGGTTTCCTGACCGTCGCCCACGCCGGCGAAGAAGGCCCGCCCGAGTACATCTGGGAAGCCCTCGACTTGCTGAAAATCCAGCGCATCGACCATGGCGTGCGCGCCATCGAAGACGAACGCTTGATGCAGCGGATCATCGACGAACAAATCCCGTTGACTGTGTGCCCGTTGTCGAACACCAAGCTTTGCGTATTCGATCACATGTCCCAGCACAACATTCTCGACATGCTTGAGCGTGGCGTGAAAGTGACCGTGAACTCGGATGACCCGGCGTACTTCGGCGGTTACGTGACCGAGAACTTCCACGCGCTGTACACCGATCTGGGCATGACTCAGGATCAGGCCAAGCGCCTGGCGCAGAACAGCCTGGATGCGCGGTTGGTGAAACCCTAAGGTCACCGCCAAACCAATGTGGGAGCGAGCCTGCTCGCGAAGGGGGTACATTCAACAATGATGTTGGATGTGAAGGCCCCTTCGCGAGCAGGCTCGCTCCCACAAGGTTATGTGTTGGCCGACGACCATTGCGGTGGGCGCAGCTCCCCCTAAAGCGCCATTTCCAGCTCGGTTTCCTTGGCAAAACGATGGATTTCACGTTGCCCTGAGGCGGTGATTTGCAAGGCTCGCGAATCGTTGGGCAGGCTCAACCAGCCTGACTGCATGAACAACTGCAACAATGCTGCCCCCAATGCCCCTCCCATGTGCGGGCGTCTTTCGCTCCAGTCGGGACACGCGCAAGCGACGCTGCTGTTGCGATGAGCCAACGCCTGGATGAAGACCCCCCGTGTCGCCAACTCCGTCGCGCCCTTGTGCGTGATCATCACCCGCTGATCGAATTGCTCAATCCAGCCCGCATCCAGTAGACGCTGGTACAGATCGGCGGCCAGAGTGCCGCCCAGATGGTCGTCGCACAGTCTGGCGCGCAGTAATGACGAAGGCGCCGTCCGAGGCTTGGCGGTTAGGGTAGATCGCTTGAAAATGTCCGGGACGGCCCGTGGCGTGCTGGCAAGTGTGGCACTGGCCAATGCCTCTATCGCGGCACCGACCTCCGGCGCGGCAAGTCGAAAGAAACGCTTGCGACCGCGGGGTTCGACTTTCAACAGACCTCCGGCGAGCAAGCGCCCCAGGTGTGCACTGGCCGAAGACGGTGACAGACCGGCCAGCAAGGCCAGCTCTTCGGTCTGCCGCGCCAAGCCGTCCATCAAGGCCCACATCATTGCGCTGCGCTTTGGGTCAGCCAGCAATGTGGCGATCTGGCTGATGCAAGGTGCATGTTCCATGTATTCACTCCCTGTTGAATCGTTTCGTCTACTGCTCTCAGACATCTTGACCAGTAATGTGTCATCGGCCAAGACGGGGAAACCGCCATAACCCGGGCAAAGCTATCCACTCACATCGACGGTGCGTACATGAGGCGAGCGCTAGTATAGGCGGGTTAACCGCCGGTTCCTGTCTTCGGAGAACCATTGCAGGTGATAGTTCCTGAGGGAAATTTCTCTATTTGCCTGCGACTAATGATTCGGGCCCGATAACAGTGGATATTGACTACTTAACCGGGCGCATCGACTGGCAAGCATTTCCCGCAAAAGGTTCACCGGCTTACTTAATTGTGCGCGATGGGCGCACAGCAGATTCAGCGGAGCGCGCTCACAGAGCAGCTCCGGCATCAGTACTTTCAATCGGCCTGCCAATACATCGGCACCGACGTCGAGCCAGGATTTGTAAGCGATCCCGGCGCCCGCCACGGCCCACAGACGCACCACATCGGCATCGTCGCTGAAGCGATCACCGCTGACGGTCAGGCTGACCTCGCGCTTGCCGTCGTGAAAATTCCAGTGATCGTGGACCCGACTGCCGAGCATGAACAGCAGGCAATTGTGCTGAGCCAGTTGCTCCAGGTGTCGCGGCTCGCCATGCCGCGCCAGGTAGCTGGGGGCCGCACAGAGCACGCGGCGATTCTGCGGGGCGATGGGCAGCGCCACCAGACTTGAGTCTTCCGGCTCGCCGTAACGCAGGGCAATGTCCACCGGTTGGCGGAACAAGTCGGCAATGCGGTCCCCCAGCAGCAAACGCACCGTGAGTTTCGGGTGCTCACGCTGAAATTCGTCCAGCCACGGCAGCAGCAGGTTACGGCCGAAGTCCGAAGGCGCCGACAACTGCAAAATCCCGCTGACCTGATCCTGACCACTGGCCAATAAACGGCGGCCCTCATCGAGATTGCTCAAGGCCGCCCGGGCGTACTCGAGAAATCCCTCGCCCTCAGCGGTCAGGCGCAGGCTGCGGGTTGAACGCGCGAGCAAACGGGCGCCGAGCTGATGCTCGATACGTTTCAACGCCGCACTGGCCACCGCCGCCGACATGTCCATCACCCGTGCAGCCGCCGACAGACTGCCCAGGTCCGCCGCCCGGACGAACACCTGCAAGTCATCGAAACGCAGCATCTTTAGCCTCGATTATCAAAAAAACATTGAAAGAGCCTGCTCTTTTAGCGGGTTTTATCTTGCCGGGAAATAGCCAATCATTTGCCCCATCGAAATCATCCCGCTCGCGGAGTAGAACCTGGTCCCACCCTTTCCCCGACTTCAAGCGCTTGCGCTCCGTGGCGCGATCCCTTCTTCTATTACTGTTCAGGAACCCACATGAAAGCCATTGCCTACTACGCCTCTTTGCCAATCAGCAACACACAATCCCTGCAAGACATCGAACTGCCTGAACCGGTCGCCGGCCCGCGAGACCTGTTGGTGGAAGTCAAAGCCATCTCGGTCAACCCGGTGGACACCAAGGTCCGTCAGAACGTCCAGCCTGAAGGCGGCAAGGCGAAGGTACTGGGCTGGGACGTAGCAGGCGTGGTCAAGTCTGTCGGCAGTGAAGTGACGCTGTTCAAGGCCGGCGATAAGGTGTTTTACGCCGGCTCCATCGCCCGCGCGGGCGGCAACAGTGAACTGCACGTGGTGGATGAGCGGATCGTTGGGCATATGCCAAAAACCCTGGGTTTCGCCGAAGCCGCTGCCCTGCCGCTGACCGCCATTACCGCGTGGGAACTGCTCTTCGAACGCCTGCAAATACGCGAAGGTAAAACCGATGAAGGCCAGAGCCTGCTGATCGTCGGTGCGGCCGGCGGCGTCGGTTCGATCCTCACGCAACTGGCCAGTCGGTTGACCGGGCTGAAAGTCATCGGCACGGCTTCCCGCCCGCTGACCCAGGGCTGGGTTCGTGAATTGGGGGCAGACCTGGTAATTGATCACAGCCAGCCGTTGAGCGAAGAACTCAAACGCGCCGGTCTTGATCATGTGACCCACGTGGCGAGCCTGACTCAGACCGATCACCATCTGGATCAATTGGTCGAGGCGCTGGCACCGCAAGGCAAACTGGCGCTGATCGATGATCCGAAGGCGCTGGATGTGACCAAGCTCAAACGCAAGAGCCTGTCGCTGCATTGGGAATTCATGTACACCCGCTCGCTGTTCGAAACCGCCGACATGATCGAGCAGCACACACTGCTCAACCGCGTGGCCGAGCTGATCGATGCCGGGACACTGAAAACCACGGTGGGTGAGCATTTCGGCACGATCAACGCAGCGAACCTGCGCCGCGCCCACGCACTGCTGGAAAGCGGCAAGTCCAAGGGCAAGATCGTGCTGGAAGGGTTCTAAAAATCAAAAGATCGCAGGCTTCGCCAGCGCCTACAGGGATTTTTGATGCACACCGATCCTTGTAGGCGCTGGCGCAGGCTGTGAGCTTTTGATCTTCGAACCGTCAGTCCGAGAGTTGACCTATGTCACAATTGCGATCGTATTCGGGTCTACAATCGAGACCTCTGCGATGCAATCTTTTACGAAAGGAGGTCAGCAATGAAGATCCTGATAAAAGAAGTGGCGAAATCTCAGTGGCAGGTCCGCCTGGACGAACATGCTGTGATGTTCCGTAGCGAAGCCGAAGCCCGCGCGTTCACCCGCACACTTGAAGCACGTCTGTACGCCCCTCATCAAATCCCCGACCACCAGCAGCGCGCCGCTGGCTAAGTCTGTTCTCAGACCTGGGCTTTCAGCAGCGCCCGGGCATTTTGCAAACGCCGGGTGAGCATCGCGATGCTCACGACCAGAACCCCGCACAGGCTGATGACCATGGCCATCGGCAGGGCCGTGCCGTCGTACAAAATGCCCACCAGCGAGGCAGCCCCGGCAGCGACGCTGAATTGCAGACAACCGAGCATCGCCGACGCACTGCCGGCGCGGGCGCCCTGCCCGTTCATGGCGCAGGCCGAGGCGTTGGGAAGGATGCACCCGAGGCTGGCGATGCAAATAAACAGCGGAATCAGCAGCGGCCATAACTGCTCGGTATGCAGCGCACTGACCGCCATCAGCGTCAGGCCCGCCCCCAGGTAGACCCACACCGCGCGTGCCAGCAAAAACGCCGGGCCACGCTTGGCCAGCAGTCGTGCGTTGACCTGCGCCACCAGAATAAAGCCCGCCGCGTTCGTGCCGAACAACCAGCCGAAATGCTCGGCCGGCACACCATAGAGTTTGATGAAAATGAACGGCGAACCGGCGATGTAGGAAAACATCCCGGCGATGGCAATGCCCCCCGTCAGGGCATGGCCGAGATACACCCGGTCCGACAACAGGCGACCGTACTGACGCAGCGCACCCGATAACGGTTGACGTGGCAAATGAGCGGGCATGCTTTCCGGCAATCCGAGGGCCACGGCCGACGCCGCCAATGCACTGAAACCGGTCAGCGCCAGGAAGATCGACTGCCAGCCCGTGGTATTAACCAGCAACCCGCCGAGCAACGGCGCGAGAATGGGCGCCAGGCCCATGACCAGCATCAGCTGTGAAAAGACTTTCGCCGCCCCCACCGCATCGCATTTGTCGCTAACGATTGCTCGCGAAATCACCATTCCCGCGCAACCGCCCAGCGCCTGGATAAAACGCGCGCCAATCAGCCATTCGAGATTCGGCGCATAGGCGCAGGCCAGCGAAGCGGCGGTGAACAAGCCGACGCCGGTCAGCAAGGGAATGCGTCGCCCAAAACGATCCGCCACCGGGCCGTAAGCCAGCTGACCAATGGACAAACCCAGGAAATACGCCGCCAGCGTCAATTGAACGTGTTGTTCATCAGTGCCGAACGCCAGCGCCATGGCCGGGAATGCCGGCAGATAGAAATCGATCGCCAGTGGACCAAAAGCGCTCAGGGCGCCGAGTATCAAAATGGTACGGAAGTTCATCGGGCATCCAGTTGGACAGAGGTCAGCATGGCCGACAGTCTAGCCGCGCAAGGACGCCTTGAACATTCCGATAGCTCGCTAACAATTAAAAACCAACTGGCAACCGATGCCTTTCAGCTAAAACACAGAACCTGTGGGAGCGAGCTTGCTCGCGATGGCGGCGGAACATGCAACAGCTCAGTGACTGTTCTACCGCTATCGCGAGCAAGCTCGCTCCCACAGGGATTGTTCTTGGCCTCAGGCAACTTTGGCGTCATAGCCTTCTTCAGTGATCGCGGCGATCACTTGATCAGCGGTCAAACCACTCTCGACGCCGACTTCTTTGGCCGCCAGATCGACCCGCACGCTCGCTGCCGGATCCTTGGTCTGGACCGCCTGAGTGATCGCCTTGACGCAATGACCGCAGGACATGCCTTCAACGTTAAACACTTGCATGGGATGACTCCTTTTATGAGGGTTGCGAGCAGTCTCGAGCTTGCCACTATGGCAAGGTCAAGTTCTTAAATGAACTGCCGGGCTGGTATTCGCCGCCGCGCTCGGCCAAGCTGCGTCCATCAATGACTCGACACCAGGAGATTCAGCCATGCGCTGGTCAGCTCTCAGCCTGTTTGGCTTCCTCAGCCTTTTCGCCGCGTTACCCTCGGCCAATGCCGCTGGGGAGGACTACGGCGTGTTGATCATTTCCCGCGAGCGCCTGGAAGTGTCGACCATCTGCGAAATCGGTGTATACATCCAGGACCAATTGGCGGCGCGGTTGTTCCAGGAACAAAGCACCTCGTTCAACTTGCCGCCGGGGAATGTGTCACTGCGCCTGAAGCTGTTGCCGGGGCAAGCACCGGGTTGCAATCCGGGCATGCTTGCACCGGGTTCGCAGACCATCATGCTCAAGGCCGGTGACGTGCTGAAGTTCCGGATTGCGATGACGCAGGAAGGGATGTACCTCAAACCTGCGGCTCTGGAATATTGATCCGGACCTGATGTGGGAGCGAGCCTGCTCGCGAAAGCGGTGTGTCATTCAGCATTGATCTTGACTGACACACCGCTTTCGCGAGCAGGCTCGCTCCCACAGGTGTTCGACGGCGAATTGAGACATGGCGCTTGACCTTGCCAGCATGGCAAGGTTGATCCTGTAGGCATCTTCTACAGGGAGCGCGACCGATGTCCGAATCCACCACGTTCGATCTGCCGATTGCCGGCATGACCTGCGCCAGTTGCGCCGGGCGTGTCGAGCGCGCTTTGAGCAAAGTCATCGGCGCCACGGCCGTCAGCGTCAACCTCGCCACCGAGCAGGCCCGGGTTCAAGCGCCCAGCGACAGCCTGCCGGCTTTGATGAATGCCGTGCAGCAGGCCGGTTACAGCGTGCCGCAGCAGAGCCTGGAATTGAGCATCGACGGCATGACCTGCGCCTCCTGCGTCGGCCGGGTTGAACGTGCGCTGACCAAGGTACCGGGGGTGAAGACCGTCAGCGTCAACCTCGCCAACGAGCGCGCTCACCTCGAACTGCTCGGCCAGATCGACCCGCAAACCCTGATCGCGGCCGTCACCAAGGCCGGCTACCGCGCCAGTGTCTGGGAAGTCGAACACCGGCAAACCGACGATCAGCAACAGCGCCTGTTCCGTGAGCGCTGGGTCTTGATCATGGCCATCGCCCTCGCCTTGCCATTGGTGCTGCCGATGCTGCTGCAACCCTTCGGCGTGCACTGGATGCTCCCGGCCTGGGCGCAATTCGCCTTGGCCACGCCGGTGCAATTTATCTTCGGTGCGCGTTTTTATGTCGCGGCCTGGAAAGCGGTCCGCGCCGGTGCCGGTAACATGGATTTGCTGGTCGCCCTGGGCACCAGCGCCGGGTATGGCTTGAGTCTTTTCGAATGGGCCACTGCTGCCGGGCACATGCCGCACCTGTATTTCGAAGCTTCGGCGGTGGTCATCGCCCTCGTGCTGCTGGGCAAATACCTGGAAAGCCGCGCCAAACGCCAGACCGCCAGCGCCATTCGGGCGCTCGAAGCCTTGCGCCCGGAACGGGCGATTCAGGTGATTGAAGGCCGCGAGCAAGACGTTGCCATCAGCGCATTGCGCCTTGATGATCTGGTCATGGTCAAACCCGGTGAACGCTTCCCGGTGGATGGCGAAGTGGTCGAAGGTCAGAGCTATGCCGACGAAGCGCTGATCAGCGGCGAAAGCTTGCCCGTACCCAAACAACCGGGTGACAGGGTCACCGGCGGCGCGATCAATGGGGAAGGTCGGCTGTTGGTCCGCACCCAGGCGCTTGGCGCGGAAACGGTGCTGGCGCGGATCATCCGATTGGTGGAAGACGCCCAGGCTGCCAAGGCACCGATCCAGAAACTGGTGGATAAAGTCAGCCAGGTATTTGTGCCTGTGGTTTTGCTGTTGGCATTGGCGACTTTGATCGGTTGGTGGCTGTATGGCGCCCCCATCGAAACGGCGTTGATCAACGCCGTCGCCGTATTGGTGATCGCCTGCCCTTGCGCCCTCGGGTTGGCCACGCCAACAGCGATCATGGCCGGCACCGGTGTGGCAGCGCGTTACGGCATTCTGATCAAGGATGCCGAAGCACTTGAACGTGCCCATGAAGTCAGTGCGGTGGTCTTCGACAAAACCGGCACGCTGACCTCGGGTGCGCCGCGAATTGTGCATTTGAGTGCTATCGGCGGTGATGAAACCGCCCTGCTGCAAAGGGCCGGCGCCCTGCAGCGCGGCAGTGAGCATCCGCTGGCCAAGGCGGTTCTGGACGCGTGCACCGAACGCGGCGTGAGCGTGGAGAGTGTCACGAACAGCCAGTCCCTGACCGGACGCGGCATTGCCGGCAGTCTTGAGGGGCGGCGTTTGGCGCTGGGCAATCGGCGCCTCCTGGAAGAGAGTGGTTTGATTGCAGGTCAATGGGCTGACTCCGCCACCGCATGGGAAGCCGAAGGCCGGACCCTGTCCTGGCTGATCGAGCAAAGCCCCGAACCGCAAGTGCTGGGCCTGTTCGCGTTCGGCGACACGCTCAAACCCGGTGCGCTGCAAGCGGTGCAACAACTGCGCGCACGCAACATCAGCAGCCACTTGCTCACCGGCGACAATCGCGGCAGTGCCAACGTGGTTGCCAATGCGCTGGGCATCACCGATGTGTACGCCGAAGTGCTGCCGGCCGACAAAGCCGCCACTGTCGCCGACCTGAAGAAAACCGGCGTGGTGGCGATGGTCGGCGACGGCATCAACGACGCTCCGGCCCTAGCCGCCGCCGACATCGGCATCGCCATGGGCGGCGGCACCGACGTCGCCATGCACGCGGCCGGAATCACTTTAATGCGCGGTGATCCACGGCTGGCGCCGGCGGCGCTGGACATCAGCCGCAAAACCTACGCGAAGATTCGTCAGAATCTGTTCTGGGCCTTCGTCTATAACCTGATCGGCATTCCGCTGGCAGCCTTCGGTTTTCTCAACCCGGTGCTGGCCGGCGCTGCCATGGCCTTGTCGAGCGTCAGCGTGGTCAGCAATGCGCTACTGTTGAAGACCTGGAAACCCAAGGATCTGGAGGACAACCGATGAACATCGGCCAAGCGGCCCGCGAGAGCGGCCTCAGCGCGAAGATGATCCGTTATTACGAGTCCATCGGCTTGCTCAAGGCCGCCCATCGCACCGACAGCGGCTATCGGGTATACGGCGCCGACGACTTGCACACCCTGGCGTTTATCAAGCGCTCCCGGGACCTGGGGTTTTCGCTGGAAGAGGTCGCCAAACTGCTGACCCTCTGGCAAGACCGTCAACGGGCCAGCGCGGACGTAAAGGCCCTGGCCCGTCAGCACATCGATGAGTTGAACCAGAAAATCCGCGAACTGGGCCAGTTGCGCGACACCCTGCAAGACCTGGTCGAACATTGCCAGGGCGACCACCGCCCGGACTGCCCGATTCTCAAAAACCTTGAGTCGGGCTGCTGCGCTGAACCGGTTTCTACCTGACCCTGTAGGAGCGAGCTTGCTCGCGATGGTCGTCAACGATAACGCCGCAAGCCTGACACCCCGCAGCGCTCTCAGGTTCATCGCGAGCAAGCTCGCTCCTACAGGATTCGGGACAGCCACGTACAAAAAACCCGGCCGAAGCCGGGTTTGTCTTTAACCAATCACTGCATCCACGGCGGAGGCGGTTCTTCGGTTTTGTTCGGTGGCGCATCATCCGCCGCCCGAACGGCTTGCTTGCGCTCTTCATCAAGGCGCGCGGCCTCGATCTCGCGCATGATCCCGCCAACGTCGGCCAACTCTTCCGGCTCGTCGAACTCGCCGGTCAGCACGCTGGCCGGGTGCAAGGTGCCGGCTTCGTACAAGGCCCACATTTCCTTGGCGTACTTGGTCTTTTTCAACTCCGGGGCAAAGCGCCCGAAGTAGGAGGCCATGTTGCCCACGTCCCGCTCCAGCATGTTGAACGCGTGGTTGTTGCCCGCCGCATCCACTGCCTGCGGCAAGTCGATGATGACCGGGCCGTCCGGGGTCAACAGCACGTTGAACTCCGACAGGTCACCGTGCACCAGGCCGGTACACAACATCAGCACGATCTGCGAAATCAGGAACGCGTGATATTCGCGCGCCTGGTCCGGCTCCAGCACCACGTCGTTCAGACGCGGCGCGGCATCGCCGTATTCATCGGCCACCAGTTCCATCAGCAGTACGCCTTCGAGGAAGTCATACGGCTTGGGTACCCGCACACCGGCACCGGCCAAACGGAACAGAGCCGCCACTTCGGCGTTCTGCCAGGCGTCTTCGGTTTCTTTCTTGCCGAACTTGGAGCCCTTGGCCATCGCCCGAGCCTGACGGCTGTTGCGCACCTTGCGGCCTTCCTGATACTCGGCCGCCTGCCGGAAACTGCGTTTATTCGCCTCCTTGTAGACCTTCGCGCAACGTAACTCGTTGCCGCAGCGCACCACATAAACAGCTGCTTCTTTACCACTCATGAGTGGGCGCAGCACCTCGTCGACCAGACCGTCCTCGATCAGGGGTTCAATGCGTTTTGGAGTCTTCATCAGCTTTTATTGTGGGTCCTTTATTACCAAACACGCGAAAGTCATTCGTTATACGGCAATCCTCTCATTCGGGGGAGGGGTTGCCGACCTATGAACGTCGGGAAGCACACAATATGCCGAATTAATCGGTCAACTGCCGCCGGTCGTCATCGACCGTCCAAGATCATAGCTGAGCCTGCGTCACTTGTTGACGACGGGTTATGCAGGCATTTGCGATAGCAACTGACACCCTAATTCATACCCTTCGTAGGATATTTCTCAATTGGCCTCAATTTTCGCCGCCGCCTGCCGAAGTCCTCAATGACAAACTGATTTGTCCGACAATCGTCCCGACAGCAATAGCGATGGCGCACCAAGGACTCCGGTGATCACAAACGTTTATGGCAGCCAATAATCCGCGAGTCATCTGCACTGCGTGGGCCTACAACAAAAATCTGGAGCGCGGATGAACATCAAACAGAAGTTGACGTGGGCGTTTGCAATTATCGCCTGCTTACCGGTGGTGCTGGTTGCCACCCTCGTTGTGCTGAACTTGCGCAGCGATGCCAAGGACGGTTTCGTCGACGGCAGTGGCCGCGAGATCCGGCAGGTCAGCAATGCCATGCAGCTGTTTTTCGATGGCATTAGCCAAAACGTCGATTACCTGGCGAGCCAACCGCTGATCAAGAACTCCGACGACAGCCTCAAAACCTACATGGCTGCCAACGCCGAGAGCATTCCTCAGGGCGAGATGGACAAAAAGGTTTTCACCCTCCTGCAGGACCTGGGTAAGAGCCACCCGTCCTATGCCTATGCCATTCTCGGCACTGCAGCGGGCGGTTATGTGTCCTGGCCGGACGATGCCAAGCTCAGCAACTACGATCCGCGCCAGCGTCCCTGGTACAAGGCGGCCCAGGCCAAACCGGGCAAACCATTCCGCACCGAGGCCTATTACTGGGCCCAGGATGACGCGACCTACGTCAGCACCGTGCGCACCATCGACAACAAGTTGGGCACCAATGGCGGCGTGGTCAGCATCGACGTGACGCTCAAGCAGCTCACCGAGATCGTCAAACAGATCAAGCTCGGTGAAACCGGCTACCTGATGCTGATGGAAAACACCGGCACCGTGCTGGTGGACCCGAAGCAACCGGAACACAACTTCAAAGCAATGAGCAGCCTCGGCGAGGGCTATGCGCAACTGGCCAAGGCCGGAAAAGGGTTGGTGGAAGTCGAGCTGAACGGCGAGCGTTACATGGCCAACGTCTGGCCGTCGGAGCAACTGGGCTGGACCTTCATTGGCCTGATCAAACAGACCGACGTGATGAGCTCGGCCACTCAACTGACCTGGCTGATCGCAATCATCGCCGCCGTGCTGGCCGTGTTGTTTGCCATCGTCGGCGCCAGCTTCGCCAACTTCATCGTGCAGCCGATCCGCAGCGTGGCCAGTGGCCTGGAAGGCATTGCCCAAGGCGAAGGCGACCTGACCAAGAACCTGCAAATCCGTGGCAGCGACGAAACCGCACAATTGGCCAACTGGTTCAATCAGTTCCTGGCGGCGATTCGCAACCTGATCCAGAACATCGGCGGCGCGGCGACCAAAATCCTCGCAACCTCCAAGAGCTCGACTCAGGTTTCCAGCGACATGGCCGAAGCGGCCGGGCGCCAGCGTGAAGCGGTGGACATGGTGTCCACGGCGTTCCACGAAATGGTCGCTACCGCCAACGAAGTCGCACGGTCTTGCAGCCAGGCCGCTGAATCGGCCGATAGTGGCCAGCGTCAGGCCCGCGAAGGTCAGCAGCAGATTGATGCGGCAGTGACCAGCGTCGATCGCTTGAGTCAGGAAATCGAACAGTCCGCCCAGTCGATGCAACAGCTTGAGCGGGATAGTAACGACATTCAGTCAATCCTCGGGACCATTCGCTCGATCGCCGAGCAAACCAACCTGCTGGCGCTGAACGCCGCCATTGAAGCAGCGCGGGCCGGCGAGCAAGGTCGCGGGTTTGCGGTGGTGGCCGATGAAGTCCGGGCCCTGGCCAAACGCACGGCCGACTCCACGGCAGAAATCGACGGGCTGCTGGGTAACCTTGCCAAGCGCACCAGTCAGGTCACGCATCAGATGCACGCGAGCCTGGAAGTGTCGCAGCAGTCGGTGACGCGTATCGGTGAAGCGCGCAGCAGTTTCGGGTTGATTCGTGAATCGGTAGACGTCATCCGTGACATGAACACCCAGATCGCCACGGCGGCGGAACAGCAGCATCAGGTGGCCGAAGACATCAATCGGCACATCAGCCAGATTCATGGCGATGCGCAGTTGGTGGCGGAACTGGCGAACTCGGCGCGGCTGGATTCGCAGAGTCTGGCGGGGCTGTCGAATGAGCTGGATGGATTGGTTCGCCGCTTTAGAACCTGATACTCAGAAGCACCACACATCCACTGTGGGAGCGAGCTTGCTCGCGATAGCTGACTGACATTCAACATCAATGTTGACTGACATGGCCTCATCGCGAGCAAGCTCGCTCCCACAAGGGTCAGGTGGTGTTACTGCTTGAAGAGTTCACCCGGGGTAAACCCGAACAGGCTCTTGAACGCCGCAATAAACGCTGACGTCGAGTCATACCCACAAGACAACGCCGCATTCGTCACACTGTCCCCCTCCTCCAGCCAACTCAACGACGACAGCAACCGCATGCGCTGGCGCCACCCTCGAAAGCTCAATCCGGTTTCGCGCTGAAACAATCGCATCAGTGTCTTCTCTGACATCCCCAATTGCTCGGCCCATTCCTGCAAGGTCACAAGGCGTTCAGGGCTTTCGATCAGCTCATTGCACAACCCCAGCAATCGCTGATGCCGAGGCAACGGTAGCGAAAAGCCGACCTCCGGCAGATTCGCCAACTGGTCCAGCAGCACACTCACCAGCCGGGCTTCCTGACTGTCACCCAGTGGATATTCCACCGGCAGGAGGCAAAAACTCTTTATCAACTCCCGGGCCAGGGGCGTCACTTCCAGCACCCGGCAACGGCCGTCCGCCCATTCACATTCTTCCCGGCGCACATAGAGGCTGCGCATCTCGGCCCGCATCGAGGTCACGACCTGGTGTTCAAGGTCCGCCGGAATCCAGATCCCCCACTGTGGCGGCGCAAAGAAACTGCCCTCGGCGGTATGCACACCGAGAACACCACTGATGGCATAGGAAAACTGCACCCAATCGTGGCGATGAGGCGGCGTCCACGAACCGGCATTCAGGCTTTCCGCCCGAGCGAACAGCGGACGCGGCAGCGCGGTCAGGGTCGGAATGGTTCGTTCGAGGGAAAGTTGTCCGTTAGTCGGCATTGGTCGACCTTATGTTGCAGGATGGCTATGGGGCCGACGTTAGGCCATACCGATCAGCTATTCAATATCGGTGATCCCCTGTAGGAGCGAGCTTGCTCCGGGCGGCGTTCCGACGAAGGTGTGTCAGTTGACACCCCATTTGCTGATACACCATCGTCGGAACGCCGCCCGGAGCAAGCTCGCTCCTACAGGTTTTCGGTTCCATTCAATGACATTGTCAGCGCTCGATGATGGCAGTAACGCCCTGGCCGCCGGCGGCGCAGATCGAGATCAAACCTCGTCCCTTACCCGCCGCGTCGAGCAACTTCGCCAGGTTGGCGACGATGCGCCCGCCCGTGGCAGCAAACGGATGCCCGGCCGCCAACGAACTGCCTTTGATGTTGAGGCGGCTGCGGTCGATGGAACCCAGCGGTGCGTCGAGGCCCAGGCGGGTTTTGCAGTAGTGCGGATCCTCCCAGGCCTTCAACGTGCAGAGCACCTGCGCGGCGAAGGCTTCGTGGATTTCGTAGTAATCGAAGTCCTGCAAGGTCAGGCCATTGCGCGCCAGCAACCGCAGCACGGCATACACCGGAGCCATCAAAAGCCCTTCGGCACCGTGGACGAAATCCACCGCCGCTGCTTCGCCGTCGCGCCAATAGGCGAGGATCGGCAAGCCACGTTCTTTCGCCCACTCTTCACTGCCCAGCAGCACCAGCGACGCGCCGTCAGTGAGCGGAGTGGAGTTGCCCGCCGTCAGCGTGCCCTTGGCACTTTTCTCGAAGGCTGGTTTCAGTGAGGCGAGTTTTTCCAGAGTCAGGTCCGGACGCAGATTGTTATCGCGGGTCAGGCCGAGGAACGGTGTCATCAGGTCGTTGTGCCAGCCTTCGGTGTAAGACGCCGCCAGTTTTTGGTGACTCTCCAGCGCCAACTGATCTTGCGCGTCTCGCGGGATGCTCCAGGTCTGCGCCATCAACTCGCAGTGCTGGCCCATCGACAGACCGGTGCGCGGTTCACCGTTGCGAGGGAATTCGGGGATGAGATGGCGTGGGCGTAGCTGCAAAAAGGTCTTCAGTTTATCGGGCGTGGTCTTGGCGCGGTTGGCTTGCAGGAGGATCTGTCGCAGGCCTTCGTTGATGCCGATGGGCGCATCGGACGTGGTGTCGACGCCGCCAGCGATGCCGCAGTCGATTTGGCCGAGGGCGATTTTATTCGCCACCAGCAACGCCGCTTCCAGACCGGTGCCGCACGCTTGCTGAATGTCATAGGCCGGGGTGGTCGGCGACAGCCGCGAGCCAAGCACGCATTCGCGCGTCAGGTTGAAATCCCGTGAGTGCTTGAGCACCGCCCCCGCCGCCACTTCGCCCATGCGCAAACCGTGCAGGTTGAAACGTTCGATCAGGCCTTCGAGCGCTGCCGTGAGCATCGCCTGGTTACTGGCGGTGGCGTATGGTCCGTTGGAACGGGCGAAGGGGATCCGGTTACCGCCGATAATCGCGACGCGGCGCAGCTGAGTCATGAAAAGCTCCTGATGAAATATCTGAAAAACGAACCTCAACCCTGTGGGAGCGAGCCTGCTCGCGATAGCGCCGGCACATCCAAATAATGAGTGGACTGAAACACCGCCATCGCGAGCAGGCTCGCTCCCACAGAGTCTGCATTTCCCTGAAAGTCCTGCTAAACCTCTGGTTCAATCCAATCTATGGTCAAGCGTAGGCCTTATCTTGTGGATCGAACGACTGATCGCCATTCATGGTCCACACTTTGAATCCCAGCTGCTGGAGCGCGTTCCATGTCTGATCGCTATATCGACTTCGCCAATTCGTCCATCGGCCATCGTTTGGTCGGGGCCCTGGGGCTGCCGTCGCCGGAACGGCTGGAGCGCTGGCAAGCAGGCCGGCTACGCCCGGTCGAAGGGGCGCTGCTGATTGGCGGTGGCCCGCTGGCGGAAAAAGTCGGCGCCTTCGCCAACCGCCTGACGGACGCGATTTACAGCTACGGCACCGAACCGTCACTGGCCACCCCGTGGATTCCCGGCCATGGCCCCAAACTCAAAGCCGTGGTGTTCGACGCCAGTCATTTGGTGCAGACCGATCAGCTTAAGCAACTGCGTGAGTTCTTCCAGCCGCTGATGAAAAACCTTGATCACAGCGCGCATCTGGTGATTCTCGGGCGCGCGCCGCAGACCTTGAGTGATCCGTTTGCCGCCAGCGTTCAACGCGCCATCGAAGGTTTCAGCCGTTCACTGGCCAAGGAGTTGCGCAGTGGCGGCACCTTGCAGTTGATCCATGTCGAGGAAGGGGCCGAAGACCAACTGGAAGGCCCGCTGCGGTTTTTCCTTTCGCCCAAAAGTGCGTTCGTGTCCGGGCAAGTGATACGCCTGACCGCCTGCAACACACAAGTGACGGACTGGACTCGCCCGTTGTCCGGCCGCACAGCACTGGTCACCGGCGCGGCACGCGGCATCGGCGCCTCCATCGTAGAAACCCTGGCCCGTGACGGCGCACAAGTCATCCTGCTCGACGTGCCCCCAGCCAAGACCGATCTCGAAGCCCTCGCCGCACGCCTCGGTGGACGCAGCATCACTCTGGACATTTGCGCCGAGGACGCTGCCGCGCAGTTAGTCGAACAGCTCCCCGACGGCGTCGACATCGTGGTCCATAACGCGGGCATCACCCGCGACAAAACCCTGGCCAACATGACCCCGGAATTCTGGGACGCCGTACTCGCGGTCAACCTCAATGCGCCACAAATCTTGACCAAAGCGTTGCTCGACAGCGGCACCTTGCACGACAACGGCCGAGTGATTCTGTTGGCTTCGATCAGTGGCATCGCCGGTAATCGCGGGCAAACCAATTACGCGGCGAGCAAGGCCGGATTGATCGGCCTGGCCCAGGCCTGGGCGCCGCGGCTGAATGAGCGCGGCATCAGCATTAACGCAGTAGCGCCGGGTTTTATCGAAACCCAGATGACCGCGCACATCCCATTCGCGTTGCGCGAAGCCGGACGACGCATGAGTTCGTTGGGCCAGGGTGGTCTGCCGCAAGACGTCGCCGAGGCCGTCGCGTGGCTGGCTCAACCGGGAACCGGGGCGTTTACCGGACAGGCACTGCGAGTGTGTGGACAAAGTGTTTTAGGGGCGTAGACATGATCATCGACTGGCACACTCTCAACCATGAACCGAGCCTGGCGGGCCTGTATGCCAGGGCCGCGACGCGACGAAAAATCACCGGCACCACCCTGCCCGAATCAGGTTTGCGCTGCTGGGTCAATGTCGATCCGAAGCGGCTGGCGGCGTATCGCACCGTCTGTGGTTTTGTCGACAATGGATTACTGCCACCGACCTACCCGCACGTCCTCGCGTTTGCCTTGCAGATGCAATTACTCACGGCGCATGAATTTCCGTTTCCGCTGCTGGGCCTGATTCACCTGAGCAATCGCATCCGCGTCTTGCGGCCGATGGGCGGCGTGGGGCGTGTGCGGGTCAGCGTGCAAGTGCAGAACCTGCAACCTCACGCGAAGGGGGCAACGTTCGACCTGGTGACCACGCTTGATGATCAGTTGGGCACACTGTGGGAAGCCGAGAGTCAGATGCTGTGTCGTGGCGTCAAACTCGACGGGGAAGCGGTCGAGAATGCTCTGGCATCGAACTTGTCGCTGATCGAAGTGACGCGCTGGAAAGCGCCAGCGAACATTGGCCGACAATATGCCAAGGTTTCCGGCGACTACAACCCGATTCACCTGAGTGCCGCCAGCGCCAGACTCTTCGGCTTCCCGACAGCCATCGCCCATGGGTTGTGGATCAAGGCGCGGACGCTGGCGGCGCTCGCCGATCACCTGCCCACGGCGAATGTCGAGATCGCGGTGCAATTTCGGAAACCGGTGCGGTTACCCAGTGAAGTGACATTGCTGGCCAGCGCGGCAGGTTCCAGTGGGGACTTTCAGCTGGTCGGCGCGGGGGATCTTGAGCATATGGTCGGGCATTGGCGGCCGGTTGCCTGATCGTTCGGCAGAGAATGACTGGCGCTTGTCAGATCGCCTTCGCGAGCAAGCTCGCTCCCACATGGGATCTGTGGTGTACACAAATCCAATGTGTGGGCTTGCTCCGGGCGGGCGATCCGGCGAAGAACGATAACGCGGTCACCTTGGCGGACCGCCATCAACGGGGTCCGGAATTGACCAACCCGATTCGAGGTTGCGGAAACAGATTATTCAACGTTTCCAACAACCGCACGTGATAAATCGGTTTGCGAAACAGGTCTAGTACCTGCAATCGCAACATATCACTGACATCCTCCATATCCGCATGCCCCGACATCACGATCACTGGCAAATGCTGCCGGGACGTATGCTCGCGCAATCGTTTGATCAACGACATGCCACTCTCCTCGGGCATCCGCAAATCCGTGATCACCAACGCGATATCAGGATGGCGCGTCAGATGATGCAGCGCGAGCTTGACCGACGTAGCCGTAAAGCAACTGAAACCCTCGCCCTCGAGCAACTCCGCCAGCTCCAGCAAAGCGTCCTCTTCATCATCAACCACAAGAAGCTGCTGACGGACGAGTATGGGAGAGCTCATAAGCGACACCTGCAATGGATTGAGCGCTGACGTTAGAGTCCGTTTTCAGCATTGGCAATTATGGGGCGAGTGTAGTGAGAGCAGTCTTGATTTGTGTAAAGATACTCGTGATCTGAGTACCAATGCCTGTACCGAATCCGGCAATCACCACCGCAACCATCGCGGCAACAATCGCGTACTCAATACCGGACGCGCCCTCGGTGTCTTTGGCCAACCCTTTGTAAAAAGCAATTTCGGCTTTGATCTTCTGGACAAGCTTGGTAGCGAACATGGCTCTTCTCCTGGATGACTACGGGTGTTGCGCAACCGCAACATCACTCCCCTATGCCAGCACCAGCATTGTCGGCATTCCTCGTCCCAACAACTGTAAGAAAGCACTAATACTTAAGTAGTATCGGTTTAGTTGACGTCAAAAAAGCCGTTATTTCGTCGTAAATACCTGCCTACGCTAAATATTTTTGCATTCCCTAATGGCTTTTTGCCCTAGTTGCGCTACGTTCTAACAGCGAAACAGTTTTATGTTCATAGCTGCCTGATTGCTAAGTTTCCGTCGGATAAGGCGGGAGTGTTTGAGCAGCAGGGAAGGGAGAGCCGTCATGAACAGTCGCGTTACCATGGGCCTGGCCGGGTTGTTTCTGGTGGGCGCCATCATTGCCGGTTACTGGGGCCTCGCGTTGAGCCGTCAACCGTCCCCTGAGCCTGTCGCTCAACCTGCCTTTGTCCCGACCACGCCAACCGCCCAGGCACCTGCACCGGTGGATGACCCTACTCGCCAGCCGGTGGTCGTGCTGCTGCATGACGTGCCGCCGTTCGTGGCAATCACCGCCGCCGACGTTGTCGTGGAAAAACTCCGTACCGCCCCCGCCGGCAGTCTGACCCGTCTCGATCAAGCCATTGGCCGCACGCCTTGGCGCGCGCTGACCGCCGGTAGCTGGCTCAACGATGAAAGCTTCGAGGCTGGCGGCAGACTGGCGCGGATGATTCGCCCCGATGAACGTGCCCTCGCCGTCGCGGTGGACGAAGTGATCAACGCCGGCGGGCAACTGACGCCAGGGGATTACGTCGATGTGCTGCTGTTTTTGCACATGGACAGCAACAACCAGCAGCCGTCGGCTCAGCTTGTGGTACCGGCATTGCGGGTGCTCGGGGTGGGCGAGCAACTGGGGTTGTCCAACGACGGCCAGCCCTCGAGCCCGGCACTCAGCAACGACGAAAAGCGCAATCAGAACCAACTGCGCGGCAGCGCACGCACAGTGTTACTCGCCGTCCCCGAACAGCTGTTGACTCGACTGATGCTGGCAACCCAGGCCGGCGTGCTGCGCCTGGCCGTGCGCAGTGCCGATGAAAAACGCCTGGCGCACTACTGGGCCGGGGAACGTGATTCATCGGCCAACCTCGCTAGCGCCAATCGCGAGCTGATCCAGTTCAGTCAATTGGCCATGACCCCTCCTCCCCCCAAACCTGTCGCCACGGCTGTCACAGTCGCCTCGCGCAAGTCGAGCGTGGAAGTTATTCGCGGCAATGAAATCACCCAAACCCCCTGAGTCGAGCAAGGACGCATCTAAATGCGCAGAATTTCCATGCCCATGTTCCACGGCCTGCTCTGGGTCTTCCTGTTGAGCGGGCTTCCGTTCACGATGACCGTTGCCGCCGTCGGAAATTGCGCCGCGCTGGGCTCGATGCCGTCAGTGCTGGAAGTCGGTGAGGGGCTGCAACAGGCGATACAGTCGCCCGTAGCGATCACCCGCGTGGCGGTGGGCGATCCGAAAATCGCCGACGTGCGAGTCAACGGCAATCAAGCCTTCCTGCTCACCGGCATGGCGCCCGGCGCGACCAGTCTGATGGTCTGGACGGCCTGCGCCAGCGCGCCGCGTCAGAGCATGGTGTTCGTTCAGGGGCGAGCTACCACGGCGATGACCTCCGCGACCCAATTACCGTCAGATGACCCGGTGTTGCCTTCGCAAGTGCAGACCGACATACGCTTCGTCGAAGTCAGCCGGACCAAACTGAAAGAGGCCGGCACGTCCATCTTCGGCAAAAGCTCCAACTTCCTTTTCAGCTCCCCCGGCACCGTGCCGAATACGGCGGTGACGCCCGGTGTACTGCCGCTGCGCAACATTGATCCGCGTATCGCCGTGCCGAGCATTCCCTTGGCCAACGACGTGTACAACATCGTCGCCGGCGGCGCCAATTTCCTCGCCATTATCAACGCCATGGAAAGCAGCGGCTTCGCCTACACCCTGGCGCGCCCAAGCCTGGTGGCCATCAGCGGGCAGAGCGCGAGTTTCCTGGCCGGTGGTGAGATCCCGATCCCGATACCCAGCGCCAACAGCAACAGCTATTCCATCGAATACAAGGAATTCGGGATCCGCCTGACACTCACGCCGACCGTGGTCAGCCACGACCGCATCGCCCTGAAAGTGGCACCCGAGGTCAGCGAACTCGATTACAACAACGCCGTGAGCATCGGCGGCACCACCGTCCCGGCGTTCACTATTCGCCGCACGGACACCAGTATTTCCCTCGCCGATGGCGAGAGTTTTGTCATCAGTGGCTTGATCAGCACCCAAAATTCCTCACAGGTGAGCAAATTCCCCGGCCTGGGCGACATCCCTATTCTCGGCGCCTTTTTTCGCAACTCATCGATCAAACGTGAAGAGCGTGAACTGCTGATGATCGTCACGCCGCACCTGGTTCAACCCTTGGCGGCCAACGCACAATTGCCGTCATTGCCCGGTGAAAAATTGCGCAACTACGACCCGAACTGGTATCGCCTGTACTTCCTCGAAAACGGCAATTTCGATAAGCGCAGCGGGTTATCCCAATGAGCCAGAATCTGAGTCAAACCTTCCTCGCGATCACGCGCAACAGCACTGACCTTGAGTGGCTGCAAGGTGCTCTCGCCCCGTTGGGCCAGGTGGTCAGCGCCGAAGGCGAGAGCCTCGACGAATTGTTGGCGCTGGTGGACGTGACCTTCGCCAGCCTGGTGTTCGTCGGGCTGGATCGTGAACATGTGGTGGCTCAGAGCACGCTGATCGAAGGCGCTCTGGAGGCCAAGCCGATGCTGGCGATCGTCGCGCTGGGCGACGGTATGGACAATCAGCTTGTCTTGAATGCGATGCGCGCCGGAGCCCGGGATTTCGTCGCCTATGGTTCACGCGCCAGTGAGGTCGCAGGTCTTGTGCGACGGCTTGGCAAGCGCCTGCCGCCAGTAGCGCCGAACACGCACCTGGGTGGTTTGACCGTGCTTTACGGCGTGCAGAACAATGCCGACGGTGCGCTGCTTGGCACCCATATCGCACAAGTGGTGCATAAGAGCGGGCAACAAACGTTGTTGCTCGACCTGGGTCTGCCTCGCGGCGACAGCCTGGCGTTGCTTGGCCTGGAAAGTTCGTTTCATTTCGGCGATGCATTGCGGCATTTGCGGCGCCTCGACACAACGCTGATCGACAGCGCGTTCACCTGCTGTGAGGCCGGGATGCGGATCCTTGCCTACGCCAGCAACGACGAACTGCTGGAGCACACCAGTGCCGCTGAGTTGTACATGTTGCTCAGCGCCCTGCGCCAACACTTCCAGCACATTGTGGTGAACCTTACCGGCCAGCCCGACAGTGAAGCCTTGCGCACGTTCGTCAGCCATTGCGACCAGCTGTTGTGGTACACCGACCAGAATGTGCTCGACTGCCGCCGCAACCTGGCCGTGCTCAACCTGTGGCGCGAAAAAGGCATGAAGCTCGATCACGCCCGGCTGCTGGTGGACCGCTACCTGCGCAACGTCGCGCCGGACTCCGACACTTTGGGCAAGAGTTTTGGCATGGAGGTCATCGCGACGCTCGCCTACAGCCCGGAAGTACGCCTTAACGCCAAAAATCAGGGCGTAACCCTGTTCGAGCTGGCCCCACGGGAAGGCCTGACCCAAAGCCTGCGTGCCCTCGGCGAACGTCTGGCCAAGCGTGCCGAAGGCGGGGCCAAACCCAGGATGGGCTGGTTCAACCGGTTGAGGGGCGCGCAATGAGCGGCGAAAAACTCTTCGGCGCCCCCCAACGTGGGCCGGTGGGCAATACAGATCACGATGGCCTGAAACTGGTACTGCACCGCTACATCATTGACGCGATCGAAGAGTCCGGAAAAAACCTGCTGGAAAGCTCGCGGCAAGTGCTGTCGCAATTCGTCATCGACAAGATTGCGGAGTACATCGCCCGGTTGCACCTGGCGATTTCCCGCTACGAAATGGAGCGCCTGGCTGAAGAAATCGTCGACGAACTCACCGGTTTCGGCCCGTTGGAAGTACTGCTGCGCGACCCGGCGGTGACCGAGATTCTGGTCAACGGCCCACACCGGGTGTTCGTCGAACGCGAGGGTGTGCTGCATCTAAGTGACCTTCGTTTTATCGACGCCCACCACGTCGAGCGGGTGATGCAACGGATCCTCGCGCCCCTTGGCCGACGACTTGATGAATCGTCGCCGATGGTCGATGCGCGCCTGCCCGACGGCAGCCGGGTCAATGCGATCATTCCACCGATTGCCCTCGACGGCCCGTGCCTGTCGATTCGAAAGTTTCGCAAGGACATGCTCAAAAGCACCGACCTGATGGCGATGCAAACCATCGACCAGGCGATTTTCGATTTCATTCGGGACGCCGTGGGCAAGCGCTGCAATATTCTGATCAGCGGCGGCACCGGCACCGGCAAGACCACGCTGCTGAACATTCTCAGCCAGTTGATCAATCCTCACGAACGGCTGGTCACCATCGAAGACATCGCCGAATTGCAACTCGGCCACCCTCACGTGGTGCGCCTGGAAACGCGCCCACCGAATGCCGAAGGGCACGGCGAAGTGAAGGCCAGCGACCTGATCCGCAACGCCCTGCGGATGCGTCCGGACCGGATCATCCTCGGCGAAATACGTGGCGTGGAAGTGCTCGACGTGTTGACTGCAATGAACACCGGCCACGACGGTTCAATGAGCACTGTGCACGCCAACAATGCCCAGGATGCGCTGTTGCGTCTGGAGACGTTGGTAGGGCTGACGGGCCGGACCATTGCCGAACGCACCTTGCGGCAAATGATCTGCGCCGCATTGGATGTGGTGATCCAGTTGACGCGTATGCCCGATGGCCGCCGTTGCGTCAGCGAGGTGGTGGAGGTGGTCGGCATACGTGAAGACGTGTATGTCACTAACACGCTGTTCCGGCTCGACCGACGCAACGGTTTCGGTTTTATGCGCGAGGCGGTCAACCCCGCCGGCGACAAACTGCGCCGCGAGTCGGCGCTTACCCCCTCTGCGTACTGAGGGCCTCAGCATGCTGAAATCGATACTGCTCATCCTCATTTGCCTGACCTTGCTCGGCTTGTCGATCCGCATGTTCTACAAAGGCTTGCGCCAGAGCGGCACCAAGCGCGTGCTGGGGCGCCTGAGCCAGGGGCAAGTTCAACGGGGGGTGGAAAAACATACTGGGGCGGGGCTGGAACGGGCCTTTTTGCGAGCAGGTCTGGGGCGGCCAACCGACCGACTGGGAGGGTGGTTGCTGCTCTGGGCGGTGGGCATCTTGCTCGGTTTTGCCGCGGGTGGCTGGATCGCTTTACTGCTTTTTCTGCTGGTTCCGCCCCTGGCTGCACGACTGTATATCAGCTGGCGTTATCAGCGCCGACTCAAGCGCATGATCGAACAATTGCCGCCGCTGCTCGACCATACAGTGCGCAGCCTAAAGTCCGGACGCACCTTGGCCGATGCAGTGTTAGGCGCTATCGAGGTCGCCGAAGATCCGCTGAAAAACGCCATGAGCCGGGTTCAACGCAATGTGCAATTAGGCGTCAGCCTGCCGGACGCCGCCTCAGACCTCGCGGAGCTGTATGAGAAAGACGAACTGCGTTTGTTCGCCCTCGGTTTGAAGGTCAATCACCGCTACGGCGGCAATGCCAGTGAGCTGCTGGAGAACCTGATCAAGATGATTCGCGAACGTGAACAGGCTGCACGCCAACTGAGCGCCATGACCGGAGAAACCCGGGTGACAGCGTGCGTACTGGGTGGTTTGCCGATTGCCCTGGCTGGCTATTTTCTGGTGACCAATCCTCATTATTTACTCGCCATGTGGCAGGACAGCTCGGGGCAAATCATGCTCGCGAGCGCGTTCGCCCTGCAGGTGGTGGGTAGCCTGGCGCTCTGGCGCATGTTGCGCAGTGTATGAAAATACCGCTGCTGATCAGCGCGTTGCTGTTTCTGGGGGCCGCCCTGCTGCTGCTCAGCGGGCTGCTGGAACAGCGTCGACGGATTCGTCAGGTGGCCCAGCGGCTGGACGGAAAACTGCTTGGCGACCATCACGTAGGTCACTGGTTGCAACTCCTGGGCAACAGCCGGATCGGTCAACGTGCGGTCAATCTGGACAACGAAACCCAGACGCTGCTGAACCGTCTCGGCTGGCGTAGCGCCCGGCGACGCTCGCTGTTCGCGGCATTCCAGGTGGGGGGGCCGGTGCTGGCGCTGGCCGTGAGTCTGCTGATCCAGGGCGTATTTTTCCCCCATGTGGACAACCACTGGCTCGCCCCGGCCTTTGCCACCGGTGCCGGTTACTTGTTGCCCAAGCGCCTGCTCGCCGCGGCCGCGCACCATCGTCAAAAACTATTGGCGACGGAGATTTCCACCTTCATCCCGCTGCTGCGCATCCTGTTCGAATCGGGCATGGCGGTGGAGCAGTCGCTGCGAGTTCTCAGCCACGAAGGTAAACAGTTATTGCCGGCGCTGACCCAAGAACTGCGCCTGGTGCTGGCCCGTGTCGACTCTGGTCTGGAACTGGGCGAAGAACTGAGCAAGGCCAGCCGATTGCTCGCGGTGGATGAGTTCACCGACACCTGCGTCATCCTTCAGCAGTTGATCCATCAGGGCGGCGGCGCGATGAAATCCCTGCTGGCCCTCAAGCAGCTGCTCGATGACCGCCGCCTGACACGCTTGCAGGAATACACCTCCAAAATGTCCGCCAAAATGTCCGCCGTGATGATGCTATTTCTCTTCCCGGCGTTATTGATCGTGCTCGCCGGCCCGGGTTTTACTGCCTTGGCCCGAGCCTTTGCTTCTTAGAGGGAACGTGATGAAAGCCATGATCGCCGGTTTGACTCTGCTGTTGTTAAGTGGGTGCGCGAGCGACGGCCAGGCCCCCTGGAGCGCTCTGACCAACACGGCCAGTTGCGGCAAATTAAGCTCGGATGAACAGTTGTCGATGAACCTCGCCGACGACATGGCCAACGACGGCAAATTGCACGCCAGCCTGGCCAACCTGCAAAGGCTCCCTGACAACGCGGCCGATGTACGCTTGCGCAAAGCCAAAGTCTATCGTTTGTTGGGGCGTAGCGAAGCCGAGCCGTTGTACCGCAGCCTGCTCGGCAGTTGCCTGGCGGCCGAAGCCGAACACGGCCTCGGCCAACTCGCCGCCGCCAAGGACGACAACGTCCAGGCCTTGGCCCACCTGCAACGGGCCGCACGGCTGGCGCCCACCGACGATAAAATCCGCAATGACCTGGGCGTCGTGTACCTCAACCAACTACATATAGAGGATGCGCGATTTGAGTTTCTGACGGCCATGGAACTCAAGCAGAGCGACTCGTTGGCCGCACTGAACCTGGTCACACTGCTGATCTACCAGGACGACTGGAGCCGCGCCGCCGAACTGGTCAGCCGCTTCGGCTTGAGTCCCTCCCAAGTCACCGAAGCCCAGACCCGCGCGGAAAAACTCAAGACTTCCGGCAAACCCGCCCCGACCGCCGCGAACCAGGTGGCTGCCGTCGCCACCACGTCCCTTCAATAAGCAGAGGTCCTGATGAAACCGACCACCCTCTACTGCCTCGCTCTGCTGACCATGCCCCTCACCGCCCACGCCATCGACGCCGGCCCCGCCTCGCCCCAACAACAGGAAACTGAAGGCTGGCTGCAACTGCAAAGCAGTAACACGGCGGCCTCAACCAAACCCCAGACCTCCACCGCTGCTGAGCGAGAGCTGAGCCTGCAGCGGTGGTTGAAAAGTTATCAGCATGAAATCCCGCAATACTTTGATCAGAATACGGGTGGGCAGGTGAGTAATGGGTCCGGGGGTTAGTGCATAACCTGTGGGAGATTCTATGTTGCAGGGCAACCCTGCAGTCTTGAATTTGGTGGGTATTCGCTCTGGTTTTTCATGATGGTGAATACCATCCGGCACGCAATCTGTAGTAGCTGGCGAAGCCTGCGTTCGGCGCGGGCCGCGATCGGACGAAGCCGTCGTAAAATCAGCCGACGCGGTGCATCAGATACACCTCCTGCACAGGTTTTACGACGGCTTCGCCGCCGAACGCAGGCTTCGCCAGCTGCTACAGAAGCGTGTTTATTTTGGCTGGGATTTGCGCTGATTGTGCCGCCCTCTTCGCGAGCAGGCTCGCTCCCACAGAAAAGCAAAAACAAATCGGCGCACACACGTCGCTTCTCACCACTCAACAGGCCGAGCGTTAGCTCGCCTGCAGCTTTTGATCTGCCCGCCCCTTCGGGAGGCCGAGTGGAGGTTCTGCGTAGTGGGCAGCCCGGCATGGATGCCGGGCTAGCCGCCCCCGGCCATGGATGGCCGATGGCGGCGGGCCCACGGAGCAGGACCGGAGCGAGGGTACGCCGAGCCTAAGCGAGGGGCCGGACGCTCGGGGCGAGCGTTTTTTTGCTTACTTTTTTTAGGCGCTTGTAAAAAAAGTGAGTCGCCGTAAGGGCGAAACCCTAAGCCGCCGTTACCGCAGGAATGGATATGTAGACCTGAGAGAAAATGGTCGGCTGTCAGGCCGCCTTCGCGAGCAGGCCCGCTCCCACAGTCAATTTATGTAATTTTTAGTGAGCAGTAGCGCTTTGGCGCCCCCCAGAACTACCCGGCGGCAACGCCAAAGCCAACGCCAACTGCGTGCGATTATGCATATGCGTCAACCGCAACACCTGCGACACATACAACTTCACCGTGTTCTCGGTAATCCCCAACTCACAGGCAATCTGATAATTCGTCTGCCCCTTCCCCACCAACTGCGCCACGCTCAATTGCCGTGGTGACAACTGATTGAAAATTGCCGGAATCTTCATCCGATCCAAATCACTGACGTCACCCTCAGCGGAATCCGACCACTGCGGCCCGCGTCGAACCTTATCCAGATCCTGATACAAATCATCGAGCGATTCGGAAAGGTACTGCAGCTTCTGATTCAAATGCCCCAATTGCAGATTCTTCTGCTGTTCCTGCAACGCCACTTCCTGACGCCGCAACCCATTGAGCAGCTCTTCCAGATCAACCGGCTTCTGAAAGTAATCGGCAAATCCGGCCCGCAACGCCTTGATCACATCCTGCTTGTCTGCACGTCCAGTCAGCATGATCGCCTCGAAAGCCCGATGCTTGCCGGACAAACGTTGCAGCTCCTTAATAAGCTCGATGCCGTCGATGCCGGGCATGTGCAAATCACAGAGCACCAGGCCTATACCCAGGTCTTGATTGAAACGCGCGATCGCTTGTTTGCCCGAATGACACGGCACACAGCGATAACCATTGCTCCCCAGGAATTCGCAGAGTTCTTCAACGATCAATGGCTGATCATCGACCACAAGGACTTTCAATGCCGAGGTAGGCTTGTTCACGGGCGACTCCCTGCATGACCAAAGGGCTGAGCGTTCCTGCACCGACAGCCGCGGGTTGTACAACTAGTGCTTTGAAAGTAGACGTAATTTCTGACTATGTACATAGAATGGACAAGGAATGGAACCAGGCAAGCGTCAGCAAAAAACCCACCAGCACGAAGGGCGCATATGGCTGTTTGTTTGACGTTCCAGGCCCTAGATACCGAAGGCGATCCCTAACGCGTTGACTCATATGTAGCCAGGCTCTTGGCGCCAGTAGCAACCAGAGGACGCTGGCCAATCCGGCGCCGATAAACGTGCCGAGCACATGCATACCGTCCGTCGCAAGACCCAAGGCTGTCATTAGTTTCACATCGCCTGCGCCCAAGCGTCGCAACGAATAACCGGGAAGGGTGAAGGCCAGCGCCAGTAAAAAGGCCCAGCCGCCCTGCGCCGCTTCGGCACCCAGCCAGGTCGAGTTCGTCCACAGCAGGTACGCCAGCGCCAACACGCCTGCACCAAAGGTCAGCCCATTGGCGATGTGCTGCTCTCGAGCATCCTGCGCTGCGCATAGCGCCAGCCAGATCAGTAGGGCAAAGCTTTGCATGCGGTAAAAAACACCCTTTTTGGCTGAATGATTCTATGCTGACATTACGCCATGATGGTCAGGGTAGACGCACTCATGAAAACAAGCCTCCCCCGCAAACAAAAAGGTGCCGTCGCGATTGAATTCGCGCTGGTGTTCATAATTTTTTTCGCCGTGTTTTATGGGGTTGTGACTTACAGCCTGCCGCTGTTGCTGATGCAATCGTTTAACCAGTCGACCGCCGAAGCCGTGCGCCGAAGCGTGGCGCTCGATCCGACCACGCCCGGTTACAACACCCAGGTCATTACCATTGCCACCACGGAACTGGCCCGGCAACTGAAATGGATCCCCGCCGCGCTGAATTTCAATGTCGCCACCGACGCCACCGTCACTTACATTGGAGGGGTGTTGCAGGTCAGCATCAAATACCCCACCAGTAAACTGAAACAGGTCATCCCGTTTCTGGTGCTACCGGGAATCGGCGCTGTGCCCAATCTGCCGGCGACTCTCACTGCCAGTTCGAGCCTGCAATTTTGAGTTCCGGGGACAAACTGTTCGGGCGTCTGCTTAACCGCCACCCGCCACCGCAACAGGTTGCGCCGGCCCCCCTGAGCGTGCGAAGCGTCGGTTTGCAGGTGCACCTGAATGCTGAAGGTCGAGTAACGCACCTGACCGGCCCCTTGCGGCATGCACTGGCTCAGCAGATTCCCGCCGCGCAGACGCCGCACTTGCTTGAGTTACTCATGCCTCACAGCCAACTGGCCATCGAAGGCACGCCTGCTGATTGGCAGGGACAGACACTGGACCTGGATTTCTACAGCCTCAGTGGACACCCCCTGCACCTGCGCGGCTGGGTCCAGCCGCTGGCCGATGCCTGGTTGCTGCAGTTGCTGGACATCGGCGACTTGCTGCTCGAACGCCGGCAAGCCCGCAGTCGCGAACAGTACCAATTCCTCGCCGCGCAGATCGGCGAGCAATTACGCCTGTGTACCCTGACGCGCCTGCCCGACGTGCTGATGGAGCAGCTGCAAGGCCTGGCCCAGCGCTTGCAGATCCCGTGCATCGCCATAGCGTTACTCGACGAGCAGGAACAGGGTTGGCAGATTCATCAGCACTATGCTGCCTTCGACGCGCCTGGGTTGTGGCATAACGGCCAGCGCCTGGGCACGGGACTCGACAGTTTGAATGGCTCCGCGCCCCAACACCTGCCCCCCGGGGAGCATCCGCGCCTGCAAAGCACTTTTGGCAATGCCGAAGGGTTTGCGGTGCCTTATCACGACGTTCAGGGCGTGGCCGCCTGGTTACTCTGTGGTTTTTACCCGGTGCAGCAACGTGCACCCGACGTCAGCGAGCGTGACTGGTTGCAGTTCGCCGCCGCGCTCGCTGGCCCGTTACTGGAGCGCTTGCGCGAGCACCGGCACCATTTGCAACTGGAGCGGCTGGAGTCACTGCAAGACTTGCTCGGCGCCGGATGGTGGGAGCTCTTCAGCGAACGTGACGAAGTGCAACTGGCCCCGTCACTGGCCACCCTCCTGAACCTTGAAAGTGCCCGTTTGCCGCTCCACGACTGGCTCGATGAAATACATCCCGCCGACCGCGAAGAGCTGAACAGTCGCTTGCAGGATTTGCAAAATGACGGCAAACCCTTGCTCCTGTGCGTACGGTTGGCACACGCACCGATCTGGTATCGCTTGCAAGGCCAGGCCCAGGGTGTCGGTACACAGCGGCGGCTAGTGGGTTTCATGCTCGACATCAGCGACATCAAGAATCAGCAACAGCACGCCGCGGCAGCCCATGCCCGGCTGGATAACCTGATCGCCAGTTCACCGGCGGTGATCTATGTGCAGCGCTATGTCGAAGGTGCACTGCAACCGACGTTTTTCAGTGACAGCTTGCTGCCGTTGCTCGGCTGGACCCTTGCCGATTGCGCCGCCGGGGCGCTGGCGGAACGGGTTCACCCCGAGGACCGCGATCGCTATTTCGAGCGCACACGCCAGTTGCTGCGTGAAGGTTCGGTGCGCGCCCGCTATCGACTGCGCGACAGTCGCGGCGACTACCACTGGCTATTGGACGAAGCCAAGTTGCTGCGCGACGACCTGGGCCTGCCGGTGGAAGCGGTCGGTCTGTGGCTGGACGTGACCGAAGCGACCCTGGCCGCCGAGCAGGTGAAACAGAGTGAAGAGCGCTATCGAATCCTGGTGGAAGATTCCCCGGCGATGATCTGCCGCTATCGCCCGGACCTGAGCCTGACCTTCGGCAACCGACCGTTGGCGACCTATATGGAATGCTCACCCGAGCAGCTGCCGGGGGTGAATCTGGGCAGCTGGATGTCGCAGCAACAGCGCGAAACGTTCCTCCAGCGGCTCGGCCAACTGAGCCCCGAGTATCCGGTCAGTACCGCGGAAATCAATCTGCAACTGCCGGGGCGGGAGCATGCCTGGTGGGTCTGGTCGGATCGAGGGGTGTTCGATGATCAAGGCCGCTTGTTGGAAGTTCAGGCCGTGGGCCGCGACAACACCGAGGTCAGGCGTTCGCAACAGCAACTCACTCAAAGCGCCAAAATGGCCACTCTCGGCGAAATGGCTACCGGGCTCGCGCATGAAATCAACCAGCCGCTGAATGTGATGCGCATGGCGATCGTCAATGTGCTCAAGCGTTTGAGCAACGGCGATGTGCAGGTCGATTACCTCACTGACAAACTTAACCGCATCGATGCCCAGGTCCAGCGCGCCGCCCGTGTGGTCGATCACATGCGCGTGTTTGGCCGCCGCTCTGAGATCGAGCAGCATCCGTTCAACCCGGCTCATGCCATCGAAGGCACGTTGTCGTTGCTGGCCGAAGGCATGCGCGGCAAAGGGGTCGACCTGCGCGTCAGCGAGACCGGTTTTGAGGTGCAGGTGCGCGGTTACGTCGATCAGTTGGAGCAAGTGCTGATCAACCTGATGGTCAATGCTCGGGATGCGTTGCTGAGCAAGCGCGAGGCCGACCGTGAGTTCAATCCGTGGATCTCGGTGTACGCCGACCGCGACCAGCAATCGGTCAGACTGTGGGTCGAGGACAACGGCGGCGGTATCGATCCTCGGCTGCTGGAGCGGATTTTCGAGCCGTTCTTCACCACCAAACCAGTGGGTGTCGGCACCGGGCTCGGGTTGTCGGTGAGTTACGGTATCGTCGAGAACATGGGCGGAAAACTCAGCGTCTGCAACTCGACCGAGGGTGCACGGTTTTGCATTGAGTTGCCAATAGTGGCGGCTGACTAGATCACCAGCGACGGGCGTCCCGGTGGTTTGCAACTCAGGTTGGCACCGACATCGACCTTGTTCAGGGTGATCCCGAGATTGGCCAGCAGCCCGTTGAGAATGGGGTCGAGCACGGGGCTGAGCAATGTCTGGATCGCAGTACCCAAGGTACTTTGCACGCCGCTGAGGGTACCGGCCACCACGACCAGCAAGCCACCCAGCAGACTTGAACCCGTCGGCTGGTAAGCCTGCACCTGTATACCGCTCAAGGTCCCTTGCAGGCTGTTGACAATACCTTGCGTGCCCAAGCTGTAGTAAAGCGGTGGCTGCATGATTTCCGGTGGCTGGTTGTAGACATGGCTACTTTGGGTGCTGGCAACCGAGGTGTCGATTTCTACGCCCAGGCCACCGCCATAAAAGGGCACGCGAGTGCCTTGATTGCAGACCCAGAACACGCAGCTGACCTTGCCGATATCAATCAATGCCAAGGGCTGCACACTGACATCGGCCGATGAAGAAAAGGCGTTGGCGGTATTGATCTTGCCGACTTTTAGTTTCACCAGCGATGTGTTGGTCTGGGTGGTCAGGGTTTTGGTGGCATCGCTGACACAGGTGTAACCGGTGACGTGACTGTCGGCTGCGGCCACGTCCAACGCGATGTCGATGGTCGGCGTGGGCAGGACTTTCAGATCGGTGATCTGGCACGTACCGGTCAATGTGCACAGCAGTGAACCCAGCGTACCGGCCAGATTCAGGTGCAACAAGTTGTCCAGGGCATCGGTCAGCCCGCCCACCAATGCGTTGCTGGTAAGGGCGCTGGTCAGGCCACTGATAGCCGACAGCACCGGCAAATTGAGCGACAGCACCGTACGCACTTGCGCGGTACGCACATAGATCCGGTTGGGATCATTGAGCTGGCCATTGACCAGCGCCGGATTGCCGATGGCCGACAACTGCGGTGGCTGGATGACTTTGACCTTGACCACACCATTGGCCAGGCCTGGAATGCTCAGAGGAATGTTAGCGACCGCAGCGTTCTGGCTGTTAGCCAACTGTATAAAGGCCTCGACCAGCTGGAACACCTGCAAATTGGTATTGAGCGCCGAGGACACCGCGCCGGTTTGCAGTTGCAGCAATTGCCCCAGAACAATGGAGGTACTGCCCGCCGCAGCCTTGAGACCGGTCAGGCCGCTGATTGCCACACTGGTGGTCGTGCCGCCGGCCTGAAGTACGGTGATGGCCGTGTCCAGCAGTTGGTTCAGGCCGATGCTGGTGTTCAGCAACTGCGTGTAGTTCCCCGGACTGACATTCACGTCGACGGCCAATTGGTTCAGGTAGCTCAGCAGGCTGATCTGGCTGTCGACCAGACCTTGCCACCCGGCGACACTCAAGTTCAGGCTGCTGCCTAGCATTTGCCCCAACAGCAGATTCAACGCGGCCGATTTGCTTGAATCGACCACCAGCGCCGTACTGCCGATGGTCAGCATCGCCAGGGGTGGCAGGGGTGCCGGGGCACTGACGGCTGTCGCCGTGAGTAGCGTGGTCAGGCTGACGGGGCCCGGCCCCACCAGCGCATAGATCCCCCCAGCGATACTGGTCGATACCGTATGGGTCACGACCACGCGAACCGCCTCTTTTTTACTGGCATCGACAGCGAAGGTTCGAAGGTTGTCGGACCCAGTCTGCAATGAGCCGCAGGCAACGTTCAGAGTCATGCCATTGGCAGCGTTGTAACCGTTTCGGTTGGCACTTTCGAGGGCAAAGCCCGCAGCGCTGAACGTCGGGGACTGGCAATCTCCGTTACGGCTGACCGCCTCCAGCACGGCCATGTCGGCGACGCGTTGCAGGGTGCGTTTTTCCAGATAGAGCCGACCGCTGTCGATCACGACCAGCGAAAACACCAGCGCCAGCGCCAACGTCAGCGCCGCCATCAAACCAATCGCCCCCCGTTGCCGAACCGGGCCATGAAACTGCATGCCAAAAGACATCGCGCACTCCTTTGCCAGCGCACGGCCGAGGGTTACCTCTGTAAGTGAACAGCAGTGTAGACAAGGGTTGACGAGGCTGCTGGCAACTCGCTACCACTCACAAAAAAAATCCCCTTGTAGGAGCGAGCTTGCTCCGGGCGGCGATCCGACGATGGTGTGTCAGTCAACACCTATGTAGCTGACACACCTTCGTCGGATCGCCGCCCGGAGCAAGCTCGCTCCTACAAGGGGTTGATGGTTTATTTGGGTGGGTAGTTGGCCAATATTCGCTTGACGGTTTCGTATATCGCATTCGTGCGATCAGTCGGGTTGGGGGTACGGCTGAGCATTTGTTCGTCGCTGCCGCGCCACACCAGTTTGCCGTCTTTGCCATCGAGCAGGTCGATCTGAATGGTCGCGACCTTATAGGTGATATTGCGGGTTTCGTTGTACATCGGCGCGCCCCAGTAACCGTTCCATGGGTTTCCCCAACTGCCGCCATAGTTGGTGCTGACCTGTTGCTGACGCTCTTCGACGATCAGGTAAGTCTGCACGTGCAAATCACCCTTGCTGCCGGCAGCGGCCGGGCGCAAGCCACGCTGGTCCAGCTGATCGGCAACCGCCTGACGCACGCGTTGCTCGGTCAGGTCGCTTTTGATTCGAGGGTCATCGGGACGATATTGCAGGGCAGGTTCTTTCCAGGTCCAGCTTCGATAGGCCGCGAAATCACGGCTGGCGTCGTAGTCATGGTTGACCCGGTTGGCGGCGCACGCACTGAGCAGCACGGCCATGGCCAGTAAAACGAAATGGCGGAACATGATTTTTCTCCGATTGAAAACATGATCCTGCAGAGTGCTTCTTAACTACGGAAGTTAACTAGGAGGATACGCCGACATGGCCTTTTCCACAGCCTTGCGCATGGCATCCGCTTGCTCGCTTTGACTGCCCTTGTTGCTGGTTTCGGCGCTGGAACTCCACACGGGCTGACCGGTGCCCGCGTCGAACATATCCACCCGCACGACCACGACCTGCTCTTGATAGGTGCGCACGATCGGCACCGTGTTGTACATGCCATAACCGTTTCCGTACCGGTTGTAGCCGCCATAACCTGCGCCGTAGTAACCATAGTCGTCCTGGACCTGACGCAAGCGGGTTTCCAGTCGCAGATCGGCGCTGACAAACAAGTCCGCTGGCCGATTGTCATGCAGGGGGCGCAATCCGCGTTGATCGAGGGCATTACTGACCGCTTCAGCGATCTGTGCCGAATCCGCCCACGCAGTGCCCTGAGGCAGGTGTCCGTTGAGCCAGGCCCAACTGCGATAGCGCCCATAGTCACGCGTCGGTGCCGGGTAGGCACTGCGGTCGAAGGTGTTGGCCGCTTGAGGCGGGGCGGAGGGCAAGGGGTTGGAGGTTGCCACATAAGGGTTACTGCCCTGGCAGGCGGCCAACCCCAGACAGATCACCAACAACCCTGAACGACTTTTCATTTAGCGCTCCGATCAGACCGGCCGACAGATCCAGTGCAAGTAACGCCCTAGCCCGGCAAAGCTTGGGTGGCGACGGTGAGCCAGCTCCATTTCCAGCAAGTCCGCCAGTTCGGCGCGGGCCTGGAATTCCACCGGCATGTAGTCGTGAAAAACCCGCACCCCACTCTGGGTTTCGACCTGCCACATACCCTCAAGTTGCGCCGCCAGTTCACGTGGATCGAGCGGCTGCTGCGGGGTCAGGCTCTGCTTCTCACCGGCCATATCGTTCTTGCGCATTTTGCGGAAATGGCCCTTGAGCAAATTGCGGTAGATCAGCGCATCGCGGTTGTAGAAGGCCAGCGACAACCAGCCATCTTTTGTCGTGAGCTGATGCAAGACCGGCAGGATCGCATGCGGTTCGGCCAGCCACTCCAGCACGGCGTGGCACAGCACCAGGTCGTAAGGTTCGGTGAGTTGACCGAGCAGGTCCTGCCATGGGGCCTGAATGAACCTCGCCGTCTGCCCGGCCTCGGCGAAGCGCTGGCGCGCGCCTTCAAGCATCGGCTCGGCGGGTTCGGCCAGCGTAACGTCATGGCCGCGCTGGGCTAGCCACAACGACATGTGGCCAAGGCCGGCGCCGATGTCCAGCACGCGTAGGGGTCGGTCCGGCAAGGCTTCGGCCAGGTCCGCTTGAAGCACGGCCAGACGGATCGCACCTTTGGCCCCACCGTAGATTTTTTCGGCAAAACGGGTCGCCAGCAAATCGAAATGACGATCACTCATCAGCTGAACCTCCGCTCACTGTCCGCGAGTTTGTTGTGCACGACTTCATTCATGTCCAACCCCAACTCGCTGCACAGCAGCAGTAAATAGAGCACGATGTCGCCGATTTCCTGCCCGGCATGGGCCAGTTTGTCCGCCGGTAGCTGACGTGACTGGTCTTCGGTCAGCCACTGGAAAATTTCCACCAGCTCGGACATTTCCACACTGGCGGCCATGGCCAGGTTTTTCGGGCTGTGGAATGGCCGCCAATCATTGCGGTCACGGATGGCGTGCAGGCGTTCGGTCAGTTCAACTAAGTTCATCGGGCTCTCCTGAAGGCGTATAGCTTCGGGGGGATAACGAGTGAAGGCAAGCGGCAAGCGCTGCAAAACCACTATGCTTGAGGGGAACCCGCCACAGCGATCCATGGCCCAAGGCTCAATTACTTACATCAGGACGTTAACGACATGCAGGTAGAAAGTTTTTTCGAATGGCTCGGCCAGGCACTCGGCACAGTCATCCGCTTTATCGTTGACGGTCTCAGTGGCTTGTTCAATGCCCTGAGCCACGCCGGCAGCAACTTTGTCGACGGATTGTCCCGGACGTTGGGGATGGACACTTCGATCATCAGCATCATCGCTTTGGTTATTGGGTTGATGCTGTTGTGGTCGGCGATTCGGGCGTTCATGAATGCGTCGATCATCATGGGGATCATCTGGTTGCTGCTGGGTTTGTGGTTGTTGAGCTGGATCATCCACTAACCCCGCCATTCCTTGTAGGAGTGAGCTTGCTCGCGAAAGACTTAAGAGCAACGCGTTTATTCAGGATGAACGCGTTATCGTTAACGTTCTTCGTCGGAACGCCGCCCGGAGCAAGCTCGCTCCTACAGGGTTGCAAATGTCCCGCTACAATGCCCGCTCCCCCAAGGAGCCTGCATGTCCAATCTAATCGCCGACTGGCGCGACCGCCCTACCCATCGTCGGGTCTGGGCGCTGGCTGCGCCGATGATTCTTTCGAATATTTCCGTGCCGCTGGTGGCGCTGGTCGATAGCACAGTCATCGGCCATTTGCCCCATGCCCACCAGTTGGGCGCGGTCGCGGTCGGGGCCAGTCTTTACACCTTTCTTGCCTGGGCCATGGGCTTCCTGCGCATGGGCACGACCGGTTTCGCCGCCCAGGCCGCCGGGCGTGACGATGGTGCGGCACTGCGGCAGATTTTGCTTCAGGGTCTGTTACTGGCCATGGGGCTGGCGCTGGTGTTGGGAGCATTAGGTGTGCCGTTGAGCAGTGTTGCGCTGCACTTCATGCAACCCTCGGCAGCACTGGATCAGCTAACCCGCGAGTTTTTCCACACCCGGTTGTTCGGTTTGCCGGCTGCGCTGGCCAGCTATGCGTTGGTTGGCTGGTTCCTCGGCACGCAGAACGCGAGGGCGCCCCTGGCAATTCTATTGAGCACCAACCTGGTCAATATTGCTTTGAACCTGTGGTTCGTCCTCGGACTGGATTGGGGCGTCGTCGGTGCCGCGCGGGCCTCGGTGATCGCCGAATGGACGGGCGCACTGATCGGTTTGCTGATGACTCGCAAGGCACTGCGCGCCTACCCCGGCCACATTGCCTGGGCCGCCTTGGCGTTGTGGCAGAGCTGGCGCCCATTGCTGGCGGTCAACCGCGACATTTTCATTCGCAGCCTGGCGCTGCAATCGGTGTTTTTCCTGATTACCGTGCAGGGCGCCCGGCTGGGTGATGCCACCGTCGCCGCCAATGCGCTGCTGCTCAACGGCTTGCTGCTGACCGCCCACGCGCTTGATGGCTTGGCCCATGCCGTGGAGGCTCTGTGCGGGCATGCCATCGGCGCTCGCGACCGTGATGCCCTGCGTCGCTCCCTGGTGGTGGCCTGCGGCTGGTCGTTACTGGCGAGTCTGGGATTTGCCGCACTGTTCCTGTTCGCCGGGCACCTGTTCATCGAGATGCAGACCAATATTCAGAGCGTGCGCGACACGGCGTTCATCTACCTGCCTTACCTCGCCGCGCTGCCGCTGATTGCCGTCTGGAGCTACCTGCTCGACGGGCTGTTCATCGGCGCCACCCGCGCCCGGGAAATGCGTAACGGCATGCTGCTGACGGTGGCGCTGCTGCTGCCGTTCGCCTGGGCGCTGCAAGGTCTGGGCAATCATGGGCTGTGGATAACTTTTCTGTTGTTCATGTTGCTGCGCAGCCTGACCCTCGGCGCATTTGCCTGGCTGCTGCGCAAAAATGACGGCTGGTTCGCCAGTCAGGCTCACTGAGCCAGCATGGCACTCAAGGTTGATCGCTTTGCCAGCGTTTGCGCAGGTTATCCAGACGTTCCTGCGGAGTCAGCCCTGACAAAGGTTGTATCAGCGGGGCTCGGGGGTGCTGCAAGCGCAGCCATAACCACCCATCGAGCACCGGCCGTTCGCTGAACCCCAACGCCAGACCCTCCTGAACCCGGGACCACAAACTGCTGTAATCGGCTCCGGTCGATTGGCTCCATTGCCAGGCATGGTGCTCCAGCAGACAGGTTTGCAGTTTTTCCTGCTGACGAGGGTTGAGTATTTCTTCGACCTCCAATGGGCTGACGGCAAGCCCCGGATTGATCAACTGCTGCCAGCCCTGACTGCCGATCGCGCGGTCCGCCCAGGTCCCGCCGAACCAGCGCAACTGGCTGATCGGCCCCAGCCAACGGCTCAGCTCCAGCGCATCGCAAGCATCGAAAAAGTAACTGGCAGTCTGCGGGTTGTAGTAACTCAATAACGCCCGATGATGCACGCCGACAGTGACCGTGAGCATGCGGCGCAAATGTGCCAGCAACTGCGCCGGGGATGCCTCACTGACCAGCAGCAGCCCGCGCCAGATGTGCGACTCGCGGTGGCACAACTCGGCCAGCGCCGGGCATGCCCGAAGGTTAACCAGGAGCGGTCCTTGTTCACGTAGCGCCTGCAACTCCGTGCCATCGAACAACCAGAACCGGGGGACCTGCGCAAATGACTGTTGCAGGGTTGCCCCCGCGAGTGGCGCCCCCGGTCCATCCAGCAACAGCCATTGCGGGCTCGCGGCGATCATGCCGCACCGCTCTGACCAAGCCGCGTCGCCACCCGGCACGTGCAAACGGCCAGTGGGCAATGGCTGAAACTGCCGCCACCGGGCAACAGGCACAGCAACGACAATGGCTCGCCCGATCGCAGTAAGCCCAGCAGGCCTCCGACGGGCGGACAATCCTCAGTCGGCCTCGGCGCCTGCGCTTCTTCGAGCGGTGACGGAGCGTGAAGAAAACCGGTGATCAACGGCTGATCCGGATCACCTTCGATGAAGCTCACCACCACCTCGATGCCCTCACTCAATTGCGCAACGGTTGCGGTGCCGAGCCCTGCGGCCAACGGCAGCCAACAGTGACTGGCCGTGGCACCCTCGCCCTGATAGAGCCAGTCAAACTGCACGGCAACTGGCCTGGATGAATCGGGCGTTTGCTCATTGACATCGACCACCCAGGCCCTTTGCAGGCTGTGCATCCGTGGCTTCTCTGCAGAATGGGACGAGACGAAAGGTTGCGTCCAATGAAGGGCGCGGATCTGGTTGCTGTAACAATCTTCAGCGCCCAAGTGCTCGACATGGGTCAGCAGCCAGCGATGATTGCAGTGGGCGAGGGGGTGGTCAGACAGCGGCATCAACTGACCACTGCGCAACGTCGGCAGATCCGAACGCCCTTCGGCACGCTGCGAGGTGAGTTGTACCGCCTGAAGCTCGAACTGCCGCACCGCCGGTTGCTCGCGCTCGGCGTGGAAGTCGGCGCGGTCACCGAGCGGAAAATGGCCCTGACCATCACCAAAAACCACGCAGTGTCCTCGCGGCCCGTGCTCGAAGCGGTAGTGAAGCCGATGATGGGCGCACAACCGCTGCAGAAATTGCAAATCCGATTCCCGGTACTGTGTGCAGAAATCACGAGGTGGGTAGTCGCCGCTCAGCTCGAAGCGCCGATGCTTGCCGACGATGCCGTGCTCGATGAGCACTTGATCCAGGATGTCTGGCACCGAACGCCCGCTGAAAATTCGCTGACTGAAACGCTGCGCCAGGCAAGTCAGCTTCGGCCCAAGACGCGCGCGGCAGAGCCTGGCAGCCGAGCCGTGCTCACGCTGGACGAGTTCATGCAAGAGTCCGTGAAAACCGTTGCCCTGCGGCCCGAAGCGTAAAAAAACCGGGCGGTACAGCAGGCGGGCAAGGTCGAGCGTCGGGTCATCGATCAGCAGATCCACATCGAACACAAACGGTTCGCTGATGGCTTCTCTACCGGTAAAGCCCAAGACTTCAAAGGAGTCAGGCAGACCTGCTACATCCAGACGAAATGAAGGTTCGTTGACTGGATCGAACATCGGCGATTCTCTACAGGAGGGACGGCTGGGGATTCTCGCTGAGAGACATGGCCGAGTAGAGTGCCGAAGTACAACTTAGGAAATGGCCTACGCAAAAAGAGGACCATCTGGCTTTAATTGCCGGGAGCGTAGGGTATTTCGCTTGGAAAAAGAGATCCGTCGCACCAGGTCATCTGAAATTTCCGCTGCGCGCGGAACATTTTCAGACAACCTGATGAGAGCGGTGACTTACCTCAAGAAGACAGGTAAGAGGAACGGGTCAGCCCCAGACGCAATGCGTCGAGGAACTGGATGCGCTCGGCAGCGGTGATGCGGGCATTGGCGCACTTGTCGCGGTAGTGTGTCATCAGTTCTTCCGGCGACAAGTGCACGTAACGCAGCATGTCTTCGATGGTGTCGTGGGTTTCGATACCCGCGTGGTACGCACTGCCGTCGGCATTCTGGTAGATGTTCACCGAGTCGGTGTCACCGAACAGGTTGTGCATATCGCCGAGAATTTCCTGGTAGGCACCGACCAGGAACACACCCAGCAAGTAATCCTCACCTTCGTTCAGCGCGTGCACCGGCAGACTTGTTTCGATGCTCTGCTCGTCGACGTACTGGTTGATCTTGCCGTCGGAGTCGCAGGTCAGGTCCTGCAGCACCGCACGACGCATTGGCTCTTCGTCGAGACGGTGCAACGGGATGATCGGCAGCACCTGGCCGATGGCCCAGGTATCCGGCAGGCTTTGGAATACCGAGAAATTGCAGATGTACTTGTCTGCCAGCTTGTCGTTGAGCTCGTCCAGCACCTGACGGTGGGAACGCTGACGTGCCTTCAACGAGTTGTGCAGGCGACGGCATACGGCGAAGTAGCACTGCTCGGCCAGGGCTTTCTCGGCCAGGGTCAGCTTGCCATCGGCGTACTGGGCGGCGATATCGCTCATGTAGTGCGTGGCGCGCCAGTAGGTTTCGGTGACCATCTCGATGTCGGTGGGACCCAGCAGGTCCACCAGCCACTGCACGGTTTCCGGCAGTGCTTCCTTGTTTTCGATTTGTGGCACGTCGTCGTTGTGTTTCTCGACATCGGTCACCTGGATCACCAGCATGGCGTGGTGGGCCGTCAGGGAACGGCCGCTCTCGGAGAAGATGTTCGGGTGCGGCAGGCCCTGCGCATCGCAGAACTCCTTGAGCATCCCGACCACGACACCAGCGTAATCGTCCATGTCGTAGTTGATCGAGCTGGCGTTACGCGAGTGCGTACCGTCGTAGTCCACGCCCAGGCCGCCGCCGACGTCGATGTGATCGACCGGCAGGCCGAGGTTGCGCAGTTCACCGTAGTAACGAATCGCCTCCTTGAAACCGTGTCGATAGTCATCGAGGTTGGCGATCTGCGAACCCATGTGGAAGTGCAACAAGCGAATGCCCTGGTCCAGGCCGGCAGCGCGGAAACGCTCGACCACCGACATTAACTGCGCCGCTGACAGACCGAACTTGGATTTCTCGCCACCGGTGTCCGCCCACTTGCTTGATGCCAGGGACGACAGACGCACGCGCAGGCCAACCTGTGGCTTGACCTTCAGCGCCGCCGCTTCTTCGATCACCAGGCCGACTTCGGATTCTTTCTCGATCACGATGAACACGTTGTGACCAAGTTTCTGGCCCATCAGCGCCAGACGGATGAACTCGCGGTCCTTGTAACCATTGCAGACGATAGTGCCGCCCTTCGGCGCCAGTGCCAGCACGGCCAGCAGCTCAGGCTTGGACCCTGCTTCCAGACCGATGGAGACGTCCTGGGTGGCGATGATGTTCTCGATCACCGCTTCTTGCTGGTTCACCTTGATCGGGTACAGCGCGGTGTACTTGCTCTGGTATTCCAGGCGTTCGATGTTGGCATCGAAGGCACCGGTCAGCTGACGCACGCGGTCTTGCAGGATATCCGGGAAACGCACCAGCAATGGCAAGGACAGGCCACTTTTGCGCAACTGGTCGACTTGTTCGAACAGGTCGATAGGTGGACTGGTCGGACCGTTCGGACGAACTTCGACGCGACCGGCGTCATTGATCGCGAAATACCCGGCCCCCCAATGGCGAATCCCGTAAACACTGCGGCTGTCCGCAACTGTCCATTGGCTGCCATCGTCTTTGCGTGTGCGTCGTACGGACATTGAAGTCCCCTATAAAGAAGTCATGGTGCGTCGCCTGGGTTCAGGCCGGCGCAGTCTAAAGAATGAAAATGACGATTAGCCTGCATGCAAGGGGCATAGACCTCACATTCAGCGCTGAGTTTAGAACCGGTCAGAACAGGCTCTGTGAAAACCATGTAGACGACGCCAGTCCTGAATGCTCAGGGCCGGATCAAGCCGAGGGTGGTTTTCACAGAAGCTGCTAGCCGCCGGACTTCTTCGCTTTGAAACCGAGTTTGATCAGCTCGCCCAAGAGTAGCTCGACATGATCGCCCTGGATTTCGATGATTGCGTCTTTCAATGCTCCGCCGGTCCCGCAACGTTTCTTCAACGTCGTGGCCAGTTCCTTGAGCGCGTCTTCAGCCAACGGCACGCCGGTGATGGTCGTCACCGTCTTGCCGCCACGGCCCTTGCTTTCTCGACGCACGCGAGCAATGCCGTCGCCAGTCGGGATAACGGTCTGTTTGCAGATGCAGGCATCCACCGGTTTACTGCATTCCGGGCAATGACGACCTGCGTCGGTGGAGAATACCAAGCCACCAAGGGCGGCGAAGGATGCGGCTTTTTTGGCCACCGGCAATCCTCTTGGGAGGACAAAGACTGGTCGCGGCAACTTGGGCAAGTGCCATCGACCGCGAAGCCCCACTCAGGCAGGGGCAGCGCTACTGAAACGGTGAAACCTTGTAGGAGCGAGCTTGCTCGCGATGGTCGTCAACGATAACGCGTGCATTCAGAATGTACGTGTCGTCCATTCGTTCTTCGCGAGCAAGCTCGCTCCTACACGATACGCTTCCGTAGGAGCGAGCTTGCTCGCGATGGTCGTCAACGATAACGCGTGTATTCAGAATGTACGCGTCGTCCTTGCGATTTTCGCGAGCAAGCTCGCTCCTACAAAATGCAATGCCGGTTCAGTTTGAAAAGGTCGCGCAGTGTAACGGCAAAAAGCCGACTTGCTAAGAGCTAATCGACGCCAATTTACACCTCTTTTGCGACGTCCTCGCCACGAGCCCGGAGATAGCGCTTCAACGCGGCCAGAGAGTCCGGGCAATAAGGCTTCTGCGTGATTTCCAGCATGACCTGATCGATGGGGATAAAGCGCGCTTCCAGCACTTCTTCGGGCTGCAGGATCAACGGACCGTCCCACACCGCCGAAAATGCCGAACACCACAGGCGATTGCCGGTGTCTTCGAAAAAGAAATGGTCATGGGCGGTCAACTCCACCCCGCTAACGCCCAACTCTTCCTCCAGCTCCCGGGCGGCCGATTCGGCGTAGGTTTCGCTGGCGAGCACCATGCCCCCCGCCGCCACGTCCCAGAAACCGGGATAAATGGCTTTGCTCAGGGTCCGTCGATGCACACACAGCTCACCGGCCGAATTGAACAGCATGATGTAGGTACCGCGCCCGATCAGCCCGCGCTCGCGCAAGTCGGATCGGACCAGGGCACCGAGCAGGTTGTCCTGCTCGTCGACCCAGGCGATCTGTTCGGCATCCGAGGCCGCGCGATGGGCGGCCTCTTTGGCGTTATCGACCATGACTCAGCCCTGATTGAGCAGTTGACGCAGATCGATCACCGCCGCGTTGGCCCGGGAGATGTAGTTGGCCATAACCAGCGAGTGGTTGGCCAAAATCCCGAAACCGCTGCCATTGAGGATCATCGGGCTCCAGACCGGCTCTTGCGAGGCTTCCAGTTCACGAATGATCTGCCGCACGCTGACGGTGGCGTTCTTCTTCGCCAGTACGTCGGCGAAGTCGACTTCGATGGCGCGCAGCAAATGGGACAAGGCCCAAGCCTGACCGCGAGCTTCGTAGAACACGTTGTCGATTTGCATCCACGGGGTTTCGACGATTTCTTCTTCGACTTGCGGTACCTGGCCCGGCATCAGGACTTCGGTTTTTAGCGAGGTGTTCAGTTTGACCCGGCCAACGCTGGCCGACAGCCGTTGCGACAACGAGCCCAAACGGGTGCCCACATCGCCCAGCCAGTTGTTCAGGTTGTCGGCGCGGGCATAGAACAACGCGTTTTTTTGCGTAGGATCAGACAGGCGCGCCTGATAGCGGCTCAGGGAATTGATGCCTTCCTGATACTCGGACTCACTGGAAGGCAGCACCCAGCTCTTGTTGTCGAAGTTGAAACGCGGCTCGGCCTTGGCCAGATCGGCATCTTCGGCCGATTGCGATTGCGAGCGGGCGAAGTCCTTGCGCATGGCTCGCGTCAGGTCACGGACCTGGACCAGCACGCCATACTCCCAGCTCGGCATGTTATCCATCCACAACCCCGGCGGGAAACGGTCGTTGGAAATATAGCCACCCGGTTTGTTCAGCAGCGTACCGGCGACGGTCTTGAGGGTTTCCACCGTGGTGTAGCCGATGACCATCTGCTTGCCTTCTTTCTCGGCCGCCAACTGGGCATTCTGCTGAACCGGAAACAGCGCAGGCTCCTCGCTCCAGTACCAGCCCAGACCGATGGTCACCAGCAGATACAGACCAATCAACGTGGCCAGCGCCCGGCTGAACAAAACGCCACCTATATAAGTACGGGCAGCCGATTTTGGTTCAGCTGCGCGTTCAGGCGCGCGGCCCGCGCGATTCTTCCAGTCCAGCATGGCGATATCCTTTCAATCACTTGAGTTCGTCGGTTCGACTACAACCATACAACAACGTGCCTTGACCGGCACCCGCCGCTGGGCTTATCCCGAAAATTATCGACTAAACCGACGACAACCGCTGCCAATGAACTCAAGCGTCCAGCCCGCGCTAAACGGCGATCACCCTCATTGAAACCTGCCGCACCTCGGCCGGCATAAAAAGATGGGCGATGCCTTCGCCGTCGGTTTTGCGCTGGAGGGTAAGCCCGTCCACGGTTGCAATGTAGCGCTGCTGCACCAGCGGCTCGAGGGTTTCGCTATCAATCAGGCGGAAGATCCTCGGCGACCGGGCGGGCTGGGGCGACGGGTTTCTCATTAGCGCCATGACTTTCTGATCAAAGGTTGGCACTGGAGTCGGCCAGTCACTGTAGTCGGCTTCAGCCCTGATCAACCACCACTCGCCCCGCTCAATCTGGTCGAGTACCTCGCTGTCGATATCGATCAGCAACCCGGCACGCAACGCGTCCAGGCCATCGATGGGTTGCCGGTCGAGCAACGCCTGGTGCACCAGATCCAAAGCTTGCTCACTGGCATAAGCCTGTTGGCGCTCCCACGCGGACAGTTGAAAGTCGTTGACCAGCCTCATGCCTGCGCCTCAGCGTTCCATTCGTCGGAGCCCATGGTCCGGCTGATCTCATGCCGCCAATAGATCCGCCGGTAACTGAAGTGGACCTTTTCCAGCTGAGTCAGGTGAGCAGAACCGGGGTCCTGACAGTGCGGCATCAGCACTTCGGCGCCGATGATGACCGCGTCTTCAAGCTCTATGGTGTAGAAATGTTCCTGCACTCCTCGGGCCGAGGTGCGATACCACTCGACGCGGCATTTGCTGAGCAGCTCCCCTGAACACATAGCGATGTTAATCAGCGGCGACGACTTGTCGATGGCCTTGGTGACGATCAAGGGCTTGTGCATCCGGCGCCCCGCTCCCGCCCCTTTGGGCACGAAAATACCATGGCTCAGGGCCTGAACCATGATCTGGTCTTCACGCCCCAACTGGTAAATGTTGCCCACCGATGCTTCAGTGAAGGCACCTGCGCTGATCAAGCCTTGTCTTTCACCGTGGAGGGTCATGAAGACGGGAGTTGGCATGGTGGGGCTCCTTTGGTTTTTGTGGGGAATAAGGGGGTGTCCGGAATGGATTGATCCAATTCGATTTGATCTTCTTCGTCCCCATCTTCTGCGAAAGGCGTCCACGGCTTGCCGATCGACAGAGTGATGAGGTAGCGCTCTTCGTCGGGTCGCTTGTCATATTTGAAACGGTGCATGTGCATCGTGACTTGATATTTTTTGCCAGCCTTCCAGTAGACCGATCCTCCTTTATTCACGTCTCGCAACTGCGCTCGCCATTCAGGCGTGTCGGCAAAGGGTGGATAGCGTTTCCTCCCGGCCACCCTCCATCCGCCCCCGCGCCACTGGTCTTGCAAATCCAGAGCTACCTTCAGGGCGTCATCGAGCAGCAACGGCACAACCTGTGGGGACATGCGGATACTGCCAACGACATTGTCGTCAAATACAACAGTGAAAAAGCGCGCTCTCGGTGTGACGAATTCGTACTGAGGATCGATGAATCGAAGCCGTGCATCCGTGTAGGGAATGCCCATCCAGACATGCCCGGGCACCATCGGGCTGAAGCGGACTGAAGAATGCTTGCGCAAGGTTTCATAGGTACCGCCCATCTCCAATGCGATTACCGGCTCTTGCGATAGAGACTCAACTAACTGATTCGTAGCCACCCCTATCAGGGCAGCCAGAAGCAGCAAACCTGCCCCAAGCTTCCAGCGGCCAATACCTTGCCGCACATTCATCGTATTCCCTGCCCTGATGCGATCTCGGTGATCGACTGCTCCACCACACTACGGCTTGTGTCATTGAGCATCTGATCAAAGCGCGCTGCAGCCCGAAATACGAAAGGCATTCGCTGCTTGATATCCGATAAGTCCGCCAGCGGGCTGTTGCTGAAACCAATGGTGCGTCCGTCATCAACACGCTGGCATTGGCTGGAGAGCGTCAACTCAATTGCCTGGGCCACGCCAGAAGGAAAACCGGTCACATAAAAAGCATGGTTGCCACGCAGCAAAGCCACCAGTTGGCCGTTCTGATAAATCGTGGGCTGTAGAATATTTTGCTGCTCATGCCAGGCTAAATGCTCGACACTCTTGGCAATGTCCCCTGCCTCAATCGCCTCAAACCCCCGCAAAATATCGATGTACTCCATCCCGAACTTCAGCTTTTCCTGCCCCACTGGCCACAGCACAGGGAACTTCGGGTGCCCGTAAATACCCTTCCGGGCGTCCAGGCACTGCTTCAACTCCTTCAACCCACGCTTCGCATAAAACTCATGCAGCGGAAAAACATCCAGAAACAGCGTGGTATTCCCCAGCGCCATCATGTCGTGCACATGCCGGAATTGTTGCTGGAGCAACGACAACTCCTCCCCCGCTGGACGAAAATCCACAGAGGGCACAGGATTACGCGCATCCGCTTCCTTATAGTCACGCAACCCTTTCGCCTGTTCGGACATCCTGTCCGGAGTCAACAAACCGTGCTCTCGGCGGCTAGCGCGCAATCGCTGCCGCGCGTCATGCTCATCACGAATGAGTTCGACACTGTCCGCCGCATGCAGCAATCCACAGCCGACCTGCTTGGAGGCAAACGCCGCCAGCCCGGCCCACTGAAAACGCGGGTCATGCAGCCACAATCGGGCGTAAGCGGCGTTGATCGCGCGGTTGCGCTCCACCGGATCGGCAATCAACACACCGTTAGGTGCGACTATCTTTTCCGCTTCGCGCTGGTAGATACGCCAAAGGCAGGCACACGTAAGGATCGGCACGTCGGTAACAAGCGTCTTGCTGCCATAAAGCCGTACCTCTTTACATTCGCAGTCAGCAACAGGCGTGCTGTTGTGGTACAGGCGCTGGTCATCGCTAGGGTGCTGTTCGAAACACTGGGTCATGATTTGCAGATGGCTTCTAGGGGAATCCCTGAACCCTATCAGTCGCTTGCCGCGCCCGAAGCACCCTGCCGAAAAATCAGAAATCCCTGACAGACGAGGGTCGTCGGGCAGAAGGCAGTTGCGCGGATATAAATAGGAAGCGTCCTTAAACACCCTATCTGCTGGCTGCTACCGGCCAGCGACAAATCAAACCAGACCAGCCAGTCAGAAACTGAATCACGTCGCACTACAGTTTATTGACTTACGACACTCATCCCATTGAAAAGAGGTGCTAGCATAGAGCCACTAGTCGATCTCAGCATTTACCCTAACCAGTAGTCAGGATATGACCGAGCCAGAAGACCCCAGCCGTGAGCGCCTCAAGCACCACTTTGCCCAGCGGGTAATTCATCAGGCACGTCAAATTCTTGAGATATGGCAGCGTCTGCAACGCAGCGAGTGGTCCAGCACTGACTTACTGGAACTGAGCGAGGCCAATCTGCGTCTGCTGCGTTTCGCCGAACGTTTCGAACAACCGGAACACACTCAACTGGCGCGCCACATCAGCCAGTCACTGGAGGCGGTCGACGCCAATCGCGGGCGCCTGAGCAGCGGGCTGATCACCGACCTCAATCGTTTGATGCAGCGCCTGTCGCGTACCGGCTTGCGCCATGGCGATCAGTTCGAACAAACCTTCCTGCCGCCGCTGCGCAAGCCGATCTACGTGATGCTGCAGGATCATGACCGTGCCGAACGCCTGGCCAAACAACTGGAATTTTTCGGGCTCAGCGCCCAGGCGCTGGACAGTGTCGCGGCGTTCCGCTCCTCGATGGTCGAGCGATTGCCCGCAGCGATCGTCATGGACGTGGACTTCGGCGGTGCCGGCATCGGCCTGAAACTGGCCGCCGAAGCCCAGGAAGGTCTCGACCATCAATTGCCGCTGTTGTTCTTCAGCCTGCACGAAACCGATACCCCGACCCGCCTTGCCGCGGTGCGCGCCGGCGGTCAGGAGTTCCTGACCGGCACCCTCGAAGCATCGAGCCTGCTGGAGAAAATCGAGGTCCTGACCTGCGTTGCCCAGTACGAGCCTTACAAAGTGCTGATCATCGACGACTCCCGCGCCCAGGTCCTGCATACCGAACGTCTGCTCAACAGTGCCGGGATCGTCACGCGAACCCTGATAGAACCGATTCAGGCCATGGCCGAACTGGCGGACTTCCAGCCGGACCTGATCATCCTCGACATGTACATGCCAGCGTGCACCGGCACTGAACTGGCCAAGGTGATTCGCCATAACGACCGCTATGTCAGTGTGCCGATCATCTACCTGTCGGCGGAGGACGATCTGGACAAGCAACTCGACGCCATGAGCGAGGGAGGCGATGATTTCCTGACCAAACCGATCAAGCCCCGGCACTTGATCACCACCGTGCGCAACCGCGCGGCACGGGCACGCAATCTGAAGGCGCGGATGGTCCGCGACAGCCTCACCGGTTTGTACAACCACACCCACATTCTGCAATTGCTTGAAGACTGCTCGTTCCGCGCCAGACGCGAAAGCAAGCCGCTGAGCTTTGCGATGCTCGACATCGACCACTTCAAACGCGTCAACGACAGCCATGGCCACCCCATGGGTGACCGCGTGATCAAGAGCCTGGCGCTGTTCCTCAAGCAACGGCTGCGCAAGACCGATTTTATTGGTCGTTACGGCGGTGAAGAATTCGCCATTGTCATGCCGGACACCGATCTGGAATCGGCCTACAACGTGCTGAATGAAATCCGTCAACGCTTTGCCGAAATTCACTACCCTGCTCAGCCCCATGATCTTTGGTGCACCTTCAGCGCTGGCGTGGTGGAACTGTGCGAACACTCCGATAGCCTGTTGATGGCCAGCCAGGCAGACGAAGCGCTCTATCGCGCCAAGGACGCCGGACGTAATCGCGTCCAGGCCGCGCGGACGTCAAAGCAAAGTGCCACTTTTTCATCGAAAACGATCGATTCAGTCATAACCCTGTAACACAAACGCAATAACTTCAGGTACTTACCATTCTGCCGTTGGTAGTCCCGCGATGCGCCTGAAGCTGCTGACCAATCTCAACACCCTCCTTTTAGTCGCCGTGTGCTTGGCCCTCGGCGCTACGCTGTGGTGGTCACAAAAAGCCCTCGAACGCCCCTATCTATTGATGGAGCGTTACCTCGGGTTGTCCCAGCAATTTCAAAATGAAGTCGCGCGAAACATCGAGGATTACCTCGCCAGCGGTGATGCCCTGCGCCTGAGTAGTGCCAGCCAGGCCATCGACGGTCTGCAACAGGAACTTGCAGAGTTGCCGCCGGCCTTGGCCGACACCTTGCGGCCCAGCCTGTCGACCCTCGAAGAATTCAGCAAAACCGACTTGCTCGCGGCCGGTAAACTGGCGGGCGACCCCCAAGCGCTACTGCTGCAAGCTGAACGCGAACTTGGTGCCAGTCTCGATCAGCTCAGCCAATACGCCAGCACCAACCCGAGCTACCTGACACCGCTGCTCTCGGCCTCCCAGCACCTGGGCAAACTGTCCCTGGCCCGGGACAAACTGGTCAGCAGTGGTCGCAGCGAACTGGCGGCCGATGTCGAGCGCGAAGTCGCCAACATCCGCACTCAGGCTGAACAGCTGGGCGCCCTGCCGTTACTCGGCGTGACCACCAGCAGTGAATCGGGCAAGGATGATTTTGCCGCGTTGATGGGCCTGGAGAACGCTGAAAAAACCGTCGCCGAAGATGCCGGCGTCGGCCTCAAGCGTGAGCTCAACAGCCTGCTGACGCGCTATCCGGCAGAACTGGCCCGCACTCGCGATCAGATTCAGAAACGCGCCGACCTCAGCACCGCCACTCACCAGAAAATCGCCGCCGTGCAACAGGCCATCGCCGGACTGGAACCCGTGGTTCGCGCCCAGCACGGGCAAATCCAGAGCGAAGTTCGACTGATGCAGGGGGTCATGATCGGCCTGATTCTGCTCATTGCATTGTTGATCGATACCCTGCAACGACGCTTGGCGCGGACGCTGACCAACCTGGCGCCCGCCCTTTCGACCTGGGCCGAGGGAGACTTCAGTCGGGACATTGAACTGGGCAAGACCAACCGCGAACTGCATGACATTCAAGCCTCGCTCAATCGTCTGCGTGCCTATCTGGTCGATCTGGTCGGGACCATTCGCCTCAATGCCGAACAGGTCGCCGGCAGCAGCCGGACCCTGGCCGAACTGAGCAATGACCTGCACAGTGGCGCCGAACATCAGGCCGGCGACACCGCGCTGATCCGCGATTCCCTCGGCGAGCTGGAAGCGACCATCCAACAAGTTGCCGGCGATGCCAGCCAGGCGGCCGACGCCAGCCGCCATGCCGGACTGGCGGTGGAACACGGCCAGAAAGTCATCGGCCTGAGCCTCACCGGGTTGCATGCGCTGGTGGGTGAAGTGCAAGGCAATGCGCAGATGATCGAACACCTGGCCGAGGAGTCAGCGACCATCGGCGGCGTGTTGACGGTGATCCGCTCGATTGCGGACCAGACCAACCTGCTGGCCCTGAACGCCGCCATCGAAGCGGCCCGCGCCGGAGAAATGGGCCGAGGGTTTGCGGTGGTGGCTGAAGAGGTTCGGTCATTGGCACAACGTACCGCTGGCGCCACTGCAGAAATCCAGGTCCTGATCGCCGGTCTGCAAACCGCTGCGCGGCAGTCGGTAGAAGGCATGCGCGCCCAGGTTGAACACGCCGAAGCTACGGCCAATCAGGCCCAGGCCGCCGATGGCGCGCTGGATAAAATCGTTGGCGCCATCCAGACCATTGCCGACACCGCCGTGCGCATTGCCGATGTCACTGCACAGCAGAGTGGCGCGGTCAGCGAGATCCGCGATCACAGCGAACGTATCCACACGCTGGGCGGGGACAATTTGCTGAGGATTGGCGAGGGGCGCGAACAAGGGGAGAATTTGTTGGTGTTGGGTGGACGACTTCACACAGCCGTGCAAGCTTTCCGCGTCTGATAGACCGCCATCGCGAGCAGGCTCGCTCCCACATTTGATTTGTGCATGACACAGATCCAATGTGGGAGCGAGCCTGCTCGCGAAGGCGCCAGAACAATCACCGCAAAACTCCCACCCCTGCACACCCCGCGACTGTCCGCTATCATGCCCCCAATTCCGATACGCGAGATTGTCATGCGCCGTTTGCTCTGCCTGCTGCTTTTAGTGCTCGCCCTGCCGGCTTCCGCCGCCGGCTTGCTGGACAGTCGACCCAGTACAACGCTGGGATCGATCAATAACAGCGCCGACTTTCTGCCGGTGCGCCAAGCCTTTCAGTTGAGCCTGGTAGACAGCACGCCACAAACGATCAAATTGCGCTTCGTCGCGACCGAGGGATACTACCTCTATCGGCATCGCTTTCAGTTTCGAGCCGATCCAGCCGATGTCGGCCTTGGGGCCGCACAACTGCCCCCGGGCGAAAAAAAGCACGATGAGTATTTCGGCGACGTCGAGGTCTACCACGGCATTCTCGATGTAGAACTGCCGCGCACCGATCAACGCCCCTTCACCCTGGCTGTCACCTATCAGGGCTGCGCCGACAAAGGCCTGTGCTACCCGCCAGAGACCGAGCGCCTGAGCATCGATGGCAACGGCGCCAACAGCGGCGCCCCAGGCAAAAACTGGAGCTGGCGCGAACTGGCTGTGTTCTTCCTCGCAGGCCTGGGCCTGACCTTCACACCGTGCGTGCTGCCCATGCTGCCAATCCTGTCTGGCGTGGTATTGCGTGGGCAGGTCGGTGGTTTGCGCGGCTTCAATCTATCACTCGCTTACGTGCTGCCAATGGCCGCATGCTTCGCCCTGCTCGGGGCGCTGATGGGGATGTTCGGCGCCCAGCTCAATCTTCAGGCGCGGCTGCAATCGGCCTGGGTGCTGGTGCCGTTCGCGTTGTTTTTTGCGGTGTTTGCGTTGGCGATGTTCGGCGTCTTCGAACTCAAGCTGCCGCATGCAATCAGCAGTCGACTGGACCGGATCGCCGGCCGCACCGAAGGCGGCTCGCTGTGGGGCGCAGCCGTGTTGGGCGTAGTGTCCAGCCTGCTGGTTTCGCCTTGCGTTTCGGCACCGCTGGCCGGTGCGTTGCTGTACATCAGTGCCAGCGGCGATGCGCTGGGAGGTGGGTTAAAACTGTTCATGCTCGGTCTCGGCATGGGCGCGCCGCTGTTACTCGTGGCCACCGGTGGCGCCGCCTGGCTGCCGAAAAGCGGGCCGTGGCTGGTCTATGTAAAAAACGCGATCGGCGTATTGTTACTGGGGTTGGCGATCGGGTTGCTCAGTCGCGTATTGCCGGGGCAAATCACTTTGCTGCTGATCGGCTTGCTGGCCGGTGGTGTCGGGTTATTCATGGGCGCGCTGGAATTCGTCTACAAACCGCCTCGAAAACGTCTCGGCCAACTGCTCGGGATGTTCCTGCTTTTTTACGCGCTGGCCTGCTGGTACGGAGCGTTCAGCGGTCAGACCGATCCGACCAATCCGATTGGCCAGCCCCGCAATGTTGCCGAAAGTACGCAAGACACCAGTGACTGGCAAACCGTCAGCACCCCGTCAGACCTGGACAGTGCCCTCGCTGACGCCCAATCGTCTGGCACCCCGCTGTTGCTCGACTGGTACGCCGACTGGTGCATCAGCTGCAAAGTCATCGAGCATGAAGTGCTCAACGACGCGAAGGTCATCGAACGCCTCAAGGGCTATCGGTTGATCCGTTTCGACATCACCGCCAGCAACGCCGAACAACGTGCCCTGCTGGACCGCTACAAGCTGTTCGGCCCTCCGGCGCTGATGTTTTTTGGCAAAGATGGTGTCGAACGTACCGATGTGCGGGTGATCGGCGAAATCAACGCAACGGACTTCGCCGAACGTGTTGCGAAAGCAAATGACCGCATTTAACTACCCAGTCATAAATTTTTCGCAAACATCGGTCATCGTGCTGGCTATTGCAGAGAACTGGACAGTCACAAAGGCTTTGCGGCATAGTCGCCGGGCTCTGACAATTGCACACAGATAACAAGGAACAGCAGATGGCGACCTTATTGGTTCTGCACGGACCCAACCTGAACTTGCTCGGCACCCGCGAACCGGGCGTCTACGGGGCAACCACCCTGGCGCAGATCAATCAGGATCTGGAGCGCCGTGCCCGTGAAGCCGGCCACCATTTGCTCTACCTGCAAAGCAATGCCGAGTACGAATTGATCGACCGCATCCACGCCGCTCGCGGCGAAGGTGTCGACTTCATTCTGATCAACCCAGCAGCTTTTACGCATACAAGTGTCGCATTACGTGACGCGCTGCTGGCGGTGAGCATCCCATTCATCGAAGTGCATTTGTCTAACGTGCACAAACGCGAACCTTTCCGCCATCACTCTTACTTCTCCGACGTAGCGGTGGGAGTGATCTGCGGCCTTGGCGCCAGCGGTTATCGACTGGCCCTGGAGGCCGCACTAGAGCTGCTTGAAAGACAGGCAACGGCTTGAACAACAAGCGTAACGCCCCTGACCGACCCTTGGGAGTTGATGATTCATGGATATCCGTAAAGTTAAGAAACTGATCGAATTGCTGGAAGAGTCCGGCATCGACGAGCTCGAGATCAAGGAAGGCGAAGAGTCCGTACGCATCAGCCGTCATAGCAAGACCCCGGCTCAGCAGTACTATGCACCGGCTCCAATGCAGGCTCCGGCGCCTGCGCCAGTGGCCGCTGCTCCGGTTGCCGCTGCTGCTCCTGCGGCACCCGCTGCCCCTGTTCTGAACGGCAACGTTGCCCGTTCGCCGATGGTCGGCACGTTCTATCGCAAATCCTCGCCGTCTTCGCCTTCCTTCGTTGAAGTTGGCCAGACCGTGAAGAAAGGCGACACCCTGTGCATCGTTGAAGCGATGAAGATGATGAACCACATCGAAGCTGAAACCAGCGGTGTGATCGAATCCATCCTCGTCGAAGACGGCCAGCCGGTTGAGTACGACCAACCGCTGTTCACCATCGTTTGAACCGCGGAGAGCCTTTGATGACTGCGAAGTTGGAAAAAGTTCTGATCGCCAACCGCGGTGAGATTGCCCTGCGGATCCTGCGCGCCTGCAAAGAGATGGGCATCAAGACTGTCGCCGTTTACTCCAAGGCCGACAAAGAATTGATGCACCTGGGCCTGGCAGACGAATCCGTCTGCATCGGTCCGGCATCGGCCGCTCATTCTTACCTGCACATTCCGGCAATCATCGCCGCGGCTGAAGTGACCGGCGCTACTGCCATCCACCCAGGCTACGGCTTCCTTGCGGAAAACGCCGACTTCGCCGAACAGGTCGAAAAGTCCGGTTTCGCGTTCATTGGCCCGAAAGCCGACACCATTCGCCTGATGGGCGACAAGGTATCGGCCAAGCACGCCATGATCGCTGCTGGCGTTCCAACCGTTCCGGGTTCCGACGGCCCGCTGCCTGAAGACGAAGAAACCGCTCTGCGCATTGGTCGTGAAGTCGGTTACCCGGTGATCATCAAAGCCGCTGGCGGCGGTGGTGGTCGCGGCATGCGCGTTGTGCATAAAGAAGAAGACCTGATTTCCTCGGCGAAACTGACCCGCTCCGAAGCCGGTGCGGCGTTTGGCAACCCGATGGTCTACCTGGAAAAATTCCTGACCAACCCACGTCACGTGGAAGTCCAGGTGCTTTCCGATGGCCAGGGTCACGCGATCCATCTGGGCGACCGCGACTGCTCGCTGCAACGTCGTCACCAGAAGGTTCTCGAAGAAGCGCCGGCACCGGGCATCGACGAGAAAGCACGCGCCGAAGTCCTCGCACGCTGCGTCAAGGCTTGCATCGACATCAATTACCGTGGCGCGGGGACTTTCGAGTTCCTGTACGAGAACGGCGCGTTCTATTTCATCGAAATGAACACCCGCGTTCAGGTTGAGCACCCGGTGTCGGAGATGGTCACTGGCATCGACATCGTCAAGGAGATGCTGAGCATCGCCGCTGGCAACAAGTTGTCGTTCACCCAGGAAGACGTGGTTATCCGCGGCCACGCGCTGGAATGCCGGATCAACGCCGAAGACCCGAAGACCTTCATGCCGAGCCCGGGCACGGTCAAGCATTTCCACGCGCCAGGCGGCAACGGCGTTCGCGTCGATTCGCACCTGTACAGTGGCTATGCCGTTCCGCCGAACTACGATTCGTTGATCGGCAAGCTGATCACCTACGGTGCAACCCGTGACGAAGCCATGGCGCGCATGCGCAATGCACTGGACGAAATCGTTGTCGACGGGATCAAGACCAACATCCCGCTGCACCGCGATCTGGTCCGCGATGAAGGCTTCTGCAAAGGCGGAGTCAACATCCACTACCTGGAACACAAGCTGGCTGGCGACAAGCACTAAGCTTTAGCCCGATCAACAAAGCCGCCTTCGGGCGGCTTTGTTGTTTCTGGAGATTTCATGCGGACTGCAACATACCCCCGTAGCAGCTGGCGAAGCCTGCGTTCGGCTGCGCAGCAGTCGTAAAACCTGAGTGCACGGTCTTCCTGAAACAACACACGGTCTGGATTGACGACTGCTGCGCAGCCGAACGCAGGCTTCGCCAGCTGCTACAGATTGCGTCGCGACTGAACTGAATGGCATTAAGGCTCGCCCACTCCCACAAAACCTCCGCGCTCGCGTAAACTTGCGTGCTTATCGTAGCCCGCCAGGCTGCAATCAATATTTTTCAAAGGTGCCCGCCATGCCTTGGCTGCAAGTCCGTCTCGCCATCAGCCCAGAACAAGCCGAAACCTACGAAGACGCTTTCCTTGAAGTGGGCGCCGTGTCGGTGACCTTCATGGACGCCGAAGATCAGCCGATCTTCGAACCGGAACTCAATACCACCCCGCTGTGGTCTCACACTCACCTGCTGGCTCTGTTCGAAGGCGGCACCGAAGCCGCCAGCGTATTGGCCCACCTTGAGTTGCTGACCGGCAGTCCGCTGCCCGAGCATCACAGCGAAGTCATCGAAGACCAGGATTGGGAGCGCAGCTGGATGGACGGCTTCCAACCGATGCGTTTTGGCCAGCGCCTGTGGATCGTCCCGAGCTGGCACGCCGCGCCGGAGCCTGATGCAGTGAATCTGCTGCTGGATCCGGGCCTGGCGTTCGGCACCGGCACTCACCCAACCACAGCGCTGTGCCTGGAATGGCTCGACGGCCAGGATCTCAAAGGCTGCAACGTGCTGGACTTCGGCTGCGGCTCGGGGATTCTGGCGATTGCTGCCTTGCTGCTGGGCGCCAAGGAAGCCGTCGGCACCGACATCGACGTGCAGGCGCTGGAGGCCTCCCGCGACAACGCCGGACGCAACAACATCGCCGAAGCCTTGTTCCCGCTCTATCTGCCAGAAGACTTGCCGCAGGTTCAGGCTGACGTGCTGGTGGCGAACATCCTCGCCGGCCCGCTGGTTTCCCTGGCGCCGCAACTGTCCAGCCTGGTCAAGCCCGGCGGTCGTTTGGCGCTGTCGGGCATCCTCGCCGAACAAGGCGAAGACGTCGCCAAAGCCTACGCTCAGGACTTCGATCTGGACCCGATTGCCAATCGCGATGGCTGGGTGCGCATTACCGGCCGTCGGCGCTAGAATGGACGCCTGCATAAACCGGATCGCCGCATGACCGACAGCTTCGTCACTCAGTGCCCGCATTGCCAAACCAGCTTCCGTGTCAGCCATGCTCAGTTGAGCGTGGCCCGCGGAGTGGTTCGTTGCGGCTCGTGCTTGCAGGTGTTTAACGCCGCCAAGCAATTGCTTGAGCAGGCCGGCAAGGAAGCGGTTGTGCCAACCGCACCGCCCATCGTCGATGCGCCGGAGCAACGGGCCATCAGCCTGAAGCAATGGACCGCCGCCGAACTGGATCTGGACAGCCTGGACCTGGACGAAGAACTCGCGCGCCTCGAACAGCGGGAAATCCAGCCGACCACCGAATTCGGCCGGCACCGCGAAGACAGCCTGAGTGCTCATCGAGATAATCCCGAGACCGAAGAACCCTGGTCCGACAGCCTGTTCAGTGAGTCAGCGGCCGATCGCGCACAGGCCGCTGAAGACGACTTGCCGGAACTGGAACTCGAGCCGAGCCAACACGAGCGCACCGAACCTTCGCTGTCGCTTGAGCCGGTGGAACTGGATGACGGGCCTCTGCCTCCGCAGTTGCGCCTGCACGATCCACTCGACACCCCAATTCATCACGAACGGTTGTCGGCAACCGACGAGATCGACGACGACCTGCCTTCCATCGCCCCCCTGCGCAAGCGCCGCGAACGCAGTGAACCGGCCGTACATGCCGAAGTGCTGCAGGACCTGACCGATGATCCGCTGCAACTCGATTGGCAAAAGCGCCGCTCCCCCTGGGGCCGCCGGTTTTTCTGGCTGCTGCTGATCCTGCTCGGGGCCGCCGGTCTTGTCGGTCAATACGTCGCCTACCATTTCGACGAACTGGCGCGCCAGGACCAGTACCGTCCGTGGTTCCAGCAACTGTGCCCGCAAATCGGTTGCACGGTGCCGTCCAAAGTCGACATTGCGAAAATAAAAAGCAGCAACCTGGTGGTTCGCAGCCATCCGGATTTCAGTGGAGCCCTGGTGGTCGATGCGATTATCTATAACCGTGCGCCCTTCTCTCAGCCCTTCCCGCTGCTGGAGCTGCGCTTTGCTGACCTCAATGGCCATCTGATTGCCAGCCGCCGGTTCAAGCCCGGCGAATACCTCAACGGTGACCTCGAAGGCATGGCTGAAATGCCTCCGCAAACGCCGATCCACATTGCACTGGATATTCTCGATCCAGGCCCAAAAGCGGTGAACTACAGCCTGAGCTTTCATTCGCCCGAGTGAAACGCCCCGCTGATCAGGGTTGATGGCGACATTCTGACTTTACCCGCGCGAACCAAACCGCTGGCAATAACAGAATAACTGTTCAGATTTTGTTCAATTCAGCCTTTATCCAGTCATCGAGAGCGGGTATCATGCCAACCCTTTTTCGAACTCTCATGATCCGGCCCCACAACAGGGAAGTCCTATGTCGGCGGTACGCATCGGTCCATATACATTGCACAACGGCTTGATTCTCGCCCCCATGGCGGGCGTCACCGACCAGCCCTTTCGTCAGCTGTGCAAGCGACTGGGCGCCGGGCTTGTCGTCTCGGAAATGGTCACCAGCGACATGAGTTTGTGGAATACCCGCAAATCGCGCCTGCGCATGATCCACGAAGGTGATCCCGAGCCACGCTCGGTACAGATCGCCGGTGGGGATGCACAGATGCTGGCGGAGGCGGCCCGGGCCAACGTTGAACTGGGCGCACAGATTATTGATATCAACATGGGCTGCCCGGCGAAGAAGGTCTGCAACAAGGCCGCCGGTTCCGCCTTGTTGAAGGACGAAGCACTGGTGACCGAGATCCTGCAAGCGGTAGTGGCTGCAGTCGATGTGCCGGTCACGTTGAAGATCCGTACCGGCTGGGACCGGGACAACAAGAACGGCCTGACCGTGGCGAAGATCGCCGAGCAGGCAGGCATTACGGCGTTGGCGGTCCATGGCCGCACCCGTGCCGATCTGTACACCGGTGAAGCCGAGTACGACACCATTGCCGCGATCAAACAGGCGGTGTCGATTCCGGTCTTTGCCAACGGCGATATTGATTCGCCGGAGAAGGCCCGGTACGTGCTCGACGCGACCGGCGCCGATGGACTGTTGGTTGGACGGGCTGCCCAGGGGCGGCCATGGATTTTTCGCGAGATCGATCATTTTCTGCGTACCGGCGAAAAACTCCCGGCACTGGAACTGATCGAGGTGGAACGCATTCTGCTAGAGCATCTGGCCGCACTTCACGTTTTCTATGGAGACGTTATGGGTGTCCGTATCGCTCGCAAGCATGTGGGCTGGTATCTCGCAACCTTGCCGGGCGCCAGGGAGTTTCGCGCCCACTTCAATCGTTTGGAAGATACGGAAGCACAATGCGCCAACGTTCAGGGCTTCTTTGCCGAACGTTATAAGAGCCTGACAGGGGACGGAGAGGGGGTGGCCGCATGACGATGATGACCGAGACTTTAGTGAGTGGAACAACACCCGTGAGCGACAACGTGAATTTGAAACAGCACCTCAATACGCCGAGCGAAGAAGGTCAGACCCTTCGCGGGAGTGTCGAGAAGGCGCTGCACAATTATTTCGCCCACCTTGAGGGCGCTGCCGTCACGGATGTGTACAACTTGGTGCTCTCCGAAGTCGAGGCCCCCCTGCTCGAGTGCGTGATGAACTACGTCAAGGGCAACCAGACCAAGGCCAGCGAGCTGCTCGGGCTGAACCGGGGCACGCTGCGCAAGAAACTCAAGCAGTACGATTTGCTGTAAGCATTCAATCAAACCAGAAAGGCGCCCGCGTAAAAACGGTCGCCTTTTTTGCTGACTCCTTTGCTTTTGATGGAAATTGAGATGACCGACCAGACTACCCGCCTGCCGATCCGCCGCGCCTTGATCAGCGTTTCCGACAAGACCGGGATCCTCGAATTCGCCAAAGAGCTTGAAGCCCTGGGCGTCGAGATCCTCTCCACCGGCGGAACGTTCAAGCTGCTGCGCGACAACGGTGTTGCCGCTGTGGAAGTCGCGGACTACACCGGTTTCGCAGAAATGATGGACGGTCGGGTGAAAACCCTGCACCCGAAAATCCACGGCGGGATCCTCGGTCGTCGCGGTATCGACGACGCCATCATGAACGAGCACGGCATCAAGCCGATCGATCTGGTCGCGGTCAACCTGTACCCGTTCGAAGCCACCATCAACAAGCCAGGCTGCGACCTGCCGACTGCCATCGAGAACATCGATATCGGCGGCCCGACCATGGTCCGTTCGGCAGCCAAGAACCACAAAGACGTGGCCATCGTGGTGAATGCCAGCGATTACACCAGTGTTCTTGAAGGCCTCAAGGCCGGCGGTCTGACCTACGCTCAGCGTTTCGACCTGATGCTCAAGGCCTTCGAACACACCGCCGCCTACGACGGCATGATCGCCAACTACATGGGCACCGTGAACCAGGCCGCTGACACCCTCAGCACCGAAGGTCGCAGTGAGTTCCCGCGCACGTTCAACAGCCAGTTCGTGAAGGCTCAGGAAATGCGCTACGGCGAGAACCCGCATCAGAGCGCGGCGTTCTACGTGGAAGCCAAGCCAAGCGAGGTCGGTATCGCCACCGCGACCCAACTGCAAGGCAAAGAACTGTCGTACAACAACGTGGCCGACACCGATGCCGCGCTGGAATGCGTGAAGAGCTTCGTCAAGCCAGCGTGCGTCATCGTCAAGCACGCCAACCCATGCGGCGTTGCCGTCAGCCCGGACGCCGAAGGCGGCATCCGTCAGGCCTACGAACTGGCTTACGCGACCGACACCGAATCGGCGTTCGGCGGCATCATCGCGTTCAACCGCGAACTGGATGCCGAGACTGCCAAGGCCATCGTCGAGCGTCAGTTTGTCGAAGTGATCATCGCGCCATCCGTCAGCGCAGAAGCCCGAGCCATCGTGGCAGCGAAAGCCAACGTGCGTTTGCTGGCCTGCGGCGAATGGTCGGCAGATCGCGCCGCGGCGTGGGACTACAAACGCGTCAACGGTGGTCTGCTGGTGCAGAGCCGTGATATCGGCATGATCAGCGCCGATGACCTGAAAGTCGTGACCAAGCGCGCCCCGACCGAACAGGAAATCAACGACCTGATCTTCGCCTGGAAAGTCGCCAAGTACGTTAAATCCAATGCCATCGTCTACGCCAAAAACCGTCAGACCATCGGTGTCGGCGCGGGCCAGATGAGCCGCGTGAACTCTGCCCGTATTGCCGCGATCAAGGCTGAACACGCCGGTCTGCAAGTGCAGGGTGCGGTCATGGCTTCCGACGCGTTCTTCCCGTTCCGCGACGGCATCGACAACGCGGCCAAGGTTGGCATCACCGCGGTGATCCAGCCGGGTGGCTCGATGCGGGATAACGAAGTGATTGCTGCAGCCGATGAAGCCGGCATCGCTATGGTATTCACCGGCATGCGCCACTTCCGTCACTGATAACACGTCCACTGTAGGAGCGAGCTTGCTCGCGAAAAACGATAAGGCGCCGCACTGCTTCTGATGCCCCGCGTCATCGTTAACCACCATCGCGAGCAATCGAGCGTCGATCGGCTGCTCCTACAGTCCCAGATGAGCGTCATCCGAGGTTTTTGAAATGAATGTTTTGATCATTGGCAGCGGTGGCCGTGAACACGCCCTGGCCTGGAAAGTAGCCCAGGATCCACGCGTGCAGAAGGTCTTCGTGGCCCCGGGAAATGCCGGCACCGCCATTGAAGCCAAGTGCGAGAACGTCGCTATCGACGTGCTGGCCCTTGAGCAACTGGCCGACTTTGCCGAGAACAACGTTTCCCTGACCATCGTCGGCCCGGAAGTGCCGCTGGTCGCCGGCGTTGTCGATCTGTTCCGCAAGCGTGGCCTGGACTGCTTTGGTCCGACCGCGGGTGCTGCTCAGCTTGAAGGCTCGAAAGCCTTCACCAAGGATTTCCTGGCTCGCCACAAGATCCCGACTGCCGACTACCAGAACTTCACCGAGATCGAGCCTGCCCTGGCTTATCTGCGTGAAAAAGGCGCCCCGATCGTGATCAAGGCCGATGGCCTGGCCGCCGGTAAAGGCGTCATCGTTGCCATGACGCTGACCGAAGCCGAAGACGCCGTTCGCGACATGTTGGCGGGCAACGCATTCGGCGAAGCCGGGTCGCGGGTAGTGATTGAAGAGTTCCTCGACGGCGAAGAAGCCAGCTTCATCGTCATGGTCGACGGCAAGAACGTGCTGCCAATGGCAACCAGTCAGGACCACAAACGCGTCGGCGACGGCGACACCGGCCCAAACACCGGTGGCATGGGGGCTTACTCCCCTGCCCCGGTGGTCACCAGCGAAGTGCACAAGCGCGTCATGGACCTGGTGATCTGGCCCACCGTGCGTGGCATGGCCGATGAAGGCAACGTCTACACTGGTTTCCTGTACGCCGGTCTGATGATCGACAAGGCTGGTAACCCAAAAGTCATCGAATTCAACTGCCGTTTCGGCGACCCTGAGACCCAACCCGTGATGCTGCGCTTGCAGTCGAGCCTGGTGTTGCTGGTCGAAGCAGCCCTGGCGCAAGCCCTGGACAAGGTCGAAGCGCAATGGGATCCACGTCCGAGTGTCGGTATCGTGCTCGCCGCTGGCGGCTATCCGGGTGACTATGCCAAAGGTGTGGCCATCAATGGCCTGGATGCAGCTGCGGCACTGGAAGGTAAAGTCTTCCACGCCGGCACTGCGCTCAAGGACGGTCAAGTGGTGACGGCCGGTGGTCGGGTGCTCTGCGCAACCGCCATGGGCGCCAGCGTCGATGCGGCTCAGCAGCAGGCTTACAAGCTGGCGGCCAGGATTGATTGGGAAGGTTGTTTCTATCGCAAAGACATTGGCTACCGTGCAATTGCCCGCGAGCGTGGCGAAACTCAGGAATAAGCCAGCCATTCGGCCAGGCAAGGGCTTCGGGCCCTTGCCGGACTATTCCGGCGCCGCGCATAGTTATAATCTGGCATTAACCTACGAAGGGATTTCGCCGTGCGCTGGCTCAGGATTGCCATAGGTTTCACCGTCACTCTGCTGACTTTGCTCTGCATGCTCCCGGCCCTGGCCGCGCAAGGCAGTGGCTGGGCGGTATTGCTCGACGAACAGGGCGATCTACAGCTCAACGACATCCGTTCCGCGCGCTACACCAATCAATTCAGCCCCATCGAACTGGACCACCTCACCGCAGCCGAACCCGAAGGTGCGTTGTGGCTGCGATTCAGGCTTGCACCCGGCAAGCATGAACAGCTACTGCGGGTGTTCGCGCCCGACCTGTCGCGCTTCAATCTTTATGTGCTGGACGGCGATTCGCTGATCGAGCATTTGAACACCGGCACCGAGCAACCCCAGGGTGAACGACCGTTGCCCAGCAGCGACTTCATGTTGCCGCTACCGCAAAGCGACAAGCCGCTCGATGTTTACCTGCGGCTGGTCTCCGATCACCAGTTGAGGCCTTACATCACGCTGCAATCGGCGGTCATGACCGCTGCCAATCAGAACCAGACGCTGATTTACGGTCTGCTGTTCGGTTGTATCGCCATGCTGATCCTGCACAACCTCATCCGTTACGCCTACACCCGCTCGCGTAGCAGCCTCTGGCTGGCCGCCTGCGAAGCGTTGTTGATGCTCAGCCTGTTGCTGCTGCTGAACCTGGCCGGGCCATGGTTGCCGGACTGGCGTGCAGTACAAACGCCCGGCGCCTACCTCGCCCTGCTGCTGACGGCACCGTGCGGGTTGATGCTTGCCTATTGCTTCTTCGCCCCACTCGGCCCACACCCGCTGAACAAAGTGCTGCTGGGTGACATCCTGCTCATCATTGTCTGCGGTCTGCTGCTGCTGTTCGTCAACACGCTACCGCTGAACATCATCACTTACGCACTCGTCGCCCTCGCGGGCCTTACCATGTTGTTCGTCAGCGCCTGGCACTGGCAAAAAGGCTATCGACCTGCGCGGCTGTTCGTGGCCGCCATGGTGGTATTCAATCTAGGCACACTGATTATCTTGCCGGCTTTGCTGGGACTGACCCTGATTGAGCCACAAGGGTTGATCACCACGCTGTTGGTGTTCATCTGCATCAGCGGCCTGTTGATGAGCATTGCCCTGAGCGAGCGCCAGCGCAGCATCACCGAAGACCGTTTCAGCATCAGCCGCGACCTGGCCGCCAGCAACGCCGAGATCAATGCCAAGGCCGAATTCCTGGCAAAAATCAGTCACGAAATCCGCACCCCGATGAATGGCGTATTGGGCATGACCGAGCTGCTGCTGGGTACGCCGCTGTCGGTCAAGCAGCGCGACTATGTACAAACCATCCACAGCGCCGGCAATGAATTGCTGACCTTGATCAACGAAATTCTCGACATTTCCAAGCTCGAATCCGGACAGATCGAACTGGACGATGTGCAGTTCGATCTCAACGCACTGATCGAAGACTGCCTGAGCATCTTCCGCGCCAAGGCCGAGCAGCAGAATGTCGAGCTGATCAGCTTTATTCAGCCGCAAGTACCGCGGGTCATCAGCGGCGACCCGACGCGTTTGCGCCAGACCTTGCTGAGCCTTCTGGAAAACGCCCTGAAGAAAACCGACGAAGGCGAAATCCTGATTGTTGTCGCGCTCGACGAGCGCAGCGCCAAACCGCGCCTGCGCATCGCCGTGCAGGACAGCGGTGAACCCATGGACGCCGACGAACGCGATGCGCTGATGCACGCCGAACTGCACAGCAAGAATTTCCTCTCGGCCACCCGCCTCGGAGGTAATCTGGGGTTGGTGATTGCCCGTCAGCTGATTCGCTTGATGCATGGAGAGTTCGGCATCAAGAGTGGCACCCACCAGGGCAGCACCCTTTGGCTGACCTTGCCGCTGGACCCAGACCGCCTCGAACACCCGACGTCCGACCTCGATGGCCCACTCCAGGGTGCGCGGGTGTTGGTGGTGGACGACAACGACACCTGCCGCAAAGTGCTGGTGCAGCAGTGCAGTGCCTGGGGCCTGAACGTCAGTGCCGTCGCGTCCGGCAAGGAAGCGTTGGCGTTGCTGCGCACCAAGGCGCACTTGCGCGACTACTTCGACGTAGTCCTGCTGGACCAGAACATGCCAGGCATGACCGGCATGCAACTGGCGGCCAAGATCAAGGAAGACCCGAGCCTGAATCATGACATCCTGCTGATCATGCTCACCGGCATCAGCAACGCGCCAAGCAAGATCATCGCGCGCAATTCCGGAATCAAACGCATCCTCGCCAAACCGGTGGCTGGCTACACCCTGAAGACGACGCTGGCAGATGAACTGAACCAGCGAAACAAGGGCCTCTCCGTGGCGCAGCTTGCCCCCACCGGTCCGACCTTGCCGGTCAAGGTCCCCAGCGATTTCCGCATTCTGGTGGCCGAAGACAACAGCATCTCGACCAAGGTGATTCGCGGAATGCTGGGCAAGCTCAACCTGCAACCGGACACCGCCAGCAATGGCGAAGAAGCCCTGCAGGCCATGAAAGCCCAGCGTTACGACCTGGTGCTGATGGACTGCGAAATGCCGATCCTCGACGGCTTCTCGGCCACCCAGCAATTGCGCGCCTGGGAAGTCGGCAACAAGCGGATTCGCACTCCTATAGTGGCGTTGACCGCGCATATCCTCGCCGAGCATAAAGAGCGCGCGCGCCAGGCCGGCATGGACGGGCACATGGCCAAGCCGGTCGAGCTGTCGCAATTGCGCGACCTGATCGAACACTGGGTTGCGCAGCGCGACCAGTTGAACCGTGCAGCAACCCAAACGTCCTGAGCCGACAGACCCCGCAACGCCTGATAGACTCCCCCTCGACTTCCCTCGCCAGCGAGCTTGCCCCATGCTCCACGTGTTGTTCAGCGTTTACCTGAAGATGTTGGTGCTCTACAGCCCCTTCTTCGTGTTGTCCTGTTTCATCAGCCTGACTCGCGGTTATTCGCGCAAGGAACAACGTCGACTGGCCTGGAAAGTGGCGGTCGCCACACTGGTTTCCAGCGTCTTGCTGTACCTGTTCGGACGGGTGATTTTCAGTGTCTTTGGCATCACCGTGGATGCGTTTCGCATCGGTGCCGGCAGCGTGCTGTTCATCTCGGCACTGGGCATGGCCCAAGGCAAGTCGGCGGTACAGACCGACAACGTGCAACAGGACGTGACCATCGTCCCGCTGACCATCCCCCTGACCGTCGGCCCTGGCACCATCGGCGCCTTGTTGGTGATGGGCGTCAGCCAGCCACACTGGGATGACAAACTCACGGCCATCCTCAGCATTGCCCTGGCCAGCTTCACGGTGGGTGTGGTGCTTTATCTGTCGAACCGCATCGAGCGGATTCTGGGTGACCAGGGGCTGCAGATTGTCAGCCGGTTGATGGGGTTGTTTGTGTGCGCACTGGCGGCGCAGATCATTTTCACAGGGGTGAAGGGTTATCTGGTGCCATAACGGCACCACAAGACAATGGCTCCTGCGATAGCTCAAGCCTTGGCCTGACAGCCATCAGCGTGTGCCCTTGTACAAAGGCGACGATGTGTTCTCTGCTTTTGGCGAAAGCCCTGGCTGCCATCTCGAATGAGTGATGCTTCAGCACTATCGGTGAAGTGAAGCTACGAGTCGAAAAGGCTTGTTCCAGACAGTGCTCTCCCACGCTTTGCTTCGTCTCAAACTCAAGGTAGAACACCTCTATGCGGGCATTCTGTGTGCTCACGGCAAACAGCAAGTGCACAGTAAAACGGCGCTCTTCTCCCCCGCCGGGAACCTTGACCGTACGCTGACTGAGTTGCTGCGCCTGGATGGGCAAATCGGTCGGGAGGCGGGCCAAATCGCCAATGGCTTCGCACGCCAGCTCACACTCACTCTGCAACGACCGGCCTGCCATCGCGCGGGTAATTACCTCCGTCAGCGTGACGCTGGCCTGGCTCTCGAACAATGACTGCAGGACTTGCTCTCGCCTGAGAGGCCAGGCGGACTGCTTAAGGGCCTCGATAAAAACACCGTGCCGTTGCGAGAACTCGCTGGCATTCGGAAACTTGCTCGACGCTTTCAATTGGGAGGCAAGTAAAGAATACAAGATGTCGCACTTCATTTGGTTGCTCAATGAAACCGACAACACACTTAACAAACCGGAATCGACAAAAGACTCCTGATGATGACTTTCCATGTCTCACTTTCCCTATAAGAAGCGAGAGCCTCTAACCGCAAAGCTCTCGCAAAAATTTACAGTGGGGTCTTGAAGTACTCCAGCCGACTCCTGTCGACCTCTGCCTGAACAATGTCCTTGACCACATTATAAGCACGCCGATTCAATGTACGACGCGTTGCGGCGTTATACACTTTGACTTCTTCGCCTCGATATTTGAAAAACAGTATTTTGGTAATAAGTTCGCGTGACTCCATTTGCATGGCGCACGCAATCATGGTTGGCCGTCCTCCCAAAGAAATACAGGGCACCATTTGAAAGTTAGCCGCCTTATTCTTTTTACTTTTGATTTCAACCAGTTTTATTGCACCTTCATTTTTTTCAAGGGCGTTCAAGGCTGAAGAAATCAGCGGTATAACTTTCAGTTTGTCCGCCCCGGCGACCAGCGCGATGATCTGCAGTGCCGCCTCATCCATGGTGAAGTCCAGCTCCCGACTGATGAACTCCTTGTACGGGTCGTTCATGGTTGGCCAACCGCAATTCGTTACGGCCTTGCTGTACTCGCGATACCACTCGCGACGTTGGGTTTCCCGATCGAAGAGTTTGTCGGCACGAAGTTCCGCATAAAGAACAGTATCGTCGAATGCCTCGCGGTCCTCCTCAGACAGCGCTTCATCATATGCAGCGATGGTCGAACCCAAAACAGCAGCCGGGTCGTTCCCGTCTTGCCTGGAAATACTGTTTGAACGTGCCATTCGCGCCATAGGGACAGATTGAGTCGACACCTCGCCCAGCCCAAAATATTCCGACTGTGCCGCATAATCAAAATTCAAATCAATTGCTTTACTTTCAATCATCCAACTTAACTCCTTGTTATTAACTTAGACTGCATCTTGCAGACCCGTAAAACCTAACAAGCAACCCCTCTTCAGTCAAACCAACAAACGTATAATATTATTTAATAGCGCACACAAAAACCGCCATTAAAAAATCGACATTTAAATCCATATAAAATTGTTTATCAGTTGATATAGCCGGCCTGGCGCCGGCTATTCGCTATTTTATGGCTTGCTGCCATACCAGCGTGGCGTGTACACCCATTCCCCACCTTCTGAACGAGGAAAAGCACAGGTGGTCGAGGAACCCACAAGGACCATGGTTCGCATATCCACCTGATCGGGAGTCAGTTGCCCCAGCGTCGTGACCCGCAAGGTTTGCCCTGGACGGCCGATGTCGCGGCCCAGTACGACGGGCGTCTGAGGAAGACGATGCTGCGCGACGATCTCCAGTGCACGGCCCAGTTGCCATGGCCGTGAACGAGAGATCGGGTTGTAGAAAGCCAGTGCCAGATCGGCTTCAGCGGCCAGATCCAGACGTTTCTCGATGATCGACCAAGGCTTGAGGTTGTCCGACAGCGACATGACACAGAAGTCATGCCCCAACGGCGCACCGGCCTGCGCGGCGGTGGCCATCGACGCGGAAACACCCGGCAGAATCTCAAGATCCACGGCGTGCCAGTGGGCGTCCGTGGATTCGTGAAGGGCTTCCAGCACCGCGGCGGCCATTGCGAAAACGCCTGGATCGCCCGAGGAAACCACCACGACCGAACGTCCCTGGGCCGCCAGCTCGAAGGCGTGGCGAGCTCGCTGCATTTCTTCACGGTTGTCAGTGCAATGCAGCACCTGGTCGGCGCGAAACGGCCCGGCCATCCGCACATAGGTTTCGTAACCCAGCACATCATTTGCTCGTGCCAGCTCAGTCTTTACCGCGGGCACCATCAGTTCGGCGGCACCTGGCCCCAGGCCGATCACCGCCAGACGCCCGCGCGGTCGTCCGATCTGCGATGGGTCCAACGGCTGTTCGGCGATTGCAATGGCGATGGTGTCGTCGCCAAGAAGGGAAACAGACTGGCCGATGGCATGGCGGGCCAGTTCACTGACATCCCCGTCAGCGCTGGCAAACCGCAATGGCACGCCCAGCTCAAGCGCCGCTTCTCGCAACGTCGGGCTGGCCATTTCAGTGTCAGCGGCCAGCAGGCAGGCCAGCGATTGCAGGGCGACTTTTGCCTGATGCAATGCTTCGCGTACCACCCTCGGCACATTGGCCACGCCAGCATTCACAGCGACCACCACGTTGCGCGGGTAGATCAACAACTCGTGGGCGGCTGGCGTTCGTTCGACATGGCCAACATGAACGGTCAGCCGCGCCTGTTCATTCTCCGGCAACTGAGCGTGCGCCAACCATGGCGCCGCACCTTCAATACGCACTGTTTCACCGGCCAACAGATCGGAAACGAAACGCTTGCCCAATTCCAGATCGCCAAGGGCATAACCGCTGGGTGGATTGAGCAGGCACGTGCCGAAACGCAGTTCGCCGCTGGTGGTGATCGCCGCGGTGACGTCCAGCGCTGCGGCAATCTCCCGCGCCATCACATTCACGCCGCCGAGGCCGCCAAGTAACGGCACCACCGCGCTGCCATCTTCGGCCACCGCCAGGACCGGCGGCTCGGCACCTTTTTCCAGCAGCAACGGCGCCAGCGTGCGGATCACGATCCCGGCCGCGCACAACGCAATGATCGGCGTGTCCTGTTGATAGAGCTCACGCAGGGTCGTACCGAACTCGCGGTAGAGACAGTCCGCGCCTTCAACGCGTTCGGCCAGGCCGTGGATCAGTGCGCCGGGATACAGCTGTTGAATACCGCGTGCGGTGGCGAGGCTGCCATTGCCGAGAATGACGATCGCTGGAACTGGACGAGTCATCAGCCTTGCCACCTTTCGCCTGGAACGATAATCAGCGAGAAGTACGGCGAGGACATCGGCTCGACCTGATCCAGCGGGACGATTTTCTGGTTGGCCATGGTGGCTCGCTCGACGTACAGCGCGCGCTCGGCCAGACCGAGTTCTTCCAGCACCTGGCGAACTTTGGGAAAGTTGCGCCCCAATTTCATGATCACCGCCGCGTCGGCATCAGCCAATCGACGCTTGAGATCATCGTGAGGCAACACCCCGGACAGCACCGACAGACTCTGATTGCGATACACCAGCGGTGCACCGAGTACCGAGGCACCGCCAAGCATCGAACACACACCCGGCACGACTTCGGCTTCGTAACGCTCAGAAAGGCGATCGTGCAGGTACATGTAGGAGCCGTAGAAGAACGGATCGCCTTCGCAGATGACCGCCACGTCGCGCCCCGCATCGAGATGCGTCGCGATGCCCTCGGCGGCGTCATCATAGAAGTCGCTGATCACTTGCTCGTAGGACAGCGGCGCCGGCAAGGTTTCAGTGGTCACTGGGTAGACCAGCGGCAGCAAATTCTGTGCGGCTTGCAGATGCGCTTCGATGATGCCGAAGGCATTGCCTTTCTTGCCCTTGGCGACGAAGTACGCCACCACCGGGGATTCGCGCAGCAGGCGCAAGGCTTTGACGGTAATCAGTTCCGGATCACCGGGGCCCACGCCGAGGCCGATCAAACGTCCAGGTTGCTGCATTATTCGATCTCCGTGGCGAGGGCATTGACGGCGGCGGCAGCCATGGCGCTACCGCCCAGCCGGCCTTGCATGATGACGAACGGCACGCCGCGACTGTCAGCGGCGAGCGCTGCCTTGGATTCGGCGGCGCCAACGAAACCCACCGGGAAGCCAAGGATCAGCGCCGGTTTCGGGGCACCGGCGTCGAGCATTTCCAGAAGATAAAACAGCGCGGTCGGTGCGTTGCCGATGACGACCACGCTGCCTTCCAGATGTGGGCGCCACAGTTCCAGCGCGGCGGCGGATCGGGTGTTGCCCAACTCGCGGGCCAGGTCAGGAACGCTTTCATCGCGCAGGGTGCAGATGACTTCGTTGTTCGCGGGCAAGCGAGTGCGGGTTACACCTTCGGACACCATCCGTGCATCACACAGAATCGGCGCACCGGCGGCCAGCGCATCGCGCCCGGCCTGGCCCGCACCTTCGGAGAATTGCAGGCCGTCAATCGCATCGACCATGCCACAGGCGTGAATGACCCGTACCGCGAGTTTTTCCAGATCGGCCGGGATTCGGTCGAGGTTGGCCTCGGCACGAATGATCGCGAAGGAGTTGCGATAGATCTCCTGACCGTCGCGGATGTAATCAAGCATCAAGAGGGCTCCGAGAGCGGGCGTCGAGCAAGGCGGCGACCGCTTCAATAGTAAGGTTGCGTGCGTGCAGGGCGCCGAAACCCGGCTGCGCTGCATCGCGAAAATATAGATCGTAGTGACCCTGGGCGACGGCCAGTAACGTGAACGGCGCTGTATGTGCGGCAGCGCAAGAGCGCGAGCAGCCACTCAAATGCACGCTCAGTACATGACCCTGTCGCTGCAACAGCAAAGCCAGTTCCAGGGCATCGCCCTTGGTATCGGCCAACCCTTTGCCGCAGCCGTTTGAACCGGTGCAGGCGATCAACCGGGACAACGCCTGATCGGCTTCGCACATCAGGCCCAACCGTTGTAGACGCCGAATGACTTGCGCGGCGTTTTCGATCCGGACATTGGGTAACAGCAGACTTTGCCAAGGCGTGAAACGCAAGCTCGCGTCGCCGAACTCGTGCGCCAGTTGCGCCACCCCCCGAAGCATCGCGGGATCAAGCCGCCCCAATGGCGGCACGGCCCCGACATACACAAAATCTGCCTCGGCCTGGGGGTGAGCGCCGATGTGCAGCGCGTTTGAGCCAGGGATACGCTGCCAATCGGCAACGGCCTGGATCGGCACACACCCGGCCAGTCGAACCAGAAAGTCCTCGACCGGATGCTCGCTCAGCAAATGGCGCATACGGGTTTGCTCGGGACGCGCAAGTTCGAGGAACAACTCAAGCACCGCGACGACCAGAGCGTGACCATCGCCCAGTGAAACCGAGCCCACTGGCCTGTCCGTCGGGCATCCCGCCAGACCGAAAGCCAGCCGTGATTGTCCGTCTCGCTCAAAGGCCGAGAGCCATAGGTCATGGGGATGTTCGAGCATCGCCAAAGATTCGCCGCCATCGAGCTGCACCGCGAACTTGGCGCTGAGGTCGTGGAAACGTTCGTGACTCTGCACCGAAGCGAGTATTTGTTTAGCCAGTGGCCGGGTGTCGAACACCCTCTGCCGATCAATCCCGGCGCTTGGGCTGAGCATCAGGTTACGTACATCATCGCCAGCCGCCGTTTGTGGCCCCAAACCAGCGGCCAGCAGACTGTCGACCAGCGCCGTATGCGCACTGCCGATCCCGCGTATCTGCAGGTTGGCCCGGTTGGTGGCCTCAATCGCCCCGCTGGCGAAACGCTCGGCTGCAGCCGCTACTGCCTCGGCCTGAACGCTGCTGATCGAGCCACCGTTCAGCTTGATCCGACAGATACCACCATCCAGCGCCGGGACAATACGCAATAGCCCCGGGCAGGCCGAGGGGCGTAAGGCAGAGGACATCGGACGTTCGTTCAAGGGGGTGACCCGTTCAGGTGGCGAGGCACTTCGCGGGCGAAGCGGGCGGTATTATGCCTGCTTTGCAACGGGGTATGAAAAGCTTGTCGGACAACGAGCGCATTAACGCCTCCGGTTACCCGCCACTCTCGAATGAACGCTCGAGCCTTCTCACATCCGCAGGAGATAGTCGCGGCTGCGCTCTGTGATTTTGGCCCGCATCGCGGTGGCCACCCCGTCGAAGCGCTTGCGGTCCAGGGTGAACGTCCCGAAGTGCTGAATCAGCGTGACGTCATGCTCCAGCCACTTTACGAACAGAAACTGCTCCGGGTTCACAGCGGCCAAATACCATGAATGAATCAGCATGAGCGTCAGTCCGCCGCGGGCATCATAGGCGCAGGGCATGGTTTGAAATTGTCGCCCCCGCTCTCTCCCGCTGGTTTGTGCCAATAGCATGGATGCCTGCAGATTGCCTTTCAACGCCTCGAACGACTCCATCGCTGCGGTGTACATAGGCCCACTGGCTTGTGGTTTCAGTGTGTCGAGGATTGCATGGGTAATGGGTTCGTACAGAACAGTACGTCGGCTTTCGAGCATGACGGGACGCTGATGAATCCAGCCAAGGTGCCAGAGCCCCAACGTGTAATGTTGCAACCACTCATACCACTCGGTTTCCCGGTCATACTTTGTGTCCGTGTATTGTTCCAGATAAAGCGCACAGTCCAGCACACTTTGTTCATCGTCTTCGGAGACGACTCCGGCGACAGAAACAATCGTGCTGCCCGCAATGGTTGCCCGAGTATGGATGGAGGCTGTGCGGGGCTGAGCGACTGCCAGCGAGCGCGGTGTGACTGGCGCTACATAATCGTCAGATGCCGAGGGCATCAGGCCCAGAAAGTCCAGGCGTTGTTCCACTGTTGGAAAGTCGGTAGATAGATCGAACATAAAATTCCTTTTTATGTAGTTTGATTAGTTAATCTCAACACGAATGAACACCTCAAATTAACCAGATACTCTCCACGCCAACAATCGGCGAAGTAACTCAGGATATTTAATCTCGCGCAGACACGTTAATGACTGACCCGCCATACATTCCAGTACGGCCGAGGTATCATTGCGCGCAGGCCCGAACCCGGTTGCAACCAATGCTGTGGGTCATTTTTTCAAGGAGCAGGCATGACGCCCTGGCTGACGGTAGTAGGCATCGGTGAAGACGGTTTCAAAGGGCTGGGTAAAAACGCCCGGCACGCGCTGTTGCGTGCATCGCGGATTTTCGGCGGTCAGCGGCACCTGGATTTGCTGCCCCCGTGCCTTCGTGCCGAGCGCCAACCGTGGCCCAGCCCGTTCTCCCTCGATCCACTGTTGGCCCTGCGTGGCGAGCCGGTTTGCGTACTGGCCAGCGGCGACCCGATGTTCTTCGGTGTCGGCGCCAGCCTGGCCCGGCAATTACCCGGCGACGAAATGCTGATCCTGCCGGCGCCCTCCTCTTGTTCCCTGGCTGCCGCGCGAATGGGCTGGCCGCTGCAAGAGGTAGTGACACTTTCGGTAGTCGCCCGTCCCATCGCCGCGCTGAATGCGCACCTGTTCAGCGGTGTTCGTCTGCTGGTGCTCAGCAACGATGGCGAAAGTCCTGCCGCGATTGCCGCGCTATTGCGTGAGCGCGGGTTCGGACCCAGTCGCCTGAGCGTGCTGGAACACTTGGGCGGCGAGGCTGAACGACGCCTCGATAGCGTTGCCAACGAATGGACCGATCCGGCCATTGCCGACTTGAACCTGATCGCCATCGAATGCATCGCCGAACCGAACACACCACGCCTGTCACGACTGGCCGGCTTGCCGGACTCGGCCTTCAAGCATGACGGTCAGTTGACCAAACGCGATGTGCGCGCAATCACCCTCGCCCGCCTCGCCCCGACACCCGGCGAACTGCTGTGGGATGTCGGCGCCGGCAGCGGTTCGATCGGCATCGAATGGATGCGCGCCCACCCGAGCTGCCGGACGCTGGCCATTGAGGCGGATGAAGGTCGACAGCAGTTGATCGAGCACAACCGCGATGAACTCGGCGTGCCCGGTCTGCAATTGATTCGCGGCAGTGCGCCGCACGCCCTGGCCGGCCTCGAACGCCCGGATGCGATCTTTATTGGCGGCGGGGTCACCCGCGAAGGCGTGCTGGACGCCTGCTGGGCCCAACTCAAACCCGGCGGCCGACTGGTCGCCAACGCCGTCACGCTGCAAAGTGAAATGACCCTGATGGCCTGGCGCGAACAGCATGGCGGTGAGCTGACGCGTATTCATATCGCTCAAGCGCAGCCGCTGGGGGATTTCGATACATGGCGTCAGGCACTGCCGATTACCTTGCTGGATGTGGTCAAAGCCCTCGATGCGTGACGAAACCGCCGAACAACCCGCGCCGCTGCGCAGCGGCCTGACCACCGGCAGCTGCGCCACCGCCACCAGCCTCGCCGCTGCTCGCTTGTTGCTCAGTGGCGTGAGCTCGGACGCCGTGGAAATCATCCTGCCCAAAGGCAAGCAGGTGCCGATGCGCCTGGAGTTCTGTCGGCTGACGCACGACGGTGCCGAGGCCGGAACGATCAAGGACGCTGGCGACGATCCAGACGTGACCCACGGCGCCCTGCTCTATTCCCAGGTACGCCTGAGTGCCGAACCAGGGGTCCGTTTCAGTGCCGGACGTGGCGTCGGCACGGTCACCCGACCGGGTTTGGTACTGGGCGTCGGCGAACCGGCGATCAACCCGGTGCCGCGCAAGATGATCACCGATCACTTGACCCTGCTGGCCAAGGAATTCGATTACGGCGGCGGTTTCGAGGTCACGGTGAACGTCGAAGGCGGCGAAGCACTGGCGCTGAAAACCATGAATCCACGGCTGGGCATTCTCGGTGGCCTGTCGATCCTCGGTACCAGCGGGATTGTCCGGCCGTTTTCCTGCGCGGCCTACATCGCCTCGATCCACCAGGGCATTGATGTGGCAACAACCAACGGTTACCTGCACATCGCCGCGTGCACCGGCAACGCCAGCGAAGACACCATGCGCCGCGTCTACGCGCTGCCGGAAATCGCCCTGATCGAAATGGGCGACTTCGTCGGCGCCGTACTCAAACATTTGCGCAAAGTGCCTGTGGATAAACTCAGCCTGTGCGGTGGCTTCGGCAAGATCAGCAAACTGGCGGCCGGGCACATGGATTTGCACAGTCGGCATTCGAGCATCGACCTGCCGCAGCTGGCGGAGTGGGCGGCGGCGGTCGGTGCCGATGAACCCTTACAGCAAGCCATCCGCGAAGCCAACACCAGCCAGCAAGCCCTGGCGATGGCCAGCGCGGCAGGAATCGCCCTCGGCGATACGGTGTGTCAGCACGCGCTGGATTTCGCCCGCAGCGTGGTACCGGCGCAGGTTCAGGTTGAAGTGTTTGCCATCGATCGCCAGGGCGGGATTGTCGGCCACGCAGGAGCTTTTCAATGAAACGCATTTTGTTGCTCGGCGGCGTGACGGAAGCCCTGGCCATCGCCCGGACACTCGGGCCCGATCACATCTATAGCCTGGCCGGAGTCGGTCGCGTGCCAGCCGATCTGAACTGCCAGGTACGCGTCGGTGGCTATGGCGGCGCCGAAGGGTTGGCGCAATTCATCCGTGATGAAGGGATCGACCTGCTGCTGGACGCGACCCATCCTTACGCGGCACAAATCAGTCAGAACGCAGCGACAGCCGCCCATCTGGCGGCTATTCCATGCTGGGCACTACGGCGCCCGGCCTGGCAACCGCAAGCCGACGATGACTGGCGCGAGGTCAGCGACTGGGCGGAGTTGATTGAAACACTGAAACCTTTTCGGCGACCGCTGTTCACCCTGGGACGCGAACCATTGCAGCACCTGCACGAAATCCCGCCGGAGCAATTCTGGACCCTGCGTGCACTGGACGTTTATCCGGGCAACGAGCGCTGTGAAGTCATCGGCGCGCGCGGGCCGTTTCTGATCGAGGATGAACGTGAGCTGTTTGAGCGGCGGCAGATTGATGCGCTGATCAGCAAGAACAGCGGCAGCACCGCGACCGAGCCAAAACTGGAAGTGGCACGGGAGCGAGGGGTGCCGGTGATTGTGTTGAAGCGGCCGGTATTGCCGGGGGTGGATCGGGAGTTTGGGTCGGTGACAGATGTGCTGACGGCCCTGATGGAAAAACCCGCACCTAACCTGTAGCAGCTGGCGAAGCCTGCGTTCGGCTGCGCAGCAGCCGTAAAAATCTCACACCACGATCTTGCAGGTAATCCGTGGCGTCAGGATTTACGACTGCTGCGCAGCCGGACGCAGGCTTCGCCAGCTGCTACACAATAAGCGGAGCACCACACGGCACTGGCAATTCGAAATCAACGACTATCATGAAGGTTATGAGAGCCTTGTGCTGCGACACCACACCGCATGCCGCTTTTTTACTTATCGGCCCTGATCAGGCTAAATAGCCGCGCCTGATCGCCCACCCAACCGGATTTGTCCCATGTCCCGACAACGGCTCGCAATTGCCTGGATAGCCTGCGTCGCAGTGCTGTTCAACATGCTCGCCATGCCGATGACCGGTGCGATGGCACAGACGGTGAAATCGCCGACCGAACAGTTGTTGTGGGGCAGTTTCTGCACCTCCAGCGGCACGAAGATGGTGGCGATCTCGCTGGGCGACATCGAGCAAAAGGCCCCGCAGGGCGACGAACATTCCAACATGCAGCATTGCTGGTGTTGCTCCGGCTCCGCGTCGTTAATGGCGCTGCCCGGGCATGTGCCGCAGCTGTATTTCGCGCACTTCGAGGCCAATCGAAGCTTGCCCGCCGCCTCTCTCGATACACCGACACCGCGCCAGCAATGGCCCAGTCTTAATCCCCGCGCATCCCCTCTGGTGTGATTCTTTCTCGCAATTGACCTGCGTCTTGAATCGTTCTGGAGAACTGCCATGTTGAACAAACTCATCGTTCTGGCGGCGTTGCTGGTGCCTGCCTGTTTTGCCAATGCCCACGAATACAAAACCGGCGAGCTTGAAATCGCCCATCCTTGGTCGCAGGAATTGCCACCCAATGCGCAGACCGTCGCGGCGTACTTTGTGATTACCAACAAGGGCAAAACCGCCGACCGGCTGCTCAGTGTCGACTCGCCGATCGCAGGCGCCGCCGAGTTGCACGAGCATGTGATGCAAGACGACATGATGAAAATGCAGCAGGTGCCGAGCGTCGAAATCCCGGCCGGAGGCACCGTCACGTTTGCGCCAATGGCCTATCACGTGATGCTGCTGGAACTCAAAGACCGCAGCCTGCTGAGCGACGGCAAGCGCTTCGCGCTGACGATGCATTTCGAGAAATCCGCAGACGTAACGGTCGAGGTCGCGGTGCAGAAAACGGCGCCTGACGCCATGCAAGCGCACATGCACACGCCGTAATCATCCGCACTGAAAACGCCCGTGCGCCCGTTTAGCGCCAGGTCATCCGCCTCCCGACGTCAGCCATTGAGCCTGACCCGCGGCAGCTGGATCAGCCTGTTCGCCATGTTGATGATCTTTATCGGCCCGCTGATTTCTCAGTCGATGCCGATGGATCAGCGCAGCTCCGCTTTGATGAATGCCTCCATGAGCATGTCGATGGACATGAGCATGGACATGTCGGCGATGGAGCACGGCGCGCAAGCCGCCGCCGAGCACTGCCCGTCCAAAGCCTCCCATCATGCGCTCTGGGAAAAATGCGGTTATTGCAGCCTGCTGTTCAATTGCCCGGCACTGACCGGCGGGGTGACATTCACCGCTTTCAACACCTCGCCCACTAACACTTTCACCCCCCCTTCCCCCCGTCTGGGCCACGCCCGGCAAACCTTCTTCCCCGGCGCCCGCACCCGCGCCCCGCCCATCGTCGCGTAAACACCCACCTCAGATCTCACACGGTCCGCAAGACAGCCGAAGCAACTTGTGGGAGCGAGCCTGCTCGCGAAGAGGGACAGTCAGTCAGCATAAATGTCGTCTGGCATACCGCTTTCGCGAGCAGGCTCGCTCCCACAGGGGTTGCGCAGGCTGCCGGCCGTGTCGTTTACGACTGTTCGATGGAAATTGTAATGTCCAGGTTTTCTGCTGACACACGCTTGAGCCCTGCCCAAGCGTTCTTTGCCCCGAACGAATCCAGTATTCGTTTCAGGCACGCCTCCGCCGTCCTTTGAGTGAAGAACTGAGCCCGACGGTGATCACCGCCATCGCGCCAAGCTCGCCGCTAACGATCGTCACTAACCCCAAGGACCCGCAGGCCATTAAAGAACCGGGTCGAACGCTCTGGACCAGAGTGGACATGAGTTTCTAACAAGAGAAAGTCAAAAGATCGCAGGCTACGCCAGCTCCTACATTGGAGCGCGTACACCCTGTAGGAGCTGTCGAGTGAAACGAGGCTGCGATCTTTTCAAGACAAATTGAATCGCCAAGCGGAGCACAACCGATGAAACAACCCAAACCGAATTTCTACAACCTGGCCTGGCGCTGGCATTTCTATGCCGGTCTGTTCGTCGCGCCATTCATGGTGATGCTGGCCCTGACCGGCATCATTTACCTGTTCAAGCCACAGCTCGACCCGTGGATGTACGACAGCTTGATGAACGTCCCCGCCGGGCATCACAGCGTCCCGGCCGACGACCTGCTCAAGCGGGTGAAAGAAGCGTATCCACACGCAACGATCAAACAGTACCTGCCACCGGTCAATGCAGAGCGCAGCGCGCAATTTGTCGTGCTCAATGGCGGCAGCGAACTCAACGTGTTCGTCGATCCGTACCACGGCGACATCCTTGGCGAGCAAGATGCGAAGAAGAATCTGCAGGCCGTTGCGCGAGCGATTCACGGTGAATTGATGATCGGTACGGTTGGTGATCGACTGGTCGAACTGGCCGCCGGCTGGGCCGTGGTGCTGGTGGTTTCCGGCGTATTTTTGTGGTGGCCACGCGGGCAAGCCGCCGGCATATTATGGCCACGGCTGAACAGTCGCGGGCGCGTGCTCTGGCGTGACCTGCATGCCGTCACCGGTTTCTGGGGCGCCACTTTTCTGCTGCTGATGCTGCTCAGTGGCATGACCTGGACCGGGTTCTGGGGACAGAAATACGCGCAAGTGTGGAACGTGTTTCCGGCGGCTATGTGGAACAACGTGCCCACGTCTGACCTCGAGGCGCGGACGCTCAATACCGCCACTCGCCAGACCGTGCCATGGGCGATGGAAAACACACCGATGCCAATGTCCGGCGACCACGCCGAACACATGTCCCACGGCGGCGCACAAGCCGGCCCTGCCGCACCGACCATCAGCCTGCAAGACGTGCAGAACATCGCCGAACAGCGCGAGGTCGAACCGGGTTACAGCATCACCTTGCCAACCACCGCCACCGGCGTGTTCACCATCGCAGTGTTCGCGGATGACCCGCGCAACGACGCCACGTTGCATGTCGATCAGTACACCGGCGATGTCCTCGCCGATGTGCGCTGGGAGCATTACGGCACCGTCGCCCGCGTCACGGAAACCGGCGTGATGTTGCACGAAGGCAAGATGTTCGGCGCTTTCAATCAGATCGTCGTGCTGCTGATCTGCCTGATGATTTTGCTCAGCGCGATCAGTGGTGTGGTGATCTGGTGGAAGCGTCGGCCACAGGGCAAATTCGGTGTCCCGCCGCTGCGTCACAACCTGCCAAAATGGAAAACGGCGATGGTCATCATGTTTGCCCTGGCGGTGGCGTTTCCGTTGGTGGGGGCTTCGCTGATCGTCGTATGGCTGCTGGATCGACTGCTGCTGTCGCGCCTCACCCGGCAAACCGAACCTGCCTCGACTTCATCGTAAAACACGTTCCGCACTTACTGCCCCGCTCCCACAGGCGTCCCCCCCTGTGGGAGCGAGCCTGCTCGCGAAAGCGGTGTGTCAGCCAATATGATGTGACAGACCCACCGCTTTCGCGAGCAGGCTCGCTCCCACAAGTGATCACTGTTGACCGCCCCAATGTGGCGCATCGCCTCGCACCACCGCGCGTGACGCGGCCCTTCATGGTGCGCTGCCAAATAGCGAAACCGCTCTAACACGACATTTTCCTGCCTTTCGCCGACCGGGCACAGCCCTTGCTAAAGACCCTTCAGTAGTCCGCATCTGCCACCCAGAAAATTCATAAGTTCATGGAGATCGCACAATGAAGCGTCGCAGCTTGATCAAGGCTTTCACACTCACGGCAAGCATTGCCGCGATGGGCATGACCTGGACCGTCCAGGCCGCCGAGACCATCAAGGTCGGTATTCTGCATTCGTTGTCCGGCACCATGGCGATCTCCGAAACCTCACTCAAAGACATGGCGTTGATGACCATCGACGAGATCAACGCCAAGGGTGGCGTGAATGGCAAGATGCTGGAACCGGTGGTCGTCGACCCGGCATCGAACTGGCCGCTGTTCGCCGAAAAGGGCCGTCAGTTGCTGACCCAGGACAAGGTGGCCGTGGTGTTCGGCTGCTGGACGTCGGTGTCGCGCAAATCGGTATTGCCGGTGTTCGAAGAGCTCAACGGCCTGCTGTTCTACCCGGTGCAATACGAAGGCGAAGAGATGTCGCCGAACGTGTTCTACACCGGCGCTGCGCCGAATCAACAGGCGATCCCGGCGGTGGAATACCTGATGAGCGAAGAAGGCGGCAGCGCCAAGCGTTACTTCCTGCTGGGCACCGACTACGTCTACCCGCGCACCACCAACAAAATCCTGCGCTCGTTCCTGCACTCCAAAGGTGTGGCGGACAAAGACATCGAAGAGGTCTACACCCCGTTCGGCCACAGCGACTATCAAACCATCGTGGCCAACATCAAGAAATTCTCGGCCGGTGGCAAGACTGCGGTGATCTCCACCGTCAACGGCGACTCCAACGTGCCTTTCTATAAAGAGTTGGCTAACCAGGGTTTGAAAGCCACCGACGTTCCCGTCGTGGCATTCTCGGTCGGTGAAGAAGAGCTGCGTGGCATCGACACCAAACCGCTGGTGGGCAACCTCGCGGCGTGGAACTACTTCGAGTCCGTCGAGAACCCGACGAACAAGAAATTCGTCGCCGACTGGAAAGCCTACGCCAAGAAACACAATCTGCCGGGTGCCGACAAAGCGGTGACCAACGACCCGATGGAAGCCACATACGTGGGCATCCATATGTGGGCGCAAGCGGCGGAGAAAGCCAATTCCACCGACGTCGACAAAGTCCGCGAAGCCCTGGCCGGCCAGACCTTTGCCGCGCCATCGGGCTACACCCTGACCATGGACAGCACCAACCATCACCTGCACAAACCGGTGATGATCGGCGAGATCCAGGCAGACGGCCAGTTCAACGTGGTATGGCAAACAGAAGGACCGATCCGCGCCCAGCCATGGAGCCCGTTCATTCCGGGTAACGACAAGAAGCCTGAGTATGCGGTGAAGAGCAACTAAGCCACCCGACGTAATCCCCTGTGGGAGCGAGCTTGCTCGCGATGACGGTGGGTCAGACAACATCCCTGTTGATTGATAGACCGCTATCGCGAGCAAGCTCGCTCCCACATAGTCCGAGCAAGGCGACTCTCTATGCCCACTGCCCTTTACCGCCTCATCCTCGCCATCGCATTGCTGTTACCGATGGCGGTACAGGCCGGTGACGCCGAAGACTTCATCGCGGCCAATCCCGTGCAGCAAGCCAAACTTCTGGAAGCCTGGGCCGCGCAGCCCGAGCCGGCCCGCATCGAACTGATCAAAGCCCTGCAACAAGGTGAGTTGACCCTCGACGGCCAGCCGAAAACCCTGCGCCTGAACAACCGCCTGCGGGGCCTCATCGACACCGCACTGGCCAGCCACCAATTGCTCGCCGCCGACGCCCACCTCCGCCTGGCCGCTGCCCAGCAATTGCAGAAAAGCGCAAAACCGGCGCAGCTTGCCTTCCTCGACCGGCAGCTGGAGGGCGAAAAAGATGAAAACGTTCACGCCGCCCTGAGCCTGGCACTGGCCAATCTGCAACTGGTAGACACCACCCCCGCCGTGCGCCTCGCCGCTGTGCGTCTGCTCGGTAAAACCGGCGATCCATTGGCCCGCACTCGCCTCGAAAGCCTGCTTGAACCGGGCGTCGAAACCGACGTCACCGTGCGCACCGCCGCCGAAACCAGCCTGGCGCAAGTCAAACACAAACTGCTGATCGGCGAGATCCTCGGCGAGGCGTTCAGCGGCATGTCCCTCGGTTCGATCCTGCTATTGGCAGCGCTGGGGCTGGCGATCACCTTTGGCCTGCTCGGCGTCATCAACATGGCCCACGGCGAGATGCTGATGCTCGGTGCCTACTCGACGTACGTGGTGCAGTTGATGTTCCAGCGCTTCGCCCCGCAAGCCATCGAGTTCTACCCGCTGATCGCCTTGCCGGTGGCGTTTTTTGTCACCGCCGCCATCGGCATGGCGTTGGAACGCACGGTGATTCGTCACCTCTATGGCCGGCCACTGGAAACCCTGCTCGCCACCTGGGGCATCAGCCTGATGCTGATTCAGCTTGTCCGATTGATGTTCGGTGCGCAGAACGTTGAAGTGGCCAACCCGGCGTGGTTGTCCGGCGGGATTCAAGTGCTGCCCAACCTTGTGCTGCCGTACAACCGCATCGTCATCATCGCGTTCGCCCTGTTCGTGGTGGTGCTGACCTGGCTGTTGCTGAACAAAACGCGCCTCGGCCTGAACGTCCGCGCCGTGACCCAGAACCGCAACATGGCCGCCTGCTGCGGTGTGCCGACCGGGCGTGTGGACATGCTTGCGTTCGGCCTCGGCTCGGGCATCGCCGGCCTCGGCGGCGTAGCGCTGAGCCAGATCGGCAACGTCGGCCCGGATCTCGGCCAGAGCTACATCATCGACTCGTTCCTGGTGGTGGTGCTCGGCGGCGTCGGCCAGTTGGCCGGCAGCGTACTGGCCGCTTTCGGCCTCGGTATTGCCAACAAAATTCTCGAACCGCAGATCGGTGCCGTACTCGGAAAAATCCTGATCCTCGCGCTGATCATTCTGTTCATCCAGAAGCGTCCGCAAGGTCTCTTCGCACTGAAAGGACGGGTGATCGACTGATGAACCAGCCTCTAATGCTCACGGCCACGCAAAAGGCCGGCCCCAAAGTCACGATCGCGCTGGGCACGGTGATTCTCGCTCTGCTGCTGGCGTTGCCGTTGCTGTCGCTGATGTCGCCGGACAGCGCGCTGCATGTCTCGGCTTACACGCTGACGCTGGTGGGCAAGATTCTTTGCTACGCCATCGTCGCCCTCGCGCTGGACCTGGTCTGGGGCTATGCCGGCCTGCTGTCCCTCGGCCACGGTTTGTTCTTCGCCCTCGGCGGCTATGCGATGGGCATGTACCTGATGCGCCAGGCCTCGGGTGATGGCTTGCCGGCGTTCATGACCTTCCTGTCATGGACCGAATTGCCGTGGTACTGGACCGGCACCAGCAGCTTCCTCTGGTCGATGTGCCTGGTAGTGTTGGCGCCGGGGTTGCTGGCGTTGGTGTTCGGGTTCTTCGCCTTCCGCTCGCGGATCAAAGGCGTGTACTTCTCGATCATGACCCAGGCCCTGACGTTTGCCGGGATGCTGCTGTTCTTTCGCAACGAAACCGGGTTCGGCGGCAACAACGGTTTCACCAACTTCCGCACCATTCTTGGCTTTGGCATCACTGAACCAGGGACTCGCGCAGTGCTGTTTTTTGCGACAGTACTGTTGCTGGTGGCAAGCCTGTTCATCGGTTGGCGCTTGGCACAGAGCAAGTTTGGCCGGGTCCTGACCGCGCTGCGCGACGCTGAAAACCGTTTGATGTTCTGCGGTTACGACCCACGCGGTTTCAAACTGTTTGTCTGGGTGTTGAGCGCGGTGTTGTGCGGTTTGGCCGGCGCGCTGTACGTGCCGCAAGTCGGGATTATCAACCCGAGCGAAATGTCGCCGACCAACTCCATCGAGGCCGCCGTCTGGGTGGCGCTCGGTGGTCGCGGCACGCTGATCGGTCCGCTGCTCGGTGCCGGCGTGGTCAATGGCATGAAGAGCTGGTTCACCGTGGCATTCCCCGAGTACTGGCTGTTTTTTCTCGGGGCGCTGTTCATCGTCGTGACCCTGTACCTGCCCAAAGGCGTGATCGGCCTGCTGAAAAAAAGGGGTGAACAATGAGAGTGACTGCGACGGCTGAATTCATGCTCGAACCGGCCTTTTTTCCAGTGGACCCGAACAAGGACGCAGGCTCCAGCCGCGACGCCATCGGCCTCGGCCAACGCGCCAGCCCCGGCCTCAACACCCGCCACGGCACCCTCCTGACCCTGGAAGACATCAGCGTCAGCTTCGATGGTTTCAAGGCGCTGAACGATCTGAACCTGTACATCGGCGTCGGCGAATTACGCTGCATCATCGGCCCCAACGGCGCGGGCAAGACCACGCTGATGGACGTGATCACCGGCAAGACTCGCCCCAGTCACGGCAAGGCCTGGTTCGGTGAAACCCTCGATCTGACGCAGATGAGTGAAGTGCAGATCGCCCAGGCCGGTATTGGCCGCAAGTTCCAGAAACCGACGGTGTTCGAAGCCTTGAGCGTGTTCGAAAACCTCGAGCTGGCGCAGAAAACCGACAAGTCGGTGTGGGCCAGCCTGCGTGCGCGCCTGAGTGGCGAACAGAAGGATCGCATCAGCGAAGTGCTGGAAACGATTCGCCTGACCACCTCGGTCAATCGCCCCGCCGGTTTGCTTTCCCATGGACAGAAGCAGTTCCTGGAAATCGGCATGTTGCTCATGCAGGACCCGCAATTATTGCTGCTCGACGAGCCGGTGGCGGGCATGACCGACGCCGAAACCGAATTCACCGCTGAACTGTTCAAGCGCCTGGCGGGCAAGCATTCGCTGATGGTAGTGGAACATGACATGGGCTTCGTCGGCGCCATCGCCGACCACGTGACCGTGTTGCACCAGGGCAGCGTGCTGGCCGAAGGGTCGCTGGAACAGGTGCAGGACAACGAGCGGGTGATTGAGGTTTATCTCGGTCGCTGATTGCTACCTGCAGGAGCGAGCTCGCTCGCGAAGAACCTTGGGGCGACACGTTCATTCAGAAGAAACGCGTCGTCGTTAACGTCCATCGCGAGCAAGCTCGCTCCTACAGGGGTAGAGGAGAGTTTGAAAATGCTGCAAGTCGACAAGCTGCACCAGTACTACGGCGGTAGCCACATTTTGCGCGGTCTGACGTTTGAGGTGAAGGTCGGCGAAGTCACCTGCCTGCTCGGACGCAATGGCGTGGGCAAGACCACACTGCTCAAATGCCTGATGGGTTTGCTGCCGGCCAAAGAAGGCGCGGTGAATTGGGAAGGGAAACCGATCACCACGTTCAAGCCGCATCAACGGGTGCATGCCGGGATCGCTTACGTGCCTCAGGGCCGGGAGATTTTCGGCCGCCTGACCGTGGAAGAAAACCTGCTGATGGGCCTGTCGCGCTTTCCCGGTTTCGAAGCCAGGGAGGTCCCGGCATTCATCTACGAGCTGTTCCCGGTGTTGCTGCAAATGAAGCAACGGCGCGGCGGTGACTTGTCCGGTGGCCAGCAACAGCAATTGGCGATTGGCCGTGCATTGGCCAGCCGCCCACGGCTGCTGATCCTCGATGAGCCCACCGAAGGCATTCAGCCGTCCGTGATCAAGGAGATCGGTGCCGTGATCAAGAAGCTCGCGGCTCGCGGCGACATGGCGATTTTGCTGGTAGAGCAGTTCTACGATTTCGCCGCCGAACTGGCCGACCACTACCTGGTGATGTCCCGGGGCGAGATCGTGCAGCAGGGCCGCGGAAAAAATATGGAGGCCGAGGGTGTACGCGGCCTGGTTACGATCTAATCTGCAGCGTCCTGTCGATAATTAGAAACCATGAATTTGCCTGCCCCGATAACGCCGTTCACCCCGAGTTGGCATGCCGAGCTGGAGCTGGGTTACGCCCGGTTCGGCGACAGCACGCGCCCGGTTCAGCGCCGCCACCTGGGTCCGCTGCGGGTGCAGAAGCACCTGTACGCCGAAGGGCCGCAGGTGTGCCAGCACATCATCGTCCACCCGCCAGGCGGAATTGCCGGCGGTGACCGCCTGGACATCTCGGCCAGCGTCGGCAGCGATGCCTGGGCGCAGATCACCAGTCCGGGCGCAGCCAAGTGGTATCGCGCGGCCGGCCCCGCCTATCAGCAGCTCGATTTGCGCGTAGCCGCCGGTGCGACACTGGAATGGTTGCCACAGGAGACGATTATCTTCAGTGCGGCGCAGGCTGAACTCAGCACCTCCATCGACCTTGAAGGCGATGCCCGGCTGTTCTACTGGGACGTCGTGGCCTTGGGTCGCCCGGCCAGCGGCGAGCGTTTCAACCTCGGGCATTTTCAGGCGAAACTGGATATCCGCCGTGACGGCCAGTTGCTCTGGCACGAACGCCAGCGCATTGTCGGGGATGACGGTTTGCTCGACTCGCCAATCGGCCTGGACGGGCAACCGGTGTTTGCGACGTTGCTGGTGACCGGCGAAATTGACAGTGAGTTACTGGAGAAATGCCGTTCGTTGAGCCATGACGTACGCGGGGATCTGACGCAGTTGCCGGGGCTATTGGTCGCCCGGTGCCTGGCCAGTGAAGCGCTGTTGGCCCGCGGCTGGATGATTGATTTGTGGCGATTGCTCAGGCCTGCGCTGCTTGGCCGGGAAGCGGTCCCACCCAGAATATGGAGCACCTGAAATGCGACCCAATGTGGGAGCGAGCCTGCTCGCGAATGCAGTGTGTCAGTCGACATTAATATTGAATGACACACCGCTTTCGCGAGCAGGCTCGCTCCCACAGGGGTTTGTGTTTACAGATCCGAATACCTTTTATCTGCCCAGATGGATTCCAAACGATGGACCTGACCCCTCGCGAAAAAGACAAGCTGCTGATCTTCACCGCTGGCCTGGTGGCCGAGCGGCGTTTGGCCCGCGGCGTGAAACTCAATTACCCGGAAGCCATGGCCTACATTTCCGCGGCGCTGCTCGAAGGCGCGCGTGACGGTCGGACCGTGGCCGAGCTGATGCACTTCGGCACCACCCTGCTCAGCCGCGAGCAGGTGATGGAAGGCATCCCGGAAATGATCCCGGAAATCCAGGTCGAAGCCACGTTCCCCGACGGCACCAAACTGGTCACCGTCCACCAACCCATCGCCTGAGGCCGCGCCATGACTTACCACATCCGCGATGCGGTGCATGCCGACCTGCCGGCAATTCGCGACATTTACAACGACGCCGTACTCAACACCACGGCGATCTGGAACGAACAGGCCGTGGACCTCGGCAACCGCCAGGCCTGGTTCAGCGCCCGGCAATCCCAGGGCTATCCGATTCTGGTGATCATTGACGGCGATAACAGCGTGCTGGGCTACGCTTCATTTGGTGACTGGCGGCCGTTCGAGGGTTTCCGTCACACCGTTGAGCATTCGGTCTACGTGCGCAGCGACCAGCGCGGCAATGGTCTGGGCCCACGTCTGATGAAGGTGCTGATCGAACGCGCCAAAGAGTGCGCCAAGCACGTCATGGTTGCCGCCATTGAAAGTGGAAATGCCGCTTCTATTCGTCTGCATGAACGCGCCGGTTTCGTGACTACCGGTCAAATGCCCCAGGTTGGCACCAAGTTTGGCCGCTGGCTGGACCTGACATTTATGCAACTGACCCTCAATCCTGGCGCGGAACCGCCGGCTGCCAGCAAGGAGTAACGCCTGATGAACGCTGCCCAATTGCGACGCGTCAATGTTGAAAGCTTTGCGTACTATCGCCAGGGTTTGATTGATTTGCTGCTTGAAGCCGTCGGCTACGGCGCCAGCGTCGGGTTCATGGCCAATCTGGACGCGACCCAGGCCCGCGCCTATTTTGATGAAGTCCAGGACGACCTGAACAAGGGCAAACTGTTGCTGTGGGTGGTGGTCAAGGACGAACAGGTACAGGCCAGCGTGCAACTGACCCTGTGCCAGAAAGCCAACGGTTTGAACCGCGCCGAAGTGCAAAAGCTGCTGGTGCGTGAGCAGGCACGCCGCCGAGGGTTGGGCCAACAATTGATGAGCACGCTGGAACAGGCGGCGCTCCAGCACAAGCGCGGCATGCTCTACCTCGACACCGAGGCCGGTTCTTGCGCCGAGGATTTTTACCAGGCCTTGGGTTATACCCGCGCGGGGGAAATCCCCGACTACGCCTGCGACCCGAGCGGTCGCTACAAACCAACCGCCCTGTACTACAAGATCCTCCAGGGGGCCCATTGATGATTCCCGGTGAATACCAAATCCAGCCCGGCGACATCGAACTCAACGTTGGCCGCCGCACCATCAGTTTGAAGGTGGCGAACAGCGGTGATCGGCCAATCCAGGTCGGCTCGCACTATCACTTTTTCGAAACCAACGATGCCCTGACCTTCGACCGCGCTGCCAGCCGCGGCATGCGCCTGAACATCCCCGCCGGCACCGCCGTTCGCTTCGAACCAGGGCAGAGCCGCGAGGTCGAGTTAGTGGACCTGGCCGGGCATCGCCGGGTGTTCGGCTTTGCCGGGCGGATCATGGGTGACCTCTGATTAATGCGGTGTCTGCACGGGCCCCTTCGCGAGCAGGTCGAATCGTCGCACCGTCGCTCCCACATTAGATCGCGTTCCTCTGTGGGAGCGAGCCTGCTCGCGAAAGTGAGCGCAGCGAACGATTTCAAAAACAATTGAATCTCAAGGCAAGCGCATGAAAATCTCAAGACAAGCCTACGCGGACATGTTCGGTCCCACCGTCGGTGACAAGATCCGTCTGGCCGACACCGAGCTATGGATCGAAGTAGAAAAAGACTTCACCACCTACGGCGAGGAAGTGAAATTCGGTGGCGGCAAAGTCATCCGCGACGGTCAGGGTCAAAGCCAGTTGCTGGCCGCCGAAGTGGTCGATACCCTGATCACCAATGCGCTGATCATCGACCACTGGGGCATCGTCAAGGCCGATGTCGGCCTCAAGGACGGGCGCATCGCCGCCATCGGCAAGGCCGGCAACCCGGACATCCAGCCGAACGTCACCATCGCGGTCGGCGCCAGCACCGAAGTGATCGCCGGTGAAGGCATGATCCTCACCGCCGGTGGCATCGACACGCACATCCATTTCATCTGCCCGCAGCAGATCGAAGAGGCGCTGATGAGCGGCGTCACCACCATGATCGGCGGCGGCACCGGCCCGGCCACCGGCACTAACGCGACCACCTGCACCCCCGGCCCGTGGCACCTGGCACGCATGCTCCAGGCCGCCGACGCATTCGCGATGAACATCGGCTTCACCGGCAAGGGCAACGCCAGCCTGCCGGAACCGTTGATCGAGCAGGTCAAGGCCGGCGCCATCGGCCTGAAGCTGCACGAAGACTGGGGCACCACGCCCGCCAGCATCAACAACTGCCTGAACGTCGCCGACCAGTACGATGTACAGGTGGCGATCCACACCGACACCCTCAACGAGTCCGGTTTCGTCGAAACCACCCTCGCCGCCTTCAAGGGCCGCACCATCCACACCTACCACACCGAAGGCGCGGGGGGCGGTCACGCGCCGGACATCATCAAGGCCTGCGGCTTTGCCAACGTGCTGCCGAGCTCGACCAACCCGACCCGACCGTTCACCCGCAACACCATCGACGAACACCTCGACATGCTGATGGTCTGCCACCACCTGGACCCGAGCATTGCCGAAGACGTGGCCTTCGCCGAAAGCCGTATTCGTCGTGAAACCATCGCCGCCGAAGACATCCTCCACGACCTCGGTGCGTTCTCGATGATCAGCTCCGACAGCCAGGCCATGGGGCGCGTTGGCGAAGTCATCACCCGCACCTGGCAAACCGCCGACAAGATGAAAAAACAACGTGGCGCACTGCCTGGTGATGGCGAAGGCAACGACAACTTCCGCGTCAAACGCTACATCGCCAAGTACACGATCAACCCGGCCATCACCCATGGCATCAGCCACGAAGTGGGTTCGGTGGAAGTGGGCAAATGGGCCGATCTGGTGCTTTGGCGCCCGGCGTTCTTCGGGGTCAAACCAACGCTGATCCTCAAGGGCGGTGCCATCGCCGCCAGCCTGATGGGCGATGCCAACGCCTCGATTCCAACGCCGCAACCGGTGCACTACCGCCCGATGTTCGCCAGTTATGGCGGCTCGCTGCATGCCACCAGCCTGACGTTTATCAGCCACGCTGCGCAGGAGGCAGGCCTGCCTGAAGCACTGGGCCTGAAGAAGAAAATCGCCGTGGTCAAAGGTTGCCGCGAAGTGCAGAAAACCGACCTGATTCACAACGACTACCTGCCGAATATCGACGTTGATCCGCAGACGTACCAGGTCAAGGCTGACGGCGTTTTGTTGTGGTGTGAGCCGGCGGATGTGCTGCCGATGGCCCAGCGGTATTTCCTGTTTTGAGATTTGGCCAGACAAGAGCCCGGTACGAAAGGCAATTGTAGGAGCGAGCTTGCTCGCGATGGACTAAAGAACTCCGCGTACAAACAGGTAAAAACGCGTTTTCGTTAACGACCATCGCGAGCAAGCTCGCTCCTACAGTGCACGGTATCTGGTCGTGCGGGAGTGGTGTTTGTCAGGTCAATCAGTTGCTCTGTTCAACGGTGAAAGGAATCTCCACCCTTTGCAGTTTTGCCCGATCCATCGCCTGTTGGGTCAGGGTCTTGAGCAGTGCCTTTCTCTCATCGTCGATCACTCGTAACTCGGTTGTGTACGCGTCTTCAGTCATGACCTGCCCCGGGGCAAATTCGCTTTCCTGCTTACCCAGTTCGACGGCCAGGACCCTGACCTCCTCTCTGAGCCGGGCTTTTTCTTCGATGGAAAGATCGGTTTGCGTCGCCCGTTTATCCAGCGCGATGTAAAAATCCGTGGTCGCATCGGTTCGACGCCTGAACGTCTTGAACTCGCTGCGGTGGGAGCCTTCGACGTAGGACACCCAGAACGCCTGTTCGCTGATCGAATCGCGCAATTGCTCTCCTTCTTCGAATTTCAGGACGTCCTCATAGGCGGTCTTGATCATGTCTGGCGTGACGCCTGACATGGTCCTGAATTGATAGTCTCGGGATTGCCAAGGCAGGTCCAACCGATTGGCCAGGTCCGTCATGTAGGCAAGATGGACCTCGACTTCATCGATGGTTCCCGTTACCCGGCCTTCGGCATTAACGCGCCTGAATGTCTCACCTTTCGCTAAACGCTCTTTGACCACCCCGCGAGCAATAGCACCCAGTTTTTCCAGACGGGTCTTGCCCCTGGCCAACAGCACCAATTCAGCCTCCACCAGACTCGGGTTGGCCAGCTCGTAGGCTTCCTTGATCAGCACCTGTACGCCCATCGCATTGAATAGCTGCGCCCCTCCGTCAACGCATTCAGTCTCGGGGATGGCCATGGTGAACAGCTTCTCCCGCAGTTCGCTGTCCCTGGCCATCGCCTCCAGCATGCGCCAGAGTTTGGCGGTCATGTCCGCTCTGTAGGCCGAGTCTTGTTTGAAATGGCCTGACAGCGTGAGCTTGCGGATTTCATTGAAAAACGGCTCGGAACCGAACTCGTCCTCGATGGCGTCCCATGTTTCCTGCAGGGCATTCCATTGCGCCAGGGATAGCCCCTCGTCCCAATACGAACTGTCGACGTTGCCCCTCGGAGGGTAGGGACGATCAGGGTCCAGGCCGAGCGACTCGATATACGTTTCGAGCTGGCTGCGCACTTCATCCGTCAACAGTTCACGACTCAGGAATGTGCGGGCAAGCAATTCGGCACGATACGAACCTGGCGCGATGTCCGGAATGTGCCGCAGGGGGTTGTAACGCAGATTGAGGAAGAAACTGCGGGGACGTAACTGAGTGAACAGGCCCGTGGGCCAGGTATCGATTCCGGTGTTCTCCAGCAGTAGAAAATACAGTCCGCGCATGCGGATGATGTCGGGCGCCAGGCGCAGTGGATTGTTGCTCAAACCCAACGACTCCAGCCTGACCATTGTCCTCAGCCGCGCACGGCCCTCCGGGGTCAGTGTAATTTGGTTGTCGCGCAGCTCCAGGGCACGAAGAAACTTCATGTCACTGATCACCTGCGGAAAACTTGTCAGCCGGTTTCCCGCAAGGTCCAGGGCACGCAGCCTTGGAAAGGCCCTTAGAAAGTATCCCTGGAAGGTGGTCATTTCGCCGTTATGCACGCTCAACGACGTGACATGGTCGAAGTTGGCCTTCAGCTCAGGCATTCCCTGCAAGTGCTGCCCCATGGGCATATCGTCCAGGACCAGGGCCTGCGGATGGACAATATCCACCACCTCGCGCCCTCGTGGTCCGGTGCGCTGCCAGCACTGCCTGATCGCTTTGTATACCTGATTCCTGGAATTCCATTCGGCGATCCCCTCGGCGCTGAACCGAAACTTCGTCGTGGGCGAATCCAGCCAGCGTCGAAATGAGCGATTCAGTTCATCGAACTCGGCTTCCAGCTGACTCAGGCGCTGACCGGCCTGGTTGCCGAAGCCGCCCAGAAGCTCGTCGATCTGCTCTTCGAGCATGGCGGGATAGAGCGAACTGGCACGCCGATGCAGTGCTTCCCGCTCGGGCAATAGCTGTGGGTAGCCTTGCATACCGCCACGAAGACGCATGGTGTCCGGATCATAGGCCGGTTCACGGACAGGATTTTCCGCCAGGATTGGCCTCAGCTGCTCTCGCGCCTCGGGTGCCCGTTGAACGATTTGCAAGAGCGCCGCACCCTCGCGGGCGCCAGTTGTCAGCGACGCCCGGTCAATATCCGGCAAGATTTGCAGCAGGCTGGCCACCAGTCTTTCGCTATCAGGATCATCCAGCTCACCAAGGAACAGCCTCTCGAAGGCGCGGTTCAAACGCACTTCCAGCTCGGCCGCCCTCGCCTGCTGCCTGAGCGTCAGCGGGACCGTGTTTTTCTCGGCCAGTTTCGTCAGATCCGCAGGCGCAGCATGGGCCAGTAGATCCTCGGCGACGCTGGTGGGAAGCAGCTTGAAGTGATCCTGAAGGCGCAGCACCTGGGCGTTGTCGGAACGCTGCCTCGCTTTGCGCAGCCCATCGAACAGGCGTTTGCGTTGTGTTTCAGCCTGCATGGCAAGCCTGCCCTGCAAGGCCTCGATCCGTGTCGGCTCATCGCTGGCGATACCTTGGCCCAGCAGTTCGCGAATTTCCGTTTCGCTTAAAGACTTCAACACCCGTTCCGGAAGTTTCCCCGCCTTGACCTCGGTGCGAGTCAACTTGATCGAGTGACCCGCTGAAGGCTCCAGGTTGCCGTACGTTATCGAACGCCCCCAATGTTCAGGCCCGTGGAACACCTCAATGCCCATGTGCTCCGGCCATCGGGGCAGTTCGGTCATGAACGGTGGCAGAAAATCCACCAGCTCTTGCGGGACCTCGTTGGCCAGAATCTGCTCAGGCAACTTCCCGGCATCGGCCCACGCCCTGAAACGCTGAATCGTATCGACCAGCAATGCCGGTGGTGGCTCGTGCTCGACCTGCACTCTGCGCAATACATTTTCTTCAACACCGCTGGTGATACGGATCTGCTCCAGCGTCGTCTCGTCGAAACCTTCAACGGCATGACCCAAGCGCTTCATCAATAGCGTCTTGTCCCATTCGACGGGGCGGTCAAGTTCGGTTTTCCAGGCACCAAAGCCGTTGTGTTCCAGCTTCGGTTGATAAGCCTTCGGTCGGCCGGGGTGACGAAGCCGAGGCTGGCCGGTCTGCGGATCTTCCTTCACCTCGAAATGCTTGCCGTCCAGCGCCAGAATGTCCTGCCCATTGTGCTGATGAAGGCCTCGCGCGTTGGGTTTCGCCCCCTTGGGTAACGTGACTTTGCACTCGTAAGGGCTCAGGTCGGGGTTCCAGAGACGGGTCTTGCCGTCAGGGAGCTCGACCGTTTTCAGGCCATCGACAAAAGGCGATGGCTTGATGAGCGCAGGCGCCCCTTTCGGCAGCACATGCCCGGCCGCCATGAGCGCCAGCTGGGCCGCGTTAATGAGGACCCCGGTGAGCAGGGCCGCCGCCTCTTCCTTGTCCCCTTTGCTCCAGTCTTCTATGCCCTCCATGGTTTCGACCAGCATTTGCCCGACCATGATCCCCAGCATGGCCTCGCCCAGGCCGGGCACCAGCATCGCGCCGAAATTGAATACGTTCCAGCCGATATTCAAGTAGCTGGTGAGGCGCTTCCAGCGGGTGGTGGCATCTTCATCGTCGGTAGGCACGGCAATGTGTCGTGCATCGGCCATGGCCTTTTCCCGACGCCAGCGACTTTGCAGAACCCAGAGTTCCTGCGCTATCACGTTGGTGATCGGTTCCGCGTTGGGGTTTTCAACGGCTGTTTCCCGCCACCACGGCCCCATATCCAGCGGCTCACGCTGATGCCAGGTAAAGGTCTTGAATCGTTCGTTGACCCTCGCAAAGAAGCGGCCCTTGTCTTTCTGCGCCACGAACCGGCTGAAAAAATGTTGATAATCCGCCGAGCGCAGCTGGCGCGTCAGCTCCTTCATGAAATCGGTGAAGGAGTTATATTCCTTGAGCGGATGATCGGGGTCATCCGGGACGTAGGCGATCAATGTCCCGTCCAGACGACTTTGTTTCTGGATATCTTCTCGACGGAATATTTCCTCGACCAACCCTGTGGGACCGTTGGCAAAAAAAGCCTTTATCAACTTGAACTGATCAAACTCCTGCCCCGGTAAAACAGCAAGGTTTTGCGACCACTCCATCATCGTTCGTTGGTGTTCGGGCACCAGTGCGTCGTATATTTCCTTGACTTGCGAGGGGGTTGCCACGGCACTGAAAAGCACAATGCCAGTCAGTTTGAACCCCATCAGTGAAAGTCGATGGCATTGCAATGGACGATTATAGATCGTGATGTTCTTTTCGCTGTTGCGCACCTGTTGCAACTTTCCGTAGGTGTAGGACGAAATATCTTTTTTCAAATAAGCAATCAGTGCCGATTCGCTGAAGGCGGCTCGTTCACTGGCCACGGATTGTTGTTCCAGTATTTTACTGATGGCGGCATCTGCAGGATCCAGTCGTTCCTTGATGTGGTGTTGATATTGCTTGCCCAGATCCAGGCTGCGGCACAGCGAGGCAAACTGCTCGACGGTCAGCGCGTGGCGTTGAAGTTCTCCTTCTGCATCTTTGGTGAAGATGCCGGAGCCGTCGCGAAAGGCTCCCTCCTGCGTTTCAGGCTCCTCGAAGTTATGCAGGGCGGCTTCCAGCAGAGTGAATTGCCTGAGGCGACTGGCATTGGTATCGATACCGAAACCCAACGTGGCAGGTATATAAAGCCGCACCAGCGTTTGTTTGACATCCAGGTCCAGATTCAATTTTTCTTTCAGGGCCTGAACCAGTAAAGGTTCGGAGAAAGCGTTGATGTCTTTTTGCAAGTCGCCCAGTGTTTTATCCAGCGTGTCTTGCAAGCGCCAGCGCTCGCTGATGAGTTCCGTCAGGTACTGGCGATTAATATGAGAAACGGCGCCATACCAGTCGGGAATCGTGGAGTCCTGTTCTACTGTCGCCAAAAGTTTCACCGGTGACGCACTTTTTAAATAGCCAGGAACTTTATCGACCAGATAACCCAAGTGAATATTTTCATTCTTGCCAACCGTCGCCGGAGTCGTTTCCGACGCGACCCCCTCTGTAAGTGTGTTCATTCTCGCAAGCATCCCTATGCGATGATTAGAACTACCAGCTTATTCAACACCTGCAAAAACAAAAGATTAAAAAACTGCTGGCAAACCCGCAAAACTAATGAAGAACATCTAACTTTAGAACCTGAAAAATAATTAATTACCACCCTGACACACCCCTTGCGTGCTCCACCTTGTCAGCGGTGGTGCCTACCCGCCTGTAAAGAGGCTAAGATTCCCCGGACCTCCCGCCAGGAAACCGGCCATGCGCTTATCCGAATTCATCAGGCAACACGTAGACCGTATCGTCGATGAATGGGAACAGTTCGCCCGAACCATCACCCCCGCGGCCGAAAACATGGACCGAGCAGCCTTGCGCGACCACGCCAAGGCGATTCTGTTGGCGGCCGCGCGCGACATGACCAGCGCGCAAACTGCCAGCGAACAGGTTGCCAAAGCCAAGGGTGAAGGCCCGGAGAAAACCCCGAGCCTGGATGAAGCGGGGGCCAGTCATGGCGAGCTTCGGCATACCGTGGGGTTCGATCTGGTGCAGATGACCAGCGAGTTCCGTCACCTGCGTGCTTGTGTGATTCGCCTGTGGGTCAACAGCCTGGAATCACCGGACCTGGCCTACTTCCAGGACATGATCCGCTTCAATGAAGCCATCGATGAAGCCCTCGCAGAATCCACGGCGGCCTATGCCGAACAGGTGAATCGATCGCGGGATATCTTCCTGGCGATACTCGGCCATGACCTGCGCGCGCCGTTGCAAGCGGTGAGCATGTCCACTGAGTTGCTGATGCGTAAAACAACGCTCGAAGGCGATGCGCTGGCTTGCGCAAACAATATCAAGCGCGGTGCTCGGCACATGGCGGTGATGGTCAGCGATTTACTGGAGTTGGTGCGCAGTCGTTTGGGCAAGAGCCTGCCGATCGAAACCGCGCCGATGGACCTTGCGGATGCGACACATGCGGCGATTGCCCAAGCCTGTGCGGGTAACCCGGAGTGCGATCCGACGTTGAAGGTAGAAGGCGATACGCGAGGTGTCTGGGATGCCGGACGGCTGGCTCAACTGCTGCAAAACCTGATTGGCAATGCGTTGCAGCACGGTTTGAACAAACGTGATGTAACGGTCACGCTCACCGGCGAGCCAGACACGGTTCGCCTCACCGTCCATAACCACGGAACGCCGATTTCCGAGAACGCTATCGGCACGATCTTCGACCCACTGGTGCGCAGCGCCGACGAAGAACTCGGCCAACCTTCCACCAGCCTTGGCCTGGGTTTGTTTATCGTCAAGGAAGTGGTGAATGCGCACGACGGGACGATCGAGGTCAGCTCCAATGAAACCGATGGCACGCTGTTTACTGTGGTGCTGCCCCGCAAGACCTGAAATCAAAGTGTTGCGTCGCAGCTGTGCAGGAGCGAGCTTGCTCGCGAAGGACGTTAACAATAACGCGTTCGTCCTGAATGAACGTGTTGCTTTCAAGTTCTTCGCGAGCAAGCTCGCGCCTACAGGACCACCATCAGCCCCAACCAATGTTTGAGCATTGCCAGGGTGACATCTCACTATCAGTTCTGATAGTTCCCAACACTCAGCAGCGGCGTCAAACTCGGGACATTGATCAACGTCGATCCTCTCATCAAGGAAGATCCCGTCATGCCCCGCTCGCCTGCCGATAAACACGCCGTCTCCAACCTGTCGCGCACACTGCTGCTGGCGACCGACAACAAAAATTCCGTCCTCGCCGAAATCGCGGGGGGCAAGCCAAACGCCATCGCCTATTCCGCCTACGGTCAGCCGTCTGCGCAGCAGGAGGTTGCAACGGGATTGGGGTTCAATGGTGAATTGCGCGAAGCACGTATTGGCTGGTATTTGCTGGGCAACGGCTATCGCGCTTACAACCCGGTGTTGATGCGCTTTCATAGTCCGGACAGTTGGAGTCCGTTTGGGACGGGTGGGTTGAATGCGTATATGTATTGCGGGGGGGAGCCGGTGAATTTTTCGGATCCGACGGGGCATATGGGTCTCTGGAAGACTCTCAGATCTACTATCAGGCCCTTGAACCACGCGCCCAGTACCTCTAGCTTGAGCCCCCTCATCTCCAATGTCGCGCCACTGGCTTCTGGCTATACGCAAAAGACCATACAGGCACTCACCTGGGAGACTCTGACTGAGACACGTGTACAGACTCAAACCCGTATTCAAAGTCGGACTCGGACTCATGTACATACTAAAACTGATATTGAAACTCGTACCTCTACGGGTGTTGTGAGCAACCGCCAATTTAACGATTACGGGCCTTCGCGTGAAACGCCTCCACAGATTCCATTAAAACAAATGCTCCCTACGCCCCGCCTTAATGACACCGGTGGGCAAGTTAGTATCCTCAACCATGAAGTATGGAGGAGTGAACCCTTTCGATTCCCCTCAGATCCTGCTCCCAATCCCCCGACAAGAACGCTACCAGATGGCTCCACGCGTCAATACTCTGTGAGATACGACGATAACGGCAACCCAAGTCAGAGCAGTAAGCAACTTGTCGATTTGTCTGAACTGCAGAGAAACCTCAGAAAAGCGCAAAATTAGGCGCTGAAAGCATTGCGACGACGGTCACTCCACCACCAACCGCCCCAACCGCTGCCTGAGCATCCGGTTCTCCGCCCGCAGTTGCTGGACCTCTTCCAAAAGGTCCAGCGCCAACGCAACACCTTCCCATTCCAGCTCCAGGTCGCGCCGCAACTTGGCGGCGCGCTTGGCCAATACCAGCTCATAATCGCTGAACCGCCAATCCTTGGGCACCGTGCCCTGAGGTTCGAGGATGCCGTGCTCGACGATTTCGATCACGTAGACGTCCGACAGGTCGGTCGCCTCACAGAATTCTGCCATGTCCAGTTGAACGATCAGGGGGTTGCTCATGATGGGCTACTCCGTCTCTGGGATCAGAAGTTTTCTCTCGGGTCGAAAGAGGCTTTTTTCGCCAGTTCCTGCCACAGCGCCTTGACCTCTTCGCTCGAGGTTTTGGGCATGACGGCCTTCAATTGCACGAACAGGTAGCCACGCTCGCCAGCCTTGTTCAACAAGCCGTGACCCTTGGCGCGCATGCGCTGGCCATTCTGGCTGCCGGCCGGCACCTTGAGGTTGATTTTGCCTGTCAGTGTCGGCACGGCCACTTCGGTGCCCAACGCCAGCTCCCACGGCGCCAGCGGCAAGGTAATGATCAGGTTCTCGCCTTCGATGTCGAACTTGGGGTGCGGCGCAAAGCGGATGATCAGGAACAGGTCGCCATTGGCCCCACCACCCACGCCCGGAGCCCCTTGGCCCTTGAGGCGGATGCGCTCGCCGTCGGTCACGCCCGCCGGGATTTTCACGTTCAGGCTTTTGCTGGTATTGCTGACATGCTGGCCGGCAGGGTTGTACTGCGGCACCTGGAAGGTGACCTTCTTCGATTCGGTCGAGAGGGTTTCTTCCAGAAAAACCGCTAATTCCATTTCCACGTCTTGCCCTCGACGTCCGGTGCTGCGACGCGACTGTTCACCACCAAAACCAGGCCCACGATTGCCAAAGATCGAACTGAAAAAGTCCGAAAAATCGCCCGAGTCCTGACCTCCACCAAAACCGCCAGCACCACGACCCTGCCAACCTGGCGGCCCCTGGAACGGTTGGCCGTGCTGGCCGTATTTGCGCAAGTCGTCGTATTCGGCGCGCTTGTCGGCGCTTTTCAACGCTTCATAAGCCTCCGAGGCATCCTTGAACTTGGCCTCGGCGTCCTTTTCCTTGCTGACGTCGGGGTGGTATTTGCGCGCCAGCTTGCGATAAGCGGTCTTAATCGTCTTATCGTCCGCTGTCGGCTCCACACCGAGAATCTTGTAATAGTCTTTGAAGTCCATCGAGGGAATCACCATCCGTTATCGATATCGCGCCGTTACCGGCAGCATGCGCTCTTTGGCAGCCGCAGGGTTGACCGATCTCAAGGTGTGTGACCGGGCGGCGCATCAGAAGTTTATCGGCAGCGGGGGACGGTTCTTGCGACCGCCCGGTGGCTACCTAGCCCAATGCAGACAAGTTTGGGGCAAAGGATAGTCTTTCAAGGCGCTAATCGCTGAGATTTAGCGGATAGTCGGCCTTCGAATATTCGCCGCACTGGCATACACTGCGCGGCCGTTTTTTAACCGGAACTCGAAAGACATGAAAAACGCATCTCCGGCCCGTGCCTGCGGTATCGACTTCGGCACGTCCAACTCCACCGTCGGCTGGCTGCGCCCCGGCGTGGAAACGCTGATCGCGCTGGAGGACGACAAGATCACCCTGCCGTCGGTGGTGTTCTTCAACATGGAAGAACGCCGCCCGGTGTACGGCCGTCTGGCACTGCACGAGTACCTGGAAGGTTACGAAGGCCGGCTGATGCGTTCGCTCAAGAGCCTGCTGGGCTCCAAGCTGATCAAGCACGACACCAGCGTTCTCGGCACGGCCATGCCGTTCAAGGACCTGCTCGGGCTGTTCATCGGTCAGTTGAAGCAGCGCGCCGAGACTGCCGCCGGTCGGGAGTTCGAGGAAGTGGTGCTGGGTCGTCCGGTGTTCTTCGTCGACGATGACGAAATGGCTGACCAGGAAGCGGAAAACACCTTGGTGGACGTGGCCCGCGCCATTGGCTTCAAGGATGTTTCGTTCCAGTACGAGCCGATTGCGGCGGCGTTCGACTATGAGTCGACGATCGAAAAAGAAGAGCTGGTGCTGATCGTCGACATCGGCGGTGGTACGTCCGACTTTTCGCTGGTACGTCTGTCACCGGAGCGCCGAACCCATGACAACCGTCACGACGACATTCTCGCCACCGGCGGCGTGCATATCGGCGGGACCGATTTCGATAAACAGCTCAGCCTGCAAGGCCTGATGCCATTGTTCGGTTACGGCAGCCGGATGAAGAGCGGCGCCTACATGCCGACCAGCCACCACATGAACCTGGCGACCTGGCACACGATCAACTCGGTGTATTCGCAGAAGTCGACCCTGGCGCTGGGCAGCATGCGCTACGACATCGAAGACACCGGTGGTATTGACCGTTTGTTCAAGCTGATCGACCAGCGCGCCGGGCACTGGCTGGCCATGGAAGTAGAAGAAACCAAGATCCAGCTGACCCACGCCGACAGCCGCCATGTGCCGCTGGACCGCATTGAACCGGGCTTGAGCGTGGAACTGAGCCGTGCGCTGTTCGAATCGGCCATCGACAACCTGCTGGAGCGCGTGCGCAACAGCGTGACCCTGATGCTGAACGACGCCGATGTGCGAGTCGATCAGGTCGATACGGTGTTCTTCACCGGCGGCTCGAGCGGGATTCCGGCGTTGCGCAACAGTGTTTCGGCGATGTTGCCGAATGCGCGGCACGTGGAAGGGAACATCTTCGGCAGCATTGGCAGCGGGCTGGCGATTGAAGCCATGAAGCGCTACGGCACGATGGACTGATCCAAACTTGTGGCGCCCCCATCGCGAGCAAGCTCGCTCCCACATTAGATCTCGGTCAACTGTGGGAGCGAGCTTGCTCGCGATGGGGCCCTGTCAGGCACTACAAATACCGGATCAAACCATCCCCAGCAGCTTCAACTCACTCTTCAAATACGCGTAATAAATCGGTCCCGCCACCACGCCCGGCAGGCCGAACGCGGCCTCGAACACCAGCATTGCCAGCAGCAACTCCCACGACTTTGCACTGATCTGCCCGCCGACGATTCGTGCGTTGAGGAAATATTCGAGCTTGTGGATAAAGATCAGATAGCCCAACGCCGCCACCGCGACCCAGATTGACAGCGACAGACCGACGATGGTGATCAGGGTGTTGGACATCAGGTTGCCAATCACCGGCAGCAAGCCGAGCAGAAACGTCAGCACGATCAGGGTTTTGGTCAGCGGCAGCTTGATGCCGAACATCGGCAGGATCAGCGCGAGGAAGATCGCGGTGAAGAAGGTGTTGAGCAAGGAAATCTTGATCTGCGCAAACACGATGTTACGAAACGCCTGGACCAGCAGGTGCAGGCGGTCAAACAACGCAGCGGCCAGTGGCTTGCGCTTGGTCACATCCGGCACGAGCTGCAAGGCAATGATCGCTCCCAGCACCATGCCGATCAGCAGCGTCACGAACATGTGAGCCGCGTCCTTGCCGACGAGCTGCAAGTCGGCGAGGTGTTTGGTCATCCACTCGCCGATCGCTACACGAAACTCAGCGGCGCTGGCAGGCAGGTAGGCGTCGATGAACGGCGGCAGTTGCCCGCGCGCGCGATCAACGACTCCCATGAATTTGTCGAGAGAAGCGCCGGGGTTTTCCGCTTCGTGCAGCAGAAAGCTGATGGCACCGGCAAAGATCAGTGCCAGTACGCTCACCACTAACGTCCCCAGCAACGCCACCGCCAACCAACGAGCACGCCGACCTTCGATCAGCCGTTGTAATTGCGGGGTGAGCATGTTGACCAGTTCGAACACCAGCAAACCCGCGAGCAGGCTAGGCAGCAGACGCAGTGGGATCACCAGCAGCAAACCACCAAAAATGATGACCCAACTGATCAGCAGCAAAACGTGGCGTTGAGAAAACGTTGGCATACAGCCTCAAAACGAACAGCGTGAAAGGATTGGCAGTCTGCCAGCGTTCTGGCGGCGAAGCGAGCAAGCTCGCTTCCCACCCTTTTATTTATTCTTCAGACATTCACTCATGAAGTTTTTACGCGCATCGCCCTTCAAAGCCTGGGCGGTGGCGGTGGCGTTGCAGGTTTTCATCTTTTCTTGCTGAGGGGTCATGGGTTTGGTGGCATCGGCTGCCGGCGCCGCTTTCAGGCAGTTGCTCATGAATGTTTTGCGCGCATCGCCCGTGAGGCTTTTCGCGGTAGCGTCGGCATTGCAGATGGTCATCTTGTCCTGTTGGGCCGTGGCGGCGAAGCCTTGGGAGCAGAGCAACAAACCGATCACCAAAAAAGGGGCACGCAACATCTTCATGGAGTTTTCTCCTTGTTGCCGCGCCGACGGACGCGGCCTCATTCTGGAGTGTAGACAAAGCTTGTTACACCACCGCGGGGGCTTAAACCTGACTCGGTGTCTTCGCTTGTTTCTAAAAACGCTTTGAAGGCTTCGCGATAGCCATGATAGGCATCGATTCGCCGATTGATAACTGAAGCGGGCAAACGTTCGAACGAAACCGGCGTACCGCCAGGCACGCTGTAGGTGCCGCCCAATGCGTTCAATGAGGTGAATTGGGCATAGGCCCCGGACTTATAAAGTTTGTTTATTTTTATCTGCCGGTAGGTATTGGCCTCGGCAACGTCAGGCAGTGCCGCCTGGCCCGGCGGTGCATCGTTTATAAACGAATACGCGGCGACGGCAGGACCAGGCTCCAGCGTCGCCACCGCTGGCAGTTCAAACTGGAAGTAGCCGTTGCTGGCCAGGTGCGCGGAGGGAAACACGGGCCAGGAATCGGCGACGACCAGTTGATCGGGGTTGAGCAAGTCATCCCCGATCACCACATATTGATGGTCAAAGCGGGTGGCCCTGACGATATGGATTCGGGACGTCCTGGGTTGGCTGGCGAGTATCGAAAACGTCACCTTCGAGTTTTCCGAACAGTTCCCCCCTTTGATCGCAATGGCTTTGCGCGCGGCTTCAGCGATGGAGAGTTTCGCGGTGAACCCGCCCTCCTCCAGGTTCAGTTCCCTGAGTCCTTTGATCTTCGCGATGGCCGAACCACCGTTTTCCCAGAGACTCGGCAATTGGTTACCGGACAGGGGAATAAGCTCCTTGGCCCGATAGATCGCACGCTGGGCCAATTGCAGGTCGGCCATGATTTGAGGCGACACCCCGACAGGTTCCTCGGGCGTTACAACGTCAGTGAAGAGCATCTCGCTGTAATTGCGCAGATCGGCCAACAGTTCACTGGCCGGCGCGGTGTTGTCTCTCACGTTGCGTGACAGTGACTGGTATTCATTCAGGCGACCGGTGCGCTGCAGATTGCGCGCATTGATCCCCAGATTCAGCTCGGACTCCGTCAGCGGTATCAGGCCGTCCGCGGTAAACAGGCGCTCGACCAGCGCTTCGAACTGCTCGGGCAACATTAGCTTTTCCAGGTCGGGCAAGGCTTCGATGCTGTGTACCGCACTCACATTGGCTTGTGCGTCGCCAGCCGCGTTGGCGTTGTTCAGTGCTTGCCAGAGTGCGTCGAAGTACGCGTCGGGACAGGACTGGTGCATTAACTTCAGTCCCCGTAAATAGTCGAATTTTTCGTATCGCGAGACCGAAGGATGAAACGCGCCGGCCACCAACTCTGGATAGAGTGTTTCGAGGTGCAGCAATTCGGCCACTTCATCTCCAGCAGTCGGGGCACCGCCGCGAAGGCGCATCACCTGCGGGTCAAACGTAAGGGGCTCAAGGACCGGAAGATCGGACAATACCCGCAACAGCCGATAAGGCTTCAACGCGTGTTCACGCACGGCCAGTTTCAACGTCGGCGCTTCGCCGATATGAATGTTCAGGCCGATGCGCTCGGCATCCGGAAGGGCTTGCAAGATCGAAGCGTAAAAGTCGGCACCAGAGTGCAACGCGTTACCTTCATCATCGTGAGATTGAAACGTCAGGTCTTCACGCTCGACAATTGTGCGGCGAATCGGCGCATCGCTGCGGCCGATGCTGTCCAGCCGTCGGCCACGGTAGTCGAAGCGCACGACATCAATCCGTACATCGGGATTCCATCCGGGCAGATTCTCCAGCGAGTGCAGCGCCAGCCGGCGCGTATCAGGGTTGTCCACCGAGTCCAGATACAGCCCCTCATAGGCCCGACAGATTCTGACGTCCTGAAGCGCCCAGCGCCCAAGGTTTTCGAGTCTCGGCGGCCATTGCCCACGCTTGATCGCCTGCAACTCCGCGGGTGCGGCGACCGACAGCAACTCCTGCGCGACGGCACCCGGCAGGCCTGGGACTTTTGCCTGGAGCCTGCGCACCTCGCCACTCGCGGAATACCTGGCGGCCTCGGCACTGGCATACCCAGCGCTGAACAACGACGTTCTCTTGCGCCGTGCCAACCGCGCCAGCCCGGTTCTCATCCGCCTCGCATTCACGTCGGGAGCGGACACCGGCTCACCGAACTCAACGTTCAACAATGCTTTGGTTTCATCGTTATCCAGGTGCGACAACAAGGTTTTCATCAGGTCGCCGTCGATCAACTGTTTCGGGTCGATCCGCATGGGTGGCGCCTGCGCATCACCAATGACCTGAAGGACTTCGCCATCGGCACCGACCAGCGCCATGCCCCGACCGGCCCACACGCCATCGAGCAATTGAAATTGCAGCACAGGGTCGGCTTGCAAATAGTCCTGCGGATGATCGCTGCCGATCTGCTCAATAAAGGTTTGAATGTCGCGATCGATCTTGAACCGGATCGCCGTGTCGCTGAGCGACGGCAAGGGCCGTTCATTGTCGGTATACATTCGGCGTATCAAGTGGGTGTCGGTTCTGCTGACCGTGCGAATATCACCGTAGGCGTCAGACAATCCCCCCAATGGCGGCCCAAGCCGTGCCATTAGTGTGTTGTCGTCCCACGCATGCGGTTGTTCGCCTTCAATCACGAACGCGCCGTCACCGTTGCTGTTAACCATAGGCTCATAGGCCTGCGGCCGCGCCGGATGTTGGACACGATGCTGGTTGGTCTGCGGGCCTTTCTTGAGTTTGAAGTGACGCGTATCGACGCGCAGTACCGGTTGACCTGCATGCTGATGCAGCCCTGCCGAATCGGGCTTCGAATCGGCGGACAAACCCAGGTTGGTTTGCACGTAAGGCTCGAGGTCCTGGCCCCACAGGCGTTGACTGCCGTCGCTCAAGGTAACCGGTTGTGTCCCTTCGATGAAGGACGACAGCTTGGGCATAAGCGTCCCGCCAACGATTTGCATGCCGCCGGCAAATAGCCCCAACTGAATCAGGCTTTCGGTGAAACCGATCAAGTGCTCGGCGGCTTCCAGGTATACCCCCTCCGCCAGATCGACGACGCCCTCGACGACTTCACTGACCAACTGATAAACCATGTACACCATCATGACTTCCCCAAGTCCGGGCACGAATGGCGTTACAACCAACAGGGCGACGTTGAAGATATCCGACAGGATTTTTTGCAGATTGGCGACCCAGGCCCAACGTTCCGCGCTGTCGGCATCCGCCGTGGAGATCACCAACGCCCGTGCGTCGTTGAGTAGTTTGTTTTGCTGCTGCTGATAGAGATAAACCCACAGATCGCCCCTGAAGCGATGCTCGGTGTCACTCTCAAACCCCGTCACGCAAAAGTGAACGCGAGGGTTATCGATTTGCGCCAATCGTTGGTTGAGCGTCGCAAAAAAATGCCCTCGTTGCTGATGATCGACAAACCGGCTGAAGAACTGCTGATAGCGCAGACCCGATACCCCCTGATCAGTACCGCGCAGCTGGCGTATCAACTCGCGGGAGAACGCCACCAGTGATGGATATTGTTTTAACGGGTGCTCAGGATCGTGCGGAACATAGGCGATGACACGCCGGGTTCCGCTATAGGGCGCGTCCAGATCAGGCGCGATCAGTACGATGCCTTTCAGGCGCGTGTCCAGCATCGTCAGGTGGTAGTAACGAACAGGAATGCCATCCAGCTTCAGCCCCTTGACGTCGTTGAGCATGCCTTGAACAACCAGAAACCCATCGCTCAAAAGGTCGCCTTTCATCAGCGCTAAATGAGCGGCCGCATTCAGGGTCGTTTGTTGGCTTTTGACGATTGTGCTCTGCAGTACCCCCTGTGCCAGACCATCGGTGGGGCGCAAGTAGTCCTCAAGGTAGCGCGAATAACGCGCGCCGATATCCAGTTCGCGACACAACGTCTTGAACTGTTCGATGCTTATTTGCGTGCGGATATTTTTGATTTCGAACTGGCTGCGTTCGTCGGGCCGGGTAATGAATTGCGAATCGGCCAGAAGCACCTCGCCAATGGCGAAGTTATGCAATGCCGCATCCAGTAAAGAGACGGTTCGACTACTGACACCACCGGTAACGTTCAGTGACCACGGGGACAGTTTGACCGGAGAATACAATTTCAGAAACGTTTCCCTGACATCGACTTCAACGCCGTATTGATCTTTTAATGCCTGACTCAGCAACGGTTGGGCAAACATGTAAACGTCTTGCAATTCACGCAGCATGCGATCGACATCGTTTTGTGCACGCCAACTCGCCTCGGTGGCGCGTTTCAGGCTCGCATGCTCAATGGCCGAGGCCGTTTTGACCCACTCCGGAATAGTTGAGAGGGTATCTTTAAGTGCGCTGATTCTTTGCGGTGCAGCGTGGGTAAACCACGCTGGAATAGCACTTTTAATAAAATCGTGATGAATACTTTGTTCTTGGATATGACGCATAGATGATGACCTGCCTAAATACGTTAAAAACAACTTAGGCAGGAGCGTACAGCGAGCATTAGTTACTTAATGAAGTGCATTTCTGATTAGTTTGTAAGAGATGTCCTATACCCACTGATTAAACGACTCGTTGCCGCCGATATTGCTCCGGCGTGCACCCGGCCTGGCGTTGAAACATGGCGATAAACGCCGAGCCGGTGCTGTAACCCATGTCGAAGGCAATCTCCTGGATGCTGCGCTGGCTGCCCAGCGCTTCAATCGCCGCCAGAAACCGCAAACGCTGCCGCCACTCGCCGAAGCTCATGCCCAACTCACGCCCGAACTGCCGCGCCAAGGTGCGTTCACTGACATGGATTTGCTCGGCCCAGTGCGCCAGAGGCCGGTTATCCCCGGGCTCGGCCTGCAAGGCGTCTAGTATCCCGAGCAAGCCGGGGCTGCTGGCGTAAGGCAAGTAACAGTCATGCATCGGCGCTTGCTGCAACTGATCCACCAGCACCTGGGCCAGGCGAATGTCGGTCTCGTGCTCAGGGATTTTTACGTCACGGGCGGCGAAGTCCTTGAGGATAGCCTTGAGGATGTCGCTGATCGCCAGGGTGCAGGCCTGCTGTGGCAAGTCGCGACATAGCGCAGGCGCGAGGCACACCGCGCGGTAGTTGATCGGTTGGTTGCTGTAGAAACTGTGCTCGAGCTGCGGGGGCACCCACACGGCGTACTGGGGCGGCGACATGAAACGACGGCTGCCAATTTCCATGTGCAAGACACCGCTGGCCGAATACTCGAGGGTGCCCCAAGGGTGACGGTGGGCCGAGGCGTATTCGTGGCTGTCGAAGTCGGCATAACGGAAGTACACCGGAGCCGGCAATTCGCTGAAATCCAGCAGGTCAATGTGTTTGCTGTTCATGCTGTCCGTCATCCGGGGCGATTTGTCCGGTTCGAAGTATAGGCTTTGATACAGACAGGCGGATAATTGCCCCTCATTAACGTTCTGGTTTTCTCCTGATGCAATACGCTTATCCCCTACTGGCCATTTTCATTTGGGCGGGCAACACCGTCATCAACAAGCTGGCCGTCGGCGCTATTTTCCCCGCCGAAATCGGTTTCTATCGCTGGCTGCTCGCCGGGATCCTGTTCACGCCGTTCATGCTCAAACCGGTGATCGCCCACTGGCCGTTGATCCGCCCGAACCTGGGCAGGATTTTCATCCTTGGCGTGCTCGGCATGGCCGTCTATCAAAGCCTGGCGTACTTCGCCGCGACGCTGACGTCGGCCACCAACATGGGAATCATTTTGTCGCTGATGCCGTTGATGTCACTGGCGATGGCGATTGTCAGCCTTGGCCAGCGCCTGACGGCTGGGGCATTGGCCGGCGCAGTGCTGTCGTTTGCTGGGGTGCTGGTCGTGGTGTCGTCCGGCAGCCTGGGCGCATTGCTGACCCACGGGGTGAACCTGGGCGACGCGATGATGCTGGTCGCCACCCTGGCCTATGCGATTTACAGCACGCTGCTGAAAAAATGGCAGCTGCGATTGCCGCCGCTGGTGTTGCTCTATTTGCAGGTGCTGGTGGCTGTGGTGGTGCTGTTTCCGCTGTTTGCCGCCTCACCGAAAACCGGCCCGACGCTGCAGAATATTCCGCTGGTGCTTTACGCGTGCTTGTTGGCGTCGATGCTCGCACCGCTGGCCTGGATGCAAGCCGTGGTGCGTCTGGGGCCGAGCCGGACCACGCTGTTTTTCAATTTGCTGCCGTTGATTACGGCGCTGATTGCGGCGGTGGTGCTGCATGAGCAGTTGGCGATGTATCACCTGGTGGGCGGAGTGTTGACGTTGGGTGGGGTGATTGTTTCGGAGCGGTGGACCACGGTTTTAGGCCGTAAGGTAAGTATTGCCTGATCTGACGCCTTCGCGAGCAGGCTCGCTCCCACAGTGGACCGCATTCCCAGGTGGGAGCGAGCCTGCTCGCGAAGAACGATAATGCGGTCTAAATTCCCGCCGCTTTTAGCCGGGCTGCATGCTCGACAAACAACCGTATCGGCTCCGCCCCCTTCCCCACCAACCCCAGCGACTGGTTGACGATGTCGAAGTGATCCAGCGGATAATCATCGCCAATCACCGTCCCCAAGTGCGAGCTGTAACGCCCGACCATCCCGTCGCAATGCCCGGCTTCGCGCACGAAGGTCTTGGCAAATAACCGGCAACTGCGATTCGTCCCGTCAAACAAGTTGCGCCCGCGATCAGTCTTGCCCGGCTGTAACGTTCCGGACCACGAGTAATAGCGCACGCCGTTGACCACTTCCGGCCCATGCCCGCCCCAGATGTCCGGCAGGCCCTGTGGATAACGCTGGTTGAACAGCGTGACGCCCGCCGTCGTCAGGGATTCATGGCAAGCGTGGATATCCACCGGTAGTTTCGGCCCGCGATAGCCGGTATCCAGCAGGCACATCAACGCGCCGATCACCCGCAATAAAAACACCAGCACTCGGCCCTTCGCGCTGTCAGGCGGGTAGTGTTTTTCCAGATAATCCGCCAGTTCCGAGCCATGATTGGGCCCCGCCACCGAGGTGACCGAAGCCACCCGATCCGGGCGTTTGGCGGCGGCGTAGCGAGCCGTCAACGAGCCTTGGCTGTGACCGATCAGGTTGACCTTCTCGGCACCAGTTTCCCGCAGGATCTGGTCAATGCGCGCCAGCAGTTGCTCGCCGCGCACCTCCGATGAATTGATCGGCGACACCTGCACCGCAATTACCGTCGCCCCGCCCCGGCGTAACGCCGCCACGATTCCGTACCAGTACGGATAAAGCACCAGGCGGATAAACCCGAGCGTGCCCGGGACCAAGACCAGCGGGTAGCGTGTGGCAGAACCTTGCGACATGGCTGGACATCCTTGTGATCGGTGAGGTGACGCAAGGCGCAATGCAAGACATCCGCCAAGCATCGCCATCGAAAGTGACAACTCCACGACCAGTCTATGACATCCGCCCTACTTCAGCCCGACCACCCCCGCCACGATGGTGATCAGAGATGGCCAGAGGCTGTCCGGGCATGCCTTGGCGTGATTACCAAATGACATAAAACTTTTCGCCGCGCTCATCACTCACACCTTACGTAGCGATCACTTCTACAGAGGGTGACGCCAATCGGATAAGCCTCCAGGAGATTGAGATGAGCGACATGCATTTGTCTGATGTAACCACTCTGCGAGCACGGGCCCGCCAGAACGTCGAGAACGGGGCGGTGACCGAAAGCTACAGCGCCGACCGCGAAGAAGTGCTGCGCCTGCTCAACGAATCGCTGGCCACCGAACTGGTCTGTGTGTTGCGCTACAAGCGCCACTACTTCATGGCGAACGGCGTGAAAGCCCACGTTGCCGCCGAGGAATTTCTCGAACACGCGAACCAGGAAGCCGAGCACGCCGACCGACTGGCCGAACGCATCGTGCAACTGGGCGGTGAACCGGAGTTCAACCCTGACCTGCTGTCAAAAAACTCCCACGCCCAATACGTGGCCGGCAATAACCTCAAAGAGATGGTCTACGAAGACCTGGTCGCCGAGCGGATTGCCATCGACAGTTACCGCGAGATCATTCAGTACATCGGTGAAAAGGACCCGACCACCCGACGTATCTTCGAAGACATCCTGGCTCAGGAAGAAGAGCATGCGGATGACATGGCCGACATCCTGAAAGATCTGTAGCAACTGTAAGACCGCCTTCGCGAGCAGGCTCGCTCCCACAATGGACCTGTGTTTACAGGATAAATGTGGGAGCGAGCTTGCTCGCGATGGCGTCGTCACAATCGCCGCAGATTATTTGGTGGCTTTAACAGTCACTGGCGCCTTGCCCGCCTTCATCTGTTCCAGCAACGGCGCACACTGATTCGGTTCGCCACCGCTTGGCGCGACCAGCGCCAGCAACCCCGCCGCGGGTGCGGCAATCACGCCCAACGCCACCATCCCGGCCCCGCGCAACATCAGCGGCACGGTTTTCACGCCGGCATCCGGCTTGATGAACTTGCCTCGCACATACAGCGGCGAACGCAACGAGATCAGCCGCCAGCCTTTGGATTCCGGCGTGATCGTCAGGTCCAGCTGTTCGGTGGCCATGTTCGCCGTGCCATCGATATAAACGATTGCGTTCTCGGTATCGAAGACGAACAAACGTGTGGCCACCAGCCCAGCCTTGATATCAAGGTCGGCGGCCGCGCAATTGATCTTCACTTCCTTGTCACCAAAGATCCTGCCGACCACGTAGTTGCCGACGTTGAGCCCGGCCAGCTCCATCAACTCACGGCTGATGGCGCCATTATTGATCAGCATCTTCAGATTGCCATTGGCAGTGCCCAACAGTTTGGCCACCGAGTTACCGCGACCGGTGATATCGGCATCGCCGTTTAGCTCGCCGAAACTGGTTTTCATCGGTTCAAAGGTCGGGAACAACTGCTTGAGCTTGAAGCCGCGCGCGGTGAGCTTGGCCTTCCCTTCCAAAGGATCGGCATGACCGTTCAGGTGAATCTGCGCATCCAGATTGCCGCCCGCCACGCCAAAACGAAGGGGTTCGAAGCTGAGCACGCCATCGGTGAGCACCACGTGGGTATAAAGGTCATTGAACGGCAGTTTTTCGCTGTGGACGATGCGCTTGCCGGTGAATTCGATGTCGGCGTCCATATCGCGCCAGCGCTCGGTTTTGAATTCCTCTACCGGTAACACCTTGTCCGTCGGCTGCTTGCTTTCACCGCCACGGGCTTTTTGCTTGGCATTCGAGTCGGCGCCGATCAAGGGCGCCAGGTCGGCAAACAGCAATTGATTGGAAACCAGCGAGCCGCTGAGTTTCGGCCGTGGTTGGCTGGCGACGTAGGCCAGGCTCCCATGGATGTCGCTCTGGCCGATCTTGCCGTTGAACTCTTCATAGCGATAGACCGCGCCACCCGCCTCGTGCAACTTGGCAATCAAGTGACCGTCGGTGGCATAAGGCGGCGTGTCCGGCAAGGTTACGCCGATCAGCGGATAGAGATTGCCGAGGCTGGTACCGGCCAGTTTTAACTGCAAGTCCAACGCGCCGAGGTTCAGCGGATCGGTCAGGGTACCGGCCAGTTCGACATGGGTTTCGGCGATCGTCACCTGAGCCTGGAGCGGAAACGGCCTGGCGGCGTCCTGCAACGCCAGCAGGCCACCGATCTTGCCTTCGCCCGCGAGTTTCTGGTCGTGGTACTGGCCTTTGACCTTCAACGCGAACGCGTAGTCCTGGGGCGCGGCGCCCTTCTCCAGCGCGGCTTTCGCGGCTTTGTCGCCGACGATCTCACTGAACGGAATCGGCTTGCCCAGCGGATCGACAATCAGGTCGAGCTGAGTCTTCAGGCGCTGGTCGTCGAGGGTGACGTGCCCCTTGTCGAAGCCGATCGCACCGATGTCCACCACCCACCTGGAAGGTTCGGCATTCGGGTCCTTGGGATCGAACTTGAACGTCCAGTTGGCGCGGCCGTCGGCCAAGCGTTGCAAGTTTGCATTGGGTTCGGTGAGATCGATACGCGGGATCACTACGCGCTGCGCCAGCAAGGCCAGGGGCGAGATACGCAACTCGACGCGCTTGAGGGTGACCATCTGCGGCTGTTTCGACCAATCCGGGTTGCCCAGGCTCAGCTCCTCCGCCACCACATGCGGCCACGGCACCCAGGCCCGCCAGCCCCCCTCGTCGAGTTCGCGCAGCCAGACCACCGTCAGGCTGCCGTTGATGGCAAACGGGCGGTGCAACTCTTCGGACACTTTGGCATTGAGGGGCGGTTTGATCCGATTCCAATCGAAGAACACGATGATCAGAACCAGTACGGCCAGCAAGACGATAAGGCTGGCGAAGGTCCAAGCAAAAACTTTAAGAGTGCGCGTCATTGCACAGAACTCCAGATACGACTGAGCGCCCTGACTGCGACGCACGTGTGAAACGTTAGGCCAGAACCGGCCTGCCATGGAATCTACGACTGAAAAATGGCCCGCAGGTTTAATCGAAAGACCGATAGGTACGCAAATAGACGGTAGGCCACCGCATCTCCCCTCATCCAACGTTACCGAGCCCGCACATCGGAAAGGCGAACGTGAGTCGAAAATACCCACTCCGGTGCAAAAACGACCGCCGGAAACACCCGTCCTAGAGCCGTTTCGCGGAACAATCAATTCCGTTGATTATTAACATTGCGTTTATGAACTTTTATATCGACTTATCGGGAGTAGCATTGACCTCGTACCCACTTTATCGCCCTCCTACGGAGCACCCAAATCATGAAACGCCAATTACTGCTTAGCCTTACCCTCTCGATGCTGGCCAGCACTGCTTTTGCCCTGCCAGCTGCAGACCAGGCAACCCCACAAGTAAAATCAACCCACGTGGTGTTCAGCCAAACCGTCGCCGCTGATGGTAGCGACCGCACTCCACAAGGCCAGACCCTTGCCGCTGATGGTAGCGACCGCACTCCACAAGGCCAGACCCTTGCCGCTGACGGTAGCGACCGCACCCCACAAGGCCAGACCCTTGCCGCTGACGGTAGCGACCGCACTCCACAAGGCCAGACCCTTGCCGCTGACGGTAGCGACCGCACTCCACAAGGCCAGACCCTTGCCGCTGACGGTAGCGACCGCACTCCACAAGGCCAGACCCTTGCCGCTGACGGTAGCGACCGCACTCCACAAGGCCAGACCCTTGCCGCTGACGGTAGCGACCGCACTCCACAAGGCCAGACCCTTGCCGCTGACGGTAGCGACCGCACTCCACAAGGCCAGACCCTTGCCGCTGACGGTAGCGACCGCACCCCACAAGGCCAGACCCTTGCCGCTGACGGTAGCGACCGCACTCCACAAGGCCAGACCCTTGCCGCTGACGGTAGCGACCGCACTCCACAAGGCCAGACCCTTGCTGAAGGTGGTGGTGACCGTGTAATCGAACGCAACAGCGCTTTGAGCTAAGGCCATGGTCGCCCTGAAAAAAAGCCCAATCCCTGGATTGGGCTTTTGATTTTAAAGCTTGCGTCTTAATAGACGCCGTACTTCCCCCGCTGATCCCCCTATAGTCGTTCGACGCCGGCAAAGCCGATTTGCTAGAGTGCGCCGCTGTCTTGTCCAGAAATCACTCTTGCGATGCTGCCCCGCGCCGAACAGAAACAACAGACCCGTAACGCCCTGATGGACGCTGCCCGCCACTTGATGGAATGCGGCCGAGGATTCGGCAGCCTGAGCCTGCGCGAAGTCGCGAAAACCGCCGGGATCGTACCGACCGGTTTCTACCGGCATTTCGCCGATATGGATGAACTGGGTCTGGTGTTGGTGAGCGAAGTCGGTCAGACCTTCCGTGAAACCATCCGCCTGGTGCGCCACAACGAGTTCGTCATGGGCGGCATCATCGATGCCTCGGTGCGAATCTTTCTCGACGTGGTGTCGGCCAATCGCTCGCAATTTCTGTTTCTGGCCCGTGAGCAGTACGGCGGTTCGCTGCCCGTGCGCCAGGCCATCGGCCGATTGCGCGAAGACATCAGCTCGGACCTCGCGGCCGACCTGTCGCTGATGCCGAAACTGCAACACCTGGACATCGCCGGCCTGAGCGTCATGGCTGACCTGATCGTTAAAAGTGTGTTCGCCACGTTGCCGGACATTATCGACCCACCCGCCGAGGCATTGCCGGAGCATCTGACGCCTCAGGCGAAGATTACTCAGCAGTTGCGCTTTATCTTTATCGGGTTGAAGCATTGGCAAGGTCTGGGCAGCACCGAATAACCACCGCCCCCTGTGGGAGCGAGCTTGCTCGCGATTGTGGTGGATCAGTCAAATTAATGTTGGATGTGCCGACGCTATCGCGAGCAAGCTCGCTCCCACAGAAAAGCCATACCGCCTCAAATGAGTGCACCTGGAAAATCCTCGCACCAAATTCAATCAAAATCCTCGACGCACTGAATCGTGCCCTACGCTTCTGTCGGGCATTTCCTACACTTCACCCGATTGGCAAGCCCCTTGCTCTAGCCTGACTACTGTCCATTGCTGGAAGCTTTCCGATGCTGGTGATTCACCGCAGAATCGACCCCCAACCTGTCTGGGCCGCCGAGTTGCACCTGACCTTCGAAGCTCGGAGCAAAAGCCGTTTGCGCTGTTTCAGTGCCGAAGGCGAAGACGTCGGGTTGTTTTTGGAGCGCGGCCAACCACCGCTGTATGACGGCGAATGCCTGCAGGCTGAAGATGGGCGGGTCGTCCGAGTCTGCGCCCGCCCCGAAAACCTGCTGCACGTCACCTGCGCCAATGCCTTCGAACTGACCCGCGCCGCCTATCACTTGGGTAATCGCCACGTGGCCCTGCAAATCGGTGACGGCTGGTTGCGCCTGCTCGACGATTACGTGCTCAAGGCCATGCTCGAACAACTGGATGCCAAGGTCGAGAACATTGAAGCCCCATTCCAGCCCGAACATGGCGCTTATGGCGGGGGCCATCACCATTCGCGGCATGGCGACGAAGACTTCAACTACCCGCCGAAACTGCATCAGTTTGGCGTGCGGTCATGAACCCGGCCTGGGCGCTGCTGCGCCTGGCCAGCCCGCAGCTGCCGATTGGTGGCTACAGCTATTCCCAGGGCCTGGAAAGGGCTGTGGATAACGGTCGCGTCAACGATGCCGACAGCGCAAAACGCTGGATCAGCGATCAACTGTTGCTGAACCTGGCACGCTTCGAAGCGCCACTACTGCTTGCCCATTGCATAGCGGCTGCAGAGGAAAACTGGGGCGAGTTGCTGCAACACTGCGAAGAACACCGCGCCAGCCGGGAAACACGCGAGTTGCATCAGGAGAGCCGCCAGATGGGTTATTCGCTGCAGCAATTGCTCAACGGCTTGCCGGAACTCGACGCACCGGCCCGCGCCTTCCTCGAACAATGCCCGCAGCCGCACCTGGCCCTTGGCTGGGCGCTGGCCGCTCGCGCGTGGTACATCAGCCCCCAGGACGCGCTGGCTGCGTGGCTCTGGAGCTGGCTGGAAAACCAATTGGCCGTGTTGATGAAAACCCTGCCGTTGGGCCAACAAGCCGCGCAACGCCTGACCAGCGAACTGTTACCGCTACTTCAGCAAGCCCAGCAGAACGCCACCCTGATCAACCCCGAACACACTGGCAGCGCCGCTTTCGGCCTGTCCCTGGCATGCATGGCCCATGAGCGCCAGTACAGTCGTCTGTTCCGTTCCTAGGGCCTGTTATTTTGGAGAATCACATGAACACACAACCTCTGCGCGTCGGCATCGGCGGCCCGGTCGGTTCCGGCAAAACCGCCCTGACCCTGGCGCTGTGCCTGGCCCTGCGCGACCGCTACAACCTGGCGGTGGTCACCAACGACATCTATACCCGCGAAGACGCCGACTTTCTGGTGCGCAACGAAGCCCTGGCCCCGGAACGGATCATCGGCGTGGAAACCGGCGGCTGCCCACACACGGCCATCCGCGAAGACGCCTCGATCAACCTCGAAGCCGTGGACCAACTGAACCGCCGCTTTCCGGGGCTGGACCTGATTCTGGTGGAGTCCGGTGGCGATAACCTGTCCGCAACCTTCAGCCCGGAACTGTCCGACCTGACCATTTACGTGATCGACGTCTCGGCCGGCGACAAGCTGCCGCGCAAGGGTGGGCCGGGAATCTGCAAGTCTGACCTGCTGGTGATCAACAAGGTCGACCTCGCGCCATTGGTGGGTGCCTCGCTGGAGCTGATGGACAGCGACACCACGCGCATGCGCAACGGCAAGCCGTTTGTCTTCAGCAACCAGAAAACCGGCCTCGGCCTGGAAGCAATCATCGCCTTCATCGAGCGCCAGGGCCTGCTGACCGCCACCTGATCACGACTTATCAACAAGGAAGCTTAATCCATGACACTGAAACGCATCCTGGGCGCCTTGGCGCTCCTGCTGACCCCGGCCATCGCCTTCGCCCACCCGGGCCATGGCGACAATGGCTTGATCGCCGGCATCAGCCACCCGATCGGTGGCCTCGATCACTTGCTGGCGATGGTCGCCGTTGGTTTGTGGGCGGCACAACAGCAAGGCGCGGCGCGCTGGGCCCTGCCGTGCACATTCGTTGGGGCCCTGCTGATCGGCGGCTTGCTGGGGTTTGAAGGGTTGAACCTGCCGGCACTGGAAGGCGTGATTGCGGCGTCGGCATTGGCATTGGGCCTGGCGGTGGCGTTGGCGGTGCGTCCGCCGATTGGCGTAGCGGTCGGGGCCACGGCGCTGTTTGCGCTGTTCCATGGGGTGGCGCATGGCCTGGAGTTGCCCGTTTTGTCGAACCCTTGGGCGTACGCAGCGGGTTTTGTCATAGCGACGGCGGCCTTGCATGGGTTCGGTTATGGCGTGGTGCGTGTTCTACCTCAAGCTGCCGCACCGCTGATTCGTGTGGCCGGTGCGGTTTCCGCGGCGACGGGTGCCTGGTTGTTGGCGGGCTGATTTTGCATTGCTTGCAGTGGCCTCATCGCGAGCAAGCTCGCTCCCACATGGGTGCTGCGTACACAAATCCACTGTGGGAGCGAGCTTGCTCGCGATAGCGGTCTGACAGACACCGCAACTCTCAGGCCTGATAACATGTCGCGCAATCGCCCCTGCCGTGACGACGCCAGCCAATGCCGCATGTTTCCCGCTCCGCCTCCCAGCCAGAATTGACCGCGCTGTTTGCCTCGGTGCAACAGCACTTCCAGGACGTGATCGTGCCACTCTGGCAGGGCCCCGGCTGGAATGCGCAAATGGCGTTGCCCTATGAGGCGCTGGACGCCCGGCATCAACCCTTGCCGCCGCAACGCTACCGGGCCATGGCCTGCGCGCGGCAGCTGTACGTGTTTTCCAGTCTGATTGGCCAGGTGCCAGCCGCCGAGGAGCGCGCCGCGGCATTGTTCCGTTCCTTGCAGCAGCATTTCCACGACGCCGAGCATGGCGGCTGGTTCTACAGCATCGACCCGCAGGGGGCGCCGCTGGATCAGCGCAAAGACCTCTACACCCATGCTTTCATCCTGTTCGCCTGCGCTCATTACTGGGACAAGGTGCGCGAACCGCTGGTGGAATCAGTGCTCAACGCGGCACTTCAAGTGATCGCGCAGCGTTTCGCCACAGGCGACGGCCTGTACGAAGCGAGCCTTGAGCGTGACTGGTCGTCGCTGAAGTCCGGGCCGCTGCAGAATCCCCTGATGCACTTGGCTGAAGCCTTCCTCGCCACGCTGTCGGTCCGCGAAGACCTCGCGGTAAAAGACGCACTCGTCGAGTTATGCACAGCCATGCACACGCGATTTATCGATCCGCAACACGGTGTGCTGATGGAGAAACCGCTGGGAGCTTTGGATAACTGGTTTGAACCGGGGCATCAGTTCGAGTGGTATTTCCTGCTGGAGTCTTCGCCACTGCTGCGCGGTTCGAGACTGCATGCGTCGCTGGAACGTGCGTTTTCGTACACCGAGCAACTGGGCGTCGACACCGCTACTGGCGCCGTGCAGGCGATGCTGGACCTCGAACCGGGCGGCAGCCCACGAGATGCCACTCAGCGAATCTGGGCTCAGGCTGAATACTTGCGCGCACTGACGTTGCGCCCGGACAGCGAGACCTCGGTGTTGCGCCAACTGCGGGCGCTGCATCAGCACTCGCTGCATGCACGCGGCTGGTATGAGTGTCGCGACGAGAAGGGTGAAGTCAGCCGTCAGGACATGCCGTCGACCACGCCTTATCACTTGGCAACCTGCTATCGCGGGCTGGCCGAATATCTCGGCTGACTGTTCGGTCCCCTTCGCGAGCAGGCTCGCTCCCACAGTCGATCTTCTCTTACGAGTGAGCAACAGAGATCAAATGTGGGAGCGAGCCTGCTCGCGAATGGCCGTTACTCGGTCTTTACGCCTTGCCACCATTGCGCTCAATGGCAAACCCGCTCCAGGTCTGGCTCACGGGCATCAGCTCCAGGCTGTTGATGTTGATGTGTGCCGGCGCATTGAGCACCCAGAAAATGGTGTCAGCGATGTCTTGCGGCTGGATCGGCTCGGCACCGGCGTAGGTCGCGTTGTAACGCTCCTGGTCACCGGCGAAACGCACCAGCGAAAACTCGCTCTCGCACAGGCCCGGCTCGATGTTGCTCACCCGCACGCCCGTGCCTTGCAGGTCGCAGCGCAGGTTCAGGGAGAACTGTTTGACGAACGCTTTGCTCGCGCCATACACATGGCTGCCCGGGTACGGGTAGTTGCCGGCGATGGAACCCAGGTTGACGATGCCAGCACCACGACCGTGGGCGATCAGGCGCGGCAACAACAGACGAGTGCTGTACATCAGGCCTTTGATGTTGGTGTCGACCATGGTGTCCCAATCATCCAGATTGCACTTCGGCGCCGGGTCGACACCCAGAGCCAGGCCGGCGTTGTTGATCAGCCCGCGCAGTTTGGCAAACGAAGGCGGCAGATTGGCAATCGCCTCTTCCATGGCTTTGCGATCACGCACGTCGAGCACCAGGCCATGGACCTCGGTCTGCTTCGACAATTCGGCGCACAGGGCATTCAGACGCTCTTCACGACGACCTGTCAGCACTAGTTTCCAGCCGGCCTCGGCAAAACGACGGGCACAGGCTTCACCAAAACCGGACGTCGCGCCGGTAATAAACAGAGTGTTGGACATCGTGTTCTCCTGGGTTGGGCTGGCAGGCAGCCATTGAGATAGACAATCAACTGGCAGCATGCCCGGCGCGGCGCGCAGCGGCAACCGGGACATCAATGCTCACATCATTGACTGCGCGCGCACTGGATCTGCGAGAAGCTGCCGCCATTGAGGGTGACCACCGTGGCGCTGGTCTTCTCGACCTCGCTGGGGGGCGTCAGGTGCAGTTCCTTGAGAGCGCTTTGCGGATTCTGCCAGAGGATTGACTTGTACCTCACATAACCGGTGGCTTCACCGCCGCCCGTGACCAGCCTGATCGAGCTGCCGCCGGGTCGATAGTAAAGGGTAGTGCTCGCCCCAGTGCAGACATACGCATAATCCTTTTGCGGTGTGGGCAGCAGACCACCCGACAATCCACCCACCAGGCTATATAACGCAGCACTGATCACGAAAATACCGGTAAGCCCCGCCAACACCGTTACCAGCCCGTTGTAGTCGCCGAACAGGCGCGGTGCCGGGTCATCACTGGACGCCTCAGTCGCAGGCACAGGCAATGCGGTCAGTACGACCTCGGGTATCACCTCAGACAACGTAACCGGCTCGCTGACTGGCTCCTGAAACGGGACCGCACGCGCAACCCGCTGCATGACTGCCGGTTTGGGCAACCGCGCACGCTGCCGAACAATGATACGAGCCTGAAGGACCACATACACCGCACACAGCAAGGGCACCACTTGATTGAGCGCAGGCGACTGGCTATTGACCCAGCCCACCACCACCGGATCAGAGACCGCAATGTCCCCCGCAACATAGCCCAGCAGTGCCGCGCCGATTGACACAAGCAACGGCTGACGCTGCAACAACCGGGAAATCTGCAGGCTGCCAAACATCAGCAGCGGTACGCTCAACAGCAGCCCCAGCACCAGATAAAAGACACTGCCCTGGGCCACCGCCGCCAATCCGACCACGTTGTCCATGCTCATGATCAAGTCGGCGGTCAGCACCGTGACCACCACACCACCCAACGTCTGCGGCGAACCGACCGACGAACTGCCCTCTTCGTCTGATTCTTCCTCGGTCAGCAGCCGTATGGCAATCACCAGCAACAGTACCGCGCCGATCAACTTGAGCCACGGCACCAGCAGCAACCAGCCGGCCAGCGTGGTCAGCAAGGCCCGCAGGACGATCGCGCCACTGGTGCCTATCAACACGGCCCGGCGCAGCTGTTCCGGTGGTAACCCGCGACAGGCCATGGCGATCACCAACGCGTTGTCGCCCGACAGGATCAAGTCCAGCAGGAACACCTCAAAAACCATACTCAGCGCGTGCAGCGCACCGTCAAATAACATCGAGCGGTTTCCTGACAAAAAACTGCGTCATCGGTACATCATCCCAGCGAGCCGCTCAACCCGGCGTACAGCCCGAGCCCCGAGGTCAGCGCGAAAATGACAGCAACCGCCAGCGCGTAACGTCCGCGCAGGCGATGTTCGGGCGGCAACACACTGCGCGCCAGCAAGAACAAAAACAGCAGGATGATGGGGATCAACAATGCGTTGAGCACCCCGACCGCGATCGACAGGCGGATCAGGTTCACGCCAGACGCCACCAGCAGCGCGCCGCCGATCAGCAGCAGCGCAAAGGGGCCGTAGAACCATGGCGCGTCCAGCGGGTGCTGCTCCAGCGAATGACGCACTCCCAGTGCCTCGCCCACCGACCAGACCGCGCTCAGACAGACCACGATGGTAGCCACCAAAGCACCACCGGCCAGCCCGATGGCGAACACCGCCTCGCCCCAGGTCGACCCGATCAGCGCACCAAAGGCTTCGCCGATCTGAGCGATGCTCTCAAGCCCCGCGCCGTGCCCGCCAAGGGTGGCGGCGGCAGCGATGACGATGGCGGCTGTCAGCACCTGGCAAAACACCGCACCGATCAGCGTGTCGATGCGCGCCAGCGGCAAATGCTCGGCACCCAGGCCTTTATCGATCAACGCCGATTGCTGATAAAACACCGTCCAGGGCATCACACTGGTGCCAAGGTTGGCTGCCACCAGATACAGGTAATCAGGGTTATTGAGTGGCATCCGGACAATGTCGTGCAGTATCTGCTGAACATTAGGCTGCGCCTTGACCGCCATCACCAGAAACGCCAGGCCAAACAAACCCACCGCAAGGGTCACGCGTTCGACCGAACGGTATGAGCCAGTCAGCACCATGGCGAGGATGAACACCACGAGCATCAGCAAAATCAGCCAGCCCGGTATACCGAACAGACTGCCTGCCCCGACCAGCCCGCTCATTTGCGTCACCAGCGCGCCAAAACAACTGAGCAGCAAAACGATTGCAGTGATCATGGCCAGCGCCCGGCCAAAGCGCTGACGAACCAGTTCCACATAGCCTTTGCCGGTGCACAAGCCCAGCCGCACTGTCAGCTCCTGAGCCATGAACATCAATGGCACCAGCAGAAACTGCAGGAGCAACAAGCGATACCCCCACTGCGCGCCACTTTGCGCAGCGGTAATCACGCTGCCAGCTTCAGTGTCGGCCATCATCACCACCAGCCCGGGCCCCATAGTCGCGAGCAGCCGGGTCAGGCGTTGCCTGAATGCCTGGCGGTCTACTGGAAGGTCACTCATCGTCATCGCTACTTGCCGCTGGTCGTTGCCGGCCCGTTCCGAAACTGCTTGAGAAACTCCGCATCCGGTGTCAGTACCAGCATCGGCTGACTGTCAGACAGCGCCTGACGGTAGGTCTGCAACGACCTGTACAGCTTGTAGAATTCCGGGTCTTTGCTAAACGCTGCCGAGAGAATCTGGTTGGCCGCCGCATCCGCTTCACCATGAGTGATTGCCGACTGGCGCTGGACCTCGGACAACAACACCGTGCGATCCCGATCGGCCTTGGCCTGGATCTGCTGCGCCCATTCAAACCCTTGCGCACGCAGCTCCTTGGCCTCGCGTTGGCGCTCGGATTTCATCCGGTCGTAAATCGCCTGACTGGCCTCCAGCGGCAGATCGGCACGGTGCAGACGCACCTCCGTCACGTCGATGCCGAGTGCGCGGGCTTTGTCGGCCACGTCTTTCTCGATGATCGCGACTTCCTGCTGACGGGCCGGTGACAACAGCGAACGCAGTGATATTTCGCCCAACTCACGCCGCAGCGAGGAACTGACCATTTGCGTCAGCTGCGCATTAGCTTGATCGAGGGTTCCGACCGCCTGATAAAACCGCAGTGGGTCGCTGATGCGAAAACGCGTATAGGTCTCGACCTCGATACGCTTCTGGTCGCCGAGAATCACTTGTTCGGCCGGTGATGCCAGGGTTTGCAGACGGCTGTCGTAAAACACAATGGAGTCGCTGAACGGCACCTTGAACTTGAGCCCCGGCTCCCCGGCAACGCCCATCGGTGCGCCAAAGCGGATGATCAGTGCCTGCTGTGATTCATCGACGACATAGGCCGACGCGACCAATGCCCAGAGCGCGAGTGCGGCGATAACCATGGCCAGTCGTTTGAAGGTGCGGTTCATGGTCGGGCGTCCTTTTGCAGCGGCTTGCCGGGCTCGCTCAGCGGCATGTACGGCACGACCCCGGACATGCCCTTGCCGGAGGAGTCGATGATGACTTTGGAAGCCTTTTTCAGGACCTCATCCATGCTTTCCATGTACAGGCGCCAGGCAGTGACGTCTTTGGATTGCACGTAGCTGTTGTAAACAGAAAGAAACCGCTTGGCCTCGCCCTCGGCCAGGTTGCCGACTTGTGCCTGGTAAGCTTCGGCATCCTGAGTGATACGCGCCGCGTCGCCACGGGCGCGGGGAATCACGTCATTGGCATAGGCTTCGGCTTCGTTGCGAGCGCGCTCCTGGTCGGCGCGGGCCCGCTGCACATCGTTGAACGCATCGATCACCTGTGGCGGCGGATCGACCCGTTGCAGTTGTACCTGGGTGACCAAAATCCCGGCCTGCTCACGGTCCAGCAATTGCTGCAGCAAGTCCCGGGTTTCATCAGCGATCTGCGCACGCTTGTCGGACATCACCGACTGAATCGGGGTACGCCCGATCACCTCGCGCAGCGCGCTTTCGGCCGCCAGTTTCACCGAGCGCTCCGGGTCGCTGATTTTAAACAGGTACAGTCGCGCGTCCTTGATCCGCCAGAATACCGTGCAATCGGCTTCGACGATGTTCTCGTCACCGGTGAGCATCTGCTTGTCGCGCGCGCCATTGCTCGCAGCGCTCTGCACACTGGTATTGGTGCCCAGTTGCAGCTGATTGACCTGAGTGATTTTGGGTAACAGGACGGTTTCGACAGGATAGGGCAAGTGATAGTGCAGCCCTGATTCGGCAGTCTGCTGCCAACGCCCGAAGCGCAGCACAATGCCCTGCTCATCCGGCTCAACCTTGTAGATGCCGGAGCTGATCCAGGCCAGTAAAAGCAGCCCGCCAATCAGTGCGAGCCCTCGCCCACCGAGGTCCATCACGGCCAGATCGTAGCCCATTCGCTTGAACAACCGACGCATCGGGCTGACGGGCTCGACAGGAGCAAAGGCGGGACTATCGATCATGCTATGGCTCCATGTCGTCAATTGACGAGCGCCCATTCGGGGGCGCCAAAGCGCGCAGAGTAACTGAACCCAAAACCGCGAAAATGAACATTCCTTCATGTACACTGTACAAAAAACGATCAGTTCCGTCAGCGCCATGCCGACTGTGGCTTGTAGCCAACTACACGCACCTTATCCACAGCCCCATCCACACATTCCGGGGGCAAGTGCAAAAGCTGAAACCCGCTGTGGACAAGGCTTTACGGGCAGATTACAAATTTTTTTGCTTGACCCTCGACTGTTGCGTGTGTTGCCTGAGGAAGTCTGCGCGGATTTCCGGCCAAACCTGCGATGGCGGCGGGCCAGTAACTACGGCCTTCAGCCGAGTCTTTCCAGAGTTTAACCACAGACTTATCCACAGGCTGACACCCCCTCTTTCAGTGCGTTTTTACCGTCAACAAAAAGGTTGACAAAGCCGCCTCCCGGCCGCGTAAAAACGCCTGATCAAAAAACAACCACAACCCTGCAAGCCACGGTTTAAAAGGCGTCCAGCCAGCTACTCCCACGTTATTCACAGCCAGCTCCACAGCAAACGGGGACAAGTCAAAACCGTGACAAAACAACTATTTGCAGCGGCTTTATGTCGCGCTTCCAGAGCTTGTGAATATTGTTTTCCACAATTTCTGTGGGAGCGAGCCTGCTCGCGATGGACGTCACGATAACGCGAGCATTCTGGATGAATGCGTCGTCCTGAAGACCTTCGCGAGCAAGCTCGCTCCTACAGGGGATTGTGGTGAATTGGAGATGGAAAAAAGCCCCGGCGATTGCGCGCCGAGGCTGTGGGTATTTCAGCGGAGATCAATGCCCGCCGAGATAAGCGTTGCGCACCTCATCGTTGACCAGCAGCTCCTTGCCGGTGCCCGTGAGACGAATCTCGCCGTTGACCATCACATACGCCCGATCCGACAGCTTCAACGCGTGGTTGGCGTTCTGCTCGACCAGGAAGATGGTCATCCCGGTACTTGCCAGTTCCCGCAGGGTGGCGAAGATCTGCTTCACCACGATCGGTGCCAGGCCCAGGCTCGGCTCATCGAGCAACAGCAGTTTCGGCCGGCTCATCAAGGCCCGAGCGATGGCGAGCATTTGCTGTTCACCGCCGGACATGGTCATGGCCCGCTGGGTACGTCGTTCCTTGAGCCGTGGAAACAGCTCGAACATGCGCTGCATGTCCTCGGCGGCATATTTGTCACCGATAGGAATGGTGCCCATCAGCAGGTTTTCCTCGACGGTCATGTCAGGGAACACCCGCCGCCCTTCCGGCGATTGAGCGATGCCGTTGGACGCGATGTAATGGGACGTCTTGTGAGTGATGTCTACGCCCTGATAGAGGATCTCGCCGTTCGCCGCACGCGGCTGACCAAAGATCGACATCAACAGCGTCGACTTACCCGCGCCGTTGGAGCCGATGAGGCTGACGGTTTCACCTTCGTTGATGTGCAACGAGACTTTCTTCAGGGCCTGGATCTGCCCGTAGAACACGTCGATCTCTTTCAGTTCGAGGATCGGTTGACTCATACCAGCTCCTCTTCATCAGCACCCAGGTAGGCGGCAATCACTTTCGGATCGTTGCGGATCGCTTGAGGGTCACCCTCGGCGATCACGTTGCCGTGGTCCAGCACCACAATGTGGTCGGAAATGCTCATTACCATGCCCATGTCGTGTTCAATCAGCACCACCGTAATGTCGTGGTCGTCACGCAGATGTCGAATCATCGCGCTGAGCGCCTCGGTTTCCTGCGGGTTGAGGCCCGCCGCCGGTTCGTCCAGGCAAATGATCTTGGGCCGGGTGCACATGGCCCGGGCAATTTCCAGGCGGCGCTGCTGGCCGTAGGAAAGCTCACCGGCCAGGCGGTTGGCGCAGTCCACCAGATCGACCACCTCCAGCCAGTAGAAGGCATGGTCCAAAGCGTCGCTTTCGGCCTTGCGGTAGCCTTTGGTGTTGAGAATGCCGGACAGCAAGTTGCGGTTGACCCACATGTGCTGGGCCACCAGCAGGTTCTCGATCACCGACATTTCCCTGAACAGGCGAATGTTCTGGAAGGTCCGCGCCAGGCCGGCACGGTTGATCAGGTGCGTGCCACCGAACATCTTGTAGCGGAGCCGGCTGATGAAGCTTTTCGGCGAAACGAAATCGGTCGCCTTGAACGGTTCCCCGAGCATTTTGATGACGTTGGTTTTCTGGCCGCGGGCATTGAGTTCGATATGCCCGCCAGAGGCTTTGTAAAACCCGGTCAGGCAGTTGAACACGGTAGTCTTGCCTGCGCCGTTGGGGCCGATCAACGCGAAGATCGAGTTGCGTTTGACCTTCAGGCTGACGTCGCTCAGGGCTTTGATGCCACCAAAGTGCATCATCAGGTTGTCTACCGAGAGAATGACTTCATCGCTCATGACGCGCTCCTCTCAGTCAAGGCACCTTTACGTGGGGTTACACCGGTACGGCTGATCCGAATCAGGCCGCGCGGTTTCCAGATCATCATCAGTACCATGAGGATGCCGAACAGCAACACGCGGTATTCCGCGAAGCTGCGCAGCAGTTCCGGGGCGACCGTCAGCACGAATGCGGCGATCACCACACCGACGGTCGACCCCATGCCGCCGAGCACGACGATGGCGAGGATCAAGGCCGATTCGAAGAACGTGAACGAGGTCGGGTTGACGAAACCTTGATAGCTGGCGAAAAACACACCCGCCAGACCGGCGGTGGAAGCCCCCAGGGTAAAGGCCGACAGCTTGACCAAAACGTGGTTGAGGCCCATGGCACGGCAGGCGATTTCATCTTCGCGCAAGGCCTCCCAGGCACGCCCGACCGGCATGCGAGTCAGACGATGCTTGATGTACAGCACCAGCATCACGATGAGGAACAACACGCCGTAGATGAACATGAATTTTACGTTCGGGTTGTATTCGGTCCCGAAGAATTCATGGAAGGGTATCCCGCCATCCTTTGCCACACGCGTGAACTCGATACCGAAGAACGACGGTGATGGCACCGGCATACCGTTAGGCCCACCCGTGAAGGACAGCCAGTTGGTCAGTATCAGGCGAATGATTTCACCGAAGCCCAGGGTCACGATGGCCAGATAGTCACCGTGCATGCGTAACACGGGAAAGCCGAGTATGCAGCCGGCCAGCGCCGCCATGAGTGCCGACAGCGGCAACACGGTCCAGAAGCCCAGGCCAAGGTAGTGATAACCCAGTGCCAGGCCATAGGCGCCGATGGCATAGAACGCCACGTAACCCAAGTCGAGCAGGCCTGCCAGACCGACCACGATGTTCAGGCCAAGGCCCAGCAACACGTAGATCAGCCCCAGGATCACCACCGTCAGCAGGTACTTGTCGGCGAAGATCGGAAACACAATAGCGATCACGATCAAAGCCGGGATAATGAAGCGCAGCCGCGACTTGAAATCAGGCGCCAACACATGCACGCCGGAGCCGACGACTTCAAAGCTTTGATGAACCTTCACGCCCTTGGGGGTCTGCAAAAACAGGCTCAAGGCAAAACGCCCGATCATCACCGCCCCGACCATCCAGGCCACACGCGTCGGCTGCAGGTTGTAGCTATAGCCTTCAAGCACTACGCCCACGATCGGGCCGAAGACAATCAAGGCAATCAACCCGGCCAGAACGGTGTCGATCAGGCTTTTTTTGATATCGATAGGTTTGTTATTAGCGTCGGACATACTTATACCTTCGCCACGAGTGGGCGACCCAACAGGCCTTGAGGACGGAAGATCAGGATCATTACCAGCAGCGAGAAGCTGAAGACATCCTTGTAGTCAGAATTGATCACGCCGGAAAACAGCGACTCGGAAACCCCGAGAATGATCCCGCCGAGCATGGCGCCGGGCAGCGAACCAATCCCGCCGAGCACCGCAGCGGTGAAGGCTTTGATGCCGATCACGAAGCCTGCGTAGAAATCGAAGGTCCCGTAGTTCACCGTGATCAAGACACCGGCCAGCGCAGCCATGGCGGCACCGATGATGAACACGTAGGAAATCACCCGGTCGGTATTGATCCCGAGGATCGAGGCCATCTTGCGGTCTTGTTGGGTCGCACGACACATGCGCCCCAACTTGGTGTACTTGATGATGTAGGTCAGCAGGGCCATCCCGACAAACGCTGCGACCAGAATAAAGATCTTGGTGTAGGTGATCTGCACGAAACCGGTACCGATATCGAATCTCAGCCCACCGCTCAGCAGCGTAGGAATACCCTGCTGCCGTGAACCCTGAGCGATCTGTGCGTAGTTCTGCAGGATCAGGGAAACGCCGATAGCACTGATCAGCGGTGCCAGTCGGGTGGAGTTGCGCAGCGGTTTGTACGCGATGCGTTCGATGACCCAGCCATACACGCCGGTCACAAAGACAGTGAACAGCAGAGTACCCAGGATCAACAACGGAAAGGATTCGACACCGAAGTAGGACAGCAGAGCCAGGCTGATCGCCGCGAGGTACGCGGAAATCATATACACCTCGCCATGGGCGAAGTTGATCATGCCGATGATGCCGTAGACCATTGTGTAGCCGATGGCGATCAGGCCGTAGACCGACCCAAGAGTCAAACCGTTGATAACTTGTTGCAGGAAAATACCGTCCATCATGCACTCTCACTAACTTGAGAGGCCACCGCGAACCCGGTGTCGATGAGCCCTTGTGAGGCGCACCTTACCGGCTTCATGTGGCTCAGAAGAAAAATACCGGGTCGGCATGATTGCAGAACCCATGACCCAAGCCGGGCCTGCGCCCCCCCGACGACTATCGAGAGAAGCAGGCCAGGCGATGCACTTATCTCACTTCTGTTTTTCCAGCTGGTGGTATTTGCCCGCAGCATCCCACTGGTAAACCACGTAGTCGGAGATCTTCAGGTCGCCCTTGCCATCCCATTCCTTCTTGCCCATCACGGTTTCCACCGGGTGCGCTTTCAGCCATTTAGCCGCGTCTTCACCTTTGTTCGACTTGGCACCGTTGAAGCCGGCCGCCAGGGCTTGTACCGAGGCGTAGGCGTACAAGGTGTAGCCTTCAGGCTCGTAACCGGACTTGCGGAAGGTTTCCACGACAGCCTTGCTGTCTGGAATCAGGCGCGGGTCAGCGCCGAAGGTCATGTACACGCCGTCGACGTATGGAGCACCACCGGCAGTCGTCACCATTTCGTCAGTCACGATGCCGTCATCGGACATGAACTTGACGTCTTTCAGACCTTGCTCACGCAGCTGGTGGACCAGTGGGCCGGCTTCCGGATGCAGGCCGCCGAAGTAAAGGACATCAGCCCCTACCGAACGGACCTTGGTGATCAGGGCGCTGAAATCTTTCTCGCCGCGGGTCAGGCCTTCTTCAAGCACCGGTTTCACGCCACGTGCGGTCAACTGCTTGGCTGTCGCGTCCGCCAGGCCTTTACCGTAGGTGTCTTTGTCATTGATGACGGCAACTTTCTTGCCTTTCAGGACGTCGACGATGTAGTTAGCCGCGACGATACCTTGCTGGTCATCACGCCCGCACATACGCATCATTGCAGGCAGGCCGCGCTCGGTGACCGCCGGGTTGGTAGAGCCCGGAGTGATTGCGATGATGCCTGCGTCGGAGTAGACCTCAGAAGCAGGGATGGTCGACGACGAGCAGAAGTGCCCGACAACGCCAATCACCTTGTCCTGCACCATTTTGTTCGCGACAGCCACAGCCTGTTTCGGTTCGCAGGCGTCATCGCCCTGGACCAGTACGATTTTTTCGCCGTTGATGCCGCCCTTGGCGTTGATTGCATCCGCCGCCGCTTGCGCGCCTTTCATGTATTGCAAGCCGAAGGAAGCGCTAGGACCGGTCATCGGACCTGCCACACCAATTTTGACATCAGCCTGAACAAACGAAGAAACACCCAATGCACTAGCGACTGCCAGTGCCAGAAAACCCTTTCTGTAGAACGTCTGCGACATGTGATGGTGCTCCTGAGGTTTTTTTAGTTAGCACAGCTACTTCAGCGGAAGCTTTGATTCAGCTACAAAGCGCAGAGCAAGTGGCGTGCCATCGGTTTTTTATTCTTCAAAAAGTCGCTGCTTTATTGTTATTTCGACTGTTTCGTTCCCATTTTTATTGGGCGTGCAACCGTCTAAACCGCTGAAGGTGAAACCATTTATTTTTGAAGGCGCAACCCTCGTGCGCCATCATTGCAACCGCGGCGATAAACGACGTGCAACCACCCTGTAACAACGTGCGTCACCGAAGTGCACACTGCTGGTGCGAAACTGCTACAACTCGCACCATCACAGGCTAGTCGCTGCGCCGAAAAACGCCGCTCCCAACTGCAAAATTCAACAATCAAATAACGATCCGCAAGCACTGGCCTGCGTGATACAGCGAAAACCCGGCTTCGTATAAGCAACTGCGCAACCCCACACCGGCCAGTGGCTGCATAGGGGCGAAGGGAATCGGTAGCGCCTGAGGATTTCCGTTACACAGATAATCGGCAAAGGCTTTGCCGACGACCGTACCCGTCGTTACACCCCGCCCGTTGTAACCAGTGACTGCCACTAAACCGGGCGCCGGTTCGAACAGGCGCATCAAATGGTCGGGAGTAAACGCGATGCAACCGGTCCAGGTGCACTCCCACTCCACGGGTTTGAGGTACGGAAAGTAGTGCTTCTGAACCCGGTCGGCCCAGGCTTTGAGGAACCAGGCCGGCTTCTGATTGCCATTACCCAGACTGCCGAGCAACAGGCGACCGTCTTTGTCCCGGCGAATGCTGCTGAGTACCTGACGCGTGTCCCAGGAGCCCTGTCCACCGGGCAGGATTCGTTGTGCAGCCTCGTCTGTCAGCGGCACCGAAGCCACTTGATAGTAATAACCGGGGAAGAAATTGCGTCGCAGCTCGGTCCAGTCGCCTTCTGTGTAGGCGTTGGAGGCAATCACCACTTGCTCGGCCAGCACCGAACCCTGGGCCGTCTGAACCGACCAGCGCTGGCCTTGACGTTCGAGTCGGGTCACCGGTGAATGATCGAACAGCTGACCGCCGAGGCCGATGGCCGCTTTGGCCAGCCCAGTCGTATAGGCCATCGGATTGAGGGTGCCAGCACGTCGATCAAGTAAGGCGGCAGCGATTTTTTGGGTGCCGGTCGCTTGTTCGCAGGCTTTCCCCGTCAGCAGCTCCACCGGCGCCCCGCGACGTTTCCATTGTTCTTCACGACTGCGCAGATCGGCTTCGCCACGGGCGTTGTGCGCCATGTGCAGCGTGCCTTCGCGGCGCAACTGGCAATCGATGTTGTACTTGTCCACAAGGCTGAACACCAGGGACGGCGCGGCGCCAAGCATGCGATTGAGCTGGCTGCCCACCGCTTCGCCGAAACCGGCTTCAATATCGTCCGGTGCAATCCACATCCCGGCGTTGACCAGGCCGACGTTGCGCCCCGAACCGCCATGACCGGCGCGATGCGCTTCCAGCACACACACCGTTTTGCCCTGCTCCAGCAGATGCACCGCCGCCGACAGCCCGGTGAAACCAGCGCCGATGACGCAGACATCAACCTTGACTTCACCCTTGAGCGCCGCGTTATCAGGCCTTTGCGGCGTCAGTTTTTCCCACAGACACTCTTCGCGTAACGGCATTGCCAGACTCCAACAGAAACCTAACCAACACACCATTTTGTAGGAGCGAGCTTGCTCGCGATGGGCGCCAACGATAACGCGTGCTTGCTGCTTAAACGCGTTGTCCTGACGTTTTTCGCGAGCAAGCTCGCTCCTACAATTAGTCGAACGTAATACCCTGAGCCAGTGGCAGCTCCAGCGAGTAGTTCACGGTATTGGTCTGACGGCGCATGTAGCCGCGCCATGCATCGGAGCCCGACTCACGACCACCGCCGGTTTCTTTCTCACCGCCAAACGCACCGCCGATTTCCGCACCGCTCGGGCCGATGTTGACGTTGGCGATGCCGCAGTCGCTGCCGACCGCCGACATGAATTGCTCGGCTTCACGCACGTCGGTGGTGAAGATGCACGACGACAGGCCTTGAGGCACGGCGTTGTTCAGGCGCAGGGCTTCGGCGAAATCGCTGTAACCGACCACGTACAGGATCGGCGCGAACGTTTCATGGCACACCACGTCGCTCTGCTCCGGCATTTCGACGATGGCTGGCGACACGTAGTAAGCGTTGGGGTATTTGTCTTCCAGCTGACGCTTGCCGCCGAACACCCGGCCACCTTCGCTCAAGGCTTGTTCCAGGGCGTCTTGCATGCTGTCGAAGCTGTGTTTGTCGATCAGCGGGCCGATCAGATTGCCTTCCAGCGGATTGCCGATGCGCACTTTGGAATAAGCGGCTTTCAGCCGGGTGACGATCTCTTCCTTCACCGACTCATGAGCAATCAGGCGGCGCAGCGTGGTGCAGCGCTGGCCGGCGGTGCCGACGGCGCTGAACAGAATGGCGCGAACGGCCATGTCCAGGTCGGCGCTTGGGCCGAGGATCATCGCGTTATTGCCGCCCAGCTCAAGAATGCTTCGCGCGAAACGTGCGGCGATTTTCGGCGCCACTTCACGGCCCATGCGGGTGCTGCCGGTGGCGCTGATCAAGGCGACACGCGGGTCATCGACCAGGGCTTCGCCAGCATCGCGACCGCCGATAATCACCTGGCTCAGATGCGCAGGCGCATCGCTGAAGTTTTTCAGCACGCGGTCAAACAGCGCCTGGCACGCCAGGGCGGTCAACGGGGTTTTCTCGGACGGTTTCCAGATCACCGGGTTGCCGCAGACCAGCGCCAGCGTGGTGTTCCACGCCCAGACCGCCACCGGAAAGTTGAACGCGCTGATCACGCCGACGATGCCCAGCGGGTGCCAGGTTTCGCGCATGTGGTGGCCAGGGCGCTCGGACGCGATGGTCAAACCGTACAACTGACGGGACAAACCGACCGCGAAATCGCAGATATCGATCATTTCCTGCACTTCACCCAGGCCTTCCTGAGTGATCTTGCCGGCTTCCCAGGACACCAGCTCGCCCAGATCAGCCTTGTATTCGCGCAGAATATCGCCCAACTGGCGCACCAGTTCGCCACGGCGTGGTGCAGGGACCTTGCGCCACAGTTCGAACGCATGATCTGCGCGACTGATGTGCTGCTCGACTTCAGCGGCGCCTTCCCAATTCACAGCAGCGATCTGGCTGCCATCGATCGGCGAATGCACCGGCACTTTGCCGTTCTGGTACAGGGCCGGGTTCACACCTAGACGATCAAGCAATGCGGCAACCATGGGGTCACTCCTCAAGCAAAAAACAGAAAACGTACAGCCGGATTAATCCGGCTGATCAGACCTGTAGTTTTAGCTCCCCAGAGGTTAGCCAACAAACGACCTTTAAGAGAGATATCATTCCGTTTATTCATGCTGCGAATTGCTGGTAAGTAAGAAACAAGAAAAAGGACAAGCCATGCTGAATAAACGCTACCTGCCGTCGATCACCGCACTGCAGTGTTTCGAGGCCGTGACCCGGCATTTGAGCTTCACACGGGCCGCCGAAGAACTGAACCTGACCCAGAGCGCCGTCAGTAAACAGGTCGCGCAACTCGAAGAGTTGCTGCAGCACCTGCTGTTCCGCCGGGTGCGTCGACGCCTGCAAATGACGCCGGCCGGTGATCTGTACCTGGTGGAAGTACGAAAAATCCTCACCCAAGTCGAGATGTCGACCCATTACCTGCGCTCCTACGGCGGTGACACCGAAGTCTTGCGCGTTTCCACACCACCGACGTTCGGTGCGCGCTGGCTGGTGCCACGATTGAAAGGCTGGCGCCTGCGCCATCCGTCGATCCATCTAGATCTGTGCAGTGAGCAGGAAGCTGACGATTTGCTGCAAGGTCGCAGCGACCTGGCGTTTTACTTCGGCCAAGGCTCACGTCCCGGCACCGAATGCCTGAAATTGTTCAGCGAAGAGCTGGTTCCTGTGTGTGCGCCGGGCAGCCTGCCTGACACGCCGTTCACCGACCCTACCCAACTCACCGACCTGGTCCTGCTGCAAAACGCCTCGCGCCCACAGGCCTGGCACGACTGGTTCGACAGCCAGGGCTACCACACCGAACACAGCTATCACGGCCCGCGTTTCGAAACCTTTTATATGTGTATCCGCGCGGCCCAGGTTGGCTGTGGCGTGGCGCTATTGCCACGCTTTCTGGTGGAAGAGGAATTGGCCGACGGCAAACTGGTCATTCCCTGGACGCATGCGATGCCCAGCAGCGATGCCTATTACCTGGCGTATCCGGAGCATTCGGCGGAGGTGCCCAAGGTGAGGGATTTTGTGAAGTGGATGCTGGAGCAGATTGATAGTCCGGACATACTGTAAATTCAGGGTTGCACCCAATACCTGTGGGAGCGAGCTTGCTCGCGAAGGGGGGCGGCACATTCAAGATCAATATTGACTGGCACTACGCTTTCGCGAGCAAGCTCGCTCCCACAGGGATCGGCTGCGATCTAAAAAAACGCTGGCAAAGCGGGCAGCTGATATGCGCCACTAGCCCTCTTCATTGAAACAGCTGCAACGTCGCTGCCACGAGCCGCGGCCAGCCTGGAGAACCCCATTATGAGCGAGAGTGTGTTTGCCGATCGCATCGTGCAGAACCTGCTCGACACCGACTTCTACAAACTGACGATGATGCAGGCGGTGCTGCACAACTACCCGAACGTAGAAGTTGAATGGGAGTTTCGTTGCCGTAACAGTGAAGATTTGCGCCCGTACCTGGCGGAGATTCGTTTCCAGATCGAGCGCCTGGCCGAGTTGAGCCTGACCGCCGACCAGTTGAGTTTCATGGAGCGCATCAGCTTCATGAAGCCGGACTTCCTGCGTTTTCTCGGGTTGTTTCGCTTCAACCTGCGCTACATCCACACCGGAATCGAAAACGGCGAGTTGTTCATTCGTCTGCGCGGGCCGTGGTTGCATGTGATCCTGTTCGAAGTGCCGCTGTTGTCGATTGTCAGCGAAGTGCGCAATCGCTACCGCTACCGCGAAATCGTTCTGGAACAGGCCCGCGAGCAGCTCTATCGCAAGTTCGACTGGCTGAGCGCCAATGCCAGCAGCGACGAATTGTCCGAATTGCAGGTAGCCGATTTCGGCACTCGCCGTCGCTTCTCGTACCGCGTGCAGGAAGAAGTGGTGAACGTGCTCAAGCACGATTTCCCCGGACGTTTCGTCGGCACCAGCAATGTGCATTTGTCCCGGGAACTGGACATGAAACCACTGGGGACTATGGCCCATGAGTGGATCATGGCGCACCAGCAACTCGGCCCACGGCTGATCGACAGCCAGATTGCCGCCCTCGATTGCTGGGTTCGCGAATATCGCGGTTTGCTGGGGATCGCCCTGACCGATTGCATCACCACCGATGCATTTCTCAACGATTTCGATCTGTACTTTGCCAAGCTCTTCGACGGCCTGCGCCACGATTCCGGGGATCCCGTGATCTGGGCAGAAAAAGCCATCGCCCACTATCACAAGCTCGGCATCGACCCGATGAGCAAGACGCTGGTGTTCTCGGACAGCCTGACACTGCCCAAGTCGCTGGAAATATTCCGGGCATTACACGGTCGGATCAATGTCAGCTTCGGTATCGGCACCAACCTGACGTGCGATATTCCAGGTGTCGAACCGATGAGCATCGTGCTTAAAATGGCAGCCTGCAACGGCCAACCGGTGGCAAAAATCTCCGACGAGCCAGGCAAGACTCACTGCAAAGACCCGAATTTCGTCGCCTATTTGCGACACGTTTTCAAAGTTCCTGCCGCCCTTTCCAGCACATTAAGCAAGGAGTGAATTCATGCAAGCCGTACAGCGTGAGATTGCTGAGCAGCTCAAGGTTCAACCGCCATTTGCCGACCAGGCCGCCCTTGAGGCTGAAATCGCTCGGCGCATCACCTTTATCCAGGATTGCCTGGTCAATTCCGGGCTCAAGACCCTGGTATTGGGCATTAGCGGTGGTGTCGATTCCCTGACGGCCGGCCTGCTGGCCCAACGCGCCATGCGTGAGCTGCGCACCCGCAGCGGTGACGACAGCTACAAGTTCATCGCCGTGCGCCTGCCGTATGAAACCCAGTTCGATGAACACGACGCCCAGGCCTCGGTGGATTTCATCGCCCCGGACGAACGCCACACCGTGAACATCGGCCCGGCCGTCAAATCCCTGGCCAATGAAGTCGCAGCGTTCGAAGGCAAGCACGCCGTCTCGGTGGACTTCGTCCTCGGCAACACCAAGGCGCGGATGCGCATGGTCGCCCAATACACCATCGCTGGTGCGGCCCATGGCCTGGTGATCGGCACTGACCATGCAGCGGAAGCGGTGATGGGTTTCTTCACCAAATTCGGTGATGGAGCCTGCGATCTGGCACCGCTGAGTGGCCTGGTGAAAAACCAGGTTCGGGCCATCGCCCGCCGATTCGGCGCGCCGGAATCGCTGGTGGAAAAAGTCCCGACCGCCGACCTGGAAGACCTGTCGCCCGGCAAACCGGATGAAGCCTCCCATGGTGTGACGTATGCCGAAATTGACGCGTTCCTGCACGGCGAGCCCGTGCACGAGGAAGCGTTCAAGATCATCTGCGACACGTACAAAAAGACCCATCACAAGCGCGTGATGCCGTTTGCCCCGTAAACAAGATGGCGTCTGTGCCGACGCTTTCGCGAGCAGGCTCGCTCCCACAAGGGCAACGCTGTACCTGTGGGACCGAGCCTGCTCGCGAAGAACGATGACTCGGTCAAATGCCAGGCACAAAAAAAGCGTCCCATGTGGACGCTTTTTTTATGAGCCGGATCTGATTACTTCAGGGTAACCGTGCCTTTCATCATCGAGATGTGGCCAGGGAACGAGCAGAAGAAGCCGTACTTCTCGGCGGCATCGAGCTTCGACACGTCGAAGGTCACCGAGTCGGTCTCCTTGGCACCAATGACTTTGGTGTGAGCGATGATGCGTGCGTCGCCGTCAGGCAGGTAGTTCTTGTCGATGCCTGCGGACAAACCAGCGGTAGCAATCGCCTGCATATCGGCCTCTTTGCTCAGAACCCAGTTATGACCCATGATATTTTTCGGCATGCTGCCCGAGTGGGTCAGCTCCACCGTGAATGTCTTGCAGCTTTTGTCGATTTCAATGGCTGTCGTGTTGTAAGTCATTTGGTCAGTGGAATCGATGGTGGTCTTGCACTCGGCAGCCATCAATTGACTGCTGGCCAGCGTCAGCAGGGATACCGCAACAAGTTTGGCAAACATGGTGAATCTCCAAGACTGGGTTAACAAAAATGCGAATGGACAGAAGACTGCCTGAAAACTTCGCAACTTCCTATGACCTGAATCAAAAATTGTATACAACTTTCGGGCTATGACCCCAATCGAAACAATCTACCAACCAGACGTCTAGGGCGGCCCTATCATCAGGTCGTACTACTCAACTGGAGTGTCTGTCATGTCCATCAATAGTCTGTTGTGCAGTTTGCTCGCCGCTTATGCCTGTGGCGCCAGTGGCACCTACGAAACACCCCCGCGCGAAGTTTAGACCTTGGAACGCCGATTGCCTGCCTTTACTCTGTCGCCATCCTGACCATGGAGTAAGGCATGTCTTTAACGTCTGTTTGTGTATTTTGCGGTGCCAGCGCCGGCGCCAACCCGGCTTATCGTGAAGCGGCTGTCGCCCTCGGGCGCGCATTGGCCGAGCGCAAGTTGACCCTGGTCTATGGCGGCGGTGCCGTCGGGCTGATGGGGATCGTGGCCGATGCCGCACTGGCGGCGGGTGGCGAAGTGATCGGGATCATCCCGCAAAGCCTCAAAGACAAGGAAATCGGTCACGCCGGCCTGACTCGACTGGAAGTGGTCGATGGCATGCATGCGCGCAAGGCGCGGATGGCCGAACTCAGCGACGCATTCATCGCACTGCCCGGCGGGCTGGGCACGCTGGAAGAGCTGTTTGAAGTCTGGACGTGGGGCCAGCTTGGCTACCACGGCAAACCGCTCGGTCTGCTGGAAGTGAACGGCTTCTACAGCAAGTTGACGGCTTTTCTTGATCATATCGTCGGCGAAGGCTTCGTTCGTGAACCACACCGTGACATGCTGCAAGTGAGCGAATCGCCGCAAACCCTGCTCGATGCCCTGGACGCCTGGCAACCCTCGGTCCAGCCAAAATGGGCCGAGCAAAAACCCAGCTAACGGCTCGGCACCGATACAGGGCAGAATATGCGCCGCTCAACCTCACCTTCGACCCCAGAGGATCGCCCATGGCTAAACCTAATTATTCCTTCGCCAAACGTCAGAGAGACTTGGCCAAGGAGCAGAAGAAAGAGGAAAAGCTTCAGCGCAAGAAAGCTACAGCTGAAGAAGAAGCCGCCGCACTGAACCCCGATGCAGAAGGTGAAGTGGCCGCAGAAAGTGATGTTGAAGCACCGAAAGATCAGGCGCCCGACGCCTGAGACCCTCAGGGCCCGATGATCTGATCAGGCCCACCGGATCTGTGTCCAGGGTCAGCAGAACCTTTGCTGACCCTCACAGGCCAATCTGAAATCCCACACATCCCCCCTGTAGGAGCGAGCTTGCTCGCGATGGTCGTCAACGATAACGCTGCCAAGCCTGATACCCCGGCGCTCTCAGGTTTATCGCGAGCAAGCTCGCTCCTACATTGGATCTTCTTAATCCAGTGGCATTACCGTGACACGGACTTCAGGGTCGTGGTTACCGCCACCCAGAATCACCCCCCGCAACGGCGAAACATCAGAGAAATCCCGGCCCCAGGCCAGGGTGATGTGCTCCAGCGCTGGTTGCACATTGTTGGTCGGATCAAAGTCGACCCAGCCCAGTACCGGGCAAAATACTGAAACCCAGGCATGCGACGCATCGGCACCAATCAATCGTGGCTGGCCCGGCGGCGGCTGAGTCAGCAGGTAGCCGCTGATGTAGCGCGCGGCCAAACCACGGGAGCGCACGCACGCGAGCATCAAGTGAGCGAAGTCCTGACAGACGCCGCGCCGCCGCTCCAGCACTTCCACCAACGGCGTGGCCACTTGGGTCGCCTCGGCATCGAAGGTGAATTCGCTGAAAATCTTCTCCATCAACGCCTGAACCCCCAGCAGCAACGGTCGGGCAGGAGGAAAACAGCTTTCGGAAAATTCGACGAAGTTGCGCTTCAAATGCACATAAGGCGATTCGAACCGATACCGGCAAGCATCAAGTATCTCGGGTGAAAGCGGCTGACTGCTGTACGTCAGCGCATTGCGAGTTTCTTCCCACACCGGCGATTGACCGAAATCCAGGGTTGGCCTGGCCAGCACTTCGACCGTGAGGCTGGCATTGACCAGCAATTCATCGTGTGGCCGCTCGAACGCCAGCCGGGTCAGCGGATTGCCGAACACGTCCAGCTCGTCGCGGCGCGAGGTCGGGTCCGGGCTGATCTGGAGTTGCTGAGCGGTGCAGCGCTGCCAGGCGCAGGGCCGTGGCCACAGATGCGCCAATTGCTGGGCCAGGGACACCGGACTGTCGTAGTGATAATGGGTGTCGTGGAATATCTGATAATGAGCACTCATCAGACGGACACCGTACGCTGGCTGACATCATCGACATGGGCGAAATGACGCAACGCCAGGCGATCCGACACCTGGCCGCTGGCATCGGCGATCTCTTGCAGCAGATCGGCCAAGCCATTGATGGCCGCGCGGACGCTGGTTTCACCGAACAGCGAGTTTTCCAGACAGCCCAAGTCGAATCGCGCCAAGCGCTCCACCAACGGTGACAGGCCTGCTTCGCGCGGGACGCCAAAGTCGTCGTTCAACCGTTTAAGGGTGCGGGTCACCAGTTTCAACTGGAACAACACGGCATGCGGGTTCTGTTCGTCGAGCAGCAACAAGTCGAGCACCGGAATCAATTGCGCCACCGCCAAATACCGCGAACGGTAGGTGATGCTGCTGTTACCCAGCTCCAGCAGCCACTCCAGCCCGGCCTGATCGAAAGCGCCGGCACCGCGCAAAAACGCCGCCAGGCTGCCACTGAGAAACTGCAACCGCTCGATCCGTCGGCCGATCATCAGGAAGCGCCAACCTTCGTCCCGGGTCATGTCGTCCAGGGCGAAACCGGACAGCGCCGCCAGGGACATGACCAGACGATTGAGGAAGTCCAGCAACTCGCCGAAATCCGGTTCTTCGGTTTCCAGTTCCATGGCTTCGCGCTGCAGTTCCACCAGCGCCTGCCAGTTTTCCCGCGAAAGTTTGCCACGCACCTGCGAGGCCGCCCATTGCAAGCGCTGCAGGTTGGAACGCAGGCTGAACGGCCAGTCATCGCCCAGAAGCGCCGCCAGTAACCGCTCTGGCAAGTCACCCTCATCGGGCAGCAACATCATCCGCTCACCGAGATCCACCGCGGCCTCCAGGGCTTGAGGATCATCACCATCGACGTACCGCGCCAGCATGATCCGCAGCAGCCGCGCGCTGTCATCGCAGCGCTCGCAGTAACGGCCGAACCAGAACAGGTTTTCCACCACCCGCGAGGGAAGATAGGGATCGCGCCGCACCAGATCGTGGACGCCAATGTTGCGCTGGGCTTTCCACTGCTCACCGCTTGGCGGGCGATCTCCCAGCACCCAGGTGTCCTTGCTCGCGCCGCCGCGCTGCATCGAGACCACTTCGGCATCCGCCTCGGCGGCCACTCGGGTCAGGCCACCGGGCAGCACCCGATAACCTTCCTGACTGGCCACCGCATACATGCGCATGCCGATGGCCCGGGGTTGCAGCTGACCATCCTCGACCTGCCAGATCGGCGCCTGTGACAGCTGCGCGAGTTCTTGCGCGACATAGGCATAAGGCCGTGCTTGCATGCGCTCTGCCAGGACTTGACGCTGTTTTTCACTCAAATCACGGCCAAACACCGGAGCGAAGCTTTGCGAGGGGAATGCGGGTTTGATCAACAATTCCGGCAGTTTTTCCAGGGCCTGTGCGAGCACCGGCGCTTCGCCGCACCACCAGGTGGCGATGGACGGCAGGATCAGTTCTTCACCGAACAGAAACTGATTGATCCTCGGCAGAAAACCCAGCAAACCCGGCGACTCCAGCACACCGCTGCCCAAGGCATTGGCCACCAGCACCCGTCCCTGACGCACGGCTTCGAGCAGTCCCGGCACGCCAAGGGCCGAGTCGGTGCGCAGCTCCAGCGGATCGCAGAAGTCATCGTCGAGCCGGCGCATGATCGCGTGGACCCGCCGTAAGCCGCTCAGGGTTTTCAGGTACACCGTGGCATCCCTGACGGTCAGGTCCCCGCCCTCCACCAACGGATAACCAAGCTGGCGTGCCAGATAGAGATGCTCGAAATAACTTTCGTTGAACCGTCCCGGCGTCAACAACACGATCAGTGGCGCTTCGGCGTCGCTCGGTGCCTGGCGGGCCAGGGTTTCCTGAAGCGTGCGGAAGAACCCGGCCAGGTGCTGCACCTTTAGATCGCGGTACAACTCGGGAAAGGCGCGAGAAACAATCGTCCGGTTTTCCAACGCATAGCCGGCACCGGACGGCGCTTGAGTCCGATCTGCCGTGACCCACCAGCGACCGTCGGGCGTACGCGCCAGATCCACCGCATACAGATGAAGAAAGGCCCCGTGAGGCGGTGTAATGCCCTGACAGGGCCAGAGGAAGTTGTTGTGACCAAATACCAGCTCAGCCGGCAGCAGACCTTCAGCGATCAAGCGCTGCGGCCCGTACAAGTCCGCCAACACCGCATTCAGCAGCCGGGCTCTCTGAGCGATGCCTGCGGACAACTGCTGCCATTCATCCGCGGCAATCACATGCGGCAGCAAGTCCAGCTCCCACGGCCGGTCGGCGCCCTTGGGATCGGCGTAGACATTGTAGGTCACGCCATTTTCCTGGATTTGCCGGGTCAGGAGTGCCTGACGCTGCACCAGCTGGGTTGGCGTGCTGCGTTGCAATTGGTCGAACAGCCGGCGCCAATGCGGGCGCACGGCGCCGCTGTTGTCGAGCAGTTCGTGATAAGTGCCCGCCGTCAGCGGGTAGCGGTCAAGCAGGTCAGGCATGGAATGCTCGGCAGACAGCAATGAATAGTCAGACTAGCGCAGGCTCATGACGCCCGGATAGACGAAAAATCCGAGCGTCGTGTACGGTTTAGAAACGTCGTAAATCGAGAGTCATCGGTAGCTCGTCGTTAATTTCCATCATCGGTATAGGAAGTTTCCCAGGGCTGTGTCCGATGCGGAAAAACCGTGCCAGTCGTCGACTCTCGGCCTCATTCGCGTTTACCGGCAAGCTGTCGTAATTCCGCCCGCCCGGATGGGCGACGTGGTACTGACACCCCCCCAGCGAGCGTTGCATCCAGGTGTCGAGCAGGTCGAACACCAGTGGCGCATGCACGGGGATCGTTGGTTGCAGGCAGTTGGCCGGTTGCCAGGCACGGAATCGCACGCCGGCAACGAATTCGCCGACCCGCCCCGTGGGCTGCAATGGCACCGGAACCCCGTTGCACGTCAGCAAATAACGCTGCGGCGGCAGGCCGGTGAGTTTCACCTGCAAACGCTCAAGGGATGAATCGACGTAACGCACCGTGCCGCCGACCGCGCCTTCCTCGCCCAGCACATGCCAAGGCTCCAGCGCCTGACGCAATTCCAGTTCGATGCCGCTGACGGCGTAATCGCCGACCTTGGGAAAACGGAACTCCAGATGCGCCGCGAACCACTCGGCCCTCACGGGATAACCCGCGGCGTTGAGGTCGACGATGACATCCGCGAAGTCCTGCTCAATGAAGTGCGGCAACAGGAACCGGTCATGCAGCTCGGTGCCCCAGCGCGCCAGCTTCGGCGGCGCATAGGGCTCGCGCCAGAACCGCGCGACCAGCGCCCGCAGCAACAACTGTTGCGCCAGGCTCATGCGCGCATGGGGCGGCATTTCAAAGGCGCGCAGTTCCAGCAATCCAAGGCGCCCCGTCGCGCCATCCGGCGAATAGAGCTTGTCGATGCAAAACTCGGCGCGATGGGTGTTGCCCGTGACGTCGATCAGCAGGTTACGCAGGAGCCGATCCACCCGCCATGGCGGGCATTCCTCGCCCGGCTCAGGCATTTGCGCAAAGGCGATTTCCAGCTCATATAACGCATCGTTGCGCGCTTCATCAACGCGCGGCGCCTGGGACGTCGGGCCGATGAACAATCCGGAAAACAGGTAGGACAAGGACGGATGGTTATGCCAGTAGCTGATCAGGCTGCGCAGTAAGTCCGGCCGACGCAAAAACGGTGAATCGGCCGGTGTCGCGCCACCCAGGACGAAATGATTACCGCCGCCGGTGCCGGTGTGCCGGCCATCGATCATGAATTTCTCGGTGCTCAGGCGGGTCTGGCGCGCCTCCTCGTAAAGGAATTCGGTGCGCTCGACCAGCTCATCCCACGTGGCGGACGGTTGTACATTGACCTCGATCACACCCGGGTCGGGCGTAATGCGAAAGTTGCTCAAGCGCGGATCGCTCGGCGGCTCGTAGCCTTCCAGCAACACCGGGCAATTGAGTTCCTGAGCCGTGGCCTCGATTGCGCTGACCAGCTCCAGATAGTCCTCGACCCGCTCCAGTGGCGGCATGAACAAATACAACCGCCCTTCCCGCGCTTCCGCGCAGAATGCGGTGCGCGTCAGCCAGTCGGCGGACTCGTCGATCTTAGGTGCGCGCTCTTGCGCAATCGCAGGCTCACCCTGGCTTTGCAGTTGCGCAGTGTCGGGCAACGGCGGGAAATCCTGATTCGGGTCCACAGGATGAATGAACGGATACTCCGCCGCTTTCACCCACGGCTGGGAGCCGAGCGGCAAGCGATAACCCAGTGGCGAATCCCCTGGCACCAATCGGCAATGCTCGTCGCGCAGGTACCAGCGACCACTTTGCCATTGATCGCCCTTGGCGGTGCGCGCCAGCGGCAGAACCTGGCCGATGACTTTATCCAGGCCTTGGCTGAAGACTTTGCGTAAACGCGCACGCTCAAGCGGCTCTTCCAGACGCGAATCTTCGGCGCTGACGTTCTGCGGCAAGGTCCCTTCGCGCCAGAGGTAGTAGAAGTTGTCTTCGTAAGCCGGAAACACAAATCGTGTCGGAATTTTCAGGCGTTCGGCAACGCTCGCCAGAAAACGCCCCGCCAGTTCGCCATCGGCACCGTAGTCGTCCTGCTCGTTGGCGATCAGCGCGCTGTTGTGCCAGATCGGCACGCCGTCACGCCGCCAGTAGCAGTTCAGCGACCAGCGTGGCAGTTGTTCGCCGGGGTACCACTTGCCTTGACCAAAATGCACCAGCCCCTTGGGGGCGTAACGCTTGCGCATGCGCTGGAACAGTTCGCCGGACAGGCGACGTTTATCTGGCCCGAGTGCCGCCGTGTTCCATTCGGCGCCGTCCGGGTCGTCGATGGACACGAAGGTCGGCTCCCCGCCCATGGTCAGGCGCACGTCGCCCTCCAGCAGGTCGGCATCGATTTGCCGCCCCAGCGCCTGAATCGCCAGCCACTGGTCTTCTGTGTAAGGCTTTGTGACGCGTGGCGCCTCCCAAATCCGTTCCACGGACATCTCGTGGCTGAATTCGCACTCGCAAGGTTCAACCAAGCCGCTGATCGGCGCCGCAGAGCCCGGATCGGGACTACACGCCAACGGAATGTGTCCTTCACCGGCAAACAGCCCTGAGGTCGCATCCAGGCCGATCCAGCCGGCACCGGGCAAGTAGACCTCGCACCAGGCATGCAAGTCCGTGAAGTCGACGTCAGTGCCCGACGGACCATCGAGGCTTTTGACGTCGGCGGTCAGCTGGATCAGGTAGCCGGAGACGAAACGCGCCGCCAGCCCGAGGTTGCGCAGCAGTTGCACCAGCAACCATGCCGAATCGCGGCAGGAGCCAGAGGCTTGTTCGAGGGTGTGTTCGGGCGTTTGCACACCCGGCTCCATGCGGATCAGGTAGCCGATGTCTTCACTCAAACGCTGATTGAGCGCGACGAGAAAGTCCACACTGGGCAGCGGCGTGCGGTCGATGCCATCCAGATAGGCCTTGAACGTCGGCGTCAGGGGCAAGGTTTCGAGGTACGGCGCCAGCTCCTTGCGCTCATCGGCGGCGTAGGTGAAAGGGATTTTTTCGGCGTAGGGCTCGAGGAAGAAGTCGAACGGATTGAACACCGCCATCTCTGCCAGCAGATCGACTTCGATCCGCAGCTCATCGGTTTTCTCAGGAAACACCAACCGCGCCAGGTAATTACCTTGGGGGTCCTGTTGCCAGTTGATGAAATGCTGCTCCGGCGAGACCTTCAGCGCATAGGACAGTATCCGCGTGCGACTGTGGGCGGCCGGGCGCAAGCGAACGATCTGCGGACCAAGCTCGACGGCGCGGTCGTAACGGTAATGCGTGACATGGTGCAATGCGACATGGATCGACACGGCGTGCCTCCTGCGAGCCTTAAGCGTATTGGAAAGCGCGCAAGACTTATGCCATCCAGCGGCGTTGGCGCTTTCTCCGGTTGCCAGGGGCAGTACAGCACCAAAATCGGGCGATGCGGGAAATTGGTTGGGCGCGATTGCACGTAAATGTGGCGAGGGGAGCCGTCAGCCAGGTTTTGCAGCGGCTGTACCGGCCTCTTCGCGAGCGGGCTCGCTCCCACAGTGGATTGCGGTTCGCCGCAGATCTCCTGTGGGAGCGAGCCTGCTCGCGAAGAGGCCGGTAGCCCAACACATCATCCTGAGCAGGGATCTGTTCTGATACGCAAAACGCCAACCCGAAGGTTGGCGTTCTGTTTAGCTCAAGCGAGGCTTAGCGCGGCACAACCGGCTTGCGCGCAGGCTTGGGCCCTTTGCCTTTGGCCGCGTCCTTACGCTCCTTGGCCGCCTGCTGGTTGCGGGCGAACGCCGCAGCCTTGGCCTGTTCACGCTTGTCCCACGGGTTGCCGCCGTCACTGGCACGCGGTGGCAGGCCAGTGTGCTGGGTCAGGATCTTGGTGGTTTTTTCACCGGCCACTTTGTGGCTACCGGCGGGCGTCGAGTTCTTGCGACGGGCGCTCTGGTAGCTGTCGGTCGCGGGCTGATGCAGCGGGATCAACTGGTTCTTGCCCGGCCCGATCAGGTCGGCGCGGCCCATGCGGGTCAGCGCTTCACGCAACATCGGCCAGCCTTTCGGGTCGTGATAACGCAAGAACGCCTTGTGCAGTCGACGCTGCTCTTCGCTCTTGACGATCGTCACGCCGTCGCTCTTGTAAGTGACCTTACGCAGCGGGTTCTTGCCCGAGTGGTACATCGCGGTGGCGGTGGCCATCGGCGACGGATAGAACGCCTGCACCTGGTCGGCACGGAAGCCGTTGCCCTTGAGCCACAGGGCCAGGTTCATCATGTCTTCGTCGGTGGTGCCTGGGTGGGCGGCGATGAAGTACGGGATCAGGTACTGCTCTTTCCCGGCTTCCTTGGAGTACTTCTCGAACATGCGCTTGAACTTGTCATAGCTGCCAATGCCCGGTTTCATCATCTGGTTGAGCGGACCTTCCTCGGTATGTTCCGGGGCGATCTTCAGGTAACCACCGACGTGGTGAGTCACCAGCTCTTTGACGTATTCCGGCGACTCGACCGCGAGGTCGTAGCGCAGGCCGGAAGCGATCAGGATCTTCTTCACACCCGGCAATGCACGGGCGCTGCGATACAGCTGGATCAGCGACGAGTGGTCTGTGTTCAAATTCGGGCAAATGCCAGGGAACACGCACGAAGGCTTGCGGCACGCGGATTCAATTTCCGGGGTCTTGCAGGCGATGCGGTACATGTTCGCGGTCGGGCCGCCGAGGTCGGAAATGACGCCGGTAAAGCCTGGGACCTTGTCGCGGATCTCTTCGATTTCGCGAATGATCGACTCTTCGGAACGGTTCTGGATGATCCGGCCTTCGTGCTCGGTGATCGAGCAGAAGGTGCAGCCGCCGAAGCAGCCACGCATGATGTTCACCGAGAAACGGATCATGTCGTAGGCCGGAATTTTTTCCTTGCCATACGCCGGGTGCGGAATGCGCGCATAGGGCATGCCGAACACGTAGTCCATTTCTTCGGTGGTCATCGGAATCGGCGGCGGGTTGAACCAGACGTCGACTTCGCCGTGCTTCTGCACCAGCGCGCGAGCGTTGCCCGGGTTGGTTTCCAGGTGAAGCACACGGTTGGCGTGAGCATAAAGAACGGCATCGCCACGGACTTTTTCAACCGACGGCAGACGAATCACGGTCTTGTCGCGAGTCATCTTCGGGCTCGCCAGGATCTGCACGACCTTGGCTTCGCTCGGATCGTCCACCGGACCCTTTTCCTGCTCGATAGCGCAGGCCTGGGTGTCCTGGGTGTTCACGTACGGGTTGATGATCTTGTCGACCTTGCCCGGACGGTCGATGCGCGTCGAGTCGACTTCGTACCAGTCTTTCGGCGTATCGCGACGGATGAACGCGGTGCCGCGCACGTCGGTGATGTCTTCGATCTTGTGACCGTAGGACAGGCGCTGGGCGACTTCGACAATCGCACGCTCGGCGTTGCCGTACAGCAGGATGTCGGCGCAGGCGTCGATCAGGATCGAGTTACGCACCCGGTCCTGCCAGTAATCGTAGTGAGCGATGCGGCGCAGGGACGCTTCGATGCCACCGAGAACGATGGGCACGTGATTGTAGGCTTCCTTGCAGCGTTGGCTGTAAACCAGGCTCGCACGGTCCGGACGTTTGCCCGCCAGGCCGCCTGGGGTGTAGGCGTCGTCGGAACGGATTTTCTTGTCGGCGGTGTAGCGGTTGATCATCGAGTCCATGTTGCCGGCCGCGACACCGAAGAACAGGTTCGGCTCGCCGAGCTTCATAAAGTCGTCTTTGGATTGCCAGTTCGGCTGGGCAATAATCCCGACGCGGAAGCCCTGGGACTCCAGCAGTCGGCCGATGATCGCCATGCCGAACGACGGATGGTCAACGTACGCATCACCGGTGACGATGATGATGTCGCAGGAATCCCAGCCAAGCTGATCCATCTCCTCCCTGCTCATCGGCAGGAATGGCGCTGGACCGAAACATTCGGCCCAGTACTTGGGATAGTCAAATAACGGCTTGGCTGTTTGCATGACGATGACCGGTGTTGAGATGAAAAATCGCGGGCGCGGAATATAGCACAAAAAATAACCAATTCCGACGGCTATGGTCGGAAATTGCGAGCACCTCTGTAGGAGCGAGCTTGCTCGCGATGGTCGCTAACGATGACGGGGGGCTGCCTGGATGAACGCGGCGCCCTGACGTCCTTCGCGAGCAAGCTCGCTCCTACATCACAGGTTACTCGTCGTCGAAGTTGTAGCTGCCCGGCGCCAGGTTTTCGAAGCGGGTGTACTTGCCGATGAACGCGAGTCGCGACGTACCGATCGGGCCGTTCCGCTGCTTGCCGATGATGATCTCGGCAATGCCTTTGTGCTCGGTTTCCGGGTGGTAAACCTCATCCCGGTACACGAACATGATCACGTCGGCATCCTGCTCGATCGCTCCGGATTCCCGGAGGTCGGAGTTGATCGGACGTTTGTTCGGTCGCTGCTCCAGGGAGCGGTTGAGCTGAGACAACGCCACCACCGGGCAGTTGAATTCCTTGGCCAGGGCTTTCAAGGAACGGGAGATCTCGGAAATTTCGTTGGTCCGATTGTCACCGCCCGAACCCGGGATCTGCATCAATTGCAGGTAGTCGATCATGATCAGGGCCACATCGCCGTGCTCACGCACCAGGCGCCGGGTCCGCGCGCGCATCTCCGACGGGCTGATGCCGGCCGTATCGTCGATGAACAGCTTGCGGTCGTTGAGCAGATTGACCGCCGAAGTCAGGCGCGGCCAATCGTCGTCGTCAAGGCGACCGGCCCGGACCTTGGTCTGGTCGATACGGCCCAAGGACGACAACATACGCATGATCAGCGATTCGCCTGGCATCTCCAGCGAGTAGACCAGTACGCACTTGTCGCTACGCAACACGGCGTTTTCCACCAGGTTCATCGCAAAGGTGGTTTTACCCATGGATGGACGGCCGGCGACGATGATCAGGTCGGATGGCTGCAGGCCACTGGTCATTCCATCGAGGTCGGTGTAACCGGTGGACAGGCCGGTAATGGCGTTGTCAGTGTTGAACAAGGTGTCGATGCGGTCGATGGCCTTGGTCAACAGGTCATTCACGCTCACCGGGCCGCCGGTTTTTGGCCGGGCCTCGGCGATCTGGAAGATTTGCCGCTCGGCTTCGTCGAGAATCTCTTCAGCGGAGCGGCCTTCCGGGTTGAAGGCACTGTCGGCAATTTCGGAGGCAATGCCGATCAACTGCCGCAAGGTAGCCCGCGCGCGAACGATCTGAGCATAGGCCTTGATGTTGGCGACGGACGGGGTGTTTTTCGCCAGTTCACCGAGGTAACCGAGGCCGCCGACTTGAGAGGTCTGACCTTCCTTGTCCAATTGCTCGGCAAGGGTCACGACATCGATGGGGGAGTTCTGGTCGGCGAGTTTGGCGATCGCACGGAAAATCAAACGATGGTCATGCCGATAGAAATCGCCATCCGACACTTGATCCAACACGCGTTCCCAGGCGTTGTTGTCCAGCATCAAACCACCGAGCACAGCCTGTTCGGCCTCGATGGAATGCGGCGGCACCTTCAGGGCAGCGGTTTGCAGATCGTATTGCTCGGGAGCGGAGATATCGTTCATGGCCACTTGAATTTGGTTTGTGAAACGCAGGGACTGCAGAAAGACAAAGGGCACGACCTGTAAACAGGATCGTGCCCGATGTTAACCGCCTGACGGGCAAGCCGCCAGCCGATCAAGTGTTGCTTAAGCTGCTACCACGACAACGCGTACGGTGGCTTCAACTTCGGCGTGCAGGTGCACGGCTACGTCGAATTCGCCTACGTTGCGGATGGTGCCGTTCGGCAGACGAACTTCGCTTTTAGCAACTTCAACGCCAGAGGCGGTCAGTGCATCAGCGATGTCGTGAGTACCGATCGAACCGAACAGCTTGCCTTCGTCACCAGCGGTGGCAGTGATAGTCACTTCCAGCTCAGCCAGTTGGGCGGCACGGCTTTCAGCCGAAGTTTTACGGTCTGCTGCGGCTTTTTCCAGCTCAGCGCGACGCTCTTCGAACGCAGCCAGGTTGGCAGCGGTCGCAGCGGTAGCTTTGCCGTAAGGCAGCAGGTAGTTACGACCGTAACCAGCCTTAACGTTCACTTTGTCACCCAGGTTGCCCAGGTTGGTGACTTTTTCCAGAAGGATCAGTTGCATGTGAAAATCCTCTTAACTTTTAACCTTCACCGTTCGCGTTATCGGCGTCTTTCGGCGCCGAACGACCGCGAAAATCAATCAGGCTGTCGACGATGGCCAAGACCACCAGCAACGGATAGATCAGCTGCATAAACAGCAACAGCGTGACGTACAACCCCACCAGCCAGAACCTGGCCAGTCGCTTTTGCGCCACCAGCCCGTGAATCAGGGCCAGCCCGGCGAACACCAGCGGTACACTGCACAACGGCGTCAACATAGCCATCTGTGGACCGATGTTCGGCCCCAGAAGCATGAACGCCAGCAGTAACATCGCCAGCCCCAGCGGGAATCGGATGGCGCGAAACTCGCGACCAAAACCACCCGGGTTGTACAACAACGCCTGCCAGTAGCGCCCGACAATCAGGCTCAGCACACTGACGATTTGCAACAAGGCCGCAATCAGGCCGGTCAGGACCGGTGCAATCAGGGACGCAAAATGCGCTTGCTCATCTACCGATAACTTCCCGTAGACATCACCGAGAAGCGACGGCATGACCTTTATCAAGGCCTGCGCCAGCATCTCGATTTGGGGACCAAAAGCCGTCCCCAGCACCACTGAAAACACCACTCCCATCGCTATGCTGACCAGCAGCACGCGGTTCCAGGACTCGCTTGCGCGCAAAACCAACGCAAGGCTCCAAGACCCCAGCAGCACCAGAAGTGCGCGCGGGTCATCGGCGTAAAGCCACCAGATCAATGCCGGCAGCAGTCCCAGAGCAAGAACACCGAGGGCGTCCTTCAATCCGCGCCGCAGGAGCACAAGGCATCCAGCGGCAGCACCCAACCAATACAACAACGGCAACGTTACACATCCAGCCACTACGAGAGTGGCCTGCATACGGCCTCGCATGATGAACTCAGCTATGGCGCGCATGCATTCAATCCTTTGCTACGTGTCGACTGCCCGGTCTCAGCGGCCGTGGCTGTCGGTGTAGGCCAGCAGGGCCAGGAAGCGGGCGCGCTTGATAGCGGTGGCCAGCTGACGCTGATAACGAGCTTTGGTACCGGTGATGCGGCTTGGAACGATTTTGCCGGTCTCGGATACGTAGGCTTTCAGAGTGTTGAGATCTTTGTAATCGATCTCTTTCACGTCTTCAGCGGTGAAGCGGCAGAATTTACGACGACGGAAGAAACGTGCCATGTAATAGGCTCCTCAAAAGGTCCGTGGATTACTCGTCAGCGTTATCGCTGTTGTCGCTGTCATCACTGTCAGCGCTTTCAGCGCCTTCGTGCTCAGGACGGTCGCGACGCTCACGGCGCTCACTGCGGTTTTCTTCAGCCTTGAGCATCTCGGATTGGCCGGTAACGGCTTCTTCGCGACGGATGACCAGGTTACGGATCACTGCATCGTTGTAGCGGAAGTTGTCTTCCAGCTCGGCCAGGGCCTTGCCAGTGCACTCAACGTTCAGCATCACGTAGTGAGCCTTGTGAACATTGTTGATTGCGTAGGCCAGTTGACGACGGCCCCAATCTTCCAGACGGTGGATTTTGCCGCCGTCTTCTTCGATCAGCTTGGTGTAACGCTCTACCATGCCGCCGACTTGCTCGCTTTGATCCGGGTGGACCAAAAAGATGATTTCGTAATGACGCATGAATGCTCCTTACGGGTTGTAGCCTGCCGCTCAAAAGCGGTCAGACAAGGAGTGAATGACACTTATGGACTTGCTTGCGGGAGACACATGCGTGCCTGCCGTCACAGCAAGGGGCGCAATTGTAGAGAAGGGACGATAGAGGTGCAAGGCAATTGGTGATTATTTGAGCAGTTCGCTCAGCCGCCAATTTTTGCGTCACCACAAACCATTGTGGGAGCGAGCTTGCTCGCGATGAGGGCTCAACATTCAACATTGATGCTGAGTGTTACACCGCTATCGCGAGCAAGCTCGCTCCCACAGGGGAATTGCAGCAGATCAGGACTTTTTGGCGGTTCCGGCGGCTTTGACGCTGCGCTGACGCAAGGCCTCGAACAGGCAAACGCCAGTCGCCACGGACACGTTGAGACTGCTGACGCTGCCCGCCATCGGCAGGTGCACCAGGTAGTCGCAAAGATCGCGAGTCAGGCGACGCATGCCGCTGCCTTCCGCGCCCATGATCAGGATGGTCGGGCCGGTCATGTCGTGCTGATACAGACTCTGCTCAGCCTCGCCCGCCGTACCGACGACCCACAAACCACGCTGCTTGAGCTTTTCGAGGGTGCGCGCCAGGTTGGTCACCGCGACCAACGGAATCACTTCCGCCGCGCCGCAGGCAACTTTACGTACCGTCGGGGTCAAGGTGGCTGACTTGTCCTTCGGAACGATCACCGCCAACGCACCTGCCGCGTCGGCAGAACGCAGGCAAGCACCGAGGTTATGCGGATCGGTCACGCCATCGAGCACCAGCAGAAGCGGTGCGCCTTCAGTGCGATCGAGCAATTCGTCGAGCATTGCCTCACCCCAGACCTGGCTCGGACTCACGTCCGCCACCACGCCCTGGTGCACGCCCTCAACCCAGGCATCCAGCTCACGGCGCTCGGCCTGGCCGACGGCCACGCGATTTTCGGCTGCAAGCTCGATCAGCGTCTGAACCCGCGGATCACTGCGGCCTTCAGCCAGCCAGATCTGCTTGACGCGCTTCGGATGGTGACGCAGCAACGCTTCTACCGCATGTACGCCGTAGATCTTTTCCAACTGACTCATGACTTGGCCTTAGGTTTACGCACTCCGCCGCTTTTGGCGGCCGGAGCAGAACCCGCTTTTGGCGGGCCTTTACGGTGTTTGCTCGGTTTGGCTGGCTTGCCGCCGGGGGCCTTGTCAGGCGCCGACCGTCCGGTCTTTCCCCCAGACGCCGCTTTACCGCCGCTTTTCGCCTCAGACAACAACGCCTGTTTCATTTCACGGCTTTTGCGCAGCTCGGCATTTTTCGCCGCCGCATCGCTCGGGCGATAGGCCTCGACAGCCTTTTCCTTGGCCGGACGACGACCGGTTTTAGCCGGCGCCGGCTCTGCAACTGTTTTTGCAGCCGAGGCAGCAGGTGCAGTGGTTTCAGTCCCGCGCTTCTTGCGGCCGATTGGCGCACTGATGGTTTTTTCAGCCATCTCGAAGTCGATCTTGCGCTCGTCGAGGTCGACGCGCATCACGCGCACTTCAACAGTGTCGCCAAGACGGAAGCTACGACCGGTACGCTCACCGGCCAGACGATGGTGCACAGGATCGAAGTGGTAGTAATCACCCGGCAGCGCGGTGACGTGCACCAAGCCTTCGACATAAATGTCTGTCAGCTCGACAAACAGGCCAAAACCGGTCACGGCGGTAATCACACCCGGGAACGATTCGCCCACGCGATCTTTCATGAACTCGCACTTGAGCCAGTTCACCACGTCGCGTGTCGCTTCGTCGGCACGGCGCTCGCTCATCGAGCATTGCTCGCCGAGCTGCTCCAGGGCCGCTTCGTCGTACGGGTAGATCCGCGCTTTCGGAATGGTCATCGCGCCGGCACGGCGAACGTGCGGCGTGTCCTGCTTGGAGTGAATGACGCTGCGGATCGCCCGGTGCGTGAGCAAGTCCGGGTAGCGGCGGATCGGCGAGGTGAAGTGGGTATAGGCTTCGTAATTCAGGCCGAAGTGGCCCTGGTTATCGGCGCTGTACACCGCCTGACTCAACGAACGCAACATGACGGTCTGGATCAGGTGGAAATCCGGACGGTCCTTGATGCTCGCCAGCAGTGCCTGGTAATCCTTCGGCGACGGGCCGTCCTTGCCTTTGTGCAGAGACAGGCCGAGCTCGCCAAGGAAGGCGCGCAGCTTTTCCAGACGCTCCGGCGGCGGGCCGTCGTGAACGCGATACAACGCAGGAATTTCGTGTTTTTTCAGGAATTCAGCGGTGGCCACGTTAGCCGCCAGCATGCATTCCTCGATCAGCTTGTGCGCGTCGTTGCGCACGGTCGGACGGATTTCGGCAATCTTGCGCTCGGTCCCGAAGATGATCCGGGTTTCCTGCGTTTCGAAATCGATCGCGCCACGCACGTGACGGGCAGCCAGCAGCACCTTGTACAGCGCGTAAAGCTGCTTGAGGTGCGGCAGAACGTCGTTGTACTCGCCACGGAGCTGACGCGCCTCGGTGAGTTTCGGCGTTTCCAGCATCGCACTGACTTTGTTGTAGGTCAGGCGGGCGTGGGAGTGAATCACCGCTTCGTAGAAGCAGTAGTCGGTCATCTCGCCGGATTTGGAGATGGTCATCTCGCAAACCATGGCCAGGCGATCGACGTGCGGATTCAGCGAGCACAGGCCGTTGGACAACTGCTCAGGCAGCATCGGCACGACGCGCTCAGGGAAGTACACCGAGTTGCCGCGAACCTGGGATTCGTTATCCAGCGCCGAACCGATTTTCACGTAGCTGGAAACGTCGGCAATCGCCACGTACAACTTCCAGCCACCAGAGAACAGGCGCAACTTGCCCGGCTTGGATTCGCAATAAACCGCGTCGTCGAAGTCGCGAGCGTCTTCGCCGTCGATGGTCACGAACGGCAGATGGCGCAGGTCGATGCGCTTCTCTTTGTCTTTTTCTTCGACTTCCGGCTTGAGCTTGGCGGCTTCTTTCAGCACAGCCTCAGGCCAGACGTGAGGAATATCGTAAGTGCGCAGGGCGACATCGATTTCCATGCCCGGCGCCATGTAATTACCCACGACTTCGACCACATCGCCTTGCGGCTGGAAGCGTGGCGTCGGCCAGTGAGTGATCTTCACCTCGACGAATTGACCCACCTGGGCGTTGGCGTTGCGGCCCGGAGTGACCAGCACTTCTTGCTGGATCTTCGGATTATCGGCAACCACGAAGCCGATACCGCCCTCTTCGAAGTAGCGACCGACGATGGTTTCGTGGGCACGGGACACCACTTCGACGATCATGCCTTCGCGGCGACCACGACGGTCCAGGCCGGAAACACGGGCCAGGGCACGATCACCATCGAACACCAGGCGCATTTGCGCCGGGCTCATGAACAGATCGTCACTGCCATCGTCCGGCACCAGGAAGCCGAAGCCGTCACGGTGACCGCTGATGCGACCCAGGATCAGGTCGAGCTTGTCCACCGGCGCATACGTTCCGCGACGGGTATAGATGAGTTGAGCATCGCGCTCCATGGCGCGCAGGCGGCGACGCAGGGCTTCGATCTGGTCTTCTGTGGTCAGACCAAACTCTTCAACCAGCTGCTCGCGGTTAGCAGGCGAACCTCGATCAGCAAGGTGCTGAAGGATCAATTCGCGGCTAGGAATAGGGTTTTCATATTTTTCCGCTTCACGAGCGGCCTCGGGATCGAGGGACTGCCAATCGGCCATTAGAGAGTTTTCACCTTGTCTATATGCGGGTTAGTTTGGCATAGGCGTAATGAAACGGGAAATTTCAGGCTATGACAGCCCTTCTAAAGCCCTTTATCGACAGCGCAAAGCTGAATTAAATGCCACTGGTACTATTTTTCAGGTTTTTTCGATGCCAGGGGTTTACAGTTTAAAAGACGCTCCGTATAGTGCGCGCCATCGACGACGCAGACGCATGTCGATACTGCCCAGATGGTGAAATTGGTAGACACGCCAGCTTCAGGTGCTGGTGACCGCAAGGTCGTGGAAGTTCGAGTCTTCTTCTGGGCACCAATTTCGAGCTTGAGATTAGATCAATTTCAAGGCTCGCACAAAAACCCGCGAAAGCGGGTTTTTTGCATTCTAAGCTTCTGATTTATTAAAACTAAATCAGGGGTTTACAGATTAAAAAGCTGTCCGTATAGTGCGCCACATCAACAGCGGCAACGCTGAAGATTATGCCCAGATGGTGAAATTGGTAGACACGCCAGCTTCAGGTGCTGGTGACCGCAAGGTCGTGGAAGTTCGAGTCTTCTTCTGGGCACCAATTCAAATTCAAGGTCACGATCTTGAATTTCACAAAAACCCGCGAAAGCGGGTTTTTGCGTTTCTGGCTTTCAGAAAAACACCCCCCCCTTCTTGCTCGCGATTATTTTGCAGGCGGCGCATTTTTCCAGGCATTACACGTCATCGTTCACGCCCATCGCGAGCAAGCTCGCTCCTACAAGGAGTACGCATTCCAATGTAGGAGCGAGCCTACTCGCGAAGGGACCAACACGTACCAGTAAAATCCTAAGCCCTGAACTGCCCCAGGCTCGCCTTCAACTGCGCGGCCAAGCCATCCAGCACCTTGCCGCTGGCCGTGGTTTCCACCACCGCCTGAGCCGCTTTCTCAGCCTGTGCATGAATCGTCTCAACCCGTCCCCGCACCGCTTGCGCGCCTTGCGCCTGATGCGCCGCTGCCTGAGTCGCCAGGCCAATCGCCGCGTGCACTTGCTCAACCGATGTCTGCACCGACTGCTGCAACCGCGCACTGTCACGCAGCACCAGCAAACCTTCGCTGGCCTGACGCCCGGCCTGACCAATCGCTGCCACCGCCTCACGCGCGCCTTGCTGCAAGGCAACGATGTGCGCCTGAATATCGCCCGTGGAGCTTTGCGTCTTGCTTGCCAATGCCCGCACTTCGTCAGCCACCACCGCAAACCCGCGACCGGTCTCACCGGCACGCGCCGCCTCGATGGCCGCGTTCAGCGCCAGCAAGTTGGTTTGTTCGGCGATCCCGTGAATCACCGTCAGCACCACTTCAATCTGCTCACTCTGCTGCGCCAGTCGCTCGATGACTTTCGCCCCGGTATCAACCTGCCCGGCCAGCGCTTCGATCAGGCTGCCGACTTTCGCCGACGTCCGGGTGTTTTCATCGGTGGCCGAACGAATGTCCACCACTTGCTGCAATGCCGCCTGCATGGCGTGGCTTTCTGACTGAGCATCATCAGCCATCTGCGACAACGCGCGCAGGCTCTCGGCCACTTCATCGCGCTGCATGCCCGCCGCCGCATCAGCCCCGGCGTTGCGCAGGGTCATGGCGCCAATTTCCACACCGGTACGCTGAGCCACGTCGCCGGCCTCACGCACGATAGGTTGCAACTTATCCACAAAGCGATTGACCGCCGAGGCCATGTCGCCGATTTCATCTTTGCTGTTGATCTGCACACGCTTGGTCAGATCGCCCTCGCCTGCCGCCAGGTCATCCATCGCGGCGATGAGCATTTTCAGGCGATTAACAACACGACGACCCAACACCACGGCCAGCAACAGCAACACGCCGCAACCGACTAACGCCAGGCCCATACCGATGCGCCAGCGCAACGTGGCCGCCGCTTCCTGCACGGTACTGGTCGTGTTGGCTTTCATGTCAGCGGCAGTGGTCTGTGCCGACTGCAGACGCGCACGCATTGCTGTGGCGCTGTCAGCCGCCGCGCCTTTGAGGCTGTCGCCGACCAGTTGATCACTGCTGGCGATCAACGCCGAGAAACGCTTGTCGAGGGCCGCCAGATCGGTTTCCACCGAGGCGGTCGAGACGCCCATCAAGACCTTGCCAATCTCCACGCCATTGGGGCTGATCGAGGCTTCGATGTAGAAGACCGACGGATCGTTCTTCGCCGCATCCAGCACTTTGTCCAGCGCTCGATCGCCCTGCCCTTTTTCCAGAAGCGCCTGGTTGATCGGATTTTCCCGATTGAGATAGCGCGTCAGGTGCTGGCCCGTGGCGTCGTCATAGACCACGAACAACACATTGGGATTGCGCTGAGCCCGGCGGGCGAATTCGGAAAGGGTTGGAATGTCGCTGTCCCACATGGCGCGGGGTGCGACCGAGGCCAGAAGTTGCGCCATATCGTTGGCGGAGTCTTTCAGGTCTTTTTCCAGCGTCGCACGCAACTGCGCCTGCTCTTCCTTTAACCGCGAGGACAAACCGACCGTGAGCCGCTGCCGAGTGCTGGCGGAGAGGCTATCGAGGCTCGACGTGACTTCGCGCCCCGCCTGCTCAAGCTCGACAGAGAGTTTTTGACTGTCCACACCCAGGCGCGCACCGAGATCGGCTTCCAGTGCAGTCACCGTGCTCCGGGTCAGAGCAACAGCCACCAGCACCTGCACTAAAAGGGCGATACCAAGGGTAACGAATACGGGCCGCAACAGACGGCTTTGTAACAGGGAGAGAACGGCCGACACTTAAAATCCCTCTGCTTTGGCGCCATTAAATTGATGGCACGCTGGGAAGCGATGCTCTTAATGAAGAACACAGCAAGGGTCGTGCCGTCCAGCAGGCATAAACGACAAAGGACCCAATTAAGGGCCCTTTGGGTTTTACATCAATAACTTATTAAGCGAACGGGTGACGCAAAACGATGGTTTCGTTGCGGTCCGGGCCCGTCGAAATAATGTCAATCGGTGCACCGACCAACTCTTCGACGCGTTTGATGTAGTTGCGAGCAGCTTGCGGCAGCTCTTCCAGCGTCTTGGCACCTACAGTGGATTCGGTCCAGCCTGGCATCTCTTCGTACACCGGCTCCAGGCCGATGTAGCTGTCGGCGTCAGTCGGTGCGTCGATCACGGCACCGTCCTGATTCTTGTAGCCAACGCAGATGTTGATGGTTTCCAGGCCGTCCAGTACGTCCAGCTTGGTCAGGCACAGGCCCGAGATGCTGTTGACGTCGATCGCGCGACGCAGGATGACGGCATCGAACCAGCCGCAACGACGGGCGCGACCGGTAGTCGCACCGAATTCGTGACCACGCTTGGCCAGGAACGCGCCCACGTCGTCGAACAGCTCAGTCGGGAACGGACCCGACCCAACGCGAGTGGTATAGGCCTTGGTGATGCCGAGGATGTAATCCAGGTACATCGGACCAAAACCCGAACCGGTGGCGATGCCGCCCGCGGTGGTGTTGGAGCTGGTGACGTACGGGTAGGTACCGTGGTCGATGTCCAGCAGGGAGCCTTGGGCGCCTTCGAACATGATGTCTTTGCCAGCGCGACGCAGCTCGTGCAGCTCAGCGGTGACGTCGAGCATCATCGGCTTCAGCAGCTCGGCGTATTCCATGCACTCGTCAAGCGTCTTCTGGAAGTCGATCGCTGGTTCTTTGTAGTAATTGACCAGTACGAAGTTGTGGTAATCCAGCAGCTCGCCCAGCTTGGCGGCGAAACGCTCACGATGGAACAGGTCACCGATGCGCAGACCGCGACGCGCAACCTTGTCTTCGTATGCCGGGCCGATGCCACGACCGGTCGTACCGATCTTCAGCTCGCCACGGGCCATTTCACGAGCCTGGTCCAGCGCAACGTGATAGGACAGGATCAGCGGGCAGGAAGGGCTGATGCGCAGACGCTCACGCACCGGTACGCCTTTCTCTTCCAGCTTGATGATTTCCCGCAGCAGAGCGTCGGGTGCAACCACCACGCCGTTACCGATCAGGCACTGCACGCCTTCGCGCAGCACGCCCGACGGGATCAGGTGCAAGACGGTTTTTTCGCCGTCGATCACCAGGGTGTGACCAGCGTTGTGGCCACCCTGGTAGCGCACTACGGCGGCAGCATGTTCGGTCAGCAGATCAACGATCTTGCCTTTGCCCTCATCACCCCATTGGGTGCCCAGGACTACGACATTCTTACCCATAACACTTGTCCTCATTCGCGCAAACTTGGTGCCGGCAGCCGCCGGCGGGAAAACTCAAGAAGCCAGCGGCAATACTTGCCAAAGCCCGTTCTGCTGAATCAATTGCCGGTCGCAGTCCGCTTCACGGGCGGCGGCCAAAGGTTGCCCAGGCAAAGCCTGAACGACACGCTGACCCTCACTGCGCAACTGGCAAACCTGCTGCCAGAGTGCCGCATCCGTACTGTCAGGCATCCAGATACCGCCAGACGGTAGCTCGATCTCAGCACGCCCCAGGGTCACCAGGGTTTTCAAATCGGTAGAGAAACCGGTTGCCGGACGTGCGCGACCGAAGTCCGCACCAATGTCGTCGTAACGACCGCCCTGAGCAATCGACTGACCAACACCCGGTACGAACACGGCGAACACCACACCGGTGTGGTAGTGGTAGCCGCGCAACTCGCCCAGATCGAAGTAAAGCGGCAACTCCGGGAAACGCACGGACAAACGTTCGGCAATCGCCAGCAAGTCGTCCAGCGCTGCCAGAACCGGCGCCGGCGCATTCGCCAGTCGCTCGCGTGCAGCGCTCAATACTTCACGACCGCCACACAAATCGACCAACGCGCGCAGCATGCCCGACAGATCGGCAGGCAAGCCCTCGGTCAGGGTAATAACCTCGTCGATGGCCTTGCGTTGCAACGCATCGAACAATTGTTGTTCGACTTCACCGGACAACCCGGCAGCGCGGGCCAGGCCACGGTAGATACCAACATGACCGAGGTCCATGTGCACGTCCGGCACATCGGCCAGCTGCAACATGGCCAGCATCAGGCTGATGACTTCCACGTCGCTGCTCGGGCTGGCATCGCCGTATAACTCGGCACCCAGTTGAATCGGACTGCGCGAGGACGACAAGGCCCGCGGCTGAGCATGCAGTACGCTGCCGGCATAGCACAGACGGCTCGGACCTTCGCGACGCAAGGTGTGCGCATCAATGCGCGCCACTTGCGGCGTGATGTCGGCACGGAAACCCATCTGCCGGCCCGATTGCGGGTCAATAACCTTGAAGGTACGCAGATCGAGGTCCGAGCCTGCGCCGGTCAGCAGGGATTCCAGGTACTCGATATGGGGAGTCACGACAAACTCGTAACCCCAGCTCTGGAACAGATCCAACACCTGACGACGCGCAACTTCAATGCGCGCAGCCTCCGGTGGCAGTACTTCTTCGATGCCATCTGGCAGCAGCCAGCGGTCTACCGTTGCCATTACGCCTTCCCCTATATCCGGGCGGCCAGCCCTCGGCCGAGCCTTGAGTGAAGCAGAAAATGATTGCTCCGGGCATGAGCGACGGAGCGAAAAGCCTTTTACCGGCTTCGCTAACCACTTTCCTCGAAAAACCTGTCGACCTGCATCAAAAACAGCAATCAAACGTGCAGACGCAAAAAAGCCGGGAATTTCCCGGCTGCCGCATCATACACACGTTTTCCCAAAGGATCACCCCGCCAGAGGTTTTAGCCGCCCGGCGGGGGGATGATTCAGGTCAACGCCGTATCAAGGCTTGGCTTTTTCCAGGTAATGGAAGAAGTCACTGCTTGGGTCGAGGACCATGACGTCGGATTTGCTCGCAAAGCTTTCACGATAGGCACGCAGGCTACGGTAGAACGCGTAGAATTCCTGATCCTGACCGTAGGCCTTGGAGTAGATCGCAGCGGCCTGGGCATCACCGTCACCGCGAGTCTCTTCCGATTCACGATAGGCCTCAGCCAGCAACACGCGGCGCTGACGATCGGCGTCGGCACGGATGCCTTCCGCCAGCTCGTTACCCTTGGCGCGGTGCTCGCGAGCTTCACGCTCACGCTCGGTGCTCATACGTTCGAACACGCTGCGGTTTACTTCTTTCGGCAGATCGATGGTCTTGACCCGAACATCGACAACTTCGATGCCCAGTTCTTTCTCAGCCATTTTGTTCAGCGAAGCCGTGATATCCGCCATCAGCGCATCACGTTCACCCGACACCACTTCGTGCAAGGTGCGCTTACCGAACTGGTCACGCAGGCCCGACTCAAGACGACGGGACAGACGCTCGTCGGCAATCTGCTTGAGGCCGGATGTCGCGGTGTAGAAACGCTCTGCGTCCTTCACGCGCCATTTGGCGTACGCATCGACCATTACGGCTTTCTTTTCCAGCGTCAGGAAGCGCTGTGTCGGTGCATCCAGCGTCATCAGGCGTGCGTCAAATTTACGCACCTGGTTAACGTAGGGCACTTTCACATGCAGGCCAGGCTGAACATCGGCCTGAACCACGCGACCGAACTGCAGCAACACCGCACGCTCAGTCTGAGCCACGATGTAGAAGCAGTTCCAGGCAGCGATCGCCACGACGACGCCGACAATAAGGGCGATCAGCGATTTATTGCTCATCAGCGACTCTCCCTGGTACGTGCTTGCTGTTGCTGCAGATCAGCTGCCGCATGTGCATTCGCTTCATTGCTGGTGGCTGCTGCGCTGGTCACCGGAGTGCTGGTGCTGCGACCACTTTCGACCATTTTGTCCAACGGCAGGTACAGCAGATTGCTCTGGCCATTCTTGTTACCGGTCACGAGAACCTTGCTGGTGTTGCTGAAGACTTCCTGCATGGTGTCCAGGTACAGACGCTGGCGGGTAACTTCAGGCGCCTTGCGGTACTCGGCAACCAGCTTGGTGAAGCGATCGCCCTCACCTTTGGCGCGCGAGACGGTTTCGTCACGGTAACCATTGGCATCTTCAAGAATGCGCTGGGCCTGACCACGGGCTTCCGGCACGACGCCGTTGGCGTAGGTCTCAGCCTGGTTGCGCGAACGCTGTTCGTCTTCACGGGCACGGATCACGTCATCGAAGGCTTCCTGCACTTCACGCGGAGCCGCTGCGCTCTGTACGTTGACCTGGGTAACGGTGATACCGGTGCGATACGTATCCATGAAGCGTTGCAGACGCTCCTTGATTTCGCTGGCCATCAATTCACGACCTTCGGTCAACACCTGGTCCATGGCGGTGGAACCCACCACATGGCGCAAGGCGCTGTCGGTTGCTTGCTGCAGGCTGATTTCCGGCTGATCGACGCTCAGCACGAAGTCCTGCAGGTTGCTGATCTTGTACTGCACGGTCAGCGGCACTTCGACGATGTTTTCGTCTTCAGTCAGCATTTGACCCTGCTTGGTGTAGGCACGCTCGCGCGTGACGTTTTCCAGGTACTTCTTATCGATCGGCGGGAAATAGATGTTCAGGCCCGGGCCCACGGTTTCGTAGTACTTGCCGAAGCGCAGCACCACGGCTTGCTCCTGCTCGTCGACGACGTAGACCGCGCTGTACAGCCACACGGCTGCCAACACGACCAGGCCGATGCCGAGCAAGCCGCCAAAGCCGCCACTCCTGCCCGGACCACCGCCGTCATCACCGCGTTTCTTACCACCACCGAACAACCCGTTCAGGCTTTCCTGCAGCTTTCGGAAGGCCTCGTCGAGATCCGGTGGTCCCTTGCGGTCGCCGTTATTGCGGCGCTTGCCACCCCAAGGATCCTGATTATTCGAGTTGCCACCCGGCTCATTCCAAGCCATAGCGCTCTCCATCTGATAAAGCAAAGACGCACCCACGGCGCGCCGACCAATGCTACAGAATGCCTGTCACCACGGCACAACCGCTTTCTCAGGCTTTTATTGCAAAGTGTGTTGCTCGATGAAGTCCATCGGCTGCAGACCTTCGCGGCTCACCAGTCGATTCAGTTCGACCCGAGGCAAGCGAACAGCCAGCAAACAGATGCCTTCTTCGTCGTGTTCTTCTTTCTGCACCGCACCGAGTTCGAAAAACTGCGCACGCAGTCGAGCGAATCGTTGCGGCAAGCGCAAGGTACCGATAAACAAATCACTGCCGAGTAACTCGGCAATGGCTTGCTCAAGCAATTCCAGACCAGTGCCATCACGCGCCGACAGCCAGACCCGCTGGGGTTTGCCGTTTTCGTCGCGCTGGATTTGTGGCTCAACGCCTTCAAGCAAATCGAGTTTGTTATAGACCTCGAGGATCGGCAAGTCCTGGGCACCAATCTCGCCCAGCACCACCATCACCTGCTCGATCTGCAACATGCGATCTGGTTCGGCCGCATCGATCACGTGCAACAACAGGTCGGAGTTGCTCGACTCTTCGAGGGTAGACCGAAATGCCTCGACCAGCTTGTGGGGCAAGTGGCGAATGAAACCTACAGTGTCCGCCAGGACAATTGGCCCCAGATCGTCTAAATCCAGACGGCGCAGGGTCGGGTCCAGCGTGGCAAACAATTGGTCAGCCGCGTAGACGTCGGATTTCGTCACGTTATTGAAGAGCGTGGATTTACCGGCGTTGGTATACCCCACCAGCGACACGGTAGGGATATCCGCACGCATACGGCCACGTCGCGACTGTTCGCGCTGGCTGCGCACTTTCTCCAGCCGGCCCTTGATCTGTCGCAGGCGAACCCGCAGCAAACGGCGGTCGGTTTCCAGTTGGGTTTCACCCGGGCCACGCATGCCGATACCGCCACCTTGGCGTTCAAGGTGGGTCCAGCCACGAACCAGCCGGGTGCTCATGTGGTCAAGCTGGGCGAGTTCTACCTGGAGCTTGCCTTCATGGGTACGGGCGCGTTGGGCGAAAATATCGAGAATCAGACCGGTGCGATCGATCACACGACACTCGAAAACACGTTCGAGGTTACGTTCCTGACTGGGCGTGAGGATGTGATTGAAAATCACCAGATCGGCCTGTTCGGCTTTGACCAGGTCGCGCAGTTCCTCGACCTTGCCGCTGCCAATCAGGAATTTGGCGGTTGGCCGATGACGCGGCACGTTAAAAAACGCAACGGTCTCGGCGCCGGCCGAATTAGCCAACTCCTGAAACTCCTGCGGATCTTCGCGCGCCTCAGGGTCCTGTCCATCCAAGTGAACGAGGATTACTCGCTCACCACCACCGTGGCGCTCAAAGAACAAAGGAGACTCCTATCAGGCGTTACCTGGCTCAGCGTCACCAGCTTCGGATTCGGTTGCGCTAGGCAGACGAATTGGACGAACCGGCACCACTGTAGAGATAGCGTGTTTGTAAACCATCTGGCTGACGGTGTTCTTCAACAGGATAACGAACTGGTCGAAAGATTCGATCGTACCTTGCAGTTTGATCCCGTTGACCAGGTAGATGGACACCCCAACTTTCTCTTTACGTAAAGTATTCAAGTAAGGGTCTTGTAGCGAATGCCCTTTTGACATGTGCCGCACTCCTTTAAGGATTCAATATAAAAAAATAGGTAAACAGATGGCTCTGTGGCCGTCACACCCCCAAGGATAGACGGCAATTGCAAGGACTCACCTCAATATGGAGATGGCCCCCAAGTATTTCAAGGCGCGTGGCAGATTGTCGCAATCCAGGCTGTCCAGCCAGTGTAAATCAGCCCAACTGCGCAGCCAGGTGAACTGGCGCTTTGCCAATTGGCGCGTGGCAATGATTCCACGCTCCTGCATCTCGGCTGACGTCAGCTTGCCATCCAGGTAATCCCAGACTTGTCGGTAGCCTACCGCGCGTATCGACGGCAACCCGGAATGCAGGTCACTTCGCTTACGCAGGGCTACGACCTCGTCGATGAATCCCTGTTCCAACATTAATGTGAATCTTTGTTTAATTCGGTCATGCAATACCTGACGATTTGCCGGAGCAATGGCCAAGTTCGCGACAGTATAGGGCAATTGTTGCAGTCCCGAAGCGGCTGCTTCAGTACTTTGCGCAGATTGTTGCAAGCGCAGTGCGGTCATGCTCTGACCGCTAACGCGATAAACTTCCAGTGCTCGACTAAGTCGCTGGGGATCGTTCGGATGAATGCGTGCCGCCGACACCGGATCGATGACCGCCAATTGCTCATGCAGGGCTTGCCAGCCAAGGCGTGCAGCCTCTTCTTCAATCTGCGCACGCACCTCCGGATCGGCGGCCGGCATATCCGCCAGGCCTTCGACCAAAGCCTTGTAATAGAGCATTGTGCCGCCCACCAGCAGCGGAATTTTTCCCCGCGCGGTGATCTCCGCCATGGCTTGGAGCGCGTCACGGCGGAAATCCGCGGCCGAATAGCTCTCTGCCGGGTCGAGGATATCGATCAGACGGTGCGGAAATTCGGCCAGAATGTCTTTCGAAGGCTTGGCGGTACCGATGTCCATGCCACGGTAAACCAGCGCCGAATCGACGCTGATCAACTCGCAAGGCAGGACTTTGGTGAGTTCGATGGCCAAATCGGTCTTGCCCGCTGCGGTCGGGCCCATCAGGAAAATCGCAGGTGGGAGCTGGTTCATCAACGACCGCGCAGGAACAGTTTGTCCAGATCGTCCAGGCCCAGCTGGGTCCAGGTCGGCCGGCCATGGTTACATTGTCCGCTGCGCTCGGTGTTTTCCATGTCGCGCAACAGGCCATTCATTTCCGGTAGCGCCAGACGTCGATTCGCCCGAATCGCACCGTGACAGGCCATCGTGCCGAGCAGTTCGTTCAGGTGGGCCTGAATCCGGTCGCTGGTGCCGTATTCCATCAGGTCCGAGAGGACGTCGCCGACCAGCCGATTGGCTTCAGCCTGCTTGAGCAATGCCGGAATTTGCCGGATGGCCAGGGTTTCCGGGCCCAGGCGCTGCAATTCAAAGCCCAGGCGCTGGAACCAGGCGACGTGCTCCTCGGCGCAATCGGCTTCACGCTGACTGACCGCCAAGGACTCCGGCACCAGCAGCGGCTGACCGCTCAGACCTTCACTGGCCATGGCGACCTTCAGGCGTTCGTACATGATCCGCTCGTGAGCGGCGTGCATGTCCACCAACACCAGACCCTGGGCATTTTCCGAAAGAATGTAGATACCCTTGAGTTGCGCCAGCGCATAACCCAGTGGCGGAATGTCGTCCTGACCGGCCGGCAGTGCAACGGCGTTGGCTTCGGGCAACGGCGCAAAAAATTCACGATAGGCCGCCTGGGCTTCAGCCACCGGCACGCCTGACTGAGGCCGCGGCGTGTATTGGTACTGATAACCGGCGCCAGCGCCCGAGCCCGCGGTCGTATTGAACGACGGTTGCGCCTGCGGCTGCTCCAGTAACGCATTGGCGGCCAGACGCATTTCGCCCTGAGGACCGAATTCCCCGGCATCGATGCCGCTCGGCCGAACAATGGCCGTCGCAACGGGCGCCGCCAAATGGTCTTCCGGGCGCACATCGCCCAAGGCGCGGTGCAAGGTGCCGTAGAGGAAATCGTGAACCATGCGACCGTCACGGAAGCGAACTTCGTGCTTGGTCGGGTGCACGTTGACGTCGACCCCGGCCGGGTCGACTTCGAAGAACAGCACGAACGTCGGATGCCGACCATTGAACAGCACGTCGCGATACGCCTGGCGCACCGCGTGGGCCACCAGTTTGTCGCGTACGGCTCGGCCGTTCACAAAGAAATACTGCAAGTCCGCCTGGCTGCGGTTAAACGTCGGCAAGCCAACCCAGCCCCATAAATGCAGGCCATTGCGCTCAATTTCAATCGGCAGCGCCTGCTCCAGGAACCCCGAACCACAAATCGCTGCCACTCGCCGGGCACGGGCGGCATCATCGTGAGCCTCATGCAGGCTGAGGATGGTTTTGCCGTTGTGGCGCAGATGGAACGCCACGTCGAAGCGGGCCAGCGCCAGGCGCTTGATCACTTCTTGCAGGTGATCAAATTCAGTTTTTTCAGTCTTGAGGAATTTGCGTCGCGCCGGGGTGTTGAAGAACAGGTCGCGCACTTCCACCGAAGTGCCCACCGGATGGGCCGCCGGCTGCACGCGTGGCGCCATGTCCCGGCCTTCGGTCTCGACCTGCCAGGCCTGATCGGCATCGCGGGTCCGGGACGTCAGGGTCAGGCGAGCAACCGAACTGATCGACGCCAGTGCTTCACCGCGAAACCCCAGGCTCATGACCTGTTCCAGGTCCTCCAGATTGCGAATCTTGCTGGTGGCGTGACGCGCCAGGGCCAGCGGCAGGTCATCGGCGGAAATGCCACTGCCGTCGTCGCGCACCCGCAGCAGCTTGACACCACCCTGCTCCACGTCGACATCGATACGCCTGGCGCCGGAGTCCAGGCTGTTTTCCAACAGTTCCTTGATCACCGAAGCCGGGCGTTCAACCACTTCGCCGGCAGCGATCTGGTTCGCCAGTCGCGGGCTGAGCAGCTCGATACGAGACGTGTTGGTCAGCATCTGGCTCATTCTTTGGCCGCCAGCTCAGTGCCGGGAATGGTCAGGGTCTGACCGATTTTCAGCTCATCGCTTGTCAGGTTGTTGGCACTGCGCAAGGTCGCTGGGGACACCTGATAACGCACGGCGATCATCGCCAGGGTCTCGCCCGGGCTCACGCGATGATCACGCGGCCCTTGGGCGATCTTGCCGGAGTCACGCAGCCAGGCAATGTAGGTGCCTGGCGGCGGATTCTGCTGGAAGAACTGGCGAACACCGGCGCTGATCGAACGTGCCAGCGCCTGCTGATGGCTCGCCGCCGACAGTTTCGAGGCTTCGTTGGAGTTGGAGATGAAGCCGGTTTCCACCAGGATCGACGGAATGTCCGGCGATTTCAGTACCATGAACCCGGCCTGCTCCACCCGTTGTTTGTGCAACGGCGTGACCCGGCTGATGTTGCTCAAGACCTTTTGGCCAACGTCCAGGCTCGACGTCAGGGAAGCCGTCATCGACAGGTCGAGCAGCACACCGGCCAGCATGCGGTCCTTGTCGTCGAGGCTGACACTGCCAGCACCGCCGATCAAGTCGGAACGGTTTTCGCTGTCGGCCAGCCAACGGGCGGTTTCCGAGGTGGCGCCGCGATCGGACAAGGCGAACACCGACGCACCGAAGGCTGCCGCAGACGGCGCGGCGTCGGCGTGGATCGAGACGAACAGGTCGGCGCCTTTCTTACGGGCGATTTCAGTACGTCCACGCAGCGGGATGAAGTAGTCGCCGGTGCGGGTCAGTTCGGCGCGGTAGCCTTTCATGCCGCTGACCTGGCGCTGCAACTCACGGGCGATGGCCAAAACCACGTCTTTCTCATGCTGGCCGCGAGAGCCCGAGGCACCCGGGTCCTCGCCGCCGTGACCGGCGTCGATCACCACAATGATGTCGCGCTTGCCGGCCGGCGCAGGTGGCAGTTTGACCGCTGGCTCTACCGGGGTGACGGGCACCGGGGCCACCGTCGCGACGTTGGTCGGCGGCGGGATAGGCGCGGCGGCCTCGGCGCTGTCGAACAGATCGACCACCAAGCGATTGCCGTACTGGGCGTTCGGCGCCAAGGTAAAACTCTTCGGTGTGACGGCCTTTTTCAGGTCGATGACCACTCGCAGATCAGTCGGCGTGCGCTGAGCCGAGCGCATTGCAGTGATCGGGGTATTCGAGGTGTTGACGTTCAACGGCGCACCCAGGGTCGCGCCATTAATGTCGATAACCAACCGATCCGGCGCGGACAGGGTGAAAACGCTGTGCTGGACTGGCCCGGTCAGGTCAAACACCAACCGTGTGTTGTCCGGCGCCCGCCACAGGCGAACACTGTTGACCTTCGTCTCGGCCACAGCGTCGACGGTCACCGCCAGAAACAACACCCCTACGGCAGCCACCAACGCGCGAAAGCGCATACCTAACCCCATCATTTATTTGGATTCCAATGCCAAAGCGGCACACCACGACTCGCCACGCGAGCCTTGGGGCAAAATTTTCAGCGAACGCCCGCTGTCATGCGGGGTAATGGTAATGGTCAGGTCGGGCTTTGGCAAAAAGCCTGCACCCTTGCGGGGCCATTCAATCAGGCACAGCGCATCATCTTCAAAGTAGTCACGGATGCCGAGGTACTCCAGCTCTTCAGGATCGACCAAACGATAAAGGTCGAAATGGAAGGCCCGGATACTGCCGATTTCGTAAGGTTCGACCAGCGTGAAGGTCGGGCTTTTGACCGCGCCCACATGCCCCAGGCCTCGGATAATGCCTCGCGATAGCGTGGTTTTCCCCGCCCCCAGGTCCCCTTCGAGAAAAATCAGACCGTGCCCTTCGGTTGTTTGTGCGATACGTGCGCCAAACGCGGTCATCGCCTCTTCATCAGCCAGGTACAGGGTTACTTCAGACACGGTGCTTGCTCCTCCAACAACTGACGAATGGCTGGGATCAGATCACTGGCCGCCAGCCCACGGCCCGATTTACCTTCTTGCGCGCCCGCATTGGCGTGCAGCCAGACCGCCAGGCACGCCGCGTCGAACGCGTCCATGCCCTGGGCCAGCAACGCACCGACCAGACCGGCCAGCACATCACCTAATCCTGCGGTGGCCATGGCCGGATGCCCCTGATGACACAGCGACAGGCGCCCATCAGGGCTGGCGATCAGGCTGCCGGCCCCCTTCAATATCACTACAGCTGTATATTTTTTGCTCAATGCCTGCGCTGCCGCAGGACGATCAGCCTGAACCTCGGCGATGCTCATCCCGAGCAACCGCGCCGCTTCGCCCGGATGCGGGGTCATCACGCAATCCTTGGGCAAGCTCACCTGTTCTTCGGCCAGCAGATTCAGCGCATCGGCGTCCCAGACTTGCGGCAGTGGCGCATTGGCCGCCGCCGACAACAGACTGCGCCCCCAGGAAGCCTGCCCCAAGCCCGGACCGACCACCAGCACGGAAACTTTTTGAAGCAGTCCCATCAGTTGATTGGCCGACGACGTTCCCAACACCATGGCCTCGGGAATTCTGGCCAGCGCGGCGGGAACATGCTCGCTGCGAGTGGCCACGGACACCATGCCCGCTCCACTGCGCAGCGCACTTTGCGCACTCAGAAGGATCGCGCCGCCGAAGCCGCGATCACCGCCGATCAGCAGCACATGACCGAATTTGCCTTTGTGTGACGTGGGCGCCCGAGGGGCCAGTCGCGCCAGATTGCCAAGCGTCAAACGGCGAGCGCTGATGGGCGCGCCTTCAAGCACCTGCGGATCAGCGTGCAGGTCGTTGAAAACCAGTTCACCGACCACGTCTGCCGCATCACCGGTGAACAGCCCCAGCTTCAAACCGATGAAGGTAACGGTCAGGTCGGCGCGCACCGCAACGCCGAGGATACGACCGGTATCGGCACATAGGCCGGAAGGGATGTCCACCGCCGCAACCGGTAACCCACAGCCGTTGATCGCGGCAATGGCGTTGGCGTAGGGTGCTCGTACCGCTCCCGTCAGACCGGTGCCGAGCAAGGCATCCAGCACAACGCCACGCAACTCGGATTCAGCGGTCCAGGTCTCGATGGATACTTTTTCGGACACGGCCTCTGCATGCGCCAACGCCGCGTCGCCCTGCAATCGCTGGGGTTCACCAACCGCCAGCACCCGTACCGTCCAGCCGGCCCGCTGGGCCAGCACCGCTACCAGATAACCGTCACCGGCATTGTTGCCGTGGCCGGCCAGCACACTCAATTCGTGCGCCGTCGGCCATTGACGGACCAACGCACGCCAGGTCGCTCGTGCTGCGCGCTGCATCAATTCGAAGCCCGGCGTGCCAGCCGCGATCAGGCTCGCATCGAGCCCTCGGACTTGCGCGGCGCTGTACAGCGCGTCGGGTAAATCATCTTTAGTGTGCGGCATGCGTCTTCGAGCTCCGATGTCTGGCAGAATTATACGCACCTCAGCTCCGGTTTCTCTCGTCTCATGCCCGCTATTAATACAGACCTGCCCGCCCTCGCCCAATCCATCAAGGACTGGGGCCGCGAGCTGGGCTTTCAGCAAGTCGGCATCAGCGGCCTCGACCTCGCCGAGCATGAGCAGCACCTGGAGCGCTGGCTCGCAGCCGGTTACCACGGCGAAATGGAATACATGGGCGCCCACGGCAGTAAACGCTCGCACCCGGACGAACTGGTGCCGGGCACCCTCCGGGTGGTTTCCCTGCGCATGGACTACCTGCCGGGCGATACCGAAATGGCCAAACGCCTGGGGCAACCTTCAAAAGCCTACGTCTCGCGTTATGCGTTGGGCCGCGACTATCACAAGCTGATTCGTAAACGCGTGCAACAACTGGCAGAGAAAATTCAGGCCGTCATCGGCCCGTTCGGCTACCGCGCCTTCGTCGACAGCGCGCCGGTGCTGGAAAAGGCCATCGCGCAAAAGGCCGGTTTGGGCTGGATCGGCAAAAATACCCTGATCTTGAACCGCAAGGCCGGTAGTTACTTCTTTCTCAGCGAACTTTTCGTCGATTTGCCGCTGCCGATCGACCCGCCGCACGCCACCGAACACTGCGGCCGCTGCACGGCGTGCCTGGACATCTGCCCGACCAACGCCTTCGTCGGCCCCTACGTGCTGGATGCCCGACGCTGCATCTCTTACCTGACCATCGAACTGAAAAGCGCGATCCCGGAGGATTTGCGGCCATTGATCGGCAATCGGGTGTTCGGCTGCGACGACTGTCAGATTGTCTGCCCGTGGAACCGCTTCGCCCGTCCGTCCGGGGAAAGCGACTTCAAGCCCCGGCACAACCTGGACAACGCCGAACTGGCCGAATTGTTCATGTGGGACGAAGAACGGTTTCTCAGCAGCACCGAAGGCTCACCACTACGCCGCGCCGGTTACGAACGCTGGCTGCGCAATCTGGCGGTGGGCCTGGGTAACGCACCGTCGAGCATTCCGGTGCTGGAAGCGCTCAAGGCACGTAGGGATTACCCGTCAGAGTTGGTGCGTGAGCATGTGGAGTGGGCGTTGAAACAACACGGACTGTTGTAGGAGCGAGCTTGCTCGCGATGAGCCTGTAGACGCCGCTTTTATTCAGACAGAACGCGTAATCGTTCACGTCCTTCGCGAGCAAGCTCGCTCCTACACCGACCGCGTCAGGCTTCGTCGTTGTAGACGAACTTCGGCATTTCCCAGTGAAAACGAATCGCCAGCAAACGCAGGAGGAAGCCGCCAAACAGGGTGATCAGAATCGCCTGTTCGCCGGGTAATTGCAGGTAGATGCAGAACATATAGCACCACGCGGCGGCGAACGAGACGCTGGCGTAGAGCTCGCGGCGAAAGATCAGCGGGATGTCGTTACAGAAAATGTCGCGCAGAATGCCGCCGAAAACCCCGGTGATCACGCCGCTGACCGACGCCACCAGCATGCCTTGACCCATTTCCAGGGCGGTCATGCAGCCAATCAGCGTAAACGCCACCAGGCCCAGGGCGTCGAGCACCAGAAACAGCGAACGCAGGTGACGCATCCAACGAGCAGTGAAGACCGTGAACATCGCCGCAATCGAGGTCAACACCAGGTATTCCGGGTGTTTGACCCACGTTAGCGGGTAGTGCCCAAGCAGCACGTCGCGTACCGAACCGCCACCCAGGGCCGTGACGCAAGCGATCAGCACCACACCAAACCAATCCATGCCGCGACGACCGGCAGACAAGGCCCCCGTCATGGCTTCGGCAGTAATGGCGATCAGGTAAAGCATCAGCAACATGGTGGCGGTCCTTGCAGAAAGGCGCGCAGTCTAGCCATTTAGTCGCAGCACCAAAAGAGGGCACCAGCGAATCGACCCAGCCTTCAAAGGTGACTGGGCGGCCCCCATCGCGAGCAAGCTCGCTCCCACAAGGACAACTCAGTCCCATGTGGGAGCGAGCTTGCTCGCGATGGGGGCGGAGCGGACACCCCGAATCAGAACTTGATGAAATGCTTGCGGTAGTGCTGCAGCTCGGCAATGGATTCGCGGATGTCGTCCAGGGCCAGGTGGGTGCTGCCCTTCTTGAAGCTGTCACGCACGTCCGGCGCCCAACGTGCGGCCAGCTCTTTAAGGGTCGAGACGTCGAGGTTGCGGTAGTGGAAGAAGCTTTCCAGGGACTTCATGTGGGTATAAAGGAAGCGACGGTCCTGGCAGATGCTGTTGCCGCAGATCGGCGACTTGCCCTTCGGCACCCATTGTTCCAGGAAGGCGATAGTTTGAGCCTCGGCTTCGGCCATGCTGATGCGACTGTCGCGAACCCGCTGGGTCAGGCCCGATCCGCCGTGTTGACGGGTATTCCACTCGTCCATGCCAGCGAGGATTTCGTCGCTGTGATGAATGGCGATGACCGGACCTTCGGCCAAGGTGTTCAGATCACTGTCGGTGACAATGGTCGCCATCTCGATGATGACGTCGGTATCAGGGTTCAGACCGGTCATTTCCAGGTCGATCCAGATCAGATTCTGCGGGTTTTGCATTGTGTCGGCTCCTAGGCAATGCTGCGCAGTTTAGCCTAGAGAGGTGGCCGGGCGTGCTAAACTCGCGGCCGTTTTACCTAATCGCTGCATTCTTGATACGGAACACCCATGGCCAAACGCCAACTCAATCGTCGTCAAAACTGGCGCATCGAAAAGATTCAGGGCGAGCGCGCTGCCCGCGCCGCCAAACGCGAGTCCTCGGCTGTCGAGGCACTCGAAGGCGGCGATCTGGGTCCGGAACAGACGGGCCTGGTGATCGCGCACTTCGGTGTGCAGGTCGAGGTCGAAGCCCTCGATGGCGAATTGGCCGGCCAGGTGTTCCGCTGCCACTTGCGCGCCAACCTGCCTGCGCTGGTGACTGGCGATCAGGTGGTCTGGCGTGCCGGCAACCAGGGTATTGGCGTGATCGTGGCGCAACTGCCGCGTAAAACCGAACTCTGCCGCCCGGACAGCCGTGGCCAGCTCAAGCCGGTGGCGGCCAACGTCGACATGATCGTCATCGTCTTCGCCCCGCTGCCCGAGCCCCATGCCAACCTGATTGACCGCTATCTGGTCGCCGCCGAGCACGCAGGGATTCGTCCGTTGCTGCTGCTCAACAAGTTCGACCTGATCGACGAGCAGAACGCCCCGGCACTGAATGCCTTGCTCGCGGTTTACCGCACGCTCGGTTACCCGGTGCTCGAAGTGTCGGCCCACCACGGCAACGGCATGGAACAACTTCAACAACAATTGGACGGACGTATCAGCGTATTCGTCGGCCAGTCTGGTGTCGGCAAGTCGTCGCTGGTCAACAGCCTGTTGCCTGAAGTCGAAGCCCGTGTCGGCCCGTTGTCCGAGCTGTCCGGTCAAGGCACTCACACCACCACCACCGCGCGGTTGTTCCACTTCCCGGGTGGCGGTGAGTTGATCGACTCCCCGGGCATCCGCGAATTTGGCCTCGGCCACGTCAGCCGTGCTGACGTCGAAGCCGGTTTCATCGAGTTCAACGACTTGATCGGTACCTGTCGCTTCCGCGATTGCAAGCACGACCGCGAGCCCGGTTGCGCACTGCTCAAGGCCCTCGAAGATGGCCGCGTGCAGCAGCAACGGATGAACAGCTACCGCTCGATCATCGCCAGCCTGCCGGAAACCAGCTACTAAGTTGCCGCGATCATGTTCGTGACGCCACGAACATGATCAACAGAAACAAAAAAGCCGCGATTATCTCGCGGCTTTTTTGTGGGTCACTGCTTCGGCGGTTCCGCCGGTTTCGGTGCCGGGCTGTCGAAGAGATTCAAGCGTTCCCGAAGCTCATGCGCCGGCAATGGCTCTTTATCCGCAGGTACTGCATTCGGGTCGACTGGTTTGGCCGGCACTTCACCCGGACCACCCTGCCCTTGCGCCGGCTCTGGCGCCGGCTCGGCACCTTGCGAACCTTCGATGGCACGCTGGGCTTTCCTGGTCAGCACCACGATATCGATACGGCGATTAATCGGATTGAGCGGGTTTTCGCGATCGAACAACGCCGACGAGGCATAACCGACGACTCGCGCCACTTGCGATTCCGGGTAGCTGCCGGCAACCAGCGCACGGCGGGCCGCGTTGGCACGGTTGGCCGACAGTTCCCAGTTACCGAAATCGCCGGTGCCCGCGTACGGCTTGGCATCGGTGTGGCCGCTGATGCTGATCTTGTTCGGCACCGCTTTGATGGTGTCGGCCATGGCCAGCAGGATGTCTTCGAAATACGGTTTCAGACGGGAGCTGCCGGAGTCGAACATCGGGCGGTTTTCGGCGTCCATGATCTGGATGCGCAAGCCATCCGGGGTGATATCGAACAGAATCTGGTCTTTAAACTTCTGCAACTGAGGGCTCTGATCAACCTTGTTCTGCAGTTCTTGCAGCAACAGTTCCAAGCGTTCCTTCTCGACCTGTTCAGCCATGCCTTCGACCTGATCGGTGTCGACAGTCACCTTGTCGGGCTGTGGCTGGGATTTCACCTCAGGGTTGAGGGTTTTCTCGGGCGCCAGGGTGGGCGTGCCGCCCAGGTCGATGATGAACGGCGTGCCACTTTCGGAGAAGCCGACCGGGTCTTTGAAGTAACCGGCGATGGCGATCTTTTGTTCCGGCGTCGCGGTGGACAACAGCCACAGCACCAGAAAGAACGCCATCATCGCCGTCGCGAAGTCGGCGAAGGCGATTTTCCACGACCCCCCGTGATGCCCGGCCGCGTATTTCTTGACGCGCTTGATGATTATCGGCTGGTTATTTTCCATGACTTAGCGACCGCGAACCGCTTGTTCCAGCTCAGCGAAGCTAGGACGGTGCGCCGGGTACAGAACCTTGCGGCCGAATTCCACCGCCAGCGATGGCGGCATGCCGGAAGCCGAAGCGACCAGCGAAGCCTTGATCGCCTCGTAAGTGTTCAATTCTTCCTTGGCATCATGGGCCAGGGCGTGCGCCAGGGGGCCGAAGAAACCGTAAGCGGCGAGAATACCGAAGAAGGTCCCCACCAGCGCCGCGCCCACGTGCACGCCGATCATTTTCTGGTCGCTGTCACCCAGGGAGGCCATGGTCACGACGATCCCCAATACCGCCGCGACGATACCGAAGCCCGGCATCGCGTCGGCGATGCCGTTCACCGCGTGGGAGGGGTGATCCAGGTCTTCCTTGAGACTCGCCAGTTCCATATCGAACAGGCCTTCGAGCTCATGGGGCGCCATGTTGCCGGAGGACATGATGCGCAGGTAATCGCAGATGTACGCCGTCATGCGCTCATCTTTCAGGACCGCCGGGTACTTGGCGAAGATCGGGCTCGCGGCAGCATCTTCGATGTCGCCTTCGATCGCCATCATGCCTTCGCGACGGCTCTTGTTGAGGATCTCGTAAATCAGGCCGAGCACTTCGAGGTAGAAGGTATGGTTGAAACGCGAGCTGAACATCCCCAAGGCTTTCTTGAGAACGTGCTTCACCATATGCCCAGGGTTGGCCTGGAGGAATGCACCAAGGGCCGCACCACCGATGATCATCACCTCGAAGGGCTGGATCAGGGCGGCAATCTTGCCGTGGGAGAGCACGTATCCGCCGAGCACGCTCGCGAATACGACGATGATGCCGATAATTTTAGCCATAGGTAGGGGAGCACTTACTGAGTCGGGTTCAAGGTCATATTCGGAAGTTAAAAAATCTCTTCTTCTCCTTATCGGCAAAACTGCGCCAGACTATAGCCAGTTCAGGCGAAAAGCCAATCTAGCCCGCGCCGGGCGTGTTTACAGCCTTTGATGATCCCGTCCAGCCATGGCTAACGAAACAAGCACCCCAACTCAAAAACCGACCACACTTGAAGGCTGGGTCAAGCTTCTGGATGGCGTGCACCTACCGGTTCCGCAAGACAGCCACGACCGAGTCTGCATGGCCATTGCCGATAGCCGCAGCTCCCTGCGCGACATCGCCGATCTGATGCAGGACAGCCCGGCCCTGGCCCTGAGCGTGATTCGCGAAGCCAACCGCTACACCCATGGCAGCATGACCGAACCTGCGGAAAACCTTGAAATAGCGATCAATCGCCTGGGGTTGAAACGCACCGAGGAGCTGCTCGCCCGGCTGCCCGTCGAACCCTCTTCGCAAATCCCCGTCGCCCTGCGTCAGCTTCAGCTGATCAGCCAGCACGCCACCCAACAAGCCAACGGTTTTTTCGCCAATCGCCTGGCCCGACTGTGGCAGGACATCCATTGGGGCAGCCTGCTGTTTCTTTCGCCGTTCTGGCCCTTGGCACTGGCCCACCCGCAACTGCTTGAGGAATGGGAGTTGCGGGTGATTCACAAGGGCGAGTCGGCGCGCAGAGTCGAGAAGCAACTGTTCGGCGTTCGCCTGCTGGAAATCGGTCAGGCACTGGTGGAAATCTGGCGCTTGCCGATCTGGGTGCAGCAGGGTTATCGGCTGTTGCTCACTGAGCAGCGCGAACTGGTGAAAGTCCTGCGCATCGCTCGCGACAGCGATCATCCGCTGCGCCAGCAGAACCGCCTCGATGACGACCCGACCCTGCGCCGCTGGCTCAATCAACCCGCTAATACAGTGCTGCTGGCTAACGGTTTGGCGCTGTCGGCCCAACACGCCTGGGACAGCCCGCACAGTGAACGCTGGCAGTACCTGACCAGCCTTTACCTGCAAGTGCCGATGAACGAGGTGCAGCAGCAGTTGCACCAACAGGCGACGAACAGCGCCCGCCATCACGGCATGCCGGACCTCTGGCACCCGGCCGAATCGTTGATCTGGCCGTGGGGCATGAACCGTAAACACGCCAGTTTGCTGCCGGCCCCAGCCCCCACCACCGAAGACCTGGCGAAGTGGCGCAAACAATGTGCCGAGTTGCTGGTCGAGCCGAGCCGCTTCACCAACGCCATGCACTTGACCATTTCGGCCCGGGACGCGCTGGTCGCGTGCGGCATGCGTCGCGTGATGATCCTGATGGCCGACCGCACTCACGCAAATCTGCGCGTGCATCAAACCGCCGGACTGCCAAAAGAAGCGGCCGGGCAAAATTTCCTGGTGAGCCAAAGCACCGTGCTGCAACGCCTGCTCTCGCAGCAGGCCCAAGTGCGCCTGACACCGGCTAATAATGCGCAGTTTTCAGCCCTGTTGCCGGCCAGCCTGCGCTCCCGGTTCAGCGGCGAACACTTGCTGCTGCGCTCACTGGTCAATAATGGCCGGGTGATCATGATCGTTGTAGCGGATCAGGGTGGTGGCCCGTTCTCGGAAATCACCGTACAAGCCTTCGGCAAAACCGCACAGTGCATCGAAAAGGCACTGCACAACTTCAGCCAGCGCTAGGGCCCGCTATCCGTTATTTGCGGCACCTGAAATAACGGATAACAGGCCCCCATGACGCTGCGCTACAATCCTCCCTTTTGTGCTTGGAGACCTCACATGTCTGACTTCTCTGGCTTGGCGCTGGTGATCGAACCGAGCGATCTGCTCGCCCGTCTCGACGCCCGCGAACTGATTCTGGTAGACCTGACCAGCGCCGCCCGCTATGCCGAAGGGCATATCCCCGGCGCACGTTTTGTCGACCCTAAACGCACACAGCTGGGTCAGGCGCCTGCGCCAGGCCTGCTGCCAACCCACGCCGCGCTTGAAACATTGTTCGGCGAACTGGGTCACAACCCCGATGCGGTCTACGTGGTCTATGACGACGAGGGCGGCGGTTGGGCCGGGCGATTCATCTGGTTGCTGGATGTGATCGGCCACACCAAGTACCACTACGTTGACGGTGGCCTGACAGCCTGGCTGGCAGAAGGCTTGCCTATGTCGATCCAGATCCCGGCAGCAGTCGGCGGCCCGGTCGCCCTGACCTTGCACGACGAACCCATCGCCACCCGCGAGTACCTGCAAAGCCGTCTCGGTGCGGCCGACCTGGCGATCTGGGATGCGCGCGGGCCGCTGGAATACGCTGGCGAGAAAGTCCTGGCGGCCAAGGCTGGACACATTCCTGGCGCAGTCAATTTCGAATGGACGGCCGGCATGGATAAAGCACGCAACCTGCGCATCCGCACGGACATGCCGCAGATCCTCGAACAACTCGGGATCAGCAAAGACAAAGAAGTGATTACCCACTGCCAGACTCACCATCGCTCTGGCTTCACCTACCTGGTGGCCAAGTCCCTCGGTTATCCGCGGGTCAAAGGCTACGCCGGCTCCTGGGGCGAATGGGGCAATCACCCCGACACCCCCGTAGAGATTTAAGGTTTTTAAGGACTGTTAATGAATAAGCGTTTGTTTATCCTCAGCCAATACCTGCTGCCCCATCACTTGCTCTCGCGACTGGCCGGCTGCATCGCCGAATGCCGCGTGCGCTGGTTCAAGAACGCCTTCACTGCCTGGTTCGCCAAGCGGTATCAGGTGGACATGTCCCAGGCGCTGGTCGAAGACCTGACCGCTTACGAACACTTCAACGCGTTCTTCACTCGCGCGCTGAAAGATGGCGCACGTCCGCTGGACCAAACCCCGGGCGCGATCCTCAGCCCGGCCGACGGCGCCGTCAGTCAACTCGGCCCGATCGAACACGGTCGTGTGTTCCAGGCCAAAGGCCACAGCTTCAGCGTGCTGGAATTGCTGGGCGGCGACGCGGCCAACGCAGCACCATTCATGGGCGGTGACTTCGCGACTATTTACCTGTCGCCCAAGGACTACCACCGCGTGCACATGCCACTGGCCGGCACCCTGCGCGAAATGGTCTACATTCCGGGCCGGATTTTCTCGGTCAACCAGACCACGGCTGAAAACGTCCCGGAGCTGTTCGCCCGCAATGAGCGTGTGGCGTGCATTTTCGACACCGAGCGCGGGCCGATGGCTGTTGTGCTGGTCGGCGCAATGATCGTGGCGTCGATCGAAACCGTCTGGGCCGGGTTGGTCACACCACCTAAACGCGAGCTGAAAACCTTCCGTTACGACGAAGCTGCCCGTGCGCCGATTCATCTGGAAAAAGGTGCAGAACTGGGTCGCTTCAAGTTGGGTTCGACCGCTGTCGTGCTGTTCGGGCCGGATCAAGTGAAGTGGGCTGAAGAACTGGCGGCGGGTTCGCCGGTGCAGATGGGCCAGGGCATGGGCCTCCCGAAAGCCTGATACCCCTGTAGGAGCGAGCTCGCTCGCGATGTTCGTCAACGATAACGCGGAAAGCCTGACACCTCCGCGGCGTTTTCAGGTTCATCGCGAGCAAGCTCGCTCCCACAGTTGATCTCTATTTGGCGCAGATCCAGTGTGAGAGCGAGCTTGCTCGCGAAGGGGCCCTTTCAGTCAATACAAGACTCAGAGCTGCCCGTCGCGATCCCGGAAGCCCAGCAGATACAGCACGCCATCCAGCCCAAGGGTGGAAATCGCCTGCTTCGCCGACTGCTTCACCAGCGGCTTGGCCCTGAACGCCACGCCCAACCCGGCAATTGCCAGCATTGGCAGATCATTGGCTCCGTCGCCGACAGCGATGGTCTGCTCCAGGCGTAAACCTTCCTTATGGGCCAGCTCACGCAGCAGATCGGCCTTGCGCTGCGCATCGACAATCGGCTCGACCGCTACGCCGGTGACCTTGCCATCTACCACTTCCAGTTCGTTGGCGAACACGTAGTCGATGCCGAGCTTGGCCTGCAATTGCTTGGCGAAGTAGGTGAAGCCGCCGGAAAGAATCGCGGTCTTGTAGCCCAGGCGCTTGAGTTCGGCGAACAGTGTTTCGGCCCCTTCGGTCAAACGCAACGAAGCACCGATCGAGTCCAGCACGCTGACGTCCAGCCCTTTAAGCAAGGCCAGACGCTCCTTGAAGCTCGCGCGAAAGTCCAGTTCACCGGCCATCGCCCGCTCGGTAATTTCAGAAACCTGATCGCCCACGCCCGCCGCCTTGGCCAGTTCGTCGATGACTTCGGCTTCGATCAGCGTCGAGTCCATGTCGAACACCGCCAGGCGGCGGTTACGACGGAACAGCGAATCTTCCTGGAAAGCGATGTCGACATTCAATTCCTGAGCAACGCTGAGGAACTCGGCCCGCAACGCCTGCGGATCAGCCGCTTCGCCACGCACTGAAAACTCGATGCAACCCTTGCCCTGATCGGCCGGAGTGTCCAGCGGCATGCGCCCGGACAAGCGATCGATGTGGTCAATATTCAGGCCATATTTAGCGGTGATCGAACTCACGGCCTGCAATTGCCCGGCGGTCACTTTGCGGGTCAACAGCGTGACGATATGGCGTTTTTTACCCTGATTGCCGACCCACTGCTGGTAATCCTCTTCGGATACCGGCGTGAAACGCACCTGTTGATCAAGCTTGTAAGCCGTGAACAGGATGTCCTTGAGCACCGACTTGCCTTGCTCAGTGTCAGGGATTTCAACCAGGATGCCGAACGACAGGGTGTCGTGGATCACCGCCTGACCGATGTCGAGAATGTTCACACCACCCTGGGCCAGAACGCCGGTGATGGCCGCAGTCAGACCCGGACGGTCGACTCCCGTGATGTTTATCAGGACGATTTCGCGCAAGGCGCACCCCCGCAGGTGGAAAAAAACCGCATTCTACCCACTTTCAGTGACCATCGGGCACCGTCAGCGCTTTGCCGGTCTAGGGCCTGTCGCTATACTGCGCGTCAACTTCACGGACAAAAGAGCCGAGCTCAGTGAACCGGCCCACGCCAGTAAAAACCGATAACTTCTTTCTGCTGATCTTCCGGGCACTGCGCCATCGCCGTGTACCGATTGCATTGCGCATCGCCAGCCATAACGTGATCCTGGTCGCTCTGGCCCTGGTGATCTACGCCTGTGTGATGGGTTTGCAGTTCAAGCAGGCCATGCACGAGCAGGCAGATGCACTGGGTGAAAGCCTGACCACGCAGACCGCCATGTCCGCCACGGAGCTGTTGGTGTCCAATGACATCCTCAGCCTCAACGTGCTGCTCAATAACCTGACCAAAAACAAGCTGGTGGCTCACGCTGCTATCTATAGCGTGGATAACCGCATCCTCGCCGAAGCTGGTCAGCGCCCCAAGCACAGCCTGCTGGGCGAAGCCGAGGGCATGTACCAGAGCAAGATCACGTTCCAGGACGTGACGGCCGGGCAGCTGCGCATCAGCCTGGACATGGATCAGTTCCAGCAGCCGATGACCATCAGCCTGCAAAGCATGGGCATTTTGAGTGCGATTCTGTTGGCCCTGTCCCTGGCCTTGAGCCTGCGCCTGGGTCGGCATATCTCCACGCCGCTGCTGCAACTGCGGGTGTGGCTGCGCAATATCGACGAATATACCCCGGCCACCGAGCGTCAGGATGAGATTGGTGACCTGGCTCGCCAGCTACACGCTAATTTCGCGCCGGAGCCAGCCGAACCGGAACCGGTTCCGGAACCCGAGTTCGACGACAGCGATTACGACGACATCGACGATGCCGAACCAGCCTTCGAAGTGCGTAACCTGCGGGACCCGCGTTTCGACGAAACCCGACCGGTGGCAGCCATGAAGCCTGCGCCACGGCACATTGTCAGCACCGTCGAAGACGAAGATGACGACGAAGACCCGTTCTCCGACCTGCGCGACGAGTCGGTCAACAACGCACCGAAACCGGCTGCAAAACCGCTGGCATCCAATGTGCCCCAGCACAGCGCGGTACTGGCTGTGCAACTGGGCGCGCAGGATCAGCTCCGTCGCCTGCCCCGCACACGCCTGGAAGAACTGCTCAAACGCTATCGTGATTGCCTCGATCAGGCCGCCTCGCTCTACCAGAGCGAGCTGCACACCTTGAACGACGGCAGCACGCTGATGCTGTTCCACACAGAAGACAGCGGCGATGACTACCTGACCAATGCTATCTGCTGCGGCGAGTTGTTGCGTGCGCTGGGTCATCAGTTGCAGATCGAAGTCGCTGACAGCGGCATCACCCTGCAATTGCAGCTGGGCCTGACCTTGGGCGATGGGTTGTTCGGTCTGAGCCAGATTGATCTGTTGCTGACAGAAACCGCTCAGGATGCACTGGCGCTGTCGCAACACAGCCGCAACCTGCTGCTGGTGGAGCGCAAGATCAGTGACGATGCGCTGATTCGCCAGCGCGCACGGATTCGTCCGATTGCCAGCCCTGAGGGTGCTTGCTGCGTAGAGCGGTTGATGGAGCCTTACCCGTCGATGCTGGAGCGGCAATTGGCGCGTATGCACGAACGCCGGGCGTAGGCCTCGGCCCTGCTGTAAAGAAGCCCGCCGACGAGTGATCGTCTGCGGGCTTTTTGTTACCACCTCCAGCCTCATCGCGAGCAAGCTCGCTCCCACAGGGGATCTTGGACGCCCACAAATCCACTGTGGGAGCGAGCTTGCTCGCGATGAGGCCGACAGCGGCACCGGTGAATCAAGCCCACAGAAACAACAAAGCCCGCATCAATGCGGGCTTTGTGTTGACTCAATCCAGGCTTAGAACCTGAACACTTCCATATCTGTGCGGATCGGTGCAGCCATCGGGATCTTCGGTTGCTTATCCTGTTCTGCCGCGGGTGCCGCAGGCTTGGTAGCTGGCTTACGCGGTACCTCAGCGATTGGCGGCTGATTGGCCAGCGGCTTGAGCGCCACCGACAACTGCTCCGCCAGACGCTGCAGCAATACGCCCTGAGCCTGAACCTGAGCCGCCGTACCGCTGGCGTGTTGTTCCTGTAAATGAACGATACGGTTATCGCGAACCTGGCCACGACGGTCAATCAGACGCCATTGTGCATCAAGAATTGCCGGTTGCGATTCACCCGAATCAAGACGGGTAATCGTCAGCAACACTTGAACATCCGGCGTGAAGCCGGTTGTCGCAGGCGCCAGGACAACACGCTGGCTGTCCAGATGACCGGATACCTGACGCAACAACAGCTGATCGATATCGGACGACAGGCTGCCCGCCCAACGACCGTCGGTCGAGGCTTGCAGACTGCCATCAGGCTGACGCTGCAACAGCGTTTCGCGTTGCAGGTAATCAGCGACCGTTACCGGGCCTAACAATACCGCCATGCCAGCGCTTTGCGCAGGTTGAACCGGATTACCACTGTCCAGCTGATACAGCGACACCGGTTGGTGAACGCTGCAACCCGCCAGGCCAAGAACGCCAGCGAGCATCAAAATAAAAGGAAGGCGCAGAGCAGTCATCGTCCCATCCAGGTGGTTGCCACAAGGCTAACCACAGTGAAAATACTCAATAAATATGAAGAACGCTCGGCCACGCCGGCGCTTGAAAGGCCATATCATCCGTGAATATGCGTTCCGACTCCAGCGCCAAAGCGTCGATCTACTCGTTAAATCGTAGATCGAGCGCTCTAGGACGCTTAATTGAGGTTTTCGACGAGCAGCGCATCCACTCTCTGGAAGCCACGTGGCAATTTGTTCCCACGACGTCCACGCTCACCTTTGTAGTGCTCGAGGTCGTCCGCTTTCAGCGACAAGGTACGTTTTCCAGCCTGCAGCACCAATGTAGCGCCATCCGGCAGTACCGCGATGTCCGTCACATATTCTTCACGATTGGCCACACGCTCACCGGAAATCCCGATGATCTTGTTGCCTTTGCCCTTACCTAATTGTGGCAGGTCGCTGATTTTGAAGATCAGCAGGCGACCTTCGGTCGTCACCGACGCCAACCAGTTGTTCTCGCGATCGGCCACCGGACGCGGAAGAATCACCTTCGAGTTGTTCGGCAGGCTCAGCAGGGCTTTACCCGCCTTGTTCTTGGCCTGGAAGTCTTCACCCTTGACCACGAAACCATAACCGGCATCGGACGCGATCACGTACAACGAATCATCTTCGGGCATCAACACGCATTCGAATGTTGCCCCTGGCGGTGGTGTCAGACGACCGGTCAGCGGTTCGCCCTGGCCACGAGCCGATGGCAGGGTGTGTGCGGCGACAGAGTAGCTGCGACCGGTGGAGTCGATGAACACCGCGAACTGGTTGGAGCGCCCAGCGGCCAGGGCCTTGAAACCGTCCCCGGCCTTGTAGGAAAGCCCGGTAGCATCGATCTCGTGGCCCTTGGCGGAACGAACCCAGCCTTTTTCCGACAGCACTACGCTCACTTTCTCGTTTGGCAGCAGATCGTGTTCGGTCAGCGCCTTGGCTTCGGCACGTTCGACGATTGGCGAACGTCGGTCGTCGCCGTAGGTTTCTGCGTCTTTGATCAGTTCGGTGCGGACCAGTTTTTTCAGCTTGGCTTCGCTGCCCAGCAACGCTTGCAGCTTGGCCTGTTCCTTGAGCAGTTCATCCTGCTCGGCACGCAGCTTCATTTCTTCCAGTCGCGCCAACTGACGCAAACGGGTGTCGAGAATGTAGTCGGCCTGGATTTCGCTCAGGGCGAAGCGCTCGATCAACGCGGCTTTGGGGTGTTCCTCGGTACGGATGATGTGAATCACTTCATCCAGGTTGAGGTACGCGATCAACAAACCATCCAACAGGTGCAGGCGACGCTCAACTTTGTCGAGGCGGAATTGCAGGCGGCGGCGCACGGTCCGGACCCGGAACTCCAGCCACTCGACCAGCAATGCCCGCAGGTTCTTCAACTGCGGTTTGCCATCAAGACCGATGATGTTGATGTTGACCCGGTAGCTCGACTCCAGCTCGGTGCTGGCGAACAGGTGCTGCATCAGCGCATCGTGGTCAAAGTTTTTCCGGACGCCTGGAATGATCACGATCCGGCACGGGTTTTCGTGGTCGGATTCGTCACGCAAGTCAGCGATCTGTGGGGCTTTCGACGGCTTGGCCTGCATCATGGCCGCGATCTGTTCCAGCACCTTGGCACCCGAAACCTGATGCGGCAGCGCGGTGACGATGATGTCGCCGTCTTCGATGTGGTACACGGCGCGCATGCGCACCGAACCACGACCGGTTTCGTAGATTTTCAACAGGTCGGCGCGTGGGGTGATGATTTCCGCTTCGGTCGGATAGTCCGGGCCCTGAATATGTTCGCAGAGCTGTTCGACCGTGGCTTTTGGCTCATCGAGCAAACGCACGCAGGCGGTCGCCACTTCACGCAGATTGTGCGGAGGCACGTCGGTGGCCATGCCCACGGCAATGCCGGTGGTGCCGTTGAGCAAGATGTTCGGCAAACGTGCCGGCAACACCAGTGGCTCGTCGAGCGTGCCGTCGAAGTTCGGCCCCCAGTCCGCAGTGCCCTGGCCCAGTTCGCTGAGCAGCACTTCGGAATAACGCGACAGGCGCGCCTCGGTGTAACGCATGGCGGCGAAGGACTTGGGATCATCCGGCGCACCCCAGTTACCCTGGCCATCGACCAGCGTGTAGCGGTAACTGAACGGCTGGGCCATCAGGACCATGGCTTCATAGCAGGCCGAGTCGCCGTGCGGGTGGAACTTACCGAGCACGTCGCCGACGGTACGCGCCGACTTCTTGTGCTTGGAATCGGCGTCCAGCCCCAACTCGCTCATCGCGTAGATGATGCGCCGCTGTACCGGTTTCAGGCCGTCGCCGATATGCGGCAAGGCACGGTCCATGATCACGTACATGGAGTAGTTGAGGTAGGCATTTTCGGTGAAGTCAGCCAGTGACCGGCGTTCTACACCGTCCAGGCTGAGATCAAGGGAGTCGCTCATGCGGGCCTCATCGGTTCGTTGTCTGGCGCAGCAGCATGGTGCCACCGCGCTGGGTAAATTCAAGTTTGTTCAGCGCGCTCATACCGAGCAGCACTTGATTGCCATCCAGGCCTGGCGCGACCAGCGCGCGAACATCACGCAACACAATGTCGCCCACTTGCAGCCGGTCGATGCGGGTTCGATAACCCTGGCTAAGACCGTTGGCGGTACTCAGGGTGACCCCAAAGCCCTCTTCCAGCTTCAGCCCTTGGGCCAGACTGGCCGGGATCGACACATCGGTCGCCCCGGTATCCAGCATGAAATCCACCGGTTGGCCGTTGATCTGGCCACTGGCGACGAAGTGTCCCTGATTGTTGCTGATCAGTTTCACTTCGATAAAACCTTCGCCATGCTCCGAGCTGACGACAACGTTGGGATTGTGCTGACGCGCTTCCCACTCGCCGAAAAACCGCGTTGCCAGAAACAGCGCGGCACACCAGGCCAACACCATGAACACCCGGCCGGCGCGCTTGCCCGGCGTCTGTTGGCTCACGGCTTGGCGCTCCAGCCACCTTCAGGCGCGGCGAAGCGCCAGACAATCGGACGGACCTCACCATCGGCGCGGGCCTCGTCGTTGTTATCGATGCCGATCCAGGCGCCGTCGGCGTCCACGACCAACGCTTCTGCCAATCCATAAGGCTGTGAATAACGCCGGTTTTTCTGTAGCGCTTGCGTCGCAAACGACCAGCAACGCTCGACCTTGGCCGTCACCGCGTCACGGCGACAGATTTGGAACGCATTGCGCTCAAGGGTGAACAGCTTGCCGTTGAACAAGGAAAGATCGGAAAAATCCCGGGAAACCGCTTTGGCCTTGGGGAATTGCGCGGGTTGCATTTCCATCCCCGCCTCGCTCAGCAGTACACAGCCGCCGTTGCAGTCCCAGACGACTTGCTTACGTTTGATCAGCAATAAACCCCGGCGCTCACGTTCGGCCGCCAGCCACAGCTGGTCACCAGCCGGATTGATTGCCAGGCCTTCGAACAATGCATTGAAATGCAACAGCATGCCGCTGGCCCGCGCTTCGCGTACCAGTATCGGCGAGATTTTCAGCCACGACGCCGGGCCCACCAGCGGCACTTGCAACACCGCAGCATGGGCCTCGCTGACAATGTAGCGATTGCCGGCGCTGTCACAGGTGATGCCTTCGAAATCCAGGTCCCCGCCCCGCACGAAAGACGCCGCCCAGGTCCGCGAACGCAAACCCCAGGGCAAACCGCTGTCCGGTACAGGAGGCACACGAATGTGCACGGTTTCGGCCTGCCAGGTGTTCTCGCTGATATCGAGTCGGTAGATTTGATCATCGTCGCGATCAGAGACAGTCCACAGATCCTTGCCGCACTGCGCCAGCCCCGACAGGTTGCCGCCGCGCATACCGTCGACGGCATGCTCGGACAGCAGGCGCAACTCCGGTGCCGGTTCGGCAAACGCCGAAACCGAGGTCAGGAGTAACGCACACGCCAAGGCAAAGCCCACCCGCATTAGCCAAGAACCTCGGCCAGGTTGCCTTTGGATTCCAGCCAGGACTTGCGATCACCGGCGCGTTTCTTCGCCAGTAGCATGTCCATCATTTCCGACGTCGCTTCAAAATCGTCCAGCGTCAGCTGCACCAGGCGCCGAGTGTTCGGGTCCATGGTGGTTTCTCGCAGCTGTGGCGGGTTCATCTCACCCAGACCTTTAAATCGGGTGACTTGCGGCTTGCCGCGCTTCTTCTCGGCCACCAGGCGATCGAGAATGCCATCACGCTCGGCTTCGTCCAGCGCGTAGTAAATCTCTTTGCCCAGGTCGATGCGGTACAGCGGCGGCATCGCGACGTAGACGTGACCGGCATCCACCAACGGGCGGAAATGCTGGACGAACAGCGCGCACAGCAGCGTGGCGATGTGCAGACCGTCGGAGTCGGCGTCGGCGAGGATGCAGATTTTTCCGTAACGCAGCTGGGCGATGTCTGCCGAGCCTGGATCGACGCCGATGGCCACGGCGATGTTGTGCACTTCCTGACTGGCCAGCACTTCGCTGCCGTCGACTTCCCAAGTGTTCAGAATCTTGCCGCGCAACGGCAGGATCGCCTGAAATTCTTTATCCCGCGCCTGCTTGGCTGAACCACCGGCGGAATCACCTTCCACCAGGAACAGCTCGGAACGCATCGGGTCCTGCCCGGCGCAGTCGGCGAGTTTGCCCGGCAGTGCCGGACCTGCAGTGATGCGCTTGCGCTCGACCTTTTTGCTGGCTTTCAGGCGACGGCCGGCGTTGTTGATCGCCAGTTCCGCCAGCAGCATGCCGGTTTCCGGGTTGGCATTGAGCCACAGGCTGAAGGCGTCCTTGACCACACCGGACACGAACGCGGCGGCTTCACGGGACGACAAGCGTTCCTTGGTCTGGCCGGAGAATTGCGGCTCCTGCATCTTCATCGACAGCACGAAGGCGATGCGTTCCCAGACGTCTTCCGGCGCCAGCTTCACGCCACGGGGCAGCAGGCTGCGGAATTCACAGAACTCGCGCATTGCGTCGAGCAACCCCTGACGCAAACCGTTGACGTGAGTACCGCCCTGCGCCGTCGGGATCAGGTTGACGTAGCTTTCCTGTACGCTGTCGCCACCTTCCGGCAACCACAACAACGCCCAGTCGACCGCTTCTTTATTACCGGCGAGGCTGCCGCAGAACGGCTCGTCCGGCAGGCGTTCGAATTCGCTGACCGCGTCGACCAGATAGGAGCGCAGGCCGTCTTCGTAATGCCATTCGACTTTCTCGCCGGTGGCCTTGTCTTCAAAACTGACCAGTAGCCCCGGGCACAGAACGGCCTTGGCCTTGAGCACATGCTTGAGGCGGCTGATGGAGAATTTCGGGGAATCGAAGTACTTCGGGTCCGGGGCGAAGAACACACTGGTGCCGGTGTTGCGCTTGCCGACGGTACCGATCACTTCCAGGTCGGTTTTCTTGTAACCATCGGCGAAGGTCATCTGGTATTCGTTGCCGTCACGCTTCACGCGCACCCGGACTTCGGTCGACAAGGCGTTGACCACCGAGATACCCACCCCGTGCAGACCGCCGGAGAACTGGTAGTTCTTGTTGGAAAACTTGCCGCCCGCATGGAGCTTGGTGAGGATAAGCTCGACGCCGGACACACCCTCTTCCGGGTGAATGTCCACCGGCATGCCTCGGCCGTCATCGCTGACTTCCAGGGAGTGATCCGCGTGCAGGATGACCTGCACCGACGTCGCGTGCCCGGCCAAGGCTTCGTCGACGCTGTTATCGATGACTTCCTGGGCGAGGTGGTTCGGCCGACTGGTGTCGGTGTACATGCCAGGGCGTTTGCGCACCGGGTCGAGGCCCGAGAGGACTTCGATGGCGTCGGCGTTATAAGAGCTAGCGCTGGGAGTGGCCATGGGGTCTCGTCGTCCGTCTTCTGTGAAAAAAAGTATTCATTGAAAATAGAGGCAAGGAATCACAGTGCAGTGAAATCGATCGCCTGATACACATCTGCGCCGATGCCGGCAAAACTCAGCATTGCCGGAAGTTGCGCGGCAAAACCCTGAAAACCATGGTCGCCACCGGCCTGGATGCGCAAGGCACAGGCCCGGTAATACTGCTGGGCGAGGCGATAGTCCAGCGTTTCGTCGCCGGTCTGCAACCACACCTGATACCGCTGCGGATCCCGGGGCGCCGGCACTTCCAGCTCGGCCAGGGCCGTCACATGGTCGTGGGTCAATTCCCAGGCTTCATCGGTATACAGGTTTTTCTGCGTTCCCAGAAACCCGTCAAACATCCGGTGTGGACTGACGGCAGGGTTGATCAACAAGGCTTTCAAGCCAAGGCGCTCGGCCAGGTGAGTCGCATAGTATCCGCCGAGGGAGCTGCCGACCAGCAACGGTCGCCCCAGCGCCGAAATCGCCTGTTCCAACTGACCGATGGCCTCACGGGGATGATGATGCAAGGCCGGAACGCGCAATTGATCGCTCAAGCCCAGACGCTCCATCACTTCGCTCAACTGAGTGGCCTTTTTCGACGAAGGCGCGCTGTTGAAACCGTGGATATAAAGGATCGATCCGGACATTTGAACTCCCTGGGCGTCGGGTAAAGAGGCGCAGTTTACAGGGTGTCGGGGGAAATGGATGCATTCCCCCCTGTAGGAGCGAGCTTGCTCGCGATAAACGAAAGGGCGCCGCAGGCAACAGGTTTACAGCGTTATCGTTGTCGACCATCGCGAGCAAGCTCGCTCCTACAGGGGGTTGTGTCAGTAACCGTTGGAGCCGTAATCAACCTGGAAGTCGAACCCGGTGACGCGTTCCACGCCGGTGTCGAGCCGGCCATCCGGCAAGAGCCGCAACCAGCGATACCCCGGCGCCTGGTCGCTGACCTTGAAATCATCGCTGCCCGGCGCGAATTGAATGCACGTCGAGGGCGAAGCAATCATACGCACGCCGTTACGTAATTCATCGATCTCTTGATGCACATGCCCCCAAAGCACCGCACGCACCTGCGGAAACCGATCCAGCAGCGCAAACAGGGCCTCAGGATTGCGCAACCCAATGGGCTCCATCCACGCACAGCCAATCGGCATCGGATGATGGTGAAAGCACACCAGATGGTGTCGCTCCGGCGCCTCGCTCAGCGCACGGGCCAGCAATTGCAATTGCTCGTCCTGCAAATACCCTGGCACCGACCCCGGCACCGCCGAATCGAGCAACGTCACCCGCCAATTGCCGATATCCACCACCGGCTCCAGCAGTGCGCTTTGCACCGCGGCTTCAGCCATGATTTGCGGCTCATCGTGATTGCCGGGAATCCAGCGCGCGGGCGCGTCGAGCGAGCGGGTCAGATCACGAAACAGCTGATACGACTCCAACGTCCCGTCCTGCGACAAATCACCGCTGGCAATGATCAGGTCAATCTGCGGCTGCTGAAGGCGCACCAGTTCGATAACCTTTTGCAGGCTGTCGCGCGTGTTCATGCCCAGCAACGTGCCGTCCGCTTCGGCAAACAGGTGGCTGTCGGAGAGTTGCACCAGCAACGCCGAATCGGCGGTGGTCAATGTCGATAGGCTCGGCAAGGCGTTCTCCCAAGGCATGTTCACGGGTTTGGACAAGTGCCGCAATTATGCTGGGGGACGATCAAAAGGGGAAACCTGCGAACCTGACGCAGTTCACAACTAGTGCCCTGATTTAACGTACGACTTCGTATTCATGCCCCAACGCCAGGCAATGGCTCAGCCATTCGCCCAGAAACATATTGAGCTGGGCCTTTTCGTCCGGCTGATGCATCGAGGCGTTCGGGTAAGGATAGATGCCGCGAAAGCGTCGCGCATGTTCGGCGCTGACGACTTCGGCCATGCAGGCGTCGTGATAGACCTGCACTTCCAGTTGCGGCACCGGCAGCCACGGCAGGCTGTGCTCCTGGCGCACTTGCAGCGTCGTGGTGTACGGACATACCTGCAACACTTCGAGGGCCAGCACACCCAGCATCTGGTCGCCATGGGTCACGGCTATACGCCGCGCCGCCGGCTCGTTGCGCATGTCCGGGAGCAGTCGCATGAGGCGCGCGTAGTTCGCCTCACAGGACGCTTGAAGCCCCACGAGGTCCACCCGATAGCGATCGCGCAGTTTGTTTACGACCATAACCCCCTCACTTCAGCGCGGTTCAAAGCTAACCATTGCAGGGCAATGATGCTTGCCGCGTTGGCAATACGCCCATCGCGTACAGCTTGCAGGGCATCTTCGAAGGCCCAGACTGTGACGCGAATATCTTCTGCTTCTTCCTCCAGCCCATGCAGGCCGCCGACCCCGGTTGTCTCGCAACGCCCCAGGTACAAATGCACGAATTCATTACTGCCGCCCGGCGATGGAAAATATTTGATCATCGGCCAGAGCGCCCCGAATACAAGCCCAGCTTCCTCCTGCCCTTCGCGGTGAGCAACTTCTTCCGGTACTTCCTCCTTGTCGATCAGACCAGCGACCAGTTCAATCAACCATGGGTTGTCGGTCTTGCCCAGGACGCCAACGCGAAACTGCTCGATCATCACCACTTCGTCACGCTGCGGATCGTAGGGCAGTACGCATACCGCATCGTGGCGAACGAACACTTCACGATTGATTTCGCGACTCATGCCACCGGCAAATAACTCATGGCGCAAGTGCACGCGGTCGAGTTTGTAAAAGCCCTCGTAGCACTTTTCGCGCCGCACGATATCAACGGCGGTCGGAATGGCGTTGGCAAAATCAGTCATGACAATCCTCGTATCTACACCGAGGCTCCAGCCTCGACTTCGCGCCATCCTAACGCGCTCGCGGCGTTTGATGCAGCCCCTTTCCCGTCAGCGGGATAGACGGTGAGGACGAAACCAACTCTAATTAGCTTAGTGGCGAACTGACTGCTTCGTTGAGAGTCGAAGCGGATAACTTTTTGCCTTCCCCTGTTTTATCAAGGACGCCCATGTCGCTTTTTAAAATCGCCTCCGTGGCCGCAATCGCCCTGACTCTGGGCGCGTGCCAGAGCCTGTTCCAGCCCAACTACCGGACGCCGCTGGACACTACCCGCGACGCTTCCGAACAGCTGAAACCAGGCTGCAAAACACCGGATTGCCCGCTGGTGAACATCGATACGCTGCATTTTCCCGCCGAACCGCAACTTGACGGCATTGTCGAAAAACGCCTGCTGCTATTGACCCGCACCTCGCCCGACGCCCCGGTGGCACCGACGCTGGCGGCTTATCGCGAAGAGTTTTTGCGCACTGCCCCCCCGCACTACAGCAGCTACCTGCAAGCCAAGGTACGTGAGCAGCATGACGGATTGGTGATCCTCGAATTGTCCAGCTACCTGGACACCGGGGAGGAGCAAGGCAACCCGGGCCGCAGCCTCATCACCTATTCGCGCCAGCAGCATAAGGTGCTGACGCTGTCGGATATGTTGCTGCCGGGGCAAGAAGAAGCATTCTGGAAAGCGGTGCGGGTGGCGCACAACAGCTGGCTGATCAGTACCAAGCTCGATCAGGAAGCGGAGTTCGTCAAGCGCTGGCCGTTCCAGAAAACCCAGAATGTGGGGCTGACCTATGGCGGCGTGATCCTCAAGTACGAAGTGAGCACCATCGCGCCTTACGCGCTGGGCCACATCGAACTGAAGATCCCCTACCCTCGCCTGAACGGCATTCTCAAGCCTGAGCTGTTTCCCGGCCGTAGCTGAATACCCGACCCAGCACCAGTTGCAACAGCCCTGCCAGAATCAACGACGGCAGGGTTGCGCCGATGTCCGGATAGAGATTGGCCAACAGGTGATAAGTGCTGACCCCGCCCAACCAGGCGAGCAGCGCCGGCCAGCGCAACGCGGCTGACGCTACCTGTGCGGAACGTTTACGCAGGATGAAGTGATCCACCAGCACCACGCCGAACAGCGGCGCAAATACCGAACCGATCAACAGCAGGAAGTTCTGGTACTGGACTAATGGTGCCAGACAGGCGATCAGGATGCAGATTACACCGATGGCCAATGCCAGATGCTCGACTTTCAAGCGCAACAGAATCCCGCTGGAAACGGCCGCCGAGTGAATGTCAGCGAAAGCTTTTTCGGACTCATCCAGCAGGATCAGCAATAGCGGAATCCCCAGGCCGGCACCGGCCAATGCCAACAGCAAGGCATTCACTTCACCGCTCGGCGCGAACGCCAGGGTGTAAGCCACGCCGAGGCTCATCAGCCAGAAGTTACCGATAAAGAAACCCAGCGCCGTGCCGCCGAATACGTTTTTCGCACGCTTGCCGAAACGCGAGTAGTCGGCAATCAGCGGTAACCACGACAGCGGCATTGCAATGGCAATGTCGAAGCCCACGGCGAACGGCATCGAGCCGTCACCGGACTTCGCCCACAATGCGCTCAAGTCGGCTTTGGCAAACAGGTTCCAGGTCAGCCAGATGCACGCGGCCAACAGCAGCCAGATGCCCCATTTGCGCAGAATTTTCCGCACGAAGTTCAACGGTCCACTGACGGCGAGCAAGGTGGCCAATGCGCCGAAGAACAAGGTCCAGAGCAGCGGATTGGACAGCCAGCTGCCTTCGCTGAACGCTCGGGCGCCCAACAGGCTGGCGGCGTCGCGCATAACGATGATTTCGAACGAGCCCCAACCGATCAGTTGCAGCAGGTTCAGCATGGCCGGCAGGCTCGCGCCACGTTTGCCGAGGCTGAGCTTGAGCGCGGCCATCGACGACAGGCCGGTGTCGCTGCCGATCACGCCAACGGCGGCCAGCAGCAGAACGCCGACCAGAGTGCCAAGAAAAATCGCCAGCAGCGAACCAGACAGGCCCAGACCTGGCGCGAGCAATGCGCCGGTCTGCAGGACCATCAGGCCTATGCCGAGGGAGAACCATAGGGAAAACAGATCGCGGCCGCCGAAGACACGTTTGTCGGTCGGCACCGCGATGTCGGGTGAGTAAGTGCTGGGTTGAATGCTCAAGGGTGTTATCTCAGAGGGACACTTGTTGTTTTGTTGATCGCTATCGCCAGCAGGCTGGCTCCCACAGGGGACTTGTGAACACCACAAATCCAGTGTGGGAGCCAGCCTGCTGGCGATAGGGCCCTTTCAGGCCCCACCTTTTCAGGTCAGATCAAACTTTCTTGTACAGCTGACTGCCTTCCTGCTTGAACCGCTCAGCCTGGTCAGCCAATCCCTGGGCGACTTCGGCATCGATCGTTTCGATCCGCTGGTTGGCCGCGTACTCGCGGACTTCCTGAGTGATTTTCATCGAGCAGAATTTCGGCCCGCACATGGAACAGAAGTGCGCGACCTTGGCCGAATCCTTCGGCAGGGTTTCATCGTGATACGAGCGCGCGGTGTCCGGATCAAGGCCCAGGTTGAACTGGTCTTCCCAGCGGAATTCGAAACGCGCCTTGCTCAAGGCATTGTCACGAATCTGCGCGCCCGGGTGCCCTTTCGCAAGGTCGGCGGCATGAGCGGCGATCTTATAAGTGATGATACCGGTCTTCACGTCATCTTTGTTCGGCAGGCCCAAGTGTTCCTTCGGCGTGACGTAGCACAGCATGGCGCAACCGAACCAGCCGATCATCGCCGCACCGATCCCGGAAGTGATGTGATCGTAACCCGGCGCGATGTCGGTGGTCAGCGGGCCGAGGGTGTAAAACGGCGCCTCGTCGCAGCACTCCAGCTGCTTGTCCATGTTCTCTTTGATCAACTGCATCGGCACGTGGCCCGGGCCTTCGATCATGCACTGCACATCGTGCTTCCAGGCGATTTTGGTCAACTCGCCGAGGGTTTCCAGCTCACCGAATTGCGCGGCGTCGTTGGCGTCGGCAATCGAGCCAGGACGCAGGCCATCGCCCAGCGAGAAGCTGACGTCGTAGGCCTTCATGATTTCGCAGATGTCTTCAAAATGGGTGTAGAGGAAGTTCTCTTTGTGGTGCGCCAGGCACCACTTGGCCATGATCGAACCACCGCGAGAGACGATGCCGGTCACGCGCTTGGCGGTCAGCGGCACGTAGCGCAGCAATACGCCAGCGTGGATGGTGAAGTAATCGACGCCCTGCTCGGCCTGTTCGATCAGCGTGTCGCGGAACAGCTCCCAGGTCAGGTCTTCGGCCGCGCCGCCGACTTTTTCCAGGGCCTGATAGATCGGCACGGTGCCGATCGGTACTGGCGAGTTACGGATGATCCATTCGCGGGTTTCGTGAATGTGTTTACCGGTGGACAAGTCCATGACGGTGTCCGAACCCCAGCGAATGCCCCAGGTCAGTTTCGCCACTTCCTCTTCAATGGACGAACCCAAAGCGCTGTTACCGATGTTGCCGTTGATCTTCACCAGGAAGTTACGGCCAATGATCATCGGTTCCAGTTCGGTGTGGTTGATGTTGGCCGGGATGATCGCGCGACCGCGGGCGATCTCGTCACGGACAAATTCGGGGGTGATGATTTTCGGCACGCTGGCACCGAAGCTGTGGCCAGCGTGCTGCTGGTCAAGCAGGCCAGCGGCGCGAGCCACTTCGAGCTTCATGTTCTCGCGGATGGCAACGTATTCCATCTCGGCGGTGATGATGCCTTTGCGGGCGTAGTGCATCTGGCTGACGTTGGCCCCGGCCTTGGCGCGGCGCGGGTTGTTCACGTGGGCAAAACGCAGCTTGGTGAGTTCCGCGTCGGCGAGGCGTTCCTGGCCGAAGTTCGAGCTCAAGCCGGGCAGACGCTCGGTGTCACCCCGGGACTCGATCCACGGCGAACGCACATCGGCCAGGCCTTTGCGCACGTCGATGATGACGTTGGGGTCGGTGTACGGGCCGGAGGTGTCGTACACAACGACTGGCGCGTTGACCTCACCGCCGAAGTCGGTCGGGGTCACGTCGAGGCTGATTTCGCGCATCGGCACGAGGATGTCCGGGCGGGAGCCCTGAACATAGATTTTTTGCGAGCGGGTAAACGGCTGAACCGATTGTTGATCGACTTGGGCCGATTCACTCAGGTTCGTCGTATTTTTTGGTTTTATCGTCATCACGGGCTCTCCGAACACATCCAGGCAGTGGATTTTTTGTCGGAGCGAACCTGTAATCGAATGGACGCACGGGCGCTGGGAAAACCAGCAGTGCTGTGCTCAGTGCTCGAGGGGTGTTCGATTGTCGAACAACATCCCGGACGAAGCACAAGAGGACTCGCCGGGTGACGAGAAATCTTGTTCCCTACGCAGGCGCTAACCTGATCAGGTTCAACGGGATCCGAAATTATTCGATCTCAGCCTCATAGCAAGGCACCCCGACAAGAACCCGGCCAGTCTAGACACAACTGGCAAAGAACGCCAACACCTCAGTAAACACCATGATGAATGGCGTAATTAGACGATTGTTGCCAAACGTGTGCGCAACTACACTCGCGACGCCATGCTCCGCATTGACGCTCTGCATTGACGATATACAACGCCGCGCCTTACCTTTGGCGCAAATTATCAGCGTAATTTTTAGGGATGGCCTCATGCTGCGCAAACTCTCACTGGCCGTAGCCGTGTCTTGTGCGTCCAATGGAATGGCTTGGGCAGCAGAAGCGCCCTTATCAACCAATAACGATCTGGTCAGCGTGTACCAGGAAGCGAAGGACAATAACGCCGACCTCGCCGCTGCCGTTGCCCAATATGGCGCCCAGAAAGAAATCGTGCCCCAGGCCCGCGCCGGCCTGCTGCCCAATCTCTCGGGCGGCGCCGAAACGACCAGCGTGCGCACCGCGCTCGATCAGCCTTCGGCCACCGCCAACCGTGACGCTCACTCCTATCAAGCGACCCTGGCGCAACCGCTGTTCCGTGCCGATCGCTGGTTCCAGTTCCAGGCCGCCAAGAGCGTCAATGAGCAGGACGCGCTGCAACTCTCGGCAACCGAGCAAAACCTGATCCTGCAATCCGCCGTCAGCTATTTCAACGTCTTGCGCACCCAGGACAACCTGGCCTCGACCAAAGCCGAGGAAGCCGCGTTCAAACGCCAGCTCGATCAGTCCAACGAACGCTTTGATGTCGGGCTCTCGGACAAGACTGACGTGCTGCAATCGCAAGCCAGCTACGACACCGCACGCGCCAACCGAATCGTCGCGCAGCGCCAGGTGGATGATGCATTCGAAGCCCTGATCACCCTGACCAACCGCCAGTACAACTCGATCTGGGGCATTTCCCATACCTTGCCGATCCTGCCGCCATCACCAAACGACGCCAAGGCCTGGGTCGATACGGCGACCAAACAGAACCTCAACCTGCTCGCAAGCAACTACGCCGTCAGCGCCGCCGAAGAAACCCTCAAGCAGCGCAAGGCCGGGTATGCACCGACTCTCGACGCCGTGGCGAAGTACGAGAAAGGCGACAACGATGCACTGGGCTTCAGCAACCCGAACGGCTTCAGCCAGCCTTACGGTGGCAACGTCGAGCAAACGACGGTGGGCCTGCAACTGAACATCCCGATTTACACCGGCGGCCTGACCAGCTCTCAGGTGCGCCAATCGTACGCACAACTGGACCAGACCGAGCAGCAACGCGAAGCCCTGCGTCGGCAAATCGTAGAAAGCACACGCAACCTGCACCGCGCAGTCAACACCGACGTCGAGCAGGTACAGGCGCGCAAGCAATCGATCATTTCCAACCAGAGCGCGGTGGAAGCGACCGAAATCGGTTATCAGGTGGGGACGCGCAACATCGTCGACGTGCTGGATGCCCAGCGTCAGCTGTACACCTCGGTGCGCGACTACAACAACACACGCTATGACTACATCCTCGACAACCTGCGCCTGAAGCAGGCGGCCGGCACATTGAATCCGGGGGATTTGCAGGATCTGGCGCGTTATCTGAAGGCCGACTACAACCCGGACAAGGACTTCCTGCCACCGGACCTGGCCAAGGCTGCGGCTGAACAGCTCAAAGCCAGACCCTGATCACCACAATCTCTGTGGGAGCGAGCCTGCTCGCGAAGACGGAGTGTCAGTCGAGATCAATGTTGACTGATGCACCGCTTTCGCGAGCAGGCTCGCTCCCACAGTTTGATCAGCAGTGGACTCAGGATTTGTCGATCAACCGACCCAACCCGTCCAGCAATCGCTGTAACGCGCCCTGATTCGTGCGCATCACCTTCAGCCCCGCCTCCGCCATCCGCTGCGCATCTCGCGGCAATTCGAACAGCCGCTGCACGGCCAGTGACAGACCTTCGGCATCTTCCACTTCCTGCAACGCTCCGGCACTGCGCAACTGCGTAGCGATTTCGAGGAAGTTGAACAGGTGCGGCCCGCTCAATACCGGCCTGGCCAGCGCAGCCGGTTCCAGCAGATTGTGTCCACCGTTCGGCACCAGACTGCCACCGACAAATGCGCTGTCAGCCAGCGCATAAAGAAACAGCAACTCACCCATGGTGTCGCCCACCAGCACCGACGTCGCGGCGGTGACTGGCTCGCCCGTAGACCGGCGTAGCGTGGCGAAACCCTGTTGCTGAGACAACTCGAACACCGAGTTGAAACGCTCAGGATGACGCGGCACCAGAATCAGCAACGCATCGGGATGATTGGCGAGCAACTGACGATGAGCCGCCAGCACGACTTCGTCCTCACCTTCGTGAGTACTCGCGGCGATCCACACCGGACGGTTTTCTGCCTGCCACTGCTCACGCAATTGGGCGGCGCGCAGCAGCAGTTGCGGGTCGATGGTCAAATCGAACTTGATCGAGCCGGTCACTTCAACGGTTTCCGGGCGCGCGCCCAACTCACGGAAACGCTGGGCCTCGGCTTCAGTCTGCACGGCGAACAGGCTCATCTCGACGAGCATCGGCCGGGTCAGTTTGTTGAAGCGGCCATATCCTTTGGCCGAACGTTCAGACAACCGCGCGTTGGCCAGCGCCACCGGAATCCCGCGTTTGGCGCATTGGTGAATATGGTTGGGCCAAAGTTCGGTTTCCATGATCACCGCCAGTTTCGGTCGTACCCGATCGAGAAAACGCGCGGCGGCACACGGCAAGTCGTACGGCAAATAGCAGTGCTGGATGCGCGGCTCGTTGGCGAACAATGCCTGAATCCGCTCGGACCCGGTCGGGGTCATGCAGGTCACGGTGATGGGCAACTGTGGATAACGTTGCAGCAACGCGCGAATCATCGGCGCCGCGGCAATGCTTTCGCCCACGGACACCGAGTGCACCCAAATGCCACCTGGCTTCATTGCCGGCAAGCCGAAGGAGAACCGCTCGCCAATGCGTTTGGCATACGCCGGTGCCTTGCGCGAGCGCAGCCACAGCCGAATCGCTACCAGTGGCAGCCCCAGGTAAAACAGCACGGTGTAGAGAGTTCTATTCATGGCGGCGGAGTTTATCGGTTTTTTCGCCGATCGCCTGCAAGTGCACGGCAAAACGTTCCGCCAGCCAACGCGCCGCCGGGCCGAGGGGCTCATCCCGGCGCCAGACCAGTTCCACCACCAGTGCCGGCGGCGTCCATTCGCTGACCAGTTCGACCATGTGCCCCTGATATGCCGGGTACTGCACCACGTGTCGTGGCAACCAGGCCCAACCGAGGCCCCGCACCAACCACTCAGCCATCACGTAGAAACTGTCGGCCCGCCAGACTTGCGGGCTGGCCGGCTCGCTGCCGGGATAAACGCTGGACTGGGTGGACATCAGCAACTGTCGATGCTGCGCCAGTTGCTGACAATCGACGTGAGCCTGGTTCGCCAGCGCATGATCGACGCCGCAGACCGTGACCATTTCGACGCTTCCCAACACCCGCCGCTCAAGGGCTTCGGGAATCTGGTCGTGATAAAACAACAACCCCAGATCGGCCCGACGTTCAACCAGTTTGCGCGCCACATCGCCTTGGGCGGCGCTGGTCAGTTGCACTTCGATGCTGGGGAATTTTTCTGCCAGGGCCTCGAAGCTCTGGATGATCGGCTGATAGGGCATCGCCTCATCCTGGGCCACACGCAGACGCGCCTCCTGGCCGCGCATCATCGCCAGCGCCCGACCATTGAGGCGTTCGCACTGGCGCAGCACTTCCCGCGCCTCTTCCAGCAACGCGTTGCCGGCCTCGGTGAGTTTCGGCTGACGGCCACTGCTGCGATCGAACAGGCTCACCCCCAAGTCCTCTTCCAGCAGCGCAATCGAACTGCTGACCGCCGACTGCGCCTTGCGCTGATCCCGCGCAACGGCGGAAAACGAACGCTGCTCCGCTACGCTGACAAACAGCCGCAACTGCTCCAGATTCCATTGCATATTCATGAGGCAACCCATCTCCCGAACAGATAGGTAATGACTTTACCGCATCTGGGTAGCCTCTAGAATGCCAACCTCAGAAAGCAACACTTCACACGAGGATGCACCTATGACCGCTTACTACTACCTGGCCATCGCCATCTGCGCCGAAGTGATCGCCACTGTTTCGATGAAAGCGGTCAAAGGCCTCAGCACCCCGCTACCGCTGATTCTGGTTATTTTGGGTTACGGTATCGCCTTCTGGATGCTGACCCTGGTGGTGCGCAGCGTCCCGGTAGGTGTTGCCTACGCAGTGTGGGCCGGCATGGGGATCGTGATGGTCAGCGTCGCGGCGCTGTTTATTTACGGGCAGAAGCTGGATGTGCCGGCAATGATGGGGATGGCGCTCATTGTATTGGGTGTCGTTGTGATCCAGCTCTTCTCCAAAACCGCCGGCCACTAAGATCCGAAGCCCGATCATGTGGGAGCGAGCTTGCTCGCGATGGCGACGTTACATTTACCATTAATGTTGACTGACCCACCGCAATCGCGAGCAAGCTCGCTCCCACAGGTTTTGCATCCGCACTATTGATCACCAACAAATCCCCTCTTCTTCGAGTCTGTATACTGCGCCCTCGTCTTGAACACTGAGGTCGCTGCATGCCATCCGTTATTTCCACCGACGTTCTGATTGTCGGCGCTGGTGTTGCCGGCCTCTGGCTGAATGCACGCTTGCGCCGCCAGGGTTTTTCGACCGTGCTGGTGGAGAGCGCCAGCCTCGGCGGCGGGCAAAGTGTGAAGTCCCAAGGCATCATCCACGGCGGCGCCAAGTACGCGCTGCATGGCGCCCTGACCGGTGCCTCGGAAGCCATCGCCGACATGCCACGACGCTGGCGCGAGGCACTGGCCGGTAACGGTGAGCTGGACTTGTCCGGCGTGCGCCTGCTGTCCGAAGCCCATTACCTCTGGTCCCCGGGCACCCTCGCCGGCAACCTCACCAGTTTCTTCGCCAGCAAAGCAGTGCGCGGGCGTGTCGATCAGGTCAAGGGCGAGCAACTGCCGCCTGCCCTGCAAGACAAGCGCTTCAAGGGCAAGGTCTACCGCTTGGCAGAACTGGTGGTAGACGTCCCGAGCCTGATCCAGCGCCTGGCCGACCTGGCAGGTGATGGCTTGCTCGCCGGTCAGAAGATCGAACCGCTGCTGGAGGGTGGGATCCTGGTCGGCCTGAAGGTCGACGACCGCGAGATCCGTGCCCAACGCATTGTCTTGAGCGCCGGTGCCGGTACGGCCGCGCTGCTCGAAACACTTGGGCTAAGCCAGCCGGCCATGCAGCGCCGGCCATTGCACATGATCATCGCCAAAGGTCCAAGCCTGAAACCGCTGTACGCTCATTGCCTGGGCGGCGGCACCAAACCGCGCATTACCGTGACCACCCATCCGGCCGCCGATGGCCAGTGGGTCTGGTATCTGGGCGGCGACATCGCCGAAGCCGAAGGTGTTGCCCGCGAACCCGCCGAGCAAATCGCCACGGCGCAGAAAGAACTCAGCCAGTTATTGCCATGGATCGACTTGAGCACGGTCCAATGGGCTACCTTGCGCGTGGATCGCGCCGAGCCGCTGCAATCGGGCCTGAGCCGCCCCGACAACGCCTTCCTTGCAGAGCAGGGCCGGTTGCTGGTGGGCTGGCCAACCAAACTGGCGCTGGCGCCAGACTTCGCCGACCGTGTCATCGCAAGTTTTACCCGTGACGGTATCCAGCCAAGCCACGCGGCACCACTGCCCGACCTGCCAAAACCGCCGATGGGCGTTCCAGCCTGGGAGCAACTGTTGCCATGAGCCAGCCGACCCTGCACGACCTGCACCGCCCTCTGGGGAGCACCGGGCTGGCGGTTTCGCCTCTGGGCCTGGGCACGGTGAAACTGGGTCGCGATCAAGGCGTGAAGTACCCCAACGGCTTCCAGATTCCCGGCGATGACGAAGCACGCATGCTGCTCAAACTCGCGCGCGATCTGGGTATCAACCTGATCGACACGGCGCCAGCGTATGGGCGCAGCGAAGAGCGCCTCGGCCCGTTGTTGCGTGGCCAGCGCCAGGCATGGGTGATTGTCAGCAAAGTCGGCGAAGAGTTTGCCGACGGCCAGTCGAGCCACGATTTCAGCGCCGCCCACACGCGATTGTCGGTGGAGCGCAGCTTGCAACGCCTGGAAACGGATTTCATTGACCTGGTACTGGTGCATTCCGACGGCAACGACCTGGCGATCCTCAACGACAGCGACGTTTATGCGACCCTCGCCGAGCTCAAGCGCGAAGGCAAGATCCGCGGCTACGGCTTCTCCGGCAAAACCGTCGAAGGCGGTTTGAAGGCTCTGGAGCAAGGTGATTGCGCAATGGTCACCTACAATCTGAACGAGCAGAACGAGAAAGCGGTCATTGACTATGCTGCTGCTCACGGCAAAGCCATCCTGGTGAAAAAAGCCCTGGCCAGCGGTCACGTCTGCATGAGCCCGGGCGTGGACCCGGTGCGCGCCAGCTTCGAGCTGTTGTTTGAGCATCCCGGTGTGGCCAGTGCTATTGTCGGGACCATCAATCCGCTGCACCTCGCCCACAACGTCGCGACCGTTGCCCAGGTCCTTCGTAGAAACTGATGCCGCCCACGCGGCCTTAAGCAGGAGCCGACATGCCGCGTACGCTCATAAGAAAGAACCCGAGCAACTTCAAGACCCTGCCGTTATACGTCGAAGCGACCCCCGAAGGCTTGAGCTACCAGAGCGTCGGGATGCCGCTCAACTTCGCCCAGACCCTGCAACGTCGCCGCCCGGTGACGGTGGCCAACACCGAGCGGTTCTCGCTGGAACTTGCCAATCTCGGGGTCTCGGTGCGCCTGACCCTGCACTGGCAGAATCGCGATTACTGGGTGTTGGTGCGCCAGCGTCGTCAGGATCGCGGCGATGTGGTGCTCAAGCTTATATCCGGCTATGTGCCAGCCCATGAACTGAACCTGCCGCTGCACACGGCGATCCAGGAAATTGCCGAAGAATGCTTGCTGGAAACCCCCGAAGGCTGGCTTGGCGGGCGTTTCAACGACACCTGGCTGCCGGCGCCCTATGCCAGCGCCCTGCATTACCGTGAAGCACTGCCGTTTCGCCTGACGCCGTTGTCCGGTTCGGCGCGGCCAGTGCGTTGCGCCAAAATGCAGCTGATAGAGCGCCCACGGGCGTACGTGCATTTGCCGACGGCGTCGCTTCAATTGATCTATGACTTGCGCCTGGAAGTCCCCAAGGAAGCAAAATCCCTGAGCCTGTTTCATGTCGATGAGCGCCTGGAAGGCGATCAACTGGTGGCCCGGCTCGATCGCAAGCGTCCCGACCTTTACCTGATGCCACTGCAGGATGGGCAGCCGATGGCCGAGCTGTACACCTTGAAAAAGGATCAACTTTACCCGGCAAGCACTCGCGGATTGTATCTGGCGGAGAGTTTTTCCCAGCAGGAAGGCTGGCTGGTGCGCGATGAACGGATTCGCTGGAAGGATTGGGTGCGGCAGCAGGGGCTAAGTCCGCCAGGGAAAGTTTCCGGGTTAGCCCGGCTGCGCGGAAAAGCGAAGCAATTGCTGAAAAAGATCGTGCCGCGAAAGAAAGTCAGCTCTTAAAGACAAAAAATCGCAGCCTCTGTAGGAGCGAGCTTGCTCGCGATGGACGTGAACGGGACCGCGTGTTGACTGATTGAATGCGGTGCCGTTGAGTTCATCGTCGGAGCGCCGCCCGGAGCAAGCTCGCTCCTACCATTTAAGCGTCACTCAGACTTGCGGATCTTCTCGACAATCGCGGTAGTGGAGCTGTTTTCCACCAACCCCAACACTTTCACCGTCCCGCCGTACGCCGTGACGATGTCAGCACCAACGACCTGTTCGATCCCGTAGTCCCCGCCCTTGACCAGCACATCCGGCTTGACCTCGCGCAGCAGGTTTTCCGGGGTGCCTTCAGGGAAGCTGATCACCCAATCCACGGCACCTAAACCAGCCAGTACGGCCATGCGACGGTCAACGCTGTTGATCGGTCGACCCGGTCCTTTCAGGCGGCTGACGGAGGCATCGTCGTTGACCGCTACGATCAGACGATCGCCTTGGGCGCGCGCCTGTTCGAGGTACGTCACGTGCCCCGCGTGCAAGATGTCAAAACAACCGTTGGTGAAGACGATTTTCTCTTTGTGCGCCCGTGCATCGTCGACCGCCAGCAGCAACTGCTCAAGGCCAAGCACACCGCGCTCGGAACCTTCCTCACGCTGGATGGCGCGACGCAGTTCCGGCGCGCTGATGGCCGCCGTCCCGAGCTTGCCGACCACAATGCCCGCCGCCAGATTGGCCAAGGCCACCGCGTGGGGCAGTTCTTCGCCAGCGGCAATCGCGGCCGCCAAGGTGGAAATCACGGTGTCGCCGGCACCGGTCACATCGAACACTTCTCGGGCTCGTGCAGGCAAATGCAGCGCCGGATGATCCGGACGCAGTAACGTCATGCCGTGTTCGCCACGGGTCACCAGCAAGGCGCCGAGGTCAAGGTCGTGCATCAGCTGAGCGCCCTTGCTCACCAGCTCGTGCTCATCGGCGCAACCGCCGACGATAGTCTCGAACTCGCTGAGGTTGGGGGTGATCAGGCTCGCACCGCGATAGATCGAGAAATCCTTGCCCTTCGGATCGGCAAGTACCGGAATGCCCCGCGCACGGGCGGCCTGGATCAGCACCTGATGGTTTTTCAGCGCGCCTTTGCCGTAGTCAGACAGCACCAACACCTTGATACCTTCAAGCAACTCGTCGACTTGCTCACCCAACGCGAGGGCGTCGGTGGCGAAGGGCTCTTCGAAGTCGATACGCAGCAGTTGCTGGTGACGGCTCATGACCCGTAGTTTGACGATCGTCGGCTGGTGCGCAATGCGCTGGAACAACGCCCGTACGCCAGCGCCCTTGAGGCTATTGACCAGGCTGTCGGCGGCTTCGTCGTCGCCGGTCACACCCACCAGCGAAGCCGGGGCACCGAGCGCGGCAATGTTCAACGCCACGTTGGCGGCACCGCCTGGGCGGTCCTCGATTTGCTCGACCTTGACCACAGGTACTGGCGCCTCAGGGGAAATCCGTGAGGTACCACCATGCCAGTAACGGTCGAGCATGACATCGCCGACCACCAAGACAGGGGCTTGATCGAATCGCGGCATCGACAACTTCATGGAGCAACCCACATACAAAATGAACAAGGGCGCGATATTACCACAGGCTTGGCGCTGGCTTGTGCGACGGCTGCAACCGGATAATCCGACCGTGAAAACGGATCATTTATTGAGCAGAAATGCCGACAACTGCAAGCAAGCTTCCGCCAGCTCCCGTTTTTCGGTGTCGATCTCACATTCGGCAGACAGCGGCGCTTCGTAAGGGCTGTCAATGCCAGTGAAGTCCTTGATTCGTCCTTCCCTTGCCGCTTGATACAGGCCTTTGGGATCCCGTTGCGCGCACACCACGAGCGGCGTGCTCACATATACCTCAATGAAATCGCCCTCGGCGAACAACTGTCGCGCGGCGTCACGCTCGGCCCGGAATGGCGAAATGGCCGCAACAATCACAATCAGCCCGGCATCGACCATCAGCCGCGCCACCTCAGACATGCGTCGGATATTTTCCCGGCGACACTCAGCCCCCATTCCCAGATCACGACACAAACCATTGCGCACGTTGTCGCCATCAAGCAGAAACGTGTGCAGACCGTGCTGATGGAGCTGCAGCTCAAGGGCATTGGCCAGCGTCGACTTGCCTGCACCAGAAAACCCCGTCAACCAGAGGCAGCGCGCCCGTTGAGATTTGATCGAGGCGCGTGCCTCGCTCGTCAACGACAAACTGTAAGGTCTGGCCCCGGAAACCGGCATCGATAGCGCCTTATTCATAACCGAGCATCTCGTAATCGCGTTGATACGCCCTTCGCACCAGCCGACGGGTACGGACAGAGCAGAAATCACGGGCCAGCATCGGGAGTCGCTGCCGGGAGTCATTGACGTGAGGCAGCACCACAGACTGGCCTAACTGCTCGCAGACAAATTGAAAATCCCGCTCCAGGTGTTCCTGATGCCCTATGAAGTCCAGCGCCAGATGCCCGAGGGAGTCGGTGAGAAAATCCACTTGAGGGGCGAAATGTAATTGCCTGTGGATGTTTTCCGGGTGAAGCCAGCGACTGACAAAATCGTCGAAATCACGATAGTGGCTGACCAGTTTCTGCGCCGCCTGATCGCGCCGGCCCAATTCGTTACCCCGCAGAAAAGCGTAAGCCGAGTAGGCTCTTTCCAAAGGATCGCGAACGAAGGCGAACTTGAAACTGGCTGCGAACTGCTCGGGAAACTGCTGCTCGTACCAGTACAACGGCAAGTGCCCGGGGCACCAGTTATCGAACAACGCCGCACAGACGCTGCTTCCGGCGCACTTGGGGACATGGATAAACAGACAGGAACGCTGCGCGAAGGCCCGGGGGAAGTGCAGGTTCGCCGACATCGACTTGTTCACTACCTGACGGTCCACCACCGACAAGCGCCCCAGCAAAAAGGCACGTTGCGTTTTGGGCAAAAGTTTCCAGAGATAACGTTGCAACAAGGCTGTACCCACGCGAAAGGGATGGCCCTCTCGATCTAAGTCAAAATTCGTTCATAAACTTTAACAAGCCTAGTCCGGATTTTTATTCAGGTTTGGTCAAGAACGTAAGTATTTTGATACAAGGAACCGGGCGCGTTGCACGCCCGGTGAATAAAGGTCAGGCGATGTCTTGCGCCGGGGTGTCGAGACCCATGGCATTCAGTCGGGCGTAGTAGCCGTTCTGCGCCAGGAGTTCAGCGTGGGTGCCACGCTCCACGATCCGGCCCTGGTCCATGACCAGAATCAGGTCCGCCTTCTCGATGGTCGACAACCGGTGAGCGATCACCAGGGTCGTCCGGCCTTTCATGACCTGATCCAGTGCTGCCTGAATATGCCGCTCCGATTCGGTATCGAGGGCCGAAGTGGCCTCGTCGAGAATCAGCAACGGCGCATTCTTCAACAGTGCCCGGGCAATCGCCAGACGCTGACGCTGGCCACCGGAAAGCAATACGCCGTTCTCGCCGACCTGGGTGTCAAGGCCTTCGGGCAATTGCGCGATGAAGTCCATTGCGTAGGCATCTTTCGCGGCCTTCTCGATGTCCGCACGAGGCGCGCCGGCCAGATCGCCATAGGCAATGTTGTTGGCCACGGTGTCACTGAAAAGCGTCACATGCTGGGTCACCTGGGCAATGTGCTTGCGCAGGTTAAGTAGTTTGTACTGCTCCACTTCGACGCCATCGATCAGGATCTCGCCCTTGTCATGGTGATAGAAACGCGGAATCAGGTTGGCCAGGGTCGACTTGCCACTGCCCGAACGTCCCACCAGCGCCACCATTTGCCCAGGCTCGACCGAGAAGCTGATGTCATCGAGCACCTGGCGCTCTGTATCAGGGTAAGTAAAGCTAAGATGACGCACGTCCAGGCGCCCGCTGACAACATCGCGCTCAACGGTGCCAGTATCGACTTCAGGCGTGACGTCCAGCTGTTCGAAGATACTCTCGGCACCGGCCACACCTTTCTGGATGGTCGAGCTGACTTCGGACAATTGACGGATCGGCTTGGGCAGTAAACCGGCCAGCGTGATATAGGCAATCATGTCCCCGGCGGACGCATCACCACGCAGGAACAGCACCAGGAACATCAACACGGCCATGGCGGTGTAGATCACCAGTTGCAGCAGCGGTGTATAGATTGCACCCGTGCGGGTCATGCGCAGTTGCTTGTCGGTGTTGCCCTGGCTCGCATGAAAGAAGCGTTTCTCTTCGTAGACTTCGCCGCCGAAACTGCGAACCACGCGATAGCCCTGAATGGTTTCAGAAGCGACATGCGTCACGTCGCCCATGGCCACCTGGATTTTTTTGCTCTGCTTGCGGAATTTCTTGCTCGCGGTACGCACCATGATTGCGATCAGCGGCAGGATGGCGATCATGACCAGCGTCAAGCGCCAGTTCATGAACAGCAGCGAGGCGAACAGGAAGATCACCGTCATGCCTTCACGAATTACGACCTTGATCGCATCCGTGGCCGCCCCCGTGACCATGGTCACGTTGAAGGTGATACGAGAAATCAGGTGACCCGAGTTATGCTTGTCGAAGTACCGGTTAGGCAATACCAGCAGGTTGTTGAACAACTGAACCCGCAAGTCATGGACGAGCCCAAGGGAAACCTTGGCCAGAAAGTAGTTGCCCAGATAAGATCCCAGCCCCTGCCATGCAGCGATCAGAACGATCAGCAACGGCACAGCCTGCAGCAATGCCAGGTCACGCAGGTAAGGCACGCTTGGAAACAGCACGGCCTCAGGGTTGGAAAGGCCGTCGACGAAGTACTTGAGAATGTAGCCCAGCATGGGTTGCGTCGAAGCGAAAATCAGGAAACCGACAATGCTGATCAGGAATAGACTGATGTAGGGCCGGACATAGCCGAGCAGGCGGAAGTAGATTTTCAAGCTCGATGGGCTTGCGGAGAGACTGGAGTCGGTCATATCACGCGAATGTCGATAAAAAGGACGCAGACTTTAGCACAGCTTCTCCGGGGTTCTGGCAATCGCATGAGGGCACATAGTGTGACGCATGAGAACATACATCAAATGGCCACCACCCTCAGATGGTCGTTTAACTCAGGAATGAATCACTCAGCATGCAATTAAACGGTTTGAACAACACATCCAATCGAGTCTTCGATTTCATTTGCCTGTGGATCCTTCCGCTCGGTTACTTATTGCTGCTGAGTGCACTTTTTTTTCTGCCGGGCCGAAGTCAGCACCACAAACTTTATTACGGTTTATTCAGCATTCCTGCGCTGATAGCACTATGCCTGCGACCGCAGATGATAAAGGAGTTGCTACGCGAGCCCATCATCATTGCGGCATTACTGTTCGTGGCGTGGGCCCTGCTCAGCCTGTGCTGGGGCCCTCCTGATGACGACATCGCCGGCGAGTTCAAACCACCGCTGCATACCCTTTTTCTGTTCGTCGGCAGCTACCTGCTGGTGCGCTATCGCAGCGAGATCATCCAGCCTCTGCTGTTCTGCGCAGCGATGGTGGCGTTGGTTGCCTCGGTCTATAACCTGTACATGTTTTCCCGCATCTACGAACCGGGCCTGCGCCTGATCGGAGGTGGAGCCTTTGACAATCCGCTGCTTAGCTCCCACGTCTTCGGCTTTTTCTGCGCCTATTGGCTCAGCGTGAGCATGACCTGCAAGCGTCGGAAGATACTTTGGCTAAGTATCCCGGCAATGGCGGTCATGTTCGCCGCCGTGATTGCTACCGGTTCCAGGACCCCGCTGGTTGCACTGACGCTGGCGGCGCTCTGGCTGAGCTTCATTTGCTGGAATCGACGCTCCGTTGTTTTGCTTGGCACACTGCTCACCACGGGTGCAGCCGTTGCCGTGGTGTTTTCGCAGATGATCAATGGACGGGGCGATTCCTATCGCTTCGAGATTTGGCAGTTGGCCCTGCAGAAGATTGCCCATCATCCGTGGATAGGTCATGGCTTCAACGCCGACCTGACCATCGATCCCGGCATGGGCGTCATCCTGCAGGAGCCCCATAGTTTCGCCCTGGGAGTGCTCTATTACGTCGGCATTGTCGGTTTCTTGCCATGGCTGTTCATCCAGGTCGTCGGTTTGCTGAGCAGTTGGCGCTATCGGCTTCAACCGCTGTTTATCATCGCTTCAACCTGGCTGGCCTTCGGTATCGGTGCAGGCCTGACCGAAGGTGGGGGGATTATTTCCCGACCAAAAGAGCACTGGTTTCTGCTGTGGATTCCTCTGGCACTGATTGCCGCATTGAGCATCAACCAGCGAGCCAGGCGCTTGCTGGCCGTGCCGATCAAAACGGCGACGCCAAGCGCTCTGCAGCAGCTCACTGCCAACGCCCAAATCATCGAAGAAGATGGTCTGGGCCCGAAGGTCCTGCGCCTGATCGACGGCAGTTTCCTCAAGCTGTTCCGCCGCCGTCGCTGGTACACCTCGGGAAGTTTCAACCCGTACTCCGAACGCTTTGCCATCAATAGTGTTCAACTGCGCAACATGGGCATTCCTACACCGCCAATCCTCGACCTGTACCGGCTCGAAGACGGCAGTACCGCCGTGCATTACTCACCCTTGTCAGGGCACACGCTGCGCCAGGTCCTGCAAGGTATTACCGCCCCGGCGGTACGTCAGGCATTGGTGGAACGTTTCGGCAAATTCATGGCGCAGTTGCATGAGCAGGGTGTCTATTTCCGCTCCCTCCACTTGGGCAACGTGTTGGTACTGGAAGATGGTGAGTTCGGCCTGATCGACCTGGCCGATATGCGCATTTACCCTTCTTCATTGAGCTCTTCCCTGCGCCAGCGCAATCTGCGTCATATGCAGCGTTACACCGTCGATCGTCGCTGGCTGTTCGAGGATCATTTCGAAGCATTACTCAAGGGGTATGCTGCGAAGGCATCGAAATCCGACGTGAAAAATCTGCAGAGGCAAGTGCTGACGGGCAGCTCCCCGGCCCGGGTTCACTGATGAATGAAACGAACCCGATCATTGCGATAGCGGCCTACCTGCTCGCGATCGTGACCGCCGCCCTTGTGCTGAGCACCGTTCCGAAAATCGCCGGTCATCTGGAGCAGGCCGGCAACCGCCGCTTTGCCAGCATTGATGGCCTGCGCGGATACCTGGCGTTCGGTGTATTCGTTCACCACTCCATCATTACCTGGATATTTCTAAGCACGGGCAAAATAGATTATCCGCCAAGCAATTTCTACTCACAGCTTGGCCAGGGCAGCGTCGCACTGTTTTTTATGATCACCGGATTTCTGTTCTGGGACCGATTGCTCACCCAAGGGCGGCAACATGACTGGCTGGCCTTTGCGGTATCGCGACTATTTCGTCTCTACCCGCTTTACCTGCCATTGATGACGATCGTCTTTGTAACGGTGTTATATCTGCAGAACTGGGAACTCAAGGACCCTGGCATCAAGTTCATTGGCCAGATTTTTTCCTGGCTGAGCTTCGATCGACCGAATATCAATCAGTACCCCCGAACCGGGTTGCTGATCTCCAATGTCACCTGGACCCTGGCTTACGAAATATTCTTTTACCTGGCCCTGCCACTGGCTGCCTTGATGTTCATCTATCGCGGCAGCTGGCTGCAAACGGTGCTGTGCCTGATCGGTATTTACACCCTTTACCAGGTGGTCGGCTGGGAGCACTCACTGAAAAAACATATCCTGGCCAGCTTCCTCGGCGGCATTGCAGCCGCCTACTGGATTCGCCGGCCACAGTTGGTAGCCTGGAGCAAGACACCTCTGGCGGGGGGGATTGCCTTACTGGCAGTGGCAATTGCATTTACGGCATTCGACCACGCCTTCAGCCTGGGACCGTTGCTACTGATTTCGGTGTGCTTCGTCATCGTAGCCTCTGGAAACTCCCTGTTTGGAGCTCTTGGACTACGCAGCATCCGCTGGCTCGGAGAGATCAGCTACAGCACTTACCTGCTGCACGGTTTCGTAATCTGGGTACTGGTGCAGCAACTGCCGCGGATGCTTCATCTGGACGCCCGGGAAAGCTGGATATTCCTGCCGCTGCTCGCCCTGAGCACCTGCCTGCTGATCATCATCAGCAGCATGACCTATCTGTACATCGAGAAGCCGGGCATCAATGCGGGCAAGAAAACCCTGCACTGGCTACGTCAGAACAGGAACGGCCAGATAAAACTATCGCAGAAGGTCGTTCAACCACTCTGAACCCTTACTGTGGCTGCCGCTGACGGACATAAGCCAGGAACCCTTCGATATCATCGCTGCAGAGCGTGCCCCGATAACGCTGAATCCAACCCAACGCTCAGTCTTTTTCCAACGGTGAAAAAAACAATCGCCCCAGGCCACGCCAGGTCTTTTTGTTCCACGACTTGAACGGAATCTGCGCCAGCAGTTCGCGCGCCAGCTTGCGGTCTCGATTGGCAGTCTTGAGAAACATCGAGTTGAGGAACTTGTAGCGCACCTCGTCGTACAACGGATGCTCGCTGAACAGCGCGTAGGAACGCAGGATGTTGTCGACCATGAAGCGGTGGTTCTTGTAAGAGTTGGTGGCGTGCTTGCGATAGCGCGCCATCACCACATTCAGACCATCGATAAAGTAACCGGCGTGAGTCACTTTCAGTTCAATCAGCAAGTCCTCCAGACGAATATTCGGGTCGAACCCGCCCACCTTTTCCAGCGCTTCGCGACGAATCATCAAGGTCGGCGCCGGCGGATAGGGCTTGCGCTCCAGGAACATATCATCGAAGTCCAGTCGGCGGAACGGCACCTCGCGGCGCTGACGCTTTTCCGGATAAAGGTTTCCGTCGGCGTCGATCAGCTCGATGTTGCCGGCACAAATCCCGACTTCGGGTTTGCCGTCCATGTACGCGACCTGGGTGGCAATGCGCTCCGGCAGCATGATGTCATCGGAACCGAACGGTACGATCAGGCTGCCCTTGGCGCGAGCAATCGCGCCGTTGAGCGTGTTGGTCAGCCCCTGATTCTTCTGGACGCGAAAATCGAAACCGTGCCGGGCCTGCAAGACGTTGATCCGCTCGACACTGTCATCGGTCGAACCGTCATCGACTACCAGCAACTCGATGTGCTGATAGGTCTGGTTGAGGACGCTGAGAATGCTTTCCTCGATATAACGACCGTGGTTATACGACGCAATAATGACCGTTACGAGAGGTTGCGCATCGCTCATGGTTGTTCCTTGCGGGCTTGTTCCAAGCCGGAGTCAATCAGGTCCAGGTACTCCTGCCGGAACACCTCGATGTCGTGTTGTTGCTGGAGATAGCAGTAGGCCTGTTCGCCTTTGGCCTTGAGCTCGTCGTCCGAAAGGCCGAGGTAATTATCCAGCGCCGCGACCAGGGTTGGCACATCGGCAGGGGTAATTGCCAGACCTCCTGCGCCCTGGATCAACGGCAGCATGGCCGGCACGTTCGACGCGATGACAGGCAGATGGCCGCTCATGCCTTCAAGCAGCGCCAGCCCCAGGCCTTCGGCCAGCGATGGCATGGTCCAGATGTCGAACGCGCGAACGTACTGCAAGGCGTTTTCCTTAAACCCGAGCAAATGTGCGCGCCCCTTCAGACCCAGGCGCTCAATCTCGGCGGCCAGGCGCGACTCTTCACGTCCGGCACCGATGATCGCCAATTGAGTATTGGGATACTTGTCTTTAAGGGCAGCAAACGCCTGCAACAAATAGGTGTGCCCCTTGACCGGCACCAACCGGCCCAAGGCGCCGATCAACCGCACCGACGGATCAATGCCGAGCATTTCGCGAGCGCGCTCGCGGCTGTGCTGCAAGCCTTCAGCCTGCTCGATATCGATGGCGTTGGTGATGGCGTAAGTGTTCTGGTCAGTGAAACCGCAGTCGCAGTCCAGCAGGTACTGTTTGACTGCCGGCGACACACCGACAAAGCGCCAGTGACGATCGATCAGGCGCTGGGTCTGGCGGCGTCGGTAAAACCGGTCGTACTCGCCAAATCCGTGGGAAATGCCAATACACAACGGTACTTTCAACCAGCGATTGAGCATCAGCATCATGTTCACCGGTTTAAAGCGGTTACAGATCACCACCTCGAACTTTTCTTTACGGCAGAACTGATACAGCCGCCACATGGCCCGCAGGCGCATGCCCTTGAGGGCCTTGTCGGAAAATTCGAAATACACCGAGCGATCGGCACGGCTCACCGCGTCGCCAGGCCCGGGCTTACCCCTCAAAAACGCCGCAGTCACTTCATAGCGATCGCCTGGCAGAGCCTTTACGATTTGCTCCGCGAGGTCAGCAAAATCATGGGCCTTGACGTTGTAGTCAGGCTGTAATTGCAGAACCTTTGACCGTTGACTCATAACGCTCCCCGGCGAAAACCAGCCGCATCGATGACCCAGTCAGGCTCGGCGGCGAGGCGCCGGACCTCCGCCGGGTCGGGTTGAGGCAACCGTGACCACTCGTTGCGCTTCCAGCAGACGAAGTGGAAATACGGAAACCGGCGATCGCCATCGCGATCATTGCTCAATTGGCCATCACGCCAACTCCATTTGAGCGGGAAAAACTCCGTGCCGTCATGCCACTTGATGCAACCACCCGGCGTACTGAATGCCTCGGTGAACTCGCTGCGTCGACGCAACGGGTTGAACTTGCCCACCAAATTGAACAAAGGCTCTGGAAAATTCTTGCGCCAGAGAAAGATTCGACTGAACGCGCCTTCGTCCAGCGCGTGATGCTTCTGATCGATGAATCGCGTTTTCCAATCCTTGATCTGCCTGAACAACTCACGCTTGCAGGCTGTGTTGCGGATCAGACACAGATGCCCGGCAACTCGCCGCTCGTGGGTGGAGAACAGGTCATAAGCGGCGAGGCGCTTGGGGGTGAAGTAACTGCGCAGATCACCATACACCAGATCAATATCGCCGAATCCCCAGAAATCATAGCCTTGCAGGCGGTCGGCATGGATATGCCCCAGCGCTGGCCTGATGTCGCACAGTTTGTAAGCCTCTTTCGGCGCAAAATCGATGTCCAGCCGCTGGGACACCACCCCACAATAATCGCTGAACATCATGCTTTCGACGGTGACGTTTGGCGGCAGATAATCGGGAACCCCGCAATCACTGAACAGCAGCCAGTCGATGTCGGCATTGCGACGGCAGCTCTCGAGAAAAAACGGCATCCAGAATGGCCAACGGCCGAAATAAGGCATTAGAAACAGGATACGCGGGCATGGGTTGATCACAGAAAAACTCACTGTCAATGCTGAATACGCCGTCAGATTAGGCCACGCGATACATCAACTCTGCTTCGCAGAAGTTTCACCATGCTTCAGGAGCCAGAACAACTCTTGGCGCCTGACCGCCTTGCGAAAAAACTCATTCTCTCCATAGATGGACTGCACTCTACTGGCCAAGAGACACTGCATCAACCGCCGCAATCGCCGCTTGAACGGTAACGGCGTTTGCAAGTCGTGCATCATCCCCAGCGCCATGGCTTTGTCACGCTGAATCCGCAGAGGCATTGCCAGGCTGCATGGCAGCATCGGCACCGAGGCGTCGAAGGCGGGTGGCAGCGCTATGCCATGGCCTGCATCGCCCATCGGCCAGCGATCGTTGTCGTGCAGATGGTTGGCGTAACCGAGCAATGTGGTCGGCTGCCACTCCAGGCCTCGCAACGCTTCAAGAACCGCCTCTTGCGCGCAAATGTGGTCAGGATGAGGATCAAGAGTCGGGTGCGGCAACACGATGACGTCAGGGCGCGCGCGTAGCAGCAACTCGCGCAGATCAGCCAGCAGATTGTTCCAGGTCGGCATACCGTCGACGTCGCCCGGCAGGGCAAAGGAATTCAACTGGCGGAACAGGCGGGTGTCGTTCAGATCCGCTTCCCGCGACCCCACGGGCTGAGTCGGCGCGGCCTGCATCGCCGCCAGTTGCAGACAGAAATAACCCAATTGCACACAATGGGCTTCGGGCACCCCGGCCCAGCGCGGCACTGCGATACTGTCCCAAGCCCGCAGTCGGCCCTTGAGGCGCGACGCTTCGACGGTGCTCAGTCCCATCCGCTGATAGTGTTCAGCTTCGATTTCGCCGGCCGTCAGGGTGACAATCCAGGCTTCGTCGGCCTGACTATACAGACCGTAGGCCGCCAACTCGGCATCGTCGGCATGGGGCGCGATGACCATCACCCGCTGACGCCGGTAATCCGGATGCTCGAACACCCACAGCACCGGCTCGCCGAGTAATCGGCAAAAACGCCCGCGCAGACGTAATTCACCTTTGGACAGCACCTGAGCCTGACCACTCAGGTTGAGGTAACGCAGGCCGTTTACGCCACGCTCGAGCGTTTGTCGGTCCGGGTTATCGCCACCTGACAACTCAACCACAGGGTCGATAAAGCGTCCCAGCCAAGTGCTTTTTATCCGTAGCGCCAGGACCAGCGTCGCGTCGTCGACCAGCATCACGCCCTCGTCCAGCCGCAAACGCTCACCCTCCAGGTAAACCTTGGGTTTTTGGGTATACGGTGGGAAGTTGTACTGATAATCGTCTTTCGGCGAATAAAACAAATGGTCGGCAAACCACGCCTCGTGGGCGACCCAACCGAGGACCGCGAGCAGCAACGGCAACCACCAGGCCACCAGCACGCCGCAGGCAATCAATAGCGCCAGCGCGATCAACAGACCGATGCGCTTGTTGCGTCGGTGGCGTTTGAGCAGGTGTTGTTTGCGACTCATGGGCTCACTCATACGGTGAAGACCGGTACAGGGTTGCACCAGCGTTCCTTGTATTCACGGTCGGCGCGCCCAAAGGAAAAGCGCAAGGGCTTGTCCAGCGCCCGGGCATGCTCCCAGGCGCTTTGGGTGTTTAGAAAACTCAGCACGCTGCCGGGACTGAACTCACGGGTTTCGGGATCGACGCCGCCATTGATGTACTCGACGCTGATCCACTGCGGTGTCTCGACTCGGTAGACCAGTTGAATCGCTATCGGCGCATCGTTGAGAAAAATCACCGAACCGATCAGCAACTCACGCAGCAACCCGATAACCTCGGCCATACGCTCGGCGCCTGTTGCCGGGAATCCCCAGCGACGCTGGAACAGATCGCAATAGATGGCCGCCAGCTCGACGCTGGAAAACTCGGCGACCGGCCGCGCCACGCCACCCGCCTCTTCCAGCAAGCGCAATTCGCGGCGCTGGTTGTAGCGAAACTTTTTCGACAGCTCTTCCGGTGTCCGCGCCATGGCCAACTGCTCGGCCTGCAACTTGAGGCCGCAAAAGCGCCCTTCATTCAGCACCGAGAGATAGCGCGCGCGATGACGCAACGGGGCTTGGGCATCGTCAGAGGCGGGCAGGATCAGCTCGGCATTACCCAGGTCAAACAAGCCTTTTTTACCGCTGCGCTTAAGCACGTCCTTGGACAAGGCGAGGTCTCGACCCCAGGTCGGAATCGCGGCTTTGACTTCGCCATTTTGCTCCCAGGCCAGATAACGCACCGGAATGCCGGCCAGCTGCGCCAGACGCTCGACCACCAATGGATGAGTCGCGACGCTGCCGCCATAACGCTGCCAGGCCTCGGCATAGGTCGGGGCATCGACTACCGCCCAGCCACGCTCACGCCAGCCTTGAAGTCGGTTGAGCATCAGCCCCTCGGCGCCAGTTCGGTAACCTGCGGCAAACGCCAGAACGCGTCGCGTACCGCGAGGTCGGAGAAGCGCTCACGCAAGCGGTCAAGCATCAGCTCTGCACACTGGTGTCGTTGCTGCTCATCCATCGCGGCCAGATGTTGCAGCCCCTGAGCCAAGCGCTCGGCATCGCCCAGCGGAAACAAAATGCCCACACCTTCGACCACTTCCTTCGCACCGCCGCACGCGGTGGCGAGCAACGGCACGCCAGCGGCCATGGCCTCCAGCAGCACCATACCGAACGGTTCGTGATCGGAACTCAAGGCAAACACATCGAAGGCACGGAAATAACGCCGGGCTTCGGGCACCTGGCCGAGAAACAGCACGCGGTCGCCGACACCCAGCTCACGGGCGCGCGCCTTGAGCTCCGACTCCAGTCGACCCGTACCGAGAATCACCAATTGACTGTTGGACGGCAAGCCCGCCAATGCTGCGGCAAAACCCTCCAGCAGCGTGGCCTGATCCTTGTCCGGATGCAGCCGCCCGACATTGCCGACCACCCAGGCATCCATCGCCAAGCCGAGGGTTTCCCGAGCTTCGCGAGCGGACACCTGGCTGTCCTGCAAGGCTTGCACATCGATACGGTTATAGAGCGTCTGTATCCGTGCGGCCGGCCATTTCGGCAGGCAGCTGCGCATGTCGTCGCGCACGGCATCGGAGACCCCGAGCAGGCTCAGGCGCTTGCGGAAAATATGCGCAAAGAGTTTGCGCGTGCCTCTTTTGTAATCGCCAAACGCGTGGTGCACGCCAATCACTGGCAACGACGTGCCGAGCAAGGCGATGTAGATCGGCTTGAAACGATGGGCAATGCAGAAACTGAAGTTACGCGAAGCGGCGATCTTGCGCAGATCGCCAATGGCACCCAGCTTCAGGCCACGGATGGCCTTGGAGCTGTATTCCATGAACAGTACTTCATCGCTAGCGCAACCCGCGGCGACTTCGGCGTCGGCAACCCCGGTCAGGAAGACCGTGGTCACGCGGTAACCAGTCCCCGCGAACAGGCTGGCATACTGCCGGGCGCAGTCCAGAAACGGACCGTCATAGCCGTGACAGAACTGCAGCACATGGCGTTCAGCCGAGCGTGTCATATGCGTCCGCGCCCTCTTTGACCACCAGAATGTCTTCCATGATCAGGTACTGTAGATCGGAACCAAAGAACATGTTCAAGGCATCCGTCGGCGAACAGATCATCGGTTCGCCACGGCGGTTGAGCGAGGTGTTCAGCGACACACCGTTGCCGGTGAGTACTTCCAGCGCTTTCATCATGTCGTAGTAGCGCGGGTTGTATTCGCGCTTGAGCACCTGGGCCCGCGACGTGCCATCTTCGTGGACGACTTCCGGTACGCGGGTCTTCCATTCTTCCGCCACTTCAAACGTGAAGGTCATGAACGGCGCAGGGTGATCGATCTTGATCATCTGCGGTGCGACGGTGTCGAGCATCGAGGGGCAGAAAGGCCTCCAGCGCTCGCGGAACTTGATCTGATGGTTGATGCGGTCAGCCACGCCAGTGGCGCTTGGACAACCGATGATCGAGCGACCACCCAGTGCACGCGGACCGAACTCCATGCGGCCCTGGAACCAGGCCACCGGGTTGCCATCGACCATGATTTTGGCGATGTTTTCCGGCATGTTCTGGAGCTTGCGCCATACCGGTTTGCTCGGGTGACGGGCACACGCGGCCAGTACGTCTTCGTTGGTGTACGACGGGCCAAGGTAGACGTGTTCCATCTTCTCGACCGGTACGCCACGGGCGTGAGACACGTAAGCAGCAGCCCCCACCGCGGTGCCGGCATCGCCGGACGCTGGCTGGACGAACAATTCTTTGACGTCATCGCGGGCGATGATTTTCTGGTTCAGCTTGACGTTCAACGCACAGCCGCCGGCGAACGCCAGCTTGCCGGTTTCCTTGAGCACATCGCCCAGGTAGTGGTCGATCATCTGCAGCGAAATCTTTTCGAACAGTGCTTGCATGCTCGCGGCGTAGTGGATGTATGGCTCGTCGGCGATATCGCCTTCGCGCTTGGGACCCAGCCACTCGATCAGCTTCGGCGAGAAGTAGAAGCCCTTGCCCTTTTCTTTATAGCGACGCAGGCCGATGACGTTGGCGTAGTCGGTGTTGATCACCAGCTCGCCGTTTTCGAACGAGGCCAGGCGTGAGAAATCGTATTTGCTGGCGTCGCCATACGGCGCCATGCCCATGACCTTGAACTCACCGTCAAGCATCTCGAAACCGAGGAACTCGGTGATCGCGCCGTACAGGCCACCCAGGGAGTCCGGATCGAAGAATTCCTTGATCTTGTGGATTTTGCCGTTTTCGCCGTAACCGAAGAAGGTCGTGGCGTACTCACCTTTGCCATCGATCCCGAGGATTGCGGTTTTTTCTTTAAAGCCGGAGCAGTGGTAGGCGCTGGAGGCGTGGGCCAGGTGATGCTCGACCGGCTCGATCTTGATTTTCTTCGGATCGAAGCCCAGCTGCTCAAGGCACCAGACAATCTTGTTGCGATAGCGTTTGTAGCGACGGTTACCCATCAGGATCGCGTCGAGCGCGCGATCCGGGGCGTACCAGTAACGCTTGGCGTAGTGCCAGCGCGCCTTGCCGAACAGGCTGATCGGCGCGAACGGAATCGCTACCACGTCAACGTCGGACGGCTTGATGCCCGCCTGTTCGAGGCAGAACTTCGCCGATTCGTAAGGCATGCGGTTCTTTGCATGTTTATCGCGCACAAAGCGCTCTTCCTCAGCTGCCGCGACCAGCTTGCCGTCGATGTACAAAGCTGCGGAAGGATCATGGCTAAGGGCGCCGGACAGGCCAAGAATCGTCAATGCCACAGGGGTCTAGCCTCTTTAGTCTGCATGCAGGCGCAAGGCGCCTCAAAAATTAATGTGCCTCTCAAGGGGCGAGAGACAGCTAAAGGGCGGGATTATAGCGTAAACATGGCGGGAATGACCCTACGGTTATCAGCGCCGCCAAGATGGCATCCGCAGCGAAAGCGTTCACTGCGGCTCATCCACCGGCTCACTGCCAGTAAATCCGGAGGCTGCCATCGACGCCCTGCCGATAAATCGTGTACGGCAGGGCAACGGTGTCCAGAACGCCGGACAAGGTCATGTCCAGCAAGACGAATGGCACCAGAAACCCTGTGGCGTCCGGCGGCGCATTTAACAGACAAAAATCGTGGGCCAGACCGCTATAGACGCGAGGAATGGACTGACAGTAGGTTTTTTGTCGTCGCAGGGGCTGAGTGGCTGCCGTGTCATCCTGCAGCACCGTGGTGACGGTCCCGCAACCGGCCAGAACCAGTGAAAGAGCGCCTGATGCGACTGCCATTTTTATAGTCAAAATCTGCCCTCCGAGAACGTCAGGCAAACTAGCACCGTGGCAAATCAGGGCACAGTTCATGGGGGCTGCAGATTGTGTAGGACATTTCATAAGAACCTGTCCCTTAATCTCAGGGGGCTGTTCTGGCCCCATCGCGAGCAGGCTCGCTCCCACATTTAGATTTCTGTGCGACATAGATCCAATGTGGGAGCGAGCCGGCTCGCGAATGGATTCAGGCAGCGCTGGAGATGTCTTTGGGAAGACGCTGATCAATAACCTGATACAGCGCACTGTTTTCAGGCCAGTTACGCATGAACCGCGCCCGATCCCGCGCATACGCGGGGGCAAAACTGCCCGCCGAGCCATGCTGACACATCGAATCGAGATCGATCAGCGCCCAGCGATCGTCTTGCCAGAACAGATTGTGCCCCTTGAAATCCCCGTGACTGATCCGCTCGCGAATCAGTTCGGCAAACAAATGATCCAGCGCCAGCAGTTCAGCCTCGGGCGCCTCGCCGCTCTCAACATACGGTGCAAAACGCTCAATGATGTCAGGGCCGGGCAAGTACTCGGTCACCAGATACGCCTTACTGCGCAACCACAGAAAACGCTTTTCCAGCAGCGCCAGCGGCTTGGGCGTGGCAATGCCGAGGAACGCGAGGCGATTGCCTTCGCGCCACGAATGCCAGGCGCGGCTCGGGCGCCAGAAGCGTTTGAGCCAGTGGGCAAATCCTTTGATGTTGTAACGCTTGATCACCAGCGTCCGACCGGCCACCGCGACTTTTCCGACACTCGCAGCACCGCCGGTCTTGTACAAATGCCCCTGATCGAGCAAGGCATCCGCCTGCTCCAGCACCGGCAGCATCGCCGCCTCTTCCTCGCGACGTATCGCCCGCAAACCGAACGCCCCGCGCCGGACACTAAACAGCGTGCATTCGCGACCGACCTTGGCCAGGAAGTCCTTGAGACGCCAGCTACGAACTTTATTGATCTGCTTCTGCAACGCCTCCATGGGCAAGGCGTGTTCGCCATTGCTCAAGAGGTAATACACCAGCAATTCTTCGGTGAACGGCTCCAGCGACTTGGGCAACTGGGCGAAAAACACACCGAGGTTTTCCAGGACCTTGTGCCGCGATAGCGGCTGGCCCGGTGTTTCGGTCCGGATGCCGGCACCGTCGATCAAATACAGCCGGCCACCCTGGCGCAACAGGTTGTCCAGGTGCAGGTCTTCCTGCCACAGCCCTTTGCGGTGCAATTGACCAATCGCGCCCAGGGCATCGGCCAACACCGCCGTTTGCTCATCTGCCAGCATTGGCAAGTGCTCAACCTGTTTCCAGGCATCCCCCAGGCTGTCGGCGCCTTCAAGGAAATCGAACAGCAACCAGCCACCCTCGCCGTCCTTCAGGCCATCGGCCAACAGCTGCGGTGTGGTCAGGCCCTGATCGGCCAACAAACGCACACCGTCCCGCTCTCGCTGAAAATGCCGCGCCGCCTTGCTGCCAACCAACAACTTGGCCAACACCGGCCGGCCACGCCAGACACCGGCACCGACATAGCGTTGCCCCGGCAACACTCGCAGCAAGCTCAACAACTGCAACTCGGCGGGCCCGGCAGCATCGGCCAGCGAGACATTCAACGGCAGGTCGGGGCTGCGGCCAGCGCGTTTCAGTTCAGACAAACGCATCAGCTCGCCTCCTTGTGTAGCGCGCGCGTTTCAGCGACCAGAAAGCCAGTCATTCGCGCCCCTCGAAAAATCTCACCACGTGCCGGATCCGTTTTTTGTCAGCGGCATCGAGCCGTGTCCGTTGGCGGTATTGCAGATAAAAGCGCAGGCGCTGTGTGGCCGACAGGTGATATTTGGCCACCTTGTCGAGGCAGGCCAAGTCTTTGGTGATACGGTACTTGAGCCAAAAGCCGCGCCAGAAATCACCATTGGGGCAATCGATCAGGAACAGCCGAGCGTCGTCATCGACCAGCAGGTTGCGCCACTTCAAATCGTTATGAGTGAAACGGTTGTCGTGCATGGTCCGGGTGTAGCTGGCCAGCTGGCGACTGATAATATCGACCCAGACGCGGTCCGACAGCCTGGGATCATGCCGATTAGCGAGTACCGACAAATCCTCGGTGTTGGGCAGCTCGCGGGTGATCATCGCCCCGCGATTGTACGTTGCGCCGCGACGCTCCAGTCCCCAGGCCACCACTTCGGCGGTGGGAATGCCCCATTTGGCGAAGCGCTTGAGGTTCTGCCACTCCGCCTTTACCCGAGGCTTGCCCAAGTAACGACGCAGGCCTTTGCCAGCACCGACGTAGCGCTTAACGTAATAGTTGACGCCCTTGCGCTGGACACGGATGACCTCGGACAACGGGTCGAGGGTCAGGCGTTCGCCCTGAAGCGCAAACACCGCCTCAAGGCTGCCAAAATCTTCCGCCAAATCGCTGTAAGCAGGCTCCAGCTTCCAACCCGGCATCAGAGCGCATCCCCGTATCGCTGTTTACGGTCGTAGAGTTTGTTGGCTTTGCCTTCCAGCCAGGCGAGCAAAGGCGCTTCTTGGGCCAGAATCTGGCGCAGCGGCTGCTGAAAGTAGCCCTTGAGGAAGCGCAGTTTGTCGCGTCGGGTCAGACCGATGTCCAGCGCCGAAAAGTACAGCGCCGCCAGATCCTTGTTGCGCCAGCGCTGGGTGATCGCCGGGCGGGTCTGGGCGCGGTGCAGGTCGATCACCGAGAGTTTGAAATCTTCGGCCGTCACCGGTTTATCGGTGTGCAGCAGGAAGTGGCAGATGTAGCAGTCGCGGTGATTGACGCCGGCGCGGTGCATCATCCCGGTCATGCGCGCGACCTCTGCGATCAGTGCACGCTTGAGTTTTGGCTCCGGCGGCTGTTTGACCCAGTCAATGCTGAAATCTTCGAGGCTGACCGTCGGCGCCAATTCTTCAGTGACAATGAATGAATGTTGATCCGCCGGGTTGCTGCCCTTCTCGCCATAAGCGACGGCGGTCATGGTCGGCACACCGACAGCTTGCAGGCGCTGAATGGCCTTCCATTCCTGCCCCGCACCTAGCACCGGCAGTTTGGCCGTCAGGAGGTTTTTGAAAATCTCGCCCCAACCGATGCCACGGTGGATCTTCACGAAAAAACCATCGCCGTTCACTTCAGTGCGCAAGGTCCGACGCGCTTCCAACTCACGGTAAACCTCGCCCTGGAGGCTCTCGACTTCGGTGAACGCATCGCGTCCGGCCCAAAGGCTCTTGAACGGTTCAGCCAGCATCAACTTCATTGAGTGTGCTCCGCCAGAATCACATCGGCCGCGTGCTGCGGCATGCTATAGAGGTCGGCCGTCTCGGCGTAGGCCAGACCGTTGCGGCTCCAGGCCGCCCGCGCTTGAGCGTCGTTCAACATCCCGGTCAGGTATTGCGTCAGTTGCGCCTGGTCGAAGGGTTCGTCCAGCACCAGGCCGGCGTCGGCCTCGGCGATGTAATGGGCATAACCACAGACCGCGCTCACCAGCACCGGTAACCCGGCCACCAAGGCTTCGAGCAACACGGTCCCGGTGTTTTCGTTATACGCCGGGTGGATCAATAGATCGGCGCCAAGCAGGAAACGCGGGATATCGCTGCGGCCCTTGAGGAACGTCACGCTGTCGCCCAGCCCCAAGGTCGCGCTCTGCATCTGAAATATCTTGGGGTCATCCTGGCCAATTACAAACAGCCGGGTGCGCTTCTTCAGATCAGCGGGCAACGCGGCCAGCGCCTTGAGGCTGCGGTCCACGCCCTTGGTCTTGAACCCGGAGCCGATTTGCACCAGCAGCAGCTCATCATCTTTCAGGCTGAACTCGCGACGAAATTCGGCACGGATTTCGGCGGCATTGGCTGGCGCGCGGCGGTCCTGAGAAATGCCCGGCGGCAGCAAATGGAAACGCTCCAGCGGCGTGTCGTAATGCTTGATGAACAGCGGCTGCTGGACTTCGGAAATCATCAGCACTTCAGTCTTGGCGTCCTTGGCGAACACCGCGCGTTCGTACTCGGCAAAGTGCCGGTAGCGCCCCCAGCGACGGTACAGCGCATTGCGCAGGTTCTGCGCTTTGTCTTCGAAGCAGCCGTCGGCAGCGTAGTAAACGTCCAGCCCCGGCATTTTGTTGAAACCGATCAACCGGTCCACCGGACGCTTGGCCAGATCCGCTTCCATCCACGCGCTGAGTTTTTCGTTACGGCGATGGTTGAAGAACGCTTTGACGGGCGCCACCAGCACTTCAAAACCCGGCGGCACATCGCCTTCCCAAATCAGCGTGTACACGCGAATCTGATGGCCGCGCTGCTGACATTCCAGGGCGATGCGCATGAAGTCGCGTTGCAAGCCCCCGAATGGAAAGTACTTGTACAAGACGAATGCCAATTGCATCAGCGCAGCTCCTCAGCCAGTAACAACGTGCTCAGTCGGGTCGCGACACGCTCGGGATTCAGGCGCGTGAAGCACAGCGGCCACTCGCGCTTAAGGTCAAACCGCCGGGCATCATCGGCCGTCGGTTGGTAGGTGCATTTCTTTTGCAGGCACGGCGCGCAGGGAAAGTCACTGGCCATGTGAATCTGCGCCTTGCCGTAGGCGCCGGTCAGGCCCGGGTTGGTCGGGCCGAACAGCGACAGCGTCGGTACGTCCAGTGCCGCGGCGAGATGCCCAAGGCCGGTGTCCACCGCCACGCAGGCTTGTGCGCCAGCCAATACTTTTCCGACGCCGGCGAGGTTCAGCTTCGGCAGCACCTCGACATGTCGCATGCCTTTGGCAATGCGCTCGGCCCGGGCTTTTTCGACGGGATTGCCCCACGGCAACTTCACCGCGACGCCGAGGTAGCCGACGCGTTCGGCCAGTTCACGCCAGTAGGCTTCAGGCCAGTGCTTGGTGTCCCAGGTGGTGCCGTGGAGAAACACCACGTAAGGATTCTTGCGCGGCAATTCCACCAGTCGCTCGACGCTCAGGCCATAGTCGCCCAAACCTTTTGGCAAGTCGTAACCCAGGGCCACGGCGAACAGCTGGCGCACCCGCTCAACCGCGTGCTGCCCACGGGCCACGGCCAGACGGCGCGAATAAAACCGTGCAGCTATCGGCTCACGCGCGGAGTTCTTGTCGAGCCCGGCCACCGGCGCTTTGACATAACGGGTCAGCAACGCGCTTTTCAGCAAGCCCTGGGCATCGATCACCAGATCATATTGAGCGGCGCGAACGCTCTGCTTGAAGCGCTTCCACTCACCACTCTTGATGGTCTGCCAGATGTGCTTGCGCCAGCGACGGATCGCCACCGGAATCACCTTGCCCACCGCCGGGTGCCAGGTCGGGATTTCGGCAAAGCCTTCTTCCACCACCCAGTCGAACTTGATGCCGGGGATAGCCCGTGCCGCGTCGGTCAGCGCCGGCAACGCATGAATCACGTCGCCCAGCGAAGAAGTCTTGATCAGCAGAACCCGCAAACTATTTGACCTCGACCACAGTGCCCTGCAAACGCTGCAAGGCTTCGTTCACCGCTTGCGGCATGAGCTGGCGCAGGCAGTTGTAATGACCGAAGCGGCACGTGCGGTCGAAGCACGGGCTACATTCGATGCCCAGTCGCACGATCTCGACGTGCTCGGCCAGTGGCGGGGTGAAGCCTGGCGAGGTCGAGCCGTAAACCGCCACCAACGGGCGATTCAACGCCGCCGCGACGTGCATCAAGCCAGAGTCATTGGACACCACCGAATCGGCGCAAGACATCAGATCGATGGCTTCAGCCAGGGAGGTGCCGCCGCTGAGGTTTACCGACTCTTCGCGCAAACCGGGAATCAGCCGCGAACGGATGTCTTCGCCGACGGCGTGATCGTTTTTCGAGCCAAACAGCCAGACTTGCCAGCCTTCGCGAATCCGCGCTTCGGCCACTTTGGCGTAGTGCTCGGATGGCCAGCGCTTGGACTCGCCGAACTCGGCACCGGGGCACAGCGCCAACACCGGGCGGTCGAGGGCCAGACCGAACTTGGCCAATGCTGCCTCGCGGGTGACCGGGTCGATTTGCAACGCCGGACGCGGGTAAGGGGTCGGCAGTTCAATGCCAGGCTCGTAAGCCAGGGCCATGAAGCGCTCGATCATCAGCGGGTAACGCTCTTTATCCAGCGTGCGCACGTCATTGAGCAGGCCGTAGCGGAACTCGCCACGCCAGCCTGTGCGTTTCGGGATGCCGGCAAAGAACGGCACCAGCGCCGACTTCAGGGAGTTGGGCAAAAGGATCGCCTGGTCGTACTGGCCAGCCAGGGATTTGCCGATGCGCCGACGCGTCGCCAGCTCCAAAACGCCATGGCCGAGCGGGAAGCTCAAGGCCTGGCGCACTTCGGGCATGCGCTCAAGAATCGGCCGGCTCCACTCGGGGGCCAGCACGTCGATTTCGCACTGCGGGTGGCGTTGCTTGAGACACTGAAAAAGTGTCTGCGCCATCACCATGTCACCGACCCAACTGGGCCCAACGATCAGAATTTTCATGTGGTTTCCAAAAACGAACCGGGGAGGCATACGCCTCCCCGCCTCGAGAATTCTACAAAACACTGCAGATCTACAGTGGGAGCGAGCCTGCTCGCGATTAGGCCATCACATACAACATTGATGCTGACTGACACTCCGCTATCGCGAGCAGGCTCGCTCCCACATTGGGTATTGGTGCACATCCCGTGCGGTGCAGCTTAGCTGCCTTCCCTCTGCAAAACACCGCAGATCTACTGTGGGAGCGAGCCTGCTCGCGATGAGGCCGTCACATACAACATTGATGCTGACTGACACTCCGCTATCGCGAGCAGGCTCGCTCCCACATTGGGTATTGGTGCACATCCCGTGCGGTGCAGCTTAGCTGCCTTCCCTCTGCAAAACACCGCAGATCTACTGTGGGAGCGAGCCTGCTCGCGATGAGGCCGTCACATACAACATTGATGCTGACTGACACTCCGCTATCGCGAGCAAGCTCGCTCCCACATTGGTATTGGTGCACATCCCGTGCGGTGCAGCTTAGCTGCCTTCCCTCTGCAAAACACCGCAGATCTACTGTGGGAGCGAGCCTGCTCGCGATGAGGCCGTCACATACAACATTGATGCTGACTGACACTCCGCTATCGCGAGCAGGCTCGCTCCCACATTGGGTATTGGTGCACATCCCGTGCGGTGCAGCTTAGCTGCCTTCCCTCTGCAAAACACCGCAGATCTACTGTGGGAGCGAGCCTGCTCGCGATGAGGCCGTCACATACAACATTGATGCTGACTGACACTCCGCTATCGCGAGCAAGCTCGCTCCTACAGGGGTATACGGTTTCAGTTCAATCCCAGCTCGCGCCAGATCCGCAATACCTGCCGCCGTTCGTCCGCGAACTGATCGCCCGGTATCACCCCGGCATCCTTCTGCAACGCTTGCCGGTGAGCGGCGGAGCGGTAGGCTTTATAGGCCTCGCGCAACAGAGCGGCGTCTTCGGCGGGCATCAGGTTTTCGTGCTCCAGCTCTTCCAGAATGCGGATATTGTCAGTCCAGCGCAGCAATGGCGGGTGTGTTTCGGACCACGCCAGGGCCGCGTATTGCACCATAAATTCAATATCGACGATACCTCCAGCGTCCTGCTTGAGATCGAATGGCGCCGTAGCCTCGAAAGCATTTGCCCCGGTGCCGGCCGAGGTGCTCTTGCTGCCCAGATTATCGCGCATCTTGGCGCGCATCTCGCTGACCTCCTGACGCAGGGTCGGCAGGTCCCGGTGCTTGCCCAGAATCGACGCGCGCACCTTCTCGAACGCCTGCCCGACATCCTGACTGCCCACCAGCACCCGCGCCCGCACCAGCGCCTGATGTTCCCAGGTCCAGGCTTCGTTTTCCTGGTATCGGGCAAACGCCCCCAGCGAACTCACCAACAAGCCCGACGCACCGGACGGTCGCAGGCGCATGTCCACTTCATACAGCTGGCCGGAGTTGGTCTGAGCGGTCAGCAAATGAATGATCCGCTGCCCGAGCCGGGTAAAGAATTGTGCGCCATCGATCGGCTTCGGTCCGTCGGTTTCTGCCTGGGGATCGCCATCGTGAATGAACACCAGATCCAGATCGGAACCATGCCCGAGTTCCAGGCCACCGACTTTCCCGTAACCGACAATAATAAAGCCGGGATCGCACAACGTGCCGTTGGTGCGCAGCGGCGTGCCGTATTTGGCCACGGTCTGGCGCCAGGCCAGGGCCAGCACTTGCTCGAGTATCGCTTCGGCAAGCCAGGTCAGGTAATCGCTGACTTTCATCAACGGCAGGCTGCCGGCGATTTCCGAGGCAGCGACTCGCAAGCGGTGCGCCAGTTTGAAATGCCGCAGCGCTTCCATTTGCTGTTCGAGGTCATCCTCGGGAATTCGCGTCAGGCGTTCGCGCAACTCGGCAGCCAGTTCCGGCGCCAGAGGCGGCTTGAACAGCCGGCCTTCGTTGAGCAATTCGTCGAGCAGTAACGGGAAACGGGTGATTTGTTCAGCGATCCACGGGCTCGCGGCGCACAAAGTCAGCAAGCGTCGCAGTGCGCCGGGGTTTTCCGTCAGCAACACCAGATAAGCCGAACGCCGGGCCACGGCTTCAACCAGTGGCAGCACCCGCTCCAGCACCAGATCCGGGTTGGCATGCTCGACAGCCTGAGCGAGCAAGCGCGGAATAAAGGCATCGAGGCGTTCACGCCCCAGGCGCTGCATAGCGCGAAGTTGCGGGCTGCTGCGCAAACCGGCCAACGTTTTCAAGGCCTTGGTAGCATCGGCGAAACCACCCTCTTCCAACTGACGGCAAGCGGCTTCTTCGTCCTGGGCCTCTTCCCACAGTGGTAGCCACTCACCGCCCACCACCACTTCGCTTTCAGCGCCTTCCTCTTCGTCGGGATCGGCGATCACCTGACCGAAGTGCCACGCCACACGATCGCGCCAGTACATAAGCCGCTCATGAAAAGCCGCCCAATCGTCAAATCCCAACATAAAGGCAATGCGCGCCTGATCCTGCGCGCCATCCGGCAGCATCTGGGTCTGGCGGTCGGCAATCGCCTGGATCGCGTGTTCGGTGTAGCGCAGGAATTCGTAGCCTTCGCGCAATTCGCTGATCACCGCTGGCGGCAGATACCCCTGACCTTCCAGCGTGCTCAGTACTTTTAATAACGGACGTTGCTGCAGGCTCAGGTCGCGACCACCATGGATCAGCTGGAACGCCTGGGCGATAAATTCCACTTCACGGATGCCGCCGGAGCCGAGCTTGATGTTGTCGGCCATGCCCTTGCGCCGGACTTCCTGCTGGATCAACTGCTTCATGGTGCGCAGCGCTTCGATCGCCGAGAAGTCCAGATAGCGTCGGTAAACGAACGGCCGCAGCATCTCTTGCAATTGCGCGCCCGCGACCTGATCGCCGGCCACCACCCGCGACTTGATCATCGCGTAGCGCTCCCAGTCACGACCCTGGTCTTGGTAATACTGCTCCAGCGCGTTGAAACTCAGCACCAGTGCGCCGGCCGAACCGTAGGGGCGCAAACGCATGTCGACGCGGAACACGAAGCCATCGACCGTCATCGGGTCCAGGGCCTTGATCAGGCGCTGGCCGAGACGAATGAAGAACTCCTGGTTATCCAGCGAACGTTTCACGCCGACTGTTTCACCGCCCTCCGGGTAGGCGAAGATCAGGTCGATGTCGGACGACAAGTTCAACTCCACCGCGCCGAGCTTGCCCATCCCAAGGATGACCATCTGCTGTGGCTCGCCACTGCGACGACCGGTCGGCACGCCGAATTGCTGGCAATGCCGCGAGTACAACCACTGATAGGCCTGATCGATGCTGGCATCGGCCATGTCCGAGAGGTCGCGGCAGGTCTGCACCAGATCCGCCTGGCGGGTCAGATCGCGCCAGATGATCCGGACTTGATGGCGCGTGCGCTGGCGGCGCAGGGCACGACCGAGTCCATCCTCGGTGTCTGCCGCATTCACAGCTGCCGCGATCTGTGCGCACAACTCACCGGGCGCAAAGTTGCGATCCAGTTCACCGGACTGCACCAGCTCCAGCAACATCAATGGATCACGCACACTCTGTTCAACCACGAAGTCGCTGGCAGCGGTGACGCGGGCCCATTGCGCCCAGCGTTCAGGCGTCCACGCGGATAGATCATGTTCGTCGCCCAGTGCTGCGACGGCCGTGCGCAACGACTGCTCGGCGCGGGAGACAAACGGCAGGAGAGTGCCGGGCAGTTCGGCAAGCGAAGGGAGGCTCATGGTCTATCCTTGATCGGCGTGTAAGGGGCTGCATGTAGTGAATTCTGATAAAGCACTACCTGACGGACTGTCAAACAAAGGTTAGAAATAGCTGAGATTTCTGTATTTTTGGCAGTCAGCATCAAGCCTTCACCTTTTCTGGTTGGCAAAAGACCAACCTTAACGATTATTCTCACAACACAGCCGGAGGCCACAAGCCGCTCATCTGTAGTTTTACTACTCGTCTATACATTCGAAAGGCTGAAATGCCCGAAGATTTGTAGTAAAACTACACGCCGCCGGAACAACCTCTCGGCAATCCAAGAATTTATATCGTCTGCCCACAAGGCCAGTCGCAAACTCAGGCAACCGATTCTGGAAGCCTTTCCGCCCTGGAGCAAGCCATGCAAGACCTCGATCCCGTCGAAACCCAGGAATGGCTGGACGCCCTGGAATCGGTTCTCGACAAAGAAGGCGAAGACCGCGCTCACTATCTGATGACCCGTATGGGCGAACTTGCGACCCGCAGTGGTTCGCAATTGCCTTACGCCATCACCACGCCATACCGCAACACCATCCCCGTTACCCACGAAGCACGCATGCCTGGCGACCTGTTCATGGAACGCCGCATTCGCTCGTTGGTACGCTGGAACGCGATGGCCATGGTGATGCGTACGAACCTGAAAGATTCTGACCTGGGCGGTCACATCTCCAGCTTCGCCTCCAGCGCAACGCTGTATGACATCGGCTTCAACTATTTCTTCCAGGCCCCGACCAACGAACACGGCGGCGACCTGATTTACTTCCAGGGTCACACCTCGCCAGGCGTTTACGCCCGTGCGTTCATGGAAGGTCGCATCACCGAAGACCAGATGAACAACTTCCGCCAGGAAGTCGACGGCCAGGGCCTTTCGTCCTACCCGCACCCATGGCTGATGCCTGACTTCTGGCAGTTCCCGACCGTATCCATGGGTCTGGGCCCGATCCAGGCGATCTACCAGGCACGCTTCATGAAGTACCTGGAAGCCCGTGGCTTCATCCCTGAAGGCAAGCAAAAAGTCTGGTGCTTCCTGGGTGACGGCGAGTGCGACGAGCCGGAATCCCTGGGTGCCATCTCGCTGGCTGGCCGCGAGAAGCTCGACAACCTGATCTTCGTCATCAACTGCAACCTGCAGCGCCTCGACGGCCCGGTTCGCGGCAACGGCAAGATCATCCAGGAACTCGAAGGCGTGTTCCGCGGTGCTCAGTGGAACGTGACCAAAGTCATCTGGGGCCGCTTCTGGGACCCACTGCTGGCCAAAGACGTCGACGGTATCCTGCAACGTCGCATGGACGAAGTCATTGACGGCGAGTACCAGAACTACAAAGCCAAAGACGGCGCGTTCGTGCGTGAACACTTCTTCAACTCGCCAGAACTCAAGGCGATGGTTGCTGATCTGTCCGACGACGAGATCTGGAAGCTCAACCGTGGTGGTCACGACCCGTACAAGGTCTATGCGGCCTACCACGAAGCGGTCAACCACAAAGAACAACCGACCGTCATCCTGGCCAAGACCATCAAAGGTTATGGCACCGGTGCCGGCGAAGCGAAGAACACGGCGCACAACACCAAGAAAGTTGATGTTGAAAGCCTGAAGCTGTTCCGCGATCGTTTCGACATTCCAGTCAGAGACGAAGAGCTGGAAAACCTGCCGTTCTTCAAGCCAGAACCGAACAGCGCCGAAGCCCGCTACCTGAGCGAGCGCCGCACTGCACTGGGCGGTTTCGTGCCACAGCGACGCGCGCAGAGCTTCAGTGTGCCGACACCGTCGCTCGATACACTCAAGGCCATTCTTGATGGTTCGGGTGACCGTGAAATTTCCACCACCATGGCCTTCGTGCGGATCCTCGCGCAGCTGGTCAAGGACAAGGAAATCGGCTCGCGTATCGTCCCGATCATCCCGGACGAAGCCCGTACCTTTGGTATGGAAGGCATGTTCCGTCAGTTGGGCATCTACTCCTCCGTCGGCCAGCTCTACGAGCCAGTCGATAAAGACCAGGTGATGTTCTACAAAGAAGACAAGAAGGGCCAGATCCTCGAAGAAGGCATCAACGAAGCGGGCGCCATGAGCTCCTTCATCGCTGCCGGTACTTCGTACTCCAGCCACAACCAGCCAATGCTGCCGTTCTACATCTTCTACTCGATGTTCGGCTTCCAGCGCATCGGCGACCTCGCCTGGGCTGCCGGCGACAGCCGGACCCGTGGCTTCCTGATCGGCGGCACCGCCGGCCGGACCACGCTGAACGGCGAAGGCCTGCAACACGAAGACGGTCACAGCCATATCCTGGCCGCCACCATCCCGAACTGCCGTACCTTTGATCCAACCTACGGCTATGAGCTGGCGGTGATCATCCAGGACGGCATGAAGAAGATGACCGAAGAGCAACAGGACGTTTTCTACTACATCACCGTGATGAACGAATCCTACCAGCAGCCAGCCATGCCGGCCGGTGTAGAGGAAGGCATCATCAAGGGCATGTACCTGCTCGAGGAAGACACCCGCGAAGCGGCGCACCACGTTCAGCTGATGGGCTCCGGCACCATCCTGCGTGAAGTCCGTGAAGCGGCGAAGATTCTGCGTGAAGAGTTCAACGTCGGCGCTGACGTATGGAGCGTTACCAGCTTCAACGAACTGCGTCGCGATGGCCTGGCCGTCGAGCGCAGCAACCGTCTGCACCCGGGTCAGAAGCCTAAACTGAGCTACGTCGAAGAATGCCTGAACGGCCGTAAAGGTCCGGTCATCGCGTCTACCGACTACATGAAGCTGTTCGCTGAGCAAATTCGTCAGTGGGTCCCGTCCAAGGAATTCAAAGTCCTGGGCACCGACGGTTTCGGCCGCAGTGACAGCCGTAAGAAGCTGCGTCACTTCTTCGAAGTCGACCGTCATTTCGTGGTGTTGGCAGCCCTGGAAGCCTTGGCTGACCGTGGTGACATCGAACCTAAGGTGGTGTCTGAAGCCATCGCCAAGTTCGGTATCAACCCGGAAAAACGCAACCCACTGGACTGCTGAGGAGACACTCTGTGAGCGAACTCATTCGCGTACCTGACATCGGCAGCGGTGAAGGTGAAGTAATTGAACTGTTTGTGAAGGTCGGCGACCGTATCGAAGCCGACCAGAGCATCCTGACGCTTGAGTCGGACAAGGCGAGCATGGAAATCCCTGCGCCCAAGGCCGGCATCGTCAAAAGCCTGAAAGTAAAAATCGGCGATCGCCTGAAAGAAGGCGACGAACTGCTGGAGCTGGAAGTCGAAGGTGCCGCTGCCCCGACCTCTGCACCGCCCCCTGCGGCTGCCGCTGCGCCGGCGGCCAAAGCTGAAGCGAAACCGGCTGCTGCGCCTGCCGCCGCCGCGGCTCCAGCGCAAGCTGCCGCGCCGGCTGCCGCTTCGGTTCAGCAAGTGCACGTGCCGGACATCGGTTCGTCGGGCAAGGCCCAGATCATCGAGATCCAGGTCAAGGTCGGCGACACCGTCGAGGCTGATCAATCGCTGATCACCCTGGAATCCGACAAGGCCAGCATGGAAATCCCTTCGCCCGCCGCTGGCGTGGTCAAGGCCATCAGCGTCAAGCTCAACGACGAAGTCGGAACCGGCGACCTGATCCTGGATCTGGAAGTGGCGGGTGCTGCGGCACCGGCTGCGGCCGCGCCAGCTCAGGCAGCTGCACCTGCCGCCGCTGCTCCGGCACCTGCCGCTGCGGCCCCGGCTGCTCCGGCTGCTCCGGCTGCTCCGGCTGCTCCGGTTGCCGACAGCGTTCAGGACATTCACGTCCCGGACATCGGTTCGGCAGGCAAGGCCAAGATCATCGAAGTCCTGGTCAAGGCCGGCGACACCGTTGAAGCCGACCAGTCGCTGATCACCCTGGAATCCGACAAGGCCAGCATGGAAATCCCATCGCCTGCCGCTGGCGTGGTGGAAAGCGTTTCCATCAAGCTGGGTGACGAAGTTGGCACCGGCGACCTGATCCTCAAGCTGAAAGTCAAAGGCGCAGCGCCTGCTGCTGCCCCGGCCGCTGCTGCATCGAGTGCTCCGGCTCCTGCCGCCGCAGCACCTGCTGCTCCGGTAGCCGCCGCACCGGTTGCTGCGCCAGCCGCTGCGCCAACCAAGCCAGGCGCCAAGGTTCACGCTGGCCCGGCTGTTCGCCAGCTGGCCCGTGAATTCGGCGTCGAGTTGAACGCGGTCAGCCCAAGCGGTCCGCACGGTCGTGTGCTCAAAGAAGACGTGCAGGTTTACGTCAAAGCCATGATGCAGAAGGCCAAGGAAGCACCGGCCGCTGCTGCGGGCGCAACCGGCGGCGCGGGCATCCCGCCGATTCCGGTCGTGGACTTCAGCCGCTTCGGTGAAACCGAAGAAGTGCCGATGACTCGCCTGATGCAAATCGGCGCGTCGAGCCTGCATCGCAGCTGGCTGAACATTCCACACGTGACTCAGTTCGATTCGGCTGATATCACCGAGCTGGAAGCGTTCCGTATCGCTCAGAAGGCCGTTGCAGAGAAGGCTGGCGTCAAGCTGACCATCCTGCCGCTGCTGCTCAAATCCTGCGCGCACCTGCTCAAGGAACTGCCGGACTTCAACAGTTCGCTGGCACCAAGTGGCAAGGCGATCATCCGCAAAAAGTACGTGAACATCGGCTTCGCGGTCGACACCCCTGAAGGCCTGCTGGTACCGGTCATCAAGAACGTCGACCAGAAGAGCCTTCTGCAGCTTGCGGCTGAGGCGGCTGCGCTGGCTGCCAAAGCCCGCGACAAAAAGCTGACCGCTGACGACATGCAAGGCGCCTGCTTCACCATTTCCAGCCTCGGCCACATTGGCGGCACCGGCTTCACGCCGATCGTCAACGCGCCGGAAGTGGCGATTCTGGGTGTTTCCAAGGCAACCATCCAGCCAGTCTGGGACGGCAAAGCCTTCCAGCCGAAACTGATGCTGCCGCTGTCGCTGTCCTACGATCACCGTGTGATCAACGGTGCCGCTGCCGCACGCTTCACCAAGCGCCTGAGCGACCTGCTGGCGGACATCCGCACCATCCTGCTGTAACACCGGCCGGCCCTCCTTCACCGGAGGGCCAGCTGCGACCCCTGTTTCCGAGCGCCACGCTCGTACCTCAACCCCGCCAATTTGGCGGGGCTTTTTTTGCCTTGCGTAACCGTCTTCCTACATCCGTGGCTTATATCGGCCACAACTCAAGTCGACTTCAGCCCGGTATTTTTTACCGACCACTCACTAAGCTTATTCAACTGATTCCTATATAACCCTTGGTAAAAACGCCCTCGCTTAGTTAGTTCTACTTCGAATGGATTCGAATATGTTAAAGCCCACCGTCGGCCCAATTATCGGCCACACCACAACAAACCACGCACGTATATTTTTGCGCGGTGAATTACAGAACAACGCGCTGGTATTTGCCGGTATTCGTTATCGACGGCTCGGTGACGAACGCTGGTCAAAAGGCACGTTTGCAAAACTGACCCCCTTGCGCGACATGTCCGATGTCATTGCACTCAACGATCTTGCCGCTGGCACCGAGTACGAATATCAGGCGGGCTGGTTCAGCCCCATGAGCCCGGTGCATAACGTGGAGACAGTCCAGGAGCTGCCGTTGCAATGGCCGCGGGACATCTACCGCGTGCGCACACCGTCCAACGCTTTCACCACGCCACGGGCGTACATCGTCGGGTCATGCCGTTACCTGCGGATGACGCTGGGCATGCCTTCCGCCCCCCATTTGGGCGACCGGATTTTCGCCTCGATCACGAAGCTGGCGCAGCACGCCGCCCCACCCATCAGCGCCTTGCTGATGATCGGCGATCAAGTCTATGTCGACGACCTGAACATCATTGCTCCCGACCGGGAATACAAGGACATACTCGGTAAATATCGCACAGCTTTTTCCCAGCCCAACATAAGCAAGTTAATGTCCAGTGTGCCGACTTACATGATCCTCGACGACCACGAAATAGAAGACAACTGGCCGACCAACAAAAGCAACGATGATGACTATTTATATAAGAACGCCATCGCTGCTTATGAGTTATATCAAGCCAGCCACAGCCCGGCGTACGATGTTCTGGCCAACTGGCAACCCGGTCATATGAACCGCTATTGGTATCAGTTCACCGAAGGCGATCTCGAATGGTTTGTCACCGACAGCCGGACCCGACGCAACCTGTCGGCCGATGATCGCCGCATACTCGACGAAGAGCAGGAACGGGCTTTGTGCAATTGGCTGATCCACAGCCCGGCCAGAGTTAAATTCGTGGTCACCAGCGTGATGTTCTACCCCGACCGCAAAACATTGGGCGATGACGCCTGGAAAGCCTTCCCGGAACAACGACTGCGGCTGCTTGAGACGATTCGCACGCACCGCATCAAGAACGTCATCTTCATTTCCGGCGATGTTCACGGCTCGCTGACCAGTCGACTGACCCACAGCGAAGACCCGGACTTAGAGGTGCACACCATCGTCTCCTCCCCCCTGTGCAACAGCAAACTGCTGCCGTATGCCAAGGCGACGACCTTCATTCTCGATCAAGCGCTGGCCCGGACAACCGCAGGTGACTACCGGCATGAATTGACCAGCGAAGTGATCAGCCAGGACAACTTCGCACACCTGATCGTTGATCGGGAGCACATTCAGGTCAACTATCACGACCGGGACGGCAATCAGCTGCAATCGACACACATCAAATTGCGTTGACCGCGAATATGTAGGAGCGAGCTTGCTCGCGAAGGACTTGAGAGCGCCGCGTTTATTCAGCAAGAACGCGTTATCGTTAACGTCCTTCGCGAGCAAGCTCGCTCCTACAAGGCAGCGATCTTTTTGCTCGAAAACGGTCTTTTAGCCACTTATTGAAGAAATCTCTTTCCCTGCCGACATATTCTTATAGCACTTGGCCTTCATCTCTCTTGTCAGTCGGTGCCGCAATGATGCAACCTTGCCGCAGACAACAGTAAAGAGGGCGAGAGCCCGGCGCGATCAGCATTTTCGAAGCGAGTTTCCCTCAATGAAAAGCCAACCCGATGCCGCCAGCCGTATGGTGGCCGAGGTAGTGACGCAGTTGCCTGTGCCCTCGCGGCTCGGCATGCTGCGTTTCGAACGGCTGAATGAGGCTAGCTGGGCGCTACTGTTTCTCGATCCCAATTGCGAGCGAGCGTTTGGTCTGCCGGCCGTGGAGCTGTGCGCCCTGGTCGATTCGCCCTACGCCAGCTTGATGGAGCCCGAAGCGCGCTATCAACTGCACGACGCGATTCAGCAACAACTCAGCAACAGCCCGTATTACCTGATCCGCTATAACCTGCACACCGCCAAAGGCTCCCTGAACCTGCTCGAACTGGGCGAAGCTTACCGACAGCACAATCGGCACTTGTTGCGCGGCTACCTGATGGTCGTGGACCGATTGTTCGACGGCGAACAACTGCTGCCCACGCAGGACCTGGAAACCCAGAACTCGCGCCTGCAAATCGCCCTGGAACTCAATCAACGCGCCCAGCAGGAACAGCTGTTGCACCTGGACCGGGTGCGTGCCCAGCAGGATTTGATCCTGTTGCTGACCCGCCAGCGCTACAGCACCAACAATTCCCTGCAAGAAGCCGCCGAGCTGATCACCCGCAGCGCCTGCGACATCTACGAAATCGACTGTGCCAGCCTGTGGAACCTCGAAGGCTCACTGCTGGTGCCGATTTCGGCTTATCACCGCAGCAGCCGGGAATATTTACTGCCGGAGCCAATCGACGTCAGTGGTTTTCCCGATTACCTCGACGCCTTGCACACCGGCCGCGCCATTGACGCCCACAACGTCATGCGCGATCCGCGCACCCGAGAAATCGCCGAGATCCTGCGCCCGCGCGACATACACGCCATACTCGACGCCAGTATCCGGGTCGATGGCCAAGTGGTCGGCGTGCTCTGCCTGGAACAGACCGGCGCGACACGCACTTGGCAATCGGATGAAATCGCCTTTGCGGGTGAGCTGGCGGATCAGTTCGCCCAAGTCATCAACAACCATAACCGTCGCACCGCTACCAGTGCCCTGCACCTGTTCCAGCGTGCGGTGGAGCAAAGCGCCAACGCCTTTCTGCTGGTTAATTGCGACGGTGTGGTGGAGTACGTCAACCCGAGCTTCACAGAGATCACCCAGTACACCACCGATGAAGTCCACGGCCAGCGGCTGTCGGAACTGCCGGCCTTGGAAAACCTCAGCGAACTGCTGTTCGACGCGCACTCGGCGCTGGCCAAGAGCAATAGTTGGCAGGGCGAATTCAAGAGCCGTCGCAAAAACCTCGAACCCTACTGGGGTCAGTTGTCGATTTCCAAGGTCTACGGTGACAACCGCGAACTGACCCATTACATCGGCATCTACGAAGACATCACCCAGACCAAGCTCGCCCAGCAACGCATCGAGCGCCTGGCCTACACCGACAACCTGACCAACCTCGGCAATCGGCCGGCGTTCATCCGCAACCTCGACGAACGCTTCGCCCGAGACAGCGATACGCCCATCAGCCTGCTGCTGGTGGACATCGACAACTTCAAGCGGATCAACGACAGCCTCGGCCACCAGACTGGCGACAAACTGCTGATCAGTCTGGCCCGACGCCTGCGCAACAGCCTGATCCCGAGCGGCAGCCTAGCGCGCTTCGCCAGTAACGAGTTTGCGGTGCTGCTGGACAACACCGACCTGCACACGGGCCAACAAGTCGCCAACCAGCTGCTGATGACCCTCGACAAACCGATGTTCGTCGACAACCAGCTGATCAGCGTCACCGGCTCGGTGGGCCTGGCCTGTGCGCCGTTGCATGGCCGCGATCCGCAAACCCTGATGCGTAACGCCGGGCTCGCGCTGCACAAGGCCAAGGCCAACGGTAAACATCAGGTTCAGGTGTTCACCGAGGCGCTGAATGCCGAGGCCAGCTACAAGCTGTTCGTCGAGAACAATCTGCGCCGCGCCCTGACCCAGAACGAGCTGGACGTGTTCTACCAACCCAAGCTGTGCCTGCGCAGCGGCCGTTTGCTGGGCATGGAAGCGCTGCTGCGCTGGAACCATCCGGAAAAAGGCATGATTCGCCCGGACCAGTTCATCAGTGTCGCCGAAGAAACCGGCCTGATCATTCCGATTGGCAAGTGGGTCGCCCGCCAAGCCTGCCGCATGAGCAAAGACCTCACCGCCGCTGGCCTGGGCAATCTGCAAGTGGCGATCAACCTGTCGCCCAAACAGTTCTCCGACCCGGACCTGGTGTCGTCGATTACCAACATCCTCAAGGAAGAAGCGCTGCCAGCGAACCTGCTGGAGCTGGAGCTGACCGAAGGCTTGCTGCTGGAAGCCACCGAAGACACCCATTTGCAGCTCGACCAGCTCAAACGCCTCGGCCTGACCCTGGCCATGGACGACTTCGGCACCGGATACTCGTCGCTGAGCTACTTGAAAAAATTCCCGATCGACATCATCAAGATCGATCGAAGCTTCATCCACGAAATCCCGGACAACCAGGACGACATGGAAATCACCTCGGCGGTGATCGCCATGGCCCACAACCTGAAACTCAAGGTCGTGGCTGAAGGCATCGAGACAGCCGAACAGCTGGCCTTCCTGCGCCGCCACCGCTGCGATGTCGGCCAGGGTTATCTGTTTGACCGACCGATTCCGGGCTCCGAGCTGATCGAAAAGCTCAAACGCTACCCGCGTGGCCCAATCGCCTGACTCAGCGCACCCTGTGGGATACAACCCCTGTGGGAGCGAGCTTGCTCGCGATAGCGGCGTGTCAGTCAGCATTCTCGTTACTGACACACCGCTATCGCGAGCAGGCTCGCTCCCACATTGGGTAGTGCGTAACTGTCCGGCATTAGGCACACTTGCGGTCTGTGCAACTACATCCCCAACCTGACTGAGAGGACTGATGATGGTTCTGCGCTCGGAAATCCTGGTGAACAAAAACGTGCTCCCGACTAAAGAACAAGCGCTGCCTGGCCGTGAAACCCCAATGAACCTGCCGGAACGGCACTTCGTCCACGACGCCCCGCTGCTGGGCCCGTTCGTCACCGACGTGGATTTCGCGATCTTCGGCCTGGGCTGCTTCTGGGGCGCGGAACGCAAGTTCTGGCAGCGCGAAGGCGTGGTCAGTACGGTGGTGGGTTATGCCGGCGGCTTTACGCCGAACCCGACGTATGAAGAAGTCTGCTCGGGCCTGACTGGTCATAGCGAAGTGGTACTGGTGGTCTACGAGCCGGCAAAAGTCAGCTACGAAGAACTACTGAAGATGTTCTGGGAACTGCATAACCCGACCCAGGGCATGCGCCAGGGCAACGACATCGGCACCCAGTACCGCTCGGTGATCTATGCCACCACGCCTGAGCAACTGGACGCGGCGCTGAAGAGCAAGGCGACTTATCAGGCTGAACTGTCCAAGGCTGGCCTGGGCGAAATCAGCACTGAAATCGAGCAGGCGCCGACGGTGTACTTTGCCGAGGCGTATCACCAGCAATACCTGGCCAAGAATCCGGAAGGCTATTGCGGGATTGGCGGTACGGGCGTGACCTGCCCGATCTGATTTGCAGATCTGAAAAGCATCGTCAGATCGCCGACCGGACCAAGCCCGCTCCCACAGTGGATCTGTGTCTGACCACGCTTTTGTGATCGACATAGACCTACTGTGGGAGCGAGCCTGCTCGCGAATGCGATCTGTCAGACGCCATCAACACATCTGATCAACAATCAACTCTCAGCAATCAACCAATCCATCTGCCACCCACCCTGGGTCTGTCCCAACTTCTTGGACAACCACGGCAGCAACTCACGCAATTCCTCTTCCAGCCCCCACGGCGGATTGGCAATGGCCAACCCGGAACCGTTCAGACTGTTCGGCGTGTCCAGCGGATGCACCAGCAACTCCACCCGCAACAACTTTGGCGCTCCCGTACCCGCCAGATCCTGATAAAAACGCCGCAACATGCGCTGGTCCTTCACCGGATACCAGATCGCCGCCACGGTTTGGCGCATCCGGCCAATCGCCTCTTTCAGCGACGCCGCACAACGCTGCATCTCATCCAGCTGTTCGAACGGCGGATCAATCAACATCACCGCTCGCTTCTCCTGCACCGGCAACATCGCACGCGGCACATGCCAGCCTTCACCCAGGTGCACCTTCACCCGCCGGTCGCCCGCCATGTTGTCTTTGAGCAACACACCATCTTCCGGGTGCTTCTCATTGAGCATCAACCGATCCTGCGGCCGCGTCAGACGCCGCGCCAGTTCCGGCGAACCCGGGTAATAGCGCAATTGGCCATCCGGGTTCATATCGTGCAGCACCTTCATGTAATCGGCGGTCAACACCGGCAAATCCGGCTGGTCCCACAAACGCGCAATGCCTTCCAGGTATTCACCGGTACGGCTCGCCTGATCGCCCTGCAGGTCATACAGACCAATGCCGGCGTGAGTGTCGAGATAGGCAAACGGCTGCTCCTTGCGCGACATCAAGGCGATGAGGCGGGTCAAAGTCAGGTGTTTGAACACATCGGCGTGATTGCCGGCATGGAAGGCGTGACGATAATTCATGATTGCTCCTGCGAAGGCCCGGAAGTTTACCTTGTACGGCGGCCAACGTCAGGACCCCACAGCCGAGCGGCCACTCTGCGCCGAAATCGATCCCTGTAGGAGCTGCCGAAGGCTGCGATCTTTTGATCTCGCTCTCGCGCAGCAGCCGCACCCCCCACCACCACATAAATCCCGAACTCACACAATCTGTAGCAGCTGGCGAAGCCTGCGTTCGGCTGCGCAGCAGTCGTAAACCCTACCTGCACGGTGCACCTGAAACACCGCGCGTTCTGATTTTACGACTGCTGCGCAGCCGAACGCAGGCTTCGCCAGCTGCTACAAAAAGTGTGTCTCAACCATAAAATTGCTTACGTGAACGGCATCAGGGAAATCCCTTCGGCGCTAATCCGAAGCCCGCGCCCTCAATCGTCGCCCAACCACATCCAGCACATCACAGCCATCGCGCAACGCAATGGCGCAGAGCAACGAAAAGTCGCTGAGAATGAAGGATTCACACTCAATCGAACCCCGCATGGACAGGTTTTCAAGCACTTGGGTTACAGCACGAATTCGATAGCTGGCTGCGTCATACAAAACATCCAGCGGTGCTTGGGTATCGACGAACAGAGTGGGCATGTCACTGCAGTTACTGGTGAGCGCCATGAAGCGGTTTTCGGGGTGGGGATTGGTTTTTCGTAGGGTGGATCGGGGTGAAGTGTTGTCATCAATCTGATTCCTAACGTATGAATTGGAACCGCCAGCAATCACTTCCACGCAATAGGTGGCGGCTGTACGCAGGTGTGGAAGACCGAGACGTTAGGCACTCGGCGCACTCGAAAGCGCCCCGCGCACAGCCACCATAAAACACAGGCGATAAAAAACGCCGAACTGGTGGCGCTTGACGCGCCTAACGATAGAAGGGCTTCCACGCCCTGTCACTGAATTTGCAGTGACCGCCAAAGACTATCGATGGCGCCCGCTCTGCACCAGTTCATGGAAACCGCTACAACTTGAAGGAAACTTCCGACGACCTTGCCCGGAAATTTCGCGCTCATCTCACGAGAAATCAACTATCAGTCCTCGTCTCGTTGATAGCGCTGCAAACAAATGAGAAGGACCGCCATAAATTTCTTGCGATCTACGACCTCATCATCAAAGTAGGTCGTCATCCTTTCAAACACCCGATCAAAAGGGTCATTTTTATCGAGAAAATGAGCGATCGTATTAATTAAAAATTCTTGCTCTTTCTCCTTATAAAGAAGGAATTCAGGCCTCATCAAAACATCAAACAGCTCAATCAGCTCCTTCTCATCATTGACATTCTTGGAGGCTATTATTTCCTCTCTCACTTCGTCATTCGTGTTTTCGATGTCGAAAACAAAAAGCAAACTACGTATGTCTGCAATATTGTAAGAACTATTCATTAATCAAAATCCGTATAAGAAGTTTTAGGTCGACCAAAATCATCCAATATGACTACCGCCTTGGTTTGCTCACCATACTCCAAGCTCCCGCGCTTATACCCTTCACCAACCTTCTTCCCCATATCGAAGGGTCTCCGCGAGGTCAGCAGATCAGTTCGCCGGAAAATCAATTGAGCTCTATGAATAGCATTTAGCTGATCTCTGTGACTTAGAAAGTGAGTCGCCGCAGAAGGTATCTTAGGCTGTCCTTTTTTCTTCCCGCTGCTGTAGGTCTCTACTATTCCCGTTGTGGGGTTTTTACCAGATGTGATCCGATCCAGCTGCGATTGCAAAGTAGTTTGCGCGCCGTGCTTTTCTAAAAAATGCCCCCCTGGAGTCGCCTTTTCCATCTTCTCCAACTCCCGAAAAGCATTCGCCTCCGCCAACTCATCAATCCTCGCTCGCCGCTGCTCAGCCGTCATTTTCGGCAGCGGTGGCTCACCCTCATCAACCTTAGCGCCAGTCGTATCATCCGGCGCCTTACACCCCGACTTGTTCGGCGGCGGACAATTCCCGCTCAACCCCAACGGATCAACCCACCCCGTCGGATTCCGCGTGTACTGATACGGGTTCAGCCCACCCGCCAACTTGATCGGGTCCGGTGTCAGGTATCGCCCGACATCCGGATCATAGTACCGATGCCGGTTGTAATGCAGACCGCTCTCGGCGTCGAAATACTGCCCCTGAAACCGCAACGGTTGCTCAAGCTCCTCGCCCCCGCCCAACGCAATTCGCGTGACTTTGCCGTAGGCGTTGTACTTGGCTGACCAGACGATTTCGCCACTGTAGTCCGTGAGCTCCTGCGGTGTACCGAGGTGGTCGAGTTGGTAGTAGAACGGGCAGGTCTGGCGTGGGCCTTTGCCGTCGAGCATGGCTAAGGGGCGGAAGCTGCCGGGTTCGTAGACGTAGCTGCGGTAGTGCTGGCGGCTGCTTTCGGCGATGAGGTTGTCGCCTTGCCAGAAGAATTCAGTGGTGTGGCCGTCGACGGTTTTGGCGATGCGGCGGCCAAAGGCGTCGTAGCGGTAGCTGGCGCCACGTCCATCCGGTGTCGTGACGCCGACCAAGCGGTGCTGGCAGTCGTAGGCGTATTCGGTGATGAGTTTTTGCCCGGTGCCGCGCCGCTCGCGGATGAGATTGCCGAAGGCGTCGTAGTCGTAATGCCGGTCGCCCTGCATCAGCAGACGATTACCAAGCACCTTCGCGGCGCCGGGGCGGTCCTGCATGATCAGGTTGCCGGCCGGGTCGTGGGCGAAGGTTTCCTGTGGGTCGTCGCGGGTGTGGCGCACGCGGGTCAGGCGGTTGAGCGGGTCGTAGTAGTAGCTGCGCTGGCCGTGGCGGCTGTCGGCGATGGCGGCGAGGTTGCCGTTGACCGCGTAGCTGTAGTGGCGCAGGTATGACGGTCGGGTCTTCTGGTTGAGTGCGTGGGTGTGCAGACGGCCCTGTTCATCATAGTGGTATTGGCTGGTGAGCTGGCCTTGTTGGCGTTGCTGTTCGCGACCGAATGTGAACTGGTGGGTGGTGAGTCGCGCACCATTAAGGTCGATAGCGGTCAGCGCGCCGCCCTTGGCGTGGTGGTATTCGAGTTTGCTGCCATCCGGCAGGCGCAGGCGATTGAGCTGGCCGCAAGCGTCGTAGGCATAACGCAATGTGCCCCAGCCTTGATGCTCTGTGATCAGCCGGTCCTGGGGGTCGTACTCGAATTTCAGCGGATGGTCGTGGCCGTCTTCGACGCTGATCAGTCGGCCAAGGCTGTCGTAGCGGTAGTCGACCTTGATGCCGTCGGGCAGCGTCTTGATCAACAAACGCCCGGCCAAATCCCGCTCATAACCTGTAATCAGCTGCGACCCGTCATCACCGAACTCGGTTTTCTCCAGCAGATTTCCGTTGAGATCGTAGGCGTACGCCGTGCGCTGCCCGTCAAATCCCGTTTCCTGACGGATCAATCCGCCGGACGTGTAGTCCAGCCGATAGGTTTCGCCGGATTCGTTTTCGATCTCCGTGAGCAACAACTGCGCGTTGTCGTAGCGGTACTTCAGCTGGGTGCCGTCGGCATTGAGGCGGCGGCTGACCAGGTGCAACGTGTCGAGGTATTCGTAGCGCGTGACTCGGCCCAGCTCATCGCGCTCGGCGGTAATCTTGCCGTAAGCGTTGTAGCTGAAGGCGCGCGTAGCACCGGTGGGCAGAGTCGTCTGAATCAGTCGTCCAACGGCATCCCATTGGTACTGAGTGACGGCACCGCGTTCGTCCTGAGCGGTAATCCGCCGCCCCAACGCATCGTAGGAAAACCGCCGCTGACCACCGTCCGGCGAGGTTTCTTTGAGCAGTTGGCCCAAGCCATTCCAGACGAAGGTGTGGCGGCTGGTGTCCGGGTAGCGGATCGACAGCAGCCGGCCTTTTTCGTCGTAGTGATAGTGGGTGACATGACCGTCGGGATCGGTCGCTTCGGTGATGTCACCCTGAGCGTTGCGCTGATATTTCCAGACAGCTTTGCCGCGATACCGCGCGTGCAGGAAACCGCTGCGGTACTCGTAGGCCGTCGGATCATCTTCCGGCGGAATCAGCGCCACCAGCCGTCCGACCTCGTCGTAGTGGTATTCAGTGACGGCGCCCAGCGGGTCCTGCTCGGCTATCAGCCGACCTTGGTCGTCGTAGGCCTTGAGCTGTTCGCCGCCGTCCAGCTCGACCTTGCGCACCAGTCGCGCCCGGTCGTCGTGGACGTAAACCTCTTCGCTGCCATCGCTGTTCTGGACAGTGACACTGCCCTGGTCATCCCAGACATACCGCGCGTCCATCTGCGCAAACGACGCCCAGTGACGGATGCATCGCGCCGCTTTGCCGGACCTTTCCCACGCCCAGAAGAAACTCGCCCCACCGGCCAGCTGCCGCTGGAGGATGACGTGCTGGTCGTCGTAGTCGTAGTGCTCGCTTTCGTCGGCGGCGTTGGTGGCTTCGATCAGTTGATTGCGGTCGTCATAGCGATAGCTGACCAGCGTCTGTTCGGTGACCCACGCCTCGTCCAACGTGTCCGCCGGGACAAAACGCTGGTAGTCGACGGCGACCAAATGGCGGCGGTCGTAGCGCAACAGCAAGGCGCGGCCAGCGCCATTGTCGAGGCGTTGGAGGCGGTCCTGACGGTCGCGGGTGATACGCAGCCGGTTGTCGTAAGCGTCGCTGATCGCGGTCAGGCGACCATTAATAAAGTGATAAAACCGCGTCTCGTCCCCCGCTTGGGCAAGGATCAGTTCTTCGGGTTCGTCGCCGAGATAAATCGCCGCGCGCGACAGGCTGTTGTGGATCGCCGGGCGCTCATTACCCGGCAGCGGGAAAACGGTGCGGCGGTTTTCGTGGTCGATCCAGATAACCGTGTCGCCATCGATGTCCAGTCGATGGGATAACGAATGGCTCCAGCCGAACCCGAGGCCGCCATCGAGCTCGGCGGCGCTGGTGCGATAGAGCCGGGTGAAGTCGAACGGCAGGATCCCGTCCAGCGCACCGTCGGTGAGGGTCAGCAGTTCTTCGCCGGTGACCATCGACACCGGGCATTTGTTGGTCGCGGTTTTATCGGCGGAATCGACGCTGTCGCCGTTGGGGTTTTTCGCCTGAACCGGAACGTCGTCACGGTGTTCGTTTTGCTTGAGCGTGGTGTTGCGTTTGGCGTCCCAACGCAACTGCATCCCGCCTTTTTTTACACCCGCCGCGACACCGCGTGCGGCGACTTTCTTGTAGCGGTCGACGTAGGACATGAAGCTGTCGAGGAGGGTGAAAATCGCTTTGACGAAACCCTGTACAGCACTGACGATGCGGGCGCTGTAGTGGGCAAGACGCATGCCCAGATAGGCAATGCCCGCCCCTGCGCCGGCGAAGGTCAGGACCACCCCGATCAGAATGTCGATGAGCAGCTGCACCACCACCGTTGAAATCGCTTCGGCGGTTTTGCCGGCAATCTCGCTGGGCGGCAGCATCTCCAGCCACAGGCTGGCGGTGCGCAACAGCAAACACAGCGCTGCTTCGTCACTGGCCAGCAGTTGGACTTTTGCCATCGCCTCCGGCGCAGTCTCCGCCAAATCGGCCAGTTGCTTAGCACCACTACCCAAGCGTTCAACGAACGCGCCGGGATCCTTGAGAATGTCCGAGAGCAGGCTGATGCTGTCCCACACGCCAATGATCGCGGCCCAACTCCCCGCGAGCATCCCGTTACCCGCCGCGGAAAAAGCCGACTGCGACCACTGCGGCTTGAACCCTTCCCACTCGCTGCGCAGCCAGGTTTCCAGCTGTTTGGTCAGGCCGTCGTAAGACTTGAAAAGCTCATCGATTTGCGTCGGCGTGACTTCACTCTGGACATGCACGCGGTAGAACTTTCCGGCGATGCCTTCGAACTGTCCCTTACCGTGTTCATCGAGCGTGATCGCCGTACGCTCGCCGCCATCGATGGCAATCACATCGACCTGAATATTCCCCAGCGGAATGTCATAAACCGATTCGAACTTGCTCTCGATCTGCAGAATCCCGCTCTTCGGACACTGCGCAACACTGGAAATAAAGTCCTCATCACCACTGCTCACCGACGTGGTGATATCACCCAGTTTGATTTGCCGCTCCATGCCCAGCAGCGAGGGCATGTCCGTAAGACGACTGACCCTGTCCGCGCTACTGCTTAAAAAGCCTCGGAGTTGTTGGCGATACAAAACCAGCGTGTCATTAAAACCCTCCAGCGCCTGCTCAATCCGCACGACCTGATCCATCAGTTCAGCTCCGCCATCAGGTAATCCACCAACGCTGATTTCGGTGCGTCAGGCAGGTCCGGCGACTCAAGAAAGACTGCGACCTTGTGCTGCAAAACACTTTCAGAAAACGCCTCATAAAGATCAGGGCGTTCTTCGCTCAGCCACTGCACCAAGTTGTTGATGCGGGTGGTTGCGCATACGGTGGCGAGGTGTTTCAGCAACGGCTCAGTGACTCCCCACCAAGGGAAATCCCTTGAGGTTTTCATCGCGACGCCACCGATTTCGAGTGACTGGCCATTGATCAGGCAACGCCCGATCACCGGCAATAATTGCGCCGCACTGACCTGCGCAGACTGAAGAATCGGCAGCAAATAACGCCCATCCCAAAAGCGAAAAAACACCGCATTGCCATCGGGTAAAAGAACTTGCGTCAGGCTTCGAAAATGTTCGATCAGTACTTCTTGAGTCGAAGCAGACACCGCCAGCCAACCCCAGTCACAAGACTCGGTGTTGGCGACCCACTGCAGAAACTCACTGCCCGGATCGACAATGGCGACATAGGGCATGACCGGTTCCCATTCGGCATACACGGTGTCCGCCCAGATCGGTTTCGGCGCATGTACCGGGCTGCATCGCTGCCAGGCTTTAAAGGGCTCGGCGGAGCTGGCATTGCCGAAAACGGCGAATAACTGCTCGCCAGACTCAAGTGGCTGACCCTCCAGCCAAGCGTGTGGCGACAGGCGCTCAGGCTGCACAGGCGCCCCCTTTGCAGCGCTCGCATTCTTCGCAGAACGGCGCATCGCTTTTCAGGCTCAGAATCTGTGCCGCGCTAAGGGCCAAGCGTGTTTTTTGAGTCGTCGGGGCACCCAATGTCGGCATCAGCGCACCACCCAGCTCTATCGGTACGCTGCTGAAGATCCCGGCGGGGCCGATATTGATCCAGTGCCCGCCGGCCTGAATCGTGGCGCTGGCACCGCCGTCGATGACCACTTGCTGGCCGGCGCTGACGTGGAATTGCCCGCTTGCCTTGAAGGCCTGGTTGTTGACGTTGATGTATCGGTCACCGCGCACGTGCAGGTGATCGTTTGCACCAATGTCCACGCTGCGCTGGTTTCCGACCTGAACGTGCGCGTCCTGCAACACCTGCTGATTCCAGTTTCGCTGGGCCCGCAGGTAGATTTCCTCGGCGCCTTTGCGATCCTCGATGCGCAATTCGTTGTAACCACCGCCCCCCGGACTGCTTTGGGTTCGGAAGATGCTGCGGGTCTTGTCGGCGGGCAGCTCCAGCGGCAACGGCGTCGAAGCATTGGGCAGGCAGCCCATAACGAGCGGCTTGTCGGCGTCACCGTCGACAAAACCCACCAGCACTTCCATACCGACCCGGGGGATCACTACGCTGCCGTAGCGGTTGTGAGCCCAGCCGGAAGCGACTCGCAGCCAACAACTGGAATGCTCGTCCAACTGGCCGTGCCTGTCCCACAACAGCTGAACCTTGACCCGGCCGTACTCGTCGCAATGGATTTCGCTGTCATTCGGGCCGGTGACGACGGCAGCCTGATAGCCCGCAATATGAGGTTTTTCGATGAGCGGCGGACGAAACAAAACGTCCCACGGTGTTGCCAGAAAGGTGTTGCGATAGCCCTGAAAATCATCCGGGCTGTGGCCGGGCGCTGACTCTTCCAGCACTTGCGGCTGACGACCCCGGTGTTCGATTTCGGTGATCAACCACAGGTCATTCCACGCCTGACGCGGGTGCTCGGCAAGGTGTAGGAAGTGCCCGCTGATCAACGCAGATACGTCACTACTTCCCTCGGCCTGACGGAAGTCCGCGTTGTGACGTTGAAGCGCTCGTTGAGCCAGATCCCTACCCTGTTCACGATCCGTGAATTGGCCAGGAAAGTGATAGTCCTCCAGCACCGGCCGTTGTTCGCTGTCACTGCGGCTCTCTAGTTCCAGGCGCGGTTTATGGAAATCGTAATCACGGAGGGTTACTGCCGTGGTGCGGGTTTCCAGGCGCACGTTGAAACGCTTGATCGTCGGCGCATCCGCGACCAAGCCGCTGCCGGGGAGGTAGGGGGTCGGCTCAGACAGGCGAGGAAAAACGGTCTGGTCATCGCCGAATATCAATAGATGCCCATCGGGGCTGTGCTGGAAGTGGAAGTGAATGCCGATCTCGGCACACAACCGTTGAATGAATGCCAGATCGCTTTCCGCGTATTGCACGCAGTACGCGCGCGGCGCGTAATCGCTGCCGAGGTGAAACTCGAAGGCATCGCGTTGAATGCCGTGGTCTTTCAAAACCTGCGCGATGATCTCCGGCACGCTTTTGTGCTGGAAGATCCGCTGATTGATGCGCTGAGCGAGGTAGGTCAGACGCGGGACCAGGCTGACTTGATAGCGCGTCAGCCGCTGGCCGGAATCCCCTTGGCCCACCCGAAAAATCTGACCGTGAATGCCGGAACCTTGCGCATTGAAACTCAGAAACGCCTGACGATGTAGCAGGCTTTCTAGCTCGATGTCCGGGCGATCGCTGACCAGTTCAAGGTCAAAACGATAGGACTGGCTGATGGCTTCCTTGCCCGTAAACTCGAGCACCTTGAGGTCATGCTGGTCGCCGTCGACGGTCAACGTAAAACGCGGTTGATTAGCAGGAGCGAACATCCGATGTGTCTCTGCAGAACGAAGGCGGGCGATTCTGCATGAGCGACAAGGGGCATTGAGGGAGGGACAGGAAAATCAGATTGGCCCTACTTTTTTAGGGAATCTTCCTTCAAGAATCGGGAGAACGAACTACAGACATAGCGATATGAAGCACCACCGACCCAATGTAGGAGCGAGCTCGCTCGCGATGGTGGGCCTGCTACATAGGTGTCGACTGACCCACCATCGCGAGCAAGCTCGCTCCTACAGGGAATTCTCAGCGCCTGGAACGTTGCGCCTGTTCAGTGCAAGGTCAGAGCACCAGCTTACAGGTTGCACCTTTGGACGCGAAAACCCATTCAACACAGCAAATAAGGCGCAACCCATTTCTTGCGAATAAGCTGCACCCAGGACGAACTCCGTGGGAAAGCGCTGTTTTTGCTCCCTTTTAACGCAGTCAAAGGGTTTTACTAGAAGTAAAAGCACCAAGCAGAAGCGGTACGTTGGTACCGGAATTTATTTCCTGACGAGCTGCGTATTATTCTGACAAAAAAAGGGTTGCACCCGGTTGCACCTCAAGGATTGCACAGCTAATCTTGCCGCCAGCTGATGCCACGCGGTCGTGGCAAACATGAGGATAAAAAAATGGCTACCACCACCCTTGGGGTCAAACTTGACGACCCGACCCGCGAGCGCCTCAAGGCCGCCGCGACCTCGATTGATCGCACGCCGCACTGGTTGATCAAGCAGGCCATTTTCAATTACCTGGAAAAACTCGAGGGTGGTGCAACCCTGACCGAGCTGAGCGGCTTGACCAAGGATTCCGACGACGCTGTCGATGCGCCCCTGGACCACGCCCACCAGTGTTTCCTCGAATTCGCCGAAAGCATCCTGCCGCAATCGGTACTGCGCGCCTCTATTACTGCTGCCTACCGCCGCCCGGAACCTGAAGTGGTGCCGATGCTGATCGAACAGGCTCGCCTGCCGGCAGCGATGGCTGAAGCGACCAACAAGCTCGCGTCCTCGATTGCCGAAAAACTGCGCAATCAGAAGAGCGCTGGCGGCCGTGCCGGGATTGTTCAGGGCCTGTTGCAGGAATTTTCCCTGTCGTCCCAGGAAGGTGTGGCGCTGATGTGCCTGGCCGAAGCGCTGCTGCGCATCCCGGACAAAGGCACCCGTGACGCGCTGATCCGCGACAAAATCAGCACCGGCAACTGGCACCCGCACTTGGGCAACAGCCCGTCGCTGTTCGTCAACGCCGCTACTTGGGGCTTGCTGCTGACCGGTAAACTGGTCGCCACCCATAATGAAGCCGGCCTGACGTCATCCTTGAGCCGCATCATCGGCAAGAGCGGCGAGCCGATGATCCGCAAAGGCGTCGACATGGCCATGCGCCTGATGGGCGAGCAGTTCGTCACCGGCGAAACCATCGCCGAAGCCCTGGCCAATGCGAGCAAGTTCGAAGCCAAGGGCTTCCGTTATTCCTACGACATGCTGGGTGAAGCCGCACTCACCGAGCACGATGCCCAGAAGTACCTGGCCTCGTACGAACAAGCCATCCACTCGATCGGCAAAGCGTCCCACGGCCGTGGGATTTATGAAGGTCCGGGCATTTCCATCAAGCTCTCGGCACTGCACCCGCGTTACAGCCGTGCGCAGTACGAGCGGGTGATGGACGAGTTGTACCCGCGCCTGCTGTCGCTGACCTTGCTGGCCAAGCAATATGACATCGGCCTGAACATCGACGCCGAAGAAGCCGACCGTCTCGAGCTGTCGCTGGATCTGCTGGAGCGTCTGTGCTTCGAGCCGCAACTGACGGGCTGGAACGGCATCGGTTTCGTGATCCAGGCTTATCAGAAGCGTTGCCCGTACGTGATCGATTACGTAATCGACCTGGCTCGCCGCAGCCGTCATCGCCTGATGATCCGCCTGGTGAAAGGCGCGTACTGGGACAGCGAAATCAAACGCGCCCAGGTCGAAGGCCTGGAAGGCTATCCGGTCTACACCCGCAAGGTGTACACCGACGTGTCCTACATCGCTTGCGCGCGCAAATTGCTGTCGGTGCCGGAAGTCATCTACCCGCAATTCGCGACGCACAACGCCCACACCCTGTCGGCCATTTACCACATCGCCGGTCAGAACTATTACCCGGGCCAGTACGAGTTCCAGTGCCTGCACGGCATGGGCGAACCGCTGTACGAACAGGTTGTAGGCAAAGTTTCCGAAGGCAAGCTGAACCGTCCGTGCCGCGTGTACGCGCCGGTCGGTACTCACGAAACACTGTTGGCGTACCTGGTACGTCGTCTGCTGGAAAACGGCGCGAACACCTCGTTCGTTAACCGCATTGCCGACCAATCCATTTCGATTCAGGAGCTGGTGGCCGATCCAGTGGCCAGCATCGAGCAGATGGCGACGCTGGAAGGCGGCTTCGGCCTGCCGCACCCGCGTATCCCGCTGCCGCGTGACCTTTATGGCGCCGAGCGCGCCAACTCCAGCGGCATCGACATGGCCAACGAACATCGTCTGGCCTCCCTGTCCTGCGCCCTGCTGGCCACTGCTCACAACCACTGGAAAGCCGCGCCGATGCTTGGTTGCGCTTCCAGCTCCGAAACGCCAGCACCGGTGCTGAACCCGTCTGATCTGCGTGACGTGGTTGGCCACGTGCAGGAAGCCACCGTCGAAGACGTCGACAACGCCATCCAGTGCGCCCTGAACGCTGCGCCGATCTGGCAGGCCACCCCGCCGGCCGAGCGCGCCGCGATCCTGGAACGTGCTGCCGATTTGATGGAGGGCGAGATCCAGCCACTGATGGGCCTGCTGGCTCGCGAAGCCGGCAAGACCTTCGCCAACGCTATCGCTGAAGTGCGCGAAGCGGTGGATTTCCTGCGTTATTACGCCGTGCAAGCGCGCAACGATTTCACCAACGACGCCCACCGCCCACTGGGCCCGGTGGTGTGCATCAGCCCATGGAACTTCCCGCTGGCGATCTTCAGTGGCCAAGTTGCTGCGGCACTGGCTGCCGGCAACCCGGTACTGGCCAAGCCGGCGGAACAAACCCCGCTGGTGGCGGCTCAAGCCGTGCGCCTGTTGCTCGAAGCCGGGATTCCGCAAGGCGTGCTGCAACTGCTGCCGGGCCGTGGCGAAACGGTCGGCGCGCGTCTGGTCGGTGACGATCGGGTTAAAGGCGTGATGTTTACCGGTTCCACCGAAGTCGCTCGTTTGCTGCAACGTAACGTCGCAGGGCGCCTGGATGCACAGGGTCGTCCAATTCCGCTGATCGCTGAAACCGGCGGCCAGAACGCGATGATCGTCGACTCTTCGGCGCTGACCGAACAAGTTGTCATCGACGTGGTGTCCTCGGCTTTCGACAGTGCTGGCCAACGTTGCTCGGCGCTACGGGTCCTGTGCTTGCAGGAAGATTCCGCTGACCGTGTCATCGAAATGCTCAAGGGTGCCATGGCTGAATGCCGTCTCGGTAATCCAGAGCGCCTGTCCGTGGACATCGGCCCGGTGATCGACGCCGAAGCCAAGGCCGGCATCGAGAAGCACATCCAGGCCATGCGCGACAAAGGTCGCAGCGTGTACCAGGTGGCGATTGCCAACACCGAGGAAGTCAAACGCGGCACCTTCGTGATGCCGACCCTGATCGAACTGGAAAGCTTCGACGAACTGCAACGGGAGATCTTCGGCCCGGTGCTGCACGTGGTTCGCTACAAGCGCAAGGACATCGATCAACTGATTGGTCAGATCAACGCTTCCGGCTATGGCCTGACGTTGGGCGTGCACACTCGCATCGACGAGACCATCGCCAAGGTGATCGACAACGTCAATGCCGGTAACGTCTACGTGAACCGCAACATTGTCGGTGCTGTGGTGGGCGTGCAACCGTTCGGCGGCGAAGGTTTGTCGGGGACTGGCCCGAAAGCCGGTGGTCCGCTGTACCTGTACCGCCTGCTGTCGACCCGTCCTACCGATGCGATCGAACAATCCTTCGCTCGCGGTGACGCTCTCACCGCACCGGACGTTCGCCTGCGTGATGCCATGAGCAAACCGCTGAAGGCCCTGCAAGCCTGGGCCGACAGCAACACGTTCAGCGACCTGAGTGCATTGTGCGTGCAGTTCGCGGCGCAATCGCAAAGCGGCATCACCCGCGTACTGGCGGGGCCGACCGGCGAGCGCAACAGCTACGCGATCCTGCCGCGCGAACACGTGTTGTGCCTGGCGGAGGTCGAAGGCGATCTGCTGACGCAGCTGGCGGCGGTGTTGGCCGTGGGTGGTTCGGCGGTATGGCCGGAAGCTGAAGTGACCAAGGCCGTGTTCGCACGCCTGCCGAAGGATGTTCAGGCGAAGATCAAGCTGGTTTCCGACTGGACCAAGGACGAGGTGCTGTTCGATGCGGTTCTGCACCATGGTCATTCCGATCAGCTGCGCGCGGTGTGCCAGCAAGTGGCCAAGCGTGCCGGGGCGATTGTCGGGGTTCATGGCCTGTCGCAGGGCGAGACCAACATTGCACTGGAACGGCTGGTGATCGAGCGGGCGTTGAGCGTCAACACCGCTGCGGCAGGTGGTAACGCCAGCCTGATGACCATCGGCTAAACAGCTATAAAGCCAGGCGCCCGCAATGGACGCCTGGAATGCAAAACTTTGTGGGAGCGAGCTTGCTCGCGATAGCGGTCTGTCAGTCACATCAGTTCTGGATGTGCCGCCGCCATCGCGAGCAAGCTCGCTCCCACATTTGTTTTGTGTCACCTGCTAAGTCGCTGCGCGGCTCCACCATCACGCTCATCAATCATCCTGTTCACCCCGCCCTCCCCCCGCCTAGACTCGGTCCATCCCAATAAAAGGTAGGCCGCCATGTCCGAGACGTTGCTCAGTTCCCGCAATCTGGCTTTCGAGCTGTATGAAGTCCTCGATGCCGAGGGCCTGACCCAGCGTGAGCGTTTCGCCGAGCACAACCGCGAAACCTTCGATGCCGCCATCGGCACGGCGCGCAACATTGCCGAGAAGTTCTTCGCCCCGCACAACCGCAAGGGCGACGAAAACGAGCCGCGCTACGAGGACGGTCAGGCGATTCTGATTCCAGAAGTGAAACCGGCGGTGGATGCCTTCCTCGAGGCCGGCTTCCTGAATGCCGCGCGCAGTTTCGACGCCGGCGGCATGCAACTTCCTACGCTGTTGTCCCAGGCCTGCTTTGCACATTTCCAGTCGGCCAACGCTGCATCGACCTCGTACCCGTTTTTGACCATGGGCGCGGCGAACCTGATCGAAAGTTTCGGCACCGCGGAGCAGAAGCAGCGCTTCCTGCAACCGATGATCGACGGTCGCTTTTTCGGCACCATGGCCCTGACAGAACCGCATGCAGGCTCGTCGCTGTCGGATATTCGTACCCGCGCCGAGCCGGCGCCCGACGGTACTTATCGACTCAAGGGCAACAAAATCTTTATCTCCGGCGGTGATCACCCGCTGTCCGAAAACATCGTGCACATGGTCCTGGCCAAACTTCCGGATGCACCGGACGGGGTGAAGGGCATTTCGCTGTTTATCGTGCCCAAGTTTCTGGTCAACGATGACGGTAGCCTCGGCCAACGCAATGACGTCGTGCTGGCGGGCCTGTTCCACAAGATGGGTTGGCGCGGCACCACGTCCACCGCGCTGAACTTCGGCGATAACGGCGAGTGTGTCGGCTATTTGGTGGGCAAGCCACACCATGGCTTGAGCTACATGTTCCAGATGATGAACGAAGCGCGGATCGGCGTCGGCATGGGCGCGGTGATGCTCGGTTATGCCGGTTATCTGTACTCCCTGGAGTACGCTCGCGAGCGCCCGCAGGGCCGCGTGCCGGACAGCAAAGACCCGAACACCGCACCGGTGGCAATCATTCAGCACGCGGACGTGAAACGCATGTTGCTGACTCAGAAAGCCTATGTCGAAGGCTCGTTCGACCTCGGGCTATACGCGGCGCGACTGTTCGATGACACCACGACGCTTGAGACCGAATCCGAGCGCAAGCAGGCGCATGAGCTGCTGGATTTGCTGACGCCGATCGTCAAATCCTGGCCGTCGGAGTTCTGCCTGAAGGCCAACGAACTGGCGATCCAGATTCTTGGTGGCCACGGCTATACCCGTGAGTACCCGGTGGAACAGTATTACCGCGACAACCGTCTGAACCCGATTCATGAAGGGACTCACGGCATTCAATCGCTGGACTTGCTGGGACGAAAGCTGGCACAAAACGGTGGGGCCGGGCTCAAGCAGCTGATTCGCTTGATCGCGGGTACCGCCGAGCGTGCGCAGGTGTATGAATCGCTGACGCCGCTACGTGAGCCGCTGGAGAAACTGGTGGCGCGCCTGCAAACGGTAACCATCGGCCTGCTGACCGACCTGGCCCAAGGCAAGGTCAACAGCAGCCTGGCAAACTCTGCGCTGTACCTGAAAGTCTTCGGGCACATGGTGATTGGCTGGCGCTGGCTGGAGCAGGCGATTCGTGCCGAAGAAGGGTTGGCCAAAGGGACTGCGGCGGATGTGAGCTTCTATAAAGGCAAGCTGCAGGCGGCGCGGTATTTTCTGACGTGGGAAGTGCCGGGTTGCCACCATGAACTGGCGATTCTTGAGGCGCGGGATGATGTGTGCCTGTCGATGCAGGATGAGTGGTTTTAACCGGAGCTTTGTGGTGCTGCTGAAATCCATTCGCGAGCAGGCTCGCTCCCACATTTGATCACGGGTGTTCACAAATAATGTGTTCACAGCAGATTAAGTGTGGGAGCGAGCCTGCTCGCGAAGAGGACCGCAAAGACGACATATCAGCTCAACTTGAAACCACCCATCTGCCGCGCCAAATCATCCGCCAAGCGCTGCAACGTCTGGCAATCTTCACGACAAGCCCTGACCTCTCCGGCTGTCGCCCGGGCCAAATCAGAAATCCCCTGCACGTTGCGGTTGATCTCTTCGGTCACTGCCGACTGCTCTTCCGTTGCCGTTGCCACCTGATGGTTCATGTCACTGATGCGCTCGACCTGCCCGGTAATGGCCGTCAACGACGCCCCGGTGCGCTGACTCGACTCAACGCCAGTGCCGGTCGCCGCCTGCCCGGAATGCATCGATGACACCGCATTCTCCGCGCCCTGCTTGAGACTGCCGATCATCTGCTGAATCTCGTCGGTCGACGCTTGCGTTCGGCGCGCCAGTGTTCGTACTTCATCGGCCACCACCGCAAAACCACGCCCCATGTCCCCGGCCCGAGCGGCCTCAATAGCCGCATTCAGTGCCAGCAAGTTGGTCTGCTCGGAAATCCCGCGAATCACCGCCAACACCTGATCAATGGACGCCACCTGATTAGCCAGATCGCCCACCGCATTGGCGGCGATGCCGATTTCATCGGACATGCTTTCAATGTGACGGATCGATCCGCCCACGACCTCGCGAGCCTGCAATGCTTCGTCTCGAGCGTTTTGCGAAGCGAGCGCCGCGTTGCCGGCGTTCTGGGCGATTTCCTGCACGGTCAGGCCCATTTCATGAACCGCAGTGGCGACCATGTCAGTCATTTCCTGCTGACGTCCGGAGCGTTCAGCCGTGTTGTCCACCACGCGAGCCACCTGACCGACCGCCGTGCGCAGCCGCTCGCTGGTGGTCAGTACTTCGCCGATCATGTCGCGCTGACTGTCCAGAAACCGATTGAAGCCGCGCGCCAGATCACCCAGCTCATCGGCGCGACTGGAATCTAACCTGTGGGTCAAATCTCCCCCACCGCTACCGATAGCCACCAGTGCCGCTGTTACCTGACGGATCGGGCGAACCAATCCACGGGCCAGCCATACCACCAACAGCAGGCACACCAGCGCCACCGCCAGGCCAATACCGCTGCTCATCCACATGGCGCGCCGCGCTTCGGCGTAAATCTGCGATTGCGGCACTTCTGCCACCAGCGTCCAGCCCAGATCCCGCAGCGGCAGGCTCAATGCCAGATAATCTTCGCCATCGCGCACAAAGCGGCTGCTGGTGGCGGATTTTTGACCCATGACCGCTTGCGCCGCCGGTGCGCCGATTTGTTCGGCCAAGGTACGTTTGCCGCTAAATTGCGCTTCGGGATGAACCTGGATCAAACCGTCGGAACGCACGAGATAGACCTTGCCGCGCTCACCGAAGCTAAAGTTGTGGATCAGCTCCGACAGCTCTTTCATGCTCAGGCCAAGGCCTGCAACGCCCACGACTTTGCCGGCCTGCTCGACTTTAAGGTCGATGAAAAGCGCCAATTCTCCGGTCGCGGTGTCATTGTCGATATTGAGGGTCTTGGGCTGGTTGCTGTCTAGAAATGAATAGAACCAGGCGTCCTTCGGATTGGAACGGCTGAGGGTCCGGTCCAGGCCTTTTTCAGTGAAGTAGTGGTTTGAACCCGCGCCGATAATCAGTGAGGTGAAGGCTTTGTGTTCAGCGCGAATGCCTTCCAGATAGGTCGCAAAAGTGTCGATCTGGGCACTGTTTTCACCCCCGGCCAACCAGTCTCGCACCATGCTATTGCTGGCGATGTCCTTGGCGGCGGTAAGGGGTTGAACCAGGATTCGTTCGATGTCGTTGCGCATCGCTTCGATGCTCGACGGCAGCGCTTGCTCGACCAGATAGCTCTGGGCGAGACGGTTGACCACGAGGGTATAAATGCCAACCACGATCAGAATACTGACCAGCAGCGCGGACCCCATACTCAGGATTAACTGCCATTGAATACTGCGTCGCCAGAACTGCATGGAGCACCCCCAAAGAATAAGTGGCTGAAGCACTGCAACAGTCGTGCCGATTGTATACAACGCAACCGACAACTTATTCTTTGGTTGTGCGCAAAGCCGATCAGGCCTGATTGATCGTCTTGGAGATCACTTCAACCGTGGCGCTGACTTGCTCTTGGTAACGGTCGAGTTCGAGCTTGTGCTGCTTTTGCATTTCGATCTGCTTGGAGCACAGATTCATGGCCGCCAACACCAGTAAGCGGTCACCGATCAGCGTCGGGTACTTTCGTTTGGTGTCAGCCAGAGCGGCCTTCAACATTAACGCGGCGTCCAGCAGGGTTTGCTCTTCCCCGGCCGGCGCCTTGATCGAATAGTCCTCCCCCAGGATCGAGACGACTTTTACCCCTGCGGCGCCGTGATTCATGCGCTGACCGGGCCGGCGCTGACGCGCTCAACCAGGGCCTGGATGCGTGCGGCCGTTGCACCTTGCTTCTCTTCCTGCTCCATCAGGCTCAATTGCAGGCTTTCGTTTTCATCCTTGGCCTGGGCCAATTCTGCGCTCAGGGTTTGGTTGGTGCCGAGCAGGCTCTGGTTCTGTTGCACCAGGTCGCTGACCAGCTGTTCCAATTGGCTTAGGGATGCTTCCAACATTTTGATTTTCCAAGCATTTTCAAGGGGCGCGTACGATAAAGAAAAGTCACCACGGATGCCAGGGTTAATCGGGCTCAAAGCCTTGATTTTCCTGGCGGGCGACCTTTCTCGCGATCTTTAAAGACTGTGACAGACGGATCTGGTTCCTGCACTTCGTCGCCATAGGTCAAAAGTAACGCGCCCCCCCTGTAGGAGCGAAGCTTGCTCGCGAAAGGCGTTAACGATAACGCGTGCTGTCTGGATGACCCCGTTGCCTGGATATTTTTCGCGAGCAAGCTTCGCTCCTACAAGGGGTCTGCGATAACTGCAAAACCTTTTTTGACAGCATCACATTTCAACAGGTTAGAATCGCTGGCACGCAGACTGCATGGTCAGTTTGTGCCCGCCTTTCGGTTTTCTGGAGTACTGCCTTTGAATGCAACGACCATCAACAGCCTGTTCTTGATCGGCGCGTTGCTGGTAGGTGCGAGCATTCTGGTGAGCTCACTTTCGTCCCGCCTCGGCATCCCGATTCTGGTCATCATCCTGGCCGTGGGCATGACCGCCGGTGTCGACGGCGGCGGCATTATCTTCGATAACTACCCCACGGCTTATCTGGTCGGCAACCTTGCACTGGCCGTCATCCTGCTCGACGGCGGCTTGCGCACCCGGGTGGCGAGTTTCCGCGTGGCGTTGTGGCCGGCACTCTCGCTGGCCACCATCGGGGTGTTGATCACCACCGTGCTGACAGGCATGGTCGCCGCCTGGCTGTTCAACCTGAACATCATTCAAGGCCTGTTGATCGGCGCCATCGTCGGCTCTACGGATGCCGCGGCGGTGTTCTCGCTGCTGGGCGGCAAAGGCCTGAACGAGCGGGTCACCGCCAGCCTTGAGATCGAGTCGGGCAGCAACGACCCGATGGCGGTGTTTCTCACCGTCACCCTGATCGACATGCTCGCCAGCGGCCAGACCGGCCTGCATTGGAGCCTGCTCACGCACTTCGTGCGTGAGTTCGGTATCGGGGCTGTCATCGGCCTCGGCGGTGGCTGGGTCATGTTGCAACTGGTCAACCGCATCAATCTGGCCAACGGCCTGTACCCGATTCTGGTGATCGCCGGCGGCCTCGTCGTCTTTGCCCTGACCAACGCCTTGCACGGCAGCGGTTTCCTCGCTGTTTATCTGTGCGGCCTGGTGATCGGCAATCGTCCAGTGCGCAGCCGCCATGGCATTTTGCACATGCTCGACGGCATGGCCTGGCTGGCGCAGATCGGAATGTTCCTGGTGCTGGGGCTGCTGGTCACGCCCCACGACCTGCTGCCGATTGCACTGCCGGCGCTGGGGCTGGCGCTGTGGATGATTCTGTTTGCCCGACCGCTGTCGGTGATGGTCGGCCTGCTGCCGTTCAAGGCGTTCCATGGTCGCGAAAAAGCCTTTATCTCCTGGGTCGGATTACGCGGTGCGGTACCGATCATTCTGGCGGTGTTCCCGCTGATGGCCGGCCTGCCCAACGCCCAGCTGTACTTCAACCTCGCCTTCTTTATTGTGCTGGTGTCGCTGCTGGTGCAGGGCACGAGCCTGCCGTGGGTGGCCAAACTGCTGAAGGTGACCGTTCCACCGGAACCGGCACCGATCTCGCGCGCTGCGCTGGAAGTTCACGTCACCAGCGAGTGGGAGCTGTTCGTGTACCGCCTCGGTGCCGAAAAATGGTGCATCGGCTCGCCCCTTCGCGAACTGAAAATGCCCGAAGGCACGCGGATCGCAGCCCTGTTTCGCGGCCAGCAACTGCTCCATCCGTCGGGTAGTACGGTGCTCGAAGTTGACGATTTGCTGTGCGTAATCGGCCACGAACATAACCTTCCGGCGCTCGGAAAACTCTTCAGCCAGGCACCACAACGGGGCCTCGATTTGCGCTTCTTCGGCGACTTCGTGCTCGAAGGAGACGCCCAGCTGGCCGCGGTTGCGGCGCTGTACGGGCTGAAAGTCGAAGACATCGATCCAGACATGTCCCTGGGCCACTTCATTGCTCATAAAGTGGGCGGTGCGCCCGTCGTCGGTGACCAGGTGGAATGGAACAACACCATCTGGACTGTCGCGGCCATGGAAGGGAACAAGATCGGCAAAGTGGGCGTCAGATTCCCCGAAGGAACTCGCCCGGGTCCCGGCTTGTTCCTCTAAACTCCATTCTTCGTCTCGTTTTCGATCGGTCCCTATGCCAACCCTGCGCACCTTTTTCATCATGGCCCTGCTGGGCTTGAGCCTCTCCGTCGGTACGTTGCAAGCGGCCGAACCGCCGTCCAGCGAAGCCGTGCAGGCGAGCCTGGACAAGATCGCCGAACGCAAGCTGCCGGAGGCCGATCAGAAAACGCTGCAAGCCATCCTGCAAAACACGCTCACCCAGCTCAACAACGCGCGTGATTACGAGCAGAAGCTGGCGGATCTCAAGCAGCAACTGGCCACCGCGCCCAAGCAAAACATCGAAAACCAGCGCGAGCTGACGCGCCTCAAGGCCACCAAAGTGGTGCCCTTGGAGCAACGCTTCGCCAACCTGTCGATCCAGCAACTGGAGCAAATGCTCACCGAGCGCTCCACCCAGCAAAGTGATCTGCAGAAAGCGTTGGGCGATGCCAATAGCCTGGTGATTACTGCCCAGACTCGACCCGAGCGCGCTCAGGCTGAAATTTCCACCAGTCAGACCCGCATCCAGCAGATCAACAACATCCTCAAGTCCGGCAAGGACAACGGCAAGACCTTGAGCGGCGAGCAGCGCGACCAACTGAATGCCGAGCTTGCCGCGCTGAATGCCTTAATCCCGCTACGTCGCCAGGAACTGGCCGGCAACAGCCAATTGCAGGACCTGGGCAACAGCCAGCATGACCTGCTTTCGGAGAAATCCGACCGCCTGGATCAAGAGATTCAGGAACTGCAAAACCTGATCAACCAGAAGCGCCTCGCTCAGTCCCAAGAGACCGTGACGCAGCAGTCCATCGAAGCGCAAAAGGCCGGCGGCAGCAGCCTGCTGGCCACCGAAAGCGCAGCCAACCTGAAGCTTTCCGACTACCTGCTCAAAAGCACGGACCGCCTCAACGTCGTCACCCAACAAAACCTGCAGACCAAGCAGCAGCTGGACAGCGTGACCCAGAGCGATTCTGCCCTGGACGAGCAGATAAACGTGCTCAGGGGCAGCCTGCTGCTCTCCAAGATTCTCTACAAACAGAAGCAGCTGTTGCCGCACATCAAACTTGACCGCAATCTGGCCGATCAAATCGCCGACATTCGCTTGTACCAGTTTGAAGTCGGCCAACAACGAGAACTGCTCAGCAGCCCGTCAACTTATGTCGACAATCTGCTGGCGACCCAACCACCGGAGCAAGTCACCCCGCAGCTGCGCAAGAGCCTGTTGGAGCTGGCCACCACCCGCGTCGACCTGTTGGAGCGGCTGAACCGTGAACTGAGCGCGGTGCTCAATGAATCCATCACCCTGCAACTCAATCAAAAGCAATTGCTCAGCACCGCGCAAAGTCTCAGGGCTACGCTCGATGAGCAGATGTTCTGGATTCCCAGCAACAAACCACTGGACGTTGAGTGGATGCGTGGCGCGCCGGAACGCCTGCAACGTCAGGTCACTACCCTGCCATGGGCCTCTAGCCTCAGCGAATTGACCGATGGCCTGATTCAACGGCCACTGTTTTTCCTGCCGTTGGTCCTGCTGATCGGCGCGCTGTTGTGGCGGCGAAAAAGCCTGTATGCCCGACTGAACAAGGTTCACAAGGACATCGGCCATTTCAAGCGCGACAGCCAGTTGCACACGCCGCAGGCGATTCTGATCAATATTCTGCTGGCCATGCCGGTCTCGCTGGGCCTGGCGTTGTGCGGCCTGGCCTTGCAGATCGACGCTCGCGGACAGAACGCCAACATGGGCGCGGCGCTGCTGCAAATGGCCCAGGCCTGGCTGGTGTTCTACACCGCTTACCGAATCCTAGCGCCGGGCGGCGTGGCCGAACTGCACTTCCGTTGGGAAAAGCCTCAGGTCGAGTTCCTTCAAGGCTGGGTGCGTCGGCTCGGTTTAGTGGTCATGGCTTTGGTCACCGTGGTGGCGGTTGCCGAACTGCAACCGGCGGTGCTGTCCGATGATATTTTGGGCATGCCCGTCGTACTGACCTGCTACGCCTTGATGGCCTGGCTACTCAGCCGCCTGCTCGTCAGTAGCCCGGGTCACGAAAACGCTTCACTGTTCCGCAAAGCCGTCGGCGTCATGTTCACGATCCTGCCCGTCGCGTTGTTCGTGGCGGTGTGCTTCGGCTACTACTACACCGCGCTGAAGCTCAGCGACCGGCTGATCAACACCCTGTACCTGCTGATGTTCTGGCTGGTCATCGAAGCGACCTTCGTGCGCGGCCTCTCCGTTGCGGCCCGACGCCTGGCCTACCAGCGCGCCCTGACCAAACGCCAGGCGGCAAAAGAAGCCGGTGATGGCGAAGCGGTCATCGAAGAGCCGACCCTGGACATAGAGAAGGTCAACGAGCAGTCGTTGCGCCTGATCCGACTGGCGCTGCTGGGCGGTTTCATGGCTGCTCTGTATTGGGTCTGGTCGGACTTGATTTCAGTGTTCTCGTACCTGGACAACGTCACCCTCTACGAATACACCAGTGGCACCGGCGCCAACATGAGCATGGTGCCGATCAGTCTCCGCGACCTGCTCGGCGCGCTGATCATCATCGGCATCACCTTCGCCCTCGCGCGCAACTTGCCGGGACTGCTGGAAGTGTTGGTGTTGTCGAAGCTGAACCTGGCTCAGGGCAGCGCCTACGCCGCTACTACGTTGCTGTCCTACGTGATTGCCGGTGTCGGTTTTGTCTCGACCCTGTCGACCCTCGGCGTGAGCTGGGACAAGTTGCAATGGCTGGTCGCGGCGCTCTCGGTCGGCCTCGGCTTCGGGATGCAGGAAATTTTCGCCAACTTCATCTCCGGCATCATGATTCTGTTCGAACGCCCGGTACGGATTGGCGACACCATTACCATCGGCAACCTGTCGGGTACGGTCAGCAAGATCCGCATCCGTGCCACCACCATTACCGACTTCGACCGCAAGGACATCATTGTCCCGAACAAGACGTTCATCACCGGGCAACTGATCAACTGGTCCCTGACCGACACGATCACCCGAGTGACCCTCAAGCTCGGCGTCGATTACGGTTCAGACCTGGACCTGGTGAAAGAGCTCCTGCTCAAAGCGGCCCGCGATAACCCGCGCGTGCTGAAAGACCCGGAACCTCATGTGTACTTCCTGAACTTCGGCGAAAGCACGCTCGACCACGAGTTGCGCATGCACGTGCGCGACCTCGGGGACCGCAACCCGGTGCTCGATGAGGTCAACCGCTTCATCAACCGTGAGTTCAAGAAGCAGCACATCAACATCTCGTTCCGGCAGATGGAGGTCTACCTCAAGAACCTTCACGGCCAGGAATACAGGATGGTGCCGGTCGAGCCGGAAACCAAAACCATTGTGCCGCCAGCAGAAGACAAACCGCTGCAAGAGCCGCCGGCCACCAAGCTCGACTAACCGCCCTATCCCTAGCAGAATGCTCGGACATTCTGCTGGAGATGGCCGGTGAAAGCCCTCGACGAACTGATCTTCGATAATCGCTTTGCCCGCCTGGGCGATACGTTTTCTGTCCACGTGCTACCCGAGCCCATCGACAACCCGCGCCTGGTGGTGGCCAGCCCCGCCGCCATGGCATTGCTGGACCTGGACCCGGCCGAGGCCGAAACTCCGGCATTCGCCGAGTTGTTCAGCGGCCACAAACTCTGGGCCGACGCCGTGCCTCGGGCAATGGTTTATTCCGGTCATCAGTTCGGTTCCTACAACCCGCAGCTCGGCGATGGGCGCGGCTTGTTGCTGGGCGAGGTCTACAACGAGGCAGGCGAGCATTGGGACCTGCACCTCAAGGGCGCCGGCCAGACCCCTTTTTCGCGCATGGGTGATGGACGGGCTGTACTGCGCTCCTCAATCCGCGAGTTTCTCGCTTCCGAAGCGCTGAACGCCCTGAACATCCCGACCACCCGCGCGCTGTGCGTGATCGGCTCCGACACGGCGGTCTGGCGCGAGAAACAGGAGCGCGCGGCCATGGTCCTGCGCCTGGCGCCGAGCCATGTGCGCTTTGGCCATTTCGAATATTTCTACTACACCAAACGACCCGAGAAGCAGAAAGAACTCGGCGAGCACGTGCTGGCGATGCATTTCCCGCAATGCCTGGAACAGCCGGAACCGTACCTGGCCATGTTCCGTGAAATCGTCGAGCGCAACGCCGAGCTGATCGCCAAATGGCAGGCTTACGGCTTCTGCCACGGCGTCATGAACACCGACAACATGTCGATCCTCGGCATCACCTTCGACTTCGGCCCGTTCGCCTTCCTCGACGACTTCGACGCCCACTTCATCTGCAATCACTCTGATGATCAGGGCCGCTACTCCTTCAGCAACCAGGTGCCGATCGGCCAGTGGAACCTCAGCGCGCTGGCCCAGGCCCTGACGCCCTTCATCAGCGTCGAAGCCCTGCGCGAAACCCTCGGCCTGTACCTGCCGCTGTATCAGGCTCATTACCTGGACCTGATGCGTCGCCGCCTCGGTCTCACTATCGCCGAAGAGGATGACCAGACACTGCTGGAACAGCTGCTGCAATTGATGCAGAACAGCGGCGTCGACTACAGCCTGTTCTTCCGCCGCTTGGGCGACGAATCACCCGACCTTGCCGTCGCCCGATTGCGTGACGACTTTGTCGACATCCAGGGCTTCGATGCCTGGGGCGAACGCTATGTCGCCCGGGTCGCTCGCGAAGGCGACGCTGATCAGGCGCAGCGCCGCAAACGGATGCACGCGGTCAATCCGCTGTACATCCTGCGCAACTACCTGGCGCAGAAAGCTATCGACGCCGCAGAAAGTGGCGACTATTCGGAAGTTCGCCGACTGCACGCGGTGCTGAGCAATCCGTTCGAGGAACAGCCGGGGATGGAGGGTTATGCCGAGCGGCCGCCGGAGTGGGGCAAGCACCTGGAGATCAGTTGTTCGTCGTGAGGCTCGTCAATCCAGAGGATCAATGGCACTGACGACTCGAGCGACGATGTCAGCCATCGTGACGTCATCCAGCCGCTCAATGAACCTGGCCGAGCCATCATGGACACGTTGTTCAATGTCAAAACTGCGCACCTGATTGCATACGGCGATGCCGTTCGTTTCGTGACCAGAGACGATAACCGCCAGTCCAGAGTTTCGACTGAAGCTCCCGCCACTGGTCACAGGCACGGTCATACTGACGCCCAAGGCGTTGATTTCCCTTGGGGTTATCACCACGAAGCGATGCCGGTTCATCATCTCTCGGCCCGCAACCGGGTTCGGATCAATCCAATAGACATCGCCCCGCTGCGGGGCCTGCCGACGAACCATCAGCCCAACTCCCGGCCAACCGGGTCGCCTTCACGTGCAGATGCTGTCTGCGCGTTCAGTTCAACCATTGCTTCGGATCCTTCAAGTAACTGCGCAAGGCTGTAACGTTTGTGAGGAGCGGGCATGACGGGCCGGGCTATCAACTCGCCATTGACCACATTCAGTTCTAACTGTGCCCCCACTTCCAAATGAAGGAGCTTGAGCAAGGTAGGCGGGAGCGTAATCACCGCAGCCCCCCCTTGACGGCGGATTTTGGAAGTCACGGACATGGGATAACTCCTATCCGACAATTGATCGATATCGACTTCTCGACAAGTGCAACAAAAGTAGCACGCAGCTGAAAGCAAAAGCGACCCCCTCATAAAAATCAAAAGTTGTTGAAGTTACCTCCAGCGTAGCTATAGGCGCCGGATCGAACGCTTGAGAAATGTGTGCGTTTGCGACGACCGTCACCCAGTATTGGCCTTTGAATACTTGATAAAGATTTGTTTCGACTCCAGATCAATGCCATAGACAGCCCTTCAATCAGAGCCCGAACATGACCGACCCACTCCTCATCCCCTGCCCCCACTGCAACGGCCTCAACCGCATCCCCGCCGAGCGTATCAACGACCATCCGAAATGCGGTCGCTGCAAGGCCGAGGTCTTGCTGAACAAACCGTTCGAATTGAAGCAAGGCGATTACGCCAGTCAGATCAAGGGCGATCTGCCGTTGCTGGTGGATGTGTGGGCGCAGTGGTGCGGGCCGTGCAAATCGTTTGCCCCCGTATTTGAGCAGGCAGCCGGGCAGTTGGCGGGCAAGTGCCGGTTGGCCAAGCTGGACAGCGAGGCGAACCAGCAGTTATCGGCGCAGCTGGGAATTCGCTCGATTCCGAGCCTGATCCTGTTCAAGAACGGCCGGGAAGTGGCACGCCAGAGCGGGGCCTTCCCGTTGCCGCAGTTGATGAGCTGGTTGCGCAGCCAGGGGATTTGAATCTGCCTGTAGGAGCGAGTTTGCTCCGGGCGGCGTTCCGACGAAGGACTTGAGAGCGACACGTTTATTCAGCAAGAGCGCGTTATCGTTAACGTCCTTCGCGAGCAGGCTCGCTCCTACAATGGATCAGAGTGTCTGCCGGTTTCAGGTGTTTTCGAGGAGGTTGTGCAGCTCGACGAATTGCTGAGTCAGCTTATGCCGCGGGTCCAGATGGATCAGCGGCGTGTTGGCCTGGTGAGACTCACGCATCCGCACTGAACTGCCCAAATACACAGACAGCACCGGCAGGCCTTCGGCGATCAGTTCGTCGAGAATTTGCTGGGGCAGGCTGGCGCGGCTCTGGAACTGGTTGACGACGATGCCTTCAACTTCCAGCCCTTCATTGTGGTCTTCCTTTAATTCTTCGATTTCCGCCAGCAGGCCGTAAAGCGCCTGGCGGGAAAAACTGTCGCAATCAAAAGGAATCAGGACACGATCGGCTGCAATCAACGCCGATACTGCGTAGAAGTTCAGCGCTGGCGGGGTGTCGAGGTAGATTCGGTCGTAGTCTTCGGACAACTCATCGAGCAGTTTGCGCAGCTTGTTGATCTTGTGTTTAGCCTCAAGCTTGGGCTGCAAATCGGCCAGCTCGGCGGTCGCCGTAATCACGTGAAGGTTGTCGAACGGGGTTTCGTAGATATCGACCTGTTTTTTTTTGGAGAACGGTCCGGAAGACAGCATTTGCTTGAAGAAATCGGCGATGCCCATTGGAATGTCATCACCGGTCAAACCTGTCAGGTACTGAGTGGAGTTGGCCTGGGCATCGAGATCCACCAACAGGGTGCGATAACCCTCGCTGGCGCTGACCGCCGCCAGATTGCAGGCAATGCTGGATTTGCCTACACCACCTTTTTGATTGAACACCACGCGCCGCATGTCAAAACCTCCGTGTATCAAAGAATGACCGAGTGTAGTAGTCCACTGCCCCGCTTAGCTACCTCGTCGGCAAAGGGACTACACAGTCAGTCGCTCTATCAGGATGAAAAAGCCGAAAACTCATGGTCTGATTACTGACAGCGCCGACAGACATGGCGATTACAATGTGGATAATGGCCAGCCGACAGCTTCAGCCGAACCAACCGGTACATTTGACTGAGCAAAATGTAACCAGCATTTGCTACAGGTCCGCCGCACCGGGATAATGCGCGCCACTCGGCGTTTAGCGCCACGTACGGTCTGTCGCTATCTTTGGACTCACCGCGTCAAGAAAGCCCCGCAGGGGCGGGATGAATGTCTGTGATCAACTTCAACATCGCCCAATGGCGCGCGTGGGCTCCGGGGCTCGAAAGCGTGGACGATTGGCAGGCCTGGAGCCGACAACCGGTCGTGCTTGCGAGCAGCGATGCAGCGCCGGACGTCTCGTTTTTGCCGGCCATGCAGCGCCGGCGACTCAGCCGCCTGGCCCGGATGGCGTTCAGTGTTGGCTGGCCATTGGCCGAGGGTCGCCAGGACCTACCGTTGGTCTTTATTTCCCGCCACGGCGAAACACCGCGTACCTTCGACATTCTCCGCGATTTGGCCACCGATCAGCCGTTATCGCCGACCCAGTTCAGCCTGTCGGTGCACAATGCGATTATTGGCCTGTGGTCGATCATGCGCAGTGAAACCAGCGAAATGACAGCACTCGCCGCCGCTGGGGATGGCCTTGAACAGGGCATGCTAGAGGCCTGCGCGCTACTTGAGGAAGGCGCACCCGCGGTGCTGGTGGTGGTCACCGAAGAGCAGCCGCCCGAGGCCTACTCGACCTGGATCGACGATGTGCCATTCCCTTACGCGGTCGGCCTGCTGCTGACCCCCGGTAACGACTGGCAGTTGTCTCTGAACAGCGCCCCGAATGAGTTGTCCAACGCCCACTGGCCCCATGCCCTGGACCTAGTGCGTACCCTGCTCGACCAGCAGACCACCTGCCAACATGCCTGGAAAAATCGCGTATGGACCTGGCAACGCAACCTGTAACTGAAAAAAACCGCGACGCCTACTACTGGCGCCTGCTGGCGACCGCCGCAAGCTTCACCCTGTTCGGGTTGGGCTGCCTGGGCCTGCGCCTGGTGTTTTTTCCGCTGTTGAACTGTCTGCCGGGCAATGCCCAGACGCATCGGCAGCGAGCGCGACATACGGTTGCTCGTCTGTTCTGGTTTTTTGTCCGGTTCATGGCGCGTACCGGGGTGCTGACCTACGACATTCAGGGCGCGGAAAACCTCGGTCGACCGGGTCAGATGATCATCGCCAATCACCCGTCGCTGATTGATGTGGTTTTCCTGATCGGCCTGGTACGCCATGCCAATTGCGTGGTCAAGAAAAGCCTCTGGGAGAACCCCTTTACCCGTGGCCCGCTTCACTGCACCGAATACATCAGCAACGACGGCAGCATGGACATGCTCGACGATGCGGCCGACGCGCTGAAAAGCGGTCAGACCTTGATCATCTTTCCCGAAGGGACTCGCACCGCCCCAGGCAAGGCGCCGTCCTTTCATCGGGGGGCAGCGTCGATCGCCCTGCGGGGTGCGAAAATCCTTACCCCGGTCATTATCAAGGTCAGTCCCACCACATTGACCAAGGCCGAACCCTGGTATCGGATCCCAAAACGTCGCGTGCACTTCAGTTTCCGTGTCGGGGCCGATATAGATCCACAGACATTCGCCACGCAAGGCCCTGCTCCGCAAGCCTCACGCAAGCTCAACGATTATTTGCATCACTACTTTATTAAGGAGCTCGCCGAAGATGAGCGAACTGCACCGTGAAATAAAAATGTTAATCATCGAGGCCCTGGGTCTTGAAGACATCAACGCCGACGATATCGGCGATGACCAGACGCTGTTCGGTGAAGGCTTGGGCCTGGACTCGGTAGACGCGCTGGAACTTGGTCTGGCGATCCAGAAAAAGTACGGCATCAAAATCGACGCCGACGCCAAGGACACCCGTGATCACTTCAAAAACGTGGCGAGCCTTGCGGCGTTCGTCACTGCAAAACAGGCAGCTTGAGACCGGACCATGCAAACTCGTGACGACATTTTCAACACCCTGCGCGATGCTCTGGTGGAACTCTTCGAGCTGGATCCCGAGCGTGTCAGCCTTGACTCCAACCTGTATCAAGACCTGGAAATCGACAGCATCGACGCGGTCGACCTGATCGATCACATCAAACGCCAGACCGGCAAGAAAATCGCTGCCGAAGAATTCAAATCGGTGCGTACTGTCAGCGACGTGGTCGAGGCGGTCTACCGTCTGGTTCAACCGGCCGCATGAGCCGACTGATTGGCCTTGGCCTGCTGCTGGCGGGCCTGCTGTACCCCTTTGCGGTGTATTTCGGCATGGAGCATTTCGCGCCGTGGCAGTTCGGCCTGCTGCTGGGCAGTCTGTGGCTGGCGCGCGCGCTGACGGGTGTGCGGCGACCAGGGAGCCGGTGGATGGCCGTCGTCGCCATCGTGTTTTGCCTGTTGCTTGCAGTGTTCGACAGCCCGGCTCTGCTGCGCTGGTATCCGGTGCTGATCAGCGGCTTCATGCTGGTGCTGTTCGGGTTGAGCCTGAAATACGGCCCGCCGATGGTCGAACGCCTGGCTCGTCTGCGTGAACCCCATTTGCCGGCCAAAGCCATTCGCTATACCCGCCAGGTCACGATTGCCTGGAGTGTGTTTTTTCTATGCAACGGCTTATGCGCCGCCGCCCTGACCCTTTGGGCGCCGCTGAGTTGGTGGATGTTGTACACCGGCCTGATCTCCTATGGATTGATCGGCCTGATGTTTGCCATTGAATGGCTCATACGACAAAGGGTACGAGGCCACCCATGAATTGGATAAAACTTGAGCAATTGTTGCTCAAGGCTCAACCGGAACGCGCCGTGACGGCCGAACCGGCGCTGAATCACGCGCAGCTCTACGAGCAGGCCTTGAGCCTGGCTGCCGGCCTGCAAGCCCAAGGGGTGCAGCGCATCGCCGTGCACCTCGACGATGCCGCCGATCTCGCGATTGCCCTGTTGGGCGCCTGGCGCGCGGGGGTGAGCGTGCTGTTGCCCGCCGACCTGCAACCCCAGACTCGCCAGCGTTGGTCAAGCGATGTCGACCTGTGGCTGACTGATCAGGCTGACGACGCTCACCTGAGCGACTACCGACATCCGCCACTCTCCGGCGCGGCACTCGATCTGGATCGCTGCTCGTTGAGCCTGTGCACTTCCGGCTCCAGCGGCGAGCCCAAGCGAATCGAGAAAACGTTGCACCAACTGGCCAATGAAGTCGACGCATTGGAACAACTTTGGGGCGCTGATCTGGGCCCGGCGTGCATGATTGGCAGTGTCGCCACCCAGCACATCTACGGCCTGCTGTTTCGGGTGCTGTGGCCGCTGTGTGCCGGGCGCACGTTTGTGCGCAAGCAACTGGCCTTCCCGGAAGACTTGCAGCGTGCCAGCCGCGAACATCCGGCGTTTGCCTGGGTTGCCAGCCCGGCGCTACTTAAACGTATGGGCGACAACCTCGACTGGCCGGCCTTGAGCGTGGTACGCCGGGTGTTTTCATCGGGTGGCGCGTTGCCGGTCGAGGCTGCACAAAGCTTGCGCGAACGACTGCAACAATGGCCGACGGAAATTCTCGGCAGCTCGGAAACCGGTGGCATTGCCTGGCGTCAGGGCCACGAACTCTGGCAGCCCTTTGCGGGTATCAAATTGAGCCAGGACAGCGATGGCGCACTACTCATCGCGTCGCCGTACTTGCCGCCTGGCCATATCGAACACACCGCCGACGCTGCGCGGATAGCCGAAAACGGCCGTTTCGAACTGCTCGGACGACTGGATCGGATCGTCAAACTGGAAGAGAAACGTATTTCATTACCGATGCTGGAAAAGGCGCTGATGGACCACGACTGGGTCGCTGAAGCGCGTCTCGGGGTGGTTCAGGAAAACCGCGCTTCACTGGGGGCGTTGCTGGTGCTGAGCGAGGCGGGTTTGCATGCCTTGCGCAATCAGGGTCGATCCACCCTTACGCAAGTGTTGCGTCAACATCTGACCCAGCATTGCGAAACCCTGGCGCTGCCACGACGCTGGCGCCTGCTGCGGCAATTGCCGCTGACGCCTCAGGGCAAGTTGCCCCAGGCCGACGTTGATGCGCTGCTTCTGGCGCCCCGTCCCAAGGCACCGCAAGTGCTGGAACAGGTCGAAGTCGACGGCGAGTGGAGCTTGCAACTGGCGGTGCCGCCAGACCTCGCCTACTTCAGCGGCCACTTCCCCAAGGCGCCGGTATTGCCCGGTGTGGTACAGGTGGAGTGGGCGCTGAACCTCGGCCAGCAATTAATGGACCTGCCCGAGAAATTCGCCGGCATGGAAGTGTTGAAATTCCAGCAATTGGTGCGCCCGGGCGATGAAATCCAGTTGCACCTGCGCTTCGACCCGGTACGCGGCAAGCTGTATTTCACCTATCGCAATGAAATCGCCACCTGCTCCAGTGGGCGGGTTTTGCTGGGGGTGGCGGGCGATGCGTAACCTTGGTGAGTGCTTCGCACTCAATCGCGAGCAGGCTCGCTCCCACACCGGATCTGCGTCAAACACCACTCCCCTGTGGGAGCGAGCCTGCTCGCGAAGCAAACACCTCGGTCCTTCAGGTGAAACCAAACATGCATAACCCCTGCGCCATAGTCCCCGTCTACAACCACGAAACCGCGATCACCACCGTGGTCGAGGCGCTGATTGCGAATGGCCTGCCGTGCATTCTGGTGGACGATGCCAGCAGCCCGGCCTGCGCAAAAGTGCTCGACGATCTGGCCCAACGCGAAATGGTTAACTTGATCCGGCTCACTGCCAACCAGGGCAAGGGCAGCGCGGTCATGACCGGCTTTCGCGAAGCCTCGCGCCTGGGCTTCAGCCATGCCTTGCAGGTGGACGCCGACGGCCAGCACGACCTGCATGACGTCGTGACCTTCATTGAACGATCACGTACCCATCCGCGAGCAGTGATTTGCGGCTATCCGCAATACGACGCCAGTGTGCCGAAAGGTCGTTTGTACGCCCGCTATCTGACGCACGTCATGGTCTGGATCAACACGCTTTCATTGCAGATTCGCGATTCCATGTGCGGCTTCCGCATCTATCCATTGCCCCCGACCCTGGCGCTGATCGACTCGGCCAGGATCGGTAAACGCATGGACTTCGACTCGGACATTCTGGTGCGACTGGCCTGGCGCAACCTGCCGATGCAGTGGCTGCCCGTCAAGGTCCACTACCCACTGGATGGCGTTTCACATTTCCGGATGTTCCGCGACAACGTACTGATTTCGAGCATGCACACCCGTTTGTTCTTCGGCATGTTGCTGCGGGCCCCGGTGATTCTCTGGCGGCGGTGGCGAGCATGAGCATCGACGCCGACAAGGAACACTGGGCCGACCGCCAGGAGCGCGGCAGTTTCTGGCTGATGAAACTCACCGCATTCGGCGCCAAAGTACTCGGTCGCAGGCTGTTGAGCCCGCTGTTGTACGGCATCGTCCTGTACTTTTTCCTGTTCGGTCGCAGCGCCCGCCACAGCGCCTGGCAATACCAGCAGCGCCTCGCGGACTGGAGCGGTCGCAGCGACTTGCGCCCGACCCACTGGCGGGTGTTCGGTCAGTTCATGGCCTTTGCCGACTCCATGCTCGATAAGCTCGACGTGTGGAACGGCAAGTTGAGCATCGAGCAGATCGAAATCATCGACCCGGCCTTACTGCGCAATCAGCTGCGCGGCACGCGTGGGCAGATGTTGGTGGGTGCACATTTGGGCAATCTCGAAGTCTGCCGCGCGCTGGCAGAGATTGGCGAAAAGGTGACGATGAATGTGCTGGTGCACACCAAGCACGCCGAACAGTTCAACCGCTTGCTGGGCGAAGCCGGGGCGACCAATCTGCGGCTGATTCAGGTCAGCGAGCTGGACCCGCTGATCATGCTGCAACTGCATGAGCGCCTGGAGCGCGGCGAGTGGCTGGCGATTGCCGGTGACCGCGTACCGCTGCATGGCGGGCGCAGCGTAACCGTAGACTTCCTCGGCCATCAAGCCGCGTTCCCGCAAGGGCCGTGGCTACTGGCCGGTTTGCTGAAGTGCAAGGTCAATCTGCTGCTGTGCTTGAAGAAGCCGACAGGCGATTATCGACTGACCCTCGAACCGTTCACCGAGGCCGTGGTGTGGAAGCGCAGTGACCGCGAGCAGGTCATTCATCAGTGGGCTTCGCGCTACGCCGAACGCTTGGGTCACTATTGCCTCGAAGCACCTCAACAATGGTTCAACTTTTACCCTTTCTGGAAGACCGATGACGACGCCAACGCTTGAGCCGGTAACCTTCGGCGAACTCCCTTTGCGCATTGAAGACGTGCTGGCCCTGGCCAACCGTCAGGTGCCGACGCAGCTGCAGAGCGACCCCGCGTACCGCGAGCGCATTGCCAAGGGCGCGCGATTCCTCGACTCCCTATTGGACAAGGAAGGCGTGATTTATGGCGTGACCACCGGGTATGGCGACTCCTGCGTGGTCGCGGTGCCGTTGCATCACGTCGAGGCCCTGCCCCGTCATCTGTACACGTTCCACGGCTGCGGGCTGGGCAAACTGCTCGATGCACAAGCCACCCGCGCAGTACTCGCGGCGCGTTTGCAGTCGCTGTGCCACGGCGTTTCCGGGGTTCGCATAGAACTGCTGGAACGCCTGCAAGCCTTTCTCGAACACGACATCCTGCCGCTGATCCCGGAAGAAGGTTCGGTGGGTGCCAGCGGTGACCTGACGCCGCTGTCCTATGTGGCCGCGACCCTGTCCGGCGAGCGCGAAGTGATGTTCCGCGGCGAACGCCGACAGGCCGCCGACGTGCACCGTGAGCTCGGTTGGCAGCCGTTGGTGCTGCGCCCCAAAGAAGCCCTGGCGCTGATGAACGGCACCGCCGTCATGACCGGCCTCGCCTGCCTGGCCTATGCCCGCGCCGATTACCTGCTGCAACTGGCCACCCGCATCACCGCGCTGAACGTGGTCGCGCTGCAAGGCAATCCGGAACACTTCGACGAGCGCCTGTTTGCCGCAAAACCGCATCCGGGGCAGATGCAAGTCGCCGCGTGGCTGCGCAAGGACCTGGCGATCGACGCACCGACCGCGCCGCTGCATCGCCTGCAAGACCGCTATTCCCTGCGTTGCGCGCCGCACGTCCTCGGGGTTTTGGCCGACAGCCTGAACTGGCTGCGCTCGTTCATCGAGATCGAGCTGAACAGCGCCAATGACAACCCGATCATCGACGCCGAAGCCGAACGCGTCCTGCACGGCGGACACTTTTATGGCGGCCACATCGCGTTTGCCATGGACAGCCTGAAAAACCTGGTGGCCAACGTCGCTGACCTGCTGGACCGCCAACTCGCGCTCCTGGTGGACGAGCGTTACAACCATGGTTTGCCGAGCAACTTGTCCGGCGCCACCGCTGATCGCGCGATGCTCAACCATGGCTTCAAGGCCGTGCAGATCGGCACCAGCGCCTGGACCGCCGAAGCGCTGAAAAACACCATGCCGGCCAGCGTGTTCTCGCGCTCCACCGAATGCCACAACCAGGACAAAGTGAGCATGGGCACCATCGCCGCCCGCGATGCGATTCGCGTGCTGGAGCTGACCGAACAAGTCGCCGCCGCCACGTTGCTCGCCGCCAACCAAGGCGTGTGGCTGCGCAGCAAGGCCGAAGATGCACGCCCGTTGCCACCGGCCCTCGCCGCCATGCATGAAGAACTGGCCAAGGACTTCCCGCCGGTCATCGAAGACCGCGCGCTGGAAGGCGAATTGCGCTTGTGCCTGAAACGTATCGCCGAACAACACTGGAGGCTGCATGCGTAGCAAGGGAGTGCTTCATACCGATACGGAAATCCTCGTGCCGTTCTTCGACGTCGACACCATGAACGTCGTCTGGCACGGCCATTACATCAAATACCTGGAAGTCGCTCGCTGCGCCTTGCTGGACAAGATCGGCCACAACTACAACGCGATGGTCGAGTCGGGTTACGCCTGGCCGGTGATCGACCTGCAACTGCGCTATGTACGCGGTGCGGTGTTCGGCCAGAAGCTGAACGTTCGAGCGAATCTGGTGGAATGGGAGAATCGTCTGAAAATCAGTTACCTGATCAGCGATCTGGAGACCGGCGAACGCCTGACCCGCGCCAGCTCGGTGCAAGTCGCCGTCGACATGAGCAGCCGCGAAATGCAACTGGCCTCGCCGAAGGTCTTCACTGACGCTGTTGAAAGGGTGCTCGCATGAATGTCCGAATAGCCTGTAGCAGCTGCCGAGCCCGCGAGGCTGCGTTCGGCGGCGAAGCCGTCGCAAAACCTGCACATACGGTACATCAGAAGAAACGCAGGCCCGCCGACGCAGGCTTCGCCAGCTGCTACAGGTTCGTGGCGGCGCTGGTATTGATGTTTGGCTGCACGTCGCTGGCGCAGGCATTCGATCTGCAACAGCTCAGCGATCAACTGGCCAAACCCGACGTGATCCATGGCAATTTCGTTCAGGAAAAACACCTGCGTTCCCTGCCCCAGCCGTTGACCAGCACGGGCACGTTCGTCCTCGCTAAAAATCATGGCCTGCTGTGGTTGCTGAAAACCCCGCTGCAACAGGACTACCGCATCAGCGACAAAGGCATCGCGCGACGTGATGCCAATGGTTGGCAGATGCTGCCCGGCAAGAGCGCCGGCGCCGAGCAGAACCGCTTGTTCCTGGCCGTGCTGCAAGGCGATAGCAGCGGCCTGCAACGTGACTTCGAACTGTCGCTGAGCGGCGACGCCCAGAACTGGAAGCTGACCCTGGTTCCTCGCTCAATGCTGCTCAAACAGGTGTTCAATCAAATCAATATCGCTGGCGGCGAGTTGGTGCAAACCATCGAACTGCTGGAAACCCAGGGTGACAGCACCCTGTTGCGCATGCAGGACAGCACCAGTGCCCGACCATTGAGCGACCCGGAGCAACATGACTTTGCCGAGTGAACGGAGTCTTCCGCGGCTGTTTCTACTCCTGTTGCTGGCGGTGCTCGCGCTCGCCGGTTGGCAATGGCGTAACGGCGCACCGCTGTCGGCCAACCTGATGGAACTGGTGCCCGGCACCGCACCGGACGCCTTGGAACTGCGCTCCGAACAACGCATGCAGGAACCGTTGAACCGCGAAATGCTGGTGCTGGTCGGCCACGCCGATCGCCAGCAAGCCATCACCATGGCGCAGAAACTGGGCGAGCAATGGCAGGCCAGCGGCTTGTTCGAAAAGGTCCAGTGGACCCTGCAAGCGGACTTGCCGGCGCTGCGCACGCAATTGCTCCAAGGCCGCCTGGCGATGCTCTCGGCGGCGGACCGGCAGCAACTGATCGAGCATCCCGACGCGTTTATCCAGCAGCGCGTGCAAGCCCTGTTCGACCCGTTCACCGGCTTCAGTCTGGTGCCGAGCCAGGATGACTGGCTGGGCCTGACCGGGCGTATCCAGAACAGCCAGCCGCAACACGGCTCGGTGCAACTGGACATCGGCAGCGGCGCGCTGATTGCCGATGCCGACGGCAAGCGTTGGGTGCTGCTGCGGGCACGCACGACCGGCAACGCCTTTGACATGAACCTGCCGCTGCAAGTGGCCGAGTTGCTCAAACACAGCCGTGAAGAAGCCGCCCAGGCGAATGTACAAGTGCTCGCTGCCAGCGGCTTGCTCTATGCGGCCAACGGGCAAAAGCAAGCCACGCGCGAAATCACCTGGGTCGGTGGTGGCGCCACGCTGGGGATTCTGCTGCTGTTGCTGCTGGCCTTCCGGCGTTTTCGGGTGTTGCTGGCCTTCGTCCCGGTGCTGGTAGGCATGCTGTTTGGTGCAGTGACCTGCGTGGCGATGTTCGGCCATATGCATGTGATGACGCTGGTGCTCGGCTCCAGCCTGATCGGCGTCGCGGTCGATTACCCGCTGCATTACCTGTCCAAGAGCTGGAGCCTGAAACCCTGGCACAGCTGGCCGGCATTGCGCCTGACGTTGCCGGGCCTGACGCTAAGCCTGATCACCAGTTGCATAGGCTATCTGGCACTGGCATGGACACCGTTTCCGGCGCTGACCCAGATTGCCGTGTTCTCCGCCGCCGGCCTGGTCGGCGCCTACTTGTCCGCCGTATGCCTGCTGCCGGCGTTGCTCAAGGGCACAGATTTACGTCCCGCGCAGTGGATGCTGCGCGTCTGCGCGTTGTTGGTGAACCTGCGTGAAACGCTGCTCAAATACGTGAGAACCCCGATTTTGCTCGCACTGCTGATCGCTTTCTGTGTCGGCGGCCTGCTACAGCTCGACAGCAAAAACGACATCCGCCAGTGGATCGGTACACCGCAGCAGTTGACCGACGAGGCCCAGACCATTGCGCGCATCACCGGCTATCAACCCACCAGTCAATTTTTCCTGGTGCGCGCGAGCAATCAGCAGCAATTGCTGGACCGCCAAACCGCGTTGAACGAGCGCCTCGATCAGTTAATCAACCTGAACAAACTCCAGGGCTATCTCTCGCTGAATCAACTGGTCAGCCAGCCGAGCGAACAACGACAAGTGCGCGAAGCGCTGAACAAGCTACCGCTATTCTGGCAACCCCTGCTTGACGTCGGCGTGCCGGTTGCAGCGCTGCAAGCGGAGTTGACGAAGTTGCAGGCGCTGCCCACCGAAGACATCGATTCGGCGCTGGCCGGTCCATTGGCGGAACCCTATCGCACGTTGTGGCTGGGGCCCACCGAAGACGGCGTGGCCGCGATGGTCAGCCTGCAAGGCCTGAACAACCCCGCACTGTTGCAAGCTCAGGCACTGGACCTGCCGGGCGTGCAGTTGGTGGATCGTCTCGGTGAGTTGAACAGTGTTTTCGCCGCGACGCAGATCAGCGCCGCAGAATTGAAACTCGCCTCCTGCGTGTTGATCGTGCTGGTGCTGATCCTGCCATTCGGCCTCGGCGGCGCGCTGCGAATTGTTGCACTGCCATTGCTCGCCGCCCTCTGCAGCCTCGCCAGTCTCGGCTGGCTCGGTCAGCCGCTGACACTGTTCAGCCTGTTCGGCCTGCTGCTGGTGACGGCGATCAGCGTCGACTACGCGATCCTCATGCGCGAACAGGTCGGCGGCGCTGCCGTGAGCCTGCTGGGCACCTTGCTGGCGGCACTGACCACGTGGCTGTCGTTTGGATTGCTGGCGGTGTCGAGTACGCCGGCGGTGAGCAACTTCGGCTTATCGGTGAGCCTCGGTCTGGCGTTCAGTTTCATGCTGGCGCCGTGGGCCGGTCGTCACGTCCATCCGGCAACTGTTGCGGAGTCGGCAGCATGACGGTCGTCCTGTTCTGGGTGATGGCCCTGGCGTTGTTCGCCGTTGCCACGCACGTCGGTCGCCACGTTGGCTTGATCTCGATCGTCAGCCAGTTGCTGTTGGCGACCGTCGGCTTGCCGCTGTTGATGTACTTCTGGATCGAGCCGGGCTGGCAACTGAGTGGCGCCGAACTGATCTCACCGGTCTGGTTGAAAAACTTCTACAGCCTGAGTTTTGCCTTGCTGCTGGGGAACATTCTCAGCGACGTCATCGACCTGCGACTCGACCGTCAAAGCGTAAAAATCGCGTTGCCGAGTTTTTGCATTCCGTTCGCCTGCGGGCTGGCGACGGCGGTGTGGCTGTTGCCGGCGCAGCCGTGGATCAGCTCGCTGGCGGTCGGTCTGCTGTTCGCCATTACCGCGATTCCGGTGTTGTATTTGTACCTGCAGCACATCAACTACCCGCCAGCCGCCACCCGGCGACTGGTGCAGACCGCCATTCTCATCGACCTCACCTGCTGGACTCTGTTCGCCATCGCACAGGGCAGCTTGCACCTGAGCAGTCTGTTGCTGCCGCTGGCGGGGGCTTGCCTGCCGTTGCTGCTGCGCCTGCTGGGTTTGCGCCAACCGCTGCTGCACACCGGTGGTTTTTTCGCACTGTTGGTGGTCGCTGAACACTTCAAGCTCAATGCGCTGATTTTCGGTATTGGCTATCTGATGTGCATGGCCGCGCTCAAGGTGCCGCTGGTACTGCCGTTGCCGGTGCGGTGGATGATTCGCTTACAGACGTACATCGCGATCCCGCTGATCCTCACGTTCGGCATCGTGCAAATCAACGTTCACAGCGCCATGGACAGCCTCGGCTGGGCACAACTGGCGGCACTGCTGCTGTTGCCGATTGCCAGCAAACTGCTGGGCAACTGGCTGGGCCTCGGCTGGGCCGGCGCTTCGTTTGAAGGGGCCAGTCGCTGGCGGGAAAGTATCCTGCTGAACATCCGTGGCTTGAGTGAGATCGTCTTTCTCAACCTGCTGCTGCAACAACAGCTCATCAGCCCGGCGCTGTATTTTGCGCTGATGCTGATGGGCCTGATCGCCACACTGCTGCCGGCACTCGCCGGCATGCACCGAACCCCCATGAACATCGCCGTCCCGGCAAGGAGCCCCCATGCCAACAGTTGAATTGGAACGTCGTCAGGTGGTGGTCATCGGCGCGGGCCCCTCGGGGGCCATCGCCGCGGCGCTGCTCAAGCGCAAAGGTCACGATGTGCTGATGATCGAGCGTCAACATTTTCCTCGGTTTTCCATCGGCGAAAGCCTGTTGTCGCATTGCCTGGATTTCGTCGAAGAAGCCGGCATGCTTGAGGCCGTGAATGCGGCCGGTTTCCAGTTGAAAACCGGTGCGGCATTCGCGTGGGGCGAGCAGTACAGCGCCTTCGATTTCGGTGACACCTTCAGCAATGGCAAGCCGACCACTTTTCAGGTTCAGCGCGCTGATTTCGACAAACTGCTGGCCGATCAGGCCGCCCTGCAGGGCGTGGAAGTTCGCTACGGCGAAGCGATTGTCAGCGTTGACGTCGACCGGGTAAAACCGCAGCTCGGCGTGCGCCGTGAGGACGGCAGCGAATACCGCATCGAAGCTGACTTCATGCTCGATGCCAGCGGTTATGGCCGTGTGTTGCCCCGCCTGCTGGACCTTGATTCACCGTCGAATTTCCCGGTGCGGCAGGCGGTGTTCACTCACATCGAAGACCATATCGACAGCCCGTCGTTCGAACGGGAAAAGATCCTCATCACCACCCACCCGACCCAGCGCGATGTCTGGTTCTGGACCATCCCGTTCAGCAATGGCCGCTGCTCGGTAGGCGTGGTTGCAGCCGCCGAGCACTTCGAAGGTCGTGCTGAAAACCTGGATGACTGCCTGCGCGGTTTCATTGCCGAGACGCCAAGCCTGTCCAAGGTGCTGAACAATGCGGTTTGGGATACGCCGGCGCGCACCATCGGCGGCTATTCGGCCAACGTCAAAACCCTGCATGGTCCGGGGTTTGCGTTGCTGGGCAACGCGGCGGAATTCCTCGATCCGGTGTTCTCCTCTGGTGTGACCATCGCCATGCGCTCGGCGAGCATGGCCGCTGCGGTTCTACACCGTCAGTTACAGGGCGAAAGCGTCGACTGGCAGACCGAGTTTGCCGAGCCGCTCAAGCGCGGCGTCGACACGTTCCGTTGTTACGTCGAAGGCTGGTACACCGGGACGTTCCAGGATGTGATTTACCATGAGGGCGGCTCACCGGATATTCGTCGAATGATCTGCTCGATCCTGGCCGGTTATGCCTGGGACGAACGCAATCCGTTCGTCGCCGAACCGAAACGCCGGCTGCGGATGCTGTCAGAGCTCTGTGCCAGGGATGTCACATGAGCTACTTGAGCGACACCTACGTCGAAGAAACCCGCTTCGGTTTGTGGTTCCTGCGCAGCCATACCTGGCAGCACCGTGTGCTGCGGGTCGCGATCAACGATTTACGCAGCCTGTTCAGCGAGCCGCTGCCCCGCGATGCGGTGCTTTTGGATGCCGGTTGCGGGCAAGGCAAGTCGTTCCAGCACCTGCGCCAGACCTTTGCGCCGCAGCGGTTGATCGGCGTGGATGCCGACCCGCACAGCCTGTCCCTCAGCAGCGAAGAAGCCATGCGTCAGGGCATGGACGTGGAGCTGATCGGCAGCGACTGCGCAACGCTTGCCGTGCCGGATTCCAGCGTCGATCTGCTGTTCTGTCACCAGACCTTCCACCACCTGGTGGAGCAGGAACAGGCACTGGCCGAGTTCTACCGCGTGCTCAAGCCGGGCGGTTATTTGCTGTTCGCCGAATCCACTGAGGCTTACATTGATACGTGGGTGATTCGCTGGCTGTTCCGCCACCCGATGCAGGTGCAGAAGAGCGCTGACGGCTATCTGGCGATGATTCGTCTGCAGGGTTTCGAATTTGGTCCGCACAACGTGTCTTATCCGTATTTATGGTGGAGCCGTGCCAAGGATTTCGGCCTGCTCGAACGCTTGGGTCTGCGCCAGCCAAAACCCGTTGGCCAACGGGAAGAAACCCTGGTCAACGTGGTTGCGCGCAAACCCCTGGAAGGTGTTGTGTGATGTTCAATGTAGGAGCGAGCTTGCTCGCGAAGAAAGTCTGGGCCACGGGTTTATTCAGACAGCGCGCATTATCGTTGACGTCCATCGCGAGCAAGCTCGCTCCTACAGGGTGTGCGGTGGTACTGCGTTTTTTGTTGGCGGGTTGCGTCCTGCTGCTGAGTGCTTGCGCCAGTCAGCCTCCGCTGCCCGAGCACACCCCAAACCTGTCGTTGCCGCTGCAATTGCACATTCAGCGCTTGCAAGCAGATCAACGTCTTGACTGGGTGCTGGTGATCCAGCGTGAAGGCCCTGGCATTCGCTGGTCGATGATGGACCTGCTGGGCATTCCTCAGGCCCGCCAGAAGCTGGTCGATGGGCAGTGGCAAGCCGACGGCCTGCTGCCGCCCAATCCGGAAGCCCGGGAGCTGTTCGCGGCGCTGCTGTTTGCGTTGACGCCTAAGGATGAACTGTCGGGCAACTACCCCGCCGCCTGGCAACATGGCGCACAAAGAGCCCTTCCAACACGCTGGGATGTCCGTTATTCACAACCCTTGAGCTTTGAATTGAACCTGCCAAAAGGTCCGAAGTATCAAGTCACGCCCCTGAGCGGGGAGGCACCATGACCGCCTATCTGAATGCCCTCGGGGTGATCTGCGCCCTGGGGAGCGGCAAGCACGAAGTCGCCCGCAACCTGTTTGCCGGCGACTGCTCCGGCATGCGCAGCGAGTCCGGCTGGGTCGCGGAGCGAGCGTTGCCGGTGGCGGCTGTGCAAGGTGCGTTGCCGCCGATTCCAGCCGAACTGATTGAGCAAGCCAGCCGTAATAACCAATTGTTGCTGGAAGCCGCGCTGCAAATTCGCGAAGACATCGACCAGGCGATCCAGACCTACGGTCGTGGCCGCATCGGTATCGTCCTGGGCACCAGCACCTCGGGCATTGAAGAAGCCAGTCGTGGGTTGGCCCATTACATCCGTGAGCATGAATTCCCTGCCGAGTACAACTATCAGCAACAGGAGCTCGGCGCACCGGCAAATTTCCTCGCCGATTGGCTGCAATTGAGCGGCCCGGCCTACGTGATTTCCACAGCCTGCACCTCCAGCGCCCGAGCATTGATGAGTGCCCAGCGACTGCTGGACCTCGGCGTGTGCGATGCGGTGCTGTGCGGTGGTGTCGACAGCCTGTGCAAGCTGACGCTCAATGGCTTCTCGGCTCTGGAAGCGGTGAGCGAGCAGCGCTGCAATCCGTTCTCGGTGAACCGTAACGGGATCAACATTGGCGAAGCCGCGGTGCTGTTCCTGATGAGCAAAAGCGCTGGCGACAAGCCGCCGATTGCCCTGTTGGGCAGTGGTGCCAGCTCCGATGCACACCACATTTCCGCACCGGAACCGAGCGGCCGCGGCGCTCGACAAGCCATGCAAAAAGCCCTGGCCCGCGCGAGCCTGCAACCTGATCAAATCGGCTACCTGAACCTCCACGGCACCGCCACCCAACACAACGACGCCATGGAAAGCCTGGCCGTCGCTGCAGTGTTTCCTGAAGGCGTGCCGTGTTCGTCGACCAAACCCATGACCGGGCACACCCTCGGCGCTGCCGGCGCGCTGGAAGCGGCGTTCTGCTGGTTGAGCCTGAGCCAGGACAACCGCGGGCATCAGTTGCCCCCGCACGTCTGGGACGGTCAGCGCGACCCCGAGTTGCCACCTCTGAAATGGGTGACCCCGACCGATCGCCTGACGTCCATTGCACCTCGCTATCTGATGAGCAATTCCTTTGCCTTCGGTGGCAACAACGTCAGCCTGATAATCGGAGACGCACCATGATTGACTGGCCGCTCGCCGAACTGCTGCCCCACGCTGGCGACATGATCTTCATCGAGCAGATCCTGTCGTTCGATGACGAGCAGATTTACACCCGCCTCACCGTCAGGCCCGACGGCCTGTTCAGCCTCCCCGACGGCAGCCTGCCGGCCTGGGTCGGCATCGAACTGATGGCCCAGAGTGTGGCGGCATACGCTGGCTGTCACGCGCGCCAGCGCGGCGATGCGGTGGCGCTGGGCTTCCTGCTTGGCACCCGTAAATTCGAATGCAACGTCGAGCATTTCCCCGCCGGCACCGAGTTGACGATCCACGGGATTCGCTCATTGGAAGACGACAACGGCATGGGCGTGTTCGAATGCCACATCAACGCCCCCGGCATTCACGCCACCGCCCGTCTGAACGTGTTTCGTCCGCCTCAGGCCGCTCAATATCTTCATGAATCCCCAGGAGTCCAGTCATGACTGAATCCGTACTGGTCACCGGTTCCAGCCGTGGCATTGGCCGCGCTATTGCGTTACGACTGGCGCAGGCCGGGCATGACATCGTGCTGCATTGCCGCAGCGGTCTGCCGGACGCTGTCGCAGTGAAGGCCGAGGTGGAAGCCTTGGGTCGCCATGCGCGCATCCTGCAATTCGACGTGTCCGACCGCGCCAGTTGCAAAGCCATTCTCGAAGCCGACGTAGAAGCCCACGGCGCCTATTACGGCGTGGTGTTGAACGCCGGCCTGACGCGCGACGGTGCTTTTCCGGCGCTGAGCGAAGATGATTGGGACGTGGTGATGCGCACCAACCTCGACGGTTTCTACAACGTGCTGCACCCGGTGATGATGCCAATGATCCGTCGTCGCGCGGCCGGGCGAATTGTGTGTATCACCTCGGTTTCGGGGTTGATCGGCAACCGTGGCCAGGTCAACTACAGCGCCTCCAAGGCCGGTCTGATCGGCGCAGCGAAAGCGTTGGCGATCGAACTGGGCAAGCGCAAAATCACCGTTAACTGTGTCGCACCCGGCTTGATCGACACCGCCATGCTCGATGAAAACGTGCCGGTGGAAGAACTGATGAAAATGATCCCCGCACAACGCATGGGCACCCCTGAAGAGGTGGCCGGCGCGGTGAATTTCCTGATGTCGGCGGAAGCCTCGTACATCACCCGGCAGGTTCTGGCCGTCAATGGAGGCCTGTGCTGATGAAGCGCGTCGTCGTCACCGGCATGGCCGGCATCACTTCACTGGGCAGCGATTGGGAGACCATCGCCGGCAACTTCGCGGCCAACCGCAGCGGCATTCGCCGGATGGACGAGTGGGATCGTTTTACTGAACTCAACACCCGTCTGGCGGGGCCCATCGATGACTTCAAGGTGCCGAGCCACTGGACCCGCAAGCAACTGCGCAGCATGGGCCGCGTATCGCGCCTGGCGGTCGGCGCGGCTGAGCAGGCGCTGGCCGATGCCGGACTGCTGGGCGACGAGTCGATCAAGGACGGGCGCATGGGCGTCTCGTGCGGCTCCTCCACCGGCAGCACCGACGAGATCAAGGCGTTCGGCAAAATGCTGCTCAACTCGGTGGCCGAAGGCCTGAACGCCAACTCCTACGTGCGCATGATGCCGCACACCACGGCGGCGAACATCAGCATCTTCTTCGGCCTTACCGGCCGGCTGATCCCGACCTCCAGCGCCTGCACCAGCGGCAGCCAGGGCATCGGCTACGCCTACGAGTCGATCAAGTTCGGCCGCCTGCCCCTGATGCTCGCCGGCGGCGCCGAAGAGCTGTGCCCCACCGAAGCCATGGTCTTCGACGCGCTCTATGCCACCAGCCTGAAAAACGACGCCCCGCAGACCAGCCCGCGCCCGTATGACAAAGGACGCGACGGCCTGGTGATCGGCGAAGGCGGCGGCATGCTGGTGCTGGAAGAGCTGGAACACGCCCTGGCTCGCGGCGCCCACATCCATGCCGAACTCGTCGGTTTCGGCAGCAACGCCGATGGCCAGCACGCCACTCGCCCAGAGCTGGTCACCATGCGCCGAGCCATGGAACTGGCCCTGGAAGACGCCGGCCTGCAGCCTTCGGACATCGGCTACGTGAACGGTCACGGCACCGCGACCGAACAAGGCGACATCGCCGAAACCCTGGCCACCAACAGCCTGTTCGGCGAGCACATGCCGATCAGCTCGCAGAAGAGCTTCCTCGGCCACACCCTCGGCGCCTGCGGCGCACTCGAATCCTGGTTCAGCATCGAAATGATGAACCGCGACCTGTACGCCCACACCTTCAACCTCGACGACGTCGATCCGCAATGCGGCAAACTTGATTACCTTCGCGGCGAGTTTCGGCAGATGAGTAATCGGTACGTGATGAACAACAATTTTGCGTTTGGCGGGGTGAATACGTCGCTGATTTTCAAGCGCTGGGCATAAGTAAAATCAAAAGATCGTCCGAAGGCTCGGGCCGCGTTCGGACGATTTTTTATGCCCCCAGCAAAGAAATGACACAACGGATAACGGAGACCGTCACTTCCGAAACGCACTGTAATAATGGAAGAACTTGATTGCGTCAGGGACGCAAGCATTAAAACAAGCATCCCTTTCACTTCAATGATAGTGCCACTTAAGCGGTGTAATTAATTTAAACAGCCCTTGAAACATGGCCATTTTACATCCCGGTAGAGAACTCAGGCGGATGTTTGATTGCCGGTCGTATCGTGCGCAAGGCTTCATCGTATTGACAAAGTATATGCAGAGCCCAGTCGGCACGTGCGCGGATGCGAATATCATTTTCGTCTGAAGGACATTCGCTGTTTAACATCGATTCAACGTTTCTTATAATCAGTTGTTCAGGCAAATACAGGATCCGGCTATTTTTGTAGCTTGAAGCACGCAACTCTGTAATGGGGTAGGCGCCCCCAAGCCCAGCCGAAACGCCCACTAAAAGCGCGGGCTTATGCCCTAGTTCACCGAGCCCTGCGTACAAAAAGAAGTTCTTCAGGGCCGGGCAAGCCATACCATTCCACTCAGGGCTAATCACGATCAATGCGGTTGCTTTTTTGAGGATGGATTGCTGGACACTCCAGACTTTCTGAGTGTCTTCTTCTGGCCAAAGCGGTAGTGGACTAGAAGCCAGGTCTATCAGTTCGCTTGAGTCACAAAGCTCGAGTGCTTCTAATCGGTCACGCAGATAATTGGCAACCTTGACTGATTGACTGTTGGATCTATTCGATCCAGACAGCAGAACGATATGACGGCTCATTGCGCCACCTTCTGTTTAGCGTTGCTTACCTTGGGTACGGTGCGGTGGGAGCGGACGATTGGCCAGAACAATTCTTCTTTCCAGCTTATCGGTGACAAGTGTTCGATACCGTATGCCGGCGGACGCCTACGGGTAATTTTGGCTGTTCCGAACAACACGTCCCATAAAAATAACATGTTGCCGAAATTGCCCTTGTAATGCGTCACGCCATCCTCGGCAGTCAAACCGTGATGCGCAGAGTGAGTGGATGGAGTGGAGATGGTTCGCTCCAGAACCCAGATAAGTGGGCGTAAAGCGCGGATGCGATAAAGTTTGTCGTCCCACGTAACGCTGCTGTGTGCCGCGAAGATCACAGTCATTTTCAGAATCAAATAAACGTAATAAACGGGTGCAAGCCCCAGATAAATCAACACACCTGATAGCCAGATGCCCGGCATCAAAAGGTAGTAGAAACTGTTGTTACGATAGACAATGCGGATGCTCATATAGGGGGCGGAATGATGTGCACGATGCAATTTATAAAGAGCGGGAACCCGATGAGTCAGGCGATGCCACCAATATTGGGTCATGTCATCCAGCAGTAGAAACAATGAAAATCCTGCGATCCATGGAATTCCGGACAGCGCACCCTTCATATCCGGGATGGCCTGATTTAATATCGAGCCACTTAGCCACATGACTAAAGGGAATGTGACCATCACTAATAAACCGGAGCCGACGACTTCAATGAGTGCGTCACGTTTACTACCTGACGACTGACGAAACGAGGAGCAGGCAAGTTCCAGCAAAATGAAGCCAAGGAAAATCCCGGCCACTATCACAGCAGGGTGATTGACGAGCATTGTTATATTCATGGCACTCTCGATTTAGGCCCTTGCGGGCAATGCATTGCCATTAGAGCCCCAGGAGCAAGCCCACCCAATGCGCGAAATGGACAGAATTGAGCTAGAACCGGCCAACTACCCGCCCCAGCGCTTTCATCGCGGCAGGCTGGGCCAGGTGCTGGAACGCTTTCTTGATAGCCAGGCCTCCCGAAAAACCGCGGATTACAGCCTGATCGAACTGAATCAGCTATGGCGTGAGGCGGCGCGCATTGACCCCGCTATCGGGTTAAAACTGTTCTCGCTGTTCACGCCTCAGGACTGGCATGTGTTGGCTTATCTTTGCCTGTACAGTCCCGACGTTTTGTCGTCCATGCACCTTTGGGCCAAGTACGCACCGCTTGCCTCGGACACTGATAATGTGAAATTGGTGAACGACGAAAACGGTGTCGGAATCGAACTGTGCGTCGATGCGCCAGGAGAGTTGGCGCGCTATGTCGTCGAACACTACGGCGCAATGTCCATCGCGCAGTTACGACGGGGGACGGGACAGGATGTGCAGCCAGTGCTGGCAAAATTCATTCATTCGCGACCCACGTATTACAAGCAGTACACCCAGTGGTTTGGCAATCGTATCGAGTTTGACTGCGCGGCTAACTGCCTCTATTTCGATGCTCGAAGCTTGAGCCTGCCGATGCAGACCCGTCATCACGGGATGCTGGAGTTATTGACTCAGGAGCTGGATCGAAGGATTGCCGCACACCGTAATTTCAGCGGTTGGTCAGCCAAGGTTGCTGAAGGTGCGCGACGGTCTCTGGCGAGAGGTGAAACGCCAAATCTGGACCATCTGGCAAAGACGCTGCACCAGACGCCCAGAACATTACGCAGGCGTCTGGAAGAGCAGGGCACGACCTTCAGACAATTACTCGATCAGATTCGCGCAGAACTGGAACTGCATCTAGAAATGCAGGGAGAGTCGTTGACGGAAATTGCAGCTCAATTGGGCTACAGTGATTTGACTGCTTATCTCCACGCACGAAGTCGATGGCGTGACAGGAAATAGTGGCCACCCGAATATTTCGAGCCTACCCTGATTTAGATACGTTATCTAATACTCAGTAATGGGCTGCGAAACTTCAATGGATGGTTCCATGCCGTCGCCGAAAGGCGATTACTCAGCGGACGTAACAATTACGTGTCCGAAATGATCGCACTCAAAAGCACTCTGTCAGAGTACAAAGCGGGCGAGTTTTTCGAACTGATTAAAGAAGCCCCCGCACTGCGCACAGGGGCTGTACTGAGCTTGAATCAACTTGCTTTCATTAACGCCAGCGCGACCTGTCTTGTCGTCGACGACTTGCAGACTGTTTCGCGCCTTGATGAAACCCATTTTCACTTCCTGCCACACAAAGTAGTTCTTGCCGGCTTCTGCGGTGAGTTTCAGTTCTGAATCGTTTTCTGCCGAAGACACCAGGATCTGCTGGCCCGCTGGGACTGCCAGCATCAGATAGGACTTGGCGACAGTTTGCCCGACAGGCTTGCCATTGAGCGTCACCGGCATTTTCACCCCGGCGCCCATGCTCTCATTGCGATAAACGTAGATATTGGCTTTGTCGGGAGAGGCCTGGAACGTCTTGGCCTGAGCGTCCTGGCTATCATCAGCCATCTTTACCGAAGCACAACCACCGGTCAGAGCTGTCAGTGCCAACAATGCGGTGAGCGTTAACTGCTTGAACATCCTGTATCTCCATAGTTTGTGATGAGTCCAGTGACAGTTATCGGCCATACCCAACAAAACCTTGAAGCTATGGCGTTAGCTTGCGCATCAGCCATTCAATCAATGTAACCGCCCCGCTGACTTTTCTGCGCTGGACATACATTGAGTCAGTCAACCAGTAACGCCGGAACGACAAAGGGCGCCTTTCGGCGCCCCTTCACAAGCAGGTCAGCGTGTTATCGCTCTGTACCTGTCTGGCTCTGCGATGGCTGGTTGCCCAGGATCCTCAGAGTCTCACAAGCCCCTTTCGGGAGTCCTAATGCCCTGACGCATTAGGGTGGATCGAGGTTATCCAACACACGGTTTACTGCCAGCTCCCCCAACATGATCGACTGTTGAATCCCCAGCAGCGTGTTGCACTGCGATCCCTCCAGATACCTCGCGAAATCGCTCGCCATGACATTTGCTGATGCCAGGGATTCACAGGCGTATTCCAGCAGGGTCTGGTTGTCGATATCGGGGGCAATGAGGAAGATGTTGCTCGGTAGGCGTGTTTCAGAATCGGTTGATTCGGATGGAGTGACCGGATCAGAGTCCGGTGGGTTCGGAGTTGACTTAAACATTGGGAAGGTCTTCCTGCTAGTAGTGCCGCAACCTGTCTCGCTACTAAACGGAAGGGTGGCAGCTGTGCGCAAGTTAGTAGACCGGACACCGACCCAAATCCGGCGCGCCCTGGGGCGCCATGCGCACAGCTACCATCAAGTGCAGGCGAATGCCTGACTGAATGATGCTTGTGCAGCCGTTTGGGAAGGAAACCGGGCTACTAAACCCGATCACTGGAAATCAGTGATGCGAATCAAGTTACCGACGCCCCCAAAAGCGCACAAGCCGGCGGATTCTGGATTAGTTGTAGGCAATGCCGCAAGGCGCTGTGGCCTGTTCGAGGCAGTTCGGAAATGTCCTACGCCCTTCAGCGAAGCGTCCGCTTTGGCATAGGCAACTGCACCCTTTCTGGTGAATTTGTGGACGCTTTCGCGAGCAGGCTCGCTCCCACAGTGGATGGGTGGTGGAGCAGAAATCGTGTTCACACCGCAAAATCCTGTGGGAGCGAGCCTGCTCGCGAATGACTGCGCAGCAGTCACGCTTTCAGCAACTCAACCTTGCGCGGGAAGAACACGCGCCATGCCTGGCGCACAACGACAAAGGGCGCCTTTCGGCGCCCCTTCACAAACAGGTCGGCTTGTCATCGCCCTGTACCTGTCTGGCTCTGCGACGGCTGGTTGCCCAGGATCCTCAGAGTCTCACAAGCCCCTTTCGGGAACGCGGGCAGTATTGCTTGAAACTGCACCGAGGGCAACGGCTGGCGGTTTGCCCGATTGCGCCACATCTCATGCCATCACAGGCCGAGGGCACTGCGTACCGCGACTTTGATAGCGCAGAACTCATCTGTTTCAAGTTGTGAAATGACATAAATACGCTTCCCCTGACGGTCTCGGCTTTTGATCCGGTCCAGCCTTGAGAGACTTACTGTCGCAACCATGTCGCATTTTGCCCAGCAGGTCGGACTGGCACCCTGAAGATGACTTTGAAGCTCCAGATGGTGTTCAAGTATTCGATCCGGAGCGGTGGTGCTCAGCGGCACTACCGTCACCAGTAAGCTGTTGGTTCTGTGCTTGCGTATCACAACAACAGGCCTGACCTTGATCATCTCGGGGACTTCATACCCCCTGAAATCGCAAATCAGTACACTGCCTTCCTTGGGTTGATAGAGAAGTGGCATCCGTGGCACTCGTCGAAAGAAATCGATTCTGCGCAACAACCGGATAAATAACTAAGTCGGATCCATTACTTGAAATGTCCTCGGCTCAGCGACTTGCTTACATCCCCTCAACCTTGCGCGTCAACAACTCCACAAACGCCTTGGCCATCGGCGACTTCTGATCCTTGCGCTGCACCAGCCACACCGCCGAAACCGCCTCAGGATCGAGCAGGGGCCGATAGACCACGCCATCAATGCGCATCCGCTGATAAGAGGCCGGTAGCACCGACACCCCCAATCCCGCTGCCACCAAGCCAATGATGGTCATCGCCTCGCCGGCCTCCTGAGCAAAGTGTGGGCTGAAGCCGGCATCCCGGGCCAAGCTGAGTAATTGTGCGTAAAGACCACTGCCATAGCTACGTGGGAAAAATACGAAAGGTTCGAGGGCCAATGCCGACAGAAACAATCCCTCTTCAGTGTCCTTGACCAGCGGATGTTTGGAGCTGAGGACGGCCACCAGCGGCTCACGCATCAGTTCGACCACGCTAAGCGAGTCGGGCAATCCCAGCGGCCGCATGATCCCGACTTCAATCGACTCATCCACCAGCGCATCGGCGACCTGGGTGCTGCTCATTTCTCGCAGGTTCAGGTGCACCGCCGGGAAGCGCTGGCGAAACGAGAAAATCGCCTGGGGAATGGTCGAGTTGAACGGCGCCGACGAAGTGAAGCCAATCTTCAGCTCGCCCAATTCGCCGAGCTGCGCCCGCCGTGCCACATCCGCCGCTTTATCGACCTGCGCCAGCACCAGCCGTGCCTCTTCCAGAAACAATCGACCGGCTTCACTGAGCTCGACCCGACGATTGGTACGTTCGAACAATCGCGCGCCGACCTCTTGCTCCAGCGCCTGAATCTGCTGGCTCAGCGGCGGTTGCGAGATGCCGAGCACCTGAGCGGCGCGGCCGAAGTGCAGTTCTTCGGCGACAGCGATGAAGTAGCGCAAGTGACGCAATTCCATGAAAACCCCATTAGGTCGCAAAACCTCTCAAACAGGTCGAACAATATATTGGATTGAATCATTAGGCAGCTATATGCTTTTTTCATTGCCTGTCCGGCTGCGCCTCCCGAGGTCTGAAGTGAAAACAGCTGTCGCCCCACTCGCCCATGAAGTTCCACCCGCCGCCGTGGATGATCACGTCTCTGAGTTGAAGGAGATCTACATCGAAAAAGGCACGCCGATGTTCATGCGCACGGTGCTGGCGCTGTTCTCCGGCGGCTTCGCGACCTTCGCGCTGCTTTACTGTGTGCAGCCGATGATGCCGCTGCTGTCCCACGAGTACTCGATCAACGCGGCGCAGAGCAGTCTTATCCTGTCAGTGGCCACCGGCATGCTGGCCATTGGTCTGCTGATCACCGGCCCGATCTCCGACCGTGTCGGACGCAAGCCGGTGATGGTTGCGGCCTTGTTTGCCGCCGCCCTGTGCACCATGGCCAGCGCGATGATGCCGAGCTGGCAAGGCGTGTTGGTAATGCGTGCGCTGATCGGGTTGTCGTTGAGCGGCCTGGCAGCGGTCGCCATGACTTACCTGAGCGAAGAGATCCACCCGCAGCACATTGGTCTCGCCATGGGCCTGTACATCGGCGGCAACGCGATTGGCGGGATGAGCGGACGCCTGATCACGGGCGTGTTGATCGACTTCGTCAGCTGGCACACGGCGATGCTGGTGATCGGCGGCCTGGCGCTGATCGCGGCGACGGTGTTCTGGAAGATTCTTCCTGAATCACGCAACTTCCGCGCTCGCTCGCTGCACCCACGCAGCCTGCTCGACGGCTTCACCATGCACTTTCGCGACGCAGGCTTGCCGCTGCTGTTCCTTGAAGCGTTCGTGCTGATGGGCGCATTTGTCACGCTGTTCAACTACATCGGCTATCGCCTGCTCGCCGAGCCGTACCACATGGACCAGGTCTTCGTCGGCTTGCTGTCGGTGGTCTACCTGTCGGGCATCTACAGCTCGGCGAAAATCGGTTCGCTGGCCGATAAGCTGGGCCGGCGTAAAGTGCTTTGGGCGACGATTGTGTTGATGATTGCCGGCCTTGCGCTGACGATGTTCACGCCGCTGCCGCTGGTGATCATCGGCATGCTGATCTTTACGTTTGGTTTCTTTGGTGCGCATTCGGTAGCAAGCAGCTGGATCGGGCGTCGCGCGATCAAGGCCAAGGGGCAGGCATCGTCGCTTTATCTGTTCAGCTATTATGCCGGGTCGAGCATTGCAGGCACGGCGGGCGGGGTGTTCTGGCACTTGGGTGGGTGGAACGGGATCGGGTTGTTTATCGGCGCGTTGCTGGTGATTGCGCTGCTGACCGCGTTGAAGCTGGCGAAGTTGCCACCGCTTGGCGGTGTAAAGGCTTGAACACAGTTTCCAGTCAGCCAAAAACAATTGTGGGAGCGAGCCTGCTCGCGAAGAGGCCGGCACATCCAACAGAAACGTTGGCTGACAGACCGCCTTCGCGAGCAGGCTCGCTCCCACCTAAAGCAGGGTGTTGGTTAACCCGTCACGATTACTAGTGATACTGCGCCGACAGCTCATGCACCGCGCGCAAGAAAGCACCCGCGTGCTCCGGATCAACTTCCGGCGTGATGCCATGGCCGAGGTTGAATACGTGGCCGCTGCCTTTGCCGTAGCTGGCGAGGATCCGCCCGACTTCGGCGCGAATGGCTTCCGGCTTGGCGTAGAGCACGGTCGGGTCCATGTTGCCTTGCAGCGCGACTTTGCTACCGACGCGATCACGGGCGCTGCCGATGTCGCAGGTCCAGTCCAGGCCCAGTGCATCAGCGCCAGCGTCGGCGATGCTTTCCAGCCACAGGCCGCCGTTCTTGGTGAACAGGATCACCGGCACTTTGCGACCTTCGTGTTCGCGGATCAGGCCGCTGACGATTTTGCGCATGTAAGTCAGGGAGAATTCCTGGTACGCCGCCGCCGAGAGGCTGCCGCCCCAACTGTCGAAGATCTGCACCGCTTGTGCGCCGGCCATGATCTGGCCATTGAGGTAGCTGGTGACCGACTGCGCGAGCTTGTCCAGCAGCAGGTGCAAGGCTTGCGGGTTGTCGTAGAGCATGGTTTTGGTCTTGCGGTAGTCTTTCGACGAGCCGCCTTCGACCATGTAAGTGGCCAAGGTCCATGGGCTGCCGGCAAAGCCGATCAGCGGCACACGGCCGTTCAGTTCGCGGCGGATGGTGCTGACCGCGTCCATGACGTAGCCGAGGTCTTTGTGCGGATCAGGAATCGGCAGGGCTTCGATGTCGGCCAGGGTGCTGACGACTTTCTTGAAGCGTGGACCTTCACCGGTTTCGAAGTACAGGCCCTGGCCCATTGCATCGGGGATGGTGAGGATGTCGGAGAACAGGATCGCCGCGTCCAGCTGCGGGTAGCGGTCGAGCGGTTGCATCGTGACTTCGCACGCGAACGCCGGGTTCATGCACAGGCTCATGAAGTCACCGGCCTTGGCACGGCTGGCGCGGTATTCAGGCAGGTAGCGACCGGCCTGACGCATCATCCACACAGGGGTGACGTCTACGGGTTGCTTGAGCAGGGCGCGAAGGAAACGGTCGTTCTTCAGGGCAGTCATGTCGGCATCCGGAAAAAAAGTGCGGGCATTTTCTCAGAGCGCGACGCAAAAGGCACGGCAAGAGCCGCGCCTTTTGTCTATCGGGTCAATTTGTCGCGGTGGAATCCCGGTTTTCGCAACACCCGGAAACCAATGTGGGAGCGAGCCTGCTCGCGATGACGGCTTCACATTCAACATCTCTGTTGATTGATCTACCACTATCGCGAGCAGGCTCGCTCCCACAATTGATCCCATTCCAGATCGGAATCGGGGTTTAGACGCCCAGGTAATCCAGGATCCCTTCGGCGGCGTTGCGGCCTTCGAAGATCGCCGTGACCACCAGATCAGAACCGCGAACCATGTCGCCACCGGCGAAGATTTTCGGGTTGCTGGTCTGGTGCTTGTACTGACCTTGTTCCGGCGCCACAACGCGGCCCTGGCTGTCGGTCTGGATGCTGAACTGTTCGAACCACGGTGCCGGGCTTGGGCGGAAACCGAAAGCGATGACCACGGCATCAGCCGGGATGATCTCTTCAGAACCCGGAATCGGCTCAGGGCTGCGACGGCCACGGGCATCCGGTTCGCCGAGACGGGTCTCGACCACTTTCACGCCTTCGACGCGGTCTTCACCGACGATGGCGATCGGCTGGCGGTTGTAGAGGAATTTCACGCCTTCTTCCTTGGCGTTCTTCACCTCTTTGCGCGAGCCCGGCATGTTCGCTTCGTCACGACGATAAGCACAGGTCACCGACTTGGCGCCCTGGCGAATCGAGGTACGGTTGCAGTCCATTGCCGTGTCGCCACCGCCCAGCACCACTACCTTCTTGCCTTTCATGTCGACGAAGTCTTCCGGCGACTTTTCAAAGCCCAGGTTGCGGTTGACGTTGGCGATCAGGAAATCGAGCGCGTCATGCACGCCCGGCAGGTCCTCGCCGGCAAAGCCGCCCTTCATGTAGGTGTAGGTGCCCATGCCCATGAACACGGCATCGTATTCTTCGAGCAGTTGCTCGACAGTCACGTCCTTACCCACTTCGGTGTTCAGGCGGAACTCGATGCCCATACCGGTGAAGACTTCGCGACGATTGCTCAGCACGGTCTTTTCCAGCTTGAACTCAGGGATGCCGAAGGTCAGCAGACCGCCGATTTCCGGGTTCTTGTCGAACACCACCGGGGTCACGCCGCCGCGTACCAGCACGTCGGCACAGCCCAGGCCGGCAGGGCCCGCGCCGATCACCGCGACACGTTTGCCGGTCGGCTTGACCTTGGACATGTCCGGGCGCCAGCCCATGGCGAACGCGGTGTCGGTGATGTACTTCTCGACCGAACCAATGGTCACCGCGCCGAAACCGTCGTTGAGGGTGCAGGCACCCTCGCACAGACGATCCTGCGGGCACACCCGGCCGCAGACTTCCGGCAGGGTGTTGGTCTGGTGCGACAGCTCGGCGGCCTGGAGGATGTTGCCCTCGGCCACCAGCTTCAGCCAGTTCGGAATGAAGTTGTGCACCGGGCACTTCCATTCGCAATACGGGTTACCGCAACCCAGGCAGCGGTGAGCCTGATCGGCCGAATGCTGGGGTTTGAAGGGTTCATAGATCTCTACGAACTCTTTCTTGCGTTGACGCAACAGTTTCTTCTTCGGATCTTTGCGCCCGACATCGATGAACTGGAAGTCGTTATTCAGACGTTCAGCCATTGTTAAAACCTCATCAAACTCTTCAGGCGCATATCACTGCGGGTTGGCACGGGTGCTGGAAAGCAACGATTTCAGGTTGGCAGCCTTAGGCTTGACCAGCCAGAAACGACGCAGGTAGTCGTCAAGGTTTTCAGCGAGGTTACGACCCCATTCGCTGTCGGTTTCCTCGACGTATTCATTCAGCACGCGTTGCAGGTGGCTGCGATAGGCTTCCATCGCTTCGCCGCTGATCCGCTGGATTTCCACCAGTTCGTGGTTGACCCGGTCAACGAAGGTGTTGTCCTGGTCGAGCACGTAGGCGAAACCACCGGTCATGCCTGAGCCGAAGTTGTAACCGGTCTTGCCCAACACGCAGACAAAACCACCCGTCATGTATTCGCAGCAGTGATCGCCAGTGCCCTCCACCACTGTGTGGGCACCGGAGTTACGCACCGCAAAACGCTCGCCCGCGGTACCGGCGGCGAACAGCTTGCCGCCCGTGGCGCCGTAAAGGCAGGTGTTACCGATGATGGCACTGTCCTGGGTCTTGTAGGCGCTGCCCTTCGGCGGAACGATGACCAGTTTGCCGCCAGTCATGCCTTTGCCGACGTAGTCGTTAGCATCGCCTTCCAGGTACATGTTCAGGCCGCCGGCGTTCCACACACCGAAGCTCTGACCGGCCGTCCCTTTGAAGCGGAAGGTGATCGGCGCATTCGCCATGCCTTGGTTACCGTGCTTGCGAGCGATTTCACCGGAGATCCGCGCACCGATGGAACGGTCGCAGTTGCAGATATCCAGGGCGAAATCGGCGCCGCTCATGTCGTTGATGGCCGACGTGGCCATGTCGACCATTTTCTCGGCCAACAGGCCTTTGTCGAACGGCGGGTTGCGGTCTACCTGGCAGAATTGAGGCTTGTCTGCCGGGATGTGATCGCTGCCCAGTAACGGCGTCAGGTCGAGGTGATTCTGCTTGGCGGTCTGGCCCTCCAGGATCTCCAGCAGATCGGTACGACCGATCAGCTCTTCGAGAGAGCGCACGCCCAGCCTGGCCAGCCACTCACGGGTTTCTTCAGCGACGTAGGTGAAGAAATTCACCACCATGTCGACGGTCCCGATGTAGTGATCCTTACGCAGCTTCTCGTTCTGAGTCGCAACGCCGGTGGCGCAGTTGTTCAGGTGGCAGATACGCAGGTATTTGCAGCCCAGTGCGATCATTGGCGCGGTGCCGAAGCCGAAGCTTTCGGCGCCGAGGATCGCCGCCTTGATCACGTCGAGGCCGGTTTTCAGGCCGCCGTCGGTCTGCACCCGGACTTTGCCGCGCAGGTCGTTGCCGCGCAGGGTCTGGTGGGTTTCGGCCAGGCCGAGTTCCCACGGGGCGCCCGCGTATTTGATCGACGTCAGCGGCGATGCGCCGGTGCCGCCGTCGTAACCGGAAATGGTGATCAAGTCCGCATAGGCCTTGGCCACACCGGCGGCGATGGTGCCGACGCCTGCTTCTGCGACCAGTTTCACCGAGACCAGTGCCTTCGGATTGACTTGTTTCAGGTCGAAAATCAGCTGCGACAGGTCTTCGATCGAGTAGATATCGTGGTGCGGCGGCGGCGAAATCAGGGTCACGCCCGGTACCGCGTAACGCAGCTTGGCGATCAGGCCGTTGACCTTGCCGCCAGGCAGCTGGCCACCTTCGCCGGGCTTGGCGCCCTGAGCGACTTTGATCTGCAGCACTTCAGCGTTGACCAGGTATTCGGGGGTGACACCGAAACGGCCCGTCGCGACTTGCTTAATTTTCGAGCTCTTGATGGTGCCGTAGCGCGCCGGGTCTTCGCCGCCTTCGCCGGAGTTGGAACGCGCACCGAGGCGGTTCATGGCTTCGGCCAGGGCTTCGTGGGCTTCCGGCGACAGGGCACCGAGGGAGATGCCGGCGGAGTCGAAGCGCTTGAGCACCGATTCCAGCGGTTCGATCTCGCTGATGTCCAGCGGCGTGTCCAGGGTTTTGACCTTGAACAGGTCGCGGATCATCGACACCGGACGGTTGTCCACCAGCGACGTGTATTCCTTGAACTTGCTGTAGTCGCCCTGCTGCACTGCGGCTTGCAAGGTGTTGACCACGTCCGGGTTGTACGCATGATATTCGCCACCGTGGACGAACTTCAGCAGGCCGCCTTGCTGGATCGGCTTGCGCGGGCTCCAGGCTTCGGCCGCCAGGGCTTTCTGTTCGGCTTCGATGTCGACGAAACGCGCACCCTTGATGCGGCTTGGCACGCCACGGAAGCTCAGTTCGCAGACTTCTTCGGACAGGCCGATGGCTTCGAACAACTGCGCACCGCGGTACGACGTAATGGTCGAGATGCCCATCTTCGACAGGATCTTCAGCAGACCTTTGGTGATGCCTTTGCGGTAGTTCTTGAACACCTCATAGAGGTCGCCCAGCACTTCACCGGTACGGATCAGGTCGCCCAGCACTTCGTAGGCCAGGAACGGATAGACCGCCGAGGCGCCGAAACCGATCAACACCGCGAAGTGGTGTGGATCACGGGCAGTCGCGGTTTCAACGAGAATGTTGGAGTCGCAACGCAGGCCCTTTTCGGTCAGACGGTGGTGCACCGCGCCGGTGGCGAGCGAAGCGTGGATCGGCAACTTGCCCGGAGCAATGCGACGGTCACTTAGCACGACCTGGGTACGACCGCTGCGCACGGCTTCTTCAGCCTGATCGGCCACGTTGCGGATCGCCGCTTCGAGGCCGACGCTTTCGTCGTAGTTCAGATCGATGATCGCGCGCTCGAAGCCCGGACGATCGAGGTTCATCAGCGAGCGCCACTTGGCCGGCGAAATGACCGGCGAGCTGAGGATCACGCGCGAGGCGTGTTCCGGCGACTCCTGGAAGATGTTGCGCTCGGCACCGAGGCAGATCTCCAGCGACATGACGATGGCTTCACGCAGCGGGTCGATCGGCGGGTTGGTGACCTGCGCGAACTGCTGGCGGAAATAGTCGTACGGCGTGCGCACGCGCTGGGACAGCACGGCCATCGGCGTATCGTCGCCCATCGAGCCCACGGCTTCGTAGCCTTGCTCGCCGAGCGGACGCAGCACCTGATCACGTTCTTCGAAAGTGACCTGGTACATCTTCATGTATTGCTTGAGCTGATCGACGTCATAGAACGCCGAACCGTGGTCGTTGTCTTCCATGGTCGCCTGGATGCGCAGGGCATTCTTGCGCAGCCATTGCTTGTACGGATGACGAGACTTCAAGCGGTTGTCGATGGCGTCGGTGTCGAGGATCTGGCCGGTTTCGGTGTCCACGGCAAAGATCTGGCCCGGGCCCACGCGGCCCTTGGCGATCACGTCTTCAGGCTGGTAGTTCCAGACACCGATTTCCGAGGCCAGGGTAATGAAACCGTTCTTGGTGGTGACCCAACGCGCCGGACGCAGACCGTTACGGTCGAGCAGGCACACCGCGTAGCGACCGTCGGTCATTACCACGCCGGCCGGGCCGTCCCACGGTTCCATGTGCATCGAGTTGTATTCGTAGAACGCCCGCAGATCCGGGTCCATGGTTTCGACGTTCTGCCACGCTGGCGGAATGATCATCCGCACGCCACGGAACAGGTCGATGCCACCGGTAACCATCAGCTCGAGCATGTTGTCCATGCTGGAGGAGTCGGAACCGACACGGTTGACCAGCGGGCCGAGTTCTTCCAGGTCCATCAGATCGTTGGTGAACTTGGTGCGACGGGCCACGGCCCAGTTGCGGTTGCCGGTGATGGTGTTGATCTCGCCGTTGTGCGCCAGGAAGCGGAACGGTTGAGCCAGCGGCCATTTCGGCAGTGTGTTGGTGGAGAAGCGCTGGTGGAACACGCAAATCGAGGTTTGCAGGCGCTGGTCGCTGAGGTCTGGATAGAAGGCGGTCAAATCCGCCGGCATCATCAGGCCTTTATAAATGATGGTTTTGTGCGAAAAGCTGCAGACGTAGTGATCGGCGTCGGCGGCGTTGGCCACGGACGAGCGACGTCGGGAAGTGAACAGCTTGACGGCCATGTCCTGATCGCTCAGGCCTTCACCACCGATGAACACCTGTTCGATCTGTGGCAGGCGCTCAAGGGCCAGGCGGCCGAGGACGCTGGTGTCGATTGGCACTTTGCGCCAGCCGATCAGCTGCAGGCCAGCGGCCAGGATCTCGCGGTTCATGTTCTCGCGAGCGGCCTCGGCTTTGACCGGGTCCTGGTTGAAGAAGACCATGCCCACCGCATATTGCTTGGGCATTTCGACGCCAAAGGTTTCCTGGGCAATCGCTCGCAGGAACACATCCGGCTTCTGAATCAGCAGACCGCAACCGTCACCGGTCTTGCCGTCGGCGTTGATCCCACCGCGGTGGGTCATGCAGGTCAGGGCCTCGATGGCCGTTTGCAAAAGGGTATGACTGGGCTCGCCCTGCATGTGGGCTATCAGGCCGAAACCGCAGTTATCCTTGAATTCATCTGGTTGGTACAGACCTGCTTTCATAGACACTTTCTCACCAGGCTGCCTCTTATCGAGGCAAATTTCTTTTCAATTCAACCACTTACCATCCGCGCCGGACGTGCGCCGGCTTTGCGGGGGCAAAAGGGAGGTCATTGTACACACCGACACAGAGGCTCACAAATTTGACGACGATCTGTCGCAAATCTATGTCGCATTTGTGAAAGGTTTAAAGGGATATGCTGTGCTAGTCAAAACTTTTTTAATTTTGACCGCAACGACTCAAAGACTACTGTGACGCAGACACCACAAGGCACGCGGCCTGGAGGCAGCATGCGCTTGCAGAAATTTTGAGGTGCCGGGAGAGGCGGCCTGGGTAAGGCCGCCGAATCTTCAGCGAGTTGTAGCCAGTTCCTGTTGGACGCTGGCGACAGTGCGAGGCCAAGGTTTACCAGCCTGAACCTTCGCTGGCAAGGCCTTGATGGCGGTAACGGCTGCATCGCGATTGGCGAAGCTACCGTAGGTGATCACGTAGAGCGGCTTGCCGTTAAGCACTTTCTTGAAATAACGGTACTCGCCGCCCTGCTCTTTCACGAAGTTTTGCGCGGCAGTTTCGGAGCTGGTGCCGAGGATCTGCACCACGTAATTACCTGGCGATTGCCCTGCGTACCAGGTGCCACCGGCGGCTTTGGCCACGGTCACTGGTTTCTCGACAGGTTTGGCGGCAGCAACAGCGGCGGCAGGCTTGGCTGGCGCTGGAGCGGGCTTGACGGCAGGCGCAGCCGGAACTGGCTTGGCCGTCGCGACCTGAGTCGGCGCTGGCGTCGGCTTGGCGGCTGGAGTCGGTGCCGGAGTCGGTGTCGGCACCGGACCTGGCTGGATACCGGCAGGCGGCGCAGTCGTGGTTACGGTCGGCGGTTTGGCGCTGGAGCCCTCGACCGGCACACCGTCATCACCTTCAGTGATGCCACCGGCAGCTTCGGCCAAAGGCTTGCGCATGACCGGCTGCGAGTTGCCGACCAGCGGCAACGGCATCGGCTGCGTGTTACCGGCGAACTCAACGGATGGCGCACCACCACTGTTAGGTTTTGGTGTGCCCTGGCCGAGCGGTAATTGCGCCTGCTCATTCGCAGGTGCGCCGGTGGTCGGTGCTTTGCTGCGACCCGGCATCAACCAGGCGGCGGCTACCGCGACCACGACGACGGCGGAAATCGCCAATACGTGTTTTTTCGGCATCTTGAACCCCATACTTGGACGCTTCACCGCTGAGCGGCTGGCTATCATGGCTTCGATCATCGCATCGCGGGCAACCTGGTTGATGGTGCCAGGCCAACCGTCGGAGCTTTCGTGAATATCAGAGATCTGATCTGCGGTGAAAAGTTCGATACCCCGACCGGCGCCTTCAAGTCGCTGGTCCAGATATTCGCGGGTTTCTTCTTCGGTGTAGGGCTGTAACTCGATGACGTGGAAACGCTCTTCCTCGAGGCTGAGCGCCTCAAGCTGAGCGATCAGCGAGGACTCGCCGAACAGGAATACGTGCGGGCGACCTTCCGGTGCGCCGGCTGCCAGAGCCATCAAGGCTTCAAGTGCGGATTCATCAAGCTGCTCGGCGTCATCCACCAGCAAATAAACTTCCTGACCGGTCAGCGCGAGTTGCACCACCTGAGCCAGAATCGCGCCGATCTCGGCTTGGGCGACGTTCAGCGCCTGGGCTATCTGACGCAGCAGGCCGGACGCATCGCCGGCACCCCGCGCGGAAACCACTACGCTCTGAACTGATTGCTTGTTGGTACTGGCCACCAGGGCCTGGCGCAGCAGGGTTTTGCCGCTGCCCTCAGGGCCAGTGACCACCAGCAGCAACTGGCTGTAGCGTGCCAGATGATGCAGTTGCCCCAGCACCGGCTTGCGCTGGGCCGGGAAGAATTTGAAGCCAGGCACCCGTGGAGCGAAAGGGTCGTGACTTAACTGGTAATGGCCGAGGAAAGCCTCGTCGGCATGCAAACTAGTCATCGGGATCTTATTAACCTTTAAGCTGAGCCAGGGCGCGGTAATCCGCTCCCAGCGTGGCCTGTAGAACCTCTTTCGGATAATCGTCGGTCACCACTGCTTCGCCCATGCGGCGCAGCAGCACCAGGCGCAAACGACCGTCGATCACTTTCTTGTCAATTGCCATGTGTTCGAGAAAATCGGCTTCAGTCATCTCTTCAGGCGGGATGACCGGCAGGCCGGCGCGCTGGAACAGGCGAATACCGCGATCGCGTTCTTGCTCGCTGATCCAGCCCAGGCGTGCGGACATTTCCAAAGCCATCACAGTGCCAGCAGCCACCGCTTCTCCATGAAGCCAGACACCATAGCCCATATGGGTTTCAATGGCGTGGCCGAAGGTATGACCCAGGTTAAGCGTGGCGCGAACACCGGTTTCCCGCTCGTCGGCACCGACCACCGCAGCCTTGGCGGCGCAAGAGCGTTCAATGGCGTACGTCAGGGCAACTTGATCCAGAGCACGCAGGCGATTGACGTTCTCTTCGAGCCAGGTCAGGAACGGCTCATCGCAGATCAGCCCGTATTTGATAACTTCAGCAAGCCCGGCGGACAGTTCGCGGGCCGGCAGGGTATTGAGGGAGGCGGTATCGATCAGCACCACGTTCGGCTGATAGAACGCGCCGACCATGTTCTTGCCCAGCGGGTGATTGATGCCCGTCTTGCCACCCACCGAGGAGTCGACTTGCGACAGCAGTGTGGTCGGGATCTGAATGAAATCGACACCGCGCTGATAGCAGGCCGCAGCAAAACCGGCCATGTCACCAATGACGCCGCCACCGAGGGCGATCACCGTCGTGCGGCGGTCGTGCCGGGCGGTCAGCAGGCCGTCGAAAATCAGTTGCAGCGTTTCCCAGGTCTTGAAGGCTTCGCCGTCGGGCAGGATGACGGAGATCACCGAAAACTGCGCGAGGCTGCGGGTCAGACGTTCGAGATAGAGCGGCGCAACGGTTTCGTTGGAGATGATCGCCACTTGCCGTCCGCGTATATGCGGGGCCAGCAGCTCAGGCTGATCCAACAAACCTTCGCCAATATGAATCGGGTAGCTGCGCTCGCCCAGATCGACCTTGAGTGTCTGCATGTGTCCCCACAGTGAAGATGGAATCAGGCGTCCTGCCTTGAGTTATCGAATGTCCATGGCGCCTGCTGTTGTGACGCCGCTCGGTAGCCATCCGCCACAACCTTGAGCGGCCATGACGGCACGCCGAGGATAGCGCATTTCGCGCTGCGCATTAACGGGGAGGTAGCTGCTGCAACCGTTCCAGGATATCGAGCACCACCATTCGCGGTGGCCGCTCATCGGTTTCCACCACCAGGTCGGCGATTTCCCGATACAGCGGATCGCGGATCGCCAGCAGATCCCGAAGGGTCTTGGCCGGGTCGGCGGTGCGCAACAAGGGGCGGTTGCGGTCACGGGCGGTGCGACCGACCTGCTGCTCGACAGAGGCGTGCAGGTAAACCACCCGACCCCCGGCGTGCAGTGCCCGTCGATTGGCTTCGCGCATGACCGCCCCGCCGCCGGTCGCCAATACCACGCCATCGCATTCGCACAGCTCGGCAATCATTGCCTGCTCGCGATCACGAAAGCCCGGTTCGCCTTCCTTATCGAAGATCCATGGGATATTGGCGCCGGTGCGCAATTCAATTTCCTTATCGGAATCTTTGAACGGCAGGCGCAGCTCTTTGGCCAGCAATCGGCCGATGGTGCTTTTTCCAGCCCCCATCGGTCCTACAAGAATCAAATTTCGCACAGAATCAACGACTCACAGCAATCGCCTGGTTATTCATGATACGCGGAGTGAGAAACACCAACAGCTCGGATTTTTTCTCCGAAACCACGTCACGCCGGAAAAGGCGGCCAAGATACGGCACATCGCCAAGAAATGGCACCTTATCTACAACCTTGCTCTGAGTATTTGAAAAAACTCCGCCAATCACGATGGTCTCGCCGTCATTGACCAGGACCTTGGCGTTGACCTCGTTCTTCTTGATCGGCGGCACATCCTGCACCTTGTTCAGGTAGTCCGGCTCATCCTTGGTGACCTTGACCTCCATGATGATCCGGTTGTCCGGGGTGATCTGGGGCGTCACTTCCAGAGACAGCGAGGCCTCCTTGAACGATACCGAGGTAGCGCCGCTGGAGCTGGCTTCCTGGTAGGGAATTTCGGTGCCCTTGAGGATTTTCGCGGTCTCCTTATCGGACGTGACCACTTTAGGTTGCGAGACGATTTCACCGTTGCCGGTTTTCTCCATCGCCGTCAGCTCCAGGTCGAGCAATACGTTGTCGGTGATGAAGGCAATGCCGAGACCCGACGTATTGCCGGCAGTCCCCATGTCGACGAATGGCGAGTTGGTGCTGGTGCTGCCCGGCGTACCGATGGTCGACGATGCATTTACACCGTTACTGACGCCCGACGTGTTCCAGTTGCCCTTGTTCTGGATAGATCCGCCCCAGCGCACGCCAAGGCTTTTGTCATAGTCGACGTTGGCTTCGACGATGCGCGCCTCGATCATGACCTGGCGTACCGGAATATCCAGCTGCGCAACGATACGGCGAAGCTCGTCGAGCCGGTCCTGTGTTTGATAGGCAATGATGTTGTTGGTCCGCTCATCCACGGTGATCGAGCCCCGCTCGTCGATTTTTGCCTCGGCACTGGTCACCGAAGTGAACAGCTTGGCGATATCGGCAGCCTTGGCGTAGTTCACCTGCAACAGCTCGCGACGCAGCGGCGCAAGTTCGGCGATTTGTTTTTGCGACTCCAGTTCCTGGCGCTCGCGAGCCGCGATTTCATCGGCCGGCGCCACCAACAACACGTTACCGATTTTGCGTTTGTCCAACCCCTTGGTTTTCAGCACCAGGTCCAGCGCCTGATCCCAGGGAACGTTTTGCAAACGCAGGGTAATGCCTCCCTGAACCGTGTCGCTGGCCACCAGATTGAGGTTGGTGAAATCGGCGATCAGTTGCAGCACCGAACGCACATCGATGTCCTGGAAATTCAGCGAAAGCTTTTCACCGCTATAGGCGACACGTTCGGCATTGCGCTTGTGCAGGTCGTCGACGGTCATCGGCCGGATGCTGACGGTCAGTTTGTTATCGGTCTGGTAGGTCGAATAATCGAAAGCACCGCTGGGCTCAATGCTGATCGTGGCCCGATCCCCCGTGGCGCTGGCGCTGACGAACTGCACTGGCGTCGCGAAATCCTTGACGTCCAGGCGCACACGCAGCGGCTCGGGCAATTGAGTCCTGGCGAAACCGAGGATTATTTTGCCGTCGTGCTCCTGAATGTCCGGGGCGATGGAGGGGTCCGACAGATCAATGACCACATTGCCTTCACCCTGAGTGCCGCGCTGGAAATCCACGCCACGGATCGCTTTGCCCACCGGCGCATAGGTTTTCGCTAGCGCGGGTTTTGGACTGGCTGCACGCGGCTCACTGGCGGTGGGTTTGGACCCATCGATATTGACCCCCTGCCCGACCACCACGATCAGGTTGTTACCCTCGACCCGCTCGTTATACGGGGTCAATTGGGTCAGGTTGATGATCAGCCGCGTACGGTCCTTGGCTTCGACAACCGTCGCACTGCGCGCGTTGCCACCTCCAAGGTCACGATTTTTGCTCGCCAACTGACTGACAACACCGGGCAGGTCCAGTGCAATCCGTGCCGGCTGCTCTGTCGTGTACCCATGAGGCACGGGCGGTGGCGCATCAAACGATAACTTCAACTCGACGCGATCACCCGGCAGCGCCGCTACATCCAGCGCTTTGAGGGTGGCTGCTTGAACCATCGGCGACAGCATCGCTATCCATAGCGAAATACCGAAGGTTGAGAAAATCCTGTTCATTATTCGAGTCCCACTATGAGTGCTCTTTCAAAGGTAGGGTCCGCGGCCGCTCCAGCCAGGCGCCTTCGCCATCGGGAACGATTTCGACCACATCGACTTGCGAGCCGCTAATGGCGACGATCCGTCCATCATTGCGCCCCAGGTAATCGCCGACTTTCAGCCGATGCACGCCGCCCGCCCCGCGCAACAGCGCAAAGGAGCCGGTTGCATTGGAGATCGTGCCGACCATTTCAAACTGCTCGATGTTGAAACCTTCGAGGTACTGCTTGACCCGACTGGTGTCGGGCTTGACGTTGCGCGAGCCGTGTTTCTGGCCGGCAAGGTCGACCCTGACCTGCCGGGAAAACGGACTTCGCAGATTGGCGGCGTTGTAGGTGAACGTTGGGTATGACCGGAATGTCGGCGTCGGTTCAATCTTGCCGGGCGCACGCACACGCATTTCATTCATGTACGCGTCCAGGTCACTGAAGTCATTGCCGCCGCCACAACTTGCCAGGCAGGTGCACAACACGACCAAGGAAAAACGACGACCCGGGCTCATTTTTACAGCCCCTTGTCGTTGTAACGGTAGGTCTTGGCCAGAATGCTCATGCGCAACTTCGGACCACCGTCGGGACTGGCCGGCCCAATATCGAAGTCATGCAGGGTAACGATCCGAGGCAGCCCCGCCACGCCGCTGACGAACGTCGCCAAGTCGTGATAGGCACCGGTGACGGTGATCTGGATCGGCAGTTCGATGTAGAACGGCTGGGTGACCTCCGGTAGCAGTTTGATCTCTTCGAACTCCAGGCCACTGCCCAGGCCCGTACGCGTGATGTCCTCCAGCAGCCCGGGCACTTCGGTGTCACTGGGCAGTTGCCGCAGCAGCACGCCGAAGGCGTTTTCCATCTCCTTCATCTGCTGGGTATACAGCTCCAGACTCGCCGCAACATGCGCTTTGTTGGCAAACTGTTCCTTGAGGGTCGACTCTTCCTCGCGCTTTTGATCGAGCTGGCTCTCAAGGTCGCGGGTGGAAAAGCTGTAGCCCAGCGCCAATACCAGAATCATCAGCAGAACGCCTGCCAACGCTTTGATCAACGGTGGCCAGGAGCCGAGGTTGTTGGTATCCAGATCGTTGATGTCGATCTTGCGCAGCGCTTCAAACCCAGTGGAGAGGCTCATTGGCCGCCCTCCACAGCGCCAGGCTGAGTCTGACGAACAGTCAACTGAAATACGTTGGTCTGGTCCAGCTGGCCTGCCGTGGTCGCTTTGACTTCCGTGAGGCTGGGCGCGTCGAACCAGTCGGACGCATCCAGATTGCGCATCAAGTCTGAAACACGATTGTTAGATTCTGCGGCGCCGGCGATGGACAAGGTCTTGCCGACCATTTTCACCTCGGTGAAATACACCCCGTCGGGCAAGGTGCGCGCCAATTGATCAAAAATCCGCCCGTTGATCGAGCGGTTGCCTTGCAGGTCCTGAATGATGCGCATGCGCTCGACCAGTTGCTGGCGACGGGCTTTCAGGTCGCTGATCTGCTTGATCCGCTCGTCGACCATGGCAATCTGCTGGCCCATGTAATTGTTGCGGGCCACTTGTCGATCAATGGCACTGTTTATGGCCTGGTTCACAATCAACACCGCAACTACTGACCCCACCAACACACCGACCAGCGTCAGTAGAAAGCGCTTTCGGCGTTTATCTCGCTGCTCTTCGCGCCAGGGTAAAAGGTTGATCCGCGCCATCAGTCGAAACTCCTGAGAGCCAGTCCGCAGGCGATCATCAGTGCCGGCGCGTCACTGGCCAAGGCGCCAGCGTTGACTTTGCTGCTCAGGGTCATGTCGGAGAAGGGATTGGCCACCTGCGTCGGCGTGTCCAGCCGTTGTTCGATCAACCGGTCCAGCCCCGGGACCGAAGCGGTACCGCCCGCCAACAGAATGTGATCGACCGAGTGGTACTGACCGGAGGCGAAGAAAAACTGCAAGGAACGCGACACCTGTTGCACCAGCGCATCGCGAAACGGCTGCAACACTTCGCTGACGTAATCGTCCGGCAAGCCGCCCTGCTTCTTCGCAAGCCCGGCCTGCTCAAGGGTCAGGCCATAACGCCGCTGTATTTCCTCCGTCAGTTGGCGACCACCGAACAATTGTTCACGGGTATAGATGATTTTCCCGTCGTACAACACGCTCAGAGTGGTCATGGTCGCGCCGATATCGACCACCGCCACCGTCAAACGCGCCTGAGAAGACGCCAGCCGGGTCGCCAGCAACCCGAACGAACGCTCCAGCGCGTAGGCCTCGACGTCGACCACGCGAGCCGTCAGGCCGGCCAGTGCCAGGGCGGCCTCACGGACTTCGACGTTTTCTTTACGACAGGCCGCCAGCAGCACAGTGACGCGCTCGGGATTGCGCGCCGAGGCACCCTGGACTTCGAAGTCGATGGCGACTTCATCCAAGGGATAAGGGATATATTGATCGGCCTCGATCTTCAGCTGGTTTTCCATCTCGTCGTCGGAAAGCCCGGCATCCATCTCGATGGTCTTGGTGATTACCGCCGAACCGGCAACGGCCACAGCGACGTTCTTGAGATGGGTTTTGGCCTTTATCAGCACACGCTCGAGTGCCTGACCCACGCCTTCGAGCTCGGCAATGTTTTTCTCGATGACAGCGCTGGCGGGCAGAAGCTCAACCGCGTAGGCCTCGACCCTGTAACGGTTGCCCTGGCGACTTAACTCCAGAAGCTTCACCGATGTGGAGCTGATGTCGATCCCCAGAAGCGTTTTGGCCTTTTTATTGAAGAGTCCTGACACTACCAATTCCCTATGACTATCCGTGAGTTACGGACTCTCTAATGTCCATTGCGTTCCATTCATCCGTCTTGACAGCAGCGCAAATGACGCTTGCGACAGAAAAATGCTTATAATGCCCAGCGTTTTTTTCCGGTTTTGCGGGTCATTCTCCTTTTAGCCTGGACCCTGATGCCTCATTCATTCTTTGCCCTGGATATCCAAAAGCCTTGATTCGTCTGCTGAAGTTTTTCGGTTGGTCCATCGTCGCCGTTTTCTGCGGACTGCTCTTAGGTCTCAGCGGCGCGTATCTTTACCTTAGCCCTGGATTACCCTCAGTAGAGGCGCTGAGAAGCATCCAGTTGCAGATTCCCCTGCGGGTTTACAGCAGCGACAACAAGTTGATCGCAGAGTTTGGCGAAATGCGCCGCACGCCGATCCGTTTCGCCGACATTCCCCCCAATTTCATTAATGCGTTACTAAGTGCTGAAGACGACAATTTCGCCAACCACTACGGCGTCGATCCCAGCAGCCTGATGCGTGCCGCGACCCAACTGGTAAAAAGCGGGCACATCCAGTCCGGCGGCAGCACCATCACCATGCAGGTGGCGAAGAACTTCTTCCTGAGCAGCGAACGCAGCTTCTCGCGCAAGACCACTGAAATCCTCCTGGCCCTGCAGATCGAACGACAACTGACCAAGGACGAGATCCTGGAGCTGTACGTCAACAAGATCTACCTGGGCAACCGCGCCTACGGCATCGAGGCCGCCGCGCAGGTTTATTACGGCAAGTCGATTCGTGACATCAGCCTGGCGCAAATGGCGATGATTGCCGGCCTCCCCAAAGCCCCGTCCCGCTTCAACCCGCTGGCCAATCCGGCGCGCAGCAAAGAGCGTCGCGACTGGATCCTGGGGCGCATGTACAAGCTGGGCAAGATCACCGAAGCCGACTACACCGCCGCGATCAACGAGCCGCTGAACGCCAGCTATCACGTGCCGACACCTGAAGTGAATGCACCGTACATCGCCGAAATGGCCCGCGCCGAAATGGTCGGTCGCTATGGCAGCGACGCGTACACCGAGGGCTTTCGCGTGACCACCACCGTGCCGAGCAATCTGCAGGAGTTGGCCAACACGGCAGTCCACGAAGGCTTGATGACCTACGATCAGCGGCATGGCTACCGAGGCCCCGAGTCACGCTTGCCGGGCAAGACTCGCGAAGCCTGGAGCACCGAGCTGACCAAGCAACGCATCATCAGCAGCCTTGAACCGGCCATCGTCACCCAGGTCGACAAGAACGGCCTGCAAGTCATGACCCGCGTCGGTGACGAACACGTCAGCTGGGACAGCATGAAATGGGCGCGCCCGTTTCTGAACACCAACAGCATGGGCGCCAATCCGAAGCAGCCATCGGACGTCGCACAGGTCGGTGATTTGATTCGCGTGCAGCGCCAGCCGGACAACTCGCTGAAGTTCAGCCAGATTCCACAGGCCCAGGGTGCACTGGTTTCCCTTGACCCACAGAACGGTGCCATTCGATCGCTGGTGGGTGGTTTTGCCTTCGAGCAAAGCAACTACAACCGCGCCCTGCAGGCCAAGCGTCAGCCGGGATCGAGCTTCAAGCCGTTCGTCTACAGCGCCGCGCTGGATAATGGCTACACCGCCGCGACCCTGGTGAACGACGCGCCTATCGTGTTCGTCGACGAGTACCTGGATAAAGTCTGGCGCCCGAAGAACGACACCAACACCTTCCTCGGCCCGATCCGCCTCCGTGAAGGGCTCTACAAGTCGCGTAACCTGGTGTCGATCCGACTAGTGCAGGCGCTGGGCGTTGATCGCACCATCGACTACATCAGCAAGTTCGGCTTCAACAAGCAGGACCTGCCGCGCAACCTGTCCCTGGCCCTGGGCACTGCAACCCTGACGCCCATGGAAATTGCCACCGGCTGGAGCACCTTCGCCAACGGCGGCTATAAGATCAGCCCGTACATCATCGACAAGATCGAAAGCCGCAATGGTGACACGCTGTTCGTCGCCAATCCGGCGAGCGTACCCAAAGGTGAGGTAGCCAGCAGCGGTATTGCGGCTCCGGCCGCCAACACCTTCACAGTCAATGCAACACCTGGCGAAGCGCCGACCGCCCAGCCAACACCGCAAACGCCGGCCGTAGCCGAACGCATCATCGATGGCCGCACCACGTACATCCTCAACAGCATGCTTGAGGACGTCATCAAACTCGGCACCGGCCGCCGCGCCCTGGCCCTGGGTCGCCCTGACATTGCCGGTAAAACCGGTACCACCAACGAATCCAAGGACGCCTGGTTCTCCGGCTACAATGCCGATTACGTGACCACTGTCTGGACCGGTTTCGACCAGCCAGAGAGCCTGGGCAAACGCGAGTTTGGTGGCACGGTCGCCCTGCCGATCTGGATGGACTACATGGGCGCAGCCCTCAAAGGCTTGCCACCCCATACGCAGCCTGAGCCGGAAGGCATCCTCAGCCTGCGAGTCGACCCGGTCAGCGGCCGCGCCGCCTCTCCAGGCACGCCAGGTGCCTACTTCGAGCTGTTCAAGGCCGAAGATTCGCCACCGTCGGGGACTGAGCTGGGTAACGGCACTGCGCCCGGCAGCCCGTTGCCAGCAGATGAGGCGGCGCCGATCGACCTGTTCTGATCGTATAGGAACACCCAAAAGCCCCGATCTTCTTAAGAAGGCGGGGCTTTTTAGCTTCCGTGCCTCCTGTCAGACCGCCATCGCGAGCAAGCTCGCTCCCACAATGGATCGGTGGCCTGCACAAGTTCTACGAACAGCACAAAACCCTGTGGGAGCGAGCTTGCTCGCGATGACGGCCTGACAAACACCACAAAAACCACAGGCAAAAAAAAGCCCCGACTCACAAGAGCCGGGGCTTTCTGTTGAAGCGCTACAACGGCTTAGCCGTTGAACACGTCATCCACGCTTTTCAGCGGGTAGTTCTTCGGATACGGCAGGGTCGCTACGCCGGTCTCGATGGCAGCCTTGGCCACTGCATCGGAGATCACGGTGATCAGACGTGCATCCATTGGCTTCGGAATGATGTACTCACGACCGAATTCCAGCTTGATGCCGCCGTAGGCGTCGCACACTTCCTGAGGAACCGGCAGCTTGGCCAGTTCACGCAGGGCGTTGGCCGCCGCGACTTTCATTTCTTCGTTGATGCGCTTGGCGCGAACGTCCAGAGCACCGCGGAAAATGAACGGGAAGCCCAGTACGTTATTGACCTGGTTCGGGTAGTCCGAACGGCCGGTCGCCATGATCACGTCGTCACGGGTGGCGTGAGCCAGTTCCGGGGAGATTTCCGGATCCGGATTCGAGCACGCGAACACGATCGGGTTGGCCGCCATGGATTTCAGGCCTTCGGCGCTCAGCAGGTTCGGGCCGGACAGGCCAACGAACACGTCTGCACCGGTCAGGGCGTCTGCCAGGGTGCGCTTGTCGGTCGCGTGAGCGAAGACAGCCTTGTACTGGTTCAGGTCGTCACGGCCGGAGTGGATCACGCCGGTACGATCAACCATGAAGATGTTTTCGATGTTGGCACCCATGCTCACCAGCAATTTCATGCAGGAGATGGCGGCAGCACCGGCGCCCAGGCAGACGATCCTGGCGTCAGCGAGGGTTTTGCCAGCGATTTCCAGGGCGTTGATCATGCCGGCCGCCGTAACGATCGCGGTGCCGTGCTGGTCATCGTGGAACACCGGAATATCGCACTGCTCGATCAGAGCACGTTCGATCTCAAAGCACTCAGGCGCCTTGATGTCTTCCAGGTTGATGCCACCGAAGGTGATGGAGATGCGTTTAACGGTGTCGATAAAGGCTTGCGGGCTTTCGGAGTCGACTTCGATGTCGAAAACGTCGATGCCGGCGAAGCGCTTGAACAGCACGCCTTTACCTTCCATCACAGGCTTGGAAGCCAATGGGCCGAGGTTACCCAGGCCGAGAATTGCGGTGCCATCGGAAATGACTGCAACCAGGTTGCCTTTGCCGGTGTATTTGTAGGCCAGTTCAGGATCGCGAGCGATTTCGCGTACTGGTTCGGCTACGCCGGGGCTGTAGGCCAGCGACAGGTCGCGAGCGGTAGCGGTGGCCTTGGTGAGCTCGACACTCAGCTTCCCTGGACGAGGATGGGCGTGATATTCGAGAGCGGCAGTTTTCAAATCAGACATGTGGGCATTCCGCTTTTTACTGTGGGACAGACGGACCGCCGAGGATACGCGTGTCGCAAAGTCCCCACAAGACTGACCAGTCACCCCTGTCAAGCGCCCCTCCCTACGACTTTGGACCAAGAGCCACGGAACACAAGGGATAGAGTGTTCACAATCAACAGAAAAAATGTCTACAATTTTTCATTACTGTGCCGCTTGAAGCATCGCCGGGTCAGTTATTGGCAGGAGCCAGCGTGCTTGCCCCCCTTTCAGTCCGCCTCGTCGCGAACGATCCAGCACCCAGCCGCGCGCCTCGATTTGCTTGCCCTTCAGCCGCTCAAGAGACGAGACATCGAACTGCCCTGACAGATTGGGTGCAACGCGCAGTACAACCGAGTCCTGCAACTCAATCCAGATCCCGCCGCGATTACGCTGAACCTTGCTCACACGACCGCTGAGCACGGCAAAACCGGAAGCGTTGATCTGCCCTGCTTTCAGTACAGGTGATTGACGCCACACCCCCAAGCCGGCTTGCCGGGCACTGCGCTCCGCCGCTTGCTGACAGGTGATCAGATCGACATTCGGCGCGATTCCCACCTGGAAGCCGAGGCCTTCGGCGAGCATCTGCGCTTCGACATTAGCGCCATCGGCGCCGTAGACATGGGCGAGGGTTCGGCCATAGCGATCCTTGGCTTCTTTACCCGGCAACAAGCTGACTCGCCCATCGCTGGCGGCGACCAGCGCTTCCAGGCGTTTGCGCGCAGCCACCGCGAACGGCTCATCGGATCGACCGTTCTTGCCCAATTCCGGCGTATTCAAGCCGATCATGCGCACACTGCGGCCATCACTCAGCCGAAGCGTGTCACCATCCACCACTCGCTGCACCGCGACCGACGTCAGACCGCTCGGCGCCGGGCAGAAAGCCTGGGCGCCGGAAAGCCAAATCGCAGACACAAAAAAGGCGCCCACCAGGGACGCCTTTTTCAACAGCAAGGAAAAGCCCATCGGGCCCTTCAACCTTACTCTGCAGCAGCAGAAGCTTTCTTGCCGAAAGCACCGAAACGGTCTGCGAAGCGCTGTACACGGCCGCCAGTATCCAGAGTCTTCTGCTTACCGGTGTAGAACGGGTGGCACTCGTTGCATACGTCAGTACCCAGTGGCTTGCACAGGTTCGAACGAGTTTCGAACTTGTTGCCGCAGCTGCAAGTTACTTCGATGGTTTCGTACGCTGGATGGATATCGGCTTTCATGGTGTATTCCTCAGGCTAGTGTGCCGCCACTCAACACTATTGTTGAATACCGCACATAATTAGGCCGCGGATTCTACCAGACCTTGGCAATCGCGCAAGCTGTCCCTTACACCGACCGTCTGCTAGGCTCCCGACCCAAAGCGCCGCCCCTGTGGGAGCGAGCCTGCTGTTTATTTTCCGCTGATTGAGACCCCCCCGCGTGCCCGACGCCATTTTGCGCCTCGCCCTGCCTTCGCCCCTGCGCCGCCTGTTCGATTACCGTGCCCCGGCCGGTGTCCTGCGCGCCCAGTTGCACCCCGGCATGCGCCTGCGGGTACCGTTCGGCCGACGGGAGATGATCGGGATTCTGGTGGAGGTGACCGACCACAGCGAAGTGCCGATTGAAAAACTCAAACCGGCGTTGGCTCTGCTCGATGCAACACCGCCTCTACCGCCAGCGCTGTTCAAACTGTGCCTGTGGACGTCCCAGTATTACCAGCACAGCCTCGGCGACACATTGAGTTGGGCGCTGCCGGTATTGCTGCGCCAGGGCGAACTGGCCGAAGCGCGTCAGGAACGCTTCTGGTCCGCCGCGCCCGGCGCCAGCCTTGATGACCCGCGCATCGCCCGCGCCCCGCGCCAGCGTGAAGCCCTGGCAACGCTGGCCCAGCACCCCCACGGCGTCGCCCATCAATTGCTGAGCAAATTGATGCTGAGCAAGGACAGCCTGGATTTGCTGCTGGCCAAGGACCTGGTGCAGGTGGAAATTCGCAAGCACGCCCCCGGGGCGCGTCACGAACACTGGCTGGCACAACCGGAACTGCCGCTCAACCCGGAGCAGCGCGCAGCCTATGAAGCGATTCGCGCCGGGTTCGACAGTTATCACGCGTTCCTGCTGGCGGGCGTCACCGGCAGCGGCAAGACCGAAGTCTATTTGCAACTGATCCGCGAAACCCTTGAGGCCGGCAAGCAGGCGCTGGTGTTGATCCCGGAGATCAACCTCGGCCCACAAACCCTGGCACGCTTCGAACAACGTTTTAATGCACGCATCGCTTTAATCCATTCTGCCGTCAACGATCGCGAACGCCTCGAAGCCTGGCTCGCCGCCCGGGACGGCGATGCCGACATCATTATCGGCACCCGTTCGGCGCTGTTCACGCCGATGAAAAACCCCGGCCTGATCATCATCGACGAAGAGCACGACGGCTCCTATAAGCAGCAGGAAGGCTTGCGCTATCACGCCCGTGATCTGGCATTGGTGCGTGCCCGACAGGAAAACATCCCGATTGTCCTCGGGTCCGCCACGCCTTCGCTGGAAAGCCTGCAAAACGCCTACACCGGTCGTTACGGCCTCCTGCGATTAAACGAACGAGCCGGTGGCGCCAAACAACCACGCTTCCTGCGCCTGGACGTGAAAAGCCGTCCGCTGGATAGCGGCATTTCCGGGCCGATGCAACAAGCCATCGGTCAGACGCTGGCAGCCGGCCAGCAAGTATTGGTGTTCCTTAACCGTCGTGGCTTTGCCCCAACCTTGCTCTGCCACGACTGCGGCTGGATGTCCGAGTGTCAACGCTGCGATGCGCGGATGACGGTGCATCAACGTTCCGGCGAACTGCGCTGCCACCACTGCGGCTACGTCGAACGCGTGCCCCGCAATTGTCCGAAATGCGGCAAGGTCGATTTACGCCCCGTAGGCGCTGGCACCGAGCGGGCCGAGGAGCGATTGGCGATTCTGTTCCCGGACGTCCCGGTGTTGCGGGTCGACCGCGACAGCACTTCACGCAAGGACGCGATGAATCAGCTATTTGCGACCATCCAAAAGGGACAGCCGTGCATTCTGGTGGGCACGCAGATGCTTGCTAAAGGGCATCACTTTCCACGGGTGACGCTGGTATCGATTCTCGATGCCGACGGTGGACTATTCTCCGGCGACTTCCGCGCCAGCGAGCGCATGGCGCAATTGATCGTCCAGGTTGCAGGCCGCGCGGGCCGGGCTGAAGAGCCGGGCAAAGTGATTATCCAGACACACCTGGCCGACCATCCGCTGCTGGTGCAACTGACGGAACAGGGTTATTTCGCTTTTGCCGAGCAGGCATTGAGCGAACGGCGCTCTGCGGGCCTGCCGCCGTTTGCACACCTGGCGCTGCTGCGGGCCGAAGCGCACAAACCCGGGCAGGCTGAAGGCTTTCTCGATGAGGCGTGCAGTGAGGCGGAACGATTGCTGGCCGAGCAGAATCTGAGTGGGATCGAGTTGCTGGGCCCGGTGCCCGCGCCGATGGAGCGTCGAGCCGGGCGCTATCGTGCGCAGTTGTTGCTGCAGGCCACGGCGCGGGCGCCGTTGCATCGACTATTGAGCAACTGGTTGTTGGTGCTGGAACAAATGCCGAGCGGGCGCGCGGTGCGCTGGTCGCTGGATGTCGATCCGGTCGATTTGTATTGATTGGAAGGTCGCCTTCGCGAGCAGGCTCGCTCCCACAGGGATCTATGTCGCTCACCTAAACATTGTGGGAGCGAGCCTGCTCGCGAAGAGGCCCGAATAGTCACCACATATCCATAACCTGCCCGCTATAGTTGGCAAGCCCGCCTTCGCAACGGATAATGCCCAGTTTTTCCACCAGCGCATTGATGCGCCGCCGCGCTTGCGTCGAAAGAGAAGACCATGAAAGACACCATTCGCCAGCTGATCCAACAAGCCATCACCCAACTCGTCAACGAAGGTGTGTTGCCTGAAGGCCTGTCGCCGGCGATCCAGGTGGAAAACTCCCGCGACAAGACGCACGGCGACTTCGCCAGCAACATCGCGATGATGCTCGCCAAGCCGGCCGGCATGAAGCCGCGCGATCTGGCCGAAAAAATCATCGCCGCGCTGCCGGTCGACGAGAATGTCACCAAGACCGAAATCGCCGGCCCTGGCTTCTTGAACTTCTTCCAGAACACTCAGGCCCTGGCCACGCGCCTGGACGCCGCCCTGGCCGATGACCACATCGGCGTGCGCAAGGCCGGCCCGGTGCAGCGCACTGTCGTTGACCTGTCGGCGCCGAACCTGGCCAAAGAGATGCACGTCGGCCACCTGCGTTCGACCATCATCGGCGACGGCGTGGCTCGCGTTCTGGAATTCCTCGGCGACACCGTCATCCGTCAGAACCACGTCGGCGACTGGGGCACCCAGTTCGGCATGCTGATGGCGTATCTGCAAGAAAACCCGATCACCAGCGACGAGCTGTCGGACCTGGAAAACTTCTACCGCGCGGCCAAGCAACGCTTCGACGAATCCGAAGAGTTCGCTGATCGCGCTCGCGGCCTGGTGGTCAAGCTGCAAGCCGGCGACCCGGACTGCCTGGCGCTGTGGACCAAGTTCAAAGACATTTCGCTGTCGCATTGCCAGAAAATCTACGAGCTGCTGAACGTCAAACTGACCATGGCCGACGTGATGGGCGAAAGCGCCTACAACGACGACCTGATCAACGTGGTCAACGACCTCAAGGCTGCGGGCATGCTGGTCGAGAGCAACGGCGCTCAGTGCGTGTTCCTCGATGAATTCAAGAACGCCGACGGCGACCCGCTGCCGGTGATCATCGTCAAGGCCGACGGTGGCTATCTCTATGCCACCACCGACCTGGCGGCCGTGCGTTATCGCAGCGGCAAGCTGAAGGCAGATCGCGCGCTGTACTTTGTCGACCAGCGTCAGGCGCTGCACTTCCAGCAAGTGTTCGCGGTTGCCCGCAAGGCCGGCTTCGTGACGCACCCGATGGAAATGGAACACATGGGCTTTGGCACCATGAACGGTAAAGATGGCCGTCCGTTCAAGACGCGTGATGGCGGCACAGTGAAGTTGATCGACCTGCTGACCGAAGCCCAGGAACGCGCCTATACCCTGGTGAAAGAGAAGAACCCGGAGTTGGCCGATGATGAACTGCGCAACATCGCCAAGGTCGTGGGCATTGGCGCGGTGAAGTACGCCGACCTGTCCAAGCACCGCACCAGCGACTACAGCTTCAACTTCGACCTGATGCTGAACTTCGAAGGCAACACCGCGCCGTATCTGCTGTACGCCTACACCCGCGTGGCTGGCGTGTTCCGCAAACTCGGCAAGGACTTCAGCGAAGTCGAAGGCCAGATCACCCTCGAAGCCGCGCACGAGCACGAGCTGGCGGCGAAGCTCGCGCAGTTTGGTGAAGTGCTGAACAACGTTTGCGACAAAGGGACGCCGCACATCCTTTGCACGTACCTGTACGATGTCGCCGGCCTGTTCTCCAGCTTCTACGAGAACTGTCCGATCCTCGGCGCCGACACCCCGGCGCAAATGCAGAGCCGCCTGCGCCTTGCCGCGCTGACCGGCCGCACTCTCAAGCAAGGCCTGGAACTCTTGGGTCTGGAAACTCTGGAGCGTATGTAAGTTGGCTGCCAAGAAAAAACCTGCACCCAAGCGTGGCGCCAGCCGTTACCAAGCTCCTGCAAAGAAACCGATTCCGGGCTGGCTGTGGATGGCCATCGGCCTGACGGTCGGCGCGTTCGTTGTGTTCCTGATGAAGCTGGAGCCGGGCAAGGGCAGCGAGAGCGTCAAGCGCGAGAAGATCGAGCAGCAGAAAGCCACCAAGGTCGCCGAGGCCAACAAGACCCCGCCGAGCCCGACGCAACCGGTGAAGCCGAAGTACGACTTCTACACCCTGCTGCCGGAATCGGAAGTGATCGTGCCGCCGGATGCGGTGCCGGAGAAAACCCTGCCGACGCCACAAGTGCCGGCGGTGCCGACCACACCGGTGTCGCCAGAACAAGCGGCGAAGATCGACACCGCACGGGCGCAGGCTGCGCTGGCCGGGATTACGCCGCCACCGGCGCCTCCGGTTTCCAAAGCGGCACCAGTGACCAAGTTCTTCCTGCAAGCCGGCTCGTTCCGCAAGCAAGCGGATGCCGACAAGGTTCGCGCGCAGATCATTTTGCTCGGTCAGGCGGTGGCGGTTGAGTCCGGCACGGTTAAAGATGAAACCTGGTATCGGGTTTTGGTCGGGCCGTTCAGCAACCGTGAACAACTGACCACGGCCCAGAAACAACTGGCCGGCGCAGGATTCAGCAATCTGTTGTTACAACAACGCCAGAACCGCTGACCCTGTCAGCAACACCGCGTCATCGTTCATCGCGAGCAGGCTCGCTCCCACAGAATATGCGCCAACCCTGTGGGAGCGAGCCTGCTCGCGATGGCGTCCTTACAAACACCACACCTCTGATTCAGCTCGCACCGCTCGTCCCCTCTCCCGCACCACAGTTGAAAAACGCTCCACCACCCCCATATGAGTTGCCATAAGGCATTTTCGCCCCCCTGCGTGGAGACTCTCCCTTGACCACCATCGTTTCAGTTCGCCGCCATGGCAAAGTCGTCATGGGCGGCGACGGCCAGGTTTCGCTCGGCAATACCGTGATGAAAGGCAATGCGAAGAAAGTTCGTCGCCTGTACCACGGCCAGGTCATCGCCGGTTTTGCCGGGGCTACCGCCGACGCCTTCACCCTCTTCGAACGTTTCGAAGGTCAGCTTGAGAAACATCAGGGCCACCTGGTTCGCGCCGCCGTCGAACTCGCCAAAGAATGGCGCACCGATCGCTCCCTCAGCCGTCTTGAAGCCATGCTCGCGGTCGCCAACAAAGACGCGTCCCTGATCATCACTGGCAACGGCGATGTGGTTGAGCCCGAAGAAGGCCTGATCGCCATGGGTTCCGGTGGCGGTTACGCCCAGGCCGCCGCCAGCGCACTGCTGAAGAAAACCGACTTGTCGGCCCGCGAAATCGTCGAAACCGCGCTTGGCATTGCCGGCGACATCTGCGTATTCACCAACCACACCTTCACCATTGAGGAGCAGGACCTCGCTGAGTAAGCCCGTTTCGGCCTTTGCGCCACGGCTCACTGCTGCTTGAGGACCGCCAATTACTATGCCCATGACTCCCCGTGAAATCGTCCACGAACTCAATCGCCATATCATCGGCCAGGACGATGCCAAGCGCGCCGTCGCCATCGCGCTGCGTAACCGCTGGCGCCGGATGCAGCTGCCTGAAGAGCTGCGCGTTGAAGTCACCCCGAAGAACATCCTGATGATCGGCCCGACCGGTGTCGGTAAAACCGAGATCGCCCGTCGCCTGGCAAAACTCGCCAACGCGCCGTTCATCAAAGTCGAAGCGACCAAGTTCACCGAAGTCGGCTATGTCGGCCGCGACGTCGAGTCGATCATTCGTGACTTGGCGGACGCCGCGATCAAGTTGCTGCGCGAACAGGAAATAACCAAGGTTCGCCACCGCGCCGAAGACGCCGCCGAAGAGCGCATCCTCGACGCGCTGCTACCGCCCGCACGCATGGGCTTCAGCAACGAAGACGCTGCCCCGTCCGCCGATTCAAACACCCGTCAGCTGTTCCGCAAGCGCCTGCGCGAAGGTCAGCTGGACGACAAAGAAATTGAAATCGAAGTCGCTGAAGTCACTGGCGTCGATATCTCCGCGCCGCCAGGCATGGAAGAAATGACCAACCAGTTGCAAAGCCTGTTCGCCAACATGGGCAAGGGCAAACGCAAGAGCCGCAAGCTCAAGGTCAAGGAAGCGCTGAAACTGGTCCGTGACGAAGAAGCCGGTCGCCTGGTCAACGAAGAAGAGTTGAAGGCCAAGGCGCTGGAAGCAGTCGAGCAGCACGGCATCGTGTTCATCGACGAGATCGACAAGGTCGCCAAGCGCGGCAATTCAGGTGGCATCGACGTGTCTCGTGAAGGCGTACAGCGCGACTTGCTGCCGCTGATCGAAGGCTGCACCGTCAACACCAAACTGGGCATGGTCAAAACCGACCACATCCTGTTCATCGCCTCAGGTGCGTTCCACTTGAGCAAGCCGAGCGATCTGGTGCCTGAACTGCAAGGTCGCCTGCCGATTCGTGTTGAACTCAAGGCCCTGACCCCGGAAGACTTCGAGCGCATTCTCAGTGAGCCGCACGCGTCGCTCACCGAACAATATTGCGCACTGCTGAAAACCGAAGGCTTGACCATCGAGTTCCAGCCGGACGGCATCAAGCGCATTGCCGAGATCGCCTGGCAGGTCAACGAGAAGACCGAGAACATCGGCGCCCGTCGCCTGCACACCTTGCTTGAGCGTCTGCTCGAAGAGGTGTCGTTCAGCGCCGGCGACCTGGCCAGTGTCCACGACGACAAGGCGATCCTGATTGACGCCGACTACGTCAACAGCCACCTCGGCGAATTGGCGCAGAACGAAGACCTGTCCCGTTATATCCTGTAAGCCATACTTGTAGGAGCGAGCTTGCTCGCGAAGGTGGGTCAGTCGACATCGATGCAGCTGACCCACCATCGCGAGCAAGCTCGCTCCTACAGGGTTCCATCCTTAAACGGAACTCAGGCCATGACCCAACTCCCCACCGATATCAAACTGCACAAAGCCTCGAAGACCCTGTCGCTGAAATACGCGTCCGGCGAAGAACATCACCTGCCCGCCGAGTTCCTGCGCGTGCACTCTCCTTCCGCCGAGGTCCAGGGCCACGGCAAACCTATCCTGCAATTTGGCAAGATCGACGTAGGACTGACCAAGGTAGAACCGGCCGGTCAGTACGCGCTGAAATTGACCTTCGATGACGGCCATGACAGCGGCCTGTTCACCTGGGAGTATTTGTACCAGTTGGGCGTGCGCCAGGAAGATCTGTGGAACGATTATCTTGCCGAACTCAAAGCCGCCGGAAAAACCCGCGACCCCAACCAGTCCATCGTCAAGCTGATGCTCTAGCTCGGGCCTCTTGCTCTTTAGAGGGCATTTTCTAATTTCATCTGTTTGAATGCTCCGCTTCGGGGCCGTTGATTGGCCCGCTTGCGAAAAAAATTAAAGTCGGGTAACCAATGGAACTGGCAAGTTCCCTGCAGTGCTCTCTGCGATAGAAAAGCAGCGATGCAGAATTAACGGTCACCCGAGCAGTAGTACCTGGCATTGGCTGTGTGACTGCACAGCTGAACCCAGGTACTCGTCTCAGGACAATGGAGCGTCGTAGATGAGTAACAAGAATAACGATGACTTGAAGTATCAAGCCTCGGAACACACCTTGGGGCTGAATCCTGTCGTTGGATTGCGTGGAAAGGATCTACTGGCTTCTGCTCGAATGGTGCTCAGGCAGGCCATCAAACAACCGATTCACAGTGCCAGGCATGTCGCCCATTTCGGCCTTGAACTGAAGAACGTGCTATTCGGTAAATCCGAGCTGCAACCGACCAGTGAGGACCGTCGTTTTTCCGATCCGGCCTGGAGCCAGAACCCGCTCTACAAACGTTATTTGCAAACCTACCTGGCGTGGCGCAAGGAACTCCACGACTGGATCGATGACAGCAATCTGTCGCCCAAAGACGTCAGTCGCGGGCACTTCGTGATCAACCTCATGACCGAAGCCATGGCCCCGACCAACAGTGCGGCCAATCCGGCGGCGGTCAAACGCTTCTTCGAAACCGGCGGCAAAAGCCTGCTCGATGGACTCTCGCACCTGGCCAAGGATCTGGTGCACAACGGTGGCATGCCGAGCCAGGTCAACATGGGCGCGTTCGAGGTCGGCAAAACCCTGGGCGTGACCGAAGGCGCGGTGGTGTTCCGCAACGATGTACTGGAGCTGATCCAATACCGGCCAATCACCGAGCAGGTGCACGAGCGCCCATTGCTGGTGGTGCCGCCGCAGATTAATAAATTCTATGTTTTCGACCTGAGCCCTGAGAAGAGCCTGGCGCGCTTCTGCCTGCGCAGCAACGTGCAGACGTTCATCGTCAGCTGGCGCAACCCGACCAAGGAGCAGCGTGAGTGGGGCCTGTCGACCTACATCGAGGCGCTCAAGGAAGCGGTCGACGTGGTCACCGCAATCACCGGCAGCAAAGACGTGAACATGCTCGGGGCCTGCTCCGGTGGCATCACCTGCACCGCGCTGCTGGGCCACTACGCCGCAATCGGCGAGAAGAAGGTCAACGCCCTGACGCTGCTGGTGAGCGTGCTGGACACCACCCTGGACAGCGACGTCGCGCTGTTCATCGATGAACAAACGCTCGAAGCCGCCAAGCGCCACTCCTACCAGGCCGGCGTGCTGGAAGGCCGCGACATGGCGAAAGTCTTTGCCTGGATGCGCCCCAACGACCTGATCTGGAATTACTGGGTCAACAACTACCTGCTCGGCAACGAGCCGCCGGTTTTCGACATCCTGTTCTGGAACAACGACACCACGCGATTGCCCGCCGCCTTCCACGGCGACCTGGTCGAGATGTTCAAAAACAATCCACTGATTCGTCCCAATGCACTGGAAGTGTGCGGCACGCCGATCGACCTGAAACAGGTCACCGCCGACATCTTTTCCCTGGCGGGCACCACAGACCACATTACCCCGTGGAAGTCCTGCTACAAGTCGGCGCAACTGTTTGGCGGCAAGGTCGAATTCGTGCTGTCCACCAGTGGGCATATCCAGAGCATTCTGAACCCGCCGGGCAACCCGAAATCACGCTACATGACCAGCGTCGATATGCCGGTCAAGGCCGAGGAGTGGCAAGAAAACTCTACCAAACACACCGACTCCTGGTGGCTGCATTGGCAGGCATGGCAAGCCGAACGTTCGGGCAAGCTGAAAAAATCCCCAGCCAGTTTGGGCAACAAGGCTTATCCAGCAGGTGAAGCTGCACCGGGCACCTACGTACATGAGCGGTAACTGACACACCCACCCCCCTGTAGGAGCGAGCTTGCTCCGGGCGGCGTTCCGACGATGGAGTCTCAGCTGTATTGATTTCAACTGACACACCATCGTCGGAACGCCGCCCGGAGCAAGCTCGCTCCTACAGGGGGGCAGGGATGAATTAACCCACAGGGCTTGAAGCATGCCGCAACCTTTCATATTTCGTACCGTCGACCTGGATGGCCAGACCCTCCGCACGGCAGTACGCCCCGGCAAGCCTCACTTGACGCCCTTGCTGATTTTCAACGGCATCGGCGCCAACCTGGAGCTGGTGTTTCCGTTCATCGCGGCGCTGGACCCGGACCTGGAGGTCATTGCTTTCGACGTACCCGGTGTCGGCGGTTCATCGACGCCGAATCTACCGTATCGCTTTCCGGGCCTGGCGAAACTCACGGCGCGGATGCTCGACTATCTCGACTACGGGCAAGTCAACGTGATTGGCGTGTCCTGGGGTGGCGCCCTCGCTCAGCAGTTCGCTTACGACTATCCCGAGCGCTGCAAGAAGCTGGTGCTGGCGGCCACCGCGGCCGGTGCGGTGATGGTGCCGGGCAAACCCAAGGTGCTGTGGATGATGGCCAGCCCACGGCGCTACATCCAGCCCTCCCATGTGATCCGCATTGCGCCGATGATTTATGGGGGGGCGTTCCGTCGTGATCCGACCCTGGCAGCGAGCCACGCGGCAAAAGTGCGCTCGGCAGGCAAGCTCGGTTACTACTGGCAGCTGTTCGCCGGCCTCGGCTGGACCAGCATTCACTGGCTGCACAAGATAAATCAGCCGACGCTGGTACTCGCCGGCGACGATGATCCGCTGATCCCGTTGATCAACATGCGCCTGCTGGCCTGGCGGATTCCCAATGCTCAGTTACATATTATCGACGACGGGCATCTGTTCCTGATTACCCGGGCCGAAGCGGTGGCGCCGATCATCATGAAATTCCTTGAGGAAGAACGGCAGCGCGCGGTGATGCATCCGCATCCGGCGCCATTGGGCCGGTAATCGACCCTATATCGCTCGGCAGGACGCAACGCCGCGCAACAACCCGTTACAACGTCTATGGTGTTCTGGTTCGGTGTATTTGTATTTGGCCTGAAGACGAAGGAGTGTTGAGTCATGCGCGAAAAACCAGCGAGGGAGTTATTACCCACTCCCGCCGCGTTCATCAACGCACAGAGTGCGATTACCGGCTTGAATGGTCGGGATCTGTTTTCAACCCTGCGCAGTGTTGCCGCCCATGGTTTGCGCAACCCGGTGCTCAGTGCCCGACACGCCCTGAAGCTCGGCGGTCAATTGGGCCGCGTGCTGTTGGGCGAAACCCTGCACCCGACCAACCCGCAGGACAATCGCTTTGCCGACCCGGCGTGGAGCCTCAACCCTTTTTATCGCCGCAGTCTGCAGGCCTACCTTAGCTGGCAGAAACAGGTAAAAAGCTGGATCGACGAGAGCACCATGAGCCCGGAAGATCGCGCCCGCGCCCACTTCGCCTTCGCCTTGCTCAATGACGCGGTATCGCCGTCCAACAGCCTGCTCAATCCCCTGGCGATCAAGGAGATCTTCAACTCTGGCGGCAACAGCCTGGTGCGCGGACTCGGCCATCTGGTGGACGACTTCCTGCACAACGACGGCTTGCCGCGACAAGTCACCAAACATGCCTTCGAAGTCGGCAAAACGGTTGCAACCACTACTGGTTCCGTCGTGTTTCGCAATGAGCTTCTGGAGTTGATCCAGTACAAGCCGATGAGCGAAAAGCAGTATTCAAAACCCCTGTTGGTGGTGCCGCCACAGATCAACAAGTACTACATTTTCGACCTGAGCCCCGGCAATAGCTTCGTCCAGTTCGCCCTGAAAAACGGCCTGCAAACCTTCATTATCAGTTGGCGCAACCCGGATGTACGACACCGTGAATGGGGTCTGTCGACGTACGTTGAAGCCGTGGAAGAAGCGATGAACGTGTGCCGGGCGATCACCGGCGCCCGGGAAGTGAATTTGATGGGCGCCTGCGCTGGCGGGCTGACCATTGCCGCGCTGCAAGGCCATTTGCAGGCCAAGCGCCAACTGCGACGGGTGTCCAGCGCGACGTACCTGGTGAGCCTGCTCGACAGCCAGATGGACAGCCCCGCAACGCTCTTCGCCGACGAACAAACCCTGGAGGCGGCCAAGCGCCGCTCCTATCAGAAGGGCGTGCTGGACGGGCGGGACATGGCCAAGGTCTTCGCCTGGATGCGCCCCAACGATTTGATCTGGAGCTACTTCGTCAACAACTACCTGCTCGGCAAGGAGCCTCCGGCGTTCGACATCCTCTACTGGAACAACGACAGCACGCGTCTGCCGGCAGCGTTCCACGGCGATCTGCTGGACTTCTTCAAGCACAACCCGTTGAGCCATCCTGGCGGACTTGAAGTGTGTGGCACGCCGATCGACTTGCAGAAGGTCACGGTTGACAGCTTCAGCGTGGCCGGCATCAACGACCACATCACGCCATGGGATGCGGTGTATCGCTCGACGCTGCTGTTAGGGGGCGAGCGGCGCTTCGTGCTGTCCAACAGCGGCCATGTGCAGAGCATTCTCAACCCGCCCACCAACCCAAAAGCCAATTACGTCGAAAGCACGAAACTGAGCGGCGATCCACGGGCCTGGTACTACGACGCCAAGCAAGTCGACGGTAGCTGGTGGACGCAATGGCTGAGCTGGATTCAGGAGCGTTCAGGCGCACAGAAAGAAACCCACATGGCCCTCGGCAACCAGAACTATCCACCAATGGAGGCGGCACCCGGTACTTACGTGCGCGTGCGCTGATACCCAATGCGCTACGGCCAGCACTCATACACTGTAGGAGCGAGCTTGCTCGCGAGAAACGAAAAGACAACGCGGTAAAACAGACAGCACGCGTTATCGTTAACGTTTTTCGCGAGCAAGCTCGCTCCTACAGGGACGGGGTTGGCCTGGCATGACTACTAAGAAGACTGGATGAAAACCCGCGACCGGATCCTCGAATGTGCCCTGCAGTTGTTCAACCAGAAGGGCGAACCGAACGTTTCCACCATGGAAGTTGCTAACGAAATGGGCATCAGCCCGGGCAATCTTTACTACCACTTCCACGGCAAGGAACCGCTGATTCTGGGGCTGTTCGAGCGCTTCCAGAGCGAACTGACGCCACTGCTTGATCCACCATCCGACGTGGAATTGGCACCGGAAGATTACTGGCTGTTTCTGCACCTGATCGTCGAGCGCCTGGCCCACTACCGATTTCTGTTCCAGGACTTGTCGAACCTTGCCGGGCGCCTGCCGAAACTGGCCAAGGGCATACGCAATCTGCTCAATGCCCTGAAGCGCACACTGGCGTCATTGCTGGCACAGCTGAAGGCCCAGGAGCAGTTGGTCAGCGACACCCAGGCGTTGGGGCAATTGGTGGAACAGATCACCATGACGCTGCTGTTCTCATTGGACTATCAGCGAATTCTGGATCGTGAAGGCGAGGTAAGGTTGGTGGTTTACCAGATCATGATGCTGGTGGCGCCGCACTTGCTGCCGCCGATCAAGGTGGCGACCGAGCGGTTGGCACTTCAATACCTCGAAGAACACGAGTGACAATGCCACTGGATAAACAAATTCCACTGTGGGAGCGAGCCTGCTCGCGAAGGCGGTGTGTCATTCAGCGTTGATGTCGTCTGATACCCCGCCTTCGCGAGCAGGCTCACTCCCACAGTGGATCTGTGGCGGTCGCAAATTCGTGCGCAAACAAAAACGCCCGACCTTTGCAGGCCGGGCGTTTTTTTGAGCCCTGAAATCAGGACTGACTGGTTGGCGCCGATGGAGCTGGCGCGGCAGTCGGGGTAACAGCAGGGGTCGGAGCAGCAGCGGAGTTCGTTGTGCTGACCGGGGTTGGTGCCGGTTTGGCGGCAGCCACTACTGGTTTTGGTGCAGCAGCTTTCGGCGCTGCCGGCTTTTTCACCGCTGGCTTCTTCGCTGCCGCCGGTTTGGCTGCTGCGGGTTTAGCCGCTGCTTTAGCCGCAACCGGTTTGGCCGCTGGCTTGGCTACTGCAGGTTTAGCTGCGGCAGTTTTGGCTGCTGGTTTAGCGGCAGCTTTGGCCAGTGGCTTGGCGGCGCTTTTGGTGGCTGGTTTAGCAGCCGCCGGTTTGGCCGCCGCGGTTTTAGCCGCAACAGGCGCAACCTTGGCACCGGTGAGTTTTTCAATTTGCCTGGTCAGGGTATCGACTTTGCTGTGCAGCTCTTTGACTTCGTTGCGGCTCGGTACGCCCAGGCGCGAAATGGCGCTGTTCAGGCGCTTATCGAAAGCCCCTTCCAACTCATCCCACTTGCCCAACGCACGATCTTTCACGCCAGAGATGCGCGACTTGGCCGACGAAGCGGAGTCCTTGGCGGCATCGACTTTTTTGCTCACAGCGCTCTTGGTGAGCTTCTCGGCTTTCTCGCCGTCTTTAACCAATGTATCGAAGAGCTTGCTGCCGTCAGTGTCGATCTTCGAGTACACGCCTAAACCAGCCAGCCAGATTTTGCGGGAGTAGTCTTCGACTTTCCCGATCCACGAGCTGCCTTCTTTTTCGGTGTTCTTTTTACCAGCCATCCCGTTCTCCTTAAGATTTACGCGCGACGCGTTCGAGCAATGCCGTCAGCTCATCGAGCTTGGCAGAGAGTGTCTCAACGTCATGTTTAGACGGAATGCCGATACGATTCAAGGTACTTGCAACACGCGAGTCAAAAGCCTTCTCGACCTTGTCGAGTTGAACTTCGACCCTGCCTTTGAAAGTGCTCACTTCGCTCTTCGCTTCGTCGATCTCGGCATTAGCGGCTTCAAGTTTCTCGGCAACTACTTTTTTGCCTTTCGTTTCAACCGCTTGCCCCGCCTTGATCAACTCTTGAAAGTAGTCGCTACCCTCTTGACCGACCTTGGTGTAGGCACCCAGGCCTGCCAGCCAGATCTTGCGGGCGTAGGATTTGACGTCGCCCAAAGCAGTGGTCGATGCGTCGATTTTTTTCTTCAAAATAGCTTTGGCCATGGTGCACCTCACGCGCAGAAGGTTTGAGGAACTGCCCGCGAAGTGTCGGGCTCAGGCACAAAGTAGGGAGAAAAATTAGAAACGGCACCCTAACAACTGACATAAACCCACGGGTACACCACAAAAAACTGTGGGAGCGAGCTTGCTCGCGATGGCGGTGTATCAGACAACATTTATGTCGACTGACACGCCCTCATCGCGAGCAAGCTCGCTCCCACATTTGATCCCATTTCATGCGAAGGCCAGATCAGACCAACGCTTTATCCAGGGCCTTTTCGATTTCCGATTTGATCATGCCGCTCATGGCCGACATCATCAGGCCCAACTCAACATCGACGCGGATCGAATTTTCGCTGACATGCACCGCACCTTTAACCCCTGAACGCTTGAGGTTCAGGGTGTCGCCGGACCACTGCGGCTCCAGGCCATATTGATCGGACAGTTTCTGCGCCAACTTGTCGGCCTTCTCGCGGGCCGCTTCCTTACCCAGGCCGTGGGCACGTTCAACACTAATACGGGCCATCGAATGACTCCTGTTTTATGAATACTTTCCTGAACATCTTGACCGTCTGTGCGGCAAAACGTCCCGGCGGTTGCCTATCTTACCTTCAGCCTTGCCAAGACAAAGCAGGCCACCGGGATTAGAATGTCCCGCATTCTCTTCTGGTGACAGCGATATGACTGATCAGCGCAAAGGCAGCGATGCCGAACCCACCACTCACTTCGGTTTCAAAAACGTTCCGGAAAGCCAAAAAGCGGAAAAAGTCGCCGAGGTGTTCCACTCGGTAGCCGCCAAGTACGACTTGATGAACGACCTCCTGTCGGGCGGCATGCACCGTCTGTGGAAGCGTTTCGCGATCGAACTGTCGGGCGTGCGCACGGGCAACCGGGTGCTGGACATCGCTGGTGGCACGGGCGACCTGACCAAAAAGTTCTCGCACCTCGTGGGCCCGACTGGCCAGGTGGTGTTGGCCGACATCAACGAATCCATGCTCAAGGTCGGTCGTGACCGCCTGCTGGACCTGGGTGTCGCCGGCAACGTCGAGTTCGTTCAGGCCGACGCTGAAAAGCTGCCGTTCCCGGACAACCATTTCGACTGCGTGACCATCGCCTTCGGCTTGCGCAACGTCACCCACAAAGAAGACGCCCTGCGCTCGATGCTGCGCGTGCTTAAACCGGGCGGCCGTTTGCTGGTGCTGGAATTCTCCAAACCGACCAACGCACTGATGTCCAAAGCCTACGACGCCTACTCGTTCGCCTTCATGCCGCTGATGGGCAAGCTGATCACCAACGACTCGGAAAGCTATCGCTACCTGGCCGAATCGATCCGCATGCACCCGAATCAGGAAACCCTGAAGTCCATGATGGTCGAAGCCGGTTTCGACCGGGTGACCTATCACAACATGACCGCCGGCATTGTCGCCTTGCACCGCGGCATCAAACCCTGATGTTGTTGGCCGGCCTGCTCGCCAGCGTTGAGCTCGGTCTGAACCGGGTGCTGCGTCTCGACAGCACGGCGCTGCCGCGGCTGGCGCATTTGAGCGGCAAAGTGATTGCCGTCGACTGCCGCAGTCCGGCGTTACAGCTGTTCATCCTGCCCAGCGACGAAGGCTTGATGCTCGCCTCCCAGTGGGAAACCGGCGCCGACTGCACCTTGCGTGCGCCGGCCTCAAGCCTGTTGAAGCTGGCGATGAGCAAGGACAAGACGTCGGTTCTCCACGCGCCAGAAGTCGAACTCGACGGCGACAGCGGCGTGCTGCTGGAACTGGCGGCGATCCTTCAGGACCTTGAGCTGGACTGGGAATACGAACTCGCACGCTGGCTCGGCCCGGTCGCTACGCAACTGGTTGGCGGTCACCTGCGCAGCCGCGCACGCTGGTACCAGCAGGGCTTCGCCAGCCTGAATCAAAATCTGGGCGAATACCTGGCCGAAGAATCGCGCGCCCTCGTCGGCCAGCGCGAAGCCGAAGCCCGTTTCAGTGAACTGGACCAGATCAAGCTTGATCTGGAACGTCTCGAGGCGCGTTTCGAGCGCCTTTCCCGATCCCTCGACCCAAGCGATAACGCATGAAGCTGCTTGCCGTCCGCCGTTTATTGCGCATCCAGCGCGTTGTGATTCGCTACCGTCTCGATGACCTGTTGTTCGCCCTGCCGCTGCCGTGGTTTTTGCTGGCGCTGCGCTACGTATTGCCGTGGCGCTGGTTCCCGCGCAAGACGCTGGACCTGAGCCGTGGCGCGCGTTTGCGCCTGGCATTGCAGGATTTGGGACCGATTTTCATCAAGTTCGGACAGATTCTGTCCACCCGCCGCGATCTGCTGCCGGAAGACATCGCCGATGAGCTGATGAAGTTGCAGGACCGGGTACCACCGTTCGACTCGCAAGTGTCGGTCAAGCTGATCGAAGAGCAGCTGGGCAAAAAGATCAGCGAGGTCTTCAGTCGTTTCGACGTTGAACCGCTGGCCTCGGCCTCGGTGGCGCAGGTGCACGCCGCGCAACTGAAAACCGGCGAAGAAGTGGTGGTGAAAGTCATTCGCCCCGGCCTGAAACCGATCATCGCCCAGGACCTGGCGTGGCTGTTCATCCTCGCCCGCGCCGCCGAAAAACTCTCGGCCGACGCGCGTCTGCTGCACCCGGTGGACGTGGTCCAGGACTACGAAAAAACCATCTACGACGAACTCGATCTGCTGCGCGAGGCGGCCAACGCCAGCCAGCTGAAGCGCAACTTCGAAGGCTCGCCGCTGCTGTACGTGCCACAAGTCTATTGGGACTGGTGCCGGCCCAAAGTGCTGGTGATGGAGCGCATCTACGGGATACAGGTCACCGATCTGACCACCCTGGCCGACCAGCGCACCGACATGAAAATGCTCGCCGAGCGTGGCGTGGAAATTTTCTTCACCCAAGTGTTCCGCGACAGCTTCTTTCACGCCGACATGCACCCCGGAAACATCTTCGTCAGCACCGTCAACCCGTGGAGCCCGCAATACATTGCGATCGACTGCGGCATCGTTGGCAGCCTGACCCCGGAAGACCAGGATTACCTGGCGCGCAACCTGTTCGCGTTTTTCAAGCGTGATTACCGCCGCGTTGCGCAGTTGCACATCGACTCGGGCTGGGTGCCAGCGGAAACCAAACTCAACGAATTCGAAGCGGCCATCCGGACAGTCTGCGAGCCGATCTTCGAAAAACCGTTAAAAGACATTTCCTTCGGCCAGGTGCTCATGCGCCTGTTCCAGACCGCTAGACGCTTCAATATGGAAGTGCAGCCACAACTCGTGCTGCTGCAAAAAACCCTGCTGAACATCGAAGGTCTGGGCCGTCAGCTGTACCCGGATCTCGATCTGTGGAACACCGCCCAGCCGTTCCTCGAACGCTGGATGCGTGAACGTGTCAGCCCCAAAGCATTGCTCGGCAACGTGCAAAGCCAGTTTGAACAGCTGCCGCACCTGGCGAACATGGCCCGCGACCTGCTCGAGCGCATGTCCCAACCCCATGCCTACGACCCGCCACCACCGTGGCATCGGCGCCGTGATGACTGGTTCCTGCGGCTGCTCGGCACCGCTCACCTGGCAGGCGGTGCAATCCTGGCCGTGGGCGGGCCGCTGAACGAATTGGCTTACTGGCCGGCCGGAATCATGATGGCCGTTGGTTTGTATCTGGTCGTTCGCCGATAGCCAGTTGTGCTGCGTACTGGCACACTGTTTCAACGTTGGACCTGACTAATGAAGTGTCGGGCCCGCTGGCGGAGTCGAAGATGAAAAACTGGCTGGACGAGATCAAGTGGGACGCCGATGGCCTGGTGCCGGCAATTGCCCAGGATCACAAGACCGGGCGCGTCCTGATGATGGCCTGGATGAACCGCGAAGCGCTGGAACTGACGGCTGCCGAGAACCGCGCCATCTATTGGTCGCGCTCCCGTGGCAGGCTGTGGCGCAAGGGCGAAGAATCCGGCCACGTGCAGGTTTTGCATGAGATGCGCCTGGATTGTGACGCCGACGTGATCATCCTGATGGTCGAGCAAATCGGTGACATCGCTTGCCATACCGGCCGCCAGAGCTGCTTCTATCGTGTCTTCGAGAACGGCGACTGGAAAACCGTCGACCCGGTTCTGAAAGATCCGCACGCTATCTATTCCCCAGGACACGCACATGAGTGACACTCTTACCCGTCTGGCCCAAGTGCTGGAAGAGCGTAAAGGCGCTGCCGCCGACAGCTCGTATGTCGCCAGCCTTTACCACAAGGGCTTGAACAAGATTCTGGAAAAAGTCGGCGAAGAGTCGGTCGAGACCATCATTGCCGCCAAGGACGCCGCCATCAGCGGTGACTGCAGCGATGTGATCTACGAAACCGCCGATTTGTGGTTCCACAGCATGGTCATGCTCGCCCAATTAGGGCAGCATCCACAGGCTGTACTCGATGAACTGGACCGTCGTTTCGGTCTCTCCGGACACGCCGAGAAAGCCTCGCGCCCGTCCGCCTGAACAATTATTAGAGAGGAGCAGCAACATGGGCATTTTTGACTGGAAACACTGGATCGTCATCCTGGTTGTCGTCGTACTGGTGTTCGGCACCAAGAAACTGAAAAACCTCGGCACTGATGTGGGCGAGACGATCAAGGGCTTCAAAAAAGCCATGAACGATGAAGAAAAGCCAGTCGACCCGACGGTGACCCCCGCCCAACCAGTTCCGCCTGTTCAGCCACAAGCCACACAGTCCGTGAACCAGCCGCACACCATCGATGTGCAGGCACAAAAAGTCGAAGAGCCGATCCGCAAAGACGTGTGAGCACTGACTAATGTTTGGTATCAGCTTCTCTGAACTGCTGCTCGTCGGCCTCGTTGCCCTGCTAGTGCTGGGCCCCGAGCGTCTGCCGGGTGCTGCGCGCACCGCCGGCCTTTGGATCGGGCGTCTGAAGCGCAGTTTCAACGCAATCAAACAGGAAGTTGAACGTGAAATAGGTGCCGACGAGATTCGTCGGCAACTGCATAACGAGCACATCCTGTCTTTGGAGCAGGAGGCGCGGAAGATCTTCTCGCCGACTCAGCAGGAAGCCACACCGGTCCAAACGGTCGAACCGGTGGCGGAGCAGGCAATTCATGCTCCAGCCGCCGAGCCTGCGCCTGTTGTAGCCGCTGCGCAGCCTGTACCCGCTGCTGCTACGACGCCGGTTGAACCTGCTACACCTGCGGCTGCGCCTGTTGCGCCGGCCCCTAACGACCCAACATTGCCGCCGCGAGCCCCATGAGCGATCTCCCTGAAAACGACCAGCACATGCCGCTGGTTTCGCACCTCACCGAGTTGCGTACCCGCCTGCTGCGCTGTGTAGCGGCGATTTTCATCATCTTCGCCGGGTTGTTCGCTTTCACCCAGCAGATCTACACCTTCGTCTCCACGCCACTGCGTGCCTACTTGCCGGCCGGCGCGACGATGATCGCCACCGACGTGTCGTCGCCGTTCCTGACGCCACTGAAGTTGACCATGATGGTCTCGCTGTTCCTGGCGATTCCGGTGATCCTGCATCAAATCTGGGGCTTCATCGCACCGGGCCTGTACAAGCATGAGAAGCGCATTGCGGTGCCATTGCTGATATCCAGCATCGCGCTGTTCTACACCGGCATGGCGTTCGCCTATTACCTGGTGTTCCCGCTGATCTTCAAATTCTTCGCCTCCGCCACCCCGGCCGGCGTGGAAATGATGACCGACATCACCAGTTACCTCGATTTCGTCATGACGCTGTTTTTTGCCTTCGGCGTGGCGTTCGAAATACCGGTGGCCGTGGTGCTGCTGGTGTGGATTGGCGTGGTCGATGTCAAATACCTGAAAAAAATCCGCCCCTATGTAGTGATCGGTTGCTTTGTGGTCGGCATGATCCTGACGCCTCCGGACATCTTCTCGCAGACCTTGCTGGCCGTCCCGATGTGGCTGCTGTTTGAAATTGGCGTGCTGTTCGGCGGCTTGATCAGCAAACGCGGTGAACACCCGGATGACCAACCGGCCGACGATCACAACGACCAGCCGCCAGCGACCCAGCCGTGAATGTGTTGCTCCTGGAAGAGGCCGACTTCATTGCGGCCGACAGGGTCATCCTGCGCGATCGCCGGTTGACCCACATGCAGGAGGTTCACCGTTCGGTTGTTGGCGATAGCCTGCGAGTCGGACGTATTGGCGGACTGATGGGCACTGCCCAATTGCTGCGCCTGGAGGCCGATGAAGCCGAGTTGTGCGTCACACTCGACCAACCGCCACCGGCCAAGCTGCCGCTGACCCTGGTCCTGGCCCTGCCAAGGCCGAAAATGCTGCGCAGGGTGTTTCAGACCGTAGCGGCCATGGGTGTGCCGCGCATCGTGCTGGTGAACAGCTATCGCGTCGAGAAGAGCTTCTGGCAAACCCCGTTTCTCGAACCCGAGGCCATCCGCGAGCAGCTGATTCTCGGCCTCGAACAGGCGCGGGACAGCGTGCTGCCGGACATCGTCATCGAAAAGCGTTTCAAACCCTTCGTGGAAGACCGTCTGCCAGCGATTACCGAAGGCACTCTCGGCCTGGTCGGCCACCCCGGCAATTACCCGCCCTGCCCTCGCGGCCTGGACGAACCGGTGACCCTGGCCATCGGCCCGGAAGGTGGCTGGATCCCCTACGAGATCGACCTGCTGGGCAAGGCCGGCCTGCAACCGGTGCAACTCGGCGAGCGCATCCTGCGGGTCGAAACCGCGGTCACTGCACTCCTGGCCCGCCTCTTCTAACACCGCACAACCCTGTAGGAGCGAGCTCGCTCGCGAAAAACTTGAGGCAACGCGGTTATTCAGGAAGGACGCGTTATCGTTAACGTCCTTCGCGAGCAAGCTCGCTCCTACAGAATGTCGCCGCCCAGCCGATACACTTCCCATAAAACCAATGTTTGGTCCGAGGGAGATGCAGCATGTACGGATGGCTAGCCGGGAATCTGGGAAACATCAGCGTCAATCGCAAACTGGGTATCGGTTTTGGCCTGGTGCTGCTTTTAACCTTGTTGATCACCTTCACCGGCTGGACCGGCCTGAATGGCGTGATCAATCGCGGCGACAAGCTGGGCTTCATTTCCAGCGTCAACGAGCTGACCAAAGACCTGCGCATCGCCCGCCTCAATTACGAAATGCGTCGCGGCGAACAGGGCCCCGGCGCCGTCAACGATCTGCTCGGCCAACTCGATGCAGGCCTGCAAACCGCCCGCAAGATGATCGAGCAACCCGCCGACGTGGCGAAGATCGACCAGCAACTGGCCGCCGTCGCTCAGTACAGACAAGCCTTTAGCGCCTTGATCCAGGCCGGTGCGAACCGCGAAGATGCTCGCAACAAACTCGGCGCTACCGCCGATAACGCAGTGGCACGCGTGGCTGAGGTCGAGAAAGCCATGCTGCAAGGCGACAGCGTCGCCCAGTTCAACAGCGTGATCGACCTGAGCAAACTGATCCAGCAAGCGCGCTTCCAGGTCCGCGGCTACACCTACAGCGACAAGACCGAGGCCGAACAACCGGCGCTGGACGCCATCGACAACGCCCTGAAAAACCTCGAAAGCCTGCCGTCCAAACTGCCGGAACAGCATCTAGCCAACCTGCAACAGGCCACCGACTCGCTCAAGGCCTATCGCGCCGCTGTCAGCCAATTCCGCGATTCCCAGGTCGCGAACGCCGCCGCCCTCAAACGCATGGCCGAGCAAGGCGACATCCTGCTCGACGTCAGTAAAAAACTGATCGTCTCGCAAACCCTCGTTCGCGATACCAATGCCGCCAGCGCCCGGGATATGCTGCTGCTGGCCACGGCCCTGGCACTCGCTTTTGGCATGCTCGCCGCCTGGGCCATCACTCGCCAGATCGTGATCCCCCTCACCCAGACCCTCAAAGTCGCCGAGCGTGTCGCGGCGGGCGACCTCACCCACAACCTTGTCTCCGAACGCCGCGACGAACTCGGTCAGCTCCAGCGTGCCATGCAGGGCATGACCCTGGGCTTGCGTGAACTGATCGGCGGCATCAGCAATGGCGTTACGCAAATCGCCAGCGCCGCCGAAGAGTTGTCGGCAGTCACTGAGCAAACCAGCGCCGGGGTCAACAGCCAGAAAGTCGAGACCGACCAGGTGGCCACTGCGATGAACGAAATGACGGCCACCGTGCAAGAAGTCGCGCGCAACGCCGAAGAAGCTTCCGAAGCTGCCGTCGCCGCTGACCAGCAGGCCCGAGAAGGCGACAAAGTGGTAGGCGAAGCCATCGCCCAGATCGAACGCCTGGCGCTGGAAGTCGGCAACTCCACCGAAGCCATGGAGCACCTCAAGCACGAAAGCGACAAGATCGGCAGCGTGCTCGACGTGATCAAGTCCGTCGCCCAACAAACCAACCTGCTGGCCCTCAACGCCGCCATCGAAGCCGCGCGTGCCGGCGAAGCCGGCCGCGGTTTTGCGGTGGTGGCCGACGAAGTACGCAGCCTGGCCCAGCGCACCCAGAAGTCGACCGAAGAGATCGAAGAACTCATCGTCGGCTTGCAAACCGGCACCCAGCAGGTCGCAACCATCATGGACAACAGCCGCAGCCTCACCGACAGCAGCGTCGAACTGACCCGTCGCGCTGGCGGCTCGCTGGAAAGCATCACCCGCACCGTGTCGGCGATCCAGTCGATGAACCAGCAGATCGCCGCCGCGGCCGAGCAGCAGAGCGCCGTGGCCGAAGAGATTAACCGGAGCGTGCTGAACGTGCGTGATGTGTCCGAGCAGACGTCGGCCGCCAGCGAAGAAACGGCGGCCTCCAGTGTTGAGCTGGCGCGATTGGGCACGCATCTGCAGATGCTGGTGGGCAAGTTCAAGGTTTGATGCGGATACCTCGGTTCACACCGGACCGAGGTGATGCCATCGCGAGCAAGCTCGCTCCCACAGGGGATGTGTGTCGATCACAAAACCAATGTGGGAGCGAGCTTGCTCGCGATGGCGGCCTGACAGGCGCTGAAGCTAGAGAACCTGCCGCAAAAAGGCCTGCGCACGCGGATCCTTCGGCGCATCGAAGAACTCCGCCGGCGCGGCGTCTTCCAGCAATTTGCCGTGATCAAAGAACAGCACCCGATCGGCCACTTCCCGCGCAAAGCCCATTTCGTGGGTGACGCAGACCATGGTCATGCCTTCCACGGCCAGGGTCTTCATCACGTCCAGCACTTCGCCGACCATTTCCGGGTCGAGGGCCGAGGTCGGCTCGTCGAACAGCATGACCTTGGGTTCCATCGCCAATGCACGGGCAATCGCCACACGCTGTTGCTGTCCACCGGACAGGCGCGATGGAAACTCATTGGCCTTCTGCGCGATACCGACCTTCTCCAGCAAGGCCAGCGCCTTGGCCTCACGCTCCTTCTTGCCACGCTTGCGCACGACTTTCTGGGCCAGGCAGAGGTTTTCCAGGACCGTCATGTGCGGGAACAGGTTGAAATGCTGGAACACCATGCCGACTTCGCGGCGGTAGGCGTTGACGTCGGTTTTCGGATCGGCCAATTGCAGGCCATCGATGCTGACCGAACCAGAATCGAACGCTTCCAGGCCATTCAGGCAACGCAGGAAGGTCGACTTGCCGGAACCGGACGGGCCGATCACCACCAGTACTTCGCCCCTGGCGACGTGGGTGGACACGTTATCCACCGCGCGCACTACCTGGCCGCGGGTGTCGAAGACTTTTACCAGATCGCGGACTTCAATCACTTTGTGCGAGCCTCCGCTCAAGCCGGCTGGCGATTTTCGACAGCGGCAGGTTGATCAACAAATACAGGCCGGCCACGCAGAACAGGATTTCGAACGGCGAGAACGACGTGGTGATGACTTCGCGACCGCTTTTGAGCAGCTCGGTAATCGCGATCACTGACACCAGCGAAGTGTCCTTGACCAGGCTAATGAACTGCCCGGCCAATGGCGGTAGCACACGCTTCAAGGCTTGCGGCATCACCACGTGGCGCATCGACTGCCCTGCGCTCAAGCCAAGGGAGCGCGCCGCTTCGTTCTGACCACGGGCAATCGACTGCACGCCGGAGCGGATGATTTCCGCCACATAAGCACCGGTGAACAGCGACAACGCGGCGATCCCGGCCAATTCCCGGGACAGGTTCATCACGGTGCCGATGAAAAAGTAGAAAATGAAGATCTGCACCAGCAGCGGTGTGCCGCGTACCAGCTCGACATAAATCGTCGAAAGGTCGCGCAGGGTCGGGTTGTTGGAGAGACGGCACAGGCCCGTCGCCAGGCCGATCAGCAGCCCGAGCACGCCGGACACTACAGACAACCACAAGGTGGTCCACAGTCCCCACATCAGCGGCCCGGCGGCCCAATGCCGCGTCACGCCGATCACATCACCTTCGGCCACATCGTCGCCTCGGGCCACTTGCAGGCTATTGTCGTCGACGGTCAGGTGCTGCTCGTCGCCCGCTTCATTGCGCAGGGTCACTTCGGCTTTATCGCCGTTGCGCACCAGCTCACTGACGGTGGAAATATCCGTGGCGCGCTGGGATTCCTCAGCGTGGTAGGCGAAGTACTGCGGCACACGGTTCCAGCGCCATTCGTAGGACATCAGCGAGGTGGCGTAATACAACGCGCCGGCCAGGCCGATCAGCAGCAGCACGGTCAATACGTGCCACGGCCATTGGGCTTTTTTCTGTTTCATTGCAGGTTCCGGGAGGTGTATTGCCTGGGAGGCCGTCATCGCGAGCAAGCTCGCTCCCACAGGTTTCTGCGCCGGACACAACATTTGTGTTCACTCAGATCAACTGTGGGAGCGAGCTTGCTCGCGATTGGAGCGGCGCGGTGTTACTGACACCCCGCCGCCAATGGCCTTATTCCATGTCCTTGAGCCAAGCGGTGTCTTTGAACCACTTGTCATGAATGCGATCGTAGGTGCCGTCTTCGTGGATCTGGTGCAGGAAGTTGTTGATGAAGTTGATGCTGTCGTAATCACCTTTTTTCAGACCGAAGGCCAATGGCTCGTAGGTGAACGGCTTGTCCAGGAACAGCAGTTTGCCAGCGCCGGCCTTGTTAACCGCCACAACGTTGTAAGGCGCGTCGTAGATGAACGCGTCGGCCTTGCCGTTGACCACGTCGAGCACGGCTTCCTGCTCATTGTCGTAGCCATGGTATTTGGCTTTGGAGATCAGTTTTTTAGCGACCATCTCGCCCGTGGTGCCGAGCTTGGAAGTGATGCGATAGTCGGCGCTGTTCAGGTCTTTATAGGACTTGATGGTGCCCTCCAGCTCCTTGCGGATCAGCAGGGTCTGGCCGACCACGATGAAGGGTTCGCTGAAGTTCAGGCGCAGGTTGCGTTCCTGGGTCAGGGTCATGCCACTGCCGATCATGTCGAATTTGTCGGTCAACAAGGCCGGGATGATGCCGTCATAGCCAGTGGAGACCAGCTCCAGTTTGACGCCCATCGCTTTCGCCATGGCTTTGAGGATATCGACTTCGAAGCCGATGATTTCGCCGCGCTTGTTGGTCATCTCGAACGGCATGTAGGTCGGGTCCATGCCGACTTTCAACGTACCACGCTTGACCGCTTCATCAATGGCACCCGCCTGTGCCGTGCTGACAGCAACCAATGCCGTGACGCCAACCAGCAGCATCGAGAGATACTTCTTCATCATCATGTCCCCAAACCCATTGCTTTGTGGGGCGCGCAAACGGCAGATTTCCCTTTGGAAACCGGCAGATACGAACAGAAAGTTGTCCGGGCGCACCAATTCGGGGACGGATCCTAACGCACTCATTCGTTTGCACAAGTGTTTGGCAACGTTCAGGCAAAAAAAGCCCCGCTAATTTAGCGGGGCTTTTTGTCATGCCATCTGAGGTTGTGAGCCCAGTGGCTTGAGCGGCAGCAGCGGCGCGTGGGGATCGGCTTTCACCGATTTACGCCAGGCTTGCAGCCACTCGGAGTGGCCTTCGCTCCAGACCTGCTCATGCAAGCGAGCCAAGGCCACCGGGTCGCTCAACAGTTGCACACGCTCATTGTTGTTCAGACCGTCAGGCCCGGCTTTCAGCGCATGGCGAACCCGTTCGACCCGCAACCATTCGATCGGCTCTGCCTGACCATGGCGCGAAGTCGCCAGCGAGCACGCCAGGGCGTTCTGCTGTGGATCGACCACCGAGCGGATGAAGCCGTCTTTCAGTGCGTGATAACGGTTTTCATGGGTGTATTGGTCCGTTGCCTGCAGCGCCTGTGGCGGATTGTATTCCTCAGGGATCAGGAACAGGCTCTCATCACGGGACTTCAGGCCCAAACCGACACGGCTGGAAATCACCGACACCGGAATCGACAGCATCAACGAACCGACGATCGGCACCAGCCACCAGAGGAAGCTTGGATTCAGCCAGATCACCAGCAAGGCCCAGAAGAAGCCCAGCAAGGTTTGCGGACCGTGGCGTTTGACCGCTTCGCTCCACGGCGTGGAGTCGTCGTCACGTTGTGGCGAATTCCAGGTTGCGGCCCAGCCGAGGAAGGCGGCGAGCACGAAACGGGTGTGGAAAATCATCCGCACCGGCGCCAGCAGCATGGAGAACAGCATCTCCAGCAGCATCGACAAGGTCACCTTGAACTTGCCGCCGAACTCTTTTGCACCCTTGGCCCAGATCAGGATGATGCTCAGCAACTTCGGCAGGAACAGCAACACGATCGTGGTCGAGAACAGCGCAATCGCCTTGTCCGGGTGCCATTGTGGCCACAGCGGATAAAGCTGGCGGGGTTCGAGGAAGTACTGCGGCTCCATCAGTGTGTTGACCGCCAGCAGCGCCGTCGACAGCACCAGAAAGAAGAACCACAACGGCGCCGACAGGTAAGACATCACGCCAGTCAGAAACACCGCACGGTGCACCGGGTGCATGCCCTTGACCAGGAACAGCCGGAAGTTCATCAGGTTACCGTGGCACCAGCGACGGTCACGCTTGAGTTCGTCCAGCAGGTTCGGTGGCAATTCTTCATAGCTACCCGGCAAGTCGTAGGCAATCCACACGCCCCAGCCCGCACGGCGCATCAGCGCTGCTTCGACGAAGTCGTGGGACAGGATCGCACCGGCGAACGCGCCTTTACCGGGCAACGGCGCCAGGGCGCAATGCTCGATGAACGGCTTCATCCGAATGATCGCGTTGTGGCCCCAGTAGTGGGATTCGCCCAACTGCCAGAAGTGCAGGCCGGCGGTGAACAGCGGACCGTAAACACGGGTCGCGAACTGCTGCATACGCGCATATAGGGTGTCCATGCCCGACGCACGTGGCGCGGTCTGGATGATCCCGGCGTCCGGGGTGGCTTCCATCAAGCGCACCAGACTGGTCAGGCATTCGCCGCTCATCACGGAGTCCGCATCGAGCACGACCATGTATTTGTAGTCACCACCCCAGCGACGGCAGAAATCGTCGAGGTTGCCGCTTTTACGTTTTACACGACGACGGCGGCGGCGATAGAAAATCTTGCCGAAGCCTTTGGCTTCGCGGCAAACGTCCAGCCAGGCCTGCTGTTCGGCGACACAGATATCGGCGTCGTTGCTGTCACTGAGTACGAAAAAGTCGAAGCGATCCAGATCACCCGTGGCCGCAACCGACTCAAAAGTCGCCCGCAGACCGGCAAACACACGCGGCACGTCTTCGTTGCAGATCGGCATCACCAGTGCGGTACGCGCGTCCTTGGCGATGGGCTCGTTGCCGGCGCTTTTACCGGAAATACGGTATTTATCGTGCCCCGTGATCAGCTCGAGGAAGCCCATCAGGGCCGTCCAGAAACCGGCCGATACCCAGCAGAACAGAATCCCGAACAGAATCAGGATGCTGGTTTGCAGTGCATACGGCAGCACTTGCGTGGCCGTTTGCGTCAGCGGTTGATGCAGGACTTCGTTCAGGTCGACGAACGACCAGCCCTGGTACGGCATGATGCCTTTCATGTACCAGCCGGCAACGATGGTCTGGCCGAGCATCAGTATCAACAGAATGTAGCGACGGATCGAACCGACGGTGCGCCAGCGGGCTGCCGGCAATACGCGTTCATCCTTCGGCGGAGCCGGCGGGTTGGTGCGACCGGTCAGACGACGCCAGCCACGCACCAGAATGTTGGTGCGCCACGGCTCCGGCACGACCTTGGTCCGACGGATCGGCGGTGTCGCCTTGAGACAAACGCGACCGCGGGTGTCGAGCACCAGCATTTCGGCGTCCTGCAACTCTTCGGCGGTGTTCAGGGTCAGGCGTTTGCCGACCGACGCCTGGGCGGCGTCGGTCGGGGCGTCGAACACCTGGGACGACAGACGTTGGTGCAGTTCGCTGAACGACTTGCAGCCCGCGAGTTCCGCGCGCTGCTCGTCGGTCATCGGTAGATGCGCCAGATACTCTGCAAGCGTTTCTGGCTGTACTTGAGAATTACTCATCGGCAGGCAACTGATAGCTCCAGGTCTCGGTCAGGACTTCTTCAGTCGATGCCGATTCCGGTGTGGCTGGGGCCGCGTTTGCAGCAGCAGGCTGCTTGGCGTCTTTGTTGGCCTTGTCCTTGGCATCTGCTTCTGGTTTAACGTCGGCCTGCTTGGCCTCACCTTGCTTGGCTTCCTTGTCCTCTTTCTCTTGTTGCTTGGCAGCGACCTTGTCGGCCTTGGCAACAGAAGAACTGGACAACGGTAGCGAGGTCTTGGCGAGGTCGGCTGGCACGATATTCTGGACCAGTGCAGCACGCATCTCGGTGGACTTGCCCGGGTCTTTGATCTTCATGCGCAGCGTCAGGCGCCAGCCCTTGGTCTCAGGGTTGTAACGCACGCTGTTCTCGACCAGTTCGGCATTGTCGCCAACGCTGACCTGGCTGCGAACGTCCGCCTCTGGCGGCAACGCCGCGAGGGACGGGCCTTCGAAGTCCACCAAATAAGCGACGGTGCCGTCCGGCTGACGGATCAGGTTGGACTGCTTCACGTCACCAGTGGAACGCAGCGTTTGCTTGACCCAAGCGCTGTCCGGCGCGTGGATAGCAGCTTCGTCGATGGTCCAGTGCATGCGATAAGCGACATCCAGTGGCTGACCAGGCTCAGGCAGCTTTTCCGGGCTCCAGAACGCAACGATATTGTCGTTGGTTTCGTCGGCGGTCGGAATCTCTACCAGATCGACGGAGCCCTTGCCCCAATCGCCGCTTGGCTCGATCCAGGCACTTGGACGCATGTCGTAGCGGTCGTCGAGGTCTTCGTAGTGGCTGAAGTCACGGCCACGTTGCAGCAGGCCAAAACCGCGCGGATTTTCAATCGAGAAGTTGCTCACGGCCAGGTGTTTCGGGTTGTTCAGTGGGCGCCAGATCCACTCGCCGTTGCCGGCATGGATCGACAGACCGCTGGAATCGTGCAGTTCGCGACGATAGTTCAGCACCTTGGACGGCTGGTTGGCGCCGAACAGGTACATGCTGGTCAGCGGTGCAACACCCAGCTTGGTGACTTTGTCACGCAGGAACATCTGGGCTTTGACGTCGACAACGGTGTCGCTGCCCGGACGCAGGGTCAGACGATAGGCACCGGTAGCGCGAGGCGAATCCAGCAGGGCGAAAATCACCAGGTGCTTGTCGCCCGGTTTTGGCTGTTGAATCCAGAACTCGGTGAAACGCGGGAATTCTTCGCCAGACGGTAATGCGGTGTCGATGGCCATGCCGCGAGCGGACAAACCATACGTTTGGCCTTTACCGACAACGCGGAAGTAACTCGCGCCGAGCATGGTCATGACTTCGTCTTGCTTGTCGGCCTTGTTGATCGGGAACAGCACACGGAAACCGGCATAACCCAGTTGTTCGGTGGCTTTAGGATCGAACTTCAGGTCGCCGAAATCGAAACGACTTGGGTCGTACTTGATCTCTTCGACGGTGTTAGCCGTGATTTCGTTGATTTTCACCGGTGTATCGAAATGCATACCCTGGTGATAGAACGACAGCTTGAACGGGGTTTTCTGATCGGCCCACTCGGCTTTTTCGGTCAGGAAGCGAATTTTTTGATAGTCCGCGAATTTCATCTCACGGAATTCGTTCGGCAGGTTACTGCGCGGGGCTTCGTATTTCTGCCCGGCCAGCTCTTTTGCCTTGGCCGACACATCATCCAGATCGAATGCCCAAAGCTGGCCGGCGCTGAACAGGCAGAGCAGTGCAGAGCCTGCTACCAGTGCGCTTCGTAACCGTTTGGCAGACAATTTTGGTGCATTACAGGGACTAACAATCACGAGCAACCCTCGCCGAAAACAGATCAAAAAACCAACGGCCAGTTAAAGGGCCCGTGAGGCAGGCGGCATAAAAAACCGCCCCTACAGACCACTCTTGCCAAGTTGGCGAGCATTGTTCCGACTCCGATGGGGCTAAATGATTCCCCAAACGGTCCAGGACAAGTCTCTACCTAAGTCAAATGGACCAACGAACGCTGATCCCCGTAGCGCGCGATTATCTAGTAGGCCGCGTTACAACGCATCAGGCGCAACAAAGTATTTATCGCGAAAACCCCCTGTTTACAGTCGAAAAGGGCTTAAAAAGACGTTTTAAGCCCTTTCAGGTTTGTAACAGGAAGGTTACCGGGCCATCATTGACCAGGTGCACCTGCATATCCGCGCCGAATCTACCTGATGCCACAGTGCCATGCACCTGTTTCGCCTTACTTAATAGATAGTCGAAAAGCTCCTCGCCCAGGGCCGGTGGGGCAGCGGTCGAAAAACTCGGGCGCAACCCGCTTTTAGTGTCGGCGGCCAGGGTGAACTGTGAGACCAGCAGCAACCCACCGCCTACATCCGCCAGGGACAGATTCATCTTGCCCTCGGCGTCGCTGAATACTCGATAGTTAAGCAGCTTATGCAGAAGTTTGTCGGCGCTCGCCCGAGAGTCGTCAGGTTCGACCGCCACCAATACCAACAAACCCTGGTCAACTGCGCCAACCACCTCCCCCGCTACCTCGACTCGCGCGCCACGCACGCGTTGCAGCAGACCCTTCATGCTTCTTCAGGGGCCAGGTCGAGCAGACGATGAGCCATCTGATCGGCGGCGCGAACCAGTGCATCCGTAATGCCGGGTTCGGAGGCGGCATGGCCGGCGTCACGGATCACCTGCAATTCACTGTTCGGCCAGTTCTGGTGCAGTTCCCAGGCGTTATCCAGCGGGCAGATCACGTCGTAGCGACCATGTACGATCACGCCGGGCAAATGGGCGATCTTGCCCATGTCGCGGATCAGCTGGTTCGGCTCAAGGAACGCATTGTTGGTGAAGTAGTGGCATTCGATGCGAGCGATGGACAACGCGCGCTGTGGCTCAGAGAAGCGATCGACCACCATCGGGTTCGGGCGCAGGGTGGCGGTCCGGCCTTCCCAGGTAGACCAGGCCTTGGCCGCGTGCATCTGGGCGATTTGATCGTTGCCGACCAGGCGCTTGTGGAAAGCGCTGAGCAAGTCGTCGCGCTCGTCCAGCGGGATCGGCGCGATGTAGTCCTGCCAGTAATCGGGGAACAGACGGCTGGCGCCGGCCTGGTAGAACCATTCGATTTCCTGCGGACGACAGAGAAAAATCCCGCGCAAAATCAGACCGTGCACGCGCTCCGGATGGGTTTGCGCGTAGGCAAGGGCCAGGGTTGACCCCCAGGAACCGCCAAACAACACCCACTTTTCGATACCCAGGTGCTTACGAATGCGCTCAAGGTCGGCGACCAGATCCCAGGTGGTGTTGTTTTCCAGATTGGCGTGGGGCGTGGAGCGACCACAGCCACGCTGGTCGAAAGTGACGATGCGGTACAGGTTGGGATCGAAATAACGACGGCTTTGTGCATCACACCCGGCGCCGGGGCCGCCGTGGATGAATACGACGGGCAAACCTTCCGGGGAACCGCTTTCGTCGACGTACAGCGTGTGGGTTTCATCGACGGCCAGATCGTGCCGGGCGTGAGGTTTGATCTGCGGGTACAAAGTCTGCATTGCGCGCTCCGTAAGGGGTCGAGGTCATCCCTGGGGGGACTTCTATTATTCTGCCGTTGGGCATCATAAACCCGAATTACGTCAATGAGCATGCCTTGTAGGAGCAGCCGGTCGACGCTCGATTGCTCGCGAAGGTCGTCAACGCTAATGCGTCAAGTCTGACACCCCGCAGCGTTCTCCGGCTTATCGCGAGCAAGCTCGCTCCTACAGTGATCGCGCGTAGCCTTAATGTCCGTAGTGCTTTTCACCCCAGGCCAACAGTCCTTGCAGCAATTCCTTAAGCACCACCTGCGTCGGCGCTGCCAGGTCCGGGCGATAACGGAACGGCTCGAACTCTTCCATGTACGTGCACTGACCCAACTCCAGTTGCACTGCATGGATGTTTTCGGCCGGGTTGCCGTAATGCCGGGTGATATGGCCGCCCTTGAAGCGACCGTTCAGCACGTGGGTGTAATCGCCGTGACGTGCGCAAATCGCTTCCAGTTGAGTCGCCAACTGAGGATCGCAACTGGCGCCGTTGAAGGTGCCGAGGTTGAAGTCCGGCAGTTTGCCGTCGAACAGATGTGGAATGATCGAACGGATCGAGTGCGCATCGAACAGCAGCGCATAGCCGAACTCGGCTTTCAGTCGCGCCAGCTCGTTCTGCAACGTGCTGTGGTACGGCGTCCAGACTTGCTCCAGATACGTCGCGCGTTCCTCCGCCGACGGTTCCATGCCCTCACGGAACAACGGAATGCCGTCGAACAACGTCGCCGGGTACAGGCCGGTGGTAGCGCCGACATACAGAGGCTTATCGTCGGACGGTCGGTTCAGATCGATGACGAAACGCGAATACTCGGCAGCCAGCGTACTGGCACCCAGTTCGGCGGCGAACTCATAAAGCGTGGGGATGTGCCAGTCGGTGTCCGGCAGACTGCGGGCATCGGGGATTAACCCGGCGTCGACCGCGGGGGTCAGACGCAGACCGGCGTGGGGCATGCTGATCAGCAGTGGCACGCGGCCTTGTTTGAAGTTCAGAACCTTATCCACAACTGTTCTCCTAAACGCTCGTTTCGACGCCGTGACGCACGACGCGTTTTTCCAGGTCACCGCCCAACCAGTACGACAGGTCGGCGGGACGATCGATTTGCCAGGCCACAAAATCTGCGACCTTACCGGCTTCCAGCGAACCGTGGGTATCAGCCATGCCCAGCGCGGTGGCAGCATGTAGGGTCGCGCCCGCCAAGGCTTCTTCCGGGGTCATGCGGAAGCAGGTGCAGGCCATGTTCAGCATCAAGCGCAACGACAGCGCCGGCGAGGTGCCAGGATTGAGATCGCTGGCGATGGCGATTTTCACCCCGTGTTTGCGCAGGGCATCCATTGGCGGCAATTGGGTTTCCCGCAGGAAATAGAATGCGCCCGGGAGCAATACCGCGACAGTGCCGGCCTCGGCCATCGCGATGGCATCGTCTTCGGTCATGAATTCCAGATGATCGGCCGACAGCGCGTGGTAACGCGCCGCCAGACTCGAACCGTGCAGCGACGACAATTGCTCGGCGTGCAGCTTCACCGGCAAGCCGAGTTTCTGCGCGGTGATAAATACGCGCTCGACCTGCGCTGGCGAAAACGCCAGGTATTCGCAAAACGCGTCTACCGCATCCACCAACCCCTCGGCAGCCAGGGCCGGAAGCATTTCAGCGCAGATGTGATCAATGTAGTCGTCAGCGCGATCGGCATATTCCGGCGGCAAGGCGTGCGCGGCCAGGCAAGTGCTGCGTACGCTGACCGGCAGTTCGGCGCCGAGACGGCGCACGACCCGCAGGATCTTGCGTTCGCTGGCCAGGTCGAGGCCGTAGCCGGACTTCATCTCGACCGTGGTCACGCCGTCGCGAATCAAGCTTTTCAGACGCTTGGCGGCGCTGGCGAACAATTCATCTTCGGTGGCCGCGCGAGTGGCACGCACGGTGCTGGCGATGCCGCCACCCGCCGCCGCTATTTCTGCATAACTGACGCCTTGCAGGCGTTGTTCGAACTCACCACTGCGGTTACCACCAAACACGGTATGGGTATGGCAGTCGATGAGGCCCGGGGTCACCCAGGCGCCTTTCAAGTCGTTGACGGCCGGGTATTCGCCAGCCGGCAGTTCAGCGCGTGGGCCGACCCACTCAATGTGCGCACCGGACGTCACGATGGCCGCATCCTCGATGATCGAGTAGACGCCTTGCGCCATGGTTGCGACGTGACAGTGTTGCCAGAGAGTTTTCATCCTTGGCCTCCGTTAGGTTATCAATGAGAAAAAGAAGGTGCCTGCTCCACCGGTACCGCCTTCCCTGCCGCCGGTTTTACCCACGTCAGGTAGGCCAGCACCAGCAACACGATCCAGACCACGCCGACGATCAGAGCCGCCTGGGTGTCCGGGAAATAGCCCAGCACGCCGAAGACAAACAGCATGAAGGCAATCGCCGCCATCGGCGCATAAGGCCAGAACGGTACCGGGAATTTCAACTGTTTGACTTGCTCGGCACTCATGGAGCGACGCATGGCCACCTGGGTGAACAGAATCATCAGCCAGACCCATACCGTGGCAAAGGTCGCGATGGAGGCGATCAGCAGGAATACGTTTTCCGGTATCAGGTAGTTCAGCAGCACGCCTAACAGCAGCGCACAGCTCATCACCACCACGGTCAGCCACGGCACGCCGTTGCGCGACAAGCTGGCAAAACCCTTCGGTGCGTGCCCTTGCTGAGCCAGGCCATACATCATGCGGCCCGCGCCGAAGATGTCACTGTTGATCGCCGACACTGCTGCCGAAATCACCACGATGTTAAGGATGGTCGCCGCCGAGCTGATACCCAGATTGTCGAAAATCTGCACGAACGGGCTGCCTTGGCTGCCAATCTGCTGCCATGGGAAGATCGACATCAGCACCACCATCGTCAGCACGTAGAACAGCAAGATGCGCAACGGTACGGCATTGATCGCCCGAGGCAACACGTGCTGCGGGTCTTTGGCCTCACCGGCGGTAACACCAATGATTTCAATGCCGCCAAATGCAAACATCACTACCGCGAACGAAGCGATCAGACCGCCCATGCCATGGGGCATGAAGCCGCCCTGGGTCCAGAGGTTGCTGATGTCGGTCGCTTGGGCACCGGGCGCACTGCTGATGCCAAACAGCATGATGCCGAAGCCGCCAAGGATCATCGCGACGATGGCCGCCACCTTGAGCAGCGACAACCAGAACTCCATTTCCCCGAAGACTTTGACATTGCACAGGTTCAAGCCGCCGACCACCGAAACGATGCCGAGCACCCAGACCCAGCGGGCGACTTCCGGAAACCAGAACCCCATGTAGATGCCGAACGCGGTGACGTCGGCCATTCCGACGATGACCATTTCAAACGCGTAGGTCCAACCGAGGATAAAGCCCGCCATCGGCCCTAAATAGGTGCTGGCGTACTGGCCGAATGAACCGGCTACCGGGTTGTGCACCGCCATCTCGCCGAGGGCGCGCATCACCATGAACACGGCAGCGCCACCGATCAGGTAAGCAAGCAGTACCGCAGGCCCGGCCATTTGAATGGCCGAGGCAGAACCGTAAAACAGCCCGGTGCCGATCGCCGACCCCAGTGCCATGAAGCGAATATGTCGGGCAGAAAGCCCGCGTTTCAAACCTTTGGCTGGTTGTTGCATCTTTCGTCCTTCGTTTTTTTTATTCGACGCAAAATCGAATCGCGAGCAAGCTCGCTCCCACAAGGATTGCGCTGAACCTGTGGGAGCGAGCTTGCTCGCGATGGGTCCCTTACAGGCTAGGCAGCAACTTCGCCGTAACCAGCGCATTCAGGCAGCGGGTGGCCAACAACTCGCTCGCCGCATTGATGTCCGGGGCGAAGAAGCGGTCCTTCTCATAGAACGGCACTTCAGCCCGCAGAATGCCGCGCGCCTGTTCCAGCTTGGCCGAGGTTTTCAGACCTTCACGCAGATCCAGACCCTGGCACGCCGCCAGCCATTCCACCGCGAGCACGCCACGGGTGTTTTCGGCCATTTCCCACAGACGCTTGCCCGCCGCCGGGGCCATCGACACATGGTCTTCCTGGTTCGCGGAGGTCGGCAGGCTGTCCACCGAATGCGGATGGGACAACGCCTTGTTCTCGCTGGCCAGTGCCGCCGCGGTGACCTGGGCGATCATGAAACCGGAGTTCACGCCGCCATTGGCCACCAGGAACGGCGGCAGTTGCGACATATGCTTGTCCATCATCAGCGAGATACGGCGCTCGCTCAGGGAACCGATTTCAGCGATGGCCAACGCCATGTTGTCGGCCGCCATGGCCACCGGTTCGGCGTGGAAGTTACCGCCGGAAATCACGTCGCCTTCAGCGGCGAACACCAACGGGTTGTCCGAGACGGCGTTGGCTTCGATGGCGAGCACTTCGGCGGCCTGGCGGAACTGGGTCAGGCAGGCGCCCATGACTTGCGGCTGGCAGCGCAGGGAGTACGGGTCCTGAACCTTTTCGCAGTTCTGGTGCGAGTCGGACACTTCACTGCGCTCGCCCAGCAAATCGCGGTAAGCGGCCGCCGCGTCGATCTGGCCTTTCTGGCCGCGAGCAGCGTGAATGCGGGCATCGAACGGCGAGCGCGAGCCCAGCACCGCTTCGACGGTCAGGGCACCCAGCGCCACGGCACCGGCGAACAGGTCTTCACCTTCGAACAGACCGCGCAACGCGTAAGCGGTGGACACCTGAGTACCGTTGAGCAGCGCCAGGCCTTCTTTCGCGGCCAGCGTCAGTGGCTTCAGACCGGCGACTTTCAGCGCCTCGGTCGCTTCCATCCATTCACCTTTGTAGCGCGCCTTGCCTTCGCCCAGCAGCACCAGCGACATGTGCGCCAGTGGCGCCAGGTCGCCGGAGGCACCGACTGAACCTTTCAATGGAATGTGCGGGTAAACCTCAGCGTTGATCAGCGCGATCAGTGCGTCGATCACTACGCGGCGAATACCGGAAAAACCACGGCTCAGGCTGTTGACCTTGAGCACCATGATCAACCGCACCAGCGCATCGCTGATCGGCTCGCCGACACCGGCGGCGTGGGACAGCACCAGCGAGCGCTGGAGGTTTTCCAGGTCTTCGCTGGCGATGCGCGTGGAGGCCAGCAGGCCAAAACCGGTGTTGATACCGTAGGCGGTGCGATTTTCGGCGAGGATCTGTTCCACGCAGGCAACGCTGGCGTCGATCTGGGCCGAGGCGCTGTGATCGAGGCTGATTTTGACCGGTTGCTGATAAACATCACGCAGTTGGGCAAGGCTCAGTTGGCCGGGAATCAGGTTTAGCGCAGTCATTTCATGCTCCTTTTGAGAGTTTGTTGGTAACTAACCAGACGCTCCGGAGATATCCGTTGTCCGTCGCTTCCCGTCTTGTAGTGGGCTGCGCCTTGGCACGCTGGTTTTTGTGTCGAAATCAGTTCAGGTTGGGTAACGCGTTTTTCAGCAAAACCGGATCTTTCAGGACGCCAGCGGCGGCAGCGATATCGGGTGCCAGCCAGCGGTCCTGGTCATAGGCCGGAACACGTTCGCGCAGCAATCGCCATGCGGTATCGGTGCCAGCGCCAAAACGTTGCTCCTTGAGGAATTCAAACGCCTGGGCCGCCAGCAGATACTCGATAGCGAGAATCTGCGTGCAGTTTTCCAACGCGCGATGCAGTTTCAACGCGGCGTTGGTGCCCATGCTCAAGTGATCTTCCTGCAGACCCGAGGTCACGTAGTTGTCGAGCACGGCCGGTTGGGCCAATTGGCGGTTTTCTGCACACAGCGACGCCGCGACATACTGGACGATCATCATCCCGGAGTTCACGCCCGGATTGGCCACCAAAAACGCTGGCAGACCGCTGACGTGCGGGTTGATCAACCGGTCGAGACGACGCTCGGCGATGGAGCCGATTTCAGCCATGGCAATTGCCAGCAAATCTGCCGCCAGCGCCACGGATTGACCGTGCGGGTTGGCCTGGGACACCACTCGAAAGTTGTCCGGCGTGCCCAACAGCATCGGGTTGTCGGTGACCGAGTTGAGTTCGGTTTCGATCTGCTTCCTGGCGTGCTCAAGCTGATCGCGAGCGGCGCCGTGAACCTGCGGGATCGAGCGGATGCTCAGCGCATCCTGAGTACGAATGCCTTTGCTGCTGGCAATCACTTCACTGCCATCGAGCAACGCCCGCAGGTTAATACCGACCTGCTGCATTCCCGGATGCGGTTTGAGCGCGATGATCTCGGCATCGAACGCAGCGATCTGGCCGCGCTGGGCTTCAAAACTCATGGCACTGATTACGTCGGCCCACTGCACCAGATGCGTGGCGTCAGCGAGCGCGAGGCAGCTGAGGCCGCTCATGCACGGCGTGCCGTTGACCAGGCACAAGCCGTCTTTGGCGCCGAGCTGTACGGGTTGCAGGCCTTCTTCGGCCAGGGCCTGCTGCGCGGAAACGATCTGCCCGCGATAGCTGACGTTGCCGACACCCAACATCGCGATGCTGATGTGAGCCATGTGCGTCAGGTAACCCACCGAACCCTGGGACGGCACTTGCGGGGTGATGCCGCGATTGAGCAGCGCCAGCAAGGCTTCAACGACCTGGCGGTGAATGCCGGATTTGCCGTGGCTATAGTTGCGGATCGCCGCGCACATGATCGCGCGGGTCTGTTCGTCCGCCAATGGCGCACCAACGCCACAGGCGTGGCTGAGCAAAGTGTTGCGCGACAGTTGGCTGAGCTGCTCGTCTTTGAGCGATACGTTGCACAGCGCACCCAAACCTGTGTTGACGCCATAGGCGCGTTCGCCGCTGACGACAATGCGCTGGACGATGGCCTGAGCATTTTCGATCCGCGCCCAGGTCTCGGTCGACAGCTCAAGCTGTGCGCCATGACGGGCTACCGCGACCACATCCTGCCAACGCAACGGGGCGTCGGCGATAACGATTTTTTCAACCTGGGACATTATTGACCTCGTGCGTACAACTTGAATATTGATGCAGCTGCACCGCCGCTTTCGCGAGCAGGCTCGCTCCCACAGGGGATATGCATTCCATTGTGGGAGCGAGCCGGCTCGCGAAGAGGCCGGCACTGACACCGCAAATCTCTTAAACCACCGCAGCCCGTCGCTGTACGAACCGGTCAACATACTCATCCGCCGGCGAATGCAGGATTTCTCGCGGCGTACCGACCTGAATCAGACGGCCATCCTTGAGGATCGCGATGCGGTTGCCGATGCGCACGGCCTCGTCGAGGTCGTGGGTGATAAAGACAATGGTCTTGTGCAGGGTTTTTTGCAGTTCCAGCAATTGGTCCTGCATTTCAGCGCGGATCAGCGGGTCGAGCGCACTGAACGCTTCGTCCATCAAGATGATGTCGGTGTCTGCCGCCAAGGCACGCGCCAGGCCCACACGCTGACGCATACCGCCCGAAAGCTGATGCGGGTATTTATTCTCGTAGCCCTTGAGGCCCACGGTGTTGATCCAGTGCAGCGCGCGCTCGGAGCACATTTGCTTGCTCTCGCCACGCACTTTCAGGCCGTAAGCAACGTTATCCAGCACGGACTTGTGCGGCAGCAAACCGAAGCTCTGGAATACCATGCTGATCTTGTGCCGACGAAATTCGCGCAGGGCTTCCATGTCGTATTGCAGGATGTCCACGCCGTCCACCAGGATCGCGCCGCTAGTGGGGTCGATCAGGCGATTGAAGTGGCGCACCAGGGTCGATTTACCGGAACCGGACAGGCCCATGATCACGAAGATCTCGCCAGTGCCGATGCTCAACGACAGGTTATTCACGCCGACCACGCAGCCGGTTTCAGACAGCACCTGGTCTTTGGTTTTGCCCTGGCCGATCATGGCGAGCGCATCCTTGGAGCGGTTGCCGAAAATCTTGAAGACGTTTTTGACTTCGATTTTGCTGATGGCTGCGTTGCTCATTTGCTCACCTCATGCCGTGGCCGACCATACGCCTGAGTAATGCGATCGATGACCACTGCCAGAATCACGATCGCCAGACCGGCTTCAAGGCCACGTCCGACGTTGAGGGTCTGAATCCCCACCAACACGTCTTCGCCCAAGCCTCGGGCACCGATCATCGAGGCAATCACGACCATCGACAGGGCCATCATGGTGGTCTGGTTGATCCCGGCCATGATGCTCGGCAGGGCCAGCGGCAGTTGCACGCCAAACAGTTGCTGCCAGCGGTTGGCACCGAAGGCGTTGATCGCTTCCATTACTTCACCGTCAACCTGGCGGATGCCCAGATCGGTCAGGCGGATCAGCGGTGGCGCAGCGTAAATCACGGTGGCGAAAATCGCCGGCACCTTGCCCAGGCCGAACAGCATCAGTACCGGGATCAGGTACACGAAACTTGGCATGGTCTGCATGATGTCCAGCAACGGCATCAGCACCGAACGCAGACGATTGCTGCGCGCCGAGAGAATGCCCAGCGGAATGCCGATCAGCACCGAAATGACGGTCGCCACCATCATCAGCGCGAGTGTCTGCATCAACTTGTCCCACAGGCCGACCGCGCCCACCAGGAACAGCAAGCCGACGATCACGGCGGTGGTCACGACTTTGCGGGTCGCGTGCCAGGCAATGCCCGCCACGATGGCCAGCATCAGCCACCAAGGGGCCGCACGCAGCAGGCCCTCAAGATTGACGATGGCCCACAACAGCGTGTCGGAGATGTGCCGGAACACGTCGCCGTAGTTGGTCACCAGCGAATCGACCCAACTGTTGACCCAGTTGGCGATGGAAAAGGTAAAGCTTTCAGGAAACATAAGAAGCTCTCAATCAAGGGGTTGTGATCAAGCGTCCGACTGCCGTCACCGGAAGTCGGAGAGTCTCAACCTACAAGGCCGCGTCGATTTTCTTGGCTGCGTCTTCGCTCACCCATGCGTGCCAGACTTCAGGATGTTCCTTCAAGAAGATCTTGGCCAGTTTTGGCGACTCGATCCGCTCTTTGGTCATGCGCCCAAGGTTCTGGTTCAGCAGGTCGATTGGCAAGTTGACCTTTTCCAGTACGGCCACCAATTCCGGGGCTTCGTCGTGGAAGGTCTTGGACAGGCCGACCTTGATGTTCACGGTCTTGTCCACGCCGGGTTTCTCTTCGAGCTTGACCGCGTCGATCTGACCCATCAGCGGCGTTGGCGACCAGTAGTAGAACAGGATCGGCTCGCCACGCTTGTAGCTCGACAGCACGGCCGCATCCAGCGCCGGGCCGGTGCCTGGGCGGAAGTTGGTGTAGGTGCTTTCCAGGCCGTAGCTTTTCAGCATTTCGCTGTTGTCCAGTTCACAGGTCCAGCCGGCCGGGCAGTTGTAGAAACGGCCCTTGGAAGGCTCTTCCTGATCCTTGAACACGGCGGAGTACTTGGCCAGGTCAGCAATGTTTTTCAGGTCCGGTGCCTTGGCTTCCAGCTTGCGCTTGGCGTCGCCTTCAATCACGTAACGCGGCACGTACCAGCCTTCAACCGCGCCTACGACAGGCGCGCCGACGCCGACGACTTTGCCGGCCTTCTCGGCCTTGTTCCAGACCTCGCTGCGGCCGACCCACTCTTCGGCAAACACTTGAATGTCGTTGCTGCTCAGGGCGTTTTCCATGGTGATGGAGTTGCCCGGCAGGCTGTCGGTCTTGCAGTCGTAGCCTTTCTCCAACACGACTTGCAGTACGTCGGTCAGGAGCATGGCGCTTTCCCAGTTCAGGCCGGCAAATTTCACCGGTTTACCCGACTCGCACCAACCGGCTGCCTGGGTGGCGCCGGCACTGGCTAGCAGGCCCATGGAAAGCAATGTGGTCAGCAGTGTCTTATTTGATTTCATTATGCGACGCTCCTAATCGAGAATTGGCTTACGGCAGTCAAGAGGCATCCAACCCTGTCCACGTCCAATCAGGCCTGCGCAACAGCGCGGCCAGCCCCTTTTGTTCCAGATACTGCAACGTTGTCCTGCTCGAGCGGCAGGATCAACCGATCAGGTACTGCTCCATGCCACTTCTTGGCCGCGAAGTAGTACATCGCGGCAGGCACCACCAGGCCGATGATCCACGAGATGTCGGTATCACCGAGGCTCGCCACCAGAGGGCCGGTGTAGAAGTGGGTGGAAATGAACGGCATTTGAATCAACACACCGAACACGTAAATCGAGATGCCCATGACATTCCACCGACCGTAACGACCGTTCGGGTTGGACAGTGCCGGGATGTCATAACGCTCTTTGGTAACACAGTAGAAGTCCACCAGGTTGATCGCGCTCCATGGCGTGAAGAACGCCAGCAGGAACAGGATGAACGCGGAGAATTCCTTGAGGAACGAGTCCTTGCCGAGCAACGCCAGCGCTGTGGCCAACGACACCATGATGAAGATGTACAGCAGACGCACCGCACTCGGAATGTGTCGGCTGCCACGGAAGCCGCTGATGATCGTCGCGATCGACATGAAACTGCCGTAGGCATTGAGCGTGGTCACCGTGACCTTGCCGAACGCCACCGCGAAGTACAGCAACGCGGCAACGATGCCGGTGCCACCGAGGCTGACGATGAACGACACTTCGTGATGGGCAAACTGCGAACCGGCCAGGGCGGCGGCAAACACACCGAACACCATGGACGCCTGCGCCCCGAGCACTGAACCCAGGCCCACGGCCCAGAAGGTTTTCACGGCCGAGGTGCTGCGCGGCAGGTAACGCGAGTAGTCCGCCACGTAAGGGCCGAACGCGATCTGCCAGGAGGCCGACAGCGATATCGCCAACAGGAAACTCGCCAGGGAGAAATGCTTGTTACCGAGCAACGCCATGATGTCGTTGCCGGCCAACAGTTTGTAAAACAGGTAAACGAAGGCGATCACGCCCAGCACGCTGGCGATCCGGCCGATGCCGTGAATCACCCGGTAGCCGAAGATGGTGAAGACCATGATGCTGCCCGCGAACAGCACGATGCCGACCCAGTCTTCAACGTGGAGTAACTGTGCCACGGCTTGCCCCGCCAGCAGCGAACCACTGGCCGAGAAGCCGATGTACATCAAGCACACCAACACCAGGGGAATCACCGCCCCATACACGCCAAACTGCACGCGGCTGGAGATCATCTGTGGCAAGCCCAGCTGCGGACCCTGCGCTGCGTGCAACGCCATGACGCCGCCCCCGAGCAGTTGCCCGACCAGCAAACCGATCAACGACCAGAACACATCCCCACCGAGCACCACCGCCAATGCACCGGTGACAATCGCGGTGATTTGCAGGTTGGCCCCCAGCCACAGGGTGAATTGGCTTAATAGACGACCGTGTCTTTCCGCTTCCGGGATGTAGTCGATCGAGCGTTTCTCGATCAACGGTTTACTACCTGCACGTTCGCTGCTAACAGCCATGGTTCAACCTCTGTGGATTGTTCTGGAAAATCGTATGGTTATGCTTGTCCTGTGGGAGCGAGCTTGCTCGCGATGAGGCCAATACATTCAACACTTGTGTTGGCTGATACATCGCTATCGCGAGCAAGCTCGCTCCCACAAAAGCAGTTTTCACAAATAGTGCGTTACTTACCGGTAATCATCGGCAGGTTCAGGCCCTGTTCCTTGGCGCAATCGATCGCGATCTGGTAACCCGCATCGGCATGACGCATAACGCCAGTCGCCGGGTCGTTGTGCAGCACGCGAGCAATACGCTCGGCCGCTTCGTCAGTCCCGTCGCAGACAATCACCATGCCCGAATGCTGGGAGAAGCCCATGCCGACGCCGCCGCCGTGGTGCAGGGAAACCCAGGTCGCGCCGCTCGCGGTGTTGAGCAGGGCGTTGAGCAGTGGCCAGTCGGACACGGCGTCGGAACCGTCCTGCATCGATTCGGTTTCGCGGTTCGGGCTGGCCACCGAACCGGAGTCCAGGTGGTCGCGACCGATCACGATCGGTGCCGACAGCTCGCCGCTGCGCACCATTTCGTTGAACGCCAGACCCAGCTTGGCGCGCAGGCCCAGGCCCACCCAGCAGATACGCGCCGGCAGACCCTGGAAGCTGATGCGCTCGCGCGCCATGTCCAGCCAGTTGTGCAGGTGGGCGTCGTCCGGGATCAGTTCCTTGACCTTGGCGTCGGTTTTGTAGATGTCTTCAGCGTTGCCCGACAGTGCCGCCCAACGGAACGGGCCGATGCCACGGCAGAACAATGGACGGATGTACGCCGGGACGAAGCCTGGGAAGTCGAATGCGTTTTCCACGCCTTCTTCCTGGGCCATCTGACGGATGTTGTTGCCGTAGTCAAACGTCGGCACGCCCATTTTCTGGAAGTCCAACATCGCTTTAACGTGCACGGCCATCGATTGCTTGGCGGCTTTGATTACGGCGGCCGGTTCAGTCTTGGCGCGCGCGCGGTACTGGTCCCAGGTCCAGCCGGCCGGCAGGTAACCGTTGAGCGGGTCGTGGGCGCTGGTCTGGTCGGTGACCATGTCCGGGCGCACGCCGCGACGAACCAGTTCCGGCAGGATTTCTGCCGCGTTGCCCAGCAGGGCGATGGAGATCGCTTTGCCTTCGGCGGTGTATTTGGCGATGCGCGCCAGCGCGTCGTCGAGGTCTTTGGCTTGCTCATCGACATAACGGCTTTTCAGGCGGAAATCGATGCTGACCTGCTGGCATTCGATGTTCAGCGAGCACGCGCCGGCCAGGGTCGCGGCCAGTGGTTGCGCGCCGCCCATGCCGCCCAGGCCGGCGGTCAGGACCCAACGACCCTTCAGGTCATCGTTGTAGTGTTGGCGACCGGCTTCGACGAAGGTCTCGTAGGTGCCTTGAACGATGCCCTGGCTGCCGATGTAGATCCAGCTGCCGGCGGTCATCTGGCCGTACATGGCCAGGCCTTTGGCGTCGAGTTCGTTGAAGTGTTCCCAGCTCGCCCAGTGCGGCACCAGGTTGGAGTTGGCGATCAGTACGCGCGGGGCGTTGCTGTGGGTCTTGAACACGCCGACCGGCTTGCCGGATTGCACCAGCAGGGTCTCGTCGTCATTCAGGTTGGTCAGGCTTTCGACGATCTTGTCGTAGCACTCCCAGTTACGCGCCGCACGACCGATGCCACCGTAAACCACCAGTTCTTTAGGGTTCTCGGCGACTTCCGGGTCGAGGTTGTTCATCAACATGCGCAGCGGCGCTTCGGTCAACCAGCTCTTGGCGGTCAGCTTGTTACCGCGGGCAGCGCGGATTTCAACGTCACGAAACTTAGTAGGTTTAATGTCAGTCACGAAAAAGACTCCTCAGCAATCAATCCAAACCAGCCCAGGCAGTGGGCGAGCAAGCCAGCGAGCAAATGTGCACGCCGGCGAATCAGTGGACGATGGTCGAGTCCTCGTGACTCATACACATACGTCTTTACTTGTACATACAAGCATATGCAATCAAGCGGCCAACTTGTTGGATGGGTGCTGAAGAAAAATTTTGGAAGCGCTGGAAAGCCCATGAAGCAAGGGTTCTGGTGGAGATGGAATTTTTCGGGGGAAATTTTCACAGGACGTGAGCGCTGTTACCTGAGCGTGTTTTTGCGCCACGTTGAGGCGTTCGGTAACAAGGTGGTGCGCTGGGAAACGGATTTGGGGAGGGAAACGACATCGTGGGCAAACATCCCCCCTCTGTAGGAGCGAGCTTGCTCCGGGCGGCGTTCCGACGATGGTCGTCAACGATAACGCGTAAAACCAGGGCGCCCTGCGGTGTCCTTGGGTTTTTCGCGAGCAAGCTCGCTCCTACAGGAAAGGATTCTGGATCAGTGTGCAGTCAGTTCAATCACACAGCATTGGCCGTTGACGGAGACTTCCAGCAGACCCGCGTTACCGTCGAGTTGCAGGCAATCATGGCGACCCAGTTGCGCGTCAGTGTTACCGACCTTCACTTCAAGCGCTTCGGTGATACTGAAGACGAGCACGGTACTGGCCGAACTGAAAAACCGCTGCTCGCCCTCCAGCCATTGCAACCGCGCGCGGTAACGCTGTGGCGCATAAATCAGATTGAAGTCGCGAATCGGCCCGCCGAGCAATGTGCAGGAGACTTGGCTCTCACCGCTAAAAGCAAATGGGTCCAGCGGTAACAGTGGACGCGTGTTCTGGCCATCGACGCTCAAGGTCATGCCGTCGCCTTGCAACACGGTGATCACCCGCTCGTAACCGACGAAGGTCGAAAAACCACCCGACTCGCCGATGTCGGCAATCGACAGACGCCAGCCAAAACCATCAAGGCCTGTGCCTGCATCACGAGTGATTTCTTCGGTGCTGCCGCCGCCGTTTTTCCACGGCATGCGCGGGTAGTCTATTGCGCGTAAAACCTTCAACTCATTCATTTATGGCTCTCTACTTATGAAACCGGCCTTCCAGACGATGACGTGAACCAGGGTGGATCAAACGGGCCGCGGTCACCGGTTGACGGCCAGACCAGGTGCGGCGGCGAATCAGCAGGCACGGCTCGCCTTTTTCAATCTGCAGCAATTTGCACTCGCTGGCCTCGGCCAGAATCGCCTCGACCACGTGCTCGCCTTCGGTCAGCGGAGCGACCTGATTCAGATAGGCATAAGGCGTTTGCTGGGTGAAGTCTTGCTTGAGGTAGTCCGGCGCCACTAGCGCGTTGACGAAACGATCCTCGATTTGCACCGGAATGTCGTTTTCGAAATGCACGATCAACGAGTGGAAAACCCTCTGGCCTTCGCGCATGTCCAGGGCCAGGGCGCGCTCGGAACCGGCCGCCTCTTCTTCCAGGGTGATCACCTTGCAGGTGTGGCGATGACCACGGGAGGCGATTTCGTCGGCGATGTTGTGAACTTCAAACAGCGCGGACTGGCTTTTCGGTTCGGCGACGAACGTGCCGACGCCTTGCATACGCACCAACAGACCGTCCGCGGTCATCTCGCGCAGAGCACGGTTGATGGTCATGCGGCTGAAACCCAGTTGGTTGACCAGCTCACTTTCCGACGGAACGCGGTAGTGCGGCGGCCAGTTTCCACTGTCGATTTGCTGAGTGATCATCTGTTTGACGCGGGCGTACAAGGGCGCCGGACTGTCGCCCATGTGTGCGGCCAACGGTGACGCTAGGGGCGGAGTCGGCACGGTTAATCCTTGTTCGTCTGTAGGAAGTTGCTAGCTTGCCGGAGTTTACCCAGCAGGCAAACGTCTGTATATGTATATACAAATAACACACGATGGGGTGCTGAACCATGTCCGCCTTCTTTGCCGAACGCGCGCTGCTGCCTAGTGGATGGGCCAACAATGTACGTCTTGAGGTCAGCGCCGACGGCGTCTTGACCCATATCCAGGCCGATTCTCACGCAGAAGGCGCCGAACGACTGAGCGGTCCGCTGCTGCCCGGCATGCCGAATCTGCACTCCCACGCCTTCCAGCGAGCCATGGCCGGGCTGGCGGAAGTGGCCGGCAATCCGAACGATAGTTTTTGGACCTGGCGCGATTTGATGTATCGCCTCGTCGGAAAAATCACTCCGGACCAACTTGGCGTCATCGCCCGTCAGCTGTACATCGAAATGCTCAAGGCCGGTTACACCTCGGTGGCGGAATTTCATTACGTGCACCATGACACCAGCGGCCAACCGTACGCCGACCCGGCCGAACTGGCGCTGCGCATCAGCCAGGCCGCCCGTTCCGCCGGTATCGGCCTGACGCTGTTGCCGGTGCTCTACAGTCATTCCGGCTTTGGCGGCCAGACGCCGAACGACGGCCAGCGCCGCTTTATCAACAGCACCGAGAACTACCTCAAGCTTCAATCGCGTTTGCAGCCGATCCTTGCGCAACAACCGGCGCAGTCGCTGGGTTTGTGTTTCCACTCGTTGCGCGCGGTCACTCCGCAGCAGATCAGCGAAGTGCTCGCCGCCAGCGACAAGCAATGCCCGGTGCACATTCACATCGCCGAACAGCAAAAGGAAGTCGACGACTGCCTGAGCTGGAGCGGTCGCCGTCCGCTGCAATGGTTGTACGAAAATACCGACGTCGATCAGCGCTGGTGCCTGGTCCATGCCACCCACGCCAACCCGGAAGAAGTCACGCTGATGGCCAAGAGTCGCGCCATCGCCGGTCTGTGCCTGACCACTGAAGCGAACCTCGGCGACGGGATTTTCCCGGCGGTGGATTTCCTCGCTCAGGGCGGGCGCATGGGCATTGGTTCCGACAGCCATGTGTCGTTGAGCGTGGTGGAAGAATTACGCTGGCTGGAATATGGCCAACGCCTGCGCGATCAACGACGTAACCGCTTGTATGGCGCGGATCAGCCGATGGTTGGTCGCACGCTATACGACGCGGCACTGGATGGCGGCGCTCAGGCGCTGGGGCAGCCGATCGGTGCGCTGGAAGTGGGCAAGCGTGCGGATTGGCTGGTGTTGGACGGCAACGATCCGTACCTGGCGACGGCCAGTGGCGACGGGATTTTGAACCGTTGGTTGTTTGCTGGTGGCGATCGCCAGGTGCGGGATGTACTGGTCAACGGCCAGTGGGTTGTGCGTGACGGACGTCATGCCGGTGAGGAAGACAGTAACCGGGCGTTCACCCAAGTCCTGCGCGATCTCCTGGGCTAACACCGCAAAACCTCTGTAGGTGTAGGAGCGAGCTTGCTCGCGATGGAGTGTCAGTCGACATCAATGTGGCTGACCCACCATCGCGAGCAAGCTCGCTCCTACAGGATTTCCGTGATCAATTCGAGGTCTTGGCCATCTGCGTATCCGACGCACGCCAGATCAGCCGCGTCGTGTCATAGCCCTGCTGACGCGCCTTGCTCAAGAGTTCTTCACGCACGACATCATTGACGGTCGGGGTCCGGGACAACAGCCACAGATACTTGCGGCTTGGGTCACCCACGATAGCCGTCTTGTAGTCATCGCTGACATACAACACCCAGTACTCACCCTTTGACACACCCGGAATCAACCGCGAAAACCAGGTATCGAACTCGACCCACAATTTGTCGGTCTTGCCCGGCACCTGTGGATAAGCCTTGCCCCTGACTTCTTCCCATTGCCACTCTGCCGTCAGGCAGCGGTTCAACACGGCGACGTTACCTTCAGGCAAGAGCGTGTAACGGGCTTCGGATTGCGCGCAATCGCGCTGGAAGTACATCGGCAAACGGGCCAACTCGTACCAGGTCCCTTGGTAGCGCTTGAGGTTGACGCTGTTGGCGGTCTTGGGCGCCAATGGATCAGTGCCGGAAGTGGCACAGCCAGCCAGTACCAGGCCGGCAAAAAGAACTATCAATAACCGCATCATTGTTTTTCTCCCGTGGGCGCATCGCCCCGGCTTACTTCAGGCCTTGGCCGGAAAACATCAGCACTTTGTCACCGGCGTACTGCACGCTGATAAAGCTGTTCTTGTCGCCCCAGGTGCAACTGGACATGCCGAGCGCGCCCGAGCAGTCAGCCGGTTTGCCTAGCAGCTTTTCAACCTCGGCCTTGGGCATGCCGGACGATAATTTTGAATAATTTTCCTGATTGACCTTGCTGCATGCGGCCAACAACACGCAAAACGAAAGCAAGGCGATAGAGCGCAGCGACATGGTGTAACTCCAGGGGCGAAGGGGAATGGCATGGCTGCCAAGCAGAAGCTTAGAAGAGAAAAGCCCTATCTGGTTCCCTCACCGCCCGGCTATTTATCCGGCCGCTCGTCTGTCTTTGTTCGAAAAATCAGCCACTTTTTTGTGCTGTCGAAAATTTCATGGTTTTTCGCAGAAAGCTGCCTAATCTTTGGCGCCGGTCAGTCGACACAAGTAGGAGCGAGCTCGCTCGCGATGGGCGTCAACGATAACGCGCACTCGCTGACGTTACGCGGTGCTCTGAAATCCATCGCGAGCAAGCACGTTCCTACACCAGTCCCCTCCGCGGTAGCTCATTTAATGACCAGAAACATGAAGTTCAGCCACAAGATCTTGTTGGCTGCCGCCCTCGTGGTGGCCGTTGCATTCGCTTGTTTCATCCTGTTCAACGACTATCGTCAGCGCCAGACATTGCGCGGCAATACCGAATCCTCGATGCAGGAACTCGGCAGCCTGACCACCAGCAACATTCAGACCTGGCTGGAAGGCCGCATCCAGCTACTGCAATCGCTGTCCCAGCAAATCGCCGTGGACGGCAGTGCCCAGGCCAACCTCAAACGCGCCATCGACCTGCCGGCTTATACCAGCAACTTCCAGCTGAGCTATTTCGGCGGCACTGACGGCGTCATGTTCTCGGTCCCGGCGGGCAATCGTGCCGCCGATTACGACCCTCGCACACGAGGCTGGTACAAAGCGGCCAACAGCGCGCAACAGACCATCGTCACCGAACCCTACATCGCCGCGTCCTCCGGCAAACTGGTGATCACGGTCGCTACGCCGGTACAACGCCAGGGCCAAATGATTGGCGTTGCGGGTGCAGACATCGATCTGTCCAGCGTCAGCGCGATCATCAACTCCCTGAACTTCGGCGGTCACGGCCATGCGTTCATCGTCAGCGCCGACGGCAAGATCCTGATTCACCCCGACAGCAAACTGGTGCTCAAGAGCCTCGCCGACGCTTACCCCAATGGTGTGCCGAAGGTCAGCCCGGGCATGAAAGAAGTCGAGGTCGACGGCAAGTCGCAGTTCATCTCCTTCACCCACATCAACGGCGTGCCGTCGGCGGACTGGTACGTGGCACTGGTCCTGGATCAAGACGCCGCGTTCTCGATGCTCAGCCAATTCCGCACCTCGGCCATCATCGCCATGATCATTGCCGTGGTGATCATCATCGCCCTGCTGGGCATGCTGATCAGCTTCCTGATGCAACCGCTGCTGACCATGGGCCGCGCCATGCATGACATCGCCGAAGGTGAAGGCGACCTGACTAAACGCCTGACCATTCACGGCCAGGACGAATTCGGTGCGCTGGGCACTTCGTTCAACCGCTTTGTGGAACGCATTCATACGTCGATTCGGGAAGTGGCCTCGGCCACCGGCCAGGTCAACGAAGTCGCGTTGCGCGTGGTTGCCGCGTCGAATTCGTCGATGTTCAATTCCGACCAGCAAGCCTCGCGCACCAGCAGCGTCGCCGCAGCCATCAACGAGCTGGGCGCCGCCGCCCAGGAAATCGCCCAGAACGCCGCCCTCGCCTCCCAGCACTCAAGCGATGCCCGCAGCCTGGCCGAAGACGGTCAGCAGGTGGTGGATAAAACCATCGCAGCGATGCAGCAGCTCTCGGCGAAAATCAGCGACTCGTGCGGCAACATCGAGACGCTTAACAGCAACACGGTGAACATCGGGCAGATTCTGGAAGTGATCACCAGCATCTCGCAACAGACCAACCTGTTGGCCCTGAACGCCGCCATTGAAGCGGCCCGTGCCGGTGAAGCCGGACGCGGTTTCGCGGTGGTTGCCGATGAAGTTCGCAACCTTGCCCACCGCACGCAGGATTCGGCGCAGCAAGTGCAGAAGATGATCGAAGAACTGCAAGTGGGCGCACGCGAAGCGGTCAGCACCATGACCGACAGCCAGCGCCAGAGCGAAAGCAGCGTGGGCATTGCCAATCAGGCCGGCGAACGCCTGGGCAGCGTGACGCAGCGTATCGGTGAGATCGACGGGATGAACCAGTCCGTGGCGACAGCGACTGAAGAGCAGACCGCTGTGGTGGAGTCGATCAACGTCGACATCACCGAGATCAACACGCTGAACCAGGAAGGTGTGGAGAACTTGCAGTCGACCTTGCGTGCGTGTGCCGATCTTGAACAGCAGGCGGCGCGGTTGAAGCAGTTGGTCGGTAGCTTCAGGATCTAAGTGATCTCTCGAGCCCCTTCGCGAGCAGGCTCGCTCCCACAGTGGATCTCCAGTGCGACGAAGATCCCATGTGGGAGCGAGCCTGCTCGCGATGGCGGCATCAGCTACACCCAAGCGCTAAAACCGCGACCCAGGCTTCGATAGAAACGCCAATTCCTCAGCCGTAGACACCCGCCCCAATACCGCATTGCGATGCGGAAACCGTCCAAACCGCGCAATCACTGCTCGATGCCGCTCGGCATAATCCAGGTTATCGGCAAACACGGCCCGATCAGCTTCCGGCTGCTGCGCCACCAAGTCGATAAACCGCGAAACGGCTTCATTCTGCACCGCCAGGTTCTCGCAATGCTCGAACACCAGGTAGATAAACACTCGCTGGATAGGCCGCAATTGCCGATCGAGATCCGCAGCAATGCCTTGCGCCACCAGTGCCTGAGCCCTGGAATCGCCGGAAAAGGATTGGGGTGTATCGCGGTAGATCATTCGCGGCAGTTGATCGAGCAGCAGTACCAGAGCCAGCCAACCTTCGGGGCGTTGCGCCCAGTCAGTCAATCCGCCGGCCAGTGCCTGCTCGACCCAGTCCCCGAAACGCGTTTGCGCCTCAAGGTCCTGGCTGTCGCGCTTGCCGAACCATAACCTGCCCTTGTCAGCCGCTACTTCGTTCGGTGCTTGGGCTTTACCGAACCACCACTCAAGCAACGGCTGCCAGGGCGCAGTCATGGTTTATGCCTTGTGGTAAGCCGTGACGCGTTCGACTTCTTCTTTCGAACCCAGGAACACGGCGACACGCTGGTGCAAGCCGTCAGGCTTGATGTCGAGGATGCGCTGATGGCCATCGGTGGAAGCGCCGCCAGCCTGTTCAACCAGGAACGACATCGGGTTGGCTTCGTACATCAGACGCAGCTTGCCCGGCTTGGAGGGTTCGCGGCTGTCGCGTGGGTACATGAACAGACCGCCACGGGTCAGGATGCGGTGCACGTCCGCGACCATCGCGGCGACCCAGCGCATGTTGTAGTTCTTTTTCAGCGGGCCTTCTTCGCCAGCCAGCAATTCGCTGACGTAGCGTTGTACCGGAGCTTCCCAGTGCCGCTGATTGGATGCGTTGATCGCGAATTCCTGAGTGGAGGCCGGGATCCTGATGTCTTCGTGGGTCAACACGAAGCTGCCCATTTCGCGGTCCAGGGTGAAGCCTTTTACGCCGTCGCCCAAGGTCAGCACCAGCATGGTCTGCGGGCCGTAGATGGCATAACCGGCAGCGACCTGCTGGGTGCCTGGCTGCAGGAAGGCCTTCTCGTTCAAAGGCTCGTTCTGGCTCAGGTATTCGTTCGGGCAACGCAGCACGGAGAAAATAGTGCCGACCGGCGCGTTGATATCGATGTTCGACGAACCGTCCAGCGGATCGAATACCAGCAGGTACGCGCCTTTCGGGTATTTGCCCGGGATCTGGTAGGCATTGTCCATTTCTTCGGACGCCATGCCGGCCAGGTGACCGCCCCATTCGTTGGCTTCGAGCAGGATCTCGTTGGAGATCACGTCGAGTTTTTTCTGCACTTCACCTTGGACGTTTTCGGTGCCCATGCTGCCCAGAACACCGCCCAGGGCGCCTTTGGAGACGGCGTGGCTGATTTCCTTGCAAGCACGCGCCACCACTTCGATCAGGAAACGCAGATCGGCAGGGGTGTTGTTGCTACGGGTCTGCTCAATCAAATAGCGACTCAGGGTAACGCGGGACATGGAAGGCTCCGGAGGAATGGGGGGCTAAAAACCCGCGCAGTTTAACGCGAGTCGAGGCGCATTTCCTCCTATCAGACGTGATACACACAATAGAGTTCATGCGCCGGGTTGAGCGTAGTTCGAAACGGACAATTTTACCGACCGATAGACCGCTTTCGCGAGCAGGCTCGCTCCCACAATGAAATGCATATCCTGTGGGAGCGAGCCTGCTCGCGAATGGTGCGCAGCGCCAGCCATTTTCAGGATTTGGCCGGGGGTTTGCGCAGCAAGCTCAGCGCCATCGCCGCCAGGCACAAAACGCTCAGCAACAGCACCGCCCACAACCCGAACTTCTTCCAGTTCGTATCAGACATCGCTGTCGAAGTCGCCGGCAAGGCCGGTGTCACTACCGCGCCACCCTCGACCGTCGCCTTGCCCAATGTTGCTAGCCTGGCAGCGCTGTAATCGGGAATCAACGTCGACAACGGCAGGCTCGCCGCCTTCACCGTCGCACTCCCCAGCGCCAGCGTGTAAGGCCCGGCGCCACGCGCCAGGAACACCACTTGGGTCGAACGCACAGCAAACCGAATCGTCGGTGCCTCGGCACCCAGGCCACCGCCGCGATCATCCACCGTCAGTTTCAACTGCTGCACGGTTTGCCCCGACAGCGGCAATTCGTTCTGCACCACGTCCTGGCCATTCTGGGTCAGGCGATAGAGCAACCCGCTGCTCAGCGGCTGCCACGGCAAGCTGCTTTCTCGACGACCGGACAACGTCACCGGCGCCAGACTGTTGGGCTGACTCAGCTCGACCTGCAAGCGCTGGACGTTCAGCCCCATCGGCAACTGCCAGGTGTATTCACCGGCCTTCACGCGATTGCCGGCCAATGGCTGCGACCAGACCAACGGCAGCGGCAGGCTGTGGGGGCTGGCGCTTTCCAGCTGCGCCGAGGTCAGTGTCGGCGCCGATTGCGGTGTGGTCCACAGCAATCGCACATAGCGCGCCGATTGCCCCGGCAGGCTGACTTCATGTTGCTCGACCCGTTCGTCGGCGAACGACAACCGCGCCACCTGGCCTTCGCCCCATGATTGCCAATGCTGCAAGTCGTCGCTGGCTTCAATGGTGAAACGCTGGAAGCCGTCGCGCTCGCTGGTCCAGTCGAGGATCAGCTGCCGCAAAGGCGCCTTGATGCTGCTGGCATCAAGCAACCAGCCACGCAGAACCTCCTCTCCCGCCTCCAGCTGACTGGATGGCTGCACCTCCACCAGCGTGCCATTAGCGCTCGATTGCACTCGAACGCTGGGCGCGCGTTCAGTGGAGTCCGCCGAATTAAACAACGCAAACCACTTCACATCGGTCAGGGTGCGATTTTCGTCGGTTGGCGCCGGCTCTCGGGCCAGCGCATAAGCCTGGGCCTCGCCGGCTGCGTTGAACACACGGACATCACTCAGGTCGGTCTGCCGCGCCGTCAGTTGCACACTCAAAGGCAATTCAAGGCGATACCAAGGGCCTTCACCGCTGACGGTCAAAGGCACTTGTGTGGCGAAGTCCGCCGGTTTTTCCTGAGCGCCGGCCGACAACGCCACGCCCAACGCCACAGCACCCAACCATCCCAGGTTCAACTTCTGACTCAAGACGACACTCCTTCGGTTTCCGAGGCCGGTTTTTCAGGATCCGGCGTAGCATCGGCGCGCTTGGGCGGCAACGGAGCGAAATAGCCCACCACCAGTAACAACACACCCACGCCGATAAACGACACGATCCGCGCCAGCCCACCGCGGTTACTCAATTCGACAAAGAACAGTTTGGCCACCACCACGCCAATCAACGCCGCGCCGATCAGCCAGACCTCGCGGCGATGGCGCAGGTGGCCACCGATCATCAGACCCAGAGCCATCAAGGTCCAGACGATCGACAGACCGGCCTGTACCCGCATGGACTCGAGCAATGCTGGTAGCTCGAAGGGCACGCCGCCCCAATGGTGAGCCGTGCGCATCACCAGCGCGGTGAAAAAGACGAACAGCGAAATGCCGGCAATCAGTTGCGTGGCGCGTTCGGCGTAGATCTTGGGGATCGACAGGTGCGTGACAGCACTGCGGGACCAGATGTAGACGCCGAACAGTGCGAACAGCAGGCCCAACTCCATTGGATTGATCAACGGCACGTAAGGCAACGGCTCGGCGGTGCCATCGCTGACGATGTTTGCCAGCCAGAACCAGCCGAGCATCAGCAATGCCAGAGGCGCGGCGGCGTACAGCCGGTACTCGCGCGAATAGGCTGACACCGGCCACGGCCAGTTGCGCGGCGCAGCCATCAGCACCAGATAAAGACTTGGCAGGATCGCCCACCCCAACCAGCGCCAAGCGTTGTATTGCTCGGACAGCAACAGCAGGCCGTATCGCAGCTCCAGCGCCAACACCCCCATCAACAGCCAGCAACCCAGCACATGAGCGGCGCTTAGCGCACGCTCCGGCAACATCGGCGCCAGCCGTCGCAAAGAAATGAAATGCACGACGAACACCGCCGCCCAGGCCAACCAACCGAAATGGGCGGCCGGGTGATAACGCGAGTGCCAGGCAGCGACTAATACCACGCCGGCCGCTGGAATCAGCAAAGTGCAAAGCAAGCCGAGTGACGACCATTTCAGGCGCAAGGCCAACACGGTCCACAGCGTCACGCTGACGGCCGCAGCCACCAGCAACAACGTCGCGTGCAGATCCACCGGCGCAAACCGCAGCACTTCACTGACCCACGCCAACGCCCACCAACCCGCGCCCCACACCAGCAGCACTTCGGACAAACGCTGCAAGCTCAGCGCATCGAAGGCCGACGCGTGATTGCCGAGCTGCAAGCGCCAGGCCCCAATTAGCGCGGCCAGGCCCAGCACCAACGGTGTCCAGAACCCGCTGTGCGCCAGCGGTTTCAAACCTTCGCTGGCCAACGGGCCTAACAGATCCGGGCCGGCCAGCATGAACGCAGCGCCGCCAATCACCTGCAACAACAGGCCGAAGACAAAACTCACACGCTGCTTCAAATACAGGCTTAGCCAGATGATGAACAAACCACTGGCTGCCCACACCGCGCTCGCAGTTTGCCAAGGCAAGACGAACAGCACCGCCAAATTGATCAGCACCAGACCGGCGAGCAACACCACCGACAAGCCGCGCAACAGTCGAATGTCACTGCGCACCATCTCATCGCGAGCCGCCAACAGCATGCCGGCGATCAACGCCAGACCGATCAGCGACGCGCTCAACAGCCCACTCCACCCCGCACTGAACACGGCCGCAGACTCTGCGCTCGAACCTTGCAGCCGCAGCAGGAACAACGCCCCGCCCAACAACTGCACGGCAAACGCGGTGAACAGGAACGTACGCGATTGCAGGCGCAGACCGCCGAATAGCGTCACCAACCCCGCCAACGCCCAACTGATCGTCGTGCCCTGAGTCAAGAAGAACAACGGCGCCAGCAGATAAAGGAACGTCAGACCGAGGCAGGCCAACACCGGCAGCCCTTTGCGCTCCCACTCCAAGGCCTGCCCGGACAACGCTTTGCGCAATTGATAGAAGCTGAACAGCAACGCCACGCCGAGCATCAGCGCCCCCAGCGGCGCGCCGTCCAGCAGGCTGTTTTCGCCGATCCGCAACTGACTGAGAAACGCCAGCGCCGAACCCAGTTGCAGCAGCAAGGCAAAGGCTCGGGCCAGCGGTCGTTGTTGACGCAGCCCAAGCCAGAAAATCCCCGCGCCTTCCACGGCCCAGGCAGCAGCGGTCCATCGCGCATCGAGTCCCAACGGGATCGCCAGGCTCGCGAAGATCACGCCCAGCGCCAGACAGGTCTCCGCCACCAGCAACGCTCGACCGCCCATCAACAGTCGCGCCAGCCCCATGTAGATAATGCCCAGCGCCAGCGCACTGAAGGCCGTCGCGAACTCCAGATGCTGGACCAGCGCAAACTGCAAACCGAAGCCCACCAGCGGCGGACCAAACAGCATCGTGCCGTCGACGTAATCCCCTTTGCCCGCCGACCAGCGCAGCAACGCATCGCGGCTGTCATCCTCGGGCGCGTCGCTCATTTCCAGCAACTTGCGTCGGGCAAACAGCAGGCCGATGGCCAGGTACATCAGGAAGAACACGATCAGGAACGGCTCGGTGCTCCACAGCAGTTCCGGCGTGTAGGCGTTCAGGCCCCAGGCGAAACCGATGCCGAAGGTGCCGACAAAACCGATCAGGTTCAGCAGACGCCAGGCCTTGAACCATGCAATCGCGAGGATGCCGGCGTTGAGCATGGCGAAGTAGCTGAACAGTGCGACGTGGTTGCCAGCGCCGGTGGAGGTCAGGATGGGGGCGGCGAACCCGCCTAACGCGGCTGCGCAGGCCAAGGCCAGGGAATCCTGAGTAATGGCCAGAATGGCGGAAAACACGGTCACGACCACCAACAAGCCCAGGGCGGCGGTCGGGTCGAGCAACGGGTGCAGGCGCATCGCTGCAAACACGGTCAGGTACAACACAGCGATGCCCGTGCCTTGCAGCATCAACGCGTAATTGCTATTGCGTGTTCTGAGCCACCACCCCAGTCCCAGAAGGCCCAATGCCGCCGCCGCAACCCCGGCATAACGCAATTCGATGGGCACCACCATGCCTTCAGTGGCGTAACGCAGCAGGAACGCCAGACCGAGGAACAACAGCACCACGCCGACCCGCAACACCGTATTACCGCCAAACAGCCAGGCGCGAGCGCCGCCGATGGCGCGTTCGATGACGTTGGGGCCGCGCGGGGTCGCGGGTTGTTGCGCTTCACGGGCAACCGGTTCCGGCTTCCAGGCATCGACGGGCAGTGGGCGACTGGTTTCGCTGGCCGCAGTAGTGATCGGTTCGAGTTCAGGCGGGAGTTCCCAGACCAGTTCCGGCGTTTCGGCAGGGATTTCGTCGAGGATGAATTCGGGGGTCACGAAGGTTTCGCTGACATCAGGTTGACTGGCGGCTGGCGTTTTAACGCCGGTCACCTCCAACAACGCCAGGCGTTGCTGCAGCGCATTCAGCGCTATCTGCGCCTGTTCAAGCAGAAGGCGCTGCTCGGCCGATTGCGAACTCAAGCGGCCAATGCGAATAGCCTGGCCGATGCCCAATCCGAGCAGCGCACCCAGCAATGCATCGCTGATCGACTCATCGAGTACCCAGCCGAGCACCAGTCCAATCAGCATGAACATCCATTGCATGGTCGATATCCCTAAGTAGCCCCGCGATGGGGTGAGCCCCGGCAAAGCAGCCTCTGGCTGAGTTTAGTGTGAAACCACACAAACTTGTGGGAGCGAGCCTGCTCGCGATGGGGCCATTACATTCAACATCAATGTTGAATGTCAGTCCGCTATCGCGAGCAGGCTCGCTCCCACAATGAATTGCCAACGCGCCACCGATGTGGCCGGTGCTTAGTATATCGGCCAGCCCCAACAACCGTCGGGCCTTGCGCGCAACTATTGCTAAAAGTTACTCCAGCGCCTTCCAGATATCAGTGGCGTACTCACGTATGGTCCGGTCAGAGGAGAACCAGCCCATCCGCGCTGTGTTCAACACTGCCGAACGCCACCACGCTTGAGCATCGTGCCAATGCGCTTCAACGCGCATTTGCGCTTCCCAGTAGGAATCAAAATCGGCGCAGACCAGGAAGCGGTCGTAGTCGATCAGGGAATCGATCAAGCCCACGTAACGGGAGGGTTCGTCCGGCGAGAACACCCCGCCGCGAATCGCTTGCAGCACGTCGTTGAGGCGATGGGAGGCGGCAATGTCCGGTGTCGCATTGAACTCATGGTTTTGCTTGCGCGCTTCAACCTGCTGAGCAGTGAGGCCAAAGATAAACATGTGCTCGGCACCGATACGCTCGCACATCTCCACGTTGGCCCCATCCAGGGTGCCGATGGTCAGTGCGCCGTTGAGGCCGAACTTCATATTGCTGGTGCCCGACGCTTCAAAGCCTGCGGTGGAAATCTGCTCGGACAAATCCGCCGCCGGAATGATGCTCTCCGCCAGGCTGACGTTGTAGTTGGGCAGGAACACCACTTTCAACAAACCGCGCACGGTCGGGTCGTTGTTCACCACCCGAGCGACGTCGTTGGCCAGTTTGATGATCAGCTTGGCCTGGTGATAACTGGCTGCAGCCTTGCCGGCGAAGATCTTCACCCGCGGCACCCAGTCGATTTCCGGCTCGGCGCGAATGGCTTGATACAACGCGACGGTGTGCATCAGGTTAAGCAGTTGCCGTTTGTACTCGTGGATCCGCTTGACCTGTACATCGAACATCGCCGCCGGGTTGACGGCAATCCCCAATCGTTCGTGAATCAGATAGGCCAACGCCTTCTTGCTGTGCAGTCGCTGCTCGGCAAACAGCTTGCGGAAGGCAGGCTTCTCGGCGAACGGCTCCAATTCGAGCAAGCGCGTTTCGGCGTTGTCCAGCAGATCCGGCCCGAGGGCATCGACCATCAAGGAGGTCAGCTCGGGGTTGGCCTGGTAGAGCCAGCGGCGGAACGTGATGCCGTTGGTCTTATTGTTGATCCGCTCCGGATAGAGCTTGTGCAGCTCGGAGAACACGGTTTTGCGCATCAGCTGCGTGTGCAGCCCGGACACGCCGTTGACGCTGTGGGAGCCGAGGAACGCGAGGTTGCCCATGCGCACGCGACGACCGTTGTCTTCTTCGATCAGCGAGACGGCGCGCAGCACGTCGAAATCGTGAATGCCCTTGGCCCGCAGGGAGTCGATGTGCTGCGCGTTGATCAGGTAAATGATCTGCATGTGCCGCGGCAGCATCCGCTCCATCAAACCGACCGGCCAGGTTTCAAGCGCTTCCGGCAGCAGTGTGTGGTTGGTGTAGGACAGCGTGTCGACGGTGACCTGCCACGCCGCGTCCCACGCCACGTCATAAACGTCGACCAGCTGGCGCATCAGTTCGGCCACGGCAATCGAGGGGTGAGTGTCGTTGAGCTGGATGGCCGCGTGATCGCCCAGGGTCAGGACCGAGGTGTGCATGTTGCGATGACGGCGCAGCAAGTCCTGCAAGGACGCGGCGACGAAGAAGTATTCCTGACGCAGGCGCAGTTCCTGGCCGGCTTCGGTGCTGTCGGCCGGGTAAAGCACGCGGGAGATACTTTCGGCCCGGGCCACTTCCGCCACGGCACCCAAGTGGTCGCCGGCGTTGAAACGCTCCAGGTGCAGATCTTCCATGGCCCGTGCCCGCCACAGACGTAGCGTGTTGACGCTCGCCCCACGCCAACCGACCACCGGCGTGTCGTAAGCAATCGCACGCACGGTTTCCGCCGGGGTCCAGACTTGCCTGGACTTGCCGGCTTCGTCAGTGACGGTTTCAACGCTGCCGCCAAAGCCTATCGGGTAAACGACCTCTGGGCGCTCAAACTCCCAAGGGTTACCAAAGTCCAGCCAGTGTTCGGTTTGTTCCTGCTGCCAGCCGTCGACGATGGCCTGACGAAACAAGCCATGCTCATAACGAATGCCGTAACCGTGGCCGGCAATGCCGAGGGTCGACATGCTTTCCATGAAGCATGCGGCCAAGCGGCCAAGGCCGCCGTTACCCAGCGCCGCGTCGGGCTCCAGCAGGCGAATGCGTTCAAGATCGACACCGAGTTCGGTCAGGGCCTCGCGGGCCACATCGAGCAGGCCCAGGTTGCTGAGGCTGTCGTAGAGCAGCCGGCCAATGAGAAATTCCAGCGAGAGGTAGTAAACGCGCTTCTGACCTTTGCGGTAAATCTGCCGGGTGTGATCCATCCAGTGCTCGACCATATGATCCCGCGCGGCCAGGGCAATGGCTTCGAACCAGTCGTGGTCGAAGGCGTGATCCGGGTCTTTACCCACCGCGTAGGTGAGTTTGGTCAAGACGGCGTCGCGAAATGCGGCCACCTCTGCTTCGCGAACAAGTGGTTCTTGAGTCATCGATAGGACCTCGAGCGAGCGTGAAGTAGTTCAGCCTAGACGGTCTGACAGGCCATTGGGAGTCTGGTTCGGCAGTTTTTCCCGTTAGTGTGAGTTAGGTCGACATTACCTTGTCGCGCACTGTAAAGAATGCAGGCCTCGTGCCGCAATACGGGTATTTCTGGGCGATACTCGAAAAAATCTGGCGAAAGGTTGTTCAAAAATCCACCAGTCCCGGTATGATCGCGCGCCCTGATGCACACGCTGGTAACAACCGATGATGAAGCCCAACCTGATCGCTGCCGCAGAGATCGATCGCCTCGACACCTGGGCCAAGTACTCCGCCCCGATGTGCGGCTCCTGCGTGTCCAGCTGCTGCACCTTGCCGGTCGAGGTCAAGATCAAGGATCTGATCCGTATCGGCATCGTCGATGAATTCGAGCGCGGCGAGCCGCCGAAGAACATCGCCAAGCGTTTGCAGAAGGAAGGGATCGTCGAACGTTACAACCAGAAATCCGAGATCTTCACCCTCCAGCGCATGAGCAACAACGATTGCCTGTACCTGGATCGTAAGAGCCGTCTGTGCACTATTTATGAAAAGCGCCCGGATACCTGCCGTAACCACCCGAAAATCGGCCCACGGCCGGGGTATTGCGCTTACAAGCCCAAAGAAGTGGCGCGTGAGACCAGCGAGAGCCGTCGGACCCTCGATAAATTTTAAACACGCCTTAATCCCCCGTAGCAGCTGTCGAGCCCCAGCGAGGCTGCGTTCGGCTCGGGCCGCGTTCGGACGAAGCAGTCGCAGTCCGGGAAGTAAGGTCGAAATGATGCACCGAGACGTTTGATTTTACGACTGCTGCGCAGCCGAACGCAGCCTCGCAAGCTCGGCAGCTGCTACAGCCAGACAAACAAAAACGCCCCCGACCTTGCGGTCGGGGGCGTTTTTTTGCCAGCTAACTAAATAACTTAGTTACCGGACTTCTTGGCAGCGCGGGTACGCTCGCTTTCGCCCAGGATCTTCTTACGAAGACGGATGGACTTAGGAGTGACTTCGCACAATTCGTCTTCTTGAACGAATTCCAGAGCCTGCTCCAGGGTGAAGCGGATAGGCGGAACCAGAGCGATGGTTTCGTCTTTACCCGAAGCACGCATGTTGTCGAGCTTCTTGCCTTTGGTTGGGTTGACGCCCAGGTCGTTGTCGCGGCTGTTGATGCCGACGATTTGACCTTCGTACACGTCTTCACCGTGACCCAGGAACAGTTTGCCGCGAGCTTGCAGGGTTTCCAGCGAGTAAGTCAGTGCCTTACCGGTAGCCACCGAAACCAGCACGCCGTTCTGACGGCCGGACATGTCGCCGGACTTCATCACGTCGTAACGGTCGAAGATCGAGGTCAGGATGCCTGCACCGGAGGTCAGGGTCAGGAACTCGTTACGGAAACCGATCAAGCCACGAGCCGGGATGTTGTACTCAAGGCGCACACGGCCCTTGCCATCCGGAACCATGTTGGTCAGGTCGCCTTTACGGATACCGATCTGTTCCATGATCGAACCTTGCGATTCTTCCGGCAGGTCGATGGTCACGTTTTCGTACGGTTCGTGCTTGACGCCGTCAACCATGCGGATGATCACTTCCGGACGACCAACACCCATTTCGAAGCCTTCGCGACGCATGGTTTCGATCAGTACGGACAAGTGCAGCTCACCACGGCCAGACACTTTGAACTTGTCGGCGGTGTCGCCTTCTTCAACGCGCAGGGCAACGTTGTAGAGCAGTTCTTTGTCCAGACGTTCCTTGATGTTACGGCTGGTGACGAACTTGCCTTCACGGCCGCAGAACGGCGAGTCGTTAACCTGGAAGGTCATCGAAACGGTTGGTTCGTCAACGGTCAGCGGCTTCATCGCTTCAACGTTCAGTGGGTCGCACAGAGTGTCGGAGATGAACAGCGAATCGAAGCCGCTGATGCAGACGATGTCGCCGGCAGCTGCTTCGTCAACGTCGACACGGTGCAGACCGTGGTGACCCATCAGCTTCAGGATACGGCCGTTACGGCGCTTGCCGTCGGCATCGATCGCCACAACCTGGGTGTTCGGCTTGACGCGACCACGAGCGATACGGCCAACGCCGATGATACCCAGGAAGCTGTTGTAGTCCAGTGCCGAGATTTGCATCTGGAACGGGCCGTCACGGTCAACTTTCGGTGCTGGTACGTTGTCGACGATCGACTGGTACAGCGGGGTCATGTCTTCAGCCATGTCGGTGTGATCCAGACCGGCAATGCCGTTCAGGGCCGAGGCGTAGACAACTTTGAAGTCCAGCTGTTCTTCGGTAGCACCGAGGTTGTCGAACAGGTCGAAGATCTGGTCCAGAACCCAGTCCGGACGTGCGCCTGGACGGTCAACCTTGTTGATGACCACGATTGGACGCAGGCCGGCTTCGAAAGCCTTCTTGGTCACGAAACGGGTTTGCGGCATAGGGCCGTCTTGAGCGTCAACCAGCAGCAGAACGGAGTCAACCATCGACATTACGCGTTCAACTTCGCCGCCGAAGTCGGCGTGGCCCGGGGTGTCCACGATGTTGATGTGGTAGCCGTTCCAGTTGATGGCGGTGTTTTTCGCCAGAATGGTAATACCGCGCTCTTTCTCCTGGTCGTTGGAGTCCATCACGCGCTCGTCGTTGAGCTCGTTGCGCTCCAGGGTGCCGGATTGACGCAAGAGTTTGTCTACCAGGGTGGTTTTACCATGGTCAACGTGAGCAATGATGGCGATGTTGCGTAGATTTTCGATCACTTGTGTATCTCGATCAGAGGATTCGGTGTGCTGACAAGTCTTGGCAGCGATTAACAGTAGAGTCCGGCAAAGCCGTTACAGCTTGACGGCGGCGTCGGGGGGCCGGTGACGCAGGCCACAGGCAAACAGCCCCGGGCACTTAGCTCGGTCGATAAACGCGCACATTGGCATGCCCCTCACTGAGCAAATGGTGGGCATGCAGGCGACTCATCACGCCTTTGTCGCAATACAGCAGGTACTGGCGAGTAGGGTCCAGTTCCTTGAAACGAGCGTTCAATGCATAGAAGGGCATCGTTTGTACCTCGATACCAGCCAGGCTCAGCGGGTCGTCTTCAGCGGCATCCGGGTGACGGATGTCGATGATGATCTGACCGGCCAGCGCTTCGCTGACTTCTTCAATCTGCACATCCTGGCCCAATTCGTCGATGACCCGATCGATCGGTACCAGTTTGGCGTTCTCAAGCGCACGCTCGAGTACCGCCATGTCGAATTCTTTCTCTTCATGCTCCACGCGCGGACGCTTGGCGTGGGTCTTGGGATTCACCGAGATGACCCCGCAGTACTCCGGCATGTGCTTCGCGAAGTCGGCGGTGCCGATTTCGTTGGCCAGGTCGATGATGTCCTGCTTGTGACTGGCGATCAGCGGACGCAGAACCAGCTTGTCGGTCACGCAGTCGATCACGGACAGGTTCGGCAGCGTTTGGCTGGAAACCTGGGAAATCGCTTCACCGGTGACCAGCGCCTCGATGTCGAGTCGATCGGCAATACGGGAAGCAGCGCGCAACATCATACGCTTCAAAACTACACCCATATGACTGTTATCGACTTTCCCGAGAATTTCTCCCAGTACTTCCTCGAACGGCACACTGACAAATAACACGCGTTGGGAGCTGCCGTACTTCTTCCAGATGAAATGCGCGACTTCCATGACGCCCAGTTCATGGGCACGTCCGCCCAGATTAAAGAAGCAGAAATGGCTCATCAGGCCGCGGCGCATGATCTGGTAGGCCGCCACGGTGGAATCGAAGCCGCCGGACATCAGCACAAGCGTCTGTTCCAGGGCGCCCAGCGGATAACCGCCGATGCTGTTGTGCTGGCTGTGGATCACGAACAACCGTTTGTCGCGAATTTCGATGCGAACTTCGATTTCCGGCGTTTTGAGCGAGATTCCGGCGGCGCCGCACTGACGACGCAGTTGGCTGCCGACGTATTTCTCGACGTCCATCGAGCTGAATTCATGCTTGCCGGCACGCTTGCAGCGCACCGAAAAAATCTTCCCGGCCAACGAATCGCCGAAGTGCTGCTTGCACTTGGCGACGATGTCGTCGAAGTCACCCAACGGGTATTCATCGACCTGCAGAAAATGCGCGATGCCCGGCATGCAGCTCAGGCGCTCGGTCATCTCCTTCAGGGCTTTGGGCTCGCTGACGCGGGTTTCCAGCTCGAGATTGTCCCACACACCGTTCACCACCACGGCCGGGTCCAGGTCGCGGAGCACCGTGCGGATGTTTTTGGCCAACTGGCGGATGAAACGCATCCGTACCGGGCGGCTCTTGATGGTGATCTCGGGGAAGACTTTTACGATTAGTTTCATGAAAACAGCGCGCGCTGGGCCAGCCGAAAAAGGGGGGCGCGGATTATAGCGGAAATTGCTCAAGGTTTAACCAGTTAATGTGCAGAAGGTTTCGCGCGCACCAAAACAGGTCATTTATGAAATTTAACGCAACATTGTAGGGCGATATTTCTCGCTTTAAGACGCCGACTGCCTTTATAAGCGTGATATTGGGGCAGAAAACCCATGGCGGGGCACTGGCATGCAATTTGCTCCCTTGTGAGGCAGGTTGCCTTGGCAGAGTATTCGCGCCGGCATCACCCACATTCTAAGGGCATCCACTACTAAGCCCGAAGCCACCCGGAGGACACTATGTCGAAGTCGGTTCAACTCATCAAAGATCATGACGTCAAGTGGATTGATCTGCGCTTCACTGACACCAAAGGCACTCAGCACCACGTGACCATGCCGGCTCGCGACGCGCTGGATGACGCTTTCTTCGAAGAAGGCAAAATGTTCGACGGTTCCTCCATTGCTGGCTGGAAAGGCATTGAAGCCTCCGACATGATCCTGATGCCGGACGACAGCACTGCCGTCCTCGACCCGTTCACCGAAGAGCCAACCCTGATTCTGGTTTGCGACGTGATCGAGCCTTCGACCATGCAAGGCTACGACCGTGACCCACGTGCGATCGCCAAGCGTGCCGAGGAATACCTGAAGTCGACCGGTATCGGCGACACCGTATTCGTAGGTCCAGAGCCAGAATTCTTCATCTTCGACGAAGTGAAGTTCAAGTCCGACATCTCCGGCTCGATGTTCAAAATCTACTCCGAACAAGGTTCGTGGATGTCCGACCAGGACGTGGAAGGCGGCAACCGTGGCCACCGTCCAGGCGTCAAAGGCGGCTACTTCCCTGTTCCGCCGTTCGACCACGACCACGAAATCCGTACTTCCATGTGCAACGCCATGGAAGAAATGGGCCTGGTCATCGAAGTTCACCACCACGAAGTGGCCACTGCCGGCCAGAACGAAATCGGTGTGAAGTTCAACACCCTGGTAGCCAAGGCTGACGAAGTACAGACTCTGAAGTACTGCGTACACAACGTTGCTGATGCATACGGCCGCACCGCGACCTTCATGCCTAAGCCTCTGTACGGCGACAACGGTTCGGGTATGCACGTTCACCTGTCCATCGCTAAAGATGGCAAGAACACCTTCGCTGGCGAAGGCTATGCCGGCCTGTCCGACACCGCCCTGTTCTTCATCGGCGGCATCATCAAGCACGGTAAGGCCCTGAACGGCTTCACCAACCCGTCGACCAACTCCTACAAGCGTCTGGTCCCAGGTTTCGAAGCACCGGTAATGCTGGCCTACTCGGCTCGTAACCGTTCCGCTTCGATCCGTATTCCTTACGTGTCCAGCCCTCGCGCTCGCCGTATCGAAGCCCGCTTCCCGGATCCGGCAGCCAACCCGTACCTGGCCTTCGCTGCCCTGGTAATGGCCGGCCTGGACGGCATCCAGAACAAGACCCACCCTGGCGATGCAGCTGACAAAAACCTGTACGACCTGCCGCCTGAAGAGGCGAAAGAGATCCCACAAGTTTGCGGCAGCCTGAAAGAAGCCCTGGAAGAGCTGGACAAAGGTCGTGCGTTCCTGACCAAAGGCGGCGTTTTCAGCGACGACTTCATCGACGCTTACATCGCCCTGAAAAGCGAAGAAGAAATCAAAGTACGCACCTTCGTACACCCACTGGAATACGAGCTGTACTACAGCTGCTAATCCGGTAGCGCCTGCGCAAGCGGCGTGACAAAAAGAGGCCTCCTTCGGGAGGCCTTTTTTATGCGCCCGATTTAGAGACTGGCAAAAACACTGTGGGAGCGAGCTTGCTCGCGATAGCATTTGCTCATTCAACATGGATGTCGGCTGATCCACCGCCATCGCGAGCAAGCTCGCTCCCACAGGGACAGCGGTGCCAGATAGAGATCAGTAAATCATGCCCAAATGTTAACGCCTTGGGCTAACCCTCCTCCCTGACCTATGCTGCAACCCAACGCTCTCGCTTCCGGTTGATTTTATGGGTCGTGGTTGTCTATTGATGTGGCTGTTCATCGCCCTGCCCGCCGCGGCGCAGATTTATAAGTACACCGACGCCGAAGGCAGCATGGCCTACAGCGATCAACCACCTGACGGGGTGAAGGCACAACCGGTCGAGTTGCCGCCGCTCAATAGCATTGAACGCCAGCCCTCTCCTGCGCCACCCACCGATGCCAGCAGCAGCGAACAGCCTTCAAAAGCCTACGAGCTACTGGAGCCGAGCAACTTGCCCACCAGCGGAGCCCTGCGCGCCAACAACGGCACCTTCACCGTCAACGTACTGATCAAACCCCGCCTGCAAGGCCCGCACTTATTCAGGCTATTGCTGGACGATCAACCTTACGGTCAGCCGAGTAACGTGCCGATCCTGCAGCTGGTCGACATTGATCGTGGTGAACACAGCCTCGCGGTACAGGTGATCGACGGGGAAAACATCGTCCAGCAGAGTCCGACCGTGACCTTCACCGTACAACGGGTGCATAAGCCATGAGGCTGTGGCCGCTGCTCGTGTGCTTCATCACCGTGCCCGCCATCGCCGAAGTCTTCACTTACGTTGATGCCCAGGGCAACCGAGTCTTTACCGACCAACCCGGCGCCGGCAACGCCAAGCGTGTGCCGACGCCCCCCGGCAATCGCATGCCCGCCAACCCGAGCGGTGTACCGCCGGAAATTGCCGGGAAAAAAACTGAAACAAAACCACTGTTCCACTACGACCTGCTGAGCGTGTTGGTGCCAGCGCCCGACGCCACAGTTCGCAGTAACGCCGGCGAGTTGATCGTCAGCGTCACCAGCGAACCAGGCCTGCAACGCGGGCATCGTTACCGCTTGTTGCTCGACGGCCAACCGACTGCAGATCCTGGCCCAAGCCCGGTGTTCGCCCTGAGCAATATCGACCGAGGCAGCCATCACCTGTCCGTGGAAATCCTCGACGAACAGGACCGCACCGTCGAACACACCGCCAATCAGCCTTTTCACATGCTGCGCATATCCCTCGCGCAGAAACGCCAGGTCAAACCCTGCACCCTCGGCGATGACGGCCAACGGCCGGAATGCCCTCTCAAAGACAAACCCAAAGATTAAAAAACCCTCCCTGCGTTTTTTTAACCTCGTTCAGGTTTGCGCTCTATATTGGTGCAATAAGCTGCACCGTTCCCACATACCAACCCATTTTGGTTCGAAAGTACCCGTAAAAGCTGGCAGAACGCCACGCAAACGAGCGTCAAACGCCCGTTTCAGGCCTTAAACGCTTCTTTTCGGAGCCTTGGTTTGGTTTTTGCATTTTCCTTGTATCAGCGCGTTTTTTTTGCGCACGCTCCGCTCCAAAAGAGGTCCTGATGACCATTAGCGACGCACTACACCGCTTGCTACTCGACAACCTGACCACCGCAACCATTTTGCTCGATGCCGAACTGCGCCTCGAGTACATGAACCCGGCGGCGGAGATGCTTCTGGCCATCAGCGGTCAGCGTAGCCATGGGCAGTTCATCAGCGAGTTGTTCACCGAATCCGCTGAGGCGCTGAATTCCTTGCGCCAGGCAGTGGAGCAGGCCCATCCGTTTACCAAACGCGAAGCCATGCTCACCGCACTCACCGGCCAGACGCTGACCGTCGACTATGCGGTAACGCCCATCCTGGCCAACGGCGCGACCATGCTACTGCTGGAAGTCCACCCTCGGGACCGCTTGCTGCGGATCACCAAGGAAGAGGCGCAGTTGTCGAAACAGGAAACCAGCAAGATGCTGGTTCGCGGTCTTGCTCATGAAATCAAGAATCCGCTCGGCGGGATTCGCGGTGCCGCACAACTGCTGGCGCGCGAGCTGCCGGATGAAAACCTGCGCGACTACACCAATGTCATCATTGAAGAAGCCGACCGCCTGCGCAATCTGGTGGATCGCATGCTCGGTTCCAACAAGTTGCCGTCGCTGGCCATGTGCAATGTTCACGAAGTGCTGGAGCGCGTCTGCCATCTGGTGGAGGCCGAAAGCCAGGGTTGCATCACATTGGTGCGCGACTACGACCCGAGCATTCCCGATGTATTGATCGACCGCGAGCAAATGATTCAAGCGGTCCTGAACATCGTGCGTAACGCGATGCAGGCGATCAGCAGCCAGAACGAGCTGCGCCTTGGCCGCATCAGTTTGCGCACCCGCGCCTTGCGCCAGTTCACCATTGGCCACGTGCGCCATCGCCTGGTGACCAAGATCGAGATCATCGACAACGGTCCGGGCATTCCTGCGGAACTGCAGGAAACCATCTTCTTTCCCATGGTCAGCGGTCGCCCGGACGGTACCGGGCTGGGCCTGGCCATTACCCAGAACATCATCAGCCAGCACCAGGGTTTGATCGAATGTGACAGCCACCCAGGCCACACCACCTTCTCGATCTTTCTGCCACTGGAACAAGGAGCCACATCGACATGAGCCGTAGTGAAACCGTGTGGATCGTCGATGACGACCGTTCTATCCGTTGGGTCCTGGAAAAAGCCTTGCAACAAGAAGGCATGACCACGCAAAGCTTCGACAGCGCCGATGGCGTGATGAGTCGCCTGGCGCGCCAGCAGCCAGACGTGATCATCTCTGACATCCGTATGCCGGGCGCCAGCGGTCTGGACCTACTGGCGCGGATTCGCGAACAGCACCCACGGCTGCCGGTCATCATCATGACCGCTCACTCGGATCTGGACAGCGCTGTCGCGTCCTATCAGGGCGGCGCATTTGAATACCTGCCCAAACCGTTCGATGTCGATGAAGCGGTGTCGCTGGTCAAGCGCGCCAACCAGCACGCTCAGGAACAGCAAGGCCTGGAAGTCGCCCCAACGCTGACCCGCACCCCGGAAATCATCGGTGAAGCACCCGCGATGCAGGAAGTGTTTCGCGCCATCGGGCGCTTGAGCCACTCCAACATCACCGTGCTGATCAATGGCGAATCCGGGACCGGTAAAGAGCTGGTCGCTCACGCCCTGCACCGTCACAGCCCTCGCGCGTCGTCGCCGTTCATTGCGTTGAACATGGCGGCCATCCCGAAAGACCTGATGGAGTCCGAACTATTCGGCCATGAAAAAGGCGCGTTCACTGGCGCCGCCAACCTGCGTCGCGGTCGCTTTGAACAGGCAGACGGCGGCACGTTGTTCCTCGACGAAATCGGCGACATGCCGGCGGACACCCAAACCCGTTTGCTGCGGGTGCTGGCGGACGGCGAGTTCTACCGGGTTGGCGGCCATGTGCCGGTGAAAGTCGATGTGCGCATCATTGCCGCGACTCACCAGAACCTGGAAACCTTGGTGCAGGCCGGGAAATTCCGCGAAGACTTGTTCCATCGCCTGAATGTCATCCGCATCCACATCCCACGCCTGTCCGACCGTCGCGAAGACATCCCGACCCTGGCCAAGCACTTCCTCAGCCGCGCCGCGCAGGAACTGGCGGTCGAGCCAAAGCTGCTGAAAAGCGAGACTGAGGAATACCTGAAGAACCTGCCGTGGGGCGGCAACGTACGTCAGCTGGAGAACACCTGCCGCTGGATCACGGTGATGGCTTCGGGTCGTGAAGTGCACATCAGCGACTTGCCGCCAGAGCTGCTGAGCCTGCCGCAGGATTCGGCGCCGGTGACCAACTGGGAGCAAGCGCTGCGCCAATGGGCCGATCAGGCCCTGGCACGTGGCCAATCGAGCCTGCTCGACAGCGCCGTACCCGCCTTCGAACGGATCATGATCGAAACCGCCCTTAAACATACCGCCGGTCGCCGCCGAGATGCCGCTGTCTTGCTAGGCTGGGGGCGAAATACCCTCACTCGCAAGATCAAGGAATTGGGCATGAAGGTTGATGGTGGGGACGATGATGAGGGGGATGAGGGCTAAGTAGCCTTGGTTCTTCGCTGATCTCTAAATCCCTTCGCGAGCAGGCTCGCTCCCACAGTTAACCGAGTTGTTCAGCAAGAACGCGGTCAACTGTGGGAGCGAGCCTGCTCGCGAAGGGGCCATCGCATTCCACATCAATGCTAAATAAAACACCGCTTTCGCCAACAAGCCCGCTCCCACACTTAGTACTCCGTGCACCGCCGCAATGCACCGTGAACCGCAATCGCGCACGGCAACTGATCAGAAAACTCACCTGAGTTCGCAATCGAACCCCTATCGAAAAAACACGAAAGCCCCGTAATACGGGGCTTTCGGCGTTTAGAAGCGACTTATTGTTTCAACCTGTTAAAACCTGGCACGCCCCCTGCAATAGTCCATTCAGTGATTCAGTTCACTACCCAGTTTCGGGGGCCTTGGTACAGGCAGGCCGGGGATTCCCCTCTTTACACCGGGCTCACACCGCATAAGCGACGAGCCCACCCCGTTTTGGGGCCCTTGATACAGGCAGGTCAGGGGTTCCTTCTTTACACCGGGCTCACGACGCCATGCGCGAGCCCTCCCGTTTTGGGAACCTTGGTACAGGCAGGCCGGGGATTCCCTCTTTTATTGCTCTCGGAGATGGATCTCCAGCCGCCAGCGGTCATCGACCTCGCTACCGGCCCACTCGCCTTGCAGTGGCCGGGCCGCTACTACCGTCAGCAACAACCCCCCATCACTCAAACGTACGCTCCAGTTCACGCCCTTGTCGTTGAGCTTGAGCTGACCTTTCTGCGCCTTGCCTTGCGCCTCGAACAACAGCGCGACAGTGCCGTCGACGATCTCGCCGTGGGTCTTGGGTTCGTTGTTGAACCACACCACCAGGCCATCGCTTGTCACGTCGACCTGCTGCAATTCGCTGGGGTCAGGCGTGGTCAGGCGACCGATCATCAACCCCACCATCATGCCGACAATCGCCAGCGAACCGATCACCCGCGGGAATAGTCTCGAACGCGGGTCGACTGGCGGCGTAGAATGCCCGTCATCTCTACCTTCGGAGCCGTGCATGTTTCACGTCATCCTTTTTCAACCAGAAATTCCGCCGAATACCGGCAACGTTATCAGGCTGTGCGCCAACAGTGGCTGCCACCTGCATTTGATCGAGCCGCTGGGCTTCGAGATGGACGACAAGCGTCTGCGCCGGGCCGGCCTCGATTACCACGAGTACGCCACCCTGCAACGCCACGCCGACCTCGCCAGCTGCCTGGAAAGCCTGGGTCATCCTCGACTGTTCGCCTTCACCACCAAGGGTTCGCGACCGTTCCACGACGCCAGTTTCGCCGAGGGCGATGCGTTCCTGTTCGGCCCGGAAAGCCGAGGGCTTCCGGCGGAAGTGCTCGATGCCTTGCCCGGCGAACAACGCCTGCGCCTGCCGATGCGCGAAGGTTGCCGTAGCCTGAACCTGTCGAACACCGTCGCCGTCGCGGTGTACGAAGGCTGGCGTCAGCTCGGCTTCAAATAACACGCCATAACAAATGTGGGAGCGAGCCTGCTCGCGAAAGCGGTGTGTCAGGCGACATTGATGTCATCTGACACTCCCTATTCGCGAGCAGGCTCGCTCCCACATTGAATTGCTTCAGCGCTTGGAACCGCTTACTGAACGGTCTGAGTCTCGCCAGCCGCCTGCATGCGTTGCAGTTCTTGTGCGTACAGCGCGTCGAAGTTCACCGGGGCCAGCATCAGGGCCGGGAACGAACCACGGGTAACCAGGCTGTCCAGGGCTTCGCGAGCGTACGGGAACAGGATGTTCGGGCAGAACGCGCCGAGGGTGTGGCTCATCGAAGCATCGTCCAGGTTCTTGATCAGGAAGATCCCGGCCTGTTGCACTTCAGCGATGAACGCCACTTCGTCACCGTTTTTCACGGTCACGGACAAGGTCAGCACGACTTCGTGGAAGTCGCCTTCCAGAGCCTTTTGACGGGTATTCAGATCCAGACCGACGCTCGGTTCCCATTGCTGGCGGAAGATCGCCGGGCTTTTCGGGGCTTCGAAGGACAAGTCACGTACGTAGATGCGCTGCAAGGAGAATTGCGGTGCGGTTTCTTCTTCGCTAGCTGCAGTGTTCTGTTGGTCAGTCATCTCAGATCCTTTCTGATCTTGGGGTCTTATAGGGAATGCATCAGGCCTTGAGCAGCGCGTCGAGCTTGCCGGCGCGGTCAAGGGCAAACAAATCATCACAACCACCCACGTGGGTGCTGCCGATCCAGATCTGCGGCACGGACGTACGTCCGGCTTTCTGAGCCATGGCGGCGCGCACCTGCGGCTTGCCATCGACCTTGATCTCTTCGAAGGCTACGCCTTTGTTCTCGAGCAAATACTTGGCTCGCGAGCAATAAGGGCAGTAATCGCTGGAATAGACGACGACGTTACTCATATCACTTCACCAGCGGCAGGTTGTCGCCTTTCCAGCTGGAGATCCCGCCGGAAAGCTTCGCGGCGGTGAAGCCGGATTTCATCAGTTCGCGGGCATGAGTGCCGGCAGTCTGGCCCATGGCGTCGACCAGAATGATGGTCTTGGCCTTGTGCTTCTCCAGTTCGCCGACGCGAGCGGTCAGTTTGTCGTGAGGAATGTTCAACGCGCCAACGATGTGGCCGGCGGCGAAGTCCTTGGTCGAGCGAATGTCGACCACTACGCCCTCTTCCTTGTTGACCATCCCGGTCAGTTCACCGGTGCTCAGGCTGCGGCCGCCGCCTTGCATCTGATAAGCGATCAGCAACGCCAGCAGTACGACGAAGATAGCGACGAGCAGATAGTGGTTAGTGGCAAATTCAATCAGGTGAGCAGCCATCGAAGGAGGTTCCAGGGCGTTAAAATGTCGGCCAGTATACACAGCCACTATGGTGGGCCAAACCCCGTCCGGCGGTGACGTGGCCGGAACTTCGCTTTAAACTGCCACTCCCTTTTCCATCGCCCCCTTTTAACTCAGCCACGAGTGGAATCCATGACTACCACGCCAAAACCTTTGGTCCTGATTATTCTCGACGGCTTCGGTCACAGTGACAGCCCTGAATCCAACGCCGTATTTGCGGCCAAGAAGCCCGTACTGGACCGCTTGTGGGCTACTGTGCCGAACGGCCTGATCTCGGGCAGCGGCATGGACGTCGGCCTGCCGGACGGCCAAATGGGCAACTCCGAAGTCGGCCACATGAACCTTGGTGCCGGCCGCGTGGTGTATCAGGACTTCACGCGTGTGACCAAATCGATCCGCGACGGCGAGTTCTTCGAAAACCCCACTATCTGCGCCGCTGTGGATAAAGCCGTTGCTGCCGGCAAAGCCGTACACTTCATGGGCCTGCTGTCCGATGGCGGCGTTCACAGCCACCAGGACCACCTGGTCGCCATGGCCGAACTGGCCTACAAGCGCGGTGCCGAGAAAATCTACCTGCACGCCTTCCTCGATGGCCGCGACACGCCGCCGAAAAGTGCGCAGTCGTCCATCGAATTGCTCGACGCGGCCTTCCAGGCCCTCGGCAAAGGCCGGATCGCCAGTATCATCGGCCGTTACTTCGCTATGGACCGTGACAACCGTTGGGACCGCGTGTCCCAGGCCTACAACCTGATTGTCGATGGCAAAGGCGAATTCCACGCCGCCACTGCGCAGGAAGGCCTGCAAGCCGCTTACGAACGTGGCGAGAGCGACGAGTTCGTCAAAGCCACGTCCATTGGCGAGCCGGTGAAAGTCGAAGACGGCGACGCCGTGGTGTTCATGAACTTCCGCGCCGACCGTGCGCGTGAACTGACCCGCGTCTTTGTCGAGAACGATTTCAAGGAATTCGAACGTGCTCGCCAGCCGAAACTGGCCGGCTTCGTCATGCTGACTCAATACGCCGCCAGCATTCCCGCGCCCTCGGCGTTCGCAGCCGGCAGCCTGGAAAACGTGCTGGGCGATTACCTGGCGAAAAACGGCAAAACCCAGCTACGCATCGCCGAAACCGAGAAATACGCCCACGTCACCTTCTTCTTCTCTGGCGGTCGTGAAGAACCGTTCCCGGGCGAAGAGCGCATCCTGATCCCGTCGCCACAAGTCGCCACCTATGACTTGCAGCCCGAGATGAGCGCCCCGGAAGTGACCGACCGCATCGTCGACGCCATCGAACACCAGCGTTACGACGTGATCGTCGTTAACTACGCCAACGGCGACATGGTCGGCCACAGCGGTGTGTTCGACGCAGCGGTGAAAGCCGTTGAATGCCTGGACCTGTGCGTCGGCCGCATCGTCGATGCACTGGAAAAAGTCGGCGGCGAAGCCCTGATCACCGCCGACCACGGCAATGTCGAGCAAATGTCCGACGCCTCCACCGGCCAAGCCCACACCGCCCACACGACCGAGCCGGTGCCGTTCATTTATGTCGGCAAGCGTGACCTCAAGGTGCGTGATGGCGGCGTGCTGGCGGATGTTGCGCCGACCATGCTGAAGCTGCTGGGCCTTGAGAAACCGGCCGAGATGACAGGCACTTCGATATTGGTGTAATCAGTCTTACAAACGCCGCAAAACCCTGTGGGAGCGAGCCTGCTCGCGATAGCAATCTGACACCAACCTGTTTGTTGAATGGACTGATGCAATCGCGAGCAGGCTCGCTCCCACACTGGTTTGCGGCGTTTTTTCGTCCAGTTATCACACAACCCCAATTGGGCGTTTTTTTTGCGGCGCATGGCGGGCATACTAGGCCGTCCCTTTCCCTGGTGTCGCCCGCCTTTATGCTTCGCGTCCTGATAGCCCTTGCTCTGACTTGCCTGCTCCAACCGGCCTTTGCTGACGAGCGCGCGCAAACCCAACAACAGTTGGACGCCACGCGTCAGGATATTGCCGAGCTGAAGAAACTGCTGGGCAAGCTGCAACAAGAAAAGTCCGGCGTGCAGAAAGACCTTAAAGGCACCGAGACCGAGATGGGCAAGCTCGAGAAGCAGGTCGACGCCCTGCAAAAAGAGCTGAAGAAAAGCGAATCCGAGCTGCAGCGACTCGATACCGAGAAAAAAAAACTCCAGAGCGCGCGCATTGAACAGCAACGACTGATCGCCATTCAGGCCCGTGCGGCCTATCAGAACGGCCGTCAGGAGTATTTGAAGCTGTTGCTTAACCAGCAAAACCCGGAAAAATTCGCCCGCACCCTCACTTATTACGACTACCTGAGCCAGGCCCGCCTGGAGCAGCTGAAGAACTTCAACGAAACCCTGCGCCAACTGGCCAATGTCGAAAAAGACATCGCCCTGCAGCAGGCCCAATTGCTGGTGCAAAAAAGCAGCCTCGACAGCCAGCGCGACGAACTCGACAAAGTCCGCCAGGAGCGCCAGCAAGTTCTGGCCAAGCTGAATGAAGACGTGAAGGCTCGCGATCAGAAACTGGCCGTTCGCGAGCAGGATCAGGCAGACCTGTCTAAAGTCCTTAAAACCATTGAAGAAACCTTGGCCCGCCAGGCCCGTGAGGCAGAAGAAGCGCGACAAAAAGCGCTGATCGCCCAGCAGGAAGCTGAAAAAAAGCGTTTACGTGAGGCTCAGGCTGAAGCAGACGCTGCCACTGACGCCCCACGCAAACCCGCTAAACCGACACCCGGCGCGCTGGTTTCAAGTTCAGGCGAGACCTTTGGCGGCCCGTTTGCTTCAACCCGGGGAAAACTTCCGTGGCCCGTTGATGGTCGACTGCTGGCACGCTTTGGCGAAACCCGAGGCGACGACGCCCGCACCAAGTGGGACGGCGTGATGATCAGCGCGGCGGCAGGCAGTCAGGTGCATGCCGTACATGGCGGTCGCGTGGTGTTTGCCGACTGGTTGCGCGGTGCCGGACTGCTGGTGATTCTCGACCACGGCAACGGTTTTTTGAGTCTGTATGGTCACAACCAGACGCTGCTCAAGTCTGCGGGTGACGTGGTAAAAGCCGGTGAGTCCATCTCCACTGTCGGCAACAGTGGCGGGCAGGACACACCAGCGCTGTATTTCGCTATTCGTCAGCAGGGTCACCCGAGTGATCCGGCGCAATGGTGCCGCGCGCAGGGATAGGCGTTGAGTCACCTACATTAGGAGTTCGTTCGACATGCTGCATTTGTCTCGCCTTACCTCGCTGGCCCTGACGATCGCCCTGGTGATCGGCGCGCCTCTGGCGTTTGCCGCTCAACCGGCCCCGGCTGTCGCGCCTGCGGGCACCGCCGCGACCACCAAGGCGCCGTTGCCTCTGGAAGAGTTGCGCACCTTTGCCGAGGTCATGGACCGGATCAAGGCCGCCTATGTCGAACCGGTAGACGACAAGACCCTGCTGGAAAACGCCATCAAGGGCATGCTCAGCAACCTCGACCCGCACTCCGCCTACCTGGGCCCGGAAGACTTCGCCGAGTTGCAGGAGAGCACCAGCGGCGAGTTTGGCGGCCTGGGCATCGAAGTGGGCGCCGAAGACGGTTTCATCAAGGTGGTTTCGCCGATCGATGACACCCCGGCCTCCAAAGCGGGCATCCAGGCGGGCGACTTCATCGTCAAAATCAATGGCCAACCGACTCGCGGCCAAAGCATGACCGAAGCCGTCGACAAAATGCGCGGCAAGATCGGCCAGAAAATCACCCTGACCCTGGTACGCGATGGCGGCACGCCGTTCGACGTAACACTGGCCCGCGCCGTCATTCAAGTGAAGAGCGTGAAGGCCCAGCTGCTGGAGTCGGGTTACGCCTACATCCGGATCACCCAGTTCCAGGTCAAGACCGGCGAAGAGGTCTCCAAGGCCCTGGCCAAGCTGCGCAAGGAAAACGGCAAGAAACTCAAAGGTATCATCCTCGACCTGCGTAACAACCCCGGCGGCGTGCTGCAAGCGGCGGTGGAAGTGGTTGACGACTTCATCACCAAGGGCTTGATCGTCTACACCAAGGGCCGCATCGCCAACTCCGAACTGCGCTTCTCTGCCACCGGCAAAGACGAAAGCGAGGGCGTGCCAATGGTCGTTCTGATCAACGGCGGCAGCGCCTCGGCCTCGGAAATTGTCGCGGGTGCCTTGCAGGATCAAAAACGCGCAGTGGTCATGGGCACTACCAGTTTCGGCAAAGGCTCGGTGCAAACCGTGTTGCCGTTGAACAACGACCGCGCATTGAAGATCACCACGGCGCTGTACTTCACGCCGAACGGCCGCTCGATTCAGGCACAGGGCATCGTCCCGGACATCGAAGTGCGCAAGGCCAAGATCACCAGCGAACAGGACGGCGAGTACTTCAAGGAAGCCGATCTGCAAGGTCACTTGGGCAATGGCAACGGCGGCGCCGACAAACCGACCGGTTCCAGCGGCAAGGCCAAACCGATGCCACAGGATGATGATTACCAATTGGCCCAGGCGCTGAGTCTGCTCAAAGGGCTGAGCATCACCTCCGGCCGCTGAGATGCCTCTGCGGTTGATCCTCGGCCTGCTGTGCTGTCTGGCGGGTGTTGCTCATGCAGCGCCCGTCGCGACGGCGCCTCCAAAGGCCTATCTAAGTCTGATCATCGATGATCTGGGGCAGGACCTGCCCCGGGATCGCCGCGTGCTGGCCTTGCCCGGCCCGGTAACCACAGCGATCATGCCCGACACGCCCCACGCCAGTGAATTCGCCCGCGAAGCCCATCGCGCCGGCAAGATTGTCATCCTGCACATGCCCATGGACCCGGCCACCGGGCCATTTGCCTGGCATCCCGACTTGCCCATCGATGAATTGGAAAAACGCCTGAACGCGGCGTTCAAGGCCGTGCCCTTTACGGCGGGCATCAACAATCACATGGGCAGCCGCATGACCGCTCAGCCGGCCGCCATGACCTGGCTGATGGCGGACTTGCAGCGCCGGAACAAGTTCTTCGTCGACAGCCGCACCAGCGCGCAGACAGTCGCGGCGGCCGAGGCGCAGAAAATTGGGTTGGCAAGCGTTTCGCGGGATGTGTTTCTCGATGATGAGCGCACTGAAGCGGCGATCTTCACTCAGCTGCAGACGGCGATAAACCTGGCACACAAGCAGGGTTCAGCCGTGATGATCGGGCATCCGTATCCGCAGACGCTGGCCGTTCTCGAGCGGGAACTGCCCAAGCTCAAAGCGCAGGGAATCGACTGGATCGATATCAAAATGATGATCAGCGTGCGCGGCAATCGCGCAACGGCTGCACACGGCAAGGATGGGCAGTATCGCCTCCCGGCCCCGCGATAATTGATCCCCCCTCCAATCCGTCGTTCGATAACTATGTATGTCTCTTGGTAGTCAGCGCCGTGCCACGCTGGGGCACACCTGAATTTCATCACCAAGGAATGGACATGAAATGCTTCAGCTACGTTTACCTGACCGCCCTCATCAGCCTTCTGCCAAATACCGCCGCACACGCCCGTGACCTCGGAGAAGGTGCCGCCAACGGCTCAATGTCGAGAGCCCTGCAAAACAGCGAACGCACTTACGAACTCTGGAGCGGCATCGGACGGCTCACTCTTCAATCGGGAGAACGCTGCACTGCCGTTCTCCTCAACACGCGAAACAGACAAGGCCTGGCCACCGGTCCTGCTTACCTGCTCACCAGTGGGCATTGCGTACTGTTCGAGTTCGGTTCTTCACGGACCGATCTGCCCATGGAGGCAAGCGTAACCTTCCACTACTTTCATGACACGCCCCAGCGCCATCGCCGTTACGCAGTACGCAGCGCCAGGTGGAGCAGCCTGGTGGGGACTGATCTGGCAGTGCTTGAAGTGGACGCCACGCTGGCCTCGCTGATTCAAGCCGGGATCAATCCGCTCAAGCTGGCGTCCCATCTAACCCGAGAGAGTCATGATGTACTCAACGTGGGCGCGCCTGGCGGCTTCAGTGAAAACGGACTTCGATTAAGCGTTTGCGATGAACAAACCGCCGGAACGTTTATTGACCATCCTGGCGTGTTTCCCCTGGCCATGAGAAACCGTTGCGATCTTTACGCAGGCGGTTCCGGCAGCCCGATGCTGGACCGACGCACCAATGCAATCACCGGCATCGTCAGTAAAGTTGAAGCTTCCCGTCACACGCCTACAGCTTCCGGTTGCGAACGCTCGTCCTCGTGCCAAGCGGCACGTTTCAACTACAGCTACTCCGTCAACTTCCTGCATCACTGTTTCATCGATGGCATCTTTACCAGCAATGGCGCGGACTGCTCCCTGGAAACGGTCAACTTGACCGTGATGGAACCCTGGAATATCAAGTCATACGTTTATAGAGCGCACGGTGCGACCGGACAAATAGAGTTGCCCAGGTGGGACTTCAGGTTTTCCCTCGAGACGCCCTATTATCGATTCAAAATTGTTCGTGACGCCGAAGACTGCAAGACACCCGCTCAATACAGCGAAGCCATCAGCACTGAAGATGCCTATATCAACACGCCAATCGGGCCACATAACGGCGTGCATGCACTCTGTGTGATCGGCGTTCGCGCGGCGGATCAAGGCCTGACACGGGCAACATTGAATAACGCATTCACCATGGCCGTGTCCTTAAGCGCGACTCCGAACAGTTCGCCACAGGCAATGCCAAGATCAATACCTACAGATACCGCCCCATGATCTCGTCGACCACACCTTCCTTGCGCAACTGATCCAGCGCAGCCTGCAACTTGGTGACGATTTCGTCCGGCACCTCCTTGTTCAGCGCCAGGTACAACTCGGCGCTGTTGAAACGAAGCACCGTTTTGAGCCCGGTGATCCCGTCCTGGCGCGCCAGATAGCGCCCGGCCGGGTCGCCGGTAGCCCACAGATCAATCTGCCCGCTCACCAGCTTCTTCGCGTTATCTTGATCGCGTAGCACAACGACGGGGCTGAGACCCTGCTTGGCCAATGTCTCGGCAATCGCATCGCCCTTGTACGCGCCGATCTTGTATTTGCGCGCATCGTCCAGGGTTTCCAGATTGATCTTGCTATCCGCCTTGGCCAGCATGATCCAATCGTCCGGGCCGATAGGGCCGACCCACTTGAACAGATTCTCGCGGTCCGGCAGCCGCGCCATCACGAATACGCCGTAACCGGGTTTCTCGAGGGCGATTTTGTAGATCCGCTCCCAAGGAAAACGCAGCGTCAGGCTGTAGGTGATTTCGGCGCGCTTGAACATCTCGCGGACGATGTCGACGGCAATGCCGTTGATGTTCTCGTCCTGAGCGAAGTTTTTGCCGTTCTTTGCCATGTTGTACGGAGGGAAGTTTTCCGTCAGCAACACCAGGTCGGGGCCGGGGTTTTCTGCAGCATGCGCCCCATTGATGAGCAATAGAGAAACGCTGGCAAGGACAAGAAAAAGGCGTTTGAGCATGTCTGGCTACCGAAATCCATGGCGTACCCAAGAGTGCCTTGAGCCCGCCATGATGTCCACTGGCCTGTATCGTTTGTGAAACGCTGTACGAAAACTCGCCGAGCGGCGATCAGGCGGGCCCGCCTTCCAACACCGCATGAGCGTCGCGAAGGCAGTTTTCGCAGACGCCTAACGCATCACGATGCCGCGATGCGCCATGTAGGCCTTGGCTTCCTGCACGGTGTATTCGCCGAAGTGGAAAATACTCGCCGCCAATACCGCGCTGGCGTGGCCTTCGAGAATGCCATCGGCCAAGTGCTGCAAATTGCCCACACCGCCGGAAGCAATCACCGGAATACCCAAAGCATCGCTGATGGCGCGGGTAACACCCAGGTCGAAGCCGTTTTTCATGCCGTCCTGGTCCATGCTGGTCAGCAGGATTTCACCGGCACCGAGGCCTTCCATCTTCTTCGCCCATTCAACGGCGTCGAGCCCCGTCGGCTTGCGACCACCGTGAGTGAAAATTTCCCAGCGCGGGGTTTCGCCCGGCAGTGAAACTTTCTTCGCGTCGATAGCGACGACGATGCACTGCGAACCGAAATGTTGCGCCGCTTCGCCAACGAATTCCGGGTTGAACACGGCTGCGGTGTTGATCGATACCTTGTCCGCGCCGGCATTCAGCAAGTTGCGAATGTCCTGCACGGTGCGCACGCCACCGCCCACGGTCAGCGGGATGAACACCTGGCTGGCCATGCGCTCGACGGTGTGCAGCGTGGTGTCGCGGCCGTCGACGCTGGCGGTGATGTCGAGAAAGGTAATCTCGTCGGCGCCCTGCTCGTCGTAACGACGGGCGATTTCCACCGGGTCGCCGGCGTCACGAATGTTCTCGAACTTCACACCTTTAACGACCCGGCCGTTATCCACGTCCAGGCAAGGGATGATGCGTTTGGCCAGCGCCATGGTCAGTCCTCAGCCTTTGTACGAATCGCAGAAAGCTTGCGCTTCAGCGACGTCGAGGGTGCCTTCATAGATCGCCCGGCCGGTGATCGCGCCGATGATGCCTGGCGCCTTGGCGTCGAGCAGCGACTTGATGTCACCGAGGTTGTGAATACCGCCGGAAGCGATCACCGGAATCTTCGTCGCGGCGGCCAGAGCAGCGGTAAACGGTACGTTGCAGCCTTGCATCATGCCGTCTTTGGCGATGTCGGTATAAACGATCGCGGACACGCCGTCGGCTTCGAATTGCCTGGCCAGGTCGATCACCTGAATGGTGCTGATTTCAGCCCAGCCGTCGGTGGCAACGAATCCATCCTTGGCGTCCAGGCCGACAATAACCTTGCCCGGGAACGCGCGGCAGGCTTCAGCAACGAAGGCCGGATCTTTCACCGCTTTGGTACCGATGATCACGTAGCTCACGCCCGCCTTCACGTAGTGCTCGATGGTTTCCAGCGAGCGAATACCGCCACCGATCTGGATCGGCAGGTTCGGGTAGCGTTTGGCGATGGCCGTGACGACTTCGCCATTGACTGGCTGGCCTTCGAAGGCGCCATTCAGGTCGACCAGATGCAGACGACGGCAACCGCCCTCCACCCACTTGGCAGCCATGCTCACCGGGTCATCGGAGAACACTGTGGAATCTTCCATGCGGCCCTGGCGCAGACGAACACAGGCACCGTCTTTGAGATCGATAGCGGGAATAATCAGCATCTGGCAAACCTTCAAATTCGAGTGTTCAGCTTCGCTCGGAAATCAGTTTTTCTCGAGCGCCCACAAGTCGCTTTCGATGCTTTCGAACCTTTCTTTAAGGTGCGTCTGCACATCGAAAATCGCCCTGTTGTAATAGTGCGGCGCAATTTCACGGGTAAACAGCTCAAGGATTTCGGCCGCTTCGAACGAACCCAGGTCCAGTTCGAAGCGGTCTTCCATGAAGCGTTTGATCTTGTGATTGGCCTCGTTCTCCTGTTCGGGAGTGAGGGTCAGGATCGGCGGCTTCTTCTTGACGGCCATTTACCAGCGACCATCCCACGCCGCGAAGTTCTGCAGCAATTGCAGGCCATGGGTATGGCTTTTCTCCGGGTGGAATTGCACGGCGAAACGCGAGCCATCGGCCAGCGCCGCGGCAAAATCAACACCGTAGTGACCGCCACCCACCACCTGCCGGGCGTTGCCGGCCGCGATGTAGTAGCTGTGCACGAAATAGAAACGCGCCAGGTCCGGAATGTTGTGCCAGAGCGGGTGACTCACCATCTGCTTCACTTCGTTCCAGCCCATGTGCGGGACTTTCAGGTGTTCGCCGTCTTCATGCAGGTCTTTGCCGAAGAACTTCACCGCACCCGGAAACAGGCCGATGCAGTCGACGCCGTCGTTCTCTTCACTGCTGTCGAGCAAGGCTTGCATGCCCACGCAGATGCCGAGGAACGGGCGGTCCTGGCTGACTTCACGTACCAGCGAATCGAAGCCCAGGCGACGAATTTCCGCCATGCAGTCGCGAATCGCGCCGACGCCGGGGAAAACCACCCGGTCGGCTTCGCGAATCACGTCCGCATCGCTGGTGATCAAGACCTTGCCGGCACCGACGTGCTCAAGGGCCTTGGCCACCGAGTGCAGGTTGCCCATGCCGTAATCGATAACCGCGACCGTCTGCATTACAGAACGCCTTTGGTCGATGGCATCTGACCGGCCATGCGGTCATCGAGCTCTACCGCCATGCGCAGTGCACGGCCGAAAGCCTTGAACACGGTCTCGATCTGGTGGTGGGTGTTGTGCCCACGCAGATTGTCGATGTGCAAGCTCACGTTGGCGTGATTGACGAAGCCCTGGAAAAACTCCTGGAACAGGTCAACGTCAAAACCGCCGACGGTGGCGCGGGTGTAAGGAACATGCATCTGCAGGCCAGGACGGCCGGAGAAGTCGATCACCACGCGCGACAGCGCTTCATCGAGCGGCACGTAGGCGTGGCCGTAACGACGGATGCCTTTCTTGTCGCCGATGGCTTTGGTGAAAGCTTGACCCAAGGTGATACCGACGTCTTCCACGGTGTGGTGGTCGTCGATATGCAAGTCACCCTTGCTGACAATATCCAGGTCGATCAGCCCGTGACGGGCGATCTGGTCCAGCATGTGCTCAAGAAAAGGTACACCGATATCAAATCGGGCCTTTCCGGTGCCATCCAGGTTGATCGAGGCTTTGATCTGGGTTTCCAGAGTGTCGCGCTCGACAGACGCCTTACGTTCGGCCATCACCAGCTCCGCAAAATCATTGGGCGAAAAAGGCAGCCATTATAGGGGCGCGGACGGGAAACAGAAACACGAGAGGTGATATCACTGACGGAGTGAATCCGGCGCTGTCAGCGATATACATGTCAGTACAAGCCAGATTCTGCGCCTTGAGCGGATCAAATGTAGGAGCGAGCTTGCTCGCGAAGGACGTGAGCGCAACGCGTTTGTTCAGGAAGAACGCATTATCGTTAACGTCATTCGCGAGCAAGCTCGCTCCTACAGGTTTTTTGCGTTAGTGGAACAGGACCGCCGTCTTCTGCAAGGTCACCCAAACACCCCACGCCAACGGAATACCCACCACCAGCCAGGCAGCCACCGCCAACGGCTTGGTGCCCGCCGCCGCTTTCCACTCCAGCACGGTGCTGTTGTCAGCCCCTTTATCGTGGCCCAGCGCCTGTTCGGCGGCCAGTTCAGCGTCGGTCATGAAGTACTTGTCGGCCACCGGACGCACCAGCAGGTTACAGATGAAACCCAGCACCAGCAGGCCCGCCAGGATGTACAGCGTGATGTCGTAAGCCGCTGCGCGCTCCACGCCGATGCTCAACTGATATTCGCGCAGGTAGTTCACCAACACCGGACCCAACACGCCCGCGGCTGCCCAGGCAGTCAGCAGACGGCCATGGATCGCGCCGACCATTTGTGTGCCGAACAGGTCCGCAAGATAGGCCGGAACGGTCGCAAAACCACCGCCGTACATCGACAGGATGATGCAGAACGCTGCCACGAACAGTGCAACATTGCCCAGGTGACCCAGGTTCGGGATCAGCGCATACAGTGCAAAACCCAGGGCGAAGAACACGAAATAAGTATTTTTGCGGCCCAGATAATCCGAGAACGAAGCCCAGAAAAAGCGGCCGCCGATGTTGAACAGACTCAGTAAACCGGTGAAACCGGCCGCAATCGCCGCAATCGAGGCCAGCTGCGACGCGTCCAGCTGACCGAACGTCAGGTCGTTACCGAGTAATTTACCGGCGAACACTTCCTGCAACAGTGGTGACGCCATGCCGAGGATGCCGATCCCGGCGGACACGTTCAGGCACAACACCAGCCACACCAGACGGAATTGCGGAGTCTTCCATGCCACGTTCACATGGACGTGACGGTGCGTAATCATTGCGTTCGACGCTTTTTTCGCCGGAGCGGTCCAGCCCTCAGGCTTCCATCCGGTTGGCGGAACGCGGTAGGACAACGCGCCGCCGATCATGAACACAAAGTAAATCGCGGCCATCACCAGAAAGCTCTGCCACACGCCTACGCTGTCTGCCGATGCGAAGTGGCCCATCAGCGCTGCTGCCAGTGGAGCACCCACCATCGCGCCACCCCCGAAACCCATGATCGCCATGCCGGTCGCCATGCCACGCTTGTCCGGGAACCACTTGATCAGGGTCGAGACAGGCGAGATGTACCCCAGGCCCAGGCCGATACCGCCAATGACCCCGGAACCGACCCACATCAGCCAGATCTGGTGGGTATAAATCCCCAGCGCCGAAATCAGCAGACCACCGCACCAGCACAGTGCCGATACGACACCAGCCTTGCGCGGACCGGCGTGCTCCAGCCAGCCACCCCAGATTGCGGCCGAGCAGCCAAGGAAGATGAAGAAAAGGGTGTAGATCCAGCCGAGCATCGAGATCGGCCAATCGCATTGCGACGAGAAGATTTGCGAAATGAAGCTCATGTCCGGGGCACAGGTTACAGACTTGGTGACACCCAAGGCTTTGGACAGTGGCAGCCAGAACACCGAGAAGCCGTACGCCATGCCAATGCACAGGTGGATTGCCAGCGCGGCCGGCGGTACCAGCCAACGGTTAAAACCGGGCTTGGCGATAATGCGTTCCTTGGACAGGAACGCGGGCGGGGCGGCATTGAAGCCGTCCGCCGAGATGCTCGTGGTCATTGTGTATCCCCCAATTATTAGTAGGGCTCGCCAGTCGCTCCTCATTCCCAGCCTTTATGCACGCAGGCATGACTGTTTTCTGGATGAAGCTTCATTTCCGTGCGACATCACGTCACACAAGGACGGACGAACGGGCAGAGGTTACCATTTGCACGTGACAGAAAAACCAAACTGATGTCACCTTTTGTACGTTATCTGATGTCCCACCTGTAGAAGCTGCCATCGGCAGCCTACGGTGTGCGAACCGCGTAAAACTCACGGAAATCACCATGCCTATCATTGTCGAGCCGCTGAACGAAGCCACTTACCAGGATCAGCAGGATCTGCAGAAGATCTACCGCGATGCGCCGGACTGGCTGTTCGCCCCATTTGCCGGGGATGTGCAGTTGATCGAAGCCTGCTTGCGCGATGGTTCGCTGATTGGCGGTCGTTTCAACGATCGCCTGTTGGGCGCGGCACGCCTGCAACGGCACCAGGACGTATGGCATCTGTCCCACCTATGTGTAAGAAAAATCACCCGTCGCCGTGGCGTCGCCGAGCGCCTGGTGAGCGAAGCGCAGAACATGGCGTTGCAATCGTGTGCAACCTTGCGCTTGCTGGCCCCTGCCGGGCACCTTGAAGCTCAGGCACTTGCGGCAAAACTGAAAGTGCCGCTGGATGTACTGCCGACGTGATCGCTGACCGGTCGTCCGTTTTGGAGCGCTATACTCCCCGGCTATATTTCGAATTCGTTTAACTACAAGGACTCGCCCATGAAAGCGTTCGGCAAAATCCTGGGTCTGGTACTTCTCGGGCTGTTGCTGATCATTGTGGCGCTGGGCTTTGCCCTGACGCACCTCTTCGATCCCAACGACTATAAAGACGAGATTCGCCAGATTGCCCGCGACAAGGCCCACATCGAGCTGACGCTCAATGGCGATATCGGCTGGAGCCTGTTCCCATGGCTGGGCCTGGAATTGCACGAAGCCAGTGTCGCGACCCTGGTCAAACCCACCGAGCCGTTCGCAGATTTGCAGATGCTCGGCCTCTCCGTACGTGTGCTGCCGCTGCTGCGCCGTGAAGTACAAATGAGCGATGTGCGCGTCGAAGGCTTGAACCTGCGCCTGAACCGCGACAAGGACGGCCATGGCAACTGGGAAGACATTGGCAAGGTTGCGGCGTCAGCCAGCCCGACCACATCTCCCGCCACCGCCCCCGAATCAACGGCACAGCCCCCTGTCCCAGCGGAAAAACCGGCCCAGCCAATCCGCCTGGACATCGACAGCCTGACCGTCAACAACGCCCGCGTTGAATACAACGACGAGAAGACTGGCAAGCAGTTCAGCGCCGAAAGCATTCAGCTCAGCACTGGCCCGGTTCACGACTCCACCAACATCCCGGTCAAACTCACTGCGTTCCTCGGCACCAACCAGCCGGTTTTGCGAGTACGTACGGAGTTCAATGGCGAACTGCGGTTCGAGCGCGCATTGCAGCGCTACAAACTCGAAGACATGAAGCTGTCCGGCGAAGTCGCTGGTGATCCGCTGCAAGGCAAAACCATGACCTTCGCCGCCCAGGGCCAGTTGCTGCTGGATAAAGCAGCGAACGTCGCCGAATGGACCGGTATCAAGATCTCTGCCAACCAACTGCGTGCATTGGGCGAGTTGAAAGTCAACGACCTCGACAAGACCCCGCAAATCAACGGCGGCATTTCGATTGCCCAGTTCGACCTGGCGAAGTTCGTCGACAGCATCGGGCAGACACTGCCGACCATGGCGGAAGGCAGCCTGAGTAAAGTCGAATTGGTCAGCCGCATTGCCGGCACACCGACCAGTGTGTCGTTCGACAACATCAATCTGAAAGTCGATGACAGCAGCTTCAGCGGCCGCATCGCCGTCGAGGATTTCGCCAAGCAATCGCTGCGCGCGGTGCTCAAGGCCGACACGTTTAACGTCGACCGCTACCTGCCGCCGAAATCTGCCGAAGCCAACAGCGCGACGCAGGTCCGTAAGGCCGAAGTGGCCAACACCGAAGCCACTGCGCTGGCCGGCGCCGGCAGCACACCGCTGCCGGAAAAACCGACCAAAGGCCCATGGAGCACCACGCGCCTGTTTCCAGTGGAACGGCTAAGCCAGCTTGATGTGGAGGCTGACTTGACCTTCGGCCAGCTGACCCTCGACAAACTGCCGATCCAGAACGCGGCACTCAAGGCCACGGGCCAGGGTGGCCTGCTGACGCTGGAGACCTTGCGCGGTGACTTGTACGACGGCAACTTCGATGCCAAGGGCACCCTCGACGTACGCCAGCAAGTGCCCGCGCTGAACCTGCAAACCAGCATCAGCAAAGTGCCTGTGGACAAGATTCTCGAGAGCCAGGGTAAAAATCCACCGGTCAAAGGTCTCGTCACGCTCGTTAGCAACCTGACCAGTAGTGGCAACAGCGAGAGCGCACTGATCGACAGTCTCAACGGCAATGCCGTCTTCGTTATCAACAACGGCGTGTTGCTCAACGCCAACCTCGAACAGCAACTGTGCAAAGGCATCGCCACGCTAAACCGCAAAACCCTGAGCGGTGAACCACGGGGCAAGGACACACCGTTCCAGGAGCTCAAGGGCAGCCTGATATTGCGTAACGGCGTGGCCAGCAACCCGGACCTGAAAGTTCGTATCCCGGGCATGAGCGTCAACGCTGACGGCGATGTCGACCTGCGGGTGCTGGGCATGGATTACCGCGTAGGCGTTATCGTCGAAGGCGACAAGAGCGACATGCCGGACCCTGCCTGCCAGGTCGGCGAGAAGTACCTGGGCATCGAGTGGCCGCTGCGCTGCCGTGGCCCACTCGAACTGGGCGCCAAAGCCTGCCGCCTCGACAACGAACGCATGGGCCAGGTCGCGAGCAAACTGGCGGGTGAAAAAATCAGCGAGAAAATCGACCAGAAGCTGGGCGACAAGGTCAGCCCGGAACTGAAAAACGCGTTGAAGGGGCTGTTCAAGCGATGAATGCCGAGCAGTTTTCATCAGCGGTGCTCGATTGGTACGACCGCCACGGCCGCCACGATTTGCCCTGGCAACAGGGCATCACCCCGTATCGGGTGTGGGTCTCGGAAATCATGTTGCAGCAAACCCAGGTCAGCACCGTGCTGAACTACTTCGACCGTTTCATGGCCTCGCTGCCAACAGTTGAAGCCCTGGCTGCCGCACCCGAAGATGAGGTGCTGCACCTGTGGACCGGCCTCGGCTACTACACCCGTGCGCGCAATCTGCAAAAGACCGCGAAGATCGTCGTCAGCGACTACGGCGGTGAATTTCCACAGGATGTGGAGAAACTTGTGGATCTGCCGGGGATAGGCCTGTCCACGGCCGGTGCTATCGCCAGCCTGAGCATGGGACTGCGGGCGCCGATCCTCGACGGCAACGTTAAACGGGTGCTGGCGCGGTTTACGGCCCAAGAGGGTTACCCGGGCGAGCCCAAGGTCGCCAAACAGCTGTGGGCGAACGCTGAGCGCTTTACGCCGCATGATCGGGTCAACGCCTACACCCAGGCGATGATGGATTTGGGCGCCACCCTGTGTACTCGCAGCAAACCGAGTTGCCTGCTCTGCCCGCTTGAAAAGGGTTGCGAAGCACACCTGCTTGGCCTGGAAACGCGCTACCCGATCCCCAAGCCGCGCAAAGCCGTGCCACAGAAGCGCACGCTGATGCCGATGCTCGCCAACAGCGACGGCGCCATTCTGCTTTACCGGCGGCCTTCCACGGGCTTGTGGGGCGGACTCTGGAGCCTGCCCGAACTCGACGACCTCGATGACCTGCAACACCTGGCGTCACAGCACTCACTGGAACTGGGCACACAACAAGCGTTGCCGAGCCTGGTGCACACCTTCAGTCATTTTCAGTTATCCATCGAACCCTGGCTGGTTCAGGTCCAGGAAGCCGGCCATCACGTGGCCGAGGCCGACTGGCTCTGGTATAACCTCGCCACCCCGCCGCGCCTGGGCCTTGCCGCCCCGGTCAAAACCTTGCTCGAACGCGCGGCCGCCGTATTGAACGCAGGAGAGTCGTCATGACCCGCACCATCATGTGCCGCAAGTACAAAGAAGAATTGCCCGCCCTGGAACGCGCTCCCTTCCCGGGCGCAAAAGGTCAGGACATTTTTGACCACGTCTCGGCCAAGGCCTGGGCCGACTGGCAGAAACACCAAACCCTGCTGATCAACGAAAAACGCCTGAACATGATGAACGCCGAAGACCGCAAATATCTTCAGGGCGAGATGGACAAGTTCTTTTCCGGCGAGGAATACGCCAAGGCTGACGGCTACGTTCCACCCGCTGGATAATCCCCGTTTTTCGGGGGTCGGATCGTAAGCGACGGTAATAATTAAAATTTTTTTCAAAACTTTGTTGACGACCCCCTGAAAAAACAGTTTAATGCGCCCCGTTGCCCAGATAGCTCAGTCGGTAGAGCAGGGGATTGAAAATCCCCGTGTCGGCGGTTCGATTCCGTCTCTGGGCACCACCTTTCGTTTCAGGTGGTTCCAACACCACCCGAAACAACCAAGAAACCCGCCTAGTGCGGGTTTTTTGCTTTCTACGGTTTCCAACCGTTTCGCAAAACGTGTCGCGCCGTCGCAGTGCAATACAGCGCAGCAGCCAAAAGCAATTGCTCCACCTGGTTGCCAATCACAGGTTGCCACGTTGGTGGCCACTGAAAACCATCATTGCCGGGTTACGGCGGGGAGGCCTGATTACAGCCAAGCCATCACGCCGCCATGTCGCGAGCATGTGCCGCGGTGATGCTGGCTAAAGCTGAAGGACTTGTCGCGACACTTGGCAGTTGCCCCGACGGGCGTCTGATTTGACTTCGTGTGAGCTGGGCTATGCACCGTATTGCCATCGTTATTGGTGTACGAACCATGCTCGATGAGTTGCGATTCATCAGGGGATGGATCGGCGTACGGTTTTGCGAAGGCTGGTTGGAATATCAGGCAGGCGGCAAGCGCCAGGAGGGCTAGTTTCATGTGGTGCTCGTTTTTTTTGTTGGGATAGGCAGGTAATGGGTTTGTTGATGGCGCAAGGGTCAGCGCTTGCTCAGGAAGCCTTTTGCCATTGCTGGCTACCTCTTTGGTACTAAAAAAGATGGAGCGTCAGGGCCTCCCAAGTAATTCAAGGCAGGCGGGCGGTAACCACTTGCTAGTGCTGGTGATAGCGAGGTCAGTGCCACGCAGAAAATCTTCGTGGCAGCCGCAAAATCGGTGGTGGCGAAGGCTTAACCGGGGGAACCTGACGCCATCTGAAATGCACGGCTAACGCCCGACTGGGGCGCTCCCAACTGGGTACAGCCCTGGCCAGTAAAAAGGTTTCAGCCACCCGGGACGGCTTAGCGTATAGAAAACTCCGTTTTCTGCGTTCAACCCAAGAAGACGTCTACACTCTCATCGATGTTTCTATGCAGACCTGACTTACAGGGAGTTTTCCTTGAAGGTACTACTCGTTTTCATCGCGTTGACATTGCTGGCAGGCTGTACTACTCGCATGCCCAATGATCAGATCATCACAGAAGCCCAGAAATGTGAAGGCGCGGGTTTGCCTTGGCGGCAGGTCTACAACTACGACGGCAGTGTTGCCGAAGTCATTTGCACCACCCACCTGCCCAAGGAGGTACAGCCTTCGGTCCAGGTGCAGATAGCACCTGCCCAAGCTCCGGCTCCAGTTCAAATTCCAGCTCCAGTTGCAGTTCCAGTTCCAGTTCCAGTCCAAATTCCAGTTCAAATTCCAGCTCAAGCGCCAGCTCAAGCTGTGATTTATCAACAGCCGTATTATCAACAACCGTACTACGGAGGCTACTATCAAAGGTGGTAATTGCTGAATAAACAGCGTTATCCCATGCAAAACCGGGACAGATTTATTTTGTGCCTGGAATAAATCCACCCCCTTCTGCTCTTGTGATTACCTTGACTCCATAGTTGACCCCGGCCAGCAGCAACGAGGCTAAAACTGTAAAAACCCAGAAACCCTTACTTCGGTAGAACTCAAGTGACCTACGGGTACACCAGCGGAGAGTCGCCTGATACGACCGGTTTAAGGAGCGATGCATAAATAGCCAACGGCCTCAGCGCTTATCACCAGCCATCAAAGGGGTCTCCGTTACGGGGACACCAAGCGCCGAAAACCTTAACCAATTGATAACAGGCAGGGCGTTTGAGGCCGATTGAATGTCAACACTTGTCAATTGACCGAGTCAAAACCGCGAATTGGCGGGTGACTCCATTGGCTAATGACAATAAAGCTCTGCCTCTTCTTCATCGGGGACTTCATCCGTAACAATTACTCGCGCATGAGCGCTGTGCTCGTTTTCCATGCGTAACCCGAAGTAGCGAGTATCGTTGGCGTCCCAAAATGCCTCTATCTGCGCCATGGGTGCATCTTCAAGCAGCACCTCGGCGCTGTGCTCCAAGATGATCGAGTAACGTCGTTCGGTTTTCATTACAAAGGGGCTCGCAACGGCGGGGTGAAGAAGCTTAATGTGCACAGGCACTGATGCCATTATGCCGGCTCGCTGATTTCCGACCGTAACCGCTCATCGTTTCGGTGAGGTTTGTAGATACGCGGTGCCTGAGTTGGAAGCGTCGATTCCGCGCCCATGACCGGCCATGCGGGCGGGTATGGTGAATATCACCACTCCCCCTGCTCGTGGACTGGTAATCATTGGTAGCAGAAGCTACATTGGGCGAGCTAATACAAAGCAAGCTAAGTAATATTCGCCAGATGTCAGCCATGAGGCTGAATGGGGTCTGCAAAATGAATGCACACCAACGCTGTCGCCGCACCGTATTCTGGCGTGGCTCATTCTCCGTGATACTAGGTTTTGCCGTCTTGAGCCTGGCCTTGATGCTGGCTGACCGATCAGCTCCAGCAACTGCCCTGGAGTTCGACGGAGTAAACTTGAGCCAGCAGGTGGGTCACTCCCAAAAATTAGGAAATCAGGCAACCGCGCCAATTCTGGCGGCGTCTCAGTAGGCCGAATCACAACCACAGCAAATAAAAGGCCTGTAGACAACAGTTCGATTCCGTCTCTGGCACCACCTTTCGCTTTCAGGTGATGCCAAGCACACCTGAAAGCACACAAAAAGCCCGCCTAGTGCGGCTGCAAGGGGGCTGCTATGCCACTGTCAGATACCACCATCCGTACCGCCAAACCGTAACGATCTGAAAGGCCCGTGGTTAGCGGGTTCAACGCGGGGTGTGATTTATGTCGCGGCGCCAAAGGCGCAGATCGAGCGCGATCGGAAGCCTGTTTGCAGAGTCACCCATTCTGGTTTGTCGTCGAGACTGACCAACTTGTCCGATTCGGACCATCCTGTGCGGCTCAACGTTTAGTGGGCTAAAGCTCGCAACGTTACTGCACTGTTAGCTAACGTAAACCTAGACTGTTGTGCAGAGCTCCAGCCTATTCAAACTGACAAATACAATGTAGCTTCCGATTTCCGCTGAGGTTCAGCCCACTACCTATCCTGAAGGGTTTCGCTCTGATTTCGCCACCGTCTAAATTAGCGGGAAGCCTCTTGGCCCGGACTCTACTTTCAGGGTTATTGCTCAGTCTCACACCTGCCGTTTCGGCTGTGGAAGTGTCGACTCAAGTGTTGAGAGTCTGTATCGCCGAAGCTGATGTTCCGCCATTCAGCTACGCCGGGCACGAGAGCAGGCTGCAACAACAGGTACGCTTGGCCGTCCAGCGCCAAGGCTGGGAGGTGACCTTTACTACGCGTCCTTGGCTGCGCTGCCGGGCGGAGGTCGCTAGCGGAAAATACGATGTGCTGGTACCAGTAGCTCCCGGCAGGGAAAATTCGGACACATTCGTTTTCCCTGGGCGCAAAGGCGAGCCAGACCCGGCTTTGGCGCTGGGCACAGTGCGAGTGGTGGCAGCGCAAAAGCTTGGCAGCAACGTCAGCTGGGACGGGCAACGTTTCACCGGTTTGCAAGGGCCTATTATCTCTTTACGGGGCATGAATGCATTAAGCGAGTATCTCACCCTTATAGGCGTACCCTCTGTGGGCGCGAGCTCCCCGAGAGACATGATGCATATGCTGCTTGCGGGGCGGAGTAATCTGGTAGTGGATATTGAGTACCGGATGCATCAGACCCTCCAAGAGCCAGAGTTCCGTGAGCGCTTCCAGGTGCTTCCAACGGCGGTGCTTACTCTGCCGGTGTACCTGGTGGCCAGTCCGCCCTTTTACAGGCTGCACAAGGACGTTGTCGAAAGGCTTTGGCATGACACCGCTGGCCTGGGTGAAAATTCAGATAGTGGCAGCCATAGTCCGATCAATGGGAATCTCTAAAAACCTGGCAGAGTAAACCAGCCCCGTTTTCGGCCACCGCGTCGGCGGTTCGATTCCGTCTCTGCACCCAATACCGAAAACCCTGAATCGCAAGATTCAGGGTTTTTTTATGCCCGGGATTTGAGGAGGTGCCATTTCAGTCACCATCGAAGCTCCGAACGAAGCATCAATCCCCCACCTCCTATCGCTACGCCAGCAAGCGCCTGTAACACATGCCGGGGCTGAGAGGCCGAGAAGCGCCAGGCATGGTCATCGGCCATTCTTGGCAGTCTCACGTGCCTGTCGGAACGATCCGTATGCTTTAACGGAAATGGATGACAGACGTTGATCATAGAATTGAACAGAATCGGAAGAGGAGCTACCGCATAACCGGGGGCAGATACTCAACAGAGATGTAAACAATGACTGACGCCATTAATCCAGACGTCGAAACCGCTGAGTTTTTTACTGAACAAGAAATCAGAACTTTTAGCTTTGACATTCAGCAGTCAACACGGCTTCACAGGTTCGCCAAAGAACTGGCTGCCATCGGCGGGCCGCAGGCACCAGGAGCCAAGTCCAAAGCATCTCTGGCAGCCACCGAATTAAAGTTCTCGTTTTCGAAAGACCAATGCGAACTGCTGGATGCCTACTCCGACGGCCTTGTTTGCGTGTTGATCTTTGAAGGGCTGCAAAAAATCACCGATGCCAGCCCTCCAAATGAACTACCCGACCTGACATCCCTGGAAGATCGATACGACGTTCTATGCCTGGCCGCGCGCAATCAAATTTTATTGAAGCTGGTGGATAACAACGCCTTTGCCTATGACATGGACAACGAAGGAAAACTGGTTCGACTGGTGGCGAACCTCAAGGGCGGCGGACTGACCAAAATCCCTGCCGAACCGGAGGTCAATGAACTGAGCTCCCACTCCGGCCTGGCGCTCGGCCCGCATACCGAGGCGCCTTACTGGTGCGCCGTAAACGCTAAAGACGGGCACTCTCCCTCGCCATCGTCGCTCATACTCTCGGCCCTGTGGAACCCAAGCCAGGAATCGACCTCGGTAATACCGCTGCCGCCCATACTGGAAAAAATCGGCGTAACCAACTGCCTCGCGCTGACTACAGGGAATTTTCAGTTCACCCGCAGTGACTCCTTCGTCAGTGGCAAGGGAGAGGATGGTCGCAATGTTTCGATACTGGAGTTCGATGACAAAGTCGGGATCGCCGCCCGTTTCAACTCATACCGTTTCTCGGTCAACGACAACGCCTCAAATTTTGTCAAAACGGCCTACGCCGCCCTTTGCCAGGGTGTAAGCGAAGCAACTCCAGTCGAATACACACTGACGCAAGAGTCGGCCATGGTCATCAATAACGTCCGGGCCCTGCACTGTCGCGATGTCATCAAAGACAACAGACGTGTTCTGGTGCGCATTTTCGGGCTGTCGAAATTCTCTTCTCCTCTTGTTATTTCAGAGGACCCGTTGCAGCTGCAGGGCTGATTGTTGTTACACGTTCAGTCTGTTGAATGGCCAGACATGTGGATGACTGGCCAATAATTATAAAAGAGGGAATGTGATGTCTTGGGATGTAATTGGCCTGTTGGCGCTCGTCGCGTTTTGCGCCGGTTTTTTTGATGCTATTGCAGGTGGTGGCGGACTAATAACCTTGCCCGCGCTGTTTTTGGCCGGGATGGACCCCATCAGTGCGATTGCAACAAACAAGTTTCAGGCCGCTTCGGCCACTATTTCGGCAACTGTAACCTTTGCTCGCAAAGGCATGATCGAGTGGCGCTCAGGCCGCTTCCTGGTTATTTGCGGATTTATTGGCGGCGCCAGTGGTGCCTTGCTGGTCAGCTCTATTGATAAGCGCTATCTGGAAGTTTGCGTGCCTATCATGCTGATTCTGGTAGCTATCTATTTTGCGCTCTCTCCAAAGCTGGCCAATGAAGATCGACGCAAGAGAATCGGCATTCTGCTTTTTTCGTTTACCGTGGCGCCGATCCTGGGTTTCTACGACGGTATATTTGGCCCCGGTGTGGGCTCTTTTTTTATTGTTGGATTCGTACTTCTCTGCGGTTTGGGCATGATGCGGGCCATGAGTTTTACCAAACTTGCCAACGCTTCATGCAACCTGGGCTCTCTGTCGGTCTTCATTACCAAAGGTGTGATTGTCTGGCCGATTGCCATAGCCATGGCTTTGGCAGCCTTCATCGGCGCTCAATTGGGTGCACGAGCCGCAGTTCGGGTCGGTCCACGGTTGATTAAACCCATGTTGATCGTGGTCTGCTGCGCCTTAGCCATCAAGCTGCTAAGCGTAGAAACCAATCCTTTGCGCGTTGCAGTCATGCATTCCTTGGCTTCGTTATGATCACCGGGCGGCACTGACCGGCACTTCCCGCCTTCAATCGCGATTGCAGTTCGATGAGCCGCGGACCGGCCCTGCGCACAAAGCCTGGGTGGCGCGTTGGCGCTGAAGGTGGCCAAGGAGGACCGTGCCGCGGACAGGAAAATCGGGCTGTCTTGTCCCGCAGATTTCCTGAAAATTAGCCTGCAACCTTCAGTTATCACCATTCCAATGGAAAACCAGATTACGAGCGGCGCCGCTTCCGACGTCCGTGGTGTCACGCCGCTCCTGACCATTGCGCGTCGCGATAACGACATACTTGCCAGGAGGTAGTTGAACGTAAACCAGCGGTCCGGCCTGACTCAATGTCAGTACCGTCTGCCCTGGTGCTTTCTGAATGAGCACATCCACATCGGGAACGTATTTACCCTCCGCTCCGATGGAGAAGGTCATGTGCAGGTTGTAGCCGGTGGTTTGCTGGATGGCTTTCGACTCATCCTCACCGATACCGCCGGACACGTAAGTGATCCCGTTTTGCTCTTGTTTATGGACTTGCACGCCGGCATTGTCGACGGGCTCAAGGCTGGCAGCCAGCGACATGAGCGGGAACATCAACAGGCCGATGGCGGCGACAGGCAGAAGGAATGCATGAATGTGTTTCATAAGGGCGACTCCCGGGCCCGACAGAGCCCACTGGTTACCCTATTTATGATTTCCCTGCGAACGGCCAGTTTTAGATTGATTTGATCTTGGGTTCACTGCGAATTGGACTACACCTTGTACTCCTCAAGCGCAGCGATGCCCGACAGGCGTCCAAAAAAACCGCTTCTCGCGGTTTTTTTTGTCGGCGTGCATTTTTGAAGTTATTAACTAGAGGTGTATTGAGCATTACTCCAGTGAACGTTCAGCTCACGGGCATGACCTTTTCCGACGTTAACAGTATTACGCCGCTCTTCCCCGTTACGCGTGGAGACCACCGTATATTTACCGGCCGGAAGCTGTACATAGACCAGCGGACCGGCCTGATCCAGAGTAAAGACAGGATGTCCTTGCGAGCTCTGAACGACCACATTCTCATTGGGCAGGTATTCATTCGCCTGACCGACAGAGAAGCTCATGTGCAGGTTGTAACCATGGGCCTGCTGAATAAACCGCGTTTCATCCAGACCAATGCCTCCTGATAGGTAGCTAATACCATTCTGTTGTTCTTGCTGAATCTGCACACCAGCGGGGTCGATAGGTCCCGGAGGCGTGGAATGAGCCACGAAGGGAAACATCAACACACCGACAGCAGCGATGGGCAACATGAATGAATGGACGAATGTCATGATGACGACTCCCGGATTTCGAAGAATCCAATCGTTATATTTTTTGGATTTCTGGCCGCCTTCACAAGTTTTAGATTGATTCGACCCCAAGATCACCGGGAATAGGACGGGGCGTTGTATTCCTCAATTGTTCATAAGCCGCGCGAAGTCTATTGTTGGCAGCTACCCGCAAAGGTCCAAAGCCAATGAATTTGCAGGACATGCCTATACGGGCACTGGCTCGATTTGAGTTAACGCCGCCTACTTGCGGTGGCCCCTTCAAAGAACCCGCTTCCGACGGTTTTCTCATCGGCGGTTACACCTGGCAGCACGCCGATCAGGACACGTCCCGCCCGGTGGTCATCATCAACGCCGCCACCTCCGTGCGCTGCCGTCATTACTCGCGCTTCGCCGAATACCTGTTCACCAACGGCTTCAACGTGATCATCTACGACTACCGCGGCATCGGCGAATCGCGACCCGCCTCGTTGAAAGGACTCGACGCCTCATGGTCTGACTGGGGCGCGCTGGATTTCGAGGCGATGCTCAAGCGCGCTCAGCGTGAGTTTCCGGGGCAGCCTATCGACGTCGTCGGCCATAGCTTTGGAGGCTGTGCAGCGGGGCTGGGAACGTCTGGGCATCTGATCCGGCGTCTGGTGACCGTTGGGGCGCAATTCGCTTACTGGCGCGATTACGCGCCCGCGCATCGCTGGCGGATGTTTGGCAAGTGGCACCTGGTGATGCCCTTGGTGACGATGCTTTGCGGATATTTCCCCGGAAAGCGCCTGGGCTGGCTGGAAGACACCCCAGCCGGGGTGGTCCGCGACTGGAGCACGCCCACCGCGCGGTACGAGAAGCGCCCCAGCGGTCGTCTGATCCATGCAAGAGACGGCCGACTCCCCTTCGCCAACGTCACCGCGAAAACCCTGGCCATCAGCCTCAGCGACGATCCCTACGGCACGATTGCCGCCATCGAACGCCTGCTCGGCTACTTCACCAGCGCCCCCCATACTCACCTGCGCATCGCCCCCGAAGACATCGGCAAAGAAGAAGTCGGACATTTCGCCTTTTTTCGTAGCGCATACCAAGCCACACTATGGCCCATTGCATTGTCTTGGCTGCAAACCGGCGAGCTGGCCCCCGACACCCCCGGGCGGCGACTGCCACGCAGCTGATCGACCTGCCCACTCAACGAGATATGGAACGACGCCCATGGCCTCCGCCAACAAGCAGAACAAACGCGCCACCCGCGCCAAAACCAAGGCCAAGCAGAACCGCACCCAACGGGCTGCCGCGCCGGTCGAGCTGGATCCGAACGACGATCGTATCGACTTTGAATCGGTGGACCTGACCGACATGTTCAAAGAAATGATCGACGCGCAAAAGATCAGCCAACAAGCTATGTGCGTAGCCTTTCTTGAACACCCGCTGATCGCGTTGGTGCTGGAGCAGGAAGGCGAAGAAACAGCGACAGATTTCATCATCGCCGCGCTGATCGAATATCGCCAATGGTCCACCGAAGTGGACGAAGCCGGCGCCTTGGCCTGGATCGAATCCCCAACCTTTCAGGTTGATTACGTGGCGGCCTCCGAAGCCATCGCGGCCCAAAACCAACAGAAACCGAACTGAGTCCTCATGGCATCCCTGAACAAGCAACAGAAACGCGCCAAACGCGCCAAGATCAAAGCCAGGCAAATCAACATCCACGGCAGAAAACCTGCCCCACTGGACGATGACCTGGGCGACATCGGCGAGCCGATCCCGGAATACACCCTGGCGATGTTCAGCAAAATGCGCGACGCGGAAGCCATCAGCCGCAACGACATGCTGCTGACCCTGCTGTCGGACCTCGCCGCAATCATCAGCGACCACCCAGAATTGCTGGACATGGAAAACGCCGACAACGAAGCCATGGCCGCCACCCACCTTGCCGCCGACATGCTGATCGACTACCGCATGTGGACCGACGGCATGGACCGCGACACAGCTCAGGCCTGGCTGACCGATCCGCAGTTCATCACCGACTTCGGCGATGCACTGGACAGCTATCGTCAGTCGCTGGACGCGCAGGAAGAAAAGGGCGAGTAAACACTCCCCTGCAGAAACAAAAACGGCCGCTTGTCATCACTGACAGCGGCCGTTTTTTTAAAGCCACTCACCTCAATCGATCTGACAGACTCCCCTCGTCAGCGATTATGTATATCCCATTGACATATCCCTCAATAAATCTATTCTTTGGACACACCCATCCGCAGAAACGCAGGAGGCCAAAATGGAACAGACCACCCTTTTCATGAGCAATCGAAGCCAGGCTGTCCGCCTCCCCAAAGCCGTTGCAATGCCAAGCGATGTAAAACGAGTCAATGTAGTCGCCATCGGCAGGGCCCGCATCATCACTCCTGCAGGCGAGACATGGGACAGCTGGTTCGACGAAGATGGTGTGAGTGCGGATTTCATGACCGATCGTGAACAACCCACCGATCAGGAGCGTGAGTCGTTCTGATGATCAAATTCATGCTCGACACCAACATCTGCATCTTCACCATCAAGAACAAACCACAGATCGTACGGGAAGCGTTCAACCGTCATAACGGGCAATTGTGCATTAGCGCCGTAACGTTAATGGAGTTGATCTACGGTGCCGAAAAATCAGCAGCACCAGAAAAGAACCTTGCGGTAGTCGAAGGTTTGGCGGCACGCCTTGAGGTGTTGCCTTTCGACAATGAAGCGGCCGCGCATACCGGAATGATTCGATCCGAGCTGGCAAAGGCGGGAACGCCTATCGGGCCCTACGACTACATGATTGCCGGCCACGCGCGTTCACGTGGGTTCATCGTGGTAACGAATAACCTGCGGGAATTTGAACGGGTTCCAGGGTTACGCGTAGAGGACTGGGTACACCCCGATTGAACCCAGCACAACCGACGCAAACAAAAACGGCCGCTTGTCATCACTGACAGCGGCCGTTTTGCGTTACGCGGTATGAATCAGCTCAGTACCACTGCGCCACGCTTTTCCAGCTTGCGACGGCGAGCCACGAACAAACCGGCAGCCACCACCAAAACGCTTAGCAGAGCGGTCGCGAGGATCTCCACGCGGTGGGCTTCCTGGAACAGCATGATGGTCAGTGCGCCAACGATGAAGATGATCACTGCGTAGGTCAGGCCTGGGAACAGCCACATGCTGAAGGCGATTTTTTCACCGCGAGCCATACGCTGTTTGCGCATGCGCAATTGCGAAATCGCGATCACCAGGTACACCAGCAACGCGATGGCGCCAGAGCTGGCCAGCAGGAATTCGAACACCGCAGCCGGGGCCACGTAGTTGGCGAATACCGCGAGGAAAGCGGCTGCGGTGGACAGCATCACTGCCCAATACGGCGTGCCGCTGCTGTTGGTGCGCTGGGAAACGGCCGGCGCATCACCGCGCTTGCCCAGGGAGAACATCATGCGCGAAGCGGTGTACAACGCCGAGTTCAGGCAGCTAGTTACCGCAACCAGAACAACGATGTCGACGATCAGCTTGGCATTCGGGATGCCCATGCGTTCCAGCACGGTCTGGTAGGAACCGACGCTAGCCAGGATCGGGTCATTCCATGGCACCAAGGCCACAACGATGAAGATCGATACGAGGTAGAACAAGCCAATCCGCCAGATGACCGAGTTGGTCGCCTTGGAGATTTGCTGGCCAGGGTTCTTCGATTCCGCGGCCGCGATGGTCACGATCTCGGTGCCCATGAAGGAAAACATGGTGGTCAGAATCGCGCCCAGCACAGCGCCCATGCCGTTTGGCAGGAAGCCTTGCGTGTCAAACAGGTGCGAAACACCGCTGACCTGGCTGCTCGGCAGGAAGCCGAAGATCGCCAGAATGCCAAGACCAATGAAACCGATGATCGCCACGACTTTGACCAGGGCGAACCAGAATTCGAACTCACCGTAATTCTTCACACTGAACAGGTTGGTGATCGTCAGCAGCAACGTGATGATCAACGTGAAGGCCCAGATCGCCACACTCGGGAACCAGGCGTGCAGGATGGTCGCGGCGGCGTTGGCTTCCAGCGGGATGACCAGCACCCAGAACCACCAGTACAACCAACCGATAGTGAAACCGGCCCAGTGACCGATCGCGCGATCGGCGTACGTCGAGAAGGAGCCTGTGTCTGGGGACGCGACGGCCATCTCGCCGAGCATGCGCATTACCAGTACCACCAGAGCACCGGCGGCGGCGTAGGCCAACAGCACGGCTGGACCTGCTGCGGCAATGGCGTGACCCGAGCCGACGAACAGACCGGCGCCGATAACACCGGCAATCGACAACATCGTCACATGACGCGGTTTAAGCCCCTGTTCGAGGCCATTAGAGCTTTGGGTACTGCTCATTGAAACTACCTTTGTAAGGAAAAGCGATTACGTCCACCCGGCTTGGGGTTCCTTCTCGTAAAAAGAATCCAACGGGGCGTTCCTGATACTGCACGCAATAATTGCGCCAAAATGTTACAAAACCTTCTGCGCCGGGGTTCTCCTCCTGACCGGACAGTCATCGCAAGTCATTGAGATTAATGGCAATTTGCCAGAACGTTACCCTGCGACCCACTTTCTGGAACGAAATAGCGCACCAGAAACACACCTTGAAAACGTTCAACGCACAATAAAAGTGCGGATCAGCAACGTTTGTCCGGTTAGCGCTTCCAACACCCCGCCAAAGCTGGCAACATCGCGCCTTTTTTTGCGACAGCCACCGCGCTTTTTATTAACAGGCAGGATTCCAAACGGCTGTTCGGTTGATAGCAGCGCGACAGTCTTCTGTATCGATGCGACAACCCGCCACGCACCACCGGTTTACTGCCCGTAGCGCTGTTGGCTGCCATTGGGACGCATGCTAGGTTGGCCGCCTTGCCAGGAAGGCCCGCCAACAGCAGGAGCGCAACACACTATGAGGAACGCACATGGCTGAGGCCACGCCCGCGCTTGAAATCCGCAACTTGCACAAACGCTACGGAAAGCTTGAGGTGCTCAAAGGCATCTCGCTGACCGCCCGCGACGGCGATGTGATCTCGATCCTGGGTTCCTCCGGTTCCGGCAAGTCCACGTTTTTGCGGTGCATCAACCTGCTGGAAAACCCACACCAGGGTCAAATTCTGGTGGCCGGCGAAGAACTCAAGCTCAAGGCTTCCAAAAACGGCGAACTGGTCGCCGCCGATGGAAAGCAGATTAATCGCCTGCGTAGCGAAATTGGTTTTGTGTTTCAAAACTTTAATCTGTGGCCGCACATGAGCGTGCTCGACAACATCATCGAAGCCCCGCGTCGCGTACTCGGCCAAAGCAAGGCCGAGGCCATCGAAGTCGCGGAAGCCTTGCTGGCCAAGGTTGGCATTGCCGACAAACGCCACGCCTACCCCGCAGAACTGTCCGGCGGCCAGCAGCAACGGGCGGCCATTGCCCGCACGCTGGCGATGCAGCCCAAGGTGATCCTGTTCGACGAACCCACCTCGGCCCTTGACCCGGAAATGGTCCAGGAAGTACTTAATGTCATTCGCGCATTGGCCGAGGAAGGCCGCACCATGCTGCTGGTCACCCATGAAATGGGCTTCGCTCGTCAGGTGTCCAGCGAAGTGGTGTTCCTCCACCAAGGCCTGGTAGAAGAGCAAGGATCGCCACAGCAGGTGTTCGAAAACCCGCTTTCGGCACGCTGCAAACAATTCATGTCCAGCAACCGCTAACGGAGCTACCCGCATGCAGAACTACAAAAAAATCTTCCTGGCGGCTGCCGTCACCCTCGCGTTCAGCGCCGGTGCCGCCGCCGAGACCTTGAAGATGGGCATCGAAGCGGCCTACCCGCCGTTCAATAACAAAGATGCCAGTGGCAATGTCGTCGGCTTCGACAAAGAAATCGGCGACGCCCTGTGCGCCAAGATGAAAGTCGAGTGCACCGTGGTCACGTCCGACTGGGACGGCATCATCCCGGCCCTGAACGCCAAGAAGTTCGACTTCCTGATCTCCTCGATGTCGATCACCGACGAGCGCAAACAAGCGGTCGACTTCACCGACCCGTACTACTCCAACAAACTGCAATTCATCGCCAAAAAAGACGTCGACTTCAAAACCGACAAGGCCTCCCTGCAAGGCAAAGTGATCGGCGCACAACGTGCGACCCTCGCCGGCACCTGGATGGAAGACCACATGGCAGGCGTTGAAGTCAAACTCTACGACACTCAGGAAAACGCCTACCTCGACCTGACGTCTGGGCGTCTGGACGGCATTCTGGCCGACAAGTACGTCAACTATGAGTGGCTGAAAAGCGACGCCGGCCGCCCTTACGAGTTCAAAGGCGATCCGGTGGAAGAAAGTGACAAGATCGGTATCGCTGTGCGTAAAGGCGACGCGATCCGCGAGAAGCTGAACGCCGCGCTGAAAGAAATCGTCGCTGACGGCACCTACAAGAAGATCAACGACAAGTACTTCCCGTTCAGCATCTATTGATTCTGACCTGCCGGACCAGCGCCGTTCTCTGACGGCGCCAGTCCCTGGCATTGCCTGCCGCGATTTGAAAAGAAATCCATGACTATCGATCTCTACGGATTCGGCCCGGCGCTTGCCGCTGGCGCGCTGATGACAGTGAAACTGGCACTCTCGGCCCTGAGCCTTGGGCTGGTGCTCGGTCTGCTCGGCGCCTTGGCCAAGACGTCCCCGTACAAGCCGCTGCAATGGCTTGGCGGCACTTATTCGACGCTGGTTCGCGGCATCCCGGAATTGCTCTGGGTGCTGTTGATCTATTTCGGCACGGTCAACCTGATGCGCGCCTTGGGTGAGTTTTTCGGCAACCCCGATCTTGAACTCAATGCTTTCGCTGCTGGCGTGATTGCGCTGGGCTTGTGCTTCGGCGCATACGCCACAGAAGTGTTCCGCGGCGCGATTCTGGCCATCCCCAAAGGTCATCGTGAAGCCGGCGTGGCGCTTGGCTTGTCGAAATTTCGCATTTTCACCAAGCTGATCATGCCGCAGATGTGGCGCATCGCCCTGCCGGGCCTGGGCAACCTGTTCATGATCCTGATGAAAGACACCGCGCTGGTGTCGGTCATCGGCCTGGAAGAAATCATGCGTCACGCGCAGATCGGCGTAACCGTGTCCAAGCAACCGTTCACCTTCTATATGGTGGCCGCGTTCATGTACCTGGGCCTGACGATTCTCGCCATGACCGGCATGCACTTTATGGAAAAACGCGCCGGTCGCGGTTTCGCAAGGAGCACCCAATGAACTGGGAAGTCATCATCAAGTGGCTGCCAAAACTGGCACAAGGCGCGACGCTGACCCTGGAACTGGTGGCCATCGCCGTGATTGCCGGGTTGCTGCTGGCGATTCCGCTCGGCATCGCGCGCTCTTCGCGACTTTGGTACGTGCGGGCAGTGCCATACGGCTACATTTTCTTTTTCCGCGGCACGCCGTTGCTGGTTCAGCTGTTCCTGGTCTATTACGGCCTGGCGCAGTTCGATGCGATCCGTAACAGCTCGATGTGGCCGTACCTGCGCGATCCATTCTGGTGCGCCACAGCGACCATGACCCTGCACACGGCGGCGTACATTGCCGAGATCCTGCGCGGTTCGATCCAAGCGATTCCAAAAGGTGAAATCGAAGCCGCCCGAGCGCTGGGCATGTCCCGCGCCAAAGCCATGTTCTACATCATGCTGCCGCGTGCCGCGCGCATCGGCTTGCCGGCCTACAGCAACGAAGTGATCCTGATGCTCAAGGCCAGCGCCCTGGCCAGCACCGTGACCCTGCTGGAACTGACCGGCATGGCCCGTACCATCATTGCCCGGACCTACCTGCCAGTGGAGATCTTCTTTGCGGCGGGGATGTTCTATCTGCTGATGGCTTACGTTCTGGTGCGCGGCTTCAAGCTGCTGGAGCGCTGGTTGCGCGTCGATGCTTGCCAAGGACGTTAACCCTCACGTGCTGACGGGTGAGGACTTACTCTCCCGTTTCACGGCGCTGGATGCATTTCTGATCGAGCATCAAGCGCTGTGGAAACCTCGACCGTTTACTCATCTGCGGCTTCCCTGGGAAGCGTCCTACCCGGAGCTGGCGTTATGGCTACGGGAACGGTCGCTGGAAGAGGCGGAAAACAGCCACAACCAACCTTGTTTACTCGATGCGCCGCAGCCGTTTGCTTCATTGGCGGCATTATCACTTGAGTTGGGTGCGGTGGGCGAGTTACCGGCTCATGATTTGGAAGCCGCTGGCCATCGGCTGAATGTCGATGTACCGGGGCGTAAATGGCAGCAGATCGAAGCGTTCTCCAGCCGTTTGCAGTTTGCCGACACACCGACACATTGGCTGGACTGGTGCTCGGGAAAGGGGCACTTGGGGCGACGCTTGCTGCAAACAGGTCAGCAGCTCACTTGCCTGGAACACGACCCAGCGCTGGTTGCCAGCGGTCAGGCACTCAGCCAGCGTCATCACATGCATGCCCTGCATGTCGAACAAGATGTGCTCGCGGCGAATGCCGCCTCTATGTTAAATGCCGATCACACGCCCGTAGCGCTTCACGCCTGTGGTGATCTGCATGTGCGATTAATCCAGCTCGCCAGCGCGGCAGGCTGTAAACAATTGGCCATCGCGCCCTGCTGCTATAACCGGATCAGCCTGAGTGAGTATCAGCCGATTTCCTCGGTTGCCTGTCGCTCCGACCTACAGCTGTCACTCGATGATCTCTCACTCCCGGTGAGCGAAACCGTCACTGCCGGCGCCCGCGTCCGACGTCAGCGGGACACCTCGATGGCCCGGCGCCTGGCGTTCGACCTGCTGCAACGGCAACTGCGCGGCGTGGATCAATACCTGCCAACCCCTTCCCTGCCCAGCGCCTGGCTGGACAAACCCTTCGCCGATTACTGCCACCATTTGGCCGCACTCAAAGAGTTATCCACAATCGGCCCGCAAGACTGGTCAGCCCTCGAAACCGCCGGTTGGCAGCGACTGGCAGAAGTGCGCAATCTGGAGCTTTTGCGTGGCCTTTTCCGACGCCCGCTGGAACTTTGGCTGGTACTCGACCGGGCACTTTTCCTCTCCGAACAAGGTTACGTCGTTCGACTCGGCACTTTCTGTGAAACCCCGCTCACACCGCGTAATTTCCTACTCCTGGCCGAGCGTCCCTAAACAGCGATAGCCTGTGGATAACTCTGTTGATGAAATTTTCGAGGATCCAATATTCACGCCTGTTTCGGAGTTGAAACACCGGTGTTCATTTTTCGTACACATGAATAAAAAACCTGAAAAACAGGCATTTGCGAGCAAGTTGAGAACTGATCCACAACTGCGCCCTTGACTGTAGGCGCCACAGGTCTGCGTTGTGCATAAGCGTTAAGCCAAAAGAACATAAACGACCTCGAAAACCTCAACTATCTTTGCCAAGCGTCAGAATTCTCTGACGTCAGGACAGCAAGGAGCTGGGAAAATCATGAGCACATTGAACAGTGCGCAGGAAGCCGTCGATACCGTCGCCAACCAAGCCATTTACGCTGCGCTGCAGCAAACCTTCGCGGTGGGCGGCGCCATCATCAACAATGCAACGGGCGAGGTCATTGCCGCACTACACAACAACGTGCTGATGCCTTTCCCCGGCAGCGGCACCACGTACTTTCTCCCCCATGACCCGACCGCCCACGGCGAGCGACAGTTGGTGGACTGGTACTACGAAAAAGCTGCGTCACTTAATCTGCCGCCACCCAATCAACTGACCATCGTCACCACGCTGGACCCTTGCGCCATGTGCGCCGGTTCACTGCTGACCGCAGGATTTAACGTCGCCGTCAGTGCGATTGATGACTACGCAGGCATCAACTACAACAGCCAGTTCGACTTTCCGTCGCTGCCACCGAAAATCCGCCAACAGGCGCAAGACACGTGGGGTTATTACGCGATTGCAGCGCCGGTCAGCCGGGCTTATCAAGGTTCGACCCGTCCTGTGTTCGGCGGTCAGACCATCGACTCCGCGGCGTACTTCCTCTGCAGCTCGATCTTCTCCGCCAGCGTCAACACCGTGCGCGAGGCCAGCAACAACAGTGGCCTCCCACCGGATCAACTGAAAAACCCGGCCACCCTGCCGGCCAACAGCAAAGTGCGCCAGGCACTGACCGCGCTCAGCCCGTTTGCACTGACCGTGCAATCAGCCAACCCGCGTGACCCCGGCGCAGAACTCGCCCCGCCGCTGCTGAAAACCGCGCAGCAAAGCCCGGTGTTCAATTCGGTGGCACTGATCGATCCGTTCGGCAACCTGCTGGTGTGTCTGGGTGGTGTCGAGAACCAGTCGCCGATTCGTACCGCGTTCATGGAAACCACCCGCAACTACGCGGTCATGCGCTGGACCCTGATGAACGACCCCGACCCGGCGGTTCGCACCCAGGCCGAGCAATACCTGACGCATCCGAAGTACGGCACCTTCGTCTTCCTCTATGCACCCGACCCCACCACGCCACAGGCCGTGATGACCTTCGGCGCCTACGGCTCGACCATGGAAGGCCCAGTGCCACAGAGCTATCCGTCCAACCTGCAATACGTGCTGTTGCCGGGCAACACCACCGCCCAAGCGTTATCGACACTGGCCCAGAACCTCCCGCCGTTCTACACCCAAAGCGTACAAGTAGCGCCCGCACAGGTGCTCAGTCAGGATTTGATCAACGCCGTCAAAAACAGCTTGTAGCTCTGTAAACAATCGCATGAACCAGCCCCGCGCAAGGGTCCGCGAGGCTGGCTTGACCCCTGCGCAAAAATAGTCTGGATTCAGGGGTTTACAGAACCAATCCAATCGCTATAATCGTCGCCCAACACGCCGGTATAGCTCAGTTGGTAGAGCAACTGACTTGTAATCAGTAGGTCCCGGGTTCGACTCCTGGTGCCGGCACCATACAAAACAAAGCCCTCGTAGAAATACGAGGGCTTTGTTGTTTCTGGGGTTTGGCGGATCCAGCCCCGCTTCAGCTCCATCAGTGACTTGATCGCGACTCTTCAGCCAGCACAGACCACATATCCCTATCCGGTTACAACTTCACATCAGCATGGCGTTGACGGTACTCCTGACCTACCTATAATGCATGCCAACACACCCGCCAAGCCTAGGTTGACCCAGTCAGCAAGCTCAAATCGTGCGGGTTTTTTTTGCCTGGAGAAAACTACATGAGGCCCTTCGACAAGCCGGCCCTCAGCGTAGAACAGCAATTGGAACTGCTAAAGCAACGAGGCCTGAATGTCGCCAACAACGACCGGGCCATGCGCTTCCTCGAAGTGGTCACGCTGTTTCGCCTGAGCCCCTATATGCGTCCCTTTCAGGAACAAGGACCTGATCACACTTTCAAGCCCGGTAGCACCCTGAAAGCCGTCGTCGACATTTACCGATTCGATAGCTCATTACGGCGGATAACCATGGACGCCATCGAAAGGGTCGAAGTCGCCATACGAGCAACCATCAGCAACTACATGTGCCCAAAATATGGACCTGACTGGATTGCTGACACGTCGGTCTTTTCTTCGTCCTACTCGCATTCCGGGCTACTACGCCCACTCCGTGAGCAACTGAGTAAAGAGCGAAGTAAATTCGGACGCGAGATTGATCGCATCAAAAAAGGTCGACAGGGAGATGAGCTCCAGCAACAAAGAATCGAAAATCGCATGCGCGATAACTATTTTCGATACTACGGGGCGAGCTACGCCCACCCAGAGCTACCGCCCGCATGGGCGATCCTGGAAGAGCTCAGCCTCGGATCGGTATCCACCCTCTTCAATGCCATTGGCAGAAGTGCCGACAAGAAAGCTATCGCAGCCAGATTCAGCCTGCCATTCGAAGTATTGGCCTCTTGGCTACACACCCTGACCTTCATTCGAAACTGCTGCGCACACCACTCTCGATTATGGAACCGAGAACTCTCAATTCGACCCTCACTACTCAAAGAGTGGACCATCCCAAATGCGGCCGCCGACAGACCTCAGCCAAAGCAACGTCTTTATATTGTGTTGACGATCCTCGCCTATCTGACCGATTTGATCAGTCCAGACAGCCTGTGGAAGCCTCGACTCGCGGAAATCATCGATAACCAGAAATCAACAAACTTGAGCCTCATGGGATTTCAAAGAACTTGGAAACGCCAACCGCAATGGCGCCTCGAGTAAAAAACAGACACAAAAACAAAGCCCTCGTAGAAATACGAGGGCTTTGTTTTTTCCGGGGTTTTAATCTTTAGGTTGCGGCGGAGTCGATCAGTCGAACTCTGTCGACGCCGAAAGATGCTCCCAGGCGTCGATTTCCGCCTGAAGGTGGGTAATTTTTTCGCGCACCAGCCTCACCGCATCCTTACCGAGCAACAAATGAACCGACGGCTTTTCTGCAGCGACCAAAGTCAACAATGCCTGCGCCGCCTTGCGCGGATCGCCAGCCTGCTTGCCACTCTTCTCTTTCCGCGCCTTGCGGACCGAATCGAACACCGCGTCGTACTCACCCAACGTGCGCCCCGAACGGATCATCGAGCGCCCCGCCCATTCGGTACGAAACGAGCCCGGCGCCATGGCGGTCACGTAGATGCCCAGGCTTTCCACTTCTTTGGCCAGCGCTTCACTGACGCCTTCGAGGGCGAATTTACTGCCGCTGTAGTAGGCGATGCCCGGCAAGGTGATGAAGCCGGCCATGGAGGTGATGTTGACGATATGCCCGCTGCGCCGCTCACGCATGCCCGGCAGAACCGCCTTGATCATTGCCACCGCGCCAAACACATTGACGTCGAACTGGCGCTGCATTTCAGTCAGGGGGGACTCTTCGAGAATGCCTTCATGGCCATAACCGGCGTTGTTCACCAACACGTCGATCCGGCCCACCTCGCCCAGGATGTTGGCCACCAGCGGCTCAATCGCCGGAAAGTCGGTGACGTCGAGCACGAACGCTTTGGCGCGATGAGCGTCCAGCGCTTCGAACGCAGCACGCTCGGATTCGCGCCGCACCGTGCCCACCACGGTGTGCTCCGCCGCCAGCGCTGCTTGCGAAAAAGCCAGGCCGAAGCCTGAACTGACCCCGGTAATCAGGAAAACCTTGTGAGTGTTCATGGTGCGCTCTCCAATAACAACGCCGTCGACACTGATCGACGGCGCTGCGGACAGGTCAGGCCTTAGTGACCGGCGCTCTGACCACCATCGACGTGCAGGATTTCGCCGGTGACAAAGTTGGCGCTGTCCAGATACACAACCGCCTGCGCGATATCGCTGATCTCGCCCATGTGCCCGACCGGGTGCAAATTCCCCAGCGCTTCATGTGTTTCTTCGCCGTGCATCGGCGTCTTGATGACGCCTGGGGAAACCGCGTTCACCCGAATCCCGCGCTTGGCGTACTCGATGGCCAGGGATTTGGTCGCAGCGTTCAGGCCGCCTTTGGTCAGCGACGCCAGTACCGACGGCACACCGTCGATGGCGTGGTCTGTCAGGCTGGTGGAGATGTTGACGACGTGGCCACTGCCTTGTTTTTCCATCTCGGTGATGGCGAGTTGGGTGATGTAGAAGAAGCCATTCAGGTTCACCGACAGCACCGCGGCATAGTCTTCCTGGGTGTAAGCGGTGAACGGTTTGGCGACGAAGATCCCGGCGTTGTTGACCAGGGTGTCGATGCGACCAAAACGGGCGATGGCTTCACGGATCACTTGCTGGGCCACCGCCGGGTCGCCGATGTCGCCCGCCACGGTGAGGACGTCCGGGTCGGTGGACGGTTTGATCGAACGCGAAGTAGCGACCACGTTGTAATCCAGATGACGGAACGCTTTAACCATACCTGCGCCGAGACCTTGGGAGGCGCCAGTAATAACGATGACTTTTTTCGAGTTGCTCATGATGAACCTCAACTAATAAATGATGGTTTAAAAAAGTAAGTCATCAGGCTTCGGCGGTTGACTGTGCCATTTGTCTCAGCATTTGTTCGTAGTACTCGACCGACTGCGAACCGGACACCAAATGACGACCGTTGAGGATCATGGCCGGGACTGAATTGATGCCGTGCTGCCGGTAAAACGCTTCAAGCTCACGCACTTCATTGGCGAACGCTCCGGACGCCAACACCTCTTGCGCAGCCGCCGCATCCAGTCCCGCTTTAGCAGCCAGACGGACCAGCGTCTGGCGATCACTCGGGTTCTGCCCTTCGCTGAAGTAAGCGCGCAACAGGATCTTCTTCAGCTCGATCTGCCGCCCTTCCTGCACTGCCCACAACAGCAAGCGGTGAGCATCAAACGTGTTGTAGAAGTGGCTGCGTTTTTCCAGATCGAACGTGAAGCCGATAGCCTCACCGCGAGCAATCTGCATCGCCTTGCCGGCGGCGACTTCCTCGGCGGTCCGTCCGTATTTGCGCATCAAATGCTCGACCGCTTTCTCGCCTGCTGCCGGCATGTCCGGGTTCAATTCGAAGGGCTTGTAGGTCAACTCGACCGAGACTTCACCGGCCACGTTCTTGATCGCATGCTCCAGCGCTGTCGCGCCCAACGCGCACCACGGGCACACCACGTCGGAGATGAAATCGATCGAGACGGACGCGGTCATGACTTCCCCTCCGCCTCAGCCAGTTGCCTGCGGTACTGAGTGGTGGTGATGCCGGCGTAGCCCCAGTTATCGGTGTCGACTTCTTCGATCACGATGTGGGTCAGGTGCGGATCCTTGTTGAGGACGCGTTGCAGGGTTTCAGTGATTTCGGCGATCACCTGAGCTTTCTGCTCCGAGGTAACGCCATCGCGGGTGATTCGAACGCTGACGAAAGGCATGAGGAAGATCTCCAGTGACCTGCTCATCGGGATGATGGGTAGGGGTTGGAGCTCAATGTAGGAGTTTGGCTGGAGGGGATAAAGGTGGGGGCGGGAACATCATTAGTTACTTGGTGTAATGGGTGCAAACTGATTTATAGCCCTGATAACCCCTCTCGGACGATGAATAATCTGTAGGACTTAACCGCCATTCCAGTAGTCCAGTTTTCTACGTGTCGCTGTTTTTCGATTTCAGCGACACGCTCTTGTGATGTGTCGCTGACGACGACACGTACGCCTCGACGCAATCCTGCATTTGCACCGGCCGGACCTCAGAACTTCGAACGGTGTGGCTCGCGTTCATTTTGTGTACAGACTCTAGTAAATCCTTCCGAAACTGGCGCCTAAAAACCTTCAACCCACGTCACGCCCACCACCGCCCAAAAACCGGAGGTGCCCAATGACCAACCCTCAAGATCTGAAAACCATCGGCCTCACCCACTTCTCCTTCCACGCCAACGAACCTCTGTTCCGCATCAACGCCGGTGTCTCGGTGATCCAGGCCCTTTCTCACGCCTCCGATCTGCTCCACGTCACCAAGCTGCTCGCATCAGATGCGGCCATGGTTCGCGACACCGACCGGCATGCCTGGGCGTCTCATTATTTGCAGGATATGAGTAAGGCGATCATTGATGATGTGGTGAAGGTGCTCGACGCGTCGTGTAATAACCGAGCCAGTAACGACGTTCCGTGATCTAAATCGCACGCATGATGAAGGCCCCGAATCAATCGTAAATGCCATTCAGTAAAGGAAATTGTAGGAGCGAGCTTGCTCGCGATGGTCTCAAGAGCGCTGCGTTTAGCCAGTAAACACGCGTTATCGTTAATGACCATCGCGAGCAAGCTCGCTCCTACAGTAGGTCACATACGGGCTCCACTATGGATCGGCGTACGGTTTTCTGTAGGAACATGTTGACCGTCAGGCCGCCTTCGCGAGCAGGCTCGCTCCCACCATTAATCCCCATGAACACAAACCCATCGCCCATAAAAAAAGCGCTGCCATCCCGGCAGCGCTTTTATCAATCCGTTGTTTTTTCTTCTTATCCTTCCATCACATCCCACAACGCTTCCAGCTCCGCCTCGCTGAATAGACCAGCGGGGTAGCGCTCGATCATCGTCCGGCGCGGATCACTCTCTGTGATCTGACGCGTTCCTTTGGACTTCAACCAGTGCGCCAGGATCTGGAGCGATTCGCTGTTTACTGCCAGGGGATGCAACGCCCGCTCGCTCACTACATTCACTTCGGCGTTCATTTCCGCGCTCTCTCCTGGTTTGTGAGCGGCTAACTTATCCAAGGTTTATGACAGAACATCGAAGTTCTCCCCCTCCCTGTTTCACGCCATGTCAGATACAAGAGCTGTGCCAATGTTTCTCACGTGCCGACAAGCGGATACAAAGAAGCCCGCAGTCCAGTAGGACTGCGGGCTTGCCGTGAAACGCCGGGGTTAAACCTGTGGTCGAGCGATTATGTAATTAACTCAAGCTGTTACAACCTCACTCACTGTTTGTGCGGCGCGGGCTGCTGTTGGGTAAGGCAGTGAATATTGCCGCCGCCCAGTAACAGTTCGCGCCCCGGCACCATCACCACTTCGTGCTGCGGGAACAACGCCTGCAGAATCTCCTTTGCCGGACCATCCAGCGGATCGTCGAAGCTCGGGGCAATGATGCCGCCGTTGACGATCAGGAAGTTCACGTAGGAGCCGGCCAGACGAACGGTCGGATTGCGTTCCTGAGTACCGTCCACCGGATCAACGCCCGCACATTCTTCTTCGGTCGCATACAGCGGCCCTGGAATCGGCATCTTGTGCACCGTGAACGGGCGACCTTTGGCGTCGGTGCTGCTTTCCAGCACTTTCATCGCTGCCTGGCAACGCGGGTAGTTCGGGTCTTGCGGGTCGTCGGTCCAGGCCAACAGCACTTCACCTGGACGCACGTAGCAGCAGAAGTTATCCACATGGCCATCGGTTTCGTCGTTGAACAAACCGTCCGGCAGCCAGATGATTTTATCCACAGCCAGATTCGCGCAGAGCATCGCTTCGATTTCCGTACGGTTCAGGTGCGGATTGCGATTGCGGTTGAGCAGGCATTCTTCGGTGGTGATCAGGGTGCCTTCGCCGTCAACGTGGATCGAACCGCCTTCGAGCACGAAGCCCTCGGTGCGGTAGCGCTGGCTGCGCTCGATCTCGAGGATCTTGCCGCCCACCTGCGAATCACGGTTCCACGGCGAATACAGACCCCCGTCGAAGCCGCCCCATGAGTTGAAGTCCCAGTTCACACCACGGACTTCACCGCTGTTATTGATGACGAACGTCGGGCCGGTGTCGCGAACCCAGGCGTCATCACTGGACATTTCCACTACGCGAATATTCGGCACGTCGAGACGGGCACGGGCGTTTTCGTACTGGCCTGCGGAAACCGCGACCGTCACCGGTTCGAAACGCGCGATGGCCTTGGCCACCGCCACGTGTGCGGCTTGCGCCGGTTTGCCGCCCAGGCGCCAGTTGTCCGGGCGCTCGGGCCAGATCATCCAGGTTTGGGTCTGTGGCGCCCACTCGGCCGGCATGTAAAAGCCATCGACGCGGGGTGTGCTGTTTAAAGTGGTCATTACGATCAGGACTCCAGGGATCCGTCGAGGGTTTTGATAGCACCATACAGGTTCGGGCGACGATCACGAAAGGAGCCCCAGGCGCTGCGGATGTGCTCCAGCTCATCGAGGTCGAAGCTGTGGACCAAAACGCCTTCTTCGGTTTTGTCGAGTTCCTGGACCTTCTCGCCGAACTGGTTGGCGATGAATGAAGAACCGTAGAAAGTAATGTCGTAGCCGTCCTGCTCTTCGTTGCCGATACGGTTGCTGGCGATCAACGGCATCAGGTTGGCACCGGCATGGCCTTGTTGCACGCGCTGCCAGTGGTCACGGGACGAAATGGTTTTGTCGTGAGGCTCGCTGCCGATCGCCGTTGGGTAGAACAGAATTTCCGCACCTTGCAACGCCATGCTGCGGGCGCATTCCGGGAACCACTGGTCCCAGCAGATGCCGACACCGATTTTCGCGTAACGGGTGTTCCAGACTTTGAAGCCGGTATCGCCCGGGTTGAAGTAATACTTTTCGTGGTAGCCAGGGCCATCCGGGATGTGGCTTTTACGATAAATCCCGAGGTTGCTGCCATCGGCATCGATGATCGCGATGCTGTTGAAACGCGCGCGGCCAGCCAGCTCGTAGAAGCTGATCGGCAGAACGACTTGCAGTTCTGCGGCAACTTTCTGGAAATGCTTGATGGCGACGTTGTCTTCAACCGTCGTGGCCAGCTGCAGGTAATCCGGATTCGGCTTCTGACAGAAGTACGGGGCCTCGAACAGTTCCTGGATCAGGATGATCTGCGCGCCTTTGGCGGCAGCCTCACGGACCAGCTTTTCGGCAGTCTCGATGTTGGCTTCAAGGTCCCAGGAACAGGCCATCTGGGTGGCGGCAACGGTAACGATACGGCTCATGAATCATCTCCGGGAAGTGCTGAGGGTCGAGTGTGGCATCGACCGATGACAGAAATGGGACGCACCGGGCGTGGAGGTTCACGCCGTGGGCAATGGCGACTTTATAGCCGATAAAAATCGGCTTTAAAAGCTATAAATATGCCTTCTGTCTAAAATCACACACTTAAACCCGATAACAATCGAATTAAAACACTGTTCCTTTGTGGGAGCGAGCTTGCTCGCGATGAGGCCGGATCAGCCAACATTGATGTTGAATGCAAGGCCGCCATCGCGAGCAAGCTCGCTCCCACAGGGGATAGGGGTTTACAAACCTTCTGCCAACACCTTCGCCAACATGTCGACAAAGAAATCCACGCTGCGGCGCGAGGTGACCATCGGCGGTTTGATCTTGAGGACGTTCAGGTAATCGCCGGTTGGCTGCATGAAAATTCCCAATTCACGCAGACGATCGCACAGCGCCGCGGTTTCTCCAGTCGCTGGCTCCAGGGTTTCGCGGTTGCGGATCAACTCGACACCCAGATAGAAGCCCGAACCATGCACCGCGCCCACCAGCGGATGAATATCGATCAGCGCTTCAAGACGCTCCTTGAAATAGCCGCCCACGACCTGGGCGTTTTCCCACAGTTTTTCTTCTTCCATCACATCCAGCACCGCCATGCCGATCTGGCAACTGACCGGACTGCCGCCAGCCGACGAAAAGAAATAGCCCTCCGCCTCCAGCGCTTCGGCGATTTCCCGGCGCGTGATCACCGCGCCCAGTGGCTGACCGTTGCCCATGCCCTTGGCCATGGTGATGATGTCCGGCACCACGCCCTGCTCTTCAAAGCCCCAGAAGAAATTGCCCATGCGGCCGTAACCGACCTGCACTTCGTCGGCGATGCACACCCCGCCCTGAGCGCGAACCAATGCGTAGACCTGCTTCAAATACCCCGCCGGCAGCGAGATGCCGCCAGCATTGCCGTACACCGGCTCGCAAATGAAACCGGCCAGCTGGCGTCCTTTCGCAGCGATTTTCGCCAGGTTGTGTTCAACGCTGCGCACGTAATCCGGCGCACTGTCCGGGCCACGGAATTCGCCGCGATAGGTGTTCGGCGCGGTCACCGGATGCACCCAGTCGGGACGGCTGCTCAAGGCCTTGGGGTTATCCGCGATCGAGGTCGAGACCGCGTCCGCTCCCACCGTCCAGCCGTGATAGGCCTCCAGCACGCTGAGCATGTCGCGGCCGCCGCTGTAGGCCCAGGCCAGACGAATGGCCAGGTCGTTGGCCTCGCTGCCACTGTTGACCAGGAACACGCGATCCATGGTGTCCGGTGACAATTTCAGTAGGCGTTCGGAAAATTCGGCTACCGCTGCGTAGTTAAACCGCGAGTTGGTGTTGAGCAGCGACCATTGGCGGCTGGCGACAGCGGCCATGCGCGGATGACCGTGACCGAGCACCGCGACGTTGTTGAGCATGTCGAGGTAGGAGCGGCCCTGCATGTCGATCAAGTGATTGCGCCAGCCGCGTTCAATGCGCGGCGGGTCGACGTAATAGTGCTTCTGGGTTCGTGCAAAACTGGCGGCGCGGCGGGTCAGCAACGCCTGCGAATCAAGCTCTGCTTCAGCATCACAGGCCAGCCCGAGCAGCGCCGCTGGCGACGGGCACAACGCTTGCCAGGCCGCCGCGCGCGAAGGCGTGCAAAACAGTGGCGCATCAAGCTGAGCGCCGCGCCACAACTGCACGATCAACGGCCCGCTCACCGAGCCCAGGACTTGGCCCTTCACTAAAGCAGCGCCGGTATGCAGCAACGGCGTCACGCCCCACAGCCGCACACTCAATTGCGGGCCATCCAGCTGCAACACGCCTGGCGCTGGCTGGTGGACCACCCCGGCAAAAGGCGATTCCACTGCCGTACCGTGGGGCACTCGCAACTCGACGTGCAATGGGCAGGTGTCGGGTTCCGTGGCGGTGTCCGGGCGTGTGCGAGACAAACGGTATTGCCCATAACGACTGGCCGCCAGTCCATGGACGGCGGCAGCTTCGTTCAACAGACGCTGATCGATGCCCTCCTGCTCCCAGTTACCGGCCTCGAAATGCGCGCTGAGCACGCCCAAATCAATCAACGCGAATTCACCTCCCACCAGGCTCGGCAGCAGCGGCGCAAAGCCTTCGCCGTCAATGCTCGGCAGGCTCTGGCCGACAGATGCCAGGATCGCCGCTTCCATCAACGCCAGTGGCACCGACGTCGCAACGCGGAAAATTTCCCACTCGTGGATAAGGTTGTCGCGGCTGTATTCGTTGCCGGGATCGATACTCACCTGCTGTTCGCCGCTGAGCACCAACACTGCCGCACGGGCGACAATCAGCGGCCAGAGCGCCAGCAGCTCTTCATACTGCAACGGATTGACCGCGTGATACGCCTGGACCGCCGGCAAAATGCAGAACGGATCGCCATCGGCGTGATGCAACAAGGCCGCGCACGTCACCGACAGATCGGTGATGCGCCAGGTCCGGATCAGGTCGCCAAAATCAATCACGCCCTGCAATTGCCACTGCCGTTGCGAGTCCCGCTGCCAGACCACGTTATCGTCGGTGATGTCCATGTGAATGGCTTGCACCGGCAACTTATCTACCCATGGCTGCAAATGGCGCTCGGCCTGCTCGGCCGCTTTGGCGATCTGCCTGCGTTGCTGATCATCCTTGATGACCGGCAGCAAATGCGCGATCAATGCGTGGGCGTGCCGCGCGTCCCATTGCAGGGTGCGCTCGAGGCCCGGGTGGTCGAAACCGGCCAGCGCCAGGTCCATTTCGCCACAGAGCCGACCGAAGCCAGCCACTACCGAGCCCGGCAGATGATCAAGGTGTGTGAGCGATTGGCCTTCGATGTAGTCGAGCAGGCGCACATGCACCGCTTGGCCGTCGACGTCCAGCGAGAGCAGGTCCGCACCGTTTTTGGCAGGGATTACGCGCGGCACGTGAACCTCGGGATGTGTGCCCAGATGCTTGAGCCCCGCGTGCTGCGCGTGCAACTCAAGCGCCGAGTAGTCACCCCTGCAGATTTTCAGGACAAAACGCCCCTGGTCACTGTCGACGCGGTAGTTCAGATCCTGCTGGCTGCCGAGCGCCTGCAACCTGCCGCTCAGCCCGTAATGTCCCTCCAGCAGCTCTAGCGCTTGCTCCGCAGACACTTGCGGGCTGGGCAAACTGGCGCGATGAATCAACGTGGCGAGCGGCATACAACGACCCCTGGAATTTTATAAGGCGTTTATATCGCCACTGCTTCGAACGATACGCAACCCCCTACCATGGTTGACGAACGAAACAGGGCTACTACTGTCTTTAACTATCAGTCGCACTGTTTGCCACTTTACGTAAGAATATGTGCCATCAACGTCTATCGCTGGAGAAACACCATGAATGTAGTCACCACCGATCTGCCCGGTGTTCTGATCATCGAACCCAAGGTATTTGGTGACGAGCGTGGCTTTTTTTACGAGAGCTTCAATGCCAAGGCTTTCGCGGAAGCGACGGGCCTGGACACGAATTTCGTTCAGGACAACCATTCCCGCTCGCAAAAAGGCGTGTTGCGCGGGCTGCATTACCAACTGGAAAATACCCAGGGCAAACTGGTTCGCGTCACGGCCGGCGAAGTACTCGACGTGGCCGTCGACATTCGTCGTAGCTCGCCGCATTTCGGCAAATGGGTGGCTGTGCGTTTGTCAGCCGAGAACAATCGGCAGCTCTGGATCCCGGAAGGTTTTGCTCATGGTTTCGTGGTACTGAGCGATTTCGCCGAGTTCCTGTACAAAACCACCGACTACTACACGCCGTCAGCCGAGCGCTGCATTCGGTGGAACGACCCGGACCTGGCCATCGACTGGCAACTGGACGAAGCACCGCAACTGTCCGGCAAGGATCAGGTTGGCGCGTTTTTCAAGGACGCTGACGTCTTTCCCTGAATCATGGCGCGCACACTGCACCTGCAAGCCTAGGCATAATGCGTCTGTCCCCACAGGCGCTTGATGCTCATGACTCCGACCCTCCCCCGCAGACCCCGCTGGCGCAGCCTGGCCCTGCTCGCGCTGTGCCTGGCGCCGTTGCTGTGGCCGCTGCAGCATCTGGCTGAACGTTATTACCGCAACGAACTGGCTGGGCAGAACCGTCAGACCCTCGACCTCTACGTCGCCAACTTGCTGGGCACCCTCCACCGTTACGAAGTACTGCCGCAGATCCTCGGCGACCTGCCGGCCCTGCGTGCGGTCCTTGGTGCGCCGGAAGACGGTGTCACCCAAGGCAACGCCAACCGTTTGCTGAAAAGCATCAGCGCCCAGACCGGCGCCGAAGTCATGTACCTGATGGACACCACCGGCAAGACCCTCGCGGCCTCCAATTGGGACAAGCACGACAGTTTTGTCGGGCGCAATTTTTCCTTCCGGCCGTATTTCAGCGAAGCCATGGCAGGACGGCTCGGACGCTTTTTCGGCTTGGGTACAACGTCCGCCAAACGCGGCTACTTCTTCGCCGCAGCGGTGCGTGATGGCGAAAAAATTCTCGGCGTGCTGGTGGTCAAGGTCGACCTCGACCACACCGAAAGTCTCTGGGGCAAAACCCCGGAACAACTGCTGGTGACTGACCATAACGGCGTCGTCATTATCACGTCGCGGCCCGAGTGGCGTTTCCGCTCGACCCGCGAATTGAGCGTGGAAGAAAGCAAGGCCATTACCACGATCCAACCCTACCCGACCCGCGATCCCAAGACGTTGACGCTCAACCCCAATGCCTGGCTGATCCAGACTCGTCCGATCGAAGAAACCGGCTGGAGTGTCAACATCCTTGCACCCCGTACGCTGATCGATCGCCCGGTACGCACCGTCGTCGCCATTGGTGGTGCAACGTTGTTGGTGCTCATGCTGTTGCTCGGTCTGATGATGCAGCGTCGTCGCCATTACCTGGAACGGATCGCCTTCGAAGCCAAGGCCCGTCGCGAACTGGAAGGTCGGGTGGCCGAGCGGACCAGCGATCTGGAAGGCCTTAACCGTCGACTGAAACAGGAAGTACTGGAGCGCGAACAGGCCCAGCAAGAGTTGGTTCGCGCCCAGGATGATCTGGTTCAGGCCGGCAAGCTTTCAGCGCTGGGCACCATGTCCGCGAGCATCAGCCATGAACTGAATCAACCGTTGGCGGCGATCCGCAGCTACGCGGAAAACGCCGAAGTGTTGCTCGACCATCAGCGCACCGACGATGCGCGTGGCAACCTCAAGTTGATCAGCGAGCTGACCGGGCGCATGGCCTCGATCATCGCCCACCTGCGGGCCTTTGCCCGACGCGATCGCCATGCCCCGGAAAGCGTCGCCCTGCAACCGGCGCTGGACGATGCGTTGGCCTTGCTGGCCAAACGGCGGCGAAGCATGGAGGTCGAGTTGATCCGCGATCTGCCGGCTGCCACCCTGTGGGTCGAGGCCGGGGAGACCCGCCTGCGCCAGGTGCTGGGCAATCTGCTGGCCAACGCCCTGGACGCGCTGACCGAAAAAGGTCCGCCGCGTAAACTCTGGTTAAGTGCCCAATCCACTGCCGAAGGCGTCAATCTGTACATCCGCGACAACGGTCCCGGCTTTTGCATGGAAGCCCTGGGCCGCGCCAGCGAACCCTTCTACACCACCAAAACCCGCACGCAGGGTCTTGGTTTGGGACTGGCGATTTGCGAAACCCTGATGCGTGCCTTCGGTGGTGAACTGTCGTTCGCCAACCACAAGGAAGGCGGCGCGCTGATTACCCTGAAGTTGCGCGCCGGCGCACCGGGCGTAAGCCTGCAACCCTCCGAGGACCGAAGTGCATGACCATCGACAACCGCATCCAGGTCGTGCTGATCGACGACGATCCCCACCTGCGTCAGGCCTTGAGCCAGACACTGGATCTGGCCGGGTTGAAAATCCTGCCGCTGGCCGAAGCCAAAGGCCTCGCCGCGCAACTTGAGCGCGACTGGCCCGGCGTGGTGGTCAGTGACATCCGGATGCCTGGCATGGATGGTCTCGAATTGTTGACCGAACTGCACGCCCAGGACCCGGAGCTGCCGGTGCTGCTCATCACCGGCCACGGCGATGTGCCGCTGGCGGTGCAAGCCATGCGTGCCGGGGCCTATGACTTTCTGGAGAAGCCTTTCGCCAGCGATGCCCTGCTCGACAGCGTGCGCCGCGCCCTGGCCTTGCGCCGGTTGGTGCTGGACAACCGCAGCCTGCGTCTGGCCCTGAGCGATCGCAACGAATTGAGCACCCGCCTCGTCGGGCAATCGGCACCGATGCTGCGTTTGCGCGAGCAAATCGGCGCATTGGCGGCGACCAAGGCGGACGTGCTGATCCTCGGTGAAACCGGGGCGGGCAAAGAAGTGGTGGCCCGGGCACTGCACGATTTGTCGAACCGTCGCACCGGTCCGTTCGTAGCCATCAACGCCGGCGCGCTGGCCGAATCGGTGGTGGAAAGCGAGCTGTTCGGTCATGAGCCGGGCGCGTTCACCGGCGCGCAGAAACGTCGCATCGGCAAGTTCGAATTCGCCAATGGCGGCACCCTGTTTCTCGATGAAATCGAAAGCATGAGCCTGGATGTGCAGGTGAAATTACTGCGCTTGCTGCAAGAGCGAGTGGTCGAGCGCTTGGGCGGCAATCAGCTGATCCCGCTGGACATCCGCATCATTGCGGCGACCAAGGAAGACCTGCGCCAATCCGCCGATCAGGGGCGCTTCCGTGCCGACTTGTATTACCGCCTGAACGTCGCGCCGTTGCGTATTCCTGCGCTGCGCGAGCGTGGCGAAGATGCGCTGATGCTGTTCCAGCATTTTGCCGATGAAGCCAGCGCGCGCCACGGGTTGCCACCTCATGAACTGCAACCGGGGCAACGCGCCCTGCTCCTGCGCCACACCTGGCCAGGCAACGTGCGCGAACTGCAGAACGCTGCCGAGCGCTTTGCCTTGGGCCTGGAGCTGGCACTGGACAACAACACGTCGCAAGGCGCTGGCGGCTCAATGGTTGAAGTGGTCAGCGGTGGCCTCAGCGAGCAAGTGGAACACTTCGAGAAGAGCCTGATCGCCGCTGAACTGGCGCGTTCTCACAGCTCCGTGCGCAGTCTCGCCGAAGCGCTGGGTATTCCGCGCAAGACCTTGCACGACAAACTGCGCAAGCATGGGTTGAACTTCGCCGACGGTGGCGCCAGCAGCCAGCACGATGATCTCGATTGAACTGCCATCAAATCATCCTTTTCAAACAAGAGGCCTATGAATGAACCGCGACAGTCGTCACCTGGAATCAGTCCTCCATCGCGATATTCCCCTGACGCGGGAAATGGGCATCAAAGTGCTCGACTGGCATGACCAGCAGTTACGTCTGTACTTGCCGCTGGACGCCAACATCAACCACAAGAGCACCATGTTTGGCGGCAGCCTGTATTGCGGCGCGGTACTGGCCGGTTGGGGCTGGTTGCATTTGCGCCTGCGTGAAGAAGGGATTGAAGACGGGCACATCGTGATTCAGGAAGGCCAGATCAGCTATCCGTTGCCGGTGACCACCGATGCGACAGCGATATGCCCGGCGCCCAGTGCGGCAGTGTGGAAGAAATTTTTGGCGATGTATGAGCGCTATGGCCGGGCGCGTTTGACGCTGCATACGCGAGTCGTCAATGCCGGGAGTGAAGACGCTGCGGTGACGTTTACCGGGCAGTACGTCCTACACCGCTAGCCGTTTTGTGTAGGAGCGAGCTTGCTCGCGATGGGCGTTAACGATAACGCTGCAAGCCTGACACCCAGCGGCGTTCTCAGGTTCATCGTCGGAACGCCGCCCGGAGCAAGCTCGCTCCTACAGGGGGGCGCGTTTCTCTGTAGGAGCTGTCGAGTGAAACGAGGCTGCGATCTTTTGATCTTCAGGCCCGAGCCAGCGCCAGCAATTTCTCCCGCCAGGCAGCCTTCGCCGGGAGCGCCAGGAAAAACTCATTCAACAACGATTCCCGCGCCGGATAACAAAACGGCGCACCACTCAAATCCAGCACCTCACCACCCGCCCCTTCGAGCACACCTTGCGCAGCCGCCGTGTCCCACTGCGAAGTCGGTGCCAGGCGCGGGTAACAATCCGCCGCCCCTTCCGCCAACAAACAAAACTTCAGGGAACTGCCGATATTGGCCAATTGAAGCTCACCCAGGCTGTCGCTCAACCCGGCCAGCAAGCGCTCTTGCTCAGGGCTCGAATGCCGACGACTGGCGACCACGGTAAACGCTTCACCCGCCGCCGGCACTTCGCGAACCTGAATCGGCAGCGGCTCACCGCCCTGGTCCCCACGCCATGCGCCCAACCCTTCGCCACCCACATAAAAACGCCTATTGGTCGGCATCGAGACCACACCAAACACCACCCGTCCTTGCTCGATCAGCGCAATGTTGACGGTGAATTCTTCGCTGCCCGAGATGAACTCCTTGGTCCCGTCCAACGGGTCCACCAGCCACCAACGCTGCCAACCGGCGCGTACGCTTTGGGGAATGTTGGCGTCTTCTTCGGACAGCACCGGGATGCTCGGGTCCAGCGCCGTCAGGCCGGCCAGGATCAAATGATGGGCCGCCAGGTCAGCGGCGGTGACCGGTGAATCATCGGACTTCGCCGTGACCGCCACATTCGCGCGCCAGAACGGCAAAATAACTTCGCCAGCTTTTAATGCCAGTTCAACGACCGGCGCCATCAATGGATGCGGAAAATTCATGGCAGGAACACCCCTCGCTGAGTCAGCAGATCACGGGCCAGATACAACGCCGCCAAGGCACGGCCTTCAGTGAATTGCGGGTTTTGGGCCAGCGCCGACAGCTCACGCAGGTTGACCTTGTCCACGCCCATCGGCTCGGGTTCGTCGCCCTCCAGACGGTCTTCATACAGTTCGGTGGCCAGCACCACCTGAATCTTCTGGCTCATGTAACCGGGTGATAACGACAACTCGGTCAGATGCTCCAATTGACGCGCGCCATAGCCGGCCTCTTCCTTGAGCTCCCGCTCGGCGGCCGCCAACACGTCTTCGCCCGGCTCGATCAGCCCCTTGGGCAAGGACAACTCGTATTCGTCGGTGCCACCGCAATATTCTTCGACCAGCACCGCGTGGTCCGAATCGAGCATCGCCACAATCATCACTGCGCCATAACCGGCGCCCTTGCCGACCAATCGCTCGTAAGTGCGCTCCACGCCATTGGAAAAGCGCAACTTCAGCTCTTCGACGCAGAACAAGCGGCTGGTGGCGACGATCTCGCGGGCCAGTATGGTGGGTTTTTGGCGCATGAAAAGCTCCTTGGCGTGAACGCGTTACTATACCCGGCCTATCCTGATTGTTTACCTCGGATCTGTTTTTTACCGCTGGAGAATTTTTATGCCCTTGCTGCCCTGGCACGACATCGACACCGTTTTGCTGGACATGGACGGCACGCTGTTGGACCTGCACTACGACAACCATTTCTGGATGGAACACCTGCCCCAGCGTTACGCCGAGTTGCACGGGGTGAGCCGCGCCATGGCCGAAATGGAGTTGCAGCCGCTGTTCGAACGCAATGCGGGCCAGCTGCAGTGGTATTGCCTGGACTTCTGGAGCGCCGAGCTGAAACTGCCGGTGCGTGAACTGAAACTCGAAACCGCGCACCTCATTGCCCTGCGCCCGGATGCGGACACGTTTCTGGCGGCACTCAAACAGGCCGGCAAGCGTGTGGTGATGATTACCAACGCGCACCGTGATTCGCTGTCATTGAAGCTGGAAAGAATCGAGCTGGCGCCGTACTTCGAGCGGTTGATCAGCTCTCACGATTACGGCTTCGCCAAGGAAAACCCGCAGTTCTGGTATGCCTTGAAGGCGGATCTCGGTTTTGACCCGGCACGTAGTCTGTTTATCGACGATACGTTGCCGATCCTGCGCAGTGCGCGCAATTTTGGTGTGACGCATTTGTTGGCGGTGAGCGAGCCGGACAGCCGCAAGGGGCCGAAGGACACGGCGGAGTTTGCGGCGGTGGGGGATTATCGGGAGCTCATTGCAGGGCTTTGATACCGAGGCGCCTGCATCGCGAGCAAGCTCGCTCCCACAGGGGATTAGCGTCGATCATAAATCCAATGTGGGAGCGAGCTTGCTCGCGATGGCTAGACCAAGGTGGCACGCGGTTCCAACCCGACCCATGACGCTGCTGCCCCCCAAGCGCTAGAATCCGCACCTTCCCGCGCCTTGGAGCGAAGATGGACATCAAGCAGCTGAAATTCCTCATCGCGCTCGACGAGACCCGACATTTCGGCCAGGCCGCCGCACGCTGTCACATCACCCAGCCGACCCTGTCCATGCGCCTGCGCAGCCTCGAAGAAGAACTTGAGTTGCCGCTGGTCAACCGTGGCCAACGCTTCGAAGGGTTCACCGCCCCGGGCGAGCGGGTGCTGGCGTGGGCGCGAACGGTGCTGGCGGCCTGCGATGGCTTGCAAGCCGAGGCGGCGGCCTGTCGCGGCAACCTCGTGGGTACGTTGCGGTTGGGCGTGGTGCCGCTGTCGAGCTTCGATCCACTGCCGCTGATGCAACGCTTGCACGCGCAGCACCCGAATCTGCGCTTCGAGCTCTCGGCCCTCAGTTCCGAACAGATCCTCGAACAGTTGGCGAACAACCGCCTGGACCTCGGCGTGTCGTACCTGGAACGCCTGGACAGCGAGCGCTTCGATTCCCTGGCGCTCAGCGAAACCCGCATGGGCCTGCTCTACGATCAGCGCTTCTTCAGTTTCGATGAGGCGCCATTGAGCTGGGAGTCGCTGATCGAACTGCCGCTGGGCATGCTCACCAGCGGCATGCATTTCCGCCAGTCCATTGACCATAACTTTCACAGTCGTGGCCTGACACCGCAGCCGTTGCTGCAGACCGATGCCGTCCACCAATTGTTACAAGCAGTGCACGGCGGGTTCTGCTGCGCAGTAATGCCTTTGGACGGTGGCCTGGAAAACCTCACCGACCATTTGCGTCTGCAACCGATCGAAAACGCCCAGACCCTCGCCCGCTTGGGGCTGATCATGCGTCGCAGCGCGCCACGTTCGGCACTGGCGGAAGCCTGTTTCGCGCTCTATCAACAATCGCCGACAGGCTCTTGATCGACGGTATCTATCGGCAGATCAGTAATAGCGATTAGACGCGACAAGTTGACGCGCCTAGGCTTATAGCTGACCAAACCGTCGGTGATCCCTCATGAACACCAAGCGCCCTGCCTGCGCGGCGCCTGCCCTCGAAACACCCGCGCCCGCTGCAAGCCAGACCTACAGTTACTGCGACCTTCAATACGCCGAATCAGCCAGCACCGCGCTGGCCGAAGAGGTCGCGTTGGCGATCGCCTATAACGGCATCAGCCAGGCTGTGATGCTGGTGACACCGACGGACCTGGAAGACTTCATCGTCGGCTTCAGCCTCGGCAGCGGGATCATCGAAGACGCCGCCGACATTTATGACCTGCAACTCAGCGGCTCGGGCTCGGCGCAATACGCGCAAGTGACCATCGCCAACCGCGCCTTCTGGAACCTCAAGCAGCAGCGCCGACAACTCGCCGGCACCAGCGGCTGCGGGCTCTGTGGCGTGGAGGCCGTGGAACAAGCGCTGCCAGAGCTCAAAGTGTTGCCCGGCGCGCCACTGCCGCCTGCCGAATGGCTCGACGGACTGCGCCAGCGCATCGGCGCTTTTCAGCCGCTGGGCCAGCATTGCGGCGCGGTGCATGCGGCGGTGTTCATGAACGGCCAGGGCGAATTGCTGCTGGGCCGCGAAGACATCGGCCGGCACAACGCCCTCGACAAACTGATCGGCGGGCTGATCCGTCAGAAGATTCCGATCACCGGCGGACTGGCCATTGTCACCAGCCGCTGCAGTCTCGAATTGATCCAAAAAGTATTGCGCGCAGGCATCCAGACCCTGGTCAGCCTGTCGTCGCCCACGGGCCTTGCCGTGCAATGGGCCCGTCGCCATAACCTCAATCTCATCCACCTGCCGCAGAAAAGTGCACCGCGGGTCTACAGCCCAGCGATGGAGAACCAAGCGTGAGTCAACTTCAACAACCCAACCAGAATCCCGTCCCACGCTACAAGCCCTATAAAGGCGCGGCCGGTGGCTGGGGCGCGCTGATCAGCGTTGCCCATGCCTGGTTGAACAGCGACAACGCGCTGAAAAACCTGCGAATCATGCTCAAGACCAACCAGAACGGTGGCTTTGACTGCCCAGGTTGCGCGTGGGGCGATTCTCCGGAAAAGGGCATGGTGATGTTCTGCGAGAACGGCGCCAAAGCAGTGAACTGGGAAGCGACCAAACGGCGTGTCGATGCCGCGTTTTTCGCCAGACACAGCGTTAGCTCGTTGCTGGAGCAAAGTGATTACTGGCTCGAGTACCAGGGCCGTCTGACCGAGCCGATGAGCTACGACGCTGAAACCGACCGCTACAAACCCATTAGTTGGGCAGACGCCTTCGCGCTGATCGGCAAACATTTGCGGGGCCTGTCGAGCCCGAATCAGGCCGAGTTCTACACCTCGGGCCGCGCCAGCAACGAAGCGGCGTTCCTCTATCAATTGTTCGTGCGCGCCTATGGCACCAACAATTTCCCCGACTGCTCGAACATGTGCCACGAAGCCAGTGGTGTTGCGTTGGCGCAAAGCGTTGGCGTCGGCAAAGGCACCGTGACCTTCGACGACTTCGAACATGCGGATGCGATTTTTGTCTGGGGCCAGAACCCTGGCACCAACCACCCGCGGATGCTCGAGCCGCTGCGCGAAGCGGTGAAACGCGGTGCGCAGGTGGTGTGCATCAACCCGCTGAAAGAGCGCGGCCTGGAACGCTTCCAGCACCCGCAACACCCGATCGAGATGCTCACCAACGGCGATAAGCCGACCAACACCGCGTACTTCCGTCCGGCATTGGGTGGCGACATGGCGATCCTGCGCGGCATGGCGAAATTCCTGCTGCAATGGGAGCGCGATGCGCAGAAGGCTGGCAAGCCGGCGGTGTTCGATCACGACTTCCTCAATGAACACAGCGTCAACGTGCTGGAATACCTTGGCGTCATCGACGACACCCCATGGGAGCAGATCGTCGAGCAGTCCGGCCTGACCCTGGTGGAAATCGAGCAAGCGGCGCGCATGTACGCCCAGAGCAAAAGCGTGATCATGTGCTGGGCAATGGGCATCACCCAGCATCGCCATTCGGTGCCGACCATCCAGGAAATCGCCAACCTGATGCTGCTGCGCGGCAACATCGGCCGGCCCGGTGCCGGCCTGTGCCCGGTGCGTGGCCACAGTAACGTGCAGGGCGACCGGACCATGGGCATCAACGAGCGTCCGCCAGCGACGTTCCTTGATGCCCTGGAGCGTCGTTTCCAGTTCAAGGTACCGCGTGAAAATGGCCATAACGTGGTCGAGGCGATTCATGCCATGGCCGACGGTCGGGCGAACGTCTTTATCGGGCTGGGCGGCAACTTCGCCCAGGCCACACCGGACAGCTCACGGACCTTCCAGGCCCTGAGCAACTGTGACCTGACCGTGCAAATCAGCACCAAACTCAACCGCAGCCATTTGGCGCACGGTAAAGAGGCGCTGATCCTGCCGTGCCTGGGCCGTACCGACATCGATATGCAGGCCGAAGGTCCGCAAGCGGTGACCGTCGAAGACTCGTTCAGCATGGTTCACGCCTCTAACGGTCAATTGCGGCCACTGTCGAACCAGATGCGCTCGGAGCCGTGGATCATCGCCGGCATCGCTGCCGCCACCCTGGGCAGCAACCCGGTGGACTGGAACTACCTGGTCGCCGACTACGACCGCATTCGCGACCTGATTGCCGACACCATTCCCGGCTTCCGGGATTTCAACGAGAAGGTCAAGAACCCGGGCGGTTTCTACCTGGGTAACAGTGCCAATGCCCGCCAATGGAACACCGCATCGGGGCGCGCCAATTTCCGGGCGAACATCCTGCCTAAAGACCTGGTGCATGAACGCACTCGCGCCACCGGGGTGCTGCCGGATTTGATCATGCAGTCCATGCGTTCCCACGATCAGTACAACACCACGATTTATGGGCTCGATGACCGTTATCGTGGCGTGAAGGGTCAGCGCGATGTGTTGTTCGTCAACGAAGCCGATATCATTCGCCTGGGGTTCAAGCCGGGGCAGAAAGCCGACATCGTCTCGATCTGGGATGATGGCCGTGAGCGTCGAGTGAAAGGTTTCACGCTGCTGGCGTTTGATATCCCCGCAGGGCAGGCCGCCGCGTATTACCCGGAAGTGAACCCGCTGGTGCCGCTGGAGAGCATCGGGGATGGCAGCCATACGCCGACGTCGAAGTTCGTGGCGATTCGGTTGGAAGCGGCGAGTGCGACCGGACTCATCATGGCAAAATCGGCTTAACGTAGCGTCAGATCCCACGTCATCGCGAGCAAGCTCGCTCCCACAGTTGATCTATAGCGAACACAGCATTGGTGATCGACCAAAATCCTCTGTGGGAGCGAGCTTGCTCGCGATGACGTGGGATCTGGCAATACATGTATCCGAACCTTGCGATTACGTTCCAATCGCCCACAAAAAAGGCCGTTTTTTCGCAAAAACGGCCTGTCCGAAGTAGCTAAAGACCGGCTAAATTCGCTTAAGTTCCGCCTAAAAAACAATAACTTATAGAAATGTGCTGAGGTCGTGTTACTCGTCGGATTTCGATTGTCACAACTATGACACAGCCTCAGGATCGCGCCGTCATCCCCTTGAGGTTCCTCTATGAAGTTCTCCTCGATTCTCTTGTTGTCCCTTAGCCTGGCTAGTGGCATCGCTTCTGCCGGCGGCACCGCTGAAGCAGGTGTGGGCGGCGCATTGGGCGGGGTTTTGGGCTCGGTCGTCGGTCAGTCACTGGGCGGCAATACAGGTTCCACCATCGGCGCAGCCCTGGGCGGCGCGGGTGGTAGTGCAGTCGGCGCAAACAAACACAGCCGTGGCGAAGCCGCCATTGGCGGTGCATTGGGCGCAGCGGGCGGTAACGTGGTCGGCCGCAGCATGGGCGGCACCAGCGGTAGCCTCATCGGCGCCGCAGCAGGTGGCGGCGCCGGTGGCGCGCTGGGTAACTACATGGGTAACCAAAGCAATGGCGGCGGCGACGGTGATGGTCGTCACGGCCATGGTGATCATCGCTACTACCATGACGACGACCACCGCGGCCGCGGCCATGCCTATGGTCATCACAAGCATCACCGGTACTATCACGACTGAGGGTTGAATCGCCTCGTTTGCCGGTCAGTTAAAAATCGCAGCCCAAGGGCTGCGATTTTTTTTGCCCGTCAAACCACCAGCCGCTCCAGCGCCCCGCGTAATCCGGCAGGAATCGCCACCGGCTGATTCGTCGCCCGATCCACAAACACATGCACAAAACGCCCCGCCGCACAGGCTTCGTCTTCCCCTTGCTTGAACACCGCCAGTTCGTATTGCACCGAACTGTTGCCCAACTTGCCCACCCGCAGACCAATCTCTATACGATCCGGGAAAGCGATGGATGCAAAGTAGTCACAGGCCGAACTCACCACAAAGCCCACGACGTCACCGTCATGAATATCCAGCCCGCCGACGTCGATCAGGTAGGTGTTCACCGCCGTGTCGAAAAAGCTGTAGTAGGTGACGTTATTGACGTGACCGTAGACGTCGTTGTCGTGCCAGCGGGTGGTGATGGGCTGGAAGTGGAGGTAATGGGTGCGTTGGGGCATCGGGTCGGACATCAGTGTCGATTCCTGGAGTTGGATTGCCAGTCTAAGGCGAAAACCGCGTCGTACTCATCGCGAGCAGGCTCGCTCCCACAGGATCTCAGTCGTACACAAGATCTGCGTTCACTGAAGATCAATTGTGGGAGCGAGCCTGCTCGCGAAGAGGCCAACACAGGCACCGAATCACTTGTCGGCAAACCCTTTACCCACTGCCGCCAATTCGCCAATCAAGCGCGCCGGCTTCCAGTGATCGCCTTGATGCGTCTCCAGCAGCATCAACCGCTGATGAACATCCCCCAAGCCTTGCTGATCCGCCCAGGCCATCGGCCCACCCTTGTCCGCCGGGAAGCCGTAACCGTTGAGGTACACCAAATCGATGTCATGCGCAGACCCGGCAATCCCTTCCTGAAGGATCTTCGCCCCTTCGTTGACCAACGCCAGCAAGCAGCGCTCCAGAATCTCCTCCGGCCCGATCTCACGACGCTGGAAACCCAACCCTTCGCTGACTTCCAATACCAGCGCATCCACTTCTACGTCGTGCTCAGCCTGACGACTGCCCGGCTCATAGTGGTAATAGCCGTTGCCACTCTTCTGGCCAAAACGCCCCCGTTCGCACAGTCGGTTATCCACTTGAACCTCGGGCGCATCCTGACCTTTGCCTGCCAGTTCCCGAGCGCGCCATTGCAGGTCGATGCCGACCACGTCGAACATGCGGAACGGCCCCATGGCGAAACCGAAACCTTGCAGCGCCGCATCCACCTGGTAGGGGTATGCGCCCTCGAGTAGCATCTTGCGCGCTTCGAGCACGTAGGTATTGAGCATGCGGTTACCGATGAAACCGTCGCAGTTGCCCGCCACCACGCTGACCTTGCCCATGCGCTTACCCAGCGCCAGGGCCGCATCGAGCACCGCCGGGGCAGTTTGAGCGCCGCGAACGATTTCCAGCAGTTTCATGATGTGCGCCGGGCTGAAGAAGTGCAGGCCCAGCACCTGGCGCGGGCGGCGAGTCGCCGCGGCAATGGCGTCGATGTCCAGCGCCGAGGTATTGCTGGCCAGAATCGCTTCGGGTTTGAGCAGCCCATCCAGTTCGCGGAAGATTTTCTGCTTGAGCTTGAGGTTTTCATAAACCGCTTCGATCACCAGATCAACCTCACGGATCGCCGCATAATCGGCAGCCATCGTGACCCGTGCAATGCGAGCGTCTGCCTCAGCCTGATCGATACGCCCCTGACGCACGTTGTGGGCATAGGTCTCAGCCACGGCAGCGAGAGCCTGCTCAAGCATCTGCGGATTGTTATCGACCCATTGCACCGGCACCCCGGCGTTGACCAGGCACATGACAATGCCGCGGCCCATGGTGCCCGCGCCGATGACGGCAGCGCGCTGAATGTTGAACGGTGTCTGGCTCATGTTGTTCTCTTGTTGGCGATCCAAAGACAGCCCTCACCATAGTCAGCCACCGCGCATTTTTGAAATTTATTCCAGTGATGAGCAACATTCAGCGGATGGATGCACCTCGAAAACACTGAAAACCCCTGTAGGAGCGAGCTTGCTCGCGATGGTGTGTCAGTCGACATCTCTGCAGCTGACACTCTTTCGCGAGCAAGCTCGCTCCTACACAGGGGGCACGGTTCAGCCTGACAGATGCGTTTCAGCCCACGCCCGGACGTCGCCATACGGATAATCCTCCAGCACCGCAAACCCCGGGATCGACCGCGCCTTGAGCTTGGTAAACAGCGGCACGCTGATCCCGCACAGGAATCGCGTCACGCGCTCAGTCGAAGGAACATCGCCGGTGTGTTGTTCGTGCCTGTGGATAAAATCACCGCACAACGCTTCGAAGTTTTTATCCACAAGCGCCGGCAACACAGGTGGCGCGGGCAGTGTCGCCACTGCCCCGTGACACACCGAACAATGCCCGCATTGCTGCGGCGCGTTTTCATCGCCGAAATACTCGGCCAGGCGATAACCCAGGCAGCGGTCAGTGGCGAATAGGTTCAGCATGGCGTGAATCCGGGCGATCTCCGTGCGCTCATGCTGAGTGAAACAGGCATGCAGTTCTGCACTCAGCGCCTGACTGTCGACGTCCGTTTGCAGCAGGCTGTAGACCTCGGTCATCTGCTTGCTTTCCAGCTCGACCCAGCCCTTCTCCTGAAAATAATCCAGTGCCTTGACCACTCGATCGCGCTCGGCCTGGTGTTGCTCGTACAGCGCGTCGAAATTCACCGTGGCCCAGGTTCGCGCGCGACTAGAGGTCTGGATGATCGCCGCGACGAAATCCCTGCGCTCACCTTCGAAACGGGCCAACAACACTTCCGGCTCCTGTACATACTTAAAGCGGTATTCAGCGTAATAGGCGTAACGCGGCGCGATGATTCCGCGCAGTTCCAACTGCACCAGCAGCGTCTTGAGCGGTAGCTGACGGATGTTGCTCTGTTCCGCCAGTGGCCCCAGCATAAACTCCCACTGCCCTTCGGCTGCGGCAGCTTTGAGCTCGTCGAGCACGTAGCGGATGCCGTCCAGTTCCGGCGTGTCGCCGTAGACGAAGTTTTCCAGCACATTGAGGCTGTCGCGGTTGGCCAGGACCAGGCAGTCCGACGGTTGCCCGTCACGTCCGGCACGGCCGATTTCCTGGCTGTAGTTTTCGATGGATTTGGGCAGGTCGAAATGCACCACGTTGCGGATGTCGCTCTTGTCGATGCCCATGCCGAACGCGATGGTGGCGACGATGCAATTGGACTGCCCACCCATGAACCGCTTCTGGATCGCTTCGCGTTGTTCGTGGGGCAGGCCGGCGTGATAGGCCTCGGCCTGGATGCCGTTGCGGGCCAGATGCTCAGCGATGTGCTCGGCGGTTTTCTGCAGGGTGACGTAGACGATGCTGGGCTGGTTGGGACGTTGGCTCATCCATTCGACAAGGCGTCGGCGTTTATCCTGACCGCGTACCGGCTCCACCAGCAAGTGCAGGTTCGGCCGGTAGAAACCGGTGGTCACGACGTCTTCGGGGGCGATGGCAAACTTGGCCTCCATGTCGGCGATCACTTTGGGCGTTGCGGTGGCGGTCAGCAGCAGCGCCTGAGGGATGTTGAACTGGCGCTGGTAGTCGGGGAGCTTGAGGTAGTCGGGGCGGAAGTTATGGCCCCACTCCGAGATGCAGTGCGCCTCGTCCACCACCAGCAACGAGATCGGCACCTGCTGCAAGAAATTGCGGAAACGCTCGTTCTTCAGCCGCTCCACGGAAATCATCAAAATTTTCAATTCGCCGGACTTGGCGCGAGCCATCACCTCGCTGGCGTCATCGCGGCTCTGGGCCGAATCGATACTGCCCGCTGCAATGCCGTGGCGCTGCAGAAATGCCAACTGATCCTGCATCAACGCCAACAGCGGCGAGACCACCAGCGTCAGGTGCGGCAGCAACAAGGCCGATAATTGATAACAAAGGGACTTGCCCGAACCCGTGGGGAAAATCGCCGCCGCCGAGCGCCCGGCCAACACCGCGCTGATCGCCGCTTCCTGGCCGGGCCGAAACTGTGGATAACCGAAAACCTGTTCCAGGGTGTTGTGCATAAGCTGTCACTCCGTTGACCGCTGCGAAGCCCAAAGCCTAGCCGGTGATCGCAGCGAGTCGAGAAAAGGTCCGGGGCAAAAACGATACGGGATGATACAGCGGATAGAACGAGGGCACGGTAAGGCTGAGCGATGGGGTGACTGATAAATTGCTTTCGCGAGCAGGCTCGCTCCCACAGTGGATTTGTGGTGATGCATATACCCTTGTGGGAGCGAGCCTGCTCGCGATGAGGCCAGCCAAATCACCACAGTAACCCGACTCACGACACCAACACCGCCACCCGCACCCGCATCGCCCACTGCAGACCTAATTCCCCTTAATTGCTTAACCCAGCATTTTCGAAATGCCCTACAACTTCTGGCGCACTCCATACCGAGATTTGCTGCGCAACGCCTGACCACCCCGTAGGAAACTTCACCTACAGCGGTTTCGCTGGCAAAACCCTGGAAAATGCGTAGGCCCCTTCCTCAAAGCCCGGTAAATCCCCTACGAACCCCGTCCATTGCAGCCGTATTGCCGCTCGGCCTCCTGCCCTTCTATAGTTTTCGGCGCGGCCAAAACAGTGTGTCGGCCTGCCAGGCGAGATTGCCCGACTTCCCAAAGGACTGACCTAGATGCAAGACCGCTATCGCCCACTCAAAACCAGCTACAGCGACACCCCGGTATTGGTCATCGACACCGAAGCAGACCCTCACGAAATCCTCGACGCCGCCCGACAACGCATCCGCGCCGCCAGCGACCTGCTCGAAACGCTTTACTGCCTGTGCTTCAAACAAGCCGACGCCAGCGACATCCCCAACATCGTCAACGCGCTCTACCTGCTGACCCAGGACGGCAACGAACTCCTCGAAATCGCCCGGCAACGCCTACCGAAACCCACCACCAACTAATCCCCCACCACAATCCACTGTGGGAGCGAGCCTGCTCGCGAAGAACGATAACGCGGTGAACCTGATGAAAGCCAAAATGCCCGAAACCCAATCATCTACAGAAAAAGCAGCCTACGACGCTAATGCCGATCAGTTAAGCGGTAATGCGATCTGTAGCAGCTGGCGAAGCCTGCGTTCGGCGGCGAAGCCGTCGTGAAATCAGCCGACGCGGTGCATCAGAAACACCTCATGCACAGGTTTTACGACGGCTTCGCCGCCGAACGCAGGCTTCGCCAGCTGCTACAGGAAGCGTGTTGCGCCTGAGATTTCTAACTGACAGGCATTAGCCTGCGACGCTTGGTTTAAAGCACAGGTACAAGCTAGCCTCGACGCCCCTCATCCAGGCATTCCAGATCAAGAAGCCAAACGCCTGATGGCACTTAAACGAGCGCAATTGCGTAAACGATAAGTCTGTCAGCAACGCCCTATCAAAGCTTCGGCACGGTCCTACAAAAGAAAATGCCTTGTCGCCTATCGCCAGCTAAGCGCGAACGATACTGTCTCCCCATCGCTGCAAAATCAGCGATCAGGTTTGGTCACCTGAGAACAACGCACACATGTGTGCCATCATTCGCGCCGCGGACATCTATGTCCTCGTAGTGCATTGCTATGGCGGCTGTGTGCGGGACGCCCTCGGGCGAGCCGGGTTGTTGTTCTCGGTTGACCAAGCCTGCGCACAGTCCGCCTCCCATCGTTTGGTCACGGTGCTGGCGGTTACTTAACAACAAACCGAGTAATTCATATGCCAACGTTAAATCCGTTTCCAAGCCGCTACCGCCCACTCCAAACCAACCTCACCGATTCCCCGCCCCTGATCATCGACACAGAGGCCAACCCGCAAGACATCCTCGAAGCCGCCCTCCAGCGCATCCGAGCCTCCAGCGAACTGCTCCGAACCCTGCATTGCCAAAGCTTCGAACAAGGCGATCTCGAAGACATCCCCCACATCACCCACGCGCTCTACCTCCTGACCCAGGATGGCTGCGACCTGCTAAAAGTCGCCCAACAACGCATGTTGGACTGGAAAGCCCCAGCCTGAGGTCGAGTGAACAGATCGTTCCCACGTTCTGCGTGAGAACGATCAAACACCCGTTACAACCAGACTTGATCGCCGATAAACGCAAAGCGTTAAAAGCCGCCTTCGAACACTGGAGATAACCATGAGCAAATTTTTTGATGAGCTGATGGAGAGCGTGCACCAGATGAACGAGATCGTGCGGGGCGAGCGTGAGCCTTCCCGCGAATTCCATATTGATACGTTGCAAGCCAAGGAAATTCAAAAGGCTACCGGTCTGAATCAAGCCAAGTACGGACAACACACTATGAACCTCGCCCCCAACTTCCCCGACGACCACGCCATGCACCTGCTCATGCAGCTGCTGCACGAAGAACTCGGCCTGCCCAAACGCAAAACCATCAGCCTCACCACCTCGATCAACTTTGACCTGGGCTGTGACGGTGCTGATGCACGACATCTCATGGAAGTGCTTGAAGAACAGTTCGGGATCGACTTCGTGGACTACGACGCCTATCGCTACTTCCAACCTGAAGACTTTGACGTGTTTCTCAAGCGCCGAACGAAGGGACGTGGCGAGAAAACCCCACTGACTATTGGCATGCTCTACAAGGCGATCAAGGCTCAACGGTGGGACCCCCAAGCATTGGAAGGCAATAGGCCGAACACATAAGTGCCATTATTCTGGCCGTTTAGCGCGATTTAAGCTGGAATAATGGCAGTTGTCACAGCCTGTCAAATCCCACTCATACCGCGTAAACCTGGAGCCGCAGAATAGACCTGGCCGAATTCGCACCCCATTGAGGTACTCCGGCATATCAACGTATAAGTGCTATTATTCTGGCAGTTACACTTGAATAGTGAAGGAATAATGGCACATGGCTAAAAAAACGGCGCCACTCCTGCCCGCAGCGACCAAGCTACTTTCCGAGTTTGGCGAGCGACTGAAACTCGCGCGGCTGCGCCGAAAACTGACAGCCAAGCAAGTCGCCGAGAGGGCTGGCATGTCTCTGACAACGCTGCGCTCTCTAGAGTCAGGCGGGTCAGGTGTGACGATGGGCGCCTATTTGTCAGTGATGCAGGTGCTGGGGCTGGAGAAAGACTTGAGCAAGCTAGCTGCGGTGGATGAGCTGGGGCGCCAACTGCAAGATGCTCAATTAATCCCAGGAGCAACCCGCACAACCAGTAAACGCCAGCGCGTACGTAGCGTGACTCCCTTGAAGGTAGCGTCACCCATCCGCGACAGGGAGACGGGTGCATTCGAAAGTCCCGACCTTGCTGTTGATTTCCCTTTGAATACTCAATCTTTATCCAATTTATTAACCAAGAAAAAGCCTAAGCCTACGACGGGTAAAAAATGACGCTGATCGCGGTGTATGCCGATTGGGAATCCTTGAACGGCCCAAGACGTCTTGGGTTCCTCCATGCCAGAAAGGCTCGCTCCAGCAACGTGTTCGAGTTTGAGTACGATGCCGCCGCACTGGCCGATCCCGAATTGAACTTCACATCGCTGGATCCGCGCATCGGGCTCTTTGAAGGCCGACAGTTCCCCGGTCAACATCAAACCCGGTTTGGTGTTTTTGCCGACTCAAGCCCCGACCGATGGGGCCAATTGCTCATGAAGCGACGCCTGGAACGAGACATTCGTGACGGGCTGGCTCCCAATGGCTCCAAGCTTTACGAGTCGGACTTCCTTCTAGGTGTTCATGATCTCTATCGGGTTGGGGCAATCCGCTACAGGCTCAATGATGAAGGCAACTTTCTGGATGACCGTAATGGTGTGGCGGCACCTCCTTTCGTCGAGCTGCGTGCATTAGAGGAGGCAAGCCGTGCTTTGGAAAGCGATCCGGACAACACGTCTCCCGATGGACGCGAGTGGCTGAGAATGCTGATAGCACCCGGCGGCTCACTGGGCGGCGCCAGACCCAAGGCCAGCGTCGCTGACGAACGTGGCCATTTGTGGATAGCCAAATTTCCGAGCACACGCGATGACTATGACGTCGGTGGCTGGGAAATGGTGGTCAACGCCTTAGCCAATCATTGTGGCTTGCGTGTCGCGACCGGAACTGCACGCCGCTTCGCAAGCGATCATCACTGCTTCATGGTCAAGCGTTTTGACCGTACCGAACAGGGTGGCCGACTGCATTTTGCTTCAGCAATGACCATGACCGACCGCGTTGACGGTGACGACGCATCTGTCGGCGCCAGCTACCTTGAGTTAGCAGAAGTACTGATGGAACAAGGCTCGGAAGCCAACGCAGATCTTCGCGAGTTGTGGTCTCGCATCGTGTTCAACATCCTGGTCTCCAATACCGACGACCACCTGCGCAACCATGGTTTTATCCTTGACCCCGGCCGGGGATGGCGCCTGTCTGATGCCTACGACATGAATCCCGTCGCACACGCCGACGGATTGAAACTCAACATCACAGACGCTGACAACGCACTGGATCTCGAGCTCGCTCGAGAAGTGGCTGAGTACTTCCGAGTCAGTCGCATAGATGCGGAAGAAATTATTGAGAGTTTCCAAGAGGTAATCAGGCAATGGCCAACACTGGCCGGCGCGCTGGGGTTATCGAAGCGTGAGCAAAACAATATGGCGCCAGCGTTTCGACTCTCCGGCAATTGACCTTGGCATTACCTGCGCCCACAAAAAAGCCGCCCCTAAGGGCGGCTTTTTCATTCGCTAAACCAAGTCTTACAACTTCGGCCCAGCCGCCTTGATCGCGTCGCTCACTTCGAACTTCTTGAAGTTCTCAACGAACAACCCGGCCAGTGCTTTAGCAGCCTCATCGTAAGCAGCCTTGTCAGCCCAGGTATTACGTGGGTTCAACAGGCCAGTCTCAACGCCCGGTACGGCCAATGGCACGTCGAGGTTGATGGTGTCGAGGTGTTCGGTTTCAGCACCGATCAACGCGCCGCTCTGGATCGCTGCGATGACGCCGCGAGTGGTCGGGATGTTGAAGCGTTTGCCGACGCCGTAGCCGCCGCCGGTCCAGCCGGTGTTGACCAGGTAGACCTTGGAGCCGAAGCCGCGGATGCGCTTGATCAGCAGTTCTGCGTATTCACCAGCCGGACGCGGGAAGAACGGTGCGCCGAAGCAGGTGGAGAAGGTCGACTTGATGCCGCTGCCAGAACCCATTTCGGTCGAGCCCACCAGTGCGGTGTAGCCGGACAGGAAGTGGTAGGCCGCTTGTTCTTCACTGAGGATCGACACTGGCGGCAGGACGCCGGTCAGGTCGCAGGTCAGGAAGATCACAGCGTTTGGCTCGCCACCGAGGTTTTTCTCGGAACGCTTGGCAACGTGCTCCAGCGGGTAGGCGGCGCGGCTGTTCTGGGTCAGGCTGACATCGGCGTAGTCGGCGTGCTTGGCTTCATCGATAACGACGTTTTCCAGGACTGCGCCGTGCTTGATGGCTTTCCAGATGACTGGCTCGTTTTTCTCGGACAGATCGATGCACTTGGCATAGCAGCCGCCTTCGATGTTGAAGACAACGCCTTCGCCCCAGCCGTGTTCGTCGTCACCGATCAGGTAACGGCTTTCGTCGGCGGACAGGGTGGTCTTGCCGGTGCCGGACAGACCGAAGAACAGGGTCACATCGCCCGCTTCGCCGATGTTGGCGGCGCAGTGCATCGGCAGCACATCGGCAGCCGGCAGCAGGAAGTTCTGCACCGAGAACATGGCTTTCTTCATTTCACCGGCGTAACGCATGCCGGCGATCAGCACTTTCTTCTGTGCGAAGTTGAGGATCACGCAACCGTCGGAGTTGGTGCCGTCACGTTCTGGAACGCATTCGAAGTTGGCAACGTTGAGCACTTGCCACTCATCACGGCCAGCGGGGTTGTACTTTTGCGGGTTGATGAACAGGCAACGACCGAACAGGTTCTGCCAGGCAGTCTGGGTGGTCATCTTCACAGCCAGGTAGTGATCGTCCGACGCACCTACATGCACATGAGAAACGAAATGCTCTTGCGCGTTGTTGAACGCCTCAACGCGGTCCCACAGGGCGTCGAATTTGTCGGCCGGGAACTTGCGGTTGATCGGGCCCCAGGCAATGGCTGCCTGAGTGGTCGGCTCTTCAACGATGAAACGATCGACTGGCGAGCGGCCGGTACGGTGACCGGTGCGAACAACCAGCGCGCCGGTATCGGCAAGCTCGCCTTCACCGCGATTCAAGGCTTCTTTAACCAGCTCATCGACACTCAGATCGGTGTACACGGCGTTATTGGCTTGCGTCATGAGATTCCCCGTCGGCCAGTGGCCGAGTGTGCTCCAAACGTTTTGTAGTAGAAAGTCGTGCACTACTACCGCGACAAAAAGTGGGCCGGATTATGCCAGAAACGCCCAAAAATAGTAGGGCCCTCCCGTCGTAACGGCGTTATTGCGGCACTAACCAGTGAATTTACCTGCGCTGAACCGTTTTAGTGGCGGGTATCTGACGGCGTCTCGACGCCCGCACCGGCGAACAATTGAGTGATATCGGCGGCGTCAAACAGGTAGCGCTGGTTGCAGAACTGGCAGTCGATCTCGATGTTGCCACCGTGTTCGATGACCAGCGACTGCGCATCTTCCAGACCCAGGCTGACCAGTGCATTGGCAGAACGTTCGCGCGAGCAGCTGCAATGGAAGCGCAACTTCTGAACATCGAACAGTCGAACCTGCTCTTCATGGTAGAGGCGATGGAGCACGGTTTCGTTGTCCAGACCGAGCAATTCATCGGCGGTCAGGGTGCCGCCCAGCGCGGTGATGTGCTGCCAGCTGGCGGCGCGCTCTTCTTCGTCTTTCAGGCGGTCAGCCGGCAGTTGCTGCAGCAACAACCCACGGGCGCGGCGACCATCGGCGTACAGCCAGAACCGCGTGCCCACTTGCTGGGACATGACGAAGTAATTGGTGAAGCACTCCGACAGGGTTTCGCCATCAAGGTCGACGATGCCCTGATAACGCTGCCCCTGAGTCGGGTCGACGGTCAGTGCCAGCACGCCGTTTGGCATCAGGTCGGCCAGGGTCGCATCGGGAGCGATCCGATCCGCTTCGTAACGGGCCAGGCCACGAATTTCGCGCTCGCTTGAGCACTCGATCATCAGCAGCGGCACCGGACCGTCGGAGCGGGCCTGGAGAATCAGCAATCCATCGAACTTCAAAGTGCCGACCAGCAACGACGCCGCCGCCATCAGTTCACCGAGCAGTTGTGCAACCGGCTCCGGATACGGGTGTTTGGCGAGGACTTCGGCGTAGCTACGCTCCAACGCAACCAGCTCGCCGCGGGTGTCGCTGTCATCGAAGATGAAGCGTTGGGTGTAGTCGGTATCCGTTAGATCGGTCATAGGTCTGGGTATCTGAGGTAATGACAAGAGTGGTTACAAAAACTGGTTGTTGCGCCTTAACCATGCCGTTTTGCAGCACGTAGTCCGCCATGACGGGCATTTTATGAACAATTGCGCGTCGATCCAAGCAAGGTTGAACCGGTGTCGCGCCTTACGCGACGTCATGCCGTGGGCACTGCTGGCATTCTGGTTATGGCCTACAGGCTGGAAACTGTGTGTGATTTGCGACGAATGGTTTTTTCATCGAGTGCACGCAGCGCTGGGCCGGTTACCCCATATGGTTCCAATGTTGGGCGATTACAAGTCCGGGGGGATGCCGGGCGAGTGCTGCGCACTCGATCGCGAGCAGGCTCGCTCCCACAGGTGACCGAGATCTAATGTGGGAGCGAGCCTGCTCGCGAAGGCATCAGCCCAGGCGACACAGAATCAACCGACTCACTCGTCGTTGCTGCTTCCGCGAAACTTGAACAAATCCCGTCGCTGCTTCTTGCTCGGCTTGCCATCGGTGGTCACACCGAGCGCGCCGGCCTTGCGCATTTGCGCAGCCGCTTCACGCTTGGCGATGCTGGCCTCGGTTTCGGCGTACAGCGCCTGAGCCTCCGGCGCACCACGACGCACAATCGACAACGCCTGGACTACCACCGTGCGCTCCTCAAAACCGGTGCGAATCTGAAACTCGTCGCCAACACGCGGTTCCTTGCCCGGTTTGCAGCGCTCGCCGCGACAATGCACTTTGCCGCTTTCTATCGCGGTCTTGGCCAAGGCACGTGTTTTATAAAAACGCGCAGCCCACAACCACTTATCGAGACGGACCTTGTCGTCCTCTTCGCTTTTTTGTGCCATGGGATTTCCTCATTCTGAAATATTGATGAACTGTACTACCGTTTCTGTCGTGCCATGAATTACGCCGGCTCAGACTACAATGCGTGCATTCCAGCACCTCCCTGAGAAGCTGAACATCCGGGCCGTAGATATCTGTCGCCTTTTAATCATTATTCTGCGTGAATACCGCGAAATCGGCCGCGTGCGGCCACAGCGGTTTCTACCGGTTGAGTACCTTTTGAAGACATTTGACCATTTGACCGTTATCGGTCTGCGCGAGTGGGTGGCGCTTCCGGATTTGGGAGTCGCTGGCCTGCGGGCAAAAATCGACACCGGTGCAAGTACCTCCAGCCTCCACGCCACCGACATCGAGCCATTCGAGCGCGAAGGGGAACAGTGGGTGCGCTTCACCGCGCACCTGGGCACGGTCGTGCAACTGCGTCACCGGCGCTGCGAAGCGCCGCTGGTAACGATGAAAACCATCAAAAGCTCCAACGGCCATGCGCAGATGCGCTACGTGGTCAGCACCACCCTGGCCCTCGGTGATCGGGTCTGGCGGGTCGAGTTCACGCTCGCCTGCCGCAAGTCCATGCGTTATCGCCTGTTACTCGGTTCCAAAGCCCTGATCGACGGCCAGCTGGTGGTCAATCCGGGGATTAAGTATGTACAAGACAAGCCGGTGTTCCCGGTATCTACCTCCTCCACAGGTGTTGCATGAAGATCGCTGTGCTGTCGCGGAACCCGCGTCTGTATTCCACTCGTCGTCTGGTCGAGGCCGGTACCGAACGTGGCCATGAAATGGTGGTGATCGACACCCTGCGCGCCTACATGAACATCGCCAGCCACAAACCGCAGATTCACTACCGCGGCAAACCGCTGGAGGGTTTCGATGCGGTGATCCCGCGGATCGGTGCATCGGTGACGTTTTATGGCTGCGCGGTGTTGCGTCAGTTCGAAATGATGGGGGTTTTTCCGCTCAACGAATCGGTGGCCATTGCCCGTTCGCGGGACAAACTGCGTTCGCTGCAATTGTTGTCGCGCCGAGGGATCGGTTTGCCGGTCACCGGATTTGCGCACTCCCCGGACGATATTCCCGACCTGATTGACATGGTCAACGGCGCCCCTTTGGTGATTAAGGTGCTGGAAGGCACCCAGGGCATTGGCGTGGTGCTGTGTGAAACCGCAACGGCGGCGGAATCGGTGATCGAGGCGTTTATGGGCCTCAAGCAAAACATCATGGTTCAGGAGTACATCAAGGAAGCCGGCGGTGCGGATATTCGCTGCTTTGTGGTCGGCGACAAGGTGATTGCAGCGATGAAACGCCAGGCCAAACCTGGAGAATTTCGCTCCAATCTGCATCGGGGTGGCAGCGCCAGCCTGATCAAGATCACGCCGGAAGAGCGCATGACAGCGTTGCGCGCGGCGAAAGTGATGGGGTTGGCCGTGGCGGGCGTGGATATCCTGCGCTCCAATCACGGGCCGCTGGTGATGGAAGTGAATTCGTCGCCGGGTCTGGAAGGGATTGAAACCACCACGGGCAAGAACGTGGCGGGGATCATCATTGAGCATCTGGAAAAGAATGGCGGGCCGAATATGACGCGGACCAAGGGCAAGGGTTAACCCGATCCTTTGCGGCGGCAGGGAGGCCGCCTTCGCGAGCAGGCTCGCTCCCACATTGATCGAGTCGGACACAAATTTTATGTCCACTTACGGTCAACTGTGGGAGCGAGCCTGCTCGCGAAGGGGCCGTCCGCCGCAATAAAGTTATTAGCTTTTTAAACCGCATCCCGAGGCAGCATCAACCCCAACGGCAGCCGCACACGCGCTTCCAGCCCGCCACCCTCCCGATTGCGCAACTCAACATTCCCACCATGCATCGAAGCAATTCGCTTCACGATCGCCAACCCCAGACCGGTCCCCTTCCCACCCCGGGCACGGTCGCCCCGGGTGAACGGGTTGAAGATCGCCTCAAGTTCTGACGAGTCGATCCCGGCCCCACGGTCCATGACACTCAGCACCACGTACGGCGCACTGGTATCCCCAGACACATAGGCCGCGACCTCGACGCCGGTGCCAGCATGATGCAAGGCGTTGCCGATCAGGTTGTTCAGCAATCGCTTCATTGACACCCGACGCAACGGGAACGGCTGGATCGGTTCCAGGCGCAGGCGCACTTTCTCTTCGTTCTGGTTGTACGGCGCCGCGACTTCGCGCACCAGGTCGCTCAGGTCGACTTCTTCCACCGATTCGTCGCGACCGTCGCGGATGAACGCCAGGAACTGATCGAGAATCGCGTCCATGTCTTCGATGTCGCGCACCATGTCGTCCGTCAGGTCGTTGTGATCGCCCATCAGCTCCAGTGACAGCCGCAAACGGGTCAACGGCGTGCGCAGGTCATGGGACACGCCGGCCAACATCAACTCGCGCTCGCGACCCGCCTGTTCGACATCCTCGGCCATCTGGTTGAAGGAGCGGTAGACCTCGGTCATCTCACTCGGTGTATCACTGATCGGCAGCCGCACGCTACGGCCCTGGCCAAGTTGCCTGGCGGCATACACCAGACGTTTCAAGGGTTGGTTGAGCTGGCGGACAAAGATCCAGGCCGAGGCGGTGGACAGCAAACCGATGGCGAGAAACCAACCCAGCACGTTCCAGATTTTCTGACCGCGCAAAGGATGCGGATACAGCGGCACTTTCAGCCAGCCATCGCCCAGGCTTGGCGCCCGAACCCACAGCGCGGGCGGCGAATGCATGCGTAATCGCACTTCGGTATCGGCACCCAGCTCCGCCTGCATTTGCCGCTGGTAGATCTCGCTGTAAGGCCAATGTTGTTCGCCTTCTGGCACACCGGTGCCCACCACACGGATCAGCGTTGCGGCATTGGCGATTTTCTCGCGGTTTTCTTCATCGGCAGCCCAATAGGCGCGCAGCGTCAGGGCGACGCCGTGGCTGTATTGGCGGTCCACCAGCACGTCTTCGTTCATCAACAGATAAACCAGGGTCAGCGCCTTGGAGAACAGAACGACGATCAGCACCAGCCATAGGGTGCGGGAGAAGAAACTCTGGGGGAACCAAACGGGGGTTTTCATGAATAACCGTTACACACTTGCAGGAGCGAGCGATGCTCGCATATTGCGGATTGCGAGTCTGCGGCCAACATAATCCGCGAGACCCGCTCCTACAAATCGCCGATCACTTGGTGGCGGCGCCATCCGGAACGAACACGTAACCCACGCCCCAAACGGTCTGGATGTAGCGCGGCTTGGAAGGATCGGGTTCGATCATCCGGCGCAGACGAGAAATCTGCACGTCGATTGAGCGTTCCAGTGCATCCCACTCGCGACCACGGGCCAGGTTCATCAGTTTGTCGCGGGTCAATGGCTGACGCGCATTCATCACCAACGCCTTGAGCACGGCGAACTCACCGGTGGTGAGCATGTGCACTTCGTCGCCACGCTTGAGCTCACGGGTCGCGAGGGACAGAACATAGTCACCGAAGGTCACGCTTTCGTCTTCGCTGCCCGGTGCACCCGGCACAGGCGTTGATTGACGGCGCAGGACCGCTTTGACACGCGCCATCAGCTCGTCCGGGTTGAACGGCTTGGCCAGATAATCGTCGGCGCCCAGTTCAAGGCCCTTGATACGGCTCAGCTCGTCGCCCTTGGCGGTGAGCATGATGATCGGAATCTGGTTGTTCGCGCCACGCAGTCGGCGGCAGGCGGTCAGGCCGTCTTCGCCAGGCAGCATCAGGTCGAGGACGACCAGGTTGAACACTTCACGCGCCAGCAGGCGGTCCATTTGCTCAGTGTTCGGCACGGCGCGGGCACGGTAGCCCTTGCTGACGAAAAAGCGTTCCAGCAGGCTGCTGAGCCCCGGGTCGTCGTCAACGATAAGAATTTTTTCGCCTTCAGCAATGTTTGCAGTGCTGCTCATTAGATGCTCCTTTTAGCTCGGCGCGCATTATGGCGTAGCTGCCGTTATACGCACCGTGTGCATTGTTAGCAGATTTTTCCTTCACTGCCAGAAATCCGGGCATTGTGCCTACGGCCAGCGATGCCCCCGAATGACAGAACGCTGGTTATAATGCCCGGCCTTTTGTGTCAGGCAACGTCTGATCATTGCGACCGGCAGCCACTTTTTTATTTTCAGGGTGCTGGCAGTAATTGTTCGATTTCACGGGTCAACGGTATGCCTGTTGACCCAGGTAGCGGCGCAGGCCAGGCCGCTCAACCAGACTCGCCGAGCCTTCAACTCTGCGCCTGCGAGCCTGCTTTCACAATTTGTCAGGTGGTTTTATGGACAGCATCAACAGCCGCATTGCCGAGGAACTCGGTGTACGCCCACAACAGGTCGAAGCGGCCGTCGCGCTACTCGATGAAGGCTCTACCGTTCCCTTCATCGCCCGTTACCGGAAAGAAGTGACCGGCAGCCTCGATGACATCCAGTTGCGTCACCTGGAAGAGCGTCTGCGCTACCTGCGAGAACTCGACGAACGGCGCATCAGCATCCTTGCCAGCATCCAGGAACAAGGCAAGCTGACCCCGCAACTTGAGCGTGACATCAAGCTCGCCGACACCAAGACCCGCCTCGAAGACTTGTACCTGCCGTACAAACAGAAGCGCCGCACCAAGGGCCAGATCGCCCTGGAAGCCGGCCTCGGCGAGTTGGCCGACGGTCTGTTCAACGACCCGAGCCTGACACCAGACGCCGAAGCCGCGCGCTTCGTCAACGCCGAAAAAGGCGTGGCCGATGTGAAGGCCGCCCTCGAAGGCGCCAAGTACATCCTGATGGAGCGCTTCGCCGAAGACGCTGGCCTGCTGGATAAACTGCGCAGTTATTTGAAGCAGGAAGCCACCCTCAGTGCCCGCGTGATCGCCGGCAAGGAAGAGGAAGGCTCCAAATTCCGCGACTATTTCGAACACGACGAACCACTGAAAAGCATGCCGTCGCACCGCGCGCTGGCGATTTTCCGTGGCCGCAACGAAGGTATTCTGAGTTCGGCGCTGAAGGTCGGTGACGAACTGCCGGGCACCATGCACCCGTGCGAAGGCATGATCGGTCAACAATTCGGCATCCAGAACCAAAACCGCGCCGCCGATAAATGGCTGGGCGAAGTGGTGCGCTGGACCTGGAAGGTCAAGCTCTACACCCACCTCGAAACCGACTTGCTCGGCGAGCTGCGCGATGGCGCAGAAACCGAAGCCATCAACGTCTTCGCTCACAACCTGCACGATTTGCTGTTGTCGGCGCCAGCCGGCCCGCGCGCCACGCTGGGCCTCGACCCGGGCCTGCGCACCGGTTGCAAGGTGGCCGTGGTCGATTCCACGGGCAAGCTGCTGGATCACGCCACGGTGTATCCGCACGTGCCGCACAACAAGTGGGACCAGACCATCGCGATTCTCGCGGCCCTGTGCGCCAAGCATGCGGTGGACCTGATCGCCATCGGCAACGGCACCGCCAGCCGTGAAACCGACAAGCTGGCCGCTGAGCTGATCAAAAAATATCCAGCGATGAAAATGACCAAAGTCATGGTCTCCGAGGCCGGCGCATCGGTTTACTCGGCGTCGGAATTGGCGTCCAAGGAATTCCCGGACCTCGACGTGTCGATCCGTGGCGCGGTGTCGATTGCCCGTCGCTTGCAGGATCCACTGGCCGAACTGGTGAAGATCGACCCGAAATCCATCGGCGTCGGCCAGTACCAGCACGACGTGTCGCAGCTGAAACTGGCGCGCGGCCTGGACGCCGTGGTCGAGGACTGCGTGAACGCCGTGGGCGTGGACGTGAACACCGCTTCGGTGGCGCTGCTGGCCCGTATCTCTGGCCTCAACGCCACCCTGGCGCAGAACATCGTCAGCCACCGCGACGAGCACGGCGCGTTCAAGACTCGCGCCGCGTTGAAGAAAGTCGCACGCCTGGGTGAAAAAACCTTCGAACAGGCCGCTGGCTTCCTGCGCGTCATGAACGGCGACAACCCGCTGGATTCGTCGGCGGTTCACCCGGAAGCCTATCCGCTGGTGCAGCGCATTGCCGCTGAAACCGACCGTGATATCCGCTCGCTGATCGGTGACGCCAGCTTCCTCAAGCGCCTCGATCCGAAGAAGTACACCGACGAAACCTTCGGCTTGCCGACCGTCACCGACATCCTGCAAGAACTGGAAAAGCCTGGCCGGGACCCGCGTCCCGAGTTCAAGACCGCCGAGTTCCAGGAAGGCGTCGAAGACCTCAAGGACCTGCAACTGGGCATGATCCTCGAAGGCGTCGTGACCAACGTGACCAACTTCGGTGCGTTCGTCGACATCGGCGTGCATCAGGACGGTTTGGTGCACATCTCTGCGCTTTCGGAGAAGTTCATCAAGGACCCGCGTGAAGCGGTGAAGGCCGGTGACGTGGTGAAGGTGAAGGTCATGGAAGTCGACATTCCGCGCAAACGCGTGGGCCTGTCGATGCGCATGAGCGACACCCCGGGCGAGAAAATCGACGGCGCTCGCGGCGCCCGCCCGGGTTCGGCGCCACGCCAATCCCAGGGCAGTGCACCGCGCAAGGAAACCACGGCGGCGGCTCCATCCAATAACGCCATGGCGTCGTTGTTCGCCAACGCCAAGCAGTTGAAGAAACGCTGATGGACATTCCTGCCGGGCTGACCCAAAGCGCTTTTTTCAAGCTGCTGGGCTGTCGTTTGCACAGCCTGGAAACCGGGGTGGCGCAAGTCGCCCTGGCACTTGAGCCTCAATTGCGCAATCGCGGCGGCAAGTTGCACGGCGGGGCCTTGTTCAGTCTGGTGGACATTGCCATGGGGCTGGCCTGTTCCAGCACCCACGGCTTTGACCAGCAGAGCGCGACCATCGAGTGCAAGATCAACTACATTCGCGCGGTTGAAGGTGGCGAAGTGATGTGCACGGCGCGGGTGATCCACCCGGGCCGCCGCACGCTGGTGGTCGAAGCCGACGTGATGCAAGGCGACAAACTCGTCGCAAAAGCACAAGGCACGTTCGCTGTCCTATAGCTCCCTGTCATCAATTTGAGTTAATTTCAGCGCAATGCACTTTGTAGGAGCGAGCTTGCTCGCGATGGTGCAGTGTCAATCGGTACTTGTGTTGACTGAACCCTCATCGCGAGCAAGCTCGCTCCTACAGGGGAAGGTTTGTGCGGTCCGAAAACCAGGCGACAACGCCAGTTTTAACTTCACCCTTGTAGACCGTCTTGCCCACCCCCATATTGGGGCGACTGACGCGTGAAGGAATCCAACTTGAGCGAACTTCTCAACCGCCGCCTGGCTTTGCTCGGCGAGCGCGCTAACCTCTCTCTGCTCGAACAGTGCCTTCACGGCATCGAACGTGAATGCCTGCGCGTGACCGACGAAGGTCGCCTGGCGCAAACGCCGCACCCGGAAGAATTGGGCTCCGCGCTGACCAACGAACAAATCACCACCGACTATTCCGAGTCGCTGCTGGAGTTCATTACCCCAGCCCTGCCAGACCCTGCGGATACGCTGGCGAGCCTGGACAAGATTCACCGTTTTGCCTACAGCAAGCTCGGCAACGAGTTCCTGTGGAGTCCGTCGATGCCGTGCCCGTTGCCGGCCGAGGAAGACATTCCGATTGCCTATTACGGCACCTCCAACATCGGTCAGCTCAAGTACGTCTACCGCAAGGGCCTGGCCCTGCGTTATGGCAAGACCATGCAGTGCATCGCCGGGATTCACTACAACTTTTCCCTGCCGGAAAAGCTCTGGCCGTTGCTCAAGGCGTCTGAAGGTTTTGTCGGTACCGACCGTGACTATCAATCGGCGGCCTACATCGCGCTGATCCGTAACTTCCGTCGCTACAGCTGGCTGCTGATGTACCTGTTCGGCGCCTCCCCTGCGCTGGACGCCGGTTTTCTGCGCGGTCGTTCGCACCAGTTGGAACAACTGGACCCGGACACCTTGTACCTGCCGTACGCCACCAGCCTGCGCATGAGTGATCTGGGTTACCAGAGCAACGCCCAGGCCGGTTTGACGCCATGCTACAACGACCTTTCCAGCTACACCGACAGCCTGCGCAAAGCGGTGGCCACGCCCTATGCGCCGTATGTCGAAATCGGCACGCATCAGGACGGTGAGTGGGTTCAGCTCAACACCAACATTTTGCAGATCGAAAACGAGTACTACTCCAACATCCGGCCCAAACGCGTGACCTACACCGGCGAACGGCCGATCCAGGCGCTGGTGGCCCGGGGCATTCAGTACGTCGAAGTGCGTTGCCTGGACATCAACCCGTTCCTGCCGATGGGCATTGACCTGCCAGAGTCGCGATTCCTCGATGCATTCCTGCTGTATTGCGCGCTGAACGACAGCCCGCTGCTGACCAATACCTCGTGCGGCAACGCCACCTCGAACTTCCTTAGCGTGGTCAAGGAAGGTCGCCGTCCGGGCTTGCAGCTGCAACGCGACGGTCATCCGGTCGACCTGAAAGAGTGGGCCGGCGAGTTGCTGGAGAAGATTGCGCCATTGGCGGCTTTGCTCGATCAGAGCCATGGCGGCGATGCGCACAGCAAAGCGCTGGACGCGCAATTGGCCAAGGTCAAGGATTCGGCCCTGACGCCCTCGGCCCAGGTGCTGGCGTCGATGGCTGAGCACAAGGAGAGCTTCAGTCAATTCTCCCTGCGCCAGAGCCGCGCGCATGCGGAGTTTTTCCGTAGCGAGCCGCTTTCCACTCAAGATCAGGCGAAGTTTGAGGAACTGGCGCGGTCGTCGCTGGCGGCTCAGGTGGAGCTGGAGCAGAACGAAGTCGGCGATTTCGATGTATTTGTCGGGGCGTATCAGGCCAGTATTTTGGCCATTAGCAACTGACCCGGAAGGTCCTTCGGACCTTATCGCGAGCAAGCTCGCTCCCACATTCGTCCGTGGCGTGACCACATTTGTGTGAACACCGCTAAACCCTGTGGGAGCGAGCTTGCTCGCGATGACCGCGAAGCGGTCGCTTTTAGGGTTGTCCACTCATAAGCTAATTCGAAAAAGTTATTTATTTTAGCTTTCTTAGATCATTTAGTCTCCTTTCACGCCGACACTCGGTCGTCTGACAAGGAGCTTTTCCATGAAACTGCACTTCCCCCTACGCCTGCTGGCGGCCGCCTCTTTGGCTGCGGCGAGTTTCTTTGCCCAGGCAACCGACGTCACCGTCGCCTACCAGACCACCGTTGACCCGGCGAAAGTCGCCCAGGCCGACGGCGCGTACGAAAAAGCCACCCACGCCAAAATCGACTGGCGCAAATTTGATAACGGTGCCGACATCATCGCCGCCATCGCCTCCGGCGACGTTCAGATCGGCTACCTCGGGTCCAGCCCTCTGACGGCAGCAATCACTCGCAAAGTCCCGGTTGAAACCTTCCTGATCGCCACCCAGATCGGCGCCGCCGAAGCACTGGTTGCCCGCGACGGTTCCGGGATCAAGACACCGCAAGATCTGATCGGCAAGAAAATCGCCGTGCCATTCGTCTCCACCGGTCACTACAGCCTGCTGGCCGCGCTGAAGCACTGGAACATCGACCCCTCGAAAGTCACCGTCCTCAACCTCGCGCCGCCAGCGATCATCGCGGCGTGGAAGCGCGGCGATATCGACGCCACTTACGTGTGGGACCCAGCCCTCGGTGTGGCCAAGGAAAACGGCAAAGTGCTGATCACCTCTGGCGAACTGGCCAAGTTCGGCGCTCCAACCTTCGATGCCTGGATCGTGCGCAAAGACTTCGCCGAGAAGCATCCAGAGATTGTTACCGCGTTCGCCAAAGTGACCCTGGATGCCTATGCCGACTACCGCAAAGACCCGACAGCCTGGCTCGCCGATCAATCCAACGTCGACAAACTGGTGAAGCTCTCGGGTGCCAAGGCCAGCGACATTCCACTGCTGCTGCAAGGCAACGTCTACCCACTGGCGGCTGATCAGGTCATCACCCTCGGCGCACCGACCACCAAAGCCATCACCGATACGGCGGCGTTCCTCAAGGAACAAGGCAAGGTCGAGGCGGTGCTGCCGGACTATGCGCCGTACGTCAGCGCCAAGTTCATCACTAACTGATCGGGAGTTCATTGCGATGGCTTTGCTACTGCTGGAGCGCATCCGCGCACAGTACCCCGGCAGCCCGGAACCGGTACTGACGGATATTTCCCTGAGCCTTGGGCCCCAGCAATTGCTGGTCGCCCTCGGCCCGTCCGGCAGTGGCAAGACGTCGCTGTTGAACCTGATTGCCGGTTTTGTCGAACCCAGCGCCGGGCGCATCACCCTTGACGGTGTGCCGGTCAAAGGCCCGAGCGCCGAGCGCGGCGTGGTGTTCCAGGATGATGCGTTGCTGCCTTGGCAGGACGTGCTGGCCAACGTCGGTTTTGGTCTGGAACTGGCGGGCGTTTCCCGGGATAAACGCGAAGTTCGCGCCAGGGAAATGCTCGCGCTGGTCGACCTTTCGGGTTTCGAAAACCGTCGTATCTGGCAACTCTCGGGTGGCCAAAAGCAGCGCGTTGGTTTGGCCCGCGCGCTCGCTGCCGACCCTCGCGTATTGCTGATGGACGAACCCTTCGGCGCCCTCGACGCCTTCACCCGCGAACAAATGCAGGAGTTGCTGCTGCAAGTCTGGCAGCGCACCGCCAAACCGGTGTTCCTGATTACCCACGACATTGAAGAAGCCGTGTTCCTCGCCACGGATTTGATTCTGTTGGCGCCAAACCCTGGGCAAATTGTCGAACGTCTTAGCCTGGATTTCGGCCAGCGTTATGCTGCCGGCGAGTCAGCACGGGCAATCAAATCCGACCCGCGCTTTATCGAAACCCGCGAACACGTGCTCGCCAAAGTGTTCTCCCAACGCAGCGCCGCCCAGCGGCAGGAGCGCGCATGAGCAGCTATGAAATTCCCGTTGCGGCGGTGACACCCGGCTCGACGTTGAGTCCGGTACGTCGCCGTCTGAGCACACGCTGGATCAGCGTGCTGACGCTGGTCGCGCTCATTGTCATTTGGTGGGCCGTCACCGCCACCGGCATGATCGAACCGCTGTTCCTGCCGCCACCGTCCGCCGTGCTGCAAAAAGGCTGGTTGCTGGCCACGACGGGCTACATGGACTCGACGTTGTGGCAGCACTTGGGCGCGAGCCTCAGCCGCATCGGCCTGGGCCTGGGTTTCGCGGTGCTGACCGCCGTGCCGGTCGGCATTGCCATCGGTCACAACCGCATTGCGCGGGGCATTCTCGATCCGCTGATCGAGTTCTACCGGCCGATTCCACCGTTGGCCTATCTGCCGCTGATCGTGATCTGGTGCGGCATCGGTGAGCTGTCGAAAGTCTTGCTGATCTACCTCGCGATCTTCGCCCCGATCGCCATCGCCACCGCCACCGGTGTGCGCACCGTTGACCCGGCCAAGTTGCGCGCCGCGCAGTCGCTGGGCGCAACCCGGGCGCAACTGATTCGTCATGTGATTTTGCCGAGCGCGTTGCCGGACATTTTGACCGGCGTGCGGATTGGTCTGGGCGTGGGTTGGTCGACGCTGGTGGCCGCCGAACTGATCGCCGCCACCAGCGGCTTGGGCTTCATGGTGCAGTCGGCCGCGCAGTTCCTGGTTACCGATGTGGTGGTGCTGGGGATTCTGGTGATTGCACTGATCGCCTTTGCCATGGAAATGGGCCTGCGCGCCCTGCAACGCAAACTCGTGCCCTGGCATGGCCAGGCCCACTAAATAACCCTGCAGGAGCGAGCTTGCTCGCGAAAGCGGTGTGTCAGACAACGTTGCTTTTACTGATGCGCTTTCGCGAGCAAGCTCGCTCCTACAAATAGCTCGGCACCCCCGGATTGAAGAGAACCACCATGAGCCACCTGACCATCGTCCCTTTAAGCTCGGCCCTCGGCGCACAGATCAGCGGCGTCGACATCAGCCAGCCACTGAACCTGGAACTGCGCGACGCCATCGAGCAGGCGTTGCTCAAGCATCAGGTGTTGTTCTTCCGCGACCAGCCGATCAACCCGCAACAGCAGGCGCGTTTCGCGGCCAACTTTGGTGATCTGCACATTCACCCGATCTACCCGAATGTGCCCGAACAACCCGAAGTGTTGATCCTCGACACCGCCGTCACCGACGTGCGCGACAACGCGATCTGGCACACCGACGTGACCTTTCTGCCGACCCCGGCGATGGGTGCGGTGCTCAGTGCAAAATTGCTGCCGGCGTTCGGTGGCGACACGTTATGGGCCAGCGGGATCGCGGCGTATGAAGCGCTGTCCGCACCGATAAAAACCTTGCTCGAAGGACTGACGGCCACTCACGACTTCACCCGCTCGTTCCCGCTGGAACGTTACGGCAATACGCCTGACGCGTTGGCCAAATGGGAAGAAGCGCGCCGCAAGAATCCGCCGCTGTCACACCCGGTGATTCGCACGCACCCGGTGAGCGGGCGCCGCTCATTGTTCGTCAACGAAGGCTTCACCTCGAAAATCAATGAGCTGTCGGAGACTGAAAGCGAGGCGATTTTGAAGTTCTTGTTCGCCCACGCGACGCGACCGGAATTTACGATTCGCTGGCGCTGGCAGAAGGATGATGTGGCGTTCTGGGATAACCGCGTGACACAGCATTACGCGGTGGATGATTACCGGCCGGCGCGGCGGGTGATGCAGCGGGCGACGGTGTTGGGGGATGTGCCGTTTTTTCGCTAATCCTGAGTTCTTTACTGTTTGCCATGGCCCCATCGCGAGCAAGCTCGCTCCCACATGGGATCTGTGTCGACCACAAATCCTGTGGGAGCGAGCTTGCTCGCGATGGGGCCGGAACTGACGCCAGAAGACCCAGCACCAAACGATTACTCCGCCGTCGAAGGCTTCTCCCAAAGATTAATCCCGCCTTCCTGGGCAAACCGATCAATCTCCGCCAACTCCTCCGCACTAAAGCTTAAATTCCTCAACGCCCCGACGTTCTCGATAATCTGCTCCGGCCGGCTCGCGCCAATCAGCGCCGAGGTCACCCGTGGATCGCGTAACGTCCACGCCAATGCCAACTGCGCCAGACTCTGACCACGGCGCTTGGCAATCTCGTTGAGCGCGCGCACATGGGCGATGTTGGCTTCAGACAAGTGCGACGCCTGCAACGAACCACCCCCCGGGCGATTAACCCGCGCATCCGCCGGCACGCCATTGAGGTATTTGTCGGTCAACAACCCCTGAGCCAGTGGCGTAAACGCAATCACGCCGGCACCCAGCTCATCAGTAACCTCCAGCAGGTCTTTTTCTACCCAACGATTGAGCAGGTTGTACGCCGGTTGATGAATCAGCAACGGCACTTTCCACTCTTTCAGCAATGCCGCCATCTCGCGGGTTTTCACCCCCGAATAGGACGAGATACCGATGTACAGCGCCTTACCCTGCTGCACCGCCGTGGCCAATGCGCTGGCGGTTTCTTCCAGCGGGGTGTCCGGGTCGAAGCGGTGGGAGTAGAAGATGTCCACATAATCCAGGCCCAGACGTTGCAGGCTTTGATCGAGGCTGGCCAGCACATACTTGCGCGAACCACCGCCCTGGCCGTAAGGACCGGCCCACATGTCCCACCCGGCCTTGCTCGAAATGATCAGCTCGTCGCGATAGTGCTTGAAGTCTTCACGCAGCAACCGGCCGAAGTTGATCTCGGCGCTGCCGTACGGAGGACCATAGTTGTTGGCCAGGTCGAAATGGTTGATGCCGAGATCGAACGCCGTGCGCAGCAAGGATCGTTGGGTATCGATTGGCGTGCTGTCGCCGAAGTTGTGCCACAGCCCCAGGGACAGCGCCGGCAGCACCAATCCGCTGCGGCCCACGCGGCGGTAGGGGATGGAATCGTAGCGGTTTTCGGCAGCGGTGTAGGTCATCGAATCTTCTCTTGTCTGTCTTGAAGTGGGTATCGACTGCGTCGCAAGTTGCCCAGCATACGCCGGGACAAAGGCTGATAAACCTAGGACTCGAGAAAATGCTGAAACGTTTCACAGATTCTGAGTTGACCTACCCGTGGTGCCTAAAACTGATCCCCGGCGTTTACGCCGATAGTTCACGCAGCGCGGCCGCAGCCAGGAAGCCTGATCTTGAACTATATCGCTGATCCCGTCTGACCGTCTGGTCGATACGCTCAAGCAATTGCTCAGGCAAAGTGGCATTGAAGCGTACCGATTTCCCGAAATAAGGCGTGATATCGAACTCGACCACACCCCACACACCGCCCGCGTACTCAGGGTTATCAAGATGAGCATCAATCTCACGCACTGACGGCAGTGGATCACCATCGGCGACCAGGCCTTCATAATGCAAAGCCAGCGCTTCCTTCACGTTTTCGAATGCCTGTGCCACAGTCCCGCCTGCGGAGAAGCAACCCGGCACGTCCGGGATAATCACTCCGTATTCTGAATCGGCATCCTTGTGCAGAACGACCGGGAATTTCATTTCGGTGAGTCCTTCCTGTGCTATCGCCCCTACGAGGCTTTCGGTTCCGATGTCGGGCCTCATTTCAGGCCCGCCTGTTTCAATATGCTGTTGATCGTTCCTTTGGGAAGATCCGAATCAGGGTGTTTGATCGTCACCCGGCCTGCCTTGTACGAATGCTTGTACTGATGGTGACTACCTTTCACGGCCACCAGATACCAGCCATCCTCCTCGATCATCCTGATCATTTCCCGACTTCGCATCACCTTCGTCCTTGTGGGCAGCAATCTGCTGAACACAGTACGCGACGAATGCAGGCTTAATACACACGATACACACTCTGATAAATATTAGCCCAGTGGAGGGTCGTCTAACCTTCCAGAAGACCAGCGGCTACCGCGCTAAGCTCAGACTGACACCGAGGTGCCCCCTTCGCGAGCAGGCTCGCTCCCACAGGGATCGCAGGTCTTCTTGTGGGAGCGACGGTGCGACGATTCGACCTGCTCGCGAAGGCGGCCTCAAAGGCGATGCACATCTGAAGGAAGGAACGCTGCATGCACACCACCATCATCATCACCTTCGGCCTGGTCCTCCTGGCGCTGATGCTGTTCATCGGCGAGAAAATCGGCTTTACCCGCGAGACGCTGGCCTACAGCTTTGTCGCACTCTGGCTGGCGCTGACGTTGATCAACGGCGCGGTCGGCATGGTCAATGCCGGCCAGCCATTGAGCGCGGAACTGGTCGTCGGCAGCGCCGTGTTCGGTGTCCCCGTGGCGGCGCTGGTGCTGTTCATGGTGTTGACCACCCAAACCTGACACCTCGATCAACGCACCAAATGCAAAAACTGCAGGTGCCGCTCGTACTGATCAAGGATGTCGTTGATGATCTGTTCCTTGGTGTATCCCACCAGATCGTAGTCCTGACTGCCCTCGCTAAAATGCACTTCCGCCCGGTAATAACGGCGATTGTTGAGCTCCTTGGACCCCATGCCGCCACGGGCGAACGACGGCGTGAAATAGCCGCGCATCTGCACCTGGTAGATGAATGGATGCTGTTCGCCGTGACCGATTTCCAGACTGACGCTGTCGTTGACCGGGTCCGGTTGAGTGACCACGTTCAAGCCCTTCTCGACAAACACCGCCGAGACTTCTTCAATCGCCGGACGCGCCGTCGAATCGAGGAACCGATAGACCTCATCCCGCGACGGGAAATGCACGGCCTGACTCAAACGCTGACGCCAGCCGCCACGTCGAGAGCCGGACACCGGCGCGAGGGAATGCAACTGTGCAATCTGCTTCTGCGACTCAAGGTAAAACGCCTTGTGCAGTCCCCACATCATCAGCAGCAAGATCATCGAGAACGGTAAAGAGGTCAGCACCACCGCTGATTTCAGCGCCTCGATGCTGCCGGAAAACAACAGCGCACTGGTCACCAGCGCGGTCATCGCGCCCCAGAACACCCGCAGCCATTTCGGCCCGTCCTCATCCGGGTTGCCACCCTTGGCGGACAGCGTCGACAGCACCACAGTGCCGGAGTCGGCCGAGGTGACGAAGAACACGAAGCTGATGAACACCGTGATCGCGATCACGGTTTTGCTCCACGGGTAGGTTTCGAGCAGCAGGTAGAGGGTCATCGACGGGTTGTCGATAGCCGACATCCCGAGCGCGCTCATGCCGTGGTTGAGGACTTGATCGATGGCGCTGTTGCCAAAAATAGACATCCACGCCAGGGTAAAACCGAGCGGAATCAACAGCACGCCGAAGACGAATTCGCGAATGGTGCGACCTCGGGAAATCCGCGCGATAAACAAGCCCACGAACGGCGACCACGCAATCCACCAGGCCCAGTAGAACGCTGTCCAGTTGCCCAGCCAGTCGCTGGGTTTGTCGTAGGCGTAGAGGTCGAAACTCTTCATCGGCAACGCGCCAAGGTAGTCGCCGATGTTCTGGATCAGGGTGTTGAGCAAGTGCTGAGTCGGGCCGGCGAACAACACAAACAGCAGCAGCGCACAGGCCAGCAGCATGTTGATGTCGGACATCACGCGCACACCTTTATCGACGCCAGACACGGCAACGATAATCGCCGCGCCCATCATCAGCGTGATCAGGCCGACCTGAATCCACTGGGTGTGAGCGATGCCGAACAGGTAGTCGAGCCCTGAGTTGAGGTGCAACACGCCAAAGCCCATGTCGGCACCGAGGCCGAACACCGTGGCGATGATGCCGAAGCCGTCCACCGCGTAACCGATCGGACCGTTGATGCGCTTGCCAAACAGCGGATAAAGCGCCGAGCGCAAGGCCAACGGCAGGTTATGTCGATACGCGAAGTAAGCCAGCGCCATGCCGACGAAGGCGAACACGCCCCAGCCGTGCAGGCCCCAATGCAGAAACAGAATCTGCATCGCCTGACGCGCGGCGTCCGCCGTGCCGGCCTCACCTTGAGGCGGTTGCGCCAGGTGCGTCAGCGGCTCGGACACGCAAAAGAAAAACAGCGTGATGCTGATCCCGGCGGCGAACAACATGCCGGCCCAGGACAGGTAACTGAATTCGGGCTCGTCGTGGTCGGCACCAAGCTTGATCTTGCCGTAGCCGGACAAGGCGGTGACCACCACGAAGACCAGATACAGGGTCATCGCGAGCATGTAATACCAGCCGACCGTATTGGCCGCCCAGTTTTGTGCGGCCAGAAGCCAGGCACCGGCCTGCTCAGGCAGGGCGATGACGACGATACCGAACAACAGAATGAAGGTCGCCGAGAAGTAAAACACTGGCGGATTCATGCGGATCTGGCCGCTGGCAGGGCTCGTTGATGCACTCATGAAAGGTGCACCTCGTGGGGGTAAAACAGGGCAATCGAAAACGGACTCGGCAAAGGCAAGCCTCCTGTTGTGAGCGGGCAGCAAACCAGTGGTTTAACTTGAATGAGCGTTCAAGTTAAACATGGATAGGGGGCTAAGGACTAATCGCAGGGCTCGGCGGTACGTTTTGTACGCTAGTTCAAGGAAGGGTATGACGTGGGGTTTGGGGGATTTGTTTAGTGAGAAACGAGCTAATTGCCATTATTTCGGTTTGACTTGAAATCAATCGCGAGCAAGCTCGCTCCTACAGTGGTTTTCTGTCGTTCGCAGATGTTGCGTCCGACGCAGATCCACTGTGGGAGCGAGCTTGCTCGCGATGGGGACAGGTCAGTCAATAGAGATTCAGGGACCTACTTCTGCGTCCCGTCATCATGCTGCAAATTGGCCTGGGTCAGGTTGCACCCGGCCGGAACACTACGGGTCAGCCAGACGTTGCCGCCAATGGTCGAGCCCTTGCCAATGGTGATCCGCCCCAGAATCGTCGCGCCAGCGTAAATCACCACATCGTCTTCAACGATCGGGTGCCGTGGAAGGCCTTTCTGCAATTGGCCGTCCTCGTCCGAAGGAAAACGCTTGGCGCCCAGGGTTACCGCCTGATAAATCCGCACCCGCTCGCCGATGATCGCGGTCTCGCCGATCACCACACCCGTCCCGTGATCGATGAAAAAGCTGCGGCCGATCTGCGCGCCGGGGTGGATGTCGATACCCGTCGCCGAGTGCGCGATCTCTGCACTGATCCGCGCCAGCAGCGGCAACCCGGCGCGGTACAAATGGTGGGCCAGGCGATGGTGAATCACCGCCAGAATGCCGGGATAGCACAGCAACACTTCATCAACGCTACGGGCCGCCGGGTCGCCGTGATAGGCCGCCAGCACATCGCTGTCCAGCAAACTACGCAAACCCGGCAGTGCGAGGGCGAAGTCCTGAATAATCGAGATCGTCCTGGCTTCGACTTCGGTGTCGGCCTGCGCACTGTGGCGAGCGGCATAGCGCAATTCGAGCCGGGCCTGAGCCAGCAAGGCGTTCAACGCTACATCGAGGGTGTGGCCGACGTAGAAGTCTTCACTTTCCTCGCGCAGGTCCACCGGCCCCAGGCGCATCGGGAACAACGCACCGCACAGGGCTTCGAGAATCTGCGCCATGGCGGCGCGGGAAGGTAACTCGCGACCGCCCTGCTCGCCGCTGACCCGGCCGTTTTGTGCACGCCACTGGTCACGCGCCGTGCGCAGCTGGCTGACGATGGTCTGCAATTGCCAATGGCTGGAACGCTCGCTCACGGTAAAAACTCCACATGGGCGGCCGGACTGTCTGGCCGCGCTGACGGCAATTACTTTACGGCAAGGTCTGTAAGCCGAATTAAGAACCAATTGTGCGGTGCTCAGCGCTTTTGGCTATAAGCAATTGCCGGTTGCCCACGCATTTAGGGCTGCCTATAGTCCTTGCATCTTCCACCGCCAGTACGGACTCATGATCAAACAACAGCTTGCCCGTTTTAACCGTCTCGATTTGCTTGGCCAGCCCACCGCCCTGGAAAAACTCGAACGCCTCTCGGCCTGGCTGGGCCGTGATGTGTACGTTAAACGTGATGATCTGACGCCGCTGGCGATGGGCGGCAACAAGCTGCGCAAACTCGAATACCTGGCCGCCGATGCACTGGCCCAGGGTGCTGATACATTGATCACGGCGGGTGCGCTTCAATCCAACCACGTACGACAGACCGCCGCCATTGCAGCCAAGCTTGGCCTGGGTTGTGTCGCACTGCTGGAAAACCCTTTGGGCACCAACGACGCTAACTACGTGGGTAACGGCAATCGGCTGTTGCTCGATCTGTTCGACACCAAGGTCGAGTTGGTGGAAAACCTCGACAACGCCGACGAGCAATTGCAGGCGTTAGCTGATCGTCTGCGTAACAACGGCAAGAAGCCCTACCTGGTGCCGATTGGCGGCTCGAACGCTTTGGGCGCTCTGGGTTACGTGCGTGCGGGGCTGGAACTGGCCGAGCAAATCAAGGACACCGGCCTGAAGTTCGCCGCCGTGGTCCTGGCCTCGGGCAGCGCCGGGACTCATAGCGGTCTGGCGTTGGCATTGAATGAAGCACTACCGGATTTGCCAGTGATCGGTGTCACGGTCTCTCGTAGCGATGAAGATCAGCGGCCGAAAGTTCAGGGTCTCGCCGAGCGCACTGCCGAACTGCTGGGCGTGAAGCTGCCGGCGAGCTTCAAGGTCGAGTTGTGGGACGAGTATTTCGGCCCGCGCTATGGCGAGCCGAATGCCGGGACACTGTCGGCGGTCAAGCTGCTGGCCAGTCACGAAGGTTTGCTGCTGGACCCGGTGTACACCGGCAAGGCCATGGCCGGGTTGCTCGACGGTATTGGGCGTGGGCGTTTCGATAAAGGGCCGATCATCTTCCTGCACACCGGTGGGGCGCCAGCGTTGTTTGCCTACAAAGATTGGCTGACGGTGTGAAGCATTGCCTGTGGCGAGGGCGAAAGCGCCCTCGTCACAAGCGATTGCATCTTCCACATATTCGCTAAAAGAATAATAAACGTAAAATTTATTATTTTAATATCTAAGAACGCCATCATATAGTCACGCCGCAGGCGAATTTGCACAGAGACGCATAAGCTGCTTTAGGGCAGGATATTGCAGTCGTCCAAATCCCGATTTTGCCAACTTTCCTAAAAGCGTCGTCCATAAGAAAACACAGGGGCTTGTCATGAATTTTTCCGCACTACGTCGAAATCTATTAGTGGGTTCACTCGGCTTGGCACTGAGTGCCGGCCTGTTGGGGCAAGCAGTAGCCGGGGAGGAGCTGCAAAAAATCAAAGAGGCCGGCGTGATCAACGTCGGTCTGGAAGGCACCTACCCACCGTTCAGTTTCGTTGACGCCAACGGCAAACTGGCCGGCTTCGAAGTCGAGTTCGCCGAAGCCCTGGCCAAAGAGCTGGGCGTGAAGGTCAAACTGCAACCGACCAAATGGGACGGCATCCTCGCGGCGCTGGAATCCAAGCGACTGGATGCGGTGATCAACCAGGTCACCATTACCGAAGACCGCAAGAAGAAGTACGACTTCTCCGAGCCGTACACCGTCTCCGGTATTCAGGCGCTGGTTCTGACCAAGAACAAAGACAGCATCAAGACCGCCGATGACCTGGCCGGCAAGAAGGTCGGTGTGGGCCTGGGCACCAACTACGAGCAATGGCTCAAGGACAACCAACCCAAAGCCATCATCAAGACCTACGACGATGATCCGACCAAGTATCAGGACCTGCGTGTAGGCCGTATCGACGCCATCCTGGTCGACCGTCTGGCTGCGCTGGAACTGACTGCAAAAGCCAAGGACACCGCCGTTGCCGGCGCACCGTTCTCCCGCCAGGAAGCCGGTATTGCCCTGCGCAAAGGCGAGCCTGAACTGCTGGCCGCTGTAAACAAGGCCATCGAAAAACTGCGCGCCGACGGCACCCTGGCCAAGCTCTCGCAGAAATACTTCAACGCTGACGTCACCAAATAATGGAAGAGGCTTTCCAACTCGCGCTGGATTCCGCGCCCTTTCTGCTTAAGGGCGCGTACTACACGGTCATCTTGAGCCTGGGCGGAATGTTCTTCGGCCTGGTGATGGGCTTCGGCCTGGCGTTGATGCGCCTGTCACGCTTCAAGCTGGTGAGCTGGATTGCCCGCATCTACGTGTCGTTCTTTCGCGGCACGCCGTTGCTGGTGCAATTGTTCGTGATCTATTACGGCTTGCCGCAATTGGGCATCGAACTTGATCCGCTGCCAGCCGCCCTGATCGGCTTCTCGCTGAACATGGCGGCGTATGCCTGCGAAATCCTCCGTGCCGCGATCAGTTCCATTGAACGCGGTCAGTGGGAGGCTGCCGCGAGTATCGGCATGACCCGTGCGCAGACCTTGCGCCGGGCCATCCTGCCGCAGGCGATGCGTACGGCCCTGCCACCGCTGGGCAACAGCTTCATTTCGCTGGTCAAGGACACGGCGCTGGCCGCCACCATCCAGGTGCCGGAACTGTTCCGTCAGGCGCAATTGATCACCGCACGCACCTTCGAAATCTTCACCATGTATCTGGCCGCCGCGCTGATCTACTGGGTTCTTGCCACGGTGCTGTCGCACTTGCAAAACCAGTTGGAAGTGCGGGTCAATCGGCACGACCAGGAGTCCTGACCCAATGATTGTCGTGGAAAAACTGACAAAGCAGTTCAAGGGTCAAGTGGTGCTCAACGGCATCGATCTGGAAGTGAAGGAAGGCGAAGTCGTGGCAATCATCGGGCCCAGCGGCTCGGGGAAAACCACGTTTCTGCGTTGCCTGAACTTTCTCGAAGAACCCTCCAGCGGCCGGATCAAGGTGGGGGACATCGAGATCGATGGCAGCCGCCCGTTGAACCAGCAACAGAGCCTGGTGCGGCGTTTACGCCAGCACGTCGGTTTCGTGTTCCAGAACTTCAACCTGTTCCCCCATCGCACTGCCCTGGAAAACGTTATCGAAGGGCCGATCGTGGTGAAAAAGATTCCACGCGCCGAAGCCGTGGCCCTGGGCAAAAAGCTCTTGGCCAAAGTCGGTCTGGCGGGCAAGGAAGACGCTTACCCGCGACGCCTTTCCGGCGGTCAGCAACAGCGTGTGGCGATTGCCCGCGCGTTGGCCATGGAGCCAGAAGTGATTTTGTTCGATGAACCGACCTCGGCGCTCGATCCGGAACTGGTGGGCGAAGTGTTGGCGACGATCCGCGGCCTGGCCGAGGAGAAGCGCACCATGGTCATCGTCACCCACGAAATGGGCTTTGCCCGGGACGTGGCGAACCGCGTGGTGTTTTTCGACAAAGGTGTGATCGTCGAGCAAGGCGAAGCCAAGGCGCTGTTTGCAAACCCGAAAGAAGAACGGACGAAGCAGTTCCTCAGCAAGTTTCTGAATAACGCGCACAACTGAAACATCAATAGTAGCTAACTTCCACGGATGGAAGTCCCCTTTACCCCGCGACAACATCTGCCCCTCACTTAAAACTAATAAATTTCATATAAATCTCTGCCAGCGCGTGCGGTACATATATATGTCCTGCAACAGACTCTCTCGCCTAAGTCTCCAGAAATGGCCGACCAACAGAGGTCCAAGGTCTTTTCTCAACCCCACGCAAAAGCGCTAAAAACCGCCGTAAAGTTCGACAGATCGCTGCAGCATATTAACTAACAACCGTAGGATGTTTCTGAATAACAGAATATCCACCCCCCAACTAACCAACTCTATTGACACGCACTCGAGCGCACTCTTATCTAGTTCCCCACAGGCGCCGACCATCACGTTCAATCCTTATTCAAACGGGTAAATAGTTAACGGTTCTGTTGCTCGGTAATTCACGCCCTTTGATCTTTCAGAAACGGACTTCGCTGCAAGGCTTCAAGGAGAAACCCCATGACAAGCACCTCGAACAAACCCGAACTGGCGGCGCCAACCCTGGCGCAATCGCACAAGAGTGGCATCAATCTCACCTCGGCGGCTCACCTGCTGATCGACGTGGCGCCCTACCCTGGCATGGATGAAGGCGACCTCATCGAACTGTTCTGGGATAGCTGCTACGTGGCCTCCAGAGTGCTGACGAGCCACGATATCGGCCAACCGGTTCAGCTGCGTGTGCCCGAGAGCTTCATCGCCAATGGCACCTCGCGCATTCACTACCGGATCATGCAGGTCGGGCAAGGGCCAGCTTTATCGGCCACCCGGCGCATACCGATCAAGCTCGACTGTCCAGGCGGCCAGCCCTCGGCACTGTGTGGCGACGAAAACCAGCGCCTGCAACCTGTGAGCATCCCCGAAGCCATTCGACGCCACGGGGTCAATCCGAACCAGATCAAACGCGGTGTTCCGCTGACCATCGAACCGTACCTGAACATGGCCACTGACGACGAAATCACCCTGCGCTGGGGCGATGTGCGCATGGACCTGCCCCGGATAAAGCCCGATGACGTGGGCCAGCCGATTCAGGTCTGGGTGCCACCGGCGATCATTCTCGAAGCCGGCGAAGACCTTCGGCTGGAAGTGACCTACTGCATTCTCGATCGGGTGGGTAACAACTCCCGCTGGGCGCCGGCCCGGACGCTGAAGATCGGCTGTGCCAATCCGTATCTGAAGGTCCGGCCCAGAGAAGAACTCAAGGCCGCCGAACCCCGCAAACGCTGAGATCCGTGTAGCAGCTGGCGAAGCCTGCGTTCGGCTGCGAAGCAGTCGTAAAACCAGCCACCGCGGTGATTCAGGTAAATCGGGGTGTCAGGATTTACGACTGCTGCGCAGCCGAACGCAGGCTTCGCCAGCTGCTACAGGGGTATGTGTTGCGCCTTCTATGTATATTCCTAAAAGTTAGTTTATTAATTTTTTATACGCGATTAGGGTATATAAACCGGACCACCGGACATTCTTGTTTTTAGTTCGCCGCCACCCTCGCGGCGACCCATGAGATGTGAGGTAGGTATGGTCCGGAACACAATCACCCCAGTGCAGATCGCCAGGGCATTGCGTGCAGCCAAGGAGCGGCACTGATGTCCAGTCTGGCAGATGCAATCGTTCAGAGTGATCTGGACATCGCCCCGTTGTTGTTGCCCGCACAGGTTTTGCGCAACGACGCTCAAGCCATCAAGGCCGCCCATGAGCTGGCGCAAAGCGCCCGCCTGCAAGCGGCCAAACGCGATCAGCAGCGCAAGTTGCCATGGGCGGAAATCGAACAGTTCACCCGCAGCGGACTGGGCAGTATTGCCATCCCGCACGAATACGGTGGCCCACAGGTTTCGTTCGTGACCCTTGCCGACGTCTTCGCGATCATTTCCGCGGCTGACCCGGCACTGGGACAGATCCCGCAGAACCAGTTCGGCATTCTCAATCTGGTGCTCGGCACCGCCACCGAAGCGCAGAAAAAACAGCTGTTCAAAAGTGTGCTCGAAGGCTGGCGCATCGGTAACGCGGGGCCTGAGCGCGGCACCAAAAACACCCTTGAACTCAAGGCCCGGATCACCGCTGACGGCGATGGTTTTATCATCAATGGCCAGAAGTTCTACTCCACTGGTGCGCTGTTCGCTCACTGGGTTGCCGTCAAAGCGTTGAACGACCAAGGCAAGCAAGTACTGGCCTTCGTTCGCCGTGGCACGCCCGGTTTGCGCATCGTCGATGACTGGTCGGGCTTCGGTCAACGCACCACCGCCAGCGGCACTGTTTTGCTCAACAACGTGCGGGTCGACGCCGAGCTGGTGGTGGATAACTGGAAGATCAACGACACGCCGAACATCCAGGGCGCGGTGTCGCAGCTGATTCAAGCGGCCATTGATGCCGGTATCGCTCGGGGCGCCATCGACGACGCTATCGCGTTCGTGAAAACCCGCGCGCGGCCATGGATCGACGCCAAGGTCGAACGTGCCAGCGATGACCTCTACGTGATTGCCGACATCGGCAAACTGAAAATCGAACTGCACGCCGCCGAAGCGCTATTGCGCAAGGCCGGGCAAGTGCTCGATCAGGTCAACGCCGTGCCGCTCACCGCCGAGTCCGCTGCCCGCGCTTCGATTGCCGTGGCGGAAGCCAAAGTGCTGACCACCGAGATCTCGCTGCTGGCCAGCGAAAAACTCTTCGAGCTGGCCGGCAGCCGCGCCACCCTCGCTGAATTCAACCTCGACCGCCACTGGCGCAACGCCCGCGTGCACACGCTGCACGACCCCGTTCGCTGGAAGTACCACGCCGTCGGCACTTATCACTTAAACGGCACGCTCCCCGCTCGCCACTCCTGGATTTAACGACCAGAACACTTTTGACCAGATCTCTGGAGAAACACATGACAAGTTCTCACCACGTCGCGGTTATCACCAGCGATGAACAAGCCCTGATCGTCGCCAGTGACCTGGCCGAAGATTTCAGACGCGACAGCGCCCTGCGCGACCGCGAACGCCGTTTGCCGCACCCGGAACTGGAAGTGTTTTCCCGTTCGGGCCTTTGGGGCATCAGCGTGCCCAAGGCGTACGGCGGTGCCGGGGTGTCCAATGTCACCCTGGCCAAGGTAATCGCCTTGATCGCCCAGGCTGACGGCTCCCTTGGCCAAATCCCGCAAAACCATTTCTATGCCCTCGAAGTGCTGCGGGTGAATGGCAGCGAAGAACAGAAAAAACGCCTGTACGCCGACGTGTTGGCCGGCCAGCGTTTCGGCAATGCCCTCGCAGAACTCGGTACAAAAACCGCCCACGACCGCGTCACCAGCGTGAAGCGCGACGGTGATGGTTATCGCATCAATGGCCGCAAGTTCTACGCCACGGGCGCGATTTACGCCCAGCGCATCCCGACCTCGGTGGTGGATGAAAACGGCGTGCAGCAATTGGCGTTCGTGCAGCACAACAGCAAAGGTTTGACGGTGATCGATGACTGGAGCGGCTTCGGCCAGCGCACCACCGGCAGCGGCTCGGTGGTGTTCGAAGACGTCTACGTCGCGGCCGAAGACGTGATTCCGTTTCAAAGCGCTTTCGAGCGTCCGACCACCGTCGGCCCGCTGGCGCAGATTCTCCACGCCGCCATCGACACCGGCATCGCCCGCGCCGCCTACGAAGATGCGTTGCATTTCGTGCGTACCAAAACCCGGCCATGGATCGATTCCGGTAATGACAAAGCCACTCAAGACCCACTGACCCTCAAGAGCTTCGGCCACTTGAGCATTCGCCTGCACGCCGCCGAAGCACTGCTGGAACGCTCCGGTGAATACCTCGACAAGGCTCAGGCCGAGGCCAACGCCGAGACCGTCGCCGCGGCGTCGATTGCCGTCGCCGAAGCCCGCGCCATCAGCACCGAGATTTCCCTCGCAGCCGGCAGCACGCTATTCGAACTCGCCGGCAGCCAGGCGACGCTGACCGAACACGGTCTGGATCGCCACTGGCGAAACGCCCGGGTGCATACCCTGCACGACCCGGTGCGCTGGAAATATCACGCCGTTGGCAATTATTACCTCAACGATGAAAACCCGCCGCTGCGGGGGACCATTTGATGGCTGAAGCGAAAAAGAAGATCCTGCTCAACGCGTTCAATATGAACTGCATCGGGCACATCAATCATGGCCTGTGGACGCATCCACGGGACACCTCGACCCAATACAAAACCATCGAATACTGGACCGAGCTTGCGCAATTGCTGGAGCGCGGGTTGTTCGACGGCTTGTTCATCGCCGACATCGTCGGGGTCTACGATGTCTACCAGAGTTCGGTCGACGTTCCGCTGAAAGAGTCGATCCAGCTGCCTGTCAACGACCCGCTGCTGCTGGTTTCGGCCATGGCGGCCGTCACCAAGAATCTTGGCTTCGGCCTCACCGCCAACCTCACGTATGAACCGCCGTACCTGTTCGCCCGCCGCCTGTCGACCCTCGATCATTTGAGCCGCGGCCGGGTCGGCTGGAACATCGTCACTGGCTACCTCGACAGCGCCGCCAAAGCCATGGGCCTGAGCGAGCAGGTCGAACATGACCGTCGTTACGACCAGGCCGATGAATACCTCGAAGTGCTCTACAAACTCTGGGAAGGCAGCTGGGAAAACGACGCGGTGCTCAACGATCCCCAGCAGCGCATCTATGCTGCGCCTGAGAAAGTGCACAAGGTCGAGCACAAGGGCGAGTTCTATCAGGTCGAGGGTTATCACCTCTGCGAGCCTTCACCGCAGCGCACGCCGGTGCTGTTTCAGGCCGGCAGTTCGGAGCGCGGGTTGCAGTTCGCCGGGCGCCACGCCGAGTGCGTATTCATCAGCGGCCAGAACAAACCGTCGACCAAGGTTCAGGTGGACAACGTCCGCGCCAGCGCCGTTGAGGCCGGGCGCAATCCCGAGGACATCAAGGTGTTCATGGGGCTGAACGTGATTGTCGGCGCGACCGAAGCGCTCGCATGGGCCAAGCACGCCGAGTACTTGAGCTATGCCAGTGCCGAGGCAGGCGTGGCGCATTTTTCGGCGTCGACCGGGATCGACTTCTCCGAGTACGCCATCGACGAACCGATCCAGTACGTGAAGAGCAACGCGATCCAGTCGGCGACCAGGAACCTGCAAAACAACGACTGGACCCGGCGCAAATTGCTCGAGCAACACGCGCTCGGTGGTCGCTACATCACGGTCGTTGGCTCGCCAGAACAGGTGGCGGATGAGCTGGAATCGTGGATCGCCGAAACCGGGCTCGACGGCTTCAACCTGACGCGAATTGTCACGCCGGAAAGCTATGTGGATTTCATTGAGCTGGTGATTCCGCAGTTGCAGCGACGTGGGTCGTACAAGACGGCCTACGACAGCGGCAGCCTGCGGGAAAAGCTGTTTCACGCAGAGGCGCATTTGCCTGAGCAACACACGGGCTCGACGTTTCGACGCTAAAAGCATCGCGAGCAGGCTCGCTCCCACAGGGATTGTGTGAACACCGAAGATCCACTGTGGGAGCGAGCTTGCTCGCGATGGGGCCCTACCAAACACCACACATTTAATGCACTGACTGGAATAATCACCATGACCAAGAAACTTTTAACCCACCCAGTCAAAGCACTGGCCCTGGCGCTCGGCCTTTTCAGCTCCGCCACTTTCGCCGCTGACGCAGCACTGAAAGTCGGCACCACCGCCGCCTTCGCCATTCCGTTGGAAGTGGCGGTAGAAGAAGCCCACAAACAAGGCTTGAAAGTCGAGCTCGTGGAGTTCAGCGACTGGATCGCCCCCAATGTCAGCCTCGCCGCTGGCGACATCGACGTGAACTACTTCCAGCACGTGCCGTTTTTGGAAAACGCCAAAGCCGCCGCCGGTTTTGACCTGGTCCCGTTCGCGCCGGGGATCATTAACAACGTCGGCCTCTACTCGAAGAAATACAAAAGCTTCGACGAGCTGCCGGAAGGCGCCAGCGTGGCCATCGCCAACGACCCGATCAACAGCGGGCGTGGTCTGCAACTGCTGGCCAAAGCGGGCCTGATCACCCTTAAGCCGGGTGTCGGCTACAAGGCCACCGAAGAAGACATCATCGCCAACCCAAAGCACATCAAAATCCTCCAGGTCGAAGCCGTACAACTGGTGCGCGCCTATGACGACGCCGATCTGGTCCAGGGTTACCCGGCCTACATCCGTCTGTCGAAGACCTTCGATGCCGGCTCTGCCCTGCTGTTCGACGGCCTCGATCACAAGGAATACGTGATCCAGTTCGTGATCCAGCCAAAAAGCAAAACCGACCCGCGCTTGATCAAATTCGTCGACATCTACCAGCACTCACCCGCCGTTCGCGCAGCCCTGGATAAAGCCCACGGCAAGCTCTATCAAGCCGGTTGGGAAAGTTGAGCATGACGGCCGCCACCCAACGGCGACTGGAAATTCCAGAGCCCCACACTGCTAAACAGACCGAGCTACATCCTGAGTTCAACCGCGCTCATGTGCGCTTCATCGGCCTGGGTAAAACCTACAACGGCCAGCAAGGTCCGGTGGCCGCGCTGCACGGCATCGACCTGGCGATCCAACGCGGTGAAGTGTTCGGCATCATCGGCCGCAGTGGTGCCGGCAAGTCGTCGCTGATCCGCACCATCAACCGCCTCGAACAACCGAGCAGCGGCCGCGTGCTGATTGATCAAGTGGACATCGGCGAGTTCGATGAAGACCGCCTGGTGGCGCTGCGCCGACGGATCGGCATGATCTTTCAGCACTTCAATTTGATGTCGGCCAAGACGGTTTGGCAAAACGTCGAATTGCCGCTGAAAGTCGCTGGCGTGCCCAAGGAAAAACGCGAGCAGAAGGTTCGTGAACTGCTGGAACTGGTGGGCTTGGAAGCAAAACACAAGGCCTACCCGGCGCAGCTGTCCGGCGGGCAGAAACAGCGCGTCGGCATCGCCCGCGCGCTGGTGCATGACCCAGCGATTCTGCTGTGCGACGAAGCCACGTCGGCGCTGGACCCGGAGACCACGCAATCGATCCTCGGCCTGCTGCGCGAGATCAATCAGCGCCTGGGCCTGACCATTGTGTTGATCACTCATGAGATGGCGGTGATTCGCGATATCTGCGATCGGGTGGTCGTCCTCGAACACGGGCGAATCGTCGAGCAAGGACCGGTCTGGGAAGTCTTTGGCAACCCGCAGCACGAGGTCAGCAAAACTTTGCTGGCACCGTTGCAACATGCGCTGCCGCAAGAGCTGCAAAGCCGTTTACAGGCTCAGCCACACGCCTCGGACGCTGCCGTGGTGCTACGTCTGCAATTCACCGGCAGCGCCACGGACGAACCGGATCTGGCCGCGCTGTTCGCCGCCCTCGGCGGTCGTGTGCGCTTGTTGCAAGGTGGCGTGGAACGGATTCAGGGCCATGCCCTCGGGCAATTGCTGCTGGCGGTGACGGGCTCGTCCCTCGGCGCCGAGGCATTGCGTCAAAGCGCCAGCCACTGGGCGCAACAGGTGGAGGTGCTGGGCTATGTGGTTTGATCGCTTGCTGCAAGGCTTCATCGACACCTTTTTGATGGTCGGCGTGTCATCGCTGATCGCGCTGCTGGCGGGCATTCCGCTCGCGGTGATTCTGGTCACCAGTTCCAAGGGCGGCATCTACGAAGCACCGACGCTAAACCGCGCATTGGGTGCGTTCGTGAACCTGTTTCGCTCGATCCCGTTTCTGATTTTAATGGTGGCGCTGATTCCGTTCACCCGGTTGATTGTCGGGACCACGTACGGCGTCTGGGCCGCCGTGGTGCCGCTGACCATTGCCGCCACACCGTTCTTTGCGCGCATCGCCGAAGTCAGTTTGCGCGAGGTCGATCACGGGTTGATCGAGGCGGCACAAGCCATGGGGTGCCGGCGCGGGCACATCGTCTGGCATGTGCTGTTGCCTGAAGCGCTGCCGGGGATTGTCGGCGGGTTCACCATCACGCTGGTGACCATGATTAACTCGTCGGCCATGGCCGGGGCGATTGGTGCGGGCGGACTAGGCGACATTGCTTATCGGTATGGATATCAGCGGTTTGATAGCCAGATCATGCTGACGGTGATTGTGTTGCTGGTGGTGTTGGTGGCGATGATTCAATTAGGCGGGGATCGGTTGGCTCGGGGGCTGAACAAGCGCTGAGTCAAGGTCTAGGCCGTAGGAAATCCACTACAAAAAGGGAAGTTTTCTCACAGGAAAATCAGCACTCCTACAAGGCTGATCCCTTTCTTTTGCAGGACGTTTCCTAGATGATTCCGCACGCTTGCGCCGGTAGATTCTCGTGGCTAGTCTCCGTCCGTCACTGCTCATCAGTGATCGGGTTTAGTCGCCCGGATCTTCTAGGCGCACAGCGCCACCTCATTCCAGGTGTTTTCATTGCCTGAACGTCATGGTGGCTGTGCGCAGGGCACCCTCGGGTGCGCCGGGTTGCCTAGAGACCGGTCGACTAACCTGCGTGCAGCCGCCACCCTTGTTCGTTTAGTCGCGACTACGGTTGGCTCCAATTAGCTCTAGGAGTTTTACCAATGAAAAGATCCGTCCCCGATCCACCTCCCGAAACATCCACCAACGACAAACCCGCCGACGAGCCACTCAGAGACCGTTCTGCGCTTTATCGTGCGATCGATTTCTACCTCACCGGCGAACAGCCCACCGCGCCGGATGAGCTGCGGTTCTACAACGTCAGCAAAGACGTGAGCTTCGAAGACACTCAACTCTACGTCGCCGATCTGCTGCGCTGTGCCTCGGTCACGGCGTATCAGTGTGGTGACCATCTCAAAGGCGCCGACAGGGCCATGGTGTTTTCTATCTGGCATTTGCTGGAGATTGCCAAGGCGATGGTTGATCGGTCTATTGAGTGTCTGGGGATGAAGCAGGGCTGAGACATCGGTCGTCAGTGATATCGCCATCGCGAGCAAGCTCGCTCCCACAGTTGACCGAGTCGTTCAGGCAAACCCGGTTCCCTGTGGGAGCGAGCTTGCTCCGGGCGGCGATCCGACGATGGGCTGCGCAGCGGCCCCAGGCTTGATGGCGTATATTCGGCGAATCCCAATTGCCTGCGCAGCCGACCATGAAACAGACCCCCGACGACCTTGAGCAGATCACCGCCACCACCCTGGGCCATTACAACTCGGTGGCCGAAGATTTTCGTGAAGGGACTCGCGATCACGATGTCAGCCAGAACATCGATGCGCTGTTGCGGCACATTCAGGGCGAGGCGCCGTTCAGCATTCTCGACTTCGGCTGTGGTCCCGGGCGCGATTTGCAAACGTTCACGCGCATGGGGCACACGGCAGTCGGGCTGGATGGCTCGGAGAAGTTCGCGCAGATGGCGCGCGAAGACAGTGGTTGTGAGGTGTGGCAACAGGACTTCCTGAAGCTTGATTTGCCGGATGAGCGTTTCGACGGAATTTTTGCCAATGCGGTGCTGTTTCATATTCCGCGCCAGGAATTGCCTCGAGTGTTGAAGCAATTGCGCGGTGCGTTGAAGCCGGGGGGTGTGTTGTTCAGCTCCAATCCCCGGGGTGAGAATCAGGAGGGGTGGAATGGGCCGCGTTATGGGGCCTACCACGATTTGCAGGCGTGGCAGGCACTGCTGACCGACGCGGGGTTTGTGGAGCTGGAGCATTACTACCGGCCAGCGGGGCTGCCGCGGGAGCAACAGCCTTGGTTGGCGAGTGTTTGGCGTAAGGTGTAAAACCTTCAAGGCTATGGTGCCTGTAGGGGCGCCATCGCGAGCAAGCTCGCTCCCACAGTTGACCGAGTCGGTCAGGTGAACCCGGTTCCCTGTGGGAGCGAGCTTGCTCGCGATGAGCGCGCAGCGCTCGCCTTACTGCACCCCTTTCTTCGGTTCGCGAATCTTGTACCAGGCCACATAAAGCGCCGGCAAAAACAGCAACGTCAGCAACGTCGCAATAATGATCCCGCCAATCATCGCGTACGCCATCGGCCCCCAGAACACTTCCCGTGCAATCGGGATCATCCCCAGGCTTGCCGCCGCTGCCGTCAGCAGAATCGGTCGACGACGATGCTCCGTGGCTTGCACCACGGCGTCCCACGGTGAAAGGCCCTCCTTCTCCAGTGCGTCGATCTGGGTGACCAGAATCACCGAGTTGCGGATGATGATGCCGATCAACGCGAGGATCCCCAGGATCGCCACAAAGCCCATGGGCGTGCCCGTCGGGATCAGCGCCAGCACCACGCCGATCAGCCCGAGCGGCGCGACGCTGGCCACAAGGAATAGCTTCTGCACGCTGTGCAACTGGATCATCAGGAACGTCGCCATCAAGAACAGCATCAACGGCACAACCTTGGCAATCGGCCCCTGAGCCTTGCCGCTTTCCTCCACCGTGCCGCCGGTGGCGACCGTGTAGCCGACTGGCAGACTGGCAGCGAATTTGTCGATGTCCGGTTTGAGCTGTTTCACCAGGTCGGTCGGCTGAATCTCATCACGCACGGCGGCCTTGATGGTGATCGTCGGCTTACGGTCACGCCGCCAGACCAAGGGTTGCTCCAGTTCATAACGCACGGTGGCAAAGGCCAACAATGGAATCGACGTCCCGCTCGGCGTGACGATTTGCAGGTTCTGCAGGGTTTCAGGCGTGCCCCGTTCCGCGTCCTCAGCGCGGCCGACGACGTTGATCAAATAGATATCGTCATCGACCTGCGTCACCGGCGTGCCGACGACGATGCTGTTCATCAGGTTTGCCACGTCTTCGGACGACAGCCCCAATTGCCGGGCCTTGTCCTGAGCGATGTCGATACGCAGGACTTTGCCCGGCTCGTTCCAGTCGTAAATGATCTCGCCGATGTGCGGGTTTTTATCCAGTTCGCTGGCCAGGGCAATCGCGTGTTTGCGCACTTGATCGATGTCCTTGCCGCTGACCCGGTACTGAATCGGCCGGCCCACCGGCGGGCCCATTTCCAGCGCCTGAACGTAACTGCCAATGCCGACGAAGTCTTTGCGCAGCCGCTCACGCAAGCGTTGGCTCAGGGCCTCCCGCGACGCCAGGCCTTTGCTGACAATGATCAATTGCGCGTAGTACGGGTTCTGTAATTGCTGGTCGAGGGGCAGGTAGAAACGGATCGCACCTTCGCCAATGTACGTACTCCAGCGCACGATGTCCGGGTCACCCTTGAGCGTCGCTTCGAGCTTGTCCACCGCCTTGCGCGTCTCGGCTATCGAGGCGTTTTGTGGCAGGTTCAGGTCGACGAGAATTTCCGGGCGGTCCGAAGACGGAAAGAACTGGTTCTGCACGAACTGCATGGAAAACACCGACGCCACGAACAACGCGACCGTAATGCCGATGGCCCACCAGCGATTGCGCATGGCCCACAGCATTCCGCCATTGAACGCCCGACCGATGCGCCCCGGTTCTGTCGAGTGGGGTTTCACGTTGGTGCTAAGGATGTGCACGCCGATCACCGGGGCGAACAGCACCGCGACCACCCACGACACGATCATCGCCACGGCAATCACCGCGAACAGGGTGAAGGTGTACTCGCCTGCAGAACTGGCGTTGAGCCCGATGGGCACAAACCCGGCGACGGTCACCAGGGTGCCGGTCAGCATCGGGAACGCGGTCGAGGTGTAGGCGAATGTCGCCGCCTGCTCTTTGGTTTCGCCCATCTCCAGGCGCGTCACCATCATCTCGACCGTAATCATCGCGTCGTCGACCAACAGGCCGAGGGCAATGATCAATGCGCCGAGAGAGATCCGTTGCATGGTGATACCGCTGTATTCCATGAAGACGAAAACCATCGCCAGCACCAGCGGAATGGAGCACGCCACCACCAGCCCGGCACGCACGCCGAGACTGATGAAGCTGACGATCAGCACGATCACCACCGCCTCGAACAACGCACTGGTGAAGCCGCCGACAGCCTTTTCTACCACTTCGGCCTGGTCGGAAACGTTGTGCACACCGACGCCCACCGGCAGGTCAGCGGTCAGGTCGGTCATGCGTTGGTGCAACGCTTTGCCGAACACCTGGATGTTGCCGCCCTTCTGCATGGCAATGGCCAGGCCAATGGCCGGGTGGCCATTGAAGCGAAACTCTGGTGTCGCCGGGTCGACATAGCCACGGCTGATGTCGGCGATGTCGGCCAGACGATAGAAACGATCGTTGAGCCGCAAGTTGACGTTGGCCAAATCTTTCTCGGACGCAAACTGCCCGGAGGTGCGAACGGAAATCCGCTCGGGACCGGCTTCGATGACCCCCGCCGGGGTCACGGCGTTCTGCGATTGCAGGCTCTGCACCACCTGGCGCTGATCAAGCCCCAGCGCCGCCAGTTTTCGGGTAGAGAAATTCAGATAGAGGACTTCATCCTGCTCGCCCACCATCTCGACTTTGCCCAGCCCCGGGACATCACGAACTTCGGCGCGAACCTGTTCCACGTAGTCACGCAACTGACGCATCGACAAGCCGTCAGCGGTAAACGCGTACACCGAACCGAAGACGTCACCGAACTCGTCGTTGAACCCCGGCCCTTGCAGGCCTTTGGGGAAGTCGCCGCGAATGTCGTTGATCTTCTTGCGCACCTGGTACCAGATTTCCGGGATGTCCTTGGCGCTGGTGGTGTCGCGCAGGTACACGAAGACCGTGGATTCGCCGGGGCGCGTGTAGCTTTTCACATAGTCGAGCGAGTCGAGTTCTTCGAGTTTTTTCTCGATGCGGTCGGTGACCTGCTTGAGGGTTTCTTCCTGGGTCGCGCCCGGCCAGCGCGTTTGAATCACCATGGTTTTGATGGTGAACGAGGGGTCTTCCTCGCGCCCCAGGTTCATGTACGAGAACACGCCCATCAGCAGCGCGACGAACATCAAATACCAGACAAACGACTGATGCTTGAGGGCCCATTCGGATAAGTTGAAACTCCCTTTCATTGCGCACTGCCCTCGTCGCTTTTCACTTTCTGCCCCGGTTTGAGGCTGTTGACACCGGCACTGACCACCCGCTCGCCGGACTTCACGCCATCGGCCAGGACGACCGTGCTGTCCGTGCGACTGATGAGGCTGACGTCTCGCGGTGAAACGGTTTGCGTCTGCGGATCGATGACCCAGATCCGGGTTTTCCCATCGACTTCCTCCAGCACGCTCCGGGGCAATTCGATACGCGGCTTGATCGCCGAGCGCAGGGTCACGCTGATCGCCGTGCCCAGGCGAAAGCCTGCAGGCGTATCGGCAAGGGTCAGCCGGGCTCGACGGGTACGGGTCGCGCTTTGGGCCTGAGGTTCGATTTCACGAACAACGGCCGTGGTGGTGATGTTCGGGGCCAATTGCACCGCGACCTCAAACACCACGTCCGCCGGCAACTGGTCGACCAGGGTGTCGGGCAGATCGATCACCGCTTCCTTGATGTCCGGCTGCGCCAGGGTCACCACTTGCTGACCGGCGGTGACGACTTGCCCGGCTTCAGCGTTCCACGCCGTGACGATGGCCTTGTGATCGGTGCGCAGCTCAACATAATTAAGTTGGTCCCTGGCCTGGCTGACCGAGGCGCGGGCCTGATCGAGGGAGGCCTGGGTGGTTTTCAGGTCAGTCTGGGCGACATCCAGTTGCGCCTGGGCACCGACCCCGCGATCGAACAATTCCTGCTGACGCCTGGCGTTGGCCTGGGCGTTGATGAATTGCGCCTCGATGCGCGCCAGATCGCCCTCAGCCGAGCGCAGTTGGTTCTGTTGGTCTGTGGGATCGAGCGTGGCGAGCAACGCACCTTTGTCGACTTCGGCACCGACATCGACGTTGCGACTGGCAATGCGTCCCGGCACCCGGAAACCGACATTGCTTTCATAGCGGGCCTGGATGCTGCCGGCGAAGCGACCCAGATTTTCTTCGTCCTGGGCCTGCACCTTGATGGACAGCACCGGACGTACCGGCTCCGGGGGTGGCTCTTTTTTCGAACAGGCCACCAGCATCACACCGGCCAACACCAGTAACAGACGCTTCATGGCTGGGCTCCTGCGCTTAAATCCTTGTAGGTATTTTCGGCAATTTCCACCGCCACGCCGGGGTGCAGCAACTGGCCGCCAGCGATGACGACTTTTTCGCCGCCCTCAAGACCGCCACTGATGATCACTTTGCCGGTCAGGTAACGGACAACGGTGACAGGATGCAGTTGCGCCTTGCCCTCCCCGTCCACCAGCCACACGGCCGGCTCACTGATGTTTTTGGTCAGCGCCGACCAGGGCAGTTCCACCGCAGACTTGCCCGGCATCTTGGCCGTGGCACTGACCACCGAGCCGAGTTGCATGCCTTCCGGCAGGCTGGCAAGGCTGACTTTGACCTGCACCGTCCCGGTTTGCGCGGAAACGGCCGGGGTGATTTCCCGGACAGTGCCGGTGGTTTTGATGGCCGGGTTATCGAGCAGGCTGACCACCACCGTTTTGTCCACGGACGGCTCGGCCAATAGCGATTCGTAGACATTGAACACGGCGTCGCGCTCACCGTCCCGGGCCAGGCTGAAAATCGGCACGGTGGCCTGTACCACTTGGCCGACTTCGGCCTGGCGCGCGGTAATGACGCCCGGCGCGTCGGTGATCAACGCGGTATAGCTCAGCTGTTCACGGGCGTTGGCCAATTGCGCCTGGGCCGCCGCCAGGGCACTTTGGCTGCTGCGCAAGGCGGCTTGTGCGGCGTCATATTCGCTTTGGCTGGTGTAACCCTTGGGCAGGAGTTTTTGCTGGCGAACGAAAGCGGCTGCGTACTGTTTGACCCGCGCCTGTTCGGCGACGACCTGAGCCTGGGCCGAATCAACGTTGGTTTGCAGGTCCTTGGGATCGAGTCTGGCGAGTACTTGCCTGGCCGACACCCGGGCGCCGACATCGACGAGGCGCTGGATGATCTTGCCGCCGACGCGGAACGATAGTTCGGTCTGGACTCGCGCTTGTACATCACCCGTGAGTGTCACGGACGCGGCGTAATCAGCCGTTTTGACCTCTTGTACGAAAACCCGTGGACGGTCCTTTTCGACGTGGGGTTTGTCACCGCAGGCGGTGAGCAAAGCCAAGAGGCTCAAACCAACCACTATTTTCAATCCGGGACCAGCCATGCAGACTCCTTTGCGTTGTGTACGGGCGTACCAGTGACGATACGACTGAGAGCGTAGAACAGGGTTCCAAGGGTACAGTTGACGTATTCAAATTAAACGATCACGCCGCAATCCTTGTAGCAGCTGGCGAAGCCTGCGTCCGGCTGCGCAGCAGTCGTAAATCCGGCTTGCACGGTGTGCCTGATGCACCGCGAGCGTTCATATTACGACTGCTGCGCAGCCGGACGCAGGCTTCGCCAGCTGCTACAGGGGGGGGTAACACCTTGGCTGCGACAATAAGGCAAACTGGCCGACCACGCAGCAGGAACTTCCGATGCTCAAAACCCTCGCGGTTGCCAATTACCGCTCGATCAATAAATTAGTGATCCCGCTGGGTCGGTTGAACCTGATCACCGGGCCCAATGGCAGTGGCAAGTCCAACCTCTACCGCGCATTACGCCTGCTGGCGGAAACCGCCCAGGGTGGTGTGGTCAATGCCTTGGCCCGGGAGGGTGGGCTGGATTCGACGTTCTGGGCCGGACCGGAAAATATCAGCCGACGCATGCGTAGCGGCGAAGTCCCGATCGAAGCAACGGTAAGACAGGGGGTAAAGCGTCTGCGCCTGGGGTTTGCCGGGGAGGACTTCGGTTACTCGATCAGTCTGGGGCTACCCGAATCCAACGGCCATTTCATGCTGCCCGGGCACACTTCACCCATTCCGTCACGTTTCAGCCTCGACCCGCAAATCAAGCGCGAATGCCTCTGGGCCGGGCCGTTCTATCGTCCAGCGAGCCTGCTGGTGGATCGCGAAGGCCCGATGATCCGCGCCCGAGCCAACCGCAGCTGGGACGTGCTGGCTCAGCACACGCCAACATTTGACAGCCTGTTCGATCAGGTCGGCAGCTTGCGTACCTCGCCGGAGGTACTGGAGATGCGCGAGTTCATCCGCCGCTGGCGATTCTACGATCACTTTCGCAGTGATGCCGATGCACCGGTGCGTCAGCCACAACTGGGCACCCGCACACCGGTTCTGCACCACGACGGCAGGGATCTGGCGGCGGCGTTGCAGACCATCATCGAAATCGGCGACCCCGAGGCATTGCAAGCCGCGATCAGCGACGCGTTCCCCGGCGCACGACTGCACATCGAACCGCTGGCCGGCGGACGTTTTTCCATCGAGTTTTATCAGGAAGGATTGTTGCGACCTCTGTCGGCAGCCGAGCTGTCGGACGGCACATTGCGCTATTTGCTGCTGGTGGCAGCACTGCTGACGCCACGGCCACCGACACTGATGGTGCTGAACGAGCCGGAAACCAGCCTGCACCCGGACCTGTTACCGGCATTGGCGCGGTTGATTATCCGGGCGTCGGAGCAGTGTCAGGTGTGGGTGGTTTCTCATGCGCGGCGATTGATTTCGGCGTTGCAGGAGGATCTGGAATGCAACTGCATTGTGCTGGAGAAAAACTTCGGCCAGACCGGGGTCGTCGGGCAGCGGATGCTGGATGAGCCGGCGTGGTATTGGCCGGATTAAGATCAAAAATCATCCTGCGGATTTGCCGAGGCGGCGCAAGACGACTATTTTCCTTTGAGCTGTAGGAGGGATTTTTTTCAGAATGCCCCTCCAAGGACGTACAGCTTTTGGCCAGGCTCCCCGGCCGAACCCCCACAAGGAAGAGAAAATGGCTGACGGAAAAGTGCCAGAACGGATGAATCCGCAGGACATCGTGAAGTGGCTGATAGCGTTACGCAGGGCGTTGAAGGCCAGGGTGACGTAACGTATCTCGCGCCGAAGCCCCCTGTGGGAGCGAGCCTGCTCGCGAAGAGGCCGGTACATCCAACACCCATGTCGACTGACACTCCCTCTTCGCGAGCAGGCTCGCTCCCACAGGGTATGTGTGCGCGCAAAAAAAAACGCCGACGCTGTATCAGCCGTCGGCGTTTGAAACCTTGAACGGGTTTACCTTGCGAATCAGAACGCTGGCAGTACCGCGCCGTTGTACTTCTTCTCGATGAAGGCTTTCACTTCAGGACTGGTCAATGCTTTGGCCAGTTTCTGGATCGCAACGCTGTCCTTGTTGTCCGGACGAGCCACCAGGAAGTTCACGTAAGGCGAATCGGCACCTTCGATCACCAGCGCATCTTTAGCCGGGTTCAGGCCTGCTTCCAACGCGTAGTTGGTGTTGATCATGTCCAGGTCGACCTGGTCCAGAACACGCGGCAGCATGGCCGATTCCAGTTCCTTGAACTTGAAGTTGTGCGGGTTCTTGGCGATGTCTTTCGGGGTAGCCAAGGCGTTTTTCGGGTCTTTCAACTCAATCAGGCCGGCCTTCTGCAGCAGGATCAGCGCACGACCGCTGTTGCTGCCTTCGTTCGGGATCGCGATGGTCGCGCCGTCTTTGAGCTCAGCCAGGGTTTTGACTTTCTTCGAGTAGCCACCGAAGGGTTCAACATGCACACCGATCACGGTGACCAGATTAGTGCCTTTGCCTTCGTTGAAGCTTTTCAGGTAGGGCAGCGTCTGGAAGTAGTTGGCGTCCAGACGCTTCTGGTCGACCTGCACGTTCGGCTGAACGTAGTCGGTGAAGACTTTGATTTCCAGGTCCACGCCTTCTTTGGCGAGGGTGGGTTTGATCAGTTCCAGAATCTCGGCGTGTGGAATCGGGGTCGCCGCGACCACCAGTTTCTCACCGGCCTGGGCCAGGCCCGCGGTCAGGGCAGCCGCCAATGCGGTGAACAACAGAATCTTTTTCATGCAGTGTCCTTATCGAAAATCACGGTCGTCATCGACGACGGCTTCAAGTACGTGTGCCAGTGAAGTGCTATCGCTGGCGTGATGCGGACAATACCGGGATTTTATATTCCCGAATAATATCTTTTATTCACTTTAATATTCCATTTTGTTCATACAACGCCAACCCTGTAGGAGCGAGCTTGCTCGCGAGGAGCGTAAGAACAACGCGTACATTCAGAAAGCCGCGTCATCGTTGACGTCCATCGCGAGCAAGCTCGCTCCTACAAGTAGTTGTTTCAGTGCTGCTTGCTCGGCGGCAGAGCCTTTGCTGAGGATGTGCTTGAGTTGCTGCTCGATCTGGCCCAGCGATACAGGCGCCTCAGTCAGATTCAAATGCTCCGGCAGAATCTCGTCGCCGGTACTCACCAACAAGGCAAAGTGAATGACGTTTTCCAACTCCCGGGTGTTGCCCGGCCAACGGTGTCGCTCCAGCACAACCTGCGCCGCCTCGCTGATCAGCGGCACCGGAAGGTCCAGGCGCTGGCTATAGATGCCGAGGAAATATTCGGACAGCGACAGAATATCGCCCACCCGTTCACGCAAGGCCGGCAATTCGAGTTGGCCTTCACTGAGGTAGTGGTAAAGCCGCTCATGGAATTTGCCGGCGGCCACCGCTTGGGCAAGGTCGATGCTGGTCGCGGCCACCAGGCGCACGTCTACCGGGCTCGGCTGGTGCGCCCCGACGCGAGTGACTTCATGGTTTTCCAGGGCAGCGAGTAATTTGATCTGGATGGGCAAAGGCAAGTCGCCGATCTCGTCCAGATAGAGCGTGCCGCCATTGGCCGAGCCGAACCAGCCGGCACGGCTGCTGGCCGAACCGCTATAACTGCCGGCGGCATAACCGAACAATTCGGCATCGGCGTAAGTCGGGCTGATGGCCCCGCAGTTGACCGAGACGAACAACCCGCCGCGATCACTGGCGCGGTGGATGTGGCGCGCCAGCAACTCCTTGCCGCTGCCGGTTTCACCGCGAATCAATACCGAGATCGCGCGCGGGGCCAATTGCTCCAGCTCCTGGCGCAACTGCCGAGAGCGCGGATCGACGAACACCAGCGCCTTGGCGCGGATGCTCAGGGGACTTTTTTCTGCGTCGGGAAAGGTCAGCAATGGCTGACCGAAGGCTTCAAAACTCATGGCAAACTCCCGCCCAAAACCGCCGGGAGACGGGTGGGCGTTTAAAAAAAGATAAGGTTCAAGCGCGACGCAGGGCGTGATGTTCCATGCGGTTTTGCAGGCGATAGAGGTAGGCAAAACCCTGCTCCCAACGCTGGTGACCGGACTTCACGTTGATGTGTCCGGCCCCCGACAAAATCCCCGCTTCGGCGCCCCAGTTGCGTGCCAGTTCCAATGCCCGCGGTGCGCTTACGGCGCTGTCGTTATCTGAGCTGACCACCTGACTCGGGAACGGCAACAGGTTCGTCGGAATCGGTGCGAAGTTACGCAGGGCTGGCGCGCAGGCCGCACGTTCGACGTCCGCCGGTGCGACCAGCAATGCACCGCGAACCTGACGCAAAAACTGCACAGGCGCGGTGGCGGCCCAGTGGGCGACGGTGATGCAACCCAGGCTGTGGGCAATCAGGATCACCGGCGTGCTGTCGACGGCAATCGCCTCGGCCAGCGCCGCGACCCAGTCTTCCCGGCGAGGGGTCAGCCAATCGGCCTGCTCCACCCGTGCGCTGTTCGGCAGGCTGTTCTGCCAGTGGCTTTGCCAATGATCGTCTGGCGATCCTTGCCAGCCCGGCACAATCAGGTAGCGAATTGATTCGTTGCGCATGGGGGAACTCTCCTGCTGCGTGTCTGTTCCCGAGCAAGTATAGGGAGGAGAGTTATATTCGTTAAGGAATAAGAAGCTATTTGTTAAGACTGATATCGAATATAAAAGATCCCCCTGTGGGAGCGAGCCTGCTCGCGATGGTGTGTCAGCTACATGGGGGTCGGCTGTCACAGCCTCGCGAGCAGGCTCGCTCCCACAAGGGGTTTGGTGTTTCTCCAGACAAAAAAAAGGGACCGCACCCTGCCAAGGAGACGGCCCCGGAAACTCAAAAATTGTTAGCGCTGATCAACATCGCTGGATGTAATGATTGGCTGAAACACTTATCCGTTAAAGGAATATTTAATTACTTTAATAGACGATAAACGCATATATCCATCAGCTGCACAATAAACGCCTTGGTCATACCTTATCGGCCGTTTGGGTCAGATTTATGACGGCTGAGTGTGCGGTGCACTTGTCACGCCTGAGTCGCTTGAACCCCCCGGACCTCTGTTTCCTCCTTGTGCACAAACCGGTTCGCCCGGCCAAAGGTGCCGAAGTCGTTGAACCGCACACCCATTTCGCGCATCACCTTATGCGCCACGGGCACGGTCATCTGGCGGATATAAAACGGTTCCTTCACCACAAAGTGATGAATCCCGTGGCTGCTGCCGAAGTTGAAGCAGAACGCCTGCAACGGCCACATCCACCAAGGGTTCAACACTTGGGTTTGCTGGATCACATTGCCCGGCTCAACGTCACCGTAGTAGTGCATATTGGAGCTGACGAAGTGTAGGCAGAAAGTACGCAACACGTTCGGTCCGATGATCACCACCGCCGCGAGATCGATCACCTGCATTACCGACAAGGTGGTTGCCGACCATTCAATCGGTGCACCCAGCAGATGAGCAATGCCATTGGCCGCGTGAAAACCGAGAAACACGTACCACGCGCCCCAATGCAGCAGCGCCAGTGGCGCGTAGACCTTCAGGGTACGCTTGAGGATGTTGATTTTTTGCGTCCAGGTTTCGGCCCGCAGCAGGCGGATGAACGCTGACATCACGTTATCGCCGACCATCAACAGCCGTGCGAAACCCCAGGGTTCGCCGTTGGTGATGGCGCGTTCTTCCATGTCGGTTTCGGTGCCGGAAACCTTGTGATGATTGAGGTGCAGATGGCGACGGATCCACGGATTGATCGTGCTTGGCCGCGCCAGCCAGACCAGCCCCATCATCAGGTTGTGCGGCACACGTTGTTTGCGAAAGTACATGCTGTGGATCAGGTCGTGCTCCAGTTCGTGAGTCAACGACGCGAAAAATGCGTTCAGTAACAGGCACACCCACCAGGCCATGTGTCCCGTCATGTACAGCACTGCCGAACCGACCATTGCGGCCAACACAAAGGCCAGAATGCCCACACCCAAGGCGTCCTGATGGTTGAGAATCGGGTAGCGCTGACGCAGTTCGATGCCCTTGGCCAATACCACTTCGCGAATATGCGCTGATCGCTGAGCTGCATTCAGTCGCTGGGGACTTGCAGAAGTACCGTGCATGCTTCCATCCTCTGGTTATTGATGTTCGCATCCTGCCCTGAGAACCTTCCCGGGACGGTAGCCGTGAACGCCAACCTGTTGACCGGAAGCGCCAATCAGCATGACTGAACCGACCTCCCTCGCCAGCTGGACCCGCGCCCTGCGCAAGCAACTTGATGCGCTGGGCCTCGACAGCACCGCCCTGTGTCACCAGGCGGGGCTTGATCCGAAATTGATGGACGACCCGAACGCCCGTTACCCGTTGTCCGCCACCACGCGCTTGTGGGAAATCGCCGTGCAGGTCAGCGGCGACCCGGCGATTGGCTTGCGCGTTTCGCGCTTCGTCAGCCCCACCACTTTTCATGCGCTCGGTTATGCACTGGTGGCCAGCGGTAGTCTGCGGGAAGTGTTCGAACGCATCGTGCGCTATCACCAGGTGGTCAGTGATGCCCTGGAGCTTGAATTAAGCCGCACCGAGGACCGCTATCGCTTTCGCCTGAAAATCCCGCCCGGCAATCCGGCGCCGGCCTTCGAAGCCATCGATGCCTTTACGGCGATTTATGTGCGCACCTGCCGCAATCGGCTGGGCCGTGAGTACGCTCCGCTGGCGGTGTACCTGCGCCGTCCGGAACCGGCAGACCCGCATCAATGGCACAAAGTCTTCCGCTCGCCGGTGTACTTTTGCGCCGACGAAGACCGACTGGAATTTTCTCTGGAGGATTTCGACAGTCACCTGGATGACGCCAACCCGGAACTGGCCGAGCACAACGAAACCGTGCTCAACCGCACCCTCGCGCAACTCAAGCCCCTGACCTGGGAACGCAAAGTGCGCGACGCCATTGAAGAGCAATTACCGGAAGGCGAGCCCAGCGCCGAACACATCGCCCAGACCCTGCACCTGAGCTTGCGCAGTCTGCAGCGGCATTTGGCGGACGAAGGTTGTCGGTTCGACACGCTGCTTAATGAAAGTCGTGAAAACCTGGCGCTGCTGCACTTGCGCGATCCGCAATGCTCGTTGAGCGAGATCAGTTACCTGCTGGGGTTTGCCGATACGAGCAGCTTCAGCCGCGCGTTCAAGCGCTGGACCGGGATAACACCGGGGCAGTTTCGGGATGGGTTGCGATGAAGATCCGGAAGGTGGGTTAAATTTTCCGGCCTCATCGCGAGCAAGCTCGCTCCCACAGTGGAGCTGTGTAAACCACAGCCTTGTGTTCAACTGAAAACCCTGTGGGAGCGAGCTTGCTCGCGATGAGGCCAGACCAGACACCACAGAAACGCCTCAGCGCCCCCGATCCCGCCGCAACAACTTGCGCACCCGCGCCACCAATTCGCTCACGGTAAACGGCTTGAGCAGGTAATCATCCTCATGCAACTCCAGCCCGCGCAGGCGATCTTCGATCCCATCCCTGGTGGTTAGGAGCAGCACCGGCGTTTCGCCGAGCTTGCGGATCTGTTGCAGCAATTGCCAGCCGTTTAGCCCCGGCAACATGACGTCGAGGATGATCAGCTCGTAATCGCCCGTTTCGATAAAGCGGCGGCCGTCCATTCCGTTGAGCGCCACATCCACCGAGTAACTCGCCTCGTTCAGGCCGTTGGCCAGAAGTTTGGCGGTCTCCGGCTCGTCTTCCACTAACAGCACACGCATGGCACACCTCGATTGTCGTTGTCACAGGCTAGGCGTCTTCGCCAAGAAAGCCCACTAATACCGACTAATGCCGGTCAGTTAAGCCATACCGAGATCCGTGTAGCAGCTGGCGACGCCCGCGTCCGGCGGTGTGTAGGAGCGAGCTTGCTCGCGATGGTCGTTCAGCCACAGAAAATGTGTCGGATGTTCCATCTTCGCGAGCAAGCTCGCTCCTACACACCGCCGGACGCAGGCTTCGCCAGCTGCTACATGGATTGCGTGAAGCTGAAATGTTTAAACCATTGCCAACGCCCGCAGCCGAGCGGCATCCAGAATTTCGATCTCGCCATAGCTGAGGTCGAGAATCCCCTGCCCCTGCAAATCCTTGAGAATCTGGTTGGTGGTCTGGCGCGACAGCGACACCATTGAAGCGAGCTGCTCCTGCGGCAGTTGCAGCACACGTCGCGGCGGGGCGATTTCGCCGTAACCCTCGGCGATCATCAGCAAGCGATGCGCCAATCTGGCCGGGGCCGGCATCAGGCTCAATTGCTCGAGGTTGATGAAGGTCATGCGCAGTTTTTGGCTCATCAACAATGCCAACTGCCGCCAGTGCACCGGTTGTTCGTCGAGCAGCGCCAGCAGTGCGTTTTGCGGGATGTGCAGCAGGGTGCACGGGCCCACGCCGAACGCATCGTGGGTACGCATCTGACCGTCGAACAGACAGATTTCACCAAACCAGTGCGGTGGTTCCACCAGACTCAGCAGCGCCTCTTTGCCTTGTTCACTGACCGCGCCGATACGCACAGCGCCTTCGAGCACCGCATACAAACCGCAGGGTGGGTCGCCGCGCTTGAATAGCCGCTGCCCCGGCGCCAAGCGCCGCACCTTGGCGATGGCCAGCAAACTATCCTGTAAGGAAACCGGTAAATGGCTGAACCATTGTCCCGTCATCAGACGCGAACGCCAAACCTGCATGTCCATGAAAACTCCTGGAGATTGTCGCCTGGCTGACAGAGCGAGCCGTGAACCCGGAGCATGATCACTCACCCTACAGGAGGAATAACAATGAAAAGCCTCGTTGACCATCTCAGTCAATACGCCGCGTATCACCGTGACCCGCGCAACATCGCCAGCCACTTCATTGGGATTCCGCTGATTGTGGTCGCCGTCGCGGTGTTGCTGTCACGCCCGGGATGGGCTGGGGGCTGGCTTTCACCGGCGATGCTGGCCGCGCTGGCGTCGGCGTGGTTTTATTTGCGCCTGGAGTGGCGGTTGGGTGTGCTGATGACCGTGTTGCTGGGGCTTTCTGTGTGGCTGGGTCATGTGTTGGCGGCGCAAGGCACGCTGGTGTGGCTGGCAAGCGGTATCGCAATGTTTGTGGTGGGCTGGGCAATCCAGTTTGTCGGGCATCACTATGAAGGGCGCAAACCGGCGTTTGTCGATGATGTGACGGGGTTGATTGTCGGGCCCTTGTTTGTGGTGGCCGAGTTGGCGTTTTTGCTGGGGTTGCGGCATGACCTTAAAGAGCAGATCGAGGCGCGGGCGGGTGGGGTGCGGGTTAATCCGAATCGCGCCGCTGCGTAAGACGCCATCGCGAGCAAGCTCGCTCCCACATTGGATTTATGGTGTACATAGAACCCTGTGGGAGCGAGCTTGCTCGCGATGCTTTTGCTTTTGCTTTTGCTTTTGCTTTTGCTTTAGAGGTTGGCGAGTTTCTGCCAGACCTTCGGTTTGAAGAACAGCGTCTCGCCTTTCGCCAACCCGATCAGACTGTCGTGGTCCTTCACCACTTCAGCTTCGATCAGCTCGCTCTGGCCTTCGACCTTCAATGTCACCCGCGTCGTCGCGCCCAATGGACGGATATCCCGCACTTCGGCCGCGTGGTGATCTTCCAGTTCATGCCGCGACAACGACACTTCGTGCGGGCGGAACAGCACATGATTGTCCTCACCCAGATGCAGCCGATTGGAGTCACCCAGGAAGTGATAGACGAAATCGCTGGCCGGGTATTCGTAGACGTCGCCCGGTGAGCCGATCTGCTCGATGACGCCTTTGTTCATCACCACAATCCGGTCGGCCACTTCCATCGCCTCTTCCTGGTCGTGGGTGACGAATACCGAGGTCAGGTTGATGTCTTCGTGCAGCCGCGCCAGCCAGCGACGCAGCTCTTTACGCACCTTGGCGTCGAGGGCGCCAAAGGGTTCGTCGAGCAGCAGCACCTTCGGTTCCACTGCCAGGGCGCGGGCCAATGCGATGCGCTGCCGCTGACCACCCGAAAGCTGCTCGGGATAGCGATCCGACAGCCAATCCAGTTGCACCATGTTCAGCAGTTCGTGGACTTTGACCGCGATCTGGCTTTCGGATGGGCGCTGGTTTTTCGGCTTCATGCGCAGGCCGAAGGCGACGTTATCGAATACCGTCATGTGGCGGAACAGGGCGTAATGCTGGAACACAAAACCAACGTTGCGATCACGCACGTCGTGACCGGAAACGTCTTCACCGTGGAACACGATGCTGCCCTGATCCGGGGTTTCGAGGCCGGCGATGATCCGCAACAGCGTGGTTTTGCCGCAACCCGACGGGCCGAGCAGCGCCACCAGCTCACCGCTTTGAATATTCAGGCTGATGTTGTTCAGCGCCTTGAACGCATTGAAATTCTTGCTGACGTTACGCACTTCGATCGACATGAATTATTCCTCCGCGGCGCTGGCGCGCAGGCGGTTAATACGATTTTCGCTCCACTGCTTAAGCAGCAGGATGAAGAGCGCCATGATCAGCAACAGGCTCGCTACCGCGAACGCGGCCACGTGGTTGTATTCGTTGTAGAGGATCTCGACGTGCAGCGGCAGGGTGTTGGTCACCCCGCGAATGTGCCCGGAAACCACCGACACCGCACCGAATTCACCCATGGCCCGCGCCGTACACAGCACCACGCCGTAGATCAGGCCCCATTTGATATTGGGAACGGTGACGTGCCAGAACATCTGCCAGCCATTGGCGCCCAGCAACCGCGCGGCTTCTTCTTCCTGAGTGCCCTGCTCTTGCATCAGCGGGATCAGTTCGCGCGCCACGAACGGCACGGTGACAAAAATCGTCGCCAGCACGATGCCCGGCAAGGCGAAGATGATCTGGATGTCGTGGTCCTGTAACCACGGCCCGAACAGGCCTTGGGCGCCGAACATCAACACATAGACCAGACCGGCGATTACCGGAGATACGGAGAACGGCAAGTCGATCAGCGTGACCAACATACTTTTGCCACGGAACGAGTACTTGCTCACACACCACGCGGCGCTGACACCGAACACCACGTTCAGCGGCACCGAAATCAGCACGGCAATCACCGTGAGTTTCAGCGCGGACAGCGCGTCCGGTTCGAAGATCGCGGTGAAGAACGCGCCGAGCCCCAGCTTCAGGCCTTGGGACACCACGATGAACAGTGGCAGCAACAAAAACAGCGCAAAGATCAGCCAGCCGAGGCCGATCAGGATTCGCCGCGAAGTAGCGCTGCCACGGCGGGCAGCGTTGGCCGAGGAGGCCGCTGCAATAGACGATTGGGACATGTTTTGCGCCTCCTTATGGGGTTTCGATGCGCCGCTGCAGCAAGTTGATCAGCAGCAACAGGACGAAGGAAACCACCAGCATCAGTACACCAATGGAGGTCGCGCCGGTGTAATCGTATTGGTCGAGTTTGACCATGATCAGCAGCGGCAAAATCTCGGTTTTCATCGGCATGTTACCGGCGATGAAAATTACCGAACCGTACTCGCCGACCCCGCGGGCAAAGGCCAACGCGAACCCCGTCAACCAGGCGGGCAGCAGTGCAGGCACCAGAATGTAACGGAAAACCTGCAACGGTTTGGCACCGAGGCAAGCCGCCGCTTCTTCGACTTCACGCGGGATATCGGCCAATACTGGCTGTACTGTACGTACCACGAATGGAAGCGTTACAAACGTCAGCGCCAGCGTGATGCCGAGGGGGGTGTAGGCGATCTTGAAGCCCAGGTCCGCCGCGAACTGACCCACCAGGCCGGTCGGGGTGTACAACGCGGTGAGCGCGATACCGGCCACGGCCGTGGGCAATGCGAACGGCAGGTCGATCATCGCATCGATGATCTTGCGACCCGGGAAGGTATAGCGCACCAGCACCCAGGCCAGCAGCGTGCCGATGATGCCGTTGATGATCGCCGCGTACAGCGCGGTGCCGAAACTCAGCTTCAACGCCGCCAGCACCCGTGGCGCCGTGACGATCGCCCAGAACTGATCCCAGGTGAGTTGGGCGGCATGCACGAACATCGCCGCCAGTGGAATGAGCACAATCAGGCTGAGGTACACCAAGGTGTAGCCCAGCGTCAGCCCGAAGCCGGGTATGACGGGGGAGATACGACGCGACATAAAAGTCCTTGGTTAAAAAGCATTCCGCTAAACGCATCAATGTGGGAGCGAGCCTGCTCGCGAAGAGGGGGTATCAGTCAACATCCCTGTCGCCTGAGATACCGCCTTCGCGAGCAGGCTCGCTCCCACATGTTATGTGCCCAAGCATCAGGCTCGATGTGTGGCTCGGGTTACTGCGCCGAGTAGATCTGGTCGAACACACCACCGTCATTGAAGAATTTCGGTTGCGCGGTTTTCCAGCCGCCGAAATCCTTGTCGATGGTCACCAGATCCAGTGTCGGGAACTGCTTGGCGTACTTGGCCGCCACTTCCTTGTCACGTGGACGATAGAAGTTTTTCGCCGCGATTTCCTGACCGGCCGGGCTGTACAGGTGCTTGAGGTACGCTTCGGCGATCTGCTCATTGCCCTTTTTCTCGGCGTTCTTGTCGACCAAAGCCACTGGCGGTTCGGCAAGGATCGACAGCGAAGGCACGACGATTTCGAACTTGTCAGCACCGCCCTCTTCTTTCAGCGCCAGGAAGGCTTCGTTTTCCCAGGCCAGCAACACGTCACCCTGACCGTTGTTGACGAAGGTAATGGTCGAACCGCGAGCACCGGTGTCCAGCACTGGCACGTGCTTGAACAGGGTTTGCACGTACTCCTTGGCCTTGGCTTCATTGCCGCCGTTGGCTTTCAGGCCATAAGCCCAAGCCGCGAGAAAGTTCCAGCGGGCGCCGCCGGAGGTTTTCGGATTGGGAGTGATGACCGACACGTCATTCTTGACCAGGTCGCCCCAGTCCTTGATGCCTTTAGGGTTGCCCTTGCGCACCAGGAACACGATGGTCGAGGTGTAAGGCGTGCTCGCATCCGGCAAACGCGCCTGCCAGTCAGCCGGCAGGGTTTTGCCGAGCTTGGCGATTTCGTCGATGTCACCGGCCAGCGCCAGGGTCACCACGTCAGCTCGCAGACCATCGATTACTGCCCGGCCTTGCTTGCCCGAACCGCCGTGGGATTGCTGGATTTTCACGTTGTCGCCCGCGTGGTCTTTCTTCCAGAAATTGACGAACTCGGCGTTGTAATCCTGGTACAGCTCTCGCGTTGGGTCGTACGACACGTTGAGCAGTTCGTAATCCTTGGCAACCGCGGAACCCGCAAAAAGAGCGCTGGCCAGGGCGGCCAAAGCGAAATGACGAATCGACGACATGGTGAAAGCTCCTGGAATTCTTGATTTTCTTATGGATGTGCTGGAATCGATTGCCGGGCACGACTGCTCGCTTCAGCTCGGTTTGTTGGCCGGGCTCTGCAAGCGGAATTTTTCTTTGCGTTCGATCTGGACCACCTGGGCGTTGTGCACGGTGATTTCCACTGCGCCAAACCGCAGGTCGCGCAATGCGCTCTGGATCTCACGCAAGATGGTTGCTTCGTCCTGGCCGTCAACGCTACGTAGGGATGCGCTCATGGTGCTGCTCCTTCAACTGAGAGGTTGCCTGGGCAGTGGCGGCACTGCTTACGGCGTGAGACCAATAGTAGATAGGCGCAGTTATTCTTAAAAATACTATTTAAGAATGTTTATATAACCATAATGTATTAATTGGCGGAGCAAGGGTTTACGGGCGCTACTTCTTTCAGAAGTACGAAAACCCTGTGGGAGCGAGCTTGCTCGCTCCCACAGGGTTTGTGCATCGCATGGGCGCCAGAACAAGCGCAACCTGTGCTTATCCGATCACGGGCGCATGCGCCCAATCCAGCTGCTCAGCCATTACCGGCCGGCCGAACCAATATCCCTGCCCCAAATCGCAGCCCTGTTCGAGCAGGAAACCCGCCTGCTCGACTTGCTCGATTCCCTCGGCATGCACCTGCATGCCCATGCTCTGGGCCAACGCAATGATCACCCGCACGATCGCCGCGTCATCGTCATCCCACGGCAACCCGGCCACAAAGCCCTGATCAATCTTGAGCTTCTGCACGGGTAAACGCTTGAGCCGCAGCAATGAGGAATAACCGGTGCCGAAATCATCGATGGCCAACCGCACGCCCAATTCGCGCAATCGATGCATCTGTTCCAGCGCCACTTCAGGGTCATCCATCACCGCGCTTTCGGTGACTTCCAGCTCCAGATACGCCGGATCCAGCCCGGTTTCACGCAGCACCTGCGCCACCTGCTGATACAGCTCACGGCGGGCGAACAAACGCGATGACACATTCACGGCGACAAACGACAACACCACCCCGGCCTGCTGCCACTGGCACATCTGCTGACACGCCTGCTGCATGACCCAGGCATCGATTTCGGCAATCAGCCCGGTACGCTCGGCGATGGGGATGAATTCTGCCGGAGACACCAGGCCACGCTGTGGATGCTCCCAGCGCACAAGCGCCTCGACGCCAATCAGGCGACTTGTCTTGAGGTCGTGGACCGGCTGGTAATGAACCCGCAACTCTTGCTGGTCCAGCGCACGGCGCAATTCGAATGCCGTCTCAACCCGTTGCTGGGCATGGGCTGTCAGTTCTTCGGTGTACAGGGCGTAACCATTGCGCCCCGTGCTCTTGGCCTTGAACAGCGCGGCATCAGCGTTACGCAAGAGTTGTTCAGCGCTCAAGGCATCGCCTGGGAACAGGCTGATGCCGATGCTGGCATTGATGAACAGCTGATGCCCGTCGATTGGGAACGCCTCTTTGAGGCCATCGATGATCCGCTGTGCCAACGCGGCGGCATGCACCAGCTGCGGACAGCTTTCAGCCAGCACGGCGAACTCATCACCGCCCAGCCGCGCCAGGGTGATGCCCGGCCCGAACAGCGCTTTCAAGCGCTCCGCGACGGCTTTTAGCAGTTGATCGCCAATAGCATGCCCAAGGCTGTCGTTGATCATCTTGAAGTGATCCAGATCGATCATCAGCAGCGCGCAGCCGCGCTTGTGGACCTGAGCGGACGCCATGGCTTGCTCGGCGCGATCGGTGAACAACAAGCGGTTGGGCAGGTCCGTCAGCGGATCGTGGTGAGCCAGGTGCGTCAGTTGGTGTTCGGAGTTCTTGATCGCGCTGATGTCGGAAAACACGGCCACGTAATGGCTACGTCGCCCATGGTCATCAAGAATGATGCGGATGGTTTGCCATTGCGGGTAGATTTCGCCGCTTTTGCGACGGTTCCAGATTTCCCCGCTCCACTCGCCGGTGCTGTCGAGTGTCGCGAACATCGCCTGGTAAAAACTCAGCGGATGACGACCGGACTTAAACAGGCTGGGCCGCTGACCCAGCACTTCCTCACGTTGATAACCGGTGATCTCCATAAAGGCGCGATTCACATGAACGATCAGGCCATTGCTGCCGGTCACCAGCACCCCTTCACGGGTGCAATCGAACACCGCGGCCGCCTGTCGCAAACGCTCCCGGTCTTCATGGCGCTCACGCAATCGGGCACAGCCCCCCAGGCAACGGAACAATCGCGCCCGGGCGAGGAAGATCAACCCAGCGCTCAGCGCCACCCAGACGTAACCGTTGATCAGTTGCCAACGCAGTCGCTCATCGAAGCTATCGAAGAAACTGTTCAATAAGTAGCCACTGAACGCCAGCCAGGCGACGGAAAGAAGCAGGTAAAGCAGCGCTGCACGCATGGCATCGCGATAGGTAGCAGACATTCGGTCGTCCATGTCCCTGCAAAAAGATGGAATTATAGTTTAAAGAAACATCCAGCCACTCTTATCTGAAAGGGCGACTGGTTTTATCTGTGGGCTTAGTGATAATGCAACGGCTGTTTTTTTCTTTATCGAGGGCCCTATAGCCTATGTGGTACGAAGGTTTTCTTGGCTTGTCGCCCTGGTCACTGGTGGCAGTCACCCTGCTGATGACCCATGTAACGATTATCGGCGTCACGGTTTATCTGCACCGTTATTCAGCCCATCGCTCCCTGGAGCTGAATGCCGGCCTGAAACATTTCTTTAGATTCTGGCTGTGGCTGACCACGGCGCAGAACACCCGTGAGTGGACCGCTATCCACCGCAAGCATCACGCCAAGTGCGAAACCGTCGATGACCCGCACAGCCCGGTCATCAAGGGCTTGGCCACCGTCTTGCGCAAAGGCGCCGAGCTGTACCGCGCCGAAGCGGAGAACCCGGAGACCCTGCGTATCTACGGCAAGAACTGCCCCGAAGACTGGATCGAACGCAACCTCTACAGCCGTTTCCCGCTGCTGGGCGTGGCGATCATGGGCGTCATCGACCTGCTGCTGTTCGGCACCATCGGCATCACCATCTGGGCTATCCAGATGATGTGGATCCCGGTATGGGCCGCCGGCGTGGTGAATGGCCTGGGCCATGCCATCGGCTACCGCAATTTCGAATGCCGCGATGCGGCGACCAATCTGGTGCCCTGGGGCATCCTGATCGGCGGCGAAGAGCTGCATAATAACCATCACACCTACCCTAATTCGGCAAAACTGTCGGTGAAGAAGTGGGAGTTCGACCTGGGCTGGGCCTGGATCCAGGTCTTCAGTTTCTTCCGTCTGGCCAAGGTTCAGCGGGTCGCGCCCATTGCCCACCGGGTTGAAGGTAAAGGCAATCTGGACATGGACACCGCCATGGCCATCCTCAACAACCGCTTCCAGATCATGGCCCAGTACCGCAAATTGGTCATCGCGCCGCTGGTCAAGCAAGAGCTGGAAAAGGTCGATCACTCGGTCCGTCACCAGTTTCACCGGGCCAAACGCCTGCTGTCCCGAGAAACCAGCCTGCTGGATGACAAACACCACGCGCGCATCCAAAGCATGCTCGAGCACAGCCAGGCACTGAAGGTAATTTACGAGAAACGCCTGGCCTTGCAGCAGATCTGGGTCAAAACCAGTACAAATGGTCACGACATGTTGGCCGCCATCAAGGATTGGGTACACGAAGCCGAGGCCAGCGGGATTCAATCCTTGCGCGATTTCGCCGATCAGTTGAAAACCTACTCCCTGCGCCCTGCCGCTGTCTGACCCTGTTGTTATCCTGACGACGCGTTTTAACTGATAAAACGCGTCGTCCATACCGCCCGGCGGGTGCTAGCTCCCTCACCACGAAAGGCGGGAACTTAGCACCAAATCCCCTATCTCAAAGACACTTCGCCACTCCGGCGGGCTTTGCTGTGGCCGCTGTCGAACACGCGGCACGCCCTTTGAGATTTGTGCCGATGGTCAATAAAAACCTGAAAGACTCATCCCTTCCACAGTGGCCCGAGGCCGCGCAAACCCTGATGGCACTGATGCATGCCCAAGGCGAGGTCGCGCGCCTGACCGAACGCGAACAGCTGTTCAGCTCCCTGCTGGTGAGCGTCAACGCCGTACTTTGGGCATTCAACTGGGAAACCCGTCAGGTGCTGTATGTCAGCCCCGCCTATGAGCGGATTTTCGGCCGCTCCGCCGGCCTGTTACTGTCCGACTACAACCACTGGCGCGACAGCATTTACCCCGACGATCTGGAGTACGCCGAGCGCAGCCTGGCCGAAGTGCTGGACAAGGGCGCCGTTGAAGACCGCGAGTACCGCATCATCGCGGCCGATGGCCAGATACGCTGGCTCAGCGACAAATGCTTCATCAATCGTCAGGCCGAGCCCGGCCAGCCGGTGATTATCGTCGGCCTTGCCGAAGACATCACCGACAAGAAGCAGATGGAAGCCGAGCTACAACGCTTGGCCACCACTGACGCGCTGACTGAGAGCAGCAATCGCCGACACTTTTTCGAATGCGCCCATCACGAGTTCGAACAGGCACGACAGAACGGCACGCCCCTGGCGTTCCTGCTGCTGGACATCGATGACTTCAAAGTGATCAACGATTCCTACGGCCATCAGGAAGGCGACGCCGTGCTGCAACGCATCGCCGAGAGCGGTCGTGCAGCCTTACGTCGGGGTGATGTGTTCGGGCGGGTCGGCGGTGAGGAGTTCGCCGCCGTCTTCCCAGGATGCGCTCCGGACATGGCCATGCAAGTGGCCGAGCGCCTGCAACGGGAGATTCAGCGATTGAGCTTCAGCCATGACGACCAGACCTTCGGCATCACCGTCAGCCAGGGCCTGACCAGTCTCACGGCCGAAGACGAAAGCGTCGACAACCTCTTCGCCCGTGCGGATGCCGCGATGTATGAAGCCAAGCGCCAGGGCAAGAACCGCATCATCACCGGCTAATGCACTCAACGCAGAACCCTCTGTAGGAGCGAGCAAGCTCGCTCCTACAAAAGGTTCTGCGCCAGGTTTATTTTTTGCGCAGACGCATCAACTCCGGCAAACCAATCTTGAGCAGCCGAGCCGTCCGGCTCTTCGCCAAAGCCTCAACGCCCTCATGCTCGGTCAGCAGCGCCAATTGCGCGGCCATGTTCATCACCAATGCTTCGCGGGAGTAAACCCCGCCACCGAGCTGGTAGGCAGCGGCAATCAGTTCTCGCAGCTCCAGCGGCAAGCGCCAGCGTGTCCGCAGCGCTGAACCATAGGCCGCGCTGAATTCGGCCAGCGCATCGCCCACCTCCTCCCACTCATCCAGCTCACCACCGGCCTGCTTCCACTCCTGCAAACAACGCAGCAACGTCAGGTCGCCGAGGCGGTGTAACAGGCCCGCGCAATAGCAGCGCTCCTGATCCAGATCCAGCAAGCGTGCCAGCGTCCGCGCGTATTCGGCGGTGTGCAGCGACAGGTTCCAGTAGCGCTCGGCATAGTCCGCCAGAAACGGATCGCTGAGCCGGGCGCTGCGCTTGAGGGACAGCCCCAGAATCAGGTTCATACTTTGCCCGGAGCCGAGGCGGTGCAGCGCCTGGGACAGGGTTTGCACGCCAGCGCCATGATGCTGGGCCGCACTGTTGGCAGCGGCGATCAGCACGGCGGTGACCTGCGGATCGATGCGGATTTCGTCTTCCAGCACCTTCAAATCGAGGCCGTTGGGGTTGAGACTGCGTTTGACCGCCAGTTGCACGTCCGTCATCAGCGATGCACCGTCCGCCAGTTCACGACGGTGCTCCAGGTACACCGACAACGTCATGCCCGGCGCCAGCGGCGGCGCCTCGCAAGACACCGCTTCACCGGCGTCCAACAGCAACTCCTGCAGGCGATGAGTCAGGCTTTCCATGTTCAGGGGTTTGGTCAGGTACGCGCTGGGCGCCAGTGGCAAGGCTTCGCGCACGCTGACGCTATCGTTGCGGCTGCTCATCAGAATGAATGGCAGCGGCGGATTGCGTTTGCGCTGACGAACACTACGCAACACATTCAACCCATCGACGCCGGGTAACTCCCAGTCGGCGATCACCAAATCGTAGGGGTTCGCTGCCAGCAATTCCAATGCCTGCTGGCCATCGGCACACAAATCCAGCCGTGCGTCGCAACGCACACTCAACAGCACCTGCTTGAGCAAATCACGGGACCATGGGTCAGCCTCGGCAATCAGCACACGCGGAACAGCAGGTAACACGACAGCAATCATTTACAACTCCTTCGCCAATACCTGCACCTTATCCAATGCGGACCCTGCGATACAGCCGGATGTGTTTCCAACGAAATAAAAAAACCCGCCGAAGCGGGTTTTTTGTCGATCAGCTCACAAATGAATCAGAGCTCGGAGAAGCACTCTTCGATGATCGCCAGACCTTTGTCCAGTTGCTCATCCGGCGAAGTCAGCGGTACCAGGACGCGCAAGACGTTGCCATAGGTGCCGCAGGACAGCAGGATCAGGCCCTTGTCGCGAGCCTTGGCCACCACCGACGCTACAGCAGCAGCGTTAGGCTTGTGGCTGTCGCCGTTTTCGAACAGCTCGACCGCGATCATCGCGCCCAGGGCACGGACTTCACCGATCACCGGGTATTTGGCCTGGATGGCTTTGAGGCCAGTGACCAGACGCTCGCCGACAGCCTTGCAGCGATCCAGCAGGTGTTCTTCTTCGAACACTTCCATCACGGCCAGGGCCGCGGCGCAAGCGATCGGGCTACCGGCGTAGGTGCCGCCCAAGCCGCCTGGAGCAATGGCGTCCATGTATTCAGCCTTGCCGCACACACCGGCCAGCGGGAAGCCGCCAGCGATGGATTTGGCGAAGGTGGTCAGGTCGGCAGCAACGCCCATCTGTTCCATGGCGAAGAACGTGCCGGTACGGCCAGCGCCCGTCTGTACTTCGTCAGCGATCAACAGGATGCCGTGCTTGTCGCACAAGTCACGCAGGCGCTTCATGAACGCTTTAGGCGCGACGTAGAAACCACCTTCGCCCTGAACTGGCTCGAGGATGATGGCAGCGATGTCACGCGGCTCGGCGTCGTTCTTGAAGATGCGCTCGATGCTGGCGATCGAATCGTCGATGCTCACACCGTGCAGTTCGTTCGGATACAGCGCGCGGAACACGCCGCCTGGCATCAGGCCCATGCCGGCCGAGTAAGGCACGACTTTACCGGTCAGGCCCAGGGTCATCATGGTGCGACCGTGGTAAGCGCCGGTGAATGCGATTACACCAGCGCGGCCAGTGGCGGCACGGGCGATTTTCACGGCGTTTTCTACCGCTTCGGAACCGGTGGTGACCAGCAGGGTTTTCTTGGCGAAATCACCTGGCACCTTGGCGTTGATTTTTTCGCACACCTCTACGTACGGTTCGTAAGCCAGTACCTGGAAGCAAGTGTGGGTCAGCTTGTTCAGCTGCTCGGTCACCGCGGCGATGATTTTCGGGTGCACGTGACCGGTGTTCAGCACGGCGATACCGCCGGCGAAGTCGATGAACTCGCGACCTTCAACGTCGGTCACGGTGGCGTTCTTCGCGGACTCGGCGAAGATCGGGTGAATCTGGCCAACACCGCGTGGTACAGCGGCTTCGCGGCGTTTCATCAGGGATGCGTTAGTCTTGCTCATAAAGTCCTCATTCACCGCTCATCGGGCGGCGTGGTTCAAGGAAAATGCGGCGGGGAGGCAACTACGGCAGCATGCGATGATCGACTGCCACAGCGTTCCCGGCCACAGAAAAAATTCCGTTTGAAGCCGCAAAGGGACAGCGCTCTCGTGCCCTTTGCGTTTGAAGCAATGCCTAGCCGGGCTTAGATGCCCAGGCAGAGGTATTTGATTTCCAGGTAATCTTCGATGCCGTACTTGGAGCCTTCACGGCCCAGGCCCGATGCCTTGATGCCGCCGAATGGCGCGACTTCGTTGGAGATCAACCCGGTGTTGACGCCGACCATGCCGTATTCCAGGGCTTCAGCCACACGGAACACACGACCCAGGTCGCGGGCATAGAAGTAGGAGGCCAGACCGAACTCGGTGTCGTTGGACATCGCGATCACGTCGGCTTCGTCTTTGAAGCGGAACAACGGAGCCAATGGACCGAAAGTTTCTTCCTTGGCCACGGCCGCGTTGTTCGGAACGTTGGTCAGGATGGTCGGCTCGAAGAAGTTGCCTTCGATGGACTTGCCGCCGGACAGAACGGTGGCGCCTTTGGCAACGGCGTCAGCGATGTGCTCTTGCACTTTGGCCACGGCTTTGCCGTCGATCAGCGGACCGGTGGTGGTGCCGTCTTCCAGACCGTTACCGATCTTGAGTTTGGCCACAGCCACTTTCAGCTTCTCGGCGAATGCGTCGTAGACCGAATCCTGAATGTACAGACGGTTGGCGCAGACGCAGGTCTGGCCATTGTTGCGGTACTTGGAAATGATTGCGCCTTCAACGGCCTTATCCAGGTCCGCATCGTCGAACACGATGAACGGCGCGTTGCCGCCCAGTTCCAGCGACACTTTCTTGATGTCCTTGGCGCATTCAGCCATCAGCTGACGACCGATTTCGGTCGAACCGGTGAAGGACAATTTACGCACGATCGGGTTGCTGGTCAGCTCACTGCCGATGTCGCCGGCGCTGCCGGACACAACACTGAACACACCGGCAGGAATGCCGGCACGCTGGGCCAGCTCAGCCAAAGCGAACGCGGAGAACGGGGTTTGCGAAGCAGGCTTGAGCACCATGGTGCAACCGGCAGCCAGCGCTGGGCCGGCTTTACGGGTGATCATGGCAGCCGGGAAGTTCCACGGGGTGATTGCAGCGGTCACGCCGATTGGCTGCTTGATCACGATCAGGCGCTTGTCTGGCTGGTGGCCCGGAATCACATCACCGTAGACGCGCTTGGCTTCTTCGGCGAACCACTCGATAAAGGAAGCGGCATAAACGATTTCGCCCTTGGCTTCGGCCAATGGCTTGCCCTGTTCCATGGTCATCAAGCGAGCCAGGTCATCCTGGTTCTCGATGATCAGTTCGAACCAGCGACGCAGCTTATTCGCACGGTCTTTGGCGGTCAGTGCACGCCAGGCCGGCAGCGCTTTGTCAGCAGCTTCGATGGCACGGCGGGTTTCGGCAGCGCCCATTTTTGGCACGGTGCCCAGAATTTCGCCCGTTGCCGGGTTGTTGACCTTGATAGTCTGACCATTGTCCGCATCGACCCAAGCGCCATCGATGAAGGCTTGCTGGCGGAACAACTGGGTGTCTTTAAGCTGCATGTCGGCTTCCTTAACAGCACCGCGCACGCGCGGAGCAAATTATGATTGTAGAAAGGCGCCTGAAAAGGCTGCCGTCAGGGAAATCATTCACCGGGCTGAAGCACATAAATAGCGCACTGATTGAACTCGTGCGGTTCAGCACCCAGACAAGAGCGTTTGAAATCTCAAACGAATCCTAGGATCAAAGGGGGTAAAGGACAATAGGCTGTTCGAAAAAAAGAACGAAAACGCCGCATTTGCCTCATTTTTCTGATCAACGTAGCAAACGCAGGTTACGCTTTGGCAGAACATCGGCGATTCAGCAGCATGGACGCCTGCAGTGCATATGAGTATCATGGCGCCCGCATTGCACCAGTAGCTCAGCTGGATAGAGTACTGCCCTCCGAAGGCAGGGGTCGTGGGTTCGAATCCCGCCTGGTGCACCATACGCAAAAACGAGAAAGCCCCAGACCGCAAGGTCTGGGGCTTTTTTGTTGTCCTTGGAACTCATCAGATCCGGAAGCTGCCCACCAAATGCTTCAAGCGGCTGGCCTGCTGTTCCAGGTCCGAGCAGGCACGTAAGGTGAACTGCAGGTTTTCCATGCCTTCCTGGTTCAGCGTGTTGATTTCATTGATGTCCATGTTGATCGAGTCAACGACGGCCGTCTGCTCTTCAGTGGCAGTGGCCACCGACTGGTTCATCCCGTCGATTTCACCGATGCGCCGGGTCACGCTGCCCAGGCGCTCGCCCGCCTGATTGGCAATCGACACACTGTCCTGGCTGTGGCGCTGGCTTTCGCCCATGGTATTGACCGATTCACGGGCGCCGATTTGCAGCTCCTCGATCATGTTCTGCACTTGCTGCGCCGATTCCTGAGTGCGGTAGGCCAGATTGCGAACTTCGTCAGCTACCACGGCAAAGCCACGCCCCGCCTCGCCAGCGCGCGCCGCTTCGATTGCCGCGTTGAGCGCCAGCAGGTTGGTTTGCTGAGAGATGCTGGTGATCACTTCGAGGATCTGACCGATGTTCACGGTCTTGCTGTTCAGTGTTTCGATGTGCGAACTGGAGGTGACGATCAGGTCCGAGAGGCGGTTCATGGCCTCAATGTTGCGATTGACCACTTGCTGGCCTTCTTCGGCCAAGTGGCGGGCGGAGCTTGCGTGTTGCGAAGCTTGCGCGGCGTTATGTGCGATTTCTTGGGCGGCAGCCCCCAGTTGATTGATCGCGGCGGCGACGCTGTTGGTACGGTTGACCTGCTCGTCGGAATTGACCATCGAAGCGTTCGATGCGCTCACGACACGCAGGGCCACTTCGTTGACCTGCTCTGTGGCCGACGACACTTCGCGGATCGAGGTGTGAATACGTTCCACGAATCGGTTGAAGGCGTTCCCGAGAATGCCGAACTCGTCCTGGGTATGAATGACCAGGCGCTTGGTCAGGTCGCCTTCACCTTCGGCGATATCTTCCATAGCCTTGCTCATGGCCTGCAGAGGTTGCAGCAGCAGACGAATCAACATGCCCAGCAGGGCAATGATGAAAACCACGGCGATCACGGTGGCAATCACAGCCGACGCCCGGAATTCACTGAGCCTGGAAAAGGCCTTGTCTTTGTCGATGGACAGGCCGATGTACCAGTTCACCGAAGGCAAGCCCTTGATCGGGGCGAAAGTGACGATGCGGGTCTGGCCATTGGCCTGGACTTCGGTCAACTCGCCGTTGATCCGTGGCGTACCCTGCGGGAAGAGGTCGCTCAGGCTCTTCATCTGCATGTTTTTGTCGGGGTGGACCAACACCTTGCCATCGGAGCTGACCATGAAGGCGTAACCCACGCCGCTCAGATCCAGTTTGTTGATGATGTCGACCAGCGCACCGAAGCTCACATCACCGCCGACCACGCCGACGGTCTGCCCTGACTTGCGAATGGCCGCCACCATGGAGACCACCAGCGTGTTAGTGGCCATTTCGACGTAAGGCTCGGTCATGGCGACGGTATTGCTGGCCTCGGCAAGCTTGTACCAGGGGCGTGTGCGAGCATCGTACCCATCGGGCATCTTCGCATCAGGCAGGATGGCGAACTCGCCTGCGGTGGTGCCGACGTAGGTGCTGGGGAAGCTCGACACCAGCGTTTTCTGTGCCATCAACGTGGTGATGCTGGCCATCTGTGGGTTCAAGGCCGCGTTTTGCGCCAGGTTTTCAACCAGCAAAGTGCGACCGTCGAACCAGTTCTTGATGTTGGCCGCCGTCATGTCGCCCATTTCATGGAGGTTGTTTTCCAGATCCTTGCGAATGGCGTTGCGCTGAAGGTAATCGTTGTACAGCGTGAATAGCGCGAAGGCGACTACCACGATCAGCGACGCCACAAAAAGGATCTTGTGGCTGAATCTAAGGTTTTTATTCATAACGGGTCGTGTCCACGAAGGCGTTATTGTTGATTGGCACGAGCTGTATCGACCGCTTGAATAAAATATTGAACATCTTTGTTCGTTTTTCTATACGCGGTAGGATCGCCTGCAATTTCGACACTTGATTCTAAATATTGGCTTTCGGGACTACGAAGGCAGGGGCGTGGGTTCGAATCCCGCCTGGTGCACCATATAGCAGTCTAGACCTGTCTCAGACAGTCTACGAAACACCCCAAGAAGCCCGCCCTGTGCGGGCTTTCTTGTTTCTGGCTATCCCTCCCTGTCTACCCCTATAACTTCACGCCGTGTATGCCCACGTGTATGCTTTGAGATTCATTGAACTGGAGGCATACACGCAGTGAAGCGTACTGAAATCAAACGCCGCCCACTGGCCGACACTACCCTTGCAGGCTTGGAGCCAGAGAGTGCGACGTACCGGGAGCAAGACGGCAACGGCTTGTATTTTCGGGTCAAGGCAAATGGGCAGAAGTCGTGGGAGTTGCGCTACAAAAAACCAGACGGGAAATGGTCCTGGCTGGGCCTAGGCGGTTACCCCGAAATCAGTGGCTCGCTAGCCAGGCAGAAGGCGGCGCAACTGCGGGATGACGCATCGACTGGTAAAAATCCTTTAGTCAGTAAGCAGGCTCGCAAGATTGCTGACCGGGTGGCTGCCAACAACACTTTCGAAGCATTAGGGCGCGAATGGTTTGAGGCTAGGCGCTCAAGCTGGGAGGCCGGCACGTCCCGTCGAGTCCTTGGTGCCCTGGAGCTTCACGTGTTTCCCGTTTTCGGTAAACGCATCTACACAGAAATACTGCCCCTTGAATGGATGGAGTTTCTGCGCGGCATGGAGCAGAAAGGGATCATTGAGCAAATGGGCAGAGTTCGGGCCTTCTGCAAAGAGATCTACGACTTGGCACGCGTGACAGGCCGAGCGATCCACAATCCCCTTGAAGGCCTTAATAAATTTCTTCAGACACGTAGTGCTGAAAATTATGCACACGTATCAATAGAAGAGCTGCCTGCATTACTTCGAGCTATCAACTCTTACCCTCACGCAAAGGATGTCCGTCTTGGGCTTCGTTTGCTTGCTCTGTTAGCGGCACGCCCGAGCGAGATTAGAGAAGCACGCTGGTCAGAAATCGACCTCAACAAAAAGCTCTGGACGATTCCAGCCGAGAGAATGAAGCGTCGGCGCGAGCATGTAGTGCCTCTATCTCGACAGGCCATTGAATCGATAACGGAGCTGCGCACTCTGACAGGCGCATACCCCCTTCTCTTCCCCGGGAGAAAAGATCGAACCATCCCCCGTAGCAATACCGTCTTTCTGATGGCGCTGCGCAGGCTGGGATATGCGGGCCGGCAAACTGGCCATGGTTTCCGTCACATTGCTAGCACGATCCTTAATGAACAGGGATTCGACGAAAACCACATTGAGGCTCAGCTCTCTCATGTAAAAGAGGGAATAGCAGGTGTGTACAACAAGGCGGTGTACTTGCCTCAGCGTAAAGTCATGATGCAGTGGTATGCAGACCACCTTGATGAATTGGAGCACGGCAATATTGTTCAGGGTCAATTTGGCAAGGCGGTATGAGTGTGCAATCCCAGCACCCATGAAAAATCGGTGTTACGGGTGTGACGGGTGATACAAGACCGGCCAAACCATTCAATTTATTGGATAACTACCGCGTAACACGCTGCACAGGCTATCCATTTGCCCGGTGTTACGCTGCAAAGAAGTGTTACGCCTTAAATTCTCCTCACCTTCCTGCAGGCTGCTCCGTTACGTGTAATTTGGCGAATTCCCGTCGCTGCTCGTGATTGCGAATCAGGGGCACGGGGACTACCGTTCGTCGGATTTGCACTCGACTGCCATGTCTGGCTTTTCATTTTTTAACTGTATGGAAAACCAGTAGGACATGGTTGGACTCCTACAGTGAAAATCAAAACTTTGCTGCGAACGTGCGCGACTTATCCTTCAAAAAAGCACCCCAGAAGGGTAAAGCGCAAGAAACTCGAACTTCCAATAAATGCAAAAGCGTTTATATAGCTTGGGCCTGTAAGAACTACTACAGGAAACGCGCTATGACGCTCCTCAACGCTTCAGTTACATCTGATACCACGATCACATCTGAATTGCTGACCACCGATCAAGTTGCCACTGCACTTGGTTTGTCCAGCCGAACGCTTGCCGCTTGGCGAAGTTCGCGCACCAACTCTCTCCCTTATCTAAAGACCGGATCTCGAGTGCGTTACCGCCCTCAAGATGTCGCCACCTGGCTCGAAAGTCGTGTGTGCTCCGCCACCACCAACTTAGCGCGAGGACATGCGTAATGGTTGAAACCAATCAGAAATGCACCATTACGGCACTCGCGCCTTCAGCAACCCATGCTAATTCGATTCGAGAAATTGTGTCGCCTACGGCCTCACCAATGAGAGTGGGCGATACAGAGCTGGGGCGGTTCGATCCCGCCGCAACTCTAATCCGCATCCAACTGGTGATGTCCATCACAGGTATTGGACGCGCTACGGTTTATAAACTCATGAGCCAACCCGAAAGCGGCTTCCCGCAGTCCGTAAAACTCACTGACAGCAATGCCCGTGGCGCTCCAGTCGCCTGGGTTTTGTCGGAGGTTTTGAGTTGGACTCGTGCGCGTATCGCAGCTCGCGATGAGGCAGCAGCATGAGACGGCACATCGCCCATAGGGCTGTACTGAAGCGGTTTTCAGTCCTCCGCGAGATAGGCCTGTCGGCAATTTACATGCAACGCCTTGAGCGCTATCGAACCAAACATGAACGCCTCAACCGTGTTGTGGGAGTACTGATTTGGCCAGATGGCACATGGTGTGCCCTTGCTTTGCACACTGAAAAATTCAGTGCCGTGATTATCGACGAAGGCCAACAACGTGATGCCTACGAAGATGCCAGATCACGTCTCGATGGCGGTTTCCTTCCGCTGATTTCCCTGCATTGGAAATTTCACGGATGAAATAAAAACGCCCTCGGGAGCGATCCGAAGGCGTCGAGGTAAATCTATATGCCCAAACAATTTATGTCGCATCGAAAAAATGCGCAGGGTTTCCGCACGGTTGCACTTTCGAAAACGGGACGCTACTCTCTGGTCGTCGTTGCAAATTCAGCGACCGGGTTTGGCGACCCGAGTTACTTGGCGCACAGGCGCCCCGACCGACAGCAGGCGCTTTTTTTGTGCTCGCCGTTTCGTGTTATGGCAGCTGTGCGTGGGATACCTTCGGGTATGCCGGGTTCCAAGTTCCCGGTTCGCCAACCTGCGCACAGCTGCCACCCTAAATCGTTTGGCGACGATCAGTGGCAGCTCCAGATCAAACTTGGAGCTCTACCTATGCACGCCCTTAATCCGTCCAAAAATCGCGCCGCTGCCCATCGTGCAATGGCTCTCGCCGCTTTACACGCCAACTCCAGTCTCGCAACACGTCTCGCCCGTTACAACGCTCACATGGCTAAAGCCCGCGCACTCGAAAGCGAAGGCGGTGCCCAATGAACAGCGCGCTGAGTTTTGCCTTGCCCGAAGATCTGCTCTGCGTGAATCCGACTGCAGAAGCCGGTGTGCCCATCGACGCCATCACCTGCGCCATTGATCGCGCCGACTCGGTGCTGACGCTGCTGGAGGATCACTTCGAAAGCGAATCCTCGCGCCTCGCCAATCATGTGATCGCAGCCGTCCTTTGGGACGTACGCGGCACTCTCGGCCTGATCAAAACCCTCGCATTGCACGGTGACACCACCTCCATTCCGGCTGCGCAGAAAGGCGGTGCGCTATGACCACATCCACCACCCTTGGTCGCGCCACATTTACTCGCGTGAACGCTACCGATTTGAAGTTGTTCCGGGTGAATGCCGGAGTACCGGTCGAAGATGCACTGGAGATGGTTTCCCTGCTGCAGCATCACGCCAACCAGCTTAACTTCGACGCCGCCATGAGCGACAGCGGCGAGCGTTTTAGCTGGCCTGCTTTATATCTTGGCGAGATGGCCAAGGCCCTGATCGACGACATCAACGACGCGCTGTTTTTGCCGAGGGCTGACGCATGAGCCAACGCCCGAGCAACTCCGCGAAACGTCCCAGCTTCGCCGACGTGAAAGCCGCTGCACTGAAAGACATTGATCGCGTCCTGTCGCACTGGCTCCCCAATGGCAAGCGCGTCGACGGCGGCAAGGAATACACCGCTCCCAATCCGACCCGCAGCGATAAGCGCGCCGGTTCTCTCAAGATCAATTTGAGCAAGGGTACGTGGGCCGACTTCGCCACCGGTGACAAGGGCGGCGACCTGATCGATCTGGTGCGCTATCTGGACGGCGGCACCGACGTAGATGCCTGCAATAAACTGGCAGACCTCCTCAACGTATCGCCCGGCGCCGCCCAGGCGAAGCCAGCGCTTGCCAAGACAAAAGCACCTGAGTGGACTGCCATTCAGCCGATCCCGGCCGAGGCCATGAACAAGTGCCCGGCCACGCATCGGCAGCACGGCGCACCGTCCAAAGTCTGGATGTATCGCGATGCACAGGGCCAGCCGGTCATGGCGCTCTATCGCTTCGATTTGGGCCCGGATGAAGACGGCAAACCGCACAAAGTATTTGCACCGTTGACTTGGTGCCAACGCGCCGACGGCCAAACTCAGCAATGGCGTTGGCAAGGTCTGCCGGAGCCGCGTCCTCTGCTACGCCGGGATGAACTGGCGCAACGAGCAGAGGCTCCGGTCATTCTGTGCGAAGGGGAAAAGGCCGCCGACGCCGCGGCGCAGCTGCTACCCGACTACGTGGCCACGTGCTGGCCGAATGGCTCGAACTCCTGGCACAAAGCTGACCTGACACCGCTGAAAGGTCGGTCCGTGGTTTTGTGGCCCGACAACGACGCCAGTGGCAAAAGCTGCATGGATGCCGTCGCGGCGCAACTGCACCAGATCGGCGCCAAGTCGGTGCGTACGATCGCCCTGGGCGTCTTCAAACGCAAGCCCACGCTCAAGAATGACCAACCGACTTTTGCCAAGGGTGGTCGATGGGATAACGGCGACGACGCGGCCGATGCACAAAGTAAAGGATGGACGACGGCGCATTTCGTTGAGCTGGAACTCAGCGGCGAACTGTTCGGTGTTGAGCCGGAGAAAGCAGCGGTCGAACCACTTGAAGCCAAGACCAAGCCGGCGACCAAGCGCGCTGCAAAACCCAAAAATGATCTGCTACCCGGCGGTTTTCGGCTGACGGCAGAAGGAGTGTTTTACTCGGGCGACGATGGCGAGGCACGCCCGGTGTGTTCGCCACTGGAGATCCTGGCGCGCACCCGTGATGCACAGGGCCATAACTGGGGCTTGCTGGTCGAGTTCGACGATCCTGACGGGGCGAAAAAGCGTTGGAACATTCCGGCGCGGACCATGACTGGTGACTTCGGCAAGGACGTGCTCGGACCGCTCGTGGACATGGGCCTGCGCTTGGCTGGCAGTCGCTCCGGTCGAAATGCCCGCAACGATCTGCAGAGTTACCTCGGCGGCTTCGACAGCGCCCAGCGCGCTCGATTGGTCACTCGCTTGGGCTGGCACGACAGCGCCTTCCTGCTACCCGAACAACAGGTCGGCTCACACGTTGAACACCTGCACTTTTATGAGGCCGGCGCCCAGCTTCCACCCATCAGTGAATCCGGCACTCTGGAGCAGTGGCAAGAACAAATTGGCGCCTTGTGCATCGGTAACCACCGCTTGGCGTTTGTGGCCAGCGTGGCGTTTGCCGGTCCACTGCTGCACATGCTCGGCCATGAGTCCGGAGGCTTTCACCTCTACGGTGACAGCTCCGGCGGCAAGACCACCCACCTGCAAGTGGCCGCCTCGATCTACGGCGGGCCGCGTCTGGTGCGCTCCTGGCGCTCCACGGATAACGCCTTGGAATCCATCGCCGCCGCGCACTCCGACGGGCTCCTGGTGCTGGATGAAATCGGCATGTGCGACCCGCGCATCATTGGCGAAACGGTGTACATGCTCGGCAACGGCACCGGCAAGGCTCGCGCCAATGATCGAGGACAAGCCGGCCGACAGGTGCAGGAGTGGCGCTTGCTGTTTCTCTCGACCGGCGAGAAGACCTTGGCGCAGCACATGGCCGAAGCCAACAAGGAGCTGAAAGCCGGTATGGAAGTACGCATGCTCGCCGTGCCAGCAGACGCCAGCAAGGGCCTCGGCATGTTCGATGTGCTGAACGGCTTCGATGATGCCGCCGCCCTCTCCGATGCACTCAAGGCGCGGGTGGCCAAGTACTACGGCACACCGCTCACCGCCTTCCTATCGGCCCTCTGCGAACCCGGCAAACGTCATGGTTGGTCGGCGATCCTGCGCCGCACGCTGGAAGGGTTTATCGCCCAGTCGCTACCTGCCTCGGCCAGCGGGCAAGCGCACCGTGCAGCCGCTCGCTTTGGCCTCGCGGCAGCAGCCGGCGAGCTGGCCACCGCGATGGGAATTACCGGCTGGCCAGATGGTACCGCCACCACCGCCGCTCGGGTCTGCCTGAGTGCCTGGATGAATGAGCGCGGCGGTGCCGGGAACCTCGAAGGCGATGCGATCTTGGCGCGGCTGCGCCAGGTCATCGAACGCTTCGGCGAAAGCCGATTCACGCGCTGGGAGTCGGCCGCCGCGAAGATCGATGAGCACGGTCCGCGCACCATTGACCGATTGGGCTTTCGCAAAACGCTGGAGCACGGTTTAGGCGATGCATTGCACACCACCAACACCTACTACGTGTTGCCCGAATCATGGCGCTCGGAGGTTTTCAAGGGCATGAACATCAACGCCGTGAACAAGGAGCTGATACGCCGGGGTGTCCTTGAGCCCGGGCCGGATGGCAAAGCCTCCTGCTCGGTCCGCTTACCGGGCCTGGGCACTCAGCGTTGTTATGTGGTGAAGACCGTGCCGGGAACGGATGAAAGCGAGGTTCAGGCCGCCTGACGGCGGGCCTACTGACTGAGATAGAGCCGGCTCAAGTGGGCCTCGCCAGCCACTCCGAACTCCAATTAAACCATCAGGAAAACTCATGAACCGAATTGAACAACTGAAAGACAAACGCGACAAATTGGTCATTGAAATGGAAGCCATCAAAAAGGAAGTGCCACCTTTTGAGGCTGCGCTTCACAGCGAAGACGTCATTAACCACGGCCGCGAGAGCGACGTCCGCCATGAAATCAGCAGTCGAAAATTAAAGATCGATTCGCTCGATCATCAGATTTCCCGACTGGATCACAAGCTGGACCGCTTGGAGAGGCTGGCCAACCGAGAAAGCTTGATGGAAGGCTACATTGCCGACATGGCGAACTGGATGGCGGATGAGCTGGAGCTTAACGAAAAACGGCAAAGCCTGAGCACTCGCCTGGAGGAAATTCGCCAGCAAGCGCAGGAAGAGATGGCCAGCGCACGGCAGGCTGAGACTCAGGCGGCTACTGCATACGCACAGGCCGTGGCGTGGGGCGACGTCGACGGCGAAAAAGCAGCCAGCACCGACGCTCAGAAAGCCGCAAAAAACCTCACTACCGCCACCGAACAACATCGCCGCCAGCTCCTAATCATCACCGCCTTGGAGCAAGAGCTGGCCATCGTCGACCGACACATCAGCGAGGCTCAGGTAGAACACCAAAAAATTGAGGACACAGCCTTGCGGCTGGCCCACAACGCCCTGGAGGAAGCATGGAATGAAGCCGCCCAAGCGCTACTAGATGTGGGAGGCAAGCTGTATGCCGCAGCTCGGCTGATAGGCCGTGACCCCGTGTCCTTAATGAAGCTCGACATCCCCGAGCAAGGTGAAAACTTCGGCAGCTGGAGGTGGAGCGAACTGGCGGACCGTGGCCGTCAGCATCGCACGCGCGATCTGCTCTCGATGTAACTCCCGACTCCCTGAAACAGCCTGCTTTCGCGGGCTGTTTAAAATCTCTCCAAGGATCGAAGCCATGAACTCTGCGACACAAAACAGCTCGTCCATATCCGAAGCGCTTAAAGCGAGAAAAGCCCACCTGATCGCCCTACTCAAGATCGTGGATAGTAAAATCGGAACAAGCACAGACATACAGAAGCTCACCATCACTGCGATCAAAGCAGAAATGGGGTTAATCGAGCACAAGCTGAACAAAAGATGATTTAGATAAACGGAAGCTCGCGAAAGCTTCCGTTGCATTCAATTTCGGCAGGCAGCTTCAGGCCAGAACCCTCCATATGAAGCGGAACGCCTCAAAACCCCGCTCCTCGGTGGCCCACAGTCGAGCCACCAAATGAGGCGAAGCCAATGAAGGAATCATTGACCTACGTTGTTTTGATCACCAGGACCCAAATCAAATATTTCCAACCTCTTCAATAAACGCCGCAAGCGCCCCTCGCTGCACTCCGTTGTAACGCCATTCGTCCAATGTGCGAACCATTGCGACATCCCTCGATGGTTGGCACAAATCAACGAATTGAACCGGTAATTTTGCGGAGTCATCCATGTGATGCTCGACATGTCGGCAAAACGCGTAGATCCACATCGCGATTTCTAAGGAACAATCCCACTTGTTCCAGTTCATCGTGCTGGCCAACGGTTGTTGCACGTTCGTGCGTGCTTTCTTCAAAGTCTTTAGTAGAACATCGATTGCTTTGCCTTGGGTCTCGAAAGAACTTCTCGCAAGGAGAAACGCCGCAACTTCGGTAATTCGTCCTTCGCGCGAACGGTCGAAGCTGACGGTCTTACCAAGCAACTTTTCGTCGAGGTACGAGTACAACTCCTTCATCCATGTACTAGATAGTGCTTCCGGCGTCACTCGCTCTTCTTCCAGGAGCGGCACAATCACCTCGGCAAACAACCAAGGTTCAGACCATCCTAGCTCGCGCATGTGGCCTCGCAGGCTCTCAACAAGAAATTCAGCTTCGTTCTTGTCTAGCTTTGGTGGCAATGTGTAGTAGAGCGCTTGCCGAACAATATCCACTGCCTCACCGTTCCCTTCCTCCCATGCCAGGCCGCTTAACAACCAACACATCGTCCGAATGCTCGTCTGCCGATCAAACGATGCTAGACGAGCTACGACTTGCTTCGCCCCACCATTCTTGGACGCATCTCTCAGACTGGCCAATCCCATCCACTTCAGAAGCCCGTTCGTGCTCTGCAACAAACTCTCCCTTTGCTCATTCGTAATCCCAAAGGCGATTGCGAGAGACACCTCCCCGACAATTTGACTCAATAGGGATAGCTTGACGGCATCTCTGTGGGGCTCTTCTCTATCGAGTGTGACCGCGCAGCGCTCCGACAAATTCACCAGTTTCTCTGGTGCGGCATTCCACAAGATCTTGATCGCGAAGACATCCGCCCATGTCAATGCTTGGTATTTAATCCGATGGCGGAAGTGTTCGTAGGAGTAAGATCCGCGAAGAAAACTTTCCAAATCTTGCTGAAACAAGTGCGACTGGACCGACTCAAAAGAAGTATCTGGCGCTATGTCACTGATCCGAGAGAATGCGTTTTTAAGCGAGCCCTCCAGGAAGTCGCACAACGCAACTTTCTGGTCGTCAGCAACGCCCCACGGAGAATCTCCATGAGTTGTGTGTGCGAGTATCTCAGCGACAATCTCCCACCTCTGTTGAGAATCGTCCTCCATCGCGTTTAAGCCACTGACACACGCGTCCATACCTGGAGTCTTAGGAAAGCGTAAAGATTCACCATCGAGTAGATCCAGCTCCACCAGTCGAGCACGCAATTCCTCGCCATGTATGCCCCGAAGCGAATTGTCCCCGATCCAAGTCGAGAGAACCGAGCCCGTCATATCCCAGCTCAGGAAACTCAATCGCTCGTTCCGCTTTCGAACAGGCTGCTCCTGACGTTTGGAATCGAAAATTGGCTCTATGTACTCGCCATCCGCGCTCGACCCGTTCGCAGCTCTCGTTATCAATCGAGTCGCATATTTGAAGACCTCATGCAACGAATCCATAGGGATAGGAGTGATGAGTAACGGATGATCTTCGTTTGCCTTCTGAATTGAGTTCGAAAGATTGAAACCTGCAACTGGAAGGCCTCGCCGATCCGCAATGAGCATATAGCGATCATGCAAAGCACCCGGCTTGACTCCGTATATTTTGAGGTCAATACGCTGCGCCAACCCTTGGAGTTGCTTGCAGCTCGCCAGCAGGTTGTCGATACGGTTGGAATCAGGGTCAGCGCCGGTAAAAGATTTCTGACTTTGAGTTGATGGAGTCGTCGGCAGAGTTGTGGTGAAGACCACATACTCCCCTTTGTCGGACGCATTGGGGAAAAATAGACCTATCCCAGCGTCTTCAAAGTAAGGGTCGAAGAAGATGATCTGATGGTCTCGGTGCTTCGCAAACTGTTGCTTGATCCACTCTACAAATTGTAGGCGCTCAGTGCCGTCGCCCTCGCTTAGGCGACCGAAGAAACGCGCCTCGGACTTTGGCGGATGTAAAACGCTAATCAATTCATTTATTTTTCGATTGGCCACTACCCAGGGGTCTGCTTTTCTACCACCAATTACCGAGGCAAATCCGCCATGACCGCGATTAGCTGTTTGCGCGGCTTTCACCCTGGGAGACCCTCGCAGCTTCTTCTTTAGCGCATTGTCCAACCAGCCCAATTTAACTTCTGCGTTCAAGCTTCCTAGGGCGTGTCCTGATATTGAGATCTCACGAATATAATGATTCTTCCAGGTGCAGCACGACGTGGCTGCAACGGCTCCGTCCTTCACTCCATGTATTTCGATTTCCACCGAATCGGCAATATCCCAATAACCATCCGGCAATTCGAACGTACACTCGATGACATCCGTTGCTCCTTTATCGACCGACGCAATGCTCGAAAATATGCGTTGTGCGTCGTTCATTATTTGGGCGTGGACGAAGAACTTCGAAAAGCTCGGCAGTTGCGTCAGATTTAGTTTGACCACTAGTGCCTTGCATCCGTCTGCCCAAGACACATCCAAGAGCTCTCTCTCGTGGTCGTCTAGGGTCGGGAACACTAGCAATTCCAAATCGCCAAATCGTGCCGCATCCTTGCTAGAGAAATCCAAACCGGTATCAGCGTTCATCCGTTTAACAAGGAAGCGCGCCATTTCTTGGTCAAGGCCTCGCGCAGTTGTGAACAGTTGCTCCTTGTCGACAGTGGTAATTGCGGCACTAAAAGCGGAAGCACTACCGTGAGGGCTTTGTGGACCAAGATGCTCATGCGCATCGCGATTCAAAAGCAACGCCGCTGGCCTGCATACGTAGCTATCGCTAAAGCTGAAAGTCCCGATACGCCTCTCAAGCGAATCCGACAGCTTGAGGTCGAGCGAGCTACTGATTTCCTTGATGTTGTCTCCTTTTGAAAGCTTGCCCAGCAGTTCACCTGCATGATCGCTATCAATGTAGAGAGTGGCGCGAATCACCTGAGCGCGCCAGTCACCAACAGCTTCAAACTTATCGTCGCTGGAGGCACTCCACCCTCCTAAGGAAAAGCTATACGGAAGAAGTCGACCGTAGACAAATCGATTCTCCAGGCCGTCGTCGGTTTGAATTTGCGCAATCCAAATTTGCAAAGCACACGCACGCCCGGGCATGGAAAACAACCGCGCAAGCCTAGCGTCCTTCATCAAGTCCTTTAATTCGGCTGTCATTTTTACCTCTCAGAACATTTTTCGATGCCGCTCTCACTAGCGAGGTCCAATTTCCTAAAACCTTGGACGGGCACCGATGGGTCGTAATATGCCCTTCACTACAGGTGGCAATCGAGTAAAGCAGCCGATTTTTTATGGGGAGATTAACCCAAGGCTGGCCATAGACACACAGCCAACGACTTCGTAACCTACCTGCAGGTCTTGTCGCTTTTCTCAGATGCCATTGTCTCGTCTTTAACCAGCAACTCAATTGGCTCAAGAGATTACGAAAGTACAAGGAACGTTATACGACGCAGTTAACGATTTCAAAGGATAAGCAATGAGCCTAGAAAATAAATTGTCCGGATGGACTGGTCCCTCTAGTGATACCGAGCAAGATAAGCAGGATAGAACGGAGCGAATGATTCGCCAAGCGATAGGTGCACACGAACCTTTCAACAATTGTTCGTTGAAGGTTTATGCGAAAGGTTCTTACGCTAACAACACAAATGTGCGTTCAGATAGTGATGTAGATATAGCCGTGGAGTGTACTGAGGTTCTATATTGGGAGGAATCTGAAAAAGGGGATTACACGCCAGGCGAACCATATGATGGAATTTGGACGCCTGCAAAGCTGAGAGCCGAGCTTCTTTCAGCTATGAAGGCAAAGTTTCCCGGGCAAGTAGACTCCACGGGAACTACCGCAATACAAATAAATTCTAACTCATCGCGCGTGGATGCTGATGTCGTCCCATGCTTTAGCTATCAATATCACATGAGCCATGAAACAAGAGATGGGACTAGAATATTTAAGACGGATGGCAGTAGCATTGTTAATTATCCAGCTCAGCAGATGGAAAATGGTATAGCTAAGAACAAACGCACTGGAGGCTCATATAAAAAAGGGGCTAGACTTTTAAAACGAATTGAAAACGCAATGGCAGAAGATCATATATTTCGCGAATTGCCATCTTTCTTCATGGAATGCCTAGCCTATAACTGTCCAGACGCTGTATTTTCCCATTCGACATGGACGGAATGCCTCAGATCTATGCTTTTTCATATTTGGGATAATCTTCAAGGTGATGAGCCGGACTTCGGGCGCTGGGTAGAAGTGAATGAATGTTTCTACCTGTTCCACTCAGGTCAAAAATGGACTCGTGAAGATGGACGCGAGTTCTCAAAAGCAGCTTGGAACTATTTCGGGTTCAAATAATGCGCAATGTGACATTGAAAAACTCGCTGTATCTGCTAGTCGGAACCTCAGCAATCGCTTGGTTTTCGATCGCTTACTTTAGCGGACTGAATCTATCAAAGGTGCTAGACTTTTTTGGGCTTATTCCAAAAGTGGTCAGCGTCGATCTTTTGGTAATAGCAGTGTTTGTTAAATGGGGATGGAAACTCAAAGTATTTAGAGGATGGCTTGTTCCATTTCCGGATTTAAACGGAAGCTGGGTGGGCTTTATTTATTCAGACTGGAGAAATCCAGAGACGGGTGAAAAACCACCACCCATACCCGTTTTGCTGACTGTGAATCAGTCGTTCTTCCACATAAGCTGCATGATGCGTACAAGTGAAATGGAAAGCTCTTCATATTCTGAGGGGTTTCTTATTGACCCTGACCGACAGATTAAAAATGTAGCGTACACCTTCACTAGCAGGCCCAGACTAAGTTTGAACGAGCGGAGTATTCCCCATGACGGATCAGCAGTATTCCAGATCATTGAGAACCCAAAACAAAAGCTAGTTGGTAGATATTGGACGGAAAGACTAACAAAAGGTGAAATAATTCTTAAATATCACTCAAAAGACCTTTTAGATGAGCTTCCAGAAGATTTGGGCGAGCATCCCGTAACAGAAAATGAAAACCGGCGCTAACGAAGCGATGCAATCGTAATTTCAACCATAATCCAAGTCAATGCTTACGCTACTCGCTACGGAGTGCCTGATAGGGATAACATGTTAATCGACGAATATAAATTTTTAGCAAAAAACAACTACCACTTGCAATTTACCGAGATTGAAATTTATGGCATCTCCTCTTCACAAGAAATTGCGTATCGGGGAACAGGGGCAATTAGCAGGGGAGTCGACTCCCGCCTGACGATTACGATTTTTACATCCCCAAACTTTTTTTTTGAGGAAGAAAGAGCGGAAGTATTTCGAAAACTCCGGGAGGGCCAAGTAATATCTGAGGAACTCACGTGTAGAATGAAAGCCAAAGACCAACTAGGGCGATGGTGGGATGTTTGCGAAATATTTATTACAAACATAGTCAACGATGAGTCACATTCAACAGTAACCGCTGAGATCGACACGTTTATTTTGAAAACCCCAAACGATAACGCTGACGCCATCGGTGAATCGATAGTTGAAATTATAACGGTACACAACGGAGATCTGCCACTTCAAATAAAACAGCAGGATGGAAATAATTTTGAGTGGGGCGTGAACTTTACAGCTTCTGATCTGTCGATAAAAATAACAAAGTTCATATCACACACCAAGATCGCACTACATAAGAACGGTGAGATCGATCGATCTCAAATAGATGTTTTGCTTGAAGCAATTTCGATATGTAGTGGTCGAGTAATAGTCCCTTTGCTGATGTCTTGGCAGGACGAAGAACACTTTAACTTAGAGGTTTCTCATGGTGAAGCCGATGAAAATCGGCTTCCGTCGATACTGGACGAGCTATCCGCTTTCAATATTGACAACTTCAAACTATTTTTAGAATGCTACCTATCAGAATTCAACTCGCCATATGGAGCAACTTACGCCGCTTGGCATCGTGCATACCTTGCATCCGGCGCTAGCATCGAAATTTCTTCATTGGCACTGTGTACGGCGATTGAAGGAATTGTTAAATACCGTTTCACTGAAGCTACTCCAGTCAGTTCTGATATTGACGACAAGCTTATAAAAATTGGAAAAAACATCAATACTATAGAGTCAGAGGACTGGATAATCGAGTCAATCCTTAAACACCTCGATCGAATAAGAGAGTCTAAACCCACAATTAAAAAATCTTTAAAGCATTTCGCACAATCTCACAACATATCATCAAAACAGATACAAAGATGGGAGTCATTGCGAAATAAGATCACGCACTTTGATCTCTTGGATGACTCCCCAAAAGAAAACGAAAAACTCCTCAACGATAATAAGACTTGTCTTATTATCTTATTCAAACTAGTTGCGCACTCCGCAGGATGTAAATTGACAAACTAATATACACACCCTCTCAATTACTGCTTGATCAATAATGAAGAAGGAGTTTTTTATGCTCCCTAACACTCGAGAGTTCTTTGCAACCGTCAGCGATCCTCATGGTTACCAGAGTGCTCAAGCCGGAAGCCAGATGGTTTGTTTGTCATCATGAGTTGCTGGTTTTGGCCTAATGCGACCACCGATTTAGACGCTGCTGCAACACCTAAAGGCTTGTTACACACCATATACCAGAAGAGTGGACGGGGTGTAACACCCAACAAAACCTAACAAATTCATGAAGATAACGACATTCGTATCACCTGCAACACCTGTAACACGCCTTTTCGTCCCCCCAACGCCCCATAGGTGATCGCGCCGTCAGCGAAAGCAGTACTGGATTGGTATCGACTAATACAAAACTCGAACGGTCGCGGCTAGGTGGGTGCCGTAACCAATAACGGATAGGTGACTGCGGCACCAAAATCCGCTGGGACCCAGGAGGGGTTCATTAAGTACGGGGTCGGAACCCCGCGAGCTCAGGGGGCTGGCCAAAGAAAAAATTCGGTTAACAGTTAACTCAGGTTAACAGCCACCCAAATTGTGCCGGGGGCCCCTGAGGAATTACCCTCGACACGGGGCGAGTAACCCGCCGGACTTCGTTAGCGGACAAGTACTCAGCTTAGTGAACAGGTGAACCGGGTGAACCCAAAGTTCACCAGTGCAATTGCACAAGGTGTTGAGAGATCGCCGGGGCCCCTGAAGACTTCTGAAGGACACGGGGCAAAGAACCCGCGCGTTCGTGTTAGCGGCTGGATTTTTTAAGTTAGTTGACAGGTTGACGGAGTTGACTCGGTTGACCAACGCCAAGCGTGCGTTATCAGCAACACAAAGGGGCATCATTACCGACACAGTAACGATGCCCCTTTTTCTTCATGATCCTTTCAATTTCAACGTTTGAAATTTCAGTAAGCTGATGAAACTGTCGCTACCAAGATCTCGCGGGTTTCCGACCCCGTGTAGCAACAATTCTCCCAGGGTCCCCGGCAGCTTTCAGTAACCCGGGAGAGAAAGCTTAGAGATATCTCCTTTCAGTTATGCGCAAACCCATTGTCCATTAGGATTCTGATGGGCACCGGCATGGGCGCCGCCACAGACCCAAGTACCATTAGGGTTCTGATGAGCACCAGCATGGGCACCGCCACAGACCCAAGTGCCATCTGGATTCTGATGCGCTCCAGCATGGGCACCACCACAGACCCAGGTGCCATTCGGATTCTGATGAGCTCCGGCATGTGCACCGCCACAAACCCAGGTGCCATCGGGATTCTGATGGGCGCCAGCATGGGCACCGCCACAAACCCAGGTTCCATCGGGATTCTGATGGGCACCGGCATGGGCGTCACCACAGACCCAGGTGCCATTCGGATTTTGGTGTGCTCCGGCATGTGCGCCGCCACAGACCCAAGTGCCATCTGGATTCTGATGGGCTCCAGCATGGGCACCGCCACAGACCCAGGTGCCATTCGGATTCTGATGGGCACCGGCATGGGCGTCTCCACAGACCCAGGTGCCATTCGGGTTTTGATGTGCACCTGCATGGGCTCCACCGCAAACCCAGCTACCATCTGGATTCTGATGGGCTCCAGCATGCGCTTGACCACACACCCAACGGCCATCAGGGCTCTGATGGGCTCCGGCATGACCAGTCGCTGACTTGTTATCCATAGACATATTTACCATTCCATTTGCAGGTGGAGGATCGCTGATAGCTGCTTTCCATTCGACGCATATTCACCGCGCCTTATTTGAGGCTAAGCCACCACCGCACAGAACACCACACCTCCAGCTCTTTGCTTGAGCTGGCATGCTACGGAATGTTTATAAAGCCAACCTCAGCATCCGGCGGCATGTATGCCCAAGTGTATGCCTAACCAAAACACAACTAGCTAAGCCCTTACAAGCCGGGCCCCACAGCGCTCGGTTCAAACGACGCCTGGTGCACCATACGCAGAAATGAAAAAGCCTCAGGCCTTATGGGTCTGGGGCTTTTTTGTGGGCGTTGTCTCAGGGCGCATAGCTCGATACTCAGTTGTTCGGTTAAACCGAACAACTGAATCTGCAAAATCATCAGGCCCAATCGACCAGCTCGGACAAATGCCGCAAAACTATTTTTTGCCCGGCGCGCTTCACGCTCTCCAGAATGCCTTCCCGAGGACTTACCCAAAGGGAACGCCATGCGGTTGATAAGGAGTGTCGACAAGGGCCTCGAACAAACCGAAAGCCCCAGCACTGCAGCCCAATTGGTGACCGACGCACTGATGCGAGGTCGCCACAACATCGAAGGACCCGCTAATTTTGGGAGTCATTCCCGCATTAGCAGCGACAGCGAAATTGTCGAAGCCGTCCGCCAGGGTGATTTGCTGTTGGTAAAGGAACGTTTTGCCAGCTCGGGCGGTGGCTTCATGGCGAGATCAGCGCCAGCGCCTGAACCGGTCTACATCCCCCCAAAAGATCCATGGCCACAGACCAAGCCTCGCGACGATCAGGTCTTTGCCAAATCTTGCATCCCCGATAACTGGTGTAGCACCGACGCCGGTACCGCTCCGGAGCCGGCTTCGAACTTCGGCAAGGTAATGGTCGCGGGCGCCATGCTTTTTCCGTCGGCCAGTACCGCCGTAGCGACGGCACTCGGCGCCGATCTGGCACTAGGTCGCATGGCCGGTGGCGGCATCCTGCAACAGCGTCTCAATTGGGCAATACGCGGTGCGGGCGGGCCTGCCAGTGTCTTCATACTGGGCATGCTCCCGACCAAGATGGGCGACGGCACGCTTCATACCGACACTCAGTTGCGCAGCATGACCCATGCACCTACCCGTGTGCGTTTTCAGTTTCGTCGTGATGCTGAGGGCGCATTACAGGTCTACGGCATCCACACCACCGCGTCAGGTGATGACACGGTGCGTACCGTGCAAGCCACGTGGAACGTCGATAAAACCGCCTTGGAGGCCAAGCTCAACGGCATCACTATTCTATGGACGCCCCAGCGTGGGCCACTGGGGCAGATGCCGCCGCTGATCTACCCCGACAGCAGCGGCGAACAGCTTGGCACCATCCTGGTACACCCGATTCCGGACAATAGCGACAGCCAGATAGAAGGCCTCCCCGGCGAGGACATCACCACCGATGACTGTATTCTGGTCTTCCCGGTAGATACGGGTTTGAAGTCGCTGTATGTGGTGTTTGCTCGGCCTTTTGGCGGCGACTACAGCTACCATCCCGCTCCTAAAACACTGACGGCCTTCCCAGACGCCACACGCGCAAAACAAATGTCGAGCGTCCAAGGCGGAGGCAAAAAACGAAGTCGTTGGAAAGATCGCAAGGGAAGAATTTATGAATGGGATTATGAGAACGGCAGAATTGAACTCTACGACAAGCAAGGCAAGCATTTGGGAGAGTTCAACCCCGATACGGGCGAACGTACAAAGGGTGCTGAACCAGGGCGAACCACATCAAAGTGATATCGGAGAGCAATAATGTTTTTAGAGATTACGGGCTTTCTTGCAGGCGACAATGAAGACGATTCGATCAAATTTGAGTTCGACGTAAGTCCTGAATTTGAGCAAGCGGTTATGGACGTATTGGGTTGGGACAGCTTAGCGGCGGAGGCTAATGGCGAGCTTCCATTAACCGGCGGCCAGGTCCAACAATTAGAAATTGCGATCCAACAGTCATTACCGAAAGAATTGGAGCTATTCATCGGTGTACGGGCATAGCAGGGGTTAATAGCGAAAGTTCGACGAGGTGCGCACCCTCACCAGACCGATACGCGCCAGGTAGTGCGCACCACTGAACAAACAGCGCCTCGTTCATTCCGTCGTCCAGTCAAACTCGTCGTAGTCATCGTCTTCGTCGTCCTCAAACTCTTCATCATCAAGGACGTCTTCTTCAAGCGCTTCTTCTGCCTGCTTCGCCAGAAGAAACTCCTTACGACTCTCAGTCACAGCTCGCCGTAATTCCTCACCCTTGACCGGGCAGTTGAGCATTTGGGCGATGCGGTCGATTTTTTTCGCCATGGATCCTCCAACGCATCGGCTATAGCCCGATAGTGCGCGCTTTCAGGGGGCGATGCCAAATTGCCGAGTGCTTTTATTCTCGGTTTTTCTTCAGCTCCTTGAGCAGGACATGCGGAGAAAAGGACATGGGAGCTGACCTCAGGAGGAAATTGATCCATTCATCCCCTGAGGCGGACAGCCCCGTCGATTCAGGTCAAGACCGCTGAAAAAACCTCAGCGGTGATAACGCCGCACCACGCTGCTGTTTTTCAACACATGGCCTTTGATTTTTTCCAGTAGCTGCGCGCGGGTCAGACCGGCCGGCAACGCGTCCGGTGCCAGGTCCAGGGCGTAGATCTGGATGACGTAGTGATGCGCACTGTCGCCGGCCGGCGGGCAAGGGCCGACATAGGTCGTGGTGCCTTTAGTGTTCGTACCCCCCAAGCCTTCGAGGCCCGGTTTGGCGCCGACGCCAGGCTGGATCTGATGGGTCGTGGCTTTGATGCCGTAATGCACCCAGTGATCGACGCCCTGACCTTTCTGGCCGTCAGGATCGTGCATCACGATGGCGTAGCTGAGTGTACCCGCCGGACCGGCGTTCCAGTTCAGCGCCGGTGATGCATTGTGCCCGCCGCAGCCCGGTGCATCACTGGCGGCAGCTGATGTGAACAAACGGTCATCCGTAACACCTGGGATGTTCAGGGTGAAACGCTCCTGGGCCAGCGCGGGCAATTGCACGCAAAGGGCGACTGCAACCGCTGCCAGCCAAGGTTTCAACGAGGTCAATCGGGTCATACCGGAACACCTTTTGCGGGTGGGGCCGTGGTCGGCGTGCAAACTATAACTGGACCGCTCGCGCCTTGGCAGCGGGATTTGGCTGAACCTCGGGATAAGGGCCAAACTCTTAAGTGAAACGCCTGCCTGGAGAGTGATCATGACACTGTACCGCGTCGCCCGTTTCTGCGATGTACCCGAAGACCGAGGCCTGGAAGTCCGGATCGCGGACACCAAAATCCTTTTGCTGCGGGTCGGCGATCAATTGCGCGCGTATCAAGGCGAATGCCCCCACGCCGGGGCGCCACTGGCCGAGGGTGCGCTGTGCCATGGACGCTTGATTTGCCCATGGCATAAAGCGGCGTACAGGATCGAGGACGGTGCACTGTGCGAGCCGCCAGCGCTGGACAGTCTTCAGCGCTATCGGTTGGAGATCCGCGAGGACGAGGTGTGGGTCGAGGATCAGCCCATGCACGACGCCCATGCCCCGCCAGCGGACGATGATCGGACCTTTCTGATCATCGGTGCTGGCGCCGCAGGTACAGCGGGTGCGGCGGCGCTGCGGGAAAAAGGCTTCGGTGGCCGGATCGTCCTGATTGACCGTGAATCCGGCGCCGGGTACGACCGCACGGTCTTGAGCAAATTCGTAATTGCCGGGGAGATGCCGCTGGAAGAAGTCCCGCCACTGCGCGATGAAGGCTTTTATCACGAGCAGCGGATCGAACGAATAAACGCTGAAGTGACGAGCCTGGATACCGCCAACCAGACCGTGCAGTTGGCCGATGGCCAATCGCTGAGCTACGACGCTGCCCTGCTCGCCACCGGTGGCACGCCCAACCCTCTCACGTTGCCCGGTGCCGATTTGCCGCAGGTCTTCCTGCTGCGTTCAAAGGCGCAGGCGCAGCAAATTCTGAACGCGGCGAAGCCCGGCCAACGGGCCGTGATCATCGGCGACAGTTTTATTGCCCTGGAGTCAGCCTCTTCCCTGCGTCAATACGGTTTGGACGTCACCGTCCTGGCTCGCCACGCGGTGCCGTTTGCTGCGCAATTCGGCGAAGCCGTCGGCAAGGCGATTCGTGCCCTGCATGAGGCCAACGGCGTGGTGTTTCATACCGATGGCGAAGCAGCGCAGATCGAAGGCACCACCAACGTCGAAGCGGTTCGGCTGAATAATGGCCAACGTTTAGCGGCAGATTTGGTGTTGGTCGGTATTGGCGTCAGCCCGGCCACCGACGCGTTTGCCGATCTGCCCATGGAAAAAGATCAATCATTGACCGTCGACGGCACAATGCGTGTGACCGACGGGCTCTGGGCGGCGGGCGATATCGCCACCTTCCCCCTCAACGGCCAGCCCCAACGCATCGAACATTGGCGCCTGGCACAGCAACAGGCGCGGATCGCGGCGGCGAATATGCTCGGCGGCGACGAGCACTACCTCGACGTGCCCTACTTCTGGACCTGGCATTTCGGCAAAAACTACGACTACCTGGGCCACGCCGAAGTCTGGGACGAGGTCGAGTTCAAGGGCGACCCTGACCACCCGCCCTTTATCGGGCTGTTCGGCAAAAACGGTGTAGTGGTGGCGGCGGTGGCCTGCGATGAAGAGCGGACGATGGCCCTGCTCGCCGAGCGGATGAAACAGCCGCTGCCGGTGGATGAGGCGTGGCGGCTGATACGTGGTTGAACAGGGTGCCCATTTTTTATGGGTCGCTAAGTTAATGCCGATCAGTCAAGCCAAAACACGATCCGTGTAGCAGCTGACTCGGCTTTGTTGCCTGGCTTTCCGGTTCTTCCAGATGATCCAGCGCTCGCTCCACCAACAAATGCACCCCATCGGCCCAGCGGCTGAGCGCCAGGATGACCCCAGACAGCAAAACGCCCGGCGCCTGTAATACACAGAGGCCGGGCGTCAGCTGTAAGCCGCCGTTTTACTGGACCGTGACACTGCCGCCGAATTTGCTCATCAGGAAGGTGACAAACTCTTCGACGGTCATCTTCTGGCCGTTGAATTCCACCTGATTGTTGGCGTAGTGCAGTTTGGTGACGACGTTGTTGCCGTCCAGTTTTGCCAACTGCGAACCGACCGCCATGCTGCTGAACATATCGGCGGTGGCGGTGGCCTGATCGGCGATGACTTTGGTGTCGGTCTGACCGGCAATTTGCGACTGCACGCTCAGCAGGTCAACGAGCATGGGCTTGGACACTTGCACATTGATGTCCAGCAGCGCGATCAGCTGTTGAGTCAGCAGGTCTGGCGGCAGGTCCATGGATTGCGGTTTGGTCAGGTCGAGCACCAGGTTGGCGCGACTTTCACCGCTGGCAGTGGTGAACGACAGATTTTCCAGAGCCACCTGCGGACCAGCCGCCAGCAGTGTCTCCAGACCGGTTTTCACCTGCGCCTCTTCGGCCGGGGTCAAGACCAGCTCTGGCGCCGGTTGACCCGCGGCGGCGGCCTCGGCGGCGGCCCTCTCGTAGGGTTGCAGTTTGGTCTGGTAAATTTGCATCAACGACAGGGTGGCCGGGATGTCGAGATTTTTCAGGCTCATGGCCATCTGCGCAGAGCCGACCGTCTTGCCGTTCAAGGAGATTTCGCCAACTTTGTAATCGGCACGCCCCGAAGCGCTGGTGCCCGACTCCTCGGTCTGGTTCTTCATCTCGAATTTCTTGATGCCCATCACCGACTGCTTCGGCCCGAAGGTGGTTTTGCTGTCGGTCAGCTCGAGGGTGTTTTCGCCGGTGTAGTAGCCGTAGGTACTTTTTACCAGGTTGCTGGCCACGGTCAGGCCACTCAATTCGACTTTAACCGGCGTCTGGTCTTCAGCCACGGTGCTCAGTGTCAGGCTGTCCATGTAGCCGTCGGCCTTGACCTTCTGTGCTTGAGGGCTGGCAGCGACGTCGAGGCTAAGGCCGGAGAACTTCAGGTTGGACTTGTCATCGAGCGCGACGTCCAGCGGCAGCAATTCAAGGGTGCCGTTGGTGGAATTATCGTAGCCAATGTTGACCACGCCCGTGAGCGGCGATTTGTCCTTGGCGGCAGCGAACCATTTCTCGGTGATCGGCGTTTTTTCCAGCTCGTAATGACTGGTGGCCATGACCGGCAGCAGCTTTAGCGACTTCAGGCGCGAGAACGGCAACGGACCGTGTTCAACGTGATCGACAAACAGCAGCTCGACCGGTGCCTCGCCGAACATTTCACCTTCGCCCTTGAGGCGGTAGTGCGCGGTACTGCTGAAAACATGACGCTCCAGCGACACCAGCTCCAGCGACGCCGTGCCGTTGGACCCGACCAGCGCGGCCTGCAGCTCTTTGTTGGCATCAGCGATCGAAGTGTTCAGCACGCCTTCGAGTTTGGTCCCGGTGTACCAGGCACCGCCGGCGCTGATCGCACCGATGGCGACAACAATTCCTAGAAGTACGCCTGCTGATTTATTCATGAATGACCCGTTCAATGTCCGTTGTTGAAGGTGTGGTGGTCTTCCCTGAACCCGTGACGGGTTACGGCTCGACTCCGCTTAAAGTGGGATGGAGATTAGCACCCGGCGCGCAGGGCGGCCCAATCATTAAAGGTTAAAGAGTGTCTTTGGACTGTGCGTGGGGATTGAGCGTTTCGGCGGTCATTAGATCGCCATCGCGAGCAAGCTCGCTCCCACAGGTTCAGCGCGGCCCCTGTGGGAGCGAGCTTGCTCGCGATGGCGCCAGTCCAGGCAACATCGATTCAAGAGTATTGGACTTCGATTTCATCGAGCTGATGATCAAAGCTTTTCAGCCGCGCGGTCCACGTATACACCAGCACTTCGAAATCCCGATTGATCACCGCCCCGCCCATCACTTCCGAACGCGGGTCGCAGACGTCCAGTTGATAGCGCTCACGGGCCATGGCGGTCGCAACATCGGACAGTTCGCGGGCGTTGTTGAGCCAGTGCCGACCTTCGTCGGCCACTTGCTTGTCCAGCGCCAGGCACTGCTTCTTCAAGGTTTCGAGGCTTTTTTCCAGCGGTGTGCCGGTGAGTTCGCCCATCACTTCCTGGAACGTGCGCCCCGGTTGCCAGTAGCTACCCCAGAAATATCGATCGAACACCGTTTCGACACGGCGCAGCGCGACCTTGGTGTCCCAGATCAGCACCAGGGTCTTGCCTTGTTCGAGTTGTCTTTTTTTGATGCGCTGGCCCTGGAATGAAGACCAGGCGACCACCACGATAGCCATGACGGCAATCAGCGCGGTGGCACTGTCGAGGAACACCAGCGCCTTGTCGATCTGGTGGGCCAGCATAATGCCGTAGAAATAGGTGGCCGACAGCAATACCAACGCTGCAATAGCGCACCAGAAGCCGGGAGCATAAGGGTTTTTCATTCTTGGAATCCCCATGACCAACGCGAGCCTTGATTGATGAGACCGACGCGCGACCTCATCAATTCAAAGCATAGCAACGGCCTCAGGGTTTGCCGGGTTGTGAGCCTTGCGTTCGTCCGCTTTCCCAGCCGCCACCCAATGCCAGGAACAAATCGATCTGGCTCATGGCAACCTGGGTGTTGGCGGAAGCCAATTGCGCCCGCACATCGGTGTAGGTGCGCGTGGCTTGCAAATCCGCCAAAAACGACGCGCGGCCGGCCTGGAAGAAGCGGTGAGTCTGGTCTGCCGCCAGTTGCGCCGATTGTTCGGCGTCCGCCAAGGCATCGCGACGTTGCAACAACGCGGAGTACTGCGCCAGCCCGGTTTGGGTCTCACGAATGGCGTTGAGCACCACGCCATCGAAATGCGCCAGCGTGCCCTGGGTCGTCGCCTCAGCCTCACGAATGCGTGCCCGAGAGCCGTTGGAGGGTACGGTCCAGGTCAGCAAGGGGCCGAAGCCCCAGCGGTTGGTCGCCGGTTTGCCGAGGTCTTCCAGAATACCGACCGTACCGACGGTCGCGCCGATGCTGATGTTCGGGTACAACTCGCCGGTTGCAATGCCAATGCCGGCAGTCGCCGCCGCCAGCTGACGTTCGGCTTGCCGCACATCGGGACGACGCTTGAGCAAGGTGGCGCCGTCACCCACCGGCAACAATTGGGTAATCTTCGGCAGCTCGGCGCAAGTGGCGGTGCCGGCCGGCAGTTGATCCACCGGTTCGGCCAGCAACATCGACAGCCGGAACAACCCGGCCTGACGCGCCGCCTCATAGCGCGGCATGTCGGCGCGCAAGGATTTGAACTGGGTTTGCGAGCGGGTGACCTGGGTTTCATCACCCCGCCCGGCATCGCGCAAACGTTGGATCAAGCTCGTGCTCTGGGCTTGCAAGTCGAGGGAATGCTGAGCAATTTCCCGCTCTTCGTTGGCCGCGCAGACCTGGGTGTAAGCACGAACAACATCGGCCACCAGGGTGATGCGTGCGGTATCGGCCGCCGCTTGTGTTGCGTCGGCATTGGCCTTGGCCGCCTCGATACCGCGCTGCAACGTGCCGAACAGGTCGAACTGATAGGACGTCGTGATGCCGATATCACCCACGTTGGCCACCGGCACTTTCTCCGGTATCAAGAACGCTTCGCCAGACTCCTGCAAACGCTGGGCGCCGAGCTTCACACCGCCACTCCAACCGCCCGCCGCCTGCGCTTCGTCGACCTGAGCATGAGCCCGCGAGAGCCTCGCTGCCGCCACGCGTAAATCGGTATTGGAGGCCATGGCCTGCTGGACTAATTGATCGAGGCGCGGATCCTGATACAAGCGCCACCAATCGCTGGGTACCGGCACGGAGACGACATTTTTGCCGTTCACCGCCAGATCGCCCTGCAAATCTTCACGGTGTATGGCGGCTTGATCTGGCAGGTGATAATCCGGGCCGACCACCTGACACGCCGACAGCAACAGGCCTAATCCGGCGACCGCCAAACCCGAGGCCCTGCTCATTTAGACGGCTCCTGCTGTTGGTCGTCGATGATCGATACTGTCGCGGTTCGCCCGGCAATCATGCGGAAATCCTCCGGTACGTCGTCGAAGGCGATCCGCACCGGAATCCGCTGGGCCAGCCGCACCCAGCTGAACGCCGGGTTGATGTTTGGCAGCAGGTTGCTGCCACTGCTGCGGTCGCGGTCTTCGATACCGGCGACGATGCTTTCCACATGGCCGCGCAGTCGAGTGCGATCGCCAATCACACGGATGTCGACGCGCTGGCCGACATGGATGCCGTTCAGCTTGGTTTCTTCGAAATAACCGTCGATGTGGAACGAATTGCTGTCCACCACCGACAACACCGGCCGCCCGGCGCTGACGAACTCTTGCGCGCGCGGCGCGCGGTCGTTGACGTAACCGTCCACGGGGCTGCGGATCACCGAGCGGTCCAGATTCAGTTGTGCGCTGTCCACCGCCACCTGAGCTTCCATCAGCGCCACCTCGGCGCGGGCGACTCGGGATTGGCTTTCTTCCAGTTGCTCGCCCGGCACCAGATTGCCCAGGCCACGATTACGCTTGGCTTCGCGCTGCGCCTGAGCCAGGGTTTCCTGACGGTCGGCAACCGCGGCCTTGGCTTGACGCAAGGCCAACTTGAAACGGTCCGGGTCGATGCTGAACAGCACCTGGCCACTCTTCACCCACTGGTTGTCGCGCACGTCCACTTGCTGGATCAGCCCGGACACGTCCGGGGCGATCTGCACGATGTCGGCACGGATGTGGCCGTCGCGGGTCCAGGGCGCAAACATGTAGTACATCACCATGCGCCAGACCACAACGACGGCGAAGGTCACGATCAGCAGGGTCAACACGACGCGACCGAGGGTCAAAAAAGGTTTTTTCATGTCATCAGGTATCGACTGAGTGAGTCCACGGCGCCGAGCAGCAAAGCGTAGAGAGCCACGTTGAACAATGCCCGGTGCCAGACCAGACGGTAAAAGTGCAGGCGCGTCAGCACCCCGTGCACCAACAGGTACAACACATACGTAATGCCCATCAGCACCAGCAGCGTGGGCAGGAACACCCCGCTGATATCCAGGTCACCGATCATAAAGGCGCTCCATCAATACCATGGGGAAGCGGCTCTTCGAGTTCGCCAGTGCCGACGAATTCAACGCCGGGCAGCAGTGCCAGACGCAAGCCACTCAAGGCGTGCAGCAACGGTAGACGGGCGCCGTCATCGCAATCGCGGTTCAGGGCGCGGCGCGTACGGTCCATGGTCATCAACAATGCACCCGGCGCCGGCAGGCGCTCGCCAGCCTTGAGGCAGGCCTTGAAGTATTCGCCGACCTCGGCCACCACTTGATGCAGCAATGCTTGCGGTACGCCGAGCACTCGCGGTGTATAGGCAAGCAGGTCGAGCACATTCAGCGCCACGCGCACTTCGCGCAGGGCGATGCCGGTGTCCTGGCCGGTCATGGCCAGCCGCGGCAGATGCTGCATCAGGCGGTCGAGCATCTGCACGCCCAAGTGCCGGTGTTCGGCCAGTGTGGCCGGCTCGCTGAGGCTGACGATGTCGCGCCAGCTGAAGCGGGTCAGGCGCTTGGCCGCCAATTCGGCACCGAACGGCCGAGCGATCAGGGTCCAGACAAACGCAAACAGCAGCCCGATGGGGCCGGCCAGATTGGAGTTGGCGAAGCTGAGGAAGTCCGCATCGTAAGCACCTTGAATACTGATGAAAGACGAAGTGTTCACAAGGGTCAGCAGCATGCCCAGGTAAAACTGCGGCTTTACCGTCAGGGTGCCGATGCAAATGAACGGCACGGCGAACGCCAGCACCAGCATCGGAAAGTCATGCAGGTTGGGCAGGACCAGAAACAGATAAAGGCTGGCAAGCAACACCGACATCGCGGTCCAGAAAAAGAATCGGAAGATCTGCGGCGCAGGGTCGTCCATCGAGGCGAAGAAACTGCACGCCACCGCTGCCAGAATCACGGCGGAGCCACCGTCGATCCAACCGAGCTGGATCCACAGCACCGAGGCGACGATGATCGCGGTGACCGTGGACGCCGCCGAATAGAGCATCAGCCCACGGTCGAGAAACGGCGTCAGGCGACCGAGACGCCAATGCCGATACACCGCGCGCCAGCTGTCCTGGCTTTCACACTGGATGGCGACTTGCAGGCTGCGACAGTCCTGCCACAAATCGATCCATTCGCCGAGGCGGTAGAGCGCGTTGGAGAACAGCAGTTGCTTGCGATCATCCAGCGCCTCGGCGGACGGTTGCAGCGCTTCGAGCTGATCTTTCAACGACTGCCAGCGACCGAGATCGGCATCGTTGTGGTTGAGCCATTCGGTGGTCGCAGTCAGCAAAGGGGCAAACTTGTCCACCAGTTCGGGCGTACGCCGTTCCAGCGCATAAAGCGCATCGTCGAGGGCGTCGATCACGGGCAACAGGTGAATCATCCGACCACGCAGCTCTTTGGTATTGCGCACCGTTTGCGGGCCCGCGCCTTCGTGAGGCAACTGACCAATCATCAATTCCAGACTGTTGAAAGTCGTCACCATCGCGGAGCGCAGGCTACTGACTTCATCTGGCTGCACGTTGCGGCTGAGGAAACGCAGGCTATAGGTCGAAGCATCGGTGAACCACTTGCTCACCGAATCGTTGAACACCGGCGCCAGCCGCCGTGGCCAGAACACAGCGCCCATCACCGCCGCCACGGCGATGCCGAGGAATATTTCTTCAGTCCGCGCTTCGGCCACATCCCACACCGCCAATGGGTTGTTCACCACTGGTAAGGCGATCAGCGGCAATGTGTACCCGGCGAGCATGAGCGCGTAACTGTTGGCGGTGCGCAAGTGCAGGGACAGGAACAGCAACGTCCCGGTCCACAGGGCAATGACCACCACCAGTACATAAGGACTCTGGACAAACATCGGCACGAAAAAAACCGCCGCCGCTGCACCGAAAAAGGTCCCTATCGCGCGGTATAGCGCTTTGGAGCTGGTCGGGCCGACAAACGGGCTGGAGACGATGTAAACCGTCGCCATCGCCCAATAGGGACGCGGCATCTGCATGAGCAGGGCGATGTACAGCGCAATCATCGAGGCGGCAAACGTGCGCACCCCGTAGAACCAATCCCGTGCGGGAGGCACGCCAGTGAAAAAACCGCTCAAGGGTTCACCGCCGACGGTGGGTTGGCCGCTTCAAAGGCTTTCAATACCCGCAGCGTGGCCTCCAGATCACTCTGGTCGATCCCTTCAAGCACTTCATTGCGCAAGCGTACCAGCTCGATTTCAACGGCCTGAACCAACTCGCGGCCAGTCTCAGTCAGGCTCAGGCATTTGGCGCGACGGTCGTTGGCGTCTTCGGTCCGACGGACGTAGCCAGAATGGCAGAGTTGATCCAACAGACGCACCAGTGACGGACTCTCCATGCCCGCCGCCTGCGCCACCGTCACCTGACGCACACCCTCGCCCAAACGCCCGATCATCAACAACGGGACGGCGCAGGCTTCGGAGATTCCGTAATTGACCAGCGTGGTCTGGCAGATCTTCCGCCAATGCCTGGCGGCCACCACCATGGCGCTGCTGATGTTCATCTGGAGAACGTCGAGGTTCTTCGGCACGGGACAATGCACACTGTTAGTTTGCTAACTATCAATATGGCATTTCAGGAGAAAGCTGGTCAAGTCTTGAAACAATTAATGCGCTTCTGGCCAGGTTTAACCGCCTCGCCCCTTCCTCAGCAGCACATCCAATTGATCCACCACCTCCGCCCAATCCGCATCATCCAGAATCTCGTCGCGCAAGAATGCCGCTTGGCACTCGGTCCAGAAAAACGCGTCCGCCAGGTGCAGTTCGGGTTTTAGCGGGGAATGGGTGGCGATGAACTGGTCAATGCTGACCGGGTCGTTTTCCAGGCCCAGTTGTTTGAACAGGGATGGGAGGCTGTGGGTTGGGGATTCCATAGTGGGGCTCCTGGTGACAGAAATATTTTCGCGAGCAAGCTCGCTCCTACAGTTGTCCGCGCTTCCCCTGTAGGAGCGAGCTTGCTCGCGATGGTGTAATTGACGCTAAAAAAATTAATGACTCAACTCACACACCTCGGCATGCGGCACCATTTTCAGAAATTCCGGCACGCTCATGTGCAGCAAGTTGTTGTGGTTACCGGCCTCCACGTAAATGTCTTTCTGCCGGGTCAGCAAAGGGTCGATGACCATGTCTAGCCCATAGGACTCACCCAATGCCGGGACCGCACCGCGTTCGCAATCGTTGAACAGGTGCGCCAGGGTACTTTCCCGGGTGACTTGCCATTCGCCGCTGCCACGTACTTTGCTCAGGTCCAGATGACGGTTCGCCGGCAGCACGGCCATCAGGTAATGACCGTGGTGGTCATCGAGGATCACCGATTTGGCCACCCGTTCGGCAGGAATGCCCGCGACCCGCGCCGTTTCAAGGCTGCTGGCCGAGTGTGGGTGGGTGACGACGTCATATTCGCATTGCGCCTTCTCAAGGCTGCTTTGCACGGTTTTTGCCATACGCATGATGCACCTCGGTGTCCGCAACAGCTGGTGGCGGACGATGGTTAAATCTGTTCGCTTCATCTCAAAGTCTAGGCCCGCTGGCGCAATCGCGCGGGAAATTTGCCGGTCGGGCGACGTCGACAATTGAGCAAAATTCATACAATTCATAGCTCGACTAGACTGTATGAAGCGATGAGCTAACGCGGACTGCCTGAATCAGCACGGTGCTCTCAGGATCATCGCGAGCAAGCTCGCTCCTACAAGGAGGGTCAAGTGAACACTCGTTGTTGTGCAGTTGCGCTGCTGTTGGCCTTGAGTGGATCGGCGCTCGCGGCGGACACCGTCGTGCTGCTGGTTCCCAACCCCATCGGGATCTGGCTGATCACGTTCGGCATCGCGTTTCTGATCGCTGAGGCGGCCCTGCCCAATTACGGCGTGATCGGTTTGGGCGGGATTGTGATGTTCGTGATCGGTGCGGTGATTCTGAGCAACACCGAAGTGCCCGTTCCTTTGATGATTGGCCTGGGGCTGGTGAGTGCCCTGCTGCTGATTTTCCTGCTGATCCACGCCCTGAAAACCCGACCGCGCCACACGGTCAGTGGCGATGCCGGCCTCATCGGCAGCGTAGCCCCGGTGACGTCATTACGGGCGGGCAATGCCTACAGCGGCTGGGTGCACCTGCAAGGAGAACAGTGGCAAATACTCAGCGCTACGCCACTGCAACCGGGGCAGCAAGTCCGGGTAGTGGCGCGCAAGGGATTACTGCTGCAAGTGGCCGCGGCTGACGCGGCGTCGGCTGGAGAATAAACATGGGCCTGCAACTGGGTTTTGCCGCACTGCTGCTGTTGGTCATTGCGCTGGCGGGATCGACCTTCCGCATCCTGCGCGAATACGAGCGCGGGGTGGTGTTCCAGCTCGGCCGCTTCTGGCAGGTCAAAGGCCCAGGCCTGATCCTGCTGATTCCAGTGGTCCAGCAAATGGTCCGCGTCGACTTGCGTACCGTGGTCCTCGACGTGCCGCCTCAAGACGTGATCACCCGCGACAACGTCTCGGTCAAGGTCAACGCCGTGCTGTACTTCCGGGTGCTCGATCCGCAGAAAGCGATCATCCAGGTCGAGGACTTTCTCATGGCCACCAGCCAACTGGCCCAGACCACGTTGCGGGCGGTGCTCGGTAAACATGAACTCGATGAGCTGCTGGCCGAGCGCGAACGGCTGAACATCGACATCCAGCAAGTGCTCGATGCCCAGACCGACGCGTGGGGCATCAAGGTCGCCAACGTCGAGATCAAGCATGTGGACCTCAACGAATCGATGGTCCGTGCCATCGCCAAACAGGCCGAAGCCGAGCGGGAACGCCGGGCTAAAGTCATCCACGCCGAAGGGGAATTGCAGGCCTCGGAAAAACTCATGCAAGCCGCCGAAATGCTCGGCCGTCAACCCGGCGCCATGCAGTTGCGCTACATGCAGACGCTGAGCTCGATTGCCGGGGACAAGAGTTCGACCATTGTCTTCCCGCTGCCGATCGAATTGCTCAAGGGCATGGCAGATTTGTCGAAGCCTTGAGCAATCAGCGTTTCAGGGAAACCGTTTAAACCTCCGGCCGTCGGTTCAATGCAGCACGAATAAACGCGCATTGGCGCCGCCGGCGTGGGCTTCGCCAACGCTCTGCCAGCCTGCGGGCAAGGGCGCAAACTCGTCCGGCACATTCGCGGTGCCGATCAACCATACTCTGCCACTGCCTTTGGGCAAGCCACCAAGGCTGTCGAGATAGATGTCCTGGGTTACCAGTGTGCCGAAACCATAGTCATTCGGTCGGCTAGAAGCACCATTGGCCAGCGGCGGGGTGTACAGCAGCGGTTTTGCATCGGTGCGGTTGTAATAGACGTAGCAGAGGTACCAGAGCATATCGCTGGTGACGATCCGGTCGCCGGTCACGAAGTGCTGGTTCACGTAGTCGACCATCACGCTGATCTGATCATTGATATCCACCGTGGCGTTGTTCTTCACGCCCACCAGTTCCACGCCGACAAACAGCACCAGCACAGTCAGCGCCAGCACCCGAAACCCTGAATACAGGCGATCAATGGCCAGCGCGACAATCATTGGCAGCCCCAAGGCATAGGCCGTCAGGTAACGCTCGATGAACACCGGCGAGATAAACGACACTCCGAACAGCAGCAGCAACGGCAGCGCCGTGTAGATCACCAGCAGCGCACTGCCACGAAAGACACTGCGATCCCGCACCAGTGCCACGCCAGCAACGGCCAGTAGCGCCAGCGGCAGCGCGATAAAAAGCAGCGTTGGAAAGGTTTCACCATCGTCCTGGATCAAAAATGACCAGACCATCGAAGGTAACGAGTCTAACGTGACAGGCGCTTCCCACCCCACGTCGCCATTGGCTTTGAGCTGATCCATGTGCTGAATCAGATCGATCAGACTCGGCACCCATGGCAGGAACAACAGCACGATCGCCATGTTCGCCAACCACCAGCCGGGACGCTGAATATGCCGCAGGCGGTACCCTGGCTGTACGCGGAGCAGCCCAAGATACAACCAGTGGCACAGCACACACAGAGCGGTGAAGTAATGGGTGTAGAGCCCGGCAGCCATCAACAACGCATACGCCACCAGATAACGCGTGCGCCGGGGGTGTCTGATCCAGTAGACCAGAGCAATCGTGGCGCCGATCAACAACAGGCCCAGCAGCGAATACATGCGCACTTCCTGGCTGTAACGCACCGCCGTGGGCAGCAGCGCCAGCAGGAAACCAGTCAGTAACGCGGCACGCCGGGTGGCGAGCAGGTCCACCAGCCAGACGCCGAGCCATACCGTGGCGATCCCGGGCAATGCGCTGAGAATACGGATCGAAAAAATACCGTCGCCGAACAGCCCGACCCAGCCATGCAATAGCATGAAATACAGCGGTGGGTGTACGTCATGCGCCGCGTGCGACCAGATTCCGGCCAGGGAAAATTGGCTCAGCAGCAAACTGGACCCTTCATCACCCCAGATGGCCGCCGCCGTCAGGTCGTAGAGACGCACCAGCGTGGCCAATGCCAGAATCGGCAACAGCCAGAGCTCCTGCGCCCACCGCATCCAGCGCTGAACAATCGCACGGACGCCGCGCGCCGCGTGCGGATCATCAGTGCCGTCAAGCGGCGTTTCTCTGCGTGCCTCCATTGTTACCCCTTGCAATTGCCGGTCCAAACACCACATCCATAACCACGAAACCAGCTGGTCACTGTAGGGTAGGTGCAGTTCCGTTGTCGATGCTGGCTTTGCGACCTACGTCACCGGCCAGCGGATACACCGACTCCCACCCCCCCGCCCAACGCTTTGTACAGCCCAACCAAGGCCAGCGACACCCCGGTCGGGCTCTCCACCCCACTGTTCCTGCGTCGCCAAATAACGCGCCTTGTACCGTTCAGCACATTGACGAAATCCACCACCCCTTCGACGTATTGCTGTTGCGCGCCCCCATGAACCAAAGTCGCTCGGCTGCATGGCTTGGGAGCCGATGGCGACGCACACGGCCCCAGAAATCCAGTTCCCAGGACGCGGAGAATCCTGCGTCCCACAGGTTGAACGCCGAATCACCCTTGCACCCTGTGGGAGCGAGCTTGCTCGCGATGGTGTGTCAGGAAAATTGATGTCGACTGGTGCCCATCGCGAGCAAGCTCGCTCCTACAAGGGGAGGTGTGCGGGTTCGGCACGGCTGAACCTAGCAGTTCTGATAGTTCTCAACCTGGGCTCAGGCGTGTAGAACTGAGCACCCCATGCCCCACTTCCGTGAAGGTTTTTTATGAGTCAACCCACATCTGTTGATCAAAAGAACCCGAACGGGTCACGCACGGTGTTGCTGGCAACCAACAACAGCCAATCGATCATTGGCGAAGTCGTCGATGGCAAGACCAATGCCATCGCCTATTCCGCCTACGGTCATCTGTCCGGTCAGCAGGAAGTCGCTACGCACCTGGGCTTCAACGGCCAATTGCGCGAAGCAAACATCGGCTGGTATTTGTTGGGTAATGGCCACCGCGCCTACAACCCGCGATTGATGCGTTTTCAGAGCGCCGACAGTTTGAGTCCATTTGGTAAGGGCGGATTGAATGCATATATGTATTGCGGCGGCGAGCCGATGATGAATTCGGATCCGACGGGGCAATCGATATGGGCGGTTTCTCGCTTTGTGCAGTCGTTGACGGACAAAGTGGGAACCGCAGCTATTCAGGTGCTCAGCAAGACCAAATCAACCATCGGCAATGGTGTGTCGCAAGTATTGGGGGCCGCACAGAGTGCGAAGAAGGCCGTTGCCAACAATTTTTTGTTTGATCCTAATGTATTGAAAAAACTCGGTCCTCCTCCTCCCAAGTTCCAACAGCGACCGCGAGCGGATCGCGTTTACCCTGAAAATCGATATTTAAACCAATACGACAGTCCACATATTTCTAACTTACCGCTCAATCAACGAAACAGCGGAGCTTCAACATCCGTCGGTGAAGTTCGCAACCCCTCGGGCGAAAGGGCGCACCGAAAATGAAGGTTGACCCTGAAGCTCTCATCGGCGGAGGAATTTAAACGACCCCAACTATCGGCGCGGTGAGCCATCCTCACCGCTGCATCCCCCACCGCTTCACCGTCACCCGCTCCAACGTATCAAACACCAAATTCTCCACCAGCAACCCAATCAAAATCACCACCGCCAGCCCGGCAAACACCTTGTCCGTGTACAGCTCATTGCGATTCTGAAAGATGTACCACCCCAAACCACCCTTGCCACTGGTCGCACCAAACACCAACTCGGCGGCGATCAGCGTGCGCCAGGCAAAAGCCCAGCCGATTTTCAGCCCGGCGAGAATTGATGGCAGCGCACCGGGAATCAGGATGAACAGCACAAAGCGCATGCCCTTCAAACCATAATTACGACCGGCCATGCGCAGCGTTTCCGAGACGCCAAGGAACCCGGCATAAGTGTTCAACGCCAACGCCCAAAGCACCGAATGCACCAGCACGAAAATCAGGCTGTTCTGCCCCAGGCCAAACCACAGCAGCGCCAGCGGCAGCAACGCAATCGCCGGCAGCGGATTGAACATCGAGGTCAATGTACTCAGCAGATCGCGACCGAACCGGGTCGACACCGCCAGCGTCGTCAGGGCAAACGCGAGGACGATGCCAATCAAATAGCCCTTCAGCAACACCACCAGCGAAATCCACACCTTGCTCAGCAATTCACCGCTGAGCAAACCGTGATACAGCGCGCTGCTGGTTTGCAGAAAACTCGGCAACAGCAGGTCGTTGTTTTGCACGCGGGCGACGATTTCCCAGAGCACGGCGAGCAGAATCAGGATCAGGCTTTTGCGCAGCCAACCCTGTTGCCAGAGGCGCTGACCAAGGGGCAATTCACGCTCCAGCGGCACGCTCGTCAGTGGCTGCAATACGGTTTCGAATTCTTCACGCGCAGATGATAAATGGCTCATCGGGCAATCCTCTCAATGGCTCAATAAGCGATGCGAATGTCGGAAAAATCCAGCTCTCGCCCGGTTTCCGGGGACTGGCCTTCTTCAAACAACAACCGGTGAATCCGCCGCGCCGACGCTTGGAATGCCACCCCGCCAAGGCTGTGCAAGTCGTATTGATGGCTGTGGACTTCCGCCCGCACTCGCCCCGGATGCGGCGACAACAGCAGGATGCGGTTGCCGACCACCAGCGCTTCTTCGATGGAGTGAGTGACGAACAACAGGGTGAAGCGCACTTCTTCCCAGAGCAGCAGCAATTCTTCCTGCATCTTGCGTCGGGTCAGGGCGTCGAGGGCGGCGAAGGGTTCGTCCATCAAGAGGATTTTCGGCTGCATCGCCAACGCCCGTGCAATCGCCACACGCGCCTTCATTCCGCCGGACAAGGTGTGCGGGTAGGCATCGGCAAACGCCGCCAGACCCACCTTGTCCAGATAGTGCAGCGCACGCTCTTCAGCCTCTTTGCGTTTGAGGGTCTTGGACGCCAGCAGCGGAAACATTACGTTCTGTTTGACGGTTTTCCACGGTGGCAGTTGATCGAATTCCTGAAACACCACAATGCGATCCGGGCCTGGCGCATGAACGGTTTGCCCTTGCAGCCGAATCTCGCCCTCGCAGGGTTGAATGAACCCGGCGACCGCTTTGAGCAACGTCGATTTACCGCAACCGGAAGGGCCGAGCAGCACAAAGCGATCTGCCGGGTCGATCTCGAAACTGACTTGATGAGTCGCCCGAACCACACGCTGCGGCGTGCGGTATTCGAGGCTGACATTGTCGACCGACAGCAGCGCCTGGGCTGCCGCGACCGGTCTGCTGACCGTGTGGCCTTGCAAAGGGGCGTTCATCTCGATCAGCTCCCTTGCAGCGGTTTTGCATCCTGGAAGAAATAGTCCTTCCACGAGTCCGGTTTGTTTTTGATCGCGCCGACGCGATAGAGGAACTCGGCCAATGGGTAGGTATTTTTTGGGGTGACGCTGAACTCGAACTGCGGGTTGTCGATGATTTTCAGCAGCGCCGCGCGGTCGATTTTTGCCTTGGTGACGCGGATGTACGTATCGGCTGCCGCGCCTTTATCGTTCTGTGCGAATTGCGCTGCTTCGGTCAACGCTTCGACGAACGCCTTATAGGTTTTCGGGTTCTCGTCGCGGAATTTCTCGGTGGCAAACAGCACGGTCGGCGAGTTCGGGCCGAGCACGTCATAGGAATTGAGCACGACGTGCACGTTCGGATTTTCCAGTGCCTGATCCTGAAACGGCGGATTGGAGAAATGCCCGGTCAATTCGGTGCCGCCCGCGATCAGCGCGGCAGTCGCGTCGGGGTGGGGAACGGCGATGGTGTATTTGTCGAGGCGATTGAATTCCTTGTCGCCCCACTGCTTGGCGGCCGCGTATTGCAGGAAGCGCGACTGCACCGATACACCCACCGCCGGCACCGCAATGCGGTCCTTCTCGGTGAAGTCTGCGATGGTTTTGACCTTCGGATTATTGCTCACCAGGTAGTAAGGGAAGTTACCGAGGGAAGCGACGGCTTTGACGTTCTGCTTGCCGTGGGTGCGATCCCAGATCGTCAGCAGCGGGCCAACGCCAGCGCCGGCAATGTCGATGGAACCGGAGAGCAGCGCATCGTTGACCGCCGCGCCGCCGGAGAGCTGGGTCCAGTCGACCTTGATGTCGATGCCTGCCTGCTTGCCGTATTTCTCGATCAGGTTTTGATCGCGCACCACGTTGAGCAGCAGGTACACGATGCCGAACTGTTCGGCGATACGGATCTCACCTTCGGCGTGAGCCACGGTTGGGGCCACCAGGCTACCGGCGAGCAAGCTGAAACCCAAGCCAATGGCCGCGGCCAACGGTGCAAATGAAAGACGTTTGGACATGATGTTTCTCCGACAAATCAGAAAGGCGCGTCGCCCTGGATGGTGGTGCGATACAGCTTGCGGCGCAGAAAGCTTGGGCACCCGGCAGCGAGGTGGATCAGCGATCGGTTGTCCCAGAACACCAGGTCGTGCGGCTGCCATCGATGGCGGTAAATGTTTTGCGGCAGCACGCTGTGGGCGTAGAGCTCGTCGAGCAGTTGTTTGCTCTCGTCTTCCGGCAGACCAACGATGCGAGTGGTGAAACCTTCGCTGACGAACAACGCCTTACGGCCGCTTTCCGGGTGGGTTCGGACGATGGGATGAACCACTTCGGCGACTTGGGCGAGCTGCTCCGGCGTCAGGGTCGGGCGCCAGTTGCCTTCGAATTTGCTCTCGCTGTAGCGCGCCGTGTAGGAATGCGCGGCCGAGCGACCTTCGACGGCGTTGCGCAGTGCCTCGGGGAGGTTGTCCCAGGCTTTGTGCATGTCGGCGAACAAGGTGTCGCCACCTTCGGCTGGCAGCTCTTGGGCGTGCAGCATCGAGCCCAGACTTGGCAGCTCTTTGTAGGAAAGGTCGGAGTGCCAGAACTTGCCGGCGTCCCCGAGGCCGATGGATTGGCCGTTTTCGATGATGTTGGAAACGATGAGAATTTCCGGGTGCCCCTCCAGCAAAAACTGCTTGAGCACATGGATCTGCAACACACCGAAACGGCGGCTGAAGGCAATTTGCTGTTCAGGGGAAATGTGTTGATCGCGAAACACCACGACGTGATGATCCAGGTGCGCCCGGTGGAGGCGGGCGAAGTCCTGATCATTGAGGGGGAGGGCCACATCCAGGCCGACGATTTCGGCCCCGACAGTGCCACTGAACGGGCGGATTTCGAACAACTGCGGCGCGATGTTCGCGGCGTTTGAAGTAGCAGTAGCGGCAGACATAATAAACTCCCACGCACGGCACGCTCACTAGCGCGCGCGTCGATCAGAAACTCACGGAGGATCCGTGCTGGTTCGTGTCGTGCGGCGCGCCGATGGGTCGGCAGGTACGCAGAAGGATGACTTTATAGGTATAAGAAATTTATTTTAAATACCATTAGCGAATAACCATATGGCTTATTTCGCCTATGCTGCTGACAGATATCGCGGCGCCAATGTCGAGGGAAGCTCAATGTTCTACGTGCAACGCAATACAGAAGGCCAACTGATGCGCGTGGAAGCCGAGGCCTACGCCGACTCCACCGAAACCCTGCCGGCCGATCACCCCGATCTACAGGCCTGGTTCGCCAGCGAAGTCATGGCGACCAGCCTCACACAGCTCAAGCAGCTTAAACAGCTTAAGCAACTCAAACAGAGTGACCTGGAAATGATCCGGGTACTCGACGACTTGATCCAGGTACTGATCGGTAAAGGCGTGATTATGGTCACCGACCTGCCGGCTGCCGCCCAGGCCAAACTTATGGACCGGAGCCAGGCGCGTGAAGCGTTGGGCGGGTTGAGTCATTTGATTGATGATGACGAGGATGGGTTGATCTGACCCTGTTCCTTGCGCAGTCTGCATCGACGCCTTCGCGAGCAGGCTCGCTCCCACAGGTTAAAGGTGATCCTGTGGGAGCGAGCCTGCTCGCGAAGGCGATTTTCAGCTAACCACAGGTTTATTCTTGAACAGAAATTCCATCAGCTCCGGCGATTCAAGGTGATCCAGTGCCCGCTCCACCAACAAATGAACCCCGTCAGCCATTCGACTGAGCGCCAGCGCGACGGATCGGCGTGAGCCTTCCACATCGTCGGCCAGGTCGGCAGCGATGGCGCTGATGGAGAGCAGGTCTTCGGAGGCGTTGGCCAGGAGAGCTTCGATGTTGATGTCGGGGGAGACGGTGAAGAGTTGGCCTTTGCGCAGGCAGGTTTCGGAGGTGCCAGTTTCGTCTGGCGGATTCGGGGTTACTTTGAACATATGACATTCCCTAAGTAGTAGTGGGGGCCATCACCGTTCGTTTGCACGCGAACGGGGTGGCGGCCGTGCGCAGGTGTGCAAAACCGGGCCTACTTAGACACCCAGCAGATCCGAGGATCTCCTGCACGCGGCCGCCATAAAGCAGTGAGCATACCAATGCTCATTGAAAGGCAGTACGCGAACTAAATAGTTTGGCCGGATTTGCACGTCCGAGTCACTGTTAATTCAGTGACAAACTCAGACTAGCCATGCGCCGTTAGCCAAACAAGTTCACCAACGCCGCTACAACTTGAAGGAAATCTCCGACGGTGTTGTCCCCACTCAGAACATTCCCACAGCGGTTTGGAGGTGTCTGAACCGACGCCATCGCGAGCAGGCTCGCTCCCACCGTTGATTGGTGGTGGCCGCGGGATTTGCGTACGACACAGAACCAATGTGGGAGCGAGCTTGCTCGCGATGGCGGCCTCATTGGCGAAGCGACCTAAGCCTTAACCCCAGGGCTTGGGCTCACCAATCAACCGCCCCTGAACCCCATATACCCCCATCTCGCGAATCACCGACAGCTCGCCGTCGGTCTCGACCCGCTCGGCAATCAACGGCAAGTCGATGCTGTGGGCCGCGCGCTGAATCGCCTCGATGAACAAGCGCTTGTCGCTCTCTTGATCGATCGTGCGGATGTAGCTGCCGTCGACCTTCAGGTACGCCAACCCGAGCCGCGCCAGGTTGCCGATCATGCTGAATCGCCCACCAAAGTGCTGCAGGCCCAGGGAGAAACCGAGTTCACGCAAACGTCGCGTAAGCGCTTCCAGCACCCCTTGCTCCGGCAGTTGTTCCTCGCCGATTTCCAGGGTCAGTCGCGGCGCCAGACTGGAGTGAGAACGCAGAATCTCGAAGACTTTATCCAGCACCTGCGGGTCCGCCAACGTCGCCGAAGACAGGTTCAGTGCCAGCGACTCTTCGTGGCTGGCCATCTGCTCGAACACCAACTCCAGCATCAGACGGTCCAGCCGGGCAGCCCAACCAAAACGCTCCAGCCAGGGCAGGAAGCGCCCGGCGGGAATACTCTGGCCCTGGTCGTCAATCAAACGCGAAAGTACTTTGTAATGCAGCACCAGTTGCGTGTCCTGGCTGGCCACCACCGGCTGGAAATACAACTCGAAACGCCGCTGACCCAGCGCCTGATCCAGTAAGCGGTGCCAGCCATGAGGGTCATCGCCGACACGGGCCGATGCACTGTGATCCAGGCAGACCCAACTCGAATCGCCCTGGCCTTCGGCCTGCGCGAGCGCCTGATCCGCCAGCCCGAGCAGTGCTTGCGGTGAGTCGCCATGAATGAACGGCGCCAGTCCGATTGACGCTACCGAGGCCACATCGGTGGCACCCGTCGTATGCAGGCTGGCCAGGGCATTGTCGAGGTTCTGCGCCAGTTGCAGCGCTTCTTCGCGCACCAGTCCCGGGGCCAGCACGGCAAATTCTCCACCACGAATCCGCGTGACGAGGTTTAGCGTCTCCGGATATTTGGCGCACTCACGGGACAGTTGTTCGCCCACCGCTTTGATTAATTCATCCGTGTGTTGACCGCCGCGACGCTGATTCTGCCCGGCCAGATCCTTGATCCGCAGCAGCAGCAGGTAACCCGAACTGGCCTGTTCGGGATTACTCACTCGCGCATTCAGTTGCATCTCGAAATAGCGCCGGTTGGCCAACCCGGTCAAGGTGTCCTGATAGGACTCGACCCGCAGTTTTTCGCTGCGCTCGGCCTGCTCCTGAAACAGCGCTTTAAGCTTCTCGACCATCTGATTCATGGCCTGCACCACGCGGCGCAATTCCGGGGTGCGCGGCAGGTCTGGCAGGCTGAGGAATTCCCGACGGGCGATGGCGTGGGATTGCTGGACCATGTAGTCCAGCGGTTTCAATTGCCGGCGCAGCAACAGCGCCCCCAATGCCGCGCTCACTGCGCCACAGAGCAGCAACCAGCCCAGGCTGCCCAACGCACTCTGCCAAAGCTTGGCTAACGCGAACATCGGGTGGCTGACCACCTCCACCCGTGCGGCCTGTTCCCAGCCACGACTGACGATCGCATCGCCGCCCGCCGGTTCGAGGCCAATCAGTTTGACGAACCAGTCGGGTACGTTGTTCACCGCTGGAATACCGCTACGCTCGACCAGCGTCTTGTCGTTCGACAGGTCAACCACCCGGATGCTCGCGTAATAACCACTGTCGAAAATCGAACTGACCAGCAACTCAACCATCGCCGGATCGTCGATGTTCGGCGTCAAGGACAGCGCCAACGCGGTCGCCGCGTCCTGGGCGTGAGAGCGCAACTGGTTGACGTACTGGGTACGCGAGCTCTCCAGGCTGACCATGAAGCTGCCGGTGAAGGCGACGACCAGGAACAGACAGATAGCGATCAACAGCTGTTTGAACAAAGACATCTAAACGCGTGCTCCTAATGAGTCGTCTCGACCGGAAAACCTTCGGCTTGCATTTTCTTCAACACATCTTGCCAACGGGACAGCCGTTTGGTGTCTCCGACCCTCTTGTTGCCCTTGGCGCCCGGTAACCACAACCCTTCGGCATTAAAGGAATACACCGGTAATAAATCGGTTCGCTGACTGGCGGGTTTGATTGCATCGATCAGGCTGTCGAGCACCAAAGGCATCGCCTCTGGGCTTGAGTAATAGGTCAGCACCATATGTGCGCGGTTCAAGCGCAACGCCTTTACATAAGTAATGCGCAACTTGTCACTGGGCACGCCGAGATGACGCAAACTGAAATACTTGGCGATGGCGTAATCTTCGCAGTCACCGGCGCCCTTCCACAGTGCCTCGATCGGGGTTTCCCAGTAGTCGACCTCATGCCACAGGTCGATGTCTTCTTCATAGCGCATCTGTTTGTTGAAGAATTGGTTGACCACCTCGAGCTGCTGCAGCTCGCTGACTTGCTTTTGAGTTGCTAAAAGATGTTGCCAGGCATCAATACGCTGCTGCCCTTCGCCCAATGGCCCGTACAATGCCTGCGCTCGACGGCTGATCAGGGAAAAATCCCAGTCGGCATGCAGCCCGCCCAGCATGACGCCGGCCAGCAGCAATGCGCAGCCTAACCAGCGAAAAGTCCGAGGGATCGCGAAACGTACCGCCAATGCGAGGCACCCAGGTAGGCAAGTGGAAGTCGGTTGATGGTGGAGGTTAGCCCGTTAAAAGACAATGGCAGGATGAGATCACTTGCGGCGCGCTAGACTTTGTATGTCGGGGATCATAAAAATATCGCCGCCTTTTAAGGCGGAGATGTCTTGGCCGTTTGACAACCTGTCAGGCAGTCACTAGTGTCCTCTTGGATCCAAATTTATCTCAGTCAAACAGGGTGCGTTGTTGTGACACAGAAGCCCAATCCTCTGAACAGCATTAAGGTCAACGGGCCGATTCCTGCTCATCTGGCACGCTCGGTGATTGAAGAAACTCTGCGTTCGGCGATTCTCGACGGGCGTATTCCCTGCGGTACGGCCCTGCGTCAGCAAGATTTGGCCGACCTGTTCGGCGTCAGCCGCATGCCGGTACGCGAAGCGCTGCGCCAACTCGAAGCGCAAGCGTTGCTCAACGTGGTCGCGCATAAAGGCGCAGTGGTCGCACCGTTGGTTCAGGGCGATGCTGTAGAAACCTACGCGCTACGGATCCTGCTGGAATCGGAAGCCTTGCGCTTGTCGATTCCATTGCTCGAAATTGCAGATCTGGAACAGGCTGCCCGCTACATCGATGAGTTGGAAACAGAACAAAACTACACCGAAATCGGCCGACTCAATCGCTTGTTCCACATGTCGCTGTACTGCAAAGCACCGAACCAGCGGCTATTGAGGTTAGTGGAAGACGGGTTGAACGAAGAGGAGCGCTTCCTGCGTTTCAACCTGGAAGCCATGGGCCTGGGCAAACTGTCCCAGGAAGATCACCGTGCACTGCTGCAGGCTGTCGAAAACCGGGACATCGAGGGCTCGGTGAAGCTGCTCGCACACCACCTCAACCGCGGAGTCGAGGTCATCACCCGCTACCTCAACAGCCCTCAAGCGCTGAATAAAAAAACCTCGAAGTAAATCGCCATAGCAGCCTGAACGAGCAGGTTGCACTGCTCGTCTTGATTTGTCACAACTCGCCCTGCTCCAAAGCCTCCTCAAACCCATAATTTCACCGACTGCATGATGCCTCGGTGATAGCGGCTGCCTTGAATTACGCTCACTCTAGGGTGCCAGCGAATAACGTACGGGCGACGCTCCGCGCGAGCGAGCAGTCCCCGCATCAAGAACCTACGGAAGGAGCCTTGCCACGGGAAAGGAAGAATCGGCGTCGCTCCCGGCCAACTTCTACCCCCTCAAATCACCTCAACGATTTCAATTAGAAAGTTGCTTCGAGTGAGGCATTCACTCTTTATTTTAATTCTGACTTATACAAGCCGGAAGGAGCAACTACGCCAAAATAAAACTTATATGAAAAGTGTTATTGGAACTTGTCACGCCTTAAAAAGTTAAACTTGAAAATAATATAAAAATAACTTGTCGCGATCTTTATTCGTGTATTAGTTTTTCTCCGCAGCCAATGAACACTGGCGACCAAGCCAGCATTAAATGACTTGGAAACAACTGACACAGATCAATTCGTTTGAGGCACTCGCTCGCCAAAAGAAACGTTTAACTCGCAGTTACTTATTGATCACCCCTCATTCCAGAGAACTTATAGGCTCTCCCATGAAACCGACTAAAGATCGCCTGAACCAGAAGAAAGCAGAACTTAGCGCGCATCCGATTTTCTCCGAAATCCATTCGTTGCCGATCCTCCAACGTTTCATGGAAACCCATGTATTTGCGGTGTGGGATTTCATGTCGCTGACCAAGCGCCTGCAACAGGAACTGACCTGCGTGCAACTGCCATGGCTGCCGCCGCGGGATGCCCAGGCGGCGCGGTTGATCAATGAGATTGTGCTGGGTGAAGAGTCTGATGACCGTCCGACGCAAGGTCACTACAGCCATTTCGAGTTGTACCTGGATGCAATGCGCGAAGTCGGGGCAAGCACCGCCGCCGTCGAACGCTTCGTGGCCCTGCAACAAGAAGGCGTGAGCTACGACGTGGCACTGCAGAGCGTGGACGTCGACCCGGCGGCCGCGCGGTTCGTTCGTCATACCTTGCACACTGCATTGCATGCGCCCGGCCACAGCGTGGCAGCGGCGTTTCTGCATGGTCGCGAGAGCGTCATCCCGCAGATGTTCCAGCGTATTCTCGACGACTGGGGTATTGGCATCGAGCAGGCGCCGACGTTTCGTTACTACCTCGAGCGACACATCGAAGTCGACTCCGAAGACCACGGCCCGGCCGCCGAAAAACTCCTCGCACGGCTGGTCGATGGCGATCCACAACGCGAAGTAGACGTCTACGCCAGCGCCATCGCCGCCGTCGAAAGTCGCATCGCCCTGTGGGACGGACTGCGCCTGAGCATGAGCGAGCCGGCTGCGGAGGTGAACGCATGAACGCCGCCGACTACCAATCCTTCGCCGACGCCTGGGAAAGCCGCGCGACCATTCGCACCCGCCCGCGCCGCGTTCTGGAGAACGACCACAAGCTGATTTATCCGTTGAGCCGACAACCGTTGGTGCTCAGCGAAACCTTCCTGCGCGAATGCCCGGAACAGCGCGACTTTGCCTTGGTGCAGACGCTCTACAAATTCATCAACGACGTGGTGATTTTCGAAACCGAGATCGTCGACAAGACCGCCCGCAGCATCGCGAAAAACCGCTTCGCCGTGGCCTTCCCGTTCGCCTGTCGATACGACGCGATGACCGTGGTGGTGGACGAGGATTATCACGCGCTGGTCGCCATGGATTTCATGCAGCAAACCATCGCCATGACGGGGATCACGCCCCTCGAATTACCGGGTGAGATCGAACTGAGCCGGGCTGTTCCAGCCGCCGTGGCACTGGCACCGGAACACTTGCGCAGTGCCGTGGAATTGATCTGCGTGGCCATCGCCGAAAACACCGTGACCGGCGATGTCGCGGCGTTTGCCAAGGACGACACGGTCAAGCAATCGATCAAGGGTTTGATGGCCGACCACTTGCTGGACGAGGGCCGTCATTCCGGGTTTTGGTCACGGATGGTGCGCATCTATTGGCACACCGCGAGCGAAGCCGACCGGCAGTGCATCGCCCACATCCTGCCGGTGTTCATCGGCCATTACCTGACCAACGAGATCCAGAAGTCCTTCGACTTCCGGTTGATCGAGTCCTTGCAAATCAGCGAGACGGCGCGCAGCGCTCTCAAGCGCGAAGTGTCGGGGCTGGCCTTTCCGATCAACCGCCATCACCCACTGGTGGCCAACATCGTGCGGTTTTTCCGTAGCAGTTCACTGCTCGATTCGCCGTGCGTGCAAAGCGCCTTGAGCGACTACCTGGTTTAACGAGGAGCACATCATGAGACGTCTCGATATTCTGCTCATTGGGCAAAGCCAGGCCCTGACCGACCTGGCGCTGGAACTCGAACAGCACGGTCATTCACTGGTGCACCTGACGAGCGTCGACGAACAGCCATCCGGTCCTGCCGATTTGCTGATTGACGACGCTACCCTGCCATTCCGGAACTTCGGCCCCGTACCTCAACTGACGCTAAAGCTGGGTATAGGAACATCGGCTACTGCTGTCCTGCCGTCGCTGGACCTGTTGTGCCTGCTTGGTTCAACGCTGCTCACTCGTGTGCCCATTGGCGACGAACCTTCGGGCAACGGCCAGGCACTGCGCTTGCGGGCGATGGGGGAGCTGGTGGACCACGTCGCGCTGCTGGTCAGTCGCTTCTCACGGGACGTCGAGTACTTTGAGCTTTCTGTGCCGATCCCCTCCATTCCCTTCGAGCGCGTGGAGAACCTCCTGTTTCTGGAGAGCCTGGCGTTCGTCCATCGACTCAACACAACGACTGAACCCAAACTGCTGCACCTCGCGCAAACACCGACGATCGAGCGGCTTGAGCAGCGCTTTATCCAGTCCGCTGAACGCCCGGCACTGAACATCGCCGGCACCTCCCTGAGCTATCGCGCACTGTACGCTCACAGCCGTGCCATTGAGCAGCGATTGCAGCCTTTGCTCAACCAGCACGAAGGGCCGTTGGTGGTCGGGATCTGTTTGCCGAAATGCAGCGCGCTGTACGCAGGCATTCTGGCAATTCTCGGCAGCGGCGCGGTGTACCTGCCGCTGGAGCCGAGCCACCCGCTGCAACGTCAGCAATACATTCTGGCGAATGCCGGGGCGGTGTTGTTGCTGCACGACGGCCAGCATCCGCTCGCTGACGAAATACCTGGGATGGATATCAGCAGCATCGACTTTGATGACATGGATCTCGATCAACCGCTGATGCGTCAGCGGCCGGGGCTCGATGCTCCGTGCATGGCGCTCTATACCTCGGGAACCACCGGCCATCCCAAAGGCGTTTTGCTCAGCCAGGCCAACCTCGCGCACTTCACCGCCTGGTATGCCGACTATGTGCAACTGACGGAACAGAGCCGGGTGTTGCAGTTTTCATCGTTGAGTTTCGACTCGTCACTGATCGATATTTTCCCGACGTTGCTGCAGGGGGCCGAACTGATCGTACCCAGCGAGGATCAGCGTCGCGATCCACTGCAATTGGTCGACCTGATCCGCCATCGACAACTCAGTCATGCCTTTTTGCCGCCAGCGTTGCTGAGCATCCTGCCGCTGGATCAATTGCAGTGCCTGGATCATGTGATGACCGGCGGCGATGTGTGCGAACCCTACGTCATCCAGCAACTGACACGCCAGGGCAGGTTCTACAACCTCTATGGCCCCACCGAAGCCACGGTGCTGATTACCGCGCGGCGCCTGCAAGCCGGCGATAGCAATCGAACCCTTGGCGCGCCGATCGCCAACAGCCAGGTGCTGATTCTCGATGAGGGTTTTCAACCGGTGGCCGAACAAACCGTCGGCGAGTTGTACATCGTCGGCCCTGGTGTATGCCTGGGTTACCTGAACAACCCGCAACAGACCGCCGAACGTTATTTAAACCTGAGCTTGCCGAATGGTCATAGCCTGCGCGCCTACCGCACAGGCGACATGGCGAAGTGGACCGCCGAAGGTATCGAACTCTGCGGACGGCGCGACAACCAGGTGAAGATCCGTGGCTTCCGGGTCGAGCCAGAAGAGATTGAGGGCTGCCTGCGCGACAGCCAGTTGTACCGTCAGGTGGCGGTGGTCATCGACAGTCATCGACGGATTCTGGCCTTCCTTGCGCAACCGCAGGAGGACCAATCCGGTGCCGCTCGTGACGCGTTGAAAGCCCATTCGTTGCTGTTTTTGCCGGACTACATGCAACCCGTGGCCTGGACTGAGCTGACGAGCATGCCGTTCGCCAGCAATGGCAAAGTCGACCGTAAAGCGCTGTTGGGACTCCCCGTCAGCATTACCGAAAACAACCAGCGACGCCTGCCCGCCAGCGCCGATGAAGCGCTGCTGCTGGAAATCTGGGCCGAGCTGCTGGAATTGCCCGCCAGCGATATTTCCACCGATGAAAGTTTCTTCAATCTGGGCGGCCACTCAATCCTGCTGTCGCGCATGCTGTTGCGTTTGCGTGAAGAGTTCGGGCGCAGCATCTCGATCAATCGCTTCATCGAACTGCCGACCATCACGAAGTTGGCGACCCTGGTTCGCGGCACCGGCACCGAAGCCGTATTGAGTGAACAGGCCATGGCCGACGCCTTCCGCGAACTGGATGTACAGCCGCTGCCTGTTAGCCAGATGGGCGATGTGCACAAAGTGATCGTCACTGGCGCCAACAGTTTTGTCGGTCTCCACATCGTCGAAGCGCTGCTCGCCTGGGGCGCCAGCGAAGTCGCCTGCCTGGTGCGCGACGGCGGCGGGCAATCAGCGGCGGAACGCTTTACTCATGCAGTGCGAGAGAACCGTCTGGAACACCTGGACCTCAGCCGGGTACAGGTTTACGCGGCGGACATTACACGGCCCGGACTGGGACTCGCCAATGAGGTCTACGAGCGGCTGGATCGTGAGTTCGGCGCGCTGGTGCACAACGCCGCCAACGTCAATCACGTCCTCGATTACGAGTCATTGGCACGGGACAACGTCGAACCGATTTTCGAGTGCCTGCGTCTGTGTGAAGGACGCAGCAAAAAAATCTTCAATTTCGTCTCCACGCTCTCGGCCTCCAGCACGATTTCTGCCGAGGGGCGGGTGCTGGAACTGCCCGCGGCGCAGACCCCGCCGATCTACATCAAGAACGGCTACAACCTGTCCAAGTGGGTCGGTGAGCGAATCCTCGAACGGGGTCGCGAACGCGGAGTGCGGGTCAATCTGTATCGACCCGGCAACATCAGTTTCAACAGCCTCACCGGTGTCTGCCAGCCGCACAAAAATCGCTTGATGCTGATGCTCAAAGGTTCGATCCAGCTCGGACAAGTGCCGGAGTTTGCACTGAACTTCGACCTGATGCCGGTGGACTTTCTCGCCCGCTTCATCGCCTTTCACGCCAGCCGCTATCAGGCCGAAAAAGCGGTGTTCAACCTGCACAACCCAGAACCTCTGAGTTGGGATGACTACGTGTCGTCATTCCGTGAGGCCGGTCGGGAGTTTTCCATGGTCAGCGTTGCCGACTGGCAGCAGCAACTGGGGCGAGTCGACACCGATAACGCCCTGTTCGGCGTACTCGGTTTCTACCTCAACGGCTTCGAAGAAGACATCGGCGACATCTCGATGATCGGCCACGACAACGCCCAGGCCGGGGTCCGGCAGATGGGTGCGCGGTACCCGGAAAAATCTCCGGCACTGCTGCGCCGCGGCTGCGACTACCTCAAAGAAATCAATTTCATCTGATTCCCCCTACACCAACAATGGAGCAAGACCATGACTACTCTGCAACCCGATACTTTGATCAGAAATCCACAAGGCTGCCATGTGGCGTCCTCGGTGGAAGTGCCGGCTGACGCCGCGCAGGTCTGGGCCGTGGTCGGCAACTTTGCCGGCTTCGATCAATTCATTCCGGCGCTGTCGCACATCGAGATGACCGGCGAAGGCGTGTCTTCCCTGCGCAAGAAGTTCTTCAAGGATGGCAACCTGGTGGTCGAACAACTGAACTCCCGGGATGACCAGGCACGGAACATGACCTGGACCACGATCTACAACACCTTGGGTGTGGCTCATTTGTGGGCCGCGATGAGTGTTGAACCGGTGACTGCCGGCAAATCCCGAGCGACCTGGACCATCATCGCAGAACCCGCACAGGACAGCGTGGAGGCACTCTCAGGGTTCAAGGACTTTGTTCAGGGTTTTGCCGATGATGCGATGAACAATGTGCTGAAACTGTTTACGTAAGCCACGGTGAGCCACCAGCTCTAATCACTCGCCACACCGACAAAGCCAGCCCCTGAGTTCATGGGCTGGCTTTTTCGTGACCACGGTTTTTGATAGCCCTAGAACGACAAAACCCCTGTCTGCGTTAGCAGACAGGGGTTTCGGAATTCAATCTTGACGATGACCTACTCTCACATGGGGAAACCCCACACTACCATCGGCGATGCATCGTTTCACTACTGAGTTCGGGATGGGATCAGGTGGTTCCAATGCTCTATGGTCGTCAAGAAATTCTGTGACCAGCCCGTTACAGCAGTAACGTGCCAGCAAAATTGGTGACTTCTACTTAAAACAAAACCCCTACCTGCATACGCAGATAGGGGTTTCGGAATTTAATCTTGACGATGACCTACTCTCACATGGGGAAACCCCACACTACCATCGGCGATGCATCGTTTCACTGCTGAGTTCGGGATGGGATCAGGTGGTTCCAATGCTCTATGGTCGTCAAGAAATTCGGTAGCCAGGTCGTTCACCTTTCGGTTTACGCTCCAGCGAATGGGTAGGTGATAGAGCTTGGTGCTTTGTGAGTTTGTCGAACTTTCGGTTCGTTTCGTCTTCACACACCGCAATCTGGTGCTCTTTCGCTTTTCAGCTCGAAGCCTGCAAATTGCTTGGGTGTTATATGGTCAAGCCTCACGGGCAATTAGTATTGGTTAGCTCAACGCCTCACAGCGCTTACACACCCAACCTATCAACGTCGTAGTCTTCGACGGCCCTTCAGGGGACTCAAGGTCCCAGTGAGATCTCATCTTGAGGCTAGTTTCCCGCTTAGATGCTTTCAGCGGTTATCTATTCCGAACATAGCTACCCGGCAATGCCACTGGCGTGACAACCGGAACACCAGAGGTTCGTCCACTCCGGTCCTCTCGTACTAGGAGCAGCCCCTCTCAAATCTCAAACGTCCACGGCAGATAGGGACCGAACTGTCTCACGACGTTCTAAACCCAGCTCGCGTACCACTTTAAATGGCGAACAGCCATACCCTTGGGACCGGCTTCAGCCCCAGGATGTGATGAGCCGACATCGAGGTGCCAAACACCGCCGTCGATATGAACTCTTGGGCGGTATCAGCCTGTTATCCCCGGAGTACCTTTTATCCGTTGAGCGATGGCCCTTCCATACAGAACCACCGGATCACTAAGACCTACTTTCGTACCTGCTCGACGTGTCTGTCTCGCAGTCAAGCGCGCTTTTGCCTTTATACTCTACGACCGATTTCCGACCGGTCTGAGCGCACCTTCGTACTCCTCCGTTACTCTTTAGGAGGAGACCGCCCCAGTCAAACTACCCACCATACACTGTCCTCGATCCGGATAACGGACCTGAGTTAGAACCTCAAAGTTGCCAGGGTGGTATTTCAAGGTTGGCTCCACGCGAACTGGCGTCCACGCTTCAAAGCCTCCCACCTATCCTACACAAGCAAATTCAAAGTCCAGTGCAAAGCTATAGTAAAGGTTCACGGGGTCTTTCCGTCTAGCCGCGGATACACTGCATCTTCACAGCGATTTCAATTTCACTGAGTCTCGGGTGGAGACAGCGCCGCCATCGTTACGCCATTCGTGCAGGTCGGAACTTACCCGACAAGGAATTTCGCTACCTTAGGACCGTTATAGTTACGGCCGCCGTTTACCGGGGCTTCGATCAAGAGCTTCGCGTTAGCTAACCCCATCAATTAACCTTCCGGCACCGGGCAGGCGTCACACCCTATACGTCCACTTTCGTGTTTGCAGAGTGCTGTGTTTTTAATAAACAGTCGCAGCGGCCTGGTATCTTCGACCGGCATGGGCTTACGCAGTAAATGCTTCACCCTCACCGGCGCACCTTCTCCCGAAGTTACGGTGCCATTTTGCCTAGTTCCTTCACCCGAGTTCTCTCAAGCGCCTTGGTATTCTCTACCCAACCACCTGTGTCGGTTTGGGGTACGGTTCCTGGTTACCTGAAGCTTAGAAGCTTTTCTTGGAAGCATGGCATCAACCACTTCGTGTACCAAAGGCACACTCGTCATCAGCTCTCGGCCTTAGAATCCCGGATTTACCTAAGATTCCAGCCTACCACCTTAAACTTGGACAACCAACGCCAAGCTGGCCTAGCCTTCTCCGTCCCTCCATCGCAATAACCAGAAGTACAGGAATATTAACCTGTTTTCCATCGACTACGCTTTTCAGCCTCGCCTTAGGGACCGACTAACCCTGCGTCGATTAACGTTGCGCAGGAAACCTTGGTCTTTCGGCGTGGGTGTTTTTCACACCCATTGTCGTTACTCATGTCAGCATTCGCACTTCTGATACCTCCAGCAAGCTTCTCAACTCACCTTCACAGGCTTACAGAACGCTCCTCTACCGCATCACCTAAGTGATACCCGTAGCTTCGGTGTATGGTTTGAGCCCCGTTACATCTTCCGCGCAGGCCGACTCGACTAGTGAGCTATTACGCTTTCTTTAAAGGGTGGCTGCTTCTAAGCCAACCTCCTAGCTGTCTAAGCCTTCCCACATCGTTTCCCACTTAACCATAACTTTGGGACCTTAGCTGACGGTCTGGGTTGTTTCCCTTTTCACGACGGACGTTAGCACCCGCCGTGTGTCTCCCATGCTCGGCACTTGTAGGTATTCGGAGTTTGCATCGGTTTGGTAAGTCGGGATGACCCCCTAGCCGAAACAGTGCTCTACCCCCTACAGTGATACATGAGGCGCTACCTAAATAGCTTTCGAGGAGAACCAGCTATCTCCGAGCTTGATTAGCCTTTCACTCCGATCCACAGGTCATCCGCTAACTTTTCAACGGTAGTCGGTTCGGTCCTCCAGTTAGTGTTACCCAACCTTCAACCTGCCCATGGATAGATCGCCCGGTTTCGGGTCTATTCCCAGCGACTAGACGCCCTATTAAGACTCGCTTTCGCTACGCCTCCCCTATTCGGTTAAGCTCGCCACTGAAAATAAGTCGCTGACCCATTATACAAAAGGTACGCAGTCACCCAACAAAGTGGGCTCCCACTGCTTGTACGCATACGGTTTCAGGATCTATTTCACTCCCCTCTCCGGGGTTCTTTTCGCCTTTCCCTCACGGTACTAGTTCACTATCGGTCAGTCAGTAGTATTTAGCCTTGGAGGATGGTCCCCCCATATTCAGACAAAGTTTCTCGTGCTCCGTCCTACTCGATTTCATGACTAAGAGATTTTCGCGTACAGGGCTATCACCCACTATGGCCGCACTTTCCAGAGCGTTCCGCTAATCTCAAAGCCACTTAAGGGCTAGTCCCCGTTCGCTCGCCACTACTAAGGGAATCTCGGTTGATTTCTTTTCCTCAGGGTACTTAGATGTTTCAGTTCCCCTGGTTCGCCTCTTAAGCCTATGTATTCAGCTTAAGATAACCATCTTATGATGGCTGGGTTCCCCCATTCAGACATCTCCGGATCAAAGTCTGTTTGCCGACTCCCCGAAGCTTTTCGCAGGCTACCACGTCTTTCATCGCCTCTGACTGCCAAGGCATCCACCGTATGCGCTTCTTCACTTGACCATATAACCCCAAGCAATCTGGTTATACTGTGAAGACGACATTCGCCGAAAATTCGCAATTACTCACAAATTTTACCTTAGCCTGATCCGTTACCAGTGAAAGTAACGTCCAGTCTATCTTTCTATCACATACCCAAATTTTTAAAGAACGATCTAATCTTAAAGATCAGAAATCAACATTCACCATCGTTACGATGGAATGCTCATTTCTAAGCTTTACAACTCAGAAGCAGTAGTGGTGGAGCCAAACGGGATCGAACCGTTGACCTCCTGCGTGCAAGGCAGGCGCTCTCCCAGCTGAGCTATGGCCCCGTATTTCTACAGGCGTTTCCCACACAAAATTGGTGGGTCTGGGCAGATTCGAACTGCCGACCTCACCCTTATCAGGGGTGCGCTCTAACCAACTGAGCTACAGACCCAATTTCGGGCTGCTTCTATATCGTCTTCTTCAATGAATCAAGCAATTCGTGTGGGAACTTATGGAGCAGCTGATGTCGTCGATTAAGGAGGTGATCCAGCCGCAGGTTCCCCTACGGCTACCTTGTTACGACTTCACCCCAGTCATGAATCACACCGTGGTAACCGTCCTCCCGAAGGTTAGACTAGCTACTTCTGGTGCAACCCACTCCCATGGTGTGACGGGCGGTGTGTACAAGGCCCGGGAACGTATTCACCGCGACATTCTGATTCGCGATTACTAGCGATTCCGACTTCACGCAGTCGAGTTGCAGACTGCGATCCGGACTACGATCGGTTTTCTGGGATTAGCTCCACCTCGCGGCTTGGCAACCCTCTGTACCGACCATTGTAGCACGTGTGTAGCCCAGGCCGTAAGGGCCATGATGACTTGACGTCATCCCCACCTTCCTCCGGTTTGTCACCGGCAGTCTCCTTAGAGTGCCCACCATAACGTGCTGGTAACTAAGGACAAGGGTTGCGCTCGTTACGGGACTTAACCCAACATCTCACGACACGAGCTGACGACAGCCATGCAGCACCTGTCTCAATGTTCCCGAAGGCACCAATCCATCTCTGGAAAGTTCATTGGATGTCAAGGCCTGGTAAGGTTCTTCGCGTTGCTTCGAATTAAACCACATGCTCCACCGCTTGTGCGGGCCCCCGTCAATTCATTTGAGTTTTAACCTTGCGGCCGTACTCCCCAGGCGGTCAACTTAATGCGTTAGCTGCGCCACTAAGAGCTCAAGGCTCCCAACGGCTAGTTGACATCGTTTACGGCGTGGACTACCAGGGTATCTAATCCTGTTTGCTCCCCACGCTTTCGCACCTCAGTGTCAGTATCAGTCCAGGTGGTCGCCTTCGCCACTGGTGTTCCTTCCTATATCTACGCATTTCACCGCTACACAGGAAATTCCACCACCCTCTACCATACTCTAGCTCGACAGTTTTGAATGCAGTTCCCAGGTTGAGCCCGGGGATTTCACATCCAACTTAACGAACCACCTACGCGCGCTTTACGCCCAGTAATTCCGATTAACGCTTGCACCCTCTGTATTACCGCGGCTGCTGGCACAGAGTTAGCCGGTGCTTATTCTGTCGGTAACGTCAAAACAGATACGTATTAGGTAACTGCCCTTCCTCCCAACTTAAAGTGCTTTACAATCCGAAGACCTTCTTCACACACGCGGCATGGCTGGATCAGGCTTTCGCCCATTGTCCAATATTCCCCACTGCTGCCTCCCGTAGGAGTCTGGACCGTGTCTCAGTTCCAGTGTGACTGATCATCCTCTCAGACCAGTTACGGATCGTCGCCTTGGTGAGCCATTACCTCACCAACTAGCTAATCCGACCTAGGCTCATCTGATAGCGCAAGGCCCGAAGGTCCCCTGCTTTCTCCCGTAGGACGTATGCGGTATTAGCGTCCGTTTCCGAGCGTTATCCCCCACTACCAGGCAGATTCCTAGGCATTACTCACCCGTCCGCCGCTCTCAAGAGAAGCAAGCTTCTCTCTACCGCTCGACTTGCATGTGTTAGGCCTGCCGCCAGCGTTCAATCTGAGCCATGATCAAACTCTTCAGTTCAAACATCTTTGGGTTTTTAAGAAACCCTAAACTTGGCTCAGCAATCGTTGGTTACATCTTTGATTTCTCGCGGAGTAACTTGTGATGCTGATAATCTTGTTGACTATCAGTCTGACTCCACAAGCACCCACACGAATTGCTTGATTCAGTTGTTAAAGAGCGGTTGGCTGAGTCTTTCGTCTCGACCGAGGCGCGCATTCTACAGCAGCCTCTGTTGCTGTCAAGCGGTTATTTTCCGAAGCTTTCAAAGTTTCCTTTGTAACTTCAACCACTTGCGCTTTCGATCTCTCGTTAGCGGGAGGCGAATTCTACAGCGTTACTCGCTGCTGTCAACACCTCTTTTTCAACTCCTTTCGCGCTTCGATGACCTGAAGCAACTTGCTGCCGAAAACTGCGTAACTCATTGTTTACCAAGGAGTTTTCCGTTTCGACTGCGCCGGAAGTGGGGGGAATTATAGACGTCTGGAATCTGCCGTCAACCTCTGATTTTGCTTTTCTATCAATAAGTTGCGCAAAGGCCGAAAACAGCCCGGCTTCGCTCTATATAGAGGAGCAAAGCCACACCCTCTATATAGAGGGAAGCCTCAAAGCACCCCAGCCGCTTTAAAAGCCGCAACCGTATTAGCATCCAGCCCCAACACTCGCTGCAAAACCTCCAGCGTATGCTCACCCAACAAAGGAGGCGCATTGCGGTATTCCACCGGGGTATCGGAAAGACGAATCGGACTCGCCACTTGCGGCACCATCCCGGCCAACGCATGGGGTAGTTCGATCGCCAATCCACGCGCTTTAACCTGAGGATCGGCAAACATCTGAGCCAGATCGTTAATAGGCCCGCACGGTACACCTGCCTGCTCCAGCCGCACGACCCACTCTGCAGTGGTCTTGAATACTGTTGCCTGGCGGATCAGCGGAATCAGCAGCGCCCGATTTGCCACCCGCAACTTGTTGGTAGCAAAACGCGGATCATCTGCCCATTGAGGCTGACCAGCCACCTCGGCAAATTTACGGAACTGCCCGTCATTACCGACGGTAAGGATGAAGTCGCCATCTGCCGTAGGAAAATCCTGATAGGGCACGATGTTCGGATGAGCATTACCTAAACGCTTGGGAGCAACTCCGGTCGTCAAATAGTTCATCGCCTGGTTGGCCAGACACGCCACCTGAACATCCAGCAGAGCCATATCAATATGCTGACCACCACCCTCATGCTCCCGGTGAGCCAGCGCTGCAAGAATCGCCACAGTCGAATAGAGCCCGGTCAAAATATCCGTCAGTGCCACCCCGACCTTTACCGGCCCAGCCCCCTCTTCCCCTTCAGGTCGCCCCGTCAGACTCATGAGGCCGCCCAGCCCCTGAATCATGAAGTCATAACCCGCGCGCTTGGCGTACGGCCCGGTCTGGCCAAACCCGGTGATCGAACAGTAGATGAGATTCGGATTGATCGCCTTCAGAGACGCATAATCCAGCCCATACGCCGCCAGACCACCGACCTTGAAGTTCTCGATCAAAATGTCCGATTTCGCCGCCAGCTCACGCACCAGCTTTTGCCCCTCTGGGCGCGTGAAATCGATCGTCACCGATTGCTTGTTGCGATTGGCCGACAAGTAATAGGCCGCTTCGCTGGTGTTCTCGCCATAAGCATCTTTAAGGAAGGGAGGCCCCCAGGCGCGCGTATCATCGCCATTTCCCGGGCGTTCGACCTTGATCACCTCGGCGCCAAGGTCCGCCAGAATTTGCCCGGACCAGGGCCCGGCCAGCACTCGCGATAAATCCAGTACCCGTAGATGCGAAAGCGCGCCCATGACCGTTCTCCTATTAATAGAACGCCTGGATGCCGGTCTGCGCGCGACCGAGGATTAGCGCGTGGACGTCATGCGTACCTTCATAGGTATTCACCACTTCCAGGTTCACCAGATGGCGGGCAACACCGAATTCATCGGAAATACCGTTGCCACCCAACATGTCGCGCGCCATGCGAGCGATGTCCAGGGATTTACCGCAGGAGTTGCGCTTCATCATCGAAGTGATCTCGACTGCCGCTGTCCCTTCATCTTTCATACGACCCAGACGCAAGCAACCTTGTAACGCCAGGGTGATTTCAGTCTGCATGTCGGCCAGCTTCTTCTGAATCAACTGAGTCGCCGCCAATGGGCGACCGAACTGCTGACGATCCAGGGTGTATTGGCGAGCGGTGTGCCAGCAGAATTCAGCCGCCCCCAGCGCGCCCCAGGAGATGCCGTAACGTGCCGAGTTGAGACAAGTGAACGGACCTTTCAGACCACGGACATCCGGGAAGATGTTCTCTTCAGGAACAAACACGTTGTCCATCACGATCTCACCGGTGATCGATGCACGCAGGCCAACCTTGCCGTGAATCGCCGGAGCGCTCAGGCCTTTCCAGCCCTTCTCCAGAACGAAGCCACGGATGTCGCCCGCGTCGTCCTTGCCCCAGACCACAAACACATCGGCGATAGGGCTGTTGGTGATCCACATCTTGTTGCCAGTCAGGCTGTAGCCGCCTTCCACTTTACGAGCGCGTGTAATCATCGCGCCCGGGTCGGAACCGTGGTTAGGCTCGGTCAGACCGAAGCAACCGATCCACTCGCCTGAGGCCAGCTTCGGCAGATACTTCTGTTTCTGGGCTTCGGTACCGAATTCGTTGATCGGCACCATCACCAACGAAGACTGCACACTCATCATCGAGCGATAGCCGGAGTCGACGCGCTCGACTTCACGAGCGATCAGGCCGTAGCTGACGTAGTTCAGGCCGCTACCGCCGTACTGCTCAGGGATGGTTGCACCCAGAAGGCCGACTTCACCCATCTCGCGGAAGATCGCCGGATCGGTTTTTTCATGACGGAAAGCTTCGAGCACGCGCGGCGCGAGCTTCTGCTGAGCGAATTGCTCGGCGGTGTCGCGGATCATGCGCTCTTCTTCGGTGAGCTGTTGATCCAGCAGCAGGGGATCGATCCAGTTGAAGCTAGCTTTACCGCCCATGAGTGTGTCCTCTCGAATCGGGTCAAATAACGTGGACTGATCCTAGGCCGGGTTCGACATTACGGCAAACGAGGATTTTGCATACTGTTGTGCTAATTTCTCACTCCGAAACATCGCGAAATAGCGCTTATGTGGTGCATTAGTGAGGTTGACGTACATGCGCAGGAAAATACCCAGCACAACCGCCCTGATTAGTTTTGAAGCGGCAGCGCGCCACGAGAGCTTTACCAAAGCCGCCCAAGAGCTTTCACTGACCCAAGGCGCGATTTGCCGACAGATCGCCAGTCTTGAAGAGTTCCTCAGCGTGGAACTGTTCCGACGCTCGCGGCGTGGGGTGAAGCTAACGGAAGCCGGACTTTCCTACAGCCGCCGAGTAGCCACCCAGCTCGACGCGGTTGAGCGAGACACCCTGTCGGTGATGGGCCAACAAGGCGCGAACGTGATTGAACTGGCGGTCGTACCAACCTTCGGCACTCAATGGCTGCTGCCACGGCTCAAGGACTTCCAGCAAAAACACCCGGAAGTGACGGTCAACCTCACAAACCGCACACGGCCCTTTCTGTTTGCCGACACCGACTTCGATGCCGCGATCTACTTCGGCGACGCGGATTGGTCGGGTACGCAATCCCACAGGTTGATGGGTGAAAATCCGATGCCCGTCTGCAGTCCGAGCCTTCTGGGAAAAAGAACGAGTCTGAGCGCCAGTGAAATCGCCGATCTGCCGCTACTCCAACAGACCACCCGCCCCTACGCCTGGCGCCAATGGTTCAACTCTCAGAACCTTAATATCCCGCGCGACATGACAGGGCCACGCTACGAGCTATTCTCCATGCTGGCCCAAGCGGCCATGCACGACATGGGGATCGCGCTGATCCCACCGTTCCTGATTCAGCGCGAACTGGCCGAGAAGCGCCTGATGATTGCCAGCCCCCAGGCACTCTCCAGCATAAAGGCCTATTACCTGATGATTCCTGAACGAAAGGTCGAATCAGCCTCTTTAAAGGCTTTTCGCGATTGGCTGGTTAATCAGGCACAAAGCTACAACCTAGAAGGATAAAGGCTTACAGCGATTATCTGACCTCGTAGTCAGCAAAATGAAAGCCCTACAGATATAAGTATTTGTCGCATTTTGCAGACTGTACCGACTAACAGTACAAACGTCCCACAAGCGCCTGAGGACGTGGCCTTGAGCCGTTATTCAGAAACATAACGCCTTATTCACCGCACCGATGTGTAAATTCTTGAAAATTGCGAAAAATCCATGAAAGGCACGGAATACAAGGGGTTGAGCCGGTTAGTTGCGACATACGGTCACGGGGTGACTTGTAGTTAATTTTCCGTCACCGATCATAATTCCTTGAAGGGCACAAAGTTCACCTGCAAAATGCCGCGCCCCGCCCTGATTTGGCGGGATCGTGCTGATCGGCCGCCCCAGCCGCACCATCCGCAGTGCCTGGGTTTACTCAATAAGATCACGCAGGAGATTTGACGTGCACATTGGTGTTCCTCTCGAAACCCAGACGGGTGAAACACGGGTTGCTGCAACCCCGGAAACCATCAAGAAGCTGATCGGCCAAGGTCATAAGGTCACTGTGCAAAGCGGCGCCGGCATTAATGCCAGTGTTGTCGACAGTGCCTATGAAGCGGCAGGCGCAACCATTGGCAGCGCCAATGATGCGTTTGGTGCCGAGCTGATTCTCAAGGTGGTCGCCCCCAGCGACAGCGAGCTGACGCTGATAAAGAGCGGCACCATTGTGGTGGGCATGCTCAATCCGTTCAGCAACGAAACCATTGCCAAGCTGGCCGAGTGCGGCATTACCGCGTTCGCGCTGGAAGCTGCGCCACGCACCTCCCGCGCTCAGAGCCTGGACGTGCTGTCGTCCCAGGCGAACATCGCCGGCTATAAAGCCGTGTTGCTGGCCGCTCATCATTATCCGCGCTTCATGCCGATGCTGATGACCGCGGCGGGCACCGTGAAAGCGGCACGCGTACTGATTCTAGGCGCTGGTGTGGCTGGTTTGCAGGCCATTGCTACGGCGAAGCGTCTGGGTGCGGTCATCGAAGCGTCTGACGTGCGTCCTGCTGTTAAAGAGCAGATCGAATCCCTCGGCGCCAAGTTCGTCGACGTCCCTTACGAGACCGATGAAGAACGCGAATGCGCCGTCGGTGTCGGTGGTTACGCGCGGCCAATGCCCGCCAGCTGGATGCAGCGTCAGGCCCTGGCCGTGCACGAGCGCGCCAAGCAGGCTGACATCGTCATCACTACTGCACTGATTCCCGGCCGCAAGGCGCCGACGCTTTTGAGCGCGGAAACCGTGGCGCAGATGAAGCCAGGCTCGGTGGTCATCGACCTCGCGGCAGCTCAGGGCGGCAACTGCCCGTTGACCGTGGCGGATCAAGTGGTGGTCGTGAATGGCGTGACTATTTGTGGCCCGACCAACCTGGCCGGCGCGGTCGCGGCAGATGCTTCGGCACTGTATGCACGCAACCTGCTGGACTTCATGAAACTGTTGTTCGATAAAGAAGGACAACTGGTGATCAACCTTGAAGACGATATCGTCGCCGCGTGCCTGATGTGCCGCGACGGCCAGATCGTGCGCAAGAACGGCTGAGGATAAAAACAATGGAAGACATGCTGATCTCTCATGGCATCTACAACCTGATCATCTTCGTGCTGGCCATCTATGTCGGCTACCACGTGGTCTGGAACGTGACACCTGCACTGCACACACCGCTGATGGCTGTTACCAACGCCATCTCGGCCATCGTGATCGTCGGCGCCATGCTCGCCGCCGCCCTCACCGTGACCCCGCTGGGCAAGACCATGGGCACCCTGGCTGTGGCCCTGGCCGCGGTCAACGTATTTGGTGGCTTCCTGGTGACCCGGCGCATGCTGGAAATGTTCAAGAAGAAAGCGGCTCCAGCAAAAGCTTCGGCAGCCAAGGCCGATGCAGTCAAGGCTGAGGTGCAGCAAGCATGAGCATGAACCTGGTTACATCCCTGTATTTGATCGCCTCGGTCTGCTTCATCCAGGCGCTCAAGGGCCTCTCACACCCAACCACGTCGCGTCGCGGCAACCTGTTCGGCATGCTCGGCATGGGCCTGGCGATCCTTACCACGGTCGGCCTGATCTACAAGCTCGGTGCCGAGCTGGCCCATGACGGTATCGTCTACGTGATCGTCGGCCTGCTGGTCGGCGGCACTGTCGGTTCGATCATGGCCAAACGCGTTGAAATGACCAAGATGCCCGAGCTGGTTGCCTTCATGCACAGCATGATCGGCCTGGCGGCTGTGTTCATCGCCGTGGCTGCCGTGGTGGAACCACAGTCGCTGGGCATCGTCCAGCAACTCGGTGACGCGATCCCGGCCGGTAACCGTCTGGAACTGTTCCTCGGTGCGGCCATCGGTGCGATCACCTTCTCCGGCTCTGTCATCGCTTTCGGCAAACTGGCTGGCAAGTACAAGTTCCGCCTGTTCCAGGGCGCGCCGGTACAGTTTCGCGGTCAGCATAAGTTGAACCTGCTGCTGGGCCTGGCGACACTGGCATTGGGCGTGACCTTCATGCTGACCGGCAACCTCAGCGCCTTCGCGCTGATGCTGGCCCTGGCCTTCGTGCTGGGCGTGCTGATCATCATCCCGATCGGCGGCGCAGACATGCCAGTGGTCGTGTCGATGCTCAACAGCTACTCCGGCTGGGCAGCGGCCGGTATCGGTTTCTCGCTGAACAACGCGATGCTGATTATCGCGGGCTCCCTGGTGGGTTCGTCCGGTGCGATCCTCTCGTACATCATGTGCAAGGCGATGAACCGTTCGTTCTTCAACGTCCTGCTCGGTGGCTTTGGCAACACGGCGGATGCGGCCGGCCCTGCGGGTTCGAAAGAAGCCCGCCCGGTGAAATCCGGTTCGGCTGACGATGCCACCTTCCTGCTGACCAACGCCGACACCGTGATCATCGTCCCGGGTTACGGCCTGGCGGTGGCGCGGGCACAGCATGCGTTGAAGGAGCTCACCGAGAAGCTGACTCATCGCGGCGTCACCGTGAAGTACGCGATCCACCCGGTTGCCGGTCGGATGCCTGGCCACATGAACGTGTTGCTGGCCGAGGCGGAAGTGCCTTACGACCAGGTGTTCGAGATGGAAGACATCAACTCCGAGTTCGGGCAGGCCGACGTGGTGCTGGTGCTCGGCGCCAACGACGTGGTAAACCCGGCCGCGAAGAACGATCCGAAATCGCCGATTGCCGGCATGCCGATTCTCGAAGCGTTCAAGGCCAAGACCATCATCGTCAACAAGCGCTCGATGGCCAGCGGCTATGCCGGACTGGATAACGAGCTGTTTTACCTGGATAAAACCATGATGGTCTTCGGCGACGCCAAGAAGGTCATCGAAGACATGGTTAAAGCCGTCGAGTAAAACTCGCGCACGCAGCAATACCTGAAACCCCAGCCTTTAGCAGGCTGGGGTTTTTTATTGCCCGCGAAAAACCCGACAAAAGGCTCTAAATCAGGGGCTGGCATTCGACCATGGTAGCGGGAGGATTTTTTTTGAAATCACTAAACTGCGTACCTTGCTTCCGTTGCCCGAGATAACAATCCATGTACCGTGATCGTATTCGCTTGCCTTCGTTGTTGGATAAGGTAATGAGCGCCGCTGACGCAGCCGCTCTGATTGAGGACGGCATGACCGTCGGCATGAGTGGTTTCACTCGCGCTGGCGAAGCCAAAGCCGTGCCCCATGCATTGGCCGAACGCGCCAAAATCACCCCGCTGAAAATCACTTTGATGACCGGCGCGAGCCTGGGCAACGACCTCGATAAACAGCTCACTGAAGCCGGTGTGCTGTCGCGACGCATGCCGTTCCAGGTTGATAGCACCTTGCGCAAGGCGATCAACGCCGGTGAAGTGATGTTCATCGACCAGCATCTCTCGGAAACCGTCGAGCAACTGCGCAACCAGCAACTCAAACTGCCGGACATCGCGGTGATTGAAGCCGTAGCGATCACCGAGCAAGGCCACATTGTGCCGACCACGTCGGTTGGCAACTCGGCCAGCTTCGCGATTTTCGCCAAACATGTGATCGTCGAGATCAATCTGGCGCACAACCCGAATCTCGAAGGTCTGCACGACATCTATATCCCGACTTACCGTCCGACCCGCACACCTATCCCGCTGGTCAAGGTCGATGACCGTATCGGCAGCACCGCCATTCCGATCCCCGCGGAAAAGATCGTTGCGATCGTGATCACCAATCAGCCCGACTCGCCATCCACTGTGCTGCCGCCGGACGTCGATACCCAGGCCATTGCCGACCACCTGATCGACTTCTTCAAGCAGGAAGTAGCGGCTGGGCGCATGACCAACAAACTCGGCCCGTTGCAAGCCGGTATCGGCACCATCGCCAACTCGGTAATGTGCGGCCTGATCGACTCGCCGTTCGAAGACCTGACGATGTACTCCGAAGTGCTTCAGGACTCTACTTTCGACCTGATCGACGCGGGCAAGCTGAGCTTCGCGTCCGGCAGTTCGATCACCTTGTCGGCCCGTCGCAACACCGACGTCTTCGGTAATCTGGAACGCTATAAGGACAAACTGGTCCTGCGCCCGCAAGAAATTTCCAACCACCCGGAAGTGGTGCGCCGGCTCGGCATCATCGGTATCAACACGGCGCTTGAGTTCGACCTTTACGGCAACGTTAACTCCACGCACGTCTGCGGGACGCGAATGATGAACGGTATCGGCGGTTCGGGCGACTTTGCGCGCAACGCGCATCTGGCGATCTTCGTCACCAAGTCAATCGCCAAGGGTGGCGCGATTTCCAGCGTGGTACCGATGGTCAGCCACGTCGACCACACGGAACATGACGTCGACATCCTCGTCACCGAGGTAGGTCTGGCAGACTTACGTGGACTCGCGCCGCGGGAACGGGCTCGCGTCATCATCGACAACTGTGTTCACCCGGACTACCGCCAGGCCCTGGATGATTACTTCACAGCCGCTTGTGCCATCGGCGGACACACGCCACATATCCTTCGTGATGCCCTGAGCTGGCACATAAACCTGGAAGAAACCGGGCGCATGCTCGCCGTGTAATTGATACAGATAGCAGCTGACGCAAACACAGTTTCGTCAGCTTGCTATTGCAACGGTAATTTTTGTTTAAAACTGTACTGCTGTACCGGTCATTTCCTACCGTAATCTCCTACTTTTTAGAGTGAAACCATCAAAAACGCACCATTATAGTGCGCATAGGTACAGTTGCCTCAATTTCGACCAGTACACCCCCTATTAACAGTTAACTGGTACCTCACAATACAGCTGAACTGTATCTAGAGAGACTGGCCAAAGGAGAGGATCATGGGCACCAGTTAAGCCACTACCTAATCCCGCCATAAGCGGAAGGATGTCAATCATGGAACGTACACTCAGTTCCGAAATGTTCTTCGAAGATACCGCTGCAAAAACCCAGGCTTCCATGCCTCTTCGCGTTCTAGCCAACCTGATGTTGTGGCAGCGCCGCCTCTCCAGCCGCCATCAACTGGCTCGCTTGGATTCGCGTCTGCTGGCTGATGCCGGGATTAGCGAAGCACAACGCTACGAAGAGCTGAGCAAGCCGTTCTGGCGCTAAGTTAGCGTCGCTGGCTCTGACCTGCAGGGTCCACCGCCAGCAACCCGAATTGAAAAAACAAAACCCGTCGTGGGCAACCACGACGGGTTTTGTCGTTTTGTGGGCATCAAAGACGCCCACACAAAAGCATGAACAATTTATAGGTACAGTTTTAGTTTTAATAAATCTGAACCAGTACAATTTTTCCGCAGTGTATCTGTTGCGCAAGTCCGGCCGGGGCCAACATGAATTCCCCCACCCAGCAAAAGGACTTCGACCATGAAACACCCATTGGAAGTTTCCGTTTCCACGCCTCAATCGAAGCCTCGTTTGCGCTGGCTTCGGGGGTTGCCGAGAGCGCTCGCCGACAGCCTGGAAAGGGCTAGAACCCGACGATTGCTGGGCCAGCTCAATGACCAGCAGCTTTCAGATCTGGGCATTAGCCACGCGGACCGTATCAGCGAACTGGACAAACCCTTTTGGCGATAGCGCCCTTTTGGCACAGACGGGACTGTTCGAACGCTTACGCGCAGGCCTAAAATCAAACCAGAACGTGGCGAACACCTCGCGATAGACGTCTGATCCTTCAGATACCTCGTCACCTCTTACTTGGTTTATCAAAAGGAGTTACACCATGTCCCGACTTCGTCTGCTCAGCACTGCAGCCCTGCTTGCCGTGGCTGCCAATTCCCACGCCACCAGCTTTATCGTGACCACCGACACGGTCGTTGATGCACTGAAGTCCAGCTCCAATGCAACTTCCGATGTCACGTCGTCCTTTCATAACAACAAAATTGTCCTCGCTGCCCGAGATGACGCGGCCAGTTTTGTTGCCACCGAAGGCGCCATTCGTGGCGCCAAACTGGAAAGCGCCCTTGACTACATTCGTCACCAGGCCCCGCAGTTGAAGGCGACGGATACACAACTCGCACAAGCCATTCTGACTATCTAAGCAACATTGGCTGACATGGGACACGCTTGTAGTGTCCCAATGTTTCGACGCAAGGCATTGTGGCCACTGGCTGCGCCACAAGCATCGTGACCTGCGCTCCCTTCGACCCTAAACTGCTCGCCGCTCAGGATGACGCCGCAGCTTTCATCGCCAGCCACGGCCAATGGAAAGGAGTGCAACTGGAATCCGCACTTATTTTCTGCGTCGAACCCAGCCAAAACTTCATGTAAGCGACCTTGAACTGGCGCAGGCAATACTCGTCCAATAGTTATCCTCGTTCCTCCGGAGTCGTTCCATGCGTAACCCACTGATCGCTGCCACCCTGGGCCTGCTATTGCTGGCCGGCGGGGTCCAGGCGCGCACCCTGGAAGCCACCAGCAACATGATCATTCGGGCCACCCAGCGCACGCTCGATTTCACTTCCGACACCACCACCTCTATCCGTGACTCGAAGATCGTCCGTGAAGCGCACGACGATGCTGCCAGTTTCGTCGCCAGCGACGGCGATATTCGTGGTGCGCACCTGGAAGCAGCCATCAACACCTTGCGCACCCGCGTGCCGGAAGCTCGTGACGCCAGCGATCATGTACTTGCCGAAGCCATCCTCGCACTGTGAGGACTCCAGGCGCCTGGCTACTGGCCGCGGTCATGTTGCTCCTTGGCAACACGGCCCAGGCCAGCCTGCAATTACAGCTCAAGACCGACGGCCTGAGTCCCGCGCAGCAGCAGGCCAGTCAGGCATTGCTCGATGAGGCCATGCGGGCTCTGCCGCCACGGTTCATCGAGCAACTTGACCGCCGCATCGACGTCGGCTGGACTGATGACATGCCGAGCAACGCCTATGGCGAGGCGTCGTTGGTCTCCGAAATCGACCTGAACCGCAACTTGCTGACCAGCCTCACCGATGGCAGCGCCGCCACCAAAAAGACTAATCGCCCCCATGGCACTGTCCGCCAGGAAATGCTCGCCACGGTATTGCATGAACTCACCCACATTTATGACCGCTCACACCTGTGGCCAGACGCGGAGCGCAAACTGATTCAACGCTGTACGCAGCGCAGCAGCAGCTCAGGGCTGGTCGGACTTCCCGATCAATGTCGCGGCCAGACCGATCGACGCTTCACGCTGAGCGACGACCCGCGCCTGCTTGATCTCGCCGGCTGGCAGCAATACGTCGGCCGTCGTGGCGAGCGCGAACAGCACAACCGCCAGGTCGCCCGTAGCCCTGACATCTACGAAACGACCAATCCCAAGGAGTTCGTTGCGGTCAACATGGAGTATTTCCTCCTCGACCCGAGCTACGCCTGTCGTCGTCCTGCGCTGTACCGCTACTACAAAGACCATTTCGGCTGGGCGCCCGCCGCCAAAGACACCTGCAGCAAATCCTTCGCGTTCCTCAATGCTGGCAACGACTTCGCCAAAGAGCCTTTGGGCCAGATCGATCCGGAGCGCGTTTACGCCGTCGACTATTTGCTGGCTGAAGCCAATCAGAACTGGGTCAGCCGTTGGGGTCACAGCATGTTGCGACTGGTGATCTGTGCCCCTGGCCGACCACGTGGGCCCGATTGCCGACTGGATCTGGATCAGCACCTGGTGCTGTCTTACCGCGCCTTTGTCGGTGACGTACAACTGTCGAGCTGGGACGGGCTGGTGGGTAAATACCCGTCGCGCCTGTTTGTACTGCCCCTCTCTCAAGTGATCGACGAGTACACCAAGACCGAACTGCGCAGCCTTGCCTCGGTACCGCTGAACCTGTCGCGCCGCGAGATCGACGACGTTGTGGAACATGCCGCCGAGATGCATTGGAGTTACGACGGCAACTATTTCTTCCTGTCCAACAACTGTGCGGTGGAAGGCCTGAAACTATTGCGCAGCGGCACCAACAATGCGCAACTGGTCGGTCTGGACAGCATCATGCCCAATGGCTTGCTGGAAGTCCTCAAGGGACGCGGGCTGGCGGACACCAGCGTGCTGGACGATCCTCGTGAGGCATTGCGTCTGGGCTATCGCTTCGATTCTTTCCGCGATCGCTATCAAGCCATGTTCGAAGTGCTGAAGAAGCATTTGCCGATCAAACAGGAAACCGTCGAAGACTGGTTGGCATTGAAAGCTGAAGAACGGCGCAAGTGGTTCGACCAGGCTGACTTGCGCACCAGCGCAGCATTGCTGCTATTGGAGCAGGCAGCCTTCCGACAACAGCTGCTGCTGGCTCAGGACGAAGTCAAACAACGCTATCTGGGTGCTCGGGAATTGAAGAGCGGCGGCATGGACAAGGCCAACGCGACCTTGCAGCAAATTCTCGCCAACAGTGGCTTCCTCAGCCGTCCGGCAGAGTTGCTCGGCACCGGTGGTTATGGCTTGCCGCAGCCAAGTGAGTGGCAGCATCTGGAATCGGAAAGCAGCCTGCGCCAGAAACAGCTTCAGGCGCTGACCGGTGATCTGGACAAGGAAGTCAGAGCGTTACTCGAACCGAGCCGTGCAGCCGAGATGGCCGCCAATGAAGCCAACCTGAAGCAGGTTGGCGCGCATTTGCGAAAACTGCATAAAGCAGCGGGCGGACTGGAATTGCCGTAAAGCCTGGAGCTTGCGACAAAACCAAGATCCTCTATGGCGAGGGGGAAAGTCCCTCGCCACATCCGCCAGACAGGCCTGGGACAGTTACAAAACCCCTTCCAGAATTTCATAGACAATCCCGGTTCCTACGGCGACCAGCACAATGTCGCCTCCCGCGCGGCGCCATTCGTAACCCTGGTAATACGGCAGATGCGACAGAGCGCGGTTATCCAGGCGCTCGCCATAATAGCCGTGAGGGAATGGTCGGCCACGTTCCAGACGAATACCTGGCGGTGGCGGCGCACCGCGCACGAAATAATCGTGATTATCATGAATAGTCTGGCGAACCGGACCGAAGTCCCGTGGCGGAGGCCCGCCGCGATTGTCCTGCGGTCCACGATGGTCATCACCATGATTGTTGTAGCCGTGGTTATCGTACTGGCCCTGCTCCGGGCCGCCGTGGTCGTGATCGTCGCGTTGATCGGCACTTGCGTGCAGCAACGGGGTTGCACTCAGCATCAGTACACCCACGCTGGCAATCAGACGTTTCGGCATTTTCATCAGGTCTTTCCTCACTGCACATACAGCAAAAAGGGCTTCAGAACATAGTCCTGAAGCCCTCGGTCTTACTGTTTAGTCTGCGCGGCGTGGCGCTAATTCCTCTGTATCAAGAACTTTACCTTCAGCTGACTCGCGCCTGACGCACACCCTCAGCCAGCGCCGAGCAAAGACTCAGCACGCCATCGATTGCCTGATCCGGTGTCGAGGCATTGGCGATGTGATCGATCAGTGCCGAACCCACCACTACACCGTCGGCCAGACGTGCAATGGACGCTGCTTGCTCAGGTGTGCGAATGCCGAAACCGATGCTGATCGGCAAATCGGTGTGGCGACGCAGGCGGGCGACCGCTTCTTCGACGTGCTCCAGCGTCGCCGCGCCCGCACCGGTCACACCGGCTACCGACACGTAGTACACAAAACCGGAGCTGCCGTTCAACACGGTTGGCAGACGCACGTCGTCGGTGGTCGGCGTGGTAAGACGGATGAAATCGATACCCGCAGCCTGAGCCGGGTCGCACAGTTCGCCGTTATGTTCAGGCGGCATGTCGACCACGATCAGGCCATCAACACCGGCCTCTTTGGCGTCGGCAATGAAGCGCGGCACACCGTACCTATGGATCGGGTTGAAGTAGCCCATCAACACCAACGGCGTTTCTGTATTGCCTTCACGGAACTCGCGAACCATTTGCAGGGTTTTCGCCAGGTTCTGCTTGGCCCCCAGGGCGCGGATGTTGGCCAACTGGATCGCCGGGCCATCGGCCATCGGATCGGTGAAGGGCATACCCAGCTCAATCACATCGGCGCCAGCACCGGGCAACCCTTTGAGGATCGCCAGGGATGTATCGTAGCTCGGGTCGCCAGCGGTCACGAAGGTCACCAGGGCGGCGCGATTCTGTTCCTTGAGTTCGGCAAAACGCGTTTGCAGGCGGCTCATCAGTGTTTCTCCTGCTGGGATTGTTCCATGTGGTGCATCACGGTTTGCATGTCTTTGTCGCCACGGCCGGACAAGTTGACCACCATCAAGTGATCTTTCGGCAGGGTCGGGGCGCGCTTGAACACCTCGGCCAAGGCATGGGCGCTTTCCAGCGCGGGAATAATCCCTTCCAGGCGACAGCATGTGTGGAACGCGTCGAGGGCTTCGTCGTCGGTCACCGAGGTGTACTGAACGCGGCCGATGTCATGCAACCAGGCATGTTCCGGGCCGATACCTGGATAATCGAGGCCAGCGGAGATCGAGTGGGCGTCGATGATCTGGCCGTCTTCGTCCTGCAACAGGAAGGTGCGGTTGCCGTGCAGCACGCCGGGAACGCCGCCATTCAGGCTGGCCGCGTGCTTGCCGGTCTCGATGCCGTAACCGGCGGCTTCAACGCCGATGATCTCGACACTTTTGTCATCGAGGAACGGGTGAAACAGGCCCATGGCATTGGAACCGCCACCGATGCACGCCACGAGACTGTCTGGCAGACGGCCTTCCTGGGCTTGCAGTTGAGTACGGGTCTCCTTGCCAATAACGGCCTGGAAGTCGCGAACCATGGCGGGATAAGGGTGCGGGCCGGCTACGGTGCCGATCAGATAGAACGTGCTGTCGACGTTGGTCACCCAGTCACGCAAGGCTTCGTTCATTGCGTCTTTCAGCGTACCCGTGCCTGCGACCACCGGAATCACTTCAGCGCCCAGCAGCTTCATGCGGAACACGTTGGCTTGCTGGCGTTCGATGTCCGTGGTGCCCATGTAGATCACGCAGTCGAGGCCAAACCGTGCGGCCACGGTGGCGGTTGCCACGCCGTGCATGCCAGCGCCGGTTTCGGCGATGATGCGTTTTTTGCCCATGCGCCGCGCCAACAGGATCTGGCCGATGCAGTTGTTGATCTTGTGCGCGCCGGTGTGGTTCAGCTCTTCGCGTTTAAGATAAATCTTCGCGCCGCCGCAGAACTCGGTCAGTCGCTCGGCGTAGTAGAGAGGGCTTGGACGACCGACGTAGTCGCGCTGGAAGTAGGCCAGTTCTTCTTTGAAGGCAGGATCTTCCTTGGCCAATTCGTATTCACGGGCCAGGTCGAGAACCAACGGCATCAGTGTTTCGGCAACGTAGCGGCCGCCGAACGCACCGAACATGCCGTTGGTGTCGGGGCCGGTGCGCAGATTTGTCTGGGTCATGGGTCGCTCCAGTTGAATGCGTGAGATGACAATGGGGTCCACTCTACCCCTGACGCCTTGAGCTGAAAACCGATAAGATCGCCACAACCTGTCAGGAAAACTCACAGATACCATGCGCCATGACCTTCCTCCGCTGAACGCCCTCCGGGCCTTCGAAGCCACCGCCCGCCTGAACAGCGTCAGTCAGGCTGCCGAGCAGTTGCACGTCACCCATGGCGCGGTCAGCCGGCAATTGAAGGTGCTGGAAGAACACCTGGGTGTGAGCCTCTTCACCAAGGATGGGCGTGGCCTTAAACTCACAGATGCTGGCGTTCGTTTGCGTGATGTCAGCGGTGAAGCTTTTGAGCGTTTGCGTATCGTCTGCGCCGAACTGACTCAAAGCACCGCCGATGCGCCATTCGTACTTGGCTGCTCGGGAAGCCTGCTGGCGCGTTGGTTTATCCCCCGGTTGGGGCGTTTGAATGCAGACCTGCCGGATTTGCGCCTGCACCTGTCGGCGGGTGAAGGCGATCTTGACCCGCGCAAACCCGGTCTGGATGCGTTGCTAGTGTTTGCCGAGCCACCATGGCCCGCGGACATGCAAGTCTACGAGCTGGCAAGCGAGCGAATCGGCCCGGTCATGAGCCCTCGATTTGCCGGTTACGCGCGGTTGATGAACGGACCGACAAACGCGCTGTTGACCGAGCCCTTGCTGCACACCACCTCGCGACCGCAAGCGTGGCCCAGCTGGGCACAGCAAAGCGGCCTCGACGCCAAATCATTGAAGTACGGTCAGGGTTTTGAGCATTTGTATTACTTGCTGGAAGCCGCCGTGGCAGGGCTGGGTGTAGCCATTGCGCCAGAGCCGCTGGTGGCCGAGGACTTGAAAGCGGGTCGCCTGGTTGCACCATGGGGTTTCAGTGAAACCCCGGCGCAACTGGCGTTATGGCTACCCAAGCGCGCCGCAGACGGCCGCGCTCGGCAATTGGCGCAGTGGCTCAAGAACGAGCTGCGCCAGGCATATTAGTCGTCGCGTTTACACAGCAAGTAGGCCGCCAGCAGGCCCAGTGCACCGACAGCCACACCGGCTGTAGTCCAAGGGTGATCCTGGGCGTAGTCCCGAGTTGCAATCCCGGTTTCTCGTGTTTTGACTTTGACTTCTTCGTACGCATCACTGAGCAGGTGGCGCGAATGCTTCAGCGCGTTCTCCGCGTTGGTTTTCAAGGCTTTCAGGGTTTTACGCGACTCGTCCGAGGCATCGTCTTTCAAGTTTTCCAACGATTTCAGCAGACTCTCGATCTCGGCTTCCATGCTTTGCAATGAGGCTTTACGTAAAGAGGTGTTGGCCATGATGGCTCTCCTGCATTGATTGAGTTGCGTGTGTTGGTTGGGACTTCACGGGTTCGAGAAAGTGCAGTAAATCTGAATCCCGCTGTGGGATTCGCCGACAGAAGTAATACGAAAAATCACTGCTAGGCTGTATTTCACACCCTAGGAGAACACCATGACTGACCATCACACCTACAAAAAAGTCGAGCTGGTCGGCTCGTCCACTTCCAGCATTGAAGATGCCATTAACAACGCGCTGGCCGAAGCCAACAAAAGCATCAAACACATGGAATGGTTTGAAGTGACCGAAACCCGCGGTCACATCAGGGACGGCAAGGCCGCCCATTTCCAGGTGACCCTCAAAGTCGGGTTCCGGATTGCCAGCAGCTGAGTTTGGGCTAGTCTTCTGAACTTGCGCGCTGGCCGAGTGCCATAGAAATGGCAAAGCGCTACATGAGCGCACCCGGCTGACGGCTGGATGTTTCCCATTTATTCCGACCAGGGAATGCGACCGATGAAGAAGTTTATTTTGGCGGTAGGTTTGTTGAGTCTTGCGAGTACAGCCTTTGCTGACGGCAAGCCGTGTGAAGAATTGAAAGCAGAAATTGCTGCGAAACTGGATGCCAAGGGCATTTCCGGTTATTCACTGGAAATAGTCGACAAGGGCGCGGAAGCGGGTGGGAAAGTCGTCGGCAAATGTGAAAAAGGCGCCAAGGTCATCGTTTACAAAAAGTAGGCTGATGCTGATGTGAATGAAAAAGCCGACGTTAATACGTCGGCTTTTGATGGGCGCGGCTTGAGCCTCAGCCCTTCATGACCTGCGCCAGCAGTTCATAGGAGTGCACTCGATCGGCATGTTCATACAGGTCGCAGGTGAAAATAAGCTCATCGGCCTGGGTCTGCTCGATCAGCACTTCCAGTTTGGCGCGAATTTTCTGTGGGCTGCCGACCATCGCCAGCCCCAGGAAATCCCCCACCGCTTCTTTCTCATGAGGCAGCCACAGGCCGTCCATGGTTTTTACCGGTGGCCGTTGCACCAGACTTTGGCCGCGCATCAACGCGAGAATCCGCTGATAGACCGAAGTCGCCAGATACTCGGCCTGCTCGTCCGTATCGGCCGCCACCAAAGGCACGCCGAGCATGACATAGGGCTTATCTAAAACCGCTGAGGGCTTGAAGTGATTGCGATAGACGCGTATCGCCTCATGCATAAAGCGCGGAGCGAAATGTGAAGCGAAGGCGTAGGGCAAACCGCGTTCACCGGCCAGCTGTGCACTGAACAGACTGGAGCCCAGCAGCCAGACCGGGACATTGGTGCCGGTGCCCGGCATTGCAATGATGCGTTGGTCCGGTGTGCGCGGGCCGAGGTAGCGCATCAGTTCGGCCACATCTTCCGGGAAATCATCGGCGCTACCAGAGCGTTCACGGCGCAGGGCGCGTGCGGTCATTTGATCGGAGCCAGGGGCACGCCCGAGGCCCAGGTCAATCCGGCCCGGATAAAGACTTTCGAGGGTCCCGAACTGCTCCGCGATGACCAGCGGCGCGTGGTTAGGCAGCATCACCCCTCCCGAACCAACCCGAATGGTCGACGTGCCGCCGGCCAGGTAACCAAGCAGCACCGAGGTCGCGGAACTGGCGATGCCGTCCATGTTGTGGTGTTCGGCGACCCAGAAGCGGTTATAGCCAAATTTTTCGACCTGCTGCGCCAGGTTCAGAGAGTTACGCAGCGACTGGGCCGCGTTGCCATTCTCACGCACAGGTACCAGATCGAGGGTCGAGAACTTGATGTCGGACAGTCGTTTCATAAACCTGCTTCTCCAATTGAGGGCGCAGGTTTTTTCTTGCGAACGAAAACCTGCCGAATCTATAAGCGTGTTCATGCAATGAGGGCATATACCCGAGTTTCAATAGCACAGACAAAATTCCTACAGATTTAGCGGACCGATCAGATGAGGTGAACTTTGCACCACCGTCTATCCTCAGAGCTTTGAGTAACCGAAAACCACAACGGCGCGGCGCTCGCGCCGGATCTTGAGGAGGCAGGCATGGCTATTACCAAGAAAGCATCGGCTCATTGGGAAGGTGACCTGAAAACCGGCATCGGCTCGATTTCCACAGAAACGGGTGTACTCAGAGAAGCGCCCTACGGCTTCAAGGCTCGATTCGAGGGTGGCAAGGGCACCAATCCGGAAGAGCTGATCGGCGCGGCCCACGCAGGCTGCTTCTCCATGGCTTTTTCGATGATTCTCGGCGATGCCGGGCTTAAGGCAGACAGCATCGACACCCAGGCTGAAGTCACCCTGGACCAGGTTGACGGTGGGTTTGCGATCACAGCCGTGAAATTGATCCTCAAAGCGAAAATCCCGGGGGCGACCCAGGCGCAATTCGAGGATCTGAGCAATAAGGCGAAAAAGGGCTGTCCGGTTTCCAAAGTGCTGAATGCGAAGATCAGTCTGGAGGCGACACTCGTCAGCTAAATTCGCGTTGAAACTAAAAGATCGCAGCCTTCGGCAGCTCCTAGACGGGCGGGTGAACCAGCAGGAGCTGCCAAAGGCTGCGATCTTTTTTGCGCTGAAATAAAACCTGACTGGCGATAGTGTGGTCGAATAAATGACAGCAGCAAAAACGCAGTACGATGCGCGCTGCCTCAAGGGAGCTTCAACCATGAAACGTTTTGTCTTGGCGATTATCTGTTGCGCGCTGGCCACATCGGTCCTGGCAGCACCTAAATCCTGTGAAGAACTCAAGGCCGAAATCGAAACCAAGATCCAGGCCAAAAAAGTCTCGTCCTACACCCTGGAAATCGTCACTAATGAGGAAGTGCACGATCAGAACATGGTCGTTGGCTCGTGCGATAGCGGCACCAAGAAAATCATCTACCAAAAGAACAACCGCTGATGTGCCTCATATGAGGCAATAGGACTCCCGATCTTCAGCGACGATCTCCCGCTTGGCGTTGTACAGCCGGGCGCCGGGCGTAAACACTATTGACTGGCCAACCAGCAAATAACGCTGGCCGGCTTCGAAATGGTCGTAGTTGATGGTCAGGTAGCACAGCCGCTCCGAGGGACCGTCCCTTACACCTAAGCCCCCCCCACCGGGCACGTCAAAATCGAATCGAACGATTAGCTCATGGCTGCCGGGCGTCACCTGGAAAAAACGCCCGTCACTTAACCGCTGCTTGTCCAGTCGCTCGGCCATCAGCAATCTGTCGTTGGGGAACGGCGTCGAGAAATCTACCCAGGCCATCTGCGGATTAACCGCCGGTAACGGGCTCTGGCAGCCGACCACAACACTTGCAGCGAGCAACAGCATCAACCTGCGCATGATGAATGTCCCAAGGTTTGGACATTCAGCATAACGCCGATCAGGTGCTTTGGCAGCCTGCCGGTGTGCCATGACCGATTACTTTTCGCTGCCGATCATAGAGCTTTGCCCACGGCCGAAAGCCGATATTCCCCGCTTCCAGCTGATACCGCTCACCGGCGTTGAAATCGTTGAATTTCACATTCAAATGGCAATCACGCCAAAGTGGTTCGGCCCCGGGGCCGATATTGGTTGCCTGGACCGGGAATTGATAGCGGACCGTCAGCTCATGGCTGCCGGGCGGCACTTCAAAAAAACGTTTGTCGGTGGTGGCTATGTTGTCGACTTTCAATGCTTGCAGGGCTGTGTGTTCCTGCGGTGAATCAAGGTCGATCCACGCTTGAGCCGGATCAGGGCGGGGTAATCCGAAAACAGCACAGCCGGCCAACGTCAGCAGGCTTCCTGTCAGCATCAACATGCGCATAGCGGAGCTCCAGTCAGACGGGATAGTCTTGCGGGCAGACTTTCCAGGGAAGATTCATTTTGATCAGGCCGCTTCCAAGCCTTGGGTTACTTGATCGCGTTTTTCGCGTTTTGTTTCCGGGCGTGTTGTTTTTATTGCTCAACGGTTGCACCAGCGTCAGCTATTACAGCCAGTTGGCCAGTGGTCAGCTGCAATTGCTGCGGGCACGGGAGCCGGTTTCCACCGTCATTGCCGACCCCTCGCGCGATGAAAAGCTACGCGCGCACCTGGCCCAGTCACAAAAGGCCCGGGCATTCGCCAGCCAGCAGCTGCACCTGCCGGATAACCAGAGCTACCGTTTGTACGCCGACATTGGCCGACCGTTCGTAGTCTGGAACGTCTTCGTCACCCCGGAATTTTCCCTGACACCGCAAAACCATTGCTTCCCCATCGCCGGTTGCGTGGCCTATCGCGGTTATTACAGCCAAAGCGCGGCCCGGGGTGAGGCCGCTATTCAACGATTGAACGGTATGGACGTATCGATTGGAGGCGTCGAGGCTTATTCGACGCTCGGCTGGTTCAACGATCCGATCATCAGTTCGATGATGGGTTGGGGAGATGAACGATTGGCGACGATGATCTTCCACGAGCTGGCGCACCAGCGCCTGTATGTGAAGGACGACACAGAGTTCAACGAGTCTTACGCCACGTTTGTGGAACAGGAAGGCACTCGGCAATGGCGTGCATTCCGCGGCCTGTCGCCGGATAACGGTGCACAGGTGCAGCAACGGGACCAGTTCACCCAGTTGATTCTCGACACCCGCACCAGGCTTACAGCGCTATACGCCCTTGCGCTGCCTGCAGATCAAATGCGCCAGCGCAAAGCGGCTGAGTTCGAACGATTGCGCGCCGAGTACCGGAGGATGCGTGACAGCCAATGGGCCGGGGACAAACGATACGACGCCTGGATCAACGCGCCGATGAACAACGCTCGGTTGTTGCCATTTGGGTTGTACGACCAATGGGTGCCGGCGTTTGCTGCGTTATTCAGGCAGTCAGGTGGGGATTGGGTAAAGTTCTATGCGGCGGCGGAGAGGCTTGGTGCGTTGCCGGTAGTTGAGCGCAAGGCGACATTGAAGGCTTTGGCAGGATCATAAAACTCCGGTGGTTGAGAGACCTCTTCGCGAGCAGGCTCGCTCCCACATTAGATTTGGGAACACAGGTCCATTGTGGGAGCGAGCCTGCTCGCGAAGGCGATTCAATTAGCGCTGCAAAAACGCCCGATGCATCTCTTCCAGCGTTTCAAAGTGATACGCCGGCGCTTCGGCGCTCAACTCTTCACGGCTACCAAACCCATAACCCACCGCCGCTGCATCCAGCCCGTTACTGCGCGCGCCAATCAGGTCGTGTTTACGGTCGCCGATCATCAAGGTGTTGGCCGGGTCCAGGCCTTCCTCTTTCATCAGGTGGGCGATCAGCTCGACTTTATGGGTTCGCGTGCCATCCAGTTCACTGCCGTATATGACTTTGAAATGCTTGGCGAAGTCGAAGTGCCGGGCGATTTCCCGGGCGAAAACCCACGGCTTGGACGTCGCGATGTACAGCTGCCGCCCTTGCCCGGTCAGGGTTTCCAGCAACGGTGTGACGCCATCGAACACACGATTCTCGTACAAACCGGTGACCTTGAAGCGCTCGCGATAGAAATTCACCGCTTCCCACGCCTTGGGCTCGTCGAAATCGTAGAACTGCATAAATGCCTGCAACAACGGCGGCCCGATGAAGTGTTCGAGCTTGGTCAGGTCAGGCTCATCGATGCCCAGTTTGCTCAGAGCAAACTGGATCGAACGGGTGATGCCTTCGCGTGGGTCGGTCAGGGTGCCATCGAGGTCAAACAAAACGGTTTGGTAATGCATGAAAATTCCCGGGTAATAGCAAGAGGCTTCAGAAAAAAGGTCAGATTTGGTCGTAGCCTTGGTCCAGATGCGAATTCTTGAGCTTCACGTAGTTCGCCGCGCTGTAGGTGAAAAAGGCTTTTTCCTTGTCAGACAGCGGGCGGATCTGCTTCACCGGGCTGCCCACATACAGGAAACCGCTTTGCAGACGCTTGCCCGGCGGCACCAAGCTGCCGGCGCCGATGATCACATCGTCTTCGACCACCGCGCCGTCCATAACGATGCTGCCCATGCCGATCAGCACCCGGCTGCCCACGCTGCAACCGTGAAGCATGACTTTATGCGCGATGGTCACGTCATCGCCGATCAGCAACGGAAAGCCATCAGGATTGAACGGCCCAGCGTGAGTGATGTGCAGCACGCAACCATCCTGAACGCTGGTGCGCGCACCGATGCGGATACGGTGCATGTCGCCGCGGATCACCGTCAGCGGCCAAACCGAGCTGTCATCACCGATTTCGACATCGCCGATCACCACCGCCGAACGGTCGACAAACGCGCCTGTGCCCAGCAGCGGCGTATGGTTCTGATACTTGCGAAGGGTCACGATAGGCTCTCTCTCTGTTGCTGATAGCTGCGGTTGACGTCGATTGTAATTATGATGGGGCGATGTTTCTTCATGCATGTTTCTTCCAGCCAAGGTGCCAACCGTGAGCGTGAACAACCCTCTATTGCAGTCCTACGACCTGCCGCCGTTCTCCGCGATCCGTGCCGAACATGTGCAACCGGCCATTGAACAGATCCTGGCTGACAACCGCGCCGCCATTATCGAGATCCTCGAAACCCAGGGCAAACAACCGACCTGGGCCGGCCTGGTGCTGGCGATGGACGAGCTTAACGATCGCCTGGGCGCAGCCTGGAGCCCGGTCAGCCACCTGAATGCCGTCTGCAACAGCGCCGAACTGCGCGAAGCCTACGAATCCTGCCTGCCAGCGTTAAGCGCCTACGCCACCGAACTGGGCCAGAACCGCGAGCTGTTCGAGGCGTTCGAAGCCTTGGCCAACAGTTCGGAAGCCGCCGGTTTTGAGGTGGCGCAAAAAACCATCCTTGAACATTCGCTGCGTGACTTCCGTTTGTCGGGTATCGACCTGCCTGCGCCTGAGCAGAAACGTTACGCCGAAGTGCAGAGCAAACTGTCCGAGCTGGGCAGCCGCTTCTCCAACCAGCTGCTCGACGCGACTCAAGCCTGGACCAAACACGTTACCGACGAATCCGCCCTCGCCGGCCTGACCGAGTCGGCCAAGGCGCAAATGGCCGCCGCGGCTCAAGCCAAAGGTCTGGATGGCTTCCTGATTACCCTGGAATTCCCGAGCTACTACGCGGTGATGACCTACGCCCACGATCGCGCCCTGCGCGAAGAAGTCTACGCGGCCTATTGCACCCGTGCGTCGGACCAAGGCCCGAATGCCGGCCAGAACGATAACGGCCCGGTGATGGAGGAAATCCTCGACCTGCGTCAGGAACTGGCGAAGCTGCTCGGTTTCGGCAGCTTCTCGGAGCTGAGTCTGGCCACCAAAATGGCTGAGTCCAGCGACCAGGTGCTGAGTTTCCTGCGCGATCTGGCCAAACGCAGCAAGCCGTTTGCCGCTCAGGATCTGGAACACCTCAAGGCCTACGCCGCCGAACAGGGCTGCCCGGACCTGCAAAGCTGGGACAGCGGTTTCTACGGCGAAAAACTTCGCGAACAACGTTACAGCGTTGCTCAAGAAGCACTGCGCGCTTACTTTCCGATCGATAAAGTGCTGAGCGGCCTGTTCGCCATCGTCCAGCGTCTATACGGCATCGAGATCGCCGAGCAAAAAGGCTTCGACACCTGGCACCCGGATGTTCGCCTGTTCGAAATCAAGGAAAACGGCCAGCACGTCGGCCGCTTCTTCTTCGACCTCTACGCCCGCGCCAACAAGCGCGGCGGTGCCTGGATGGATGGCGCCCGCGACCGTCGCCGTACGGCTGCAGGCGTACTGCAGAACCCGGTGGCCAATCTGGTGTGCAACTTCACTCCGGCCGACAGCGGCAAACCTGCGCTGCTGACCCACGATGAAGTCACCACGCTGTTCCACGAATTCGGTCATGGCCTGCATCACTTGCTGACCCGCGTCGAACATGCCGGCGTATCCGGCATCAACGGCGTGGCTTGGGATGCGGTCGAGCTGCCAAGCCAGTTCATGGAAAACTGGTGCTGGGAGCCGGAAGGCCTGGCGCTGATTTCCGGTCACTACGAAACCGGCGAACCACTGCCGCAAGACCTGCTGGGAAAAATGCTCGCGGCGAAGAACTTTCAGTCCGGCCTGATGATGGTCCGACAACTGGAATTCTCGCTGTTCGACTTCGAACTGCACGCCACCCACGGCGACGGCCGCAGCGTGCTGCAAGTGCTCGAAGGCGTGCGCGACGAGGTGTCGGTCATGCGTCCACCCGCCTACAATCGCTTCCCTAACAGCTTCGCTCACATTTTCGCCGGTGGTTACGCGGCGGGTTATTACAGTTACAAATGGGCTGAAGTGCTGTCCGCCGACGCCTTCTCGAAGTTCGAAGAAGACGGCGTGCTCAATGCCGAAACCGGCCGCGCCTTCCGCGAAGCGATCCTGGCTCGTGGGGGTTCTCAGGAACCGATGGTGCTGTTCGTCGACTTCCGTGGCCGTGCGCCATCGATTGACGCACTCTTGCGCCACAGCGGCCTGAGTGAGGACGCAGCAGCATGAGTGAGGGACCTGTGATTACCAAACGACGCTTTATCGCCGGGGCAGTTTGCCCGGCCTGCAGCGAGCCGGACAAGTTGATGATGTGGAACGAAGACGAGGTCCCGCACCGTGAGTGCGTGGCCTGCGGTTATTCAGACACGCTCAATGAACAAGGTCTGTCAGTGCCCAAGGAATTGGGCACGAGGGTTAATACCTCGGCGCTGAAAGTGCCGGACATCAAGGTTCAGGCAGTGCAATTCTTCCCGAACCCGAAGCTGAAGAAAAAGCCTGACGAGCAACATTGAGTCATCACCACCTTCCACGTCGCAATGGCGTGAAAGGTGGCACTCCCGATTTTTCCTACTTCTCGACGTTGGCCGATTTGAACCAGCTCTTCATCGAGCACATGGCGAACGGACTCGTGCTGCAATCACCGTTGGCCAGCGCCGTGCGCAGTTTGTCGACATCCGCCTGCATCATGTAGCGAACGCCGTCCTTGAAGTGGGTGCTGTCGCCAAAACCACCCTGAGTCATTTCGTTCAGGGCGTCTTCCTTACTCCAGCCCTGCACCACCACCCGATACATGGCCGCCATCAGGCCGGTACGGTCGGAACCGTGCTTGCAATGCATCAGCACCGGACCTTTGGCTTCGGCTGTCTGAATAGCGCGAAGGGCCTTGAGTACATCAGCGTCATCTACATGGTTGGTGCGGTAAGGCAGCTGGACTTGGTCGATGCCAGGCGTGGACAACCAGTTCTTATCCGATTCAGGCAGGAAGTTGATGACGGTCCCCACCTTGAGTTTTTCCAGCAGTGGCACCGCTCCGCTGTCCGGCAATGCGCTGCGGTAGAGGGTTGGGGTCATTTGATAGAGGTTATATTTTGCCTCCACCGATTGCGCCCATTCCGCAGGTCGCGGCGATGCAGCGTCGTCGGCCATGGCCAGCGACACGTTGAAAAGTGCGGCCAGCGATAGACAGAACGCAGGGATGAAGCGAGGTAGGGACATGCTAGGGCTACCGTTCAGGAAAAGGCTGGAAAATAACGGCCAGCTTGTGCTCCGAACGGTCAAAGGCCTGTGAGCCGACTGTCAAAGAATCGTGAATTAGCCCATTAAATTTGCGCATGTTACACAACCGAAACTTTTCAGCCCATTAGATACTGTGTTTATTTAACGCTCGACTGACAATGAAACCTGCATGAATTTCCACACAGGTTTCGTCATCCAATAGTTATGGATTGACGATGCTGGCATACGCTTTTGCCAGCGCCAACAGTTTTGCCTTGTCATCACTGTCGATATCGCCGTCACCGTCCACATCGCTTCTGACTTCTTTGATGTTGAAGGATTGACCGCCATCAGCCGAAATTGCCGTGACATAGACGGAGTCCACCAGGGACTCGGTCTGTGCTTCATTTTCGGCATCCCAACCTGGTTCTTTTCGGGAAAGTTGCATTGAAACTTGCGCTTCCCGTGGATTGATAATACTGGGAGCCAACAGCTGTAAAAAAATACCGCGCTGATTAAAAAACGACATTGATTAATTCCATTTAATTAATAATTCACGATAACTTCGTGTGCAGCGGATAGTACTGAGAAACTTCATCATCAGGCTATTTGTTATCTGTTTCCCAGCATTGCGACAAGTTGCCATTTTAATCAACTAAAGGGCAATAACGGGATTCAGGGCTGCCAGAGCTTCAGTGCTCATCAGAAAATAAAAATCGCCTCATTGCCTTCATTGCCCAGCCAATGACCTCGCGCGAAAACAGATCCTCAGCCTGCTCTACAAGCCAGAAAAGCGACTCAGAAGCTCAAGCCAAGTCATTGCGTTCAGTAATTTGCACAGTTCTTGCAGAATAATTTACAAGCACCTTAATCTGTAACCCTTCTACCCGCGGAGTCGTTGAACATGCCGTTACGCTTGAAGTTAGCCCTCAGCTACCTGTTGATCGGTTTGATCCCGGTTCTGGGCATGGCCTTTACGGTCTATCAACAAGCCAGTACGGCCCTGCGCGAGCAGACGCTGAACGCTCTCGAGGCGGTTGCCCATATCAAACAGCAGCAGTTGCTGGATAACTGGCAGGAGCGGCGAAACCAGATCAGCACCCTGGCCAGTAACCTGAGCAACAGCTACCAGGGACTGGACGGCAACGCACTGATCAGCACCACCCACTACGATCATCCGATGTTTGAAAATTTCATCAGCACCTTTGGTTACCGTGATCTGAAACTGATCATGCCCGATGGCACGGTCATGCTCAGTTTGAAGGACAGCCGTGAAGAAAAGCACAATCTCAGCGAAGCCAGCCTCCGTGATACCTCGCTGGCGCGTCTGGTCAAGCAAAGCCGCGATAGCGGCAAACCGTTGATCAGCGATCTGCAGTACAACCCGCTGAGCAAGGAGCCGACCCAGTATCTGGTGACCCCTGTCTTGTCGCATGGTGAGCTGCAAATGACCGTGGTTCTGGAGTTGCCCATCGCTCCGCTCAATAACGTGATGCAAACCCGCCAGGGCCTGGGTGAAAAAGGTGAAACCTACCTGGTCGGCAGCGATGCCGGCCTGCGTTCGGACTCGGCACGTTTCCCTGAACATCAGGTCAACCGCAGCCTCAATGCACCCGTCGGCCTTACTGGCAATGCCGTCAGCAATGCCCTGGCGGGCCAACAGGGACGTATCGCCGAACCGGGGCTGGACGGCAATAGTGCGCTGAAAGTGTTTGTCCCTGTCGGCTTCGATGACAACCACTGGGCCCTGATTGCCGAAATGGATCAGACCCAGGCGTTTGCCCCGGTACATCAACTGATGTGGCAGGTCTTGCTGCTCGGCCTGCTGACCGTCGCCGCCGTTGCCATCGCCACTTGGCTGGTCAGCCGCAGTGTGATGCGCCCGCTGGGCGGTGAACCGAGCAATATGACGGTACTGGCCCGTCGCTTGGCCGCAGGCGAGCTGAACCTGCCGACCGAACAACGACAACAGGCTGGCCTGATGCAGGCCCTGCATGAAATGGCCCAGGCCTGGCGCGATGTGATTGAGCGTCTGCGCCAATCCAGCCAGGACGTCGGTCAGGCCAGCAGCGAAATTCTAAGCGCCGCCGGGCAAACCAGCGAACGCCTCGACCTGCAGCAAGAGTCGCTGGAAATGGTCGTCAGCGCCGTCGAGCAAATGTCCTGCACCGTGCAGGAGATCGCCCGCAACGCCGCCGACAGTGCACACGGCAGCACCGCCGCACGGGGTGCCTTCGGCGAGATGCAAGGTACCTTGCAACAGATGATCGGCCAGCAGGGTCGCTTGCTGAACGACATCGGCCGGGCCGGCAGGGTGGTCGACACCTTGACCAGCGATGCCCTGCAAATCGGCACCGTGCTCGCGGTGATCCGTGGCATTGCCGAACAGACCAATCTGCTGGCACTCAACGCCGCTATCGAGGCCGCGCGCGCCGGGGAACAAGGCCGTGGATTTGCTGTGGTCGCTGACGAAGTGCGCAATCTTGCCCAACGCACCAGCAGCGCCACCGAAGAAATCGTTGCCATCACCAACACCTTGCAAAGTTCTTCCACTGAAGCCCGGCAGGCGATGCAGGCTTCGGCCGAACAAGCACATACGCTGGAACGTGAAACCCAAGTCGTGCTGACCTCGCTCAGTCAGTTGGACAATTCCCTGCAAGGCGTGCACGCCCTTGCCGTGCAGATCGCCGCCGCCGCGGACGAACAGGCCGGAACCACGCAGGAAGTGAATCAGCATATGCACCGCTTGCACGACATGACCCGCGACAACCGGAGGAATGCGGCGCATACCCGCAGTAGCGGCGAGCACCTGGAGCAAGTGGCCAACAACCAGCAAGCCCTGGTGCTGCGCTTCCGCCTTTAGCCGCCACCGCTAGCTCTCAGCCGGACAGCCGCCTGGAGTTCGACAGGTGGCGTGAGGCGTTCGACCTGAGTTGCTCCGCGGTTAAAGCATTCGCATGAAGTCATGGCGCGCTGCGCCAAGGCAATGACTTCATTTTATTTTCTAACGACCGCCGAACGGCACTGGCCGGTTCGCCAGCCCCCCTGTACTGTATATGTATACAGTACAGGACATTGACCCATGAGCACTCCGTTGCCTCCACGCGGCCGCGGCACCGCCACCAACCCGCACAACCGCTTCGCGCCGAACCGTTCGGTGGCCGAGGATGACGGTTGGTATCAAGAAGCGCCGGTCACCCAGGGCACCGAGGTGCGCATCGAGACGGCGAAAACCATCATCACCCGTAACAACTCGCCGGACTTGCCCTTTGATCGCTCAATCAATCCCTATCGCGGCTGCGAGCACGGCTGCATCTATTGCTACGCGCGGCCCAGTCATGCCTATTGGGACATGTCGCCGGGGCTGGATTTCGAAACCAAGCTGATCGCCAAGACCAACGCCGCGGAAGTGCTGGAGGAGCAACTCTGCAAACGCGGCTATCAATGCGCGCCGATCAACCTGGGCTCCAACACCGACCCTTACCAGCCCATTGAGCGCGAACACAAAATCACCCGCCAGACCCTGGAAGTACTGCTGCGCTACCGCCATCCGGTGACCATCATTACCAAGGGTTCGCTGATTCTTCGCGATCTGGATTTGCTGGTCGAACTCGCCGAACAGCGATTGGTGGCGGTTATGATCAGCCTCACCACGCTGGATGATGAACTCAAGCGCATCCTCGAGCCACGCGCTGCTGCGCCCAAGGCTCGGCTGCGGGCGATCCGGGTCATGCGTGAAGCGGGAATCCCGGTGGGCGTGCTGTGTTCACCGATGATTCCGATGATCAACGACAGCGAACTCGAAAGCCTGCTCGCCGAGGCCCATGCGGCCGGAGCCCAGAGCGCGGCCTATATGATGTTGCGCCTGCCTCTGGAGGTGGCACCGTTGTTCGAAGAATGGCTGACGGCCCACTACCCGCAGCGTGCGGCCCATGTGCTGAGCCTGATCCGCCAGAGTCGTGGCGGCGAACTTTACGACAGTCGATTTGGAGCCCGGATGCGCGGTGAAGGGCCGTTCGCCGACCTGTTGGCGCAGCGCTTTGCCAAAACCATCAAGCGCCTGGGGCTCAATCGTCGAGAAGGGTTTAATCTGGATTGCGACGCCTTCTGTCCGCCGGGTCGCCAAATGTCGTTGATTTGAGGACAATTGGCCTAAGGTTGAGTAGGGGTACAAGCACCGTGCAACTAAGCTAGTCACGTTTTCTGTGACCTGGAACACACGTCCTAGAGCGTTTGATTCAGTTTGAGTTAAGTTTCGGCGGTTACCTTGTTCATCGAGTGACTGACGGGTCGAAATTTCGGCCTGGATGTTTTTTAAACAGCCACTGGCTTCATATCGGACAAAACGGGACACTTTCCCCCAACTCCGTCAAAGAGGATGAATCATGAGTGACAAGGATAAACAGCCGTTGGCTGCGTCGGCTTCAGCCCACCCCGAGGCGGAGTCCGCCGATGCAGCGCTGCAGCATATCGTTGACGGCTTTTTGCATTTTCATCACGAAGTCTTCCCTCAGCAGGAAGAGCTCTTCAAAAAACTCGCCACAGCTCAGAACCCCAGAGCGATGTTCATCGCCTGCGCCGACTCGCGCATCGTGCCTGAACTGATTACCCAAAGCTCCCCGGGCGACCTGTTCGTGACCCGTAACGTCGGCAACGTTGTGCCGCCTTACGGGCAAATGAACGGCGGCGTTTCCACCGCCATCGAATACGCGGTGCTGGCCCTTGGCGTGCAACACATCATCATCTGCGGGCACTCCGATTGCGGCGCCATGCGCGCAGTGCTCAACCCGGAAAGTCTGGAAAAGATGCCGACGGTCAAAGCCTGGCTGCGGCATGCGGAAGTGGCGAAAACCATGGTTCAGGAAAACTGCCATTGTGCGAATGAAACCGAGAGCATGCAGATCCTCACCGAAGAGAATGTGATCGCTCAGCTCCAACATTTACGCACGCACCCTTCGGTGGCTTCGCGTATGGCCAACGGTCAGCTGTTTATCCATGGCTGGGTCTACAGCATCGAAACCAGCGAAATCAAAGCTTACGACGCGGACAAGGGTTGTTTCCTGCCGCTCGATGGCAGCCACCCAATTCCGGTGGCGACGCCCAAAGCACGCTTCTAACACCTCCTAAGTGTGGTAAAGCCGAGGCTGCTGATCAAGCAGCCTGGCTTCGCCACGCCTGAAGAAAACGTCAGGAGAAACCCACATGCGTGCTGCGCAACTCAACGCTGTTCTGCCACGGGAGCTGCTCGCTTCAGTGGTTGTGTTCCTGGTCGCTCTGCCCTTGTGCATGGGCATCGCCATCGCCTCGGGGTTGCCGCCCGCCAAAGGTCTGATCACCGGCATCATCGGCGGATTGGTGGTGGGCTGGATTGCCGGCTCGCCTCTGCAAGTCAGCGGCCCTGCAGCAGGTTTGGCGGTTCTGGTGTTCGAACTGGTGCGCCAGCATGGCATCGCCATGCTCGGGCCAATCCTGCTGCTCGCAGGCTTTCTGCAACTGGTGGCCGGGAGATTGAAACTGGGCTGTTGGTTTCGAGTGACGGCGCCTGCGGTGGTGTACGGAATGCTCGCTGGAATTGGCGTACTGATCGTCTTGTCCCAGGTGCATGTGATGCTTGATGGCGTGCCCAAGCCTTCCGGACTGGATAACCTGTCAGCCTTCCCGGCCGCCGTGGCTCAGGCATTGCGTTCCCTCGGCCGGCAAGCGGGGTTGCTCGGGCTGTCGACAATTGTCGTGATGTGGCTATGGGAAAAATTCCGTCCGCATTCCCTGCGCTTCATTCCCGGTGCATTACTGGGTGTTGGCCTTGCGACGGCCGCCAGTGTGGCGCTGGCGCTGCAGGTCAAACGGGTTGAGGTGCCGGCGAATCTCGCGCAAGCCATCAACTGGCTGAAACCTGCGGACTTGCTCAACCTGGCCGACCCGACACTGCTGATCGCAGCCTTCGCCGTAGCCTTCATTGCCAGCGCCGAAACTCTGCTCTCCGCCGCGGCGGTCGATCGCATGCACAACGGTCAACGTTCGGATTTCGACCGGGAATTAGCCGCTCAAGGTATAGGCAACATGCTCTGCGGTCTTCTTGGCGCGCTGCCGATGACCGGGGTGATCGTGCGCAGTTCGGCCAACGTTCAGGCCGGTGCCACCACGCGACTGTCGGCGGTGTTTCATGGCCTGTGGTTGCTGGCTTTCGTCCTGCTGCTGTCCAGTGTGCTGCAACGCATTCCGGTGGCGAGTCTGGCGGGGGTTTTGGTTTACACCGGTTTCAAATTGGTCGACCTCAAGGCCCTTCGTGGTCTGGGACGTTATGGCCGGATGCCGATGTTCACTTACGCGGCGACGGCGCTGGCCATCATCTTCACTGACTTGCTGACCGGCGTGTTGATTGGCTTTGGCCTGACACTCGTCAAGCTTGCCTGGAAAGCGTCGCGGCTGAAGATCAGCCTGATAGACCTGCCCAAGGAAGGAGAAATGGAGTTGCGACTGATGGGGGCCGCGACTTTTCTCAAGGTGCCGGCGCTGACTCAGGTACTGGGAACCATCCCTGCCGGGACGACGGTGCATGTGCCGCTCAATAACCTGAGCTACATCGATCACTCGTGCCTGGAGTTGCTTGAGGAATGGGGTCGGGCGAATGCGGCGAAGGGCTCGACGCTATTGATTGAGGCGCGGGGGTTGAAGCGCAGGTTGGAGGGGCGGTTGCGCACCACGGCCGGCATCGGTTCCACCGGGTAGAGCACTGTAGGAGCGAGCTTGCTCGCGATGGAGTGTCAGTCGATACGACGTAGCTGACACACCATCGCGAGCAAGCACGCTCTTACAAGGGATTGTGTTGAGCGGTGGATCAAGCCGCCGGCTGATCCAGTTCCAGGCCTACGTCCAAGCGGCGCGACATGCACGGCCAGCGTTTCCACGCGGCGCCGGTGTCCGGGCTGTTGAGTTTCTCACGGTAGGCTTCCACCGATTCCAGCGCAAAACTCTCTTCGTTGAGCATCTCGTCGATGGCGTGATGTACCGCTTCATCCAGTTGGTTGGCAAATTCCTCACCGATCAATTGGTGAGCAATCAAGTTGGCGACCGTCATGTCCAAGGGGATCAATGGCTGGCCGAAATGCTTGATGTACAGGTCGTTGACCTCTTCTACAAACCGGTGCGCCAGATAGGCTTCGTCCAGCAGGCCATCCAGACCGACATGCCCGCTCATGATTGCCGGAGGCTGGAGGAAATATTGCTCGGCGATTGTCAGTACCGGTTTGATTTGCGATTCGATGCCCGCTTCCCTGGCGACTTCATTGGCTGCGTCCAGCAGGTCGGGCACCTCTTCGATGTAGGCGCAAACAAAACGCGTCAGCACGCCGTTGGCATCGGCCTCCGGCAATTGGATAGCAGGGTGTAGATGAGGCAGTTGGGTCTGCAGCTGACGTGCCAGCAGGCCGGTTTCTTTCTCGTGTTGTTGGGCTTTTTGGATCTGCTCGCGCAATGCGGCGGTGTTCATGAAAACTCCAGGAAACGAAGGCAATGAAATAGGGAAGACATAACTTAGCTGGCTGTCGAAAAATGCTAAGACGCATTTGTCATAATTATTTCATCCTTGAGACATCATAGTTATATCGATTTGCCACCACTCGTCTGCATCCTTCTCCATTCGTGACCTTGAACGCAAGCATCAGCTGTTTCAGATCATTTACGCCGTCACATTGCGAGGTCGCGGTCGCTGTCTATACTCGGGTTGGAATGGAGTTAGCTGATGACGCCCGACTGCATATGCAGCAAGGCTCGGCGATTCAAGTTCGTAGTCTGAAAAAGCCGCTCCCTTGCCGCAGGTGAAAGCCGGCGGGATAACAAGAACGATAAGGGGAACCCGCAATGATGCGACATCCACACGTCTGGATGGGCCTCCTGTTGTGGTCGATTTTCAGTCAGGCGCAAGCGGCCTGGACTGTGAATATGGCGCCTGGAGCGACTGAAATCAGTCACGAAATATTTGACCTGCACATGACCATTTTCTGGATCTGTGTAGTGATCGGCATCATCGTCTTCGGCGCCATGTTCTGGTCGATGATGGTCCACCGCCGCTCTACCGGGCAAGTGGCCGCAAAATTTCATGAAAGCACCACCGTCGAAATCCTCTGGACCATCGTGCCCTTCGTGATTTTGGTGGCCATGGCGATTCCGGCTACCGCCACCCTGATCAGGATGTACGACACCAGTGAGCCGGATATTGATATCCAGATCACCGGCTATCAGTGGAAGTGGCATTACAAGTACCTGGGCCAGGACGTCGAGTTCTTCAGTAACCTGGCCACCCCCGCCGACCAGATCCACAACAAGGAAACCAAGGGCGAGCACTACTTGCTCGAGGTCGACAAGCCACTGGTGCTGCCGATTGGCGCCAAGGTGCGCTTTCTGGTGACTTCCGCCGACGTCATCCACTCCTGGTGGGTACCGGCCTTCGCGGTCAAGCGCGATGCGATCCCGGGGTTCGTCAACGAAGCCTGGACCCGCATCGACAAGCCCGGCATCTACCGTGGCCAGTGCGCCGAGTTGTGCGGCAAGGACCATGGCTTCATGCCGATCGTGGTCGAGGTCAAGGAAAAGGCCGATTACGAGAAATGGCTGGCCGAACGCAAGACAGAAGCCATGCAGCTCAAAGAGCTGACCAGTAAGGAATGGACCCTCGACGAGCTCAAAGAGCGCGGCGACAAGATCTATCACACCACCTGCGTGGCCTGTCACCAGGCCGAAGGCCAGGGTCTGCCGCCCATGTTCCCGGCGCTCAAAGGCTCGCCGATTGCTACCGGCCCCAAAGCCGACCACCTGCACCGCGTTTACTTCGGCAAACCCGGCACCGCCATGGCGGCATTCGGCAAGCAACTTTCAGAAGTCGATATCGCGGCGGTCGTGACCTACGAACGTAACGCCTGGGGCAACAACAAAGGCGACATGGTCACTCCTAAAGAAGTGCTGGCGCTGAAACAGGCGGAAAGCAAATGACCCGGTCTATTGCCCACGTAAGGAACCGGTCGGGGCTGCGCGCCCCGGCCTGCCCAGCCCATCTGTTTGCAGGAGACAGGACATGACTGCTGTAATCGATGAACATGTTCATACCGCCACCGAGCACGCCCACGGTCCCGCCAAAGGCCTGATGCGGTGGGTGCTGACCACCAACCACAAAGACATCGGCACGCTGTACCTGTGGTTTGCGTTCACCATGTTCCTGTTGGGCGGCTCGTTCGCGATGGTCATTCGCGCCGAGCTGTTCCAGCCGGGGCTGCAAATCGTCGAACCGGCGTTCTTCAACCAGATGACCACCATGCACGGCTTGGTCATGGTCTTCGGTGCAGTGATGCCGGCCTTCGTCGGCCTCGCCAACTGGATGATCCCGTTGATGATCGGCGCACCGGACATGGCCCTGCCACGGATGAATAACTTCAGCTTCTGGCTCCTGCCGGCGGCGTTCATTCTGCTGGTCTCGACGCTGTTCATGCCCGGTGGCGGGCCGAATTTCGGCTGGACTTTCTACGCCCCGCTATCGACGACCTACGCGCCGGAAAGCGTGACCTTCTTCATCTTCGCCATCCACTTGATGGGCATCAGTTCGATCATGGGCGCGATCAACGTGATCGCCACCATCCTCAACCTGCGCGCCCCAGGCATGACGCTGATGAAAATGCCGTTGTTCGTCTGGACCTGGCTGATCACTGCGTTCCTGTTGATCGCAGTGATGCCGGTGCTGGCCGGATGCGTGACGATGATGCTGATGGACATCCACTTCGGCACCAGTTTCTTCAGTGCCGCCGGTGGCGGTGACCCGGTGTTGTTCCAGCATGTGTTCTGGTTCTTCGGTCACCCCGAGGTGTACATCATGATCCTGCCGGCCTTTGGCGCTGTCAGTTCGATCATCCCGACCTTCTCGCGCAAACCGCTGTTCGGCTATACCTCGATGGTTTATGCGACGGCGAGCATCGCGTTCCTGTCGTTCATCGTCTGGGCGCACCACATGTTCGTGGTCGGCATTCCGCTGGTGGGCGAGTTGTTCTTCATGTACGCCACGCTGTTGATCGCCGTGCCCACCGGGGTGAAGGTGTTCAACTGGGTCAGCACCATGTGGCAAGGCTCGCTCACCTTCGAGACGCCGATGCTGTTTGCGGTGGCCTTCGTGATCCTGTTCTCCATCGGTGGTTTCTCCGGACTGATGCTGGCCATCGCCCCGGCGGACTTCCAGTACCAGGACACCTACTTTGTGGTCGCGCACTTCCACTACGTGCTGGTGCCGGGAGCGATCTTCGGGATCTTCGCCTCTGCCTACTACTGGATGCCGAAATGGACCGGCCACATGTACGACGAAACCCTCGGCAAGCTGCACTTCTGGCTCTCGTTCATCGGCATGAACATGGCGTTCTTCCCGATGCACTTCGTGGGGCTGGCAGGCATGCCGCGACGGGTCCCGGACTACAACCTGCAATTCGCCGACTTCAACATGGTCTCCTCGATCGGCGCGTTCATGTTCGGCACCACGCAGTTGTTCTTCCTCTTCATCGTGATCAAGACCATCCGTGGCGGCCCGCCAGCGCCGGCCAAACCGTGGGACGGGGCCGAAGGCCTGGAGTGGAGCATTCCGTCACCGGCGCCGTATCACACCTTCACCACCCCGCCGGAAGTGAAATGAACACCTTTGCCCTTGTAGGAGCGAGCTTGCTCGCGATGGTCGTCAACGATTCCGCTGGAATCCTGACACTGCGCGGTACCCTCAGGTTTTTCGCGAGCAAGCTCGCTCCTACAGGGTTATGCGTAGAGGGTCTGAACCATGGCTGACTCTATTTCGCTGAAGAAACTGGTCACGCGCCTGCTACTGGTGGTGGTGGCGATGTTTATCTTCGGGTTTGCCCTGGTGCCGATCTACGACGTGATGTGCAAGGCATTTGGCATCAATGGCAAAACCGCCGGGCAATACGAAGGCGAGCAAGTGGTCGATTTTTCACGGCAAGTGCGCGTGCAGTTTCTGTCGATGAATAACGCCGACATGGTCTGGGAGTTCTATCCCAAGGGCAATGAGCTGACGGCGCATCCGGGGGCAGTGAACGAGATGATTTTCGTCGCCTACAACCCGACCGATCACGCCATGAGCGCCCAGGCAGTGCCGAGCATCGCGCCCAGTGAAGCGGCAGCGTACTTCCACAAAACCGAATGTTTCTGCTTTACCCAACAAGTGTTGCAGCCCGGTCAACGGATCGAGATGCCGGTACGTTTCATCGTTGACCGAGACATGCCCAAGGATGTGAAGCACCTGACGCTGTCCTACACGCTGTTCGATATCACCGCACGTCATCCGCCCGTGACTGTTGCTGCAAGCACCGGTGGCTAGGCGTTAAGCGTGCCCGATAAGGAGAACAATAATGGCAACTCATGAACACTATTACGTACCGGCCCAAAGCAAATGGCCGATCATTGCCACGCTCGGCATGCTCACCACTGTGTTCGGCCTGGCCACCTGGTTCAACGACCTGAAGGCGGCGCGGCCAGAATCCCACGGCCCGCTGATCTTTTTCGTCGGTAGCCTGTTGCTGGCATACATGCTGTTCGGCTGGTTCGGTACGGTGGTCAAGGAAGGTCGCGCCGGGCTGTACAGCGCCCAGATGGATCGCTCCTTTCGTTGGGGCATGAGCTGGTTCATTTTCTCGGAAGTGATGTTCTTCATCGCGTTCTTCGGTGCGCTGTTTTATGTGCGGCATATTTCCGGCCCCGCACTGGGTGGGGAAGGCCCGAAAGGCATTGCCCACATGCTCTGGCCGAACTTCCAGTTTGCCTGGCCATTGCTGCATACCCCCGACCCGAAGCTCTTTCCTCCGCCCAAAGAAGTGATCAGCCCTTGGGGCCTGCCGCTGCTTAACACCGCGTTACTGGTGAGTTCCAGCGTCACCGTGACCATCGCTCACCACGCCTTGAAAAAGGGCCATCGCGGCGCGCTGAAAATCTGGCTGGCGATTACTGTGTTGCTCGGCTGTGGGTTTCTTACCTTTCAGGCCGAAGAGTACATGCACGCCTATCACGAGCTGGGCCTTACCCTCGGCTCGGGCATTTACGGCGCGACCTTCTTCATGCTCACCGGTTTCCACGGGGCTCACGTGACGATCGGCACCATCATCCTGTTCGTGATGCTGATGCGGATCATGCGCGGGCACTTTGATGCCGATCACCAGTTCGGATTTGAGGCGGCGAGTTGGTACTGGCACTTCGTGGATGTGGTGTGGATCGGTTTGTTCGTTTTCGTCTACGTGCTGTAGGAGCGAGCTTGCTCGCGAAGGTGTGTCAGACGCGTTGATTTCGACTGAGACACCTTCGCGAGCAAGCTCGCTCCTACAGCTACCAAGGCGCAGTCGAGACCAACTGGCCGCTGTAGAAACCCCAGGCGATCAAGCCAACGGTGGTGGCGGCCAGCGCAACACGAACACTCAAGGCAATAACGAGGCGGTTCGAGCTGCTGTCGTCCTTGACCAGAAAAAACAGGCCGCTGAACAGGCTGACAACCGTGGCAATCAGCATCAGGACGATGGCTGCTTTGAGCATGGTGAGACTCCGGGGGTAAGGCGATGCATTTGAGTATAGCTATCGCGATGACCGACTTTCTGGCGACGCCATGAAGCGCTTCCAGCCGGGCATCGTGCCAACCCTGGTGGTCGCAATCTTGCTGCCGCTGCTGGTGTCGCTCGGGTTCTGGCAATTGAGCCGGGGCGCGGAGAAAAGCGCCCTGCTGCAAAGCTATGCCGAACGCCGTGTCGCCGAACCGATGGCCAGCAGCGAGCTGCAACACACCAAAGACCCAGCCTTCCGCCGCGTTCACCTGCACGGTCAGTTCGATGCCGAACACAGCCTGTTACTGGACAACCGTCAGCGCAACGGCAAGGTCGGCGTCGAGTTGCTGCAACCCTTCCACGATCAGGCGACCGGACTCTGGCTACTGGTCAATCGCGGCTGGCTGCCGTGGCCAGAGCGCCGCACCCCGCCACAATTCACCACACCCACTCAGGCATTGAGTCTCGATGCCTGGGTCTACGTCTCCCCCGGCGCGACCTTTCAGTTGCACGCCGATCCGAGCACCACCCTCTGGCCTCAGTTAGTGACAGCGGTTGAGCCGGCCAAGCTCTGGAAGACGCTCGGGCGCGAAGGTTTTGCCTACGAATTACGTGAAGAAGCCGGTCCCGCGTCTTATCAGGCCGATTGGCCGGTCGTCGCCATGGGCCCGGAAAAACACATCGCTTACGCCGTGCAGTGGTTCGCCATGTCGATTGCCCTGTTCGGCCTTTTTATCTACCTCGGCTGGCACAACGCAAAGGAGAAACACCATGGGAGCGGCCATGAATCCACCCAGCATGTCTGAGACGAAAACGCCGGCTCGCCGGCGCAAAGGTCGCTTGCAGTTGCTGCTAATCTTACTGGGAGTGATCGGCCCGATGGTCCTCGCCACCGGCATGTACAAATTGCAGTTCTGGGTGCCGGAGGGTCGCAGTTATCACGGTGAACTGATCGGCAATGGCCAGACCCGCGCCGACCTTGGGGTTCAGGCACAAGAAGACCGCTGGCAGATGCTGGTCACGGCGCCCAAGGAGTGCTCAGTGGATTGCCAGCAACTGGTGTATCTGGCGCGGCAAATCCAGATCGGCCTCGGCCCCGAGGCGTCCCGCGCCAGCCATGCACTGGCCGCCGCACAACCGCTGACTGCCGATTACGAAACCAAACTGACCCGCGAATACCCGCAACTGCAGCGCTATCCCATGGACCTGACGACCTTTAGCAAGACGATGGGTGACAATACCGTGCCGCAGCTATGGATCATCGACCCTCACGGCAATCTGGTGCTGCGCTATGACCCGACGGTGAAGGGTAAGGACTTGCTGAACGACCTGCGTCATCTGCTGAAACTGTCGAACATCGGATAAGGGCATCGTCATGGCCAAACCTGGATTTCGCCTCGCGCTGTTTGCCACCTTGCTGGCACTGATTGTGGTGTTGCTCGGCGCCTACACACGTCTGACCCACGCCGGCCTTGGCTGCCCGGACTGGCCGGGCTGCTATGGCTTTATCAGTGTGCCGAAAAGCGAAGCTCAACTGGCCCATGCCGAATTGCATTTTCCTGATGCGCCCGTCGTAGCGCACAAGGGCTGGAACGAGATGGTCCACCGCTACTTCGCCGGTACGCTTGGGCTGTTGATTGCGGTGCTGGCCGGTCGCGCCTGGGTCCATCGTCATCATCCGGGACAACCCGTGAAGTTGCCGCTGTTCCTGCTGGCCGTGGTGTTCGCCCAAGCGGCGTTCGGCATGTGGACAGTGACGCTCAAACTTTGGCCGCAGGTGGTGACCGGACATTTGCTCGGCGGTTTTGCGACCTTGAGTCTGCTGTTCTTGCTGACGCTGCGCCTGTCTGGCGTGTTGCCGGCGCTCACCGTGCCACGGCGTTTGCAGTACTGGGCAACGGCCGGCTTGCTGCTGGTAATCCTGCAAATTGCCTTGGGTGGCTGGGTCAGTTCCAACTACGCCGCCGTGGCTTGCATCGACTTTCCGACCTGCCACGGGCAATGGCTGCCACCCGCAGATTTCGCCAACGGTTTTCATCTGACCCAACACATCGGCCCCAATTACCTCGGCGGGCAACTGGACAGCGATGCTCGCACGGCGATTCATCTCACTCACCGTATCGGCGCGTTGCTGGTGACGCTGGTGCTGCTCGGTCTGGCGTGGCAACTGAAAGTTGTCGGCATGACGCGACTGGCAGGGCTGGTACTGATCGCACTGGCCACACAAATCACCCTGGGCATCAGCAACGTGTTGTTCCACCTGCCGCTGCCGGTGGCCGTCGCGCACAACGCCGGCGGCGCAGCGCTGCTCCTGACGATGGTGCTGGTCAATTACCACGCGCGAACCAGTCTGGTTCGGGTCAAGCAACAATCCCTCGTGCGCTGGCGGTTCAGCCTGCATAAACATTCAGCCGGGCCCATAACAAAAAAAGGAGAGATGCCATGGCGACTCTGATCGGCGAACGTCACAGTCAGGCAATCTGGCGCGACTATCTGGAGCTGACCAAGCCGAAAGTGGTGGTGCTGATGCTCATCACCTCGCTGGTCGGGATGTTCCTCGCAACCCGCGCCGGGGTGCCGTGGACGGTGCTGGTGTTCGGCAATCTGGGGATCGCGTTGTGTGCCGGCGGTGCGGCGGCGGTCAATCATGTGGTGGACCGGCGCATCGACGCGGTCATGGCGCGAACCCACAAGCGCCCACTGGCCGAAGGCCGGGTGTCACCGACCGCTGCACTGACGTTCGCATTGGTGCTGGCGGTGCTGGGCCAGGCCTTGCTGCTGGCCTTCACCAACCCGCTGACCGCTTGGCTGACCCTTGCCTCGCTGCTGGGTTATGCGGTGGTCTACACCGGTTTCCTGAAACGCGCGACACCGCAAAACATCGTCATCGGAGGCCTGGCCGGCGCCGCCCCACCGTTGCTCGGTTGGGTCGCGGCCACCGGCCATGTCAGCGCCGAACCGCTGTTGCTGGTACTCATCATCTTCGCCTGGACCCCACCACACTTCTGGGCACTGGCGATCCATCGCAAAGAGGAATACGCCAAGGCCGACATTCCGATGCTGCCGGTCACCCACGGCGAGCATTACACCAAGATTCATATCCTGCTTTATACCTTCGCGCTGCTGGCCGTGAGCCTGATGCCCTACGTGATTCACATGAGCGGCGTGCTCTACCTGGTTTGCGCCCTGGGCCTGGGGGCAAGGTTTCTGCAATGGGCCGTCGTGCTGTACCGTGGCACTCGGCCGCACGCGGCGATCAACACCTTCAAGTACTCTATCTATTACTTGTTCCTGCTGTTTATCGCCCTGCTCGTAGACCACTACTTATTGTTGAACCTATGACCCGAACCCAGAAAACCGTCTTCATCCTCGTCGCCCTGATCGCGCTGGTCCTGGGCCTGACCATCAACAAAGTGCTGTCCGGCAAGGGCCAGGGCGACCCGACTCCACTGATCGACGCCGGGATTATCCTGCTGCCGCAAAGCCGCAACCTGCCGGACGTGACCATGACCGATCAGGACGGCAAACCGGTGGCCGTCAACGAGCTGAAAGACAAGTGGAGCTTGCTGTTCTTCGGTTACACCTTCTGCCCGGACATCTGCCCGACCACCCTCGCCCAGCTGCGCCAGATCAAGAGCGAACTGCCCCCGGAAGCGGTGGCCAAGTTGCAGATCATCCTCGTCAGCGTCGACCCGAATCGCGACACGCCCAAGCAGCTCAAGCAATACCTGGGTTACTTCGATCCGCAGTTCATCGGCCTGACGGCTTCGTCGGTGGACGACATTCAGAAACTGGCCAACGCGGTGAGCATTCCGTTTATTCCGGCGGATACCAGCAAACCGAATTACACGGTTGATCACAGTGGGAACCTGGCGGTGATTGGGCCAGACGGGACGCAGCGTGGGTTTATTCGGGCGCCGTTGAATAACACCAAGTTGGTGGCGCAGTTGCCGGTGATGCTTAAACGCATGTAGGAGCGAGCTTGCTCGCGATGGTGTGTCAGCTGCGGTGATGTCGACTGACACACCTTCGCGAGCAAGCTCGCTCCTACAGAGGGGTCGTGTTTCAGGCATAAAAAAAGGGGCGCATTCAATGCGCCCCTTTTTTCGTTAATGCTTCGGATCAGAACGCCGGCACAACCGCGCCTTTGTACTTCTCGAGGATGAACGCTTTGACTTCCGGGCTGTGCAGGGCAGCAACCAGTTTCTTCATCGCGTCGCTGTCTTTGTCGTCCGGACGAGCCACCAGAATGTTCACGTAAGGCGAGTCGCTGCCTTCGATGATCAGAGCATCCTTGGCCGGATCAAGCTTGGCTTCCAGCGCGTAGTTGGTGTTGATCAGCGCCAGGTCGACCTGGGTCAGCACGCGCGGGATTGTCGCGGCTTCCAGTTCGCGGATTTTCAGGTCCTTGGTGTTTTCGGTGATGTCCTTGACGGTCGACAGGATGTTGTTCGAATCCTTCAACTTGATCAGGCCGGATTTTGCCAGCAGCAACAGCGCACGGCCGCCGTTGGTGGCGTCGTTCGGGATGACCACGTTAGCGCCACCCGGCAGCTCGGCCAGGGTTTTGTATTTGCTGGAGTACGCGCCCAGGGGTTCCAGGTGCACACCGGCAACAGCCACCAGGTTCGTACCTTTGGCCTTGTTGAACTCATCGAGGTACGGCTGGTGCTGGAAGAAGTTTGCATCCAGGCGCTTCTCGGACACTTGCACGTTCGGCTGGATGTAGTCGGTGAAGACTTTGACCTTCAGGTCCACGCCTTCTTTGGCCAGGGCCGGTTTAACGAATTCGAGGATTTCTGCGTGCGGGACCGGGGTGGCCGCGACGGTCAGCGTCTCGGCAGCGTGAGCAGAAAAGGCTGCAACGGCAGCGAACGCGACGAGTAGTTTTTTCATTCAGCTAACTCCATGTGAGGCGCCTGTTTGCGGCGCCTGCCAGCGAATGGCCGGCTCAATTGTCATTTACGAGAGAAGTGGACCACAAGCTTATCGCCAACGGTCTGCAGTACTTGAACCAGCACCAGCAACAACACGACGGTGACCACCATTACATCAGTCTGAAAGCGCTGGTAACCGAAACGGATCGCCAGGTCGCCCAGACCACCAGCGCCAACCACACCGGCCATTGCCGTGTAGGACACCAGTGTAATAGCTGTCACCGTAATCGCCGCGAAGATGCCCGGGCGGGCTTCCGGCAGCAAGGCATTGATGATGATCTGCCGCGTCGTCGCGCCCATGGCCTGGGTCGCTTCGATGATGCCGCGATCGACTTCACGCAACGCGGTTTCCACCAGTCGTGCGAAGAACGGCGTAGCACCCACCACCAGTGGCGGAATCGCACCGGCAACACCGAGAGACGTGCCAGTGATCAGCACCGTGAACGGAATCATCACGATCAGCAGAATGATGAAGGGCAGCGAACGCAGTATGTTCACCACCAGCGACAACATCGCGTAAACGCCTTTGGCTTCCAGCAACTGGCGTGGGCTGCACAGGAACAACAGCACACCCAGCGGCAAGCCCAGCAAAACGGTGAACAACAACGAACCACCGAGCATCAGCAGCGTGTCGCCGGTTGCCAGCCAGATTTCGATCCAGTCGATATTGGAAAAGAAACTCATCAGGGCTTCCATCAGCGCAGCACCTCCATGTGGACGTCAGCTGCGGTGAAGTGGGCGAACGCGGCTTCCATGTCGCCGCCGGTGACGGCCAGAGTCAGTTGCCCATAGGGGATGTCTTTAATGCGATCAATACGACCGGCCAGGATGCTGTAGTCCACACCCGTTTCCCGAGCAACGGTACCCAGCAAGGGCGCGTAGGTCGCTTCGCCCTGGAAGGTCAGACGCACGATGCGGCCTGGCACGTGAGCGAAGTCGTCGCGCTGTTCGCTTTCATCGATCTGCTCGTCTTCTTGCACGAAGCGCTTGGTGGTCGGGTGCTTGGGATGCAGGAACACCTCGGCCACCGAACCTTGCTCGACAATTACGCCAGCGTCCATCACAGCCACTTGGTCGCACACGCGACGGATCACATCCATCTCGTGGGTGATCAGGACGATGGTCAGCTTCAGCTCGCGATTGATCTCGGCCAGCAATTGCAGGACCGATGCCGTGGTCTGCGGGTCCAGGGCGCTGGTGGCTTCGTCACACAACAGGATTTTCGGCTTGGTGGCCAGGGCGCGGGCGATGCCGACGCGCTGCTTCTGGCCACCGGACAACTGCGCCGGGTACTTTTTGGCGTGGTCGGACAAACCAACCCGCGCCAGCAATTCAGCCACACGCTGGTCGATCTCGCCGCGCGACAGTTCGCCGGCGAGGGTCAGCGGCAGCGCAACATTATCGGCCACGGTCTTGGAGGCCAGCAGGTTGAAGTGCTGGAAAATCATCCCGACCTGCTGACGGAAGCGCCGCAGGCTGTTGGCGTCGAGCGCGGTGACTTCTTCGCCGTCGACGATGATCTTGCCGCCACTGGCGTTTTCCAGGCGATTGATCAGACGCAGCAGGGTACTTTTTCCCGCGCCGGAATGGCCGATCAGGCCGAAGACCTGACCGTTCTCAATCGTCAGACTGGTCGGATGCAGCGCGGGGATATCCTTACCGGCGATGCGGTAGGTTTTATGGACGTTTTGAAACTCGATCACGTAGCGAACCTTGTGGGGCGCGATAGAAAAGGATCAGCGGTTAGCCGGGCGCGCATTTTAGCCTGTCCGTATAGAGGTTATTAGCATTTATTCCGCATTCAACCTTCGATTTGGCAATAACGCGATCAAAGGTCAGAAAAAAGGAACGGCTAAAAACTTCATCAGTCAGTAAGTAGGCAACTCGATATCGCTCCTGGTGCCGTGCCGGGGGTTTTACTCAGCGTTCTGGCTACGGCGGGAATCGCAACGAGGAGTTTACGTCTGATGAGTACTAAAAAGCCTGCCACCCCTAAAAACGCACTGGCCGGGACCGACACCCTGGACCGTGGCAACACCAATGCCAAGCTCGACAGCCTGGAGAAATTCCGCTCCGACGCCACTGAACAAGCCCTGCGCACCAATCAGGGCGTGAAGGTTTCGGACAATCAGAACACGTTGAAGGTCGGCGCTCGCGGGCCGTCGTTACTGGAAGATTTCATCATGCGTGAAAAAATCACGCACTTTGACCATGAGCGCATTCCCGAACGCATCGTCCATGCTCGCGGCACCGGTGCTCATGGTTACTTCCAGACGTATGAAAACCATTCTGCCCTGACCAAAGCCGGTTTCTTACAGGACCCGGGCAAGAAAACCCCAGTCTTCACGCGCTTTTCCACGGTGCAAGGCTCTCGCGGGTCAGGCGATACCGTGCGGGACGTGCGAGGCTTCGCTGTGAAGTTCTTCACCGACGAGGGCAACTTCGACCTGGTGGGCAACAACATGCCGGTCTTTTTCATTCAGGACGCGATCAAGTTTCCTGACTTCGTGCACGCGGTAAAACCCGAGCCGCACAACGAGATTCCTACGGGGGGCTCGGCTCACGATACGTTCTGGGATTTTGTCTCACTGGTGCCGGAATCGGCGCACATGGTGATCTGGACCATGTCCGACCGAGCGATCCCGAAAAGTCTGCGCAGCATGCAGGGCTTCGGTGTGCACACGTTTCGCCTGGTCAATGCCGAAGGTAAATCGCGCTTCGTCAAATTCCACTGGCGTCCTACGGCCGGGACCTGCTCACTGGTGTGGGATGAGGCGCAGAAGCTCGCCGGTAAAGACACTGACTTCCACCGTCGCGACCTGTGGGAATCGATCGAGATGGGCGACTACCCGGAATGGGAGCTGGGCGTTCAGATCATCACAGAGGAAAACGAACACACATTCGACTTTGACATCCTCGACCCCACCAAGCTGATCCCGGAAGAGCTCGTCCCCATCACGCCTTTGGGCAAAATGGTGCTCAACCGCAACCCGGACAATTTTTTCGCCGAAACCGAGCAGGTCGCGTTCTGCCCTGGCCATATCGTGCCGGGGATCGATTTCTCCAACGACCCGTTGCTGCAGGGGCGGCTGTTTTCCTACACAGACACGCAGATCAGCCGACTCGGCGGGCCGAACTTTCACGAAATTCCAATCAACCGTCCGGTCGCTCCGTTCCACAACGACCAGCGGGACGCATTGCACCGCACCACCATTGACAAGGGCCGCGCGTCTTATGAGCCAAACTCCATCGACGGTGGCTGGCCGAAAGAAACGGCGTCTGCTGCTCAGGATGGCGGCTTCGAGAGTTATCCGGAGCGCATCGACGCTAACAAAATCCGCCAGCGTAGCGAGTCGTTTAGCGACCATTTCTCCCAGGCACGGCTGTTTTTCCACAGCATGAGCAAGCACGAGCAGGAACACATCATCGCGGCCTACAGCTTTGAGCTGGGGAAGGTTGCGCGCGAGACCATCCGTGCGCGTCAGGTGAATGAGATCCTGGCCAACATCGACCTGGAACTGGCCAAGCGTGTGGCGCAGAACCTTGGTTTGCCGGCGCCGAAAGCAGGAACTGTCGATGTACGGAAGTCCTCGCTGAACCGATCACCAGCCTTGAGTCAGGCCAACTTGCTGCCGGCGGACATCAAAACCCGCAAAGTGGCCATTCTTGCCGCCAACGGTGTCGATGGCGCAGCGATCGATGCGATGAAAAAAGCGCTGATGGCCGAGGGGGCGCACGCCAAATTGTTGGGACCGACTTCAGCACCGGTGACGACTGCGCAAGGTAAGGCGCTGCCCGTGGATGCTTCGATGGAAGGCTTGCCTTCGGTGGCGTTCGACGCAGTGTTTGTGCCAGGTGGCGCGGGGTCGATCAAGGCCTTGAGTACTGACGGCGTGGCGTTGCACTACGTGTTGGAGGCGTACAAGCATTTGAAGGCGATTGCGCTGCACGGCGAGGCGCAGCAGTTGCTTGATGTGTTGAGACTGGACGCTGATGCAGGACTGATCGTGGGGACGGACGCGGAGTTGATCAAACCGTTTATTGCCGCGATCGGGCAACATCGGGTTTGGGATCGGGAGGATAAAGCCAAGGCGATTGCGGCTTAAGTTGTTTATTACTGGACGGACGCCTTCGCGAGCAGGCTCGCTCCCACATTGGATCTGCGACTCGCTGCAAATCACCTGTGGGAGCGAGCCTGCTCGCGAAGCTTTTAGGGTTTACGCGGGCTAAGAACCATCTGCGCCGGAACGTTGCGCAGGATCTGCTTTTGCAGTTTCAAGTCAAACCCGGAATCCAGCTTCTTCACCCGCTTGGTCAGCAATGTGGCCAGCCAAGGGTAATCCTCAGTACGCGGCGTCTGAATGCTCACATCGCACTGGTAATTCACCACATCGGCGGCGATAGCATCCAGCTGCCGGCGAAGTTTGACCATATCGTTTACGTTCAGCGCAACCGTGGTGCTTTGCGCCGTCGGATCAATGACTTTCGCCTTTGACTTGGCTTCTGCAGCATTGAGCGCCGCCTCGGCTTTATCCAGCTCAGCCTTGCGGGCATTGACGATGGCGTTGTTTACACCACCGGTCAGCGCCGGGGCTTTGGGCATCAACGACCGAGCACGGCTGAGCGCCGTGGCGGCGGCATTCACATCGCCTTTTTGCAACACGATCTGGCTGCGCTGCAGATAGGCTTCGGCCAGTTGCCGTTGGTACTGCACAAGGCTTGGGTCGTCGGGCGACTGGGCCTGCAAGGCAGCCAGTTGATCTTCGGCGGTGGCCAACTCATTGCTGGCGATACTTTGTTCCAGTTGCGTGATGGCCGTAGCCCGCGCATCGGGGGCCTCGGTGGCCGCCGGTGGCGTGCTTTGGCAAGCACCCAGCAGCAGAGAAAATGCGACAAGGAGCAGATAACGGGAGGCGAACGACTTCATTCCTGCGACTCTCTATTTGCGCAAAAAACGAGCAAGTCTACACCCCTCGACGGGGCAGGACAAAACTCAGCAGAAACAGTGCAGCGGCCATCACCACAATCGATGGGCCTGCTGGCGTGTCCTTGAACCAGGACAGCGCCAGCCCACCACACACCGCGAACATACCCAACAGGCTTGCGCCCAATGCCATCTGTTCTGGCGAGCGCGCGTGACGTTGTGCGGCAGCCGCGGGGATGATCAGCAGCGAAGTGATCAGCAACACACCGACGATTTTCATCGCCACGGCAATCACGACGGCAATCAGCAGCATCAGCGTCAAGCGCAACGCCGCCACCGGCAAACCTTCTACCTTGGCCAGTTCTTCATGCACCGTGATCGCCAGCAAGGGTCGCCACAACGTGACTAACAGCGCCAGGACTGCCGCGCTGCCCCCGAGTATCCAAGCCAGATCTGTCGGGCTGATCGCCAACAGGTCGCCGAACAGATACGCCATCAGATCGATCCGTACTTCATGCATGAAGCTTAGTACCACCAGGCCCAATGAGAGCGTGCTCGGTGCGAGAATTCCCAAAAGCGTGTCGGACGCCAGCGGCTGGCGCTGCTGCAATGTCACCAACAGCACCGCCAGCAGCAGACACCCTACGGTGACCGCCACCGTCGGGCTGACATCCAGCAAGAATCCCAACGCCACGCCAAGCAAGGCCGCGTGAGACAGGGTGTCGCCGAAATAGGCCATGCGCCGCCAGACCACGAACGAACCCAGTGGGCCCGCCACCAACGCCAGAGCCAGACCTGCAAGCAGGGCGTAGAGCAGAAAATCAGCCATGCTTGCAGCTATCTCCATGAACGTGGGGTTGAACCGAAGGGTCCGCGCTGACTACCGAGCCATGCAAGTCGTGGGCGTGGTCGTGGTGGTGGTGATAAATCGCCAGGCTTTGTGCGTTCTTTCCGAAGAGTTCGACGAATGCAGGATCGCCGCTGACCTGCTCCGGGTGTCCGGAACAGCAAACGTGGCGATTCAGGCAAACGACCTGGTCGGTGGTGCTCATCACCAGGTGCAGATCGTGGGACACCATCAACACGCCGCAGCCGTGACGGTCCCGCAATCGCGTGATCAGGCTATACAGTTCGGCCTGACCCGCCACATCGACGCCTTGCACAGGCTCGTCGAGCACCAGCAACTCCGGCTCACGCAACAGAGCCCGAGCCAACAGCACGCGCTGCATCTCACCACCGGAAACACTTTGCACCGGGCTATCAATCACCTGCTCGGCGCCGACTTCCTTGAGTGCCGCCAAGGCCCGCACACGATCCACGCCCGGAACCAGGCGCAGGAATCGCAGCACCGACAGTGGCAGGGTCGGATCGACGTGAAGTTTTTGCGGCATGTACCCGACCCGCAGTTTCGGCTTGCGCCAGACACTGCCGCTGTCCGGCTTCAACAGACCGAGCACGGCGCGCACCAGCGTCGTCTTGCCGGCGCCGTTGGGGCCGATCAAGGTGACGATCTGTCCCGGCTCCACGCTCAGCTCGATGTTATCCAGCACGTTTTGCCCGGCAAAGGTGACAGCAACCTGCTTGAGGCGGATCAGCGCGTTGCTCATCAAGCCCCCTGGCAACCGGCGCAGAGCCCGACCACTTCAACGGTCTGGCCCTCGACGACAAACCCGACCTCCCCGGCGCTATCGATGATGGCGTCGCTGATTGATTGTTGTTCCAGCTCAATGGCGGCGTGACATTTGCGGCAGATCAGGAATTGGCCTTGATGGGCGTGTTCCGGGTGATTGCAGCCGACGAAAGCGTTCAGCGAGGAGATACGGTGCACGAGGCCGTTTTCCAGCAGGAAATCCAGCGCGCGGTATACAGTCGGCGGCGCGGCGCGGCGACCGTCCTGCTCGCTGAGGACCGCCAGTATGTCGTAAGCACCCAGCGGCTTGTGGCTTTGCCACACCAGTTCCAGCACCCTGCGGCGCAAGGCGGTCAGGCGCAGGCCTTGACGTGCGCACAGGGCATCGGCCTCTGACAGAGCGCTATGGACGCAATGAGAGTGGTCGTGGGGACGGCTGGCAATCGGTGTTTTAGGCATGAGCGGCGACGAGTTTTGTGAGAGACGTTATTATGTTACCCGTTCTCGCCTCTTCGAGTGGTCATCGTGTCCCGACTTTTTTCTATCTATGTCGCATTTATCGCAAGTTTTCTGCTGATTGGCTCGGCTCAAGCCGAAGTCAAAGTACTCACCAGCATCAAGCCTCTGCAGTTGATCGCCGCTGCGGTGCAAGACGGCGTGGCGATTCCGGAAGTGTTGCTGCCGCCCGGCGCATCGCCCCATAACTACGCGTTGCGCCCTTCCGACGTGCGCAAGGTGCAGTCGGTGGATCTGGTGTACTGGATCGGCCCGGACATGGAAGGTTTCCTGCCCCGCGTGCTGAAAGGTCGTACGCTGCCGAGCGTCGCCGTACAGGATTTGCCTGGCTTGAAATTGCGCCGCTTCACCGAAGACAGCCACTCCCACGCCGAAGAGGCAGACGAGCATGACCACGATCACCGTCCCGGGAGCCTGGATGCGCATTTGTGGCTGTCGCCGGTCAACGCTCGTGTGATTGCCACCAAAATGGCCGCGGACCTGAGCGCCGCCGATCCGGCGAACGCCGCACGTTATCAGAGCAACCTGAAGGCATTTGATGAGCGCCTGGACGCGCTGGACCTGCGCCTTAAATCACGTATGGCTGACGTCGCCGGCAAACCTTACTTCGTGTTCCACGAAGCGTTCGACTACTTCGAAGATGCCTACGGCCTCAAGCATACCGGTGTGTTCAGTGTTGCTGCCGAAGTCCAGCCTGGCGCCCAACACGTCGCTGCAATGCGTGCGCGCTTGCAGGAAGTCGGCAAAACTTGTGTGTTCAGCGAACCGCCATTGCGGCCGCGCCTGGCGGAAACGCTGGTGGCTGGCCTGCCGGTGAAACTGGCGGAGCTGGATGCGCTTGGCGGATACACGCCGGCGACCGCTCAGGGGTATGAGCAGGTGCTGGAGAAGCTGGGGAATGACTTGGCGGGGTGCCTGGAGTCGTTGTGACCCAGACATTTGTGTCGCCCCATTCGCGAGCAGGCTCGCTCCCACATTAGATCTCGGCTGGTCACAGAATTTGTGCACACAGGAGATCCACTGTGGGAGCGAGCCTGCTCGCGGAGCTTTTAAAGGGCGAAAGGCAACGGCGTGCTGATCTTCTGTCGTTGCGCCAAGCGCTGTTGAAACTCCATCGGATCGTGAATCAACACGTCCTGACCGGCGAAAGATTCCGCCGCAATCAAGCGCGACAGCCAGAACCGCACGCACGCCACCCGCAGCAGGGTGGGCCACAACTCGGCTTCGGCAGCCGTGAACGGTCGCAGAGCGGCATAGGCCCCGAGCAATGCCCGCGCCCGCGCGCCGTCGATTACCCCGTCCTCGTCCGAGCACCAGTCATTCAAGGCAATCGCTACGTCGTACAGCATCGGCCCCGAGCAAGCGTTGTAGAAATCGATCAGCCCGGTCAGGTGGGTACCTTCGAACATCGCATTGTCGCGGAATAGGTCCGCGTGGATGTTGGCACGCGGCAATGCCAGAATTTTCGTTTTCTGCTGTGTGATTTCGTCCAGCGCCCGCTGCAGTAAATCGCTCTGCTCGGCATTCAGGTGCGACAGGAACTGCGTGCCCTCTTCCAGCATCCAGTCCAGCCCGCGATCCGTCTTGCGCTTGATCATGTTGGCCTGGGTCGCCAGATGCAGATGGCCGAGCAATTCGCCCACCTGAGCGCAATGCTGTGCGTTGGTTTCCTTGATGTGTTTGCCCGCCAGGCGCGGCTGCAACAGCGCCGGCTTGCCTGCCAGTTCGCGCAGGGCGATTCCATCAGTGGTGCGCAGCGCATACGGCACTGGAAGGTCGGCCTCATGCAGGACGTCGAGCAACTCGATGAAGAACGGCATCTCCTGAACCGGTCCGCGCTCGACCAGGGTCAGGACAAATTCGCCCTGCTCCATGCTGATAAAGAAATTGGTGTTTTCACTACCGGCGGCAATTCCCTGGAAATCGAGCAGGCGGCCGAGTCCGTAAGGGGCGAGAAAGGTTTCCAGCTCGGGCCGAGCCAGGGGGGTGAACACAGACATGTTTAAACTGCCAGTACGGGCGCCGACCTGTCAGCAAGCGCCGATTGAAATTAAGAAGCTACTTCCACTCAAAAATTTTCCACGCCGGAATCAGCATATCCGGTTGATCCGAGCGGATGTAGTTTGCATCGGTCCCGTCCGCGCGCACCAGAAAATACGGAGGTCCAACCTTGGGCGTGACCTTGATCGCGTACAGGAAACCGTTTTGACGGTACTCCTGAATGAGCTTGTCGCCTTCCGTGTAGATCTTAACTTCCGGCTCCGGGGTTGGCGCATTGTCTGCCGCCATGACGGCCAATGGGGTGATTGCAAACAAGCCAGCCAGCAACAGGCGATTTAGTGTGCACATGATAACCTTGTCCCTTTGTCGTCAACGGTCCCGCTATTCTAGCGCCGGACCCGCCGAAAAGGTTGATCCTGCTCATGAGCCAAGCCCCCCTCGTCCTGGTGGACGGTTCTTCTTATCTGTACCGCGCCTTTCACGCCCTGCCGCCACTGACCACGTCCAAAGGTCTGCCGACCGGCGCAGTCAAAGGCGTGCTGAACATGCTCAAGAGTCTGCGCAAGCAGTATCCGGACAGTCCGTTCGCCGTGGTGTTCGACGCCAAGGGTGGGACTTTTCGCGATGACATGTACGCCGAATACAAGGCCAACCGTCCGAGCATGCCTGACGACATGCGCGTGCAGATCGAGCCACTGCACCAAAGCGTAGTCGCTCTGGGCTTCCCGTTGCTGTGTGTCGAAGGCGTCGAAGCCGATGACGTGATCGGCACGCTCGCCCGCAGTAGCGCCGCCGCTGATCGTCCGGTCATCATTTCTACCGGCGACAAGGACATGGCGCAGCTGGTCGACGGCCACATTACCTTGGTCAACACCATGACCGGTAGCAGCATGGACGTGGAGGGCGTGAAGGAGAAATTCGGCGTCGCTCCCGAGCAGATAATCGATTATCTGGCACTCATGGGCGATTCTTCCGACAACATCCCGGGTGTCCCGGGTATCGGTCCGAAGACTGCTTCCGGCCTGTTGGTGGGCGTAAACGGCGGGCTGACCGAGCTCTACGCGCAGCTCGATATCGTTCCGACCCTGCCGATCCGCGGCGCCAAGACCCTGCCGGCCAAGCTCGAAGAGCACAAGGAAATGGCTTTCCTCTCTTATCAGCTGGCGACCATCAAGATCGACGTGCCGCTGGACATCGGTCTCGACGACCTGCAAATGGGTAAGCCGGATCACGATAAACTCGCCGAGCTTTACACCTTGCTCGAATTCAAGAGCTGGTTCGATGAGAACCAACGTGACGCCAAGCGATCGGGCCAGGAAGTCACCGCACCGGTGCTAGAAGAAGCCGTCGCCGACACCGAACTCAAGTACACCACAATCCTCACCCAGGCCGATTTTGATCTCTGGCTGAAGAAACTCAACGACGCCAAGCTGATTGCCTTCGACACCGAAACCACTGGCATCGATGCGCAGCAGGCTCAACTGGTGGGCCTGTCTTTTGCTGTGCAAGCCAACGAAGCGGCCTACATTCCGCTGACTCATTCCTACATGGGCGTGCCGGATCAACTGGATCGCGACACTGTGCTGCGGGCACTGAAACCGATTCTGGAAGACCCGAACAAACTCAAGGTCGGCCAGCACGCCAAGTTCGACATGAATATCCTGGCCAACTGCGCCATCGGTGGCGATCAACAGTGTGGGATCACGGTGCAAGGCATCGCTTTCGACACCATGCTCGAATCCTACGTGCTGGACTCCACCGCGACCCGCCACGACATGGACAGCCTGGCGCTCAAATACCTGAACCACACCACGACCAGCTTCCAGGATATTGCGGGCAAAGGCGCCAAGCAGCTGACGTTTGACCAGATTTCTCTGGAGCTGGCCGGGCCATACGCCGCCGAAGACGCTGATGTGACGCTACGCCTGCATCAAACCCTGCAAGAAAAACTCAATGCCATTCCGAGCCTGAGCAAGGTGTTGAGCGAAATCGAAATGCCGCTGGTGCCGGTGCTGGCGCGGATCGAACGCCAGGGCGCACTGGTCGACGCCAACCTGCTGGGCATCCAGAGCGTTGAACTGGGCGAAAAAATGGTCGCCCTTGAACGTGAGGCCTTTGCCATCGCCGGGGAAGAGTTCAACCTGGGCTCGCCGAAGCAACTGGGTGTGATTCTCTACGAAAAACTCGGCCTGCCGATCCTCAGCAAAACTGCCAAGGGCCAGGCTTCAACCGCCGAAGCGGTACTGGCAGAACTGGCCGAACAGGATTTCCCGCTGCCCAAGGTGCTGATGCAGTACCGTTCGATGAGCAAGTTGAAAAGTACCTATACCGATCGCCTGCCGGAGCAGATCAACCCGCGCACCGGGCGAATCCACACGTCTTATCATCAGGCCGTTGCGGCGACCGGGCGGTTGTCGTCCAGCGATCCGAACCTGCAGAACATTCCTATCCGTACCGCCGAAGGTCGTCGGATTCGTCAGGCGTTCGTTGCGCCAAAAGGTTACAAACTGCTGGCCGCGGACTACTCGCAGATTGAATTGCGAATCATGGCTCACCTGGCCAAGGACGAAGGCTTGCTGCACGCCTTCCGTAATGATCTGGACGTGCACAAGGCCACTGCCGCCGAAGTCTTCGGAGTGGAACTGGCGGATGTCAGCACCGACCAGCGACGCAGCGCCAAGGCAATCAACTTCGGTTTGATCTATGGCATGAGCGCGTTTGGCCTGGCCAAGCAGATCGGCGTTGATCGCAAGCAATCCCAGGCCTATATCGACCGTTATTTCGCCCGATACCCAGGCGTTCTGGCCTACATGGAGCGCACTCGTGCCCAGGCCGCCGAGCAAGGGTTCGTCGAAACCATCTTCGGTCGTCGCCTGTATCTACCGGAAATCAACGCAAAAAACCCGGCCTTGCGCAAAGGAGCCGAACGCACCGCAATCAATGCCCCGATGCAAGGAACTGCAGCGGACATCATCAAGAAAGCCATGGTGGCAGTGGATAGTTGGCTGACAACCTCGGGGCTGGACGCCAAAGTCATCCTGCAAGTGCACGATGAATTGGTGCTTGAGGTGCGTGAAGATTTAGTCGACCAGGTTCGAGACGAAGTTCGCGTGCACATGAGCGATGCCGTAACGCTGGATGTACCGCTTCTGGTGGAAGTTGGTGTAGGAAATAACTGGGACGAGGCTCACTGAGCCGCCTTTGTAGGAGCGAGCTTGCTCGCGAAGAACGAAAAGGCGCCGCGTTCAACAAGGCGGCCCGCGTAATCGTTAACGTCCATCGTCGGAACGCCGCCCGGAACAAGCTCGCTCCTACAGCACGAATTTGCCGTGGCAGAGCCAGCGAAGGGCGCTTAGTTCGGAAGGCGATTAGGGCTATTCCAAAGGCATTAGAAAAAAATCTGAACTAATCTTGCGCACCACCACTCAGATTTACTGAATGGGTGGTGAAGCCCTTCGATGCTCCTAATGTTGTGTTAAGTGTTGGCAGATATCTGGACCTCGCCCTAGCGGTCTAGAACTTGAACCCCGGAACTTCCTCCTCCCCATAAGAAGTCCGGGGTTTTTTTTGCCCGGCTTTTAACCATCAAGCGTCAGGCTGAGCCACCTCAGTCCCCTTGTCCGCCAGCTCCATCCAGCCCGCTAACACAGTATAGGCGTCTTCCAGGCCCAGTCGTTTTGGCGCCGAGAACAGCTGGATGCTAATGGCATCGCCCCAGCCCTTACGAATGTCCGACTGAACCTTGAGCAGGACGTTTTTCGCCGCGCCGTAGGTCAGCTTGTCTGCTTTGGTCAGCAGAATGTGCATCGGCATGCCGCTGGCGACAGCCCAATCCAGCATCAACAGGTCGAAGTCGGTCATTGGATGACGGATATCCATCATCAAAATCAGACCTTTCAAACTCTCGCGTCCGCCCAGGTAGGCTTCCAGGTGACGCTGCCAGTGCAGCTTCAACGGGATAGGTACTTTTGCGTAACCGTACCCCGGAAGGTCGACCAGACGACGATCATCGTCTAGCTTGAAGAAGTTCAACAACTGCGTGCGCCCCGGCGTTTTCGAGGTTCGCGCCAGGCTGGCGTGCGTCAGGGTGTTCAGCGCACTGGACTTGCCGGCGTTGGAACGCCCGGCGAAGGCCACTTCAAAGCCTTCATCGTCGGGACATTGGTCGACTTTGGCGGCGCTGAGCATGAAGGTGGACTGTTGGCACAGACCGAGGATGGGATTCTTGAGTTGCATGAGATTTCCGATGTGGGCGGCGCCGGGAATGGACGCGGCAAGCGGTGTCGTTTCCGTTTCAGTGACGCCAGTATATAATGCCGCAGATTTTGTGTGCGCTTTGTCCCAGCGTAGGATGAAGTTCACGAGAGCGATAGACCTTGATTGCGCACTAGAACGCAGCACGCTCTCAACCCTGAAAAGGTCGTTTTATGACGAAATGGCTGCTAGCTGCCGGTGTCTTGATGCCGCTTTACAGCGCTCAGGCTACACAGGATCCGGAAGCTGTGTACAACCGTGTTTGTGGTGCCTGTCATTCCGGCCAACTACCCATGGCGCCTCAAAAGGGCGATCAGGAAGCTTGGACGCCGAGGTTGGCGAAAGGTATGGAGACGCTGGTGCAACACGTGACCCAGGGTTTCAAGGCGATGCCGCCGCGTGGTTTGTGCATGGACTGCAGTGCCGAGGATTACCAGGCAATCATCCACTGGATGAGCGAGTGATTCCGGTCCATAACTCTTTAACCCTTAGCCGTAGTTGGATTAGCTGATGAACAAATTGATCGTGAGTCTGCTGTTGACCGTGGGGATCTCCGGCATTGCCCATGCTGCAGGTGATGCGACTGCTGGTCAGGCGAAAGCCGCAGTATGTGGCGCCTGTCATGGCCCGGATGGCAACAGCATGGCGCCTAACTTTCCGAAACTGGCAGGTCAGGGCGAGCGTTATCTGAACAAGCAGCTGCACGACATCAAGTCCGGCAAACGCACGGTACTGGAAATGACTGGCCTGCTGACCAACCTGAGCGATCAGGACCTGGCCGATATCGCCGCTTACTTCTCCAGCCAGAAAGGTAGTGTTGGCGCCGCCGACCCGAAAGTCGTGGCTCGCGGTGAGGCCTTGTTCCGCGGTGGCGATCTGGCCAAGGGCCTGCCTGCCTGCACCGGATGCCACTCGCCAAATGGCGCAGGCAACGCGGCTGCCGGCTTCCCGCACCTGGGTGGGCAGCACGCTCAGTACGTCGCCAAGCAACTGACCGAATTCCGCAAGGAAGAAGGCGGCCGCAACAACGATGGCGATACCAAACCCATGCAGACCATCTCCAAAAGGCTGAGCGACGAAGATATCGCAGCCGTCTCCAGCTATATTCAAGGCCTGCACTAAGGCCTGCACGGATCGAGCGTTGCCAGAGGTGCACATCTCCTGCAACGTTAACGCTCTATTAATCCGTCGCGGCAAGTATAAAAAGGGTGGCTTAGGCCGCCCTTTTTTGTGGCCGCTGCCGTTACACTACAGAACTCAAGCCCGCCATGACCTGTCTGAAAACAGGTCGCGCGAGGCGACCAAAATTGTCCAGGAGTAAAGCATGCGTAATCTGATCATCAGCGCCGCACTGGTCGCTGCCAGCCTGTTCGGCATGACTGCCCAAGCCGCTGAGGCACCCGCCGCACACTACGTCGAACTGAGCAATCCGGTTCCGGTCGCCGTGCCGGGCAAGATCGAAGTCGTGGAGCTGTTCTGGTACGGCTGCCCGCACTGCTACGCGTTCGAGCCGGTGATCAATCCGTGGGTTGAGAAACTGCCTTCCGACGTGAACTTCGTCCGTATTCCAGCCATGTTCGGCGGCCCTTGGGACGCTCACGGTCAAATGTTCCTGACCCTGGAAGCCATGGGCGTTGAGCACAAGGTTCACGCGGCGGTGTTCAATGCCATCCAGAAAGAACACAAGAAACTGGTCGACAAGAATGAAATGGCTGACTTCCTGGCAACCCAGGGCGTAGACAAAGACAAGTTCCTGGCCACCTTCGACTCCTTCGCCATCAAGGGCAAGATCGTTCAGGCCCGCGAACTGGCCAAGAAATATGAAATCTCCGGCGTTCCAACCATGATCGTCAACGGTAAGTATCGCTTCGACGTGGGCTCCGCTGGCGGTGCCGAGCAAGCACTGCAACTGGCCGATAAACTGGTCGACAAAGAGCGAGCGGCTAACAAGGCCGCCGCCAACTAAGCGCAGCAACTGCCATGCGCCGCTGGGGAACTGAACGTGTCGTTGGCTTGCATGACCCGCAGGTCAACGAACTTCACCTGAAGTCATCGGGCTTGCCCGCAGACAGTCGTTTGCGTTTGCTCAGTTTCAATATCCAGGTGGGCATCAGTACCGAGCGGTATCGGCACTACCTGACCCGAGGCTGGCAGCACTTGCTGCCGCACACCGGGCGCGCCGAGAATCTGCAAAAGATCGGCAATCTGTTGGGCGACTTCGATCTGGTCGCCCTTCAAGAAGCCGATGGCGGCAGCCTGCGATCAGGTTACGTCAATCAAGTCGAACACCTGGCCCAGCTCGGTGCCTTCCCCTACTGGTATCAACAACTCAATCGCAATCTCGGTCGCCTCGGCCAGCACAGCAATGGCGTGCTCAGCCGCCTCCGTCCATGGGCAATTGAAGACCACCCGCTGCCAGGGCCCAAGGGGCGTGGGGCGATCCTGGTACGCTTTGGCGAAGGGCCCGAGGCGCTGGTGGTGGTCATGATGCATCTGGCGCTGGGCGCTCGCGCCCGCAGTTTGCAACTGGCCTATATCCGCGACCTGATTGGCGGTTACAAACACCAGGTACTGATGGGCGACATGAACACCCATGCCGGTGACCTGCTGCAAAACTCCCCGTTGCGTGACCTCGGCCTGTTGGCACCGCAACTGGAAGCGACCTTCCCCAGCTGGCGCCCGCAGCGCTGCCTGGACCATATTCTGCTGAGTCCGACCCTGACCCTTGAAAAGGTCGAAGTACTGGCCCAGCCCATTTCCGATCACCTGCCGGTCGCGGTAGAGATTCGTCTGCCGGGTTCGCTCACGGCTGATGCATTGCCCGCGTTGAGTCCTGCCCCTCGCGGATCCCATGAATGAGCGACGAAACACAGCGCTGGAAAGAGAAGTACCTTAAAAGCATCGAACAACAGGAAAAGCTCGAGCGTCGATGGGATGCCCGGCTCGACCTGCTGCGCCGAGGGTTGGTACGCAGTACGCTGGCGGCGGAAGGCACCGACCGCGCCGTTGACCAATGCATGAAGGAAATGCGCGAGGTCGTGCGCACCGATGAAATGGACGCCGGCCTGGCGGCCCTGATTCCGCGGCTGGAAAAAGCCGTGCTCGACTCGGAACAGCGTCGGGAAACCCGGGTCAACCAGACCAGCGCCGCACTGACTGCGCTGGTCGCCCAGCTGCAAACCTTGCCGCTGCCCCGGGAAGTGAGCCGACCACTCAAGAATTTCGCCAAAACCCTGGACGCACGGGTTAGCCAGGCGCGCGAGATGCCGTTGCTGCTCAGCGAGCTGAGCGGCCTGCAAGGCAAGGCACTGAGCCAGCTAGAGCATCCGGTAGAACCCGGCCGCCCAGGTTTCCTGCAACGGCTGTTCGGTCACCATGACGCCGATAACGCGGCTCCACCGGTCGCCACCCTCGCGGTGGAGTCGTCCACTGCACAACCTGTCGAAGCCGCGTCCACGCCTACTACAACGCCATCGCTGGCAACGCTCGACCTCGCGCCCGCCCTTGATAAGCCGCTACCCATGCGGCCCACCGCCCACGTTGCCGAGTCAGAGCCACCGACAAACGAGATCCCCCCCGCAACGACGCCGTCCCCGGCAGTCGTGGCATTTGTCCCGCAAGTACTTAAGCCAGAGCAGGCCCGCACTCACGATTCCGAAACGCCGCCCCAGGCAGACATAGAAAAGCCAGAAGAGCCGGTTCCCACTGTCATAGAACCAGCGCCACAACCTCCACTCGCCAACAACCCGGATGAACTGAGTCCGACGACTGCTCTCGACAGCCTGCCTTTGCCCACCGCCATGTCCGGACCATGGGTCGCCGTCGATCCGGAACACCCCGAGGCCGATACGCTTTACGCCCTTCCGGACTCGCCCGAGCCGTCCTACAGCTCGGTGGCAAAGCACATCGAAGACACCCTATTGGGGCTACTCGACGACCTGACGCTGCCCGAGCGTCATCGTCCGCAAGCCGAGTCAATGCGCAATCGCCTGCAGAACGGGCTTAACTGGTACGAATTACTGCCGATCCTCGACGATCTTGCAACCTTGATGTTGGCAATCAATGACAGCGGCCAGCACGAGTTCGAAGCCTATCTGCAACAGCTCAACGAACGCCTCGAATCCTTCCAAAGCAATCTGCAAGCCGCCAGCGACGGATACGCCGATAACCGTTCTGCCGCGCGCGAGATGGATACGCAAATTCGCGAGCAGGTCGATGGTTTACAGAACAGCATGCAGGATGCGGCGGATCTGGACGATCTCAAGCATGTCCTGGAAAACCATCTCGAAGGCCTGCTCGGCACGATGGACCATTACCAGAAACAACGGGACGAGCGCGAGCACGAAGTCGCCACTCGCCTGCACAGTCTGGCCGAGCGGGTGGCTCACATGGAGCAGGAAGCCCTGATCTATCGCGAGCACCTCGAAGAGCAGCGCCAGAAAGCCTTGATCGACCCGCTGACCGGCCTACCCAACCGGGCGGCCTGGAGCGAACGGCTGGAACACGAAATCAGCGAGTGGCAGAAACACGGCAGTACTCTGTTGCTGGCCATGCTCGACCTCGATCACTTCAAACGCATCAACGATAACTACGGTCACCTGGCGGGTGACAAAGTGCTGAAAATTATCGCCAGTGTGCTGCGCAAGCGCTTGCGCGGGACAGATTTCATTGCTCGGTTTGGTGGCGAAGAGTTTGTCCTGCTGATGCCCGGAACGGCCCCGGCGGCCGGCGCGAAACTTCTGGAGAACCTGCGGGCGGCGATCGAGGCGTGCCCTTTCCATTTCAAGGGAGAGCCCGTCACCATCACTATTTCCATGGGCCTGACCGCATTCAAGCCCGGCGAACATAGCGATCTGGTGCTTAAAAGAGCCGATCAGGCGTTATACCGTGCGAAAAATGCTGGCCGTAACCGGGTGGAATTGGGCTAACGGTCAAATGTTCCATTTTGTGTAAAACATCACCTTTGCCCTCCGCAAGCAAGGCAGTACGTTACACTGTTGCATTACTGTCTTGTGTGTATTGCCATTGCCATGAAATTCCTTGCCTTCATCGTGTCGCTGATTCTGCTCGCCGGTTGCGCCAGCGGCCCCCGCTTCGACACCAGTCATCCTTCCGTCAATCACGACAGTCGTATCCAGTTCGTGGTCATGCATTACACCAATGCGTCAATGGAGCGTTCACTGCAACTGCTGACCCATGGCGACGTCAGCAGCCATTACCTCATCGGCGACGACAAGAACGCAACTATCTACAAGCTGGTCGATGAAAACCTCCGGGCCTGGCACGCCGGCGAAAGCGAATGGCAAGGCCGGACCTGGTTGAACTCCAGCTCCATCGGCATCGAAATTGTCAATCCGGGCTTCAAAGAAACGCCGACCGGGCGCCTGTGGTATCCCTACAGCGAAGCCCAGGTCCAGTCCTTGATCGTTCTGCTCAAGGACATCACCAAACGTTATGCCATCAGCCCGATCAACATCATCGGCCATAGCGACATCGCGCCGCTGCGCAAGCTAGACCCCGGCCCGCTGTTCCCCTGGAAACGTCTGGCGGCCGAAGGCTTGGGGATCTGGCCGGACGAGCAAGTTGTAGCGCGCCAACAAGCACAGTTCGAGGCTCAACTGCCAAGCATCAGCTGGTTCCAGTCACAATTGGCGCATTTGGGGTACACCACGCCGCAAACCGGTGAACTGGATGTAGCGACACGTCATGTGATTGCCGCTTTTCAGATGCATTTCCGGCCTTCACGCTTCGACGGCACCCCTGACGCGCAAAGCGCGGCGATCCTTCAGGTATTAAATCAGACAAAATAATGACGCCCGCCCGACGGTCAAGGCTATTTCTCAATCAGCAGCTATAACTCATTGGTAATCCTTCGGATATTCCATATGACTGCTGCACGAGAGACGTTGCGTAGGTGGTTCTATCGCCCCTGGTTTTTGGCGATGCTGGCTGCTGTGTTAAGCGCAACGCTGCTGATGGCCGGCAGCCTTTTCGTGGCAATGCACCAGGTCGAGCAAAACGAGAGTGAGGAAATGAACGCCCAAGGAGAGCGCTTTCTCGCTCGCCTGGAACAGCTTTTCGGGCAACTGCGCGAAAGTCTCGACGATCTGGAAGCGCAACCGCTAAGGGGCTGCGACGACGAAATGATCGCGATATTGCAACAGGTCAGTTTCAATTACCGCTTTGTTTACGAGGCGGCTTATATGGACGCCTCACGGATCTGTTCCAACCGCCCCCGTCAGGAAGGGCTTTCGTTGACACGACAGCCGGACATCAAAGGCCCCACCTACAGCTACTGGTTGAACACCACGACCGAGCCCGATGAAAACCGGGCCGCGTTGATGCTCGGGCGCGGCAATTTCCGTGTCGCAACCTCTCGCGGGCATTTGACCGACATGGTCGACTTGTCACCGGGAAGCAGCCTGCTTCTGGTACTCGATCACGGCGCACGAGCGATTCCAATCCTCGGCTCTTCGCAAGTCTGGCCACCGACCGAGCCCTGGCCCCCGAAAAGCGTTGATGCGCTGCAAGTCACGCAAACGCGCTTGATCTACCGCATGCCGACTAACAATCCGGAATATCAACTGGTGCTGATCAGCCCGCGCACCGTCATGCACATACCCGCAGTTTGGTGGTGGTTGCTGCCAGCCAGCCTGGCGTTGGGCGTGTGTGTGGGTTTTCTCGTCTTTTTGCTGGTGCGTCAGCGTCAGTCACTGGACGCCGAGCTCACTGGCGCGATACGACGAGGCGAGTTGCAGGTGTTGTATCAACCGATCTTCGATCTCGACAGTCGCAACTGTGTCGGGGCAGAAGCCTTGCTACGCTGGCGAAGGCCGGACGGCACGCTTACCAGCCCGGATCTGTTCATTCCGATGGCGGAGAACACCGGTCAAATCCGCCAGATGACCGATTTTGTCTTACAGCGTCTGCTTGAGCAGCTCGGGCACCTGCTCAGAGCCAATCCGCAGCTGTACATCTCGGTCAACCTGGCCGCTTGCGACGTCATGGTGCCGCGCATCGGTCAGGTGATGGCGCGCCTGTTGACCTTGCACAGGGTCGCAGCCAAGCAAATTGCCTTTGAGGTCACCGAGCGGGGATTGATTGATGTGGTGGTCGCCCGGGAAAACCTGCAAGCCTTGCGCGATGTCGGGCATCAGGTGCTGATCGATGACTTCGGCACCGGCTATTGCAGCCTCGCCTACTTGCAAACCCTGCCGGTGGATTGTTTGAAAATCGACAAGGCCTTTATCGACGCTCTAGGCCATGACGCCGCGAGCAGCGGTGTCGCCCCGCACATCATTCATATGGCTCACGCCCTGCAACTCAAGGTGATTGCAGAGGGCATCGAACTTGAGTCCCAGGCGGAGTTTCTCAGCAGCGAAGGCGTGAAGTACGGTCAGGGTTGGTTGTTCGCCCACGCGCTGAGCGCGGTGCAATTCATTGAACTGATTACCCGTGGTCGCCGGTTGGCTGGGCGACGACTGGATGACGAGGCATGAAAACGTTTTATACCGCCAGCGCCATATAGAACTGAGTGCCCTGCCCCGGTCGCGAATAAACACCCATCCGCCCGCCGTGCAACTGCACGATTTCCTTGCACAATGCCAGGCCAAGTCCGGCGCCGCCCTTCTTGCGACCGACCTGAACAAAGGGCTCGAAGATCCGGCCCTGCTGGCCATAGGCAATACCTTCGCCGTTGTCCTCGACGCTGATGATTACCCGTTCCCCGTGGCGCCGGGCCTGCAAGCGTATATGCCCTTCGGGGGCAGTATGGCGCAACGCGTTATCAATCAAGTTATCCAGCACCCTGTCCAATTGGGCTTTATCAGCCTGCAACCAGGGTAATGGCCCCTGCACTTCAATCAACAGATCGATGCCCTTCTGCGCCGCAGGGTCGGCAAAACGCAACCGGGCCTGTTCCAGCAATTCCTCGATGGAACATGGCGCCAGCGAGAGTTTCTGCAGCCCGTTCTGATAGCGCGAGAAATTCAGCAAGTCGTTGATCAACTGCATCAAGCGCTGCATTTCCTCATTCACGGTGTCCAGCAGGTCGGCTTCACGCGAATCCGCGGCAAAGTGCGTGCGCTCGCGGAACAGGCCGAACGCCATGTGCATACCGGTGACCGGCGTTCGCAATTCATGGGAGGCGCGCAGCACGAATTCGCTGCGTACCCGTTCGAATGCCCGTTGTTCAGTGACGTCATGCAAGACCATCACGGCGCCAAGAATGTGACCCTGCGTATGGCTGACCGGCGTCAGGCTGTAGGTCAACAAACGCGACTCACCATCGACCTCGACACTCAGGTCCTCCGGTGCGCGCTCAAGGGTTGCGCCTCGCAGCACCAGTCGCAATTGTTCATCGAGCTCGGGCCGCTCAAGTGCGGCGCCCAACCCCTGGCCCAGACGATCAGTTTCCCAGCCTAACTGACGCTGGGCCACCGGGTTGAGGTGCTCCAGATGGCCCTCGCGGTCGATCATCAACAAACCATCGTCGATGCTGTCGAGTACGGCCTGCAAACGCTGCTGGCCGGCCAGCAGCTCATCAATATTAGTGGCCTGATGTTGGCGTAGCGCCTCGGCCATGATGCCAAAACGCTTGGTTAACTGGTTCATCTCCACCGCTGAGGAAATCGGTAAGGTCACTTCAAAATTGCCTTTACCAATGTTGTCCGCGGCCTGCGCCAAGGCCTCGATCGGTGCGCCAAACCGCCGAGCAATGGCGTGGGCGGTGACAAAACCGATAATCAGTACCGCCAACCCGACTAACCCGATCAACCCTGCAATCAGCAGCGCTCGATCTTGCGACTGGCGTTGCGTTTCGTTGATGTTATCCAGCGTTCGCTTGTGCTCGATAATCAGCCCGCTGCGCAGTGCGTTGAATCTCTCTGTCAGTTCTTTATTGCCACTGAGCACATGGGTCGAATCCGGCGAGAGATCCAACGCCTGCAAGAAACTCAGGTAATCATCCTTGGCCTGTATGAACCCATACTGGTTATCTTCAGTCCTCTGTTCATGGGCGATGCCTTCATCGAGCAGCTGGAGATAATGTTGTTTGGACGCTTCAAAAGCCGCGGCGTCGGGCTTTTCGTTGAGCAGCAGGATTAACTGATCACCCAACGTTTGACGCAGCTTGAGCCCCAGGTCCAGCGTGACAAAGTTATTGCGCAGCAGTGCTTCCTGGCTCCCGGCCATCTGCATCACGCTGACCAGCCCAAGCAAGAGCCCGAGCAACGCGACGGTGATCAGTGCGGAAATACTCAGAAAAAGCCGGGTACGCAACTTCATCGCCAGTTTCATCGAGGCGGGCTCACAAGTTGTACTGCTTGCGTTTGCGATACAACGTAGAAGCGTCGATCCCCAGGGTCTTGGCCGCCTGGTCCAGGGTTTCGGCGGTGGCGAGGACTGCGCCGATGTGGGCTTTCTCCAGTTCATCCAGGCTTAGCGCCGCGCCGATACGTGGCGCGTTGTTGATCGGGGTTTCGGCCATGCCGAGGTGGTTGATCTCGACCCGCTCCTGTGGACAAATAATACTCGCCCGCTCCACCACGTTGCGCAGCTCGCGAATGTTCCCCGGCCAGCGATAACCGAGCAGCGCTTCACGTGCTTCATCACTGAAACCCCGTGCCGGGCGCGCGTATTCCTTGACGAAACGGGCGAGGAAACGGTCAGCCAGGTTCAAAATATCTTCCCGGCGCTCCCGCAGCGGCGGCAGGTGCAAGGTGATGACATTAAGGCGATAGAGCAGGTCTTCACGGAAACGGCCGTCGCGCACCATGTCTTCCAGGTTGAGGTTGGTGGCGGCGAGGATTCGCACATCGGCTCGGCGGGTCACCGGATCGCCAACACGCTCATATTCTTTGTCCTGGATGAAACGGAGCAACTTGGGCTGTAACGCCAGCGGAAAATCGCCGATTTCGTCAAGAAACAGGGTTCCGCCGTCGGCCTGATTGACACGCCCAAGGGTGCTTTCGCTGGCCCCTGTAAAGGCGCCACGACTGTGGCCGAAGAGCTCGCTTTCCGTGAGTTCGGTGCTCAGGGACGGGCAGTTGATGGTGACGCAGGATTTTTTCGCGCGCTTGCTCCAGCCGTGAATGGCCTGGGACAGCTCACCTTTACCCGTGCCGGACTCGCCGAGAATCAAAATGTTGGCATCCGTACCGGCGACCTGGCGCGCGGTTTCGAGTACGACTTTCATCGCCGGGCTGTGGGAATCCAGACCATCCTTGGGTTTGCGTACTTCGCCTTCCAGCGCTTCCAGTCGCGCCGACAGCTGCCTCACTTCCAATTGCTTGGCGGTGGCGAGGCGCAATTGATCGGGGCTGCAAGGCTTGACCAGGTAGTCGGCGGCACCTGCCTGAATCGCATCGACGGCGGTATCCACGGCCGAATGAGCGGTGACGATCACCACCCGCATCCAGGGTGCCTGAATGCGCATCTGTGCCAGAACATCGAGTCCATTGTCTTCGCCTAGACGCAAATCGAGAAAACACAGGTCGAAAACCTGGCGCTGCAACAATGCATCAGCCTGCGCCGCGCTGCTGGCGGTAGCGACGCTGTAGCCTTCGTCTTCGAGGCAATAGCGGAAGGTACGCAGAATGGCGGATTCATCATCCACCAGCAGAATGCGGCCTTGATGCTCAGTGGCAGATTCCATCTTCCTACGCTCCTTTAAGAATAATCTTGGGTTAGTCCCGGAAAAATCGGGCAAGTTGCATGGTTGATTCTGGTCGATTCCAGTCATCACAGGTAACTATCTCTTTACCTTCCGGCTAATGACCTGATTTTGTTGGCTTTTCATCGCCAAGCCAGTTTCCAGGCAATTGCCTACGTCCCTGTGTGACATCTACGTCCTTCTCTCAATTCAAAAATATTCAAAGTTCCTACGAATCTATCGTGCATTACGCACGACTTTAGAAGGAGCATCGTGCAGGATGCGTCCGAAACGATTTTAGATGACCATTTATATATTTGATTTGTAACGGTTTTTCTCCAATAACTAACTGGCATGCAGGCTGCAACGGTCTGGGTAACCAGGGCATCAACAAACGCCCTAAACCAGATCACCCCCGTGTGGGAGGAGCTTCAGGATGAGTCGCCAACGTGCCGCCCAGATGCGTATCTCGCCACTGCCTATCCAGCAAGGTGTGTTTGCTGTTCTAGCGCTACTGATCACCTTGATCGGCGGCCAGCAATTTCAACGCTGGGAGCAGAGCCAACAGCAAGACGCGGTGCGAGTGTCAATTCAGCACCCGACTCAAACCCATTTTAGCGCCGCCAGCGCCAATCACGCTGACAGCCCCCCGATGCGAATGATGGACGTCGACCAGGCCCAGCCTGTGAATGAGATGCCTCGTCAGGAACGTTGGGTGTTCTAAAAAAACTTGGCGCGTTCGCTGCGCCCGGAAAAGCACCACAAGCAATACCTTTAAATAGAAGCGAAAGGAGAATCACCATGTTGAGTTGGGCAATCACATTCTTGATCATTGCCATCGTCGCTGCCGTTCTAGGCTTCGGTGGTATCGCGGGCACCGCCACGGGTATCGCCAAGATTCTCTTTATCGTATTCCTGGTGATGTTTATCGCTTCTTTCTTCTTTGGCCGACGCGGTCGAGGCTGAATATGAGCATTTGGTTAAAGTCACTGGCAGCCGCCCGCTTCCGGGCGGTAGTGCCAAGGCAATAGCGGCCCATGCAGGGCCTGTTGAGGGAACAACGTCCACACTGGTACTGAATTCGTCATACGAAAGAGGCAGCATTGCTTCTTTCCAGTGCGCTACCCGAGGACGGTAGACGCATGACCAAGGGGTCGGGACGTTCTGCCTGTTTCAGGGGCGGAGTGACCTACGGGTACAGGGAGTGCCTGCGCAAGGGCCGGGTCAGGAAAGCTGCGACGCAAGTTCGCCGATCCTTCATGGCTCGACGGACTTGCGAAGAGCTTATACGCGCAATGCTCTGAAATAGAGCGGACCACTCGGTTTCGCTTCTTCACCTTTCAATCTCAGTTGATTTCCTTGAGAAATACCTTTTCTCGGTGTGTGGCGGCGACCGTACATCGAGAAAAATCGTCGACGTTTTGCCGCCTATTTTCTCCATGTCGCGTGAGATTTTCCTGAAAAACACCCCGCTCCAACCTGATCAAAAAGCGCTCAATCTGCTCTGTAATGGCCAGTACACGGCACTTATGACCGCCGATTTGTCGTATTCGAACCGGTTGGGACGGGAGTTTCAGTAAAAAAAGCTCATGCCGATTCGGCATAGGGTAGGCGTTTACGGCATTAGACGTTGCCTCCTTGCATCGGAATAGTTGCGCCTTTTTTCGCCTGCCAGAGAGCCGAAATCACGCGTTCCGGGGCACCTTATACGGGGGCAGGTGCACAAGACTTTTTCGCCACAAGCGTTCCAGTTCTTGCATCTGCCTGAGTCAAACGCAAGTAAGGGTAAAGATATGAAGAAGGCAAAGCTTAGCCTCGCCTGGCAGATCCTCATCGGTCTGGTATTGGGGATTGCAATTGGTGCGCTGCTCAACCATTTCAGCGCCGAAAAGGCCTGGTGGGTCAGCAACGTCCTGCAACCAGCAGGCGATATCTTTATCCGTCTGATCAAGATGATCGTGATCCCGATCGTCATCTCCTCCCTGGTCGTCGGAATCGCTGGTGTCGGCGACGCGAAAAAACTCGGTCGCATCGGCTTGAAGACAATCCTTTACTTCGAGATTGTCACTACCATCGCCATCGTGGTCGGTCTGGTGCTGGCTAACGTGTTACATCCGGGCACTGGCATCGACATGAGCACCCTGGGTACGGTGGATATTTCCAAGTACCAGGCCACGGCCGCTGAAGTTCAGCATGAACACGCGTTCGTCGAAACCATCCTCAACCTGATCCCGTCTAACATCTTCGCGGCCATGGCCCGTGGCGAGATGCTGCCGATCATCTTCTTCTCCGTATTGTTCGGCCTCGGTCTGTCGAGCCTGCAAGCGGACCTGCGCGAGCCGTTGGTGAAGATGTTCCAGGGCGTGTCGGAAAGCATGTTCAAAGTCACCCACATGATCATGAACTACGCCCCGATCGGCGTGTTCGCACTGATCGCGGTGACAGTCGCCAACTTCGGTTTTGCCTCCCTCCTCCCGCTGGCCAAACTGGTGATCCTGGTTTACTTCGCCATCGCTTTCTTTGCCTTCGTGGTTCTGGGCCTGATCGCTCGCCTGTTCGGCTTCTCGGTCATCAAGCTGATGCGCATCTTCAAGGATGAGCTGGTGCTGGCCTACTCCACCGCCAGCTCCGAGACCGTGCTGCCACGCGTCATCGAGAAGATGGAAGCCTACGGTGCACCGAAAGCCATTTGCAGCTTCGTGGTGCCGACCGGCTACTCGTTCAACCTCGACGGTTCGACGCTGTACCAAAGCATCGCGGCCATCTTCATCGCCCAGCTCTACGGCATCGACTTGTCCATCAGCCAGCAATTGCTGCTGGTACTGACCCTGATGGTCACCTCCAAAGGCATCGCCGGCGTACCGGGCGTGTCCTTCGTGGTGCTGCTGGCCACTCTGGGCAGCGTGGGTATTCCATTGGAAGGCCTGGCGTTCATCGCCGGTGTCGACCGCGTCATGGACATGGCCCGTACCGCGTTGAACGTCATTGGTAACGCCCTGGCTGTTTTGGTCGTCTCCCGTTGGGAAGGCATGTACGACGACGCCAAGGGCCAGGCCTACTGGAACTCCCTGCCGCACTGGCGCAGCAAGGAAAAACTGCCTGCTGGCGAGATTTCCAATAACTGATACACAACCCCTGTAGGAGCGAGCTTGCTCGCGATGGTGTATCAGGCGAAATCAATGTGGCTGACCCACCATCGCGAGCAAGCTCGCTCCTACAGGAGATCGAGGCCAGCCCATGGAAATGGGTTAACTGAGCAGTACCAACCAAACCCCGGAGAAATCCGGGGTTTGTCGTTTCTGGCTACCCCGCTATCATTCGCCACATTCTTCGGGGGATTTGACTGATGCTTAATGGCCTATGGCTTGGCTTCTTCATCGTGGCGGCCGTATCGGCGCTGGCGCAGTGGCTGATCGGCGGTAACGCCGGGATCTTTGCGGCGATGGTGGAAAGCATCTTCGCCATGGCCAAGTTGTCAGTCGAAGTGATGGTTCTGCTCTTCGGCACCCTCACCCTCTGGCTGGGCTTTCTGCGGATCGCCGAAAAGGCCGGGATCGTCGACTGGCTGGCCAAGGCGCTGGGACCGCTGTTCCTGCGCTTGATGCCGGAAGTCCCGCCCGATCACCCGGCCATCGGCCTGATCACGCTGAACTTGGCCGCCAATGCCCTCGGCCTGGACAACGCCGCCACACCCATCGGCCTCAAGGCCATGAAGGCGTTGCAGGAGCTCAATCCCAGCGCGACCGTAGCGAGCAACGCGCAGATCCTGTTTCTGGTACTCAACGCCTCCTCCCTGACCCTGCTGCCAGTGACGATCTTCATGTACCGCGCCCAACAAGGCGCACCCGATCCAACCCTGGTTTTCCTGCCGATCCTGCTGGCCACCAGTTGCTCGACAATGGTCGGGCTGTTGTCCGTGGCGTTCATGCAACGGCTGCGCCTGTGGGACCCAGTGGTGCTCGCCTATCTGATTCCCGGTGCCCTTGTCCTTGGTGGTTTCATAGCGCTACTGGCGACACTCTCGTCGGCCGCGCTGGCCGGGCTGTCATCGATCCTCGGTAACCTGACGATGTTCAGCCTGATCATGCTGTTTCTGGTGATCGGCGCGTTACGCAAAGTGAAAGTCTACGAAGCGTTTATCGAAGGCGCGAAAGAAGGCTTCGACGTGGCGAAAAACCTGCTGCCCTATCTGGTGGCCATGCTCTGCGCAGTGGGTGTGTTACGGGCGTCTGGCGCGCTGGATTTTGGTCTGGAGGGGATTCGGCATCTGGTGGCCTGGGCCGGTTTGGACACGCGCTTCGTTGATGCTTTGCCGACGGCGATGGTCAAACCGTTTTCCGGTAGCGCTGCTCGGGCGATGTTGATTGAAACCATGAAAACGTCGGGGGTAGACAGCTTCCCGGCGTTGGTGGCGGCGACGATCCAGGGCAGTACTGAAACGACCTTCTATGTGTTGGCGGTTTACTTTGGCGCAGTGGGGATCCAGCGGGCGCGGCATGCGGTGGGGTGTGCATTGTTGGCGGAGCTTGCCGGCGTTCTTGGTGCGATCGGCGTTTGCTACTGGTTCTTCGGCTAACCGAGAACCCCTTGTAGGAGCGAGCTTGCTCGCGAGGGTGTGTCAGTCACATTGGTTTCGACTGATCCCCCATCGCGAGCAAGCTCGCTCCTACAAGGGATTGTGTCGGACTCAAGGTCTTGGTGGAGGCGCGACTTTCTGCCCTTGCTCAACCGCCCAACTCACTACCTGCGCCGTCAGCTGATCACTCGCCAGACCAAACCCCGCCACCACCGATGGCACCTGCACATCACTCAACGGCTGGTGCACCTCAAAACGGCGGCTGGCGAGGATTCGCTGGTCATAACCGCGCACCAGCAACGCATCCAGTCGCACAACGACACTTGCCGCCGTGCCTTGGTACTCGGTCTGAAAGGCCAGCAGACTGCCGCCCAGCTCCAAATCCGCCTGGAAATTGCTGTCGTCGGTACTCAGCAACGGCACCCGGCCATCGCGCTGGAATCCGTCCAGCAGTCGATTGCGCAGCAACACCGGCGCCGGGTCGCTCCAGCGTGAAGCTTTGTAGCTGGTGATCAGGTTGCCTTGCGGGATCACGGCGATTTTCGGACTGTTCAACGCCTCGCTGGCCTGAGGCTTGGCCAGACGCAGCGACCAGTGTTGCGGGGTGCCATGACCGGCCGATGCGCTGCTCTGTGCCGACGGCAATCGATAAACGTCAGACGGCTCGGCCTTGGGCAGAATCGAGCAGGCGCTCGTCAGTGCAATGCTCGAGGCCAAGGCGAGATACGTCAGCTTCATGGCGTGAACTCCTTGTTCTTGTCATTGCCCAGCAAGTAACCGCTGGGGTTGGCTTCCAGGCGCTGGGAAATGGCGCGCAACGATGTCAGGGTATCGCGCAGTTCGCGCACGGCCGGGGCCAGGCCATTGAGGCCTTGCATGCCGCTGTTGAGAGAGTCCTGATTGGTCGTGAGCAGCTTGTTGATGGTCGCGCTGCTCTGCTCCAGCGACTTCATCGCCTGCTCGGCGCTGCCGAACACCTGCTTGCCCTGATCATTGAGCAAGCCATTGGCGTTGCGCATCAGCGCCGACGTCTGTTCCAGCATGGCGCCGGCTTGCTTGCCGACCGACGCCAGTTGCTGCATCGCCTGGCGGATATCGCCACGCTGATCGGCGAGGGTCCCGGTGGTTTGCTCAAGGTGCTCAAGGGTTTTGCTGATGCGCTCGACGTTCTCTGTGGAAAACATCAGGTTGGCGTTTTGCATCAGCGTGTTCACGCCGGCCATCAGGTCGTTGCTGTCGTTGAGCAATCGGGCGATGGGCGAGGGCGATGCGACAATCTCCGGCAGATTTCCATCCTTGCCTCTTAACTTCGGACTTTGCGGAGTACCACCGCTGAGCTGGATGATCGAAGTCCCGGTGATCCCGGTCAGCGCCAGTTTGGCCCGGGTGTCTTCCTTGATCGGGGTGTCGCCGCCCAGACGAATCCGGGCCAGTACCCGACGCGGGTCTTTCGGGTCCAGACGCAACGTCACCACGTCACCGACCTTGATCCCGCTGTACTGCACGGCGCTGCCCTTGGACAATCCACTGACCGCCTCGTTGAAGACGATTTCGTAATCCTTGAACTCGGTATCGACGCTGGACTTGGCCAGCCACAAGCCGAAGAGCAGGGCGCCTGCCACCACCATGACGGTGAACAGGCCAATCAATACATGATGGGCACGGGTTTCCATGTCAGACCTCGTTCAACTGTTGAGCGGCCGTCAGCGCCGCGCGGCCGCGAGGGCCATGGAAGTATTGGTGAATCCACGCGTCGTTGGTTTCCGAGACTTTGTCGATGGAGTCCGCCACCAGCACTTTCTTCTGCGCCAGCACCGCCACCCGGTCGGTGATGGTGTAAAGCGTATCGAGGTCGTGGGTGACCAGAAACACACTCAGGCCCAAGGCATCGCGCAGGGTCAGGATCAGTTGATCGAAGGCTGCGGCACCAATCGGGTCAAGGCCGGCGGTGGGTTCGTCGAGAAACAGGATGTCCGGATCCAGTGCCAACGCACGCGCCAGCGCCGCGCGCTTGATCATGCCGCCAGACAGCGAAGCGGGGTACTTGTCGGCCGCCGATAACGGTAACCCGGCCAAGGCCAGCTTCACCGCCGCCAAGTGCTCGGCGTCGGCACGGCTCAGGCCGGCGTGTTCGATCAGGGGCAGGGCAACGTTCTCGGTCACGGTCATTGAAGAGAACAGGGCACCTTTCTGGAACAGCACACCGAAGCGGCGTTCGACCATGGAGCGCTCGTGCCCGGAGAGCGTCGGCAGGTTTTTACCAAAGACCTTCACCAGACCTTCGCTGGGCTGACGCAAACCGACAATGCTGCGCAACAGCACCGATTTTCCGCTGCCGGAACCGCCGACCACGGCGAGGATTTCGCCTTTGTACAAATCCAGGTCGAGATTCTCGTGCACGCTCTGGTTGCCGAAGCGATTACACAGGCCACGGACTTCGATTACCGCCTCGCAGGGCGCTCGAGGTAGACGACTCACCAGCCCATCTCCATGAAAAACAACGCGGCTACGGCGTCGATCACGATCACCACGAAAATCGACTGCACCACACTCGATGTCGTGTGAGCGCCGACAGACTCGGCGCTGCCGCTGACCTTGAAGCCTTCAAGGCAGCCGATAGCGGCGATCAGGAACGCGAAGATTGGCGCTTTGATGATCCCCACCAGAAAGTGCTGAACACCGATGTTGCTTTGTAGCAGCGACAGGAACATCGCCGGCGAGATATCCAGCGATACCGCGCACACCACGCCGCCGCCAACGATGCCCGAGAGCATCGCCAAAAAGGTCAGCATCGGCAGCGAGACCAGCAGGGCCAACACACGTGGCACCACCAGCAATTCTATCGGGTCGAGACCCAAGGTGCGGATGGCGTCGATTTCTTCGTTGGCCTTCATCGAGCCGATCTGCGCGGTGAACGCACTCGCGGTGCGGCCAGCCATCAGGATCGCGGTCAGCAACACACCGAATTCGCGCAGGAAAGAGAACCCAACGAGGTCCACAGTAAAAATACTCGCGCCGAATCTCGCCAGCACAGTTGCGCCAAGAAACGCCACCACGGCGCCCACCAAAAAAGTCAGCAGGGCTACGATGGGCGCGGCGTCGAGGCCGGTCTGTTCGATGTGCGCCACCATCGACGTGATACGCCAGCGTTTGGGGCGAAACATTTCACGGGCGACGGTTTCCAGAATCAGGCCGATGAACCCGAGCAATTGAAGGGAGTCCTGCCAGACCGCGTCGACAGCGCGGCCGATACGGGTCAACAGTTGAACGCCGACACTGATTTCCGGTTGCTTGATCGGTATGCAGAAGTCAGTCAGCGACCGGTAGACCGTCTGCAACAAGGCGCGGTCAGCAGTGGACAGTGTGCAATCGGGATGTTCGGCGGATCGGCCCAAACGCTCGGAGCCCAGCAATTCCACCAGCAGCGATGCCCCGGCCGTGTCGAGCGCACCGAGGCCATTGAGGTCGATGTGAGTGTTGTCGTCGTATTGGCCGTGAAGATTTTCGCTCAGCTGCTTGAGATCGGCGTAATGGGCAAGCGTCCAGTCACCCGTTACCCGCAACTGCGCGGGGGAGTGAGAGGTGTCCAGTTGGGCATTGCCGGCCGCTGTGCTGCTGGTCATAAGCTCCGTGCATATTCGGCTGTCAGGCAGAACTACGTAATAGCACGAACCGCATTACTTTTCTTTGGTCGGTGTATTGTCGATGATCTTGAAACGCAGAACCCCGATCACCTGATCATCTTCGGTCAACACCCGGACCTGCCAGTCGCCGGCCGGATTACCCGGGAAATTCTCCTTGTGGGTCCAGGCCCGGTAGCCTTCCTTGCGCCCGCCATGGATGTCCAGCGGGATGCGATCGACTTCTTTACCGTTGAACTGCCACACATGATAAATCCGCTCGTCCAGACCGCGTGGGGCATTGATGGCGGTGTAGGCGTAAAGACCGCCGCCACGGATCTGATCGGCACTGACTTCATCGAGGCTGTCGCCGGGGCTACGGTCCTGCATTTGCGTGCTGATCGCCACGTCAGTCATCCACAGCGTCGCCGGTGGCACCCACGAACGCAGCACCCAGCCAACGCCACCGATGCCCACCGTGATGCTTAGAATCGCCAGCGCGTTGCGCACGGTGCGAATCGGGAAGATCGACGCCAGGCTCGGGAACGACAGCACGACGGCCGTGCCCAAGGCGAGTTTGAAACTCTGGGAGGTGGTCAGGTGCAGGATGACGGGCAGGGCGGTCAGCAGTGCCGCGAACAGCGTCAGTGTATGCAACGCGAGGAACGCCCAGCGCCGAGGCGCCAGCCATTTGTAGTAGAGCGGGTCGGTGATGGAAATCAGCGCCGCAATCCCCAGCAGCCCGGTAAAAAGCAACTGGCCGCTGTTCCAGGTGGTGGTGATGAAAAAAAACGGCAGGACGAAGAACAGGCTTTCCTGATGGATCATTTGTGTGGCGTAACGCAACAGCGGCTGGGGAATTTCGCGCTTGAAGGTCTTGGCGAACAGCTTGGTGAGGCTGTTTTCCAGCATCAGCCAGATCCAGCTGAGCACCATGATGATAGTGATCCAGGTCGCCAGGCCCTGTTGGCGGTCCACCAGAATGAAGCTGCCGACCCCGGAGATAAAACCACCGAGCGCAATGACCCCGGGATAGCGCTTCATCAGTTCCAGGATGCGCTGTACGAAAAGGGTCAGGGTCGGCATTCGGCGATTCGCAATAGTCATAGGAAAAATCCCCGACAGCGTACCGTCCGCGCGGCAGCGTGGCGAGGGCCGCGATCCTGTTCAGAACCCTTGTAGCAGCTGGCGCAGCTTGCGTTCGGCTCCCTGTAGGAGCGAGCCTGCTCGCGAAGGTCGTGAACGATAATGCGTAAACTCAGATGCCCAGCGGCGCCCGTGAGTTTTTCGCGAGCAAGCTCGCTCCTACAGGGAGCCGAACGCCAGCTGCTACGGGGTTCGCGCTGTTCGGCGATGAATTCGCCAAGCCAGGAAGCCGAGCACCGTCAGGCCAAGGGCCCCGGCGATCGCCCACATCAACTGGTCATAGCTCATCAGCGGCCTTTCGATCCGCAGATACCCCGGTTGCAGGAGCAACTCACGCACGGCCTTGTTCGCCTCGTCCAGCGTCACGCCTTGCAGTTCTTTGGCGGGGTCGTTGAAGCGGCCGTCCTCGTAGTCCCCGAGGGCGCTCCAATAGTAATCGGCCAGCGCGCTGTTGCCTTGTACGGCCCACGCCTGGCGGGCGATGGCGGCCTGTTTGAGGCGATTGAACGTGTCGGCATTCAGGCCGTTTTTGAGCAGTTCGGCCTTTAACTCGTCCAACACTTGTTCGGCCTCAGGCACATCGTCGCGCTCAAGGTCGGCGTTCAGGCTCATGAAGCCTACACCGCCGAACATTTCTCGCTCCGCCCATGGGCCGTAGGACAAACCGTGAGCCAGACGCAACTGGCGATACAGCGCCCAGTCCAGATAGTCTTTGAGCAAGTCGAACGTTTCATCGTGTTGATCTTCCTGCACTGGTTCCGGCACCAGCCAGTGCAACGTGGCGCCGCCACCGACCAAGCCGTGAATCAGATTTCGCTCGTGAGCCGCACTAGCCTTGATCTCCGGTAGCGGCAAATGATCGGTGGGGTCGATCGCTACCAGTGCGCCATAGGCCCGTTCCAGGTAGGCCGGCAGCAACCGCTCGAGATCACCCACCACGATCAGCGTCATGTTGTTGGGTGCGTACCAGTCCTTGCGCACCTTCTCCAATTGCTCGCGGGTCAGGTGATCGACTTCTGCCCGTTCGGGGCATTTGAGGCCCAGTTCCACCGCCAGTTGATTACTCGCTGTGTGCCCCAGGTCCTGGCGATCCAGCCAGCGTTGCAGGTGTGAGTAATGGCCGCCGTCTTCGCGCTCGACCACTTGCTTGGCGGCGTTGATTGCGTTGTCATCGATTCGGGTCTGGGTCAGCAGTGCCAGCAGCAGATCGAGGACCTTGCGCTGGTTTTTCGCCGGGGCCTCGATGACGAACGTCGTGTCGGCGTTACTGGTGTACGCGTTCCACTCACCGCCCAAGGCCTGCATGCGTTCTTCCAGACCGCCTTCACCGCTGGCGTCAATACCGCTGAACAGCAAGTGTTCGAGCAGGTGCGGCAGCTCCTTGTCTGCGCAATTGAAGTCATCCAGGCCAACGCCGACCACCAGACGAATCGCCACATGCCCGTGCTCGGTGCCCGGTTTGAGTAGCAATTGCAGGCCATTGGGCAAGGCATAGCCTTCAACCTGAAAGCGATCCAGGGCAAATGAGGGGATCGAACCGATCAGCAGACAAACGAACAACAGACAACGCATAACAAGTTCCCAGGCAACCAATCGGAGATCCGTGTTGTCAGTCCTGGCGCCTTCGCGAGCACGCTCGCTCCCACAATTAGCGAAGAGGCCTTCAGGCTGAACCACTGTAACTGACTGACCACTCTGCCAGACGTTCAAGGCGAATGTGTGATGTCAGCCAAATCGTCGGCAGCCAGTGCGCCGGTATCGGATGTTTCCAGCACCACATAAGCGCTGCTGCAGAACAGCGAATTAAGACGCTTCATATCCGCGATCAACTCCAGGTGCAACGAGCTGGTCTCGATACTTTGCACGATCTTACGTTGCAACCGGCTGACGTGAGCATGGGCCAGGCGGCGTTCCTGTGCGCGAAAGCGACGTTTTTCACGCAGCAACAGGCGGGCGCTTTCCTTGTCGGCGCTGAGGAACACTGACAACCCCAGGCGCAGGTTGGAAATCAACTGACTGTGCAGCCCCGCCAACTCTTCCAGACCGACCTCGGAAAAAGATCGGCGCTGCGACGTTTTCTGCTGCTGAACCTTGCGCAGCATGCGTTCGATCAGGTCGCTGGCGAGTTTGAGATTAATCGCCAGTTCGATGATTTCCGCCCAGCGCCGGCTGTCCTGATCGCTGAGGTCTTCCCGGGGCATTTGCGCCAGGTACAGTTTGATGGCGCTGTAGAGAGCCTCGACATCGTCGGTCAAACGGCGCACTTCCTGGGTGACGGCAGTCTGTTTACCTCGCAGCACGTCGAGCATGGCTTCGAGCATGTTGTCGATCAGGTCGCCCATGCGCAGGGTCTCCCGCGCGGCGTTGGCCAGTGCCAGGCTGGGCGTGTCCAGCGCCGTCGGATCAAGGTGCCGGGGCTTGGCCATACCATTGATTTCCGGGCGATCCGGCAGCAACCAGGCACACAGCCTGGCCATCAGCCTGACGCTGGGCAGCAGGATCAGGCAACGTGCCGTGTTGTAGAGCAGGTGGAAGCCGATGACCATTTCCTGAGGGCTGAAATCGAGGCTATCGATCCAGTGCACCAACAGGTCGAGTACCGGAATGATCAGCAACAGGCCAATCAGCTTGTACAGCAGGCTGCCCAATGCAACCTGTCGACCCGCAGCGTTCTGCATGCTGGTACTCATGAACGCAAGAATACCGCTGCCGATGTTAGCGCCGATCACCAGGCCGATGGCGACAGGCAAGCTGATCACACTGGCGCCGGCCAGGGTCGCGGTCAGCAGAACGGCGGCCAGGCTGGAGTAGGAAATCATCGCGAACAGCGCACCGACCAAGGCATCGAGCAGAATGTCGCCGGTCAGCGACGCGAAGATCACTTTGACCCCTTGGGCGTGGGTGATCGGCGCGGCGGCTTCGACGATCAGTTGCAGCGCCAGAATGATCAGCCCCAGGCCGATGCTGACCCGGCCCATCTGCCCAAGTCGGGTTTGCTTGCGGGACAGGAAGAAAATCACCCCGAGGAAGATCAACAGCGGCGACAACCATGACAAATCGAACGTCAGGACCCTGGCCATCAACGCTGTACCGACGTCAGCCCCCAGCATGGTTGCCAGGGCCGGGGTCAACGCCATCAAGCCCTGACCGACAAAAGAGGTCACGAGCATGGCCGTCGCGTTGCTGCTCTGGACCATCGCGGTCACGACGATCCCCGCAATGAACGCCAGCCAGCGCTTGGACATATTCTGGCCAATGACATGGCGCAGGTTGGAACCGTAGACCCGCAGGATGCCGGTTCGGACGATGTGCGTGCCCCAGATCAACAAGGCCACGGCAGATAACAAATTGAGCAGGGTGAGCATACTGGCCCCCTGTAGTGGTAGCGCCCCAAAGGGGCAAGTTACGGTGCCGCGCTTTTTCTACGTTCTGTACTTAAGCTACTTAAGCTGTAGTTGGCTAACGGTCTGCGCGCCAGCATCGCACAGCTAAAGAAGCGATTGAAACAAAACCGTTATGAAAACAGGCCCGTCAGCCACGCAAAAACAAATGTGGGAGCGAGCCTGCTCGCGATGAGGCCCTCAGATTCAACATTGATGTTGACTGACAGACCGCTATCGCGAGCAGGCTCGCTCCCACAGGTTTTGCGTGTTCAGGAAGACCCGGGATTATTGCCCTGGAATGTCCTTGCGCAGTTTCACCGGATCTTGCTGTTTCTTCTTTTTCGCGATCGCTGTGCGCATCTTGATGTTGATCGCTTCAACCGCCAGGGAGAACGCCATGGCGAAGTAGACGTAGCCTTTTGGCACGTGCACGTCGAAGGATTCGGCAATCAATACGGTACCGACGACCAACAGGAACGAGAGCGCCAGCATCTTCAGCGACGGGTGCTTGTCGATGAACGCGCTGATGGTGCCAGAAGCCCACATCATCACCAGCACCGCAACGATGATCGCCGCGACCATGACCGGTACGTACGACACCATGCCCACGGCGGTGATGACCGAGTCCAGTGAAAACACGATGTCGATGATCGCGATCTGAATGATGGTGTAGAGGAAGTTGCCGCCCTTGCCGGTCGGCTCGTCGGCGGCTTCATCTTCACCTTCCAGCGCGTGATACATCTCTTGCGAGCTCTTCCAGAGCAGGAACAGGCCACCAAAGAACAGGATCAGGTCACGCCCGGAAATACCCTGCCCGAATACAACGAACAGATCGGCCGTGAGGCGCATGACCCAGGTGATCGACAGCAACAACAGAATCCGTGTGACCATGGCCAGTGCCAGGCCGAAAATCCGGGTGCGTGCCTGCATGTGCTTGGGCATGCGGCTGACCAGGATCGAAATCATGATGATGTTATCGATACCCAGAACGATTTCCAGGGCGGTCAGGGTAAAGAAGGCAACCCAGATTTCAGGGTTGGTCAGCCATTCCATGTGTATTCCTTTGAGGATGTGTTAAACCACGAAGCGCCCCGGCTTCAAACAGCAAAGCCTTGGACCCGCCATGGTGAGTCTTGGGCTTATAGCGTGCTGAACAGCGGAAAAATCCCCATCAGCAATGCGGCAACCAGTATGCACATACACACCAGCACCGCCCATTTCAGGGTAAAACGCTGGTGGTCACCGAATTCGATACCGGCCAGGGCCACCAACAAATAGGTCGACGGTACCAGCGGGCTCAACAAATGGACGGGCTGACCAACGATCGAGGCACGTGCCATTTCCACCGCGGTTATACCGTAATGACTGGCGGCTTCGGCAAGCACCGGCAACACACCGTAATAAAATGCGTCGTTCGACATGAAGAACGTGAACGGCATGCTCACCAGCGCGGTGATCACGGCCAGGTATGGGCCGAGGAAATCCGGAATGACGGCCAGCAGGCTTTTCGACATCGCGTCGACCATGCCAGTGCCCGACAGGATGCCGGTGAAGATACCCGCCGCGAAAATCAAACCGACCACCGCCAGCACGCTGCCTGCGTGGGCCGCAACGCGATCCTTCTGCTGTTGCAGGCAAGGATAGTTGACGATCATCGCGATACTGAACGCCACCATGAACAGCACAGGCAGCGGCAACAGCCCCGCAATCAGGGTGCACATCAGCGCCAGGGTCAGCGCGCCGTTGAACCAGATCAGTTTCGGACGGCGGGCGTCAGGGAACTGCGAAACGCTGATTTCGCTGTGGTCGATTTCATCGCCGGCCAGGTGCAATTCACCCAGACGAGCACGCTCGCGTTTACCGTAAAAGTAGGCAATCGCCAGGATCGCCATCACGCCGGCCAGCATCGCAGGAATCATCGGCACGAAGATGTCTGAGGGGTCCACATGCAGCGCACTGGCCGCACGGGCCGTCGGGCCGCCCCAGGGCGTCATGTTCATCACACCACCGGCGAGGATGATCAGACCGGCCATGATCCGTGGGCTCATGCCGATGCGGCTGTAGAGCGGCAGCATGGCGGCCACGCAGATCATATAAGTGGTCGCGCCGTCACCATCGAGGGAGACGACGAGCGCCAGTACGGCGGTGCCGACCGAAACTTTCAGCGGGTCACCCTTGACCAGTTTGAGGATCTTGCGCACGGCCGGGTCGAACAGGCCGGAGTCAATCATCAGGGCGAAATACAGAATGGCGAACATCAGCATCACACCGGTCGGTGCGAGCTTGGTGATGCCTTCGAGCATCATCGGTCCGATCTTCGGCGCAAAGCCGCCGAACAGGGCGAAGATGATTGGAATGATGATCAGGGCGATCAGCGCGGACAGGCGCTTGGTCATGATCAGGAACATGAACGTGATGACCATGGCAAAGCCAAGGAAAGTCAGCATGGGAAAACTCCAGGCGTAGCGCGGCTAGGGAAATGGGCGAACCGGGTGGGTCAGCGCAAAACGGGGAGCACGAGGCTTACGGGCGGAGTGACAGCGAAGCGGCGGGTAGCAAAGGACATCAGGATCACCATTGTTGTTGTTAAATGGGCCGTGCGAGCCATCAAACACTCGCTTGGCCAACCGGTCTGTTGCCGGAAGTGGGGGCGATCCTAATCGCGCAAGCTTTCAGCCAGCTTTCGCCGGTGAAAGCATTGACCGCAAGTGCAACCGGTCGTCGGACGGTCTCAAAGTCCCTGATGACGGGGCAGGCGGAAAAATTGGACGAAGTTCATACAGGCGGCTGCCATTGCGGACACTTTCCGGGCGGAGCCGAAGAAAGGCTCTGGTCAAAAAATAGACAGGTCCAGCGGCCGAATCGCGCCCATCCAGATTGCATGTTCGGTGTGGTCGAGCAGGTCGTCACCGGTGTCCGGGTGCAGGAATACCACCAACCCCTTGCGATTGAGCGCCAGCCACGGCAGCACTTCGCCAATCAGTTCAGGTCCGAATGCCAGTTGGCAGCTCCAGTCCGGGTGCGGGCCGACCGGACGTTCGTGAACGCGGCCCATCTTCAACGGGAACAGTTGTGCAGCCCGCTCACACAAGGCTCGTGCCTGGGAGAGGGTGCTGGCGTTAAAATAGACATGGGCGTGATACCCCTTGATCTCTTGCATCTGGAATCCCTCTAAAACCTGATCGAACCCTCACCGATCCCTACAGGTCACACGTCATAGACGTAGGAAAGTATGGAGCCCCGCCATGAAAAATGCCGAAACCCCGGTGGTGAAAGTGGTGCTTTATGGTGCCATGAGTAGCTTGGGCAGCGCGCTAATGGCTGAAATGCTGCGGCGCCAACATGAAGTCATCGCCATTCTCGATGACCTGACAGTGCTCGCGCCGCGCCCGGGGTTGCGGGCCAAGACCGGCGATTTGTTCAATGCCCAGCGCGTAAAGCAAAGTGTCGCGGGCTGTTCGGCGGTTATTTGCCTGTTAGACGCGCCCGGGTTGCCGTTCGACAGTGAGCATGTGGAAAAAACCATCGTGCCGGGGCCGGTCGAGCAAGTGCTGGCCGTGGATGCACTGATCGATGGCATGCAAGCGGCAGGCATTACCCGGCTGTTTCTGGTGGGCGATTTCGACGTGCTGGACGATCCGGAAATAGAGGATCAGTTGCAACGCCACGCCGCCGAGGAGATCCGTGAAGCCCTGCAAAGCAGCACCCTGCATTGGACGCTGGTGAATGCACCGCACAGCGTGCCGGGACTGACCATTGAACATTTCAGCCGGGTCAGCAGCAGCCTGGAGCCAGGCCTGGTCGAACCGCTTCAGCGTTTGAATCGAGTGGCGGTGGGGGTCGCCGATGAGCTGCGCCTGAACCTGCACGTCGGTGAGCATGTGAATTTCGTTGCGACGTCAGAGTAGTAAAAAGATCGCTTTCACACAGCAATCGACGGTAACGGCAGACCGTTCAGCGATTGCGCACTGCTGGCCTGCTCCGCCATCAACCATTCCACAAACTGTTGAATCAAAGCCCCGCGCCGTTTGCGCTGGGGCAGGACCACGTAATAGCCCAGTCGGGAGATCACCGTTTCAGCAATCGGTCGACACAACAAACCCTGCTCCAGCAAGTTATCCACAAGGTGCCGCCAGCCGATGGCCACGCCTTGCCCGCCGATCGCTGCTTGAATCAACAAGGTGTAATTATCAAAGCGCAATTGCCCCGGCACGGGCGCTGAAGTAATCCCCAGCTCACGAAACACGCCACTCCAGTCGAACCAGTTACTGCTGTTTTCACCGCGCAGGTGCAGCAGCGGAAATTCCAGTAGCGACCGGGCCGGCAAGGGCAGGGGACGGTCCTTCAGCAACAGTGGACTGCAAACCGGGAACACTTCTTCGCTGAATAGCCAATGGCTTTCGCCCTGTTTAAACCGACCGTCACCAAACAGTACTGCCACATCGATATCGGTGCGCAGCATGTTGAGGCTGCGTTCGCTGGTGACCAGGCTGACGTCGACTTGAGGATTGGCGGCATGAAAGCGATGCAAACGTGGCATCAGCCAATACGCGGCGAAGGCGAAATCGGTGGCGACCTGCAACACCTCGTGTTGCTGTTGCGCACTGATTGCGCTCAATCCTGCATCGATATTCTGCAAACCGAGCTGAACCTGCTCATAAAGAATCGTCCCGGTCTCGGTCAATTCAATACCGCGGTAAATGCGGTCGAACAGTCGCGTAGCGAGCTGTTCTTCGAGCCGCTTGATCTGCTGACTGATGGCCGGTTGCGTGGTGCCGAGCTCCACTGCAGCAGCGGTAAAGCTGCGCTGACGAGCCGCCGCTTCAAAAGCGCGAAGCAAATCCAGAGATAAATCACCAAGGGCGTCATACATAAGCTGTGCTTATCCTAGTCATTGCCTGGCATGGGCTTTACCGGAGAGAGCATGGACTCCATGCTCGATTGCAGCACTCTCGCATAAATATTCACTATGGAATGCCGCGATCACATGAAGCGCAAGAATATTCTTTTCATCATGGCCGATCAGATGGCCGCGCCAATGTTGCCGTTCTACGGCCCTTCGCCTGTTAAACTGCCGAATCTCAGCCGCCTCGCCGCCGAAGGCGTGGTGTTCGACGCTGCTTATTGCAATAGCCCACTCTGCGCGCCGTCGCGTTTTACCCTGGTCAGCGGTCAGCTGCCGAGCAAGATTGGCGCCTACGATAACGCGGCCGATTTCCCCGCCGATGTACCGACCTATGCCCACTACCTGCGTCGTCTCGGTTACCGCACAGCCTTGTCGGGCAAGATGCACTTCTGCGGTCCGGACCAGCTGCACGGTTACGAAGAACGCCTGACCAGTGACATTTACCCGGCCGACTACGGCTGGGCCGTGAACTGGGATGAACCGGACGTACGTCCGACCTGGTATCACAACATGTCGTCGGTATTGCAGGCCGGACCGTGCGTGCGCACCAATCAACTGGATTTTGACGAAGAAGTGGTGTTCAAGGCCCAGCAATACCTGTTCGATCACATCCGCGAGGATGGCGATCAACCCTTCTGCCTGACCGTTTCGATGACTCACCCCCACGACCCGTACACCATCCCCAAGGCTTTCTGGGACCTGTACGACGATGCCGACATCCCGCTGCCCGACACGCCGACGCAGGCTGAACTCGACCCGCACTCTCAGCGTTTGCTCAAGGTTTACGACCTGTGGGACAAGCCGCTGCCTGTGGATAAGATTCGCGATGCGCGCCGTGCATATTTCGGCGCGTGCAGCTATATCGATAGCAACGTCGGCAAACTCCTGCAAACGCTTGAGGAAACAGGGCTGATCGACGACACCATCATCGTGTTCTCCGGTGACCACGGCGACATGCTCGGTGAACGCGGGCTTTGGTACAAAATGCATTGGTTCGAAATGGCCGCCCGCGTTCCGCTGTTGATCAGTGCCCCGGGGCAGTTCGGGGCTGGCCGGGTCAGCGCAGCGGTGTCGACTGCCGATTTGCTGCCTACGTTCGTGGAGCTGGCCGGAGGATCGCTGGAGCCGGGTCTGCCGCTGGACGGTCGCTCACTGGTTTCGCACCTGAAAGGGCAGGGCGGTCACGACGAGGTCTTCGGCGAATACATGGCCGAAGGCACCATCAGTCCGCTGATGATGATTCGCCGCGGCGCCTATAAATTCATCTACAGCGAAGACGACCCTTGCCTGCTCTTCGACCTGCAAAACGACCCGCGCGAACAGGAAGAACTCAGCAAATCGCCCCAATATCGGCAGCTGTTCGACGATTTTCTCGCTGAAGCTCGGGCTAAATGGGATATCCCGGCGATTCACCACCAAGTGCTTGCCAGTCAGAGGCGCCGGCGTTTCGTCGCCGATGCGCTAACTATCGGCAAGTTGAAGAGCTGGGATCACCAGCCGCTGGTCGACGCCAGCCAGCAGTACATGCGTAACCACATCGACCTCGACGATCTGGAGCGCAAAGCACGTTATCCACAACCCTGCCAAAACCAATAATGTTAAGGGGAAGTCCATGCAAAAGTTATCCACAGTACTGACGGTCGGGCTCCTGGCTCTGGGCAGTGCATCGGCGTATGCCGATCAGAGCTGCGAGACGGTGAAAATGGCTGACCCTGGCTGGAGCGACATCGCCGCGACCAACGCCATCACCGGGTTTCTGCTGGACGGCATGGGCTATAAGGCCAAAGTCGACACCCTCGCGGTGCCGATCACCTTTGGCGGTCTGAAGGACGGCCAGGTCGACGTGTTTTTGGGTAACTGGATGCCGGCGCAACAGGGCTTCTACGACAAGTTCGTGGCCACGGGCGACGTCACTCAACTGGCGAAGAACCTCGACGGCACCGAATTCACCCTCGCTGTTCCGGACTACGTCTGGGACGCGGGTGTGCATAACTTTTCCGACTTGAACAAATTCGCCGACAAGTTCGACCGAAAGATCTACGGCATCGGCTCCGGTGCTCCGGCGAACATTTCGCTGCAAGAGATTATCAAGAAAAACGACTTCGACATGGGTCAGTGGAAACTCGTCGAATCCAGTGAGCAGGCGATGCTGGCGGAAGTATCCCGCGCCGTGAAGAAACAGAAGTTCGTGACCTTCCTCGGCTGGACACCGCACCCCATGAACGTGCAGCTGAAAATGCACTACCTGAAGGGTGGCGAGAAGTACTTTGGCGATACCGGCAGCGTTCACACCCTGACGCGTAAGGGCTACGCGCAAGCCTGTCCAAACGTTGGCAAACTGCTCACCAACCTGAATTTCACTCAGGAAATGGAGAACAGCATCATGGCCGAGGTGGTGAACAAGAAAGTCAGCAATGCTGATGCTGCCAAGGCGTGGATCAAGGCCAACCCGGCGGTGCTGGATAAATGGCTGGATGGCGTGAAGACTGCGGATGGCAAGGACGCGTTGCCGGCGGTCAAAGCCAAGTTGTAAGGTCCGAGGACGCCTTCGCGAGCAGGCTCGCTCCCACAGGTGCCTGTATTACCCTGTGGGAGCGAGCCTGCTCGCGATGTTTTTTGAGCTTGCGCCGTCACCTCTGACACACCACCCTGACGCGTTAGTAGTCACTCACTGAGAGGACCCATGGCCTTCCCCAGCCGCCATTCGCTCTTCCCCTTCCTTAGCTGGCTGCCCCGGCAGACCCGCGCCAGTGTCGGGCGTGATCTGATCGTCGGCCTCAGCGGCGCGATTCTCGCGTTGCCGCAATCCATTGCCTACGCCTTGATCGCCGGCCTCCCACCGGAATATGGCTTGTACGCCGCCATCATCCCGGTGTTGATCGCCTGCCTCTGGGGTTCGTCATGGCATTTGATCTGTGGTCCGACGGCAGCAATCTCCATTGTCCTGTTTGCCAGCGTCAGTCCTCTGGCCGTCCCCGCGTCACAGGACTACATCACACTGATCTTGTTGCTGACGCTTCTCGCCGGCATTTTCCAGTGGCTGTTGGGTTTGCTGCGTTTTGGCGCCTTGGTCAATTTCGTTTCTCACTCGGTGGTGCTGGGCTTCACCCTCGGTGCGGCGGTGGTGATTGCCATCGGCCAACTGCCAAACCTGCTGGGGCTGGACTTGCCCAGCCAGGCAACGGCGCTGAACAGCTTGATGACGCTGTTCAGTCATCTGGGTGAAGTGGATAAGCCTTCATGGGTGCTGGGCCTGGCGACGGTCGTCGTGGGCTTCATACTGAAACTGCTGTTGCGTCGTTGGCCGACGCTATTGATCACCCTGGCACTGAGCGGATTGCTGGTCTGGCTCTGGCCATCAATGTTCGGCCACGTGAAGTTGGTCAGTACGTTTGTCGGGCGCCTGCCACCTTTCAGCCCATTGCCGTTGGACCTGGATCTGATACTTCGTCTGCTGCCCAGCGCGGTGGCGGTCGGTATGCTCGGTCTGGTCACCAGCCTGTCGATTGCTCGCTCGTTATCGGCCCGCTCGCAGCAGTTGCTCGACGCGAATCAGGAAGTCCGCGCCCAGGGTTTATCGAACATGGTCGGTGCATTTTTTTCCGGCTCGCTATCCGCCGGTTCCTTCACTCGCTCGGGCCTGAGCTACGAAGCGGGTGCCTGCTCGCCTTTGGCCGGCGTTTTTTCGGCGTTGTGGGTGGGACTTTTCGCCATCTTCGGCGCGAGCTTGATCGCCCACATTCCGATTCCGGCCATGGCTGGCAGCATTTTGTTGATTGCATGGGGGTTGGTGGATCATCGCGGCATTCGTGCGTTGTGGCGGGTCAGCCACTCCGAGTTCCTGGTCATGGCGCTGACCTGCGTTGCAACGTTGCTGCTGGAGTTGCAGACGGCCATTTATGCTGGCGTTCTGGTGTCGTTGTTCTTCTACCTCAAGCGCACCTCGCAACCACGGGTACAGCATTGGCGCGAAGGGGATGAAGACATCCTGCGGGTCGGCGGCTCGATTTTTTTCGGTGCCAGCCATTACCTGCAAGTGCGCCTGCAACGGATGCACGGCGCGCGCGTGGTGATCGAGGCGCAACAGATCAACTTCATCGATTATTCGGGGGTGGAAATGTTGCATCAGGAAGCCCGGCGACTGCTTCAGCAGAATCGCAGCCTGACCTTGCGCGGGGCGAGGTCGCCGGTGGTGGAGGAGTTGAGGAAGCTGGAAGGGGTGGAGAAATGCCCGATCCGTTTCGAGGATTGATCCACCATCGCGGTGATCCCTTGTGGGAGCGAGCCTGCTCGCGATAGCGGTTGTTCTGGTACATCAATGCTGGATGTACTGCCGTTATCGCGAGCAGGCTCGCTCCCACATTGATTACAGGGCCAACTGCCGGCGCAGTTCGGCCAGTACCGGCGCGGTGTCCGGGCGCACACCGCGCCACAGGAAGAAGGCTTCTGCCGCTTGCTCAGCGAGCATCCCCAAGCCATCCATCGACACTGCCGCGCCATGTTCAGTGGCCCAGCGGCAGAATGACGTCGGCTCCTTGCCGTACATCATGTCGTAACAAACCGTCTTGCCCGGTTCGATCAGGCTGCTGGCAATCGGCGGGACATCGCCTGTCAGGCTGGCCGACGTCGCATTGATGATCAGGTCCACCGACTCTTGCAGCCAATCAAAACCACTGGCCGATACCGGCCCCAGATCGGCGAACAGCTCCGCCAGCAGCTCGGCTTTTTCCACCGTGCGGTTGGCGATGATGACCGAGGCCGGCTGTTCGGCCAGCAGTGGCTCAAGCGCACCACGCACGGCACCACCGGCACCGAGCAACAGGATGCGTTTGCCCTTGAGGCTGAAACCGGCGTTGACGGTCAGGTCCCGAACCAACCCCGCGCCATCGGTGTTGTCGCCCAGTAGAGTGCCGTCAACGAGTTTGCTCAGGGTGTTCACCGCGCCGGCCCGCTGCGCACGTTCTGTCAGACTGTCGGCCAGGCGAAAGGCGTCTTCCTTGAATGGCACCGTTACGTTCGCCCCGCGACCTTCGAGGAAAAACTCCCGGGCAAAGTCGGAAAAATCATCGAGCGGCGCCAGCGAAGTGCTGTAGTCCAGTTGCTGAGCCGTCTGCTCGGCGAACAGGCGATGGATCAGCGGCGACTTGCTGTGGCCAATCGGGTTACCGAATACAACGTAACGGTCCATCAGAATTCCTCGTTCAGGCCTCGGCCAACCAATCGCGATCTTGCAGGAAGTACTCGGTCAGCCGCGCCTCTTCGCTGCCCGGCTCGGCTTTCCAGTCGTAGCCCCAGCGGACTTGCGGCGGCAGGGACATGAGAATCGACTCGGTACGCCCGCCCGATTGCAGGCCGAACAACGTGCCACGGTCGTAGACCAGGTTGAATTCGACGTAACGCCCACGGCGGAATTCCTGGAACTCCCGCTGTTTGGCGGTGAACAGATCATTTTTGCGGCGCTGCACGATCGGCAAATACGCATCGATGTAAGCGTCACCGATGGCGCGCATGAAGGCGAAGCTGGTGTCGAAATCCCACTCGTTCAAGTCATCGAAGAACAGACCGCCAATGCCACGCGGTTCATGGCGATGCTTGATGTGGAAGTAGCTATCGCACCAGGCTTTGTAGCGAGCGTAAACGTCCGGACCGAACGGTTCGCAGGCCTGCTCCGCGACGCGGTGCCAGTGCACGCAGTCCTCGATGTTGCCGTAATACGGTGTCAGGTCAAATCCACCGCCGAACCACCAGACCGGTTCTTCACCTTCTTTTTCAGCAATGAAAAAGCGCACGTTGGCGTGGGAGGTCGGCACATGCGGGTTGTGCGGGTGAATCACCAGTGACACGCCGAGGGCTTCGAAGCCACGGCCGGCCAGTTCCGGCCGATGAGCGCTGGCGGACGGCGGGAGACCGCTGCCAAAGACGTGGGAAAAGTTGACCCCGCCCTTCTCGATCACAGTGCCGTTTTCGATCACTCGCGTGCGACCGCCACCACCGGCAGGCCGGGCCCAGGCGTCTTCGACAAAGTGCGTGCCGCCGTCTTCAGCTTCCAGTGCAGCGCAAATCCGGTCTTGCAAGTCGAGCAGGTAGGCTTTTACGGCCTCGGTGCGGGTTGTCATGTCATCACCTTGAATCGGGCGAAGCTACGCGGCACATCAATGGCCGGCGGCGAATTGCTGCGTAGGATAACACTGCACCTTGCTCCACCGCAGTTGACGAAGATCAGGGTTAGGAGTCCGATAGACCGCTTGGCGCTACAAATCCAGAAGCTAAGATCTAAGGAGAGTTCTGATGGCAAAGCGTATCCAGTTCCGCGCCCATGGCGGCCCCGAAGTGCTCGAGTATGCCGATTACCAACCCGCCGAGCCCGGCCCGCAGCAAGTCCGCGTCGCTAACAAGGCGATTGGCCTGAACTTCATCGACACCTATTACCGCAGTGGCCTCTATGCGCCGCCTGCATTGCCGTCGGGCCTGGGTTCGGAAGGTGCGGGCGTGGTCGAGGCGGTGGGCAGCGACGTCACCCGCTTCAAGGTCGGCGATCGCGTGGCTTACGGCAGCGGCCCATTGGGCGCCTACAGTGAAGTTCACGTATTGCCAGAGGCCAATCTGGTGCGCCTGCCGGACGCGATCAGCTTCGAACAGGCCGCCGGCGTGATGCTCAAAGGCCTGACCGTGCAGTACTTGCTGCGCCAGACGTATGAACTCAAGGGTGGTGAGACCATTCTGTTTCACGCCGCTGCCGGTGGTGTCGGTTCCCTGGCCTGCCAATGGGCCAAGGCGCTGGGCGTGAAGTTGATCGGCACGGTCAGCTCGGCGGAGAAAGCCGCATTGGCCAAGGCCAACGGTGCTTGGGCGACCATCGACTACAGCCACGAAAACGTCGCACAACGCGTACTGGAATTGACTGACGGCAAAAAGGTCCCGGTGGTGTACGACGGCGTTGGCAAGGACACTTGGCTGACTTCGCTTGATAGCGTGGCGCCGCGGGGTCTGGTGGTGAGTTTTGGCAATGCGTCTGGCGCGGTGGATGGGGTGAACCTGGGGATTTTGGCGGCAAAGGGATCGCTGTACGTGACCCGGCCGACCCTGGCGACCTACGCCAACAACGCTGAAAACCTGCAACGCATGGCGGATGAACTGTTTGAAATGATCATCAGCGGGAAGCTGAAGGTCGACATCAGCCACAAGTATCCATTGGCTGATGCGGCGAAAGCGCAGACCGAGTTGTCGGCGCGTCGTACTACCGGCTCAACTGTTTTGTTGCCTTGACGGACGCCATCGCGAGCAGGCTCGCTCCCACAGTGTATTTGTGATCGACACATAACTGTGGGAGCGAGCCTGCTCGCGAATGGCAGCAGTGCGGTCTCAATCCGGGCGAATGACGTGACCGGTCGCCAGGTCGCGAATCACGCTCGGATTCTTGCGCCCACCCAAACTCCCGCCCAACACCAAATCAACCTGCCCACGGAAATACTGCTCCACACGAATCCGTGTGCGCGCCGCCGGCCGGCCCTGTGGATTAGCCGACGTTGAGACCAGTGGTCCCACCAATGCGCAAAGTTCCCGTATCTGTGGGTGATCGCTGACCCGCAGCGCCACGGTTTCATGCACGCCGGTAATCCACTGGGGCAACTGGTTCTGATGCGGCACCAGCCAGGTATTGGGTCCCGGCCAGGTGCTGGCCATGCGGTCCATCCAAAGCTCGGGGAAATCGTCGAAAAGGAAGTCGAACTGGCGAATGTTGTCGGCAACCAGAATCAGGCCCTTTTCCACAGAGCGGCCCTTAATCAGCAGCAGACGCTCTACCGCTTCCTCGTCCCACGGGTCGCAACCCAGGCCCCAGACTGCTTCGGTTGGATAGGCAATCACCGCCCCTGCGCGAATGGCTCGTGCGGCTTGTTGCACACGCCAACTGTTGACCATGAAAAACTCTCCGGAATAAGGCTCTGCGCAGTTTACCGATCTTCCTTATAAAACCTAGCTTACTCGCGCAAACCAGCGCCCGCTTTCACAGACCGCCCGCCCCTCCATTTCCAGCTCCGTCAGCGCCACCAGCACTTTTGGCAAGGCCCAGCCGCTGGTGATTGCCAACGCTTCACTGGTGTGGGGCGCGGCATGCAACAGCAAGAGCAACGGATGTGTCACCGATGGCGCCTCCGCGGATATCGGCAACCGTTGCCAGCCACGCAACGCTTCGAGGATATGCTCGATGGTTTCCACCAGCACCGCACCGTCACGGATCAGCTGATGACAACCGCGCGCACCGGGATGATGGATCGAGCCCGGGATCGCATACACCTCTCGCCCTTGCTCCGCCGCCAGCCTCGCGGTGATCAACGACCCGCTGGCGACACTGGCCTCGACCACCAACACACCGAGCGACAAACCGCTGATGATTCGATTGCGTCGGGGGAAGTTGCTGGCCGTTGGACCGGCGTCCAGCGGGAACTCCGAAAGTACCGCGCTACCCGACGCAATCATGGCATCCGCCAACCGTTTATTGCGCTGTGGATAAAACTTTTCAAGTCCCGTGCCAAGTACACCGACCGTTCGCCCGCCCACGTCTAAAGCGGCTTGATGCGCGGCGGCGTCGATGCCGAGGGCCAGACCGCTGGTAATGACAAAACCGGCGCCTGCCAGACTGCGGGAAAACGCGGCGGCGGTGTCCATTCCCGGCCGAGAAGCGCGGCGGCTGCCGACCATTGCCAGCTGCGGTTGTTCCAGAATGCCCGGATCGCCCGCCACGAATAACAGCGGCGGTGCATCACTGATCTCCGCCAGCAAGGCCGGGTAATCAGGCTGGTCCCACATCAGTAAATGCTGGCCCGGACGCTCTAGCCAAGCTAATGCGTGGCTCGCACCATCACAGACTTCAGGGGCGCGTCGAGCTTGCGCGCAAGCGAAAGGTAAACCGAGCGAACGCCAGGCACTCGCCGGGGCGCCGATGGCTTTGGAGGCCGAGCCGAAGGCCTCCAGCAATTTTTTGAAACGCGCAGGACCCAGTTCCGGCAGGCGATGCAAACGCAGGCGAGCTTCCAGTTCCGCAGGGGAAACCGATGTAAAAATAGGCAGCGACATGGATCATCCTTGATCGTTATGAGCCCCGTTCAAACGGGAATAAGCTGTGGATAACTCTGTTGGTAACTTGTGAAACAGTCTAAGGATTTCGCACCTTGTCCATCACCGCCAAGGAGCGCGATGCATTGAGGACCAATCCGTAACTTAGTTTGTCGTATGTGCGGAACACCATCAGCAAACCGGCACGCTCATCGGGAATTTTCAGTGGCTGGCCAGTGATCCGGTCGCGCACGGTTTCACCGGTTTTCATCACCACCAGGACATTGCCTTCGGCCAGGCCATCGCGTTGGCCCTTGTTCAGCGTCACGACATCCAGCGCGCCAATCTGCGTGACCCCACGTGGCACATCGATGATCACTCCATTGATCTCGGTTGTTGGCGAGCTGGGCATGAACGTCGAGTTGATCGAACGCCCCTCGCCGCTGAACAAGCGGTCGCCGAGACGGACTTCCTGGGTCGTGCGTTGCAGGGCGAGGGTGGCGACGTCGCCTTCAGTGGCCACGATCTCTCCACCACCGATATCGTCGGCATTGATGCCCAGGAACTCCTTGCTCTGCGGATCGGTGTAGACCTTGCCCTGGCGGAAGATGCCGTACACCGGCTGGTCCGGATCGAAATGGCCGCGAGCGAAAATCCGGTCACCGGGGCCGCTGAGCACGCGTTCGGCATCGCCAGCAACGATATAAGGCGCCTTGTCGAAGTCCTCGACCTTGTCGACGATGCGATTGCTCAACAGAAAGCTGTTGATCGATTGCAGCGGGATGCTGGGAATGGCGTCGGCCACCGAACTGCTGCGGATGCGTGGCGAGAGCTTGATGGTCCCCCGGGAAGCGCCGCGATTGAGGGTCAGACGCGGCTGGCCGTTGACGTAGACCAGCGCCAGCGAATCGCCGGGATAGATAATATTGGGGTTTTCGATCTGTGGATTGGCCTGCCAGAGCTCAGGCCATTTCCACGGTTCACGCAGGAATTTTCCCGAGATGTCCCAGAGTGTATCCCCCGCCACCACGGTGTATTGCTGTGGAAAACCTTCCTTGAGTTGCACTTGCCCGTGCGCCAAACCGGCCGAGGCCAGAAGGAGCAAGGCGAGTAGTGATTTCCTCATCCGGTGAATCCCTTTATTATGTACGTTCGCGTAAAACGCCAGAGCCTTCGTGGCTCGCTCCCGGCTTGCTTATGAAAAGAAGGGAGCTACGTTTTACAACGATAGCCTGCATCTTCTTCGGACCCGTCAGGCCATCGACCCGACTTTACCTCACACGTGCAGCAAATAAGCTTATGGCCATTTTAGACATCCTCGAATTCCCCGACTCGCGCCTGCGCACTATCGCCAAACCTGTGGCCGTAGTGGACGACGAAGTGCGTCAGTTGGTCGATGACATGTTTGAAACAATGTATGAAGCGCCAGGCATCGGTCTTGCCGCGACCCAGGTCAACGTGCACAAACGTATCGTCGTGATGGACCTCTCCGAAGACCGCAGCGAACCCAGGGTGTTCATCAACCCCGAGTTCGAAACCCTGACCGACGAGATGGAGCAATATCAGGAAGGCTGCCTCTCAGTGCCGGGCTTCTACGAAAACGTCGATCGCCCTCAGAAGGTCAAAATCAAGGCGCTGGACCGTGACGGCCAATCTTACGAGCTGATTGCCGAAGGCCTGCTCGCCGTGTGCATCCAGCATGAATGCGACCACCTCAACGGCAAATTGTTCGTTGATTACCTGTCCAATCTCAAACGCGACCGAATCAAGAAGAAACTGGAAAAGCTCCATCGCCAGAACGCTTGATGCCCTCCTTTCAAAGGCTTGCTGCGGCAAGCCTTTTTCTTTTGCGACTGCTTTGTAAATGAGAGTTTTCCATGACTGAGCCACTGCGCATCGTCTTTGCCGGCACCCCGGAATTCGCCGCTGAACACCTCAAGGCCCTGCTCGACAGCCCTTACGAGATCATCGCGGTTTACACCCAACCGGACCGTCCGGCAGGCCGTGGGCAAAAACTGATGCCGAGCCCGGTCAAGCAGTTGGCGCTGGAAAACAATATCCCGGTGTTGCAGCCGCCGACCCTGCGCAATGAAGACGCTCAGGCTGAACTGGCCGCGCTCAAACCGGACTTGCTGGTGGTGGTCGCCTACGGCTTGATCCTGCCACAAGTGGTGCTGGATATTCCGCGCCTGGGTTGCATCAACAGCCATGCCTCGCTGCTGCCTCGCTGGCGCGGTGCGGCGCCGATCCAGCGTGCCGTCGAAGCGGGCGACCGCGAAAGCGGCGTGACCGTGATGCGCATGGAACTGGGCCTCGATACCGGCCCGATGTTGCTCAAAGTCACCACGCCGATTACCGGTGAAGACACCGGCGGCAGCCTCCATGACCGTCTGGCCGAAATGGGCCCACCTGCGGTGATTCAAGCGATTGCCGGCCTCGCGGCGGGAACGCTGGAAGGCGAAGTGCAGGATGACAGCCTCGCCACCTATGCTCATAAATTGAACAAAGACGAAGCGCGCATCGACTGGAATCGCCCGGCGGTTGAACTGGAGCGCCTGGTTCGCGCCTTCTATCCATGGCCGATCTGCCACAGCATGCTCAATGGCGAAGCCCTGAAGGTGTTGGCCGCGAGCCTCGCCGAGGGACAGGGCGCACCGGGTGAAATCCTCAGCGCCAGCAAGGACGGTTTGATCGTCGCTTGCGGCGAACAGGCCCTGCGCCTGACCCGCCTGCAATTGCCCGGCGGCAAAGCGCTGAACTTCAGCGACCTGTTTAACAGCCGTCGTGAGAAATTCGCCGTCGGCACCGTCCTCGGTCAAGCGGCGGCCGCTCAATGAACCCACGTCTGGCCGCCGCCAAGGCACTCGCCGCTGTTCTAAACGGAAAAGCCTCGCTCAACAGTTCTCTGCCGACGCAAATGGACAAGGTCGAGGACCGTGATCGTGGCTTCACCCAGGACCTGGCGTTCGGCACGGCTCGTTGGCAACCGCGTCTGTCGGCACTGGCGGCCAAGTTGCTACAGAAGCCGTTCAAGGCAGCGGACGCGGATGTCGAAGCGCTGCTGCTGGTCGGCCTCTATCAATTGCTCTACACCCGGGTTCCAGCCCACGCCGCCATCGGCGAAACCGTCGGTTGCGCCGACAAGCTGAAAAAGCCCTGGGCCAAGGCGTTGCTTAACGCCGTGCTGCGCCGCGCCCAGCGTGAAAGCGAAGCGCTACTGGCCGAGCTGGAGCACGATCCGGTCGTGCGCACCGCGCATCCGCGCTGGCTGCAAAAATCCCTTAAGGCGTTCTGGCCTGAGCAGTGGGAAGCCATTTGCGCGGCGAACAACGCCCATCCGCCGATGATTTTGCGGGTCAACCGTCGTCATCACACGCGCGATGCGTATCTCGGGTTGCTGACCGAGGCCGGCATCGCCGCCACGCCGTGTGTTTACAGTCAGGACGGCATCATCCTCGACGCCGCTGCCGACGTGCGCAGCCTGCCGGGTTTCGCCGAGGGCTGGATCAGCGTGCAGGACGAAGCGGCGCAACTGGCCGCGGACCTGCTCGACCTGGCGCCGGGCCAGCGGGTGCTGGACGCCTGCTGCGCCCCGGGCGGCAAGACCTGCCACATCCTGGAAGCCGAACCGGCACTGGCCGGCGTGGTGGCGGTGGACCTCGAAGCCAAGCGTCTGGTGCGGGTGCGGGAAAACCTCGCGCGCCTGGGCCTGAGCGCCGAACTGATCGCCGCCGACGGCCGCGACACGGCGACCTGGTGGGACGGAAAGCCGTTCCAGCGCATTCTGCTGGACGCACCGTGCTCGGCCACCGGCGTGATCCGTCGTCACCCGGACATCAAGCTGACCCGCCAACCCGATGACATCGCCGCGCTGGCGGTGCTTCAGGGCGAGCTGCTGGACGCCCTGTGGATAACCCTGGAAGTGGGCGGCATTCTGCTTTATGCCACCTGCTCCACACTGCCGACCGAGAACACGCAGGTGATCGAAGCGTTCCTCGCTCGTACGCCAGGCGCCCGTGAACTGGACCTCGCCACCCAGGCCGGCATCAAGCAGCCTCATGGTCGCCAGTTGCTGGCCCAAGAAGGCGGCCACGACGGGTTCTACTACGCCAAGCTGATCAAGATCGCGGCCACGCGCGGTTAAACGGTTTCAATGGAGTGACTGGATGAAAATCATCATCCTCGGTGCGGGGCAGGTCGGCGGTTCACTGGCTGAACATTTGGCCAGCGAAGCTAATGACATCACCGTGGTCGACACCGACGGCGAACGCCTGCGCGACCTCGGCGATCGATTGGATATTCGCACCGTGCAGGGCCGCGGCTCGCTGCCGACCGTGCTGCGTCAGGCGGGCGCGGACGACGCCGACATGCTGGTGGCGGTGACCAACAGCGACGAAACCAACATGGTTGCCTGTCAGGTCGCCCACACGCTGTTTCACACCCCGACCAAAATCGCCCGGGTCCGCGAAGCCGCGTACCTCACTCGTTCCGAGCTGTTCGATAACGAAGCGATACCTGTGGACGTGCTGATCAGCCCGGAACAAGTGGTCACGAACTACATCAAGCGCCTGATCCAGCATCCGGGTGCGTTGCAGGTGATCGACTTCGCCGAAGGCCAGGCGCAATTGGTGGCGGTGAAGGCGTATTACGGCGGGCCGCTGGTCGGTCAGCAACTGCGGCAATTGCGCGAGCACATGCCGAATGTCGAAACCCGCGTCGCGGCGATTTTTCGTCGTGACCGGCCGATTTTGCCTCAGGGCGACACAGTCATCGAGGCGGACGACGAAGTCTTTTTCATCGCGGCCAAAGAGAATATTCGTGCGGTGATGAGCGAAATGCGCCGCCTGGATGAAACCTACAAGCGCATTGTCATCGCCGGTGGCGGGCAGATCGGTGAACGTCTGGCCGAGGCCATCGAAAGCCGTTACCAGGTAAAAATCATTGAGATGAACCCGGCGCGCTGCCGCCATCTTTCAGACACCCTGGACAGCACAGTGGTATTGCAGGGCAGCGCCTCGGACCGTGATTTGCTGCTGGAAGAGAACATCGCCGATGCGGATCTCTTCCTGGCCCTGACCAACGACGATGAAGCCAACATCATGTCCTCGCTGCTGGCCAAACGCCTGGGTGCCAAGAAGGTGATGACGATCATCAACAACCCGGCTTACGTTGACTTGATCCAGGGTGGCGACATCGACATCGCGATCAGCCCGCAATTGGCGACCATCGGCACCTTGCTGGCCCATGTGCGTCGTGGCGATATCGTCAGTGTGCATTCATTGCGCCGGGGTGCGGCGGAAGCCATCGAGGCGATTGCCCATGGCGATGCGAAGTCGAGCCAGGTGATTGGCAAGGCCATCGAGCATATTGGTTTGCCGCCGGGCACCACGATTGGCGCGATCATTCGTGATGAAGAGGTGATCATTGCGCATGACGATACGGTGATCGCAGCGGGGGATCATGTGATTTTGTTCCTTGTGGATAAAAAGCATATTCGGGATGTGGAGAAGCTGTTTCATGTGGGGTTGAGCTTCTTCTAAATCTGCGGTGGCTGGTCTGTCCCCTTCGCGAGCAGGCTCGCTCCCACAATGAAATCTGTGTTCAATGAAGATCAACTGTGGGAGCGAGCCTGCTCGCGATATCGGTCTCACTGAGACAGATCAACCCCTGACCCACCTCAACAAGGAATCCACCCATGCTCGAATCCCTGGAAAAAATGCTCGCCAAGGGTGTGGATAACTCATTGCTGCGCTTCGGCCTGGGCAAGGGTTATCTGGATCTTGGGGAAAACGCCAAGGCGGCGGAGCATTTTCAGCGCTGCGTCGAGTTCGACCCGAAGTACTCGGCCGCCTGGAAGCTGTTGGGCAAGGCCCATCTAGCGCTGACGGACTATCCGGCCGCGCGTCAGGCGTGGGAACAGGGGCTGGAAGCCGCTCGCGCCCATGGCGACAAGCAGGCGGAGAAGGAAATGACGGTGTTTCTCAAAAAGCTCGATCGTCAGGCGCTCTGATTAGAGATAGCGCAAGCCAATCCCTTCAGCATCCACCTGCACCACTTCCATGCGAACCCGTGGCGCGCCTGTGGGTAAATCCTGCACCTGACCCACCACCACTGCGCCCTTCGGTAATGATGACAAGCCTGGATGCTTGACATAGACCCCCGTGGTCGAGAGATTGCGGGTCTGGCCCAGGCACTCGCCGATGCTTTCATGGCTGATCTTGATGCGAAACGATTTGCGCTGTTCGGACATCTTCTGCGCCCTTTTATTGCAGGAGCGAGCTTGCTCGCGAGGAACGTGAACGCTGACGAATGCTGCATGGGCGAAACGCGGCGCCCTCAAGACCATCGCGAGCGAGCTCGCTCCTACAAGTTATCCACAGTTCATGCCAATTAATTCAATACCAGCGCTCTTCGCCCGGCGGACGCTTCTTGAAGCGCTTCATACTCCACATGTACTGACTCGGATACGCCCGCACATAGCGCTCAACGACCCGGCTCATGGCCGCGCAGGACGTTTCAGTATCAGTGCTATACATGGCTTCTGGTGCAGCTTCGAGGATCACTTTGTAGCCCGAACCGTCCGGCAGACGCAGGGCGTGCAGAAACACCCCTACCGCTTTGCCGCCGGCCAACATGTTCGGTACAAACTTGCTGGTCAGCGCCTGAGTGGCGAAGAACGGCACAAAGATCCCGGCGGACTCGGCCGGTTCCGGGTCAGCGGGAATGCCCACTGCACCACCTTTGCGCACTTCCTTGATCACACTAAGAATGCCTTCCTTGGTGGACGCGGCGACTCTGTTACCCAGTTGCACACGTTGCTTGCGCAGCAATTCATCCACCGCCTTCAACTTCGGCGGGCGGTAAAAAATGATCGGTTTGCATTGGCTGCAATAGAAGTGGTTCAACACTTCCCAGTTACCCAGGTGACTGGTGATCCCGACCACGCCTTTGCCGGAAGCAAGCGCGTCCTTTAATACGTCGAGGCCTTCGACTTCGCGAACCAGATCAATAGAGCGCTGAGCCGGCCAGATCCAGGCGCAAGCGCTTTCAGTCAGGGACTTGCCGATGTCTTTGAGACTCTGGCCTACCAGGCGCTCGCGCTCGATCGGATCCATATCCGGGAAGCACTTGGACAGATTGATCCGCACCACGTCACGGGAACGGTTAGGGGTTTTCCACATCACCCAGCCAATGGCCGAGCCCACGGCCTGCACTGCCCGCCACGGAAGCAGGGCAAACAGCCGAAGAGCGCCTACCAGCAAGGCGCCTTTAAACTTATCCACAGGTCACTCCTGATTTTATGCGGTGCGCGAGGCGGCTATTCTAACCGCCGTTGGCCAACGCCGCGTAGCGATCGCAATCCTGTGTGTGGTCCATGACCATGCCGGAGGCCTGCATCAGCGCGTAGCAAATGGTCGGGCCGACGAACGTGAAACCGGCCTTTTTCAGGCCTTTGCTCATCTCCACGGCGACGGGAGTGACCGCCGGGACTTCGGTGCGATCCTTGAAATGATTGATCACAGGCTTGCCACCAACGAACGACCAGAGAAACTCCACCGGGTCCTCCAGCGCCATCCAGGCCTGGGCATTGCGCCGGGCCGCGTTGAGTTTGAGGCGGTTGCGGATGATGCCCGGATCGAGCATTAATTCATCGATTTCGGCGTCGCTCATCTGCGCCACGCGTTGTACGTCGAAGCCGAACAGCGCCTCGCGATAACGCTCGCGTTTTCGCAGCACAGTGATCCAGGAAAGACCGGCCTGGAACCCTTCGAGCAAAAGCAACTCGAACAATCCCTGCGCATCGCGTAGCGGCGTGCCCCACTCCTGATCGTGATAAGCCATGTACAGCGGATCTTCGGAACACCAAAAGCAGCGTGGCATAAGGCTCCAGGGGGCGTGCGCAGCAATGAATCGGGTATACTCCCGCTCTTTAAATCGCAGCCCAAGAAACAGGTGAATTTCGTGAGCCAGCCTACGCCAGCCGTGCGTACCTTCCAAGACTTGATCCTCGCACTCCAGCAATACTGGGCCGAGCAAGGTTGCGTGGTACTTCAGCCCTACGATATGGAAGTAGGCGCCGGGACTTTCCACACGGCCACGTTTCTGCGCGCCATTGGCCCGGAAACCTGGAACGCCGCTTATGTGCAGCCCAGTCGTCGCCCGACTGACGGCCGCTACGGCGAAAACCCGAACCGTCTGCAGCACTACTACCAGTTTCAGGTTGTCCTGAAGCCGAACCCGGACAACTTCCAGGAACTGTACCTGGGCTCCCTCAAGCACGTCGGCCTGGACCCGTTGGTCCACGATATTCGCTTCGTGGAAGACAACTGGGAATCGCCGACACTGGGCGCCTGGGGTCTGGGCTGGGAAGTCTGGCTCAACGGCATGGAAGTGACACAGTTCACTTACTTCCAGCAAGCGGGCGGCATCGAGTGCTACCCGGTGACCGGCGAGATCACTTACGGTCTGGAACGACTGGCCATGTACCTGCAAGGCGTGGACTCGGTCTACGACCTGGTCTGGGCTGACGGTCCGTTCGGCAAAGTCACTTACGGCGACGTGTTCCACCAGAACGAAGTAGAGCAGTCGACCTACAACTTCGAACACGCCAACGTCGAGAAGCTGTTCGAACTGTTCGACTTCTACGAAAGCGAAGCCAAGCGCCTGATCGAACTCGACCAGCCGCTGCCGTTGCCGAGCTACGAAATGGTGTTGAAGGCCTCCCACACCTTCAACCTGCTGGATGCGCGCCGGGCGATCTCGGTGACCGCGCGTCAGCAATACATTCTACGAGTACGCACCCTGGCGCGTTCCGTTGCGCAAGCCTACCTGCTGGCTCGCGCCAAGCTGGGCTTCCCGATGGCGACCCCGGACCTGCGTGATGAAGTGTTGGCTAAGCTGGAGGCTGCACAATGAGTGCTCTGGATTTTCTGGTTGAACTGGGCACTGAAGAACTGCCACCCAAAGCCCTGAACACCTTGGCCGAGGCGTTCCTGGCCGGTATCGACAAAGGCCTGCAAGCCGCTGGCCTGAACTACGAGACCAAAACCGTCTACGCCGCGCCGCGTCGTCTGGCCGTGCTGATCACCGCGCTGTCGACTCAGCAGCCGGATCGCAGCATCAACCTCGATGGCCCGCCACGTCAGGCCGCGTTCGATGCCGAAGGCAACCCGACGCAAGCGGCACTGGGCTTCGCCAAGAAGTGCGGCGTTGACCTGAGTGAAATCGACCAGAGCGGCGCGAAACTGCGCTACAGCCAAAGCATCGCCGGCAAGCCGACCGCAAGCCTGTTGCCGACCATCGTCGAAGACTCCCTGAACGACCTGCCTATCCCCAAGCGCATGCGCTGGGGTGCCCGCAAGGAAGAATTCGTTCGCCCGACCCAGTGGCTGGTGATGCTGCTCGGTGATCAGGTTATCGACTGCACGATCCTCGCCCAGAAGGCGGGTCGCGACTCCCGTGGTCACCGCTTCCATCACCCGCAAAGCGTGCGCATCACCTCGCCGGCCAACTACTTGGCCGACCTGCGTGCCGCTTACGTACTGGCCGACTCCAACGAGCGTCGCGAGCTGATCAGCAAGCGCACCGAAGAGCTGGCAACGATGCAGGAAGGTACGGCGATCGTTCCTCCGGCCTTGCTTGACGAAGTGACCGCGCTGGTTGAATGGCCGGTGCCGTTGGTGTGCTCGTTCGAGGAGCGGTTCCTCGACGTGCCGCAAGAAGCGCTGATCACCACCATGCAGGACAACCAGAAGTATTTCTGCCTGCTGGATGCCGAGGGCAAGTTGCTGCCACGTTTCATTACCGTGGCCAACATCGAAAGCAAAGACCCGCAGCAGATCATCGCCGGTAACGAGAAAGTGGTTCGCCCACGCCTGACCGACGCCGAGTTCTTCTTCAAGCAAGACAAGAAGCAGAAACTCGAAGACTTCAACCAGCGTCTGCAAAACGTGGTGTTCCAGGAAAAACTCGGCAGCGTCTACGACAAGGCCGAGCGCGTCTCCAAACTGGCCGCGTTCATCGCTCAACGTATTGGTGGCAACGCCGCCTGGGCTTCCCGTGCCGGCCTGCTGTCCAAGTGCGACCTGGCGACCGAGATGGTCGGCGAGTTCCCGGAGATGCAAGGTGTCGCCGGTTACTACTACGCCCTCAACGACGGCGAGCCGGAAGATGTGGCCCTGGCGCTGAACGAGCAGTACATGCCTCGCGGTGCCGGCGCTGAACTGCCGACCACCCTGACCGGCGCGGCCGTGGCCATCGCCGACAAACTCGACACGCTGGTCGGCATCTTCGGCATCGGCATGCTGCCGACCGGTAGCAAAGACCCTTATGCCCTGCGCCGCGCTGCGCTGGGTGTGTTGCGGATCCTGATCGACAAGAAACTCGACCTCGACCTGAACGACGCCGTGGCATTTGCCGTGAATGCGTTTGGTGCCAAGGTCAAGGCTGCCGGTCTGAACGACTCGGTGCTGGAGTTCATCTTCGACCGTCTGCGTGCCCGTTACGAAGACGAAGGCGTCGACGTCGGGACTTACTTGTCGGTCCGCGCCCTGAAACCGGGTTCGGCACTGGACTTCGACCAGCGCGTACAAGCGGTGGAGGCGTTCCGCAAATTGCCGGAAGCCGCTGCGCTGGCCGCCGTGAACAAGCGCGTATCGAACTTGCTGAGCAAGGTCGAAGGTTCTGTTCCTACGGTCGTTGAGGCCAAGTACTTCGATAACGCCAACGAGTTTTCCCTGTACTCGGCGATCCAGCAAGCGGACCAGGCTGTGCAGCCAATGGCCGCAGCGCGTCAATACAGCGAATCCCTGGCGCGCTTGGCTGCCTTGCGTGAGCCGGTGGATGCGTTCTTCGAAGCGGTGATGGTCAACGCGGAAGATGCCAAGGTTCGCGCCAACCGTTATGCGTTGCTCGCGCGTCTGCGTGGACTGTTCCTCGGCGTCGCCGACATCTCGCTGCTGGGTTGAGGGGCTGCTGTTGAAACTGCTGATTCTCGATCGGGACGGGGTGATCAATTACGACTCCGACGCTTACATCAAGTCGGTGGATGAGTGGATTCCGCTCCCGGGTTCGATCGCAGCCATCGCGCAGTTGAGCAAGGCCGGCTGGACGGTAGCGGTTGCTACCAACCAGTCGGGCATCGCTCGCGGCTATTACGACATCGCCACCCTGGACGCCATGCACGAGCGCTTGCGCTCGTTGGTGGCGGAGCAGGGCGGTGAGGTCGGGCTGATCGTCTATTGCCCGCACGGGCCAGACGAAGGCTGCGATTGCCGCAAGCCGAAACCCGGGATGTTGAAAACCATCGCCGCGCATTACAACGTATCACTGACTAATTTATGGTTCGTCGGCGACAGTCTCGGTGACCTGGAAGCCGCCAAAGCCGTCGATTCTCAGCCAGTTTTGGTAAAGACCGGGAAAGGCGAAAAGACTCTGGGCAAGACCCTACCGGCGGGCACCTTGATTTTTGACGATCTGGCGGCGATTGCCGCAGAACTTATCCACAATTAGAGTGCTTCTGAAGATTCCTGACAAAGGATTGATCGGGGGTGCGCTTGAATAGGCGGGCATTGCTCGCAACGGTAAACGTCGCCATGTCGATACTGCAGGCCATTAGAACTTTCCTCTTTTACCTGTTGCTGGGCACCAGCTCCTTGCTTTGGTGCAGCCTGAGCTTTTTTATCGCACCGTTTTTGCCTTTCAAGGCGCGATATCGCTTCATCAATGTGTATTGGTGCCGATGCGCCTTGTGGCTCAGCAAGGTCTTTCTGGGCATTAGTTATGAAGTTAAAGGCGCCGAGAATGTGCCCGATCAGCCCTGCGTGATTCAGTCGAATCACCAGAGCACCTGGGAAACGTTCTTTCTCTCGGCCTACTTCCAACCATTGAGCCAGGTACTGAAGCGCTCGTTGCTGTTTGTGCCGTTCTTCGGCTGGGCCATGGCCATGTTGCGACCGATCGCCATCGACCGTGACAATCCGAAGGCAGCGCTCAAGCATGTGGCGAAGAAAGGCGATGAGCTGCTCAAGGATGGCGTCTGGGTACTGATCTTCCCTGAAGGAACGCGAGTTCCCTACGGCACCGTCGGAAAATTCTCTCGCGGAGGCACCGCTTTAGCGGTCAACGCCGAGCTTCCGGTGCTGCCGATTGCGCACAATGCCGGCAAGTTCTGGCCGAAAACCGGTTGGGCAAAGAAGCAGGGTGTGATCACCGTGATCATCGGGGAACCCATGTATCCAGAAGGCAGTGGGCCTCGAGCCATTGCCGCATTGAACGACCGGGTTCAAGCCTGGAACGAGAACATGCAGCGGGAAATGGGTTCGCTTCCACCGGCGTCACAAGCCCCGGCCGCCAATGATCAAGTGGCTGTCTGAGATTCTGTGGATAACCTGTGCACCGTTTCATTGAAAAGCGTCGCGTTTTGTTTTTAAGTTACTGATTTATATACATATTTCTTAAAACAATAAAACAGCGAAAAAGGTGCATAAGTTTTTTTCGGGCGCAAAAAAACCGGCTGATATAGCCGGTTTTTTTATGTGTTTCATTCCTCGAACAACGGGAAGCGCAGACTGAATCGCGTACCTTGGCCAACGACGCTCTGGCATTCAATTCGCCCACCATGGCGATCCACCACCGCTTTCACCATCGACAGGCCCAAGCCCACTCCATCAATGCCGTGTGCTGAAGAAAAGCGCCGATACTGGCTAAACAGTTCAGGTAGCTCTTCGGCGGCGATGCCTTTGCCCTGGTCAGTGAGGTCACAGGTTAACCAGCCTTCGCCGGACCGAACCTGCAAACTGATACGCGTACCGGATTCGCTGTACTTGATGGCGTTTTCCAGCAAATTGAACAACGCCCGGGTCAACAGCGCCTGATCCGCCATGATCAAACTTTCCTGCGCCTGTTCTTCAACATCATGGACCAATTCAATCTGCTTCATCTGCGCGATGCTCAGCGCCTGATCGAACACGTCCAGCACGAGCATTGACAACAAGCTCGGCTGAAACCGATAGGCCTCAGACTCGGCCTTGGCCAATTGCACGAAGCCGTCCGTCAGGTCCAGGGCCCGGCGCACCTGAAGTTCGATCTGATCGAACAGCTGCAGGTCCCCGCCGACCTGATGCCGATGTACATCAAGCAATGCCAGAATTGCCGAATGCGGTGCCCGCAGGTCGTGGGACAAGAATCGTAATAGCACTGCCCGTTGCTCTTCTGCATCGCGCTCGACACTCAGGTCGGTCAGGCTCAATAACCAACCCACCGGCGTTTCCCCGTCCACCGGCAGCAAGGGCGCACGCTCCAAGCGCAGGCTGCGCTCTTTAACGTCGCGAAACTCCAGCAGCGGCAGTTCGGATAACAGAGCAGGCACGCCTTGAGTCAATGCCGGATACCCCAATCGTGCCAATCGATCAATCACGTCATCGCCCACCAAATCACTGGCAAATAATTCGCGAGACTTACGGTTGCCCAACAGGACTCGCCCGTTCGGGTCGCTAATCAATGTCGCGACCGGCAGATACTCCAACCCGTCCGCAATGAAGCGATGGGTGTCGCGGGTCAGGCTCATGGCTTGCTCAAGCGCTATAACCTGGGCTTGCAAGCGGTCACCGGTGGGGAGGCGCGTACGAGGGCGTTCAGGGAAGATTTTCGGTTCGCTGTCCAGGCGCGCCAACTCCCATCCGAAATAGGTCAACACCACGCTTAGGCGCCGCCAGTTCCAGATCAGATAACCCAGCAGCATACCCAGCACGCTGGGGGTCGGTGACCACCAATGTTGTAGCTCTGCCAGACCGGCACTGGCCAGTAATGCAGAACCGATGCCCGCGAGGGTCAACCAAAGCGCCAGGCGCGGCAACCACAACAGCAATCCCAGTACACACATCACCAGTGCCACTGAGAGCAAAGCCCCCAAGGTTGGAGTTGCATCGTGCACGTTAACTTGAATGCGATAGGACAGCAGCGCAGTCATCGGCAGCAGCACCAGACTTATCCACAACCATTCACGCACCAACTGCCGGAACAGCCGTTGCACTTGAGTCGGCTCGCGGCTTTCCAGGCGGCGTTCATCCATCATGAGTATCACTGAAGGAACAGGGAATTTCGTTCATGAGTCACAGGTCCGAATGGATGATTGAAATCATAGCGGACCAACGGCAGGCCGCTTCCTTTCACGCCCCCCGAACGAGTGGCTATTGTCTTAATACAGCGCACCGCTCCCTGAACCCAAGGAACTACCGCCCATGCGTGTCGCGATACTGGACGATGAACCGGCTGAACTGCGCCGGGTAGAACAGGCCCTGCACCAGATGGCCGAGCCGGGTGAAGAAACCTGGTCCTTGAGCAGTTTCGAGAGGGGAGAGGACCTGTTGCACCAACTGCGCCGGGACACCTATGACCTGCTGATCCTCGACTGGCAACTGCCGGACCTCAGCGGCCTCGCACTGCTGAGCTGGACTCGCGAACATATAGACGCGCCGCCAGCTGCCATCATGCTCACCAGTCGCGACACTGAGAGTGACATCGTCCAGGCGTTAAATGCCGGAGCCGATGATTACGTCAGCAAGCCATTCCGTCCCAATGAATTGAAAGCTCGTGTCGCTGCTGTTCTGCGTCGCCACAGTCAGCAACGGCATGCTGCGGTAGAAGTGTTAAGTTTCAGTGATCTGGTATTCGACGATGTCGAACTCACCGTAAAACGCGCCGGCAGCCCGATTCTCTTGACGGAACGAGAGTATCGGCTGGCACGCTGTCTATTCAGCAACCTTGGGCGACCGCTGTCCCGAGAGTACCTTTATCAGCGATTCTGGACACACGAAGAGATGGACTCCTCACGCCCCCTGGACACGCACATCTATCGTTTGCGCAATAAGCTCGGGCTGACGGCCGATCGTGGCTGGCAGCTGCTGACGATTTATGGCTATGGGTATCGGTTGGAAAGTGTGGCGGCGGTGGCTGAGTAAATCGCGACACTTGGCAGGTAATAAAAAAGGCCAACGCATGAGCGTTGGCCTTTTCGTTTGGGCGGCCCCATCGCGGCCGGGCGTGGGGTCAAATCATTTATTGCGCGAGGATGGCCCCCAGCTCATTGGGCTGCGGCTCAACCACTGAGGTATCGATGCCCATGAAGCGGCGCACGCGTTCGGCAGAATCGGCAGTGCGAATCGTGCTTGGCGCGGCATCGAGTTGAATATTGCCGTTCTCCATGAAAATCACCCGGTCGGAAATCGACATGGCAAAGTCCATTTCGTGGGTCACGATCAGCATGGTCATGCCTTCCTTGGCCAGGTCGCGGATGACGTTCAGCACGTCGTTGACCAGTTCCGGGTCGAGGGCAGAGGTCGGCTCGTCGAAGAGCATGATCTGCGGCTCCATCGCCAGGGCTCGAGCGATCGCGACGCGCTGTTGCTGCCCGCCAGAGAGCTGGTGCGGGTACTTGTGGGCATGGGCCAACAGACCGACCTTGTCCAGCAGCGCATAAGCACGATGTTCGCTCAGCTCACCCGCAAGGCCATGGTAGCGCGGCGCCAGCGTGACGTTGTCGAGAATGGTGCGGTGCGGGAACAGGTTGAAGTTCTGGAACACCATGCCAATGTGCCGCACGCCTTTGCGCAGACGGGCGCTGTTGGGTTTGTCCGTCGCCTCGATGAATTTTTCACCGAACAACTGAATGTCACCTGTATCAATGCTTTCCAGGCCGTTGACCGTGCGGATTAGCGAAGTTTTGCCGGAACCGGATGGGCCAATGATAGAGACCACCTGGCCAAATTCGACATTCAGGTCAATCCCCATCAGCACTTGGTGCGTGCCGTAGCTCTTCTGGATGTTCGTCAGTTGCAGGATTGGCAACGGGTTGTTGCCCGCGGTTTTGGGCGCATTGTCGGGCAAGGCTTCGGCGCAGGCCTTGAGCTTGGCCATTGCGGCCGCGTCGAGTGTTTGCGGCTTGCGGTAATTCAGGTCCAGGTAGCGCTCCAGGCGCTGCAGGAAATAACCGAACACAGTGACGATCAGCACGTAGTACACCGCCACCGCAGCCAGGGTTTCCATGACCAGAAAGTTGGTTGCATAGAGGCGTTGGCCGACCGTGAGAATTTCGGTCAGGGAGATGACCGAGACCAGCGACGTCAGCTTGACCACAGTGATGTATTCATTGATCAACGTAGGCAGCGAGATACGGAAAGCCTGGGGAATCACGATCAAGCGCTGCATGCCGAACTGGCCAACACCCAGCGCGCGGCCGGCTTCCTTCTGGCCCTTGGCCACGGAGATCAGACCACCACGGTGGATTTCCGCCATGTAAGCCGCTTCCGTGACCACCAGGGCCAGCAAGCCGGAGTAGAAGGGGTTGGACAGAATCGGGCCGCTACCGGGAAACAATTGCGGCAAGTTGTAGACGAAGACCACCAGCACCAGCAACGGGATGCTGCGGAAGAACCAGATGTAGACCGCCGCGGGAATGCGCAGTAAGGGTGACTGGGACAGCTTGGCCGAGGCCAGGCCAAAGCCCAGCAGCATGCCGAGGAACCAGGCCAGGGCACTGAGCTGGACCACAGTAACGCAGGCTTTCCAGAAGTCCGGCAGGGAGAATAGGGATAAAAAATAAGACCAATCGAATTGCATAGGGCACCTCAATCTGCCGCCCCGGTGAGGGGGAGGCAGATGACCAAACTACAAGGACACGTTATTAGTTAGCAGTCGGTTCTTCCAAGGCATATTTCTTGAGAATAGCGGCATACTCACCACTCTTTTTGGTTTCCTCGAAGGCTTTTTGCACGGCCTTGAAGGTTTCGTCGTTACCTTTCTTGACGAAAATACCCAAGGTTTGCTGATAGATCGGACTGTCGGTGGTGATCACTACCCGGCCGTTGGTCTTGTCCGCGATCATTTTTGCCGCGCCAGCGATTTCAACCTGGGCCTGGATGTTCTTGGACAACAGGGCTTGGGTCACTTCAGGCGCAGACGGGTACTCGCTGACGGTGATGGCGCCTTTATTGTTCGGCACGCAGTAATCATCGGAGAGTTTCTTGAAGTCTTTGACCCAGGTGGTGCCCTGTTCCAGGCCCAGTTTCAAACCGCACAGGTCTTCAGGCTTTTTCGCGTTGATCGGGCTGCCCTGGGGCACCATGACCGCTGCACCGGTATTGGCATAGGCGATGGTCTGGGCCTGGGTCTGGCGCTCCGGTGTGATGTACATGCCGGAAATAATCGCGTCGTACTTACCGGAGTTCAGGCCGAGGATCAGGCTCGGGAATTTGGTATCGACAAACTCCACCTTGGCGTTCATGTGCTTGGCCAGGATCGTTGCCAGCTCTGGGTCCGAACCCACCACGTTTTTGTCCTTGTCATAGGACTCGAACGGAGGATAGGTGATTTCCATGCCGACCTTGAACGTGTCTGCGGCCATGCTCACCGAGGCACCGAGCATACCGGCTGCCAATACGGTCATGCACAAAAGTGTGTTCTTATTATTTTTCATTATTTACTGACTCCGGTGTAGGTAAGTGTGTAGCTGAAAACGTCAATCAAGACGGTTGTGCCTGATTTTTCAAGTGCCCGAAACTGGCGGGTTTACGTGCCTTCTCTGGCAGTAGAACTTCTCCATTGGCCACCCGCTGGCGCAGATACTGATAGGTCTGCAGCGCTTGGCCATACATGTGTTCGCCAATGGCGATTTCTTCGTAGTCCTTACCGGCCTGGGCGAACGCGGGCAGCGGCTTGATCTGGGTGTGGTAGTCACAGGCATAAAACAGTGGAAAGGAATAACGCTCCTCACTCACGCTCCGTACCCGGTGTGTAGTGGCAACGAATGCACCTGCCGTCATCACTTCAAGCATGTCGCCGATATTGACCACAAAAGCACCTGCAATCGGTGATGCATCAATCCAGTGGCCAAGGTTGTTCATCACCTCAAGGCCAGGTTTGTCGGCCAGGAGGATGGTGAAGCACTCGTAATCAGTATGGGCGCCAATGCCCGGTGCATCGTGGGCTGCACCGTCAAAAGGATAGTGGATCAGGCGCAACTTGGAAGGCGGACGAGTGACCATGCTGTCAAAATAGTTTTCTTCCAGGCCCAGGGCCAGGGCGAAGCCGCCAAACAAGCGCTGGCCCAAGGCGAAGATCGCTTCATAGTAGGCCTGAACCGACGCTTTGAATCCCGGCAGCTGCGGCCAATTGTTGGGCCCCAGTAATGGGGTTTTGGCCAGCACCAGCGGGTCATCGGCCGGGACTTCGAAGCCGACGTCGAAGGCTTCCTTGTGATCCGGCTTGCCCTTTGAGTAGACCTCTTCGCCTTCCGGTACAAAGCCCTTGTGGGTTTGCGAGGTGCCGATGTAGTGCTGCATCTTGATGTCGAAGGACTGGTCGAAAAAGTCCTTGGCAGCCTTACGCAGGTTGGTGATCAGTTGCGGGTCGATACCGTGATCGGTGATATAGAGGAACCCGACTTCACTGGCGGCACGACCCAATTGTTCGGCCACGGCCAAGCGGTGTTCCAATTCAAAGCTGAACAGACCGGCGATGTTTACCACCGGGATGTTCTTGAAGTTAGCTGTCTGTGTGTCAGTGCTGGCGCTGTTGTTTTTATTGTCAGGCATGACGCAGCGGCTCCCTAAGGGTTACTCGAGTGGCTGAAACGATTGAAGTGTTCACGCTCGGTCTTGCCCATCCACACGTTCAATGACCACAGGTCGGCGACTGGAACATTAGTGAAAGGCAAATGATGCAGGTAGCCGTCGGCACCGAACTCCGGGGTCAGGGTGCTGACCTGATAGCCGCGGGCTTGCTGCGAGCGCCAGATACTTTCCCAGTGCTGCTGGTGGAAGGCCAGTTCTTTTGCATATTCGGGGGCCGCCGGGTGCGGAACCTGTGGGCCCTGGTCATAACCAACCCGCGCCTGGATATGGTGAACCCGTTCGATGAAGGCGCTCAGGTCATCGGCCGGGTCATTCAACAAGCGCTCGCAGGTCACAACCCAATGGCTGATGTCACTGGTGAACAACAGGTCAGGCAGTTGCCGGATCAACTCCAGGGTCACCCAGGGGTTGAACAGCGAACGCGAGCGGTGAGTTTCGAAACTGCAGACCTGGCCGTGCTTGCGTGCCAGTTCCAGTGCCTGACCGAAAAACTCAACTTGTTGTGGCAAGGACCAACGATCATTGCCCGCCAGTACGTTGACGAAGCGTGGGCCGAGTTCGGCGGCCCAGGCGAGTTTCTGGTCGAGGTCATTGAGGTGAACGGCGGGGGTCGCCGACTGGTCCGGCAGCACATCGTAGGCGGTGAAGACTGTGCTGATATAGCCCAGGCGATTGGCCTTTAGAAATGCGGCAAACTCAGCCCGTTCACAGGCGTCCAGTGGCAAGCGTGCTTCCATGCCATCAAAGCCCACCTGCAGCAGCTCCTCGAGCGCTTGGGCTTTGCTGGCGGTGTAGCCCCACAGCGTGCGGAAAATTTCCAGTTTCATCGATGATCCTCAAAAATCTCTGGGTACCAAGCCGGTCGCAATCAAATGGTCAGCATCCACAGAGGATTTTTAGCTGGATCTCTGCGTAATCGGGCCCCACTGAACGATGCCGTGGCGGGTTCGCTGTGGAGCTGATGTTAGGCATAGGCTACAGCGCAAAAGAATCTGAAAGATCAAATGAATACTTCAGACTTTCATTAACAAATAGCTAGCTATTAATTTCCCATAAAAAAAGGCCAGCGCGCAGCGCTGGCCTTATATCTGCCCACCCACAGGAGTGGGCGGGCTTCATTTATTGGTGTAAATACTGTGAACCTACACCTGGATCAGAAATCCAGGTTAGAAACCGCCAGGGCGTTGCTTTCGATGAAGTCGCGACGAGGTTCGACCGCATCACCCATCAGGGTGTTGAAGATCTGATCCGCGCCAATGGCGTCTTCGATGGTCACTTTGAGCATCCGGCGCTGGCTTGGGTCCATAGTGGTTTCCCACAGCTGATCCGGGTTCATTTCACCCAGACCTTTGTATCGCTGGATGGTGTGACGCTTGGTGCTTTCAGCCATCAGCCATTCAAGTGCTTCCTTGAACTCGGTGACCGGCTTCTTGCGCTCGCCGCGCTGGATGTACGCGCCTTCGTCCAGCAAGGTGCTCAGTTGAGCGCCCAGGGACACAACAGTCTTGTAATCGTTGCTGCCGAAGAAGTCGCGGTTGAAGGTGATGTAGTTCGACAAGCCGTGGGAGATCAGTTCGACCTCTGGCAGCCAGACGTTACGTTCACGGTCTTCACGCAGACTGGCTTTGTAGACCAGACCGGATTTCTCGACGGTACGCAGACGGACTTCGTACTTGGCCATCCAATCCTGCATCGCTGCGTGGTCGGACAGTTGCTCCATGCTCACTGCTGGCAGGTAGATGAAGTGCTCGGTCAATTCCTGTGGGTACAGGCGCGACAGACGCTTCAGAGTCTTCATTACCAGGCGGAAGTCATTCACCAGACGCTCGAGGGCTGGTCCGGAAATACCCGGGGCTTCCTCGTTCAGGTGCAGGCTCGCATCTTCCAGGGCCGACTGCGTCATGTACTCTTCCATGGCGTCGTCGTCTTTGATGTATTGCTCTTGCTTGCCCTTCTTGACCTTGTACAGCGGTGGCTGAGCGATGTAGATGTAGCCGCGCTCAATCAACTCCGGCAACTGACGGAAGAAGAAGGTCAGCAGCAGGGTACGGATGTGCGAACCGTCGACGTCAGCATCGGTCATGATGATGATGTTGTGGTAACGCAGCTTCGCGATGTTGTACTCGTCACGGCCAATGCCGCAGCCCAGCGCTGTGATCAAGGTGCCCACTTCCTGCGAAGAGATCATCTTGTCGAAACGCGCCTTCTCGACGTTCAGGATCTTGCCTTTCAGGGGCAGGATGGCCTGGGTCTTACGGTTACGTCCCTGCTTGGCGGAGCCGCCAGCAGAGTCACCTTCCACGAGGTACAGTTCGGAGAGGGCAGGGTCTTTTTCCTGGCAGTCAGCCAGTTTGCCCGGCAGGCCGGCAATATCCAGCGCGCCTTTGCGACGGGTCATCTCACGGGCTTTACGCGCCGCTTCACGAGCGCGCGCCGCATCGATCATCTTGCCAACGACCAGTTTGGCTTCGTTCGGGTTTTCCAACAGGAAGTCGGAGAAGTACTTGCCCATTTCCTGTTCGACCGCCGTCTTCACTTCGGAAGAAACCAGCTTGTCTTTGGTCTGGGAGCTGAACTTCGGATCCGGCACTTTCACCGAGATGATCGCGGTCAGGCCTTCACGGGCGTCGTCACCGGTGGTGGCGACTTTGTGCTTTTTCGCCAGACCTTCGGCTTCGATGTAGGTGTTCAGGTTACGTGTCAGAGCGGAACGGAAACCCACCAGGTGAGTACCGCCATCGCGCTGCGGAATGTTGTTGGTGAAGCACAACAGGTTCTCGTTGAAGCTGTCGTTCCATTGCAGGGCGATTTCCACGCCGATGCCGTCTTCACGCTGGATGTTGAAGTGGAATACCTGGTTGACCGGCGTCTTGTTGGTGTTCAAGTACTCAACGAATGCACGCAGGCCGCCTTCGTATTTGAACAGCTCTTCCTTGCCGCTGCGCTCGTCCTTGAGGACGATGCCAACACCGGAGTTGAGGAAGGACAGTTCACGAATCCGCTTGGCCAGGATGTCCCAGCTGAAATGGATATTCTTGAAGGTCAGGTCAGACGGTTTGAAATGAATCTGGGTGCCGGTGGATTCACTTTCACCGACGATTTTCATCGGCTCTTTCGGAACACCGTGGATATAAGTCTGTTCCCAGATCTTGCCGCTACGGCGAACGGTCAGGACCAGCTCTTCAGACAGGGCGTTCACAACCGACACACCTACACCGTGCAAGCCGCCGGATACTTTGTAGGAGTTATCATCGAACTTACCGCCGGCGTGCAGCACGGTCATGATGACCTCGGCTGCCGAAACGCCTTCTTCTTTGTGCACGTCTACCGGAATGCCACGACCGTTGTCGCGAACGGTGATGGACTCGTCCGGATGGATGATGATGCTGATGTCGTCACAGTGGCCGGCGAGCGCTTCGTCGATCGAGTTATCGACCACCTCGAACACCATGTGGTGCAGACCGCTGCCATCGTCGGTGTCACCAATGTACATACCGGGACGTTTGCGTACGGCATCCAGGCCTTTCAGCACTTTAATGCTCGTTGAGTCGTACGTATTTTCTTCGCTCAATGCCTTCACTCCCGATGGTCGTGGGTCTGGGTGATACGGCCCTGTTCCACGTGGAACAAAGCGACTGGCGTTTCCGTCTGCCAGCCTTCCCTCAATAATTCGTGATCTACACAGGTGATAAACACCTGGCAGCGTAAGTCTTCCAGCAAGCGGCAAAGCGCGCGGCGGTGTTGCTCGTCCAGTTCGGACGGCAGGTCATCCACCAGATAAATACACTGGCCGCGTCGGGCCTGGCTAACCAAATGCCCTTGGGCAATCCGCAATGCACAGACCACCAACTTCTGCTGTCCGCGGGACAAGATGTCGGCGGCGTTATGTGCGCCCAACCTAAGACGCAAATCAGCGCGTTGTGGTCCGGCCTGGGTATGACCCATTTGCTGATCCCGCTGAACGGACCCAGCGAGCACTGCACTCAATTCCCGGTCCTTGTCCCAGCCTCGGTAATAGCTGAGCGTCAAACCCTCAAGCTCAACCAATTCGCTCAGGGTCTGTTCAAAGACTGGTTTCAAGGCTTTGATATAAGCGCGGCGGTATTCATCTATTTCAGCGCTGGCCTGGCACAGTTCTCTGTCCCAAACCGCTTGCGAAACGGCGTCAAGTGTACCATGTCGCAGCCAAGAGTTTCTCTGGCGCAGGGCCTTCTGCAAGCGCTGCCAAGTGGACATGAATCGCGGTTCCACGTGGAACACGCCCCAGTCGAGAAACTGCCGACGAATCTTCGGTGCGCCTTCCAGCAAGCGGAAACTGTCGGGGTTGATCAACTGTAATGGCAGGATCTCTGCCAGCTGCGCAGCACTGCGGGCGTTCTGCCCGTCGATACGGATCTGGAATTCCCCTTGGCGGTCGCGCGAAATGCCCAATGCGCTTTGCCCACCCTCAGCCAACTCCACTTGACCAAATACCGTACAGGCAAGTTGCTCATACTGGATAACCGGCAACAAACGGGTGCTACGAAACGAACGGGCAAGCCCCAGCAGGTAAATGGCTTCCAGAACACTGGTTTTGCCGCTGCCGTTGGCGCCGTAAAGAATGTTGATGCGGGGGGAGGGGGAGAAGGTCACCGGGTGCAGATTGCGCACCGCGGTGACCGAGACGCGACTTAAGGACATCTAGCTTCTGCTGAGCATGATTACAGACGCATCGGCATGACAACGTAAGCCGAGTCGTCGTTGTCGGACTCTTGCACCAGCGCACTGCTGTTAGAGTCGGACAGAATCAGCCGAACCTGCTCGGTAGTCATCACGCCGAGCACGTCGAGCAAATAGCTCACGTTGAAGCCGATTTCCAGCGAGCCTCCGTTGTACTCAACGCCCACTTCTTCTTCCGCTTCTTCCTGCTCCGGGTTGTTCGCCTGGATCTTCAGCTGACCATTGGCCAGTTGCAAACGGATACCGCGGTACTTCTCGTTGGACAGAATCGCGGTACGGCTGAAGGCTTCACGCAGGGCCTGGCGATCCCCCAGCACGAGCTTGTCACCACCTTTGGGCAGTACGCGCTCGTAATCAGGGAATTTGCCGTCGACCAGTTTCGACGTAAAGGTGAACTCGCCGGTGGTCGCACGGATGTGGTGTTGACCCAATACGATGCTGACGAGGCCGTCCGGTTCGGTCAGCAGGCGCGCCAGCTCAAGGATACCCTTGCGCGGCACGATCACCTGGTGGCGATCCGGCTGACCGATATCAGCCTGCATCGAGCACATGGCCAAACGGTGACCGTCGGTGGCCACGGCGCGAATAATGCCCGCCGAGACTTCCAGCAGCATACCGTTCAGGTAATAACGCACGTCCTGTTGGGCCATGGCGAAGCTGGTGCGTTCGATCAAACGACGCAGTTTGCTTTGCTGAAGGCTACAGGTCAGCGAACCAGGACCTTCTTCAACAGTCGGGAAATCGTTCGCCGGCAGTGTCGACAAGGTGAAGCGGCTACGGCCAGCCTTCACAACCAACTTCTGCTCGTCGACCTTGATGTCGATCAGCGCGTCGTTCGGCAAGCTCTTGCAGATGTCCATCAGCTTGCGCGCAGGCACGGTGATGGAACCTGGATCAGCCGGTTCTTCGAGTTGCACACGACCGACCAGCTCGACTTCCAGGTCGGTACCGGTCAGCGACAGTTGCTGGCCTTCGACAACCAGCAGCACGTTGGAGAGCACCGGCAAGGTCTGTCGGCGCTCGACGACGCCTGCGACCAGTTGCAGGGGTTTCAACAGGGCTTCGCGTTGAATGGTGAAATGCATGGTCTAGTCCCTTGCCTTAATAAGCTGCGCTGGTGTTCATCAAGTGGTCAGTGTACGCAGCAGGTTCTTGTAGTCCTCGCGGATGTCCGCGTCGGATTCCTTAAGTTCGTTGATCTTGCGGCAGGCGTGCAAAACAGTCGTGTGATCGCGGCCACCAAACACATCGCCGATTTCTGGCAGGCTGTGGTTAGTCAGCTCTTTGGACAAGGCCATGGCCACCTGACGCGGACGGGCAACCGAGCGCGAACGACGCTTGGACAGCAGGTCGGAGATCTTGATCTTGTAGTACTCGGCGACGGTGCGCTGAATGTTATCCACAGAGACCAGTTTGTCTTGCAGTGCCAACAAGTCTTTCAGGGATTCGCGAATCAACTCGATGGTGATATCGCGACCCATGAAGTGTGAGTGAGCGATGACGCGTTTGAGCGCGCCTTCCAGCTCACGTACGTTGGAACGAATACGTTGGGCAATGAAAAACGCCGCGTCGTGGGGCAGATCGACCTTGGCCTGATCAGCCTTCTTCATCAAGATCGCGACACGGGTTTCCAACTCCGGCGGCTCGACAGCTACTGTCAGGCCCCAGCCAAAGCGGGACTTGAGGCGCTCTTCAAGGCCTTCGATTTCTTTCGGGTAGCGGTCACTCGTGAGAATGACCTGCTGGCCACCTTCAAGCAAAGCGTTGAAGGTGTGGAAAAACTCTTCCTGGGACCGTTCCTTGCGGGCGAAGAACTGAATGTCATCGATCAGCAGGGCGTCCACTGAACGGTAGAAGCGCTTGAACTCGTTAATCGCGTTCAGTTGCAGCGCCTTGACCATGTCAGCCACGAAACGCTCGGAATGCAGGTACACGACCTTGGCATTCGGATTCTTCTTTAATAGGTGGTTACCCACAGCGTGCATCAAGTGGGTCTTACCCAAGCCGACGCCGCCATAAAGGAAGAGCGGGTTGTAACCGTGCTTGGGGTTGTCCGCCACTTGCCAGGCCGCGGCCCGGGCCAGTTGGTTGGACTTACCCTCAACGAAGTTCTCGAAGGTGAAGGTACGGTTCAGATAGCTGGTGTGCTTGAGCGCACCTTCAACCTGCACGGTGCGTTGTTCGGAACGAACCGGGGCTTGCTGCGAGCTGGCGCCGGCCATTGGGTCGAAGCTGTCGCGAGACGGCTCTTCACTGACCTCGGCCAGTTTTTGCGTCGAACGCTTGGTCTGAGTGGCTACCGGGGCGGGCGTAGAGCTGACAGGCGCTTGAGCAGCCTGAGCCTGGGAGGCCGCAGCGGCCAATGGTGCGTTAGGCGCAGCGCGCGGTGCCGAACTGCGTTTGCTGCCTATTAATAAGGAAAGCGCAGGCGCCATGCCATTGCCATGCTCATCCAGCAGTTCCAGGACGCGGCCCAGGTACTTTTCATTAACCCAGTCGAGAACAAAACGATTCGGTGCGTAGACACGCAACTCATCGCCTTCGGCTTCGACCTGTAGTGGACGGATCCAAGTGTTGAATTGTTGGGCAGGCAGCTCATCGCGCAAAAGCTCCACGCACTGCTGCCAAAGTTCCACTGACACGGATATCCCCTAAGTTGAAAGCCGGTGAGGCAAAAACAAGCGGCCATTGTAGCGACCGGACGCCGACTTATCCACACGTAGGTTTGTCACCCTTTAAGAAGAATCAACGATTTATGGAGAAAAAAGGCGACCAATGGTCTGTGTATAAGCTCTGTGGATAACCGGGCCTAAGGTCGTTGCACAAGTAGGGGGGAAACTCAGTGGATAACTGTCCTGTGGATAACTACCTGTTTCACACACAGCTTATCCGACAGCGCAGCACAGGCTGACCACCGTTTTCCACCGTAGTTGTCATTCTCTGTACATCACGTTCTATAAGGCCCCAATACAGTTATCCACAGATGATGGCCTCCCTAGCTTTTATAAGCTTTACAGAAAAGCTTTAAATAATTCCCTTCTTTATTTCTATATCTGGAGAAGGACCTGCCAACGGGCAAAACGTCTGGAGATCTATTTATAAGGAAACGTTGGTTGGAAATTGACCTAGAGGCTTGCTTTCTCTAGAATCCCCGGTCTCTTAAAACGGGGGCCATTCCGGCCCGTTGTGGACGAACCAGGTAACACGACAATGAAACGTACTTTCCAACCAAGCACTATCAAACGCGCTCGTACCCACGGTTTCCGTGCTCGCATGGCTACCAAGAACGGTCGTGCCGTCCTGTCGCGTCGTCGCGCCAAAGGTCGTGCGCGTCTGGCAGTTTGATAATCCGGCACTGGAGGTGAGTCAGGACTTCAGTCGGGAAAAGCGTTTGCTTACCCCCCGGCATTTCAAGGCAGTCTTTGACTCCCCTACCGGCAAGGTTCCGGGGAAAAATCTCCTGCTCCTTGCGCGCAACAACGATCTTGATCACCCCCGTCTCGGGCTGGTTATCGGGAAAAAGAGCGTAAAGCTCTCCGTCGAGCGCAATCGCCTCAAACGTCTGATGCGCGAATCGTTCCGTCTGCACCAGGATTCACTGGTCGGTTGGGACATCGTTATCGTCGCGCGCAAAGGTTTGGGTGACGTAGAAAACCCCGAATTGATTCAGCATTTCGGCAAACTCTGGAAGCGTCTGGCACGTAGCTCGCCGGTACCAGCAGTCAAAGCCGAAACTGTAGGGGTAGACAGTCCCGATGCGTAAACTGGCACTCGCTCCGATCCAGTTTTATCGCTATGCCATTAGTCCCCTGATGGCCAATCACTGTCGTTTCTACCCCAGTTGTTCCTGCTACGCGTATGAAGCCATAGAAAATCATGGCCTTCTGCGCGGTGGCTGGCTGGCCTTTCGTCGTTTAGGTCGCTGTCATCCGTGGAATCCCGGTGGTTATGACCCGGTTCCATCTATCCCTACCTCCCGTTCTTCTTCGATGGCCGAGTAATCATGGATATCAAACGCACGATCCTGATCGTCGCCCTGGCAATCGTGTCCTACGTTATGGTTCTTAAATGGAACCAGGACTATGGCCAGGCTGCCTTGCCGACTCAGAATGTTGCTTCCAGTACTACCGCACCGGGCCTACCGGACACGGCGACTGGCAATAATGCTTCTGTCAGTGACGACATTCCACGCGCCGCAAGCGATACCAGTGCCCCTGCACCTGCTGAAACACCAGTAGCTGTAAGCAAAGATCTCATCCAGATCAAAACGGATGTGCTCAACCTGGCTGTCGATCCACAAGGTGGCGATGTTGCCCAGTTGACGCTGCCGCTGTATCCACGTCGCCAGGACCATCCGGAAATTCCATTCCAGCTGTTCGATAACGGCAACGAGCGGACTTATCTGGCTCAAAGCGGCTTGATCGGCACCGACGGCCCGGACGCAAGTCCTACCGGTCGTCCGGTTTACTCTGCGGAGAAGAAGATCTACCAACTGGCTGACGGTCAGGACCAATTGGTCGTGGACCTGAAGTTCAGCAAGGACGGCGTCAATTACATCAAGCGTTTCACGCTGAAACGTGGCCTGTATGACGTAACCGTTTCCTACTTGATCGACAACGAAAGCGCCAAGCCTTGGTCCGGTGCGATGTTCGCGCAATTGAAGCGCGACGCCAGCGCCGATCCTTCTTCCAGCACTGCCACCGGCACCGCGACTTACCTGGGCGCCGCCCTGTGGACAAGTAACGAGCCGTACAAGAAAGTGTCGATGAAGGACATGGACAAGGCTCAGCTGAAAGAAACCGTAAACGGTGGTTGGGTTGCATGGTTGCAACACTACTTCGTGACCGCGTGGATTCCGGCGAAGGGCGAAAACAACGTCGTCCAGACCCGTAAAGACAGCAAAGGCAACTACATCATCGGTTACACAGCGCCAGCATTGACTGTTGCGCCGGGTGCAAAAGCTGAAGTCAGCGCTGTTCTGTACGCCGGCCCGAAAAGCCAGGCGGTGCTGAAACAGTTGTCCCCAGGTCTGGAACTGACCGTCGACTACGGCATTCTGTGGTTCATTGCCCAGCCAATCTTCTGGTTGCTGCAACACATCCACGCGATTGTCGGTAACTGGGGTTGGTCGATCATCTTCCTGACCATGCTGATCAAAGGGATCTTCTTCCCGCTGTCGGCTGCCAGCTACAAATCCATGGCGCGCATGCGCGCAGTGGCACCGAAACTGGCCGCGCTGAAAGAGCAACATGGCGACGACCGGCAGAAAATGTCGCAAGCCATGATGGAGCTGTACAAGAAAGAGAAGATCAATCCGCTCGGTGGCTGCTTGCCAATCGTCGTGCAGATGCCGGTTTTCCTTTCGCTGTACTGGGTTCTGCTGGAAAGCGTTGAAATGCGCCAGGCGCCGTTCATGCTGTGGATTACTGACCTGTCGATCAAGGATCCGTTCTTCATTCTGCCGATCATCATGGGCGCCACCATGTTCATCCAGCAGCAGTTGAACCCGACACCTCCGGATCCGATGCAGGCCAAGGTGATGAAGCTGATGCCGATCATCTTCACCTTCTTCTTCCTGTGGTTCCCGGCTGGTCTGGTGCTGTACTGGGTAGTGAACAACTGCCTGTCCATCACCCAACAGTGGTACATCACCCGTAAAATCGAACGAGCTACTAAAGCAACCGCTTGATTTACACTGTGGATAACCACTCAAAACGCCCCCTAGTGGGGCGTTTTGCTATCTGCCACTTTTGTCTGGATACCGGTTTATGAGCGTTCCTCGTGAAACCATCGCTGCCGTCGCCACCGCTCAAGGTCGCGGCGGTGTGGGCATTGTCCGTATTTCGGGTCCCCTCGCGAGCGTTGCAGCCAAGGCTTTCAGCGGTCGCGAACTCAAGCCACGATTTGCCCACTACGGCCCGTTCCTCAGTGAAAACGATGAGGTATTGGACCAAGGCATTGCGCTGTATTTTCCAGGGCCCAACTCGTTCACCGGTGAAGATGTCCTGGAACTCCAGGGCCATGGCGGCCCGGTTGTTCTGGATATGCTACTCAAACGTTGTCTGGAACTAGGCTGTCGGCTGGCCCGGCCTGGGGAATTCAGCGAACGCGCCTTCCTCAACGACAAGCTTGATCTGGCCCAGGCCGAAGCTATCGCCGACCTGATTGAAGCGAGTTCTGCGCAGGCTGCACGAAATGCACTGCGTTCCTTGCAGGGAGCGTTCTCTGCCCGTGTGCATAACCTGACCGAGCAACTGATTGGCCTGCGGATCTATGTCGAAGCGGCGATCGACTTTCCCGAAGAGGAAATCGACTTCCTTGCCGATGGCCACGTACTGAGCATGCTCGACAAAGTGCGTGACGAGTTATCCACCGTTCTTCGAGAAGCCGGGCAGGGCGCCTTGTTGCGTGACGGCATGACGGTGGTAATCGCCGGACGGCCCAATGCCGGTAAATCCAGCTTGCTGAACGCCTTGGCTGGGCGTGAAGCGGCAATCGTGACTGAAATTGCCGGCACCACCCGAGACATTCTTCGCGAACATATCCACATTGATGGGATGCCACTGCACGTAGTAGACACTGCGGGCCTACGGGATACGGATGACCATGTGGAGAAAATCGGCGTCGAACGGGCGTTGAAAGCCATCGGCGAGGCCGATCGAGTGTTGTTGGTGGTCGATGCCACTGCACCGGAGGCACTTGATCCTTTCGCGTTATGGCCGGAATTTCTGGAAATTCGCCCGGATCCAGCCAAGGTCACCCTGATCCGTAACAAGGCTGACCTGACGGGAGAACCGATTGCCCTGGAAGTTAGCGAGGATGGCCACGTCACCATCAGCCTCAGTGCGAAATCTGCCGGCAGTGGCCTGGAACTGCTGCGTGACCACCTCAAGGCCTGCATGGGCTACGAACAGACGTCGGAAAGCAGCTTCAGTGCTCGCAGGCGTCACCTTGAGGCATTGCGTCATGCCAGTGCCTCCCTTGAGCACGGCCGTGCGCAGCTGACACTGGCCGGTGCCGGCGAACTGCTGGCCGAAGATTTGCGTCAGGCTCAACACGCTTTGGGTGAAATCACCGGGGCATTCAGCTCCGATGACCTGCTAGGACGGATATTTTCCAGCTTCTGCATCGGTAAATAACCCTCCCGTTGTCCACATGTAGGAGCGAGCTTGCTCCGGGCGGCGTTCCGACGATGGACCTGAGAGCGACGCGTTTAACCAGCAAACACGCGTTATCGTTTACGTCCATCTCGAGCTAGCTCGCTCCTACAAGGGTCAGCGTTCGAGCCTGTCTGTTTCTTCCTTTCTCTTAAATTTTCTACCAGTGCCGAGCAGATTCTTTCTGCTTGAGCGGAATTTTCGTGCCCTGGATTTGCCCATCCACTGCTTTTCTGTGGATTAAGCCCTGTGAATAACTGCCACTAAGGGCAGTTGATAACAGGGCCTCAAAACTGAAGATAACCGCCTCTGTGGATAACCACCCCTTTCATCCACAGGCTTAAACCGGTTATCCAAGGGCCTCCTTGGCACATGACCACAGGGTTTTGAATCTCTGTACATATTGAATATAAAGGCCTATAGAGATCTATCCACAGAAATGTGCCTCAGTAGAAATAAACATAAAAATAAAGATTTAATAAATTTCTCTCTTTTTAATTTCTATAACCACGACTTCTCCACAGCTGGTTAAATTTTGTGCAAAGGGTTCTTTAGGAAGGGCGAAGTCCCTATACTTGCCGACCAGGTCCAGAAACCCGGGCTCAAACTATTCCTGAATTACCTACTTAAGCAGGCACGAGGTGCGTGGTGGATTTCCCTTCCCGTTTTGAAGTGATCGTCATCGGCGGCGGTCATGCCGGTACCGAGGCAGCACTGGCGTCAGCACGTATGGGGGCAAAAACCCTGTTGCTGACGCATAACGTGGAAACCCTCGGCGCCATGAGCTGCAACCCCGCCATCGGTGGGATCGGCAAAAGCCACCTGGTCAAGGAAATTGACGCCCTGGGTGGCGCGATGGCTATGGCTACCGACAAAGGCGGAATTCAATTTCGCGTGTTGAATAGCCGCAAAGGCCCGGCCGTGCGTGCAACCCGCGCTCAGGCAGACCGGGTCTTGTACAAAGCCGCTGTCCGCGAAGCGTTGGAGAACCAGCCGAACCTGTGGATATTTCAACAGGCTGCTGACGACTTGATCGTCGAGCAGGAACAAGTGCGTGGTGTTGTCACCCAAATGGGCCTGCGTTTCTTCGCCGACTCCGTGGTGTTGACCACTGGCACTTTCCTCGGTGGACTTATCCACATCGGCATGCAGAATTATTCCGGTGGTCGCGCCGGTGATCCGCCATCCATAGCCCTGGCTCACCGCCTGCGTGAATTGCCACTGCGTGTCGGTCGCCTGAAAACCGGTACACCGCCGCGTATTGACGGTCGATCTGTGGATTTCTCGGTGATGACCGAGCAAGCAGGCGATACACCGATCCCGGTAATGTCGTTCATGGGGTCCAAAGAGCAGCATCCGAAACAGGTGAGCTGCTGGATTACCCATACAAACGCCCGCACCCACGAGATCATTGCCTCCAACCTTGATCGCTCGCCGATGTATTCCGGCGTGATCGAAGGCATCGGCCCGCGTTATTGCCCTTCGATCGAAGACAAGATCCACCGCTTTGCCGACAAGGAAAGCCATCAGGTCTTCATCGAACCGGAAGGCTTGACCACACATGAGCTGTACCCGAACGGGATATCCACATCCTTGCCGTTCGACGTGCAATTGCAGATCGTGCAATCAATCCGCGGCATGGAAAACGCGCACATTGTTCGGCCGGGCTACGCCATCGAGTACGACTACTTCGACCCCCGTGACCTGAAGTACAGCCTGGAAACCAAAGTGATTGGCGGTCTGTTTTTTGCCGGGCAAATCAACGGCACCACCGGTTACGAAGAAGCTGGCGCCCAGGGTTTGCTGGCCGGGGCCAACGCGGCACTGCGTGCACAGGGCAAAGACGCCTGGTGTCCACGCCGCGATGAAGCGTATATCGGTGTGTTGGTCGACGACCTGATTACACTCGGTACACAAGAGCCGTACCGCATGTTCACCTCCCGTGCCGAGTACCGTTTGATCTTGCGTGAAGACAACGCCGACCTGCGCTTGACCGAAAAAGGTCGCGAATTGGGTCTGGTCGACGACGCGCGTTGGGCGGCCTTTTGCAAGAAACGCGAAAGCATTGATCTGGAAGAGCAACGCCTGAAAAGTACCTGGGTTCGTCCGGGCACCGAGCAGGGCGATGCCATTTCCGAGAAATTCGGCACGCCACTGACCCACGAATACAACTTGCTCAACCTGCTGAGCCGTCCGGAAATCGACTACGCTGGTCTGATCTCCGTAACCGGTGGGGGCGCAGAAGATCCACAAGTCGCCGAGCAGGTCGAAATCAAGACCAAATACGCCGGTTACATCGATCGCCAACAGGATGAAATCGCCCGCCTGCGCGCCAGCGAAGACACAAAACTGCCTGTGGATATCGATTACACAAACATTTCCGGTCTCTCCAAAGAGATCCAGAGCAAGCTCGGTGCGACCCGTCCAGAGACTTTGGGCCAGGCGTCACGCATTCCGGGCGTTACGCCGGCAGCGATTTCGCTGTTGATGATTCATTTGAAAAAACGCGGCGCGGGCCGTCAGTTGGAGCAAAGCGCTTGAGTTCGTTGGTCACCTCGCAACACGCAGAAGAGTTATCCACAGGTGCTCGCCAGCTGGGTGTCACACTGACAGATGCCCAGCACGCGCAGCTGCTGGGTTATCTGGCCCTGTTGATAAAATGGAACAAGGCTTACAACCTCACCGCCGTGCGCGATCCAGACGAAATGGTGTCCCGTCATCTACTCGATAGTTTGAGCGTGATGTCGTTCGTCGAGAATGGCCGTTGGCTGGACGTTGGCAGTGGCGGCGGAATGCCGGGGATTCCATTGGCGATCCTGTTTCCAGAATCCCAAGTGACCTGCCTGGACAGCAACGGTAAGAAAACCCGCTTCCTGACCCAGGTCAAACTCGAACTAAAACTGGATAACCTGCAAGTTATCCACAGCCGCGTCGAAGCCTTCCAGCCTGCACAGCCTTTCAACGGAATTATTTCCCGGGCGTTCAGCAGCATGGAGAACTTCAGCAACTGGACTCGCCACCTCGGCGACGCCGATACACGCTGGCTGGCAATGAAGGGCGTTCATCCCGCCGATGAGCTGGTAGCATTGCCGACAGACTTCCACCTCGATAGCGAACACGCCCTGGCCGTACCTGGTTGCCAAGGCCAACGCCATCTGCTGATACTGCGCCGCACGGCATGATTGGGAACACAAGCAAGAATGGCTAAGGTATTCGCGATTGCGAACCAAAAGGGTGGTGTGGGTAAAACCACCACCTGCATCAACCTCGCAGCTTCCCTGGTCGCTACCAAGCGTCGGGTGCTGTTGATCGATCTCGATCCACAGGGCAACGCCACCATGGGTAGCGGTGTGGATAAACACGGCCTGGAAAATTCGGTCTACGACTTGCTCATCGGCGAATGCGATCTGGCCCAGGCCATGCACTTTTCCGAACACGGTGGTTACCAGCTGTTGCCGGCCAACCGTGACCTGACCGCGGCCGAAGTGGTTCTGCTGGAAATGCAGATGAAGGAAAGCCGTCTGCGCAGTGCGTTGGCGCCGATCCGTGAAAACTACGATTACATTTTGATCGACTGCCCGCCGTCGCTGTCGATGCTGACACTCAACGCATTGGTCGCCGCTGATGGGGTGATTATCCCCATGCAGTGCGAGTACTTCGCGCTCGAAGGTTTGAGCGACCTTGTGGATAACATCAAGCGCATCGCCGAACTGCTGAACCCGAACCTGAAAGTCGAAGGCCTGTTGCGGACGATGTACGACCCGCGATTGAGCCTGATGAACGATGTGTCGGCCCAGCTCAAGGAACACTTCGGCGAGCAGCTTTACGACACCGTGATTCCGCGCAACATCCGCCTGGCCGAAGCGCCAAGCTATGGCATGCCAGCGCTGGCGTACGACAAATCATCGCGGGGCGCCATTGCCTATTTGGCATTGGCCGGCGAGATGGTTCGCCGTCAACGCAAAAACTCACGCACCGCCGCTGCTCAGGCAACTTAAGGAATCCCCATGGCCGTCAAGAAACGAGGTCTCGGACGTGGACTGGATGCACTGCTGAGCGGTCCGACTGTCAGCTCGCTGGAAGAACAAGCCGTACAAGCCGATCAGCGTGAACTGCAACACCTGCCCCTGGACCTGATCCAGCGCGGCAAGTACCAGCCACGCCGGGACATGGATCCTCAAGCGCTGGAAGAGCTGGCGCAGTCGATCAAGGCTCAGGGTGTGATGCAGCCGATAGTGGTTCGTCCGATCGGCAGCGGTCGCTTCGAAATCATTGCTGGCGAACGTCGCTGGCGCGCCAGCCAGCAAGCTGGCCAGGAAACCATACCGGCAATGGTTCGCGATGTTCCGGATGAAACCGCGATCGCCATGGCGCTGATCGAGAACATCCAGCGCGAAGACCTGAATCCGATTGAAGAAGCGGTGGCACTGCAGCGATTGCAGCAGGAATTCCAGCTGACTCAGCAACAAGTGGCCGAAGCGGTGGGCAAATCCCGCGTGACTGTAGCCAACCTGCTACGCTTGATCGCGTTACCGGAAGTCATCAAAACCATGTTGTCCCACGGTGACCTGGAAATGGGTCATGCGCGTGCTTTGCTTGGTTTGCCGGAAAATCAACAGGTTGAAGGGGCGCGACATGTTGTCGCACGGGGGCTGACTGTGCGCCAGACTGAAGCACTGGTTCGCCAGTGGTTGAGTGGCAAACAAGAACCTGCTGAACCGGTAAAGCCGGACCCGGATATCACCCGACTTGAGCAGCGTCTGGCCGAGCGTTTAGGCTCTGCGGTGCAGATCCGCCACGGTAAGAAGGGGAAAGGGCAGTTGGTAATTGGGTACAACTCCCTCGATGAGCTTCAGGGTGTGCTTGCACATATTCGTTGAAACATTTCCTCATGTAGCGTGCAGGCGGAAATCACTACCTGACAGTTGAATAGGGGCAGATCCGCCCCTATACTCTGCGCGCATTTTGTCGGCACAAATTATGCCAAGTTATTGAATTATGGCAGCCGATCATTGGGGAGCATTAGTGATGGACAGCCGCACGCCAAACCGCTTGCCGTTCCATCGCCTGGCAGTTTTTCCGGTGTTAATGGCTCAATTTGTCGTGTTGCTGATTGCCGCTTTGGCGCTCTGGCAATGGCATGGAGTCGTAGCCGGGTACTCAGGACTTTGCGGAGGCCTGATAGCCTTGCTGCCCAATGTTTATTTCGCTCATAGGGCATTTCGGTTTTCCGGCGCCCGAGCAGCTCAAGCCATCGTCCGGTCTTTTTATGCCGGCGAGGCGGGCAAACTGATTTTGACGGCAGTGCTCTTTGCATTGACGTTTGCAGGTGTGAAGCCATTGGCGCCGCTAGCTGTATTCGGCGTCTTCGTGTTGACCCAACTGGTCAGCTGGTTCGCGCCCCTGCTGATGAGAACAAGACTTTCGAGACCTTAGGGCGTTTGAGGCAACCATGGCAGCAGAAACCGCTTCGGGCTATATCCAGCACCACTTGATGAACCTGACCTTCGGTCAGCTACCTAACGGCGGCTGGGGCTTCGCCCACTCCGCAGCAGAGGCCAAAGCAATGGGCTTCTGGGCTTTCCACGTCGATACCCTCGGCTGGTCGGTCGCGTTGGGTCTGATTTTCGTTCTTCTTTTCCGCATGGCGGCGAAGAAAGCGACTACAGGCGTACCTGGTGCTTTGCAGAACTTCGTTGAAGTATTGGTCGAATTCGTCGATGGCAGCGTGAAAGACAGCTTCCATGGCCGTAGCCCGGTGGTTGCACCACTGGCGCTGACCATCTTCGTCTGGGTGTTCATGATGAACGCCGTCGACCTGGTACCGGTCGATTGGATCCCGCAACTGGCCGCGGCCATTTCCGGTGACCACGAGATCCCGTTCCGTGCCGTATCGACCACCGACCCGAACGCTACTCTGGCCATGGCCTTCTCGGTGTTCGCGCTGATCATTTTCTACAGCATCAAGATCAAGGGCATCGGCGGCTTCATCGGCGAACTGACCTTGCACCCGTTCGGCAGCAAGAACATTTTCCTTCAGGCTTTGCTGATCCCGGTGAACTTCCTGCTGGAGTTCGTGACACTGATCGCCAAGCCGATCTCCCTGGCTCTGCGTCTGTTCGGCAACATGTACGCCGGCGAGCTGGTCTTCATTCTGATTGCTGTGATGTTCGGCAGCGGTCTGCTCTGGCTTAGCGGCCTGGGCGTAGTTCTGCAGTGGGCGTGGGCTGTGTTCCACATCCTGATCATCACCCTGCAGGCGTTTATCTTCATGATGCTGACCATCGTTTACTTGTCGATGGCGCACGAAGAGAACCATTAAGACCAGTCTCGACTAGTCTGATGTCCCACTCGGTCAAACGGGTGGGTGCCCGAACAGGGCTATGAAACGATTTGTTTTACCGCTTTAAAATCTAAAAAACCTAAACCATACGACGTAAAAGTCGGGAGGAAAGATGGAAACTGTAGTTGGTCTAACCGCTATCGCTGTTGCACTGTTGATCGGCCTGGGCGCACTGGGTACCGCAATTGGTTTCGGCCTGTTGGGCGGCAAGTTCCTGGAAGGCGCAGCGCGTCAGCCAGAAATGGTTCCAATGCTGCAAGTTAAAATGTTCATCGTTGCCGGTCTGCTCGACGCCGTAACCATGATCGGCGTTGGTATCGCTCTGTTCTTCACCTTTGCGAACCCTTTCGTTGGTCAACTCGCTCACTAATCACTCGGATTTTCGAGTTGAGCAAGTCTGATGGACAACGAACGAGCGAGGTGTTGGCGTGAACATTAATGCAACCCTGATTGGCCAGTCCGTTGCGTTCTTCATTTTTGTGCTGTTCTGCATGAAGTTCGTGTGGCCTCCGGTCATCGCGGCTTTGCACGAACGTCAGAAGAAGATCGCGGATGGACTGGACGCTGCCGCCCGAGCAGCTCGCGACCTGGAGTTGGCCCAAGATAAAGCGGGTCAACAACTGCGCGAAGCTAAGGCTCAGGCAGCTGAAATCATTGAGCAAGCCAAGAAACGCGGTAACCAGATCGTTGAAGAGGCTGTTGAAAAAGCCCGTATCGACGCTGACCGTGTGAAGGTTCAGGCTCAGGCCGAGATCGAGCAGGAACTGAACAGTGTCAAAGACGCGCTGCGTGCCCAATTGGGTGCTCTGGCCGTTGGCGGCGCCGAGAAGATCCTGGGTGCCACAATCGATCAAAACGCGCACGCGGAGCTGGTTAACAAACTGGCTGCTGAAATTTAAGCGAGGGCGATCATGGCAGAATTGACCACGTTGGCCCGACCTTACGCTAAGGCAGCCTTCGAGCACGCCCAGGCCCACCAGCAACTGGCCTCTTGGTCAGCCATGCTCGGCCTGGCTGCAGCAGTGTCGCAAGACGACACTATGCAGCGCGTGCTCAAGGCCCCGCGACTGACGAGCGCAAACAAGGCCGCCACGTTTATTGACGTGTGCGGCGACAAGTTTGATGCCAAGGCACAGAACTTCATTAACGTCGTTGCCGAAAACGACCGTCTCCCGCTGTTGCCGGAGATCGCCGCTCTGTTTGACCTGTATAAGGCCGAACAAGAGAAGTCGGTAGATGTTGAAGTCACCAGTGCTTTTGCATTGAACCAAGAACAGCAAGACAAACTCGCCAAGGTTCTCAGTGCACGACTCAACCGGGAAGTGCGCCTGCAAGTTGCGGAGGATGCCGCCCTTATTGGTGGTGTCATCATTCGCGCCGGCGACCTGGTAATCGATGGTTCGATTCGCGGCAAACTCGCGAATCTTGCCGAAGCATTGAAATCTTGAGTTTGAAGGGGCAGCAGAGCAATGCAGCAACTCAATCCTTCCGAAATAAGTGAAATTATCAAGGGCCGCATCGACAAGCTCGATGTGACCTCCCAAGCCCGTAACGAAGGCACTGTCGTCAGCGTATCTGACGGTATCGTGCGGATTCACGGTCTGGCCGACGTCATGTACGGCGAGATGATCGAGTTTCCGGGCGGCGTCTTCGGTATGGCTCTCAACCTGGAGCAAGACTCTGTAGGTGCCGTTGTATTGGGCGTCTACCAGTCTCTGGCTGAAGGCATGAGCGCCAAGTGCACCGGCCGCATCCTCGAAGTTCCGGTTGGTAAGGAACTGCTGGGTCGCGTAGTCGACGCACTGGGTAACCCGGTTGACGGCAAAGGTCCGCTGAACAACACCGAGACCGATGCGGTCGAGAAAGTTGCTCCAGGCGTGATCTGGCGTAAGTCGGTAGACCAGCCTGTACAGACTGGCTACAAGGCTGTCGATGCCATGATCCCAGTCGGCCGTGGCCAGCGTGAGCTGATCATCGGTGACCGTCAGATCGGTAAAACCGCTCTGGCGATCGATGCGATCATCAACCAGAAAGACAGCGGCATTTTCTGCGTCTACGTAGCGATCGGTCAGAAACAATCGACCATCGCCAACGTTGTTCGCAAGCTGGAAGAAAACGGCGCACTGGCTAACACCATCGTCGTGGCTGCGAGCGCTTCGGAATCTGCAGCACTGCAATTCCTGGCACCGTACTCCGGTTGCACCATGGGTGAATACTTCCGCGACCGCGGTGAAGACGCGCTGATCGTTTATGACGATCTGTCCAAGCAAGCAGTGGCTTACCGCCAGATTTCCCTGCTGCTGCGCCGTCCACCAGGCCGTGAAGCTTACCCAGGCGACGTGTTCTATCTCCACTCCCGTCTGCTGGAGCGCGCATCCCGCGTTTCGGAAGAGTACGTAGAGAAGTTCACCAACGGCGCAGTGACCGGCAAAACCGGTTCCCTGACCGCATTGCCGATCATCGAAACCCAGGCTGGCGACGTTTCCGCGTTCGTTCCGACCAACGTGATTTCCATCACCGACGGTCAGATCTTCCTGGAATCGGCCATGTTCAACTCCGGGATCCGTCCTGCTGTGAACGCCGGTGTTTCGGTATCCCGTGTGGGTGGTGCCGCTCAGACCAAGATCATCAAGAAGCTCTCCGGTGGTATCCGTACCGCTCTGGCTCAGTACCGTGAACTGGCGGCATTCGCCCAGTTCGCTTCTGACCTGGACGAAGCGACCCGTAAGCAACTTGAGCATGGTCAGCGCGTTACCGAGCTGATGAAGCAGAAGCAATACGCACCAATGTCGATCGCTGACATGGCGCTGTCGCTGTATGCCGCTGAGCGTGGGTTCCTGACTGACGTTGAAATCGCCAAGATCGGCAGCTTCGAACAAGCGCTGATTGCTTTCTTCAACCGCGATCACGCCGATTTGATGGCGAAGATCAACGTGAAGGGTGACTTCAATGACGAAATCGACGCTGGCATGAAAGCCGGTATCGAGAAGTTCAAGGCCACCCAAACCTGGTAAGCCGCAGCGGGAGCCGCAAGGCTCCCGCTTGCTAACCTGATAGGTGTTACATGGCAGGCGCAAAAGAGATTCGCAGTAAGATTGCGAGCATCAAAAGCACGCAAAAGATTACCAGCGCCATGGAAAAAGTGGCGGTCAGTAAAATGCGCAAGGCACAAATGCGCATGGCTGCTAGCCGTCCTTATGCGGAGCGCATCCGCCAGGTTATTGGCCATCTGGCCAACGCTAACCCGGAATATCGCCACCCATTCATGATCGAGCGTGAAATAAAGCGCGTCGGTTACGTTGTGGTGAGCAGTGACCGTGGTCTGTGTGGTGGCTTGAACACCAACCTGTTCAAGGCCTTGGTCAAGGACATGGCGAAAAACCGTGAAAACGGCGTCGAGATCGATCTGTGTGTTGTTGGTAGCAAGGGTGCGGCTTTCTTCCGCAACTTCGGCGGTAACGTCGTTGCAGCTATCAGCCACCTGGGTGAAGAGCCGTCGATCAATGACCTGATCGGCAGCGTCAAAGTGATGCTGGATGCCTACCTGGACGGCCGTATTGACCGCCTGTCCGTGGTGTCTAACAAGTTCATCAACACCATGACGCAACAGCCAACTGTGGAGCAATTGATTCCACTGGTGGCAACCCCGGATCAAGAACTCAAGCACCACTGGGACTATCTCTATGAACCGGACGCCAAAGAGCTGCTTGACGGCTTGATGGTCCGTTACGTGGAGTCGCAGGTCTACCAGGCGGTGGTCGAGAACAACGCGGCCGAACAAGCTGCGCGGATGATCGCGATGAAGAACGCTACCGACAACGCCGGTGATTTGATCAGCGATTTGCAGCTGATCTACAACAAGGCGCGTCAGGCTGCGATCACCCAAGAGATCTCGGAAATCGTCGGCGGCGCTGCCGCGGTTTAACGGTTCAAATATTCAGAGGATCCAGCTATGAGTAGCGGACGTATCGTTCAAATCATCGGCGCCGTTATCGACGTGGAATTTCCACGCGACAGCGTACCGAGCATCTACAACGCGCTGAAAGTACAAAGCGCGGCCGGAACCACTCTGGAAGTTCAGCAGCAGCTGGGCGACGGCGTGGTTCGTACCATTGCGATGGGTTCCACCGAAGGCTTGAAGCGCGGTCTGGAAGTCACCGACTCTGGCGCAGCCATCTCCGTACCGGTCGGTAAAGCGACTCTGGGCCGGATCATGGACGTACTGGGTAACCCGATCGACGAAGCTGGCCCGATTGACACCGAAGAGCGCTGGGGCATTCACCGTCCTGCGCCAACCTTCGCTGAACAAGCGGGCGGCAACGACCTGCTGGAAACCGGCATCAAGGTTATCGACCTGGTTTGCCCGTTCGCCAAGGGCGGTAAAGTCGGTCTGTTCGGTGGTGCCGGTGTAGGCAAAACCGTAAACATGATGGAACTGATCCGTAACATCGCCATCGAGCACAGCGGTTATTCCGTGTTCGCCGGTGTGGGTGAGCGTACTCGTGAGGGTAACGACTTCTACCACGAGATGAAGGACTCCAACGTTCTGGACAAAGTGGCACTGGTTTACGGTCAGATGAACGAGCCGCCGGGTAACCGTCTGCGCGTAGCTCTGACTGGCCTGACCATGGCCGAGAAGTTCCGTGACGAAGGTAACGACGTTCTGCTGTTCGTCGACAACATCTATCGTTACACCCTGGCCGGTACTGAAGTATCCGCACTGCTGGGCCGTATGCCTTCCGCAGTAGGTTATCAGCCGACCCTGGCCGAAGAGATGGGTACTCTGCAAGAGCGTATCACTTCGACCAAAAACGGTTCGATCACCTCGATCCAAGCGGTATACGTACCTGCGGATGACTTGACTGACCCGTCGCCAGCGACCACCTTTGCCCACTTGGACGCTACCGTCGTTCTGTCCCGTGACATCGCCTCCCTGGGTATCTACCCAGCGGTCGATCCACTCGACTCGACTTCGCGCCAGCTGGACCCGAACGTGATCGGTCAGGACCACTACGACACCGCTCGCGGCGTACAGTATGTTCTGCAGCGTTACAAAGAACTGAAGGACATCATTGCGATCCTGGGTATGGACGAGCTGTCGGAAGCCGACAAGCAGTTGGTAAACCGTGCTCGTAAGATCCAGCGCTTCTTGTCGCAACCGTTCTTCGTGGCTGAAGTCTTCACCGGTGCTTCGGGTAAATACGTTTCCCTGAAAGACACCATTGCTGGCTTCAAAGGCATCCTCAACGGTGACTACGACCACCTGCCAGAACAAGCGTTCTACATGGTCGGCGGCATCGAAGAAGCGATCGAGAAAGCCAAGAAACTGTAATCCCGGCGCCCGGCAACGGGCGCTAATTTAGGTTGAGGCAATCAGATGGCTATGACAGTCCATTGCGATATCGTCAGCGCGGAAGGGGAAATCTTTTCCGGCCTGGTCGAGATGGTGATTGCGCACGGTGCACTGGGTGATCTTGGTATTGCCCTGGGTCACGCGCCGCTGATCACTAATCTCAAGCCAGGTCCTATCCGCCTGATCAAGCAGGGCGGGGAAACCGAGGTGTTTTACATCTCCGGTGGTTTCCTCGAGGTTCAGCCGAACATGGTCAAGGTTCTTGCCGACACTGTGCAACGTGCCGCCGACCTGGATGAAGCCTCCGCTCAGGAAGCCGTTAAGGCTGCCGAGAAGGCCTTGCATGAACGTGGCGCAGAATTCGATTACGGTTCTGCTGCCGCACGTCTGGCCGAGGCGACAGCTCAGCTGCGCACCGTCCAGCAGATCCGCAAAAAGTTTGGCGGTTAATCCGTCATCGACTTGTTGTGCGATTGATTAAAAAGGGTAGCCTCGGCTACCCTTTTTTCTTTTCCAATGTTCATAACCTGGTCGCTGTTGTTGACCACCCAGGATTGGTAGCCAGTCATGTCTCTTGAAATCGTTATTCTCGCTGCCGGTCAAGGCACACGTATGCGCTCGGCCTTGCCGAAAGTGCTGCATCCGATTGCCGGCAACTCGATGCTCGGCCATGTTATCCACAGTGCCCGCCAACTTGATCCACAGCGCATTCACGTGGTGATCGGTCATGGTGCGGAGGCGGTGCGTGAGCGTCTGGCGGCTGATGATCTGAATTTCGTATTGCAGGACAAACAGCTTGGGACCGGTCATGCGGTGGCTCAGGCCGTACCGTTCATCAAGTCCGATACAGTGCTGATTCTCTACGGTGACGTGCCACTGATTGAAGTTGAAACGCTGCGCCGTCTGCTGAAAAAAGTGGCACCACAGCAACTGGGACTGCTCACTGTCGAACTGGACGACCCGACCGGCTACGGTCGCATCGTCCGTGATGCCTCCGGCAAGGTGACCGCTATTGTTGAGCAGAAAGACGCCAACGAAACCGAGCGCGCTATCACCGAGGGCAATACCGGCATCCTGGCGCTGCCTTTCGAAGGATTGGGCGGCTGGATGAGTCGACTCTCCAATAACAACGCCCAAGGCGAGTACTACCTGACCGACGTGATCGCCATGGCGGTCAGCGATGGTCTGGTGGTCGCGACCGAGCAACCCGACGACGCCATGGAAGTGCAAGGCGCCAACGACCGCCGGCAACTGTCGGAGCTTGAGCGTCATTATCAACTGCGCGCCGGCCGTCGTTTGATGGCTCAGGGCGTGACCCTGCGCGACCCGGCTCGTTTCGATGTACGGGGTGATGTCACCGTCGGCCGCGACGTGCTGATCGATATCAACGTGATCCTCGAAGGCAAGGTGGTTATCGAAGATGACGTGGTGATCGGCCCGAATTGCGTGATCAAGGACAGTACCCTGCGCAAAGGCGTGGTGATCAAGGCCAACAGTCACATCGAAGGGGCTATTCTCGGCGAGGGCAGCGATGCCGGTCCATTCGCTCGTTTGCGTCCAGGTACGGTGCTGGAGGCACGCGCCCATGTGGGTAACTTCGTAGAGCTGAAAAATGCTCATTTGGGCGAAGGGGCCAAAGCCGGCCACCTGTCTTACCTGGGCGATGCCGAGATCGGCGCACGCACCAACATCGGTGCTGGCACCATTACGTGTAACTACGATGGCGCCAACAAGTGGAAAACCGTGCTGGGTGAAGATGTGTTCATTGGTTCCAACAACTCGTTGGTGGCGCCTGTGGATATCTCTAGTGGTGCAACCACTGCAGCCGGTTCGACCATTACGCAGAATGTGGATAAAGCGCAGTTGGCGGTGGGCCGGGCACGTCAAAAGAACATCGACGGCTGGAAGCGACCGGAGAAGGTCAAGAAGACCTGAGTTATCCACAGCCCCGTGTAGGAGCGAGCTTGCTCGCGAAACATTTCAACGATAACGCGTACTGTCTAGAAAAATGCGTCATCGTTCAAATTCATCGCGAGCGAGCTCGCTCCTACACCTACAAAGTTATCCACAGTTCTTTTTATCACCTCGTGCTTGACGAAGTTTCGCTAATAGGTTTTGATTGCTTCCGTTATCTTTCGAATCGAAACTTACGTGATCATGTCGAAACGCAACACACCTCAGCGTCGTCACAATATCCTCGCCCTGCTCAATGAACAGGGCGAAGTCAGTGTGGACGAGCTGGCCAAGCGTTTCGAAACCTCGGAAGTTACGATTCGCAAGGATCTTGCGGCGTTGGAAAGCAACGGCTTATTGCTGCGGCGTTACGGTGGGGCAATCACCATGCCTCAGGAATTGGTAGCCGACCTCGGTCAACCGGTCTCCCAATATAAGCAGGCCATCGCTCGCGCCGCCGTCACGCGAATTCGCGAGCATGCGCGGATCATCATCGACAGCGGCAGCACCACTGCAGCGATGATCCCGGAACTCGGCCAACAACCGGGCCTGGTGGTGATGACCAACTCTCTCTATGTCGCCAACGCCTTGAGCGAACTCGAACATGAGCCCGTACTTTTGATGACCGGCGGTACCTGGGACCCGCATTCCGAGTCGTTCCAGGGGCAAGTGGCCGAGCAGGTATTACGCTCTTACGATTTTGATCAGTTGTTTATCGGTGCCGATGGCATCGACCTGGTTCGCGGTACCACCACCTTCAATGAATTGTTGGGGCTGAGCCGGGTCATGGCGGAGGTCGCCCGTGAAGTGATCGTCATGGTGGAGGCTGACAAGATCGGCCGCAAGATTCCCAACCTGGAGCTGCCGTGGAGCAGCGTCCATACCCTTATTACCGATGATCGCCTGCCGCTCGAGGCACGGGATCAGATTCAGGCCCGCGGTGTCACATTGATTTGCGCGGCTATCAGTCAGGAGAACTAGCATGTGTGGAATTGTCGGCGCGGTCGCAGAACGTAATATCACCGCCATCCTGCTCGAAGGTCTGAAGCGCCTCGAATACCGAGGTTATGACAGCGCGGGTGTGGCGATCCTCAGCAACGACGCAACGCTTGAACGCATGCGTCGCCCAGGCAAAGTCAGTGAGCTGGAACAAGCGCTGGCCGCACAGCCGTTGGTCGGTCGCCTCGGTATCGCCCATACCCGTTGGGCCACTCACGGCGCCCCGTCAGAGCGCAACGCGCACCCGCATTTCTCCCGTGATCTGGCGGTCGTACACAACGGCATCATCGAGAACCACGAAGCCCTGCGCGAACAATTGACCGCCTTGGGTTACGAGTTCACCTCGGACACCGACACTGAAGTCATCGCCCACCTTCTGGACCATAAACTCAAGGACCTGCGTGATCTGACCGTGGCGCTCAAGGCTACCGTTAAAGAATTGCACGGTGCTTACGGCTTGGCCGTCATCAGCGCTCAGCAACCGGATCGTCTGGTTGCCGCACGCAGTGGCAGCCCGCTGGTGATTGGTCTGGGACTGGGGGAAAATTTCCTGGCTTCCGACCAGTTGGCCCTGCGTCAGGTTACTGACCGTTTCATGTACCTTGAAGAAGGTGACATCGCCGAAATTCGCCGGGACAGCGTTAAAATCTGGGACGTCAATGGCCAACAGGTTGAGCGCGAGGCGGTGCAGTACCGCGACGGTGCCGAAGCCGCGGAAAAGGGCGAATTCCGCCACTTCATGCTCAAGGAAATCCACGAGCAACCTACTGTGGTGCAGCGCACCCTGGAAGGTCGCCTGAGTCCGAGTGGCGTGCTGGTGCAGGCTTTCGGTCCACAGGCAGCCGAGCTGTTCGCCAAGGTGCGCAACGTGCAGATCGTCGCCTGTGGCACCAGTTACCACGCCGGCATGGTTGCCCGTTATTGGCTCGAAGAACTGGCCGGCATTCCTTGCCAGGTCGAAGTCGCCAGCGAATTCCGCTACCGCAAGGTCGTCGTGCAACCTGATACCTTGTTCGTGACCATTTCCCAGTCCGGTGAAACCGCTGATACCCTGGCAGCCCTGCGCAATGCCAAGGAATTGGGGTTCCTCGCCAGCCTGGCAATCTGCAACGTCGGCATCAGCTCGTTGGTGCGTGAATCCGACCTGACCCTGTTAACCCAGGCCGGTCGCGAAATCGGCGTGGCCTCGACCAAAGCCTTCACGACCCAATTAGTCGGCCTGTTGTTATTGACCCTGTCCCTGGGTCAAGTTCGCGGTACGTTGGCCAAAGGCGTCGAAGCCACCCTGGTCGAAGAACTGCGTCGTCTGCCAACCCGCCTGGGTGAAGCCTTGGCGATGGACGGCACCGTCGAGAAAATCGCCGAGCTGTTCGCTGAGAAGAACCACACCCTGTTCCTCGGTCGCGGTGCGCAATTCCCGGTGGCGATGGAAGGGGCACTCAAGCTCAAGGAAATTTCCTACATCCATGCCGAAGCCTATCCGGCCGGCGAGCTGAAACACGGCCCGTTGGCACTTGTAGATAACGACATGCCCGTGGTGACTGTGGCGCCGAACAACGAGCTACTGGAGAAGTTGAAGTCCAACCTCCAGGAAGTCCGCGCCCGTGGCGGCGAGCTGATCGTCTTCGCAGACGAGCAGGCCGGCATGACCAATGGCGAAGGCACGCACGTGGTGAACATGCCGCACATCCACGACATCCTGTCGCCGATCCTCTACACCATTCCGTTGCAGTTGCTCTCGTACTACGTGGCCGTATTGAAAGGTACCGACGTCGATCAGCCGCGGAACCTGGCGAAGTCGGTGACGGTGGAATAAGTTATCCACAGGTGATCGAAACATAAAAAATCGCAGCCTACGGTTGCGATTTTTTTTATCTGAAGGGAGGGCATGCCCATGGACCGTTTCCAGGAAATGCAGGTGTTCGCTGCCGTCGCCCAAGAGCAGGGCTTCTCGGCGGCGGCGCGGCGTTTGGGCATGTCGGCGGCCAGCGTCACCCGAGCAGTGGCAGCGCTCGAGAAGCGCATCGGCACACTGTTGCTGACGCGCACGACCCGCAGCGTGCATTTGAGCGAGGCGGGCCAGCGTTTTCTCGAAGACTGTCGGCGGATTCTCGCTGAGGTGCAGGAAGCAGAAGATTCGGCTGCCGGCAGCCACGCTCATCCGCGTGGGCAACTGACAATCACCGCGCCTGTGTTGTTTGGTGAGCTGTTTATCACCCCCTTGATGGTGAATTACCTGACTCAATTCCCTGAAGTCAGCATCAACGGTTTGCTGGTTGACCGAGTGGTGAGCATGGTCGAGGAGGGCATCGATGTGGCGGTACGCATCGGTGAGCTGCCTGACAGCAATCAGCATGCGGTTTATGTCGGTGAAGTGCGACGGGTGGTCTGTGGGTCACCGGGGTTTCTGGCCATTCATGGGCGGCCTCGACATCCACAGGATCTGGCGCAGGCTCCGGTTATCGCGACCTCTTCCATCGGTCAGTTGAGAAACTGGCCATTTCTGGAGGCGGGGGAGCCACTGAGCGTTCGACCAGAACCGCGCTTGGTGGTGACGGCGAATCAGGCGGCCATCACTGCGGCTTGCCTCGGGCTGGGATTCACTCGGGTTCTGTCTTACCAGGTGGCGAGCAAAGTCGCGGCTGGCGAGTTGGAGATCATCCTGGCTGACTTTGAACTGCCGCCATTGCCCATCCATGTGGTGTACCAGGGTGGGCGCAAGGCGCCGGCGAGGATTCGCAGTTTTGTGGATTTTGCGGTGACAGCCCTGCGCGAACATCCGGATTTGCAGCACTGAAGGGTTATTGCGCTAACTGAAATAATGGATTGCATTTGTTGGTTATTCTGTTGTTTTCAGGCGTGGTGGAATATAGCTGCCATCGGCGCTGATCCCTCCTGAGCAGCGCCACTAACCAGCGGAGTCGACCCCATGCAAGCGATCAAACTCTACAACTTCCCACGTTCCGGTCATGCCCACCGTGTGGAGCTTATGTTGTCGCTGCTGCAACTGCCGACCGAATTGATCTTCGTCGATCTGGTCAAGGGCGAGCACAAACAGCCGGACTTCCTGGCAATCAATGCTTTCGGTCAGGTACCGGTTATTGATGATCAAGGCGTAGTGCTGGCGGATTCCAACGCGATTCTGGTTTATCTGGCGAAAAAGTATGGCAACGGTCGCTGGCTACCAGACGATCCGGTCGGCGCCGCCAAGGTTCAACGCTGGTTGTCGGTCGCCGCGGGTCCGATTGCCTTTGGCCCTGCCAGAGCTCGGCTGATCACTGTGTTTGGTGGGCCTTACAACGCTGAAGAAGTGATTGCGTATTCCCACGCCTTGCTCAAAGTGGTCGATCACGAACTGGCCAATACGGCTTATCTTGCCGGCAGCGAGCCGACCATCGCCGACGTCGCGGCCTACAGCTACATCGCCCATGCGCCGGAAGGCAATGTGTCGCTTGAGGACTACGCCAACATTAGGGCGTGGCTGGCGCGCATCGAAGCCTTGCCAGGGTTTGTCGGCATGCCGCGTACCGTCGCCGGCCTGCAAACAACTGCCTGATGCTGGCCGTTCATACTGCGCGAATGGCGCAGGGGAGAAGCCGTTATGGACCGTTCACCTTGGCACGCTGGCGAAAAACAACTGCAGACACACGTAGGTGTTGCCGAGCGAATGGAGGTGCTCGGTCGTAGGGCCATTCGCCGTGAAATGCCGGACCAGCATCGCCAGTTCTATGAGCAATTGCCGTTCATCCTGTACGGCGCGGTGGATGCCGACGGCAATCCATGGGCCAGTATTCTTGAAGGGCCGCCAGGCTTCTCTCAATCGCCCGAACCCGGTCTGCTGCAATTCAACATCCTGCCAGGCGCCGATGACCCTGCGCAATTGACGGAGGGTGCGGCGATCGGTCTGTTGGGAATCGAGCTGCACACACGCCGCCGTAACCGCCTCAACGGGCGGATAGGCGCTCTGACGGCAAGCGGTTTCGGCGTGACGGTGGAACAGTCTTTCGGCAATTGCCCGCAATACATCCAGTTACGCCAGTTTCGCTCGGTGCCGCTGGCGGACCCTGCGACACGCCTCGCGCAGCACCTCAGCGAACTGGATGAAGCCGCCCGGTCGATGATCGCTGGAGCCGACACCTTGTTTGTCGCCAGCTACGTGGACGTCGATGGCCAGCGTTCAGTGGACGTTTCACACCGTGGCGGTCAAGTCGGTTTCGTACAGGTAGACGGTAATCGCCTGACCATTCCGGATTTTGCCGGCAACCTGTTCTTCAACACCTTAGGCAACTTGCTGCTCAATCCTCGGGCCGGTTTGCTGTTTATCGATTTCAATTCGGGAGACCTGTTGCACCTCAGCGGTCGCACCGAAGTCATTCTTGAAGGCCCACAGGTCGAAGCGTTTCAAGGGGCTGAGCGCTTGTGGACGTTAGAGGTAGAACGCGTGGTGCGTCGGCCCGCCGCCCTTGGTTTGCGTTGGCGCTTCGACGGCATGTCACCGACCAGTTTGCTCACCGGCACCTGGCAACAGGCCAACGCTCGGCTGCAAGCTAAAGCATTGGGCGATCAATGGCGGCCGCTGCGGGTCGTGCGCATCGAAACGGAAAGCCACAACATCCACTCGATCTATCTGGAGCCTGCCGACGGTGCCGGGATGCCGGTGTTTCAGGCCGGGCAGCATTTGCCGCTGCGGTTCAACATTGGCGGCGATGTGCATATCCGCACTTACAGTTTATCGAGCGCACCCTCGGATGATTTTTTCCGTATCAGTGTGAAGCGTGAAGGGCTTGTGTCTTCGCACCTGCATCAACAGGTTCGCGTGGGTGATCTGTTGGAAGCCCGCGCGCCTCAAGGGCACTTCACCGTGGCACCGCATGAACGTCGACCGTTGGTATTGTTGGCGGCGGGTGTAGGCATTACGCCGTTGCTGTCGATGGTGCGAGAGGTGGTGTATCAAGGCTTGCGCACCCGGTACATTCGGCCTACCTGGTTTTTCCAGAGTTCGCGCACGCTGGCCGATCAAGTATTTCGTCCTGAACTGGATCGCCTGATCGAGGGCGCCGGTGGCGCAGTGAGAGTGCTGCGTTTACTCAGTCAGCCGGAGCCCGGGGCACTGGAGGGCGAAGATTTCGACCTGACCGGACGCATCGACACCGCATTGCTCAAGACCATTCTTGAAGTCGAGGACTACGACCAGCTGGATTTTGTCCTCTGTGGCCCGGGAAGTTTTACCCAAGGGCTGTACGACAGCCTTCGGGAACTGGATATCCGTGATTCACGGATACACGCCGAAACCTTCGGTCCATCTACCTTGCATCGCCAGCCTGATCCCGATGCGATAGTCATCGAGCAAGCCCCGGCCGCTACCATTCCAGTGCCGGTGGTATTCGAGCGCTCGGGCAAAGAAGCTCGCTGGCAACCCGACGGCGGCAGTTTGCTGGAGTTGGCGGAAAGCCGTGGATTGCGACCGGAATTCAGTTGTCGCGGCGGTTCCTGCGGAACCTGCAAAACGCGGTTGATCAGCGGCCAGGTGAATTATCCACAGCCGCCAGCGGACGTGCCGGACGACGGATATGCCCTGATTTGTTGTGCGATTCCGGCACAGGGGTCGCAGCCTTTGGTGCTCGACCTGTAGCAGCTGCCGAGCCTGCGAGGCTGCGTCCGGCTGCGAAGCAGTCGTAAACTCCTAGTACACGGTTTATCTGATAGATCGCGGCGTATGTTTTTACGACTGCTTCGCAGCCGGACGCAGCCTCGCAGGCTCGGCAGCTGCTACAAGGATCTGATTCGGCTTAAGGATTTTTATGTGTTTTTTGGTTCGTCTGTCGGCATTGCTGGCGGTGTTAGTACTGCTCAACGGATGCGAACGACAGGACGCGCCGCCGCTCGATCAGCAGCTCTACGTCTGGCAACGTCAATGGACGCCGGCTCACGAAGCCGCACTCAAGGACAGCCACGCCGACTTTTCGACCCTGCGAGTGCTGGCCTTGCAGGCATTCCCTCAGGCCGGTTGGCATCGGGCGCGGATCGACCCGGCATTACTCAAGCGTGATGGTCGACCACTGATTGCGGTGATTCGCCTCGATGGCCAGCTCAAGTCGCTGGATCAGGACGATGTCACTGCGCAGATTCAGCAAGTGCTCAATGATTGGCAAGGGCAGGGGCTCATCCTCTCAGGCGTGGAAATTGACCACGATGCGGGTAGCGCTCGGCTACCGGCTTACCACCAATTTCTTACACATTTGCGCACCGTCCTGCCGGCATCTCTGCCGCTGAGCATTACCGCATTGCCGGCCTGGCTCGACAGTCCCGAATTGCCGGCGCTGTTATCCATAGTCGACAGCAGCGTGTTGCAAGTGCACGCGGTGAGCGATCCGCGTCGCGGCTTGTTTGATGCGGATCAGGCCAGAAAGTGGGTGAAGGCCTGGAGCCGCATTACTTCGAAACCCTTTTATTTGGCGCTGCCGGCCTATGGCGTGGCGCTGTTACCGGGTGCCGGCGACGCTCCTGTTGTGGAGAGCGAAGCGCCCCTTGAGCGTGGCGGACAGCGCCGGGAATTAATGGCTGACCCGCAGCCATTGAGCACGCTCGGTGCCGAGTTGCGCAATGATCCGCCGGCTCATCTGGCCGGCCTGATTTGGTTTCGACTACCGTTGGCCAATGATCGCCGGGCCTGGAGCCTGACGACGCTGCGTGCGGTCGCTCGGGGCGATGCGCTGGACAGTCGCCTGACATTGAAGCTTTCGCAGAAGGAAGGACTGTTTGATATCAGCATCAGCAACCAGGGCAATCTCGACACCGCATGGCCCGAGCGTCTGACCCTCGCGGTCCAGAGCTGTGATGGCGCCGATGCCCTGGCGGGTTATGCGTTGCAACAAACCCCGGATCTGCTTACCTTCACCCGCCTGCGCGACGGACGCCTGCCGGCCGGCGGGCAGCGCGCCATCGGTTGGGCGCGCTGCGCACATATTGATCAAGGAGGTTCGAATGTTCACCCGTAACTGGCCCCGTCATGTGCTCTGCCTGAGCCTCAGTTTGCCGCTGGGTTCGGCGTTGGCCTGTGGGCCGGATTTCCCCATGCGTCTGCTCGACAATCGAGGTCAGTCACTGGCGGAGCTGCCGGAGGGCAACTTCAATGTCGAGATCAATCGCCTCGGGCATGCCATCGCCGGCTTGAAAAACATCACCCCAGCCGCCTACAGCATGGAAACGCCCGACTACGCAGAACAACGCAGCAACGCTGAGCAGGCCGGCTTGACGGCTGAGCAGCAAGCGCTGGTGAAACAGCTGCGCAGCCTTACTGACGCCCATCAGGTCGAGATTCAGGCTGCGAATCTGCCGGCGGAGCTCAAGCTTTATCTGGCGGGTGCCGTGGCGTTTGCTGCCGGTGATCATGGGCTTGCGGCCGAGTACTTCCAGAAAGTGCTGGCGTTGCCGGCAGATCAACGCACATTGCGCAGCACTTGGGCCGCTTATTCATTGGGCCGGGCGCTGTTTGCCATGAGTTCTGAAGCGGACGCTGGCCCCGACTTGCTGGATCAGTCTCGCAAAGCCTTTGAGCAGACTCGCCAGCTGAGCATCGAAGGCTTCAGCGACCCCTTGGAACTGGGCGTCGCCAGCCTCGGCGAAGAGGCTCGCGTTGCACGCACCGCGGGCGACTGGAACAGCGCCATCGACCTCTACGCCACGCAAAACCTCCACGGTTCGGCGGTGGGCTATACCTCGCTGAAGCTATTGATGGCCGATCTGGCAGCGATGCCTGAGGATCAACTGGCCGGGTTGCTCAAGGGCAAACCGGTGCAGCAGCTTGTGACAGCGTCATTGATCAGCCGACTGGGCTGGTCATTTGGTGAACAACCACCGAACGAATTGAAACTGATCACACAGCTGCAAAACAGCACACGCGGTAGCCTGGATAATGCGGATCGTCTGGCGGCGGTGAGTTATCAACAGGGGGACTACGCCAGCACCAAAGCATTTCTTGAACACGCGGGCGATGGCGGTCTTGCGTGGTGGCTACGGGCAAAACTGGCGATGCGCGACGGCGATAAAATCGCCGCAGCAGCAGCGTATGCCAAGGCTGCCCAGGCTTTCCCGCAGAATGAGTCGTGGGGTGAGCGACGGACGCCAGAGTGGGATTTCGAAACGTTGCAGCCCAAGTGCCGGGTCGAGGGCGAAAGCGCGATCCTCGCCCTGCAGCGCGGTGATTACCTGCAAGCGTTCGATCAGCTTTACCGCAGCAACGGCATCTACTGGTTCGACGCCGCCACCGTAGCCGAACGGGTGCTGACCGTCGATGAGCTCAAGCACTACGTCGATACCCAGGTGCCGGCACCGCCACCGCTGACCCAGCAGGAGCGAGATAACTACGTGCCATTGCCGGTGGCGGCGAAATTGCGCGATTTGCTCGGGCGGCGTCTGCTGCGCGAAGCGCGTTACGATCAAGCGCCGGGGTATTTCGATAGTGTCGAATTGCAGGCCAAGGCCAAGTGGTACGGAGAGTTGCGCCGCGACGCCGAATCGAAATGGTGGCCGACCAAACGAGCATTCGCTTACTACTACGCCGCAACATTAGCCCGTTACGACGGGATGGAACTGTTGGGTTATGAGATGGCGCCGGATTACGCGAGCTTGGGTGGTAATTACAGCTTTGAAACTCCAGAACTCCAGGTCGGACCGCTGATATCGGCGGATGAAGTGCAGCGCCAGCACGCCACCGTGGCGCAACCTGACGAGCGTTTTCATTACCGTTTTGTGGCCACAGCCCTGGCGAGCAAGGCTGCCGATCATCTACCCCACAGCAGTCAGGCTTTTGCCTCGGTGCTGTGCAAGGCTTCGTCATGGGGGACCAGTCTGAAAGAACAAAGCGCGTTTTATCGTCGTTATGTCGAGGAAGGCCCCTTCGTGGTCTGGGCTGGCGATTTCGGTCATCAATGCCAGGAACCGGACTTTCGGAACACCGACAAGCGCTATGTGACCCAAGTCACCGACGCCCTGCGATCGCAACTGCGGCCCTACAAGCAGCCGTTGCAATTCGGCGCAGTGATCGTAGTCACGGCAGCGGCTTTGTTGCTGATCAACCGTCGCCGGAAAAAAGTGCAGTAAGGCTTACGCCTGTTGAACAAACGTCAGCCGCACCGCGAAACCAATCAACAGGCTACCGAACAACCACTGCTGCAAGCGTTGGGCCGAGGGACTGCGTTGCAGCCAACGGCCAAGTGCGGCGCCCACCAATGCATACGCGCTGTCGAACAACAATCCTACGCCCACCAGCACCACGCCCAAGGTCGCGAATTGCGCGAGCACCGGCCCCGCGTGCGGATCGATGAATTGCGGCAGCAGCACCGAGCAGAACAGCAGCGCTTTCGGGTTGAGCAGGTTGGTCAGCAAACCGCGCTGGATCGCTTCGCGCCAGTGCGGTTTACCGGGGGGAGCTTCGGTGTTGTTCAGAGTTGGCAGCAGCGTGGTTCGCAGGCATTGAATGCCGATCCACAACAGGTACGCGGCACCCACCAGACGCACCACATCGAAGGTCCAGGGCGCCGCTTTGAATAACGCTGCGAGCCCCAACGCCGCCAGTGCTACATGACACCCACGCGCAATGCCCAGACCCACCGCAGTCGCCAGCGCGGCGCCTTTGCCTTGGCGGGCACCGGTCTGCAACAGCAGAATCATGTCTGGGCCCGGTAACAGATAGACCACCGCCAACGCCATGAAAAACAGCCCGAAACCTGCCATGTCGCACCCCATTCGTTGTCGATTCGGTGCGGTCAGTCTAGGGTTGATGGGCAGGGCAGGTGCTTGCGTAGTTCGCTTCTAAACCATCCTTGATTGGCATAATCTGCTACAAATCTGCATCACAAACATCAGGATCTGCCAAACCATGAAATTGGACGCCTACGACCGCAAAATTCTCGCGGCGCTGCAACGGGACGGTCGCCTCAGCAATGTGCAATTGGCTGAGGAGATTGGTCTGTCGGCTTCGCCATGTTTGCGCCGGGTACGGATGCTTGAAGACGCTGGGGTGATTCGCGGCTATCAGGCCAATCTGGATCGCGATGAAGTCGGGCTGGGTCTGACCGTGTTTGTCGGGGTCAAGGTTGAACGCCACAACGATGAACAGGCGGAAGCCTTCCGCCTGGCCGTAACGGCGTTGCCCGAAGTAATTTCGGCGTTTCTGGTGTCAGGAGAGTCGGATTTTTTGCTGCAAGTAGTGGTGCCGGATTTGCGCGCCTATGACCGATTTCTCACCGGGCGATTGCTGAAGCTGCCGGGCGTCAGTGACATCCGTAGCAATTTTGCGATTCATACGGTGAAAACGCCGGGGGCTTTGCCGCTCGAACATTTACCGTTTTAGACCGAGTCGACTCATTCGCGAGCAGGCTCGCTCCCACATAGGTTTTGTTAACGCCGCAGATCAAATGTGGGAGCGAGCCTGCTCGCGAAGGCGATAGGTCAATCGATTCGACTCTGCGGGTCCTACATCTGGACTGGAAAACGCAGTCCATAGCCAAAATCATGAACATGATCAGTGCATTCTGAAGCATTTCGGTCAAGTTCAGGTAAGCGAGGGGTTAAGTGCATTTAAATGGAAGTTTTTAGTATAAAAATTTCACTTTTTTCGTTATATCGTAACGAATTGTGATGTAAGCCGATAAACACTGGGGTGGTATGCAAGTCGATCTCGATGTCGATGGGACGCAAGTAGCCGGGCTGCCGCGTTTTCAGCAGGCGGTTTTTCAAGGGCGGCGATTGCGCAGGTTCGCCATTGGCCTGGGCGCTCTCGTGGTATCAGGCGGGGTGCTGGCGTTTTTTGTCGGGCTATTTGCACCGCATTCGCTCTGGCCGGCATTGTTGGTCAATCAGAGCGCCGGTTTGCTGGTGCTGGTTGCCGGCCTGCAATCAGCCTGGTGGATTACCCAATGGCGCGCAAGGGCGATGAATCCTGTCGTCATGCAGGAAGTCGTTGTTGCTGAAGCCAATGTCCCCGTGGGTGGGTACCAACGGCTATTGGAGGGGATCAACCAACGATGGTTGAACCTGCTGGGTCAGATCGGTGCCCCCACGTTGTGGCTGGGTGGTTGGGCGCTGTTGACGTTGTTCGGCGTCGAACAGGTCTGGAACCTCACGCTGCCGCCCGCCGCGCTGGGCGTGTCGGCCAGTGTCGGTGCTGCTCTGTCGTTATTGCTGGCCTTCGGTTTGCTGGTGCTTGAGCGTCAACTGACCCAGGAAAACCTCGCGCAATGGCCGGAAGCAGGACCGTTGTCACAACTGACTCGTGTGGCGATCATTAGCCTGGTGCTCAGCGCTTTGTGTCTGTTGTTCAGTAGCGAAACTTCGGTTTGGCCGGTGCGTCTGGCCGTGTTGATCGGCTTGCTGCCAGGCTTGGTCGCCGTCGAATTGCTGTTGCGCGCGGTGCTTTCATTGTTCAGTCCCCGGCGAGAACAACTTGAGCCGACGTTGCTGGCGCGAAGTTTCGTCGCCGACATGCTGCGCTGGCCGCCCCAGCCACTTCTGGCATTGCAGCACGAATTGCACAATCGCTTCGGCATCGACTTGCGGCAGATCTGGGCCTTCACTTACATGCGCCGAGCGTTCCTGCCGGTACTGGCTGTGGTGTCGATTGTCGGCTGGTCGCTCACCGGTATTCACGAAGTGCCGCTGCAAGGGCGGGGGATCTATGAGCGTTTCGGTAAACCGGTGGAAGTGTTCGGCCCCGGTTTGCACGCGGGTTTGCCATGGCCGCTGGGCCGAGTGCTGAGCGTCGAGAATGGCGTGGTCCACGAATTGGCCACCAGTGTCGGCGAAGCGACGGTACCGACCATTGCCGAACCGGCAGAAGGCCCGGCGCCGGAAATTGCCAATCGCTTGTGGGACGCGAGCCATGTGAACGACAAATCCCAAGTCATCGCCAGTAGCCGTGCCGACAAGCAGAGCTTCCAGATCGTCAACATGGACGTGCGTTTCGTCTACCGCATTGGTCTGACTGATCAGGCGGCGATGGCGGCAACGTACAACAGCGCCGACGTGCCAACGCTGATTCGCAGCACTGCCAGCCGGATTCTGGTTCACGACTTTGCCTCGCGCACCCTCGACGGCTTGCTCGGCGAGGACAGGGTAGGGCTGGCTGAGGAGATCGGCCGCGCGGTGCAGACGGACCTGAACAAACTCGACAGCGGCGTAGAAATTCTCGCCACCGTGGTCGAGGCCATTCACCCACCCGCCGGTGCGGCCAATGCTTATCACGGCGTGCAGGCGGCACAGATTGGCGCCCAAGCCTTGATCTCCCGCGAGCGCGGGGCGGCGGCGGAGGCCACCAATCAGGCGCAGTTGCAAGCCAGCATCGCCCGTGATCAAGCGACGGCCAGCGCCCGGGAAATCAACGCCACGGCCCAAGCGGCAGACCTGCGCTTCAGCGCCGAACAAAAGGCCTACGCCAGCGCCGGCCAGGCTTTTGTGCTGGAGCAATACTTCAGCCAGCTTTCCCAGGGCCTGGCCAACGCCAGGTTGCTGGTTCTCGACCATCGTCTGGGCGGCAGCAGCAATGCGCCGACCATCGACCTCCGTACGTTTACGCTGCCGGCTGACCCTGCGCCTGCGCGTAAAACAGCTCAGCCAGGAGTTGCCAATTGAGCCAGTCGCATACTCACGATCACGATGACCACTCTGGTCACGATCACAGCCATGGCGGGCATCACCACGGCCATCACCATCATCACCACGGCGATCCACAAGAGGCTGGCCCATTCCCGTGGCGACGCATGGGTTGGGCGGCATTGCTGGTGGCGTTCGCCATCGCGGCGGCAAGCCTGGTGCAAGTTCGGTCGGGGGAGGCCACGGTGATCACGCGCTTCGGCAATCCATCCCGCGTGTTGCTGGAGCCAGGTCTTGGCTGGCGCTGGCCAGCTCCGTTTGAAGCGGCAATACCCGTCGATCTAAGGTTGCGCACTACCTCCAGCGGTTTGCAGGATGTGGGTACGCGGGACGGTTTACGCATCATCGTTCAGGCCTATGTCGCCTGGCAGGTGCAGGGCGATCCGGACAATGTGCAGCGCTTCATGCGCGCGGTGCAAAATCAGCCGGACGAGGCGGCGCGGCAGATTCGCACTTTTGTAGGCTCGGCGCTGGAAACCACCGCCAGCAGTTTTGATCTGGCCAACCTGGTGAACACCGATGCCAATCAGGTGCACATCGCCGATTTTGAAGCACAGTTGCGGCAGCAGATTGATCAGCAGCTGTTGACCACTTATGGCGTGCGCGTGCTGCAAGTGGGGATTGAGCGACTGACATTGCCCTCGGTCACTCTCACGGCCACCGTCGATCGCATGCGCGCCGAGCGTGAAACAATCGCCACCGAGCGCACTGCCATCGGCAAGCGTGAAGCGGCGCAAATCCGTTCCGCCGCAGAGCGGGACGCCCGAATCGTACAAGCCGATGCGACGGTAAAAGCGGCGGACATCGAAGCACAATCTCGCGTCGAAGCCGCGCAGATCTACGGTCGCGCTTATGCCGGCTCGCCGCAGCTCTACAACTTGCTGCGCTCCCTCGACACCTTGGGCACCATCGTTACGCCGGGTACAAAACTGATTTTGCGCACTGATGCTGCGCCGTTTCGGGTATTGGTCGACGGTCCGCCGACGCTCGATGGTAAGTCCGGGTCGCGGCCATGAATTTGGTTCCACGTGGAACAAATGAGTTAAGCAGCCCCTGGATTCAGGCCGGGCGTTTGGCCTTTCTCGCGTTGTACGCGGTGACTGTTTTGGCAGCTTTGGCGTGGGCGGTCTCCAATGTGCGGCAGATCGACCCGCAGAATCGTGCGGTGGTGTTGCACTTCGGCGCGCTGGATCGGATTCAGAATGCCGGGTTGCTATTGGCGTGGCCGCGACCGTTTGAGCAGGTGATTTTGCTGCCTGCGGCGGATCGGGTGATGGAGCGTCGGGTGGAAAATCTGCTGCGCTCGGATGCCGCGTTGCAGGCCGATCGAGCGTCGAGTTTTGCTACGCCGATCAGCGATGCGCTGGCCGGCTCCGGCTACTTGCTGACCGGCGACGCAGGTGTGGTGCAACTGGATGTGCGGGTGTTCTACAAGGTGACTGAACCCTATGCGTTCGTTCTTCAAGGCGAGCACGTACTGCCAGCGCTGGATCGATTGGTCACCCGCAGCGCGGTGGCGCTCACCGCTGCGCGCGACCTGGACACCATTTTGGTTGCCCGCCCAGAGCTGCTCGGTGCCGATAACCAGGCCGCCGAAAGACGTGAACGGCTGCGTGGCGATTTGGTGCAAGGCATCAATCAACGTCTGGCCGAATTGACGGCGACCGGGCAGGGGCTCGGCATTGAGGTGGCGCGGGTCGATGTGCAGTCGAGTCTGCCAGGCCCAGCAGTCAATGCTTTCAACGCTGTTCTGACGGCCAGTCAACAAGCCGACAAAGCCGTGGCCAATGCGCGCACGGAAGCCGAGAAGCTGACTCAGACCGCCAACGAACAAGCCGACCGAGCGCTGCAAGTCGCCCATGCACAGGCGAGTGAACGATTGGCTAAAGCCTCGGCCGACACGGCCACCGTGTTAAGTCTGGCCAAGGCGCAACAGCAGGGCACTGACCCGCAAATGCTGCTGCGCATTTACCGCGAGCGAATGCCGAAAATCCTCGGCCAGGCCGGCTCGGTAACCACGGTCAATCCGAAAGACGATTCCCGCCTGATCATTCAGGGAGCAGCACAATGACCACCCAATCCGCCGCCTCACCGAGCATGTTGTCCTCGGCTGAACAACGCAGCGCCGCCCGCCAACTGACGCTGGCGATGCTCGCACTGGGCTTGCTCGCGCTCGGCCTGATATGGCGCTGGCTGTCGCCGGAACAGACCGGTGTCAGTCAATTGCTGTTGGGGTTTGCTTCCGTGTTGGTGGCCGTGCCGGTCATGCGTTCGGCCTGGTACAGCCTGCGTTTTCCAAGTTTGCACGGGATCACCGATCAGTTGATCGCTCTCGCCATGCTGGGCGCTTGGGCCACGGGCGATCTGCTCACGGCGGCTTTGTTGCCGATTATCATGATCTTCGGCCACGTACTGGAAGAACGCAGCGTGATCGGTTCCCAGGAAGCCATTCACGCGCTGGGCATACTGACGCGCAGCAATGCGCGCAAGGTTCAGGCAGACGGCTCCATCGTCGAAGTCGACAACAGCACACTCAAGGAGGGTGATCAGGTTGAGGTACGCGCGGGTGATCGGGTGCCGGCGGATGGTCGGGTGTTGTCCGGTCAGGCGAGCCTGGACACGGCTTCGATTACCGGCGAATCGGTGCCGATGGAGGCGAGCGTCGGTTTGCAAGTCTTCGGCGGGGCGATCAATCTCGACGGTCTGTTGCGCATTGAAGTGACACGCACCGGTAACGAATCGACCCTCGGTAAAGTCATCGCGCTGATGCAAAGCGCCGAACGCTCCAAGCCGCCGATCACGCGTTTGTTGGAACGCTATGCGGGCAGCTACATGGTGCTGGTGTTGTTGCTGGCCGCGGTGACCTGGTTTATCACCAACGATGCCCAGGCGATGCTCGCGGTGTTGGTGGCGGCCTGTCCTTGTGCGCTGGTGTTATCGGCACCGGCCACGGCGATTGCCGGTGTGGCCGTGGCGGCGCGTCACGGGATTCTGATTCGTAGCTCCGCGTTCCTCGAAGAGTTGGCAGACCTGACTTCGCTGGTGGTCGACAAGACGGGAACCCTGACCTTCGGCACCTTGCGATTGCAGTCCATCGACAGCCCGCTGGAGGATCGTAGTCAAGTTCTGAAACTGGCGGCCAGCCTCGGCTCTGCCAGCAGCCATCCGGTTAGCCGCGCACTCGCGGGGTTGGTGAGTCAGGAACATTTTCTGCTGCTCTCAGACATTCACGAGCGTCAGGGTTTGGGCGTGGTGGCAATGACGCTACAGGGCGAGGCGGCGCTCGGGCGACCGGAGTTGTTCGCGCAGTTGGGTATCGCCACGTCGAGCGTCCCGGACCACGATGGGCCGATTGCAGGGCTGGCACTCAATGGTGAATTCCTCGCGTGGCTGTTGCTGGCCGACAGCGTCAAACCCGAAGCGCGCTTTGCCTTGAGCGAGTTGCGCGAACTGGGGTTGGGACGTCAGTTGTTGCTGACGGGTGACCGACAAAGTGTCGCTCACACCTTGGCCCGGGATGTCGGCATCAGCGATGTTGAAGCCCAGGCGCTGCCCGAGGACAAACTCAATCGCGTGCTGAAAGAAATTGGCAGTGGCTTCCGGCCGATGGTGGTGGGCGATGGCATCAACGATTCGCTGGCCCTTAAGGCTGGTGTGGTCGGCGTGGCGATGGGGGCGGGCGGAGCAGATATCGCATTGGCCTCGGCCGACATCGTGCTGATTGGCAGTGACTTGCGCCGGCTCGGGACGTGTGTGCGTTTGAGCCGCCAATGCCGGCAGACCCTGCAGGTCAATGTGATCATTGGTCTGGGTTGGACGCTGGCAATCGTCGCCTTCGCTGCGTTCGGCTGGCTCGGCGCGGCAGGGGCGATGATTGCTGCGTTGTTGCACAACTTCAGCACGTTGTTGGTGTTGGGCAACGCCGGGCGTTTACTCCGGTTTCAGGAGCCCTTGCTGAAGTTGAAGGACGAGATCTGAATGATTTCAACTTTTCAGAACTGTGCGCTGAATTCGTAGTCATCAGTGTGAGGGCATGTCACTTTCGAGAGTTCGCAGCGGTTTTGTTGAACGCTGCGACTTATAGAAAACGGCTATTAAATCGATAGCCAGCTATTTTTCAAAGTTGGTCTACCCTCACATCAGACGTCTGAAACAAGGGGGACTCTCCATGCTCGCGCACCTTCCACCGGCCTTACAGAATCTGCAGTTACCGCTTCGCCTGAGACTCTGGGACGGCCATGAATTCAATCTGGGGCCGACGCCCAGCGTCACTATTGTGGTCAAGGACCCACAAATGGTTTCCCAGTTCACCCACCCTAGCCTCGACTTGTTAGGTGCGGCGTTTGTCGAAGGCAAACTTGAACTTGAGGGCTCGATCAGCGAGGTGATTCGCGTCTGTGACGAATGGAGCCAGGCGCTGCTTGGTGACGCTGACAATCAGCCGGTGCGTGTTGTGCACGACAAAGAAACCGATGCAAAAGCGATTTCCTACCACTACGACCTTTCCAACGCCTTCTATCAATTGTGGCTCGACAGCGACATGGCGTATTCCTGCGCTTACTTCGAGACCGGCAGCGAAACGCTTGAGCAAGCTCAGCAGGCCAAATTCCGTCACCTGTGCCGCAAGTTGCGGCTGCAACCGGGCGAGTACTTGCTGGATGTCGGCTGCGGTTGGGGCGGTTTGGCTCGGTATGCGGCTCGGGAGTTCGGCGCGAAGGTGTTCGGGATCACGCTCAGTAAAGAGCAACTGGCTCTGGCCCGCGAACGGGTGACGGAGGAAGGCCTGGACGATTTGGTGGAACTGCAACTGCTCGACTACCGCGATCTGCCGCAGGACGGACGTTTCGACAAGGTGGTGAGTGTCGGCATGTTCGAACACGTCGGCCACGCCAATCTGGCGGAGTACTGCAAAACCCTGTTCGGCGCGGTGAAAGAGGGCGGTCTGGTGATGAACCACGGGATCACTGCCAAGCACATCGATGGCCGTCCGGTGGGGCGCGGTGCCGGTGATTTCATCGAGAAATACGTGTTCCCCAATGGCGAGCTGCCGCACCTGTCGATGATCGCTGCCGAGATCAGCGAAGCAGGGCTGGAGATCGTCGATGTCGAGAGTCTGCGTCTGCATTACGCGCGGACCCTGGACCACTGGAGTGAACGTCTGGAAGACAATCTGGAAGCTGCCGCCAAGCAGGTGCCGCAACAGGCGTTGCGGATCTGGCGGTTGTACCTGGCGGGGTGCGCTTATGCATTCGCCAGGGGTTGGATCAATCTGCACCAGATCCTTGCGGTGAAAGCCCACCCCGACGGTAGCCATGAGCTGCCCTGGACGCGCGACGACATCTATAACCCCTAGAGAATCGGAGAAATAAGCCGGGCGATCCGCATGCCGACCTGTTGCAGGCGATGGGTTTCCCGGCCTTCTTCTTTGGCGACTTCGTGGGCCTGCGCGAAGTCATCGTTGAGCATCTGCTCCACTTCGGCAGCGAACACACTGTCCACCGTCAGCAGCATCACTTCGAAATTCAAGCGGAACGAACGGTTGTCCAGGTTTGCACTGCCGATGGCGCTGATTTCACTGTCGACCAACACCACCTTCTGATGCAGAAACCCGGGCTTGTAGCGGAACACCCGCACACCGGCGCGTACTGCTTCGAAGGCATACAGGCTGGAAGCGGCGTAGACGATTCGATGATCCGGACGAGATGGCAGCAGCAGTCGCACATCCACACCGCGCAGAACTGCCAGCCTGAGGGCCGCGAATACGGCTTCGTCGGGTATGAAATAAGGGCTGGTGATCCATACCCGTTCTGTCGCCGCGTGGATGGCTTCGACGAAGAACAACGAACAGGTTTCGTAGGCGTCTGCCGGCCCACTGGCGAGCAACTGGCAGAGGACCCCGTCATCCGGATAAACGTCCGGCAAGATCAACGGCGGCAGTGAGCGGGCGGCCCAGAACCAGTCTTCGGCGAAGGATTCCTGCATGCAGGCGACCACCGGTCCACGCACTTGCACATGAGTATCGCGCCACGGCGCCAGGGGCGGTTTCTCGCCCATGTATTCGTCGCCCACATTGTGCCCGCCGACGAAGCCCAGCATCCCGTCTACCACCACAATCTTGCGGTGATTGCGGAAGTTCACCTGAAACCGATTGAGCCAGCCGCTACGCGTTGCGAAGGCTTTGACCTCGACGCCAGCCTCTCGCAACGTTTGCACATAGCTGTGGGGCAGGGTGTGACTGCCAATTCGGTCGTACAGCAAGTAAATGGCCACGCCTTCGGCCGCTTTTTGTAGCAGCAGGGTCTGTAATCGTTGGCCGAGGCGGTCGTCGTGGACGATGAAGAACTGAATCAGCACGGCTTCCTTGGCGCCGCTGATCGCTTCGAAAATGGCCTCGAAGGTGGCCTGGCCGTTGATCAGCAGGCGCACCTCGTTGTTCGCCAGACACGGCATGCGTCCTAGCTTTGGCATGGCCCTTAAAGACGCGTAAGCGTTGGAAGCGCGCGCAGTCAGCGCCTCTTCTACCCACGGGCGCCAGTTCAGCTCAGAAATGGCCTTGCGCATTTCTTCGTTGGCGGTCCGTCGAGCCTTGATGTAACCATCAAACGTACTGCGGCCGAAGACCAGGTACGGAATGAGCGTCAGGTAGGGAATGAACAGCAACGAAAGTGCCCAGGCGATCGAGCCCTGCGCGGTGCGGACGGTGAGCACGGCGTGGATGGCAGCGATCAGGCCCAGCGAGTGAAGCAGTGCAATCGTGTAGCCGAAAATGTGTGGTCCAAGGTAATCCATGGGACAGGCTTGCTCCTGAAGATTCAGTGCTTAACAGACCATGTTCCGTGCAGAATGTCGCTATTTAATTGGCCCATGAACCGATGCTGACGGCTGACGTCTAACGGCCACTATTGATCAGGAGTTACTCGATGAACGTTCGTCTGCTGGGTTTGGCCGTGGTTTTTGGTATAGCACTTCCTGTGGCCGCTCAAGCACAAATGCTGCAACCGGGTTTGTGGGAATTGACCACCAGTAACATGAAAGTCGATGACCAGAATCTGCCGGACTTGCAGCTGATCCTTGGCCAGTTGCAGAGCCAGATGACGCCTGAGCAGCGCGCGCAGCTGGAGAAGCAGGGCATCACGATGGGGGGTAAAGGGATCCGGGCATGCCTGACTCCGGAGCAGGTCAAGACTGACAATATTCCGCTCACCGACCCGCAATCGGGCTGCAAGCAGGAAATCACTGATCGCAGCGGCAATCAGTGGAAATTCCGCTTTAGCTGTCCGAAGGCGCAGGGGGCCGGTGTCGCCACATTCCTCAGTGACCGCGAGTTCACCACCAAAGTTAACGGCACTTTTAATGCCACTGGCATCCAGCAGAAAGGCAGCCTTGAAAGCCGCGCTGTGTGGTTGGGTCAGGATTGCGGGACTGTTAAGCCGAGAGCTTAAAAGCATCGCGAACACGCTGCTCCTACACGTTGGTGTGGGAGCAAGCTTTTTTCAGCCATTCACATACGGCATCAACAGTCATCCTGCCGAAGTCTTCTCCAGTGCGACTGCGCACGCTGACGAACCCGCCTGATTTTTCTTTCTCCCCGATCACCACCAGATACGGCACTCGCTGACTGTGTTCGCGGATCTTGTGGTGAACCTTCTCGTTGCGCAGATCAGCTCGCGCGCGTACGCCGTGTCGGCGCAGTGCCTCGGTCACAGACTGTGCATAATCCGCCTGACACTCATCCATGCTCACGATGATCACGTGTGGCGGCACCCGCCAGTTGTCCAACTCCCGTTGGCAGGGCCAGCATGTGCCGTAAATGCGCTGTGGCGAAGTACCGCTGATGTGATCGAGCGCGAATGCCTGCAATACTTTGGTTGCGGGAACATGTGGACCCACCGACACGCACTCGAACTCCCCGAAAAGGTAGGGCGTTTGCGTGAGGCTTGATCGGTCGGGCGGTTCGCGGCGGCGGATCGAGTGATTGGTCGCCGTCAGTGTCTTCATGCGCGCTTCGATGCTCGCAAGGTCGACCAGGTTTAAAGGTCGTTCAAACGCAAACTCATAATAGAAACCATCACCCAGCGCCGATCCGCTCTGCAATTGCGCTTTTGGATAGAGCTGTTTCACGGCCATGGCCAGCATCAATGCGCAGGAGCGACGCAAGATCTCCAGGCCGTCGGGCTCTTGAGGCGTGACGATGTTGACTCGGGCATCGGCCTCGATCATGAACTCACAGTCCACCAGCACCCCGTTCACTCGGCCGGCGACTGTCGCTTTGGCAAGCTCTGGACTAATACTGGCTGCGAACTCATACACCGACAATGGCTGGTCGTATTCACGCAATGAACCGTCGCTCAACTTGATGTGGATCATGTCGGTGGTCTCGATCGAGTGCTAACGCATAAACCGTAGTGGCAAACACTGGCACTGTCATTAAGACATTTGTCGTGCTGGACGGATTGTCCAGACATCAGTGCTATGGCGAAAACGGTGTTGGGCGAGGGCGTCGGAGCGGTGCGATCGCGGATTTGTCCACGTACGCTGATTCGGTAATCAGCGGCAAATCACCTGAAGGATGCTTGCGGATCATGGCTTGCTCAACGCGTCGTACAGCGTATTCAGGTTGTACTCGAACAACCCGGTGAAGGTGCTGGCAGGACCGCTGGCCGCGAGTGCATCGGAGTACAACGTGCCACCAATGTGCGCGCCGCTTTCATCGGCAATCTGCTTGAGCAAGCGAGCGTCCTTGATGTTTTCCATGAACACCGCTTTGACCTTGGCCTGACGAATCTGGGTGATCAACGCGGCGACTTCAGCGGCGGAAGGTTCGCGCTCGGTGGACAGACCTTGAGGCGCAATGAAGTCGATAGCATAAGCCTGGCCGAGATACCCGAACGCGTCATGGGACGTCACGATCTTGCGGTTGCCCGGTGGTAGCGAACCTAGCTTGGCTTTGGCATCAGCGAGCAGCGCGTAGATCTGTTTCAGGTAGGCTTGGCTGTTGCGTTCGTAGTCGGTTTTGTTCGCCGGGTCGGCGGCGATCAGCGCCTTGGTGATGTTGCTGATGTACAGCTCGCTGTTCGCCAGGTTGTGCCAGGCGTGAGGGTCGGGAACGGTCTCACCATCCTCATCGAGGGAGCGCGGGATAACACCGTGGCTGGCGCTGATGACCGGGGCTTTGGTCTCGGTGCTGGTCACCAGGCGGTCCAGCCATGGTTCAAAACCCAAGCCGTTTTTTATGATGAGTTTGGCTTTGAGCAACGCCTTGGCATCGTCCGGGGTCGGCTCGTATGTGTGGGCATCGGCGTCTGGGCCGACCATGTTGGTGATTTGAATGTGGTCACCGCCGACTTGATGGGTCATGTCGGCGAGGATGCTGAAGCTGGTGATCACTTGAAGTTTTTCCGCAGCAGACAGCGACATCGACATCGACATCGACATCGACATCGACAGCATCAGACTGAACAGTACGAGCAAAGCGCGCATCGGGAAATACCTCATTGGGATGTGAGCAAAGGCGGGCGGCGCAGCAAGCCGTGCACCGGTCCAAACACCACGGACAGAAGATACAAACCGCCAGCCACCAGCACGATTGCCGGGCCGCTGGGCAGCGAGTAGTAGAACGACAGTAATAGGCCAAGCCACACCGAGAGGCAGCCGAGCAGCCCGGCGACGACCATCAGCACTGGCAAACGGCGACTCCAGAAGCGCGATGCAGCGGCGGGCAACATCATCAATCCGACGACCATCAGCGCACCGATGGCTTGAAAACCAATCACCAGGTTCAGCACCACCAGCGTTAGAAATACGCCATGTGCCAAGGGGCCGAGGCGGCTGACGGTTTGCAAAAAAAGTGGGTCGAGGGTATCCAGCAACAGCGGTTTGTAGATCAGTGCCATGGCGATCAGGCTGAATGCCGAGACCCACAACATGCCGGTCAACGTCGGGCCGTCGACCGCCAACGCCGAGCCGAACAACAGGTGAAGCAAGTCCAGTCGTTTACCGGCGAGGCCGAGGATCAGCACGCCGCTGGCGAGAGAAATCGGGTAGATCGCGGCGAGGCTAGCGTCTTCTCGCAGGCCGGTACGGCGGGTGATCCACGCGGCAAGTCCGGCCATGCTCAGGCCGGCGCCGAGGCCACCAATGGTTAATGCCGGCAGGCTCAGCCCGGCGAACCAGAAGCCGAGCGCTGCACCGGGCAGGATGCCGTGAGCGACCGCGTCGCCTATCAGGCTCATGCGCCGCAGGATCAGAAAAACGCCAAGGGGTGCCGTGCTGCACGCCAAAACCAGTCCGCCGAGCAGCGCCCGGCGCATGAATACGAATTCGTGGAACGGTTGCCAAAGTTGAGCGGCTGCGAGCATCAGGCTACCTGCGTTTGTGGTTGTTGGATCAGCTCGGTGCTCGGACCTAGGAGGCAACCGCTGCTTTTGATCAGCAGCGTTTGGGGAATGTGTTGGCGAACGGCGGCCAGATCGTGACACACGACCACCAGGGTTCGGCCTTCGGCGTGCCAGGCGTGGACGTGTTTCCAGAGCAGCAATTGACCGAGTTCATCGAGGGCGGCATGGGGTTCGTCGAGTAACAGCAAAGGCGCTTCAGCGAGACTCAATCGAGCGAGCAGTGCGCGCTGCAATTCGCCGCCGGATAGGGCCATTAATGGGCGCTGTTCCAAGCCGCTCAGGCACCAGTCCTCCAGCACGGCTTTGAGGCGCGCGCTGCGCAGTTCTGCAGATTGCTTATTGCCCCAGAACCCGGCGGCCACCACCTCTTGCAGACTGATCGGAAATTGCCGGTCCAAATGTTGTTGTTGGGGGAGAAATGAGAGCGAACCCTTGCGTGGAACATCAAGGATCACTTTTCCGGTCAGTGGTTTTTGCAGGCCGGCGATGACTTTTAACAGACTGCTTTTGCCTGATCCGTTGGCACCAACCACTGCCGTCAGACTCCCCTTGGGCAATTGGAAATCCACGGGCGGAGTCAGCGGTTGTCCGGGGGCGCCCCAACGCAAAGACTGGCAGCGGATCATGCTGCCTCCCAATGCCATCGGCTTTCGGCGATGGCGTCGTGGGCGTGCAGGCTTTCGGCGTGGACCACTCGTATCTGGAAGCCGTTGATTCCGGGGGAGCGTTTCAAGGCCAGATTCAATCGCCGAGCGGCGTCTTCGCAGAACATTAGATTTTGCCCGTTAGCCAAGGCAAAGGCTTGTTCATCGGCGCGTTTTACCGCGGTTTGTACTGCGGTACCAAGGGCGGCTTCGGCGTCGTTGATCACGGCAATCAGTGGCAGGTCATCCAGATAATCATCGAGACGCAGCATCAATTGCGCATAACTGCGTTGACTGTGCGGCGTCGCGACGATGCCTTTGGTGGAACCGAGCCAAGCCAGGACGTCGGCGTGTTGTAGTGACTGATTGGCAAAGTCATCGACAAATTGCTGCTGAATCAACTGCCGGGATAGCGCTGCTGAACATGGGCAGGTTGAGGAATAGGGTATGTCGATTTTTAGTTCCACGTGGAACATCGCATTTTTCAAACGCGCTTCGATGCTCACTGGATAGCTTTTCCAACCGGACAATGGACTGATGAGCGCCGGCCGTTTGAGCAGCAAATCTGTGTGGATTTTTAAGTGAGCGCTATTGGACAGGCCGCTGTGAGAGTCGAGAAAACGCTGCAACACACGCCGCAATAGGGCGGGTGACAGGTTCTCCTGTTCGAGCATTTCCAGCGCCAGGTACAGACGCGATATATGAATGCCGCGCGCTTCGCCATCGTCCAGGCTCACGCTGGCGTCGGCCTTCGCGTTCAATTGTCGGCCATCGAACAAAACGGGAAGAGCAATGCCGCACATGCCCACCCACTCGAGTGGTAGGGCTTGGCGTGAGGCCTGCGCGGCGATATCCGGCAGAGTCAGCGCATTCATGAGCAGGTCCATCGTGGGAGTTGATTTAACATGTTATGTTATTACATTAAAATCAACCACGTTTTTTTCACGAGCAGCTTTCACCATGCACAGACGTCACTTGCTCAACCTGATTCTGGCCAGTGCGGCCTTCGCACTGCCCTTCGGCGTTTGCGCCACGCAAATTCGCAGTGCGCGACTCTGGCGCTCGGATGACAAGCTACGGTTGGTGTTCGATCTGAGCGGGCCGGTGCACTACAAAACCTTTTCCTTGAGTGCACCCGAGCGGTTGATCATTGATCTGAGCGGCGCCAGCCTCAGTGGCGACTTTAGTCAGTTGGCCCTGAGCGATACCGTGATTCGGTCGATCCGCTCCGGGCACTTTGGTCAGGGCGATACGCGGATCGTCCTCGACCTCAGTGGCCCGGTGCAGCTCAACAGTTTTCTGTTGCCACCACAGGATGGGCAGGGTCATCGGTTGGTACTCGATTTGATGACAGCTGCACCTTTACACATCGCAGCGACGCCTGAGGCGGCCATCGACAAGGCTCATCCCAAGCGCGACATCGTTGTGGTGGTCGACCCTGGTCACGGCGGCAAAGACCCTGGCGCGATTGGTGCCAAAGGCGAGCGTGAGAAAGACGTGGTGCTGTCCATCGCCCAGTTGTTGGCCAAACGGCTAAAGCGCGAGAAAGGCTTCGACGTGAAACTGGTACGCAATGACGACTTCTTCGTCCCGCTGCGCAAGCGCGTAGAGATTGCCCGCAAGCACAACGCCGACATGTTCATCTCGGTGCATGCCGATGCGGCGCCGCGCCTCACCGCGTCAGGCGCATCGGTGTATTGCTTGTCTGAAGGCGGCGCCACCTCAGCAACGGCGCGCTTCATGGCGCAGCGAGAGAACGGCGTGGACCTGTTGGGCGCTACCCGTTTGCTCAATCTCAAGGATAAGGACCCGATGCTCGCCGGGGTGATTCTCGACATGTCGATGAATGCCACTATCGCCGCCAGTTTGCAGCTGGGCAGTACGGTACTCGGCAGCCTGGCGGGTATTACCACGCTGCATCAAAAACGTGTGGAACAAGCAGGCTTCGCGGTGCTGAAGTCGCCCGACGTGCCATCGATCCTGGTGGAAACCGGCTTCATTTCTAACGCCCGCGATAGCCAGCGGCTCGTCACGGTTCGGCATCAGCAGGCCGTAGCTGACGGTTTGTTCCAAGGATTACAGCGTTATTTCCAGAAGAATCCGCCGGTCAACAGTTACATCGCCTGGCAGCAGGAACAGAAAAAAGCGCAGGTCTAGCAACCGCTGATTCGGCTGCAGGTGAACTTGGCACTGCTGCCCCCTGAGCTGGAAAACCGGTTGATGGTTGTCCAGCCAACCCGACGGATGTAGCCCACCCAAGCTTCGCCGTCGGAGGCGATCCCGGTAAAAAACGTCAATTGCCCATAACGACTGTTGGTCTGCGCCCAATAGCGTTTACCCGCCCGTTCGAAGCCTCGCAAGTAAATCGTACTGCCGACGGTGTTGACGCTGTAGGCGTTGCCGTCGGCATCCACGCAGGCCAGCAGATTAGCGCTGCGGGTGCATGTGGCCAGGTTCGGGATTTTCGCCCAGGCATCTACGGTGACCAGTAGCGAAACGCTCATCAGCGCTATTTTCAGGGCGATACGCATGGGATTTCTCACGAAGCGAAAGGGCTCCAGCATCATGCCCTTTGCCACTGCAGGCAAGAGAGGAGTGGCTTGGTTTTAAGGTTATACTATAACATTAAAGTCAGCCCGACACTGCGACCGGGCATCTCTGTGAGGATTTCCTGATGCCCAATCGTCTCCCCGTGACCGTCTTATCGGGCTTTCTCGGCGCCGGCAAAAGCACGCTGCTCAACTACGTGCTGCGTAACCGCGAGAACCTGCGAGTTGCCGTGATCGTCAATGACATGAGCGAAATCAACATCGATGGTAGCGAGGTTCAGCGTGATGTAACCCTGAACCGAGCGGAAGAAAAACTTGTTGAAATGAGCAACGGCTGCATCTGCTGCACCTTGCGTGAAGACTTGCTCGAAGAAGTCAGCAAACTGGCCAAGGAGGGGCGTTTCGACTACTTGTTGATTGAATCCACCGGCATTTCCGAACCGATGCCTGTGGCGGAAACTTTTACTTTTCGTGATGAAGAAGGGCAGAGTCTGGCCGACATCGCGCGGCTCGACACCATGGTCACCGTGGTCGACGGCATGAACTTCCTGCTCGACTATCAGGCCGCTGAAAGCCTCGCTTCGCGTGGCGAAACCTTAGGCGAGGAGGACGAGCGCTCCATCACCGACCTGTTGATCGAACAGATCGAATTCGCCGACGTGATCCTGATCAGCAAGATCGACTTGATCAGCCGCCGCGAGCGCCAGGAGCTGATGGCGATCCTGTCGCGACTGAACTCCCAGGCCGAAATCCTCCCGATGGTCATGGGTGAAATTCCGTTAAAAAAGATCCTCAACACCGGTCGCTTCGACTTCGAAAAGGCCGAACAGGCGCCGGGCTGGTTACAGGAACTTCGCGGCGAGCACGTGCCGGAAACGCTAGAGTACGGCATCGCCTCCACGGTTTATCGTGCACGTAGACCGTTCCATCCACAGCGCTTTTTCAGCTTTATCGATCGCCTGTGGGTGAACGGTAAGCTATTGCGCTCCAAAGGTTTTTTCTGGCTGGCGAGCAAGCACATGGACGCGGGCAGTTGGTCCCAGGCCGGTGGTTTGATGCGCCACGGTTTTGCGGGACGCTGGTGGCGTTTCGTGCCGAAAGCCCAGTGGCCGCAGGACGAAGAAAGTACCACTGGGATCATGGACAACTGGACCGCCAGCACAGGCGATTGCCGACAGGAATTGGTGTTCATCGGGCAGACCATCGACTTCGTACATCTCACCATCGAGCTCGACGATTGCTTGCTGACAGATGATGAGATGGCTCTGGGAGTCGAGGGCTGGCGGCAGCTGCCGGATCCTTTCGGCCCGTGGTTTGACGAGGCGACAGACTGATGGCGCTTAGCTGACGGCTCAAGGCTTGAGCCAGGTGCCCTGGCTCTGGGCTTCGCAAAACGGCTTCAAATACGCTGCATCGGTGGCTACGCCGTAATAGTGAATATCCTGCCGGTAAGGCATATTGGCGACTTGAGCGTTGCTGCACACACCGAATGCGCCGGCGGGGCATTGGTCAACATACTGCACCTCGACAATCTGTCCGGGAAGGTTCGGTTGGCAGAAACCGTCGGCGAACAGTTTTTCCGGGATGTTGCGGTTCTGCTGGCAGACTTTCACGTCGAGTCGTTCAGCCGTGCTATGTACCACGCATGCCTGGGCCAGGGCTTCACCCGAAACGAACACAAAGAGCAACGACAATCCCTTAAACCGCATCCATTACCTCCGTAGAAAACGTTGACCATGTTGCAGAACATTCCCACCCACGTCATTGCAGGCCCTTTGGGTGCCGGCAAGACCAGCCTGATCAAAAACTTGCTGATACAGAGGCCGATCGGTGAGCGCTGGGCGGTGCTGATCAATGAGTTCGGCCAGATCGGCCTCGACGCTGCACTTCTGACCCAGGACGCCGATGGTATCGCACTGGGTGAAGTGACCGGAGGTTGTCTGTGTTGCGTGAACGGTGCACCGTTTCAGATTGGGCTCGGGCGTTTGTTGCGTAAGGCACGGCCGGATCGGCTGTTCATCGAACCCTCAGGGTTGGGACACCCGGCGCAGTTGCTCAAGCAGTTGAGTGAAGCCCCGTGGGTAGGCGTATTGGCGGTGCAGCCCTGCGTATTGGTGCTGGATGCCCAAGCCCTCGCTGTCGGTAAACCGCTGCCTGAGTCGCAACAGGAGGCGTTGAGTAGCGCTGGTCTGTTGTTGCTGAACAAGGCAGAAGGTCTCGACGTCAAAGATCGTCAGCGGATCGCCGCGCAGTTGCCTGCTCGTGCGTTGTATTGGACGCAGCAAGCGATCTTGCCGTTGAGCGAATTACCGGGTCTTGGGGCTCGGGCGGTAGCGGGTGTGGATAACTTCATCGTTCCCAAAGGAATAGGGCAGATGCCGGCCATCTGGACTGATCCTGCGTTGCCGATTTGCTTGAGCCAGGAACAGGAGGGCGGTTGGAGCATCGGCTGGCGCTGGCATCCGAACCAGACATTCGACGTGGCACTCGTTGGCCGGTGGCTAGAAAGCCTTGCCTGGCGGCGGGCAAAGCTGGTTATCCACAGCGTCAACGGTTGGGTTTCGGCGAATGCAGTGGATAACTCGGTAATGGAATGGCAGCCCAGTGAATGGCGTCGGGATTCACGGATCGAGCTGATTTTCAGTGAGCCGCAGGCTGTTGATTCACTGCAACGAGATCTGGCTGACTGCCTTTCGAGCAAAATGTAGGAGCGAGCTTGCTCGCGAAAGACGTTAACGATAACGCGTTCGTCCTGAATGAACGCGTTGCTTTCAAGACCTTCGTCGGAACGCCGCCCGGACCAAGCTCGCTCCTACAGGGAAGCGCATTCCAAATTGTAGGGGGCGATCTTCTGATTCATGGCCGCCACTTGGTATGTTCCTGCCGCCATTGACTCAACTCGATCACCTCAGCACGAGGCTTCACCACATCCGTCACCGCCGGAGTGTCGTCGAATGGCACCGGGTAGGGCGCGAGTTCGATCTGCGCGCTATGGGCGCCGAACTGGGTGATAGTCCCGGTGTGGCGGGTTTCGCCGGTCACCGTGAATTCGAAGTTATAGACACGCGCCAATCGTCGCCGGCCGTTGGCGTCTTTAATGAACGCGATTTTTTTCAGCGCCACATTGCCGTCCAGCAGCTCGATCCCGAGCTTGCTGCAATGCTGCTTGACCCGCTCCAGCGCACGCTCGCGCAAGCCATGGTTGTGCCACAACCACGCGCCACCGGTGGCCAGCAGCATCAGCACGAAGATATTTCCAAGAGTCAACATCAACAGGGTGCTCCAACAAGATAGTGTCAGCTTAACTGTGTCGCCGGTCTGTCGTACAGGCTGCATTTAGTCGCATACTGCGGGGCTCGAATTTCAATCGTTTTACGGAAAACTCACCGCATGAAACGTACGCCCCATCTGCTCGCCATCCAGTCCCACGTGGTGTTCGGTCACGCAGGCAACAGCGCCGCGGTTTTCCCGATGCAGCGGGTCGGGGTGAATGTCTGGCCGCTCAATACCGTGCAATTCTCCAACCATACCCAGTACGGCCAGTGGGCCGGTGAAGTATTGTCACCGCAGCAGATTCCCGAGTTGGTCGAAGGTATCGCGGCGATTGGCGAACTGGGGAATTGTGACGGGGTGTTATCCGGTTACCTCGGCAGCGCAGCCCAAGGGCGGGCGATCCTGACGGGTGTGGCACGGATCAAGTCGATGAATCCCAAGGCGCTGTATTTGTGCGATCCGGTGATGGGCCACCCGGAAAAAGGATGCAGCGTGCCCGGGGAGGTCAGTGATTTCCTGTTGCAAGAGGCGGCGGCCGTGGCGGATTTCATGTGCCCGAACCAGCTAGAGCTGGACAGCTTCTCCGGGCGCAAGCCGCAATCGTTGTTCGACTGCCTGGCCATGGCCCGAGCGCTGTTGGCGCGCGGTCCGAAGGCGGTGCTGGTCAAGCATTTGGATTATCCCGGCAAACCGGCGGATGTTTTCGAGATGCTGCTGGTGACGGCCGAGGACAGCTGGCATTTGCGTCGCCCGCTGTTGGCGTTTCCGCGTCAGCCGGTGGGCGTTGGCGATCTGACTTCCGGGTTGTTTCTGGCTCGTGTCTTGTTGGGTGATAGCTGGGTGGCAGCGTTCGAATTCGCCGCGGCAGCGGTGCATGAAGTGCTGCTGGAAACCCAGGCTTGCGCCAGCTATGAGCTGGAACTGGTGCGGGCTCAGGACCGGATTGCTCATCCGCGAGTGCGGTTCGAGGCGACTGCGATCAGCCTCTGATCCGTGCGGACTCCTTCGCGAGCAGGCTCGCTCCCACAGAGATCTTCTGTGGGAGCGAGCCTGCTCGCGAAGAATTGAAGCTAAACACAGCCCTCAAGCGTCGCCCTTGATCTCCTGATAACGCTTTTCCAGTTCCTGACGAATCTGCCGACGCTGCTGGGCCTGCATGAAACGGCGTTTGTCCTCGCTGTTCTGCGGTTGCAGTGGCGGGACAGCTGTCGGTTTACGGTCGTCATCCACTGCGACCATGGTGAAGAAACAACTATTGGTGTGGCGCACCGAGCGCTCACGGATGTTTTCGGTCACCACCTTGATGCCCACCTCCATTGAAGTGTTGCCGGTGTAGTTGACCGAAGCCAAAAAGGTCACCAGTTCGCCGACATGAATCGGCTCACGGAAAATCACCTGGTCCACGGACAGTGTCACCACATAGCGGCCGGCATAACGGCTGGCGCAGGCATAGGCCACTTCGTCGAGGTACTTGAGCAGGGTGCCGCCGTGAACATTGCCAGAGAAGTTGGCCATGTCGGGGGTCATCAGTACTGTCATCGACAGCTGGGCGTTTCCGGGTTCCATAGCGCTCTCACGGTTCAAGGCAGGATTTGAGGGGCGCACCTCTGCGGGTGCCTTGTCAGCTTTTTCAAACCAACAGTTATCGGGACGCCGGGCGGCTGGCTGCCGTCACGCCGGGATCGATCTGTTTCCATATATTGCACCGGCTTTCTGCCGGAAGTCGCGGTGTTAACCTCCAAAAGTCCACCTTAAGGAGCCCCGCGCCATGCATGCCATCAGTTTTATTCAAGACCTGGCAGTGATCATGTTGGTCGCGGGCGTGGTGACCGTGCTCTTCCATCGCTTTAAACAGCCCGTTGTGTTGGGCTACATCGTCGCCGGCTTCATTATCGGCCCGCATACCCCGCCCTTTGGCCTGATCCACGACGAAGAAACCATCAAGACCCTGGCCGAGCTCGGGGTGATTTTCCTGATGTTCTGCCTGGGCCTGGAGTTCAGCCTGCGCAAGCTGTTCAGAGTGGGGGCCACGGCGTTTATCGCGGCGTTCCTGGAAATTGTGCTGATGATCTGGATCGGCTATGAAATCGGCCGCTGGTTTGACTGGAACACCATGGATTCGCTATTCCTCGGTGCGATCCTGGCGATTTCCTCGACCACCATCATCGTCAAGGCACTCAATGACCTGAAGATGAAGAACGAGCGTTTTGCGCAGCTGATCTTTGGTGTGCTGATCGTGGAGGACATCCTCGGCATCGGCATCATTGCCTTGCTGTCGAGCATCGCGGTCAGCGGTACGGTCAGCTCCGGTGAAATCTTTTCCACGGTCGGCAAGCTTTCGCTGTTCATGATCGTCGCACTCGTCATCGGCATCCTGTTGGTGCCGCGTTTGTTGGCCTACGTAGCGAAGTTCGAAAGCAACGAAATGCTGCTGATCACCGTACTGGGACTGTGTTTCGGCTTCTGCCTGCTGGTCGTCAAACTCGAGTACAGCATGGTGCTCGGCGCGTTCCTGATTGGTGCGATCATGGCCGAATCCAGACAGTTACTGAAAATTGAGCGCCTGATCGAACCGGTTCGCGACTTGTTCAGTGCAATCTTCTTCGTCGCCATCGGGCTGATGCTCGATCCGATGATCCTGTTGCAATACGCCTGGCCGATCGCTGTGATCACCGTGGCCGTGGTACTTGGGAAAATGTTGTCCTGCGGCCTCGGTGCGTTTATCGCGGGCAATGATGGACGCACCTCACTGCGCGTGGGGATGGGACTTTCGCAGATTGGCGAATTCTCCTTCATCATCGCCGCGTTGGGCATGACCCTGCAGGTCACCAGCAACTTCCTCTATCCAGTAGCGGTGGCCGTCTCGGTGATCACCACGCTGCTGACGCCGTACCTGATCCGTGCCGCCGATCCAATGTCGATCAAGCTGGCGAGTGTGATGCCAAAGCGTCTGGGGCGCGTATTAGGGATGTACGGTGAATGGCTGCGCAGCATTCAGCCTCAGGGCGAGGGCGCGCTGCTGGCGTCGATGATTCGGCGGATTCTATTGCAGGTGGGGGTTAACCTGGCGCTGGTGATTGCGATCTTCTTCTCGGGCGCGTACTTCGCCGAGGGCCTGTCGACTTACCTGCAAGGCTGGATCAGTGACCCGAGCTGGCAGAAAGCGTTGATCTGGGGTGGGGCGCTGCTGGTCTCTCTACCGTTCCTGATCGCCGCCTATCGCAAGCTCAAGGCGCTGTCGATGCTGTTGGCGGAGATGGGTGTGAAGCCGGAGATGGCCGGCCGCCACACGCAGCGAGTGCGTCGGGTGATCGCCGAGGTGATTCCGATCCTCTCGCTGCTGGTGATTTTCCTGCTGCTGGCAGCCTTGTCGGCGAGTATTTTGCCGACCAACAAGTTGCTGATGCTGATCGCCGTGGTCGCGGCCGCCGTAGCGGCGCTGCTTTGGCGCTGGTTCATCCGCGTCCACACGCGCATGCAGGTGGCTTTGCTGGAAACCCTGGACAATCACAACGAAAAGTCCGGCCACTGAGACCTCTGTAGCAGCTGGCGCAGCCTGCGTCCGACTGCGAAGCAGTCGCAATTCAGGCGATGAGGTTATTCAGGTTAACCGAGTGTCAGGATTTACGACTGCTGCGCAGCCGGACGCAGGCTGCGCCAGCTGCTACAAAGTAGGGGTTCTATCAGCTTTCCAACCAGACATCCCGCGCCCAGTGCCATACCGATTCCCAGGTTTCTTCGGCAATCAGCTCTTCTTCGGCCTGCCACAGCACCACGGTGCCGTCTTCTTCGACCAGATAGTAGTCATCACCGTCCTGGCAGATCGGAATCATGCTGCGATCCACGCCGGCATCCCAGGCGTTGGCGGCAACGTCCGGCAGGTAGGTGTGGGATTGCGGGTCGGTTACGGTCACCGGCTCCAGGCTGCCGTAGACCACGTCACTAACGGTCAGCAAAAATTCTCTGAAGACAAACGGAATGTCGATGAACAGCTGTTCTTCGATTTCCACGATCTGATCTTCGTCGGGCAACTCCAAGGGGACCGGTACCGGTTCGTTGGCTTCACGCAGTTGTTCAATGATTTCTTCCACGTCCGGGATCCTCTTGCTTGATGGCGCGGTTTATATGGGGCGGTTTATACAGTAGCTCGCTATAGATGCAACCGCGAAATAGAAAACCCCGGCCGAGGCCGGGGCTTTTTATCAAAACAGCGTTGCAACAGATTTAACGCGAGTCGGTTCAGCCGTTCTGGCGGATACCGGCGACCAGCCAAGGCTGGTTTTCGCCCTGGGGACGTTCCATGTTCCAGCTCTCGCTGAACACTTCGCCCTGGTCGAAACGCGAGGTCTTGGACACACCGCTGAAGGTCAGGGTGGCGATGGTCTTGTCGGCGCGATCATCCACACCGTCCAGTTGAACATTGAGGTTATCAATGTACGTGGACTGGAACCCCTCGCCCAGGTCGGCACGTTCGCGCTTGAGAAACTCCAGCATCTGCGGGGTCACGAACTCCGCGATTTTGTCCATTTCGTTGGCGTCCCAGTGTTGTTGCAAGGACTGGAAATGGTTGCGGGCCGCTTCGACAAAGTTCTTTTCATTGAACCATGCCGGAGCATTGATCACCGGACGAGCGGCAACAGGTGCTGCCGAGCCGCCAAAGATCGAACCGTCAGCAGGCTTTTGCTCGAACACTTCACGTTGCATCGGCGCGTGGCCAGCCGGAGCCATGTGCTCCTGTTGCTTGCGACGTCGAGCAGCGATGAAGCGGAAGATCAGGAAGGCGATGACCGCCATGATCAGGATGTCGAAGATCTGCATGCCCTGGAAGCCGCCGCCCATGAACATGGAGGCCAGCAGGCCACCGGCAGCGATACCGGCCAGAGGGCCGAGCCAGCGCGAAGCACCGCCGGCCTTGGCAGCAGCGCCAGCGACACCGGCAGCACCAGCGGTCGCCGCAGCGCCGCCCATGCCTGAAGAAGAAGGAGCCATTTGGCTGGTTTGGTGGGTCGGCGCGGCGCCGACACTTTTGCCGCCACCAAAGCGCTTGGCGTTGGCGTCGAGGCTCATCGTCAGGCCGATGCACAACGCCATGGCGATGCTAAGAAAACGTTTCATAAAGGGAATTCCCATTTGTGGATGGCACGCGCGCCATGTTGCACAGCTGAAGTGTTACTGGCTAGCGGCAGAGTGTTTCGGGCTTTTGCCTGACAGGTTGGGTTCAGCTTAAGTCAGCGCAATAAGGCCTGTTAACGTTGGTCTGTAGGATAAGTAGATAGGTTGTGTCGGACGGTTACCTAGCGTCGCAACGCCAGCATCACGACCCCGGCCGTAATCAGACCGATCCCGCCCCATTGGCGCAGGTCGAGCTTCTCATCCAGCAGGATCACGCCCAGTACCGCCACAAACACCACGCTGAGCTTGTCGACCGGGGCGACAAGGGAGGCCGGGCCGAGTTTCAGCGCCCGGAAATAGCAAATCCACGAGGCTCCGGTGCCCAGTCCAGACAGCAGCAGGAACAAGTAGCTCTTGGCGGAGATAGATCCTAATGACTGATATTGGCCCGTAGCGTACAAAATCAAGGCCAGGCTGATCAAAACCACAATGGTGCGCAACAGGGTGGCGAAATCGGAATTGACGTTTTCGATGCCGATTTTGGCAAAGATAGCGGTCAGGGCCGCAAACGCCGCCGACAACAGAGCCCAGAATGTCCAGGAAGAAAAGAAGCCGGAGCCCATCATTTACGCCTATTCAGATCAGCCTGTTTCGGTGGGTTAAACAAAAAAGCCCTTTGGGAGCGAGCCTCCTCGCGAAAGCCGCACCGCGGATTATCAAATACTCCCAGGCGCTTTCATTCGCGAGCAGGCTCGCTCCCACAGAATATCTATTCGATAGCCTTTAGATCGCTTCCAGTTTCGCGTAGCCGAGCATCAACCATTTGCTGCCTTCGCTGAAGTTGACCTGGACCCGAGCCTGAGCCCCGGCGCCTTCGAAGTTCAGGATCACGCCATCGCCGAACACCGAATGCCGCACGGTCTGGCCGAGACTGAAACCGGTGTCTGGAATCTCGCTGCCGCCAAACAGGCTGCTGGAGCTCTGTTGCTGACCGCCACCAAACGGACGGCTGACGCTGTTGGACAGCCGCACTTCCTGGATCAGACCTTTCGGCACCTCACGTACGAAACGCGACACCTTGTTGTAGGTCTCGCTGCCATACAGGCGTCGCGTCTCAGCATAAGTCATCACCAGATTCTGCATGGCCCGGGTGATGCCGACATAGGCGAGGCGACGCTCTTCCTCAAGCCGGCCCGGTTCCTCCAGGCTCATCTTGTGCGGGAACAGGCCTTCTTCCATGCCCACCAGGAACACGTAAGGAAATTCCAGCCCTTTGGCACTGTGCAGGGTCATCAACTGAATGCTGTCTTCGTGCTCGTCAGCCTGGGTATCCCCAGCTTCCAGGGACGCATGACCGAGGAACGCCGCCAGTGGCGTCAGGTCTTCGTCTTCCTCAGCGTTTTCGAAGTTACGTGCGGCGCTGACCAGTTCCTCAAGGTTTTCTACGCGGGCCTGGCCTTTTTCGCCTTTTTCCGCTTCGTGGTAGGCGATCAGCCCCGACTGTTCGATGACGGTCTGGGTCATCAGATGCAGCGGCATTTCCATGCACTTGGCGGCGAGGTTTTCGATTAGCTCGATAAACGCCCCGAGCGCCCCGGCGGCACGTCCGGTCAGGCCTTTATTGGCGACCAACAGGCGCATGGCTTCCCACATCGATACATCGCTGTGGCGTGCATGGTCGCGAATCGCTTCAACGGTTTTCTCGCCAATGCCACGGGCCGGCACGTTGATCACCCGCTCCAGCGCTGCATCGTTGCCTCGGCCTTCCAGCAAGCGCAGGTAAGCCATGGCGTTCTTGATTTCTGCCCGCTCGAAGAAACGCTGGCCGCCATAGATACGGTAAGGAATGCGCTCGCGCAGCAAGGCTTCTTCCAAGACGCGCGATTGGGCGTTGGAGCGGTAGAGAATCGCGATATCACTGCGAGCCAGGCCGGTTTTGAGCGCGCTCTCGATGGTTTCGACAACATAACGAGCTTCATCATGCTCGTTGAAAGCGGCGTACAGGTTGATCGCTTCGCCTTCGCCGCCGTCGGTCCACAGCTCTTTGCCCATGCGCCCGGTGTTGTTGGCAATCAGGGCGTTGGCTGCTTTGAGAATCCCGGCGGTAGAGCGGTAGTTCTGCTCCAGACGAATGGTTTCCGCGTCCGGGAAGTCGTCGGAGTACTGATAAATGTTCTCGATTTTCGCGCCGCGCCAGCCGTAGATCGACTGATCATCGTCGCCCACCACCATCAGGCTGTCGCCACCCTTGGCCAACAGGCGCAACCAGGCGTACTGCACGGCGTTGGTGTCCTGGAACTCGTCCACCAAAATGTGCCGGAAGCGCTTCTGATAATGTGCCAACAATCCTGGATGATCGCGCCACAGGTCGAGGGCGCGCAGCAGTAGCTCGGAGAAGTCGATGACGCCGGCGCGCAGGCACGCGGCCTCGTAGGCCTCATAAATGTTGCGCATGGTGGCCAGGAACAAATCGCCGCTGGCCTGGATGTGTTTCGGACGCAGGCCTTCGTCCTTCTGTCCATTGATGAACCACTGAGCCTGACGGGCCGGCCAGCGTTGCTCGTCCAGGCCCAGCTCGCGGATGACCCGCTTGACCAGTCGTTGCTGGTCGTCGCTGTCGAGAATCTGGAACGTCTGGCTCAGGCCGGCTTCCTGCCAATGCGCCCGCAGCAAGCGGTGCGCCAGGCCGTGGAAGGTACCGACCCACATGCCGGCCGGGTTGATACCCATCAGCTGCTCGATGCGATGGCGCATCTCGGCCGCGGCCTTGTTGGTGAAAGTCACCGACAGGATAGAGTGAGGCGAGGCGTTTTCGACCTGGATCAACCAGGCGATACGGTGCACCAGCACTCGGGTTTTACCGGAACCAGCACCGGCCAGGACCAACTGACGACCCACGGAGGCGGCTACGGCCTGGCGTTGGGCATCGTTGAGGGAGTTCAGCAGAAGGGAGAGATCATCGCGCATCGGGGCATTCTAGGGGGCTGCGCCACACCGGGCAAACTCCGCATCGATTTAGCCGATGAAAGTTACATGGAGGACGACCGGTCAGTCATTCGCTGGAAGCATTGGCGGGGCTCGTCTGGCCGCTTTTACGCTGACGGGCTCTGTGGATATTTTCGTCTACTTTATGACCTGCAGCAGTTTGGTACGGGCACTTGCTTGTGTATGCTCCATCGACGTTTCGGGCTCATGCTCATCATTATAAGAACAAGAACACTGCCTATGACCCTCAGCTCTGACCTGTCGGGCCCCACTGTGGAACCCCGGGTTGTCCGCAAACAGTACGCCATGGAAATGGCGGTTGAGCGCACGCGCCTGCTTTATCAGGGCTCGCTGCTGCCCACGCTCTTCATGCTGATTAACGGTCTGGTCTGCGCCGGTTTGCTCTGGAGCCCGCAGCGCTACTTCCTGGTCAGTGTCTGGCTGGTGTGGTTGTTGTCGCTGGTGGCGTTACGGGTGATTCAGGTCGCGGCCTTCGATTCGGCGATTCCCAATCGCCAGGCACATCCGGTCTGGCGTCGCATGTTTTTACTGGGCTCGGCCATGACCGGTCTGACCCTGGCCGGCGCCGGCATCGCGCTGGTCCCTGCCGACGATTTCATACAGCAAGCCTGGGTGTTCGGCCTGATCGGCGCGGCCACGCTGTCGGCCAGTGTTGCTTATGCGGTCAGCCTGCCGGCATTCCTGTCCTTTACCTTGCCTTGTCTGTTGCCGGCTATCGGCTATCTGTTTTGGGGGGGCGATGAGCAGGGGCAGGGTTGGGGCTGGTTCGGGCTGATTTTGTTGGGCGCGTTGAGCGTGGTCGCCTGGCAGGTCAATCGGTTGATTGATCGCGGGCTGTTACGCCGCTTTCAGAATCAGGCATTGATCGAGCATTTGCAGCAGGCTCAAAGCCGCAGCGACCAGCTGAACCAAGAACTGGCCAGGGAAATCGACCAGCGCCGTCGCGCCGAAGACGAACTGCGTGAAATACAGTCCGGCCTGGAAAGCCGTGTCGCCCGGCGTAGTCAGGAGCTGGACGCCGCCAACCAGGCCCTGAGCAAAAGTGAAGCGCGGCTGGCGCTGGCTTTAAAGGCCAGTGAGCTGGGGTTGTGGGACTGGAACCTGCAAACCGATGAGGTTCATCACACCCAGATCCAGGAGTTTTTCGGCCTCGCGCCGGAGTTCGTCACAGCCATGATGCGCCACCTCAAACCGCGCCTGCACCCCGAGGACCTGCCGTCACTTAAACGCGCGCTGCTCGAGCATTTGCAGGGCCGTAGCGAGGACTACCAGATCGAATACCGCGTGCGCCATAGCGATGGCCACTGGGTCTGGATCGAAGACCGCGGTCGAGCTGTTGAACGCAACGAATCCGGCCGGGTGACCCGCATGGTCGGCACCCGTCGCGACATTAGCGTCAGCAAAGGCCTGGAAGAGCAGCGACAGCTGGCGGCGACGGTGTTCGAAGCGGCCAGTGAAGGTATCGTGATTTTCGACCCGAATTACGCGCTGATCGCCATCAATCAGGCGTTCAGCCGAGTCACCGGTTATGACATCGACGACATGCTCGGGCGCAATGTTGTCGAGCTGCCGTGCAGTCGCGACGCTCGTCGGCACTACGGGGCCATTCATCAGGCCCTGGAACAGCACGGCAGCTGGCAGGGCGAGTTGGTGGAAACCCGCAAGAATGGCGAGTTGTATCCGCAATGGCTGCAGCTGAATGCGGTGCGCGATGCTCGGGGAAATGTCAGCCATATCGTCGGTTTCTTCGCCGATCTGTCGGCTCGGCGCGAATCCGAGGAGCGCATGCGTTACCTGACCCATTACGACGAGTTGACGGGCCTGGCCAATCGTTCGTTGTTCCGCGAACGGTTAGTCGAAGCCCATCAACGGGTGCGCCAGGGCAGCCATCGCAATCTCGCGCTGCTGCACATCAATCTGGATCGTTTCAAGCTGCTCAACGACAGCCTGGGCCATGAAGTGGCCGACCAACTCCTGCAGAAAATGGCTCGGCGGTTGGTCAACGCGTTGCCTGAGGCGGATACCATCGCACGGTTGTCCGGAGACGAGTTCGCCGTGCTGTTCAACGCCTACGGCAACCTCTCGAGCCTGGCACGGGTGGCGACACGCTTGTCGACCAAGTTGCGTGTGCCGGTGACCATCGACGGCCATGAGCTGGTGGTCAGCGCCTCCATGGGCATCAGCCTGTTGCCGGACAACGCCCGGGAAATTTCCGCGTTGGTCAGCCAGTCGAATATGGCCATGCAGCATGCCAAACACTTGGGCGGCAATAATTTCCAGTTCTACACCGACAGCCTGCAAGCCAGCACACTTGAGCGGTTGCAGTTGGAAAATCAGCTGCGCAAAGCCATAGAAGAGAAGCAGCTGAAGGTGTTCTACCAGCCGAAACTATGTCTCGCCACGGGCAAATTGAACGCCGCGGAGGCGCTGGTGCGTTGGGATCATCCGACCATGGGCCGCGTGCCGCCGGGGGATTTCATCGGCCTGGCCGAGGAAACCGGGCTGATCGGCCCGATCGGCGAGTTCGTCCTGCGCCAAGCCTGCTGGCAAGCCTGCGAGTGGCAGCGTCAGGGGCTTGAGCCGATTCGGATGTCGGTCAATCTGTCGGTGTATCAATTGCGCCACGGCAAACTGGTCAGTCTGGTGCGCCAAATACTCGAGGAAACAGGTCTTGCTCCGCACTACCTGGAACTGGAGCTCACCGAAAGCCAGTTGCTGGACAGTGTCGAGCACATCATTGCGACCTTCCAGCAATTGCGCGATCTGGGGGTGAAACTGGCGATCGATGATTTCGGCACCGGCTATTCGTCCCTGAGCTACCTCAAGCGCATCCCGGTGGATTACGTGAAGATCGATCAGGCATTTATCCGCGGTCTGGGGGAGAGCAGCGAGGATGCAGCGATCACCCGGGCGATCATTGCCATGGCGCATGGGCTGTCGCTCAAAGTGGTGGCTGAGGGTGTGGAGCGGCCGGAGCAGCTTGAGTTTCTGAAAGCCGAGCACTGCGATGAGGTGCAGGGCTATTTGATCAGCCGCCCGGTTGAGGCCGATGCGCTGGCGAAATTGCTACGAGAGCAATAAACCGATTGGAGATCCATCGCAACATCACATCTTCCCGCCAACAACTGTGGCGGGAAGATGTGTACATGCTTAGTTAGTAATCATTACATCCTGAATATGGTGAATGAGTTCACCTTCAAAGAAGATGCTCACGCCGGTAACATTGGAATTACCGGTTACTTTATATTCAACAACCTTGTCTGTTTCGACCTGCAGCGAAATGTCATTGGACTTTTCCAGTTTCAATTCCAGTCGCAGATCAAAGGATTTGTCTTGCAGCGCACTCATTACCAGCTTTGGCGTAATGCCTGTGTGCGCCACGGTTACGGTGCCAAAGGTGCGGAACGAAGCTGCGCCCGGCATGCGGTCAATCTGTGCGGTCCAGTCTTTAGTTTTAATGCTCATTGTGTATAACTCCATTAATTAAGTTTGATTGCTTCCTGCCCGAGCAATATAACTAACTAAGCTTGTTTGCGGGAGTTATAAGTAAGCTGCATTTGTAAGGTTGTATGTTGGGTGTTTTTGTTGCATTGGCAAGTATGGGTAAACTTCTGGCGAATGAGGCGCAACTCAAGCTCTCCAATAACCGCGGAGAAACTTGAGCGCGCTACGTGTCGCAGTGGGTTTAAGCAAGCTCGCCGCACAGATCCAGCTCAACAAGCCGCCGAACTTCAGCCGCTTCAAGCCCCGTCCCCAGCAACCCATGCAACTTGCCGAATGCCGCTTCACGGGTCATGCCGCCGCCTGAAAGCACGCCCGCGCCACGCAACCGACTGCCAGCCTCGTAAACATCCAGCTCAACGCCACCTTCATGACACTGCGTAACAGCGACCACCACCACACCGTTGTCCCGCGCCCGTTCCAGGCTGGCAAGAAACGCCGGATTGTCGCTCGGTCCGGTGCCGCTGCCGTAGCACTCCAGCACCAGGCCCTGAATGCCGCTGTTCAATAGCGCATCGAGCTGCTCGGCGCCTATTCCGGGAAACAACGGCAGCACAGCGATTTTCGCCAGTTGTTTGCTCTGGTTGTAATTCAGTTCTGCCGGCAGCGAAGTCGCCTTCACGCCACCGCCCTGACGCTGCAGCCGGGCAAACGGATGACGACCAAAACTGCGGATTTTCGCGCAGCGGGTCGGGTCGAGCAGTTCGCCGTGGAAGAACAAATGAACGCCCGGTGCCAGGCCGTGGCCGAGAGCGACCAATGCGCCGCTGAGGTTTTCCCAGGCATCGCTGTCGGTCACGCCCGCCGGGAGCATCGAACCGGTAAAGCACACGCGGGCATGCAGGCCGAGCAATTGAAAACTCATGGCCGCGGCACTGTAGGCGAGGGTGTCGGTGCCGTGCAGGATCAGCACGCTGTCGCAGCCTTGAACATCAACGGCATCGACCACCGCTTCACGCAATTGTTGCCAGTAAGCCGGGGTCATGTTGGCGCTGTCGATCAGCGGCGACATCTCGCGAAAGCGCCACTGCGGCACCACCAATTCGGGTTGGTTGTGCAGATATTCGTGCATCCGCGCTTCGAATCCGGACGCCGGGGCCAGGCCATGGGCGCTGGCTTGCATGCCGATGGTGCCACCGGTGTAGAGCACCATGACGTGCTGGGCGGCAGGGTAGGTCGAGGAATTCATGGGGCTTCTCCGAAATCGATGACTTCCTGTGGGCGCGAGCCTGCTCGCGAAAGCGGTGTGTCAGTCGACATCAATGTTGAATGATCAATCGCATTCGCGAGCAGGCTCGCTCCCACATGGGATTCTGGACTTTAACCGATCAGCGTTGCGCTGCGGGTATGCCTTGTATCTCGGCTTCAGCCTGTGGCGCAGCCGCGGGCGGATTGGCCGGCCAGGCTTTCAAATCCAGGTCCAGGTCCGGGAATTTGCTCGAATCGAACACAGGCGTCTTGATCCCGGCCGCGCGCTGGTCGTCATAGTCACGCAGGATGCGCATGCCGACCTTGAACAGTAGGAACAGCGCGATCAGGTTCACGAACGCGAGCAGCGTCATGGTGATGTCAGCGAAGGCGAACACCGTGCCGAGGTTTTCGATGGCGCCCCAGAAGATCAACACCAACACCAGCGCACGGTAGCCGATCAGCGCCTTGCGGTTGTCACCGATCAGGAAGCGCAGGTTGCTCTCGCCCAGGTAGTAGTTGTAGAGAATCGAGGTGAACACGAACAAGGCCAGCGCCACGGAGATGAACATCCGGCCCCAGTCACCGACCACGGCGGCCAGTGAGTTCTGGGTCAGGGCAATGCCGTCGCCTTCGAAGCCCGGGGTGTAGAAGCCCGAGAGCAGGATCAGCAACGCGGTGCAGGTGCAAATCACGAAGGTGTCGAGGAACACGCTGAACGCCTGGACGACACCTTGTGCAACCGGGTGCTCGACCGACGCGACTGCGGCCACGTTAGGCGCACTGCCCAGGCCTGCTTCGTTGGCGAACACGCCACGTTTGACGCCCATGACGATGGCGCTGCCGATCAGGCCGCCAAAGGCCTGATCGAGACCGAAAGCGCTTTTGACGATGGTCATCAGCATCGCGGGTACGTGGTCGAATTGCAGCACGATCACGTAGACGGTCACGCCGATGTAGACCAGGGTTTTCACCGGCACCAGCAAATCTGCGACCTTGGCGATGCGCTTGATACCACCGATGAACACCAGACCCAATAACACCGCCAGGGCCAGGCCGGTGTAAGTGGTGTCGAGGCCGAAGGCGTTATTTAGCGAGTGGGTGACGGCATGGGATTGCAGGCCGTTGAAGGCAAACCCGAAGGTCACCAGCAACAGGAACGCCATGATCATGCCCAGCCAGCGTTTTTGCAGGCCGTGCTGGATGTAATAGGACGGGCCGCCACGGAACTGGCCTTCGGAATCGCAGCGCTTGTAGAGCTGGCCGAGGGAGCATTCGAAGAAGCTGCTGGACATACCGACCAGAGCGGTCACCCACATCCAGAACACCGCGCCCGGCCCGCCGAGCGTTACAGCGATGCCGACACCGGCGATGTTGCCCGCTCCGACGCGGCCGGCGAGGCTGAGCATCAGGGCTTGAAACGAACTGAGTTGGCCGGCGCTGCTTTTGAGGCTGTCGCGGAACACCGCGAACATGTGGAAGAAGTGACGCAATTGAACGAAACGCGAGCGGATCGTGAAGTAGCTACCGAGCCCGACAATGAGCACGATCAGTACTTTCCCTGAGAGGAAGTCGTTAATGACTTCGAGCATGGAGTATTCCTCGCTTTTTTTTGTGTAGGCAAATGCGGAAAACGGATCGAAACATCGCGTTACACCGGTTTGCGCAGGGCAAAACTGGCGAGGCGACTATTCGTCCCGGTCCCAAATCGCGGGTTTGTTATTAGTTCGGGTTTCGCATGGGTTTGGGCCTCGTTACCGACGACCGCTCACGCGAAGAGGGGCGGCACTATACCGATGCTTTTCTGTGGGAGCGAGCTTGCTCGCGATGAGGCCATCAGATCCAGCATCTATGTAGACTGTTACACCGCTATCGCGAGCAAGCTCGCTCCCACAGGAATTGCGTTATTGCGAAATAAAAAAAAGGGCTTGGAGAGTGATCCCCAAGCCCTCAAAAGGTGAGAGGTGTCTAGTCCCTCGACCTGGTGAGCGGTGCTACAAGTAACGCGTCGGATCAGGCCTTAAGCGGAACCAGACGCGGAGCAATCATGTTTTCCGGGCGCAGGATGTCGGCGAGCATTTCGTCGTCGAGCAAGCCTTCTTCGCGGACCAGTTCCAGCACGCCGCGGCCGCTTTCGAGGGCGATACGGGCGATGCGGGTGGCGTTTTCATAGCCGATGTACGGGTTCAGCGCGGTGACCAGGCCGATCGAGTGTTCGACCAGTTCGCGGCAACGCTCTTCGTTGGCGGTGATGCCGACGATGCAGTGCTCGCGCAGCATGTCCATGGCGCGTTGCAGCAGGCGGATCGAGTCGAAGATCTTGAACGCAATCAGCGGCTCCATCACGTTCAGTTGCAGCTGGCCGCCTTCGGCCGCGATGGTCAGTGCCAGGTCGTTACCGATGATCTGGAACGCTACCTGGTTCACGGCTTCCGGAATGACCGGGTTGACCTTGCCTGGCATGATCGAGCTGCCTGGCTGACGCGCCGGCAGGTTGATTTCGTTGATGCCGGTGCGTGGGCCGCTGGACAGCAGGCGCAGGTCGTTGCAGATCTTCGACAGCTTGACCGCGGTGCGCTTGAGCATGCCGGAGAACAGTACGAAGGCACCCATGTCGGACGTGGCTTCGATCAGGTCGGCGGCTGGAACCAGCGGCTGACCGCTGATCAGTGCCAGGCGCTGAACAGCCAGATGCTGGTAACGCGGGTCAGCGTTGATGCCGGTACCGATCGCGGTGCCGCCCAGGTTCACTTCGGTCAGCAGCTCGGGTGCCAGTGTTTTCAGGCGCGCCAGGTCTTCGCCCAAGGTGGTGGCGAAAGCGCGGAATTCCTGGCCGAGGGTCATCGGCACGGCGTCTTGCAGTTGGGTACGGCCCATCTTCAGGACGTGGCTGAATTCCTGGCCCTTGGCGGCGAACGACTGGATCAGGCTGTCGAGGCTGGCCAACAGTGCGTCGTGACCCAGCAGCAAACCCAGACGGATTGCAGTCGGGTAGGCGTCGTTGGTCGACTGCGCCATGTTCACGTCGTTGTTCGGGTGCAGGTATTGGTATTCGCCTTTGCTGTGGCCCATGGCCTCCAGCGCGATGTTGGCGATGACTTCGTTGGCATTCATGTTGGTCGAAGTGCCAGCGCCGCCTTGAATCATGTCCACCACGAACTCTTCGTGGAAGTCGCCGCGGATCAATCGTGCACAGGCTTCGCTGATGGCAGCGTGCTTGGCTTCACTCAGGTGACCCAGTTCGCGGTTGGCGTCAGCGGCGGCTTGTTTGACCATCGCCAGGCCGACAACCAGCTTCGGGTAATGCGAAATCGGAACGCCGGAGAGACGGAAGTTGTTCACCGCTCGCAGGGTCTGGATGCCGTAATACGCTTGAGCCGGTACTTCTAGTACGCCAAGCAGGTCTTTTTCTGTGCGGAAAGATGCAGCGGAGGACATGATAGAAATCATCTCGATATGGACCCGGTCTGTGCCGGAACACTGCAAATGCTAGGCGTGTAGAGAATTTTCGGCCAATGCTGTTAAACACTGGCCTATGCACATTCGGCATAATACCCATGTGACGCCGCGTGTGCGGCGAGCGTGTGACCTAAATTGGTGCGTGTCCGGGAGGACGTGATGAATCTGGAAAGTAAATGGCTCGAGGACTTCAGCGCCCTGGCCGCCACCCGCAGCTTCTCCCAGGCTGCCGAACGACGCTTCGTGACCCAGCCGGCATTCAGTCGGCGGATTCGTAGCCTTGAGGCTGCATTGGGGTTGCAACTGGTCAATCGTTCACGCACGCCGATTGAGCTGACAGCGGCGGGGCAATTGTTCCTGGTTACCGCGCGGACCGTCGTCGAGCAGCTCGGTGAAGTGCTGCGCCATCTTCATCACTTGGAGGGCGGGCAGGGTGAGGTGATGCAGGTCGCGGCCGCTCACTCGCTGGCGTTGGGTTTCTTCCCGCGCTGGATCGCCCAGTTGCGCAATGAAGGCCTGAACATTGCTACGCGGCTGGTGGCGACCAACGTCGGCGATGCGGTGCACGCCCTGCGTGAGGGCGGCTGCGATCTGATGCTGGCGTTCTACGACCCGGACGCGGCAATGCAGATGGACCCGGAAATCTTCCCCTCGCTGCACCTTGGCCAGACCGAGATGCTGCCCGTCTGCGCGGCGGACGCCGATGGCAAGCCGTTGTTCGATCTGGAAGGCGAGGCCAGTGTGCCGTTATTGGCCTACAGCACCGGGGCGTTTCTCGGACGTTCGGTGAACATGCTGCTGCGCCAGCGCGCCCTGCGGTTCACCACCATCTATGAGACCGCAATGGCCGACAGCCTGAAAAGCATGGCGCTGGAGGGCTTGGGCATCGCCTGGGTCCCGCAACTCAGTGTGCGTGCCGAACTGGCGCGCGGTGAACTGGTGGTCTGCGGCGGCCCGCAATGGCATGTGCCGCTGGAGATTCGCCTGTATCGCTGCGCTCTGGTGCGCAAGGCGAACGTGCGGTTGCTGTGGCGCAAGCTGGAAGGTGGCGCGGCTCAAGGCACGATGGGGACCTGAGCCCCATGAATACCCATTGTGGGAGCGAGCCTGCTCGCGAACGCGGTGTGTCAGTTGATATCAATGTTGTTTGACACACCGCTTTCGCGAGCAGGCTCACTCCCACAAGGGATTGTGTTGTTGTTTCGCTGACCTCAGAGTCAATAAAACCGGCGCTTTGCGCCGTATGACAGATGGTCATCTCGGGGGCTGTTTATCTGCTTCATTGAGGTATACTGCGCGGCCTTCGGCCGGTTTGACTGGCCATAATTCGTACAATCAAGCCACGCATTTTGCGTGGCTTGTTGTTTTTTGACGCGCCTGCGGGCGCCCAGAGAGAAGAGGCACGACGATGAGTGCACTGGTTGGCGTGATCATGGGCTCCAAGTCCGATTGGTCCACCCTTAGCCACACCGCCGATATGCTGGAAAAGCTCGGCATTCCTTACGAGGTGAAAGTGGTCTCTGCCCACCGCACCCCGGACCTGCTGTTCCAGTACGCGGAAGAGGCAGAGGCGCGTGGCATCGAGGTGATCATCGCCGGTGCCGGCGGCGCGGCCCATTTGCCAGGCATGTGTGCGGCCAAGACCCACCTGCCGGTGCTGGGCGTTCCGGTGCAGTCGGCGATGCTCTCGGGCGTCGATTCGCTGCTGTCTATTGTGCAGATGCCAGCAGGCATTCCGGTCGCCACCCTGGCCATCGGCAAGGCCGGCGCGATCAACGCAGCGCTGCTCTCGGCGAGCATCCTGGGCGCCAAGCACCCGCAGTTCCACGCGGTACTGAAAACTTTCCGTGCTGAGCAGACAGACAGCGTCCTGGAAAATCCAGACCCACGCATCGCCTGAGGTTGTTGACGATGAAGATCGGTGTAATCGGTGGCGGCCAGTTGGGTCGCATGTTGGCGTTGGCGGGTACTCCGCTGGGTATGAACTTCGCTTTCCTGGACCCGGCGCCGGATGCTTGCGCAGCCGCGTTGGGCGAACACCTGCGGGCCGATTACGGCGATCAGGATCACTTGCGTCAGCTGGCCGATGAAGTCGATCTGGTGACCTTCGAGTTCGAAAGCGTGCCGGCCGAAACCGTGGCGTTCCTGTCGCAATTCGTCCCGGTCTACCCGAGTGCCGAAGCCTTGCGCATCGCTCGTGACCGCTGGTTCGAAAAGAGCATGTTCAAGGACCTCGGGATTCCGACACCTGCGTTCGCCGACATTCAATCGCAGGCCGATCTTGATGCCGCGGTGGCTTCCATCGGGCTGCCGGCGGTGCTGAAAACCCGCACCCTGGGTTATGACGGCAAGGGCCAGAAAGTCCTGCGCACACCTGAAGATGTGGTCGGTACCTTCGCCGAGTTGGGGAGCGTCGCCTGCCTGCTGGAAGGCTTCGTGCCGTTCACCGGTGAAGTTTCGCTGATTGCCGTGCGTGCTCGCGATGGTGAAACCCGGTTCTATCCGCTGGTTCACAACACCCACGACAGTGGCATCCTCAAACTGTCCGTGGCCAGTACCGACCACCCGTTGCAAGCCTTGGCCGAAGACTATTCCAGCCGCGTGCTCAAGCAACTGGAATACGTCGGCGTCATGGCGTTCGAATTCTTTGAAGTCGACGGTGGCCTCAAGGCCAACGAAATCGCCCCACGCGTGCACAACTCCGGGCACTGGACCACCGAAGGCGCCGAGTGCAGCCAGTTCGAAAACCACTTGCGGGCGGTTGCCGGTCTGCCGCTGGGTTCGACCGCCAAGGTCGGTGAAAGCGCGATGCTCAACTTCATCGGTAAAGTGCCGGAGACCGACAAAGTCCTGGCCATCGCCGATTGCCATCTGCATCACTACGGCAAAGCGTTCAAGGTCGGCCGCAAAGTCGGTCACGCCAACCTGCGCTGCGCCGACAAGGCCACGCTAGAGCAGCAGATCCTCAAGGTCGAAGCGCTCATCGCCGAATAGTTTCATGTTGCAGCGGCGGAACCATTCAGGGGCCGCCGTTCTCTCATGGCAGGATGCCAAAGTCTGACTAGGCTTTGGCAAGGTGTCCTGTCTCACCAATCAGAGGGAAATGCCATGGGAATTATTGGAACCATCTTTATCGGCTTGATCGTCGGCCTGCTGGCTCGGTTCCTGAAACCGGGCGATGACAGCATGGGTTGGATCATGACTATCCTGCTCGGTATCGGCGGTTCGTTGGCAGCCACATACGGCGGCCAGGCTCTGGGCATCTACCAGGCCGGCCAAGGCGCGGGCTTCATCGGTGCGCTGGTGGGCGCCATAGTGTTGCTGGTGATTTACGGCTTTATCAAAAAGAGCTGATCCAAAGCGACGAAGCCTTCTCTGCGGTACACGCGGAGAGGGCTAAAATGCTCGACGATTTAATGTCTTTCCTTTACGAGCACCTTCATGCGCCGTTTTCTACTGACTTTCCTTTTACTGGGCGCGGGCGTTGCCCACGCCGGCGAGCTGCCGGAAACCGACTGGCTCGAACTGATGCCCAAGTCGGATCAGAAAGCCCTCGAGGCCATGCCCGAAATCGATCACAACTCCCCCGAAGGCAATGGCACCTTTACCCAAAAGGGTGGCATGAAGCAGAGCAAGGGCTTGCCGGCGGTGATGTATTCGACCAAAACCGTGCCGTCGATGAACGATAAAAACATCCGCATTGGGGGGTATCCAGTGCCGCTGGAGACCGACGCCAAGGGCCGCAGCACGCTGTTTTTCCTTGTGCCGTATCCGGGCGCCTGCATCCACGTGCCACCACCGCCGCCTAACCAACTGGTGCTGGTGCGTTATCCGCAGGGGTTGAAGCTCAATGATATCTACACCCCGCTATGGGTGACCGGCACGCTGAAGATCGAAAAGGTAAACAACGACCTGGCTGATGCAGCGTATGCGCTGGATGCGGCGAAGGTCAGAGTGGTGAAAGAGTCGGATTTGTAACCGTTGTAGGAGCGAGCTTGCTCGCGATGGTGTGTCAGCGACATTGATTTCGACTGACACACCATCGCGAGCAAGCTCGCTCCTACAGTGGTTTTGTGGTGTTACAGAGGTTTGCTACCGATGCTCACACCAAGCGTATGGCTCGCCCCCGGCGCCAACGTCACCACATCATCCATCACGTTCGCCGTTTCAATGCACACCATCCGCTGCCAGCCATCGTCGGCCATGTCACTGAACGCTGCCGCACGATCGATCCACGGGTTCCAGATCACTGCCGAGCGCGAACCGCTGCTGGTCAGCTCGATGCGCCGTTCCCAGGCGGGGTCGACAATGCTCAGCTTCGCCGGGGTGTTGAGGTAGATGCGATCGGTCTCGCCCGCAAAACGCAGATCACCGGTCTGAGTCACGGTTGTCCAATCGTCCAGCGTCTCGATGTAACTCAAGCTATCCAACCCTTCGACATGCACGTTGCGTACATCGCTGACTGCGAAGTAGCTGTGCAGCGCCTGGCTGATGGTGACTTTTTCAGTGCCCTGATTATGGCTGGTCAGGCTGATGTGCAACTGTTCATCCAGACGAATGCTCAGCTTCAAGTCCACCTGATGCGGCCAGCCCGGCAAGCCGGTTTCGGGGTACGGCAGAAGAAACTCGACCTTCAGGCTCTCACCTTCGGCCTCGATGCCGCCCAGCTCCCAATCCATTGCGCGTACCAGTCCGTGAGCAGTCGCCGGTTCGTTGCTGACACGCATCGCCTGAACGCTCTGCGGGTTGCGTGACAGATTACCGAACCACGGCCAGCACACCGGCACACCGGCGCGGATGCTCTTGCCAGCCTTGAACACGGCCTCATCGTTGAGCCAGATCAGCGGCGGTTGGCCGGCCAATTGATAACTGAGGATGTGCGCGCCTTGCTGGGCAACGAGCAATTCGGCCTGACCGTGGCGGATGCGCCAGCAGTTCAGTTCATCCAGTTTCACGGCTTCAACGTTGGGCGTGTTCATGGGACAACTCTCGATCAGCAACAATGACGACTACAGACCGCAAAAAGATCGCCGGGTTTAACCAGGCTCTTTTTAACGGGCCCGGGGCGGAACCGAACGGGTACGGCCGCTGCCATCGATGGCGACGAACACGAACACCGCTTCGGTGACTTTGCGCCATTCGCTGGACAGTGGATCGTCGCTCCAGACTTCAACCATCATCTTGATCGAGCTGCGGCCGATTTCCAGCGCCTGGGTATAAAAGGAAAGTTGAGCGCCTACCGCGACCGGCACCAGGAACGCCATGCGGTCGATCGCAACGGTGGCCACACGACCTCCCGCGACTTTGCTGGCCATTGCGGTGCCGGCCAAATCCATCTGCGCCACCAGCCAGCCGCCGAAAATATCGCCGAAACCGTTGGTTTCACGAGGAAGCGCGGTAATTTGCAGGGCCAGGTCGCCTTGCGGAATTGGATCTTCTTGTTCGAGCTCTATCATGCCGGGGGTGCCTCTGACCCGTGACTCTTCATTGGTACTTCAGGTGAGTAGCCGCTTTCAAGAAAAACGATTCAGCCCCGAACATACCGCGTTCGTCACGTTTTTCGTAAGGCGCCTAAAGGGAAACTCTGCGAAATCGCCTATGAACCCCGGAAGGCGTTTTCGCACAGCAACCCATTCAACATGTCGCAATGTTGCGAGTATATCGGTCGGTAGACTCCGAAACGACCGTCCGGTTCTCATTTTGACTGTCAAATACGCGCTTCTATGTGCTTTTTCGAACTATTTGTTATCGTGCCGGACCTGCCCAAGCCTCCGCCAGCGTTGTTGGGGGTGCAGATCCGACTATAAGAGAAGCCCTTGCCATGACCACAGCGCCCTCGAGCATCGCGCAGCCAACACAACCCGCACGTCCGCTGACTCGCAACGACTACAAGACGTTATCGCTGTCTGCCTTGGGCGGGGCGCTGGAGTTCTACGACTTCATTATCTTCGTGTTCTTCGCCACGGTAGTGGGCAAGCTGTTCTTCCCGGCGGACATGCCTGAGTGGCTGCGGCTGATGCAGACCTTCGGCATTTTCGCCGCCGGTTACCTCGCACGGCCCTTGGGCGGCATTGTGATGGCGCACTTCGGTGACCTGCTGGGACGCAAGAAAATGTTTACCTTGAGCATTTTCATGATGGCCGTGCCCACCCTGATTATGGGTCTGCTGCCGACGTATGCGCAGATTGGCATGTGGGCGCCGATCCTGTTGCTACTGATGCGGGTGATCCAGGGCGCAGCAATTGGTGGTGAAGTACCGGGCGCGTGGGTATTCGTTTCCGAACACGTTCCGCAGCGTCATATCGGCTACGCCTGCGGCACCCTGACCAGCGGTTTGACGGCGGGCATCTTGCTGGGTTCGTTGGTCGCTACGGTGATCAACAGCCTTTACACCCCGCTGGAAGTGTCGGATTACGCCTGGCGCATCCCGTTCCTGCTCGGGGGTGTGTTTGGTCTGTTCTCGGTGTATTTGCGTCGCTGGCTGCACGAAACCCCGGTGTTCGCCGAGCTGCAACTGCGCAAAGCCCTGGCCGAAGAAGTACCGCTGCGTGCCGTGTTGCGCGACCATCGCGGCGCGATCCTGATTTCCATGCTGCTGACCTGGCTTCTGTCTGCCGGCATCATCGTGGTGATTCTGATGACGCCAACCGTGCTGCAGACGGTCTACCACTTCTCGCCAACCACCGCGTTGCAGGCCAACAGCCTGGCAATCGTCTTCCTCAGCCTGGGCTGCGTAGCGTCCGGCGCGCTGGCCGACCGCTTCGGCGCTGGCCGGGTGTTCGTGTTTGGCAGCGCTGCGCTGTTGATCAGTTCGTGGACCTTCTATCACAGCCTGTTCAACTACCCTGAGTGGCTGTTCCCGATGTACGCCTTGACCGGTCTGCTGGTCGGCACCATCGGCGCGGTGCCGTACGTGATGGTCAAAGCCTTTCCGGCGGTGGTGCGCTTCAGCGGGCTGTCGTTCTCCTACAACCTGGCCTATGCGATCTTTGGAGGTCTGACGCCGATGATCGTTACGCTGCTGCTTAAGGAAAGCCCGATGGGGCCGGCGTATTACGTGGCGATCATCTGTGGGGTCGGGATTGTGGTGGGTGGGTATCTCTGGAAGAAGGGGCGCTAGGCGGATATTTCCATCGACTGTACTGGCCCCATCGCGAGCAAGCTCGCTCCCACATTGATTGGCGCTAAACCTGTGGGAGCGAGCTTGCTCGCGATTGGGCGCGACGCAAATCATCCTGAAAAAAGCCGAATGCTGGCCTTTCATCCAATTGTCATATTTCAGCCATAGAGTGTTCACACGGCCTGCCGATACTTGGCCCCGACTTAACACACCCTATCTGCTAGGAGTAAGGCATGAAACTGAAGCGTTTGATGGCGGCAATGACTTTTGTCGCTGCTGGCGTTGCGACTGCCAACGCGTTCGCCGCTGTTGACCCTGCTATCCCGAGCTACACCAAGACCACTGGTGTGTCGGGCAACCTGTCCAGCGTCGGCTCCGATACCCTGGCCAACCTCATGACCCTGTGGGCTGAGAACTACAAAAAAGAATACCCGAACGTAAACATCCAGATTCAGGCCGCTGGCTCCGCCACTGCGCCACCTGCGCTGACTGAAGGCACCTCCAACCTGGGCCCGATGAGCCGCAAGATGAAGGACACCGAACTGGCGGCCTTCGAGCAGAAGTACGGCTACAAGCCAACCGCAATCCCGGTTGCCGTGGACGCCCTGGCTGTGTTCGTGCACAAAGACAACCCGATCCAGCACCTGACCATGGAACAAGTTGACGCGATCTTCTCGTCCACTCGTCTGTGCGGCGCTAAAACCGAAATCAAAACCTGGGGCGACCTGGGTGTGACCGGCGACCTGGCCAACAAGCCGGTTCAACTGTTCGGTCGTAACTCGGTATCCGGCACTTATGGCTACTTCAAAGAAGAAGCCCTGTGCAAAGGCGACTACAAGCCAAACGTCAACGAACAACCAGGCTCGGCTTCGGTCGTGCAGTCGATCAGCTCCTCGCTGAACGGCATCGGTTACTCGGGCATCGGCTACAAAACCGCTAGCGTGAAGACAGTGGCTCTGTCCAAGAAGGGCAGCACTGAGTTCATCGAAGACAGCGAAGAAAACGCACTGAACGGCAAATACCCGCTGTCGCGTTTCCTCTACGTCTACGTCAACAAAGCTCCGAACAAGCCTCTGGCCCCGCTGGAAGCCGAGTTCGTGAAACTGGTTCTGTCCAAACAGGGCCAGGAAGTTGTAGTGAAAGACGGCTACATCCCACTGCCAGCCAAGGTTGCTGCAAAAGCACTGGCTGACTTGGGTCTGGCGGAAGGCGGCCCTGAAGTCGCAAAAAAGTAAAACCCTAGGCCCGGGGTAAGCCCCGGACCTGTGTAGGAGCAGCCGGTCGACGCTCGATTGCTCGTGAAAATGGTGCATCCGACACATTTTCTGTGCCTGACCGACCATCGCGAGCAAGCTCGCTCCTACAACCCCCAAATTTTCAGTCCGCTGCCAGTTTCCACAGGCGGCGGATTTGCTGCGTCACTGCGTTGTCATCTTTCTGTCATACAGGACCGCTAGGGTGTGCGAATGAATGATCTGGCCAATTCCACCATGACTACTAATCCCCCCAAGCGAATTGACTTCAATACGCCTGAACTGCAACGCAAGCGTCGCATCCGCGCGCTCAAAGATCGCCTGACCCGCTGGTACGTCCTCGTTGGCGGCCTCGCCGTGCTCGGCGCGATCACGCTGATCTTCTTCTTTCTCGCTTACGTCGTCGCGCCGCTGTTTCAAGGGGCGAGCCTGACGGCCAAAGACACCATCACGCCCGCCTGGATGCAAGACGCCGGCAAGCCGTTGATGATCTCAATGGAAGAACAGAACCAGGTGGCCATGCGGGTATCCGACAAAGGCCAGGCGTTGTTCTTTGATATCGACAGTGGCGCTGAACTCAAGCGCGTCGATCTGCCGATCCCGGCCGGCACCACCGTGACCTCCATCGGCGAAGACCAGCCAGGCCATCCACTGGTGGCGGTGGGCTTGTCCAACGGTCAGGCACTGGTGTTCCGCCACACCTATAAAGTCAGCTACCCGGACGGCAAGAAGACCATCTCGCCGGCCATCGAGTACCCGTACGGTGAAACGCCAATCGCGTTGAACGAGGCGGGCGGTACGCTGGAGCACGTCAGCCTCAACGCCACCGACACCACCCTGATGCTGGTGGGTGCCAGCGGTTCGCAACTCAATGTGCTTTCGCTGACCAGCGAAGAAAACATGATGACCGGCGAAATCACCACTGAGCAGAAGCGCATCGATCTGCCGCAGATGACCGAGACGGTGAAAAACATCTTCGTCGACCCGCGTCAGCAGTGGCTGTATGTGGTTAACGGTCGGGCTCAGGCCGACGTGTTCAGCCTGCGCGACAAGAGCCTTAACGGTCGCTACAAACTGCTTGAAGACGGTGAAGCCCAAGTCACCGCCAGCACTCAACTGGTGGGTGGCATCTCGCTGATCATCGGCGACTCCAAAGGCGGCCTGGCCCAGTGGTTCATGGCCCGCGACCCGGATGGTGAGCTGCGTCTGAAGCAGATCCGTACCTTCCAGATGGGCACCGCGCCCATCGTTGAAATCACCGCCGAAGAGCGTCGCAAAGGCTTCGTCGCCCTTGATGCCTCGGGCAAGCTCGGTGTGTTCCACAGCACCGCCCACCGCACCTTGCTGGTGGATCAGGTAGTCGATGGCCAAGGTATTTTCGGCCTGTCGCCACGGGCCAACCGCGTGATCGTGGAAGCGGGCGGCAAGATTCAACCGCTGTTGTTGGACAACCCGCACCCGGAAGTTTCCTGGAGCGCGTTGTGGAGCAAGGTCTGGTACGAGAACTACGACGAGCCTAAATACGTCTGGCAATCGACCGCCGCCAACACCGATTTCGAACCCAAGATGAGCCTGGCACCACTGACCTTTGGTACGCTCAAGGCCGCGTTCTACGCCATGCTGTTGGCCGCGCCACTGGCCGTCGCCGCAGCGATCTACACCGCGTACTTCATGGCCCCGAGACTGCGCCGCAAGGTCAAGCCGGTGATCGAGCTGATGGAAGCGATGCCGACGGTGATCCTCGGTTTCTTCGCCGGCCTGTTCCTCGCTCCATATGTAGAAGGGCACTTGCCGGGCATCTTCAGCCTGCTGATGCTCGTGCCGATCGGCATTCTGGTGGCCGGTTTCGTCTTCAGCCGCCTGCCTGAGTCCATCCGCCTGAAAGTGCCGGACGGTTGGGAAAGCGCGATCCTGATTCCAGTGATTCTGTTCGTGGGCTGGTTGTCGTTGTACATGAGCCCGTACATGGAAACCTGGTTCTTCGGCGGCGACATGCGCATGTGGATCTCCCACGACCTGGGCATCACCTACGATCAGCGCAACGCACTGGTGGTCGGCCTGGCCATGGGCTTCGCGGTCATCCCGAACATCTATTCCATTGCCGAAGATGCCGTGTTCAGCGTGCCTCGCGGTTTGACGCTGGGTTCCCTGGCACTGGGTGCTACGCCGTGGCAGACCATGACCCGCGTGGTGATCCTCACCGCCAGCCCGGGCATCTTCTCGGCATTGATGATCGGCATGGGCCGTGCGGTCGGGGAAACCATGATCGTGCTGATGGCGACGGGTAACACCCCGGTCATGGAAATGAACCTGTTCGAAGGCCTGCGCACGCTGGCTGCCAACGTCGCGGTGGAAATGCCCGAATCGGAAGTCGGCGGTAGCCACTACCGTGTGCTGTTCCTCTCGGCGCTGGTGCTGCTGCTGTTCACCTTCGTCATGAACACCCTCGCGGAACTGATTCGTCAGCGTCTGCGCAAGAAATACTCGTCGCTTTAAGAAAGGTAGAAGTCTGTGAAACAGAACTCCCTGAACGGATGGTTCAAGAGCGGCGCCCCTGGCGTCTGGATCAGCGGCGGCGCGGTGTCCATCGCGGTCATCATGACCATTGGCTTGCTCGCGGTGATTGCCGTGCGCGGCCTGGGTCACTTCTGGCCGGCGGACCTGATACACGCCAACTATGACGTGCCGGGCCAGGCCAATCACCTGGTGATCGGCGAAGTGGTGCAGAAAGAAGAAGTGCCGCGCGAGCGCTTGAAAAGCGCTGGCCTGCCGGTGCCCGATCAGGGCCCGGAGTTCATGACTCGCGAGCTGATCAAAGTCGGCAACCGTGACCTGAACGGTAACGACTTCACCTGGGTCGTCGGCGAATGGCTGACTAACCAGACGAGCCCACCAGAATTGATGACGATCGAGCGTCGTGAGTGGGGCAACTTCTACGGTTACCTGGTCAACGTCAAACAGGACGGCAAGGTCATCGCCGAGGGCGAAGCGGCGTGGCCTGAGTTGCAGGCGCGTGTGGATCGGGTCAACAAACTCGCGGCACAGCTCAAGACGCTGGAAAAAACCGACATCGGCGCGATCAACTCAGGTCTGGAGCGTGTCCGTCTGCACGGTCGCAAACTGGAGCTGACCGGCAAACTCGACGCCACTGCACAAGCGGACATGGCGGCCGAGCGCGCCGAACTGAATGCACGCTATCAAGACATCGAAGCTCGACTCAGCGACCTGCACGCGCAGTTCAACCGCGACAGCCTGACGGCACGCGATGCGAACGGCAAAGAGATCGAAATGGGCATCGGCAAAGTGGTTCACGCCTATCAGCCGAACGCCATGGGCTACTTCACCAAGATCCGCTTCTACTTCAGCAAGGTCTGGGAATTCCTCAGCGATGACCCGCGTGAAGCGAACACCGAAGGCGGGATCTTCCCGGCCATTTTCGGCACCGTGATGATGACCCTGATCATGGCGATGATCGTGACGCCGTTCGGCGTGCTGGCGGCGGTTTACCTGCGTGAGTATGCCAAGCAGAACACGTTGACGCGTATTATCCGCATCGCGGTGAACAACCTGGCGGGCGTTCCGGCCATTGTTTACGGCGTGTTTGGTTTGGGCTTCTTCGTCTACGTACTCGGCGGCTCGGTGGACCGGATCTTCTTCCCCGAAGCTTTGCCGGCGCCGACCTTCGGTACTCCGGGCCTGCTCTGGGCCTCGTTGACCCTGGCGCTGCTGGCGGTGCCGGTGGTGATCGTGGCCACCGAAGAAGGCCTGGCGCGGATTCCTCGCACCGTGCGTGAAGGCTCGTTGGCCCTTGGCGCAACCAAGGCTGAAACCTTGTGGAAGATCGTGCTGCCAATGGCCAGCCCGGCGATGATGACCGGCATGATCCTCGCCGTAGCGCGCGCCGCCGGTGAAGTGGCGCCGCTGATGTTGGTGGGTGTGGTGAAACTGGCACCGTCGCTGCCGCTGGACGGCAACTACCCGTACCTTCACCTCGACCAAAAGATCATGCACTTGGGCTTTCACATCTATGACGTCGGCTTCCAGAGCCCGAACGTCGAAGCTGCGCGTCCGCTGGTGTACGCCACGGCGCTGTTGCTGGTGCTGGTGATCGCCACGTTGAACTTGTCGGCAGTGTGGATTCGTAACCACCTGCGCGAAAAATACAAAGCGCTGGAAAGCTGATGCTTGCTCGCGAAAATGGTACATCCGACACATTTTCTGTGCCTGAACTACTATCGCGAGCAAGCTCGCTCCTACAAAGAATGACGTAACCGCAGGCTCGGCCTGCGGCTCACTGAACCGAATTTGTTAGCACAGGGAGCCTCCCATGCAGCACGAAGCACATACCCACGGCATCAACATGTCTGCCTTGGGTCGCAACAAACAGAGCTTGAGCCTCGAGCAGGAAACTGTCGCCATCGAAGTGCCGGGCCTGAGCCTGTTCTACGGCGACAAACAAGCGCTGTATGACGTCAGCATGAACATTCCGAAACAGCGCGTGACCGCCTTCATCGGCCCGTCCGGCTGCGGCAAGTCCACGCTGCTGCGCACCTTCAATCGCATGAACGACCTGGTCGACGGCTGCCGCGTAGAGGGCGAAATCAACCTGTACGGCAACAACATCTACCGTAAAGGCGAAGACGTGGCCGAGCTGCGTCGTCGTGTCGGCATGGTGTTCCAGAAGCCGAACCCGTTCCCGAAAACCATCTACGAGAACGTGGTCTACGGTTTGCGCATCCAGGGCATCAACAAGAAGCGCATCCTCGACGAAGCCGTCGAGTGGGCATTGAAAGGTGCGGCGCTGTGGGACGAAGTCAAAGACCGTCTGCACGAGTCGGCACTCGGCCTGTCCGGCGGTCAGCAGCAACGTCTGGTGATCGCCCGCACCATCGCCGTGGAGCCGGAAGTGCTGCTGCTCGACGAACCCTGCTCGGCACTCGACCCGATCTCCACGCTGAAAGTCGAAGAGCTGATCTACGAACTGAAATCGAAGTTCACCATCGTCATCGTGACCCACAACATGCAACAGGCCGCGCGGGTTTCCGACTACACGGCGTTCATGTACATGGGCAAGCTGGTGGAATTCGGTGACACCGATACCCTGTTCACCAATCCGGCGAAGAAGCAGACCGAAGACTACATCACTGGTCGTTACGGCTAGGAAGTTGTGGTTGCTCACTGAACTGACGCTGCGGTCCACCGCACCTTACCGGACGCTCCAAGGACGCCAACATGATTAGCAAAGAAGGCCTTACCCATCACATCTCCCAGCAGTTCAACGCCGAGCTTGAGGAAGTGCGCAGCCACCTCCTGGCCATGGGCGGCCTGGTCGAGAAGCAGGTCAACGATGCGGTCACTGCGCTGATCGAGGCCGATTCCGGCCTGGCCCAGCAGGTGCGCGACATTGATGACCAGATTAACGAGATGGAACGCAACATCGACGAAGAATGCCTGCGCATTCTGGCCCGTCGTCAGCCGGCGGCATCCGATTTGCGTCTGATCATCAGCATTTCAAAGTCGGTGATCGACCTGGAGCGCATCGGCGACGAATCCACCAAGATTGCCCGTCGTGCCATCCAGCTGTGCGAAGAAGGTGAAGCCCCGCGCGGTTACGTCGAGGTTCGCCACATCGGTGACCAGGTGCGCAACATGGTGCGCGATGCACTGGACGCCTTTGCCCGTTTCGATGCCGACCTGGCGTTATCGGTGGCGCAATACGACAAGGTCATCGACCGCGAATACAAGACTGCGCTACGTGAGCTGGCGACCTACATGATGGAAGACCCGCGCTCTATCTCGCGAGTCTTGAGCATCATTTGGGTGCTGCGTTCGCTGGAACGGATCGGCGACCACGCGCGCAATATCTCGGAGTTGGTGATTTACCTGGTGCGCGGCACCGATGTGCGTCACCTGGGCCTTAAGCGCATGAAAGAAGAAGTTGAAGGCACGAGTGCCGAAACAGCTAATGTTCCGGGCAAAGCTGACGATAAGTAAGACTGCCCAAGAAAAACGCCCGGTCCTTTGGCCGGGCGTTTTTGTGTGTGGTTTTCGACGTTCAAAGCAGCACCCGCGAACGAAAAGTCCCGGCGTGACTGACGGTTTTTGGCAATGTGCCATCAGCAAAACGGTATGCTTGCCGGGATTTTTTCGAGGGAAGGTGGATGAGCAAGATCAGTGTGTTGGTGGTGGACGATGCGGCGTTCATTCGTGACCTGGTGAAGAAGTGCCTGCGTAACTACTTCCCGGGCATCCGGACCGAAGATGCCATCAACGGCAAAAAGGCTCAGTCCATGCTGGCCAAGGAAGCGTTCGACCTGGTCCTGTGCGACTGGGAGATGCCGGAAATGTCTGGCCTGGAACTGCTGACCTGGTGCCGCGAGCAGGACAACCTCAAGACCATGCCCTTCGTGATGGTGACCAGCCGTGGCGACAAAGAGAATGTTGTCCAGGCGATCCAGGCCGGCGTAACCGGCTACGTCAGCAAGCCGTTCACCAACGAACAGCTGTTGACCAAGGTCAAACAGGCATTGAACAAGGTCGGCAAGCTTGATGCCTTGATGAGCAGTGCGCCGGTTAAAACGAACTCCGCGTTCGGTAACGATTCCCTGATTGCACTGACCGGCGGCAAGACGGCCGTGGCCGCGCCAACCATGCCAACAGCGCCAACAGCGGCCCCGGCGGCTGCACCGTCTCGTGGCCTGCTCAACAGCCCACCGGTCAAGGCCCCCGTTAACGCCGCCGCTGCAGCCGGTGGTCGTGGCCAAGGCCAGTTGCGTTTGCCGAGCGGCATTCAGCAATGTGTGATCAAAGCCTTGAGTCTCAAGGAAGCGCTGCTGGTGGTGAAGCGCACCGACACTCTGCCGCAAGTGCTGGACAGCGCCGTACTCGACCTGGAACAGGGCGAGAACGCTGAAGTCGCCCGCCTCAACGGCTACCTGCACGCCATCGTCGCCCACGAACCGAAACCCGACAGCGACTGGCTGCAACTGACCTTCCGCTTTGTCGATCAGGACGCGCAGAAGCTCGACTACATCTCCCGTTTGATCGCACGTGGTACGGCGCAGAAGCATTTCATACCGGGTGCTTAAGTCCCGCGTCGCCTGAGAGTCCGTCTTCGCGAGCAGGCTCGCTCCCACAGGAGAATACATTCCAATGTGGGAGCGAGCCTGCTCGCGAAGGGGCCATCAAACTCACCGTACATCCGCTGAACCGACCATTCTGAAACATCTGCCGACACCCCGGGTCCATTGCAGCTGCTAGGCTCAATCCCAGGCCTTACTCGACAGAATCCCGCCCATGCTCGCGCGCCTGCTGTTTCTCTGCGGTCTATTCCTGGCATCCGCCTCGGCGGGGGCCGTGACGATCTATAAATCCACCGATGCCAATGGCGTGGTTTCCTACAGCGACCGCCCCACGAAGGGCTCCACGGTGTTCACTTTTCGGGATCGCATGGTCGAGCACCTTGAGCGGCAGGTGTACCTCGTTATCACGAAGAAGCAGGGCGTGGACAGCGTCTACGTGCGCAATGACCTGTATGCGCCGGTAGAAATCGAGTTGAGTTTCGCCGGGTTGGAGAACGTCAGTGGGGCGCCGAGCCGACCGATTCGCCGGGTGATGCCGGCCCGCAGCAGCATACGTCTGGCGGTGCTCACGGCCTTGCAGCCCGAAAGGCCGCTCGCGTACGTTCCCAAGTTCGAGTACTCCCTGGGCGACCCCTCAGGCGCCGCCGTAGCCTATCGATATCCCTTTCCCTGGCGCGGCGGGCCGTTTCGGCTGACTCAGGGCGCCAATGGCCAATACAGCCATTTTGGCCCGAAGAACCGCTACGCCCTGGACATTGCCATGCCCGAAGGCACGCCAATCATCGCGGCGCGTGGCGGGGTGGTGGTGAAAACCGAGAATGCCCAGACCGGGCGTGGCAACGATCCGTCGGGCAACTTTGTGCGAATACTGCACGATGACGGGACCATGGGCGTGTACCTGCACCTCAAGCAAGGTTCGGTCTGCGTGAGGGAAGGTCAGCGGGTGGTAGTGGGCAGTGCATTGGCGCTGTCGGGCAATACCGGCAACAGCAGCGGGCCACACCTGCACTTCGTCGTGCAGCGCAATACCGGGTTGGGGCTGGTGTCGATTCCGTACCAGTTCAATCGACCGGTAGGCGTATTGCCCAACTTTGCGTTGGGCAAGCAGTGATGAGTTACCTGGGCTGATGCTTTCGCGAGCAGGCTCGCTCCCACAGGTTCAACACAAACCAAATGTGGGAGCGAGCCTGCTCGCGAAGGGACCGACGCGGATCCGATCAGCGCATCAATCGAGCATCAGAACCTTGGCCAGAATGATCTTCGGCCCTTTCATCTTCTTGATGATGATCCGCAAGCCCTCGACTTCCAGCACTTCTTCCTCTTCCGGCACCCGTTTCAGGGTTTCATAGACCAGCCCGGCGAGGGTTTCAGCTTCGACGTGGTCCAGGTCGATGCCCAGCAGCCGTTCAACCTTGAACAGCGGGGTATCGCCCCGTACCAGCAGCTTGCCCGGCTGATAAGCGAGGATCCCGCGCTCAGCCTTGCGGTGTTCGTCCTGAATGTCGCCCACCAGCACTTCCAGCACGTCTTCCATAGTCAGATAGCCGATGACGTTGCTGTCGGCTTCTTCGACCAGCGCGAAGTGCGAGCCGCCCTTGCGGAATTGTTCGAGCAGTTGCGACAGCGGCATGTGCCGCGAGATGCGCTCCAGCGGACGGGTCAGTTCGGCCAGGTTGAACGATTCGGGAATGTGATCCAGCGCCGCCAGTTCCAGCAGCAGGTCCTTGATGTGCAACAGGCCGACGAACTCCTGACGGTCGCTGTCGTACACCGGGTAGCGGCTGAACTTGTGGCGACGGAACAGCGCGAGGATTTCCTTGAGCGGCGCATTGAACTCCACTGTCACCAGGTCTTCCCGCGAGTTGGCCCAGTCCACCACTTCCAGCTCGCCCATTTCCACTGCCGAGGCCAATACACGCATGCCTTGGTCGCTCGGGTCCTGGCCACGGCTGGAGTGCAGGATCAGTTTCAGTTCTTCACGGCTGTAATGGTGCTCGTGATGAGGACCGGGTTCACCTTGGCCGGCGATCCGCAGGATTGCGTTGGCGCTGGCGTTGAGCAGGTAAATGGCCGGGTACATCGCCCAGTAGAAAAGATACAGCGGCACCGCCGTCCAGAGCGACAGCAACTCGGGTTTGCGGATGGCCCAGGATTTAGGGGCCAGTTCGCCCACCACGATGTGCAGGTACGAGATGACAAAGAACGCGGCGAAGAACGACACGCCTTTGATCACTTCGGCCGACTGCACGCCGACGGCGTCAAGCAGCGGTTCAAGAATGTGTGCGAACGCCGGTTCGCCCACCCAGCCAAGGCCGAGGGAGGCGAGGGTGATACCCAATTGGCACGCCGACAGGTACGCATCGAGCTGACTGTGCACGGTGCGCAGGATATGTCCGCGCCAGCCGTTTTTATCAGCGATGGCCTCGACCCGGGTCGAGCGCAATTTGACCATGGCAAATTCCGCCGCAACGAAAAATCCGTTGAGCAAAACCAGGATCAGAGCAAAAAGAATCATGCCGAAATCGGCGAAGAGTGTGGCGAGGGTCAAGCCAGGGGAAGGGTCCATGATGGAGTTTTGCGGGTTCCGTGTAATTCAAAAGGAAATAAAAAAGTGCGCCTGAAGGGCAGGCACAAGTCAGCCAATGTAGCGGCTGACCAGGTGATTGACTAGTGGCGCGTGCTGGCCGGTATCAGTCGGCAGTGCTGATGACTCGGGATTTGGTGACCTGGGCCGGCGCAAAATGGCAGGTAAATGTACTGCCGTGGCCCGGCACGCTGCTGATTTCCATCCGTGCGCGGTGGCGCAGCAGCACGTGTTTGACGATCGCCAGCCCCAGGCCCGTACCGCCGGTATTGGAGTTGCGGCTGGAGTCGACGCGATAGAAACGTTCGGTCAGGCGTGGCAGGTGCTTGCTGTCGATGCCGATCCCGGAGTCTTGCACGCTCAGGTGTGCGCCTTGCTCATCGCCCCACCAGCGAATGCGGATATGGCCTTCGGCCGGGGTGTATTTCACCGCGTTGAACACCAGATTAGAGAACGCACTGCGCAATTCGGCTTCGCTGCCCTTGAGCAGAATCGTCGGGTCGGCCTCCAGCGTGATCGTCTGATTGCGCTGGCCGGACAATTGCTGTGCGTCGCTTTTGATCGATTGCAGCAAGCCGTCGATGGCCACCGGCTGGTTGTCCGAGGGGTAATCGGTGGCTTCCAGTTTGGCCAACAGCAGCAAATCGTTGAGCAGCGTCTGCATGCGCCCGCCTTGTTGCTGCATTTGCTGCAAGGCACGGGTCCAGCGCGGGTTCACGTCCTCGACGTTGTCGAGCAGCGTTTCCAGGTAACCGCAGATCACCGTCAGCGGCGTGCGCAATTCATGGGAAACGTTGGCGATAAAGTCTTTGCGCATCTGTTCCAGCTGATGGATGCGCGTGACGTCGCGCACCAGCATCAAGTGCTCGTTGTTGCCGTAGCGGGTGATGTACAGCTGAATGCGCAGGCGATCATTGATCGGCGAAGGAATTTCCAGTGGCTCGGCGTAGCTGTCCTGCTCGAAGTATTCCTTGAAGCGCGGATGACGCACCAGGTTGGTCACCGGTTGGCCGCTGTCCTGTGGCGTCTTGAGGCCGAGCAAGGTTTCGGCGGCGCGGTTCCACCATTCCAGATTACCGTCGCTGTCGAGCGTGATCACCGCGTCTTTCAACGCAGCGGTGGACTCCTGGACCCGGTCGATCACCGCTTGCAGGCGCCCACGCACGCGTTGGTCGCGGCGTTGCAGGTGGTAGATGCTGTCGAACACTTCGCCCCACAAGCCATAGCCATCGGGCGGGGCTTCATCGGGTTTGTGCAGGCGCAACCACTCATGCAGACGCAGCAATTGCTTGAGGGTCCAGGCCAGGTAAAGGCCCAGGCCTGCGGCGAGGCTCCAGCCGTAGTAGCCGGAAATCAGGCCGATCACCAGGCAGGCGGTGACCAGTAGCAGCATGTGGCGAATCAGAGTGCCATGCCAGTTTTGGTTCACTTGAGCGCGCGTCCTTGTCAGCGTGTCGGGCGGGGAAGGTCCGGGTCAGGCTTTGGTAGAAAAACGGTAACCGGTTCCGCGCACGGTTTGTACCAGATTTTCGTAGGCGTCGCCGAGGGCTTTGCGCAGGCGACGGATGTGCACGTCGACGGTGCGCTCTTCAACATAAACGTTGCCGCCCCAGACCTGATCCAGCAACTGGCCACGGGTGTAGGCACGTTCCTGGTGAGTCATGAAGAACTGCAGCAAGCGGTATTCGGTCGGGCCCATCTCGGCGGGCTTGCCGTCGATGGTCACGCGGTGGCTGATCGGGTCCAGCAGCAGGCCGCCGACTTCGATCGGGGTTTCGCCATCGGTCGGGCCCGTACGACGCAGCACGGCCTTCAGGCGTGCAACCAGCTCTCGGGGGGAAAAGGGTTTGGTGATGTAGTCATCGGCACCGACTTCCAGCCCCTGGATCTTGTTGTCCTCTTCACCCTTGGCGGTGAGCATGATGATCGGGATGTCCCCGGTCAGCTCATCGCGCTTCAAGCGGCGGGCCAACTCGATGCCGGACGTGCCGGGCAGCATCCAGTCGAGCAGGATCAGGTCCGGTTTACGGTCGACGATGATGGCGTGGGCCTGCTGCGAGTTCTCAGCCTCCAGGCAGTCATAGCCGGCCATTTCCAACGCAACGGCGATCATTTCGCGAATGGGCGCTTCGTCGTCGACGATCAGAATGCTCCTGCCAACCATGCCTTAATCCTCTTGTCATTTAACTGTCTTGCGCCGCATTAGATAACGGAATTATTGCAGTCGTGTGACAGTATTTTAGCCGCCCTGCGATCGTCACGATCCTGAACTAAGCTTTAAGTCCGAATCCTGACAACCACAAAAGGAAGGCTTCCATGAGTCAATACTCGCAATCCTTTAAAGCCCTGATGCTGGCAGCCGCCCTGGCTTTGCCGTCAATGGCCTTCGCGGCTGACCCGGGCATGATGAAAGGCGACATGATGGTCGACCATAAGGGCATGACTTTGTACACGTTCGACAAGGACACGGGTGGCAAGTCAGCATGCACGGGTGAGTGTGTAAAATACTGGCCGCCGCTGGCAGCAAAAGCGAGCGACAAAGCCTCAGGCAAATGGACCATCATCACGCGGGATGATGGCTCCATGCAGTGGGCTTACGACGGCAAGCCGCTGTACTACTTCGCGAAGGACAAAAAGCCGGGAGACATGGCGGGCGACAAAATGAAAGACGCCTGGCACGTCATTACCAACAACGGGCCGAAGATGTAAGCATGTAGGAGCGAGCTTGCTCGCGATGAACGTGAACGATGATGCGCGCTGTCTGAAGAAATGCGCCGCCTTCGAATTCATCGCGAGCAAGCTCGCTCCTACATAACGCGGTTACTCTGTCAGCGCAGCGCGTAATCCAGCACTATCCCCACGAAAATCGCCAGCCCGGCCCAATGGTTGTGCAAGAACGCCTTGAAACACCGCATCCGGTCCTTGCCACGGGTGTACCAGAACTCCCACGCAAAACAGCCCGCCGCTGCTAGCAACCCCACGTGGAACCAGCCGCCCAGCTCGAATTTCGACCCCGCCAACAGCAGGCTACCCAACGCTAATCCTTGCAGCGTCAGAATGATTACCCGGTCTGCGTCGCCAAACAGAATCGCCGTGGATTTCACGCCGATCTTCAAGTCATCGTCGCGGTCAGTCATCGCGTAATAGGTGTCGTAGCCCACCGTCCACAGCAGATTGGCGATCCACAGCAACCACGCCGCTGCCGGCAGTTCACCGGTTTGGGCCGTGAACGCCATGGGCATGCCCCAAGAGAACGCCGCGCCCAGCACCACTTGCGGGTAATAGGTGTAGCGCTTCATGAACGGGTAACTAAAGGCCAGTGCCAAACCACCGAACGACAGCCAGACCGTCGCCGCGTTGGTGCACAGCACCAGCAGGAAACTCACGCCCATCAGCAGCGCGAAAAACACCAGGGCTTCCTTGGAGCTGATCCTGCCGCTCACCAGTGGCCGCTGTTCGGTGCGTTTCACATGACCATCGACCTTGCGATCCGCCCAGTCGTTGATCACGCAGCCGCCGGCGCGCGTCAGCACCACGCCGAGGACGAAAATCACGATATTGGCCAGCGAGGGTGAACCTTTACCGGCAATCCAAAGCGCCCACAGCGTTGGCCACAACAGCAGATAAATGCCGATCGGCTTGTCCATTCGGGTCAGCTGAATGAAATCCCAGGCCCGTGGATTGACGCGGTTCAGGGACTTGAGCAGGCTCTGGTACATCAGCAGTTCTCCGGATGCGCGCGAGTCGCGGCCCACAGGGTCGGCAGGAAAATCTCGGCCACCAGCACGCTCAAGGCGCCGCGGTCGAAGCGTGAACGACGGCCCCACAATTGCGGTGCCCGGGACTCCATCGGTAGCCACTCCTGAGGATAGTGACAAACTTCGATGGCGCGGCGCTGGAACGCTTGATCGCAAAACAGCAACTCGCCCAACGAGCGGCTACCCAATTCGTCCATGTGCAAACCATCGCCCTGCAAGGCGCTGCGTGCCGCGACGCTGCGGGCAAACACCCACGCTTCACCGTGCCCGCGCAGATACACCTCGCGTACCCAGCCTTCGCTGCCCTCGGCGAGGTCCAGTGCCGCACACTCGTCGGCGCGCAGGGACTGCCAACCTTCGAACAGCGGCATGACACTGAAGCCGTCATTCGACAAACGGATCAGTCGTCGCGTCAGCGAGCCTTCGTCGAACAGCCAGTCGAGAGTAGACGCGTCGGGAAGGGGTGCGAGTTGGCTTTGGAAGCGCCAGAATGGGGCAGTGCGGGGGAGAGTAGAGTGCGGCACAGTGAGTCATTATTGGCAGCAAATGAGGTGGCGAGCTTACCATGTCAGCCGGCGAATTTGATTGATCCGCCCGCCCGTTGCGCCGAACAGGCTTGCATCTGCTGGGCCCGATCAGTACAAAGCGCCCTTAGCCGGACGGTAGCGCTTTATCCATCGACTGTTCGCGCCAGTAAAAGCCTGAATCCTGAGGATGAACCGAATGAAAAAGTGGCAATGTGTGGTTTGCGGCCTGATCTATAACGAAGCAGACGGCTGGCCGGACGACGGCATTGCGCCGGGCACACTGTGGCAAGACGTACCGGAAGACTGGCTGTGCCCGGACTGCGGCGTGGGCAAGATGGATTTCGAAATGATCGAAATCGCTGCCTAAAACAATTAGAGGAGTAAGGAATGAACGCACCTGTCGTGATCATCGGCACCGGGCTCGCGGGCTACAACCTGGCCCGGGAGTTTCGCAAACTCGATGGCGAAACCCCGCTGCTGCTGATTACCGCCGATGACGGACGCTCTTACTCCAAGCCGATGCTCTCCACCGGTTTCGGCAAAAACAAAGACGCCGACGGCCTGAGCATGGCCGAACCCGGCGCCATGGCCGAGCAATTGAAAGCCGAAGTGCGCACCCACACCCGCATCAGCGGCATCGACCCTGGCCACAAGCGGTTGTGGATCGGTGAGGAAGCGGTGATTTACCGTGACTTGATCCTCGCCTGGGGCGCAGAAACCGTCAGCGTGCCCATCGAAGGTGACGCAGCCGATTGCGTGTTCCCGATCAACGACCTGGAAGACTATGCGCGCTTTCGCGCGGCCGCGGCCGGCAAGCGCCGGGTATTGCTGCTGGGCGCCGGCCTGATCGGCTGTGAGTTTGCCAACGACCTGAGCCTCGGCGGCTACGAGGTGCAACTGGTTGCACCGTGCGAACAAGTCATGCCGACCTTGTTGCACCCGGCGGCAGCCGCCGCCGTCCAGGCCGGGCTGGAAAGCCTCGGTGCACGCTTCCACCTCGGCCCGGTACTCAACCGCTTGCAGCGAGTCGAAGGCGGGCTGGAAGCGCATCTGTCCGACGGCCAGGTTATCCCGTGTGACGTGGTGGTGTCGGCGATCGGCCTGCGCCCACGCATCGACCTGGCCGCCGCGGCCGGCGTGCAGGTCAATCGCGGCGTGGTGGTCGACCGTCACCTGAAAACCTCCCACGCCAATATCTACGCGCTGGGCGATTGCGCCGAGGTTGACGGGCTGAATCTGTTGTACGTCATGCCCCTGATGAGCTGCGCGCGAGCACTGGCGCAAACCCTCGCCGGAACACCGACCGCCGTGAGCTACGGCCCCATGCCGATCACCGTCAAAACACCGGTTTGCCCCTTGGTGGTTTCGCCGCCGCCGCGGGGCGCCGAGGGCGTCTGGACAGTCGAAGGGCAGGGCGCAGACATCAAGGTTTTGTGCCGTGATGCCAGCGGAAAACTGCTGGGTTATGCCCTGACAGGCGCGGCGGTGATGGAAAAACTCGCGCTCAACAAAGAGCTTCCAGCCCTGCTGGCGTAAATACCGGTCGTTCTGTCGGAATCACCCCCTTTTTGCCCCTACAAAGGTCGCGCCGAGACTGGCGCGGCTCTTCCGTGCGTGCCATCCTCACTCCCGTCTGCCGCAGAGTAGAGCACCTGCGGCACTTTGGGCGCTGTTCCAACGAGAACAGCACGGACATAACAACAAAAAACCGTCAAAGGGGCTTCACTCATGCGTAAACCAGACCTCGCCGCTGCAATTGCTGAAAAAGCAGACCTCACCAAAGAGCAGGCCAACCGCGTTCTCAACGCCGTTCTCGAAGAAATCACCGGCGCCCTGCACCGCAAAGACAGCGTCACGCTGGTAGGCTTCGGCACCTTCCTGCAACGCCACCGCGGAGCCCGCACCGGCAAAAACCCGCAAACCGGTGAGCCCGTCAAAATCAAGGCCAGCAACACCGTTGCCTTCAAGCCAGGCAAATCGTTGAAAGACAGCGTCAATCCGTAACACACACCGACGTCCCGCCTGGCGGGTAAGCGGGATAAAAAATGGGCACGCCAACTGGGTTGGGTGCCCATTTTTTTATGGGCGGCGAAAGTAACACCGACCAGTCAATCCAAAACCCGATCCGTGTAGCAGCTGGCGAAGCCTGCGTCCGGCTGTGTGTAGGAGCGAGCTTGCTCGCGATGGTCGTTCAGCCACAGAAAATGTGTCGGATGTTCCATCTTCGCGAGCAAGCTCGCTCCTACACACAGCCGGACGCAGGCTTCGCCAGCTGCTACAGGGCTACATCGTCAGTAAAGTCGGTGGCGATGGTGCTGATGGACTGCAGATCTTCCAAGGCGTTGGCCTGGAGGGCTTCGGAATTGATGGCTGGGCAGACGCTGAAGAGGAGGTTCATCCATAGGTAGCCAGTACCAAGTGGGCAAACTCTTTCTTGCTTGGCTGAAGATCAGCGTGCTGCTCCAAGTACGTGCGCCATGCAGATTCAAGCATGGGTCCATCGAGATCGCCGTCGGTAGCAAGATACGCGGCGGCATCGTCTTTCACCGCTTGGACGTAGTGTTTGGAGAGGCCATCCTCGATTTTGTCTGACGTCGCGATAAACGGCCCGACCGTTGTGAAGAGCAACCCAAATCCAGTGAGTGCCGAGTGCTCAAGGGGGCCATTAGCTAAATCGCAGCGACCATAGCGGCAAAATTCAGCCCGAACAGAGGTGCTGGCTACGAGTGTAAGCATGGCAACCCAGTAGCACCCAAAGGCCACGGTCCATTTTTTATTGTGTCGAGTAGCCATGATCTGATTGAACTCCCTGTCTACTGACGCCCTAAGCGTGGGCGCGCTGCCATGAGCGATGCGTCGCACCGACTAGACATTGAGTGTGCTTGTGCAAAGTCCCGAGGCAGAGAGGCACTTCAAACCCAAGAAGACCAAACAGGACGCGTCCTACATGTATTCCGGAAACAGGGAAGATAACTGTGTTGGTTTTTGTGCTCCCAGCTGTGTGCCGGGCACTCTGACCAGAAAAACCCCGATGGGAGGAACACACCCATCGGGGTTGTTTACTGCTTGGCGAGTTAGCAGGTTCGGCTTTGTTGTTTGGTGAGAATCGCCGCCATTTCCGGTTCATCCAGATGATCCAGCGCTCGTTCCACCATCAAATGCACCCCGTCGGCCATGCGGCTGAGCGCCAGGGCTATGGAGCGGCGTGAGCCGTCCACATCGTCGGCGAGGTCCGCAGCGATGGCGCTGATGGACAAGAGGTCTTCCGAGGCATTGGCGAGGAGGGCTTCAGTGTTGATGCCCGGGCAGACGCTGAAGAGTTGGCCGTTGCGTTTCGGTGGTTTCATTTCGGCTGGTGGGAAGTGGTGGTCGAGGGCGCGTTCGGCGGCTTCGTTGAGTTTGTTTGAATCGGGGCTTTCGTACGGGGAGACCGGATCGGTGTCCGGCGGGTTTGGGGTGACCTTGAACATGATCTTCAATTCCATAAGTGATGCTGACACCACTTCGCGACTAAACGAAGGGGTGGCGGCTGTACGCAGGTTAGTCGGACCGGGGAATTGAAGAAGCCGGCGCACCCGAAGGTGCCCTACGCACAGCCACCATCAAATGCAGGTAAGAAATACCTGTCTGACGGACGCTTGTGCAACTTCAATTACCAGCAGGCGACTAAACCCGATCACTGACGATCAGTGACAGGAACCAAGTTACCGACCGCCCCCAAGGCGCACAAGCCGGCGGATTCTGGCTTAGCCGTAGGCAACGGCGCAAGGTGTTGTAGCTCTCAGGAAGTAACCCTGAAGCCTTTTAAACAAGCGCTGCGGTGGTGGTGTAGGAGCGAGCTTGCTCGCGATGGACGTTAACGATAACGCGTACTCCCTGATTAAACGCGTAGCCCTCAGGTCCATCGCGAGCAAGCTCGCTCCTACAAGTCCCCGCAGCTCGCTAGATGATCGAATCAATATCCAAATGGAACGGGGCGCCCGGCGCATACCCTCCTGTTATCGCCGCAATTGCCGCGTCAGGGTCTTCGGGTGCTGACGGAATCATCGCCAGTTGTTCCTTGGCGATATTTTCCGGATGAGCATTCCACCGAAGCAGACTGTCTTGCACCCATTCGGGCTGGTCGGCGTAGCTGCCATAAACATCAGCCTCGATGACCGTCCGCTTGTGCAGCGCTAGCAGGCGGGCCTTGGTTTCCCCGATCTGTTCGACTTCGTTTTCAAGATCCCTTATCGCTTGGGCATCTCGCTGGGGATTGGCATAAGCACGGGAGAGCTTTTCGATTTTCGTTTTGAGTGCACTCAGTTGTCCTGAGACGTTTGTCAGGTTGTTGCTGACCCATTCGAATTCCCACAAAGTCACCAGTGAGCGTCTTCGTTCCAGCGCTTCCTGCCAACGGCGCAGGCTGGCCCAGCAGCCGGGAATGTAGCTGTCGACCATCGAGTGATGGCCTCTATCTAACACCTGCCGCAGGAAGTTGCCGCGCTTGGGCAGGCCATCAGTCTGTCGCAGCGCTTCGGCGCAACCATGATCGTTGATCGTGCTGCAACCCGGTTCCCAGAGGATGGAGGACCTGCGACCTTCGCCAAATTCCACCGGCATGAAGTGATGCAAATCGCCGTGATGCCCATAGGGGTTACCCAGGAAATTAATGATCCCGCCTATAAAAAACGCCAAACCACCCACCGGGTGAAGGGCAAGTACCGCCCCATGGGTGGCGTACATCGGAACTCGGTTGGACGGCGTGTTCATCCAGGTGGAAGGAACGCTCGGTACGGGGTCGTTGTGGAAGACGATGCGATGGTGTTTCAGCGGTTCTGCAGCTTCGATAAAGGTCGTGTCGGCGGCGCGGGGGGCGCCGTAGGTGTAAAGCACGATGTCCGGTTGATACCGTTTATTGCGTCGCAGCATCTCAGCCAGTAACAGCGCTACCGCACCACCCAGGCTGTGCCCTGTGATTACCAGCTTTTGCCCGCTGTAGAATTTTTCCATGTAGTCCACGACAAATGTGTAGGCCACTGTGGCAGCTCTATAGAAACCGTTGTGTACCTTCCCATCCCCTTGTTCGAAAGGCACCTGATTGGCGTCCGCATCAAGCCAGGCGTCGGCTGATATCTCGCTTGTGCCCCTCACGCTTATCAACATCAACTCGTCGTGATGGCTGATAAAGGCCTGCGTGTCCGAGCTTTCTGCTTGTTCGCGATCATCGAGGAAGTTCACGTTCGCCGGGTGTTCCTGCTCATTACCCAACTCCGGATCGTTGACTTCTGGGTACAGCAGCGGGTCGAACGGCACTACTTCCAGACGTTTGGAGTAAGGCACTTCTTCATATAAGGGGTAGAACTTCGCAGTCTGTGAGCCATCGACTTGCCATAGCTCATCAAATTGCGGCAAGGCATGACCGAACCAGTTGCCACTGCTGGGCCGCAGTGGAAATGTCACGCTATCCATTTCGACGGGTTGGGTATTCGGGTCTTGACCAAAGTCGGTGTAGCTCAACGTCGACATCAGTGCCAGTTGATAGAGGTTGAGCGCGCAAAACTCATTGCTGGTCGACAACATTGGCCGTAGCGCCCTCATCGGCCGCACCTCCAGCACATGATGTTTGTTCGGCAGTAAGGCGATGCCTTTTGGCTTGGGCGGCGGCGGGGCGAATCCCAGCTCGAACATGCCCGTGTCCGCTGGAGTCATGACAGCGCTCATTCCTCCATCCGGGGCATCTCTTTTCTGGAGTGTGAATGCTCTGGTTTCAGCGGGCTGGCGGAACAGCGTGTGCAGTACCATGTTGGGTGGGGCGCCGCGCGAGACCAAGGGCGGCAAATGCGCAACGTGCTTGACCAGTTCGCTCACTTCAACCTGGTAATAGGCGTCAGGATCAGCAAGTTCTTTTGCTGGATTTACCATAGTCCGTACGCCTGATTTGTCGAAAAAGCGGGTTTTTTCGGCGCGTACTTGTAGTTCGGTGATGGGGAGTGGATAGCTCGGTCTTTCACGTAAAAACGAGTATGTTTTTTCACTCCCTTGGTATGGCTGACTCAGCTTGAGCAATACCGGGCCACAGAAGTGGTTGTTTACCTTCCCTACCCCGGTTGCATCGAGCTTTCCGGTGTAAACGGTATCCTCGTAATCAGTAACCTCGTAGGGCAAACCGGCATAAGGCTTGCCATCGCCGAACTCGTCCACTAATTGAAAGCTCGTCGAATGACCTCGCAGTGGGCAAACGTGGATATTGCCCCCCATAAATGGCGCATCACTTGCCGCTAAAGGTTCAATGCTCATGGCGTTTGGTCCTTGTTTTCCGTACATCCCGGGTAAATGGTGCAAGTCCGTTCATCCACCATCTTGAAGGTGCTGAAATCCTCATGATTGCCGTAGCAAAACGCGTATTGGTCTTCGAAGCTGTCGCCCATGCAGCGTTTCCATCCACCGGGCACTTTCACCCAAGTATCACCAATCGCAGGTAGTTCTTCTTCGGCCAACTTGATCTTCAGCCTCACGGTTTTCCCTGGCAGCTGATCGAGCGTATAAGTCGTAAGTGGACGAATTCTGGTGACGTTTCCTTGTGCATCAGTGTTTTTGCAGTAAAGGATTTTTATTAGGTAGCGTTTGGGGCCGACTGTGCGAAAAAACCATTGGCATTCTCCGGAGAACTCACCGACGCCGGCAGCGTTAAACGTGCCTTTGTATCGCCCCAACGGTTCTGTACGCACGTCAATTGCGGCGTAGTCAGAGCTTCTGTCACTGAGTACCGGGCCGAAGATGCCCGTAACCTTTATCTTCATATGACTAAATGCCAACGGGCACTCGCTCACGGTTCTGTAAAGCGGGATCTCGGAAGTCTCTTCGTATTCCATGTAGACCTTGTTGAAACCGAGCTGAGTACCTTTCCCACCCGGCACGGTGCACGTCTGCCCTTGGGCGGGCACGTAGTTGGCGGTCAGTTCGTACTTGAAGTCAGGTGGGAAGTCGGGGACGAAGTTGAAGCTCTCAGTGTCGCCGAACGCGGAACAACCCACGGTCGAGGACAGACAACTTCCGAGGGTCAGGCTTTGAAGGATTCGCTTCATGGGCAGGACAACTTCTCGCCAGTACCAAGCTTTTTGATGCGTCATCGGGTTTCGTCCTTGTTTTCCGTGCAACCTGGGTAGATGGTGCATACCCGTTCATCCACCATCCTGAAGGTGCTGAAATCTTTGTAATTTCCATTGCAATAGCCACGCTGATCTTGAAACCCTTTTCCCAAACAGCGCTTCCAGCCTCCCGGGACCTGGACCCAAGTGTCGCCCCAGCCCGGCAGTTCTTCATCCGCTAACTTGATTTTCAGCTTGACAGTCTTTCCCGGCAATTGATCCAGCGTGAAAGCAGTAAAAGGACGACCTTTGGTGGGACTCTCCTGTGCATCAATCCTTTTGCATCTGAGCAGCTTTATGACATAACGCTCAGGGCCAACAGTGCGGAAAAACCATTGGCATTCGCCGGAGAACTGACTTTCGCCAGCAGCGTTGAACGTGCGTCTATTTCGATCCGACAACTCTGAGCGCACGGCAATTACGGCATAGTCAGAGCTTCTATCACTGAGTTCCGGGCCAAAAATGCCCGTGATCCTGATCTCTACTAGATTCAATGCCACCAGGCAGTTTTCAACTGTCCTGTACAGTTCGATCTCAGAAGTCGTTTCGTATTTCATGTCGAGTTTGTTGAAGCCAAGCTGGGCATTTCTGCCTCCCGCCAGGGTGCACGTTTGCCCTTTGGCTGGCAGGTAGATCGCCTTCACTTCGTACTTGAAGTCAGGAGGAAGTTCGGGGGCGAAGGTGAAGCTGTCCGACTTGCCGAGCGCGGAACAACCCAATGTCAGTGACAGGCAACTGCCAAGGGTCAGGCTTTGAATAATTCGTTTCATGAGCCGGACAGCTTCTCGCCAGAGCCAAGCTTTTTGATGCGTCATTGGGTTTCGTCCTTGTCTTCCGTGCAGCCTGGATAAATGGTGCAGATCCGTTCATCCACCATTCTGAAACTGCTGAAGTCCTTGTAATTCCCGAAGCAGAACGCGTCCTGATCTTCAAAACCTTTCCCCATACAGCGCTTCCAACCGTCAGGCACCTTCACCCATGTGTCGCCCATATAAGGCTCCTCCTCACGGGCCAATGTGATTTTTAGTTTCACTGTTTTTCCTGGTAACTGATCGAGCGTGTAAGCCGTGAAGGGACGACTTTTCGCGACGTTCCCCTGCGCATCAGTCTTTTTGCAGTAAAGGATTTTTATGAGGTAACGCTTGGGGCCGACGGTGCGGAAAAACCACTGACACTCGCCTGAGAACTCCCCTACGCCAGCAGCGTTGAACGTGCCTTTATTTCGATCCGACAACTCTGAGCGCACGGCAATTACGGCATAGTCAGAGCTTCTATCACTGAGTTCCGGGCCAAAAATGCCCGTGACCTCGACCTCCACACGGTTCAAAGCCAACGGGCAATTGCTAACGGTTCTGTAAAGCGGGATCTCGGAAGTCGCTTCGTATTCCATGTAGACCTTGTTGAAACCGAGCTGAGTACCTTTCCCCCCCGGCACGGTGCACGTTTGCCCTTGGGCGGGCACGTAGTTGGCGGTCAGCTCGTACTTGAAGTCAGGTGGGAAATCGGGGACGAAGGTGAAGCTGTCCGGCTTGCCGAGCGCGGAACAACCCAAGCTCAAGGAGAGACAGCCCCCGAGGATCAGCCTTCGAAATACACCCCTCATACAGGCGCATCTCCCTGCCAATACAACACTTGCTGATACACCCGCTCAAAATGCGCCGCTGGGTTCTCCTCGGGCTTCGGTTGCCAGGACTTAGGTGGCAGGTAACCCGGCGACTTCAAGCATTGAGTCAGCAAAAAATGCACCTGCTCAGGTTGCTGCCAGCCCCACAAATGGACCAACTGGATCAAGCCCCACAACCAGCCATCCACATCGCGCTCTGTGGCGAGGGCAGCCAAGGCTTCGGTGTGCTCACGGACCAAGTAGCGGCGCGTGTTAGCGAACTGCACGTTCGCGTAGACAATGTCTGGCGCTGGCGTTTTCAACCAGGCCGGAACGAGCGGCAGGGGATGTTCGCCGGGGTCAGGGTTGTCCGTGACTGTCCATTGCTCAGAGTGCCAGTAACAGACGCTGGCAATCGGCCCAAGAAAATCGGCGCGCTGCTCAGGTTTCAGATAACCCAGCGTGCGCCCCAGTACGCGGTTATCGTGGAAGCGATACACCGTTCGACTTGGGCGCTCACCGACTATCAACCGGTCGCGCCAGTGGGTGACCAAAGCATCAAGTTCAAAGTAAGTGGCGCTCGCCAGCCAGCCCCAATGACGCTCCGGCGTGTCGAGCAGCGCCTGGATGACCGGATGTTTGACAGTGCCAATCTGGAAAAGAAAAGGACCTGCTGGCGCCATCGAGTTAACCGCCGTACCCACATACACATTGCGGTACCGATTGGTTCCCAGTTCCTTGGCTAACGCCATGCGCTCGTCGAGCAGGCCGTCAGTGTCGAGCATCAGGTAGAGGTCCCGTCCGGCCCGGGATTGTTCGAGCAGCCATTGTTCAAGTGTATTCATGCGACTTCTCCAACATTGCATTGGCCAGCGAGACAAGCTTCGCAAAGCGGGCAGTAGTCCGCCGCCTGCTGTCGAGCGTCGGTCACGATAGACAGTGGGGTGGCGATGATGGGATCGGGATTGCTGGCCAACGCCTGTAGCGCCTGCAGCGGCTGAATACCCGCCATTGGCGCACCGCCCTCGACAATAGCCACGCTGCTGAAAATCCCCCCCGCGTTGATGACGATGTGGTGACCACCCGCGTTGAGCGTCAGGCTCATGCCTGCATCGATCACCACATTGGCGGCGGTGACTTGAGCCTGTTGACCGGCCTGAATGACCAGTGAGCCAACGGATGTCGTGCTGCTATTGCCGCTGATAGTGATCAGCTCATCACCGCCGATCACCGTGCTGCGCACGCCTTGGGTGGTGTGAAACTCTTCGCCCTTGATCAGGCTGGTGCTGTTGTTGCCCACTTGCTCGAAGCGGTCGTTGCTGATCAGACTTCGGCTGTCGTTGAGGATCAGCTGCTCGATGTCGCGTTGCGCACGCAGGTAGATTTTTTCCAGTCCGGCGCGGTCTTCAATCGACAGTTCGTTGTAGCCGCCGGTGCTGGGGGAGCTGTGGCTGCGCAGTACGGTTTTGGTTTTGTTCTCGGGCAATGGATAGGCTACGGACATGATCTTGTTCGGCACGCACCCGGTAATGAGCGGACGGTCGGGATTGCCTTCCAGAAATGTCACGACGACTTCCATGCCGACACGCGGGATAGTCGCCGCGCCGAACCCTTCACCTGCCCAACTGGATGAAACCCTCACCCAGCAACTGCTCATTTCGTTGTTGAGTTCTGCTCGGTCCCACGGAAATTCGATCTTCACGCGTCCGTATTCATCGCAATAAATCTCTTCGCCCTCCGGCCCGGTGACGCGGGCGGTCTGGCTGTCCAGGGGGGCTCGGGAGAGCAGCGGTGGCCGAAAGGCCACGTCCCACGGAATCGCTGTAAAGGTGTTGCGGTAGCCTTGGGTGAATCCATCCTGGGATTGGGCGTCGTGGACAAGCGCTTCTTCGAGAGATTGGGGTTGTTTCCCCGTGTGGGTAACACTGAGCAACAACCACAGATCGTTGTACTTTTTGCGGGGGTGTTCGGTCAGTCCGAAGAAGTGGCCGCAGCGCAACGTGGGTTGATCGCTTTGCCCCTTGGCCACCGCATAGTCAGTACGGTGTCGTTCCAGCGCCTGTTGGACGAGTTGTTTACCGCGCTTTTCGGTCACCATTTCCAGTGGGAAGCGGTAATCTTCGAGCACTGGAGTGACCTCGGCGCTAACGCTGTTTTCCAGCAACCGACTGGAACGTTGGAAGTCATAGTCCCGGCGAGTGACCTTACTGGTTCGAGTCTTGAAGGTCAGGGAGAGCTGATTGATCACCGGGTGCTCCGCCACCAAGTCCGAGTCTGGGTGGTAAGGGGTTTCGCCCAGTGTGGGAACGAAGACCTGGTCCTCGGTAAACACCAGCAAATGACCGTCCCGGGAATGCTGGTGATGCCATCCAATGCCCTCTTCGGCGCACAGGCGCTGGACGAATTCGAAGTCGCTTTCTCCGTATTGAGTGCAGTACTCGCGCTTGAGGCTGGTTCTGACGTGGAAGGTAAACGCATCGGCCAGGAGGCCATGCCGCTTGAAGACCTGGGTGATGATCTGTGGCACCGTCAGGTGCTGGAAAATCCGTTGGTTGTGGCTGAACTGCAAGTAGTGCAGCGCGGGTACCAGGGTCAGGTGATAGCGGGTCAGGCGTCGGCCAGATTCACCTGCGACCACGTCTTCGATACGGCCATGAATGCCTTCGCCGTTAAGGCCGAACTGCAGAAACGCCGGTTGGCCGAGCAGGCTCTCCAGATCGACATCGAGGTACTCGCTGACCAGGTCGACGCGAATGGCGTACAAGGCGCTGATGGTTTCAGTGCCTTCAAACGCCAGCACCTTGAAATCGTTGCGAACCGTTGGGATCTCGAGCGTGAAGTGGGCAACATTGGCCGAAGGGAACATACGCTTATCCTTTTGCTTTTCATCAGCTCATCCTTGAACTGGAAGTGAAAAAGAAACTTTAGGCGCAAGCCAAATCGGGCTTGAACCTGCGTCAATTGCTGAAACACGCTAACAACGCATTGAAAGGATTGATGTAGGAAAGTTCTTTTGCCTTTGCCAGAAACTTCCTCTATTTCAGAGTGTTGCATTCAGAGCCCGGTAAGGCTCGATCTAAGCATCCCGCTTGGATTTTAAGGGTTATTACTGCACTGGTTAATGATGTATCGCGACATATCGTCTGGCGATCGTTGAGTGACACCGTGGTAATTATTCCTACAGTAAAACGCTATTAATACGATGGCGCTTAACTAACTGTTTTTATCTGCGTGCATTTTCAGAAGCGTCCTACATTTTTAGTTATCTATTTTTGTCATGCTCCGTGCCGGCTTCGGCCACACGGGCTGGCGTCATTGAAACTCCAATTGGCGAATGACCGTAATTCTTAATAAAGGCCATGGATGTCTTACTCAAACAAACTGTCTACTCATTACCTTGAACTCGCAAAGGCCTCTGTTTCCAAAGAGAACTTCGCGGGCGAGGATGTTCGCTTTTCGAACGAATATGAAGCAGTTGAAAGTGAGCTGGGCAAAGCCCAATCCATGCACGAAAGCGGTCAAGTCGACTGGCTGAAAATACGCGAAATCAGCGAAAACCTGCTGCGCACTCAATCCAAGGATTTGCGGGTGGCTGCCTGGCTGACCTGGGCCCTGTACCAGCGTGAATCTTTTCCGGGGCTGTTGGCCGGTCTCGGTTTGCTGCACCACCTCAGTGAACACCACTGGGACGACATTCATCCAAACAAGCCCCGCACCCGTTCCGCTGCCATCAGTTGGTTGGTGCCGCGTCTTGAGCAAGTGCTGAACGAAAACGTCGCGATCAAAGAGCAGCTGCCGTTGTTCCGCCGTTTGGTGGAGCATTTGGAAGGTTTGGATGCGGCTTGCACCAAACATTTGGGCGATGACGCCCCCTTGCTGTTGCCGATCTGCCGTCGTTTGAAAAGCATGGTCCAGCGCGCGGCCGACAACCAGCCGGAGCCAGGTGTGGTGAGCGCCGCAGTGGCTCAGGTTAAGCAGGTCGCCACGCAGTTGTTCAATCCGGGCGCGCCCATCGACAACGAGAAAGAGGCCCACAAGGCCCTGCGCGCCCAGCAGGAAAACGCCCGTCCGTTGTGCGCCTGGTGGCTCAAGCAAAACGTCACTGACCTGCGCGCCCTGCGCCTCAATCGCACGCTGCTCTGGCTGCCCATCGAAGTGGTGCCCGAGCGTAACGCCGAGCAGATCACCGCGCTGCGCGGGCTGCCGGCAGACAAGCTCAAGGCCTATCAGGACCGCTATGACCAGGCCAAATACGCTGATCTGCTGGTGGAGCTCGAAGCCAGTCTGGCCAAGGCGCCGTTCTGGTTCGACGGTCAGCGATTGGTCTGGGAATGCCTCCAGGGACTGAATGCCGACATGGCCATGCGCGAAGTGGAAATCCACTTCGCGCAGTTGATTCAGCGCCTGCCCGGCCTTCTCGAATTACGCTTCCATGATGGCGCCCCATTTGCCGATCCGGCCACTCGCGCCTGGGTCGGCGCGAATGTCATGCCGCACCTGCAAAGCGCCAGTGCACCGCGCAAGGTCGAGGTCGCCGACACCCAATCGGCCTGGGAACAGGCTCTAGAAGAAGCAGTGCCAATTCTGCGCAAGGACGGCCTCAAGGCCGCCGTGCAAATCCTTAAGCAAGGCCTGCAAATCGCCCACGGCGGCCGCGTTCGATTCTTCTGGCAGTTCGCCCTCGCGCGGCTGTGCGTCATGGCCAAGAAATACGAACTGGCCAAGACCCAACTCGAAACACTCGACCAAACATTACAGGACGCAGGCCTGTATGCCTGGGAGCCCGATCTTGCGCTGCAAGTGCTGCATTTGCTGCATAGCTGCTGCGAGTTGCTACCGCAGAACCATGCCGTCCGTGAACGTAAGGAAGAGATTTATCGCAGGCTGTGCCACCTCGATCTCGAAGTAGTACTCGAATAGGCCCTCGGGCCACAACCGCAAGGAGAAACACCATGGCCAAAGAAGGCTCGGTAGCCCCCAAGGAACGCATCAACGTCACCTTCAAACCTGCCATCGGTGGTGTTCAAGAAGAGATTGAATTGCCGTTGAAACTTCTGGCAATCGGTGACTACACCCACCGCAAGGACGAACGCAAAGTCGAAGATCGCAAGCCGATCAGCATCGACAAAATGACCTTCGACGAAGTGCTGGCCAAGCAAGAGCTGCAGCTGACACTGAGCGTACCGAACCGTCTTCAGGAAGAAAGCGCCACTGAAGAGCTGGCCGTGAAACTGCGCGTCAACTCGATGAAGGACTTCAACCCGGCCAGCCTGGTCGAGCAAGTGCCCGAGCTGAAAAAACTGATGGAACTGCGCGACGCGCTGGTGGCCCTTAAAGGCCCCTTGGGTAATGCGCCTGCATTTCGCAAAGCCATCGAAGGCGTGCTCGCCGACGACGAATCCCGCGGTCGCGTACTGGGTGAGCTGGGCCTGAACGCCGCAGCCCAGGATGCCTGAGTCTCCATCAGCCAAGGAAGCCAATACAATGAGCACTAGCGCAGCACAGCAAAAGAGCAACGAGAACGGTGAATACAGCATTCTCGACAGCATCATCGCCGAAACCCGCCTGACCCCGGACGACGAAGCCTACGACATCGCCAAACGTGGTGTGTCGGCGTTCATCGAAGAGCTGCTCAAGCCGCAGAACAGCGGCGAGCCGGTCAAAAAAGCCATGGTTGATCGAATGATCGCCGAGATCGATGCCAAGCTCAGCCGCCAGATGGACGAAATTCTGCATCACCCCGACTTCCAGTCGCTGGAATCGTCGTGGCGTGGCCTGCAGTTGCTGGTCGAGCGCACCAACTTCCGTGAAAACATCAAGATTGAGATCCTCAACGTCTCTAAAGAAGACCTGCTGGACGACTTCGAAGATTCGCCGGAAGTGATGCAGGCTGGCTTGTACAAGCACATCTACACCGCTGAATACGGTCAGTTCGGTGGTCAGCCGGTGGGCGCGATCATCGCTAACTACTTCATGTCCCCAAGCTCGCCGGACGTGAAACTGATGCAGTACGTGTCCAGCGTTGCCTGCATGTCCCACGCGCCGTTCATTGCCGCGGCCGGCCCGAAATTCTTCGGTCTGGAAAGCTTCACCGGTCTGCCGGACCTGAAGGATCTGAAGGATCACTTCGACGGTCCGCATTTCGCCAAATGGCAGAGCTTCCGCGAGTCGGAAGACTCCCGTTACGTTGGCCTGACCGTACCGCGGTTTCTGTTACGTAACCCGTATGACCCGGAAGAAAATCCGGTCAAATCGTTCGTGTACAAGGAAACCGTTGCCAACAGCCACGAGCACTACCTGTGGGGCAACACGGCCTACGCGTTCGGCACCAGGCTGACCGACAGCTTCGCCAAATTTCGTTGGTGCCCGAACATCATCGGCCCGCAGAGCGGTGGTGCAGTGGAAGACTTGCCGTTGCACCACTTCGAAAGCATGGGCGAAATCGAAACCAAGATTCCAACTGAAGTGCTCGTGAGCGACCGTCGTGAATACGAGCTGGCCGAGGAAGGCTTCATCTCCCTGACCATGCGCAAGGGCAGCGACAACGCGGCGTTCTTCTCGGCAAGCTCGGTGCAGAAGCCGAAGTTCTTCGGCACCAGCGCTGAAGGCAAGACGGCAGAGCTGAACTACAAGCTCGGCACCCAACTGCCGTACATGATGATCGTCAACCGTCTGGCTCACTACTTGAAAGTGCTGCAGCGCGAGCAACTCGGTTCGTGGAAAGAACGTACCGATCTCGAACTGGAACTCAACAAGTGGATCCGCCAGTACGTGGCCGACCAGGAAAACCCAAGCGCCGAAGTCCGTGGTCGTCGCCCACTGCGTGCAGCGCAGATCATCGTCAGCGATGTCGAAGGCGAGCCTGGCTGGTACCGCGTCAGTCTGAACGTGCGCCCGCACTTCAAGTACATGGGGGCCGATTTCACCCTGTCGCTGGTAGGTAAGCTCGACAAGGACTCCCCGTACAAGCGCAAGCAACAAATCTCGTGACTGAATACGGCAGCCTTTTCGAACGCCTGGGAGGCGACGCGGAAAAACGCGTCGGCTGGAGCCGCGAGGCCTGCGCCATGGCGTCCGTGGCTGCCCATCTGGCCAAGATGCTCAGCACCCGGGCGGGCAGCGTGCAGACGCTGTCCGATTACGGGCTACCTGATCTCAATGACATGCGCCTGAGCCTGCACGACTCGCTGAGTCAGGCCCGCCGGGCCATCGAAAGCTTCATCGAAGCCTACGAACCGCGCCTGAGCAACGTGCGTGTCATCTCCCTGCCGCGTGATTACGATCAGCTTCGCCTGTCCTTCAGCATCGAAGGCCTGCTGGAGGTTGATGGTTTCAAGCGTCAGGTCAGTTTTGCCGCGCGCCTGGATGGCAGCGGTCAAGTCAAGATCAGCTAACGACAAACAGGTATTGCGCGTGTCCTTTAACCACTACTACCAGAGCGAACTCACCGCACTTCGCCAGTTAGGTCGCCGATTCGCCGAGCGTAGCCCGGCATTGGCGCCTTTCCTGGGTCAGGCCGGGCGGGATCCGGATGTAGAGCGGTTACTTGAAGGCTTCGCATTCCTGACCGGGCGCTTGCGCCAGAAGCTCGACGACGAGCTACCAGAACTCAGCCACTCGCTGATGCAATTGCTGTGGCCCAACTATATGCGGCCACTGCCGGCGTTCAGCATTTTGCAGTTCGACCCGTTGCAGCGCTCGGGTCCTGCGTTGAGGGTCGAGCGTGAAACGCCGGTCGAGAGCGTGCCGATCGATGGCGTGCGTTGTCGGTTTCGCACCTGCTACCCAACCGAAGTCTTGCCATTGAATCTGGCCGCGCTGAATTACTCGGTGAAGGGCGACGGTTCGCTGTTGAGCCTGCGTCTGGAAATGAGCGCCGACGGCCATCTCGGTGAACTGCAGCTCAGTCGCCTGCGTCTGCACTTTGCTGGCGAGCGTTACATCAGCCAGATGCTGTACCTCAGCCTGTTGCGCAACCTGGAAGGTATCGAACTGATCCCGCTGGACGGCGACGGCAAGCCCATCCTGGGTGTGAACGACCTGCCCATGGCCTTCAAGATCCCCGGCAACCGCGTACAGCCGGTGGGTTTTGCCGAAGAAGAGGCGTTGATCCCGTACCCACTGAACACCTTCCGCGGCTATCGCTACTTGCAGGAATACTTCGCCTTCCAGGACAAATTTCTGTTCGTCGACATTAACGGCCTGGACCTGCTCAAGGCGCTGCCGCAAGACACGCTCAAGCAGATGCGCGGTCTGGAATTGCGCTTCGACATCCGCAAGAGTGGTATCCAGCGTCTACGCCCGACCCTGGACAACGTGAAGCTTTACTGCACGCCGATCGTGAACCTGTTCCAGCACGATGCATCGCCAATCCGCCTCGACGGCAAGCAGGACGAATACCTGTTGCTCCCAGCCGGATATGACCTGGAAAACTGCGGTGTGTTTTCGGTGGAAACCGTGACCGGCTGGAACCCCGGTGGCCTCGGTTATCAGGAGTACGTGCCGTTCGAATCCTTCGAGCACGATCCGAGTTTCGACGTGCCCCCCCGCCGCCCGCACTACAGCATTCGCCAGCGTCCGTCGTCGCTGCACGACGGCCTCGACACCCACTTGAGCTTCGGCATCCGCCACACCGGAGCCCACGAAACCCTGTCGGTCGAGCTGATGTGCACCAATCAGAACCTGCCGCGCAAGCTCAAGCCCGGCGATATCAGTCAGGCTTGCGAAGGGACCCCCGGGTTTCTGAGTTTCCGCAACATCACCCCGGCTACGTCCAGTTTCGCGCCGCCGCTGAATCACGATTTCCTTTGGAAGCTGATCAGCAACATGTCGCTTAACTATCTGTCGCTGGCCGACGTCAATGCGCTGAAGGTGATTCTTGAAACCTACGACCTGCCGCGCTACTACGACCAACACGCTGAAAAGGTCAGTAGACGCCTACTGGATGGACTGAAGTCGATCAAGCATCAACACGTCGATCGTTTGCACCGAGGGTTGCCAGTACGCGGGTTGCGCACCGAACTGACCATCGACCCGCAAGGGTATATCGGCGAGGGCGATCTGTTCGTGTTCGCTTCGGTTCTTAACGAGTTTTTCGCGCTTTACGCCAGCCTCAATTCGTACCACGAGCTGCGGGTAACAAGTACGCAAGGAGAGGTTTACCAATGGACACCACGCATGGGCCTGCAGCCGCTGCTTTAAGCGGGCTGAGTCGGGTAATACGCGAGTACTCGCTGTTTCAGGCCGTCCTGCTGGTGGTTGACCGGCTGCGGGAGGCACACCCGTACCTGAGCGAAGACGATCTGTACGACCAGCTGGAGTTTCAGGCCAACCCGAGCCTGGGTTTCCCTGGCAGCGATGTTGATCGCGTGGAGTTTTTCGAAGAACACGGGCAGATGCGCGCACGCCTGCGTTTCAACCTGATCGGCCTGGTCGGCTCCGGTTCGCCGCTGCCGGCGTTCTACAGTGAGCAGGCCTTGGGCGACAGCGAAGATGGCAACCCGACCCGCAATTTTCTCGACCTTTTTCACCATCGCCTGCAACGGCTGATGCTGCCGATCTGGCAAAAGTACCGCTACCGCGCGAGCTTCCAGAGTGGCGCGCTAGACCCGTTTTCTTCACAACTGTTCGCGCTGATCGGCCTCGGTGGTGAAGAGATCCGCAGGGCCCGGGAGCTGAACTGGAAACGCCTGCTGCCGTACCTCGGCCTGCTCAGTTTGCGCGCGCACTCGGCGGCGCTGATCGAAGCGGTGCTGCGTTACTACTTCAAACACGCTGAACTGACCATCGAGCAGTGCATCGAGCGTCGCGTGACCATTCTCGAGGAGCAACGCAATCGTTTGGGCCGCGCCAACAGCCTGCTCGGCGAAGACCTGGTGCTGGGTGAACAGGTGCGCGACCGCAGTGGCAAATTTCGCATTCACATCCGCGAACTCGACTGGCAACGCTTTCACGAATTCCTGCCGATCGGTTTCGGCTACCAGCCGCTGTGCGCGCTGGTGCGGTTCACCTTGCGTGACCCGCTCGATTACGACATTCGCCTGGTGTTGCGCCAGGAAGAGATCCGCGAACTACGCATTGGTGAGCAGAACGCCTGTCGCCTGGGATGGACCAGTTGGCTCGGCCGCGAAAAAGCGGACGGCGTGGTGACCCTGGGCAGCAAAATTCATTAAGGACAGATGAACAATGATCAACGTAGACCTGCAACAACTTATCCAGGCACTGGACGCCGAAACCCGCCGAGACCTGGAAAGTTCTGCCGAACGCTGCGTCGCCCGTGGCGGCAGCAAAATTCTCATCGAAGACATGCTGCTGGGCCTGCTGGAACGCCCGAAAGGCCTGCTCGCACGTGCACTGCTAGATGCCGAAGTAGATGCCGGAGAACTGAGCGCCGCGCTGCAGTCCGGGGTCGAACACAGCGCTTCGCGCAACCCGGTGTTCGCCCCGGAACTGGTGCAGTGGCTGCAAGACGCGTTGCTTGTGGCCAACCTTGAACTGGGCCAGAGCCAGGTCGAGCAAGCCGCGTTGATCCTCGCGCTGCTGCGCAACCCGATGCGCTACGCCGGCAGTCGCTATCAGTTGTTGCTCGCCAAGTTGAACGTCGAGCGCCTGAAAGCATTCGCGCTGTCGCAGAAAGAACAAGCGGTCAGCGGTAGACCCGCGGTGCCGGGCGAATCGCTGCTGCAGCGCTTCACCCACAACCTGACCCAACAGGCCCGCGACGGCAAGCTTGACCCGGTGCTGTGCCGCGATGACGCGATCCGGCAGATGGTCGACATCCTCGCTCGTCGGCGCAAAAACAATCCGATAGTGGTCGGTGAAGCGGGCGTCGGTAAAACCGCCATCGTCGAAGGCCTGGCTTCGCGCATCGCGGCGGGTGAAGTACCGCACGTATTGAAAGGCGTTGAATTGCTGTCGCTGGACATGGGCCTGTTGCAAGCAGGTGCTAGCGTCAAAGGTGAATTCGAACGTCGCCTCAAAGGCGTGATTGACGAAGTCAAAGCTTCGCCGAAACCGATCATCCTGTTTATCGACGAAGCTCACACGCTGATTGGCGCGGGGGGCAATGCCGGCGGTTCCGACGCAGCCAACCTCCTGAAACCAGCCTTGGCTCGTGGCGAGTTGCGCACCATCGCTGCCACCACCTGGGCCGAGTACAAGAAGTACTTCGAAAAAGACCCGGCCCTGGCCCGTCGTTTCCAGCCGGTGCAACTGCACGAACCGACCGTCAACGAAGCGGTGACCATACTCCGTGGCTTGGCTCAGGTTTACGAAAAGAGCCACGGCATCTACCTGCGCGATGACGCGGTGGTTGCAGCGGCCGAGCTGTCGGCTCGTTATCTCGCGGGTCGTCAGCTGCCGGACAAAGCCGTCGACGTGCTCGACACGGCGTGTGCCCGTGTACGCATCAGTCTTGCTGCCGCGCCGGACAGTCTTGAGCGCCTGCGTGGCGAATTGGCCGAAGGTGGCCGTCAGCGGCAAGCGCTGCGCCGTGACGCCGAAGCAGGCTTGCAGATCGACCACGAAGCGTTGGATGCGTTGGAAGATCGTCTGGAGGCCGCCGAAGACGAAAGGGTCGTCCTGGAAACCCTCTGGATCGAACAGAAGGAACTGGCCGAACGCTTGCTGCAACTGCGTCAGCAACTGGCCAACGCCCGTGAAGCCGCTGTTGTCGAACCAACCATCACGGGCGAGGGCGACGCTGAAGGCACCGTAATCGAATCCCTCGAAGCACCCGTGGACAACGTCGCGATCCTTGAAGCTGCGCTGAACGAAACCCACCGTGCCCTGACCGATGCTCACGTCAAAAAGCGTCTGGTGAGCTTCGAAGTCTGTCCGCGTCTGGTGGCTGAAGTGATCAGCGCCTGGACCGGCGTGCCATTGGCGCAATTGGCCCGCGAGCACAACGCCAAAATCGCGAGCTTCGCCACCGACCTGCGCACGCGCATTCGTGGTCAGGAACAAGCCGTTCATGCGCTGGATCGCTCGATGCGCGCCACCGCTGCCGGCTTGAGCAAACCGGATGCACCGGTCGGCGTGTTCCTGTTGGTCGGCCCGAGCGGGGTCGGCAAGACAGAAACGGCGCTGGCCCTGGCTGACCTGCTGTATGGCGGTGATCGTTTCATCACCACCCTCAACATGTCCGAATTTCAGGATAAACACACGGTCTCTCGGCTGATCGGCGCACCGCCAGGCTACGTCGGTTACGGCGAGGGTGGCATGCTCACCGAAGCCGTGCGCCAGAAGCCGTACTCGGTGGTGCTGCTGGACGAAGTCGAGAAGGCCGATCCGGACGTGCTGAATCTGTTCTATCAAATCTTCGACAAAGGTGTGGCCAACGACGGGGAAGGGCGCGAGATCGACTTTCGCAACACGCTGATCCTGATGACCTCGAACCTGGGCAGTGATCGCATCAGCGAATGCTGCGAAAACGGCGCGCGGCCGACCGCCGAAGTGCTTGAAGAAACCCTCCGCCCAGTGCTCAGCAAACACTTCAAACCGGCGCTGTTGGCACGCATGCGCGTGGTGCCTTACTACCCGGTCGGTGGCCCGGTGTTGCGCGAGTTGATCGAAATCAAGCTCGGCCGTTTGGGTGAGCGATTGAATCGCCGGCAGTTGGATTTCACCTATTCCCAGGACCTCGTCAATCACTTGGCCGAACGCTGCACCCAAAGCGACAGCGGCGCTCGTTTGATCGATCACTTGCTTGATCTGCACGTGCTGCCGCGGGTGGCTGACCGTTTGCTCGATGCGATGGCCACCGGCGAACGCCTCAAGAGTGTCCACGCGACGCTCGACGGCCACGCTAGCGTGATCTGTGAGTTCGCCTGAGGTGGTAGGTGTGATGTTCACTCAGGTGCCGCAACCGCTGGTCTATGCCGAAGCCTTGCTGACGCAGTTCGGCAATCTGTCGCGGGCGGCGGATGGCGCGGCGCTGCTGGGAGATTTTGTGCGTGGCTTGGCCGAGCTCAGCGGCTGCGAGCTGACACAGTTGTACCTGCTGGATGCGACTCACACGTGCCTGGGGATGAACGCCGAGTGCCTGAACGGGATTGTGCAACCCCGGGACGCGGCGAACCTGCCGGCGGATTACAACGGTGAACAACTGCTGCAATTCGCCCTGTGCCAGAACCGCGTGGTGTCCCTCAGCGAGTTGAGCGGCAGCCTGCACGAAACCAGCTTCCTCCCGCCGCAGGCCACGCCTTGGCAGTCGCTGCTGTGCGTGCCGCTGGTCAATCGGCAGAAGGCTGTCGAAGGCTTGCTGGTATGCGCCAGTCGTCGCCACATCGAGCTGCAAGGCTTTGCCGATTCCCTCGGTCAACTCGGTTCGTTCGTGCTCGGCCAACTGCATTTGCTGCAACGTTTGCGTCAACCGACCGCTGATACACGACCGACGAAGGTCAGCGTCCCAAACGCCAGCGGCTATGGTCTGATCGGCAAGAGTTCGGCCATGCGCCAGACCTATTCGCTGATCAGCAAAGTCATGCACAGCCCCTACACCGTGCTGCTGTGCGGTGAGACTGGCACCGGCAAGGAAGTGGTCGCACGGGCAATTCACGACGGTGGCCCACGACGTTCCCAGGCGTTCATCGTGCAGAACTGCGCTGCGTTCCCGGAAAACCTGCTGGAAAGCGAGTTGTTCGGCTACCGCAAAGGCGCCTTCACCGGCGCCGACCGCGACCGCTCCGGGCTGTTCGATGCCGCCAATGGCGGCACCTTGTTGCTGGATGAAATTGGCGACATGCCGCTGTCCCTGCAAGCGAAGTTGCTGCGCGTATTGCAGGAAGGCGAGATCCGCCCGCTGGGGTCCAACGACACCCACACGATCGACGTGCGCATCATTGCCGCGACGCACCGTGATTTGTCGGTGTTGGTCAGTGAAGGCAAGTTCCGCGAGGACTTGTACTACCGTCTCGCGCAATTTCCGATCGAGTTACCGGCGTTGCGTCAGCGTGAAGGCGACATCCTCGACCTGGCTCGGCACTTCGCCGACAAGGCCTGTTCGTTCCTGCAGCGAGAGGCGGTGCGCTGGTCCGATGCGGCACTGGATCAACTGTCCGGGTATGCCTTCCCCGGCAATGTGCGCGAACTCAAAAGCCTGATCGAACGCGCCGTGTTGCTGTGCGAAGGCGGCGAGTTGCTGGTCGAGCATTTTTCGTTGCGCAGGGACCTCATGCCGAAAGACAACAGCCTGAACCTGCGCGAATACCTGAAACAGATCGAGCGCAATCTGTTGCTCGATTGCCTGCGCAAAAACCGCGGAAACCAGACTCGCGCCGCTCGCGAACTCGGGTTGCCGCGCCGCACGCTGCTGTATCGCCTCGGGCGCCTGAATATCAATTTCGGTGCATTCGATGGCTGATCTCAATGTCTATCGGCGAACCCCTGTGGCGAGGGAGCAAGTTCCCTCACCACAGGTGCTTGGCTTTCAGCCTATGGCCAGAGCCGAAAACCCTATCTCATTTGCTTTTGATAGTGCCGCCCGAACGGGTCGGTGCTTCGTGCTTTGTCTACCTCTGGAGACCCTCTGATGTCTGTTCGTCACTGGCACGCCGTCTTGCTGACACTCGTCGTTCTATGCGGTGTCGGCGGCTGTTGCGGCAATTACAAATTCAACGACAACACCTATCGCCCATTGGGTGATCCGCAGGCGGTCAATCGCGGCAAGTGACCGCAAGGAGCATCATCATGGAACTGGATTTCGAAATGCTGAACACCAAGCAGTTCGTGCCTACGGATTTGTGTCGGAAGACCTTCAAGCAGGCCGGCGGCGTGATCGGCCGGGGCGAGGATTGCGACTGGATCATCCCGGACCGCAAACGTCATCTGTCCAACCACCACGCGTTGATCACTTACCGCGAAGGCATGTATTTCCTGACCGATACCAGCAGCAATGGTATTCAGGACAGCAAAAGCGGCGTGCGCCTGCGCAAGGGCGAAGCCATGCGCATTGAGCACGGCAGCGTCTACGTGCTCGGTGACTTCGAGATCCGTGCGCGGCTGGTCCGCGATCCCGCGACGTTTGACACCGAAGTCGGGCGTCCGCAGACCGTGGGCAGCGTCATTCCTGACGATGCGTTCCTCGACCTCGACCCGCTGAGCATGCTCGACCGGCAAGAGCGTGCGTTCTCGGAAATCGACGAGCTGAGTGCCCTCAACACACCGCGTCAGGAGCCCCAACAGCGTGCCGATTACGCCCGCATCGACATGGAAAGCCTGACGGTTCCGGAGCTGATCGATGCCCCGATTGAGCCCGCGCCAGCCCCGGAACCGAAAGCGCCCGAGCGTCAAAACGAAGGTTTTTGGGAGCACTTCGGAGCGGCGCTTGGCGTGGACCTCAAAGACCTCGACCACGATGCCCGCGAAGCCCTGGCGCTGAGCGCAGCGCGCTTGCTCAAGCTAAGCGTCGGTGGTTTGCAGCAAAGCCTGCGTACCCGCAGCGAATTGAAAAACGAACTGCGTCTGGCCCAGACCACCGTGCAAGGCGCTCACAAAAATCCGCTGAAATTTGCGGTCGATGCCGGTGACGCGCTGGGCGTTTTGTTGCAGCCGAACACGCCGGGCCAATTGCCGGCCGAGCTGTCGATCTCCCGTGCCTTCCGCGATTTGCAGGCGCATCAGGTGGCCTTGCTGACTGCCAGCCGCGCCGCCGTTCGCGGCACGCTGGAGCATTTCTCGCCACAGCGATTGACCCTGCGTTTCGAACGCGACAACAAGCCGTTGCTGGCCACGTCGGGCAGCCGCTGGAGAGCATACGGTCGGTATCACCAGGCCCTGCGTCAGGACGATGACTGGAGCGAGCGCCTGTTGGCTCGCGACTTCGCCCAAGCTTACGAAGAGCAAATCCGCCTGATTTCCACCCTTCACACCGACCACCAAGGATGATGCGCATGTCTCGTTGTTCGATCGCTTTTTACAAGACGCTGACGGCGATCGCTGCGCTGCTACTGGCCGGCTGCTCGTCGCTGTCGCCGTATTCCCACGTCACCAAACTTAACCTGAAGATCACGGCCAGCGATCAACTGAACCCCGACCTCAACGGGCGTCCGTCGCCCATTGTCGTGCGCCTGTTCGAGCTCAAACATCCGGTGACGTTCGAAAACGCAGACTTCTTCAGCCTCTACGAGCGCGCCAAGGAGTCCTTGGCCCCGGACCTGGTAGCCAGTGAAGAAATCGAGCTGCGCCCGGGTGAAACCGTGGAGATGAAGCTCAGCGTGCAACAGGGTAGCCGCTACGTTGGCGTCCTTGCCGCTTACCGCGATCTGCCGGAAACCAAATGGCGCTACACGGTGAAAGTCACGCCGGTGGGTGTCACCGCCGCTGATATGACCCTCGATCAGACCGGCATTCGCAACAGCAACGATACGCTGGCCAAGACGGATGACAGATCATGAGTTTTCATAAAGTCATTTGGCAGGAAGGCATGTTGCTGCGTCCGCAGCACTTACAGCACAGCGATCGCTATTACGACTACCAGATGAAGACCCGCACGCAGTTACTGGGCAGCTACACCTGGGGCTTCCTGAACCTGGACATCGACTTGCAGTTCCTCAATATGGGCAAACTGGTCATCAGCCAGGCCTCGGGGATTTTGCCAGACGGTAGCCTGTTCGAACTCGGGGGCAACACCGAGCCTCTGGCGCTCGACGTGCCGCCGAACACCGGCAACACGCCGGTCTACCTGACGCTGCCACTGGTCACTGGTAACCACATCGAATCCCGTCGTCCGGAGCAGTCCGATGTGCTGGCCCGCTACACCTCGTATGAAACGGAAGTCGCCAACTCCAACGCCGGCGACGATTCCGCCAGCCAGGTCAGCTGCGCTCGTCCGGACTTCAAGTTGTTGCTCGGTGAGCAGCTGAGTGATCAGGCCTACGTGAAGCTGAAAATCTGCGACGTGCTCGACACCACGCCTGACGGCGTGGTCAGCCTCGATCCGGATTTCGTGCCGACCTATATTCAGGCGCATTCTTCCAGCTACCTGCTGTCTTGCCTGAAAGAAGTGATCAGCATGCTCGGCCATCGCGGCGACACCATCGCTGACCGCATCCGATCCAACGGCAAGGTCGGTGGCGCGGAAGTCGGCGATTTTATGATGCTGCAACTTATCAATCGCACCGAGCTGTTGTTGCGTCACTACCTCGGTCTGGAACAGGTTCATCCGGAAGAGTTGTACCGCACGCTGCTGACCATGCTCGGCGATCTGGCGACGTTCTCCAGTGACAGCAAACGCCCGCGTCTGGACAGCCGTTACCAGCACAGCGACCAGGGCGCGAGCTTCCGCAAACTGATGGAAGCGATTCGGCAGGTGTTGTCGATGGTGCTCGAACAGCACGCCATCGAGCTGGTGTTGCAAGCGCGTCAGTACGGGATCACTGTCTCGCCGTTGCACGACCACAAACTGCTGGGCTCGGCTTCGTTCGTGCTCGCGGCCAGCGCCAACTGCGACTCCGAAGAGCTGCGACACCGCTTGCCGGCGCACCTGAAGATCGGCCCGGTGGAGCACATCCGCCAACTGGTGAACCTGCATCTACCCGGCATCAAGGTCAAGCCGTTGCCGGTGGCCCCACGGCAGATCGCGTTCCACTCCAACAAAACCTATTTCATCCTCGAACCCAGTTCCGAAGACCTGGCACAACTTGAGCGCTCCGGTGGCTTCGCGTTCCACGTGTCCGGCGAATTTGCCGAGCTTGAACTGAAATTCTGGGCCATCAGGAACTGACTGACATGACCAAGGACATGGAACACTATCAGGACGATAAAACCGTCCTGCTCGACCGCCAGGGCCACGGCCCTGCTTCGAGCCCGTTGACAGACTTCGCTGCAACGCCACGTTTCGAGCAGTTGGCGGAACGGATGATCTACGCCGCGCATTCGAGCCCGGCGGAGTCTTTTAACTTCAGCCTCAACGTGCTGGTGGCCGCAGCCTCGGATCTGTTGTCGGAAGTGGTGCGGCTCAAGCGCAGCGACACCCGCGAAGACCTGTATGGGCTCAACGAGGGACTGACCGCCGCGGTGAAACTGTTTGAAGTGCGTGCGTTGCACAACGGTGCCGAAAGCAGCCAGATGATGACTGCCCGTTATGTACTTTGCACCGTGGTCGACGAAGCCATCGTCACCACATCGTGGGGCAACGAAAGCGAGTGGTCGCAGATGAGCCTGCTCAGCAGCTTCCACAACGAAACCTTCGGTGGCGAGAAGTTCTTCCAGCTACTGGAAAGCCTGTCGAAAAATCCGGTCAAGCACCTGCCGATGCTGGAGTTGATGTACCTGTGTCTGTCCCTCGGTTTCGAAGGCAAGTACCGCGTGCAGGCGCGCGGCATGCTCGAACTCGAAGGCCTCCGCGACGCCCTGTATCGCCAGATTCGTCAGCTGCGCGGCGACGTGTCCCGCGAACTGTCGCCGCATTGGGAAGGCCTGAACGATCAGCGCCGCAGCCTGGTGCGCATCGTGCCGGCGTGGATGGTGGTGTTGTTCACTGCGGTCTGCCTGGTGGTGATGTATTCGGGGTTCGCCTGGGTGTTGGGCGAGCAACGCGAAACCGTACTGCAACCTTATCAGCAGCTTGATCCGGCGGCGGTTCAGCCGCAGCCGTAAACAGGGACGAGTGATGAAAAAGTTTTTCAAGAAAGTCGGCGCATTTTTGCGCAAGACCTGGGTCTGGAGCTTGCTGCTGGTGCTGTTTGTCGCACTGCTCGTGTGGTTCGTCGGGCCGCTGCTGGCGGTCGATGACTACAAGTTTTGGGAAGCTTCGACTTCCCGCCTGCTGACCATCAGTGTGCTGTTCCTGATCTGGGGCCTGACCATGGTCTTCGTCAGCTGGCGCGCCGGAGTGCGCAAGAAAGCGATCGAAGGCACCGAAGACGGCAAGGATCGTATCCGCCGTGAAGACCATATTGACGAAGAGCAAAAAGAGCTTCGCGTGCGCTTCAAGGACGCGTTGAAAACCCTGAAGACCTCGAGCCTGTATCGCGGTCGCAGCGAACGCTGGCGCAGTGATTTGCCGTGGTACTTGCTGATCGGCCCGCAGGGCAGCGGCAAGACCAGCCTGCTGGACTTCTCGGGCCTTGAGTTTCCGATCAACAAGATCGAACGCAAGTTGACCCGCGACACCCTCGGCACCCGCCATTGCGACTGGTACTTCGCCGACCACGGTGTGCTGATCGACACCGCCGGACGTTACCTGACCCAGCCGGATGCTGAAGTCGATGGCAGCGCCTGGAGCACTTTGCTCGACCTGCTGCGCAAGCGTCGCCGCAACCGTCCGTTGAACGGCGTGCTGGTGACCATCCCCGTTGAAATGCTGCTGGGCGACTCCAAACAGGATCTGGACTCCCTGGGCCGTCAAGTGCGTGCGCGTCTGCAAGACGTGCATCAAAAACTGCACGTGGATGTGCCGGTTTATTTGGTGCTGAGCAAGGCTGACCAGTTGCTGGGTTTTGAAGAGTTCTTCGATCAACTGACCCGCGAAGAAAGCGATCAGGTGCTGGGCACCAGTTTCCGCAAAGAGCAGAGCGATGCCGACGTGAGCGTGCTGCGCGCCGAGTTCGAAGCGCTGCTGCGTCGCCTGAACAGCCAAGTGATCATGCGCATGCACCAGGAGCGCAACACCCCGCGCCGTGGCCGCATCCTCGACTTCCCCCACCAACTGGGGCAGATCGGCGCGCGCCTGTGCCTATTCGTCGACATGGCTTTCACCGGCAACCGTTATCAGCGTGCTAGCCAGTTGCGCGGTTTCTACCTGACCAGTGCTCCGCACCTGACCCAGGAAATGGACCAGGCCACCGCCGGCATCGGTGCCAATCTGGGCATCAACTCCGGCGTGCTGCCGACTCTGCGCAGTGGTCGTTCACGGTTCATTCACCACGTGCTCAGCCGGGTGATTTTTCCCGAAGCCGATCTGGCCGGTCTGGACAAGCGCGAACTCAGCCGCATCCATTGGGGCCAGCGTGGGTTGTACGTCGGTGCATTGGCCGCGTTGGGTTTATTCGGCCTGCTGTGGGCGGGCGGTTTCTCCGCCAACTCCGAACATCTGGAAAATCTGCGCAACCTGACCACCACCTGGACCCAACAGCGATCGGCCCTGGCCGCGCGTGATGATTCCATGGCGGTGCTCATGACCCTCGACACCCGCTACGCAGCGACTCAGGTCTTCGCGAAAAAAGGTGACGTGAGCTACCGCGAGCGTGGCGGTCTGTATCAGGGCGAAGAGGTCAATCCGGTGGTCAAGGATGCCTATGAGCGTGAGCTTGAAGCGCAACTGTTGCCGCGGGTCGCGATGCTGCTGGAAGGGCAGATCCGCGCCAACATGAAGGACCGCGAACGCCTGCTCAACAGCCTTCGTGCGTACCTGATGCTGAACATGAAAGATCGCCGCGATGCGGCATGGCTCACAGATTGGGTCGCCACGGACTGGTCCCTGCGTTACGCCGGCAACACCGCGGTACAGAACGGTTTGAATACCCACTTTGAGCGTTTGCTGAAACAGCCGTTTATCTACCCGCTGAACGATCAACTGGTAGCGCAAGCGCGTCAGGTGTTGCGCAGCGAATCGCTGGCCAACGTGGTTTACCGGATGCTGCGCGAGCAGGCCCGTCACCTGCCGGAATACCGTTTGAGCCAACATTTGGGTCCGCAGGGGACGTTGTTTGTCGGCGCCGATTCGATGATCCCGGGCTTCTACACGCAACAGGGTTATCAGCAGTATTTCTCGGTTCAGGGTACAGCGCTGATCACCGACATTTTGCGAGACAACTGGGTACTGGGCGAAGGTTCTGGCATGAGCGGCATGGACTTGCGTCGCCTGATGGTCGAACTGGAACAACTGTACTTCCGCGATTACGCCAACTTCTGGAGCGACGCAGTCGGCAAAGTGGCGCTGCCACCGATCAACGATGCCGGTGAAGGTGCCGAGCAACTGGCGGGCCTCACTTCCGCCAACTCGCCCGTGTTGCAACTGCTGCTGGAAGTGCGCGAGAACACGCGCTTCAGGGGGATAGCGGAGGGTGTCGATGACGCCGCAGACGCTGCCGCTAAACTGGGCGAGAAGGGTGGCAAGCTCGGTAAACTGGCCGCTGCCGCGGCGGACAAAGCATCGGATAGGGTGGCCAATAGGTCAAAACAGCTGCCCGACACCGCGAAGAAAGCTCTGCAACGCCGCTTCGAACCACTCCACCGTTTGTTGGATGACAACAACGGCCCCGCCGCGGACCTGACGCCCGCGCTGAATGCGCTCAACGACCTGCAACTGCAGCTGGCGAGCCTGGCACGTGCCAGCGCGCCAGAACAAGCGGCGTTCGAAATGGCCAAAACCCGCATGAGTGGCCAGCGTGATGCGCTGAGCAACCTGCGTAACGCATCCAACCGACTACCGCGTCCGGTCAGCGTATGGTTCAACGTGCTGGCGGAAGACTCCTGGCGTCTGGTGCTCAACGATACCCACCAATATCTGAACCAGCGCTATCAGGGCGAGCTGTACAGCTTTTATGGCAAAGCGATCAACAAGCGCTACCCGTTCAGCGCCCACAGCACCAGTGACGTGGCGATCAGCGACTTCCGTGAGTTTTTCAAGGCTCAGGGCATTGCCGATCGCTTCTTTGATACGTACATGTGTCCGTTCGTCAGTGGCGATCCAGGAAACTACCGTATGCGCAGCATTGACGGTCACCGCCTGCCGATCTCCAAGGTCTACCTAGACCAGATGGCCGCGGCACATGTGATCCGCCAGAGCTTCTTCTCGATTAACCCGGCCGAGCCGCAAGTGCAATTCAAACTGGAACCGTACAGCCTTGACCCCGCAGTTAGCCGTTCCGAGTTCAAGTTCGGCAACAAGACCATCGAATACCGCCACGGCCCGATCGTGCCGGTGTCGTTCAAATGGCCGGCCGACGCCGAAGACGGTCGTACTAGCCTGGTCCTCGACAAAATGGCCGGCCGTCCGATCGGCATCGAGAAGAACACCGGTCCTTGGTCGCTGTTCCGTCTGTTCGACCTGATGCAGATCGAGTACCTGAGCGGTCGCGATGTGATGGTGCTGAAGGCCGACGTAGGCGGCCTGCGCGCCAACTACTTGCTGAGTAGCCAGCGCACGCCGAACCCGTTCGACATGGGGGTGCTGCGCACCTTCCGTATGCCGGCGCAGCTCTGATGCGGGTTGCCAGTCCCTGGCGCAGCGCTGCGCGTACCGATGCCGGCAAGGTTCGGGCGCGTAACGAAGATGCTTTTCTCGACTGTCCACAGCAGGGGCTGTGGGTGGTCGCGGACGGTATGGGCGGTCATCAGGGTGGCGACATTGCCAGCCAGTTGATCGTCGCCAGCCTGGCGGAATTACCGGTGTCAGATGACTTTGACGATCGACTCAAAAGCGTGCGCCAGTGTCTGCACTGGCTCAACCGTCGTTTGGGTCAGGAGTTGACCATCACGGCCGGGCATCACGACAGCATCATGGGCAGCACCGTCGTGGCGCTGCTGGTGGAAGGCAATCGCGCGGCCTGCATCTGGGCCGGCGACAGCCGTTGTTACCTGTGGCGCGGCCAGCGTTTGTATCAGCTGTCCAAAGACCATTCGTTGCAACAGCAACTGATCGACGAGCACCACATGAGTGTCGACGACGCTCATGCACATCCAACCGCCCACGCCCTGACCCGAGCGGTTGGGGCGGCTGACCAGCTGACGCTGGAGGTAATTGAGCTTGAGGTTTACCCCGACGATGCGTTTCTGTTGTGCAGCGATGGTTTGTACAACGGGCTAGGCACCGATGCTTTGGGCAAAGCCCTGAGCCTGAGCGCGCCGCACATTGCCCTGGAGCGTCTGTTCGACAGCGCGCTGCGTGGCACGGCGCGGGATAACCTGACTGCCATAGTGATCCGCCAATGACCCAGCCCATGCCGCCGCTCGACGACCTGATGGTGAGTGAAGAGCAGGCCAACAACCTGACTTACTTCGCGTTCGCCAAGTCGCACAAAGCAGGGCCAGCGCTGGCGCCGACAAGGGCCAGCGTCAGTGAAATGCCCGACGTGCTGGCAGGTCGTTACCGCATCGAGCGCCTGCTCGGTGCCGGCGGCATGGGCGCGGTTTACCGGGCACGGGATCTGCTGAGCGAGCAGTTCGGCGATCCTGATCCTTACATTGCGCTGAAAATCGTCAGCGAAGAACTTTCCGAATCGCCGGACGCCAGTGCCTTGCTCTACAGCGAGTTCGCCCTGACCCGACGACTGCGCCACGACAACGTGCTGCGTTTGTACAGCTTTGAAATGGACATCGATGGCCAGCGCGCCTTCATCACCATGGAACTCATGCGTGGGCTGACCTTGGACAAACTGCTCTCCGAGCGGCCCTTGGGCCTGCCATGGAAAGAACTACGCGACATCGCGCTGCCGCTGCTCGACGCGCTAGCCTATGCCCACGCTCGCGGCGTGCTGCACGGCGACATGAAGCCGAGCAATGTAATGCTCGGCGAAGACGGCGTGCGCCTGTTCGATTTCGGTCTGGGTCAGGCGCAGGAGGGCATTCTGCCTGGCTTACCGTATCTGAGACGCGACCGCTTCAACGCTTGGACCCCCGGCTACGCTGCGCCCGAACTGCTCGAAGGCCAGCCGCTGTCGGCCAGTGCCGACGTCTACGGCTTGGCGTGCGTGCTCTACGAATTGGCGGCCGGCAAACATCCCTTCCGCCGCTTGCCTTCGACCGAGGCGCGCGATGGCCGCCTCGAGCTCCAGGCACCAAAGAACTTACCGACACACTGCTGGCCAGCCCTGCGAACGGCGCTGGCATTCGATACGGCCAAGCGCACCATCACTGCCGCACAACTGCGTGACACGATGGGCGCCACTTCGTCTTGGCTGCAACGTCTGCGACTTCGGACGTAACGGGCAACGAATACCTTGTAGCAGCTGGCGAAGCCTGCGTCTGACTGTAGGAGCGAGCTTGCTCGCGATGGACTTGAGAGCAACGCGTTGATTCGGGAAGAACGCGTTATCGTTAACGTCCATCGCGAGCAAGCTCGCTCCTACAGTCAGACGCAGGCTTCGCCAGCTGCTACAGGTCTTCGTGGGTAGGCTTTGGATCTTGACGCAGGACCGGCTAACGGGTGTCCCCCATTTCCTCATTTCGCGCCGAACAGCATCGTCCAATAGACGCCGTTGTCGCTACGCGAGTTCGCGGCATAGGCCGCACCAACCTGGGTAAACATCGGGTTCATCAGATTGGCGCAATGCCCGGGGCTGGCCAGCCAGCCTTCCATAGCCTTGCCCGGCGAACGCTGCCCGGCGGCGATGTTCTCTCCGATCTGCCGGCCACCGTAGCCAGCGGCCTTCGCTCGGTCCCACGGCATATCACCGTTGGGGTCCTGGTGCGCGAAGTAATTGTCGTTGGCCATCGCCCGGCTGTGCCCCTGCGCCGCTGTCCCCAGGGCGGCATTCCAGGTCAGCGGCGGTGCAGCGGCGAAGCGCTGACGACCACACAGGCGCGGTTTCGCCCGTGCCGCGTTGACTTGTGCCAGCAACGTCTTGCCCGCCGCTCGCGGGTCGTCCAGATGCCCATCGAGCAAGGGCCGCGCCAGCACCACCTGCCATTCACTCTCGTCGCGATACACGCCAATATCGGCGAACTGGGTATCGAGCAGGGCCCCACAGTAGCGGCTCTGGAGCATGTCAAAGGCCTCCTCGGCATCTTCAGCGCCGTCCAGACGGATAGTCCGCACAGACACCGCCTGATAGCCGGAATCCTTCAACGTCTCCGGCGTAACGCCTCCATAGCCGATTGGCAAGGCCAGGTTCGACTTCAGAGCCAGCGGCGTCAGGGCTTGGACCGTGCGCCCCGCGCAGCGCTGCGGTTGGGCGCGGTAGTCGTTGATGTCCTCCACCAGTTGCCTTTCCCCGCCGGCATGGGCGGGACTGGCGAACAGGGGGAGCAAAGGAATAAGGCAGAGCGAGAAAACGTAGGAGGAGCGAACGGTCTGGCGCATGAGGCGGGCAGCTCTGATGGGATGACGACGGTAATGGCGATAGTGGGCTGAGGAATGACCGCAGAGCGTTTCGCTGTATTGGCTCGCAAATGGATTCCAAGGCTGGGCTAAGACTGTGGGCCTCAACACAAGTTTCACGAGCAAAGGGGGGAATTTATTGTTGGAATCGTGCGTCCGCTCCTGGCCGATTTTTGCCTGTCGCCACCGTCAGCCATGGGTCGTTTTTTTGCCTGTCACGGCCACAAAGCGTGCTGGTCTTGTTCGATCCAAACAGTTAGGCGAGTCTGTGCAATTACACAGATTAGGATCAGTACAGCGTGGCTTCCGAGGAGGGCTTGGCCTGATATTTTAGTCAATGACTTGGTAGTCATCACCGTCAAAAAGAGTCATATCTTCTTCTAACGTAACCCGATAGTGGCGTTCTTGCTTGAAGCCGCTACACTGCGCCAGCCGTTCATTTTTCTCTTGAGGCTGTGCGCATGAAGTTTCGTTTTCTTTTGTGGATGCTGGGTTTGTTGATGGGCAAGGCCAGTCGGACCAACCCTGCGTTTCAGCAGCAGTTGGGCGATAAGGAATTGGTGTTTCAACTACAGACCCTGGACGGGAAAGTGGCGCGACATTTCTTGGTGAAGGATCAGCGCATCACCAGCAAGTCGGGCGTGTATGCCGAGCCGGCGTTTGCGATTGCCTTTAAAGATTCTGCCTATGGCTTTGCCACGATGCAGGCGAAGAACAAGCAGTTGGCGTTTATGACGGGGATTCAGGACAAGTCGATTCAGATCAAGGGCAACCCGGCGCTGGTGATCTGGTTCCAGGGGTTGACCAAGTATTTGAAGCCGCGCAAGCCCAAGCCCTGAAGTCTGCTGTTTACGACATTACTTTTCGTACACTGCCTGGTGCCACCTGGCTCGCCACCCGAGCGCTGCTTTCAGAGCAACAGAGTTAAAGACAAACCCCGCCAAAGCGGGGTTTGCGTATCTGAGTGACTTCAACAGCACTTATGCCGTGACGTTGATGGTCGTGCCGATGGTTTGTCCGCTGCCGTTCACCGTAGGTGAAGGCGCGGCTGAGGATGCGGTTGTGTTGCTGGCAGTGCTGCTTTGCGCCGCGTGGTGATGGTGCTTGTGGGCTGCCGTGGTATTGCTGGCGGTTGTTCTGGAAGTCGGCGATTGCTTGGCTGTCTGGCTCGACGTAGTCGCGGCCTGAGTGGGCGCGGTGGTGGTTGGAATCGAAGCTGAGATTGCACCAATAGACATTGTTACCTCCTGGACACTTAGAGAACCTGCACGAGTTGCAACGAGGAACGCAGGTAAGCATTTTTATTTTTGAATTATTCGACCATTCAGAAAGGCCTACTGCGGGGTAACCCCGAAGTCGAACAAAGGTTAACACCGCCGCTCTGCCTGATTTGTTGGCGTAATGTCGGATCCGTGTATTGTTTCGTATATATAGTTCAGTGTGTTTTTCAGCCCGAGCTTGCCGCCTTAAAGCCGAGCCGGCGTTTGCGATTGCCTTTAAAGGTGCCGCCTATGGCTTTGCCACGATGCAGGCGAAGAGCAAGCAGTTGGCGTTTATGACGGGGATTCAGGACAGGTCGATACAGATCAAGGGCAACCCGGCGCTAGTGATCTGGTTTCAGGGGTTGACCCAGTATTTGAAGCCGAAGAAGGCGAAGGCTTGAGGTCTGTCAGGTAGACCGGGTTGGGTTCTTCGCGAGCAGGCTCGCTCCCACAGGGTTTAGGTGATCTGTGTGGAAGCGAGCCGGCTCCGGGCGGCGATCCGACGAATGCTTTAAGCCGGGGTAAATTGCGAGGCGAGTTCGCGCAGCAGCACTTCGGCTTCGAGGACTTTGCTGACAACGTCGTGGGCTTTTTCGCGGGTTAAACCCAGGCGCTCCAGCAAGGCATCCGGGATGTCTTCATCCGGGCCAGAGCCGATGCCACGGCTGCGCAGCAGGCGCACGGACAGGCAAACAAGGTTCGGGTACTCGGCGTAGGCGCCTTCGTAGCTTGGGTCGTGCTGGAAGCGCAGCGCGGTGGCCAGTTCGTCCGGCATGTCCCAGTAGCGCATTAGCCAGGCGCCAATCTGTTCGCGGCTGATACCCAGCAGGTGTTGCTCGATGTAGCTGTGGCACAGGTGCGGATTGACCTCCAGATGGCGGCAGATCAGCGAAAAGTGCGGCGGGAACACGTGGGCCAGCAGCAAGTAGCCGAAGTTGTGCAGCAGGCCGGCGAGGTAGGTCAGGCCGGCTTCCGGGCGCTGGGCGCGCGGCATGGCGCGGGTCAGGCCTTCGATGACAGCGGCAGTGTAGATCGATTGGTGCCAGTACGGTGTGCTGTGTTGCGGGTGGTCTTTGGGCAGGCTCAGGGTTTTGCCCAGGGCCAGGCCCAGCGCGAGGTTGATCACCAGGTCGAAACCGAGCACCCGGACGATGGCGTCTTCCACTGAGCGGATCTTGCCCGGCGAGGCGTAGTACGGCGACGCGGCCCAGCTCACGACTTGTGCCGCCAGGGCCGGGTCGGTTTCGACGACACCGGTAATGTCGTCAATGGTGGCGTTAGGGTCGACGCGCAGCTTGATGATTTTTTGTGCGGTCTCGGCCAGCGGCGGAATTTCGATGGTCGCTTCCAGGCGTTGCTGGATGCGTCGCGCGGTGAACGCTTGAACGGCCTGGGTGATTTCCTCGCGGTCATCGTCGGGGCGGTCGAGGTTCGGGCGAATGGTGGTCAGGGCTTCGCCGAAGTTGGCGGCGCTGGCCTTGGTCAGCATGGTTTTAAAGGCTGTGCTGGTGATTTCCAGCAGCACGCCTGGCTCGCCCGAGTTGATCAGCAACTTCGGCTCGCGCAGCAGGCTTTCTTCATACAGGCATGGCGAACTGGTCAGCGCCGGCAGGCCGGGCAGCAGGCTCAGGTTGTGTTTGCCGAGCATTTTCACCAGGCGCTCGGTGGACACGGCGGTGAGGCGCCGGCCGGTGAGTTCGGCGAGGCGGTTGAGGTCCAGCAACTGGCTCTGCGGGAACAGCACCATCAGTGTGCCAACGGCGTCATCGACCAGAACGGCCTGGACCTTGCGCGAGGCATTCAGGCCGTGGTGGTCGAGGACTTCTTCATAGGCGATGCCCAACTTGCCCAGCAACAGCCGAATGACCGACGGAGCGTGCGGAGGGACGGGTGCGAGGGCAACTTCGGTCATGGTCTGTATCCGTTCCAAAACAATTGCAGGAGTATAACCAGCTTGTTTAAAACCGGGGCCCAGAAACTGAGACGGTGCTCACACTTGGCCGTATTGCTGCCCATGGCGCAACCAACGGTCGAGCAACGGGTTGACGTGATCCGGCCAGCGCTCCAGCAGCGCCTGAGCGGCGTCGCGCACGGCGGGCAACAGGTCGGCGTCGCGCATCAGGTCGGCGACCTTGAATTGAAGCAGACCGGTCTGGCGCGTGCCGAGCATTTCGCCGGGGCCGCGCAGCTCGAGGTCTTTTTCGGCGATGACAAAGCCGTCGTTGGTTTCGCGCATGATGCCCAGCCGCTGACGCCCGATCTGTGACAGCGGCGGATGGTAAAGCAGCACGCAATGGCTGGCGGCGCTGCCTCGACCGACCCGGCCGCGCAACTGGTGCAGCTGCGCGAGGCCGAGGCGCTCGGGGTTTTCGATAATCATCAGGCTGGCGTTCGGCACGTCGACGCCGACTTCGATCACCGTGGTGGCAACCAGCAGCTGCAAGTTGCCAGCCTTGAATTCGGCCATCACGGCGGCTTTCTCGACCGGCTTCATGCGGCCGTGGATCAAGCCAACCTTTAGCTCGCCGAGGGCGGCGGTGAGGTCTTCATAGGTGGTTTCGGCCGCTTGGCAGGTCAGCTCTTCCGACTCTTCGATCAGTGTGCACACCCAATAGGCCTGGCGCCCTTCTGCACAGGCACCGCGCACGCGTTCGATGACTTCGACGCGTCGGGTATCGGTGATCAGTACCGTGTTCACCGGGGTTCGGCCGGGCGGCAATTCGTCGAGGATCGAGGTGTCGAGGTCGGCGTAGGCGCTCATCGCCAGCGTTCGTGGGATTGGCGTGGCCGTCATGATCAGTTGATGCGGACACATCCGCCCGCCGACGCCTTTTTGCCGCAGTGCCAGGCGTTGTTGCACGCCGAAGCGGTGTTGTTCGTCGATGATCACCAGCGCGAGGTTCTTGAACTGCACTTCGTCCTGGAACAGTGCGTGAGTGCCGACCACCATCGGTGTGCCACTGGCGATCTGCTCCAGTGCCGCAACGCGGTTCTTGCCCTTGAGCTTGCCGGCCAGCCACGCGACTTCAATGCCCAGCGGTTCGAGCCAGCGCTTGAAGGTGATGAAGTGCTGTTCGGCGAGAATCTCGGTGGGCGCCATTAGCGCGACTTGATAACCCGCTTCCAAGGCCTGGAGCGCGGCGAGGGCAGCGACCACGGTTTTACCCGCGCCGACATCGCCCTGAATCAGGCGCAACATCGGCTCATGTTGACTCAGGTCGTAGGCAATCTCGTTGCCGACTCGTTGCTGGGCGCCAGTCGGCGTAAAGCCCAGATTGGCCAGGTATTTGGCCGGTAGTTGGGTGGCCTTGGGCATTGCCGGCGCGCGCAGGGAACGCATGCTTTCGCGCAGGCGCTGCTGGGACAGTTGATGGGTCAGCAGTTCTTCGAAGGCCAAACGGTGCTGCGCCCAGTGATGACCGAGGGCAAGCTCGTCGACATCGGCATCGGCAGGCGGGTGATGCAGGTAGCGGATGGCATCGGCCAGCGGCGCCAGTTGATAGTCCCGCGCCAGTTCGGTCGGCAACCAGTCGGGCAAACTTTTGGGACCGAGCAGCGTCAGGGTTTGCATGCACAGTTGGCGCAAGCGCTGCTGGGTCAGGCCTTCGGTGAGCGGATACACCGGGGTCAGGGTTTCATCCACCGGCGGGGGCTCGTCACCGGTGATGGCGCGGTATTCCGGATGGTAGATTTCCAGCCCCGACGCACCAGGCCGCGCTTCGCCGTAGCAGCGAATCCGCGTGCCGCGTTTGAGGCCTTCTTTTTGTGCGTTGCTGAAATGGTAGAAGCGCAGGCTCAGCCCGCCGGTGCCGTCTTGAAGGCGAACCACGAGGCTGCGGCGACGGCCCATGACCACGTCGGCGCCGCTGACGGTGCCTTCGATCACGGCGTCTTGCCCAGGTCGCAAATGGCCGATCGGGACCACACGAGTACGGTCTTGATAACGCAACGGCAGGTGAAACAGCACGTCCTGGAGATTCTCCAGGCCGACTTTGGCCAATTTCTCGGCCATGGCCTCGCCGACGCCCTTGAGCGCCGTCACCGACACTTGCGACAACTCGGTCATGTCAGCGACTTAAGCCGCAACCACGGGCACCGGTGGCTTGGCCACCGAGCACAGGCGAATGGAGTCCGCAAGAATCTCAATCGCTTTCGGCCGCGGGAAGCTCGCGCGCCAGGCGATCGCCACGGTGCGGAACGGCACTGGCGGCGTCAGTGGGCGCACTTCGAGGACACCCGGGGCGTAGTGATGGCTGTCCACCGCCGACAGGGGCAGGATCGAAATGCCCAGGCCAGACGCGACCATGTGGCGTATGGTTTCCAGGGAGCTGGACTCCACCGTGGTGTGCTTGGCGCCGTCGTTGCCTTTGGCCAGCGTCGGGCAGGCTTCCAGCACTTGATCGCGGAAGCAATGGCCTTCGCCGAGCAGCAGCAGGCTCTTGTCGTTGAGCAGAGCAGCGTCGATGGATTGTTTTTGCGTCCAAGGGTGCTGGGCCGGCATCAGGACATAGAACGGCTCGTCATAGAGCGGCAGGGTCAGTACATCGGCTTCGTTGAATGGCAGGGCGATGATGATCGCATCCAGTTCGCCGTTGCGCAGTTTGTCGCGCAGGACATGGGTGAAGTTTTCTTCTATGTACAACGGCATCTGCGGGGCAACCCGGTGCAGTTGTGGAATCAGGTGCGGGAACAGGTACGGGCCGACGGTGTAGATCGCGCCGACTTTCAGCGGGGCGGTCAGCTGGTTCTTGCCGGCCTGGGCCAGTTCGCGGATGCCTTGGGCTTGCTCCAGGACCTTCTGCGCCTGGGCCACGATGCCTTCACCGACCGGAGTCAGGCGCACGGCGCTTTTGCTGCGCTCGAAAATCAGCACACCGAGTTCGTCTTCAAGCTTTTTCACGCCCACCGACAGAGTCGGCTGGCTGACGTGGCAACGCTCGGCCGCGTGGCCGAAATGTTGCTCTTGGGCGAGAGTAACGATGTAGCGTAATTCTGTAAGAGTCATAGCAAGCGTCCATGAAGTTGCGGGCCAAGCATACCGGCTGCAATCGATAGACGCACGTTATCAGACTGAGTGTGTTGAGTGACACCGGGCAATGCGTGTTTGCCGCTGGCAGCTACGCAAAAGGCACCTTTCGGTGCCTTATCGCAGATATTTCTGTGGCCTCAATCCCCTGTGGGAGCGAGCCTGCTCGCGAAGAGGCCATCACATTCAATATCTAAGTTGACTGACGCACCGCATTCGCGAGCAGGCTCGCTCCCACAGGGAATCTGCATTGACTTAGCGCCGACGTTCCAGCGAATAAACAAAAGGTGCAACGATTTCGATGGCGCCATTGCTCAGCATGTTGGCTGGTGGCTTGGGCAACGGTTGGGCGCGGCGGATCATTTCCAGGGTGGCCCGGTCCAGATCGGCATTGCCAGAGAGGCCCACCAGTTCGAACGACAACACGTTACCTTCGCCATCCACCACGAAGCGCAGACGGTTCAGGCCTTCCTTGCCCCGGGCCTGCGCGCTGGCCGGGTACTTTTTGTACTTGGCCAGGTGAGCGAGCAGGGCGCCTTGCCAGCTGGCTTGGGCGGCCTGCTTCGCTGGCGACGGCCCCGGTGCCGGTTGAGCGGATTTTTCCGTGGGTGCCTGAGTCGGTTGCGTGTCGCTCGGTTTTTCCTCGGAGGGCTTTTCCTTCGGTGGTTCCGGTTTTTTCTCCACCGGCTTGGGCGGTTGAGGCTTCGGCTTGGGCTTGACTGGTTTCGGCACGGCAATCTCGGCCTTTGGTACTTCAGCCAGTTTCGCAATGGGCAGTTCTTCCACCGGGGCGGGTGGCTGTGGCGGCGTTATCACCTTTGGCGGGGCCGGTGGTGGCGGGGCCGGAACGGGCGCCAACTCGACCATCATCGCCTGCGGTGGCAGCTCGATGGATGGGCGCGTTGTCCAGTTCAGCGCCAGCGCAATGGCCAGCGCATGGGCGCCCAGCACCACGGCCAGGCTCGCGCTATAACGCGTCAGCTTTTGGCGCGTGGTGATCATTTCTTGACTGCCGTCTCGAGTCCGACCAGACCTACCTTCAGGTAACCCGCCGCGCGCAGGTTGTCCATCACGCTCATCAGGTCGCCGTAGTCCACGCCTTTATCGGCCTGGAAGAAGATCGTCGTGTCTTTCTTGCCCTGGGTTGTGGCGTCGAGTGTGGCGCCGAGTGCTTCGGCCTTCACTTCGTCTTCACCGAGGAACAGGCGCTGGTCAGCTTTGACGCTGAGGAACACCGGCTTCTCTGGCCGTGGCGCCGGTTTGGCACTGGAGGCGGGCAGGTCGACCTTGATGTCCACGGTGGCCAGCGGGGCCGCCACCATGAAGATGATCAACAGCACCAGCATCACATCGATGAACGGTGTGACGTTGATTTCGTGGTTTTCGACCAGATCGTCGTCTGCGCCTTCTTTCAAATGCAGGCCCATGGCCGATTACCCCACTTTCACCATGTGCGGTTGTGAGACTCGCTCGGGCGGCGTGTGATCGAGGTCACGGCTGACCAGCAACAGGACTTGCGCCGAAGCGTCGGACACCTGCGCCTTGTAACCGGCGATGGAGCGGGCGAAGACGTTGTAGATCACCACGGCTGGAATCGCGGCAACCAGGCCCAGCGCAGTGGCCAGCAGGGCTTCGGCGATGCCGGGTGCCACGACGGCAAGGTTGGTGGTCTGGGTTTTGGCGATGCCGATGAAGCTGTTCATGATGCCCCACACGGTGCCGAACAGACCTACGAACGGCGCGGTGGAGCCGATAGTGGCGAGCACGCCGGTGCCGCTGCTCATGTTGCGACCGCAGGCTGCAACCAGGCGCTCAAGGCGGAAGCTGACGCGTTCCTTGATGCCTTCTTTTTCGCGGCTATTGGTCGACAGGCGCATTTCTTCCAGCGCATCGTGCACCAGCAGGTGGGCGAGGGTGCCAGCCTTGGCGGCCGAAGCGCTGGCTTCTTTAAGGGTGGTGGCTTTTTTCAGGTGGGCGATTTCGCTGCGCAAGCGACGCTTGGCGCCCATCAACTCCAAGCCCTTGGCGATCCAGATTGTCCAGGTGATGATTGAGGCAATGGCCAGGCCGATCATCACGATTTTCACGATGATGTCGGCGTTCTGATACATGCCCCACGGCGACAGGTCATGGGCCATGCCCAAGGTGTTGTCGGCTTCGAGGACTTCAGGAACGTCTTCGGCGTTGGCGGCGACAGCCTGGGCCGGCTCGGTCGCGACCGGAGCAGCGGCGGGTGCGGTGTGATTGGCGGGTGCTGGCGCTTGTGCGTCGGCGAAAGCGGCGATAGGCGCCAGCATCAGGCTGATCAGCAGGGCGGCCACTGCGCTCCAGGCGCGAGGTCGTTTGGTTGGCGAAGCGGGGAATTGATTGGGTGTCATGCTGGCCGGACCTGAGAGAAAAAGACGGTTAATGTTCTTCCAGGCCTCGTAAGGCCGAGAACAAAAGTGGCGGGCATTATTGCAAATAATTCTTGTTAGCAAAAGCGAGAGATTCCATTTTTTCCTCCATTGCTAGCCGTTCGCCCTTTGCAGGCGCTAGTCTTTGTCTTTCCGATGGGAGTTTTCTGATGTCCGCACCCTCTGTTTTGATCGCCGGTTGCGGTGATATCGGTAGTCGTCTGGCAACCCGGTTGTTGGCTGCTGGATGGGAGGTTTATGGTCTGCGGCGTGATATTTCACGCTTGCCCAAGGGTGTGATTGGCGTTGCCGGCGACTTGTTCAATGAAGACTGTCCGGCGACCTGGCCAGTCGGCGCGGTGGATTACCTGGTGTATTGCGCCGCCGCCACCGAGCGTGATGAAGCCGGTTATCGCGCAGCTTATGTGCAGGGCTTGCAGCATGTACTGGGCTGGCTGAGCGATTACGGGCAGGAGCCCAATCGACTGCTGTTTGTTTCCAGTAGCAGTGTTTACGGCCAGCAGGATGGCGAGTGGGTCGACGAGACTTCGCCAGCGATGGCCGCGGGTTACTCAGGACGTTTGATGCTTGAAGCCGAGCAGGTTGCCCTGAACTGTGGCATCCCGGCCAGCATCGTACGTCTGACCGGTATCTACGGTCCGGATCGCGAGTGGTTGTTGACTCAGGTTCGTCGGGGTTATCGCGTCGAGGTCGATCCGCCGCTGTATGCCAATCGCATTCATGCCGACGATGCCGCAGGGTTGATGGCGTGCCTGCTGGAGGCGGATGGGCGCGGCGTGGCGCTGGATGATGTCTATATCGGTGTCGACGATGCGCCAGCGCCGCTTGCCGAAGTGGTGGGCTGGTTACGCGACTATTTGGGCGTGACGGAATGGGCCGATGACGCAAGCGTGCGGCGCACCGGCAGCAAGCGCTGCAGCAATGCGCGAGCGAAAGCATTGGGCTGGGTGCCGAAGTATCCGAGCTATCGCGAAGGGTATGCCGCCATCCTCGAAGGCCGCTGCTGACTCACAAACACCACAAACAACTGTGGGAGCGAGCCGGCTCCGGGCGGCGCTCCGACGAAAGCGGTGTAACAGTCAACGATGATGTTGAATGTTACGGCCTCTTCGCGAGCAGGCTCGCTCCCACATTGGGTTATGCGTTGCTTACTGCTTCTCGAGCAACCACTTGCGATCACCCGGGGTGAACGAAGGCATCTCGTCCGCCTGCGCGGTGTTCACGGCCTGGAGAATCTCCAGCTCGTTGCCCTTGCGCGCAAAGATCCAGGTGTTGCCCTGGCCATTGAGTTGCAACCACATGTTGTCGTTGCCACCGCTCATTGATGCGCAATCGCCGGCCAGACACAGCGCGTAGCGATCCGCACCTGGCAGACCTGCAACCTGGCCGTCGGCCTGGAACTGCACGGTGTTGCCTTCACCGGGACCGCTGACGACTTTCCAGCTGCCACCCATGTAGGCGGAATACAGCGCGCGTTCGAAACTGGCGCCAATCGGTGCGCCATCCGGCACTTGAATCAGGGCGCGGTCGAAGACTTGTGCAGGCTCGTTATCATTGGCGACCTGGCTCAGTTGCTTGCCATTACGCTTCAGCTCGCTGGCGGAACTGCCATAAAAGTCGATTTTCCAGGCGCCGGACTCTTCGCCCAGCAGCTTGCCTTCGACGTTTTCAAAACCGTTGGTGTAGCGGGCCTGAGCGGCCTTGGTGTTGACGTTCCATTCCAGGTTCGGGCCGTAAGCCTGGAGCGCCTCACGCAGTGGGCCGCCTTTGGAGGCAGCATCAATCGCCGCCTGGTTGATCCAGGTGCCGCTGATATCACGGTCGGCAGGTTTGCTGGCACATCCGCCCAAGAGTAGGGCGACCAGCGAGAGAGCTAGCGCAGTGCGCATGGTGAGGTCCTTTCAAGACGCTTTTTATACATACGGCAGCGGCGCAACCTTTGAGAGTTGCGCCGGACGCATTACTCGATGACCAGAATGGCATCCATTTCAACCTGCGAACCCTTCGGCAGGGCCGCTACGCCGATGGCGGCGCGGGCAGGGTATGGCTGGTCAAAGTACTTGCCCATGATTTCGTTGACCTTGGCGAAGTGGCTCAGGTCGGTGAGGAAGATGTTCAGTTTGACGATGTCCTTGAACGAACCACCGGCGGCTTCAGCCACGGCCTTGAGGTTCTCGAACACCTGGACGGTCTGGGCTTCGAAGCCTTCGACCAGTTCCATGGTTTTTGGGTCCAGAGGGATTTGGCCCGACATGTAAACGGTGTTGCCAGCCTTGATCGCCTGGGAGTAAGTACCGATGGCAGCCGGGGCCTTGTCGCTGGTGATAACAGTCTTGGTCATGTATGACTCCTTGTAATGGGTGGGCTACGCACGCATGCGGGTGATGCGAATCACCCCGGTCAGAGCGCGCAGTTTTTTGATCACGCGGGCCAGGTGCACACGGTCGTGCACGCTGACCACCAGTTGGACCACGCTGATGCGACCATCGCGTTCGTCCATGCTGATTTTCTCGATATTGCCGTCGGCGGCATTGACGCTGCTGGCCAGCAGCGCGATCAGGCCGCGCTGGTGTTCCAGCTCGACGCGCAGTTCGACGTTGAATTCGCCGGTGACATCCTTGGCCCACGAGAGCTGGATGCATTTTTCCGGGTTGTGGCGGATTTCACTGATGTTGCGGCAGTTGTCCAGGTGCACGACCATGCCTTTGCCCGCCGACAAGTGGCCGACAATCGGATCGCCCGGGATCGGCGTGCAGCACTTGGCGTAGCTGAGCACCAGGCCTTCGGTGCCGCGAATGGCCAGCGGACCTTCCGCGCTTGGCAGCTGTTCGCCTTCGCCGAGCAGGCGGCGGGCGACCACATAAGCCATGCGATTGCCCAGGCCGATGTCCTCGAGCAGGTCTTCGATCAGTTCGAGGCGATACTCGGCGAGCATCGCTTTGACGCGCTCGGCCGCAACCTTCTCCAGGGAGCTGTCGAACCCGTTGAGGACCTTGTTCAGCAGGCGTTCGCCGAGGCTGATGGACTCGGAACGGCGTTGCAGTTTTAGCGCGTGGCGAATGTGCGTACGCGCCTTGCCGGTGACCACGAAGTTGAGCCACGCCGGGTTCGGCCGTGCGCCGGGGGCGCTGACGATCTCGACTGTGGAGCCGCTTTGCAGTGGCTCGGACAGCGGTGCGAGACGACGATTGATCCGGCAGGCAATGCAGCTGTTGCCCACGTCAGTGTGTACCGCGTAAGCGAAGTCGACCGCCGTGGAGCCTTTGGGCAGCTCCATGATCCGGCCTTTAGGCGTGAACACATAGACCTCGTCCGGGAACAGGTCGATCTTCACGCTTTCAATGAATTCCAGCGAGTTGCCGGCGCGTTGCTGCATTTCCAGCACGCCTTTGACCCACTGACGGGCGCGGGCGTGAGTGCCCTTGGGCTGCTCGTCGCCGCTGGATTTGTACAGCCAGTGGGCGGCGATGCCGTTGTTGGCCATCTCTTCCATTTCACGGGTGCGGATCTGGATCTCGATCGGAACACCGTGCATGCCGAACAGCGTGGTGTGCAGCGACTGATAGCCGTTGGCCTTGGGGATCGCGATGTAATCCTTGAAGCGACCCGGCAACGGTTTGTACAAATTATGTACAGCGCCCAGCACGCGGTAGCAGGTGTCGACCTTGTCGACGATGATCCGGAACGCGTACACGTCCATGATCTCGTTGAAGGCCCGACGTTTGCCGCGCATTTTCTTGTAGATGCCGTAGAGGTGTTTCTGGCGACCGCTGACTTCACCCTGGATTTCGTCGATGGCCAGGCAGTGGCTGAGTGACTCTTCGATCTTGTTGACGATTTCCTTGCGATTGCCCCGGGCGCGTTTGACCGCCTGGTAGATTCGCGCGGAACGCATCGGGTGCATCGCCTTGAAGCCGAGGTCTTCGAATTCTATGCGGATGGCGTGCATGCCCAGCCGGTTGGCAATGGGGGCATAGATTTCGAGGGTTTCCTTGGCGATGCGCCGGCGCTTTTCGCCAGACAGCACTTCCAGCGTGCGCATGTTGTGCAGGCGGTCGGCCAGTTTGACCAGGATCACGCGAATGTCGCGCGCCATGGCCATGGCCATTTTCTGGAAGTTTTCCGCCTGGGCTTCGGCTTTGGTCTCGAAGTTCATCTGGGTCAGTTTGCTGACCCCGTCGACCAGTTCGGCCACGGTTTCGCCGAACTGCGCTTGCAGCGCTTCCTTGGCAATACCGGTGTCTTCGATTACGTCATGCAGCATCGCAGCCATCAGGCTCTGATGGTCCATGTGCATGTCGGCAAGAATGTTCGCAACCGCGAGTGGGTGCGTGACGTACGCCTCGCCGCTGCGGCGGCGCTGGCCGTCGTGGGCTTGTTCGGCGTAGAAGTACGCTCGGCGGACCAGATTGACCTGGTCCTTGCCGAGGTAGGCCGATAAGCGATCGGCGAGGGCGTCTATGCTCGGCATGATGACTCCTGCCGTTCGCTGTGACCCCGCGCCGTGCTACGTCGACCAGGCATAGTTTTAGACGGCCTCGTTGGACTCGTCCTCGAACGCTGCGAACAGCGGTTCGTCTTCGACGATTTCAGCGTTGGCGATGAACTCGTAGCTCATCAGGCCTTCAGCGATTTCACGCAGCGCTACAACGGTAGGCTTGTCGTTTTCCCACTGTACCAGTGGCTCTTTGCCGCCGGTGGCCAGTTGACGGGCACGCTTGGTGGACAGCATGACCAGTTCAAAACGGTTTTCCACGTGGTTCAGGCAGTCTTCAACGGTTACGCGGGCCATGGTATTCCTCGGAGCGAATGCAATATGCGCGCTGCCCGGGTGGGCGAGCGGACTCAACAGTTTAAAAAATCACCAGCGATTAGGGAAGCGCTGATTTTTTGACCAGCCCCTTCAGCGCGCTGCAAGTGCCAATGTAAAGCCCTTGCAGCGGTTTTGGGAAGTGCTGTTTAGCCGAGCAATTCAGCCAAAAGTTTTCCGTTGCGCTGCTGCTGGCGCTTCTGATGCAGCTGATTGGCACGGAAAATCGCCTTCAAATCGTCCAGTGCATGGGCGAAATCGTCGTTGATGATCAGGTAGTCGTAGTCGACGTAGTGGCTCATTTCGCTGACGGCTTCGCGCATCCGGCCTTCGATGACCTCGTCGCTGTCCTGGCCGCGATTGTTCAGACGCTGATGTAAAGCTTGCAGTGACGGCGGCAGAATGAAAATCGAACGGGCCTGGGGCATCAACTTGCGCACTTGTTCTGCACCTTGCCAGTCGATTTCCAGAATCAGGTCATGGCCTTCGTCCAGAGTCTGCTGCAGATGGCTTTGCGAAGTGCCGTATAGGTTGCCGAACACTTCGGCGCGCTCGAGGAAATCCCCGTGTTCGATCATCTTCACGAATTCGCTGCGTTCGACGAAGTGATAATTCACGCCGTTCACTTCACCGGGGCGCATGGCACGGGTGGTGTGGGAGACCGAGACGCGGATCTCCTGATCAGCGTCGGTCAGGGCCTTGACCAGGCTGCTCTTGCCCGCGCCCGAAGGGGCGGAAATGATGTACAGGGTGCCGGTGCTGTGGGTCATGTCGGGTTTGCCTTACTCAATATTCTGCACTTGTTCGCGCATCTGCTCGATCAACACTTTGAGGTTGACCGCCGCTTGGGTGCTACGCGGGTCGAAGGCTTTGGAGCCCAGTGTGTTGGCTTCGCGGTTGAGTTCCTGCATCAGGAAGTCCAGGCGCCGGCCGGCAGCGCCGCCGGATTTGAGCACCCGACGAACCTCGATGATGTGAGTGCTCAGGCGATCCAGTTCTTCGGCGACGTCGCTCTTCTGAGCGAGCATGACCATTTCCTGTTCCAGCCGCTGCGGGTCCATCTCGGCTTTCATGTCAGTGAAGCGGTCGAGGACTTTCTGGCGCTGAGTCGCAAGCATCTGCGGGACCAGCTCACGCAGGGTGATCACGTCTTCTTCAATGGAAGTCAGGCGATCGTTGATCAGCCGCGCCAGCTCGGCGCCTTCGCGTTCACGGCCGGCCTTGAGTTCTTTCAGGCCTTCGTTGAACAGCGCCAGTGCTTGGGCATTCAGTGCTTGCGGGTCGGTGGCGTCGCCCACAAGTACGCCGGGCCAGGCCAGGACTTCGAGTGGATTGAGTGCTGCCGGGTTCTTGATCAGGCTGGCGATCGTCTCGGCAGCGGCGACCAATTGCGCGGCGCGCTCGCGGTCCACTTGCAGTGGCTTGTCGGTATTTTCTTCGGTGAAGCGCAGGGTGCATTCGAGCTTGCCCCGGGAGATACCTTGGCGCAGGGCTTCGCGGACCGCGCCCTCGAGGTCGCGAAACGACTCCGGCAAACGCACGTGCGGCTCCAGGTAGCGGCTGTTGACCGAGCGCAGTTCCCAGCTCAGGGTGCCTTGGGCACCGGCTTTTTCGACGCGGGCGAAGGCGGTCATGCTGTGCACCATGGAGGTACCTCGCAATGCAGGTCCATGCGTTACTGAAGGTTTCGCGGACCCGCTATCTGTGAATTAAAGCCGACAGGCAGTAAAGGCGCAGGATTGTAGCGCAGTGGGGCGGATGCGCCCAAACACACGGTGTGACAAAGGGCTGCAGGCCGTCGGCAAAGCGCTGTTCTAAGCTCAAGCTTGAGCCTTCAATCGTCGGGCAGATTTTTTAGAAGTGCCCAGTCTTGGTCGGCGGCTCTATAATGCTCGGCAGTTTTCCGTCCCCGTACAGGTATTCCCTATGAAACGTCCAAGTGGTCGCGCTGCCGATCAGCTCCGCTCGATCCGCATTACCCGCAACTACACCAAACACGCCGAGGGATCTGTACTGGTCGAGTTCGGTGATACCAAAGTCATTTGCACCGTCAGCGTCGAAAACGGCGTGCCGCGTTTCCTGAAAGGTCAGGGCCAAGGCTGGTTGACCGCCGAATACGGCATGCTGCCGCGCGCCACCGGCGAGCGTAACCAGCGTGAAGCGAGCCGTGGCAAACAAGGCGGTCGTACCCTGGAAATCCAGCGTCTGATCGGTCGTTCCCTGCGTGCATCCCTGGACATGTCCAAGCTGGGCGACGTCACCCTGTACGTCGACTGCGACGTGATCCAGGCTGACGGGGGCACCCGCACCGCGTCCATCACCGGTGCCATGGTTGCACTGGTTGACGCCTTGAAGGTGATCAAGAAGCGCGGCGGCCTGAAAGGCGGTGACCCGCTGAAACAAATGATCGCCGCCGTTTCTGTCGGCATGTACCAAGGCGAGCCGGTGCTCGACCTCGACTACCTGGAAGACTCGGCTGCCGAGACTGACCTGAACGTGGTGATGACCAGCACGGGCGGCTTCATCGAAGTTCAGGGCACCGCTGAAGGTGCGCCGTTCCAGCCGGAAGAACTGAGCGCGATGCTGGAACTGGCGAAGAAAGGCATGACCGAGATCTTCGAACTGCAAAAGGCTGCACTGGCCGACTGATTGGACCGCTCCACGCAAGGAGGACGCCATGAGTGACGAGCAACATCCGCTTCCCATACCGAGCCAGGAGGTTCGTCAGTGGGCGATGTTTTGTCACTTGTCCGCCTTGCTGGGGATCTGGGTTCCCTTCGGCACGCTGATCGGCCCGCTGATTATCTGGCAGTTGAAGCGCGAGATGGACCCGTTCATCGATGCACAGGGCAAGGAGGCGCTGAATTTTCAGATCACTGTCGCTATTGCCTCCGCCATTTGCGTGCTGTTGATGGTGGTGATCATCGGGTTTTTCCTGTTCGGTCTGGTCGCGATCGGTGCGCTGGTACTGGCGATCATTGGCGGCGTGAAGGCCAATGAAGGGCTGCCTTACCGGTATCCATTCACCTGGCGGTTGATCAAATAACGATCAGCTGTAGGAGCGAGCTTGCTCGCGATGGTGTGTCAGCTACATTGATGTTGACTGACACACCATCGCGAGCGAGCTCGCTCCCACATTGAAAAATCAGCGTGCACAAAAAAACCGCCAGCAATCAGGTGTGAAACGCAGTTCCCCGCGGTTTAAAACAAATGCCCCGACTTGTCGGGGCATTTGTTTTTTTGAAATTAAATTAACCTCTCCAGCCCACACACGTTTCGTTCTTACACTTTTAGTCACAACTGCAAAGCCTCAGCACGGCCTATATGTTTGGCGTTGAGACTTGTCGGTTGATAAAGTTGCCACAAGTAATATTTATTCAGAAATATTTCGATATATTAAGGCCATTGACGGTCCTTGAATTTAAAAAACAATCAGTGTTGAGACGATCAACCTGTTCAAGAGGCGTGTCCAGGTAAAAAGTTCGCCCCTGAATATATATCCAAGAATATCCCAATGATTCAGCTCGATTTTTATGGAACACTTGTGGCCGCCTCTTTAGTACTGTTACTGGGGCGCGGACTGGTCACACGAATCGGTTTTTTACGCAGTTACAATATCCCTGAGCCTGTAGCAGGTGGTCTGGTAGTGGCTCTGCTTCTTCTGGCTTTGCGGGGGGTTGATATCGATGTCCGATTTGACACCTCACTGCAAACTCCCCTGATGTTGGCTTTTTTTGCCACCATCGGCTTGAGTGCAGACTTTGCCAGCCTGAAGAAAGGCGGGCGCGTAGTAGGGATCTTTCTTCTGGCGGTCATCGGGCTTCTGGTGGTCCAGAATGCCATGGGCATTGGCCTCGCAAAGGCTTTGGGGCTCGATCCGTTGATGGGCTTGTTGACGGGCTCGATTACGTTGTCTGGCGGTCACGGTACCGGCGCTGCATGGGGAGCGACGTTCAGCGAGAAGTTTGGCCTGGCTTCCGCCTCCGAACTCGCGATGGCCTCTGCTACGTTTGGCTTGGTGCTGGGTGGTTTGATTGGTGGTCCGGTCGCTCGCCTGCTCATCAAACGTGTCCAGACACCCGGTTGCGAGAAAGATAAGCCGCGTCTGCCGAAGGGCTTTGAGCAGCCAAACAAAGAGCGCTCGATCACGCCGTTTTCGTTTATCGAGACGCTCGCCCTGATCGCCGTCAGTCTGATGGCCGGCTCCCTCTTGAATGGCCTGCTCCACGGAACTGCATTTGAGTTGCCGACGTTCGTATGTGTTTTGTTCGTGGGTGTGGTCTTACGCAACGGCCTTTCCGCACTTGGCTTGTATCAGGTGTTTGAGCGTGAAGTTTCCGTGTTGGGGAATGTCAGCTTATCGCTGTTTCTGGCGATCGCTCTGATGTCGCTCAAGCTGTGGGATCTGGCAGCACTGGCGTTACCGATCTTTATCATCCTGGCCGCGCAAGCGTTGGTCATGGCACTGTTTGCGATTTTCGTGACATTCAGAATGATGGGCAGCAACTACGATGCGGCAGTTCTGGCGGCAGGGCACTGCGGTTTTGGACTAGGAGCAACGCCAACGGCCATCGCTAACATGCAGGCGGTGACACAACGCTACGGACCTTCGCAGATAGCGTTCCTGGTGGTGCCAATGGTGGGAGCTTTCTTCATCGATATCATTAATGTCGTCGTGATCAAGTTGTACCTTGCGCTGCCGTTTTTCGCCGCTGTTTGACGTTCTGGTCACTGGGCCTGTGTTGACAGGCCTGAGTGAACTACTTAGTGCATAAAAAAATGCCCGTATCTTGCGATACGGGCATTTTCTTTGACCGGCGAGTAGATTGCCCGGTTTTCATACAGTCTGACTGACGTCGGCGTGTTCGCGTCTGCGAAGCGACGCTTAGATGGTCAGCGTCCAGTCGTAGTCCACGATCAGCGGTGCATGCTGCGAGAACCGTGGTTGACGTGGCAAGCGTGCGCTGCGAACGAAACGACGCAGGCCCGGAGTCAGCAACTGATAGTCGAAGCGCCAACCGAGGTTGAGCATTTCCGCCTGTTCGTTGTCTGGCCACCAGCTGTACTGGTCGCCTTCACGGCTGACTTCGCGCAGGGCATCGACATAACCCATGTTGCCGACAATCTCGTCCATCCAGGCCCGTTCAGGTGCCAGGAATCCCGGGGATTGCTGGCTGTCGCGCCAATTCTTGATGTCCAGTTTCTGTTGCGCCACGTACAGCGAGCCACAGTAAATGTACTCGCGACGTTTGCGTCGCTGTTTATCCAGATAACGGGCGAAGTCGTCCATTAGCTTGAACTTCTGGTTCAAGTCTTCATCGCCATTCTGCCCCGAAGGGAGCAGCAAGGTCGCGATGCTGACCTTATCGAAATCGGCTTGCAGGTAGCGCCCGTAGCGGTCGGCCGTCTCGAAGCCGAGACCGCTGATGACTGCCTTCGGTTGCAACCGCGAATACAAAGCCACGCCACCCTGGGCGGGAACTTCGGCTTCGCAGGCATAAAGGAAGTAGCCATCCAGTTGGAAGGCTGGATCGTCCAGTTCAAAGGCGGAGGCGCGGGTGTCCTGCAGGCAGATGACGTCGGCATTCTGTGCTTGCAGCCAACTGAGCAAACCTCGCTCCACTGCAGCCTGAATACCATTGACGTTCACACTGATGATCCGCATAAATGGCCCCAAAAATCGCGTGCGTGTATGATACACGGCGTCAACCTAATTAGCTAAATCCGTGGTATTTGGGGTTTTTTTCATGCAAGCGTATCAGCGCGATTTCATTCGTTTTGCCATTGATCGTGGCGTTTTGCGCTTCGGTGAGTTCACCCTGAAGTCCGGGCGTACCAGTCCATACTTCTTCAATGCCGGCCTGTTCAACTCAGGTTCGGCCCTGGCGCAGCTAGGTCGTTTCTACGCGGCAGCCATCGTCGAGAGCGGCATTTCCTTCGATGTACTGTTCGGTCCGGCCTACAAAGGCATCCCGTTGGCCGCGACCACCGCCGTGGCGCTGGCCGAACACCATGGCCGTGATTTGCCATGGTGCTTCAACCGCAAGGAAGCCAAGGCCCATGGCGAAGGCGGTAGCCTGGTCGGCGCCCCGCTGACCGGCGACGTGTTGATCATCGACGATGTGATCACCGCAGGCACTGCCATCCGCGAAGTGATGCAGATCATCGCGTCCCAGGACGGCGCCAAGGCTGCCGGTGTATTGATCGCTCTCAACCGTCAGGAGCGTGGCAACGGCGAGTTGTCGGCCATCCAGGAAGTGGAGCGCGATTTCGGTATTCCGGTGATCAGCATTGTTTCGCTGAATCAGGTGCTGGAGTTCCTGGCGGACGATCCGCAGCTCAAGCAATACCTGCCGGCCGTAGAAGCCTACCGCGCCCAGTTCGGCGTCTGACAACATGGATTCTGTAGGAGCGAGCTTGCTCGCGATGGACATAAGAGCACCGCGTTTCGTCAGGCGCCCCGCGTAATCGTTGACGTTTTTCGCGAGCAAGCTCGCTCCTGCAGGGATCGCAGGCAAAAAAAGACCCCGCTCAACCCGGTTGAGCGGGGTCTTTTTGTGTGTGCTGCTTAGGGACGCTTGCGATTGCTGATCAATGTACCCACACCGGTATCGGTGAAGATCTCCAGCAGGATCGCATTCGGTACCCGACCGTCGATGATCAACGAGCTGCCCACACCGCCCTGAACCGCTTCCAGCGCGCAACGGATCTTTGGCAGCATGCCGCCGTAGATGGTGCCGTCGGCGATCAACTCGTCGACCTGCTGGGTGGTCAGGCCGGTCAGGACCGTGCCTGACTTGTCCATCAGACCGGCAATGTTGGTCAGCAGCATCAGCTTCTCGGCTTTCAGCGCTTCGGCCACTTTACCCGCCACCAGGTCCGCGTTGATGTTGTACGACTCGCCGTTGGCGCCTACACCAATCGGCGCGATCACCGGAATGAAGTCACCTTTGACCAGCAAGTTCAGCAGGTCGGTGTTGATCCCGACCACTTCGCCAACCTGGCCGATGTCGATGATTTCCGGTTGGGTCATCTCCGGCGTCTGGCGGGTCACGGTGAGCTTTTTCGCACGAATCAGCTCAGCGTCTTTACCGGTCAGGCCGATGGCGCTGCCGCCATGACGGTTGATCAGGTTGACGATGTCTTTGTTCACTTGGCCGCCGAGGACCATTTCCACCACGTCCATGGTCTGCGCGTCAGTGACGCGCATGCCGTCGATGAAGTGGCTCTCGATCGACAGACGCTTGAGCAGGTCGCCGATTTGCGGGCCGCCACCGTGAACCACCACCGGGTTGATGCCGACGGCTTTCATCAGCACGATATCGCGGGCGAAGCCGGTCTTCAGCTCCTCGCTTTCCATCGCGTTGCCGCCGTATTTGATCACCAGTGTCTTGCCGACATAGCGGCGAATGTAAGGCAGCGCTTCGGACAGGACCTTGGCGGTGTTGGCGGCGGCTTCGCGTTCGAGGGTCATTCAGGGCTCCGGCACTTCGGTAAAAGGCGCTTCAATTAATCAAAACGGTAGTTGGAGATCAGGTGCAACACGCTTCAACTGGACTTTGAAAACGTCCTTGATGCGTTGCAATTCCGCCTCGTCATCAGCCTCGAAACGCAGCACCAACACCGGCGTGGTGTTGGACGCGCGCACCAGGCCCCAGCCTTTGGCGTAGTCAACTCGCACGCCGTCGATGGTAGTCAGGTCAGCGCCTTCCCCCCACTTCGCGTCGTGCAATGCATCAATGATGCTGAATTTGCTCTCTTCGGTCACATGGATATTGATTTCCGGCGTAGAAATATCATTCGGGAAGGTCGCAAACAGCTCTTGCGCCGAGGATTTTTCCTTGCTGAGGATTTCCAGCAGCCGCGCGGCGCTGTAAATGCCGTCGTCGAAACCGAACCAGCGTTCCTTGAAGAAGATATGCCCGCTCATTTCGCCGGCCAACAGCGCGCCGGTTTGTTTCATTTTCTTTTTGATCAGCGAATGACCCGTCTTCCACATCAGTGGGCGACCGCCGTATTCCTTGATCAGTGGTGTCAGGCGGCGGGTGCATTTGACGTCGAAGATGATTTGCGCGTCAGTGTTGCGCGCCAGCACGTCGCGGGCGAACAGCATCAGCAAGCGGTCCGGGTAGACGATACTGCCGGTGTTGGTCACTACGCCCACGCGATCGCCGTCGCCGTCGAAGGCCAGGCCGATATCAGCATGGGTTTCCCTGACCTTGGCGATCAGGTCCACGAGATTTTCAGGCTTGCCCGGATCCGGGTGATGGTTTGGGAAGTTGCCGTCCACTTCGCAGAACAGCGGAATGACTTCGCAGTTCAATGCTTCGATCAGTTGCGGGGCGATCACACCGGCAGCGCCGTTGCCGCAGTCGACCACAACCTTCAGGCGGCGGGCGAGTTTGATGTCCTGGACGATTTCGGTGTTGTAGCGATCGAGAATATCGACCTGGGTGACGCTGCCTTTACCGCTGCTCAGATTGTTGGTCTTGAGGCGGTCGTGCAGGGCCTGAATCTGTTCATTGGCCAGGGTGTCGCCGGCGATAACGATCTTGAAGCCATTGTAGTTCGACGGGTTGTGACTGCCAGTGAGCATCACCCCGGACTTGCCCGCCAGTACGTTGGCGGCGTAGTACAGCGCAGGTGTTGGCACCAGGCCAACGTCGCTGACGTGGCAGCCGCTGTCGACGAGGCCTTTGATCAATTGTTCAACCAGTTCCGGGCCGGACAGGCGACCGTCGCGGCCGACCGAAACATTCGGTTCGTCCTCGGCCAGGCTCTGTGAACCGATGGCGCGTCCGAGCCAATAAGCGGTTTCAGCGTTCAGAAATTCCGGGACAGTGCCGCGAATATCGTAGGCGCGGAAGATGCTGTCGGGGAACTTGGGTGCGACTTGGGCTGGGCTGCTCATTACTGGAAATGCTCCATCTTGAAGGTGGCTGGACCTGGCCGCGAAGTACTCGTCGACCGGCTCAAACTGAAGGGTATGACGATCTTTTCCACTGAGAGTTCGTGCTGCGAAAAGGCCATGACACCGGTTTCAGTTAGCATTTTGCCGGCCAATGCCTTGATTTTCAGTGGTAAACCTTCCAGATGACGTCTGTGCAATTTCAGTTCAAAACCTGTGGGAGCGAGCTTGCTCGCGATAGCGGACTGGCAGGCGACACCTTTGTCGAATGTGCAACCGTCATCGCGAGCAAGCTCGCTCCCACAATGAAATTCCTGGCCGGCTGACTGTGGCACCCGCTATCAGTGGCTGCCGGAATGCCCGAAACCGCCTGCACCGCGCTCGGTTTCAACGAACTCTTCGACCATCTCGAAGTGTGCTTGAACCACCGGCACCAGCACCAGCTGAGCCAGGCGTTCGCCCACCACCATGTTGAAATCGGTCTGGCCACGGTTCCAGCACGAGACCATCAACGGCCCCTGGTAATCGGAGTCGATCAAACCGACCAGATTGCCCAGTACGATGCCGTGTTTATGGCCCAGACCTGAGCGCGGCAAAATCAGCGCCGCCAAACCCGGGTCGCCGATATAGACGGACAGGCCGGTCGGGATCAGTACGGTTTCGCCCGGCTTGATCACGGTGTCTTTTTCCAGCATGGCGCGCAGGTCGAGGCCGGCGGAGCCTGGAGTGGCGTACTGCGGCAGCGGAAATTCGCTGCCGATGCGAGGGTCGAGGATCTTGGCTTGCAAAGCGTGCATGTAAATTAAACCTGGTTCAGACGTTCGGCGATAAAAGTGACCAGTTGTCGAGCAATCTTGCTCTTGCTGGTCTGGGCGAAAAGTGTGGCGTGTAACTGACGGTCGATCACGCTGCAGGCGTTTTCTTCACTGTTGAAGCCAATACTCGGGTTGGCGACGTCGTTGGCGACGATCAGATCGAGGTTTTTGTCTTTCAACTTGCGGGCCGCGTAATCGAGCAAGTGTTCGGTTTCGGCGGCGAAACCGACACTGAACGGACGGTCGGGGCGCGTGGCGATGGTGGCCAGGATGTCCGGGTTGCGCACCATCTGTAGCAACAAGCCGTCGCCGTTCGTAGGGTCTTTCTTGAGTTTCTGTGGGGCCACGACTTCTGGGCGGTAATCCGCGACCGCTGCCGAAGCGATAAACAGGTCGCAAGGGATCGCGGCTTCACACGCGGCGAGCATGTCGCGGGCGCTCACCACGTCGATGCGCGTCACGCGATCCGGGGTCGGCAGATGCACCGGGCCGGTGATCAAGGTCACGCGGGCGCCGGCTTCTACCGCCGCTTCGGCCAGGGCAAAGCCCATTTTGCCGGAGCTGTGGTTGGTGATGTAACGCACCGGATCGATGTTTTCCTGGGTCGGGCCGGCGGTGATCAGTACGTGTTTGCCGGTCAGTGCCTGGCGCTGGAAGCAGTCTGCCGCGCACTGTGCGAGGTCGGTGGCTTCGAGCATGCGGCCCATGCCGACGTCACCACAGGCCTGGCTGCCGGAGGCCGGGCCGAAGACTTTCAAATCGCGGCTTTCGAGGGTTTGCAGGTTGGCCTGGGTCGCCGGATCGCGCCACATGGCCTGGTTCATCGCCGGGGCAACGGCGACCACCGCGTCGGTGGCCAGCACCAGCGTGGTCAGCAGGTCATCGGCAATGCCTTGGGCCAGGCGGGCGATCAAGTCGGCGGTGGCGGGGGCGATAAGCACCAGGTCGGCCCATTTGGCCAGCTCGATGTGGCCCATCGCAGCTTCAGCCGCCGGGTCCAGCAGGTCGAGGTGGACCGGGTGCCCGGACAGTGCCTGCATGGTCAATGGTGTAATGAACTCGCTGCCGCCACGGGTCATGACCACGCGCACTTCGGCGCCCTGATCGATCAGGCGGCGGACCAGGTCGGCGCTTTTGTAGGCAGCGATGCCGCCGCCGACGCCCAGAACGATGCGTTTCCGATACAGCCGCTGCATAGGCCTGCCTTTCAATTCGATGGTGGCTGCATGGCGATACCCCCTCCCCAGGGATGAAATCGCCAGCAAAAAAGATGGGCTACGATATCACAGCGACCGCTACGGAACAGCGGCGCCCACACGACAAGGAGGTGCCATGAGTATTCGCGATTGGCCGGCGGCCGAGCGGCCGCGGGAGAAATTACTTGAGCTGGGTTCGGCGAGCCTTTCCGATGCCGAGTTGCTGGCAATCTTTCTACGAACCGGTGTTTCTGGCAAAAGCGCGGTGGACCTGGCGCGACACCTGTTGATGCAATTCGGCAGCTTGCGCGCCTTATTGGAGGCTGACTTGAGGGTCTTCAGCGCCCAGCTCGGGCTTGGTCCGGCGAAGTTTGCACAGTTGCAGGCAGTCTTGGAAATGGCCCGACGGCATCTGGCTGAGCGCTTACGCCACAGCTCGGTGCTGGAAAATCCGCTGGCCGTACGTGATTACCTCAAATCGATGTTGCGACACGAACCTCATGAGGTATTTGGCTGCCTGTTTCTGGACTCGAAACATCGAGTGCTGGCGTTTGAATCGCTGTTTCGAGGCTCCATCGACTGTACGAGTGTTTATCCGCGCCAGGTGGTCAAGCGCGCGCTGGCTCACAACGCCGCAGCAGTGATCCTCTGCCACAACCACCCATCGGGGAGTGCCGACCCCAGCCAGGCTGATCGAAAGCTGACCAAGCGCTTGCAAGAGGCCCTGGACCTGATCGATGTGCGGGTGCTCGACCATTTCATCATCGGCGACGGCGATCCGCTGTCCATGGCCGAGTACGGGTGGATGTAACCCACGTTCATGTAGGAGCGAGCTTGCTCGCGATAAACCTGAGAACGCCACGGGGTGTCAGGCTTCCCGCGTTATCGTTGGCCATCATCGTCGGAACGCCGCCCGGAGCAAGCTCGCTCCTACAGGTTTTGTGGCGACGCAATTATTTGAGGTTGACCTTCGAGTAATCCTGGCGACCGAACGGGCTGACCGAGTAACCCTCGACGTCTTTGCGCGTGAGTGCGAAGGCGGTCGGGTGCGCCAGTGGCAACCACAGCGCCTGTTGCTGGATCTGCGCCTGGGCCTGTTCATAGAGCTTGGTGCGCACACCTTGCTCGCCGGTGGTCTTGCCGGCGCTGATCAGTTTGTCCAGGTCCTGGTTGCAATAACGGGCGAAGTTGGTGCCGGACTTGACCGCCGCGCAGGAAAATTGCGGCGTGAGGAAGTTGTCCGGGTCGCCGTTGTCGCCAGCCCAGCCCATGAACAGCAAGTCATGCTCGCCGGCCTTGGCGCGGCGAATCAGCTCGCCCCACTCGATCACCCGGATCTCGGCCTGAATGCCGATTTCCGCGAGATCGGACTGAAGCAATTGCGCGCCGAGGCTCGGGTTCGGGTTCAGCAGACTGCCAGAGGGGCGGGTCCAGATGGTGGTCTGGAAGCCATCCTTCAGTCCGGCCTTGGCCATCAATGCGCGGGCCTTTTCGACGTCATGCGGATAGCCCGGCAAGCCTTTGGCATAACTCCAGGTGTTGGGCGGATACGGGCCATTGGCGGGTTCGGCGGTGTCTTCGAAGACCGCTTTGATGTAGTTGGCCTTGTCGAACGCGAGGTTGATCGCCTGACGCACTTCAGGTTTATCCAGTGGCGGATGCTGGCTGTTGATGCCGACGAACGCGGTCATGAAAGCGTCAGTTTTTTCGACTTTCAATGTCGGCTCTTTCAGTGCTGCCTGTACGTCCATAGGCTTGGGCGACAAAGCGATCTGGCACTCGTTGCGGCGCAATTTCTGCAAGCGCACGTTGGCATCCGGTGTAATGGCAAAGATCAGTGGATCTGCCGAAGGCTTGCCGCCGAAATAGTCGGCGTTAGCCTTGTAGCGAATTGAAGCGTCTTTCTGGAAACGGGTGAAAATGAACGGGCCGGTGCCGATCGGCTGGCTGTTGAGCTTCTCCGGGGTGCCGGCCTTCATCAGCTTGTCGGCGTATTCAGCCGAATAGATTGAGGCGAAGCCCATGCTCAGGGTCGCGAGGAAGGTCGAGTCCGGGTGGTCGAGGGTAAAGCGCACGGTCAGTGGGTCGAGTGCGTCGATCTTATTAATCAGCGCCGGCAATTGCATCGACTGGGCGTGGGGGAAGCCGCTCTGCGCAATGGTGTGCCAGGGGTTTGCCGGGTCGAGCATGCGGTCGAAGCTGAACTTCACGTCCTCGGCGGTCAGGTCACGCGTCGGGCTGAAATAGTCGGTGCGGTGGAATTTCACCTGCGGATGCAGTTTGAATACGTACGTCAGGCCGTCGGGCGTGACGTCCCAGCTATCCGCGAGGCTGGCGACCACTTTGCCGCTGGCGGTATCGAAGTCCACCAGGCGGTTCATCAGCACGTCGGCCGAGGCGTTGGTGGTGGTCAGGGAGTTGTATTGCACCACGTCGAACCCTTCAGGGCTGGCCTCGGTGCAGACAGTCAGCGCGGCCGCCATAGCCTGTGGGCTCAGTAGAAGAGGGGCAAGCAGCAGGGGTAGGGCAGCGAGGCGCATGGTCGGATTCCTTTACAGATCGAAGGCCCATCTGCAAGTGCAGTCTGGAAAAGGCTTACCCTAGTGGGCTCTTTTGCAAATGACTATCCCCTTTTTCATTTTAAGGGGACTATAGGCGACTGTTTTCAGTGAGTGCTGGCTGAGAAAAATCCTGAATTGGCGCGTTGGCCGATTCTCTGCGACGAGCGGTCTTCATCGACGATAGCCTTTATCCTAGGCGCTCGAAGCCCGAAAAATGGGGTTTTTATCAACTCAGCACACACGGAATGTTGTTGCTCTCTAGTCTTTCTGGTATAAAGCAGCGCTCTTTTCTAGGGGCCCGGTTCCTTCGTTTGTAGGTGTAGCCGGTAAGACCCTTAAAGAAACGCGGCGCCTGGCGCCAAATGACTGAGAGATTAAGCGGCCAACCCATGCCGGGTTGGGCATGTGGTTTTAGAGGGCTGAGGCATGTCGAGAGTCTGTCAAGTTACCGGTAAGGGTCCGGTGACTGGGAATAACATTTCCCACGCAAATAACAAAACCCGTCGTCGTTTCCTGCCGAACCTGCAGCATCACCGCTTCTGGGTTGAAGAAGAGAAACGTTTCGTGCGTCTGCGCGTATCTGCCAAAGGCATGCGCATCATCGACAAGCGTGGCATCACTGTCGTGCTGGCCGAAATCCGCGCCGCTGGCAAGATCTAAGGGAGCTAATCATGCGTGAATTGATTCGTTTGATTTCGAGCGCCGGTACTGGTCACTTCTACACTACCGACAAGAACAAGCGCACTACTCCGGACAAAATCGAGATCAAGAAATTTGATCCGGTTGTTCGCAAGCACGTGATCTACAAAGAAGGCAAAATCAAGTAATTGATTTTTCTCTCTTACAAAAAAGGCCCGTATCGCGAGATACGGGCCTTTTTTGTTGTCTGAACTTTGTGGTGCTAGTCAGGGCCTCATCGCGAGCAAGCTCGCTCCCACAGGAGATCTGTGTCGATCACAAAACCTGTGGGAGCGAGCTTGCTCGCGATGAGGCCGGCCGGGGCAGCATAAATCTTCAGGCCTTCTGTTCAAACGCCACGTAGATCTTGCGGCACGTTTCCAGCACTTCCCAAGTGCCCCGGAACCCGGCCGGGATCACAAAGCGATCGCCCGCGCGCACGGTTTTGCTATTGCCGTCATTGTCGCGCAGCACTGAGACGCCCTGAACGATTTCGCAGTACTCGTGTTCGGTGAAGTTCACCAGCCACTGGCCGACTTCGCCTTCCCAAACGCCTGCATTCAACTGGCCGCAAGGGCTGTTGTAGTGGTTGTACACCGCTTGTTCAGGGTCGCCCTTGAGGACTTTCGCCGGGTCCGGCCGATAGCGATCCGGCTGGGTGGCGGCTTGGCTGAAATCGACGACATCCTCGATATTCATTGTTGTAATTCCCCGTGATTGCGGCGCGATGGCTGGAAAGACTCAAAGTCTATGTTTATTAAAATGAACACTGCAAGGCCGTTTGCCGACTTTGTGTCAAATATATTGATACAACCCCGGCCACTGGTTTAGGGTGGCAGTTGCCTTGGGCCGAAAAGCAGGCTGTCCGGGCAGAATTCCTGAGACCGCCCGCGAAGACCGCGGGGCGCTCGTATTCAATAAGAGGAGGACTCTCGTATGACCACCCTGACTCGTGCCGATTGGGAACAACGGGCTCGCGATTTGAAGATCGAAGGCCGCGCCTACATCAATGGTGAATACACTGATGCCGTCTCCAGTGAGACCTTCGAGTGCATCAGCCCGGTCGATGGTCGTCTGCTGGGCAAGATTGCCAGCTGTGACGCCGCCGACGCCCAGCGTGCCGTTGAAAACGCTCGCGCCACCTTCAATTCCGGTGTCTGGTCCCGCCTGGCGCCAACCAAGCGCAAAGCCACCATGATTCGTTTTGCCGGCCTGCTGAAACAGCACGCCGAAGAGCTGGCCCTGCTTGAAACCCTGGACATGGGCAAGCCGATCAGCGATTCCTTGTACATCGACGTTCCAGGCGCGGCGCAAGCCCTGAGCTGGAGCGGTGAAGCTATCGACAAGATCTATGACGAAGTGGCAGCGACCCCGCACGACCAACTGGGTCTGGTGACTCGTGAGCCGGTCGGCGTCGTCGGCGCCATCGTGCCGTGGAACTTCCCGCTGATGATGGCCTGCTGGAAACTCGGTCCGGCGCTGTCCACCGGCAACTCGGTGATCCTCAAACCGTCCGAAAAATCCCCGCTGACCGCCATCCGGATCGCTGCGCTGGCCGTTGAAGCCGGCATCCCCAAAGGCGTGCTGAACGTGCTGCCTGGCTACGGCCACACCGTCGGCAAAGCCCTGGCCCTGCACAACGACGTGGACACCCTGGTGTTCACCGGTTCGACCAAGATCGCCAAGCAACTGCTGATTTACTCCGGCGAATCGAACATGAAACGCGTCTGGCTCGAAGCCGGCGGCAAGAGCCCGAACATCGTGTTCGCCGATGCCCCGGACCTGCAAGCGGCCGCTGAAGCAGCTGCCGGTGCCATTGCCTTCAACCAGGGTGAAGTCTGCACCGCTGGCTCGCGTCTGCTGGTCGAGCGTTCGATCAAGGACACCTTCCTGCCACTGGTGATCGAAGCGCTGAAAACCTGGAAGCCGGGCAACCCGCTGGACCCGGCAACCACAGTCGGCGCGCTGGTGGATACCCAGCAGATGAACACCGTGCTGTCTTACATCGAATCCGGTCACACCGACGGCGCCAAACTGGTGGCTGGCGGCAAGCGTATTCTTCAGGAAACCGGTGGCACTTATGTTGAGCCGACGATTTTCGACGGTGTAAGCAACGCGATGAAAATCGCTCAGGAAGAGATCTTTGGGCCGGTACTGTCGGTGATTGCGTTCGATACCGCCGAAGAAGCCATTGCGATTGCCAACGACACGCCTTACGGCCTGGCTGCGGCAGTGTGGACCAAGGACATCTCGAAGGCTCACCTGACCGCCAGGGCGCTGCGTGCCGGTAGCGTGTGGGTCAACCAGTACGATGGCGGCGACATGACCGCACCGTTTGGTGGCTTCAAGCAGTCGGGCAACGGTCGCGATAAATCGCTGCATGCGTTCGACAAGTACACCGAGCTGAAGGCGACCTGGATCAAATTGTAAGTCGGTTTTCTTAACGACGCAGATCCCTTGTGGGAGTGAGCCTGCTCGCGAAGACGGTGTAACAGTCAACATTGATGTTGAATGTGCTGGCCTCTTCGCGAGCAGGCTCGCTCCCACATTTGTTTTGTGTCGTCTGTGAAAAATAATATCCACAGGAGCGTGGAACATGCGTTGGGCGACTTATTTCGCCGTGTTGGCGTCGGTCCTGAGTGTCGGCCTGGCCTTGGGTGTCAGCATGCCGCTGGTGTCGTTTCGCCTGGAAAGTTGGGGTTACGGCTCATTCGCGATCGGCGTGATGGCGGCGATGCCTGCGATTGGCGTCTTGCTGGGCGCGAAAATCTCCAGCCACCTGGCGGCGCGTCTCGGCGCGGCCAATCTGATGCGCCTGTGCCTGTGGGCCGGGGCATTGTCCATCGGTTTGCTGGCGCTATTACCCAGTTATCCGATCTGGCTGCTGCTGCGGTTGATGATCGGGGTGGCGCTGACCCTGGTCTTCATCCTCGGTGAAAGCTGGATCAATCAACTGGTGGTCGAGCAATGGCGTGGGCGGCTGGTGGCGCTGTATGGCAGCACCTACGCATTGAGTCAGTTGGGCGGGCCATTGTTGTTGGGGGCCTTGGGCACCGAGCAGGATTACGGTTTCTGGGTCGGCGTCGGTTTGCTGGTGGCGGCGCCGTTGCTGTTGCTGGGCCGTAGTGGCGCGCCCAGCAGCGAAGCCAGCAGCGTGACCTTCGGTGACTTGCTGGGTTTCTGCCGAGGCCTGCCGGCGATTGCATGGGCGGTTTCGCTGTTTGCGGCGTTTGAAGCGATGATCCTGACCTTGCTGCCGGTGTATTGCTTGCGTCAGGGCTTCACGGCGGAGATCGCCCTGGCGATGGTCAGCACGGTGGTGGTCGGCGATGCCTTGCTGCAATTGCCGATAGGGGCGTTGGCTGATCGCTTGTCGCGACGCACGCTGTTCACCGGGTGTGCAGTGGTTTTGCTGCTGTCGAGCCTGGCGATTCCGTTGCTGATCGACACGTTGTTGATCTGGCCGTTGTGGGTGTTGTTCGGCGCCAGCGCCGGGGGGCTGTTCACCTTGTCACTGATCCTGATCGGCGAGCGATACCGCGACGATGCGCTGGTGCGGGCCAATGCTCACATCGCGCAGTTGTGGGGAATTGGTTGTCTGGTCGGGCCACTGGCGGCCGGTGCCGGCAGCCAGTGGATCAGTGGGCATGCATTGCCATTGCTGATGGCGGCCGGTGCGTTTGGATTGGTGATTCTGGTGTCGCGCCAGGGTGCATTTGGCACAGCGCAGCCGGCATGATTTTGTAGCTGCTGGCGAAGCCTGCGTTCGGCAGCTGCTACGGATCGCGCTATGGCGCCGGACGCGAGTTATGCGCCTACAACATCCGCTCCAGGCCAACGGTGGTGCTCATCCAGGCGTTGAAGCGCCGCCACCAGCTACCCGGCTCCTTGGTCAGGGTGTGCAACTTGCCATCATCTTCGGTGACCCAGACGATCTTGCCTTGTTCCAGTTTCACCTGATAACTCAAAGGCGGCGCCATGCCCTGCAGTGCCAGTTCGCGGACGCGGGTCGCGAGTTCCGGGCTGTCCACCAGCACGCCGACTTCGGTGTTCCACAGCACTGAGCGCCGGTCGAAGTTAAACGAGCCGATAAAGGACTTCTGCTGGTCGAAGATCATTGCCTTGCTGTGCAGGCTGGAATCGGAACTCGGCGAGGATTTGCTGCCAAGAAAATGCGGTCCGCTGCCCCCGCCTTCGCCGGGCTGCCGACGCAATTCGAACAATTGCACGCCATGCTCCAGCAGCGCCTTGCGGTACGGCGCGTAACCACCATGCACCGCCGGCACATCAGTGGCCTCCAGTGAGTTGGTCAGCAGCTTCACCGAGACGCGTGCATCGGCACGTCCGGTCAGGTACACCAGCCCCGGCGGGCCGGGGACGAAGTACGCCGAGATCAAGATCAGCTCTTTGCTGACCCCGTTGAGCTCGGGCGCCAGCTGCGTGGTCAGCAGCAACTGCGGGTCGGGTTCGCCGTTGGCCAGCACCTTGCTCGGCGCATCCCACAACACCTGGCTTCGGGCCCAGCTAAGCTCCCTGCGCCAGATGTCCAGGCGCGGGTGCCTGGCGTAGGTCGTCAGGTGCTGATAGAGCGCGTGATTCTGTTTGCGCGTTTCGTCCAGGGATGCCTCTAGTCGGGTCCGGGTATTGTCGAAGTCCTTGGCGGTCGGTTTGTTCGTGAGAAACTCATTGATCGGCTTGCTCAGTGCACTGTTCCAGTACTGGTCGAAACTGTGCCCCAATTGCTCGGCAACCGGGCCGACGCTGAGCATGTCGATGTCAGTGAAATTCAGGTTGGGCTCGGCATCGAAATACTCATCCCCCAGGTTGCGTCCGCCGACAATGGCCACGCTGTTGTCCGCCAGCCACAGCTTGTTGTGCATGCGCCGGTGTTGCTGCGACAGGTTGAACAAGCGGCCCATGGTTCGCGTTACACCGGTGCTGCGGCCCAGGTGCAGCGGATTGAACAGCCGGATCTGGATCTGCGGATGTACCGCCAGGGTGGCGATGACCCAGTCCAGACCGTCGCTGCTGGTGTCATCGAGGAGGATTCGTACGCGCACGCCACGATCGGCAGCTTTGAACAGTTCGTCCACCAGCATCCGAGTGCTGATGCCGTCGTGGACGACGTAGTACTGCAAATCGAGACTGCTTTGGGCATTGCGGATCAGCTCGGCGCGGGCCGTAAAGGCGTCGGTACTGTTGGGCAGCAGTCGAAAGCCGGATTGCCCTTGGTGGGATGCGGCCTGGGACTGGATTGACCGGCCAAACACTGAGTCGCTGGCGGGCAGCGCCTGGCTGGGTTCGCGCTCAACGTGGAGGCTGGCGCAGCCGGCAAGGAACGAGGTGAGTAACAGTAAAGCGAGCAGGGGCTGTCTGACTCTCACGAGGGATCGTTCCGATTGACGGCAGATGTTGGCATATGGACGCTGGTTTCCTGATAAAGGTCAGTCGCTGATGCTGTCAGTTTCTGCCAGCAACTTGATTGCTGCGGCGCCGACCTTGCGCACCGCTTCCTCAATCAGTGGTGTTGGTTTGGCAGCGTAGTTCATGCGCAGGCAATTGCGGTACTTGCCCGAGGCGGAAAAGATGCTGCCCACGGCAATCTGTACGCCCTGATCGTGCAAGGCGCGATTCAGTTTCAGGGTGTCGAAGCCTTCCGGCAGTTCGACCCAGAGCATGAAGCTGCCTTGCGGGCGACTGGCGCGGGTGCCGGTCGGGAAATACCGGCTGACCCAATCGATCATCATGTCGCGATTGCGTTGGTATTGGCTGCGCATTCGCCGCAAATGCGGTTCGAAGTGCCCAGCCTTGAGGAATTCCGCAATCGCGATCTGCGGTTGCGGTGCCGTAGAGCCGGTGCTGATGTATTTCATGTGCAGCACCCGTTCCAGATACCGGCCCGGCGCAACCCAGCCGATCCGCAATCCCGGTGCGAGGGTCTTGGAGAATGAACTGCAGAGCAGGACGCGGCCGTCTTCGTCGAAGGATTTGATCGTACGTGGGCGCGGATAGGTGTAGGCGAGTTCGCCATACACATCGTCCTCGATAATCGCCACGTCGAAGCGCTGGGCAAGCGTCAACAAGGCACGTTTACGCGCCTCCGGCATGATGTAGCCCAGCGGGTTGTTGCAGTTGGGGGTCAACTGTATGGCTTTGATCGGCCATTGCTCCAATGCCAGTTCCAGGGCATCGAGGCTGATCCCGGTGAGCGGGTCGGTGGGAATCTCGAGGGCTTTCATGCCCAGGCCCTTGAGGGTCTGCATGGCGCCGTGAAAGCTTGGCGAATCTACCGCGACGATGTCTCCCGGTTCGCAAATCGCCCGAATGCTGGTGGACAGTGCTTCGTGGCAACCGGTGGTGACCACCAGCTCGCCGGCGGTCAACTGGCAGCCGGAATCGAGCATCAGGCGGGCGATCTGTTCGCGCAGTTCCAGGGTGCCGTGGATGTTGTCGTAATACAGTCCGGGCATGTCCTGCCGGCGGCTGATGCGCGCCAGGCCGCGCAGCAGTGGTTTCATCGTCGGCGTAGTGATGTCCGGCATGCCGCGACCCAATTGCACCACATCCTTGCGCGGCACCGCGCGGATCAACTCCAGCACTTGGTCCCACTGGGAAATATCCACCGGGCGCTGCGCCGGCCGGCCAATGGCTGGCAGCTCGGGCAGCGCTCGACTCACCGGTACGAAATACCCGGATTTTGGTTTCGGCATCGCCAGTCCGCTGTCTTCCAGCATGCGATAGGCCTGCTGCACCGTGCTCAGGCTGACCCCGTGTTCGACACTCAAGGCCCGCACCGATGGCAGCCGGTCACCGGGGCGATAGAAGCCCTGTTCGATACGCGTGCCGAGCAATTCGGCGAGATTGACGTACAGGGTCATGGCGCAGTCTCGGTAGGGTTATTCACTTAAGCAGTACAGATCAGATAAAAATTTATAATTCAGAGCTCAAAATGGCAAATCTGTATGGAGTTAATACAAATGTTTTGAATCTGTAATGCTTTTTGCCGTCCCCGCATCATGAAAGCGCTGGCTACCCAAGTAAACAGGAGCGATAGAAATGAGCGGCTTGAGCGATGTGCGGCTGACCTTACACAGTCAGGAGCTGGCGGCAGGGCAAATCAACGGCGCGCGTGAGGCAGTCATGCGCAACGCACCGTCCTGCCTGGGTCGTTGGGGGCTGTTCTGGCATCGCCTGCACACGCGCAAGGCGTTGCTGGAACTGACACCCCAGCAGCTCAAGGATGTCGGATTGAGCCGTGAGCAGGCGCGGGAGGAGGGGTTAAAAGCATTTTGGCGGATCTGAAATCTACGGTGTTTCTGCCGGCCTCATCGCGAGCAAGCTCGCTCCCACAGGTGATCTGTGTTGTTCACAAAACCCCTGTGGGAGCGAGCTTGCTCGCGATGAGGCCTGCAGCAACACAGACAGTGTCTCAGACCAACTCTTTAAGCCGATGCCACAACATTCCCAATGCCAACAACGGCGAGCGCAAATGCTTTCCTCCCGGAAAAGTGATGTGCGGCACTTTGGCAAACAAATCGAACCCACCACTCTGCTGCCCGCTGATCGCTTCAGCCAACAGCTTGCCCGCCAGGTGCGTGGCATTTACCCCATGACCCGAATAAGCCTGGGCGTAATACACATTCGGCTGGTCTTTGAGCCGACCGATCTGCGGCAGGCGATTTGCGCCGATGCCAATCATGCCGCCCCATTGATAGTCGATTTTCACCTCGGCCAGTTGCGGGAAAACCTCCAGCATCTTCGGCCGCATATAGGCCGCGATGTCCTGTGGGTCGCGGCCTGAATAATGGCAGGCACCGCCGAACAGCAAGCGTCTGTCCACCGAGAGCCGATAGTAATCCAGTGCCACTCGCTGATCGCAGACGGCCATGTTTTGCGGCAGCAAGGCGTGCGCCTGTGCTTCGCTCAAGGGTTCGGTGGCGATGATGTAGCTGCCGGCGGGCAGCACTTTGCCGCTGAGTTCGGGATTGAGCCCGTTGAGGTAGGCATTGCAGCCCAGCACCAACGTCTTGGCGCGGACCAAGCCTTGAGCGGTATGAACCTTGATTTCGGGGCCGTACTGGATACGGGTGACCGCCGATTGTTCGAACAGCCTGGCGCCCAATTGTTGTGCGGCAGCAGCTTCGCCAAGGGCCAGGTTCAAGGGGTGCAGATGCCCCGAACCCCTGTCGATCAGGCCACCGACGTATCGGTCGGAACCCACCACGCTGTGCATTTCGTGGGCTTGCAGTAAGCGGGTTTCATAACGGTAACCGAGGCTGCGCAGTTCTTCGGCGTCTTCGGCGAAGCCTTCGAGATCACGAGGCTTGTTGGCGAGGTCGCAGTAGCCCCAGGTCAGGTCGCAAGGGATCTGAAAACGCTCGACTCGCTGTCGGACGATTTCTACCGCTTCGAGCCCCATGAGTTTCATCTGACGCACACCTTGCGCACCGATGACGTTGGCGAATTGATCGAGTCCATGGCCAATGCCGCGAATCAGTTGCCCACCATTGCGGCCGCTCGCGCCCCAACCGATTTTGCGGGCTTCGAGCAGCACCACGCTGAGGCCGCGCTCAGCCAGTTCGAGCGCCGTGTTCAACCCGGAGAATCCACCGCCTACCACGCACACATCCGCGACCAACTCGCCCGCGAGCGCCGGATGATCAGGCTGCGGCAGGCTGCTGGCGGCGTAGTAGGAGGCAATGTGCTGGGCACGGGCATTCATGCGCATCATCCTGATTCTCTGTGTCTAGAAAATTTGACGGAGCATAAGCCGGACCCTCGAACGCGGGCAACACTGGTCGGTTGGTGCTGTCTGGATCGGGTTTTTTGCGGCAGAATCCCGCTCTATTCCGCTTTCGGCACCGCTTCGATGAGTTGCAACAGTCAGAAAATTCGCACGCTTCGCCAGCAGATACCCTCGTTCGAATGCGTGCCCGGCTGCCATGACTGCTGTGGGCCGGTGACCACTTCGCCGGAAGAAATGTCCCGCCTGCCACGCAAGACACGCGCCGAGCAGGATGCGGCGTTGGATGAGCTCAATTGCGTCCACCTTGGTCCCAATGGCTGCACCGTGTATGACGAGCGTCCACTGATCTGCCGATTGTTTGGCACCACCAAGACCTTGCCATGCCCCAACGGGCGAGGGCCGGTGGAACTGATTCATCCACGGGTCGAAAAGCAGATCCACGAATACATGGCTTCGACGCGGCAGGTGCTCGTCTAAGGGGCCACCGAGTCGCCTACCTTCGCGAGCAGGCTCGCTCCCACAAGGACACCACTGTACCTGTGGGAGCGAGCCTGCTCGCGAAGGCGGCCGAAAAGGCGAGATAAACCCTCAATCCGGAATCGGCAGGTTCAAGCTCTCTTTCACCTCTTCCATCACGATATAGCTCTTGGATTCGCGCACATGCGGCAGCTTGAGCAGGATGTCGCCCAGCAGCTTGCGGTACGAGGCCATCTCGGAAATCCGCGCCTTCACCAGATAGTCGAAATCCCCTGATACCAAGTGGCATTCCAGCACGTGGGGCAGTTTTAGCACTGCGCGCCGGAACTCTTCGAACGTATCGCCGGATTTGTAGTCGAGGCTGATCTCGACGAACACCAGGAGACTGCCCTTGAGGTGCTGCGGATTGAGTCGGGCGTTGTAGCCCATGATGATCCCTTCGCGCTCCAGGCGCCGGACCCGCTCGGTACAGGGCGTGGTCGAGAGCCCCACCTTTTCCCCCAACTCGGTGAAGGAGATGCGCCCGTCTGTTTGCAGGATCCGCAAGATATTGCGGTCGATCTTGTCCAGCTCACGTTTGGTTTGAGTGTTGGTACGCATAGGGGATGCGCCTCCGTGAAAAGCGTTTTTGCCGAGAATTCTCGCCAAATATAGGCACTTATATAGTGAAAAGCACTGCCTAATCTTTTTTACACTGCGCACATCTAATGCTTTGAACAAACAACGTCAGCGGTAAGCCGCGATGAGGGATATGAAAATGCGCGTTATGGTCTTGGGTAGCGGCGTCATCGGTACCGCCAGTGCTTATTATCTGGCACGCGCCGGATTTGAAGTGGTGGTCGTGGACCGTCAGCCGGCCGCTGCCATGGAGACCAGTTTCGCCAACGCCGGGCAGGTCTCGCCGGGTTATGCCTCGCCGTGGGCCGCGCCTGGCGTGCCGCTCAAGGCCATCAAGTGGTTGCTGCAACGCCATGCGCCTTTGGCGATCAAGGCCACTGCCGACATCGACCAATACTTGTGGATGGCGCAGATGTTGCGCAACTGCACCGCCAGCCGTTACGCGGTGAACAAAGAGCGCATGGTCCGCCTGTCCGAGTACAGCCGTGACTGCCTCGACGAACTGCGCGCCGAAACCGGTATTGCCTACGAAGGCCGTAGCCTCGGTACGACCCAACTGTTCCGCACCCAGGCTCAGCTCGACGGCGCCGCAAAAGACATCGCCGTTCTGAAAGAGTCCGGCGTGCCGTTCGAATTGCTCGACCGCGCCGGCATTGCCCGCGTCGAACCCGCGTTGGCCAGCGTCACTGACATTCTCGCCGGTGCGTTGCGCCTGCCGAACGACCAGACTGGCGATTGCCAGATTTTCACTACTCGCCTGGCCGAAATGGCCGTGAAACTGGGTGTGGAATTCCGTTTCGGTCAAGACATCCAGAAGCTCGACTACGCCGGTGATCGCATCAACGGTGTGTGGATCGACGGCAAACTGGAAACTGCCGACCGCTACGTGCTGGCGCTGGGCAGCTACTCGCCGCAGTTGCTTAAGCCACTGGGCATCAAGGCACCGGTGTATCCGCTCAAGGGTTACTCCCTGACCGTGCCGATCACCAACCCGGCGATGGCGCCGACGTCGACCATTCTCGACGAGACCTACAAAGTCGCGATCACCCGTTTCGACAACCGCATTCGCGTCGGTGGCATGGCTGAGATAGCCGGTTTTGACCTGTCGCTGAACCCGCGTCGGCGCGAAACCCTGGAGATGATCGTCAACGACCTTTATCCTCAGGGCGGCGATCTGGCCCAGGCAAGTTTCTGGACCGGTCTGCGTCCGACCACCCCCGACGGCACGCCAATCGTGGGTGCCACGCCGTTCAGTAACCTGTTCTTGAACACGGGTCACGGCACGCTCGGCTGGACCATGGCGTGCGGTTCCGGCCGTTTGCTGGCTGACCTGATGGCGAAGAGAACGCCACAGATCAGCGCTGAAGGTCTCGATATTTCCCGTTATGGCAAAAAAATCCAGGAGTCCGCAAAACATGGCAATCCAGCGCCAGCTCACCAATGAGCGCATGAGTCAGATCGTCGCTCACAATGGAACGGTGTATCTGGCAGGGCAGGTCGGCGATGACCTGAGCGCCGGGATTGAACAGCAGACCCGTGAAATCCTGGCTAACATCGAGCGTCTGCTTGAACTGGCCGGGACTGACAAAAGCCATCTGTTGTCAGTCACCATCTACCTGAAAGATATAGACGCACACTTTGAAGGCATGAACGCGGTGTGGGACAAGTGGCTGCCAAAAGGCGTCGCCCCGGCCCGCGCGACGGTTGAATCGAAACTGTGCGAACCGCAAATACTGGTCGAGCTGTCGGTTGTAGCCGCTCTGCCATAACTGCTTTGAAATAACTGCTCTGAAATAACTGCTCTGAAATAAGTAGTGCAGAAAGATCCCTCTCCCGGTGCGTAAGGCGGTTAACGCTGTCAGCCAGCGCCGGTTTTTATTCCCAATGACCGACCAGAAGTCTGCCGCCATGCGTCCTGCCCGTGCCCTGATCGACCTTCAAGCCCTGCGTCACAATTACCAAATCGCCCGTGAAGTCACGGGGGCCAAGGCCCTCGCGGTGATCAAGGCTGATGCCTACGGTCATGGCGCGGTGCGTTGCGCCCAGGCGCTGGAAGCCGAGGCGGACGGATTTGCGGTGGCCTGCATCGAAGAAGCGTTGGAACTGCGCGCTGCGGGCATTCGGGCGCCGGTATTGCTGCTGGAAGGTTTTTTCGAAGCCGATGAGCTCTCGCTGATCGTCGAACATGATTTCTGGTGTGTAGTGCATTCGCTGTGGCAACTCGAGGCCATCGAAAAAGCCACACTGAGCAAGCCGATCACGGTCTGGCTCAAGCTCGATTCGGGCATGCACCGGGTCGGTCTGCATCCGAAGGATTACCAGGCGGCCTATCAACGGCTTCTGGCCAGCGGCAAGGTCGCGAAGATCGTGCTGATGAGTCATTTCGCCCGCGCCGATGAGCTGCACAATCAAACCAGTGCCGAGCAGGTCGCGGTGTTCGAAGCTGCACGTCAGGGTTTGTCGGCCGAAATCAGCCTGCGCAACTCGCCGGCGGTGATGGGTTGGCCGCAGATTCCGAGTGATTGGGTTCGCCCGGGCATCATGCTCTACGGCGCCACCCCATTCGAAGAAGCCAACGCCGTGGCCTCGCGCCTGCAGCCGGTGATGACGCTGGAATCTAAAGTCATTTGTGTGCGTGAACTGCCGGCCGGCGAGCCGATTGGTTACGGCGCCAGGTTCATTACCCAGAAGCCAATGCGCGTTGGCGTGGTGGCCATGGGTTATGCCGATGGCTACCCGCGTCAGGCACCGACCGGAACCCCGGTTCTGGTCGCGGGGCAACGCAGCCAGTTAATTGGCCGGGTGTCGATGGATATGCTGTGTATTGATTTGACCGATGTACCGCAAGCCGGTCTCGGTTCGACCGTCGAGTTGTGGGGCAAAAACATCCTGGCCAGCGATGTAGCCGCGGCCGCTGACACGATTCCTTATCAGATCTTCTGCAACCTGCGTCGGGTGCCACGGCTCTATTCCGGGAGCTAGGTGCAGGCAGCCCGAATCGAAAGTCGTTTCACCGAACGGGATTCAGGTCAAAGTGTTGTAAATACTGAACGCTGTCGCCATGATAACGCTCAATATTCCAACAACCTGAATTCCTGGAGGCGCAAGCTTGGACGTCGGTGAACGACTGCAATCGATCCGTAAGCTCAAAGGTCTTTCCCAGCGTGAGCTCGCCAAGCGCGCGGGTGTCACCAACAGCACCATTTCGATGATCGAGAAAAACAGCGTCAGCCCTTCGATCAGTTCGCTGCGCAAGGTGTTGGGCGGGATTCCCATGTCCATGGTCGAGTTCTTTTCCGAAGAAATCCTCGAGGAAAAGCCGACTCAGATCGTCTACAAAGCCAACGAGCTGATCGATATTTCCGATGGTGCAGTGACCATGAAACTGGTCGGCCGGGGACACCCGAGCCGCGCCATCGCGTTCCTCAACGAAATCTATCCCCCCGGCGCCGACACCGGTGACGAGATGCTCACCCATGAAGGTGAGGAAACCGGAATTCTGCTCGAAGGGCGACTTGAGCTGGTGGTCGGGCTGGAAACTTTTGTGCTCGAAGCCGGCGATAGCTACTACTTTGAAAGTACCAAGCCGCATCGTTTCCGTAATCCGTTCGATGCGCCGGCGCGACTAATCAGCGCAGCGACTCCGGCGAACTTCTAACCAAAGAGGCGCCCTGCCAGCATGGCCGAGGCACCCGGGCGGTTTTTCCGTTGCACAACAAGACCCCTTCGACTTTGGGGTTGTTTCAGTGTGGCGGGCTTACCGCTATACTTGCGCCCGCCTGCGAACCGTGGCCGTAGGCGTGACTAGCCACCATTGAGGGTGAACGCGTGAACCTAATTATGAAAATGCTGGCCGTACCAGCAACCGTATTGGCCCTTTGGGCAGTTAGCGCTCAAGCGGCGACCAACGACGATATCGCCAAGCGCCTTGAGCCTGTCGGCCAGGTCTGCGTTCAGGGTCAAGAGTGCAAGGGAATGGACGTCGCGGCTGCGGCAGGCGGCGGTGGTGGTGCCAAGACACCTGACGAAGTAATTGCAAAACATTGCAACGCTTGCCACGGTACCGGCCTGCTGGGATCGCCGAAAATCGGTGACGGGGCTGACTGGGGCAAACGTGCCAAAGAGCAAGGCGGGATTGATGGCCTGCTGGCCAAAGCCATCACCGGCATCAACTCCATGCCGCCCAAAGGCACCTGTGCCGACTGCTCGGATGCCGAGTTGAAAGGCGCAATCTCGAAGATGTCCGGCTTGAAGTAAGCCTTTCTCTTCAGCCAAAAAAGCCGCTTCCGAGCGGCTTTTTTTGTGCCCGCTGATCTCCTGTAGGAGCGAGCTTGCTCGCGATGGACTTCAACGATAACGCGTACTAGCTGGATACACGCGGCGTCTTCGAATTCATCGCGAGCAAGCTCGCTCCTACAGGGCTGTTCATTGCAGCAAAGACCCGGCAAGCTCGGTCCAACCCCAGTTCACGGAATGTAAGGGAGGATCAGATGGTGCAGCTGTGTTCTATTGAGCAGGCGGTCGATGATGTCTTGGCACGGTTGCCGACGCATATTCATATGGGCCTGCCCCTGGGCCTGGGCAAACCCAACCACTTCGTCAACGCGCTGTATCAGCGCGTTGCGCAATTGCCCAATCGCCAACTGACGATCTACACGGCCCTGTGCCTCGGCCGACCTTCGTTGGGCGACGGCTTGCAAAAACGCTTTCTCGAACCCTTCATCGAACGGGTTTTCGGTGATTATCCGGAGCTGGATTTCCTCGCGGGCCTGCACCAGGACAACCTGCCGTCCAATATTCATGTCCAGCAATTCTTCATGCAGCCAGGCAGCCTGCTACACAGCGCATCCGCTCAGCAGGATTACGTCAGCAGCAACTACAGCCACGCGGCCCGAGACATCAACGCGGCCGGTTTGAACCTGGTGGCGCAACTGGTGGCCAGCCAGGGTGAACACCCCGATCGCCTGAGCCTGAGCTGCAACCCGGATATCACCCTCGACCTGTTCCCGATGATTGCCAAGCGCCGCGCGGCCGGCGAGACGATCCTGCTGGTGGGCCAGGTGCACAACGCGTTGCCCTACATGCCCGGTGACGCGGAAGTCGGCATCGACGCCTTTGACCTGCTGATCGACGAGAAGGACAGCACCACGCTGTTCTCCACGCCGAACATGCCGGTGGGGTTCCAGGATCACTTCATCGGCCTGCACGCCAGCACGTTGGTGCGCGACGGCGGCACCTTGCAGATTGGCATCGGCGCCATGGGCGATGCGCTGACCGCTGCGTTACTGGCGCGACAAGCTGACAATGAGGGTTATAAGGCATTGCTCGCGGATCTGAATCTCAGCCAATGGGCGCAGTTGATCGATCGCGAAGGAGGGATCGAGCCTTTCGTGAAGGGCCTTTACGGCTGCAGCGAAATGTTCGTCAACGGTCTGCTGGTGCTGGTCGATGCCGGGATTGTGCGGCGCAAGGTCTACCCTGACGTGGCGACCCAGCAACAGGCGAATGCCGGCACCCTCGACGAAGCCGCGCAAACCGATGGTATTTGCGTCCACGGCGGCTTCTTTCTCGGGCCGCGCTGTTTTTACCAACGCCTGCGCGAGCTGCCGCACAGCAAGCGGCTCGAATTCAACATGACCCGCATCAGCTACATCAATGAGCTGTACGGCCAGGAAGAACTCAAACGTTTGCAGCGCCTCGATGCGCGGTTCGTCAACACGGCGTTCACCATGACCCTTCTCGGAGCGGGCGTGGCGGATCAGCTCGAAGACGGGCGCGTGCTCAGTGGCGTCGGCGGGCAATACAACTTCGTGGCACAGGGGCATGCGCTGGAAGGTGCGCGTTCGGTACTGATCCTGCGTAGTTGGCGCGAATCGGGCGGTGAGGTCAGTTCGAACATCGTTTGGGAATACGGTCATTGCACGATTCCGCGACACCTGCGGGACATTGTGGTCACCGAGTACGGTATCGCCGACCTGCGGGGCAAGACCGATGCGGCAGTGATCGAGGCGTTGCTCAACATCAGCGATTCACGGTTCCAGTCGGGATTGATCGCGCAGGCGCAAGGCGTCGGCAAACTGCCGAAGAATTTCCGCCTCGATCGACGATTCACCGAGAACACTCCACAGCGTTTGCAGGCCATCCAGGCGCGGCATCCGAACCTGTTTCCGGAGTATCCATTGGGGTGTGATTTTACCGGGGTGGAGCGGGATGTATTGCGGGCGCTGAACTGGCTGAAGAGCAAGTTCAAACTCACGGAGATTCTGGAGTTGGGCAAGGCTGCGCTGGATGCGCCAGAGCCTTCATCATTTCCCGAACATTTGGAGCGGATGCAGCTGAGCAACCCTGAAGGGCTGAAAGAGGATTTGTTTCAGCGCCTGTTGCTCACCGGCCTCAAAGCCACCGCGATATAACAGCCAACCGAAAATACCTGTAGGAGCGAGCTTGCTCGCGATGGTGTGTCAGCAGGCACCACGTCGCTGACACACCATCGCGAGCAAGCTCGCTCCTACAGGGGGATATGCGCTGTGGCGTTATTCGATGAAGGTCACGACGCCGTCCGCCAGTGATTGCACACGGGCCAGCGATTCAACGCGATAACCCTGCGCATCCAGTTCCGCGCGGCCGCCCTGAAACGACTTCTCGATCACGATACCCAGACCCGCCACGGTGGCGCCGGCCTGTTTGATGATCGAGATCAGCGCCTGCGACGCTTTACCGTTAGCCAAAAAGTCATCAATGATCAGCACGCGGTCGCTGCTGGTCAGGTGGCGCGGGGAGATCGCCACGGTGCTTTCGGTCTGCTTGGTGAACGAGTAAACGGTCGCCGACAGCAGGTTTTCGGTGAGGGTCAGGGACTGATGCTTGCGCGCAAAAATCACCGGCACACCCAGGTTCAGACCGGTCATGATCGCCGGGGCAATGCCCGAGGCCTCGATGGTGACGATCTTGGTGATCCCCGAGTCCTTGAACAACGTGGCGAATTCGTCGCCGATCAGCTTCATCAGGGCCGGGTCGATCTGGTGGTTCAGAAACGCGTCGACTTTCAGGACCTGATCGGAAAGCACGATGCCTTCTTCGCGAATTTTCTTGTGCAGTGCTTCCATGAAGCGTTCCTCTTTGGGCGCCTTGTGCGCCTAAGCTTTCAAATACTGTCGGTTTAAAAATCAGCCGGTTAAAAAGTAATCAATTCTAGCGCTTTAACATTGCGCGTATATCCGCCAGCGCGGTATTGCCGCGAACCGCTTTGACTTCAACCGGCGTGTCGTCGGTGCCTTCCCAGGCCAGATCGTCCGGCGGCAGTTCATCGAGGAAGCGGCTTGGCGCGCAGTCGATGATCTCGCCATATTGCTTACGTTTGGCCGCGAAGGTGAAGGCCAGTGTCTGACGCGCGCGGGTAATCCCGACGTAGGCCAGGCGGCGTTCTTCTTCGATGGTGTCAGCTTCGATACTGGAGCGGTGGGGAAGGATTTCCTCTTCCATACCCATGATGAACACGTAAGGGAATTCCAGGCCCTTGGAGGCATGCAGCGTCATCATCTGCACGCCTTCGGCGCCGTCTTCCTCTTCCTGCTGACGCTCCAGCATGTCGCGCAAGACGAGTTTGCCAATGGCGTCCTCGACGGTCATCTCGCCTTCTTCGTCTTTCTCCAGGGTGTTTTTCAACGCCTCGATCAGGAACCAGACGTTACCCATGCGGTAGTCGGCGGCCTTGTCGCTGGAGCTGTTGGTGCGCAGCCAGTTCTCGTAGTCGATGTCCATGACCATGCTGCGCAGGGCCGAGATCGGGTCTTCGCCGGCGCACTGCTCGCGCACCTTGTCCATGAAGCGCTTGAAACGCGACAGGCGATCGGTGAAGCGCGTATCCAGATGCTCGCCCAAACCGATTTCGTCGGTGGCGGCGTACATCGAGATTTTGCGTTCGGTGGCGTAGTTGCCGAGCTTTTCCAGCGTTGTCGAGCCAATCTCCCGACGTGGGACGTTGATTACCCGCAAGAAGGCGTTGTCATCGTCCGGGTTCACGATCAGACGGAAGTAGGCCATCAGGTCTTTCACTTCCTGGCGTCCGAAAAAGCTGTTGCCGCCTGAAAGTCGGTAAGGAATCTGATGGTGTTGCAGCTTCAGTTCGATCAGCTTGGCCTGGTAGTTACCGCGATACAGGATGGCGAAATCGCTGTACGGCCGATCCGTGCGCAAGTGCAGGGTCAGCAGCTCCACGGCCACGCGCTCGGCTTCGGCGTCTTCGTTGCGGCAGCGGATCACGCGGATTTCGTCGCCGTGGCCCATCTCGCTCCACAGCTGCTTTTCGAATTCGTGCGGGTTGTTCGAGATCAGCACGTTGGCGCAACGCAGGATGCGGCTGGTGGAGCGATAGTTCTGCTCCAGCATGACCACTTTCAGGGACGGATAGTCGTCCTTGAGCAACATGAGGTTTTCCGGGCGGGCCCCGCGCCATGCGTAGATCGACTGGTCGTCATCGCCCACCACGGTGAACTGGTTGCGCGTGCCGATCAGCAACTTCACCAGCAAATACTGGCTGGCGTTGGTGTCCTGGTATTCGTCCACCAGCAGGTAGCGGACTTTGTTCTGCCATTTTTCGAGGATATCGGCGTGTTCCTGGAACAGCTTCACCGGCAGCAGGATCAGGTCGTCGAAGTCCACCGCGTTGAACGCCTTGAGCGTGCGCTGGTAGTGGGTATAGACGATGGCGGCAGTCTGCTCTTTGGGGTTGCGCGCGTTTTCCAGGGCTTCGGGCGGCAGAATCAGGTCGTTTTTCCACGAGCCGATCATGTTCTTGATCTCGTCGACGCCGTCGTCGCCCGAGTATTCCTTCTGCATGATGTCGGTCATCAGGGCTTTGACGTCGGCCTCGTCGAAAATCGAGAAGCCCGGTTTGTAGCCCAGCCGAACATGTTCCTTGCGGATGATGTTCAAGCCCAGGTTGTGGAAGGTGCACACGGTCAGGCCGCGGCCTTCACCGCCCTTGAGCAGGGTGCCGACCCGTTCCTTCATCTCGCGCGCAGCCTTGTTGGTAAAGGTCATGGCGACGATGTACTGGGCGCGAATACCGCAGTTCTGAATCAAGTGCGCAATCTTGCGGGTGATCACGCTGGTCTTGCCGGAGCCTGCGCCGGCGAGCACCAAAAGAGGGCCGCCGACGTAGCTCACGGCTTCTTGCTGCCGGGGATTGAGTCGGGACATACGGAATCAGGGAGTCGTTTGCGAAATGGGCCGGCATTTTAACAGGCTCAGCGAATTGTGCTGCTCTCTCCGACTTGTGACGCAATACGCTATCTATATTTGCCGGTTTTGATACTTTCACGCAGGATGCGCGAGGGATTTGCGTCTAATGCTCGTAATTCCAGATACAAAGGCCACGTCTGATAACTGCTGTCATTTGGTCATTGGTTACTGGCGCGGCATAATGCCCGCCGCCTACATCATTGCAGAGTCTAGGGAGCTAGCTTGTCTACGCCTGTCGAACCCTTGCGTTTGCTGCTACTGGCCGAAGAGCCAGCGTGGGCAGCGTTGTTGCGCGAGTGTCTGGCTCCGATGGGGAGCTCGGCCGTGCTCATCAGCGCTCCGAGCTGGGAGTCGGTCAGCACTCTGTTCGATGACAACCGCAGCGCGGTGTTGCTGACGATCCCGGCCCTTCAGCCAGCGCCCGGTCGTTGCAATTTGCCGACGGTATTGCTGCTCGAACAAGAGCCGCTGTCGCCACCCGATGGCGTGAGCGACTGGTTAGTGCGTGATCACCTCGACCCGGGCATGTTGCGCCGTTGCCTGCGCCATGTGCGTGAGCGCGGCGTGCTGGAAAACACCTTGCAACGCCTGGCCGAGCAAGACCCGCTCACCGGCATCGCCAACCGCCAGGGTTTCCAGACTCTGCTGGCCGCGCGGCTGGCGGATAATGACGGCCGCGGCCTGGCCCTCGGTCACCTCGACCTCGACAACTTTCGTCACGCCAACGACGCCCTGGGCCATCAGGCGGGGGACCGGTTGATCCTGCAAGTGGTCGCGCGGCTGAAAAGCCAGCTTGAGGCCGGCGATCAACTGGCGCGGCTGGGCAGCGATGAATTTGCCCTGCTGATCGACACCCGCCGCGCCCCTCAGCGCGCCGAGTGGATGGCCGAACGCATCACCGAAGCACTGGCCGAACCCTATTGGGTCGATGGCGAAAGCCTGTTGATCGGTTCAAGCCTTGGCATCGCCCATGCCCGGGCCCAGGCCGGTGCCGACCCGCTGATGTGGCATGCGCACATCGCCATGCAACAGGCCAAGAGCACACAGGGCTGCACCTTTCACATCTTCAACGAACGCATCAATCGCAATGCCCGTAGCATCGCTGACCTCGAAAGCGAGCTGCGCCGGGCCTTGCGCCGCGATGAACTGGAACTGCACTACCAGCCACGGCTGAACCTTGAGGACGGACAGATCGTCGGCCTCGAAGCCTTGGTGCGCTGGCGTCATGCGGAGCGCGGGCTGCTGCCCCCAAGCGAATTTGTGCCGCTGGCCGAGCAAAGCGGTTTGATCGTTCCGCTCGGTTATTGGGTCATTTCCCGGGCACTGCGGGACATGCAGGCGCTGCGCGAACTGGGCCTGCCCGCGTTGCACATGGCGATCAACCTCTCATTCCGGCAGTTCCAGGACAGCCAGTTACTCTCGACGTTGAGCCGCTTGATTAGCGAGCGCGGTGTCGAAGCGCAATGGCTGGAATTCGAACTGACCGAAACCGCGGTCATGCGCCGCAGCGATCTGGTGAAGCAGACCATGGATGCCCTTGGGCGTCTGGGTGTGCGCTTCTCCCTGGACGACTTTGGCACGGGCTTCTCTTCCTTCGTGCACCTCAACAGCCTGCCGATTGCCTTGCTGAAGGTCGACAAGAGTTTTGTCGGCGGCATGGAGGAGCGCGAAGAGAATCGAAAACTGGTCCACGCCATGATCAACCTGGCGCACAACCTGAACCTGGAAGTGGTCGCCGAGGGCGTGGAAACACCCGAGCAGCTGGATTTGTTGCGCGGGTTTGGTTGTGATCAGGTGCAGGGGTATTTGATCAGCAAGCCGTTGCCGTTGGTGGATCTGGTTGAGTACTTGAGCTTTGGCAGTGGCCAGCAGGCCGCCCGGGAAGTCGTGAGCTAACACGAACCTTTTGTAGGAGCGAGCTTGCTCGCGATGGTGGGTCAGTTAACACCTATGTGCCTGACACACCTTCGCGAGCAAGCTCGCTCCTACAGGGGGATCTCAGTCTGGCTGGGCCATCTGGAAACTTGCTTGCGATGACGGCTTCCGACTGATCATCCGCTTCATCTTCCACTCAAACGCCAGCGTCAGGCTCACCGCCGCGCACGCCAACCCCAACGCCAACCCCCACCAGACGCCCGTTGGCCCCCAGTTCAAATGGAAGGCCATCCACCAGGCGGCCGGCGCGCCAATCAACCAATAGCAGCCCAGCCCGACCAGAAACGTAGTCTTGGCATCCTTGAGCCCGCGAATGCAGCCCATGGCGATGGTTTGCGTGCCGTCGAACAGCTCGAACCATGCCGCCACCGCCAACAGGCTTACAGCCAGATTGATGACGTCGCGAAACGCCGGGTCGTTTTGATCGAGGAACAAACCGATCAACTGATGCGGCAGCAGCCAAAAAACCATTGCGAAGGCGAGCATCGACGCCGCCCCGAAAGCGATCCCGACCCGTCCGGCCAACCGCGCATCCAGTAACTGCCCGGCGCCGTAGTGCTGGCCGATGCGCATGGTGATCGCATAGGAAATCCCCGCCGGCACCATGAACGCCACCGAGACAATTTGCAGCGCAATCTGATGGGCGCCCAGTTGCGTGCTGCCCATGGTGCCCATGCACAGCGCGGCGAACGCGAATAGCCCGACTTCCACCGCGTAGGTGCCACCGATCGGCAGTCCCAGGCGCCACAGCTCCTTCAAATACTGCCGGTTGGGTCGCGACAGCCCCTGGCGCAGCGGATAAGCGTCGTAGGCCGGATGCCGACGGATGTGCCAGGCCAGCGCAAGGGCCATGCAGTTGGCGACAATGGCCGTGACCAGCCCGATGCCCATCAGGCCCAGTTTCGGCAGACCAAACATACCGGTGATCAACGCATAGTTGAGCACGAAGTTGGCCACTGTACCGCCGAGGCTGATGACCATTACCGGCGTTGCCCGGCCGATGGCGCTGGTGAAACCGCGCAAGGCCATGAAGGTCAGGTAACCGGGCAGGGCGAATGGCAGGATCAGCAGGAACTGTCCGGCTGAGTGGACGTTGGTCTCCGTCTGGCCGAACAGCAGCAACACCGGTTTAAGGTTCCACAGCAGTAGCCCGGCCACCAACGCCATCAACCACGCCAGCCACAACCCGGCCTGGGTCAGCCGTGTGGCGCCGACGATGTCGCCGGCACCCTGACGAATCGCCACCAGGGTGCCGACCGCCGCAATGACGCCAATACAGAAAATCGACACGAACGTATAAGTCGCCGCGCCCAGGCCGCCTCCGGCGAGTGCCTCGGGACTCAGGCGCGCCATCATCAAGGTGTCGGTGAGGACCATCAGCATGTGCGCCAACTGCGAGGCAATCAACGGCCCCGCCAGCCGCAGGATGGCCCAGAGTTCTTTACGCGCTGGATGTTGCATGATCATCACGCTCGTTTAACAAAGAGGACAGGAAAGCGTCGATTCTCGGCGCTCTGCGGGGTTTTCACAAAGGGATAATAAGGATGAGTGGCATGATTAAAACTCATCCTGCGGAGTTTCTGATAAGTTGGCGCCATTGCGCTGTAGGAGCCTTCCTGATGTCCCGTCGTCTTCCTCCTTTGTATGCCCTTCGAGCCTTCGAAGCGGCGGCGCGTCATAGCTCGTTTACCCGGGCTGCGGAAGAGCTGTCGATCACACAAAGTGCGGTCAGTCGGCACATTCGTACGCTCGAAGAGCATTTCGCCTGTCGGCTGTTTCATCGCAGTGGGCGCAACCTGCAACTGACCGAGTCGGCGCGGTTGATCCTGCCGGGTATTCGCGAAGGTTTCACCGCGCTGGAGCGGGCCTGTAATACCTTGCGCGCCGAAGATGACATCCTGCGCATGAAAGCCCCGTCCACCCTGACCATGCGCTGGTTGCTGGCGCGCCTCAGCCGTTTCCGCCATTTGCAGCCAGGCAACGAGGTGCAGTTGACCAGCGCCTGGATGGACGTCGACTCGGTGGACTTCAATCATGAACCCTTCGACTGCGCCGTTATTCTCAGCAACGGAAACTTTCCACCGGACTGGGAGGCCACTTTCCTGTTCCCCGAAGAGCTGATTCCGGTGGGCGCGCCGAATCTTCTGAAGGATCAACCATGGGATGTCGCCCGACTGTGCTCCGCCGAACTGCTGCACCCGACACCGGATCGGCGCGACTGGCGCAATTGGCTGGAGCGCATGGGGCTGACGGACCGGGTATCCCTGAAGGGCGGGCAGGTGTTCGACACCCTGGAGCTAGGCATGATTGCCGCCGCACGGGGTTATGGGGTGTCGATGGGGGATTTGCTGATGGTGGCCGAGGACGTGGCCCAGGGGCGTCTGAGCTTGCCGTGGCCGACCGCCGTCGCCAGCGGTGAGAATTATTACCTCGTCTGGCCGAAAACGCGCCCGGGAGGCGAACGTTTACGCCGTCTCAGCGACTTCCTGCAAAGCGAGGTCCGGGCCATGGAGTTGCCAGCCGTCGAGCACTTGAGCTGAGTGGGAGCGAGCCTGCTCGCGAAGGGGACGATTCGATTTCGACATTCATTGAGTCGCCGGCCGATACTGCAACGCCTCTGCCAGATGCTCACGGGTAATGCCATCGACCTGCTCAAGGTCAGCCAGGGTGCGCGCAACCTTGAGCAGTCGATGGGCGGACCTTAGCGACAAGGTCAACCGTTCACACGCTGTCTCCAGCCAGGTTTGGTCGACTGTGGATAACTTGCAATGCTTGCGCAGGCCCGGCAGATCAAGGAAGGCGTTGGCACAGCTTTGGCGTTTGTGTTGCCGCTCCCTGGCATCGGCAACCAGAGCGGCGGCGGTGGCGGTGTTGTCGCCGGGTTTGAGCGCCGGATTTAGGGCCGTGGCTTCGCGGGCAACGGTCAGGTGCAGGTCGATTCGATCGAGCAACGGACCGGAAAGTTTGTTGCGGTAGCGTTGCACCATGTCCGGGGTGCAGGAGCAACGACCACTCGGGTCGCCAAGGTATCCACAGGGGCAGGGATTCATCGCTGCAACCAGTTGAAACCGGGCCGGGAAACGGACGCGATCCTTGGCGCGGGATATCACAATATGACCGGATTCCATTGGCTCTCTTAATACCTCCAGGACCTTGCGATCAAACTCTGGAAGCTCATCGAGAAACAGCACGCCATGGTGGGCGAGGGTGATTTCGCCGGGTTGGGGTTTCGAGCCGCCACCCACCAGTGCCGGCCCCGATGCCGAGTGATGCGGTTGTCTGAAAGGGCGCTGTGGCCAGTGGCTCAAGGGAACGCAGCTGACCACCGACTTGATCGCTGCAACTTCCAGCGCTTCGCTCTCGGCCAGTGGCGGTAAAAGCCCGGGAAGTCGACTCGCCAGCAGGGTTTTTCCGGTTCCCGGTGGTCCGCTGAACAACAGGTTATGAGCGCCTGCCGCCGCAATCAGCAAGGCCCGTTTCGCCGAGAGTTGCCCCTGCACTTCATTCAAATCGGGGTAGGGCATGCTGGCATGCATCAGCCCATCTGAAACATAAGGCTCGATGGGCGTGTGGCCATTGAAATGCGCAACGGCTTCCAGCAGATGATCCACCGCAATGACCTTCAAGCCCGATGCCAGGCACGCCTCCTCGGCATTCGCTCGAGGCACCATCAACGAACGCCCGGCCTTGCGCGCCGCCAGGGCGGCCGGCAACACGCCCCTCACGGCACGTACCGCGCCTGAAAGCGCCAACTCTCCCAGGCACTCGATATCATCCAGCGTTAACGTCGGCACCTGCACGCTGGCCGAGAGAATCCCCAAGGCAATCGCCAAATCGAACCGCCCGCCGTCCTTGGGTAAATCAGCCGGAGCGAGATTCAACGTGATCCGCCGCGCCGGAAATTGCAGCCCCGAATTGATGATCGCGCTACGCACCCGATCCTTGCTTTCCTTCACCGCTGCTTCGGGCAGACCGACCATGGTCAGCGACGGCAAACCGTTGGCCAGATGGACTTCTACGGTAACGGCGGGCGCATCCACGCCAATTTGGGCGCGGCTGTGGACGATGGAGAGGGACATGGTCGTTCCTTGAGCTTTACGGGAGCCGCTTCCTGCGGTCTTTTGAAGGGTAGTCGTGGAGTCTGAATTGAGCGCGGTTGGAGATGAGGGAAACCTTCGCAGGATGTTGCTGGAATGCACGATCTGTAGCAGCTGGCGCAGCCTGCGTTCGGCTGCGCCGCAGTCGTGAAACCTGCTGGAAAAGTCTGCCTGACACTCCGCGTTCTGCAATTTTACGACTGCTGCGCAGCCGAACGCAGCCTTCGGCAGCTGCTACTCAGTTCGCGTCGAAGCTGGAGTTGGCTAACTGACGCAGGCCTTTTGTAGGACCGTGCCGAGATAGTTGAAGGACTTTGGCTAAAGGATGCAGGCGCTCTTGTGTGTTGGAGGTTGATGCTTATGCTCACAGCAGATCAGACCTTCAGGAGGCAAAATGAAGACTAATGGAATGCGGCCGATCCATCCCGGAGAAATCCTAGAAAAGGAGTTTCTTGAGCCGTTGGGTATTTCGATGGCTGATTCAGATTGCTGGTCGAGTGAATTCAGGTTTGAAGTGACCCAGCTGGTGGCGCAGAACAGAGTTGTTAGCTGTGACCTTGCCAAGTGCCTATCCATTTGCCTGAGCACCACGCCCGAATTCTGGCTGAATCTGCAGTCGACATACGATATGCGCGTCGCCGAAATCGGACGTGGATGAGTTTCGAGTACCTACAGCGATTGCAGTGCCCGCGAAGCTCGTTTCCACCACGGTGTATTAACTGCGTCCCGTGGCTGCTCCCCGCGCTGCGACATATGCGGAACATCCTGTAACCGAATCCACGGCTGATTATTCCAATGCAGCAAACTCAATGACATCTCCGGCCAGTTCAGCAGGCTCAGGATCGGGCGTTCGGTTGAGGTCGATTGCTCAGCGTCTCTCAGGGCTGGCACCACGTCGTGGGTCAGCCATTCGCGCAGGCCTCGGTATTCGGGGCAGTAGTGGTAGACCAGTAGGGCGTAGACGCCGGACTCGCTGATCAGCAGGGTGTTTTCGATGCTGCCGTGGATGAGCATTCGTGCGGTTTGGCGCTGGTCGGGGTCGAGTTTTCGGACGGCGCGTTCGTCGAGGTAAAGGCGCAGGAGGCGGCCGAGGTCGCGGGCGCTGAATCAGGGTTGGTTTTCAAGGAGGAGGGCGTGGAGGTGGAGTTTGTGGCGGGTGAAGACGTGGGGGGTTAAATAGTTTTCGTCCATCGTGCAGTTCTCGGGGTCGAGTGAAGAAAACTGCCTCTGATCGTCGCCAAACGAAAAGGGTGGCAGCTATGCGCGGGTTGGCGAACCGGTGAACCCCGAAATCCGGCAGACCCGAAGGTCTCCCACGCACAGCCGCCATAACTCGAGATGGGAAAACTCCCAGTCTGAATGTGGTCGCGGTGCATCGGGGGTATCCGGGTCGCCAAACCCAGTGCTGAATATTCAGCATTGGGTGAGCTTAGGAACCAGAGCTTTGCGGCGCAATCGGACGGCGGTGGTTTTCTTGTAGGACGTTGCCGGGATTTTTGCGAGGTTTGAGATCAAAAGATCGCAGCCTGCGGCAGCTCCTACAGGTAAATCTGAAGGTCGTTCCGACCTTTTCGCGAGCAGGCTCGCTCCCACAGTGGATTGGGTTTCAAAAGTGGGATATGGGGCGTTACTCGGTCGGTGGGTTGAGCTTCGCTTCCAGCTCAGCGACCTTCGCTTCCAGGCTTTCCAATCGTGCCCGAGTCCGCGCCAGCACGACCATCTGGCTATCAAATTCTTCCCGGCTAACCAGGTCCAGTTTGCTGAAGGCGCTCTGCAGCAACGCCTTGAACTGGCTTTCGATTTCGCTTTTTGGCAGTGGGGTTTCGCCGCTGAAAAGGCGGGAGGCGGTGCCGCTCAGGGCGTCGAGGAAGTCTTTGGGCGCGAGCATGGGAAATGTCCTGGAAACAATGGCGGGCAGTGTATCACGCAGTGTCTATAGTCATTTGCGCAGGTCGAAGGCGCACGCTTTTCGCGCATACGGACGGACGGCATCGCACCGTTGTTGTGCGTAAGACGGCGATTGTTGTAGCCAAGTGGGGGGTATCTGCGCTCAAGGTATTGAAAACAGGCCGTTTTGTGGAGATGGCAAGCTTTCTGCTTAGTCCCTGGTGACCCATGCACGAATGCAGTCGCTGTGACGAATGCAGTGCGCCAAGCGAAACGGGGGAAAGCGTTTCGTGCGGAGTGGTTAGCAGGCGTCGGACGGGCAGGTAAGGCCGACGATGCGTTACAAAGCCAGGCACTGCGCTTAGACTTGAGACGGGTTTGTTTTCCTGGGGCAAGTCCACCAATTCGGGAGAGAGTTTTCATGAAGCTAGTCACTGCCATCATCAAGCCGTTCAAACTGGACGACGTACGCGAGTCGCTGTCCGAGATCGGCGTGCAGGGCATTACCGTTACTGAAGTCAAAGGCTTCGGTCGGCAGAAGGGTCACACCGAGCTGTATCGCGGCGCGGAATATGTGGTCGATTTCCTGCCTAAGGTGAAGATCGATGTCGCCATTGACGACAAGGATCTTGACCGGGTTATCGAGGCGATAACCAAGGCAGCCAATACCGGCAAGATCGGTGACGGCAAGATCTTCGTGGTCAATCTGGAACAGGCGATTCGCATCCGTACCGGCGAAACCGATACCGACGCAATCTAAGCCGCCAAAAACCCCAACGCCCCAGGAGAAAACAATATGACTCTGCGTAAATTCGCAGGGCTTGGAGCCCTGTTGTCCATCGTAATGCCCGGCCTGGCCATGGCGGCAGATCCGGTGGCGCCTCCAGTCCTCAACTCCGGCGATACCGCCTGGATGCTGATCTCTACTGCTCTCGTGCTGTTCATGACCATTCCCGGCCTCGCGCTGTTCTACGGCGGTATGGTTCGCTCCAAAAACGTTCTTTCCGTGATGATGCAGTGCTTCGCCATTACCGCGTTGGTCACCATCCTGTGGTTCGTTTATGGCTACAGCATGGCGTTTGATACCACGGGGATGGAACTCAACGTCGTCAACCTCAACTCCTTTGTCGGCAGCTTCGCCAAGGCCTTCCTCGCCGGCATCACGCCTGCCAGTATTACCGGGCCTACAGCGCTGTTCCCTGAGGCGGTGTTCGTCACCTATCAGATGACCTTTGCGATCATCACCCCGGCCCTGATCGTCGGTGCGTTCGCTGAGCGGATGAAGTTCTCCTCGATGCTGGTGTTCACAGGCCTCTGGCTGACGCTGGTTTACGCGCCGATCGCGCATATGGTCTGGAGCGGTCCGGGTTCGCTGTTGGGCGACTGGGGCGTGCTCGACTTCGCGGGCGGCACCGTGGTGCACATCAACGCCGGTGTGGCCGGTCTGATTGCTGCGCTGGTAATGGGCAAGCGCAAAGGCTTCCCAACCACTCCGATGGCGCCGCACAACCTCGGTTATACCCTGATGGGGGCCGCGATGTTGTGGGTCGGCTGGTTCGGCTTCAACGCCGGTTCCGCCGCTGCAGCCAACGGCACTGCCGGTATGGCGATGCTGGTCACCCAGATCGCAACCGCTGCCGCTGCGCTGGGCTGGATGTTCGCTGAGTGGATGACTCACGGCAAACCTAGCGCACTGGGTATTGCTTCGGGTGTGGTCGCCGGTCTGGTGGCAATCACTCCGGCCGCTGGCACCGTAGGCCCGATGGGCGCTCTGGTGATCGGTCTGGCAGCGGGTGTGGTGTGCTTCTTCTGCGCCACTACGCTGAAACGCAAACTCGGCTATGACGATTCCCTGGACGCCTTTGGCGTACACGGCATCGGCGGCATTCTCGGTGCGATCCTGACCGGTGTGTTTGCTGCACCGTCCCTGGGTGGTTTCGGCACCGTTACCGACATCGCCGCACAAGTCTGGATTCAGTGCAAAGGTGTGGGCTTCACGGTGATCTACACCGCAATCGCCACCTTCATCATTCTCAAGGTCCTGGACGCTGTCATGGGCCTGCGTATCACGGAAGAAGAAGAGGCTGTCGGCATCGACCTGGCGCTTCACAACGAACGCGGCTACAACATGTAAGACGCGCATAGAAAACTTGCCCGGCTTGCCGGGCATTTTTTTGTCCGGAATTTGTCATTGAAGAAGTAGCTGAAAGGTTTTTTGTTACAGCTTGGGCTGCGTTTACGGTGGGCATTTTTCTGCGGCCAATGGCTTACGTGATGGAAGGAATATTAGGGCCTTTGTTTTTTCCCAGAGCGCGCTAGAATGCGCCCCGAACGTGCGGAGAACTGTATGTGGCAACAGACTCTGATTACCCTGCGGGCGAGGCCCCGGGGCTTTCATCTGGTAACGGACGAGTTACTCGCCGGCCTGCCTGAACTCAAGGCGTGTCGGGTCGGTCTGTTGCATTTGTGGCTGCAGCATACCTCGGCGTCGTTGACCATCAACGAGAACGCCGATCCGGCGGTGCGTCGCGACTTCGAACGATTTTTCAATCGTCTGATCCCACAAGGAGCAGACGGCTATGAGCATAACGACGAAGGCCTGGACGACCTCCCGGCGCACTTCAAGGCCAGCGTGCTTGGCTGTCAGCTCAGTTTGCCGATTTCGGCAGGCCGATTGGCGCTAGGGACCTGGCAAGGCGTTTATCTGGGCGAGCACCGTGATTCTGGCGGTGCCCGTAAAGTCCTCGCCACCGTGCACGGTGAAGAGGCATAAGCCGTTGGTCTCCAATGGCTGTGGAATTTTTTCCGGTGGCCGTCGACAGACGGCGAAGCTGGGCTATAACTAATCTGCTTTTCGCAAGTCATGAGGTAGAACATGAGCGACGATGATCTGGAAAACGACGACCTCGAAGTAGGCGACGACGACGAAACCGAAGAAGGTCTGGAAGCAGCGGTGGAAGATGTCGCTGAAGACGACGGCGGTGATGCGCCCGCTCCGACCGCCAAAGGCAAGGCCAAGGCAGCGGTATCGGTCGATGAGCTGCCGAGCGTCGAAGCGAAAAACAAAGAGCGTGATGCTCTGGCGCGGGCTATGGAAGAGTTCCTGGCCAAGGGCGGCAAGGTGCAGGAAGTGGAGGCCAACGTGGTCGCCGATCCTCCCAAGAAGCCTGACAACAAGTACGGTAGTCGGCCTATTTAAGCGCCAGCTACTTGCTTGCTGAAAAAGCCCGCCGTCGCTGCGGGCTTTTTTATGGGGGAAACAAAACTCCCTGTGGGAGCGAGCCGGCTCCGGGCGGCGTTCCGGCGAAGAGGCCGTCACATTCAACATCGATGTCGACTGACCCACCGCTATCGCGAGCAGGCTGAACTGGTCAAGTAATCTTGGACACCGTTTAAGGTTTCACGCAGCCAGTCTCTCTCTAGCGACTGGCGATCGATAATCGTTGTAGCTATGAGGCCTGGTGGTGTTGTAACGCGATACGTAGCGCTGCACATCCGCTCGGGCCTCATGTTCCGATTCGTAGCCGGTTTCAGGCACCCATTCTGATTTCAAACTGCCAAAGAAACGCTCCATAGGGGCGTTGTCCCAGCACTCGCCTTTACGACTCATGCTTTGCCGCAGGCCATACTCCAATAGCTCGTTCCTGAACTTATGGCTGGTGTACTGACAGCCTTGATCGGAGTGAAACAGCACGTCTTTGGGTCGACCTCGTAGCTCAACCGCCATCCGTAAGGCCTCGCAGGTCAGCGAAGCATCGGAGATCATCGAAAACGACCAACCCACAACGCGACGAGCGTACAGATCCAGAACCGCCGCGAAATACAGCCACCGCTTACCAACCTTGATGTATGTCACGTCGCCACACCACACCTGATTGACCGCTTTAACATCAAACTTGCGCTTGAGTACGTGCGGCGCCACCAACGCCTCCACGCCAGGCGACTTGTACTTATGGCGCCTGCGCTGGCGACTGGTGATGCCGGTTTCGCGCATCAAACTGCGGGCCAAATACCGCCCGATGCGGTGCCCTTTCTCTTGCAGCTCCTTGGCCAGAGTCCGCGACCCCGCAGAGGCTCTTGACGCCCTGTGATGCTTGACCAGCACGGCTTTGAGCCTCTCCCGCTCGGGATTCACTTTGCCTTGGCGCTGACGCCAGGCGTAAAAGCTGCTGCGATTGATGCCAAACGCTCGGCAGCAATTGTTAACGCCGTACTGCTCGTCCAGCTCGCAGATCAACGAGAATGATCTTTGGCGTCCAAAAGCAGGAGAGCACTGGCCTTTTTTAGGATTTCGATATCCAGGTCTTTTTGCCGGAGCAACGCTTTAAGCTTCTGGATCTCTCGCTGATCAGCGGTAATCGCCTTGGCTCCTACCGGGGTCGAACCCAAGCGCTCCTTACGAACCTGATCGACCCAGCGGCGCAAGGCCGTGGGACCAATATCCAAACTGGCACAGACCTCGGGAACCGATTGTCCTTCGTCCAGCACCATGCTGGCAGCCTTGAGCTTGAACTCACTCGAGTAAGATTTCCGCATATCCAAAACACCTCAGATTTGGGCGCCATCATAGCGCCCGATTGAGGTGTCCAAAATCATTAGGCCAGTTCAGGCTCGCTCCCACAGGGGTGGGTGTGAATTCAAGGTCAGTGTCGGGCGTTCCACCGCGCCAACAAAGCCGGCAGCTCGGTGAGGCTGCGGATTTCCGCATCCGGTGCCTTCTGCGCTTCCCACAGTTTGCCCGCCGGGTTAAACCAGATCGCCCGCAACCCTGCCTGCTGGGCGCCGGCAATGTCATCACCCGGATGATCGCCAATATGCACCGCTGCCTGGGCAGTAGCGCCGCCCCGCTGCAACGCCTCGTGAAACAGTCGCGCATCCGGTTTGGCGATGCCGATGTCTTCGGCGCACAAGGCAAATCTGAAGTAATCCGCAAGGCCCAGTCGACGCACATCGGCATTGCCGTTGGTGACCACGCCGAGGGCATAGTGCTTGGCCAGAATCTCCAGCGTCGGCTCGACTTCAGGGAATACTTCGATCTGATGTCGCGCATGCAGGAACACTTCAAAGCTCTGATCGGCCAGATCTGAAGCCTGGCGATGGTCATAGCCGGCCTCTTCCAGTGCATGGAACAGCACTCGTCGGCGCAAGGCGCTGATGCGATGTTTGAGTTGCGGTTCACTGCTCAGGATCCGCTCACGAATGGTCCACAAATGTTCCACCGGGACCGCGCCAAGGTTCGGTGCATGTTCGGTCAGCCATTCGCGCAAAACGGCTTCGGCGCTGACGATCACCGGGGCGGTATCCCACAGGGTGTCGTCGAGGTCGAAGGTGATCAATTGGATGGTCATGAATCATCGCCCTTAATGCGTTTGGCCCGTGGATGGGCGCTGTCGTAGACCGTTGCCAGGTGCTGGAAGTCCAGGTGGGTATAGATCTGGGTGGTCTTGATGTCCGAGTGGCCGAGCAACTCCTGCACCGCCCGAAGGTCCTGGGAGGACTCCAGCAAGTGGCTGGCAAAGGAGTGTCGCAACATGTGTGGATGCAGATTTTGTCCCAGCTCGCGTTCGCCGGCCGCCTTGACCCGCACCTGAATCGCCCGAGGGCCCAGGCGCCGGCCTTGCTGGCTAACGAACACGGCATCGTCCGCCGGGTTGGTCATGGCGCGCAGCGGTAACCACAGCTCCAGCGCTTCGCGAGCCTTTTTGCCCACGGGTAAAAGACGGGTCTTACTGCCTTTACCGAGCACTTGAACCATGCCGTCTGCCAGATCCAGTTGATCGAGGTTGAGCCCGGTCAGCTCCGACAAGCGCAATCCGGAGGAATAGAACAGCTCGAGAATCGCCTGATCCCGACGCGCCAGAAAATCATCCTCCACCGCCCCTTCAAGCAATTGCAGCGCGCGGTCGGTGTCGAGGGTTTTCGGCAAGCGACGCTCGCCCTTGGGCGGCGCCAGGCCGTTTGCCGGGTCGTGGTCGCAGAGGCCTTCACGGTTCAGATAGTGATAAAGCCCACGTACCGCCGACAGGAGCCGCGCCAGGCTGCGGGACGATTGACCCTGTGAATGCAGGCGGGCAATCAGGCTGCGCAGGCGCTGGATGTCCAGCGCGGCCCAGCTGCCGATGTTCTGTTTGACACACCAGCCCAGCACTTTGTCGAGGTCGCGGCGGTAGGCGTACAGCGTGTGAGGCGACACCTGCCGCTCACTGCGCAAGTGTTCGCAGTAAGCGTCCAGTTGTCGTTCCACGATCAGCGCACCGAGCGTAGGGAATTGTTGACCCGTGGCAAGACGCGGCCCATGACTTCGGCGATGTAACTCAGGAACAGCGTGCCCACCGAACTCTTGTAGTGCTGCGGGTCGCGGCTGGCAATGGCCAGGACGCCGTGTATGCCCTGGTAGCTGATGGCGACGACGGCGGTGGAGCCGATCTGCTTGCGCTGCTCTTCGCCGAACAGGAAGTCCAGTTCGTGCTCACGCAGGCTGCCGCTGACGCTTTTTTCTTCCGAGAGCAGGCCGCCAATGGCCGTTTGCGCCTCGGCATGCGTCACCCAGCGCCCTACAGGCATCGGGTTGTCGCCCAGCAGGATCAGGCTCACGAAGGGCACCTGAAAGTCCTGACGCAGGCTGTCTTCGACGCTGATCACCACGTCGTCCAGGCTGGTGGCATCCATTAGCGCGAGAATCAGGCGGCGGGTCTTGTCGAAGAGACGGTCGTTGTCCCGGGCCACGTCCATCAAGTGTGAGAGGCGATGGCGCAATTCGATGTTGCGGTCGCGCAGGAGGGTCATCTGGCGCTCGACCAGCGAAATGGTGTCACCACGCTGGTGCGGAATACGCAGGGCCGGGAGCAGCTCTTCGTGCTCGACGAAAAAATCCGGATGCGCCTCCAGGTACGCGGCAATCGCCGCCGCCTCCAGGCTTTCGGACGGTGATTCGTCGGGCTGTCGGGCGGGTACCTGAGGCTTATCGGTCATGGATTTCGCTCACTCAAAGACGCACTTGTCCTTCGTATACGCGGACTGCCGGGCCGGTCATCATGACCGGTTGGCCAGGCCCTGCCCATTCAATGGACAGACGCCCGCCGGGCAGGTCGATCAATAGCGGCGAATCCATCCACCCCTGGCTGATCGCGGCCACTGCGGCCGCACAGGCGCCGGTTCCGCAGGCCTGGGTTTCCCCGGCCCCGCGCTCCCAGACGCGCAACTGCGCGCGGTTCCGGTCGATGACCTGGAGAAAACCGACATTGACCCGCGCCGGGAAGCGCGGGTGATGTTCGATTTTCGGCCCCAGTTCATGCACCGGTGCATTGTTGATGTCGCTGACCCGCAGCACGGCATGAGGGTTACCCATGGACACGGCGGCCAGTTCGACCGTGGTGCCGTCAACGTCGAGCTTATAGCTCGAGGCCTGCTCCGGCGCCTGGAAGGGAATATCGGCCGGCACCAGGCGCGGTGCACCCATATTGACACCGATTTGGCCGTCGCTGCGGATATCCAGTTCGATGATGCCGCTTTTGGTCTCGACGCGGATCTGCCGCTTTGCGGTCAGACGCTTGTCGAGTACGAAGCGGGCGAAGCAGCGCGCACCATTGCCGCACTGTTCCACTTCCGAGCCATCGGCGTTGAAGATCCGATAGCGAAAGTCCACGTCCGGGTTGCTCGGCGCTTCGACGATCAGCAACTGGTCGAAACCGATGCCAGTGTGCCGATCGCCCCATTGCTTGGCGTGCTTGGGCAGAATGTGCGCGTGCTGGCTGACCAGGTCGAGGACCATGAAGTCGTTACCCAGGCCGTGCATCTTGGTAAAACGCAGCAGCATGGTTTTACTCCGGCAGCAGGCTTTCGCCAGCAAACAACTCGGCTACCGTCTCACGGCGACGCACTTCAACTGCCTGATCACCGTCCACCAACACTTCAGCGGCGCGGCCGCGGGTGTTGTAGTTGGAACTCATGACAAACCCATAGGCACCGGCCGAATGCACGGCCAGCAGGTCACCTTCTTCCAGGGCCAGCTGACGATCCTTGGCCAGGAAGTCACCGGTTTCGCAGATCGGCCCGACGATGTCGTAAGCGCGAGCTGCGCTAGCGCGCGGGCGCACGGCGGTGACGTCCATCCAGGCTTGATACAGGGCCGGGCGGATCAGGTCGTTCATGGCCGCGTCGACGATGGCGAAGTCTTTGTGTTCGGTGTGCTTGAGGTACTCGACCTGAGTCAGCAACACACCGGCGTTGGCGACGATAAAACGACCCGGCTCGAACACCAGGGCCAGGTCGCGACCATCGAGACGTTCGCGCACGGCTGCGATGTAGTCGGCAGCCAATGGCGGCTCTTCATCGCGATAACGCACGCCCAAACCACCACCGAGATCGATGTGGCGCAGGTAAATACCGCAATCGCCGAGGCGGTCGACCAGGCCTAGCAGGCGGTCGAGGGCATCAATGAACGGCGCCAGCGTGGTCAGTTGCGAACCGATGTGGCAATCGACGCCGACCACTTCCAGGTTCGGTAGCTGAGCGGCGCGGATGTACACGTCTTCGGCGTCGGCGATGGCGATGCCGAACTTGTTCTCTTTCAGCCCGGTGGAGATGTACGGGTGAGTGCCAGCATCGACGTCCGGGTTCACGCGCAGCGAGATCGGTGCACGAACACCCAGCTCGGCGGCAACGATTTGCAGGCGTTCGAGTTCGTCGGTGGATTCGACATTGAAGCAATGCACGCCGACTTCCAGGGCACGACGCATGTCGTCACGGGTCTTGCCGACACCGGAGAACACGATCTTGTCGGCGCTGCCGCCAGCGGCTAAAACGCGTTCCAGTTCACCACGGGAGACGATGTCGAAACCGGCGCCAAGACGGGCCAGGACATTCAGTACACCCAGGTTGGAGTTGGCCTTGACTGCAAAGCAAACGAGGTGCGGCATGCCGGCCAGCGCATCGGCGTAAGCCAGGTACTGGGCTTCGATGTGGGCGCGGGAGTAGACGTAGGTCGGCGTGCCAAAGCGTTCGGCAATGGCGGACAGGGCAACACCTTCCGCGAACAGCTCGCCGTCACGGTAGTTAAAAGCGTCCATGGCGTTCCCTTATTGGTAGACGTCGTGCTTGTGTGCTTTCGAAGGAGATTGCTGCGACGCCTTGGCCTGCTCGGCAGGGTCCTGGCTGTCGTCGGGCAGGTACAGCGGGCCTTTTTGACCACAGGCCGACACCAGGCAGGCAACCGCGACGAGCGCAGCAAGGGAAGAGATCAGGCGCTTCATGGCGAAATCCTTGAAAATGCGTTAATTGCGCCGGAGTATACCGGCCACCCGACAGCTTGCCTATGCGACGCGGCTCCCGTCCGGCGGGGCTTGGGCCGATGCCGGCCAGCCAGGTGCAATCCCTGTGGGAGCGAGCCGGCTCCGGGCGGCGTTCCGACGAAGGCGGAGTGTCGGTCAACATTGATGTTGAATATGATGGCCTCTTCGCGAGCAGGCTCGCTCCCACAGTCGTTATCCTTTGCAATCACCGGGGCTCGCCCGTATCTTGCGGCGCTTGAGCGTAAGTAGACACTTTTTGAGGTTCCCGCAATGAGTTTGACTGAAGCCCGTTTTCACGATCTGGTCGATGCCACCCAGCAGACGCTGGAGGATATTTTTGACGAGAGTGACCTGGATATCGATCTGGAGAGTTCGGCCGGTGTGCTCACCGTCAAGTTCGAAAACGGCAGCCAGTTGATCTTCAGCCGTCAGGAGCCGTTGCGTCAGTTGTGGCTGGCGGCGGTGTCGGGTGGTTTCCACTTCGACTATGACGAAGAGAGCGAACGCTGGATGTGCGACAAGAGTGAAGAGCAACTGGGAGAAATGCTTGAGCGCATCGTCGATCAGCAGGCTGGCGTGAAGCTCGATTTCGAAGGTCTGTAAGGTCGTGAGCCAGCCTGCGCCCGTTCGTCCGCCCAAGCCGCTCTACAGCAACGTCAGCCCGGCGGTGCCTTCTCCGTGCAGCGGCGTGTGCCGGCTGGATGAGCAGAAGGTCTGCCTGGGTTGTTTTCGCCATGTCGAAGACATCCGCGAATGGCGCTCGGCCGACGATGAGCGCCGGCGCATCATCTGCGCGGAGGCGGCCAGCCGCAAGCGTAACGGTTGACCCGACCCTCTGTAGGAGCGAGCTTGTCTCCGGGCGGCGTTCCGACGAAGGACTTGAGCGCGCCGCGTTCATCAGGCAGCCCTCGTCATCGTTAACGCCCTTCGCGAGCAAGCTCGCTCCTACAGAGACGGCAGCGATTACAGGCTGTCCGGTCCTGACTTGTATATTTATTGAGCTGTGATAGTGTCCGGAAACGCCTCAACTCATCGAGGCTCGTGAAAACCCCGCCTTTTTCTGGCGGGGTTTTGCTTTTTCTGTGCAGAAGAAAGGAGTCTGCCTCAATCATGACCGCACCTTCCATCACCCTTACTCGTCTGGACGTTCAACGTCTGGAGCGCTTGATTGACAGCCTGGATGACACGCTGCCGGGCGTGATCGCGCTGCAAACCGAACTGGACCGCGCCGATACCGTGGTCGGCCACGAAGAAGTGCCAGCCGATGTCGTGACCATGAATTCCCGTGTGCACTGCCGCGAAGAGAGCAGTGGCAAGGACTATCACCTGACCCTGGTTTACCCGAACGATGCCAATGCCGATGAAGGCCGGATTTCCATTCTGGCGCCGGTGGGCAGTGCATTGCTCGGCCTGAAGGTTGGCCAGCACATCGACTGGCCAGCGCCGGGCGGAAAAACCCTCAAGCTGACCTTGCTTGAAGTTGAATCGCAGCCTGCCAATGGCGGCGACTGCTCCTTCTAAAAACCGCTAGGCCTGCTCGAGCGCCTCGTTCAATGCGCGCTCCAGGTCAGCTTTGTAGCGCAGGTATAAATTGCTTGAGCTCTGCCCGTCACCGAGCAAGCCGGACAAGTCCAGGTCGGTGATGTAGCAGCGGTAGCGTTCAGTCTCGCGGCGCTGCTCGACGATTTCCCGGGCGACCACGCTGAACAGTTGGTCGCCATGCTCCAACTCTGAAAATTCCCGTTGATTGCAATACAACGTGACCTGCACTTTACCGGGCTGGGCTTTGCCGACGATCGCCTGCACGTCGTAAAACGGTTTATTGATAGGGGATTGCGGTGCCGGACGGGCTTCGACCCGACGCGCTCGACCCGGGCCTGAGGGCAGCAGTTGGTAATACATCGTTTCCAGGCTCAGAGGTTGTGCGGCGTCCATCGGCAGTAAGGTTTCACGCCGGTACTGGATCGATTGCAGGAAACGTTGTAGTGGCACCAACAGGCTTTGTTCGTCGTGGTAGGGCAGCCGCTGCTGCCACAAGGCATTGAACTCATCGAGTACATACAGATCAGCCTGGTCGTCGTTGATCCGGTAGAACACCTGGATACCGTCCGTCCGGCCCATCGGCAGAACCAGCGCCAGGTCATGCTCTTCCAGCGCCTTCGGGTCCAGGTGCAGCGGGCTGTAGCTCACCCGTTCTTCGCCCAGGTAATCGAGCAGCGCCGTCAACGTGGCGAGGGCAACATGATTGACCTGTCCGGGTACCAGCTCCAGCACGTGATAATGCTGCTGAACCTGAATCAGATAGCGATGATTGAGTTTGCTCAGCAGCAGGTTTTGCGCGGTATCGAGGATTTCCTCGACCCGCTGGGCGATGAACTGTGCACGGTTGTGGCAGAAGCAGCGCACACGTAATGTTGGCGGCTGCCCTGTGTTTGGCAGGTTGTTGAGGTAATCGCGCACGCAGTCGAGCAGGGCATGGCGGCCATCGAAGCGGTTGACCAGCACCTCGTTCCAGCTATTGAGCGTGACCTGGTCCAGTGTCAGCACCAGATTTTCCCTGACGCCTGCGTAGCTCAGGGAGTCGGTGCGCTCGGTGGTCATCAGAATGTTCAGGTCGCGGTGGTGCTTGAGCGGGTCGATGCCGACATTCACCAGAATCAGCACTTCACTTGGCGCACTGGCGCGCAATAGTGGTTCTTCGGCGACAGTGGGCAGCGGCAGCGCAATGCTCTGTTGCAGGCTGCCAAGCAGGTTGAACAGTTCGAACTCGCTCAGGTCGCTGGTACCCGGATGCAAGGCCAATCGGGTACTGCTGTCGATCACGCCGTTGCGGTGGCACCAGGTCAGCAACTCCAGTAATTGGCGGCTGCGCTTGATAGGCGCGAAATGCTCCCACTCCTGAGCCGTCAGGCTGCCGTTGTACACGCCCCATTGAGCTTGCCTGGATTCTTTCTTGTTTGGCGCCAGCACCAGCGTCAGTGTGTCTTCGGCCAGGTCTGGGGCGATGCCCGGGTTGATGAATTCGACTTTGTCGGCCTTGCGCTCGAAGGCTGCGTACAGTCGCCGACCCAGGACGTTCAAGTCGCGTTTGTTGATCAAGCTGACGGCTTGCTCGCTGCGGGCGAACTGGGTCAGGAAGCGGTAGCTGTAATTCAGCTCGTTGACCAAGGCCCGTCGTTCAGCGCTGACCTGACGAACTTTCCACTGGCTGCGGCTATCGAGCAACGCCAGCTGCCGCTGATCCCACTGCCATTCGTGGCTCAGGCGCTCAAGCAGTGAACGTTGCCAGCTTTGAGTGCGACTGCTGCCAGTCAGTTTGCGATTGACCTTCAGGTACAGCGCCCGACGCACCAGTTCCAGACGTTCTGGTTCGCCACGGGCGGTGAGGTATTCCTCGATGCGCCGGTAGACCACGACGTAAGGGTCCAGCTCATCGAGGTTGAGCTGATTGGCGAACACGGCTTGTTTGAAGCGCAGGCTCAGACAGTGAACCCTCGGGTGTTCGCTGGCATAGACCTCGGTCAGCAGCAGCTTGAGCACCGATTTGTAAGGCGACTCGATGCCCTTGAACAGTTGCCAGAGCCCGGCGCCGACGAATTCGCCGGGCGGGATATAGGCCAGGTGCCCCAGATCCAGGGTTTCATCGGCGCGGATGAAGCGCTTGGAAATCAACGTGTGGGTGTAGCGAGCGTAGCTTGCCTCTTCGTAGACCGGCACCAGCCACCAGATGGGTGTGCGCCCGCCCAGCCAGATCGCGGTGCGATAAAATTCGTCCAGCAGCAGGTAGTGCTGGGTGGTGCCGCAATCTTCTGAACTCAACTGCGTATCGCGTTCGCCGCGCACGAAACGGGTCGGATCGATCAGGAAGAAGTGCGCCTCGGCGCCTTGGGTGGCAGCCCACGTCTCGAGCAGCTGGCATTTTTTGCGCAGCTCGGCGAGATCGTTTTCGCTCAGGTCCGGACCGTGACAAACCCATACGTCCATATCGCTCTGATCGGCCTGAGCCAGGGTGCCGAGGCTGCCCATCAGGAACAGGCCGTGAATGGGGCGCGGCGGATTGCTGCCATGGCGTGGCTTGTAGGAAAACGAGCGGGTCAGGCGCTGAGCTTCGGCGAGGGTGTTGGCGTCGGGCTCGAAGTTCGACAGCCCGGCCGGTGTACTGCCTGAAACGTAACCCGGCAGCAGTGGATGATTGACGTGGAAAAACAGCGGCAGCAGGGTCAATACCCCTTGCTGGCGGGACGACAGGCCTTCCATGGCGCGCGCCATGCGACCTTCGTTGAGCGTCAGAAAACGTGCACGCAGTTGACTCAGAACCTTGCGGTCGATTCCCTCGGCCAGATCGGGGCGGATTTCATGGGTGCGGGTCATGTCAGCTAAAACCGGCTCGCAGGGCTAGGACGTGGAAGGTCGCAGTGTGAGGGGCAGTTTAGCGCCTCGGTCCTGGGACTTTTAAGCTGATTTTGTTTTTCTGGCGTCAGATTTAGATCGCGCAACGGCTCGGCGGATAACAGGGTGTGCCCGCGGAAATCCCGTGGTGGGGGTTTCCGTGGGCGAAACGATAAGGCTCAGGCTGTTTCCTGGACGCTCAGAATGGTGAGAACGGTTTGCACATTTTGCGCGGCATCACGACCCAGGCTGGTCAGATAACCACCATCAGGCTGGTCGATCAGTTCTTTTTCGTACAGGCGTTTGGCGGCGGCAATGGCTTTGGGAGCAGCGGTCTGATGAATTTTCAAACCTTCCTGGGAACTGTCCAGGTTGAAGAGTGCGAGGATTTCCAGTTCGGCAACCAATTCAGGGGTAAGCGACATAAGGACTCCAGACTTTCTAGTAATTGGACGACAGCGCCCCTAAGGTGAGCCCACTTGTGCGGCATGTCCAGTGTTCGCGACAGGGTTTTTTCGCCTCGGGCGACATTCCCCGGTAACGGAGTGTTGTAGGAGCGAGCTTGCTCGCGAAAATCGTTAACGATCATGCGGGGCATCTGATTTCCCGCAGCGACCTTGAGTTTTTCGCGAGCAAGCTTGCTCCTACAGGGGGCGGGCTTATTTCTTTTCCGGCGGCAACTCTGGTAATGCGCGCAACGCGGCTTCATACCATTCGGTGTTGAACGCGCGGTCTTCTTCCAGAATTGCGTCGATTTCTACCGCCAACACGTGGGCCATCAAGTTGAGGATTTCTTCCCGTTCGTAACCCACCAGTGTCAGCTTGTTGAACGTTGCCTTGGCGGCCGGCGGGTTGTCGCTTTCGATCTGGTTTTCGATGGCTTCGATCAGAGTGGTTTCGGTAAATTCTTCTTCGTCGCTATCGATGTCGGTTGGCTCGCTCATGGCAGGCTCCTGAAGTTAAGGCGGCCAGTTTACCTGCATTCAGCGCTGTGATGCTGCTGGCAAGAAACGCCTTTGCGTTCTATAAAACAGGACTGCCAACCCCGCACGGCCTGGAGGCTATGTGATGCTCAAGCTTTATGGATTTCCCGTCAGTAACTACTACAACATGGTGAAACTGGCGTTGCTCGAGAAAGGCCTGCCATTCGAAGAGGTGCCGTTTTATGCAGGAACAAGCCCGGAAGCGCTGGCCATCAGCCCGCGCGCAAAGGTCCCTGTACTACGCGCCGAGCAAGGTTTCATCAATGAAACCGCTGTGATACTCGAGTACATCGAGCAGAGTCAGAAAGGCACGCCGCTGCTGCCGAGCGATCCTTTTGAGCGGGCGCAAGTCCTGGCGTTGGCCAAGGAAATCGAGCTGTACATCGAATTGCCCGCGCGAGCCTGCTACGGCGAAGCTTTTTTCGGCATGCCGGTGCCGGAGGCGATCAAGGACAAGACCAAGGCTGAGTTGCTACAGGGGTTCGCCTCGCTGGGCCGGCATGGCCAATTCGCCCCTTACGTAGCGGGTGACAGCCTGAGCATTGCGGATTTGTATTTCCTGTACAGCGTGCCGTTGGCGAGTGCCGTGGCGCAGAAACTGTTTGGCCTGGATTTGTTGGCTGAGATTCCTGCGGCCAAGGCGCTGCTGGAGCGTTTGGAGAAGAACCCGAACGTGCAGCGGATTGCGGCGGACAAGGACGCGGCGATGCCGGCGTTTATGGCGATGGTTGCGTCCAGGAAGTAGATTTGTATTGCTTTTGCGACCGCTTTCGCGAGCAGACTCGCTCCCACAGTGGATAGCGTTGAACACGCCGGACCCTGTGGGAGCGAGCCTGCTCGCGATGCTTTTTGGCTTAGCGGCTGGCGAGCAGTGCGTGGCCGCGAGCTACAGCCTTCTTGACCTGCGCCGGCGCAGTACCGCCGATATGGTCACGGGCATTCACCGAGCCTTCCAGCGTCAGTACGGCAAATACGTCCTGATCGATCTGGTCGCTGAACTTGCGCAGTTCTTCCAGGCTCATTTCCGCCAGGTCCTTGCCGCTTTCCACGCCATACTTCACGGCATGGCCAACGATTTCGTGGCAGTCACGGAACGGCAGGCCACGGCGTACCAGGTAGTCGGCCAGGTCAGTGGCGGTGGAGAAGCCGCGCAGCGCCGCTTCACGCATTATTGCGTGCTTTGGCTTGATCGCCGGGATCATGTCGGCAAAGGCTCGCAGCGAGTCGCGCAAGGTGTCGGCGGCATCGAACAGCGGTTCTTTATCTTCCTGGTTGTCCTTGTTGTAGGCCAAGGGCTGGCCTTTCATCAGGGTCAGTAGGCCCATCAGTGCGCCGAACACGCGGCCGGTCTTGCCGCGAACCAGTTCTGGCACGTCCGGGTTTTTCTTTTGCGGCATGATCGAACTGCCGGTGCAGAAACGGTCTGGCAAATCGATGAACTGGAACTGCGCGCTGGTCCACAGCACCAGCTCTTCGGAGAAACGCGACAAGTGCATCATCGCGATGCTCGCGGCCGAGCAGAATTCGATGGCGAAGTCGCGATCGGAGACGTTGTCCAGCGAGTTGCCGCCGACAGCGTCGAAGCCCAGCAGTTGAGCGGTGTATTCACGGTCGATCGGGTAGGTGGTGCCGGCCAGCGCGGCGCTGCCCAGCGGCATGCGGTTGGTGCGTTTGCGGCAATCCACCAGGCGCTCGTAGTCGCGGCTGAGCATTTCGAACCAGGCCAACATGTGGTGGCCGAAGGTCACCGGCTGCGCGGTTTGCAGGTGAGTGAAGCCTGGCATGATGCTGCCGGCTTCGCGTTCGGCCTGTTCCAGCAAGCCTTTTTGCAGGCGGGTGATTTCGCCCAGAATCAGGTCGATCTCGTCGCGCAGCCACAAACGGATGTCGGTGGCGACCTGGTCGTTACGGCTGCGGCCGGTGTGCAGCTTTTTGCCGGTCACGCCGATACGGTCAGTCAGACGCGCCTCGATGTTCATGTGCACGTCTTCGAGGTCGATGCGCCAGTCGAACTGGCCGGCCTCGATTTCACCCTGGATGGTTTTCAGGCCATCGGTGATGCTGTCGCGCTCGACATCGGTCAGCACACCGACCTTGGCCAGCATGGTAGCGTGGGCGATCGAGCCCATGATGTCGTGGCGATACAGGCGCTGGTCGAAAGTGACGGAGGCGGTGAAGCGGGCGACGAAGGCGTCGACGGGTTCACTGAAGCGGCCGCCCCAGGACTGATTGGTCTTGTCAGTGCTCATGAATTCGCTCGTATCGGCTGAAGAAAGATGGCGTAGAAAGCTGCCGCGGATAATAACAGGGTTGCCAATCCTGTCGCTGACACTGGTCGGCACGTTTTTTTCTCATGGCCCGGTCCATACTCGGGGCAACGCATGGGCCAATTACGCAACGATATTTTTCAAATGAGCAATATCGTCTCGGCAACCGTCTACAGTTGGACAATAGATCAGTGCACTTCTCGATGCTGCAACTGACTATAAGAAGAGGGGATGTTCATATTGTGTATCAGCAAACCCTGTGGCGATGCCTCGCCCATGTTGGCCCAGGTCGCCAATCGCCAGGCAGATGAAAATTTAGCCGTCGGTCGAGCGGCACTTTTTGGCCTTCGCGCTAGTCTTAGCGTGGATCGCGGTGACGGACGTCACTTCACCTGTCTACGCTATCCTTGTGCGAGACTCACGCAGGAATCCAGCGCAATATGAATGTCCTGATCGTTGATGACGAACCCCTGGCCCGCGAGCGCCTGAGCCGAATGGTCGGCGAACTCGAGGGATACAGTGTCCTGGAGCCCAGCGCCACGAACGGCGAAGAAGCGTTGGCACTGATCGACAGTCACAAACCGGATATCGTGCTGCTCGATATCCGCATGCCAGGCCTTGATGGCCTGCAAGTGGCTGCACGGTTGTGCGAACGCGAAACTCCGCCCGCCGTTGTGTTTTGCACAGGGCCCGATGAATTTGCCGTGGAAGCCTTACAGGCCAGCGCCGTAGGCTATCTGGTGAAACCTGTGCGTACTGAACATTTGCATGATGCGTTAAAGAAAGCCGAGCGGCCCAATCGCGTCCAGCTCGCCGCCCTGACCCGCCCCGCCGCCGAAAGTGGCAACGGCCCGCGCAGTCATATCAGCGCTCGAACCCGCAAAGGTATTGAACTGATCCCGCTGGATCAGGTGGTGTACTTCATTGCGGACCACAAATACGTCACTTTGCGTCATGAAGGCGGCGAAGTGCTGCTGGATGAACCGCTCAAGGCGCTTGAAGACGAGTTTGGCGATCGTTTCGTGCGTATCCACCGCAATGCGCTGGTCGCACGAGAGCGCATCGAACGCCTGCAACGCACTCCGCTGGGACATTTTCAGCTGTTCCTCAAGGGGCTGAACGGTGACGCGTTGATCGTCAGCCGGCGTCATGTGGCCGGCGTGCGCAAGATGATGCAACAGCTTTAATTCGCTGTTCGCAGGCACATTTCATACCCGGTTGCCGGACATCCGAGGCCAGGGAGGCCAAGCAGCTTCTGATACAAGTCAAAGTGGATTTGGCTGAGCTGTTATTATCCGTCGTATCTATTCAGTACGGATTGATCCATGTCCTCTCGCGAAGTCCGCATCGCCACCCGCAAAAGTGCTCTCGCCCTGTGGCAGGCCGAATATGTCAAAGCCCGTCTGGAGGAGGCCCATCCAGGCCTGCTCGTGACGTTGGTGCCCATGGTCAGTCGCGGCGACAAGCTGCTGGACTCGCCACTGTCGAAAATCGGTGGCAAGGGCTTGTTCGTCAAGGAACTGGAAACCGCGCTGCTGGAAAACGAAGCCGACATCGCCGTGCATTCGATGAAAGACGTGCCGATGGATTTCCCCGAAGGCCTTGGTCTGTTTTGCATCTGCGAGCGTGAAGACCCGCGCGATGCCTTCGTCTCCAATGCCTACGCCAGCCTGGAAGCGTTGCCGCCAGGCAGCATCGTCGGTACGTCCAGCCTGCGCCGTCAGGCCCAGCTGTTGACTCGTCGTCCGGACCTGGAAATCCGCTTCCTGCGTGGCAATGTGAATACGCGACTGGCCAAGCTTGATGCCGGCGAATACGACGCTATCATCCTCGCCGCCGCTGGCCTGATTCGTCTGGGCTTTGAAGATCGCATCACCTCGGCCATCAGCGTCGATGACAGTCTGCCTGCCGGCGGCCAGGGCGCGGTCGGTATCGAATGCCGCAGCGTCGACAGTGAAATCCACGCGCTGCTGGCGCCGCTGCACCATCAGGACACCGCCACTCGCGTGACGGCTGAACGCGCACTCAACAAACATCTGAATGGCGGCTGCCAAGTGCCAATCGCCTGCTACGCCGTGCTTGAAGGCGAGCAGATCTGGTTGCGTGGCCTGGTGGGTGATCCGAGCGGCGGCTTGCTGCTCAGTGCTGATGCCCGCGCACCGCGCAGTGATGCCGAGGCGCTGGGTGTGCGTGTGGCCGAAGACCTTCTGCGCCAAGGCGCCAACGACATTCTAAAAGCAGTCTACGGCGAGGCAGGTCACGAGTGACTGGTTGGCGCCTGCTGCTGACACGTCCCGAGGATGAGTCGGCGGCCCTGGCCGGTGTTTTGGCGCAGAAGGGGATTTTCAGCAGCAGTTTGCCGCTTTTGGAGATCGACCCGATCCCCGTCTCTGACACAATGCGCGGGGTGATGCAGGATCTGGATGCCTACTGCGCAGTGATCGTGGTCAGCAAGCCGGCTGCCAGAATCGGCATTGACCTGGTCAGCCGGTTTTGGCCACGGCCACCGGCTCTGAAATGGTTCAGCGTGGGCGCGGCAACCGCACAGCTCCTCAACGATCACGGACTGGATGTGAGCTTCCCTGCACAGGGCGATGACAGCGAAGCATTGCTTGACCTTCCTCTGCTGCGCGAGGCGATCGCACGGCCTGCCCCGCGCGTATTGATCATGCGTGGAGAGGGCGGACGCGAGTTACTCGCTGAGCGTTTGCGCGAGCGAGGTGCTAGTGTCGAGTATCTGGAGTTGTACCGTCGTGACCTGCCACAGTACCCGCCTGCGGCACTCCCTGACCGGATCAAAGCGGAACGCTTGAACGGGCTGGTGGTCAGCAGTGGGCAGGGTTTTGAGCACCTGCTTCAATTGGCCGGCGATGCCTGGCCGCAATTGGCGCAGTTGCCGTTGTTTGTTCCAAGCCCCAGGGTCGCCGAGCTGGCACGTGCCGCCGGAGCCCTGACAGTTGTGGATTGTCGCGGCGCCAGTGCCGCGGCTTTGCTGACGGCGTTACGGGAACATCCCGAACCCGTTCTCTAATGCAAAGGATGGATACGTGAGCGAAACAGCCTTGCCTAAAGATGACGTCCAGCCAGTGCTCGATGCGCCGGTTGAAGCACCGGTTGAAACCGCGCCACCTGCTACAGGGCAGCGCCGAGGTAATGGGCTGGCAATCGTCGCGCTGCTGCTGGGCGCTGCCGGTGTTGCGGTAGGTGGTTGGGGAGTCTGGCAGGTGCGTCACCTGCAGGCCACGAACCAGCAGCAATTGAGGCAGGTGCAGGCATTGAACGACCAGGCGCAGAGCCTGAAACTCAATGAACAGCGCCTGAGCGCTCGGCTTGAACAGCTGCCTGCGGCCGACGAGCTGGAAGCACGCAGCCGTCTGGTGATCCAGCTGCAAGGCGATCAGCAACGCTTGAACCAGCGTCTGGAAACTGTCCTGGGTGCCAGTCGAAAGGACTGGCGTCTGGCTGAGGCCGAGCACTTGTTGCGCCTGGCGAGCCTGCGTCTTTCCGCCTTGCAGGACGTCAGTAGCGCCCAGGCCCTGGTACAGGGCGCCGATGAAATTCTTCGCGAACAGAACGATCCCGGCTCTTTTGCCGCTCGCGAGCAAGTGGCCAAAACGCTGGTGGCATTGCGTAGCACCGAACAGCCGGATCGCACTGGGCTGTTCCTGCGATTGGGGGCCTTGCGCGATCAGGTTATCGACCTCACTGAGCTGGCGCCCGAGTACAAGGAGCGTGGCGAATCCCTGCGGGGTCTGACCGCCGACGGCGACGGTGCCAGCCGCTGGGCGCAATGGTGGGATCAGATTTCACGTTACATCCGCATCGACTTCAATGCCGACAAGAACGTGCGGCCCTTGCTGGCCGGGCAGAGTTTGAGCCAGGTACGCCTGGCCCTGAGCCTGGCACTGGAGCAGGCGCAATGGGCTGCGCTCAATGGCCAGGCAGCCGTTTACACCCAGGCGATGACAGAAGCGCGGGATGTACTCAAAGGCAATTTCAACCCGGATAACCCGCAAAGCAAAGTGATGCTTGAGCAGGTTGGTGAGTTGAGCAAGCAGCCGGTCACCGTCGTGACGCCGGATCTGACTGGCACGCTGAGCGCGGTTCAAGGGTATCTGGAACGGCGTAATGTCAACGCCGAGGACTCGATCAAGCCCATGGCGAAACCTGCCGCGGATGCCGCGCCGGAGGCCACGCCATGAAGCGTTTCTATGTGATCGTGTTTCTGGTCATCGCCGCTGCCGCCGCGTTGGGGTTGGCGATTGCCGAGCATTCCGGCTACGTGCTGATCGCCTACAAAAGCTTCCGTTTCGAATCGAGCCTATGGGCAAGCCTGGCGTTGGTGGCGGTTCTCTGGCTGGTGTTCTGGGGCATCAAGGCGTTGATCGATTTGGTGACGACCTCCAGTGGTGTGGTCAATCCCTGGTCCCGGCGCAATCGTAGTCGCCGGGTGCAAGTGGCGATAGAGCACGGTCAGCTGGATCTGGCTGAAGGTCGCTGGGCCAGCGCGCAGCGTCATCTGCATCGGGCCGCCGAAGCCGAGCGTCAGCCGCTGCTTTACTACCTCGGAGCCGCTCGCGCCGCGAACGAGCAAGGCCTCTACGAGGAAAGCGACAACTTGCTGGAGCGCGCCCTCGAACGCCAGCCCCAGGCCGAGTTGGCGATTGCCCTGAGTCACGCGCAATTACAGACCGATCGCGGTGATACCGAAGGCGCCCTGGCGACCCTGCAAGTCATGCATGAGCGCCATCCTCATAACGTTCAGACCTTGCGCCAACTGCATCGTCTGCTTCAGCAGCGGGGCGATTGGTCGGCGGTGATTCGCCTGTTGCCCGAGCTGCGCAAGGACAAGGTCCTGCCCCCGGCCGAGCTGGCCGAACTGGAGCGCCGGGCCTGGGGTGAAAACCTGTCTCTGGCGGCGCATCAGGAAGAGGGCGGCACGATCGGCCTGCAATCGCTCAATCGCGCCTGGCAACAGCTGACCTCGGCTCAGCGCCAGGAGCCGCAACTGGTGCTCGCTTATGCCGAGCAACTGCGGCAACTGGGCGCGCAGGTCGAGGCCGAAGAGGTCCTGCGAGTGGCACTCAAGCGTAACTACGATAGCCATTTGGCACGTCTTTACGGGTTGGTGCGCGGCAGTGATCCGGCGCGTCAGTTGCACACCGCCGAAGGCTGGCTAAAGGACCATGCGGCTGATTCGAGTTTACTGCTGACGTTGGGCCGCCTGTGCCTGCAGAGCAGTCTTTGGGGCAAGGCGCGGGATTATCTGGAAAGCAGCCTGCGTGTACAGCGTAATCCGGAAGCCTGTGCGGAGCTGGCGCGACTGCTGGCTCAGCTGGGCGACACCGAGCGCAGCAATCAGTTGTTCCAGGAAGGCCTGTGCCTCTTGGATGAGCGTCTGCTGGCCGCACCATTGCCGGTTCCAGTACACGCCTGATGTTTTACCTGTAGCAGCTGCCGAGCCCGCGAGGCTGCGTTCGGCTGCGCAGCAGTCGCAAAACCAGGCTCCGCCGTGCATCAGGTACACCGTGCATGCAGGTTTTACGACGGCTTCGCCGCCGAACGCAGCCTCGCGGGCTCGGCAGCTGCTACAAAGATCGAAGTCGCACCTTCCCCCGTAGCAGCCTGCGTTCGGCTGCTACAAGGTGAGAGTTTGGAAGGGCTGTCCAGGCTCGAATATTCGTCGAATTCTTACCGCTGTAGTCCGTCGCAGGCATAGTCCTACACGGGTCTACATCTGATCCTCTCGTCCCTGTCGGGATTTCCCTACACTTCTGTTGAAGTGTCCGTGTAAGCCCGCCTTGTAAGGCTGGCGCGCTTTCCTCTACCGTAACCGCCTGTCTCAACTGATACGGAAAAGCCATGCCTTTGGCCTGCTCGCGTTCCCTGTTCTTCATGACTTTCATTGCAGGTGCCCTGGCGTTGGGCGTTTCCTATTACCTGGAATATGCAGTGGGTCTAAAGCCTTGCGACATGTGCCTGTTGCAACGCATGTGCCTGGCGCTGCTCACCGGTGTCTACCTGATGGCGTCGTTACACGGTCCCGGAGCCTTCGGAACGTCTGTGTATTGGTTGCTCGGTCTGTTTTGCAGTCTGGCCGGTACAGTCACGGCGTGGCGCCAGGTGTTGTTGCAGTGTGATCCCGACTGTGCCGAAATTTCGTGGACACTGTTCGACCTGAGCATTCCGGAGTGGAGTCTGCTGTTTTTCGTTGCGATGCTGATGCAAGGCGTTTTCCGGTTGCTGCGCGCCGTCTGGGTCGCTACTCAGCGACCACTCAGCGGCGAGTCGTCGCACCGGGCATTAGCGGGCGATTAAACACTTGTATGAACTTTATCGCGTGCGTACCTTGAAGGCATTGTCGCGCGGGCATAATCTGGCCCGCACGTGTCATTGGAATTATGTTGCTCGAATGACGCTCTGCCTGGCCGATTCTTGATTTTCAAGTTGCGACAGGTGTAGAGCAGCATGACCCACAAGGGAAGAGAGATCACCATGCTCGAAAGTTGTCAGAATGCTCAGGAACGTTGGGGTGGAGTGCATCTGCTGATCGATCGCTGGTTGCAGGAGCGTCACGAACTGGTTCGGGCCTATGATGCTCTTGGCGCGAAGCCTGAGGCTCTGGGCGAAGACCGAAAACCGTTGCAGGAATTCTGCGGAGTGCTGGTCGATTACGTGTCTGCCGGACATTTCGAGATCTACGAACAGTTGACCGGCGAAGCCAAAGCGTTTGGTGACAAACGCGGCTTGGAACTGGCCGAGACGATCTACCCGCGCATCGACGTCATCACCGAGAAGCTGCTCGCCTTCAACGACCTGTGTGATGCAGGTAAATGCGTAGCGGAGAAATTCAAGGAGCTGGGTGGCTTGCTGCATGAACGCTTCGAACTGGAAGACTGCCTGATCGAAGTACTGCACACCGCTCACAAGGAAGAGGACCCGGTTCAGGCCTGACCCCCCCCTCCCGCAAGACTCGCTCTTCCAGTAAAAAGCTAAACGGTGCGCTCTGCGCGCCGTTTTTCGTTTGTGCTGTTCAGCTCGTGGCGCCGCGCAATTCGACGTCGAACACCAGCGGCGTGAACGGCGCGATCAAGTCGCCGGCACCGTCGGCGCCATAGGCTTCGGCCGATGGAATCACCAGGCGCCATTTCGCGCCCACCGGCATGTCTTGCAGTGCAGTGCGCCATCCAGTGATCACGCTATCGAGACTGAACCATTGCGGCTGAGTGTTCTGGTCGAACACGGTGCCGTCGGGAAGGCGACCGATGTACAGCACCTGGACTTTGCCGTTCGGGCCGGCTTTGGCGCCCGTTCCCGGAACCAGCTCTGTCAGCAATATTCCATCGGCCAATTCACGAACGCCGGGTTTGGCTTTTTCTTCGGCGAGAAAACGCCGTTCTTTTTCGAGAGCGACTTCGCTTTGCGCAACGGCGGGCTGCTCGGCGACCTGCGCTTCGTGCTCGGCCAGAATCTGTTCGATCTGCTCGTCCTTCAGTGCCAAAGGTTTGCCTTGATAGGCTTGCTGCAAACCGTCAAGCAGGGCCTGTAGTTGCAGATCCGGAACCTCCTGGCGCAAGCGTTCGCCGAGGCTCGCGCCAAGGCTGTAAGCAAGATCGTGAGCGTCATTTTCCTTGGTTTTTTCGGCGGCCTGAGCCACGGAAAAAAACACGCACAGCGATAAAAAAAAGTAGCGCGACATGGGCACTCTCCGACCTGAGATGCGCAGGATTATGCCAGTGTGAATGTGCTTAACGGTGAACTGGTTTTGCGCAGGCGCAGAAGATTTTTCATTCGTTGCAACGCAGCGCTTTGGATACTGTCAACATGCCCTAGCGGCGGTAGCAGCAGAGGTCTAGTATGAGCCGCACCCACGTCAGCCAGGAGGTAAACCATGTCGGCCACCAAGAAGCCTGTAAATACCCCGTTGCACTTACTCCAACAACTCTCGGGCAGCTTGCTCGAGCATCTGGAAAACGCTTGTTCCCAAGCCATGGCTGATGCTGAAAAACTGCTCGCCAAGCTGGAAAAGCAGCGCGGAAAAGCGCAGGAAAAATTGCACAATTCCCGTACCAAATTGCAGGACGCAGCGACGGCCGGCAAGGCCAAGGCGCAAGCCAAAGCAAAGGATGCGATCAAGGAGCTTGAGGACCTGCTTGATGCCCTCAAGGATCGTCAATCCGAAACTCGCAACTACATCCTGCAACTCAAACGCGATGCTCAAGAAAGCCTGAAACTGGCCCAGGGCGTCGGTCGTGTACAAGAGGCCGTCGGCAAGGCGTTGTCCCTGCGCGCGGCCAAGCCTGCAGCGGCCCCTGCCAAGAAAGCCGCTGCCAAACCGGTTGCTGCAAAAGCACCCGCCAAGCCTGCCGCCAAAGCTCCGGTGAAAGCCGCTGCCAAGCCGGCAGCAAAACCAGCAGCGAGAAAACCAGTCGCTGCCAGCGCGGCAAAACCAGCCGCTAAAACTGCAGCTGCAAAACCTGCCGCCAAGCCAGCCGCTGCAAAAACGGCTGCTGCTAAACCAGCCGTGGCGAAAACGACGGCTGCCAAACCTGCTGCAAAAACGGCCGCTAAACCTGCAGCCAAACCAGCTGCCAAAACCGCTGCGGCAAAACCTGCTGCCAAACCTGTCGCGGCTAAAGCTGCTGCAAAACCAGCTGCAAAACCAGCGGTAAAAGCTGCTGCAAAACCAGCCGCTAAACCGGCAGCAAAACCTGCTGCGGCTAAACCTGCCGCTGCTGCCAAGCCGGCCACCGCCAGCGCTGCAAAACCTGCCGCAGCCAAACCTGCTGCCAAGCCAGTCGCGGCTAAACCTGCTGCCAAACCAGCGGTGAAAAAACCGGTTGCCGCCAAGCCGGCCGCCGCGCCAGTTGCCAAGCCAGCCAACCCGGCTCCGGTAGCAACGTCGGCGTTAGCTGCAGCCACCTCGACAGCCACGCCAGCGCCAACGCCGGCCGCCGCATCGATCGCAGCAACCACCCCAACCAGCGCTTCCTAAGTGCCGGTTGCCGCGACGCGCAGCTGATGCAGCGCGTCGCGGTCCAGGTGGGCGGCACCCGCCGCCACACCTTCCAGCCAGGCCAGATGCTCGGTCACCTCACACTGCGGCCAATGCTGCGCCGATCGCTCCAGCCGCAACAACAGATGTCGCTCGGCTTCCAGTTCCAGTGTCTTCACTTGTTCGCGCAACGAATTCAGCTCGGCGTCCCCACTCGCGCCGGCTTTCCATTGCAGGCGCAATGCTCGCAGTGGCCGCACGACATCCGTGTCCCAAGGCTCGGCGACGTTGCGAAGCAGCTGCAATCGATGTTCGTTGCAGGCGACTGCCCGCTGCTCCAGCCACAGTCCACAGAGCAACAGGCACACATTTGCGCCCGCCGACTGCAATTGCAGGCACGCGTGTTCAACGCCGGGACGGGCGTAAGTGCCAAGGGAAAAGCTCCACAGGTCAGAGGACATAGTGCTACTCGCGCCAGTTGCGATCGAAGCTGGTAGACTCCGCCGCCATTATGATTCGACTTCAGAACCTGACTTTACAGCGTGGCCCGCAACGTCTGCTAGAAGACGCCGAGCTGACCCTGCACGCCGGCCACAAAGCCGGCCTCATCGGTGCCAACGGCGCCGGCAAATCGAGCCTGTTCGCCTTGCTTCTGGGTGACCTGCACCCGGACTCGGGTGATTGCTTCTTGCCGGCGGACTGGCGCATCGCCCACATGCGTCAGGAGATCGACACCCTCGATCGCGTGGCGGTCGACTACGTGCTCGATGGCGACCTGCGCCTGCGCGAGGTGCAACGCGACCTCGCCGCAGCCGAAGCGGCGCACGACGGTGCCGCTCAGGCCCGCCTGCACTCGGAACTCGACAGCGCTGACGGTTACACGGCCGACGCCCGGGCTCGCAAATTGCTGGCCGGCCTTGGGTTCACCAACGATCAGATGGATCGTCAGGTCGGAGATTTCTCCGGTGGCTGGAGGATGCGTCTGAACCTGGCGCAGGCCTTGATGTGCCCATCAGACTTGTTGCTGCTCGACGAACCGACCAACCACTTGGACCTCGACGCCATCATCTGGCTCGAGGAGTGGCTCAAAAGCTATCCCGGCACCTTGATGCTGATTTCCCACGACCGGGATTTCCTCGATGCCGTGGTCGATCACGTGGCGCACGTCGATCAGCGCAAGATCACCCTGTATCGCGGTGGCTATAGTGCCTTCGAACGTGCCCGCGCCGAACGTCTGGCCCAGCAACAACAGGCTTACGAGAAGCAGCAGGCGCAACGTGCGCACATGGAAAGTTACATCGCCCGGTTCAAGGCTCAGGCCACCAAGGCCCGCCAGGCACAGAGCCGGATCAAGGCGCTGGAGCGGATGGAAGAGCTGTCCGCCGCTCACGTCGATTCGCCGTTCGATTTCGTCTTTCGCGAGTCGGCGAAGATCTCCAGTCCGTTGATTGATATCTCGGACGCTCGACTCGGTTACGGTGAGCGAGCCGTGCTGGAGAAGGTCAAGCTGCAACTGACCCCTGGTGCTCGGATCGGGTTGCTCGGCCCTAACGGTGCGGGTAAATCGACCCTGATCAAAAACCTCGCGGGTGAGCTCGAGCCGTTGTCCGGCCGACTGACCCGTGGCGAGAACACCGTCGTCGGCTACTTCGCCCAGCATCAGCTGGACTCTCTCGACTCCAAGGCGAGCCCGTTGCTGCATATGCAGCGCCTGGCGCCGACCGAGCGCGAGCAGACCCTGCGTGATTTCCTTGGCGGTTTCGACTTCCGCGGCGCACGCATCGACGAGCCGGTGCTGAATTTTTCCGGTGGCGAAAAGGCCCGTCTGGCGCTGGCGTTGATCGCCTGGGGCCGGCCGAACCTGTTGCTGCTCGACGAACCGACCAACCACCTGGACCTGGAGATGCGCCTGGCACTGACCATGGCCCTGCAGGAATTCAGCGGCGCGGTATTGGTGGTCTCCCACGATCGTCATTTGCTCAAAAGCACCACTGACAATTTCTATCTGGTGGCGGACGGCAAGGTCGAGGAGTTCGACGGCGACCTGGAAGACTACACCCGCTGGCTGGTGGATTATCGCCAGCGCAATGCGCCGGTCAGCAACACGCCAGTCAACCCGGACAAGACCGACAAGAAAGCCCAGCGCCAGGCCGCTGCTGCGTTGCGTCAGCAACTGGCACCGCACAAGCGTGAGGCTGACAAGCTGGAAGCCGAGTTGGGCAAGCTGCATGAGAAGCTGGCGAAGATCGATGCCAGCCTCGGTGACAGCGACATTTACGAGCCGGCACGCAAGAACGACTTGCGTGATCTGCTGGCCGAACAGGCCAAGCTGAAGGTGCGTGAAGCCGAACTGGAAGAAGCCTGGATGGAAGCCCTCGAATTGCTCGAAAGCATGCAGGCGGAGCTAGAGGCGCTGTCCTGATGGAAGCGTTCAAGCTGCCATTGCGTGCGGTGTGGATTGAGCCGATCTGGCTTGTCGTGCAAATCCTGCTGATTCTGCTGGCCGATTACGTTGCCCAGCGCCGGGTTGTTGCTTGATAGACCGCTTTCGTCGGAACGCCGCCCGGAGCAGGCTCGCTCCCACAGTGGTTGCAGGGTGTTTACAAAACCTGTGGGAGTGAGCCTGCTCGCGAAGGGGCCCTAAAGCCATAAACGCTGGTCCGCAGCCGAAATATCCTGCAAGAAATTGGTGGTCATCGGCTCAAAGCCGCATTAGCTTAGACGTTTGTTACGAGTTTGAGTCGAGGTGAGCGATGGAGCTTCATACATGGCTGGCGTTTTTTGCCGCCTGCTGGGTGATCAGTTTGTCTCCCGGTGCCGGGGCCATTGCGTCGATGTCCAGTGGTCTGCAATACGGTTTCTGGCGCGGTTACTGGAATGCCTTGGGCTTGCAATTGGGCCTGGCGTTGCAGATCGCGATTGTCGGCGCCGGCGTCGGCGCCATCCTCACCGCGTCGGCCACGGCGTTCCATGCGATCAAATGGTTCGGCGTGGCGTACCTGATTTATCTCGCGATCAAGCAATGGCGCGCATTGCCCAGCGACATGAGCGATAACGCGGCGATACGGCAAATCGGTAAACCGCTGGTGCTGGTGTTCCGGGGGTTCCTGGTGAACATCAGCAACCCCAAGGCGCTGGTGTTCATGCTGGCGGTGTTGCCACAGTTTATTGACCCCCATGCGCCACTGTTGGCTCAGTACCTTATTATCGGTGTGACCATGGTTTGCGTGGACCTGATCGTCATGGCCGGTTACACCGGGCTGGCGTCCAAGGTGTTGCGTCTGCTGCGCACTCCCAAACAGCAAAAACGCATGAACCGTACCTTTGCCGGATTGTTCATTGGTGCGGCGGCGTTCATGGCGACGCTGCGCAAAGCGACGATGTAATACCGTCAGGCACAAAAAAAGGCGACCTCTTCAGGTCGCCTTTTTCATTTGTGGCGGCACCCACTCGAACATCCCGGAACGCAGCCTCTCGCCCTTGATGTCGCCGGTGAATTTACGCAATTCGCCTTGTTCGTTGTTGCAACAAAGCTTGAGTGAAAGTCATTGAGAGTGAACAATGTGTTACTTCGTATTATCAATTGAGATTCATTCATGACTGCCCCGTCCCGTTTCCTGGCCTGGCTGGTGTTCCCTCTGTTTGCCTTTTGCAGCTTCAACCTGCTGGCCGACACCGTGGAAGGTGCGCCTCAAGCCCTGCATTTACTCGATTACATCAGCGCGGATTACCCGCAATCGGTGCAAGCGGGCAAGGTTATTAATGAATCCGAATACCAAGAACAGCTGGAATTTATCAAGGCGCTGCAAGGCTTGATCGCCGCGATGCCAGCCAAACCGGAAAAAGTCGGGTTGGAGCAGGGCGTCAGCACGCTACGCAATGCGATCGCTGCACGTCAGGACAGCGCGGACGTCGCCCGCCAGGCACGGCAACTCGGTGCGAAGCTGGCCGTGGCCTACGAAGTCAGCCAGGCACCGATCATTACACCGGACCCAACCCGCGGCGCGCCCCTGTACGCTCAACATTGCTCGGTCTGCCATGGCGCTACGGGTGCGGGTGATGGCCCGGCCGGTGTCGGTCTGACGCCGCCTCCGGCCAATCTGCGTGATACCGCGCGCATGGACCACCTGAGCCTCTACGCGATCTACAGCACCTTGGGCCAGGGTGTCGAAGGCACCGACATGCCGGCCTTCGCTGATCAGCTGGATGACCGTCAGCGTTGGGACCTGGCGACCTACATCGCCAGCTTCAGCGCCGATCCGGCGGCGGCAACAGCCCACGCGACCTACAACATCGCCGATCTGGCCCGCCAGACCCCGGCCGAAGTGCAGGGCGCCGAAGGCCCGCAAGCCGCAGCGACCTATCGTGCGCAACGCGCTCAGCCGCCGCAGGTCAAGCGTGGCCCTGCGCAGTTGCTCGACTATACCGCAGCGACGCTGGACAAAAGCATTGCGGCTTACCGTGCCGGTGATCACGATCAGGCATACGACTTGTCGGTAGCGGCGTATCTGGAAGGCTTCGAATTGGTCGAAAGCTCCCTCGACAACGTCGACGCCAACGTGCGCAAGGACACCGAAAAGTCTCTGATGGCTTACCGTCAATCGTTGCAGGATGGTTTGCCGGTGGCCCAGGCCCAGCAACGCCTGGACACGGCCAAAGCCAAGTTGAAGGAATCTGCCGGCCTGCTGGGCAGTGATGGCTTGAGCTGGTCGTTGAGCTACATCTCCGGCCTGCTGATTCTGTTGCGTGAAGGCCTGGAAGCGATTCTGGTGCTGGCGGCGATCCTCGCGTTCTTGCGCAACACCGGCCAGCAGTCGGCGGTGCGCAGCGTCAACGTCGGTTGGGGCCTGGCGCTGTTGGCTGGCCTGGGGACCTGGGCGCTGGCGGCCTATGTGATTGACGTCAGCGGTTCACAGCGGGAATTGCTGGAAGGCGCGACAGCGTTGTTTGCCGCGGTCATGGTGCTTTGGCTCGGCGTGTGGATGCACGACCGTCGCCACGCGGCGGCCTGGCAGGATTACATCAAGACCAGCCTGGTGGGCGGTGGCGGACGTTTTGGCTTTGCGACGCTGGCGTTCTTCTCGGTCTATCGCGAATTGTTTGAAGTGATCCTGTTCTACGAGACCCTGTGGTTGCAGGCAGGTCCGGCGGGACATAACGCGGTACTGGCCGGTGGCGCCACGGCATTGGTGCTGCTGGTCGGTCTGGCATGGGTGATTTTGCGTGGCTCGGCGAAACTGCCGCTGTCGCTGTTCTTCAGCATCAATGCCGGCCTGTTGTGCGCGTTGTCGGTGGTCTTCGCCGGACATGGCGTGAAAGCGTTGCAGGAAGCCGGCATTTTCGGCACCCGCCCGGTGCCGTTCTTTGACTTCGACTGGCTGGGGATCCACGCTGATGCGTATTCGCTGAGTGCGCAAGCCGTGGCGATCATTGCAATCATCGTGCTGTATAGCCGCAGCAGGATGGCCGAGAAGCGGCGGGTGCAGGTTTCTTAAACAGCATTCGCTTCGCTCACATTCGCGAGCAGGCTCGCTCCCACAGGATTGCGTATAACCTGTGGGAGCGAGCCTGCTCGCGATTTTTTTGGAAAGAGGAAAACGTGATGCGTGTGTGGATCGATGCCGACGCTTGCCCTCGGGCAGCCAAGGACCTGGTGGTGAAGTTCGCGCTCAAGCGTCAGTTCGAGGTAGTGCTGGTGGCGGGGCAGCCGCAGATCAAGCCGGGGCTGGCGTTGGTGAAGCTGATCGTGGTGCCGAGTGGCCCGGATGCGGCCGACGATTACCTGGTGGAGCACGCCGTACCCGGTGAGTTGGTGATCTGCAGCGATGTGCCGCTGGCCGATCGGCTGGTCAAGAACGGCGTAGCGGCGCTGGACCCACGGGGCAAGGAGTTCGATGCGCAGAACATGGGCGACCGGCTGGCGGTGCGAAACCTGTTCACCGATTTGCGTGAGCAGGGTCAGATGAGTGGCGGGCCTGCGCCCTTCGGCGAACGCGAAAAACAGGCGTTTGCCAATGCGCTGGACCGGATCCTGACGCGGCTATCGCGCAAGCCATAGACCCCCTGTAGGAGCGAGCTTGCTCGCGATAAACCTGAGAACGACGCGGGGTGTCAGGCTTGTCGCGTCATCGTTGACCACCTTCGCGAGCAAGCTCGCTCCTACAGACAGCTGTGTCAGGCATCGTTTTCGTGGGTCAGTTCGAGTACGCGGTCGACCAGTTTGTTGATGCCTGAAGCTGCTTCGCTGATCGATTGCGCCAGCATGTACGCCGGCGTACTGACCAGTTTTCGCGCCTTGTCTTCGACTATTTCGCTCACGGCGCAGTCGGTATGGGTGGCGCCCATCTTGTTCATGGCAGCAGCGGTATCGGCATCGTTGCCGATAGTGCAGGTCACGCCAGGCCCGTAGATTTTCGCGGCCAAGGCCGGCGAGATGCAGATCAGCCCCACCGGTTTGCCAGCTTCGGCAAAGGCTTCAGCCAACGCCAGCACGTCGGGTTGCACGGTGCAGCCGGCGCCTTCGATGGCGAAGTTGGAGAGGTTCTTGGCCGCCCCGAAGCCGCCAGGAACAATCAGCGCATCGAAGTCTTCAACGTTCGCGTCGCGGATATCCTGAACGTTGCCCCGGGCGATTCGTGCCGATTCCACCAGCACGTTGCGCGACTCGGGCATTTCTTCGCCGGTCAGGTGATTGATCACATGCAACTGTGCAACATTGGGTGCGAAGCACTGCACCTGAGCCCCCCGCTGGTCCAGTCGCAGCAAGGTGATCACGCTTTCGTGGATCTCGGCGCCGTCGTATACGCCACAACCGGAAAGGATCACTGCAATTTTTTTGCTCATGGGGTTTTCTCCAGATTCATGGCGTTAAATGTCCACTAATTTGTCACTCGTTGCCATAGGGTTAAATCACGACTACACCTAGGATCTGTCCTCAAGATTGCGACCAGGACGCGTCATGGACTTCATTCTGTATGCGGTACCGTTTTTCTTTGTGCTGATTGCGGTCGAGTTGCTGGCCGACCGTTGGCGCGGGGTGAGCAACTATCGGCTGGCAGACGCGATCAACAGCATCAGCGCCGGGGTGCTGTCGACCACCACCGGCCTGCTGACCAAGGGCGTCGGCCTGGTCACGTACGCATTTGCCCTCAAGCATCTGGCGCAGTTCGAACTGTCGGCCGACAGCGTTTGGGTCTGGGTATTCGCCTTTGTTCTTTACGACTTCTGCTATTACTGGCTGCATCGCATGGGCCACGAGCGCAACATTCTGTGGGCCGCTCACTCGGTGCATCACCAGAGCGAGGATTACAACCTCTCCACGGCCCTGCGCCAGACCAGTACCGGCTTCCTGTTGAGCTGGGTTTTCTACTTGCCCATGGCGGTGCTCGGGGTGCCGTTGCTGGTGTTTGTCAGCGTCGCCGCGTTGAACCTGCTGTACCAATTCTGGGTGCATACCCGACACATTCCCAAGCTCGGCTGGTTCGAGTGGTTCTTCGTCACGCCGTCCAATCATCGGGCCCACCATGCACAGAACGCTCTCTATATGGATCGTAACTACGGCGGGGTGTTCATTGTTTGGGACCGTCTATTCGGCTCGTTCCAGGAGGAAGATGACAACGAACCGGTGATTTTCGGCGTGACCACGCCGCTGGCGAGCTGGAATCCATTGTGGGCGAACGTGCAGTTCTATGCACAGCTGTGGGAAGACGCGCGGCGCGCCGAAAGTACCTGGGACAAACTGCGGATCTGGTTCATGCGCACCGGTTGGCGGCCGGCGGACGTTGCGGCCAGGTACCCGATCAGCAAGCCTGACCTGAGTCAGTTCCGCAAATTCGACGTGCCGCTGGACGGACGTCAGCAGCTGTATGTCGCGTTGCAGTTCGGCGTCTACATCGCCCTGGGCAGCTACTTGATGAACCTGGAGCCGCATCTACCGACCGCTGCGTTGGTGCTCGGCTGGAGTGCAGTGGCGCTGGGATTGTTTACGTTGGGCGTGGCCCTGGAGAATCGCCCGTGGGCGTTGAAGCTGGAGCTGCTGCGGCTGGCATCGAATGTGCCGCTGGTGTGGCTGGCACCGATGGTCGGGCTGTGGCCGGCCAGTGCCGTGGGCTGGGTCGGCTTGCTCAGTTACAGCCTGCTTAGCGGAATCGGTCTCTACTGCTGCAGAAACCGCTTCACTCGATGGGTGTCTTAGTCGCGGTGGTTTGTTCGGCTTTCAGGGCCTGCTCGTCGGCGTAGATTTTTTTCGCCAGGCGGGCGTTTTTGAAACGCCGACGCAGCCACAGGACGAAGCCCAGCACCAGCAGGGCGCCGAGCACCCACAGCTCGTATTTCTTGACGCTACCCAGCAAGCCTTCAAGTACCGCACCGAAATGATAGGCGGCAGCGGCCAGCGCGGTTGCCCAGATGGCCGCGCCAATCCCGTTCAGCAATAGGTAACGTCCCGGCGGATAGCCCGACAGGCCAATCGCCACGGGCATCACTGTGCGCAAGCCATAGACAAAACGGAAGCTCAGCACCCAGATGTCCGGGTGCTTGCGGATATGTTCCAGCGCCCGATCACCCATCATTTGCCAGCGCGGTTTGCGTGCCAGCAACTTGCGGCCGTGCTTGCGGCCCAGGAAGTACCACAGTTGGTCGCCGGCATAACTGCCGAAAAATGCCACGACCACCACCACGTTGAGGTCCATGTATCCACGGAACGCGAGGAAGCCTGCGAGCACCAGAATGGTTTCGCCTTCGAAGAACGTGCCAAGAAAGAGGGCAAAGTAGCCGAAGTCATGCAGAAATTGTTGGAGCATTGTCTGGGTGCTGGCGAAATGAACGCGCAGCCTAACGCTTCATGCACATTCATGAAAGTGTCGAAATGTGTCTCGACGTGAACATTTCCTACAACGACAATGGAATGCGACTACCTGTCACAGGGTGCACATAAGTGTCACACGTTCGTCATAATGGCCGCTTATAACTGTCACGCTCGCCTGCCAGCGCGGGCTCAGGAGTCTGCCGTGAGCTTTACCCCCGCCAATCGTTTGTTTCCTGCAACCCGCCTGCGTCGCAACCGTCGTGATGATTTTTCGCGTCGACTGGTCCGTGAAAACGTCCTGACCGCCAATGACCTGATCCTGCCGGTGTTTGTGCTGGACGGTGAAAACCGTCGCGAAGCGGTGGCTTCGATGCCGGGCGTCGAGCGCCTGACCATCGACCTGTTGCTTGAAGAAGCCGCCAAGTGGGTCGAGCTGGGGATTCCGGCGCTGGCACTGTTCCCGGTGACACCTCCCGAGCTCAAGTCTCTGGACGCCGCCGAAGCCTGGAACCCAAATGGTATTGCCCAGCGCGCCACTCGCGCCCTGCGTGCGCAATTCCCTGAGTTGGGTGTGATCACCGACGTCGCCCTGGACCCGTTCACCACCCACGGTCAGGACGGCATTCTCGACGAAACAGGCTATGTACAGAACGACATCACTGTCGATGCACTGGTCAAACAAGCTCTGTCCCACGCCGAAGCCGGCGCTCAGGTGGTGGCCCCGTCGGACATGATGGACGGTCGCATCCAGGCCATTCGCGAAGCCCTGGAGCTGGCGGATCACGTCAACGTGCGGATCATGGCCTACTCGGCCAAATACGCCAGCGCCTATTACGGCCCGTTTCGCGATGCAGTCGGTTCGGCGCTGAACCTGGGCAAGGCCAACAAGGCGTCCTATCAAATGGACCCGGCCAACAGCAATGAAGCCCTGCACGAAGTGGCGGCGGACTTGTCAGAAGGCGCGGATATGGTCATGGTCAAGCCAGGCATGCCATATCTGGACATTCTTTACCGGGTCAAAGAAGAATTCAAAGTGCCGACGTTTGTTTACCAAGTCAGCGGCGAATACGCGATGCACATGGCGGCGATCCAGAATGGCTGGTTGAGCGAAGGGGTTATCCTCGAATCCCTGACCGCTTTTAAACGTGCAGGCGCTGATGGCATCCTGACTTACTTTGCCGTCCGTGCCGCTCAATTGTTACGAGAGCAAAAATAGCCCTCCCAGGAACATTCCATGAATACCGAAGGACTCACTGAAGTTGCCGTAAAAGAGGCTCTACCCGTAATCGAGCAAATCGCCGAAACCCCGCCGGAGCTGGAGCCAGCTCCGTCTGCGGTGGTGGCCGATGCCGCAGCAGCGGTGCCGGCGATTGCCATTCCCGGCCTGGATGACAGCAGCCTGTACATCCATCGCGAGCTTTCGCAACTGCAGTTCAACATCCGCGTGCTGGAACAGGCGCTGGACGAATCCTACCCATTGCTGGAGCGGCTGAAGTTTTTGCTGATCTTCTCGAGCAACCTGGACGAGTTCTTCGAAATTCGTGTGGCCGGCCTGAAGAAGCAGATCACCTTCGCCCGTGAACAGGCTGGCGCCGATGGTCTGCAACCGCACCAGGCCCTGGCTCGGATCAGCGAGCTGGTGCACGGTCACGTTGACCGCCAGTACGCGATTCTCAACGACATTCTGTTGCCGGAGCTGGAAAAACATCAGGTCCGCTTCATCCGTCGCCGTTATTGGACAACCAAGCTCAAAACCTGGGTCCGCCGTTACTTCCGTGACGAGATCGCGCCGATCATCACGCCAATCGGCCTTGATCCGACGCACCCGTTCCCGTTGCTGGTGAACAAGAGCCTGAACTTTATCGTCGAGCTGGAAGGGATCGACGCCTTCGGTCGCGACTCCGGTCTGGCGATCATCCCCGCACCGCGCCTGCTGCCGCGGGTGATCAAGGTGCCTGAAGAAGTCGGCGGTCCTGGCGACAACTATGTGTTCCTGTCGTCGATGATCCACGCGCATGCCGATGACCTGTTCCAGGGCATGAAGGTCAAGGGCTGCTACCAGTTCCGCCTGACCCGTAACGCCGACCTTTCCGTCGATACCGAAGACGTAGAAGACCTGGCCCGGGCCCTGCGCGGCGAGTTGTTTTCCCGTCGTTACGGTGATGCGGTGCGTCTGGAAGTCGCCGATACCTGCCCGAAACACTTGTCCGACTACTTGCTCAAGCAGTTCAACCTGCACGAAACCGAGCTGTATCAGGTCAATGGTCCGGTCAACCTGACCCGCTTGTTCAGCATCACCGGCCTGGATAGCCAGCGAGACCTGCAATACCTGCCGTTCACGCCGCAGATCCCGAAACTGTTGCAGAACAGTGAGAACATTTTTAGCGTGATCAGCAAGCAGGACATCCTGCTGCTGCACCCGTTCGAGTCGTTCACCCCGGTGGTCGATCTGTTGCGCCAGGCTGCCAAAGACCCGCATGTGCTGGCGGTTCGTCAGACCCTGTACCGCTCCGGCGCCAACTCGGAAATCGTCGATGCACTGGTCGATGCTGCGCGAAACGGTAAGGAAGTCACTGCGGTGATCGAATTGCGCGCGCGGTTCGACGAAGAGTCCAACCTGCAACTGGCCAGCCGTCTGCAAGCGGCCGGTGCGGTGGTGATCTACGGCGTGGTGGGCTTCAAGACCCACGCCAAGATGATGCTGATCCTGCGACGCGAGGCTGGCGAGATTGTCCGTTACGCCCACTTGGGGACCGGCAACTACCACGCGGCCAACGCCCGCCTGTACACCGACTACAGCTTGCTTACCTCCGACGATGCCTTGTGCGAAGACGTCGGCAAATTGTTCAGTCAGCTGATCGGCATGGGTAAAACCCTGCGCATGAAGAAGCTGCTGCACGCGCCGTTCACGCTGAAGAAGGGCATGCTCGACATGATTGCCCGAGAGACTCAGTTCGCCCTCGATGGCAAACCGGCGCACATTATTGCCAAGTTCAACTCGTTGACCGATCCGAAGATCATCCGCGCGTTGTACAAGGCCAGTCAGTCCGGGGTGCGTATCGATCTGGTGGTGCGAGGCATGTGCTGTCTGCGTCCGGGCATCGCCGGGGTTTCGCACAACATCCACGTGCGTTCGATCATCGGGCGCTTCCTGGAGCATACCCGGGTCTTCTACTTCCTCAATGGTGGTGAAGAGCAGATGTTCCTCTCCAGCGCCGACTGGATGGAGCGCAACCTCGACAAGCGCGTCGAGACTTGCTTCCCGGTGGAAGGCAAGAAGCTGATCATGCGGGTCAAGAAAGAGCTGGAGCTTTACCTCACTGATAACACCCACAGCTGGAGCCTGCAGGCGGACGGTCGCTACATCCGCAACACGCCGACCGGCAACCAGAACCCGCGCAGCGCTCAGGCAACGCTGCTGGAGCGCTTGGGCAGTCCGATTCTGGCTGTGCGCTAATCCTGGAGTGATGAAAAAAATGGCGATCCCCGTGGATCGCCATTTTTGTTTCCGCCGCCCCCTGTAGGAGCGAGCTTGCTCGCGATAAATTTGCAGGCGGCGCAATTATCCAGGCCGCACGCGTCATCGTTAACGTCCACCGTCGGAACACCGCCCGGAGCAAGCTCGCTCCTACACGGACCGTGTTTAGCGCACGTTCAGGGTAAACCCGACGCGGGTCAGCCATTCCGCTTCGAGGGCGAAGTCGGCCTGGGTCAGCTGGTTGTCGTCCAGCCAGTGTTCCGGGAACAACACATCCAGGCTGTCGCCATTGGCTTTGAGCACCACCTGAGGCATTTCCTGGGTGCCGCGAATGTGATGGAACAGAATCGCAAAGCGCAGCAGCACGCACAGCCGGATCAGCTTGATGCCGTCGTCGTCGAATTCGGCAAATTTGTCCCGGGGAATATTGCGCCGATGGCCACGCACCAGTAACGCGAGCATTTGCTGGTCCTCGCGGGAAAACCCGGCGAGGTCCGAGTGCTCGATCAGGTAAGCGCCGTGCTTGTGGTAGTGATAGTGAGCGATGTCCAGGCCCACTTCATGAACCTTGGCCGCCCAGCCGAGCAGTTCGCGCCAGACACCGTCATCCAGATCCCAATCCTCGGCCACCTGGTCGAAGGCATGCAGCGCTTTGCGCTCGACCCGAACCGCTTGTTCCAGGTCGACGTGATAACGCTCCATCAGCGAGCTGAGCGTGCGCTCACGGACGTCTTCGTGATGATGACGGCCCAGGAGGTCATAGAGCACGCCTTCGCGCAGTGCGCCTTCACAGTGGTCCATGCGTTGCAGTTCGAGGGCGTCGAAGATGGCTTCGAGAATCGCCAGGCCAGCCGGGAAAATCGCCCTGCGGTCAGGCTTGATGCCTTCGAAATCAATTTTCTCGATGTCGCCGAGCTTGAACAGTTTGCGTTTAAGCCAGGCCAGGCCTTCGGCGTTCACTTCGCCAGTGCCGTGACCGCCGGCCTTCAGCGCCAGCCCGATGGCGCGAATGGTGCCCGAGGAGCCGATGGCTTCATCCCAGGTCAGGCGATGCAAGGCGTGTTCGATGCTCATGATCTCCAGCCGCGCCGCCGTGTACGCCTGGGCGTAGCGGGCCGGGGTGATCTTGCCGTCCTTGAAGTAGCGCTGAGTAAAGCTGACGCAGCCCATTTGCAGGCTTTCGCGCAGCAACGGTTCAAAGCGCTGGCCGATGATGAATTCGGTACTGCCACCGCCGATATCAGCCACCAGGCGCTTGCCGGGGGTGTCCGCGAGGGTGTGGGAAACGCCGAGGTAGATCAGGCGTGCTTCTTCACGGCCGGAGATGACTTCCACCGGGTGGCCGAGGATTTCTTCGGCGCGGTGGATGAACTCGGCACGGTTACGGGCTTCACGCAGGGCGTTGGTGCCGACGATCCGCACGGCGCCGGGCGGCATACCGTTGATCAGTTGGGCAAAACGTTTCAGGCAGTCGAGCCCGCGTTGCATGGACTCTTCGGTGAGCTGGCGCTCTTCATCGATGCCGGCGGCCAGCTGAACCTTTTCCCCGAGACGTTCGAGAATGCGGATTTCGCTGTTCTGGGCCTTGGCCACGACCATGTGAAAGCTGTTGGAGCCCAGGTCGATTGCGGCGATCAGGGACAGATTCTTGGCTTGGGATTGCGGCATGGTCAGGGGTCTCGGTCGATTACCTCGACATCGTGCCACGATCAAAGGCTGGCGCCAACGCCGGGTGAACGCTTAGCGGTCAATCGCGAGCAGGCTCGCTCCCACAAGGTTCTTTGTTGCCTCCAGTTCGGCAGACGACACTGACCCCATGTGGGAGCGAGCCCGCTCGCGATGGCGGCCGCGAAAGCGCCAAATGCTGCATAGCGGGCCGGAATTACCTTCGTTGCTCCCGCCAACGCTTGACTTGAGCTATACCCAAACTCATGCACCACCATAGCGAGACTCAATCAACTGCACCTTCCTGAACGAGGGAAGGGCGGCTATGATGGGCCACGTTTTTTTGCTTACAACCTGGAGACTTCCATGAGCAGCGATCTTATCAAACACGTTAGCGACGCTAGCTTCGAGGCCGATGTACTCAAGGCCGAAGGCGCTGTATTGGTCGACTACTGGGCTGAATGGTGCGGCCCTTGCAAAATGATCGCTCCTGTTCTGGACGAAATTGCAGAGACTTACAAAGGCAAGCTGACCGTTGCCAAACTGAACATCGATGAGAACCAGGAAACCCCGGCCAAGCATGGCGTGCGTGGTATCCCGACGCTGATGCTGTTCAAGAACGGCAACGTTGAAGCAACCAAGGTCGGCGCACTCTCGAAGTCGCAACTGGCTGCTTTCCTCGACGCCAACATCTAAGTCGGCGACGTTGTAAAAAAAGCCCCGTACATTGCGGGGCTTTTTCGTTATTGAGGGCTAGACGCTCCGAAACTCAGGTGTTACATTCGGCCCCGCACTGGTTTCTCCACTGCCCCCTGCTAGCCGTCGCCGACGCACTCCTTTTCGAATAAGTACGCGATCCTGTCGCCTTCTCTGCGGCGCGGCCTCATTAAGCCAAAAGCTTAATTTCCCCCCTCCATAAATGATTACGTCATTCCTATATGAATCTGACTGAACTCAAGCAAAAGCCGATTACCGAACTGCTCGAATTGGCCGAACAGATGGGCATAGAAAATATGGCCCGTTCGCGCAAGCAGGACGTGATTTTCTCCCTGCTCAAAAAGCACGCGAAAAGCGGCGAGGAAATCTCCGGTGATGGCGTGCTGGAGATTCTCCAGGACGGCTTCGGCTTCCTCCGTTCCGCTGACGCGTCCTATCTCGCCGGCCCGGACGATATCTACGTCTCGCCGAGCCAGATCCGTCGCTTCAACTTGCGCACCGGTGACACCATCGTTGGCAAGATTCGCCCTCCAAAGGAAGGCGAGCGTTATTTCGCTCTGCTCAAGGTCGACACGATCAACTACGATCGTCCCGAGAACGCGAAAAACAAGATTCTCTTCGAGAACCTGACCCCGCTGTTCCCGACCGTGCGCATGAAGATGGAAGCCGGTAACGGTTCCACCGAAGACTTGACCGGTCGTGTCATCGACCTGTGCGCCCCGATCGGCAAAGGCCAGCGCGGTCTGATCGTTGCACCGCCGAAAGCCGGTAAAACGATCATGCTGCAAAACATCGCGGCGAACATCGCTCGTAACAACCCTGAAGTTCATCTGATCGTATTGCTGATCGACGAACGTCCGGAAGAAGTAACCGAAATGCAGCGCACCGTGCGCGGCGAAGTGGTTGCCTCGACGTTCGACGAGCCGCCAACCCGCCACGTGCAGGTTGCCGAAATGGTGATCGAGAAGGCCAAGCGCCTGGTCGAACACAAGAAAGACGTGGTGATCCTGCTCGACTCCATCACCCGTCTGGCCCGTGCCTACAACACTGTGATCCCGAGCTCCGGCAAAGTGCTCACCGGTGGTGTCGATGCCCACGCCCTGGAGAAACCGAAACGTTTCTTCGGTGCTGCGCGAAACATCGAAGAAGGCGGTTCGCTGACCATCATCGCCACCGCGCTGGTTGAAACCGGCTCGAAGATGGACGAAGTGATCTACGAAGAATTCAAAGGCACCGGCAACATGGAACTGCCTCTGGATCGCCGCATCGCCGAAAAACGCGTCTTCCCGGCCATCAACATCAACCGCTCCGGCACCCGCCGCGAAGAGTTGCTGACGGCTGACGACGAGTTGCAGCGTATGTGGATCCTGCGCAAGCTGCTGCACCCGATGGACGAAATCGCTGCCATCGAGTTCCTGGTCGACAAGCTGAAAACGACCAAGACCAACGACGAGTTCTTCTTGTCGATGAAGCGTAAGTAAGACGGTTTTTAACCGCTAAAAATGGCGTCCTTCGGGGCGCCATTTTTTTTTGCAAATAAAGGGAAGATTTGCGACTGGCGTTGATCAATTCTGCCCGCGTTGTTTGTGAATGCAGCCAAGTAAGCAGCGATAAGCTGCCAGCGGACGGCAGAGCAGGTAGGATGTACGCCTATTTTACGGGTGCCATCATCAATGAAATTCAAGGATCTTCGGGATTTCGTGCAGCAGCTTGAGCAGCGCGGAGAGTTGAAACGCATCCAGATCCCCGTCTCTCCAGTGCTGGAGATGACCGAAGTCTGCGATCGTACGCTGCGGGCAAAAGGCCCGGCGCTGCTATTCGAAAACCCTACTGGCTACGACATCCCGGTACTCGGCAACCTGTTCGGCACCCCCGAGCGGGTGGCCATGGGCATGGGGGCCGAGGCGGTCAGTGAACTGCGCGAGATCGGCAAGCTGCTGGCTTTCCTTAAAGAGCCTGAGCCACCGAAGGGCTTGAAAGACGCCTGGTCGAAGCTGCCGATTTTCCGCAAGATCATCGCCATGGCGCCGAAAGTCGTCAAAGACGCGGTCTGCCAGGAAGTGGTCATCGAGGGCGATGACGTCGATCTCGCCATGCTGCCGGTGCAGACCTGCTGGCCCGGCGACGTCGGCCCGCTGATCACTTGGGGGCTGACCGTCACCAAGGGGCCGAACAAGGACCGCCAGAACCTCGGCATCTACCGTCAGCAAGTGATCGGCCGCAACAAGGTCATCATGCGCTGGCTGAGCCACCGTGGTGGCGCACTGGATTACCGCGAGTGGTGTGAGAAACACCCCGGCCAGCCGTTCCCGGTATCCGTGGCATTGGGCGCTGACCCGGCGACGATTCTCGGCGCCGTGACGCCGGTGCCCGACAGCCTCTCTGAATACGCTTTCGCCGGCCTGCTGCGCGGTAACCGCACCGAACTGGTGAAGTGCCGCGGTAATGACCTGCAAGTACCGGCCACCGCCGAGATCATCCTTGAGGGTGTGATTCATCCCGGCGAGATGGCCGACGAAGGCCCGTACGGCGACCACACCGGTTACTACAACGAAGTCGACAGCTTCCCGGTGTTCACCGTCGAGCGCATCACCCATCGGATCAAACCGATCTACCACAGCACCTACACCGGCCGTCCGCCGGATGAGCCGGCGATTCTCGGCGTGGCGCTGAACGAAGTGTTCGTGCCGATCCTGCAGAAGCAGTTCCCGGAGATCACCGACTTCTACCTGCCGCCCGAAGGGTGTTCGTACCGCATGGCCATCGTGACCATGAAGAAGTCGTATCCCGGCCATGCCAAGCGGGTAATGCTCGGTGTCTGGTCGTTTTTGCGACAGTTCATGTACACCAAGTTCGTTATCGTCACCGACGACGATATCAACGCACGCGACTGGAACGATGTGATCTGGGCCATCACCACGCGCATGGACCCCAAGCGCGACACGGTGATGATCGACAACACGCCGATCGACTACCTGGATTTCGCCTCGCCGGTTTCCGGCCTGGGGTCGAAAATGGGGCTCGATGCCACGCATAAATGGCCGGGCGAAACCACCCGCGAGTGGGGCCGGGTCATCGTCAAGGACGAGGCCGTTACCCAGCGGATCGATGCCATCTGGAATCAGTTAGGAATAGATTGATGCGTGTAACTTTGCAGCCCTCCGGAGCAGTGCTAGAGATTCTGCCCGGCGAGCGGATTCTCGATGGCGCGCGGCGCCTGGGCTATGAATGCCCACAAAGCTGTCGCAACGGCAATTGCCATATATGCGCCGCGCTGCTGGTGGAAGGGCGAGTCGAACAGGCAGGCGGTGTGCGCGACCATGGCGAGTTCTACACTTGCATAGCAGAGCCGCTGGAAGACTGCATCGTGCTGTGGGATGGCGTGCTCGCGCTGGGAGAATTGCCGGTGCGCAGCTTCTCGTGTCAGGTCATTGAATGCAGGGACGTCGGCGGCGATACCTGGCGTGTGCGCCTGCGAGCACCGGCTGGCAAGCCACCGCGCTATCACGCCGGGCAGTATTTGATGATCGAGCGTGAGAATGGCGAGAAATCCGCATTCTCCCTGGCTTCCGCGCCGCATGGCGGGCGTGATCTGGAAATACATGTGCTGGCGCGCGAAAGCAGTGCTCTGAGCCTGATCGAGCAACTGCAGCGCAATACGCTGGTGCGGATCGAGATGCCATTCGGCGATACCCATCTGGCCGAACTGCCCGACGGTCCGTTGGTGCTGATTGCGGCGGGTACCGGCATGGGCCAGATTCATAGCCTGATCGAACATTGCCGCGCCACAGGGTTCAAGCATCCCGTGCATTTGTATTGGGGTGTACGTCGTCCTGAAGACTTTTATGCAATAGAACATTGGGATGAATGGCTGAAACTGCCCAATCTGTTCCTGCATAAAGTGGTGAGCGATCAATGTGGCTGGCAGGGGCGCTGTGGCATGTTGCATGAGGCGGTGTGCGAAGACTTCCCTGATCTGAAAGCGCTGCATGTGTATGCCAGCGGTTCTCCGGCAATGGTCTATGGCACGCTGGATGCCTTGGTTGAGGCCGGGATGGACGCTCATCAGATGCGCGCCGATGTATTTGCATATGCGCCGCGATCTTGATCCGCGATCTTGATCCTCAATCTTGATTCCTGATATTGATCGCCTTAACCGTTATAACTCTCTATATAGCCGATCGGTATTTATAAAATAATATAAATGCCGGTAGGTTATATGCCATGCAGGCAAATATTTAAGAACTGTGCCATGGCATTTAAATTGCCTTAAAACATATGTGCCTTATTGTTACAGCTGTGCGTTCTATTAAGTAATTCTTCACCCGCGGGGAGCTGAAGCTATTCGCCATGAGCGCCATTGAATCTGCTTTTTTGAATCTGGCTTACCCTCCGCAGCTCGACCTGGGGCCGCAGCTTACGCACGAACAATTGCTCAGCTCCATGCAGTCGACCATGGCGCGCCATAAGGGTGGCCCGGTCTGGCTGTTCGCTTATGGCTCGCTGATCTGGCGGCCAGAATGCGCGGCGGTGGAGCGGGTGCGCGGTCGCGTGCATGGCTACCATCGCGGTTTGTACCTGTGGTCTCATGAACATCGCGGCACGCCGGAAGTACCGGGGCTGGTATTTGGCCTGGATCGCGGCGGCTCATGCAGCGGTTTCGCTTATCGCTTGCCCGAAGAACAACTGGACGCTTCGCTCTATGCCTTGTGGCAGCGCGAAATGCCATTCCCCTCCTATCGCCCACACTGGCTGAACTGCCGCCTCGAAGACGGAAACCAGGTTCAGGCGTTGGGGTTTGTATTGGAGCGTCACCTGCCCAGCTATGCCGGCAATTTGCCGGATCATGTGCTGAGCCACGTGTTCGAGAACGCCTGTGGACGCTACGGCACCACTCGCGACTATGTCGAGCAGACCGCCCACGCCTTGCGTAGCCACGCCATGCCAGACCGGAATCTGGAAGCACGGCTCAAACGTTGTCAATCTAAGTGCAATCAGGCGAGCGCTTCCCGGGGCTAAGGTGCGTCGGAAAAATCACCCGGTGTCATTTTGGTGCACCTTATCCACCCGAAGAATCAGTGCAGGGCTTTGGGGAAAAGCGATCTGAACAGCGTCCAGACCGCTTCATTCGGCTCAGCGAACCTGAACCACTACCTTCCCGACCGCCTTGCGCTGCCCAAGATCATTAATCGCTTGCGCCGCGTTGCTCAGCGGATACACCTGCGACACCAACGGCTTCAACTTGCCCTCGGCAAACCAGCCAAACAACTGCTGGAAGTTCGCCGCGTTGTCCTGTGGCTGACGCTGGGTAAACGAGCCCCAGAACACGCCGACGACGGCCGCCCCTTTGAGCAGTGCGAGGTTCACCGGCAGTTCCGGAATGCGTCCGCTGGCGAAACCAACCACCAGCAGGCGGCCATTCCAGGCGATGGCGCGGATGGCCTGGTCGAACAGGTCGCCGCCGACCGGGTCGTAGATCACGTCGGCGCCCTGGCCATCGGTCAGGCGCTTGATTTCGTCCTTGAGGCTGGTCTGGCTGTAGTTGATCAGCTCATCGGCGCCGGCAGCCTTGGCCACGGCGAGTTTTTCAGCGCTGCTGGCGGCGGCGATCACGCGGGCGCCCATGGCTTTGCCGATTTCCACGGCGGCCAGGCCGACACCGCCAGAAGCGCCGAGGACCAGCAGGGTTTCACCCGGTTGCAAGTGGCCCCGTTGCTTGAGCGCATGCATCGAGGTGCCGTAGGTCATGCTGAACGCGGCGGCGGTGTTGAAGTCCATGGACGACGGAATGGGCAACACGTTGTAACCCGGCACGGCGACCTGTTCGGCGAAGCTGCCCCAGCCGGTCAGGGCCATGACCCGGTCACCGACTTTCAGATGACTCACCTTTTCGCCCACCGCGCTGACCACGCCAGCCGCTTCGCCACCTGGCGAAAACGGGAAGGGCGGCTTGAACTGGTATTTGCCCTCGATGATCAACGTGTCCGGGAAGTTGACTCCGGCGGCGTGTACATCCAGCAGGATTTCATTCTTCTTCGCGACAGGGCTGGCGATGTCTTCCAGCACCAGCGATTCGGCAGGGCCGAAGGCTTTGCACAGCACGGCTTTCATCAGGGCTATTCCTTTGGGAGTGATGGCCGATAAGTGTAGGTGTGTGAATCGACGGGTCAACGAGCATGCCCCGCCCTGATAGGCAGCCATAAGCTTGTGCTTGCGCGGCGGGCCGTTATGCTAGGCCGCAAACCGGATAAGGAGCGAATTGTGAAAGCGTGGATCATGTTGATGCTGGCCCTGTCTCTGCCTATGGCAGCGATGGCCGAAGAAGCAGCCAAAGAAGGTGAAGCCCCGAAAGTCAGCTACCTGACGCTGACCCCGCCGTTCGTGGGTAACTATGGGTTGGATGGCACGCCGAAGTTGAAGGTCTTCAAGGCGGATGTGGCGTTGCGGGTAACTGGTGAAGAAGCGACCAAGCTGGTGAAGGCCAATGAGCCATTGATTCGCAATCAACTGGTCGCGTTATTCGCCCAGCAGACGACCGAGGCGATGAACAGCGTCGAGGGCAAGGAAAAGCTGCGTCAGGAAGCCCTGAAACAGACCCAGCAAGTGATGAACGACGAAACCGGCAAGCCAGTGGTTGAAGATCTGTTGTTCAACAACTTGATCATTCAGTAAGTTTTTCGCTGTTCCGGATGGCCTCTTCGCGAGCAAGCTCGCTCCTACAGGTCACTGTGGGAGCGAGCCTGCTCGCGATAGCATTCTGGCAGCCATTGAATGACTTAAGCCCGTAACGCGATAACCGCTGCCCATTGTTCAGCCGTCACCGGCATCACCGATAGTCGCGAACCTTTCTGCACCAATGGCATCTCGGCCAGCGCAGTCTGCTGTTTCAGGTAGTCCAGCTTCAGTACGTTGGAAAACGTCGCGACGTGAGCGACGTCAATCGCGCTCCAGGCGTTCTTCTCCTGGGTAGCCTTCGGATCGTAGTAATGGCTCTCAGGCTCCAGCGCCGTCGGGTCCGGATAGGCCGCTTCGATAATCTTGCCGATCCCGGCAATCCCGGGCTCCGGGCAGCTGGAGTGATAGAAGAAGAACTCATCGCCAACCGCCATCGCGCGCAAGAAGTTGCGCGCCTGATAGTTGCGAACCCCGTCCCAGCGCGCTTTGCCAAGCTTTGCGAGGTCTTTGATCGAGAGCTCGTCGGGCTCGGATTTCATCAGCCAATAGGCCATGTTTTTTGCTCCTTGCGAGGTGAGTGAGGCAATTTTATGACAAACCGACGGTCGGTTGACGCCACCGTTTGCGTGTCGGTTCACGTTGTCGCAAAATGCCGGCCTTCTTAGCTTGACGCTGCTGCACGGCCTACAACGGAAACCGCTGCTGTCATCGTATTGATGTGCCTTTGGGGGGCAATCGATGAAACGCAAACCGGATTTACTATGGGTTTTGGTTATTTTGTTTGGACTCGGCGTCGTGACCACCGGCTATGCCCAAAGCCTGTGGAATAACAATTCCGATGCTCCGATCGAAATTGCACAGCAGCAGCAGCCGCAACATCAGCATCAGCCGTCGGCCTTCAAGCGCTGAACCTGTCTTTTGGACGCCGCTGATTCCAGTGGCGTCTAGCCTGCGAAATACCACGCCTTGTCTGTCACCGTGCCTTGCAACGGTACATCCCAGCTCGCTTGAGCCAATCGTTCGACCTTCTGACATTCATGGGCCAGCCCCAACAGCGTAGGCTTGCGCCAGTTTTTGCGTCGCGCCAGGTACGCCAGGCTTCGGTCGTAGAAACCACCGCCCATGCCCAGGCGTCCGCCGACATCGTCAAACCCCACCAACGGCAACAAGACCAAATCCAGCGCCCAGACTTTGCGTTGCCGGGCGAGGTTGTGTCTTGGCTCGAGAATACGGAAGCGGTTGGGTTTCAGTTTTTCGCCGGGGCGAATCCGCTGGAACACCATTTTGGTTCGCGGCCAGGCACTGAGTACCGGAAGATAGGTGGCCTTGCCCCGACGCTGAGCGGCACGCAGCAGCACACGCGGATCAATTTCACCGTCGGTGGGCAAATAGAGAGAAATATGTTTTGCGCGGCGAAACAGCGGTTGCTGAGCCAATTGCTTGTACAGCCCGCGAGCCGCCTGGCGCTGCTGACTGGGTGTCAGTGCGCGGCGGGCCTTGCGCAGCATGCGTCGAAGTTGCGGGCGGGGCAGCAGCGCAGGTTCGGTCATGGATTCAGGCTTCGGCAAGGCAGGTACGTAAAGCGTACCCGTAAAAAAGCCGATGCCGGTATTTAAACCGGCATCGGACTGGAATCAGGCTCCCCGGATGTACCGCTGCTGACTTAGCCCTTGAACCCGAAAGTTCAAGGTGGAAGATGCAGTAGGCTTTAAGGCTTTCCGTCTAGCGGACATGCACACCAGCCCAACGTGCAACCTCCAGGGTATAGCAAATCGGCTCAGGGACATCGCCAACTGGCAAGCACCCCAGGGAGTGTTGCGAGTATACCCCAAGCGGTTTCGTGTTTCAGCCCTTGGTGACGTCCGGATCGGTGGCGAGCACCAGATCGACGCGATCCAGCAGGTCGCGAACCTGCTCGCGGGTCGAGCCACTGGCCTGCACATCCGGGCGCTCTTCCTTGTGCAGAAGATCGTGCGTGATGTTCAGCGCAGCCATCACGGCGATACGGTCGGCACCGATGACTTTGCCGCTGCTGCGGATTTCGCGCATCTTGCCGTCGAGGTAGCGGGCGGCGCTGACCAGGTTGCTGCGCTCTTCCTGGGGGCAGATGATCGAATATTCTTTGTCGAGGATCTGCACGGTAACGCTATTGCTTGAACTCATGAGTCTTGCTCCAGGGCCTTGAGGCGCGAAATCATCGATTCGACCTTACGCCGTGCGATTTCATTTTTTTCAATGAGGTGCGCGCGTTCCTCGCGCCAAGTCTTTTCCTGAGCTAATAGGAGTCCGTTTTGACTCTTAAGTTGCTCGACTCGGCTAATTAGTAGCTCGAGTCTGGCCATCAGCGCTTGCAGGTCGGTGTCTTCCATTGTCTTCACTGTCTGATGGATGTTGGACTGTAGGAGCGAGCTTGCTCGCGATGAACCCGAGAACGCCGCGGGGTGTCAGGTACCCAGCGTTATCGTTGGCGACCATCGCGAGCAAGCTCGCTCCTACAGGGGTAGTCGATGTAGGATACAAGGCCTTCATTCTAGACATAGCGCCGTCTGGCGCCTAGCTGCCCATGCCCATTCAGAATTCCCCGTACAAAGCCTTCGCCACCTTGCTGACTTCCAGCGGTCATAACGTCTCGCCTGCCGAATTGCATGGCCTGCTGCTCGGCCGCAGTTGCGCCGGCGCCGGCTTCGATGCTGAAGGCTGGCTAATTGATGCCGCCGAACTGCTCGAAGGCGAGCCGCAAGACAACGTTCGCAATGCCTTGATTGGTCTGCAAGAGATGGTCAAAGGCGAGCTCACTGGAGACGACGTGACTGTCGTTCTGTTGCTGCCGACCGATGATGAGCCGCTGGCTGACCGCGCCGCCGCACTGGGTCAATGGTGCCAGGGTTTCCTCAGCGGCTTTGGCCTGAACTGCCGTGACAGCAGCATGCTGAGCCCCGAGGCCACCGAAGTGCTGCAGGATCTGGCGGCCATCGCCCAGGTGCAAGACGCACTGGAAGAGTCCGACGACGGCGAAAGCGACTACATGGAGGTAATGGAGTACCTGCGCGTCGCACCGCTGCTGCTGTTCTCCGAAACCAAGAAGCCGGACGCGCCGGCTGCTGCCAAACCGTCGTTGCATTAATCGCGAGCCAGGAAAAGCCATCTGCCCATGATTCATATCCCGAAATCGGAATACAGCCGTCGCCGCAAGGCCTTGATGGCGCAGATGGAACCCAACAGCATCGCCATACTGCCTGCCGCCGCGGTGGCTATCCGCAACCGCGACGTCGAGCACGTCTACCGTCAGGACAGCGACTTCCAGTACCTCAGCGGTTTTCCCGAGCCTCAGGCCGTTCTCGTGCTAATGCCGGGGCGTGCACATGGCGAATACATTCTGTTCTGCCGTGAGCGTAACGCCGAGCGAGAGTTGTGGGATGGCCTGCGTGCCGGCCAGGAAGGCGCGATCCGCGACTTCGGCGCCGACGACGCGTTCCCCATCACCGATATCGACGACATCCTGCCGGGCCTGATCGAAGGGCGCGACCGGGTGTATTCGGCCATGGGCAGCAACCCTGAATTTGACCGGCACCTGATGGACTGGATCAACGTGATCCGCTCTAAAGCACACCTTGGCGCCCAGCCGCCGAACGAATTCGTTGCCCTGGATCATTTGCTGCACGACATGCGCCTGTATAAATCGGCGGCAGAAGTGAAGGTCATGCGTGAAGCCGCGCGGATTTCTGCGCAGGCGCACGTCCGCGCCATGCAGGCCAGCAGGGTCGGGCTGCATGAGTTCAGCCTCGAAGCCGAGCTTGATTACGAGTTCCGCAAGGGCGGGGCGAAAATGCCGGCTTACGGCTCGATCGTCGCGGCGGGCCGCAACAGCTGCATCCTGCACTACCAGCAGAATGACGCGGTGCTCAAGGATGGCGATCTGGTACTGATCGACGCCGGGTGCGAAATTGACTGCTACGCGAGTGACATCACCCGCACCTGGCCGGTCAATGGCAAGTATTCGCCGGAACAGAAAGCCATCTACGAGTTGGTGCTGGCAGCACAAGAAGCCGCGTTTGCCGAGATCGCTCCGAATAAACACTGGAATCAGGCGCACGAAGCCACCGTCCGGGTGATCACCGCCGGTCTGGTGAAGTTGGGGCTGTTGCAGGGCGACGTCGACGCGTTGATCGCCTGCGAAGCTCATAAAGCGTTTTACATGCACCGCGCCGGTCACTGGCTGGGCATGGATGTGCATGACGTCGGCGAGTACAAGGTCGGCGGCGAATGGCGCGTGCTGGAAGTCGGCATGGCGCTGACGGTGGAGCCGGGCATCTATATCGCTGCGGACAACCAGAGCGTTGCGAAGAAATGGCGTGGCATAGGCGTGCGCATCGAGGACGACGTGGTAGTGACCAAAACCGGTTGTGAAATCCTGACTAAAGGCGTGCCGAACACGGTCGCCGAGATCGAGGCCTTGATGGCAGCTGCAAGGACACAGGCGGCATGAGTCGAGTCAATCTGGCAATCATCGGTGGTGGCCTGGTCGGCGCCAGCCTGGCGTTGGCGCTGCAGGCCGGGGCCAAGGCTCGCGGCTGGAAGATCGTGCTGATCGAACCGTTCGCCCCCGGTGACACCTATCAACCGAGCTACGACGCACGCTCTTCGGCGTTGTCCTACGGTGCCAAACAGATTTATCAACGGCTGGGCGTGTGGCAAGCGATCTCCCGTCGCGCCGAGCCGATCAAGCAGATTCATGTCTCTGATCGTGGACGTTTCTCCACTGCACGACTGTCGGCCATGGAGGAGGGCGTTCCGGCGCTGGGTTATGTGGTGGAAAACGCCTGGCTTGGCCAATGCCTCTGGCAAGGTCTGGACAAGGACGTGATCAGCTGGCGTTGTCCGGCGGAAGTCACGCGCATGGAGCCGCTGACCGATGGCTATCGCCTGACACTCAACGATGAAACGACGTTGGAATGCGACCTCGCAGTGCTCGCTGACGGCGGCCGTTCCGGCCTGCGCGAGCAACTCGGGATCGGCATCAAAAAGCGCCCGTACAACCAGAGCGCGCTGATCGCCAACATCACCCCGAGTGAAGCGCACAACGGGATGGCCTTCGAGCGTTTCACCGATGAGGGCCCGATGGCCTTGCTGCCGTTGCCGGACAACCGCTGTGCGCTGGTCTGGACCCGTCTGGGCATGGACGCACAACGGCTGGCCGCTCTCGATGAGCGTAGCTTCCTCAGCGAGTTGCAGGGCGTGTTTGGCTATCGCCTTGGCACACTTAAACAGGTCGGCGCGCGCAATCTTTACCCGCTGACGCTGATTGAGGCTGAAGAACAGGTGCGTCCGCATCTGGCGATTCTTGGCAATGCCGCTCACAGTCTGCATCCGATTGCCGGCCAGGGTTTCAACCTGTCCCTGCGTGATGCTCAGGCCTTGGCCGATGCGCTGCTGGCCAGCGAAACGGCGCCCGGCGATTTCGCAACCTTGCAGGCCTACCGCGAGCGCCAGCGTCTGGATCAAAACCTGACCGTAGGCTTCTCGGATCAGGTCACCCGCTTGTTCGGCAGCACTCAGCCGCTGGTCTCGCTGGGTCGTAACATCGGTCTGCTCGGCCTCGATTTACTGCCGCCAGCCAAACGCTGGTTCGCTCGGCAGGCCATGGGGTTGGGGACGCGCCCGGATGCTTGAGTGGCTGGCGAGCACGTTTGGCAAAGCGCAATTGATGCGTTGGTTCATGACCTTTTACCCGCCGTACCTCGGCGCCGGCCATCTGGTGGCGCGGGTCGGGAAAACCCTTTACGTGCGGCTCAAGCCGCAAGCGAGACAGGCTTAAAGCATGGAAATGCGCGCAGATCTGCTAATTGTCGGGGCCGGAATGGTCGGCAGCGCCCTGGCGCTGGCGTTGCAGGACAGCGGGCTGGAAGTCCTGCTGCTGGACGGCAGCCCCCTGAGCGTCAAACCCTTCGATACTCAGGCCACGTTCGAGCCGCGGGTGAGCGCCCTGTCGGCGGCCAGTCAGCGGATTCTGGAACGATTGGGCGTCTGGGATGGCATTACCAATCGGCGCAGTAGCCCTTACACCGACATGCAGGTCTGGGATGGCAGCGGTACCGGGCAAATCCATTTCTCGGCGGCCAGTGTGCACGCTGAAGTGCTGGGGCATATTGTCGAGAACCGCGTGGTTCAGGACGCCCTGCTCGACCGCTTGCACGACTGCGACCTCGGGATGCTGGCCAATGCGCGCCTGGAACAAATGCGTCGCTCGGGTGACGACTGGCTGCTGACCCTGGCGGATGGCCGCACCTTGCGGGCGCCGTTGGTGATCGCGGCGGACGGCGCCAACTCGGCGGTACGGCGCCTGACCGGGGTTGCGACGCGCGAGTGGGATTATCTGCACCACGCCATCGTCACCAGCGTGCGCAGCGCCAAACCTCATCAAATGACCGCGTGGCAGCGCTTTACCGACAACGGTCCGTTGGCGTTTCTGCCGCTGGAGCGCGACGGCCAACAGGATTGGTGTTCGATCGTCTGGTCGACCACGCCGAGCGAAGCCGAGCGTTTGATGGCGCTGGATGACGAAGGCTTCTGTCACGAACTGGAGCGGGCTTTCGAAGGCCGGCTCGGCACGGTGCTCAGCGCCGACCCGCGCCTGTGCGTGCCGCTGCGTCAGCGCCATGCCAAGCGTTATGTGGCCGAGGGCCTGGCGCTGATCGGCGACGCGGCCCACACCATTCACCCGTTGGCCGGGCAGGGCGTGAACCTCGGCTTTCTCGATGCCGCCGTGTTGGCCGAAGTGCTGCTGCAAGCGTCGGCACGTGGGGAGCGGTTAGCGGATGTGAAAGTGCTCAGCCGTTACGAGCGTCGGCGCATGCCGCATAACCTCGCGTTGATGGCGGCGATGGAAGGCTTCGAGCGCTTGTTCCAGGCGGATCCGTTGCCGGTGCGCTGGTTGCGAAATGCCGGGTTGAAGATGGTTGATCAACTGCCGGAGGCCAAGGCGTTGTTTGTGCGTGAAGCGCTGGGGTTGACCGGGGATCTGCCGGCGTTGGCCAAGGCCTGAACTCTTCGCTGCGGCTGATGGCCTCATCGCGAGCAGGCTCGCTCCCACAGGGATTTGTGCCGTTCACAAAACTCATGTGGGAGCGAGCTTGCTCGCGATGAGGCCGGAACATCCGCCGCAAACTTCCAGCGATGCAACATCTGGTAACTCCTCCGCGAACTGTTCGATTGAGAAGCTAAATGTGAGTCTTTATCATTTGGCCTGACTTTTTCAATCGAGAGACCGCTCCCATGCTGGCACCGAAGCGTCTACTGACTGCCCTCGCCCTGACCCTGACAGGCATTACCGTCGCCCAGGCCGCCGACGAGGTGGTGGTTTACTCTTCGCGTATCGACGAGCTGATCAAACCGGTCTTCGATGCCTACACCGCGAAAACCGGTGTGCAGGTCAAGTTCATCACTGACAAGGAAGCGCCGTTGATGCAGCGCATCAAGGCCGAGGGCGAAAACGCCACCGCCGACTTGCTGCTGACCGTCGATGCCGGCAACCTCTGGCAGGCTGAGCAAATGGGCATCCTGCAACCGTTCACCTCAAAAACCATCGATGCCAACATTCCGTCGCAATACCGCGCTTCGTCCCATGCCTGGACTGGTCTGAGCCTGCGGGCGCGGACCATCGCTTATTCCACTGATCGGGTGAAGCCGGGCGAGCTGAGCACTTATGAAGGGCTGGCTGACAAGAACTGGGAAGGCCGCTTGTGCCTGCGTACCGCGAAGAAGGTCTACAACCAGTCCCTGACGGCCACCATGATCGAAGTGCATGGCGCCGACAAAACCGAGCAAATTCTCAAGGGCTGGGTGAGTAACCTGTCCACCGACGTATTCTCCGATGACATCGCGGTACTGGAAGCGATCAACGCGGGTCAGTGCGACGTTGGCATCGTCAACACGTACTACTACGGCCGTCTGCACAAGCAGAAACCTGATCTGGGCGTGAAGCTGTTCTGGCCGAACCAGGGCGACCGTGGCGTGCACGTCAACTTGTCGGGTATCGGCCTGACCAGGCACGCGCCACACCCGGAAGCAGCCAAGGCGCTGGTTGAGTGGATGACCACCCCTGAAGCGCAGAGGATCTTCGCTGACGTGAACCAGGAGTTCCCCGCCAACCCTGCTGTTCAACCCTCCGCTGAAGTGGCGAGTTGGGGCAAGTTTGTTGCCGATACGTTGCCTGTGGAAAATGCCGGCAAGCGTCAGGCTGAAGCGATTCGGATGATGGATCGGGCGGGTTGGAACTAAAGATCTTTTGTGTTTGACGTAGATTTCGCTGATTTTCCTTAGAGAGTTTTCCTTGGCCCACCCCGCCCAACGTCGCTGGTATCCGCTGGTCTTCACCATCGCTGCGCTGGTCCTGCTGCCACTTAGCGTGCTGCTGCTTTCCTGGCAAACCATAGACTCTCAAATCTGGTCCCACCTCTGGGACACCCAGATGCCACGCCTGCTGGGCAACACCCTGACGCTGGTGCTCGGTGTCGGTGTCGGCGTAACGCTCTTGGGTGTCAGCCTGGCCTGGCTCACCAGCCTCTGTGAATTCCCCGGTCGGCGCTGGCTGGACTGGGCGCTGATGCTGCCCTTCGCGATTCCTGCCTATGTGCTGGCCTTTGTCTTCGTCGGACTGCTGGATTTCGCAGGCCCCGTGCAAACCCTGATGCGCGAATGGTTCGGCACCGGCCTGCGGTTGCCGCGAGTGCGGTCTACCGGTGGCGTCATTGTCGTTTTGGTGTTGGTCTTTTACCCCTACGTTTACCTGTTGGCGCGCACCGCGTTCCTCGCGCAAGGCAAAGGCCTGATGGAAGCGGCGCGTGTTTTGGGGCAATCCCCATGGCAAGCGTTCTGGCGAGTCGCACTACCCATGGCGCGCCCGGCCATCGGCGCGGGCGTGGCGTTGGCACTGATGGAAACCCTCGCGGATTTCGGTGCGGTGTCGGTGTTCAACTTCGACACGTTCACGACCGCTATCTACAAAACCTGGTACGGCTTCTTCAGCCTTTCAACCGCCGCGCAACTGGCCAGCTTGCTGCTGCTGGTGGTCATGGTCGTGCTGTACGGCGAGCGCCGCGCTCGGGGCGCCAGTCGCGTAAGCAACGAACGACCACGGATCAAGGCGTTGTATCACCTGCGGGGATTCAAAGCGCTGGCGGCCATGAGTTGGTGCGGTCTGGTGTTCGCCTGCGCCTTCGTCATACCGATGCTGCAATTGGTGGTGTGGTTCTGGCAGCGGGGGCGCTTCGACCTGGATGAGCGTTACAGCGGACTGATCATCCACACCCTATACCTGGGCGGCATGGCGGCGGTGATCACCGTGAGTGTCGCCCTGGTACTGGCATTTGCCCGACGTCTGGCGCCGACCCGGGCGATCCGTTCCGGTGTCAGTCTGGCCAACCTCGGTTACGCCCTGCCGGGCTCGGTGCTGGCAGTGTCAATCATGTTGGCATTCAGTTACCTGGATCGCGAACTGGTCATCCCCGTGTCGGGTTGGCTCGGTGGAGCTGGCAAACCGTTATTACTGGGCAGCCTTTCAGCGTTGCTGCTGGCTTATCTGGTGCGTTTTATCGCGGTTGCGTATGGGCCGCTGGAAAGCAGTCTGGCGCGAATACGGCCCTCTTTGCCCGAAGCAGCACGTAGTCTCGGCGTCAGTGGGCCACGACTGTTTTTCAAAGTGTATCTGCCGCTTTTACTGCCGGGCACGTTGAGCGCCGCGCTGCTGGTGTTCGTCGATGTGCTCAAGGAAATGCCCGCGACCCTGCTGATGCGCCCGTTTGGCTGGGACACGCTGGCTGTGCGGATCTTTGAAATGACCAGCGAAGGCGAGTGGGCGCGGGCGTCGTTGCCAGCCCTGAGCCTCGTGTTGGTCGGGCTTTTACCGGTCATCGGATTGATTCGACGTTCAGCGCATCAAAACACCTAGGTGCCAGTCCTACACCTTGAGGCTACAATGCGCGGCATTCGGTGCGGTCCGTCTGACAGACCCGGTAGCTGAAATCGGCTGAAAGCCTTAAATTTCAAGGCGTTCACCCCGTGAAGCACCTGCCCGCACCTTCGCCACGCCCGGAAGGAGAAACCCATGGGACAGCGTACGCCTCTGTATGACCTTCATCTCGCTCTCGGCGCGAAGATGGTCGATTTTGGCGGTTGGGATATGCCTTTGCATTACGGCTCGCAGGTCGAGGAACACCATCAGGTGCGCCGTGATTGCGGGGTTTTCGATGTATCCCACATGACCGTGATCGATGTTAGCGGCCCCCAGGCCAAGGCCTGGCTCCAGCATTTGCTGGCCAATGACGTCGAGCGCCTGCACAGCTCTGGCCGTGCCTTGTACAGCACCATGCTCAATGAGCGTGGCGGCATCGTCGACGACATGATCGTCTATCGCCTCGACGACGGTTATCGCCTGGTGGTCAACGCCTCGACCCGTGATCAGGACCTGGCGTGGATGCAGGCCCATCTCGATGGTTTCGATGCGCAGATGCATGAACGCTCCGAACTGGCGATGTTGGCCATTCAAGGGCCTCAGGCCCGGCACAAAATCTGCGAACTCGTCACCCAATCCCGTGGCAACCTGATCCAGCTGCTCAAGCCTTTTGAAGGCCAGCCCGACGGTGACTGGTTCATCGCGCGTACCGGTTACACCGGCGAAGATGGCCTGGAAATCATTCTGCCGGCCAATCAGGCGCCAGGATTTTTCAACGATCTGGTGGGTGCAGGCATTTCCCCAATCGGTCTTGGTGCTCGAGACACCCTGCGTGTCGAAGCCGGCATGAACCTCTACGGTCAGGACATTCATCAAGACGTTTCACCGCTGGCCTCCAACATGGCCTGGAGCATTGCCTGGGAACCGACCACTCGTCAGTTCATTGGTCGCAGCGCTCTTGAGGCCGAAAGGGCTAACGGCATACAGCACAAACTGGTGGGCCTGGTCCTTGAGGAGCGAGGGGTTTTACGCGCTCATCAAGTGGTCCGCATCGCCAATGTTGGCGAAGGGGAGATCACCAGTGGTAGTTTCTCTCCTACGCTTAGCAAGTCGATAGCACTGGCGCGCGTGCCGATGGCAACTGCCGACCGCGCTGAAGTGGAAATCCGTGGCAAGTGGTACCCGGTCCGAGTGGTCAAACCGACCTTCGTCCGCCATGGCAAAACCTTGATCTAACCTTTTCTGGCGGGCAACGACCGCTGACATTTTTCTTGAGGACACAGAATATGAGCGATATCCCTGCCGACCTGCGGTTTGCCGAAAGTCACGAATGGGCCCGTCTGGAAGCCGATGGCACCGTCACCGTGGGCATCAGCGATCACGCTCAGGAAGCCTTGGGCGACGTGGTGTTCGTTGAGCTGACTGAAGTTGGTAATGTGTTTGCTGCCCAAGATCAGGCCGGCGTAGTGGAGTCGGTTAAAGCGGCTTCCGACATCTACTCCCCGATTGCCGGCGAAGTAATTGCGGTCAACGAAGAATTGAGCGCTAATCCGGAACTGCTCAACACCGACCCGTACGGCGCCTGGATCTTCAAGCTCAAGCCAAGCAATGCGGCTGAGCTGGACAAGCTGCTCGACGCGGCAGGCTACAAAGCCGCGATCGGCGAGTAATTCAGGTGGGAGCGAGCCTGCTCGCGAAAGCGGTGTGTCAGCAAACATTTTTGCCAACTGACACTCCCACTTCGCGAGCAGGCTCGCTCCCACAGGTTTTAAGGCTTTAGAACCGCTTTGACCGCCGCCACCGAACGCTCGACGTCCGCTTTTGTCATGGCCGTAAACATCGGCAATGAAACAATCAAACGACCCACCCGTTCCGCCACCGGGAACATGCCTTCCTTGAAACCGCGTTCGCGATAAAGGCTCAGCAGGTGAATCGGCGGGTAGTGATAGCCGATGCCGACGCCCAATGCCTGCATCTGCTCCATGAATGTGGCCCGTGCCGGTTGGCCATCCTTGCGCTCTGGCAGTACCAGCTGGAACAAATGCCAGTTGCTGTTCTCGAAGTCCGCCGGTGGCAGCTGCGCACCGTATTGCTCTTCGAAATCCGCACCGAAACAGGCGAAGTAATGCTTGGCCAGCTCACGGCGATGAGCGGTGATCGATTCGATGTGTGCAAACTGCCCCAGACCAATGGCGCCTGCCACATCGGTCATGTTGAACTTGCCGCCCAGCACATCCACGTCCAGACCATCGAAACCCGTGCGGGTGACGCCCTGCAAACGGTACTTCTCCGCCAGTCGCACTTCTTCAGGCGTGTTCAGCACCAGGCAACCGCCCTCAGACGAGGTGACGTTCTTGTTTGCCTGGAAACTGAACGACACGAAGTCGCCGGTCGCGCCGATACGTTGGCCGTTCCAGCTCGAGCCCAAGGCTTGCGCGGCGTCTTCGACAATCCGCAGGCCGTGTTTTTTGGCGATCGCATACAACCGGCTCATGTCCACCGGCAAACCGGCGAGGTACACCGGAATGATTGCCTTGGTGCGTGGGGTGATCGCTGCTTCCAGCTGATCCAGGTCGATGTTGCGGGTAATCGGGTCGATGTCGGCAAACACTGGCGTGGCACCGACTTCCAGAATGACGTTGGCGGTGGCGACCCAGGAAATCGGTGTGGTGATCACTTCATCGCCCGGCCCGATACCGGCAATGCGCAAGGCGATTTCCATGGTGCAGGTGCCGGAGTTGAAGGTGCGCACCGGGCGCCCGCCAAAATACTCCGAGAGCTGCGCTTCAAAGGCCTGGACCTTGGGGCCGCTGGTTATCCAACCCGAGCGCAATACGTCACCCACAGCGGCAATCGTGGCTTCGTCGATGGTGGGTTTGGAAAATGGCAGGAAAGGCAGTTGATTCATGAATTCAGAAACCCCGATCAGCGGATATTAGGCATGAGGCGAACATGATGATCTGGATTGGTCCTCGGCGCTACGCCATCCGCTCGAGTATCGACTGCTATGCTGCTTTGACCGAGTTGCATCGACGCTGAGCGCCAGTCAAGAGAGAGCCCGTCATGTCCCAGTTGCCGTCTTTGAGCCAGTTACGCGACCCCAATGCCTTTCTTCGCCGCCACCTCGGCCCCGATGCCGCCGAGCAGCAAGCGATGCTCGACAGCCTCGGCCTCGGCAGCAGGGTAGAGCTGATCGAGCAGACGGTGCCGCCGGGAATCCGCCTGAACCGGGCGCTCGACCTGCCGCCCGCCCTCGACGAGGAAGCCGCACTGGCCAAACTTCGGGGTTACGCCGAGCAAAACCAGGTCTGGACCAGCCTGATCGGCATGGGTTACTACGGCACCCTGACGCCGGCCGTCATTGTGCGTAATGTGCTGGAAAATCCGGGTTGGTACACCGCCTACACGCCATATCAACCGGAAATCGCCCAAGGTCGGCTCGAAGCCCTGCTGAACTTCCAGCAGTTGACCATCGACCTCACAGGACTGGAACTGGCCAACGCGTCGCTGCTGGATGAAGCCACTGCAGCCGCAGAAGCGATGGCCCTGGCCAAGCGAGTCGCCAAGTCCAAAAGCAATTTATTCTTCGTCGACGAACACTGTCATCCCCAAACGATATCCGTGGTGCAGACCCGGGCCGAGGGATTCGGTTTCGAGCTGATCGTCGACTCTGTGGATAACTTGAAACAGCACCAGGTGTTTGGCGCTCTGCTGCAATATCCCGATACCCACGGTGAAATCCGTAACCTTCGCCCGATGATCGATCACCTGCATGCCCAGCAAGCCCTGGCCTGTGTTGCGACCGACCTGCTCAGCCTGCTGTTGCTGACCCCGCCGGGGGAGCTGGGGGCGGACGTGGTGTTCGGCTCGTCCCAGCGGTTCGGCGTGCCGATGGGGTACGGCGGGCCTCACGCGGCGTTTTTCGCCAGTCGGGATGAGTACAAACGAGCGATTCCCGGGCGGATCATCGGCGTCTCGAAAGACGCTCGCGGCAACACTGCGTTGCGCATGGCCCTGCAAACCCGCGAGCAACATATCCGCCGGGAGAAGGCCAACTCGAACATCTGCACCGCTCAAGTGCTGCTGGCCAATATCGCCAGTTTCTATGCGGTCTACCACGGCCCCGAAGGGCTCAAACGGATTGCCCAGCGCGTGCACCGGCTCACCTGCATTCTCGCCGAGGGCCTTGCGCGCCACGGCATCACCCGTCTCAATAAACACTTTTTCGACACGCTGACGCTGGAGGTTGGCGGCTCCCAGACGGCGATCATCGAAAGCGCCCAGAGGGCGCAGATCAACTTGCGCATTCTAGGGCGCGGGCAACTGGCCCTGAGCCTGGACGAAACCTGCGACGAAGCCACCGTGGCGAAGCTGTTCGATGTATTGCTGGGGGCCGATCATGGCCTCAATGTCGAGGAACTTGACGCCGAAACCTTACCTTCCGGCATTCCCGACGGACTGCTTCGAAGCACGCCTTACTTGCGTCATCCGGTGTTCAGCGCTCATCACAGCGAAACCGAGATGCTGCGCTACCTCAAGCAACTGGAGAACAAGGATCTGGCGCTCAACCAGTCGATGATCCCACTGGGCTCCTGCACCATGAAACTCAACGCCACCAGCGAGATGATCCCGATCACCTGGCCGCAGTTCGCCAATCTGCACCCGTTTGTGCCGAAAGAGCAGGCGGTCGGTTATTCGCTGATGATCGAGGAGCTGGAGCGCTGGCTCTGCGCGATCACCGGTTTCGATGCGATCTGCATGCAACCCAATTCCGGTGCCCAGGGTGAATACGCCGGGTTGCTGGCGATCCGCAAATATCATGAGAGCCGCCATCAGGGCGCTCGGGATGTCTGTCTGATTCCATCCTCGGCCCACGGCACCAACCCGGCTTCGGCGCAAATGGCGGGGATGCGGGTGGTGATCGTCGAGTGCGACGAGGCGGGCAACGTCGATCTGCATGACCTCAAAGAAAAAGCCGCTGCGGCTGGGGAAAAACTCGCCTGCCTGATGGCGACTTATCCTTCGACCCATGGCGTCTATGAGGAAGGCATCAGCGAAATCTGTGAAGTTATCCACAGCCATGGCGGCCAGGTTTACATGGACGGCGCCAATCTTAACGCTCAAGTCGGGTTGGCGCGGCCGGCAGACATTGGGGCCGACGTGTCCCATATGAACTTGCACAAGACCTTCTGCATTCCCCATGGTGGCGGCGGGCCGGGCATGGGGCCGATTGGCGTGCGGGCACATTTGGCCCCCTTCGTGGCCAATCACCCGGTGGTGTCGATCGACGGGCCACTGGCGCAAAACGGCGCCGTCAGCGCGGCACCGTGGGGCAGTGCGAGTATTTTGCCGATCAGCTGGATGTACATCGCCATGATGGGGCCGCAACTGGCCGACGCCAGCGAGGTGGCGATCCTCGCGGCAAATTACCTGGCGCAGCATTTGTCCGGTGCGTTCCCGGTCCTATACACCGGGCGAAATGAACGGGTCGCCCATGAATGCATCCTCGATCTGCGGCCACTGAAGGCACTGACCGGGATCAGCGAAGAAGACGTCGCCAAGCGGTTGATGGACTACGGCTTCCATGCGCCGACCATGTCGTTCCCGGTGCCGGGCACCTTGATGGTCGAGCCGACCGAGAGTGAATCGAAGGCGGAACTGGACCGGTTTATCGGGGCGATGCTGAGCATCCGCGCGGAAATCACCGAGGTGCAAAACGGCAACTGGCCGGCCGAAGACAACCCGCTGAAGCGTTCGCCGCACACCGTTGCCGACATCACCGGCGTATGGGACCGGCCTTATAGCATCGAGCAGGCGGTTACGCCGGATGCACACACCAAGGCTCACAAATACTGGCCGGTGGTGAATCGGGTGGACAATGTTTACGGTGACCGGAATCTGTTTTGTGCGTGTGTTCCGGTGGATGATTACCGCTGAAACACACGTCCCCCTAATGTAGGAGCGAGCTTGCTCCGGGCGGCGTTCCGACGATGGTGTATCAGCAACATTGATGTCGACTGACACACCATCGTCGGAACGCCGCCCGGAGCAAGCTCGCTCCTACAGGGCAGCATTCTTCGCCAGGATTGCGTTCGCCAGTTCCATGTCCGTGGCCTGCAGGCCCGGGTTGTCGGCGCGGACTTTCTGCATCGCGGCTTCCAGGTAAGGACCGCGGATGCCGCCATCGGTGGCGACAAAGCTACTGGCATCGTCCTGGGCAGCGACCATCAGCTTATGATTCCTGGAGGTCAGGTAGGTCGAGCCGGTGGTGGCACCGGAGGATAAGACGTTACGCCAAAAGGTATCGGCCATCGCCGAGCCGACTGGAAGGGACAACAGGGCGACGGTAGCGATAGCAAGTTTGAAACGCATGATGGGTGACTCCACAGGGTTAACTGCGGCGTTTGATTGCCAATCCCCCAGCCGAGTTCCATCACCGCTCATTGCACCGGTTCAACCAGCAAAACGGCTCCTTGCTGCCCGATCACCCGGACGCGGCTACCGAGTGCTGCGTCTGGCCCTCGGGCCATCCACACCCCGTCGGCGACCTTGATCTTGCCGCGACCGTCGACAATCGCTTCATGCACCACGAAGGTTTTGCCGATCAATTCCTGACCGCGCAAATTGAGATTGGGCTCGTCACTCTGGCGCACCGCGCTGCGCTGGCGTCTCCACCAATACAGGGCCGTAGCGATCGAGAGCAGGCCGAACAACAGAATCTGAAATTCCCAGGACATGGCCGGCACGACATAGGTCAGGACGCCAACGGCGGCGGCGGCCATGCCGATCCACAACAGATAGCCACCGGCGCCGAACACTTCGAGAATCAGCAGCACGGTGCCCAGCGCCAGCCAGTCCCAGAACGATAAATGCTGCAGGAATGACCACATAACGTGCCTCAGGCTTTCTTGTTATCGAAGGTGGCCTTGACGATTTCGCCGATGCCGCCGACCGCGCCGATCATCGAGCTGGCCTCGAGCGGCATCAGAATCACTTTACTGTTGTTGGCCGAGGCCAGTTTGCCCAGCGCATCGATGTACTTCTGCGCGACGAAATAGTTGACCGCTTGCACATTACCGCCAGCGATGGCTTCGGACACCACCTTGGTCGCCTGGGCTTCGGCTTCGGCTTGCCGTTCACGGGCTTCCGCTTCGAGGAACGCCGCCTGGCGACCCCCTTCGGCCTCCAGAATCTGTGCCTGCTTCTTGCCTTCGGCGGTCAGGATCGCAGCGGCTCGCAGGCCCTCGGCTTCAAGGATTTGCGCGCGCTTGATCCGCTCTGCTTTCATTTGCCCCGACATCGCGGCCATCAAGTCGGCCGGAGGGCTGATGTCCTTGATCTCGATCCGGGTGATCTTGATGCCCCACGGGGCCGTGGCTTCGTCGACGGTGCGCAGCAGTTTCTCGTTGATGCCGTCACGCTGGCTGAGCATCGCGTCCAGTTCCATGGAGCCGAGCACGGTACGGATGTTGGTTTGCAGCAGGTTGCGGATGGCATGTTCGAGGTTGTTCACCTCGTAGGCGGCCTGTGCGGTGTTGACCACCTGGAAGAAGCACACGGCGTCGATCTGCACGGTGGCGTTATCGGCGGTGATGACTTCCTGGGGCGGAATGTCCAGCACGCTTTCCATCACGTTGATCTTGCGACCGATGCGGTCCATGACCGGAATGATGATGTTCAGGCCTGGCTTCAGGGTGTTGGTGTAACGGCCAAAACGCTCGACCGTCCACTGGTAACCCTGAGGCACCACCTTGAAGCCCATGAACAGAATGGCGACCACGAGGCCGACAAACAGTAAAAGTACGCTACCGATCTGCATAACGATTCCCTGTTGATCAATGAAGTTGCGATCGCAGGAGTGTAGCGGCGCGGGTCGGGGATAAGAACTGTTAGTCAGCCCTTGCATCATCAAGAGACACAATAGGATTCATTTCTGCTTAAAACCTGTGGGAGCGAGCTTGCTCCGGGCGGCGTTCCGACGATAGCGATCTGTCAGTCGACATTAATGTTGAATGTGATGGCCTCATCGCGAGCAAGCTCGCTCCCACAGAAATTGCGTTGTTCACACCATCAACGGACTGGCATTACTCACCTCTGCTCGCTCTGCGGCGTCACCCGCAACACTTCCTCGAGGGTGGTCAGTCCGGCCGCCACTTTCTGCGCGCCGGATAACCGCAAACTGCGCATACCTTCCTTGAAGGCCTGGCGCCGGATCGCCAGCAAATCGGTATCCGGGTTGATCAGCGCCTTGATGCCATCGGTCAGTTGCATGATTTCGTAAACCCCGGCGCGGCCTCGGTAGCCGGTGTCGCGGCATTCCAGGCAGCCGATGGCGCGCTGGGCCTGGGTCGGTAGCGGTGCTTGCCAGGGTTTGGTCAGGGTTTGCCAGTCCTCTTCGCCCAGCGTCAGCGGCGCCTTGCAGTGGGGGCACAAGGTGCGGACCAGGCGTTGGGCCATTACCCCGAGCACCGTGGCTTTGATCAGGTAATGCGCGACGCCAAGTTCCTGCAGGCGGCTGATTGCGCTGGGCGCATCGTTGGTGTGCAGCGTCGACAGCACCAGGTGGCCGGTGAGCGCGGCCTGGATGGCCATTTCTGCGGTTTCGAGGTCGCGGATCTCACCGATCATGATGATGTCCGGATCCTGCCGCATCAGCGCCCGCACACCGGCGGCGAACGTCAGGTCGATGTTGTGCTGGACCTGCATCTGGTTGAACGCCGGCTCGACCATTTCGATCGGGTCTTCGATGGTGCAGAGGTTGACCTCAGGTGTCGCCAGTTTTTTCAGCGTGGTGTAGAGCGTGGTGGTTTTGCCGGAACCCGTAGGGCCGGTCACGAGGATGATGCCGTTGGGTTGGCTCGTCATGTCCTGCCAGCGACGCAGGTCCTCGACCGAAAACCCAAGCTGATCGAAATCCTTGAGCAGTACCTCCGGGTCGAAGATCCGCATGACCATTTTTTCGCCAAATGCAGTGGGCAATGTCGACAGGCGCAGTTCGACTTCGCCGCCGTCCGGGGTTTTGGTCTTCACCCGGCCGTCCTGGGGTTTGCGTTTTTCCGCGACATTCATCCGTCCCAGGCTTTTCAGGCGACTGACAATCGCCATGGTGACCTGCGGCGGGAATTGATAAACGTTGTGCAGCACGCCATCGATGCGAAAGCGCACCGTGCCTTGCTCGCGCCGGGGTTCGATGTGGATATCGCTGGCGCGCTGCTGGAACGCGTACTGGAACAGCCAGTCGACAATGTTGACGATGTGCGCGTCATTGGCATCCGGTTCCTGATCGCTGGCACCGAGGTTGAGCAACTGTTCAAAGTTGCCCAGCGTATTCATCTGTTGATCGTTGTTGTTCGCGCCGGTGACCGATTTGGCCAGGCGGAAGAACTCCACGCTGAAGCGCTGGATGTCCACGGGGTTGGCCACCACACGCTTGATCGGCAGCTTCAGCACGTGGGTCAAGTCGGCTTCCCAACCGTTGACGTAAGGCTGGGCGCTGGCCACGGTGACCGCCTCGCGGTCGATGGAGACCGCGAGAATCTTGTGGCGTTGGGCGAAGGCGTAGGACATCAGCGGGGTGATGGCCGCGACGTTGATTTTCAGCGGGTCGATGCGCAAGTAAGGCTGGCCGGCTTGCTGCGACAGCCACAGCGTCAGGCTTTCCAGATCGAGGTGTTTGCCGGGACGGCTGAGGTCGTCCAGGTGCTGGCTGGCGATAAATTCCAGCGGGTGCATCTGGCCATTGGCGGCGTGACGGCGTCGGGCATTGAGCGCGTGTTCGGCCGAATCCTGGGTGATAAAACCCTGGGCGACCAGCTCACGCAGCAAATCATTGAGATCCAGCCAGCGGTCCTGAATGGCAAGTTGAACGGACATGCGGGCTCCTCATGAACAACAGTTCGCAAAGGATAGCCGCGGACCCGCAGACCGCTGGGCCACTACCTGACAAAGCCGTGTCGGGCTTTTTCAGCCTGCCGCCTGAGCCCGCTCATCCCACGCCGCGTCGGCGGGTTGCACCGACACCGAACAGACGCTGATCAGGTTACGTAATTTGTCCGCGATGAGCTGGGCACGGTGCCAGCTCAGGCCGTCCATGATGATGTCGATCGACATCAGGTCGTCCATCCGCTGCACATTGACTTGCTGCGGCGTCAGGCATTGCAAGGCAAACAAGTTGAGCGCTCGGCACAACAAATCGGGTTCAGCCTCGGCGAGCACTTGGTAGTGAGCGCGGCAGTGAGCGTTGCTGACGTTCCAGACATCGGCGCGGGTGGGCGGGGTGTTGACGGCTTCTAGATGCGGCATGGTTGGTCTCCAAAATCATTGGAGGAATTTTTACATTCGGGAGGGGGTATTTCTTATCTATGATGGGCTCTATTGGCGGTTTATCGAATCGCATTATTCAATAAGTTATTGTTTGAAGGTTTTTTTATGCACAGCGAGCTGGATAGCTACGATCGAAAGATTCTCGCGTTGCTGCAAGAGGACGCCTCTCTCTCCAGCGCGCAGATCGCCGAACAGGTAGGGCTTTCGCAGTCACCCTGTTGGCGGCGGATTCAGCGAATGAAGGAGGAGGGAATCATTCGCGGTCAGGTGACGCTGCTTGACCGAAAGAAAATCGGGCTTAACACGCAGATCTTTGCGGAGATCAAACTCAACGCGCACGGGCGTTCGAACTTCACTGAGTTTACCGAGGCGATTCGCGGCTTTCCCGAAGTGCTGGAGTGTTATGTGTTGATGGGATCGGTGGATTTCTTGCTGCGGATTGTGACGGCGGATATTGAGGCGTATGAGCGGTTTTTCTTCGAAAAGCTGTCGATGGTGCCGGGGATACAGGAGGTGAACTCGATTGTGGCGTTGTCGGAAATCAAATCCACGACGAGTTTGCCGGTCTGAAATTTTGCGGTGACCGGGCTGGCCTCTTCGCGAGCAGGCTCGCTCCCACAGGGGATGTGTGTCTGGCACAAATCCAGTGTGGGAGCGAGCCTGCTCGCGAAGGCGGTCTTACATGCGCAGCAGCATCTTCCAGGCACGATTCTGATAAACAGCAATCGCCTGCTGCTTACGCGCATCCAGGGATTCATCGGTAATCGGCTCGTTAGCAAGCAGAGCAAGCTGTTTCAGCTCGCCGTACAGGCGATCCATTTCCGGGATGTCCAGCACGTTGCGGGCGTGGTGCAGCCAGGCCTGGATGCGTTCGATACGCGGCAGTTGCTCGGCCAGGTCTTCTGGTTGTTGCTGGTAACGCTGCAATTGCAGTGAGGTGGCTTCCTCGCCCAGCAGGCGTGGCAACCAGCTGCCCAGTTGCGCCGCGCCCTGGCGATTGCCGCGCACGTTACGATCGGCGGCCCAGGTGCGGGCCAGTAACCAGCGCGAAGTGGTCAGGGAGAACAGGCCCCAGCGCGGGTCTTCGAGCTCTTCAAGGAACTGCTCAGGCGCGGCTTTGCGCACGTCTTCATCGTCCAGACCGGCCAGAACCAGCGGGCGCCAGTCTTCCAGCAACGCATCCAGCGCGACGCGCAGGTCGTGAGTCGACTGGCGCGGTGCCGCTTGGCCGAGGCTGCTCAGCAGTGCGCGCAATTCAGCCAGGTTTTCGACCCAGTCCTGCAACAGGCGCCAGTGGCCGTTGAAGCGATACTGCTCGGCCAGACGCTGGCTGCTGCCCAGCAAGTGCCAGCTCAGGGCGGCAAAGGCGTCGTCCAGCGGGATTTCGGCGGTGATCTGCGGCGCTGGCAAACTCAATGAATAGCTGTTGGCGTCGTACAGGCGATAACCGCGCTCGGCCTTGCTGATGTCACACGGCATCAGGGGCAGGGTCGCGGCCAGTTCGGCGGCCAGTTCCAAAAGCGCGGCCGGATCGCCTTCACGCAGTTCCAGTTCCAGCTCGCAGATTTCTTCCTTCTGTTTGCCGACTACCACGTGGCCCAGGTCCAGAGCGGCTTCGATGACCACTTTGGTCTTGCCACGGCCCCAGGCGAGTTCGGCGCGCTCGCGGACGAAATCGGTGGTGAAGATCGGCTTCAGGGTTTTCTTGTCCAGTTCGGCCAGTTCTTCAGGCCAGCATTCGCCGTCGAGTTTCTTCACGTCGAGCTTGGCTTTGGGCAGGTTCCAGTCGTATTCGTTGCGTTCGGACAGACCGGCGACGCTCTGGCCACGCGTCTTGAGGGTCTGAATCACTTCTTCGCCATCGCGGCGCAGGCGCAGGGCAACCTTGGCACGGGCCAGGTCACGCTCAGGCGTGTCGAAGTATTGATTCATCAACTCACGGCGTTCCCAGCCACTTTTGTTGCGTTTTTTCAGTAGCGGGTGCTCGCGCAGAGCGGCGAGGGTTTCGCGGCTGACGCGGAGTTTGATTTCGGTTTCTTTCTGCATGGCCGGAAAATCCAGGATCGGGAGCGCAGCCGGGGGAATGTGTGGCTGCCAAGGTCGTGCAGTGTACAGGACTCATTCGAGATAGGGTCTGTTGACGCTTGGTGACGGCCGCGACGGTTTATTCCTGTCACTGGATGGTTCTATGATGGAGTTCAACTCGGGAGTTGGGAGTCAGCGATGCCTTTGCCGTCCATGAAAGATCAGTTTGCTGCGCTGATCGCTGCGCCGTCCGTCAGTTGTACCCAGCCAAGCCTCGATCAAACCAATCGTCCGGTGATTGATTTGCTCGCGACCTGGCTTGGTGACCTGGGCTTTGCCTGCGACATTCAGCAGGTCATGCCCGGCAAGTTCAACCTGCTGGCCAGTTTCGGTTCCGGCCCCGGAGGCCTGGTGCTGGCGGGTCACAGTGACACCGTGCCGTTCGATGGCGCGCTGTGGCAGACCGACCCGCTGAAACTCACCGAAGTCGATGGCCGCTGGGTCGGTTTGGGCAGTTGTGACATGAAGGGCTTTTTCGCCCTGGCCATTGATGCCGTCAAACCGTTGCTCGATCAACCGTTCAAGCAGCCGTTGCTGATTCTTGCCACCTGCGATGAAGAAAGCTCGATGTCCGGTGCCCGTGCATTGGCGCAAGCGGGGCGGCCGTTGGGCCGTGCGGCGGTGATTGGCGAGCCGACCGGGCTCAAGCCGATCCGCATGCATAAAGGCATCATGATGGAGCGCATCGACATCCTCGGCCAAAGCGGTCACTCCTCGGATCCGCGCCTGGGCCATAGCGCCCTTGAAGCCATGCACGATGCCATCGGCGAATTGCGCGGTTTGCGCCTGCATTGGCAGCGCGAATTCCGCAACCCGCAGTTCAGCGTGCCCCATCCGACCCTGAACTTTGGCTGCATTCATGGCGGCGACAACCCCAACCGCATTTGCGGCCAGTGTTCGCTGGAATTCGATTTGCGGCCGTTGCCTGGCATGGACCCAAAAGCCCTGCGCGCAGCGATTTTGCAAAAGCTCAATCCGATTGCCGAACGGCATCAAGTGAAAATCGATTACGCGCCGCTGTTCCCCGAAGTGCCGCCCTTCGAGCAGGCAGAGGACGCAGAATTGGTGCGGCTCGCGGAAAAGCTCACCGGTCATCGCGCCGAAGCAGTGGCGTTCGGCACGGAAGCGCCTTATCTTCAGCGCCTTGGCTGCGAAACACTGGTGCTTGGCCCTGGCGACATCGCCTGCGCCCATCAACCGGGAGAATTCCTCGAAATGTCACGTTTGCAGCCTACGGTGCATCTATTACGTCAGTTGATTGAACATTACTGCCTGACACCGGCCAACACCCCACTGTAGGAGCGAGCTTGCTCCGGGCGGCGTTCCGACGATGGACGTTAACGATGATGGGGGCTGCCTGGATATACGCGGTGCCCTCGCGTTCTTCGCGAGCAAGCTCGCTCCTACAAGGGCGCCAGTGTTTAAACCCTAATTCATGAGGAGAGCGCGCGTGTCGCCAAGCCTGTTCCGACGATAACCATCAGCCCGCTGTGCGTTTTCAGTTTCGCCCTTTTTTCGGCTGCTATTTATTACAGGCCCAGGTTCATGCCCGAATACGTTAATTGGCTTCGTCACGCTTCGCCTTACATCAACGCCCACCGCGATTGCACCTTTGTCGTCATGCTGCCCGGCGACGGCGTGGAGCACCCCAACTTCGGTAATATCGTCCATGACCTGGTGCTGTTGCACAGCCTTGGCGTGCGTCTGGTGCTGGTTCACGGTTCCCGTCCGCAAATTGAAACCCGCCTGGCCGCGCGCGGCTTGACCCCGCATTACCATCACGGCATGCGCATCACCGATGCGGCGACGCTGGAGTGTGTGATCGATGCGGTTGGCCAATTGCGCATCGCCATCGAAGCGCGGCTGTCGATGGACATGGCCTCGTCGCCGATGCAGGGCTCGCGTCTGCGGGTGGCCAGCGGCAACCTGGTGACCGCACGGCCAATCGGCGTGCTCGAAGGTGTCGACTACCACCACACTGGCGAAGTACGCCGGGTCGACCGCAAGGGCATCAATCGCCTGCTGGACGAGCGCTCCATCGTGCTGCTGTCGCCGCTGGGTTACTCGCCGACCGGTGAGATTTTCAATCTTGCTTGCGAAGACGTTGCCACGCGCGCCGCCATTGATCTGGGCGCGGACAAACTCCTGCTGTTCGGTGCCGACTTGGGCTTGATCGACGAAAACGGTCGTCTGGTTCGCGAGCTGCGCCCGCAGCAAGTGCCTGCGCATCTGCTGCGCCTGGGCAGCAACTATCAGGCTGAACTGCTGGATGCCGCCGCGCAAGCCTGTCGTGGCGGCGTGGCTCGCAGCCATATCGTCAGCTATGTCGAAGACGGCGCGCTGCTGACCGAGCTGTTCACCCGAGACGGCGGCGGTACGCTGGTGGCGCAGGAGCAATTCGAGGTCGTGCGCGAAGCAGCGATCGAAGACGTCGGCGGTTTGCTGGACCTGATCAGCCCGCTGGAAGAGCAGGGGATTCTGGTACGTCGCTCCCGAGAGGTGCTGGAGCGGGAGATCGAACAATTCAGCGTGGTCGAACGCGAAGGCATGATCATCGCTTGCGCGGCGCTGTATCAGATCGCCGATTCGGATGCCGGCGAGTTGGCGTGTCTGGCCGTGAACCCTGAATACCGCCATGGCGGTCGCGGGGATGAATTGCTGGAACGGATCGAAACCCGGGCACGGGCTCAAGGGTTGAAAACCTTGTTCGTACTCACCACCCGGACTGCCCATTGGTTCCGTGAGCGCGGGTTTGAGCCGAGCAGCGTGGACCGGCTGCCGTCGGCGCGGGCGTCGCTGTACAACTATCAGCGCAATTCGAAGATCTTCGAAAAAACCCTCTGATCACGCGCCGACCCCTGTAGGAGCAGCCGGTCGACGCTCCTACAGGTCGGTGTTTCACTCGGTTACGAACTTCGCGCTGACATACGGCGAGTAATCCGGCAGCACCGTTTCAACCTTCCCTTGTTCCTTCAAGAATTTGGCTGTTTCGCCAATCGCCTTGGCCGTGCCGCCCTCCAGCAGCGCGGTGGTTTGTTGTGCCTTGGCATCCGGGAAGGCGGAACCTGCCAACAATTCCGGCACATCGGCGGCGTTGGCACCGGTCAGTTTGGCGATTTTCTGCACCGGTATCGAGTCGGCGGTCCAGCTGTCTTTATGCGCGGCATAGTCGGCGAACGAATCCAGGGTGACCTTGGCGAATTTGGCGACGACCTCCGGGTGTTTCTCGGCGTAATCCTTGCGCGCGACCCAGACCTCAAAGGTCGGTGCACCCCATTGGCCGACTTGAGCGGCATCAGTCAAGGTCTTGCCGGTCTTGCGGATTTCCCCCAAGGCTGGCGACCAGACAAAGGCACCATCAATGTCGCCGCGCTTCCACGCGGCAGCGATTTCCGCCGGTTGCAGGTTCACCACTTTGACTTTCGAGGGGTCCAGGCCCCAATGCTTCAACGCGCCGAGCAGGCTGTAGTGAGAGGTCGAAACGAACGGTGTTGCGATGGTTTTGCCGATCAGATCTTCCGGTTTGTTGATGCCGCTGCCATTACGTACCACCAGGGCTTCGGCGGCATTGATCTGGGCGGAAACGATGAACGCGACAATCGGCAGATTGCGTGAGGCGGCTGCTGCCAGCGGGCTGGAGCCAAGATTGCCGATCTGCACATCGCCAGAGGCAATGGCGGTGACCACTTGCGGACCACTGTCGAATCGGCGCCAATCGATTTTCTGGCCGATGGTTTTCTCGTAAACGCCGTCGGCTTGGGGGACTTTGCTCGGATCAATGCCGGTTTGATAGCCAACGGTGAGGTTCGCCGCGTGAGCGGAGAGCGAGATTAAAAGCGATACACAAACTGTAACAATTGGACTGGATAGTGCGCGTTTAGTCGTCATGGCGGCGCTTCTCGGTAGGGGAATGTTTCCGAATTGCGTCAAAGCTAAACGATCTAAAAAACAGACAATAAATACAATTTAGGAATTAGCTTATGAGTAGGCCGCTCTATTTAGGGCCTACGATGGGAATGAGAGTTATTCCTAAAGGGTATGAAAATAGTTCCTCTTAGGGTTTATGACAAATTCATGACCCCGCAAGGACCAAATAACCGGGGATTAGACTATGGTCGTAGACACACATAGTTACGATTGACTTGTGAGTCACGGTCTGGCGCTAATCGCGCATCTTAGGATTCGAGGCATTTGACCCCGAACCAGGAACAAAAGAATTAGAAACGATAGGAGCAAAACAATGAACAAGTCCACCTTGGCCCTGGCCGTGGCGGTAGGGGTTTTGGCGCAGCAGGCAGGCGCCGCCGGTTTCCTGGAAGACAGCAAGGCTTCCATCAGCTCTCGCACGATGTATTACGACGCGGATATGCGTGAAGGTGCGAGCATTCCGGCTAACAGACAGCGAGAAACCGCTGAGGGTATCAAGTTCGATTACCTCTCCGGTTTCACCCAGGGTACCGTTGGTTTCGGTATCGACGCCCAGGCACTGGTCGGTATCCACCTGGATGGCGGCCCGGGGCATCACCCGACCGGTAACAGCAACTCGTTCTTCCCTAGCGATGGCAATGGGGCGGCCGACGAGTGGAGCCGTTTGGATGGCAACGTCAAGGCGCGCTTCTCGAAGACCGAGGCCCACCTGGGTGGCGCTCTGGCACCTAACCTGCCGATCCTGGTCTCGAGCGACACCCGTCTGCTGCCGCAGACCTTTGAAGGTGGCACCATCACCTCGAAGGAAATCGACAACGTGACCTTCAACTTGGGTCAACTGGAGCAAGCGTCGGGTCGCGCCTCTTCCAACTCCACCGGTATGGCGGTGGCTGGCGGTACTCAGGACAGCAACCAGTTCCGTTTCGGCGGTGCTGACTGGAAGGTCACCAAAGACCTCCAGCTGCAGTACTACTATGCGAACCTGCAAGACTACTACAAGCAGAACTTCCTCGGCCTGGTGCATGTTTTCCAGATTGCTCCGAACCAATCCTTCAAGTCTGATTTTCGTTATTTCAACAGCAGCTCCGACGGCAAGAACGGCGATGCCGGCTATCAGTTCAACAACAACAATGGCTTCGCCAAGGAAAAGGGCGTGGTCGATAACACGACCTGGAGCGGCATGTTCACCTATACCCTGGGTGGCAGTGCGTTCTTGCTCGGGCATCAGCGTGTCAGCGATAACGGCGGCTTCGTTTTCCTGAACCAAGGCAACCTTGTCAATGACAACGGTAATCCTGAAGGTGCTGGCGGCGCCAACTTCTACTCGTTTACCGACGCCACGGTTGGCAGCTTTATCCGTGCCGGTGAAAACACCACGTTCGGTCAGTACTCCTATGACTTCGCCTCCCTGGGCGTGCCAGGCTTGAAAGCTTCGATTGCTTACTTGAATGGCCAAGACATCAAGGCTACCAGCGGTGTTGGTCAAGACCTGAGCGAGCACGAGACCGACGTGCGCGTGGACTACGTGATTCAAACGGGCCCACTGAAAGGGTTTGGTACGACTCTGCGTCACGGTACCTATCGTGGCGACACCAGCACCCTTGATCAAGACCAGACCCGTGTGATCTTGAACTACACCTACAGCTTCATGTAATAGCCGCAAGAAAAAGCCCCGCCCGCTGGCGGGGTTTTTTTTCGTGTCGAGTTTTATATTCCATAATCAAAGGTTCTATTTCTTTTTTATTCTTTTTGGTTTTTTCACCAAGCCCCTAAAGTGAGCCCGTCCGATACTCACCATTAGTCTCGGACTTTGGCAATTTCGTCCCTCGACAATCAATCAGTTCAGGTTGGGCCTTTCGCCCCGAGACCTCCGATCTGTCAGGCGTCGTCATATTCCATAATGATATTAAAAATATGTTAACGATTCTTTTTGGGATTATGAAGCTGTATCCTGCCGCGGCCAAACGACCGGGCTAGACGGTCTGCCGCGAATTACGCGTTGAGGATCCCGGGCGATCGATCCAGGACCAGACACACAGAATTAGAAATATTAGGAGCGAAACAAATGAACAAATCCACCTTGGCCATGGCTGTGGCCGTTGGGGTTTTGGCGCAGCAGGCAAGCGCCGCAGGTTTCATCGAAGACAGCAAGGCAACATTGGGGCTGCGTAACTTCTACATCAACACCGATTACCGTGACGGTACCGGTCCGAACAAAAACGAAGAATGGGGCCAAGGCTTCGATCTGCGTTTCATCTCCGGTTACACCCAAGGCACCGTTGGCTTTGGTGTTGATGCGATCGGCTTGCTGGGCGTTAAGCTGGATTCGGGTGGCGGCACCAACGGCGCCACTGCGACTTCCTACGGCGGCACTGTTTTCCCAAGCAACTCCAACGGCGAAGCGGTTGATGACTTCTCCAGCCTGGGCCTGACGGCCAAAGCCAAGGTCTCTCAGACCGAACTGAAATTGGGCACGCTGCAGCCAAAACTGCCGGTAATCGTGACCAACGACGGTCGTCTGCTGCCGCAAACCTGGCAGGGCGGCCAGATCAGCTCGAACGACATCAAGGATCTGACCCTGATCGGTGGTCAGATTGAGCAAGCCAAGGGTCGTAACTCAAGCAACAACCAATCGCTGTCGATTTCGGGCGCCAATGGCCGAAGCGCAACGGCTCGCGACAGCAACAAGTTCAACTATGCCGGCGGTGACTACAAAATCACCAAAGACCTGACTGTCCAGTACTACTACGGCAACCTGGAAGAATTCTACAAGCAACACTTCCTGGGGCTGGTTCACAACTGGGCAATCGGCCCGGGTGTGTTGAAGTCGGACTTGCGCTACTTCAACAGCTCTGACGACGGAGCTAACGGTCACAATCCGCTTTACTACAGCACCGGCGACTACAGTGGCGCGGCTAACGGAAAAGGCCCGGTCGACAACAACCTGTACAGCGGTCTGTTCCTGTACTCCGTTGCCGGTCACACCTTCGGTGGCGGTTACCAGGTCAGCAACGGCAGCAGCGATTTCCCGTGGCTGAACCAGGGCGACGGTTCGTCGAACTACACCATCACCGACATGCAGATCCAGAAGTTTAGTCGTGCCGGCGAGCGCACTTGGCAAGCACGCTATTCGTATGACTTCGCCACGGTCGGCGTTCCTGGCCTGACGGCGGGTATGGTTTACCTGCATGGCGACAATATCGACACCGTTAACGCTCGCGGTGCCGAGGCGGCTAACGGCGCTTCCGAGTGGGAGCGCGACTTGACCGTGGGTTACGTTGTTCAGTCCGGCGCGTTGAAAAACCTCGGCCTGATGTGGAAAAACGCTACCTGGCGGACCGACCTGCCGAACACTCGCGACCAGGACGAAAACCGCGTGATCGTCAGCTACTCGATCCCGCTGTTGTAACAGCGCTCGCATCACTGACATAAAAAAGCCCCGCCCGGCATCACGCCGGGCGGGGCTTTTTCGTCTCAAGTCAGGCTCACCCCCGTAAACCCTCCTCGAAACTCCCTCTTTTGCAGCAACTCAGGCCTTCTCGAACCTTGCGGGAGATGTTCGTCTCGAGGCGGGTGAAGGTCCAGTGAACAGATCTTTAATATTCTTTTTAGGTCTAAATAAATCGATATTTATTCTTTTTAATTCATACGCAACACAGGCACAGTTAAGCTCGACCCGCACTCATCAGGAGCAGCACCATGAGCCTCAGACTGGGCGATATCGCCCCCGATTTCGAACAGGACTCCAGCGTCGGCACCCTTCGTTTCCACGAATGGCTGGGCGATAGCTGGGGCGTGCTGTTCTCTCACCCAGCGGACTTCACCCCGGTGTGCACCACCGAACTCGGCTTCACCGCCAAGCTCAAGGATGAATTTGCCAAGCGTGGCGTCAAGGCCGTCGCCCTGTCCGTAGACCCGGTGGATTCGCACCACAAATGGATCGAGGACATCAACGAAACCCAGAACACCCTCGTTAACTTCCCGATCCTGGCCGATGCCGACCGCAAGGTGTCGGACCTCTACGACCTGATCCACCCGAACGCCAACGACACCCTGACGGTGCGCTCTCTGTTTGTGATCGATCCGAACAAAAAGGTTCGGCTGACCATCACTTACCCGGCCAGCACCGGTCGCAACTTCAACGAGATTTTGCGAGTGATCGACTCGCTGCAACTCACCGATCACTACAAAGTAGCCACCCCGGCCAATTGGCAGGACGGTGATGAAGTGGTGATCGTGCCGTCGCTCAAGGACGAAGACGAAATCAACACACGCTTCCCCAAGGGGTATCGCGCGATAAAACCGTACCTGCGCCTGACGCCGCAGCCCAACAGGTAAACCTTCAATTTCTGCGTTGCGGCTTAAGCCGCCTTCGCGAGCAGGCTCGCTCCCACAAGAGCACGCCATCCATGTGGGAGTGAGCCTGCTCGCGAAGAGGACCTATCAGGCACCGCTGCATTCAGATTGATACGAATCCACAAAGCAGGGGGATTTCAGGCCGTTTCTACGGCCTGTTTTTTTACCTGAAGAAAGGTGTCTCATATAGATCCTTAACGAATAACCAAATGAATAAATATGATTTATAGATATATAAATCACCTGTTAAGGTCACTCCATCGAAGCGAGATCGCAAACCGCGAATCGCCCACACCGTTCAAGGAATCGTCTGAATGCTGGTCGTCTCACTCGGTGGCAGTCCCAGCCCGCGCTCCCGTTCCGGAGTCTTGCTGCAACGCTCCCAACGCTGGTTACAAGAGCAAGGTGTGGAAGTGGTGAGTTACCAGGTGCGGGACTTCCCGGCCGAAGACTTACTGCATGCACGCTTCGACAGCCCGAAGGTGATCGACTTGCTGCAACAGATTGAAAACGCCGATGGGCTGCTGATCGCTACACCGGTCTACAAGGCATCGTTCTCCGGTGCACTGAAAACCGTGTTGGACTTGCTGCCCGAACGGGCGCTGGCCCACAAAGTGGTATTGCCCATGGCAACCGGTGGCAGCATCGCCCACATGCTGGCGGTGGACTACGCGCTCAAACCGGTGTTGTCGGCGCTGAAAGCCCAGGAAATGCTCCACGGGATTTTCGCGGTAGACAGCCAGATCGCTTACGGCGAAGGCAGCGCCCAGGCGCAATTGGCACCGGAGCTGGAACAACGACTGAATGAATCGCTTGAGCTGTTTTTCAGCGCCATGGCCCGACGGCCCAAGCCGCTCGATCCGAACCTGTTGAATGAACGTTTGTTGAGTGCTCGCTGGAGCATTTAAGCCAGCACTTAAGCCACATCTGAATTTGAAGTACTCACCTTACTCAGCCGCTAACGGCCAAGCAGGTGCAGCCAAAACCCTACTGCAAAAAGGAGAGCGCTATGCGCACTGTCATTTTGCGTCGTGGTCTGGTCGCTCTGTTTGTTGCGGCTGTGTCCTTCGGCGTTATTGCTCAAGCTCAGGCCGAGACGTTACGAATCGGTTATCAAAAGTACGGCACGCTGGTGCTGCTCAAAGCCAAGGGCACGCTGGAAAAACGCCTCGCCGCCCAAGGCGTGGATGTGCAATGGACTGAGTTTCCCGGTGGCCCGCAGTTGCTCGAAGGCCTGAACGTCGGTTCCATCGACTTCGGCGTCACCGGCGAAACGCCTCCAGTCTTCGCCCAGGCGGCGGGCGCTGATTTGCTCTACGTCGCCTACGAACCGCCAGCACCCCACAGTGAAGCGATCCTGGTGCCGAAGGACTCGGCGATCAAATCGGTGCAGGACCTCAAGGGCAAGAAAGTCGTCCTGAACAAAGGCTCCAACGTTCACTACCTGCTGGTCCGCGCCCTGGAAGATGCCGGCCTCAAATACACCGATATCCAGACCGTATTCCTGCCGCCCGCCGATGCCCGCGCCGCGTTCGAGCGTGGCAGTGTCGATGCCTGGGTGATCTGGGACCCCTACCAGGCTGCCGCCGAACAGCAGCTGCAAGCACGCACCTTGCGTGATGGCCAAGGCATCGTCGACAACCATCAGTTCTACCTGGCGACCAAGCCTTACGCGCAAAAAAATCCTGAGGTGATCAAGGCCCTGGTGGAAGAAGTTCGAGCGGTCGGTGAGTGGTCCAAAGCCAACCCGGAAGACGTAACCCAACAGGTTTCGCCACTGATTGGCCTGCCAGCGGACATCACCCTGACCTCGATGAAACGCCAGGGCTACGGTGCGTTGTTCCTCACGCCTGATGTGGTCGCCGCCCAACAGAAAATTGCCGACACCTTCTACCAGCTCAAGCTGATTCCGAAGCCATTGAGCATCAAAGACGTGATCTGGACGCCACCGGCGGCCGTTGCCAACGCACAGTAATTCGACTTCCTAAGGAGACCACTCCATGAGCCTCAATATCTTCTGGTTCCTGCCTACCCACGGCGACGGCCATTACCTGGGTACCGCCGAAGGCGCTCGCGCCGTCGACCACGGTTACCTGCAACAAGTCGCGCAAGCGGCGGATCGCCTGGGCTTTGGCGGGGTGCTGATTCCCACCGGTCGCTCCTGCGAAGACTCATGGTTGGTGGCGGCGTCGCTGATCCCGGTGACCCAGCGTTTGAAGTTCCTCGTCGCCCTGCGCCCCGGGATCATTTCCCCGACGGTCGCGGCGCGTCAGGCCGCCACGCTGGATCGCTTGTCCGGAGGGCGTGCACTGTTCAACCTGGTGACCGGGGGGGATCCGGAGGAGTTGGCCGGCGACGGTTTGTTCCTAAGTCACGAGGAGCGCTATCAAGCCTCGGTGGAATTCACCCGCATCTGGCGCCGCGTACTGGAAGGCGAAACCGTTGATTACGACGGTCAGCACATCAGTGTGAAGGGCGCGAAGCTGCTCTATCCACCCATCCAGCAACCGCGTCCGCCACTGTACTTCGGCGGCTCGTCGGAAGCGGCGCAGGACCTGGCGGCCGAACAGGTTGAAATGGTCCTGACCTGGGGCGAACCACCGGCCGCTGTTGCGGAAAAGATCGAGCAAGTGCGTGCCAAAGCGGCGAAGCTCGGACGTACCGTACGCTTCGGCATTCGCTTGCACGTGATCGTTCGCGAAACCAATGCCGAAGCCTGGCAAGCGGCGGATCGACTGATCTCGCACCTGGACGACGACACCATTGCGCGTGCCCAAGCGTCCCTGGCGCGCTTCGATTCCGTGGGCCAACAACGCATGGCCGCGCTGCATGGCGGTAGCCGCGACAACCTGGAAGTCAGTCCCAACCTTTGGGCCGGCGTCGGCTTGGTGCGTGGCGGTGCCGGGACAGCGCTGGTGGGCGACGGTCCGACCGTGGCCGCACGCGTGAAGGAATACGCGGAGCTGGGCATCGACACGTTCATCTTCTCCGGTTATCCACACCTGGAAGAGTCCTATCGCGTCGCCGAATTGCTGTTCCCGCATCTGGATATCGAGCGTCCCGAGTTGCCGAAAAGCAGCGGTTACGTCAGCCCGTTCGGCGAAATGGTGGCCAACGACATCCTTCCCAAAGCTGCGTCCCAGAGCTGAGACGCCGCCATGAAGAAACTCATCCACAACCTGGCCCCTTGGGCGTTGCCGATCGTGCTGCTGGCGGTGTGGCAGTTATCAGTGTCGGCGGGCTGGTTGTCGACGCGGATTCTGCCGGCGCCCATTGCCGTCATCGAGGCCGGCGTGAGCCTGGTACGCAGCGGCGAAATCTGGACTCACCTGGCGATCAGCGGCTGGCGGGCGGCGCTGGGCTTCACCATTGGCGGCAGTATCGGTCTGGTATTGGGCTTCATCACCGGCCTGTCGAAATGGGGCGAACGCCTGCTCGACAGTTCAGTGCAGATGATCCGCAACGTGCCGCACCTGGCGCTGATTCCACTGGTGATCCTGTGGTTCGGCATCGACGAGTCGGCGAAGATTTTCCTGGTGGCGCTGGGCACGTTGTTCCCTATCTACCTCAACACCTACCACGGCATCCGCAACGTAGATCCGGCGTTGGTGGAAATGTCCCGCAGTTATGGTCTGTCCGGTTTCAGCCTGTTCCGCCAGGTGATCTTGCCCGGTGCGTTGCCTTCGATTCTGGTGGGCGTGCGTTTCGCCCTCGGCTTTATGTGGCTGACGCTGATCGTGGCGGAAACCATCTCCGCCAGCTCAGGCATCGGCTACCTGGCGATGAATGCCCGGGAGTTCTTGCAGACCGACGTGGTGGTGCTGGCGATTCTGTTGTACGCAGTGCTCGGAAAACTGGCCGACCTCGCGGCCCGTGGTCTTGAGCGTGTGTGGTTGCGCTGGCATCCGGCGTATCAAGTGACCAAAGGAGGTGCCGCATGACGGCTCAACAACCTCCACGCCTGCTGCGCGGTATTCCGCTGGCAGTGCGCAAGCTGCAAAAAACCTTTGGCTCGCGGCAGGTATTGCGCGAGATCGACCTGCACATTCCTGCCGGTCAGTTCGTTGCCGTGGTGGGGCGCAGTGGTTGCGGCAAAAGCACTCTGCTGCGCTTGCTGGCCGGTCTCGACAAACCTACGGGCGGTGAGTTGCTGGCCGGCTCGGCACCGCTCGGCGATGCGCGGGAAGACACGCGACTGATGTTTCAGGAAGCGCGATTGCTGCCGTGGAAAAAAGTCATCGATAACGTCGGCCTCGGGCTTAAGGGCAACTGGCGTCCACACGCGCTGCAAGCGCTGGAATCGGTAGGTTTGGCGGACCGCGCCAACGAATGGCCGGCGGCCCTGTCCGGGGGGCAGAAGCAACGTGTTGCCCTGGCTCGCGCGCTGATCCATCAACCGCGTTTGCTATTGCTCGATGAACCACTGGGCGCGCTGGATGCCCTGACCCGCATTGAAATGCAGCAACTGATCGAGCGGCTCTGGCAGCAACACGGTTTCACTGTATTGCTGGTGACCCACGACGTCAGTGAAGCGGTGGCGATTGCCGATCGGGTGATCCTGATTGAAGAGGGCGAAGTCGGCCTCGACCTGCTCGTAGAGCTGCCGCGCCCACGGGTTCGTGGTTCCCATCGGCTGGCGGCGCTGGAAACCGAAGTCCTCAACCGCGTCCTTGCGCTGCCCGGCGAACCGCCGCAACCGGAACCTGTTTCACCCTTGCCTACGCAATTGCGTTGGGCTCAATAACTCAAGCCTCAATCAACGACAGGAATCAATATCATGACTATCAAGGCCATCAACGTACGCAACCAGTTCAAAGGCTCCATCAAGGAAATCGTCCTGGGTGACGTGCTTTCGGAAATCGACGTGCAGACCGCGTCCGGCATCGTCACATCGGTGATCACCACCCGCTCGGTGAAAGAGCTGGAACTGGTGGTCGGCAGCGAAGTGATCGCCTTTGTGAAATCCACCGAGGTGTCGATCGCCAAGTTGTAAGGCGTGTGCATGACGAACAACCCCGAGTGGCGTGAGCCCTTCGGGGTTTTTTATGCGCATGAATCAGTGAGTTCGGCGGTGCGGCCATCGCGAGCAGGCTCGCTCCCACAGGGAACTGTTTGTTGCAGATCCAATGTGGGAGCGAGCCTGCTCGCGAAGAGGCCCGCACGGCCAACCAGTAAATCAGACCGCCATAGCGCGCTTGGGTAAATACGGCGGCAAGTACAGCCCCAGATACGCATCAAACACCCGCATCCCTTCCTCAGCCATGCGCGGCGTAATCTGCCCGTGTTGTTGCACCGAGCGCGCATAGACCCGGTCACCCAACTCCATCGCCAACGCAAACACATCGACATCATTCGGCAGCTTCGGCAGTTCGAAATGATGATCGAACAGCTTGTGCATCAGGTCGCCCAGCTCGATGTCGTGCTGGCGGTCAGCCTGGGTGACTTCAGTCAGGCCATGCTGGGCGAGGATCAGTTGCCGGGCGGCGGCGTCTTCGCCGTAGATTTTAAGCATCCGTTGCTCCACCAGTCGCGACAGGTCGCGCCAGCCATTGAGAGCGCCGTGGTCGATGGGTGCTTGCAGGCAGGCGCGGAACGCGGCGTGGACGTCGGCGGTCAGGGCTTCGAGCAGGGCCGGGACGCTGGCGAAAAAGTGGTAGACCGAGGAGGGCGGAATTTCCGCGCGCTCGGCGACGCTATAGATAGACAGACTGGCCACACCCTCGGCGGCCAGCAGCGTGCGGGCGGCATCGAGTATTGAATCGATCCGGGCCTGGCTGCGGGCGCGGGGTTTGCGTGGGGTGGCGAGTCGGGTCATTGAAGTCTCCTGCGGGGCAGCGGGCATTGTACGAGCAGGCATCTATGTTGTCTGCCCGGCCGCCATCGCGAGCAAGCTCGCTCCCACATTTGATCGGTGTTGAATGCCAGATTTGAATTCACAGAGTCCCCCCTGTGGGAGCGAGCCTGCTCGCGATCCGCCGAAGGCGGCCATAAAAAAACGCCGCCGGCCTTATCAGCCAACGGCGTTTGTTTTTTACTGCAACCGCTTACACGGTATGCAGGTACCAGTTGTATTCGAGGTCAGAGATGGAGTGTTCAAACTCCTCCAGTTCACTTTCCTTACAGGCCACGAAGATATCGATGTATTTCGGATCGATGTACTTGGCCATGACTTCGCTGTCGTCCAGCTCGCGCAGTGCGTCGCGCAGGTTGTTCGGCAAGCTTTGCTCGTTCTGCTCGTAGGAGTTGCCTTCTACGGGTGCGCCCGGCTCGATCTGGTTGGTCAGGCCGTGGTGAATACCGGCCAGAACCGAAGCCATCAACAGATACGGGTTGGCGTCGGCGCCAGCTACACGATGCTCGATACGCACGGCATCGGAGGAACCGGTCGGTACGCGGATCGCTACGGTGCGGTTGTCCAGGCCCCAGCACGGCGAGTTCGGCACGTAGAACTGTGCGCCGAAACGACGGTAGGAGTTGACGTTCGGGCAGAGGAAAGCCATCTGCGCCGGTAGGGTCTCGAGCACACCGCCGATCGCGTGACGCAGTGCGGCGTTCTGCTCGGGATCCTCACTGGCAAAAATGTTTTTGCCTTCTTTGTCGAGAATCGAGATGTGGACGTGCAAACCGTTGCCCGCCTGGCCTGGATAAGGCTTGGCCATGAAGGTGGTGTCCATTTCATGGTCGTAGGCGATGTTTTTGATCAGGCGCTTGAGCAGGACCGCATAGTCGCAGGCCTTGATCGGGTCGGCCACGTGGTGCAGGTTCACTTCGAACTGCGCCGGGGCACTTTCCTTGACGATTGCATCGGCAGGGATGCCTTGCTCTTTCGCACCTTCCAGAATGTCCTGGAGGCAGTCGACGTATTCGTCGAGGTCGTCGATCAGGTAAACCTGAGTCGAATGCGGGCGTTTGCCGGAGATCGGCGAGCGCGGAGGCTGTGGGCGACCGTTCACGTTCTCCTGGTCGATCAGGTAGAACTCCAGTTCGAACGCGGCGCAGATGGTCAAACCCATCTCATCGAACTTGGTGACAACCTGACGCAGGACTTCGCGAGGATCGGCGAAGAACGGGGCACCTTCGAGTTCGTGCATGGTCATCAACAGTTGCGCGGTAGGGCGCTTCTGCCAAGGCTCATTGCACAGGGTGTCGGGGATTGGATAACAGATTCGGTCAGCATCGCCGATGTCCAGGCCCAGGCCGGTGCTTTCCACCGTCGAGCCATTGATATCCAGAGCAAATAGAGAGGCCGGCAGGTTGATGCCTTTCTCGTAAACCTTGTGGAGGCTGGTGCGTTCGATGCGCTTGCCGCGCACCACACCATTCATATCCGCAATCAGAAGGTCAACGTACAGAACCTCAGGATGTTCCTTAAGGAACGCGTTCGCTTCGTTAAGCTGAACGGCACGCGGGGGTACCGACATGATGCAACACCTTTGTTGTTAAAAATATCAATCATTGATCTCTTCGGATTCCAGTCAACCCGAACGGCATGCCGAAGTCAAGCGAGGCCTTTTTTGCCCTAAAAAAGCACCTGTGGGGCTTTTTTGAGGCACTTTGGGGCGTTTTTATGTCTTTGGACGCTTTGATGCCCGCGAGTTTGAGCGGGCCGTGTTGTATTTTTTACGGGGGTGTTGTGTAAAAAAATGAACAAGGCTAAGCTCGATTCAAACCCATAACAGCAATAATACCGGGGTGCTTCATGTCTCGCCTGCCGTTAATCGGCGTCACCATCTGCTCCAGGCAGATAGGTCTGCATGCTTATCACATCAGTGGCGACATTTCTGTCCGCGCCGTGGCCTCAGCGGTTTCGGGGCTGTCAGTCATCCTTGCGTCCCTGGCGGATCGACCGTCTCCGTCCGTTATTCTGGACGGTCGCGATGGCACCCCCATTAGGGTTACTCCATTCAATATAGAACCGATTCACTATAGCGGCTCAGCTATCTCGCAGGGCTTTGCTCGCGATTCTGCACACCCGGCAGTTGCCGCGCGATCCGGAAAAACACAATAGCCTGTCGCAGACACGCATTTCAACGCGACGCGGATGCGTCAACTGTCGCCTGACGCTTGCAAGCATCAGGAAACTCAAAGCCTAGAGGCATTTATGAGTAACAACCTCGACCAGCTCACCGATTGGTTGAAAGACCACAAGATCACAGAAGTCGAATGCATGATCGCCGACTTGACCGGGATCACCCGGGGCAAGATTTCGCCGACCAACAAGTTCATCGCCGAAAAAGGCATGCGCCTGCCAGAAAGTGTTCTGTTGCAGACCGTGACCGGCGACTATGTCGAAGACGACATCTATTACCAATTGCTCGACCCGGCCGACATCGACATGATCTGCCGTCCGGACCGCAACGCGGTGTTCCTGGTGCCTTGGGCCATAGAGCCAACCGCCCAGGTGATTCACGACACCTACGATAAGCAAGGCAACCCGATCGAGCTGTCGCCGCGCAACGTGCTCAAAAAGGTACTGAAACTTTATTCCGAAAGGGGCTGGCAGCCCATCGTGGCACCGGAAATGGAGTTCTACCTGACCAAGCGCAGTGACGATCCGGACTACCCGCTGCAACCGCCTGTCGGCCGCTCCGGCCGCCCGGAAACTGGCCGTCAATCGTTCTCCATTGAAGCGGCGAACGAATTCGATCCGCTGTTCGAAGACGTCTATGACTGGTGCGAATTGCAGGAGCTGGACCTCGATACGCTGATCCACGAAGACGGCACGGCGCAGATGGAAATCAACTTCCGTCACGGCGATGCCCTGTCTCTTGCTGACCAGATTCTGGTGTTCAAACGCACCATGCGCGAGGCCGCGCTCAAGCACGACGTGGCGGCCACGTTCATGGCCAAGCCCATGACCGGCGAGCCGGGCAGCGCGATGCACTTGCACCAGAGCATCATCGACATCGAAACCGGCAAGAACGTCTTCGCCAATGAAGACGGGACCATGAGTCAACTGTTCCTGAACCACATTGGCGGCCTGCAGAAATTCATTCCGGAATTGCTGCCGCTGTTCGCCCCCAACGTCAACTCGTTCCGTCGCTTCCTGCCGGACACCTCGGCACCGGTTAACGTGGAATGGGGCGAAGAGAACCGCACCGTGGGCCTGCGGGTTCCGGATGCCGGGCCGCAAAACCGTCGGGTGGAAAACCGCCTGCCGGGTGCCGATGCCAACCCTTACCTGGCAATTGCCGCGAGCTTGCTCTGCGGTTACATCGGCATGGTTGAAGGCATTAACCCGAGTGCGCCGGTGGTGGGTCGTGGCTATGAACGCCGCAACCTGCGCCTGCCACTGACCATCGAAGACGCGCTCGATCGTATGGAGCACAGCGCGACTATCGAGAAATACCTGGGCAAGAAATTCATCACTGGCTACGTCGCGGTCAAGCGGGCCGAGCATGAAAACTTCAAGCGCGTGATCAGTTCATGGGAGCGGGAGTTCCTGCTCTTTGCCGTCTGATGCGCCGGGCGCGGGTGGAAATTTCCGCGCCTTTCACTGCAACCTTAGGAGAATTCGCATGACCAGCAACAATCCGCAAACCCGTGAATGGCAGGCCCTGAGCAATGATCATCACCTGGCCCCGTTCAGTGACTTCAAGCAGCTGAAAGAGAAAGGTCCGCGCATCATCACCAGTGCCAAGGGTGTTTACCTCTGGGACAGTGAAGGCAACAAGATCCTCGACGGCATGGCCGGTCTCTGGTGCGTAGCGATCGGCTACGGTCGCGATGAACTGGCCGATGCTGCCAGCAAACAAATGCGCGAACTGCCTTACTACAATCTGTTCTTCCAGACCGCTCACCCGCCGGTGCTGGAGCTGGCCAAGGCCATCGCCGATATCGCGCCAGAGGGCATGAACCACGTGTTCTTCACCGGTTCCGGCTCGGAAGGTAACGACACCATGCTGCGTATGGTTCGTCACTACTGGGCAATCAAGGGCCAGCCGAAGAAGAAGGTCATCATCAGCCGCAAAAACGGTTATCACGGTTCCACCGTGGCCGGCGCGAGCCTGGGTGGCATGACGTACATGCATGAACAAGGCGACTTGCCGATCCCGGGCATCGTCCACATCGCCCAGCCGTACTGGTTTGCTGAAGGCGGCGACATGACACCGCAAGAGTTCGGTGTGTGGGCGGCCAATCAGCTGGAAGAGAAGATTCTGGAAGTCGGCGTGGACAACGTCGGTGCCTTTATTGCCGAGCCGATCCAGGGCGCCGGCGGCGTGATCATTGCGCCAGACACCTACTGGCCGCGCATCAAGGAAATCCTCGCCAAGTACGACATCCTGTTCGTGGCGGACGAAGTGATTTGTGGTTTTGGTCGCACCGGTGAGTGGTTTGGTTCCGATTACTACGACCTCAAGCCCGACATGATGACCATCGCCAAAGGCCTGACCTCCGGTTACATCCCGATGGGTGGCCTGATCGTTCGTGACACCGTGGTCGAGGTGCTCAACGAAGGTGGCGATTTCAACCACGGTTTCACCTATTCCGGGCACCCGGTGGCTGCGGCGGTGGCACTGGAAAACATCCGTATCCTGCGCGAAGAAAAAATTATCGAGCGCGTTCATGCAGAAACGGCACCCTATTTGCAAAAGCGTCTACGGGAGCTGAACGATCACCCGTTGGTGGGGGAAGTGCGCGGGGTGGGTCTGTTGGGGGCCATCGAACTGGTTCAGGACAAGGCCACTCGCAAACGTTACGAAGGCAAGGGCGTCGGCATGATCTGCCGCCAGTTCTGCTTCGACAACGGCCTGATCATGCGCGCCGTCGGCGACACCATGATCATCGCTCCGCCGCTGGTGATCACCAAGGCTGAAATCGATGAGCTGGTGACCAAGGCACGCAAGTGTCTGGACCTGACCCTGAGTGCGTTGCAAGGCTAGGTGCTAGGCTCTGGGCGGGGTGCGAGGTTTGCATTTCGCCCAGAGGAAACAAAGGATGGGTCTTTCCTTGAAAGCCCGCCTCGGAAGTTGCCAGACTACCGGTTGTTCGGATGCCCAGTAAAAGGCCGCTGAGCACGTGGTTAAAAAGAAAAATTGGAGCATTACCCATGAAGGCATTAGGTATGAAAGTAGCTGGTAAGACCCTCCTCGCCATGTCCCTGCTGGGCGTGATGGCGGGTGCTGCTCAGGCGGACGATAAGGTGTTGCACGTCTATAACTGGTCCGATTACATCGCTCCGGACACCATCGCGAACTTCGAGAAAGAGTCCGGGATCAAGGTGGTGTACGACGTTTTTGACAGCAACGAAACCCTGGAAGCCAAATTGCTGGCTGGCAAGTCCGGCTACGACATCGTCGTACCGTCGAACAACTTCCTGGCCAAGCAAATCAAGGCCGGGGTTTACCAGGAGCTGGACAAGTCCAAGTTGCCCAACTACGGCAACCTGAACAAGTCGCTGCTCAAGGCAGTTTCCATCAGCGACCCGGACAACAAGCACGCCTTCCCTTACATGTGGGGCTCGATCGGTATCGGTTACAACCCGGAGAAGGTCAAGGCTGCGCTGGGTGTCGACACCATCGATTCCTGGGACATCGTGTTCAAGCCTGAGAACATTGCCAAGCTCAAGGGCTGCGGCGTGAGCTTCCTCGATTCGCCTACCGAAATGCTACCGGTTGCCCTGCATTACCTGGGTCTGCCAACCGACAGCCAGAAGAAAGAAGACATCAAGAAAGCCGAAGACCTGTTCCTGAAGGTTCGTCCGTCGGTCACTTACTTCCACTCCTCCAAGTACATCTCGGACCTGGCCAACGGCAACATCTGCGTAGCGGTCGGCTATTCGGGTGACGTTCAGCAAGCCAAGTCCCGTGCCGCCGAAGCCGGTGACAAGGTGAAAGTCAGCTACGCCATTCCAAAAGAAGGCGCTGGCAGCTTCTACGACATGGTCGCGATCCCTAAGGATGCGGAAAACGTCGAGGGTGCCTACAAGTTCATGAACTACTTGTTGCAGCCGAAAGTGATGGCCGACATCACCAATGCCGTGCGTTTCCCTAACGGCAACGCCGAAGCAACTCAGTACGTGAACAAGGAAATCACCTCGGACCCGGGCATCTACCCGTCAGCCGACGTGCAGGCCAAGCTGTATGCGATCGCTGATTTGCCAGCCGCTACTCAGCGTGAACTGACCCGCAGCTGGACCAAGATCAAATCGGGTAAATAAGAAAACCCTGTAGGAGCGAGCTTGCTCGCGAAAAAAACCGTAACGCCGCAGGGTGTCAGGCACCACGCGTTATCGTTGACGACCATCGCGAGCAAGCTCGCTCCTACAACGGTCATATCTGTATAAAAGTTTTGCTGGAACGGTTTTTCGAGGGTAAGTTGCGCGCCGGTTTTGTTGCTGGGCAGCCATGACTGTCATGAAGCGCGGGGCAACTTGGGCCCAACTAATTTTAGAGGACCTCCACTTGCCTGTTTTTTCTTTGTTACGCAATGCGCTGCTGGTCGGTGCCGGGCTGACGCTTGCCGTCAGTGTCCAGGCCGCCGGTACTGTGCATATTTATAATTGGTCGGACTACATCGGTCAGACCACCTTGGCAGATTTTCAGAAAGAGACCGGCATCAAGCCGGTGTATGACGTCTTCGATTCCAACGAAACCCTGGAAGGCAAGTTGCTGGCCGGGCGTACTGGTTATGACGTTGTAGTGCCGTCCAACCATTTCCTGGGCAAGCAAATCAAGGCAGGCGCTTTCCAGAAGCTCGATAAATCGAAGCTGCCGAATTATTCGAACCTCGACCCGGTGCTGCTCAAGCGCCTGGAGCAGAACGATCCGGGTAACCAATATGCCGTGCCCTATCTGTGGGGCACCAACGGCATTGGTTACAATGTCGACAAGGTCAAGGCTGTGCTCGGCCTCGACAAGATCGATTCCTGGGATGTGGTGTTCGAGCCGGAAAACATCAAGAAACTGCACAGTTGTGGTGTAGCGTTCCTCGACTCCGCCGACGAAATGATGCCGACGGTCCTCAATTACATGGGCCTGAACGCCAACAGCACCAACCCTGAAGACTACAAGAAGGCGGAGGCCAAGTTGCTGGCGGTGCGGCCGTACGTGACGTACTTCCACTCGTCCAAGTACATTGCAGACCTGGCCAACGGCGACATCTGCGTGGCGATCGGTTTCTCTGGCGACATCTTCCAGGCCAAGGCCCGAGCCGCTGAAGCCGGTAAAGGCATGAACATCGCCTACGCGATTCCGAAAGAGGGCGGCGCGCTCTGGTTCGACATGCTGGCAATCCCCAAGGACGCGGCCAATGCCAAGGACGCCCACGCCTTCATCAACTATTTGCTGAAACCTGAGGTGATAGCCCAGGTCAGTGATTACGTCGGCTACGCCAACCCTAACCCGGGGTCGGACACACTGATGGAACAGTCCATTCGCACCGACGAAGCGGTTTATCCACCGCAAGCAGTCCTCGACAAGACCTACGTGTCCATCGAGTTACCACCGAATATTCAACGTTTGATGACCCGCAGCTGGACCAAGGTCAAGTCGGGTAAATAGCTTCAAGGCTCAAACTATCCAAGGTTCGCCCGCCTCGGGCGAACTGAAAATTTTGTTGGGAGTTTCGTAAATGGCAGTTGCCTCCGGCGCCTATAAGAAAGCCCTCGAGGGCGACCAATTACCTAAACAGGTGTTGGTCAAAATCGACCGGGTCACGAAGAAGTTCGACGAGACGATTGCCGTGGACGATGTGTCCCTGGAAATCAAGAAAGGCGAAATTTTCGCTCTCCTCGGCGGTTCGGGATCGGGCAAATCCACCTTGCTGCGCATGCTCGCAGGCTTCGAACGGCCTACTGAGGGGCGCATTTTCCTCGATGGCGTAGACATCACTGACATGCCGCCGTACGAGCGGCCGATCAACATGATGTTCCAGTCCTATGCCTTGTTCCCGCACATGACCGTGGCGCAGAACATTGCCTTCGGCCTCAAGCAGGACAAGCTGTCCTCCGCTGAAGTCGATGCGCGTGTGGCAGACATGCTCAAGCTGGTGCAGATGAGCCAATACGCCAAGCGCAAGCCGCATCAGTTGTCCGGTGGCCAGCGTCAGCGTGTGGCCCTGGCGCGTTCGTTGGCCAAGCGACCGAAGCTGTTGCTGCTCGACGAACCGATGGGCGCTCTGGACAAGAAGCTGCGCTCGCAGATGCAGCTTGAACTGGTCGAGATCATCGAGCGCGTTGGCGTAACCTGCGTCATGGTGACCCACGACCAGGAAGAGGCCATGACCATGGCCGAGCGCATTGCGATCATGCACCTGGGCTGGATCGCCCAGATCGGCAGCCCGATCGACATCTACGAAACCCCGACCAGCCGCCTGGTCTGCGAGTTCATCGGCAACGTCAACATCTTCGACGGTGAAGTGATCGACGATGCCGAAGGCCACGCGACCATCACCTGCAAGGACCTGGATCGCCAGATCTACGTGGGCCACGGCATCAGCACGTCAGTGCAGGACAAATCCGTCACCTACGCGATCCGTCCGGAAAAACTGCTGGTGACGCCGACCATGCCGACCTGCGAATACAACTGGTCCAGCGGCAAGGTCCACGACATCGCCTACCTCGGTGGTCACTCGGTGTTCTACGTTGAACTGCCGAGCGGCAAGATCGTCCAGTCTTTCGTCGCCAACGCCGAGCGCCGTGGCCAGCGCCCAACCTGGGGTGATCAGGTTTACGTGTACTGGGAAGACGACAGCGGCGTGGTACTTCGCTCATGAACATGCGCAAACTCAAACGCAGCTTCAACCGAATAATTCCCGGTGGCCGTCAGATGGTCATCGGGGTTCCATTCATTTGGCTGTTCATGTTCTTCATGTTGCCGTTCTTCATCGTATTGAAGATCAGCTTCGCCGAAGCCGACGTGGCCATTCCGCCGTACACCGAAATCTACAGCTTCGTCGACCAGAAGCTGCAGGTGCTGCTCAACCTCGGCAACTACGCGATGCTCGGCGACGACGAGTTGTACATCGCCGCTTACCTCGGTTCGTTGAAGATGGCGCTGTTCAGCACCATTCTCTGCCTGCTGATCGGTTATCCGATGGCCTACGGCATCGCCAGCGCCCGCAAGGAAGTGCAAACGGTGCTGGTGCTGTTGATCATGATGCCGACCTGGACCGCGATCCTGATCCGCGTCTACGCGTGGATGGGCATCCTCAGCAACAACGGCCTGCTCAACGGGTTCCTGATGAGCATGGGCTGGATCAACGAACCGCTGCAAATCCTCAACACCAACCTGGCGGTGTATATCGGCGTGGTCTATTCGTACCTGCCGTTCATGATCCTGCCGCTTTACGCCAACCTGGTAAAACACGACCACAGCCTGCTGGAAGCCGCCTCCGACCTGGGGTCGAGCACGTTCAACAGCTTCTGGAAGATCACCATTCCGCTGTCGAAAAACGGCATCATCGCCGGTTGCATGCTGGTGTTCATTCCAGTGGTGGGTGAGTTCGTCATCCCGGAACTGCTGGGCGGTCCGGAAACCCTGATGATCGGTAAGGTGCTGTGGCAAGAGTTCTTCAACAACCGTGACTGGCCAGTGGCTTCCGCGCTTGCAGTCGTCATGCTGGCGATCCTGATTGTGCCGATCATCTTGTTCAACCGTAGCCAGGCCAAAGAAATGGAGGGCAAAGAATGAAGCGCTTCCGTTTTTCAAGTTTCATGCTGGTAGCGGGTCTGCTGTTCATCTACGCACCGATGCTGATCCTGGTGATCTATTCGTTCAACGCCTCCAAACTGGTGACGGTATGGGGCGGCTGGTCGATCAAGTGGTACGTCGGCTTGATGGACAACACCCAGCTGATGGGCTCGGTGGTGCGCTCGCTGGAAATCGCCTGCTACACGGCGGTGGCAGCAGTCGCGCTGGGTACATTGGCTGCGTTCGTCCTGACCCGTATTACCCACTTCAAAGGCCGCACGCTGTTTGGTGGCCTGGTCACCGCGCCGTTGGTCATGCCGGAAGTGATCACTGGTCTGTCGCTGTTGCTGCTGTTCGTGGCGATGGCGCAGATGATCGGCTGGCCGATGGAGCGTGGCATCGTCACCATCTGGATCGCCCACACCACGTTCTGTGCAGCGTATGTGGCGGTGGTGGTGTCGGCGCGCTTGCGTGAGCTGGACTTGTCCATCGAAGAAGCGGCCATGGACCTCGGGGCACGGCCGTGGAAGGTGTTCTTCCTGATCACCATCCCGATGATCGCGCCATCGTTGGCTGCGGGGGGCATGATGTCTTTCGCCTTGTCGCTGGACGACCTGGTGTTGGCGAGCTTCGTTTCCGGGCCGGGTTCGACGACCCTGCCGATGGAAGTGTTCTCGGCCGTGCGCCTGGGCGTGAAGCCTGAGATCAACGCCGTGGCCAGCCTGATTCTGCTGGCCGTGTCGATCGTGACGTTCATGGTCTGGTTCTTCAGCCGCCGTGCCGAAGAAAGCCGCAGACGTGCGATTCAACAGGCGATTGAGGAAGGTGCCGCTGATTCGTGGAAGCAACCGGACGTGCGTCGCGCACAAGCACCGGAAGCGGCCTGAGGATTGGCCACAAATGTGTGGCCAACCTGATCCCCCTGTAGGAGCGAGCTTGCTCGCGATGGTGTGTCAGTCGGCATCAATGCAGCTGACACATCTTCGCGAGCAAGCTCGCTCCTACAGTTGTTTTAGGGCGCCCAAGGTGATTTGCGGATGATCTCGACGAAGTTCATCGGCTTGAAACCTGGCTCGCTGTCCACCAGCACGTCCGCGTTCACCGTGCCAAACGTGGTATCCGGCTTGTGTTTGAAGCCGTTGGCGAACGCACACAGGATGCACTCCTTGAACCCTTCACCCCGTGGATGCGCATGCACCACCGCCTCACGCTGTGCGGTGGGAAACGCGGCGTAATCGATTCCCAGCACATCCATTTCAACCCCGGCGGTGACCAGCGCCACGTCAGGACGCAGGTGTTGCGGCACGCCCGGTGTGGTGTGCAGGGCAATCGACAACCACACTTGCTCGAGATCGTCGTCGCTCAGACCATAAGGCTTGAGGAACGCTTTGGCGGCATTGGCGCTGTCGACTTCGAAGCGCTGGTCGTCGGTGCGATGACCCTCCACCAGGCCCAGATCATGGAACATGGCGCCGACATAAAGAAGCTCGGGGTTGTAGGCCAGTTGCTTGCGTTCACCGCTCAACGCACCGAATAGAAAGACCCGGCGCGAGTGGTGGTAAAGCAGGTCGGATTCGACGTCGCGGATGTATTCGGTGGTGGCCCTGGCCAACGCGCTGTCGGGTATTTTAATACCGGCGATGGTGCTGCTCATGGTGCTTTCCTTATGGGGAACGCCGTGGCGGCGCTGATGGAGCAAGTCTGTGCCCGCAGCCAAAACCGGACAATCGATGCAGGGCTGCGATCCTTGCCAATGAGCATGCTTATCGCGCCAACCTCGCGTATTGCGCACAGATTGGCTAGGGTTCCACACAGACCCTGTAGGAGCGAGCTTGCTCGCGATGGACGTCAACGATAACGGGGCCTGCCTGTATGAACGCGGCGCCCTCACGTCCATCGCGAGCAAGCTCGCTCCTACAGGTGTGCGGTGCAACCAGAGCCATTGAGGGCCAATCCTGCCATGAGTAAAACCGTTGCCATCGTGGTGTTCGCCGGGGTTCAGTCACTGGACGTCACCGGTCCCATGGATGTGTTCTGCGAAGCCAATCGTTTCCTTGAACCGGAACATCACTATCGACTGGAGGTCATTGGCGTGGGGCGCGGGGTGATGGCCTGTTCCAACGGGTTGTCACTCAACGCTCACAAGCATTTCAGTGAAGCGCTGGAGGCGTATGACTTGCTGCTGGTGGCCGGAGGGCCGCAGTTGCCGTTCATGGATTTCGGCGCCGCATTCGATGCGTGGCTGCGCAATGCCTGCGCGCGGGCGCAACGGTTTGGCTCAATCTGCAATGGCGCCTTCATGCTGGCTCGGGCGGGATTGCTCGACGGGAGAACGGTGACGACCCATTGGGGTGACGCGACGGCGCTGGCTCGGTTGTGCCCGTCGACTCAGGTCGAGGCCGATCGCTTGTATGTGCAGGACGGCGAGCTCTACACCTCGGCCGGGGTCACGGCGGGGATTGATTTGTCGTTGTACCTTCTCGCGCGCGATTACGGCCCGGAAGTGGCGCTCAGCGTGGCCAAGCGGCTGGTGGTGTTCACTCAGCGATCGGGTGGGCAATCACAGTTCAGTCCGTTTCTCACGCCACACGCCGAGCCCGATTCTGCCGTGGCGTTGGCCCAGCTCTACGTGCTGGCCAACCTCACCGGCGACCTGACGATCGCTGACCTGGCTAACGCCGCCAACATGAGTGCCCGCAACTTTTCCCGGGTGTTTGCCAAAGAAGCGAAAATCACCCCGGCGGAGTTTGTCGAGCGGGCGCGGGTGGACGCGGCCAGGGTGCTACTGGAAAGCACCAGCGCGCCGCTCAAGACGGTGGCGTACCAGTGCGGATTTCGGGATGCCCAGCACATGCGTAGCGTATTCAACCGCCGGCTGGGCGTGACGCCGCAGCAGTTCAGGCTGAACTTTGCGGCGATGGTTTGAGCAGGCATTGTTGTTTTCTGTGAGGGCCTCATCGCGAGCAAGCTCGCTCCCACATTGGATTGCGGTCTAATGTGGGAGCGAGCCTGCTCGCGAAGGCGTCAGCCCGGCCAAAAAAATCTACTGCGCAACCCGCGCCGGCAACAGCTTCAACGTGCTCCGCGTATTGGCCGTCACCTCTTCATCGTCGAGATGCGCCTGGAAATAAATTCCTTCGAGGTACGCCTCGGCCTGGTCGTCATAGTGTTCGTCGAACGGCACGCCGCTCTGGCCGACCGGGTTGACGGTCAGGCTGTGAGTCGGGTCGGCGAAATCGATCAGGCGCCGGGTCGACGGGCCGTAAGTCACTGGCCATGGCGCCGGACCTATCTTGGCCGAGAGGTTGTTTGGCACTTCATGGCTACCGGGCGCCGGGAACGGTCCCACGTTGAAGATGTGGTCCAACGGCTTCTGCTGCCCCAGTGGATGGCCATGGGTCAGTGTGTGCGCCTTGCCCCACTGCCATTGCGAGAAGTCTGTACCCAGTGTGGTCTTGAGGTGAGCGATGCTCGCCTGCCACGCCACCTTCACCGTATCGGCGCGGGTTTCCTTACCGGGCGTATTGCGGTTGTCCCACCACGGCGAATCGGGATTAGCGGCCAGGCGTGGCAACGCGGCGTCGATGACACGGGTCGAGAGCAACGTTTCGAAGAAGTCATCCCCCAGTTCGTCGTGCATTGTCGCGTCGGCCAGATTGAACAGGAACTGGTTGAACACCGTAGCGCTGGTGGAGTCCAGCGGGTAATCGCCTTTCCACTGCGCCAGTTGTTCCACCAGTTTGAGTTCGGCGGGATCAGTCACCACTTCACGCAGTACCGGCAACAATGGCGCCAGCACTCGCGGGCCATAGGCGGTGGTCGTGCCCAATTGCAGTTGCTGGCTGGCATCCAGGTCCCACTTGATGTTTTTGTCGCTCAGCTGGCGGTTGAGCTGCTGACCCCGATCAGCCAGGTTGTAGTAGCCGGGAATCTCCATGCCGGTCGGCGAAACCGGCTGGAAGTTGGCGGAGACGATGTAACCCCGCGCCGGGTTCTCTTCCTGCGGGTTGGCGCTGAATGGGTAGAAGCCGTCCTTGTCCGCCTCGGCCGTGCTGCCGTCGAGGATGAACCACGGACGCACACCTGCCGGACGTTTTGGCAGTTGCGCTGCGGCCCACCAGCCGATGTCCCCCTTGGCATTGGCCCAAACGATGTTCAGGCCTGGCGCCTGGATCTTGGCCGCGGCATTGCGGGCCTTGGCCAGGGTGTCGGCGCGGTTGAGCTGGTAGAAGCCTTCAAGGATCGGGTTCTGGCTTTCGAGGAAGCCCCACCACATGGCGATCGGCGTTTTGCCGACGCTGTTGCCCAGCGCGTCGTTGACGATCGGGCCATGGGGTGACTGGCGCAGCACCAGTGTGACCGGCGCCTGGCCCTTGACCGCAATGTGCTGTTCGCTGGTCACCATGTCGACCCATTTGCCGTGGTACCAGACCTGATTGGGATTGTCCGGGTTGACCTTCTCGGCGATCAGGTCGAGGTCATCGTTCTGGAACATGGTGATGCTCCAGCCGAAATCGCTGTTCATGCCCAAGGACGCGAACGGCATCAATGCCTGGTAGTGGCCGTAGAGTTCGAAGCCCGGCGCCGAAAGCTGCGCTTCGTACCACACCGACGGCGCCGAAAAGCGGATATGCGGATCTCCGGCCAACAGCGGCTTGCCACTTTTGGTGCGACTGCCGGAGATCACCCAGGCGTTGCTGCCTTCGAACTGCGGCAAGCCATTGTCGGCCAGTGCCTGTTCGCTCAGGCGGGCGAGGGCGTTGAGGTCTTTCCAGTCGGCGCTGGCGAGAGGCGTCGTGGCACTGCGGCGATTTTTCGCCAGCATACCTTTGGACTGCCAGTCGAGATCGAAGACGTTCAGGTAATCGGGGCCCAATTGATCGCGCACGAAGGTCAGCAACGGCTCGGTACGAAACGCCGCCGCAAAGCTGTAGGCCATGTAACCGGCAATGCTGATGGTGTCCTCAGCGGTGAAAGGGCGTTTCGGAATGCCCAGTACATCAAACTCGGCAGGTTTTGGATGGTTGTCCTGATACTGATTGATACCGTCCAGATAGGCTTGCATCGCGGCCCAGGCGGGCGACTGTTTGTCCAGGTTCGCGAGGTAGGTTTCGGCGCGTTCGCGAATACGCAGGCTGCGCATCAGTTTGTCGGTGTCGAGCAGTTTCGGGCCCAGCACCTCGGCCAGCTCACCACGGGCGAGACGGCGCAGCACTTCCATCTGAAACAGTCGATCCTGGGCATGGACGTACCCGAGGGCGCGGTACAGGTCGGTTTCGTTTTCGGCGCGGATATGCGGGACACCGCGCTCGTCGTAGCGCACGGTAACGGACCCTTGCAGGTGTTGCAGCTCAACCATGCCCTGGCGTGTCGGCTGTTTGCTATAGACGTACCAGCCGGCGCCTGCGGCCAGCGCGAGAATCAGCAGGACGAGAACGGTCAGGCTACGTTTCATGGAGATTCCTTGTTGTTATGAGTGGCAACGGTCCCTGGCGCCATTGTTTAACACGGCGCGGCGAATTGGCCCATCGCACTTAGGAGGGATTCGCGTTTCCTGTGGGTCTTACTTCTATAGGTCGATGGGCCACGGGCAGTAACACCCAACTGCCAGTGTGTGCGTGGCATTCACCGCACGGCCCTCGTTCAGTGCTTGCAAGATCGGTTCGATAAAGCTGTTGCTCGAATTGCAGGTCAGGCCTTCGCTGTACGGGCCGAAATACGCCAGTTTGCCGCTGCGATCCCAGATCGCCACGGCAGGGCTGGCGGGGATCTGCTCCGACCCTGGCAACACGCTGATGGCTTTAAGGCTGCTCAAGGTGCTCGGCAATTGGCCGTGGCTGCCGGGCTTCTGCACGGCATAGAATTCCACGCCCTGCGGCGCATAGCGCTCAACCAGCTCGGTCAGGTGTTGTTGATTGCCGACGTTGCACGGGCACGCCGGGTCCCAGAAATGCACCAAACGGATGGCGCCAGGTCCGGCGAGGTCATCGGGCAGGCGCAATGGGTCACCGGAGAATACCGCGGCGTGTGAGCTGAACGCCCGCAGGTAGCGACTCTGGAACCAATCGTAAGCCGCCCACAACACGCCGGCACACACGAGGGCGAGCAGACTGGCAAGCAGTGTGGCGCGGTAGGACGCACGCATGGGTTTCAATCCTCGAAGGTCGCCCAGCTTGCCATGCTTGCCGCGACAGATGAATATCGCAGACCTATAAAGTCCGTTTCGCGTTCTGGAATTGCTCATGTCTGCCACTTTCGACCCCGATCATCTGCGTGCGAGCCTGCGGCCATTGGCGGATGGGCAACCACTGTCGGTCGAGGCGCTGGCTTATCAGCGGTTCTACGGGCTGGATTTTCCGGGGCGCAACTTTCGCAGCGGCCTGGGGCGGTTTGAGGTCGATGGTTATGATCTGGTCAGCCAGGTCTGGTGGCCCGAGAAGCCGAAGGCGACGTTGATGTTGTTTCACGGCTTTTACGATCACACCGGTCTCTATCGGCATGTGATTGAGTGGGCGCTGGATCAGGGTTTTGCGGTAATTGCCTGCGATTTGCCGGGGCATGGACTGTCCAGCGGCGAGCGGGCCAGCATCAAGGATTTCGCCGAGTATCAGGACACGTTGCAAGGCTTGTTCGTTGAGGCCGCGTCCCTGGATCTGCCGCAGCCGTGGCACCTGTGCGGGCAGAGCACCGGCGGCGCGATTGTGATCGATCACGTGCTCAACGCGGGCATCGGCAGTCCGGCCCAGGGCCAGGTGATTCTGCTGTCGCCGCTGATAAGGCCGCGGGCCTGGGGCTGGTCGCAACTCAGCTATTACCTGCTCAAGCCTTTCGTCAACGCCATTGCCCGGCGCTTCAGCGAGAACTCCAACGACCCCGATTTTTTGCCGTTCCTGCAAGCCGATCCGTTGCAGCCGCTACGGTTGCCGACGGCCTGGGTCGGTGCACTGGCGCGCTGGATCAAACGCATCGAAGCCGCACCGTATAGCATCCGGCGACCATTGATTGTGCAGGGGCAGGCGGACATGACGGTGGATTGGGAGCACAACCTTGAAGTGTTGAAGACCAAGTTTGATCGGCCGCAGGTGTTGATGTTGCCAGAGGCGCGGCATCATCTGGCGAATGAGACGCTGGTGTTGCGGCGGGAGTATTTCGGGTTTTTGACCAAGCGGATCAAGGGCAGGAATCTTTAGCGGTCACTCGGGCCTCTTCGCGAGCAGGCTCGCTCCCACATTGAACTGTGCCTGTCTGGAAAACTCGGTCCACTGTGGGAGCGAGCCTGCTCGCGATGGCGATCTATCAGGCGCTGAAATTACTGGGTCAGGTTCGAGGTGCTCTGTCCCACCGCCAACCCCGCCCGAATCGCCGCCAACGCAGCCTGGTAATACGCCTGGCCCTCAGCCGATTCGGCAAACGTGGCAAATTCTTCTAGTTCGTCGTCCGACAGGTCGCGGTAGACGTACAGCAGCGTGTTGTTCAGGTCACTGCCGATCTGGTCCATCAAGCGCTGACGCTGACCGTTCAGCATTCCTTGCGCCTGCCCACCACCAAGCAGGCCGGGGATCATCGAACTCAGGCTGTCGGCGGCGACGCCGGCAATCGCCAGGCTGACTTCAGCGCCGGCCTCGCGAGCGGGCAGGGCCTGGGCCAAGTGGCCGATGATCAACAAGCGGCTGTCGCTGGCCTGCATCTTGGGCAAACCCTTGGCGTTTTTCATCAGTTGGTCGCGACGGGTTGCCAACAGTTCGGCGGCAACGACTTTTTTGCCCAGGGGGGACTGAAAAAACGCCAGGGCAGGTTTTGGATCGGCGAGGTTCTTGCGCAGCTGCGCTTCGGCGCGCTGGTCTACAGCCTGAGGGGCGAAACGCTGATTACTGTTGTCGACCAAGGCCTGGAACACCGCCGGTGGCAGGCTGCTCTGATACCGCTGTTGAGCGGCCGAAAGGGCATCGTTGAAATGCGCGCGTTGATCTGGCCAACCGGCGACCTTGTACAACTGGTCGTGGCTGTCTGCCCAAACGGGCAAGGCACAGAGCATCAACAGTGAAAAAAGCAAACGGCGCATAGGGACTCCTGTCGGCAGCCGACTATTCTCCGTGTGGCATACGGACTTGTCGAGAATTCGTATCAAGCCGCCGCGTGGCTCTGTCGGAATTTCAGGCACAGGAATACTATGCCTGCCATGCAAATATCCTCTGATCACCCGCTGCTGTTACGTATCGTCGACGATCTCGCTGCACACGGCTGGTCGCAGCAGAATATTTTCCTGCCCCAGGCTCTGACCGAGGAACTGGCTGCGCAGTGCCATAAACGTGCCGCTGAGGGCGAGTTGGCCCCGGCCGCCGTGGGGCGCGGGCCGTCATCGGAGATTCGCGAGGGGATTCGTGGCGACCACATCCAGTGGATCGAACCCGGTCAGGCATTGGCCTGCGACAGCTATCTGCAGCTGATGGACAGCCTGCGCGAAGCAATGAATCGCGGTTTGTACCTGGGCCTGGAAGACTTCGAAAGTCATTTTGCGATGTACCCGCCCGGCGCCTTTTACCTCAAGCATCTCGATCGGTTCCGCGACGATGACCGGCGCACGGTGTCGGCGGTGGTCTACCTCAATGACGGCTGGCTGCCTGAGCACGGGGGCCAACTGCGCATGTACCTGAAAGAAGGCGTCGAGCACGATGTGGTGCCTACCGGCGGATGTCTGGTGGTGTTCCTGTCGGGCGAAGTTCCCCACGAAGTCCTGCCAGCGACCCGAGATCGCCTGTCGTTGACCGGTTGGTTCCGGCGTCGCGGCAACGAGCCGTTCTGATCATGCAAAAAATTCTGGTAAGCCGCTGCCTGCTGGGTCATCGCGTACGTTACGACGGCGGGGCCAGCGGGCCATTCGATCAGCTTCAACAGTGGGTCGACGAAGGTCGGGTCGTGCCGCTGTGTCCTGAGGTGGCTGGCGGGTTGCCGACGCCCAGGGCCGCAGCGGAAATCCCGGGCGGGCAGGGTGGTGACGTGCTGGACGGCCATGCCCCGGTGATCACCACCGAGGGCGAGGATGTCAGTGCGCAATTTTTGTCGGGGGCTTATCAGGCGCTGGAACTGGTGCAACGGCACGGCATCCGGATTGCGGTGTTGAAGGCTAACAGCCCGTCCTGCGGGAATTTGCTGACGTATGACGGGACGTTCAGCGGTGTGAAGGTCAGTGGCGAAGGTGTCACCGCAGCGTTGCTTAAACGCCATGGCGTGAAAGTCTTCAGTGAGCTGGAGTTGGCTGAAGCCGCGGCAACACTAGGCTCTCTCGACTAACACCGAACACCCTGTAGGAGCGAGCTTGCTCGCGATGGCGTGTCAGCTACATGGGTGTCGGCTGACACACCATCGCGAGCAAGCTCGCTCCTACAGGGTTACTCATTTGGGCGCCACACTCGTGTCCGCACCCAACCACTTCTGCGACAACGCCTCCAACCGGCCATCCGCCTTGATGCGCTGCAGCGCGTTTTCCAGGCTGGCGTGAAAGGCCGGGTTTCCCTTCTGGAACGGAATCGCCAGGCTCACCATCGGGTTCGCCTTCGTCTTCGGCTTCTCTTGCGTCAGCGACTGCACCAGCAGTATCGATTGCGGCTCTTCTTTCTGCGCGATCAATTGCGCATGGGTGTAACTGTAAGGTTCGCTGAAGTCGAAACGATCCTTGAGCGCCGAGGTCATTGTTATGTGGTTGATCGCGATGTCGTACTTGCCGGTTTCAACGCCGGGCAACAAATCGCTGGCGTCGGTGACGACGAAGTCAGCCCGCACATCCAGTTCGTCGGCCAGCAGTTGGCCCAGTTCGACTTCGAAGCCGGTGAGTTTGCCGTCTTCCTTGAAATTGAAGGGCGGTGTATTCGCCTCAAGCGCAATGCGCAATTCGCCACGGTCGTTTACGTCGTCAATCAGTTCGGCATGAGCCAAGGGGCTCAAAAGGGGTAGCAGGCAGATCAGGCCAGGCAAAAAACGCATGGTCACTCCTTTTAAATCATTATCGCGTCGCTCTGGTTCAGGCGCGCTTTGCTATGGTTATCGAGTGCCTTCGACAACGAATGGCCGTGAAGTTGTCACGGCCAAGCGGATTTTACGGAAAAACTGGAGAAGAGAATGCAAACATTCATGTCACGTGCTGCTTTGGCTGCCCTTTTGCTGGGTGCTTCGATGATGGCCAGCGCGGCAACCCCAGCCCCGCAAGGCGCTGCAGTGAATATCGGCTCGCCAACTAGTGGCGCTATTGTCGACAAGACTTTCAAGGTCAAGTTTGAAGTAAAAGGCATCGCTCTGGCTCCTGCTGGCGACAATACCCAGAACACCGGCCATCATCATCTGCTGATCGACGCCAAGGAGATCATTCCTGCCGGTTCGGTCATCCCGGTAGATGCCAATCATGTGCACTTCGGCAAGGCCCAGACCGAAACCGAGGTGACATTGACTCCAGGCCAGCACACGTTGCAACTCGAACTGGGTGACAAGAACCACATGGCTTTCGATCCGCCAATCGTCTCGGAAAAGATCACGGTGACTGTGAAGTAACTTTTCCCCAGGCATGAAAAAGGGAGCTCCGAGGAGCTCCCTTTTTGGTCACTCAAGTCGCTATCAGAACAACACGCGGCAACGAATAGTGCCGTTGATGTGCTGCAGCTTCTCTTGCGCCAGGTCCGAGTACTCGGCGTCGACGTCGATGACCACGTAGCCGACTTTCTCGTTGGTCTGCAGGAACTGACCGGAGATGTTGATGCCGTTTTCGGCGAAGACCTTGTTGATCTCGCTCATCACACCCGGAATGTTCTCGTGGATGTGCAGCAAACGGTGCTTGCCAGGGTGAGCCGGCAGGGCCACTTCCGGGAAGTTGACCGAGGACACCGACGTACCGTTGTCGCTGTACTTGACCAGTTTCTCGGCCACTTCCAGACCGATGTTGGCCTGCGCTTCAGCGGTGGAACCGCCGATGTGCGGGGTCAGGATCACGTTGTCCAGGCCACGCAGCGGGCTTTCGAACTCTTCGTCGTTGGAGCGAGGCTCTACCGGGAATACGTCGATGGCCGCGCCGATCAGGTGTTTGTCCTTGATCGCGTCCGCCAGGGCGTCCAGTTCGACCACGGTGCCACGCGCCGCGTTGATCAGGATGCCGCCCTTCTTGATGGCGCGGATTTCCTTCTCACCGATCATCCACTGGGTCGCAGCGGTTTCCGGAACGTGCAGGGTGACGATGTCGGACATGCCCAGCAGTTCGTGCAGGTTGCCGACCTGAGTGGCGTTACCCAATGGCAGCTTGGTCACGGTATCGTAGAAGTACACCTGCATGCCCAGGCCTTCAGCCAGGACCGACAATTGAGTACCGATCGAGCCATAACCGACGATGCCCAGCTTCTTGCCGCGGATCTCGAAGGAGTTGGCTGCGCTCTTGATCCAGCCGCCACGGTGGCAGGAAGCGTTCTTCTCAGGGATGCCGCGCAGCAACAGGATCGCTTCGGCCAGCACCAGCTCTGCAACGGAGCGGGTGTTGGAGTACGGTGCGTTGAACACCGCGATACCGCGTTCGCGAGCCGCGTTCAGGTCGACCTGGTTGGTGCCGATGCAGAAACAGCCAACAGCGACCAGTTTCTTCGCGTGATCGAAGATCTCTTCGGTCAGTTGCGTGCGGGAGCGAATGCCGATGAAGTGAGCATCAGCGATCTTTTCCTTCAGCTGGGCTTCCGGCAGAGAACCTGTGAGGTACTCGATGCTGGTGTAGCCCGCCGACTTGAGGACGTCGACAGCCGATTGGTGGACGCCTTCGAGAAGAAGGAACTTGATCTTGCTCTTATCGAGAGAAGTCTTGCTCATCTGCGTAAACCTGTATCCCGGAGAAAAATGGCAGGAAATGGTCAACAGACGCTGACCCGAACGGCAAGAATGCCGTTACCGCAGAACAGCCTTTCGGCACTATGCTGCGGGGGCGGTATGCTAGCATATGCACCCCGCTAAACACTCATTCCTGCGACGTGAAGCGTTCTCAGGATGACCATGAATTGTTCGAGAGTTCTGTCGATGACCAATCCTGCCTTGATTGAAGAGCTGAAGACCCTGGTTGAGCCTGGCAAGGTGCTGACCGATGCCGACTCCCTGAATGCTTACGGTAAGGATTGGACCAAGCATTTCGCCCCGGCCCCGACCGCCATCGTATTCCCCAAGACCACCGAGCAGGTCCAGGCCATCGTGCGCTGGGCCAATGAGCACAAGGTTGCGCTGGTGCCGTCGGGTGGTCGTACCGGGCTTTCCGCTGCGGCGGTGGCGGCGAATGGTGAAGTGGTCGTGTCCTTCGACTATATGAACCAGATCCTCGACGTGAACATGACCGACCGCACCGCCGTGTGCCAGCCGGGCGTGGTCACCGAGCACTTGCAGAACGTGGCCGAAGAAAAAGGCCTGTACTACCCGGTGGACTTCGCTTCGGCAGGTTCCAGTCAGATTGGCGGCAATATCGGCACCAATGCCGGCGGGATCAAGGTCATTCGCTACGGCATGACCCGCAACTGGGTCGCCGGTATGAAAGTCGTCACCGGCAAGGGCGATCTGCTGGAACTGAACCGCGACCTGATCAAGAACGCGACCGGCTACGACCTGCGTCAGCTGTTCATCGGCGCGGAAGGTACTCTCGGTTTTGTGGTTGAAGCGACCATGCGTCTGGATCGTGCCCCGAAAAACCTCACGGCGATGGTCCTCGGCACTGCCGATTTCGACTCGATCATGCCGGTATTGCACGCGTTCCAGAGCAAACTCGACCTGACCGCATTCGAATTCTTCTCCGACAAAGCCTTGGCCAAAGTCATGGCGCGCGGCGACGTGCCGGCGCCGTTCGAAACCGATTGCCCGTTCTACGCGCTGCTGGAATTCGAAGCGACCACTGAGGAAGTGGCCAACCACGCCCTGGAAACCTTCGAGCACTGCGTCGAGCAGGGCTGGGTGCTGGACGGCGTGATGAGCCAGAGCGAAACCCAGTTGCAGAATCTCTGGAAGCTGCGCGAATACATCTCCGAAACCATCTCCCACTGGACGCCGTACAAAAACGACATTTCGGTCACTGTGTCGAAAGTGCCGGCATTCCTGAAGGAAATCGATGCGATCGTCGGCGAACACTACCCGGATTTCGAAATTGTCTGGTTCGGTCACATCGGCGACGGCAACCTGCACTTGAACATCCTCAAGCCGGAAAACCTGAGCAAAGACGAGTTCTTCGCCAAGTGCGCAACCGTGAACAAATGGGTGTTTGAAACCGTCGAGAAGTACAACGGTTCGATTTCCGCCGAGCACGGCGTGGGCATGACCAAGCGTGATTACTTGACCTACAGCCGCTCGCCAGTTGAGATCGAGTACATGAAAGCCGTCAAAGCGGTGTTCGACCCGAACGGCATCATGAATCCGGGCAAGATTTTCGCTGTTTGAATCAACGAACCAGGAGTCGGTAATGAGCTATCAGCACCAGTATGTCGACGGTACGCGTATTCACTTCCCGCTGGGCAAAGTGGTGTGCATCGGCCGCAACTACGCCGAACACGCCAAGGAACTGGACAACCCGGTGCCTACCGAGCCATTGCTGTTCATCAAGCCGGGCAGTTGCGTGGTGCCGCTGGAAGGTGGCTTCAGTATCCCCACCGAGCGTGGCTCGGTGCATTACGAGGCAGAGATCGCGGTGTTGATCGGCAAGCCGTTGTCGACCAAGCCAAGCCGTGAAGAAGTGCTGGATGCCATCTCCGGTTTTGCCCCGGCGCTGGACTTGACCTTGCGCGAGAAGCAGGCCGAGCTGAAATCCAAAGGCCTGCCGTGGGAAGTCGCCAAGTCCTTCGACGGCGCGGCGGTGATTGCCCCGTTTGTATCCGGCAGCACCTTCGCTGACCTGACCGACATCGGCATCCGCCTGACCATCAACGGCGACGTTCGTCAGGATGGCAACAGCAAGGACATGCTCAACCCGATCGTGCCGATGATTCAGTACATGGCCGGCTGCTTCTCGCTGCAGGCCGGCGACGTGATCCTCACGGGCACCCCGGTTGGCGTGGGCCCGCTGAATGTCGGTGATGAAATTGTTCTGGAGCTGCCTGGCGCCAGCAGTTTCACCAGCAGCGTCCGCTAGTCGAAACACCGCTGAACCCCTGTAGGAGCGAGCTTGCTCGCGATGAACCTGAGAGCCCTGCGGGGTGTCAGGCTTGCAGCGTTATCGTTAGCGTCCATCGCGAGCAAGCTCGCTCCTACAGGTGCCCATCTCTGCACTTCTGGAACACAACTCTTCATGGCCACCACACCGATGCCCACGTTTAAAACCGCCCGGCGCTCGAGCTTCTTCAAGCGTTGGCCTTTCTGGCTTTTGCTATTGGCCGCTGCCGCGTATGGCCTGGCATTTGCGATGCATTGGGATAATCGTGGCGTGCTTTGGTTGCGCGAGCGTTTTGTAAGCCCCAGCGAACGTCAGGCAAGCGTCTGGCTGCCGGATTATCGAGCGGTGATCGATGCCAAGCTGCTGCCGGGCATGGAGAGCGACGAAGCATCGGACCTGGCCTACGATCCGCAAACTAAAACCCTGTTTTCGGTGATGGGCAAAAACCCGTTCCTGGTCGAGCTGAATTTGCAGGGCGACGTGCTGCGCAAGATGCCGCTGGTGGGCTGGAGCAACCCGGAAGGCGTGACAGTCATGGGCAATGGCCTGATGGCCATCGTCGATGAGCGCCAGCATCTGCTCACCATCGTCAAGGTCGATGCCAATACCCGCGAGCTGAACATCGCCAACTTCCCGAAATACGACCTCGGCCCTTCAAAAAACCAGAACAAGGCGTTCGAAGGCGTTGTCTGGGATCCGCGCAATCAGCAAATGCTGCTGGGTGAAGAGCGTCCACCGGCACTGTTCACCTGGAAAAGCAGCGATGGCCAGTCCCTCACCGGCGACAAGCAAAAACTCGCCAGTAACGCACTGGACATGCGCAACCTGTCAGCCCTGGCCATAGACCCGCGCACCCACCACACACTGGTGTTGTCTGCCGACTCTCACCTGCTGCTGGAGTTGGACGAGAAGGGCAAACAGGTCAGTTTCATGGCGTTGCTGGGTGGCTTCAATGGCCTGAACAAGACCATTCCTCGCGCCGAAGGCGTGGCCCTGGATGAGGCTGGCACGTTGTACATGGTGAGCGAGCCGAACCTGTTCTACGCCTTCAAGAAACCAACACAAAATTAGCAACACCGCAGAACAACTGTGGGAGCGAGCTTGCTCGCGATAGCGGTCGGTCATTCAACATCTCTGTCGACTGACACGGCCCTATCGCGAGCAAGCTCGCTCCCACAGGTTTTTCCGTGTTCTTGGGCTTATTGGGCGCGCAGGGTCTTCACGCCTTCGCTTGTACCCAACAACAGCAGATCCGCAGGACGTGCCGCGAACAAGCCGTTGGTCACCACGCCGACGATGGCGTTGATCTGCATCTCCAGTTCCACCGGGTTGGTGATCTGCATGTTGAACACGTCGAGGATGATATTGCCGTTGTCGGTCAGCACGCCCTCACGGTAGACCGGGTCGCCGCCCAGTTTCACCAGCTCGCGGGCTACGTGGCTGCGGGCCATCGGGATCACTTCCACCGGCAACGGGAACGCGCCGAGGACCGGTACCAGTTTGCTCGCGTCGGCGATGCAGATGAAGGTCTTGGCCACGGCGGCGACGATCTTCTCGCGGGTCAGGGCTGCGCCGCCGCCCTTGATCAGGTGCAGGTGCTCGTCGCTCTCATCGGCGCCGTCGACGTAGAACTCCAGGTCGCTGACGGTGTTCAGCTCATACACCGGAATGCCATGGCCCTTGAGGCGCGCGGCGGTGGCTTCGGAGCTGGCGACCGCGCCATCGAACGCGCCTTTATGCTTGGCCAATGCGTCGATAAAGCAGTTGGCGGTGGAGCCGGTGCCGACCCCGACGATGCTCTTGTCGTCGAGTTTCGGGAGGATGAAGTCGACGGCGGCCTGAGCCACTGCCTGTTTGAGTTGATCCTGGGTCATGCGGGCTCCGAGGTGCCGAAGAGGGGGACGAAAGGTCGGCATTATAGGCTTCGGGGCGGGCAAGGTCATTGCCCGATTGGCGGGTCAAATGCGCACACCTTCACCCCCGATTACTGTAGGAGCGAGCTCGCTCGCGATGGTCGTGAACGATAACGCGTAAAGCCAGATACCCAGCGGCGTCCTTGGGTTTTTCGCGAGCAAGCTCGCTCCTACAACAGGTAATGATCTCTTCCGGCGGGTTAAAACCACCGGTTTAGTGTGGTCGCTCAGGCGAAAGCCGGGTTAGACTCCTTGGCCCTGCCCAACCCGCTCAGTGATGCTTTCCGATGCTCGAACAGTACGTCAAAAAGATCCTCACCTCGCGCGTTTATGACGTTGCCGTAGAAACCCCATTGCAGACTGCTCGCCAGCTCTCCGAGCGGCTGGGTAACAACATTTGGCTCAAGCGCGAAGACTTGCAGCCGGTGTTCTCGTTCAAGATTCGGGGCGCCTACAACAAGCTGACTCAGCTCAGTGACGAAGAGCGCGCACGCGGCGTGGTCACTGCCTCTGCGGGCAACCACGCGCAGGGCCTGGCCCTGGCGGCGAAAGTGCTGGGCGTGAAAGCGACCATCGTGATGCCCAAGACCACCCCGGAAATCAAGGTCGAAGGCGTGCGTTCCCGTGGTGGCAAAGTGGTGCTGCACGGGGATACGTTCCCGGAAGCCCTGGCCTACTCGCTGAAACTGGTCGACGAAAAGGGCTACGTCTACATCCATCCGTACGACGATCCCCACACCATTGCCGGGCAGGGCACGGTCGCCATGGAAATTCTGCGCCAGCACCCTGGGCGTCTCGACGCGATTTTTGTTCCGGTGGGCGGCGGCGGCCTGATCGCCGGCATTGCGGCTTACGTGAAGTACCTGCGTCCTGAAATCAAAATCATCGGCGTCGAACCGGACGATTCCAACTGCCTGCAAGCCGCCATGGCGGCCGGCGAGCGCGTGGTGCTGCCAACTGTGGGCATCTTCGCCGACGGCGTTGCGGTGGCCCAGATCGGTCAGTACACCTTCGAGATCTGCAAAGACTACGTCGATGAGGTCATCACCGTCAGCACCGACGAGATCTGCGCGGCGATCAAGGACATTTACGATGACACCCGCTCGATCACTGAGCCGGCGGGTGCCCTGGGTGTGGCCGGGATCAAGAAATACGTCGAGCAGCGCGGCGTCACCGGGCACACTTTTGTGGCGATCGACTCCGGCGCCAACGTCAATTTCGACCGCCTGCGCCACGTTGCCGAGCGCGCCGAGCTGGGCGAGGGCCGCGAAGCCATTATCGCCGTGACCATCCCCGAGAAGCCGGGCAGCTTCAAGGCGTTCTGCGAAGCCATCGGCAAGCGCCAGATTACTGAATTCAACTACCGCTACAACACTGGCAGCGAGGCGCACATCTTCGTTGGCGTACAGACGCATCCGGAGAATGACCCGCGCAGTGCGTTGCTCGCCAGTCTGACCGAGCAGGGTTTTCCGGTGCTGGACCTGACCGACAATGAACTGGCCAAGTTGCATATCCGTCACATGGTCGGCGGTCGTGCGGCTCATGTCGTCGATGAAGTGATTCTGCGCTTCGAATTCCCGGAGCGACCGGGAGCGCTGTTCAACTTCCTCAACAAGCTCGGTGGGCGCTGGAACATCTCGATGTTCCACTACCGCAACCACGGCGCAGCGGATGGCCGGGTGGTCGCGGGCCTGCAAGTGCCTCACGAAGAGCGTCATCTGGTTCCCGCTGCGCTAGAGGAAATCGGCTACCCGTACTGGGACGAAAGCGACAATCCGGCCTATCTGCTGTTTCTTGGCTGAGGGGCTACGCTGATGGGCAGGTCATAAGGAAATCGAACAATGGAAACGTTAACCGCCCTGAAAATGGCGCATATGGTGGCGACGGTGGTGCTGTTGGTCAGCGCGCTGGGGCTGGCCATCTGGGTCTGGCGCACACGGCGCAATGGCGATGCGACAGCACCTGCGCGCACCTTGCAACGGCCACGCGTGTTCATCTGGCTGCTGATGGGGCTGGCACTGCTGAGCATGCCATTTACCGGCTGGGGGATGGTGCATCTGGTGGGTTGGCCGTTGGGGCAGACCTGGTTGCTGGCTTCCAGTGTGCTTTACACCGTGGCGGCGCTGGGCTGGTTCTGGTTGCTGGTGCGGCTTAACAAGCTGCGCACTGCACCGGGAGGCAACGGCAAGTTCACCTTTGCCCTGGCACTGTTCAGCTTCGCCTGTTTTATCGCGATTGCCGGACTAATGGGCGCCAAACCTGTGTAGGAGCGAGCTTGCTCGCGAAAAATGTGAGGGCGCCGCGTTCATCCTGGCAGCCCTCGTCATCGTTAACGACCATCGCGAGCAAGCTCGCTCCTACAAGTACGGCGGTCAGTCGCGCAGAGTAATCACCGGCCAGCCACGCTTCTGGGCCTCAGCGCGCAAATTCGGGTCAGGATCAACCGCCACCGGATTCGTCACCTGCTCCAGCAACGACAGGTCATTCATCGAGTCGCTGTAGAAATAGCTGTCTTGTAGCGAATGCCCGGTTTCTTCCAGCCAACGATTCAGTCGGGTCACCTTGCCTTCCCGGAAGCACGGAACGTCAGTGCTGCGCCCGGTATAACGGCCCTCGACCATTTCGCATTCAGTGGCAATCAAGGTTTCAACACCCAATCGCTGTGCAATAGGTCCGGTCACAAAACGGTTGGTGGCGGTGATGATCACCAGTTTGTCGCCGGCCTCGCGGTGTTTGGCCAGCAACTCGATAGCCTTGGGCAGCAGGATAGGTTCGATGCAATCGCGCATGTAATCGCCATGCCACTGATCCAGCGTGGACATTTCGGTGCGGCCGAGGACTTCCAGGCAGAAGTTCAGGTAGGCGTCATTGTCCAGCCTGCCGGCCAGATAATCCTGATAGAACTCATCGTTGCGTGCCTTGTAGGCGACGGCATCAAGGAAGCCGCGTTCGCACAGGTAATCGCCCCAGGCGTGGTCACTGTCGCCGCCCAGAAGTGTGTTGTCCAAGTCGAATAAAGCCAGCCGCATTGCAGTTACTCGCTGAAAAGTTTGTAGAAAGGTGTCCAGAATACGGACTTTTCACAAGAGTGCACATAAGGTTGGCCGGCTCGTTGCTGCCTTCACAACCTTTGTGGAACAATGCGGCGACATGCGTTTGCGAGGTTGTTGCCGTGATCGACCCCGATGGTTTCCGCCCCAATGTCGGGATCATTCTCACGAATGATGCCGGACAGGTGCTATGGGCTCGCCGTATCAATCAAGATGCCTGGCAGTTTCCACAGGGTGGGATCAACCCCCAGGAGACGCCGGAAGACGCCTTGTACCGCGAGTTGAACGAAGAAGTGGGTCTTGAGCGCGAAGATGTTGAAATTCTCGCCTGCACCCGGGGCTGGTTGCGCTATCGTTTGCCGCAACGTCTGGTCAGGACGCACAGCCAACCGCTGTGCATCGGCCAGAAACAGAAATGGTTTCTCCTGCGCCTGATCTCCAACGAGCAGCGGGTGCGGATGGATTTGACCGGTAAACCGGAATTCGATGGCTGGCGTTGGGTCAGTTATTGGTATCCGTTGGGCCAGGTGGTGACATTCAAGCGCGAGGTGTATCGACGCGCTCTCAAAGAGCTTGCCCCGCGCCTTTTAACGCGCGACTGACGACGGAGTTCGACCCCGAGCCATGCTCAATACGCTGCGCAAGATCGTCCAGGAAGTTAACTCCGCCAAGGATCTCAAGACGGCGTTGGGGATTATTGTGTTGCGCGTCAAAGAGGCCATGGGCAGCCAGGTCTGCTCGGTCTATCTGCTTGACCCTGAAACCAACCGCTTCGTGCTGATGGCCACCGAGGGCTTGAACAAGCGCTCGATCGGCAAAGTCAGCATGGCGCCCAACGAAGGTCTGGTTGGCCTGGTCGGCACGCGTGAAGAACCCCTGAACCTCGAAAACGCCGCGGATCACCCGCGCTACCGTTACTTCGCCGAAACCGGTGAAGAACGCTACGCCTCATTCCTCGGGGCGCCGATCATTCACCACCGCCGCGTTGTCGGCGTGTTGGTCATTCAGCAAAAAGAACGCCGCCAGTTCGATGAAGGTGAAGAAGCCTTCCTTGTGACCATGAGCGCACAGCTCGCCGGTGTTATCGCCCACGCCGAAGCCACCGGTTCGATCCGCGGCCTTGGCCGTCAGGGTAAAGGCATTCAGGAAGCCAAGTTCGTCGGCGTTCCGGGTTCCCCGGGTGCTGCGGTGGGTACGGCGGTGGTCATGCTGCCACCGGCCGATCTGGACGTAGTGCCCGACAAGACCATCGCCGACATCGACGCCGAACTGGGTCTGTTCAAGACCGCCATCGAAGGCGTGCGCGCCGACATGCGCGCGTTGTCGGCCAAGCTGGCGACTCAGCTGCGTCCCGAAGAGCGTGCGCTGTTCGATGTCTATTTGATGATGCTCGACGATGCCTCGCTGGGCAGCGAAATCACCACCGTGATCAAGACCGGCCAGTGGGCCCAGGGCGCGTTGCGTCAGGTGGTCACCGAACACGTCAACCGTTTCGAATTGATGGACGACGCCTACCTGCGTGAGCGCGCCTCGGACGTCAAGGACCTCGGTCGCCGTTTGCTGGCTTATTTGCAGGAAGAGCGCCAGCAGACCCTGGTCTACCCCGACAACACCATTCTGATCAGCGAAGAATTGACCCCGGCGATGCTCGGCGAGGTGCCGGAAGGCAAGTTGGTCGGCCTGGTCTCGGTGCTCGGTTCCGGCAACTCCCACGTCGCGATCCTGGCGCGTGCCATGGGTATTCCGACGGTGATGGGCCTGGTCGATCTGCCGTATTCCAAGGTCGACGGCATCCAGATGATCGTCGACGGTTACCACGGCGAGGTCTACACCAACCCGAGTGACGTGCTGCGCAAGCAGTTCGCCGAAGTGGTCGAGGAAGAGAAACAACTGGCCCTCGGGCTGGATGCACTGCGGGACTTGCCGTGCGTGACCGTCGATGGTCACCGCATGCCGCTGTGGGTCAACACCGGCCTGCTGGCTGACGTGGCGCGGGCGCAGAAGCGCGGTGCCGAGGGCGTGGGTCTGTACCGCACCGAAGTGCCGTTCATGATCAATCAGCGCTTCCCGAGTGAAAAAGAGCAGCTGGCGATCTATCGCGAGCAACTCGCCGCCTTTCACCCGCAACCGGTGACCATGCGCAGCCTGGACATCGGCGGCGACAAGTCGCTGTCGTACTTTCCGATCAAGGAAGACAACCCGTTCCTCGGCTGGCGCGGTATTCGCGTCACGCTCGACCACCCGGAAATCTTCCTGGTGCAGACCCGCGCCATGCTCAAGGCCAGCGAAGGCTTGAACAACCTGCGGATTCTGCTGCCGATGATCTCCGGCACTCACGAACTGGAAGAAGCCCTGCACCTGATTCACCGGGCCTGGGGCGAAGTCCGCGACGAAGGTTGCGACGTGCCTATGCCGCCGATCGGCGTGATGATCGAAATTCCGGCGGCGGTTTATCAGACCAAGGAACTGGCGCGGCAAGTGGACTTCCTGTCGGTCGGCTCCAACGACCTGACCCAGTACCTGCTGGCCGTGGACCGTAACAACCCGCGGGTGGCCGACCTTTACGACTACCTGCACCCGGCAGTGCTGCAAGCCTTGCAGAACGTTGTGCGTGACGCCCATGCCGAAGGAAAGCCCGTGAGTATCTGCGGCGAAATGGCCGGTGATCCGGCGGCAGCGGTGCTGTTGATGGCGATGGGTTTCGACAGCTTGTCGATGAACGCCACCAACTTGCCGAAAGTGAAGTGGATGCTGCGTCAGATCAACCTGAGCAAGGCCAAGGAGCTGCTCGCTGAGTTGATGACCATCGACAACCCGCAAGTGATCCACAGCTCCCTGCAACTGGCGCTGAAGAACCTTGGGTTGGCGCGGATGATCAATCCGGCTTCGGTCAAAACCCTCTAAACCTCTGAAGGCCCCATCGCGAGCAGGCTCGCTCCCACAGTGGATTTGTGTAGGCACATTGTTATGTGATCAACACAAATCCCTGTGGGAGCGAGCCTGCTCGCGATGAGGCCAGTGCGGACAACACAAATTAGAGCCTGACCTCCACTTCCCCAAGATGCCCGCCATACGGCCCGAAACTCCGCTCAACCATCACCCGTGTCCCATCCGCCTGCACAATCAACGCCGTACTCGCCCGCGTCCCATAACTCTGGCTGGCGATGAACACACTCGACAGCAGCGTCTCGGTGGCCAGCCCCACACCGGTGTCCGGCAGCTCGGTAAACGGTGCGGTCTGAGGATCGCCCAGCAACGCCAATAACGCTTGCGGCTGCGGATCTTCCAATACTTCCTCCAGTGCCGCCCGTGCCTTGAGCAACTTTGGCCACGGCGTATCCAGGCCGGCGTTCGACAACCCATAAACACCCGGTGGCAGCATTACCGCCTCATGCTCCCGCGCATTGAAATGCCACAGCTCCTTGGCATTGCCAATCAACAGGTTAAAACCGGCGTACTCCATCGAACGCCTGACAACATCGCTCAAATAGTCATCAATCGACCTCTCGCCGCTGAGAAAGCGCGCCACCAGCTCACCTCGCGACGTGCGGGCGGGTGGTTGATGCGGGTCTCGAATATTGGTCAGTGCGGCGAAGCGTCCGTTGGCGCCGATACCCAGCCAGGTACCACCGGCCTCCAGGTCTCGGCCGGCATAGACGTGCGGCGCTTCGGGCCATTGCGCCAAGGGCAGGCTGGGGCGGGCGTAGAACTCATCGCGGTTGGCCGCGACGATCAGTGGCTGGGCATGGCCCGGTCGCCAGGCGAAAACAATCAGGCACATAAGGTGGTCCTTGTGTGTTTTTTGTCCACTTTACGCAGACATCACGCTTCTATCCATCGCCATCCAGTAGAGCTTGAGGCCACGCATCCGTTACCATGCCGGTGCTTTTTTTGAGAAGCGGCTAAGGAACACCATGGAATTTCTGCTTTACCTGGCGCTGGGTGCTTGCGCAGGCGTGCTGGCCGGGCTGTTCGGGGTCGGTGGCGGAATCATCATCGTTCCGGTGCTGGTGTTCAGTTTCACCTTGCAGGGCTTCGACGCCTCGATTCTGACGCATCTGGCGGTGGGTACTTCCCTGGCGACGATCATCTTTACCTCGGTCAATGCGGTGCGCGAACATCACCGTCGCGGCGCCGTGCGTTGGCCGATTTTCGTCTGGATGACCGTCGGCATACTGATCGGCGCCGGTTTCGGCGCGCTGACGGCCGAAGCGATCTCCGGGCCGAACCTGCAGAAAATCATCGGCGTGTTTGCGTTGGTCATCGCCACCCAACTGGCGCTGGACGTCAAACCCAAGGCCAGCCGAACGGTGCCCGGCAAACTTGGTCTGACTATGGCCGGCAGTGTGATTGGCTGGGCCTCGGCGATTTTCGGGATTGGCGGCGGCTCGCTGACCGTGCCGTTCCTGACCTGGAGCAGCGTGCCGATGCAACAAGCGGTGGCCACTTCGTCCGCCTGCGGGCTGCCGATCGCGCTGGCAAGTGCATTAAGTTTCATGATTCTGGGCTGGCACGATCCATTGCTGCCGGCCCATAGTCTCGGTTTTATTTACTTGCCGGCGTTACTTGGCATTGCCCTGACCAGCATGGTGTTCGCCCGCCTCGGTGCCCGACTGGCCCACCGGCTATCACCGAAGTTGCTGAAAAAGCTGTTCGCCGCTTTGCTGTTCTGCGTAGGCCTGAGCTTTCTGCTCTAGCCCGCAATGTTGGCTTAATCCTGAGGTGGCAGCGTCGCCCGGGAATTTTTAAAAGTTTCAACTCTAACGAGGAGTCGCAATGCTGCCTTACCCGCAGATCGATCCGGTGGCCCTGGCCATCGGTCCGCTGAAAATCCACTGGTACGGTTTGATGTACCTGATCGGCATTGGCGGCGCCTGGCTACTGGCGTCCCGTCGGTTGAACCGTTTCGACCCGACCTGGACCAAAGAGAAGCTCTCCGACATGGTGTTCTGGATGTCGATGGGTGTGATCGTCGGTGGCCGCCTGGGCTATGTGCTGTTTTACGATCTGAGTGCTTATCTGGCCAACCCGACGCTGATCTTCGAAGTGTGGAAGGGCGGCATGTCGTTCCACGGCGGGTTCATCGGCGTGATGCTGGCGGCGTTGTGGTTCGGTAAAAAGAACAACAAGTCGTTTTTCCAGCTGATGGACTTCGTTGCGCCCATGGTGCCGATTGGCCTCGGTGCCGGGCGTATCGGCAACTTCATCAACGCTGAGTTGTGGGGCAAACCGACCGACGTGCCGTGGGCGATGATCTTCCCGCCCTTCAGCGATCCATCGCAGTTGCCACGTCACCCGTCGCAGCTGTACCAGTTCGCGCTGGAAGGCGTGGCGCTGTTTGCGATTCTCTGGCTGTTCTCGCGCAAGCCGCGGCCGACCATGGCTGTGTCGGGAATGTTTGCGCTGTTCTATGGCATTTTCCGTTTCATCGTCGAATTCGTCCGCGTACCGGACGCACAGCTGGGCTATCTGGCCTGGAATTGGCTGACCATGGGCCAGCTACTGTGCGTACCGATGATCATCGCCGGGCTGTTCCTGATCTGGCTGGCGTATCACCGCGCTCCGGCGTCTCCAGCGGCGGCAGTATAAATTCGAACCCGGGGCTCTGGTCCCGGGCTCAAGGACACAGGTAACTCATGAAGCAATACCTCGAACTGGTCGCCCACGTCATCAAGAACGGTACCCGGCAGGCCAACCGCACCGGCGTGAACACCATCAGCTTCCCGGGCGCGATGTTGCGTTATGACCTCAAGGAAGGTTTTCCGGCGATTACCACCCGCAAGATGGCCTTCAAATCGGCCATCGGCGAGATGTGTGGTTTTCTGCGCGGGGTGAACAACGCTGCTGAATTCCGCGCGCTGGGCTGCAAGGTCTGGGACCAGAACGCCAACGAAAACACCCAGTGGCTGGCCAACCCGTTCCGTCAGGGTGAAGACGACCTCGGTGAGATCTATGGCGTGCAATGGCGCAAGTGGCCGGCGTACAAGCAGATCCCGGTCAGTAACCAGGCCGCCATCGAGCAGACCCTGAGCCAGGGTTATCGTCAGATCGCTGAAGGCGAAGAAGACGGTCAGGCTTACGTGGTGCTGTACAAGGCGATCGACCAGATCCGTCAGTGCGTCGATACCATCATCAAGGACCCGGGCAGCCGCCGCATCCTGTTCCACGGCTGGAACGTCGCCCAGCTCGATGAAATGGCTCTGCCGCCGTGCCACCTGCTGTACCAGTTCCACCCGAATGTCGAGACTAAAGAGATTTCTCTGACCCTCTACATCCGCTCCAACGACCTGGGCCTGGGCACACCGTTCAACCTCACCGAAGGCGCCGCGCTGCTGAGCCTGATCGGTCGCCTGACCGGTTACACACCACGCTGGTTCACCTATTTCATCGGTGACGCCCACGTCTACGAAAACCACCTGGACATGCTCAACGAACAGCTCACGCGCGAGCCGTTCCCGATGCCGAAACTGGTGATCAGCGACCGTGTGCCGGAGTTTGCCAAGACTGGTGTTTATCAGCCCGAATGGCTGGAGTTGATCGAGCCGAGCGATTTCTCGCTGGAAGGCTACCAACACCACGCCCCAATGACCGCCCCGATGGCGGTATAACGCCGTCCCCTGTAGGAGCGAGCTTGCTCGCGATGGACGTGAACGAAGACGCGTACTGTCTGGAAAAATGCGCCGCCTTCGGATTCATCGCGAGCAAGCTCGCTCCTACAGGAGGGGGTGTGGTGTTTTTAGTGGCCGTGGCTACGGCCAACATGAGAAGGCTCAACTTCCGCCGCCACCACCCCGCCGCTCACTTCCAAGCGCTGCAAAATCCCGCATTGATCAATGTCCGGCCCCTCGCTACAGCGTTGGCGCAGGTCGAGCAGTTGTGTCTGTAACGCCAGCAATCCATCAATCCGTGCCTTGACGTGATGAATGTGCTCATCGATCAGCGCATTCACGTTTTGGCATTGATCCTGCGGACTGTCGCGCAGGGCCAGCAGGCTGCGGATTTCTTCGAGGGTCATGTCGAGGGTGCGGCAGTTGCGGATGAAGGTCAGGCGTTCGGCGTGGGCCTGGGTGTAGACGCGGTAGTTGCCGTCGCTGCGGGCCGGTTCCGGCAGCAGGTTTTCGCGCTCGTAATAGCGGATGGTTTCCACGGCGCAGTCGGTAAGTTTGGCCAGTTCTCCGATCTTCATGACGGCAATCTCCAAATGGGTGCTTGACCCTATAGTGGCTACAGGGTCTTTACTTGGCAACAGGCACCTTTATGGACGCGACCCAATGAGCGACTCCCAACACACCCGCCCACCCGAGGCTGAGCACGAGCACAGCCACAAGCTGCAGCCCGTGCAAAAGCATGACCATGGCGGCCATGGGGATTCCTGCTGTTCCGCCAAGGTGGCGGCACCTACGCTGATCAAGTTGAGCGCAACGCCCACCGCCGGCGCGCGGCTAAGCAGTTTTCGCATCGACGCGATGGACTGCCCCACCGAGCAGACGCTGATCGAGAACAAACTCGGCAAGCTCGCGGGCGTGCAGCAGCTGGAATTCAACCTGATCAACCGCGTGTTGGGCGTCACCCACGACCTGCCGAACACCGCACCCATCATCGACGCGATCAAATTCCTCGGCATGCAGGCCGAGCCGCTGGAGCGGGGCGTCGAAGCGCCAATCCCGGCGCCAGTGAAAAAGCCCTGGTGGCCGTTGGCGCTGTCCGGTGTGGGTGCGCTGGCCGCTGAAGTTATCCACTTCACCAACGCTGCGCCCGATTGGGTGGTGGCGGTCATTGCATTAATCTCGATTCTTGGCGGTGGTCTCGGTACTTATAAGAAGGGCTGGATCGCGCTTAAGAATCTCAACCTGAACATCAACGCTCTGATGAGCATCGCGGTGACCGGTGCGATCCTGATCGGTCAGTGGCCGGAAGCGGCGATGGTGATGTTCCTGTTCACCGTGGCCGAGTTGATCGAAGCCAAATCCCTGGACCGCGCGCGCAACGCGATTGGCGGCTTGATGCAGATGGCACCGGAACAGGCCACGGTGCGGCAGGCGGATGGCAGTTGGGTCGAGCAGGACGTGAAAACCATTGAACTGGGCGCGCGAGTGCGAGTGCGGCCCGGTGAGCGAATCGGTCTGGACGGTGAAGTGGTGTCGGGCAGTTCGACCATCGATCAGGCGCCGATCACCGGCGAAAGCCTGCCGGTGGAAAAGACCCTCGGCGACAAGGTCTTCGCCGGCACCATCAATCAGGCGGGCTCCCTGGAGTATTCCGTCACCGCTGCGGCCAACCATTCGACGCTGGCGCGGATCATCCATGCCGTCGAACAGGCTCAGGGCGCACGGGCGCCGACTCAGCGCTTCGTCGACAGTTTCTCGAAAATCTACACGCCAGCGGTGTTCATCCTGGCCCTCGCCGTCGCGGTGATTGCGCCGCTGTTCATGGGCGCGCTCTGGTTTGACTGGATCTACCGGGCGCTGGTGTTGCTGGTGGTCGCTTGCCCGTGTGCGTTGGTGATTTCGACGCCAGTGACCATTGTCAGCGGCCTCGCGGCGGCGGCGCGCAAAGGGATTCTGATCAAGGGCGGCGTCTATCTGGAGGGCGGTTACAAGCTCGATTTCCTGGCGCTGGATAAGACCGGCACGATCACGCACGGCAAACCGGTGCAGACCGATTACCTGTCGCTTGATCCGACGGCGGACGAATCCGCCCCGGCGATTGCAGCGGCGCTGGCCGGTCGCTCGGACCACCCAGTGTCGTTGGCCATCGCCCATGCGGCTGTGGATAAACCACTCGCGCTTCACATTGTGGATAACTTCGAAGCCCTGGCCGGTCGTGGCGTGCGCGGTGAAATCAACGGTCAGGTCTACCACCTGGGCAACCACCGGTTGGTGGAAGAACTGAGCCTGTGCTCGCCTGCGCTGGAAGAAACGCTGTTCGCGCTGGAAAAACAGGGCAAATCAGTGGTGTTGCTGCTCGATAAATCCGGCCCACTGGCGCTGTTCGCCGTGGCCGATACCGTGAAGGATTCCAGCCGCGAGGCGATCCAGCAACTGCACGACCTGGGCATCAAAACCCTGATGCTGACCGGCGACAACGTCCACACCGCGCAGGCAATTGCTGCGCAAGTCGGCATCGACGAGGCGCAGGGCGACCTGTTGCCGACCGACAAGCTGCAAGCCATCGAAGCCCTGTATGCACGGGGCCATAACGTCGGCATGGTCGGCGACGGCATCAACGACGCCCCGGCGCTGGCACGCGCCGAGATAGGGTTCGCCATGGCCGCCGCCGGCACCGATACCGCTATCGAGACCGCCGATGTCGCCCTGATGGACGACGATTTGCGCAAGATCCCCGCGTTTATCCGGTTGTCGCGGCAGACATCGAGCATCCTCAAGCAAAACATCGCGCTGGCATTGGTCATCAAAGCGATCTTTCTTGGGGTAACCTTCGCCGGGCTCGCCACCATGTGGATGGCGGTGTTTGCCGACATGGGCGTAAGCCTGTTGGTGGTGTTCAACGGTTTGCGCCTGCTGCGCAAATAAGTGATGAGGGACGGGTGTGCTGAGTGCCGAGCTGAAGGCGTTTTATATGGTTGCCCGCCTGGGCAGCATCACCCTGGCGGCGAAAAAGCTTGGCTTGAGCCAGCCCACGGTGACCACCCAGATCAAGCACCTGGAAAGTCAGTACTCGGTTGAACTGTTCTATCGGGGCGGCCGCCGTCTCAGCGTCAGCGATGAAGGCGCCCGGCTGTTGCCGATGGTCAAGAAGCTATTGCAGCAGGAAGCCGACATCGAGTTTTTCCTGCGCAACAGCGGCCAGGTCCAGGGCACCTTGCGCATTGCCGCCACCGCGCCGTATTACATTCTCGACCTGGTGAAAGCCTTTCGCGAGCGCTTGCCGCAGGTGGAAGTGTCGGTGGAGATCGGCAACTCCCAGCAGGTGCTTGAAGCGCTGGAGGATTACCGGGTCGATGTCGCCGCTTCCTCGCAGTTACTGGACGATGCACGCTTGATTCGCCGGGTGCTCGGCAGCGATCCGCTGGTGCTGGCGGTGCATCGCAATCATCCACTGGCGGTGCATGATCATGTGCCGCTCAGTGCGTTGGCCGGGCATACCTTGTTGATGCGGGAGTCGGGCTCGACCACCCGACGCTTGACCGAAGAACTGCTGGCCAGCGCCGGGGTGAGTTTCGGACCGTTGCTGGAGATCGGCAGCCGCGAGTCAATCCGCGAGGCGGTATTGCGCAACATCGGCATCAGCATCATTGCCCGGCAGGAAGTGCCGCACGATCCGCAACTGCGGGTGCTGACCATCGAGAACGCACCGCAAATCCCTGAGTATTTGTACTGCCTCAAGGAACGAAAAGGCGCGCGGCTGCCGGCGGCGTTTCTGGGGTTGGCGCAGGAAATGGCCCCGGCTTGAGAGTTGCGGTGACTGGTCTGGCCTGTTCGCGAGCAGGCTCGCTCCCACATTGGAACGCATTCCCCCCCTGTGGGAGCGAGCCTGCTCGCGAAGGCGTCAGATCGTCACCCCACAACCCAAATCCTCGAATACCACTATCAGCCGTTTTTGCCTCACTGCCACATGACGGACGCATTACCTCCCTAGGATGGCCTTCATCTGCTTGATGAGGCCTGTCCATGAACCACTCGACTGCAACTACCCTGACCAACCCCGGCGCCCCGATGAAAGTGCGCGGCGTGCAGAAACGCTTTGGCGCCTTCACCGCGCTGGACAACGTTTCCCTCGATGTGGCGGCCGGTGAGCTGGTGTGTCTGCTGGGCCCGTCGGGCTGTGGCAAAACCACCTTGCTGCGCTGCATCGCCGGTCTGGAGCAGCAAGACAGCGGCGAGTTGTACCTCGGTGATCGCGACGTTTCCCATCTGGCGCCTCAGGCCCGTGACTACGGCATCCTGTTCCAGTCCTACGCGTTGTTCCCCAATCTCACCGTCGAAGCGAACATTGCCTACGGCCTTGCCGGCAGCGGTCGCGATGAAGTGCGCAAGCGTGTCGGTCAGATGCTGGAACTGGTCGGCCTGATCGGCAGCGAAAAAAAGTACCCCGGCCAATTGTCGGGTGGCCAGCAACAACGCGTCGCGCTGGCTCGCGCCTTGGCGCCTGCACCTTCGCTGTTGTTGTTGGACGAACCGATGTCCGCCCTCGACGCCCGGGTTCGCGAGCATCTGTGCACCGAACTGCGTCAGTTGCAGCGCAACCTTGGCATCACCACGCTGATGGTCACGCACAACCAGGACGAGGCCATGCTGATGGCCGACCGCATTGCCGTGATGAACAACGGCAAGGTCGAGCAGTACGCCACGCCGCAGGAAATCTACGACCGCCCGGCCACCCCGTTTGTGGCGGAGTTCGTCGGTCAGGGCAACTGGCTGCCGTTCCACCGCAGCAGTGACAGCCACGCCCAGGTCGGTGGCCTGAACATGCGCCTGGCCGACGGCAGTGCGAAAACCGCCTCGGGCCGGCTGTTCTGCCGCCCCGAGGCGATCAACGTCAACCCGCTGGCACACGAAGAAAACCTGTTCCCGGCCAAGGTTCGCGAAATCACCTTCCTCGGCAACCGTTGCCGCATGAGCTTCGAGCTCGATCAACTGCCAGGTCATGCGCTGCTGGCCGAACTGGCGCCGGAAGCCATGCCGCGTCTCGGCGCACAGCAGATCATGGTCGCCTTGCCGCCGCGCAGCCTGCAGGTGTTTGCCTGATGAGCGCGAACATCGCGCTGCCGATACCGCACAAGCAGGTTCGGCAGACCTCCCGTGCCGAGATCGGCGACCGGGTATTTGTCGTTGGCGGCAAAGTCCTGTTGCTGGTGTTGCTTGGCGTCGCCGTGTTGATGCCGTTGCTGGCGATCTTCTGGCGTGGCTTCAGCTCGGAAGCCGGGCAGGGCGGTGGTCTGGTCGCTGCCCGCGAACTGGTGACCAGTGCGAACTTCCACTGGCTGCTGGGCAATAGTTTAAAAGTGTCCCTCAGCGTGGCGGCGATTGTCGTACCGCTGGCCTACCTATTTGCCTACGCGCTGCAACGCACGTTGATTCCGGGCAAAGGCATCTGGCGTGGGCTGTCGCTGTTGCCGCTGATGGCGCCGTCGATGCTGCCGGGGATTGCGCTGGTTTACCTGTTCGGCAATCAGGGCCTGTTGCGTGGTTTGCTTTCGGACAATATCTACGGCTTCTGGGGCATTGTGCTGGGTGAGGTGATCTACACCTTCCCACACGCCTTGATGATTTTGCTGTCGGCGCTGTCCCTGGCCGATGCGCGACTGTTCGATGCCGCGTCCAGCATGGGCGCCAGCCCGGCCAAAGCCTTCCGCAGCATCACCTGGCCGGCGACGCGTCAGGCAGTGTTCGCAGCGTTCTGCCTGGTGTTCACTCTGACCATCACCGATTTTGGCGTACCCGTAGTGGTCGGTGGCGACTATCAAGTGTTGGCGCTGGAAGCCTACAAAGCCGTGGTCGGCCAGCAACAGTTCGGACGCGGTGCCCTGATCGGCATGGTCCTGCTGTTGCCGGCGCTGTTCAGCTTCGGTGTCGATGCCTGGTTGCGTCGGCGTCACGGCGACTCCATGAGCGGTCGGGCGCAAGTCTTCAAGCCGGCACCGTCAAAACTTCGGGACCGTTGCTACCTGGCGATTGTGCTGCTGATCTGCGCTGCGTTGCTGTTGGTCTTCGGCATGGCAGTGTTCTCGTCGCTGGTGAAGTTCTGGCCGTACAACCTGTCGCTGTCGCTCAACCATTACCAGTTCAACGACACGGCGGGTGGCGGCTGGCTGGCCTACGGCAACAGCGTGAAGATGGCAGTGTGCACGGCGCTGATCGGTAGCGTGCTGATCTTCACCGGCGCCTACCTGATGGAAAAAACCAAGGGCCAGCGCGGACTGAATCTGATACTGCGCATGCTCAGTTTCGTACCGATGGCGGTGCCGGGCCTGGTGCTGGGGTTGGGTTATGTCTTCTTCTTCAACCTCAACGGCAACCCGTTGCACGTGCTCTACGGGACCATGACCCTGCTGGTGGTCTGCACCATTGCGCACTATTTGACCACCGCACAGATGACCGCCACCACCGCGCTGCGCCAGCTCGACGCAGAATTCGAAGCCGCCGCGTTGTCGCTCAAGGCGCCGCTGTATCGCCACTACTTGCGCGTCACCGTGCCGATTTGCCTGCCGGCGCTGCTGGACATCGTGCGCTACCTGTTCGTCTCGGCCATGACCACGGTCTCGGCCGCCATCTTCCTCTACAGCCCCGACACCATCCTCGCAGCCGTGGCAGTGCTGAACATGGACGACGCCGGCAACGTCGGCGGCGCGGCGGCGATGTCGACCCTGATTCTGTTCACCTCGGCGGGCGTGTCCCTGTTGCTGGCCTGGGCTTCGCGCGGCTTGTTGCGCCGCTCTCAGGCCTGGCGGCAGACCGCGCCCGGCAACTGATTTCCAATCCCGCAAACCTCAACTCAAACAGGAAAACGATCATGTTCAAGCCCCTGGCCCTCGCCGCTGCTGTCCTCACCGCTTTCAGCCTGAACGCCTACGCGGCGAAAACCGAGTTGACGGTGTACACCGCCCTCGAAGCCGAACAACTGACGGCCTATAAGGCCGCCTTCGAAAAGGCCAACCCGGACGTCGAAATCAAGTGGGTGCGCGATTCCACCGGCATCATCACCGCCAAACTGCTGGCCGAAAAAGCCCGCCCGCAGGCTGACGCAGTCTGGGGCCTGGCCGCTTCGAGCCTGGCGATCCTCGACCAGCAAGGCATGCTGCAAAGCTATGCGCCACAAGACCTGGCCAAGATCGGTGGCAACTACCGTGACGCCGCCAACCCGCCTGCCTGGGTCGGCATGGACGTCTGGGCCGCGACCATTTGCTTCAACACCGTCGAAGCCGAGAAGCAGGGTTTGACCAAGCCCACGAGCTGGCAAGACCTGACCAAGCCTGAGTACAAAGGCAAGATCGTCATGCCCAACCCTGCCTCGTCCGGCACCGGTTTCCTCGACGTCAGCGCCTGGCTGCAAACCTTCGGCGAGAAGCAAGGCTGGCAGTACATGGACGAGCTGCACCAGAACATCGGCCAATACGTTCACTCCGGTTCCAAGCCTTGCAAATTGGCTGCGGCGGGCGAATTCCCGATCGGTATTTCCTTTGAGTACCCGGCTGTTCAGCTGAAGCGTCAGGGTGCGCCATTGGACATCATCCTGCCGAAAGAAGGCCTGGGTTGGGAAATCGAAGCAACGGCTGTGATCAAGGGCACGCCGCATGAAGAAGCGGCGAAGAAACTGGCAGATTTCTCGGCCAGCCCGGCGGCAATGGAGTTGTACAAAGAGAACTTTGCCGTCCTCGCGCAGCCAGGCATCGCCAAGCCACAGACTGAACTACCCGCCGATTATGAGCAGCGTTTGATCAAGAACGACTTTACCTGGGCGTCGAAGAACCGCGATGAAATCCTGACTGAATGGCGCAAGCGCTATGACGGCAAGTCCGAGAAAGTGGTTGCCAAGTAAGATCCTTATTGGCTGATAGGCCCTCATCGCGAGCAAGCTCGCTCCCACAGGTTTTGTGAACGCCACGGACCATGTGGGAGCGAGCTTGCTCGCGATAGCGGTCCTGAATTCAGGACAAAAAACCATGACACACCCCAACGACATGCTGATCGTAGGCGCCGGCATCCTCGGCCTGTCCCACGCCTACGCCGCCGCCAAGCGCGGTCTCAAAGTCACCGTTTTCGAACGCAGCGAAACCCCTTTGGGCGCCTCGGTGCGTAACTTCGGCCAGGCCCTCGTCACCGGCCAGCCACCAGGGCCGATGCTCGAACTGGCCAAGGCCTCCCGCGACATCTGGGGGCAATGGGCTCAACTGGCCGGCTTGAAACTCAAGCGAAACGGCTCGTACCTGTTCGCCCGCACCGAAGCCGAAGAACACCTGTTGGAAGCGTTCTGCGCCGGCCGCGCCGTGGAACACGGTTATCGCGTCGACCTGTTGCGAGGTGCTGCCCTGCGCGATCTTTACGGCGGCCAGTTCAGCCATCACCGTGCCGCGTTGCACGGCATGGATGATCAACAACTGTATTCGCGCGAAGCGATTCCGGCATTGATCGATTACCTGCGACGCGAACTGAACGTGACCTTTCACTTCTCCACCCTGGTGCGGGACATCGAGCCGGGTCGCTTGCACAGCACGGCCGGCACCTTCAGCGCCGAGCAGATCATCGTCTGTTCCGGTCACGATTATCAGACCTTGCTGGCCGAGCCGATCGCCGAGCTCAAGCCACACATCTGCCGCCTGCAAATGCTCCGCGCCCGACCGCAGATCAACCTCAACCTGCAACACGCGTTGCTCACCGGGTTGAGTTGCGTGCACTACGGCGCGTTTGCCGATCTGCCGGAAGCGGCGGCGGTGCAGGCGCACATCCTGAGAGAACAACCGCACCTGCATGAAAACGGCATTCACCTGCTGATCAGCCCGACGCCTTACGGCGAATTGATCATTGGCGATTCCCACCATTACGGCAGTGATCCGTCGCCGTTCAATGCCGAGCAGGTAGACGACTGGATGCTTGAGTTGGCCGAACAGACCTTGGGTTGCCAGGTGCAAGTGGTGGAACGCTGGCAGGGCGTCTACGGTTCACGCGGTCCGGGCCCGTTCTCGTTCCTGCGTCCAATGCCGGGCGTGAGTGTGGCGTTGATGCACACGGGCGTCGGCATGAGCGTCGGGCCGGCGATGGCCGAGCGCAACGTTGCGACTGTATTGGGAGTGCACTGATGGACCGCAACACGCAAGTGATCGCCGAGGTGTTCGGTTTGTACGAACGCTTTGGCGCCAGCGATTACATCGGTGAACCGGTGTCGCAGATCGAGCACATGTCCCAGGCCGCCGAACGGGCCAGGGCCGAAGGTTTCGATGACGAAGTGATACTGGCCGCGTTCTTCCACGACATCGGGCATATCTGCGCCGAGACTGCCGAGAACATGGGTGGCTTCGGCGTGGTCAGCCATGAACGACTGGGAGCGGACTACTTGCGCCGTGCAGGTTTCAGCGAGCGCATGGCGCGGTTGGTGGAATACCACGTCCAGGCCAAGCGTTATCTGACCTTAAAAGAACCTGGGTACTACGAGCGCCTGAGCGAAGCCAGCCGTCGCACGTTGGAATATCAAGGTGGCGTGATGACTGCTGAAGAGGCAAAAGCGTTTGAGCAGGACCCGTTGTGTGCGGTCAGCTTGCGCATGCGGCAGTGGGATGAGTTGGCCAAGGAGATGGGCGTGCCGGTGATTGATCTGGCAGTGTTGAAGGAAAAGGCGTTGCGTCTGCTGGTGGCTTAGGACAGTAAGACCGAGGTGCGGCCATCGCGAGCAGGCTCGCTCCCACATTGGATTTGTGCACGACGCATATCCCCTGTGGGAGCGAGCCTGCTCGCGAAGAGGCCCGCCAATGCCTACAACTGCTGCGCCAACACCTCGATCTGCTCCTGCCGGTCCGCCTGACTCAACTTCGGACGCGGATTCAGCGACGACCATTGCGGATAAGCCCGAGCCTTGTTCAGGGCCTCGGGTAGTTTGCCTTCGCGCCAGCTCTTGTCCTGAGGCGTTGCCACCTCAACGCTTTCCATCGCCGCATGCCCGCGAGTATTCAGCGCCTGCACCAGCTGCCGCTGACGCAACGCCAACAACCTCAACACGCTGTCATCAACCGTCAGTTCCCGTTGCCCTTTGATCTTGCCCATCAATCGGCTGCCATAACTGCGCACGGTTTGCAGGGCACCGCCGGCAATGGCGCCGGCCAGTGCGGCGGCGCCGAGGGTCAGGCCGCCCACCAGCAAATCAACCCCGGCCCCGGCTGCCGCGCCGGCCGCAATGCCGCCACCGACCCGCACGCCGAGTTGCTTGAGGGTTTGCGGGTTGAACAGGTCATCGCCCCAGCGGCCATCGAGCAACGGCAGATCACTGGCCGCCGCATCTTGCGGGCGGAAAGCGTAGAGCTTGAGTAACGCTTCGACGCACCGTTGTTCACGTTGTCGAACCGCTTTGCGCAGTTCGCCGATGGCTTGCTGTTCCTGCTCGGCATTGCTGGCCACGCTGCGACGACACGCTGCGCAATCGATCAATAACTCGGCAATCAGCCGGGCCGCACTCTGCTGACGAGCGAGGCGTTGAGCCTGCTGATCGGCGATCAAGCGCTCAAGCTGTTCGCGGGCGCTTTCCAGCAACAGTGCGAGGCTCTCATAGAGTCGGCGTTCACCATCCTCCGGCGGCGCGACGCTGTCGAAACGGACCAGGGCATGCAAGCCAAGGCGCGCCAGCGCTTCGCGCCACTGCGGTTCACGATGGTTGGCGCTACTGACAAAATTCAGTACTGGTAACAGCGGTTTGCCGCAGCTGGACAGCACTTCCAGTTCGTCACGGTACTTGGCCAGCACCGGCTCGCGCGCATCGATCACGTAGAGGCCGGCGTCCGAGCTCAACAGTTGGCGCAGCACCTTGGCTTCCTGTTCGAAACGTTGTCGCGCTTCGCTGCCCTCAAGGAAACGCGCCAGCCGCGCAGGGCCGTCGAGCCGTTCGCCTGGGCGCTCCAGCCGTTCGAGGTAATCGAGCAGGGCGATGGCGTCTTCCAGCCCCGGCGTGTCGAACAGGTCGAGCAACGGCTCACCGTCCACCGACAACCGCGCGCCTTCGACGTGGCGGGTCGTGCTCGGTCGATGGGACACTTCGCCGAAGCCGACGTCACGGGTCAGGGTACGCAGCAACGACGTTTTACCGACGTTGGTGTGGCCGACCACGGCAAGCTTCAACGGCGGCTTGCGCGGATTAGTCATGCCCGGTCTCCAGCCAGTTCATCGGCGCGCAATCGGCAAAGGGCAGTTCAAGCTGTTGCAACGCGACGTGCCAATCGCCCAAACGCTCCGCGTCCAGCGCTTCACCCAGCGGTGCTTGCAGCAACCAGATGCGGGTGGCGCTGGCGTTGCGCGCCAGTTCGGCAATCAGCGCCAGACTGCCCCGATCCGGCGAGCGACGTGGATCGCACGCGATGGCTAACCGGGCCGGAGGGAAACGACTGAGTTGTTCAAGGAGCTTGTGCCGGGATTCGCGACTGTCGAGGATGCCGGCGTTGTTCACGTTTTGCGGCAGGGCGGGCGGCCACGGACGTTGATCGTCCAGCTCGATGGCGACCAATAGCGCGCCATCGCTGTGCAGCGCGCTGACGCCGCTTTCGACGGTATGAAGCTGCTCTGGCGCGGCATCGCTGATGCCCAGGCGTTCGCTGCTGGGCATTAACCGTTCGCGCAGTTGCGCGTAACCGGGCAGGTTCAGGTCCAGGCGCAACGACGCTTGGCCGGATGTCCAGCGCCAGCGGCAGAACAGGGCCAGCAGCAGGCGCGGCAAAACGCCGTAAACTACCAACACACCGACCAGCCATGTGGCCCAGGCCTGGCGGGCGCTTTCGATGTTCAGCGCTGTGTCGCCGCTGGCGCGGATCATCTCGACCGTCGGAACGTTGAAGCCCAGCAAGGCGGGCAGGGCGCCGAGGGCTTGAGTCATGGTCACAAAGGTGTCGGCGCTGAGGAGGGTGGTTTCCCAGACGAAGCCGTAACGCCGGGTCGCCATCAACATCAGCAGAATCACCAGAGCGCTGAGCATCGCCAGCAGCCACAGGCTGTTGACCAGCACGCCAATCGCCCAGCGATTGAGTTTCTGTCGTTGCAGTAACAACACCAGGGCCGGCGCCAGTTGCACCGCTTTGGCATCGCGGGCGAGTTTTTCGCTGAGCCACAGCCACAGGCGACCCAGCGTTGCACCATGGTCGCCAGCCAATACCAGGCCCAGCGCCCAGCTGAGCAACAGCATCAGGTTCAACCCCAGCAGACTGCCCAAGGCCCAGAACACATTGACCGGCATTTGTCCGTCGTTCAACGCGGCGAACCCCAGCCCGGCGCCGCTGACCACGGCCAGCACTGCCAACACCAGCAGCGCCAGTCGCGCACCTTGCAGCCAATGGGTGAGGGCGGTGGTCAGCCCATCGCGTTCGGCCAGCCACAGGGCGCGGCGTTTAATCCGTGTCGGCAAGTCGCCGCCCGCGCTGCGGGCCAGTCGGTTGGCTTCAAGATCATCCAGCGGGCCGGCGTGTTCTTCGCGCAGGCGGATGGTTTCCGTCAGCCAGAGGTTATTCAGTTCAGTCACGCGGCATCCCGTCGCTTAATTGAACGGTGAGCATAACCGCTGTGGCGCTTATCGGGGTACGGATGGCTCTGGTATCCTCGCCGGCATGACTAAATCACTCCCCCTCAGCCTGATCGCAGCCCTCGGTGAAAACCGCGTGATCGGCGTCGACAACAGCATGCCCTGGCACTTGCCGGGGGACTTCAAATACTTCAAGGCCACCACCCTCGGCAAGCCCATCATCATGGGGCGCAAGACCTGGGATTCCCTCGGTCGTCCGCTGCCGGGCCGGTTGAACATCGTGGTCAGCCGTCAGGTTGACCTGGTGTTGGAAGGCGCGGAGGTTTATCCGTCACTGGAAGCTGCGGTGATACGGGCACAGGAATGGGCGCTGGCGCAGGGCGTCGATGAGGTGATGCTGATTGGTGGGGCGCAGTTGTACGCGCAGGGAATGGCACAGGCGGATCGGTTGTATTTGACGCGCGTGGCGTTGAGCCCGGAAGGGGATGCGTGGTTTCCGGAATTTGATGTTAACCAGTGGAAATTAGTGTCGAATGTGCCGAATCCGGCAGATGGCGACAAGCCGGCGTACAACTTTGAGGTTTGGGAAAAGGCTTAAAAGCATCGCGAGCAGGCTCGCTCCCACAGTTGAACGCATTCCCCTGTGGGAGCGAGCCTGCTCGCGAAGGGGCCAGTGGGCGCAATGAAAGCCTCTGTTTAATAAACATCTCCAGACACTCTCGAAGGCTACACATTCTTGCGTAGCGGACTACGCGTGCTTCAGAATCCGCCGACTTGTGCGCCTGGGCGCCGGGGTTCTATCGTTCCCTCGTCACTGAACATCAGTGATCGGGTTTGGTAGCCCGGATTTTCCAGGCGTATGGCTCAACCTCTTGCAGGGCTTTTCGACTCTGCTTGTATGGTGGCCATGCGTAGGGCGCTTTCGGGCGCGCCGGGTTTCCTGGACCGGTCTACCAACCTGCGTATGGCCGCCACCCTTCGTTTGGTAGCGAGGGTGATGGCTCCTTGTTTTTCCAGGAGGTTCATCAATGCTAAAAGTCACCCCCGATCCCCCAGAGTCCGACGACCTGTCCGCCCGCATCAACGCCACCCCTCGCAAACCCAGCAGAACATTCATGATCGCACCCGGCCTCGACACCGAAACCCTGTTGGCCCACGCCTGTGAATCACTCGCTTCGGCAAATGTCATGGCCAGCGACTTCGCTGGACTGCTGGAAGGCACGCAGCGCAGCACGATGCTGGGGATTGCGCAGGTCATCATGTTGGGTGAACTGGCGGTGAACCAGGCGCTGGATAACCTCGACCCGCAGGATTAACGCCGATCCACCGTTGTAGGAGCGAGCTTGCTCGCGAAAAGCCTGAGAGCGCCGCGGGGTGCCAGGCCTCCAGCGTTATCGTTGACGACTTTCGCGAGCAAGCTCGCTCCTACAGGGGATTTACGAAAACAAAAATGCCCCGCACTTGGCGGGGCATTTTTTGTTCAACGGTTAATGCTTACAGCCCGTCGAGCATCGCCTTGTTACGCACAGCACCCTTGTCGGCACTGGTCGCCAGCAGGGCGTAGGCCTTCAACGCGGTGGTCACTTTACGTGGACGTTTTTCCACCGGCTTCCAGCCTTTCTGATCCTGCTCGGCACGGCGGCCAGCCATTTCCTCGTCGCTGATCAACAGGTTGATCGAGCGGTTCGGAATGTCGATCAGCACTTTGTCGCCGTCCTGCACCAGACCAATCGCGCCGCCTGCGGCTGCTTCCGGCGAAGCATGGCCGATGGACAGGCCCGAGGTGCCGCCGGAGAAACGACCGTCGGTGAGCAGGGCGCAGGCCTTGCCCAGGCCTTTGGATTTCAGGTACGACGTCGGGTACAGCATTTCCTGCATGCCCGGGCCGCCTTTCGGGCCTTCGTAACGAATGATCACGATGTCGCCGGCCTTCACTTCGTCCGCGAGGATGCCGCGTACGGCACTGTCCTGGCTTTCGAAGATCTTCGCGTTGCCTTCGAACACGTGGATCGACTCGTCGACGCCAGCGGTTTTAACCACGCAACCGTCCAGCGCGATGTTGCCGTAGAGAACGGCCAGGCCGCCTTCTTTCGAGTAGGCGTGTTCGACACTGCGGATGCAGCCGTTTTCACGGTCGTCGTCCAGGGTTTCCCAACGGGTCGACTGGCTGAACGCGGTTTGTGTCGGGATGCCCGCAGGACCGGCCTTGAAGAAGTGATGCACGGCTTCGTCGGTGGTCTGGGTGATGTCCCACTTGGCAATGCCTTCGGCCAGGGTCTTGCTGTGCACGGTCGGCAGGTCGGTGTGCAGCAGGCCACCACGGGCCAGCGAGCCGAGGATGCTGAAGATCCCGCCGGCACGGTGCACGTCTTCCATGTGGTACTTCTGGATGTTCGGCGCGACTTTGCACAGTTGCGGCACGTGACGGGAGAGGCGGTCGATGTCGCGCAGGTCGAAATCGATCTCGGCTTCCTGGGCTGCGGCCAGCAAGTGCAGGATGGTGTTGGTGGAACCGCCCATGGCGATGTCCAGCGTCATGGCGTTTTCGAACGCCTTGAAGTTGGCGATGTTGCGCGGCAATACCGACTCGTCGTTCTCGCCGTAGTAACGCTTGCACAGCTCGACGATGGTGCGGCCGGCTTGCAGGAACAGCTGTTCGCGGTCGCTGTGGGTGGCCAGGGTCGAACCGTTGCCCGGCAAGGCCAGGCCCAGGGCTTCAACCAGGCAGTTCATCGAGTTGGCGGTGAACATGCCGGAGCACGAACCGCACGTCGGGCAGGCGCTGCGCTCGTACTCAGCGACTTTCTCGTCAGAAGCGCTGGAGTCGGCGGCGATGACCATGGCGTCGACCAGGTCGAGACCGTGGCTGGCCAGTTTGGTCTTGCCGGCTTCCATCGGGCCGCCAGAGACGAAGATCACCGGGATGTTCAGGCGCAGAGACGCCATCAGCATGCCAGGGGTGATCTTGTCGCAGTTGGAAATGCAGACGATCGCATCGGCGCAGTGGGCGTTGACCATGTACTCGACGGAGTCGGCGATGATCTCGCGGCTCGGCAGCGAATACAGCATGCCGTCGTGGCCCATGGCGATGCCGTCATCCACGGCGATGGTGTTGAATTCTTTTGCGACGCCGCCAGCGCGTTCGATTTCGCGGGCAACCAGTTGCCCCAGATCTTTCAGGTGCACGTGGCCCGGTACGAACTGGGTGAAGGAGTTGGCAATGGCGATGATCGGCTTTTTGAAGTCGTCATCTTTCATCCCCGTTGCGCGCCACAGTGCGCGGGCACCGGCCATGTTACGGCCGTGGGTGGATGTTTTCGAGCGGTAATCAGGCATGAAGCACTCCGGGCGGCTAATCAGGTATCAAAAGGGAAGTGAGCTTCTATTGACGTCTGGAACACCCAGAAATGGCCGTGTGTCCGGAAGTTGCCGATAACTTTGCGGGATCGCCGCGCGCTTCAGCTTGAGCTCATAAACCCGCCGGGGGATGACTGGCGATGAATGTCGCGATTCTACACGGCTGGCGGCAGGAGGGAATGCCCACGAACGCGGGGCTAACGCTTACGTGACATACGGATGCGCAAACTGGAAACGTGTAGGAGCGAGCTTGCTCGCGAAAAACGAACATACAACGCGGTCTACCAGACATGCTGCGTCGTCTTGGCGTTCTTCGCGAGCAAGCTCGCTCCTACAATGAGTTGCGTTTTAGAGCCACATTGCATCCCACAGCGGATAGTCACCGATACGTGCGACTAACCCTGCTCGCAATGGATTGGCAATGATGTAGCGTGCCATCGCTTTCATATCTTCGTCGCGACGCAGGGACCGGTCGAAGTAGCCCTTTTGCCATACGGGAGCTGAAAAGCCTCGTGCCTGATTGATGAGTCGAGCACCGCGGGATTTGGTGACTTGCATCAGTTTCGGTAAATCGCCGTTATGCAGCTCAACCAGCCAGTGAATGTGATCGGGCATAACCACCCAGGCAATTGAGGTGGCGTTGCCGGCTTCCTCGGCTCTTCTGAACTCGTGCACCACCAAACGACCGATGCGCCAGTCCTTGAAAATCACTTGTCGTTCATGGGTGACTGCGGTCAGCAGATAGATGCGACCAGGCTCCGAGTGACGGCCGGTACGTAAACGATAGGCTTTTGGTGTGCTGGACATTCCGTTGTCCTCTTCTGAGATGTGAAGAGAAACGGTAGGTGCGGGACGGGCGGTTGTCGCTGCGACAGTGGGTCAGGATGTGTCTTGCATTTGTAGGAGCGAGCTTGCTCGCGAAAAACGTCAACGATTACGCGGTGTGTCTGGTTTTGCGCAGTGGCTGTTCGTTCTTCGCGAGCAAGCTCGCTCCTACAGTGGTTGTTGTCGTTAGCTATTCGGCAGCAACCGGCAGGTGATGCTTTTGATGTAGCGGGTTTCTGCAATCGCTGGGTGAACGGGGTGATCCGGCCCCTGGCCGCCACGTTCCAGCATCTGGATGTTGCGGTCCAGGTGACGGGCGCTGGTCAGCAGGATGTTCTGCAGGTCGTCTTCCGGCAGGTGCATCGAGCACGAGGCGCTGACCAGGATGCCGTCCTTGCTGAGCAGGCGCATGGCTTGCTCGTTCAGGCGACGGTAGGCGCCTTCACCGTTTTTCATGTCTTTCTTGCGTTTGATGAACGCCGGCGGGTCGGCCACGATCACGTCGAAGCGTTCTTCGCTGGCTTTCAGCTCTTTCAGGGCTTCGAACACGTCGCCTTCGATGCAGGTCATCTTGTCGGCGAAACCGTTCAGCGCGGCGTTGCGCTCGACGCCGTCGAGGGCGAAGGCCGATGCGTCGACGCAGAACACTTCACTGGCGCCAAACGCGGCCGCTTGCACGCCCCAGCCGCCAATGTAGCTGTACAGGTCCAGTACGCGTTTGCCTTTGGCGTAAGGGGCCAGGCGTGCGCGGTTCATGCGGTGGTCGTAGAACCAGCCGGTTTTTTGACCCTGAATGACCGGTGCTTCGAATTTCACGCCGTTCTCTTCCAGTGCGACCCACTCCGGCACCAGGCCGAACACGGTTTCGACGTAGCGGTTGAGGCCTTCGGCGTCACGGGCAGCAGAGTCGTTCTTGAACAGAATGCCGCTTGGCTTGAGCACTTGGGTCAGCGCGGCGATCACGTCTTCTTTATGCGCTTCCATGGTCGCCGAGGCGATCTGCACCACCAGGATGTCGCCGAAACGGTCGACCACCAGACCTGGCAACAGGTCGGAGTCGCCGTAAACCAGGCGATAAAACGGCTTGTCGAACAGGCGGTCACGCAAGGACAGGGCGACGTTCAGGCGATGCACCAGCAGCGACTTGTCCAGCGGCAACTTGATGTCGCGCGACAGCAGGCGGGCGCAGATCAGGTTGTTCGGGCTCATGGCAACGATGCCCAGCGGCTTGCCGCCGGCAGCTTCGAGGATCGCCTGATCGCCGGCTTTGAAGCCGTGCAAAGGGGTCGCCGCTACATCGATTTCGTTGCTATAGACCCACAAGTGGCCGTTTCGCAGGCGACGGTCGGCGTTGGCTTTAAGGCGCAGGCTAGGCAGGGACATGACGTCGCTCCGGAAAAAAGAGCGGGAGTATAGCGTGTTGAGGGTTGCGACGGGCTGGGCGGGCGATGAAACGCTGATGACGCCTTCGCGAGCAGGCTCGCTCCCACACTTGATTTGCGCCGTACACAAACTATGTGTTCACTAAAGATCCACTGTGGGAGCGAGCCTGCTCGCGAAGCGATTTCGGACGTTATCCGAAGCCTGGGTTTAAATGAAAGATCCTGCGATATGCCCATCGGTGTGTCGGATCCAACTTTATAAAGGTTAGAATCGCCGCCTGACCCAGAGTGTGTATTTATGTCCCAAGAGCTGACTCCCGAACAGATCCAACAGTCCCTGCAAGGCATTAGCGTGCCAGCGCAGCCGCAGATCATGGTGGATTTGCAGATGGAGCAGTACATGCCGGATCCGGATCTGGAAGTGATCGCCAAGCTGATCGCCCAGGACCCGGGGCTCTCTGGCTCGTTGTTGAAAATCGTCAACTCGCCGTATTACGGCTTGAGCAACAAGATCGCCTCGATCCAGCGCGCGGTGAATCTGCTGGGCAGCCGCTCGATCATCAACCTGATCAACGCGCAGTCGATCAAGGGCGAGATGAATGACGACACCATCGTTACCTTGAACCGTTTCTGGGACACCGCTCAAGACGTAGCGATGACGTGCCTGACCCTGGCCAAGCGCATCGGCGCCGAGGCTAGCGACGAAGCCTACGCGCTGGGCCTGTTCCATGATTGCGGCGTGCCGCTGATGCTCCAGCGTTTCCCCAACTACATGACCGTTCTGGAAGAGGCCTACGCCAACGCCAGTGCCGAATGCCGGGTGGTCGATACGGAGAATAGGGTGTTCAATACCAACCACGCAGTGGTCGGTTACTACACGGCCAAATCCTGGCGCCTGCCCGAGCACGTGAGCAGCGCGATCGCCAATCATCACAACGCGCTGGCAATCTTCAGTGATGAGTCGTCGCGCAACTGCCAGCTGAAAAACCTGCTGGCGATCCTGAAAATGGCCGAGCACATTTGCGCGTCCTACCGGGTGCTGGGCAACCAGAACGAAGACCATGAGTGGAACAGCATCGGGCATTTGGTGCTCGATTACCTCGGTCTCTCGGACTACGACTTCGAAACCCTCAAACAAACGATTCGCGACCTCGGCACTCACCGCTAAGCGTCGAATAGCCTGATTCGAGATCTCCATGCCTGAACTGCCAGAAGTCGAAACCACCCGCAGGGGAATTGCGCCGCACCTGGAAGGCCAGCGTGTCAGCCGGGTGATCGTGCGTGAGCGCCGTTTGCGTTGGCCGATTCCTGAAGACCTGGACGTGCGGCTGTCCGGCCAGCGCATCGTGTTGGTGGAACGGCGTGCGAAGTACCTGTTGATTAACGCCGAAGTCGGCACGTTGATCAGCCACTTGGGCATGTCGGGGAATTTGCGTCTGGTGGAAATCGGCACGCCGGTAGCCAAGCATGAACACGTGGATATCGAGCTGGAATCCGGCCTGGCCCTGCGCTATACCGACCCGCGACGGTTTGGTGCGATGCTCTGGAGCCTCGATCCGCTCAATCACGAATTGCTGATTCGGTTGGGACCAGAGCCGCTGACCGACCTGTTCGACGGTGAGCGTCTGTTCCAACAGTCCCGTGCACGCTCCATGGCGGTCAAGCCGTTCATCATGGACAACGCAGTCGTGGTTGGCGTCGGCAATATCTACGCGACTGAAGCCCTGTTTGCCGCCGGAATCGACCCGCGCCGTGAAGCCAAGAGCATTTCCCGGGCGCGTTACCTGAAGCTGGCGATCGAAATCAAGCGAATCCTGGCTGCCGCCATTGAACGAGGCGGCACCACATTGCGGGACTTTATCGGTGGCGATGGTCAGCCAGGGTACTTCCAGCAGGAGCTGTTCGTGTACGGCCGTGGCGGTAACCCGTGCAAGGTCTGCGGCACTGAGTTGCGAGAAGTGAAACTCGGGCAGCGCGCCAGCGTTTTTTGCCCACGCTGTCAGAGCTGAAACGCCTACGGTTTACGGTGATCGGTGCGGGGGTGTTTGTGGTGTCGTTGCCGTTCACCGCGCTGGGTGGTGGCGTGGGCGATGCGGGCAGGCGTTGGTTGGTCGACCCGGCGAAAGCAGCGTTCGTGAGGTGTCTGGGGTGTATCGGGGAGGGGTTTGAGCAGCGGGAGTGAAGTCAGTCAGAGCGTCGGTGTGGCTGATGGCCCTTTCGCGAGCAAGCTCGCTCCCACAGTAGATTTTCGGTGCATGTCACAACGCAAATCCCCTGTGGGAGCGAGCTTGCTCGCGATGGCGTCAGTACAGACGCCTGAATACTCAAGCCTTACCGGTAATAACCAGATACTTCGCCATCAACTCTTCTTTCGTCTCCGGATGCGCTTCGTCCAGTGGAATGCAATCCACCGGGCACACCTGCTGACACTGAGGTTCGTCGTAGTGGCCGACGCACTGTGTGCACAGGTTCGGATCGATCACGTAGATCTCTTCGCCTTGTGAAATGGCGGCGTTCGGGCATTCGGGTTCGCAGACGTCGCAATTGATGCAATCGTCGGTGATGATCAGGGACATGCTAACTCCAGCCAGGGCCGCGGGCCCGGGCGCAATAAACCAATGCAGGCAATTGTGCCGCATTGGCGCTGTAGGAGCCAGCTTGCTGGCGATGGACGGGAGGGCGCCCGCGTTCATCCAGGCAGCCCTCGTCACCGTTAACGTCCATCGCGAGCAAGCTCGCTCCTACAGTCCTACATTACTTCTTGAAGCGTTCGGTGAGGGCGTCCGCCACCACTGGGTGGACGAATTTGGTGATATCGCCGCCCAAAGCTGCGATTTCACGGACCAGCGTCGAGGAAATGTACGAATAACGTTCGGACGGTGTAAGAAACAGACTTTCTACATCCGGCGCCAGCTGGCGGTTCATGTTGGCGAGCTGGAACTCGTATTCGAAATCCGACACCGCGCGCAATCCACGCAAGAACACGTTGGCGTTCTTCTCTTTGGCGAAGTGCGCCAACAGCGTCGAGAAGCCGACGACTTCAACGTTCGGCAGATGTTTAGTGACCTCGCGGGCCAGCTCCACACGCTGTTCCAGGGGAAACAACGGGTTTTTCTTCGGGCTGGCAGCGACGGCGATAATCACATGATCGAACAGGCGCGAGGCGCGTTCGACCAGATCGCCATGGCCCTTGGTAATAGGGTCGAAGGTACCTGGGTACAACACTCGGTTCATCGCGTCGTCCTGGCGGGAGTCCGTTGGGGAGTCGGATGGTATCGCAGCCTTCCCGGTCGGCCAAGTCGCCTGTTGGGTAAGAAAGCACTATAGACGATACGAATATTCACCCTTTTCATGAGTTTTTCAAACGTTCAGCCAGGGCGGTCGCCAGTTGTGCGGTCAGCCCGTAGACCGACAATTGAGGGTTTGCGCCAATGCTGGTGGGGAACAGCGAGCCGTCGTGGATCGACAGATTGCTGAGTTGGTGATGGCGGCCAAGGCTATCGGTCACGGCGTTTTTCGGGTCTTCGCCCATCGCACAACCGCCCATCACATGGGCACTCCCCAGGCGTGTGCGGTACAGCTCAAGGCTCAGGCCATCAATCAAGGTGCGTGCTTCGGCGAGGGTTTTCACATACCGCGCGTCGGCGTGCATCGGCATCACCGCGTTGGCGCCCCCGGCGAACTGGATTTCGGCCATGCTGTGGAACGCGCGGCGCAAACCGTCCCAGGCATAGGGTGAAACCTGATAGTCGAGCACTGGCGTGTTGTCACCGCGCAACTCAACGCTGCCGCCGGGGCTCTCCGGGTGAAATCCGTCCCGCAACAAGGCCAGCATCGCGTGGGTGTGCGGCAGGTTCTCCATGTGCTGCGCATTTTCCTTGCCGAAACCACCCAGCAGCGTCGCGGCCAATGCGGGTTGCAGCGGTGGCACTTCAAGTTTGTAGGACATTTTGCCGGTGGTGCCGTCCAGCCATTGGAAATGGTCGGAATAGATCGACTGCGGCGCCCCGTAAAACGGGTTGATTACCTCGTCGAACAGCCCGGCGGACATGTTGACCAGATGCAGGAAGGTGCGTTTGCCCAGCCGTTTGTGCGGGTCCGGCGCCTCGGAACGCAACAGCAGCGCCGGGCTGTTGATCCCGCCGCCGGCCAGCACGTAATGCCGCGCCTTGACCGTGATGGTCTTGCCCGTGGGCGCGACACAGCGATCGTCCATCGCGACACATTGCAGGCCCGTGACCTCGCCGTTCTTGATCGAGAGTTTTTCGGCGCGGGCCAGGTAAAGCAGCTCGCCGCCTTTTTCCAGCGTCGCCGGAATGGTCGTGACCATCATCGATTGCTTGGCATTGGTCGGACAGCCCATGCCGCAATAGCCCAGGTTCCAGCAGCCACGCACGTTACGCGGGATCACATGCCAGGCGTAGCCGAGCTGCTCGCAACCTTTGCGGATCACATCGTTGTTGGCGTTGGCCGGCACCCTCCACGGTGCGACGCCCAGGCGTTGTTCCATTTTCTCAAACCACGGCGCCATCTCGGCCGGGCTGTGCCCTTTGACGTTGTGCTCCTTGGCCCAGTGTTCCAGGGTCGGTTCCGGGGTGCGAAAGCTCGACGTCCAGTTGATCAGCGTGGTGCCGCCCACTGCCCGGCCCTGAAGAATGGTGATCGCGCCGTCCTTGCTCATACGGCCGATGCCTTCCTGATAGAGGCTGGTGTAGGCCTGGTCTTCGAGCATCTTGAAGTCGCTGCTGGTCTTGAGCGGGCCTTCTTCGATCAGCAACACCTTGTAGCCGGCGGTGCTGAGGATTTCGGCGGTGGTCCCGCCGCCGGCACCGCTGCCGATGATTGCCACGTCCGCTTCGAGAGTCAGGTCCTGGGTCAATTGCGACCCGTTGTAGGTTTTCCAGCCGCGGGCCATGCCTTCGCGAAACGGATCGGGTACGGGCATTTTCAGGTTCTCTTGTTATTTTGGGTTCGGTGGCGCCTTCGTCGGAACGCTACCCCTGTAGGAGCGAGCTTGCTCGCGATGGACGTTAACGATGACGCGTGCTTTCTGGATAAACGCGCCGCCCTCAGGTTCTTCGCGAGCAAGCTCGCTCCTACAGGGGGAGCGGTTTCAAACCGTAGGCGGTCCGGGATACCCGCAATGTGCCCACGATTCCGAGCGGCTGTACCACGCCATCATCACCAACTGCTGCAACGAGCTATGCCCCATGCGCAGCAGGCTCAATGAACTGTTTTCCCAGCGATCGAGAAAGTGCCGAATCTCATCACCGCTGGCGTTTTCCCAGCTGCCCCAGATCCCCGTCAGGGGGCCGCGGGTCACGGCCATTCCCAGCACGTCGAACAATTGTTGGGTCAGCTTGAGCATTTCCGGCGACAGGTGATTCAGGCCGTTATCCAGGCAGTGCAAGGTCTGGTCGACCGACGCCGGCATTTTTTCCACAGCCACGGCGCCGTCGAGCATCACCGGGATCAGCGCCCGCAAAAACAGGAGATCGCCGCTGCGCAGAATCGCGAAGCCATTGGCCGGGGTGCTCGAGGAGCAACCGCTGAGGCTCGCACCCACTCCGGCCGTGGCCAGAAAAGCACTCGCGCCGAGGCTGAATTTAAGCAGGCCGCGCCGTGACAGCGCGGGTGTATCGGACAGGCTTGGGCTCATTATTGTTATTACCCGAAGGGGGGATCGTTAGCGGATAAACAGCTTCTGGATCAGTTTCTGAATGGATTTGCCGTACGGTGGGTAGATCAGTTTCGCCGCGTTGAAGCGTTGTTTGATCAGCACACCCTTGGCCTTGCTGAAGGTCAAAAAGCCCTCGTGGCCGTGGTAATGGCCCATGCCCGAGGCCCCGATGCCGCCGAACGGCATGTCGTCCTGGGCAACGTGCAGCAAGGTGTCGTTCAGGCACACACCACCGGAATGGGTTTCGTGGAGGACACGGTTTTGTTCGCGCTTGTCGTAGCCAAAGTAGTACAGCGCCAGCGGACGAGGTCGTTGGTTGATGTAGGCAAATGCTTCATCGAGCCCCGTGTACGGAACAATCGGCAGCAGCGGCCCGAAGATTTCGTCCTGCATCACTGTCATGTCGTCGCTGACGTTGAGCAGCACGCTGTGGCCCATGCGTCGGCCCTGGCCTTGCTCGAACAACGGAATCAGCAGCGCGCCCTTGCTGGTAGCGTCGCTGATGTAGCCATTTAACCGAGCCAATTGTCGGTCGTTGATGATCGCGGTGTAGTCCGGGTTATCAGCCAGCGTCGGATAAAACCCGCGAACCGCCTGACGATAGGCCTCGACGAAAGCGCCGACGCGGTCTTCCGGCACCAGCACGTAGTCCGGGGCGACGCAGGTTTGCCCGGCATTGAGCGTCTTGCCGAAGGCGATGCGTTCGGCGGCGTCCTTGAGTGGCACATCGCGAGAGACAATGGCCGGAGACTTGCCGCCCAACTCGAGGGTCACCGGCGTCAGGTTCTCGGCCGCCGCGCGCATCACATGTTTACCGATGCTGGTGGCGCCGGTGAACAGCAGGTGATCAAAACGCAGTCTGGAGAACGCGACGCCGATATCGGCTTCGCCCAACACCACACAGACAAGGTCTTCGGGGAAGATCCGGGCCAGTAGTTCCTTAAGCAGCAAACCGGTGGAGGGCGTCGATTCGCTGAGTTTCAGCATCACCCGATTGCCCGCCGACAATGCGCCCACCAATGGCCCGATGGCCAGGTACAGCGGGTAGTTCCACGGCACGATGACGCCGACCACGCCCAGCGGTTGGTAAATCACTTTGGCCGAAGCCGGCTGGAAGGCAACGCCCACTTTGCGCCGCGAAGCTTTCATCCAGCCTTTGAGGTGCTGGCTGGCGTAATGAATGCCGTGCAGGCTCGGCATGAGTTCGGCGAGCAGGGTTTCATCGGCGCTGCGGTGGCTGAAGTCCTGGCTGATCGCGTCGATCAAGGCCTGGCGTTCATCGTTCAGCAGCGTCCGCAACGCCTTGAGCCATTGCTGGCGCTGAGCCGCTGGCGGCATCGGGTTGGCGGCATACGCTGCGCGCTGGGCATCGAACAGTTTTTGGAGCTCTTCCAATGGCTGCTGGAGAGTCTGCAGGTAGGCAATTTCAGCGGTCATGGTCAGCTCCGGATTTATTGTACTGAGGAACTTTTTAGAGTCTATGCTCTAGAAAGTCAAATGCCATCTTGGTATCACTTTGTTTTATCCACTCGCGGATAGGTCGTAAGATGCCCGTCAACGCACTCTGAATTAAAGCCCAAGCCATGGCCCCTCGGATCAAAACCAGCGAGCGCATCGTGCAGAACAGCCTGGAGCTGTTCAATCAGCAGGGTGAACGCAGCATCAGCACCAACCACATTGCTGCCCATATGGACATTTCGCCGGGCAACTTGTACTACCACTTCCCCAACAAGCAGGCGATTATCGCCGTGCTGTTCAGTGAGTATGAAAGCCTGGTGGACAGCTTTCTGCGCCCACCGCAGGGCCGGGCAGCCACGGTGGAAGACAAGCGCTTCTACCTCCAGGAATTGCTGGCGGCGATGTGGCGCTACCGGTTTTTGCATCGCGATCTTGAGCATTTGCTCGACAGTGATCCGGACCTGGCGGCCCGTTATCGGCGCTTTTCCCAGCGTTGCCTGATCCATGGCACGCACATCTACGCCGGCTTCGTTGAAGCTGGCATCCTGAGCATGGACAAGGTGCAGATCGAATCCCTGACGCTCAACGCCTGGATCATCCTCACCTCCTGGGTGCGTTTTCTGTGCACCACACGGGAAAACTCCAATCACCTGAGCGAGCAGGCGATTAAACGTGGGGTGTATCAGGTGTTGGTGCTTGAGGCCGGGTTCGTCACCGATCAGGCCCGCGATGCAGTGAATGCGCTGTACGAGGAGTTTTACGTACCGCTGGCCCAGACGCTGGAAGACGTACATCACGAGTCAAAACTGCCTTAATCACAGGAGCCCGTTATGCCCATTGCGCAATTGATCAGCCCGTCAGCGTTGGACCTGAAAAAGGAGCAGCCGGGGCTGGTGATTCTGGATTGTCGGTTTGCCCTTGAAGACCCGGATTACGGTCAGCGCAGCTATGCCGAAGGGCATATCGCCGGCTCGAGCTTTGCCGATCTTGAACGTGATTTAAGCGGGGCAGTGGTCAAGGGTGTGACCGGGCGTCATCCGTTGCCGAAAGCACAAGACTTGATCGAGCGCCTGCAAGCCTGGGGCATCAACGCCGACAGCGAAGTCGTTTTGTACGACGACGGTCCTGGTGCCTACGCGGCGCGGGCCTGGTGGCTGCTGGCCTGGCTGGGCAAGCGCGAGGGTGTGTTCATCCTCGATGGTGGGCTCAAGGCCTGGCACGCAGCCGGTTTGCCGTTGAGTCTTGATGCGCCGCACATCGAGCGCGGCACGTTCACCGGGACGCCGGACCACGCGTTGGTCTTGAGCGCCGAACAACTTCAGCAGCGCCTCGGCCAACCTGCGCTGACCTTGCTCGATGCCCGTGCCTTGCCGCGCTTCAAGGGCGAAGTAGAACCGATCGACCCAATTGCCGGGCACATCCCCGGCGCGCAATGTGCGGCGTTCAACGAGAACCTGGGCGGCGATGGGCGTTTCCTGCCGGCCGATCAGCTCAAGCAGCGGTTTGCCGCGAAGCTGGGTCATCGCTCGCCGGATGATCTGGTGGCGTACTGCGGCTCAGGCGTAACGGCTTGCCACAACTTGTTCGCGTTGTGCCTGGCCGGTTATCCGTTGGGTTCGTTGTATGCCGGCTCGTGGAGCGAGTGGATCAACGATCCCGCGCGCGGCGTCGCCACTGGCGAATAACCGCAAATCCCCTGTAGGAGCAGCCGGTCGACGCTCGATTGCTCGCGATGGTGTGTCAGTCGAATCAACTTTGCCTGACACTCCATCGCGAGCAAGCTCGCTCCTACAGTAATCCTCATTTTCTGAACGATTGCCGGGCGCTGCGATACGCCCCCGGTCCCACCCCGTAGACCTGCTTGAATTGCCGATTCAGATGACTCTGGTCGGCAAAACCCAATTGCGTGGCCACATCCAAAGGCAGGCAACCACCTTGTAATAAAGCCCGTGCCCGAGCGATGCGTTGCTGCATCAGCCAGGTGTGGGGTGGCATGCCGGTGGCGCGACGGAACACCCGGGCGAAGTGGAAGGGCGACAGGTTCACCGCCGCCGCCAGTTCTTCCAGAGAGGGTGGCGAAGCCAGTTGCGTTTGCAGCAATTCCTTGGCCAGGGTCACCGCCCGGTGCTCCTTGCCGGGTTTGCCGACGTCCGGAATCGCCGCGTGACGCTGTAACAACGACAGCATCATTTCCCGCCAGGCCGTCTGCTGGTGCAGGGCCGAAGACGGGCTTTCCAGCAATCGATGCAATTGGCAGAAACCCGCCACGAGGTCAGGGTCGCGATACAGCGTCGCGCCAAACGCCGGCAAGGTGTGGGTCGGCAGTTCCAACTCGTCCAGCAACGACAGAATCTGCCCACTGTCGGGATAAAACGCCCGGTACAGCCAACCGTCTTCCGTGCCTTTATGCCCGGTGTGCAGTTCGTCCGGATTGATCAACACCAGTGTGCCGCTGCCCGCCAGGTGTTCGGCGCCGCGATATCGATAACGCTGGGCGCCGGCCATGATCATGCCGATCACATAGCCGTCGTGCACATGGGGCGCGAAGCGGTGTTCGATGTAGCGTGCGGACAATAACTCGACCCCGGTCAATGGCGCGGTTTGCCAGAAACGGATCGACTCGCCCTGATCGTTTTCCACCTGTTACTCGCGCCCCGCGGTGGCCAGCCATTGCGGGATCCGCCGTTCGAGGTAGTAACCCGGCTGCCGGACCGAGCCATCGACAAAACCGACATGCCCACCCTTCGCTTGCAGTTCGAACTGAGTGCAAGGCGACAATTCTTCCGGCAGTGGGAGGCTATGAGCAAACACAAAGGGGTCGTCGGCCGCCTGAATGATCAGGGTCGGTGTGCGAATTTCGCCGAGGAAATAGCGACTCGATGCGCGGCGATAGTAATCCTCTGCATCGACAAACCCATTCAGCGGCGCCGTGACCCGGCCGTCGAAATCCCAAAAAGTACGCATGTTCTCCAACGAACCGAGTGCAGCCAAGGCGGCCAGACCCTCCTCGTGCCCGTCATGCTGAAACTGCCGCTGCTTGTTCTTGATGTAGGCCACCATCTCGCGCATGAAGTGCGCCTGATAGACCTTCGAGAACCCTTGGCCAATACGGTCGGCACACTGGTCCAGACGAAACGGCACCGACACCGCCACCGCGCCGAGCACGCCGCTCTCACTGCCAGACTCACCGAGGTGTTTGAGCAAGACATTGCCACCCAGGGAATAGCCGACTGCGTACAGCGGTGCCAGAGGGCGTTTGGCCCGCAGGTGTTTGATGGCTTCGGCCAGGTCTTCGCTGGCGCCGGAGTGGTAGCTGCGCGGCAGCAGATTGGGTTCGCCCGAGCAGCCGCGCCAGTTCAGCGCGACACTGGCCCAGCCTTGGGCGCCGAGCGCCTTCTGCACCCCGGCCACATAAGGCGAATTCGATGATCCGGTCAGGCCGTGCAACACCAGCACCAAGGGCGCATCGACGCTGTGCGGACCGTGCCAGTCCAGATCGAGAAAGTCGCCATCCTCGAGCCACAAGCGTTCACGCTCACGCTCGATGTGCGTGGTTTTGCGCCACAGCGGTCCCCACAAGGTCTGCAGGTGCGGGTTGCCTAGGCCGAAGGCCGGGGTGAAACGTTCTGACTGAAAGGGCACGATTGCTCTCGATGCAGCGGTGCGCAACCTGTGCGCACCTTTTCAGGCCGGTCGATTAACCGGCGATCTCTGCCATACGTTGCCACAACGCGTAATACACCCGCCCGGATTTCTGCTCCCGGTGCAGGCGCCAGTTGCCTGGCAGCCCAAGGCTCGACGGTGCGTTTTCGCTTTCAGTGTAGATCCAGGCCTCGCTGGCCAGCCACTGACGCTCTTCAAGCAGCGTGCAAACGGTGGGCAACAGGTTCTGATTGAACGGCGGGTCGAGGAACACCAGGTCGTATTCGGTGGCGGCCTGGGTTTCCAGGTAGCGCAAGGCATCGGCTGTCTGGATCTGGCCGGTTGTGCAGCGCAGGGTGCCCAAATGCTCCTTGATGCTTGCCACCGCGATGTTGCTGGCGTCCAGCGCCTGCCCCATCGCCGCGCCACGGGACAACGCCTCGAGAAACAAGGCGCCGCTGCCGGCGAATGGATCGAATACCTTGGCGCCGGCGACGTAAGGCGCGAGCCAGTTGAACAAGGTTTCACGCACCCGGTCCGGCGTCGGGCGCAGGCCCGGTGCATCGGGGAAGCTCAGCTTGCGGCTGCCCCATTCACCGCCAATGATGCGCAGCTGGTTTACGCCGTTATGCACGTTGTGTACGGGTTTTTTAGGACGAGTGGCCATTAATGCTCCGGAACCCCGAGCGGCTGCTCGGCAGGTTTATCAGATGGGGCCGGTAACGGCTTTTGCGGCACGGTCGGGCCAGCGCTGACGACGACCATTTTGTCCGTGCTCAAGTGTTTGTTCAGTGCGGTCTTGACCTGCTCGACGGTGAGGCTCTGGGACTCACGCATAAAGTCATCCAGATAGCTCAGCGGCAGGTCATAGAACCCCATCGCGCCGAGCTGGCCGACGATATCGGCATTGCTGGCGGTGGACAGCGGGAAACTGCCGGCCAGTTCACGCTTGGCGTCGGTGAGTTCTTTTTCGGTCGGGCCGGTTTTAAGGTAGTCGGCGAGCACATCCTGCACCAGCTTCAAGGTGCCTTCGCTCATTTCGGCGCGGGTTTGCAAGTTGATCATGAACGGGCCGCGCGCCTGCATCGGAGTGAAACCCGAATACACGCCGTAAGCCAGCCCGCGCTTCTCGCGCACTTCGCTCATCAGCCGGGTGCCGAAACCACCGCCACCGAGGATCTGGTTGCCCATGGACAAGGCCGCGTAGTCCGGATCGTCGCGGTCGATGCCCAGTTGAGCGAGCATCAGGTTGGTCTGCTTGGACGGGAACTCGATGTGGCCGATGCTGGGCTTGGGTTCTTCCGGTTGCGGGATTTTCGCCAGCGCAGGGCCTTTTGGCAGTGCGCTGGAGACTTGAGCGGCAATGGCTTGAGCCTCGGCGCGGGACAGATCGCCCACCAGTGCAATCACCACGTTGCCGGCGGCGTAGGCTTTCTCATGAAACGCCTTCAGTTGAGCCAGTGTGATGGCTGGAACGGACTTCGCCGTGCCGTCGCTGGAATGCGCATAGGGGTGATTGCCGTACAAACGGTCCATCAGCTCCAGACTCGCCAGTTTGCCGGGGTTTTGCTTCTGGTACTCGAAGCCGGCGAGCATCTGGTTCTTGATGCGGGCAATGGAATCGTCCGGGAAGGTCGGTTTGCCGACGACTTCAGAAAACAGCTTCAACGCGGGTTCGCGCTTGTCGGCTGCACTGAGGCTGCGCAAGGACGCCAGGGCCATGTCTTTAAAAGCACCATTGCCAAAGTCCGCACCCAGGCCTTCGAAGCCCTGGGCGATAGCGCCGACGTCTTTACCGGCGACGCCTTCATTGAGCATGGCGTTGGTCAGCAGCGCCAGGCCGGGTACATCGCCGTCCTGGCTGCTACCGGCAGCGAAGATCAGGCGCATGTCGAACATCGGCAGTTCCCGGGCTTCGACGAACAGCACCTTGGCCCCTTCAGCGGTGTGCCAGGTCTGGACGTCGAGCGTGCGATGGCCCGGCGCTTTTCCGTCGAGTTCTGTCAGCGATTGCAGCTTCTGGCTGGACTTGGCTTTGTCGAGGGCCTCGCTGGCCGTCGAGTCATCGGATCCCATCAGATAAAAGCCAGCGACCCCGATCAGTGTGGCGGTGACCAGGCCGATCAGGGCCATGCGCGGTTTATTACGCTCACTCATGAGTCGTCTCCTCTGGCAGTACATGGGCGACGCTGAGACGTTCGCGGGTGAAATACAGCTTGGCGGCGTTCTGGATGTCTTGCGGGGTTACGCTTTCGAGGTCGGCGAGTTCGGTGTCCATCAGCTTCCAGGAAAGGCCGACGGTTTCCAGTTGGCCGATGGCGGTGGCCTGGCTGGTGATCGAATCACGTTCGTAGACCAGGCCGGCGATGACCTGGGCGCGCACACGTTCCAGTTCTTCGGGGGACGGCGCGGTGGTTTTCAGCTGTTCGAGCAGCTGCCACAAGCCAGCTTCCGCCTGGGCGATGGTTATGTTTTTCTGCGAGTTGGGCGTTGCCGACAGCGTGAACAGACTGTCACCGCGGGTGTAGGCGTCGTAGCTCGACGAACCGCCGGAGAGCAGTTCTTCACCGCGTTCCAGTTGTGTCGGGATGCGTGCACTGTAGCCGCCGTCGAGCAGGGCCGAAATCAAACGCAAGGCGTTCACCGACTGTTTGTTTTCGGCGGTGGCGACGCCAGGCACGTTGAAGGCCAGCATCAGGCTCGGCAATTGGGTTTTAACATGCAGGGTGATCTGCCGTTCGCCGGGCTCGGCCAGTTCCAGGGGGATTTTCGCCGGTGGCACATCGCGCTTGGCGATCGGGCCAAAATAGCGCTGGGCCAGGGTTTTGACTTCGTCCGGCGTCACGTCGCCGACCACCACCAGGGTGGCGTTGTTCGGCACGTACCAGGATTGATACCAGTGACGCAGGTCTTCAATTTTCATGCGGTCCAGGTCAGCCATCCAGCCGATGGTTGGCGTGTGGTAGCCGCTGGCCGGGTAAGCCATGGCCTTGAACCGCTCGTAAGCCTTGGACATCGGCTTGTCATCAGTGCGCAGGCGACGTTCTTCTTTAATGACTTCGATCTCGCGGGCGAACTCGTCGGCCGGCAGGCGCAGGCTGGCCATACGGTCAGCTTCCAGCTCGAAGGCCACGCCCAAACGGTCACGGGCCAGCACCTGGTAATACGCGGTGAAGTCGTCACTGGTGAATGCGTTCTCTTCGGCGCCAAGATCGCGCAGGATCAGCGAAGCCTCACCGGGGCCGACTTTCTCGCTGCCCTTGAACATCATGTGTTCCAGGGCATGGGACAACCCGGTCTGACCCGGGGTCTCGTAGCTGGAGCCGACCTTGTACCAGATCTGGGAAACCACCACCGGCGCACGATGATCTTCGCGTACGACGACCTTCAGGCCGTTGTCGAGCGTGAATTCGTGGGTGGGTTGCGGGTCGGCAGCGAAGGCTGAAAGTGGCAGACAAACTGTGCTGAGCAGCAGGCCTGCAGCGCGGCGGGCTAGAGCATTCATTCGTTTTTAAACCTGTTGGGTTGCCCGCTTGTTCTTAGCGTCAGCGGGCGAGAGGGTGCTAGGATACTGATCCGTTTTACTGGCGGCCACGCCTATCAGGCCTTTGATCGGCCGGAAGGTTGTATGGGTTACCGGCAGAAACTTTGAGTTTGTCCGCTAAACTCTGCGCTTTCGCCGACGATGCCGTTCCAGTTCGTCGTATTAGTCGACCTTTGAGGTGCTGATTTCACCTCGACAAAATGTTGCGCATGAACAAGTGGCGTCAATCGCAGTCTGTTCTGCATCGAATATTTATTTGCCGGGGCGCCTTTTGGCGCGTCGCTACCGTGAGATAGCCGTCCTCCATGTTTGGTTCCAACGACGACAAGAAGACCCCAGCTGCGGCTGGCGAGAAGAAAAGCCTGTTCGGATGGCTGCGCAAAAAGCCGCAGGACCCCGTCGTCGAACAGCCACAACCACTGCCTGAGCCAATACCTGCGCCGGTTATAGAAGTAGAGCCTGCGCCGAGTGCCTTGCCGATCGCCGAGCCGGTGCTTCAGCCGATGGCCGAGGCAGCGCCTGATCGTGTCGCCGAAGTCGTGGCCCAAGCGCCGCTGACACCCGTTGCTGCGCCGTGGTTGACATTGCCAGTGGCGGAAGAGGCTGTGGCATTGGTCGAAGATGAGCTGGCGCCGCACATTACGCCTGCGATTCCAACGCAGACTGCGTTTGTGCCTGAGCCCGTTCAGGTTCCGGTGGTTAAACCGGTTGTAGCGCCCGTCGTAGTGGCGGAGCCTGCGCCGGTTGCTCCAGAATCTGTTGCCGCTCCTGCATTTGTTGCCCCGGCGGCCGCGGTTGCTCAAGCGCCTGCATCAACACCAACACCAACACCAACACCAACACCAACACCAACACCAACACCAACACCAACACCAACACCAACACCAGTTATTGCCCCCGTCGAACCCCCGGCCGAGCCTGTGCGCACCGAAGAAACCAAAGCCGGTTTCTTTGCCCGCCTCAAGCAAGGCCTGTCCAAGACCAGCGCCAGCATCGGCGAAGGCATGGCCAGCCTGTTCCTGGGCAAGAAGATCATCGATGACGAGCTGCTCGAAGACATCGAAACCCGGCTGCTGACCGCCGACGTTGGCGTTGAAGCGACGTCCGTGATCATTCAGCGCCTGACCCAGAAAGTCGCCCGCAAAGAGCTGGCCGATGCCAATGCGTTGTACAAATCCCTTCAGGCCGAGCTGGCGGCGATGCTCAAGCCGGTCGAGCAACCGCTGAAGATTACCTCGCAGAACAAGCCGTTCGTGATTCTGGTCGTCGGCGTCAATGGTGCCGGCAAGACCACGACCATCGGCAAACTGGCGAAGAAGCTGCAACTTGAAGGCAAGAAAGTCATGCTCGCCGCCGGTGACACCTTCCGTGCCGCAGCTGTCGAGCAGTTGCAGGTCTGGGGTGAGCGCAACAAGATCCCGGTGATCGCTCAGCACACCGGCGCCGACTCCGCTTCGGTTATCTTCGATGCCGTGCAGGCCGCCAAGGCTCGGGGCATTGACGTCCTGATTGCGGACACTGCCGGTCGTCTGCACACCAAAGACAATTTGATGGAAGAGTTGAAGAAGGTTCGCCGGGTCATTGGCAAACTCGACGCCGACGCGCCGCACGAAGTGTTGCTGGTGCTCGATGCCGGCACGGGCCAGAACGCCATCAATCAGGCCAAACAATTCAACCAGACCGTCGCACTGACCGGCCTGGCGCTGACCAAGCTCGACGGCACCGCCAAAGGCGGGGTGATTTTCGCCCTGGCCAAGCAGTTTGGCCTGCCGATTCGCTACATCGGCGTCGGCGAAGGCATCGATGATTTGCGTACTTTTGAAGCAGAACCCTTTGTCCAGGCACTGTTTGCCGAGCGGGAGCGTTCATGATTCGTTTCGAACAGGTCGGTAAACGCTATCCGAACGGTCACGTCGGCTTGCATGAGCTGAGCTTTCGAGTCCGTCGGGGCGAATTCTTGTTTGTCACCGGCCATTCCGGTGCCGGTAAAAGCACCTTGTTGCGCCTGCTGCTGGCGATGGAGCGCCCGACCACCGGCAAATTGCTGCTGGCCGGTCAGGACCTCGGCACTATCAGCAGCGCGCAAATTCCCTACCTGCGCCGGCAGATCGGCGTGGTGTTCCAGAATCACCAGCTGCTCTTCGATCGCACGGTGTTCAACAACGTCGCATTGCCTTTGCAGATCCTGGGCCTGTCCAAAGCCGAGATCGCCAAGCGTGTGGATTCGGCCCTGGAGCGCGTAGCGCTCTCGGACAAGACCGATCTGTACCCGGGCGACCTGTCCACCGGCCAGCAACAGCGCGTCGGCATTGCCCGTGCCATCGTTCACCGTCCGGCCTTGCTGCTGGCGGACGAACCGACCGGTAACCTCGACCCGCGCCTGGCCGCCGAGATCATGGGTGTGTTTGAAGACATCAACCGTCTGGGCACCAGCGTGCTGATCGCCAGTCACGACCTGGCGTTGATCGCCCGCATGCGTCATCGCATGCTGACCCTGCAACGCGGACGATTGATCGGCGACGGGGAGGCTGGCGAATGAGTGCCACACGTAGCCCCAAGGTTTCCGAGCGCGTAGCCCCCAAAGCTGCCGATCCGCAACAGCAGAAGAAAAAACGCGACGATGACGACGGTCCGGACTTCGCCACGCTGTTCCGTGCCTGGGTCGAAAGCCATCGCGCCAGCCTGGTGGACAGCTTGCGCCGCTTGGGCAAGCAGCCCATCGGGAGCTTTTTCACCTGCATGGTGATGGCCGTTGCCCTGAGTTTGCCCATGGGCCTGTCACTTTTGCTAAATAACGTCGAGCGTCTTGGCGGTTCCTGGCAGCGTGCGGCGCAGATTTCCCTGTACCTGCAAATCGAGGCCAGCCCTGCTGAAGGCGAGTCGTTACGTGAGCAGATCAAGGGCATGCCCGGTGTCGCGGAGGCGGAATACGTCGGTCGCGATCAGGCTCTGGAAGAGTTTCAGCAGCAGTCCGGCCTGGGCGAAGCGCTGAAAGAATTGCCGGAAAACCCGCTGCCGGGCGTGGTACTGGTGACCCCGAAAGAAGTCGACAAGCCTACGCTTGAAGCATTACGACAAAAACTTTCCGAGTTGCCGAAGGTACAGCAGGCGCAACTTGATCTAGTCTGGGTCGAGCGTCTGGCAGCCATCCTCAAGCTGGGCGACCGTTTTGTCTTCGGTCTGACCGTGCTTTTGGTTTCTGCATTACTTTTGGTGATAGGCAATACCATTCGTCTTCATATTGAAAACCGCCGCACAGAGATAGAAGTGATTAAACTCGTCGGCGGCACTGACAGCTATGTGCGTAGGCCTTTTCTATACATGGGCGCGCTTTATGGCTTTGGTGCAGGGATTTTTTCCTGGGGTGTATTGGCGTTTGGCCTGAATTGGCTGAACGAGGCGGTGGTCGGACTGGCCGGTTTGTACGGCAGTAATTTTGCGTTGGCCGGCGTGCCAGTTGCCGACGGTCTGTCTCTCTTGCTTGGCGCGGTGCTGTTAGGGTATATCGGTGCATGGATTGCAGTCGCACGCCACCTGAGGGAGCTTGCGCCTAAGTAGTATCATTTTGCTCGTATTGACCTTTCAGCGTTTATGGGAACTTGTCGTTCGGTTTCCGGTCAATTTTCGCAGTGCTGAACTGCACGAGTTAAGTAAGTCGGAGGTTTTTTCGTATGACCAATTCTTTGCAACCTGCATATGCTCTGGTCCCGGGTGCGAACCTGGAGGCCTATGTGCACACCGTGAACAGCATTCCATTGCTGACGCCGGAGCAGGAGCGTGAACTGGCCGAGAGTCTCTATTATGAGCAGGATTTGGGGGCGGCTCGGCAGATGGTGCTCGCCCACCTGCGTTTTGTCGTACATATCGCCCGTAGCTATTCCGGCTACGGTCTGGCTCAGGCTGACCTGATCCAGGAAGGTAACGTTGGCCTGATGAAAGCCGTGAAGCGCTTTAACCCGGAAATGGGTGTGCGTCTGGTTTCGTTCGCCGTGCACTGGATCAAGGCGGAAATTCACGAGTTCATCCTGCGCAACTGGCGCATCGTGAAAGTCGCGACCACCAAGGCCCAGCGCAAGCTGTTCTTCAATCTGCGCAGCCAGAAGAAGCGTCTGGCGTGGCTGAACAACGAGGAAGTCCACCGTGTGGCGGAAAGCCTCGGCGTAGAGCCGCGGGAAGTGCGGGAGATGGAAAGTCGCCTGACCGGCCATGACATGGCCTTTGACCCGGCCGCAGAAGCGGACGACGACAGTGCTTTCCAGTCGCCGGCCAACTATCTGGAAGACCACCGGTACGACCCGGCCCGTCAACTGGAAGATGCCGACTGGAGCGACAACTCCAACCACAACCTGCACGAAGCGCTGGAAGTGCTGGACGACCGCAGCCGTGACATCCTCTACCAGCGCTGGTTGGCGGAAGAGAAAGCCACGCTGCACGACCTGGCGCAGAAGTACAACGTGTCGGCCGAGCGTATTCGTCAGCTCGAGAAGAGCGCGATGAACAAGCTCAAATTGTCGATCGCCGCTTAACCGGCGCGCAGGCAATAAAAAAAGCCCCGATCATTGATCGGGGCTTTTTTGTTTGTACCCATTTTTCGCCTGGCGCCGGCCTCTGTGGGAGCGAGCCTGCTCGCGAAAGCGTCATAACATTCAACATCTTCGTTGGCTGTCAAACCGCTTTCGCGAGCAGGCTCGCTCCCACAGGGGATTTCAGTGTTAGGGCGATTGGCTATTGAGCCCAAGGCGCCCGGCGTGAATCGTTGAGGCCGACCAGATAACTGTCACCGCCCAACTGACTCATCTGCTGCCGAATCCAGCCGGCACGTCGCGAAACATAAGACGTCGGATGGCCCGCGCTCCACACCCGTGGATTAGGCAATACGGCCGCCAGATAACTGGCCTGCTGTCGGGACAGCGATTTGGCACTGACACCAAAGTGATGCCGAGCCGCCGCTTCCGCGCCAAACACCCCGTCATCCCACTCGACGCTGTTCAAATACACTTCAAGAATCCGCTGCTTGGGCCAGAACACTTCGATCAGCCCGGTAAACCAGGCTTCCAGTCCTTTGCGCAACCAGCTGCGGCCGGACCACAGAAAGAGGTTTTTCGAGACTTGCTGGCTCAACGTGCTGGCGCCGCGAATCGATCCACCCAGCTCGTTGTGAGCCAATGCGGCCTCAATCGCGCCGAAGTCAAAACCCCAATGCTCCGGGAATTTCTGATCCTCACCGGCAATCACCGCGACTTTCAAGTCGTCGGAGATTTCATCCCAGGGCTTCCAGGTGCGTTGCAGGTCAATCGGCTCGCCGTCGAACCAGGATTCGACCTTGCGCTCGACCATCAGCGCCGTCCCCGGTGGCGGAACCACGCGGAAAATCAGAACCAGCAATACACTGCCGCCCGCGAACCAGAGCAGGGCCTTCGTGAAACGACGGAAAATTAAACGCAGCATAGAGATGGCTTGGCCGAACCCGTTGAGCGGGCCATTATACAGACCCTGTTGATCGAGTCTGACTGGAGTTCTTCATGCTGCGTGGCTTTCTGATGCTGGCCGCTTTCTTCGGCTTCACCGGCGTTGCCCTTGGCGCGTTCGCCGCTCACGGCTTGAAAGCCCGTCTGACGCCTGAATACCTGGCGATTTTCCACACTGGCGTTACCTATCAGCTGGTACACACCCTGGCATTGTTTGGCGTAGCGCTGCTGGCCACGCAGATTCCCGGCCGCTTGATCACCTGGGCCGGCGCCTCCTTTGCGATTGGCATCCTGCTGTTTTCCGGCAGCCTGTACCTGTTGACCATGACCGGCATCAGCAAGCTCGGGATCATCACGCCCTTCGGCGGCCTGGCATTCTTGATCGGCTGGTTCTGCCTGGGGCTTGCCGCCTGGCGCATGTAGGAGCGAGCTCGCTCGCGAAAAACGTCAGGGCACCGCGTTCAAGTGGCAAGTACGCGGTATCGTTGACGTCCATCGCGAGCGAGCTCGCTCCTACAGGGTTCTTGATCGACATGACGAATGGCTTGGGTCACCAAGACTGATCGGGCTAGAATGCCAGCCCCTAAAAATGATGGCGGCATTCGGTATGCGCATTCAGTTGAACGGCGAATCCCTTGAACTGCCCGACGGTGAAACCGTTGCGGCCCTGCTGACCCGTCTGGAATTGACCGGACGCCGGGTGGCGGTTGAACTCAATCTGGATATCGTCCCGCGCAGCCAACACGCTGAAACCACGCTGAACGACGGTGATTCGGTCGAAGTGGTACACGCCATCGGCGGCGGCTAGCCGTCCGTGCCGAGCGGGCACAGAATTATTCTGCAAGAACCTCACCCCAACAGAGGATTTCCCATGAGCATCGTTCGTAGCGACAAGCCCTTCGTCCTGGCCGGTCGTACCTACCAGTCGCGTTTGCTGGTAGGCACCGGCAAGTACCGCGACATGGAAGAAACCCGCCTGGCCATCGAAGCCTCGGGTGCCGAGATCGTCACATTCGCCGTGCGCCGCACCAACCTCGGCCAGAACCCGGGCGAACCGAACCTGCTCGAAGTTCTGTCGCCGGATCGCTACACCTTCCTGCCTAACACCGCCGGTTGCTTCGACGCTACCGAGGCTGTGCGCACCTGCCGCCTGGCCCGTGAGCTGCTCGGCGGCCACAACCTGGTGAAGCTGGAAGTGCTGGCGGACCAGAAAACCCTGTTCCCCAACGTCATCGAAACCCTCAAGGCCGCCGAAGTGCTGGTCAAGGAAGGTTTCGACGTAATGGTCTACACCAGTGATGACCCGATCATTGCCCGTCAACTGGCGGAAATCGGCTGCATCGCGGTCATGCCGCTGGCCGGCCTGATCGGCACGGGCCTGGGGATCTGCAACCCGTACAACCTGCAGATCATCCTCGAAGAAGCGAAAATCCCTGTGCTGGTGGATGCCGGTGTCGGTACCGCTTCCGATGCCACCATCGCCATGGAGCTGGGTTGCGAAGCGGTGCTGATGAACTCGGCCATCGCCCATGCCCAACAGCCGATCATGATGGCTGAAGCCATGAAACACGCCATCGTTGCAGGCCGTCTGGCCTACCTCGCCGGCCGCATGCCGAAAAAACTCTATGCCAGCGCCTCCTCGCCGCTGGATGGTCTGATCAAGTAAGAGCCATTGATGACTGAATCAAACGACACGCCTATGACGCCTGCAGAAGGCGACGAGCGCCAACACCGCCGCATCAAGAGTTTCGTGATGCGCGCAGGCCGCATGACCGAAGGCCAGCAAAAAGGTCTGGAGCAGGGCACGCCGCTGTTCGTGCTGCCATTGGCCGATGCGCCGGTGGACTTCGACCAGGTGTTCGGTCGCTCTGCACCGCGCTCGCTGGAGATCGGCTTCGGCATGGGCCATTCGCTGCTGGAAATGGCTGCGGCCTCGCCGGAACAGGATTTCATTGGCGTTGAGGTTCACCGTCCGGGTGTCGGCGCGTTGCTCAATGGCGTGCTGACTCAGGGCCTGACCAACCTGCGGGTCTACGATTGCGACGCTATCGAGGTGCTCAACCGTTGCGTGGCCGACAACAGCCTCGATCGTCTGATGCTGTTTTTCCCGGACCCATGGCACAAGAGCCGTCACCACAAGCGCCGTATCGTTCAGGCGTCGTTCGCTGAGCTGGTGCGCAGCAAATTGAAGGTCGGCGGTGTACTGCACATGGCCACCGACTGGGAACCGTATGCCGAGTACATGCTGGAAGTGATGAACGTCGCCCCGGGTTATCGCAACCTGGCCGAAGACGGCAAATGCGTCCCGCGCCCGACCGAGCGCCCGATCACCAAGTTCGAACGCCGCGGCGAACGTCTTGGGCATGGCGTTTGGGACTTGAAGTTCGAAAAACAGTCCTGAACCCTGTGGGAGCGAGCCTGCTCGCGAAAAACCAGAGAACAACGCGGGGCTCCAGATGCCCCGCGTTTTCGTTAACGATCATCGCGAGCAGGCTCGCTCCCACAGTTGTTTTGTGGTGTGTGCGGAATCAGCGGCGGTCGGCTACTACGCCGATCAGCACCAGCACCACCAACAACACCGGCGCCAGGCTGTAGTTGTTGAACTGGCTCAGGCCTTTGATGATCCACGGCGTGGCGTAGATCAGCGCCAAGCCGCTGCCGACCATGCACACCAAGGCCATCAGCGGGACGCGCAAGGCGCCGGCGATGCTGCCCAGGCGTTGGTCGACCCAGCCTTTGATGTCCGCGCCGAACAGCACCAGTAGGCAACCTACCAGCGCCAGAGAGATTTCCGACAGGTTGCTGCGGCTCCAGCGGGACACAGTGGCGAGCAGGTCAAGTATCAAGTCCATTCGTTTTCCCTTAAGGCTGAAATCAGCTCAGAAATTTTTGCAGCAAATCATTGAGAAACAGTTGTCCGCGTTCGGTGGCCGCCAGACGTGACGGTTCGACCTGCAACAAGCCACTTTGTTCGGCGTCGAGGCGGCCTTCGGCGAGGCTTTCCAGGGGCAGCCCGGTGCGCTCCGGATACAGTCGCGATTCGACGCCTTCGGTCAGGCGTAACGCATTCATCAGGAACTCGAACGGCAGCTCTTCATTGGTCAGCGCTTTCTCGCCAGCCTTGAAGCTTTTGGCCGGGTTCAGATAGTCCTTCGGCAAGCGGGTCTTCCAGGTGCGCACAATCCGCCCGTCTGGATGACTGAGCTTGCCGTGGGCACCGGCGCCGATACCGATGAAGTCGCCGAAGCTCCAGTAATTGAGGTTATGCCGCGCCGGACGGCCGGGCTGGGCATAGGCCGAGACTTCATATTGGGCGTAACCGTGTTCGGCGAGCAACGCCTGGCCGGCTTCCTGAATGTCCCACAGCGTGTCGTCTTCCGGCAGCGTTGGCGGCTGGTTCCAGAACACCGTATTGGGTTCAAGCGTCAGTTGGTACCAGGACAGGTGCGTCGGCTTCAGGGCGATGGCCTGGCGCAGGTCGCTCAGCGCATCGTCGAGCGATTGATCGGGCAAACCGTGCATCAAGTCCAGGTTGAAGTTATCAAACCCGGCCTGACGCGCCATGCCGGCGGCACGCACTGCTTCGTCACCGTTGTGAATTCGCCCCAACGCCTTGAGTTTCTCTTCCTGAAAACTCTGGATGCCGATCGACAGGCGATTGATGCCCAGCGCGCGGTAGGCAAGGAATTTCTCCTGCTCGAAGGTTCCCGGATTGGCTTCCAGGGTGATTTCGATGTCGCTGGCAAACGCAATGCGTTGCTCGACGCCTTTGAGCAAACGCCCCAAGGCTTCGGCGCTGAATAGGCTCGGCGTTCCACCGCCAAAGAAGATCGAACTCAGCTCGCGGCCATAAACCGCGTGCAGGTCCTGATCGAGGTCGGCCAGCAATGCGTCGACGTATTCCTGTTCCGGCAGCACCGGGCTGGCGGTATGGGAGTTGAAGTCGCAATAAGGGCATTTGCGCACACACCACGGGATGTGGATGTACAGCGCCAAGGGCGGCAGCACAGGGAGCGCGGCCCGAGGCGATTGTGCGGCACCGCCGAAGATCAGCGGTGACGCGGACGATTCACGGGTCATTTCAAGCCCAGACGCTGGCGCAGCAGATCCATTGCACGGGCGCGGTGGCTGATGAGGTTCTTGTCGCTGGGGCTGAGCTCGGCGCTGGAGCAATCGCGCTCCGGCACCCAGAACAGCGGATCGTAGCCGAAACCATGCTCGCCGCTGGCCGCGGGCAAGATACGCCCGTGCCACAAACCTTCACACAGGATCGGCAGCGGATCGTCGGCATGCCGTACCAGCGCCAGCACGCAGACGAACTGCGCGCCGCGCTCGGCTTGCGGTACATCCTTCAAGACATCCAGCAGTTTGGCGTTGTTGGCCGCATCGCCTTTGCCGTCCGCGTAACGAGCCGAGTAGATCCCTGGGGCACCGCCCAGGAAGTCCACGGCCAGCCCGGAATCGTCGGCCAATGCCGGCAGGCCGGAAATGCGCGCGGCATTTCGGGCCTTGAGGATGGCGTTCTCGACGAATGACAGGCCGGTTTCTTCAGGCTCGACGCTGCTGAACTCGCCGATCGAGCGCAGTTGCACCGATTCGCCGAGCATGGCCTGGAGTTCCTTGAGTTTGCCGGCGTTGTGGCTGGCCAGTACGAGTTGCGTGAAATTGATCATTCGCCGGGGAAGAGCTCTTGGTTGAAATTGATGGTGTTGATTTTGTCGCCGTTCTGCACCTTGATATCGAAGGTACGGATTTCCTGCTGATCCACCGGGTATTGCGCGATGTAGTAGATCGCGCCTTGTTCGGTGATCTGTTCGAAATTCAGCGGTAAGCTCTGGCTGGTCAGGTCTTTGACCGAACCGCTCACTTGCGCCGACTGTGGCTTGCCGTCCTTGATCACCGAAATATTGATCACGCCCTGGTTCTTGCTGCGGATCAGTTTCGCCGCTTTGGCGATGTCGGGTGTCAGGTAGGTGGAGTTGAAGGTGTTGTAGTGCACCGTCACATCGCCAAAGGTCTCCTGGCGATCGCCCTTGATGGCGTCGGCGGCCATGGCGGTGACGCTCAGGCAGGCAGTAAGTAAAAACAGCGCTAGACGACCCATGATCGTTCTCCTCGGAGTGTCGTGGTTCAGACCGCGACCTTGTGGTCCTGCAGCCCTGGGCTGCTGACGCGGTAAATACCGATTTCACCTAATAGATTAGGCCATAGCTTGCTGGCCCACCCGTGGCGGTGCTGTTGATCTACTGCAAGCCGATCAATGACCTTGGCTTCACGTTCGCGACACAGTTCTTCAAAGTCGCCGAAGGTACAGAAGTGGATGTTCGGCGTGTTGTACCAGGTGTACGGCAGAAAATCGGACACCGGCATCCGGCCCTTGCTCGCCAGGTACCAGCGGCAGCGCCAGTGACCGAAGTTGGGGAAGGTGATGATGCACTGGCGACCGACGCGCAGCATTTCGTCGAGGATCTTGTCCGGGTAGTGCACCGCTTGCAGCGCCTGGGTCATGACCACGATGTCGAAGCTGTTGCTGGCAAAGTTGCCCAGGCCCTTGTCCAGGTCCTGCTCAATGACGTTGACGCCCTTGGCCACGCACTCGGCAATATTGTCCGGGTCGTTTTCCAGGCCATAGCCCGTGACTTGCTTGTTGTCGCGCAGCCAGGCCAGTAACTCGCCATCACCGCAGCCGAGGTCGAGCACGCGGCTGCCGGCGGGGATCCATTCCTGGATGATTTCCAGATCAGCTCTCATGGCTTTCTCACAACGTAATACGGTTCATGTAGTGACTGAACGCCTGCAAGTAGCGCGGGATCGGAATCAGGAAGGCGTCGTGGCCTTGCGGAGCATCGATCTCGAGGTAGCAAACGTCTTTCTTGGCCGCCATCAGCGCGTCCACCAGCTCCCGCGAGCGGGCAGGGGAGAAGCGCCAGTCGGTGGTGAAGGACATCACGCAGAACCTGGCCTGGGCATTGGCGAAGGTTTTTGCCAGGTCGTCGTCGAAGTTTGCCGCCGGGTCGAAGTAGTCCAGCGCCTTGGTCATCAGCAGGTAGGTGTTGGCATCGAAACGTCCGGAGAACTCTTCGCCCTGATAACGCAGGTAGCTTTCGACCTGGAACTCGACGCTGTGGAAGTCGTAGTTGAGCTTTTCGCTTTTGAGTCCACGGCCGAATTTTTCGCCCATCGAGTCATCGGACAGGTAGGTGATGTGCCCGACCATCCGCGCCAGCATCAAACCGCGCTTGGGGATCACGCCAGCTTCCTGGAACGAACCGCCGTGGAATTCGGGGTCGGTGAGGATCGCCTGGCGTGCCACTTCGTTGAAGGCAATGTTCTGCGCCGACAGCTTGGGTGCCGAAGCGATGGCCAGGCAGTGGCGAATGCGATCCGGGTAGGTGATGCTCCACTGCATCGCCTGCATGCCGCCGAGACTGCCACCAATCACGGCGGCCCACTGGCTGATGCCGAGTCGATCCGCCAGACGCGCCTGGCTGTGGACCCAGTCTTCCACGGTCAGCACCGGGAAATCGGCGCCGAATGGCTTGCCGGTTTCCGGATTGGTGCTGCTTGGGCCGGTAGAGCCGTTGCAACCACCGAGGTTGTTCAGGCTCACCACGAAGAACTTGCGGGTGTCGATCGGTTTGCCGGGGCCGATGCAGCTGTCCCACCAACCGGGTTTGCGGTCGTCGGGGCTGTGGAAGCCGGCAGCGTGATGGTGACCGGACAAGGCGTGGCAGATCAGCACGGCGTTGCTCGCCGTGGCGTTCAGCGTACCGTAGGTCTCGTAAATCAGGTCATAGGCTGGAAGCGAACGGCCGCAGGCCAGGGCCAGGGGTTCGCTGAAGTGCGCCATTTGCGGCGTCACCAGACCAACAGAATCGGCGGGAAAGGCAGTTGGCATCGACCCTGCTCTCGTTGAAATGAGGCGTAAGTCTAAAGACCAGTGCCTTTAGCAGCAAGCAAAGGCCCGAGCTGATTTCATTCAGTTAGACCTAGGTGCATTCATCGCGAGCAAGCTCGCTCCCACAGTAGATTGCGTTCCCCCTGTGGGAGCGAGCTTGCTCGCGATGAACGATGACGCGGTAAGCCTGTCGGGCAAGGCAACTCAGATCAGCCCGAACAGCTCCCTCGGCATCAGGGCGTAGTACGCAACGCGCGGTATCAGCCAGCTTTGCAGCAGCTGCAGCGCAATAAACGCGAAGATCGGCGAAATATCGAGGCCGCCCAGGTTCGGAATGATTCGGCGGAACGGTGCGAGTACCGGTTCAGTGATCTGTGTGACCAGCTCTGCGGCCGGGCTGCGGCTGCCCGGGGCAACCCAGGACAGAATCACACTGATGATCATCGCGTAGAACAGCACCTTCAAAAACAGCGAGAAGATGCCGATCAGCGCCCACGGCGCCAGGAACAATACGTCGACCTTGTAGCCGCTGAGCAGCAGGATGACCGCGTACAGCGCCATCTGCACGATCAGCGCCAGTACCAGCGATGACATGTCCAGCCCGAACATGCTCGGGATGACCCGGCGCAGTGGCTTGAGCAGAGGTTGAGTGGCTTTTACGGCGAACTGGCAGAGCGGGTTGTAGAAGTTTGCCCGAACCAGTTGCAGGATGAAGCGCAGCAACACGATCAGCAGGTACAGGCTGCCCAGGGTTTGAATCACGAAAATGGCAGCGTCATTGAGTCCGAGCATTATTGATTCCTTTGTGAGAGCGGGTTAGCGACCGAGTTGCTCAGCCATCTCGGCCGAACGATGCGCAGCGGCGCCGAGTGCTTTTTCTACCAGGGCTTCGAAGCCACCGGCCTGGAACGACTTGATCGCCGCTTCCGTGGTGCCCGCCGGTGACGTTACGCGGCGGCGCAGTTCGGCGGCGTCGACGTCACTGGCCACCGCCATGTGGGCGGCGCCCAGTGCTGTTTGCAGGGTCAGTTGTGCGGCGATTTCTGCCGGCAGGCCGAGCTTCACGCCGGCGGCGGTCATGGCTTCGATCAGCAGGAAGAAGTACGCCGGGCCCGAGCCGGAGACGGCCGTTACCGCGTCCAGTTGTTGCTCTTCGGCCAGCCACAACGCGGTGCCGACGGCCGACAGCAGCTCTTGCGCTTGTTGGCGTTGATCGGCGTTCACCTCTGCGGTAGCGAACAAACCACTCACGCCCTGACGCAGCAACGCAGGGGTATTGGGCATGCAACGAACAATGGGATGGGCGCCGAGCCAGTTGTTCATGCTGGCGCAGGTGATGCCTGCGGCAATGGACACCACCAGTTGATTCGGTTTGAGGCTCGGGCGAATCGCTTCGCAGACGGCTTTCATCGCCTGGGGTTTGACGGCAAGCACGACGACGTCAGCGTCCTGGATGGCTTCGGCGTTGTCGGCGAATACGTCGATACCGTGTTCAGCTTTCACTTTGGCGCGGGTTTCAGCACCCGGATCGCTGGCACGGATCTGCGCGGCGTCCAGACCTTTGGCGCGCAAACCGCCGATGAGGCTGGCGGCCATGTTGCCGGCACCGATAAAGGCAATACGAGTCTTGCTCATGTCAGGTCCTTATAAATAGAAGAGTCGGTCATGGATCAAGGCTGACCGTAGTCGCGGGCACCAAACAGGGCCGTACCGATACGGACCCAGGTGGCGCCCATGGCGATGGCCGACTCAAGGTCGTGGCTCATGCCCATGGAAAGCGTGTCGAGCGGTAGATTGAGGCTGGCTTGCAGAGTCTGCACGGCCGCAAAAGCAGCGTCCTGGGCGGCGCGATCTTCAGTCGGCTCGGGGATTGCCATCAACCCGCGCAATTTGATGCGCGGCAATTCGCTGATGGCGTTGGCCAGGGCCGGCAGGTCGGCCGGGGTACAGCCGGATTTACTGGCTTCACCGCTGACGTTGACCTGGATGCAGATGTTCAATGGCGGCCTATCGGCAGGGCGTTGTTCGGACAACCGTTGTGCGATTTTCAAACGATCCACGGAATGCACCCAGTCGAAGTGCTCGGCGATAGCGCGAGTCTTGTTCGACTGAATGGGGCCGATGAAGTGCCAGATCAAGGGCAGGTCGGCCAATTCAAGCTGTTTGCTCAGGGCTTCCTGCAGGTAGTTCTCGCCAAAATCGCGCAGCCCTGCGGCGTGGGCTTCACGCAGGGCCTCGGCAGGTTTGGTCTTGCTCACAGCCAGCAACTGGACGCTGTGCTCGTCGCGGTGAGCAGCTTGGGTCGCTGCCTGGATACGCGAACTAACCTGGAGAATGTTGTCTGCTATCGTGGACATCAAGAGGCGCCGCCAGTCTGAAGGTTGGCGGCATTCTACTGGAATTGAGGAGTGCTATGGATATCACTGAGCTGCTGGCCTTCAGCGCTAAACAGGGGGCGTCTGACTTGCACCTGTCTGCCGGCCTGCCACCGATGATTCGAGTCGATGGTGACGTGCGGCGCATCAACCTGCCGGCCCTGGACCACAAACAGGTTCAGGCGCTCATCTACGACATCATGAACGACACCCAGCGTGTGGACTTTGAGAAGCACCTGGAAACCGACTTTTCCTTTGACGTGCCCGGCGTAGCACGCTTTCGGGTTAACGCCTTCAACCAGAATCGCGGTGCCGGCGCGGTGTTCCGGACCATTGCGTCCAAGGTCCTGAGCATGGATGACCTGGGCATGGGGGAAGTGTTTCGCAAAATTACCGATGCCCCTCGTGGTCTGGTGCTGGTCACGGGGCCGACCGGTTCCGGCAAGTCCACCACCCTGGCGGCGATGATCGATTACCTGAACAACCACCGTCACCATCACATTCTCACTATCGAAGACCCGATTGAATTCGTCCATGAATCGCGCAAATGCCTGATTAACCAGCGTGAAGTCCATCGTGATACCCGCAGTTTCGCTACGGCCCTGCGCTCGGCCCTGCGCGAAGATCCGGATGTGATCCTGGTGGGGGAAATGCGCGATCTGGAGACCATTCGCCTGGCGCTGACCGCCGCCGAGACCGGCCACCTGGTGTTTGGCACGCTGCACACCACGTCAGCGGCGAAAACCATCGACCGGGTGGTGGATGTGTTCCCGGGGGACGAAAAGTCGATGGTGCGTTCAATGCTGTCGGAGTCGTTGCTGGCGGTGGTGTCGCAGACACTGGTCAAGAAAATTGGCGGTGGGCGGATCGCGGCCCACGAAGTCATGCTGGGCACGTCGGCGATCCGTAACCTGATCCGTGAGGACAAGGTGGCGCAGATGTACTCAGCGATTCAGACCGGTGGGAACCTGGGGATGCAGACGCTGGATATGTGCTTGAAGGAATTGGTGGCCAAGGGCTTGGTCAGTCGCGATCATGCGCGGGAGAGGGCGCGGTCGCCAGATAACTTTTGATCGGTCCAGAAACGCCATCGCGAGCAAGCTCGCTCCCACATGGACTGCATCAATCCTGTGGGAGCGAGCTTGCTCGCGATGGGGCCATCAAGATCAAAAAAATCCCGGATCAGATCCGGGATTTCAAATCAGCGCTGAACGACGCGCATCTGGCCTGGTTCTTTTGGCAGAACCCGCTTGGCAACCACGTAGTGGTCTTCCCAGTACGGTTTCTTCAGGGTGTCGATGCTCACCGACTTGCCACGACGCGGTGCGTGGATGAAGCGGTCGTTGCCCAGGTAAATGGCAACGTGGTTGACCCGACGGCTCTTGATGTTGAAGAAAATCAGATCGCCTGGTTTCAGATCTTTGCGATCGACTTTCTGGCCATGACCACTGGCCATCGCGTTCGACGTGCGCGGCAGGTCAAAGGTAGCGTCGTTAAACGCGTATTTCACCAGACCGCTGCAATCGAACCCTTTACTTGGGCTGCTGCCGCCCCAACGGTATGGAGTACCGAGGACGTTTACTGCGCGGCTCAACACGTTGCTGCTTTCCTTGGCCGCCATCGGCGGTACATGTTTGCTGTCGGCTTTGGCCAGGTGAGTCGAATGTTTTGCACTGTGTTTGTTTTTGCTTGAAGGAGCAGAAACATGGGATTTTGGGGTGTGACCATTAACGTTAGGAAGACGTTGCTCACGATTGGTGGCGTGGGCGGCCAGTGGCATCAAAAGGCAAATGGTTAGCCATGTCTTGAAAAATGGACGCATTAGGCAGGGCTCGTATGGGTTAGCGCGCAACTTTATAACAGCTTTTTTGTCCCTTCCGAGGCCGTTGGTCGATTCAACCTGAGGGTCAACGGAACCAAACAAGCGGAAAATGGACGCAATTGTCGGACAGAAGTCACGTGCTATAAGGCTTTGACGGACGACAACGTAACATGTGCCACACGTCGGCAACCTGTAAAAAAGTCACAAAGAATTCAAGAATATTTATCTATCGCGTGAAACGAGGTCCTTCATGAACACCTATCAACAGGCCGGCCCGCATCAAGATACGCACAGCAAAGTGATCGGTTACCTGCTGTGGATTTTCGGTTTCACCGGGGCTCACCGCTTTTATTACGGCAAGCCGGTGACCGGGACGATCTGGTTTTTCACCTTCGGTTTGCTGGGCATTGGCTGGCTGATCGACGTGTTTCTGATTCCAGCCATGGACCGTGAAGCGGACCTGCGTTTTACCGCCGGGCCTATCGAGTACAACGTGGCGTGGATTCTACTGACGTTTCTTGGGGTGTTCGGCGTACACCGGATGTATCAGGGGAAATGGATCAGCGGGTTGCTGTACCTGCTGACGGGCGGGTTGTTCTTTGTGGGCGTGCTGTATGACTTCTGGACGCTGAATGACCAGGTGTCGATTCGCAATGCGCAGAACAGAGGCACCTTCCAGTAAGTCTTCGCGAGCAGGCTCGCTCCCACAAGGTCGGCGTATAGCCATAAATTTGTGGAACACCACAAATCTACTGTGGGAGCGAGCCTGCTCGCGAATGCAGGCAGCGCGGTTTTATGCCTGGTGGCTAATCCGCCCATCCACCAGGGTGTAACGCACCAGTCCCGGCAGGCTATGCCCAATGAACGGGCAGTTCTCGCCCTTGGACAGCCAGGTTTCACCCGCCACGGTCGAAGCCGCGGGGTCGAACAGCACGATGTCCGCCGGGCCACCGACGGCCAACTTGCCGGCCGGCAGGCGCAACGCTTCTGCAGGTCCGGTGCTCAGCCGCGCCAGCAGCGTCGGCAGATCCAGCAAACCATCCTCCACCAAGGTCATGGCCAGCGGCAGCAACAACTCAACGCTGCTGATACCCGGCTCGGTCGCCCCGAACGGCGCCAGTTTGGCATCACGCTCGTGCGGTTGGTGATGGCTGGAGATCGCTGAAACCACGCCCGACTTCACCGCCTCACGCAGGCCATCGCGGTCGGCGCGGGTGCGCAGCGGTGGCTGCACGTGATACAGGCTGTTGAAGTCGATCAGTGCTTCGTCGGTCAGGATCAGCTGATACAGCGCCACATCGGCGGTCACCGGCAGCCCGCGCGCCTGAGCCTGAGCGATCAGGGCCACGCCACGAGCGCTGGTGAGCTGGCTGAAATGCGCGCGCACGCCACTTTGCTCGACCAGCAACAAATCCCGGGCCAGGGCCACGGTCTCAGCGGTTTCCGGAATGCCCGGCAAACCGAGGAAACTGGCGGTCGGGCCTTCATGCGCCAGACCACCCTCGGCCAGATCGTGGTCCTGAGAGTTGAAAATCACCGTCAGGTCGAACGTCGCCGCGTATTCCAGCGCCCGGCACAGCGTACGGGTGTTGCGGAAGCTCTCCAGGCCGTTGCCGAAGGCCACGCAGCCGGCATCGCGCAACGCGACCAGTTCGGCCAGCTGTTCGCCGTCCAGGCCTTTGCTCAGGGCACCAATCGGGAAAACCTTAGTGTTGCCGGCCTCGCGGGCGCGGTCGAGGATCAGTTCGGCCACGGCCGAGGTGTCCAGCACCGGTTTGGTTTTCGGCGGGCAGCACAGGCTGGTGACACCGCCGGCCGCAGCGGCGCGGGTTTCGCTGACGATTGAGCCTTTGCGGCTGTAACCCGGTTCGCGCAGGGCGACGTTCAGGTCAACCAGGCCAGGGGCGGCAACGAGGCCCTGGGCGTCGAGGGTGTCGACGGGCACAAAACCGGCCGGCGCAGCACCCAGGGCGACGATCTTGCAGGCTTCAATATGAATGTCGGTAACTTTATCCAGGCCGGTGGCTGGATCGATGACGCGGGCGCCGAGGATGCTGAGCTTCACTGGGCGTTCTCCTGCTCGAATTGGCGCTGGGCAGTCTGCCCGCTCATGGCCATGGACAGCACGGCCATACGAATAGCGATGCCGTAGGTTACTTGGTTGAGAATCACCGAGTGCGGACCGTCGGCCACCGCCGACTCAATTTCCACCCCACGGTTGATCGGCCCCGGGTGCATGACGATGCAATCCGGTTTGGCCCCGGCCAGACGCGCGGTGGTCAGGCCGAACAGGCGGTAGAACTCGCCCTCGCTCGGCAGCAGGCCGCCGGTCATGCGTTCGCGTTGCAGGCGCAGCATGATCACCACATCGACGTCTTTCAGGCCTTCGGTCATGTCGGTGTAGACCTTCACGCCGTATTGCTCGATACCGATCGGCAACAGGGTTTTCGGCGCGATCACGCGGATGTCCGGGCAACCGAGGGTTTTCAGCGCCAGCATGTTCGAGCGTGCGACCCGCGAGTGCAGGATGTCACCGACGATGGCGACCGAGAGGTTTTCGAAGCCGCCCTTGTGCCGGCGGATGGTGAGCATGTCGAGCATGCCTTGAGTCGGGTGGGCGTGACGGCCGTCGCCGCCGTTGATGATCGCCACTTGCGGGCACACATGCTCGGCGATGAAGTGCGCGGCGCCAGAATCACCGTGGCGCACGACGAACATGTCGGCGGCCATCGCTTCGAGGTTGCGCAGGGTATCGAGCAGGGTTTCGCCCTTGCTCGCCGACGACGTGGACACGTTCAGAGTGATCACGTCGGCCGACAGCCGCTGAGCGGCCAGTTCGAAGGTGGTGCGGGTGCGGGTGGAGTTCTCGAAGAACACGTTGCACACGGTCTTGCCGCGCAGCAACGGGACTTTCTTCACCGCCCGGGCGCCGACTTCGAGGAACGAGTCGGCGGTATCGAGGATTTCCGTCAGCAACTCGCGGCGCAAGCCGTCGAGCGAGAGGAAGTGGCGCAGCTGGCCCTGATCATTGAGCTGCAGCGGGCGCTTGGTTTCTAGAGGCGTCATCGCGAAGGGGACTCTCAATAGGGCGAATTAAAGGGCGAGGTCTTGCAGTTCGAGCGCAAGTTCCGGGCCGGACAACTTCACGCGCTCGTGGGCGGCGAGGGACAAGGTTGCACCGACCACATCCGGGCGGATCGGCAGTTCACCGGCGTCCAGGTCCAGCAGGCAGACCAGCGTCACGCTGGCCGGGCGACCGTAGTCGAAGAGTTCGTTCATGGCCGCGCGGATGGTCCGGCCGCTCATCAGCACGTCGTCGATCAGCACCAGGTGCTGGCCTTCGATCTCGAACGGCAGGGCAGACGGGCGGACTTGCGGGTGCAGGCCGTTCTGGCTGAAATCGTCGCGGTAGAAGGAAACGTCCAGTGTCCCCAGGGGCGAGTCGCTGCCCAGTTCATCGAGCAACGCCTGGGCGACCCAGACGCCGCCGGTACGGATACCGATGTAGCGCGGTTCGCTGATGCCTCGTTTGGCCAGATAGGCGTCAAGCCGGATTGCCATCTGGCCGATCAGTTCAACGGGATTGGGCAGGCTCATGGTTGCTCCTTCTTGGGCCCGAGCCGGGTCTTACTGCGTTTGGCTCGGGTTGTAGCTAAGAGAGACGTGATGACGGCTCTTCAGGATACGAACAGTGCGGTGTTTTCGTCGAGCCAGCCTTGCAGCAGCAGGGCGGCGGCGATGGCGTCGACCGGGTTGTCGCGGTAGCTGCCCTTTTGCCCGCCACGATCGCGGCGTTCGCCCTTGGCCTCGAAAGTCGTCAGGCGTTCATCGTGGGTATAGAAGGGCAAGTTGTAGCGGCCGTTCAGGCGGCGGGCGAACTTTTCGGCCCGCAGGCACATGTCGCTGGGCGTGCCGTCCATGTTCAATGGCAGGCCGACGACCACGGCATCGGGTTTCCACTCTTTAATGAGGGCTTCGACCTGGTTCCAGTCCGGAATGCCGTTTTGTGCTTTCAGCGTGCACAGCTCTCGGGCCTGGCCGGTAATCACCTGGCCGACCGCGACGCCAATCTGTTTGGTGCCGTAATCGAATCCCAGAATCAGCCGCAGGGCCATCAGGCGTGCCCCGCCTGGCTGGTGAGCAGGCTTAGATTGATGCCCAGGTGTTTGGCCGCCGCTTCCAGGCGCAGTTCGCTGCTGGTGTTGAACAGGATGTCGGCGTCGAACGGGCAGGTCAGCCAGGCGTTGTCGGCCAGTTCGGCTTCGAGCTGCCCGGCTTCCCAACCGGCGTAGCCAAGGACAATCAGGCTTTTCGCCGGACCCACGCCGTCGGCGATGGCGAACAGCACATCCTGGGAGGTCGATAGCGACAGTTCGCCTTCCAGATCAACGGTCGCCTGATAGTGCTGACCGGAAGGGTGCAGGACAAAACCGCGATCAGTCTGCACCGGGCCGCCGATGAAGATCGGCACATGCTGGCAGAGCATGGGGGTTTCGACGTCGGGGCGTAATTGCTCGAGGATGTCGGCCAGATTGAGGTCTTGCGCACGGTTGACCACCAGCCCCATGGCACCATTGGCCGTGTGCTCGACGATGTAGGTCAAGGTGTGCGCAAAGTTCGGGTCGACCATGTGAGGCATGGCGATCAGGAAGTGATGCTTGAGGTAGCTGGGGCTGACGTTCTTCATGAGCGCTAGTGTGGCGTTGGAGGGGCGAACTGACAAGCTGGGGATGTGCAGGAAATGCCGCAAATCTGTAGGAGCGAGCTTGCTCGCGATGAACCTGAGAACACCGCGGGGTGTCAGGCTTGCAGCGTTATCGTTGACGACCATCGCGAGCAAGCTCGCTCCTACAAGGGTTTTTCGGTGGATTAGTTGCTGAAGAGTTTATCCCCGCGCGCAAATTTCCAGGTCCGGATGATTTCCAGTCGGTCGACGTCCGACAGGTCGCCGGTAAACGGTGCAAACGGCGCGGCCAGGCGCACGATGCGCTGGGCGGCCTCATCTAACAACGGCTGGCCGGAGGATTCCAGTACCAACACTTCATAGAGAGAACCGTCGCTGTTGATCGAGACCATCAGGCGCAAATTGCCGTAGATCTGCTGGCGCCGTGCTTCATCGGGGTAATTGAGATTACCGATCCGCTCAACCTTCTTGCGCCAATCATCCTTGTACCAGGCGCCCTTGTCGCGCATGGTCGATGCCGCGCTCAGGCGATGGATGCGCGGGCGCTTGGCGTACAGTTGTTGTTCGTTGGCCAGTTCCGCTTCCAGGCTGGCGATGTCGCTGGACAGCTGCGAGCTGTCGAACGTCGGCGCCGCCACTGCGGGTTTGGTTTCAGTCTTGAGTTCCTGGTTTTTGGCGGGGGCTTTTTTCGGCTTCGGCGCCACGGTGGTCACGGCGGCCTTGGGCGGTGCTACCTGCACTTCAGGCTTGGCGGCCGGCGGTGGCGTGACTTTCTGTACCTTGTTGTCCTGGAAGGGCGCGACTTCGGTCGTCTTGGGGAGCGCCTTTTTATCCAGGGTGCCGCTGCCTTCCTGATTTTCCTGCGCCAGGAAGTCTGCTTTCGCAGGCTTTTTTTCGCTTTTGAAGGTGGCGAGGGTGATTTCCAGGGTTTTGCTGATTTGCTTGGGTTCAACCATCGTAAAGCCGATGCCCAACAGCAAGGCCAGGTGAATCAACGCCGCGAGAAACAGGGTAAAACCGAGGCGATCAGCCGGGCGCACGCCACGATGGGCGAGTTCAACGGGCAGATCGGACGGAAGTGTCATGACAAGAAAACCAACATCGCGTTTTTCACAGGCCGCGCATGATAACGCAATGTCGGTTTCATCTTGGGTGTTCTATCTCAACGAGCCTTGAGCTTCTGATCGATGGCATCCATCAGCAGGCCACCAATGTCGGTGCCGAACGCGTTATCAATCTCGCGGATGCACGTCGGGCTGGTGACGTTGATTTCCGTCAGGTGCTCGCCAATGACGTCCAGCCCCACGAACAGCAGGCCCTTCTCGCGCAGGGTCGGACCGACTTGCGCGGCGATCCAGCGATCCTTGTCGGTCAGCGGGCGGGCTTCGCCACGACCACCGGCCGCAAGGTTGCCACGGGTTTCGCCAGCGGCAGGAATCCGCGCCAGGCAGTAGTCCACCGGCTCGCCGTCGATCATCAGGATGCGTTTGTCGCCATCGACTATAGCGGGCAGATAACCCTGGATCATGATCTGCTGCTTGCCATGCAAGGTCAGGGTTTCGAGGATCACCGACAGGTTCGGGTGGCCGGCGGTGTGGCGGAAGATCGATGAGCCGCCCATGCCGTCAAGTGGCTTGAGGATCACGTCGCCGTGGTGATCGGCGAATTCACGCAGGACGTCCGGGCGGCGGCTGACGATGGTCGGCGGCGTGCACTGCGGGAACAGCGTGGCGAACAGCTTCTCGTTGCAGTCACGCAGGCTCTGCGGCTTGTTCACCACCAGCACGCCAGCGCGCTCGGCCTGCTCCAACAGGTAAGTGGAGTAGACGAATTCCATGTCGAACGGTGGATCCTTGCGCATCAGGATCACGTCCAGATCGCTCAGCAGTGCGTCAGTCTCGGCTTCCAGTTCGAACCATTTCTGCGGGTTGGCAAAAACTTTCAACGGTCGCATCCGCGCCCGTGCTTCGCCTTCAGCCTGGTACAAGTCGCTCTGTTCCATATAGAACAGTTCCCAACCGCGCTTCTGTGCGGCCAGCAACATGGCCAGCGAGCTATCCTTTTTATAGGAAATGCCGGCAATAGGATCCATGACAATCCCGACGCGAACGCTCATGGGTTTTTCCTCGAAATTTGGGGGCAAATGTCGATCTTCTGTAGGAGCGAGCTTGCTCGCGATAAACGTCGGAACACCGCGACTATCCAGCCAGCACGCGTCATCGTTAACGATCATCGCGAGCAGGCTCGCTCCTACAAAGGATCAGTCCAAAAGGACCGTATAAAAGTGGCGTCAGAGTGGCGCTGAGTGTGTTCCCGGTCAAGGAAAAACCCACGTAAAGGTCGGCTGATAGATTGGATTTGGAGACTGTGCTAAAAAGGCTGCCATGCCGTGCTGGCCCTTGAGCATCAAGGGTTTCGAGCCCCCGGTAACCGGAAAACGGACAAATTGATTCGCAAAGGCGACGGTAGAGCCACTATGGAACAGCATTCCAGCGCCTTGAAGGTCATGGTGATCGACGATTCGAAGACGATTCGCCGCACCGCCGAAACGCTGTTGAAGAGTGTGGGGTGTGAGGTCATCACAGCCATCGACGGTTTCGATGCCCTGGCCAAGATTGCCGACAGTCACCCTGGCATTATCTTTGTCGACATCATGATGCCGCGTCTGGATGGCTATCAGACCTGCGCTTTAATCAAGAACAACAGTGCGTTCAAGTCCACGCCAGTGATTATGCTGTCGTCCAAGGACGGGCTGTTCGACAAGGCCAAGGGGCGCATCGTCGGCTCCGATCAGTTTTTAACCAAGCCTTTCAGCAAGGAAGAGCTGCTGAACGCGATCCAGGCCCATGTACCGGGCTTCGCCGCCGTTTTGCCGCAGTAGGACACGCACAGTGACGCTCGGCCAGCGGGCCCGGCGTCGACAAGAATGGGGAAGACCATGGCACGTATCCTGATCGTCGATGATTCGCCGACTGAAATGTACAAACTGACCGGCATGCTCGAAAAGCACGGCCATGAAGTGTTGAAAGCCGAAAACGGCGCCGACGGCGTGGCACTGGCACGCCAGGAAAAACCCGATGCGGTGCTGATGGACATCGTCATGCCCGGCCTCAATGGTTTCCAGGCGACCCGTCAGCTGACCAAAGACCCGGAAACCGGGCACATCCCGGTGATCATCATCACCACCAAGGATCAGGAAACCGACAAGGTCTGGGGCACGCGCCAGGGCGCCAGGGACTACCTGACCAAGCCGGTCGATGAAGAAACCCTGATCAAAACCCTGAACAACGTGCTGGCCGGTTGATCATCCGGCCATGACCGAGTCGCTGACTGCCTTCGAACTGCTGCTGCAGATCGATCGACGCTGCCGTCTGCTGGCGGCGGATTTGCCGTCCCAGGCGACCCGGCAGGATAGCTGGAGCGGCATCGGCTTTCGTTTGGGCGAGCACTGGTACGTCGCGCCGATGGGCGAAGTCAGCGAAGTGTTGCACGAGCCGCGGTGCACGCAGTTGCCGGGGGTAAAACCCTGGGTCAAAGGTGTGGCCAATTTGCGCGGACGGTTGCTGCCGATCATGGATTTATGCGCATTCTTCGGGCATGAGCTCTCGACACTGCGCAAGCAGCGCCGGGTGTTGGTGGTGGAGCATCAAGACGTGTTTGCGGGGTTGATGGTCGATGAAGTCTTCGGCCTCCAGCACTTTGCGCAGGACAGCCTTTTACCGACAGAGACCTTGAGCGACCCGATTGCACCGTTCATCAAAGGCCGGTTTCAGTGCGAGCAGACCTGGCAGGTGTTCAGCCCGTTTGCGTTGGCGCAATCGCAGAGCTTTATGAATGCAGCGCTGTAAACGCGGACGCATTGCCTTATGTAGCAGCTGCCGAAGGCTGCGTTCGAGGGCGAAGCCCTCGCAATTAGAGTAGCGCGGTGTTTCAGATGTAACGCGACGTCAGGGTTTACGGCTGCTTCGCAGCCGGACGCAGGCTTCGCCAGCTGCTACAAGGGGATCGCGTAGCGCCGGTAGATTGGCGGCGATAGAGAATTCAGCTGCTCAGGCGAGGACCGATGATAAAAGCAAATACAGGCAATCCAGAAGGGTCGCGCAGCCGGTCCCAGATCATCGTGCTGTTCATCGCGCTGATCGTCTTCATCATGCTGCTGTTTGCCAACTTCGCTTACCTCAACACCCAGGCCACGTACGACAAACAGTACATCGGTCACGCCGGCGAGTTGCGCGTGCTGTCCCAGCGCATTGCCAAAAACGCCACCGAAGCCGCCGCCGGCAAGGCGGCGGCGTTCAAGTTGCTGAGCGAGGCGCGAAATGACTTCGCCCAGCGCTGGGGTTACCTGAAGAAGGGCGACCCCACCACCGGCCTGCCCCCCGCGCCATCCACCGTGCACCCGGAAATGCGCGCCGTTCAGCTGGACTGGGAACGCCTGCTGAAAAATACCGACGCCATCCTCTCCAGCGAACAGACTGTTTTGTCACTGCATCAAGTCGCCGCGACCCTGGCCGAAACCGTGCCGCAGTTGCAGGTTGAGTACGAAAAGGTCGTCGAAATCCTCCTGCAACGCGGTGCACCGGCCGCCCAGGTCGCGATGGCCCAGCGTCAGTCGCTGTTGGCCGAGCGCATCCTGGGGGCGGTGAACACCGTGTTGTCCGGCGACGAAAACTCGCAACAGGCCGCCGATGCGTTTGGTCGAGATGCCGCGCGTTTCGGCCAGGTGCTCAATGGCATGCTCCAGGGCAATCCGACACTGAAAATCAGCCAGGTCGAAGACCGCGATGCTCGCGCCCGTTTGACTGATATTGCCGAGATGTTCCAATTCGTTTCCGGCTCGGTGGATGAAATCCTCGAAACCTCGCCGGAGCTGTTCAAAGTCCGTGAATCGGCCAGCAACATTTTCACCCTGTCGCAAACCCTGCTCGACGAAGCCTCGCACCTGGCCACCGGTTTCGAAAACCTCGCTGGCGGGCGCAAGACCGACACCATTGGCGGCTACGTGCTGGGCTTGCTCGCACTGATGTCGATCATCCTCATCGGTCTGGTGATGGTTCGGGAAACCAACCGACAGCTGCGCGAAACCGCCGAGAAAAACGAGCGTAACCAGAACGCGATCATGCGCCTGCTCGACGAAATCGAAGACCTGGCGGATGGCGACCTGACCGTGACCGCCTCGGTGACCGAAGACTTCACCGGGACCATCGCCGATTCAATCAACTATTCCGTGGACCAATTGCGCGATCTGGTGGCGACCATCAACCTCACCGCCGGCCAGGTCGCGGCTGCCGTGCAGGAAACCCAGGCCACCGCCATGCACTTGGCGCAGGCCTCGGAACATCAGGCCCAACAGATCAGCGAAGCCTCCACTGCGATCAATGACATGGCCCAGTCCATTGACCAGGTCTCGGCCAACGCCGCTGAATCCTCAGCGGTGGCCGAACGCTCGGTGGAAATCGCCAACAAAGGCAATGAGGTGGTGCACAACACCATCCACGGCATGGATAACATCCGCGAGCAGATTCAGGACACTGCCAAGCGCATCAAGCGTCTGGGCGAGTCTTCTCAGGAAATCGGCGACATTGTCAGCCTGATCGATGACATTGCCGATCAAACCAACATCCTCGCGCTCAACGCGGCGATCCAGGCCTCGATGGCCGGTGACGCCGGGCGTGGTTTTGCGGTGGTGGCCGATGAAGTCCAGCGCTTGGCCGAGCGCTCGTCCGCCGCCACTCGGCAGATCGAAACCCTGGTGCGGGCGATTCAGACCGACACCAATGAAGCGGTGATTTCCATGGAGCAGACCACCACCGAAGTGGTGCGCGGCGCGCGTCTGGCGCAGGATGCCGGTGTGGCCCTGGAAGAAATCGAAGGCGTATCGAAGACACTGGCAGCGCTGATCCAGAGTATCTCCAACGCCGCCCAGCAGCAGACCTCTTCGGCCGGGCAGATTTCCCTGACGATGAACGTGATCCAGCAGATCACCTCGCAGACCTCGTCCGGTTCCACCGCCACCGCCGAGAGCATCGGCAACCTGGCGAAAATGGCCAGCCAGCTGCGGCGTTCGGTGTCTGGTTTCACCTTGCCGGCCGCCAAGGTGCAGACTGTGGATAAAGTGTGAAGCGCCCGGGGGCGCTTGCGAGTTTTGACTAGAGCGGTAACTGGAGTGGTTATGGGTGATCGGCACGACTATGTGGCCCTCGAGTGGGTCAAAGGCGAGATTGCCGAAACGCTGAAAGTTGCTCACCAGGCGATTGAAACGTTGCTTGATGACCCTCAGGCAACGCACGCCTTGAACGATTGCCTGGCGTGCGTCCATCAGGTTCACGGCAGTTTGCAGATGGTCGAATTCTACGGCGCGGCGTTGCTCGCCGAAGAGATAGAACGGTTGACGACGGCCTTGCAGCTGAACCGCGTGAGCCATCGCGATGAAGCGATTCATTTGTTGCTGCAAGCCCTTGGGCAATTACCGACCTATCTCGACCGAGTGCAGGGGGCCCGCCGTGATTTGCCGTTGGTGGTGCTGCCGCTGATCAACGATTTGCGTAGCGCCCGTGGTGAAAGCCTGTTATCTGAAACCAGCCTGTTCAGCCCGCTACTGCCGGACCTTGCACCGCTGGATGAAGAAGCGCTGGCGCTGCTGGAGCCGGCGGACTTACCCGGGGTGCTGCGCAAGTTGCGGCAGATGTTGCAAATGGCGCTGGTCGGTTTTCTGCGTGAGCAAGATAGCGACACCACGCTTGATTACCTGGCCAAGGTCTTCGCGCGCCTCGAAGGGCTGTGCGGCAGCGCACCGCTGAGTCCGTTGTGGCAAGTCGCCTCGGCGCTGGTCGAAGGCATGCGCGGCGGCTCGATCGCCAACAGCCCGGCGCTGCGCAGCCTGTTCAAGGACGCTGATAAAGAACTCAAGCGCCTGCTCGAACAGGGCATGGCCGGGATCAATCAGCCGGCACCACCCGAATTACTGAAAAGTTTGCTGTTTTATATTGCCAAGGCCGAACACCCCACCGGGCAGATGCTGACCATGAAAGATCGCTACGGACTGGATGACGCGTTGCCTGACAGCGCGATGGTTGATGAAGAACGGGCACGGCTCGCCGGCCCCGATCGCGACGCCATGCGCTCGGTGCTGGCCGCGCTGTGTGAAGAACTGGTGCGGGTCAAGGAGCGCCTGGACCTGTTTGTGCGCAGCGACCGTCAGCATACGTCCGACCTCGACAACCTGCTGGCCCCCCTGCGCCAAATCGCCGACACCTTGGCGGTGCTGGGTTTCGGCCAGCCGCGCAAGGTTATTATCGATCAGTTGGCGGTGGTCCTGAGCCTCGCCCAGGGCCAGCGCGAACCCAATGACGCGATCTTGATGGACGTCGCCGGTGCCTTGCTCTACGTCGAAGCGACGCTGGCCGGCATGGTCGGCACCGTGGAGCCGGAAAGCCAGGAAGACAGCCGCCTGCCCACCACCGATCTGACGCAGATTCATCAGATCGTGATTCGCGAGGCGCGGATCTGCCTGCAACAGGCCAAGGACATGATCGTCGACTACATCGACGCCGATTGGGATCGCCAGCATTTGCAGCCGTTGCCTGCGTTGCTGACCCAAGTGCGCGGTGCGCTGGCGATGATTCCGTTGAGCCGGGCGGCGAGCCTGATCGAGACGTGCAACCACTTCATCCGCGAGCATCTGCTGCTGGACCCGGACCAGCCCGGTTGGCAGGAGTTGGACAGTCTGGCCGACGTTATCACCAGCATCGAATATTACCTGGAGCGCCTTAGCGACGACCCGCAAGCCCCGGGCGAGCAGCTGCTCGATGTTGCGGAAAAAAGCCTGGCCGCACTCGGGTTTTTCCCCAGCGAGCTGCAGGTGCCGGTCCTTGAGGATGTGCTCAGCCCGAGTGAAGCGCAGGTGATGCAGGACCGTCAGGAACTGGACGACCCGCAGATCGTCCAGACCCTGGCCGATGTGCTGGCCAGCCCCGTGTCTGCGCTTAACCCGCCAGCAATGGACACGCCGGGCAGCCTGTTGCCGCCCCCGTCGGGCGAGGAGCCGGTGGACGATGAACTGCGCGAAGTCTTCCTCGAAGAAACCGGCGAAGTCCTGGACGTCCTCCGCGAATACCTGCCGCGATGGTCGGCCAGCCCCGACAATAAATCAGCCTTGAGTGAATTGCGCCGGGCCTTCCACACGCTTAAAGGCAGTGGCCGGATGGTGCGTGCACTGGTACTGGCCGAGTTGGCGTGGGCCGTAGAAAACCTGCTCAACCGAGTGCTGGAACACAGTGTTCAACCGGGGCCGTTGGTGCAACAACTGGTGGCCGATGCGCTGAACCTGCTACCGGAACTGGTGGCTGAATTCGCCGCCAATGCCCAGCGCCAGCGCAACGAGGTCGACCAATTGGCGGCCCGTGCGCATGCCTTGGCCAAGGGGGATACGCCTGTCTGCGATGAAGATACGCAGGACGTCGCCGCCCTTGATCCGCTGTTGCTGGAGATCTTCGGCAAAGAAGCCGAAACCCACCTCGCCAGCCTGAACCGCTTCCTCGACCAGGCCGCCGAGCATGCTCCGCTGCAGGCCAGCGATGAGCTGCAACGGGCGTTGCATACACTCAAGGGCAGCGCCTTCATGGCCGGCGTATTGCCGATCGCCGAGCTGGCAACGCCGCTGGACCAACTCGCCCGCGAGTACAAGGCGCACCTGATGCCGCTGGACCTGGACGAAGTTGAGCTGCTGCTCGAAGCCGAAGGCTTGTTCCGCCTCGGACTGCGACAACTCAAGACTGAGCCGCTGGCGCAGATTCCGGGCGCCGGTTCGTTGATCGAGCGCACCCGGACGTTGCTCGCCGAACGTCTGGAAACCCTCTTGAGCGCGCCGAACACCGGGTTGCGGATCAAGCGCGATCCGCAGCTGATCAATAACTTCCTCGCCCAAGGCATGGACATCCTGCTGGACGCGGAAAATCTGTTGCAACGTTGGCAGCAACATCCCGGCGAACGCCAGGAACTCAGCGCGCTGCTGGACGAATTGACCACCCTCGGCGAAGGCGCGCACCTGGCTGATCTACATCCGGTGGACGCGCTCTGCGAAGCCTTGCTCGACCTGTATGGCGCGGTGGAAGAAAGCAGCCTGGCGGTCAGCGAGGCGTTTTTCCATGAGGCGCAAAGCGCCCATGAAGCGCTGATCAACATGCTCGACGAACTGGCCGCCGGCCAGGAAATCACCCCGCAACCGGAACGGGTCCGGGCCTTGCGCGACTTGCTCGATGCCAGCCTCGATCCTTCTGCCATGGGGCTGATTCGCAGCGATGGTAGCCGCACCCTGAGCATTCGCGAGTTGGGCAGCGCAACCGCCGAACTTGTGGGAGCGAGCCTGCTCGCGAAGGACGTTAACGATGAAGCATTGTCATTGGAAAAACGCGGCGCCTGTGAGCCCATCGTCGGAACGCCGCCCGGAGACGAGCTCGCTCCTACAGGGGAGCGCGCCGTCGAGCTCGATGATGAGATCGTTTCGATCTTCCTCGAAGAAGCGGTGGATATCCTCGAAGGCGCTGGCCAGGCCTTGCAGCGCTGGCTGAACGACCCTGATAACGCCGCGCCGCTGTCGTCCTTGCAGCGAGATTTACACACCCTCAAGGGCGGCGCGCGGATGGCGGAGGTTGAGCCGGTTGCCAATCTGGCCCAAGAGCTGGAAAACCTTTATGAGGGGCTGGTGGATCGACGTTACAACCACGGTCAAGCGCTGGCGCAGCTGCTGCAACAGAGCCATGGCCGGCTGGCGGTATTCCTTGAGCGGTTGCAGTACAACCAGCCTTTGGGCAATCCAGATGATTTGATCGAGGCCATTCGTGCGTTTCGTCAGGGCAATGTCGGCAGTGCCGATGTGATCGAGCCAAAGGCCAGTAACGACTCGCCGGCTCACGATCCAGAGTTACTGGAAATCTTCCTCGAAGAAGGTTTTGACATCATCGAAACCTCCGGCGCGGCGCTGCTGCGTTGGCAGGCCGAGCCTTCGAATCGTCAGGAAGTGGAAACCCTGCTGCGCGACTTGCACACCCTCAAGGGTGGCGCGCGGATGGTCGAAATCGTCCCGATTGGCGATCTCGCCCATGAGCTGGAGTTTCTGTACGAAGGCCTGTCCGCTGGCGTGCTGCAACCGACGGCCGCGCTCTTCTCGTTGCTGCAACGTAGCCACGACCGATTGGCGCAAATGCTCGATGCCGCGCGTGCCGGGCAGCCATTGCCGCCGGCCGATCGGCTGATTGATGTGATCAAGAATTTCAGGCATCCGGCCGTGCTGGAAACGCCGGTGGTGATGCCCGCCGCTCCAAAATCCGAGGCACCCGCCCTGCAAGCGGAAGCGGGCGCCGACATGGTCAAGGTCTCGGCAGAATTGCTCGATGATCTGGTCAACCTGGCCGGCGAAACCTCGATTTTTCGGGGTCGCATCGAGCAAGAGGTCAACGATGCTCGCATGGCCCTGAACGAGATGGAAACCACCATCGAGCGCATACGCGATCAGTTGCGCCGCCTCGATACTGAAACCCAGGGGCGGATTCTCAGCCGCCAGCAAGTCGATGCCGAACGCCTGGGCTACGAAGAATTCGATCCGCTGGAAATGGACCGTCACTCGCAATTGCAGCAATTGTCGCGGGCACTGTTCGAGTCGGCCTCCGACCTGCTCGACCTCAAGGAAACCCTCGATCGGCGCAATCAGGACGCGGAAAACCTGCTGCAACAACAGGGTCGCATCAACACTGAATTGCAGGAAGGCCTGATGCGTACGCGCATGGTGCCCTTCGAACGGATGCTGCCGCGCTTGAAACGTATCGTCCGTCAGGTGGCCAGCGAACTGGGCAAGGACGTTGAGTTTATCGTCGGCAACGCCGAAGGCGAGATGGACCGCAACGTCCTCGAACGCATGGCGGCACCGTTGGAACACATGCTGCGTAATGCTGTCGACCATGGCCTGGAGTCCGCCGAGGTGCGTATCGCGGCGGGTAAACCGGCTCAAGGCCGGATCACGCTCGACTTGTCCCGCGAGGGCGGCGACATCATTTTCGACATTCGCGACGACGGTGCCGGGGTGCCGCTGGAGGCCGTGCGGCGCAAGGCGATCAAGCGTGGCATGCTCGGTGCGAACAGCGAAATCAGCGACCACGATGTGCTGCAATTCATCCTGCAGCCGGGGTTCTCAACCGCCGAGAAAATTACCCAGATCTCCGGTCGTGGCGTGGGTATGGACGTGGTTCACGAAGAGGTCCGGCAACTGGGCGGCACCATGAGCATCGACTCGACACCGGGGCAGGGCGTGCACTTCCGGATTCGCCTGCCGTTCACCGTGTCCGTCAATCGGGCGCTGATGGTGCAGTGCGGGGAGGATCAGTACGCGATCCCGCTGAACACCATCGAGGGCATTGTTCGCGTGTTACCCAACGAACTCGAAGGGCATTACCGGCTCGATCCACCGACCTACAAATACGCCGGGCAACGCTACGAGCTGTGCTACCTCGGCGAATTGCTGAAAACCAGCGCCCGTCCAAAACTGTTGGGCCAGAGCCTGCCGCTGCCGGTGTTGCTGGTCCAATGCAATGAGCGGCGAATCGCTGTGCAGGTCGATGCCATGGCCGGCACTCGCGAGATTGTGGTCAAAAGCCTCGGGCCGCAATTCGCGGCGGTGCAGGGCTTGTCCGGTGCGACGATCCTGGGGGACGGCCGGGTGGTGTTGATTCTCGATTTGCTCGCGCCGATCCGCGCCATGCAGGCGCATGTGCCGCAGCGGACGTTGGGCCAGGACGCGGAAGTCGAGCCGCATAAGCCATTGCTGGTGCTGGTGGTCGACGACTCGGTGACGGTACGCAAGGTCACCAGCCGTTTACTCGAACGCCACGGCATGAACGTGCTGACCGCCAAGGATGGGGTCGACGCCATGCTGCTGCTCGAAGAGCACCTGCCGGACATCATGCTGCTGGACATCGAAATGCCGCGCATGGACGGCTTCGAAGTGGCCACCCAGGTGCGCAACGATGAACGATTGCAGCACCTGCCGATCATCATGATCACTTCCCGTACCGGGCAGAAACACCGTGATCGCGCCATGGCCATCGGCGTCAACGACTACCTCGGCAAGCCATACCAGGAATCGGTGCTGCTCGAAAGCATCGCCCTGTGGAGCAAAACCCATGCTTGAGCATCGCACCAGCAACCTCACCGGCCTGCTGCTGCCCTTGGCTGACCGCACTCTGATTTTGCCCAACGTCGCGGTTGCGGAGCTGATCGACTATCAGCCGGGAGCTTTCGATCTCGATACGCCGCCGTGGTATCTGGGGCGAGTGAGCTGGCGAGAGCGGCAGATTCCGCTGCTCAGTTTTGAGTCGGCGTGTGGCCATAAAGTCGTCATGGGTGAACGGGCGCGGATCGTGATTCTCAATGCGCTGGGTGGGCGGCCGGCGCTGAAGTTCATTGCGCTGCTGGTGCAGGGGATTCCACGGTCTTGCAAGCTCGACAGTCAGTTGAGTTATGTCGATGTGCCGCTGTGCGCGCTGGAACAGGCGGCGGTGCAGGTGGGGGAGCAAGTGGCGAAGGTGCCGGATTTGTTGGCGCTGGAGGAGTTACTTGTGAGTGCTGGGTTGGTCTGACTGGCCCCATCGCGAGCAAGCTCGCTCCCACAGGGTTTGTGTACGCCGCAGATCCAATGTGGGAGCGAGCTTGCTCGCGATGGCGGCCTTCAATTCACCACGGACCTAACGGCTAAACCTTGGCCTGAGCCAACGCCTCATGATGATCCAGCGCCCGCTCCACCAACAACTGCACGCCATCCGCCATTCGGCTGAGCGCCAAGGCTACCGAGCGGCGTGGCCTTCCACATCGTCCGCCAGATCGGCCGCAATGGCACTGATGGACAGCAGGTCTTCAGAGGCATTGGCCAGAAGGGCTTCGGTTCCGATATCGGGGGCGACGGTGAAGAGCTGGAATTTGCGGGGGTTGGCTGGTTTTTCGTCAGCCGGGGGGAAGTAGTGGGCGAAGGCGCGGTCGGCGGCTTCTTTGAATTTCTCGGCTTCGAAGGATGCTTCGGAATCGGTGTCAGCGTGATCTGCTGGGTTAGGCGTTTCCTTGGACATAATGAGTTTCCGCTTACAGATTGGAGTTGGTCCATTCGTTATGAATGGCGGTTCGGCTGGCGAAGGTGTCCAAAGGTTGAAGATTCCCAAAAAGGGACCTATCGTTCCCTTTTTGGGACTCATTGGTTGTCACTGTGAAAAACCTTTCCCTCAGCGAAGCCTTGTTCACGACCACTCAGCAAAGAGTGTTGGGATTGTTGTTCGGCAAACCCGACCAAAGTTTTTACGCCAACGAGATCGCCCGCTGGGCTCAAGTCGGTAAAGGCAGCCTCATGCGCGAGCTGGATCGGTTGCAGCAAGCAGGCGTGCTAACCCTGACCCGGCAGGGCAACCAGACCCACTATCAAGCCAATCCACAATGCCCGATCTATGCCGAACTGTTGGGCATCGCCCGTAAAACCTTTGGTATTGCCGAGCCTCTACGTCAGGCGCTCCAACCCTTTGCCGAACAGATCACCTGGGCATTTGTGTACGGCTCTATTGCCAAGGATCAGGCAAACGCATCCAGTGACATTGATCTCATGCTGATCGGCGAAGGCCTGCACTACAGTGAAGTGATGGAGCGGCTTATGCCTCTGGAGGAGCAATTAGGCCGCGTCCTCAACCCGACGCTCTACACCCCCGACGACTGGGCCGCAAAACTGGCGGCTGAAAACAGTTTTGTCGTGCGAGTAGCGCAGCAGGACAAGATCAATCTGATGGGAGAAAACCCTTTGGAGTCCAAGGATGGGCAGCAACGAGAATCTGGAAAACCTGTTACGTAGCGGTGGACTGAAAGCCGAGCCGCCGGATCGCAAGGAATGCGCAGGGCTGATGCGTTCGGCTGTGGATCGATTGAAAGATGCGCAAAACTCTTCGCTTTCCTTCGCGAGTCGTTTCGATCTGGCTTACAACGCTGCCCATTCCCTTGCACTGACCGCTCTTCGCTTGTGTGGCTACCGTTCAGACAAGCGCTATCTGGTGTTCCAGTGCCTGGTTCATACGGCTGATATTGGCAAAGTACAGGTTCGGTTATTCGCCCTGTGTCATGAGCGACGTAACCTGGCGGAGTACGAAGGCTATATGGATGAAGATCAGGGGTTGTTGGCGCAGTTATTGGAAAGCACTGCGCAGCTTCTTATTCGGGTGCAGCAGCAGATGACCGGGCTGTAATACTCCATCATTGAAAACTGCGGGGGATTGTTCGGGCCCCATCGCGAGCAAGCTCGCTCCCACAAGGTTTTGTGTACGCCACAGATCCAATGTGGGAGCGAGCTTGCTCGCGATGGCGCCAGGAGCGTCGGCGAGGATCGGGTGCAGCTGACCGGGCTGTAGTGTTCCGTCATTGAAACAGCGGTGATTGTCTGGCCCCTTCGCGAGCAGGCTCGCTCCCACAGGGTTTTGTGTGCGCCACAGATCCAATGTGGGAGCGAGCCTGCTCGCGAAGACGTCGGTACTGGCAACCATTACCCTGACCGTAACGATCCAACGCTCTGCTTGATTGATGCCCCCCACCCAACACTCCTAAGGTGACCCCACGACAGCGAACCCGTGGAGTGGTCATGACAACAACAATATCCCCCGACTCGCGATGGACGCGGCGGCGCAGCGAAAAGCAGCGGCGTCTGGCGTTGGTCAAGGGCCTGGCCGACGGTGTGGTGTTGCCCACCGACAAGATCGTGGCGGCGCTGGAGGCGTTGATCCTGCCCGGCGACCGAGTGGTGCTGGAGGGTAACAACCAGAAGCAGGCGGATTTCCTCTCCCGCTCATTGCTCAAGGCTGACCCGGCGAAGCTGCATGACCTGCACATGATCATGCCCAGCGTCGGCCGAGCCGAGCATCTGGATCTGTTCGAACGCGGCATCGCCCGCAAGCTCGACTTCTCCTTCGCCGGCGCCCAGAGCCTGCGCATCAGCCAATTGCTGGAAGATGGTGTGCTGGAAATCGGCGCGATTCACACCTACATCGAGCTTTATGCGCGGCTGGTGGTCGACCTGATTCCCAACGTCGTGCTTTCGGCCGGTTTCATGGCTGACCGCGCCGGCAACATCTACACCGGGCCCAGCACCGAAGACACCCCGGCGTTGATTGAACCGGCCGCTTTCAGCGACGGCATCGTCATCGTCCAGGTCAATCAACTGGTGGACGACGTCAGCGAACTGCCCCGCGTCGACATCCCCGCATCCTGGGTCGATTTTGTGGTGGTGGCGGACAAGCCGTTCTATATCGAACCGCTGTTCACCCGCGACCCACGGCACATCAAACCCGTCCATGTCCTCATGGCAATGATGGCGATCCGCGGGATCTACGAAAAACACAACGTTCAGTCGCTGAATCACGGCATTGGTTTCAACACCGCGGCCATCGAACTGATCCTGCCGACCTACGGTGAATCCCTCGGGCTCAAAGGCAAAATCTGCCGCAACTGGACACTCAATCCTCATCCAACCCTGATTCCGGCCATTGAAAGCGGTTGGGTCGAAAGCGTGCATTGCTTCGGCACCGAACTGGGGATGGAAAACTACATCGCCGCGCGGCCTGACGTGTTCTTCAACGGCCGCGACGGCTCCCTGCGGTCCAACCGGATGTTCAGCCAACTGGCCGGGCAATACGCCGTAGACCTGTTTATCGGCGCCACCCTGCAAGTCGATGGCGATGGCCATTCCTCCACCGTGACCCGCGGCCGCCTGGCTGGTTTTGGTGGTGCGCCGAACATGGGCCACGACCCGCGGGGACGTCGCCACAGTACGCCGGCCTGGCTCGACATGCGTCACGACGATGCTCCTGAGCCGATGCTCGAACGCGGCAAAAAACTGGTGGTGCAAATGGTCGAGACCTTCCAGGAGGGCGGTAAACCGACCTTCGTCGAAACCCTCGATGCGATCGACGTGGCGAAGAAAAGCGGCATGCCGCTGGCGCCGATCATGATCTACGGCGACGACGTCACCCACCTGCTGACCGAAGAAGGCATCGCCTATTTGTACAAGGCCCGTTCGCTGGAAGAGCGCCAAGCCATGATCGCCGCCGTCGCAGGCGTGACCGTCATCGGCCTGCGGCATAACCCGAAAGACACCGCGCGCATGCGCCGTGAAGGCTTGATCGCCTTGCCCGAAGACCTCGGCATCCGCCGCACCGACGCCACCCGTGAGTTGCTCGCCGCCAAAAGCGTGGCCGACCTGGTCGAGTGGTCCGGTGGCCTCTACAACCCGCCCGCCAAGTTCAGGAGCTGGTAATGCACGCCTTTAACCTGCAACCGAAAACCTTAACGCTGGCTGAACGGCTGGCGGACCTGGCGGTAGACGCGCTGATCGACGAAGCGGACCTGTCGCCGAAACCGGCATTGGTCGACCGTCGTGGCAATGGCGCGCACACCGATTTGCACCTGGGGCTGATGCACGCTTCGGCGCTGTCGTTGTGGTCGGCGTTCAAGGGCATGGCGGAAGCGGCCATTGCGTTCGGCGAAGTCGGTGTGCCGCTGCGAGAAGCCGTTGGGCGCATTGGCCGGGAAGGGGAGCAAGACATGCTCGCCACCACCGGTGGAGTGAACACACACCGTGGCGCAATTTGGGCCTTGGGCCTGTTGGTGGCCGCTGTCGCGCTGGAGCCTGAATCTGTTGCCGTAAGCGCTATCACGTTGCGCGCCGCGCGCCTGGCGTTGCTTGATGACCGCTACGCGCCGCGTCCACTCAGCCATGGCGCCCTGGTCGCGCAACGTTACGGCGCACGCGGTGCCCGTGAAGAAGCGCAGCTCGGTTTCCCGGCGGTGATTCAACGTGCGCTGCCACAACTCAAACGTAGCCGCGCTGCCGGTCATGGCGAGCAGAACGCCCGGCTCGATGCCTTGCTGGCGGTGATGACCCAACTGGCCGACACCTGCGTGCTCTACCGCGCCGGTGAACACGGCCTGCAAACGATGCAACTGGGCGCCCGAGCGGTGCTCGATGCGGGTGGCAGCGCCAGCCTCGCCGGTCGCCGTCGTTTGCACGAGCTGGACCAACAATTAATTGCGTTGAATGCCTCGCCCGGCGGTGCTGCGGATTTGCTCGCCGCCTGCCTGTTCATCGACCGTGTCGAGTCGGCTGACGGCATCATCCAGGGAGCGTTTTGATGGAAACTTTATCCTTTGAATTCCCCGCCGGGCAGCCACCACTCGGTCGCATGCTGGTGGGTTGTGTCGGCTCGGGCGATCTGGAAGTGATGATTGAACCGGGCGTGGCCGGCAAGCTGACCATCAATGTGCAGACCTCGGTCAACGGCGCCGAACAACGCTGGCAGCATTTGTTTGCGCGGATGTTCGACGGCCAGACGCCGCCCGCGATGGTGATCGATATCCATGACTTCGGCGCGACGCCGGGTGTGGTGCGCTTGCGTCTGGAACAGGGCTTTGAGGAGATCGGCCATGACTGATAGCGCAGCGTTGTTGCACAAGCACAGTTTCGTCGAACTCGGCGCCCGGCAACGAGCAAGAGCCCTGCTCGACGCCGGTACTTTCCGCGAATTGCTCGACCCGTTTCAACGCATCATGTCGCCATGGCTCTCACGCCAAGGCGTGGTGCCGCAAGCCGATGACGGTGTGGTCATCGCCAAAGGCAGCATCAAAGGCTTGCCCGTGGTGATCGCCGCCATCGAAGGCGCGTTCCAGGGCGGCAGCCTCGGTGAAGTCGGCGGAGCGAAGATTGCCGGCGCACTCGAGCTGGCCGCTGAAGACAACCGTAACGGCATTCCAACCCGCGCCGTGTTGCTACTGGAAACTGGCGGCGTGCGCTTGCAGGAAGCCAACCTGGGGCTGGCGGCGATTGCCGATATTCATGCGGCGATTGTCGATCTGCGCCAATACCAGCCCGTCGTGGGTGTGGTGGCCGGCAGCGTGGGGTGCTTTGGCGGGATGTCGATTGCCGCTGGGTTGTGCAGTTATTTGCTGGTGACCCAGGAAGCGCGACTTGGCCTGAACGGCCCGCAAGTGATCGAACAGGAAGCCGGCCTTGAGGAATACGACTCCCGCGACCGGCCTTTCATCTGGAGCCTGACCGGTGGCGAGCAACGTTTCGCCACTGGTTTGGTGGACCGATACGTCGCCGACGATGTGGCGCAGATTCAGCAGCAGGTCAGCGAATTGCTCCACTTGGGTTTGCCGGCGCAACAACGCAGCCGTCAGGCCGATCTGTTTCTGCAACGGCTGGCCCGCCTGGATGCCGAGCCGCAAATCGACCCGGCGACGGTTCGCGATCTGTATCAAGGAGAGCGCTCATGAGTTCGTATTCCCTGAGAGGTTTGGACTGGTTCAACGCCTTGAGTGCGGGCGCGAAGCCGGTTGATGGCTTGCCTGCTTCGCTGAAGGTGGCCGACGGCGTGTTGGGTGACCAGCCTGTTCGGTTCATCGCGGTGGTGGCCGACCCCGACAACCGTTTCGTCCGCGCTCGCAACGGCGAGGTCGGTTTGTTGGAAGGCTGGGGGTTGGCCAAGGCTGTGGATGAAGTCATCGCTGCGGATAACGATAAGCCGCACAAACGGGCCTTGATCGCTATCGTCGACGTACCCAGTCAGGCTTATGGTCGACGCGAAGAAGCCCTCGGCATTCATCAGGCATTGGCCGGTGCGGCGGACAGTTATGCCCGCGCCCGACTGGCCGGCCACGCGGTGATTGGTTTGCTGGTGGGCAAGGCGATGTCCGGGGCATTTCTGGCGCATGGTTATCAGGCCAACCGATTGATTGCCCTGCGCGATCCGGGGGTGATGGTGCATGCGATGGGCAAGGTGTCAGCGGCGAGGGTGACCTTGCGCAGTATCGAAGAGCTCGAAGCATTGGCGGCCAGCGTGCCGCCGATGGCGTATGACATCGAAAGCTACGCGAGCCTCGGTTTGCTCTGGGAAACCCTGTCGGTGGAACAGATTGAGCAGCCGACGGCGGGCGACGTGGCGCGGGTGACTGAATGCCTGAATCAGGCGATTAATGATGTAGCCGCAAGCGGTCGCGATTTGGGCAGCCGCCTGGGCGCGAGCAATCGTGCGGCGTCCAGCAAGGTTCGCCAACTATTGAGAGCGCAGTGGTGAACACGTTTCTGGCCCACGACCTGCTCTGGGGGATGACGCTGGAGCAGTTGCCGACGGACGCGCCTGCGTGGGTGATCGCGTCGATCAGCGCGGGTCAGCCGGTGGTGGTTCGGCGTGCGTTGAGTGCGCCGGGCTACGTTGCGGTCGGGGTGCGTGGGCAGTTGCGTGAACAGCGTTATGCCGCACTGATGTCGCTCGCTTCGATTTCGCGTCGCGTCACACCGGAAGAACTGTGTCAGGTCCCGATCGATCGGGACTTGCCAGCGGTGCACGCCCTCCATCAACTGCGGCCGATGCTCAATGTCAGCGGTTGGACGTGGGGAGTCAGCGGCAGTGCCGGGTTTGAATTGGCCAGCGGTGTTCAGGCCTTGCACGAGGGCAGCGATCTCGATCTGATTTTACGCACGCCACAACCGCTGGATCGGTCGCTGGCGCAGGGATTGGCGAAGGCGCTCGAGGCGGCGGGGTGCCAAGTGGACATGCAGTTACAGACGCCGTTTGGCGCCGTGGCGCTGCGCGAATGGGCCAGCCCTGCACATCGGGTGTTACTGAAAAATGCCACTCAAGCCTGCCTGGTCATTGATCCGTGGAACCCGCAGGAGCACGCAGCGTGAGCAGTCTGCTGGTGTTCCCCGGCCAAGGCGCGCAGCAGCCGGGCATGCTCCATCGTTTGCCTCGCGAGATGTTGATCGAGGCGAGTGATGTCCTCGGGGAAGACGCTTTACGGCTGGATTCTGCCGAGGCGTTGAAGTCGACACGGGCGGTTCAGCTCTGTTTGTTGATTGCCGGTGTGGCGGCTTCACGCCAGTTATCCATGGCGCCGGATTACGTCGCGGGATTGTCCATCGGTGCCTATCCGGCGGCGGTGGTTGCGGGCGCCTTGAGCTTCCGCGACGCGCTGCATCTGGTCAGCCTGCGCGGTGAGTTGATGCAGCAGGCTTATCCACAGGGCTACGGCATGACCGCGATCATTGGCCTGGAGCTGGCGGTGGTAGAGGGATTGCTGGCGCAGGTTCACAGCATCGACACACCGGTTTACCTGGCCAACATCAATGCCGATAACCAGCTGGTGATCGCCGGAAGCGACGGAGCGATGAAAGCGGTTGCCGAGTTGGCGAAAAGTCGTGGCGCCGGTCTGGCAAAACGCTTGGCGGTCAGTGTGCCGTCGCATTGTCCTTTGTTGGAGTCGCCTGCCAAATCCCTGGCTGAAGCTTTCAATTCCGTGCAGTTGAACACGCCAACACTGGGTTACCTGAGCGGCAGTCGTGCCCGGCCCATCATTAACACTGAAGCCTTGCGTGACGACCTGGCCTTCAACATGTGCCGCATCGTCGATTGGCGCGGCACCGTGCAAAGCGCTTACGAGCGCGGCGTACGTCTACACATCGAACTGCCACCCGGTGCGGTGCTGACCGGGCTGGCGCGCCGGGTGTTCGAGCAGGGCACCGTGATTGCCTTTGACGGTGCGCGAATCGATACCTTGCAGGCGCTGTTGCGTGAGGAGGGAAGCCGCCAATCCTAGACCCGCGACTCAGGCCTTCGAACAACAAAAACAACATTCGACGATGCACTTTGAGGACTACGACAATGATTATTTACGGTGTGGCGCTGTTGGCGATTTGTACGCTGGCAGGGGTGATCATGGGTGACGCTCTTGGCGTGTTGCTGGGTGTGAAATCGAACGTTGGCGGCGTCGGGATCGCGATGATCCTGCTGATCTGCGCGCGGTTGTGGATGCAAAAGCGTGGCGGCATGACCAAGGATTGCGAGATGGGCGTCGGCTTCTGGGGCGCCATGTACATTCCGGTCGTGGTCGCGATGGCCGCGCAACAGAACGTTGTGACCGCGCTGCACGGCGGACCGGTGGCGGTGCTGGCGGCGATGGGTTCAGTGGTGATTTGCGGCTGCACCATTGCCTTGATCAGCCGGACCCACAAAGGCGAGCCGTTGCCCGATGAGCCGACGGAAACTACGCCGGTCGTCACGCCAGCAGGAGGCCGCTGATATGTGGGATCTCATCGAGAAAGGTCTGGTCAATAACAGCCTGGTCACCGCGTTCGCCTTCGTCGGCGTGATCATGTGGGTGTCGGTGGTGATGTCCAAACGCCTGACGTTCGGACGGATTCACGGCTCGGCGATTGCCATCGTCATCGGGTTGGTTTTGGCCTGGGTCGGCGGGACCATGACCGGCGGGCAAAAAGGCCTGGCGGATTTGTCGCTATTTTCCGGTATCGGGTTGATGGGCGGCGCGATGCTGCGTGACTTCGCCATCGTCGCCACGGCGTTTGAGGTACAAGCCAGCGAAGCGAAAAAGGCCGGGCTGATTGGTGTGATCGCGCTGCTGCTGGGCACGACTCTGCCGTTCATTGTAGGGGCGAGTATTGCGTGGGCGTTTGGTTATCGGGATGCAGTGAGCATGACCACGATCGGCGCGGGCGCGGTGACTTACATCGTCGGGCCGGTGACTGGCGCGGCGATTGGTGCCAGTTCCGATGTGGTGGCGTTGTCGATTGCCACCGGTTTGATCAAGGCGATTTTTGTGATGGTGGGCACACCGATGGCGGCGCGCTGGATGGGGCTGGATAACCCACGTTCGGCGATGGTGTTTGGCGGGCTGGCCGGAACGGTGAGTGGTGTGACGGCCGGGTTGGCGGCGACGGATCGGCGGTTGGTGCCTTATGGCGCGTTGACCGCGACGTTCCATACCGGGCTTGGGTGCTTGCTTGGGCCATCGTTGTTGTACTTCATTGTTCGCGGGATTGTGGGGTAGACGGAAATTGATTCGCCTGTTCTGACGCCATCGCGAGCAAGCTCGCTCCCACAGGTACAGCGGCGTCCTTGTGGGAGCGAGCTTGCTCGCGATGGGGGCGCCGCGGTCTCAGGCTTGCCGATGGGCATACATCCGACACTCCGCCAGCAACGCCAGCAAGTTCGGATCCCGCTCCTTGGCCTTCAAGAACACCACCCCAATGTGCTGCTGCAACCGGTACCGCTCCTGCAACGGAATCAGCTTCACCCGGTTCTCATACACCGCCGCAATTCTGCCGGGTAGCAACGCATAACCCACGCCCGAGCTGACCATGCTCAGCAGGGTGAAGATGTCGTTGACCTGCATGGCCACCTTTGGCTCGAACCCCGCCTGCTTGAACACCCGATTGCCGTCCTGGTGCGTGGCGAAGCCTTGAGTCAGGGTGATAAACGTCTCATCGCGCACTTCAGCCAGATCAACTTCAGTGCGTTGGGCAAAGCTCGAATCCGCCGGGGTCGCCAGAAAGATGTCATCGGAAAACAGTGGAATCTGCTCGCAATCCGGGTCGTTTACGCTGTCGTCCAGAGACACCAGGATCGCATCGACTTCCATGTTCTTGAGCTTGTAGAACAGGTCGAAATTCGACCCCAGGATCAGGTCGATATTGAGCTCGCTGCGGCGGATCTTCAGGCCCATGATCAGCTGCGGTACGGTCTTCACCGTCAGTGAATACAGCGAGCCCAGCTTGAAGCGTTCAGCCGAGAACCCGGCCGCTTCACGCGTCAGGCGCACAGTTTCGACCACGTCCTGAATCAGCTTCTGCGCCCGCTCTTCCAGCACATAAGCGCTCTCCAGTGGAGTCAGGTTGCGGCCTTCGTGTTTGAACAGCGGGCAACGCAGGGCGCTCTCCAGAGAGTGGATAGCGCGGTGCACGCTGACGTTGCTGGTCTGCAACTCGGCGGCGGCCCGGGCCAGATTGCCGGTGCGCATGAAGGCCAGGAACACCTCGAGCTTTTTCAGGGTCAACTCTTCGTCGATCAACATGGGCCGGACTCTTATTCGAATGGCTCGATTGTGCACGTATGTGGGTTCTTGTAGGAGTTGTGTTCTGAAACATTGCGCTTTTACGCTTGAGGCCTGAGCCTTGCGCACTGTTGTGTTGGATTTTGAGGGAGCAGCACATGTATCACGGGGAAAGATTGAACGCCTGGACGCATTTGGTCGGGGCAGTGGCGGCATGCGTCGGGGTGGTCTGGATGCTGGTGACCGCCAGTATCGACGGCAGTCCGTGGAAAATCGTCAGCGTGGCGATTTACGGTTTTACCTTGCTGGTGTTGTACAGCGCGTCGACCGTTTACCACAGCGTGCGCGGGCGCAAAAAAGCGATCATGCAGAAGGTTGATCACTTTTCGATCTACTTGTTGATTGCCGGCAGCTATACGCCATTCTGCCTGGTGACGTTGCGCGGGCCGTGGGGCTGGAGTTTGTTCGGGATTGTCTGGGGGCTGGCGCTGATCGGTATCCTGCAAGAGATCAAGCCGCGTTCGGAAGCGCGAATTCTGTCGATCGTGATCTACGCGGTGATGGGCTGGATCGTGTTGGTGGCGGTCAAGCCGTTACTGGCGGCCTTGGGCAGCACCGGGTTTGCCTGGCTGGCGTCGGGCGGGGTGTTGTACACCGTCGGCATCATCTTTTTTGCCCTCGATCATCGCCTGCGGCATGCGCACGGGATCTGGCATTTGTTCGTGATTGCCGGGAGTTTGCTGCACTTTGTGGCGATTATGTTTTATGTCCTCTAGACCGCGTAACGGCCATCGCGAGCAAGCTCGCTCCCACAAGGGATTTGTGGTGACTCACAAATCTTCAGCAACATGCCGATCTAATGTGGGAGCGAGCTTGCTCGCGATAGGGCCCTAAAAGTCACCCCAAAGCTGTTGGGCCACAGCCAACGCCACTACCGGCGCAGTCTCTGTGCGCAACACCCGAGGACCGAGGCGGGCGGCATGGAAACCGTTAGCCTTGGCCTGATCAACCTCTGCATCCGACAACCCACCCTCAGGCCCAATCAGAAACGCCAATGTCGCCGGTTTCGCATGACCCACCAACGGCTCCGCCACCGGATGCAGCACCAGCTTCAATTCTGCTTGAGTCTGCTTCAGCCAGTCCGCCAACAGCAGCGGCGGATGAATCACCGGCACGCGTGAACGCCCGCATTGCTCGCACGCGCTGATCGCCACCTGACGCCAGTGCATCAAGCGTTTGTCGGCCCGCTCATCCTTCAGCCGTACTTCGCAGCGATCGCTGAAGATCGGGGTGATTTCAGTGGCGCCCAGTTCGGTGGCTTTCTGAATCGCCCAGTCCATCCGCTCGCCGCGGGACAGGCCTTGGCCCAGATGGATTGCAAGTGGCGACTCGACCTGGCCGGCAAAGCTTTCATCGATCTGCACCACAACGCGCTTCTTGCCGACTTCCACCAGCGTGGCGCTGAACTCATGGCCCGAGCCGTCGAACAGCTGCAACGCGTCGCCCTCGGCCATGCGCAGCACGCGGCTGATGTAATGGGCCTGGGCCTCGGGCAACTCGTGTTCGCCGGTGCTCAAGGGAGCGTCGATAAAGAAGCGGGACAGTCTCATGCGGGGTCTCTGTAATTCATGTGAAGGTCATGGCGACGTCTTCGCGAGCAAGCTCGCTCCCACAGGGAACTCGGTCAACTGTGGGAGCGAGCTTGCTCGCGAAGACGTCAGCCCTGATACCAAGAAAGCTCAAGTGAAATCAATCAGCCCGGATCACGGAAGCCCGGATGGAAGTCCTTCGGTACCGACACACTGACGCTGTCACGGGTCGCGATGTCGATGCCTTCGCTGGCCACTTCGGCCAGAAAGTCGATCTGCTCCGGGGTGATTACGTACGGCGGCAGGAAATACACGACGCTGCCCAACGGACGAAGTAAAGCACCTCGCTCCAACGCATGCTGGAATACCTTCAGGCCACGACGTTCCTGCCACGGATACGCTTCTTTGGTGGCCTTGTCCTTGACCATCTCGATGGCCAGCACCATGCCGGTCTGACGGACTTCCGACACGTTTGGATGATCCACCAGATGCGCGGTGGCGCTGGCCATGCGCTGAGCCAGGGCCTTGTTGTTCTCGATGACGTTGTCTTCTTCGAAGATATCCAGCGTCGCCAGTGCCGCCGCGCAGGCCAGCGGATTGCCGGTGTAGCTGTGCGAGTGCAGGAAGGCGCGCAGGGTCGGGTAGTCGTCGTAGAACGCGCTGTAGACATCGTCGGTCGTCACGCACGCCGCCAGCGGCAAGTAACCGCCAGTCAGCGCCTTGGACAGGCAGAGGAAGTCCGGGCGGATGCCGGCCTGTTCGCAGGCGAACATCGTGCCGGTGCGGCCGAAGCCGACAGCGATCTCGTCATGAATCAGGTGCACGCCGTAGCGGTCGCACGCTTCACGCAGCAGTTTCAGATACACCGGATGATACATGCGCATGCCGCCAGCGCCCTGGATCAACGGCTCGACGATCACTGCCGCGACAGTGTCGTGGTGCTCGGCCAGGGTCTGTTCCATGGCGGCGAACATATGGCGCGAATGGTCTTCCCAGCTCATGCCTTCGGGGCGCAGGTAGCAATCGGGACTGGGCACCTTGATGGTGTCCAGTAGCAGCGCCTTGTAGGTTTCAGTGAACAGCGGCACGTCGCCCACCGACATCGCCGCCATGGTTTCGCCGTGGTAGCTGTTGGTCAGGGTGACAAAGCGCTTCTTGTTCGGCTGGCCGCGATTGAGCCAGTAGTGGAAGCTCATTTTCAGCGCGACTTCGATGCAGGACGAGCCGTTATCGGCGTAGAAGCATCGAGTCAGGCCTTCCGGCGTCATTTTTACCAGGCGTTCGGACAGTTCGATCACCGGCTGATGGCTGAAGCCGGCCAGGATCACGTGCTCCAACTGATCGACCTGATCCTTGATGCGCTGGTTAATTCGCGGGTTGGCATGACCGAACACATTGACCCACCAGGAGCTGACGGCATCAAGGTAGCGTTTACCTTCGAAGTCTTCCAGCCACACCCCTTCACCGCGCTTGATCGGGATCAACGGCAGCTGTTCGTGGTCTTTCATCTGGGTGCAGGGATGCCACAACACCGCGAGATCGCGTTCCATCCACTGTTTATTCAGGCCCATTTTCTGTCTCCTCGAGGCTACCCGCGATGCAGGCGGGCAAACAATCGCGCAAGCCTATGCAATGCATCGCGCGGGGACAACCCATTGCGTCAATTGAGGTACTTTGTATAGGTCGATAGAGGTTGCTGCCGGGTGTCTGAAGCTTGACGTATCCTTCGCGGTTCTTTGAGTCGTCTGACTCGTAAAGCTGCTATTTCCTCATGTATTTCCGGAGTTTGCTGAATGTCTGCTGGTTGGCAGCGCACCTGTGCGCTGGTGATGTTGGGCTGAAACCGGCGGCCAAACCGGCGGCGACTACTGAGACCACTGCTCAGTAACGTTCAGGCGTAAAAAGCGCGGCTCAAGGGCCGCGCTTTTCTTGCCGGAAAAAAACCTGAGCAGAAAATCGAATAAACCTTTCGATACAGGTGTTCTTTGGTTTGTATTCACTTTTTTTCACAATTTGGCGCCTTTAATCTTTCCTTAACTCACCTGATTCAGACTTTTTATCGTATTTCTCGATATTTCAAAGCGAAATTTTCCGCTTTAATTCGATAGATAAATCGATAGTCTTGGGCCAGCACTCACAGGGATCTAGGCAATGCAGCTACGTAACTCTACCGCCCGCTACGGCTGGGTCAGCATCTTCCTGCACTGGGGCGTGGCGCTGGCAGTGTTCGGTTTGTTCGCGCTGGGCCTGTGGATGGTCGGACTCGGCTACTACGACCCGTGGCGCAAGGCTGGACCGGATATCCACAAGAGCATCGGGCTGATCCTGCTGGCGGTCATGGTGCTGCGTGTGCTGTGGCGCTTCATCAGCCCACCGCCACCGACACTGCAAAGCTACAGCCGCATGACGCGCCTCGGCGCCAAGTTCGGCCATGGCTTTCTTTATCTCAATCTGTTCGCTGTGATGATTGCCGGTTACCTGATTTCCACCGCAGAAGGTGTCGGGATTCCGGTGTTTGACTGGTTTGAAGTGCCTGCGCTGATTTCCGGACTACCGGACCAGGCAGATACCGCCGGTGCGATTCATCTCTACCTGGCGTGGGTACTGGTTATTTTTTCCGGCCTCCATGCGTTGGCAGCATTGAAGCACCACTTTATCGATCGTGATGTGACCCTGACACGAATGCTGGGTCGCAAAGCCTGACGTTCAAATTTGACTCACTAGGAATACAAAGCATGTTGAAAAAGACTCTCGCCGCTCTGGCAATCGGTTCCGCGCTGCTGTCCGCTAACGTGATGGCTGCCGATTACACCGTCGACAAACAGGGCCAGCACGCCTTCGTCAACTTCAAGATCAGCCACTTGGGCTACAGCTTCATCACCGGGACCTTCAAGGACATCGACGGCAAGTTCAGCTTCGATGCGGCCAAGCCTGAAGACAGCAAGATCGAGTTCAATGTGCACACCGCCAGCGTGTTCACCAACAACGCTGAGCGCGACAAGCACATCTCCAGCAAAGACTTCCTGGACGTGGGCAAATTCGCCGATGCCAAGTTCGTCTCCACCAGCGTCAAATCCACCGGCAAAAACGCCGCTGGCAAAGACACTGCCGACGTGACCGGCGACCTGACTATCCATGGCGTGACCAAGCCAGTCGTGGTCAAGGCCACTTTCCTGGGTGAAGGCAAGGATCCATGGGGCGGCTACCGTGCCGGCTTCGAGGGCACTACCAGCATCAAACGTTCTGATTTCGGCACGATGATGGACCTGGGGCCACAGTCCGATGTTGTTGATCTGTACATTACGTTTGAAGGTGTCAAAGCGAAGTAACTTTCGCGCCTGACACAAAAAACGCCCCTGATCTCGCGATCCGGGGCGTTTTTTATTGCCAGACAAATCTACTGTTGTAGGAGCGAGCTCGCTCGCGATGGACGTTAACGATAACGCGCGCTTTCTGGATAAACGCGTTGCCCTCTGCTTTTTCGCGAGCAAGCTCGCTCCTACAGGGGGTTTCGTCAGCCATAAAAAATGCCCCGGATCTTGCGATCAGGGGCATTTTTGATGACTTCAAAAACTCAGCGATTGCGTGTCAGCAACGCTGGTTTTTCGCCGCGAGGACGGCCTGGCAGTTGATCAAGTTGCTCGGGAGTCGGGAAACGGTCGGTTTTCGACTCCTTGTGAATGATCTTCGGTGCCGGACCGCGCGGGTTCTGCACAGCCGGTTCCGAACGTGGCTGATCATCACGTGCCGGGCGACGGTTACGGCCTTCTTCGCGACGGGCCTGACCATCACGCGGAGCACCGTTACGTGGGCCGCTACGTTTGGCCGGCGGAGTGCCGGTGGTAGCGCCATCGCTGCTGCGCGGACCGCTTTGGCGACCCTGTGGCTTGCCGCCGGTGCGCGGAGCGCCTGCGCCGGCTGCTGCGCCTTGGGCCGGAGCCCCCGGACGGCGACCACGACCTTGAGCAGGTTTGGCCTGCGGCACGTAATCGACGCGGTTACCGAAGTTATCGATGTCGTCGTCCAGGAACTCGTCCGGGGCACGATCAGCGGCTGCGCGTGGCGCCGGACGCTGTTGTTCACGGGCCGGAGTGCCTTCGCGTGGCTTCTGCTCACGTGCCGGGCGTTCACCGCGACCGCTGGCAGCAGGTTTTTCCTTGCCGCCTTTGTCTTTGCCTTTGTCCTTGCGACCGCCGCCACCACCGCTGCCGTTCGGACCGTCGCCGCGCGGGCCGCGTGGGTTGCGCGGGTTACGCACATCCGGACGCTCGCGAACTTCAGGTTTCTCGGCTTCCACAGCGCTGGAATCGAAGCCCATCAGGTTGCCGTCGGCAATCTTCTGTTTGGTCATGCGCTCAATGCTTTTCAGCAGTTTTTCTTCGTCCGGAGCCACCAGCGAGATCGCCTCGCCCGAACGACCGGCACGGCCAGTACGGCCGATGCGGTGAACATAGTCTTCGTCTACGTTCGGCAGCTCGAAGTTGACCACGTGTGGCAACTGGTCGATGTCGAGGCCGCGAGCGGCGATGTCGGTGGCTACCAGAATGCGCACTTCACCGGCCTTGAAATCGGCCAGGGCTTTGGTGCGGGCGTTCTGGCTCTTGTTGCCATGGATCGCGACGGCGCTCAGGCCGTGTTTGTCCAGGTACTCGGCCAGGCGGTTGGCGCCATGCTTGGTGCGGGTGAACACCAGCACCTGTTCCCAGGCGCCAGCGGTGATCAGGTGCGCCAACAACGAACGCTTGTGGTTGGCTGGCAGGCGGAAGACGCGCTGTTCGATACGCTCGACTGTGGTGTTCGGCGGCGTGACTTCGATGCGTTCCGGGTTGTGCAGCAGCTTGCCGGCGAGGTCGGTGATGTCTTTGGAGAAGGTCGCCGAGAACAGCAGGTTCTGACGTTTGCTCGGCAGGCGAGCCAGGACCTTCTTCACGTCATGGACAAAGCCCATGTCGAGCATGCGGTCGGCTTCGTCCAGCACGAGAATTTCCACGTGGGACAGGTCGACGCTGCCTTGGCCGGCGAGGTCGAGCAGGCGGCCCGGGCAGGCTACCAGCACGTCAACACCGCGGGACATGGCCTGAACCTGTGGGTTCATGCCAACGCCGCCGAAGATGCAGGCGCTGACGAACTTCAGGTCACGAGCATAGACCTTGAAGCTCTCGTGCACTTGCGCTGCGAGTTCGCGAGTAGGGGTCAGGACCAGTACGCGCGGCTGGCGCGGGCCGTGACGCTGGGATTTGTCCGGGTGACCGTTGGGGAACAACCGTTCCAGGATCGGAAGGGCGAAGCCGCCGGTTTTACCAGTACCTGTCTGAGCCGCGACCATCAGGTCGCGACCTTGCAACACGGCGGGAATGGCCCGCTGTTGCACCGGAGTAGGCTCGGTATAGCCCGCTGCCTCGATGGCGCGGACTAAAGCCTCGGAGAGACCGAGGGAAGCAAAGGACATGAGTAATCCTGTTTTAGTTAGGGCTTGGCCCAATGGGAGTCTTGCCTGGCGCGAATAGCGTTTAAGAGGACGCAATCCCGTCCGGTCCTGCTGGGCCTCGAAGGCTCATCTGGAGTGCTCGCGCGGGCTGAAAAGCTGCGCTGTAGCGGGGTCGAGATGCCTTGAACGAGTCCGAGCGTCCGGGCGTGAGCCTGGCGGGAAGGCCGGAGTATAACAGAGCAATCACTGTGCGCTGCTTTCCTGCTGCTCAACGGTTTTTCCGCTGGCGGTGGTGTCCCTTGCGGGGTTCACCCCGATCACCGGCTCGGCACCATAACGCGCGCTCATTTCGGCGTAGGCAGGCTCGCGCTTGAAGCGTTTGAGTTCAGCGCCAAAACGCTGCACCAACAAGTCCATCCCCGCATTGCGGCGCAAGGCGAGATACTGGCTTTTCTGACTGATGATCGTTGGGTTTTCGGAGATTTTGTTGCGGATATCCAATTCGTCCAGCAAGTGCTGACCCGCCCGGCGGTCGGTGATCAGCAGGTCAATCCGCCCGCGCAGCAGTTTGCCAAAGTTGGCTTCATGACTCGGCGCCGGCTCACGGGTGAACAGCGTCGATTCGCTGAAATCGTTGCTGTACAAATAGCCTGGCGAGGTACCAATAGTGAGGCCGCGCAGTTCGTCGAGGGTGCGGAACGGATGGGGATGCTCGTTGGTATAGAACATCACGAATTCGACTTCCGACAGGGGTTCGCCTGGATAAAGCAGGGTCGCATCGCGTTCATCGGTGTGGAAAATATCGAGTGCGCCATCCGCCTGACCTTGCTCAAGCATCGACAGGCAACGTTTCCATGGCAGGAACTGCCATTCCACTTCGATGCCCAGGCGTGCGAAAACGATGGTGGTGGTTTCGTAGTCCAGCCCCTGGGCTTTGCCGTTTTCTTCGTACACGTACGGCGCCCATGGCTCGGTGACAATGCGCAGCTTCTCGCCACGGGCGGCGAAGCTCAGGCAAGCGAAAAGAAATACGGTCAAAAACTGCGCGATCAAAGGCATGGCTTGAGATTACGACGAGAAATCGGAAAGAGCCAGAAGTTGGATTCAGACGCTCTGGTGCGGGCGTGAAAAGCAAAAAATCGCAGACTTCGGCAGTGCCTGCAGAGAGTCAACATACTCAACACAGGCGCTGGCGAAGGCTGCGATCTTTTGATCTTGGGGGTAACGGCTATTAGCGCGGTAACTTCAGATTGTTCCACACCGCCAGGCTCGGCTCGGCCTGGTTCAGCGTGTAGAAGTGCAGCCCTGGAGCGCCACCCTGCAGCAGGCGTTCGCACATCTGGGTGATGACTTGCTCACCAAAGCCTTGAATGCTCTGGGTGTCGTCGCCGTAGGCTTCCAGCTGCTTGCGGATCCAGCGCGGGATTTCCGCACCGCAGGCGTCGGAGAAGCGCGCGAGCTTGCTGTAGTTGGTGATCGGCATGATCCCCGGCACGATCGGGATGTTCACGCCCATCGCCCGTACACGCTCGACGAAGTAGAAGTAGCTGTCGGCGTTGAAGAAGTACTGGGTGATTGCACTGTCGGCGCCGGCGTTGGCCTTGCGCACGAAATTGGCGATATCGTCTTCGAAATTGCGCGCTTGTGGATGCATCTCCGGGTAAGCCGCTACTTCGATGTGGAAATGATCGCCGGTCTCTTCACGAATGAATTCAACCAGGTCATTGGCGTGACGCATTTCGCCACTGGCCATGCCCATGCCGGAAGGCAGGTCACCGCGCAGGGCAACGATGCGCGAGATGCCGGCTGCTTTGTATTGAGCCAGCAAGCCGCGCAGGTCATCTTTGCTGTCGCCTACGCAAGACAGATGCGGTGCGGCAGGCACTTTGACTTCGTTTTCGAGTTGCAACACGGTGTTGAGGGTGCGATCACGTGTCGAACCGCCAGCGCCATAGGTGCAGGAGAAGAAGTCGGGGTTATACGTCGCCAGCTGACGGGCAGTGGCGAGCAGTTTTTCATGCCCAGCGTCGGTCTTCGTAGGGAAGAACTCGAAACTGTAGCGACGGTCTTGGGACATGGTCATATCCTTGGAAAGACGAAAACCGGCCAGGCCGGCCAAACCGCCAATCTCCCTGTGTAGGAGCGAGCTTGCTCGCGAAAGACGTGAAAGCAACGCGTTTATCCAGACAGTACGCGTTATCGTTAACGTTCATCGCGAGCAAGCTCGCTCCTACATAAGGAGAGCCGGCCTATCAGTAACGGTAAGCGTGCGGCTTGAACGGACCTTCGACGGTCACGCCGATGTAATCGGCCTGGGTCTTGGTCAGTTGAGTCACAACGCCGCCAAAACCGCGGACCATTTCCAGGGCCACTTCTTCGTCGAGTTTCTTCGGCAGTACTTCAACGGTCAGGCGTTCGGCTTTCTGGGCTGGCGACAGGTCGGCGTACTTCTGGCCGAACAGGAAGATTTGAGCCAGGACCTGGTTGGCGAACGAACCGTCCATGATGCGGCTTGGGTGACCTGTGGCGTTGCCCAGGTTAACCAGACGGCCTTCAGCCAGCAGGATCAGGTAGTCGTCGTTCTGAGCGTCAAAAGCGCCAGGGCCGGTACGGTGAATCTTGTGTACCTGTGGCTTCACTTCTTCCCATGCCCAGTTTTTGCGCATGAAAGCGGTGTCGATTTCGTTGTCGAAGTGGCCGATGTTGCAGACAACAGCGCGCTTCTTCAGGGCTTTGAGCATGTTCGCGTCGCAAACATTGACGTTGCCGGTGGTGGTCACGATCAGGTCGATCTTGCCCAGCAGCGCTTTGTCGATGCTGGCTTCGGTGCCGTTGTTGATCCCGTCGATGAACGGCGAAACCAATTCGTAACCGTCCATGCAGGCTTGCATGGCGCAGATCGGGTCGACTTCGGAAACCTTGACGATCATGCCTTCCTGGCGCAGGGACTGAGCGGAACCCTTGCCCACGTCACCGTAACCGATGACCAGCGCTTGTTTGCCGGACAGCAGGTGGTCGGTGCCGCGCTTGATCGCATCGTTCAGGCTGTGACGGCAGCCGTACTTATTGTCGTTCTTGCTCTTGGTCACCGAGTCGTTGACGTTGATGGCCGGGATTTTCAGCTCGCCCTTGGCCAGCATGTCCAACAGGCGGTGAACGCCGGTGGTGGTTTCTTCGGTCACGCCGTGAACGCGGTCCAGGATCGCCGGGTATTTCTTGTGCAGCAGCTCGGTCAGGTCGCCGCCGTCATCGAGGATCATGTTGGCATCCCAAGGCGCGCCATCTTTCAGGATGGTTTGCTCCAGGCACCACTCGTACTCGGCTTCAGTCTCGCCTTTCCAGGCGAAAACCGGGATGCCGGCAGCGGCGATAGCGGCAGCGGCCTGGTCTTGAGTCGAGAAAATGTTGCAGGACGACCAGCGCACTTCGGCACCCAGGGCAACCAGGGTTTCGATCAGCACGGCAGTCTGAATGGTCATGTGGATGCAGCCGAGAATCTTGGCGCCTTTGAGCGGCTGCTCACCGGCATACTTGCGGCGCAGACCCATCAGGGCTGGCATTTCGGATTCGGCGATGATGGTTTCGCGACGGCCCCAGGCAGCCAGGGACATGTCGGCCACTTTGTAATCGTTAAAATCTGCAGGCGTGATAACAGCGCTCATGATGAGCCTCCATTCGTAATGTATGCGAATGGGCGCCGTTGTGCGTTTAGTGTCTGGTCGATGACGACCAGGCAACGCCCCATCCGAGCCTGACAGGAATACCTGCTGCAGCGCCCCTCGGACAGGTGGCGGGAAAACGGTATCAATGGAACGTTACCGTTTTGAAACGGGGGCGATTATAGCGGGCTATGCGGATCTTCCAAAGCCTTTCTGCAGGTCAATCTCTGAACGGTAATCGAGACCATAGTCGATGCTTGATAGAGCTCCAGGTCGGGCTCTGCCATGATGCCCACCATCATCCGGCAAGACGCTCAGGAGTGAATATGAATTTCCACACCCGCAAATGGGTAAAACCCGAAGACCTCAACCCCAACGGCACACTGTTCGGCGGCAGCCTTCTGCGCTGGATCGACGAAGAAGCGGCTATTTACGCCATTGTTCAGTTGGGCAACCAGCGCGTGGTCACCAAGTACATTTCCGAAATCAACTTCGTCAGTGCCTCGCGCCAGGGCGACATCATCGAACTGGGCATCACCGCCACCGAGTTCGGTCGCACCTCGATCACGCTGACCTGCGAAGTGCGCAACAAAATTACCCGCAAGAGCATCCTGACGGTGGAGAAAATGGTCTTCGTCAACCTGGGTGAAGACGGCTTGCCCGCCGCTCACGGCCGGACCGAGATCAAATACCTCAAAGACCAGTTCCAGGATGATGGTATCCACGACTGAGGTCGTGGTGCGCCCTTCGCGAGCAGGCTCGCTCCCACACTTAATCTCGGTCGTACACAAAGTCTGTGTTCACTGAAGATCAAGTGTGGGAGCGAGCCTGCTCGCGAAAGCGGTCTACCCGTCACCGATGATTTAACGGGGGCAGTGAACAGCGCCGAACCGCACGTGTCGTACCTAAATGACACGCCACAGGTTCAGGAGCTCTATGGACGCCCCAAAAGACGGCAAGACCCCGAACCTCTCGGCGCAAGAGCAGCACGAAGTCGAGAAGAGTCAGCCGCCGCGCGCGGCTGTATTGCATGAAATCATCCGCACTCAGGGCGACCAGGAACTGGCGCGCAGTGTCGCCGCGCTGTGGTGGTCGGCTCTGGCCGCCGGCCTGACCATGGGCCTGTCGCTGATGGCCATGGGGTTGCTCAACTCCCGCCTGCCGGACGGTGACGCGTTCAAGGTGATCGCCAGCTTTGGTTACTGCGCCGGTTTTCTCGCCGTCATTCTCGCCCGCCAGCAATTGTTCACCGAGAACACACTGACGGCGGTGCTGCCGGTCATGACCAAGCCTACTTTGGGTAATTTCGGTCGGCTGATACGGCTGTGGTCGGTAGTGCTGGTGGGCAATCTCTGTGGCACGTTGCTGGTGGCATACGTGATGCTGCACCTGCCGATATTCGACAGTAAAACCGACCTGGCTTTCCTCGGCATCGGGCGCAAGATCATGGAGAACGACGCCAGCCAGATGTTCGCCAAAGGCATCATATCGGGCTGGATGATCGCCACCATGGTCTGGATGATTCCGTCCATGGAGAGCGCCAAGATGTGGATCATCATCCTCATCACCTACCTCATGGCGTTGGGGGATTTCACCCATATCGTGGTCGGGTCGGCCGAGGTTTCGTATCTGGTGTTCGCCGGCGAGTTGCCCTGGAAGGATTTCTGGCTGGTGTTCGCCGGGCCGACATTGGCGGGGAACATCGTCGGCGGCAGCTTTATCTTCGCGCTGATCAGCCATGCGCAAATTCGTAGCGAGAGCGGGCCGCCGAAAAGCCAGGGAAACAAGACTGAACAGGCGCCTGACGATCGCTAAGTAGTCGGGCGAGGCTTCAGCGCTCGCCCGACCGGTCAGGAGTCTGCGGTTATCAGCCAGGGATCAGCCATGCCCGGGCTTGATCGACCGTTGTCGAGTTGAAAGGACGCGACGAGGTCGGGAAGTTGCGTGAGACGTACTGATCGGCAATCCGATTGAGTACTGTGTTGTAACCCGTGGCACTCGTGGTTTCTCGCAAGTCGGCGATTGCTCCGTTTAACAGTTTGACGTTCGAATCAGGCTGGTCAAGACGGTACAAGGAGGGGTAGATCACTTCGCGAATGAAGTTTTCGCTTTTGGTGATGATGTCGCGGGTGCCCATTTCTTCGATCGCCTTGGTCAAAACAGCGGACCTTGACTCTGTTGTTCCGGCATCCATGCGTTTAACGGCCTGAAGCAGCTCCATGTAATCCGGGACGTTTCCATGGTTGAGTTTTTTCGCCAGCCAATCGATTTTCCCCGAAGTGTTGCCGAGGTCATCCAGGCGACGGATTGCCTGAATCATGTCTTTGGTAAGTTCCAGCTTGTCCGGCGACAGGGCTTTTGCGTGTACTAGCTCTTGCTGCAAATCCGCGAGTGCGACTTGAGCTTGCTGGCGGAAGGTGATGACAGCTTCAGAGGCTGGATCGTCTTTCAGTTCAAGTACCGCAACGTCAAACAATTGATCATCGAGGGCCAAAAGTGCACCGACGATAGAGTTGAAACTGTAAGTTTCGTGATTTCGTTTACGACTGGCCAGGTGCATGTCGACTTCGATATTCAGTTCCTGCTGAAGATGGTTTTTGATGTCCGGCGGCATGTTGAAGTTGACTGTGCCATTCAACATGCCGGTGAAGTTCCCTTTTTCGGTCTTCAGGGGAACGGTGACGGTGTACTTTTCAAGCGACTTGAGGCGATCAGCTTCCTGTGCGTCCCGAGCCTTGTAAGGCGCGCCGAGAAACTTGTCGACCAAGACGGAAAAAGACGTACCTCGATCTTTTTTCTCGCCGCCATTCTCGGTCTGGAACTTGAGAATCAACAGTTCGCTTTCGGGAATTGCGCTCATGGGAAATTGAGGTTCGTAGATCTCCGGAACTGGGGTGTTGAGCATGATTCCGCCATCTTTGAAGCGGGTGTGCTCACCATTAGCCTGGAAGGGCAGTTCATCTTGTGAAGGGCTATGGAAAACGATGGGTAACGAACCTGAAATATGGGCCGCACGTGCAATATCCATGTCCGGGGTTAAATCGGCGTTGAACACCACCAGTTGAGTTCGCCCGTCGAACATGGCCGTGCCAGTGATGTGCAGCGGCTTGATTTCAGGCATGTCCCGGCTCAATGCCGCGAGGTCGGCGAACGTGACATGACCTCTGGTTGTTAATTCTTTGACTCTCGCATGGGTGGCATCCGAAAGCTGTCGCTGTGGATCATTGAGGGCGTCGCTGTAGAGCGTATTGATCGATTCAACGGTCTTTTCCCGGATCAGTATTTCGAGTGGCACGGCTTCAGAGTTAAGCCGAGGTATCAGGTCGAACAGCAGTTGGGCGATGGAACCCGCTTTGCCGGGGATCTTCGCCAAGCCCTTACCCACGGCGGTGCTGACATCCTGAATCGTCCCCAGAATCTTGTTGGGACTGTCGAGCAGTTTTAGTAGGTTGGTTTCGTCCGACATTTTATCGAAGCTGGCGTCGTCCATGCCGCTGGCCAGAAAGGCGGCGGCAATGGCTCCTGCCGACGAGCCGGAGTAACTCTCAATATGGGCCTGATGTGCTTTTGCCGCGCCCGGGAATCCTGAAAGGGCAGCCCCTTTGCCGCCACCTCCGCAGATGACAACCTTGAATTTCGGGTTCTCTACGCTTACATCGACTACGCCGTTTTCGTAACGGTGGATCGACAACCCTCGTTCCGTCAGCGAGTTCACGAGCGTTTCAGACCGGCCCTGACCGACGTGTGATGTTCCCTTCATGAAATCACCCCAATCATCGCCTGCCGGATCGGCAGATGACGCTTGAGCCCTATGGTTCGGGACGGTCAAAAGGCGCGTCGAAATCGGTTGGCTGCTGGTGGGAGTGATCATGGTTGTCTCTTCCTTGAGGAATATCGGGGAAGCGACACTTTAGGCGAGTTCGGGAGCGTCTGAGCTTTGCGCAGCATTTGGCAATGAACTCGCGCAAGATACTTGGGGAATGATCTAAAAGGCTCTAGCTCGAACCTTTTAGGAAGTGTTGGCTAATCGGCTATACGGTCCGGAAAGTATTCGCACAACACGTGTCTCCGATGCCCAGACTCTCAAAGCAGATTTCTGAACCGGGTTCTGCCTCCCGGTTCAGCCGGGCATCTCGGCCAACGTTACAACGCGACGTTGCCGATAGATAAAGTACAGCGCGCTCAGTACGGTCAATCCACTGACCAGCGCGCCGGTCCAGGGCAAGTCCGCCAGGTCCGCGCCACTGGCGACGACCAATCCGCCGATCCACGCACCTGCGGCATTACCGAGGTTGAAGGCACTCTGATTCAACGTCGAGCCTAGGTTCGGCGCCTCGTGGGCCTGATCGATGATCAGCAGCTGCAGGATCGGGCACAGGGCGAAGGCGAAAATCCCCCACAGCACCAGGGTGATTGCTGCCGGAATGACCGAGTGACTGGTCTGCGTGAACGCGGCCAACACCACCATCACGGCCAGCGCCATGCCCACCAGCGAAGGCAGCAGCCGACTGTCCGCCAGTCGTCCGCCCAGCATGCTGCCCGCCGTCAAACCCACGCCGAACAACAGCAGCATAATGGTCACGCCATGGGGACTGACGCCGGTGATGTCCTGCAGGATCGGCGCGATATACGTGAACACGCTGAACAGGCTCGTCGACGCCAGCACGCTCATGCCCAGCGCCAATAACACGTTGACCTTGCCCAGGACCTTGAACTCGCTGGCCAGGTTGGCTTTGTCCATCGCAATGTCCTTTGGCAGCCAGGCCCACTGCGCGATCGCCGCAATCACACCAATCACTGACACTGCCCAGAACGTCGAACGCCAGCCTGCGTATTGTCCAAGCGCCGTGCCCAATGGCACGCCGAGCACGTTGGCCAGGGTCAGGCCGGTGAACATCATGGCAATCGCCTGGGCCCGCTTGTTCGGCGCCACCAAGCCGGCGGCGACCACCGAGCCGATGCCGAAGAATGCGCCGTGACACAGCGCGGTGACCACTCGCGCGGCCATCAGCGTGGCGTAGTTGGGGGCCAGGGCGCACAGGATGTTGCCGAGGATGAACATCAGTGTCATGCCCAGCAGCGTCGCTTTGCGCGGCATGTTGGCGGTGCCGATCGCGAGGATTGGCGCGCCGAACACCACGCCCAGGGCGTAGCCGGTAATCAGCAGTCCGGCGTGAGGAATGCTCACCGCAAGGTCGCGGGCGACATCGGGCAGCAAGCCCATGATGACGAATTCAGTGGTGCCGATGCCGAACGCGGCAACAGCGAGGGCAAGCAAAGCGAGTGGCATGCGAGAGGTCTCTGTCGGTAGTCTTGACGCTTTGATCAGGCATACGCATGCCATTGCCCCTTCTCGACGAGAGCGGGCAGGGGCAAAAATTATTGGAATTAGTCTGTGTGCAACTGAGTGCGGCGTGGTCGCGTGCAGTATAAACAGCTACTGACTTATGGCGAATCAATTCTCCACACGGTCCCTGTAGGAGCGAGCTTGCTCGCGATGGGCGTCAACGATTACGCGTGTTTGCTGTTTGAACGCGGCGCGCTGACGTCCATCGCGAGCAAGCTCGCTCCTACAAGGGGGGATTGTGGGGACATAAAAGGAGTGTGCCGTGCTTGCAACAGCATTGGTGTTGGTGGCGGCGCTGTTGCACGCGGCGTGGAATACCCTGATCAAATTCAGCGCCGAGCGGCTGCTGGTGGTGGCCTGCATGGACACGGTGGCGATGCTCTTCGTCGCCGTGATGTTGCCGTTCGTGGCGTTGCCGCCAATCGACATATGGCCGTGGATTCTAGCTTCGGCGGCGTTCGAGTTGCTCTATCGCTATTTGCTGATCCAGGCGTATCGGGTTGGCGACCTTGGGCTGGTCTATCCGCTGATGCGTGGTTTGTCGCCCTTGGTGGTGCTGGCGCTGACGCTGGTCTTTGCCGGGGAAGTGCTGACGAATCAGCAGATCTTCGGAATTCTGCTGATTCCCTTCGGCATGTTGTGCCTGCTCTGGCAGGGCGGCGGCGGTGCGCGCTTGCCATGGTCGATGCTGCCGGTGGTGGCACTGATCGGCTTGTGCATTGGCTGCTACACCTTCATCGATGGCCAGGCGTTGCGGCGCTGGTCGCACCCGCTGGACTATCTGGTCTGGGTCACGCTGCTGAGTGCCTGGCCGTTCCCGTTGCTGGCATGGGTGAGCAAGCGCCCGGCCTTCATGTTGTTTTGGCGTGAGCAGTGGCGATTGGGGTTGGCGGTCGGGTTTTGCGTGTTGTTCAGCTACGCTCTGGTGCTATGGGCCATGCAGTTGGGCTCGATTGCCGAAGCGGCGGCATTGCGCGAGATCAGCGTGATCCTGGTGGTGCTGTTCGGCATGCGCTTCCTGAAAGAACCTTTCGGCCGACCACGGCTCTTAGCCTGTGGGCTGGTGCTGGTTGGCATGCTGGTGATGAAGTTTTGACTTGAATTCGAATGTCTAAACGTGAAGAAAGGACGGCTTTATGACGGTTGCTCTGTGGTGCATTTTGATCGCGATTTTCCTGCCCTACCTCTGCGCGGTCATCGCCAGGGTCAATGGCGGGTTTGGGCTGAAAGACAACCATGACCCCCGGGACTTTCTCGAGTCACTGAATGGTTGGGGTCGACGCGCACATGCGGCGCAACTGAACAGTTTTGAAGTGACCCCGGCGTTCGCGGCGGCAGTGATCGTCGCGCATCTGGCCGGCAATGCCGAGTTGGTGACGATCAATGTGTTGTCGGTGTTGTTCATCACCAGCCGGTTGCTGTACATCATTTGCTACCTGGCGGACTGGGCGATTTTGCGGTCGCTGGTGTGGGGTGTGGGGCTGGGGTTGATTGTCTGTTTCTTCTTTGTGTCTATTTAAGATCAAAAGATCGCAGCCTCGTTTCACTCGTCAGCTCCTACAGGGATCGTGTCGTCACTTCGATCCCTGTAGGAGCTGGCGCAGCCTGCGATCTTTTGACTTTAAAGCTTGTCAGCCACCTGCGGCACTTGCGGCAATGCCGAACCTTTGGGCCACAACATCCAGATCTGCCCCTGCTGTTTCATGTCTCCGGCCAATTGCCCGGCCGCCTCACCCGTGCCCCAGAACAGATCCGCTCGTACTTCGCCAGCAATCGCGCCGCCGGTGTCTTGAGCCGCTACGGGGCGAACCAGTGCAGTACCGTCCGGGCGAGTTGTGGATAACCACAACAGACTGCCGAGCGGAATCACTTTGCGATCCACGGCCGCGCTATAACCGGCGGTCAGTGGAACGTTCAGCGAACCGCGCGGCCCTTCGTTGCTGTCGGGATTGCGGGTGAAAAACACGTAACTCGGGTTGCTGCCGAGCAGTTCCGGGATGCGCGTCGGATTGGCTTTGGCCCAGGCGCTGATAGCGCCCATGGTCACGTCTTCTTTCTTCAGTTCACCCTGGTCCACCAGCCAGCGACCAATCGGTCGATACGGATGTCCGTTTTGATCGGCATACGCAATGCGCAACTGATGACCATCGTCGAGCTGGATGCGCCCCGAGCCCTGGATCTGCAGGAATTGTAGGTTCATCGGATCGGTCAGCCAGGCCACGACCGGGGCCTTGACCCCTTTGGACTCAATCGTTGCCGCATCGTCGTAAGGCTTGAGCACACGACCTTCGAGTCGACCGCGCAGGCGTTTGCCCTTGAGTTCGGGGTAGAGGCTGTCCAGCGAGACAATGATCATGTCCTCTGGAACGCCGTACACCGGGATATTCGCGACATTGGTCTGCGTCAGGCTGCCGGGGTAGACCGGCTCGTAGTAACCGGTGATCAACCCGTTGGGATTGTCGTTGGCGGCTCGCAGGCCGTAGACGTCGAGGTTCTGTTTGAGGAAGCCGCGAATGTCATTGGCGGTTTGCGGCACATTGGCGGCCGCTGCGCAGGTCGAGCCCCAGACCGGGTCGGCCTTGAGTCGGGCGCAGGCACTGCGCCATGAGCCGAAGCCAGCCACCAGGTCATTGTCGGATACGGTCGGAAGCGCTTCCCACGTGGCGCTGGAGTAGGTGGCCAGGGCGTGGGTTTTGGGTTTGTTGTTGTCACCACCGGTGCAGCCTGCAAGCACGGCTACCATCGGGAGGGTCCAGGCCAGGCTGTGACGCCATGCCTTGAGACGGCTGTTCATGGAGTAATTCCTTTGTCGGTTGCCTGAGTGCTCCATGCGTTCAAACAACCCGTGTTGTTAATAGGGCTATTGGTCTTTGCCGATGACGCGGGGATACTGATCGCCGTTCCCGTGACCTGAAGCCGCCATGACTCTTAAAAAACTTTCTGTTGTATTGCTGGCCTGCCTGACATTGTCTGCTTGCGGCGGCGTCGACCCTAATTCGCCGTTGGGTCAGCGCAAGGCTATTTTCAAGCAAATGCTCAAGACCGGTGAAGACCTTGGCGGCATGTTACGTGGCCGCATTCCGTTCGACGGCCCGAAATTCGCAGCAGGCGCCGAGAAACTTGACGCCTTGTCCCATGAACCCTGGAAACATTTCCCGCAGGTGCGCGAAGAAGATCACACCAGCGCCAAGGATAACGTGTGGCAGCAACAGGCACGCTTCCAGGAAATGGCCCGCAACCTTGAAGGCGCTACCGGTGAGTTGGTGATGACCAGCAAAGTGGAGCCTTACAAGGCCAGTAATCTGGGGCCTGCGGTGCAGAAGGTCGAAGATGCCTGCAGTGCGTGCCATAAACAGTTTCGGGATCATTGATTGCTAAAAGATCGTCCGAGCGCGGCCCGAACCTTCGGCAGCTCCTACATGTCATGCGTACCCCTGTAGGAGCGAGCTTGCTCGCGAGGGTCGTTAACCATAATGCGTTCTTCCTGAGTAAACGCATTGATCTCAAGCCCTTCGCGAGCAAGCTCGCTCCTACAGGGGTACGCATGACATGAGCTGCCGCAGGCTGCGATCTTTTAAAGGTTACTTATCCAGCTCATCCAGCGCGTCCTGCAACTCCTTACGGGCCTCGGCGAGTTTGTCTTTGCGCATGTTGATCTTGTCGGGGTCGCCTTTTTTCATGGCCTTGTCGAGATCCGCCTGACGCTTGCTGACGTCGTGCTTGGCATCAAGCACGTTGTTTTCCCGTTCTTTTTTCAGGGAAGCGTCGGTGCAGTGGGCGGTCACCTCACTCAGGGCCTTTTCCAGGCCTGCCTGCTGATCGGCGTTGTCGTGGGATTTGGCCAGTTCGATCTGATTGATGATGCCCTGCTTCTTGGCAGCACACCCGGTCAGCCCCGGAGCCTCTTCGCCGGCCATCAGCGGTGCGGCTATCACACTGCAAAGAGCCAGCAGGGCGAGCGGTGAAAGAAATTTCATAAAAGCTCCATGTGAAAAGGCAATCAGGTCGATAGGGCGATGAGCTGTTTGAGCCCATCGCTACCATTGGGTTCCCGGGTAAGCGGGCATCATCGATCGCTAAAACCGTCGACACCCGCCACACGCAATATTTCACTAAAGGCCAGGACCTGTGGGTCGCGGAAAAATGCGCTCAATTGCGCCGCGCGTCCAGGACCGATGCCGGCTTCAGCCTGCCATTGTTCGGTGTTTCGTTGCGCCAGCGCCTGCCAGGAATCGGCAAGCTGTGCCTGACCCGTCGGTGGCAAACCCAAGGCTTTGAGCCAGCGAATGAATGGGCGTTGTCGGGCACTGTTGAAACTGTTCAAAAGGCGAGCGGTACTGCGTTCGCCGAAGCCGTCAATGTTACCAAGCTCTTGAGCATCGAGGGTCAACCAATCCAGCAGGCCATTCAGATGGCCTGTTGCGAAAAGTTTCTCCCACGTACCGGGGCCGACATGAGGCAAAGCCAGCCCCTGTTTACCGCTGAGCCAGGTCAGTCGCGCAAGAAATTGGCTCTCGCACCCGGGTGTCGGCTGCCAACAGCTTAAATGATGAAAGTCGGCGGCCACGGGGACGTTCAATTCAGGGCGCTCGGTGGCGCGTAGAACGACCCCGTCAAGCGTTGGAATGGTCAGTCCCGCCAGGCTGATCGACACCTGATCACCGGGACGGATATCCAAGGCCTTCCAGCGTTGCAGGGAGCTGACGCTGACACGCTTGATCTGTCGGTCATCGAGCGTTACAGGTTTGAGGTCCAGCACCGGTGTGATCCGTCCGGTACGACCGATCTTGAAGTCAACGTTGCGCACCTCGGCCAGCGCCTGGGCAAAGGGGTATTTCCAGGCGATGGCCCAGTAAGGTGCTTTCGCCTGCCAGCGTTCAGCCAAGGGGCGCTGGCTCTGGCGCAGGACCACACCGTCACTGGCAAAGGGCAGGGGTGAGCGATACCAGTGATCGCGCCAGTGTTCAGCCTCGGCAAATGCCTTGATCGGCTGACTGTACGCAACGGTACTCGGGAAGCCCAGTTCATCCAGTCTCACCAGCCGGGCGGGCAAATGGGCCGGGCCTTGTGGCCAATCCCAGATAAACAACCCGATACCGGCGGCTTGCTCAGCGTTGAGTCGCTTGCGGGCCATCAGGCCGGCCACCGTGGAGCGGGCGTTGAGGCTGCCGGCCGCGGCTTGTACATGGTCGGTCAGGCGCCAATAGAGTTCACCTTGCACCAGTAAGTCCAGCGGTTGCGCCAGTTGCCGGGGGATGGTCGGGATGAGCAGCGCCGAGGTGGTCCAGTCTTGTCCTTTCACCCCGTCACCGCGACTGATGGCTTGGTGCAGCAAGCCGTGGCGATAGACCAGCGTCACGGCCACGCCGTCGACCTTGGGTTGTACCCAGATGTCCTTGCGGCCACGCAGCCAGTGCTCGACCGCTGGACCATCGCGCAGTTTTTCCAGACCTGTGTGAGCGATGGGGTGGGTGATGTTGCCGGCAGCCGTGCGCAATGGTTCAGGCGCCAGACCCAAGTCAAAACACTCACGCCATTCGGTCAGCCGTGCGCGGGACTGATCGTAGAGTTCGTCGGCGACCAATGAGCGGCCACGGTGGTGATAACTGTCGTCCCAAATGTCGATTTGCTTTTGCAGGGCTTTGATTTCGTCCAGAGCCCTGGCGGGTGGCCAGTCGGGACAGTCGGTGGCGTTGGCGGTTTGCGATGTCAGCAGAAGGGCGAAAAACAGGCGAAGGTAGGGGAGCATCGAGAGCGTCCTTGCTCAGGTAGGTGCTTAAAGGCTAGGTCAGTATTGGGTGGTGCAAAGTGTAGGTGTTTTGCTGGATGTGGCAGATGACTGGGCGAGCCTCTTCGCGAGCAGGCTCGCTCCCACATTTGACCGCATTCCCCTGTGGGAGCGAGCCTACTCGCGAAGGCGGCGACACGGTGTAAGGCGAGACCAATAAAAAACCCCGCACGGAGAACCGTGCAGGGCTTTTGGTACCGCCGGGGAGGTATTACAGGCCGGCAGCCGAACGCAGGTCGTCGGCGCGGTCGGTTTTTTCCCAGGTGAAGGTGGTGAACGTGTCGTCGCCCACAGTCTTGGTGGCCGGGGTACGACCGAAGTGGCCGTACGCCGCGGTTTCCTGGTACATCGGGTGCAGCAGGTCGAGCATGGTGGTGATCGCGTATGGACGCAGGTCGAACACTTCACGAACCAGCTTGACGATTTTGTCGTCGCTGATTTTGCCGGTGCCGAAGGTGTTCAACGAGATCGAAGTCGGTTGAGCGACACCGATCGCGTAGGAAACCTGAATCTCGCAGCGCTCGGCCAGGCCGGCAGCGACGATGTTCTTGGCCACGTAACGACCGGCGTAGGCTGCCGAACGGTCAACCTTCGATGGATCTTTACCGGAGAATGCGCCACCGCCGTGACGGGCCATGCCGCCGTAGCTGTCGACGATGATCTTGCGGCCGGTCAGACCGCAGTCGCCTACCGGGCCGCCGATGATGAACTGGCCGGTCGGGTTGATGTGGAACTGGGTGTCTTTGGTCAGCAGTTCGGCAGGCAGTACGTGCTTGACGATCAGCTCCATCACGCCTTCGCGCAGGTCTTTGTAGGACACTTCAGGGTTGTGCTGGGTCGACAGAACAACGGCGTCGATACCGACAACCTTGCCGCCTTCGTAACGGCAAGTCACTTGCGACTTGGCGTCCGGGCGCAGCCAAGGCAGCAGGCCGGATTTACGGGCTTCGGCCTGACGCTGAACCAGCTGGTGCGAGAAGGTGATCGGTGCTGGCATCAGCACGTCGGTTTCGTTACTGGCGTAGCCGAACATCAGGCCCTGGTCGCCGGCGCCCTGATCTTCAGGCTTGGCACGGTCAACGCCCTGGTTGATGTCAGGGGACTGCTTGCCGATGATGTTCATCACGCCGCAAGTGGCACCGTCGAAGCCGACATCGGAGCTGTTGTAGCCGATATCCAGAATGACGTTACGCACGATCTCTTCCAGATCGACCCAGGCCGACGTGGTGACTTCGCCGGCGATGATTGCCACACCGGTTTTTACCAGGGTCTCGCACGCCACGCGGGCGAACTTGTCTTCAGCAATGATGGCGTCCAGCACCGCATCGGAAATCTGGTCGGCGATTTTGTCCGGATGCCCTTCGGACACGGACTCTGAGGTGAAGAGGGAGTATTCGCTCATCTCGATTTTTTCCTGAATTTACCGATGGTGAGTGTCGCCAGTTGGCCGCTGAAAGTGGCGGACCTGAATCTGGAAACCATTACGTAAGCCTACATAGAGGCTTTCCCCGGGAACGAGTCCCGCAGCGGTGGCCCAACGGGCCAAATCGTCCTGTTCAAACCCCAACCAGAGATCACCGCAGGCCTCCCTGGCCCAACTCTGGTTGTGGCTACATAACTCTGTCACGAGCAGGCTACCGCCCGGTTGCAGCAATTGGGCCATGTGCTTGAGCGCTTCGGCCGGCGCGGCGAAATGGTGCAGCACCATGTTCAGTACAACGCAGTCAGCCTTGAGGCTTACACCGTTCAATGCATCGGCCAATTGCAGACTGACGTTAGTGAGCGTTTCACGTTCGCAGACCTGGCGCGCCAGTTCGAGCATCGCCGGGCTATTGTCCAGCGCCGTCACCTGAGTGAAGCGGTGTGCCAGTTCCGGCAAAAATGCACCGTCGCCAGGGCCGACTTCGATAGCTGTGGCACCTGCGTTGAAACTCAGCTTATCGAGCAGCGCCACCACGCTTTCGCGGTATTGCGGCAAGCCGGCGATCAAGTCTTGCTGGGCGCGGAATTTTTCCGCGACCCGTGAGAAAAAGTCTTGGCTGGCCGCCGCTCGTTGTCCATGAACCTGACCGATCCGCGACTGCACGTCGGCAGGCAGGTTCAGGTTGTCCACTTCTTCCAGTAACGCGGCGTGCAGCTTGCCACCCAGCAAATCGGTATGGGGCAGGGCGCGACGGTAGAAAATCGCGTTGCCTTCACGGCGAGTCGCCACCAGGTCGGCCTGTGCCAATACCTTGAGGTGGTGACTCATCCCCGACTGGCCGATGCCGAAAATCTGTGCCAGTTCCAGTACGCCAAACGAATCGTTGGCCAGCGCGCGCAATACATTCAGCCGTAGAGGATCGCCACCGGCCTTGCACAAGGCCGCCAGCTCATCGCAATCGTCATGTTGAATGGAGGGCACACGTAGATTCATAAGGCCAGCAGTCTAGTGACGGTCAGAAATCATCGCAAGAGCAATATCAAAAAGTTTTGATATTGCTCGATAGATGGCACTTCTGAAGCCTTGTTCCCCTCTACAAACGAATAGCAGAAAGGTTTCATCAGGCGAAACCGTCGCTATCCATGGGAAAAACGTCTCCAGATGACTATCTGTCATTGCCCCGAGGCGGCCCGGTGAGGGAAAATGCTCGCCTTTTTTCCGTTTCGTTTTATCTAACCCCCAGGAGATCAGCGATGCCCAGCCGTCGTGAGCGTGCCAACGCCATTCGTGCCCTCAGCATGGATGCCGTGCAAAAAGCCAACAGCGGCCATCCCGGTGCCCCTATGGGTATGGCGGATATCGCCGAAGTACTTTGGCGTGACTACCTGAAGCACAACCCGAGCAATCCATCGTTTGCCGACCGCGACCGCTTCGTGCTGTCCAACGGTCACGGCTCGATGTTGATTTACTCGCTGCTGCACCTGACCGGCTACGACCTGTCGATCGATGACCTGAAACAGTTCCGCCAGCTGCACAGCCGCACCCCGGGTCACCCGGAACTGGGTTATACCCCGGGCGTTGAAACCACCACCGGTCCGCTGGGCCAAGGCCTGGCCAACGCGGTAGGTTTTGCCCTGGCTGAAAAAGTCCTGGCGGCGCAGTTCAACCGTCCTGGCCATAATGTTGTCGATCACCACACCTACGTGTTCCTGGGTGATGGCTGCATGATGGAAGGCATTTCCCACGAAGTCAGCTCGCTCGCCGGTACTTTGGGCCTGGGCAAGCTGATCGCTTTCTACGATGACAATGGCATCTCCATCGACGGCGAAGTCGAAGGCTGGTTCACCGACGACACCCCGAAGCGTTTCGAAGCCTACAACTGGCAGGTGATCCGCAACGTTGACGGTCACGACCCGGAAGAAATCAAGACGGCGATCGACACCGCGCGCAAAAGCGATCAGCCAACCCTGATCTGCTGCAAGACCACCATCGGTTTCGGTTCGCCGAACAAGCAAGGTAAAGAAGACTGCCACGGCGCCCCGTTGGGTGAAGCGGAAATCGCTCTGACCCGTGCTGCACTGAAATGGAACTACGGTCCGTTCGAAATCCCGGCCGACATCTACGCCGAGTGGGACGCCAAGGAAGCCGGCCGCGCGGCCGAAGCCGAGTGGGATCAGCGTTTCGCCGCTTACTCTGCGCAATTCCCTGAGCTGGCCAACGAACTGGTCCGTCGTTTGAGCGGTGACCTGCCAGCCGACTTCTCGGAAAAAGCCTCGGCGTACATCGCTGAAGTCGCTGCCAAGGGCGAAACCATCGCCAGCCGTAAGGCCAGCCAGAACGCCCTGAACGCGTTCGGTCCATTGCTGCCTGAGTTCCTCGGTGGCTCGGCTGACCTGGCCGGTTCCAACCTGACCCTGTGGAAAGGCTGCAAAGGTGTTACGGCGCAAGACGCCAGCGGCAACTACATGTACTACGGCGTTCGCGAATTCGGCATGACTGCCATCATGAACGGCGTGGCGCTGCACGGCGGCCTGGTGCCTTACGGCGCGACCTTCCTGATGTTCATGGAATACGCCCGTAACGCAGTGCGCATGTCGGCCTTGATGAAGCAGCGTGTGATTCACGTCTACACCCACGACTCCATCGGTCTGGGCGAAGACGGCCCGACTCACCAGCCAATCGAGCAACTGGCCAGCCTGCGTTGCACACCGAACCTCGACACCTGGCGCCCGGCCGATGCCGTTGAATCGGCAGTGTGCTGGAAGTATGCGTTGGAGCGTAAAGACGGCCCGTCGGCGCTGATCTTCTCGCGTCAGAACCTGCAGCACCAAACCCGCAATGCGATCCAGATCGCCGAGATCGCCCGTGGCGGTTACGTGTTGAAGGACTGCGCGGGCGAGCCTGAGCTGATCCTGATCTCCACCGGTTCGGAAGTGGGCCTGGCGGTTCAGGCTTACGACAAGCTGACCGAACAGGGTCGCAAAGTGCGCGTTGTTTCGATGCCTTGCACCAGCGTGTTCGATGCCCAGGACGCCGACTACAAGCAATCGGTTCTGCCGTTGCAAGTCAGCGCCCGTATCGCCATCGAAGCCGCTCACGCGGACTATTGGTACAAGTACGTGGGCCTGGAAGGTCGCGTGATCGGCATGACCACCTACGGCGAGTCGGCGCCTGCGCCTGCCTTGTTCGAAGAGTTCGGCTTTACCCTGGAAAACATCCTGGGTCAGGCTGAAGAACTGCTGGAAGACTAATACACGGCGCGGCGGTTTCATGACCGCCGCGTTCCCCTGCAGGAGCGAGCTTGCTCGCGAAAAACGTGACGGCACCGCGTTTATTCAGATAGCGCGCGTTATCGTTAACGTCCATCGCGAGCAAGCTCGCTCCTACAAGGGGCGTGTTGTTAGCAAGAATTCGTCTGCCTGCGTCTATCGAGACTCCCCATGCCTCAACCGCGTCCTTACAAAGTTGCACTCAACGGCTACGGCCGGATTGGTCGTTGCGTCTTGCGTGCGTTGTTTGAGCGAGGCTCGACAGCCGGGTTTGAAATTGTCGCGATCAACGATCTGGCGGACATGGCCAGCATCGAATACCTGACACGCTTTGACTCCACTCACGGGCGCTTTCCCGGCGAAGTGAGGGTCGACGGCGATTGTCTGCATATTAATGGCAACTGCGTGAAGGTCTTGCGCAGTGCCACCCCCGAAGGCATCGATTGGGCATCGCTGGGCGTCGATCTGGTGCTGGAGTGCTCCGGCGCTTACCACACACGTGAAGACGGCCAGCGGTTCCTCGACGCCGGCGCACCGCGCGTGCTGTTTTCCCAGCCGATGGCCAGCGAGGCGGATGTCGACGCCACCATCGTCTACGGCGTGAACCAGGATTGCCTGACCGGTGACGAGTTGCTGGTGTCCAACGCGTCCTGTACCACCAACTGCGGCGTGCCGCTGTTGCGCCTGCTGGATCAGGCCATTGGCCTGGAGTACGTGTCGATTACCACCATTCACTCGGCAATGAACGATCAGCCAGTCATCGATGCCTATCACCACGAAGACCTGCGCCGCACCCGTTCGGCGTTCCAGTCGGTGATTCCGGTGTCCACTGGTCTGGCGCGCGGCATCGAACGCCTGCTGCCGGAACTTGCCGGGCGAATTCAGGCCAAAGCCGTACGGGTGCCGACGGTTAATGTGTCTTGCCTCGACATTACGATGCAGACCGTGAGCGACACCGATGCTGCCGAGGTCAACCGGATTCTGCGCGAGGCCGCCACCAGCGGCCCGCTCAAAGGCCTTCTGGCCTACACCGAGCTCCCCCACGCAAGCTGTGATTTCAACCATGACCCACATTCGGCGATCGTCGATGCCAGTCAGACTCGAGTTTCCGGCCCGCGGCTGGTGAACATCCTGGCCTGGTTCGACAACGAATGGGGTTTTGCCAACCGCATGCTGGACGTTGCAGAACACTATCTGCAAACAGCTACTTCACCCCTTGTCTCTAAAGAACAGTAACTCAGGAATTGCGACCCATGACCGTGTTGAAGATGACCGACCTCGATCTGCAAGGTAAGCGCGTACTGATCCGCGAAGACCTCAACGTCCCAGTCAAGGACGGTGTTGTCACCAGCGATGCGCGAATCCTGGCTTCGCTGCCGACCATCAAGCTGGCCCTGGAAAAAGGCGCGGCCGTGATGGTCTGCTCCCACCTTGGCCGTCCGACCGAAGGCGAGTTTTCTGCCGAGAACAGCCTCAAGCCAGTCGCTGACTACCTGAGCAAGGCGCTGGGTCGCGAAGTGCCGCTGGTGGCCGATTACCTGGGCGGCGTCGACGTGAAAGCCGGCGACATCGTGCTGTTCGAAAACGTGCGCTTCAACAAGGGCGAGAAAAAGAACGCTGACGAACTGGCCCAGCAATACGCCGCCCTGTGCGACGTATTCGTGATGGATGCCTTCGGCACCGCTCACCGCGCCGAAGGTTCGACCCACGGCGTGGCCAAGTTTGCCAAAGTCGCGGCGGCTGGCCCGTTGCTGGCTGCCGAGCTGGATGCACTGGGCAAAGCCCTTGGCGCCCCGGCTCAACCAATGGCCGCCATTGTTGCCGGCTCCAAGGTCTCGACCAAACTCGATGTGCTCAACAGCCTGAGCCAGATCTGCAACCAGCTGATCGTCGGCGGCGGCATTGCCAACACCTTCCTGGCCGCTGCCGGTCACCCGGTCGGCAAGTCCCTGTACGAACCGGACCTGCTGGAGACCGCTCGTGCCATCGCCGCCAAGGTGAGTGTGCCTTTGCCGGTCGACGTTGTGGTCGCCAAGGAATTCGCTGAAAGCGCCACCGCAACCGTCAAGTTGATTGCTGACGTGGCGGCAGACGACATGATTTTGGACATCGGCCCACAGACCGCGGCGAATTTCGCCGAGCTGTTGAAGTCGTCCAAGACCATTCTGTGGAACGGCCCGGTAGGCGTGTTCGAATTCGATCAGTTCGGTAACGGCACCAAAGTGCTGGCCCAGGCCATCGCCGAAAGCTCGGCGTTCTCGATCGCTGGCGGCGGCGACACCCTGGCCGCTATCGATAAGTATGGCGTTGCTGATCAAATCTCCTACATTTCTACTGGCGGCGGCGCATTCCTTGAGTTCGTCGAAGGCAAGGTTCTGCCCGCTGTCGAAGTCCTGGAAAGCCGGGCCAAGGCCTGAGGCTACCCAATTGACCAGGCAAAGGAGTGTTGAGATGGTCAAGACGTTCGCGCTGTTGATCGTCGCGGGTATGCTGGCGGCTTGCGGGAGTAACCCGAAAGCCACGCCGGAGCCGGCGCCGACTGCTCCGCAGAACGACTGTTACCAGGCCGACTGGCAGGCGGAAACCAACCCGGTGATCAACAAGCGTTCCGGGCCGGAAGGTCTGGACAAATACGAGACACCGACGCCGGCCAAGGAACGTGGCTGCCCTTGACGGGTCTGACTCTTTACTCAGGGCTGGTAGCATGCGCCGCCAGTCGAGGAACACGGATGAAAGGTTTTATCGCCGTTACGGCGTTGGCACTGCTGGCAGGTTGCTCCAGTTTGAACCTGTTCAAGCCCGCTGATTCGACGGACAGTTGGACCACCTGGACCTGCGACAGCCAGGCCAAAGTGGTTTGGCGCTACAGTGACGACAGCCACAAGGAAGTCGATGTTCGCCTGGGTGGGGCCGATCAGGTCTACCGCTTGAAACTTGAGCCGGGCGCCGAAGGTACGCTGTACAGCAACGACATGCTGGCGTTTCACGTAAAAGGTGAGGAAGGCCTGGTGTATTGGGTCGCCACCAATGATTTGATTGGCCGCGGTTGTAAAGCGCAGTAATTGACACACCACAGACCTAATGTGGGAGCGAGCCTGCTCGCGAAAGCGGTGGATCAGCTTGCATCAATATTGAATGTGAAACCGCATTCGCAAGCAGGCTCGCTCCCACAGGGTGCTGTGTAGTTCTTCAGATTTTGGTAGCACCGAATTCGCAGCACGGGCCAACCCCCGATCTGCAATAACTTGAATAGCCGCCGCCGCTACGGCAGGCTGGCACGATTAACGACCCTCAACCGGGAGAGACACACACAATGGCACTTATCAGCATGCGCCAGATGCTGGACCACGCAGCCGAGTTCGGCTACGGCGTTCCAGCCTTCAACGTCAACAACCTTGAGCAGATGCGCGCCATCATGGAAGCGGCTGACAAGACTGACTCCCCGGTGATCGTCCAGGCTTCGGCCGGTGCTCGCAAATACGCCGGCGCGCCGTTCCTGCGTCACCTGATCCTCGCAGCCATCGAAGAGTTCCCGCACATCCCGGTATGCATGCACCAGGACCACGGCACCAGCCCTGACGTCTGCCAGCGTTCCATCCAGCTGGGCTTCAGCTCGGTGATGATGGACGGTTCCCTGGGCGAAGACGGCAAGACTCCGACCGACTACGACTACAACATTCGTGTCACCCAACAAACCGTGGCCATGGCTCACGCCTGCGGCGTATCGGTAGAAGGCGAGCTGGGCTGCCTGGGTTCGCTGGAAACCGGCATGGCCGGTGAAGAAGACGGCATCGGCGCCGAAGGCGTTCTGGATCACAGCCAGATGCTGACCGACCCGGAAGAAGCCGCTGACTTCGTCAAGCGCACTCAGGTCGACGCCCTGGCCATCGCCATTGGCACCAGCCACGGCGCATACAAGTTTACCAAGCCGCCTACTGGCGACGTACTGGCCATCGACCGTATCAAAGAAATCCACAAACGCATCCCGAACACCCACCTGGTGATGCACGGTTCGTCTTCGGTGCCACAAGACTGGCTGGCGATCATCAACCAGTACGGTGGCGACATCAAAGAAACCTACGGCGTACCGGTTGAAGAAATCGTCGAAGGCATCAAGCACGGCGTGCGCAAGGTCAACATCGATACCGACCTGCGCCTGGCATCCACCGGTGCGATGCGTCGTCTGATGGCTACCCACCCGAGCGAATTCGACCCACGTAAATTCTTCGGCGCCACCGTGACCGCCATGCGTGATGTGTGTATCGCTCGTTATGAAGCGTTTGGTACCGCAGGCAACGCTTCGAAGATCAAGCCGATCTCGTTGGAAGGGATGTACCAGCGTTACCTCAAAGGTGAGTTGAACGCCAAGGTCAACTAAGCCTTCAGCGTTTCAAGAACCACTAAAAAACCCGCAGAGATGCGGGTTTTTTTGTGGGCGAATGCTCGGTTCATTTCCCACTCCCGCAACCGCAACCCGTAGCAGCTGCTACGGAGTAATCAGCCTTGCTTATCGTGATCAATATCCAGCTTGCTAAACGTTACTTTCCCGCCTTCGCTGGTGTACCCGGTATTGTCCTGCACATATACCCCGGCCTTGAAGTACAGCGGCTTGTCGCGCCAGGTAGCGCTGATGTCAGTATCCCACTGGTAGCCTGCGGCGCTGATGCCCAGCGCGCCGCCAGGGCTGAGGTGAATCAGGTAGGAGAATTGCTGATCCAGTTTCACGCCAGTGGCGATGGTGATCACCCGGCCTTCGCCATCGTCGGGGTGCATGCGCACCTTGGCCACGATGTTGCCTGTCTGTGTAGTGGTCTTGTACTGATATTCGACCTTCACCAAGGGCTTCTGGCTGTTGTAGGCGTGGATCTGACCGATGACGATCTTGCCGGAGCTGGGCACCTGGTTGACCGCCAGGGTGGCACGCAGGGCGTTGTCAGCCTCCGGGTAAAGCCAGTTGCGCAAGGTGCCGTTGCTGTAGGTTTCGCGAAGTTCGGTGCGGGGATACTTTGCGTTTGCCGTTTTAGAACCGGTGACCGGGGCCCAGAAAAACAAGGTGCCGGTGTCGGAGTGGAAGTACTGATCCTTGAAGCCATTCACCAGTTTTGGCGTGTCAACGGTGTACGGCGGATTGCCGACGGGAACGCTGAGGTTCCAGGTTGCGAGATCGATCATAGGCAAAAGCTTCCACAATTTTTACCGCACACACGTGCCAGAAGCTCTAGCACGCGCATTGGAGGGCGGTCTTTATAAACGCGAAAGGCAAATTTGTTAACGGCTCACTGACAAATGGATGGCGTCAATATCCTGTTAAAAGGCCATCTTTCGCGTTTTTAGCGGCCTGTAGGCGTGACCGTTAGTCGGTAAATGGACGTATTGGTTAATGATGGCGTACTGACACCTTCTGCTTTCACGGAACCCGGTCTAGAGTGATGGCTTGGTATTTGTCCGGTTTTCACGAGAAACCGGCCTGAGGTCCCGAACAAGAGAAGCAGCATGGAATGCGCGCACCCCCCGCCAGCTGAAGCCAACTCAATCCTTTTAATCGTTGATGATTACCCTGAAAACCTGATCAGCATGCGCGCACTGTTGCAGCGCCAGGACTGGCAGGTCATGACCGCCGCCTCGGGTTTCGAGGCGCTGAGCCTGTTACTCGAACATGATATCGACCTGGTACTGCTGGATGTGCAGATGCCGGGCATGGATGGTTTTGAAGTGGCGCGACTGATGCGCGGCAGTCAGCGAACCCGTCTTACGCCGATCATTTTCCTCACTGCCAACGAGCAGTCCCAGGACGCCGTAATCAAAGGTTACGCCAGCGGTGCGGTGGATTACCTGTTCAAACCGTTTGACCCGCAGATTCTCAAACCCAAAGTCCAGGCGCTGCTCGAACATCAGCGTAATCGCCGTGCGTTGCAGCGCCTGAGCCATGATCTGGAGGCTGCTCGCGCGTTTAATGCCTCGGTGCTGGATAACGCGGCCGAAGGCATCCTGGTGGTCGATGAGGGCGGCGTGATCCGCTTTGCCAACCCGGCGATGTCGCGGCTGCTCAATGCCACGGTGCAGAACCTGCAAGGCAGGGAGTTTCTGGACTTCCTGCAAAAACCGCATATCCCGATCTGGGCCGATTCAGCGCTATTGGCCGGCTACAAACGCGGTGAAACCCTGCGCCTGCACGATGCATCGCTGCGAACCGCACCCGGCCAGCAGGTGCCGGTTGCGCTGTCCTGCGCACCGTTACCCTCCGAGCAACAGGCCATGGTGGTGACGGTGTTGGACATGTCTGTGGTGCGCCACTTGCACCAGCAGCTGGAGTTCCAGGCGGTGACTGATCCGCTGACCGGGCTGCTCAACCGACGGGGTTTCTATCAGACGGTGGAAAACCTGTTGCTGCGCGGCGAACGTTCAGACGGTGCGTGGGTCTTGTTGTACCTCGATCTCGACGGCTTCAAGCGGGTCAACGATTCCCTCGGCCATGATGCCGGTGACCGTGTGTTGCGCTGGGTTTCCGAGCAATTGAAAGCCTGCTTGCGGCCCTTCGATATTCTGGCGCGCATGGGCGGTGACGAGTTCACGGCGTTGCTGGACCTGGAATTCCCTGAGCAAGCGGCGAAGATTGCCGAGAAACTCATTGAGCGCGTGTCGATCTGTCAGCAGATTGATGGTCTGGATATCGCCTTGGGTGCCAGCATCGGCATCGCCACGTACCCGGATGGCGGTGCCAATCTCGATGGCTTGCTGCGAGCGTCCGACATTGCCATGTACGAAGCCAAGCGTGCCGGCCGTCAGCAGTATCGCTTCTACGATCACGAAATGAACGGCCGGGCGCGCTCGCGATTGATGCTCGAAGACAGCGTGCGCTCGGCCATCGAGAATCGTGATTTCAATCTGGTGTATCAACCTCAGGTGGCCATCGCCGATGGGCGGATTCGCGGGTTCGAGGCGTTATTGCGCTGGCAGCATCCGAGTGTCGGCGACGTACCGCCAGGGCTGTTTTTACCGCTGCTGGAGGAGGCGCGGTTGATCAGTCGTCTGGGCAGCTGGATTTACCACCGCGGCGCCGGGCAGCGCAAAGCCTGGGAAACCCTGTTTGCCGAGGACCTGGTGCTGGGCGTCAGTTTGAGCAGTACCCAGTTCGGCATGCCGAATCTGGTGACCGAGCTGCGCCAGGTGCTGGAGCGTCATGGCTTGCAGCCGCGTCATCTGGAGGTCGAGGTCACTGAAGACGCCTTGGCGAAAAATCCCGAGGAAACCCGCAAGCAGCTGCGTTTGCTGCGTCATCTCGGGGTGCGGGTAGCGTTGGATGACTTTGGTGTCGGACCTTGTTCGCTGTCGCATCTGCGCGACCTTGAGCTGGATACCCTCAAGCTTGATCGGCATCTGATCGCCCGCCTGCCAGAATCATCCCGGGATGCGGCGCTGGTGCGCATGGTGATCGAACTGTGTCAGCAATACGGAATGCTGGTCATTGCCGAAGGGGTGGAAACCGTTGCTCAGTATGAGTGGCTACGCGCTAATGGCTGCGGTTATGTGCAAGGTTTTCTGGTGGCGCGGCCGATGATGGCCGAGGACGTCGGCGACTTTGTGCAGCCGTTCGACTGGAGCGCGCTGGCTGGCTGAATTCGCTACACTGACGACCTTTTCGTGACTCGTGTTGCCGCCCAAATGACCGTGTTGAAATACCTTCAGGCCTATCCCGCTGCATTGCAGGACCAGGTGCGCCAGCTGATCAATGAAGGTCGGCTGGGTGATTACCTGGACCAGCGTTACCCGGAAAAACATGGCGTGCAGAGCGACAAGGCGCTGTACACCTATGCGTTGGAACTCAAACAGGAATACCTGCGTAATGCCCCGGCCATCGACAAGGTGTTGTTCGATAACCGCCTGGATTTGACCCACCGCGCCCTCGGCCTGCACACCACGATTTCCCGGGTGCAGGGCGGCAAGCTCAAGGCCAAGAAAGAAATTCGTGTGGCGGCCCTGTTCAAGGAAGCACCCTCCGGGTTTCTGAAAATGATCGTGGTGCATGAACTGGCACACTTCAAAGAGTCGGATCACAACAAGGCGTTCTACAAGCTGTGCGAACACATGTTGCCGGGGTATCACCAGGTGGAGTTCGATTTGCGGGTGTACCTGACGTGGCGGGACATGTCTGCGCGCTCAGGCGCGTAGTAGCTGCCGACAACCCGGGCCACGTTCGGACGATCTTTTGATCTTCTAATTGATAAGGAACGCATGGATGGACGTGAGCAAGACCAAGAGCAGTTTCTACCGCCGGTTATACGTGGCGTACTTGATCGACAGCGGGCGAGCCAGCAGCGTGCCGGCGCTGACTGAAGTCACCGGCATGCCACGGCGTACGGCTCAGGACACCATTGCGGCATTGGTGGACCTGGATATTATTTGCGAATTCGAGCAGGAAGAAGGCGCACGCAATCATGCGGGACGCTATAGGATTCGCGAGTGGGGGGCGATTGATCGCGGGTGGATAGAGCGAAATCTTCAGCAGATTAAAGCGGTGCTGGAATATCCCTAGCTCCTGCGGTGACTGAGCCTGCGTCATCGCGAGCAAGCTCGCTCCCACAGGTTTCGGGCTGGATTGAAAGTGTGTTATCCAACCACGATCCCTGTGGGAGCGAGCCTGCTCGCGATGGGGCCCTCAGGGCCGACGCATCCCGATATGCGCAATGCCATCTTCCATATATACCTCACCCGCCACGACAAACCCGTACCGCCCGTAATACCCCTGCAAATGCGCCTGGGCCGAAAGATAAATCGGCACTTCAGGCCAGTGCTTTTCAGCGTGCTTCAGCGCTTGGGCCATCAACTCATGACCAAGCCCGGTGCCTCGCGCCTGCGGGGCAATGATCACTCGGCCAATAACCACATCGCCGCCCTGTAGCTCCGGGTCGAGCATCCGCAGGTATGCCACCAGCTGGTCGCCGTCCCAGGCCATCAAATGGCGGGTGTCGCCCTCCAGATCCTGGCCGTCGATGTCCTGATACACGCATTTCTGCTCAACGACGAACACCTCTGCCCGTAACTGCAGAATGGTGTACAGCTGCTCTTTGCCTAGATCGCTATGGTGTTTGCAGATCCAATCGATTGTCATCTTCACACTTCCTTGACCAAGTCGCTCCGATACTAAGCGCACGGATGAAAGATGTCTGTATGCCGCAGAATTCTGTGGTAGAAGCCAAAATGCCATCATTCATTTCGCGCGGCGTTGTCTTCTTTGTGTAATCTTTGAAGACGCGCAATGCAATAGCGTCAATGAGCTAAGGTTAGACCGGAGCTATGTCGGTACAGGGCCTTGGAGTTTTGGCTGAAAACACACTGGGCAGCCCGCCCGCTAAGGATTTTCTAGCATGCCGCGATTGCATCGAGCTTTTGCTTTGATTGGATTGCTGTTGCTGACTCAAAACGCGGCAGCGGAAAAGCTGCGCCTGGTCGCCGATGCCTGGCCGCCCTTTACCGACGCCACGTTGGTCAACGGCGGGTTGGCCACGGACATTGTCAGCACCGCGCTGGCCCGGGCAGGCTATGCCAGTGATTTTGAGCAGGTGCCTTGGGCACGCGCCTTGCTGGGGGTGAGCGAGGGTCGATACGACGTGTTGGTCAACGCCTGGTACACCGACGAGCGCACAAAAATCGGGATGTTTTCCGGTGAATACCTACTCAACCGTGTGCGCTTCCTCAAGCGCAAAGATGCACCTATCGAATACAACAATCTGCAACAACTGCACACTTATCCGATCGCGGTGGTGCGTGGGTATGCCTATTCGCAGGAGTTCGATGAAGATGTGTCGCTGCAGAAGATTCCGGTGCACAACTTTGCCATGGCTGTGCGCATGGTCGCGGCCGATCGGGTCAAGCTGACCCTGGAAGACGAATACGTCGCTCGTTACTACCTGGCCCGGGAATCATCCAAAGTGCGCAATGCCGTGGAGTTTTTGCCCAAGCCGCTGAGCGAGAACAGCCTGCACATCCTGGTCAGCCTGAAGAACCCGAGGCATGAACAAATCGTCGCCGGTTTCGACCGCGAGATCGCGGCGATGAAGGCGGATGGGAGTTATGAGCGGTTGATGCAACAGCATGGGATGTGAGTTTGCGGTGTGATTGATGGCCTCATCGCGAGCAAGCTCGCTCCCACACTGATCGTTGGTACACCGGAGATCCACTGTGGGAGCGAGCTTGCTCGCGATGAGGCCTGCCCAGACAACACACCTCTCAGGTTTCGCTGGTGTCTTTAATGAGATGCGCCGCCAATGTCCGTAACGGCCCCAACTGCCGGCAGATCAACGCCAACTGCGTCTGCACCAACCGTTGGCCTTCATCGATTTCATCCGGCATCTGTTCCAGCGCATTGGCCAGTGCCTCTTCCTCGTCGCTCTGAATCGCAATCGGCAGTTTGCTCGCCAGTCCTTGGGCGATTTCGTCGATGCTGGTGGCCAGTTTTGCTCCGGCACCGTCGATCAAGTGCTCGCGCACGTCCGGCGGCAGCTGGGTTTCCCGATGTGCGCCCAGGCCTGACAAGTAGCTGAGTAACGTATGCGACAGCACCAGGAAACGGAATCCGACGTCTGCTTCCTTACGGAAGTGCCCCGGCTCCATCAGCATGTTGGCCAGCGTCGTCGACAGCGCGGCGTCGGCGTTATGGGCGTTGCGCCGGGCAAGGCGATAGGCCAGGTCGTCGCTTTTGCCGATGGCGTATTGCTGCATGATTTGGCGCAGGTAGATGCTGTTGCAGGTCAGGGTGTTGGCCAGCACTTTGTTCAGACGACGGCCCTGCCAGTCCGGCAGGAAGAAGAACACTGCCAGCCCCGCGATCAGACTGCCCAGCAAGGTATCGAGCAGCCGTGGCAGGAACAGCCCGTATCCGTCACCTACCTGGTTGAAGCAGAACAGTATCATCAGGGTGATCGCGGCCGTGGCCAGGGTGTAGCGCGTGGTGCGGTTGATAAAGAACACAACACCGGCGGCAATCGCGAAGCATGACTGGATCACCGGGTTCGGGAACAGATCGAACAGCGCCCAGGCCGCGGTCAGGCCGATGGCGGTACCGACGATGCGCTGGCCGAGTTTGCGTCGCGTGGCACCGTAGTTCGGTTGGCAGACGAACAGGGTGGTGAGGACGATCCAGTAACCCTGGGACGGGTGGATCAAATGCACCATCCCATAGCCGATGCTCAAGGCCATGGGCAAGCGCAGGGCATGTCGGAACAGCAATGACGTTGGCGTCAATTGGGTGCGCAGGCGTATCCAGACATCCTTGAGGTTGCGCGGAGAGCGGTCGAGCAAACTGCTGTCGGTGGCATCGGCCAGGGTGTCGGGGTTACTGGCGTCGCTGAGCAAGTGGTCGAGTGTGCCAAGGTTGGCGGCCAGTGCTCGCAATGACCGGAGCAAGCCGCGCCAGGCCGGGTTGCTCTGAATGCGCAGGTGTTCGAGGGAGGCGTGCAGATCGCTCAATGCTTCGGCGAAGCTCGCGTCATAGATGAATGGCTGGCGCATCTGAATCGATTCGGCCAGCGCGCGGCAGGCCTTGCCTTGCTGACGCAGCAGGCGCTGGCAGCGGAACAGCACGTCGCTGTGGAAGAACGCCTCGGCCAGCGCGTTGTAAGGGTAGTGCGAGGAACTGGCGCGCTCGTGGATGTCCTGGGCGAGGAAGTACAGCTTCAGGTAGCGGCTGACTTTCGAGCCTGGCCGACCGTTGCCGACCCGGTGCAGGATGATTTCCTTGGCCGCGTTCAGTGCGGCGACCACCCGGCCGTTCTGCTGGGCCAGTTCCAGGCGGCGCGACTCTACGTCTATCTGTCGGATAGGCTCGAACAGCGACGATTTCAATTTCAAGTAATAACCCAGCTCGCGGAACAGGCGCGCCAGGCTCTGCTGCACCGGCTGGTTGGAAAACAGCGCTTGCCACACCACCGAGAGCAAACCGTACCAGGCCGCACCGGCCACCAGCAGCACGGGCTCATGCCAGAAATCGGTCACCGCGCCACCGCGCTGGTCCACGCCGATCACGGTGTAGACCGACAGAATCAACGTTGCCGAAGCAATCGCGCCATAGCGCTCGCCGAGGGCGCCGAGCATGGTCAGGCCAAAACTGGCCAAGGCCAGGGCGATAATAAAGATCACGGGGTAGGGGAAGAGCAATTCGACCGAGAGCGCGGCGACGCTGAAGCACACCAGCGTCACGGCCAGCGCATTGAGGCGGCCCTGCCAACTGTCGTCGGTTTCAGCCAGGGCGCTGGCAATGATCCCGAGGAACAACGGGATCAACAACCCCATTTCATCCTGATACCAACAGACCGCCATGGTGCCGGTCAGGGCGATGAACACCCGCACGCTGTAGCTGAATTTATCCAGCGCCCAAAGGCGGCGCAGAGACTGACGAAACGGAGTCGATGGCATGAAGTGTGAAGGCCTTCCGAGGCAATGACGCTAAATTGAGCCAGTAATGACGTCGACGCAATGGCGCCGATCACATCTGACAGCAAAATCTGTTCCTTATAGATCAACACATAACCAACTGGGGAGCTGTGTTGAGGTGGCCAGCCAAAAGACCTGTGGGAGCGAGCTTGCTCGCGATAGCGGTCCTACATTCAACGTAGAGGTTGGATGTGTTGGCCTCATCGCGAGCAAGCTCGCTCCCACAGTTTGTTTTGCGTTTCGTTAGACGTACTGCGCGGCGGCGTAGCCGGAGGCCCAGGCCCACTGGAAGTTGAAGCCACCCAGGTGTCCGGTGACGTCGAGCACTTCGCCGATGAAATACAGGCCAGGGCTTTTCAGTGATTCCATGGTCTTGGATGACACCTCGTTAGTGTCGACGCCGCCCAGGGTCACTTCTGCGGTGCGGTAGCCTTCGGTGCCGGCCGGTACGACTTTCCAGCTCGCCAGTTTTTCGGCGATGTCGGCAATTTCCCCGTGGGTGTATTGCTTCATCGGTTTGGAAGCGAACCAGTTATCCGCCAGCAAGTTGGCCATCTTCTTGGTGAAGATTTCCCCCAACAGGGTTTTCAACTCACTGTTCGGACGTTCGGCTTGCTGCTGTTGCAGCCAGCTCGGCACGTCGTGGTCCGGCATCAAGTTGATCTCGACCGTGTCGCCGGACTCCCAGAACGAAGAAATCTGCAAAATCGCCGGGCCACTGAGGCCGCGATGAGTGAAGAGAATGTTCTCGCGAAAGCTCTGATCGTTGCAGCTCACCAGACAATCTACCGACGTACCGGACAGCTCGGTGCAAAGCTCCTTGAGCTGATCGGTGATGGTGAATGGCACCAGCCCGGCTCGTGTCGGCAGCAGATCATGGCCGAACTGCCTGGCAACCTGATAACCGAAACCGGTGGCGCCCAAGGTTGGAATCGACAGGCCGCCGGTGGCGATGACCAGCGATTCACAGGTGATCTGGCCCAGCGTGGTGTCCAGTAGATAACCGCTCTCGAGCTTCTCGATGGTCTGGATCGAGGTGTCCAGGTGCAGGCTCACGCCCACCTGATCGCACTCGTTGAGCAGCATCTCAAGGATGTCGCTGGATTTGTTATCGCAGAACAACTGCCCGAGTTTTTTTTCGTGGTACGGCACGCCGTGTTTGGCGACCATGCCGATGAAATCCCACTGGGTATAGCGAGCCAGTGCGGATTTGCAGAAGTGCTCGTTGCGCGAGAGAAAATTGCCCGGTTCGGTGTACATGTTGGTGAAGTTGCAGCGACCACCGCCCGACATCAGGATTTTCTTGCCGGCCTTGTTCGCATGGTCGAGCAATATCACTTTGCGCCCGCGCCCGGCGGCGGTCAGCGCACACATCAAACCTGCGGCGCCAGCGCCAATGATCACGACTTCGGTAGAGCGCAAAACGGTGTCCTCACACAAATCTCAGAACAGTTGCGGTCCCTGTAGGAGCGAGCTTGCTCGCGAAGGACGTTAACGATAATGCGGGTAACCTGGCTCAACGCGGTGAGCTCAGGTTTTTCGCGAGCAAGCTCGCTCCTACAGGGGCGGTGGTGTTCTTACAGGATACGAACGCGCAACGAACGGCCTTTGATCTTGCCGTCGTTCAGGCGCTGCAAGGCTTGCTTGGCGATCCCGCGTTCAACAGCCACATAGGCCTGGAAGTCGAAAATCGCGATCTTGCCGACCTGAGCGCCCGGAATGCCGGCATCGCCCGTCAAAGCACCCAGAATGTCGCCCGGACGCACCTTGTCTTTACGGCCAGCACCGATGACCAGCGTGCTCATCGCCGGCAGCAGCGGTGCGCCGCCCTGGGACTTGAGGTTGTCCAGCTGATCCCAGCTCAACGGCGAATTCTGCAGTTGCTCGATGGCTTGGGCGCGGTGCGCTTCGGAGGGGGCGACCAGGCTGATCGCGATCCCTTTCTCACCGGCACGGCCGGTACGGCCAACGCGGTGAATGTGGATTTCCGAATCACGGGCCAGTTCGACGTTGATCACCATGTCCAGCGCATCGATGTCCAGACCGCGCGCGGCGACGTCGGTGGCAACCAGTACCGATGTACTGCGGTTGGCGAACATGGCCAGCACCTGGTCGCGGTCACGCTGTTCCAGATCGCCGTGCAGGCCGACGGCGGAGATGCCTTTGGCGGTCAGGTGATCGACAGTTTCCTGGACCTGCTGCTTGGTGAAGCAGAACGCGACGCAGGAGGCCGGACGGTGATGCGCGAGGACTTTGACCACGGCGTCCATGCGCTCTTCCGGGGAGATCTCGTAGAAACGCTGCTCGATCTGCGTGTCGTCGTGGAACGCCTCGGCCTTCACCTGCTGCGGGTTGCGCATGAATTTCGATGCCAACTGCTTGATGCCCACCGGGTACGTGGCCGAGAACAGCAGGGTCTGGCGGCGCTCCGGGCACTGGGCGATGATTTCTTCGATGGAATCGTAGAAACCCATGTCGAGCATACGGTCGGCTTCGTCGAGGATCAGGGTATTCAGGCCGTGGAGCACCAGCGAACCTTTGCGCAGGTGCTGCTGAATCCGGCCGGGGGTGCCAACGATGATGTGTGCGCCGTGCTCCAGCGAGCCGATTTGCGGGCCGAACGACACGCCGCCGCACAGGGTCAGGACCTTGATGTTGTCTTCGGCGCGGGCCAGGCGACGGATTTCCTTGGCAACCTGGTCAGCCAGTTCGCGAGTCGGGCAAATGACCAGTGCCTGGCAACCGAAGAAGCGCGGATTGATCGGGTTCAGCAGGCCGATACCGAAGGCCGCGGTCTTGCCGCTGCCGGTCTTGGCCTGGGCGATCAGGTCCATCCCCTTGAGGATCACCGGCAAGCTTTGCGCCTGGATCGGCGTCATCTCGGCATAACCCAAAGAGTCGAGGTTAGCCAGCATGGCGGCGGACAGCGGCAAAGTATTAAAAGCGGTGGCGATGGTGGTCACGGGACTGGCCTGCAAAACAAAATGTCGCGCAGTGTACCAGCCCCATGGCCATTCGCCCGTAGTTTCCAGACGAGAAGTCGTAGCAGCTGCCGAGGCACGAGGCTGCGTTGGGCTGCGAAGCGGCCCCCGAGGGCGGTCCTGCGGACACGCAACGCAGCCTCGTGCCTCGGCAGCTGCTACAAGTCAGTGTTCTATATCGTGCTCGCGGCTGACCGTCCGTCGGCCATCCGTGGGGGAAAGCTGGGAAAAGATCGTCGCGGCCAGCATCGCCATGATGCCGACGGTGACGAAGGTCAGTTGGAACGCGCCCAAAACCGTGTCCACGCCATCATTTCCGATCTCGGCGGTAAAGCCGCCGAGCAAGGCGCCGGCGCAGGCAACGCCGAGGCTCAGGGACAATTGCGCGACCACCGACAGCAGGCTGTTGCCGCTGCTGGCGCTGGCGTCGTCGAGATCGATCAGCGTTACGGTGTTCATCGCCGTGAACTGCAAGGAGTTGATCGCCCCCAGAATCGACAGCATCACCAACAGCAACCAGTACGGCGTGTGCTCGCTGACCAGGCCCATGCTCGCCAGCATCAGTCCCAGCGCCAGCGTATTGCCGGTCAGCACGATTCGGTAGCCCAGTCGCTCGATCAACGGTCGCGCGATGGACTTGGCGACCATCGCTGCGGCGGCCAGGGGCAGCATGCTCATCCCTGCCTGGGACGGTGAATAACCCAGCGCCACTTGCAGCAGCAATGGCACGAGGAACGGCAACGCGCCGCTGCCCAAACGGGCGAACAAGTTGCCGAGGATACCCACGGCAAAGGTTCGGGTCTTGAACAGGGAGGGTGCGAACAGCGGATTTTCGATGTGCCCGGCCCGCAACCAATATGCCGCCAGACACGCCATGCCGCCGAACAGCAACAACATCACCCGCAAGTGCGGCAGGTGCAGTTCCCCGAGGCCTTCCATGGCGATGGTGATCAGCACCATCGCTGCGCCAAACATCAGAAAACCCAGGCTGTCGAAGCGCGTGCGTTCACTGCCGCGCAGGTCGGGGATGAACTTCCATACGGCGTAGCACCCGATGGCGCCTACCGGCAGGTTGATCAGGAAGATCCAGTGCCAGGTCAGGTATTGCACCATCCAGCCGCCCATGGTCGGGCCGATCAAGGGGCCGAGCAGACCGGGAATGGTGATGAAGCCCATGATTCGCACCAGTTCCGAGCGCGGGTAAGCGCGCAGCACCACGAGTCGACCGACCGGCAGCATCAGCGCGCCGCCCAGACCTTGAATCACACGAGCGCCGATCAGCAGGCTGAGTGTGTTCGACAACGAACAGAGCAGCGAGCCGATGCTGAACAGCAGAATCGCGCCGAAGAAGATTTTCTTGGTGCCGAAACGGTCAGCGATCCAGCCCGAGGCCGGAATCAGCAACGCGACGGTGAGCATGTAGGCGATGATCACGCCCTGCATGCGCAACGGGTCTTCCGCCAGGTCACTGGCCATGGCCGGCAGCGCGGTGTTGAGGATCGTCCCGTCGAGGGACTGCATGAAGAAGGCAATGGCAACGACCCACGGCACCCAGCGGGCGGTGAGAGCGTCGAGAGACGGGCGGTTGGGCATGGGACCCCTTGTCAGTGTGGGCATTTCACCGATCGCTGTAGGAGCGAGCTTGCTCGCGATGGACGTGAACGATGACGCGTGCTGCCTGGAAAAATGCGCCGCCTTCACATTCATCGCGAGCAAGCTCGCTCCTACAGGGATATGCGTATTTACAGCGTTAAAGTCAGTTTGCTGACCAGCGCACCCGGCAACAACGCCGAGGCCGTCGCTCGCTGACTGTAGGTACTGGCCGACAACAGCAACTCGCGTTCTTCGGTCAACGCCTCCAACTGCGAACCCAGCAAACTGTAGGCACTGTCATCAAAGCGCATGGTGCTCACCGGCGCCTGGATCTCGCCATTCTCGACCCAGAAGGTCGCAAACCGCGTCATGCCGGTCAGGCGTGCGGCCGGTTGGTCCGAGTAGTTCAGGTACCACAGATTGCTGATGTACAAACCGGTGCCCAGCTGCTTGAGAATCGCTGCATCGGGCAAGGTGCCGGCCGCCATGTTCAATGCGCTTGGCATTTCACCCCCACTGGCACCGTTGGCCGTCAGACCGTATTCGGCAGCGCTGCGCGAGCTGACCATTTGCGCGCCCGCTTTACCGCCCACAATCAGCCCCAAATCACTGCGTGGATAACCTTCACCGGAAAACGCCGGGCTTAACGATCCACTGACTTTTTCATCCAGCGAGACCAATGGGCTGAACGAGCTGTCACCTGCGTAGAGCTTCTGCAGCGGACTGTTTTTGCTGGCAATCGACTGCGCCGAGAAACCGCCCCAGCCCAGCATGTCCATGATTTCGCCCAGGGCTGCCGGCGCCAGATAGGCGCGGTATTGACCCGGCGCCAGGGTGCGTTGCGGTCTACCTAGAAACGCCAGCTGCTCGCGTGCCTGCGCGAAGCGCTTGGCAAACCCGTCGCTGCTCCAGTCGTGCCCGGCGTAGCTGGATTTCACCGCCTGGCCGTTTTCATGAAACAGACTGAAGTCGAAGTTGAAGCTGTTCGCCTGGTGCCAGCCGAACGCGCCCGAAGAACTGGCGAAGCCGCGACTGATCGGGCCTGCGGCGTAGAAACCCACCAGGTCCAGCCCTTCAGCGGCCTGGCTGATTTCAGCGATCACCTGCTCGGTGTCCGGCAACGGATGTTCCTGCACGTTCTTGCTCTGCCAGCCGTTGTAGTTGAGCAACAAGTACGGATCCTGCGGCAGCAGTGGCAGGGTTTCACGCAACTGTTGCAGGCCTTCGGCCAGCCGCTGAAGGTCAACTTCAGGGTCGCCTGCCAGCGTGATGTTGAGGTCGGCATGACGGCCATCGTTGATCAGTTTCAAACCGATGCTTGCCTGTTGTACCTGACCGGCCTGGCGAACCTTGGCGTGATTGAATCGCACGAAGGCCGACGATTCGGCGGCGTAGCTGAGGGTGAACTGTTCCGGTTCGCGAATCGCGTCGCGCAACCCGTTGACCAAGGCCTTGAACGCATCGGCCTGACTTTTCGACGTACTCATCAGGCGTCTCCCCCAAACACATCAACGTTGCTGAACACGCAGGCTGGCGACGCGTGGCCGACGCGAATCACCTGATTCGGTTCTCCCTTGCCGCAGTTCGGTGTGCCCAGGACCTTGACGGTACTGGCATCACCAACGGCGCTGAGGCTTTTCCAGAACTGCGCGGAAATCGCCCGGTAGTTGGGGTTCTTCACCACGCCTTTGAACTCGCCGTTTTCGATCAACTGAGCCCATTCGCAACCGAACTGGAATTTGTTGCGCGCATCGTCGATGGACCATGAGCGGTTGGTCGACATCATGATTCCATGCTCGATGTTGCCGATCAGTTGCTCCAGCGGCTGATCGCCGGGCTCGATGTTGAGGTTGGCCATGCGGTCGATTGGCGGACGGTTCCAGCCGCAGGCGCGGCTGTTGGCGACGCCATCCATGCCGGTACGGAATTGCGACAGAGCACCGCCCAGTGGGCGCAGCAACAAACCTTCGCGAATCAGGAATTGCTTGCTCGCAGCGGTGCCGTCGTCGTCGTGACCGTAGCTGGCAAGCTGTTCGGGAATGTCCGGGTCGAACGTCACGTTGAGGAGTTTGGAGCCGTATTGCAGGCTGCCGAAATCGTCGGCTTTGACGAAACTGGTGCCGGCGTAATTGCGTTCGTCGCCGAGGATGCGGTCCAGCTCCAGCGGGTGACCGATGGATTCGTGGATCTGCAGCATCATCTGATCGGGCATCAGCAGCAGGTCGCGCGGCCCTTGCGGGGTGTTCGGCGCCAACAACAATTGCAGCGCCTGATCGGCGATTTTCGGACCAGCGCCGACCAGGCCGCAGCGGCTGATCACATCAAAGCCACCCTGCTGGCCGAAGTTCTCGCGGCCCAGAGTGCGGGTCTGGCTGTCGCTGCCGTCGTAGGCGGTGACTTCCAGGCTCGGGTAGACGAAACGTTGGGCCTGGCGCAACTCGGCACCGGCACTGTTGAGGTAGATTTGCTCAACGTGAGTGATGCCGATGCTGACTTGCCAGTTCACCAGTCGCTCGTCTTTGGGCACCGCGGCGGACTCGGCACCGAGCAGTTGGTAGCAGTCGCTCAGGGATGGGAAGGGCTGGTCGATGTGCGGTGAAAAGTAGTCGGCGCGGTCGCTGGTCACGGCGTGGTCGCGCAGGTCGAGCAAGGCGTGGGGTTTGAGCCGTCGGGCTTGGTGTTCGGCACGCTCGAGGGCGGCTTGCAAGCCGTGCGCAGACAGGTCGCTGGTCGCGGCGTAGGCTTCGACGCCGTTGACTCGAACGGTCAGCATGGCGCCTTCGTCACGGTTGAAACTCGGAGGTTCGGCCACATTCTTGCGCACCGACAGGTACTGGCCGGACTCGCGCACATAACGCAGCGAAAAGAATTCAGCGCCCGTGCGCAAGGCAGCAAAACGCTGCTTGAGCTGGGGGTGGAAATCGAACATTCGGGAACCTCCTTGGAATGGAGTGGGGGGTGCAGCGGTGTTGCGAATGGGGAGGTGAAACGTTTGCGTGGCGCTAGATTAGGCTTGTGCGGGGGGAAGGATCAAGCGTGGAACGGTGCGGTGAGTGAATACTGGAGGTGTGTTGTCTGGTCGGGCCCCATCGCGAGCAAGCTCGCTCCCACATGGGGCGGGTAGATCACACATCTGCAATCCAACCCAAAACCTGTGGGAGCGAGCTTGCTCGCGATTGGCCGTGACGCGGTGTTACGGCTTACTGAGCAGTAGCGCTCACATCCCGCAACGGCTTGCCACGCACCGGTGCATCACCGGCCACGTAGTAGGCGGCCTTGCTGCGCGGCAATGGCTTGCGACCACGGATCTTGTCGGCGATTTTCTCGGCGATCATGATCGTTGGGGCATTCAGGTTGCCGGTGGTGATGATCGGCATGATCGACGCATCGACGACGCGCAGGGCTTGCAGGCCATGTACACGGCCTTCGGCATCGACCACGGCCATTTCGTCGGTGCCCATCTTGCAGGAGCAGGACGGGTGGAACGCGGTTTCGGCGTGTTCGCGGATGAACTTGTCCAGTTGCTCATCGGTTTGCACGTCAATGCCCGGGCTGATTTCACGGCCACGGAAGGCATCCAGTGCAGGCTGTTGCATGATTTCACGGGTCAGGCGAATGCCGTCACGGAACTCCTGCCAGTCCTGTTCGGTGGCCATGTAGTTGAACAGGATGCTCGGGTACTCCCGCGGGTCCTTCGACTTGGCCTGGATGCGACCGCGACTCGGCGAACGCATGGAACCCATGTGCGCCTGGAAGCCGTGTTCTTTCACACCGTTGCTGCCGTTGTAATTAATGGCAACCGGTAGGAAGTGGTACTGAATGTTCGGCCATTCGAATTCCGGGCGGGTACGGATGAAGCCGCCGGCTTCGAACTGGTTGCTGGCGCCGATACCGGTGCCATTGAACAGCCACTCGGCACCGATGGCCGGCTGGTTGTGCAAGAGCAGCGACGGGTACAGCGAGACCGGTTGGGTGCAGGCGTATTGCAGGTACAGCTCAAGGTGGTCCTGCAGGTTTTCACCGACGCCTGGCAGGTCGTGGACCACCGGGATGTCGAGCTTGTTCAGCAGTTCGGCAGGGCCGACACCGGAGCGTTGCAAAATCTGCGGCGAAGCGATGGCACCGGAGCACAGCAGTACTTCTTTGCGCGCACGGACTTCAACGCGCTCTTCAGCGGCGCCGATCAGGTAACGCACGCCGACCGCACGCTTGCCTTCGAACAGGATCTTGTCGGTCAGGGCGTGGGTGACGATGGTCAGGGTCGAGCGCTTCTTGGCGACGTCCAGGTAACCGCGAGCGGTACTGGCGCGACGGCCCTTCGGCGTAACGGTACGGTCCATCGGGCCGAAGCCTTCTTGTTGATAACCGTTGAGGTCGGAGGTAGCGGGGTAACCGGCCTGTACGCCGGCTTCAACCATGGCGTGGAACAGTGGGTTGTTGCCGGCTTTGGGCGTGGTCACGCTGACCGGACCGTCGCCACCGTGGTAGTCGTTCGGGCCGATGTCACGGGTTTCGGCTTTGCGGAAATAGGGCAGGCAGTTCAGGTAGTCCCAGTCTTCAAGACCCGGCAGTTTGGCCCAGTTGTCGTAGTCCATCGCATTGCCACGGATGTAGCACATGCCGTTGATCAGCGAAGAGCCACCCAGGCCTTTGCCGCGACCGCATTCCATCCGGCGACCGTCCATGTGTGGTTCTGGATCGGTTTCGTACGCCCAGTTGTAGCGACGACCTTGCAGCGGGAACGCCAGGGCGGCCGGCATTTGTGTGCGGAAGTCGAAACGGTAGTCCGGGCCGCCGGCTTCGAGCAGCAGGACGGTGACGCCTTCATCTTCAGTCAGACGGGTCGCCAGGGTGTTACCGGCCGAGCCGGCACCGATGATGATGTAATCGAATACTTGGGACATTGAATGCACCCTCTTTGAAGTTGGTCAGGTCACCTGTAGCAGCTGCCGAGGCACGAGGCTGCGTTGGGTCGCGCAGCGACCCCCTGAGGGCGGTCCTGCGGACACGCAACGCAGCCTCGTGCCTCGGCAGCTGCTACGGGGGATTAACAGCCGAGGCTTAGAAAACCGAGGCGTAATCGCCCAGTTCGACCTGTACCGATTTGATGCGTGTGAAGTTGTTCAGCGAGCTGATGCCGTTCTCACGACCCACGCCCGACTGCTTGTAGCCGCCGACCGGCATCTTGGCGTCGGACTCGCCCCAGGCGTTGATCCAGCAGATACCGGCTTCCAGTTGATGAATCACGCGGTGAGCGCGGTTCAGGTCCTTGGTGACGACGCCTGCGGCCAGACCAAAGTCGGTGTCGTTGGCACGACGGATCACTTCGTCTTCGGTTTCGTAGGTCAGGATGCTCATGACCGGGCCGAAGATTTCTTCGCGGACGATGGTCATCTCGTCGGTGCAGTCGGTGAACACGGTCGGTGCCACGAACGCGCCTTTGGCGAACTCGCCGTCGGTCAGGCGTTTACCGCCGCACAGCACGCGAGCGCCTTCTTCCTTGCCTTTGGCGATGTAACCCAGCACGCTTTCCATGTGGGCAAAGCTGACCAGCGGGCCGAAGTTGGTGTTTTCGTCTTCCGGGTTGCCGATGCGGATGCGCGCAACGCGCTCAACGATCTTGGCTTCGAACGCGGCTTTCAGGTGGCTCGGGATGAACACGCGAGTGCCGTTGGTGCAGACCTGGCCGGAGCTGTAGAAGTTGGCCATCATCGCGGTGTCGGCGGCGCGATCGAGGTCGGCGTCGTCGAAAATGATCAGCGGGGATTTGCCGCCCAGTTCCATGGTCACATCTTTCAGCGACGAGGCGGACGCGCTGGCCATGACCTTCTTGCCGGTATCGGTGCCGCCGGTAAAGGAGACTTTTTCGATGCGTGGGTGCTCGGTCAGCCAGGTGCCGACTTCACGGCCGCTGCCGGTCAGTACGTTGAACACGCCCGCCGGAACGCCGGCTTCGGTGTAGATCTCGGCCAGTTTCAGCGTGGTCAGGGACGTGACTTCGCTTGGTTTGAAGATCATCGCGTTACCGGCCGCCAGGGCGGGTGCGGATTTCCACAGGGCGATCTGGATCGGGTAGTTCCACGCGCCGATACCGGCCACGATGCCCAGCGGCTCGCGACGGGTGTAGACGAACGACGTGGTGCGCAGCGGGATCTGTTCGCCTTCGATGGCGGGAATCAGGCCTGCGTAGTATTCCAGCACGTCAGCGCCGGTGACGATGTCAACGTAGCGGGTTTCGGAGTACGCCTTGCCGGTGTCCAGGGTTTCCAGGGCGGCCAGTTCATCATTGCGCTCGCGCAGGATGTCCACGGCACGACGCAGGATGCGCGAACGCTCCATGGCCGTCATTGCCGCCCAGATTTTCTGGCCCTTTTCGGCGCTGACCACCGCGCGCTCGACGTCGTCCTTGGACGCACGCTGTACTGTTGCGAGGACTTCACCGTTAGCCGGGTTGATGGCTTCGAAGGTGGCGTCGCTGCTGGCGTCGCTGTAGCCGCCATCGATGTAGAGTTTTTGCAGTTCGAAACGGGCCATATAGTCCTCGCAAGAGCATAAGTGGGTTGGCGGTAACCACTGGGCGTGCCGTGTCGCTTGGGCGCGCTGGTCAGTGGCGGTTCAGGGGTTGAGCGGTTATGTGTGCTCTAACTCACCTGCTTGGCCAGTTGGAAATCCATGTATTCGTAAGCGATCCGGTGCGCTTGCTCGGTGTCGAAAGCATCTCCCGACAACGCGCCGCGCAACCACAAACCGTCGATGAGGGCTGCCAGGCCCCGGGCTGCACTGCGCGCTTGATCAAGCGGCAATACGCGGCGGAACTGGCAGCACAGGTTGGAATACAGACGGTGATCGTTGATCCGCTGCAACCTGTGCAAAGACGGGTGATGCATGCTGGTGGCCCAGAAGGCCAACCAGGTTTTCATTGCCGGGCCATTGACCTGGCTGGCGTCGAAGTTGCCTTCGATAATCACCTGGAGGTGGGCCCTTGGGCTGTTGTCCTCCAGCGCCTGACGGCGTGCGGTGACGTTCTCGCTGAGGACACTCATCAGGTACTGCGCCGTAGCAGCGATCAGGCCGTTCTTGTCCTGAAAATAGTGACTGATGATGCCATTCGAGACACCGGCCAAACGGGCGATCAGCGCAATGCTGGCGTCCCCCATTCCGACCTGATCAACGGCCTGCAATGTGGCTTCGATCAACTGCTGGCGGCGGATGGGTTGCATACCGACCTTGGGCATCTTGCACATCTCCTTAGGCCTACCGGCAGACGTCAAACGGCTACCGGGTTGAAGGCCAGTCTATTTTGTTTTGATTGAACGTTCAATAAACAAAGAATAAGATCTGCGACAAATCGTCGCTGTTTACAGTGTTTTCCTACGTGTAAATGACGATAAACCGACATCTGAAACGGCTCGAAGCCCATACGCGCTGGCGTCCCTGGGGATTCGGGCTTTTTTCGGGGTGTCTTTATATCACCCACCGGTCGGCTGCCCACTAACCGATTGGTCGGGTAATGCCTTGCCTTGTGTTCTTCTCCCGCACTGCCCGGAGCCTCTGTGCCATGAGTTCTGCCTCTCTTATAAAGACCCCACCCGATAAGGTGACGGTCAACGGTTGGGTGTTCTACACCTCTACCGCGCTGATTCTGTTGCTGACCGCCATTCTGATCATTGCCCCGCAAGAGGCTGGCAGATTGCTCGGAATTGCCCAGGCCTGGTTGTCCCGCAGCTTCGGCTGGTACTACATGGTGGTGATCGCCGCTTACCTTGTCTTCGTGGTCGGCCTGGCGTTTTCGTCCTACGGCAAGCTCAAACTGGGCAGCAAGGACGATACCCCGGACTTCAGCTACGGCGCCTGGGCGGGGATGCTGTTCTCGTCGGGTATCGGCATCTCGCTGCTGTACTTCGGTGCTTCCGAGCCGCTGGACCATTACTTCAATCCGCCGGAAGGCGTCTCGGCCAGCAACATGGCCGCGCGTCAGGCGGTGCAGCTGACATTCCTGCACTGGGGCCTGCATGGCTGGGCGATCTACGCACTGGTCGGCCTGGCCGTTGCTTATTTTGCCTACCGTCACAACCAGCCGCTGGCGTTGCGCTCGGCGCTGTATCCGCTGGTCGGCGAGCGTTGGGTCAAAGGCGCGGCGGGTCATGCGGTGGACGGCTTCGGCATGTTCGTGACCCTGCTGGGGCTGGTAACGAACCTGGGGATTGGTTCGCTGCAAGTGTCTTCCGGGCTGGAAAACCTGTTCGGTATGCAACACAGCAACACCAACCTGCTGATCGTGATTATCGTGATGAGCACGGTGGCGACCATCGCTGCCGTGTCTGGCGTGGAAAACGGCATTCGCCGTCTGTCCAACCTGAACATCGTGTTGTTCAGCGGCCTGTTGATATTCGTGCTGCTGTTCGGCCCGACGTTGCACCTGCTCAACGGCTTTGTGCAGAACGTCGGTGACTACCTCAATGGCGTGGTGCTGAAGACGTTCGACCTCTATGTGTACGAAGGCGACAGTGAGAAGTCCGACCGCTGGCTGGGCCTGTGGACTCTGTTCTACTGGGCCTGGTGGATTTCCTGGGCGCCATTCGTGGGCATGTTCATCGCGCGTATTTCCCGTGGTCGTACCGTGCGTGAACTGGTCGCCGGTGTGCTGCTGATTCCACTGGGCTTCACCCTGGCGTGGCTGTCGATCTTCGGTAACTCGGCGCTGGACCTGGTGATGAACCATGGGGCGGTGGAGCTTGGGAAGACGGCACTCGAACAGCCGTCCATGGCGATCTACCAATTGCTTGAGCATTACCCGGCGTCGAAAGTGGTGATCGGCGTGTCGATCTTTGTCGGTTTCGTGCTGTTCCTGACCCCGGCGGACTCTGGCGCGGTGATGATGGCCAACCTTTCGTGCAAGGGCGGTAACGTCGACGAAGATGCCCCGCATTGGCTGCGGATCTTCTGGTCGGCGGTGATCACGCTGGTCACCATCGGCCTGCTGTTCGCCGGTAACTTCGAAGCCATGCAAACCATGGTGGTACTGGCGGGCCTGCCATTCTCGGTGGTGCTGGTGTTCTTCATGTTCGGCTTGCACAAGGCCATGCGCCAGGACGTGCAGATCGAACAGGAGCAGGCGGAGTTGGCCGCGCGCGGTCGTCGTGGTTTCAGCGAGCGTTTGACTCAATTGGACCTGCAGCCGAATCAGTCGATTGTTCAGCGATTTATGGACAAGCAAGTCAGCCCGGCGCTGGAAGCGGCGGCGGCGCAATTGCGTGCCCAGGGTCTGGACGTGCAAACGTTGCTGGGTAAATCGAAGCGTTGCATGGGCGTGCGGATCGACAGGGAAGAGGGCAACCCTTTTGTCTACGAAGTGAGCCTGGATGGTTATCTGGCCGCGGCGAGCGAAACGGTGTCGGCTGAAAGTGTTGATGAACCCCGCGCACGCTACTACCGCGCCGAGGTGTACTTGCACAACGGCAGCCAGGACTACGACTTGATGGGCTTCACTCAGGACCAGATCACCCGAGATGTGCTCGATCAGTTTGAAAGCCATCGGCAGCTCCTTGGCCGTGTCTATAGCTGAGACATACCCCTGTGGGAGCGAGCTTGCTCGCGATGAGGGCATAGCAGTCAGCATCAATGTTGACTGAACCACCGCTATCGCGAGCAAGCTCGCTCCCACATTAAGTTCTGCGCACTAACAAAAACGCCGCGATCCTCTCGCGGCGTTTTTGTGTCTGCTGTCTTAGCCCAGATTCTTGCCGAGCAATGCGTGATAGAGCTCGCTGTCCCCGAGTATCCCGACCACTTTGTTGTTGTTGTCGTGCAGCACCAGTTTATTGCCGGTGTGATATCGAATCTGCAGCGCATCGCGCATGCCGATGTTCGAGTCCACCAGCGTTGGTCGACGACCCAGACCTTCAACCGCTTGCCCTGGCACCCAGTTCTGCAGGTCCAGACTTGCGCCGTTCTGGCGTGCGCCTTTGATGGTGTTGCCTTCGGCCAGGTCCAGCCACGAATCGCCACCGGGATCGAGGCACACCGAACCGTTGATGCGTTTACAGTTGTCCAGCGTGCGCATCAGGCTGCGACCGCACAGCACGTTCAGCGGATTGGTGTGGGCCACGAAGGTCCGCACGTAGTCGTCTGCAGGGTTCAGCACGATCTCTTCCGGCACGCTGTACTGAACGATGCGGCCGTCTTTCATGATTGCGATGCGGCTGCCGAGTTTCAGCGCCTCATCGAGGTCGTGACTGACGAAAACGATGGTCTTGTTGAGCTTGCTTTGCAGCTCCAGCAGTTCGTCTTGCAGGCCTTGGCGGATCAGCGGGTCGAGGGCCGAGAACGGTTCATCCATCAGCAGGATGTCGGCGTCCATCGCCAGCGCACGGGCCAGGCCCACACGTTGCTGCATACCGCCGGAGAGCTCGTCGGGTTTCTTGTTGCGCCACTGGGCCAAGCCCACCAGCTCAAGCTTGTCGTCCACCAGTTTGCGCCGCTCTTTCTCAGGGCGACCCTGCATTTCCAGACCGAAACTGATGTTCTCGCGCACGGTCAGCCAAGGCATCAGGGCGAACTTCTGGAACACCATCGCGATGCGCTTGGTGCGCATCATTTTCAGTTCTGCCGGGGTGCAGGAAGCGATATCGATCTGCTTGCCTTCATGCTCGACGAACAACTTGCCACGGCTGACGGTGTTGAGGCCGTTGATGCAGCGCAGCAGGCTGGATTTTCCGGAGCCGGACAGGCCCATCAGCACGCAGATTTCGCCTTTTTCGATGTCCAGGCTGGCTTTTTCAACGCCGACGATCTGCCCGGTCTTTTTCAGGATCTGGTCGCGGGTCATGCCCTGATCGAGGAGCTTGAGCGCCTCGCGCGGGTCTTTCGAGAATATTACGTCGACGTCTTCGAACCGAATAATGCTCATGCGTCACCCCCTACTTTGGCGTCGGGTTGTTTGCAGATACGGTCGAGCATGATCGCCAGCAGTACGATCGCCAGGCCAGCTTCGAAGCCCAGGGCGATATCAGCAGTGTTCAGTGCGTTGACCACGGGTTTGCCCAGGCCGTCGGCGCCCACCAGTGCCGCGATCACCACCATCGACAACGACAGCATGATGCACTGGGTAATACCGGCCGCGATGCTTGGCATGGCGTGGGGCAGTTCGATACGTGAGAGCAGTTGACGGCGCGAACAGCCAAAGGCTTTACCGGCGTCCATCAATTCTGCGGGCACATCGCGGATACCCAGGTAGGTCAGGCGGATAGGCGCGGCAATCGCGAACACTACCGTCGAGATCAGACCTGGGACCACACCCAGCCCGAAGAGGGTCAGGGTAGGAATGAGGTACACGAAGGTCGGCACGGTCTGCATCAGATCGAGCACCGGACGCATCAGTGTGTAGAACATCGGTTTGTGCGCGGCGACGATGCCCAATGGCACGCCGATGATCACGCAGACAAAGGTAGCAAACAGCACCTGGGCGAGGGTTTCCATGGTTTCCTGCCAGTACCCCAGATTGAGGATCAGCAGGAAGGAGGCGATGACGAAAACGGTCAGGCCCCATTTGCGTTGAATGAAATGTGCCAGTAGCGCGATGAGGCCGATCAATGCCAGCGGGTTGAACCAGGTCAGCGCAAAAGTCACGCCGTGGATCATCGTTTCCAGTGTCACGGCGATTGCGTCGAAGGTGCTGGCGCCGTGTTGCGTCAACCATTCAACGAAGCTCGCGATGTACTGGCCTAAGGGTATTTTCTGATCAATCAGCATGGTAGTGAACGTCCGCATGCAAGGAAATTAACAGCCCGGGCGAGCGAGGAGCGAGCTCGCCCGGCGTAAGCGATTACTTCGCGAGCTTGGCTTTAACGGCCTCCAGGCCTGGTTTACCGTCAATGGTGGTCACGCCAGCGAGCCAGGTATCGAGCACCTGTGGGTTCTTTTTGAGCCAGGCCTTGGCGGCCGCGTCAGGCTTCATCTTGTCGTCCAGGATGTTGCCCATCAGCGAGCTTTCCATGTCGACGGTGAATTCCAGGTTTTTCAGCAGTTGACCAACGTTGCTGCACTCTTGGGTATACCCCTTGCGAGTGTTGGTCGCAACGGTCGCGGCACCGAAGTCCGGACCGAAGAAATCGTCACCCCCAGTCAGGTACTGGATTTTGAAGCGCTTGTTCATCGGATGCGGTGCCCAGCCGAGGAACACCACGGCGGTATCGCGTTTCTGAGCGCGGTCGACTTGCGACAGCATGCCCGCTTCGCTGGACTCGACGACTTTGAAGCCGGCGTCTTTGAGACCGAAGGCGTTCTTGTCAATCATGGTCTGGATCAGACGGTTACCGTCGTTACCCGGCTCGATGCCGTAGATCTTGCCGTCGAGTTCTTTTTTGAATTTGGCAATGTCGGCGAAATCATGCAGCCCTTTGTCGTACAGCGCTTGCGGTACGGCGAGGGTGTATTTGGCGCCAGTGAGGTTGGTACGTACGACGTCCACGGTGCCGGCATCACGGTAAGCCTTGATGTCGTTTTCCATGGTCGGCATCCAGTTACCCAGGAAGACGTCCATATTCTTGCCGTCGGCCAGGGACTTGTAGGTCACCGGCACGGAAATCATCGTGGTTTTGGTCTTGTAGCCCAGGGCGTCGAGCACAACGCTGGTGGTGGCGGTTGTTGCAGTAATGTCAGTCCAGCCGACATCAGAGAAGTTTACGGTGCTGCACTGAGCGGGTTCTGCAGCTTGAGCCAGTAACGGCAGACTCAGCATGGCGGCCAACAACAACGACGGGGAACCTTTCATGGGTGGACTCCTTGGTGTTTTTTTTGGCAGTGTTCCGACTGGACCACCGCACTTATGAGTTGCGGTTGGACGGCGTTTTGGAGACAGCTCTACCACGGCGCCTTGCAATCGAGTCGATACGATCATGTACCAGTGAAAATCTGACGCCTACAGGGTGCGTCGTAACCAGTACAGGGAGGGTCGCATCCAGTGTCGGTGACGTCGTATACAGATTTTTTCAGCCCCATTTCCCCCTCTGAGCCGCAAAAAAACGGCGAAAACGCTGCGTGAAACGCCCGCGGCGTTTGTGGACAAGAGTACGTCGGTGTGAGACGTCGAACGACACGGTAAAAGACTGATGATGCAGCCATATCGGCGGATTGCAGCTTGAGCGTAGCAGCTCCGTCACTGGGCGCTTTTGCGTCTGGAGTTGGCACATCCAGGAGTTCGGCAGTAATGGCTATCAGCGTTTTCGACCTGTTCAAAATCGGCATCGGCCCTTCCAGTTCGCACACCGTAGGGCCCATGCGCGCCGCGGCGCTGTTTGTGCAAGGTTTGCGTGAACAGGGTCTTTTGGAGCAAGTGCGGCGCATCGAAGTTCAGCTGTATGGTTCGTTGTCGGCCACCGGCATCGGTCACGGCAGCGACAACGCGGTGATCATGGGCCTGATGGGCGAGTGGCCGGATGCGATCGACCCGTCGCAAATCGGCCTGCGTATCGAAACCCTGCGTGAAACCCACATGCTGTTGCTCGATGGGCGTTTGTCGGTCCCGTTCATCTGGGCTCGCGACATGCGCCTGATCGACGAAAACCTGCCGTTCCATCCCAATGCCATGACCCTGATTGTCGAAGGTGAGGACGGTGAGTTGCATCGCGACACTTACTACTCCATCGGCGGCGGTTTTGTCGTCGATGAGGCGCAAGCGTCCAGCGGCGTGCTCGATCTGGATCGCACCGAGTTGCCTTACGATTTTTCCAGTGCGGCCGAACTGCTCAGCCTCTGCAAGCAGCACAACCTGCGCGTGTCTGAATTGATGATGGCTAACGAGCGGGTCTGGCGCAGTGAGGAGGAGATTCGCAGCGGCCTGATGAAACTTTGGCGCGCCATGCAGGATTGCGTCGACCAGGGCCTGAAACATGAAGGCATCCTGCCCGGCGGCCTGAATGTGCGCCGCCGTGCGGCCAAGTTGCACCGCAGCCTGCAGGAGCTTGGTAAGCCTAATGTGATTGGCTCGACGCTGAGCGCCATGGAATGGGTCAACCTGTTCGCCTTGGCGGTCAACGAGGAAAACGCCGCCGGCGGGCGCATGGTAACGGCACCGACCAACGGCGCGGCCGGGATCATTCCAGCGGTGTTGCACTACTTTATGAAGTTCAGCGAAGCAGTCACCGACGCTAATGTCGTCGACTATTTCCTCAGTGCGGCGGCGGTCGGGATCCTGTGCAAGAAAAACGCCTCGATCTCCGGTGCCGAAGTCGGTTGCCAGGGCGAAGTCGGTTCGGCCTGCGCCATGGCGGCGGCCGGATTGGCGGAGATCCTCGGCGCCACACCGGAGCAATTGTGCAACGCGGCGGAGATCGGCCTGGAACACAACCTCGGTCTGACCTGCGACCCGGTAGGCGGGTTGGTGCAAGTGCCCTGCATCGAGCGCAATGCGATTGCGGCAGTGAAAGCGATCAATGCGGCGCAGATGGCGCTACGGGGTGATGGCCAGCACTTTATCTCGCTGGATCGGGTGATCCGCACCATGCGCGATACCGGTGCCGACATGCACGACAAATATAAAGAGACATCGCGGGGTGGGTTGGCTGTCAGCGCGGTTGAGTGCTGAGACCGAGTTGAGCCCATCGCGAGCAAGCTCGCTCCCACATTTGACTCGGTTCTCCTGAAAGTACTCGGTCACCTGTGGGAGCGAGCCTGCTCGCGATAGCGTCAGACCAGTCAAAACTGCGCGCTAAATGAACACCCGATTCAAAACACGCCACGTTTTGGCGCGTCGCTCACAGGTAAGCGACTAACCCGCGGGTCAGGGATCCAACCGAGCCCTGACCGTCCGTCACCCGTGCTTGCGGTGACACTCTTTCAAGGGCTTCGCAGCCCTGTTCCCACAAGTGCTACCGATTTGCTCACACGCAACGGGACAGAGCGCTTGCTGCCCTTCCTGCTACTGATAACTCCCCCTCTCGACGCGGCTTATATAGACGCGCCGCGACGTCGTTTTCAGGAGTTATTGAACGCGCATTCAATTTAGGCATGGCAATTGCTCTGTCATAACAAAGCCCGTCTCCCACGCGAGAACGATGGCAATAACAAGAGCCTCCGCCTGAGGCCATCACCCGCTTTGTGTGAGGAGATACCGCGATGACGTCGTTCAACTCCGGGGCCCAACCCCAGAACCGTGCGCCTCAATCCATCGGCTTTTTGCTGCTGGACAATTTCACGCTGATTTCTCTGGCCTCCGCAGTCGAACCCCTGCGTATGGCCAACCAATTGTCCGGCCGCGAGCTGTATCGCTGGACCACACTCACCGTCGATGGCGGTCAGGTCTGGGCCAGTGACGGCCTGCAGATCACTCCCGACTGCTCCATGCACAAAGCCCCGCCCCTGGACACCGTGATTGTCTGTGGCGGTATCGGTATCCAGCGCACGGTTACTCGCGAACACGTTTCATGGCTGCAAAGCCAGGCGCGCCAATCCCGCCGTCTCGGCGCGGTCTGCACTGGCAGCTGGGCCCTGGCCTGTGCCGGCCTGCTGGACGGTTTCGATTGCAGCGTACACTGGGAATGCCTGGCCTCGATGCAGGAAGCGTTCCCGCGTGTGGCCATGAGCACCCGGCTGTTTACCCTCGACCGAAACCGTTTCACCAGCTCCGGTGGCACCGCGCCGCTCGACATGATGCTGCACTTGATCAGCCGCGATCACGGCCGTGAACTGTCCGCCGCGATTTCGGAAATGTTCGTCTACGAGCGCATCCGCAACGAGCAGGATCACCAGCGTGTGCCGCTCAAGCACATGCTTGGCACCAACCAGCCGAAATTGCAGGAAATCGTGGCGCTGATGGAGGCCAACCTCGAAGAGCCGATCGACCTCGACGAACTGGCGGTGTACGTCGCCGTGTCCCGTCGTCAGCTGGAGCGGCTGTTCCAGAAATACCTGCATTGCTCGCCGTCCCGTTACTACCTGAAACTGCGCTTGATCCGCGCCCGGCAACTGCTCAAGCAAACGCCGATGTCGATCATCGAAGTGGCGTCGGTGTGTGGCTTTGTTTCTACGCCGCACTTCTCCAAGTGCTACCGCGAATACTTCGGCATTCCGCCGCGTGACGAGCGCGTAGGTTCCAACACCACTCAACAAGTGGCGATGATGCCGCTGCCGCAAGCACTGGTGCTGTCGCCGTTGTCCGGGCCGTTGTCGGCGCTGAGTCAGGCGCGCAATGAGTCGACTTTCGCTAGCGTAAGGCTTTAAACCGAGGCGCTCCATTCGCGAGCAGGCTCGCTCCCACAGGGGTATGCGATTCCCTGTGGGAGCGAGCCTGCTCGCGAAGGCGATTTATCAGGCGCTACGGCTCTGCTGATACTCCGCCAATGCCGGCAACAACTGCCTATCAATGGCCTGGCGCACGGCCGGCAGGATGGTCGCACTGCTGGTGTACATCTGCTTCACCATGGTCCGCAGTTCCATCGCCCGTTCGTTGTTCAAACCCCGTACCGCGCATTCGCAGGCCTGCTCAGCGGTGGCGCCAGGGGGCACTGCAAATCCCAACGCCTTAAGCTGGCCCAACAGGTCTTCCTGGTCTATCAAATCGGCGTACATCATGACGCAATCCTTCTTCAGGGAACGGTGTCGTGGCTCGATTCTGGTAGGGGTGCGGGGTGGCGGCAAGGGCGATTTGTCGCAATGGCCGCTATACCTATGAACAGGTCGTTTTCGACTAACTTGAGAGAGGAGAGAGTGGGCACACTGGATTCAGCTGGCTTCACGAAGGTTTGGTCACCCTCGCGCATCGGCTCCTCAACAGTACCTTCTGCCCCGATCCTGTCACGGCTTGATCGGGGTTTTTTTTGCCTGTGAATCAGGAAGGAGTGTGGTGTTTGGGCTGATGCCATCGCGAGCAAGCTCGCTCCCACATTGGGTCACGTAAACCCTGTGGGAGCGAGCTTGCTCGCGATGAACGATGACGCGGTTTACCTTTGCAAAACCAAAATACGCGACAGCAATTCATCACGATCAACATAGCAACCCTGGAAGTGCCGGGCACCGCTGGCGGGGTCGAAGGCGTTGCGGGCGTGGAGGGTGCGGCGGTTGTCGAAGCACCACAATTCGCCGGGGTTGAGGCGGGTCATCACCCGGAATCGCGCCTCGCGGGTCATGGCAATAAAGCGACGATAAGCGCGATACAGCCTGGGCATTTGTTCCACTGAGGCATCGAACGGGCCGCGCAAGAAGTTCGCCATGCGGATTTCCGAGACCTGCCCCACAGCATCCAGCGCGATGATCGGCGCCAGGCAACGGTAGTCGCTGTGGCGGTCCTTGTTGCGGAATTCCACGGGGATTTCACACAAGGCTTGAAACGCCTCGGGGTCTTCCCGGCGCAAGGCCTCGGCGATGGCAAAACCGTCGACGAAAATACTCTCGCCACCGTCGGCGTCATTGACCAGGCAATGCAGAAATTGCAGCCCCGGTTGCAACTCCCGAGTCGGCAGGTCGCTGTGCAATGGCAGGTTGAACGCGGTGTAGGCGTTGCTGTCGGCGTCGGCCTTGGATTGCACATTGAACAGCACGCCGAAATTGCTCTCGCGGATAAAGGAAATGCGCTGGGCGATCAGCTTCAGCGAGCCGGGCTCGGTGGGCACGCCACGGACTTGGGTCAAGCCGATATCGCGCACCGCCAGCAGCCATTGCAACAAGGCCTCGGCATCGTTCATCAGCGCCTGGTATTCGAACACTGGCAGCGTTAAATCGCTGTTCCAGAGACTGGCTTTTGGTTTGCCCGCGCGACGTTCGGCGCGGGACTCGTCGTCATAGGCGTGGGCGCGCAGCCAGCCCGGGTCGAAGCGGCTGAGGTGACCGTCCTGCCACTGAACGCACAGGCAACCTTCACTATCGACTCTGGTCTGTGTCGTCATCAGATTTTCCGGGACGTCGACAATTTCCAGTACCTGTTCGCGGGTCACGGTGTAGACGCACGACGGACACGGGCAGTTGTCCCGCAGCCATTGATGATGAAAGGGGCTGATGCGATGGTCGGCCCACGTCACCAGTACGCGATCCGCCAGCGCCTGCACGCCTGTCAGTGCGCTGATCAACGGATAAGTACGGAAGTCGGCGAAAGCGGCAGCGGTGTTCATGACGATCTCCTTTTTATTTTTTTGAAGGTAACGCAATCACTCGGCCAATGTAGTCGGGGAGGGGCAGGTCGGCTTGCTCGGCAACGATGGCCTGGAGCTTGCTCAAGGTGTCTTCGCTGAACGGCGCGGATCGCGGGCCGGCGAGGTCGACGTGCAACAGCATTTGTTCATTGCCCGCCAGTTCCTTGTCGTCGCCCGGCACGTGCAGGCTGTGATAGAGGTGCAGGCGTTTGCTGTCGTGAGCGATGATTTGGGTGTGCACTTCTACATCCGCGTCGAGTTTCACTTCGTGGAGGTAGTTGAGGTGCAGTTCGAGGGTGAACAGTGAGTTGCCGCTGGCTTCGCGGTTGTTGCTGTCCATGCCCAGCCGGTCCATCAACGCGTCGGTAGCGTAGCTGAAAATCAGCAGATAGAAGGCGTCGCGCAGGTGGCCGTTGTAGTCGACCCAGTCGGGGATGATTTTGGTTTGGTAGGTGGTGAGGGTGGGCATGATGAGGATCCATGATGTGTAGTGACTGGGCTGCCGTCATCGCGAGCAAGCTCGCTCCCACAGGGACCGCGCAAAACTTGTGGGAGTGAGCTTGCTCGCGATGGGGCCAGACCTGTTGACTCATTACTCGCTGAAGGCCATCCCATGCTTCTCTTTGGTGGTTTTCACCGCCTCCAGCACCGCCAGCAAACAATCATCACGATAGCGTTCCAGTGCAGAAATGCTGTGTTTGCCCAGCTGATCGCTGGTGCCATCCACCACATCATCAATCAACTTGTCGGTCAGCTCCGGCGCTGGCAGATAAGTCCACGGCAGTTGCAATGCCGGTCCAAATTGCGCCATGAAGTGGCGCATGCCCGCATCGCCACCCGCCAGGGTGTAGGTCAAGAACGTACCCATGAACGACCAGCGCAGGCCCGCGCCAAAACGAATCGCGTCGTCGATTTCACCGGTCGTCGCCACACCGTCGTTGACCAGGTGCAGCGCCTCACGCCACAGCGCTTCGAGCAAACGGTCGGCGATAAACCCCGGCACTTCTTTGCGCACATGCAGCGGGCGCATGCCCAGGGATTCGTAAACTTTAATCGCCGCTTGAATGGCTTCCGGGGCGGTGTTCTTGCCACCCACCACTTCCACCAAGGGCAGCAGATAAACCGGGTTGAACGGGTGCCCGACCACACAGCGTTCCGGGTGCGTCGAACTCTCGTAAAACTCACTCGGCAACAGCCCGGAAGTGCTGGAACCGATGAGTGCATCGGGCTTGGCCGCCGCGCTGATTTTGGCGTGCAGCTCAAGTTTCAGATCGAGGCGTTCCGGAGCGCTTTCCTGAATGAAGTCGGCATCGCGAACGCATTCTTCAATGGTCGCGACAAAGCGCAGCCGATCCTGCGAAGCGCCAGGCGCCAGCCCTTGTTTTTCCAGCGCGCCCCAGGCATTGGCGACGCGTTTGCGCAGCGCGGCTTCGGCGCCTGGCGCCGGGTCCCAGGCCACGACATCGAGGCCGTGGGCGAGGGCGCGGGATACCCAGCCACTGCCGATGACACCGCTGCCCAGGGCGGCGAAGGTTTTGATTTCGGTGATGAAAGTCATGGCGACGTCCTAAAGGAATTCGGTAATCCCTGTAGGAGCGAGCTTGCTCGCGAGGGTATTCCAGGCGCTGAGTGGCGTCGGCTGTACCTTTTTCGCGAGCGAGCTCGCTCCTACAGGGTTATGTGTGGGTTTAACCGCGCTTGGTCAGGCCCATTTTTGCCCGACCTTCAGCCGGTGTCAGAACGCGGGCGCCGAGACGGCTGAGGATTTCCGAGGCGCGTTCGACCAGTTGGCCATTGGTCGCCAGCACGCCTTTGTCCAACCAGATATTGTCTTCCAGGCCAACCCGCACGTTGCCGCCCAGCAGCACCGCTTGCGCCGCCATCGGCATCTGCATGCGACCGATGCCGAAGCCGGCCCATACCGCGTTGGCTGGCAAGTTGTCGACCATGGCTTTCATGGTGGTGGTGTCGGCCGGCGCGCCCCACGGGATGCCCAGGCAGAGCTGGAACAGCGGGTCATCGAGCAGGCCTTCCTTGATCATCTGTTTGGCGAACCACAGGTGACCGGTGTCGAAAATCTCCAGTTCGGCCTTCACGCCCAGCTCTTGAATGCGTTTGGCGCCAGCGCGCAGCTGGGCCGGGGTGGAGACGTAAATGGTGTCGCCATCGCCGAAGTTCAGGGTGCCGCAATCGAGGGTGCAGATTTCCGGCAGCAACGCTTCGACATGGGCCAGGCGGGTCAACGGGCCGACCAGGTCGGTGTTCGGGCCGAACTCCATCGGATTCTCGCCCGCGCCGATTTCCAGGTCGCCACCCATGCCGGCGGTGAGGTTGACGATGATGTCGACGTCCGCCTCGCGGATGCGCTCCATCACTTCGCGGTACAGCGCCACGTCGCGGCTGAACTTGCCGGTTTCGGGGTTACGCACGTGGCAGTGGACTACGGTGGCGCCGGCCTTGGCGGCTTCCACGGCGGCAGCGGCGATTTGTTTCGGGGTGACCGGCACGTGTGGGCTCTTGGCGGTCGTGTCGCCAGCACCGGTGAGTGCGCAGGTGATGATGACGTCGTGGTTCATGAGGCGGTTCCTTGCAGGCGTGATGAGTCTGTTCGCAGCCCGTTACGGGCTGCGAATCGGTGATTCAGTCGAGGTTTATTTACTGGTCAGTTTCAGATTGTCAGCAGCCGGTTTGCCATCGAAGGTGGTCACGCCTTCGAGCCAGCGTTGCTTGTCTTGCGGATGATCCTGGAGCCATTGCCTGGCCGACGCGAGTGCGTCCTTGTGATCCAGCAGCGGCTGCATCATCCGGCTCTCGTCTTCGGCGGTGTAGGTCAGGTTGCTCAGCAACCGGCCAATGTTCGGGCATTGCTGCGCGTAGTTCGGCGATGTGACGGTCCAGACCGTGGCCATGCCTTCGTTCGGGCCGAGGGCGTCGTCGCTGCCGGTGAGGTACGTCATCTTCACGTTGACATTCATCGGGTGCGGCGCCCAACCGAAGAACACCACCGCTTCGTTGCGTCGAACGGCACGATCCACCGCCGCGAGCATGCCGGCTTCGCTGGACTCGACCAACTGGAACTTGCCGAGGCCAAACTGGTTCTTGGCGATCATTGCCTTGATCTGGGTGTTGGCGCCCGAACCCGGCTCAATGCCGTAGATCTTGCCGCCCAGTTCTTTTTCGAATTTGGCGATGTCGGCGAAGGTTTTCAGGCCTTTGTCGGCGAGGTAAGTCGGTACGGCGAGGGTGGCGCGGGCGTCTTTGAGGCTGGGTGCCTGAAGCACTTTGACCTGGTTGCCAGTCACGAATGGCGTGATGGTCTGAGTCATCAGCGGGTTCCAGTAGCCGAGGAACAGGTCCAGGCGCTGATCGCGGATCCCGGCGAAAATGATTTGCTGGGACGCGCTGGTTTGTTTGGTGTTGTAGCCGAGGCCATCGAGCAGGACCTGGGTCATTGCGCTGGTGGCGATTACGTCAGTCCAGTTGACTACGCCCATGCGCACGTTCTGGCAGGACGCGGGTTCGGCTGCCATGACACTGGCGCTCAGGAAAGCGGTACCGCTGAGTGCAAGAACATAGCTGCTGATCAGTCGTTTCATCTCGGGTTCCTCGGCAGTTCATTATTGTGGGTCCGGGCGTCTTCGTGCGCCGGTGATGCCAAGTTACGCAGCTATACGCGGTATAAAGCGCACGGCGGCGACCAGCTCTTGCACTGTAGCGACCTGTCCTCTTGAATGCTGGTTGCAACTGGCGTATCAACGTCCACACGCTACCCGTCAACCGAGGGCGCTCCATGTCCCAGGATTTCTACTTCATGTTGATGCCGGGTTTCTCGGCCATCGGTTTCATTTCGGCCATCGAGCCGCTACGGGTCGCCAATCGCTTTCGCGGCGAACTGTATCGTTGGCATGTGCTAAGCGCCGATGGCGGGGCGGTGCTGGCCAGCAACGGCATGTCGGTCAACGCCGACGCGGCGCTCGAACCGCTGAAGAAAGGCGCAACCTTATTGGTCGTCGCCGGGTTCGAGCCGCTGAAGTTCGCCACCCCGGCGCTGGAACACTGGCTGCGCCGGCTGGACAACGAGGGCGTGACCCTCGGCGCCATCGACACGGGCAGCTTCATCCTCGCTGAATCCGGCCTGCTCGACGGCCATCGCCTGACCTTGCACTGGGAAGCCATCGACGCCTTCAAGGAGTCTTACCCACAGCTCAGCGTCACCCAGGAGCTGTTCGAGATCGACCGCCGCCGCATCACCTCTGCCGGCGGCACCGCTTCCATCGACCTGATGCTCGACCTCATCGCCCAGGCCCACGGGCCGGAACTGGCGATCCAGGTCAGCGAACAATTCGTGCTCGGCCGCATCCGCCCACGCAAAGACCACCAGCGCATGGAAGTCGCCACGCGTTATGGCATCAACAACAAGAAGTTGGTGCAGGTGATTGGTGAAATGGAGCAGCACAGCGAACCGCCGCTGAGCACGCTGCAATTGGCAGAATCGATCAAAGTGACGCGGCGCCAGCTTGAGCGTTTGTTTCGTCTGCATTTGCACGACACCCCGAGCAACTTCTACCTGCGCTTGCGACTGGAGAAGGCGCGGCAGTTGCTGCGACAGACGGACATGAGTGTGCTGGAAGTGAGTATTGCGTGCGGGTTTGAATCACCGTCGTATTTCACCCGCAGTTACCGGGCGAAGTTTGAGCGGTGCCCGCGTGAGGACCGGCGGCGGTTGGGGGATGGGCGGGAGTTGGTCTAAACGCAGATTTCGACAGCACCATGGACCCCTGTGGGAGCGAGCCTGCTCGCGAAGAGGCCGGCACATTCAATATTGATGCTGGCTGACACACCGCCATCGCGAGCAGGCTCGCTCCCACAGTTGATCTGCGTTGACTGGAGGCTACTTCTTCATCAATGCTGAACAAGCCGCTTTGTAAGCCTCATGCTGATACTTGTTCAGCGTCGCCGGCAGTTCAAAGTCGAACTTCTTGTTCTGCGCATTGATGGTTTGCGGCGACAGCAGCGTGACCTCGCAATTCTCCAGCAACTGAAAAACCCCTTCGATCTTGAACGTGGTTGGCCCACCCGCGAATTCGCCTTTCTTGCTGCGCTTCTTGATTGCAATCCGGTCGATGGAATTCTCGCGTACAAACGACGCCACCTGAGCGGCAAAGACTTTGACGTTCGCGGCTTCGTCGTCATCGTCCAGGGCGATTTTCTTGGTGGTCAAGGCGACGTGGCTCAGGGCCTGACCGTCGAGAGTGGCCACGGCGATGATCGCTTCGCTGCCTTTGATTTCGATGCCGCAGATGTTCATTGGAATTCCTTAACAGGCTGATGGCGTGCAGCTTACAGCTCAAGCTGATCGGCGCAGGATCACTCCTGCAATATCGACTCCAAAAACTCCGACCGCTCATCACTCATTCTTGCCACGCAATCATTCTGCGCAATGGTGAACGCCTTGCTACCGCTCGTCGCTGGAAACGCTTCAACTGCGCAATCGGCATCCCGTGTCTTCAACCATTGCTGTTGAGCAACCTTCAGCTTGGCGGTGATGTCGGCCAGTTGGGCCGGGTTCTTGCCATAGGCCGTTTGCATGCGCTCGTTCAGGCCCTGGTAGTTTTCTTTGAGCAATTGCTCGGCGGTGGTTTTGCTGAAGACCGAGCATTCCAGGGTCTGGACGTCGTTTTCGACTTTGTCGCAGGGGTTGTCGTCGGACTCTTCAGCCGCGTGTACGCCGGTCGCTATTAGTGCCAAAGCCAGGAAGATCGTTCTCATTGCGCCACAGCCCCTTTTTTCAGTGCTTATTCAGTAATGCGGCGAATTCTGGCTCATGCGGCGGCCCTTGAACAGGAGGGCGATCACCCCCATCGACGACCCTTTGTCGCGGATTGACGCTTTCGGCAAACCCCCTGTCGTTTTTGCACCCGGCTGCCCCGTCCCTCAGGCATATGCTGGCCCCAAAGCGCCGGCACATGATTCGGCGCATGAATCGCTAATAGGGGACAGCCTGATGAGCCCAGCCGAATTGCACGCCGACAGCATCGTTATCGACGGGCTGATTATTGCCAAGTGGAACCGTGAGCTGTTTGAAGACATGCGCAAGGGCGGTTTGACCGCAGCCAACTGCACCGTGTCGGTGTGGGAGGGCTTCCAGGCCACCGTCAACAACATCGCCGCCAGCCAGAAGCTGATCCGCGAGAACAGCGACCTGGTGATTCCGGTGCGCACCACCGCCGATATCCGCAAAGCCAAGGAGCAGGGCAAGACCGGCATCCTCTTCGGTTTCCAGAATGCTCACGCTTTTGAAGACCAGATCGGCTATGTCGAAGTCTTCAAGCAGCTGGGCGTCGGTATCGTACAGATGTGCTACAACACCCAGAATCTGGTAGGCACCGGCTGCTACGAGCGCGATGGCGGCCTGTCGGGCTTCGGTCGTGAGATCGTCGCCGAGATGAACCGTGTCGGCGTCATGTGCGACCTGTCCCACGTTGGCTCGAAAACTTCGGAAGAAGTCATTCTCGAATCGAAGAAGCCGGTCTGCTACTCCCATTGCCTGCCGTCGGGTCTGAAAATTCACCCGCGCAACAAATCCGATGAAGAGCTGAAATTCATTGCCGATCACGGCGGTTTCGTCGGTGTGACCATGTTCGCGCCGTTCCTGGCCAAGGGCATCGATTCGACCATCGACGATTACGCCGAAGCCATCGAATACACCATGAACATCGTTGGTGAAGACGCCATCGGCATCGGTACCGACTTCACCCAGGGTCATGGCCAGGACTTCTTCGAATACCTGACCCACGACAAGGGCTACGCCCGTCGTCTGACCAGCTTCGGCAAGATCATCAACCCGCTGGGCATCCGCACCGTCGGCGAGTTCCCGAACCTGACCGAGACGCTGCTCAAGCGTGGCCATTCCGAGCGCGTGGTCCGCAAGATCATGGGCGAGAACTGGGTCAACGTCTTGAAAGACGTCTGGGGCGAATAAGCCCACTTTGAACAACGATCCCTTGTAGCAGCTGCCGAGGTACGAGGCTGCGTCGGGCTGCGAAGCGGCCCCCGAGGGCGGTCCTACGGACACGCAACGCAGCCTCGTACCTCGGCAGCTGCTACGCAAAACACACCACGAATTTTCTGGAGTTAAGTTTCCATGGCCAAGATCGCCCCGCAATTGCCAATCGAAGTCGACAGCGAAACCGGTGTCTGGACCTCCGACGCCCTGCCGATGCTGTACGTGCCACGTCATTTCTTCGTCAACAACCACATGGGCATCGAGGAAGTGCTGGGCGCTGACGCCTACGCTGAAATCCTCTACAAGGCCGGCTACAAGTCCGCCTGGCACTGGTGTGAAAAAGAAGCGGAATGCCACGGCCTGGAAGGCGTCGCGGTGTTCGAACACTACATGAAGCGCCTGTCGCAACGCGGCTGGGGCCTGTTCAAGATCCAGGATATCGACCTCGACAAAGGCACCGCCAGCGTCAAGCTCGAACACTCGGCATTCGTCTACGTCTACGGCAAGGTCGGGCGCAAGGTCGACTACATGTTCACGGGCTGGTTCGCCGGCGCGATGGACCAGATTCTGCACGCCCGCGGCAGCAAGATTCGCACCGTTGCCGAACAAGTCTACGGTGGCTCCGAAGAAGGCCACGACGACGGTTTGTTCACCGTCAAGCCGTTGTAAGTCGAGGAACCCGCCATGGCTTTCGAAGCAATGTTCCAGCCGATCCAGATCGGCAAACTGACCATCCGCAACCGCGTGCTCAGCACCGCGCACGCCGAGGTCTATGCCACCGACGGCGGCATGACCACCGACCGGTACGTCAAGTATTACGAAGAGAAAGCCAAGGGCGGGATCGGCCTGGCGATTTGCGGCGGTTCCTCCAGCGTGGCCATCGACAGCCCGCAAGGCTGGTGGAAGTCGGTCAACCTGGCCGACGACCGGATCATTCCGCACTTTCAGAACCTGGCCGATGCCATGCACAAGCATGGCGCCAAGATCATGATCCAGATAACCCACATGGGCCGTCGCTCCCGCTGGGATGGCGAGCATTGGCCAACCCTGCTGTCGCCGTCGGGCATCCGTGAACCGGTGCACCGCGCGACCTGCAAAACCATTGAGCCGGAAGAAATCTGGCGGGTAATCGGCAACTATGCCACCGCAGCTGGCCGCGCCAAGGCCGGTGGCCTGGACGGCGTTGAACTGTCGGCGGTGCACCAGCACATGATCGACCAATTCTGGAGCCCGCGAGTCAACAAGCGTACCGACGAATGGGGCGGCAGCTTCGAGAACCGCATGCGTTTCGGCCTGGAAGTGCTGAAGGCTGTGCGGGCTGAAGTCGGCCCGGATTTCTGCGTCGGCATCCGTCTGTGCGGTGACGAATTCCACCCGGACGGCTTGTCCCACGAAGACATGAAGCAGATCGCCAAGTACTACGACGACACCGGCATGATCGACTTCATCGGCGTGGTGGGTTCGGGTTGCGACACCCACAACACCCTGGCCAACGTTATTCCGAACATGAGTTATCCACCGGAGCCGTTCCTGCATCTGGCCGCCGGTATCAAGGAAGTGGTGAAGGCACCGGTGCTGCACGCGCAGAACATCAAGGACCCGAACCAGGCGACCCGCATTCTGGAAGGTGGTTACGTCGACATGGTCGGCATGACCCGCGCCCACATCGCCGACCCTCATCTGATCGCCAAGATCAAAATGGGCCAGGTTGACCAGATCAAACAATGCGTCGGCGCCAACTACTGCATCGACCGTCAGTACCAGGGTCTGGACGTGCTGTGCATCCAGAACGCCGCGACTTCCCGTGAATACATGGGCGTGCCGCACATCATCGAGAAATCGACCGGTGTGAAGCGCAAAGTCGTGGTGGTCGGTGCCGGCCCTGCCGGGATGGAAGCCGCTCGCGTCTCGGCCGAACGAGGCCACGACGTGACCCTGTTCGAGAAAAAAGAATTCATTGGCGGGCAGATCACCACTGCCTCGAAAGCGCCGCAACGGGACCAGATCGCCGGTATCACGCGCTGGTTCCAGCTGGAACTGGCCCGTCTGAAAGTCGATCTGCGCCTGGGCGTGGCGGCCGATGCGGCGACCATTCTCGACCTGCGTCCGGACGTCGTGGTACTCGCCGTCGGCGGCCATCCCTTCCTGGAGCAGAACGAGCACTGGGGCGCGGCTGAAGGCCTGGTGGTCAGCAGCTGGGACATCCTCGATGGCAAGGTGGCACCGGGCAAGAATGTGCTGGTCTACGACACCATTTGCGAATTCACCGGGATGTCCACCGCGGACTTCCTCGCCGACAAGGGCAGCCAGGTCGAGATCGTCACCGACGACATCAAGCCAGGTGTGGCGATTGGCGGTACATCGTTCCCGACGTACTACCGCAGCATGTACCCCAAAGAAGTGATCATGACCGGGGACATGATGCTGGAGAAGGTCTACCGCGAAGGCGACAAGCTGGTGGCGGTGCTGGAAAACGAATACACCGGCGCCAAAGAGGAGCGGGTGGTGGACCAGGTGGTCGTCGAAAACGGCGTGCGTCCGGACGAAGAAATCTACTACGCGCTGAAGGAAGGCTCGCGCAACAAAGGCCAGATGGACATCGAAGCCTTGTTCGCGATCAAGCCGCAGCCATCACTGAGCCAGGCGGGCGACGGCTACTTGCTGTTCCGCATCGGCGACTGTGTGGCGCAGCGCAACACCCACGCGGCGATCTACGACGCGCTGCGGTTGTGCAAGGATTTCTAAGAGCTTGTGGATAACCCTTGTAGGGGCGAGCTTGCTCGCGATGAATTTGAAGGCGACGCGTTTTTCCTGACCGCACGCGTCATCGTTTATCTCCATCGCGAGCAAGCTCGCTCCTACACAGGGAATCGGGCAAGGCATCCAGCTAGTTAAGCCTGCAAGACCTTGCGGTCTTTGGGAGCTCCACATGTTGAACACCCTTCTTCCAATCCTGTTGTTCGCTGCCTTGGGCCTTGCGGTTCTGGGCGCCTTGCGGCGGGTGGCAATGTGGCGCCGAGGTCGTGCCTCGAAGGTCGACCTGATCGGCGGCCTCTTCGCCATGCCCAAGCGCTACATGGTCGACTTGCACCATGTCGTCGCGCGGGACAAATACATTGCCAACACCCACGTCGCCACGGCCGGTGGTGCAGTGGCGTCCATCGTGCTGGCGATTCTGGTTCACGGTTTCGGACTGCATAACCGCTTCCTCGGTTATGCACTGCTGCTGATGACGGCCGTGATGTTCGTCGGTGCGATCTTTGTATACCTGCGTCGGCGCAACCCGCCGGCCCGTTTGTCCAAGGGGCCGTGGATGCGCCTGCCGAAAAGCCTGCTGGCTTTCTCCGCGTCGTTCTTCCTGGTAACCCTGCCGGTGGCGGGCATTCTTCCGGAAAACTTCGGTGGCTGGCTGTTGGCGATCATTCTCGGAATCGGCGTGCTGTGGGGCGTCTCGGAATTGTTCTTCGGCATGACCTGGGGCGGCCCGATGAAGCACGCCTTCGCCGGTGCGCTGCACCTGGCCTGGCACCGTCGCGCCGAACGCTTTAACGGCGGTCGTTCCACCGGTTTGAAGCCGCTGGACCTGAACGACCCGACCGCGCCGCTGGGCGTGGAAAAACCCAAGGATTTCACCTGGAACCAACTGCTCGGTTTCGACGCCTGCGTGCAGTGCGGTAAATGTGAGGCCGCGTGCCCGGCGTTCGCCGCCGGCCAGCCGCTGAACCCGAAAAAGCTGATTCAGGACATGGTGGTCGGTCTGGCGGGCGGCACCGATGCCAAGTTCGCCGGCAGTCCGTATCCAGGCAAAGCCATCGGCGAGCATGCCGGCAATCCGCATCAACCGATCGTCAACGGCCTGGTAGACGCTGAGACGCTGTGGTCATGCACCACGTGCCGCGCTTGCGTCGAGGAATGCCCGATGATGATCGAGCACGTCGACGCCATCGTCGACATGCGCCGCCATCTGACCCTGGAAAAAGGCGCGACCCCGAACAAGGGCGCCGAAGTCCTGGAAAACCTGATCGCCACCGATAACCCTGGCGGCTTCGCGCCAGGCGGCCGGATGAACTGGGCGGCGGATTTGAACCTGAATCTGCTCAGCGACAAGAAATCCGTCGACGTGCTGTTCTGGGTCGGCGACGGTGCCTTCGACATGCGCAACCAGCGCACCCTGCGTGCCTTCGTCAAAGTGCTGAAAGCGGCCAAGGTCGACTTTGCCGTGCTGGGCCTCGAAGAGCGCGACAGCGGTGACGTGGCCCGCCGTCTGGGCGATGAAGCGACCTTCCAGCTGTTGGCCAAACGCAACATCCAGACCCTGGCCAAGTACAGCTTCAACCGCATTGTCACGTGCGACCCGCACAGCTTCCACGTGTTGAAAAACGAGTACGGCGCCTTCGATGGCAACTACGTCGTGCAGCACCACAGCACCTACATGGCGGAAATCATCGGCGCTGGCGCGCTCAACCTCGGTCAGCACAAAGGCAGCAGCGTGACGTACCACGATCCGTGCTACCTCGGTCGCTACAACGGCGAATACGAGGCGCCGCGTGAAGTGCTGCGCGCCCTGGGTATCGAGATCAAGGAAATGCAACGTTCCGGTTTCCGCTCGCGCTGCTGCGGCGGTGGCGGCGGTGCACCGATCACCGACATTCCGGGCAAGCAGCGGATTCCCGACATGCGCATGGAGGACATCCGTGAAACCGGCGCCGAACTGGTGGCCGTGGGCTGTCCACAGTGCACCGCGATGCTCGAAGGTGTGGTCGAACCCCGGCCGCTGATCAAGGACATCGCCGAACTGGTGGCAGACGCGTTGCTTGAAGACGCGGCTCCGAGCAAGCCGACCACGCCGGCCCAACGTGAACCTGCGGAGGCTCACTGATGAGCGACATTATCCGCCGCGACCCCCGCGCTGAATGGATTGCCCGTAACCGCCTGCACCCGCTGCACGCGGCCATGCAACCAGCGCAACACAGCTGGATGGGCCCTAACGGCCTCATCCGCAAGAATGTGCATGGCATCGGTTTCATCGGCCCTAACGGTATCAAGCGGATTGACCGTAGCGGCGCTCAACAGGGTGGGGCGAGCAAACGCTCGGCCGCCGTTGAAGTGCAATTGCCGCTGCATCAAGTGCCGCAACCGGCGTACTACATCAGCGTGGTGCCGGATATGGTCGGCGGCCGTTTGAGCAGTCACGACCGCGACTTGCTGGGCCTGGCTCATCAGTTGGCCGGCAAGGAAGGCGCGGTGTTGGCCGTGGTCTTCGGCGAACACAAAGAGAATGCCTTTGCTACGGCTGGCGTCGATCGCCTGTTGGTACTGGCGGGCGAAGAGTTCAGCGGTTATGCACCGGAACAACGGGTCCAGGGTCTGCGGGCTGTGGATAACCAGTTCAGCCCACGTCACTGGCTGCTGCCGGACAGCCGCAGCGGTGGCGGCGAGCTCGGCCGGCGCTTTGCCGCTGCGCTGGGTGAACGCCCGGCCACGCGGGTCTGGCAGATCAAGGATCAAGAGTGCATCGGCCGCGCCGGTGCTGGCCTGCAGGACCTTGTACGCCCGGTTGCGCGACTGATTCTGGCGGCGGCCGAATGCGCCGAACCGGTCAGCGAAACCCGTCACGAAGCATTGCCGGTGGAGTTATCCACAGCCGTGGCCCGCAGTCTGTCGCGCATTGAGGATTTGGGTGCCGTGGCGGTGGACCCGGCAGCGATTCCGATGGCCGAAGCCGAGTTCATCTTCTCCGGCGGCAACGGCGTCAAGGACTGGGGACTTTTCCACAGGACGGCCGAAGCCCTGGGCGCCACCGAAGGCGCCTCCCGCGTGGCGGTAGACGATGGCTTCATGGCGCGCGACCGTCAGGTCGGTGCGTCCGGCACCTGGGTCACCGCACGGGTGTATGTGGCGGTGGGCATTTCCGGGGCGATCCAGCACCTGCAAGGCATTGGTGCCTGCGACAAGGTGGTGGCCATCAACCTGGACCCTGGCTGCGACATGATCAAGCGGGCCGACCTGTCGGTGATTGGCGAGAGCGCCGAGATTCTTCAAGCCTTGATCGATGCGGTAGCGGCTTACCGCAACGACGCCAAGCGCGATGCGGCTTAAGGGAAGGAAAGGGTTATGAGCACGAAAATCATCAGCCTGGTGTCCATCGGCGCCCACCCGACCTCCGGCCGGCCACGTCGCGCCGAGCAAGATGCGCGGGCCGTGGAACTGGGCCTGCAACTGGCGGGGGATAACCTGCAAGTGCTGCATGCCGGGGACGTTGCCGAACCGGCGCTGCGGGCCTACTTGGGCATGGGCCTGGAACAACTGCATGTGCTGGAACAACCGGACGGCGCCGATGCGCTGCCGGCGTTGACCGCCTATTTGCGTGACGCCGGGGCTCAGGTCGTGCTGACCGGTAGCCAGGCGGAAACCGGCGAAGGCTCGGGCATGTTGCCGTTCCTGCTGGCCGAAAGCCTCGGCTGGCCGCTGGTGGTGGGATTGGCCCAGGTGGAATCCATCGACGGCAGTTCGGCCCTGGTACTGCAAGCGTTGCCCCGTGGTCAGCGGCGTCGCTTGAAGGTGCGCCTGCCGTTTCTGGCCACTGTGGATAACGCCGCGCCCAAGGCTCGGCAAAGCGCCTACGGCCCGGCCCGCCGCGGGGTATTGCAGGCGGATGAGGTGGAAGTCGTCGACGATGAATTGCTGGCGGTGGCGACCCTGCAACCGGCCAAGCCACGGCCCAAACGCTTGAAGGTGATCAAAGCCAAGAGCGGCGCGGACCGGATGAAAGCTGCGACGGCCAAGGCCAGTGGCGGTGGCGGGCAAGTGCTTAAAGGCGTTACTGCGCAAGCGGGAGCTGAAGCGATTCTCAAGTTGCTGATCGAAGAAGGCGTGGTTCGCTAACGGATAACCGGCGCAGCGCTAATAATGTGGGAGCGAGCCTGCTCGCGAAGGGGGCCGAACATTCAATATTGATGCTGGTTGAACCACCCCATTCGCGAGCAGGCTGGCTCCCACAAGGAAAAAAAATGGCAGTTGAATTTCGTTTGGCCCTGCGCAGCGATGCGCGGGAGATTGCGCGTTTGTTTCAGATTTCGTCGGAGGGCGCTGCGGATTACATCTGGAGCCAACTGGCACAGCCCGGCCAGGACCTGTTGGACGTAGGCGCCAGTCGTTACGCCCGTGAGGACGTCGATTTTTCCTATCAGAACTGCGTGATAGCGCAGGCAGAAGGGAAGGTCATTGGCATGATGCACAGCTATGTGATGCGTTACGATCCACAGGCGGCTCCCGTCACCGATCCAGTCCTGGCGCCGTATGCCACGATGGAAATCCCCGACACGCTTTATATTTCGAGCCTGGCGTTGCATGAAGGCTGGCGCAATCAGGGCCTGGGCCAACAATTCCTCGCCTACGCTTACGACCGTGCCAACCAGTTGGGGCTCAACGGCTTGAGCCTGATCGACTATGCCGCGAATACCGGCGCCTGCCGGTTTTATCAGCGGCATGGCTTCCGTATCGTCGATACCTGCCAGATCACGCCGCATCCGATGATTCGGGTGACGGGGGAAGCCTATTTGATGTATCGGCCTTAAGCATAAGAAAATCCCCGTGGGAGCGAGCCTGCTCGCGAAGAGGCCATCAAACTCAACGATGATGTTGACTGACAGACCTCTATCGCGAGCAGGCTCGCTCCTACAGTTGTTATGCATTTTTACCCACAATCCCTGTTAGCGCTTCTGTGGATAACATGTTCGTCCTTCGCTACACACCATACCCGTCAAGCCCTGCAAGCCTTCGTATAAAAAACAACCAGCCTAACTCCCGGTTTTTTCGAGCTTTTTCCAGAGGATAAGTGTGCTGGAGCGCCAATACTTGCCCCCAATCTCTGTTGGCGCTTCTGTGGATAAGATGTTCGCTGTCCGCTGCAGGCCATACAAACCGGGCCTTTCAGGTTGGCGGTTAAAAAACGATCAATCCGGCGTTTTGATCAGATAAATCATGCGCAAGCCTTGATTTATCGCGGCTTGAGGCGGTTTTCCACAGAGCCACCGAAGTTGCCCCCAAAGTCTGTTGGCGCTTCTGTGGATAAGGTGTTCGCCATCCTCTGCAGCCCATGTAAAACGTGCCTTTCAAGCTGTCGATCAAAAAACAGCCAATCGCCGTTAAAAACCCTGGTTCTGGATAAGTCACGGATTTTCTTCAGTTTCTGTGGAGAAAGTTTTCGGCAAATCCGCACTTGTCCCCATTAGCTGTGGGTGGAGGTGTGGATAACTTGTTTGCTGAAGGCTGGAAGCCACGTTGCGTATAGGCCTGAACGTAATAGGTCATATTTCGTACAGTTCTAAAACGAGCAAGCCCCTGTAGGAGCGAGCTTGCTCGCGATGGTCGTTAACGATAACGCGTCAAGTCTGATACCCCGCGGCGCTCTGGGGTTTTTCGCGAGCAAGCTCGCTCCTACAGGGGGAGTTAACCCTGAACCGGAACGCCTTTCAGGTAAGGCGCAGGCTCGGCGCCGAGGTTGTTCAACAGACGCTCGCTGTACCAATCCACAAAATTCACCACACCAAACTCATAGGTCTTGGAGTAAGGCCCTGGTTGGTACGCGGTGGAGTTGATGCCGCGCTGGTTCTCTTCGGCCAGGCGACGGTCCTCGTTATTGGTTTCGTCCCACACCTTGCGCATGCGGTCGACGTCGTAATCCACGCCTTCGACCGCGTCCTTGTGCACGATCCACTTGGTGGAGACCATGGTTTCCTGCGCGCTGATCGGCCACACGGTGAACACAATGATGTGATCGCCCATGCAGTGGTTCCACGAGTGCGGCAGGTGCAGGATGCGCATTGAGCCCAGGTCCGGGTTCTGGATCCGGCCCATGAGTTTCTTGCAGGCTTGCTTGCCGTCCAGGGTCATCGACACGGTGCCCTTGAGCAGCGGCATGCGCACGATGCGGTTACGCAAGCCGAAGCTGGCGTGAGCGTATGGAATCTTCTCGGCTTCCCAGGCAGCGGCAGAGGCGGCCACATGGTCCTTGAACGCCTGGTCGGCGCGTGGGTCGGTAACGTCGTCCCATTCCAGCAGGGTTTTCAGCAGTGCCGGGTGCGACGCGTTGCAGTGGTAGCACTCGCGGTTGTTTTCCAGCACCAGTTTCCAGTTGGCCTGTTCCACCAAGGTGGTTTGCACCGCCACCTTGGTGTTTTCCATGTCGTACGGTTCCATGTAATGGCTCAGCGTCGACAGGAAATCATCAATGGCGGGCGGGTTCTCCGACAGGCTGATGAAGATGTAACCACCGGCGGTCTTCACGTTGACCGGTTTGAGGCCGTACTGCTTCATGTCGAAGTCGTCGCCCATTTCGGTGCCGGCGAACAGCAGGCGACCGTCCAGTTCGTATGTCCACTGGTGGTAATGGCAAACCAGTTTGGCAACCTTGCCTTTTTCACTGGTGCACAGCCGCGAACCGCGATGGCGGCAGACGTTATGGAACGCATGCACCACGCCGTCGGCGCCGCGAATCACGATGATCGGGTTCTTGCCCACTTGCAGGGTCAGGTAGTTGCCCTTGGTCGGGATCTCGCAGGTCATGCCGGCGATCAACCACTCTTTCTGGAAGATTTCCTGCATGTCGATATCAAACAGCCGCTCGTCAGAGTAAAACGGCTGCGGCAGCGAGAAAGTACGCTCGCGCTCTTGCAGCATCTGCGCGGTGGCCTTGCGTGCGGGTTCCAGTGGATCGCCCAGGCTCAGGGTAGTGGTGACGTCCATCATTTAATCCTCAAGGCCATTATGTGTGGCCGCGAAAGTGGCTGATCAGGGTTGCTACGCAAGGTGTAAAGGTTATGTCTTGGTATGAGGCGAGTGTGGGGCCGACGCTGACCAGAACCTTATCCATGGGCGACATGGCCCAATCTGATCCCGACGCGCAACCCCCGGTAGTTGCGGGCTGGTCGCGATAAGTATGTGAATGTCGCAGATAGGTAAATGGATGATCTGCGCTATACGCAGAATCGCCAACATAAGGCCGAGCATCGGCGGTGGAGAACAGCATGTCCAACAGCTTCCTGAATCCAGTAACCACCCAGACCTGGGCCAATGGTCGACACATCGTCCGTTGCGTCAAAGTCATCCAGGAAACCTGGGATGTGCGCACCTTCTGCTTTATGGCTGACCAGCCGATCCTGTTCTTTTTCAAGCCGGGGCAGTTTGTCACCCTGGAGCTGGAAATCGAAGGCGTGCCGATCATGCGCTCCTACACAATTTCCAGCTCGCCGTCGGTGCCGTACAGCTTTTCGGTGACGATCAAGCGCGTACCGGGCGGCAAGGTCTCCAACTGGCTGCACGACACGCTGCATGAAGGCCAGGAACTGGCGGTGCACGGGCCTGTCGGGCTGTTTAACGCGATGGACTTCACGGCGCCGAAGGTGCTGTACCTCAGCGGCGGTGTCGGCATCACACCCGTCATGTCGATGACGCGCTGGTTCTACGACACCAACGGCAATGTCGACATGGTGTTTATCCACAGCGCCCGTTCGCCCAAAGACATCATTTACCACCGCGAGCTGGAACACATGGCATCGCGGATCGATAACTTCAGCCTGCACCTGATTTGCGAGAAACATGGTCTGGGCGAACCTTGGGCCGGTTATCGCGGTTACCTGAACCACAAAATGCTGGAGCTGATGGCGCCGGACTTCCTCGAGCGCGAAGTCTTCTGCTGCGGCCCTACGCCCTATATGAATGCGGTCAAGCGCATGCTGGAAGCGGCTGGCTTCGACATGACCCGTTATCACGAGGAATCCTTCGGCGCCACGCCGCCGGAAGCCCGTGCCGATGCGGTGGAACAAGCAGAAATTGCCGCAGACGCGCCGGAAGTCGATCTGGCGGACCTGCATCAGGTGGAATTCACCGCATCCGGCAAGAGCATTCGTGTGGCGCCCGGTGAAACCGTGCATGCGGCGGCGGCGAAGCTCGGCCTGCTGATTCCGAAAGCATGCGGGATGGGGATTTGCGGGACGTGCAAGGTGATGAAGCTGGGGGGCGAGGTCGAGATGGAGCACAACGGCGGAATTACCGAGGAAGACGAAGCCGAAGGTTTCATTCTTTCTTGCTGCAGCGTGCCGAAGGGCGACGTGCGCATCGAGTTCTGATCGGCGCCAGGCACCTTCAATGACTGCTGAATTCTGTAGCAGCTGGCGGAGCCTGCGTTCGGCGGCGAAGCCGTCGTGAAGTCAGACGACGCGGTGCGTCATGCACACCGCGTTATATGGATTTGCGACTGCTGCGCAGCCGAACGCAGGCTTCGCCAGCTGCTACAGAGATTGCGTCGAAGCAGATAATCGTGCTTAGCGGGACATCACTTCGCGAATATCCGCCGCCAATTCACGTACGCGCTCTTCTTCGGTGTCCCACGAGCACATGAAGCGTGCGCCGCCGTTGCCGATGAAGGTGTAGAAGCGCCAGCCCTTGGCGGTCAGCGCGGCGATGGCGGGTTCCGACAGTTGCAGGAATACGCCGTTGGCCTGCACCGGGAACATCAGTTCCACACCGGGAATGTCGCTGACCAGTTCGGCCAGCAATTGCGCGCAGCGGTTGGCGTGGCGGGCGTATTTGAGCCAGGCGTCGTTTTCCAGAATCCCGACCCACGGCGCCGACAGAAAGCGCATCTTTGACGCCAGCTGACCGGCCTGTTTGCAGCGGTAGTCGAAGTCTTCAGCCAGTTTGTGGTTGAAGAACAGAATCGCCTCGCCCACCGCCATGCCGTTTTTCGTGCCGCCGAAGCACAACACGTCGACGCCAGCCTTCCAGGTCAGGTCTGCTGGCGAGCAGCCGAGGAACGCACAGGCGTTGGAGAAGCGTGCGCCGTCCATGTGCAGGTTCAGGCCCAGCTCTTTGCAGGTGGCGCTGATGGCGCGGATTTCTTCCGGGGTGTAGACGCTGCCGACTTCAGTGGCCTGGGTCAGGGTCACGACACGTGGTTTCGGGTAGTGGATGTCCTGACGCTTGAGCGCGACTTCGCGGATCGATTCCGGGGTCAGCTTGCCGTTTTCGGTACGGGCGACAAGCAACTTGGAGCCGTTGGAGAAAAATTCCGGTGCGCCGCATTCGTCGGTTTCGACGTGGGCGGTTTCCGAGCAGATCACGCTGTGGTAACTCTGGCACAGCGACGACAGGGCCAGGGAGTTGGCGGCGGTGCCGTTGAAGGCGAAGAATACTTCGCAGTCGGTTTCGAACAGTTTGCGGAAATCGTCGGACGCGCGGGCGGTCCATTCGTCGTCGCCATAAGCGCGTTGGTGGCCGTGGTTGGCCTGTTCCATGGCCGCCCAGGCTTCAGGGCAGATACCGGAATAGTTGTCGCTGGCGAATTGTTGGCTCTTATCGGTCATGGCCCTGCTTTCCGTAATCGAGACGCCTATGGTGAAGCGTCCCGTGGTCAATGATGGTGCACACTTTACCGAAGATCATCCGGGGAGCACACGCGATGTGTCTGACAGAAAAATACAAAGACGACGGGCAATTATGCACGTGACTCAACGAGACGGTGCACTGGATCTGCTCAAGTGGCTGGCCGTGTTGAGCATGGTGCTCGATCACCTGCGATATGTCGGCTACTCCATCGATCTGCTGTTTGTTCCTGGACGACTGGCGTTTCCCTGGTTCTGTCTGGCAATGGCGGCGAACCTGTCCCGGGCCCGCGCAGAGACGACTGGCCAGCCGTGGCGTTACCTGGGGTGGCTGTTGCTGTTTAGCGCCATCAGCGAAATCCCGTACCGGATGTTCATTGTTGAGCACGACACCCTCAATGTGTTGCCCACGTTGACGTTGGGCCTGCTGGTGGCGCGTGGTTGGCAGCATAAGACGCTTCAGTCGAGACTGCTGGCGGTCGGCGCCCTGACGTTGGCGGCACTGGTCTCGGAACGACTGATGTTCGGCTTCTTCGGTGTACTGTTGCCGCTGGCGATGCTGCTGGTGATCAACCGTCCCTGGTATTTCAGTCTGTTACCGGGGGTGGTATGTCTGGCAGCGAATCAATGGCACGTGCTGTATTACGCTGCCCGGCTTGGCAACCACGCGGCCGTCCCCGGTATCGTCGCTTGTCTGATCGCGCCATTGCTTGGGCTGTTGCTATTGCGACATGCCCGAGGCATTAAGCCGCCGCCGATGCGCCGCTGGGCGTACGCCCTGTATCCGCTGCATTTCCTTCTACTGCTCGCGGTGCGCCAGGCAATCGCCTAACCCTTGTGGGAGCGAGCCTGCTCGCGAAGGCGTCGGGTCAGTCACCCTTGTGCTGGATGACACACCGCCTTCGCGAGCAGGCTCGCTCCCACAGGGTATCTCAGCGTGTTCCGGGATCGTGTTCAGGCAGCCATTTCAGTCCATGTCGTAAACGCACCTTTGCGTGGCGTCCATAGGCATTTGGCCTGTCTGCGCCGGTCATACCATCGCATCAAAGGGCACGACCGCAAGGGACGTGCCTCACCGAGACGAAAGGCGCACCGCCGCCGCTGGGAGAGACGCGATGTTCAGCAAGAAAGACCAGATCCAGGGTTATGACGATGCACTGCTGGCGGCGATGAATGCCGAGGAGCAACGCCAGGAAGATCACATCGAGCTGATCGCGTCAGAGAACTACACCAGCAAACGCGTCATGGAAGCGCAGGGCAGTGGCCTGACCAACAAGTACGCCGAAGGTTATCCGGGCAAGCGCTACTACGGTGGCTGCGAGCACGTCGACAAGGTTGAAGCCCTGGCCATCGAGCGCGCCAAGCAACTGTTTGGTGCTGATTACGCCAACGTGCAGCCGCACTCCGGCAGCCAGGCCAACGCCGCTGTCTACCTCGCGCTGCTGAATGCGGGCGACACCGTGCTGGGCATGAGCCTGGCCCACGGCGGTCACCTGACCCACGGCGCCAAAGTCAGCTTCTCCGGCAAACTCTACAACGCTGTTCAGTACGGCATCGACACCACCACCGGCCTGATCGATTACGACGAAGTCGAGCGCCTGGCGGTCGAGCACAAGCCGAAAATGATCATCGCCGGGTTCTCGGCTTACTCCAAGACCCTGGACTTCCCGCGCTTCCGTCAGATCGCTGACAAGGTTGGCGCCTACTTCTTCGTCGACATGGCCCACGTCGCCGGTCTGGTCGCTGCCGGCCTGTACCCGAACCCGCTGCCGTACGCCGACGTGGTCACCACCACCACCCACAAAACCCTGCGCGGTCCACGTGGCGGCCTGATCCTGGCCAAGGCCAACGAAGAGCTGGAAAAGAAATTCAACGCAGCCGTATTCCCCGGCGGCCAAGGTGGCCCGCTGATGCACGTGATCGCGGGTAAAGCGGTGTGCTTCAAGGAAGCGCTGGAGCCCGGTTTCAAGGCTTACCAACAACAAGTGATCGATAACGCCCAGGCCATGGCCGGCGTATTTATCAAACGCGGCTACGATGTAGTGTCCGGCGGTACCGATAACCACCTGTTCCTGGTCAGCCTGATCCGTCAGGGCCTCACCGGCAAAGAGGCGGATGCAGCACTCGGTCGCGCCCACATCACCGTCAACAAGAATGCTGTCCCGAACGATCCACAGTCGCCGTTCGTGACCTCCGGCCTGCGTATCGGCACCCCGGCGGTGACCACGCGCGGCTTCAAGGTGACCCAGTGCGTCACGCTGGCCGGCTGGATCTGCGACATCCTCGACAACCTCGGCGACGCCGATGTCGAGGCCAATGTCGCCGAGCAGGTTTCGGCTCTGTGCGCGGACTTCCCGGTTTATCGCTGAGCGCGGTTTTGGAGTAAATGACTATGCAACGCTACTCGGGCTTCGGCCTCTTCAAACACTCCCTCAGCCATCACGAAAACTGGCAGAAGATGTGGCGCACGCCGACCCCGAAAAAGGTCTATGACGTGGTCATCGTCGGCGGTGGCGGGCATGGTCTGGCGACCGCCTACTACCTGGCCAAAGAGCACGGCATCACCAACGTGGCCGTGGTCGAAAAGGGCTGGCTGGGCGGCGGTAACACCGCGCGCAACACCACCATCGTTCGCTCCAACTACCTGTGGGACGAGTCGGCGCACCTGTACGAACACGCGATGAAACTGTGGGAAGGCTTGTCCCAGGACCTGAACTACAACGTGATGTTCTCCCAGCGCGGCGTTTACAACCTGTGTCATACCCTGCAGGACATTCGTGATTCCGAGCGTCGGGTCAGCGCCAACCGCCTCAACGGCGTGGACGGCGAACTGCTCGATGCCAAACAAGTGGCCGACGAGATTCCGTACCTCGACTGCTCGAAGAACACCCGTTACCCGGTGATGGGCGCTACCGTCCAGCGTCGTGGCGGCGTGGCCCGTCACGATGCCGTGGCGTGGGGCTTTGCCCGTGCCGCTGACGCCTTGGGTGTGGACCTGATCCAGCAGACCGAAGTGATCGGCTTCCGCAAGGAAAACGGTGTGTGCATCGGTGTTGAAACCAACAAGGGCTTCATCGGCGCCAAACGCGTCGGTGTAGTGACTGCCGGTAACTCCGGGCACATGGCCAAGCTCGCCGGTTTCCGTCTGCCGATCGAATCCCACCCGCTGCAAGCGCTGGTGTCCGAGCCGATCAAGCCGATTATCGACAGCGTGATCATGTCCAACGCCGTACACGGTTACATCAGCCAGTCCGACAAGGGCGACCTGGTGATCGGCGCCGGTATCGACGGCTACAACGGCTACGGCCAGCGGGGTTCGTACCCGGTGATCGAGCACACCATTCAGGCCATCGTCGAGATGTTCCCGGTGCTGTCCCGCGTACGCATGAACCGTCAGTGGGGCGGCATCGTCGACACCACGCCGGATGCGTGCCCGATCATCTCGAAAACCCCGGTACCGAACATGTTCTTCAACTGCGGTTGGGGCACCGGTGGCTTCAAGGCAACACCTGGCTCGGGCAACGTTTTTGCCGCGAGCCTGGCCAAGGGTGAAATGCACCCATTGGCTGCACCTTTCTCCATCGACCGTTTCCACAACGGTGCGTTGATCGATGAACACGGCGCTGCTGCGGTTGCCCACTAACAGGAGAAATCCCCATGTTGCATATCTTCTGTCCTCACTGCGGCGAACTGCGCTCCGAAGAGGAATTCCACGCATCCGGCCAGGCGCACATTCCGCGTCCTCTGGATCCGAACACCTGCACCGACGAGGAGTGGGGCGACTACATGTTCTTCCGCGATAACCCTCGTGGCCTGCACCACGAGCTGTGGGATCACGTCGCCGGTTGCCGTCAGTACTTCAACGCCACACGCGACACCGTGACTTACGAGATTCTCGAAACCTACAAGATCGGCACCAAGCCGCAGTTCACTGACAAGACCGATAGCCCGAAAGCGGCCACGACGGCTCTGGGAGAGAAGGTATGAGCCAGATCAATCGCCTGTCCAACGGCGGACGGATCGACCGCAACAAAGTGCTGAGCTTCTCCTTCAACGGCCAGATCTACAAAGGCTTTGAAGGCGATTCCCTGGCCGCAGCCTTGCTGGCCAACGGTGTCGACATCATCGGTCGCAGCTTCAAGTATTCCCGTCCGCGCGGCATCTTCGCCGCCGGTGCCGAAGAGCCGAACGCGGTGCTGCAGATCGGCGCGACCGAAGCCACGCAGATCCCGAACGTACGCGCCACGCAACAAGCGCTGTATCAGGGCCTGGTCGCCACCAGCACCAACGGCTGGCCGAGCGTGAACAACGACATGATGGGGATTCTCGGCAAGGTCGGCGGCAAGCTGATGCCGCCGGGCTTCTACTACAAAACCTTCATGTACCCGCAATCGTTCTGGATGACTTACGAGAAGTACATTCGCAAGGCCGCCGGTCTTGGGCGCTCGCCGACCGAGAACGATCCGGACACCTACGACTACATGAACCAGCACTGCGACGTGCTGATCGTCGGCGGTGGCCCCGCAGGCCTGGCCGCTGCACTGGCGGCGGCTCGCAGTGGTGCCCGCGTGATCCTCGCCGATGAGCAGGAAGAGTTCGGCGGCAGCTTGCTCGATTCCCGCGAAAGCCTGGACGGCAAGCCTGCGACCGAGTGGGTCGCCAGCGTCATCGCCGAACTGAAAGACACCCCGGACGTGCTGCTGTTGCCGCGCGCTACGGTCAACGGCTACCACGACCATAACTTCCTGACCATTCACGAACGCCTCACCGATCACCTCGGCGACCGCGCCCCGATTGGCCAGGTACGTCAGCGCATCCACCGTGTTCGCGCCAAACGTGTGGTGCTGGCGACCGGCGCTCATGAGCGTCCACTGGTTTACGGCAACAACGACGTGCCGGGCAACATGCTCGCTGGCGCCGTCTCGACTTACATTCGTCGTTACGGCGTGGCACCGGGCAAGAAACTGGTGTTGTCGACCAACAACGACCACGCCTACCGCGTTGCTCTGGATTGGCTGGATGCCAGCCTGCAAGTCGTGGCCATCGCTGACGCTCGTAGCAATCCTCGCGGTGCGCTGGTGGAAGAAGCGCGTGCCAAAGGCATCCGCATCCTGACCGGCAGCGCCGTGATCGAGGCCCGTGGCAGCAAGCACGTCACCGCTGCTCGCGTTGCCGCGATCGATGTTAAATCGCATGCCGTGACCAGCCCCGGTGAATGGCTCGAATGCGACCTGGTTGCCAGTTCCGGTGGTTACAGCCCGGTGGTTCACTTGGCATCGCACCTGGGCGGCAAGCCGATCTGGCGTGAAGACATCCTCGGTTTCGTACCGGGCGAAGCTCCGCAGAAACGCGTGTGCGTCGGCGGCATAAACGGCGTCTATGGTCTTGGTGATTCTCTGGCCGATGGTTTTGAAGGCGGCGCTCGTGCCGCCAGCGAAGCCGGTTTCAGCGTGGTTGAAGGCACACTGCCCAAAGCCCTGAGCCGTCTCGAAGAACCGACGCTGGCGCTGTTCCAGGTGCCGCACGAAAAGAACACCGCACGTGCGCCGAAGCAATTCGTCGACCTGCAAAACGACGTCACCGCGGCAGCCATCGAACTGGCGACCCGCGAAGGCTTCGAGTCGGTCGAGCACGTCAAACGCTACACCGCACTGGGCTTCGGTACTGACCAGGGCAAACTCGGCAACGTCAACGGCCTGGCCATCGCCGCCCGTTCGCTGAACGTGACCATCCCGCAAATGGGCACCACCATGTTCCGCCCGAACTACACGCCGGTCACCTTTGGCGCCGTAGCCGGTCGTCACTGTGGGCACATCTTCGAGCCTGTCCGTCACACCGCGCTGCATCACTGGCACGTGAAGAACGGCGCCGAGTTCGAAGACGTCGGTCAGTGGAAACGTCCGTGGTACTTCCCGAAAAACGGTGAAGACCTGCATACCGCGGTCAAGCGCGAATGCAAAGCCGTGCGCGACAGCGTCGGCCTGCTGGACGCGTCGACCCTGGGCAAGATCGACATCCAGGGCCCGGACTGCCGCGAGTTTCTTAACCGCATCTACACCAACGCCTGGACCAAGCTCGATGTGGGCAAGGCCCGTTATGGCCTGATGTGCAAAGAAGACGGCATGGTGTTCGACGACGGCGTGACGGCATGCCTGGCCGACAACCATTTCGTGATGACCACCACCACCGGCGGCGCTGCACGCGTGCTGCAATGGCTGGAAATCTACCACCAGACCGAATGGCCAGACTTGAAGGTGTACTTCACGTCCGTGACGGACCACTGGGCAACCATGACCCTGTCCGGGCCGAACAGCCGCAAGCTGCTCACCCAGGTCACCGACATCGACCTGAGCAACGAAGCCTTCCCGTTCATGACCTGGAAAGAAGGCCTGGTCGGCGGTGTGCCGGCACGGGTGTTCCGGATTTCGTTTACCGGTGAACTGTCGTACGAAGTCAACGTTCAGGCCGACTACGCCATGGGCGTGCTCGAAAAAATCGTCGAGGCTGGCAAGCAGTACAACCTGACGCCATATGGCACCGAAACCATGCACGTTTTGCGCGCCGAGAAGGGCTTCATCATCGTCGGCCAGGACACCGATGGCTCGATGACCCCGGACGACCTGAACATGGGCTGGTGTGTGGGCCGCACCAAACCGTTCTCGTGGATTGGCCAGCGTGGCATGAACCGCGAAGACTGCGTGCGTGATCAGCGCAAACAGTTGGTCGGTCTGAAGCCGATTGATCCGACCAAATGGCTGCCGGAAGGTGCGCAACTGGTGTTCAACACCAAGCAAGCCATCCCGATGAGCATGGTCGGTCACGTCACCTCCAGCTATGCCCATAACTCCCTTGGCTATTCGTTTGCCATGGGCGTGGTCAAGGGCGGCTTGAGTCGCATGGGTGAGCGCGTGTTCGCACCGCTGGCCGACGGCAGCGTGATCGAGGCGGAAATCGTTTCTTCGGTGTTCTTCGATCCGAAGGGTGATCGCCAGAACATCTGACACCACAGCCCCTGTAGGAGCGAGCTTGCTCGCGAAGGACTTGAGGGCGACGCGTTAAACCAGAAAGTACGCGTAATCGTTGGCCTTCATCGCGAGCAAGCTCGCTCCTACAGGTGAGATGCAAGAATTCAGGAAAGGTGCTTTATGACCGCAGCCAATGTTTACCAACAACGCCCAACCACTGGGGCCAAGGCCGAGTCGTCGCTGCATCATGCCGACCTCGCCAGCCTGGTGGGCAAGGGCCGCAAAAACGCCGGCGTGATCGTGCGTGAGAAAAAACTCCTCGGCCACCTGACCATTCGTGGCGATGGCCACGATGCGGCGTTCGCCGCGGGTGTGCACAAGGCACTCGGCATCGAATTGCCGGGCGCGCTGACTGTCGTGGTCAAAGGCGAAACCAGCCTGCAATGGATGGGGCCGGATGAATGGCTGCTGATCGTGCCGACCGGCGAGGAATTCGCCGCCGAGCAAAAACTGCGTAAAGCGCTGGGCGACCTGCACATCGCCATCACCAACGTCAGTGGCGGCCAGCAACTGCTCGAACTGAGCGGCCCGAAGGTGCGTCAGGTGCTGATGAAATCCACCAGCTACGACGTGCACCCGAACAGCTTCCCGGTGGGCAAGGCTGTCGGCACGGTGTTCGCCAAGTCGCAACTGGTGATCCGCCATACCGCTGAAGACACCTGGGAACTGCTGATCCGTCGCAGCTTCTCGGATTACTGGTGGTTGTGGTTGCAGGATGCTGCCGCCGAGTACGGCCTCAGCGTCCAGGCTTGATCACAACCTTCCTGTAGGAGCGAGCTTGCTCGCGATGGACTTGAGGACGACGCGTTAACCCAGGCAGTACGCGTTATCGTTGACGTCCATCGCGAGCAAGCTCGCTCCTACAGAGGTAGCGTCGTTTACAGACCTCTCAGGAGTCACCGCACTATGAGCCGCGCCCCAGACACATGGATTCTGACCGCCGACTGCCCAAGCGTTCTCGGCACCGTGGACGCGGTGACGCGCTTTCTGTTCGAGCAGGGCTGTTACGTTACCGAACACCATTCCTTCGATGACCGGCTCTCGGGCCGTTTCTTCATTCGTGTGGAGTTCCGTCAGCCTGATGGCTTCGACGAAGCGTCGTTCCGCACAGGCTTGGCCGAACGGGGTGAAGCCTTCGGCATGGTTTTCGAACTGACCCCGCCACACCACCGGCCGAAAGTAGTGATCATGGTGTCCAAGGCCGATCACTGCCTCAACGATTTGCTCTACCGTCAGCGTATCGGCCAACTGTCGATGGACGTGGTCGCCGTGGTGTCCAACCACCCGGACCTCAAGCCCTTGGCGGACTGGCACCAGATTCCGTATTACCACTTCCCGCTGGACCCGAATGACAAACCGTCCCAGGAGCGTCAGGTCTGGCAGGTCATCGAAGAGTCCGGTGCTGAACTGGTGATCCTTGCCCGCTACATGCAAGTCCTGTCGCCGGAGCTGTGCCGGAAACTCGACGGCAAGGCGATCAACATTCACCACTCCCTGCTGCCGGGTTTCAAGGGCGCCAAGCCGTATCACCAGGCCTACAACAAGGGCGTGAAACTGGTGGGCGCCACAGCGCACTACATCAACAACGACCTGGACGAAGGACCGATCATCGCCCAGGGCGTGGAGGTGGTGGACCACAGTCATTACCCGGAAGACCTGATCGCCAAAGGGCGCGATATCGAAGGGCTGACCCTGGCGCGGGCGGTGGGTTATCACATTGAAAGAAGGGTGTTTTTGAACGCCAATCGCACCGTTGTTCTTTAGATCGCTATCGCGAGCAAGCTCGCTCCCACAGGGTTTTGTGTTGGGCCACAGACCTTGTGTACACCCCGATCTACTGTGGGAGCGAGCTTGCTCGCGATGGCGGCACAACAGACAACGCAAAAAGACACAAGCAATAACCCGAGCAATCAACGCGCCGCCGATCCAGGGCGACGCGACCGCTACATAAAAACAACAGCGAGGTGAAAGCATGTCTGGTAATCGTGGTGTCGTGTATCTCGGCAATGGCCAGGTCGAAGTACAGAAAATCGACTATCCCAAAATGCAGGACCCGCGCGGCAGGAAGATCGAACACGCTGTCATCCTGCGCGTGGTGTCCACCAACATCTGTGGTTCCGACCAGCACATGGTGCGTGGCCGTACCACAGCTCAAACCGGCCTGGTACTCGGCCACGAGATCACCGGTGAAGTGATCGAGAAGGGCCGCGACGTCGAAAACCTGCAGATCGGCGACCTGGTGTCGGTGCCGTTCAACGTGGCTTGCGGGCGCTGCCGCTCCTGCAAGGAAATGCACACCGGTGTTTGCCTCAGTGTTAACCCGGCGCGTCCGGGCGGTGCCTACGGTTATGTCGACATGGGCGACTGGACCGGCGGCCAGGCCGAATACGCGATGGTGCCGTACGCGGACTTCAACCTGCTGAAACTGCCGGATCGCGATCGCGCCATGGAAAAAATCCGTGACCTGACCTGCCTCTCCGACATCCTGCCGACCGGTTACCACGGCGCAGTGACGGCTGGAGTTGGCCCAGGCAGCACCGTGTACATCGCTGGCGCCGGCCCGGTCGGTCTGGCGGCTGCCGCTTCCGCTCGCTTACTGGGCGCAGCCGTGGTGATCATCGGCGACGTCAACACCGTCCGCCTGGCACACGCCAAGGCCCAGGGTTTCGAAATCGCCGACCTGTCACTCGATACCCCACTGCACGAACAAATCGCCGCACTGCTGGGCGAGCCAGAAGTGGATTGCGCCGTCGACGCCGTGGGCTTCGAAGCACGCGGTCACGGCCATGACGGCGTGAAACACGAAGCTCCGGCCACCGTGCTCAACTCGTTGATGGGCGTGGTCCGTGTGGCGGGAAAAATCGGTATCCCTGGCCTGTACGTGACTGAAGATCCGGGTGCAGTGGACGCCGCCGCGAAAATGGGCAGCCTGAGCATTCGCTTCGGTCTGGGCTGGGCCAAATCCCACAGCTTCCACACTGGCCAGACGCCTGTGATGAAGTACAACCGCCAGTTGATGCAGGCGATTATGTGGGATCGCATTCATATTGCTGACATCGTCGGGGTTGAGGTCATTAGCTTGGATGATGCGCCTCGTGGGTATGGCGAGTTTGATGCGGGCGTGCCGAAGAAGTTTGTGATTGATCCGCATAAGTTGTTTAGTGCGGCGTAGGATTATTTTGCACAATTAAAAGGGCGACATTGTGTCGCCCTTTTTTATTGCTCATGGTTTTCGTATTGATTGATTATTGTTCTGTGTATTGAAAATGTTAACAATGTCCGGTTCTGGCGTATAACCATCCTTTCTAAATCTGACAAGTAGAACGTCCGAGTACATGGGGCGATTTATGACAAGTTCTTCGGCATCAGATATGAATTTGTAATCCGCGTTTGGTTTTTTTGTAGAGGGATTCTTCACATAAGCCGCAAGTAGTCCATCTGGGTTTTTGCCGAACATTACCTTGGATTTTGAGTTGGCATAACGTTGTGCTTTATCAATATTCGATGTTGTATAAAAGCCAGGTCCGAATGACAGGTTGGGCTTTGTGTCGAATTCGGGTTTAGGGCCGGTGATTTGCATCCGTTCAGCATATTCCGCTGAAGTTCCATGGTATCCGACGAGTTTATACAAGCCATCATCGTTCTGTATGGAAACAGGGGGTACTTGCCTAACAATCGAGGGTTTGGTGGGCATCGATTTTTTTATGAGTCCGAGGTTTCTCAGCGCAGGTTTTAGGAAACTCGGAATATGTCCTGTCGGATCAATCCGATTCACCGGATCCCCCACACAATACGCATACGCATTCAACCCACCCTTCCCAAACGGACTCGAACTGTCCGGACTGTTAAACCGCATCAACATCGGGTTAAACGCTCGATAACCATTCCCCAATAAATAATGCCCGGTGACCGGATCTGACCGTTCGCCGTTGAAACCGAGCAAGCTGAGCAAGCCGTTCTCTGGTAGGCGATGACCATAAGGTGTGTAAGCAAGAAGATTAGGGCGTGCTGTTGCGAGTACGTTCAACACCGAGCGTTGCTGATCGGTGGTGAGCAGGGTCGTTTTAGCTATGCCGTTCTGGTGTGTTTGTTGCGCCAGCAGATGATCTTCATGCTGAACGATCGAGCGCTGCACCGCGCCTTGCACCTCGGTGGCGAGGCGATCCTTGAGGTAGAAGCGCTGAGTGCTTGCCTCCTTTGAAGGCGTACAAGCGGTCAGCCGATCCAGCGGATCGTAGAGGTAGTGACAGAGCAGCGTTTCGCGGTTGGACTGCATGGGCTGGGCTCCCTGAAAATCCTTTGGTTCAGGGTTTCACTGTGAGGTAATCGGGCGGGGCTGGCTACTATCAGAACTGATAGGAACGGGTGAGGGGCAAGCTTAAGCCGCAACGCAATCCGTAGCAGCTGGCGAAGCCTGCGTTCGGCTGCGCAGCAGTCGTAAAATCAGAATTCGCGGGGTGTCAGGCAGACCACGCCTGCCGGATTACGACTGCTGCGCAGCCGGACGCAGGCTTCGCCAGCTGCTCAAAAGGGTGGTTTTCGTTCCCTGGCTAAAATCGATTACAGGGCTGCCAACGCACCTTGATACAACACCGGCCCCGTCGGTTGCCCGGTTGGCGATCCCCCCTTCGGTTCAAGACTGACCGCCAGCGCAATCGGTTTGCCGATCAGCGCTTTCTGCGTATCGCTCAGCTCAACCTTGCCGCTGCCGCCTGCCGGAATCACCCCGAGGGAAATCGGTTTGCCGTCCGCCGGAATGGCCCACAGTTCCAGACTGCGCCCCTGATCAACCGCGGCCAGCGCCAGCGCTTCGACTTTCAGATAATCCTCGTGCGCTTCGACCTTCAGTGCCGGCTGTGCGTCGGCGCTGAGCAGCGTGGCGCTGTAACGTGCACTGTCGCGGTTGTAGATCACGCCCAAGGACACCGCGACCACCAGCGAACACACCGCCGCCGTCACCCGCAACCAGTTCCAGAACGGACGTTTCTCGGGCACATGCAGCACTTGCGGTTCTATCCGCGCCTTAATCCCTTGCCACACGCGATCCGGTACCGGTTGCTCGGGCAGGGCGTCGGTCAGGCTGGCGAGGCTTTCCTGCCACTGCGCCAGTTCCACACGCAGCGCCGCGTCTTCCAGCAACAACTGTTCAAAACGTCGACGCGCGGCAGCGGGCATCAAGCCAATGGCGTAATCGGCGGCGAGGGCGCGGCGCAGGGTCGGGGTTTGATAGTTCATGATTCAAGGCACCTGCGCAGGCGCTCCATGCCGCGGCGGATCCAGGATTTCACCGAGCCCAGCGGTGCGGCCAGGTGTTCGGCCAGTTCAGAGCACGACAACCCCTGAAAGTAGGCAACGGTGATCGATTGACGCTGCATGCCGTCGAGGCTTTCCAGGCAGCGGTTCAAGGCACTGGCCTCGCGGGCACTGCTTAATTGTTCGTCGGCCGAGGGACTTTCATCCACCAGCGCCTGTTCTTCGAGATCGGTCAGCGGCCGGTCGCGGTGTTTGCGCAACTGATCGATGGCTTGGTTGCGAGTGATGTTGATCATCCACGTCAGTGGTGCCGACAGATGCGATTCGTAGCGCGAGGCGTTATTCCAGATGCGCACGAAACTTTCCTGCAGCACTTCTTCCGCCAGATCCGAACGCCCCATGAAACGCAGAGCCACGCCATGCAAGCGCGGGCCGACACTGCGGTAAAGCGTCTCGAACGCGCGGCGGTCACCCAGTGAACACTGGGCCAGAAGCCGCCTGAGCTGATCGGCGTCGGCGATGGAAATAGTGGTTCTCCTGGCAGTCGAGGCAGTGACGGTAGGCGGCGCGCGGTGCCGGTTGCAGGCAGAGGTTAGTTCACGGCGCGCCGTTGTTCCATTCACGGGGGACACCTCGGAAAACCGTCGCCCCCGCTGTGCGAGGGCGACGGCATTGCTCAGCTTTTTGGCATCAACACTTTGTCGATGACCTGAATCACGCCGTTGGACTGGTACACGTCGTAGGTGGTGATGTCGGCGACGTCACCTTTTTCATCCTTGATGGTGATGTTGTGCGGGCCGTTCATCATCGCCCACAGCTTGCCGCCCGCGACGGTGGTGAGTTCGGTCTTGCCGCCACCGGCCTTGATCTTCTCGGCCAGGGTCGCCATGTCGAGTTTCCCGGCGACCACGTGGTAGGTGAGGATTTTGGTCAGGGTGGCTTTGTTTTCCGGTTTCAGCAGGGTATCGACGGTGCCAGCGGGCAGGGCGGCGAAGGCCGAGTTGACCGGGGCAAATACAGTGAATGGGCCTTTGCCCTTGAGGGTGTCGACCAGACCGGCCGCTTTCACTGCCGCCACCAGCGTGGTGTGGTCGGAGGAGTTCACCGCGTTATCGACGATGTCCTTGCTTGGCAGCATGGTTTGGCCGCCGACCATGACGGTGTCGTGGCTCATGGTTGCCGCTTGCACGGCGTTCAGGGCGAGTCCGCCGCCAAGGGCCAGGGTCAGCAGGCTGGCAATCAACGGTGTTTTGATCGAAGTGCGTTTCATGGTGATGATCCTTTGTGGGGAGAATCGGCCAGGAATGTCTGTCCGTGCTTGATATACGTGGCGGGGACTGGACCGGATGCAGCGCAGGAGAATTTTTTTCTCCGTAGGAGCGAGCTTGCTCGCGATGGACGTCAACGATGACGCGTACTTCCTGGACCAGCGCGTTGCACTCAAGTCCATCGCGAGCAAGCTCGCTCCTACAGGGGGGCAGGGAACAATCCTTCGGGATACCAGTCCAACGGACAGTTTTTTTCACCGCCCATCGATGGGCGGTTTTCATGACACAAGAGGATGTCTGGATGAAGATTTCACGCGGTTTTGCATTGGCTTCGCTGATGAGTCTGGCGGCCAGCCCGGTCTTCGCCGGTTTCAGCCTGGATGATGTGACCAAGGCAGCCTCGAGCATGCAGGGCGGCAACGCAGCAACAACCGCCGCACCCACCTCGGAAACGGCAGGTCTGCTCGATGTGCTGACCTCGCAACTGAACGTCACTCCAGAGCAGGCCATCGGCGGCACCGGGGCGATGTTGGGCCTGGCGAAGAATCAATTGAGTTCTACTGACTACTCGCAATTGGCCAAAGGCGTGCCGGGGCTGGACATGCTGTCGGGCGTCGGTCAATTGGGCGCGCTCAGCGGTTTGCTTGGATCGTCCGACAAGTCGGCCGGCTTGGGGAACGCACTGGGCAACGTGAAAAACACCAGTGACCTGGACAGCGCGTTCGGCGCTCTGGGCATGGACGACAGCATGGTCGGCCAGTTTGCCCCGGTGATCCTCAAATACCTCGGCGATCAGGGCCTTGGCGGTTCACTGCTGGAAAGCCTTGGCGGAATCTGGGGTGCCGGTACCGGTAGCTGATTCAATGGCTTCGGCGCGCAATACGTCGATGCGCTGGTCCTTCTCGACCCAGAGCTGGTTGACCCAGTTCTGGATGGTTTGGCGAAACACCGGATCGTTTTCATAATCGCCCTGCCACAGCGCCGGATCGAGTTCGCGGGTCTTGATGTCAATGATGATCCTCGGCACGTTGCCGCTGAGCAAATCCCAGAACCCCGGAATCTGCTGTTGCGGATACACCACCGTCACATCAAGGATGGCGTCCAGCTGTTCACCCATCGCCGCCAGCACGAACGCTACGCCACCGGCCTTGGGCTTGAGCAAGTGAGTAAACGGTGATTGCTGCTGAACGTTTTTCGCCGCAGTGAACCGGGTGCCTTCCAGGTAGTTGACCACCGTCACCGGTTGACGCTTGAACAACTCGCAGGCTTGTTGGGTGATCTCCAGATCCTTGCCCGCCCATTCGGGATGCTTCGCCAGAAACGCCTTGCTGTAGCGCTTCATGAACGGATAGTCCAGTGCCCACCAGGCCAGGCCCAGGAACGGAACCCAGATCAGTTCTTTCTTGAGGAAGAACTTGAAGAATGGCGTGCGCCGGTTGAGGGTCTGGATCAATGCCGGGATATCTACCCAGGATTGATGGTTGCTGATCACCAGATACGAGGTGTCACTGCGCAGCTCGTTACCCCCGCGAATGTCCCATTGGGTGGGAATGCACAGGCGGAAGATCAGCTTGTCGATCTCGGCCCAGGTCTCGGCGATCCACATCACCGCCCATGAGGCAAAATCGCGAAAGCGGCCGGGCAGGACCAGTTTGAGCAGGGCAAACACCATCAACGGTCCGAACAGGACCAAGGTATTGAGCAACAGCAGCAGGGTAACGAAACAGCCGGTGAGCAGGCGGCGCATAAGTAACTCTTGAAAGCGTTTGGGCGCGCCATGATAAGCAGCTTCAGGCAGCAGGCCAAATCGGTGGTGACGAATGTTTCACCTTGAGCTCGTTATGCTGGACTGATACTAAACAGATCAAATGGCTGCGGTGATGTTTTGATCCCTTCGCGAGCAGGTAGTACGCAAAACCTGTGGGAGCGAGCCTGCTCGCGAAGGGATCTGAAGAACGAACGAATTCTTTGCTGACGGTCTAAAATCCCGCGATCGACACCCTAATTTCCCCAAGGATGCCCCATTACGTGAAATCGCTCCTCGCACTGCTTTCCCTGGTGGCCCTGCCGGTTCTGGCCGCCGAGCCGACCCTGTACGGGCGCTACGAATACATCGCGTTGCCGGAAATCGGCGGCGAAGTGCTCAAGGCCAAAATGGACACCGGCGCCCTGACCGCTTCACTGTCGGCCAAAGACATCGAAACCTTCACCCGCGACGGCGAGACCTGGGTACGTTTCCGCCTCGGTACCAAGGACGCCAGCAACAAGGTCTATGAACACAAGGTCGCACGCATCAGCAAGATCAAGACCCGCTCCGAAGAGGGCGAGGATGAAGACACGGCCGCGCCCACCAAACGGCCAGTGGTGGATCTGGAGTTGTGCCTGGGCAACGTCAAGCGCACGGTCGAGGTCAACCTGACGGATCGCAGCAGCTTTAACTACCCGCTATTGATTGGTGCCAAGGCGTTGCGTGAATTTGGCGCGGCGGTGAATCCGGCTCGTCGGTTTACGGCGGATAAGCCCGACTGCTGATTGAGTTGCTCGCTAAAGTTGATGAGCTCGTCGCTGTCGTTCGGGGCGCTACGCGTGTTCATCCTGCTGAAGAGTTGGGGAGGTGCCAGCGACGCGTATTGCCGGGGTGTTTTCGTTTGATTCGGTGTAGTGCCATCGTCGGAACGCCGCCCGGAGCAAGCTCGCTCCCACAAGGGATCTGCGGTGAACACAAGAAATGTGTACGCCACAGTTCAACGGTGGGAGCAAGCCTGCTCCGGGCGGCGTTCCGACGATGAGGCCCGTGTAGCCTGCGAAGATCTAAACCTTCGGCATCGTCGCCAGCATCGAAGGTCGTTGACTCACCTCGAAATACCACGCTGCCAGCTGCGGATTGGCGTCGCGCCATGCCAGATCCGGATGGCGCAAATCCAGGTAACCCAGCGCACAGGCGACGCTGATTGCCGCCACGTCGAAATGGCTGGTCAGCTCGGCTATCGCGTCTTTCTCCAGTAGCGCCAGGGCACGGCGGATCTTGTCGCGCTGGCCGTCGAGCCATTGGTCCCACTGTTTCTCCGGGGCGCGCAGGACGACTTCATAACGCACCATCACTGAGGCATCCATGATCCCGTCGGCCAGGGAGGCCAGGGTCAGGCGGCGCCAGCGGGCGGAGCCTTCGCGGGGGATCAGCGGGTTACCGACGTGCTGGTGATCGAGGTAATCGAGGATCACGCGGCTGTCATGGATGACGCTGCCATCAGCCAGGCGCAGGGCGGGGATTTTGCTCAGCGGGTTATCGTCGATCAGCGTCTGGTCCGGGTCTATTGGTGTGAGTACGCAGTTTTGCAGGGCGACGCGGTCCTGTTGACCGGTTTCGTGCAACAGCACCATGACTTTGCGAACGAAAGGCGAGAGGGAGTTGTGGTACAGGGTCATGCTCGGGGTGGACATGGCGGCGTCTCGGTCGATAACAGAGTCGGCAGCATAGCGCGTTGAACCGGCAGCTGTAGGAGCGAGCTTGCTCGCGAAGAGGATCACATTCAACAACTCCGTTGATGATGTGCCGCTTTCGCGAGCAAGCTCGCTCCTACAGTTTTTTGCGTTTTAGCTGACGGGTTGCAGTGTTTGCTGTCCGGATTGAGGCCCTGGAACCGCCTGAGACTTCAGTTCACGGGCGACGGTCCAGACGATGAACGCGGCGACGATGTCAAAAATCGCCAGCACCACGAACAACGGGCTGTAACCGATCTGGGTCACCATCACACCGAACACCAGGGTGAAAGCGGCGGCGCCGAGGTAACCGAACATCCCGCCCATGCCCGTGGCGGTGGCCACTTCATTTTTGCCGAACGAGTCGGAGGTGATCGCATACAGCGCGCCGGACAATGTCTGGTGGGCGAAACCACCGATGCACAACAGCGCAATGGCGGTATACGGGCTGGCTACCAGGCCGATGCAGGCCGGGCCGATCATGCACGAGGCGCCGAACAGCAAGACCATTTTGCGCGAAGTGAACAACGATACTTTCAGGTGTTTGTGGAATAGCGGGCTTAAATAACCGCCGAGTACGCAGCCAAGGTCGGCGGCGAGAAACGGCAGCCAGGCAAACATCGCGATCTCTTTGATGTTCATGTGCCGTTCAGTCATCAGGTACAGCGGAATCCACGCGTTGAAGGTCTGCCAGGCAGGTTCGGAGAGCATCCGGGCGCTGGCGATGGCGTAGAAATTTCGGCTGACGATGATTTTTTTCCAGCTGCCTTTTTGGGCCGTCGGGTCTTTGAAGTGTTCTTCCTGGCCGCTGAGGATGTAATCCCGTTCTTCGTCGCTCAGGCGCTTTTGGTTGCGCGGATGCTTGTAGAGGATCACCCACAGGAAGCTCCAGACCACGCCGAGGCCACCGACGATCAGGAACGCCAGTTCCCAGCCGCTGTGCAGAATCGCCCAGACCACCAGTGGCGGCGCCAGCAGTGCGCCAATCGAGGAACCGATGTTGAACCAGCCGATGGCGACCGAACGCTCCTTGGCCGGAAACCATTCGGTAGAGGCTTTGACCGCCGCCGGCAGCCCCGCGGCTTCGGTCAATCCGAGCAGGCCCCGGACAAACGCCAGCCCTTGCCAACCCGTCGCCAGCGCCGCGAGTGCGCAGGCAATCGACCAGGCGAACGCGAAAATCGCAAAACCCATCTTCGTGCCAATGGCATCAATGATGTACCCGGCCACCGGTTGCATCAGCGCGTAGCACACCTGCCAGGCAACCACGATGTGCGAATACTGCTCGGTGGAGATGTTCATTTCGCTCATCAGAGTCGGCGCGGCCACTGACAAGGTATTTCGAGCGAGGTAGTTAACCATCAGGCCAGCCGTCACGAGCCCGACCATCCACCAGCGGATGCCTTTGACTTTCATCATTTCACCAGGATTGTTTTTGGATTTTTGGTGTTAATCATTTGTTGTAGGTTGTCGTACAACATGAGCCTTTATAGGAGTGCAACGGTAAAGCTGTCAACAAATATGTCAGGGATTTTGCAGGCTAAGGCGACGGGTGGGGGGTGGTGTCGTCGTATGACTATAAGAAACTCACCAACAACCTTTGTAGGAGCGAGCTTGCTCGCGATAAATCTGAGAACGCCGCGGGGTGTCTGATTCGACGCGTTATCGTTGACGACCATCGCGAGCAAGCTCGCTCCTACAAAGGCCAGTGGCGTTGCAGCAGGCTGCGCAGGGCGAGGCCAAGCCAGCTCAAGGCGTCCCACACGCCATCCCCAGCCACGCGGCGCCGTGTAGGAGCGGGGGATGTCAAAAGGATGGGGCTTGCTGCCTGCGCTTCCACTGATTCAATCGCTGCTGCAGATTCAACGGGCTATGAATCTGTTGCTGCCGCGCCCGGCTGAACAAAATCAATGCGAGCTCCGCCGTGGCCAACGCATCAGCACTGGCATTATGGCGTTCGAACACTTCCAGCTTGAACCAGTCGATCCATTCATCCAGCCCGGCTTCTCGAATGTTCGCCTGAGGGCAAAGCATCGGCGCGATATCCGCCACATCCAGAAACGGATGCTGCAACTTGTAGCCCAGGTGATCTTTCAATGCGCGCCCAAGCATGTGCTGATCGAACGGCGCATGAAACGCCAACAGCGGGCTGTCGCCCACAAACTCCATGAAATCGAGCAACGCCAGAGCCGGATCGCTGCCCGCTGCAATCGCGCTCGGGCCCAGGCCATGAATCAGCACGCTGGGGGCCAATTTCATATCGGCGCATTGCAGCGTTCGTTCGAATTGCTGACTGAAGTCGATGGCGCCGTCTTCAATCACCACCGCACCGATGGACAACACCCGGTCTCGATTCAGGTTCAGCCCGGTGGTCTCCAGATCGAGCACCACCCAGCGTTGCTCGCGCAGGCTGCATTCACTCAACTCGGCAGCCGCCGGCAAGCCTTCCAGACGTTGCTGCAGTTCGCCGGGCAGGACCGGGCCTGCCGGGCGCAGCCATGAAAACAGGCTCATAGTTGATACCGCAGGGTCAGGCTGCTTTGCAGGCGTTGCGCCTGGCGCAAGGATTCACGCAGGATCCGTCGGTCAAGGTGATTGAGGCTGTCAGGATCGACCCGGTTGGAGTAGGGCAAATTCTCGCGGGTCTGTAGTTGATGTTGCTGCATGCGGGTTTGCTGGATGAAGTGATACGCCTCTTCATACGCCGCACCGTCCAGCCGTTCGATGACTTCTTTGGCCACCAGTTGGCGAAAGCGCTCCAGCGTGTTGTTGGCTCCGATGCCATGGGCCAACGCCAACAGTCGGGCGCCGTCGACGAAAGGCGTGAGGCCCTGGATTTTCAGGTCCAGCGTGGCTTTCTCGCCATTCTTGCGCGCCAGCACGAACTCACGGAAACGCCCTACCGGCGGACGGTTACGCAGGGCGTTTTCGGCCATCATTCGCTGGAACAGCCGGTTGTCCGCCACTTGATCGAGAATCCCCCGACGCAGTTGCTCGCAGCCTTGCTCATCACCCCAGACCACCCGTAAGTCGAAATAGATGCTTGAACCCAGAAGGTTCTCCGGCGTTGCTTCGCGGATAAACGTCGCAAAACGCTGCGCCCATTCGGCCCGGGATAAACACAGCTCAGGGTTGCCGGCCATGATGTTGCCCTTGCACAGGGTGAAGCCGCAGAGCGCCAGGCTCTGATTGATCTGCTGGGCGATGGGCAACAGCTTGCCGCGAATTTGCGCCGCATGGGCCGCATCCCGCGCTTCGAACAAAATGCCGTTGTCCTGATCGGTGTGTAGCGTCTGCTCGCGACGTCCTTCACTGCCAAAGCACAGCCAACTGAACGGCACGCCGGGGTCGCCTTTCTCGGCCAGGGTGAGCTCGATTACCCGGCAGACGGTGTGGTCGTTGAGCAGGGTGATGATGTGGGTGATCTGGGTCGAAGACGCGCCGTGGGCCAGCATGCGCTCTACCAGTTGGCCGATTTCGCCGCGCATCGCCACCAGGTTTTCTACGCGCTGAGCGCTGCGAATCGCCCGCGCCAAGTGCACCAGATCGACCCGTTGCAGGGAAAACAGGTCGCGTTCCGAGACCACGCCACACAGGCGTTGATCCTTGACCAGGCAGACGTGGGCGATATGCCGTTCGGTCATGGCGATGGCCGCATCAAAGGCGCTGTGGTCCGGCGTCAGGTAAAACGGCGCCTGGATCATGTGCCGTTCGATGGCTTCGTTGAAGTCGCTGGTGCCGTTGGCGACCACTTGGCGCAAGTCGCGCAGGGTGAAAATCCCCAGCGGCGCTTTGTGTTCATCGACCACCACAATGCTGCCGACCTGCTGTTCGTGCATCAGGGTCACGGCTTCACGCAGGGGCGTGGCCGGGCTGCAGGTCACCGGATGGCGCATGGCCAATTCGCCCAGACGGGTATTGAGCGAGTACTGAGTGCCGAGGGTCTCCACGGCTTTTTGCTGGACTTGATGGTTGACCTGATCCAGCAAACTGCTGACACCGCGTAGGGCAAAGTCGCGAAACGCGTTGGACAGTGCAAACAGTTTGATGAAGGCCAGCTTGTTCAGTTGTAGGCAAAAGGTGTCTTCGGCGGCCAGGTGTTCGGTGCGGGTCGCACGCTCCCCCAGCAGCGCGGCGAGGGGGAAACACTCGCCCGTGGTGATTTCGAAGGTGGTTTCGGTCCCACCTTTGGCTGAGTGGGGGCGTTCACCCACGACTCGACCTTGTTTGACGATGTAGAAATGCTCAACCGGGCCGTCGGCGGGTTTGATGATACTTTCGCCGGGGGCATAAAAGCGCAGCTGACATTGCTCGACCAGGTACGCCAGGTGAGCGTGTTCCATTTGATTGAAGGGCGGGAAGCGCTGCAGGAATTGCACAGTGCCCTGGATGTTTTGCAACACCGCGGTTTTTCCTGCCTGTGTGAAGGCGTCCGCTTTACTCATAACCATGACCGCAGTCTTTTATTTGTTGTTGGATGTTTCGGCCATGGTCGGCCCCTACGCGTAGCGTGCCCATTGGACGTAAGTCTAGGTAGGGCTTGTAGCGGATTAAGTGTCGGAAAAACCTTACGCAACTGTCGGAAAAACCGCTGTGCTCCCCCCTTGGAAAAATATCCGACGAAGTGCACATTGGAGGTCTGCTTAGCGATGTCTCACCACGGTGCTAGGGAATTGAAATTGAAAACGCAGAGATAGCCATGTCCGACCACGATATTTTGAGTGACGCCGAGCGAAAAGCGCTCAGTGCCGTCATGCTGGAACCTGACCTGCCGCCGCAACGGGTGCTGATCGTTGATGACGATAAAGACGCGCGGGAGTTGCTTTCAGAGATTCTTGGCCTGGACGGTATTCGTTGCTTGAACGCTGCCAGTGGTGAGACTGCGCTCAAGATGTTGGACGAGAACCCATCGATTGGCCTGGTCATTACCGATCTGCGGATGGGGCATATCGATGGCCTGGACTTGATCCGCCAGGTACGTGAGTCGGTCCGGGCGGCGATGCCGATTATCATCGTTTCCGGAGACGCCGACGTGGAAGATGCGATCGCTGCGATGCATTTGCACGTGGTCGATTTCCTGCTAAAACCCATTGATTCCGGCAAGCTGTTGGAGCTGGTCAAGCATGAACTTGGGATGGAGCCTTAGTTCAACGCTGTCAGCACCGCACATTCCATGTGGGAGCGCATCCGTGTCTAGTCCTGAAACAGGTGTAAACCTTAATCAGGACGCGACAGACAGCATAAACAAAAAAGCCCTGATCGAAAGATCAGGGCCTTTTTTTGTCCGGCGTCAGCGATCAGTTACAGGCCATTGGCAGCCTTGAACTCGCGGCGACGACGGTGCAGCACCGGCTCGGTGTAGCCGTTTGGCTGCTTCGTGCCTTCGACCACCAGCTCGACCGCCGCCTGGAAGGCGATGTTGCTGTCGAAATTCGGAGCCAGCGGGCGATACAGCGGGTCGTTGGCGTTTTGACGGTCAACCACCGGCGCCATGCGCTTGAGGCTTTCCATCACTTGCTCTTGGGTGACGATACCGTGACGCAGCCAGTTGGCGATGTGCTGGCTGGAGATACGCAGCGTTGCACGGTCTTCCATCAGGCCGACGTCGTTGATGTCCGGCACTTTCGAACAGCCCACGCCTTGATCGATCCAGCGCACCACGTAGCCAAGAATGCCCTGGGCGTTGTTGTCCAGTTCGTTCTTGATCTGCTCTGCGGTCCAGCTCGGATTGACGGCCAGCGGGATGGTCAGGATGTCGTCCACCGAGGCGCGAGCACGTTTGGCCAGTTCGGCCTGACGGGCGAACACATCGACCTTGTGGTAATGCAGCGCGTGCAGCGCGGCAGCGGTCGGCGATGGAACCCAGGCGGTGTTGGCACCGGCCAGCGGGTGAGCGATTTTCTGTTCGAGCATCGCAGCCATCAGGTCGGGCATGGCCCACATGCCCTTGCCGATTTGGGCGCGGCCCTGCAGGCCGGTGCTCAAACCGATATCGACGTTCCAGTTCTCGTAGGCGCCGATCCATTTCTCGGCCTTCATGTCCGCCTTGCGCACCATCGGGCCGGCTTCCATGGAGGTGTGGATTTCGTCGCCCGTGCGGTCGAGGAAACCGGTGTTGATGAACACCACGCGCTCGCTGGCAGCCTTGATGCAGGCCTTGAGGTTGACCGTGGTACGGCGCTCCTCGTCCATGATCCCGACTTTCAGGGTGTTGCGCGGCAGGCCGAGTACGTCTTCGATGCGACCGAACAGCTCGTTGGTGAACGCGGCTTCTTCCGGGCCGTGCATCTTCGGCTTCACGATGTAGACCGAGCCAGTGCGGCTGTTCTTGCGCGAGTTGTGGCCGTTGAGGCTGTGGATAGCCGCGAGGCAAGTCACCAGGCCGTCGAGAATGCCTTCTGGCACTTCGTTGCCATCTTTGTCGAGGATCGCGTCGATGGTCATCAGGTGACCGACGTTGCGTACGAACAACAATGAACGACCGTGCAGGCTCAGTTCCTTACCGTCGACGCCGGTGTAGGTGCGGTCGGCGTTCATGGTGCGGGTAAAGGTCTGACCGCCCTTGGAGACTTCTTCCGACAGGTCGCCCTTCATCAGGCCGAGCCAGTTGCGGTAGATCACCACTTTGTCATCAGCATCGACGGCGGCGACAGAGTCTTCGCAGTCCATGATGGTGGTCAGCGCGGCTTCCATCAAAATGTCTTTGACGCCTGCCGCATCGGTCTGGCCGACCGGAGTGTTGGCATCGACCTGGATTTCGAAATGCAGGCCGTTGTTCTTCAGCAGGATCGCGGTTGGGGCGCTAGCGTCGCCGTGGAAGCCGATCAGTTGCGCATCGTTGCGCAGGCCGGAATTGCTGCCACCTTTAAGGGCGACTACCAGTTTGCCGTCAACGATCTTGTAGCCGGTGGAATCGACATGAGAGCCCGCCGCCAATGGCGCCGCTTCGTCGAGGAACGCGCGGGCGAAAGCAATTACCTTATCGCCACGAACCTTGTTGTAGCCTTTGCCTTTTTCCGCGCCGTCAGCCTCGCTGATTGCGTCGGTGCCGTAGAGCGCGTCGTACAGCGAACCCCAGCGGGCGTTCGAAGCATTGAGCGCGAAACGGGCATTCATTACCGGCACCACAAGTTGTGGACCGGCCATGCGGGCGATTTCGTCATCGACGTTTTGCGTCGTTGCCTGGAAATCGGCCGCTTCTGGCAGCAGATAACCGATGTCTTGCAAGAAGGCTTTATAAGCCACGGCGTCGTGCGCCTGGCCAGCACGGGATTGGTGCCAGCCGTCGATACGAGCCTGGAAATCATCGCGTTTGGCGAGTAGGGCTTTGTTCTTCGGCGCCAGGTCATGAATGACCTTGTCGGCACCGGCCCAGAACTTATCGGCGGTGAGGCCGGTACCGGGAATGGCTTCGTTGTTCACGAAGTCGAACAGGACTTTGGCGACCTGCAGGCCACCGACTTGAACGTGTTCAGTCATTGCTTGCCTCACTCTGCTCAGCTATTTCGCTTTTCAGCTCTTCAAATTAACAATGAAGCCTCTGGCTATTTAAACCACAAACCCCTTCCACCAGTACATGCCATTTCGGGCGGCTGGGATGGAACCGATCAACGGCGTTGAGGCCTTGCTGATAGGGCTTTCAGGGATGCGACTGCGCCTGTGGCAGACATCGATCCAACGTTATGTAGTGCGCGCTGCGGCATACTACATGATGAATTGCGGTTGTGAAAATCAGACTAATTACGTCGTTCTGCGACCCCATGACGCATTGCAGTCATGTCGGGGAACGGGATGTTCTCAAAAAACTATTAGATTGTTCCAGTTAAATATAAAAACTTGTACACGATTTGTTTTCGGCAGGCTTGTTGTCGGTGATCCAATCGCGAGCAAGCTCGCTCCTACAAAGGTCCGCGCAATCCCTGTGGGAGCGAGCCTGCTCGCGAAGGCGTCAGGAGATTCACCACAGGACCAACACGGAATCGCCCCTTGCCTATACTTGGTTTTCGATAACAAAAGTCATGACAAGAGGGCTGCGCCATGGACCACCTCGTACTCACTGTATTCGCTCCGGACAAGGCTGGGCAGGTCGAGCGCATTGCCCAATGCATTGCCGAGCACGGCGGCAACTGGCTGGAAAGCCGCATGTCGCGCATGGCCGGGCAGTTCGCCGGCATACTTCGGGTGGGCGTGCCGGCCGAGGCCTACGACGAATTGGTGGATGCCCTGCAGGCGTTGTCCGCCCAAGGCATTCGTGTGCTGATCGCCGAAAGCGGCATCGAACAATCCTGCACCTGGAAGCCGATTGCCATGGAGTTGGTCGGCAATGATCGTCCGGGCATCGTTCGCGACATTACGCGTTTGCTCAGTGAGCAGGGGGTGAACCTGGAACGACTGGTGACCGAAGTGCGGCCGGCGCCAATGAGCAGCGAGCCACTGTTTCACGCCGAAGCGATTCTCGCCGTGCCGCTGACCTTGTCACTCGAGGTGCTGCAATCACGACTGGAAACCCTGGCGGACGACTTGATGGTGGAATTGGTGCTGCGTAGCGAACCCTGACAGGGTTATCCAAGTTATACGTGCACCTGCCTGTGGATAACCTGTAGAGACAGCCCGCCAGCCCACGCCGGCCGGGCTTCTTCAAGATCTGATCAAAAAACCATCAGTTTCAACAAGTTGCGCACAAACGCCGGGGATCACGTTGTGGATAACCTTTGGAAGGATGGTTGCAGGCCACGAGGGACGTGGCCTGTAGAGGTTTGTGCGATTTTTGATCAGCGGCGGCGCAGACTTATCCACGCATCGACGCTGTAAACCGCGAGACCGGCCCAGATAAAGATAAACGCGACCAAGGTGCTGGACGAGAGGTGTTCGCCAAACAACAGCACGGCTTGCAACAGCACCAGCGTCGGCGCTATGTACTGGAGGAATCCGAGCGTGGTGTAGGGCAAATGCCGTGCGGCGGCGTTAAAGCACACCAGTGGCACCAGCGTGACCGGGCCAGCGGCCACCAGCCACCAGGCTTGGGACGTGGTCCAGAATTCAGGTTGAGCGCTCGCTGCCGACGGGTTGAACAACAACCAGGCGACCGCAATCGGCACCAGCATCCAGGTTTCCACCACCAGTCCCGGCAACGCCTTGACCGGTGCCTGTTTGCGGATTAAGCCGTAGAAACCAAAGGATACCGCCAGCACCAGGGACACCCACGGCAAGCTGCCGACTTGCCACACTTGTTGCGCGACGCCAATCGCCGCCAGGGCAACCGCCAACCATTGCATGCGCCGCAGCCGTTCGCCGAGGATCACCATGCCCAGCAGCACGTTCACCAGCGGGTTGATGTAGTAACCGAGGCTGGCTTCGACCATGCGCCCGTTGTTGACCGACCAGACGTAGGTCAGCCAGTTGGCGGCGATCAGCGTGCCGCTCAAGGCCAGGATCGCCAGGCGCTTCGGGTTGTCACGCAACTCGCGCCACCAGCCCGGATGCTTCCAGACCATCAGCAGCAAGGTGCCGAACAGCGCGGACCAGAGCACGCGATGGATGATGATCTCCACGGAGGGCACGTTGGCGATGGCTTTGAAGTAAAGCGGGAACAATCCCCAGATGATGTAGGCACTCAGGCCCAGAATGTACCCGCGACGCAGGTTGGCAGCTTGCATGCAGAATCCTTGCTTAGGCAGCTAACAAAGAGGGGATTGTAGGGATATTTTGCGCGATGTGTTGAGCCCTGTAGGAGCGAGCTTGCTCGCGATGGACGCGAACGATAACGCGTGCTGTCTCGAAAATGCGGCGACTTCTAATTCATCGCGAGCAAGCTCGCGCCTACAAGGGCGGCGTGGTGGTTAGAAGAGCTTCAGGGGTTCTTCATTCAGCGCAGCCAACTGCTCACGCAGCGCCAACACCTGATCCCCCCAGTACCGCTCCGTACCGAACCAGGGAAAACTGTGCGGGAACGCCGGGTCGTCCCAGCGGCGGGCGAGCCAGGCGCTGTAGTGCATGAGGCGCAACGCGCGCAGCGGCTCGATCAACGCCAGTTCCCGCGGGTCGAAGTCATGAAATTCGTTGTAGCCGTCCATCAATTCCGACAGCTGACCGAGACATTCCTGGCGATCACCCGCGAGCATCATCCAGATGTCTTGCACCGCCGGGCCCATGCGGCAGTCGTCGAGGTCGACGATGTGGAACATCTCGTCGCGGCACATCATGTTGCCGGGGTGGCAATCACCGTGCATGCGGATGTTCTGGTGCGGCGTGGCCTTGTAGACCTCTTCCACACGTTTGAGCAGGTCGCGGGCCACGGACTCGTAGGCTGGCAGCAGACTTTTGGGTACGAAATTGCCCTCAAGCAAGGTTGTCAGCGAGTCATGACCAAAATTCTTCACGCCCAGCGCTTCACGGTGCTCGAACGGCTTGGTAGCGCCAACCGCGTGCAGGCGGCCGAGCAGTTGGCCCAGGCGATACAGCTGATCGAGATTGCCAGGCTCCGGCGCCCGGCCGCCTCGGCGGGGAAACAGGGTGAAACGGAAACCGTTGTGTTCGTGCAGGCTCGCGCCGTTGTGGATCATCGGCGCGACGACGGGTACATCGCATTCGGCAAGTTCGAAGGTGAATTGGTGCTCTTCGAGAATCGCTTCATTGGTCCAGCGCTGGGGGCGGTAGAACTTGGCAATCAGCGGCTCGGAGTCTTCGATGCCGACCTGGTAGACGCGGTTTTCGTAGCTGTTGAGCGCCAGAATGCGGGCATCGCTGAGAAAACCGATGCTTTCAACGGCATCGAGCACGAGGTCTGGGGTGAGGGTTGCAAACGGGTGGGCCATGCTGACTCCTGCGCGCAGCAGGCTGCCGCGTCCGGCCAAGCATGGTAGCGCAGACGGGGCGTCTTTAGGGGGTGGGCTTCATATGAGTGGTGTCTGGGCAGACGCTATCGCGAGCAAGCTCGCTCCCACAGGTGATCTCCTGTGTGTCAAAAATTCTGTGCACACCGCAGTCCCATGTGGGAGCGAGCTTGCTCGCGATGGGGCCCGATTAGGCGCCGATGATGCCACCATCATCACGCGTGATGGCCATCACCGAAGACCGCGGTTTGCCATTCGGCAAATGCTCAGGGAATGTTGAACCACCGTTCTCCCCCGGGTGTTGAATCCCGACAAACAGGGTCTTCTGATCCGGCGAAAAACTGATCCCGGTGACTTCGCAGCCAATCGGCCCGACCATGAAACGGCGGATCTCCCCGGTTACCGGGTCGGCGCAGAGCATCTGGTTGTTGCCCATGCCTGCGAAGTCGCCGGCATTGCTCGCATCGCCATCGGTCAGAATCCACAATCGTCCGGCGTTGTCGAAACCCAGGCCGTCCGGGCTGTTGAACATGTTCTGCGGGGTGATGTTCGACGAACCGCCCTTCGCTGTGCCGGCATGGACGCCCGGGTTGCCGGCGACCACAAACAGGTCCCAGGCAAAGCTATTCGAGCCGTGATCGTCGCGGTCGGTGCGCCAGCGCAGGATCTGCCCGTAGACGTTTTTCTCGCGCGGGTTCGGCCCGCCCACCGGTTGACCGTCCTCTCCGCGTTTGGCGTTGTTGGTCAGCGTGCAATAGACCTGGCCATCCTTGGGGCTGACGACGATCCATTCCGGGCGGTCCATGCGCGTGGCTTTCACCACGCTGGCTGCGAGGCGCGCGTGAATCAACACTTCGGCCTGATCGGCAAAACCGCTGCTGGCGTCGATGCCGTTTTTACCGTGGGCCAGTTCGATCCACTCACCTTGGCCTTTCGGATGATCGGCATTACTGTCGCCAGCGTTGAAGCGCGCCACGTACAAGGTGCCGTGGTCCAGCAGGTCGCGGTTGGCCTTGGGGTTTTTGTGGTCGATCTTGTCGCGGCTGACGAACTTGTAGATGAATTCGCCGCGCTCATCGTCGCCCATGTACACCACGGCGTGACCGTCATGGGTCTCGGTGAGGGCGGCGTTTTCATGTTTGAAACGGCCCAGCGCGGTGCGTTTGACGGGCGTCGAGTGCGGGTCGAATGGATCGATTTCCACGACCCAGCCATGGCGGTTGAGCTCGTTCGGGTTTTTCGCCAGGTCGAAGCGCGGGTCGTGCGGGTGCCAGTTGATCTCCTTGCTGGCCGCCACCGCACCGTAGCGTTTCTGCGCGGCATCGAACGTTTGCTCGGCGCTGCTGCTGCCGAAGCAGTCGGTGAAGTTCTCTTCGCACGTCAGGTAAGTGCCCCACGGTGTCTTACCGTTGGCGCAGTTCTGGAAGGTGCCGAGGACGTACTTGCCGTGCGGGTCGGCGCTGGTTTTCAGCAAGGCGTGGCCGGCAGCCGGGCCGCTCAGCCTGATCGGTGAATTGCCGTGAATCCGGCGGTTGTAAGGCGAGCCCTGGACGAATTGCCACTGACCGTCCCTGCGCTGCACTTCGATCACCGACACGCCCTCACAGGCCAATGCCTTGCGCACCTCTTTGGCCGACTGCGGCATGCCGCCGTGAGGGTAGAGGTAACGGTAATTGGTGTATTCGTTGTTGATCGCCATTAGCGCCCGGTCTTGCTCCCCCGGAAACTCGAACAGGCTCATGCCGTCGTTGTTGTCCCCGAACTGGACTTCCTGGTGTTCGGCGGTGCCGTTGCCACTCGGGTCGAATGCCGGGCCGTTGTTCTGCAGAGGCTCGCCCCAACTGATCAATACCTGGGAGGTGTAACCCGGTGGCAGGCTAATGGCGTCGTTGGTGGCGCCGGGGATGCTGTCAAAACCCAACAGTTCACTGGTGCCTGCGCTGACACTGGCGGCCAGCACGCTGCGACTCAGCAGGTTGCCGCCGAGGAACATCGCTGCACCGCACAGGGCTCCAGCGCTGATGAAACTTCGGCGGCTGAGGCCGACCATTTTCTCAAGGTCGGTGGATTGGTTGTCTTCTAATAGGCTCACATCAGGCTCCCTGCGGGTTTTTGCAGTCACCCTAGGTCGCGTTTATGACGTTAATGTTTCAGAGCGGGGTGCCAAGCAGGACGTTGGAGGGGGAGAACTGCACCAGCACCGCTTTATCCGCGGCAAGACCGAGGGTTCTCAAGTGCAACGATTCGGCCAGGGCGCAGAGTGTCTGGCCATTTGGCAGGCCGATGCGCACTTCACTGGGGCCGTCTTCGGCGTCGAGAATTTCTTCGATGATGCCCTGCAAGCAATTGTTACCGGATGTTGTGGGCTTATCGATGCTCAACAACTCCAACCAGCCGGCCTTGATCAGTGCAACCACTTCGGTGCCGGTTTCCAGTTCCAGCCGTAGCGTGCTGTCGTGGGTGATCTGCGCGTCGATGCTCAAGCCTTCCGCCAATTCAAGGCGGATAAGGTCGTTGCGCCCCTGGGTATCGATGGCCACGACCTTGCCGTGCAACTGATTGCGCGCGCTGGTTCTGAGCATTAGCCGCCCGAGCAGGTTGAGGTCACTCGCGTATTCAGCCGCGTCCAGCACCTGAGCCTGCAAGACTTGCAGTTTTTGATAGAGCCGCAAGACACGCTCGCCCTCGCTGGAGAGTTTGGCGCCACCGCCGCCCTTGCCGCCGACACAGCGCTCCACCAGCGGTTTCTGCGCGAGATTGTTCAGCTCGTCGATGGCGTCCCAGGCCGCTTTGTAACTGAGGCCCGCACTTTTCGCGGCGCGGGTGATCGAGCCTTGTTCGGCGATGTGTTGCAGCAACGCGATGCGCTGCGGGCGACGGACAATGTGCTGGGACAACAAGGTAGGCAAGGACATGGCGAAATGCTTTGGGCTGTTGCGATGGAGAGGAAGTTGGCTGCTGGAAGCCTGGGAGTCAAGTCAGACCCTATCTTTGTGGGAGCGAGCCTGCTCGCGAAGAGGCCATAACATTCAACTTCCGTGTTGAATATTAAATCGCTTTCGCGAGCAGGTCGAATCGTCGCACCGTCACTCCCACCCGGAATACCACTAAGTCAGGTCATATCACCGGGTTTGGGGGTGCGTGCAAGACAATACACGTCAACCCTGGCGGCGCCAGCGTCCATTAACAGCCGAGCCAGAGCCTGAGCGGTGGCGCCGGTGGTCAGCACGTCGTCGACCAGCGCCAGATGCCGACCCTTGATCGACGCATCGGGGGTCAGGGCGAAGGCGTTGCGCAGGTTCTTTTTGCGGGCGTCGGCGTTCAGCTCCTGTTGCGCGCTGGTGTCCTGAGTCCTGCACAGCAATGCTTCATCGCAAGGAATGTCGAGGCCTGCGCTCAGCCATCGGGCCAGCATCGCGGCCTGGTTGAAGCCCCGCTGACGTAGACGCTTGGTGGCCAGCGGCACGGGAATCAGCAGGTCGGGGCGTTCAAGGTCTTCATCGAAACGATGTTGCAGGAACTGAGCGAGCAGTTCGGCGAGCAGGCGACCCAACGGCCACTTCGCGCTGTGTTTGAAGCGGGTGATCAAACTGTCTATTGGAAAGCCATAGAGCCAGGGCGCGGAGACTCGTTCGAAGGCCGGCGGATGCTTCAGGCATTGACCACAGGTCAGCCCCGAGGCGGGTAAGGGCAGGGCGCAGGTCTGGCAGTGGTCGCCTAGCCAGGGCAAATCGGTTTCACAGGCTGTGCAAATGGTTAGGTCGCTGTCGGACGGTTCCGAACATAGCAAGCAGAGTTGATTATTGTTTAACCAGATGTAGACCGGTCCTACGCGTGGTGGTTGACAGCGCATCGCTCTTCCTTAAATATGCCGAACATCCGTGTAGCGGCTGTGGGTATTCCATTTCCGCAGCCGCAAGCCATGCATACAACAAGGAAACGCCCATGAGCGCCAGCACCACTGCAAACCTGCGTCATGACTGGTCTTTGGCCGAAGTCAAAGCACTCTTCGTTCAGCCATTCAACGACTTGTTGTTCCAGGCGCAAACGGTGCACCGCGCGCATTTCGATGCAAACCGGGTCCAGGTGTCGACACTGCTGTCGATCAAAACCGGTGCTTGCCCGGAAGATTGCAAATATTGCCCGCAGTCCGGTCACTACAACACCGGCCTGGAAAAAGAAAAACTGATGGAAGTGCAGAAGGTCCTCGAAGAGGCCGCTCGCGCCAAGGCCATCGGTTCGACCCGTTTCTGCATGGGCGCCGCCTGGAAGCACCCCTCGGCGAAAGACATGCCTTACGTGCTGGAAATGGTCAAAGGCGTGAAAGCCATGGGCCTGGAAACCTGCATGACCCTCGGCCGTCTCGACCAGGACCAGACCGTTGCGCTGGCCGACGCCGGCCTCGACTACTACAACCACAACCTCGACACATCGCCTGAGTTCTACGGCAGCATCATCACTACCCGCACCTACAGCGAGCGCCTGCAAACCCTGGCTTACGTGCGTGAATCGGGTATGAAGATCTGCTCCGGCGGCATCCTCGGCATGGGCGAGTCCCTCGACGACCGCGCGAACCTGCTGATCCAGCTGGCCAACCTGCCGGAGCATCCGGAGTCGGTGCCGATCAACATGCTGGTGAAAGTGGCCGGTACGCCGCTGGAAAACGTCGACGATATCGACCCGTTCGACTTCATCCGCATGCTCGCGGTCGCCCGCATCCTGATGCCGCAATCCCACGTGCGCCTGTCCGCTGGCCGTGAAGCCATGAATGATCAGATGCAAGCGCTGGCCTTCTTCGCTGGCGCCAACTCGATTTTCTACGGCGACAAACTGCTGACCACTGCCAACCCGCAGGCTGACAAGGACATGCAACTGTTCGGGCGCTTGGGGATCCTGCCGGAAGCCCGCGAAGAGCACGCCGACGAAGTGCATCAAGCGGCCATCGAACAGGCGCTGGTCGAGCAGAAGAGCAGCGAGCAGTTTTATAACGCGGCTGTTTAACGCACCACCGGTCCTTCTGAAGGAATGCAAAACCCTGTGGGAGCGAGCCTGCTCGCGATAGCGATCTAACAGTAGACATTTATGTTGAATGTGAAATCCTCATCGCGAGCAGGCTCGCTCCCACAGTGGACATGTGTCATTTGATAGCCGAGGCCTGCATGTCTTTCGATCTCGCCGCACGCCTTGCCGCCCGTCGTGCCGAACATCTCTATCGTCAGCGCCCCCTACTCGAAAGCCCTCAAGGCCCGGAAGTAGTGGTCGACGGGCAACCGTTGCTGGCGTTCTGTAACAATGACTATCTGGGCCTGGCCAATCACCCGCAAGTGATCGAAGCCTGGCGTGCCGGCGCAGCGCGTTGGGGCGTCGGCGGCGGCGCCTCGCACCTGGTCATCGGCCACAGCAGCCCGCATCACGCGCTGGAAGAAGCCCTGGCCGACCTGACCGGGCGCCCTCGTGCGTTATTGTTCACCACGGGGTACATGGCCAACCTCGGCGCGGTCACGGCGTTGGTCGGGCAGGGCGACACGGTGTTGGAAGACCGGCTCAATCACGCGTCGTTGCTCGATGCCGGTCTGCTGTCCGGTGCACGTTTCAATCGTTACTTGCACAACGACGCCGACAGTCTGGCCAAACGCCTGGAGAAGGCCACCGGCAATACGCTGGTGGTCACCGACGGAGTGTTCAGCATGGACGGCGACCTCGCCGACCTGCCGGCGCTGGCGCGCGAAGCGAAAGCCAAAGGCGCGTGGCTGATGGTCGATGATGCTCACGGTTTCGGTCCGCTGGGCGCTAATGGCGGCGGCATTGTCGAGCACTTCGGCTTGAGTCAGGAGGATGTGCCGGTCCTGGTCGGTACCCTCGGCAAGGCGTTTGGCACCGCCGGTGCTTTCGTGGCCGGCAGCGAAGAGCTGATTGAAAGCCTGATTCAGTTCGCCCGCCCCTACATTTACACCACCAGCCAGCCGCCGGCGTTGGCCTGCGCGACGCTGAAAAGCCTTGAACTGTTGCGCAGCGAACATTGGCGACGTGAGCATCTGAAAACGCTGATTGGCCAATTCCGCCTTGGTGCCGAGCAGATCGGGCTGGAGTTGATGGACAGCTTCACGCCGATCCAGCCGATCATGATTGGCGATGCCGGACGTGCCGTTCGACTGTCGCAGATGCTGCGCGAGCGCGGCTTGATGGTGACGGCGATCCGTCCGCCCACCGTGCCGGCCGGTAGCGCCCGCCTGCGTGTGACCCTGACCGCCGCCCACAGCGAAGCGCAGGTGCAGCTATTGTTAAACGCACTGGCCGATTGTTTTGCACAACTGGGACCGGAGCCAAGCCATGCGTGATCGTCTGATTCTGCTACCCGGTTGGGGCCTCGGAGTATCGCCGCTGGAACCCTTGGCGGCCGCTTTGCAGGGGCTGGATGAGCACCTGCGCATCGAAATCGAGCCGTTGCCAGAATTGGCGTCGAGCAATCTTGAAGAATGGCTGGATGAACTCGATTCGACGGTGCCACAGGATGCCTGGCTCGGTGGCTGGTCCCTGGGTGGCATGCTCGCCTCCGAGTTGGCGGCCCGGCGTGGCGATCGTTGCTGCGGCTTGCTGACCCTGGCGAGCAATCCTTCTTTTGTCGCCCATGAGCAATGGCCGAGCGCGATGCCCGGTGAAACCTTCGACGCGTTTCTGGCGGGCTGTAAGGCTGATCCGCGCATAACCTTGAAACGCTTCTCGCTGCTCTGCGCTCAAGGCGCCGAAGACCCGCGCGGGTTGTCGCGGCTGTTGCTCGGTGGCGCGCCACACACGACGGCAGAGGTGCTGATGAGTGGCCTGGAGTTGCTCGCCCAACTGGATACCCGCGAGGCATTGCTAGCATTCCGCGGACCGCAATTGCACGTGTTCGCCGGCCTCGACGGACTGGTTCCGGCCGAAGCGGCGGGGGACCTGCTGACGTTGCTGCCGGATATCGAAATCGGTCTGATTGAACAGGCCAGCCACGCATTTCTTCTGGAAGACCCCCACGGTGTGGCGGGGGCGATTCAGGCCTTTTTGCACGAGTCCGGTGATGACTGATTTATCCTTTCCCAACCTGCCCGGCGGTTTGCCTGACAAACGCCAGGTGGCAGCCTCCTTTTCCCGCGCGGCGGCGAGCTACGACAGTGTGGCCGAGCTGCAGCGTGATGTCGGCAGCCAATTGTCGAACCGTTTGCCGGAAGGTTTTGTGCCGAGTCGTTGGCTGGACGTGGGCTGTGGCACCGGGTATTTCAGTCGCGGGCTGGGTGAGCGGTTTCCGACCGGTCATGGGGTGGCACTGGACATTGCTGAAGGCATGCTCAATCACGCTCGCCCATTGGGCGGTGCCACGCATTTCATCGCCGGCGATGCCGAGCGTTTGCCATTGCAGGACTCGACCTGCGACCTGATCTTTTCCAGCCTCGCCGTGCAGTGGTGCGCGGACTTTGCCTCAGTGCTCAGCGAGGCGCATAGGGTGCTGAAACCGGGTGGCATTTTCGCGTTTGCTAGTCTGTGTGCAGGCACTCTTTTTGAACTGCGTGACAGCTGGCGTCAGGTGGACGGCATGGTGCACGTCAACCGCTTCCGCGAGTTCGACGTTTATCAACAGCTTTGCGTGGCCAGCGGTTTAAACGTCGTCAGCCTGGAGAACCGTCCTCATGTGTTGCATTACCCGGATGTACGCAGCTTGACGCATGAACTCAAGGCGTTAGGTGCCCATAACCTGAACCCCGGTCGGCCGGGTGGTTTGACCGGCAGGGCACGAATCCTCGGATTGATCGAGTCTTATGAGCAGTTTCGTCAGGCCAAGGGGCTGCCAGCGACTTATCAAGTGGTCTACGCCGTTTTGGAGAAGCCCTTATGAGCGCAGCCTATTTCATCACCGGCACTGACACTGATGTCGGCAAAACGACGGTCGCCGCAGGCTTGCTGCATGCCGCGCGGTTGGCAGGCATGAGTACGGCGGCAGGCAAGCCTGTCGCTTCTGGCTGCGAGGTGACGCCCAACGGCTTGCGTAACGCTGACGCGTTGGCGTTGTTGGCAGAATGCTCGCTGCCGTTGACTTATGCACAGGTCAATCCGGTGGCGTTCGAACCTGCAATTGCTCCGCATCTGGCGGCACGGGAGGCGGGCGTGGCGTTGACGGTGCAATCACTGTTGGCACCGATGCTGCAGCTTCTGGATATGCAGGCCGACTTTACCTTGATCGAGGGCGCTGGCGGTTGGCGCGTGCCGTTGGCGGATCAGAACAACCTGTCGGACCTGGCGATGGCCCTGGGTCTGCCGGTGATTTTGGTGGTCGGCGTGCGCTTGGGTTGCATCAACCATGCGTTGCTGACCGCCGAGGCGATTGCCCAGGACGGTCTGCAGTTGGCGGGTTGGGTGGCAAACATCATCGATCCGAAGACTTCGCGCCTGGAAGAGAACCTCGCGACTCTTGCCGAGCGAATTCCCGCGCCGTGCCTGGGGCGCGTCCCGAAACTCAAGCTGCTGACGGCTGAAGCGGTCGCCGAACATTTGCAACTGGATCTGCTGGACTAGGGTTTTAACTATGACAAGGCACTGTGCCATTAGTGTTTTTGTCGGGCCTTTTGTTGGCGTGTCTGGTTCAATGGCGGCTGTTGATCCTTCTTAAGGACGAGTTTTCCCATGGAAATCTCAGGAAACAGCGCTTTTTATGCCGGTCTGAGCACTATTCAGACAGGGCAGAACCGCGTCGACCAAGCCGCTGGCCAGATCGCCAACACCACGGTTGAACGCTCGATGACCAGCCAGTCTTCCGAGGCCCAGGTGGATCGCCTGCGTTCGGTTGATCGCAGCCAGCAATCGGACCTGGCCGGCAGTGGGGTCGAGATGGCCCAAGGCAAATTTCAAGTTGAGGCCGGTGTAAAAGTCGCCAAGGCTTCCGATGAAATGCTCGGCACATTGATAGATACCTTTGCCTGATCCCTCGCTGACACCTCACCTGAAATGCCGCGAATATCCGCGGCATTTTTTTGCGTAAGTCCTTCTCCCAGCTCTAATCTTTCCTGCACCGTCTGTGACTCTGTCAGCCGCGGTGAGCGGCTGTGGGCGTTGTATTACCGTGGAGTGATGACGAATGACAAAAGATCGGCGCTTGACAAGGTTTAGGCGTAAACGTATGTTTCAAACAACTGTTTGATCGCGCAACAGATCATCGCGGTCGTTCATTCCCGGTTACATCAGCAGAGGTTTATCGCTATGCCTGACTACAAGGCCCCCTTGCGTGATATTCGCTTCGTTCGTGACGAACTGCTCGGCTACGAAGCGCACTATCAGAGCCTTCCGGCTTGCCAGGACGCAACTCCAGACATGGTTGACGCCATTCTCGAAGAAGGCGCCAAGTTTTGTGAGCAGGTGCTGGCTCCGCTGAACCGCGTGGGTGACATCGAAGGGTGCACCTGGAGCGAGGCCGGCGTTAAAACCCCGACAGGTTTCAAAGAGGCCTACAAACAGTTTGTTGAAGGCGGCTGGCCAAGCCTGGCTCACGACGTAGCGCACGGCGGCCAAGGTCTGCCGGAGTCTCTGGGCCTGGCGGTCAGCGAAATGGTCGGCGAAGCCAACTGGTCGTGGGGCATGTACCCTGGCCTGTCCCATGGCGCGATGAACACCATCTCCGAGCACGGCACGCCTGAGCAACAAGAGGCTTACCTGACCAAACTGGTTTCCGGCGAATGGACCGGCACCATGTGCCTGACCGAACCGCACTGCGGCACCGACCTGGGCATGTTGCGCACCAAGGCCGAACCCCAGGCTGACGGCTCCTACAAAATCTCCGGGACCAAGATATTCATCTCGGCCGGTGAACACGACATGGCCGACAACATCGTCCACATCGTGCTGGCACGCCTGCCGGACGCACCGGCGGGCACCAAAGGCATTTCGCTGTTCATCGTTCCGAAGTTCATGCCAAACGCTGACGGTTCGATCGGCGCCCGCAATGCGGTGACCTGTGGTTCCCTGGAACACAAAATGGGCATCCACGGCAACGCCACCTGCGTGATGAACTTCGACGCGGCCACCGGTTTCCTGATCGGCCCGGCGAACAAAGGCCTGAACTGCATGTTCACCTTTATGAACACCGCGCGCCTGGGCACTGCACTGCAAGGTCTGGCACACGCCGAGATCGGCTTCCAGGGCGGCCTGAAATACGCTCGCGATCGTCTGCAAATGCGTTCTCTGACTGGCCCGAAAGCGCCGGAAAAAGCCGCTGACCCGATCATCGTTCACCCTGACGTGCGTCGCATGTTGTTGACCATGAAAGCGTTCGCCGAAGGCAACCGCGCGATGGTTTACTTCACCGCCAAGCAGGTCGATATCGTCAAATATGGCGTGGACGAGGAAGAGAAGAAGAAGGCTGACGCACTGTTGGCGTTCATGACGCCAATCGCCAAAGCGTTCATGACCGAAGTCGGCTTCGAATCCGCCAACCACGGCGTGCAAATCTACGGCGGCCATGGCTTCATCGCCGAGTGGGGCATGGAGCAGAACGTTCGCGACAGCCGCATTTCGATGCTGTACGAAGGCACCACTGGCATTCAGGCACTCGACTTGCTGGGCCGTAAAGTGCTGATGACCCAAGGCGAAGCACTGAAAGGCTTCACCAAGATCGTCCATAAGTTTTGCCAGACCAACGAAGGCAACGAAGCGGTCAAAGAGTTCGTCGAGCCTCTGGCTGCGCTGAACAAAGAGTGGGGCGAGCTGACCATGAAGGTCGGTATGGCCGCCATGAAAGACCGCGAAGAAGTCGGCGCGGCCTCGGTGGACTACCTGATGTACTCCGGTTACACCTGCCTGGCTTACTTCTGGGCTGATATGGCGCGCCTGGCGGCCGATAAACTGGCTGCCGGCACGACCGAAGAGGCGTTCTACACCGCTAAGTTGCAGACAGCGCGCTTCTACTTCCAGCGCATCCTGCCGCGTACTCGCACTCACGTTGTCACCATGCTGTCAGGCGCTAACAACCTGATGGACATGAAAGAAGAGAACTTCGCGCTGGGCTACTAAGCCTTAACGCCGTTCTTCAAAAAAACCGCTGCTCCTTCGGGAGTGGCGGTTTTTTTGTGTTTGAACAACTACTAATAACGGCGCCTAAGCACCGAGTTAACGCGCTTGATAAAAAAACCTGGCAAATCACTCAGAAAATAAGCCAATCGGCCGCTAAAGTGAGGGCACAATGCCATCTATTGATCTGACGGTCGGAGTTCTACCCCTTGCCGCGTTCTTCTGCTGTACGTTTCAGTCATTTTTTGCCCTCACTACTGCTGTTACTCGCGGGGCTTGCGGCTGCGTACGTGAAGGATCTCAACGTCTTCTTCACCTCGCTGTTCAATGTGCTGCCCACCCTGGTGCTGCTGCTCGGCGGTGCTTACTGCGCGGTCTACCGGCGTCAGCGTGAACTGTTTCTGATGGTGACGGTGTATATCGCCTACTTCCTGCTCGACACCCAGACCGACTATTACCGTGACAACGGCAAGGTTCGTGACGATGCCGCCGTGGTGTTTCATTTGTGTTGCCTGTTGCTGCCACTGCTGTTTGGCATATTCGCCGCCTGGCAGGAACGTACCCATCTGTTTCAGGACATGGTGGCGCGTTTTGCCGTGTTGCTGGCGATCGGCAGCGTGGCGTTGGGGCTGGAGCAAAGTTACCCACAGGCGCTGTTGATGTGGTTGTCGGAAATTCGTTGGCCCGCCTTGCACGGCGCCTGGATGAGCCTGATTCAGTTGTCCTACCCGGTATTCATAGCCTCGTTCATTTTGTTGAGCTGGCAATACTGGCGTAACCCCAGGCCTCTGCACGCTGCACAATTGGTGGGCCTGCTCGGTTTGTTCTGGATGTTACCGAAAACCTTCATCCTGCCGTTCACGCTGAACATCATGTGCAGCCAAGTGATGCTAATGATCGCCGCCGCCGTTGCCCATGAGGCTTATCAAATGGCCTTCCGCGATGAACTCACCGGTCTGCCTGGCCGCCGCGCCTTGAACGAGCGCATGCAACGGCTGGGGCGCAATTACGTGCTGGCCATGAGCGACGTCGACCACTTCAAGAAATTCAACGACACCCACGGTCACGATGTTGGCGATCAAGTGCTGCGACTGGTCGCCAGCAAGCTGTCGAAAATCGGTGGGGGCGGTAGGGCGTATCGCTACGGCGGAGAGGAATTTGCGCTGGTGTTCGCGGGCAAAACCCTCGAAGAGTGCATGCCGCACCTGGAAGTCATCCGTGAGTCCATCGCCACTTACAATATCCAACTGCGTAATCAGGACAACCGTCCCCAGGACGATCAACAGGGGCGCCAGCGCCGCACCGGTTCAGGCGCCTCAAGCGTGTCGGTGACCGTCAGCATCGGTGTTGCCGAGCGCGTGGAGCAGCGTACCCCCGAAAAAGTGCTGAAGTCCGCGGACGAGGCGCTCTACAGCGCGAAGGGCGCCGGGCGAAACTGTGTGGTGGCCTTCGGTCAGACCCGTCGTGGCGCGGTGCGTATGGATGCCGCTGCGGGTTGAGTAATGATGGCGCATTCAGCGTCTGGACTGTGATTGTGGGGCACGGTCGACGGCAGTAGGTTTGAGCAATCTGCTGCCGGAGAAATGACCATGCCCGAGTACAAAGCCCCCCTGCGCGACATGCGCTTTCTGATCGATCATGTCTTTGATTTTCACGGCAACTACGCCGCGCTGGGCGCCACTGACGCCAGTCCGGACATGGTCAACGCGATCCTCGAAGAGGGCGCGAAGTTCTGTGAGAACGTTCTCGCACCGTTGAATCGCAGTGGCGACGAAGAAGGCTGCCATTTCGACAATGGCGTGGTCACGACGCCGACAGGTTTCAAGCAGGCATTCGCACACTATGTTGAAGGTGGCTGGCACGGTCTGGCGGCCGATCCGGCTTACGGCGGCCAGGGTTTGCCGAGTTCACTGGGGGTGGTCATCAGCGAGATGGTCGGTTCCAGCAACATCTCTTGGGGCATGTACCCCGGACTGACCCACGGTGCGATGTCGGCGATCCATGCCCACGGCACCGAGGCGCAAAAGCAGACGTACCTGAGCAAACTCACCGCCGGCCAATGGACCGGCACCATGTGCCTGACCGAGGCCCATTGCGGCACCGACCTGGGCATTATCAAAACACGCGCCGTGCCTGCGGCCGACGGCAGTTACGCAATCAGTGGCAGCAAGATTTTCATCTCGGCCGGCGAGCAAGACATGAGCGACAACATCATTCACCTGGTGCTGGCGAAATTGCCCGACGCTCCGGCCGGCACCAAGGGCATTTCGTTGTTCATCGTTCCCAAATTCCTACCCGATGTCGAGGGTGAAGCGGGCGAGCGTAATGGCGTTTCCTGTGGCTCCATCGAACACAAAATGGGCATCAAGGCGTCGGCCACCTGTGTGCTGAACTTTGACGACGCCAAGGGTTTCTTGATCGGTGAGCCGAACAAGGGCCTGAACTGCATGTTCACCATGATGAACCACGCGCGGCTAGGGACCGGCATGCAGGGGTTGTGTCTGGGGGAGGCGAGTTTTCAGGGAGCGATCAAGTACGCCAATGACCGGCTGCAGATGCGTTCGCTGACCGGCCCGAAAGCGCCGGAGAAAGTTGCCGATCCGATCATCGTCCACCCTGACGTGCGCCGGATGTTGTTGACCATGAAGGCCTTCAATGAAGGCAACCGCGCCCTCACCTATTTCACTGCGCAGCTGTTGGACGTGGCACATCTGAGTGCGGATGAATCGGCGCGTCAGGCCGCTGAAGACCTGCTGGCGTTCCTGACACCGATTTGCAAAGCCTTCATGACCGACACCGGGCTGGAAGTGACCAACCACGGCATGCAGGTGTTCGGTGGTCACGGGTTCATTCGTGAATGGGGCATGGAGCAGTTGGTTCGCGACTGCCGGATCGCTCCGATCTACGAAGGCACCAACGGTGTTCAGGCACTGGATCTGCTGGGGCGAAAGGTGCTCGGCAGCCAGGGTAAACTGCTGCGCTGCTTTACCAAAATCGTCCACAGGTTCTGCGCGGCGAATGCCGGGCATCCGCAACTCGCCCGCTATGTGGAACAACTCGACAGCCTGAATCAGCAGTGGGGCGAGTTGACCACCCAGGTCGGCATCGCGGCCATGAAAAATCCGGACGAAGTCGGCGCCGCGTCAGTGGACTACCTGATGTACAGCGGTTACATCATCCTCGGCTACCTGTGGTTGCGCATGGCGCTGGTGGCTCAGGCGCAGCTCGATTCGGGCAGTGGAGATGCCGATTACTGCCGAGGAAAACTGGCAACCTGCGAGTTTTACTTCAAGCGTCTTTTGCCGCGCACCACCGCTCATCGGGCGGCTGTCGAGGCGGGTAGCGATTGCCTGATGAAGCTGCCAGCGGAGCTGTTTGCGCTTTAATCTTTTAAAACCAGTCACAAAGAAGCCCGCATGACTGCGGGCTTTTTTTGTGACTGAATAGTCAGTGACTAAAGTTTACAAAATGGTCATGAGCTGACCCTATGTGTCGCAAAAGTTGTTGGGGTACACTCCGGCCCAACAAAAGCACCATTCCTACGAATCACCTGTTTAGATCTTACGAGGTTTGCCATGGCTGACTACAAAGCGCCCCTGCGCGATATGCGCTTCGTCCTCAATGAAGTTTTCGAGGTTGCCAAACTCTGGGCCGAGTTGCCTGCGCTGGCCGAGACCGTCGACGCGGAAACCGTTGAAGCCATTCTTGAGGAAGCGGGCAAGGTCACCAGCAAAAGCATCGCGCCCCTGAGCCGTGCGGCTGACGAAGAAGGTTGCCACTGGGCGGACGGTGCTGTCACCACGCCGGCAGGTTTCCCACAGGCTTATCAGACTTACGCTGAAGGCGGTTGGGTCGGTGTCGGTGGCGATCCGACCTATGGCGGCATGGGCATGCCCAAGGCTGTTTCGGCCCAGGTCGAAGAAATGGTCAACTCCGCCAGCCTGTCGTTCGGTCTGTACCCGATGCTGACCGCGGGCGCCTGCCTGTCGATCAATGCCCACGCCAGCGAAGCGTTGAAAGCGGCGTACCTGCCGAACATGTACGCCGGTGTCTGGGCCGGCTCCATGTGCCTGACCGAGCCACACGCCGGTACGGACCTGGGGATCATTCGCACCAAGGCCGAACCTCAGGCCGATGGTTCTTATAAAGTCAGCGGCACCAAGATCTTCATCACCGGTGGCGAACACGACCTGACCGAGAACATCATCCACCTGGTACTGGCCAAACTGCCGGACGCTCCGGCGGGGCCTAAAGGTATTTCGCTGTTCCTGGTGCCGAAGTTCATGGTCAATGCCGATGGCAGCCTGGGCGCACGCAACCCGGCAAACTGCGGTTCGATCGAACACAAGATGGGTATCCAGGCGTCCGCAACCTGCGTGATGAACTTCGACGAAGCCGTGGGTTACCTGGTCGGCGAGCCGAACAAAGGCCTGGCCGCGATGTTCACCATGATGAACTACGAGCGTCTGGGTGTCGGTATTCAAGGCCTGGCCAGTGGCGAACGCTCGTACCAGAACGCCGTTGAATACGCCCGGGACCGTCTGCAAAGCCGTTCGCCGACTGGCGCGCAGGACAAAGACAAAGTGGCTGACCCGATCATCGTCCACCCGGACGTGCGTCGCATGCTGCTGACCATGAAGGCCTCGAACGAAGGCGGCCGTGCCTTCTCGACGTACGTGGCCATGCAACTCGATACGGCCAAGTTCAGCGAAGACGCCACGACCCGCAAACGCGCGGAAGATCTGGTGGCCTTGCTGACCCCGGTGGCCAAGGCGTTCCTGACCGACCTCGGTCTGGAAACCACTATTCACGGCCAGCAGGTGTTTGGCGGTCACGGTTACATCCGTGAGTGGGGTCAGGAGCAGCTGGTGCGCGATGTGCGCATCACCCAGATCTACGAAGGCACCAACGGCATTCAGGCGCTGGACCTGGTAGGACGCAAGATCGTCGGCACGGGCGGGGCGTTCTATAACCTGTTTGCTGACGAGATTCGTCATTTCACTGCGACCGCCAGCGCGGAGCTGGCCGAGTTCACCAAGCCGCTGAACGAGGCCGTGACCACGCTCGACGAATTGACCGCGTGGTTGCTGGACCGGGCGAAAAACAATCCGAACGAAATCGGTGCGGCCTCGGTCGAGTACCTGCAAACCTTCGGTTACGTGGCTTACGCCTATATGTGGGCATTGATGGCCAAGGCGGCCTTGGGCAAAGAAGCACAGGACGACTTCTACGCGAGCAAACTGGGCACGGCGCGGTTCTATTTCGCACGCCTGCTGCCGCGCATTCACTCGTTGAGCGCGTCGGTGAAGGCCGGTAGCGAGTCGCTGTTCCTGCTGGACGCTGCACAGTTCTGACAATGTAACGTCACGTAAGCATTCTCTTACACAACGTACTGCTGTTCTCCCATAGAAGCAGATTGGATCCACCGCTAATCTACTGCTCATGGACGTAGCGCAGGAAGCGCAAAGCAACAACACGGACACGTAGGATTCTGCCAGGACGGCGGAGTGAAATGGATGTCAGGGAAACAGTCTGCAAAGCCCCGCCTCGGCGGGGTTTTCTTTTGCCTGCAGAAAAGTGGCCCGGCTCAGCCCATCAAGGGTTTTCGAGCCTCATCCGGTCCGTTTATCACTTCTTCCAACAGCGTGCGCAATAGGGCCAGCGAGGCTTGTTGTCGCTGCACATCGCGACACACCAATCCGACGTTGAGCGGTACCCGTGGTTCGGTCAGCGGTTTCCACAGCAGTTCATGGGTGTCGAGGGTCTTTTGCGAGCGCCCCGGCAGCACCGTGGCGAGTCGAGTGTGAGGCAGACTGTCGAGAATCCCTGCCATGTTGTTCAGTTCCGCCTGAACCTGGGGGCGTCTGCCCAGATTGGCCAGTTGGGCCTGCCAGATCTGCCGCACCTGAAACTCCTCACCGAGCAGCAACATGGGCAACTCGGCGGCCTGGCTCATAGAGACTTTCTTGAATTCGCGTAATGGGTGGTCTGCCGGGATGACTAGCGTCAATTCATCTTCGTACAGCATCACGCCATGCAATCCCGGCTGCCGCGGCGGCAGATAGCTGATTCCAATGTCGAGCGAGCCGTTGAGCAAGCGCCGTTCGATTTCCAGCCCCGACAATTCGTAGATTTGCACCACTAGATGCGGCTGCGCCTTGCGCACCCGTTCGAGCATCTGCGGCACCAGGCTGCTGTGGACGGTCTGCAATACGCCGATGGCTAACGTGCGCAGTGCCTGTCCCTTGAAATTGCCAAGGGCTTCCCGTGCCCGTTGCAGGCCGTCGAGCAATGGCAGGGCATGGTTGTACAACGTGTGTGCCCCCAGTGTTGGCAGCAGGCGTTTGCTGCTGCGCTCGAACAGACTGACATCGAGGTTCTGTTCAAGGTGACGAATCTGTTGCGACAGCGCGGGTTGAGAGATCGAAAGTCGCTCGGCAGCCCGGCCGACATGGCCTTCTTCGTAGACCGCGACGAAATAACGCAGTTGCTTGAAATCCATAAGTAATACTTATCGAAAATGCTGAGAAATCGAAATGGCTGAACGCCTTGCCTGAGCCTAGTCTAACCGTATTCACAAGGCTTACAGGGCCACAGAGCGCTATGAATACCGTTTACTTTGGTGGTGTTTACATAGGTAAGGCAAAAAACCTCGGACGAGGTGTTTTCAATTGAATCTGTTCAGTTTGCGTCGCAATCCACCGAGCCTTGATGACCTGTTCGTGGACCATACTCAGCCATCCAGGGACGATAACCTTTGCAGCGAGTGCTTGATGCCCAGTGTCGAGCGGCCGAAACACATTTTTGTACGTGGCCAAGGCTCGTGGTTGTGGGACAGCGATGATCGCGCCTATCTGGATTTCTCCCAGGGTGGGGGGGCCAATAGCCTTGGGCACAGCCCCTCGGTACTGGTCAACGCCATCACGGCGCAGGCGCAGTCGCTGATCAATCCCGGTTTCGGCGTGCATAACCGCGGCATGCTCAGCCTAGCCGACCGTCTGTGCGCAAGCACCGGCAGTGACCAGGCGTACCTGCTCAACAGCGGCAGTGAAGCCTGTGAGGCGGCGATCAAGCTGGCGCGTAAATGGGGTCAACGACATCGTGGCGGCGCTTCGCGCATTATCGTTGCCAGCAAGGGCTGCCATGGTCGTAGCCTGGGGATGATTTCGACGCCGGACTTCCACCACGTGCCATTCAATGACCTTCGCGCATTGCATGCGGCGATCGACGCGCAGACCGTCGCGATCATGCTCGAACCCATCCAGAGCGAAGCGGGTGTGATTCCCGCCACCGAGCATTACCTCAAGGGCGTCGAACGCCTGTGTCGTGAGCTGGGCATCCTGTTGATCTTCGACGAAGTGCAAACCGGCATGGGCCGTTGTGGCACGTTGCTCGCCGAACAGTCCTATGGCGTTCGGGCAGACATTATTGCCCTCGGCAAAGGGCTCGGCGGTGGCGTGCCATTGGCCGCGTTGCTGGCGCGAGGCAAGGCCTGCTGTTTCGACATCGGCGAAATGATGGGCACCCATCATGGCAATGCACTAATGACGGCGGCAGGACTTGCCGTGTTCGACAGCGTCCAGGACAAGGGCTTTCTCGACCATGTGAAGGACACCGGTCAGCACTTGCGCGAAGGCCTGGAGCGTTTGTCCTATCGATATGGTCACGGCGAATTACGCGGGCAAGGACTGCTCTGGGGACTGACACTGTCTGACGATTCAGCTGACGCCGTCGTAAACTCTGCGTTATACGAAGGCTTGCTGCTCAACACCCCGCAACCCGATTGCCTGCGCTTTACGCCAGCCCTCACCGTCAGCAAAGCCAACATCGACGAAATGCTCCTGCGCCTGGCCCGTGCGTTCTCACGCGTACGCACCGCGCAATTGCAGTGCCGCAAAGGGATTGCGGTCTGATCGGACCTTACCTACACACATTCCCGAACCGTCTCGCGGTATAACGCGTCGCCCCATGCCTGATTCTTTCGACGTGGGGCGTTTTTTTGTCGGTCGAATGTGGGAGCGAGCCTGCTCGCGAATGAGGCACCGCCATATCTGCACTAAGCGCCGACGTCAGTCCGCCAACGCCATCACCCGCCGATAAAACAACCACTCCTGCTCCAGCGCATGGGCCTGATTGCCAGCCTTGCGAAAGCCATGACGTTCGTCCGCGTAGTAATGCGCTTCAACCAGCAAGCCGTTACCTTCCAGCGCCGTGACCATGTCCCGCGTCTGTTGCGGCACAACCACCGCATCCAGTTCCCCCTGAAAGAAAATCACTGGCACCTTGATATTGCTCGCGTGCAATAACGGCGTCCGCGCGGCGTAGCGTTCGGCATCTTGCACCGGATCGCCAATGAGCCAATCCAGGTAATCACTTTCAAATTTGTGGGTCGCCCGGCCGAGCGCAACGGGGTCGCTGACGCCATAAAGGCTGGCGCCGGCGCGGAAGACGTTGTGGAAGGCCAGCGCGCAAAGGGTGGTGTAACCCCCGGCACTGCCACCGCGAATAAACGCGTTGTCGCCGTCGATCAATCCGCGTTCGGCGAGATGGGCGACAACCGCACAGGCGTCTTCCACATCCACCTCGCCCCAACTCAAATGCAGCGCCTGGCGATAGGCTCGGCCATAGCCGCTGCTGCCACGGTAGTTGAGGTCAGCGACAGCGAAGCCGCGTTGCGCCCAGTACTGGATGCGCGGATCGAGCATCGGGTAGCACGCTGATGTCGGCCCCCCGTGGATAAACACCACCAGTGGCGGTTTCACGTCGCCGTTCATTGCCGGATAGAAGAAACCGTGAGCCTCGCCTGATCCGCTTGGGTAGCGCAGGGTTTGCGCAACGCTGATCTGCTTGGCAGGTAACGGTGCAACCCCGCCGGCCAGTACCTTGACCTGTCGGGTATCGCGGTCGATAGCAATGACCGCCGTCGAACTGATCGGCGACGCGGCGATGCAGTAAATGAATTGCTCATCCAGTGCGAGATGGCGGAAGCGGCTGTAAGCACCGGTGAAATCTTCACCGATGTCACCGCAAAGGCCCAGTCGGCCAAACCCGCCTTCGGTCCAGCTTGCCAGATAGCTGCTTTCGCTCAGTGCCAACCAAGTGCTGCCGCCCAGCTGCCAAGGCGCCGGTCCATGGTCCGCTTCGGCACTTGGCAAAGGACTCAAGCCTTCTGACGATTCCACCCAGGGCTGCCAGAAACCGCCGCGATCCGTCAGACAATACAGACGGCCGTGACAATCAAATCGCGGCTGTTGCAACGATTCCCGGAGACCGTTGCCGGCGACGCATCGCGGTGCAGCAAAACCGTCCTTGTTCTGGCGCTCGGCAACCATCAGGCGGGTCGCTGTCCATGGCTGATCCGGGCGGCTCCATTCGATCCACGCCAAGCGTTGCGCGTCCGGACTCAGCGTCGGAGCGGCGTAGAAGTCGGCGCCTTCGGCCAGCAGATGACGCCTGCCATCAGCCAGATCTATAGCCACCAAACGATGCCGATCACGGTTCTCTTCAACCGCGAGTACCTGACCGTTGGCGAACTGCAGATCGCCGTAGCGGCAAACGCCTGAAGTCAGCACCTCAGGCGTTTCGCCCTTGAGCGATTGTCGATACAGCTGCTGGTCCGCCTCGTTGACGAACACTGTCCCGTCATCGGTCAGGCAAAACGCTCCACCGCCATATTCGTACACCCGACTGCGCACACTGAAGCCCGCCGGTGTCAGGCAATGCGCCTGGCCATCACGCCAATGCCAGAGGCGGCAGGCTGCATCCTCTGGACGGTATTCGTTCCAGAACAGGCCATGGCGACCGACCTGCAATTCGGCAAAGTCGATACCGGCGGCGACAGCCCTGATAGCGCTGAAGGGTTCAGCTTTTAGCGATGAGTCGTGAATTTCGTTCATTGCGAAAGGCCAATTGTTCGATGGTCTGGGTCGCGTGCTCGGCTTCTTCGCGGGCCTTGAGGATCACGCCGTGATGTTCTGATTTGCTGCACACCGGGTCGGCGTTGCTCGCGTCCCCTGTGAGCATGAACGCCTGACACCGACAGCCGCCGAAGTCTTTTTCTTTCTCATCGCAGGAGCGGCACGGCTCGGGCATCCAGTCGTAGCCGCGAAAGCGATTGAAACCGAACGAGTCGTACCAGATGTGCTGCATGCTGTGGTCGCGCACGTTGGGAAATTGCACCGGCAGCTGTCGGGCGCCATGACAAGGCAAGGCAGTGCCGTCCGGCGTGACCGTCAGAAAAATACTCCCCCAGCCATTCATGCAGGCTTTCGGGCGTTCTTCGTAATAGTCCGGCGTGACGAAGATCAGCTTGCACGGATGCCCTTCGGCTTCCAGTTTGGCGCGGTATTCATTGGTGATGCGTTCGGCCCGGACCAGTTGCTCCCTGGTCGGCAACAGACCGACGCGATTGAGCTGCGCCCAACCGTAAAACTGGCAGGTGGCGAGTTCGACGAAGTCCGCCTCAAGGGCTATGCACAGTTCGATAATGCGGTCGATCTTGTCGATGTTGTGCCGATGGGTCACGAAGTTCAGCACCATCGGATAGCCGTGGGCCTTCACCGCACGGGCCATTTCGAGCTTCTGGGCAAAGGCCTTTTTTGAGCCGGCCAGCAGGTTGTTCACTTGCTCGTCGCTGGCCTGAAAACTGATCTGGATATGATCCAGGCCGGCCTTTTTGAAGTCGCTGATTTTCTGCTCGGTCAAGCCGATGCCGGAGGTGATCAGATTGGTGTAGAAACCCAGCTTGCGTGCCTCGGTGATCAGTTCCTCGAGGTCTTGGCGCACCAGCGGTTCACCACCGGAGAAACCCAACTGCGCTGCGCCCATCTCCCGAGCTTCGCGGAACACCTTGATCCACTGCTCGGTGCTCAGCTCTTTGCCTTGCTCGGCAAAGTCCAGCGGATTGGAGCAGTACGGGCATTGCAGCGGGCAGCGATAGGTCAGCTCGGCCAGCAACCACAAGGGCAGGCCGATGTCCGGTTTGGGCGGTAACGTGTCTGACACGGAATCAGGCAAGTTCGATCCAGTGCTGAGCACGGGCGACCTCCATGAATTGCTCGATGTCCTCACCGAGCTCGGGTACGCCGGGGAACTGCGCGTCCAGTTCGGCAATGATCGCCGCGACGGTGCGTTGGCCGTCGATCAACCCGCCAATCATTGCGGCGCTTTCGTTAAGTTTGATCATGCCTTCCGGGTACAGCAGCACGTGGCCTTTCTGCGCCGGTTCGTATTGGTAACGGTAGCCCTGACGCCAGGTTGGGGTCTTGCTGCGATCAAAACTCATAAAGTGATTCCTTTGTGCCAGACCCGCTGCTCGGTCACGCTGTGATACGGCGGGCGGTTCAGTTCGTAGGCCATGCTCATGGCATCGAGCATGCTCCAAAGAATGTCCAGTTTGAACTGGAGAATTTCCAGCATGCGCTCCTGGCCTTCCCGCGTTGTGTAGTGCTGCAAGGTGATCGCCAGACCGTGTTCCACGTCGCGTCGCGCCTGACCCAGACGTGTGCGGAAATACGCGTAGCCGGTCGGGTCGATCCACGGGTAATGCTGCGGCCAGCTGTCCAGTCGCGATTGGTGGATTTGTGGTGCAAACAGTTCGGTCAGCGAGCTGCTGGCGGCTTCCTGCCAACGGGCCCGGCGGGCGAAGTTGACGTAGGCATCCACGGCGAAACGCACACCGGGCAGCACCAACTCCTGCGAACGCAGCTGATCCGGGTCGAGGCCGACGGCCTGGCCCAGACGCAGCCAGGCTTCGATACCGCCGTCTTCACCGGGGGCGCCGTCGTGGTCCAGCAGACGCTGAATCCACTCGCGACGAACCTCCCGATCCGGGCAGTTGGCGAGAATGGCGGCGTCCTTCAGGGGAATGTTCACTTGATAATAGAAGCGGTTGGCGACCCAACCCTGGATCTGTTCGCGGGTCGCCCGGCCTTCATACATCGCCACGTGATAGGGGTGATGGATGTGGTAGTAGGCACCCTTCGCTCGCAGGGCGGCTTCGAATTCGGCAGGGGACATTGCGGTGTCAGTCATTTCGGTTCTCCGGGAACAACCGCTAGATTCTGTGGTGTCTGGTCTGATGTCTTCGAGCAGGCTCGCTCCCACATTGGAATGCGATCCCCTGTGGGAGCGAGCCTGCTCGCGATAGACCGCGCAGTGGTCTCGATGTCCTACAACACAATACTCATGCCGTCATACGCCACTTCAACATTACGCCGCACCAACTCCGCGCGCTCTGGCGAATCCTCATCCAGAATCGGGTTGGTGTTATTGATATGGATTAGCACTTTGCGCGGCTGTGGCAGTTGTTCCAGCACCTCCAGCATACCGCCGGGGCCGTTTTGCGCCAGGTGGCCCATTTCCCGGCCAGTGCGGGTGCCGACGCCACGGCGTTGCATTTCGTCGTCATCCCACATCGTGCCATCGACCAACAGGCAATCGCTGCTCGCCATGATGTCCAGCAGTGGCGCATCGACCTTGCCCAGGCCGGGCGCATAAAACAGTTTGCCTCCGGTGTTCAGGTCTTCGACGATCAGGCCTAAGTTGTCGCCCGGGTGCGGGTCGAAGCGGTGCGGCGAGTAGGGCGGTGCGGCGCTGCGCAGCGGCAATGGGGTGAAGCGCAGGTTCGGGCAGGCCGGGATGATGAAGCTGCGGTCGAGCTCGATGCGGTTCCAGGTCAGCCCGCCATTCCAGTGGTTCAGCATGGTGAACAGCGGGAAGCCGGTGCTCAGGTCTTCATGGACCATGTCAGTGCACCAGACCTGATGTGGACAACCTTCACGCAGGCTGAGCAGGCCGGTGGTGTGGTCGATCTGGCTGTCCATCAGGATGATCGCGCTGATGCCGGTATCGCGCAGGGCGCGGCCCGGTTGCATCGGGGTAAAGCTCTGGAGCTGAGCGCGGATGTCCGGCGAGGCATTGCACAGCACCCAGTTCACGCCGTCATCGGAAATCGCGATGGACGACTGGGTCCGCGCCTTGGCCCGCAGGGTCCCGCTGCGAAAACCTGCGCAGTTCACACAGTTGCAGTTCCACTGGGGGAAACCACCGCCGGCGGCGGAACCTAGAATCTGGACAAACATGGGTGCTCCATCATTTCAACACTGAAAATAAAAACGCCTCGGCAAACCGAGGCGTTGAACCAAGCTCTCTACCTGACGGCAGAACTTAGCGGCTTGCGAAATACATGGTGACTTCAAAGCCGATACGCAGGTCGGTGTAAGCAGGTTTGGACCAGGACATGGGAGCGCTCCTTCGGGTGACGGGACAGGGGGTATCTATACATATAGTCCATCTCCAGTGGGAGATGTTCAGATAGTTAGGTGGCTATGTTACTCAAAATAACAGCATGGTTACCCGTGAATCTTTGAGAAAGCTCATTGCAGCGTTGGTAATGATCATTTTGTCACTTGCCAGGACGCGTCTGGGCAAGGTCCGCTGGCCAGGCAGCGCCAGCCGCCCTCGGCGTGATTCAGCCGGCGGGCCGCAGCCACAAGTGCCGGGCGATCGGTGAGTCGAATCGCCTGGGGTATTTGCGACAAATAATCCGACGAGTGGCCGGCCAATTTGCCCTGCCAGAGCACTTCGGCGGCCTGTGTATCAGGCAGCGCCGCGCTATCGAATTGATTGGCCAGTGCCTGGCGCTGGCCGTTGAAAGTCACGTCATCGATGTTGTCGATCATCCCTTCCAGGCCCCGCAGGAAATGTTCGATATGTCCCAGCAGGTCCAAAGTGGCGACGCCGGGTGATTGCACACCAAACACAATCCCGGTCTGGCCATGGATCTGGCGCAGGCCGCTGAATACGGCATAGCCCAGTTGCATCTCCACTCGCAGGCGCTGATAGAACGGCGTCTGACACACATGAGCGAGTAAACGCCAGGCGGCTTCATCGGCCATATCCAGGCTAGCGGTCGGACAGAAGAGCAGCAATGCATGTTCGCTGGAATCCACATCGAGTTGGGTCCAGAGGCGTTGTGAGTTGATCGAGAGGGCAGGCAACGCTTGAATACCCGCAGTACCGGGCATGCGGCTCAACGCAAACGACATCGCCGCTTGAGTCTGCGCCGACAGGCCGGTCGCCAGACCCTCCCAGCGTGCACTGGACCAGAGCTGCTGCAAATCATCAGAGACAGCCGTGGGCGCCAGACAATAATCGGGCAGGGCCTTCAGCAGTTGTTTAATGGGCAACAGCGCAGTGCTTTTCGATGCTTCTGGTGAGAAACCGGCATCAGCGTTTGTCAGTTCTTTCAGTGCATGTTCGAGGACTGTTGGCATCGGCTCCTGCAGTCCGGTCATTTTGAGCAGCCACTCATTGCCCGATGCACTGAAGGAAAAATCCACGCCTGCCTGACGAGCCTCTTCACGCAATGGTTGCAGGCGGTTTTCCAGGCTCGATTGCAGGCGTGGGTGAGGTTTGGACTCGAGTCGCCAACGCAGGTAAATCGCACCGTCAACCGTGTTATCCGACAAGGCCTGACTGAACTGCATCGAAGAGTTTTCGCGACGGCTGCGCGAGCGATCCTGGGCAAATGTGCGCAGACCCCGGTGTTTGCTGGTTTGGCCGCGAATCAGCCCGGCGCTGGGCGCGGGTGTCTCGGTGCGTAAAAACGGATTGGGTGTCGGCAATTGCCATTCGCTGCTGAAGTTATCCACAGCGCCGATTTTAATCAGGATGTCCTTGAGTGCGACAACGCCCGTTTCGGATAGCCCGGCTTCAATCTGCTCCATGTCTTGTTGGGCCCGTTGCAACGCAGCGCTGACTTGCCGTTGGCGCTGGAGCACGGCGGCGTATTCTTCGCGCAGGTTTTCCCAATCGTGATGTGAGGCAAAAAAACCCAGCCAATCCAGAAGCCGTTCTTGAATCACCTTCGCGGGTTGAGTCGTTGCGAATTCGATGTGCAGCAAGGCTTGCCCGGCGAATTGATACAGCGGCACGGCTTTGAGGCTGTCAGCCAAACCGTCCTCTCGCAGTTTCGCCAGCAGCCCGCCAGACTTTGCGGCATTCAACCAATGACACAGAAATGCTAATGCTTGCGTCGATGACTCAGGCAGCGCTTCGAACGTGAACAGAAGATCGAGGCGCCGCTCGTTCACCTGTTGATAACGGGTTGCAGCAGACGCCATCAGCCGCGTAGGCGTTTGTTGCGGGACCTCTTCCCCTACAGGAATCGCAGCGCCAAAGCGCTGAGCCATCGCCGTCAACTCATCGAGACTCTGCGGGCCGACGAGGCTCAAGGACATCTGGCCGGTTCGATAAAACCGCTGATAAAACTCGTCCAGCGCTTGCTGAAATTCAGATCGAAGCACCGGCAGACTGTCGCGGTTGCCGGCATGAAACCCGCGCAAGGGGTGAGCAGGCGAAAGCCCATCGAACAAGGCCAACTGCTGTTGCGCGTTAGCGTCTTGCGACCAGGCGACAAACTCAGCGTGCAGCACTTCCCGTTCCCGCTGCTGATCGTCCAGGTTCATGCGCGGATGAGCGAGCATGTCTGACAGACGCTCCAGCCCGCCGCTAAAGGCGAGAGGTGGCAGTTCGAAAAAGAAGTCGGTGGTGCGTTCGCGGGTCCGCGCGTTCACCTGCCCGCCATGCCCCTGAACGTAGGCCATCAGCGCGTTGTCGGCAGGAAAGCGCTCTGTACCCAGAAACAGCAGATGCTCAAGAAAATGCGCCAGACCGGGCCACGCCAATGACACATCGTGACTGCCAGCGTAAACCCGTAACGCGGCAGCGCAACGCTTCAACTCGGGAACGTGACGCAGCGTCACCCGCAGGCCGTTGGCCAGGGTTTCAGTGCAGGGGCGAGGGTGATTCAGCGCAGGCATGAGCACTTCCAGTACAGAGAAGCGCTAATGCTAGCGGATAACGGTGTATCAGCGCTTGTTCAGCTCGCTGTAAAGCTCGGGACGGCGGTCGAGAAAGTAGCGATTGGCGGCGCGGGAATCGATCATCGACTGGCGATCGAGTTCGCCAACAATCAATGCTTCATCCAGACCTGCCTGGGCGATGCGGTTGCCATCCGGCGCAGCGATGCTGCTCTGGCCGCAGTAGTGGATTTCGCCTTCGTGGCCACAGTAGTTGGCATACGCCACGTAGCACTGGTTTTCGAACGCCCGGGCACGGACGGTGACGTCGGCGATAAAGTCGTAGGGAATCATGTTCGCCGTCGGCACCAGAATCAGCTCGGCGCCGGCCAAAGCCAGGCGCCGGGCGTTTTCCGGGAACTCCAGGTCGTAACAGATCAGGAGTCCAAGCGTCCAGCCATTGAGCTCTACCAGCGGAAAGTCATCCCCGCCTGCGCTGAACATCGAGTGATCGAGCTCGCCGAACAGGTGAGTTTTGCGGTAGTTGCACAGGCGCTCGCCGTTGGCGTCGATCAACTGCACGGCGTTGTAGATTTGCCCGTCTTCGGTGCGCTCGGGGTAGCCATATAAAATGGCGATTCCGGTGGTCTTGGCGATGCGCGCGATCTGCTGCGCCGATTCACCGTCGTGCACCTCAGCCAGCACGCTGACGGCATCGACGCCGATGTTGTAGCCGGTCAGGAACATCTCCGGCAGCACCAGCAAATCTGCGCCCTTGGCCTCCAGCGCCAGTTGATGCAGGCGTTGCAGGTTGCCAGCGACATCCAGAGGCAGCGGTGGACATTGGTAAAGGGCTACGCGCATTTCGGATTCCTCTTACTCGGGCAGGGCGATCGGACCGATCTCGTTGAACACATCTCCTGGGCCCGGGTTCTCGGCGTGAGTTTCACCGCCGAAGTGTTTCATGATGCCCCACACCGCGTTCAGCGAAGTCTGTACCGCACCTTCAACCCAGGCTGGCGTCCACGAAACGTCGTCGCCGGCGATGAAAATCCCGCGCTGCTCGGCCGGCATATCGTCCTGCATGAAGTGTGCGTACATACGCTGGTTATAACGGTAATGACCGGGCAGGGCGCCTTTGAAAGCACCGAGGAAATGCGGGTCGGCTTCCCAGGACACGGTGATCGGATCACCGATGATTCGCGCGGCAATGTCGACTTTCGGGTAGATCTTTTTCAGCGCATCCAGCGCCAGCTTCACGCGCTTTTCAACCGGGTGCGGGAGCATTTTCAGCGCATCGCTCATCCACGAGTACGACAGGCAAATAACGCCGGGCTTGTCGTCGCCATTGTCGAACAGATAAGTGCCACGGGTCAGGCGATCGGTGAGGGTCATGCTCATCAGGTCGCGGCCGGTTTCCGGATCCTTGTCCTTCCAGAATGGCCGGTCGACCATCACGAAGGTTTTCGACGATTGCATGTAGCGAGTGCGGTCCAGGGCCATCCACATCTTTTGCGAGAACAGGGTTTCGTCGCATTCAATCTGGGTGGTCAACAGCCAGCTCTGGCAGGTGGTCAGTACCGCCGCGTATTCGCGGGTGTCGCCGTAGTTGTCGGTGACAGCAAAGCGGCCATTGGCTGCGTGGGCTATTTTTTTCACGCCGGAGCGCGGAGCGCCCCTGTGCAATGAACTGAGGCTGGTGCCTTCGGGCCAATGTACGCAGCGTTCCGGAACATGACGCCAGATGCCCTGCGGTACTTGTTCCACGCCGCCCACAACCAGGTGTTGATGGTCATCGCAGTTGGTCATGACCACGCGGAAGATTTCCAGCATTGAGTTCGGGAAGTCCGAGTCCCAGCCGCCGGTGCCGAAACCGACCTGGCCGAACACTTCGCGGTGATGGAACGACAGCTTGGCGAAGGCTTTGGAGGTGGCAACGAAGTCGTAGAATGTGCGGTCGTCCCACAGCGGAACCAGGGTGTTCCACAACGACTTGAGGCGTGGCACGTCGCGGTCGCGGATCGCTTGCTGGATATCGGAGAACTGCGAACCCGCTTCCAGCGCATCCGCCCACGCATCGGCCACTTCCTGGAACAGTGCAGGAAGATCCGCCAGTTTCTGTGCGTAATGGGTTTTGCCTTCCAGGTCGATGACGGTGCTACCGGACGCAGGCGTCAGCGGGTTCGGGAAAGGTTTGGTCTCGAGGCCGAGTTTGTCGACGTAGTGATAAAACGCAGTGGACGACACCGGGAAACGCATCCCGCCGAGCTCGGCGATAATGCCATCGGCACCATTGAATGCCTGGGAGCGCAGACGGCCACCCATTTTCGAGGCTTCGTAGACGACGGGTTTGAGGCCCAGTTTCATCAATTCGTAGGCGGCCACCAAACCGGCGATACCGGCGCCGACGATCGCCACTTCGGCGCCGTGGTTGTGCGCAGGAATACTGCCGAGGCCAGCCGGGTGTTCGATCCAGTCGTCGAAGGCGAAAGGAAAATCCGGGCCGAAAATGGTGACTGGCTTTTTACCGTCTGCAGGATGGCGATTGTTCTTGTTCATGGCTGACCTTGCTGGCGACCGGACGCGGGATGCGCGTCTGAGTATAGGAAATGATGGCAGCCATTTTAGAGAGCGTAGAACACGTTAATAAGACGCAATGTGTCGTCGTTTTGCAGGTTTGTTGATCATTATGACTATCTATTGCTGCACATTGTCCACTGTGGGAGCGAGCCTGCTCGCGAAAGCGGTTTGCCATTGAACGTTGAAGTCACTGACCCACCGCCTTCGTCGGAACGCCGCCCGGAGCCGGCTCGCTCCCACAATGGATCGCGTTCAAACCGGCTGCCCGCGATCAATCTTGCTACTTAAAATGATCGAAGTGGTCGTCTTCTCCACCCCATCCACACCGCCGATCTGATCCAGCAACTGATCCAGCTGCTCTGGCGAATCGGTACGCAACCACGCCACATAATCAAATTCGCCACTGACGGCACACAACTGCTGAACCTGCGCCATCGCGCTGAGGCGCCGCAGCACTTCCTTGCCGGAGCGCGGTTGCACGGTGATTCCGACGTACGCCTGCAAGCCGCCATCCACCACGCGCTGACCCAAACGCACGCCGTAGCCGGTGATCACCTTGGCTTTTTCCAGCCGTGCCAGCCGCGACGTGACGGTCGTGCGGGCAACGCCCAGTTGCCGGGCGAGCATGGCCACGCTTTCGCGAGCGTTGATCTGCAGGGCCGCGATCAATTGGCGGTCGATTTCGTCAAGAACGGGCGTGCGGGTGTCAGGCAAAGGTTGTCTCCGGCAGTACAGATCAGTGGGTCAACATGTTACAGGCACATCCCGTATAGCGGATGTTTGATCTAGTCTCAGTACCGTTCATGCCAATTTCATCTCCGCCAAATTGCCACAAGTAACTAGGTGGTACATTGTCCAGCGCTTGTCACAAATGGGGAAAACTTCCGACATGAATAATTCTGGGGCTGCTGGCGGCGGCAAAGGGTGGCTGGTGGTGCTGGGTGTTCTGATTGCATTAATCGGGCTCGGTCTGGCCTATGGCGGTGGTTACCTCGTTTCACTGGGAGGCAGCTGGTATTTCCTGCTGATGGGCCTGGCGATGCTGGTGTCCGGGCTGATGATCGCCCGCCGTAAACCGCAAGGTGCATGGCTGTATGGCATAGCGCTGATCCTGACCGCGATCTGGGCGGTGTGGGACGCCGGGTTCGAATACTGGCCGCTGGTTTCACGCGTGCTGACCTTTGCCGTGATCGGCCTGGTTGTCGCCCTGATTTACCCGACCCTGGTGCGCGCTTCGGGCGCGACGGCGGGCCGTGGTGCTTATGGCCTCGCCGGTATTTTGGGCGTCGGCGTTGTCGCCACGCTGGCCTACATGTTTGTGCCAACCCCTGTGGTCAAGGCCAGCAGTGAACCGGCCGTTACGCCGGTCGCACCGGGCACCGAACAGAAGGACTGGGCCCATTGGGGCAACACCACCGCCGGCAACCGCTTCGCCGCGCTGGAGCAGATCAACAAAGGCAATATCGGCACGTTGCAAGTCGCGTGGACCTTCCGCACCGGCGACATCCCGCAAAGCAACGGTGCTGGCGCTGAAGACCAGAACACGCCGCTGCAAATCGGCGACACGGTCTATACCTGCACGGCCTACGGCAAAGTCTTCGCTCTTGACGCCGATACCGGCGCTCAGCGCTGGAAGTTCGACCCGCAAGGCTCCGCGCCAAACTGGCAACGCTGCCGTGGCCTGGGTTATTCCGAAGCCCCTGCGTTCTTGGGCTACAAGACGACAGCCTGTAAGAAACGCCTGTTTCTGCCAACGGGCGATGCGCGTCTGATCTCGATCAATGCTGAAACCGGCAAACCGTGCGAAGAGTTTGGCACCAAAGGCACCATCGACCTGAAAACCGACATGGGCGAAGTCAAGCCGGGTTACTACCAGCAGACGTCGACTCCTCTGGTCGCAGGTAACGTCGTGATCGTCGGCGGTCGTGTGGCCGATAATTATTCCACCGGTGAACCACCAGGGGTCGTCCGCGCTTATGACGTGCGTAGCGGTGAGCTGGTGTGGGCGTGGGATCCGGGCAACCCGAATACCACCAAACGTCCGCCGCCCGGTGAGACCTATACCCGTGGCACGCCGAATGTGTGGTCGGCCATGTCCTACGACGCCAAACTGGGGCTGGTGTACCTGCCAACCGGCAACGCCACGCCGGACTTCTTCGGCGGTCAGCGCACGGCATTCGATGACAAGTGGAACTCGTCCATTGTCGCCATCGATGTGAAGACCGGACAGGTGCGCTGGCACTTCCAGGCCACCCACCACGACCTGTGGGACTTCGACCTGCCGGCGCAGCCGCTGCTGTACGACGTGCCGGACGACAAGGGCGGCCTACAACCGGCCCTGGTGCAAGTGACCAAACAGGGTGAGATCTTCCTGCTCAACCGTGAAACCGGCGTGCCGATCGCGCGCGTCGAAGAGCGTCCAGTGCCGCAGGGCAATGTGCCCGGCGAACGTTACTCGCCGACCCAGCCGTTCTCGGTAGACATGCCGTCAATCGGCAACAAGACCCTGACCGAATCCGACATGTGGGGCGCCACGCCGTTCGACCAGTTGATGTGCCGAATCCAGTTCAAAGGCATGCGCCACGAAGGCGTCTACACCCCGCCGGGGCTTGATCGTGCGCTGCAGTTCCCGGGATCGTTGGGAGGCATGAACTGGGGCAGCGTCTCGGTGGACCCGAACACGAACTACATGTTCGTCAATGACATGCGCCTGGGCCTGGCCAACTACTTGATCCCGCGTGACAAGATCGCCGCCGGGGCCAGTGGTATCGAAATGGGTGTGGTGCCGCAGGAAGGCACGCCGTTTGGTGCGATGCGCGAGCGCTTCCTCTCGGCGGCCGGTATTCCGTGTCAAAAGCCACCGTTCGGCACCCTGTCCGCCATCGACCTGAAGACCCACAAACTGATGTGGCAGGTCCCTGTCGGCACAGTGCAGGACACCGGCCCACTGGGTATTCGCATGCATTTACCGATTCCGATCGGTATGCCGACCCTCGGCGCTTCCCTGGTGACCCAGTCCGGTCTGTTGTTCTTCGCCGGGACTCAGGATTTCTACCTGCGTGCGTTTGATACGGGTAATGGTAATGAGATCTGGAAAGCCCGGTTGCCGGTAGGCAGTCAGTCCGGGCCGATGACCTATGTGTCGCCGAAAACCGGCAAGCAGTACATCCTGCTGACGGTTGGGGGCGCACGACAGTCGCCGGATCGTGGGGACTACGTGATTGCGTATGCGTTGCCTAAGTAAAGGCTGAAACGCAGTTAAGCCGTAATGCGATCTGTAGCAGCTGGCGAAGCCTGCGTTCGGCGGCGTAGCCGTCGTAAAACCTGTGCATGAGGTGTTTCTGATGCACCGCGTCGGCTGATTTCACGACGGCTTCGCCGCCGAACGCAGGCTTCGCCAGCTGCTACAGGAAGCGTGTTGCGCCTGAGATTTTTTGACTGCCTGTTGGAGTTGCCGCTACTCGGCGGTTTCTTTGCCCGTCCGAATAGGGCGCCGTGTCAGCACCTTCACCACATCATCGATTACCGCTTTACTCATCGCCGTCAAATAATGAGCAGCCCAAGCGTGGTAATCGGTGTCTTTTGCATAGCCGGCATCCACGGTAAGCGCCTTGGCGAGGAACAGAAAATCGGAAGCTTGTGCCAGCGCATCGCTGATCGGGACACCGCCGCGGACGTTGAACAGCGCTTCGTTTGAGCAGTAAATCAGGGGCGTGAAGCCGATGGTTTTCAGTTCTGAGGGTTCGGGCGGATTTGTTTTTGTCATGGTGTAGCTCCTAATTTGAAGGGCTGTCGCATTCGTTTCCAAGCGAATGGGTGACAGCTGTGCGCAGGTTGGAAAACCGGGAAATTAGGAAACCGGCACGCCCGAAGACGTCCCGCGCACAGCCGCCATAACTCAAGAACGCAAGCTAGAAAAGCCTGTGCAATCGTGAAAGGCGCTGTTGCGAATAATTTCGACGGGTTTCCAAGCCCGATCGCTGAATGGTCAGCGACGTCCGGAGAGTATCCCGTCGAAGAAAAGCGCAACAAGGCATCAAAGTGCCCAACCGCGAGATTCGGAGTTTGCCTACAAGGTCTGCGGGCGTCATCCGATATTGCGACACCTTAAGTAAGCAAAACTAAACTCGGCGAGCGATTTTACAAACGCTGGAGTTATTGAGCAGTTGAGTGAAACGAATCCCCCTGCGCCGTCAGGGTTACTCTTCAATCGATTGGCGGTGGGTAAACGATCTGCCGAAATCATCGTTAACAATTGTCACTGGAATCAGGGTAGTCGAACGGCCCCTAGAACTCATACATTTATTCCTTTGAGGTTATATTCCTTTGGTGGCATATTTGTATGAAGTGGGACGTTGAATATACCGATGAGTTTGAGGCCTGGTGGGATCGCCTCAATGATGCTGAGCAGGACTCGGTCCAGGTCACGGTCATGTTGCTGGGCGATGACGGACCGCATTTGGGTTTTCCGCACACCAGCGATATCAAGGGGGGGCGGCATGGCAACCTCCGTGAGTTGCGAGTGCAACACGCTGGCAGGCCTTACCGTGTGTGTATGCCTTTGATCCACGACGCTGCGCGATCCTGCTGATCGGCGGTGACAAAACCGGTCAGGATCGTTGGTATCTGGAGTATGTACCGCTAGCCGAACGTCTGTACGACGAGCATTTGGAAACATTGAAGAAAGAGGGCTATGAGAATGGCTAAAAAATTCGCTGATTTGGTGGCGCGGCGCTCTCCTGAATCTCAAGAGCGTGTCGACGCGTTGTTTCAGAAACTGCGGGCGGAAATGCCGTTACACGAGTTGCGCCAGGCTCAGGCATTGAGCCAAGAAACGCTGGCCAAGACGCTGCATGTCAATCAGGCGGCAATTTCCAGGATGGAGCGACGTACCGACATGTACATCAGCACGCTGCGTAACTATATCCGCGCTATGGGAGGCGAGCTGGAAATCATCGCAACCTTTCCCGAGGGGCAGGTCAAGATCGAGAACTTTGCCAACTGAGCGATAAAAAGTATCTGTAAAAGCCTATCACCAGACACGCAAAAGCCGCGCATTGCGCGGCTTTCTTGTTTGGTGGGCCCACACGGACTTGAACCGTGGACCAAAGGATTATGAGTCCTCTGCTCTAACCAACTGAGCTATAGGCCCTCAGTAGGTCGCGGATTATAGCGATGGTTTCTCGGCTGTGCTATCCGAAAAGTCTGAAACAGCTATACGAAGAAACGTCGCGGCGAATTCTTCCGGTGGCAAGGGCAGGCTGACGATGTAGCCCTGGATCTGCTCGCACCCTTCCATGGCCAGGAATTGCTGCTGTGCCTGGGTCTCGACGCCCTCGGCAATCACAGTAAATTGCATACTGCGGCCCAAGGCGATAATGGCGCGGACGATCGCCGCATCATGGGGATCATCCGGCAGGCCGCGGACGAAAGACTGGTCGATCTTGAGGATGTCCAGCGGCAGGCGTTTGAGGTAACTCAGGGATGAGTAGCCGGTGCCGAAATCGTCGATCGCCAGTTGCACGCCCAGGTGTTTGAGTTGATGCAGCACCGCCAGCGCTTCTTCGGCCTGGCTCATGATGAAGTTTTCGGTGATTTCCAGTTGCAGGAAGCCGGGCTTGAGGCGGTTGTCCCTAAGCAATTGTTCGATCCGCACCAGCAAGTTCGGCTGGCGCAACTGAGCGCCCGCGAGGTTGACCGACAGTGGGCCGAGGCATTCGTAGAGCTGATTCCATTCAAACATTTGTCGGCAGGCCGTCTCGAGGACCCAGTCGCCGATTTGCAGAATCATGCCGTTTTCTTCGGCCAGCGGAATGAAGTGTTCCGGCGGCACCTCGCCAAAGGTCGGGTGGCACCAGCGAATAAGCGCTTCTGCGCCAACCAGGCGATTGTTGTCGAGGCTGATTTTTGGTTGGTAGTGCAGGTGCAACTCATTGCGCTCGATGGCGCGTCGCAGTTCATGCTCCAGCGCCACCCGCTCGCTGGCCTGTGCGGTGAGGTCGCGGGTGTAGCTTTCGACCCGGTTCCGGCCCTTGGCCTTGGAGCGATACATCGCCGCGTCGGCGTTCTTGACCAGTGTGGCGACATCAACCCCGTCCTTGGGATAGAGACTGGTGCCGATGCTGGCGCTGATGAAAAACTCGTGCTCGCCGGCCTGGAACGGTGCGCCGAAGCAATTGAGCAACTTGGCCGCGATATTATCGGCATCGCTGGCCTGTTGGAGACCAGGCAGCAGGATGATGAACTCGTCGCCGCCCAGGCGCGCCACGGTGTCGATGTCGCGCAGTTGCTCCTTGAGGCGCACGGCAATGCCCTTGAGCAGCAAGTCGCCGACCGGGTGACCGAGACTGTCGTTGATGTGCTTGAAACGGTCCAGATCGAGGAACAGCACCGCACCCTGGCCACCGTTTTCCTGTTGGTTATTGAGTGCGGTCAGCAATCGACTCTCGAACAGTGTGCGGTTTGGCAGGCCGGTCAGCGGATCGTGGTGGGCCTGATAGTCGAGCTTCGCCTGGGCGTGCTTGAGGCTGGAAATGTCCGCGAACACGGCGACAAAGTGGGTGATGAACTTGTCGCGGTTGCGCACCGCGCTGATGGTCAGCCAGCTTGGATAGAGTTCGCCATTCTTGCGCCGGTTGGAAATTTCGCCCTGCCAATGGCCTTCGGCGGTCAGTTGATGCCACATGGCCGCGTAGAACGCGCTGTCATGCAGGCCCGAAGCGAGTAGGCGAGGGGTGTGACCCAGTGCTTCGCTCTCGCTGTAGCCGGTGATTTCGGTAAATGCGCGGTTCACCGCGCTGATGTGCTGTTGAGTGTCGGTAATCAAGACGCCCTCGGCCGTGCTCTCGAACACCGTGGCGGCTTGCTGCAACTTCTCCTGCATCAGGTGTCGCTCGGTGATGTCGCGGGCGATGGTCAGCATGCAGTCTTCATCGCCGATCGGCAGCGGACGGCTGGACACTTCGCAGAGGCGAATCTGCCCGTCGCTGCGGCGTATATGGCAGCTGAAGTCGCGGACAAAGCCGTCCCGGTGCAACAGGTCAAGCATCTGTTTGCGTTCGTTGAGGTTGACCCAGATCCCCAAGTCCAGCGCCGAGCGGTCGACAGACATGGCGCTGTTGAAGCCCGTGATGCGACTGAAGCCCTCGTTGACCTCCAGCAGCAGGCCGTCACTCTGTCGGGACAGCAACAAGCCGTCGGGAGAGGCGTGGAAAGCCTTGGCGAATTTTTCTTCGGAGGTTTGCAGTTGCTGCTGGGTTTCCTTGAGCTGGCTGATGTCCCGTACCACCACCACCAGCGCCGGTGTGGTATCGAGATCAAACGGTTCAGCAGAGATGAGGCCGGTAAACACCTGCCCGTTACTGCGACGAAAGGGCATCTCCAGGTTGCGGATGCTGCCGGCCTGCAATCGCTGCAACAATCCCGGCCCTACGCCGGGTATGCCCCAGATGTTCAGGTCAGTGGCGGTCCGGCCGATGACGTCTTCGGCTTTGAGTCCAATCTGTTCTTCAAACGCGTTATTGACCTCCAGCAGGCAGCCGTCGGAGAGTCGCGCGATGACCAAAATGTCTGGGCATTGCTGGAATACCGACGCGAACTTCTGTTCTGACAGGCGCAGCGCTTCTTCGGTGCGCTTGGCGTCGCTGATGTCGATCATCAGCCCGCGCATTATCGGTTCATGCCCGTGTTCGATCAGGCTGACGATGTCGCGGACCCAAATGCAGCGCCCATCGGCCGTGATGACTCGGTAATCGAGACTGTGATCGCGTCCGGCCAAAACTTCGTGGTCGCAGAAGGCCTGGGCGCGGGTCAGGTCGGCGGGGTGAATGATGTTGCGCCAGAAGCCCGGAATCAGCCAATGAGACAGCGGATATCCGAGCAAATCCTCAGCATGGGGTGATACATAGCTGTAGGTGAAATCGCTGATTCGCGCTTCCCAGGCGATAGCCGACAGGCTCTCCACCAGCCCGCGATAATGATATTCGCTGCTGCGCAGTTCCTGTTCCAGGTCCACCCGGCGGGCGATTTCAGAGCTTAATCGACGGTTGATGCGGATGACCACCGCCAGCACGGTGATCAGCAGCAACATACCCGGTAGCCCGTAAACCAGCAGATCGGACCAGAACGTTTGATGATCGAGTACGTTGCCGACCCAGTGCTCCTGGATGGCGCTGATTTCACTCGGGGTCATGTCGGCGAGGACCTTGTCGAGGATACCGACCAGTATCTTGTTGTTCCGCGGTACACCCATGGCCAGTTGATAGCGATAGGGTGTTTCGCCGCTGACATAGAGCCCGTCCAGCTTGAGCTGCCGCAAGCTCCAGACGCTGGAGGCGAGATCGCCAACCACTGCGTCCACTTCATCGGTTGCCAATGCTTGCAATGCTGAACTGACGTTGGGCATCGCCACCAGGTTGAGGTCGGGATTGTGGGTGCGTAACAGTTCGTGGGGCGCGTAGTTTTCCACCACGGCGATTTTCAGGCCATACAGGTCTTCGATTTTACGCGGCTGGGGGCCACCGACATGGGCAAGAATGACAATCGGGAAATCCAGGTAGGGGCGGGTGAATGATAAATATGACTGGCGCTCAGGGGTCGACATGATGCCCGGCAACAGGTCCAGCTTGGCCTTTTTGGCTTGCTCCAGGACGACCGTCCAGCTGACCGGCTCGATGGGTGTGAGCTTGATGGCCAGGCGCCGACGGATCAGGTCGATATAGTCCGCCGCAAGGCCCCGGTAGCGGCCCTGTTCGTCGCGAAACTCAAAGGGTGGCCACGACGCATCGACACCCAGGCGCAAGTCGGGGTGGGCTGTCAGCCAGCTACGTTCGTCGTCGGTCAGAGTCAACGCGCCAGCCGTTGCGGTCCAGGTCATCAGCGACAGCAAAAAAAGCACGGTCGGCAATCTGGGCATAACGGTCTCGTTATGGCTCGGGGGAATGTTTCGAGTGTAGACGGGCAATTCGGCCGGGGGGGCGAGCGAGGTATTTAATCTGCATAAAGCAAAACCCCCGGCCTGGGCCGGGGGTTTTGTTATTACTCGTCGAGGAAGGAGCGCAAGTGCTCGCTTCTCGTCGGGTGGCGCAGTTTGCGCAGCGCCTTGGCTTCGATCTGACGAATCCGTTCACGGGTCACGTCGAACTGCTTACCAACTTCCTCAAGGGTGTGGTCGGTATTCATGTCGATACCGAAGCGCATGCGCAGAACCTTGGCTTCACGGGCAGTGAGGCCGGACAGAACTTCGCGAGTCGCTTCTTTAAGGCTCTCAACAGTGGCGACATCGATTGGCGACTGCATGGTCGAGTCTTCGATGAAGTCACCCAGATGGGAGTCTTCGTCATCACCGATCGGGGTTTCCATGGAGATCGGCTCTTTAGCGATCTTCAATACCTTGCGGATCTTGTCCTCAGGCATTTCCATGCGTTCGCCCAGCTCTTCCGGGGTCGGTTCGCGACCCATTTCCTGCAACATCTGGCGGGAAATACGGTTGAGCTTGTTGATCGTCTCGATCATGTGCACCGGAATACGGATGGTGCGGGCCTGGTCGGCGATCGAGCGAGTGATCGCCTGACGGATCCACCAGGTGGCATAAGTCGAGAATTTGTAGCCGCGGCGGTATTCGAACTTGTCTACCGCTTTCATCAAGCCAATGTTGCCTTCCTGGATCAGATCGAGGAATTGCAGGCCACGGTTGGTGTACTTCTTGGCGATGGAGATCACCAGACGCAAGTTCGCTTCAACCATCTCTTTCTTCGCGCGGCGGGCCTTGGCCTCACCGATCGACATGCGACGGTTGATGTCCTTGATCTCGGCAATCGTCAAACCGGTTTCGGTTTGCAGCGCGATCAGCTTCTGCTGGCAACGAATGATGTCCGGCTGCAGGCGACCAATGGCTTCAGCGTATTTGCCTTTGCCTTTGGCCAGTGCATCGGTCCAGCTTTCGTCGACTTCGTTGCCCGGGAACTGGCGCAGGAAGTCGGCACGCGGCATGCGGGCATCACGAACGCAGAGCTGCATGATTGCGCGCTCTTGCTGACGCAAGCGATCCAGGGCACTGCGAACACGCTCGACCAGGCCTTCGAATTGCTTCGGCACCAGTTTGATCGGCATGAACAGCTCTGCCAGGGCCAACAGTTCGGCAATAGCCAGCTTGTTGCCACGACCGTGCTTTTTCAGCGCCTTGCGGGTGATTTCCATCTGATCGGAGACAGCGCCAAAACGCTGTGCTGCGATGATCGGATCCGGACCGCTTTCGGCTTCTTCTTCGTCATCAGTCGACGCTTCGGCGTCATCGTCGTCGGTGTCGTCATCCGCTTTCACGGCTTTCGGATCGACAGGCGGTGGCACTTCGGCAGCAGGCGGCGCAATGCCGTCGTCCGGGTCGATATAACCGCTCAGGACGTCGGACAGGCGGCCACCTTCGGTGGTGACGCGAGTGTATTCGGAGAGAATATGATCAACCGTGCCAGGGAAGTGCGCGATTGCGCCCATCACTTCACGGATGCCCTCTTCAATACGTTTGGCGATTTCGATTTCGCCTTCACGTGTGAGGAGCTCTACCGTACCCATTTCACGCATATACATGCGCACTGGGTCGGTGGTGCGACCAATGTCGGTCTCGACCGCTGCCAACGCTGCTGCTGCCTCTTCGGCCGCGGCTTCGTCGGTATCGGCGTCGGCCAGCATAAGGGAATCCTTATCTGGCGCAACCTCGAATACGTTGATCCCCATGTCATTGATCATGCGGATGATGTCTTCCACCTGTTCCGGATCTGAAATATCCTCCGGCAGGTGGTCGTTGACCTCCGCGTAAGTCAGGTAACCCTGCTCACGACCAAGTGTGATCAACTCTTTGATACGAGACTGCTGTTGCGCTTTTCCGGACATAACACCCTATCCACTGAAGGTCTTGGCGGGCAAAAAACAAGCCGAGGATTATACCTGAGCTATGACCTCACGCGCCAGTTGAGGTCGGGCTTGTTGCGGAAACATTGCGACTTAAAAGGTCGCGCAGTTGATTTTTCTCTTCGGCACTCAGTTCACTTTGACGTGCTTTTCTAAGAAGTTGTTCCAGGTTTCGCTCGCGTTGGCGGGCTGACAAGCTAGTAATGGTGTCGAAAAACTGTTGTTCAAGGTTATCTCCATCAATCAGCCATTCCTTTTCCGCCAGCGCCTTGAGCAAACGTCCTTGCTCCGTACCGTGCCAGCGTGCAATCAACTGAAATGAGTTTAGCTTGGGATTCTTCTGTACGGCTTCGAGCAGGGCCACCAGCAGCTGAGTGTTGGTATGGTCCTCGGCGGCGAAGTGCCCGGCATCCTCGACTTTCTCGGCCAGTTGCGGGTGATGCAGCAAAGTGCGCAAGGCGGCCAGGGTCGGCGGCTCCACAGCGGCCGGCACACGCGGCGCGCGGGGTTGATCGCGATCACCGCCGCGCTTGCCGTTCTTGTCCCAGGGTTTCTTGTCCCATTTTTTGCCGCCAGCGCCAGGCTTTTTCGGCGTCCATTCCTGCTGCGGCACGTACATCTCTTGTGCTTGCGGCTGATGGTAGTCGCTGTAATCCGGCATTGCGTCGTAATCAATGCCTGGATCGTAAGCTGGAGGGGCTTCCTGGGGTGCGCTTTGCACCAGTTGGCTGACGGCTTCACCGCTGAGGCCGGTGATTTCGGTCAGGCGCTGACGCATCAGGATGCGCAGGTTTGCGCCGGGAACCTTGTCGATCAACGGCGCGGCGAGGGTGGCCATGTGGGCCTTGCCTTCGAGCGAGCGCGGGTCCGATTCCTCGGTCAGTTGCTGAAAAAAATAATCGGCCAGCGGCTGCGCGTGCTGGTTGATTCGCGCGCGGAAAGCATCGGTGCCTTCGGAGCGGACCAGCGTATCCGGATCTTCGCCCTCGGGCAGGAACAGGAAACGTGCCCGTCGCCCGTCTTGCAGGCAGGGAAGGGTAGCTTCCAGTGCCCGCCATGCGGCGTTGCGGCCGGCCTGGTCGCCGTCGAAACAGAACAGCACGTTGGGCACGACGCGAAACAGTCGCTTCAAGTGCTCTTCGCTGGTGGCTGTGCCTAGCGTGGCGACAGCGTTTCGCAGGCCCTGCTGGGCGAGCGCGATGACGTCCATGTAGCCTTCGACGACGATGATTTCGTCGAGGTTGCGGTTATTCTTGCGTGCTTCATAAAGACCGTAGAGTTCCTGGCCTTTATGGAATACCGGGGTTTCCGGTGAGTTCAGGTATTTTGGCTTGTCGTCGCCCAGTACCCGGCCGCCGAAAGCAATGATGCGCCCGCGACTGTCGCGGATCGGGAACATTACGCGGTCGCGAAAGCGATCATATCGTTTACCGGTTTCGGCGTTCTCGATGAGCAGGCCGGCATCGACCATGGCTTTTTGTTGCAGGGTGTCGCTGCTCAAGTGCTTGAACAGGTTGTCCCAGCCGGGTGGGGCGAAGCCGAGGCCGAAGTCTCTGGCGATTTCGCCTGTCAGACCACGACCTTTCAAGTAATCCACCGCTGCTTTGCGCGATGGGTGACTTTTAAGTGCCTGACGGTAAAAGTCGGCGGCGGCGGTGAGTAGTGGGTACAGCGGCGAATCGGTGGGCTGCCGCGGTTTGTGCGGTCGGCCGCTTTCTTCGCGGGGGATTTCCATGCCGGCGGCTTTGGCCAGTTCTTCGACGGCCTGGATGAAATCCAGGTTGTCGTGGTCCATCATGAAGCCGAGGGCGTTACCGCCAGCGCCGCAACCGAAGCAGTAATAGAACTGTTTGTCGGGGCTGACGCTGAAGGAAGGGGTTTTTTCTTTGTGGAACGGGCAGCAGGCAGTGTAATTCTTGCCGGCTTTTTTCATTTGCAGGCGCGAGCTGACCACATCGACGATGTCGGTGCGGTTCAGAAGGTCGTCAATGAAGCTCTGGGGAATTAGCCCGGCCATGGCGTTCTCGTCATCTGCGCTGAAATGGACCCGAAACGAAAGGCGGCCAAGCGCGGGTCGTTGTTTGAGGCACGCAAAATGTGCGGCTCGACCAGTGTCGTCTGCGTTATCGCTGTCGGGAAGTGTATCTGCCGAAAATCCACTGACGTTAATCACAATCAGTATTCGACTATTTGAAAGTGTTTCGCTGAATCCGCTACGGCCAGTCGATGGCCCCGGATAGCTCAAAAGCGGGCACGCAAGAAGGTGCCTTGGGCTGATCGTCGTGAGAGGAATCAGTGGGTGTGCTCGTCAGTAGCCTTGAAAGGCTCGTCAGAAAAGACGTGCACTGCTGGCAAAAGAGCCAGGTCTGACGCTGTGAAGCAGATTTGTCTCGGTCGCGTCTGCGGCTTTGACGATGAAACATCAAGCGTATTCCGCAAATGCCATTAGCCCGGCTGAGGGCCGGGCTTGGCAGAAGCTTGCTACGAACGTCTGTGTATTAGTACAGACGAACGGCGCGGCGCTGTTCGCGCTGAACTTTCTTTGCGTGACGCTTAACAGCGGCTGCTGCTTTGCGCTTACGCTCAGAAGTCGGCTTCTCGTAGAATTCGCGGCTACGAACTTCAGCCAGTACACCGGCTTTTTCGCAGGAGCGCTTGAAACGACGCAGAGCTACGTCGAAGGGTTCGTTCTCTTTTACTTTGACGGCTGGCATCCAGAGCTACCTTCATTCATTACCGGGGTCAACATCCTCGTGGCAAAAGAGCACTTGAAGACGTCGGTTTTTAAGGGTTGCGGATGTTAACCCCTCATCGCTCGGAATGCAAAGCCTCTGATCGAAAACCGCTGGTCGGGGCATCACGTGACGACTATTATGCGCGCCTTCGAATTCAGCCTAAACAAGGCGCAAACCCATGCTAGTACTGGGATTAGAAACCTCCTGCGACGAAACCGGTGTCGCACTTTACGACAGTGAACGCGGCCTGCTGGCCGACGCGCTGTTCAGCCAGATCGACCTGCACCGTGCCTATGGCGGTGTGGTGCCGGAGCTGGCCTCGCGCGATCATGTAAAGCGCATGCTGCCCTTGATTCGTCAGGTGTTGGCCGAGGCTGACTGCGTGCCTACCGAAATCGACGCCATCGCCTACACGGCGGGTCCTGGCCTGGTCGGAGCCCTGCTTGTGGGCGCTTCCTGCGCTCAGGCACTGGCCTTTGCCTGGGGCATTCCGGCCTTGGGTGTGCACCACATGGAAGGTCACTTGCTGGCGCCGATGCTGGAGTCGCAACCACCAGAATTTCCGTTCGTCGCTTTGTTGGTGTCGGGTGGTCATACGCAGCTGGTTCAGGTCGACGGGATCGGTCAGTACACGCTCTTGGGCGAGACCCTCGACGATGCCGCCGGTGAAGCGTTCGACAAGACTGCGAAGATGATGGGCCTCAATTACCCGGGGGGGCCGGAAATCGCCCGACTGGCGGAGCAGGGCGTTGCAGGACGTTTCCTCTTCCCGCGTCCGATGTGCGACCGTCCAGGGCTGGCTTTCAGCTTCAGTGGCTTGAAAACCTCCGCCCTGAACACCTGGCAGCAGTGCGTCAGCGCCGGGGACGACAGCGATCAAGCCCGTTGCGACATCTCGCTGGCGTTCCAGCAGGCCGTGGTGGAGACTTTGACCATCAAGTGTAAGCGTGCCTTGAAACAGGCCGGTATGAAGCGTCTGGTGATCGCTGGAGGCGTTAGCGCCAACAAGGCCCTGCGCACTTCCCTGGAGAAAATGCTCGGCGACATGAAAGGCGATGTGTTTTACGCCCGTCCGGAGTTTTGCACCGATAACGGCGCGATGATTGCTTTTGCCGGCTGCCAGCGCTTACAGGCCGGTCAGCACGAAAGCCTGGCGATCAGTGTTCAGGCGCGTTGGCCGATGGAGCAGTTGTCAGGGTTGTGATGAGCGGCGCTCACGTCGGTATTTAAAAATGCCGTTCGCGCCCGGCAAACAGGTCGCGTAGATTGCCGCGATGACGCCAGACGATCAGGCCCGTGAGCGCGCTCATGGGCAGCAGTGCCGCCGGTGCCTGCCAGGCCAGCAGCGGTAGGGTCAGCGGTGTGGCGATCAATGCGGCCAGTGAGCTGGTGCGGGTCAGGTAAAACGTCAGCAGCCAGGCACAGAGCGCGAGCAAGGCGGCGGGTGGATAGAGGCCCAGCAGCATGCCGGCAGCGGTGGCAACACCCTTGCCGCCGCGAAAGCGGAAGTACAGCGGGAACAGGTGGCCGATGACGGCGCAGATGCCGATCCAGGCCTGTTCTTGAAGCGAAAACCCCGCCAGACCTGCTATTAGCACTGGCAGCAGGCCTTTGCAGAGATCGCCGAGCAAGGTCAGGACGGCGAGTTTTTTGCCGGCCAGGCGCAACATGTTGGTGGCACCGGCATTGCCTGAGCCACCCATTCGCGGATCGGGGTTACCGGTCAGGCGGCTGAGCAAAATGGCGAAGGACAGAGAGCCGAGCAGGTAGGCGAGGGTCGCCAATAACCAAAACATGCTAACTATTCCGGGCGAGGACGCCCTGATTCTAACGGCGCATTGCGCCCTTGTCGTGCAGTGGAGAAAAGTGCTTGGACAGAGTGTTTATCGAGGGCCTGGAAGTCGACACCGTGATTGGTGCCTACGACTGGGAGCGAGGCATCCGACAGTGCTTGCGACTGGATCTGAGCTTCGCTTGGGACAATCGCCCGGCAGCGGCGGGCGATGACCTGACCCTGGCGCTCGATTACGCCAGCGTATCGTCGCGTATCCAGGCCTTTGCCGAGCAGGCACAGTTTCAGCTGGTCGAGACTTTTGCCGAGCGTCTGGTCGAGGTGCTGATGAGCGAATTCCAGATCACCTGGGTGCGCCTCAAGCTGACCAAGCCAGGTGCAGTTCCGGCTGCCACGGGTGGCGTGGGCGTGGAGATCGAGCGCGGATGTCGCTGACTCAGGTGTACCTCGGGCTCGGTAGTAATATCGGGCGTGAAACTCATTTACAGGCCGGCCTGGAAGCCTTGTCGGGGTTTTTGGCGGATATACGCTGCTCCGCGGTGTTCGAAAGCCAGCCAGTAGGGATCAAGAGCGGACCGTTCTTCAATTTCGTGGTGTCGGGTTTTACCGATCTGCCACTGATGGAGCTGGACCGGCGACTGAAATTCATTGAAGCGGACAATGGCCGTTATGCGCCGGACCGCAAGGGTTTGCCGCTGGACATTGACGTTTTGTTGTTCGGCGATCTGGTGGGCAATTTTGATGGTCTGATTCTGCCGCGCGCAGAAATCCTGAAAAATGCCTTTGTGCTGTGGCCGCTGTCGCTGATTGCGCCGGATCGTGTGCATCCGGGCGTAGGCAAGAGCTTTGCGACGTTGTGGGCTGAAGCGCAGATTGATCAGGTGTTGGCGCCGGTGGCGTTTGAGTGGCGTGGGCAGCCGTTAACCCCTGCGCATTTGTTGTGACCTGACTGACGTCTTCGCGAGCAGGCTCGCTCCCACATGGTTGGCGCTGACCCCTGTGGGAGCGAGCCTGCTCGCGAAGCTTTTAAACAGACGCCGCCTCTTTGTAAGCTTTCAGCGCCTTTAGACGCTCACGCTTGATCGCCTCGCCCAACTCTGGCCCTTTAAATCCCTTCTCCAGCAATGGCTGAACCGCCACACCCCGTGCCGCCGAAGCCGCCCCGCGCAAATAATCCGCCTGTGGATAACTTCTCTGCTCCAGCCCTTTGCGCCCTCGAGCGTCCATCTCGCAGGCGGCGATGAACTCTTCGAAGCGCTGCGGCCGGCGGTAAACATCAAAACTCTGCAACAACTCAAGCAAGGTTGACGGCTTCAGCTCCAGGGCACGATGGCCGTGCGTGTGATATTGGCCTACCAGCAGCGCCAGTTCCTGACAATCCTTCGGCGCCTTGAAGCGTTCGTTGACCGCTTTGATCAGCTTCAGCCCTTTGTGTTCATGGGCAATATGGCGTGGCCATTCTTCCTCCGGCGTCAGTCCTTTGCCCAGATCATGCAGCAGGGATGCCCAGCGCACAGTCAGCGGTTGTTTGTGCAGCGCTGCTTGCTCCAGTACGCTCAGGGTGTGCGCGCCGGTGTCGATCTCCGGGTGATGGGCTTCAGGCTGCGGAACGCCAAACAGCGCGTCGACTTCCGGCATCAGCACTTTGAGTGCGCCGCACTCGCGCAGCACTTCGATAAACACCTGAGGCTGGTCTTCCAGCAGTGCGCGGGAAATTTCTTTCCAGCTTCGTTCTGCGGTCAAGGCTTCGAGTTCGCCTGACTCGCTGAGCTGGCGCATTAGCTCAAGCGTTTCCGGGGCTACGGTAAAGCCCAGGCCGGCATAGCGTGCGGCAAAGCGTGCAACACGCAAAACCCTGAGTGGATCTTCGGCGAAAGCAGGGGAAACGTGACGAAGCAGCCGCGCTTCGAGATCGAGTTGGCCATGGAAGGGGTCGGTCAGGTTTTGTTGATCGTCTTCGGCCATGGCATTGATTGTCAGGTCGCGGCGAATCAGGTCTTCTTCAAGGGTGACTTCAGGGGAGGCGTGAAAAGTGAAGCCGCCATAACCGCGACCACTTTTACGTTCGGTCCGGGCCAGGGCGTATTCCTCACCGCTTTTTGGGTGAAGGAACACAGGGAAGTCTGCGCCCACTGGACGAAAGCCTTTGGCGAGCATGTCTTCGGCAGTGGCGCCGACCACAACCCAGTCGATATCGGTGACAGGTTTGCCCAGCAGGCGATCGCGTACGGCCCCGCCGACTTTATAAATCTGCATAAAAAACCTCCGTTAGCTCGACAGAATAACCTTTGCGTCGAACTTCCGGAGGCAGAAACAGAATCAAAGGTGGATGACGGCCAGGTCCAGTCGACCGTATTCGCCTTCGCTGTGTTCACCTCTGGGTGGTACGTGGTGGGTTTTCATCACCTGGTCTCCTTGCAGGGTTTCCAGGTGGATGTCGAAGCCCCAGAGGCGGTGCAGGTGTTTGAGCACTTCCTCGGTGGACTCTCCCAAGGGTTTGCGGTCGTGCTGCTGGTGACGCAAGGTCAGTGAGCGGTCGCCGCGCCGGTCGATGCTGTAAATCTGCACGTTGGGTTCGCGATTGCCCAGGTTGTACTGCGCCGCCAGGGTTTCCCGAATGGTGCGATAGCCATCTTCGTCGTGAATCGCTGGCACAAGCAGATCGTCCTTTTGGTCGTCATCGAGAATGCTGAACAACTTCAGGTCGCGGATCACCTTCGGAGACAAGTACTGCAGGATGAAACTCTCATCCTTGAAGCTGCTCATGGCGAACTTGATGGTCGACAGCCAGTCGGTGCCGGCAATCTCTGGAAACCAGCGGTAGTCCTCCTCGGTCGGGTTTTCACACATGCGCCGGATATCCCGGTACATGGCAAAACCCAGCGTGTAGGGGTTGATCCCGTTGTAGTACGGGCTGTCAAAGCCGGGCTGATAGACCACGCTGGTATGAGACGTCAGAAACTCCATCATGAAGCCGTCGGTGACCAGGCCTTCGTCGTACAAGTCGTTCATCAGGGTGTAGTGCCAGAACGTGGCCCATCCCTCGTTCATCACCTGGGTCTGACGTTGTGGATAAAAGTATTGGGCGATCTTACGCACGATCCGCACGATTTCCCGCTGCCATGGCTCCAGCAGTGGCGCGTGTTTTTCGATGAAATAGAGGATATTTTCCTGAGGTTCGGCGGGGAAGCGCGCATTGTCCTTGTCGCTGTACTTGTCAGCACCCTTGGGAATGGTCCGCCACAGATCGTTGATCTGTTTCTGCAAATGCTCCTCTCGATCCTTCTGCCGACGACGTTCTTCTTCCGCCGAAATCGGATACGGGCGTTTGTAGCGGTCAACACCGTAATTCATCAATGCGTGGCAGGAATCGAGCAGGTCTTCCACCGCGTCGATGCCGTGGCGCTCTTCGCACTGCATGATGTACTGCTTGGCGAACACCAGGTAGTCGATGATCGAGCTGGCATCGGTCCAGGTGCGGAACAGGTAGTTACCTTTGAAGAAGCTGTTATGGCCATAGCAGGCGTGTGCCACCACCAAGGCCTGCATGCAGATGGTGTTTTCTTCCATCAGATAGGCGATGCACGGGTCGGAATTGATCACAATCTCGTAGGCCAGCCCCATCTGGCCTCGGCTGTAGGATTTCTCGGTGCTAAGGAAGTGTTTGCCATAGGACCAATGGTGATAACCCAGTGGCATGCCGACAGAGGCGTAGGCGTCCATCATCTGTTCGGCGGTGATCACCTCTATCTGGTTTGGGTAAGTGTCGAGCGCATAGCCCGCCGCAATACGACTGATTTCGCGGTCGTAGGCCTGGATCAGCTCGAACGTCCATTCGGAGCCGGTAGAAATGGGTTGGCGCTTCTGCTCTTTGGCGGTCATGTCACTAACCTGCGCTGGAAGAGTTCACGGAAGACCGGATAAATATCCCCGGCCGAGACCAGTTGTTGCTGGGCAAAAGTGTCGGAAAAGGCTTCGGCGATGCGTTCGTACTCAAACCATAGGGCCTGATGTTCGCGCGGGGTTATCTCAACATAAGTGTAGTACTGCACGAACGGCATGATCTGGTTGATCAGGATGTCGCGGCAGATCGGCGAGTCGTCGTTCCAGTTGTCGCCGTCGGAGGCCTGGGCGGCGTAGATGTTCCACTCATTGCTTGGATAGCGCTCTGCCATGATTTCCTGCATCAGTTTCAAGGCGCTGGAAACAATGGTGCCACCGGTCTCGCGAGAGTAGAAAAATTCCTCCTCATCGACTTCCCGGGCACTGGTGTGGTGGCGGATGAAGACGACGTCGATCTTTTCGTAGTTACGCTTGAGGAACAAGTACAGCAAGATGAAAAAGCGTTTGGCGATGTCCTTGGTCGCCTGGGTCATCGAGCCGGAGACGTCCATCAGGCAGAACATCACTGCCTTCGAGCTGGGGTTTGGTTGCTTGATGAGCAGGTTGTACTTGAGGTCGAACGTATCGAGGAACGGCACGCGATGAATACGCGCACTGAGCTTTTCGATTTCGGTTTCGATTTTCTGAATATCGCCGAAGTTATCCGGTTCATCGCGCTTAAGTCGCAACAGTTCGTCTTTTGCTTCGCGCAATTTTGCCCGGCTGCTGCCGGACAGGGCGATTCGTCGTGCATGGGCCGAGCGCAAGGTACGGATAATGTTGATCCGCGACGGATTGCCCTCATTGCTGATCCCGGCACGGACGGTCTTGAAGGTGTCGGTACCCGTCAGGTTGCGCTTGACCAGGTTCGGTAGCTCAAGGTCCTCGAACATGAACTCCAGAAACTCTTCCTGGGTGATCTGGAAGACGAATTCGTCCATCCCCTCGCCCGAGTTACCGGCCTTGCCGGGGCCTCTGCCGCCACTACCTCCCGGCGGACGTGCAATGTGCTCGCCGCTGGTGAATTCCTTATTGCCCGGGTGCACGACGGTCTGCTTGCCGCCGCGCCCGTGGTGAAGCACCGGCTCGTCAATGTCGCGGCCGGGGATGCTGATCTGTTCGCCGTGCTCCATATCGGTAATGGAGCGGCGGCTGACGGCCTCTTCGACGGCCTTTTTGATGTGATCACGGTACCGCCGCAGAAAGCGCTGACGGTTCACCGTGCTCTTGTTCTTGCCATTGAGACGTCGGTCGATCACATAGCTCATAGGCCCTCCGGGGAGCTTCGAGTCATAAGCTTCAAGCTGCAAGACAGAAGCTTCAGAAACAAGCGGCGTGCGACATATGGCCACAATTACTACGCAAACTGCGCGCTTGTGACGGTAAGTTGTCGTTTGCCGCTTGCAGCTCCCTTATTGGGACTTTCTGACCCGCAGGTACCACTCGGACAGCAGTCGTACCTGTTTGTCGGTGTAACCGCGTTCGACCATTCGTGTGACGAAGTCGTTGTGTTTTTGCTGGTCCTCTTTGCTGGCCTTGGCGTTGAAGCTGATGACCGGCAGAAGGTCTTCGGTGTTGGAGAACATTTTCTTCTCGATGACCACCCGCAGTTTTTCGTAGCTGAGCCAGGTCGGGTTTTTGCCGTTGTTGTTGGCCCTGGCACGTAGTACGAAGTTGACGATCTCGTTGCGGAAATCTTTCGGATTGCTGATGCCCGCCGGTTTTTCGATTTTTTCCAGCTCTTCGTTCAGCGCTACGCGGTTGAGGATCTCGCCGGTTTCCGGGTCGCGGTATTCCTGGTCCTGGATCCAGAAGTCGGCGTACAGCACGTAGCGATCGAAGATGTTCTGGCCGTACTCGCTGTACGACTCGAGGTAGGCGGTCTGGATCTCCTTGCCGATGAATTCGATATAACGCGGCGCCAGGTATTCCTTGAGGAAGCGCAGGTAGCGTTCGCGGGTTTCGGCCTGGAATTGCTCCTGTTCGATCTGTTGTTCCAGCACGTAGAGCAAATGCACCGGGTTGGCGGCGATTTCGTGCGGGTCGAAGTTGAAGACTTTCGACAGAATCTTGAACGCGAAGCGGGTGGACAGGCCGTTCATGCCTTCGTCGACGCCAGCGTTGTCGCGGTATTCCTGGATCGACTTGGCCTTCGGATCGGTGTCCTTGAGGTTTTCGCCGTCATACACGCGCATCTTGGAGTAGATGTTGGAGTTTTCCGGTTCCTTGAGGCGCGAGAGCACGGTGAATTGGGCGAGCATTTTCAGGGTGTCAGGCGCGCAATGGGCCTTGGCCAGCGAGCTGTTGAACAAGAGCTTGTCGTAGATCTTCACTTCGTCGCTGACCCGCAGGCAGTACGGTACTTTGACGATATAGATCCGGTCGATGAAGGCTTCGTTGTTCTTGTTGTTGCGGAAGGTGTGCCATTCCGACTCGTTGGAGTGAGCGAGCAGGATCCCGGTGAACGGAATCGCCCCCAGGCCTTCGGTACTGTTGTAGTTGCCTTCCTGGGTGGCGGTCAGCAATGGGTGCAGCACCTTGATCGGTGCCTTGAACATTTCGACGAATTCCATCAAACCCTGGTTGGACCGGCACAGGGCACCCGAGTAACTGTAGGCGTCGGCGTCATTCTGTGGGAATTCTTCCAGTTTGCGGATATCGACCTTGCCCACCAGCGCCGAGATGTCCTGGTTGTTTTCGTCTCCCGGCTCGGTTTTGGCCACGGCGATCTGGTTAAGGATCGACGGATAGAGTTTCACCACGCGGAACTGGCTGATGTCACCGCCGAATTCGGCGAGGCGTTTGGTCGCCCATGGCGACATGATGGTGTTGAGGTAGCGCCGGGGAATGCCGAAGTCTTCCTCGAGGATCGCGCCATCTTCAGTGGCGTTGAACAGACCCAGGGGGGATTCGAAAACCGGCGAGCCCTTGATCGCGTAGAAGGGCACCTTTTCGATCAGCTGTTTGAGCTTCTCGGCCAGGGACGATTTACCGCCACCGACGGGGCCGAGCAGATAAAGGATTTGTTTCTTCTCTTCCAGGCCCTGTGCGGCATGGCGGAAATACGACACGATCTGGTCGATGCATTCTTCCATCCCGTGGAAGTCTTCAAAGGCCGGATAGCGGCGGATCACCTTGTTGGAAAAGATTCGCGACAGTCTCGAGTTGGTCGAGGTGTCGAGCAGCTCCGGCTCTCCGATGGCCAGCAATAGCCGCTCAGCGGCGGAGGCATAGGCGCTACGATCCTGTTTGCACAGCTCAAGATACTCTTGCAACGAGAGTTCTTCCTGGCGTGTGGACTCGAAGCGTTGTTGGAAGTGGCTAAAGATACTCATGACGTCACCTCGCTCGATACGTGGAGCCGACGCCGGATCATTCAGTCGATGCTGGCAGCAACCGAACAGGCGGTCGCTGTTTACCCCCCAGAACTCTTTCGGAGCTGACTACCCCAAAAGCTACTCCCGATGATCCGTGCGCCGGTGTACCGGCTCTCCCCTGTTTTGGATGGCCTGCGCTTAAGGATAGTTCGGAATCCGGGAGGTAAAGGCGAGATACGTAATTAGTTGTGGCAGACCGTTCGTCTGCCTGCGCGCAAGCCCGCGGGGGCTGGGGCTTGCACGTTACAAAAAAATTATTCGGAACTGCCTTGCGCGGTTTCCGAAGGATAAGTCGTACGCCACAGCTCAAAACCACCGTCCATGCTGTAGACGTCGGAAAAGCCCTGGCTGATCAGGTAGGCGGCAGCGCCCTGGCTGGAGTTGCCGTGATAACAGACCACCACGGTCGGTGCATCAAGGTCTGCACCCTGGATGAAAGCGTGCAGCGAGTGGTTGTCCAGATGCTTCGAGCCACTGATGTGCAGCGCAGCGAAGGTCGCCGGGTCGCGGACGTCGACGACAACGGCACCTTGTTCACGCAGGGCCTGGGCCTGCTCTGGGGGGATACGTTTGAATTCGCTCATGGCGGGCTCCTGTGGCTCGGCTGAATGCGCAGTCTAGCGCCGGGCGTTGGCTGACGTTTGTTCGGAAATGGAGGGTGCGACTGGCGGTAGAGTTCGGCCGTGATCGTCGCATTTGCACTGCAGGCGGACGCCGGTGTCGACGTTCATCAGGGTCATCGCGCCACCCCAGACACAACCGGTATCGAGGGCAAAAATGCCTGGTTCGTCGCACTTGCCTTCAAGGGCTGCCCAATGGCCGAAGATGATTTTCAGACCCTTGGTCTTGCGTTCCTTGTACTTGAACCATGGCGCATAACCCGGTGGCGCGGTGTCGATGCCTTCCTTGCCCTTGAGGTCGAGTTTGCCTTCGCGGGTGCAGAAACGCATCCGGGTGAAATAGTTGGTGATTACTCGCAGGCGCTCGACACCCGTGAGGTCACTGTTCCATTTCGTGGGCTCGTTACCGTACATGCCATCGAGGTAGGGGGTGATACGGTTATCGTCACGCAGGGCGTCTTCGACTTCGGCGGCGCATTTCAATGCCTTGCGCAGCGACCACTGTGGCGGTATGCCCGCATGCACGAGGACAATGTTTCGTTGTTCGTCGTAATGCATGAGCTTTTGCCGGCGCAGCCAATCCAGTAGTTCCGGGCGATCCGGAGCGTCGAGAATCTCGCGCAGGGTGTCGGCTTTCTTCAGGCGTTCAATGTTATGCCCGACGGCCAGCAAATGCAGGTCATGATTGCCGAGCACGCACACCAGGGAGTCGCGAATGCTATAGAGGAAGCGCAAGGTTTCCAGCGACTGCGGGCCTCGGTTGACCAGATCGCCTACCAACCACAGTTTGTCGCGGGCAGGGTCAAAGGCGACTTGCTTGAGCAGGCATTGCAGAGGTTCAAGGCAACCCTGCAAATCACCGACGGCATACGTCGCCATCAGTGCAGGGCTCCGGGCACCGCCAGGCGGAATGGCGCGATAATGGCGTCGAAGTGCTTACCGTCGTCGGCAATCATTTGATACGTGCCCTGCATGGTGCCGACTTTGGAGGTCATGACGGTGCCGCTGCTGTAAGTATGGCTCTCACCCACTTGAATCACTGGCTGCTGGCCAACGACGCCGGCACCGCGAACTTCCTCGACATGCCCGTCACCATCGGTGATCACCCAGTGCCGCGACAACAGCTTGGCCGGTAACTCGCCATTGTTGTGCACGGTAATGGTGTAGGCGAAGGCAAAGCGTTCATGCTCGGGTTGCGATTGTTCTGCCAGATAGCGGGTGACGACGCTGACGTCGACCTGATAACGAGGATCGGACATGCAAGAGGCCTTAAAAACGAAGCGGGACGCGGGGCGTAGCTGATAGAACTCAGTCTAGGCCAAGTATCGGGTAGTAAACCAGACATAGGCGCTGGTGTCCTACCCGATAACGCCTGCGGTCTGTCAGATATCCGCAGGCTTGTGTAGGACCTGTTCGCTGAGCTTGTCGGCCAGGCGCACGAAGGCTGCCAGATCAAGTTGCTCGGGACGCAAGCTGCCATCGACGCCGGCGGCTGTGATCTCGTCATTGCTCAGCAGCAGTTTGAGGGTGTTGCGCAGGGTCTTGCGGCGCTGGTTGAAGGCTTCGCGAACGACGCGTTCCAGCACTTTGTGATCTTTGGCTGGATGCGGCAGTACCGCGTGGGGCACCAGGCGCACGATGGCGGAATCGACTTTCGGCGGCGGATTGAACGCGCCCGGGCCAACGTTGAACAGATGCTCAACCCGGCAGTGGTACTGAACCATGATCGACAGGCGACCCCAGTCACCACCGCCAGGACCTGCCGCCATTCGCTCGACCACTTCCTTTTGCAGCATGAAGTGCATGTCACGAATCAGGCTGGCGTTATGCAGCAGATGAAAAATCAACGGCGTGGAAATGTTGTATGGCAGGTTGCCAACGACGCGAAGGCTACCTGGCGCGGCGTTCAGGCTTTTGAAGTCGAACTTCAGTGCGTCGCCCTGGTGCAGGTTGAAGTTGCTCTTGCCGGCAAACTGCTGATTGAGGATAGGGATCAGGTCTTTATCCAGTTCCACCACGTCGAGCTGGGCCCCGCTGTTGAGCAGGCCTTGGGTCAACGCGCCCTGGCCCGGACCGATTTCCAGCAGGCGGTCTTCGGGTTTGGCGTGGATGGAGCGCAGGATGCGGTCGATAACACCGGCATCATGGAGGAAGTTCTGGCCGAAACGCTTGCGCGCCCGGTGTTGGTAATGCTCGGTCATAAACGGGTCTCGGCCATCTGGTAGGCGGTTTCCAGGGCGACTTGCAGGCTGCCGGTGTCGATGTTGCCGCTGCCGGCCAGGTCCAGGGCAGTGCCGTGGTCGACCGACGTGCGGATGATCGGCAAGCCCAGGGTCACGTTGACGGCTGCGCCGAAGCCTTTGTATTTCAGCACGGGCAAGCCCTGGTCGTGGTACATCGCCAGCACCGCGTCGCAGTGCTCCAGATATTTGGGGGTGAACAGAGTGTCGGCGGGCAGGGGACCGCGAAGGTCCATGCCCTCGCCGCGCAGGCGCTCTAAGGTAGGTTCGATGATGTCGATTTCTTCATGGCCCAGGTGACCGCCTTCACCGGCATGGGGGTTGAGCCCACAGACCAGGATGCGTGGCTGGGCGATGCCGAATTTTTGTTGCAGGTCGCTGTGCAAAATTCGCGTGACCCGTTCCAGTCGCTCCGGCGTGATCGCATCGGCAATCTCGCGAAGGGGCAGGTGTGTGGTGACCAGCGCCACGCGCAATCCGCGTGTGGCGAGCATCATCACCACTTGCGCGGTATGGGTCAGGTCGGCGAGAAACTCCGTGTGCCCGGAAAAGGCGATGCCAGACTCGTTGATGACGCCCTTGTGCACCGGGGCGGTGATCATGCCGGCGAAATGCCCGTCCAGGCAGCCTTGGCCCGCACGCGTCAGGGTTTGCAGAACGAAAGCCGCATTGGCTTTGTCCAGCTGCCCGGCGATGACCGGCGCGTTGAGTGGCGTATCCCAGACATACAGGCTGTTGGCGGGCGCGGGAATATCTGGCCAGGCGTCCGGCGTTACCGGTAGCAAGTCGACAACCACGCCCAGTTGCGCGGCCCGCTCAAGGAGCAGGTCGCGGCTGGTAATGGCAATCAGGGGGTATGGCTGGGCTTTCGAGGCGAGCAGCAGGCACAGGTCAGGACCTATGCCGGCCGGCTCGCCGGGTGTCAGCGCAAAACGTTTCACTGTGCTGCCTGGCTTGCACCAGGGAGTTTGATCTCTACGTACGCTTCGTCACGGATCTGACGCAGCCAGGTTTGCAGCTCTTCGTCGTATTTGCGGTTACGCAGTACGGTCATCGCTTGCTGTTCACGGGCCTGGGTGGTGCTGTCAGTGGCGCGACGGCCAAGGACTTCCAGGACGTGCCAGCCATATTGGGTCTTGAACGGCTTGGACAGCTGGCCTTGTGGGGTCTTGGCCATCACTTCGCGGAATTCAGGAACCAGTACGTTCGGGTCGACCCAGTTCAGGTCGCCACCGTTGAGGGCGGAGCCCGGGTCTTCCGAGTAGCTTTTCGCCAGATCGCCGAAATCTTCACCCGCTTCGATACGGGTGTAGAGCGATTGGGCCAGGGCCTTGGTTTTTTCTTCGTCGCGAATCGGGCTCGGTTTGACCAGGATGTGACGAACATGCACTTCGTCACGCATCTGAGTCTCGCCGCCACGTTTCTCGAGGATCTTCAGGATAATGAAGCCGCCCGGAGTACGCATTGGCTGAGTGACGTCGCCGACAGCCATGGTGCTCAGCATGCGGTCGAACGGAGGTGGCAACTGAGCGGCTTTACGCCAGCCCATTTCGCCGCCTTCCAGTGCGGTTTCGCTGGCGGATTTGGCGATGGCCAACTGACCGAAGTCGGCGCCTTGCTTGAGCTGCTGGTAAACAGCATCTGCCTGTTTGGCGGCATTCTGAATTGTGTCGGAGTTGGCGCTTTCCGGTGTAGGAATCAGGATGTTGGCCAGGCGGAACTCTTCGGAGAGCTGCATTTTGCCCAGATCGGAAGCGAGAAAGTTTTTCACTTCCTGCTCGGAGACCTGGATGCGCTCGGCCACACGACGCTGACGCACACGGCTGATGATCATCTCGCGGCGAATCTGGTCACGGGCGTCGTCGTAAGACAGACCGTCGTGAGTCAGCGCGGCGCGGAATTGATCCACCGTCATGTTGTTGCGCTGGGCAATGGTGCCGACAGCCTGGTTGAGTTCTTCATCGGTAATGCGGATGCCCGAACGTTCGCCAATCTGCAGTTGCAGGTTTTCGACGATCAGACGCTCAAGCACCTGCTGATCCAGCACGCTGGTCGGCGGCGCGACAGAGCCGCGTTTGGCGATGGTTTGCTGAACTTCATGGACACGTTGGTCCAGTTGGCTCTGCATGACCACGTCGTTGTCGACAATGGCCACCACTTTATCGATGGACTCTACCGCGGCATTGGCAGCGGTACCCAGGAACAGCGCGCCCAGCATCAGCGGGCGCAGACAATCAGAAAGCTTGGTTTTCACGTTCACGATAACCTTGGATGCCTTTGTCGAGGAAACTCTCTACTTTGGCGCCGGTGAGGCCGCCGAGTCCCTTCAGTACAATTTGGAGGAATATGCCGTGGTCGCCTTTTTCGTTTTGCGGAGCTTGCTGACTGAGTTCGTCATAAGAAATCCAGTAACGAGTGATCAGGCGCATTTTCCAGCAGCAGTTGTCGTACTCGAAACCACCGAAGGCTTCCAGTGTGCGGTTTTGGTTGTAATCGTACTGCCAGCGGCTGATGGCGTTCCATTGCGGCACGATCGGCCACATCACCGAGAAGTCGTGCTGTACAATTTTGTAGTAGTCCTTTACGAAGCCTGGCTGGCCAGGGGTTCCATAGTCGCCGCCAACTTGCCATTTACCGGTACTTTGGTTGTAGAGGATCTGGTCATTACGATAGCGATAGCCGGCGTTGACGATCTTGTTCGGATTGTCTTCCGGCTGGTAGTGGAACATTGCGCTGCCCGAGCGAGGGCTGTGGCTGTCCGGGTCCCAGTTGTAGTCGGCCGTGGTGCGCCAATCGCGGTTCCAGCGATATTCGTAATCCAGCGCATAAGGTGAAACGTTGGCGTTCGCGGACTGAAGGGTTTTGGGATCAATACCCGGCAACTGGACTTCGCGATTCTTGAAGTACATGGCCTGGCCGACGGCGATGCGTTGGCGTTCGAAACCATCGTCTTCGATCCAGCGGTTGGTCACGCCCAGCGACAGCTTGTTCTCGTCACCGACGCGGTCGGAGCCGGAGAAGCGGTTGTCGCGGAACAGCGACGCGTAGCTGAAAGAGTATTCACTGGTGTCGAAAACAGGAATGTTTTCCTGGTCCACCTGAGGGACATAGAGGTAGTACAGGCGCGGCTCAAGGGTTTGACGATAGTCTTTGCCGAACCATTGGGTGTTGCGATCGAAATACAGGCCGCTGTCGATGCTTGCGATCGGCACGCTACGGCTTTGGCTGCTGCCAAAGGTGCCGTTCAGCTGGTCCTGTTGCGCAGTCTGGGCGGCAATCTGGCTTTTGCCAATGCTGTCCAGATCCAGTTGGTACTGTGTGTACTGGTACTTGAGTTTTGGTGTCAGGAAACCATACGTCCAGTTCATCGGCAGGCTCATGGACGGAGCAAGGTTGAGGCGGTCGCCGTTAGCGCGCGCCAAGCCTTGTACGTTGGTGTCCAGTTCTGGAGAAACACTGCCGTTTTCGTTGGTGAAGTTACCGTTTTGCAGACTCCGGTCAAATCGCACGACTTCTGTTTCGTAGTCGAGTTTTAACCCGTCCGGGTGAGTAGGCAACTCACCGTTGAAAGTGACCTGCGGCAGGCGGTCATATGGCGTGATGGCGGAAACGGTCGCCAGCTGATAAGCCTGAGCGTTCACGCGTGCGGTGTAGCTGTCGCCACGGTAGGTGACGGAGCCCTGCTGATTCACGTAGTCGGCGGGTTTCACGCCGATTTGATCGGTCTGCAGATCCTGGAAGTAGTACGGGTCGCTGAGCTTGGTGTAGTCGACTTGCGTGAAAACTCGAGAATCAAGGCCGCCCTTGTGCTGCCAGTTGTACATGTAGCGGTTTTTTTCGTAGTCGGTCTGCTGGCTGCGTTCGGTGTCTTCGTCGTTGAGATACGCGGCGCCGAACTGACCTTCGCTGGAAGGGGTCAGGTAGCGGAACTCGCCTTCCATCAGCAGGCCGTGCTTGCTCATGTAGCGTGGGTACAACGTGGCATCGTAGTTCGGGGCCAGGTTGAAGTAATACGGTGTAACCAGCAAGAAGCCGGTATCGCTGCCGGCGCCGATGGTCGGGGGCAGGAAGCCCGACTGGCGACGGTCGTCGATCGGGAAGTAGATGTATGGCGTGTAAAGGACCGGGATGTCCTGGACCCGCAACGTCACGTTGGTCGCGGTACCGAAACCGGTGGCCGGGTTCAAGGTGATGTTGTTGCCCTTGAGCTGCCAGGCGTTGCTGCTCGGCTCGCACGTGGTGTACGTACCATCCTTGAGCCGGATGATCGCGTTTTCGGCGCGCTTGGCGTACAGCGCGTTACCGCGAATACGGGATTTGTGCATCACGTATTCGGCGTTGTCGACCTTGGCTTCACCGGTGTCGAGTTGCACGTCGGCATGGTCGCCCACGAGCAGTGCGCCGTTGTCGCGAATACGGACGTTGCCGCTCAGTTCACCACGGCTCTCGGCCTGATACAGGCTTGCTTCGTCGGCTTCGACTTGCATGCTGCCCTGACGCATAACCACGTCACCGGCCAGCGTACCGACCTGGTTTTCCGTGTCATAGCGGGAGGCCTTGGCACCAATAAAGGTCGGAGCGTCACTTTTATTCGTCGTGTCATTCATGCCGGGACGAATCGGTTCGATATAGGAACCAGAGCAGTAAGGTCCGGTTTCGGCCAATTGCGCTGCAGTGAGCTTCTCGCGTGGAACCCAGTCCAGGTGACTGTAGTCTGCGCTACGTGACTTCAGTCCGCGGCCTTTGGCCTCGGTAACGAGCACAGGCTTGGCGCCGGTGTCTTCACTGGAACCGCTTTCGGCGGTAGTTTCGCCAGTGGGGCTGACTGCGTTGCCTTCATGGGCAGGACGCGGTGGCAGTACCGCCGCTGGCGATTTTGGGGCACAGTCCCAGGCACCCGCAGCAGAGACTGAACAGTCGAACTGTTCCGCGGCAACCACGAATGAGCTGGCAAGAGGTTGCAGGGCCAGCAGACTGCCGGTTACCAACAACGGAAATTTTTTACGAAACGCGGGGGATTTCAATGCCATCTTATTAGTCCGGGCTTCCTGCGTGCCATCTGCCCGCGGTGTAGGCCGCACGCCTCTCGATGGTCTGAAAAAGATGCTGGATAATAAAGCATGACCCGCTTGACGGCTAGCGCCGTCGGAGACCCTTGCAATGCCTGACCAAGATGTACGTTTGCAACACCTGAAAGTTTGGCTCGATGAGCAGTTGGCAATTCTCTATGCAGAGCAGGGCTGGGGTTCCGTCCCCCCGGCCACGTTGACGGCGGCCAGTAGCGATGCGAGTTTCCGACGCTATTTCCGCTGGGAAGGCGAGGGCAAAAGCTTCATCGTGATGGACGCGCCTCCGCCCCAGGAAAACTGCAAACCCTTCGTGGATATCGCCTTTTTGCTAGCGAAATCCGGAATTAATGTGCCGAAAATCTATGCCGAAGACCTCGAGCGTGGTTTTCTTTTGCTCAATGACTTGGGCAACAAGACTTACCTGGACGTGATCGATCGCGAAAACGCCGACGATTTGTTCAAGGATGCTCTGCAAGCGCTGCTGGCTTTTCAGCAATTGCCGATGGTTGCACCGCTGCCAGGTTATGACGTGGCGTTGCTGCGTCGCGAGCTGGAATTGTTTCCGCAGTGGTACGTGAAACGTGAGCTGGGCATCGAGTTCGATTCCGCTCAGCAGATGCTCTGGCAGCAGGTCACCGACGTGCTGATCGAGAGTGCCCTGGCCCAGCCGAAAGTGCTGGTGCATCGCGATTACATGCCGCGCAACCTGATGCTCAGCGAGCCGAATCCCGGCGTGCTGGATTTCCAGGATGCGGTCTATGGCCCCGTGACCTACGATGTAACTTGCCTGTTCAAGGACGCTTTCCTCAGCTGGCCCGAAGAACGAGTACGCGGCTGGCTGGAGGACTATTGGCAGCAAGCGGGCACGCTAGGCATTCCGGTGCAGTCCGACTTTGAGGATTTCCTGCGCGCCAGCGACTTGATGGGCGTGCAGCGCCACCTGAAAGTGATCGGCATCTTCGCTCGCATCTGTCATCGTGACGGCAAGCCGCGCTACCTGGCCGACGTACCGCGGTTCTTTACTTATATAGATGCGGTGGTCGCCCGTCGTCCCGAGTTGGCGGGACTGGATGTGTTGCTACTGAGTTTGCGCGCTGGAGCGAATGCATGAAGGCAATGATTCTGGCGGCGGGGAAAGGTGAGCGCATGCGCCCGTTGACCCTGACGACACCAAAACCGCTGGTTCGCGCAGGCGGTGTGCCGCTGATCGAGTATCACCTGCGCGCGCTGGCCGCTTGCGGCTTTACCGAGATCGTGATCAACCATGCCTGGCTCGGCCAGCAAATCGAAGACTATTTGGGTGATGGTTCGCGCTATGGCGTGAGCATTCAGTATTCGCCGGAAGGTGAGCCGCTGGAAACCGGTGGCGGCATTTTCCGCGCGTTACCGTTGCTGGGTGACAACGCCTTCATGGTGGTCAACGGTGACATCTGGACCGACTACGATTTCAGCGTATTGCGCCAGCCGATCGCCGGACTGGCTCATCTGGTGTTGGCGGACAACCCGGCTCACCACCCGACTGGCGATTTCAGTCTCGTCGACGGGCGGGTCCACGACGGTCAGCCGGACACCTCCAACCTGACCTACAGCGGTATTGCCGTCCTTCATCCGCACCTGTTTGAAGGGTGTGCTGCCGGAGCGTTCAAGTTGGCGCCCCTGTTGCGTACGGCGATGGCGCAGGGGCAAGTGACGGGCGAGCACCTGAACGGGCATTGGGTGGATGTCGGCACTCACGAGCGTCTCGCTGAAGTTGAAACTCTGATAGAAGCGAGTCGCTGACATGCTGTGGCCAGGGACTCTGATTGGAGCCGGAGCAGGCTTTGCGATAGCCAGCATTCCGGGGGCCATGCTCGGCGCATTACTGGGGCACGCGCTGGATCGGCATCTGCGCCTGCAGAGCTGGGGGCATTTGCGTGAAAGGCTCGGCGGTCCCCCAGTGCTACGCAACGATGAACTGTTGTTCGTGTTGCTGGGGCGGCTAGCCAAGTGCGATGGACCGGTAGTGGATGGCCATATTCAGCAGGCCCGTCAGGAAATGCACTCGCTGGAAATGAATGAACATGCGCAGCGCCGGGCGATTGCCGCGTTCAATCGCGGCAAGTCGGGAAAAGATCGGCTGCGCGGTTATCTGCGGCGGTTAAGTGCTCAGCCTTTTGCGGCTGAAGGCGTTTTGCGCGCCTGCTGGCGGATGGTGTGGGCGGATGGTCGTGCGGGGAGCATTGAGCTTGAACTGATCGCGCAATGGGGGAAATGGCTGGGTTGGACGCGACATCAAGTACAAGCACTGGCGACGGACTACGAACCGCAGAAGCGCTCATTGGTTGGCAACGCGCCGACCTATCAGGATGCCTTGCGGCTTTTGGGCGTGTCAGCCACCACAGAGCCTGCGCAGATCAAGCGTGCCTATCGGCGCCTGCTGAGTCGTCATCACCCGGATAAAATTGCCGGCAGCGGTGCGACGGCGTTGCAGGTTCGCGAGGCTACCGATAAGACGCGCGAACTGCATAACGCCTATAAGCTGATTCGTGATCGACGGAATTTTCGATAGCGGCAATGATTAGTGTTGCCAGTGAAGCCGCCTTCGCGAGCAGGCTCGCTCCCACAAGGGGGATGCATTTCCAACTGTGGGAGCGAGCCTGCTCGCGATGAGGGCGACGCGGTCTATCAGTTCCCCGCAGGTTGAGGATTCAACCAACCACGCACCCGGCGAACCAGTTGTTCTTGCTCTGCCTTGGCATCACCCGGCAATGCCTTCAGAGATACCTGGCTGAACGCTGACGTCTTCAAGCGCTTGCTGGCTTGCAGGCGTTCCAGCGCCGCGTTGCGATCCAGCGGTCTGTCCATGTAGAAGAGGTCGGCGGTCGGCAGTCTTAATGTCGGTGTCAGTTCCGCCAGCGCGGGCAGTGCTGTCACCGGCGTCTGCGCCGCAACCATCACGAACTTTTCCACTTGCGATGGTTGCTTCTCGCTCAAATACCGCGCGGCCCAGTAAGCACCGGTGCCATGACCCAATACGACAATGCTGTGAGCACTCTGCTGTTCGGCGAAGGCAATGGCCGCATCAATGCGAGCAAAAATTCGCTCGGCATCGGCCTTGGCCTGTTCCTCGGTGGTTGCGGCGATCGCTTTGTCCGCCACATCCGCTTCACCGCCGGCAGCTTGCTCGATGGGGGCTGCGGTGGTCGAATCCTTGCTGCCGGTGCTCGCGGCTTTGGGGGCGGGTGCCACTTCGACGACGCGTGGCGAAATGGCATCGCTTTGCAGGTCCGGCAAGGTGATACTCAGGCTGCTCCACTTGATGTCTGGTAATTGGCGGCGCAAAGGACCGATTGCTTGCGGCCAGTCAGCGGTTTCGCCGGCGCCAGGGATGATAATCACCACGCCTTTGGGGTCGGCGGTGTTGGCCGGTTTCCACAAGGCGAGGAATGTGTCGGCGCCCGCTTGTAAGGGTTGCTGTTCCTGAACGGGGATTTTTCGCTCAAGTGCGCTCGCTTCTTCCTGACTACGCTCAAGCAGCGGCTGGCGTTCGGCTGGCTTTTCTTCTGCGGTTTTTTCCACAGTGGCCGGTGTCGGGACGGCCGCCTCGACGGAAAAGGCGCAAGGCAGGATCAGCGACAGACACAATGCTGGCAGTGCCAGGCGGTAGACAGGGGGCATCGGATATTCCAGGCCAGAAGTTATTCCGGCAGCCTAATGGGTTGGTCAGTATTTGTCAGTGTGTGAGACTTCAATGATGCGTTTTCGCTGCCTGTGGGTTATCGGCTGTTTGTGGTTTCCCTTGATGGGCTGGGCGGCTGGCGCGTCACCGGCGCATGTCGCGCAATTGTCCGCCGACCAGCAGCAATGGCTGGCGCAACATGATGAGTTGCGGGTCGGGCTGGTGTTGCAAGCGCCTTACGCCCAGTACGATCGCCGTTTACAGCGCCTGTCCGGGGTCAACGTTGAGCTGATGAAATGGCTGGCCAAGGCGCTTAAGGTCGAACTGAGTTGGCGCAATTACCCCGACCTCGCACAATTGGAAGCCGCTGCGCGCGAGGGTGAAATCGACATCGCGCCGGGACTGACCCAAACCCCCGGTGGTCTGCGCTTGTGGCAGTTTTCCGACCCGTATATGCGGGTGCCGCATCTGGTGGTCAGTGATCAGAAAAGCACCGGCGCGGTAGAGCTGGAAAAACTCGACAGCCAGACCCGTGTCGCCGTGCGCATGCCCAGTACCACCGCCGACTACCTGCGCAGCACTTATCCGCGCCTGAACCTTCAAGGCGTACCCAGCGAGCGCCAAGCCTTGCAGCTGCTGCTCAGTCAGCAGGCCAGTTATGCCGTGGTCGATGAGGCGCAGTTGGGGCGGCTTTCCATCGAGCCCGAGTTTTCCGAGCTGGTGGTGGTCGGCGATATTGGCCTGCCGCAACTGCTGCGCGTTGCCACTCGCCGGGACTGGCCAGAACTCGCGGGCATCATCGCAAACGCCCTGCGAGCCATCCCGGCCAAGGAACTGGAGCAATTGCATAGCCAATGGCTGCAACCCAAATATCCAAGGCTCACCGATTCCCCGGTTTTTTGGAAAAACCTTTGTCTACTAATGGTGGTGTTGGTGTTGAGCAGCATGGCCATCGTCATCTGGCAGCGTCGGCAGCAGCACAGTCTGGAGCAACGACTGCTGGCGGCGCGGGCGGACATTGCCCTGCGTGCGGCCAGCGAAGAAGCGTTACGCCTTACCCAATTTTCCATCGATCAAAGTACCGTCGGCATCCTCTGGGTCAACTGGGACAGCCATGTGCGTTACGCCAACCGTGCGGCGGAAACCATGCTGGGTTATTCGGCGGGAGGGATCATCGACCGGCCACTGATCGACTTCGAACCTGGTCTGCATATGGACCGCTGGTTGAACCTGTGGAAGCGCGCCCGTGCCAGCGATGACGGCCCGCCAAGTTTCGAAACCAACTGTGTGCGTGCGGACGGCAGCATCCTGCCAACGGATGTTTCGTTGAGCTTCTTGCGATTTCGCGGTGGCGAATACCTGGTGGTTTACCTCAATGACGTCACCGAGCGTCGTCGCGCATTGGCCGCGTTGCAGGAAAGCGAAGCGCGGCTGCAAGGGATCGCTGCCAACGTTCCAGGATTGGTCTTTCGACTGGAGCGGGCGCCGGTGACAGGGCAAATCGATTTTGCCTACATCAGTGAAGGCAGCGAGAGCCTGTCGGGGTATTCGCCGGCCACCCTGGCCCATCGCGACAAAGGCCTGCGCAGCCTGGTGCATCCAGATGACAAGGCCAGTTATCACCAAACGCAGGACCATGCGCTGGATACCGACAGTGACTGGTCCTGGCAGGGACGGATTCTCACCCGTTCGGGCGAGCAACGCTGGGCGGAAATCAAAGCCATCACTCGCCGGCTTGAGGACGGCACCTATGTCTGGGACGGTATCGTCTGGGACATCAGCGAGAGCAAGCGCATCGAACTGGAACTGGCCAGCTCCCGGGAACAGTTGCGTGAGTTGTCGGCTCATTTGGAGAGCGTCCGGGAAGAGGAAAAGGCCCGAATTGCCCGGGAAGTTCACGACGAACTCGGTCAAATGTTGACCGTGCTGAAGCTGGAAACGTCGATGTGCGAACTGGCCTACGCTCAGCTCGACCCCGGTCTGAACGAGCGCCTGAACAGCATGAAGCGCCTGATCGCTCAGCTGTTTCAGCTGGTGCGCGACGTGGCCACGGCTTTGCGCCCACCCATTCTCGACGCCGGGATCGCTTCGGCCATTGAATGGCAAGCCCGTCGTTTCGAGGCGCGCACGCAGATACCGTGCCTGGTGCAGGTGCCGGACAATTTACCGGCACTCAGCGATGCCAAGGCGATTGGCTTGTTCCGGATCCTTCAGGAAGCGCTGACCAATGTCATGCGCCATGCTCAGGCGCATACTGTTGAACTGACCCTGGTACTGGAAGGCAACGAGTTGTGCCTGACCGTCAGCGATGACGGCGTAGGATTTGTCGCCAGCACTGGCCGGCCAACATCCTTTGGGGTTGTGGGCATGCGCGAGCGGGTACTGATCATGGGCGGTCAGTTGTCGCTTGAAAGCGAGCCGGGTGAAGGCACGACGCTGAGTGTGCGAGTGCCGTTGGATGTGGCCTGATGAGCATGTGTTGACTGTACTTATGCCTTCGCGAGCAGGGGTTTTGGGCAGGGGCACAAATCTCTGACACACCTCAATCACTGTAGGAGCGAGCTTGCTCGCGATAGATCTTGAATCTGGAGAAGTCTGTGATCCGTGTACTGGTAGCCGAAGACCACACCATCGTTCGCGAAGGCATCAAGCAGTTGATTGGTCTGGCCAAGGACTTGCTGGTGGTGGGGGAGGCAAGCAATGGCGAGCAGTTGCTTGAGACGCTGCGTCATGTGCCCTGCGAAGTGGTGTTGCTGGACATCTCCATGCCCGGGGTCAATGGCCTGGAGGCTATTCCGCGGATTCGCGCGTTGAACAATCCGCCAGCGATCCTGGTGCTGTCGATGCACGACGAAGCGCAGATGGCCGCGCGCGCGTTGAAAGTCGGCGCTGCCGGTTATGCGACCAAGGACAGCGACCCGGCGCTGCTGCTGACCGCGATCCGCAAAGTGGCTGCGGGCGGGCGTTACATCGACCCGGACCTGGCCGATCGCATGGTTTTCGAAGTCGGCCTGACCGATTCGCGGCCGCTGCATTCGTCGCTCTCGGAGCGTGAATTCTCGGTATTCGAACGCCTGGCCCAGGGCGCCAACGTCAACGACATCGCCCAGCAACTGGCCTTGAGCAGTAAGACCATCAGTACCCACAAGGCGCGGTTGATGCAAAAACTCAACATCACCTCCCTGGCGGAACTGGTGAAGTACGCGATGGAACACAAACTGCTCTAAAGTTCACCGATCTACCCTTGTGGGAGCGAGCCTGCTCGCGAATGCGGTGCATCAATCGACATGTCTTTGCCTGATCCAACGCTTTCGCGAGCAGGCTCGCTCCCACCGGTTTTCCATGGCATGTCCATTTGCGACATGCCTACAACACTGCTTTTGCCCGTTCTTGTGGCCTGTAGCTTCAAGCTCACCACTGCCCCTATCCAATCCCGCCATCCTTGTAGGGCAATCCCTACCCCCAACCTTCCATATGGCTGAGGCCATTCTCTCCTGCGCCCCGATTTGCGTGCTCCCTCGCGTCCACTAGGCTTAGTCCACAGCAGTCATCAACAACAAAGGTGTGGGTATGAGCCAGGTCGATTCAAACGTAGGGGCCAGTGACATTCTGGTTAGCTTTCGTGGAGTGCAAAAAAGCTACGACGGCGAGAACCTGATCGTCAAAGACCTCAACCTGGAAATTCGCAAAGGCGAATTTCTCACCTTGCTCGGGCCGTCCGGCTCCGGCAAGACCACCAGTCTGATGATGCTCGCCGGTTTCGAAACACCGACCGCAGGCGAAATCCAGCTGGCCGGGCGCTCCATCAACAACGTGCCGCCGCACAAGCGTGACATTGGCATGGTGTTCCAGAACTACGCCTTGTTCCCGCACATGACGGTCGCCGAGAACCTTGCGTTCCCGCTGACCGTGCGCGGATTGAACAAGAGCGACGTCAGTGACCGGGTCAAACGTGTTCTGAGCATGGTTCAGCTCGACACCTTCGCCCAGCGTTATCCGGGCCAATTGTCCGGTGGTCAGCAGCAGCGTGTGGCTCTGGCCCGCGCCCTGGTGTTCGAACCACAACTGGTGCTGATGGACGAACCCCTCGGTGCACTCGACAAACAATTGCGCGAACACATGCAGATGGAGATCAAGCATCTGCACCAGCGACTGGGCGTGACGGTGGTCTACGTGACCCACGACCAGGGCGAAGCCCTGACCATGTCCGACCGGGTTGCCGTTTTTCATCAGGGTGAAATCCAGCAGATCGCGCCGCCTCGTACGCTCTACGAAGAGCCGAAAAACACCTTCGTCGCCAACTTCATCGGCGAGAACAACCGCCTCAACGGTCGCTTGCACAGTCAGACCGGTGATCGCTGCATCGTCGAGCTCGGTCGCGGTGAGAAGGTTGAAGCCCTGGCAGTCAACGTCGGCAAGACCGGCGAACCCGTCACGCTATCGATTCGACCGGAGCGCGTGAGCCTCAACGGCTCCAGCGAGTCCTGCGTCAACCGCTTCTCCGGGAGGGTGGCGGAATTCATCTATCTGGGCGACCACGTCCGGGTTCGCCTGGAGGTCTGCGGCAAGACTGACTTCTTTGTGAAACAACCGATTGCCGAGCTTGATCCCGCGCTCGCCGTCGGCGACGTGGTACCGCTTGGCTGGCAGGTCGAACACGTTCGCGCGCTCGACCCACTTTTAGAGGCGAACTGATCGCCCCCTGCTACACCAACCCTGCACGTGGAGAGAACAATAAATGTTGAGATCCCTGAAATTCACCGCTTTGGTCATGGGCATGATCGGCGCGGCACACGCAATGGCGGCGGGCCCGGACCTGACCGTGGTGTCCTTTGGCGGAGCGAACAAGGCGGCGCAGGCCAAAGCCTTCTACGCACCGTGGGAAGCGGCGGGTAACGGCAAGATCGTGGCGGGCGAGTACAACGGCGAAATGGCCAAGGTCAAAGCCATGGTCGACACCAAGAGCGTGTCCTGGGACCTGGTGGAGGTTGAATCGCCTGAGCTGTCTCGTGGTTGCGACGAAGACATGTTCGAACAACTCGACCCTGCGCTGTTCGGCAAATCCGAAGATTATGTCAAAGGCGCCATCCAGCCTTGCGGCGTGGGCTTCTTCGTGTGGTCGACCGTGTTGGCCTACAACGCCGACAAGCTGAAATCCGCACCGACCAGTTGGGTGGATTTCTGGGACACCAAGAAATTCCCGGGCAAGCGCGGCCTGCGTAAAGGCGCCAAGTACACCCTGGAATTTGCACTGATGGCTGACGGCGTTGCGCCCAAAGACGTCTACAAGGTTCTGGCGAGCAAGGATGGTCAGGATCGCGCATTCAAGAAACTTGATGAGCTCAAGCCAAGCATCCAGTGGTGGGAAGCCGGCGCACAGCCGCCGCAATACCTCGCCTCCGGTGACGTGGTCATGAGCTCGGCCTACAACGGCCGGATTGCTGCCGTGCAGAAAGAAAGCAACCTGAAAGTCGTGTGGAACGGCGGTATCTACGACTTCGACGCATGGGCCATTCCTAAAGGTCTGGACAAGACACGCTCTGAAGCGGCGAAGAAATTCATCGCTTTCTCGGTGGCGCCACAACAGCAAAAGACCTACTCGGAAAACATCGCCTACGGCCCTGCCAATATCCAGGCCGTACCATTGCTGTCCAAGGATGTCCTGAAGGACATGCCGACCACCCCGGAAAACATCGCCAACCAGGTGCAGATCGACGTCAGCTTCTGGGCTGATAACGGCGAGCAACTGGAACAGCGTTTCAATTCCTGGGCAGCAAAATAACCACAGTCCAATGTGGGGAGCGAGCCTGCTCGCGAAAGCGATGGGTCAATCAACAAAGATGTTGAATGTGATGCCCTCTTCGCGAGCAGGCTCGCTCCCACAAGTTGCGGTGTTCCAACACAACAGAGGCGGTTCGCCGCCTCTGTAACGATCAAAGATTTCCGGAGTACGCCATGGCTATCGCCGTTCCCCTGAACGCGGGCACTGACCCCACCTTGAAGCAGCGGCTCAAGCACGCCGAGCGGATCAACCGCTGGAAGGCTCAAGCCTTGATCGCGCCGTTGGTGCTGTTTCTGTTGCTGGTGTTCCTGGTGCCAATCGTGGCGCTGCTCTACAAAAGTGTCGGTAACCCGGAAGTGGTCGGCGGCATGCCGCGCACTGTGACGGCTATCGCCAGTTGGGACGGCCGAGGCCTGCCCGCTGAACCGGTGTATAAAGCGGCCAGCGAAGACCTCGCTGAAGCCCGCAAGAATCAAAGCCTGGGCGACCTGTCCAAGCGCTTGAACATGGAGTTGGCCGGCTATCGCAGTCTGCTGACCAAAACCGCCCGCGCCTTGCCGTTCGCCACTGAACCGGCCTCCTATAAAGAAGCGCTGGAAGGGCTCGACGAGCGCTGGGGTGACCCGGCCTATTGGCAAGCGGTGCGCCGCAACACCAGCAGCATCACGCCTTACTACTTGCTGGCGGCGGTCGATCATCGGATCGACGATCTTGGTGAAATCGCCCCGGCCACGCCCGATCAGGCGATCTACCTCGACATCTTCGCCCGCACGTTCTGGATGGGCCTGATCATCACCGTGATCTGCCTGTTGCTGGCTTACCCGTTGGCTTATCTGCTGGCGAACCTGCCATCGCGCCAAAGCAACTTGCTGATGATTCTGGTGCTGCTGCCATTCTGGACTTCGATCCTGGTGCGAGTTGCGGCGTGGATCGTGCTGCTGCAATCAGGCGGGCTAATAAACAGTGGCCTGATGGCCATGGGCATCATCGATAAGCCGCTGGAGCTGGTGTTCAACCGCACCGGGGTTTACATCTCCATGGTGCACATCCTGCTGCCGTTCATGATTCTGCCGATCTACAGCGTAATGAAAGGCATCTCGCCGACCTACATGCGTGCGGCGATTTCCCTTGGTTGCCACCCGTTCGCCAGCTTCTGGCGGGTGTACTTCCCGCAAACCTACGCCGGTGTCGGCGCCGGTTGCCTGTTGGTGTTCATTCTCGCCATCGGCTACTACATCACCCCGGCATTGCTGGGCAGCCCGAACGATCAGATGGTCAGTTACTTCGTCGCCTTCTACACCAACACCAGCATCAACTGGGGCATGGCGACCGCACTCGGTGGGCTGCTGCTGTTGGCGACCGTGGTGCTTTATCTGATTTACAACTGGCTGGTCGGCGCCAGTCGCCTGCGCCTGAGCTAAGGGGAGAATGAAATGCTGAGTCCTTATATGTCGCCCATCGAGCGGGTGTGGTTCTACAGCTTGCGGATCCTCTGCGGCCTGATTTTGTTGTTCCTGATTTTGCCGGTGCTGGTGATCATTCCGCTGTCGTTCAACTCGGGCAGCTTCCTGGTGTACCCGCTGCAAGGCTTTTCGTTGCACTGGTATCAGGACTTCTTTGCCTCCGCCGAGTGGATGCGTTCGTTGAGGAACAGCATCATCGTTGCCCCGGCGGCAACGGTACTGGCAATGCTGTTCGGTACGCTGGCGGCGATTGGTCTGACGCGTGGCAACTTCCCGGGCAAAGCGCTCGTGATGGCGCTGGTGATTTCGCCGATGGTGGTGCCGGTGGTGATCATCGGTGTGGCCAGTTATCTGTTCTTTGCTCCGCTGGGGTTTGGCAACAGCTTTATCTCGCTGATCGTGGTGCATGCGGTGTTGGGTGTGCCGTTTGTAATCATCACCGTGTCAGCGACGTTGCAGGGGTTCAACCAAAACCTGGTGCGCGCCGCTGCCAGCCTCGGTGCTTCGCCGCTGACCGCGTTCCGTCGGGTGACCTTGCCGCTGATTGCGCCGGGTGTGATTTCGGGGGCGTTGTTTGCGTTCGCGACCTCGTTCGATGAGGTGGTGGTGACGCTGTTTCTCGCAGGTCCCGAACAAGCGACCTTGCCGCGGCAGATGTTCAGCGGCATCCGCGAAAACCTCAGCCCGACCATCGCCGCCGCGGCGACCCTGCTGATTGCCTTCTCGGTGATCCTGCTGCTGACCCTGGAATGGCTGCGCGGGCGCAGCGAAAAACTGCGCACCGCTCAGGTCTGAAGCCCCACACCGACCCATTGTGGGAGCGAGCCTGCTCGCGAAGGCGGAGAGTCAGTCGACATCAACGTTGAATGTCCATCCGCTTTCGCGAGCAGGCTCGCTCCCACAGTTGTTTTGTGTGGTAGTTGAGATGTTCGGTCATTCATTGGCTGAATAGCAGACAAACCCCAATCCCCAGCTAATCTTGTGCCCAGCTCCCCCATCGATAAGAGGCTGCGCACATGAGTCTTTCCTCTTTCAAAATCGCTCACAAACTGATCACCGGCGCAGGTGCCATCGAACAATTGGCCGCTGAGCTGACGCGTCTGGACATCGACAACCCGCTGATCGTCACCGATGCCGCACTGGTCAAGTCCGGCACAGTCGAGCTGGCGCTGGCGCAGTTGGGCGACCGAACCTATGAAATATTCGACCGTGTGCTGCCAGACCCGGAAATCGCCATCGTCGAAGACTGCATGCGGGTCTACCGCGAAGGCGGGCATGACGGGTTGATTGGCCTGGGCGGCGGCAGTGCCATCGATATCGCCAAAAGCGTGGCGGCCTATGCCGGTTACCACGGCGCGCTGGAAGATTTGTTCGGTATCGATCAGGTCCCTCGCAAAGGTCCGCCGCTGATCGCCATCCCGACCACCGCGGGCACCGGCTCGGAAGTGACCAACGTCGCGATCCTCTCCGACAAGGTCGCGCAGTTGAAGAAAGGCATCATCAGCGACTATCTGTTGCCGGACGTGGCGCTGGTCAGTCCGCAAATGACCCTGACGTGTCCGCGCAGTGTCACCGCCGCCAGTGGCGTCGATGCGCTGGTGCATGCCATCGAATCCTACCTCTCCGTCAATGCCTCGCCGATCACTGACGCCCTGGCCATCGGCGCTATCAAGTTGCTCACCAAGGCGCTGCCCAAGGCCTACGCCAACCCATCGAACCTGCAAGCCCGCGAAGACATGGCCACCGCCAGCCTGATGGCCGGCATGGCGTTCGGCAATGCCGGGGTCGGGGCGGTGCATGCGCTGGCGTACCCGCTCGGCGGGCGGTTCAACATCGCCCATGGCGTCAGCAACGCCTTGTTGCTGCCGTATGTCATGACCTGGAACAAGATGGCCTGTGTCGAGCGCATGCAGGATATTGCCGAAGCCATGGGGGTGCAGACCGCTCATCTGAGCGCTAACGAAGCGGCCGACAAAGCCGTCGAGGCAATGACCGCGTTGTGCGCAGCGGTGGAAATCCCGCCGGGCCTGCGCAGTTTCGGCATTCCCGAGGACGCGATTCCGGCGATGGCCTTGGAGGCCGCGGGGATCGAGCGCCTGATGCGCAACAATCCGCGCAAATTGAGCGCGATTGATATCGAGAAGATCTACCGAGCGGCCTACTGATCATCGCGGCCACAGTGCGCGGGCCAAAGCATGAGGTATACAATGCGCGCCATCGTGATTCTGCTCAAAAAAGGTGCGTCATGCAGCCCTTCGTCATTGCTCCGTCGATTCTCTCCGCCGACTTCGCCCGCCTGGGTGAAGAAGTGGACAACGTCCTGGCCGCCGGCGCCGACTTCGTGCACTTCGATGTCATGGATAATCACTACGTGCCAAACCTGACCATCGGCCCGATGGTCTGCGCCGCGCTGCGTAAATATGGCGTAACCGCGCCTATCGATGCACACCTGATGGTCAGCCCGGTGGATCGCATCGTCGGTGACTTTATCGAAGCCGGCGCGACCTACATCACTTTCCACCCCGAAGCTACGCAGCACGTTGACCGTTCGCTGCAACTGATCCGCGAAGGCGGCTGCAAGTCGGGTCTGGTGTTCAACCCGGCGACCCCGCTGGACGTGCTCAAGTACGTGATGGACAAGGTCGACATGATCCTGTTGATGAGCGTCAACCCTGGCTTCGGCGGGCAGAAGTTCATCCCCGGCACCCTCGACAAGCTGCGTGAAGCGCGTGCGCTGATCGATGCGTCCGGCCGTGACATTCGCCTGGAAATCGATGGCGGTGTGAACGTGAACAACATTCGTGAAATCGCTGCGGCTGGCGCTGATACCTTCGTGGCCGGCTCGGCAATCTTCAATGCACCGAACTACCAGGAAGTGATCGAGAAGATGCGTTGCGAACTGGCGCTGGCTCGTCCATGAGTGGCTTTGAGCAGTTGTTTCCGGGGCGCCTGCCGCGGCTGGTGATGTTCGATCTGGATGGCACGCTGATCGATTCGGTCCCCGACCTGGCAGCGGCGGTGGATAACATGCTGCTCAAACTCGGGCGTAAACCGGTCGGCATCGAATCGGTGCGTGACTGGGTGGGTAATGGCGTGCACATGCTGGTGCGCCGGGCGTTGGCCAACCATATCGACGCCGAGGGTGTCGATGAGGTTGAGGCCGAGCATGCCCTGACGTTGTTCAACGGCTTTTACGAGGACGGTCACGAGCTGACGGTGGTTTACCCCGGCGTACGTGACACCCTCAAATGGCTGAACAAACAAGGCGTGGAAATGGCCCTGATCACCAATAAGCCGGAGCGCTTTGTCGCACCGCTGCTGGATCAGATGAAAATCGGCCGTTACTTCAAATGGATCATTGGTGGCGACACCTTGCCACAGCAAAAGCCCGATCCGGCCGCGCTGTTTTTCGTGATGAAAATGGCCAACATCCCGGCTTCGCAATCGTTGTTCGTCGGCGATTCGCGCAGCGACGTGCAGGCGGCGAAAGCGGCGGGGGTCAAATGCGTGGCGCTCAGTTACGGCTATAACCACGGCCGACCGATTGCCGAAGAGTCGCCAGCGCTGGTGATCGACGATTTACGCAAGCTAATTCCCGGTTGCCTGGATCCGGCCGCTGAGATAACGTTGGCCGACGCTGTTCAATCCCCTCCTGGAAACTCCATCGTGGTGGTCACTCGCAAACTCTGGATGAAAGTCATCAAGGCCCTGGCCCGCTGGCGTTGGCGCGCCTGACTTGTTCCTGGCCGGCATACCGGCGCGTTTGCATACCTGACTGTTAGACCCTCAAGCCACGAGGCTACCCCATGATCCGTGAAGAATTCCTGCGTTTGGCCGCTGCCGGCTACAACCGCATTCCGCTTGCCTGCGAAACCCTGGCCGACTTCGACACGCCGCTGTCGATCTACCTGAAACTGGCCGACGAGCCTAACTCCTATCTGCTCGAATCCGTTCAGGGCGGGGAAAAATGGGGCCGTTATTCGATCATCGGCCTGCCGTGCCGTACCGTGTTGCGCGTTCATGATCACCATGTGAGCGTGACCCACGACGGCATCGAGATCGAAAGCCACGAAGCTGAAGATCCGCTGGCTTTCGTCGAAGCGTTCAAAGCCCGTTACAACGTCCCGACCATTGCCGGCCTGCCGCGCTTTAACGGCGGCCTGGTGGGCTACTTCGGTTATGACTGCGTGCGCTATGTGGAGAAGCGTCTGGGCAAGTGCCCGAACCCGGATCCGCTGGGCGTGCCGGACATTCTGCTGATGGTTTCCGACGCGGTGGTGGTCTTCGACAACCTCGCCGGCAAAATGCACGCAATCGTTCTGGCCGACCCGTCGCAGGACGACGCCTTTGAGCAAGGTCAGGCGCGCCTGGAAGAGCTGCTGGAAAAACTCCGCCAGCCGATCACGCCACGCCGTGGCCTGGACTTCAGCAAGCAGCAATCGGCCGATCCGGTGTTCCGCTCCAGTTTCACCCAGGACGATTACGAAAAAGCCGTCGACACTATCAAGGAATACATCCTGGCTGGCGACTGCATGCAAGTCGTGCCGTCCCAGCGCATGTCGATCGACTTCAAGGCGGCGCCCATCGATCTGTACCGGGCGCTGCGTTGTTTCAACCCGACGCCTTACATGTACTTCTTCAACTTCGGTGACTTCCATGTCGTCGGCAGTTCGCCAGAAGTATTGGTGCGGGTCGAAGACAACCTGATTACCGTGCGCCCGATTGCCGGCACTCGCCCACGCGGAGCCAATGAAGAAGCTGACTTGGCGCTGGAAAAAGACCTGCTGTCCGACGACAAGGAAATCGCCGAGCATTTGATGCTGATCGACCTGGGCCGTAATGACACGGGTCGGGTCTCGGAAATCGGTTCGGTGAAACTCACCGAGAAAATGGTCATCGAGCGTTACTCCAACGTGATGCACATCGTGTCCAACGTCACGGGCCAATTGAAGGCGGGGTTGACGGCGATGGACGCACTGCGGGCGATTCTGCCGGCGGGCACCTTGTCCGGTGCGCCGAAGATCCGCGCGATGGAAATCATCGACGAACTGGAACCGGTCAAGCGTGGTGTCTACGGTGGCGCGGTCGGTTATTTCGCCTGGAACGGCAACATGGACACCGCCATCGCCATTCGTACTGCCGTGATCAAGAACGGCGAACTGCATGTGCAGGCCGGTGGCGGCATCGTCGCCGACTCGGTGCCGGCGCTGGAATGGGAAGAAACCCTGAACAAGCGTCGCGCAATGTTCCGCGCGGTGGCTCTGGCTGAACAAACTCCGCAAAGCTGACCGATGAACGCGACCCGTATGACATGCCGCTTTGCCTGACAAAGCGCTGGACGCTGCGGGTCACTCATTCGAAAGCTGTATTTAAAGTCAGTGAATTCAAGAGGTTTTAAGCCATGTTGCTGATGATCGATAACTACGACTCCTTTACCTACAACGTTGTGCAGTACCTTGGTGAGCTCGGCTCCCAGGTCAAAGTCGTGCGCAACGATGAGCTCACCATTGCTGAAATCGAAGCCCTCAACCCTGAGCGGATCGTCGTCTCTCCTGGTCCTTGCACCCCGACCGAAGCCGGCATTTCAATCGAAGCGATCAAGTATTTCGCCGGCAAACTGCCGATTCTGGGCGTGTGCCTTGGCCACCAGTCCATTGGCCAGGCCTTTGGCGGCGATGTGGTCCGTGCCCGTCAGGTCATGCACGGCAAGACCAGCCCGGTGTTCCACGAGGACAAAGGTGTCTTCGAAGGTCTGAATCACCCGCTGACGGTCACCCGTTATCACTCGCTGATCGTCAAGCGCGAAACCCTGCCGGATTGCCTGGAGCTCACCGCCTGGACCCAGCTCGAAGACGGTTCGGTCGACGAGATCATGGGGCTGCGTCATAAGACGCTGAACATCGAGGGTGTGCAGTTTCACCCTGAGTCGATCCTGACCGAGCAGGGGCACGAACTGTTCGCCAACTTCCTCAAACAAACCGGCGGCACGCGCTAAGGACGTTCCATGAATATCAAGACAGCCCTGAGCCGTATCGTCGATCAGCTCGACCTCAGCACCGATGAAATGCGCGATGTGATGCGCGAAATCATGACCGGGCAATGCACGGATGCGCAGATCGGCGCATTCATGATGGCCATGCGCATGAAGAGCGAAAGCATCGACGAAATCGTCGGCGCCGTGTCGGTCATGCGTGAGCTGGCGGACAAAGTCGAACTCAAGACCCTCGACGGCGTCGTCGATGTGGTCGGCACTGGCGGTGATGGTGCGAACATTTTCAACGTGTCGACCGCTTCGTCTTTCGTCGTCGCAGCGGCCGGTTGCACCGTCGCCAAGCATGGTAACCGCGCCGTTTCAGGTAAGAGCGGCAGTGCCGACTTGCTGGAGGCAGCCGGTATCTACCTCAACCTGACCCCGATTCAGGTAGCACGTTGCATCGATAACGTCGGTATCGGCTTCATGTTTGCCCAGACCCATCACAGTGCCATGAAGTACGCTGCCGGCCCGCGTCGGGAGCTTGGCCTGCGCACCCTGTTCAACATGCTCGGCCCGCTTACGAATCCGGCCGGTGTTAAACATCAGGTGGTGGGTGTGTTCAATCAGGCGCTGTGCCGGCCATTGGCCGAAGTCTTGCAGCGCCTGGGCAGCAAACACGTGCTCGTCGTGCATTCGAAAGATGGCCTGGACGAGTTCAGTCTGGCGGCGCCGACGTTTGTCGCGGAGTTGAAGAATGACCAGGTCACCGAGTATTGGGTCGAACCGGAAGACTTGGGCATGAAGAGCCAGAGCCTGCACGGCCTGGCGGTGGAAAGCCCGGCGGCCTCCCTTGAGTTGATCCGCGATGCCTTGGGCAAGCGCAAGACCGAGAACGGTCAGAAAGCTGCCGAGATGATCGTGCTCAATGCCGGGGCCGCGCTGTACGCTGCCGACCATGCCACCAGTTTGAAGGAAGGCGTTGCCCTGGCGCACGATGCGCTGCACACAGGCCTCGCTCGGGAAAAACTTGAGGAGTTGGGTGCATTTACCGCGGTATTCAAAGTGGAGAATGAGGGATGAGTGTACCGACGGTTCTGGAAAACATTCTGGCGCGCAAAGTCCAGGAAGTTGCCGAGCGTAGCGCCCGTGTAACGCTGGCGGAGCTGGAAAGTCTGGCCAAGGCGGCTGATGCGCCCCGTGGGTTTGCCAAGGCACTGTTGGCTCAGGCCAAGCTCAAGCAGCCTGCGGTCATTGCTGAAATCAAGAAAGCTTCGCCGAGCAAAGGCGTGATTCGCGCGAACTTCGTGCCTGCCGACATCGCCAAGAGCTACGAGAAGGGCGGCGCGACGTGCCTGTCGGTGCTCACCGATATCGATTTCTTCCAGGGTGCGGATGTGTATCTCCAACAGGCTCGCGCGGCGTGCAAACTGCCGGTGATTCGCAAGGATTTCATGATCGATCCGTATCAGATCGTCGAAGCCCGTGCCCTGGGTGCGGACTGCGTGCTGTTGATCGTCTCCGCACTGGATGACGTGAAAATGGCCGAGCTGGCCGCCGTTGCAAAAAGCGTCGGCCTCGACGTGCTGGTGGAAGTTCACGATGGCGACGAGCTGGAGCGGGCCTTGAAAACCCTCGACACTCCGTTGGTCGGCGTGAACAACCGCAACCTGCACACCTTCGACGTCAGCCTGGAAACTACGCTTGATCTGTTACCGCGTATCCCTCGTGATCGTTTGGTGATCACGGAAAGCGGCATTCTTAATCGGGCCGATGTCGAGTTGATGGAAATCAGCGATGTGTATTCGTTCCTGGTCGGCGAGGCATTCATGCGCGCCGAAAGTCCGGGTACTGAACTGCAGCGCTTGTTCTTTCCAGAGCGTGGGACTGCGGTGAGCGGCTCGACACTCGACTGAAACAGCTTCGCGAGCAGGCTCGCTCCCACAGTTGATCGCGAACTACTGTGGGAGCGAGCCTGCTCGCGAAGGCGGCATAAGAAGCACCACAGACTTCATGTCCTACGGAATACCTTATGGCCTCATCTACTTTATTGACCGTCGAAGCCGGCCTGCTCGCCGAACAGGATCTATTGGCATCCGTTTGCACCGGCGACTCAGAGTTTGGTCTGCTGTTCTGGCAACCCAGCGATCGGGCATTAGTCATGCCGCGACGGTTGAATCGCCTGCCCGGCTTCGAGGCGGCCTGTGAGGTGTCGGCAGCAGCGGGCTGGCCAGTGCTGCTGCGCGAAACCGGCGGTGAGCCGGTGCCGCAATCGACCTCGACGATCAACATCGCACTGGTTTACGCACCACCGCGTAGCGAGGGGGATCAGAATCGGATCGAAACCGCTTATCGGCGGCTCTGTGATCCGATTTGTCAGCTGCTGGATGAGCTGGGCGGTGTTTCCTCGTTGGGTGAGGTGGATGGCGCATTCTGCGATGGCCGTTTCAACGTCAACCTCGACGGGCGCAAGATGGTGGGCACTGCTCAGCGCTGGCGTCAGAGCAAGGGTGGTTCGCGCCCGGTCGGGTTGGTGCACGGTGCTTTGTTGCTGGATAACGAACGCGAATCGATGGTTGCGGCAGTCAATCGTTTCAATGAGGCCTGCGGACTGGAGCAGCGTGTTCGCGCCGAGAGCCACATCGCCCTGCATGAAAAATTTGCCGCGCCTGACGCACTGGGCCGCCTCGACGCGCTCTATCGCCAATTGCTGGCGGACATGTTCGGGGCGTAGTTTTCGAGCTTAGCGCGTACCGAAGACCACCATTGTCTTGCCTTTGACGTCCACCAGGTTGCGTTCTTCCAGATCCTTGAGCACGCGGCCGACCATCTCACGCGAGCACCCGACAATCCGCCCGATTTCCTGACGGGTCACCTTGATCTGCATCCCGTCGGGATGTGTCATGGCGTCTGGCTGCTTGCACAGTTCCAGCAAGCAGCGAGCCACGCGGCCAGTGACGTCGAAGAACGCCAGATCGCCAACCTTGCGGGTAGTGTTACGTAGGCGCTGTGCGATTTGTCCGCTAAGCACGTAAAGAATGTCCGGATCTTGCTGGGACAATTCGCGGAATTTCGCGTAGCTGATTTCCGCGACTTCGCATTCGATCTTTGCGCGCACCCAGGCACTGCGTTCCTGTTCCATACCGGCCTGTTCAAACAAGCCCAGCTCACCGAAAAAGTCGCCGGAGTTCAGGTAGGCAATGATCATTTCCCGGCCGTCGTCATCCTCGATCAGAATGGTGACCGAGCCTTTGATGATGAAGAACAGCGTCTCCGAGCGGTCGCCGGCACAGATGATGTTGCTCTTGGCCGCATAGCGACGGCGCTGGCAGTGCATCAACAGCTTGTCGAGGTTCTTGATTTTGGGGGTGGGGGCAATAGCAACCATGGTTGTGTCCCGAAATGACTGCGCGGTGTGTTTGGTTTTTTTATGAGTCGCTGAGACTGCTACGTTGCTGGCTATGCGCCAGCGAATTGGCGCCAGCTTACCAGACACTTCCTGCAATATTCGAACATTTACCTACGGCGCTGACGGATATGTCCCAGGAAGGTGAAGCGCTGCCATTGCGGGGCCCTGTGCTAAGCTGGCGACCCTTTTTTATACAGTGGAGTCTTGGCGATGAAGGCACGCATCCAATGGGCTGGCGAAGCCATGTTCCTCGGCGAATCCGGCAGCGGTCATGTCGTAGTCATGGACGGTCCGCCCGAGGCCGGTGGACGCAATCTGGGTGTCCGGCCGATGGAAATGCTCCTGCTGGGTGTCGGCGGTTGCAGCAATTTCGATGTGGTCAGCATCCTCAAGAAGTCTCGCCAGGCCGTCGAGAGCTGTGAAGCCTTCCTCGAGGCCGAGCGCGCGACCGAAGATCCTAAGGTTTTCACCAGGATCCATATGCATTTCGTGGTCAAAGGCCGGGCGCTGAAAGAAGCCCAGGTCAAACGCGCCATCGAGCTGTCCGCCGAGAAGTATTGCTCGGCCTCGATCATGCTCGGCGCTGCGGGTGTAGAGATTACCCACGACTACGAAATCATCGAACTCGGTTGAATCGACATTCAACTATCATAAAAGCAATGCAGACTCTGGCGATCCCAAGCTGACGTCTGCATAATGCGCCACTTTTTTCAGGGTAGTGGCCCGTCCACCGACAGGCCGCACGCCCGAACAGACAACCAAAATCGCCATCGCGAAGAGGTGTTAACCGTCCTACGCAGGTGCGGCGTTCGCATCTGACGGGCATGCTTGATCACGCGGCTCGGGCCGCAATACATAGAGAGTTTTTAACGGTGAAAAGCAAACTCAAGCTCCACGGGTTCAATAACCTGACAAAGACCTTGAGCTTCAACATCTATGACATCTGCTACGCGGAAACCCCGCAAGACCAACAGGCTTACGTCGAGTACATCAATAAAGAGTACAACGCGAAGCGCCTGACGCAGATCCTCACAGAAGTTGTCGATATCATTGGTGCCAATATCCTGAACATCGCCAGTCAGGACTATGAACCCCAGGGTGCCAGCGTCACGATTCTGATCTCCGAAGAGCCGGTGACACCTACCGACAGTCAGATCGAAGAGTCCCCGGGCCCGCTGCCTGAAATTATCCTGGCCCACCTCGACAAGAGCCACATCACGGTACACACCTACCCGGAAATCCATCCGGTGGACGGTATCGCGACATTCCGTGTGGACATTGACGTGTCGACTTGTGGCGTCATTTCACCGCTTAAGGCACTGAACTTCCTGATTCACCAGTTCGATTCGGACATTGTGACCGTGGATTATCGTGTGCGCGGTTTCACCCGTGACATTGAAGGCAAAAAGCACTTCATCGACCACGAGATCAACTCGATCCAGAACTATCTTTCCGAAGACACCCGCGACGGTTACCAGATGACTGACGTGAACGTGTATCAGGAAAATTTGTTCCACACCAAAATGCTGCTGAAGAACTTCGAACTGGACAACTACCTGTTCGGCGACGCGACCACCAGCCTGTCCTCTGAGCAACGTGTCCAGGTGACCGAGCGTGTGAAACACGAAATGCTGGAAATCTTCTACGCGCGCAACGTGCCGAGCTAAGATTTTCGATGTGACAAAAAAAGGCGACTACTTTGCGGTAGTCGCCTTTTTTATGGCCGTCGCAGCCCCTTGTAGGAGCGAGCTTGCTCCGGGCGGCGCTCCGACGATAGACGTAAACGATAACGCGTGTTTCCTGGATAAGCGCGTCGTCCTCAGGTCCATCGCGAGCGAGCTCGCTCCTACAGACCAGGTCAGATCCGATAAGTACTCTTGGTCATCACCTTGGCCATCAGACTCATGCCGAACTTCACCGGTGCCGGGAAGCGGAAGCCGCCAGCCTCCAGCGCGCTTTCGGCGTGATGTTCTTCATCGATGCGCATCTGCTCGAGGATCGCCCTGGACTTTTCGTCCGCGGCCGGCAGTTGTTCAAGGTGTTCGTTCAGGTGTTTGCACACTTGATGCTCGGTGGCAGCAACGAAACCGAGGCTGACTTTGTCGCTGATCAACCCGGCGACCGCGCCAATCCCGAACGACATACCGTAGAACAGTGGATTAAGGATGCTGGTGTGGCTACCCAACTGCTGGATACGTTGTTCGCACCAGACCAAATGATCGATTTCTTCTTCGGCGGCATGTTCCATGGCCGCACGCACTTGCGGCAGCTTGGCGGTCAGGGCTTGCCCTTGATACAGCGCCTGGGCACAGACTTCGCCGGTATGGTTGATGCGCATCAGACCGGCGACGTGCCGGGTGTCTTCGTCGCTCATTTGCGCATCCGGCTGCACGATAGCGGGGGACGGACGGTACGGCTGGCCACTGAAAGGCAGCAAGGTACGCATTGCGGCATCGGCTTGCAGCAGAAGACGGTCAATCGGCGAGTAGTGACGTTGGGTAGTCATGCTGACCTCCGGGAAGAATCTCGGCGGCCAGTTTAACCCAATCGGCCGAGGGAAGGTTTGCGCCGGGTCACTGCTCTCAATTGATTCAATATTGTAGGAGCGAGCTTGCTCGCGAAGATGGTACACCCCACACATTATCTGTGGCTGGACGACCATCGCGAGCAAGCTCGCTCCTACAGGGGGGCGCGATGAATCAGCCCGGTGGCCAATGCATCTGACGTTGACCGAGCACATGCATATGAATGTGATAGACGGTCTGCCCACCTTCTTCATTGCAGTTCATGACCACACGGAAACCCTTCTCGCAACCCAACTCCAGGGCCAGACGCTGGGCGGTGAACAGAATATGCCCGGCCAGTGCCTTGTCTTCCTCGGTGAGGTCATTAAGGGTGCGCACCGGTTTTTTCGGCACCACCAGAAAATGCACGGGTGCCTGTGGGGCGATATCGTGGAAGGCCAGTACCTGGTCGTCCTCGTAAATGATCTTCGCCGGGATTTCCCGGTTGATGATCTTGCTGAACAGAGTATCCACAGCTGTTTTCTCCGTTGTTTGGGCTGGCCTGAGTGTAACCATGGGCTATGCCCGAGCCCAGCCTTTTACCTTGAGGTTTGATCAGCGCGGGCAGTAGGCCTTGTTGGCCATGCCGGCAATTGTCCGGGTCAGCCACCGCGAGCCGAGCCGCGGCAGGAAGGCGCGCCAGCGGTTGCGTCGGCCAGGAATGATGATGGCGCGATTTTTCTCCAGGGCCCGCACGGTGTAGAGCGCGACTTCTTCAGGGCTCATCAGCATTTTGCTGTCGACCAGTTTGTCAGTGTTCAATTGGGCCGTTTGGAAAAATGCGGTGCGGGTAGGGCCAGGACAGAGTACCGACACCTTGATCGCGCACTTCTTCAGCTCGACACGCAGTCCTTCGGAAAAGTGCAGCACATAAGCCTTGCTGGCGTAGTAAGTGCTCATCCAGGGACCGGGATGGAACGCCGCCACCGAGGCGACATTCAGAATCTGCCCGCCACCCTGCAACGCCATGCTGTTGCCGATGGCGTGACACAGGCGAGTGAGCGCGAGGATGTTTAGCTCGATCAGGTCCTGCTCGGTCATCCAGTCCTGGGCCAGGAAGGGGCCGCAGGTGCCGATGCCGGCGCAGTTCACCAGCAAGTCGATCTGCCGATCACCTTCTTCCAGTTCCAGCAGAAATCCGGACAGCCGCAATGGTTCGCCAAGGTCGCAGGCACGGAATAACACTTCCACGCCAAAACGTTGAGTCAATTCAATCGCAATACTTTCCAGCTGATCACGCTGTCGGGCCACCAGAATCAGGCTGCGGCCACGGCGGGCCAGCGCTTCGGCCATTGCCAGGCCGATGCCGCTGGAAGCGCCAGTGATCAGAGCGTAACGGGTCATGCAGTTCTCCATCGCAACAGCTCCGCGCCGGCGACCCAGGTGTCACGGGCGGGGAGCGCTGTTCATTCTTTCGCAGAGTCTACAGGGGGCTGGGGTTCTTCGGCTTCATCGACTGTGGAATTTGGTACTTGTTCCGCCTCGTTTGCAGGCTCAGCCTCAATTTCGTCGGTCGTGACCGAACCACTTTCATAGGTGCTCTCGGTGGTACTTTCAAATTCATTGTGCAAGGTTTCGATGCCGCCAGTGAGTACCCCAATGAATCCAACAGCGACGAACACCAGCCAAAGAGCGCAAAGCACTTTTACCGTGGTGCTGTTGGCCGGTGGCGGTGCGCCGTATTGGTTGGGCGCGGTATTGCCTGGCAGTGTCGCCAGTAAAATCGGAAAGAGGCCGCCTACGAATGGCACCAATGTCAGTAGATACAGCCAGCCGGACCAGCCCAGGTCATGCAGGCGCTGAACGCTGATCTGAATGCCGACGACGATGAATGCGATGCCTATCGCCGTGCCGAACAGTCCGCCGATGACCAGGCCGACCGTTGAAGTAAGGGCAATGAGCGACAAACCGATGGAAACGAAAACGCTGGCGACGCCCATTAACACCAGCATCAAGGCCATCATCCAGGCCAGATAGCGCAGACGGCCAATGCGTCCTGTGAATGTGAAGGCCTTGAGTGGGCCGAACTCCGGTAGCGCCTCACCGACAGAGGCCTGTAGTGGTGCATAAGGTGATTCGGCGTTTGCCGATCGCCATGGGTTGGGTGTGGGGGAGGGCTCATGAACGTCGGATAGATTCAGTTCAATGGTCGGCTCACTTTCAATCCGGGCATCGATACCGGTTTTGGTCAGCGCCTGGAGATATGTCTGGGCGTCGGCGTGCGACAAGTCATGCTTGAGCGCTATCGGCCTGCCACTGAACAAGCGCTCGATGGCCGCCACATCGCTTTTGAATAACTCGGCGAGATTGAGTTTGGCAGTGGTGATGTCAACGCCTGGCAGCAGAGCGCCGTCGAATACGATCTTGAAACGGTTTTCGCTCATTGCGAGGCATCCTTGTCGCGGTTGCTTGAATAGAACGTGTTGCAAGCCTGGAGTCTAAGGCCAGCCTTGGACGGCTGGCCCGATTTTCCTGTCAGCGCGGCCAGCGATTTGATAACTGACCCGCAAGCTCCAGCGCCTTGCGATACTCGGCATCGAGCCGTGCAACCAATTGATCGACACTCGGCAAATCATCGATTTCGCCCACGCCCTGGCCTGCGGACCATACGGTTTTCCAGGCTTTGGCTTCATCGCTCAGCGGTTTGAGTTTGGAACCGAAGTTCACCTCCCCCTTGCCTTGCAGCGCTGCCATGTCGAAGCCGGCAGCTTCCAGGCTCTGGCGCATGAAACTCGCCGGTACACCAGACACCGCCGGAGTATGGACGATGTCCGCTGCCCTGGACGTCAGCAGCATCTCTTTATAAGCGTCAGGTGCGTGACTTTCAGTGGTGCCGATAAATCGCGTACCGAAGTAGGCCAAATCCGCGCCGAGCAATTGCGCGGCAAGAATTTCGTGGCCATGGTTCAGGCAGCCGGCCAGCAGCAACGTCTTGTCGAAGAACTGGCGGATTTCGGCGACGAGCGAGAACGGGCTCCAGGTCCCTGCATGTCCACCGGCACCTGCGGCTACGGCGATCAAACCGTCCACACCGGCCTGCGCAGCTTTCTCCGCATGACGGCGAGTGGTGACGTCGTGGAACACCAGGCCGCCGTAGCTGTGGACTGCGTCCACCAGCTCTTTCACGGCACCGAGGCTGGTGATCACGATTGGCACTTTGTGCTCGACGCAGATCTCCAGATCGGCTTGCAACCGCGGATTACTGTTGTGGACGATCAGGTTCACTGCATAAGGCGCCGGGTTCTCCATTGCCGCCAGTCCTGCTTCGATCTCCTCCAGCCAGGCTTTGAAGCCGCTGCTCTCGCGTTGATTCAGCGCGGGGAAGCTGCCCACCACACCATTGCGGCAGCAGGCGAGTACCAATTGCGGGTTGGAAATCAGGAACATCGGCGCCGCCACCACAGGCAGACGCAAACGTTGTTCGAGCAAAGCGGGCAGCGACATTGGAAGTACCCCGGTGAGTTGTGACGATTGAATTAGAACGGTCGAACCACGACCAGAATGACGATAGCCAGCAATATCAGAACCGGCACTTCATTGAACCAGCGATAAAAGACATGGCTGCGGGTGTTCTCGCCACGGGCAAAACGTTTTACCTGCGCGCCGCACATGTGGTGGTAGCCGATCAGGATCACCACCAGCGTCAACTTGGCGTGCATCCAGGCACCCTGGCCGAAGTAGGCGCTGGGGTTGAGGCTGATCAGCCATATACCGAAGATCAAGGTGGCGATCATCGCCGGACCCATGATGCCTCGGTACAGCTTGCGCTCCATGAGGCTGAAGCGTTCCTTGCTGACCGTGTCTTCACTTTGCGCGTGATAAACGAACAGGCGCGGCAGGTAGAACAGGCCGGCAAACCAGCAGACCATGCTGATGATGTGAAGCGCTTTGAGCCACAGATAAAGCATTTTTCATTATTCCCAGGTTCACGGTAGCCCGAATAGTAGAGGCTTGAGGCTCCGCACGTCACCTTGCCGGTTGTCGCAGGACGATGCGGGCCCTATTATCGACGGCTTTCCAGTGGGTTCGTTGAGGGCAGGTTTATGGTCAAGGTCGGTATCGTCGGCGGCACGGGTTACACCGGTGTCGAACTGCTGCGTCTGTTGGCACAGCATCCGCAAGCAGAAGTGGTAGTGATCACTTCCCGATCCGAGGCTGGCCTGGCCGTGGCGGACATGTACCCGAACCTGCGAGGCCATTACGACGGCCTGGCGTTCAGTGTTCCAGACATCAAGACGCTGGGCGCCTGCGACGTGGTGTTCTTCGCCACGCCTCACGGTGTTGCCCATGCTCTGGCAGGCGAGTTGCTGGCGGCCGGGACCAAAGTCATCGACCTGTCGGCGGACTTCCGTTTGCAAGACGCTGAGGAGTGGGCCAAGTGGTACGGTCAGCCACACGGTGCGCCGCAGCTATTGGAAGAAGCGGTCTACGGCTTGCCGGAAGTCAATCGTGAGCAGATCAAACAGGCTCGCCTGATCGCTGTGCCGGGTTGCTACCCCACCGCTACGCAATTGGGTTTCTTGCCCTTGCTGGAAGCCGGTCTGGCCGATACCACTCGCTTGATCGCTGACTGCAAATCCGGTGTCAGCGGAGCCGGTCGTGGCGCTTCTGTAGGCTCGCTGTACTCCGAGACGTCGGAAAGCATGAAGGCCTACGCCGTCAAAGGTCACCGCCACTTGCCGGAAATCCGCCAAGGGCTGCGTCGCGCTGCCGGCAAGGACGTCGGTCTGACCTTCGTTCCGCATCTGACGCCAATGATCCGGGGCATTCACTCGACGCTGTACGCGACCGTGGTAGATCGCTCGGTGGACCTGCAAGCGCTGTTCGAAAAGCGTTATGCCAACGAACCGTTCGTCGATGTAATGCCGGCCGGCAGCCATCCGGAAACCCGCAGCGTGCGTGGTGCAAACGTCTGCCGTATTGCCGTGCATCGTCCACAGGATGGTGATCTGGTGGTGGTGCTGTCGGTCATCGACAATCTGGTCAAAGGCGCGTCGGGTCAGGCTGTGCAAAACCTGAACATCCTCTTCGGGCTGGACGAGCGTCTGGGCCTGTCCCACGCTGGCATGCTGCCGTAAGGCTTTATCCGGCTCAGCAAAAAGGCCCGTTGAACGGGCCTTTTTGCATTCCGTGACTGGCAATAAGGTTGATTGATATACCGTAACAATAGTTGACCAATTTTCTAGGAGAAGCGGATAATGCGCGTCATCACGCATTATGGCGGCGTAACGCCGGGAGATAGTCAGCATGAGCGTCGAATCCTTCACCCCCACGGCTTTGCAATTCACCCACGGTGCTGCGCACAAGGTGAAGAGTCTGGTCGATGAAGAGGGGAATGATCGCTTGAAGCTGCGCGTATTTGTTACGGGCGGCGGTTGTTCAGGTTTTCAGTACGGCTTCACCTTCGATGAAGAAGTGGCCGATGACGACACCATCGTTGAGCGCGAGGGTGTGAGTCTGGTCGTTGATCCGATGAGCTTCCAGTACCTGGCAGGCGCCGAGGTGGATTATCAGGAAGGTTTGGAAGGTTCGCGATTCGTCATCAAGAACCCGAACGCCACCACGACTTGTGGTTGCGGTTCTTCGTTCTCGATCTGATCGCAAATCAGCGCGTTACCAAACGCCGCATAGCCTCAGGGCTCTGCGGCGTTTTGCTGTCCGGGGTGGTACTTCAGGCGGGGTAGATGGCGCCAAGTATGCGCAGGCCGCGGGCACCGGTCACGCTTGGGCGGTTGGCCGCGATGCCTTCGAGGCAGCAATGGGCCAGCCAGGCGAAGGCCATGGCTTCGACCCAATCGGGGTCTACGCCGTAAGCGGCAGTGCTGCTGACTTTCGCGTTCGGCAACAGGCTGGCCAAGCGGTTCATCAGCGTCGAGTTGTGCGCGCCGCCGCCGCAGACAAGCAATTCTTGAGTGCCCGATTGGGCGTATTGCAGCGACTCGATGATGGTCAGCGCGGTCAGCTCAAGCAGTGTCGCTTGCACGTCTGCGGCGGCGAAGGCGTGCAATTTCGACAGGTGTTGTGTCAGCCATGGCAGGTTGAACACTTCGCGGCCGGTGCTCTTGGGGCCTTTGGTGACGAAGAAGGGATCACTCAACAGTTCATTCAGCAGAACCGGTTGGACCTTGCCGCTGGCTGCCCACTGGCCGTCGCGATCATAGTTGTCGCCGCGTTGCTGATGAATCCAGGCATCCAGCAGTACATTCCCCGGGCCGCAGTCGAAACCCGATACAGGTTTGCCGGGCTCGATCAAGCTGAGGTTACTGAAACCACCGACGTTCAGTACCGCGCGGTTGCCTGCCTGTTCTTCAAACAGAGCCTCGTGAAACGCTGGAACCAACGGTGCGCCTTGCCCGCCAGCAGCGACGTCACGACTGCGAAAGTCGCTGACCACTGTAATGCCGGTCAACTCGGTCAGCAGGGCAGGGTTGCCGATCTGCACGGTGAAGCCGCGTGCGGGCTCGTGGCGAATTGTCTGGCCGTGGCTGCCAATCGCGCGAATGTCTTCGGGCTTCAGGTTTTGTTTAGCAAGTAGGGCGTGAATGCCCTGTGCCGCCAGATTCACCCAGTTCTGCTGGGCGATGGCGGAACGAGCAATCTCGTCCTGGCCACTGGCGCACAAGCCAAGCAGCTCGGTGCGCAGGGCGTCAGGCATAGGAATGTAATGCGTGGCGATCAGCTTGATCGCCGGAGCCAGCTCGACCAGTGCGACGTCCAGGCCATCAAGGCTGGTCCCGGACATCACACCTATATAGAGCGTCATGGCTTAGCGCTTGCTCGAAGCGAGCATGGTGGCTTTCTCTTGAGCCATGCGCGCCATCAGCGGTTGGCTTTGCGCCAGGAAACGTGCGCGCTCGGCTTTGGCGATCGGGTCGGCCATCGGTAGCTTTTGGCCCAGCGGATCGACGTGAACACCGTTTACCTGGAACTCATAGTGCAAGTGCGGCCCGGTGGATAGCCCGGTGGTGCCAATGTAACCAATCACCTGGCCTTGCTTGACGGTGCTGCCAGTCTGTACGCCTTTGGCGAAACCCTGCATGTGGCCATACAGCGTACGGTAGGTGTTGCCGTGCTGGATGATCACGGTGTTGCCGTAGCCGCCGCGGCGACCGGCCAACAATACTTTACCGTCGCCAGTGGCTTTGATTGGCGTGCCGCGAGGCGCTGCATAGTCGACACCTTTGTGGGCGCGGATCTTGTTCAGGATCGGGTGTTTGCGGCTCATGGAAAATTTCGAGCTGATGCGGGCGAAGTCCACCGGGGTCCGGATGAACGCCTTGCGCATGCTGTTGCCGTCTGCGGTGTAGTAGCTGCTGTTGCCTTGTTTGTTGGTGTACCGCACGGCGGTGTAGGTTTTACCGCGGTTGGTGAAGCGCGCGGAAAGGATCGGGCCATTGCCGACAGCCTTGCCGTTGACGACTTTCTGTTCGTAGATCACATCAAACTCGTCACCCTGGCGAATATCCTGAGCGAAGTCGACGTCGTATCCAAACACGCTGGCCATGTCCATGGTCAGGCTGTGGGACAGGCCGGCACGTGCAGCGGATTGCGACAGCGAACTGTTGATCACGCCATGAACATAGGCAGATCGCACGGTAGGTTTGGCAGTAATACGATTGAATGTATAACCCTTGGCATTTTTGGTCAGGGTGATGCTTTCGACGTCGCTGACTTTGCTGTGCAAGTTAGTGAGCTGGCCGTTAGGGCCCAGTTCGAATTCAAGTTTCTGGCCATGTTTGAGCTGGCTGAACTGCTTGGCCTGTTTGTCGCTGGCCAGCACGTCATGCACCGACGCGGCCGGGAGGCCGACCTTCTCGAACAGTGTTGCGAGTGTGTCGCCTTTGGAGACGATCACTTCCCTGTGGCTTGCCGCCTTCTTTTCTTCGGGAGCAGGCGCAGCAACGGCTGCAGGTGCGGCCTCAGCGGTTTCCTGTGTGTCTTCGGCGCTGTTCTCGATCTGCGCGAAAGGGGAGGTTGCCGGTTCATTTGTGGCCTGGACGGCTTGGGCGGCGTCTTGATCTTGTGAGAGTTGTTCAGCAGGGCTTTCCAGTTCCAGACTAAGGGTCGTCTTTTTAGCTTCAACATCACTGGAAGGGAATATCAGAAGCGCCAGGCTCAGAAGGGCGGCAATGCCACTTGCTGCGAGCAGGTGGGTCTTCGGGTAAAGCGGTGGCGCTTTAGACGATTCATTGGTCATAGGTAATTTTGACTTTGAAAAAGATGAATTGGAAAAGATGAATGACATGATGAAGATGAAATAACTGTATAAAATATAACCAAATCATCTCTGAAGCAAGTCCGTGGTCACTCTGCCAGCGGATTGGCGTCATTGCGCCGGCCAAACTTTGTATTTGACGCGTGATCTTGTATGGTTGGTCCCCTTTGAATTCGAGCCTTGCGGGTCTGTTATGAAGTCGGTTGAAGAGCAGCTAGCGCTGATTAAACGTGGTGCGGAAGAACTGTTGGTCGAGTCCGAGCTGATTGAAAAGCTCAAGCGTGGCCAGCCGCTACGTATTAAGGCAGGCTTTGATCCGACTGCGCCGGATTTGCACCTGGGTCACACCGTGCTTATTAATAAGCTGCGCCAGTTCCAGGAGTTGGGGCATCAGGTGATCTTCCTGATTGGTGACTTCACCGGGATGATTGGTGATCCAAGCGGCAAGAGTGCGACGCGTCCGCCGCTCACTCGCGAGCAGGTGCTCGAGAATGCCGAGACCTACAAGACTCAAGTCTTCAAGATTCTTGATCCGGCTAAAACCGAAGTTGCGTTCAACTCCACCTGGATGGACCAGATGGGGCCGGCGGACTTCATTCGCCTGACATCGCAATACACCGTTGCTCGCATGCTCGAGCGCGACGACTTTTATAAGCGCTACACGACCAATCAGCCAATCGCCATTCACGAATTCCTCTATCCGCTGGTTCAGGGGTATGACTCTGTCGCTCTGCGCGCGGATGTCGAGTTGGGTGGTACCGATCAAAAGTTCAACCTGTTGATGGGGCGTGAACTGCAGCGTGGTTACGGTCAGGAGCCGCAGTGCATTCTGACGATGCCGCTGCTCGAAGGCCTGGATGGCGTGAAGAAGATGTCCAAGTCCCTGGGCAACTACGTCGGTATTCAGGAAGCGCCAGGTGTCATGTACAGCAAGCTGGTTTCCATTCCGGATGCTCTGATGTGGCGCTACTTCGAATTGCTCAGCTTCCGTTCCATGGATGAGATCGATGCATTCCGCGCTGACGTCGAGGTGGGTGCGAACCCGCGCGATATCAAGATCAAGCTGGCTGAAGAGATCGTGGCGCGCTTTCATGGTGAAGAGGCTGCGGCCAATGCTCACCGTGCGGCGGGTAACCGTATGAAAGAGGGCGAGCTGCCGGATGATCTGCCAGAGATCGAGCTGGTCGCTACAGAAGATATGCCAATTGCTGCGGTCCTTAATAAGACAGGCCTGGTAAAGAACTCGGCGGTGGCGCGTGATCTCCTGAATTCGGGCGGTGTGCGTATAGATGGTGAGGTCGTCGATCGCACCTTTATATATGTACTGGGTGCGACCCACGTTTGTCAGGCCGGGAAGAAGGCATTTGCGCGTATTACGCTCAAATCCGAATAAAGCTGAAATCAGGGGTTGACGGCAGATTCCAGACGTCTATAATTCGCCCCACTTCCGGCGCAGTCGAAACGGAAAACTCCTTGGTAAACAATGAGTTACGCAGTTTTCGGCAGCAAGTTGCTTCAGGTCATCGAAGCGCGAAAGGAGTTGAAAAAGAGGTGTTGACAGCAGCGAGTAACGCTGTAGAATTCGCCTCCCGCTAACGAGAGATCGAAAGCGCAAGTGGTTGAAGTTACAAAGGAAACTTTGAAAGCTTCGGAAAATAACCGCTTGACAGCAACAGAGGCTGCTGTAGAATGCGCGCCTCGGTCGAGACGAAAGACTCAACCAACCGCTCTTTAACAACTGAATCAAGCAATTCGTGTGGGTGCTTGTGGAGTCAGACTGATAGTCAACAAGATTATCAGCATCACAAGTTACTCCGCGAGAAATCAAAGATGTAACCAACGATTGCTGAGCCAAGTTTAGGGTTTCTTAAAAACCCAAAGATGTTTGAACTGAAGAGTTTGATCATGGCTCAGATTGAACGCTGGCGGCAGGCCTAACACATGCAAGTCGAGCGGTAGAGAGAAGCTTGCTTCTCTTGAGAGCGGCGGACGGGTGAGTAATGCCTAGGAATCTGCCTGGTAGTGGGGGATAACGCTCGGAAACGGACGCTAATACCGCATACGTCCTACGGGAGAAAGCAGGGGACCTTCGGGCCTTGCGCTATCAGATGAGCCTAGGTCGGATTAGCTAGTTGGTGAGGTAATGGCTCACCAAGGCGACGATCCGTAACTGGTCTGAGAGGATGATCAGTCACACTGGAACTGAGACACGGTCCAGACTCCTACGGGAGGCAGCAGTGGGGAATATTGGACAATGGGCGAAAGCCTGATCCAGCCATGCCGCGTGTGTGAAGAAGGTCTTCGGATTGTAAAGCACTTTAAGTTGGGAGGAAGGGCAGTTACCTAATACGTATCTGTTTTGACGTTACCGACAGAATAAGCACCGGCTAACTCTGTGCCAGCAGCCGCGGTAATACAGAGGGTGCAAGCGTTAATCGGAATTACTGGGCGTAAAGCGCGCGTAGGTGGTTCGTTAAGTTGGATGTGAAATCCCCGGGCTCAACCTGGGAACTGCATTCAAAACTGTCGAGCTAGAGTATGGTAGAGGGTGGTGGAATTTCCTGTGTAGCGGTGAAATGCGTAGATATAGGAAGGAACACCAGTGGCGAAGGCGACCACCTGGACTGATACTGACACTGAGGTGCGAAAGCGTGGGGAGCAAACAGGATTAGATACCCTGGTAGTCCACGCCGTAAACGATGTCAACTAGCCGTTGGGAGCCTTGAGCTCTTAGTGGCGCAGCTAACGCATTAAGTTGACCGCCTGGGGAGTACGGCCGCAAGGTTAAAACTCAAATGAATTGACGGGGGCCCGCACAAGCGGTGGAGCATGTGGTTTAATTCGAAGCAACGCGAAGAACCTTACCAGGCCTTGACATCCAATGAACTTTCCAGAGATGGATTGGTGCCTTCGGGAACATTGAGACAGGTGCTGCATGGCTGTCGTCAGCTCGTGTCGTGAGATGTTGGGTTAAGTCCCGTAACGAGCGCAACCCTTGTCCTTAGTTACCAGCACGTTATGGTGGGCACTCTAAGGAGACTGCCGGTGACAAACCGGAGGAAGGTGGGGATGACGTCAAGTCATCATGGCCCTTACGGCCTGGGCTACACACGTGCTACAATGGTCGGTACAGAGGGTTGCCAAGCCGCGAGGTGGAGCTAATCCCAGAAAACCGATCGTAGTCCGGATCGCAGTCTGCAACTCGACTGCGTGAAGTCGGAATCGCTAGTAATCGCGAATCAGAATGTCGCGGTGAATACGTTCCCGGGCCTTGTACACACCGCCCGTCACACCATGGGAGTGGGTTGCACCAGAAGTAGCTAGTCTAACCTTCGGGAGGACGGTTACCACGGTGTGATTCATGACTGGGGTGAAGTCGTAACAAGGTAGCCGTAGGGGAACCTGCGGCTGGATCACCTCCTTAATCGACGACATCAGCTGCTCCATAAGTTCCCACACGAATTGCTTGATTCATTGAAGAAGACGATAAGAAGCAGCCCGAAATTGGGTCTGTAGCTCAGTTGGTTAGAGCGCACCCCTGATAAGGGTGAGGTCGGCAGTTCGAATCTGCCCAGACCCACCAATTTTGTGTGGGAAACGCCTGTAGAAATACGGGGCCATAGCTCAGCTGGGAGAGCGCCTGCCTTGCACGCAGGAGGTCAACGGTTCGATCCCGTTTGGCTCCACCACTACTGCTTCTGACTGGTAAAGCTTAGAAATGAGCATTCCATCGTAACGATGGTGAATGTTGATTTCTGATCTTTAAGATTAGATCGTTCTTTAAAAATTTGGGTATGTGATAGAAAGATAGACTGAACGTTACTTTCACTGGTAGCGGATCAGGCTAAGGTAAAATTTGTGAGTAATTGCGAATTTTCGGCGAATGTCGTCTTCACAGTATAACCAGATTGCTTGGGGTTATATGGTCAAGTGAAGAAGCGCATACGGTGGATGCCTTGGCAGTCAGAGGCGATGAAAGACGTGGTAGCCTGCGAAAAGCTTCGGGGAGTCGGCAAACAGACTTTGATCCGGAGATGTCTGAATGGGGGAACCCAGCCATCATAAGATGGTTATCTTAAGCTGAATACATAGGCTTAAGAGGCGAACCAGGGGAACTGAAACATCTAAGTACCCTGAGGAAAAGAAATCAACCGAGATTCCCTTAGTAGTGGCGAGCGAACGGGGACTAGCCCTTAAGTGGCTTTGAGATTAGCGGAACGCTCTGGAAAGTGCGGCCATAGTGGGTGATAGCCCTGTACGCGAAAATCTCTTAGTCATGAAATCGAGTAGGACGGAGCACGAGAAACTTTGTCTGAATATGGGGGGACCATCCTCCAAGGCTAAATACTACTGACTGACCGATAGTGAACTAGTACCGTGAGGGAAAGGCGAAAAGAACCCCGGAGAGGGGAGTGAAATAGATCCTGAAACCGTATGCGTACAAGCAGTGGGAGCCCACTTTGTTGGGTGACTGCGTACCTTTTGTATAATGGGTCAGCGACTTATTTTCAGTGGCGAGCTTAACCGAATAGGGGAGGCGTAGCGAAAGCGAGTCTTAATAGGGCGTCTAGTCGCTGGGAATAGACCCGAAACCGGGCGATCTATCCATGGGCAGGTTGAAGGTTGGGTAACACTAACTGGAGGACCGAACCGACTACCGTTGAAAAGTTAGCGGATGACCTGTGGATCGGAGTGAAAGGCTAATCAAGCTCGGAGATAGCTGGTTCTCCTCGAAAGCTATTTAGGTAGCGCCTCATGTATCACTGTAGGGGGTAGAGCACTGTTTCGGCTAGGGGGTCATCCCGACTTACCAAACCGATGCAAACTCCGAATACCTACAAGTGCCGAGCATGGGAGACACACGGCGGGTGCTAACGTCCGTCGTGAAAAGGGAAACAACCCAGACCGTCAGCTAAGGTCCCAAAGTTATGGTTAAGTGGGAAACGATGTGGGAAGGCTTAGACAGCTAGGAGGTTGGCTTAGAAGCAGCCACCCTTTAAAGAAAGCGTAATAGCTCACTAGTCGAGTCGGCCTGCGCGGAAGATGTAACGGGGCTCAAACCATACACCGAAGCTACGGGTATCACTTAGGTGATGCGGTAGAGGAGCGTTCTGTAAGCCTGTGAAGGTGAGTTGAGAAGCTTGCTGGAGGTATCAGAAGTGCGAATGCTGACATGAGTAACGACAATGGGTGTGAAAAACACCCACGCCGAAAGACCAAGGTTTCCTGCGCAACGTTAATCGACGCAGGGTTAGTCGGTCCCTAAGGCGAGGCTGAAAAGCGTAGTCGATGGAAAACAGGTTAATATTCCTGTACTTCTGGTTATTGCGATGGAGGGACGGAGAAGGCTAGGCCAGCTTGGCGTTGGTTGTCCAAGTTTAAGGTGGTAGGCTGGAATCTTAGGTAAATCCGGGATTCTAAGGCCGAGAGCTGATGACGAGTGTACCTTTGGTACACGAAGTGGTTGATGCCATGCTTCCAAGAAAAGCTTCTAAGCTTCAGGTAACCAGGAACCGTACCCCAAACCGACACAGGTGGTTGGGTAGAGAATACCAAGGCGCTTGAGAGAACTCGGGTGAAGGAACTAGGCAAAATGGCACCGTAACTTCGGGAGAAGGTGCGCCGGTGAGGGTGAAGCATTTACTGCGTAAGCCCATGCCGGTCGAAGATACCAGGCCGCTGCGACTGTTTATTAAAAACACAGCACTCTGCAAACACGAAAGTGGACGTATAGGGTGTGACGCCTGCCCGGTGCCGGAAGGTTAATTGATGGGGTTAGCTAACGCGAAGCTCTTGATCGAAGCCCCGGTAAACGGCGGCCGTAACTATAACGGTCCTAAGGTAGCGAAATTCCTTGTCGGGTAAGTTCCGACCTGCACGAATGGCGTAACGATGGCGGCGCTGTCTCCACCCGAGACTCAGTGAAATTGAAATCGCTGTGAAGATGCAGTGTATCCGCGGCTAGACGGAAAGACCCCGTGAACCTTTACTATAGCTTTGCACTGGACTTTGAATTTGCTTGTGTAGGATAGGTGGGAGGCTTTGAAGCGTGGACGCCAGTTCGCGTGGAGCCAACCTTGAAATACCACCCTGGCAACTTTGAGGTTCTAACTCAGGTCCGTTATCCGGATCGAGGACAGTGTATGGTGGGTAGTTTGACTGGGGCGGTCTCCTCCTAAAGAGTAACGGAGGAGTACGAAGGTGCGCTCAGACCGGTCGGAAATCGGTCGTAGAGTATAAAGGCAAAAGCGCGCTTGACTGCGAGACAGACACGTCGAGCAGGTACGAAAGTAGGTCTTAGTGATCCGGTGGTTCTGTATGGAAGGGCCATCGCTCAACGGATAAAAGGTACTCCGGGGATAACAGGCTGATACCGCCCAAGAGTTCATATCGACGGCGGTGTTTGGCACCTCGATGTCGGCTCATCACATCCTGGGGCTGAAGCCGGTCCCAAGGGTATGGCTGTTCGCCATTTAAAGTGGTACGCGAGCTGGGTTTAGAACGTCGTGAGACAGTTCGGTCCCTATCTGCCGTGGACGTTTGAGATTTGAGAGGGGCTGCTCCTAGTACGAGAGGACCGGAGTGGACGAACCTCTGGTGTTCCGGTTGTCACGCCAGTGGCATTGCCGGGTAGCTATGTTCGGAATAGATAACCGCTGAAAGCATCTAAGCGGGAAACTAGCCTCAAGATGAGATCTCACTGGGACCTTGAGTCCCCTGAAGGGCCGTCGAAGACTACGACGTTGATAGGTTGGGTGTGTAAGCGCTGTGAGGCGTTGAGCTAACCAATACTAATTGCCCGTGAGGCTTGACCATATAACACCCAAGCAATTTGCAGGCTTCGAGCTGAAAAGCGAAAGAGCACCAGATTGCGGTGTGTGAAGACGAAACGAACCGAAAGTTCGACAAACTCACAAAGCACCAAGCTCTATCACCTACCCATTCGCTGGAGCGTAAACCGAAAGGTGAACGACCTGGCTACCGAATTTCTTGACGACCATAGAGCATTGGAACCACCTGATCCCATCCCGAACTCAGCAGTGAAACGATGCATCGCCGATGGTAGTGTGGGGTTTCCCCATGTGAGAGTAGGTCATCGTCAAGATTAAATTCCGAAACCCCTATCTGCGTATGCAGGTAGGGGTTTTGTTTTGCCCGCAGGAAAATCTGATCTGTGGGGTTTCTATGCAACAGCTCGGGGCATGGCTATCATGCGGACCTCATTGTGAGGCGAGACTTGAATGCTGACGTTGTTAAAGCTTCTTAAAGATGGCCGATTCCATTCGGGCCCGGCCCTGGGCGTTGCCTTGGGTGTCAGTCGTAGCGCCGTATGGAAGCAGCTTCAGCATTTGGAGGCTGAACTGGGCTTGTCCATTCATAAGGTGCGGGGGCGCGGCTATCAATTGGCTGCGCCGTTGACTCTGCTTGATCCTGTCGAGATAAAAGAGCAGGCGCCCACGTGTGATTGGCCTGTATTTGTTTCCGATTCGCTTGACTCTACGAATGCTGAGGCGTTGCGGGTCATAGAGCGAGGACAGGCTGCGCCATTTCTAGTGCTCGCCGAGCGCCAGACTGCCGGTCGTGGCCGGCGTGGGCGGAAATGGGTTAGTCCGTTCGCAGAAAACATCTATTACAGCCTGGTACTGCGTATTGAGGGTGGAATGCGCCAGCTGGAAGGTTTGAGCCTTGTTGTTGGGCTCGCCGTCATGCAGGCGTTGCGAGAGCTTGGTGTTACGGGCGCCGGATTGAAGTGGCCGAATGATGTTTTGGTCGGGCGGAAAAAGATCGCCGGAATATTGCTTGAGCTGGTGGGGGATCCTGCCGATGTGTGCCATGTCGTGCTGGGCGTTGGAATTAATGTGAACATGCAGATGACCGATGAAGTTGATCAGCAGTGGACGTCTATGCGACTTGAGTCGGGCAGGGTGTTTGACCGCAATCACCTTGTCGCGAAGTTGGGTGCGACGCTCCAGGCTTATTTGAGTCGTCATCAAGTCGATGGATTTTCAGCTATCCAGGCAGAGTGGGAGCAAAATCATCTATGGCAAGGACGAGCTGTTTCGTTGATCGCCGGTGTCAACCAAATAGATGGCGAAGTGCTTGGTATCGATAGCCAAGGCGCCCTGCGCTTGAAGGTGGGTGGTGTGGAAAAAGTCTTTAGTGGTGGTGAGCTCAGTCTGAGGTTGCGTGATGATTCTTGAGCTCGACTGCGGAAACAGCTTCATTAAGTGGCGCGTGCTCGAGGCAGGTGCGCTGCGGGTAGTAGGCGAAGGCGTTGTTGATTCGGATCTCGCGTTGCTGGGGAGTTTGAAAGTCCTCAAGGGGCTGATGCTAAAGTTTTGCCGGTTGGTCAGTGTAAGAACGGCTGAAGAGACAGCAGCATTGATTTCGCTGCTTGAAGAGACTTTCGGTGTATCCGTGATGTGTGCCGCTCCCGCTCGTGAAATGTCCGGGGTTCGTAATGGCTACGAAGAGTTCGAGCGCCTGGGGCTTGATCGCTGGCTCGCAATGCTCGGAGGTTTTCATCTGGCTTCGGGCGCATGCCTGGTGCTCGATTTTGGTACTGCTGTCACTGCTGACTTCATCTCCAGGGATGGAGAGCATCTCGGAGGGTTCATCTGTCCGGGAATGCCATTGATGCGAAATCAATTGCGTACTCATACCCGTAAAATCCGCTATGGAGATCTTGCGGCGGAGCGCGCTCTGGAAAGTCTCGTCCCGGGTCGTACAACCGTCGAGGCGGTCGAGCGGGGGTGCCTGCTGATGCTGAGGGGGTTTGTCTTGACCCAGTTGGAGTTGGCTCGTAATTACTGGGGGGCAGATTTTGATGTATTTCTCACTGGTGGAGATGCGGACTTGGTCTCCGAGATCGTGCCCGAGGCCAAGTTGGTGCCAGATCTTGTGTTTGTAGGTTTGGCTATGGCGTGTCCGTTGCCCTGAGGTTTTTATGCGTTGGTTGTTTTTGCTGCTGCTTGTTCTCAATACGTTCTATTACATCTGGCACCAACAAGAGGCTCCTCTTCGCGTAAAGGACGTCACGCCATTGAGTTTGTACAAGGGGTCGCAACAGGATATCCGCTTGCTGAGCGAGACGGCTGATGCGGCTCACGACAAGGGAAAAGCTAACCAGGCCGACGATGGTTGCCTCTACTTGGGTGGTTTTGCTCGTCAGGAGGCCTCTCAGGCAGTTGAGCGACGGTTGACTGGTATGGATATCAAGTTCCAGTCTTTGCCAAAGGATCCTTCGGATTCTACTGGTTACTGGGTGCGTGTGGCTCCCGAAAGCCGGCGCTGGCTGGACGATTCGCAGCTAAAAAACCTTTCTAAAGAATTCAATGAGTTAAAACATAAAATAATGCCATGCGAGGGGGTTGCACCCGCCGAATAGTTTGCATAGAATGGCGCCCGCTTCGCAGTGAAGACCTTTACCGGCCAGCAGTGCGAAACAGCGTCAACGCAGCTAAGCTCAGGTTTTTAATGAGAAAATGCTTGACAGAAGGCTGGCATGATGTAGAATGCCGGCTCGCTTAGGAGGGGTTCCCGAGCGGCCAAAGGGATCAGACTGTAAATCTGACGTCTACGACTTCGAAGGTTCGAATCCTTCCCCCTCCACCATTTTTAGCGAGAGCTGCAAGCTCGCGGGTATAGTTTAGTGGTAGAACCTCAGCCTTCCAAGCTGATGATGCGGGTTCGATTCCCGCTACCCGCTCCATGTTTGCAGATCCTGCATAGCGTTACGCTCTTGTAGCTCAGTTGGTAGAGCACACCCTTGGTAAGGGTGAGGTCAGCGGTTCAAATCCGCTCAAGAGCTCCATATAACAAGGCAGATATGAAAATATCTGCCTTTGTTTTAATGGCTAGTTTGACCTGCTTAACTCTTCTCCTAGGGGTAGTTTTGATGGCTAAGGAAAAGTTCGAACGTAACAAGCCGCACGTCAACGTAGGTACTATCGGTCATGTTGACCACGGTAAGACCACTCTGACTGCTGCTTTGACCCGCGTCTGCTCCGAAGTTTTCGGCTCGGCAAAGGTTGACTTCGACAAGATCGATAGCGCCCCTGAAGAAAAAGCTCGTGGTATCACCATCAACACTGCTCATGTTGAGTACGATTCGGCCGTGCGTCACTACGCACACGTTGACTGTCCTGGTCACGCCGACTATGTAAAAAACATGATTACCGGTGCTGCGCAGATGGATGGTGCGATTCTGGTTTGCTCGGCCGCTGATGGTCCGATGCCGCAAACCCGTGAGCACATCCTGCTGTCCCGTCAGGTTGGCGTGCCGTACATCGTTGTCTTCCTGAACAAGGCTGACATGGTTGACGACGCTGAGTTGCTGGAGCTGGTTGAGATGGAAGTGCGCGACCTGTTGAGCACTTATGATTTCCCAGGTGATGATACTCCAATCATCATCGGTTCTGCGCTGATGGCGTTGAACGGTCAAGATGACAACGAGATGGGTACCACTGCCGTCAAGAAGTTGGTCGAGACTCTGGATAGCTACATTCCGCAGCCTGAGCGCGCTATTGATAAGCCGTTCCTGATGCCGATCGAGGACGTGTTCTCGATCTCTGGTCGCGGTACTGTTGTGACTGGTCGTGTTGAGCGTGGCATTGTCCGCATTCAGGAAGAAGTTGAGATCGTTGGTCTTCGTGACACTGTCAAAACTACTTGCACTGGTGTTGAGATGTTCCGCAAGCTGCTCGACGAAGGTCGGGCGGGCGAGAACTGCGGCGTTCTGTTGCGTGGTACCAAGCGTGATGATGTCGAGCGTGGCCAGGTTCTGGTCAAGCCGGGCACCGTCAAGCCGCATACCAAGTTCACCGCTGAGGTTTATGTTTTGAGCAAGGAAGAGGGTGGTCGTCATACGCCATTCTTCAAGGGCTACCGTCCGCAGTTCTACTTCCGTACAACGGATGTGACTGGTAACTGCGAGCTGCCAGAAGGTGTTGAGATGGTGATGCCGGGTGATAACGTTCAGATGACCGTTACCCTGATCAAAACCATTGCGATGGAAGATGGTCTGCGTTTCGCAATCCGTGAGGGCGGTCGTACCGTCGGCGCTGGTGTCGTAGCGAAGGTTATCGAGTAAATTGTTGTAATGTCTTTTTCGGGCCGGCATAATGGTCGGCCTGATTTTGTTTTAGGTCAGTAGCTCAATTGGCAGAGCGACGGTCTCCAAAACCGTAGGTTGGGGGTTCGATTCCCTCCTGACCTGCCAGATTCACTTGGTGTGTCTGGCTTTCTTTTCACAGGATCTTCATAGATGACTCCTAAAGCTGAAGCTCAAGGCTCTCGCTTCGATCTGCTCAAGTGGCTAGTAGTAGTTGCTTTGGTGGTTGTTGGCGTTGTTGGCAATCAGTATTACCATGCTGCGCCGATCCTGTACCGTGTACTAGTTTTGCTTGTCATTGCTGCTGTAGCTGCCTTTGTAGGCCTGCAGACAGTCAAGGGCAAGTCTTTCTTTGTGCTGGTGAAGGAAGCTCGTACCGAGATTCGTAAAGTCGTATGGCCAACTCGCCAAGAAACCACGCAGACCACGTTGATTGTTGTGGCTGTTGTTCTGGTTATGGCGTTGCTGTTGTGGGGGCTTGATTCCCTGCTCGGCTGGCTTGTTTCCTTGATTGTCGGCTAAGGGTGTCCCGTGGCTAAGCGTTGGTACGTTGTGCATGCTTACTCCGGTTACGAGAAGCATGTCATGCGCTCGTTGGTAGAGCGCGTAAAGCTGGCTGGCATGGAAGATGGCTTTGGCGAAATTCTGGTTCCCACTGAAGAAGTGGTTGAAATGCGTAATGGCCAGAAACGCAAAAGCGAGCGTAAATTCTTCCCAGGTTATGTGCTGGTTCAGATGGACATGAATGAGGGTACTTGGCACTTGGTCAAGGATACTCCTCGGGTGATGGGTTTTATTGGCGGTACCGCTGATAAGCCTGCGCCAATCACAGATAAAGAGGCAGAAGCGATTCTGCGTCGTGTTGCTGATGGTAGTGACAAGCCGAAGCCGAAGACGTTGTTCGAGCCAGGCGAGTCGGTACGTGTCAACGACGGACCGTTTGCCGACTTTACCGGTACGGTCGAAGAAGTTAACTACGAAAAGAGCCGGATCCAAGTGGCAGTGCTTATTTTCGGTCGCTCTACGCCGGTAGAGCTAGAGTTCAGCCAGGTCGAAAAGGTCTAGCTGATCAAGCATCCCAACCCCGCAGCCCTAGGCTGTGGGGTTTTGTCGTCACTGGGATAAACGCGCAAGTAACCGGGGAGCCTTTCGAGGCGTTCGAACCCGTAATTGGAGTGCCTCATGGCCAAGAAGATTACCGCTTACATCAAGCTGCAAGTGAAGGCCGCTCAGGCTAACCCAAGCCCACCTGTTGGTCCTGCTTTGGGTCAGCACGGCGTAAACATCATGGAATTCTGCAAGGCCTTCAACGCCCGTACTCAGGGTATTGAACCAGGTCTGCCGACTCCAGTGATCATCACTGTTTACAGCGACCGTAGCTTCACTTTCGAAACCAAATCCACCCCTGCTTCGGTTCTGCTGAAGAAGGCGGCTGGTCTGACTAGCGGTTCTGCTCGTCCGAACACCGTTAAGGTTGGCACCGTGACTCGTGCTCAGCTGGAAGAAATCGCGAAAACCAAAAACGCGGATCTGACTGCAGCTGATATGGAAGCAGCCGTGCGTACTATCGCCGGTTCTGCTCGTAGCATGGGCCTTAACGTGGAGGGTGTGTAATGGCTAAGTTGACCAAGCGTCAAAAGGCTATCGCCGGCAAAATCGAAGCAGGCAAGTCCTACAACTTTGTAGACGCTGCTGCTCTGCTGGCTGAGCTGTCGACTGTCAAGTTCAGCGAGTCGTTCGACGTTGCTGTAAACCTGGGTGTTGACCCGCGTAAATCCGACCAGGTCGTACGTAGCGCTACCGTGCTGCCACACGGCACTGGCAAGACTGTTCGCGTTGCTGTGTTCACCCAGGGTCCAGCTGCTGAGGCCGCTCTGGCTGCCGGCGCTGACCGTGTAGGTATGGACGACCTGGCTGCCGAAATGAAAGGCGGCGACCTGAACTATGACGTAGTTATCGCATCTCCGGATGCAATGCGCGTTGTAGGCCAGTTGGGTCAGATCCTCGGTCCACGTGGCCTGATGCCTAACCCTAAAGTCGGCACCGTAACTCCAGACGTAGCTACCGCGGTTAAAAACGCCAAGGCTGGTCAGGTTCGTTATCGCACCGACAAAAACGGCATCATCCACACTTCCGTTGGCAAGATCGGCTTCGACGCCGTCAAGCTGAAGGAAAACGTTGAAGCCCTGATCGCTGATCTGAAGCGTATCAAGCCAGCTTCCTCGAAAGGCATCTACGTTAAGCGCGTTACCCTGAGCACCACTATGGGCCCAGGTCTGGTCATCGACCAAAGCTCGCTCGACGCGTAAGACAAAGGTTGGCGCAAGCGATTGCGCCAATTGAAAGATTGGGGTCCCTGCCTGGCGGGGGCTATCCAAGACCGTAGGCGGCGCAAGTCTTAAACCTCAAGCCTACGCAGATGGTGCTCCCGGTTCCTTACCGAATCAGACACCAAAACGACATCCGGCTCCGGCCAGATGAAACGGTAACAAGCAGGAGTTAAACCCGTGGCAATTAAACTCGAAGACAAGAAGGCCATCGTCGCTGAAGTCAACGAGGCTGCCAAAGTCGCTCTGTCCGCTGTCGTGGTTGATGCCCGTGGCGTAACAGTAGGCGCAATGACCGGACTCCGTAAAGAGGCTCGTGAAGCTGGCGTTTACGTACGTGTTGTACGTAACACCCTGCTCAAGCGCGCTGTTGCTGACACTGAATACAGTGTTCTCAACGACGTGTTCACCGGCCCGACCCTGATTGCATTCTCGAACGAACATCCGGGCGCTGCTGCCCGTATCTTCAAAGAGTTTGCCAAGGGTCAGGACAAGTTCGAGATCAAGGCAGCTGCGTTCGAGGGCAAGTTCCTCGCAGCTAATCAGATCGACGTACTGGCAACTCTGCCGACCCGTGACGAAGCAATTTCCCAGCTGATGAGCGTGATTCAAGGCGCTACCAGCAAATTGGCTCGTACTCTGGCGGCAATTCGCGACCAGAAAGAAGCTGCTGCAGCCTAAGGCTCGTCAACTTCTCGCGTTTTTTGTTTATTTCGATGGTCGCGTAGGCCGTCCCCCAATTCAGGAATTGAGTCATGTCTCTGACTAACGAACAAATCATCGAAGCAATCGGCCAGAAATCCGTAGTGGAAATCGTTGAGCTGATCAAATCGATGGAAGAAACCTTCGGTGTTACCGCTGCTGCTGCATCGGCTGGTCCAGCTGCTGCTGCCGCTGTTGTTGAAGAACAAACTGAATTCAACGTCATGCTGACCGAAGCTGGCGAGAAGAAAGTTAACGTGATCAAGGCAGTACGTGAACTGACCGGTCTGGGCCTGAAAGAAGCCAAGGCAGTAGTTGACGGCGCTCCTGGCATCGTTCTGGAAGCTGTTTCGAAAGACGCAGCTGACAAAGCAAAAGCCACTCTGGAAGAAGCAGGCGCTAAAGTCGAGCTGAAGTAAGCATCGACTTTGCGTCTCCAGCCCGAGCGTTAAGCGAAAGGCTGATGGCTGGTGGCTCTTGCCACCGGCCTTTTTCCGTTATTGGCAGCCGACTGGGTCGGTGTCGATAACGAGCTGTAACCACCCGATGCGGTGGCGCAAACCATGGGGTTTGCACGATTTTCTGGCTGCTCCCGTCGGGAGGGGCCAAACAAGCAGGTGACCAAGCTGGGGAACGCTGATGGCTTACTCATATACTGAGAAAAAACGTATCCGCAAGGACTTTAGCAAGTTGCCGGACGTCATGGATGTGCCGTACCTCCTGGCCATCCAGCTGGATTCGTATCGTGAATTCTTGCAAGCGGGAGCGACTAAAGATCAGTTCCGCGACGTGGGCCTGCATGCGGCCTTCAAATCCGTTTTCCCGATCATCAGCTACTCCGGCAATGCTGCGCTGGAGTACGTCGGTTATCGCCTGGGCGAGCCGGCATTTGATGTCAAAGAATGCGTATTGCGCGGTGTAACTTACGCCGTACCGTTGCGGGTAAAAGTGCGCCTGATCATTTTCGACAAAGAATCGTCGAACAAAGCGATCAAGGACATCAAAGAGCAAGAAGTCTACATGGGTGAAATCCCCCTGATGACTGAGAACGGTACCTTCGTAATCAACGGTACCGAGCGTGTAATCGTTTCCCAGCTGCACCGTTCCCCGGGCGTGTTCTTCGACCACGACCGTGGCAAGACGCACAGCTCCGGCAAACTGCTTTACTCCGCGCGCATCATTCCTTACCGCGGTTCGTGGCTGGACTTCGAGTTCGACCCGAAAGACTGCGTATTCGTGCGTATCGACCGTCGTCGCAAGCTGCCTGCATCGGTACTGCTGCGCGCGCTGGGCTATACCACTGAAGAAGTGCTCGACGCGTTCTATACCACCAACGTCTTCCACGTGCAGGGTGAAAACCTCAGCCTGGAACTGGTGCCTCAGCGCCTGCGTGGTGAAATTGCTGTCCTGGATATCCTGGATGACAAAGGCAAGGTTATTGTCGAGCAAGGTCGTCGTATTACGGCTCGCCACATCAACCAGCTGGAAAAAGCAGGGATCAAAGAGCTGCAAGTGCCTCTGGACTATGTCCTGGGTCGCACTACCGCCAAGGTCATCGTGCATCCGGCAACCGGCGAAATCCTGGCAGAGTGCAACACCGAGCTGAACACCGAGATCCTGGCAAAAATCGCCAAGGCCCAGGTTGTTCGCATCGAAACTCTGTACACCAACGATATCGACTGCGGTCCGTTCGTCTCTGACACGCTGAAGATCGACTCCACCAGCAACCAATTGGAAGCGCTGGTCGAGATCTATCGCATGATGCGTCCAGGCGAGCCGCCAACCAAAGACGCTGCCGAAACCCTGTTCAACAACCTGTTCTTCAGCCCTGAGCGCTATGACCTGTCTGCGGTCGGCCGGATGAAGTTCAACCGTCGTATCGGTCGCACCGAGATCGAAGGTTCGGGCGTGTTGTGCAAAGAAGACATCGTCGCGGTACTGAAGACCCTGGTCGACATCCGTAACGGTAAAGGCATCGTCGATGACATCGACCACCTGGGTAACCGTCGTGTTCGCTGCGTAGGCGAAATGGCCGAGAACCAGTTCCGCGTTGGCCTGGTACGTGTTGAGCGTGCGGTCAAAGAGCGTCTGTCGATGGCTGAAAGCGAAGGCCTGATGCCGCAAGACCTGATCAACGCCAAGCCAGTGGCTGCGGCGGTGAAAGAGTTCTTCGGCTCCAGCCAGCTTTCCCAGTTCATGGACCAGAACAACCCGCTGTCCGAGATCACCCACAAGCGTCGTGTGTCTGCACTCGGCCCTGGCGGTTTGACTCGTGAGCGCGCCGGCTTTGAAGTTCGTGACGTACACCCGACTCACTACGGTCGTGTATGTCCGATTGAAACGCCGGAAGGTCCGAACATCGGTCTGATCAACTCCCTGGCCGCTTATGCGCGCACCAACCAGTACGGCTTCCTCGAGAGCCCGTACCGTGTGGTGAAAGACGCTCTGGTCACCGACGAGATCGTATTCCTGTCCGCCATCGAAGAAGCTGATCACGTGATCGCTCAGGCTTCGGCCACGATGAACGACAAGAAAGTCCTGATCGACGAGCTGGTAGCTGTTCGTCACTTGAACGAGTTCACCGTCAAGGCGCCGGAAGACGTCACCTTGATGGACGTATCGCCGAAGCAGGTTGTTTCGGTTGCAGCGTCGCTGATCCCGTTCCTCGAGCACGACGACGCCAACCGTGCGTTGATGGGTTCGAACATGCAGCGTCAAGCTGTACCAACCCTGCGCGCTGACAAGCCGCTGGTCGGTACCGGCATGGAGCGTAACGTAGCCCGTGACTCCGGCGTTTGCGTCGTGGCTCGTCGTGGTGGTGTTATCGATTCCGTCGACGCCAGCCGTATCGTGGTTCGTGTTGCTGATGACGAAGTTGAAACCGGCGAAGCTGGTGTCGACATCTACAACCTGACCAAGTACACCCGCTCCAACCAGAACACCTGCATCAACCAGCGTCCGCTGGTACGTAAAGGTGATCGGGTTCAGCGTAGTGACATCATGGCCGACGGTCCGTCCACCGATATGGGTGAGCTGGCTCTGGGTCAGAACATGCGCATCGCGTTCATGGCATGGAACGGCTTCAACTTCGAAGACTCCATCTGCCTGTCCGAGCGTGTGGTTCAGGAAGACCGCTTCACCACGATCCACATTCAGGAACTGACCTGTGTGGCGCGTGACACCAAGCTTGGGCCAGAGGAAATCACTGCAGACATCCCGAACGTGGGTGAAGCTGCACTGAACAAGCTGGACGAAGCCGGTATCGTTTACGTAGGTGCTGAAGTTGGCGCAGGCGACATTCTGGTAGGTAAGGTCACTCCGAAAGGCGAGACCCAACTGACGCCGGAAGAAAAACTGCTGCGTGCCATCTTCGGTGAGAAAGCCAGCGACGTTAAAGACACCTCCCTGCGCGTGCCTACCGGCACCAAGGGTACGGTCATCGACGTACAGGTCTTCACCCGCGACGGCGTTGAGCGTGATGCTCGTGCACTGTCGATCGAGAAGACTCAACTCGACGAGATCCGCAAGGATCTGAACGAAGAGTTCCGTATCGTTGAAGGCGCCACTTTCGAACGTCTGCGTTCCGCTCTGGTTGGCCACAAAGCCGAAGGCGGCGCCGGTCTGAAGAAAGGTCAGGACATCACCGACGAAGTTCTCGACGGTCTTGAGCATGGTCAGTGGTTCAAGCTGCGCATGGCTGAAGATGCTTTGAACGAGCAACTCGAGAAGGCTCAGGCCTACATCGTTGATCGCCGCCGTCTGCTGGACGACAAGTTCGAAGACAAGAAGCGCAAACTGCAGCAGGGCGATGACCTGGCTCCAGGCGTGCTGAAAATCGTCAAGGTTTACCTGGCAATCCGTCGCCGCATCCAGCCGGGCGACAAGATGGCCGGTCGTCACGGTAACAAAGGTGTGGTCTCTGTGATCATGCCGGTTGAAGACATGCCGCACGATGCCAATGGCACCCCGGTCGACGTCGTCCTCAACCCGTTGGGCGTACCTTCGCGTATGAACGTTGGTCAGATCCTTGAAACTCACCTCGGCCTCGCGGCTAAAGGTCTGGGCGAGAAGATCAACCGGATGATCGAAGAGCAGCGCAAAGTCGCTGAACTTCGTAAATTCCTCGACGAGATCTACAACCAGATCGGCGGTCGTAACGAAGATCTGGATAGCTTCTCCGACCAGGAAATCCTGGATCTGGCGAAGAACCTGCGTGGCGGCGTTCCAATGGCCACTCCAGTGTTCGACGGTGCCAAGGAAAGCGAAATCAAGGCCATGCTGAAACTGGCAGACCTGCCAGAAAGCGGCCAGATGCAGCTGACCGACGGCCGTACCGGCAACAAGTTCGAGCGCCCGGTTACTGTTGGCTACATGTACATGCTGAAGCTGAACCACTTGGTAGACGACAAGATGCACGCTCGTTCTACCGGTTCGTACAGCCTGGTTACCCAGCAGCCGCTGGGTGGTAAGGCGCAGTTCGGTGGTCAGCGTTTCGGGGAGATGGAGGTCTGGGCACTGGAAGCATACGGTGCTGCTTACACTCTGCAAGAAATGCTCACAGTGAAGTCGGACGATGTGAACGGCCGGACCAAGATGTACAAAAACATCGTGGACGGCGATCACCGTATGGAGCCGGGCATGCCCGAGTCCTTCAACGTGTTGATCAAGGAAATTCGTTCCCTCGGCATCGATATCGATCTGGAAACCGAATAACACGTGACGCGAATCGAGAGCGGGGCAGGATTGCCCGCTCTCTGCTCCGCCAGGAGGAAAGGCCTTGAAAGACCTACTGAATTTGCTGAAAAACCAGGGTCAAGTCGAAGAGTTCGACGCCATCCGTATTGGATTGGCATCGCCTGAGATGATCCGTTCGTGGTCGTTCGGTGAAGTTAAAAAGCCGGAAACCATCAACTACCGTACGTTCAAACCTGAGCGTGACGGCCTGTTCTGCGCCAAGATCTTTGGCCCGGTAAAGGATTACGAGTGCCTGTGCGGTAAGTACAAGCGCTTGAAGCACCGTGGTGTGATCTGCGAGAAGTGCGGCGTTGAAGTCGCACTGGCTAAAGTTCGTCGTGAGCGCATGGCGCACATCGAACTGGCTTCGCCGGTTGCCCACATCTGGTTCCTGAAATCACTGCCGTCGCGTATCGGCTTGCTGATGGACATGACCCTGCGTGATATCGAGCGCGTTCTCTACTTCGAGAGCTATGTCGTTATCGATCCAGGCATGACCACCCTTGAAAAAGGTCAGCTGCTGAACGACGAGCAGTACTTCGAAGCGCTGGAAGAGTTCGGCGACGATTTCGATGCCCGTATGGGTGCCGAAGCTGTCCGTGAGCTGCTGCACGCTATCGACTTGGAACACGAGATTGGCCGTCTGCGTGAAGAGATTCCGCAAACCAACTCCGAAACCAAAATCAAGAAGCTGTCCAAGCGTCTGAAGTTGATGGAAGCCTTCCAGGGTTCCGGCAACCTTCCAGAATGGATGGTGCTGACCGTTCTGCCGGTTCTGCCGCCAGATCTGCGTCCACTGGTCCCGCTGGATGGCGGTCGCTTCGCGACTTCCGACCTCAACGATCTGTATCGTCGAGTGATCAACCGTAACAACCGCTTGAAGCGTCTGCTCGATCTGTCCGCTCCGGACATCATCGTGCGCAACGAAAAGCGTATGTTGCAGGAAGCCGTCGACGCACTGCTCGACAACGGTCGTCGTGGCCGCGCTATCACTGGTTCGAACAAGCGTCCTCTGAAATCCCTGGCTGACATGATCAAGGGTAAACAAGGTCGTTTCCGTCAGAACTTGCTCGGTAAGCGTGTTGACTACTCCGGTCGTTCGGTAATTACCGTAGGTCCGACCCTGCGTCTGCACCAGTGCGGTCTGCCGAAGAAAATGGCTCTCGAGCTGTTCAAGCCGTTCATTTTCGGCAAGCTGGAAATGCGTGGTCTCGCTACCACCATTAAAGCTGCCAAAAAGATGGTTGAGCGCGAGCTGCCAGAGGTTTGGGACGTTCTCGCTGAAGTAATCCGCGAACACCCGGTTCTCCTCAACCGTGCACCGACCCTTCACCGTCTGGGTATCCAGGCGTTTGAGCCGGTACTGATCGAAGGTAAAGCTATCCAGCTGCACCCTCTGGTCTGTGCTGCGTACAACGCCGACTTCGACGGCGACCAAATGGCCGTGCACGTACCGCTGACACTGGAAGCCCAGTTGGAAGCGCGTGCGTTGATGATGTCGACCAACAACATTCTGTCGCCAGCCAACGGTGAGCCAATCATCGTTCCGTCGCAGGACGTTGTATTGGGTCTGTACTACATGACTCGTGAAGCGATCAACGCCAAGGGCGAAGGTCGTGTGTTCGCAGATCTGCAAGAAGTTGACCGTGTGTTCCGTGCCGGCGAAGCCGCACTGCACGCCAAGGTTAAGGTGCGGATCAACGAAACCGTTAACGATCGTGATGGCGGCAGCGTCAAGAACACCCGTATCGTCGACACCACTGTCGGCCGTGCGCTGTTGTTCCAGGTTGTTCCACCAGGCCTGTCGTACGACGTCGTCAACCAGCCGATGAAGAAAAAGGCGATCTCCAAGCTGATCAACCAGTGCTACCGCGTGGTTGGTTTGAAAGAGACCGTGATCTTCGCTGACCAGTTGATGTACACCGGTTTTGCCTATTCGACCATTTCCGGCGTTTCCATCGGTGTTAACGACTTCGTTATCCCGGATGAAAAAGCCCGCATCATCAATGCTGCTACTGATGAAGTGAAAGAGATCGAGAGTCAGTACGCCTCCGGCCTGGTAACCCAGGGCGAGAAGTACAACAAAGTGATCGACCTTTGGTCCAAGGCGAACGACGAAGTTTCCAAGGCGATGATGGCCAACCTCTCGAAAGAGAAAGTCATCGACCGCCATGGCGTCGAAGTCGACCAGGAATCCTTCAACTCGATGTACATGATGGCCGACTCGGGCGCACGGGGTTCTGCTGCGCAGATCCGTCAGCTCGCCGGTATGCGTGGCCTGATGGCCAAGCCGGACGGTTCCATCATCGAGACGCCGATTACCGCGAACTTCCGTGAAGGTTTGAGCGTACTTCAGTACTTCATCTCGACTCACGGTGCTCGTAAAGGTTTGGCGGATACCGCGTTGAAAACAGCGAACTCCGGTTACCTGACTCGTCGTCTGGTAGACGTGGCGCAGGATCTGGTTGTGACCGAGATCGATTGCGGCACCGAGCATGGCCTGGTAATGACTCCGCACATTGAAGGCGGTGACGTTGTTGAGCCGTTGGGTGAGCGCGTATTGGGTCGTGTTATTGCCCGTGACGTGTTCAAGCCAGGTACCGAAGAAATCATCGTTCCTGCCGGCACGCTGGTAGACGAGAAGTGGGTTGAATTCATCGAGCTGAACAGCATCGACGAAGTGATCGTGCGTTCGCCGATCAGCTGCGAAACCCGCTATGGCATTTGCGCCAAGTGCTACGGCCGTGACTTGGCTCGTGGTCACCAGGTGAATATCGGTGAAGCGGTCGGCGTTATCGCTGCCCAGTCCATCGGTGAGCCGGGTACCCAGCTGACCATGCGTACGTTCCACATTGGTGGTGCGGCAAGCCGGACCTCCGCAGCCGACAGCGTTCAGGTGAAAAATGGCGGTACCGTCCGTCTGCATAACCTGAAGCACGTTGAGCGAGTAGATGGTTGCCTGGTTGCTGTGTCCCGTTCCGGTGAGCTGGCAATTGCTGACGACTTCGGTCGTGAGCGCGAGCGTTACAAGCTGCCGTACGGCGCCGTGATTTCGGTTAAAGAAGGTGACAAGGTCGACGCTGGCGCAATCGTGGCCAAGTGGGATCCGCACACTCACCCAATCGTTACCGAAATGAAAGGTACCGTGACCTACGTGGGCATGGAAGAAGGCATCACGATCAAGCGTCAGACTGACGAATTGACCGGTATGACCAACATTGAAGTACTCGACGCCAAAGACCGTCCAGCTGCCGGTAAAGATATCCGTCCTGCTGTGAAGATGGTTGATGACAACGGCAAGGATCTCTTGCTGCCGGGTACCGACGTAATTGCTCAGTACTTCCTGCCTGCCAACGCCCTTGTCGGTGTTGCGGACGGTGCGAAAATCGCGATCGGTGATGTTATCGCTCGTATTCCGCAAGAGACTTCGAAGACCCGTGACATCACCGGTGGTCTGCCGCGTGTTGCTGACCTGTTCGAAGCCCGTCGTCCGAAAGAAGCCTCGATTCTGGCTGAAGTCAGCGGCACCATCGCGTTCGGTAAAGAGACCAAAGGCAAGCGCCGTCTGGTTATCACCCCGAACGACGGTAGCGATCCGTACGAAGAGCTGATTCCGAAGTGGCGTCACCTGAACGTCTTCGAAGGCGAACAGGTAAACCGCGGCGAAGTTATCTCCGACGGCCCGAGCGATCCACACGACATCCTGCGTCTGCTGGGTGTAAGTGCGCTGGCCAAGTACATCGTGAACGAGATCCAGGACGTTTACCGTCTGCAAGGCGTGAAGATCAACGACAAGCACATCGAGACCATCCTGCGTCAGATGCTGCGTAAGGTTGAAATCGCTGAGTCTGGCGATTCGACTTTCATCAAGGGCGACCAGATGGAGTTGACTCACGTTCTGGTAGAGAACGAGCGTCTGGCTGGCGACGAGAAATTCGTTTCCAAGTTCACTCGCGTGCTGTTGGGTATCACCAAGGCCTCGTTGTCCACCGAATCGTTCATCTCGGCGGCTTCCTTCCAGGAAACCACACGTGTACTGACCGAAGCGGCGGTAACCGGCAAACGCGATTACCTGCGCGGCCTGAAAGAAAACGTAGTCGTGGGTCGTTTGATCCCGGCCGGTACCGGTCTGGCATATCACAGCGAGCGCAAGCGTCGCCGTGAAGCTGACAAACCGTTGCGCGTAAGCGCCAGTGAAGTGGAAGCTGCACTGACCGAAGCACTGAACTCGAGCGGTAACTGAGTTCTGCGGTAAATAAGCGTGGGGCCCCGGCAGTCCCGTTCATCGAATCAAGACAAATTGTCGAGGTTGGATGAGCGGGGAGGTCGGGGCCTTGCCTTGACTGGGGACAAGATCCTCTTTAGACTCTTGTACCCCTAAATTTGGCGGGAATTCGTTCCTGCCATTTTGCTTTTCTTGCAAGACAATAGCGTCGCAAGACAACAGTGGAGCTAGTAGATGGCAACTATCAACCAGCTGGTACGTCAGCCGCGTAAGCGTATCGTCGAGAAATCCGACGTGCCTGCGCTGCAGAACTGCCCGCAACGTCGTGGCGTATGCACCCGTGTGTATACCACCACGCCGAAAAAACCTAACTCGGCACTGCGTAAAGTATGCCGTGTGCGTCTGACCAACGGTTTCGAGGTTTCCTCGTACATCGGCGGTGAAGGCCACAACCTGCAAGAGCACAGCGTCGTACTGATCCGTGGCGGTCGTGTAAAAGACTTGCCAGGTGTTCGTTACCACACCGTTCGCGGCTCTTTGGATACTTCCGGCGTTAAAGGTCGTAACCAAGGTCGTTCGAAGTACGGTACCAAAAAGCCTAAGTAGTAGTGGCTTTTTGTAAAAACTGATTTTCTATTTTTCTGAGTCGATAAGAGTAAGGTCGGAGGCGTCCCGTAAGGGCACCGATTCCGAGCGAACCTGAAGACCGTTTGAGGGCTTATCCATGCCAAGAAGACGCGTAGCAGCCAAGCGCGAAGTGCTTGACGATCCAAAATACGGAAGCCAAATCCTGGCCAAGTTCATGAACCACGTTATGGAAAGCGGCAAGAAAGCCGTTGCCGAGCGTATCGTTTATGGCGCGCTGGAAAAGGTTAAAGAACGCAAGAACAGCGATCCCCTGGAAATCTTCGAGAAAGCTCTCGACGCCATCGCTCCGCTGGTCGAAGTGAAGTCGCGCCGTGTAGGCGGTGCTACTTACCAGGTTCCGGTCGAAGTTCGCCCGTCCCGTCGTAACGCCCTGGCAATGCGCTGGTTGGTAGACTTCGCCCGCAAGCGCGGCGAGAAGTCTATGGCTCTGCGTTTGGCTGGCGAACTGTTGGACGCCGCTGAAGGTAAAGGTGCTGCAGTTAAGAAGCGTGAAGACGTGCACCGTATGGCTGAAGCCAACAAGGCTTTCTCGCACTACCGCTTCTAATTTTAGCGTCACTAATTTTGCGAGGGCTTTATGGCTCGTACAACACCGATTAACCGCTACCGTAACATCGGTATCGTTGCTCACGTGGATGCTGGTAAAACCACCACCACCGAGCGCGTCCTTTTTTACACCGGCAAAAGTCACAAAATGGGCGAGGTGCATGACGGCGCCGCGACCACAGACTGGATGGTGCAGGAGCAGGAGCGTGGTATTACCATTACTTCTGCTGCCATTACCGCCTTCTGGCAGGGTTCCGAGAAGCAGCACAAAGATCAATACCGCTTCAACGTCATCGACACCCCGGGCCACGTTGACTTCACTATTGAAGTTGAGCGTTCCCTGCGTGTTCTCGACGGTGCGGTCGTTGTGTTCTGCGGTACCTCGGGTGTTGAGCCTCAGTCGGAAACCGTATGGCGCCAAGCCAACAAGTACGGCGTTCCTCGTCTTGTTTACGTAAACAAGATGGACCGTGCTGGTGCGAACTTCCTGCGCGTGATCGGTCAGATCAAGCAGCGTCTGGGTCACACTCCGGTGCCAATCCAGTTGGCTATCGGCTCCGAAGACAACTTCCAGGGTCAGATCGATCTGATCGCCATGGAAGCTGTTTACTGGAATGACGCTGACAAAGGCATGGTTCCACGTCGCGAGCCTATCCCTGCTGAACTGCAGGAATTGGCTAACGAGTGGCGCGGCAATATGGTTGAGGCTGCGGCCGAAGCCAGCGAAGAACTGATGAACAAGTACCTCGAAGGTGAAGAACTCACCAACGCGGAAATCAAGGCCGCTCTGCGTCAGCGTACTATCGCTGGTGAGATCGTTCTGGCTGTTTGCGGTTCTTCCTTCAAGAACAAGGGTGTTCCCCTGGTTCTCGACGCCGTTATCGACTACCTGCCGGCTCCTACCGACATTCCTGCCATCAAGGGTACTGACCCGGATGACGAGACCAAGGAAATGGAGCGTCACGCAGACGACAGCGAGCCGTTCTCGGCTCTGGCGTTCAAGATCGCTACCGACCCATTCGTGGGTACCTTGACCTTTGTTCGAGTTTACTCGGGCGTGTTGGCCTCCGGCGACGGCGTGATCAACTCGGTTAAAGGCAAGAAAGAGCGCGTGGGTCGTATGGTGCAAATGCACGCAAACGCCCGTGAAGAAATCAAGGAAGTACGCGCTGGCGACATCGCGGCCTTGATCGGCATGAAGGACGTCACCACTGGTGAAACTTTGTGCAACGCTGACAAGCCAATCATCCTGGTTCGCATGGACTTCCCGGAGCCGGTTATTTCGGTTGCCGTAGAGCCTAAGACCAAGGACGACCAGGAAAAAATGGGTATCGCTCTGGGCAAACTTGCTCAAGAAGACCCGTCTTTCCGCGTCAAGACTGATGAAGAGACTGGTCAAACGATCATCTCCGGCATGGGCGAGTTGCACCTGGACATCCTGGTTGACCGGATGCGCCGTGAGTTCAACGTCGAAGCCAACATCGGTAAGCCTCAAGTTTCGTACCGTGAGCGCATCACGAAGAGTTGCGAGATTGAAGGCAAGTTCGTTCGTCAGTCCGGCGGTCGTGGCCAGTTCGGTCATTGCTGGATTCGTTTTGCTCCTGCTGACGAAGGTCAGGAAGGTCTGCAATTCCTGAACGAAGTAGTGGGTGGTGTGGTTCCTAAGGAATACATCCCGGCTATCCAGAAGGGTATCGAAGAGCAGATGAAGAACGGCGTTGTGGCCGGCTATCCGCTGATCGGCCTGAAGGCTACCGTGTTTGATGGTTCCTACCACGACGTCGACTCCAACGAGATGGCGTTTAAGGTGGCTGCTTCCATGGCAACCAAGCAACTGGCCCAGAAGGGCGGTGGTGAGTTGCTTGAGCCGATCATGGCGGTAGAGGTTGTTACACCTGAAGACTATATGGGTGACGTGATGGGCGACCTTAACCGTCGTCGCGGCATGATCCTGGGTATGGAAGATACGGTTTCCGGCAAAGTGATTCGCGCCGAGGTTCCGTTGGGTGAAATGTTCGGTTACGCAACCGACGTTCGTTCCATGTCCCAAGGTCGCGCAAGCTACTCTATGGAATTCAAAAAATACAATACAGCTCCGTCGCACATCGTCGAAACTGTTACCAAAAAACAAGGCTGATTCAGCCCCTTTAGGCTAGGAGTTAATTGTCGTGGCTAAAGAAAAATTTGACCGTACCCTCCCGCACGTCAACGTTGGCACCATCGGTCACGTCGACCACGGTAAAACCACGCTGACCGCTGCTCTGACTCGCGTCTGCTCCGAAGTTTTCGGTTCGGCCGTAGTTGCTTTCGACAAAATCGACAGCGCTCCGGAAGAAAAGGCTCGTGGTATCACCATCAACACCGCGCACGTTGAATACAACTCGCTGATCCGTCACTACGCTCACGTTGACTGCCCAGGTCACGCTGACTATGTGAAGAACATGATCACCGGTGCTGCTCAGATGGACGGCGCTATCCTGGTTTGCTCGGCCGCTGATGGTCCGATGCCACAAACCCGTGAGCACATCCTGCTGTCCCGTCAGGTTGGCGTTCCGTACATCGTTGTCTTCCTGAACAAGGCTGACATGGTTGACGACGCTGAGCTGCTGGAACTGGTTGAGATGGAAGTGCGCGATCTGCTGAGCACTTACGACTTCCCAGGTGACGACACTCCGATCATCATCGGTTCGGCTCTGATGGCACTGAACGGCCAAGACGACAACGAAATGGGCACCACTGCCGTTCGTAAACTGGTTGAGACTCTGGACAGCTACATCCCAGATCCAGTTCGTGTTATCGACAAGCCGTTCCTGATGCCAATCGAAGACGTATTCTCGATCTCCGGTCGCGGTACTGTTGTAACTGGTCGTATCGAGCGCGGTATCGTCAAGGTTCAAGATCCACTGGAAATCGTTGGTCTGCGTGACACTACCGTCACCACCTGCACCGGTGTTGAAATGTTCCGTAAGCTGCTCGACGAAGGTCGTGCTGGCGAGAACTGCGGCGTTCTGCTGCGTGGTACCAAGCGTGACGACGTTGAGCGTGGCCAGGTTCTGGTTAAGCCGGGTTCGGTTAAGCCGCACACCAAGTTCGAAGCTGAAGTCTACGTTCTGAGCAAGGAAGAAGGCGGTCGTCACACTCCGTTCTTCAAAGGCTACCGTCCACAGTTCTACTTCCGTACTACTGACGTGACTGGTAACTGCGAGCTGCCAGAAGGCGTTGAAATGGTAATGCCGGGCGACAACATCAAAATGGTTGTCACCCTGATCAAGACCATCGCAATGGAAGACGGTCTGCGTTTCGCTATCCGTGAAGGCGGTCGTACCGTCGGCGCTGGCGTCGTAGCCAAAATCATCGAGTAAGCTCTTTTTGAGTAAGCTTTGATGAGTTGAAAAAGCCTCCGCTTAGCGGGGGCTTTTTTATTGGGTTGACACCTATCTGGGGCGTCTATAGAATTGCGCCTCCTTTTAACGGGCGTATTGCGCTCGGTGGGAATAGCAGCCGGAGTCTGAAATCCAATGCAAAATCAGCAAATCCGTATCAGGTTGAAGGCTTTTGACCATCGCCTGATCGACCAATCCACCCAGGAAATCGTGGAAACCGCGAAACGTACTGGTGCTCAAGTGCGTGGTCCAATTCCACTGCCTACCCGTAAAGAGCGGTTCACCGTTCTGGTCTCCCCGCACGTCAACAAAGACGCGCGTGACCAGTACGAGATCCGTACTCATAAGCGCGTTCTGGACATCGTCCAGCCAACGGATAAAACCGTTGATGCTCTTATGAAGCTTGATCTTGCGGCCGGTGTGGAAGTGCAGATCAGCCTCGGCTAAGACTCGGTCTTAGTCGTGTAACGCTCTGAAATGGGCGGCCATAGCGGGTGAAAGCCCCGTACACTCATGAGGTTTACAACATGACTATTGGTGTAGTCGGTCGTAAATGCGGTATGACCCGTATTTTCACCGAAGAAGGTGTCTCCATTCCGGTCACGGTCATTGAGATCGAGCCGAATCGCGTCACCCAGTTCAAAACTGAAGAGACCGATGGCTATCGTGCAGTGCAAGTCACTGTAGGCGAGCGTCGTGCTTCGCGTGTTACAGCTGCTCAGGCTGGCCACTTCGCTAAAGCGAACGTTGCCGCTGGTCGTACCGTAATGGAATTCCGTCTTGAAGAAGGCGAGTACCAGGCCGGCGATCTGATCAACGCTGAAATCTTCGCCGCTGGTCAACTGGTTGATGTAACCGGTCAGTCCAAGGGTAAAGGCTTCCAGGGTACGATCAAGCGTTGGAACTTCCGCGGGCAAGATAATACCCACGGTAACTCCGTGTCCCACCGCGTTCCAGGCTCTATCGGCCAGTGCCAGACTCCTGGTCGTGTATTCAAGGGCAAAAAAATGTCCGGTCATATGGGCGCTGAGCGCGTGACCGTGCAGTCCCTCGAAGTAGTGCGCGTGGACGCTGAACGCAATCTGTTGTTGGTCAAGGGCGCTGTTCCTGGCGCTACTGGCGGCAACTTGGTTGTACGTCCAGCAGCCAAGGCTCGCGGTTAAGGGGAAGCTGACATGCAATTAAATGTAAATGACGCTCAAGCGATCGAAGTTTCCGAACTGACATTTGGCGGCGAATTCAACGAGACGCTGGTTCACCAGGCAGTCGTGGCCTACATGGCCGGCGGCCGTCAAGGTAGCAAGCAGCAAAAGACCCGTTCCGACGTTCGTGGTGGCGGTAAGCGCCCATGGCGTCAGAAAGGTACTGGCCGTGCTCGTGCCGGTACTATCCGTAGCCCAATCTGGCGCGGCGGCGGTACCACTTTCGCAGCTCGTCCTCAGGATCACACCCAGAAGCTGAACAAGAAGATGTATCGCGCAGCAATGCGTTCCATCCTTGCTGAGCTGGTGCGTACTGATCGTCTGGTTGTGGTTCAGGACTTCGCTGTTGATGCACCGAAGACCAAAGATCTGCTGAACAAACTGACCGGCATGGGCCTGACTGACGTCTTGATCGTGTCTGAAGTGGTTGATCAGAACCTGTACCTGGCTGCTCGTAACCTGCCACACGTTGATGTACGTGACGTGCAAGGTTCCGATCCAGTTAGTCTGATCGCATACGACAAGGTGTTGATCACCGTGTCGGCCGTGAAGAAATTCGAGGAGCTGCTGGGATGAACCAGGAACGCGTATTTAAAGTTCTGCTTGGCCCGCACGTTTCCGAGAAGGCTACGGTTCTGGCTGACAAAAAAGGCCAGTTCGTTTTCAAGGTTGCAACTGACGCAACCAAGCTGGAAATCAAGAAGGCCGTCGAAAGCCTGTTCAGCGTGAAAGTAGAGCGTGTTACTACCCTGAATGTTCTGGGTAAGAGCAAGCGCACTGCTCGCGGTCTGGGCAAGCGTAATGACTGGAAGAAGGCAGTTATCTCCCTTCAGCCAGGCCAAGATCTCGATTTCAGCAGCAGTGCTGAGTAAGGAAGGGGTGCATCATGGCAATCGTTAAATGCAAACCGACTTCCCCTGGCCGCCGTTTTGTGGTCAAGGTGGTCAACCAGGAGCTGCATAAAGGCGCTCCTCACGCACCGCTGCTCGAGAAAAAATCGAAGACTGGTGGTCGTAACAACAATGGTCGCATTACCACTCGTCACATCGGTGGTGGCCATAAGCAGCATTATCGTCTGGTCGATTTCCGTCGCAACGACAAAGATGGCATCTCTGCCACTGTCGAGCGTATTGAATACGATCCAAACCGTACTGCTCACATCGCTCTGCTGCTGTACGCAGATGGCGAGCGTCGCTACATCATCGCCCCTAAAGGCGTGAGTGCTGGCGACCAGCTGATCGCAGGTGCTCTGGCGCCGATCAAGCCGGGCAACGCTCTGCAACTGCGTAACATTCCAGTTGGTAGCACCGTACACGGCATCGAATTGAAGCCAGGTAAAGGCGCGCAAATCGCTCGTTCCGCTGGTGCTTCGGCTCAGCTGATCGCTCGTGAAGGTGTCTACGTGACCCTGCGTCTGCGTTCTGGTGAGATGCGTAAAGTGCTGGCTGAATGCCGCGCGACCCTGGGTGAAGTCTCGAACTCCGAGCACAGCCTGCGTTCGCTGGGTAAAGCTGGTGCCAAACGCTGGCGTGGCGTTCGCCCAACCGTTCGTGGTGTTGCCATGAACCCGGTTGACCACCCACATGGTGGTGGTGAAGGTCGTACCTCTGGTGGTCGTCATCCGGTATCGCCATGGGGCTTCCCGACTAAGGGCGCGAAGACTCGTGGTAATAAGCGTACCGACAAAATGATCGTCCGTCGTCGCAAGTAAATAGAGGGATACGACAGTGCCACGTTCTCTGAAAAAAGGTCCTTTTATTGATCTTCACCTACTGAAGAAGATCGAAGTGGCGGCGGAAAAGAACGATCGCAAACCAGTTAAAACCTGGTCGCGTCGTTCGATGATCCTGCCACAAATGGTCGGTTTGACCATTGCTGTGCATAACGGTCGTCAACATGTTCCAGTTCTCGTGAACGAAGACATGGTCGGCCACAAACTGGGCGAGTTTGCCGGTACCCGCACATATCGTGGGCACGTGGCAGACAAGAAAGCCAAGCGTTAAGGGGTAAGGAACGATGGAAGTAGCCGCTAAGTTGTCGGGCGCTCGAATCTCCGCCCAGAAAGCCCGCTTGGTCGCCGACCAGATCCGCGGGAAGAAGGTGGGCGAAGCGCTCAACCTGTTGGCTTTCAGCAGTAAGAAAGCCGCCGAGATCATGAAGAAAGTGCTGGAGTCGGCCGTAGCCAACGCCGAGCATAACGAAGGCGCAGACGTTGATGACCTTAAAGTCAGCACCGTTTTCGTCAACGAAGGGCGTTCGCTGAAGCGAATCATGCCACGTGCCAAAGGCCGTGCTGATCGCATCGTCAAGCGGTCTTGCCATATCACTGTCAAGGTTGCTGACAAGTAACGGAGTCGAAGAGATGGGTCAGAAAGTACATCCCATTGGCATTCGCCTGGGAATCGTCAAGGAGCACACCTCCGTCTGGTACGCAGACGGTCGGACTTATGCGGACTATTTGTTCGCTGATCTGAAGGTGCGTGAGTATCTCCAAGACAAACTAAAAAGCGCGTCCGTAAGCCGTATCGATATCCATCGTCCGGCTCAAACAGCACGTATCACCATCCACACCGCTCGTCCAGGTATCGTTATCGGGAAGAAAGGTGAAGATGTTGAGAAACTGCGTCAGGACCTGACCAAACAAATGGGTGTGCCTGTGCACATCAATATCGAAGAAATCCGCAAGCCGGAACTCGACGGTATGTTGGTTGCGCAGAGCGTAGCTCAGCAGCTGGAGCGTCGCGTAATGTTCCGTCGCGCTATGAAGCGCGCTGTACAGAACGCCATGCGCATTGGTGCCAAAGGCATCAAAATCCAAGTGAGCGGTCGTCTCGGCGGTGCTGAAATCGCACGTACTGAATGGTATCGCGAAGGTCGTGTGCCATTGCACACCCTGCGTGCCGACATCGACTATGCCAACTACGAAGCTCACACCACTTACGGTGTGATCGGTGTAAAGGTTTGGATCTTCAAAGGCGAAGTAATTGGTGGTCGCCAAGAAGAACTGAAACCACAAGCACCAGCGCCTCGTAAAAAAGCTGCTAAGTAAGGGGTACGCCAAATGTTGCAACCAAAGCGTACGAAGTTCCGCAAGCAGATGACAGGCCACAACCGTGGTCTGGCTCAGCGCGGTAGCAAAGTCAGCTTCGGCGAGTTCGCGCTGAAGTCTGTAGCTCGTGGTCGTCTCACCGCTCGTCAGATCGAGTCAGCGCGTCGTGCTCTGACCCGTCACGTTAAACGTGGCGGCAAGATCTGGATCCGTGTATTCCCGGACAAGCCTATTTCCAAAAAGCCACTCGAAGTTCGGATGGGTAAAGGTAAGGGTAGTGTGGAGTACTGGGTTGCCCAGATTCAGCCAGGCAAAGTCCTGTATGAAATCGAGGGTGTTACTGAAGAGCTGGCGCGTGAGGCTTTTGCCCTGGCTGCTGCAAAGCTGCCGCTCGCCACCGCCTTTGTTAAACGGACGGTGATGTGATGAAAGCGAATGAACTTCGTGAAAAATCCGCACAGCAGCTGAACGAGCAACTGCTCGGCTTGCTGCGCGACCAGTTCAATCTGCGTATGCAGAAAGCAACTGGCCAGTTGGGGCAGTCTCATCTGCTCTCGCAAGTTAAGCGTGACATCGCTCGCGTGAAGACTGTGCTCAACCAGCAGGCAGGTAAGTAATCATGGCTGAAGCCGAAAAAACTGTCCGTACGCTGACTGGCCGTGTTGTCAGCGACAAGATGGACAAAACCATCACCGTTCTGATCGAGCGTCGCGTTAAGCACCCGATCTACGGTAAATATGTTAAGCGTTCGACTAAGCTGCACGCGCACGACGAAACCAATCAGTGCCACATCGGCGACAAAGTCACTATTCGTGAAACTCGTCCTTTGGCCAAGACCAAGTCTTGGGCGCTGGTTGATGTTCTCGAACGCGCTGTGGAAGTCTAAGGACTAGGGGTCGGAGAAATTATATGATTCAGACTCAATCCATGCTCGATGTGGCCGATAACAGCGGCGCTCGCCGTGTTATGTGCATCAAGGTGCTGGGTGGCTCCCATCGTCGTTACGCTGGTATCGGTGACATCATCAAAGTTACCGTGAAGGAAGCAATTCCTCGCGGTAAAGTGAAAAAAGGCCAAGTGATGACTGCTGTTGTAGTCCGCACTCGTCACGGCGTACGTCGTGCTGATGGCTCCATTATCCGCTTTGATGGCAACGCTGCTGTTCTTCTGAACAACAAGCAAGAGCCGATCGGCACCCGTATCTTTGGGCCAGTGACCCGTGAACTTCGTACTGAGAAGTTCATGAAGATCGTCTCGCTCGCCCCAGAAGTGCTGTAAGGAGATCCGACATGCAAAAGATTCGTCGTGACGACGAGATCATCGTGATCGCCGGCAAAGACAAAGGTAAGCGCGGTAAGGTGCTTAAGGTTCTCGCTAATAACCGTCTGGTTATCGGTGGTCTGAACCTGGTTAAGCGTCATACCAAGCCTAACCCGATGTCGGGCGTACAAGGCGGTATCGTCGAAAAAGAAGCTCCACTGGACGCTTCTAACGTCGCCATTTTCAACGGCGAAACCAACAAGGCTGACCGCGTTGGTTTCAAGGTAGAAGACGGCAAGAAAATTCGTGTCTTCAAGTCGACCCAAAAAGCGGTTGATGCTTGAACACTGCTAGGTAGAAGACCATGGCACGACTAAAAGAGATTTACTGGAAGGAAATCGCACCGAAGCTTAAGGAAGAACTTAAGCTTTCGAACGTGATGGAAGTTCCACGCGTTACCAAAATCACCCTGAACATGGGTCTGGGCGAAGCGGTCGGTGACAAAAAAGTCATCGAGCACGCTGTTGCTGACCTGGAAAAGATCACCGGCCAGAAAGTTGTTGTGACTTACGCTCGGAAATCCATCGCTGGCTTTAAAGTCCGTGAAGGTTGGCCGATCGGCGTCAAAGTGACCCTGCGCCGTGAGCGTATGTACGAGTTCCTGGATCGTCTGCTGTCGATCTCCCTGCCTCGGGTTCGCGACTTCCGCGGCCTGAATGCCAAGTCCTTCGATGGTCGTGGTAACTACAGCATGGGCGTTAAAGAGCAGATCATCTTCCCGGAAATCGACTACGACAAGATCGATGCTCTCCGCGGTCTGGACATTACCCTGACCACCACTGCCAAGAACGATGATGAAGGTCGCGCCCTGTTGCGTGCTTTCAAATTCCCGTTCCGCAACTGATTGGAGTAGGAAAATGGCCAAGATGAGCATGAAAAACCGCGAGCTGAAGCGTCAGCTCACGGTTGCCAAGTACGCCAAAAAGCGTGCAGCACTGAAAGCTATCATCGTTGATCTGAACGCAAGTCCAGAAGCACGTTGGGAAGCTACAGTCGCTCTGCAGAAGCAGCCACGTGACGCAAGCGCTTCGCGCATGCGTAACCGCTGCCGCCTGACCGGTCGTCCACACGGCGTTTACCGCAAGTTCGGCCTCGGCCGTAACAAACTGCGTGAAGCTGCAATGCGTGGTGACGTACCTGGTCTGGTTAAAGCCAGCTGGTAAGCACTATCAAAGTCTCGGTGCTCGGGATCGCAAGATCCTGACCGCCGGTGACCTTGAACTTGAATCAAGCCCCTTTTGGGGCTTGATTCATTTGTGGGGTGTGTCTAGAATACCCGGCTCGCCTGAGCCCGTGCTTTTTTCGCATGGATGAGCTCGGCGACACGTAGTAGCCGCAAGGCTAATTTTTTTGTATTAGGAGCGTCTAGCCCATGAGTATGCAGGACCCGTTAGCGGACATGCTAACTCGAATCCGTAATGCCCAGATGGCTGAAAAGTCCGTCGTAAGCATGCCATCTTCTACTTTGAAGGTAGCTGTTGCCAAAGTCCTGAAGGACGAAGGTTACATTGCGGGTTATCAGATCAGCAGCGAAATCAAACCACTGCTGTCCATCGAGCTGAAGTACTTCGAAGGCCGTCCGGTTATCGAAGAAGTGAAGCGCGTTAGCCGTCCAGGCCTGCGTCAGTACAAGTCCGTCGATGATCTGCCAAAAGTTCGTGGCGGTCTCGGTGTGTCTATCGTCTCCACCAACAAAGGTGTGATGACGGATCGTGCTGCGCGCGCTGCCGGTGTCGGCGGCGAAGTTCTTTGCACTGTGTTCTAAGGGGGGATAAGCATGTCACGCGTCGCTAAGAACCCCGTTAAGCTGCCAGCCGGTGTCGAAGTAAAATTCGCAGGCCAACAGCTTTCGGTGAAGGGTGCCAAGGGCACTCTCGAACTGAACATCCATTCGTCCGTTGAGATCGTTGAAGAAGCTGGTGAGCTGCGTTTCGCTGCTCGCAATGGCGATCAACAAACTCGCGCAATGGCTGGTACCACTCGTGCGTTGGTAAACAACATGGTCCAAGGCGTAAGCCAAGGCTTCGAGCGCAAGCTCCAGCTGGTCGGTGTTGGTTACAAAGCGCAAGCAAAAGGCACAGTGCTGAACCTGGCTCTTGGCTTCTCGCACCCAGTGGATTATGAACTGCCGGAAGGCATCACCGCTGAGACTCCTAGCCAAACCGACATCCTGATCCGGGGTATCGATAAGCAGCTGGTAGGTCAAGTGGCCGCAGAGATCCGCGACTTCCGTCCACCAGAGCCGTACAAAGGCAAAGGTGTGCGCTACGCGGACGAAGTCGTCCGTCGTAAAGAAGCCAAGAAGAAGTAGGGCATAGCAAATGACCGACAAAAAAGTTACTCGACTGCGTCGCGCTCGCAAAGCACGCCTGAAAATGCACGAACTCGAAGTCGTGCGTCTCTGCGTGTTCCGCTCGTCGCAGCACATCTACGCCCAGGTCATTTCGGCCGACGGCAACAAAGTCCTGGCATCTGCCTCGACTTTGGATAAAGAACTGCGTGATGGCGCCACTGGCAACATCGACGCGGCCACTAAGGTTGGCCAGCTGGTCGCTACGCGTGCTAAAGCCGCTGGCGTCTCGCAGGTGGCTTTCGACCGCTCTGGCTTCAAGTACCATGGCCGCGTCAAGGCGCTGGCTGATGCTGCTCGTGAAGCTGGGCTGGAGTTCTAAGTTATGTCAAATAACGACCAAAAGCGCGACGAAGGCTACATTGAGAAGCTGGTTCAAGTTAACCGCGTAGCCAAAACCGTAAAAGGCGGCCGTATCTTCACTTTCACCGCGTTGACCGTGGTGGGTGATGGTAAAGGGCGTGTTGGCTTCGGCCGTGGCAAGTCACGTGAAGTGCCTGCTGCGATTCAGAAGGCAATGGAAGCTGCTCGTCGCAACATGATCCAAGTTGATCTGAACGGCACCACTCTGCAGTACGCAATGAAGTCCGGTCACGGCGCTTCGAAGGTGTACATGCAGCCTGCTTCTGAAGGTACCGGTATCATCGCTGGCGGCGCTATGCGTGCTGTCCTCGAAGTTGCTGGCGTTCAGAACGTTCTGGCCAAGTGCTACGGCTCGACTAACCCGGTAAACGTGGTTCACGCCACTTTCAAAGGTTTGAAAGCTATGCAGTCTCCTGAATCCATTGCCGCCAAGCGTGGCAAAAGCGTCAAGGAGATCTTCTGATCATGGCTACCGTTAAAGTTACGCTGATCAAAAGCATGACCGGCCGCATCCCTAACCACAAACTGTGCGTTAAGGGTCTGGGTCTGCGTCGCATCGGTCACACTGTAGAAGTACTTGATACTCCCGAGAATCGCGGGATGATCAACAAGGCTTACTACATGCTGCGTGTCGAGGGTTAATCGATGAAACTCAATGATCTGAGTCCAGCGCCGGGTTCCCGTCGCGAAAAGCATCGTCCGGGCCGTGGTATCGGTAGTGGTTTGGGCAAGACCGGTGGCCGTGGCCACAAAGGTCAGTCCTCCCGCTCCGGTGGCACCATTGCTCCAGGCTTTGAAGGCGGTCAACAGCCGCTGCATCGTCGCCTGCCTAAGTTCGGTTTCGTTTCCCTGAAGGCCATGGATCGCGCAGAAGTGCGTTTGTCCGAGCTGGCTAAAGTGGAAGGCGACATCGTCACTGTGCAGTCCTTGAAAGATGCCAACGTGATCAACGTCAACGTACAGCGTGTGAAAATCATGCTGTCCGGTGAAGTTACTCGCGCTGTTACCATCGGAAAGGGAATCGGCGCCACCAAAGGTGCGCGTGCGGCTATCGAAGCAGCTGGCGGCAAGTTCGAGGAATAAATGGCTAAGCAAGGTGCTCTCTCTGCGCTCGGCAAAGGCGGTATGTCTGAACTCTGGGCTCGTCTGCGTTTTCTGTTCCTGGCGATTATCGTCTACCGAATAGGCGCACACATCCCGGTTCCAGGTATCAACCCGGACCGACTCGCGGACCTGTTTCGACAGAATGAGGGGACCATTCTTAGCTTGTTCAACATGTTTTCTGGCGGCGCGCTGGAACGGATGAGCATCTTTGCACTGGGGATCATGCCGTACATTTCGGCATCGATCATCATGCAGCTGATGAGCGCCGTCAGCCCGCAGCTGGAGCAGTTGAAGAAGGAAGGTGAAGCTGGCCGTCGCAAGATCAGCCAGTACACCCGCTACGGCACTGTCGTCCTCGCTCTGGTTCAGGCAATTGGCATGTCCATTGGTCTGGCCGGGCAGGGCGTTGCGTTCACTGGTGACTTTGGCTTCCATTTCGTCGCGGTATCCACTTTTGTGGCTGGTGCGATGTTCATGATGTGGCTGGGTGAGCAGATTACTGAGCGTGGTGTTGGCAACGGTATCTCGATGTTGATTTTTTCGGGTATCGTCGCCGGTCTTCCGAGAGCGATCGGGCAGTCTTTCGAGTCTGCGCGTCAGGGTGATATCAATATCTTCGCCCTGGTTGCCATCGGTTTGCTGGCAGTAGCGATTATCGGTTTCGTGGTGTTCATTGAGCGTGGTCAGCGTCGTATAGCTGTTCATTACGCCAAGCGTCAGCAGGGCCGTAAGGTCTTCGCTGCGCAGACTAGCCACTTGCCGCTGAAGGTGAACATGGCCGGTGTTATTCCGGCCATTTTCGCGAGCAGCATTTTGCTGTTCCCGGCTTCGTTGGGTGCCTGGTTCGGCCAGTCTGAAGGTATGGGCTGGTTGCAAGACATCTCGCAGTCGATCGCTCCTGGTCAGCCGTTGAATATTCTGCTGTTTAGTGCAGGGATTATTTTCTTCTGCTTCTTCTATACGGCGTTGATGTTCAATCCGAAAGACGTAGCGGAAAACCTGAAGAAGTCCGGTGCCTTTATTCCGGGCATCCGTCCAGGTGAGCAGTCTGCGCGCTACATTGATGGCGTTCTGACCCGCTTGACCATGTTCGGTGCTCTTTACATGACGGCCGTGTGCCTGCTTCCCCAGTTCCTGGTGGTTGCAGCAAACGTACCGTTCTACCTTGGCGGGACCTCGTTGCTGATCGTCGTCGTGGTTGTGATGGACTTCATGTCCCAAGTACAATCGCACCTCGTTTCGCACCAGTACGAATCCCTGATGAAGAAAGCCAACCTGAAGGGTTACGGCAGCGGCATGTTGCGCTGAGTACCCATAAGGTTCGAGGAGTTGGTGATGAAAGTTCGTGCATCGGTGAAAAAGCTGTGCCGTAACTGCAAGATTATTCGCCGCGAAGGTGTTGTTCGAGTAATTTGCAGCGCGGAACCGCGTCACAAACAGCGCCAAGGCTGAGTGTGATTGTGCTTCAAGCCCGGTAGCTAGTGCGCTACCGGGTTGATTATTTGTTATTACAGCGATATTATCTCGCGCCCTATTTCTTGGCTTCCGGGGCGTAGGTAGCTGTCAATTGGAGTCCCACTGAATGGCCCGTATTGCAGGCGTTAACATTCCAGATAACAAGCATACTGTTATCTCGCTGACCTACATCTATGGTGTTGGTCGCACTACTGCACAGAAGATCTGTGCAGTGACTGGGGTAAACCCAGCCGCAAAGATCAAAGATCTGAGCGACGAGCAGATTGAACAGCTGCGTGGCGAAGTGGCGAAGTTCACCACTGAAGGTGACCTGCGTCGCGAAATCAACATGAAAATCAAGCGTTTGATGGACCTCGGTTGCTATCGCGGTCTGCGTCATCGTCGTGGTCTTCCAGTGCGCGGTCAGCGTACCAAGACTAACGCGCGTACCCGTAAAGGTCCGCGTAAGCCGATCCGCAAGTAATCGCCCCAGCGAATCGACAGGAAATTAATCATGGCTAAACCTGCTGCTCGTCCTCGTAAAAAAGTCAAAAAGACAGTGGTTGATGGCATCGCCCACATCCACGCGTCTTTTAACAACACAATCGTGACCATCACCGACCGTCAAGGCAACGCTCTTTCCTGGGCTACCTCCGGTGGTTCGGGTTTCCGCGGTTCCCGCAAGTCCACTCCGTTTGCTGCTCAAGTAGCTGCTGAACGTGCTGGACAAGCTGCGCTGGAATACGGTCTGAAAAACCTCGACGTTAACGTCAAAGGTCCAGGCCCAGGTCGTGAATCTGCAGTCCGCGCTTTGAACGGCTGTGGCTACAAGATCGCCAGCATCACCGACGTGACGCCAATCCCGCACAACGGGTGCCGTCCGCCGAAGAAGCGCCGCGTGTAATCCAGGAGATTGTAAAGAATGGCTCGTTACATTGGTCCAAAATGCAAACTCGCTCGTCGCGAAGGCACCGATCTCTTTCTGAAGAGCGGCGTGCGCGCGATCGAATCGAAGTGCAACATCGAAGCAGCACCTGGTATCCACGGCCAACGCCGCGGTCGCCAGTCCGATTACGGCACCCAACTGCGTGAAAAGCAGAAGGTCCGTCGTATCTACGGCGTTCTCGAGCGTCAATTCAGCGGCTACTACAAAGAAGCTGCTGGCAAGAAAGGTGCAACCGGTGAAAACCTGCTGCAACTGCTCGAATGCCGTCTGGACAACGTTGTATACCGTATGGGTTTTGGCTCTACTCGTGCCGAATCCCGTCAGCTGGTATCGCACAAATCCGTCAGCGTTAACGGTCAGACCGTAAACGTACCGTCGTACCAGGTTCGTGCTGGTGACGTGGTCGCGATTCGCGAGAAAGCAAAGAACCAACTTCGCATTGTCCAAGCTCTCGATCTGTGTGCCCAACGTGGCCGCGTAGAATGGGTAGAAGTAGACACTGAGAAGAAGTCGGGCGTTTTCAAGAACGTTCCAGCTCGCAGTGATCTGTCCGCCGACATCAACGAAAGCCTGATTGTCGAGCTCTACTCCAAGTAAGGGCTAGAAAATAGGTGCATCCATGCAGATTTCGGTAAATGAGTTCCTGACACCCCGCCATATTGATGTGCAGGTTGTCAGTCCAACCCGCGCCAAGATCACTCTCGAGCCTCTCGAGCGTGGTTTCGGCCACACCCTGGGCAACGCGCTGCGCCGCATCCTGTTGTCCTCAATGCCCGGCTGTGCAGTAGTCGAGGCCGAGATTGATGGTGTACTCCATGAGTACAGCGCAATCGAAGGCGTACAGGAAGACGTAATTGAAATCCTGTTGAACCTTAAAGGTCTGGCTATCAAGCTGCACGGTCGTGACGAAGTTACGCTGACCTTGTCGAAGAAGGGTTCGGGGGTGGTTACCGCTGCCGATATTCAGCTGGATCATGATGTCGAGATCGTTAACCCCGATCACGTAATCGCTAACCTGGCGTCTAACGGCGCCCTGAACATGAAGCTCACCGTAGCTCGTGGTCGTGGTTATGAACCGGCAGACTCGCGTCAGAGCGATGAAGACGAAAGCCGCAGCATCGGTCGCTTGCAGCTTGACTCTTCGTTCAGCCCGGTTCGCCGTATCGCATACGTGGTGGAAAACGCCCGTGTCGAGCAGCGTACTAACCTGGACAAGCTGGTTATTGATCTGGAAACCAACGGTACCCTGGATCCTGAAGAGGCTATCCGTCGCGCTGCAACCATTCTGCAACAGCAGTTGGCTGCGTTCGTCGACCTCAAAGGTGACAGTGAGCCAGTGGTTGTCGAGCAGGAAGACGAGATCGATCCGATCCTGCTTCGCCCGGTTGACGATCTGGAACTGACTGTACGTTCGGCTAACTGCCTTAAGGCGGAAAACATCTACTACATCGGTGACCTGATTCAGCGTACCGAAGTAGAGCTGTTGAAGACTCCGAACCTTGGCAAGAAATCCTTGACTGAAATCAAGGACGTTCTGGCCTCCCGCGGTCTGTCCCTCGGCATGCGCCTCGACAACTGGCCGCCTGCAAGTCTTAAGAAGGACGACAAGGCGACTGCCTGATCGTCGTAATCACCGAACGTTGTGTTTGGTAAGGAATGAACCATGCGTCATCGTAAAAGTGGTCGTCACCTGAGCCGCACCAGCTCGCACCGCAAGGCCATGTTTCAAAACATGGCGGTGTCGCTGTTCGAGCACGAGCTGATCAAAACTACACTGCCAAAAGCCAAAGAACTGCGTCGCGTTGCTGAGCCGCTGATCACTTTGGCCAAGACAGACAGCCTGGCTAACCGCCGTCTGGCTTTCGACCGTACTCGTTCGAAAGCTATCGTTGGTAAGCTCTTCAACGACCTGGGCAAGCGTTACGCTACCCGTGAGGGTGGCTACCTGCGCATCCTCAAGTGCGGCTTCCGCACTGGCGACAACGCGCCTATGGCGTACGTCGAGTTGGTTGATCGTCCTGCCGGTGGTGAAGCTGTATCCGCTGAGTAAGACGTCAGTCTGAAACGAAAAACCGGGCCTAGTGCCCGGTTTTTTGTGGGCGTTCGAAAAGTGTATTGTTGTTAGTATTTTTCTATCGGTTCTTAAAGGTTAATGAATTTGTAGGTGTAACGTTCGTGTTCAATACTCCTTCTCAGCCGATTAGCCGGCAGCTAAAGACTGACAAAGGAAGAGAACGCATGAGCCAGAGTAAAACGCTGACCACCGCCAGTGGCGCTCCTGTCGCCGACAACCAGAACTCCCGCTCCGCCGGCCCTCGTGGGCCGCTGCTGCTCGACGACTTCCACCTGATCGAGAAGCTTGCTCACTTCAACCGTGAAAACATCCCTGAGCGCCGAGTGCACGCCAAAGGATCGGGCGCTTACGGCACGTTTACCGTCATTCGTGATATCACCGAGTACACCAGCGCCAAACTGTTTGAATCTGTCGGCAAGCAAACCCCAACCTTCCTTCGGTTTTCCACCGTGGGCGGTGAGCGTGGTTCGGCCGACACCGAGCGCGATCCACGCGGTTTTGCCCTGAAGTTCTATACCGAGGAAGGTAATTGGGACATCGTCGGAAACAACACACCGGTCTTCTTTATCCGAGACCCACTCAAGTTCCCGGACTTTATCCACACCCAAAAGCGCCTGCCGCAAAGCAATCTGAAAAGCGCGCAGATGATGTGGGACTTCTGGTCGCACTCGCCTGAAGCACTCCACCAGATCACCATCCTGTTTTCCGATCGTGGTATCCCTGACGGCTACCGTCACATGCACGGTTTTGGCAGTCACACTTACAGCCTGATCAGCGCCGGTGGCCAGCGTCACTGGGTGAAGTGGCACTACAAGACCCAACAGGGAATCAAGAACCTGGCGCCGGCAGAGGCTGCGCGCCTGGCGGGAACTGACCCGGATTACGCTCAACGAGACCTGTTCACGGCGATCGAGCGTGGTGATTTCCCGAAATGGCGTGTGTGCATTCAGATCATGACTGAAGCGCAGGCGGCCGGGCACTACGAGAACCCGTTCGACGTGACTAAAACCTGGTCGCAGAAAGAGTTTCCGTTGATCGAAGTGGGTGAGCTGGAGCTCAACCGCAATCCGCAGAACTATTTCGCTGAAGTCGAGCAGGCAGCGTTTGGCCCAAGCAACATGGTGCCGGGCGTTGGTCTGTCGCCAGACCGCATGCTGCAAGGTCGAGTGTTCGCATACGCCGATGCGCACCGCTACCGCATTGGCACCAACCACCAGCAGCTGCCGGTGAATGCGCCTCGAAGCCCGGTCAATAGCTACCAGCGCGATGGCGCCATGGCGTTCGGCAGCAATGGCGGTGCAGCACCGAACTACGAACCGAACAGTCACGTCGAGTCGCCAAAACAAGCGCCTCATTACGTCGAGCCGGCTCTGGCACTGAGCGGTGCGGCTGATCGCTACGATCACCGCGAAGATACCGACTACTATAGCCACGCCGGTGCGTTGTTCCGGTTGATGAGCGACGAGCAGAAAGCGCTTCTGGTGAGCAATATTGCCGGCGCAATGGCCGGGGTTTCCAGCGATGTGGTAGACCGCCAATTGCAGCATTTCTACAAAGCCGATCCGGCGTATGGAGAAGCAATCGCAAAGCTACTCAACGTACAGCTTAACGAAGTCTAAATGAGAAGCAGAACCGCCCTCGATTGGGCGGTTTTTGCGTTATTTAAACCACTTTTCTCAGAATATCTTCGCTTTTATCGCGCGAATGGAGTGACCAATCGGTGGTCCTGGTTCAAACTACACACTTTCATGCAGGGAGATGTAGGGCGATGCAAGGCCACCCAGACGTAATCGATTACCTCAACACGTTGCTGACCGGCGAGCTGGCGGCGCGTGATCAATATTTCATCCATTCGCGGATGTACGAGGACTGGGGTTTCACCGAGCTCTACGAACGCATCAATCACGAAATGGAAGAAGAGGCGCAGCACGCTGACGCCCTGATGCGCCGAATTCTGATGCTCGAAGGCACCCCGCGCATGCGTCCGGACGATCTGGATGTTGGCACCACTGTGCCGGACATGCTCGCTGCCGATTTGCGACTGGAATACAAAGTCCGCGCCGCACTCTGCAAGGGCATCGAGCTTTGCGAGCTGCACAAGGATTACGTGAGCCGTGAGATGCTGCGTATTCAGCTGAACGACACCGAAGAAGACCACACCTACTGGCTTGAGAAGCAGCTGGGTCTGATCAAGTTGATCGGTCTGGAGAATTATCTGCAATCGCAGTTCTGAACCTCAGATCGCCTGTAGGAGCGAGCTTGCTCGCGATGGACTACAGAACGCCGCGTATATTCATGGATCACGCGTTATCGTTAACCTCCATCGCGAGCAAGCTCGCTCCTACAGGCGGCGATACAAAAAGCCCCTGTCACCAACAAAGTGACAGGGGCTTTTTCATGGGCCTGATTCAGGCCCTGTCGCGCTCCAGCAACGGCTTGAGATAGAAGCCGGTATGCGATTGCTTCATCTCGGACACTTCCTCCGGTGTACCGACGGCAATGATCTGTCCGCCCTTGGAGCCGCCTTCCGGCCCCAGGTCCACCAGCCAGTCGGCCGTCTTGATCACGTCCAGGTTGTGCTCGATCACCACTACAGTGTTGCCATGGTCGCGCAGGCGATGCAACACGTCGAGCAGTTGCTGAATATCCGCGAAGTGCAGGCCAGTGGTCGGCTCATCAAGGATGTACAGCGTCTTGCCGGTATCGCGCTTGGACAGTTCGCGGGACAGTTTCACCCGCTGGGCTTCACCACCCGACAGCGTCGTCGCCGATTGACCCAGCTTGATGTATGACAGGCCCACATCCATCAGCGTCTGAAGTTTGCGCGCCAGCGCCGGAACCGCGTCGAAGAACACCCGAGCTTCCTCGATGGTCATCTCGAGCGTCTCGTGGATGCTCTTGCCCTTGTACTTGATTTCCAGGGTTTCGCGGTTGTAGCGCTTGCTCTTGCAGACGTCGCACGGAACATAAATGTCCGGCAGGAAGTGCATTTCCACCTTGATCAGGCCATCGCCCTGGCACGCTTCGCAGCGCCCGCCCTTCACGTTGAAGGAGAAGCGCCCCGGACCGTAACCGCGTGAACGGGATTCCGGCACACCGGCGAACAGTTCGCGAATCGGTGTGAACAACCCAGTGTAGGTCGCCGGGTTGGAGCGCGGCGTGCGACCGATCGGGCTCTGGTCGATATCTACAACCTTGTCCAGATGCTCCAGGCCCTTGATGCTGTCGTGAGCGGCAGCTTCCAGGGTCGTTGCACCGTTGAGTGCCGTGGCGCTCAAAGGAAACAGGGTGTTGTTGATCAGCGTCGACTTGCCCGAACCGGACACGCCGGTGACGCAGGTCAGCAGGCCGATCGGAATGTCCAGATCGACGTTGCGCAAGTTATTGCCACGAGCGCCCTTGAGCGACAGCGACAACTTCTTGTTACGCGGCGTGCGCTCGGCTGGAACGGCAATCTTCACTCGGCCCGACAGGTACTTGCCCGTCAACGAGTCAGGGTGAGCCATGACCTCGGCTGGCGTGCCTTCGGCGACGATATGTCCACCGTGTATACCCGCGCCCGGGCCAATATCCACCACGTAATCTGCCAGCCGGATTGCGTCTTCGTCGTGCTCGACCACGATCACCGTGTTGCCGATGTCCCGCAGGTGCTTGAGCGTGCCGAGCAGGCGATCGTTATCGCGCTGATGCAAGCCAATCGACGGCTCATCTAGGATGTACAGAACGCCAACCAGGCCAGCACCGATCTGACTGGCCAGGCGAATACGCTGTGCCTCACCGCCGGACAACGTGTCCGCACTGCGATCCAGCGACAGATAGTCGAGGCCAACGTTGACCAGGAACTGCAGGCGCTCGCGGATTTCCTTGAGAATCTTGTCGGCAATTTCGCCGCGACGGCCAGTCAGCTTCAGAACACCGAAGTACTCGCAAGCATCGCCGATTGGCAGATTGGTCACCGCGGGCAAGGTCTTCTCGCCAACCCACACGTGCCGGGCCTCGCGACGCAAACGGGTGCCGCGGCAATCCGGACAAGGCTGAGTGCTGAGGAATTTGGCCAGCTCTTCACGCACCGAAGCGGATTCGGTTTCGCGGTAGCGACGCTCCAGGTTCGGCACGATGCCTTCGAACGGGTGCGAGCGCTTGACGATGTCGCCGCGGTCGTTCAGGTATTTGAAGTCGACGTTTTGCGAGCCGCTGCCGTGCAGGATGAACTTCTGCTGATCGGCCGGCAGCTCATTGAACGGCACTTCCAGGCTGAACTTGTAGTGGGAGGCGAGCGACCCGAGCATCTGGAAGTAATAGACGTTACGCCTGTCCCAGCCGCGAATCGCGCCTTCGGCCAACGTCAGTTCACCGTTCACCAGCCGCTTGATATCAAAGAACTGCTTAACACCCAAGCCATCGCATGTCGGGCAGGCACCGGCCGGGTTGTTGAAGGAGAACAGCTTGGGTTCCAGTTCGCTGATGGCATGGCCGCAGATCGGGCAGGCGAAGCGCGCGGAGAAGATGATCTCTTCGCCAGGCTCGTCGTCCATCGGCGCAACCAGCGCAATGCCATCCGCCAGCTTCAATGCGGTTTCAAACGACTCGGCCAGGCGCTGCTGCAAATCGGCGCGGACTTTGAAGCGGTCGACCACGACGTCGATCGAATGCTTCTTCTGTTTGTCCAGCTTCGGCAACTCGTCAAGCTCGCAGAGCCTGCCGTTGACCCGTGCCCGCACAAAACCCTGGGCGCGTAACTCTTCGAAGACCGAAAGGTGTTCGCCTTTGCGCTCGCGGATCACCGGGGCCAGCAGCATGAGTTTGCTGCCCTCCGGTTGCGCGAGAACCAGGTCGACCATCTGGCTGACAGTCTGGGCTTCCAGCGGAATATCGTGATCCGGGCAGCGCGGAATGCCGACGCGGGCGTAAAGCAAGCGCAGGTAGTCGTAGATTTCGGTGATGGTGCCAACGGTCGAGCGCGGGTTGTGCGAGGTCGACTTCTGTTCGATAGAGATCGCTGGCGACAGTCCTTCGATGGTGTCGACATCCGGCTTTTCCATCATCGACAGGAACTGCCGGGCATAGGCCGACAGCGATTCGACGTAGCGGCGCTGGCCTTCGGCGTACAGCGTATCGAAAGCCAGGGATGACTTGCCAGATCCGGACAAGCCGGTGATGACGATCAGTTTGTCCCGTGGCAGGGTCAGGTCGATGTTCTTCAGGTTGTGGGTTCGGGCCCCACGAATCAGGATCTTGTCCAAAGTGGCCTCGCTTGGCGGGCGTCGAAAACGTAGGAGTATACGGCCAAATACTGGATGGATGCACACTGTCGAATAAGCGGGTTATTGTCTTTCATGAAGAGTCTGTCAGCAGAGCGCGGCAAAGCGTCGCGATATACCCCGTCAATCGATGGGACTGGTAGAATCGCCGCCGGTTCACATGAGGTTTTTCCATGCACGATCCCCACAGCGAACGCATGAGTGGCAGTGAGACCCGCGCAGCAAGCGGTCTAGCCCTTGTGTTCGCCTTCCGTATGCTTGGCATGTTCATGGTATTGCCGGTACTGGCAACCTATGGGATGGATCTGGCAGGAGCGACCCCGGCCCTCATCGGGCTGGCGATTGGCGCTTACGGCCTGACCCAGGCGATCTTTCAAATTCCTTTTGGCTTCATTTCCGACCGTATCGGTCGCCGTCCGGTGATCTATCTGGGGCTGGTCGTCTTTGCCCTCGGTAGTTTGCTGGCGGCCAATGCCGATTCGATCTGGGGCGTCATTGCCGGACGAGTCCTGCAAGGTGCCGGGGCAATTTCCGCGGCGGTCATGGCGTTGCTGTCAGACCTGACCCGGGAACAGCACCGGACGAAAGCCATGGCCATGATCGGCATGACGATTGGTCTGTCGTTCGCTATCGCCATGGTTGTCGGACCGCTGCTGACTCGCGCTTTCGGCCTGTCCGGGCTGTTCCTCGCCACCGGCGGCATGGCGTTGTTTGGCATTGTGATCGTGATGTTCATGGTCCCGCGCGCCACCGGGCCATTGCAGCATCGAGAATCCGGCGTCGCGCGCCAGGCGCTGATACCGACACTCAAGCATCCGGACCTGCTGCGCCTGGACCTGGGTATTTTTGTGTTGCACGCGATGTTGATGTCGAGCTTCGTTGCTTTGCCGCTGGCGCTGGTCGAAAAAGCCGGGCTGCCTAAAGAGCAGCACTGGTGGGTGTACCTGACTGCGCTGCTGATTTCTTTCTTCGCCATGATCCCGTTCATCATCTACGGCGAGAAGAAACGCAAAATGAAACGAGTTTTATTGGGCGCCGTGCTGACGCTGATGCTCACTGAGCTATTCTTCTGGCAGTTCGGCGATAGCTTGCGGGCTCTGGTGATCGGGACGGTGGTGTTCTTTACCGCGTTCAATCTGCTGGAAGCTTCGTTGCCATCGCTGATCAGCAAAGTTTCACCGGCAGGTGGCAAGGGCACGGCAATGGGGGTGTATTCCACCAGCCAATTCCTCGGTTCGGCCCTGGGCGGGATCCTCGGCGGCTGGATGTTCCAGCATGGCGGTTTGTCGGTTGTGTTCCTTGGATGTGCCGGGCTGGCTGCCCTCTGGTTGGCCTTTGCTGTTACCATGCGCGAACCTCCCTACGTGACGAGCCTGCGCTTGCCGTTGTCGCCCGAGGCGATCCGCGAAGCGGGTCTGGTCGAGCGCCTGAAGGCCCTCGTAGGGGTAACAGATGCAGTGATAGTCGCTGATGAAGCGGCCATTTACATCAAATTGGACACAGAACTATTGGATCGCACCACCCTCGAGCGCCTGGTGAACAACCCGGCCTCAGCTGCGTGCGAAGCCTAGGAGAACGTTATGGCCCGTGGGGTTAACAAAGTCATATTGGTCGGCACTTGCGGCCAGGATCCCGAAGTTCGCTACCTGCCTAACGGTAACGCCGTGACCAACCTGAGTCTGGCGACCAGTGAACAATGGACCGACAAGCAAACCGGCCAGAAGGTCGAGAAGACCGAATGGCACCGTGTGTCGATGTTCGGCAAGGTTGCAGAAATCGCCGGCGAATACCTGCGTAAAGGTTCGCAGGTCTACATCGAAGGCAAGCTGCAGACCCGCGAGTGGGAAAAAGACGGTATCAAGCGTTACACCACTGAAATCGTGGTCGACATGCAAGGCACCATGCAACTGCTGGGCGGCCGTCCACAACAGGGCGACCAGCAAGGCGGGGGCAATAACTACCAGCAGTCCGCCCCGGCTCCACGCCAGCAGGCTCCGCGCCCTCAACAGTCGGCACCGCAACAGTCGCGTCAGGCTCCGCCTCCACAGCAGGCAGCTCCGCAACCGGCTCCGGATTTCGACAGCTTTGATGACGATATCCCGTTCTGATCTGCAGCTTTTTTCAGAACTGTAAACAAAAAAAGCGAAGCCATTGATCTGGCTTCGCTTTTTTGTTGGTGCTGTTAACGGGACAAAGTGCTCACATTGGCCCTTGCCGAGTGCAGTTTCTTGTAGCTCTCGATCAACCGAAGGTGCCGGTCGAGCCCCTCCAGTTTGATGCTGGTCGGCGTCAAGCCATGGAAGCGCACGCTGCCGTCCACCGATCCGATCGCCGCATCCATCCGCTCGTTGCCAAACATCCGGCGGAAATTGGCCTCGAAGTCTTCCAGTTCCAGGTCTTCGTCCAGCTTCATCTCCAGCACCACATTGACGGCCTGGTAGAACAAGCCACGCTCAACCGTGTTGTCGTTGTACTGCAGGAACATTTCCACTGCCTCTTTCGCCTCTTCAAATTGCTGCAAGGCGAGATAAATCAGCAGCTTCAACTCCAGGATCGTCAGCTGACCCCAGGCCGTATTGTCGTCAAATTCGATGCCGATCAAGGAGGTGATGTCGGTGTAGTCGTCCAGCTCACTTTCCACCAGACGCTCAACCAGCGCTTGCAGTTCCTCTTCGTCCAGGCGGTGCAGGTTCAGGATATCGGCGCGGAAGAACAGCGCTTTGTTGGTGTTATCCCAGATCAGATCGTCTACTGGATAAATTTCCGAATAGTCCGGCACCAAAATGCGGCAGGCAGTTGCGCCGATATGCTCGTAGACCGCCATGTACACCTCCTTGCCCATGCCTTTGAGAATGCCGAACAAGGTCGCTGCTTCCTCGGCATTCGAGTTTTCACCCTGGCCGGAGAAGTCCCACTCCACGAACTCGTAATCCGACTTGGCACTGAAGAAGCGCCACGACACCACGCCACTGGAGTCGATAAAGTGCTCAACGAAGTTATTCGGCTCGGTCACTGCATGACCTTCAAAGGTCGGCTGGGGCAAGTCGTTGAGGCCTTCGAAGCTGCGGCCTTGCAACAATTCGGTCAGGCTGCGTTCCAGCGCCACTTCCAGGCTCGGGTGCGCACCGAACGAGGCGAACACACCGCCAGTACGCGGGTTCATCAACGTGACGCACATCACCGGGAATTCACCCCCCAGGGACGCATCCTTCACCAACACGGGGAACCCTTGCTCTTCCAGCGCCTGAATCCCGGCCAGTATCCCGGGGTACTTTGCCAGCACGCTGGCCGGCACATCCGGCAGTGCAAATTCACCTTCGATGATTTCGCGTTTTACCGCGCGCTCGAAGATCTCCGACAGGCACTGCACCTGGGCTTCGGCCAGTGTGTTACCGGCACTCATGCCATTGCTCAGGTACAGGTTTTCAATCAGGTTGGACGGGAAATACACCACCTCGCCGTCCGACTGGCGCACGTAGGGCAGCGAGCAGATGCCGCGCTCTTCATTGCCCGAGTTGGTATCGATCAGATGGGAGCCGCGCAGTTCGCCGTCGCGGTTGTAAATCTTCAGGCAGTATTCGTCGAGAACTTCAGTCGGCAGCGCGTCTTTGCGGCCAGGCTTGAACCAGCGCTCGTCCGGGTAATGCACAAACGCCGCGTTGGCGATGTCCTCGCCCCAGAACTGATCGTTATAGAAGAAGTTGCAGTTGAGTCGCTCGATAAACTCGCCCAACGCCGACGCTAACGCGCCTTCCTTGGTCGCGCCCTTGCCGTTGGTGAAGCACATCGGCGAGTGGGCATCGCGGATATGCAGCGACCACACATTGGGCACGATATTGCGCCACGAGGCGATTTCAATCTTCATACCCAGGTCCGCCAGAATGGCCGACATATTGGCGATGGTTTGCTCCAGTGGCAGATCCTTGCCGGCGATATAAGTGCTCGCCTCTGAGTTAGAAGCAGGCATCAACAACGCCTGGGCATCGGCGTCGAGGTTTTCCACCTCTTCGATCACAAACTCAGGCCCGGCTTGCACCACTTTTTTCACGGTGCAACGGTCGATGGAGCGCAGGATGCCCTGGCGGTCCTTGTCGGAGATGTCCGCCGGCAACTCGACCTGGATCTTGAAAATCTGGTTGTAACGGTTCTCCGGGTCAACAATATTGTTCTGCGACAGGCGGATGTTATCGGTGGGGATATTGCGCGTGCTGCAATACAACTTCACAAAGTAGGCGGCACACAACGCCGACGACGCCAGGAAGTAGTCGAACGGACCCGGTGCCGAGCCATCGCCTTTGTAGCGGATAGGTTGATCGGCCACCACCGTGAAGTCATCGAACTTGGCTTCAAGCCGAAGGTTGTCGAGAAAGTTGACCTTGATTTCCATGGGGGATTACCAGAATAACGGGCTAGACGATTTGGTCGCCATTATCCGGCTTTTCGGCCGTAAGTCTCAGAAAAAAGGCCAGTCACGTACGCGCGCGACTGGCCTTCCTTGTTTCGGGCGCGTCGGATTGCAGCACCCGACGCAGACATTGATCAGTGATGCGCCGCCAGGTACTCGTCAGTGGACACCACGCTTGCATAAGCAAACCCCAAGGCCGACATGAAGGCAGCGTGAACGTGAGCAGCCGCTACGGTGACTCCGTTGAACTCCAGGTCCCGGCAGGCACAGGCATCGTGAATCACCGTGACGGTGTAGCCAAAGTCAGCGGCGGCGCGGGTGATGCCGTCGATGCACATGTGGCTCATGCTGCCGACAAGGACCAACTCCTTAATGCTTTGTTCGTCGAGGATCGATTTCAGTTCGGTTTCGCGGAACGCGTTGACGAAGTGCTTGAGCACCACCGGCTCGTCGGCGCGGCTAAGGACTTTGGGGTGCAGCTTCGCGCCTTCAGAGCCAGGAGTGAAGAACGGCGCGGCGTCGGAAGTGAATTCGTGGCGGATGTGCACCACCGGTTTTTCGGCATCACGAAAGGCCGTGAGCAGACGGGCGGCGTTGTCGGCGGCGGCATCGGCGCCCACCAGCGGCCACTTGCCTTGGGGGAAGTAGTCGTTTTGGATATCGACTAGGATGAGTGCTTGCTTGGCCATGACTGTTTCCTCGAAGTGCTTGTTGGGGTGGCGTGAAGTATTGGGTCTGACAGGCCGTCCGAGGATTGGCCGCACCGACATTAGAAGGGGGAAAACTGACAATGAGTGTAGAAAGGGCAGTCGCCGAACTGGGTGTGTTGATTTATCCCGGCGCGCAGATGGCCGCGGTGCATGGATTAACGGATTTGTTCGCAGTGGCTAACCGCATTGCTGCCGAGCATCAGTCTTCGCAGTTGCCGTTGCTGCGGGTCAGTCATTGGCAGGTCGATGGTGATCAGGTGCCTGAGCGCATTTACGACAGTCATCCCGCCCCGGACGGCGCATTAGTGGCGGTGTTGATTCCGCCGTCGATTGGCGGATTTTCTGAAGGCCAGGCGCCGCAAGGCTTGCTCCGCTGGATTCGTCAGCAACATGCACAAGGCGCGACCCTCGGCGGCGTGTGCGTGGGTTCGATACTGTTGGCCGAAAGCGGCCTGCTCGACGGTCGCAGCGCCACCACTCACTGGACATCGGCCAAAACCTTCGCCGAGCGGTACCCGATGATCAAGCTCAAGGCCGATACGCCCATTGTCGATGACGGCGACCTGATCACGACGGCCGGGCTGATGGCCTGGTCGGAGCTGGGCTTGCGTTTGGTCAATCGTTTGCTGGGGCCGAGCATTGCTACCGGCACCGCGCGTTTTCTGGTGGTGGAACACAGCGACAGTGCCAGTGAATGCGGCAGCAACTTTGCACCGATTCTCAGCCATGGCGACGCGTCGATTCTCAACGTCCAACACTGGTTGCAAAGCACCGGGGCGACCGATGTGTCGCTGACGGCAATGGCCGAACGGGCAGGGCTGGAGGAGCGCACCTTCCTGCGTCGATTCCGCGCGGCGACCGGGCTCAAACCCACCGAATACTGCCAACACCTGCGGGTCGGCAAGGCCCGGGAAATGCTCGAGTTCACCAACGGCACGATCGATCACATTGCCTGGACCGTCGGCTACCAGGACCCGAGTGCGTTTCGCGCGATCTTCAAGAAGATCACCGGGTTGGCGCCGAGTGATTATCGGACACGGTTTGGGGTGACGTCGACCGCTGCCATGGCTCGGTAGCCAGCATCACAGCCGATACTGTGGGAGCGAGCCTGCTCGCGAATGCATTTTCTCATTCAACATTTACGCTGAATGACACACCGCATTCGCGAGCAGGCTCGCTCCCACATTGGTCTTGCGTAGCACTTGAGTCGTGCAAAATGCCGGAGTTCGGGAGACCGTCGTGCAGAATAAGACAGGCGTAGTGCTAGCACGAAGCTCACAAAGGATTGATTTGAAAAGCCTTTCACTTCAGCTCGCCTTGGCCTGATCTCTGCACCCTTTCAACTACATTCATCAAGCGCAGATTGAAGGGGGATGCATGACCCCAACAAACCGCAAGAAACTGGTGGTTGCCCATTCAGTGTTCCCAGATGCTCCGCTGCACGAAGTCGAAACCAACCGAGCGCTGGCGCGTTGGCTGGCACACATTGTCGGGCTCCAATACGGCGGCAGTTACGACCCCGAACTTCACAATGGCCGAGACCTTTACCTGCTGCCAACCCAGACCCTGGTCGGCGTTGCTGCGGCTCGGCAATTGGGCGTCAAAGGGCCGGAAGATTTGTGGGGGGGCTACGTCGAGCATGAATTCATTTGTACCAAAGCCATCAGCCACGGCTTACGCAACAAAAATGCGCTCGCCCCCGAAGGCTGGTCACCGCTGTTTTCCGAACGCGTGCGCAACGTGGTGCTGGACGGTCTGAGTGTGTTCTCCCTGGACGATGCGCGACCTGCCGCAGAACACCTGCTCTATAGCGGCCCGATTCGCATGAAGCCGATTTTTGCCTGCGCCGGTCGCGGTCAGGAAGTGATTCAAAGCCTCGACCAGTTCGATGCCATCCTCGCCAGACCCGATGCCAAGACACTCTTCACTGGCGGCGTGGTGCTGGAACAGGATCTGGACCACGTGATCACCCACAGCGTCGGCCAGAGTGTTATCGGTGAGAAGGTGCTGAGTTATTGCGGTGATCAATACTTGACCGAAGATGGTCAGGGCGAGCAGGTTTATGGAGGTTCGAACCTGCTGGTAGTGCAGGGGCAGTACGATGATTTACTGGCGCTGGATCTGCCGGACGATGTGCGGCTGGCCATCCGGCAGGCCCGGGTCTTCGACAGCGCCGCGGATGAGGCTTATCCCGGTTTCTACGCCTCGCGACGCAACTACGACATTGCCCAGGGTCTGGACAGCAACGGCAAACAGCGCAGCGGCGTGCTCGAACAGTCGTGGCGCATGGGCGGGGCCAGCAGCGCCGAAGTGGCGGCGCTGCAAAGCTTCGTCAACGATTCGGGCATGCGCGCAATTCGCGTGTCTTCGGTGGAAACCTATATCGATCAATCGCTGCCGACGGACGCCATCGAGGTCTACCGTGGGCCGGCGGAAAACAGTGACTTTCTTCTCAAGTACGTAATGGTCAAATCCTATGACGGCTAGAAGCGAAACCATTCAGATCGACATCGACGACGAACAGATGATCGGGACGTTTCTCAGCCCCAAATCGAAAGTTCCCGGTGTGCTGTTCGTGCACGGTTGGGGCGGTAGCCAGGAGCGGGACCTGGAGCGGGCCAAAGGCATTGCCGGCCTCGGTTGTGTGTGCCTGACGTTCGACTTGCGCGGGCACACTGGCGGCACAGGTATTGCGCTGTCTCGCGTGACCCGGGAAGACAACCTGCGCGACCTGCTCGCGGCGTATGACCGCTTGCTCGCTCATCCGGCGCTCGACACGTCCGCCATTGCGGTGGTCGGCACCAGTTACGGCGGTTACCTGGCCTCGATCCTGACCTCGTTGCGCCCGGTTCGCTGGCTGGCGCTGCGGGTGCCGGCGCTGTATCGCGATGAGCAATGGCACACGCCAAAGCGAGACCTGGACAAGTCCGATTTACGCGATTACCGCAGCACATTTGTCCGCGCCGAGAGCAATCGTGCGCTGCACGCGTGTTCGCAATTTACCGGGGACGTGCTGCTGGTGCAGTCCGAGATCGACGACTATGTGCCCCATGCAACCATCATGAGTTACCGCGCTGCCTGTCAGCAGACACATTCAATGACCCATCGCATCATCGACGGCGCAGACCACGCGTTGAGCGATCCGATTTCCCAACAGGCGTATACCTCGATCCTGGTGGACTGGATCACCGAAATGGTGGTTGGCGAGCGGTTGAGCATTATTCAATCCACCTGAGATTTGCGGTGTTCTTTCGATCCTTCGCGAGCTTGCTCGCGATGGCGTTCTCCCAAATGGACGCAAATCGCATGCACTTGCGGCCCGTCACCGGGCAGTCGCAGTACGCAATGCAAGAGGCCGCGGGTCTCTTGGCCACTGATGGAAACGTCGAGGTTGTCGTGGCGAATGATCTGGAATTTCGACAACAGCGCATTGCCGTGATCGCCTGCCGGGTAGACCGCGTTGCGCCCATAGGCGAACTGCGGCCACAGGGTGTCGGCGAGGAATTCGTATTGCGGCATCGTCGGCCAGTTGCTGTAACGCTGAGGATGATGCTCGTGGTTGCCGTGGACCTCCTGCAAAAACACGACGTCGGCGGACACACTGCGCACCGCTTCACGCAACTCGGGCAGGATGAAGCGCCGGTTGAGTGCGGTAAAACCCTTGTGAGTGTTGACGGTCAGCACGGTAAAGCGGCGCACGACGGGGATGGTTTGTGGCTGTTCGTCGGCGGCGTCGAACGGCTCATAAGTGTTCATGGCAGCACGCCTTCGGCAGCCGGTTCGCCGGGGGCAGTGGCCAGGTCGTTATCGAGGTGAAAATGCTCGAGCAAGCGGCGGGCATCGAAGGGCGCGCGGACTTTGATGTCGTTATCGAAATAGCAGAATATTTCGCGGGACTTGCGTGTTTTGGGTTTTTGCCGAGGGGCGATCAGTTGCGGGTCGGAAGGCTGCTTGCCGTGATTCCACGCGTCGATCCGGTCAGCCCAGCGATCCAGCGCTTGGGGTGTGTAACCGCTGGCGTAGAGCTCTTCGGCACCGTGTAACCGCAGGTAGACGAAGTCACTGGTCAGGTCTTCGCGATACGGCCACTTTCCGGCGGTGTCAGCAATGACCAGGGCCACGTTGTAGCGTTTGAGCAGCCGAACGAATGCGGGGTCGACAAACGTCTCGTTCCTGATTTCGACGGCATGGCGCAGCGGCTTTTTCTTGTAAGCCTTCATGCTGGCGTGACCGTGCAGGTGTGAGTCGTGCTGACGGGCGAGGGCGGCGGCCTGCTCGGTGTCGCGGGGCAATTGTTCGAGAAAGCGTTCGAATAGCTCGGCATCGAATTTGAAATTGGGCGGAAATTGCCAGAGGATCGGGCCGAGTTTTTCCTTGAGTTCCAGCACCCCGGAGGCAAAGAAATTCGCCAGTGGCTTATGAATGTCTCGCAGGCGTCGGATGTGGGTAATAAAGCGTGGGGCTTTAACGCTGAAGACGAAATCCGCCGGGGTTTCTGCGTACCACTGGGCGTAACGTTCGGGGCGTTGCAGGGCGTAAAACGATCCATTGATTTCGATGCTGTTGACGGCCCGCGAGGCGAATTGCAATTCGCGTTTCTGGGCCAGCCCCTTCGGGTAGAAATCCCCCCTCCAAGGCGTGTAGCGCCAACCTGAAATTCCAATGTGAATCGCCGCCATGTCTCGCCTCCCGTCCAGTGGTCCTCGCGTTGCCCCGTTTTTTGATGACTGTCGGGCACGCGAGAAAGTTTCGACGGGACTACGGACGGCATATGTTCAACAAAACACTGCCGCTCCCACAGAGTTTGTCAGTGGCTGGCGATGAGGGGGGACGAGCCTTCGGACGGCGCTGCATACACCGGGCCCAACCGATCAAGACGACCACTCCAGGCCGTGAGTGCCAGTGCCACCAGCACCACCAGGCCACCGATCCATGCGGTATGAATCAACCCCAGGTGAGCGACGATCAACCCGCCGGCCCACGCACCACCGGCGATGCCGAGGTTGAACGCGGCGATGTTCAGGCCAGACGCTACGTCCACCGCATGCGGCGTGTGATGTTCAGCCTGGCGCACCACGTACACCTGCAAACCCGGGACGTTGCCGAATGCGACCGCGCCCCAGACCAGCACAGTGGCCAAGGCCAGCCATGGATTTCCGGCGGTGAAAGTCAGCACGAACAGCACCGCAGCGAGCAGGGCGAAGATGATTTTCAGGGCACTGATCGGGCCGTGGTTGTCCGCCAGTTTGCCGCCCCAGAGGTTACCGACGGCCACTGAGAGGCCGTAGACCAACAGCACCAGGCTGACCGTGCTGGCGCTGAAACCGGAGATGTCCTGAAGAATCGGCGCGAGGAACGTGAAGGCAATGAACGAGCCGCCGTAACCCACCGCCGTCATGGCATACACCAGCAACAGACGTGGTTGTTTGAGCACCTGCAGTTGCTGCAACAGCGATGCCGGTTTGCTGTGGGTGATGTTTTTCGGCACGTAGAGCAGGCTGCCGATGAACGCGATCACACCCAAGGCCGACACGGCAAGGAAGGTTTCACGCCAGCCGAAATGTTGACCGATAAACGTCCCAAGCGGCACGCCGGTGACCAGCGCCACGGTCAAACCGGTAAACATGATCGCAATCGCGCTGGCGGCTTTTTCCTTCGGCACAAGGCTGGTGGCAATGGTCGAGCCAATCGAGAAAAACACCCCGTGGGCCAGACCGGTGACGATTCGCGCAATGACCAGCGACTCGTAGCTCGGCGCTTTCCAGGCCAGTAAGTTGCCGAGGGTGAACAACACCATCAGCGACAACAGCAGTAATTTGCGCGGGACTTTGCCGGTGAGGGCGGTCAGCACTGGCGCACCAACGGCAACGCCCAACGCATAAAGGCTGACCAGCAGCCCGGCGGACGGCAGGCTGACGCCGAGGTCAGCGCCGATGGTGGGTAACAAGCCGACGATGACGAACTCGGTCGTCCCGATGGCGAAGGCGCTGAGGGTCAGCGCGAGCAAGGCGATGGGCATGGCTGCAACTCCGGTGGATTGATTTCAGGAGCGCAGTGTCGGAGATTGAGTTGTGCGGAAAAATAGAGGGATGAGCATTTGATATTTGCGCGGAGGTCAAATATCAATGGCGCGACACGGTTTAGTGTGGGAGCGAGCCTGCTCGCGAAAGCGGTGGTCCAGATACATCAATGTTGGATATGCCGCCGCTTTCGCGAGCAGGCTCGCTCCCACAGTGAGATATGCTGAGTCTGTTATCTCGCCATTTCCGGATCAGTTCCATACAGACCCTTCCCAAGGAGCTTCCCGTTTTGTTCAAGTTCAAAACCGCGATACTACTGGGGTTGTTGCTGATACTAGGCAGCAATGTACTGCAAGCGGCGACATTGCCGGGTCTACCCGCCGCCACCGCCACCGCCACCGCCGCCGCCACCGCCGCTGCAACGCCAGCGGCACATCCTGAACCGCTGGTACAAGGCGGATTGCTGGGCGCCATCAGCTCAAGCATCGATGAGATTCAGGGAAAACTCGATCTCAATCAGAACCTGCTCGATGCCTGGCGTCTGCGTGCAGACCGCGCCGCCGATGAGGTGGATCAACTGGTCAATCATCCATCGGCGCGTTCGAGCTGGAGCGTGGCGAGGGATTTCCTGCTGTTGTCCGGCGTGTGGGTAGGCGTTTTCGCGCTGCTCTGGCTGCTCGGCGCAATGCTTGCCAAACGTCTGTGCCAGCACCGCCTGCTGCTCGATCGCGAGCGTGGCCAGGCCTTGCTGGGTTATGTGTTGCCCTACACGATTCCCGCATTGATCAGCCTGCCGCTGACGCTGTATGCCAGCCAATTCCTGCAAGTATCCGCCGGCCGGGCGCTGGCGTTGTGTTTGGCCTATGCCACCAGCAGCGGCATTTTCGCCGCCTCGCTAATGTTGTCACTGGTGGTGTTGTTCAACGCCGGCCACAAGCGCCGAGCGGTGCGGATTATTCTTCAGCACAGCCCACAACCCCTGTTTTTGATTGGCTTCCTTGTGGCCTTGAGCGACGCCTTGACCAGCCCGCAGATCGCCCGCCAACTGGGCAGTAATCTCACCGGCAGTATTGCGGTGTTCACCGGTCTGGCAGCGACGATCACCTTCGGCCTTTTGGTGCTTCGCATGCGCCGTCCGGTCGCGGATCTGATCCGCATTCTGCCGTTGGCCCAGCGCCTCAGTCAGCCAGCATTGCGCCAAAGCCTGTGGATTTTTTCCGGGCTTTGGCACTGGCCGATTCTGTTGATGGTGCTGGTGTCGGTGATCAACCTGATCGGCATCGGCGATGACAACCAGAAAGTGCTGCGCTGTGCGCTGTTCACCACGATTTTGTTGATTGCGACGGTGTTCCTCAGCACCATGCTTCGCCACCTGTTCAAATCGCGCAATAAGACGGCAGTGCGCCGTAGCGGTGCCTACAAAGAGCGCTTTCTCAGCCTTTCGGACGCCCTGCTGCGGATCGCCATGGCCATGGTTTTTATCGATGTCCTGGGGCGGATCTGGGGTGTGTCGTTGTTCGAGTTTGCGGTGAGTAATTCGGTCGGTCGGGCGATCAGTGATTCGCTGAGCCGCATCGGTCTGATTTTTCTGGTGACCTGGATGGTTTGGGTCGTGTTGGACACCGCCATTCAGGAAACCCTGAAACCACCCGTTAGCAAACGCTCGGCGCACCAACCCAGCACTCGGGTCAAAACCATTCTGCCGCTGCTGCGTAATGCGATAAAAATCATTCTGGTGGTGATCTGTGCAATCACTACCATGGCCAATCTGGGGATCAACGTTGCGCCTTTTCTGGCCGGTGCCGGTGTCGTTGGTCTGGCGATCGGTTTCGGCTCCCAGCAATTGGTGCAGGACGTGATCACCGGATTGTTCATCATCATTGAAGACACCTTGTCGATTGGCGATTGGGTGGTCCTCGATTCCGGCCATGCCGGCACGGTTGAAGGCCTGACCATCCGCACCTTGCGCCTGCGTGACGGCAAGGGTTTTGTGCACTCGGTGCCGTTCGGCCAGATCAAGGCGGTAACCAATCAATCGCGACAATTCGCCTATGCGTTCTTCTCGGTGCAGGTCACCTATGACACCGACGTGGACAAGGCCATCGAGCTGATCCGCGAGGCCGGTCATTCCATCTCTGACGACCCGTTCCTGAAGTACAACTTGCAAGGGCCACTGGATGTGTTCGGCGTCGATAAGATGGACTTGAACGGCGTAGTGCTGACGGCGCAATTCCGCACCGTATCGGGCGGGCAATACGCGGTGAGCCGGGCGTTCAACCAGCGCTTGAAAAAGCTTGTGGATAACAGCCCGTGGGTACATTTCGCGCAGACTTATCCACAGCAGGTTTTGTCGTCCCGGCGGCGTGTGGATGAGCCAACAGAAGAGCCCCCGGCGCCGGAGCATTCATCGGTGTTGTTGCCGGATCAGCCGCGTACTCAGTGATTTGTGTGGGGGATGATGGCCTCATCGCGAGCAGGCTCGCTCCCACATTTGATCTGTGTTGGCCCACATCCCCTGCTCGCGAAGGCGTCCGCCCAGACACCATCAATGCCGGATCAGCTTGTTGTGCAATTCGGCAGTGGATGGCTGATCCAGCTCCAGCCAGAAAACCTGCTTGCCCGCGATCTCGGCCGCCGCCGGCAACCCATCGCGATACACCAGCCGATTGCTCGCCAAGGCCGGCACTTTTGCGCCTGGTAGAAGCGTGCCGGCGAGGTTCAGCGGATCAACCCCGCACACCGCAATCAGACTCCCGTCCTGTGGCCGTCGACGAACTTCGCGCAGTAAGGGAATCGCTTCCGGCAGCGCGAACTGTTCACCGGCCAGGCCACTGACAAACCGTCCGCCGCGAATCTCGCCCCGGGCCTCCAGCCGATGAAACGTGCGCAACAATTCACGCCAGCTCGGTAACCAGTCTGCCTCACGTTCCAGCAAACGCCAGAACACCACGCCATAGCGCCGCAGCAATGTCATGGCGATGTGTTCCAGGGTATCGCTCGGTGTGGGGACCGGGCGTTTGTTTTCCACAATGGGGGCGGCAGGGCCGCGTCGTAACAAAGCCCAACGCCCGGCATCGTCCATCCCGCCAATAAACGCTCCACGCCCGCGTCGGCTGCTGCGGTTCTGTCGTTTGCTGGCGGGCGTAATCAGCGCCCGCAGACCGGCGAAACTGTCGGCATTTACCAGTCCGGCGCCGACCAGTTCCTGCAAAGCAGTTTCCAGCTCCGAGCGCAGCAAATGCGCCTCATGTATCAACTCATCAAAAAACAGCGCGCCGTGTTGGCTAAGTGCCTCAAAGACTTTTTGCGTTTTGGGCGACAGTTCGCTGACTGGCGTCTGCAAGGTCAAACCGCTCCACACCCCGACCTGGCTGCGCGGCAACAACACAATCGGCGTGCTGCGCAGGGCCGTGCCGGTGCTTTTGTTGCGTGCGGTCAGGCGGGTCCAGACCAGTTTGCCGCTGCGGCACAGATCATCCAGCCAACCCGGCGAATAACCCTTGAGCCGTGCCGGCAAGAGGTCGCTGTCCCAGGCAGATGCGGCGGCGGGGTAGCCTTCGAACTGGCCGATGATTGCTGGCAACACCGCGCTGCCCTGGCCCTGCGTCGCGGCGGAAAGGTGCTGCCAGTCGAACAGAAAACGCATGAAATCCTGCAACGCTACCGGCTCGATTTCCCGGCGCAGACGCTTGACCGTGTAGCGATGAATCCGCGCGAGCAAATGCCTTTCGCACCATTCTTGCTGTGTTGCCCCCGGCGTAAATTGGCCGCGCAGCACATAGCCCTCGCGTTCCAGTTGTGCCAACGCTTGAGTGACGTGTGTCGCCGGTAACCCGAGCGGTTCGGCAATCGCTTCCAGCGGCAATGGACCAAACGCACTGAGCCGCGCGCGGATCACTTCCAGCAGCGCATCGTCCGGCTCCCACAGGTCATCGAAGCCCGGCAGCGCTTCCAGCGGTGGCAGCAAAATCGCCTGTGGATACATCACCCGCAAGCAGGTCAGCCGCTCCCGTGCGAACCACAGCGACGGCCCGGCATTGACCTGCAAACAGCTGGCGCGGCCGTTGTCGGCCAGAGCGTTCAGCCAGTCGAGCCAATCCGGGTTGGCCTGGGCCTCGGTGTCGGCGATGCACGCAAGGCTCATCAGCGCTTCATGCATTTCATCGACGCCGGTCGGCATTGGCCACGCTTCATCGCGCACCGCTTGAATCGCCTCGGCGTCCAGTGCGCCGAGGTCATCGGTGGATTTCGGGTCGCTCCAGCGCCGGTTGAGCACAGCCTGGGTGCGGCGCTCTTCCAGTGGAGCGTCGTCGAGAAAGGTGTAAGGCCGCGCGCTGAGAATTTCAGCAGCCAGCGGCGAGGGCGCCGGCAAGTCGCGGCTGATCAGCCGCACATCGCCGCGCTCCATGCGCCGCAACAACGCCCGCCAACCCTCACAGTCCATTGCCTCATGCAGGCAATCGTCGAGGGTTTGTTCCACCAGCGGATGCTCGGGGATTTCGCGCTCGCCAGCGAGGTTTTCCACGCAGGCGATCTGGTCGGGGAACACGCTGGCGATCAGGTCTTCGCTTTTCATTCGCTGGATTTGCGGCGGTACTTTGCGCCCGCCTGCATACCGTGGCAACGCCAGCGCGACGCTGGCATTCCAGCGCCAGCGCACGCCGAACAGCGGCGCTTCGAGCACCGCTTGAATCAGCAGGTGTTCGGCGGTGTTGCTGTGCACGTAGCGCCAGACGTCATCAAGATCAAAGCTGTGGCTGGTGGACAGCGACAGCACGATCGCATCCTCGCTGGCGGCGGCCTGCAATTCGAAGTTGAAGGTACGGCAGAAGCGTTTGCGCAGGGCCAGGCCCCAGGCGCGGTTGATGCGGCTGCCGAACGGCGTGTGAATGATCAATTGCGTGCCGCCCGACTCGTCGAAAAAGCGTTCCATCAGCAACGTGTCCTGCGAGGGCAGGGCGCCGAGGCTCAGGCGTGCGCGGGCCAGGTATTCCACCAGTTGTTCGGCACTGGCGAGGTTCAGGCCGAGGGTATCGGTCAGCCAGTCGAGGGCGGGTTGCAAGTTACCGGGTGTGGCGCCGAGCAGCTCATCGAGTTGCGCTTGCAGGCGCGCTACGGCAAATGACAGTTCAGCGCTGCGACCTGGCGCTTCACCGAGCCAGAACGGTATGGTCGGCGGCTGGCCTTGAGCGTCTTCAACCCGGACTTTGCCGGTTTCGACCCGCAAAATGCGGTAGGACGTATTGCCCAACTGAAAGACGTCCCCGGCGATGCTTTCCACCGCAAAGTCTTCGTTGACGCTGCCGATGTTCAGCCCTTGAGGCTCCAGCAGCACGCTGTAATCGGCGTTGTCCGGAATCGTCCCGCCGCTCGTCACGGCGGTCAGTTTGGCGCCTCGGCGACCGCGCAAGGTGCGCGTCACAGCGTCGCGGTGCAAGTAAGCGCTGCGCACGCCTTGGCGACCGTTGTAACCCTCGGACAGCATGCGCAGCAGCGCCTGATAATGGTCTTCGTCGAGCTCGGTATAGGGCGAGGCTCTGCGGAGCATCTCCAGCAGCGCCTGCTCCTGCCATTCCTGGCAACTGACCTCGGCGATGATTTGCTGGGCCAGTACGTCCAGCGGAGCGACCGGGATCAACAAGGTGTCGAGTTCACCCCGGCGCACGCAATCGAGGAGCGCGGTGCATTCGATCAAGTCGTCGCGGGTGGTGGCGAACAACCGGCCTTTGGGCGTGCCGCCGACCTGGTGCCCGGAGCGGCCGACCCGTTGCAGAAAACCGGCAATCGAGCGCGGCGAGGCTATCTGGCAGACGAGATCGACGTCGCCAATGTCGATGCCCAGTTCCAGTGACGCGGTGGCGATCAGCACCTGCAGTTCGCCGCGCTTGAGCCGTTGTTCGGCGTCGAGGCGAAATTCCTTGGCCAGGCTGCCGTGGTGGGCGGCCACGGCGTCCTTGCCAAGGCGTTCGCTTAAATGCCGACTCAAGCGTTCGGCCAATCGTCGGGTGTTGACGAAAACCAGCGTGGTCCGATGCTCGCGGGCGAGTTCGGCGAGGCGGTCGTAGACCAGCTCCCAGACATCGTTGGCCATCACTGCCGACAACGGCACTGGCGGTACTTCGATGTCCAGATCTCGCGGGCGGGCGTGACCGATGTCGATGATTTCACACGGGCGGTCGCGGCCCACCAGAAAACGCGACACCGCTTCGATGGGCTTTTGCGTGGCAGACAGACCGATGCGCATCAACGGTTGCGCGCACAACGCCTGCAAGCGTTCGAGGCTTAGCGCGAGATGGCTGCCGCGTTTGCTGGCGGCGATGGCGTGGATTTCGTCGACGATCACCGTGCGCGCGGTGCCAAGCATTTGCCGGCCGGAATCGGAGCCGAGCAACACGTAAAGTGATTCCGGGGTAGTCACCAGAATGTGTGGCGCATTCTTGCGCATCGCCGAGCGGTCCTTTTGCGGTGTATCGCCGGTGCGCACGGCGGTGTTGATCTGCAATTGCGGCAGGCCCATCCCCCGCAATTGCTCGGTAATCCCGGCCAGCGGGTCTTGCAGGTTGATTTGAATGTCGTTGGACAGGGCTTTAAGCGGCGAGACGTAGACCACCAGGGTTTCGTCGGGTAAATGACCGCCGTTGGCCAATCCCTGGTGGACCAGGTCGTCGATGACGGCCAGAAACGCGGTGAGGGTTTTGCCGGAGCCGGTGGGCGCGGCGATCAGGGTCGAGCGGCGCTGGCGAATCAGCGGCCACGCCCGGGCCTGGGCGGCGGTAACCGTCGGGAAAGTGTTGCTGAACCAGGCACTGACAGCGGGGTGGAAGCCTGCCAGGGCCGCGTCCGTGGGGATGGGCAGATTCATGGGGTAATTTATGCGGGCAGGGTGGGGAAGATGCAAGTACCGCTCAAGACCTTTGTGCCTCTTCGCGAGCAGGCTCGCTCCCACAGTGGGCCGGTGTACACAAATCCATTGTGGGAGCGAGCCTGCTCGCGAAGGGGCCAGAGGCCGCACCACAAAACCCGGACATCTATACTTTGCGGATGACGGTTGCGCACTAAACCCGCAAAATGCAACGATTCCGGCAATTATCAACGGCATCGCCTGCGGGCAGTGTCGATAAAGCCATCGTTCCAATCAGACTGGGCCTGCTGACTCTATGCGAATGCGCCTTATGTTACTGGGCGGCGGAAATGCCCTTGGGCAGGCGCTGATTCGCCTCGGTGCGGAGGAAGACATCGGTTTCCTCGCCCCCCGCCCACCGCAAGACGGCTGGGATGCCGCGAGCCTGACGCAACTGCTCGACGATACGCGCCCGGACGCGCTGATCAACCTCGCCTACTACTTTGACTGGTTCCAGGCTGAGACGGTCAGCGAACAGCGTCTGGCCGGACAAGAGCGCGCGATCGAGCGTCTGGCCGAACTGTGCCAGCATCACAACATCATTCTGCTGCAACCCTCGAGTTATCGAGTGTTCGACGGCTCGCGGGCAACGGCCTACAGCGAAAAGGACGAACCCGTGCCGCTCGGCTTGCGCGGTCAGGCATTGTGGCGGATCGAGCAGAGCGTGCGCGCTACCTGTCCGCAGCATGTGTTGCTGCGCTTCGGCTGGCTGCTCGATGACAGCCCTGACGGCACCCTCGGGCGTTTCCTCGCTCGGGCCGAACAACCTGAAGAGCTGCTGATGGCCGATGACCGTCGGGGCAATCCGACGCCGGTGGACGACGCGGCGCGGGTGATCATCTCGGTGCTCAAGCAACTTGATTGTTCGGCGCCGCTATGGGGCACCTACCATTACGCCGGGCATGAGGCGACCACGCCGCTGGCGCTGGGACAGGCTATTCTCACCGAAGCCCGTAGCCTGCATCCGCTGGCCATCGAAGCGCCGACCGCCCAGGCTCATGCTACGCGCCCGGACGCCGCCGAGGAGCCGCAACACGCGGTACTGGCCTGCAAGAAAATCTTGCACACGTTCGGCATTAAACCCCGCGCCTGGCGCGCGGCACTCCCGGCCTTATTGGATAGGTTTTATCGCCATGGTTGACGGTCCAGTTTTAATCACCGGTGGTGCGGGTTTCATCGGCTCGCACTTGACCGATGCCCTGCTCGCCAAGGGCCATTCGGTGCGCATTCTCGATGACCTTTCCACCGGCAAACGCAGCAACCTGCCGCTGGACAATCCCCGGGTCGAATTGATCGTGGGCGACGTCGCCGATGCCGCTCTGGTGGCACGGGCTGTGATCGGTTGCAGCGCCGTCGCGCATTTGGCGGCAGTGGCTTCGGTGCAGGCATCGGTGGACGATCCGGTGAAGACTCACCAGAGCAACTTCATCGGCTCGTTGAACGTCTGTGAGGCAATGCGTCAGTCTGGCGTCAAACGTGTGCTGTTTGCCTCCAGCGCGGCGGTCTACGGTAACAATGGCGAAGGTGAGTCGATCGACGAAGACACGCCCAAGGCACCGTTGACGCCGTATGCTGCAGACAAGCTGGCCAGCGAGCACTATTTCGATTTCTACCGTCGCCAGCACGCGCTGGAACCGGTGATTTTCCGCTTCTTCAACATCTTCGGCCCGCGTCAGGATCCGTCCTCGCCGTACTCCGGGGTGATCAGCATTTTCAGCGAGTGCGCACAGAAAGGCCTGCCGATCACTGTCTTTGGCGACGGCGAGCAGACGCGCGACTTTGTGTATGTCGAGGACCTGGTCGCTCTGCTGGTGCAAGGCATCGAAGAGCCGCAGGTCGACGTCGGTGCGGTCAATGTCGGCTGGAACCAGGCCACGACGCTCAAGCAACTGCTTGAAGCCCTTGAAATGGTGATCGGCACGTTACCGCCAGTGAGCTACGGCCCGGCACGTTCAGGGGACATCCGTCATTCCCGGGCCAACAACCGGCGTTTGCTGGAGCGGTTTACCTGTCCGCAGCAGACATCGATGAATGTCGGCCTGGCGCGGTTGTTAGGGCGCTGAATCACCGTAATGAAAAAGGCGCCTGTTTAGGCGCCTTTTTTTTATTCTGGATTTCTTCTGTTCGGGCTGACGTCTTCGCGAGCGGGCTCGCTCCCACAGGGGATATGCGTCGTGCACAAATCCAATGTGGGAGCGAGCCTGCTCGCGAAGGGGTCCTAAAACTTGTAACCCAGGCCGACCATGTAGACGAACGGGTCCACGCCCACATCGACTTTGGCACGTGTGCCTGGCGCTACCGCATTGTTTTCCACGGTAGCGGTGGTATTGATGTCGATGTAACGCACTTGGGCATTGAGCATGATGTTGTCGGTGATCATGTAGTCGGCACCGACTTGAAATGCCATACCCCAGGAGTTATCGGCCTTGAAGTTACTGAAGCCGTTGGACTGGGCCTCGCTGCTGAGCTGTTCGTCGTAGATCCAGGTGTAGTTGATACCGGCGCCGACATACGGCTGGAACAAGGATTTATTGTCGAGCGGGTAGTACACAACGCTGAGGGTTGGCGGCAGGTGTTTCAGGGTGCCGAGTCTGCCGTTGGCCGCGGCCAGGGATGTGTCTTTGAGATTCACGTTATGCTCGAAGGGCGTGGCTGCGAGCAGCTCGATCCCCCAGTTGTTGGTGAGCATGTAAGCGAAGTTCAACCCCAATTGGGTATCGCTGCTCATGGTGGCCTTGCCACCCAGGTTGGTGCCCGCCAACGGGCCTTGGTCGACCTTGACGCTGGAGCTGTCGGCTTTCGGGTTGACGGTGATTGCACCGGCCCGAACGATGATGTCGCCGGCGTCGTGGGCGTGTGCGAGCGGGGCTGCGAGCGCGAGGGCAAACAGCGAAGCGCTGAGCAATGACTTGTGCATGAGGGCTCCAAAAGGACGTTAAAAATGTTTGATGTCCAATGGTACGGAACCGTCTGATACGGCCTTTTGACTCAGCTCAATGAAAGGGTGTTGGCCTTGGTTTTTGTGGTGGCCTTGGGGGGACTCTTCGCGAGCAGGCTCGCTCCCACAGGGAGCCACATTTCAACTGTGGGAGCGAGCCTGCTCGCGAAGACTATCGATCAAACACTGCATAACCACCGGGTTCACTCCGGCAATTCATACACATAAATCTTGTCCGCTTCCATCTGATACCCGGCATCCGCCAACTCGCTGGTCGACGCCTTGACCTGCAGCGCACCCTCGACCCAGTACGGCTGATACAGCTCATCCAGCTTCACACCGACTTGGCTTTTCACATGCACGATCTGGTTGGACGGCGGTGGCGGTACGTGGATGCAGGCACCGAAGTACGGCACCAGCAAAAAGTCGGTGGTGCGGCCCTCTTCGCTGACTTCCAGCGGCACGATGTAGCCCGGCAAACGAATGTGCTGACCGTCGAGGGCTTTCACCACCGGCGCATTCGGCAGGGCTTGCTTGGCCGCTGGCGCCGACTCTGCAGACAGCGCGTTGCTCATCTGCGACAGGTCGTGTAGCGGCGTCATGTTAGGTACTTCTGCCGGTGCGTCCGGCGGGATCATTTCCGGCCAGGTCAGGTCTTTTGGCTGGGCCGCCCACAAGGGCAGGGCGACCAGCATCAACAGAGCAAGCAGAGCGCGGGGCATCATTAGCGTCCTCATAGTCGGATCGACAGGCCATCGGCCAGGGATTGGCGATAGGCGCGCCAGGCCGGCACGCTGCCCATCAACAGCGCGGCGATCAGGATGCCGCCGAGCAGCGTCCATTCATATTCACTTGGCCACGCCAACGGCAAGTACAAGCCGTAATTGGCCTGTACGTAACCCTGTGCCGCGGCGATGCACAAGTAAAGCAACCCCACACCGGCAATCACGCCAGACAAGGCCAGGGCAAATGCTTCCAGCACCAGCAGTGTCGCAATGTGCCACGGCCGGGCACCTACCGAACGCAGAATCGCCATCTCGCGGCGTCGTTCGTTGAGGCTGGTGAGAATCGCCGTGAGCATACCGATCAACCCGGTCAGCACCACGAATAGCGACACCACAAACAAGGCTTTTTCCGCCGTGCTCATTAAACTCCACAGCTCTTGCAGCGCCACGCCCGGCAGGATCGCCAGCATCGGCTCACCACGGAATTCGTTGATCTCGCGTTGCACCGCGAAGGTCGAAATCTTGTTGTTGAGGCCAAGCATGAACGCCGTGATCGCTTGCGGCGTCAGGTCCATGTTGCGCGCCTGATCGGCACTGATCCGACCTTCGCCCCGGGCCGGCACACCGTTGTGCCAATCGGTGTGAATCGCTTCCATGCCGCCGAGGCTGATGTGCAGCGTGCGGTCCACCGGGGTGCCGGTACGTTTGAGAATGCCCACCACGGTGAACGGTTTGTCGTCGTGCTTGACCAGGCTAATCGCCGCGACGCCGTGGGCCAGCACCAACTTGTCGCCAAGCTTGTAGTGCAACGCGTCCGCCACTTCTGCGCCGAGTACCACTTCGAACGGGTCAGTGGCGAAGGCACGGCCGTCGGCCAGTTCCAGGTGTTGCTGGCGTCCGTACTGATAGTGCTCGAAGTACGCCTCAGTGGTGCCCATCACTCGATAACCGCGATGTGAATCGCCGAGGGACATCGGGATCGCCCACTTCACTTTCGGGTTGTTGGCAAAGTGTTCGAAGCTGTCCCAGCGAATGTTGTTCGTGGCGTTGCCGATGCGGAATACCGAGTACAGCAACAGGTTGACCGAGCCGGAGCGTGCGCCGACGATCAGGTCGGTGCCGCTGATGGTGCTGGCGAAACTGGCTTTGGCTTCGGTGCGTACTCGCTCAACGGCCAGCAGCAGACAGACCGACAGGGCGATGGCGAACGCGGTGAGGATCGCGGTGAAGCGGCGGTTAGCCAGGCTGGCCAGGGCTAGTCGAAACAAATACATCTCAAACCTCGGACGGGGTGGCGGCGCGATTGAGTTCGGCCAGCGACAGGTTGCGATCGAACAGCGGCGCGAGGCTCTGGTCGTGGCTGACAAACAATAGGCTCGATCCGGCTTCGCGGCATTCGGCGAACAGCAAGCGAATGAAATTTTCGCGGGCGTCGTAATCAAGCGCCGAGGTTGGTTCGTCGGCGATCACCAGTTCGGGCTGTCCGATCAATGCGCGGGCGGCGGCCACCCGTTGCTGCTGGCCGATGGACAGCGAGTCGGCGCGACGGCTGAGGATGCTTTCATCCTTCAAGCCCAGGTGCGCGAGCAGGGTCGCCGCCGCCTGATCGACGCTGCCGTGGCGCTGGATCGCCCGCTCAGCGCGCAATTTGGAGAAGTGGCAGGGCAGCTCGACGTTTTCGCGCACCGAAAGAAACGGCAGCAAGTTGAACTGCTGGAAGATGTAGCCGGTGTGGTCGACGCGGAAGCGGTCGCGGGCACCGGCGCCGAGTTCGGTCAGTTCCTGGCCGAGCAGCCGAATGCTGCCGCGATCAGGTTTCTGAACGCCACCGAGCAGGCCGAGCAGGGTGGTCTTGCCGCTGCCGCTGGGGCCTTTGAGGAACAGGGTTTCACCCGGTTCCAGGCGAAACGCCGGGATGTCCAGCAGCGGTGGGTGACCGGGCCAGCTGAAGCTCAGGTCGGACAATTCGATGAGTGCTTGGGTCATGTGAAACCGGTCAGATGATAGGTGAACCCTCTGTAGGAGCGAGCTTGCTCCGGGCGGCGTTCCGACGATGGTGTGTCAGTCGACATCAATTTGGCTGACACACCATCGCGAGCAAGCTCGCTCCTACAGGGGGGATCGTGGTGAATTCAGAAATTCAAGGCGGCAGCCTTGGCGGTCACTTCTACGCCTTGCTGGCCGCTCGGGCTGATCAGTTGTACCTGAATTTTCTGGGTTGCCGGGAAGGTATTGAAAATCGTCGCCAGATCCAGGGTTTTCAGTGCGCCGGGTGCCGAGCAGTTGAACTGGTAATGCGCGTGAATCTCGCTGTGGTCATGGTGATGTTCGTCCTTGGCGCCTTCGTCCTTGGCATCTTCGTCATGGTCATCATCGGCGTCGGGCTTGTCACCGAACAGCGGGCTATTCAGTTCCTGTGCGGCGACAACGCAACCAGCGGCTTTGGGCAGATTGAACAGGTTCAGTGGTTTTTCCAGCTGGGCACGGGCGGCGGCGACCTTGGCTTTGTCGGCGTCAGTGGTGGCAGCGTGTTCGAAACCGACGAGGTTCATTGCCGGGCTTTCCAGTTCCAGCTCCAGGGTCTGGCCGTCCAGCGCTGCGTTCAAGCGACCGACGCCATGTTCGTGGGCGCCGAGGCTGCCGTGCTCATGATCATGTTCATCGGCGGCGTGGACGATGGCCAGCGGCAACAGGGCGAACGGCAGGGCGAGAAGCAGACGGCGCATGGCAAGTCTCCGAAAGTAAAATGAAGAAATTGTTATGTAATCTTATAACGTAAGTGCGAGGAGTTTGACCGTCTGCTTGGCGTTGCGCAAGTCGCATGGGAGCATGTCAGTCAGAAGTGTGCAGGAGCGGACTCATGTTGCGTATACGCGGAAGTATCGGCGATTGGCCGGTGGATTTGACGCTGGAAATGGATGACGGCGACTGGGCACGGCTCGGCGCACAGTTGCAGGTGGTAAAGGACGAAGCCGGTGCGGCGTCGGCGAAACCGTTGAATCAGGATGATGCGCAGTGGCAGATCGCAAAGGATTTGCTGCGCAAGGCCGGGCAATTGAGTGGGCCGGATCTGCTGGAGCAGCTTGAAGGTTTGACCGGCAGCGCGACGTCAGGAAAACGCCTGTTGGTGCGCCTGCGCCATTGTGCTGAAGTGAAAGTGGTAAGTGGCGCAGATACGCCGATCTACCGCTGGCTGTAGGAGCGAGCTTGCTCGCGATGGACGTCAGAGCACCGCAGTCTTTCAGACACACCGCGTTATCGTTGACGTTTTTCGCGAGCGAGCTCGCTCCTACAGGATGGCGATTAGTACAACGCAGCGAACAACTTGCGACGGTACGTGGTCACCAGCGGGTGATCGTTGCCCAGCAACTCGAACACCTGCAGCAAGGTCTTGTGCGGCAAGCCCTCGCTATAGCTGCGATTGCGGATGAACAGCTTGAGCAACGCATCCAGCGCCGCCTCGTACTGCTGGCGGGCCAACTGCTGAATCGCCAGTTGATATACGGCCTCATCGTCCTGTGGATTTTTCGCCAGGCGTGCTTTCAGGTCCGCTGCATCCGGCAGGTCCTTGGCCTGGCCGAGGAACTGGATCTGCGCCTTGGCGCCGGCGAGTGCAGCTTTGTGCTCGTCACTTTTTACCGCGTCGAGCACGGTTTGCGCCTCACCCAGTTCGCCACGCTCTGTCAGGCAACGGGCGTAGAGGATTAATGCCTTGGCGTTGGTGTTGTCTTCGCCCAGCAGCACTTTGAGCACCGCTTCGGCGTCGGCAAAACGACTGTCGTCGAACAGCGCCTGGGCCTGCTCAAACGGGTCGGCCGCCGCTGGTGGCGGCATTTGTACGTGAGGCTCAAGCAGCGCGCGCACGGCCGATTCCGGTTGCGCACCGGCAAAACCATCGACGGGCTGGCCGTCTTTGAACAGCACCACGGTCGGCAGGCTGCGAATACCAAAACGGGCGACGATGTCTTGTTCAAGATCGCAGTTGACCTTGGCCAGCAGCAACTCGCCCTGATAGCTCTCGGCAATGGTCTGCAGCATCGGCATCAGCACTTTGCACGGCGCACACCATTCGGCCCAGAAGTCCACCAGCACCGGTTTGTGGAAAGAGTTCTCGATCACCGACTGATCGAAATCGGCGGTCGTGGCGTCGAAGATGTACGGCGTTTCCTGACTCATGGGAGATCTCGTAAAAGCGTGAATGGGGCAACTATACGGCTTGGCGGGGTGTGGCCGGAAGCGGGGGTGACCGCTAGTCTTCCATTGCCAGACAATCCGTCATCGCGAGCAGGCTCGCTCCCACAGTGGTTGTGCGTGGAATTGCCCCCCTGTGGGAGCGAGCCTGCTCGCGAAGCTTTTAGCCGCGCCGAGCGTGGTAAAGACTCACATGCCGAAACTCTTCGGGTTCGGCCAGATCCGGCAAGGTCATCGCTTCCAGCATCTCGATGCGTTGATACAACGGATGGCGAAAATCCCTCACCCGTGAATCCGCCACCAACGCCTCTTGGCCGCGGCTCAAGAATTCATCGAGCAATGGCAGATTCGCCCGGTCATACAGCACGTCGGCCACCAGAATCAGGTCAAACCGATCCGCTTCGGCAAAGAAATCCGTCGAGTAGCTGAGGTCTACGCCATTGAGTTGTGCATTTGCCTGACAGGCGGCAATCGCCAGCGGGTCCAGATCGCAGGCCACCACTTCCAGCGCCCCGGCCTTCACCGCTGCAATCCCCGCGACCCCGGAACCGGCGCCGAAATCCAGCACTCGTTTGCCTTGGACCCACTCGGGAAATGCCGCCAGATAACGAGCAACCGCCAAACCGCTGGCCCAGCAGAAACTCCAGTACGGCGGTTCATGCAGAATTCGCCGGGTTTCCTCGGGACTGAACGCGCGATCCATATTGTCGCCGTCGATCAGCCACAGCTTCAGGTCGGTATCCGGCAATGCGACGGGGACAAGCTGCGCATCACCGAGCAGTTCACTTAACGCCTGTTGCAGGTCGAGCGGTGCCGTCATGGTGCTTTGACGAATTGCAGTTGGCCCAGCGCCTGCGTGGTTGGCTGGGTGATGGTTCGCGACGGCAGATGCAAGATCAGCTGACCGGACTGGCTGGCGCGACCACGCAATTCAACACGGCTGCCTACCGGGAACGAATCCGGGTTGAAGCGCAGATGGAACGGCAGGATTTGATTGGTGCCGATCAGGCTGGAACTGGCCAGCAATTGTTGCGGGCGACCCTTTTCGTCGATCACCAGCAGCGCCAGCTCGACTTCGGCGTCGGTCGGCACGCCTTGCAGGGTGCCGCTCAATTCACGCTGATAGGCGGGCAGCGGACCGAGGTCGGCCGACTCCCTGGCTTTCTTCTGCGCCTGTTGTGACGCGGGGCCTGGCGCTGGCGGCTGGGGCTTGGGCGCACCGCTGCCACAGGCCACCAGCAGGCTGAAAACACTGAGCAAAACGAGCGGTCTTAGGGACATTTGCGGCTCCAGCGAGGTGAAATCCATGATCAGGCTTAATATAGCGCGTCTGTATACCGCAAACCCTATGGCTTGTCTTGCCACCGGGATGCGCTACCATGGCCCTCCCTTTTTTTGTTGCCTGCCACCATGCACTGTCCCTTCTGCGGTGCCAACGACACCAAGGTCATTGACTCGCGTCTGGTCGCCGAGGGCGAACAGGTGCGCCGCCGGCGTGAATGCCTGGCCTGCGGCGAGCGTTTCACGACGTTCGAGACTGCCGAACTGGTGTTGCCGCGCCTGATCAAAACCGACGGCAGCCGTCAGCCGTTCGACGAAGAAAAACTCCGCGCCGGCATGCAGCGTGCGCTGGAGAAACGCCCGGTGAGTGTCGAGCGCCTCGAGTCGTCGCTGGTGCACATCAAACACAAGCTGCGCGCCACCGGCGAGCGTGAGGTCAAATCCCTCGTGGTCGGTGAACTGGTGATGGCCGAGCTGCAAAAGCTCGACGAAGTCGCCTATATCCGCTTCGCTTCGGTGTATCGCCGCTTCCAGGACCTCAATGAGTTTCGCGAAGAGATCGATCGCCTGGCCCGTGAACCGGTGAAAGAATGACCACGTCCTCAGAACAAGCAATCCTCGACGCCCATTACATGGCCCGCGCCCTGGAACTGGCGCGCAAAGGTCATTACACGACGCACCCCAACCCTCGGGTGGGCTGCGTGATCGTGCGTGACGGTCAGATTGTCGGCGAGGGCTGGCATGTGCGTACCGGCGAACCCCACGCCGAAGTCCATGCCCTGCGCGCCGCTGGCGACAAGGCACGGGGCGCCACCGCTTACGTCACCCTCGAACCTTGCAGCCACCACGGCCGCACGCCGCCTTGCGCCGATGCGCTGGTGAATGCCGGTGTGGCACGCGTGGTTGCCGCCATGCAGGACCCGAACCCTTCGGTTGCCGGTCGTGGCATGCAGCGTCTGGCCCAGGCCGGCATCGCCATTGAAAGCGGCGTGCTGGAAGGCGAGGCGCGCAAGTTGAACGAAGGCTTCCTCAAACGCATGGAACACGGCTTGCCGTTCGTGCGAGTCAAGCTGGCCATGAGCCTTGACGGTCGCACGGCGATGGAAAGCGGCGAGAGCCAATGGATCACCGGCCCGGCCGCGCGCTCGGCGGTACAACGCCTGCGCGCCCAGGCCAGCGTGGTGCTGACGGGCGCCGACACGGTGTTGGCAGACAATGCCCGGCTGACCGTGCGCGCCGATGAGCTTGGCCTGGATGCCGAGCAAACGGCGTTGGCCATGAGCCGTCCGCCGCTGCGCGTGCTGATCGATGGCCGCTTGCGAGTGCCATTGGATGCGCCGTTCTTCAAGGCTGGCCCGGCGTTGGTCGCCACTTGCATGGCGATCGAAGAGCAATACGCCAACGGCCCGGAATGCCTGATCGTGGCCGGCGACGACGGCTTGGTTGACCTGCGCAAGTTGCTGGTCGAACTGGCCAATCGCGGGGTCAACGAAGTGCTGGTCGAGGCCGGTCCGCGACTGGCGGGAGCGTTTGCCCAGCAAGGTCTGGTGGATGAATTCCAGATTTTCATCGCGGGCAAGTTCCTCGGTTCTACGGCACGGCCGCTGCTGGACTGGCCGCTCGCGCAAATGAAGGATGCGCCCGAGCTCAAAATCATCGAAATTCGCGCGGTTGGCGATGATTGGCGAGTCATTGCCATTCCTGTGCCATCAGCGAGCGTATAATTCCTGGCCGCAGCCTAGCGACGGCTTTGTTCTCGAGGAGGACTCCATGTTTACCGGCATCATCGAATCCATCGGCAGTATTCGTGCATTGACCCCCAAAGGCGGAGATGTGCGGGTACACGTAGAAACCGGCAAGCTCGATTTGAGCGACGTCAAGCTGGGCGACAGCATCGCGGTCAACGGCGTCTGCCTGACGGCGGTTGAACTGCCGGGCAACGGCTTTGCAGCGGACGTCAGTCGCGAAACACTCGACTGCACCGCGATGAATGACCTCAAAAGCGGCAGCCCGGTGAATCTGGAAAAAGCCCTGACCCCGACCACTCGTCTCGGTGGGCATCTGGTCAGCGGTCACGTCGACGGCGTGGGCGAAGTGGTTGCCCGTACCGAAAACGCGCGTGCCGTGGAGTTCCGCATCCGCGCACCGAAAGAGCTGGCCAAATACATCGCCCATAAAGGCTCTATCACCGTCGACGGCACCAGCCTGACCGTGAACGCCGTCGATGGCGCCGAATTCCTGTTGACCATCATTCCGCACACCCTGAGCGAAACCATCATGGCGTCGTACCAGCCAGGTCGCCGGGTGAATCTGGAAGTCGACTTGCTGGCCCGTTATCTGGAGCGCCTGTTGCTGGGCGACAAGGCGGCTGAGTCCACGACCGGCAGCACCATTACCGAAAGCTTTCTGGCCCAAAACGGCTACCTCAAATCCTGAAGCTCAAATTTCGAAAGAAGGGGGGTGCCTTGTGGCGCTCAATAGCATCGAAGAACTGGTTGAAGACATCCGCCAAGGCAAGATGGTCATCCTCATGGATGACGAAGACCGCGAGAACGAAGGCGACCTGATCATGGCCGCCGAGTGCTGCCAGCCTGAACACATCAACTTCATGGCCAAGCATGCCCGTGGCCTGATCTGCATGCCGATGAGCCGCGAGCGCTGCGAACTGCTGAAGCTGCCATTGATGGCGCCACGTAACGGTTCCGGTTTCGGCACCAAGTTCACCGTGTCCATCGAAGCCGCCACCGGCGTGACCACCGGCATCTCTGCCGCCGACCGTGCGCGCACCGTGCAGGCGGCTGCGGCAAAAGACGCCAAGGCTGAAGACATCGTCAGCCCCGGCCACATCTTCCCGCTGATGGCACAGGCTGGCGGCACCCTGGCGCGGGCCGGCCACACCGAAGCGGCGTGCGACCTGGCGCGCATGGCCGGTTTCGAGCCAAGTGGCGTGATCTGCGAAGTGATGAACGACGACGGCACCATGTCCCGTCGGGCGGAACTCGAAACCTTCGCGGCCGAACACAACATCAAGATCGGCACCATCGCCGACCTGATTCACTACCGGATGATCCATGAACGTACCGTTCAGCGGATTGCCGAGCAGCCATTGGACAGCGAACTGGGCCAATTCAACCTGGTGACCTATCGTGACTCCGTGGAAGGCGACGTGCACATGGCCCTGACCCTGGGCACCGTGTGCGCCGAAGAACCGACCCTGGTTCGGGTGCATAACATGGACCCGCTGCGTGACCTGCTGATGGTCAAGCAACCGGGTCGCTGGAGCCTGCGGGCCGCCATGGCCGCGGTTGCCGAGGCCGGCAGCGGTGTGGTGCTGTTGCTCGGTCACCCACTCGATGGCGACGTGTTGCTGGCGCACATCCGTGAAACCGCCGACCAGGCCGTCGTGAAAAAACCGACCACCTACAGCATCGTCGGTGCCGGTTCGCAGATCCTTCGGGACCTGGGCGTGCGCAAAATGCGTTTGATGAGTGCGCCAATGAAATTTAATGCGATATCCGGTTTCGATCTGGAAGTTGTAGAATACGTGCCCTCCGAATAAGGCCCAGGTATTTCCGGTCCTTGATTCGCGGCTAACAAATCACTGAGGGACGCGTAGAAAATGCGTCCCGGCTCTTTAAGAGATCTAACGAATGACCCTGAAGACCATCGAAGGTACCTTCATCGCCCCTAAAGGCCGCTACGCTTTGGTAGTAGGCCGTTTCAACAGCTTTGTCGTTGAAAGCCTGGTCAGCGGTGCTGTTGATGCCCTGGTTCGCCATGGCGTGAGCGAAAGCGACATCACCATCATCCGTGCGCCTGGCGCCTTCGAAATCCCGCTGGTTGCGCAAAAAGTCGCTCAGAAGGGCGAGTACGCGGCAATCATCGCGTTGGGCGCGGTCATTCGTGGCGGTACTCCGCACTTCGAATACGTGGCTGGCGAGTGCACCAAGGGCCTGGCCCAGGTGTCCATGGAGTTCGGCGTACCGGTCGCTTTCGGCGTCCTGACCGTTGATTCCATCGAGCAAGCCATCGAACGTTCCGGCACCAAGGCCGGTAACAAAGGTGCTGAAGCTGCCCTGTCCGCTCTGGAAATGGTCAGCCTGCTGGCGCAGTTGGAGGCCAAGTGATTAGCGACGATAGCGATCGTTTCAACCCGCGCGATCCGAAACCTGCGGACGCTGGCAAGCCATCCAAGAGCGTCAAGCGTCGCGAAGCCCGTCAGCTCGCGACTCAGGCGCTGTACCAATGGCACATGGCCAAAACTTCGCTGAACGAGATCGAAGCGCAGTTCCGGGTCGATAACGATTTCAGTGATGTCGATGCCGCCTACTTCCACGACATCCTGCACGGTGTACCGGCGCACAAGACCGAGATCGATTCTGCGCTCGCTCCGTGCCTGGACATCACCATTGATGAGCTCGATCCGGTTGAACTGGCCGTTCTGCGCCTGTCCACCTGGGAGCTGATCAAGCGTGTCGATGTACCGTACCGCGTTGTGATCAACGAAGGGATCGAACTGGCCAAGGTCTACGGTTCCACCGATGGCCACAAGTTCGTCAACGGTGTACTCGACAAGCTGGCCCCGCGCCTGCGTGAAGCTGAAGTGAAGGCGTTCAAGCGCTGATTGGCGCTTGAACGGCTGCCTGATGGGCGAGTTTGAGCTGATCCGCAATTTCTTCGCCGCCGCGCCTTGTGCGCAGGGCGGCGAGGGCGTTGTCCTGGGAATCGGCGACGACTGCGCCTTGCTGGCTGTTCCCCCCGGGGAGCAGTTGGCAATTTCCACCGACACCCTGGTTGCCGGTGTGCATTTCGCAGATCCCTGCGACCCGTTTCTGCTCGGTCAGCGTTCGCTGGCCGTGGCCGTCAGCGATTTGGCTGCCATGGGCGCCACCCCCGTTGCCTTTACCCTTGCCCTGACCTTGCCGACGGTGACCGCCGATTGGCTGGATGCCTACGCCCGTGGTTTGAATGTCATGGCGCGCAGTTGTGGCGTGGCACTGATCGGCGGTGACACCACCCGCGGGCCGTTGAGCCTGACAATGACGGTGTTCGGGCGCGTGCCGGTCGGTCAGGCATTGACGCGAAGTGGCGCTCAGCCGGGCGATTTGCTGTGTGTTGGTGGTGAGCTGGGCAATGCTGCCGGCGCCTTGCCGCTGGTACTGGGTCAACGGACCGCTGATGACGCCATCGGCGATCCGCTGCTGCGCCATTACTGGTCGCCACAACCGCAACTGGCCCTCGGTCAGGCGTTGCGTGGCAAAGCCACCTCAGCACTCGATATTTCCGACGGGCTACTGGCCGACTGCGGGCATATTGCGCTCGCGTCGAAGGTCGGTATTCAGGTCGAGCGGAGTAAGCTACCAATGTCGCAGGCATTAGTGGCCTTCCTCGGTCAGGCAGGCGCCGAAGACGCCGCCCTGAGCGGTGGCGACGATTACGTGCTGGCCTTCACCTTGCCGCCCATCGAATTACCCCGGTTGCTGGCGGATGGCTGGCCGATCCATGTGGTCGGTCGTGTGGTGACGGGGCAGGGTGTTGTGCTACTGGATACCGCCGGACAAGACATCACCCCGCAAACCCGGGGCTACCAACATTTTCGGGAGACACCGTGACAGATCATCCCAAACAGGTTCCGGCGGAATTCGTACCGCCGTCGGTCTGGCGCAATCCATGGCATTTCCTGGCGTTCGGCTTCGGCTCGGGCACCTTGCCAAAAGCGCCCGGCACCTGGGGGTCGCTGGTTGCGCTGCCCTTTATCCCGTTGTGGCAGATGTTGCCCGACTGGGGCTATTGGCTGATGCTCGGCATCACCATGCTGTTCGGTTTCTGGTTGTGCGGCAAAGTCGCTGACGATTTGCGGGTGCACGATCACGAAGGCATCGTCTGGGATGAAATGGTCGGGATGTGGATCACCCTGTGGCTGGTGCCGGAAGGGTGGTACTGGTTGCTGGTGGGGTTCCTGATGTTCCGCTTCTTCGACATTCTCAAGCCGTGGCCGATTCGCTGGATCGACCGACATGTGCATGGCGGCGTCGGGATCATGCTCGATGACGTATTGGCCGGGGTGTTTGCGTGGTTGGCGATGCAAGGGCTGGTGAGGCTCTTCGCCTGAGGCTAAGCAGAGAGGACTAGGGATGGCTTGGCGCTGGTTGGCGGTGATGGTTTTTGCGATGCTTTGCTCACTCGTGCAGGCGCAGGAAGCGCCGACGACGCCATCCGTGATTCATCTGGCCAGCGAAGAATGGATAGACTACACCGCCGCCGATGGCCATGGCCTGGGCTGGGACGTATTGCGTGAAGTGTTCGAGCCTGCCGGCGTCAAACTGGATATTCGTATCGAGCCCTACACGCGCGCCATTGGCCTGGCACAACGTGGCGAAGTGGACGCCTGTGTCGGCGGCTATCGCGATGAAGTCAGCGACTTGCTGTATCCGCGCTGGAATTACGATACCGATCACATCTATGCCCTGGGTCTGGCCACTAACCCGGCACCGACCCCGCAAACCCTGGGTATCTATCGACTGGCCTGGGTTCGCGGCTACAAGTACCAGGCTTATCTGCCCAACGTGCACCGCTACAACGAAGTTGTACGGCGTACCGGAATTCTGTCGATGCTGACCCACAACCATGCCGACTACTACATCGATGCGCTGACCGAAGTGGATTACATTGTCAGCCGGGCCAAGGATCCGTCGCAGTTGCGCCGCACCCACATCGCCGAATTGCCGCTGTACCTGTGTTTTGCCAAGACCCCCAAGGCTCGCGCATTGATGGCATTGTTCGATCAGCGTATGGATAAATTGGTGAAGAACGGTCATTTGAAACCAATCTTCGAGCGCTGGAAGCAGCCGTATCCGTTTGATTCAAACTGAACACAACGCTTGAAACCGACGGTAAAGCCACTGTAGGAGCGAGCTTGCTCGCGATGGTGGGTCAGTCAACACTCAGGTATCTGACACTCCATCGCGAGCAAGCTCGCTCCTACAGGTTTTAATGCGGGCATCAGTGATCTAACTTTTTGATCGTTATGCCCCATAATTCAGCCTAAGCGTCTGTAGGAACGTGCTGTTACAATGCCGCGTCTGCGAATCTCCAGTACTTATTGATCAGGAGCACACCGGTGCCTGTCGTTTTCGTCGCCGCTTCCAAGCTGCCAACGCCTTTTGCGCAATTCACCATGCACGGCTTTCTCGATGAAGAAAACGGGCGTGAGCACGTTGTACTGAGCCTGGGTGAGTTCGACGATGGTGCTCCGGTGCTCGGCCGGTTGCATTCCGAATGCCTGACCGGCGACGCTTTGTTCAGTCAGCGTTGCGACTGTGGCTCGCAACTTGAGGCCGCCTTGCAGGCCATCGCCCGCGAAGGTCGTGGCGTGTTGCTCTACTTGCGTCAGGAAGGCCGTGGCATTGGCCTGCTGAACAAGATCCGCGCCTATGAATTGCAGGACGGCGGCGCCGACACCGTTGAAGCCAACGAGCGTCTGGGCTTTGCCGCCGATCAGCGCGACTATGCCATGTGCCTGCCGATGCTTGAGCATCTGGGCGTGAAATCCCTGCGCCTGATGACCAACAACCCACGCAAGGTCAAAGCCTTGACCGACATGGGTATCGTGGTCGCCGAGCGCGTGCCGCTGCACACCGGCCACAATCCGCATAACAAACTCTATCTGGCGACCAAGGCCAGCAAGCTCGACCACATGATGGGCAACGAGCACCAGGGCGAGGCAGACCGGGCGTGACCCGCGGCCAGGTGCGGCGACGACTGTCGGTCAACTGGTGGCAATACCTGGCGCTGGCCTTGTTGCCGCTGTTTGTGATCAACGGCTTATTTGGCCAGAGCGAGGCGTTTCTGCCGGTGTTGGCGATGCCGTTGTTCATCGCCGGTGTGGGCTCAATGTTTGTCAGCCTGAAATTTTTCGGTGGCTACAAGCACGCGCTGATCGCCACCCAAAAAGCGCTTGATACCCCTGAAGAACCCGCCGCATGGATCACGCTGGCCGGCAAGCGTCGCACCGCGTTCCTCGCTGCCGCCTTGCCAGCCTGGATCGGGGCATTGGCAGTCTTTGTCGGTCTTGAAGCCGTGCCGCTGGTACTGCTGGCGCTGTCGACCACGGTGCTGTTCTACCTCTACCGTATCCCGCGTCAACTCGGCTGATGCGCACCGTTTGGCTGGCGGGTTTGCTGCTGGCCGTCAGCGGCTCGGTCTTGGCGATTGAACGTGTGGTCAGCCTCGCGCCGTCTCTGTCTGAAATCGTTGTCGAACTGGGTTCAGCCGACCTGCTGGTGGGCGTGCTGGATGCCGGTGTGCGTCCTGCCGAACTCAAAGACCTTCCTTCCGTTGGCCGCTACGGTCAGTTGGACATGGAGCGCTTGCTCAGCTTGAAGCCCGATTTGCTGCTGCTCTGGCCCGGCAGCGTTGGCCCGGCGCAACGTGAGCAGCTCAAGCGGTTGAACATTCCCACCTATGTCGCCGACCCCGGCAACCTCGAACAACTCACTGCGCAGATTGAGGCCATTGCCACGCAGCTCGGGCGACCCGAACGTGGCGTGTCATTGGCAGCGAAGCTGCGGCAGCGACTCGAATCACTGCGCCAGCGCTATCGTCGGGATGAGCCGGTACGGGTGTTTTATCAGGTATGGGATCGGCCGCTGTACACCGTCGGTGGCGGACAGATCATCAGCGACGCGCTCGACGTGTGCGGCGCGCGCAATGTGTTTGCCGACCTGACATTGCCAGCGCCGCAGGTCAGCGTTGAGGCGGTGCTGCAGCGTAACCCCGAGGTCATCCTGGCCAGTGATCAGGCGCAGCTTGATGCCTGGAAGGCCTGGCCGCAGGTCGCGGCGGTGGCGCAAGGGCAATTGCTGTTGGTGACAGACAAAGGCCTGGAGCGGCCGAGTGGGCAGATGATCGAGGCCACGGCCACGTTGTGCCACGTCATCGCGCCGGATCGCTAAGACCGAGGTGCGGCCTTCGCGAGCAGGCTCACTCCCACGGTGGAATGGATACTCCTGTGGGAGCGAGCCTGCTCGCGAAGAGTCCCGCCCAAACACTACAAATCTCTGGTCAGAGCTCCGGCGTCCAGGTCACCCCAAACAACCACGCCCGACCTTCCTCGCGATACCCATACTCACTGCCGTCATAGCTGTACAGCGCCCGGCTGTAGTCTTTATCCAGCAGGTTATCGAGCTTCAGCTCAAGCTTGATTTCACGGTTGAGTTCCCAGCTACCGCGCAATCCCAACAAGGCGTAGCCACCCAATGACTGTTGATTGTTCAAGTCGTCATAACTGCTGCTGACTGCTTGCCAACTGGCGCCCAGGCCCAGGCGATCAAATTGTCGATCCAGATCCAGGCTCAGTGTCCGCCGTGCACGACGGGCGAGGGTATGGCCGGTATCGAGATCGCGCGGGTCGATGATCGCGATGCCGAGGTCACTCTGCCAGCCGAACAACTCCTGCTTCAACGCCGCTTCGAAACCATTGATCCGCGCCGACGCCACGTTCTGCGGGCGAGAGTTGCTGCCGAAAATAATCGCGTCTTCCAGGTTCGTGCGATACAGCGACGCTTCCAGTCGGCTGCTGTCAGTCAATTGACTGCGCCATTGCAGCTCGTAGCTTTTCGAGGTTTCAGGCTTGAGGTCCGGGTTGCTGAAATCCGGGTAGTACAGGTCGTTGAAAGTCGGCGCTCGGAAGCCTTCGCTGTAGGTCAGCAACACATCGTTGTCCGGGTTCAACGGCAGCGTAAAGGTACCGCTCCAGCTGTTTTGGCCGCCGAACTGCTGGTTCTGGTCGCGGCGCAGGCCCAGTTCTGTGGAGAAGCTGTCCGCCTGGTAGCGATGCTGAACAAACACCGCGCGGTTCCAGCGACTGTCCTCGTCAAACGGCGTGCTGCTGTTGATTCGGTCTTCGTACCAATCGCCGCCAAGCAGCAGGCTGTTGCGCGCGTTGAGCGTCAGGTCGTTCTGCCAGTTCACCGAGTCGCGGTATGTGTTGAACACGCTGCGTTCGTCGCTGAGTTTGTCGAGGGTCTTTTCGAGGTTTTCACTGTGGCCGAATTCGACACGGGCTTTCCAGAGGTCATTCACCCGTGCATCGACGTAGCTGCTGACGCTGCTCACATCGAATTCGCTGTAAGGCTGTTGCTGGACCGACTCGAACGTGTCCGGGTCGAAGCGGCCGAACGGATTGTCGAACGCGCTTTTGCCGCGGTTATCCAGTAGGTTGGCGCCGATTTCGACGTCATCGGTGAGGGCGTGGCTCAGGCTGAAACTCAGCGATTTGTTGCGGTACTCGTCGTGATCGCCGTCGCTCGGATACGACTCATGGGTGCGATTGATGCCAGCCGTTTCATCGAGGCTGGTGCCGAGGTTGAAGCGGGTTTTATCGTCGCCACCGGACAATCCAAGGCTGCGCTCCCAGGTCTGATTGCTGCCAAAACCCACGTGCATTCGCGAATGCAGGCCTGCCTCGTCGCCACGACGGGTGAAGATCTGGATCACCCCGCCAATGGCATCACTGCCATAGATCACCGAGCGGGAGCCGCGCAGCACTTCCACGCGCTCGACCTGTTCGATATTGATGTGTTGCAGGTTGCTGTCGCCGGAGGTCGAGTTGCCGATCCGTTGACCGTCCACCAGCACCAGACTCTGGGCCGAATTAGTGCCGCGAATATAAATCCCGGGCAGGCTGCCGCGCCCGCCGGTCTGCGCGACTTGCACTCCCGGCACACGCCGCAGCAAATCCGTGATGCTGTTCGGCTGCAGGCGATCGATGTCGTCGCGGGTGAACACGGTGTTGGCGGCGCTGCTGTCATTGCGTGCTTCGACCTGGCGGTTGGCGCTGATCAATACGTCGGGCAGTTTCAGGGCCTGGTCACGTTCGAAGGTGTCAGCCAGGAGCTGACCGGCTGGCAGCAGGGTCAGCGTCAGGGCGAGAGGGGAGAGTTTCATCGGGGCAGTCCGTTGGGGCTTTAAAGCGAACAAATTTTGAAGGGCACAAAAAACTACTGTGGGAGCGAGCTTGCTCGCGATGACGGTGTGTCAGTCAAAGAATATGTTGACTGAAAGTCCGCTATCGCGAGCAAGCTCGCTCCCACAGGTTATTGCGTGTAGCTAGTAGGTTAGATGTTCAGCAGTTGCAGGCGTTGGCGAACCGAAGCCTCGATCCCGGCCTCGTCCAGTCCGCACTCGGCGAGCATTTGCGCAGGCTTGGCGTGCTCGACGTAAATATCCGGCAAGCCCAGGTGCATCACCGACTTGAGGATGTTCTCGCGGGCGAGGAACTCGCTGACCGCGCCACCGGCGCCGCCCATGATTGCGTTCTCTTCGATGGTCACGAGCAGCTCGTGGCTGCTGGCGATTTCGCGAACCAGTGCTTCATCAAGCGGTTTGACGAAGCGCATGTCGACCACGGTGGCATCCAGCGTCTCGGCGACTTTCAGCGCCTCGGCCAATTGCACGCCGAACACCAGCAAGGCGACTTTGCTGCCCTGACGGCGAACCACGCCTTTGCCGATTTCGATCGGTTGCAGGTCTTTCTCGATCGTTGCGTTCGGGCCGGTGCCGCGCGGATAACGCACTGCCGCCGGGCCGTTGTACAGATGGCCGGTGGTGAGCATCTTGCGCAGTTCGTTTTCGTCGCTCGGGGTCATCACCAGCATGCCGGGAATGCACCGTAGGAACGACAGATCGAAGCTGCCCGCGTGCGTCGGGCCGTCTTCGCCCACTAAACCTGCGCGGTCGATGGCGAACAGCACGTCGAGGTTCTGCACCGCCACATCATGCACAAGCTGGTCATAACCGCGTTGCAGGAACGTCGAGTAGATCGCCACCACCGGTTTCGCGCCCTCGCAGGCCATGCCGGCAGCGAAGGTCACCGCGTGTTGCTCGGCAATCGCCACGTCGAAATAGCGCAACGGGAAACGCTCGCTGAAGGCCACCAGATCGGAGCCTTCTTTCATCGCCGGAGTGATCCCGACCAGGCGCGGATCCGCGGCGGCCATGTCGCACAACCATTCGCCGAACACACCGGAATACTTTGGCCCACCGGCTTTCTTCGGCGCGGCGGCCGGAGCGTCCAGCGGTTCGAGTTTGGTGATGGCGTGGTAACCGATCGGGTCGACTTCCGCCGGGGCGAAGCCTTTGCCTTTCTTGGTGACGATGTGCAGGAACTGCGGGCCTTTCAGATCGCGCATGTTACGCAGGGTGGCGATCAGCGTCGGCAAGTCATGGCCATCGATCGGGCCGATGTAATTCCAGCCCAATTCTTCGAACAGCGTGCCGGGAACCAGCATGCCTTTTGCGTATTCTTCGGTGCGGCGGGCGATTTCCCAGGCGCCGGGTAGGCGCGACAGGACCTTTTTGCTGCCTTCGCGCATGCTCGCATAGGTGCGGCTGGAAAGGATTTTCGCCAGGTAGTTCGACAGGCCGCCGACGTTGCGCGAGATCGACATGTCATTGTCGTTGAGGATCACCAGCATGTTGGCGTTCACTTCCGGCGCGTGGTTCAGCGCCTCGAACGCCATGCCGGCGGTCAGCGCGCCGTCGCCAATCACCGCGATGGCCTTGCGATCACTGTTCTGCAGGCGGGAGGCAATCGCCATGCCCAGTGCGGCACTGATCGATGTGCTGGAATGGCCGACGCCAAAGGTGTCGTACTCGCTCTCGGAACGACGCGGGAAGGCGGCAACGCCGTCCTTCTGGCGCAGGGTGCCCATGCGCGCGCGACGGCCGGTGAGGATTTTGTGTGGATAGGCCTGATGACCCACGTCCCACACCAGCCGGTCGTCCGGGGTGTCAAAGACGTAATGCAACGCGATGGTCAGCTCGATGACGCCCAGGCCAGCACCGAAATGCCCGCCGGTCTGACCGACCGTGTAGAGCAATTCCAGGCGCAACTCATCGGCCAGGGTTTCCAGCTCGGCTTCTCCTAACCGGCGCAGGCCGTCCGGCGTGTTGGCACGGTCGAGCAGGGGCGTGGTCGGGCGCTTGCGGGGAATCTCATGAAACGTCGTGGGCATCAGGCGAATCGTTATAGGTATAAAAGATGGGGCAGTTTACCTGATGCATCGCCCCCTGCCCACGCGTTGGTTTTAAGTTGGCTGATACGCCGTCAGCTACGGCGCTCGACGATATAACGGGCCAGGTCGCGCAAGGGCTCTGCCGCCGCGTCAAACGGTCGCAGCGCATGCAGCGCCTGATCGCGCAGCTCCAGGGCATACACCTTGGCCGCGTCGAGGCCGAGCAGGGCCGGGTAAGTCGGCTTGTCGCGAGCGATATCGGCGCCCTGGCGCTTACCGAGGGTCTCGGTATCGCTCTCAACGTCGAGAATGTCGTCTTGCACCTGAAACGCCAGACCAATGGCCTGTGCATACGTCTGCAAAGACTTCAGCTCGTCTTTCTCGGCACGGCCGCTGGCCAATGCGCCGAGTTTGACGCTGACTTCAATCAGCGCGCCGGTCTTGTGCCGATGCATGGTTTCGAGGGCTTTCTGATCGAGTTTCAGTCCCACCGACCCAAGATCGATGGCTTGACCGCCGACCATACCGGCCGGGCCCGCCGCCAACGCCAGCGCGCTAACCATCTGCAGACGGATTTCAGCGTCCGACGAACTGAAGCGCGGGTCGAGGAGGGCGCTGAAGGCCAGGCTCTGCAACCCGTCACCGGCCAGAATTGCGCAGGCTTCATCGTATTTTTTGTGCGTTGTCGGCTGGCCGCGACGCAGATCGTCGTCGTCCATTGCCGGCAAATCGTCGTGCACCAGGGAATAAGCGTGGATCAGCTCCACCGCGCAGGCGGCGCCGTTGGCTTGTTCAGCCTCTCCACCCAGTGCTTCGCACGCAGCGTACGCCAGCAGCGGGCGCACACGCTTACCGCCGTTCATTACGCTGTAGCGCATGGCTTCGTACAGCCGCGCCAGCTCAGGGCTCGGCGCGTTGAACAGGGTTTCCAGGGCCGCGTTGACCCGGGCCTGGCTGGTCGCTGAATACGCTGCAATCATTCTGGCTGATCCGCGTCGAAGGGTTCCTCGGCCAGCTCGCCATCACGCTCAAGCAGCACCTGAACCTTCTGCTCGGCCTGGGCCAGCGCCGCCTGGCAATCGCGGGTCAGACCGATGCCTTGCTCGAAAGCCGTCAGCGAGTCTTCCAGCGACAGTTCGCCGTTCTCCAGTCGTTCTACCAGCGTTTGCAGGTCAGCGAGAGATTGTTCGAAATCCAGTGCAGCTTTTTTGCGGGCCATGGCGGCTATTTCCGGTTGACGTTAAACCGGCGCGACACTAGCAGACATGGGGGTTATGGGCAAATAAGCGGGGCAGTTCCGCCCTCTGTACTGGCAGCAACCTTTTCGGTTACGACGCATTCTTGTAGCAGCTGGCGAAGCAGGATTTACGACTGCTGCGCAGCCGGACGCAGCCTTCGGCAGCTGCTACAAAAGGTATGAGGGCTCAAATCAGCGTTCATTCGGCTCACCGTCCAGCCACCACCGTGATCGCTACCGCAAATCATGATGGATCCGATTGTTAATAAACCATCGAATAGCTACCCTTCGTGCCTTCTACGACCCAACAGTCACGGGTCTTTCTGACGAAACGCAGTTTTTCGATCTGTAACGCACCTAGGATCAGGTGCAGGGTTTCGTCAGGCATGGCAGGAGGCATCACATGCGTTCATTTTTTCTAGTGCTGATGGGACTCGCCTGCGCGACCGCTGCCTGGGCCGAACCGACGGCTGAGCTGTCGGAGCCGGTCGGCGGCTGGCGCTATAACGGCCTGCTGGACCGCAGCGAAAACCCTCAGGTCGCCTACCCCACACCGCCCATTGACCGCGGCGTACAACGCAATCGCACGATGATCGAAGGCCAGCTCAAGGCCATCGGCACTCAGCGCGGGCCGCACACCTTGGCGGTCAACGGCAATCCCCTGAATTTGTACACCGACGATGCAGGGCGGTTCGCCCGGCCGTATGCCTTCGGTGCCGGCTCCAACAGTGTCGAAGTGCGCAGTGTCGAGGGCAAGTCGCTCAAGCGCGTTCAATTCTATGAAGCCAACAACCTGCGCACGCCCGTGCGGATTCGCGTGGTGTTGGGTTGGGACGATCCGAAGGCCGAACTCGACCTGCACATCATTACGCCCGATGGCCAGCATGCGTTTTTCGCCCACACGGCGTTGACCAATGGCGGCGGTCTGGACCCGGACGGCGTCGATGGCCCCGGCCCGGAAATGTTCACCATGACCGCGCCGCTGCATGGCACCTATCTGGTTTACGTGAACTATTGGGGCAACTTCGGCAGCGAAGGCTATAACTTCGATGAGGCCAGTAACCAGAACGAGGTGATCACCTCGCAGATCAACCTGGTCCTCAACGAAAACACCATTGACGAAAAGCGCGAGACCTTCATCGTACCGCTGCGCGCGATCGGTGACCTGTTGCTGGTCAAGACTTTCAACTATTGAACATCCCGCACCACGGATGAATTGGGTTTTGTGAAATGAGTGATAGCACTATTGTTCCCCCGGCCGCCGACGCTTCTGCAGCCAAACCCTCCCGTCGCTGGCCGGCGCTGCTGGGCGGGCTGTGCCTGGTGGCGGTCGTGGCGGGTGGGCTGGGGTGGTTCATGCACAAAACCAAAGCGCCACCCGCGCAGTTGGCCAGCGACAAACTGGGCATGAGCCGACCGGACGGTCTGCTCGAAACCCACTCATTGAGCCAATTGCCCAAGGATTTGCTGGCGGTGCCGTTCCTCAAGGAAACCCTGACCGAAGATTTCGTTTTCTATTACGAAGCGCATGTCGATCGCCTCGGCTTGATCGGCAGCCTGCGGCGGATCATTTACGAACATGACCTGAAGTTGCAGGACAGCCTGATCGAGCAACTGTTCGATCAACCGGCAGATGTGGCGCTGTGGCGCGGGGCGGATGGTCGGCTCAAGGATTTCCTGTTGGTGATGGATCGCGGCGGTCTGGCCAAGGTGCTGGAGCCGCTGGCGAAAGTGGCGCTGGATGATTCGCAGCTGAGCAAGATCGGCGAAGTGAAAGTCGGCGCCGACGATGTTGCGCTTTATCAACTCACCTACAACGCCAATAAGGCGCTGCTGTTCGCCTCCCATGGCGACAAACTGGTGGTGCTGTCCAACCCGACCAAACTCTACGATCCGCACAGCGGCTCATCGGAAGAACCGGGCCGCGTTTCCACCAGCGCCATCGCCGCGTTGCTCAACGGCGACAAGCTCTTCCCCGAAGCTTTTGGCTTGCAGCCCCGTGCGCCCGAAGTGAAACAACGCCTCTCGGTCAACGCCAGCGTTCTGGCCATGGGGTATCAGCGTTTTATCCCGAACTTCGCCGGCCTGCGCTTTGATATGGACGACAAGGGCTGGCACAGCTTCCTTGCCATGGACGAGCTGGAGAATCAGCCGGACTTCGATTTCAAACCGATCTGGCAAGCCATGCCGATGGGCGCCAGTGCTTGCGTTGCTTTACCGCTCGCCGCTGAACAACAAAAACCGCTGCTGGTGAAACTCGGCGCCGAAGACAATGTGGCCCAGGCGTTGACCGAACACATGGCCGGTGCAGCAGGGCTGTGTTGGTACGCCGACTCGCGGCTGTATACGCCGCTACTGGTAGCGAGCCTGAAAGACAAGGACAGCGCCAGGCTCGACGGCGATGTGGGCAAACTGTTCGGCTCGATGGTCGGCGCCTACGAAAGCAAGGTCGATGAACACGCGTTCCCGGTGGTCGAGAAGCAGGAGGGTGAAACCCACCAGTGGCAGCGTCAGGTCAGTTCCAACTTCGGCCCTTATGCGGCCAAGGAGGCCGAAGACGCGGACGCGATCACCGGCAAGGCGTTCATGAAAGTGAGCTTGGCGCGCCACGGCTCAACGCTGCTGTTCTCCCTTGACGACAAGCTCGTAGACAAAGCCATCGGCACCCTCGACAAACGCTTCCCGCCGATGGCCGACGTGGTGCCGAAAGACCTGCTGATGCCGGTCTACTTCGGTCCGGATGCCATGGCGCAACTGATGCAACAGGAAACCCTCGATAGCCTGCCGCAGGACATGGAACCGGTGTTCTACAACGCCGCGCAAACCTACCTGATCCCGAAACTGCGCTCGCTCGGCGGTTATGGCAAATACGCGCTGACCTTGCCAAAAGGCAGCGAGCCCGACGGCCACTGGCAATGGCTGCCGCTGGAATGGAAAGCCCTGTGACCGCACTCATTCGAAGCCTTGGCCTGCTGGCGATGTTGCTGGGTAGTCGCGTATTTGCCAGTGACGCCGCGCCGCTGGATCCGCAGCAATCCCAGGTCTTCCGCGCCTGGTTCGTACGCATCGCCCAGGAGCAATTGATCCAAGGCCCGAGCCCGCGCTGGTATCAGCAGGACTGCGCCGGGCTGGTGCGGTTCGCCGCCAACGAAGCGCTGAAGGTCCATGACGATAAATGGCTGCGCAGCAACGGCCTGTCCAACCGCTATCTGCCACCCGAGCTGCAATTGAGCGAGGCGCAACGCGGTCTCGCCCAGCAATGGCAACAGGGCGGCGGCAAGGTCGGACCCTACGTCAACGCCATCAAACTGATCCAGTTCAACAGTCATCTGGTCGGCCGCGATCTGGCGCAAGCCCGGCCCGGCGACCTGATGTTTTTCGATCAGGGCGACGACCAGCACCTGATGATCTGGATGGGTCGCTACATCGCCTATCACACCGGCACCAACACCCCCACTGACAACGGCATGCGGTCCGCGAGCCTGCAGCAACTCATGACATGGAAGGACACCCGATGGATACCCGATGCAGCCAACCCCAACTTCATCGGCGTCTATCGACTGAATTTTCTCTCTCAATGATCGGTGTCCGCATGCTGCGCCTGTGCTCGAAACTGCCGTTGCTGTTGGCCTTGCTGGCGCCTCTGGCCACGGTCAACGCCGAAGACACCGTCCAGCCGAGCGGCTACATGCCGGTGGCCGGAGAAAGCTTTTTCCTGCTGGCCGACAGCAGTTTCGCCAGTGACGAACAGGCGATGGTGCGCCTTGAAGCGCCGGGCCGCGACTACCGCCGATTTCGCATGGAGCCTTACGGCGGCGCCGACATTCGCGTGTATCGCATCGATAAACCGCTGGATTTCCTCAAGCGACAGAAGAACCTGCACCGCGTGGTCAGCGACGGCCAGTTCAAAGGCGAAGGCCTGTCGAACACCCTCGCGTACTTGTGGGACAGCTGGTACCGCAAATCCCGTCGCGTGATGCAGCGGGCGTTTTCCTACGAGTCGCGTAAGCAGGTCACCGAGCAAGTTCCGGAACTGAAGATGGGCACCGCGATCGCTGCGCCAACGCCTTACGACGCTCGGCCGCAATTCGCATTGATTCCAGGCTTGCCGCTGATCAGTCAGTTTCGTTATCCACTGTGGGAAGCCAAACCGATCCAGCCGCCTGCAGGCGTGAACCTGGCCGGTTCTTCCAGCGAGTTTGTCAGCGTCGCACCGGGCAACGTCTACATTCCGTTGGGCCATCTGAAGCCGGGTCTGTACCTGGTGGAGGCGTTGATCGGCAAGTACCGCGCGACCACCATGGTGTTCGTTTCCAACACCGTGGCGGTGAGCAAGATTGCCGGTGATGAGTTGCTGGTGTGGGCCGCGCGCAAACACGAAGGCAGTTCGGTGCCGAAGGTGAATGTGCTGTGGACCGACGGCCTCGGCGTGATGAGCAGCGGTGCCACTGACGCCGAGGGTTTGCTGCGTCTGAAACACGTCAGCCCCGAGCGTTCATTCGTGATCGGCGAGGACGAAGAGGGCGGGGTGTTTGTTTCCGAAAACTTCTATTACGACAGCGAAATCTACGACACCAAACTCTTTGCGTTTACCGACCGGCCGCTGTACCGGCCGGGGGATTGGGTGTCGCTGAAAATCGTCGGTCGCGAGTTCAAGAACGCCCGCGATTCGGTATTGCCGACCGCTGCCGATGTCAACGTGACCGTACTCGATGCCACGGGCACCGCGCTGCAATCGCTGGCGCTGAAGCTTGATTCCAAGGCCGGCACTCAAGGCCGTTTCCAGTTGCCGGACAACGCGGTGGCGGGCGGTTATGAATTGCGTTTCAGCTACAAGGATCAGGCCTACAGCAGCGCCTTCCGCGTAGCGGAATACATCAAGCCGCACTTTGAAATTTCGCTGAACCTGGCCAAGCAGGATTACCGCACTGGCGAACCGGTTAAGGGCAGTCTGGTGCTGTTGTACCCCGACGGTAAACCCGTGGCCAACGCCAAGCTGAGCCTGAGCTTGCGTGCCCAGCAACTGTCAATGGTCGACAACGAACTGCAATACCTCGGGCAATTCCCGGTGGAGTTGACCAGCACCGAACTGACCACCGACGCCAAAGGCAACGCGACCCTCGACCTGCCGGCTGCCGACAAGCCGAGCCGTTACATGCTCACGGTGTTTGCCAGCGATGGCGCGGCGTATCGGGTCAAGACCACCAAGGAAATCCTCATCGACCGGGGTGCCGCGAGTTTCAGCCTGCGCGCGCCACAGCGGTTCAGTGCAGTGGGTGACAAGGTGGCGTTCACTTACGCCAACGAAGGGGGCAGTGAGCAAAGCCAAGCCGTTACGCCCAGCAGCTACAGCTGGGTGCGTCTGGAAGACCAAAGCACCGGTGAAGGCAAACTCGCTGCAACCGATCAAGGCTTCACCCTGGCCTTCGACCGCCCGGGCACTTACAACCTGACCTTGAAGGATGATCACGGTCGTGTCGTCGGCGCCACCGGCCATTCGGTCACGGGCGATGGGGTCAAAGCCGTACCGGGCACCGTAGAAATCATCCTCGACAAACCGGAATACAAGGCCGGTGATGAAGCCTTGGCGTTGATCACTTTTCCGGAACCGGTCAGCGATGCGCTGTTATCGCTGGAGCGTGACAAGGTCGAGGCCACCGCGTTGCTGTCCAAGGGCGGCGACTGGCTGAAGTTGGAAAAACTCAGCGACACCCAATACCGCGCGCGCATCCCGGTGAAGGACCATTTCGCCCCGAACCTGACATTCTCCGTTCTCTATACCAAGGGCGGTCAATACAGCTTCCAGAACGCCGGCATCAAGGTGGTAGCGCCGCAGATCGACGTGGCAATCGCCACCGACAAAGAGGCGTATCAGCCGGGTGATACCGTGTCAGTCGACCTCACCACTCAGTTCGCCGGCAAGCCGATTCCGGCGCACCTGACGGTCAGCGTGGTCGACGAAATGGTCTACGCGCTGCAACCGGAAGTGGCGCCGACCATCGACCAGTTCTTCTACCACCCGCGCCGCAATAATGTGCGCACCAGCGCCAGTCTGTCGTTCATCAGCTACGACGTCGCGTTGCCGGGCAGCCCAAGCGCGCCGGGTAAAGCCAACCGCAGTGAACGGGGTGTGAAGGTGCTGGAACGACCGCGTCGTGAAGACGTCGACACCGCCGCGTGGCAGCCGGAATTGATCACCGATGCCAACGGTAAAACCCGTTTCACCTTCCAGATGCCGGACTCGCTGACCCGCTGGCGCATCACCGCCCGGGCCATCGCCGATGACGGTCAGGTCGGGCAGAAGAAGCAGTTCGTGCGCTCGGAAAAACCGCTGTACCTGAAATGGAGCGGCCCGACCCAATTCCGCGCCGGCGACAAACCGGATCTCGGGGTGTTCGCCTTCAGCCAGGCCGAGCAACCGGTCAAGGCCGAGTTGGTGACGCATTACGCCGGTACTGAACAACGCGTGCCGGTGACCCTGAACAACGGCATTAACTACATCGCGTTGCCAGCGTTCGCGTTGGCCAGTGGCGAGTGGACCGCTGAATTGGTGCAGGACGGCAAAACCGCCGATGCACTGGCCGTGCGCCTGATCGCGACCGGCGAAGGTTGGCAGGTCACGCAAAGCCAGAGTCTGGACGTGGCCAGCGGTGATACGCCGCTGACCTTGCCTGCGGACGCGACGGACATTCGTCTGCGTCTGGATGACAGCCCGCAAGCGCTGTTCCGTTCGGCACTCGATGATTTGCTGAGCTATCCGTACGGCGGCGTCGAGCAAACGGCCAGTCGTTTGCTGCCGTTGAGCATCGCATATCCGACCTTGTCGTCGAATCCGCAGATCCGCGATCGCTTGCGTTTGATCATGCAAAACAGCCGCCTGCGCCTGGTGCAAATGGCCGGGCCTTCCGCGAGTTTCACCTGGTGGGGCATGGACGGTGAGCCGGACGCATTCCTCACTGCGTACGCCTATTACGCCGACTGGTACGCCAGCAAAGCGCTGGAACTGAGCCTGCCGCCGGAGCATTGGCAGCGGGTGCTGGAGGTCTACGCCAAACAGGCGAAAAACACACCGCTGTTGCAGCGCGCGCTGATTCTGTCGTTCGCCAAACAAATGCAATTGCCGGTGAACACCTTGCTCAGTGGTTTGATGGACGACTTGTCGAAAGCGGGAGAGGGCAATGCGGCAAATTTGATGGAGGACGGTGAAGACAGCATCGTCATGAGCGATCCGGATTCGGCGCTGGGTTTGGCTGCGGCGCGTGCGCTGACGGCTTCGTTGGCGCGTCAGTCCAAGGTGGCGTTGCCGGATGCTTTCAACCGACAACTGGCCGACGCACAACAGCGCCTGGCCGTCAGTTCGCAGCCGTTTGCCGAAGCGTTGAACCTGTCGCTGCAAACCTTCGATCAGGCACACGCGCAAGCGCTCTTGCAGCGTCTGTTGCCACAACAATCAACCCTGGAACGTGCGTTGGCGCTGACCTGGTTGCAGCGCAGCATCGAGCAGGCCTCACCCACCGTCGCGCTGGCACCGGGCGACGGCTGGAAGAAAGGACACGGTGATACCGGTGAGGTGTATTGGACATGGCAGGGTGCTCCGCCCGTGCCCGCCGTGTTGTCGCTGACTGGGGTGCAAGAACGTCCGCTTCGCGCCGCGCTGAGCTACCAGACCCAGCAACCGCCGGTTGATCCGATGGCCGTGACCATCACCCGTCGCCTGTCGCGCCTGGTGCCGGGTGCCGCAGCGTTCACCTTCAAACTGGAAGCGGTCGGCACTCAGCCGTTATCCAGCGACAGCCTGTACCTGGACGAAGTGATCATCACCAGCAAAGCCGCCAGACCGCTGCGTTACGCGATGGTCGAAGTGCCGTTGCCACCGGGTGCCGATGTCGAGCGTACGACGTGGGGCATCAAACTCATGGGCAAGTCCGGCGCCGAGCCGACCGCACTGGAGAAGGCGCGCTTCGAGCCGGGCCAGATGGCCTATGCCATTCCAGTGGACGCCTTGAGTGGCGAGTTGCGTGTGCGCCATCTGGTGCGCTTCTCGCAGAAAGGCCAGTTCAACCTGCCGCCGGTGCGTTTCACCCAGGTCTATGCGCCACAGCATCAGGCTCAGGAACAGAAACCGGCGCTTGGTCAGGTCACGGTCCACTGACATGCTGCGGCCTCTGGTCTGGTGGCTGATGTGTTTGATCCCTGCGCTCGCGACAGCGCAGGACGAGCCCCTGCGGCTGGGCTTCAAAGGTGAACTGATTTCCTTGAGCCGGACTCAGGTGATCGCGCGCGAGCCGTTGCCTGCTGATTTGCAGACGCCGTTGGGCAGTGTGTGGAAGTTGTTTGTCTACGGCTGGCTGGTGGATACCGGCGCGCGCGAGCCTGCTTACGAGTGTCATGGGCAGTCAAAAGAAGAAGTTTATTGCTGCACGGCGGGTGGCAAGATTGAGCGCGATCAAGCGCTGGTGAAATCGTGCGGGTTGTATTTCGAGCCTCAGCGGTTGGGCATTGCTGAGGCTGATTGGCGTCAATATTGGCAGGCACGGCAGGCGCCGGAGTGGTTGCTGAACTTGCCGTCGTTGCAGCCTTCCACGCGAGTTCCCGTCGCTGAACTGCTTAAGGTCTTGACGGTAATGCCAGCGCAGGATCAGGCGCGACGGGTGTTGCTGGATGTGGTGTTGAACGCCGCTGACGGTAATGTTGTGGGCGAACTCGGTGGTCGGTTGCGGGTGAAAACCTGGAGCTGGTTGGGGGATCAGGATCCGTCTTCGCGCCAGGGCGGCTTCGCCGGTTGGACGGCGGATGGCATGCCGATCTGGGCCGGTGGGCGCGGGACCAGTCAAAGGGTTCTGCGCAATTACGGTGAGGCGTTGTCTTCTGTGTTGCCGGTTGATTGGCCGTCGGATGCGGGGCGTTGCGTCGAAGTCGGCCTGTTTTCGCACTATCCGATTGGGCGTGTGCTGTCCGGTGATCGCGCTGTAGAGTCCGGTCCCTTGCAAGGCGACTACCGCGTCGAATTCATCAGCGGTAACCAACTCGATATCCACAGCGATGGCGAGCTGTTTTTGCTCAAGGACAAGCTCGTCGCCCGCCTGGACCGCGAAGAATACGTCGCCCGCGTCCTGCAGCGAGAAGCCAAACCCCAGCCCGTCGAAGCCGCCAAAGCGCTGGCCATTGCCATCCGCACCTACCTGCTGCAAAACGCCACCCGCCACGGCGATTGTCTGAGCATCGACGACAGCAGCAGCCGGCAACGCGTCGCCCCACGTCCCGCCGCGTTTGAGTCCCGCCACATTGCGGCCTGGACCAGCGACCTCGTGTTGGCCGGCAGCACTGTCACCTACCACTCCGACCAGCCCGGCCCGGACAAGCTCTCCTGGCAGCAAGCCGTCGAACAAGCCAACGCTGGCCAACGCTACGACGCCATCCTGCTACACGCCTACCCCCGCGCCAGCCTCAGCCGCTGGGACAATCCCGTCGCCGCCTGCGAAGCACTGCCCGCCGCGCAAGACTGGCTGCAAAACCAACGTCGCGGCTGGCGCCAACGCCTCGAAAGCGAAGTCGGTTACAACGAAGTCAGCACCTTCGCCGTCTGTCGGCTCTCTTTCGGCCCCCCCTACGTCGACCGCGAACGCCAGCGCATCTACGTGCGCGGCGTGCTGTCGCTGCAAGACCGTCTCGACCTGACCCACGAATACCTGCACCTGGCCTTCGACGCACACCCCAACGGCCAGGATGAAACCTACATCGAAGGGCTCGCCCGCCACCTCTTGCTGGAATAGGCCATGAACGTCAGTTATCCACAGGTCTTCCTGTTCCTTTGCTCCCTTGGCGTGTTGCCGCCGCTTTTTGCGGCGGATAGCGCCGTCAAACTCGACACCCCCGTCGGGGGCTGGCGCACGGGTGCGATTGAGGGTGAAGGCGAGAATTTCCGTCAGACCGTCAACTACCCGGCCTCCTCAGTGAACACCCCGATGGGGCAAGCCAACACCGCGCGCATCACTGGCCAGATCAAAGCAACGCCCAAGTCCACTGACCCTGGCCGGTTAATCGTCAACGGCGTCAGCATGCCGCTGAAAATTGACCCGGCTGGCCGCTTTGATCGGCCGTACTCGTTTCCCAATGGCAGCAACAGCGTTGAAATTCGCCGCCCTGATGGCCAGCAAAGGCATCGCACCCAGTTCCTCAACGTCAGCGGCGGGGCCACCCCAGCCAAATTGCGGGTGTTGTTGTCATGGGACAGCGACAACACAGACCTGGACCTGCACCTGATCACCCCCGATGGCGCGCACATCTGGTACGGCGATCGAGTTGCCCCCAACGGTGCGGCGCTGGATGTTGATGTGACGACGGGTTACGGCCCGGAGATCTTCTCCATGCCGGCGCCGATCAAGGGGCAGTATCTGGTGTATGTGAATTACTTCGGCGGCGGGTATCGCAGTGATGAAGAGGGGCAGGAGGATGCCGTTCAGCCGTTGACGACAGCGCAGGTGACGGTGATTACGGAGGAAGGGACGCCGAACGAAAAGATCGAGACGCTCCTGGTGCCGATGAGGGCGGTGGGGGAGTTGACGTTGGTTAAGGGGTTTAGTTATCCGTGAGAGCCAATCGGGCAGCAGGCTGCTGCCCATTTGATTAACCGGAGTCATTAGCGGGATGCCTGCACATTGATGCTTTGGGGCTACAATTTTTATGAATTAAGCTTTATATGTGGCTCTTACGCTACAAAATGGGTTTCGCCGAAGCGATTGCTAACCTTGTGTCTCTGAGGCTACATTAATCGTCTTGCTGACGATTTTTGATGCTTGAGGGCTACAAATGACCACCCTGTTTGATGTGGCTGACATGCTGAAGCAAGCCCGACGCGAGGCTCACTTGAGCCAAGATGCCTTGGCCAGCCGCGCGGGTGTCTCACGTTCGACGGTGGCACGTATGGAAACCATGGCCAAAGGTGATATGAGTGTCTCGGCCTTAGTTCGCCTACTGGAGGCCGCCGGGTATGACTTGAAACTGGTGAGAGCCGGCCATGAGCGCACGGTTGAGGACATCCTCGCAGAACAGCGTTCCGGAGTTTCGGGCTCATGATCCTGGATGTTCACGTCAGCGGGAAAATGGTCGCCAAGCTCTACCGAGAGCGCGATGAGTACGTTTTGAAATATCTCCCCGGCACGGCGGTAACAGACTTCGTCAGTTTGGCGTTGCCTGTCCGTGAAGAACCGTGGCGCTGGCCTCGAGATCTTTTCCCGTTTTTTCGTCAGAACCTGCCCGAGGGATACTTGCTTGGGGTCATTCGCGAAGAGTTTGGTTCATTGCTTGACGGCACCGATTTATCGCTGCTCGCTGTGATCGGTGGCGCGGGGATTGGCCGGGTGACGGTGACACCTGAAGGCGTTATGCCGGGGGGCGAACTGGAACCACTTGAGATAGGCCAACTGCTGAGCGCTGAAAACACCACCGAACATTTTGCGACGCTGGTACGTCGTTACGCACGTGCCGCAGTCTCCGGTGTCGTTCCTAAGTTCATTGCAAACGATGTCGAACATGACGATTTACCTTTGGGAAAACCCACGCTGCGTACCGGTTTTCACATCATCAAAGGTTCGGACGAGACGACACCCTACCTGGGCTTCAACGAGTTTTACACCATGCAGGTGCTGGAGCGGCTACAGGTCGTACCGGTAGCCACCTGCCGGATGTCTGAAGATGGTCGCGTCTTGGTCGTAGATCGTTTTGACGTGGATGAAAACGGCGAGCCGCGCTGCGGGCTGGAAGATGCCTGCGGGCTGTTGGGTCTACCGCCCCACGAGAAATATGCAACCACCACCGAACGTGTGTGGAACGCCACGCGTCCTTACATTCCCGGCGACCGGCTGCGTGAGCAGCGTGAGCACTTCGGTTGGCACATATTGGCGAACTACGTGGTGCGTAACGCCGATTGTCACGCCAAAAACATCGCGCTCTATTACACCTCACGAGCTGACGTCGCGTTTACGCCGATCTATGACTTGGTGACCACTCAGGCTTACCCCCGTTTCGCTTCGAACCCGCCCGGTTTATCCGTTGGTGGTCGGCAGAGCTGGACGCCGGGGCGCACGCTTGAAGTCTTTTTTAACGGTGTTTTGGGAATTCCCCCACGTCAGTACGCCTCAATGGTCGAGCAACTGTGCGAGTCGGCCATCGCCGTGGGAAAGGAAGTGATTGAAGCGGCGAAGAATGAGCCCGCCTGGCGTGATGTGGCCAAACAGATGGTGCATGCCTGGAACCAAGGTATGGAAACATTACGTAGTCCAAGAGCGGCCCCGCATTTTCGAGGATTGGATACCGCCATCACAGAAGCGGGTTTCTCAGAGCCGCGAGCGGCAGAAAGCAGTCGAGTGCAGATTGGCCGTTCCGAGTTGTTGGCACCGAGAAAGCGCAAGTAACCGGGTATCGGCTCAGTGATCTGTTAACTCGATTCTTGGCAAAGGGTTTTGTCCTGCAGAATATCCCTGCGCAATAATTCCGCCGTCTTCGGTGACTACAGCGATGAGTGCTTCATCCGCTTCGCTGAGTAATGCTGCTTGAACGGCAGCTTGCCGCGTTCGGCTCACCCCAACTCCCGATGCACTGCATCGGGCGTCTTGTATTTCAAAGCCAGGAGCGGTCGCTCCTGGTTGTAGATCGTGATCGCCTCTCGCACCATCTGCGCGGCTTGGGCCAGATCAGCAGCTCGATGGAGCAGGAGCTCTGTTTTCAAGATGCCATTGACCGTTCGGCCAGGGCATTCTGGAGGTCAACGAATAAACTTCTATAGGATGGGTTGTTTTGCCCAGGGTCTGTTGACGTTTGGTGGTGAGGCGAGCATTCCGTACTGAGAGCTGTCTCGTGGCGAGTTTGTGGCCAGCTTTAAGGGCGCGACTATTGAGCTGAGCAGCCTCTGGGAAAGTCGGGCGCGCGCTCCACCATGATCCACGACAGGCACCAGCTGGCACTGAGAACGTTACAGACTGACATTAGCGCTTTCGCGGAGCCTTTTTCAGATCAGAGCAATGGGATATGCTCAAAGGCTCCCGCGCCGCCGTGAGCCGGGGGTCAGTAGGAAAAGCCCGCCATGATTAACAGTAAGTTTTCGAAATTCGGTACCAGCATCTTTACTCGTATGTCTGAGATCGCCATTGAAACGGGGGCGCTCAATCTGGCCCAGGGGTTTCCGGATTTCGAAGGGCCGCAGGCCCTGCGTGATGCGGTCGGGCGACACATCGCTGCCGGTCACAATCAGTACGCACCGATGATCGGCTTGCAAGCACTGCGTGAGCAGGTCGCGGCCAAGATCGCACGGAGCTATGGCGTCAACGTCAACGTCGACACCGAGGTGACGATCACCCCAGGCGCGACCGAAGCGATTTTCGGCACTATTCAGGCAATGATTCGCGCTGGCGATGAAGTCATCGTCTTCGACCCTTGCTACGACAGCTACGAGCCATCGGTCGAACTGGCAGGGGGGCGTTGTGTGCATGTTCGATTAGGCTCGAGCGATTTCGCTATCGACTGGCAGAAGCTCGAAGAGGCGCTGAGCCCGCGCACCCGCATGATCATCCTCAATACCCCGCATAACCCCAGTGGCAGGCTGATTACCCGCGCCGAACTGGATCAGTTGGCGAAACTGATCGCCGGTCGTGATATTTACCTGATCAGCGACGAAGTCTACGAACATATGGTCTACGACGGCGTACAGCATGTCAGCGTGACCGCCCATGAAGAGCTCTATCAACGTGCTTTTGTGATTTCCTCTTTCGGCAAGACCTACCATGTCACTGGCTGGAAAACAGGTTATGTAGTGGCGCCTCCAGCGCTGACTGCCGAACTTCGCAAGGTCCACCAGTATGTAAGCTTTTGCGGCGTGACTCCATTGCAGTGGGCATTCGCGGATTTCATGGCGGACCATCCGGAGCATATCGAGGAATTGCCGGTTTTCTATCAGGCCAAACGCGACCTGTTCTGCGACCTACTGAAACCTTCACGTTTCAAATTCACCCGATCGTCCGGGACCTACTTCCAGCTGGTCGATTACTCTGAAATTCGCCCGGACCTCAATGACGTCGATATGTCGCTGTGGCTGGCCCGCGAGCATGGCGTGGCGAGCATTCCGATTTCCGTGTTCTACCAGCAGCCTGTCGCAGATCAGCGCCTGATTCGGTTGTGTTTCGCCAAGCGCGAGGAGACGTTACATCAGGCAGCGGAAAAACTCTGCGTGATCTGAACAGCTTGCCCAACCTGAATACGGCGCTTGGGGTGTGATCTGAAGGCAGAAACCCAATTCAGGCGCCGAGTACGCGGCAGGCTTCGGATGGAATGGTCACCGATACCGGGTTGCCGATGCTCAGGCCGATGCCTTGGGACGGCGTACTCAACGCCGTCAGCGACACCCCCGAGCACTCGACTGTGGTTTCGATGGTCGCGCCGATATCGCGCACGAACGTCACTTTGCCCAGCAGCCGATTACCTGCGGTCGCCTGCGGATGCGACAGTTGCAGGTCCTCGGGACGCACGAGCATCTTGAGCTTCTCGCCGACCACGATGCTGCTGCAAATCGGCACCTGAAGGGCATCACCACCTGGCAAACGGACTTTGCCATCGCCCAATGCGGTGGCCGGGAAAATGTTCCCCGAGCCGATAAAGTCGGCGACGAACTCGTTGGCCGGGTGCCGGTAAATCTCGATCGGCGTGCCCACTTGCTGCACCCGATGCTCACCCAGCACCACCACGATATCGGCCATGGTCATGGCTTCGCGCTGGTCGTGGGTCACCAAGATGGTGGTGATGTTCAAGCGCTGTTGCAGTTGGCGGATTTCCACCTGCATCGACTCACGCAGCTTGGCATCCAGTGCCGACAGCGGCTCATCCAGCAGCAGGATTTTCGGGTGATTGGCAATCGCCCGGGCAATCGCCACACGCTGACGTTGCCCGCCAGAGAGTTTCGCCACCGGGCGATCAATCATTTCCTGCAGCTGAATCAGTTCCAGCAACTCCACCACACGCGCCTGCTGATCAGCCTTGCTGACCCCGCGCAGTTTCAGCGGATACGCAATGTTCTCCCCCACCGTCATGTGTGGGAACAGTGCCAGCGATTGAAACACCATGCCGAAGTTGCGCAAGTGCGCCGGGGTGTGGCCAATGTCTACGCCGTCCAGGCGAATCTCGCCATCGGACAGGGTTTCAAGCCCTGCGATCATTCGCAGCAAGGTGGTTTTACCGCAGCCCGAAGGGCCAAGAAAACACACCAGTTTGCCCTCAGGCAGGTGCAGATTGACCTCCTTGACCGCGCAGGCCGTGCCGTAGCGTTTCTCGACGTTTTCAAGAATCAGACCAGTCATGTTGCACCTCAAAAATCAGAACGAAACGCCACCTTCACCAACCAGCTTCTCCAACGCCCAAATCAGGACGAAGTCGATCAGCACGATCAGCACGGCAAACGAGAATACAGTTGGGTCGAGCGAAGACACGGTGCGGCTGTACATCCAGATCGGCACGGTCATGACGTCGATGGTGTAGAGGAAGTAGGTCACGGTGAATTCGTTGAAAGAAACGATGAACGCCAGCAGCATGCCCGCCAGGATCCCCGACTTCATCAGCGGCACCACTACATCGACAATCGCCCGCGTCGGCGAAGCGCCGAGCATTTGCGCGGCCTCTTCGACTTCGCTACCGATGGAGAGCATCGCCGCGGTGCAGTTCTTCACCACGAAGGGCAACGCCAGAATCACGTGGGCAATCACCAGGCGCGAGGTGGTCATCTGGAACGGCAGGCTATCGAACACCAGCAGCAACGCCAGCCCCAGTACTACCATCGGAAACACCAACGGCAGCGACATCAGTTGCAGCGCCACGGCTTTGCCGCGGAACTCGCAACGGGTCAGCGCATAGGCCGCCGGCACCGCAATAATGGTCGCGAAAACCATGGTCAGGCACGCCACCATCAGGCTGGTGGTCATGGCTTTGCCCAGGCTCAGCACATCGCTGGAATCCGGCGACGCGAAGGTGTGCCAGGCGGCCTTGTACCATTGCAGGCTGTAGCTGCTCGGCGGGAAGTCGAGGTTCGACGAACCGCTGAACGACATCACGATCATGGTCAGGATCGGCAACACCGCCAACAGCAGGATGAAGCCCGACAACACACCGGCAAAATTGCCGGTTTCGCCCGGCAGCAGCGAGTGACGCTTTTTGATCAGGGTGCTCATTGGGAAGCCTCCAGCATGCGCCGACGACGGCCAGTAAAGTATTCAGAAAACGTCATGATCGCGAGGGTAGTGACAATCAGTACCACACCGGCAGCGGACGCGGCGGGCCAGTTCATCAGCGGCGCGATCTGGTCATGGACCATCACCGCCAGCATCGGCACGCGACGGCCACCGAGCAACAAAGGCACCACGAAGCTGCTGGCGTTGTAAGCAAATACCAATGTCGCACCGGTGATGATCCCCGGAAAACTCATCGGCAGAACTACCTGGCGGAACACCTGAAAGCGACTGGCGCCCAGGGTAGCGGCGGCTTCTTCGTAGCTACGGGCGACGCCGCGCATGGCGCTGGCAATCGGCAACACGGCCAACGGAAACGCGGTTTGCACCAGGCCCATCAAGACGCCGTTCTGGTTGTACAGCAGCATGATCGGTCGCGTGATCAGGCCCAGGCCCATCAGCGCCTGATTGAGCATCCCGCCCGGGCCGAGAATCACCAGCCAGCCGTAGCTTTGCAGCAACAGGTTGACCAACAACGGCAACAGCACCGCCGCGAGGAAGATCCGTCGCACGAACGGCGAGGTCAGACGCGACATGGTGTAGGCCACCGGGATCGCCAACAGGACGGCGATCACTGCGCTGATCAAGGCCAGGCGCAAGGTCAGCAGCAAGGATTTGAGGTAATACGGTTCCAGCAGTTGCGCGTAACTGGCCAGGCTGAACCCGGTCCATTCCGCGCCTTTGGTGCCCACGCTCATGCGCAATACCAGAAGGCTGGCGGCAATCAGCACACCGAGAAACAGCATCGATGGCGAAAGAAAAAACCAGGCGCGTGTCGTCGGCGATATGCCTCGGTTCTCCATAGCAATGGTCTCGTCAATGGAAGATCAAGTGCGGGGCGAGTGCTGGCAAGCCCTGCTCCCAAAGGAGTTACGCCCTTGCAGGAGCAAGGCTTGCCCGCGATAAGGTTCGAAGAACCTTCCCGTGATTCAGATCAGGAAGAAAAGATTTCTGTGTAACGACGAATCCATTGGTCATGCACGGTGGCCAGGAAGGCGTTGTCGTGCATGATCGCATGCTCTGCAATCTGCTCAGGTGTCAGGATGTACGGGCTCTTGCGTGCTTCGGCGGAGATGACCGCCTTGGAGTTGACCGGACCGTTGTAGATGTCTTCGGCCATCTTGCCCTGCACTACTGGGTCGAGCGTGTGGTTGATGAAGGCGTAGGCCAGGTCGGTATCGCCAGGATGGCTTTTCGGCATAACAGTCTGCATCAGGTCGGTGTAGAAACCCTCCTTCATGCCAAAGGTTGCACTCATACCGTAGGCGGGATCGCGGATCTGTTTCGGAAAGAACGCTGGAGCATAAAGGCCGCCCAGGTCCAGGGAGCCGGTGCGGAACAGTTCGGCGATCTGGTTCGGGTTTTCGCCCAGGGTCACGACGCGATCCTTGAGCTCAGCGAGTTTCTTGAAGCCAGGCTCGACGTTGTGCTCGTCACCACCAGCCAGTTTGGCGGCGATGATGATCAGGTCCATTGCTTCAGTCCAGTTCGGCGGCGGCAGGAAAAGGCGCGGCGCCGCCTCTGCATCCCACAGGGCAGCATAGGTGTCCGGGGGTTGTTTCACGGTGCGGGTGCTGTAGACCAAGCTGTTGCACCAGAGCAGATAACCGATACCGTGGCCATTGGCACCGGTTTTGTATTTATCCGGAACATCCACCAGGTTGGGAATGCGGTTGAGGTCAGGTTTTTCCAGCAGGCCGGCGGCGGCCAGGCCTTCAGCGCCAACACCTGCCAAGGTGATGACGTCGTACTGCGGACGATCACCACCGGCCTTGAGTTTGGCGACCATTTCCGAGGTACTGCCGGTGCGGTCCGCGATGACCTTGGCACCGGTTTTGGCTTCGAAGGTCGCGGCAATGTTGCGCAATACGGCAAGCCCGGTGTCGTCGGACCAGGTCAACAGCCGCAGGGTCTTACCCTCAAAGCGAGTATCACTTGCATTGGCGCGAATAAACGGCATGCTCATCGCGGCCGCCGCAACCGACGCGATACCTACGGTCTTGATGAATTGTCTTCTGTTCAGATCATGATCGCCCATGAAGGACTCCGTTTATTGTTGTAGGTATGAGGTAAATGCATCCCTTGGCCGTGGTATTCGATCTGCTGTAAGCCACCGGATTTCAACGAGTGTAGCAACGTCTGCAGATTCCTCCTGAGATCACGCAAGAAACGCAGCAACCGGGGAAAACTCACAGAGCGCCTGAATGGCTCTGTCCATCAGACAAGCGTTCGCTGGTGCTGGGTTAGGGAGCTGCTTAAAGAAAAGATCCAAACACTGAAAAAGCAACAGAAACTCAAGGAAATTGAGGTGCAGCTCCACGAAAGCCCAGACCGGCAGATCTCCCTTACAGACCCAGATGCACGCTCAATGGCTATGAGCGGTCGAGGCACAGAAACGGTTGACTACAACGTACAAACGGCAGTCGACGACAAACACCATCTGATCATTGCCCATGAGGTGACCAATGTTGGTAATGATCGCGGGCAACTGAGCAATATGGCGAACCAAGCGCGTGAAGAAATCGACGCTGAATCGCTAACGGTGGTAGCCGACCGAGGCGACTACAAAGGTCTGGAAATCCTTGCGTGCGAGCAAGCCGGCATCACTACCTTCGTACCGAAACCCTGAGTTCCGACAGCAAAGCCGAAGGCAGATTCGGCAAGCAGGATTTCATCTACGTTGCTGCATCGGAAGAGTATCGATGCCCTGCGAGACAGTTACTGCCCCGGCGGCATTCGTCGATGGAAGACGGCATGTTATTGCATTGTTACTACTTCTCGGGCTGCCAGTCCTGCGCAATGCAGAAACAGTGTACGACGGGTAAGGAGCTCCGGGTGGGTAAGCACCGAGATGCCTTCATGTGCTCGCCTACAATCTCAAACGAATGATGAGCATCTTCGGCATAGCAGGAAGCTATCGGGTAGATTTTAGGATGGGACAGGTTTATTTCGGACAATTAAAAAGCCGGCTTGTGGCCGGCTTCTCGGGGACTGGCTTGGTTCATTTTTGGTAAACCGCGCCAGCCTTCAAAACGTACACCCGGATCTTGCGTCCGGCTGTGGGACTTGGCGAGAAAATCATCTGCCTTGTCGGTGCGATCGGAGCCGCGGGGCGGGTCGATGCGCAAAATATGGGGCGCATCATACTGATTTTTTGAGGGAATTCCCAGCTTGGTGTGCGGGGGAGAGCGATTGCGGTGATGTGTAGCAGCTGGCGAAGCCTGCGTCCGGCTGTGTGTAGGAGCGAGCTTGCTCGCGAAGATGGAACATCCGACACATTTTCTGTGGCTGAACGACCATCGCGAGCAAGCTCGCTCCTACACACAGCCGGACGCAGGCTTCGCCAGCTGCTACAAGGGGGCGTGTGTTACAGGAAGGGGACGGGTGGTCGGCGTTTGTTGAGGGTTGACCACCAGAACACCCAGCCCAATACCCTGATGTTCTGCTCTTCGATTTGCGGCGCCCGGAATATCTCGTCCGGGTACTCGGCGCGGTTATGGCTGCGCAATCGCAGTGCATTTCCGGGCATCCGGTGCAGGTATTTGATCCGTAGCATGCCGTCATGCTCGATCGCGTAAATTTCCCCGTCGACAATCTGCGTCAGGCCGCGGTCGATGGCCACGGTTGAGCCGTCTTCGATTTTCTCGCCCATGCTGTTGCCGATCATGTAGGCGCAGATGGCGTCTGCATGGTTGATTTCCAGGGAGTCCAGGTGGCTGCGGGGCAGGCGAATGGGTTGGCTGGTGTCTTCGATGACGTGGGTTTTGGTCGAGCCTGGGGCGGTGGCGGCTTCTTTGTAGAAGGTCAGTTCAACGTCGGTGGGTTCTATGACCGTGTAGATGCCGCGAATGGCCTGGGCGTCGAAGGTGTTGCCGGATTCATCGAGCAGGCGCAGGTGTTTGGCGTCTTTCGGGCCTTCGGCGGTTTTCAGCCAGTCGCTGTTCACGGACAGTTTTCGGGCAACTTCTTCCATGCAGTGAGCGGGCACACCGCGGGTGTACCAGTTGTGGACATTTTGCGGCGCCGTGTCCAGGAACTCGGCGAATCCTGTCGTCGTAATGTTCGCCGCTTTGAGGAGGGCTTTAAACCGTGGACCGCTAGTGTTCTTTTTCATAAACACGAGTCTACGGGCGCAGGGCGGGGCTTTGAATAAACAAGCCGTTCAAAATTCGAGGGAATTTTAAGACTGGATGTAAGACCTGTTTGGCGAATTTTAAACAAGAAAAAACGATTGTGGCCGGAAGGTAAACATACCGTTTAAAAGTCGCTTTATAGGCGTCCACAAAAAACCCCGGATCAACCGGGGTTTTTTTCAAGCCGTCAGTGGCGCAAGGCCAATGGCGTCTCAGCCTTTATAGGCAGCAACCGACTTGGTGATCGCGTCGCGGGCGGCGTCTGCACCGGCCCAGCCTTCGATCTTCACCCATTTGCCTTTTTCGAGGTCTTTGTAGTTCGCGAAGAAGTGCTCGATCTGCTGAATCAGCAGCGGTGGCAGGTCGGTGTATTCCTTCACGTCGACGTACAGCTGGGACAGCTTGTCGTGTGGAACAGCGATGACTTTGGCATCGCCGCCGCCGTCGTCGGTCATGTTCAGGATGCCGACCGGACGTGCGCGAATGACCGAGCCAGGAGCAACCGGGTAAGGGGTCACGACCAGCACGTCGAGGGGGTCGCCGTCGTCAGCCAGGGTGTTCGGGATGTAACCGTAGTTGGCCGGGTAGAACATCGGGGTGGCCATGAAACGGTCAACGAACAGGCAATCGCTGTCTTTGTCGATTTCGTATTTGATCGGCGCGTGGTTGGCCGGAATCTCGATCGCGACGTAGATGTCGTTCGGCAGGTCTTTGCCAGCCGGAATCTTGCTGTAGCTCATTGGGCGGTGCCCCCGTTAGTTGACCAAAAACACTTGGCCGGATTGACCAAAAAGTGGCGGCGATTATAGGCATATTCCACCGCTGATGCCACGTACCAGAGGTCGTAGAGACCCAGGTATCCCGTCTCACCGATACTGTTGCTTTTTGACGGGGGCCGTCGCGGCCATGCTGCGTTGCCACTCCTCGCCATAGCCAGCTATGACTCGTCGCGGCGCCTTGCCTGGCCTCAACGACCACTCGTCAAAAGAGCAACTGTGTCGGTGAGACAGGACACTAGTCGCGTGCCTGATAGACAGGGTCTTCGGCCAGAAGTTGCTGCAATCGGGCCAGTGGATCCTGCCGGTAAAACAGCTTCAGCTGCTCATAGACCTGTGGATAAGCCTCGTGCAGCAAATCCGGTGCGCTGAAGAAATATTCACTGGTGACGGCGAAGAACTCCGCCGGGTTCTCGGCGGCGTAGGGATCGATGACGGTTTCGGCGTGCGGATGGCGGTCGAGGTGGCGGTTGAGGTCATCGTAGGCATGCTGCATGATTTTCGCCCAGTCACTGACGCGCATGTCGGGGTGCAGCGGCGGCAGGCCGTTGGCGTCGCCGTTGAGCATGTCGAGCTTATGCGCGAGCTCGTGGATCACCAGGTTGTAGCCTTCCCAGCCACCGCTGGCCATTACGCCGGGCCAGGCGAGGATGATCGGGCCTTGCTGCCAGGCTTCACCGCTGTGTTCGCCGTCCCATTCGTGCACGACGCCACTGGCATCGCGATGGCGTTGAGGGCTGAGGAAGTCGTCGGGGTAGAGAACGACTTCGTGGAAGCCCTGATACCAGTTCAAATCGCCCAGGTTCAGCAGCGGCAACTGGGCCTGAGCGGCGAGCAGCAGACGTTGCTCCTGGTGGAGTTCGACACCGGACAGGGCGGTCAGGTGTTTGTCCTCGAGGAATAGCACACTGGCTTCGCGCAACCATTGGTCTTCGGCCGCGCTGATACCGTCGAGAAAGCTCAGGTGATGGCGCACCCGCTGCCACATGTCGTCGGCAATCGGGTGTTTGGTCAACAGGCGTTGGCGACGCCAGGCCCTAAGGGACCACATCGTGAATCAGCGCGACTCGGCTTTGGGGTTCGAACCACCCAGGCGGCTGCGGATGACGCCGATGATCATCGGTAACAACGACAGCAGGATGATACCTACGACCAACAACGACAGGTTTTTCTTGATGAACGGTACGTTACCGAAGAAATAGCCAAGGGTGACCAGGCCGCCGACCCACAAGATCGTGCCGAAGACGCTGAAGGCAAAGAAACGCGGGTAAGGCATCTTGCCCACGCCGGCGACGAACGGTGCAAAGGTGCGGATGATCGGCATGAAGCGCGCCAGGGTCACCGTTTTACCGCCGTGCTTGTCATAGAAGTCGTGAGTTTGCTGCAGATAGTCGCGGCGGAAGATTTTCGAGTTCGGGTTGCTGAATAGCCGTTCGCCGGCCGTTCGTCCGATCACGTAATTGGTGCTGTCGCCAAGAATCGCCGCCAACATCAGCAAGCCACCCAGCAACACTGGGTCCATGCCGCCACCGGCCGCAACGGCGCCAGCAATAAACAGCAGGGAATCACCCGGCAGGAACGGCATCACCACCAGACCGGTTTCGCAGAAGATCACCAGAAACAGAATGGCGTAGACCCATGCCCCGTAGTTGTTCACCAGCAGGTCGAGGTAAACATCGAGATGCAGGATAAGGTCGAGCGGGTTGAAATCCATGGAGAGCACCTAGGGTGATGGCCCGACTCAGCAGACCTGTGCGGATGACTTCTTGAAAGCCTACAGAGGGGTGTAGTTTTTCTTACAAGCCGGAAGGGCGGCATTATACGGGCTGAAAAGTGAAAAACGTGTCGAGTTTGTAGCGAGGAATGTCGGGAGAACCGACGGTTGGTACGGTCCGTTTTTTGTAGGAGCGAGCTTGCTCGCGATGCACCTGAGAGCACCGCGGGGTGTCAGGCTTGGCGCGTTAGCGTTAACGACCATCGCGAGCGAGCTCGCTCCTACAGGGTATCCGGTGTGGATCAGAGCCCGTCGCTGATTGGCAGCACGTAGTTCTTGAACTCGGTGTCTTCCTTGAACCCAATGGATTCGTAGGTTTTGCGCGCGACTTCGTTGTTGCTGCTGGTGGAAACGCGCATGCGCACGGCATTGGTTTCCTTGGCCATTTTCTTTGCGGTGCGGATCAGATTGTCGGCCACCAACTGACGGCGCGCGTCTTCGGCCACGTAGATGTCATTGAGAATCCACACGCGTTTAAGCGAAAGGGACGAAAAGCTCGGATACAACTGACAGAAACCCATCAGTTTATTAGTGTCGTCATCGGCCAGGGCCAGGTAAATCACTGACTCCTTGCGCCGCAGACGTTTCTCAAGGAATGCGCGAGACGAGTCCGGATACGGCAGGGAGCCATAAAACTCGCGATATTTGACGAACAACGGGGTCAGCAGGTCCAGATGTTCGAGGGTCGCTTGAATAATCCGCATGGTAGGTCTCGTCTTGAAGTGGCTGTCTTCACGTGCTCTGACGGCAAACATTTCTCACTGAGAGCCGCGCTTCGATCCTGCCTGAAGAGTGCTGGTAAAGGCAATGCAGAAACGGTTCAGGTATTCAGCGGGCTCAGTAGGAAATTACCTTTCAGCTCCGCACCAGCGTCTGACTCCAGCGTCTGAACCTGAGCTTCGTCCTTCAGGTTGACCCCCGACAACTGCCGTCGGCAGGCTTCACGCATCAAATACAGCAAACGGTGTGCCGCCATGCCGTAACTCAGCCCTTCGAGGCGAACATTCGAAATGCAGTTGCGATAAGCATCCGTCAGCCCGACCTTGGGATTGTAGGTGAAATATAACCCCAGGCTGTCGGGTGAGCTGAGGCCAGGGCGTTCGCCGATCAGGATCACTACCATTTTCGCGCCCAGCAATTCGCCAATTTCGTCGGCCACCGCGACGCGACCCTGTTCCACCAGAATCACCGGAGACAGGGACCAGCCTTCAACTGAAACCTGCTCTTCCATCCGCGCCAGAAACGGCAGGGTATGGCGATGAACGGCCAGCGCCGACAAACCGTCGGCAACGACGATCGCCAGATCCACCCCGCCAGGATGGGCCAACGCGTAATCGCGCAGGGTCTGCGCTGACGTTTCGCTCAACTTTCGCCCCAAATCGGGGCGTTGCAAATAGCTGTTTCGATCAATGGCCGCGCTATGCAGCAAGACACTCTCGCGCCCGCATTCGGTCAATTGCGCGCTCAGCCCGGCAGCGTCGAACGGCAAGTGCACCGCATCCCGCGCTTGCGCATGGGCGTACTGGAAATCCAGCTGCGCGCTGGTCGGCATGCTGGTGCCGGTTCTACCGAGGGCGATCCGCGCCGGCGTCAGGCGACGCAGTTCCAGCAACGGGTTCTGTGGATCAACGGGTGGTTTATCCATTTCAACACTCATCCCAGTTGCGCCATCGCTTGGCGGAAAGCCGGCGGCAGGCTGTCGCCGAAGTGAATCTTGCCATCCGCTTGAGTGAAAATGCCCATTTTCGCCAGCCACTGTTCGAACTCCGGTGCAGGTTTGAGGCCCAGGGTTTTTCGGGCATAGAGGGCGTCATGGAACGACGTGGTCTGGTAGTTGAGCATGATGTCGTCGGAGCCCGGGATGCCCATGATGAAGTTGATCCCGGCCACGCCCAGCAGGGTCAGCAGGGTGTCCATGTCGTCCTGGTCGGCTTCGGCGTGGTTGGTGTAACAGATGTCGCACCCCATCGGTACGCCCAGCAGTTTGCCGCAGAAGTGGTCTTCAAGGCCCGCGCGGATGATTTGTTTACCGTTGTAGAGGTACTCCGGGCCGATGAATCCTACAACCGTGTTCACCAAAAACGGTTTGAAATGTCGCGCCACGGCGTAGGCGCGGGTTTCGCAGGTCTGTTGATCAATGCCGTAGTGAGCGTTGGCTGACAGGGCACTGCCTTGGCCGGTCTCGAAATACATCAGGTTCTGGCCTAGCGTGCCGCGATTCAGGCTCAGACCCGCGTCGTAACCTTCGCGCAACACGTTCAGGTTGATGCCGAAGCTGGCATTGGCCGCTTCGGTGCCGGCGATTGACTGGAACACCAGGTCCAGCGGAACGCCGCGATTTACGGCTTCAATCGATGTGGTGACGTGGGTCAGAACGCAGGCTTGAGTGGGAATTTCGTAGCGCTGGATGATCGAATCGAGCATTTCCAGCATGGCGCAGATCGAGGCGATGCTGTCGGTGGCCGGATTGATCCCGATCATCGCGTCGCCATTGCCATACAGCAGCCCGTCGAGAATGCTCGCGGCGATGCCGGCCGGTTCGTCGGTGGGATGGTTGGGTTGCAGGCGGGTAGAGAGCCGGCCCCGCAGTCCAAGGGTGCCGCGGAAATGGGTGATGACGCGGATTTTCTGCGCCACCAGCACCAGATCCTGCACGCGCATGATCTTCGACACGGCGGCGGCCATTTCCGGGGTCAGGCCGGGGGCGAGGGCGCGCAGGCTCTGTTCGTCAGCGGCATCGCTGAGCAACCAGTCGCGGAATCCGCCGACGGTGAGGTGGCTGACGACCGCGAAGGCCTGTTTATCGTGAGTGTCGATGATGAGCCGGGTGACCTCATCGGCCTCGTAAGGAATTAGTACTTCCTGTAGGAAGTGGGTGAGCGGGATGTCAGCCAGGGCCATTTGGGCAGCCACTCGCTCGCCATCGTTGAGCGCAGCAACGCCGGCCAGGAAATCCCCGGAGCGTGCCGGGCTGGCCTTGGCCATGACTTCCTTGAGCGTGTCGAAGCGATAGGTCTGGGCGCCGACGGAATGGGCAAAGGTGGCCATGGGACGGTGTTCTCCTGATTCTATAAACAACTTAACAGCTCCGCTAACTCCTTGTAGGAGCAGCCGGTCGACGCTCGATTGCTCGCGATGGTGTGTCAGGCGACATCGATGTAACTGACCCACCATCGCGAGCAAGCTCGCTCCTACAGGGGAACTGTGTGCACTTCAAAATGGCAGGCGCCGGGGAACAAGCCCGGCACCGGTGCAACTAGATACCCGTAAGCATGGCATCAGCCGGCGCATCGAAGCGCTGCTTGGCGGTCAATTGGAAGTACAAGTAACCGGCGGCCATGAAGCCAAGGAACACGCACCCGATCAGGGTGTTGAACCAGGCCATCGCCACCAGGCACACCACGGCCAGAAACAGCGCGATCCCCGGCACGATCGGGTAGCCCGGCGCGCGGAAGGTGCGTTCCAGGTTCGGCTCGGTTTTACGCAGTTTGAACAGGCTCAGCATACTGATGATGTACATCACGATGGCGCCGAATACCGACATGGTGATCATCGCCGCCGTCAGGGTCATGCCTTGCAGGTTGACCAGGCCATCGCTGTAGATCGCCGCGATGCCGATCACGCCGCCGGCCAGGATTGCGCGGTGCGGGGTCTGAAAGCGCGACAGTTTGGCCAGGCCGCGAGGCAAGTAGCCGGCGCGGGCCAGGGCAAAGAACTGGCGCGAGTAGCCGAGAATGATCCCGTGGAAGCTCGCCACCAGACCGAACAGGCCGATCCAGACCAGCATGTGCATCCAGCTCGAGTTATTGCCGACCACCGCTTTCATCGCCTGAGGCAGGGGATCGTTGATGTTTGCCAGTTGGCGCCAGTCGCCGACACCGCCCGCCATCACCATCACGCCGATTGCGAGGAACACCAGGGTCAGGATGCCGCTGACGTACGCCTTGGGAATCGTACGTTTCGGGTCCTTGGCTTCTTCGGCCGCCATCGCCGCGCCTTCGATGGCGAGGAAGAACCAGATCGCGAAGGGGATCGCCGCAAAAATTCCGGGGATCGAGGCGATGGTGAATTCGTTAGAGCCCGACCAGCCGTTGAGCACGAAGTTACTGAAGCTGAAGCCTGGCGCGACCACGCCCATGAACACCAGCAATTCGGCGACGGCGAGCACGGTGACCACCAGCTCAAACGTCGCGGCGATGCTGACGCCGAGGATGTTTAGCGCCATGAACACGAAATAAGAGCCCACCGCCGCGATCTTCGGGTCCAGTTCCGGGTATTGCACGTTGAGATAGGCACCAATGGCCATGGCGATGGCCGGTGGTGCAAAGACGAATTCGATCAGGGTGGCGATACCGGCGATCAGTCCGCCTTTCTCGCCAAAGGCCCGCCGGCTGTAGGCAAACGGCCCACCTGCGTGGGGAATGGCGGTAGTCAATTCGGTGAAACTGAAGATGAAGCAGGTGTACATCGTCGCCACCATCAACGCGGTGACGAGGAAACCCAGCGTACCTGCGGTACCCCAACCGTAACTCCAGCCGAAGTACTCGCCGGAAATCACCAGGCCGACGGCAATGCCCCATAAATGCAGGGTGCCGAGTGTGGGTTTGAGCTGTGTGGAAGAAGTCATAAGTCCTCGCTGTCGTTTTTTTTGTTTGATCTGTTGGACTTTCGGGTACGGCGTTTTCGTGTGGAGCGGACACGCAAAGCCCGTGCCAGAGCGGCAGGGCGATGATTGGTGTGTCTTCAGGACGCCATCGCGAGCAAGCTCGCTCCCACAGGGTTATGGGGTGACCCCAGTTTTTGGGGCTGGCCCAAATCACTGTGGGAGCGAGCTTGCTCGCGATGGCTATATGAGGGGCGACACAGGAATATCTGTGCCGCCCCGGGGTTTAGAAGAAGCCCAGCGGATTGATGTCGTAGCTCACCAGCAGGTTTTTGGTCTGCTGATAGTGATCGAGCATCATTTTGTGGGTTTCACGACCGACGCCGGATTTTTTGTAACCGCCGAACGCAGCGTGCGCCGGGTACAGGTGGTAGCAGTTGGTCCAGACACGACCGGCCTTGATGGCGCGGCCCATGCGGTAGGCGCGGTTGATGTCGCGGGTCCAGAGACCGGCACCCAGGCCGAACTCGGTGTCGTTGGCAATGGCCAGGGCTTCGGCTTCGTCCTTGAAGGTGGTGATGCTCACCACCGGGCCAAAGATTTCTTCCTGGAACACGCGCATTTTGTTGGTGCCCTTGAGCAGGGTCGGCTGGATGTAATACCCGGTCGCCAGGTTGCCCTCGAGTTTTTCCACCTTGCCGCCGGTCAGCAGTTCGGCGCCTTCGCCCTTGGCGATTTCCAGGTACGAAAGGATTTTGTCGAATTGTTGCTCGGACGCCTGGGCGCCAACCATGGTGTCGGTGTCCAGTGGGTCGCCACGTTTGATCGACAGCACTTTCTTCATCACGACTTTCATGAAGTCGTCGTAGATCGACTCTTGCACCAGGGCGCGGGAAGGGCAGGTGCAGACTTCGCCCTGGTTGAAGAACGCCAGCACCAAGCCTTCGGCCGCTTTCTCAATGAAAGTCGGCTCAGCTTGCATGATGTCGGCGAAGAAGATGTTCGGCGACTTGCCACCCAGCTCCACGGTGGACGGAATGATGTTTTCGGCGGCGCATTTCATGATGTGCGAGCCGACCGGGGTCGAGCCGGTGAAGGCGATCTTGGCGATGCGTTTGCTGGTGGCGAGGGCTTCGCCGGCTTCTTTACCGAAGCCTTGCACTACGTTCAGCACGCCTGGCGGCAACAGGTCGCCAATCAGTTCCATGAGCACGGTAATGCCCAGCGGGGTTTGTTCGGCGGGTTTGAGCACCACACAGTTACCGGCAGCCAGGGCCGGGGCGAGTTTCCAGGCGGCCATCAGGATCGGGAAGTTCCACGGGATGATCTGCCCGACCACGCCCAGCGGTTCATGGATGTGATAGGCCACGGTGTTGCCGTCGATCTCGGCGGCGCTGCCTTCCTGGGCGCGGATGCAGCCAGCGAAGTAACGGAAATGGTCGGCCGCCAGCGGGATGTCGGCGTTGAGGGTTTCCCGTACGGCTTTGCCGTTGTCCCAGGATTCGGTGATCGCCAGCAGTTCCAGATTCTGCTCGATGCGGTCGGCGATTTTCAGCAGCACCAGCGAACGCGCCTGGGCGGACGTGGCGCCCCAGGCATCGGCGGCCGCGTGGGCGGCGTCCAGGGCCTTGTCGATGTCTTCGGCCGTGGAACGCGGGAATTCGGCAATTGGTTGGCCATTGACTGGCGAAGTATTGGTGAAGTACTGACCTTTAACAGGCGCGACGAACTCGCCGCCGATGTAATTACCGTATTTGCTCTTGAACGAAACGATAGCGCCTTCAGTACCGGGGTGAGCGTAACGCATGATGTTTTCTCCTTGGCTTTTGTACTTATAAGAGAGGCGCATGTGCGCTTGCTATAAGCGTAGAGCAAAGGTCGGGCCACTGCCTTGCAGGTCAGGCAAATCAAGGCCTTGCGCGGTTTTTGTCGGACGGGTGGACCACGCGTGTGACGTTTTCGGTACAGGCCTCGTGACACTTTGTACCGCTTGTGGCACAGCCTGTGACTGACCGGTCTTGCCAGCATTGCAATGCAGCTCAGGCTGGAGGATGCTCGGCATCACGTTCTATGTAGCAGCTGCCGAAGGCTGCGTTCGAGGGCGAAGCACTCGCCTCGATTCAGCAATGAAATACGGGCCACAGGTTTTACGACCGCTTCGTCCGAGTGCGGCCCAGACCGGACGCAGCCTTCGGCAGCTGCTACATGGACGCCGCTCAGATCCTGCGGGGGAGAACAATAAGAAATGCACGACAACCATTTGAGTCGCCATGCCCAGCAAGTGTTGACCGTGACCCAGGGGAAATCCCACCTGCACGGTCCCGGCAGCGATCCGTCCATTGCCCGTTCCTGGTTGCGCTGCCTTGAGGACTATCACCTCGACCCGGCCCTGACCATGGCGCCGACGGTGCTTGAGCATGGCCGCGTCCTGGAAAGCCGCGAACGCTTGCAGCAAGTGCTGCACATCGCCGGTAACGAAATGAGCAGCCTTCACCAGCAACTATCCGGTGCCGGGCATGCGGTCCTGCTGACTGACGCTCGCGGGGTGATCCTCAATTGCGTCACCGCGCCTGCCGAACGGAAGATCTTCGAGCGCGCCGGCCTCTGGCTGGGCGCCGACTGGAGCGAGGCCTGCGAAGGCACCAACGGCATCGGCACCTGTTTGGTGGAGCGACAGTCGCTGACCATTCACCAGGACGAACACTTTCGCGGTCGCCACACCGGCCTGACCTGCTCGGCGAGCCCGGTATTCGACCCCCATGGCGAACTGTTGGCGGTGCTCGACGTGTCTTCGGCGCGTCATGAGGTCTCGCGGCAGAGTCAGTTTCACACCATGGCGCTGGTCAATCTGTCGGCGAAGATGATCGAGAGCTGCTATTTCCTGCGTTATTTCGACAATCAATGGTTACTGCGTTTTCACTTGCAGGCCGAATCCGTGGGACTGTTCAGCGAAGGGCTGCTGGCGTTCGACGGGGAAGGGCGGATCAGTGCGGTCAACCAGAGTGCACTGAACCTGCTCGGGCATATTCGCGGCGGGTTGCTGGGCAAACCGGTGGAAATGTTCTTTGATTGTTCGCTGGATGAACTGCTCGGCCGTGCGAGTGTGAATGCCAACGCCAGTTGGCCGTTGCGAACCCGTGACGGTCGCAGCCTGTTTGCCGTGTTGCGGGGGCAGCCGCGCAGTATTCCGGTGCCGGTGGTTCAACATCCAGTGATGGCTGAGCGTGCGCGCCTGTCGGGCATCTGTATTGGCGATACCGCGTTGCAGGAAGACTTCCGCAAATCCCTGCGCGTGTTTGAGCGGGACGTACCGCTGTTGATCAATGGCGAAACCGGGTCGGGCAAAGAGGCCTTCGCCAAAGCCGTGCACCAGGCCAGCCAACGGGCCGAAAAAGCCTTCGTCGCGCTCAATTGCGCGGCCATTCCTGAAAGCCTGATCGAGAGCGAGCTGTTCGGTTATCGCGGCGGCAGCTTTACCGGCGCGCGCAAGGAAGGCATGCGTGGCAAGTTACAGCAGGCCGACGGCGGGACGTTGTTTCTCGATGAAATCGGCGACATGCCGCTGGCGTTGCAGACTCGGCTATTAAGGGTGCTGGAGGATCGTCAGGTGGTGCCGATTGGCGGCGAGCCGGAGTCGGTCAATGTGCGGATCATCAGCGCTACTCACCGCAATTTGCTGGAGCGGGTGGAGGACGGCAGCTTCCGCGAGGATTTGTATTACCGGCTCAATGGGCTGGAGGTTGCGCTGCCGGCATTGCGCGATCGCACGGATAAATCCCAGCTACTCGACTTCTTGCTGGCCGAAGAGGCCGGCGGGGAATCGGTCCTGATCGACGCGCCGGCACGCCAGGCGTTGCTGGGTTATGCCTGGCCGGGGAATGTGCGGCAACTGCGCAATGTGCTGCGCACGTTGGCGGCGTTGTGTGAGGGCGGACGGATTGGACTGGAAGATTTGCCGGCGATGATTCGTCAGGCTCGGACGGTGCAGGTTGCGGCCGTAGAAGCGCAATCGGAACATCCGCTGGATGACGCCGAGCGGCTGGCGTTGCTGAATGTGCTGGAGCAAACGCGCTGGCATATGACGCATACGGCCGAACAGTTGGGCGTCAGCCGCAACACCCTCTATAGAAAACTGCGTAAACACGGCATCGCCCGTTAGAAGCACCAGATCCTGTAGGAGCGAGCTTGCTCGCGATGGGCTTGAGGACGCCACGGGGTATCAGGCTTTCCGCGTAATCGTTAACGACCATCGCGAGCAAGCTCGCTCCTACAGGGGCGTGGTGGTTGATCTTCAAACACAAGGTGCGATTTCCCCCTTCCTACGCTAACCTGCGGCCATGTTTTACGAGGTCGATTATGCACATTCATATTCTTGGTATCTGCGGCACTTTCATGGGTTCGATGGCGGTTCTGGCCAAAGAGCTGGGCCATCACGTGACCGGCTCCGATGCCAACGTCTATCCGCCGATGAGCACCCAGCTTGAAGCACAGGGCATTGAGTTGACCCAAGGCTACGATCCTTCACAACTTGACCCGGCGCCGGATCTGGTGGTGATCGGCAATGCCATGTCCCGCGGTAACCCGGCGGTCGAATATGTGCTGAACAAAGGCCTGCCTTACGTCTCCGGCCCGCAATGGCTGGCGGATCACGTGCTGCAAGGTCGCTGGGTGCTGGCCGTCGCGGGTACTCACGGCAAAACGACGACCAGCAGCATGCTCGCCTGGGTGTTGGAGCACGCGGGCATGAGCCCGGGTTTCCTGATCGGTGGTGTGCCGCAGAATTTCTCGGTGTCGGCTCGCTTGGGCGATACACCGTTTTTCGTTATCGAAGCCGATGAATACGACAGCGCCTTCTTCGACAAGCGCTCCAAGTTCGTTCACTACCGCCCGCGCACGGCGATCCTGAACAACCTGGAATACGATCACGCCGACATCTTCCCCGATCTGCCAGCCATCGAGCGGCAGTTCCACCATTTGGTGCGGACCATTCCGAGTGAAGGCCTGGTGATCCATCCGACGACCGAGCCGGCCTTGCAACGCGTCATCGAGATGGGCTGCTGGACCCCGGTGCAAACCACCGGTGCCGGTGGTCAGTGGCAGGTCAAGCTGCTGAGCGAAGACGGTTCGAAGTTCGAGGTGATGTTCGAAGGTGTGGCTCAAGGCGTGGTCGAATGGGACATGACGGGCCAGCACAACGTCGCCAACGCCCTGGCCACGTTAGCGGCAGCGCGCCATGTTGGTGTGGTGCCATCGATGGGCATCGCCGCACTGAGCGCTTTCAAAAGCGTGAAGCGGCGCATGGAGAAAGTCGCAGAAGTTCGTGGTATCACCATCTATGACGACTTTGCTCACCACCCGACCGCCATTGCCACGACGCTCGACGGTTTGCGCAAGCGTATCGGCGACGCGCCATTGATCGCGATCATCGAGCCGCGCTCCAACTCCATGAAGCTTGGTGCCCACCGCGACGGCTTGCCGGAAAGTGTGGTCGATGCCGATCAGGTGATCTGGTATGCACCGGCCAACCTCGGCTGGGACCTGGCCGGCACCGCCGCGCTGTGCACCGTGCCATCGATCGTCAGTGATTCGCTGGAAGGCATCATCGAACGCGTGAAGTGTCAGGCCCAGCCCGGCACACACGTGGTGATCATGAGCAACGGCGGCTTCGGTGGCCTGCACGGCAAACTCGCCGAGGCGCTGCAATGAACAACGGCCCGGAACGCATCACGCTGGCGATGACTGGCGCGTCAGGCGCCCAGTACGGTTTGCGCCTGCTCGATTGCCTGGTGCGTGAAGACCGCGAAGTGCACTTCCTGATTTCCAAGGCCGCGCAACTGGTGATGGCCACCGAGACGGATGTGACGCTGCCGCCCAAGCCGCAGACGATGCAAGCCTTCCTCACCGAGTACACCGGCGCTGCCGTCGGGCAAATTCGGGTGTATGGAAAGGAGGACTGGATGTCGCCGGTGGCCTCGGGGTCAGGCTCGCCGGCGGCGATGGTGGTGGTGCCGTGTTCCACCGGGACCTTGTCGGCCATTGCGAGCGGTGCCTGCAACAACCTGATCGAGCGTGCCGCTGATGTCACCCTGAAGGAGCGCCGCCAGTTGATTCTGGTGCCGCGTGAGGCTCCGTATTCGAGCATTCATCTGGAGAATATGCTCAAGTTGTCGAACATGGGCGTGACAATCTTGCCGGCCTCGCCGGGCTTCTATCATCAGCCGCAAACCATCGATGACCTGATTGATTTCGTCGTGGCGCGCATTCTCAACCTGCTGAACATTCCTCAGGACATGCTGCCGCGCTGGGGCGAGCATCATCTGGCCAGCGATGAATAAGCTATTGACGATTGTGCTGGTGTTGCAGCTGGCAGGATGCGCCACGGCGCGCACGCTCGATGCGGCCCAACCCGGGGCGCCGTTGGTGTATTCGGGGACTCGGCTGGATGTGTACGCGATGAACGGCGGCTGCTGCGCCAAGGACCGATTCGGTGCAGAAGCGCCGAGCTATCCTGGCGTCGACCTGCCGGCCAGCGCGTTGCTCGACACGCTGCTGTTGCCGTTGTCGTTGTTGACGGTGCTTGGGGTCAGTTTTCAGGCGACGGGCGGGTTGTAGCGTTCGATCTTGAATCGGTGTCGCGCCATTCGCGAGCAGGCTCGCTCCCACAATGGACTTGTGAACACACAGATCAAATGTGGGAGCGAGACCGGCTTGCCGGCGAAGGCGTCCAGTCAGGCACTGCAGAAATTATTTGCCTAGTTTGCGCAGCTCATCCGACTCAACCACCCGCACCCCATCCTGCTCTTCCAGCGCCAGTCGCCACATGGCGCGGGCCAGCTGGCAGGCTTCGATGCCGCGGTATTTACCGGGAATCAAGCGGGACAAGGGCCCAACGAATTGCTCCGCCATGCGGGGTTCTGCGCGTTCACCCAACAGCAGGGAAGGTCGGCAAATGGTCAGCTGCGGCCAGTCCTGCGCGCGCAATGCCTGTTCCATTTCGCCTTTGACCCGGTTGTAGAAAATCGTCGATTTTGGATCAGCCCCCAAGGCGCTGATCACGATCAGGTGCCGTGCGCCCATCTCGCGGGCGCGCTTGGCAAACGTCACCACCATGTCCAGGTCCACGGCGCGAAATGCCTGTTCCGAGCCGGCTTGCTTGATGGTGGTGCCGAGGCAGCAATAGGCGATATCGACGCGACCGTTCAGTTGCGGCAAAAACACTGCCGGGTCACCCACCGGGTTTTCAAGATGAGGATGCTCAGCCAGCGGCCGGCGTGAGGGGGCCAGTACCCGCGAGATCGTTGGCTCATTGAGCAGTCGATCAAGCAGATGTTCTCCCGTCAATCCGGTAGCTCCGGCAAGCAATACGTGCTGAGGCGTCAAGTACATAGTGTTTCCCCCTTGATACTGTCAGCTTAGTTGTTCTTTGCATCCTTGCTGTCGATGGAGACACTTTGAAGTGCTTTTCGTGCTTGCTGTTTGCGCAGTAGCTGCCAGTGAGAAAGGACCGTTTTCGGCGCCCAGATCTGTGGCTCCGAGGCTTCGAAGTTGTCCGCCAGCTCGCGCTCGGCCACGGTGGCCTTGGCCATTTTGAAGGCTTGTTCCAGATCGTCGGTCTGGTTCAATGCCTGGGCGAACAGGGCGTCGCCGAAGTAGGTGAAGTTGGCTTCTTCCGAACAGCCGAAAGACACTCGGTCGGCGCGGGAGGCGGTCATGATCAGGGTGCGCTCGTCCTTGAGGGCCGGGATGAAGCCGCCGGAGTAGCAGGCCGAAATCACGATGATCTTGTCGCGGTTTTTCAGGGGGGCGAGGACGGTGGCGAGTTCGTCGGCCGACAGGTCGGACAGTTCCATGCGGGGTTGGTCGAGCACCAGTTCGTGTTCGCTGGTGCCGTGACTGGTCAGGTAGATGAAGATCAAGTCTTCCGGGCCACTGCGTTCGGCCAGGGTCTGGGCGGCGCGGCGCAGGTTTTCCCGGGTGGCCATGGGGCGGTCGACGAGGTGATCGCGATGGTTCACCAGACGGATCTGGCCAAAGGCGCCGAAGCGGCTGGCGAGCATGTTGCTGACGTAATCGGACTCGCGTAGAAACACGCTCTGCTTGCCGTCACCACCGAGGGTCAGGGTGTACAGCTCCACGGCTGGCGTCGAGGCCGGCACGTTGAACAGTGCATCGTCGAGCAAGCGGCCTTGGGCCAGCAAGCCGAGTTCGAGTGGGTCGGGCAGCAACTTGCCATCGGCATCACGTACGCGCTGGCCATTGATCCATGTGCCACTTTGCAGGGTGCCGTCGGTCAGCACCAGGGTGCCGCGCCCGGAATAGCTGTCACCGTCGAATTGTCCGATGTAGAAACTGCCGTCCGGCAGGTTCAAGCGGCCCTGGCCGGTAAAGCGCCAGTCACTGAATTGGCCAATGTAATGGCTGCCGTCGGCGCCAATCAATTCGCCCTTGCCGTTCAGCGACCCTTCCTTGAACTGGCCCAGCCAGACATCGCCATCGGCGTTCTCGTAGCGGCCCTTGCCCTGCAGTTGATTGTTCTTGAAGCCGCCGACATACATATCGCCATCGGCGCTGTTGAACGTGCCATTGCCCTCCAGCTGACCGTTGACGAAAGTCCCGGTGAACTGATTGCCATTGCCATCGCCGCGTTGACCTTCGCCATTGGGTTTGCCGTGGGCAAACAGGCCCTGATACGAGCTGCCATCGTCGAGTTCCAGATGACCGAGCCCTGAATATTCGTCGGCTTTGAATTCGCCGCGATAGGTCATGCCGTTTTCTTTGAGGGTGCCTTCGCCGTCGCGTCGACCGAGTTTGAAACCGCCGGTGTAGCTGCTTCCGGCAGTGGTCAATACGCCTTGCCCGTCGAACAGGCCCTGATTGAATTGGCCGCGATAGACCTCGCCGTTGCTGCCGTGCCATTCGCCCTGGCCATGCCATTGGCCCTTGTCGAAGGCGCCGGCGTACCAACTGCCGTTCGGGTAGTCGATTCGGCCCTGGCCTTGCAGCAATCCGTCGACCAGGTTGCCGCGATAGCGTCCGCCATCCGGCAGGCGGGCGTCAGGGGACAACAGCGATTCGCCGTTACCGCACGCGGTCAGTAATAGGGTCAGAGCGAGGAGTACAAGTGGGCGCATAGCGGGATCCGGGCAATTAGGCGACGAGTATGCCGCAGCTATGTGTCCTTAATATAGAGAGGAACATACAGAGAAGGCGCGAAACAGCATGAGCTGCTTCGCATCCAGGAGGTTTTATACGAAGCAGAGGGACAGTGGTTCGGCGATGTATGCCGGTTTGTCCGATCCTTCGATCTCAAGCGTGGCGGTGGCCTTGAGCAGCCATTGGCCGGGTTTTTTCTCGCTGACTTCGGTCAGCTCGACCTTGAGTCGCACTTTCGAGTTGACCTTGACGGGCTGAATGAATCGCACGCTGTCGAGGCCGTAGTTGATCACCATCTTCAGGCCTTCAGGCAGGACGAGGATGTCTTCCATCAGTTTGGGGATCAGCGACAGCGACAGGAAACCGTGGGCAATGGTGCTGCCAAATGGCGTTTGCGCGGCTTTGACCGGGTCGACGTGGATGAACTGATAGTCCCCTGTGGCTTCGGCGAACAGGTTGATGCGCTCCTGATCGATGGTGAGCCATTCGGAACATCCAAGTTCCTTGCCGACATAATCTTTGAGCTCTGCAACGGGAACATAGGGCATTGAGACTCTCCTTGGGTTCATCGGTTTTTAGTTTTTAGTTTTTAGTTTTGAGGTGGGGGGATTTGACCTCCCGGATTACCACTTTAGATCAACATGGCAAATGGCTCAGGTCAACTGACCATGTTGATGGCGAATGCCGGTCTATAGCATTGGCATGCCTATAATGCAGGCGCGAACTTGCGGGAGAGGACGGATGTTGTTACGTGGCCTGACCTGGCTGGTGCTGTTTCAATTGCTGGGCACCGCCATCAATCATTTGTTTTTGCCGGTACTGCCGGGGCCGATCATCGGCCTGCTGCTGTTGCTGGTGTACTTGATCAGCCGTGGTCAGGTTGGCGAACCGCTGAACCTGGCAGCCAGCAGCCTGCTGCGTTATCTGCCGTTGCTGCTGGTGCCCCCGGCCGTGGGCGTAATGGTGTATGCCAAAGACATTGCCGCAGATTTCTGGGCGATTGTTGGCGCACTGGTGTTGTCGTTGGTGCTGTCCCTGTCGTTTGTCGGCGTGCTGATGCAGCGCCTGATCAAACGACACGCCCATCCTGAGGACAACCAATGACCCTCGACTGGCACGGCGCCTGGGCGTCCGTGATTCATCATCCATTATTCGGCATCGGAATTACCCTGGGTGCTTATCAGCTTGTACTGGGAGTGTTCGAGAAAACCCGCTGGGTATTTCTGCAGCCGGTGCTGGTGTCCATGCTGTTGGTGATCGGTGTGTTGCTGGGTTGCGGCCTGAGCTATGCCGAGTACCGCAAGAGCACCGAGATCCTCAGCATCTTGCTCGGCCCTGCCACGGTGGCCCTGGCGGTGCCGCTATACCTTAACCTGCGACGGATTCGGCAGTTGTTCTGGCCGATATTTACTACGCTGGTGATAGGCGGTGTGGTTGCCACCGGCATGGGGGTGTTGCTGGGGTGGTCGTTCGGCGCCGAGCATATGATCCTGATGACCATGGCGCCGAAGTCAGTGACGTCGCCGATCGCCATGCTGGTGGCCGAGCAAATTGGTGGCGTCGCGGCGCTGGCGGCGGTATTTGTGTTGATCACTGGCGTGATCGGAGCGATCTTCGGTCCGAGTCTTTTGAATCGGCTCGGTGTCCACAGTCCCGAGGCGCGCGGCATGGCCCTGGGCATGACTGCCCACGCGGTCGGCACGTCGGTAGCGTTGCAGGAGAGTGAAGAGTGCGGCGCCTTCGCGGCGCTGGCGATGAGTCTGATGGGCGTGGCCACGGCGGTATTCCTGCCGTTGGCGGTGTCGATGGTGGTGTAAGGAAATGTCTATGAGCTTGCCGCTTTTTCCGCTGAACACGGTGCTGTTTCCTGGCTGCATCCTCGATTTGCAGATCTTCGAGGCGCGCTACCTGGACATGATCAGCCGCTGCATGAAACAGGGCGGCGGCTTCGGCGTGGTGTGCATCCTCGACGGTGAAGAAGTCGGCATCGCCCCGGCGGGTTACGCGCTGGTCGGGTGCGAAGCGCTGATCACCGATTTCAAGCAACAGGAAAATGGTCTGCTGGGGATTCGTGTCCAGGGTGGTCGGCGCTTTCATGTATTGAGCACCGAGGTTCAGCGCAACCAGTTGACCCTCGCCGAGGTCGAGTGGCTGGAAGACGAACCCGAGCAACCCCTGCAGGACGAGGACGCCGATCTGGTGGCCTTGCTCAAGGCCTTGGCCGAACACCCGATGGTCGAGGCGCTGAACATGGGCACCGAAGCGACCGGACAACAGTCGTTGGCCAATCAACTGGCCTACCTGTTGCCGTTTGCCGAAGTGGACAAGATCGATTTGCTGCAACTCGATGATCCGCAGCAACGACTGGATGCGATACAGGCATTGCTGGACGAGCTGCAGGGTGAGTTGTTCGCCTGACGCGCGCTAAAGATCGCAGCCCTGTAGCAGCTGCCGAGCCTGCGAGGCTGCGTTCGGCGGCGAAGCCGTCGCAAAACCAGGCAACGCAGTCTTTCAGGCAAACCGCATAAGCAGGATTTGCGAGGACTTCGTCCTCGAACGCAGCCTCGCAGGCTCGGCAGCTGCTACAAGGGCGGAGTCAGTAGGCGTATCTCAACATCGCATGCGGCAAATTCCATAGCGCGAAGAAACTGAACAACACCATCAACGCCGGCAATACCAGCCACCAGACCTTGGGCGGCATGGCGTCAAGCGGTGCCTGGCGCTGACTCAGCCACAGGCTCGCCGCACAGACACATGCCGCCAGCATCGCGCCGGCCAGCACATCCGTCGGCCAATGCGCGCCCAGGTACACCCGCGACAGGGCAATCGACAGCGCCGGCAAGCAACCCAGCAGTAGCCAGGTCAGGCGCATCCGTGGCGGTTGTCCGCGGCCGGCGAGTACGGCGAGCGTCAGAAACAGCGCGAAGGAGCCGGAAGCGTGGCCGCTGGGCATGCTGTAGCTGGCCAGTGGATCACTCAACACTTCCGGGCGCACTCGGGCGAAAAAATGCTTGGTCGCGGTATTGGCCAGTGCCGTGCAGAGCAGGGTGCTCCCGGCGAAAATCGCCTGCCGCCAGTGCCGCGTGAGCAACAGCAAACCGGTCAGCACGGCGCTGAATATCAGCATGTTGCGAAACTCGCCGATCAGCGTGAAGACAACGGCCACTTCATCGAGTAGCGGGCTGCGGTGTTCCTGCACCAGGGTCATCACGCCCTGGTCGAGGGCGGTCAGGTGTGGGTAGCCAATAAACAGTCCCGCCAGAATCAGAGTGCTCATGCCTGTAATCAGCAGGGTCGCTTTGCGATGACGGCGCAGGCTGCTGGTGACGCTCAAACCCACCATGACGGCGATGCTGCCAGCGACTATCCCTGCTTGTGGCCAGAAACCCTCCGGCAACGGCAAGCGAATCGCCGCGCCCGTGGCCCACCCCGGCAGCAGGTAGGCAACGCTCCAGCCCGCGGCGGCCAACAGGCTGACGGCGGCGAAGCGCGGGAAGGGCATGTCGAACATCCCGGCGACCATCGGCAACATCGGGCGCAACGGACCGATGAAGCGCCCGACCAGCAAACTGGCGATGCCGTAGCGCTGGAAATACGCTTCGGCGCCGGCAATCCATTCCGGGTGATGACGCAGGCCGGGCAGGCGCCGGATGTTCTGATGGAAATGCCGGCCGATGAAGTAGGAGACGACATCGCCCAATACGCCGGCGACGAACCCGAGCAGCAACGTCTCGCTCAATGACAGCGCACCACTGCCGGCCAGTACGGCCACGGCAAACAGCAACACGGTACCGGGCACGATCAACCCGGCAATGGCCAGGCATTCCACGAAGGCCACGATGAACACTGCCGCCGCCAGCCATTGCGGGTTGACCGTCAACCAACCGGTCACGCTATCGAGCCATGGGCCCATAAATACAACTCCATCAAATGTTCAAGGACGAACGCGATCAAAACATCACAGATCCCCGTGTAGGAGCGAGCTTGCTCGCGATGGTGGGTCAGCCAACATCAATGCAGCTGACACACCATCGCGAGCAAGCTCGCTCCTACAGGGGGGGCTGTGTTCACAACAAAAAATAATCGCGACCTTCGACCTGCCCCCGTCGCAGCGGGTTCCGCGTGCAATAAGGCCCGTAAGCCGCATCGACGAAGCGGTACATCAAATGCTCATCGCGCCCATGGGGAATGCCCAGGCGCGTGGTCTGGATGATGTGGGCGGGCGACGAGCCGACATCTTCCACCAGCAGCACTTGATGATCAAAGCGCTTGGCGTCCCAAACCGGCACCTTCAACCCCAGCGCTTTGCAGAGCAACGTCTGACCCGCACAGAGCTTTTGCGACGGGCGGGGGCGGCCCTGAGCATCAGGATTGTTCATCAGCATCTGCGCCAGGCTTGCCGAACCGCTCAATTCATCGACCCACGGATAAGCGGATTTGATCAAAACCGCATTGCCCGCGCCTTGAGCGCTGAAGTTCAGGGAATCGCCACCCCGGGCGTAATACATATAAATGTGGCCGCCATCCAGAAACAAAGCCTTACGCTTTTCTGTGTAGCCGAGGGAGGCGTGGCTGCCTTTTTCTTCGCAGTAATACGCTTCGGTCTCGATGATCCGCGCGCTGAGCCATAGGTCTGCGACCCGGTGGCGGATGACTTTACCGAGTAAATCACGCGCCAGCGTTTGAGCATCCCGGTCGAAAAACGCGTCTGGAAGTCCCTTGGGCAGGCGCTCGGCGGATGCACTAACAGTCAGATTAGTCATGATGAACGGCGTTTATCAGGGCTGATAGGACGGTGATGATAACAATTTGCAGCTTAATCACGGCTGAACGTCGGCAAATTGCCTTCCATTTCGACCATCCGCCCGTCACCGCTGTTAGTCAGGGGACGCGACAGCTATAATCTGCCGCTTTACTCTTTACCAAGACCTTAGCAAAGACCATCACAGACCATGACTGAGTCCGTTCTTGACTACATGACCCGATTGGGTCGCGCTGCCCGCGAGGCCTCTCGCGTCATTGGCCGTGCCAGCACCGCGCAGAAAAACCGCGCCTTGCAGGCGGCTGCCAATGCGTTGGACGCTGCACGCGCCGAGTTGACGGCCGCCAATGAGCTGGACCTCGCGGCGGGCCGCGCCAATGGTCTGGAGCCTGCCTTGCTGGAACGTCTGGCGCTGACCCCGGCCCGTATCGACGGCATGATCGTTGGTCTGCGTCAGGTCGCGGCATTGCCAGACCCGGTGGGCGCGATCCGCGACATGAGCTACCGGCCGTCGGGGATTCAGGTCGGCAAGATGCGCGTGCCGTTGGGTGTGATCGGGATCATTTACGAATCGCGGCCGAACGTGACCATCGATGCAGCCAGTCTGTGCCTGAAGTCGGGCAACGCGACCATCTTGCGCGGCGGTTCCGAGGCGATTAACTCCAACCGTGCCATTGCCGCCTGCATCCAGCGCGGTCTGGCCGAGGCCGGTTTGCCGGCCGCCGTCGTGCAAGTGGTCGAAACCACTGATCGCGCAGCCGTTGGCGCACTGATCACCATGCCTGAGTACGTCGACGTCATCGTGCCCCGTGGCGGCCGTGGCTTGATCGAACGGGTCAGCCGCGACGCCCGCGTGCCAGTGATCAAGCACCTGGACGGCATTTGCCACGTTTACGTCAGTGCCCACGCCGATCTGCCGAAAGCCCAGCGCATTGCCTTCAACGCCAAGACCTACCGGTATGGCATCTGCGGTGCCATGGAAACCTTGTTGGTGGATCAATCGGTGGCCAAGGATTTCCTGCCATCGATGGCGGCACAGTTCCGCGAAAAGGGCGTCGAGCTACGCGGTTGTGAGCGTACCCGCACGATCATCGATGCCGCAGTGGCCACTGAAGAAGACTGGAACACTGAATACCTGGCGCCGATCCTCTCGATCCGGGTGGTCGACGGGCTGGACCAGGCCATCGAACACATCAACACCTATGGCTCCCATCACACGGACTCGATTGTCAGCGAACACCAGGGCGACACCCGGCGTTTTGTGGCTGAAGTCGATTCATCGTCAGTGATGATCAACACGCCGACGTGTTTCGCCGATGGCTTCGAATACGGATTGGGTGCCGAGATTGGCATTTCTACTGATAAGCTGCACGCCCGCGGCCCGGTGGGGCTCGAAGGTCTGACTTGCGAGAAGTACATCGTGGTCGGTGATGGCCAGTTGCGCGGTCAGGAGTCGGTCTGACTTGGGCGACCTAGACCCGTCCGCCGCAGTGACCGCCAGCGAGCAGCAACCCCGCCGCATTGGTGTGCTGGGCGGAACCTTCGACCCGGTGCACATCGGCCATTTGCGCGGTGCACTGGAAGTCGCCGAATCGCTGGTGCTCGATGAGCTGCGTCTGACACCCAGTGCCAGGCCGCCCCATCGGGATACGCCGCAGGTGTCGGCCAAAGACCGGCTGGCGATGGTCGAGTGTGCGGTGGCCGGCGTGGCACCGTTGGTGGTGGACGCTCGTGAATTGCAGCGGGACAAGCCGTCCTACACCCTCGACACCCTGGAACTGATGCGCGCCGAACTGGCCGCGCAAGACCAGGTTTTTCTACTTTTGGGCTGGGACGCATTTTGCGGCCTGCCCACTTGGCACCGCTGGGAAGAGTTGCTCCAGCATTGCCACATCCTGGTGCTGCAACGCCCGGATGCCGACAGCGAACCGCCGGATGCCTTGCGCAATCTGTTGGCGGCGCGCTCGGTGAGCGACCCGCTGGCCCTCAAAGGGCCGAGTGGACAGATTGCATTCGTCTGGCAGACGCCGCTCGCGGTATCCGCCACCCAGATCCGTCAACTGCTGGCCAGCGGTAAGTCGGTACGTTTCCTGGTGCCCGACGCGGTCCTGGCCTACATCGATGCGCACGGACTTTACCGTGCGTCGAACTGAAAAAGGGCGCGCTTCAAGGCACGTGAACGCGTGTATCGAAGCGCCCGAACATACGAGCAAAACGAGTTTTATATGACTGACAAAGACGTAAGCAAAGTAAAGCGCAAAGGCACGTTCAAGAGCGCTCCGCTGCCAGTAGAGGCTCATACCGGCGTGGTACTGGCTGGCGAAGAGCTGGTCAAGGTGGCCGTAGCGGCCCTGGAAGACGTCAAGGCCCAGGACATTCAGGTGATCGACGTTCGTGAAAAGCAGAGCATCACTGACTTCATGATCATCGCCACAGGTACGTCCAACCGCCAGATCGGCGCGATGCTGGATAAGGTCCGCGAAGCGGTCAAGGCCCAGGGCGTCAAGCCGCTGGGTGAAGAAGGCAAGGGCGACAGCGACTGGGTATTGCTGGACATGGATGATGTCATCGTCCACATGATGACCGCCTCGGCTCGTCAATTTTACGACCTGGAGCGTCTGTGGTCCGGTGCAGAACAGAGCCGTGCTCTGAACGCGGCTCACCACAGCCCGGAAAACACCCATGAGCACTTCATCAAGCTCAATAAAGACCAGCAATAAGGGACCGCTGTGCGACTGCGACTGATCGCCGTCGGTTCACGCATGCCCAAATGGGTGGAAGAAGGCTGGCATGAATATGCCAAGCGTCTTCCGTCCGAGCTGGCGCTGGAACTGGTGGAAATACCGCTCAATACCCGTGGCAAGAACGCCGACGTGGCGCGCTTTATCCGTCAGGAAGGCGAAGCCATGCTGGCCAAGGTCGGCCCGAACGAGCGCGTCGTCACCCTCGAAGTCCATGGCAAGCCCTGGAGCACCGAGCAGTTGGCGGTCGAACTCGATCGCTGGCGGCTGGACTCGCGCACGGTGAATTTCATGGTCGGTGGCCCCGAAGGGCTGGCGCCGGAGGTGTGTGCGCGGGCTGATCAGCGCTGGTCGTTATCGCCGTTGACGTTGCCGCACCCGCTGGTGCGGATTCTGATCGGCGAACAGCTGTACCGTGCCTGGACAGTTCTGTCCGGCCACCCCTACCACAAGTAGTTCTGCCCTCATGTCCCAGCCGATCCGCATCAAGGACCACGAGAAAGACGCCCGTCTGGTGCGTGGTCGCGTCGTGTTCGGGGCCATTGCGGTGGTGACGCTGATCGGGGTGCTGATCGCGCGCCTGTATTTCCTCCAGGTGATCCAGTACGAGTATCACTCGACCCTGTCGGAAAACAACCGCGTCCATGTGCAGCCGATTCCACCGACTCGCGGGTTGATCTTCGACCGCAATGGCGTGGTGGTGGCCGATAACCGGCCCAGCTTCAGTCTGAGCATGACTCGCGAGCGCTCCGGCGACTGGCAGCAAGTGCTCGATGTGATCGTCGAAGTGCTGGAGCTGACGCCCGAGGATCGGGTGATCTTCGAGAAACGCATGCGTCAGGGGCGTCGGCCATTCGAGCCGGTGCCTATTCTGTTCGAGCTGACCGAAGAACAAATTGCCCGTATCGCGGTGAACCAGTTCCGTTTGCCCGGTGTGGAAGTGGTCGCGCAACTGGTGCGTCATTACCCGCAGGGCGCGCATTTTGCGCACTCGGTGGGTTACATGGGGCGGATCAATGAGAAAGAGCTGAAGTCGCTCGATCCGGTGAGTTACAGCGGCACCCATCAAATTGGTAAAACCGGCATTGAGCGCTTCTACGAGCCCGAGCTGCACGGTCAGGTGGGTTACGAAGAAGTCGAGACCAACGCTCGGGGCCGCGTGTTGCGGGTGCTCAAGCGTACCGATCCGATTCCCGGCAAGGACATCGTCTTGAGCCTGGACATCAAATTGCAGGAGGCCGCCGAAGCTGCGCTCGGTGGTCGTCGTGGCGCCGTGGTTGCGCTGGACCCGAAAACCGGCGAAGTGCTGGCGATGGTCAGTCAGCCGAGTTTCGACCCGAACCTGTTCGTCACCGGCATCAGCTTCAAGGCTTATTCCGAACTGCGCGATTCCATCGACCGGCCATTGTTCAACCGGGTATTGCGCGGTCTGTATCCGCCGGGTTCGACCATCAAACCGGCGGTGGCGATTGCCGGTCTGGATTCGGGTGTGGTCACCGCTTCGACCCGGGTCTTCGATCCCGGCTACTACATGCTGCCTAATTACGACCACAAATATCGCAACTGGAACCGCACCGGCGACGGTTATGTGGATCTGGACACGGCGATCATGCGGTCCAACGACACCTACTTCTATGACCTGGCCCACAAGCTGGGGATCGATCGGTTGTCGGCCTACCTGAGCAAGTTCGGGATCGGCCAGAAGGTTTCTTTGGACATGTTCGAAGAGTCGCCAGGGCTGATGCCGTCCCGGGAGTGGAAGCGTGCAACCCGTCGTCAGGCGTGGTTCCCGGGCGAGACGCTGATTTTGGGGATCGGCCAGGGCTACATGCAGTCGACTCCATTGCAACTGGCCCAGGCCACGGCGCTGGTGGCCAATAAAGGCGTGTGGAACCGTCCGCACCTGGCCAAGACTGTCGAAGGCCAAAGGCCCAAGGATGAAAATCCGATGCCGGACATCATCCTGCGCGACCCGTCCGACTGGACCAAGGTCAATCACGGTATGCAGCAGGTGATGCACGGTGCCCGGGGTACGGCGCGCAAGGCATCGATCGGCGCGCAATACCGGATTGCCGGAAAAAGTGGTACGGCCCAGGTGGTCGCGATCAAGCAAGGCGAGAAGTACGACCGCTCCAAGGTGCAGGAGCGCCACCGCGACCACGCCTTGTTCGTTGGCTTCGCGCCGGCCGACAACCCTCAAATCGTGGTGTCGGTGATGGTCGAGAACGGCGAGTCCGGTTCCGGTGTCGCCGCGCCAGTGGTGCGGCAAGTCATGGACGCCTGGCTCCTGGACCAGAACGGCCGATTGAAGGCCGAATACGCCAGCCCTATCAGCGCGGAGGCTACGGCCAGTGAAGAGTAATTTCGACCGCATCCTCTCCAGTGAGGATGTGATGCGTCGCCGTGCGACGCTGTTGCAACGCATGCATATTGACGGTCCACTGCTGATTTTGCTGCTGACCCTCGCCGCCGGCAGCCTGTTCGTGCTGTATTCGGCCAGCGGCAAGAGCTGGGATCTGCTGGCCAAGCAAGCCACTTCGTTCGGCATCGGCCTGGTGTCGATGGTTGTCATTGCCCAGTTCGAGCCGCGCTTCATGGCCCGCTGGGTGCCGATTGGTTATGTACTGGGCGTGTTGTTGCTGGTGGTGGTGGACGTCATGGGCCACAACGCCATGGGCGCGACGCGCTGGATCAACATTCCCGGGGTGATCCGTTTCCAGCCTTCGGAATTCATGAAGATCCTGATGCCGGCGACCATCGCCTGGTATTTGTCCAAGCGCACATTGCCGCCGCAGCTCAAGCACGTGGGCGTCAGTCTGTTTCTGATCGGTTTGCCTTTCATCCTGATCGTACGACAGCCAGACCTCGGCACTTCGCTGCTGATTCTCGCTGGCGGTGCATTCGTGTTGTTCATGGGTGGCCTGCGCTGGCGCTGGATTCTCAGCGTGCTGGCTGCCGCGATACCGGTGGCCGTGGCGATGTGGTTTTTCATCATGCACGACTATCAGAAGCAGCGAATCCTGACCTTCCTTGACCCGGAAAGCGATCCGCTAGGCACTGGCTGGAACATCATTCAGTCGAAAGCCGCCATCGGTTCCGGCGGCGTGTTCGGTAAAGGCTGGCTGCTGGGTACCCAGTCGCACCTGGACTTCCTGCCGGAAAGCCACACCGACTTCATTATTGCGGTGCTGGGCGAAGAATTCGGCCTGGTAGGCATCTGCGCATTGCTGCTGATTTACCTGCTGTTGATCGGTCGCGGGCTGGTGATTACTGCCCAGGCCCAGACATTGTTCGGCAAATTGCTGGCGGGCAGCCTGACCATGACGTTTTTTGTTTACGTTTTCGTCAACATCGGTATGGTCAGTGGCCTGTTGCCGGTGGTGGGGGTGCCGTTGCCGTTCATTAGCTATGGAGGAACTTCGCTGGTAACGCTGCTGTCAGCGTTTGGGGTTTTGATGTCGATCCATACCCATCGTAAGTGGATCGCACAGGTTTGAATAAGGTGAAGATTTCAATGCAAGTAATGCGTGGCTGGGCGACTCGAAATGCGCCGTGGGTCGGCCTGGTAAGCATCCTTGGCACCGCGCAGGAAGCGCTGGCCGGCGATTACGAAGGCACACCGCAGGTGGCCGAATTCGTCGGTGAAATGACCCGCGACTACGGTTTTGCCGGTGAACAGCTGATGGGCGTGTTCCGCGAAGCCGAGCGCAAGCAGTCGGTTCTGGACGCGATCTCGAAACCCGCCGAGCGGGTCAAGCCGTGGAGCGAATATCGTCCGATGTTCATCACTGACGCGCGCATCGCCCGCGGTGTCGACTTCTGGCGTCAGCACGAGGCCGTACTGGCTCGCGCGGAGCAAGAATACGGCGTGCCGGCGCAAGTTATTGTTTCGATCATAGGTGTTGAGACCTTTTTCGGTCGTAATACCGGTAATTATCGGGTGATCGACGCCTTATCGACCCTCAGTTTCGACTATCCTCCTCGTGCTGATTTCTTCCGCAAGGAATTGCGCGAGTTCCTGTTGCTGGCACGAGAGGAACAGATTGACCCGTTGACCCTCAAAGGCTCCTACGCAGGCGCCATGGGGTTGCCGCAATTCATGCCAAGCAGTTTCCGTGCTTATGCGGTGGACTTTGACGGTGACGGCCACATTAATATCTGGACCAATCCGGACGATGCCATCGGCAGCGTCGCCAGTTATTTCCAGCGTCACGGCTGGGTGGCGGGTGAGCCTGTGGTCAGTCGCGCCGACGTGCGTGGCGAACAGGTTGATGAAGGGTTGACCACTGGCATCGAGCCGACTAAAACCGTCGGGGAGTTGCGAGCTTTGGGCTGGTCGAGTCATGATGCGTTGCGTGATGATATGCCAGTCACGGCTTTCCGCCTGGATGGCGACAATGGCCCCGAATACTGGATGGGCCTGAAGAATTTTTACGCGATTACGCGTTATAACCGCAGTGTGATGTACGCCATGGCGGTACATCAACTGTCTGAACAGCTGGTCCAAGCACGGGGCGTCAAGTAATGCGGGCATTGCCTATGAGTAAACCCCTGAAGCTGATGGCATTCGCCGTGCTGGCAGTGCTGGTCGCCAGTTGTTCGACCAGCCGCTCGCCGACGCAGAAGTCTTCCACCGCCGTGCGCTCTGTACCGGGTCTGGACATCAACCGGGCTCACAAGGACGGCGCACCCTGGTGGGATGTCGACGTCTCGCGTATCCCGGATGCCACGCCGACCCTGCACTCTGGTCCTTATAAAGCCAACCCGTACACCGTGCTGGGCAAGACTTACTTCCCGCTGCAAGACTCCAAGACCTACGTTGCCTCGGGCACGGCGTCCTGGTATGGCACCAAGTTCCACGGTCAGAACACCGCCAACGGCGAGGTGTATGACCTGTACGGCATGAGCGCTGCGCACAAGACCTTGCCACTGCCAAGTTACGTTCGGGTGACCAACCTGGACAACAACAAAAGCGTGATCCTGCGGGTCAACGACCGGGGGCCGTTCTACTCGGACCGGATCATCGACTTGTCCTATGCCGCCGCCAAAAAGCTCGGTTACGCCGAAATCGGCACCGCACGGGTCAAGGTCGAGGGCATTGATCCGCAAGCGTATTGGGCACAAAAAGGCCGTCCGGCGCCTTTGATGCTCAACGAGCCGCAAGTCGCGCAGAATAGCGCCCCGACGATTACGGCTTCGGCCGGCACTGTCGAGCAATGGACACCGCCGCCGCAGCAACACGCCGCGGCGGTAGTGCCGGTGCAGATCGATGCCAGGAAAAACGCTTCGGTACCAGGCTCTGGCCAGTATCTGCAGGTGGGCGCGTTCGCCAACCCGGACGCTGCAGAACTCCTGAGGTCGAAGCTCAGCGGGATGGTGAGCGCTCCGGTGTTCATCAGCTCGATCGTGCGTAACCAACAGACACTGCATCGGGTGCGCATGGGGCCGATCGGTTCTCAGGGTGAAATCCAGCAGGTGCAGAACAGCGTGCGAATGGCCAATCTCGGTTCACCGAGCCTGGTCACCGCCGAGTAACACGTAGTACTTGATTGACGGTTCGCTTGCAGTTTGGGGGGTGAACCGGGTTGTTGGCTCGTTGAAGAACAAAAGCCCGGCAAGGGTTCTGAGTGAACAACTGAACACGCGATGGCCCGTTAGAAGGCCGTCTGATTAGTTTTGCCTTCGGGCAGTTTCCATTAGCGATTTCGAGAGACGGATGAACATCACCACCTTTGCCAAACGCCTGTTCCTGCTAGTTCCACTGCTCCTTTCACCTGCCGCGTTCGCGGTCGAGATGATGCCGTCGCCACCGCAACTGGCCGCCAAGGCCTACGTGCTCATGGACGCCAGCAGCGGCAACGTGCTGGTTGAAAACAACGGTGACCAGCGTCTGCCTCCGGCCAGCCTGACCAAGCTGATGACCGCGTACATCGCGACCCTGGAAATCCGTCGTGGCCAGATCGGCGAAAACGACCCGGTCACCGTCAGCGAAAACGCCTGGCGCACCGGCGGTTCGCGGATGTTCATCAAGGTTGGCTCGCAGGTCACTGTCAGCGACCTGTTGCACGGCATCATCATTCAGTCGGGCAACGACGCCAGTGTTGCGCTCTCCGAGCACATCGCCGGCAGCGAAGACGCCTTTGCCGACCTGATGAACAAAACCGTGGCCGACCTGGGCATGACCAACAGCCACTTCATGAACCCGACCGGTCTGCCGAACCCGGAGCACTACTCGTCGCCTCACGACATGGCGGTGCTGGCTCGCGCGATCATTCAAGAAGACCCGGCTCACTACGCGATTTACTCGCAGAAAGAGTTCTTCTGGAACGGCATCAAGCAACCTAACCGTAACCTGCTGCTGTGGCGCGACAAGACCGTTGATGGTCTGAAAACCGGCCACACCGAGGAAGCCGGCTACTGCATGGTGTCTTCGGCCGTCCGTGATGGCATGCGCCTGATCGCCGTGGTGTTCGGCACCAACAGCGAAGTGGCTCGCGCCTCCGAAACCCAGAAGCTGCTGACCTACGGTTTCCGTTTCTTCGAAACCCAGACCTTCTATCAGAAAGGTGCCGAGCTGGCTCAGGCCCCTGTCTGGAAAGGCACCACCAATCAAGTCAAGGCCGGCCTGGCTGAAGACCTGACCATGACCCTGCCAAAAGGCCAGCTGAAAAAGCTTGCCGCCAGCATGACCATGAACCCGCAACTGGTTGCGCCAATCGCCAAGGGCGACGTGATCGGTAAAGTCGAAGTGAAACTGGACGACAAGGTGGTGCACAGCGCTGACCTGATCGCCCTGGACGCTGTCGAGGAGGGTGGTATCTTCCGCCGCATGTGGGATAGCATCCGTCTATTCTTCTACGGCTTGTTCAACTGAATTAGTGTGGACTTGCATGGCCTCGTTCCATTTCGGAGCGGGGTCGTGTTCGTTGCCACGGCTTACGAGGCCGTTACGCCATGACAGATACCGAAGTAAAGGCGCCAAAAATCGAATTCCCCTGCGCGGATTACCCTATCAAGGTGATCGGCGATACCGGCGTGGGTTTCAAGGACAAGATCATTGCAATCCTTGAGAAGCACGCAACCGTTGACCACAACACCCTGGCCGAACGCCAGAGTACCAACGGCAAGTACACCACTATCCAGTTGCACATCATCGCCACCGGCCAAGAACAGCTGTACGACATCAACAGCGAACTGCGGGCTACCGGTTTCGTGCACATGGTGCTGTGATGTCCGGCACGCTGGGCTTTCGCGAGCTCGGCCAGATGGCTTACGAGCCGGTCTGGCATGCCATGCAGCGCTTTACCAACGAACGCGGCACGGATGCCGCGGACGAGATATGGCTGGTGGAACACCCGCCGGTGTTCACCCAGGGGCAGGCCGGCAAGGCTGAACATTTGCTGCTGCCGGGCGATATTCCGGTGGTGCAGGTCGATCGCGGTGGTCAGGTGACTTACCACGGTCCAGGCCAATTGGTGGCTTACCTATTGCTGGATGTGCGCAAACTGGGTTTCGGCGTGCGTGACCTGGTCACCCGCATGGAGCTTTGCCTGATCGAGTTGCTGGCCAGCTATGGCGTTACTGCCGCAGCTAAGCCAGACGCTCCGGGTGTCTACGTCGACGGGGCGAAAATTGCTTCTCTGGGTCTACGGATCCGCCACGGTTGCTCCTTTCATGGCCTTGCCTTGAATGTGGATATGGACCTGGAACCGTTTCGACGGATTAATCCCTGCGGCTATGCGGGGCTGGCGATGACCCAGCTGCGCGATCATGCAGGATCGATTGAATTTGCCGAGGTAAGTGCCCGGCTGCGCGCGCAGCTCGTCAAACACCTCGACTATGCTGAGCAGACGACCCTAACGGGCGGAATCGACTGATATGACTACTGATGCAGTGCAAACCATGATCCCGACGCAGGATGTCACCGAGCGTCCGGCCCCCCGTGCCAAGGTTGAAGCCGGCGTCAAGCTGCGCGGCGCCGAGAAGGTTGCACGCATCCCGGTGAAGATCATCCCGACCACCGAACTGCCGAAGAAGCCTGACTGGATTCGCGTACGCATCCCGGTTTCCCCGGAAGTCGACCGCATCAAGGCCCTGCTGCGCAAACACAAGCTGCACAGCGTGTGCGAAGAAGCGTCCTGCCCGAACCTGGGCGAGTGCTTCTCCGGTGGCACCGCGACCTTCATGATCATGGGCGATATCTGCACCCGTCGTTGCCCGTTCTGCGACGTGGGCCACGGTCGTCCGAAGCCATTGGACGTCAACGAGCCTGAAAGCCTGGCCATCGCCATCGCCGACCTGAAACTGAAATATGTAGTGATCACCTCGGTTGACCGCGACGACCTGCGTGACGGCGGTGCCCAGCATTTTGCTGACTGCATCCGCGAGATCCGCAAGCTGTCGCCGAACGTGCAGCTTGAAACCCTCGTGCCGGATTACCGTGGCCGCATGGACGTCGCGCTGGAAATCACCGCCGCCGAGCCGCCAGATGTGTTCAACCACAACCTGGAAACCGTGCCGCGCCTGTACAAGGCTGCGCGTCCGGGTTCGGACTACCAGTGGTCGCTGACCCTGCTGCAGCGCTTCAAGCAGATGATGCCGCACATTCCGACCAAATCCGGCCTGATGCTGGGTCTGGGCGAGACCGACGAAGAAGTCATCGAAGTGATGAAGCGCATGCGCGAACACGACATCGACATGCTGACCCTGGGCCAGTACCTGCAACCGTCCCGCAGCCACTTGCCGGTCCAGCGCTTCGTGCACCCGGACACCTTCGCCTGGTTCGCCGAGGAAGGTTACAAAATGGGCTTCAAGAACGTCGCTTCCGGCCCGCTGGTACGTTCCTCGTACCACGCCGACGAGCAGGCGAAGCTGGTTAAAGCCGAGCTGATGTCGTCCTGATCTGCTGCTATTAAAAAAGGGACCCGCAAGGCCTTTGGGCCTTGCGGGCTTTTTTTGCCTTGTTTGTGGCAATGACAGTCTTTTCCAGCAACCTGCGGAGCGACTGACCCTCTTCTGTTTATCCCCGTTCCTGACTACTGTGTGCTTGACGCTTTCACGCAGGGAGATTCATGGATGACCGTTCGACCGACCCACAGTCTTTTTCCACACGCGCCTGTTCCGGCCTTGCCGCTGGAAGGGCTGATCGGCGTCATTGCGCCTGCCGGTCCCGCCTCTCTGCACACCGATAAAGCCATCGCCTGGATGCGCGCTCGCGGCTATTCGCTGCGGATTTTCCCGGGTGTGTATAAGCAGGAGGGCTACCTGGCCGGTAGTGACGATGTGCGGCTCAATGACCTGCACGCAGCGTTCGCCGACAACGAGGTCGACGCGATTATTTGTCTGCGCGGCGGTTACGGTACGCCACGGTTGCTTGACCGTATTGATTTCGAGTTGCTGCGCCGCAACGCCAAGCCGTTCATCGGCTACAGCGACATCACTGCGCTGCATCTGGCGATCAGCCGTTATGCGGGTTTCGTGACCTTTCATGGACCGCTACTGAACGCAGACCTACTGGGTGACAAGCAAAAGCCAACCGAGTCTTCGTTTTTCAACATGCTGCGAGGGCAACTGACGGCGGGCAGCGTGCTGACGCACCCGGTGGCCTACCCGTTGACCACCATTGAGCCTGGCATCGCTCACGGGCGCTTGCTGGGGGGCAATCTGTCAATGATTGCCACGACCGTGGGCACGCCTTACGAAATTGATGCCGAAGGCGTCATTCTGTTTATCGAGGACATCAACGAGCCGCTCTATCGGATCGACCGGTTGCTGACGCATCTGCGCCTGGCAGGGACGTTGGGCAAGCTGCGTGGGGTTCTGGTGGGGGATGTGGCGGGGGTTGAAACGGCGGCGTTGGAACGACTGCTCAAGCAAACCTTCGAATCGTTGCACATTCCGGTATTGGCCGGATGGCGCAGCGGTCATTGCGATCCGAACCTGACGTTGCCGATGGGGGCGTTGGTCAGGCTGGATGCGGGGAACAAAGAGTTGGTGCTGGAGCAGGATGTGGTAATCAAGCGTTAGAAATTCGTCGCCTGAAAGTAAGTCTTCGCGAGCGGGCTCGCTCCCACAGTTGATTTGTGTTCGACCTGGATCAAATGTGGGAGCGAGCCTGCTCGCGATGCTTTTAGCGGTTACGCAAGCTGTCCAGCAACTTGTGCGTCGGATACCCATCCGCCGGCCAGCCAAACGACTGCTGGGCGCTGCGGATTGCCTTGCGGGTATTGGCGCCGATGATCCCGTCGGGATCGCCCGCGTCGTAGTTCCGGGCACTCAGCAAGCTCTGCAGTTCGATCCGCTCGGTACGGCTCAACGGCAAATCATCTTTGGGCCATGTGCCGCTGATCAAGCCTGCACCACTGAAGCGCTCGGACAACAGGCTCACGGCCAGTGCATAGGACGACGAATTGTTGTACTTGAGGATCGCGCGGAAATTGTCGAGAACCAGAAAGGCCGGGCCACGATAACCGGCTGGCAGCAGCAGGGCGGCTGACAGGGATTCGGCCCCTGCCGGAACCTGAGCGCCTTTGGGCAGCGTGACGCCCAGTTGCTGCCATTCGGCGACGCTCTTGCGAATCGTGCCGTCGGCCAGCATGTAATTGAAACTGCCCGGCAACTGAACTTCAAAGCCCCACGGCTGACCCTTCTGCCAGCCAGAGCTTTGCAGGTAATGCGCGGTCGAGGCCAGGGCATCGGCGGGGCTGCCCCAGATGTCGCGGCGACCGTCGCCATCGAAATCCACGGCGTGGGTGTTGTAGGTGGTCGGAATGAACTGGGTCTGGCCCATGGCACCGGCCCAGGAACCGAGCATTTTTTCCGGCTCAATGTCGCCCTGTTGCAGGATCTGCAGGGCGGCGATCAATTGCGCGTGAGCAAATGCGGGACGACGGCCTTCGTAGGCGAGTGTCGCCAGGGAGTTGATCACCGACTTGTTGCCCTGGAATTGACCGAAGTTACTCTCCATGCCCCATACCGCAACCAATGCCTGGCGATCGACGCCATAACGCTGCTCGATCCTTTGCAGGATGTCGGCGTACTGACTGATCAGCGCCTGACCTTTGCGTATCCGCAGCGGCGACAGGGCGCCGTCGAGGTATTCCCACACCGGACGGGCGAATTCCGGTTGGCTGCGGTCGGCACTAATCACGCTGGGGTCGAAGCTGACGTTGGCAAATGCGCGGTCGAACACGTCAGCGCGAATGCCGGCGGCCAGTGCGTCCTTACGAAACCCTGCCTGCCATTCAGCGAAGGACTGGGTCGGCTGGATGTCGAGGTTTTCATCGGTCGGCACCACGGGCGGAACGACCGCAGGGGCTGTCGCGACGGGGACGGTCTGAAGCGGCTGGGCATCGGCGGCGGTCGGTTTTTCCGCGCAGGCGACAAGCAAAATAAGGCTGGAGGCAGCGATCAGTTGGCGTAGGTGCCAACGACGGGAAAGACAAAGGGGCATGCACGGGTCCAGGGAAAACGAATCAGATGCAGACCTTAACATGTTGAGCGAACGCCTGCCTTTTCAGGCTGCCAGAAAGTAAGAAGCCTCCCAGCTATTAGACTGGAAGGCTTCGCGGCGGTAGCTGCCTTTGCCCTTGCCGGGCCGTTCCTGACGGCTGCGGAACAGTGGCTGGGCGATGATGGATTTGGCCTTGTTGGGGCCATTTTTGGATGGCTTTTTGCTCATGAAGATTCTCGTAAGTGAGTGGGTTTTGCGGGGCAAATAATCTGCCGAAGTCGGGGTTCTGTCTAGTCCCTACATTGCGTAGGACCTTTCTCCGATTGCCCTGTAATTGGATGGTGGTTATTCAGCAGGTAATGTCAGGCGCTGGCCGGCCATCAACAACGACAACCGGCTCAGGCTCATCCACGGCGAGCCCGCGGCCTGGCCCTTGATCTGCGCATCGATGCGCTGAGCTTCCAGTAACAACTGCGCCCAGCGTTGCGCCGAGTAGCGTTGCAGGGCTTTGCTCATCAGCGGTTTGCGTTTATCCCAGATCGGGGGGCGGGCCTGGCTGAAGGCTTTGTCCAGCGGCACACCCTGGCTGTATTGCAGTGACAGGTTGGCCAGCAGGCGCAGTTCCCGGGCCAGGGCCCACAGGATCACCGGCGGTTCGACACCTTCCCCCCGCAGCCCTTCGAGCATGCGCAGGGCATGCGCCGCTTCGCCGTTTAGAATGGCATCGGTCAGTCCGAAAACATCGAAGCGTGCACTATCAGCCACTGCAGCCTGCACCGTTTCGACGGTGATCTGACCGCCTTCGGCCATCAGCTTGAGTTTTTCGATTTCCTGGGCGGCGGCCAGCAGGTTGCCTTCAACCCGCGCGGCGATCAGTTCGACGGCGTCCTGGCTGGCAGAAAGCCCAGCCTGAGACAGCCGTTGACGGATCCAGCTCGGCAACTGGTTGGCGTCTACCGGCCAGATCTGCACGAACTGAGTCTGCTGACCTTCGACCAGTGCCTTGCCCCACTTGGTTTTTTGCGCACTGCCATCAAGTTTCGGCAGGCTGATCAGCAACACAGTGTCTTCGGCCGGTCGCGAGCAATACTCGATAAACGCGGCGGCGCCTTTGTCACCGGGTTTGCCAGAAGGCAAACGCAGTTCCAGCAGACGCTTTTCGGCGAACAACGACATGCTCGCACCCGCTTGTAGCAACGTACCCCAGTCGAAACTGGCATCGGCGGCAAATACCTGGCGTTCGTCGAAGCCCTGTAGGCGGGCGGCGGCACGAATGGCGTCAGCGGCTTCCTGACACAGCAAGGGGTCATCGCCACTGATGATGTAGACCGGCGCAAGGGCACCTTGCAGGTGTTTGGCGAGTTGGGCGGGAGCGAGTTTCATAAGAGGGGGAACGGGGCGCCTGAGCGCCCCGTACGCCTTACTGCTGCTGCAGTTGGACTGGCGACTGACGCGGAGTGTTCGCTTCAGCCTTTTTCGCTGCTTCCATCGCCGCGGCTTCTGCCTTGGCCCTGGCTTCGGCAGTCTGTTGCAGTTGATCCAGCTGGGTCAGCGAGATCTGTTGCAGGCGCAGCATCATGCGTTGAACCAGTTCACGACGGGTTTCTTTGCGCGCAGTGGCGGCTTCCTGATCGGTACCGGCCAGGTTGCTGGTGTCATGGAGAAAGATTTTCTGCACTTCAATCTTGTCGCTCAGCAGTGACAGGTCGTGGGCACCACGGATGTCGTAGTTCAGCACCGTGGTTATCTGATACTCGCCAGTACCGGCGCCCACATAGCTGAGGATACGCTGGCTTTCCTGCTCATCGGTCAGCACCAGTTTGTAGGGGGCACCGGTGTAAACCTTGACGCCGCTGCTTTCCAGCACCTGGCGCAATTGCGTCACGGTTTCGCCGTAGGCGTTGCGGGCGCTGAGGTCGAGCTCCTTGATCGCCAGCTCGGTGGTGCCGGTGCCGCGCAGCTGGAACCCGCAGGCGCTCAGCAGAACGGCGAGACCCATCACCAGCAAATTGCGTTTGATCATCTTGTTGCTCCCCTTGAAACCAGGTGGGCCGATCATGCGGCCCGAAAGGTTTTACTCGGCGCCAGGCATGGACCTGGCGCCTGATCCAATTTAGCTGGCGACGATATTGACCAGTTTCCCGGGCACTACGATCACTTTACGAATAGTCAGGCCGTCGACAAAGCGCAGCACGTTTTCGTTGGCGCGTGCAGCGGCCTCGACTTCTTCGCGGCTGGCGCTGGCCGGCATTTCGATGTGCCCGCGCAGCTTGCCATTCACTTGAATGACAAGCTGCACGCTGTCCTGTACCAGCGCGCTGTCGTCCAGCACCGGCCAGCCTGCGTCGATCACCGGGTCGGCGTAACCCAGTTGATTCCACAGTTCGTGACTGATGTGCGGGGTGATCGGTGCCAGCAACAGGGTCACGGTTTCCAGACCTTCGTGAATCAGGGCGCGGTCCTGTTCGGTGCCTTGCGGGGCTTTTTCCAGCACGTTCATCAGCGTCATCACCTGGGCGATGGCGGTGTTGAATTTGTGGTTCTGGCCGACGTCGTGGCTGGCCTGCTTGATGGCCTGGTGGATCGAACGGCGAATGACTTTCTGCTCGTCGCTGAGGCTGGCGATGTCCAGTTTGCCCGGCAGGCCCTGAGTGACGTGGGCTTGAGCCAGGCGCCAGACGCGCTTGAGGAAGCGATGCGAGCCCTCGACGCCAGAGTCGGACCATTCCGCGCTCATGTCAGGTGGCGAAGCAAACATCATGAACAGGCGGCAGGTGTCTGCACCGAACTGGTCAATCATCGACTGTGGGTCGACGCCGTTGTTCTTGGACTTGGCCATCTTCTCGGTGCCGCCGATTTCCACCGGCAAGCCGTCTGCGATCAGCTTGGCGCTAATGACCTTGGCCTTGCTGTCGCGTTCGAGTTCGACGTCCGCCGGGTTGAACCAGGTGTAGGCACCGTTGGCTTCGCGACGATAGTAAGTCTCGGCGATCACCATGCCTTGGGTCAGCAGGTTCTTGAACGGCTCGTTGGAGCTCACCAGGCCTTCGTCGCGCATCAGCTTGTGGAAGAAGCGCGCGTACAGCAGGTGAAGAATGGCGTGTTCGATACCGCCGATGTACTGATCCACCGGCAACCAATGGTCGGCCGCCGATTTTTCCACCAGGCCGCCTTCATAGTGCGGCGAGGCGTAACGGGCGTAGTACCACGAGGACTCGACGAAGGTGTCCATGGTGTCGGTTTCACGCTTGGCAGGCTGGCCGCATTTCGGGCAGCTGCACTCGTAGAACTCGGGCATGCGCGCCAGCGGCGAACCGGCGCCATCCGGTACGACGTCTTCGGGCAGTACGACAGGCAGTTGATCTTCCGGGACCGGCACATCACCGCAGGTGTCGCAGTGGACGATCGGGATCGGGCAGCCCCAGTAGCGCTGACGGCTGATGCCCCAGTCGCGCAGGCGGAACTGGGTGCGCGAGGCGCCCAGGTTTTTCTTGATCAGCGCGACTTCCACGGCGTCAAAGGCGCCTTCGAAGTCCAGGCCGTCGAACTCGCCGGAATTGATCAGCGTGCCGTGCTCGCCGTAAGCATCCTGCCAAGGCGCCGGGTTAGTGTCACCAGAACTGGTGCGTACCACCGACTTGATGGGCAGGTTGTACTTGGTGGCGAACTCGAAATCACGTTCGTCGTGCGCCGGAACCGCCATGACCGCGCCGTCGCCGTAGTGCATCAGCACGTAATTGGCGACCCACACCGGGAGCTTCTCACCGGTCAATGGGTGCTCGACGAACAGCGAGGTTGGCAGGCCTTTTTTCTCTTGGGTGGCGACGTCGGCTTCAGCGACGCTGCCGCCCTTGCATTCAGCGATGAACGCTTGCAGCTCAGGGTTGTTCTGCGCGGCCAGGGTGGCCAGGTGGTGTTCGGCGGCCACGGCGACGTAGGTCGCGCCCATCAGGGTGTCCGGACGGGTGGTGAAGACTTTCAGGGCACCGGTTTCTCCGATGGAATCGACGTTGTACGGGAACTGCACTTCCATCCCGCGGGACTTGCCGATCCAGTTGCGCTGCATGGTCTTGACCTGTTCAGGCCAGCCCGTCAGGTCGTCGAGGCTCGACAGCAGCTCATCCGCGTAAGCGGTGATCTTGAAGTAGTACATCGGGATTTCGCGCTTTTCGATCAGCGCGCCCGAACGCCAGCCGCGGCCGTCGATCACTTGCTCGTTGGCCAGGACGGTCTGGTCGACCGGGTCCCAGTTCACGGTGCCGCTTTTCTTGTAAATCACGCCTTTTTCGAACAGGCGAGTGAACAGCCATTGTTCCCAGCGGTAGTAATCAGGCTTGCAGGTGGTCACTTCGCGGGACCAGTCCACCGCCAGGCCCAGGCTGCGCAGCTGGGTTTTCATGTAGGCGATGTTTTCGTAGGTCCATTTGGCGGGCGCTACGTTGTTTTTCATCGCGGCGTTTTCCGCCGGCATGCCGAAGGCGTCCCAGCCCATGGGTTGCAGGACGTTCTTGCCTTGCATGCGCTGATAGCGGGAGATCACGTCGCCGATGGTGTAGTTACGCACGTGCCCCATGTGTAGCTTGCCGCTGGGGTAAGGGAACATCGACAGGCAGTAGAACGTCTCCTTGCCTGGCTGTTCACTGACTTCAAAGGACTTTTGCTCGTCCCAGAACGACTGGGCGGCGGCTTCGATTTCACGGGGCTGATATTGTTCGTGCATGGCTACTTTTGAACTGAATAGGGGTGGCCTAATCCTCTTCGATGCAACGCTGGGCGATGATCACGCCGAATCGGCGTTTCGCTGCCCAGACAAGCTGGAAGTGGAGTTACAGGAAGCGCCGTAGCATACATGACCGCACTCTATCGAGGGAAACCCTGATTACTGCCGCGCATCCCCCGAAAACCGCTGAGAGGGCCGTTGGTCGCGGCGTCCAGCCGGTTTGTTCAGCGAAGCTAAGCTCTAAATGGGGAGTATGTCTTATCTTCAATGAGGTGAGGGATGGTTGAGTCACGGGAAAAAGTTACAAAACCGGAGATGTACGAAAGACTGATCGATCGGCTGGGTATGGCCCTGGACGTGGCTAAAACCGCTGGCCGGCTGCGTGACGAACGTCCTCTTGAACTGGAGCTGCGTGGTTTGAGCCCCGCTGAGTTTGCTCTGGTCAAGGCGTATCTGGATCGCAGTGAACGTGAAACACACGGATGCTTGTCAGAAGCAGTGAAGCAACTCGACGCACCACGTTCGGCCAAGATCATCTGGCTCAAGGACAAGACTCCCAGCCGAGACGCGGTAAAGGTCCGGTCTCTGCAATTCAAGTAAGGGCACTAGAAGCTGTAGCCATGACTGATGTTTATTTAAAGCATAGTCCTTGCTCATTTCTTGTCGCATTGCGTCAACCCACTTAGGCTTCGAGCATCTCTGGAGATGCTCGATGCCTTTTCGTTATGTCGTTAAACAACTTCTACTGCCGCCCGGCATTCTTTTGCTGCTGTTGGTGCTTGCCTGGTGGTTGCGTCGCTCAAGGCCGCGCCTTGCCGGTGTGTGTTTTGCGCTGGGGGTGGGCGGCTTTTGGCTAATGAGCTTGCCGGTGGTGGTGCAGTGGGGCGCCGGGGCACTTGAGCGTGAACCGCCGCTGACGCGCGACGAATGGGCAACGCTGGGTCAGCATGCGGACGCAATCGTGGTGCTGGGCTCGGGACGCGAGCGTGGCGACCTGGCCTGGGGCGCCGACCAGCCGACCGGTGTGGGTCTGGAGCGTGAGCGTTACGCCGCTCGATTGGCCAAGGCGTCGGGGCTGCCGATCCTGACCAGCGGCGGCTTGCATTACGGCACTCCGCCGACTGAAGCCAAAATGATGGCTGATTCGATGCACGATGATTTTGGCGTGACCGTGCGTTGGCAAGAAGGGCGCAGTCGCACAACCTGGGAGAACGCGCAGTTCAGCGCCCAGGTGTTGTTGCCGGAAGGGATCAAGCGCGTTGTGGTGGTGACTCAGGCCTGGCATATGCCGCGAGCGGTCTGGAGTTTCCAGAAGGCCGGATTTGAGGTGGTGCCGGCGCCGGTGGGATTCTTGGGGGTGGACAACGCCCGGCCGCTGGGCGGCTGGATGCCGGAGTTCAAATCGATCTGGCAGAGCGGGCAGTTGTTGAATGAGGCGGTGGGGCAGATTGGGTATTCGCTGTTCTACCGATAACCCAAAATTTACGCATTCCCTGTAGGAGCGAGCTTGCTCGCGATGGACGTGAACGATGACGCGTGTTTTCCGGAAACAAGCGCCGTCCTCAGGCTCATCGCGAGCAAGCTCGCTCCTACAAAGTTCGCGTATCAGACGGTCTTCGCCATCCGGCTCGCAATCAATGCCCAGCCAAACAGCAGCACACACACGATGATCAGCGGCCACGAACGCCATTCAAGATACGGCGTGAGGTTATGCATCGGCACCACTTCGCCATACAAAATGCCGCGTTCGAACTGCGGGATCTGCGCGGTGATCTGGCCGTACGGGTTGATCAAGCCGGTTACGCCGTTATTAGTGGCGCGGATCATCCAGCGACCGGCCTCAAGCGCGCGCATTTGCGCCATCTGCAAGTGTTGCAGCGGGCCGATGGACGTGCCGAACCAGGTGTCGTTGCTGATGGTCAGCAGTAAATCGCTACGGGCGGCGAGGCTGGCGGCGAACTCGGGATACACCACTTCGTAGCAGATGAACGGCGCAATCTGATAACCCTTGGCCTGCAGCAATGGTTGATCGGCAGGGCCGCGGGCAAAGTCCGACATGGGCAGGTCAAAGAAGGCAATCACACCGCGCAACACTTCCTGCAGCGGAACGTATTCGCCAAATGGCACCAGCTTCTGCTTGAGGTACGTTCCGTCGCCTTCGCCCACAACGGTGATGCCGTTGAAGAAACGCTTTTCGTGACGGACTTCCTGACGGATCGGTACGCCGGTAATCAGCGCGGAGTTACGCTCTGCGGCGAAGTTTCCCATCATGTTCAGGTAGCCCTCGGCGGACTCCTTGAGCACCGGGACCGCGGTTTCCGGCCAGATCAGCAGGTCGACGCGCTTGGAGCTGAAACTCATGTCGCGGTACAGCGCCAGTTGTGCGTTGAGCTGCGCCGGGTCCCACTTCATGCTTTGTTCGATGTTGCCCTGGATTGCCGCGACGGACAGCGGCGCGCCCGCCGGACTGGTCCAGGCGTGGCCTTTGAGCGCCATGCCGGCCACCCAAGGACCGATCAGCAGCAATACGCCAGCCGCGATAAAGCCTTTGCGGCCGGCCTTGATCAGGCGCGAAGCGTTGTAGATCAGCGCAGCGGTCAGGGCCAGCGTGAAGGACACCAGCCACATGCCGCCGATCGGCGCGAGTCCGGCCAGTGGGCCATTGAGCTGGCTGTAACCGGAGTAAAGCCATGGGAAGCCAGTGAGAAACCAACCGCGAAACGCTTCCTGGCCGACCCACAATGCGGCAAACGCCAAGGCATCGGCCAGCGGCGCTTCGTTTCGGCGCAACCATCGCGCCCAGATCCAGGCGGGCAGGGCGAAGAACCAGGCAATCGCGGCGGTGAAGGCCAGCATCAGCAACCCGGCCAGCAGCATCGACGCGCCACCAAAGTTGTGAATGCTGTAGTAGATCCAACTGGTGCCAGCGCCAAACAGGCCGAAACCGAAACACCATCCACGGCCCAAGGCCTGACGCGGGCTCAGCTCGCGCAAGCCGGCATAGAAGAATCCGACCGCCAGCAATGCCAGCGGCCAGATATCGAACGGCGCGAGGGCCAGGGTGGTGAGACCACCGGCCGCCACGGCCAGCAGGTTACCGGGCCAGCCGGGGCGGGTCAGACGGTGCATGTCAATCCTTAGCGTGCAATGGGTGTCAGGCGCAGCAAATGAATTCGACGGCTGTCGGCGTTCAGGATGCGGAAGCGATAAGGGCCGATTTCAGTGATTTCGTTGCGTTTTGGCAAGTGCCCGAACGCGCTCATCACCAAGCCGCCCACGGTGTCGAATTCGTCATCAGAGAATTCGCTGTCGAAGAACTCGTTGAAGTTCTCGATCGGCGTCAGGGCCTTGATCAGGAAGTCACCGCTGGGCAGGGGCTTGATGTAGCTGTCTTCTTCGACGTCGTGCTCGTCTTCGATGTCGCCGACGATTTGTTCCAGCACGTCTTCGATGGTCACCAGCCCCGCCACGCCGCCGTACTCGTCAATGACGATGGCCATGTGGTTGTGGTTGGCGCGGAATTCGCGCAACAACACATTCAGGCGCTTGGACTCGGGCACGAAGGTGGCCGGGCGCAGCAGGTCCTTGATGTTGAAGCTGTCGCCGTTCTCCCTGAGGATCAACGGCAGCAAGTCCTTCGCCAGCAGCACGCCCATCACGTCGTCGTGGCTCTCGCCGATGACCGGGTAGCGGGAGTGGGCCGAATCGACCACGGCAGGCAGAAACTCGCGGGGTGTCTGGGTCGCCTTGATGCTGACCATCTGCGAGCGCGGGACCATGATGTCCCGTACCTGCAGGTCCGCAACCTGAATAGCGCCTTCGACGATGGCCAGCGCTTCGCTGTCCAGCAACTTGTTTTGGTGTGCATCGCGCAGCAGCTCCAGCAGCTCCTGGCGGTTCTTCGGCTCGTGGGCAAAAGCCTGGGTGAGTTTACCCAGCCAAGACTTTTGCCCGTTGCTCGATCGATCTTCGCTCATAGCGATTACTCTGAATCCTTTGTTGTAACGATAGGGGATGTTTCTGTTTCGTCATCCGCATACGGGTCGGGATAGCCCAGCTCTGCAAGCAACGTTCGTTCCAGCGCTTCCATCTCTTCGGCTTCGTCGTCATCTATGTGGTCGTAACCGAGCAGATGCAAACAGCCGTGAATCACCAGGTGCGCCCAATGGGCTTTTAGCTCCTTGCCTTGCTCGGCGGCTTCGCGCTCGACCACCGCCACGCAGATCACCAGATCGCCGAGCAACGGGATGTCGAGAAACTCGTCAGGCACATCGGCAGGGAACGATAAGACGTTAGTGGCGTAATCCTTTTGCCGCCAGGTGTAGTTCAGCGCGCGACCTTCCTCTTCATCGACCAGGCGAATGGTCATTTCAGAGTCGGCGGTGCGTTGGCGCAGGGCCAGCTCGCACCATTGGCGGAACTCGGCTTCGCTTGGGGCTGGCGCTTCGGTAGCAAGTTGCAGATCAAGCTCAAGCATCGCGGCGGCTATCCTTTGGCTTTTCGTCTACCACGCGATTTTCGAAGCGCTCGTAGGCTTCGACGATGCGCTGCACCAGCGGATGGCGCACAACGTCCTTGGGCATGAAATGGGTAAAGCTGATGCCCGGCACGTCTTTCAACACCTCGATCACATGGTGAAGGCCGGACTTGGTGCCTTTCGGCAGGTCGACCTGAGTGATGTCACCGGTGATGACAGCGGTGGAGCCGAAGCCGATCCGGGTCAGGAACATCTTCATTTGCTCGACCGTGGTGTTCTGGCTTTCGTCGAGGATGATGAAACTGTTGTTCAGCGTTCGTCCACGCATGTACGCCAGTGGTGCGACTTCGATGACCTGGCGCTCGATCAGCTTGGCGACGTATTCGAAGCCGAGCATCTCGTAGAGGGCGTCGTAAAGCGGACGCAGGTACGGGTCAATCTTCTGCGACAGGTCGCCGGGCAGGAATCCGAGCTTTTCGCCCGCTTCAACCGCCGGACGCACCAGCAGGATGCGACGAATCTGCTCGCGTTCCAGCGCATCCACCGCGCAGGCAACGGCCAGGTACGTCTTGCCTGTACCGGCCGGGCCGATGCCGAAGTTGATGTCGTTACCGAGGATTTCCTTCACGTAGCGCAGTTGATTCAAGCCGCGAGGGCGAATCATGCCTTTTTTCGTGCGCAGGGCCACGGAAGGTTCGGAGGGGGACACGTTGTCCAGCTCTTCGACGGCCGATTCCTGCAGGAACAGGTGAACCATGTCTGGCGACAGCTCGGTACCTTTGGTTTCCCGGTACAGGCGGCGCAGGAGGTTTTCCGCGGAGGTGGTGTGTTTAGGCTCGCCGATCAGTTCGAACTGGTTTCCGCGGTTGCGGATCTCGATGGTCAGGCGCTGTTCGATCAAGCGCAAATGCTCGTCGAATTGCCCGCACAGATTGGCAAAGCGCCGAGCCTCAAAGGGCTCGAGAATGAAACGATGTGGTTCGATGGGTGCGTTCAAGGTCGTATTTAGCCGCCCTGGGGCAATTAAGATGAAATCAAGGATAGCGCCAGTGACGCGGGTGCGAAAGCTCTTAAATATCGCAAGGCCAAACACCGATCCCTGTAGGAGCGAGCTTGCTCGCGATGACGGTCTGACATTCAACCTATGAGTCGTCTGACCTGACGCCATCGCGAGCAAGCTCGCTCCTACAGGGTTTTGCGGTGCTACTGGATCAGCGAGCCCCGCAATGAGTGCGGCTGTGCGGCGTCAATGTGCACATCGGCAAACTGGCCGATCAAGGTTGGATTGTCGCAGCGGAAGTTGACGATTCGGTTATTTTCGGTCCGGCCTTGCAGCTCGCCAGGGTCTTTTTTCGAATAATCAGTGACCAGGATCCGCTGGATCGAACCGACCATTTGTCGGCTAATTTCGAAGCCTTGCTGGTTAAGGCGATGTTGCAGCGCATTCAGACGTTCTTTTTTCAGCTCTTCCGGCGTCTCGTCGACCAGGTCGGCGGCCGGTGTGCCGGGGCGCTGGCTGTAGACGAACGAGTAGGAGAAGTCGAAACCGACGTCTTCGATCAGCTTCATGGTCTGTTCGAAATCTTTCTCGGTCTCGCCCGGGAAGCCGACGATGAAGTCGGAGCTGATACAAATTCCCGGCACGGCGGCGCGCAGTTTGCGCAGTTTGGATTTGTATTCCAGGGCGGTGTGATTACGCTTCATCGCCGACAGAATCCGGTCTGAACCCGATTGCACCGGCAGGTGCAGATGTTTGACCAGTTCCGGCACCTCGGCGTGAGCCTGAATCAGGCTGTCGGAGAACTCCAGCGGGTGCGAAGTGGTGTAGCGAATCCGGTCGATGCCATCGACGGCGGCCACCACGCGAATCAGCTCGGCGAGGTCCGCCAGACGACCGTCGTGGGTAGCGCCGCGATATCCATTGACGTTCTGACCCAGCAAGGTCACTTCACGTACGCCGTTTTCGGCCAAATGGATGATCTCGGCAATCACGTCATCGAACGGGCGGCTGACTTCTTCACCGCGGGTGTAGGGCACCACACAGAAGGTGCAGTACTTGCTGCAGCCTTCCATGACCGACACGTAAGCGCTCGGGCCGTCGATGCGCGGTTCGGGCAAATGGTCGAACTTTTCGATTTCCGGGAACGAGACGTCCACTTGCGGCAGCTTGGTGGCGCGTGCGGCGTCGATCATTTCCGGTAGGCGGTGCAGGGTTTGGGGGCCGAATACCACGTCGACATACGGGGCACGATCACGGATGGCTGCGCCTTCCTGACTGGCCACGCAACCACCGACGGCAATCACCATGTCCGGGTTGGCGAGTTTCAGTTCGCGCCAGCGACCGAGCTGGGAATACACCCGGTCCTGCGCACGTTCACGGATGGAGCAGGTGTTAAGCAGGATCACGTCCGCGTCTTCAGCGCGAGCGGTGACTTCCAGAGCCTGGTGTTCACCCAGCAGATCGACCATGCGCGAGCTGTCGTACTCGTTCATCTGACAACCGTGGGTTTCGATGTAAAGCTTCTTGGCCATGGAAAGAGTCATCACGTGATTCAAAGAACCGCGCATTATAGGGAACATGTCCCAAGGTTCCTACCGCTGCGCGTCCGGTGGCTATGCTATAGTTCGCGCCCTCATTTTTATCCTCGACGTGTTGCTCGCCCACCATGACCAAACGTGAAGCTCCAATCTACAAGGTGATTTTCCTCAACCAGGGCCAGGTGTACGAAATGTACGCCAAGCAGATCTATCAAAGTGATCTGTGGGGTTTTCTGGAAGTGGAAGAGTTCGTCTTTGGCGAGCGCACGCAAGTGGTCGTCGATCCGAGCGAAGAGAAACTCAAGGCTCAGTTTGAAGGCGTTGTGCGCAGTTTTGTGCCGATGCATTCGATCGTGCGCATCGACGAAGTCGAGCGTCTGGGCACGCCGAAAATCAGCGAAGCCCGCGGCGCGGTTGGCAATGTCATGCCATTTCCGATGCCGATGCCTGAGAAGTAAGCCTTAATACCGCCCCCATCGCGAGCAGGCTCGCTCCCACAGTTGAACTCTGGCGCACACAGATAGTGTGTTCGCAGACGATCCATTGTGGGAGCGAGCCTGCTCGCGATAGGGGCAGTGAGAGCAAAGCAGAAATCAGGGCAGTGGCGAGAAAGGCGTACGCCCATCGGCGCTTTGCAATTCCATCAGGTATTTACGGAAAATTTGCCCGAGCACTTGGGTTGCGACTTCCAGTTCTTCGCGCGGCATCTTTTCCGCCACTTCGTCAGCCGTGTCCAGCGCATCTTCAGCGCCATTGACCGCCGCCATTTTCAGCACGATGTAGGCCTGAATGTTATTGGCCGGTACACCTTCGCCATGGAAAAACATGGTGCCAAGTTTGAACTGTGCCTGGGCATGGCCCTGCAGCGAGGCCTTTTCGAAGTAGCTCAGGGCTTGTTTGAGGTCGCGCGGCGTATTTTTACCGTTGTAGTAGAACTCACCCAACTCGTATTGCGCCTGCGCATCCCCTGCATCCGACGCTTTCTGACAGACAGCGAGTGCCTGTGCCAGATCTTGCCCCTGGGTATTGAGGGTGCAACGACCCATCGCTGGGATTAACAACGAGTTGCCGCCTGCCTGTGCGAGCAGGGGCTGAAGGAGCAACAGGCAGCCCATTGCAAGGGCGCGGCCGGTGCGGTTCATGGGAATCGACTTACCTCTGAAGGGCGCGCGGACCCATCGAGGGATCCAATAAGCGCGCATTATGAAATAAGCAGGGCCAACCTTACAAAGTCTTTACTCGTTTTTCTGCTGCACGGGAAATATATCGCCCACTTTGCGGGGGATTATGAGCAGAAGCGTAGGAATAAGGGCAGGAATGTAGGTAAAAGCTGACGCTGGCGATAGCCAACGTCAGCGGTACAGCGTTATTTCAATGCAGCGAATGCTCGCTCGGCGGCATCCAGTGTCAGTTTCAACTCGGCTTCGCCGTGAGCGATCGAGGTGAAGCCGGCTTCGAATGCGCTCGGCGCCAAATACACGCCGCCCTCGAGCATCAGGTGGAAGAAGCGCCCGAACAGGGCGGCGTCGCTGGCCATCACGTCATCGAAGGTCACGATGTCGTCGGCGCCGCTGAAGTACAGGCCAAACATGCCGCCGGCCTGCGTGGTCACGAACGGAATGCCTGCGGCATCGGCGCGCTGTTGCAGGCCGTCGAGCAGGCGGCTGGTGTAGTCGCTCAGCTCGGCATGGAAACCTGGACGGCTGATCAGGCGCAAGGTGGTCAAGCCGGCTGCCATCGCCAACGGGTTACCCGACAAAGTGCCCGCCTGGTAAACCGGACCCAAGGGGGCGATGTGCGACATGATTTCGCGTTTGCCGCCGAAGCAGCCGACCGGCATGCCGCCACCGATGATCTTGCCGAAGGTGGTCAGGTCCGGCGTCACGCCGTAGTGCGCTTGTGCACCGCCGAGGGCGACACGGAAACCGGTCATGACTTCGTCGAAAATCAGCACCACGCCATGCTTGTCGCACAGGGTCCGCAAGCCTTCGAGGAAGCCGGGTGCCGGCGGTACGCAATTCATGTTGCCGGCTACAGGCTCGACGATGATGCAGGCCACGTCCTGGCCGACTTCGGCGAGCATCGTTTCAACGGCGTCGATGTCGTTGAACGGCAGGGTCAAGGTGTGTTTGGCAAATGCTGCCGGCACACCGGCCGAGCTAGGCACGCCTTGGGTCAGGGCGCCGGAACCGGCCTTGACCAGCAAGCTGTCGGAGTGGCCGTGGTAGCACCCTTCAAACTTGATGATGCTGTCGCGACCGGTGAAGCCACGGGCCAGGCGAATGGCGCTCATGGTCGCTTCGGTGCCGGAGCTGACCATGCGCACCATTTCCATCGACGGCACGATCGAGCAGACCAGATCAGCCATCTGGGTTTCCATCTCGGTGGGAGCGCCATAGGACAATCCATGCTCAAGCTGCTTGCGCACGGCGTCCAGCACGTCCGGATGGCTGTGGCCGAGAATCATCGGGCCCCAGGAGCCGACGTAATCCACATAACGCTTGTTGTCTTCGTCGGTGACGTAGGCGCCTTCGGCGTGTTTGAAGAACAGCGGGGTGCCACCGACGCTCTTGAATGCGCGAACAGGTGAGTTCACGCCACCGGGGATGTGTTTCTGGGCGTTGGCAAACAGGGTTTCAGAACGAGACATGATCGGGCTCTCAAAAATCAGGATTTGAATAATTCGTTAAAGGCACGGGCCCGGCGTGTAACCTCGGCCGTGCTGTCGGCGCCAAACAGGCCATGGACCACCGCTAGCAAATCGACCCCATGGGCCACCAGCGGGGCGGCGTTGTCCAGGGTGATGCCACCGATTGCGCAGATCGGCAGGTGCAGTTTGCTGCGGGCCTGGTCGAGCAGTTCGAGGCTGCAGGTCGGTGCGCCGGGTTTGGTGTTGGAATTGAAGAAACGGCCGAATGCGACGTAACTGGCGCCTTCTTTGGCGGCTTGCTCGGCGAGCTCGAGTTGCGCGTGGCAGGTAGAGCCGATGATCGCCTGGCGACCGAGCAACGACCGGGCCGGGGTCAGCGGGCCGTCGGTCTGACCCAAGTGCACGCCAACGTTCAGGCGTGCGGCCAGTTCGGCATCGTCGTTGATGATCAGCTGGGTCTTGTAGCGTTCGCACAGGTTGCGCAGGGTTTCGGCCTCACGCAGGCGGCGGGCCTCATCACTGCTTTTGTCGCGGTACTGCAGCAAGGTAACGCCGCCTTCCAGCGCCGCCTCCACATACGAAAGGAATTTACCGGCCAGTAGCTGGCTGTCGGTAATGGCGTACAGGCCACGTAGTTTCATCGGACAAGCCTCACCGCATCGCTAATAGAAAGTTACGAACAGAAATCCAGCGGCAGACGGCGTGGCACGAACTGACCTTTGCCCAGCTGCTCCGCATCGCGCAGGGTGCGCCACGTGTAGTTAAGCGCGGTCTGCACGGCGCTGACGAGGTTTTCACCCTGGGCCAGACGACCGGCGAGGGCGCTGGCCAGCGTACAACCCGAACCGTGATAACTGCCGGGCAGGCGCTGACAGGTGTAGGTTTGGCGCAGACCGTCGCGGCTGTACAGGCGATTGTGAATTTCGTGTTCATCACCGTGGCCACCCGTGATCAGCAGGTGTTTGACGAACGGCAGGAGTTTTTCAGCGCATTCGTCTGCGGTGCCTTCGGGCAGTTCGGCGAGGATGCGTGCTTCGGGGAGGTTGGGGGTAGCAATGATGGCCAGGGGCAGCAGGCGTTCGCGCATGGCGTAGCCGACTTCATCCTTGCCCAGTCGTCCGCCGCCTCCGGCGCGCAGCACCGGGTCGCAGACCATTGGCAAATGCGGGTGCGCCTGGAGCAGTTCGACGACAGTGTCGACCATTTCCAGCGAACCGAGCATGCCCAGTTTGACCGCAGCGACTTCACAATCGTTGAGCACGGCGTTGGCTTGGGCCAACACCCACTCACGGTCGAGGACGCGGAAGTCAGTGACATTGACCGTGTCTTGCACGGTCAGGGCGGTGACGGCCGGAGCCGCATGGCAACCCTGAGCGAGCAGGGCTTCGATATCTGCCTGCAGGCCGGCGCCACCACTTGGGTCGTGGCCGGAGAGACAGAGGACAACGGGGCGAGAGCTGTAGATATTCATGGTGCGCGAGCTTACCACCAAACATCTTTTTTCGGGTGCCCCTCAGCGCGTCACAACACGGACCTTGTAGCAGCTGGCGCAGCCTGCGTTCGACTGCGAAGCAGTCGTAATCCCGGCATCCACAATTAACCTGAAACACCGCAGTGCCTGATTTTACGACTGCTACGCAGCCGAACGCAGGCTGCGCCAGCTGCTACAAGGAATGGGACTTTGTCAGACGCAGACCGGGTCAACAGCTCTAGCTCAATTCGTGGCGCTGGAACGCCCGTTCTAGAGCCTTTGTAGGAAAAATTTCAATGGTGTTCAATAGCCATCAACGGCTATGCTAGAGTGGATCCAAACCAATAACAGGTGATACCGGTTTACGTCTACTCAAAAGGAATGGGGGGGCTTCCTGACAGAACCGGACAGGCCACGCTGGGGCTTCAATGCGCTATTTGCTGATGTTGCTGTTGTGTTTGCCCCTCATGGCGAGCGCTGTCGAATTTGATGAATTCACTCAAAGCCTTCCCTTGGGGCGAACCCTGCAGGTGTTCGAGGACGCGGGTGGTCAGGCGACCATCGAGGATGTCCGCGCACAAGCGGCGGCTGGAAACTTCAAGCCCCACCATAAAGACACCCTCAACGCGGGTTACTCGCGCTCGGCGTTCTGGCTGAAAATCGATTTGCTTTACCGCCCGACCGACCCTGCTGCGCGACGTACCTGGCTGCTGGAACTGGCCTATCCGCCCCTCGATCACCTTGATCTGTACCTGGCCGATGCTGCCGGTCGCTATCAGTTGGTTCGACAGACCGGCGATGCGTTGCCATTCGACAGTCGCGAGATCCGCCAGAACAACTACCTGTTCAATCTGAACTTCACGCCTGATCAGACGCAAACCCTGTACCTGCGTCTTCAAAGCGAAGGCTCGGTCCAGGCGCCGGTCACGTTGTGGTCGAGTACCGCTTACCTCGAAGAACAGCCGGTGCGACTGTATGTGCTCGGGCTGATCTATGGCGTGTTGCTGGGAATGCTGGTCTACAACCTGTTCATCTACCTCAGCGTGCGTGACACCAGCTACCTCTATTACATTTTCTATATCGCCTCGTTCGGCTTGTACCAGCTGTCGGTGAATGGCGCGGCGGTGCAGTATTTCTGGCCGGACAACCCGTGGTGGGCCAACGCGGCGACGCCGTTTTTCATCGGTTGCGCAGGGCTGTTCGGCAGCCAGTTCGCCCGCCGCTTCTTGCAGACGGCCACCTACAGTCGCTGGCTCGACCGCTTGTTGCTGGCGCTGATTGCGTTCGGAGCGGTGGTGGTCGGGTTGTCATTGATGACCAGTTACGCGCTGGCCTTGCGATTGGCAACGGCGTTGGCGCTGATGTTCACCGTGGTGATTTTTACCGCAGGGATTTTCGCCTGGTTGCGCGGCTTGCGAGTGGCGCGCTATTTCATCATTGCCTGGTCGGCGTTTTTGCTCGGCGGCATTATCAATACTCTGATGGTGTTGGGTTACCTGCCGAACGTGTTCCTGACCATGTATGCCAGCCAGATTGGTTCAGCGATCGAAGTCGCGCTGCTGTCCCTCGCGCTGGCCGACCGCATCAACGCCATGCGCGAGCAGCAAGCGCAGATCCTGTTCGATGCCGGTCAAAAGCTCGAAGCGCTCAACCAGCAACTGGCTCGCAGTAACAAACTCAAGGACGAATTCCTCGCCACGCTGACCCACGAACTGCGCACGCCCATGAACGGGGTGATCGGTTCGCTGGAACTGATGCAGACCGTCGAGATGGACCCCGAACTGGAGCAGTACCAGCAAACCGCAGCGGGTTCGGCGCGGGACATGATGCGCATGGTCAATGGCATTCTCACCCTGACCGAACTGCAGGCCGGCAAGCTCAAGGCCTCGGCGACCGCGTTCAGTTTGCGTGGTGTGGTTGAAGCGTTGCGCCTGCAGTTCCAGGGCAATGCTTCAGGCAAGTCCCTGGACTTCAAAGTCGAGGTGACACAGGGGCTGCCGGATCGCTTGCAGGGCGACAGCGCCAAGTTGGCGCAATGCCTGGAATCTCTGCTGGACAACGCGATCAAGTTCACCAAGGTCGGCGGTCTGGCGTTGCGCGTGACGGGCAAGCCTCTGGAAAACAATCGTCTGGCGCTGTCATTTGCGGTGATCGACACCGGCATCGGCTTCACTGATCTGGGGGAGGCGACGATGTATCAACGCTTCTTCCAACTCGACGGCTCTATGACCCGTGAATATGGCGGCCTGGGCGTCGGCCTGGCGATTTGTCGGCAACTGGTCGAATTGCTTGGCGGGCGCCTGACTCATCGCTCCGAGCCTGGGCGGGGCAGCCGCTTCCAGCTGGATGTCGAGTTCGCGCTACCGGTGATAGAACGTGTGCAAACACCGCTCATGCCTCGGGATTTTCCGCGCTTGCGACTGCCGCAGGATTGCACCGTGCTGCTGGTGGACGACAACAGCATCAACCAATTGGTGATGCGCGGCATGTTGCTCAAGCTTGGGTTCCGGGTGCGCACCGCTGACAGCAGTGTTGCTGCGCTGGATTATTTGCAGCGTGACGCCTTTGACGCGGTGCTGCTTGATTGCCAGTTGCCAGCCGTTGATGGCGAGACTCTGTGCTGCCAGATCCGCGCCTTGCCGGGCTGCGCCGAATTGCCGGTGTTCATGGTGGCGCTAAGTGTCGATCGTGAACGTTGCCCGACCGGCGCATTGATTGACTATCTGGGCAAGCCAGTGAAATTCGAGGACTTGCAGGCAGCGCTTTATCGTCGAGTGCTCTGCCCGCAGTAGGGCGAAAGCGCCGGCAGTTAGGCGGATATGACGCTTTGATCGGCCAATGGGCGGTGCTTAACTGAACCCCCTTGGCTGACCAAAGGAGCCTTGTCATGAACCTGCATCAGTTCGCTGAAACCCACGAAGTTACCAACCAGCCACCGTCGCTGGACGGCACCAATCTGTATCGCATCGACCTGCCTTTGCAGGAGTGGTCGCGGCGTTTCGGGGCCGGTTGGGCGCAGCCGCGGATCGACGCCTACGGCGCACTGGCCGGTGGGCCGCTGATGGAAGCAGGGTTTCTGGCTAATCAGAACAAACCGGTCTTCGTCAGCCATGACCGGTACGGTCATCGCATCGACCTGGTGGAGTTTCACCCGGCCTACCACGAATTGATGCGCACGGCGGTCGAGCACGGGCTGACCTCGTTGCCGTGGGCGCACCCGCAATCCGGCGCCCACGTCGCCCGCGCCGCCATGACCTACTTGCACAGCCAGGCCGAAGCCGGCAGCGGATGCCCGTTGACCATGACCTTCGCCAGTGTCCCGGCGATGCGCCTGCAGCCGGACCTGGCCGAACAATGGCTGCCGAAAATCCTCGCCACCGAATACGACCCGCGTAACGTGGGCATGGCCCACAAGGCCGGTGTCACCATTGGCATGGCCATGACCGAGAAACAGGGTGGCACCGATGTGCGGGCCAACACCACCAAGGCATATCCGGTCGGTGCCAGTGGGCCGGGCCAGGCCTATGAGTTGGTGGGCCATAAATGGTTTTGTTCCGCGCCGATGTGCGATGCCTTCCTCACCCTGGCGCAGACGGACAAGGGGTTGACCTGTTTCCTGCTGCCGCGCCACCGCCCGGATGACACGCGCAATCAGTTCTACATCCAGCGGCTGAAAAACAAACTCGGCAACTGCTCAAACGCCTCCAGCGAAGTGGAATTTCGGGGTGCCCTGGCGTGGATGGTGGGTGAAGAAGGGCGGGGCGTTCCGACCATCATCGAAATGGTCGCCATGACCCGGTTCGATTGCATGGTCGGTTCCAGCGGGCTAATGCGCCAGGCATTGACCCAGGCCAGCCATCACTGCGCCCACCGCCGCGTCAGCGGCAAGCTGCTCAGCGAACAACCGTTGATGCAGAACGTACTGGCCGACCTCGCCCTGGAAAGTGAAGCCGCCCTGGCCTTGAGCCTGCGCATGGGCCGGGCGCTGGATCATCTGGACGACACGCAGGAAGCGAAATTCGCACGACTGGTGACGGCCGTGGGCAAGTATTGGATCTGCAAGCGCGCCCCCGCGATGATCAACGAAGCCGCCGAGTGCATGGGCGGTGCCGGCTATGTCGAAGAATGCATCCTGCCGCGTTTGTACCGCGAGGCGCCGGTCAATTCGACGTGGGAAGGCTCCGGCAATGTGCAATGCCTTGATGTGCTTCGGGCCCTGTCGAAAGAACCGGGGGTGCTGGATGTGCTGTTCACCGAGTTGGGTGACGGCCATGGCGACAAACGGCTGGCCGCGCACATCAGTCAATTGCGGGCGGCCTTCAAGGACACCGGCGACAGTCAATACCGCGCGCGGCAGCTGACCGAAGACATCGCCTTGGGGCTCCAGGCCAAGCTATTGCTGGAGGCGGGTAATGCCGCCGTCAGTGACGCCTTCATTGCCAGTCGTCTAGGGTCGGCAGGTCGAGTGTTTGGTGCGTTGCCGCGAGGGCTGGAGGTAGGAACGATAGTCGCGCGTTCCACACCGCAGGGCTTCTGAGCCTTTTTTATGAGCGACGCAGATTAAATGTGGGAGCGAGCCTGCTCGCGAAAGCGGTCGCTCAGTCACTTCGATACGAGAGGTGCCAGCGCCTTCGCGAGCAGGCTGAACTGGTCAAGTAATCTTGGACACCGTTTAAGGTTTCACGCAGCCAGTCTCTCTCTAGCGACTGGCGATCGATAATCGTTGTAGCTATGAGGCCTGGTGGTGTTGTAACGCGATACGTAGCGCTGCACATCCGCTCGGGCCTCATGTTCCGATTCGTAGCCGGTTTCAGGCACCCATTCTGATTTCAAACTGCCAAAGAAACGCTCCATAGGGGCGTTGTCCCAGCACTCGCCTTTACGACTCATGCTTTGCCGCAGGCCATACTCCAATAGCTCGTTCCTGAACTTATGGCTGGTGTACTGACAGCCTTGATCGGAGTGAAACAGCACGTCTTTGGGTCGACCTCGTAGCTCAACCGCCATCCGTAAGGCCTCGCAGGTCAGCGAAGCATCGGAGATCATCGAAAACGACCAACCCACAACGCGACGAGCGTACAGATCCAGAACCGCCGCGAAATACAGCCACCGCTTACCAACCTTGATGTATGTCACGTCGCCACACCACACCTGATTGACCGCTTTAACATCAAACTTGCGCTTGAGTACGTGCGGCGCCACCAACGCCTCCACGCCAGGCGACTTGTACTTATGGCGCCTGCGCTGGCGACTGGTGATGCCGGTTTCGCGCATCAAACTGCGGGCCAAATACCGCCCGATGCGGTGCCCTTTCTCTTGCAGCTCCTTGGCCAGAGTCCGCGACCCCGCAGAGGCTCTTGACGCCCTGTGATGCTTGACCAGCACGGCTTTGAGCCTCTCCCGCTCGGGATTCACTTTGCCTTGGCGCTGACGCCAGGCGTAAAAGCTGCTGCGATTGATGCCAAACGCTCGGCAGCAATTGTTAACGCCGTACTGCTCGTCCAGCTCGCAGATCAACGAGAATGATCTTTGGCGTCCAAAAGCAGGAGAGCACTGGCCTTTTTTAGGATTTCGATATCCAGGTCTTTTTGCCGGAGCAACGCTTTAAGCTTCTGGATCTCTCGCTGATCAGCGGTAATCGCCTTGGCTCCTACCGGGGTCGAACCCAAGCGCTCCTTACGAACCTGATCGACCCAGCGGCGCAAGGCCGTGGGACCAATATCCAAACTGGCACAGACCTCGGGAACCGATTGTCCTTCGTCCAGCACCATGCTGGCAGCCTTGAGCTTGAACTCACTCGAGTAAGATTTCCGCATATCCAAAACACCTCAGATTTGGGCGCCATCATAGCGCCCGATTGAGGTGTCCAAAATCATTAGGCCAGTTCAGGCTCGCTCCTACAGGGTTCCCGTGAAGCGACGATGCAGGCAAGATGAAGGTCTGCAAGTCAGAACACAGGATGCTGATCGTGACCGAAGCTTTTATTATCGTTCAAACCGCCGAGCAAGCCGTGGACCGGCTTGCACTCTTGCACAATCGTGCAACCACCGCGCTGAACCAGGCGCTCAAGCGTTACCTCAAGGACCGTATTGAGCCGGACGCCGAACAGCGTGCGATGTTCCGTTATCCTGAACTGCGTCTGACCTACCATTGCCAGGGCGAAGTCCCGCAGACCACGCGTGCCTACGCCAAGGTTCAGTTGCCGGGGACCTACAGCGTCACCGTCACCCATCCCGCAGCCTTCCGTAAATACCTGCTGGAACAGCTCGTGCCGTTGATGCATGACTTTACCGTGACGGTCGAAGTGGGCATCAGCCAGCAGAACATTCCCTATCCGTACGTGGTTGAGCAGGGCGAAGAACTGGCCGGCTCCGGCGTGACCGCTGCCGTACTGGCGCGGGTGTTCCCCAGTACCGACCTGTCGGCCGCCACCGATGGCATTGCCGACGGGTTGTACGATTGGGAAAACACCGATCCGCTGCCGTTGGCGTTGTTCGATGCGGCGCGAGTGGATTTCTCGCTGCGCCGACTGGTGCATTACACCGGCAGCGACTGGCGTCATGTACAGCCGTGGATTTTGCTGACCAACTACCACCGTTATGTCGACCAGTTCATCGTCCATGGCCTGGAGCAGTTGCGCAGTGATCCGCGTTTCGTGCGGATGGTGTTGCCGGGCAACGTGATCATCGAAAAGAGCATGGATCACGGCGAAGCCTCGGCGATAGCGGCGGGTGTGGTCTGGCATCGCTACCAAATGCCGGCCTATCACCTGATTGCCAGCGACGGCCATGGCGTGACCCTGGTGAACATCGGTGTCGGCCCGTCCAACGCCAAGAACATCACTGACCATTTGGCCGTGCTGCGCCCGCATTGCTGGCTGATGATTGGTCACTGTGGCGGCTTGCGTCAGTCGCAGACCATTGGCGACTACGTGTTGGCTCACGCCTACATGCGCCGCGACGGGATTCTCGACCGGGTCGTGCCGCCGAACATTCCGATTCCGGCCCTGGCCGAAGTGCAGATGGCGTTGCAGCAAGCGGCGGCCAACATCACCGGCGAAAAGGGCGATCAGCTGAAGAAACGCCTGCGCACCGGCACTGTGCTGACCTACGACGACCGTAATTGGGAGCTGCGTTGGGCTCAAGAACGTCCGTTGATCAACTTGTCCCGCGCTGTTGCCGTGGACATGGAAAGCGGCACCATCGCAGCGCAAGGTTATCGCTTGCGAGTGCCTTACGGCACGCTGCTCTGCGTCTCCGACAAACCCTTGCACAGCGAAATCAAGCTGCCAGGCTCGGCCAACGCCTTCTATGAGCGCGCGGTCAGCCAGCACTTGAAGATCGGTATCGAGGCGGTGGATTTGTTGCGCACGGAACTCAACTCGCTGCACTCGCGCAAATTGCGCAGCTTCGACGAGCCGCCATTCCGCTGATAGATGTCATGGTCATTTGGCGGTCGGGGCACTAGCATTAGCAGCCCTGACCGTTAGATGTTCTTTTCCCCATGTCCCGTCCTCAACGTCCCGTTTCCCGCCGCCCTGGCGTGAAGCCTGCGCCATCGTCCTCAGCCCCGCGCCGCGTCGCCAAAGCGCCGCCGGCCGAGCCGAAGCTGATTCTGTTCAACAAACCGTTCGATGTGCTGACGCAATTCAGCGATGGCGAAGGGCGGGCGACGCTCAAGGACTATATTGAGATTCCGGGGATTTACCCGGCAGGACGGCTGGACCGTGACAGTGAAGGCTTATTGTTGTTGACCAACGACGGCCAGCTTCAAGCGCGGATCGCCGACCCGAAACACAAACTGGCCAAGACCTATTGGGTGCAGGTGGAAGGCGAGCCGAGCTTTGATCAGTTGCAGCGCTTGCGCGATGGCGTCGAGTTGAACGATGGAATGACGTTGCCAGCCGAGGCGCGGCAGCTGGATGAGCCTGAATTATGGCCGCGCAACCCACCGGTGCGCTTTCGCAAAAGCGTGCCGACCCATTGGCTGGAGCTGGTGATTCGCGAGGGACGCAACCGTCAGGTGCGGCGCATGACCGCTGCGGTCGGCTTGCCGACGCTGCGGCTGGTGCGGGTCAGAATCGGCGACTGGACGATCGAAGGGCTCGATCAAGGCCAGTGGAAGGAAGTCCCGGCGCGTTTATGAGTGGTTTTCGATGTACGCGATCACCACGCTTTTGACGACGAACGCGAAAATCCCCAGGCCCAGCACGAAGAACAGGATGAGCGTGCCGAACTTGCCGGCCTTGGACTTCTTCGCCAGATCCCAGACGATGAAACCCATGAAAATGATCAGGATGGTGACCAGGCCGGTCATCATCCACTCTTCAAATACTGCAGGATCCATCGAACATCTCCAGCGCGGGCGGGGCTAAAAAGGGCGGGGCGAGTATACGCCATGGGGGAATGGCGGGGCATTGACCTGCGTCGGTGTGCCTGTAGCAGCTGGCGAAGCCTGCGTTCGGCTGCGTAGCAGTCGTAAATGCTGTATCCATGGTTTACCTGAAAAACCGCGACGTCTGATTTTACGACTGCTACGCAGCCGAACGCAGGCTTCGCCAGCTGCTACAAGGTCTCAGCTACGCAGGCTTCGCCAGCTGCTACAAGGTCTCAGCTACGCAGGTGAGTGAGGGGCAGTTCGGTACTGTTGAGCACCTGGTTCAACACAAAACTCGAGCGCACGCTCGTCACCCCTTCAATCCGGGTCAAATGCCCCAGCAGCAGTTTCTGATAGTGGTCCATGTCCGGCACCACCACCTTGAGCTGATAGTCGGCATCCATCCCCGTCACCAAACTGCACTCCAGTACTTGCGGCAGCGTGCGAATGGCCGCTTCAAAGTTCTCGAACCGCTCCGGCGTGTGTCGGTCCATGCCGATCAGCACATAAGCCGTCAGGCTCAAACCAAGCATTTTGCGGTCCAGCAGGGCGACTTGACGGGTGATGTAGCCGTCATCTTCCAATTGCTTGACCCGCCGTGAGCATGGCGAGGGGGACAGGCCGATGCGTTCGGCCAGCTCCTGGTTGGAGATGCGCGCGTCACGCTGCAATTCCGCCAAAATGCTCAGATCGTATCGGTCGAGTTTGCTCATCAATCAGGCCTTTCTCATAACTATTGCGGAATATTATCTATCCAGGGTTAAAAATTGCGCAAGTGATGTTTATTTGAGCAATCTTCGCAATCCTCTGCCGGTGCCGCGAGTCTATTCTTATCACCAGAATCACTGCTCGGACAAACAGTCCACAGCGGCTCGCCCAATCAGGCCAGCTGCGGTCGCCACTCCCCACAGGGGATGAGCCGGCCCCCGAGCTACACACTGTCCAGAAGACGGCGTGAGGTGAGCCGACGTCATAAGCGTCGAGCACGGACGAAGTTCTCAAGGGGAGGCCGACGGGTCTCCCCTTTTTCTTGCCTGGAATTTCTCGCCCATCCTCAATAAATAAGTTTCGCGACTGATAACCTGTTGCAGAACCGGCCTGCACTTTCCCAGTCTTACGTACAGGCCCTAACCCGCAGTGAGGAAAAGCATGAAGTCGCGCATCTGGCATATGGCCAGTGTTGGTATGTTGTGTGTAAGTGTCACTGCTCAAACGCTGGCCGATGAGCCGCAATACCGTGGCCCCGATGGCGGGCAACACGAGTCGGATGGCCATCAGGGAAACAATCAGGGTCATGGCGGCAATAATCAGCCGCGCCCGCAAAATAATCAGCCTGCTCAAAGCAATCAGCCGCGCCCGCAAAATAATCAGCCTGCTCAGAACAATCAACCACATGAGCAGAACAACAATGGCAATCGAGGTGAATACAACCGTCAGTACGAGCACAACGGCCAGAATCAGAATGGGCAATACCACGCGCCGCACGAGTACAACAATCCGGTCCGGCCACCACCACCACCGTCGCCGAGGCCGCCGGCCAATGAACTGCCGATCCAGGGCCGGCCCGACACAGTGCGCCAGACTCAGCAACCGCAGCATGGCTACTATCAGGATGTTCCGCAGCACAGCGATAATAATCAGCACTGGCAAAACGGTGCTCAGGGTTCACACCCCGATGATCATCGGTGGGAGGGGCGTCCGGAGGGGCATGGCAATGGCTGGGGCCCCGGCCCGCAGTATCGTCCCGGCCATGTAGTCGATCGCTTCCCGGACCGTGAGTTCCGCGTACCTTATCGAGGTCAGGATTACTTCTACTCCGGCGGCTACTGGTATCGCCCGCAGGGCCCACACTATGTGGTGGTGGAGCCGCCTCGCGGAATTCGTGTGAGCTACCTGCCCGATTACGCGAGTGAAGTGTGGATCGGCGGTGCGCTGTTGTTCCTGGCGGCGGGCTCGTATTACGCCTATCAGGAAAGCACTCAGGATTACGTCGTGGTTGAACCGCCCGTGCAACAGCCACCCATGCAACAGCCGCCGCAACCGACCAGCAATGGCTATGACGTAGTGGCCTATCCAGCCAACGGCCAGTCGCCCGAGCAGGTCAATCAGGATGGCTACGATTGCTATCAATACGCGGTGCAGCAGAGTGGCTTTGATCCGCGAACGGTCACCTATCAACCGGACCCGTCGGTGGTGCAAGCCTACCGCCAGGCCCAGGGTAACTGCCTGAGCAGTCGTGGTTATCAGGTTTCTTTCTGAGCTCTGGCAGCCAGTACCGCTTCCCGCGGGTCGGCGTGCACCAGCACTTCGGCTTGCGGGTAGGCGGCGTGAATCGCATCGGCGGCTTGATCGCTGATGCCGTGAGCGACCGACAGGGTCAGGCTGCCCGGTAACTCCAGATGCAATTGGACGAACCATCGGTTGCCGGAAATTCGCGTGCGCAGGTCATGCGCGCCCAAAACCCCGGGTACACCGCAAGCCAGTTCGAGCATGTTCTGGCTGACATCCGGCGGCAGTTCTTCATCCATGAGCACCGTAAAGCTTTCCCGGGCGATCTGAATCGCGCTCCACAGAATGTAGACCGCAATCGCCAGACCAAACCACGCATCCACCTGGCTCCAGCCAAACCCGGCCAATACCAGCGCCACGAGGATGCTGCCGTTGAGCAGCATGTCCGAGCGGTAGTGCAGCGAGTCCGCACGTACTGCGTTCGAACCGGTCGCCTTGACCACCCGATGTTGCAACGTCAGCAACGCCAGCGTCAGCACCAGGGAGAACACAATCACTCCAATGCTGATCCACGGCGCGCCCACGGGCTCCGGATGCTTCAACCGGTCATACGCCTGCAAGGCAATCAACACTGCACTGCCACTAATAAACAGCGCCTGAGCCATGCCGGCCAGTGATTCGGCTTTGCCATGGCCGTAACGGTGATCGTCATCGGCGGGACGCAAGGCGTAATGCACCGCCAGCAAATTAAGCAGCGACGTCACGCCATCGAGTACCGAGTCAGTCAACCCGGCGAGCATGCTCACCGAACCGCTCAACCACCAGGCGATGGCTTTGGCGACGATCAGCGTACACGCGACCGCCACCGAGGCACGGGTTGCCAGCCGCAGCAGGCGGGCGTGTTCGACGCTTGTGATCATAGGTACGGCTTTTCCTTTTAAGTGGCCCTAAGTGCACGGATTACGCAGCAGGTTGCAAGCCGAACATAGCCAATTGCTGAGCACTGCCCTTGTGTTGGATCAGACGCGGGTCATCCAGCGGGAAGTGACGGCCCAGTTCTGTGTCGAGAATAGTCTGCAACTTTTGAGTATCGACCTTGCCGTCGGCGCCGATGGCGTCCTTGAGTTTTTCCGGGGATACCTGGGCGGTCTTGCCCGGTTCGAAATAAATCGCACCGGTGGTGAAGTCCACGGCAAACGCGATCAGGCCAGGAACAATATAGAACAGCAGGCCCACGGCATCGAGGGCAGCGATGGCCGGGTCGATCTTGCCGTCAATCTGACCGCGGCGATCCGGGTAGAAAATCGATCCGCAGGCGGTCACTTGGGTCAGCAGGGTTGCCACCAATACACCGCCAATCAGGCGAAAGGGAACACGCATATGAAATCTCCTGAGTCATGTAGAAAACGAAGCGTCGTCGATATGAATTAGGACAGCAACGAGCGACAAGCCGTTCGCCGTTATACTCGCGCCTCTGTTTGGGAGCCAGCATGATTTCTTTGCCGATTGATGAAGTTTTACCCGCCCTGCGTGAAGCCTTGGCTACACGCCACGAAGCCGTGCTCGAAGCACCGCCCGGTGCCGGTAAAACCACCCGCGTGCCCTTGGCCTTGCTCAACGAGCCGTGGCTGGCGGGACAAACCATCCTGATGCTCGAACCGCGCCGGTTGGCGGCGCGGGCGGCGGCGGACCGTTTGGCCAGTGAACTGGGCGAGAAGGTGGGTGAAACCGTCGGTTATCGCATTCGCCTCGACAGCAAAGTCGGCCCCAAAACACGTATCGAAGTGGTCACCGAAGGTATCCTCACCCGGCGCTTGCAAGATGACCCGGCGCTGGAAGGCGTCGGTCTGCTGATCTTCGACGAGTTCCATGAGCGCAGTCTCGACGCCGACCTCGCGTTGGCCCTGAGTTTGAACGGCCGGGAGCTGTTCCGGGACAATCAACCGCTGAAAATCCTGTTGATGTCGGCAACTCTGGAAGGCGAACGCCTGGCCGGGTTGCTCGACGACGCGCCGATCCTGCGCAGTGAAGGGCGCATGTACCCGGTGCAGATGCGTTGGAGCCGACCGTTCCAGCCGGGCGAATTCATCGAGCCGCGTGTGGTGCAGACCGTTCTCGACGCCTTGAATGACGAAACCGGCAGCCTTCTGGTCTTTCTGCCAGGGCAGGCGGAAATCCGTCGAGTTCATCAACAACTGGCCGATGCGCTGGGCGAGAGCTCGAAGGTGTTGCTCTGCCCCTTGCATGGCGAGCTGGACCTGGCCGCGCAGCGTGCGGCGATTGATCCGGCGCCTGCGGGCAAGCGCAAAGTGGTGTTGGCGACCAACATCGCCGAGACCAGTCTGACCATCGACGGTGTGCGTGTGGTGATCGATGCCGGGTTGGCGCGAGTTCCGCGTTTCGATCCGGGCAGCGGCATGACCCGGCTCGACACCCAGCGCATCTCCCGCGCCAGCGCCACACAGCGCGCCGGCCGGGCCGGGCGCCTGGAGCCGGGCGTGTGCTATCGCTTGTGGTCGCAGGATCAGCACGAGCAACTGGCGGCTTACGCCAGTGCGGAAATTCTCTCGGCGGACCTTGCCGGCCTGGCGTTGCAACTCGGGCGCTGGGGCGTGGCGCCGGATCAGTTAGTGTGGCTCGACGTTCCGCCTGCGGCGGCGTATGCACAGGCTCAGGATCTGCTTGATCGTCTGGGCGCCCTGGACGGCGAAGCGCTGACCCGCCACGGCCAGGCGATGGCCGAACTGCCGGCGCATCCACGCATCGCCCATTTGCTGTTACGCGGGCAGGCACTTGGCCTGGCAGACATGGCCTGCGACGTCGCGGCACTGCTGGGTGAGCGAGATATTTTGCGCGGTGCCGGGGCTGACTTGCACAGTCGACTGGTGCTGTTGTCCGGCGAAGAACGCGCTGCACGCGGCGCTCAGGGCGGCGTGCAACGGGCCCGGCAACTGGCGCGACAGTATCGGGGTTACCTGCGCGGCAAAGCGTCGGAGCCCGTCAGCGATCCCGATCATCCGCGTTGGCTCGGCGCGCTGCTGGCGCTGGCCTATCCGGACCGTGTTGCCCAACAACGTCGGGCCGGTGGCGCGGAGTATCGCTTGGCCAACGGTCGCGCAGCGCTGTTCGCCGAAGCCGACAGTCTGATGAAACAACCGTGGCTGGTGATCGCCGACCTCGGCAGCCGTCAGGGCCAGCGTGAGGAACGGATTTATCTGGCGGCGGATTTCGATCCGGCGCTATTCGATTCCGTGCTGTCGGAGCAAGTGCGTTGCGTCGATCAGCTGGATTGGGATGAGCGCGAGGGTGTGTTACGCGCCGAGCGTCAGCGCAAGGTGGGCGAATTGATCCTCAGTCGCGAACCGCTGACCGGCCTCGATGAAACGGCTCGCAGCCAGGCGCTGGTGAATCTGGTGCGACGCAAGGGGCTGGAGCTGTTGCCGTGGACGCCGGAGCTGCGTCAGTGGCAAGCGCGAGTCGCGTTGTTGCGGCAGTTGGACCTCAACAGCAAACATGAAAGTGAATGGCCGGATGTCAGCGACGCCGCGCTGCTCAAAAGCCTTGAGCACTGGTTGATGCCATACCTGGGGAAAGTCTCGCGACTCAGTCACTTCGCCAACCTGGACCTGTCGAGCATCGTCCATAACTTGTTGCCATGGCCGCTGCCGCAACGGCTCGACGAGCTGGCGCCGCATCATTTGAGCGTGCCGTCGGGTTCGTCGATTCGACTCGATTACAGCGAGCAACCGCCGATTCTGGCGGTGCGATTGCAAGAGTTGTTCGGCCTGGCCGAGACGCCGAGGATTGCTGGCGGCCGGCAAGTGGTGAAGCTGCACCTGCTGTCTCCGGCGCGGCGACCGGTGCAGGTGACCCAGGACCTGGCGAACTTCTGGCGCAGCACTTACGCCGAAGTGAAGAAGGATTTGAAAGGACGCTATCCCAAGCATTACTGGCCGGATGATCCGCTGGTGGCCGAAGCGACCGCTCGGATCAAACCCCGTAAATAGCTCGTTCCCTGTAGGAGCGAGCTCGCTCGCGATGGACTTGAAGGCGCTGCTTGTTTCCAGACAGCACGCGTTATCGTTCACGTCCATCGCGAGCAAGCTCGCTCCTACAAGGGTAGGTGTGACGCTTGGGACTTGGCGGTGAGCTGCTCTCTACAATAATCAGCAAACAACTGCGCCGGTTTGGTCAGTTGCCCGCGCTTGAGCCACGCCGCGACCAGCCCTGAGCCGGTGACGTCCTCGACGATGTCCACGCACACCACTTTCTGGCCGTCGTAGGTGCATTCCGAATGCGGCCGGGTGACCAGGATCGAAAAGCCGAACCCTTGCCCGACCATCCCCCGCACCATCTCGATCGACGGCGAGCTGAAGGCAATGTGCGGCGTCAGGCCGAGTTCTTCGAACAGGCTGACGAAGTAAGTCCGGCTCGGTTGCACGTCCAGCAGAATCATCGGCTCCAGGCACAGGTCGCGCAGCGACACCTGCTTGAGCTGGGCAAAGCGGTGGTCTGCCGGCAGTAACGCGTAAGGCCGTTGCGCCGGCATCAGCGGTTCGGTCTGGATGGTGGCGTCGAGGTCGTGTTCGTAAAGAATTGCCAGGTCGAAGGTGCCCGAGGTCAGGCCTTGCACCAGTTCCTGCTGCTCGCCGTCGCGGATGCGGATTTTCACCCCCGGATACAGCGCCGAGAACCCGGCAATCAACTGTGGCAAGTACAAGGGGGCAACCGTTTCGAAGCAGCCGATATCGATTTGCCCGGACACCACGTCGTTGTCGGCCAGGGCGTTCTGTTCGAATTCCTTGGCCATGCGCAGCAGTTCCTGGGCCTTGCGGTAGAAGCGCGCGCCGCTAGGGGTCAGGGATACGCCCTGGGCGTGGTGACGGATCAGCAGCTGTACGCCGAAGCTGTCTTCCAGGCCTTTGATCGCCGTGGAGATCGCCGGTTGGGCGATGTACAGCTTGCGCGAGGCCTCGGCGACGCTGCCGCATTCGACGGTGGTGATGAAGTATTTCAGTTGACGCAGGTTGTAGGCAGCCACGGCAAACCTCGGGGTGGATGGACTATACATCCAGGCAATTTTCGCGCCGACTGCATCCGTTCTGACGACGGTGTTGTTAGGCCTGAACAATAACCACATAACCGCGCAACCGGGGAGATTGGCTGCCCAGTTTTTTCATGGTCTGCGAAGACATTTTTACTATTTTTCCTGGTCGAGGGCCTGGGCCACCATCCAATTCACAAGAAAAGCCCATGGAGCATCTGAACGTGTTCGAGCTTACATACTGGCAAAACAAGGCCGCTGCACTGCCGTTTCCAGATCAGGCACTGATCGACGGCAAACCCCATTCGGCGCAGTCGGGACAGACCTTCGCCGTGATCAACCCCGCCACCGGCCAGTGTCTGGCTAACGTGGCCGCTTGCGGCGATGAAGACGTGAACGCGGCTGTGCGCAGTGCGCGGCAAGTGTTCGAGGCTGGAACCTGGGCGGCGCGTTCGCCGGGCGAGCGCAAGCAAGTGCTGTTGCGCCTGGCTGATCTGATCATGGATCACCGCGAAGAACTGGCGTTGCTTGATTCGCTGAACATGGGCAAACCGGTGATGGATGCCTACAACATCGACGTGCCGGGTGCTGCCGGCGTGTTTCGCTGGTACGCCGAAAGCCTCGACAAACTGTATGACCAGATTGCCCCCAGCGCGCAGAACGTACTGGCGACCATCACCCGCGAAGCGCTCGGTGTGGTGGCTGCGGTGGTGCCATGGAATTTCCCGCTGGACATGGCGGCGTGGAAACTCGCCCCGGCCTTGGCGGCTGGTAACTCGGTGATTCTCAAGCCCGCCGAGCAATCACCGTTTTCCGCACTGCGTCTGGCCGAGCTGGCGCTGGAAGCCGGCCTACCGCCAGGCGTGCTGAACGTGCTGCCGGGCCTGGGTGAGCAGACCGGCAAAGCCCTCGGTTTGCACCCGGACATCGATTGCCTGGTCTTCACCGGCTCCACCGAAGTCGGCAAATACTTCATGCAGTATTCCGCGCAATCGAACCTCAAACAGGTGTGGCTGGAATGCGGCGGCAAGAGTGCGAATCTGGTGTTCGCCGATTGTCAGGACCTTGATCTGGCCGCCGAGAAAGCGGCGTTCGGGATCTTCTTCAATCAGGGTGAAGTCTGCTCGGCCAACTCGCGCTTGCTGGTGGAACGTTCGATACATGATGAATTCGTCGAACGCCTCAAGGTGCAGGCCGAACGCTGGCAGCCGGGTGATCCACTGGACCCGTCGAGCACCGCCGGGGCGATTGTCGACAGCCGCCAGACTGCGCGCATCATGAAGTTCATCGAGCAGGCCGCACGCCTGGGCGCGACCAAGGTGTGTGGTGGTCGGCAATCGATCTTCAACGGCTCCGATAACTTCATTCAGCCAACGATTTTTACCGGTGTGAGCCCGGACATGCCGTTGTTTCGCGACGAAGTATTCGGCCCGGTGCTGGCCATCACGACCTTCGATGACGAGGCACATGCCTTGCAACTGGCCAACGACAGCGTCTACGGTCTGGCCGCTTCGCTGTGGACCGATGACCTCAATCGTGCCCACCGCGTGGCGCGACAATTGCGAGCGGGCACCGTGTCGGTCAACAGCGTCGATGCACTCGACGTGACCGTACCTTTTGGCGGTGGCAAGCAGTCCGGATTCGGCCGCGACTTGTCGCTGCACTCATTCGATAAATACACTCAGTTGAAGACCACCTGGTTTCAATTGCGCTAATAACAAAAAAACGGAGAACTGGCGATGACCACACCACGTGAAACCCGCGACTACCAGGCCGCCGATGCTGCGCACCACATCCACGCATTCGTCGATCAAAAGGCACTCAACGACGAAGGGCCGCGAGTGATGGTCCGTGGCGAGCGCCTGCACCTGTGGGACAACGATGGTCGGCGTTACCTCGACGGCATGTCCGGGCTGTGGTGCACAAACCTCGGTTACGGCCGCAAGGACCTGGCGGCGGCCGCGACTAAACAGCTTGAGCAGTTGCCTTACTACAACATGTTTTTCCACACCACCCACCCGCAGGTGATCGAGCTGTCGGAGCTGCTGTTCAGCCTGCTGCCGGGACACTACAGCCACGCGATCTACACCAACTCGGGCTCGGAAGCCAACGAGGTGCTGATCCGTACCGTGCGCCGTTACTGGACGATCCTCGGCAAGCCCGAGAAGAAAGTCATGATCGGTCGCTGGAACGGTTACCACGGCTCGACCCTGGCGGCGACGGCGCTCGGTGGCATGAAGTTCATGCACGAAATGGGCGGCATGATTCCGGACATCGAACACATCGATGAGCCGTACTTTTTTGCCCACGAAGGCAATCTGACCCCAGCCGAGTTTGGGCTGCGGGCGGCACAGCAACTGGAAGCGAAGATTCTTGAACTCGGCGCGGACAAGGTCGCCGGCTTCATCGCCGAGCCGTTCCAGGGCGCGGGCGGGATGATCTTTCCACCAGAAAGCTACTGGCCGGAAATTCAGCGGATCTGCCGCAAGTACGATGTGCTGCTGTGCGCCGATGAAGTGATCGGCGGCTTCGGTCGAACCGGCGAGTGGTTCGCCCACGAGCACTTCGGTTTCGAGCCGGACACGCTGTCCATCGCCAAGGGTTTGACCTCGGGTTACATCCCCATGGGCGGATTGATCCTGTCGAAAAAAATGGCCCAGGTGCTGGTGGAGCAGGGCGGGGTGTTTGCCCACGGGTTGACCTATTCCGGGCACCCGGTGGCGGCGGCGGTGGCCATCGCCAACCTCAAGGCGTTGCGCGATGAAGGGGTGGTGACACGGGTCAAGGATGACATCGGGCCGTACCTGCAACAGTGCTTGCGCGAGGTGTTCGGCAACCACCCGTTGGTGGGCGATATTCAAGGCGTCGGCATGGTCGCGGCACTGCAATTGGCGGAGGACAAAACCAGCCGCAAGCGCTTTGCCAACGAGAACGATATTGCCTGGCGATGCCGCACGATTGGCTTTGAGGAAGGGGTGATTATTCGCTCGACGCTGGGGCGAATGATCATGGCGCCGGCATTGATTGCCAGTCGTGAAGAGGTTGATGAGCTGGTGGGGAAGACCCTGAAAGCTGTTGATCGTACGGCTAAGGAATACGGCCGGCTCTGACATTGCCTGAAGGTCCTTCGGACCTTATCGCGAGCAGGCTCGCTCCCACAGTGGTTAGATGTCGCCCTCCATTATCGAGGTCGACACTATTCCAATGTGGGAGCGAGCCTGCTCGCGAATGCTATGGCCCATTCAACACACTTCTCACCTTTTGCACCCACCCCGTGCACCCCCGCCAACACCGCCCTTTCCCAGCGCACGCTACCGCGTTTTTTCTTCGCTCCCAGCGACATATTTCCTAATTTTCCTAATCCCGGGCTTGGGCCAACATCGACTTCGCCAGTCAGCCAAACGATGACCACCGAAGGGTCCATTCAGAGACCGCAGGTAGCATCCGCTTCAAGGCCACTGACCGTACTGCCCATGAAAAAAATAAATCAACAGCTTTGGGAGTGCTCCATGAAAAAGTCCTTGTTTACCCGCTTCGCTCATCCACTGGTTTTCACCGCCATCGCCGCGACGGTCGCCACCAGCGCCCAGGCCGGCACCCTGTCCATCGGTCACACCACGTGGGTGGGCTACGGCACGCTCTACCTGGCTCAGGATCTGGGCTACTTCAAGGAAAACGGCTTGACCGTCGAGTTGCCCGTTGTCGAAGAGGCCTCGATGTACATGGCCGCCCAAGCGTCGGGGGAGTTGTCGGGCTCGGCGTCGACCATCGACGAAGTGCTCAAGTACCGTCCGCAATTTTGCTTCAAGGCTGTCGCCGCACTTGATGACAGCCATGGTGGCGACGGTGTGCTCGTGGGCAAGGACGTCAAGAGCCTGCAGGAGCTGAAGGGCCAGGCGGTAGCGGTGAACGAAGGGTCGACCTCGCAGTTCTGGTTATCGTATCTGCTGAAAAAACACGGCATGAAAATGAGCGACATCACCGTGCAGAACATGACGGCGGACGACGCGGCTACCGCGTTTATCGCCGGTCGCGTACCGGCCGCCGTGACCTGGGAACCGCACCTTTCGATGGTTCGCAGCAAGCATCAAGGCAAGGTCTTGATCGACAGCAGTAGTACGCCGGGGGTGATTGTCGACGTGGTGGCGCTCAACTGTTCGGTCATCGAAAAGCAGCCAGAAGACGTCAAGGCGTTGGTCGCCGGGTTGTACAAAGCAGTGAAATACACCCAGGAGCATCCGCAAGAGGCCTACAAAATAATGGCCAAGGGCGTCGGTGGTTACCTCGCCGATCCGAAGGAACTGGCCGCCGCCGCGCAAGGCGTACGCTTCTACGATCAAGCCATGAGCGAAAAACTCCTGGGCTCGCCAGGCAAGCCGGGCGATAGCGAACCGCTGATCAAACTGGCCAACGAGACCGCCAGTGAGTTGCAGGGCAAGCCCTACAACGTCAGCAATGACGACCTGATCGACAACCGTTTCGTCAGCCCGCTCTAGGAGGTTCGCATGTTCAAGCGCAATTCATGGCTGAGCCGCTGTATGACGCCCAAGACCGGCCTGCCCGTGCAGGTCATCTGGAGCGCGAGCGGCCTGGCCTGGGTGTTATTGATCGGCCTGTGGGCCGGATTGTCCTATGGCGGCGTGGTGCCGGGCATGTTCCTGCCGACACCGGGGGCGGTGGTCGAGGCCGCCGTGCGCCTGGGTCGCGACGGCACACTGGGTCAACACGTGTGGGCCAGCGTCGAAGTGGTGATGGTCGGGTTCATCGTCTCGTCCCTGGTGGCGGTGCCGTTGGGGTTGCTGATGGGCAGCTTCCGCATCGTCCAGGCCTTCCTCGAACCGATGGTCAATTTCATCCGTTACCTGCCGGTGACCTCGTTCGTGCCGCTGTTCATTCTGTGGATCGGCATCGGCCTGGAACAACGGGTCTCGGTGATCATCTTCGGGGTGTTTTTCCAGCAACTGGTGATGATCGCGGACGTGTCCAAAGGCATTTCCAAAGACCTGATCAACGCGTCCTACACCCTTGGCTCGAACCGCCGCGATGCGGTGTTGCATGTGATCGCTCCGGCATCATTGCCGGGTGTGCTCGACACCTTGCGCGTGACCATGGGCTGGGCCTGGACGTATCTGGTCGTCGCCGAACTGGTCGCGGCCTCCAGTGGTCTGGGCTACCTGAGCCTTAAAGCCATGCGCGGCTTTCAAGTGGATGTGATCTTTCTGGCAATCGCGATCATCGGTCTGTTGGGCCTGGTCACCGATCAACTGTTCCGTTTCCTACGTCTGAGGATCGCCGCATGGGCTCAGTAACCGCCGTCAACCCTCGTTTCGTCACACCCCAGGCTGCCCCGGCGCAGGCCGCTCCTCGACTGCAAGTGGACAAGGTCAGCCTGCGTTACCAGAAGCCCGACGGTGGAATGTTCACCGCGCTGGAGCAAGTCTCGTTCGAAGTACCGGATCAGCAATTCGCGGTGCTGGTCGGGCCATCGGGCTGTGGCAAGTCGAGCTTGTTGTACCTCACTGCCGGTCTGAATGAACCCACGGAAGGCGAGATTTACGTGGGCGGTCAGCAAGTGCAGGGGCCGGGCGCGGATCGCGGGATGGTGTTCCAGAGCTATACGTTGTTCCCGTGGCTGACGGTGCGGCAGAACGTCGAATTCGGCCTCAAGCGTCGCGGCATGGCATCCGCCGAGCGCAAGGAGATCGTCGACTACTACGTCAATGAAGTGGGCCTGACGGGGTTCGCCGACAACTACGCCAAGCAGCTGTCCGGCGGCATGATGCAACGTGTCGCCATTGCTCGTGCGTTGGCCAACGACCCGCAAATTTTGCTCATGGATGAACCCTTCGGCGCGCTGGACAGCCAGACTCGCCTGCAAATGCAGCAACTGTTGTTGCGGGTTTGGGGCAACAGCAAGAAGACCGTGCTGTTCGTGACCCACGATATCGACGAGGCGATTCTGTTGGGCGACCGGGTCTACGTCATGGGCGCGCGGCCGGGCCGGATCAAGCAAATTCTGGACGTGCCGATCGAACGCCCACGGACCCTGGACATGGTCATGGAGCGCTCGTTCATCGACATGAAGCGCAAGATCTTCGGGTTGCTGCACGACGAGCTGGAAGAGGAGCATTGAGCCTGCACAACCTCCTGTGGGAGCGAGCCTGCTCGCGAAAGCGGTGTACCTGCCAACATTAATATTGACGGTACTGTCCCCTTCGCGAGCAGGCTCGCTCCCACAGGTTTTGCATTTGCCTGAAGTCAGGGGTTAAGGCGTAGCCGGCAAGAGGAAACGGGCGATCACCGGCAAGTGATCGGAGATCCGCAAGGTATCGTCCTGCCTCACAGTCGCCTCGACTCGTTTGATCCGCGGACTGTAGAACAGGTAGTCAACAGTCCGGTCCGGACCGTTCAAGCCTGGATCGTTCGGGTAATGGGTCAGCCACTGCGTCCGGTTGACGCCGCTGGCTTCGTTGTTGGTGGGGATCATCGGGTATTTGTCCCACAGCACATGCAACGCGCTGTCGGCGGAGTAGGGCATGCGTTGCTCGGCAGGCAGGCGTTGATATTGCCCCAGCGGCAACAGATTGAAGTCCCCTCCGATCAACCATGGCGTGCCGCGGCTTTCGTACTTGTCGAGTACTTTGGCCACGGCCGTCACCTGGTCTTGCAAGGAGTGGTCGGGTTCGGTGATGCGGTCCAGATGGGTGTTGAGCACCGCTATCTGGCCGCCATCGCTCAATGGCAGGTAACTCATCAACAGGGCGTTTTTCGGTTTGAACTGGCGACTGATGAAATTGGTCGGCAGGGTTGGCAATTGCTGGCGTTCAGCGTGTTCGATCTGGAAGCGGCTGAGGATCGCCAGTTGTCGACCAACGCTGCCGAAGATGTGCGGATCGGGGACGAAATCGGCTTTCCAGTCGAAGGTGTGAGCGCTGCACGGATACAGGTCCGCGACCCGTTCTTGAAGCAACTTGAGTTGATTCTGGTAATCGCTGGCCTTGGCGCCGTCATCGAGTTCCTGCAGCAGCACGAGGTCCGGTTGCTCGTCACGAATCACCCTCGCCACTTCATCGAGGCTGAAGGCCATGTCTTCGAGGGTCGGTTTTTCGTCGTCGCCGTGCGCCAGGTCGTTCCAGAAAACGTAGCGTTTACCTGCCAGGTATTGGACGTTCCACGTCATTACCTTCAGCGCCTGGCCAGGCACCAACGTTGGCGCCTGGGCGTTGCAACTGACCGGCAACACTTCCTTGGCACCGGGGCGCCAGGTCAGGCTGTAGATCAACAGTGCAAACAGACCGAAAACAATCAGCAGGCCCAGCAGGGTGTAGCGCAGTAGACGGGTCATGGCTCGGCTTATAGCGTTACAAAAGATGGCCCCGAGCATAACCGAGCGTAAACGGCATGCCCATCATGTAGGAGCGAGCTTGCTCGCGAAAGACCTGAGAGCGACACGTTTATCCAACATGAACGCGTTATCGTTAACGTCTTTCGCGAGCAAGCTCGCTCCTACAGGCAGCCGAACGCAGGCTGCTACAAGGGGGTGCGTCGTCAGTCAGAGCGGTCGATCAATTTTCTCTGGCACCTCGCCAATCAGCATGAACAAGCGGAACAGCACCACGCTGGTGAACAGTTGCAGGAAACTGTGAGCGCTGTCGATCAGCAGCGAAAGCACCGGGTTCTGCGGGTCGGGGTACACCGCCATGGTCGCGCCCTTGAGCAACCATAACGGCCCCATCACGCAAAGGAGGCACACCAGAATCCGCAGGAAATGGCCGCGAGTCAGGCGCATGCTTTCCTTCATCGCCGTCAGCGGGGGCAGGCCGCGCAGCACCAGCAGGTACTCGGCAAACGCCAGAGTCACCATCAGCCAGATGCCCGGCAGGAAATACAGCGACAGGCCGATCAGGATCAGCACGGTATTGAGCGCTGTCAGCAGGGCAAAGCGCGGCCACAGGGTCGCGGACATCGCCAGCAGGTCGCGGGTACGCGGCGATTCACCACGGCTTCGGGCATCGAGAAACAGAATCAGCGCGGCGGTGTACAGCGGATACACCAACAGGCCGACAATCACGCTGTAACCGGGAAAACCTTCCGGGCCGGCCGTGTTGTCGACAATTTGTTGCAATAGCGCCTCAAGAATCACCAGCGGCAGGCACAGCTGCACGATCTGGCCCAGATTGCGCTTGAAGAAGTACAGAGAGTCACGCAGAACGTCGAACGGATTCATCAGTCGGTATCGCTGGTCATAAGCAGTGACACACTTTAACCGATGAAGTGCTGCCACAAGCAAACGTAAACGTTAGGTAAAGATCATTGAAACATCCTGTATTAGCCTCCATTACAAGTTTGCACCTTATCCACAGTGGATAAGGACGACGAAATTCCCGGCAATCTACGAGGTCGCCATGAACAGCGAAGAACAAACCCTGATCGATGGACTGTTTTCCCGGCTGCAACAGGCCGAAACGGATTCAGCCCCGCGCGACGCCCTGGCCGAGGCGCGGATCAAGGAACACCTGACTCGCCAACCCGCGGCGGGCTATTTCATGACCCAGGCGATTCTGGTGCAAGAGGCGGCCATCAAGAGCCTCGACGAACAGAACAAGCAACTGACCCAGCAAGTCCAACAGTTGCAGGCCGAACTGCAACAGGCCAGGGCTCAGGCGCCCGCTGCTGCGCCTGCCAGCGGCGGCTTTCTATCGAGCATCTTTGGGGGCGGTTCCCGCGATCCGCAGCCCGCACCGACGCAGAGCGCACCGCCATCCTCTGGCGGCTGGCGCGAACCGGCGCGGCCGTCGTTCAATTCGCAACCGCCACAGCAGAACTTCGGTGCAGCGCCGCCTCAGCAGAACTATGGCGCCGCGCCGCCCCAGCAGAACTACGCACCGCAACAACCGGTCGGCAGCGGATTCCTTGGTGGGGCACTGAAAACCGCCGCCGGTGTGGCGGGTGGCGTGATGTTGGCGGAAGGCATCAGCAGCCTGTTCCATCACAATCAGCAGCCGCAGGTGGTTGAAGTGATCAAGGAAGAGCCGGCTCAGGTCAGCGATCAGAGCGACAAAGGCTGGGGCGCTGATCAGCGCATGGCGGACAACAACACCAGTGATCAGGGCGGTTTCTCCGATACCGACTACAACGATGACAGTTCATCGTTCTTCGGCGGTGATGACGACGATTCCTTCGTCTGACACGCCATTCGTCCGGAGCGCTGCGGCGCTTCGGGCTGATTATTCGCGGAACAATCCTTATGGCTGGCATACTGGGCGACTTTTCGGGCCTGGTGCCTGATCCTGCCTGCGCGTCTGTGCGCTCATGAGGATGTACGGTGAAAAAAATTGCAGTGTTCGCCGATGTTCAAAACCTCTATTACACCGTGCGCCAGGCCTATGGTTGCCACTTCAACTATGCCGCGTTGTGGGCTGACATCAGCAAACAGGGTGAGATCGTCGAGGCCTATGCCTATGCGATCGATCGTGGCGACAGCAAACAGCAGCAGTTCCAGCAGATCCTGCGCAATCTCGGTTTTACCGTGAAGCTCAAACCCTACATCCAGCGTAGCGACGGTTCGGCCAAGGGCGACTGGGACGTGGGCATCACCCTCGACATCATGGACGCCGCGGACCATGTCGACGAAGTGGTGCTGGCCTCCGGTGACGGTGATTTCGACATGCTGCTGGAGCGAATCATCAGCAAGCACGGCGTTCAAGCGGTGGCTTACGGTGTGCCGGGTCTGACGGCTAATTCGCTGATCCGCGCCGCCAGCCGCTATGTGCCGATCGAAGGCGCATTGCTGCTCAAGAATTGATTTTTACGGAGTTGAAACAGGTTTGGAACGCATAGCAGTCATCGACTTTGAAACCACCGGGATCTCCCCGGGCACCGGGTGCCGAGCCACGGAAATTGCCGTGGTGATCCTCGAACAGGGGCGCATCGTCGATCGCTACCAAAGCCTGATGAATGCTGGCGTACGCGTCCCGGCGTTCATCGAACAACTTACCGGCATCAGCAATGCCATGTTGCGCACCGCGCCATCGGCCGAGCAGGTGATGAATGAAGTCAACGAATTCGTCGGCATCACGCCGCTGCTGGCGCACAACGCCGCGTTCGACCAGAAGTTCTGGGACTTTGAACTCGGGCTGATCAAACGCACCCGTTTGCAGAACTTTGCCTGCTCGCTGCTACTGGCCCGTCGGCTGATGCCCGCCGCGCCGAACCACAAACTCGGTACCCTCACCACATTCGCCAAACTGCCTCATACCGGCCAGGCTCACCGGGCCATGGCCGATGCCGAGATGGCTGCCAACCTGACGGCGCATCTCGCGCAGGAACTCCGGCACAAGCATGGGTTGCGGGAGTTATCGCATGAGTTGTTGTGCAGCTTGCAGAAAGTGCCGGCGGCGAAGATCAATGAGCATCTCAAGCGGCATCGCGGGTTCTAAAAAAACCGCAAATCCCTTGTAGGAGCGAGCTTGCTCGCGATGGTGTATCAGCTACATGTATGTCGACTGACACACCATCGCGAGCAAGCTCGCTCCTACAACATCAGATCTATTTCCCTTCCAGCTGCCCCAACGGCACGCGCTTCTCGATGGCGCTCGATAACACAATCGAGGTCTTGCTGAAGCCAAAACTGGCAATCCGGTTAATCAGCTCTTCCAGCTCCGGCATCGAGCCCACCGCCGCTTGCATGATTACGCACGGATCTCCGGTAACCCGGTGGCATTCGGTCAGTTGCGGGATTTTGATCAGGTCGTCGTAGGCCTTCTGATTGCCATGCTGATTCAGGCGTAGCTCAATGACGCACTGGATCGGCAGGCCGACCTTGGACAGGTCGACTTTCGCCTGGTAACCCGTGATCACGCCGCAGGCTTCAAGTTTGGCCACGCGCTCGGCGACGGCCGGGGCGGACAGGTTCACCTTGCGCGCCAGTTCGGCGTAGGACGCACGACCATTTTCCAGTAGGGCGCTGAGCAGCATTCGGTCGTATTTATCCATCGTGGCTCCCCTCAAATGACATAACTTTCGAAAGCGCGGTTTAAAGCGGTGATCTCCGTGTTTTGAAAAGTGTACTGGCGGTTTAAACAGGTTTTGTAACTTATTTTTCGCCGTTGGCCTTTCTAGAATAGCGGTTCACTTGCCTTGCCTACGAGCTGCCCCATGCCTGGCCTACGTCGCTTTCCCTTGCCGTTGATCGCTGCCTTTTTCGCCTTGTACGTGATTTGGGGCTCGACCTACCTGGTGATTCGCATCGGCATTGAGTACTGGCCGCCGTTGCTGCTCGCGGGTATCCGGTTTGTGATTGCCGGTTCGTTGATGTACGCCTTCCTGCGCTGGCGCGGGGCGCCGGCACCGACGTGGGCGCAGTGGAAAGCGGCAGGGATCATCGGGATTTTGCTGCTCAGTTGCGGCAATGGCGCGGTCAGCGTGGCTGAACACACCGGCGTGGCCTCGGGCGTGGCGGCATTGGCGGTGGCGACGGTGCCGCTGTTTACCTTGCTCTGCGGCTATTTCTGGGGCGCGCGTAATACCCGTCTCGAATGGGCCGGGATTGTGCTCGGGTTGATCGGTATTGCCATGTTGAATCTCGGATCAAACCTGCAGTCGAGCCCGCTGGGCGCTATGTTGCTGGTGTTCGCGGCGGCGGCCTGGGCGTTCGGGTCGGTATGGAGCAAGCACTTGCCGTTACCGCAAGGCGCGATGGCCAGCGCCGTGGAGATGCTGGTGGGCGGCGTGGTGCTGTTGATCGGCAGCGCGGTCAGCGGTGAACATCTGGAAAGCCTGCCGCCCGTCGAAGGCTGGGCCGCGCTGGCGTACCTGATCTTTTTCGGTTCGATCATCGCGTTCAACGCCTACATGTACCTGTTGAAAAATGTGCGTCCGGCGGCGGCCACCAGTTACGCCTACGTCAACCCGGCGGTGGCGGTGTTGTTGGGAATTGTGTTTGTCGGCGAAACCATCGGTATCGAAGAGGCACTGGCGATGTTGGTGATCATCAGCGCCGTGGTGCTGATCGGATTGCCGCAGTGGCGTCGCGCTCCTGTTCAGGCCGCCGTAGCGGCGCCGACTGAATCCCGTGTGAATTAGGGTAAACTGCGCGCCATTGCACACTCGTTTTGCACAACCGCGCTGAATTTTCCTACGGTAATCCCATGACTTTCGCCACCCTTGGCCTGATCGAACCCTTGCTGCGCTCTCTCGAGACGCTCGGCTACCAGACCCCGACGCCGGTTCAGGCGCAAGCCATTCCGGCGGTGCTGGCCGGTCGCGACCTGATGGCTGCCGCCCAGACCGGCACCGGCAAGACCGCCGGTTTCGCGCTGCCGCTGCTGCAATTGCTGGCCATGGAAGGGCCGAAAGTCACCGCCAACTCGGTGCGCGCATTGATCCTGGTGCCGACCCGCGAGCTGGCCGAACAGGTGCACGAAGCCGTGCGTCAATACGCCGAGAACCTGCCGTTGAGCACGTATGCGGTGTACGGCGGCGTCAGCATCAACCCGCAAATGATGAAGCTGCGCAAGGGTGTCGACCTGCTGGTAGCGACGCCAGGCCGTTTGCTCGACCTGTTCCGTCAGAACGCGCTGAAGTTCAACCAGTTGCAAACCCTGGTGCTGGATGAAGCCGATCGCATGCTCGACCTGGGCTTTTCCGAGGAACTGGGGAACATTTACAAGGCGCTGCCGAAGAAACGTCAGACGTTGCTGTTCTCCGCGACCTTCTCCGATGCGATCCGCACCTTGGCCGGGCAAATGCTCAACGATCCGCTGAGTATTGAAGTCAGCCCGCGCAACGTCGCGGCCAACACGGTTAAACAGTGGGTAGTGACGGTCGACAAAAAGCGCAAGCCGGAGCTGTTCATCCATTTGTTGCGCAAGGGCAAGTGGAAACAGGTGCTGGTGTTCGCCAAGACCCGCAACGGCGTGGATGCGCTGGTGGAAAAGCTTCAGGGCCTGGGCATCAACGCCGACGGCATCCATGGCGACAAACCTCAAGCCACTCGCCAACGCGCACTGGACCGTTTCAAAGCCAGCGAAGTGCAGATTCTGGTCGCCACCGACGTCGCGGCCCGTGGCCTGGATATCGAAGATTTGCCGTTGGTGGTCAATTTTGACCTGCCGATCGTGGCTGAGGACTACATCCACCGCATCGGTCGTACCGGCCGTGCAGGTGCAACCGGGCAGGCTATTTCGCTGGTGTGCGCCGATGAAGTGAACCTGCTGTCGGCCATTGAGACGTTGACCCGTCAGACGTTGCCTCGCCAGATGGAACATGATTTCGAACCTGAGCACCGCGTGCCGGATACCGATGCCAGCGGTCAGGTGGTCAAGAAGCCGAAAAAACCGAAGAAGCCAAAGACCTCCAGTGGTGGCAAACGCAACCTGGGCAAGTGGGTTGAGAGCGGGGATGCATCGGCGCCGGAACCTTCGATCAAGCCTGTGCGAAAAGTCCCGGTGTTTAATACCGGGCCGCGTAAGCGTAAGCCTTAATAGCCGCTGTGTTAATTAAGCCGCTATCGCGAGCAAGCTCGCTCCCACACTGGATCTGTGTCGTTTGCTAATCCCCTGTGGGAGCGAGCTTGCTCGCGATGGACGCTACACGGTCTTCAGCCCGTGCGCTTCAACCACTCCACCATCCCCAACCCCGCCGCACGCCCACTGGCAAAACACGCCGTCAGCAAATAGCCCCCCGTCGGCGCTTCCCAATCCAGCATTTCCCCCGCGCAGAACACGCCCGGCAATTGCTTGAGCATCAATCGCTCATCCATCGACTCGAACATCACGCCACCGGCGCTGCTGATGGCTTCGTCCAGTGGGCGGGTTTTCACCAGCGTCAGGGGCAGTGCCTTGATCGCCTTGGCCAGCAGTGACGCGTCGGCAAAGCACTCGACCGGTGTCAGCTCTCGCAACAGCGCCGCTTTCACGCCGTCGAGCCCGAGCTGGCTGTGCAGGTGTTTGGACATGGAGCGCGAGCCGCGCGGTTTGCTCAGTGCCGCCTGGACTTTATCCACAGGCCGGCCCGGCAACAGGTCGAGGTGAAGGGTCGCCGAGCCCTGTTGATTGATCGCTTCGCGGATCGGAGCCGACAGCGCGTAGATCAAACTCCCTTCAATCCCGGTGGCCGTGATTACACACTCGCCCAGCCGCGGCACGTCGTCGTTGAGGCCAATGGCGATATTTTTCAGCGGTGCGCCGGCGAATTTACTGACCATCAACTCGCTCCAGGCCTGCACCTCGAAGCCGCAATTGCTCGGCTGCAGCGGCGCCAGTCCTACACCGCGTTGTTGCAGTGGCAGCATCCACGCGCCATCGGAACCCAGCCGCGACCAACTGCCACCGCCAAGGGCGAGCAAGGTCGCGTCAGGCTTGACGGTTTTTTCGCCTTCAGGGCTGTGGATACGTAAATCGCCTTGGTCATCCCAGCCGATCCAGCGGTGGCGCGTGTGGATAACTACGCCTCGGTCTCGCAGCCGTTTGAGCCAGGCTCGCAGTAAGGGGGCGGCCTTCATGTCCGTAGGAAATACCCGACCAGAGCTGCCGACAAAGGTTTCGATACCCAGGTCATGAATCCATTGGCACAACGCCTCGGCCCCAAAGCCCCGCAGCAGCGGCGCTATCTGCGGTGCCTGCTCGGCGTAGCGTGAGAGAAATGCCGGGTAGGCTTCGGAATGGGTGATGTTCATGCCGCCGACACCGGCCAGCAGGAATTTTCGCCCCACCGAAGGCATGCCGTCGTACAGGTCGACGTTGATCCCGGCCTGGCTCAGCACTTCCGCTGCCATCAAACCGGCGGGGCCGCCACCGATAATTGCGACGTGAGGGGAGTGGGAGGAGGGCTGAGTCATGGCGTGCGCTGCGGTTTGGCGGAATAAGCCGCGCATTCTACCAGCCCGAAACATTGTAGGAGCGAGCTTGCTCGCGATGGTGTGTCAGTCGACACCCATGTAGCTGACACATCATCGCGAGCAAGCTCGCTCCTACAATGGATCTATCTCGCTTCAAAATAGCTGATCAAAAAACAGCCAGTCCTTTGCAGGCTATAGGCAGCATGGCCTGCAGGCCCTTTCGCTCAGGTTATCCACAGGCAGCTCCACAGGCATTGTGGGTAAAGCATCCACAGCTCAATGACACCCTGATGACTGCCAGACCCGTTGTGCGCTGTGATGCAGAATCCCATGACGGCGGGCCAAGGCCTTGCGGTCCTTGCTGTACCCGCCACCAATCACCCCGACCACCGGAATATCTCGACCCAGGCAATGGCGCATCACGCTTTCATCCCGGGCGGCGACGCCTTCGTCTGTGAGCTTCAAATAACCGAGCGCGTCATCCTTGTGCACATCGACGCCAGCGTCATACAGCACCAGATCCGGTTGATAGAGCGGCAACAAATAGTTGAGCGCATCGTCCACGACCTTGAGGTAATCGGCATCGCCCATGCCCTTGGGCAACGGAATGTCCCAGTCACTTTCGGCCTTGCGTGCAGGAAAGTTCTTTTCGCAATGCAGGGAAACGGTCACCGCGTCCGGGGTGTTGCGCAGAATTCGCGCAGTCCCGTCGCCTTGGTGCACGTCGCAATCGAAGATCAGCACCCGATTCACACGGCCACTTTCCAGCAGGAAATGGCTGATCACCGCCAAGTCGTTAAAGATGCAAAAACCCGCCGGATAGTCGTAGTGCGCGTGATGCGTGCCGCCGGCCAGGTGACAGGCCAACCCGTGCTCCAGCGCTTGCTCGGCCGCCAGCAACGAACCGCCGACCGCCCGCACTGTGCGACGGGCCAACGCCTCGCTCCAGGGCAAGCCGAGGCGCCGTTGATCTTCGCGGGACAATTCGCCACTCATGTAACGTTCGATATAGGCAGCGTCATGTGCGAGGGCGAGAATCTGCGGCGGACAGAGTTCCGGGCGCAGCAGGTCGGCGTCGCGGGTCAGGCCGCTGTCCACCAGGTGATCGCGCAGCAGGCGAAACTTGTCCATGGGGAAGCGGTGATCCGCCGGGAACTCGGGACTGTAATCTTCGTGGTATATCAGCGGCAGTGGCATGACGATTTAATGTAGGAATGAAGGACGGATCCTACCAGCGTTGTAGACTGGCGGCATGGAAAGGGGAGGAGACGATGGAGCCGATACTGCAACTCGAAAGCGCGCGACTGCTGTTGCGGCAGTGGCGCGATGAGGATTTGCCAGAGTTTGCGGCGATGTGCGCCGATCCACAGGTGATGCGATATTTTCCAGAGCCCTTGAGTCGACTGGAAAGCGCTTCGCTGATCGGGCGGATTCGTGGCCATTTTGCCGAGCACGGTTTCGGCCTCTGGGCGCTGGAACGCAAGGACACTGGTGACTTTATCGGTTTTACCGGGCTCCTTGTGGTCGGTTTCGACGCCCCCTTCACCCCGGCCGTCGAGATCGGCTGGCGCCTGGCCCGCGAGCATTGGGGGCTGGGTTATGCCAGTGAAGCAGCCTGGACCGCTCTGCGCTGCGGGTTTGACCGTTTGGCGCTGAATGAGATTGTGTCCTTCACTACCCAGACCAATACCCCCTCTGAAAAAGTCATGCAGGCGATTGGCATGCACCATGATTCAGCCGATGACTTTGAGCACCCGAGGCTCGCAGCCGATCATCCCCTGCGGCACCATGTGCTGTATCGCATCAGCCGTGAACAATGGCTGCAAACGTTGCATGGATAAGCGGGCGCGGACGTTTACAATGGCGCCCATAGTGGCGCCCGGGCCGAAAACTGAATTGACCGCCGCAGCCAAGACTGCGCGGCATTGCGTTGTGTGAGGAGAGTCTGAATGAGCCAAGTATTGGATGATCTGGTCGAGCTGTTGACCCTGGAACCGATCGAAGAAAACCTGTTCCGTGGCCGTAGCCAAGACTTGGGCTTTCGTCAGTTGTTTGGCGGCCAGGTGATCGGCCAGTCCCTGTCGGCAGCCAGTCAGACCGTCGAAGAAACGCGCCATGTGCATTCGATGCACGGTTATTTCCTGCGCCCCGGCGATTCTGCGTTGCCTGTGGTTTATCAGGTTGATCGGGTGCGTGATGGCGGCAGTTTCAGCACGCGCCGGGTGACGGCGATCCAGAAGGGCAACCCGATTTTCACCTGCAGCGCGTCGTTCCAGTATGACGAAGCAGGCTTCCAGCACCAGAGCGAGATGCCGATCGTGGTCGGTCCGGAAAACCTGCCGTCGGAACTGGAGATTACCCAGCAGCGTGCACACCTGATTCCGGAGCACATGCGCGAAAAACTGCTGTGCCCCAAGCCCATCGAGTTCCGGCCGATTACCGAGAAAGATCCCTACAACCCGCAGCCGTCCGATCCGATCAAGTACGTCTGGTTTCGCGCCGACGGTGCCCTGGCCGATTCCCCGGCGCTGCATAAATACCTGCTGGCTTACGCGTCGGACTTCGGTTTGCTGACCACGTCGATGCTGCCGCATGGCAAATCGGTCTGGCAGAAAGACATGCAGGTCGCCAGCCTCGATCACGCGCTGTGGTTCCATGCGGACCTGCGCGCCGATGATTGGCTGCTCTACGCGATGGACAGCCCGTGGGCCGGCAATTCTCGCGGATTCACCCGGGGCAGCGTGTTCAACCGCGCCGGGCAATTGGTGGCGTCGGTCACTCAGGAAGGCCTGATTCGTCATCGCAAGGATTGGGCATGAGCCTGGCCGAGGTGCGGCACTGGGTGTTCGACATGGACGGCACCCTGACGGTGGCTGTGCATGACTTCGCAGCGATTCGCGTGGCCTTGGCGATCCCGGCCGAAGACGACATTCTGACCCACCTCGCCGCGTTGCCGGCCGATGAAGCCGCCGCGAAACATGCGTGGTTGCTGGAACACGAACGTGATTTGGCGCTGGGTTCAAAACCGGCGCCGGGTGCGGTGGAATTGGTGCGGGAGTTGGCCGGGCGCGGCTATCGCCTGGGCATTTTGACGCGCAATGCGCGCGAACTGGCGCACGTCACGCTGGAGGCGATCGGCCTGGCCGACTGCTTCGCGGTGGAAGATGTGTTGGGTCGTGATGAAGCACCGCCTAAACCGCATCCGGGCGGTTTGCTGAAGTTGGCCGAAGCCTGGAAAGTGCCTGCGAGTGAGCTGGTGATGGTCGGTGATTACCGGTTTGATCTGGATTGCGGGCGGGCGGCGGGGGCGCGGACGGTGCTGGTCAATCTGCCAGATAATCCCTGGCCGGAATTGACCGATTGGCATGCGGCGGATTGTGTGGCGTTGCGGGAAATGTTGTCCGCTTGAGGGCCCCATCGCGAGCAGGCTCGCTCCCACATTGGTTCTCTATGGAACATAAATTTTGTGTTCGCTGAAAATCCACTGTGGGAGCGAGCCTGCTCGCGAAGGCGCCAGATCAAACACCACAAAGCTCACTGACCAAACAACACCTTCTGCCCCTCAGGCGATGTAAACATCCCATCCCCATCATGCCCAACCCCGGGCACTTCGATCAGCTGCTGACCCAAGCCTTGAGGATGGCTGCGCTTTAAATAATCAAAATAATTGCGCCCTCGAATCAATCGATACGCACCCTGAGCTTCTGCCTCGCAACCTTTATCCAGCGCCGGATGATTGGGGTTGGTGTCCTGCTGGCCCAGCAGATAAACGACGTCACGATTGACGTATTTTTCCTCCAGCTGCGCCGGCGTTTGCCCTTCGGCATAGGCCGGCAAATTCGACAGACCGTACTTCCAGCGATTGAAATCGGGACACGTCGCGTGCTTGAACGCCACGGGTCGCCGCTCATCGAAATACGCATAGGAAGACGGGTTAGCGACCACAAAACGCACCTGCACGCCAGCCTCCTGGAGTTCCGGCACATCCCGGCTCAATACTGCATAGCGTTGAACCACCTGAGCGCCGCCAGAGTGACCGGCGATGACAACTTCCTTCACATCCGGAAACTGGCGACGATCGCCGATTCGGGCGAGGATTTCGTCGAGTGCCGCGTAGGAGCTCAGAGGAAACGGACCTGTGGATAAACCGCCGGCCATCCAGTCATTGCCCTGCCAACGCAACACCGTGTCCGCCACCGGATGGAGTGCGATGTCGGTCTCGTTAAGAAATTGTGGCGCAATCACCAAGGTGGTCGCGCTTTGTCCGGCCTGTTCGGCTGCGCGTTCGGCGCTCTGGCGGTAGGTTTCAGCATTGCGCAGCCGACCGTGGATGATGATCAGTACGCGTTCGATTTTCGCCGGCGCCGGGCCGATGCCCACGGCCATCTCACCTTCTTTGAGCAACAGTCGCCCGGGGCTGATCTCATTGACCCCATGCTCGGCAGCCTGGGTGCTCGCGCAGGCGATCAGTAGGGTCAGCAGCCACTTATTCATTTACAGGTTTTTCGCGGCAAAGGTATCGCACTGGCCAACCTGGCCTTGCGCAAATCCGGTTTTGAACCAGCGCACCCTTTGCGCTGACGTACCATGCGTAAACGAGTCCGGCACCACCCGACCTTGAGCTTGCTGCTGCAAACGGTCGTCGCCGATGGCGTTGGCGGCGTTCAACGCTTCTTCGATGTCACCCGGCTCCAGCCAGTTCAGGCGTTTCTGAGCATTGTTGGCCCAGACCCCGGCCAGACAATCGGCCTGCAGTTCCTGGCGCACCAGTAAACCGCCGTCGCCTTCCATTTGCCGACCTTGTTGGCGAGCCGTCTGAATTTTCGCCGAAACACCGAGTAAGGTCTGAACATGGTGTCCGACTTCGTGAGCGATCACGTAGGCCTGCGCGAAATCACCCGCGGCGGAAAAGCGTTGGGCCATTTCCTGGAAGAACGCCATGTCCAGGTAGACCTTCTGGTCCGCCGGGCAATAAAACGGACCGGTTGCCGACGTCGCCAGGCCGCAGGCCGAATTAACGCGGTTGCTGAACAGCACCAGGGTCGGGTTCTTATACTGCCGACCGGCCTGTTGGAAAATCTGACCCCAGGTGTCCTCGGTATCGCCGAGGATTGAACGCACGAACTCGGCGCCCTCATCATTGGCCGGGGGCGCCTTGCGGGTCTGGTTGCTGGCCGGTGCCGATTGTTCGGTCATCTGCCCGGTCAGTTGTCCGAGGATCTGCATCGGGTCCTGGCCGGTGATCCAGCCAATCCCGACAATCAAGAGGATTGCCGTCAGGCTCAAACCCTTGCCACCTCCCAAGCGCATCCCGCCACCACCGCCGCCGACATCATCACCACGTGCATCGACCACGTTGTCGCTGCGTCGGCCTTTTCTCCATAGCATGGGGGAGTCCTCTGTTTGTCCGTGGGGATGAGTGTTGCTGGTGTGTGGGAGCGGCGCCAGTCCGGTCGTCCGGCTTTTACCTGGCCACTGTGGGTGGGCACCAGGAACAACGCAGACAGTAGGAACATGGATACCCCATCGAATTCCGTCAGACGATGGATTTTTATCGAACGGGCGGACGCCTGCCGCGCATTCAAGCGCTAATGTGGGCGGTTATGGGACGATGGGTTCCAGGTTTCGCATTCGCTCGGTTGTCTTCTAGAATCGAAAAAAATTCGTATGGGACTTTCCATGGCCGGCAGTCAGATAGAACGTGTTTTCAGCGTGTTGGAAAGCCTCACCAGCGACTCGCGCGGACTGCCAATGCAGACGTTGGCGGAGCAACTGGATATCCCCAAAAGCGCGACCCATCGCCTGCTCGCCGAACTGATTCGGTTGGGCTACGTGCGGCAGAATCCGGAGAACTTGCGCTATCACTTGTCGACCAAATTAGTCGCGATGGGTTTCCGCTACTTGTCGAGCAGCGGCGCGGATATTGTTCAACCGGTGCTTGACCGGTTGGCTCAGGAAACCGGTGAGCTGGTGCGTCTGGGGGTAATCGAAGGCGTGCGGCAGACCTGGATCGCCAAGTCCCAGGGCGCCCGTTCCGGGCTGCGTTACGACCCGGATATGGGCCGCGATGCACCGCTGTTTTACACCGCCTCCGGGCATGCATGGCTGGCGTGCATGAGCGATGCCGAAGCCTTGTCGCTGGTAGCGCGGCAGGCCGTGGAGCGGCCATCGGAGCTGGGCCCCAACGCGCCGCGTTCCAACATTGAATTGCTCGAACGTCTGCGCCTGGCACGTGAGCAGGGCTATGCCTGGGTCGAGGAGAGTTCGGTGGTGGGGACGTCAGCGATTGCGGCGGTGGTGCGCCATCCCAGCGATGGTCGGGTGATTGGCGTGCTCAGCATTGCCGGGCCCAGTGCGCGGATGCCGGGCGCGCGCCTGCATGAGTTGGCGCCGCTGCTGTTGAAATTTACCGAGGAATTGTCAGCCGCAAGCCTGGCGTCTGAATTGTTCAGTTAATCCCGGTGTTGACCGTTCATTGTGGGAGTGAGCCTGCTCGCGAAAGCGTCGTATCAGTCAAAGGAGATGTCGACTGATACGACGCTTTCGCGAGCAGGCTCACTCCCACATTTGATTTTCGTTTGCCCATAAAGCTGTGCGCTGTTCGAACAGTTTCGGTCTTGATCCGTGTGAGAATCTGGAACCTGGTTCTAAATTGTTTGAATTCACCTGTCGGGACTTTTGCGTCCGAACGCGGACCGGTCCAGTGGCAACAAACTCCCTTGCCACATGCCGATTTCATCCAGAGGTTTTTCATGACCGTCAGCACCCCACTCTCTGGTGTAAACCAACCCTTCAAAGGGATTTTGCTGATCGTTGTCGCGACCTTCCTGTTTTCCAGCCATGACGCCTTGTCGAAATATCTCTCAGGCATCTACCCGATCGTCATGGTGGTTTGGGCCCGGTATGTGGTGCACACCTTACTGATGGCCGGGATTTTTCTGCCTCAATCCGGGTTGAGTGTCCTACGGACCAAGCGGCCGTTGCTTCAGCTGGCGCGGGCGTTGTGCCTGCTCGGCACCAGCCTGCTTTTCACCACGGGCCTGTTGTTCATTCCGCTGGCTGAGGCGACGTCGGTCAACTTCCTGGCACCGGTGCTGGTCACCGCGCTGTCGGTACCGCTGCTCGGTGAACACGTCACTCGTGGCCAATGGATCGCGGTGATCTGTGGATTTATCGGGGTGTTGATTATCGTCCATCCCGGTGGCGATCTGTTCACGCTCGCGGTGCTGTTGCCGCTCGGCTCGGCCCTGTTTTTCTGCTTCTATCAGTTGCTCACCCGCAAGCTCAGCGAAATCGATAGCCCAACCACCAGCAACTTCTTCGCCGGCTTGTGCAACACCTTGGTCATGAGTGCGCTGGTGCCGTTCTTCTGGCAGCTGCCGAGCCTGGGGCATGGCCTGATGATGCTGGCGCTGGGGGCATGCGGGATGACTGCGCACCTGTTTCTGACGCAAGCCTTCCGCCATGCGGCGCCAGCCTTGCTGGCCCCCTTCAGTTATTGCCAGATTGTGTTTGCGGGGTTGCTGGGCTGGTTGCTGTTTTCCCACACACCGACCCTGACCACGGTGGTCGGGATCGCGGTGATTTGCTGCAGCGGCCTGGCGGCGGCGTGGCAGCAGAGTCGGCGATGAAGGGTCAACGGTGAAAGACCTGTGGGAGCGAGCCTGCTCGCGATGGCGGTGTGTCAGTCAACGACTATGTTGACTGTCAGTCCGCTATCGCGAGCAGGCTCGCTCCCACAGGGGATTGCGTCGGGGGGCTTTACTCGGTGACGGTTGGAATCTTGCGCGGTGCCATGAAGTACAACCAGATCAGCGCGATGAAGTACATCGCCGGAATCAGGGTGAACAGCACGGTGTAGTTATTGTTGGTCACGGTCAGAATATGGCCGACCAGCTGGGTCATGAACATGCCGCCAATGGCCGCGCACATGCCGCCAAAGCCGAATACCGTGCTCATCATGTGTTTAGGCGTGTAGTCCATCACCAGGCTCCAGATGTTGGCGGTCCAGGCCTGGTGCGCACCGATGGCCAGGGAAATGGCAAACACCGCGACCCACAGACTGCTCGAACCGGCAGCCATGATCACGCCGACGATGCAGCAGGCAAACAGGAACATGGACATCAGCCGTGCCTTGATCGGATTGATCCCGCGGCCGATCAGGAACGAGGACAGGATGCCGCCACCGACGCTGCCGAAGTCCGCCGTCATGTAGATGATGATCAGCGGGATACCCATCTGGGTCACGTTGATGCCCAGGTTGTATTGCTGATTGAGGAACGGCGGCAGCCAATACAGGTAGAACCAGAATACCGGCGCCGTCATCGAGTAGGCGAGGGCGAAGGCCCACGTGCCACGCATGCGCAGGATTTTCGAGAACGGTACGCGGCTTTGTTCCGGTTCGACTTCGTTCTGGATGTAGTCCAGTTCCGATTGTTTAACGCTTGGGTGATCTTCCGGGTTGAAGTATTTCAAGCCCCAGAACAGCAACCAGATTCCGCCCAATGCCGACATGCACAGGAACGCGCCCTGCCAGCCCCAGACGTGAAGGATCAGCGGCAGCAGCATCGGGGTGAACATCGCGCCGACGTTGGTCCCGGCGTTGAAGATGCCGGTCGCTACGGCGCGTTCGCCGGCCGGAAACCACACACGGGTGGTTTTTACGCAGGCCGGGTAGTTGGCGGCTTCGGTCAAACCGAGAATGAACCGACAGACCATAAAGCCGACCGCCGAAGTGGCCAGGCCGTGAGCGCCGGTGGCGATGCTCCAGAGTAGCACTGCACAGAAGAACACACGTTTCACGCCGACCCGGTCAATCAGCCGGCCTTGCAGCACGAAACCGATGGCGTAGCCGACCTGAAACCAGAAGTTGATGTTGGCGTAGTCCATCGCCGTCCAGCTCATTTCTTTGGCGAGGATGGGCTGCATGACGCCCAATGCGGCGCGGTCGATGTAGTTCAGGGTGGTGGCGAAAAACACCAGCGCCAGCATGCCCCAACGGGTTTTGCCGACGGCCATGGCGCCGCGGATCTTGTCGCCGATGCCGCCTGTGGCGACGCCCATGGCCGGAGCCATGCGAGAGCTTTGAGAAGGAATCATGTGTGCCATCCGTTCAATGACTGACAAGCGAAGCTCGTCGGGACTTCAAGGGCGCGTGATCAATCGGCGGCGGTCTGCACGCAAGGATTGATCGGCTGAGGTGTTTTCGCCAGCAGACGACAACGTGTTTATTCAGCGAGCGGCACGGTTCGGCCAGAGGCGCGAGACGTTTGGATGGGCGCGGGGCAGGGCATGTGAGGCGTGTAGCGAGGGAGCAAGGCGTTGAATGAGTGCATGAGTGTGTACCCGTTTTTTGAAATTTTTATGTGGTGTTCTGGGTCTTGGGTGACTTGATGCCGGTGATTGATGGCCGGAACCAATGTGAGATTGATGTTGCGCAGTGGACGAAAAATCGTCAATTCGCCAAGGGTCATTGTGTTCGATAATCGCACGCAAAACTAACTGGATAGTACACTTTGGATTGCTGTGTGAGTTCGTCACGCCAATAATTCACTCCATACAAACGCCGGACCCTGTAGGAGCGAGCTTGCTCGCGATGGACGTGAACGATGAAGCGTGCGGTATGGAAACATGCGTCGCCTTCAGGTTTATCGCGAGCAAGCTCGCTCCTACAGGGACGGACGCAGGCTTCGCCAGCTGTTACATAAACGTGCGATGTCGAAAACAAGATTGTCCCCCCACCGGGAGTCGAAATATGCAGCGTTCCATTGCCACCGTTTCCTTGAGCGGTACCCTGCCGGAAAAACTCGAAGCCATTGCCGCTGCCGGTTTTGATGGCGTGGAGATTTTCGAAAACGACCTTCTCTACTACGACGGCAGCCCCCGGGAAATTAAACAGATGTGTGCCGATCTAGGGATCGCCATCACGCTGTTTCAACCGTTCCGCGACTTTGAAGGTTGCCGCCGTGATCGTCTGCCGCGCAATCTGGAGCGGGCCGAGCGCAAGTTCGACCTGATGCAGGAACTGGGCACCGACCTGGTGCTGGTGTGCAGTAACGCCTCTGCCGATTCGGTCGGTGATGAACAGATCCTCGTCAATGATTTGCGTCTGCTGGCCGAACGGGCCGGGGCTCGTGGCCTGCGAATCGGCTATGAAGCGCTGGCCTGGGGGCGGCATGTGAACACTTACCAGCAGGTGTGGAACATCGTTCGACAGGCTGACCATCCAAGCCTCGGCGTATTGCTGGACAGTTTTCACACGCTGTCGCTCAAGGGCGACCCCAGCGCTATCGCCGAGATTCCCGGCGACAAGATCTTCTTCGTGCAAATGGCCGACGCACCGATCCTGGCCATGGATGTGCTGGAGTGGAGTCGGCATTTCCGCTGTTTCCCGGGCCAGGGAGAATTCGATCTGCCGGGGTTCCTCGCACCGATCATCAAGAGCGGTTACACCGGGCCGTTGTCGCTGGAAATCTTTAACGACGGCTTTCGCGCCGCGCCGCCACGAGCCAATGCCGCCGACGGTTTGCGTTCGTTGCTGTACCTGGAAGAGAAAACCCGCGAGCGTCTGGCGCAGGAAGCCAAACCCACGGTCAATCCCGATATTTTGTTCGAGACGCCCAAGGCCAGCGAGTACAACGGCATTGAGTTTCTTGAGTTCGCCGTGGACGAAAGCCTGGGTGCCAAGCTCACCCATTGGCTGGAACGGCTGGGTTTCGTCAAGGCCGGCCAGCACCGGTCCAAGAGCGTCAACCTGATGCGTCAGGGCGATATCAACCTGATTCTCAACGCTGAACCTTATTCTTTCGCGCACAGTTTTTTCGAGGCTCACGGCCCATCCCTGTGCGCCACCGCTGTGCGGGTCCAGGACAGCACCAGTGCACTGGCGCGGGCGGTGGCCTACAAAGGCCAGCCGTATCGCGGACTGGTTGGCCCCAATGAACTGGAGCTGGCGGCCGTGCGCGCACCCGACGGCAGCCTGATTTACCTGGTGGACCAGAACGCCGACGTCTACGGCACCGATTTCAATTTGCATTTATCGGCAACGGCCAGTGGCGGGCTTAAACGTATTGACCACATGGCCATGGCGTTGCCGGCCGACAGCCTCGACAGTTGGGTGCTGTTTTATAAGAGCCTGCTGGATTTCGAGGCCGACGACGAAGTGGTACTGCCCGATCCCTATGGCCTGGTGAAAAGTCGGGCGCTGCGCAGTCGCGACAGTTCAATCCGCTTGCCACTGAACATTTCCGAGAACCGCAACACCGCCATCTCTCACGCGCTGTCGAGTTATCGCGGTTCCGGCGTGCACCACATTGCCTTCGATTGCGACGACATCTTTGCCGAAGTCAGCCGGGCCAAGGAGGCGGGTGTGCCGCTGCTGGATATCCCGCTCAATTACTACGATGACCTGGCGGCGCGCTTCGACTTCGACGACGAGTTCCTGAGCGAACTGGCTTATTTCAACGTGCTTTATGACCGCGATGCTCAGGGCGGCGAGCTGTTCCACGTGTACACCGAGCCGTTTGAAGGGCGGTTCTTCTTTGAAATTATCCAGCGCAAAAATGGTTATGCCGGATACGGAGCGGCCAACGTGGCGGTGCGACTCGCCGCCATGGCCAAATCCCGTAGTGGGGCCGCGCGTCAGGCGAAGTTGTAGGAAATTCGTAATCGCGGGGTTAAACCGTTGCCGCACGACTTCCTTCAGTGTGCGGCGCGGCCCATAATCGCCAGCCTGTGCAGTAATGGCCGTGAGCCCGCAATGACAATCACTTCAGAACGCTCTGTAGCCCCCGACGAACTTGTCGTCGAGCCGCGCAAGAGTCGCAAGAACAACCCGGAAAAAACCCGCGAGAACATCCTTCAAGAAGCCATTGTCGAATTCGTTCAACAGGGGCTTTCCGGCGCTCGCGTCGATGCAATCGCCGAGCGCATCCACACCTCCAAGCGCATGATCTATTACTACTTCGGCAGTAAGGAACAGCTCTACGTCGAGGTGCTGGAGAAACTCTACGGGGATATCCGCAGCACGGAAAACCGGCTGCACCTGGCGGAATTGGCTCCGCTGGAAGCCATTCGACGGTTGGTGGAATTCACTTTTGATCACCATGATCGCAATGTGGATTTCGTGCGCATCGTCAGCATCGAGAACATTCACAACGCCGAGTATGTGAAACGCTCCGAAGCGATCAAGGCGATGAACACCACGGTGCTCGATTCACTGGGCGTGATTTTGCAGCGTGGTGCCGAAGAAGGACTGTTCCGTAGTGGCCTCAACCCGCTGGACGTGCACTTGCTGATCACTTCGTTTTGCTTCTATCGCGTGTCGAACCGCCATACCCTTGGTGAGATTTTTCAGATCGACTTGTCGGAAGAAAGCGTCAAGCAGCGTCATCGAGAGATGGTCTGCGAATCGGTATTACGGTATTTGCAGGCCTGATGCGGGAGGAGGGGGTTGCCCCCTCACACCCATCATTCAGACATTCATGCTCTGAAAATGCGCCAGCATCCGCTGGGCATCGGGCACCACGCTGCTGAACAATTCGAACGCCTTCACGGCCTGAAACACCGCCATAGTGCCGCCATCCAGCGTCCGGCAACCCAACGCCCGGGCGTTGCGCAGCAGCTCGGTTTCCAGCGGGAAATAAACAATTTCCGCCACCCATAACTCAGCCCGAAGCAGCTCCATCGGCACCGGCATGCCCGGCAGCTTTTTCATGCCCATGGGCGTGGTGTTCACCAGACCATCGGCCTGTGCCATCGCACTCTGCAAATCATGTCCGGCCACCGCTCGACCGGCGCCGAAATGTTGATTGAGGTTGTCCGCCAGGTGTTGGGCGCGGCTGATTTCCACGTCGAAAATGCTCAGCTGTTGTACGCCTTCGCTTAATAGCGCGTGGGCCACTGCCGCGCCTGCGCCACCGGCGCCCATTTGGACGACACGCTTAACGGCAACGCCCTGCAAGCCACGCCGAAAGCCTTCGGCAAACCCCAGGCAATCGGTGTTGTGGCCGATGCGTTTGCCATCCTTCAGCACGACAGTGTTCACCGCGCCAATGCCTCGGGCTTGCGGCGACAATTCGTCGAGCAGCGGGATGATCGTCTGCTTGCACGGGAAGGTGATGTTCAGTCCGGTGAAGTTCATGCGTTCGGCCGCCATCAACAGGTCAGGCAACGCGTCGCTGTCGAGTTGCAACTGATCGAGGTCAATCAGGCGATAGAGGTAACGCAACCCCTGGGCATCGCCTTCATGCTCGTGCAGCGCCGGGGTACGGGAAGCCTGGATGCCGGCGCCGATCAGGCCGGCCAGTACCACGTTGTTCTGTGTCACAGCGCTCACCCTTTCAGACGTTGGCTGAAGTGCTCCAGCGCGAGGCGATAGCCATGGCTGCCGAAACCGGCCATGACCGCGGTGGCGATGGCTGATACGAAGGAGTGATGGCGAAAGGGCTCACGGGCGTGGACGTTGGACAGGTGAACTTCGATCACCGGCAGCTCGCTGGCGACGAGGGCATCGCGGATCGCGACCGAGGTGTGGGTCCAGGCGGCGGGGTTGATGATAATCCCGGCGCAACGGCCCCGGGCCGCGTGAATCCAGTCGAGCAATTCGCCTTCATGGTTGGTCTGGCGAAACTCAACCGCCAAGCCGAACTCTTCGGCGGCACGTGCGCACAAGGCTGAGATATCCGCCAGGGTTTCATGGCCGTAAGTGGCCGGTTCACGGGTGCCGAGCAGGTTCAGGTTCGGGCCGTTGAGCACCAGAACGATAGGGTTCATCGGGGTCTCTCCACTTGTTATTTTTGGCATTGGCCGAGGGTCTCAGCCTGTGGAGATAAATTGTACTAGATGGTTAATTTGGTCAATTAAAGAGGTGTCTCGCCGGGTTTTTGTGTGCGGTGATCGGACAGCTTCAGTGTTCAGCGGGGCAGGTGCTCCACCAGAAAATCAATAAATGCCCTTAACCGCAACGGCACGTGGCGACTTTGCGGATAGAGTAGGGTGAACGGCCGTGAACGTCCGCCATAAGGCTTGAGCACTTCCACCAGCGAGCCATCGGCCAGTTCGTTTTCGACAATGAAGCGATAGGTTTGAAACAGCCCCGCCCCGTGTTTCGCCAGGGTCACGCCGCCCAGCACATCGTCGGAACAACTCAGATTGCCGTCGGCGAGAATTTCCCGCTGCTCGCCATTGTCGTTGAACAGCCAGGCGATTCGCCGACCGCTGCTGGGCAATTCGTACTGGATGCATTCGTGCTGCTTGAGGTCGTCCAGTGTCTGGGGAGTGCCCGCGCGCTTCAGGTAATCGGGGCTGGCTATCATCACCAGCGCTGCGTCTTCAAGCGGTCGTGCGATCAGGCCTGAATCCGGGATGGCTCGCACGCGGATGGCCATGTCATAGCCTTCGCCCACGAAATCGATGTTGCGATTACTGATGTGCGACTCAACCTTCACCGACGGGAACCGTGCACGAAATTCAGGCAACAACGGCAGAATGCGGTGGTGGGCATAGGTGGTGGGAATACTGATGCGCAGCGTGCCGGACGGTTGCTGCTGCTGGCCCATGACCTCACGTTGGGCTTCGACCAGTTGCGCCAGCGCTTGACGACATTCCTCGTAATAACGCCGTCCACTGTCGGTCAGTTTGACGCTGCGGGTGGTGCGGGCGAACAGCCGTACAGCCAGGCGTTCTTCCATGCGCGACACCGAACGGCTCACAGCTGCCGGCGTCACACCGGCAACCAGTGCGGCAGCGGTAAAGCTGCCGGCCTCGGCGGCCAGGCAAAACAGTTCGATGCTGCCGAGCTGAAGATCGTCGAATACTCGCTGCATGATTGATTACACCGGGGATCAAATGAAGGTCTTGAAGCAGTGTTTATCAAATTGTCGAAAGGATTGCTTACCATTTTTGTCTCTTGATCGCCGCACTTGGGACGATTTGCAGCGCTAGTCTCAAGTTCGGATGACTGAATGCAGGTCAGGACCAGTCATCGGGTTCTTCAGGGAAAGACGAGTCATAGGGCTCACAAACCTAACGGATGGGTTAGGATGAAATTGTTCCGCTACAAAGGGCTTTCGGTGGTGATCATGTTGCGCGATGAGCACTGCCCGCCACACGCACATGTGGATGCTGGAAACTGGAGTGCGCGCTTTAAATTCAGCTTTTGGCACAACAGTGTCGAGCTTTGGGACGTGGTTCCTCATTCAAACCGGCCACCTGTGGCTGTGCTGGAAGGATTGCGTCATGCACTCAGACAACCCGTCCACTTGCGGCGTGCCCGAGTCATCTGGTGGGACAAGCTGAACACGGTCTGCCTCGATCATCAGATATGGGACTGGCAGACCAGCGAAGTCGTGGTGGTAAAAAGGATTGCGAGTACGACCTGGATGATTGGCTCGGCTTGCTATGAACCCGAGACGAACAAGACCCTGCTGGAGCTGATCGGCGTTCCGGAGGGCGTGGAGATCCAACTATGAAAACGATTCAGGCAGGAATGCTGGCCGATCGGCCCGTGACCGATACGGTGTTGGATGAAGCTATCCAGCGCGGGCAAGTGCGCCAGAAAAGCGGTTTGCAGGTGACTTCGGTGACTTATGTGGAACCGTGTCTGGCGGTCAGTTTCATTGATGGCAGTGGCGTACTGCTGCCCGTGCAGCACTATTCGGAATTCGATGATTTCGAGGTCGAGGATTTCGCAGAACTGAAAGTTGGCTTTTCCGGGACTGCCCTCTGCCATGAGGGCAAGGATCTGCACGTTTCCATCGCCGGGATGATTTCGGCTAGCAAGCCGCTGATGGACATGGCCGCCTCGGTCATTGCCTCGCGCAATGGTCGCCAAAGCAGCGCCGCCAAAGCCGAGGCTGCACGGGCGAACGGACGCAAGGGCGGGCGTCCGCGCAAGGGGGATGTCACCGATTGAGCACCCACAAAAAAGCCGTCGTGATGACGGCTGTTTTGTATCGGTCGGCTGCAATCACCGCCGGGTCAGCAACACCCCGGACTCCATGTGATGGGTCCACGGGAACTGGTCGAACATCGCGCACTGGGTAATGCGGTGGGTGTCGTGCAGTTGGGCGATGTTGGCAGCCAGGGTTTCCGGGTTGCAGGAAATGTACAGGATGTTGTCGAAGCGACGTGTCAGTTCGCAGGTGTCCGGGTCCATGCCGGCGCGAGGCGGATCGACAAAGACGCTCCCGAATTCGTAGCTCTTCAGGTCGATGCCGTGCAGGCGACGGAACGGCCGCACTTCGTTCAGCGCTTCGGTCAGTTCTTCGGCGGACAAGCGCACCAGGGTGACGTTATCCACAGCGTTTTCGCTGAGGTTGCTCAGCGCCGCGTTGACCGAGGTCTTGCTGATTTCGGTGGCCAGCACTTTGCGCACACGGGTGGCCAGCGGCAGGGTGAAGTTACCGTTTCCGCAATACAGCTCCAGCAAATCGTCGGAGCGATCACCGAGCGCGTCGTACGCCCAGTTGAGCATCTTCTGGTTGACGGTGCCGTTGGGCTGGGTGAACGCGCCTTCGGGCTGACGGTAGCTGAACGTGCGACCGCCGACTTCCAGCTTTTCGACCACATAATCGTGACCGATGACTTCGCGTTTACCTTTGGATCGGCCGATGACGCTGACGTTCAGGTCGGCCGCCAGTTTCGAGGCCGCCGCGTGCCAGTGCTCGTCCAGCGGGCGGTGATAGCACAGCGTGATCATTGCATCGCCGGCCAGGGTGGTCAGGAACTCCACCTGAAACAATTTGTGGCTCAGCGCCGCGCTTGCTTTCCATGCCGCCTTGAGTTGGGGCATCAATTCATTGATGCGCAGGCTGGCGATCGGAAACGCTTCGATCAGGATCGGCGTGCGTTTGTCTTCCTGGGAAAACATCGCGTAGTGCCGCTCGCCGGCTTCGCGCCACAGGCGGAATTCGGCACGCAGGCGGAAGTTTCGCAGCGGCGAATCGAAAACCGCCGGCTCGGGCGCATCGAACGGAGCCAACAGGTCACGCAGGCGCGTGACCTTTTCTTCGAGCTGAACAGCGTAGGCCTGGGAATCAAAAGTCATGCGTTGAACCAACCCAACTTGATCACGAACAGAATCGACAGAATCACCAGCGCCGGGTTCAGTTCACGGGCCCGGCCGGACAGCAATTTGATCCCTGTCCAGGCGATAAAGCCGAAGGCGATGCCGTTGGCAATGGAATAAGTGAACGGCATGGCCAGGGCGGTGACCACGACCGGTGCGGCAACGGTGATGTCGTCCCAGTCTATTTCGGCCAGGCCGGATGTCATCAGTACCGCGACGAACAGCAGTGCTGGTGCCGTGGCGAATGGCGGAATACTGGCGGCCAGCGGCGAGAAGAACAGCGCCAGCAGGAACAGAATCGCGACCACCACAGCGGTCAGGCCAGTGCGGCCACCCGCACTCACGCCGGCTGCGGATTCGATGTAACTGGTGGTGGTCGAGGTGCCCAGCAGTGAACCGGCCATAGCCGCGGTACTGTCGGCGATCAGGGCGCGGCCCATTTTCGGCATATGGCCGTCCTTGCCCATCAGGCCGGCGCGCTTGGCGACGCCGATCAACGTGCCCGAGTTGTCGAACAGGTCAACGAACAGGAAGGCGAAAATCACGCTGACCAGACCGATGTCCAGTGCACCCTTGATGTCCAGTTGCAGGAACGTCGGGGCCAGCGATGGCGGCATCGACATCACGCCGCCGAACGGGGTGAAGCCCATCAAGATGGAAACAATGGTCACCGCCAGAATCCCGATCAGTACCGCGCCGCGCACTTTCAGGGCTTCGAGGGCAACGATCAGGGCAAAACCGAGGGTCGCGAGGATTGGTGCTGGTTGCTTCAGGTCACCGAGGCCGACCATGGTCGCCGGGTTGCTGACCACGATGCCCGCGTTATGCAGGGCAATCAGCGCCAGGAACAGGCCGATACCGGCCGCAATCGCAGAGCGTAGCGGGAGCGGGATGCTGTTGATGATCCATTCCCGGATACGGAAGATCGACAGCAGGAAGAACAGCACCGCCGAAATGAATACCGCGCCGAGCGCCACTTGCCAGGTGTGGCCCATGTGCAGGACCACGGTATAGGTGAAGAAGGCATTCAAGCCCATGCCCGGCGCGAGGGCGATCGGGTAGTTGGCGATCAGGCCCATCACTGTGGAGCCGATTGCGGCCGCCAGACAGGTCGCGACAAACACCGCGCCCTTGTCCATACCGGTCTCGCCGAGGATGCTCGGGTTGACGAACAGAATATAGGCCATGGCCAAAAACGTCGTAACGCCCGCTAGAATCTCGGTCCGCACGTTGGTGTTGTGTGCCTTGAGTTGAAACAGCCTTTCCAGCATGTCTGCTCCCCGTGGCGCGCCCGGCGCCGTGAATGTATCGACCTCAACAGCAAAGCACAGACCGTACCAGGCGCCTGGTAATTTTCTGTGGGTCGGAAAAAGCCGCGCATCATACCAGCAGCGCGGGGCTGTGGCTGCTTATGGCTGCGATCGTCGTCGATGTTTTGCGCTTAAGCCAAGTGAGCCATACTGCGCGCTGGCTTTGGGGGTACTTATGTATTGCATGAAAAAGCGTGGGATTGCGGCATTCGGCGTATTGACTGCCCTGTTTCTGGGGGCGCAGACCGCATTGGCGGCATCAGCACCACCGTTGAGCCATGTGAACGTGCTCAAAGTCGAGTCGCCAGGCTGTGGCATTGAAAACATTGCACCGGGGCAAGAGCAGACCCGCTGCAATCACACTGGGCCGAACATCAAGATTTACGTGTTGGAAGTCGGCTACGGTAAGGGGGCGCATGTGGGGCTGGACGGTTATGAGCTGAACGGCACTCGCACCCCGGTCTGTGCGTTTGATAACGGCAACCTGACCGCCTGCGTCGCAGGGAGAAACACCGTTGGTTATGTGTATGTCTTCGATCTGGCAGGCAAGCAGGGGGGCACGTTCACCTTCAGCGACACGTCCATCAACGCGCCAGGCAACACACTGTCGACACAGCTTTACATCAAGTAACGGCAGGCTCGAACAAGGGACAGGAAAGATGTCTACGCTTTAAAGATCATCCTGTGGACTGTGCCCATGACCTTTAGAGCTTTGATTACCCTCGCCGAGGGCATCGATGACCTGCAAACAGTGACGTTGATCGATGTATTGCGTCGCGCCAAGGTGGAAGTGGTGGTGGCCAGCATTGAGGGGCGGCGCATGCTCACCTGTGCCCGGGGCACCCGATTGACGGCCGATGCGATGCTGGTGGATCTGCTGGCCCAGCCGTTCGACCTGATTGTCCTGCCCGGCGGAGTGGTCGGGTCGCAACACCTGGCCGCCCATCAACCCTTGCAGCAATTGATCAAGGATCAAGCAGCGGCCGGGCGTCTGTTCGCCGGCATCGCCGAGGCCCCTGCATTTGCGCTACAAGCCTTCGGCGTTTTGCGTCAGCGGCGCATGACCTGCCTGCCATCGGCCAGTCACCAACTGTTAGGTTGCAATTTCGTCGATCAACCGGTGGTGGTCGATGGAAATTGCATCACCGCCCAAGGCTCGGGCGCGGCACTGCCATTTGCGTTAGCGTTGGTGGAACAACTCTGCGGCAAAGCCGTGCGGGCAGCGGTGGCGGGGGAGTTGTTGGTGTAGAGGAGGTTAGGCCTTTATCTCTTCCACCGGCACATGCATGCGGTCGCGGTTGGCCAGGGTCGGGAACAGTTTGATCCACGTACCCGTGACCACCAATGTGCCGATGCCGCCCATGACCACCGCCGGTACGGTGCCGAACCAATGGGCGGTGAGGCCGGATTCGAACTCGCCCAACTGGTTCGAAGCGCCAATGAACAGGCCGTTCACGGCGCTGACCCGGCCGCGCATTTCGTCCGGGGTTTCCAATTGTACGAAGGATGCCCGGATCACCATGCTGATCATGTCTGCCGCACCCAACACCACCAGCACCGCGAGGGAAAACCAGAAGGAGGTCGACAGGCCGAAGGCGATGGTCGCGACACCGAAAATGCCTACCGCCGTGAACATCACCCGTCCGACGTTGCGTTCCACGGTAAATCGCGCCAGGAACAGCGACATCAGCAACGCCCCCACCGCCGGCGCCGAACGCAGCAGGCCCAGGCCCCACGGACCGGTCAGCAGAATGTCTTTGGCGAACACCGGCAGCAACGCAGTTGCGCCGCCGAGCAATACGGCAAACAGGTCCAGGGAGATCGCCCCGAGAATGTCCGGGCGGCTGCGGATGAAACGAATGCCCGCCAGTAAGGAATCCAGAGTGGCCTTGCCCTTGTTCAACGGTGTTTGCCGGGCCGGTAGGTTGAGCATCAGTGAGCAAGCGATGAGGTAGAGGATCACAGTTGGGCCATAGACCCAGACACTGCCGAAGGCGTAGAGCAACCCGCCGAGGGCCGGGGCGACGATCGTTGCCGATTGTTGCGCCGATTGCGCTGCAGCGACGGCGCGGGGAAACAACGCGCTGGGCACGATGCTCGGGAGCAAGGCTTGCGTCGTCGGCATCTCGAAGGAGCGCGCAGCACCGAGCAGGAACGCCAGGATGAAGATCATCTCGCGGGTGACGTGGTCGGTCGCACTACCGATGGCCAGCGACAGCGCGATCAACGCTTGAACGGATTGGCAGATCGCCGCGACCTTGCGCCGGTCATAGCGGTCTGCGACATGCCCGGTGTGCAGCATGAACAGTACCCGCGGGACGAATTCCACTAGACCCACCAAACCCAGATCGAGCACGTTGCCGGTCAGTTGGTAGAGGTTCCAGCCAATGGCCACTGTCAGCATCTGAAATCCGCTGGCGGTAAACACCCGAGCCAGCCAGAACGCAATAAAAGGGCGGTGATGACGTAACAGCAAGGGCGCTTGGCTGGGCATCTGAAGGCAGGTCTTGAACGAGGGGAGGGTCGAGATTATCACCAAGCTGTAACCAGAAGTTGCAAGACACGGCAATTTAGTTAGCAAGACACCTATCTGCTCGTGCCCCCTGTAGCAGCTGGCGAAGCCTGCGTTCGGCTGCGAAGCAGTCGTGAAATCAGGCGAAGAGGTGTATCAGGTCAACCGAGTAGGTCGAATTTACGACTGCTGCGCAGCCGAACGCAGGCTTCGCCAGCTGCTACACGTGGCTGTGAGGCAACCTGTCACGCGGCAAAAGACCACACCGTCCATCGTCAAAAATGGGACTACTCTTTTAACGTTGCTTGACCCAGATCAAGACCGTTCGTGGAATTGATCCGGCGGCCAGATGGCCAGGCTCCCTACGTTGTGATGTGTGTAAAAAGAGAACGAATGTAAATTCGCCACACTCCATATCCGTGGGGGGGGGCAGTGGGTGTAGGCCGCAAGCCTTCAGCCGGTATTACCTGACAGAGGAAGACTTATGTTCGGTTTGGAGGCACTTGAGCTTGCCCGGATTCAGTTCGCGTTTACCATTTCGTTTCACATTCTATTTCCTGCCATCACCATTGGCCTGGCGAGTTACCTGGCGGTGCTCGAAGGCCTGTGGCTGAAAACCCATAACGACACGTACCGCGATCTGTACCACTTCTGGTCGAAGATCTTTGCCGTGAACTTCGGGATGGGCGTGGTCTCCGGGCTGGTCATGGCCTATCAGTTCGGCACCAACTGGAGCCGCTTTTCGGACTTCGCCGGCTCCGTGACCGGGCCGTTGCTGACGTACGAAGTCCTAACGGCCTTCTTCCTTGAGGCCGGGTTCCTCGGTGTCATGCTGTTCGGCTGGAACAAGGTCGGACGCAAGCTCCACTTCTTCGCCACGGTGATGGTCGCCATCGGCACACTGATTTCGACGTTCTGGATTCTCGCTTCCAACAGCTGGATGCAGACCCCGCAGGGCTATGAAATCGTCAATGGCCAGGTCATTCCGGTGGATTGGCTGGCGGTGATCTTCAATCCGTCGTTCCCCTACCGCTTGATGCACATGGCAACAGCGGCGTTCCTCGCCACTGCGTTCTTCGTCGGTTCCTCGGCAGCCTGGCATTTACTGCGCGGCAAGGACAACCCGGCGATCCGCACCATGCTCTCGATGGCCATGTGGATGGCCCTGATCGTGGCGCCAATTCAGGCCTACATCGGTGACGCCCACGGCCTCAATACCCTTGAACATCAGCCGGTGAAAATAGCCGCGATCGAAGGTCACTGGGAAAACGTCGGTGACGAGCCGACTCCGCTGATTCTCTTTGGCTGGCCGGACATGAAAGCCGAGAAGACCAAATTTGCGGTCGAGATTCCGTACCTGGGTAGCCTGATCCTGACGCACTCCCTGAATAAACAGGTACCGGCGCTCAAGGAGTTTCCAGCGCAAGACCGGCCAAATTCGACCATCGTGTTCTGGTCATTCCGCGTCATGGTCGGCTTGGGCTTCCTGATGATTTTCACCGGTTTGTGGAGCCTGTGGCTGCGCAAACGCGACAAGCTGTATACCTCGCGGCCGTTCCTGTACCTGGCGTTGTGGATGGGGCCGTCCGGTCTGATCGCGATTCTCGCGGGTTGGTTCACCACGGAGATCGGCCGTCAGCCGTGGGTGGTCTACGGGTTGATGCGCACGGCGGATGCGTCCTCCAACCATAGCTTCATGCAGATGAGCATTACCCTGATCATGTTCGTCGTGGTGTATTTCACGCTGTTCGGTGCAGGTCTTGGCTACATGATGCGTCTGGTGCGCAAAGGGCCGAAGATCGACGAAGGCAAGGAAACCAACATGGGTGGTCCCGGCCAGAAACGCACGCCGGCGCGTCCGCTGTCTGCTGCTGACGATGATGGTGATCACGATCACAGCCCCAGCCTGACCAAGGAGATTTGAATCATGGGTATTGATCTTCCGCTGATCTGGGCCGTGATCATCATTTTCGGCATCATGATGTATGTGGTGATGGACGGTTTCGACCTGGGGATCGGGATTCTTTTCCCGTTCATCAAGGGCAAGACCGACCGCGACGTGATGATGAATACGGTTGCCCCGGTCTGGGACGGCAACGAAACCTGGCTGGTACTGGGCGGCGCGGCGTTGTTCGGCGCCTTCCCGCTGGCCTATTCGGTGGTGCTCTCGGCGTTGTACCTGCCGCTGATTTTTATGCTGATCGGGCTGATTTTCCGCGGCGTCGCTTTCGAATTCCGCTTCAAGGCCAGGGACGACAAGCGTCACCTCTGGGACAAGGCATTCATTGGTGGTTCAGTCGCCGCAACGTTTTTCCAGGGCGTGGCACTGGGTGCATTTATCGATGGGTTGCCGGTGGTCAATCGTCAGTTTGCCGGTGGCTCGCTGGATTGGCTGACGCCGTTCACCCTGTTCTGTGGCGTGGCGCTGGTGGTGGCTTATGCGCTACTCGGTTGTACCTGGCTGATCATGAAAACCGAAGGCAAGTTGCAAGAGCAGATGCACGACCTGGCGCGGCCATTGGCGTTCGTGGTGTTGGCGGTGATCGGTATCGTCAGCATCTGGACCCCGTTGGCCCATGCCGAGATTGCGGCGCGCTGGTTCACCCTGCCGAACCTGTTCTGGTTCCTGCCGGTACCTATCCTGGTGTTGGTGACCATGTACGGACTGATCCGTGCCGTGGCTCGCAATGCGCACTACACGCCATTCCTGTTGACCCTGGTGCTGATTTTCCTCGGCTACAGCGGTCTGGGCATCAGCCTGTGGCCGAACATCGTGCCGCCATCGATCTCGATCTGGGACGCCGCCGCACCACCGCAAAGCCAAGGCTTCATGTTGGTGGGCACGTTGTTCATCATCCCGTTCATCCTGGGTTACACCTTCTGGAGCTACTACGTGTTCCGCGGCAAGGTGACCCACGAAGATGGTTACCACTAGAGCACACGACAATAGCGCAGGGCTGATACCTGTGCCGTTGCAGAGGAGATAGCGATGATGGCGGGTAAACATTCCTTGCAGGAAATCGAAGCCGCAGAGAAAAAGCCGCTTTGGCAGCGACTGGGCTGGCTGGTGATGATCTGGACCGGCAGCGTTGTAGCGCTGTTCATCGTCGCGAGCCTGATGCGCATGTTCATGAATGCCGCCGGCCTGACCACGCACTGACATTCCCATCCCGCTGCCTTGCGGCACGGATTTAGAACCCTCCCGACGGAGGGTTTTTTTTGCCGGTTATTTGCGTGCTTTAAGGATCACGAACTTGGGTGTAGCCGCCACTTGTTCGACGCCGCGGAACAACCGCGCAAGCTTGCTGTGATAACCCAGGTGACGGTTGCCGACAATGTACAGGGCACCGCCGACCACCAGCGCCTCGCGCGCCTGTTGGAACATACGCCAGGCGAGAAAGTCGCCGACAACTTGTTGCTGGTGAAACGGTGGGTTGCACAACACCACATCCAGCGACTGAGGTTCCTGGCCAGCCAGGCCATCACCGGCACGCACGATCACCTCCCGTTCACCCTGCGCAGCGCGCCAGTTTTCGGCCGCCGATTGCACGGCCATGAACGACTCGTCCACCAGCGTGTAGTGAGCCTCGGGGTTCTGCAATGCGCTGGCGATGGCCAGAACACCGTTACCGCAACCGAGGTCCGCGACCCGTGCAGCGCCAAGATTCTTTGGCAAGTGCGGCAGAAACGCGCGTGTACCGATATCCAGGCCTTCGCGACAGAACACATTGGCGTGGTTAAGCAGTTCAATTGCAGGTGCGTCGAGTTGATAGCGCGAAGGATAAGGCGATACCGCAGGTGTTTTGGATTCAGCGTCAGCAATCAGCAGCCGCGCCTTTTTTACCGCCAGCGAAGCATGCACCGGGCCGATATATCGCTCCAGCAGGTCGCCCGCCGCACGGGGTAAATGTTTGATCATGGCGGCGGCGATGACTTGGGCACCCGGCGCCAGACAACCTTGCAGGCGGATCAGTTGCTCTTCCAGCAGGGCCAGGGTTTTCGGTACCCGGATCAGTACCCGGTCAAACGGACCAGCGAACGCTTCGCTGGCGGGTACGCTCGGCACGGCATCAAACGCCTGGCCGTTTCGAATCAGATTCTTTTCCAGCCCCTGGAAGGCCAGGAACGAATCGCCACTGCTGATCACCTGAACCTTGCCGGCCAGGCTGGCGGCCAATGCGCCAAAGCTGTCGTTGAGCACCAGCACCCGAGTCTCGATGGACGGCTGCTGCTCGGCCAGATAATTGAGCAGGTACTCGTCTGCGGCATCAAACGCTTGCAGCGGTTCGTTCTGCTGTTCGGGCTGGCGGATCAGGTCGAGGCGGGCGAAGGGTGTTTCGAGCAAAGGCATGGGGGCGGGGGCTCTTGGTAATCAACGGGGTGTCCCGCCGCCAAGAGGCGTTGTCGCGGGCAGAACCGGCCGAGTGGACTGCATCGTGCGGGTTGGCACGACCTCACTCAGGAGGGACTGCAAATGGTACGTTTTTTTCTTTTGGATTACTCGCGGGTTTTTTGATCACTCGGGGAGATAGCCGGCTTTGGCGGCGGCAATGACGGCCGAAAGCTTGTTATTGACGCTGAATTTTTCAATCGCCTTCTGCACATGAAAATTAACGGTGCGAGGGGTGACGTTGAGGATGACGGCACTCTCGCCAGCCGTCTTGCCATCCGCTGCCAGTTTCAATACGTCGATTTCACGTTGTGATAAATGCGGTGGAGGCGGTTTTACGGTTTGCCTGGGAAACGTCCGCGCCATCAGCCGATGGAGGTGCCGGCCCATGAACATTGAAAAACCAAGGTTTTCATACAGATCCAGCGCTGTAACCGGGCAATGGCTGCGGGCCAGGCTCAAGATGCTGCAAAAGCCGCTTTCTTCGTCATGAACGGAATGCGACCAGCCGTGCTGCAAGCCTCGGTACTCAAGCGCGTCCCATAACCATGAAACCTTGGAGAACAATTCTTCACTCCACACAATCGGCAACATACTCTGATTGCAGTGAGCCACTACCGGATCAATATCGCGGTGCTGTTTCTGTTCATACTCGGTGTTGTAATCCGTCGGGTAGTTATTGAATCGCACGGTGTTCGTCGGGCCGGCCTTTGCTGCACAGGTGGTTGAAAAGGCGAAAAATTTGAACCCGAGGTTTTTCGCGAAATCGAGTGAGATTCGATAGGCAGTATTGATATCTGTCGTACATGAAAGCTGATTGAGCTGCGATTCCTTCCACCTCTCCATTAGGAACTCCATCTGTAAATTTACGCGGGGATGTTTTTGGATCCGAGACCCGGCACGTTGCGAGTGTAGGATGATTCCGATAAACGTGTCTAAATTTTTCGATGTTATTAGCTTATAAAAATAAATATTCAGTTCTAATGCGGATTTAATTTTTTCAGAACTTTTGAATGATGGCATTAATGTGATCGCTATTAATCTATGTGTTAACCCAGTTAGTGAAAGTGGTATTTGAGAGTTACTATCAAAGTCACTACAAATCGTCGGTGTTTAATTCGTATGCTTTGGGGGAGACTAGGGCTGCCAGTTCAACGGAGCACCCCATGACCGCCAGCGCAGAAAAATTCACGCGCCAGACCTTGCTCGACGTTCGGCCGTTGACCCCGAACCTGTTCACGCTACGCACCACCAGGGACCCGGGCTTCCGATTCCGTGCCGGGCAATTCGCCCGGTTGGGTGTGACCAAGGCTGACGGCAGCACGGTATGGCGCGCCTATTCCATGGTGTCGTCGCCCTATGACGAGTTTCTCGAGTTCTTTTCAATCGTCGTGCCTGGCGGCGAATTCACCAGTGAATTAAGCCGTCTGGAAGTCGGCGATACGTTGCTGGTTGACCGCCAGGCCTTTGGTTACCTGACGCTTGATCGCTTTGTCGACGGGCGTGACCTGTGGCTGTTATCCACAGGCACTGGCGTGGCGCCGTTCCTGTCGATTCTGCAGGACTTCGAGGTCTGGGAAAAATTCGAGCGGATCATCCTGGTGTACAGCGTGCGTGAAGCCCGGGAACTGGCCTATCAGGAGCTGATTGCGGGGCTGGCGCAGCGCGATTATCTGGCGGAGTTCGCACACAAGTTGCAGTTCATTGCCACCGTCACTCGCGAGGAGTATCCGGGCGCCATGAGTGGCCGAATCACCGCCCTTATCGACAGTGGCGAGCTGGAGCGGGCAGCCAGTGTGACCCTGACGGCTGAGCACTCACGGGTCATGCTCTGCGGCAATCCGCAGATGATCGATGACACGCGCCAGTTGCTCAAACAGCGCGATATGCACTTGAGCCTCAGCCGTCGCCCCGCGCAAGTGGCAGTGGAAAACTACTGGTAATAAAACGGCGCCTGTAGGAGCGAGCTCGCTCGCGATGGACTCAAGAGCGCCGCGTTTAGCCAGTAAACACGCGTTATCGTTAGCGATCATCGCGAGCGAGCTCGCTCCTACAGGCGCCGTTTCTTCTTCCGCTATGGCCGGTTGTTCTGGGCCTTCAACAGATCGCGGATCTCACTCAGCAGCTCCTCTTCCTTGGTTGGAACCGGCGGCAACGTGGGGGCGACGGCTTCTTCGCGTTTCAGACGGTTGATGGCTTTGACGCCCATGAAGATCGCGAAGGCGATAATAACGAAGTCGATCATGCTCTGGATGAATTTGCCGTACGCCAGCACCACTGCCGGGACGTTGCCGTTGGCGGCCTTGAGCGTAATGGCCAGGTCAGCGAAGTCCACCCCGCCGATCAGCAGGCCGATGGGTGGCATTACGACATCGCCGACGAACGACGATACGATCTTGCCGAACGCGGCGCCGATGATGATGCCGACGGCCATGTCGACGACATTGCCTTTGACCGCGAAGGCCTTGAACTCATTGAGCACGCCCATAGGTTATTTCCTTGTGACAGATGAGGTTGGTGAACGCAGTGTAAATCAGCAAAACGCATCTTGCTCGAAACACCAGCTGATGGCGCTTGCCGCTATCGACCAGGTCCCCGGTAAAAAGCTTACAAAAAACCCATCACTCTTGTGCTGGCTGCTCAATGAGCATTTCTATTTTTGTTTCTGTAAGTCGCTGACAGTGCTGGGTAGATGGAACATGAATAAAATTTAATGTTTGAATTGGCAGAGGTGTAAAAATATCGACAATGTGTAAGAGGGATGAATCACTTTTACGCAGAGACGAGAGGTGCATGTATATATTAAAAATCTGATTGTTAGGAGTAGAGTTGTACAGCCATGTTTTATTTATTAAAGGCTTGTACAAGGTTGAAGTCGAATTATTGAGATGGGTTGGAAGTGGGTGGGAAGTTGTACAGGTTTTCACGAGTTTCAATCCGTTAAAATGTCTTTCATTCATTCGGTAAAGTTGCTGCCAGAAAATCTGCCACACCACCGCGTCGCGCTGATCCCGTCCACCTGAGTTATCATCGCGGTTTTTGCCGGGAGTTCAGATGGCCAAGGCCAAGCGCATGTATGGCTGCACCGAGTGCGGCTCGACTTTCCCCAAGTGGGCCGGCCAGTGCGGCGAGTGCGGGGCCTGGAACACCCTGACCGAAACCATGGTCGAGAGCGGCGGTGCTGCGCCTCCCAGCGGGCGTACCGGCTGGACCGGGCAACAGGCGCAGATCAAGACCCTGGCCGAAGTCAGCGTCGAGGAAATCCCACGTTTTTCCACCGCGTCCAGCGAACTTGATCGTGTGCTGGGTGGCGGACTGGTGGACGGCTCGGTGGTGCTGATCGGCGGCGACCCCGGTATCGGTAAATCGACCATTCTTCTGCAAACCTTGTGCAACCTGGCCAAGAGCATGCCGGCGCTCTATGTCACTGGCGAAGAATCCCAGCAACAGGTGGCCATGCGCGCCCGTCGTCTCGGATTGCCGCAGGATCAGCTACGGGTGATGACCGAAACCTGCATCGAAACCATTATCGCCACGGCTCGGGTCGAAAAGCCCAAGGTGATGGTGATCGACTCGATCCAGACGATTTTCACCGAACAACTGCAATCGGCACCGGGTGGCGTGTCCCAGGTTCGTGAAAGTGCGGCATTGCTGGTGCGTTATGCCAAGCAGAGTGGAACGGCGATTTTCCTCGTCGGCCACGTGACCAAAGAAGGTGCGTTGGCCGGACCGCGCGTGCTGGAGCACATGGTCGATACCGTGCTGTATTTCGAAGGTGAGTCCGATGGTCGCTTGCGTCTGCTGCGGGCGGTGAAAAACCGGTTCGGCGCCGTCAATGAACTGGGCGTGTTCGGCATGACCGACAAAGGCCTGAAAGAAGTCTCCAACCCGTCAGCCATTTTTCTGACCCGTGCTCAGGAAGAAGTGCCGGGCAGTGTGGTCATGGCGACGTGGGAAGGGACCCGGCCGATGCTGGTGGAAGTCCAGGCACTGGTCGATGACAGTCACTTGGCCAACCCGCGCCGAGTCACGCTGGGCCTGGATCAGAATCGACTGGCGATGTTGTTGGCGGTGTTGCACCGTCACGGTGGCATTCCGACCCACGATCAGGACGTGTTCCTCAATGTGGTCGGTGGGGTGAAGGTGTTGGAAACGGCATCCGACCTGGCGCTGATGGCGGCGGTCATGTCCAGTTTGCGCAATCGGCCATTGCCCCATGACTTGCTGGTGTTCGGCGAAGTCGGTTTGTCTGGTGAGGTGCGCCCGGTGCCGAGCGGCCAGGAGCGGTTGAAAGAAGCCGCCAAGCACGGCTTCAAGCGCGCCATCGTGCCCAAGGGCAATGCGCCGAAAGAGGCGCCGCCAGGCTTGCAGATTATTGCCGTAACGCGCCTGGAACAGGCCCTCGACGCATTGTTCGAATAAATTTATGGGCTGGACTTGGTCTCTGTGGGAGCGAGCTTGCTCGCGATAGCGTCCGTACAGTCGACATAAATATCGCCTGACACTCCGTCATCGCGAGCAAGCTCGCTCCCACATTGGGATGGTGTCGGGCCGTCAGATTTCGATCAGGGCGCCCAGTTCTCGTTCAAGTTCCTTCGGATCGCCCAGGTTGAGCTCGATCAGGCGCCGCAGGCGTTCGATGGATTCCAGGCTGATGTGGCGGCAAACGAACCCCAACTGGCCGTAGTCTTCGTGGGTCAGGTGGACATCCATGGTGATATCGGATTCATCGGTCAGGTGAATGCGGACGGAAAAGTCCTGCTCCCGATTTCCCAGCCACGGCTCGGGGCGCTCTATCAGCAATCCCTTGAGTGACAAGTCGATCAGCTTCACTGGCCAGGTGCGCGTCCCCTGACTCAGCTCGGTTTTGGCATCGAACGCAATACGTTTAAAGCGGCGGCGATCGGCTGGGTGGTCGCTCATGGCGCAATCCTCGGCAAGGTTCGCTGACTATAGACCCGCATCGCCCGAAGCTGCCAGCACTGGCAGGCCTCTAGACCAATGTCGGGGTATGGTCTTTGCTGTCAGGAGCGCTAAACTCGGGGTGGCTGTCTTTCTTGTCCACCTTGGCTGGAATCATAAAATGAAAAACAATAATAGCCTGCTGCGCCATCTGCCCTGGCTGCTGCTGGCAATCGTGGGGGCGTGCGCCCTGGGTGTCGTGGCATTGCGCCGGGGTGAGGCAATCAACGCCTTGTGGATCGTGGTCGCTGCCGTGGCCATCTATCTGGTTGCCTATCGCTATTACAGTCTGTTTATCGCTAACAATGTGATGCAGCTCGACCCGCGACGGGCCACCCCCGCCGTGCTCAACAATGACGGTCTGGACTACGTCCCGACCAACAAACACGTGCTCTTCGGACACCACTTCGCCGCCATCGCTGGCGCGGGGCCGCTGGTCGGCCCGGTATTGGCGGCGCAGATGGGCTACCTGCCCGGTACGCTGTGGCTGATTGCCGGCGTGGTGCTGGCCGGTGCAGTCCAGGACTTCATGGTCCTGTTCATGTCCACCCGCCGCAACGGCCGCTCCCTGGGCGACATGGTCCGTGAAGAAATGGGCCCCATCCCGGGGACCATTGCGTTGTTTGGCTGCTTCCTGATCATGATCATCATCCTCGCGGTGCTGGCACTAATCGTCGTGAAAGCCCTGGCCGAAAGCCCGTGGGGCATTTTCACGGTGATGGCGACCATCCCGATTGCGATGATCATGGGCATTTACATGCGCTACATCCGCCCGGGCCGCATCGGCGAAATCTCCGTGGTCGGCGTGCTGTTGCTGCTGGGTTCGATCTGGCTGGGTGGGCAGATTGCCGCTGATCCGTTCTGGGCCAAGGCGTTCAGTTTCACCGGGATTCAGATCACCTGGATGCTGATCGGCTACGGTTTCGTGGCGGCCGTGCTGCCGGTGTGGCTGATTCTGGCACCACGCGATTACCTGTCGACCTTCCTCAAGATCGGCACCATCGTGGCATTGGCCATCGGTATTCTGGTGACCATGCCGGTGCTGAAAATGCCGGCATTGACCCAGTTCATCGATGGCACCGGGCCGGTGTGGAAGGGCGGTCTGTTTCCATTCCTGTTTATCACCATTGCCTGCGGTGCGGTGTCCGGTTTCCACGCGCTGATTGCGTCCGGGACCACGCCGAAACTGTTGGCCAGTGAAGGTCATGCCCGTTACATCGGTTACGGCGGCATGTTGATGGAATCCTTCGTGGCCATCATGGCGATAGTTGCCGCTTCGGTGATCGAGCCCGGCGTGTATTTCGCCATGAACAGCCCGGCGGCGATCGTCGGGGGTGACGTGATGCAAGTCGCGCAAACAGTCAGCAGCTGGGGGTTCGCGATTACGCCGGAAGCCCTGCAAGCGGTGGCCAAGGACATCGGTGAAACCACCGTCCTGGCTCGCGCCGGTGGCGCGCCGACCCTGGCAGTCGGTATCGCGCAAATCCTGCACAGCGTGCTGCCGGGTGAAGACACCATGGCCTTCTGGTACCACTTCGCGATCCTGTTCGAAGCGCTGTTCATCCTGACGGCGGTGGATGCCGGCACCCGTGCCGGACGGTTCATGCTGCAGGACTTGCTCGGCTCCTTTGTCCCGGCGTTGCGACGCACCGACTCCTGGACTGCCAACTTGATTGCAACGGCCGGTTGCGTGGCGATGTGGGGTTACTTGCTATACCAAGGCGTGATCGACCCCTTGGGCGGGATCAATACCTTGTGGCCGCTGTTCGGTATCTCCAACCAGATGCTGGCCGGTATCGCGCTGATGTTGGCGACCGTCGTGCTGATCAAAATGAAACGCCAGCGCTACGTTTGGGTCACCATGCTGCCTGCCATGTGGCTGCTGATCTGCACCGTCACTGCAGGCTTCATCAAATTGTTCGACGCCAACCCGGCTGTTGGTTTCCTGTCGCTGGCGAAGAAGTACAGCGATGCACTGGCCAACGGTCAGATCCTCGCCCCGGCCAAGGACATCACGCAGATGCAACACGTGATCTACAACGCCTACACCAACGCCACGCTGACGGCGCTGTTCCTGTTCGTGGTCTTCAGCATTCTGTTCTATGCGCTCAAGATCGGCATCGCCGCCTGGGGCACCAAGGAACGTACGGATAAAGAAGCGCCATTCCACGCCGTGCCGGATGCGTAATCGAGGATTGCAAGCATGTTCAATGACCTGAGTCGCCTCGGCAAATACCTCGGTCAGGCCGCGCGCCTGATGGTCGGCATGCCCGACTACGACAATTACGTCGAGCATATGCAAACCAAACACCCGGACAAACCGGTGATGAGTTACGAGATGTTCTTTCGGGAACGTCAGGAAGCTCGTTACGGCGGCAAGGGTGGACCGAAGTGCTGTTAACCCGTTAACCGGGTTGGTGTGATCCCCCCTGTGGGAGCGAGCCTGCTCGCGATGACGGTAGTCCATTCAACATCCGTGTTGACTGACCCGCCGCTATCGCGAGCAGGCTCGCTCCCACATTTGTTCTGCGTTCCTTTTCTGATTTTGTGAAAACAGGAGAATCAGGTTTGCTATCTCCCATCCCGGTCACGATCCTCAGCGGCTTCCTCGGCGCTGGCAAGACCACGCTGTTGCGTCACCTGCTCAAAGCCGAGCACGGCCTGAAAATCGCCGTGATCGAAAACGAATTCAGCGACGCCGGTATCGACACCCAATTGTTGGGAGACGACCCGGTGCAAGTGATGACGCTGTCCAACGGCTGCGTCTGCTGCACCATCCACACCGACTTGACCAAAGCCCTGTACCTGTTGCTTGAACGCCTGGACAGTGGCGAAATCGCGTTTGATCGTCTGGTGATCGAATGCACCGGACTGGCCGACCCGGCGCCGGTGGCGCAAACCTTCTTCATCGATGAAGAACTGCGCGAGCGCTACATCCTCGATGGCATCATCACTCTGGTGGACGCGGCTCACGCCGGCACTCACCTGACCCAGACTATCGCCCAGGCGCAGATCGGTTTCGCCGACCGCTTGCTGGTGAGCAAGCGCGATCTGGTGGATGAACCCACCTTTACCGCACTCAGCGAGCGCCTGACCCGTATCAACCGTCGCGCACCGATCCGTGTGGTCGACCACGGCAAGATCGACCTGGCTGAATTACTCGACGTTCGCGGTTTCAACCTCAATGCCGACCTCGGTGGCGGCATGAGTTTGCGACCCGTGGGCAAGGCGCCTTCCATCGATCGTATTTCCAGCCTGGTACTACGCACCGGCAAGCCGCTGGATATCGACAAGCTCAGCGAGTTCATGAATGAATTGCTGGAAGACCATGGCAAGCAACTGTTGCGTTACAAGGGTGTGTTGAACATAGCGGGCGAGCCACGGCGCATGGTGTTTCAGGGGGTGCTGAAGCTTTACGGTTTCGATTGGGATACCGAGTGGGCAGAAGACGAAGCGCGCGAGAGCGTGATCGTGTTTATTGCCGACGAATTACCTGAAGATAAGATTCGTGAGGGGTTTGCGCGGGTGGCGGTGGAGTAAGTCCCGACATTTTCGGCGAGTGTGATGCCGCCTTCGCGAGCAGGCTCGCTCCCACAGGAAATGCATTTCAAAATGTGGGAGCGAGCCTGCTCGCGAAGGGGTCTAGCCGGCAGCGCGATTCTGGCGCTGTGTCAGCAACGTTTCTTCCAGATGATTCAGATGCCGGTTCAGCAATGTTTGCGCCATCACCGAATCCCCGCGCTCCACAGCCTGCAGAATTTCCTGATGCACCTGCCACACGCAATAGCCCTGCGCTTGTGCATCAAACTGCGCAATTGCCAGCGAAGTAACAGGCACCAAGCTGTCCAGGAAATGCGCTAACGGCGCATTCCCCGCCATTTCCGCCAACCGCAAATGAAACTCCCCCGACAACCGGATTGCTGGCCCACGCTCTGTACATACGCGCTCGCAATCGATCAACGCGCGCAGGCGCTTCAAGTCTTGCGGGCGAGGCTGCTGACAGGCCAGTCGCACCAGCGTCATCTCGGTCAGTCGCCGGGCATGCAGCGTCTGTCGGGTCTGGTCAGTATCAAGCGCGGCGACTCGGGGGCGATGGTGGGTGCGCAGAACAATGATCTGCTGATGGGACAGTCGCGTCAGTACGCCACGAATGTCACTGCGTCGCGCGCTGAACATCCGCGCCAGGCTTTCTTCGGTAAAGCGACTGGCTGCATGGAGGCGCTGTTCGAGTATGGCGTCGAAGATGCGCGAGTAGAGATCTTCCACCGGCGGGGGAAAGGGCAGGGCAGTTAGAGTCTGCAGTGAAGCGAAGCTGTTCATGGCCTGTCTCCAGTTCCAAGGGATTCAACCGCCGAGGTTGTCGTCCGGGATGTTCAATTCGATGCCCATCCGTTGGCCTTCGCAAAGAATGTGGCGACGCATTTCGGCGCTGGCCTGGGCGCTATTCTTGCTGCGGATCGCGCGCACCACGGCTTCGTTTTCCTCAAGGCGTTCTGCCAAATGCTCGGGCGAGTTGCGCAATACGTCGGCGCTTTGCTTGAGGGCATTGCTGGTCTGCTGAACCACACTCTGGAAGATCGGGTTGGACGTCAGGGTGAACAACTCTTCGTGGAACGCGATGTAGGCGTTCACGCCGGCTTCGCTGTCGTTGGCCTCCAGCGCTTCGCGCATGTCCATCAGGGTCAGGCGCAGTTGCCCCACTTCCTTGCTGCTGATCGACTGCGCGACCAAGCCGACGATGAACGGCTCAAGTGTGTAGCGCAGTTGCAGTACGTCTTCCAGGCTCGCGCCGGCCACCGCGCTGTCGTGGCGTTGGCTGTCGCTGAGATTGGCTTCCAGCACCACCACGCCTTTGCCCGGCATCGAACGCACCAGGCCCAGGGTTTCCAGCACGATCACCGCTTCGCGCAGGCTAGGGCGGCTGATACCCAATTGTTCGGCCAGTTCACGCTGCCCCGGCAACATGTCGCCGGAGCGCCACTGACCCCGGGCCAAAGCGGCCCGAAGTTTTTCTACCACTGAAGTTACGACGGTTGATGTGGTGATCACTGTTCGCTCCATGAGCCTCAAAAGTTATTGGGGAGCCGCGAGGGCAGGATCAAAAGATCGCAACCTTCGGCAGCTCCTACGATTCAAAATTCCTGATGCGCCGGTGCGACCGGTTTTTTCGACTGGAAGGTATAACCCTGCTGCCCGGAAAGCACCTTATTCGCGCGCTGGATGTCGATGTCTTTTTCCCAGCGTGCAATGGCCACGGTCGCCACGCAGTTGCCAATCAGATTGGTCAGCGCGCGGCCGATGCCCATGAACCAGTCCACCGCCAGCACCAACACCAGGCCGACCACCGGAATCGCCGGGATCGCCGTCAGTGTTGCCGCCAGAATCACCAGCGCCGAGCCGGGAATGCCGTGGGCGCCTTTGGAGGTGATCAGGGAAACCAGCAGGATTGTCAGCAGATCGGTCATGGCCAGCGGCGTGCCGGTGGCGTTGGCGATGAACACAATAGCCAGGGTCAGGTAGATCGAGAATCCGTCCAGATTGAACGAGTAACCCGTCGGAATCACCAGGCCGACCGTTGAACTGCCAATGCCCAGATGCTCAAGTTTGCGCATGATCTGCGGCAGCACGGCGTCGGAAGAAGCGGTGCCCATGACGATCAGCAGTTCTTCGCGCAGGTACTTGAGCAGCGGCCACATGCGCAAGCCGGACAGGCGCATTACCAGGCCGAGAACCAGCGACACGAACGCCGCGCAGGTCAGGTAAAACAGGCCGACCAGGCTACCCAGGTGCTGCAACGAATCCAGGCCATATTTGCTGGTGGTGAAGGCGATGGCGCCGAACACGCCAATTGGCGCCAGGCGCACGATCATGCCCATGATGCGGAAGATCACGTGGCTCAGTTCATTGATCAGTCGGGAAATGCCGGAAGCCGCTTCGCCCACCAGGTCAGCGCGCTGCCGAACAACACGGAAAACAGCAGGACCTGCAAGATGTTGTTGTCGGCAAAGGCGCCGATCACTGAGGTCGGGATCAGGTCCATCAGGAACTGAGTGGTGGTGTGCATGTGTTGACCGCGCTGGGCAATATCCCCGATGTCGGCGGTGGATAGCTGATCCAGGTGAATATTTGCACCACTGCCGATGCCGGTGCTGAACGCGAACACCAGCCCGATCACCAGGGCGATGGTGGTCAGCACTTCGAAGTAAATCACCGATTTCAAGCCGATGCGTCCGACCTTCTTCAGGTCACCGGCACCGCTGATGCCGCTGACCACCACGCAGAACACGATCAGGCCAATGAGCATCTTGATTAGCTTGATGAAGCCGTCGCCGAGGGGTTTGAGCTGGGCGGAGTATTCGGGAAGGGTCAGCCCGCAGACGATGCCGAGCACCAATCCGAGAACCACTTGAAGGAAGATTGAACGCGAGCACCATCTGAGCATGAGAGGAATCCTGGTCGGTGTCCTGGCAACTGTGCGCGGAGCGCCGCAGATTCAGGACTTAATTATTGTGGTCTTACCGGTATGTCCAGTGCAGGCGCAGTCTACGCTGGATTTTTTTATGATGACAAGTGGAAATACGAAAATTGGCATGACCGGTCTGACCAGTGGCGCGGGTCTCTGTAGGAGCGAGCTCGCTCGCGATGGACGTAAAACGATAACGGGGGCTGCCTGCTTAATCGCAGTGCCCTCTCGCTCTTCGCGAGCGAGCTCGCTCCTACAGGGCGGGGCGAGTCGCGGACGAAAAAAAACCGGCCATCTCTGGCCGGTTTTTTTGACTGCGGTTTGGCGGGCTGATTAAGCGCCGTATACCGGCAGCTTCTTGCAGATGGCCTTGACCTTCTCACGAACGGCGTCGATCACCGCTTCGTTGTTCAGATCAGCCAGGATGTCGCAGATCCAGCCGGCCAGCTCTTTGCACTCTGCTTCCTTGAAGCCGCGAGTGGTCACAGCCGGAGTGCCGAAGCGCAGGCCGGAGGTGACGAACGGGGAGCGAGGATCGTTTGGCACGGAGTTCTTGTTCACGGTGATGAACGCCTTGCCCAGAGCGGCGTCAGCGTCTTTACCGGAGATTTCCTGCTTGATCAGCGACAGCAGGAACAGGTGGTTTTCAGTACCGCCCGATACCACGTCGAAACCGCGCTCGATGAACACGCCGGCCATGGCCTTGGCGTTTTTCACCACTTGTTGCTGGTAGGTCTTGAACTCAGGCTGCAGCGCTTCCTTGAAGCAGATCGCTTTAGCGGCGATCACGTGCTCCAGTGGGCCACCCTGGGCGCCCGGGAATACGGCGGAGTTGAGTTTCTTCTCGATGTCGGCGTTGGCGCGAGCCAGGATCAGGCCGCCACGTGGACCGCGCAGGGTCTTGTGCGTGGTGGTGGTCACGACGTCAGCGAAAGGCACCGGGTTCGGGTAGACGCCAGCGGCGACCAGACCGGCCACGTGAGCCATGTCGACGAACAGGTAGGCGCCGACCTTGTCAGCGATTGCGCGGAAACGCGGGAAGTCCAGGATCTGCGAGTAGGCAGAGAAACCGGCCACGATCATTTTCGGCTTGTGCTCGACCGCCAGACGCTCAACTTCGTCGTAGTCGATCAGGCCATTGGCGTCGATGCCGTATTGGATGGCGTTGTACAGTTTGCCCGAGGACGAAACACTGGCACCGTGGGTCAGGTGACCGCCGTGGGCCAGGCTCATGCCCAGAATGGTGTCACCTGCTTGCAGCAGGGCCAGGTAAACGGCGCTGTTGGCTTGGGAGCCGGCGTGCGGCTGAACGTTGGCGTAATCAGCGCCGAACAGTTCTTTTGCTCGATCAATTGCAAGCTGCTCGACCACGTCGACGAACTCGCAACCACCGTAGTAGCGCTTGCCCGGATAGCCTTCGGCGTACTTGTTGGTCAGTACCGAGCCTTGAGCTTCCATCACCGCTGGGCTGGTGTAGTTTTCCGAAGCGATCAGCTCGATGTGTTCTTCCTGGCGCTGAGCTTCTTGCTCCATGGCGGCAAAAAGGTCGGCGTCGTACTTGGCAATAGTCAAATCACGGCTGAACATGGCGGTCCTCAAGGATCGGGGCAGAAAAGGGGGGCATTCTAACCCAATGGGTTTTAGATGGCATATGAAAGGACATCATGTCGCAGACAAGTGGGCTTCATGACGGGATCAGTGGTGATCATGCGGGCCTCATCGCGAGCAAGCTCGCTCCCACAGTGGATTTTCAGTGGTCACTAATCTTGTGTACACCAGAAAACCCTGTGGGAGCGAGCTTGCTCGCGAAGGGGCCATCCGCAGCACCGCAAAACTTCAGTCAAACATGAACAGCGCATCATTACTGAACTGCGCTTCAAACCGGCTCGCCGGCATCGGCCGCCCAAACAGATAGCCCTGGACCTCATCGCAACCATGCTCACGCAGGAAGTCGAGCTGTTCCTGGGTTTCCACACCCTCGGCGATCACCGCCAGATTGAGGCTGTGGGCCATGGCGATAATCGCGCGGGCAATCTGCGCATCCTGTTCACCCGACGGCAGGCCATCGACAAAGGTGCGGTCGATTTTCAGCACGTCGATCGGGAACTGCTTGAGGTAGTTGAGCGATGAGTAGCCGGTGCCAAAGTCATCAACCGCGATGCTCAGGCCGAGGTTTTTCAGCCCGGCGAGAATCTGCATCGCTTCGCTGACTTCGCGCATCAGGATACTTTCTGTCAGTTCCAGCTCCAGACACGCCGGCGGCAGGCCGGTTTCCTTGAGGATGGTGGCGATCCGGGTCCCCAACTGGCCGTCGGAGAACTGCCGGGCCGAAATGTTGACCGACACCTTTGGCACACGGACCTTGTTCTGATGCCAGGTCTTGAGCTGACGGCAGGCCTCGCTGATCACCCAGTCGCCGACATCGACCACCAGGCCGAGCTCTTCGAGCACCGGAATGAAGTCCCCCGGCGGCACCAGTCCGCGACGTGGATGGCGCCAGCGCAGCAGGGCTTCGGCGCCGGTCAAACGTTTGCCATCACCGCTGAACTGCGGTTGGTAATACAGAACGAATTCGTCTTGTTCCAGGGCGTGACGCAAATCGCTTTCCAGCTCCAGACGCTCCAGGGCGCTGGCGTTCATGTCCGCCTGATAGAACTGGAAATTGTTCTTGCCGCGCTCCTTCGCGTGATACATCGCGGTGTCGGCGTTTTTCATCAGCTGGCTGAGTTCGTTGCCATCCTGTGGGCTCAGGGCGATCCCGATACTGGCCGTGACAAAGAACTCGCGCCCTTCGAGGACGAACGGTTTCACCAGGCTGGCGAGAATCTGTTCGGCGACATGAATCGCCCGGTTCAAGGCGATTTCACGGTTGATGCGCGGTTGCAGCAGCAGGGTGAACTCATCGCCGCCCATGCGTGCCACGGTATCGTCATCGGCGACGCAACCAAGCAGGCGCGTGGCCATTTCCTTGAGCATGCGATCGCCAGCGGCGTGGCCCAGGGAGTCGTTGATCGGCTTGAAGCGGTCCAGGTCGAGGAACATCAGCACGACCCAGGACTTCTGCCGTTCGGCCGATTGCAGCGCGGTGTGCAGGCGATCCTGAAACAGTGTGCGGTTGGGCAGGTGAGTCAGGGCGTCGTAGTAGGCGAGACGGTGGATTCGCTGCTCACTGGCCTTGCGTTCGCTGATGTCGCTGAAGAAAGCTACGTAGCTGGCCAGGTCGCCTTCGTCGTCCAGTACCGCGGTAATCCCGACCCAGGCCGGGTAGTGCTCGCCATTGCGCCGCTTGAGCCAGACTTCACCTTCCCAGGTGCTGTGCTGATGCAGTTGCTTGAGCACGTAGTGCAGATGCGCTTCCTGTTGGTCATCGACGGTCAGCATGCTCGGCAACTGGTCGAGGACTTGTTCTACCGCATAACCGCTGACGCGACTGAAGGCTTCGTTGGCCTGGACAATATAGCCGGCCGGATCGGTAATCAGGATGGCCGAGGTCGAGTGCTCGAATACAGTCGCCGCCATGCGCAAGTCTTTCTCGGCCCTGCGTTGCTGGCTAATGTCACGCCCGACGCCCAGCACACCTTCAAATGCACCTTGCTCGTCCCAGACCAATACCAGCCGCAGTTCAATGGGAATCTTGCGTCCATCGGCCCGCAGGCAATCGAATAAAAACAGTTGGGTTTGCACCTGGCTGCGCAACTGCGCCAGCTGGTCGGGCTTATCCAGCGATTTGTGGACCCGGTCCATCAGGTTGTAAATGCCGGTCAGCTGTTGTGGGTTGGCAATGGTCGATTGCCAGCCGTTCTGGAAAATCCAGCCGGCGTCGTAGCCGAGCACGGCTTTTACCGACGGGCTGACGTAATTGAGCACCATCTTGTTGTCGGTGGAAAAAATCACGTCGCTGATGCTTTCGGCGAGCATCCGGTAGCGCTGCTCGCTGTCGCGCAGGGATTCACTGGCTTCGATTTGTTCGGTGATGTCCTTGGCCACCCCAATGATCCGCGTGACTTGATCATGCTTGTCGCGCGCCAAGGCCTGTTCGCGAATCTCGAAATGCCGCCACTTACCATCCCGGTGCCGGAAACGCAGCTGGCACTGGAGCAACTGCCGGTAGCCGGCGTGTCGCTGTTCCTGGCGCGAGCGGTGGTAGAAATCGGCATCTTCGGGGTTCAGGAGGATTTCCCAGAAATACTCGCCCATCTGGTGCAACTCGGTACGGTTGTAACCGAGCCTCTGGCCCAAGTGGTGGTTGCTGAAGATCATCCGCTGGCTGATCACGTCTTGCACGTAGAGGTGATCCGGCACGGTGCGCACCACATCGGACCAGAATCCTTCTCGCTCCAGCAACGATAGCTCGATGAGCTTGCGGCTGGTGATGTCGGTGATGCTCAGGATCACCGCGTTGTAGTCGTCCTGGTCTTCCGGCAGGCGCAGCACCAGCCACAAGTGCTGGTCGTGGCCATTGGCGTCCTGGAGTTTGATCTCCAGCTCAAGCTGATTCTGCTGGTTGAGTACCGCCTCGAGCATTTGATTGCCGATATCGGTGCTGTCCAGCGGGCCACCACCGACCAGCAGCTTCCAGGCTTGATCGTGGGAATTGACGTTGAGCAGTTGCTGCGCAACCTGGTTGACCTCCGTGACGCGCAGCTCCCGCAGTAATGGCTGACGTTGCCCCGGCTTCTGCAGACAGGCTTGCAATTGCTCGTTGTTTTGCACCTGGGCCTTGTCGAAGGCGCTTTTAAGCCCGGAGACGTCGAGTACACACAGGGCGACGCCGGTGCCTTCGAAAATATCCTGATAGCGCCGACGCCCTTCGTGCAATTGCCGTTGCCGGCGGCGTATGTTCAGCAGAGCGATGAACGGTAACAGGGAGAACGCCAGGCCCAGCAGGCATTTGCCGATGAATGCCGGCAGCAGTTGTTCGAGGACAAGTTGTCGGTCGAACAGCCCGCGCAATTGCCAGTCACTGTTGCTCAAGGGAACAGTCAGCACGCTGTTGGCCACATCGTCCGGGGTCAACATTCCCGGATTGATCGAGGGCAGTCCTTGGTCGCGACTGATGATCTGGTGATTGATGCGGTTTTCCACCAGCCACAGCGGGCGAATGCCAGCTTCATTTTGTTGGGTCAGGGAGGTGAAAAATGTCGGTGTCAGGCGCAAGGTCCAGTAACCGCGGGTGCTGCCGCTGGCTTGATGCAGCAGCAGGTGCACCACCGAGCCGTCATCGGCATTACTGAAGTAATGGGCCTGAGCGTGGCTGCGCCGGACGAGTTCGCTCAGGTAGTCGGCGTCCTCGCTGTTGGCGGCGCTGTCGCTGAGGATTTTCCCGGATGGGCTGAGCAAGGCGAGGCTGCGCAGTTCCGGTATCGATTGTTGCAACGTGCTCAGCAGCGCCTGCAGTTCGTCGGCGCTTTGCGGTTGCTCGACGATCGGCAGCAGGTTGAGAGCAATTTGCGCTTTGAGTGTCATGTTCAGGCTGACTTGCGCGGCCAGATCGGCGGTGTAGTCGATGGTGTACTGACGCTGGCTTTTCTGGGTGGCGCGCAGTTGATCCAGCAGCTGCCAGAACAGCAGTGCGAGCAACAACAGCACAAGCATGGCCAGCGCGCCCTTCAACGTACCGCGCAGGGGGGAGCCGGTTGCGACAGTGGGTGCACTGGTGGTCAGGGGCGGAGTGGCATTAGACAAACTGAAATCCTGCGGATGGGCTGGACTGGCGCGACGTGCACTATAAGCCGGACGCCCGAAGGGCGGCTAGCATGCCTTGAGTTGTGGCAAAGTGCCAGTCCCGCCCGGCTGGACTGCCTTCTGTCAATAAGGTAGCTTTGCCGGTTACGCGGGAGCGTTCCAGCTCCTAGAATCAGGCTTTTTTTGCGCGCACGCATTGATTACGGTCAATCGGACGACGTGCACGGTCTGGCCGGGCTTCGCCTGCGCTCCAATCATTCATCTGTCACTGACCCAAGGTTCTCCATGGCTCAATACGTCTTCACCATGCATCGGCTGGGCAAAGTTGTTCCGCCGAAGCGGGAAATCCTGAAAAACATTTCGCTGTCCTTTTTCCCTGGCGCCAAGATCGGCGTGCTCGGCCTCAACGGTTCGGGTAAATCCACGCTGCTGAAAATCATGGCCGGCGTCGACACCGAGTTCGACGGCGAAGCCCGTCCGATGCCGGACCTGAACATTGGCTACCTGCCACAAGAGCCGATCCTGGACCCGACCAAGACCGTGCGTGAAGTGGTCGAGGAAGCGGTCAGCGTGATCAAGAACGCCCAGGCGCGCCTGGATGAGGTCTACGCGGCTTACGCTGATGAAGATGCCGACTTCGACAAGCTGGCGGCAGAACAGGCCAAGCTCGAAGCCATCCTGCAAGCCAGCGACGGTCACAACCTGGACCGCCAACTGGAAGTCGCCGCCGATGCGCTGCGTCTGCCAGCCTGGGATGCCAAGGTCGCAGTCCTGTCCGGTGGTGAAAAGCGTCGTGTGGCCCTGTGCCGCCTGCTGCTGTCCGCCCCCGACATGCTGCTGCTCGACGAACCGACCAACCACCTGGACGCCGATTCCGTGGCCTGGCTGGAGCACTTCCTGCACGACTTCCCGGGCACCGTGGTAGCGATCACGCACGACCGGTACTTCCTGGACAACGTCGCTGGCTGGATCCTCGAACTCGACCGTGGCGCCGGTATCCCGTACGAGGGCAACTATTCGGGTTGGCTCGAAGCCAAGTCCGATCGTCTGGCTGCCGAATCCAAGCAGCAGTCGGCTCACGAAAAAGCCATGAAGGAAGAACTGGAGTGGGTGCGCAAAGGCGCCAAGGCTCGTCAGTCCAAATCCAAGGCGCGTCTGCAACGCTTCGAAGAAATGCAATCGCAGGAATTCCAGAAGCGCAGCGAAACCAACGAGATCTACATCCCGGCCGGTCCGCGCCTGGGCGACAAGGTCATCGAGTTCAAGAACGTCTCCAAGGGCTACGGCGATCGCGTATTGATCGACAACCTGTCGTTCTCCATGCCTAAAGGCGCCATCGTTGGCGTGATCGGCGGTAACGGTGCCGGTAAATCGACCCTGTTCCGCATGCTGATGGGCAAGGAAACGCCGGATTCGGGCAGCATCGAAGTCGGCGAAACCGTGCAGTTGGCCTGCGTCGATCAGAGCCGCGAAGACCTGGACGGCAGCAAGACTGTGTTCCAGCAAATCTCCGACGGTTCCGACCAGATCCGCATCGGCAACTACGAGATCCCGTCGCGTACCTACGTCGGCCGCTTCAACTTCAAGGGTGGCGATCAGCAGAAGTTCGTCAAGGACCTGTCCGGTGGTGAGCGCGGTCGCTTGCACCTGGCCCTGACCCTGAAAGAGGGCGGCAACGTCCTGCTGCTCGACGAACCGTCCAACGACCTCGACGTTGAAACCCTGCGTTCCCTGGAAGAAGCCCTGCTGGACTTCCCGGGCGCCGCCATTGTGATCTCTCACGATCGGTGGTTCCTTGACCGCGTCGCGACGCACATCCTGGCGTACGAAGACGACTCGCAAGCCGTGTTCTTCGAGGGCAACTACACCGAGTACGAAGCCGATCGTCGCAAACGCCTCGGCGAAGCCGCTGCCCAGCCGCATCGTGTACGGCACAAGAAACTGGCCTGATTTCAGGTTGACTGGATAAAAAACGGAGCCTTCAGGGCTCCGTTTTTTTATGGGTTTTAGATAGACCGCTGCGCGGCCTTCGCGAGCAGGCTCGCTCCTACACTGGATTTGTGTCAATCACATAACCCTTGTGGGAGCGAGCCTGCTCGCGATGGCGTCCTTAAGATCCCCCGATCTCTATATGCAAAACTTCAATCACCAAATCCCCCACCGGCCGCTTCCACACCACCTCATCACCCACCTGCGCGCCCAACATCGCCCGTCCCAACGGCGAGCTCCAGTTGATCAACCCGCTGGCAGCATCCGCCTGATCCTCGCCCACTAACTGCACGCGCTGTTCAGTGCCCTGTTCATCGGCAAAGGTCACCCAGCTGCCTATCTGCACTTTATCGGTGGAAGAGACCGTCGTAACGACTTGAGCGCTTTGCAGACGCTGATTGAAATACCGCCAGTCACGGTCAAGGTCGGCCTGGCGCTGCTTGTCGGCCAATTCACCTTTTGCGCTCTGTTCATTGAGCAGGTGTTGCACTTCGGCGACTTTCGCCTGCAACTGGGCAAGGCCTGCGGGTGTGACGTAGTTGGGCTGCGCGCTGACCTGCCGTTCGACTGGCTGATCGGCTTGCGCGGCGGCGTTATCTTCGTTGACGAAAGCGCGACTCATGGTTTTCTCCCGTTATAGGGTTTGGGCCATGGTCGCAGGCTTTAAGTTTCGATGGATGTCTGTCAGCGACGTGTGGGAGCGAGCCTGCTCGCGAAGGCGGACTGTCAGCCAACACCTTTGTTGAATATCAGTCCCTCATCGCGAGCGGGCTCGCTCCCACAAGGGATGGCGGTGCTTGTGAGCTACTAGTAGTGATACCACTTCACCTCCAGCATCACTTCGTTTTCGGGTGTTGCGAGGTGGCTGAACTCGCGCTGGGCACTCAGGCGCACTCCGAGGTTGCGCGACAATTCCCACTGTTGATTCAGGCTCATGCTGCGGCGCACTTCGCCGTTGGTGAAGAAATCTCCTTTGGTCTCCAGGCTGAAATTGCCCAGAGGGTTTCTCCATAGCACACCACTGTTGAAACCGGCCGCCGGGGCGATGAAGCCCGCGAAGTCGTTATTGTGCTCCACACGCACGGTGCCCAAGGCAAAGCCAAGTACGTCCTCACCCAGTTGCCATGTTCCGCCGCCGCCACCGTTGACGTGGCTGACGAGTGTTTCGTCGTCATGCTTGCCCGGCACGCGCTCCAACCCGCCGGTGACTTGCCACGAAAGCGGTTGTAGCAGCTCATTGCGCGGGGTCAGGGAGCGGATGGTCGCCAGATCAAGTTGCTGGAATTGCCAGTGATTGCCTTCGTACTGGCGCAGCTTCATTTGCAGGATTTCGATCTGTGCGCCAAGGGGGAAGCTCTCGGCGTTGTCATTGAGGTCGTGATAGGCCATGCGCAGGCCATATTCGCCAAACGCCTTGTCGCCCCGGGTGCCGATACCCGCCTGCCAAGTGCGGGATTCGTGGCCGTCTTCGGGCAGGCCGGGTTGCGGGATGTCCAGCTCCGGTGGCGGGTTCTGGCTGATAGCTCGCAGCAGTTCGAAACTGCGCTGCGCCCGCTGCGGATCGCGTTCCTGGCCATTGGCGCGGTAGCGTTCAAGTCGGTAAGCCGCATCGATGATCAGCGCCTGACGGTCGCGCGGTTGCGCCTTGAAGGCCGGAGACTGCAGTTGCTTCTGGTCGGCGCTGATGTTCAGTACCCATTGCTGTTCTTCCGGATTCAATGACTGGGCGCGACTCAGCAGTTCACGCTCACGCGACGGACGATACTGAATGGATTCGACCAGTCCGGCTTCCTTCACGGCTTTGACCGTGTCGGTAGGAATGGCAGTCAGTGGAAATTGCTCGGTCAGATGCAGGCTCGGACGGGCCACTTGCAGCAGTTCCAGCAGGCGATAAGAGCAGTTTTCGTCGAAGAAGAAATAGTCGAACTGGATCTGTTTCAGCTCCCAGACGTGTTCGACCATGCGTTCGGTTTCGGCCTGAGTCAGGTTTAGCCGGTATTCCCACAGGTCCCGGTTCTCGAGGCTACGGTACTCCGAGAGTTTTTCCTGGTAAGGCACCAGCGCAAACAGCCCCGGATAGCCACCCATCAAGCCTTTCCAGGCATAGAGAATGCTGTTGTCTGAACCTTCGATGTACGCACCGAAGTTGATGGCGTAACTGAGCAGGGCGGTGTGATCGCTCTGCACATCGGCCTGGTCGATGCGTAGCAAGGTGTGGCCAAACATCGATGACGGACTGTTCAGGTAGGCCGCCGGGAAAATCATCACCGCGCTGTGGGGTGAGACGTCCTTGAACCATTGTTTGAACCCGGCGCAGTCCAGTGTCGGTAAACCGGTCAGGTTGAGCTGCGCTTTCAGCCAGCGTGTGCGAGCGGGGTAAACGCATTGGGCGTGTTTTTCGCCGGCACTGGCCGGGGCGTACAGCGCCTGCACGGTCGCGGCCAGTTCACGGTCCGGGTGTTCGTTACCGTCGGGGGCCAGGAAGAATTTCCTGTCACTGACGTAGCTGCGCCAGCCACCGAGCTTGGCGGTTTCGTAGTGGCCCAGGGAAATCCAGAAGGGGTCATTGGCCAGTTGCTGCAAACGTTGATTGTCGATGTGGGGCGCGGCGGCCAGCGGGGCGCAGACACAGAGCGCCAGCCAGGCAAGGCGTTTGAGCATAGTGGGCAACTTAATTCGAAAAAAATAAAGACCCAAAGAGGGGCAGGTCCAAAAAACAAAAAACCCGCTCCCCGAAAGGAACGGGCGGGTCGAGCTTAAGCTTGAGTGGCGTACTTGGCCAGACGCGGATCGTTCTTCAGAACGGCCAGAGTGTTGGTATGCACGTCGTCTGCAGTCACGTCAGCCTTGTTGAAGATTTGCTGGAAATGCTCGTGTGTCACCGCAGCGAAATGCGCACGGTCTTCCGGCGCCACGCCCAATACCACAGCATAAGTCGTTAGCGCTTCGCCCTGACCTTTAGCCATGTCTTCGGACAGCTCGTTCATCATGCCGTTCATGGCAAACCAGGATTTGCCGCCGTAGGTCAGCGCCGCATTCGTTGCGCAGCCGTTGGTGCCGGAGGTCATGCCGAAGGTTGCGTTGCCGGAAGTACCGTTGGTGGTGGATGCCAGGAAGTGAGCCGGGGTGCCACGCTGACCTTCGAACAGCATGTTGCCCCAGCCGCAATCCGGGCCGCCAGGCGCCTGCGCCATGGCGTTTAGAGATGCGACGGTGAAGAGAGTACCGAGAAGAATCCGTTTCATAGCTTTGTTCTCTTTATGTGCATACCAATGGACAGGGGGCTGGCCCATTTTGGCGCCAGTTGGGCGGTTATGAGTCCAGCCGCGCAGTCTGGAGTTTAGGCACAATCATGGGGGGGCGTGATTTTTTGCAAAACATTCATTGAAATCATTGATTTGGCCCCGGCCCGCTTGGGGATAACGTTTTGTCTAAGCTTTGGCTTGAGGCGCGCCTTGCCAGTCGGGTGGTGGCAGCGCCAGAATGCCGCTATCTGCCCCGCCTGATGTAAGGAAGCCCGATGCCTGATCCTGTTGCTGCCAGCTTGCGTCTAGCGCCCGAAGCGCTGACCCGTCCGTTTTCCGCTGAACAGTTCAGCTTCTCTACCACCAATGATCTGGAGCCCTTTCGCGGTGTGCTTGGCCAGGAGCGTGCGGTCGAAGCCTTGCAGTTCGGTGTGGCCATGCCACGCCCCGGTTACAACGTATTCGTCATGGGCGAGCCTGGCACTGGCCGGTTCTCGTTCGTTAAACGTTACCTGAAAGCCGAAGGCAAACGCCTGCAGACCCCGGCGGACTGGGTCTACGTCAACAATTTCGATGAACCTCGCGAACCTCGCGCCCTGGAATTGCCATCGGGCACGGCCGGCGCCTTCATCGGTGACATCAACGGTTTGATCGACAATTTGCTGGCGACCTTTCCCGCCGTGTTCGAGCACCCGTCCTACCAACAAAAGAAAAGTGCGATCGACCGCGCCTTCAACCAGCGTTACGACAAGGCACTGGACGTGATCGAACGTCTGGCGCTGGAGAAGGAAGTTGCGCTTTACCGCGACGCCAGCAACATCGCGTTCACCCCCATGGGCGAAGGCAAGGCGCTGGACGAAGCGGAATTCGCTCAGTTGCCCGAGGTGGATCGCGATCGTTTCCACGAGGATATTTCCTGGCTGGAAGAGCGCTTGAACGAAGAGCTCGCCAGCCTGCCGCAATGGAAGCGCGAGTCGAGCAATCAACTGCGCCACCTCAACGAAGAAACCATCACGCTGGCCTTGCAGCCTTTGCTCTCGCCACTGTCGGAGAAATACGCCGAAAACGCGGCAGTCTGCGGCTACCTGCAAGCGATGCAGGTTTACCTGCTCAAGACCGTTGTCGAGCAATTGGTCGACGACAGCAAGGCTGACGCCGTTGCCCGCAAGATGCTGGAAGAACAATACGCGCCGAGTCTGATGGTGGGGCATTCGTCCAGTGGCGGTGCGCCGGTGGTGTTCGAACCGCATCCGACCTATGAAAACCTGTTCGGCCGTATCGAATACAGCACCGATCAGGGCGCGCTGTACACCACCTATCGCCAACTGCGTCCGGGTGCCTTGCACCGTGCCAACGGCGGTTTCCTGATCCTTGAAGCGGATAAAATGCTCAGCGAACCGTTCGTGTGGGATGCGCTCAAGCGTTCCTTGCAATCGCGCAAGCTGAAAATGGAATCGCCGCTGGGTGAACTGGGCCGACTGGCGACCGTGACACTGACGCCGCAACACATTCCGTTGCAGGTCAAAGTCGTCATCATCGGCGCCCGGCAGCTTTACTACACGCTGCAGGACCTCGATCCGGACTTCCAGGAGATGTTCCGCGTCCTGGTGGATTTCGACGAGGACATCCCGATGGTCGACGAGAGCCTGGAGCAGTTCGCCCAGTTGCTCAAAACCCGGACCTCCGAAGAAGGCATGGCGCCGCTGACCGCCGATGCGGTGGCGCGTCTGGCGACCTACAGCGCTCGTTTGGCTGAGCATCAGGGACGTTTGTCCGCGCGAATCGGTGATCTGTTCCAACTGGTCAGCGAGGCGGATTTCATTCGCCACCTGGCAAGCGACGAAATGACCGACGCCGGACACATCGAGCGTGCGCTCAAGGCCAAGGCCACCCGCACCGGGCGCGTCTCGGCGCGGATTCTTGATGACATGCTGGCCGGGATCATCCTGATCGACACCGATGGCGCAGCTGTCGGCAAGTGCAACGGGCTGACGGTGCTGGAAGTCGGTGACTCGGCGTTCGGTGTGCCGGCGCGGATTTCCGCCACGGTTTATCCGGGCGGCAGCGGCATCGTCGACATCGAGCGTGAGGTCAACCTCGGCCAGCCGATTCACTCCAAAGGCGTGATGATCCTGACCGGGTATCTGGGCAGCCGTTATGCCCAGGAATTCCCGCTGGCGATTTCCGCCAGTATTGCTCTGGAGCAGTCCTACGGTTACGTCGATGGCGACAGCGCGTCGCTGGGCGAGGCTTGTACGTTGATCTCGGCCCTCTCGAAAACGCCGCTCAAGCAATGCTTTGCGATTACCGGCTCGATCAACCAGTTCGGGGAAGTGCAGGCGGTGGGTGGGGTCAACGAGAAAATCGAAGGCTTTTTCCGGCTCTGCGAAGCCCGCGGGCTGACCGGAGAGCAGGGGGCGATCATTCCTCAGGCAAACGTCGCCACGCTGATGCTGGACGAGAAGGTGCTGGCAGCGGTGCGCGCGGGGCAGTTTCATGTGTACGCGGTACGCCAGGCTGATGAGGCGTTGAGTCTGTTGGTCGGCGAGCCGGCGGGGGCGCCGGATGAGAACGGCCAATTCCCTGAGGGCAGCGTCAACGCGCGGGTGGTGGAACGTCTGCGGGTGATCGCCGAAATGATCAGCGAAGAAGACCTCAAGGAAGCCGAAAAGGAAGCGGCGCAAGAAGCGTTGGTCGAAGCCAAGTCAGCCTGACGCACATTTGATTAGAAGTTGCATGGATCCACTGTGGGAGCGAGCCTGCTCGCGATGTGGCACTGACATTCAACAGTTCTGTTGGCTGAAAGTCCGCTATCGCGAGCAGGCTCGCTCCCACATTTGTATTCGGTGCCGCGTGTAGAAAGTGCCATCACTCTGGCGTCAACATTCACACAATGACCATTCGGCGCCTTCTGGTCTTAGTTGACGTGCTAGTCAGACTTTTCCTCTATTCTCAGCTCAAGGATATCGACAGTAATCACTGGATCGAGACAGTCCTCCCGTGGGGGCTGAATACCGGATCTACCGAGGGTCGCCGCCATGTCGCGCAACCTCTGCCTCACCCGTCAATGCCTGGGCCTAGTGACCCGTATCGAATGTGCCATCCGCCCATTGGCGGGAGATACGGGCATGTGGACCTTGCTATTCGCTGCCGGAATGGCCGGCGAACAACCTTCAGCCATCAAGGCCCAAGGCCCGTTTCACGGTCCTTTCGTGGCGGAGTCGATTCTTGACACTATTGTTGAAAGCCTGACGCTGCACGGCTATGAGCTGGCCGATGATCCGCAAATCTGGTGCCTGCATCTTCAAGCCCAGTTGCGGGAAATCAACGGTGGCCGGTGCCGCACACTCGGCGGCTCCTGATTCCGCGCCCGGATTGCCGAGCCGGCTATTGAGCAAGGTGGGAGGTATCGGCCTTGTCGAGTTTGACCTCGAAACCATATTGCACGGTGGTGAGATCGGTTCGTTGATAGGCTTCCAGTCGGCTGGGCTGCCCGTAGAAGTAGTGCACGCTGAACAGGGCCGGGCCTTGGGCGCTGGCATCGTGGCTGACCGACAGAATTTCCTTTAGGTAATTGTCGCTGTCGTCCTTGGCGAAAAAACGCCAGTCCTGGGCGGGGAACAGCTTTTGATTAGCCACCAGCGCATTGCCTTTGAGTTCCAGGCCCTTGGGCAGTTGGTGGGCGTCGATTGTTTTTTTCTCAATCGTGGCCAGGAATAGCGGCATGGAGCCTACCGCGTAGGCTGGTGCTTCGGGGAACAGGTTCAGGTCGTAGGTAATGGTGCTGCGCAGTGGATCGATCTGGTAAGCCTCTGGTGGCAATTCGATAGGCTCATTGCGTTTGCCGTTGCTGTCCTCGGTGAAGAAACTGACCGGGCTGTCGCCAGGGTTGACGGATGTGCCGAGCAGCTCATCATTGAAGCTTCTGGGGTGATTGAACTCGATACGGGCGGCACTCGGGTCATCGACTGACTGGCTGATGCTGACACTTTTCTTCAGTTGCTCCTCACCCAGTGTTGCTCCCTTGAGCCAGATCGGGGCCTGATCGTCGTACACCACTACCGGCAGCGATAGCGGTTGAATGGTTTTCTCCGTGGTGTTGCTGTCGAAGTGCCGTATCGGCAGGTTCAGGTCTTTGCGGGTCACCGTGGCGGTTGAAAAATCCAGCACGCTGACCTCGAGCGTGTCGATCAGTCCATTGAAATACACCTTGGTGTAATGATGGTTCTGTTGCATTTCAAAGGCGCGCTGTTCTTCATCAATCTGCTTTTCGAACGCTTCGCTCCAGCTCTTCTGTTGCTGCATTTTCGCCAGTTGATTTTGATAAAAGGCAATTTGGGTGGCGGTTTCGTTGATCGAGCCTGAGCGCGAGAGGAATTGCCCGGTGGTGTCTTTGGCCTGGACGACCAGCGGGTTCAGCGGCGTGTCGCTGACCTCTGGCGCTGGCGGTGCACTGTTGTTGAATTCGACTTCGGCGTAATTGTTTGCAAGTTTCAGCAGCGTGACGCTGAGGTTGTCGTTGGTGCGAGTCTGGCCAACGTCCTTTTTCGTCAGGTCGAAGCTGTAGAGTCTGCGCGGGGCAATGACTTCTACTTTGCCTTGCAGGCTGACGGGTTGTGGTTGGCTCTTCTTGTCGATCTGCAGGCCGTCGATGAAGGGGTAGGTCACCGTCAGATCGTCGGGGTTGGTCAGGTTGGAGCTCGATGGGCTCAGCTGAATGCCTGGATCGGTTTCCGACCATTCCGGCTGGAACGCAATCACGCGTTTGTTGCTCAGGGTGACTGACTGCCATTCCAGGCCGTGGGGAAACAGAAATGCGGCCGGAATACTGAAGTTGAAGGGGAATACCGGTTCCAGGTCGGTCAAGTAATCAGAGCTGGAGTCTTTGTGAAGCACGAACAGACCGTTGATGTACGTGTCGACCAGGGCCTGCGGGGTGGGGTAGTGCTTCAGCACGGCGAGTACATCTTCACCGTATTCGGTTTCCACTGGTTTGCTGTCGAGCTTGAGCTGCGCACGTTCGAGCAATAACAGTGAACCACCGAGTTCGGCCACGGCATCCTTGAGTTTCGGATCCGTAATCGCATCCAGGGATTTTTCGAACTGTGCGGTTTTTTCCTCAAGGCTGAGCGGGCGCTTCTCGTCGCTGGGTGAACAGCCGCTTATCAGCAGGACCAGGCAAAGTCCGGCGCTCATTAAAGGCAATCGCACATCCATTCCCAGTCTTCCTGTCCGATGTCGCTGAGCTATCAATACTTTGGACACTAGCAGAAAAACCTTGTCACACACGCGCAGGTGGCGGATTTACCGATGGTTTCTGGGGGGTAACTGGCCGCTGTTATACTCGCGGCCATTTCCAGCCCACCTGTGAGATTCAATGGAACGCTTTATCGAAAATACAATGTACGCCTCCCGTTGGCTGTTGGCGCCGATCTACTTTGGCTTGTCCCTGGGGTTGCTGGCCCTGGCGCTGAAATTCTTCCAGGAAGTGTTTCACGTCATTCCTGGCGTCTTTTCGATGGCCGAGTCAGAACTGATTCTGGTGCTCCTGTCGTTGATCGACATGGCGCTGGTGGGTGGTTTGCTGGTGATGGTGATGATTTCCGGGTACGAGAACTTCGTCTCTCAACTGGACATCGATGAAAGCAAGGAGAAACTCAACTGGCTCGGCACCATGGACTCGTCTTCATTGAAGATGAAAGTGGCCGCGTCCATCGTGGCGATTTCATCCATCCATCTGCTGCGGATTTTCATGGATGCCAAAAACGTCGATCCAGAGCATCTGAAGTGGTACGTGATCATTCACATGACTTTTGTAATCTCGGCGTTTGCCATGGGCTATCTGGATAAGCTGACCAAGCACTGATCTACACAACCCTTGTGGGAGCGAGCCTGCTCGCGATGCCATCACTGCGGTTTATCGTCAGACCGAGGTGATGGCATCGCGAGCAGGCTCGCTCCCACAGGGGGATTTGCTCGAACCGGACGGACGGTGTCGTTTCTGGCTTGTACTTTGATGCGCTGAGGCTTATGCCTGTAAGGATCTTGGCTCGACACAGTATGAGGTGCCTATATGAACTTCGAAGAGTTGCGTGCTTATGCCATCGCCGGAAAAGTCGATGAGCTGAACCTGATATCCATGGAAGGCGGGATCTACCTGCTGGAGGCACGCATGCATGGTGCTGCGTATCCTTTGAGCGACGCCCGTGGCCAGATGTTTCACCTGCGCTCGGTCGAGCATGCGCGTGAAGTGATTCATGCCTTCCCCACCTTGCCATTCAACCTGGTGCATACCTCGGTTCATGACGAAATGTGCGGGCTCGTTGCCAATGCAGAAGAAAGCCTGAAGGTGCCGATCGCCTTCCGTTCTGTCTGGCAGCGCTGACGCCTCTCATCAGCGCGATGACATCTGTGCTAGTCTGCTGGCCCTTTTGGTTCCGGGCGCTCCGGGACGCGCTGTGCACGCACGGCAAGTTCCTGGGCCGTCCGCACAGCGGAGCAGTGTCATGTCCGAAGTAAATCTGTCCACCGACGAAACCCGCGTCAGCTACGGTATTGGCCGTCAGCTGGGCGACCAACTGCGCGATAACCCGCCACCGGGCGTTAGCCTGGACGCGATCCTGGCAGGTCTGACTGACGCTTTCGCCGGCAAGCCAAGTCGTGTGGGTCAGGAAGAAATGTCCGCGAGCTTCAAAGTGATTCGCGAAATCATGCAAGCTGAAGCGGCGGCGAAAGCCGAAGCGGCTGCGGGTGAAGGCCTGGCCTTCCTGGCTGAAAACGCCAAGCGTGACGGCATCACCACCCTGGCTTCGGGCCTGCAATTCGAAGTGCTGACTCAAGGTGAAGGCGCCAAGCCAACCCGTGAAGATCAAGTACGCACTCACTACCACGGCACCCTGATCGACGGCACTGTTTTCGACAGCTCCTACGATCGTGGTCAGCCTGCAGAATTCCCGGTTGGCGGCGTGATCGCTGGCTGGACCGAAGCCCTGCAACTGATGAACGCCGGTAGCAAATGGCGTCTGTATGTGCCGAGCGAACTGGCTTACGGCGCTCAAGGCGTTGGCAGCATCCCGCCGCACAGCGTTCTGGTATTCGACGTCGAATTGCTCGACGTTCTGTAACATCCGCTGATCACCTGTAGGAGCAGCCGGTCGACGCTCGATTGCTCGCGAAGAACTCAACGACACCGCGCTCATTCAAAATGCCCGCGTTATCGTTGACGCCCATCGCGAGCAAGCTCGCTCCTACAGTGTTTTACGGTGATTATCATAGGTCGATCTTGTGGTGCAGTTCACTGGTCGGGCGCAATGCCCGGGCATAGCAGAACAGAAACAGATTGCGCACCAGTTCCTTGAGCACTACCGGCTCGCTGGAACTCAAGCCGTTGACGTCCAGATCACCCTGATCCTGCAGCTCGTTCAAGGCTTCTTCTTCAAGCACCGCACAGACTGCCCCGGTTTCCCGATGCAGGATCCTGAGGTAAGGGTGTGGACGGTCCAGCCAGGCATCGATCAAATAAGTCATGTCTCATCTCCATTGATTTGGTTTTCAATGAGAATAATTCTTATTCGTTAATTAGCAAGGGTCTATTGGCGGTTCGCGTTTTTTCTGGATAAAGATTGTGTGGGGTCAAAACGACTTGTGTTTGGCTATTACGAGGCAATGCCGGGCGAAGCGGGGGAGGGTGAAGCACCATCCCACGCCGGGCGCGGGATGGAATACAGCAGATTCAGACTTTTCTGACGAACTCGGACTTGAGCTTCATCGGGCCGATGCCGTCGATTTTGCAATCGATGTCGTGGTCGCCATCGCACAGGCGGATGTTCTTGACCTTGGTGCCGACCTTGACCACCAGCGACGTGCCTTTGACCTTGAGGTCCTTGATCACGGTGATGGTGTCGCCGTCCTGCAGGACGTTGCCGACCGAATCTTTTTTCACGGTGTCATCGGACGCCACGTCGGCTTCGCCACTGGCGGACCATTCGTGGGCGCACTCGGGGCAGATCAACTGCGCGCCGTCTTCATAGGTGTATTCGGAATTGCATTTTGGGCAGGGTGGCAACGTGCTCACTAAAGCTCCTTGAATTCAGGATCGCTAAAAAGCGCACATTATATAGGGTTTTACCCCTGTAGGAGCGAGCTTGCTCGCGAAGGACGTTAACGATAACGCGTACATCCAGGATAAACCCGGTGTCCTTGAGCTCTTCGCGAGCAAGCTCGCTCCTACAGAAGTTAGCTTAGTGCGTGCGGGCTACCGCAAATTCGCTCAACTCTACCAATGCATCGCGGTATTCGCTGGCTGGCAGCACGTCGAGGCAGGTGATCGCATGGGCCACATATTGCCGTGCAAGCTGCGCGGTGTAGTCCAGTGAGCCCGAGGCCTCCACGGCTTCGCGGATGCTTTCCAGGTCTTCGATTCCGCCTTTCTGGATCGCTTTGCGCACCAAAGCCGCTTGCTCGGGTGTACCTTCGCGCATGGTGTAGATTAGCGGGAGAGTCGGTTTGCCTTCGGCCAGATCGTCACCGACATTCTTGCCCAGGGTTTGCGCATCGCCTTTGTAGTCCAGCAGGTCGTCGACCAGTTGGAAGGCTACGCCCAGGTGGTCACCAAAGGTGCGCAGGGCTTCGGCTTGTTCCGCAGTGGCTTCGCAGAGGGCTGCAGCACTGTGGGTCGAGGCTTCGAAGAGCATCGCGGTCTTGCCGCGAATGACTTCCATATAGGTTTCTTCGGTGGTGCTGGCATCACGAACCTTGGACAGCTGCAACACTTCGCCTTCGGCGATGATGCGCGTGGCTTGCGAAAGGATCTTCATCACCGGCATGGAGCCCAGCTCGACCATCATTTCGAAAGAACGCGAATACAGGAAGTCGCCTACGAGGACACTTGGCGCGTTGCCCCACATGGCGTTGGCGGTCGAGCGGCCACGGCGCATGCCGGACATGTCGACCACGTCGTCGTGCAGCAGGGTAGCGGTGTGCAGGAACTCAATGGTCGCGGCCAGCAGGCGCAGGTCGTCGCCTTCGCGACCCAAGGCCTTGCCACACAGCAACACTAATAAAGGGCGCAGGCGTTTGCCGCCGGCCGAGGTAATGTAATCGCCGATTTTCGAAACCAGCGGCACTCGGGAAGTCAGCTGTTTCTTGATGATGCCGTCGACGGCGCTAAAATCGTCCGCCACCGCGCGGTAGAAAGCTTGGGGTTGCATCAGCGACAGTTGCTCCAGAAGGGTTGCGCGGCATGCTAGGACCCGCGTCGGCGGGTGTCAAGGCGCGATGGACGGCCTCTTGCATCGCCTCGGTAGCTTGCGTACAATCGCGCACCCTGAACTTCCTGGGCAGCACCTGCCTTACGCAATTGCAAACAGGCCTTCCAGCCCAATGCAGCCATGCCAGCCAATACCTCTTCTTATAAAGAGCTGGGTGAGCAGGATTATCGGAGAAATACCATGTCGTACGCAGTAATTGTTACTGGTGGCAAGCAATACAAGGTCGCCCCAGGTGAATACCTGAAGATCGAAAAACTGGAAATCGCTACCGGCGAATCCGTTACTTTTGATCGCGTTCTGTTGGTCGCCAATGGCGATGACGTGAACATCGGCGCTCCAGTTGTTGCTGGCGCTACCGTTGTGGCTGAAGTGATCTCCCAAGGTCGTCACGATAAAGTCCGCATCATCAAGTTCCGTCGTCGTAAGCACCACATGAAGCGTATGGGCCACCGCCAGTGGTACACCGAGATCAAAATCACCGGTATTCAGGCTTAATTTCAGCCTAATTCCTCACTAGGAGAATTGACTCATGGCACACAAAAAAGCTGGTGGTAGTACCCGTAACGGTCGCGACTCAGAAGCCAAACGCCTTGGCGTGAAGATGTATGGCGGCCAGGTTATCATTCCGGGCAACATCATCGTGCGTCAGCGCGGCACCCAATTCCACGCCGGTTACGGTGTTGGCATGGGTAAAGATCACACTCTGTTCGCCAAAATCGACGGCGTGATCAAGTTTGAAGTAAAAGGCGCTTTCAACCGCCGTTACGTGAGCATTGTCCCGAAGACTGAAGTCGTCGCGGCATAATTACGTAGTTGCTGGAAAAGCCCTGTCTCGCGACGGGGCTTTTTCGTTTGTGGGGTGAGTCTCTTGCAAAGCTGTTTGTAATGGGCTCCAGCGCTGGATTTGCGGTCGTTGATTGAGGTCGCTGCGCTCATTTTTGCAAGAGTCTTATGTCTTAGTGTTTTTCGGCTCGTCCGTATGACGAGAGGCGTTTTGTTATGAAGTTTGTTGATGAAGTATCGATTCGAGTAAAGGCCGGCGACGGCGGTAACGGTTGCATGAGTTTCCGTCGCGAAAAATTCATTGAAAACGGCGGCCCGAACGGCGGCGACGGTGGTGATGGCGGCTCGGTCTACATGGTCGCCGACGAAAATCTCAACACCCTGGTGGACTACCGTTACACCCGGCACTTCGATGCCGAGCGCGGTTCCAACGGCGGCAGCACCGACTGTACCGGCAAGAAAGGTGAGGAGCTGGTGCTGCGCGTTCCAGTCGGCACGACTGTTATCGACTCCGCTACTCAGGAAGTCATCGGCGACCTGACCAAGGCCGGTCAGCGTCTGCTGGTTGCCCATGGCGGCTGGCACGGTCTGGGCAACACCCGTTTCAAATCCAGTACCAACCGTGCTCCGCGTCAGACCACTCCGGGTAAGCCGGGTGAGGCGCGTGACCTCAAGCTGGAAATGAAGGTGTTGGCAGACGTGGGTCTGCTGGGCTTGCCGAACGCAGGCAAAAGTACCTTCATTCGTTCCGTATCGGCTGCCAAGCCGAAAGTCGCCGACTACCCGTTCACCACGCTGGTGCCGAACCTGGGTGTGGTCTCGGTCGACCGCTGGAAAAGCTTCGTGGTTGCGGACATTCCGGGCCTGATCGAAGGCGCTTCCGATGGCGCGGGCCTGGGGATTCGCTTCCTCAAGCACTTGTCGCGTACCCGTTTGCTGCTCCACCTCGTCGACATGGCGCCGCTGGATGATGCCAGTGCTCCGGATGCTGCTGAAGTGATCGTCAGCGAATTGACCAAGTTCAGCCCGTCCCTGGCTGAGCGTGATCGTTGGTTGGTGTTGAACAAGTGCGACCAGATCCTTGAAGAAGAGCACGATGCTCGCGTCAAGGAGATCGTTGATCGCCTTGAGTGGACCGGTCCGGTCTACGTGATTTCGGCCATTTCCAAGCTGGGCACTGAGCGTCTGTGCCACGACATCATGCGTTACATGGAAGATCGTGCCGATCGTCTGGCGAATGACCCGGCTTACAAAGAAGAGTTGGCCGAGCTCGATCAGCGCATCGAAGACGAAGCCCGTGCCCAGTTGCAGGCGCTGGATGACCAGCGTGCCCTGCGCCGCAGCGGCGTGAAGTCGGTCCATGACATCGGTGACGACGATTGGGACGAAGAAGACGTGGATGACGAAGACGGTCCGGAAATCATTTACGTGCGTGACTGATTGTGTAGGAGCAGCCGGTCGACGCTCGATTGCTCGCGAAAGGCTCAAAAGCGCCGCGTTGATTCAGCCAATACGCATCATCGTTGGCGTCCTTCGTCGGAGCGCCGCCCGGAGCAAGCTCGCTCCTACAAGCGGTGTTATCATCGCCGCAAGCCGGTTTCTAAGGCGCCGCTCAATTGAGCGGCGTTTTAGTTTCCGGAAATCGGTAGTCACGAATAACGTTATGGGCAGCGCTGGGTCGTTCTGTCCTCAAGCTAAGGTTGAAGATGATGCGGAGCAAGGTGACAGGTGCGCAGCGTTGGGTTGTGAAGATCGGCAGCGCATTGCTGACGGCGGACGGCAAGGGCCTGGATCGCGCAGCAATGGGTGTCTGGGTCGAACAGATGGTGGCCTTGCATGAGGCGGGCGTCGAGCTGGTGCTGGTGTCCTCCGGGGCTGTGGCTGCGGGCATGAGCCGTCTGGGGTGGACCGTGCGACCCAGCGCGATGCACGAGTTGCAGGCCGCCGCCGCCATCGGTCAGATGGGCCTGGTGCAGGCTTGGGAGTCGAGCTTTGCCGAGCATGGCCGGCACACCGCGCAAATTCTCCTGACTCATGATGACTTGTCTGACCGCAAGCGCTACCTGAATGCTCGTAGCACCTTGCGTGCGCTGGTTGAGCTGAAGGTTATCCCGGTGATCAACGAGAACGACACCGTGGTCACCGACGAAATCCGATTCGGCGACAACGACACGCTTGCAGCGCTGGTGGCGAACCTCGTCGAGGCTGACTTGCTGGTGATTCTTACAGATCGTGACGGCATGTTCGACGCCGATCCGCGCAACAACCCTGACGCCAACCTGATTTACGAAGCGCGGGCCGATGATCCGGCGCTGGATGCGGTGGCCGGTGGTACCGGTGGTGCCTTGGGGCGCGGCGGGATGCAGACCAAATTGCGTGCGGCGCGTCTGGCGGCTCGTTCGGGTGCTCATACAATCATCGTTGGCGGGCGCATTGAGCGTGTGCTGGATCGCCTGAAAGCGGGCGAGCGCCTCGGCACGTTGCTGTCGCCGGAGCGCGGCATGTTGGCGGCGCGCAAGCAGTGGCTGGCCGGGCATCTGCAAACCCGTGGCACGCTGGTGCTGGATGCGGGGGCGGTGACGGCATTGTCCCAGGGCAACAAAAGTTTGCTGCCGGTCGGCGTCAAACTGGTCCAGGGCAGCTTCCGTCGCGGCGAAATGGTGGTGTGCGTGGCGCCGGACGGTCGTGAAATCGCTCGCGGACTGGCCAATTACAGTGCTCTGGAAGCGCAAAAAATCATCGGTCAGTCGTCAGAGGCGATTGTCGGTTTGTTGGGTTACATGGCGGAGCCGGAGCTGGTTCACCGCGATAACCTGATTCTGGTTTGAAGGAGTACCTGAATGCGCGTAGCAAATGGATTGTTGGGCTTGTTGTTGGCGATGCCGCTGCTGGCCTCGGCCGAGGAGATAGGTCAGGTGTCGACGGTGTTCAAATTCGTCGGCCCGAACGACCGTATTGTTGTCGAAGCGTTTGATGATCCGAAGGTTGATGGTGTGACCTGCTACCTGTCGAGAGCCAAGACGGGTGGTGTGAAGGGTGGTCTGGGGTTGGCTGAAGATCGCGCTGAAGCGTCTATCGCCTGTCGTCAGGTCGGGCCGATCAGCTTCAGGGGTGAGCTCAAGGATGGTGAAGAGGTGTTCAAGGAGCGCACTTCGCTGGTGTTCAAGACCATGCAGGTGGTGCGGTTCCTCGATAAAAAGCGCAATACGCTGGTGTATCTGGTGTACAGCGATCGCTTGATCGAAGGCAGTCCGCAGAATGCGGTGACGGCAATTCCGATCTTGCCGTGGACGCACGCTCAGTAATCCAGCGAAAATCCAAATGTGGGAGCGAGCCTGCTCGCGAAAGCGGTGTAACAGTCAACGATGATGTTGAATGTTAGGACCCCTTCGCGAGCAGGCTCGCTCCCACATTTTTTTGCGGTGCTTTCATTAAATCGCGGGCAATAAAAAACCGACCCTAGGGTCGGTTTTTTAACAAGCTTATCGCTTATGCGGCAACAGCAAGGTTCAGAGCCTTGACGTGACCGTTCAGGCGGCTCTTATGACGAGCAGCCTTGTTCTTGTGGATGATGCCTTTATCGGCCATACGGTCGATAACTGGCACGGCCAGAACGTAAGCAGCTTGAGCTTTTTCAGCGTCTTTTGCGTCAATGGCTTTAACTACATTCTTGATGTAGGTACGAACCATGGAACGCAGGCTGGCGTTGTGGCTGCGACGCTTCTCAGCCTGTTTTGCACGTTTTTTGGCGGAAGGTGTGTTGGCCACCGTCGAGCTCCTCGAAAGACTTTTTAGGAAATAGCAAACAAAATAGGCCGCGAATCATGCCGATGAGTTGATGTCTTGTCAAGGGCGGTTGAGACGTTCCGCTAAGTGGTAGGTATAAAGAGGCGGGATATTTATTTCCGGCGCTTGACCTGTAAACTCGCGAGCTTTGGCTCTGTGCTGCTGCGGCGCGGAGTATCGCATAAGTAGGCGCTTTGTTCGCCTGCTGTTTATCGACAGGCACAAACTCTTTCAATGAATCTGCTCAAATCGTTGGCCGCCGTCAGCTCTATCACAATGGTTTCCCGGGTTCTGGGGTTCGTTCGTGACACGCTCATCGCGCGTACATTTGGCGCTGGAATGGCGACCGACGCCTTCTTTATCGCCTTCAAACTGCCCAATCTGCTACGGCGGATTTTCGCCGAGGGGGCCTTCTCCCAGGCATTTGTGCCGATTCTTGCCGAATATAAAAGCCAAAAAGGTGAGGAGGCGACGCGAACGTTCATTGCGTATGTCTCGGGTCTGCTGACGCTGGTGCTGGCGTTGGTCACCGTGTTAGGCATGCTCGCTGCGCCGTGGGTCATCTGGGCCACGGCACCTGGGTTCACCAATACCCCGGAAAAATTCCAGCTGACCTCCAGTTTGTTGCGGGTGACTTTCCCTTATATTTTGCTGATCTCCCTGTCTTCATTGGCCGGTGCGATCCTCAATACGTACAACCGCTTCTCGGTGCCGGCCTTTGTGCCGACACTGCTCAACGTCAGCATGATCATCTTTTCGGTGTTTCTGACGCCGTATTTCGATCCGCCGGTCATGGCCCTGGGTTGGGCGGTTCTGGCGGGTGGCCTGGCGCAATTGCTTTACCAGCTGCCGCACCTGAAAAAGATCGGCATGCTGGTGCTGCCGCGCCTGAATCTGCGCGACAGCGGCGTCTGGCGGGTGATGAAACAGATGCTGCCAGCGATTCTCGGGGTGTCCGTGAGTCAGATTTCGCTGATCATCAACACCATTTTCGCCTCATTCCTGGTGGCCGGTTCTGTGTCCTGGATGTACTACGCCGACCGCTTGATGGAGTTGCCGTCGGGCGTGCTCGGTGTGGCGTTGGGCACGATTCTGCTGCCGACGCTGGCCAAGACTTACGCCAGCAAGGATCGCCATGAGTACTCGCGAATCCTCGATTGGGGCCTGCGCCTGTGCTTCGTGTTGGTGTTGCCGTGCTCACTGGCATTGGGGATCCTGGCCGAGCCACTCACTGTTTCGCTGTTCCAGTACGGCCAGTTCAGTGCGTTTGATGCGTCCATGACCCAGCGGGCGCTGATCGCTTATTCGGTTGGTTTGTTGGGAATTATCGTGATCAAAGTGCTGGCGCCGGGCTTTTATGCGCAACAAAACATCCGCACACCGGTAAAAATTGCAATTTTCACCCTGATCGTCACCCAGTTGTTCAACCTGGTGTTGATTGGTCCGCTGGCCCATGCCGGCCTTGCCCTGGCCATCAGCGTCGGGGCCTGCATCAACGCCGGGCTGTTGTTCTATCAGCTGCGCAAGCAGCAGATGTACCAGCCGCAGCCGGGTTGGGCGAAGTTCGGCGCCAAACTGGTGGTCGCTGTTGTTGTGATGTCCGCGGTACTGCTGGGTGCGATGCACTTCATGCCCGCTTGGGATCATGGGCACATGCCTGAACGCTTTTTACGTCTGGGTGCTTTGGTCGTCGCAGGTGTGGTGGCATATTTCGGTATGCTGGCGTTGATGGGCTTCCGGTTACGCGACTTCAATCGCAAGGCCTTGAGCTGAGGTCGTTACCTCGATAAACACGGGCGGGCCGGCGGTTTTGTCGGCTCGATCACTTTGGTTACGGTGTTGCCTGTCGTCGGCCGCCGGGTGTGGTTATAATCGACCACTTTATGAGCAAGAAGCGCGTTATGCAGCTGGTTCGAGGCCTCCACAATCTGCGCCCCCAGCATCGGGGCTGTGTCGCCACTATTGGCAACTTTGACGGTGTTCACCGTGGCCACCAGGCAATCCTGGCGCGTCTGCGTGAACGTGCGATCGAGTTGGGCGTGCCCAGCTGCGTGGTGATTTTCGAGCCGCAGCCTCGGGAATTCTTCGCTCCGGACACGGCGCCTGCTCGTCTGGCCCGGCTACGGGACAAGCTGCAGCTGCTGGCCGTCGAAGGTGTTGACCGGGTCCTTTGCCTGGCCTTCAATCAGCGCTTGAGCAAGCTCAGTGCCAGCGAGTTCGTCGATACCATTCTGGTGGACGGCCTCGGCGTGCAGCACCTGGAGGTCGGTGACGACTTCCGTTTCGGCTGTGACCGGGCAGGAGATTTCGATTTCCTGCAACAGGCAGGCATTGTTCAGGGCTTTACCGTCGAAGCGGCACAAACCGTCGAGCTGGACGGTATTCGGGTCAGCAGCACCCAGGTCCGCAATGCCCTGGCGGCTGCCGATTTTACCTTGGCCGAGCGACTGCTCGGTCGTCCGTTCCGGATTGCCGGACGGGTGCTGCATGGCCAGAAGCTGGCGCGCCAACTGGGTACGCCAACCGCCAACATACAACTCAAGCGGCGTCGCGTGCCGCTGACCGGGGTTTACCTGGTCAACGTCGACATCGACGGCAAGACCTGGCCAGGCGTCGCCAACATTGGCGTGCGACCCACGGTCCAGGGAGATGGCAAAGCCCACCTCGAAGTGCACCTTTTAGATTTTGCCGGCGATCTGTATGACCGGCGTTTGACGGTGGTTTTCCACCACAAGCTGCGTGAAGAGCAGCGTTTCGCCTCTCTGGAGGCGCTCAAGACGGCGATCAATGCGGATGTCGCCACCGCCCGTGCCCTGTCGCACCTAGCGCCAATCGCTAATGAAGAGCCTTAAATGACCGACTATAAAGCCACGCTAAACCTTCCGGACACCGCCTTCCCAATGAAGGCCGGCCTGCCTCAGCGCGAACCGCAGATTCTGCAGCGCTGGGACAGCATTGGCCTGTACGGTAAGTTGCGCGAGATTGGCAAGGATCGTCCGAAGTTCGTACTTCACGACGGTCCTCCGTACGCCAACGGCACGATTCACATCGGTCATGCGCTGAACAAGATTCTCAAGGACATGATCATCCGCTCGAAAACCCTGTCGGGTTTCGACGCGCCTTATGTTCCGGGCTGGGACTGTCATGGTCTGCCGATCGAGCACAAAGTCGAAGTGACCCACGGCAAGAACCTGGGCGCGGACAAGACCCGCGAACTGTGCCGTGCCTACGCGACCGAGCAGATCGAAGGCCAGAAATCCGAGTTCATCCGTCTGGGCGTGCTGGGTGACTTCGCCAACCCGTACAAGACCATGGACTTCAAAAACGAGGCCGGTGAAATCCGTGCCTTGGCTGAAATCGTCAAAGGCGGCTTCGTGTTCAAGGGCCTGAAGCCTGTGAACTGGTGCTTCGACTGTGGTTCGGCGTTGGCGGAAGCGGAAGTCGAGTACGAAAACAAAAAGTCCTCGACCATCGACGTGGCGTTCCCGATTGCCGATGAAGCCAGGCTGGCGGCCGCTTTCGGCCTGCCGTCGCTGGGCAAGCCTGCTTCGATCGTGATCTGGACCACCACACCGTGGACCATCCCGGCCAACCAGGCGCTGAACGTTCACCCGGAATTCAACTACGCCCTGGTCGATGTCGGCGACAAACTGCTGGTGCTGGCTGAAGAGCTGGTCGAGTCGTGCCTGGCGCGTTACAGCCTGGAAGGCTCGGTCATCGCGACCACCACCGGTAAAGCGCTGGAACTGATCAACTTCCGTCACCCATTCTACGATCGCTTGTCGCCGGTTTATCTGGCCGAATACGTTGAACTGGGCGCTGGCACCGGCGTGGTTCACTCCTCTCCGGCTTACGGCGTGGACGACTTCGTGACCTGCAAGAAATACGGCATGGTCAATGACGACATCCTCAACCCGGTACAAAGCAACGGCGTTTACGCGACCTCGCTGGAGTTCTTCGGCGGCCAGTTCATCTGGAAAGCCAACCCGGCCATCGTCGACAAACTGACCGAAGTCGGTGCGCTGCTGCACACCACCACCATCGAACACAGCTACATGCACTGCTGGCGTCACAAGACCCCGTTGATCTACCGCGCCACGGCGCAGTGGTTCATCGGCATGGACAAAGAGCCGGTGACCGGCGATACCCTGCGCAAGCGTGCGATCAAAGCCATCGAGGACACCAAGTTCGTCCCGGCCTGGGGTCAGGCGCGTCTGCACTCGATGATCGCCAACCGTCCGGACTGGTGCATCTCCCGTCAGCGCAACTGGGGCGTGCCGATCCCGTTCTTCCTGAACAAGGAAAGCGGTGAGCTGCACCCACGGACCGCCGAGCTGATGGAAGAAGTCGCCAAGCGCGTCGAAGTCGAAGGCATTGAAGCCTGGTTCAAGATGGACGCTGCCGAGCTGCTGGGCGATGAAGCGCCGCAATACGACAAGATCAGCGACACGCTGGACGTCTGGTTCGACTCGGGCACCACGCACTGGCACGTCCTGCGCGGTTCGCACCCGATGGGCCACGAGACCGGTCCACGGGCCGACCTGTACCTGGAAGGCTCGGACCAACACCGTGGCTGGTTCCACTCGTCGCTGCTGACCGGTTGCGCCATCGACAACCACGCGCCATACCGCGAGCTGCTGACCCACGGCTTCACCGTCGATGAGTCCGGCCGCAAGATGTCCAAGTCGTTGGGCAACGTGATCGCGCCGCAAAAGGTCAACGACACCCTGGGCGCCGACATCATGCGTCTGTGGGTGGCTTCCACCGACTACTCGGGTGAAATGGCGGTTTCCGAGCAGATCCTGCAACGCAGTGCGGACGCCTACCGGCGTATCCGTAACACCGCGCGCTTCCTGCTCTCCAACCTCACCGGTTTCAACCCGGCCACCGACATCCTGCCGGCGGAAGAAATGCTCGCCCTCGACCGTTGGGCCGTGGACCGTACCCTGCTGCTGCAACGCGAGCTGCAAGAGCACTACGGCGAGTACCGTTTCTGGAACGTCTACTCCAAGATCCACAACTTCTGCGTGCAGGAGCTGGGCGGTTTCTACCTCGACATCATCAAGGACCGTCAGTACACCACTGGCGCCAACAGCAAGGCTCGCCGTTCGGCACAAACCGCGCTGTACCACATCAGCGAAGCGCTGGTGCGCTGGATCGCACCGATCCTGGCATTCACTGCCGACGAGTTGTGGGAGTACCTGCCGGGTGAGCGTAACGAATCCGTGATGCTCAACACCTGGTACGAAGGCCTGACCGAACTGCCGGAAGGCGTCGAGCTGGATCGCGCCTACTGGGAGCGGATCATGGCGGTGAAAGTCGCGGTCAACAAGGAAATGGAAATCCAGCGCGCGGCCAAGGCCGTCGGTGGCAACCTGCAAGCCGAAGTGACGCTGTACGCCGAAGAAGCGCTGAGTGCCGACCTGGCCAAGCTGAGTAATGAACTGCGTTTCGTGCTGATCACCTCGACGGCTGCTGTTGCGCCGTTCGCGCAGGCTCCGGCCGATGCCGTGGTCACCGAAGTCAGCGGTTTGAAACTGCAAGTGGTCAAGTCGAGCCACGCCAAGTGCGCCCGTTGCTGGCACTGCCGCGAAGACGTCGGCGTGAACCCGGAGCATCCGGAAATCTGCGGTCGGTGCGTCGACAACATCAGCGGCGCTGGCGAGGTTCGTCACTATGCCTAATGCCGTTGGCCGTTTTGGACGGCTGAGCTGGCTTTGGTTGAGTTTGCTGGTCCTGGTCATCGACCAGGCCAGCAAGTTCTACTTTGAAGGCTCGCTGAGCATGTACCAGCAAATCGTGGTGATCCCCGATTACTTCAGCTGGACCCTGGCCTACAACACGGGCGCGGCGTTCAGTTTCCTGGCCGACAGCTCTGGCTGGCAGCGCTGGCTGTTTGCCCTGATCGCGGTGGTGGTCAGTGCGGTGCTAGTGGTATGGCTCAAGCGTCTGGGCCGCAAAGAAACCTGGCTGGCGATTGCGCTGGCCCTGGTGCTCGGCGGCGCGCTGGGTAATCTGTATGACCGCATTGCCCTGGGCCATGTGATCGATTTCATTCTGGTGCATTGGCAGAACCGCTGGTACTTCCCGGCGTTCAACTTTGCCGACAGTGCGATTACTGTGGGTGCTGTAATGCTTGCATTGGACATGTTCAAAAGTAAGAAGACCGGAGAAACCGTTCATGACTGAACAGGTATTGGCTGAGCAACGCATCCGCCAGAACACGGAAGTCACCTTGCACTTTGCATTGCGCCTGGAGAACGGCGACACCGTCGACAGCACGTTCGACAAAGCCCCGGCGACCTTCAAGGTTGGCGACGGTAACCTGTTGCCAGGTTTCGAAGTTGCGCTGTTCGGCTTCAAGGCTGGCGACAAGCGTACGCTGACGATTCAGCCGGAAAACGCCTTTGGCCAGCCGAACCCGCAGAACGTGCAAATCATCCCGCGCTCGCAGTTCAAGGACATGGAACTGTCGCCCGGCTTGCTGGTGATTTTCAACGATGCGGCGAATACCGAGCTGCCCGGCGTGGTGAAAGAGTTCGATGACGAGCAAGTGACCATCGACTTCAACCACCCGCTGGCCGGCAAGACACTGACCTTTGACGTCGAGATCATCAACGTCAAATCGCTGTAACATTGTAGGAGCGAACTTGCTCGCGATGGTCTCAAGGGCACCGCGTTTTTTCTGGATGAACACGGTGCCCGTTGGTCCATCGCGAGCAAGCTCGCTCCTACACACAGGGCAAGACACGAGGCACAGCATGCAAATCAAACTCGCCAACCCCCGTGGCTTCTGCGCCGGCGTGGACCGTGCGATCGAAATCGTCAATCGCGCCCTGGAAGTCTTCGGGCCGCCGATCTATGTGCGCCACGAAGTGGTTCACAACAAGTTTGTCGTCGAAGACCTGCGCGCGCGCGGGGCGATTTTCGTCGAAGAGCTGGACCAAGTGCCGGACGATGTGATCGTGATCTTCAGCGCCCACGGTGTTTCCCAGGCGGTACGTACCGAAGCCGCTGGCCGTGGCTTGAAAGTGTTCGACGCGACCTGCCCGCTGGTGACCAAGGTGCACATCGAAGTTGCTCGCTACAGCCGTGACGGCCGTGAATGCATCCTCATCGGCCATGCCGGTCACCCGGAAGTCGAGGGCACCATGGGCCAGTACGATGCCAGCAATGGTGGGGCGATTTACCTGGTCGAAGATGAGAAAGACGTTGCCGCACTGCAGGTGAACAATCCTGAAAAACTGGCGTTCGTGACCCAGACCACCCTGTCCATGGACGATACAAGTCGCGTCATCGACGCGCTGCGTATGCGCTTCCCTGCGATCGGTGGCCCGCGCAAGGACGACATCTGCTACGCCACGCAAAACCGTCAGGACGCCGTCAAGCAACTGGCCGATGAATGCGACGTGGTACTGGTGGTTGGCAGCCCGAACAGTTCCAACTCCAATCGCTTACGTGAACTGGCAGAGCGCATGGCCACCCCGGCCTATCTGATCGATGGCGCCGAAGACCTGCAAAAGAGCTGGTTCGAAGGTGTCGAGCGCATCGGCATTACCGCTGGCGCCTCCGCACCGGAAGTTCTGGTGCGTGGCGTGATCCAACAGTTGCAGGCCTGGGGCGCAACCGGTGCCGACGAGCTGGCCGGTCGTGAGGAAAACATCACGTTCTCCATGCCTAAAGAGCTACGCGTCCGTTCGCTGCTCTGAGTTTTCTCCTCTCGCGCATAACGCCTGTGCAGTTTTTTTGCTGCGCAGGCTGACGCGGCCGTTGGAGGCCAGTACCACCTGGAACTCGCTTACCGGTTCGCGGGTTGCGCAAATGTGCAACGTCCCTGATTGAAACCCACCATGCAGCGGTTCGCCCAAATGGCTGAATCGTACGGAAGTCTTCACATATTGATTGCCGAAAATCGGCACCCGATTGCCGCTCCTGCGCTCGACTAGCAGTGGATTGCTGCTGTCGTCATGTCCCTTGCCATTAATATCCAGAATGATCCGCCAGCCCTGGCTCCAGTCCTCGTTTATCCCGTGTATGACGACGGCCTGATTGCGGGCGATCGCCTCGCTCCTGGCACTGCGCATGCCACTGACAAGAGACCTCGCCGCCTCCTCGCGATGGTTCGTTTCCTTGAGCGTTGCGAGCGCCGGACTGACCAGTAGCAGAACAATCCCGATAATTGTCAGTCCCATGAGCAGTTCGATCAGGCTGAAACCTTGCTGACGCATGACATGTCCCTCCTTGGAACGTGGCGACCTGCGCGATCCTGGCGCGAGTAATGACAACACAAGCGAACATCTGCCGGTCGAGAGTTTTAGCGTGTAGAGGCAGGTATAGCCGACGGCTACGGAGGGCACTGATGGATCATCGTACAAAAGGTTTCACGCTGATCGAGTTGCTGGTCACGCTCGCGGTCTTTTTGATCCTGATCAGCCTGGCCGTTCCGGCATTCACCCGCTCGGTACAAAGCACCAAGGCCGACACCGAGATCGGCGACTTGCAACGAGGTTTGAATTTTGCACGGCTGGAGGCGATTGATCGCGGCGTTACCACCCGGGTTCGCCCCACGGTTGGCGGCAGTGTCTGGACCGGGGAGGTGACGGTCTATGCCGGTACTGGCACACCGGCCAATGTATTGCGGGTTGTTCCAGCGATGAGCAGCGGCGCGACTCTGACACTAACCTCAGGCGTAACTGCCATCGATTTCAACAATCTCGGCGGTTTGTCGGCACCGTCTACGGCGGTGGTGATCAGTTATGTATTGGGGGCGCAAAGCAGGACGCTGAATGTGTGTCTTAACGGACGAATTCTATTGGGTGGAAGTTGCGGATGAGGGAAGGGAGCAAGCGTGCACAGGAGGGCATGACGCTGATCGAAGTCTTGGTGGCGTTGGTGATTCTGAGCGTTGGGCTGTTGGGGGCGGCGGCGATTCAGCTCAATGCGCTGAAGTACACTGACAGCTCGCGGATGACCAGCCAGGCGAGTTTTATCGCCTACGACATGATGGATCGCATTCGCGCCAACTCCGGTGCCGATTACACCGTCACACCACCGACCTCGGGCAACCTGAGCGTCGCCCGGGATCAGGACCTCTACGACTTCACCTCCAACATCATCAATCTCCTCGGCACCAGCGCCACGGGCAGCGTCACCCTCAATCAGCGGGTGTACACCATCACCATTACCTGGGACGACTCAAGGGCGGCCAATACGGCCAATTCCCGTCGCAGCTTTGTTCTGACCAGTCGCGCTACCGTCGACCCGGTGTCGACGCCGTGAACCAGTCCAGCAAAGGTTTCGGCCTGATCGAATTATTGATTGCCCTGGCGTTGAGCTTGATCGTGGTTCTGGGCGTGGCGCAGATATTCATTGCGGCCAAGAACACCTACGTCAGTCAGAACGCCTCGGCCAGCATGCAGGAAGATGCGCGTTTTGTGCTGAGCAAACTGATTCAGGAAATCCGCATGGTGGGGATGTTCGGGTGCCTGGGGGTGATCAATGACGCAAGCGCCGGAGGGAGCTTCAGTGCCAGCCAGAGAGTGCCGATCAGTTGGGACAACGCCAAACTCAAACTGACCCTGGTGACCGCCGATGTCGGTGGAGGCGGCGGGACGCCGACCTGGACGGTGGTGTCCGATTGCCGAAACACTGCAACGGCTTATTCCAATGCGCAGGTTCCCGCGTCGGGACAACTGGCGTTTCCGATTCGAAGACTGGTGTATAGCCTCAAGAACAATCAGCTGACGATGGCCGTCGGCATCGGTACACCCATTCCGGCGGTGTTGGTCGACAACGTCAGTGCCTTCAACGTGAGCTTCGGTCTCGCCAATTCGGCGACCGATGTCTCTACTTCCAGCTACAGCACCAACCCATCAGACCCGGCGCGAATCCGCAGCGTGCGGCTGACCTTGACGCTCACTGACCCGAACAAACGGGTGCGCGATCAAACCTTCAACGTGGTTGCTGCTTTACGCAACCGCTTGCCATGAGAGGAGGGCCGATGAACTGTTTTCCCGTGACGGCCCACGCCCAGCGCGGCATGGCGCTGCTGGTCAGTCTGGTGTTCCTTTTGCTGCTGACTTTGATTGGCATTTCATCGATGCAGAACGCGACCCTGCAGGAAAAAATGGCCAATAGCGTGACCTTGCGCAATCAGTCATTTCAGGCCGCCGAAGCCGCGCTGCGCATCGGTGAAAGTGCGGTGCAACTGGACACCTATACGTTGCCGGTGTGCAGCGGCACGACTCAATGCGCGCCACCGGCAGAATCATCATGGATAACCGCTGGCGGGTTCAATTCCACCTCGGGGGTGACCTGGATCGCAACCGGCAGTGGCTTCTATGGGGTGCAGAACATCGGTACAACGCTGACTGCCGTAAATGTACCGAGCAACACCTGCGCAACGCTTTATCGGGTTACAGCGGTGGCCATTGTGGGCAACAACGTTCGCAGTGTGGTGGAGAGTATTTATGCGAAGTACTGAGAGGCGCGCCACGTTATGGCAGCTGTTGTGCGGCGCGCTGTTGGGGCTTTACCTCTCGGCGCCGGCGTATGCCTTCACACCCTCGGACTCACCGTTGTTGAGCGTTGCGGCGGTTGCGCCGAACGTGATGCTGATGATTGATGACTCGGGGAGGATGAACAGCATTATTTATACCGCCGGATTTGACCCAACGGTAAAACGTACGCCGACCTGTTCAAAGGGTGGCTACGCATTCTATAAAAACAGCCTTACCCCTCAGTGCCTGGTCGAACTGGATGCGTTCAGCGGTAAGATGCTCAACTATGCGGTGCAGGGCAGTAATGGCGACGCCGTGGTCGACAGCACTGACATGGTTTCCAGTGGGGTGATATTTACCGGTGACATCCCGACCCTGAACGCTATCGTCAACGGTGCGACCCGCAAGATCGTGAACGATTCCAGTGGCGGCATCAGCACACTGGTGGAAAAATCCGGCGGCGGCAGCCGTCGCATCATGTGGCGACAAATACAGTAAGTGAGAGTTGAGGCATGCGCAGATCCATCCGAGGTTTTACCCTGATCGAAATCATGATCGTGATTGCGATCATCGGGATCGTCATCACCATTGGTTACCCAAGCCTCATCGAGTACGTGAATAAGGGGCGACGCGCCGAAGTGGTCGGTCTGCTCTCCGAGCAGGCGCAGACGCTTGAACGGTTCTATTCGAACAAGAATGTCTACACCGGTGCTACCGGCCTGAGCGCCGGCAATGACTACTACACCATTACGCCAACCCTGACCGACCAGACGTTTTTGCTGACCGCCGTACGTAAGGCCGGCGCCATGGCGACTGACAAGTGTGGGGATTTCACCCTCACCAACACCGGCGTCAGAAGCATGGTCAATGCAACGGCAGGGCTGACCACCAAGGATTGCTGGGGGCGCTGATTTTCATTTTTCGGGCGTCCTTTGCGCCTCTGTCTATTTATCGGTTGGATCAGAACATGAGCAGGCAAGAGCAAGTAGTGATTGTCGGCGGCGGGGTGATTGGCCTGCTGACGGCATTCAATCTCGCTTCAGAGGTGCAGAGCGTCGTGCTGCTGGATCGTTCGAGTGTGGGTCAGGAGTCGTCCTGGGCCGGTGGGGGAATCGTTTCGCCGCTTTATCCGTGGCGTTACAGCCCAGCGGTCACCGCGCTGGCCCATTGGTCCCAGGACTTTTATCCACAGCTCGGCGAGCGCCTGTTTGCTGCGACCGGTGTAGATCCCGAGGTTCACACCACAGGCCTTTACTGGCTGGATCTGGATGATGAGGCCCAAGCGCTGGCCTGGGCCAAGCGGGAGAACCGTCCGCTGCGGGCTGTGGATATCTCGGCGGCACACGATGCTGTCCCGGTACTGGGCGCCGGTTTTTCCAGGGCGATCTACATGGCGGATGTGGCCAATGTGCGCAATCCGCGGCTGGTGAAGTCACTCAAGGCTGCCTTGCTGGCACTGTCGAACGTGACGATTCATGAGCAGTGCGAAGTCAGCGGGTTTGTCCGTGACGGCGATCAAGTCGTCGGCGTTCAGACTTCGGCGGGGGTTATCCACGGTGATCAGGTGGTCCTGACCGCGGGCGCCTGGAGTGGTGATTTGCTCAAAAGCCTGGGACTGGACCTGCCGGTCGAACCGGTGAAAGGGCAGATGATTCTCTACAAGTGCGCGGCCGACTTCCTGCCGAGTATGGTGCTGGCCAAGGGGCGTTATGCGATTCCCCGGCGCGACGGGCACATTCTGATTGGCAGTACGCTGGAACATGAAGGCTACGACAAGACGCCGACCGATTCGGCACTGGAGAGTCTGAAGGCTTCGGCGGTGGAGTTGATTCCTGCACTGGCGGATGCCGAGGTCGTGGGGCATTGGGCCGGGCTACGACCAGGTTCGCCAGAGGGCATTCCCTATATCGGTCGGGTGCCGGGATTCAATGGGCTTTGGCTCAATTGCGGGCATTACCGTAATGGGCTGGTATTGGCGCCAGCATCGTGTCAGTTGTTTGCAGATGTGATGTTGGGGCGTGAGCCGATTATTGATCCTGCTCCGTATGCGCCGGCCGGGCGGGTCTAGCTGCGGGAATTTGGCGCCGGTTAGATCGCCTTCGCGAGCAGGCTCGCTCCCACAGTTGATCGGCGGTGTTTTCAGATTTTGTGCACGCCACTAAACCCTGTGGGAGCGAGCCTGCTCGCGAAGGGGCCCTCAATCCAAGCCTAATTTCTTCAGTCGATAACGCATCGACCTGAATGAAAGACTCAACCGCTGAGCCGCCGCCGTGCGGTTCCAGCGGGTTTCTTCCAGGGCCTGAAGGATGAGTTTGCGTTCGACGTTTTCCAGATAGTGTTCCAGGTTATCGATCTGCGTCAGGTCTGGCACACCGCCTTCGGCGGCACAGTTGCCTTCGGCCAGTCGCAGGTCGCAGGCTTCGATTTGTGTGTTTTCGCAGAGGGTGTGAGCCCTTTCGAGCATGTTCTCCAGTTCCCGCACATTGCCAGGGAAGCGGTAGCTTTTCAGCGCGGCGAGGGCGTGTGGGTGGAGTGTTGCGGCAGGCTGGCCGCTACCTGCAGCCAGGCGCTTAAGCACATGGCTGGCCAAGGGCTCAATGTCGTCCCGGCGTTCGCGCAAAGGCGGAACGCGTAGCTCGATCACATTCAGGCGATAGTACAAATCCTGGCGAAAGCGTTCAGCGGCGACTTCGGCGTCGAGGTCTTTGTGGGTGGCGCAGAGGATGCGCACATCGACCACGATCTCTTGTTGCCCGCCGACACATCGGATGGTTTTTTCCTGAATCGCCCGCAGCAGCTTGACCTGCATCGCCAGCGGTAAATCAGCCACTTCGTCGAGGAACAACGTGCCGCTATGAGCCGCTTGAAACAGGCCTGGTTTGTCTTCGATAGCGCCAGTGAAGCTGCCTTTGCGATGGCCAAAAAACTCGCTTTCCATCAATTCCGACGGGATTGCCCCGCAGTTCACCGGGATAAACGGCTGGTTGGCGCGTGGCCCTTGCTCATGAATCAGTCGCGCGACCAATTCCTTACCGCTGCCGGATTCGCCGCTGATGTACACCGGCGCCTGGCTGCGCGCCAGTTTGTCGATGTGTTGGCGCAGGCTGCGCATGGGCAAAGAATCACCCAGCAACCGACGATCAATGGCATGACTGATGCCGGCGGGCGCGGGCAGGCTCAGAGCACTGGTGACCAGCTTCCGCAGGCGGGTGAGATCGACCGGTTTGGTCAGAAAGTCGAAGGCGCCGGCCTTGAGGGCATTGATCGCCGTCTCAAGGCTGCCGTAAGCGGTAATCATCGCCACGGGTACGTGCGGATAGCGTTGCTGGATGTGTTGCACCAACTCCAGGCCGGTGCCATCCGGCAGGCGCATGTCGGTCAGGCACAGGTCGAATGTCTCTCGGCTCAGCAGCGTTTGGGCTTCGCCAAGGTTACGAGCACTGAAGGTGTCGAGTTTCATCCGTCCCAGGGTGATTTCCAGGAGTTCGCGGATATCCGGTTCGTCGTCGACGATCAGGATTTTTTGTCGTGAGCTCATGTTCAACCTTGTTTCCGTCCGTGAGCAAAGGTGATGCGAAAGCAGCCGCCGCCTTGGCGTGGTTCAAAGTCTAGGCGGGCCTGGTTGCTTTCGCACAGCTCACGGGACAGATAAAGCCCCAGCCCGGTGCCTTGAGGGCTCGTGGTGAAGAACGGCTCGAACAAGTACACCCGATGGTCTGGCGCGACGCCGGGACCATTGTCCAGAACCTCCAGGGTCGGCAGTTGGCTGTTCGGGTGGACAAACAGCTTAAGCCAGGCTTGCGCCTGGTCATGGCTCAGCGCGCTGTGGCGCCAGGCATTGCGCAACAGATTGTCGAGAATCTGGTTCAACTGGTTCGGGTCCATCAGGGTTTTGAAGTCGCCAGTACCGATGTGCAGGTGAATCTGCTGACGCTCGCTCACGCCCTCGCGGGTTTCGGCGACGAACCGTTCCAGGCACGGCTTCAGATCGAGCCGTTGTGGCTCGGTTTGCTGGCGACGGGACAGTTGCAGGACGTTTTCGATGACTCGATTCATGCGCTTGGAGTGGTCTTGAACAATTTGTGTCAGACGTCGGTCCGCTCCGTTCAGTTCCTCTGACTCCTGCAATAGCTGTGCGGCATGACTGATGGCGCCCAGAGGGTTGCGAATCTCATGGGCAATGCTGGCAGTCAGGCGGCCAAGGGCGACAAGTTTCAATTGCTGGGCTTGCTGGGCGATCTGGGCAAGGTCTTCGAGAAAGACCAACGTGTGGTGATGGGGTCTTTGGTCAAGGGCAATGAAGCTGGGTTGCAGCTCCAGACCCGTGCTGGCGATTTTCAGGCTCTGGGGGCGCAGTGTCGGATTGTTGAACCACAGTTGCAGGCGTTCAACGAGGGCAGGGCAATGGTTGTCGATCAGCTGGTTTTCGAGGCTGCCGCGACCCAGCAGGGTCAAGGCGCTGTGGTTGGCCAGTTGAACCCGCCGGTGGTTGTCGAGCACCAGGATGCCGGTACGCATGCGTTTGAGAATTAGCGCATTGAGGGTTTCGAGGCTGATAACTTCGTTAGCCCGTTGTTCGGCCAGCGTTTCGCTGACGTCCAGGCGTCGTATCAGGCCTTGCACCAGCAACGCCGCCGCAAAGCACAAAGCGCCAAGGGTGCCGGCTTGCAGGTAATCGTTAGGGCTGGTGGGTTGGCTGAAGCTCAAGAAAAAGCTCGAGCCGACGATGCCTAACGCGCCGACTGCAGCAATCAGCAGGCCGATGCGGCCTCGCAACAAGGTGTTGCTGATGGCCACCGACACGATCAGCAAATTGCCGATGGCGCTGGCCACACCGCCCGCGGCATAGAACAGGCCGCACAGCAGCAACACATCGGCCAGCGACAGGGCGACCCGTTGCGCCGGTCGTCGGGTGTTCTCGAGGAAGACCACCAACAGGATATTCAGTACCAGGTACAACCAGCTGCCACTGCGCAGCAGGTCGTCATTGGTATATGTCAGCAGCTGGTTATCCATGTTGCTGGAGATCAACAACACCAGGGTGATGCCGACGCTTAAGCGGTAGAGGTGATAAAGGCGCAGCAGTCGCTGGGCCTGTTTGCTGCCGGGACTGGACGTCTCAGCGATCACTGGAGCTCGGGCCTTGCTCAAGATGAGCCTGGCTGCAATACCATTTTTGTTGAAGATTCAGCGCGCGGTCGCGGGGCAGGTGGACGCCGCAATGTGCGCAGCGAACCATGGGCGCCGCTTCCAGTTCGGCAGTGGACTTGGGTGCAGAAGCCTGGCGCTTGTTCTTGCGCCAGAACCATATCGCCGCAACTATCAGGGCAATCCAGAACAATTTACCAAGCATGGCGAGCAGCTGCTATATGACCGATGAACCGGCAGTTTAGCGAAGGACATGGCAGGCGCACAGCGTAATAAAACGGAGTAATAAAAAAGGGAGACTCGAGAGTCTCCCTTTTTTAGGGACTGTAGGAGCGAGCTTGCCCGCGATGGTCGTTAACGATAACGCGTGCTTACTGGCTAAACGCGGCGCTCTTGAGTCCATCGTCGGAACGCCGCCCGGAGCAAGCTCGCTCCTACACGTCAGTCGAACACGCCGAAGGTCAGGCGGCTGAACCACGAGCGGTCAGTGTTATTGCCTTGTGTTTCATGCTTTTCCTCTTTGGTCACATCGCCATTTGTATCTTTAGGCTTGAGATCGCTTGGAATCGCGTCTTTGGCATCCTGGAACTGCTTCTGCACGTCCTGGTTGGCGCGGGTTTCGCCCGGCGGCAGCGGTGGGCGGGAATCGATCAAGCCCAGAGTCGCCTTGCTCAACCACGACCGGTTGTCGGCTTCTTCCATCGATGGCTTGAACTGACCGTCCACCAGGCTCGGGTGGTTCGGGTAATTGAGCTTCAGGGCTTCGAGGCTGGTATTGGCCAGTTCGTCCAGGTGCATGCGCTGGTACGACTCGACCATTACCGCCAGGCCGTCACCGACCGAAGGTGTTTCCTGGAAGTTTTCTACCACATAACGACCACGGTTCGCGGCAGCGACATAGGCCTGACGGGTCAGGTAGTAGTCTGCAACGTGAATTTCGTAGGCCGCCAGCAGGTTACGCAGGTAAATCATGCGCTGCTTGGCGTCAGGCGAGTAACGGCTGTTTGGGAAGCGGCTGGTCAGCTGGGCGAACTCGTTGAAGGAGTCACGAGCGGCACCCGGGTCACGCTTGGTCATGTCCAACGGCAGAAAGCGCGACAGCAGGCCGACGTCCTGATCGAAAGACGTCAGCCCCTTGAGATAGTAGGCGTAATCGACGTTCGGGTGCTGCGGGTGCAAGCGAATGAAACGCTCGGCAGCGGATTTCGCAGCCTCAGGCTCAGTGTTCTTATAGTTGGCATAGATGAGTTCGAGTTGAGCCTGATCGGCGTAGCGACCGAACGGATAACGCGATTCCAGAGCCTTCAGCTTGGCTATGGCGGTGGTATAGCTTTTGTTGTCCAGGTCGGTCTGAGCCTGCTGGTACAACTCGACTTCACTCAGGTTTTCGTCTACGACTTCCTTCGATGAGCAAGCAGCGGTCAATGCGAGGATGGCGATCAGCAGCAGGTGTTTCACTTGCATGGCGGCTTGCGTCCCTATGACGGCCGCTGTCTTGGGCGGGGCCGTCCTGTTATGATGGGCGCCCCGTTGAATAGCCTCGGGGCAAAAGACGCCGTATTTAACCACAAGCGCGCAGCCGAAACCAAAGGCTGTGCCGACGCCTAGTCTGAGCATGTCCGATAAAATTGAACTTCGCGCAGAGGTGCCGTCCGAATTGGGCGGCCAACGCCTCGATCAAGTCGCCGCACAACTATTCGCTGAGCACTCGCGCTCGCGCCTTTCCGCCTGGATCAAAGACGGCCGCCTGACTGTGGATGGGGCGGTTATCCGCCCGCGAGACATCGTTCATGGTGGCGCCATTCTTGAGTTGACTGCCGAGCAGGAAGCTCAGGGTGAATGGATCGCTCAAGACATCGAGCTGGACATCGTCTATGAAGACGACGACATCCTGGTGATCAACAAGCCCGCGGGCCTGGTGGTTCACCCGGCTGCCGGCCACGCCGATGGCACCTTGCTCAACGCCTTGCTGCACCATGTGCCGGACATTATCAATGTGCCCCGCGCCGGTATCGTGCATCGACTGGACAAGGACACCACCGGTCTGATGGTGGTGGCCAAGACCATTCAGGCGCAGACGCAGCTGGTTACACAGTTGCAGAGCCGCAGCGTCAGCCGGATCTACGAGTGCATCGTGATCGGCGTGGTGACGGCGGGCGGCAAGATCAACGCGCCGATCGGTCGCCATGGTCAGCAACGCCAGCGCATGGCCGTGATGGAAGGCGGCAAGCAAGCCGTCAGCCATTACCGCGTGCTTGAGCGTTTCCGCTCCCACACTCACGTGCGGGTAAAGCTGGAAACCGGTCGTACGCACCAGATTCGTGTGCACATGGCCCACATCAACTTCCCGTTGGTCGGAGATCCTGCCTATGGCGGTCGTTTCCGTATCCCGCCGGCAGCCAGTGTGACCATGATCGAATCGTTGAAGGCGTTCCCGCGTCAGGCGCTGCATGCGCGGTTCCTGGAGCTGGATCACCCGACGACCGGTAAACGCATGAGCTGGGAATCGCCACTGCCCGACGACTTCGTCTGGTTACTGACGCTGCTCAAGCAAGACCGCGAGGCGTTCATCGGATGAGTGACTGGCTGATACCCGACTGGCCTGCGCCTGCCGGGGTGAAAGCCTGCGTTACCACCCGTGCGGGCGGCGTCAGTCTGGCGCCGTTCGACAGCCTCAATCTCGGCGATCACGTCGACGACAGCCCCGAAGCTGTGGCCGAAAATCGTCGTCGTCTCACCGATCATTTCTCTATTCAACCGGCCTGGCTGCAACAGGTTCACGGCATTGTCGTGGCTCATGCAGACCCAAGCCGTGTGGATACCGCTGATGCCAGTTGGACCGCAACCCCTGGGATTGCCTGCGCGTCGATGACGGCTGATTGTCTGCCAGCATTGTTTTGCGACCGTGCCGGTACTCGCGTCGCGGCGGCCCACGCGGGTTGGCGCGGATTGGCGGCGGGCGTGCTGGAGGCCACTCTCGACAGTCTGGCCGTGCCGCCAGAAGAAGTGTTGGTCTGGCTTGGCCCGGCCATTGGCCCCCAAGCCTTTGAAGTCGGCCCGGAAGTACGCGAAACCTTCGTCCAGCAATTACCCGAAGCCGCCACCGCTTTTGTGCCGAGCCAAAATGCCGGCAAGTTCATGGCCGATATCTACAAGCTGGCGCGTTTGCGCCTGGCCGCTCGCGGTATAACAGCTGTCTACGGTGGCGGTTTCTGCACCGTGACCGATCCGCGCTTCTTTTCCTACCGTCGCAGCCCTCGCACGGGTCGATTTGCCTCCCTTATCTGGCTTGAAAGCTAGACTTTCCTGATCTGCATCAACCTCCTGACGCTTGAATCTCCCAGAATCGACCACATCTAATGAGGTATCTGGCAGGTTTCTTCATTCAGGATGTTTATAGGTCCGGCCTGCTCAAAAGGAAGGTGACCCATGCGTATAGACCGTTTAACCAGCAAGTTGCAGTTAGCCTTGTCCGACGCCCAATCCCTGGCCGTCGGCCTCGATCATCCCGGCATTGAACCGGCGCACTTGATGCAAGCCATGCTTGAACAACAGGGTGGTTCGATCAAACCCCTGTTGATGCAGGTGGGCTTTGACGTCAACAGCTTGCGTAAAGAACTGACCAAAGAACTCGACCAGCTCCCGAAAATCCAGAACCCGACCGGCGACGTCAACATGTCGCAGGATCTGGCGCGCCTGCTCAACCAGGCCGATCGTCTGGCCCAGCAGAAGGGTGATCAGTTCATCTCCAGCGAACTGGTGTTGCTCGCCGCTATGGACGAGAACAGCAAGCTCGGCAAATTGTTGCTCGGCCAGGGCGTCAGCAAGAAAGCCCTGGAAACCGCGATCAACAACCTGCGTGGTGGCGAAGCCGTCAATGACGCCAACCACGAGGAATCACGCCAGGCGCTGGATAAATACACCGTCGACCTGACCAAGCGCGCCGAAGAAGGCAAGCTTGACCCGGTCATCGGTCGCGATGACGAAATTCGTCGGACCATTCAGGTCCTGCAGCGTCGCACCAAGAACAACCCTGTGCTGATCGGTGAACCTGGCGTGGGTAAAACCGCCATCGCCGAAGGCCTCGCCCAGCGCATCATTAACGGTGAAGTGCCGGATGGCCTGAAAGGCAAACGGCTGTTGTCGCTGGACATGGGGTCGCTGATTGCCGGTGCCAAGTATCGCGGCGAGTTCGAAGAACGCCTGAAATCCTTGCTTAACGAGCTGTCGAAGCAGGAAGGGCAGATCATTCTGTTCATCGACGAATTGCATACCATGGTCGGCGCCGGCAAAGGTGAAGGCTCGATGGATGCGGGCAACATGCTCAAGCCGGCATTGGCTCGCGGTGAACTGCACTGCGTTGGCGCAACGACGCTCAACGAGTACCGCCAATATATAGAGAAGGATGCGGCCCTCGAACGACGCTTCCAGAAAGTATTGGTGGACGAGCCGAGCGAAGAAGACACCATCGCTATCCTGCGTGGCCTGAAAGAGCGTTACGAGGTTCACCACAAGGTGGCGATCACCGACGGCGCGATCATCGCCGCGGCCAAGCTCAGTCATCGCTACATTACGGATCGTCAGTTGCCGGACAAGGCCATCGACCTGATCGATGAAGCCGCCAGTCGTATCCGCATGGAGATCGATTCCAAGCCGGAAGTGCTCGACCGTCTGGAGCGTCGCCTGATTCAGCTGAAGGTGGAATCCCAGGCGCTGAAGAAAGAAAGCGACGACGCGGCGAAGAAACGCCTGGAAAAACTCCAGGAAGAAATCGTTCGTCTCGAGCGTGAGTACTCGGATCTCGAAGAAATCTGGAACGCGGAAAAAGCCGAAGTTCAGGGCTCCGCGCAGATCCAGCAGAAAATCGAACAGTCCCGCCAGGAACTGGAAACTGCTCGCCGCAAAGGCGATCTGAACCGCATGGCCGAGTTGCAATACGGGGTTATCCCGGACCTGGAGCGTAGTCTGCAAATGGTCGACCAGCATGGCAAAAGCGAGAACCAGTTGCTGCGCAGCAAGGTGACGGAGGAAGAGATTGCCGAAGTCGTCTCGAAGTGGACCGGTATTCCCGTGTCGAAAATGCTCGAAGGCGAGCGCGACAAGTTGATGAAGATGGAAAGCCTGTTGCACCAACGTGTGATTGGTCAGGACGAAGCAGTTGTTGCGGTTTCCAACGCGGTTCGGCGTTCCCGAGCCGGGTTGTCCGACCCGAATCGTCCGAGCGGTTCATTCATGTTCCTCGGCCCGACCGGTGTCGGTAAAACCGAGCTGTGCAAGGCGCTGGCCGAGTTCCTCTTTGATACGGAAGAGGCGATGGTGCGGATCGACATGTCCGAGTTCATGGAGAAACATTCCGTGGCCCGACTTATCGGTGCGCCACCGGGCTACGTAGGCTATGAAGAAGGCGGTTACCTCACCGAGGCGGTGCGTCGCAAGCCTTATTCGGTGATCCTCCTGGACGAGGTCGAGAAGGCCCACCCAGATGTCTTCAACATCTTGTTGCAGGTGCTGGAAGATGGCCGACTGACCGACAGCCATGGCCGCACGGTGGATTTCAAAAATACCGTGATTGTCATGACCTCCAACCTGGGGTCGGTGCAGATCCAGGAACTGGTCGGTGATCGTGAAGCGCAGCGTGCGGCGGTGATGGATGCGATTTCCACGCACTTCCGTCCGGAGTTCATCAACCGGGTCGACGAAGTGGTGATCTTCGAGCCGTTGGCTCGGGATCAGATCGCCGGCATTACCGAGATCCAGTTGGGTCGCCTGCGCAGTCGTCTGACCGAACGCGAGCTGAAACTGGAACTCAGCCCTGAGGCCATGGATAAGCTGATCGCGGTGGGTTACGACCCGGTGTATGGCGCACGACCGCTCAAACGAGCGATCCAGCGCTGGATCGAGAACCCGTTGGCGCAGTTGATTCTGTCGGGTCGTTTCATGCCCGGCGATACCGCCAAAGGTATCGTGGAGAACGACGAAATCGTCTTCGTCTGATCTTCTGTATGTAGGAGCGAGCTCGCTCGCGATGGTCGTTAACGATAAAGGGCACTTCCTGAATAAATGCCGTGTCATGGAGTGCTTCGCGAGCAAGCTCGCTCCTACACAACCCATAGCTGAACAGCAGGCCTCGCATTGCGAGGCCTTTTTTTTCGTTAGGCTGTTGAACTGAAAGGAAAAGGCTTGTAAAGTGCGCCCCGCAGTAAGTCACCCGGTAGGGTTTCTGCTCCCCAAGCAGGAATCTGAAATAAGTTGCAAATCATTAACTTGAATGCAAATTAGGGGGTTGACAGAGGTGCTTAAAATTGTAGAATAGCGCGCCTCAGACACACGAACGCAGCGATGCGAACGGGTCGAAGAGGTGAAGCAAGCTTCACAGTTGTAAATTGAAATATGTAGTTCCGTGATAGCTCAGTCGGTAGAGCAAATGACTGTTAATCATTGGGTCCCAGGTTCGAGTCCTGGTCACGGAGCCAATTTCAAACCGGGGTATAGCGCAGTCCGGTAGCGCGCCTGCTTTGGGAGCAGGATGTCAGGAGTTCGAATCCCCTTACCCCGACCATTTTTGGGTCGTTAGCTCAGTTGGTAGAGCAGTTGGCTTTTAACCAATTGGTCGTAGGTTCGAATCCCACACGACCCACCATTTTTGAAACCAGTTAACGCTGGAATCGAATCTTAAGATCAGAGGCCAAAAGCGCTGATCGAAGAAGGCGACTTGTAAAGGTCGCCTTTTTTTTACCGGGGTATAGCGCAGTCCGGTAGCGCGCCTGCTTTGGGAGCAGGATGTCAGGAGTTCGAATCCCCTTACCCCGACCATATTAAAAATCCTCGTATCGAAAGATACGGGGATTTTTTTTGTCTTCGAAAAATGAGGGCAGGGTTCAGTGCTTGCGGGTTCAAATCCGTCAGGCGAAAAAAAGCCCCGCTGCTCGATGGAGGGGCGGGGCTGGTGTCGATCTTGTCGAAATCGCCGTTCGGCGCGACTTTCATAAATTCGGCTCGGGATACTTTGCCGTCGCCATCGGTGTCGGTTTTTGCCATCGACGCATCGCCACACTTACCTTCGCCGCATTTGCCTTCAGGGGTTTTCACGACCTGTTCAGCCGATGCCAGGAGGTAGCCCTGAGTCAGAGGCTGCGAGGCGAACACAGAGCCGGACAACGTCATGCCGCCTGCCAGGACGGCGCCGAGCAGGCCAATGGTGTTCTTGGTGAGAGCAGTGGCACGGGACATTTACATGCTCCTGGGTCGCACAACACAACCGCTCAATAGTGGGCGCCACGAAAATGCGCCGTCAGCCGAAGCGGGCGGGGTGTATCGCTACTGTGTCGCGCAAGGGGGGAGTTTGTAAGCGAAGGAGCGTAATCGCCGGGATGGATACACAGAGACACAGATCTTCAAGTTGAGGAACAAAAAATTGTGGGAGCGAGCCTGCTCGCGAAGAGGTCATCACATTCAACATCAATGTTGACTGTTACACCGCCTTCGCGAGCAGGCTCGCTCCCACAGAAGATTTGCCTTAGTGCAGCTTGAGCCGTGGCTCAGTCCCGCGTCCGATCTTGCTGCCGAGCATCAACATCGCCGTACGAAACGCGCCATACAACGCCATCTGGTGCATGCGGTACAGCGACACGTAAAACATCCGCGCCAGCCAGCCTTCGAGCATTACGCTGCCGGTCAGGTTGCCCATCAAGTTACCCACAGCTGAAAAGCGCGACAGCGAAATCAGCGAGCCGTAGTCGGTGTACTTGTACTCCGGCAACGCCTTGCCTTCGATCTTCAGCTTCAGTGATTTGGCCAGCAACGATGCTTGCTGATGAGCGGCCTGGGCACGTGGCGGCACATTGCGATCGGTGCCCGGTTGCGGGCAGGCCGCGCAGTCACCGAAGGCGAAGATGTTCTCGTCGCGGGTGGTTTGCAGGGTCGGCAACACTTGCAGCTGGTTGATGCGGTTGGTTTCCAGGCCATCGATGTCCTTGAGGAAACCCGGCGCCCGAATCCCCGCCGCCCAGACTTTCAGGCTGGCATTGATTACTTTGCCATCGGCGGTGATCAGGCTGTCGGTCGTCACTTCACTGACGGCGGCATTAGTCATGACGTTGACCCCGAGTTTCTCCAGGGTTTTATGCACCGGCCCGCCGATGCGTTCCGGCAGGGCTGGCAGCACCCGTGGCCCGGCTTCGATCAGGGTGATGTGCATGTTTTCCGGTTTGATCCGGTCCAGGCCATAGGCCGCCAGTTCATGGGCGGCGTTGTGCAGTTCCGCCGCCAGTTCGACGCCTGTGGCACCCGCGCCGACAATGGCGACGCTGATCTGCTCGACCTTGTCGGTTTGTCCGGCATGGGCGCGCAGATAGTGGTTGAGCAATTGCTGGTGAAAGCGCTCAGCCTGTTTGCGGGTGTCGAGGAACAGGCAGTGCTGCGCCGCGCCCTGAGTACCGAAATCGTTGGTGGTACTGCCGACGGCGATCACCAGGGAGTCGTAGCCGAGTTCACGGGCCGGCAGCAGTTCAACGCCGGCTTCGTCGTAAGTGGCTGCCAGCTGGATTTTTTTCTGGGCGCGATCAAGCCCGCTCATCCGCCCCAGCTGGAACTGGAAGTGATTCCATTTTGCCTGGGCAACATAGTTGAGTTCATCTTCGGAAGAGTTCAGCGACCCGGCCGCCACTTCGTGTAACAGCGGTTTCCAGATGTGAGTCAGGTTTGCGTCGACCAGCATTACACTGGCCGTGCCACGCTTGCCCAGAGTCTTACCCAGACGGGTAGCCAACTCCAGGCCGCCGGCGCCGCCGCCAACGATGACAATACGATGAGTCATGGGGATATCTCGCAAGGCTAAAAGAAATCGGTGCAATTACCCGAGCGAGCGCGAGGCAGCTCATAGCGTCAGGTAACTGATAAGTCGGCTCAACAGGCCCAAACCAATGGTCACTGCCAACACCACCACCAGGAGCATCCACGGCCGGAAAGGCCGGCGCTCAACTCGGTGCTGGGACAGGTGCAGGTACTCTTCGACATGCTTTTGGTCATCGGGGTTCAGGCGGCTGGTCATATCGGGCCTCGTCAGGGGTAGACGTTGCAAAATGTGTAGAAGCTACAAGCAGGTGTTATTCCACGCTGAACGGAGCATAGCCGCTGGTGGGGATTGGCTCGACGCTCACCCTGTCGTCCAGGCGAATGATTCCACTTTGTAACACTCGCGCCGTGATTCCGCCATGTCCGCGAACGGCCTGAAAGGTACCGGGGCCGAGGTTGTTTTCGAGGCGTGCGCAGGGCTGACACCAACCGGTGGTTTCGAAAATGGCCTGGCCGATTTTGAAACGACGGCCCTTGAGGCTAAACAGATTGATACCGCTGATGACGAGGTTGCGCCGCAAATCTTCAGGTAATACCGGTTTGTCCTCCGGCCTCCCCATCAGCGAGTTGATCACGGCCAGGTGTTCCCATTGCATCAGCGTCACCTGCCGCGCATTACGCACGCCGGGACGCGCGTGATCGCCAGTCAGGCCGGCTTCAAGGCGCGCCTCCACGGCGTCCAGTTCGATCATGTGTGAGCGAGATTGCGGGCGCACGCCGATCCAGCGAACGCGACCCTGTTGCGGTACTTCGCCAATCAGTTCTTGCAACGGACTCACAGACTGATCCCGACATCGAACACGATGCTGCGCCCCAGGTTGCTGCGCAGGAAATCCGGCGCGTCGGGATGCGCAAATAAAACACGAGCAAACGTCGGCCCGACCAGCGACAGCGACCGCCAGCCCTGGCGCAGGTATTCGGTAGGCGGCGGGAAATGGCTGTTGAGGTCCAGCACTTCGCGCTTGAGGCTGGCGAAGGCGATGATGTCCAGTTCCCCCAGATCCATACCGCGTTCTTTGTAGTTGTGGGCTTTTTTGCGCAAGGTCGGTGCCAGTCTCAGCAAGAAATCATTGGCCGGAACGCGCTTGGGCTTGGCTTCGCGGCGCACCAGCGAACTCAGGGAAAACGCGCTGCGCCGGCGTTGCAACTCGTCCCTCCATTCATCGTTGAGACGCCGGCCTTCGTCGAGCACGAAAAAAACTTCGAAATTCGCATCGCGAAACAACACGTCTGGCGGTTCCCCTGCGGGGGCGAATTCATCGGTGCGGTAGGGGATGTTCAGGCCTTGCAGCAGGCGCTGGCACACCCAACGCTCTCGCTCCCATTTGCGGGCATTGGAAAGGAACGCGTTGGCTTGCTCGGCCGCGATGGTCAGCAGGCGTAAATAATCTGAGTCATCCATAGGCCCAAGCTTAGCGTTCAAATGTGATCTTTATGAATAAAGTCTGTCGTGAAAGAAAAAAGTCTGTCGCGATTTCGAGTGCTCTGCACGATGGGCTTAGGAGGGAATTACCTCGATGCCTCCTTGGCGTCAGATCATTTGAGGAGGGGCACCCAACAAGGTTGCCGCGCTTAAAATGCCGTAAAACGCCTTGTCCGCTTCCGAAATCTCGGTAGTGCAGGAGCCCGTATGTTCAAACCGATGGGCAACGGCGCGGTGACTTTCAATGTCCCGGAGGGCTCGGCGTGTGAGGCTACCGCAGCTTGGTCGATGTCTTCTGCCTCACGCAAAATCCTCAGCGCCCGCTCGTAAAGGTCACGTCCTTCAGTCTTCAAAACCAACGAACGGGTAGTGCGCGCGAAGCCCGAAATGCTCTTCGAGGCGTTGCACGCTTTGGCTGATAGCCGATGGCGAGACCGACCTGAAAACACTGGCGCCAGCTGTCGAACCTGCAGACGCATCGAATACCCCCTGACCGAACGCAAAAAAAACTTGCGATGTTGCACTTGCCTGCTACATTCACAAACAATACGTTATATATCGTCATATCAATGTGACAAGCGTATCGAAGTTATACATTGTGTTGCGCAGTCAGCGCCGCCCGCTGGGGCGGCCCCCAAATAACGAGAACAATCGGGTGGGCATATGCTGGTTTCAGAAGGTCATTCAAAAGAACTCGCCCGCAAGCTGGGTTTCTGGCCGGTGTTGGCCATCGCTGTGGGCACCACTGTAGGGTCGGGTATTTTCGTCTCGGTGGGTGAGGTGGCCAAGGCCGCAGGCTCGCCGCTGCTGACCATCCTCGCCTTTGTGATCGGCGGGCTGATTGTTATCCCGCAGATGTGCGTGTACGCCGAGCTCTCCACGGCGTACCCGGAGAACGGCGCGGATTACATCTACCTGAAAAAGGCGGGCAGTCGGCCCTTGGCCTTTCTATCAGGTTGGACCAGCTTCTGGGCCAATGACGCACCCTCGCTGTCCATCATGGCCCTGGCCATCGTGAGTAACCTGAACTTCATCCTGCCCGTGAGCCCGTTGTTCGGGAAGGTGCTTGCCACTGTACTCATCCTCTGCTTCATGCTGTTGCACCTGCGCTCCGTAGAGGGCGGGGCAACCTTCCAAACGCTGATCACCGCGGCCAAGATCATCCCCTTCACCCTGGTCATTGGCCTGGGTATTTTCTATATCCAAGGCGCAAACCTCACCGCAACCGCGGTTTCTCAGCCCAGCCTGGGTATGGGCGCAGGCCTGATGGCGCTACTGGCCGGCATCTCTGCTACCAGTTGGTCCTACACCGGGATGGCGTCTATCTGCTACATGACCGGCGAAATCAAACAGCCAGGCAAAATCATGCCCCGAGCGTTGATTGGCTCTTGCCTGCTGGTGCTGGTGCTCTACTCGCTGCTGGCGCTGGTTATCACAGGGATGATGCCCTTCGATCGACTGCAGGGGTCCGAAACGCCTATTTCCGATGCGCTTACCTACCTGCCGGCCTTGGGCGGCGTAGCGGGGATATTCGTAGCGGTCACGGCAATCATCGTGATCCTCGGCTCGCTGTCCAGCTGCGTGATGTACCAGCCGAGACTGCAGTACGCCATGGCCAAGGACAACCTCTTCTTCAAATGCTTCGCCCATGTACACCCGCGCTTCCGAACGCCGGATTACTCCATCGTCCTGCAGTGCGCGCTGGGTATCGTGTTCATCTACGCCTCTGACCTCACCGCCTTGCTGGGCTACTTCACCCTGGTTATGTGTTTCAAGAACACCCTCACCTTTGGCTCCATCATCTGGTGCCGTCGCCAGCCCGACTACAACCCCCTGTGGCGAACCCCGGCCTTCGGCCTGATGACCTTCCTGGCCTTAGCGTCGAGCCTGATCCTGGTGGCGTCCACATTTGTGTGGGCACCCGTCCCGGGCCTGGTGTGCGCGCTTGTCGTGATCGCTACAGGCCTGCCTGCCTACGCCTACTGGGAACGACGCAACAAGCGCCTTGCCGCCCTGGAAGCACAACCGACCTGATTCCCCCTGGAGACAACAACATGCTGGATATCGATAAAAGCACGGTGGATTTTCTGGTAACCGAGAACATGGTTCAGGAAGTCCAGAAAGTGCTGGCAGTGGATGTACCTAAGGTCAAGGCCATTGTCGAGCAGATGCTCGCCCGTGGTGTGGACCGCTTCTACTTCGTGGCCTGTGGCTCGCCGCTGAACGCCGCGCAAACCGCGAAGCATCTGGTGGACCGTTACTCTGGTTTGCAGTGCATGGCCTATTCGGGGTGGGAGTTCTGCGACAACACGCCCCATCGGCTGGATGAGCGCTGCGCGGTGATCGGCGTGTCCGACTATGGCAAGACCGAAGAGGTAATCCAGGCCTTGCGCCTAGCCGGCGAGCGCGGGGCCTTGACCGCCGCTTTCACCAAACGGGCGGACAGCCCCATTGTGGAAGTGGCTGAGCATGTAGTGGCCTACGAGGCGGATTGCATCTGGGAGATTCACCTCCTGCTGTGCTACACCGTGGCGCTGGAAATGATTAGGCGGCTGGAGCCCGTCCCGCACCCGGATGTAGCCCGAATCGCCCGAGAGCTTGAGCAACTGCCTACCGCATTGGGCGAGCTGGTACGTGGCTGGGAAGAAAAAGGCCGGGCGCTGGGCGAGCGCGCCTCGGCTTGGCCGATGATCTACACCGTGGCCGCTGGCCCCCTGCGGCCGTTGGCTTACAAAGAAGGCATTGTCACCCTGATGGAATTCACCTGGACCCACGGCAGCGTGTTCGAAAGCGGCGAGTTCCGTCACGGCCCGCTGGAAGTGGTAGAGCCAGGCGTGCCGTTTCTGTTTTTGCTTGGCACCGATGAGAGTCGGCATACCACCGAGCGGGCCATCCGCTTTGTGAAGCAATACACCGATGCGGTGATCGTAGTGGACTACGCCGAGATCAGCCACGGCCTGCACCCCTGGCTGGCGCCGTTTCTGATGTTCGTGCCGATGGAGTGGCTGTGTTACTACCTCTCTATCTATAAAGACCACAACCCTGACGACCGCCGCTATTACGGCGGCCGAGTGGAGTACTGAGTGTGGCAGGGCGGCCTGGGTCGCCCTGAATCTTCCACTTTGGGGAATAGTCATGAAAAGCCTGGTTACTGTTGGCGACAACTGCATTGACGTATACCCGGCGCTTGGCCGAGGTTTTTGCGGGGGTAACGCGGTCAACGTTGCTGTGCATAGTGCCCGCCATGGAGTGAGCCCGGCCTACATCGGTTGGGTGGGCGAGGACGCCTACGGCCAGCAATTGCGCCGTGAGTTGGCCGCTAAAGGCGTGGACGTAAGCCACATGCATAGCAAGCCCGGCAGCACCGCGCGAACCTTTGTGGAGTTGCGCGGGAGCGATCGCGTGCTCGGGGATTATGTGGAAGGGGTAATGAGCGCTTTTTATCTGAGCGATGAAGATCTGGCCTGGATTGGGCAGTTCGAAATGGTACACGCGGGCATCTGGGGCCATGTGGAGCCTTACCTGTCCGCGCTCAAGGCCCGGGGTAAAATCATCAGTTTTGACTTCGCCGACAAATGGGATAGCCCACTGTGGCGCGAGCTGCCACCAAGCCTGGATTATGCCTTCGCCTCGGCGTGCGAGGACACCCCTGAGCTGCGAGGCCGCTTGCGCGAAGTGACGAACATGGGGGCAGGCACGGTGATCGCCACCCTCGGCGCCGACGGCAGCCTTGCCTATGACGGACAACAGTTTTATCACCAGTGCGCGATACCCGTGGGCATCGTCGACACCATGGGCGCTGGCGACGCGTTTATTGCCGGCTTTCTATGCGCGGTAGCCCGTGGCTTTAGCGTTCAACAGGCCATGGAGCAGGGTGCCTTCGGCGCGGCATTGACCTTGCAGTGCCAAGGCGCCTGGGGCTAAACGCCGGGCGGAGAAAAGCTGGCGGCGCAGGCGGCTGCCCTTATACTGGCTGCCGTGTTCGTTATTCAACAAGGATGGTCCATGCCCGGCTTGCAGCGCAATTCGTCCCAGCGCCTCTATGCGGTGGTCCGCCAGCGGATACTAGAGGCAATCGAGCAGGGCGTGTACCCGGTGGACGGGCAGATCCCCACCGAGCCCGAACTGTGTGAACTGTATAGCGTGAGTCGCATCACTGTGCGCAAGGCCATCACCGACCTGGTGAAAGATGGCGTACTCACCCGGTTGCAGGGCAAAGGTACCTTCGTGCAAGGACGCAAGGTAGAAAATGCTCTGCTCACGGTCAGTGGCTTCACCGATTTTGGCATTGCACAGGGCAAGAACACCCGCGAAGCGGTGATCAAGCAGGAGTTGATACCGGCGGACGACTACCAGCTCCGGCTCGACGTGCCCCAAGGCGGGCGCCTGTTCAAGCTGGTGCGGGTGATGTACCTGGAAGACGAGCCCCTGTTCATCGACTATTCCTACATCCCCTTGGCTCGCTACCCGGAATTTGACCAGCGTTACCAGCCTGGGCACTCCACCTATCAGCTACTTCATGAAGACTACGAGACCTACGTGCGCAGCGACCGCAAGGTCATAGACGTGTACACCGCCACAAAGGCCGAAGCCAAGTGGCTGGGCTGCGAACTCGGCGAGCCGTTGTTTCGCATCAGCAAAACCGCCTACGACCAGTATGGCCGCCCCGTCCACTGCTCCGAGCTGTACTGCCGGGCCAATCGGGTGAGCTTGACCATCGATAACACGCCTCGGTGAAGCCATTTCCAGCTCGCCGTAGGGAGCACCGCCAGTGGGAAGCGGGCGGGGCCGCCTGATCATTGAAATCCCTGACATCTGGCAGCAAAGGCGAAGGCAGATTCGGCAAACAGGATTTCATCTATCTCATTGCGTCGGACGAGTATCGATGCCCTGCGGGGCAGTTACTGACCAAGCGGAATTCGTCGATGGAAGACGGCATGTTATTGCATTGTTACTACTTCTCGGGCTGCCAGTCCTGCTCAATGCAAAAGCAATGTACGACGGGTAAGGAGCGCCGTGTGAAACGCTGGGAAAATGAGGCGGTAATCGACGCGATGCAGGTTCGGCTAGAACATGATCCAGCGATGATGAGGGTTCGCCGACAGAGCGACAGACTTTATTCATCAAGTTCAACTGCGACAAGCTGAAATCGTTTACCGGTAAAGGTCGTCACTGGGCAGTCAGAACGGGCGGTGTAGACTGATAGCCACTGTGCGTAAGCGATTGAACAAGGAGTTGAACGTGAAATATTGGCCGCTGTTGCTGCTCAGTCTTTTGCCCCTGTGGGTCCAGGCGCTAGAGGTCGGTGAGCGATTGGCACCCTGGACGTTACTTGATCAGTTCGATCAGGCCTACAGCCTCGACAGCCACACGCAGACCTTACTGGTGGCGCGCAGCATGGATGGCGCCAAGTTGGTCGATGCCGCGCTTCAAGGCCAGCCAAAAGGCTATCTGGAAGCGCGCCATGCGGTATTTGTCGCAGACATTCAGCGCATGCCGCGGCTGGTTGCGAAAATGTTCGCGGTGCCAACCATGCGCGCCTATTCCTATCGGGTGATGCTTGATCGTGATGGTCGTGTGGCGCCACGCTATCCGGGGGCTGTGGATAAAGTGCTGTGGTTGCAGCTCAAGGATGGCCAATTGGTGGATCAGCATGAATACGCTACGGCCGCGCAATTGCGGGAGGCGCTGGAGAAGGCCGGGCCATGATTGGCGCAGAGCTGCTGTTACCGCAGACATTAACGGTCGGCTGGTTGATTTATGTACCTGTGATTGTCTGGGCCATCTGGCGCGCACCTTGGGTCGAACTGTTCACCGACAGCCGGCGTCAGCATTTGCTGTTCGGCACGGTGTTCGCGTTGTTCACCCTGTGGCTGGTACGACGTGATTTCGATACAGGCGTCTCGTACCACTTTATCGGCATGACGGCGGTGACCTTGCTGCTGGACTGGCCGTTGGCGATTGTCGGCGGGCTGGTTGCGCAGACGGGCCTGGTGCTGCTCGGCCGTCAGGATCTGGCTGCCGTGGGCGTCAATGGATCACTGTTGATCCTGCTGCCGGTGCTGGTCACCGAGTGTTGCGCGATGTTGGTGGAGCGAGCGCAACCGCGTAATCCCTTTGTGTATATCTTCGTTTCCGGTTTCCTGGCGGCGGCGCTATCGGCCTTGCTGTGTCTGCTGCTGGCGCTGTGGTTGCTGTGGTTCGACGAGCGTTTCGAGATGCCGTACTGGCTGGAAGACTTTATCGGTTATCTGTGGCTGCTGATTTTTCCGGAGGCCTTTATCAACGGCATGATCGTCAGCGCACTGGTGGTATTCAGTCCCGAGTGGCTGGAGACATTCAACCGCACGCGCTACCTTTCGGCACCGTGGAAAGACGACGATCCCAAGTCTTGATCCATCTCAGGCCTGAAATCGTCGACGTCTGCATGGATCAGTGGCGCGGGTCGAAGTCTTCGCTGAACAGTTCATCCTCGGCATCCGGGCTGACCGGAATCTTGTGTTCTTCAGACGCCCAGGCGCCCAGGTCGATCAGTTTGCAGCGGTCCGAACAGAAGGGCCGGTAGGTGCTGGTGGCGCTCCATTCAACAGGGGCGCCGCAGGTTGGGCATTCGACGACAGGGGGTTGGCTCATGACTGGCCTCCACGCAAAGTAAGGTAAAAGTGATGCAGGCGTTCGACCTCGCTGTGCAGCCAGGCGAGGTCGCGGTCGTTGACCACGACATCGTCGGCATGGCTCACACGATCCTGGCGGCTGGATTGCACCTTGAGAATCGCCTGAACCTGTTGTTCGCTGGTCTGGTCACGCTGCAGGGTGCGCTCGATCTGTAACTGCTCGGGGGCATCAATCACCAGGACCCGTTGAGTCATGGCGTATTGCCCGGATTCGATCAGCAGCGGCGAAACCAGAATCGCATAAGGTGATTTTGCCAGCGCCAGATGTTGGTTGATTTCCTCGCCGATCAGCGGATGCAGTAATGCTTCGAGCCAGCGGCGTTCATCCGGCACCTCGAAGATCAGCTTGCGCAGCGCCGCGCGATCCAGTTGCCCGTCGGCTTGCAGCACGCCAGGGCCAAAGTGTTCGGCGATCTTTACCAGCGCGGGGCGCCCCGGTTCCACCACCCAACGAGCGGCGTGATCGGCGTCCACCACGTGCACACCCAGGTCGATGAAGTGCTGCGCCGCGGCGCTTTTGCCGCTGCCGATGCCGCCGGTGAGGCCGAGAATCCAGGGTTTTTCCACAGGGGTATTCATTTCAAACCGACAGACTGCCAATAGAAGTCGGTTATTTGACCACCCCAGAGCAAGGCAATCCAGCCGGCAATCGCCAGATAGGGACCGAACGGGATCGGTGTTGAGGTTTTCGTATGGCGAACGCGCAGCAAAATCAAGCCGATAACCGCGCCTGCGATGGACGACAAGAGGATGGTCAGCGGCAAAATCTGCCAGCCACCCCAGGCGCCGAACAACGCCAGCAACTTGAAATCACCGTAACCCATGCCGTCCTTGCCGGTGATCAGCTTGAACAGCCAGAACACCGACCAGAGCGTCATGTAGCCGGCAATCGCGCCCCACAAGGCCTCATGCAGAGGCACGAACAGCTCGAAACTGTTGACGATCAGTCCCAGCCAAATCAGCGGCAGCACCAGGACATCCGGTAGCAGTTGATGCTCGGCATCGATCAGGCTCATGGCCAACAGACCCCAACTGAGGACCAGCGCCATACAGGCCGGCCATCCGAAGCCGAAGTGCCAGGCAATAAACGCTGACAGCAGCCCGCAGGTCAGTTCGGTCAACGGGTAACGTGTACTGATGGGGGTGGTGCAACTTGAACAGAGTCCACGTAGAAACACATAACTGATGACGGGAATGTTTTCCCAGGCGCGTATCCGGTGGCCACAGTGCGGGCATTGGGAGTGGGGCAGCACCAGGTTATAGGTTGGCTGCGGGGTTTGCGTTGGCAAGCCCAGAATGTCATTGGCCTGCTGGCGCCATTCCTGATCGAGCATTTTCGGCAGGCGCCAGATCACGACATTGAGGAAGCTGCCAATCAGCAGGCCAGCCACCAAGGCGATGACGACGAAGGCTTGTGGATAGAGCGCCAGAATTTCGTTCAAGGGCATGTCAGATCGCTGAGCCGAGTTGAAAGATGGGAAGGTACATCGCAACGACCAGGCCCCCGACGATAACACCCAGCACCACCATGATGAACGGCTCCATCAGGCTGGTGAGGTTATCGACCATATTATCGACTTCGGCCTCGTAGAAACTCGCGACCTTGTCGAGCATGTCGTCCAGTGCGCCAGATTCTTCGCCAATGGCGGTCATCTGAATCGCCATGTTCGGGAAGATGCCGGAGGCGCGCATGGAGAAGTTCAGCTGCATGCCGGTGGACACGTCCTGCTTGATTCGCAGCACGGCACGCTTGAACACGATGTTACCAGTCGCTCCGGCCACCGATTCGAGGGCTTCCACCAGCGGCACGCCGGCGGCAAAGGTAGTCGACAATGTGCGGGCATATCGGGCCACGGCGGACTTGTACATCAGCGTGCCGATCAACGGCAGTTTCAGCAGCCAGGTGTCCGTCCAGTCCCGAAAAGCCTGCGACGTTCTGAAGGCGTGCCGCACGCCAAAGATCCCGGCGATGAGTCCGCCGAGCAGCGCCCACCACCAGGCTTGCATGAATTGCGACAGGCCGATGACCATCACGGTGAAAGCCGGCAGTTCGGCGCCAAACCCTTTGAACACCGACTCGAACTGCGGCACCACCTTGACCAGCAGAATCGCGGTCACAATGATCGCGACGAACACCACGGCCAGAGGGTAGGTCATGGCTTTCTTGATCTTGGCCTTGAGGCTTTCGCTCTTTTCCTTGTAGGTGGCGACCCGTTCCAGCAGGGTATCCAGGGCACCGGCCTGTTCGCCGGCATCCACCAGGTTGCAGTACAGCTCATCGAAATACTGCGGTTTTTTGCGCAGGGCGGCAGCGAAGCTGTTACCCGCCGCGACTTCCTGTTTCAGCTCGTCTACCAGTTTGCGCATCGCCGGGTTATCGAAGCCTTCACCGATGATGTCGAACGACTGCAACAACGGCACGCCGGCTTTCATCATGGTCGCCATTTGCCGAGTGAACAGAGCAATGTCCTGAGCCTTGATGCGTTTGCTCTTGCTGAAAATCGAGGAAGATTTTTTACGCACCTTGCCAGGGTTTATGCCTTGCTTGCGCAGTTGCGCCTTGATCAGCGCCGGGTTTTGACCGCTCAGTTCGCCGGTCATTTTCGAGCCTTTGCGGTCCGTGCCTTCCCAGGCATAGACACTGATTTTTACTGCTTTGACCGCCATGTTCAGTCCTTGGTGACCCGGTTGATTTCTTCAAGGCTGGTAATGCCTTGCAGCGCCTTGAGCAGGCCTGAAGTACGCAGGTCCTTGAAGCCGTCCTTGCGCATCTGGGTATCGATTTTCAATGAATTGCCTTCGGCCATGATCACCGGACGCAGACCGTTCATGACTTATAGCCTAGTCAAGGCGCTGAGCCAAACCTGCAGGGTCGAGGTGACAAAAAGTGTCAGATAGTGCGGATACTGGGAGTAGCAAAGGGCACGGAGTGAGTCTTGCGCCGAGTCAGCAGGGGGCGCACGGCTTGGCATGGGCTGTGCTGCGGTTCATTCAGATCATGAGATTTCGACTCATGCATGGAGCTTGTCTATGAGTACTCAGAAAGGGTTTACGCTTATCGAACTGTTGATCGTGGTGGCGATCATCGGGATTCTGGCGACGTTTGCGTTGCCGATGTATTCCAAATATCAGGCCAGGGCCAAGGTAACGGCGGGACTGGCCGAAATATCGGCGATGAAAGTGCCATATGAAGATCTGATGAATGAGGGCACTGTGCCCACCGTCGGTACCATCGCACCCGCGGGTGCTGCTGCTTCCAGCAATTGCACCTTTACCGTCACAGGAGTGGCGGCTACAGGGGTCGGCTCTATCGCGTGCAAGATCGAAAATGCGCCAAGCCCCGTACTGGGATTGGCAATTACCTTGAATCGCGATCCAGAGAAGGGTTGGGTATGTACTACAACTGTTGCGCAGGATTACGCGCCTAAAGGTTGTAAGGGCGTTTGATATTCGGATGATTTGTCAAAAAACCGCACTCAGGTGCGGTTTTTTTTATAACAAAGCGAAGCGTCAGAAAAGTCCCGACAATTCATGGCCTTAGGCCTGCAACAAAACCCGCAACTTGCATGTAGAGAATGTCCAAGTCATGCATTTTGCATGATTCTGAAAATTACCTGTTTTTGTAAGTATTTGAATTTTAAATAATTATTGGTTGTTTCAACGTTGGCACAGCGTTCGCAATATCTCTGGTAACCCTGCTGACAAGACACGCAGCAGACTTTATGGAAAAACAGGAGTTACTCGTATGAAGAAGTTCGCTATCGCTGCCGCTACTGCAACCGCGTTGACCCTGACCATGGCCAACGTTGCATTTGCACAGACTCAAACCACCCAGGGCCCGATGACATTGGCCGCAGGTGAAATGACCAAGGCCACGGAAGCTACTTCCGACACCTGGATTACCACCAAAGTAAAAAGTGACCTGGTCACCGAAAAAGGCATTCCTGGTACCGACATCAAAGTCGAAACCAACAAAGGTGTTGTATCGCTGTCGTCGACTGTCGCTATCACTGAAGCACAGAAAACCACCGCAGTGAACATCACCAAAAAAATCAAAGGCGTCAAAGCGGTCTCCGCTGACGGCCTGAAAGCCGAGTAAGGCAAGCTTCTCGCCTGGACCGGGAGAAGGCGCGGCAGGTGGGCGAAGTCATACACCTGCTGCCTCTGGAGAGTTCATGCGAAAGGCCATAAGAATCTGGCCATTACAGGCCCCGGCATTCGTGTCGGGGTCTGTTCTATTTTGGGCAACACCAATCCATGTAGGAGCGAGCTTGCTCGCGATGGAGGCTAACGATAATACGTGCTTTCTGAATCAACCCGGCGCGTTCTAGTCCATCGCGAGCAAGCTCGCTCCTACATGGATTGGCGCGGCATTTAATTGCGAACTTCGCTGGACCGGTCGCCAAGCAATTGCCTGATTATCACTCTGCATCCAAATGCATCGGCGTAACGACCCGGCCGTCACTTTCAGCTTTGCCAAGGTTGGCGTCGATGAAGTACACGCGTTCATCGGCCAACTGACCTTTGCTCACCAGATAGTCCTTGATGGCGCTAGCGCGGTCCTGTCCCAGCTGGCGTAAGAGAACGTCGCTGGAACTCCAGAACTTGATCACGTCTGCGCGCATTTTCGCCACGCGTTCTTCCTTGCCCAAACTCTTCCATTCGGCGGGCGGCTGAGTCTCCAGACGCGTGCGGTAAATGCCTTCCAGGAGCGGGCCTTTCTCGTTATCCGGCACTGCCAGCTGGGACGCCTGCGCGGGCACCTTGTCGCCACGATGCTGGAGCATTTTGTAGTAGTTGTATTGGTATTCGCGCTCAAGCCGTTGCTCGGCAATCAATGGACCGTCGCTGCTGGCGGAAGCAGTACCTTCAATTTCCAGGCGCAAGGCTGGACGTTCCTTGAGCGCACTGGACAGTTTGTTCAGTGCGCCTTCAGCTTCCTTGCTCAGATCGCTTGAGCCTGGGGCGAACGACACGCTGCCCAAATCTTCCGAACCGCCGCCACTGACCAGCCCGCCGATCATTTTGAAGGGCGCCGAGACGGCTTTTACGATCAGGTTGCGCAGGGTCTGCCAGATGATAGGCATAACGCTGAACTGCGGGTTGTTCAGGTCACCGGTCACTGGCAATTCGATGGAGATTTTGCCGTCGCTGTCCTTGAGCAACGCGACCGCCAGTTTCAACGGCAGGCTCACGGCGTCCGGACTGTCGACTTTCTCACCCAGTTGCAACTGCTCGATCACCACTTTGTTTTCGGCCTTGAGCTGGCCCTTGGTGATCAGGTAATGCACGTCGAGATTGAGTCGACCCTTGCGAATGCGGTAACCGGCGAACTTGCCGGAATAGGGGGTCAGGGTGGTCAGTTCAACGCGTTTGAAACTGGTGGCGATGTCGAGGCTGGCCAATGGGTCGAACGGGTTGACGGCGCCTTTGATGGTCACCGGTGCATAACGGTCGACTTTGCCCTTGATATCGACACTGGCCGGTTTTGCCTGACGGCTGTCGATGGTACCGATCTGGCCATTGAGCTGCTGGATAGCGGTGGCAAAGTTCGGGGTCAGGCTGAAGTCGGCGAAATTGGCCGAGCCATCGTTGATGGCAATGCCACCGATATGAATACCCAGAGGCTTGCCCTTGCTCGCGTCCGGTTTGGCGGCGTCAGTCTTGGCGCCAGTGTCGGGGGCTTGCGGAATCAGTAAGTCACTGATGTTGGTGGTGCGGTCATCGTTGATCATGAAGCGCGCATACGGCTGGAACAGGTTGACCTTGTCGATCGACAGGCTGTCGCCGTGCTGATAGTTCAGGCCTTCAAGCACCAACTGCTGCCACTTGAGGAAGTCGCGGGCTTTAAGGGTGTCCAGGGTATGCAGTTGATCGACCTGGGCGCGGCCGGTGACGCTGAACGCCAGCGGCTCGGTGCTTTTCAGATCGACCGCCAGATCACTGCCAAGCATGCCGCTACGCAATTCGAGGCGAATGAAAGGGGTGATGTAGGATTGGGCAATCCGCAGGTCGATGTCCTTGGTCTGCACTTTTAACTGGGCGCTGACCGGGGCGAGATTGACTACGCCGTCTGCCGTGATCTTGCCTTGCTTGCCCAGGCCCGTATCGAGCTTGAGGTTAAAAGGCGAACCATTGAGGCTGTCGAAATTTTGCAGGTCCAGGTTCAGCGGGCCCACTTCCAGCGCGACTGCGGGTTGTGCCTTGCGGTCAGCCAGGTGCACTTGGTAATTGCGCAGTTGCACGTCTTTGAGCAACACCTGCCAAGGCTTGCTCGGTGCCGCGGGCTGTTTCGGTGAGTCGGCCGCCGCCGGGGTTTTGACCGGCTCGGCGTTGGCCTTGGCAGCTGGTTTGGACGGTTGGCTGGCGAACAGTTTTTGCCAGTCGAGTTGCCCGTCGGCTTCGAGGGCCGCCCAGGTTTCCAGTCTGTTGCTGCGGATTTTACCGACCACCACTTGCTGCCTGGTCAGGTCCACCGTGGTGTCGCTGACTTCCAGTCGTTCGAGTTTCACCAGCGGTCGACCATCCGGCGCCTTGATCGCGAAGGGCGCCACGGTCACGGCGACGTTACTCAGCAGCAGTTCGGTTTGCTTGTCCAGACTCAGCTTGTAGTCGGTGCTGAGGCTGATGACGCCATCTTCGAGCTCTAATGGCAAAGCATCGCGCACGTAGGGCCAAAAGGATTTCATTTTGCCGTCGCTGATCTTCACCTTACCTTCGGAGGCGATCGGGATCAGGCTGAAGTTGCCGCTCCAGTCGAGCTGTCCTCCTCCCGGGCCGTTGGCCACCAGCGTCATGTCGGCGCTGTCGTCGGGCAGGGTGCTGAGATTTTTCAGTTCAAAATCGAGTTTGTCGTAGAGGAACTCAATGGGTTCGCTGGGGCGTTCATCCTTGAAATGCACTGAGCCTCCCGCCAGATTGATCCGCTCTACACGCAGCGGGAACGGTTTGGCGTTCGGGTCGGCCGGGGTCGGCTCGCTGGCGGGTAGTTTGAACAAACCAAGCAGGTTGAGTTTGCCTTCTTTGTCAAAGAGAACTTCGGTCTTGGGTTTGTCCAGTTCGATATCGGACAGGTGCAGGGCCTTGGTCCAGAGGCTGTCGATTTGCAGGTTGGCATACAGGCGTTCGAAGCCGACCTGCTCCTCGCCCGGCTCGCCGATGATCAGGCCCCACAGCGTCACTTCAAGGCTGAACGGATTGAGTTCGATCCGCTGGATGTGGGCGGGCACCGTGGCGTAGTTGGCCAGTTGTTGGTTGGCAACCCGCAAAGCGATGCCCGGCAAAATCAGAAATCCCAGCAGGCTGTAGAGGGCCAGAGCAGTCAACAAGGCGCCGATAGCGCGAATCAATCCTTTGGGCATGTGCGGCTTCATCTGTCTGAATCGGAGTGCGTTGGAGTATGGCACGCGAATCCGGTTCCGAAGTGATCCGGCTTTATCGGATTAATCTGATTTTGGGGTTGTTTTTCAGAGTTGCAGGATCAGGGTTTTCAGCGGCGGCTGCTGGTCCATGGACGGGAAGTCGGCACCCGGTTTCATCACGGTCCATTCACGCACCGGCCGCCCGGCTTTCTCGGCACAACGCAAAACCTGCTCGCGCCAGTCGTCCATGCTGACTTTTGCCAGGTTGTTGCAGCAGATCAGCACCCCATTGTCGGCGGTGGTCAGCAGGGCCGGTTTCAGCAGGCTCTGGTAGTCGCGCAGCAAGTCGACAGTACCGAACGCGCTCTTGGCCCAAGCCGGAGGATCCAGCAGCACCAGGTCGTACTGACGTTGGTCCAGACGTTGATAGCTCGGCAGTTTCTGTCCACGGCGCTGACTGATGGGCAGGCCGGCCAACTGGCGGATCGCCGGGAAGTAGTCGGACTGGATGAACTGCATGGTCGGCAGCTGCGGGTTGAGCAGGCCGTTTTCGCGACCGACCGCCAGATTGCCCTCGGCGAAGTCCAGATTGCACACCTCGCGCGCGCCACCCGCCGCTGCACTGAGGCCGACGCCGCAGGTGTAGGCGAACAGGTTCAGCACGCTTTTGTTCTGGCTGTGATCCTTGACCCAGCCGCGGGTATTGCGCAAGTCGAGGAACAGCAGCGGGTCCTGGCCAGGGTGGCGGCCGCGAACCCGGTAATTCAGGCCCCACTCGTGACCGATCAGGTCTTGCAGGGCGGCTTCGTCAGCGCGGTAGACGGTGTCTTCGCGGTCGATGCGTGAGTTGCCCCGGGAACGGTCGTTGTACACCAGCAGGGTGTCGAGGCTCAGATGCTGATTTATTGCCTCGTGCAATTGCAGCAGCTCATCACGCTCCAGGGACTGGTGAAAGCTTTGTACCAGCAGCTGCGGGCCGTAGCGGTCGATGGTCAGGCCACCGGCGCCTTCCTGGCTGCCATGAAACAGGCGATAGCAATCGGTGCCTTGCTGATGCAGTTCGGCAAGCAGGTCCTGGCGATGTTCAAGGGCGGCGCGCAGCGCCTGATTCAAGGAAGACATGCTGGGCGCCTTGCAGGAGGGAATTTGGCGCGGGAGTTTAACAGCTTGGCACTAAACCGAGGTGCTGCTATCGCGAGCAGGCTCGCTCCCACAGTATTGCACTGACTTTGTGGGAGCGAGCCTGCTCGCGAAGCTCTTAAGCTTTTTTCAGGTCAGCAACCCCATCCGCCGCTTCGCCCGATGCACCGAACCGTTACGCACGGCCCAGCGCAGCATCGGCGCGCTGCGGTTAACGCTGGCGCGGATCAGCTTGCGTTGCAGCGGGCTCTGGTTGATGCCGAGCATGTCACTGGCCCAGTCCGGCAACAGGTCGATTCCGGCCTTCATCATCAACCCGCCAAATGGCTTGGCCAGACGGCTGGGGGACGGTGCATTCAACAACAGGCGCAACACCTCCCGACTGCGTTCGTCGCACAGTAACTGTGGACGAAGGCGCTCAAGGTAGTCGGATATTTCCTGTCGTGAGCGAGGCACTTCGCGAGCGCCGAGACGTTCGGCGACCAGCGCGATTTCACCGTAGTAGCGGTCCTGATCGGCCGGCGACAGCTGCGGATTCCGGTAACGCAGGTGCGCGGCGAGGAAGTTGCTGACCTCAGCGACGTGCACCCAGGTCAACAGTTCGGGATCGCTGGCGGCATAGGACCGGCCATCAGGTGCCGTGCCGGTCACTTGCAGGTGGATGGTGCGGACTTTCTCGATCAGCCAGTCGGCATCTTTGCGCGAGCCGAATGTTGTGCCGGAGATGAACTGCCCGGTGCGGCGCAACCGGCCGAGCATGTCCTCGCGAAAATTCGAATGGTCCCAGACACCGGCCAGGGCCAGTGGGTGCAACGCTTGCAGCATCAGGGCACTGATGCCGCCGATGAGCATGCTGCTGAAGTCGCCGTGGACTTGCCAGCTTACCGAATCCGGCCCGAACAGGCCGGGATCGCCCTTGGGGTTTTCCAGGTCAAGCTTGCCCAGGGACAGGCCGGTCAGGCTCATGATTTGGGTTTCGATGCGGGTGCGGATAAATTCCATGGCAACTCTGTAGGAGCGAGCTCGCTCGCGATGGGCGTTAACGATAACGCATGTTTCCTGAATATACGCGGCGCGCCCGAGTTCATCGTCGGAACGCCGCCCGGAGCGAGCTTGCTCCTACAGACAGCGGTACGTTACTGGTTAAGGCGTTTTTCGATCAGCCCCTGAACCACGCTCGGATCAGCCAGGGTCGAGGTGTCGCCCAAGCTATCCAGTTCATTGCAGGCGATCTTGCGCAGAATCCGCCGCATGATCTTGCCCGAACGGGTTTTCGGCAAGGCTGGTGCCCACTGGATCAGGTCCGGCTTGGCGAAGCTGCCGATTTCCTTACTGACGTGTGCCAGCAGTTCTTTCTTCAATTCGTCGTCAGGCTCGGTGCCGTTCATGGGGGTGACGAAGGCGTAGATGCCCTGGCCTTTGATGTCATGAGGGTAACCGACCACAGCGGCCTCGGCGATGCTGTCGTGGAGCACCAGGGCGCTTTCCACTTCGGCGGTGCCGATGCGATGCCCGGAGACGTTGATCACGTCATCGATGCGCCCGGTGATCCAGTAATCACCATCCTCGTCGCGCCGCGCACCATCACCGGTGAAATAATAGCCGGGGTAGGGCTTGAAGTAGGTGTCGATCATCCGTTGCGGGTCGCCGTAGACACTACGGATCTGTGCCGGCCAACTGGATTTTATCGCCAGCACGCCACTGCCGGCGCCCTTGATTTCCTTGCCCGTCTCGTCGAGCAGCACCGGTTGCACACCGAACATCGGCTGGGTGGCGCAGCCGGGTTTGATCCTTGTGGCGCTGACCAAAGGGCTGAGCATGATGCCGCCGGTTTCGGTCTGCCACCAGGTGTCGACGATGGGGCATCGCTGTTCCCCGACCACGTTGAAGTACCAATCCCACGCTTCAGGGTTGATGGGCTCACCGACACTGCCGAGCAACCTGAGGCTCTCGCGAGAGGTTTCCTTCAACGGTTCGGCGCCCTCACGCATCAGGGCACGCAGAGCGGTGGGGGCGGTGTAGAAAATGTTCACATGGTGCTTGTCGATCACTTGCCAGAAGCGCGAACTGGTCGGGTAGCTCGGCACGCCTTCGAAGATCAGTGTGGTCGCGCCATTGGCCAGCGGGCCATAGACGATGTAACTGTGGCCGGTGACCCAGCCGACGTCGGCGGTGCACCAGAACACTTCGCCGTCGCGGTAGTCGAGCACGTATTTGAAGGTCATCGCCGCTTGCAGCAGATAGCCGCCCGTGGTGTGCAGCACGCCTTTGGGTTTGCCAGTGCTGCCTGAGGTATAGAGGATGAACAGCGGATCTTCGGCGTCCATCGGTTCGGGCGGGCAATCGTCACTGACGTCGCGCAGTGCCTGGTGATACCAGAGGTCCCGGCCTTCGACCCAATTAATCTCGCCTTGGGTGCGTTCGACCACGATCACGGTGCTCACGCCCGGGCAACTTTGCAGCGCCTTGTCGACGTTCTGTTTGAGCGACACGAATCTTGCGCCGCGCACGCCTTCATCGGCGGTGATTACGGTGCGGCAGTCGGCGTCGAGGATCCGGTCGCGCAGAGAATCCGGGGAAAAACCGCCAAACACGACCGAATGCACGGCACCAATGCGTGTGCAGGCGAGCATGGCGTAGGCGGCTTCGGGGATCATCGGCATGTAGATGCACACCCGGTCACCTTTTTTCACGCCACGGCTTTTGAGTACGTTGGCCAGGCGACAAACATTGTGATGGAGTTTTTTGTAAGTGATTTGGGTGGATTCGACCGGGTTGTCGCCTTCCCAGATGATGGCGACTTGATCGCCGCGTTGTTCCAGGTGACGGTCAATGCAGTTGTAACTGACGTTCAATTTTCCGCCGGCGAACCAGCTCGCTTCACCGGTTTTCAGGTTATAGCGCTGGACGGTAGTCCACGGCGTGCTCCAGTCGAGGAAGCGGGTCGCCTGTTCGGCCCAGAAAGTGCTGGGATGCTCGACGGATTGACGGTACAGGCGCTGGTAGTCGTCTTGACTCAAGTGTGCAGCCCGGCGGACGGCATCGGCTTTGGGGAACGTGCTGATATCGAACATGACGGTTCCTTATGCTTGGTTTTGCGACAAGGATAAAGATGCGCCCTGCGAATATTGAGTTCAAGGTGTACATAGAACCAATGTGGGAGCGACGATTCGACTTGCTCGCGATAGCGTCGTATCAGTCAACAGCAATGTTGAAGGACAAACCGCCATCGCGAGCAAGCTCGCTCCCACAGGGATCGGGTCCGGAGTGACTTAACCGCGGTGACGGCCGCGGAAGTAGTTGATCAGGCCCTGGGTGGATGCATCTTCCGCCGGGGTTTCTTCGCTGCCGACCAGGCGGTTGTAGACGCCTTTGCCCAGCTCTTTACCCAACTCCACGCCCCACTGGTCGAAGGCATTGATGCCCCAGATCACGCTTTGCACGAAGACTTTATGTTCGTACATCGCCACCAGTGCACCGAGACGACGCGGGCTGATGCGCTCGACCACCAGGGTGTTGCTCGGACGGTTGCCCGGGATCACCTTGTGCGGCGCAAGTTTCTGTACGTCTTCTTCGCTCATGCCCTTGTCGCGCAGCTCGGCTTCGGCCTCGGCGCGGGTCTTGCCGAGCATCAGCGCCTGGCTTTGGGACAGGCAGTTGGCGTACAGCCACTGGTGGTGGTCGGACACCGGGTTGAAGCTGACAATCGGCACGATAAAGTCGGCCGGGATCAGTTGAGTGCCCTGGTGCAGCAATTGGTGATACGCGTGCTGACCGTTGCAACCCACGCCGCCCCAGATCACAGGGCCGGTCTCAGTGGAAACCTGCGTGCCGTCCTGACGCACGCTCTTGCCGTTGGACTCCATGTCCAGCTGTTGCAAGTGCTTGGTGATGTTGCGCAGGTAGTGGTCGTACGGCAGGATCGCGTGGCTCTGCGCGCCCCAGAAGTTACCGTACCAGACGCCGAGCAAGGCCAGCAGCACCGGCATGTTCTGCTCGAACGGCGCGCTCTGGAAATGCTGGTCCATGGTGTAGGCGCCGGACAGCAGCTCCTTGAAGTTCGACATGCCGATGGCCAGGGCGATGGGCAGGCCGATGGCCGACCACAGCGAGTAACGCCCGCCGACCCAGTCCCACATCGGGAAGATGTTTTCTTCGCGGATACCAAAGGCCACGGCCGCAGCATTGTTGCTCGACACCGCGATGAAGTGGCGATACAGCTCGGCCTCGGAACCGCCCTGAGCCAGGTACCAGGCACGAGCGGCCTGGGCATTCTTCAGGGTTTCGAGGGTATTGAAGGACTTCGACGAGACGATGAACAGCGTGGTCTCGGCGCGCAGCTTCATGGTCAGTTCGTGGAACTCACTGCCGTCGATGTTCGCCAGGTAATGGCAGCGCACGCCTTTCTGGGCATAGGACAGCAGTGCTTCGGAGACCAGTTCGGGGCCGAGGAATGAACCACCGATGCCGATGTTCACCACGTCAGTGATCGGCTTCTCGCTGTAACCACGCCACAGGCCATCGTGGATTCGGCCTACAAGGTCGGTGATCTGGTTCAGTACTTTGTGTACTTCCGGCATCACGTTGACGCCGTTGACCGACAGCTTGTCGCCGACAGGGCGGCGCAGGGCGGTGTGCAGGGCCGGGCGTCCTTCTGACGAATTGACGATTTCGCCTTCGAACAGCGATTTGATCGCGCCCGCGAGGTCGACTTCGTTGGCCAGGCCCACCAGCAAGTTGCGGGTCTCGGCGTTGATCAGGTTTTTCGAATAATCGAGGAACAAGCCGCAACTGCTGAGAGTGAATTGAGTAAAGCGCTGCGGATCGGCATTGAACGCTTCACGCATGCTGAAATCCTGCATGGCTTGGCGGTGGTCATTCAACGCTTGCCAGGCGGGCAGAGCGGTCACATCGTGAGGGGTGCGGTAATACGCCATCGCTGCGGGTTTCCTTTTTACTTGAACGGCCTTTTGAACACGAAAAATCCCGGAGCGCTGCGGGTGGGCGTCCGGTTAACTGCGTCGACACGATTTGATGACACAGGGCGAATACAGTAAACCTCGCACTGCAATCTGTCTTGGCTTTGTCTGACCCGTTCCCGGTACTTTTTTATACATAAAGCAGGGAACGGTCCGACAAACGGTGCAGGTGCAGATCAGGCGACCTGCACCGGGATGGCATTGCTGGTGTGGCTCAACTCGTTACCCGGTGCCATATAGAGCATGCGAGGCTTGAAGTTGAGCAGCTCGGCTTCGCTGTAGTGAGCGTAAGCGCAGATGATCACACGATCGCCGACCTTGGCCTTGTGCGCGGCTGCACCATTGACCGAAATCATCCGCGAGCCTGCTTCGCCACGAATGGCATAGGTGGTGAAGCGTTCGCCGTTGTCGACGTTGTAGATCTGGATTTGTTCGTATTCACGGATGCCGGACAGGTCCAGCCAGTCGCCGTCGATGGCACAAGAACCTTCGTAATCAAGTACAGCGTGGGTGACTTCGGCGCGATGCAGCTTGGCCTTGAGCATGATGGCGTGCATGAGTATTTCCCCCAGGTCGAATCGAGTTGTGGAAACTGAAGCAGGTCGAGTGTAGGAGCGAGCCTGCTCGCGATGGCGGTGTGTATTCAGCATTGATGCCGACTGATCCACCGCTTTCGCCGGCAAGCCGGTCTCGCTCCCACAAGGTCTTGTAATGTTTAGCTCGGGGTGTCGAGATTCAGGTGCAGGTTGTCGATCAACCGCGTGGTGCCCAGGAACGCCGCCACCAGAATCACCAGATCCCGATCCTCCGCCGTCGCCGGACGCAATGTCAGGGCATGACGGATTTCCAGGTAATCCGGACGCAAGCCAGCCGTTTCAAGCTGCTTGATTTGCGCGCCGATCAACGCCGGATAATCGCGCTCACCCTGTTTGATGGCATCGGCCATCTGGGTGAGAGTCCGATACACAGCTGGCGCAACAGCACGCTGCTCTTCGCTGAGGAAGCCATTGCGCGACGACAGTGCGAGGCCATCGGGCGCACGCACTGTCGGTTCGCCGATGATCTGGATGGGCATGTTGAGGTCATGCACCAGGGCGCGGATCACGGCCAGTTGCTGGAAGTCTTTCTGGCCGAAGATCGCCAGGTCCGGCTGGACCATGTTGAACAGCTTGCTGACCACCGTCGCCACACCTTCGAAGTGCCCCGGACGGCTGGCGCCGCACAGGCCTTCGGACAGTTGCGGCACGCTGACGCGGGTCTGGCCGGCCATGCCGTCGGGGTACATTTCTTCGACGGATGGTGCAAACAGCAAGTGGCAACCGGCCTGGAGCAGTTTCTCCTGATCGGCAGCGAGGGTTCGCGGGTACTTGTCGAGGTCTTCGCCGACGCCAAACTGAAGCGGGTTGACGAAAATGCTCGCGACCACGAAATCCACCCGTTGGGTGGCTTTGGTAATCAGCGCGACGTGGCCGCTGTGCAGGTTGCCCATGGTCGGCACAAAGCCGATGCGTTTGCCTTCGCCGCGGGCTCGGGCCACGGCGGCCCGCAGTTCGCGTACGGTTTTTACGGTATTCATGCAGAAAATCCGTGTTCGATGCCTGGGAAAGTCGCGGCTTTGACTTCAGTGACGTAGGCACTCAAAGCCGCGTGAATGCTTTCCTGGCCCGCCATGAAGTTTTTTACGAATTTCGGTACGCGCCCGGTGATGGACAGGCCGAGCATGTCGTGCAAGACCAGTACCTGGCCGTCAGTAGCGTTGCCGGCGCCGATTCCAATCACCGGGATTTTTACCGCCTGGGTGATCTCTTCGGCCAGTTCGCTGGGCACGCACTCGAGCAACAGCATCGCAGCGCCGGCCTGTTCCAGGGAGATTGCGTCGGCACGCATTTGCCGCGCCTGGTTTTCATTGCGGCCCTGGACTTTATAGCCGCCGAGGATGTTCACCGATTGCGGCGTCAGGCCCATGTGCACGCACACCGGAATACCGCGCTCGGCCAGCAGGCGGATCGAGTCCGCCAGCCAAAGTGCGCCTTCAATCTTGACCATATGCGCACCGGCCTGCATCAACAGGGCACTGTTGGTCATGGCTTGTTCGGTGGTGGCATAGGCCATGAACGGAAGGTCGGCGAGGATCAACGCGTCAGTATTGCCGCGTTTGACGGCTGCCACGTGGTAAGCCATCTCAGCGGTCGTGACCGGCAGGGTGCTGTCGTGACCTTGCAAAACCATGCCGAGAGAGTCGCCCACCAGCAGCACTTCGACACCAGCCTCGTTGCAGGCATGGGCGAAGGTTGCGTCATAGCAGGTCAGCATGGTGATTTTTTCACCTTTTTGCTTGATACCTTGCAGGGTGGTCAGGGTGATGGCTGGCATGAAAAGTTCCTCATTCAGGCGCTATGAAAACTACTGCGAGTAACGCGCGTGATTCTTCGTTAAATACAGGCGCACGGTCTGTTGTCGCGCTTTTAAGGCCTGGATCGCGCCCTTCAACGCCGTGTTGGCGGCAGCGGGACGCCTATAGTCGTGAGGAGACCTCTGGAAGTCAATTGTGTGTGTTACCGCATTGTTACGCGTGGTGTGTTACCGGGGTAACTGATGCGTTTCAGCAGATGCCGATCTTGTGTTCGACACAAAACCCTGTGTGGGAGCGAGCTTGCTCGCGATGGCGGTCTGCTATGTAACGATGATGGTGACTGCAAGATCGCTATCGCGAGCAGGCTCGCTCCCACAGGGGATTTGCGTTAAGCCGGAGTGAGGCGCTCCAGGCCGACGAACGGGCAGGCTGCGAGTAATTCCTTCAGGCGGCGACCATCAGCCAGCCGCAACTCCACAGGTGCCAGTTCGGCCAGCGGATACAGCACGAAGGCGCGTTCCTGCAGGTGGTAGTGAGGAACCTTGAGGCGGGGCTCGTCGATCAGCCGGTCACCAAACAACACAATATCGAGATCAAGCGTGCGTGGCCCCCAGCGCTGAAGGCGTTCGCGGCCCTGTTCGTTCTCGATGGCTTGCAATGCATCAAGCAGCTCCAGCGGAGCCAGCGTGCTGTCGAGCGCAGCGACCGCGTTGGTATAGCGCGGTTGGCCAGGCAGCAGCGAGTCGCTTTGATAAAACGCGGAAACCCCGACCAGTTCGGTCTGCGGCAAGCGGGCCAGCGCCTCGACGGCGCTGCGCAATTGTTCGGCGGGGTCAGCCAGATTGCTGCCCATGCCGATGTAGATGCGCTCCATGGATTATTCGCCCGTAGCACTCGGTGCGCCGGCTGCGCGTTTGCGCTTGGCGCCACCACTGCGACGACGTTTGCGTGGCGCGCCAGTGCCGTCTTCCTTACCGCTGAGGTCGCGGATCATGTCGCGACGCTCGCTGTCGTTGGCATCCTGGTAATCCGTCCACCATTCGCCCAGGCCATCGGTCTGCTCGCCCGCGCTTTCGCGCAGCAGCAGGAAGTCATAGCCGGCGCGGAACCGTGGGTTGTCCAGCAACAGGTCGGCACGCTTGCCGCTGCGGCGTGGCAGACGCTCCTGCATGTCCCAGATTTCGCGGATCGGCATGGTGAAGCGTTTTGGGATCGCAATGCGCTGGCATTGTTCGGCAATCAGTTCGTGCGCCGCTTCCTGCATCGCTGGAATCGGCGGCATGCCGCGTTCTTGCAGACGCAGCACCCGAGCCGGCAAGGCAGGCCAGAGCAGGGCCGCGAACAGGAACGCCGGGGTCACCGGTTTGTTCTGCTTGATCCGCAAGTCAGTATTGATCAGGGCTTCGCTGATCAGAGTGTGGGTGTACGTCGGGTTGTATTCCAGCGCCTCGGCACTGGCCGGGAACAGCGGATCGAACAATTGCAGGTCCACCAACATCTCGAAGGTGTCTGCGGCATGGCCGGAGAGGAACAGCTTGAGCACTTCCTCGAACAGGCGTGCCGATGGGATCTCGCGCAGCATCGGTGCCAGTTCGCGGATCGGCAGGGCGCTGTGCTTTTCGATACCGAAATTCAGCTTGGCGGCAAAACGCACCGCCCGCAACATCCGTACCGGGTCTTCCTGGTAACGTTGCTTCGGATCGCCGATCAACCGGATCAGGTGATTGCGGATGTCGTGCACGCCGTTGGCGTAGTCGAGAATGCGCTCGCTGACCGGATCGTAATACAGGGCGTTGATGGTGAAGTCGCGACGTTGCGCGTCTTCTTCCAGCGTGCCGTAGACGTTATCACGCAGGATGCGCCCACTCTCGTTGCGAGAAGACTGGTTGCTGTCTTCCTCTTCATCGTTTTGCGGGTGATTGGCGCGAAAGGTCGCGACTTCAATGATTTCGCGGCCAAAGTGGATGTGCACCAACTTGAAGCGGCGGCCGATGATCCGCGCGTTGCGGAATTCGGCTCGAACCTGTTCAGGTGTGGCGCTGGTGGCGACGTCGAAATCTTTTGGCGTGATGCCCAACAGCATGTCGCGCACGCAACCGCCCACCAGATAAGCCTGGTAACCGGCGTTCTGCAGGCGTTCGACGATGTTCACCGCATAACGGCTGAATTGTGCCTTTTGCAGCGAATGTTGGCCGCTGTTGAGCACTTCAGGCGTACTGCGAATGTGTTGCGTATGACGCTTGGGAGAACGGAATGACTGGAACAGCTTCTTCAGCATGGGATGCACTGTTTGAAGGAATGTTCGGCCATAACGAAGAATGACCGCATGATGGGCGGGGATTCTAGCATTTAGTCGGGGGATGGTGTAGGACACAGCAGATATGAGCTGTGAGTCGCAAGCTGTAGGAGCGAGCTTGCTCGCGAAAAAACCACTGGAAGCGCAGGGCATCTGGTTTTACGCATTATCGTTCACGTCTTTCGCGAGCAAGCTCGCTCCTACAGATAAGCAGGTTTTGCGAACCGCAGAAACCACAAGGGGAGCCGAAGCTCCCCAAGAAGTAGTTGCATGCTCTATTTTTATTATTGGTTTCGGGCTTTTTGTTTTTGTTAAGTGCCCACGTCATGAAGCTTTTCCTTCATGACCCTCCCAATCGGGAGCCAAGAGCAAACGGATTGCTTTGGTCGCTGTGCTGCAGTGATCTTGCGATCCAACCAGTTCAGGCTCTGTCTTAAGACAGTTTTTTGTTGTTCTCGGCCTGGTCGTGGGGCAAGCCCCAAATACAACGCCTCTCCAAAAGAATCAGTTAGCTGCGCCTCTCGCCGTCTTGTTTTTATTGTGCGTGAGTCGATACGTCTTATTTTTATTGTCTTGTACATTGCTTGTTATTGTTCTTGTACTAAACATATAGCAGGGTGCGTGCCAACTTTTGCAAACCCCAATAAAACAAGGGGTTAGGTCGTTTGCTGGCCTTGCTGAGGGCCAAAAAAAGCCGGGGCTTCGTTACCGTAAGCCCCGGCTTCTGTTACGTGAAAAAGCTGAGGTAACAGTTTTTTCACAATGTCACGTGTTACCCACGGGTCAGACAGGCGCGGTTCAGCTCTCGCTGGCCACCCCGGTCTTGCGCCGTGGAATGCCCAGGCGTTGACGGCGCTCCCACAGGCATTTGCGACTGACCCCGAGTTTGCGTGCGAGCTCGGTTTCGGTCATGTGGTCCTGATGTTCGAGTACGAAGTGCTGGAAGTAGTCTTCCAGCGACAGGTCTTCGGTCGGTTCATGGCTGGTGTTGCCGGCGTTGGTGCCCTGTTGCGGCGCCAGGCCGATGAAGTCGTCGTCTTCCAGATCGCTCAGTTCGATGTCGATACCCAGCAGCTCGGCGGAAATCTCCGGGCTCTCGCACAGGATGACGGCGCGCTCGACGGCGTTCTCCAGCTCACGAACGTTCCCCGGCCAGGTGTAATGACGAATCGCCTGCTCGGCATCCGGGGCAAACTTCAGGTCGGTGCGGTTCACCCGCGCGCTTTGTCGCGCCAGGAAGGCATTGGCAATTTCGTTGACGTCGGCACCACGCTCGCGCAAGGCCGGCAGTTTCAGGGCGATAACGTGGAGACGGTAATAAAGGTCTTCACGGAACTGACCGATCTTCGCCAGGCTCTTGAGGTCCCGGTGAGTGGCGGCAATCAGGCGTACATCGACTTTCTGCGACTGAACCGAGCCGACCCGGCGAATTTCACCTTCCTGCAGCACGCGCAGCAGGCGAGCCTGGGCTTCCAGTGGCAGTTCGCCGATTTCGTCGAGGAACAAGGTGCCGCCGTCCGCAGCTTCCACCAAGCCTGCACGCCCGGCGCTGGCGCCCGTGAACGCGCCCTTTTCGTGGCCGAACAGTTCGGACTCGATCAGGCTTTCCGGAATGGCCGCGCAGTTCACCGAAATCATCGGCGCCTTGGCGCGTTTGGACAGGTTGTGCAGGGCGCGCGCCACCAGCTCTTTACCGGTGCCGGATTCGCCCTGGATCAGGACATTGGAATCGGTCGGTGCGACTTTGCGGATCTTGCTGTACAGGTCCTGCATCGGAGGGCAGGAGCCGATGATGCCGATTTCGCCGTTGCTGTTATCGACACCCGGCTTCGCCGCGCCATTGGCCGCTTTGCCAGTGAGCGGTTCGCCACTGGCTGGCACCGATTGCCGGTCACGAAGGATTCGCGCGACGGCCTGGAGCATTTCGTCGTGATCGAAAGGCTTGGCGATGTAATCCACCGCGCCCATCTTCATGGAGTCGACGGCAGAACGCAGGCTTGCGTAGCTGGTCATGATCAGCACCGGCGTGCCCTGGCCGAGCTTGATCAGCTCGGTACCCGGTGCGCCAGGCAGGCGCAGGTCGCTGACGATCAGGTCGAACGTGGGAATAGTGAAGCGTTCTTGTGCTTCCTGCACTGAACCGGCTTCGCTGACCTGGTACTGGTTACGTTCCAGCAGGCGGCGCAAGGCGGAGCGGATAATTGTTTCGTCTTCGACGATCAAAATGTGCGGCATTGATTCGATACTCTCGACGGTCTCAGTTCACAGCGGACGTCGCTTCGACATGACGCGGCAAGGTCACCCGGATACGGGTGCCGCGTTGGCTTTGAACATCAGCCGGGCTGTCGATGGTGATTTGTCCATAATGCTCTTCAACGATGGAATAGACCAGTGCAAGGCCCAGACCGGTGCCTTCGCCGGGGTCCTTGGTGGTGAAGAAAGGTTCGAACAATCTATCCATGATGTTCTTCGGAATGCCGCTGCCTTCGTCTTCCACGATCAGGTCGACGGTGTGCTCGCCGGCTTCGCTTTTGACGCGCACTGCACTGCCGGGAGGCGAGGCATCACGGGCGTTTGAGAGCAGGTTGATCAACACTTGGGCGAGGCGCTGCGGATCGCCTTCGACCCAGTGATCGGGGTCGCACAGGTTGTAGAACTGCACTTCGAAATTGCGTCGGTTCAGGGCCAGCAGGCCGATGGCATCCTGGGCCACCTCCGCCAGACAGACGGGCTCATCACTGTGCTGATGACTGCCCGCGTGGGCGAAACTCATCAGCGATTGAACGATGCGCGATACGCGTTTTGTCTGCTCGAGGATCTGTCCGCTGATTTCCTTGAGTTCGCTGTCTTCTTCGCGCTCTTCGCGCAGGTTTTGCGCGAGGCAAGCGATGCCGGTGATCGGGTTGCCGATTTCATGGGCTACGCCGGCGGCGAGTCGGCCAATGCTGGCCAGCCGCTCGGAGTGCACCAGTTTGTCTTCGAGCATCTGCGTTTCGGTCAGGTCTTCCACCAGCAACACCAAGCCGCTATTGCCCGGTGCAAGCGGTTCATCGATCGCTGCTTTGTGCAGGTTCAGCCAGCGGGTCTGGCCATCGAGGGCCAAGTGCTGTTTGTGCAAGTGTTCGTCCGGCAGGTTGATGAAACCTTGCAGCAGTTCTTTCCACGGATCGGCAATGGTGCTCAGGCGCGAGCCGACCACGCGTTGCGCGGCAATTCCGGTCAATTCCTCCATGGCTTTGTTCCACATGAGGATTTCCTGATCCTTGGCCAGCGAGCACACGCCCATCGGCAATTCCTGCAGGGTCTGGCGGTGATAGCGGCGCAGGGCGTCAAGTTCGGCAGCCAGGCCGGTGAGGCGTGAGTGGTAGTCTTCAAGGCGACTTTCGATGAAGTGGATGTCTTCAGTCACGTAGTTTTCGCCGCCCGCCTTGTACGGCAGGAACGTCTCCACCATGTCCTGGGCCACGCTCGGCCCCATAAGGCCGGAGAGGTTGGCTTCGATCCGGTCGCGCAAACGGCGCAAGGCGTAAGGCCGACGCTCGTCGAATGGCAGATAAAGATCACGCAAGGCCTGTTCGACTTCTTTCTGAGCAGCCTTGGCGCCCAAAGGTTTAGCCAGTTGCGTGGCGAATTCCTGTGGCGATGCCGCGTGCAATTCGCGGCGTTGCGGGCGACGCACGTTATCCACTGCGCAGGCTTCGGCGGCGCTGGCTTCTTCGGTGCTGGCATTGGTGAACAGCGAGATCAGGGTGAACATCAGCACGTTGGCGGCCAGCGATGCGATCGCCGCCATGTGCCAACTGGTGTCGTCCAGCACGTAGATCATGTTCAGCAGTGGAATATAGAAGCCCTGCAGATTGCTCACCAGCGGCAGTAGCATGGTCACCAGCCATACCAGAATCCCCGCCAGCAACCCGGCGATGAAGCCTCGGCGGTTGGCGGTCGGCCAATACAGGACAGACAACACGCCGGGTAAAAATTGCAGGGTGGCGACGAAGGCGACGATCCCCAGGTTAGCCAAATCCTGTTCGGCGCCCAGCAGCAGATAGAAGCCGTAGCCGGCCATGATGATCGCGACGATCAGCGCCCGGCGGGTCCACTTCAACCAGCGGTAGATATTGCCTTCGGCCGGGGGCTGATAAAGCGGCAGCACCAAGTGGTTCAGCGCCATGCCGGACAATGCCAGGGTGGTCACGATGATCAGGCCGCTGGCTGCCGACAGTCCACCGACATAGGCCAAGAGCGCCAGGGCCTTGCTGTTGGCGGCGATGCCAACACCCAGGGTGAAATATTCCGGATTGGTGGTGGCACCCAGCTTCAGGCCGGCCCAGAGAATCAGCGGCACTGCCAGACTCATCAGCAGCAGGAACAGCGGCAAGCCCCAGCTCGCACTGACCAGCGAGCGCGGGTTGAGGTTTTCGGTGAACGTCATGTGGTACATGTGCGGCATCACGATCGCGGAAGCGAAGAACACCAGCAACAGCGTGCGCCATGGGCCTTCCTGCAACGGTGTGTGCAGGGCAGCGAGGGCTGTCTGGTTTTGCAACAGCCAGACTTCCAGCTGTTGCGGGCCGTCGAACACGCCATAAAGGGCATACAGGCCGACCCCGCCGATGGCGATCAGTTTGATCACCGATTCGAAGGCAATCGCGAACACCAGGCCTTCGTGTTTCTCGCGGGTAGCGATGTGGCGGGAACCGAAGAAAATCGTGAACAGTGTAATCAGCGCGCAAAAGCTCAGGGCCACGCGATGTTGCACGGGTTCACGGGTGAGAATGCCGATGGAGTCGGCGACGGCTTGAATTTGCAGGGCCAGCAACGGCAGTACGCCGATCAACATGAAGATCGTGGTCAGTGCGCCAGCCCAGGTGCTGCGGAATCGAAACGCGAACAGGTCAGCCAGGGACGACAGCTGATACGTACGGGTGATCTTCAGAATCGGATACAGCAAAACCGGCGCCAGCAGAAATGCCCCGGAAACCCCGAGGTAGCTGGACAGGAAGCCATAGCCATATTGATAAGCCAGCCCCACCGTGCCGTAAAACGCCCAGGCACTGGCGTAAACACCCAGCGACAGGGTGTACGTCAGGGGGTGGCGAATGATCGCCCGGGGGATCATGCCCCGTTCACTGATCCAGGCTACGCCGAACAGCACCGCCAGGTACGCGGCGCTGATCAGGATCATCTGGGTCAGGCTAAAGCTCATCGGCATCTTTTTGGCTCTGCAGGATGAAGGTCACGACGATCAGAATCAGCCAGAGCAGATAAGGGCGATACCAGGCGCCAGTGGCGTCGATCCACCAATCCATGATGGCCGGGGAGAACAGGTAAATCCCCACTACCAGGAGCAGGACCAAGCGATAGATGTACATCCCGGCCTCTCTTTTTATGCGCGTGCCCGAAAACGTGCGGCGATGGTAACGGATGGGCGCGCCACTGCAAGCATGTTCACTGCAGTTGCGCTTCGGGCAGGTTCAGTGTGCGGGGGATCAGCAACGCATCCCAGTGGGCAATGCCCCAGTTCAGCACTTCTTGCGGTGTTGCGTAAGTCAGTTCGGCGCCCGGATTCTGCCCGAGTGCACGCAATGCGCGCAGCAGCAAAGGCGTGGCCTGGTCTTCGGTCAGTGGCGGCGAACGGTAGGATTTACCGAGCTTGTTGCCATCGGGCTGGGTAATCAGCGGGATGTGCAAATATCGCGGCTGCGGCAGGCCGAGCAATTCTTGCAGGTAGAGCTGGCGCGGCGTGGAGTCGAGCAAGTCGGCGCCACGGACAATGTCAGTGATGCCTTGCCAGGCATCGTCCAGCACCACCGCCAATTGATAGGCGTAGAGCCTGTCGCGGCGGCGAATCACGAAATCGCCGACCTCTCGACCCAGGTGCTGGCGATACTCGCCCTGGACCCGGTCGATGAAATGGTATTCCAGCTCGGGCACCCGCAGGCGAATCGCCGCGTTTTCAGTGCCATGACCGGCATTGCGGCACAGCCCCGGATAAATGCCGTGATAGGGCTCGAGCTGTTTGCGCGAACAGGTGCAGGCGTAGGCCAGGCCATGATTGAACAGGCGATTGAGGACTTCGGCGTAGGCATCGTGCCGGTCGCTCTGGCGAATCATCTCGCCGTCCCACTCGAAACCATAGCTTTCCAGTGCCTTGAGAATAGCCGCCTGAGCGCCGGGCTCTTCCCGTGGAGGATCGAGATCTTCCATGCGCACCAACCAACGACCGCCCACGGCGCGTGCGTCGAGGTACGAGGCCAGCGCTGCGACCAGCGAACCGAAATGCAGATGTCCACTGGGCGTGGGGGCGAAGCGCCCGATGTAGGTGGGGGAGACGATGGTGGTCATGAAGGCAATGTTACTTTTTCCAGGCTTGCGCCAGACAACTGTAGGAGCGAGCTTGCTCGCGAAGGTCGTCAACGATAACGCTGCAAGCCTGATACCCCGCGGCGTTCTCGGGTTCATCGCGAGCAAGCTCGCTCCTACAGTGATGGCGATTTTATAGACACAACAGATATCAGCAAATGTCAGAAACAAAAACGGAGCGTTCGCACGCTCCGTTCTTCGTTCAAGTCGATGTTACTTGCCGACTTGTTTTTCCTTGATTTCCGCCAGGGTCTTGCAGTCAACGCACATGTCGGCGGTAGGGCGGGCTTCAAGGCGCTTGACCCCGATTTCGACGCCGCACGACTCGCACCAGCCATACTCTTCGTCTTCGATCAGCTGCAGCGTCTTGTCGATTTTCTTGATCAACTTGCGTTCGCGATCGCGGGCACGCAGCTCAAGGCTGAATTCTTCTTCCTGGCTGGCACGGTCTGCCGGGTCCGGGAAGTTGGCCGCTTCGTCTTTCATGTGATCAACCGTACGGTCGACTTCCTGCATCAAGTCCTGTTTCCACTTGTTCAGGATCTTGGTGAAGTGAGCGCGCATGGGCTTGCCCATGTACTCCTCGCCCTTTACTTCTTTATAGGGTTCGAAGCCGCTGATCGACTGGTTTTGCTGCTTTGCTTGGGTGGACATGAAATAGACCGCCTCTACTCTTGTAATCCATTGCGCAGGATTGCTCCATCACCGACACCTGCCGGCCCTGCGGCTGCAAGCGGGCGAACTTACCAGATCAAATCGGACCGCGCTACTCCCGGATGTCGAGGTAGTGGCCCGAGGGGCTTGCAAATGATTGCAAAGCCTTGTCTGGTGGCGATGGAGACCTGATCAATTAATGATTTTAGTCAAACCTGGAGCACTCGTTTGAGTCGTTTGTGGTCAGGGTTATAACGGCTCTGACCGCTTTAGGTTCTCGCTCGTTCCTGCGCTTGGGTAGAATCGGCTTTTTTCTCCTGTTGAAGGAAGACCCATGGCCCAGCACTACAGTGCCCGCAGTCGCGCGATCGAACCATTTCATGTCATGGCATTGCTGGCGCGGGCCAATGAATTGCAAGCGGCGGGTCACGACGTGATCCACCTGGAAATCGGCGAGCCGGACTTCACCACCGCCGAGCCCATCATCCAGGCCGGCCAGGCCGCGCTGACGGCGGGCAAGACCCGTTACACCGCCGCACGTGGCATTCCCGAGTTGCGCGAAGCGATTTCGGGCTTCTATCAGCAGCGTTATGGGTTGAACATCGATCCGCAGCGCATCCTCATCACGCCTGGCGGTTCTGGCGCGTTGCTGCTGGCCAGTGCCTTGCTGGTGGACCCCGGCAAACATTGGCTGCTGGCGGACCCGGGTTACCCCTGCAATCGTCATTTCCTGCGGCTGGTCGAAGGCGCGGCGCAGCTTGTACCTGTCGGTCCGGACGTGCGCTATCAGTTGACCCCGGACCTGGTGGCCCGCCATTGGGATCACGACAGTGTTGGCGCTCTAGTGGCGTCGCCAGCGAATCCGACCGGGACGATTCTGACCCGCGACGAATTGGCCGCACTGTCTGGCGCCATCAAGGAGCGCCACGGCCATTTGGTGGTGGACGAGATTTATCACGGCCTGACGTACGGCACCGAGGCGGCCAGCGTGCTGGAAGTCGATGACAGCGCTTTTGTACTCAATAGTTTCTCTAAGTATTTCGGCATGACCGGGTGGCGGCTCGGTTGGCTCGTGGCCCCGGAGGCGGCGGTTGGAGAGTTGGAAAAACTTGCCCAGAACCTCTACATAAGCGCCCCGAGCATGGCTCAGCACGCTGCGTTGGCCTGTTTCGAGCCCGCGACGATCAGCATTCTCGAAGAGCGTCGGGCCGAGTTCGGGCGTCGTCGGGATTTCCTGTTGCCCGCCCTGCGTGAGCTGGGATTCAACATCGCGGTGGAACCGGAAGGCGCGTTCTATTTGTATGCTGATATCAGCAAGTTCGGCGGCGATGCCTTCGCGTTCTGCCGACATTTTCTCGAAACCGAGCACGTGGCGATTACCCCGGGCCTGGACTTCGGTCGCTATCAGGCCGGGCATCACGTGCGCTTTGCCTATACCCAAAGCCTTCCACGATTGCAGGAAGCCGTTGAGAGAATTGCTCGCGGCTTGAAGAGCTGGCAAGGCTGATGCGCTTTCATCCTCCTCTCGAAGAAGGTCGCTTGATCCGACGTTACAAGCGTTTTCTCGCCGATATCGAAACCGTTAGCGGCGAGTTGCTGACCATCCACTGCCCTAACACCGGCTCGATGCTCAATTGCCAGGTCGAGGGCGGGCAGGTCTGGTTCAGTCGCTCCGATGACCCCAAGCGCAAATTGCCCGGCACTTGGGAAGTCGGCGAAACCCCTCAAGGACGGCTGTTTTGCGTGAATACCGGACGTGCCAACGGCTTGATCGAAGAGGCTCTGCGGGGAGGCGTCATCACTGAGCTGAACGGCTTTACCGAGTTGAAACGCGAAGTGGCTTACGGTCAGGAAAGCAGCCGCATTGATTTTCGTCTCGACTACCCGAGTGGGCCGGCCTATGTAGAAGTCAAAAGCGTAACCCTGGGCTTCGATGCTTCAGCGGTGGCGGCGTTTCCCGACGCCGTCACGCAGCGCGGGGCCAAGCATTTGCGCGAACTCGCGCATTTGGCACGGGGCGGGATTCGCGCCGTGCAGTTGTATTGCGTAAACCTCAGCGGCATCGATGCAGTGCGACCCGCAGAGGAAATCGACTCAGCTTACGCGGCAGCCTTGCGTGAGGCGGTGGCATGCGGCGTTGAAGTGCTGGCCTATGGCGTGCAGTTGAGCCACGAAGAAATGGTGGTCGATCGGCGTCTTGAGGTGTTGATCTAATGGTTGATCCAGATTCCTTGCTCGTCTTCGTGGCAAGGAACGCGGGTCAGCGATTGCCCGGCGCATGGGCCGGCGACACATTCGCCGTCCTCGATCAGAAACAACGCGCCGTGGGTCGCGCACTGGATCAGGCTGTTGCTGGGGTCAAGAAACCGGTCGGGCGTCCACTCCAGCCCGACACCTCGGTGCGGGCAGCGGTTGAGGTAGATATAGACCTGACCGCCCCGGCGCACGGCCAACAGCTTTTGTCCGTCGATGTCGAAACCGCGGCTGCTGTCATCAGCTAATTCGGCACCCGTACAAAGCAACTTCATGTCTATCCTCAAGTTCCGTGGCTCGTGGTCCGAGCTTGGCGTTTAAATGCAAGTAATTATCAAATGTACACTCTTTCCTGCGGGGGAGCAGGTGTCAGAAACCAAGGATACTGGGCCTGTCATCTCGATGCGCGGGAAAACCTTTAAGGAAGCTGTTTATGCACCTGAGTACCCGCATTGCAATACCGCCCTATGACCATTCTGGTTAAGCCTCGTGCGTTGTTCATTGGTCTGAGCCTGCTGTGTTTGGTGGCGACCTGGTTGTCGTTGGCGTTGGGGCCGGTCAGCCTGCCGTTGCTCGACACCTTGCGTGCAGCGTTGCGCATGGTCGGCCTGCCCATTGCGCCCGACGGGCTGGAGCAGGCTGAACTGATCCTGGGGCAGATTCGCTTGCCGCGAACCTTGCTGGGTTTGGCGGTTGGCGGTGTGCTGGCGCTGTCTGGCGTAGCGATGCAGGGGTTGTTTCGTAATCCGCTAGCCGATCCGGGGCTGGTGGGCGTCTCCAGTGGCGCGGCTTTGGGGGCGGCGATTGCGATTGTCGGCGGCTCAGTGTTTGGCGGCTTGCCTGAATCGTTCGGACCTTATTTATTGTCGGTGTGCGCGTTTCTCGGCGGCTTGGGTGTAACGGCGTTGGTCTATCGGTTGGGGCGCAGTAATGGCCAGACGAACGTCGCGACCATGCTGTTGGCGGGTATCGCGTTGACGGCTTTGGCCGGTTCGACGGTAGGACTGTTCACCTACCTGGCGGATGACGCGACGCTTCGCACACTGACGTTCTGGAACCTGGGCAGTCTTAACGGTGCCAGCTATTCGCGGTTATGGCCGCTGTTGCTGGTGACCGCCGGTATGGCGCTGTGGTTGCCGCGCCGGGCCAGGGCCTTGAACGCCTTGTTGTTGGGCGAATCGGAGGCCGGTCACCTGGGTGTCAACGTTGAAGGACTCAAGCGCGAATTGGTGTTCTGCACGGCGCTGGGCGTCGGCGCGGCGGTGGCGGCAGCGGGAATGATCGGTTTTGTCGGACTGGTGGTGCCTCATTTGGTGCGATTGCTGGCGGGCCCCGATCATCGGGTGTTGTTGCCGGCGTCGGTGTTGGCCGGGGCCAGTCTCTTGTTGTTCGCCGATCTGGTCGCGCGCCTGGCGCTGGCCCCGGCGGAGTTGCCGATCGGGATTGTCACGGCGTTTATCGGCGCACCGTTCTTCCTGTTTTTGTTGCTACGGAGGCGCGCCTGATGTTGCGCACGCAGAATCTGCAAATCCGTCGGGGCACAAAGACGGTTCTGACAGGTATCACGCTGGAGCTGAAGCCGGGTGAAGTCCTTGGCGTATTGGGCCCTAACGGCGCCGGCAAAAGCACCTTGCTGGGTGCCTTGTGCGGAGAATTGAAGGCAGATCAAGGCAGTGTCTGGCTCGATGAGCGCGAGTTGAGTCGTTGGAACGGGGCAGATCGAGCCCGGCGATTGGCCGTGTTGCCGCAGGTGTCGACGCTGGATTTTGCGTTTCGCGTGGAAGAAGTGGTCGGCATGGGCCGTTTGCCTTATCAAAGCGGTCAAGCCCGCGATGACGAAATTGTCGCGGCTGCATTGCAGGCCGCCGATGCCGGGCACTTGTGTGGCCGCAGTTATCTGGCCTTGTCGGGTGGCGAGCGTCAGCGGGTACATCTGGCGCGAGTGCTTGCGCAGTTGTGGCCGGGTGAGGCGGGGCAGACGTTGTTGCTCGATGAACCGACGTCGATGCTCGACCCGTTGCATCAGCACATCACCTTGCAAGCGGTGCGCGAGTTCGCCGATCGTGGCGCGGCAGTGCTGGTGATCCTGCATGATCTGAACCTTGCGGCGCGCTATTGTGATCGCCTGTTGTTGCTCGAAGGTGGACGTTCGGTGGCACTCGATACGCCAGAGCAGGTGTTGCGTCCGGAACCGCTCAAAGCGGTGTTCGGGCTGGAAGTGCTGGTACAGCGGCACCCGGAGCGCGGGCATCCGCTGATCATCGCCCGCTGAATTTTTGAGGGGGAGTCCATGCGAGGGATTTTGATGCTGGTCTTGCTGTTGTTGAGTGCTTGCCAGCACCTGTCCGCGCCGCCACCGGTGGCAGGCCAGATTCTGGACTTGCGCAGCGGGCAGGCACTGACGGCACAGGAACTGGTTGGCCGGTTGGCCCAGTCTTCGCGGCTGATCGTGGGGGAACAGCATGACAATCGTGACCACCATGAAGTGCAATTGTGGTTGTTGAAGGCATTGGCTGAGCAGCGACCCCAAGGCAGTCTGCTGTTGGAGATGCTCACGCCGGATCAACAGCGGCGAGTCGATGATGTTCGTCTCACTTCGACACCACCGGTGGATTTACCCGGTGCATTAGCCTGGCAATCTGGTTGGGACTGGGATTTGTACGGGCCGATCATGCGTTTCGCGTTGACTCAGCCGTACCCGCTGTTGGCGGCCAACCTCGACACCCTTGAAGTCCGTACCGTCTACGCCAAGCCGCCAGCGCTGAGCGGCTCGCGCTCTAACAGCGCTTCAGTCAGGGACGAATTGCTGAAGCAAGTCAGTGAGTCCCATTGCGGCCTGCTGCCCCAATCACAAATGCCAGCGATGTTGGCGGTCCAGCAGCAGCGTGATCGGCGTATGGCTGAGCGTCTGCTCGCGGCCCCCATGCCTTCTTTGCTGTTTGCCGGCGCTTACCATGCGCGAAAAGATGTCGGCGTGCCGATCCATGTGCTGGATCTGGGGGCGTCGCAAGCGCCGGCAGTGTTGATGCTGGCGCAGCAGGGCAGCGAGGTCACGGCAGCCATGGCCGATTACGTTTGGTACACACCTTCGACGCCGGCGCAGGATTACTGCGCGCAGATGCGCAAGCAGTTCGGCAAGTAAGAAGATAACTTTTCCTCGGGCAAAAAAAGACCCGGCAAGAGCCGGGTCAAATAACCGTGATTAGCCTGATGAGGAGATATCTGAGCGTCCGAACCAAGGGCTTTTCAAATATCGACCAGTCTCGCGACCAGTTGCGGTAATAATATCGATTCTCATTATCAAGTCAACTGCTGATTTTTGGCTTATTTGAAATGCGCCGTCAATTCGCTGCAGAAGCCGTAATTATTGGACTTAACCCTCTGGTTGCGGGTAACGAGCTGAATGATCTGGTTGTTCAGCCGATCCCGTTTAATTCTTGTGGCGTGACGAAATAGCGTCCAACTGTTTGTTCAGGGCTTCCTTGCGCTCGGCGGGGATGTCGTTCCAATGCACATCCATCAGCGCGCCTTCGATCGCATACAACAACACCTTGGATGCTCGAAACCCGCGCGTGCGCACGGCCCGATAAGCATCCACCGCCCCCAGGCGACGCAAGTCCGAAGCACTGTGAATGCCCACGGCATGCAGCCACTGCGCAGACGTCTTGCCAAGATTCTTCAAGTGCTGCAGTTCATCATTCATCAAGCCTCCTTGCGACGGCCGAACGGAGCGTGGGCGAGCTTCTCAGGAGTGTAGCCATCAGTAGGAAAAGCGTGATTGTTTGGTTGGTTTCGACGCAAACGCTTCTAAGAGGCAAAGCCGTGATGCGTCGGGAACGTTCATGAACAGGGTAGGCAGAGGGGACGGGAATCAGCTTTCAGGTGAAAAATGCGCAGAGTCCAGCGCGGAGCAGGCGCGCCGGACTTGTCCGTTACGGGTCGCTTTTAGCGGGTGCGATATCGCAGGCGTGTGCCGAAATTCATCGACATCAGAATCTCGTCGGCACTCAGCTCTGGCGGAAAGTAGGCGCCGGAGATTTGCGCGTGAGCCAGGCTTGCGCCTTCCAGAATCGAGTGACTGAAGTCGATGCCGCGCAAATCGGCGGAGCGGAAATAGGCATCGGAAAAGTCAACGCCATCAGCATTCAATTCGCGAAGGTCCAGCCCACGGAAGTCGCCACCGACCATGTCGATAGGCCCATCTACAGGGCGTTCCTTGTTAAAGCCTGTGATGTCGTCTTTGTGCAGCAAGGCATAAAGCGGGGTGTCGAGAAGTTTCGGCTGGCTCATGTCGCATCACCTGTTGGTTTTATGACGCCAGTATAGTGCCACTATTTGACAGTCGTGAAGCCGCCTGAGGCTTCACGACTGAAATACTTTCTTAGAGGCCTGGCAGGCGTTGACGGATCTGTGCCACGACAGTATCGAGGGTTCCGCTTTCATTGGTCTGCACACGTTTGCTGCAGAGGATCTCTGCTGGCGTCAGCGCTTCACGATTCGCTTGCTGGGCCTTGATAACGGCCAGGTTGGCATCGGACGGATCCTTTTTGTCTGCCTGACGCAGGGCCAGCCAAGCCTCGATCACCGCTTGTGGTGCATTGCAATCGAGGATCAGGAACGGTGCGCCGGTGGCCTCGGCAATTTTCGCTGCGCCGTCGCGCTGGTCGCGTTTGAGGTAGGTGGCATCGACTACTACCGGGAAGCCCGCGCGCAGTATCACGGCTGCGATTTCATGCAGGCGGGTGTAGGTCGCGGCGCTGGCGTCGGCACTGTAGATGCCGGCTTGCGGGTCGTTCGCGACGGTTTGCTCGCCGAACAGGCGTTTGCGTTCTACGTCAGAGCGCAGGCGGATGGCGCCCAGCGCTTCCACGAGGCGCATGGCAACGTGGCTTTTGCCGACGGCGGAAACACCGTGGGTGATAGCCATGAAGCGCGAAGGAATGGTGCTGTAGCTTTCTGCCAGGTTGGCGTAGTTGCGGTACTGGCGCAGGGTTGTGGCGCGTTGCACCGGGTCGGCCTCGGCGGGCATGCTGAACAGGCTGACTTTGGCGCGAACCAGTGCGCGGTAGGCTTTATAGAAGTTCAGTAACTCAAGACCCTGGTAGTCACCGGTCAACTCCAGGTATTGGCTGATGAAGCGGCGTGCCAGGCTTTTCAGGCCACGGTCTTCCAGGTCCATCGCCAGGAAGCCGGTGTCGGCATAAACATCGGTGAAGCGGAACGGCTCGTTGAACTCGATGCAGTCGAAGATCACGACCTTGCCATCGATCACGGTGGCGTTACCCAAATGGATGTCGCCATGGCATTCACGGATGAAGCCGTCAGCCTTACGTTGGGCGAACAGCGGCTTGAGGCGTTCAAAGCTGCTTTCGGCCCAGGCTTGCAGCGCATCGAGTTGCAGCAGATCGGCCTTGTCGCTGAGGAATGGGCGGATCTGGTCGAAGTTCTGCCGGACCGGCGCCATCACGCTGTCCGGGGTGCCGGCTTCGTGATCGGCCGGCACTTTCGGTGCGGTGAGGTGGAACCGGGCAATCTGTTCGGCCATCTCGTCGATGTGCGCGGTGGTTAATTCGCCGTTGGCCTGCAATGTGCTCAGCAGTTGGCTCTGTGGGAACTGACGCATTTTCAGGGCGTAATCAACGACCGGGCCATCACCACCCAATTGCGGTGCCTCGGCGCTACCGGTGATCGGCAACACTTCGAGGTACAAATCATGGGTCAGACGTTGGTTCAGACGCAGCTCCTCGCCACAAAAATGCTTGCGAGCGTCGAGGCTGGTGAAGTCGAGAAAGCCGAAATTCACCGGCTTCTTCACTTTATAAGCAAAGGGGCCTGTGAGGATGACCCAGGAGATATGGGTCTCGATGACCTGGAACCCGTCCACAGGATGCGGGTAGAGGGCAGGGTTTTGCAGGGCAGCGATCAGTGACTGGCTCACAGGCGATCCTTCATAGTCTGGGAAAATTCAAGGTCGTCATTATGGCTGCAAGTCCGTCCGACGCAAACCTCGGCAGGCGCCTGTTGAGTCTGAATAAAGTGCGTATAATCCGCCGCCATGACTCGTACCCGATCCCCACGCACCCCCAAAAAACCACCTTCCAAGGGCCTGCGCCCCTGGCTGGGCTGGGCCCTTAAACTCAGTCTGGTCGGCCTTGTGGTGCTCGCCGGATTTGCGGTCTACCTCGACGCCATCGTCCAGGAGAAGTTCTCTGGCAAGCGCTGGACCATCCCGGCCAAGGTGTATGCGCGCCCGCTCGAGCTGTTCGTCGGACAAAAGCTAAGCAAAGACGACTTTCTGACCGAACTCGATGCCCTTGGCTATCGTCGCGAAAGCGTGGCCAACGGCCCCGGCGCCGCCTCGGTCAACGGCAATACCGTTGACCTCAACACCCGTGGTTTCCAGTTTTATGAAGGTATGGAGCAAGCGCAACCGGTGCGGGTGCGATTCTCCGGCGACTACGTGGCCGAGCTGTCGGCGACCAACGGCTCAAAGCTTTCTGTCGTGCGCCTGGAGCCGCTGCTGATTGGTGGCCTGTACCCGAAAAACCTTGAAGACCGGATCTTGATCAAGATCGATCAGGTGCCGCCTTATTTACTCGACACCCTCATAGCCGTCGAAGACCGCGACTACTATCACCACTTCGGGGTTTCACCGAAGTCGATTGCGCGCGCGATCTGGGTCAATGGCTCGTCCGGCCGCATGCGTCAGGGGGGGAGTACGCTGACCCAACAGTTGGTCAAAAACTTCTACCTGACCAACGAACGCAGTCTGACCCGCAAACTCACCGAAGCGATGATGGCGTTGCTGCTTGAGTTGCATTACGACAAGCGCGAGATTCTTGAGGCGTACCTCAATGAAGTATTCATCGGCCAGGACGGTCAGCGTGCGGTGCATGGTTTCGGCCTGGCCAGTCAGTTCTTCTTCAGTCAGCCGCTGTCGGAGCTGAAACTGCATCAAGTCGCGTTACTGGTGGGCATGGTCAAAGGGCCGTCCTCCTACAATCCGCGTCGCTACCCCGAACGTGCTCTTGAACGGCGTAACCTGGTGCTCGACGTGTTGCAAGAGCAGGGCGTTGCCACGCCTGAGCAAGTCGACGCCGCGAAGAAGATGCCGTTGGGCGTGACCACGCGTGGCAGTCTGGCGGATAGCTCGTTCCCGGGCTTCCTCGACCTGGTCAAGCGTCAGTTGCGCGAAGACTATCGCGATGAAGACTTGACCGAAGAAGGCCTGCGTATCTTCACCAGCTTCGACCCGATCCTGCAGATGAAAGCCGAAGCGTCGGTCAACGACACCTTCAAACGTCTGGCCGGACGCAAAGGCTCCGATGATGTCGAAGCAGCCATGGTCGTGACCAACCCGGAAACCGGCGAAGTCCAGGCCATGATCGGCAGTCGCCAGGCGAGTTATGCCGGATTCAACCGTGCACTGGATGCTGTACGACCAGTCGGTTCGTTGATCAAGCCGGCGGTTTATCTGACGGCCCTAGAGAAACCGAGTCAGTACACCTTGACCAGTTGGCTGTCGGACGAATCTTTTTCGGTCAAAGGCGCGGATGGTCAGGTCTGGAAACCGCAGAACTATGATCGTCGTTCCCATGGCACCGTTTTCCTTTACCAGGGCCTGGCACATTCCTACAACCTGTCGACCGCCCGTCTCGGGTTAGCGGTGGGCGTGCCGAATGTCCTGAAGACGCTGGGGCGCCTGGGCATAACTCGAGAGTTCCCGGCATTCCCGTCGATGTTGCTGGGGGCCGGTGGAATGACCCCGATTGAAGTGGCGACCATGTACCAGACGCTCGCCAACGGTGGTTTCAATACGCCAATGCGCGGGATCCGTAGCGTGTTGACCGCCGAAGGTGAGCCGCTCAAGCGTTACCCGTTCCAGATTCAGCAGCGTTTCGATCCGGCGTCCATTTACCTGATCCAGAGCGCGATGCAGCGGGTTATGCGTGAAGGTACCGGCAGCTCGGTTTATAACGTGTTGCCGAAGACCCTGACGCTGGCCGGCAAGACCGGTACCAGTAACGATTCGCGAGACAGCTGGTTCGCAGGTTTCAGTCAGGATTTGCTGGCCGTGGTCTGGCTGGGTCGCGATGACAACGGCAAGACACCATTTACCGGGGCCACCGGTGCGCTACAGGTCTGGACCAGTTTTATGCGCAAGGCCGATCCGCTGCCACTGGACATGCCGCAGCCAGACAACATTGTTCAGGCATGGGTCGATTCCCGTACCGGACAAGGTTCTGAGGCCAACTGCCCAGGCGCCGTGCAGATGCCGTATATTCGCGGCAGTGAACCGCCTCCCGGCGCCGCTTGTGGTGGCGCAAGCCCTGCTTCCGGTGAAACGGTGATGGATTGGGTCAAGGGCTGGTTGAATTAAGCAAAGAGGGTTTCAAGTGAACAAGTGGTTGATTCCAGCGGTTACCGCCGTGGCTTTGCTCAGCGGTTGCTCCACCGTACAGCGCGGTTCGATTCCGGTTGTAGATTCCGGCAGCGCCGTTTCCAACAGTGAGCGGATTTCGACGAATGGCGGGTTCCGTCAGACGACAGTGAAACGTCCCGTGCAGGCCCAGACGCAGGCGATTCCACAGGGGGATAGCGGTGTGGTGGTGATGGTTCCGGGTGGCGGCGCCGTGACCTCGACGCCGATCAGCACTGCGCCGATCACGCCTGGCCCGATTACGCCGGGTCCGGTTGACACGTCACCGATCGACTCGTCACCCGTTCAGGCTGCACCGATCAATCAAGGCAGCTATAGCATGCCGTCGACACCCAGCGGGATCCCTTCGGCCAATACCGGTGGTGGCCTGTCTGCGGATGAGCAGCTGGACGGTCCGGTTTTGGCACTGCTGACCACCGCTCAGCAACAACAGGCCAGTGGTGACCTCAACGGTGCTTCTTCCAGCCTCGAGCGCGCTCAGCGGGTTGCGCCGCGTGAGCCACAAGTGCTCTATCGCCTGGCGCAGGTACGCATGGCGCAAGGCGATGCGGCACAGGCCGAACAGTTCGCCCAACGTGGTCTGACGTTGGCCAATGGTCGTCCGGATCTTCAAGCCAGCCTGTGGGGATTGATCGCCCAGGCACGCGAGAAACAAGGTGATTCCGCCGGTGCTGCGCTGGCCCGTCAGAAGGCCAAGGTTTCGCTGTGATGGACTCTCGTTTTCCGAAGATCGCCGAGCAGTTGCTGTTGATTGAACGTGAACTGCGCGTTCAGGGCTGGTGGGACGAGGTCTCACCCTCCGCTGAAGCGCTTTCCAGCGTCGAGCCGTTTTCGGTCGATACGCTGGATTTCGAACAGTGGCTGCAGTGGATCTTCCTGCCGCGCATGAAGATGATCCTCGAACAGGATTTGCCGCTGCCCAATGCCTCCGGGATTCAGGAGATGGCCGAAATGGTCTTCGCTGCCCGTAATGTCCAGGGCAAGGATCGGTACTTGCAGGTTCTACTCAAAGAGTTCGACCTGCTGATCACTGCCTCCCGCTGACTCCGTTTTGTTGTACGCAGTTATCCGCAATCCGTTTCTGTGCTTCGGTGGTGCGCTCCTGACGTTGCGGGTCGGTCAGGCGGCGCATCTCACCATCGACATCCTCCCGTAGTCGCGGATTGTTCTGCAGTTGTGCCAGGTTTGTTCGAGCCTGCTCGCAAAATACCTTTAGCTGGGCTTGCTGCTCGGCGACCTGCTTTTTCACAGTGTTGTCGATGGTCTGTTGATCACCGATGGCGTTGCTGCGTGGCAGCGTGGCCGGTTTGTCGACAGGTGAGGAGGGCATCGTCATCGTTGTCGCTTCCTGGTCTTGCGGCGGTTGTGCGCCGAAGTGGGTGACGCCCTGCGTGTCGACCCATTTATAAATCTGCCCCGCCATGCACCACGGGCTGATGAGCAGACTGATCATGAACAGCCTTCGCATGTCATTTCCTTGCCATGAGTTGCGCAATTGAAGCTAACACAGTTGATGTTTAGGGGGGTTTTCTTGCTTTCTCATGTGCTTACTTCAATAAAGCACATAGACGACTTGACTTGCAGAGGACGAAACAGAAGAATCCAAAGTCCGCTGTAGAGGGACTGCCAAAAGCAGACCCACTCAGCAGATCATGAGGCGCACACCCGCGCCGACCTGTTACACCCGCAACGCGTTACCTCGCGCTGGGTGGGAAAGGCCCGCAACACTTGGGACGATCCCAATACTTGCTCAGTCAGTGCTGACGTAGTCGGCGACCACCGTCGCTCATGCTCTGCTGAGAAGTAAACCTATTAAGACCCGTCCTCTTTTATGTGGGCGGTATTCTGGCGTTTTAGAGGTGAACAACGTGGAGCTTTTATCTGGCGGTGAGATGATCGTCCGCTTTTTGCGTGACGAAGGCGTCAAGTATATCTATGGGTACCCGGGCGGTGCCGCATTGCATATCTACGATGCTCTGTTCAAAGAACCAGCTGTTCAACATATCCTCGTTCGCCATGAGCAGGCAGCCACTCATATGGCTGACGGCTATGCGCGTGCCACCGGCAAGGCTGGCGTCGTACTGGTGACTTCCGGTCCTGGCGCGACCAATGTCATCACCGGTATTGCCACGGCGTACATGGACTCGATCCCAATGGTGATCCTGACCGCCCAAGTGCCAAGCATGATGGTCGGTACCGATGCGTTCCAGGAAACCGACATGATCGGTATCTCCCGGCCGATCGTGAAACACAGTTTCATGATCAAGCATGCTTCGGAAATCCCGGAAGTCATGAAAAAGGCCTTCTACCTGGCGCAGTCCGGTCGACCTGGTCCTGTCGTTGTCGACATTCCAAAAGACATGACCAACCCGGCCGAGAAGTTCGAATACATCTTCCCGAAAAAAGCCAAGCTGCGTTCCTACAGCCCGGCGGTTCGTGGCCACTCGGGCCAGATCCGCAAGGCCGTGGAAATGCTGTTGGCGGCCAAGCGGCCGATCATCTATGCCGGCGGCGGCGTCATTCTGGGTAACGGCTCCGCGCCGTTGACCGAATTGGCGCAACTGCTGAACGCGCCGGTCACCAATACCTTGATGGGCCTTGGCGCCTATCCGGGCAGCGACCGCCAGTTCCTCGGCATGCTCGGTATGCACGGCAGCTACACCGCCAACCTGGCGATGCACCATGCGGACGTGATCCTGGCTGTTGGCGCGCGCTTCGATGACCGTGTTATCAACGGTGCATCGAAGTTCTGCCCAAGCGCCAAGATCATCCACATCGATATCGACCCGGCTTCGATCTCCAAGACCATCAAGGCTGACGTTCCTATCGTAGGCCCGGTGGAAAGTGTATTGACCGAAATGGTCGCTACCTTCAAAGAAATCGGCGAGACCCCTAACAAGGACTCGGTTGCTGCCTGGTGGAAGCAAGTTGAAGAGTGGCGCGGTGATCGTGACATGTTCCCTTACAACAAGGGTGACGGCAGCATCATCAAGCCACAGACCGTGATTGAAACCCTGCACGAAGTGACCAAGGGCGATGCCTATGTGACTTCCGACGTTGGGCAGCACCAAATGTTCGCGGCGCAGTACTACCGCTTCAACAAGCCGAATCGCTGGATCAACTCCGGTGGCCTGGGCACGATGGGCTTCGGTTTCCCGGCAGCAATGGGCGTGAAACTGAACTTCCCGGACGCAGATGTGGCGTGTGTGACCGGTGAAGGCAGCATCCAGATGAATATCCAGGAGCTGTCGACTTGCCTGCAGCATGATTTGCCGGTAAAGATCATCCTGCTCAATAACGGCGTGCTTGGCATGGTCCGTCAGTGGCAGGACATGAGCTACGGCGCACGTCACTCGCACTCCTACATGGAATCGTTGCCGGACTTCGTCAAGTTGGCCGAGGCCTATGGTCACGTCGGTATGCGCATCACGGACTTGAAGGATTTGAAGCCGATGATGGAAGAGGCATTCGCCATGAAGGATCGCCTGGTGTTCATCGACATCAAAGTCGATGCCGGCGAGCACGTCTACCCGATGCAGATCAAAGACGGCTCCATGCGTGATATGTGGCTGAGCAAGACGGAGCGTACTTAATCATGCGGCACATTATTTCCTTGCTTCTGGAAAACGAACCCGGCGCCCTGTCTCGTGTAGTCGGCCTGTTCTCGCAGCGCAACTACAACATCGAAAGCCTGACCGTGGCGCCAACCGAAGACCCGACTCTGTCGCGTCTGACGTTGACCACTGTCGGCCACGATGAAGTCATCGAGCAGATCACCAAGAACCTGAACAAGCTGATCGAAGTGGTCAAATTGGTCGACCTGTCGGAAAGTGCTCACATCGAGCGCGAGCTGATGCTGGTCAAGGTCAAGGCTACCGGCGCCCAGCGCGCCGAGATCAAACGCACTACCGATATTTACCGTGGGCAGATCGTCGATGTCAGCGCTAGCGTGTATACCGTTCAACTGACCGGTACCAGCGACAAGCTCGACAGCTTCATTCAGTCCATTGGCACCGCCTCGATTCTGGAAACCGTCCGTAGCGGCGTAACCGGTATTGCCCGCGGCGACAAAGTACTCAGCATCTAAACCAAATTAGCGAATGGCCTGAACGGCCTGGATATATAGGGGAATTTCATGAAAGTTTATTACGAAAAAGACTGCGACCTGTCGATCATCCAGGGCAAGAAAGTTGCCATCATTGGTTACGGTTCCCAAGGCCACGCTCAAGCGTGCAACCTGAAAGACTCCGGCGTTGACGTTACGGTTGGTCTGCGTAAAGGTTCGGCCACTGTTGCCAAAGCCGAAGCTCACGGCCTGAAAGTGACCGACGTTGCTTCTGCAGTGGCTGCTGCCGACCTGGTCATGATCCTGACCCCGGATGAGTTCCAGTCTGCTCTGTACAAAAATGAAATCGAGCCGAACATCAAGAAAGGCGCCACTCTGGCCTTCTCCCACGGCTTCGCGATCCATTACAACCAGGTCGTTCCGCGCTCTGACCTCGACGTGATCATGATCGCGCCGAAAGCACCGGGTCACACCGTGCGTTCCGAGTTCGTCAAAGGCGGCGGTATTCCTGACCTGATCGCTATCTATCAGGATGCTTCCGGCAACGCCAAAAACGTTGCACTGTCCTACGCAGCTGGCGTCGGTGGCGGTCGTACCGGCATCATCGAAACCACCTTCAAGGACGAGACCGAAACCGACCTGTTCGGCGAACAAGCCGTTCTGTGCGGCGGTACCGTTGAGCTGGTTAAAGCCGGTTTCGAAACTCTGGTTGAAGCTGGCTACGCGCCGGAAATGGCCTACTTCGAATGCCTGCACGAACTGAAGCTGATCGTTGACCTCATGTACGAAGGCGGTATCGCCAACATGAACTACTCGATCTCCAACAACGCTGAGTACGGCGAGTACGTGACAGGTCCGGAAGTGATTAACGCCGAGTCCCGTCAGGCCATGCGTAACGCCCTGAAACGTATTCAGGACGGCGAATACGCCAAGATGTTCATCAGCGAAGGCGCTACCGGCTACCCTTCGATGACCGCCAAGCGTCGTAACAACGCCGCTCACGGTATCGAAATCATCGGCGAGCAACTGCGCTCCATGATGCCGTGGATCGGTGCCAACAAGATCGTCGACAAAGCCAAAAACTAAGTCACGCACTTGTACGGAAGACGCGGCCTAGGCCGCGTTTTTTCGTTTGGCCGGTCGTTCTGGTATAAAGCTGCAGCGTTTGTGGCCGAACCGTCGTCCCAGACACCTGTCGAAACTTTCCACCCCGTTGCAAGGTAATGTCCATGAGCGAACGTCCCGAAGAGCCAAACCAGGCTTCTGACGCCGAAAGTCTGCTGCCCATCGATGAACATATCGAAGAAGGGCACGACGCTGAAGGCCGTAAAGTCCGGCATCGTGGTATCTATCTTCTGCCGAATCTGTTCACCACTGCGAACCTGTTCGCAGGGTTTTACTCCATCATCAACTCGATGAGCGCACAAAGCGCCTTGAGTGCCGGTGATTCAATTGGCGCAAGCAAGTATTTTGCTTTTGCCGCCATCGCGATTTTTGTCGCCATGGTGCTCGACGGCCTTGATGGTCGTGTTGCCCGTATGACGAATACCCAGAGCGCCTTCGGTGCGGAATACGATTCGCTGTCGGACATGGTCGCCTTTGGTGTCGCGCCGGCATTGCTGGCATTTGGCTGGGCCTTGGGCGATATGGGCAAAGTCGGCTGGATGGTTGCTTTCATCTATGTCGCTGGCGCGGCATTGCGCCTGGCGCGGTTCAATACTCAGGTAGGTACCGCGGACAAGCGTTACTTCATTGGTCTGGCCAGTCCGGCTGCTGCTGGCGTGGTTGCAGGTATCGTCTGGGCGTTCAGCGATTACGGGATCCAGGGGTCCAAGATGTCCTTCCTGGTCGCACTGATGGTCGCGGCTGCCGGCATGCTGATGGTCAGTAACATCAAGTACAACAGCTTCAAGGAACTGGATCTGAAAGGGCGCGTACCTTTCGTGGCAATCCTGGCTGTCGTGTTGGTGTTTGCCGTCGTATTCAGTGATCCGCCGCGCATTCTGCTTCTGGTTTTCCTCGCGTATGCGGCTTCTGGCCCGGTTCAATATCTGTTACGTCTTCGTCGGCGTAAAAACGCCGAGTGACCTGATTTCCCTCATACTCCGCAGTCTATTGGTGCACTGTCCTCCAATGCTGCGGAGTTGCCATGCTGATCAAAATTCCCAAGGCGTCTGACTGTCATGAGTCGGACATCACGCCTGAATCCTTCTATCTATCTCGCCGTCATGTACTCGGTGCTGCCGTTGCCGGTTTGACTGTGAGCAGTTTGCCGCGTTGGGCCAGTGCTGAAGATTCCGCACGATATGCGGATGTCGAGGCTGGCAACGTACCTTCCTGGTTTGCCGAGAAACTTCCTTCTGTCAAATGGGGGGCGGTCAACGTCAAGGATGAGGCGATCACGCCATTCAACGATGCGACCCATTACAACAACTTCTATGAGTTCGGCACTGATAAAGGCGATCCGGCGGCCAATGCCGGCGCGCTGAAAACTGAACCATGGAGCGTGGTGATTGATGGGGAAGTGGGTAAGCCGGGGCGGTACGCACTGGAGGACTTCATGAAGCCTTATCAGTTGGAGGAGCGGGTTTATCGCCTTCGTTGTGTGGAAGCGTGGTCGATGGTCATTCCATGGATCGGATTTCCTGTCTCAGCCTTGCTGAATGTCGTCGAGCCGACCTCTAAGGCGAAATTTATTCGCTTCGAGACCCTGCAAGATCCCAAGACCATGCCGGGGCAACGCTCCGGTTTTGCCTTGATCGACTGGCCTTATGTAGAAGGGCTGCGTTTGGATGAGGCGATGAACCCGTTGGCAATTCTTGCGGTGGGCATGTACGGGCGAGAATTACCTAATCAAAACGGCGCACCTCTACGTTTGGTGGCGCCGTGGAAGTATGGCTTCAAGAGCGTCAAATCCATCGTTCGGATCAGTCTGGTCAGCGAGCAGCCGAAAACCACCTGGCAGAGTATTGCTGCGGACGAATATGGCTTTTATGCGAACGTGAATCCGACAGTCGATCACCCGCGCTGGACTCAGGCTCGGGAGCGGCGTTTGCCGAGTGGCCTGTTCAAGCCCAATGTGCGAGACACCCAGATGTTCAATGGCTACTCGGATGAAGTCGCTTCTCTATATACAGGTCTCGATCTTCGGAAGAACTACTGATGCGGTATTCGTTCTGGCGTATCGGCGTTTTCATTTCTGCAGCAGTTTGGCCGCTGCTTTGGTTGTACCAAGCCTGGGCAAATGCGCTTGGGCCTGATCCGGGCAAGGTGTTGGTTGACCGGTTGGGGTTGGGGACGTTGGTTCTTTTGCTCGTTACGCTAAGCATGACGCCGTTGCAGAAACTTACGGGTTGGGCGGGGTGGATTGCTGTTCGACGACAACTGGGCTTGTGGTGCTTTGCTTATGTCGTTTTGCATCTGAGCAGTTATACGGCGTTCATTCTTGGCTTTGATTGGTCGCAGCTAGGCGTCGAGCTGCGCAAACGCCCATACATTATCGTTGGTGCGCTGGGGTTTCTATGTTTGCTAGCGCTCGCGGCGACTTCCAATCGCTATAGTCAGCGGCGTTTAGGTGTTCGTTGGAAGAAGCTCCACCGTCTGGCCTATTTGATTCTCGGGCTTGGACTACTGCATATGTTGTGGATCGTGCGTGCGGATCTGAAGGAGTGGGTAGCCTATGCCTCTATCGGGGCATTACTGTTGATACTGCGTATCCCTGCAATTACCCGTCGAATCCCGCGTTTATTGGCTAAAAAGACACCTTCCGCAACAAAGGCGTAATTAAGGGTTGACGGCAGATTCCAGACGTCTATAATTCGCCCCACTTCCGGCGCAGTCGAAACGGAAAACTCCTTGGTAAACAATGAGTTACGCAGTTTTCGGCAGCAAGTTGCTTCAGGTCATCGAAGCGCGAAAGGAGTTGAAAAAGAGGTGTTGACAGCAGCGAGTAACGCTGTAGAATTCGCCTCCCGCTAACGAGAGATCGAAAGCGCAAGTGGTTGAAGTTACAAAGGAAACTTTGAAAGCTTCGGAAAATAACCGCTTGACAGCAACAGAGGCTGCTGTAGAAT
>NZ_CM155279.1:3337500-3842500 GCF_056680375.1 Pseudomonas sp. ASL7 | reverse complement strand
CCCTTAAGTGGCTTTGAGATTAGCGGAACGCTCTGGAAAGTGCGGCCATAGTGGGTGATAGCCCTGTACGCGAAAATCTCTTAGTCATGAAATCGAGTAGGACGGAGCACGAGAAACTTTGTCTGAATATGGGGGGACCATCCTCCAAGGCTAAATACTACTGACTGACCGATAGTGAACTAGTACCGTGAGGGAAAGGCGAAAAGAACCCCGGAGAGGGGAGTGAAATAGATCCTGAAACCGTATGCGTACAAGCAGTGGGAGCCCACTTTGTTGGGTGACTGCGTACCTTTTGTATAATGGGTCAGCGACTTATTTTCAGTGGCGAGCTTAACCGAATAGGGGAGGCGTAGCGAAAGCGAGTCTTAATAGGGCGTCTAGTCGCTGGGAATAGACCCGAAACCGGGCGATCTATCCATGGGCAGGTTGAAGGTTGGGTAACACTAACTGGAGGACCGAACCGACTACCGTTGAAAAGTTAGCGGATGACCTGTGGATCGGAGTGAAAGGCTAATCAAGCTCGGAGATAGCTGGTTCTCCTCGAAAGCTATTTAGGTAGCGCCTCATGTATCACTGTAGGGGGTAGAGCACTGTTTCGGCTAGGGGGTCATCCCGACTTACCAAACCGATGCAAACTCCGAATACCTACAAGTGCCGAGCATGGGAGACACACGGCGGGTGCTAACGTCCGTCGTGAAAAGGGAAACAACCCAGACCGTCAGCTAAGGTCCCAAAGTTATGGTTAAGTGGGAAACGATGTGGGAAGGCTTAGACAGCTAGGAGGTTGGCTTAGAAGCAGCCACCCTTTAAAGAAAGCGTAATAGCTCACTAGTCGAGTCGGCCTGCGCGGAAGATGTAACGGGGCTCAAACCATACACCGAAGCTACGGGTATCACTTAGGTGATGCGGTAGAGGAGCGTTCTGTAAGCCTGTGAAGGTGAGTTGAGAAGCTTGCTGGAGGTATCAGAAGTGCGAATGCTGACATGAGTAACGACAATGGGTGTGAAAAACACCCACGCCGAAAGACCAAGGTTTCCTGCGCAACGTTAATCGACGCAGGGTTAGTCGGTCCCTAAGGCGAGGCTGAAAAGCGTAGTCGATGGAAAACAGGTTAATATTCCTGTACTTCTGGTTATTGCGATGGAGGGACGGAGAAGGCTAGGCCAGCTTGGCGTTGGTTGTCCAAGTTTAAGGTGGTAGGCTGGAATCTTAGGTAAATCCGGGATTCTAAGGCCGAGAGCTGATGACGAGTGTGCCTTTGGTACACGAAGTGGTTGATGCCATGCTTCCAAGAAAAGCTTCTAAGCTTCAGGTAACCAGGAACCGTACCCCAAACCGACACAGGTGGTTGGGTAGAGAATACCAAGGCGCTTGAGAGAACTCGGGTGAAGGAACTAGGCAAAATGGCACCGTAACTTCGGGAGAAGGTGCGCCGGTGAGGGTGAAGCATTTACTGCGTAAGCCCATGCCGGTCGAAGATACCAGGCCGCTGCGACTGTTTATTAAAAACACAGCACTCTGCAAACACGAAAGTGGACGTATAGGGTGTGACGCCTGCCCGGTGCCGGAAGGTTAATTGATGGGGTTAGCTAACGCGAAGCTCTTGATCGAAGCCCCGGTAAACGGCGGCCGTAACTATAACGGTCCTAAGGTAGCGAAATTCCTTGTCGGGTAAGTTCCGACCTGCACGAATGGCGTAACGATGGCGGCGCTGTCTCCACCCGAGACTCAGTGAAATTGAAATCGCTGTGAAGATGCAGTGTATCCGCGGCTAGACGGAAAGACCCCGTGAACCTTTACTATAGCTTTGCACTGGACTTTGAATTTGCTTGTGTAGGATAGGTGGGAGGCTTTGAAGCGTGGACGCCAGTTCGCGTGGAGCCAACCTTGAAATACCACCCTGGCAACTTTGAGGTTCTAACTCAGGTCCGTTATCCGGATCGAGGACAGTGTATGGTGGGTAGTTTGACTGGGGCGGTCTCCTCCTAAAGAGTAACGGAGGAGTACGAAGGTGCGCTCAGACCGGTCGGAAATCGGTCGTAGAGTATAAAGGCAAAAGCGCGCTTGACTGCGAGACAGACACGTCGAGCAGGTACGAAAGTAGGTCTTAGTGATCCGGTGGTTCTGTATGGAAGGGCCATCGCTCAACGGATAAAAGGTACTCCGGGGATAACAGGCTGATACCGCCCAAGAGTTCATATCGACGGCGGTGTTTGGCACCTCGATGTCGGCTCATCACATCCTGGGGCTGAAGCCGGTCCCAAGGGTATGGCTGTTCGCCATTTAAAGTGGTACGCGAGCTGGGTTTAGAACGTCGTGAGACAGTTCGGTCCCTATCTGCCGTGGACGTTTGAGATTTGAGAGGGGCTGCTCCTAGTACGAGAGGACCGGAGTGGACGAACCTCTGGTGTTCCGGTTGTCACGCCAGTGGCATTGCCGGGTAGCTATGTTCGGAATAGATAACCGCTGAAAGCATCTAAGCGGGAAACTAGCCTCAAGATGAGATCTCACTGGGACCTTGAGTCCCCTGAAGGGCCGTCGAAGACTACGACGTTGATAGGTTGGGTGTGTAAGCGCTGTGAGGCGTTGAGCTAACCAATACTAATTGCCCGTGAGGCTTGACCATATAACACCCAAGCAATTTGCAGGCTTCGAGCTGAAAAGCGAAAGAGCACCAGATTGCGGTGTGTGAAGACGAAACGAACCGAAAGTTCGACAAACTCACAAAGCACCCAGCTCTATCACCTACCCATTCGCTGGAGCGTAAACCGAAAGGTGAACGACCTGGCTACCGAATTTCTTGACGACCATAGAGCATTGGAACCACCTGATCCCATCCCGAACTCAGCAGTGAAACGATGCATCGCCGATGGTAGTGTGGGGTTTCCCCATGTGAGAGTAGGTCATCGTCAAGATTAAATTCCGAAACCCCTATCTGCGTATGCAGGTAGGGGTTTTGTTTTGCCTTGAAAAAAGCATCATCCCGGATAGCACAAATTTGCACAGTTATTTTCGATTTAGAACACTAGAATAGGCCCACCTTTTTCGGAGCCAGAGCCTTTATGCCAGATCCGGTTGACGCCCCCGGGCTGTCAGAATTACCGCTGGACGACTTGGTGGCGTGTCATGAGTGCGATTTGCTGATGCGCAAGCCTGAGCTTGCCCATGGCGAGAAAGCCCTGTGTCCACGCTGCGGTTACGAGCTTTACGCGCACCGGCACAACGTTGTGCAGCGTAGTCTTGCCTTGGTCATCGCCGCTCTATTGCTGTATATCCCGGCGAACTTTTTACCCATCATGCAGCTCCATCTACTCGGGCACTCGTCGCATGACACTGTCTGGAAAGGTGTTGTCGGTCTGTTCGATACGGGTATGAAAGGCGTGGCAGTCGTCGTGTTTCTCTGCAGCATGGGGATCCCGTTGCTGAAGTTGCTCTGCCAACTGGTCGTGCTGTTGAGTATTCGTTTTGATGTTGGGCGCAGCTATGGCCTCCTGCTCTACCGCATTTATCACCATCTACGCGATTGGGGGATGCTTGAGGTCTACCTCATGGGCGTGTTGGTCGCGATCGTAAAACTGGCAGATATGGCGACCATTACCGTAGGTCTTGGCTTGGGCTGCTTTATCAGTTTGTTGTTGGTTCAGGTCTGGTTGGAGGTTGTGATGTCACCTCATCAGATCTGGCAGGCTTTATCAGGAGAGGATGCCCATGCGGGCGATTGATGCAGGCATTCTGATTTGCGCGGAATGCCATGAATTGAATAAGCAGGAAGCCGATACTGACGAGCAAGTTTGCACCCGTTGTGGTGCCTTGGTTCACGCTCGTCGTCCCAACAGTCTAATGCGTACCTGGGCGTTGCTCGTCACGGCAGCGATCCTCTACATCCCTGCGAATGTGCTGCCGATCATGACGGTCAGTACCCTCGGTCAAGGTGATCCCAGCACCATCATGTCCGGGGTGATCCAGCTGGTTCAGCACGGCATGATTCCCATCGCCGCCGTGGTTTTCATTGCCAGTATCCTGGTCCCGACATTCAAATTGGTAGGCATCGCACTGCTGCTGTTTTCGGTGCAGCGTCGCCAGCCGCTCTCTGCTCGTCAACGTATATGGATGTATCGCTTTATCGAGTTCATTGGCCGCTGGTCGATGCTGGACATCTTTGTGATCGCAATCCTGGTGTCGCTCGTGAATTTCGGACGGCTTGCCAGCATCGAAGCCAATCTTGGCGCCATCGCTTTCGCCAGTGTGGTGATTCTGACGATGCTTGCCGCAGTTACTTTCGATCCCCGACTGATTTGGGATAACACGGAGTCGGACGACGACCATGACTGATTTGCCTACTGCTAAAACCCGACCGGCCTCGAACTGGTCTGCCATTTGGGTGTTGCCCCTGATCGCCTTGATCATCGGCGGCTGGCTCGGCTGGCGTGCCTACACCGAAACCGGCATCGAGGTTCAGGTTCGATTCGAAAGTGGCGAAGGCATTCAGGCCAACAAGACCGAAGTCGTCTACAAAGGCATGTCGGTCGGTAAGGTGAAAACCCTCAAGCTCGACGACGAAGGCGCCTCCAAAGGTGTGATTGCCACCATCGAGATGAACAAGGACGTGGAGCAATACCTCAGGACCAGTACGCGTTTCTGGCTGGTCAAACCAAGCGTGACCCTGGCCGGTATCACTGGCCTGGAAACCCTGGTGTCGGGTAACTACGTAGCCATCAGCCCTGGCGAAGGCGAGCCGACTCGCAAATTCAAGGCCTTGGCCGAAGAGCCACCGTTGTCGGACGCCAAACCGGGATTGCACCTGACGATCAGGGCCGATCGCCTCGGCTCGCTGAACCGCGGGAGCCCAGTGTTCTACAAACAGATCAAGGTCGGCCAGATCAAAAGCTACTTGCTGTCCGAAGACCAAAGCACGGTTGAACTCAAAGTTTTCATCGAGCCAACTTACGCCAAGCTCGTGCGCAAATACACGCGTTTCTGGAATGCCAGCGGCATCAGCATCGACGCTAACCTGTCCGGTGTGAAAGTGCGCAGCGAGTCGCTGGCCAGTATCGTTGCGGGTGGCATCGCGTTTGCCACGCCAGAAAACCGCAAGGACAGCCCGCCCACCGATCCGAGTCTGCCGTTCCGCCTCTACGAGGACTTTGACGCGGCCGCGGCCGGTATTCGGGTCAAGGTCAAACTCAGCGATTTTGAAGGTTTGCAGGCCGGTCGCACGCCGGTGATGTACAAGGGCATCCAAGTCGGCACGCTGAAAGCACTGAAGATCGATCCTGATTTGTCTGCTGCTACCGCTGAGTTGACCCTTGACCCGCTGGCCGAAGATTATCTGGTCCAAGGCACTCAGTTCTGGGTGGTCAAACCGTCGATATCCCTGGCAGGCATTACTGGTTTGGAAGCCCTGGTCAAAGGTAATTACATCGCCGTGCGCCCCGGTGACAAAGGCGCAGCGCCACAACGCGAGTTCGTGGCACGGCCCAAGGCGCCACCGCTTGATTTGCGTTCACCGGGCTTGCACCTGGTGTTGTTCACCGAGAACCTCGGCTCGCTGGAAGTCGGCAGCCCGATTCTCTACAAGCAGGTCAAGGTGGGTTCGGTGCAGAGCTATCAGTTCTCACGCACCAAAAAGCAGTTGGTGATCGGCGTACACATCGAGAAGGAATACGAAGGCCTGGTCAACGCCTCGACGCGGTTCTGGAATGCCAGTGGCATCACGCTGACGGGGGGACTCACCGGGGGAATCCAGGTCAAAAGCGAGTCGCTACAGAGTCTGATGGCCGGCGGCATTGCCTTCGAAACACCGGAAGCAAAAGCGCCGCTGGAGAAACGTATTCCACGTTTCCGTCTGTTCGCCAACCATGACGAGGCCAACCAGAAAGGCACCGTAGTCACGATCAAGGTTGATCGCGCCGATGGTTTGCGCAACGGCACACCTGTGCGGTTCAAAGGTCTGGATGTCGGCAAGATTGAAGACGTCGACCTCACGGATGACTTGCAATCGGTGATGCTCACTGCACGAATCACCGAAGTGCCGGAGCGTATCGCCCGGGTTGGCAGTCAGTTTTGGGTGGTCAAACCAGAATTGGGTCTGATCAAGACTTCGAATCTGGAGACACTGGTCACCGGCCAATACATCGAAGTGCAGCCTGCTGCGAAAAACCTCGGCCCGCAGAAGAACTTTGTGGCCCTGGCCAATCCACCGGAAACCGCCAAGCAAGAACCCGGTTTGAGTCTGGTCCTGAGTGCCGCTCGCCGTGGGTCGCTGAAAATCGGCGTACCGGTGACCTATCGCGAGGTCACCGTGGGCAAGGTGACAGGCTATGAATTGGGCGAGACCGCTGACCGTGTGTTGGTGCGCATCCTGATTGAACCGAAGTATGCGGCATTGGTGCGCAGCGGCACGCGATTCTGGAATACCAGCGGTTTTGGTTTCGACTACGGCTTGTTCAAAGGCGCGACGGTCCGTACTGAATCGCTAGAGACGCTGATTCAGGGGGGCATCGCTTTCGCCACGCCGGATGGTGATCGCATGGGGAACCCTGCACGGCCTGAGCAAACATTCCCACTGTTCGACAAGTTTGAAGAGGAGTGGCTGACCTGGGCGCCGAAAATCGCCATCGGTAAGTAGCAGGCAGTTCATTGGGCGTCTGTGATGCCGCCTTCGCGAGCAGGCTCGCTCCCACATTGAATCCATGTCGATCATGGCATTCGTGTACGACACCGATCAAATGTGGGAGCGAGCCTGCTCGCGAAGGGGCCCTCAAGTTCCCAGAAAGTCTCAAGTCAGCACACAAAAAAGGCCGCGATCCATTGGATCGCGGCCTTTTTCATGGCCTTTGAATAATGCGAATCAGACCGCGTCCAGCTCCGGCTCATCCGCCTGCACAACAACGGTCGGCTTCACTTCATCGTGACGGCGAATGTACTTCCAGTCCGCTTCGTCGATGTAGATCCCGTTCGGCCCGCTGCCACCTTCCAGGTCGATGGCGACACTGGCGCAAACCTGCGGTTTCACACTCGCCAGGATCGGCACGAAGCCCAGTTGCAGGCTGGTTTCCAGCAAGGCTGCCTGGTTCTTTTCGTCGATGTCTGCCGCCTCGTCGAGGTAGTACGGCAGACGCACGCGGCCGGCCTGGTCGCGGTCCATCAAGTGCAGCAACAAGTACATGTTGGTGAGCGCTTTGATGGTCATCGTGGTGCCGTTGGAAGCGGCGCCATCGATGTCGGTGTGAATCACCGGCTGACCGTTGACCTTGGTGATTTCGAACGCGAGCTCGAACAAGTCCTTGAGGCCGAGCTGGTTGTGGTTCGCTGCCACCAGCCGTGCCAAATACTCCTTGGCCTCTTCGTTCTTGTTGTCCTGATCGGCGCTTTGGCTCAGGTCGAAGACGGAAAGGGTTTCGCCTTCTTCGTACTGGCCGGCACTGTGGATGATCTGGTCGATATGCTTGAGCGCCTCCTTGTTCGGCGCTAGCACGATACGGAAACTCTGCAGGTTGGAGACCTGACGCTTGTTGATCTCGCGGTTGAACAGCGCCAGTTGGTGCTCAAGGCTGTCGTAGTCGCTACGAATATTACGCAGGGTCCGAGCGATGTCAGTGACTGCCGCACGGCGCGCCTTGCCCAGGGTCAGGGCTTCGTCGGTACGGTGCGCGTACGCGTTGATCAACAATTGCAGGCGACGCTCCATATCGTCTTCGCTGTCGAACTTGGCTACGCCTTTGAGGCGGACCTGAGCGTACAGCGCTTCGATCTGACCATCGCTGCGCTGCAACCCCTGCCAGCTGTCCTGATAGTCATTGAGCAGCGGCAGCAGATTGTCCATGGAGTCATCGATCGGGTCCATGAACGGGGTACCGAAGGGCAGGTCTGCCGGCAACAATTGACGGCGTCGCAGCGCGTCGTCGAGCGTGCGTTGCTTGGCCTCCATGTCGCCGATCTGCCGGCCGACCAGTTGCAGCTTGGCCGACAATTGCTGGACACGTTCGGTGAAGGCGTCGCTGGAACGCTTCAATTCATCCTGCGCGGCTTCCATTTGCGCCAGCTGTTCCAGCTTGTCGCCTTCCTCGGCGCTCAGGGTTTGCGCCCGACGGAAATCTTCCAGGGCTTTCTGCGCGTCCAGCACTTGCTGGTACAGCGCTTCGGTCTGGGTTTTGCTGGCCGCGCGGTCCGCTGCAACGGCTTGCTGGGTTTTCAGTTGCTTGAGCTCTTTGTCCAGGCGCTCTTTCTGATCGCGCAATGCCGCGCGGTCAGCCAAGGCTTGCAGCGCTGGAGGCTCGATGTGCGACAGGTCGATGGACAGGCCCGGCACTTCGAAGCGCTCACCCTTGAAGCCATCGAGGATCAGCTCCATGGATTTGACCCACTGACCGTCCTCGTCCAGCGCAATCCCGTGCTCGCCCAGCGGCAGGCTGAACAACGCACTATTGAACAGGCGCATCAGGCGCTCTACATCCTGTTGCGAAAATTCTTCGCGCAGGCGGGCGTAGCTGTTGTTGTCGGCGTGATCGAGTTGTTGCTTGACCGACTTCAGGCGTTTTTCCAGATCCCGCAGACGTTCTTCCAAATCCTCGGCGGTGAATTGGCGCGACTGCGCCAGCGCACCGGCCAGCTCATCGTGCGCGTCCTTGGCGGCGAGCAGTTGCTGCTCCAGGACTTTGACGTCATCGACTAAAGCGAAGCGATGCTTGAGCACCGACAGCTCGCCAAGCCAGCGCTGGATGCCGGTGATTTCCCGCTCCAGACGCATCAGCTCCTGAGTGCCGCCGCGTTGATCGTTTTGCAACGCGTCCTGCTCGTTGCGATAGTGCTCGGCCTGAATCGTCAGCTCTTCCTTGCGCGCACTGGCGTAGTCCGACCAGGTGCCGAGCAAGGAATCGAGGAGAGGCGAGATCCGGTGCAATTTGCCGCGCAGGATGTTGCGCTGGGTCACGCCTGCCGCGAGGGCTTCGACCAATGGGCCCGCGGTGACCAGCGAGTTGTAGTCTTGCTCCATGCGTCGTACATCGCGGAATGCTTCTTCGCACGCGGCGATGTAGTCGACACTGCCGGAGCGCAGGCTGTGTTCGAACGCATCGAGAAACAGCTGCTTGAGCTTGGCCGCTGTGATTTCGCGCATGTGCAGCAGGTTGATGAACAACGCGCGGAAAGTCTTAAGGCTCTGTTCACTGGTGGAGCGCAGCGGGATCAGCGTCAAGTCCAGCGGAATCGAGGTGTGACCGCCGACCAGCAAACGACGCAGTTCATCCGGTTTGAGTTCGTAGGCCTTCAGGCCTTCGCGCTCAAGGTTGGTGAACAGCTCTTTCTGGCGCAGGCAGGTGTCGTTTTTCTGATAGTGGGCGAGGTCCAGTTTGCCGGCGTAGGCAAAGAACTGGTGACCGAAACCACCGCCCGGGCCGCGACCGACCACGCCGATCACGTGCGGGCCGTGGGGCAGCGAGACTTCAACGAGGATGTAGCTGGTGTCTGAGGCGAAGTAGAAGCGCCGGGACTGTTCCAGGCTGTACTTGCCGAAACTCATGTCCGACATGCGCGCCAGAATCGGAAACTGCAAGGCGTTGATCGACGCGGATTTACCGAGGTTGTTCGCGCCGTAGACCGACAGCGGTTCTTCCAGCGGGAACAGGCCGAGGCTGTAGCCGGCGGTGTTCAAAAGGGCGAAGCGGCGAATGCCGTAGCGTTCCTTGCTCATGCGTCGGTCTCCTGTTCTTCGGCAATGGCGCGGGCCATCGCGTCTTCTTCGCTTTCTTCTTCGAAGTCGCTAAGGTCCAGTGGATCATCGGTTTGCAGCAGCTTTTCGTCGCTGTCGTCATCGATCAACACCGGAACCGGCAGCGGTAGCACGCTGTGCAGGCTGGCCGCCAAATCGCGGTCCTGCTGAACCGACAGGCAGACATCGAGGAATCGGTGCATCGGCGGCAGGAAACGGTAGACACCGTTTTCTTCGCCGGCAAAACCGAGTTGGGTCATGCGGCGCATGATTTTTTCTTCGAGTTCTTCCTGGGTCTGCACTTCGGCCTGGATGAACAGGTCGCGGTACTTTTCCAGCAGCGACGGCAATTCATCGCGGCCCAGGCTGCCACCATCGAGTACGGCGACCGGGTCACGGCCCTGATCGGCCAGATGCTCGACGAGGATGAAGGTGAACAGCGCCAGACGTTGCGCGGTTTTATTCACCGCCGCCGCGGCGAGGTCCGGGACGAAGTAGTAGAAACCGCGGGTGTCGCAGACCAGTTCAAAGCCCAGCGCCTTGAACAGCGTGCGGTACTGGTCCTGGAAGTTCGACAGTTGTGCGTACAGTTCCGGGTCGCGGCGGCTGACGTGGTAGCCCTTGAACAGCTCGCGAAAGATCGGCGCCAGCTGGGATAGTTCGGATAGATCAAGATGCATATGGAGTGCTCGCAGAATTCTCGGCGGCGTCGTCGCCGGCCGAGAGCAGGGCGAAGGAGCGCAGGCTGACCTGGTGCTCGTGAGTGTGGTAGTCGCGACGTTCCAGACGCTCGCGTTTGAAGCGTTTTTCCCGCGACAGGCGCGAGAACCAATAAAGTAATTCGTCGGTGGCGCCGTCCGGTTCCTGTTCCAGCAGCCAGATCATCAGGTCCGGCATCGGCAGGGCGTCCTCGCAGCGCTCGAGCATTTCCCGAACCGTGCGTGGCGCGCGCGGCGCTTCGCCTTTCTGAGTCTTGTGGGCCTTGGGGAAACGCGCAGGTTTCGGCTCGAAACGGGCCAGTGCGTACACGTAGGCCTCGACCTGACTGGCGCTGCCGAGGAACGTGCTTTGCGGGCGGGTGAACATCGGCATAGCGGCCTGCGGCACCGCATCGATGCCTTTGCGGCGGATGGCCGCCAGCGCCAGCGCCGCGCCACGGGTCACGGCGTTGTGGCGCCGGGCTTCTTCACGCAGCGGCAGCAACAATTCACGGGCGTGGCGCAGGGTCAGCTGGGCGCTGGTCTGCATTTCGAGGATGCGCGCGTGGGTGCGCAGCAGCATGTCGTCATCGACCAGGTGGCCGAGGCGTTGCTGCTCGGTGAGCATCTTCAGCAGGACGTTTTCGACCTTGCGCACGCCTTGTTCGAAGGCGCCGTCGGCGTTCACCAACTGAATCATCGGCTCGACGTATTCATCCCAGGTCGCCAGCACTTCAGCGTAACGCTGACGCAACGGAATCTGCCGGTCGCTGGTCTTGGCACGCTCAGCGACGGCCACCAGGGCCTGTTCGTCGTTGGCCAGCTTCTTCAGAACGTCTCGCACACGCATGTCGAGCAGGCGCAACTGCCGCGCCAGGTCGTCGCCGTCGCGGATGTCGAACGCGTCCTGAATGTAACCGGCCAGGCGCTCGAGGTGGCGCAAGTAGGCTTCGATTTCCAGGCACAGGCCCAGACGGTGCTCACGGCGCAGGTAAGCGAGGAAGTCATGGATCTGCGCGTTGAGCTCGAAACGGTTCGGGCTTTTCGCCACGGGAACCAGAATGTCGAGGCGGATCCACACGTCCAGCAGGCTGGTGATGTCCTGCGGCGTACTGTCGAGTTGCTGGGCGGCCAACTGTGAACGCAGTTCGTTGAGGCTCAAGGTGCCTTGGTCGAAGTGCTCGCACAGTGGCTCCAGAAGTGCCCAGTGTTCAGCGAGGGCGCGCAAGACGCGCTTGGGTTCGATCATCGGAATGGCCGGCTGGTTGGCGATTAAAAGCCGCGATTGTACTTCATCGAAGGCGCGGCGCTTCACTCTCGGGACGGGCTGTCGCCATTTTTCATAGGTGGAAAGACTATCGGTGAAGTCTATCGATCAACAGCGCGGGCGATCTTGAGCGAAGGGCGGTAGAATCACCGCACTTTAGTTATCCACAAGTGGCCGACCCTTGCTTATCGAGTCCCGTCGCCGCGCTTATTTGACCGCCATGCAGGTGGTCAACTGGCTGCCGCGCACCGAATTGCCCTTCGCCGCGCCCTCGCGCCCCGAGCTGCTGGAGATGCCCGAGCCATTGGTCATCGCCCCGGTGGCGCCGGCTCCGATGGCTGAAGCGTCAGTGGACCCTGTGATCAAGCCGGCGGAACGGGTGAAGATCGAGGTCCCGCGGCCATCGTTGGCCAGCACACGCACGAACGCCAAGGTCGAAGAAGAGGAAGCGCCGGTCGCGGTCAAGGCGCCGGTCGTGCCGCCACCGCGTTTCGCCCTGCAATTACTGCGCGCCGGCCGCTGCCTGCTGCTGGTGGAGTTACCCACAGGCGAAACGTTCCAGACCCGCGACCCCGCGTATCTGCTGCTCAAGGACATGCTGCGCGCAGCCGGTCTGCCGGACAGCCCGCAGATCATCGGCGAGCCGGTGCGCTGGCCGCTGCTGGCTCGGGGCACCATGGACCAGGGCCCGGAAGCCGCTCGAGACTTTGTGCAAGGTTTTCTCTCGGCCCGGCTGGAAGATGCTCCCTGCGTTTGCGTGTGGCTGATCGGCCTGCCAGCGGTGCGTTTTGCCGGCGAGGCGAACGCCGAATCGTTCAACCGTGAACTCCAGGTCGAAGGCCTGGGCTCGGCCTGGGCCCTGCCGGGTCTGGAATTATTAATGGAAGAGCCACAGCGTAAAGCTGATGTCTGGCAAGCCATGCGTCGGCTGATGGCGCGCTGGAAAGAATCGAATGAGTGAGGCTGTATCGTTCCGCCCGATGACCGAAGCGGACCTGGACGCTGTCCTGAAAATTGAATATGCGGCCTACAGCCATCCCTGGACCCGCGGGATTTTTCTCGATGGGCTGGGCAAGTACCAGATCTGGCTCATGTTCGAAGGCGAGCAGCAGGTCGCCCATGGCGTGGTGCAGATCATTCTTGATGAAGCACATCTGCTGAACATCACGGTCAAACCGGAAAACCAAGGCCGCGGGCTGGGTTTGACATTGCTTGAGCATTTGATGTCGATTGCCTACAAGGCCCAGGCGCGGGAGTGCTTTCTCGAAGTGCGCGACAGTAATCGGTCGGCGTTTCGGTTGTACGAGCGGTATGGATTTAACGAGATTGGGCGTCGACGTGACTATTACCCTGCTGTTGGCGGACGGGAAGATGCAGTGGTCATGGCCTGCACCCTCGTCGACTGAACACAGTTCCCTGAGCTGCCGAAGGCTGCGATCTTTTGATCTTTCTATTTTGCGACAACAAAAGATCGCAGCCTTCGGCAGCTTCTATAGCGGGATACGGTCTGCCCTCTAGTTCAGCGATTACCGTCTATCGAATCGCGCTCTGCCATCTCTGCCTCATCCAGCCCATTGCCACCCCCAATGTCGTCTTCATCGACGATGCTTAAATCCCAATCGGCCTGGCCGCCTTCACCCGCTTCGTGGGCATCCCGGGCACCGTCTTCGCGGATCAGGTTTTCCGGGCTCATGTCGTCGTCGGTGGGCTCATGATCATCGGTCGAGGCGCCGGTCATGCCGGCTTCGCGCGCGCGATGGCGGGGTATCAGTCGCTCGCGCGCTGTTGTCGTCAGTTCATCGCCAATTTTGGCGCTGGGTTCTTCCTCGTCGAAATCCAGCTCATGCATCGATCCCATGCGGTCTTCATTATCATCGATGGGCTCGGGTTGCACCGCATCGAAAGGACGTCGTGAATCAGTCATGGTAATTCCTCATACTGTGGGCCTTACTACGGTGGACCCACGGGACTGCTGGGAATTCCACCGGCATGGAGCGCCAGCCAGCCGTTGGGGGCATCAGGGGATCTACATCTCGCGCGTGACCCAGACGGACGGTTGTCTGTCAAAGCAACGCACCATTATCGAGGCTTTATTGTATGAACGAATTACAAGATCTGATTGATAACAATGAGCGCTGGGCCGACGCGATCACCAAAGAAGATCCTGATTTCTTCGCCAAGCTGGCCCGTCAGCAGACGCCGGAATACCTGTGGATCGGTTGCTCTGATGCCCGTGTGCCGGCGAACGAGATTGTCGGCATGCTGCCGGGCGACTTGTTTGTACACCGCAATGTGGCCAACGTGGTGCTGCACACTGACCTCAACTGCCTGTCGGTGATCCAGTACGCGGTGGACGTGCTCAAGGTCAAACATATCCTCGTCACCGGGCATTACGGCTGCGGCGGTGTGCGCGCTTCGATGCAGGATCGCCAACTGGGCCTGATCGACGGCTGGCTGCGCTCGATTCGTGATCTCTATTACGAAAAGCGCGAAGAACTGGCCCAGTTGCCGACCGAAGAAGAGCGGGTCGACCGCCTCTGCGAATTCAACGTGATCCAGCAGGTGGCCAACGTCGGCCACACCAGCATTGTGCAAAACGCCTGGCATCGTGGGCAGAAGCTGTCGATCCACGGTTGCATCTACGGCATCAAGGATGGCCGCTGGAAGAGCCTGAACACGACCATCAGCGGTTTCGAGCAACTGCCGCCGCAATACCGCTTGCGTCCGGTCGAGAAGTTGTAGAGCCTTTCAGCACAGACGCTTTCCCGCGTCAGCCATCGCCCACGCGGGAAAGTCATGCATCGTCTACAGGTGCGGAGAAGGCATCGCGGTCGCGGGTGCCGGGGCCTTGAGCTGTTTGAGTTTGGACTTGATCGGTGGCGTCGCGCACTTGGCCGCGGCTTGGTCGGGCGTCATGTTGCGGATCGAGGTGTAGAACAACTCGCAGGTCTTTTCTTTTTGGGTCACTTGCCAGGTCTGGGTGCAGCTTTTCAGCTGAACTTGAGGGTCAGTGCCCGGTTTGCTGCCCATACCGGCCTGCCAGCACGCGGCGCTCAAATCCTGCCCCATGACTTTCAAGCCAGCGTCGTCGGCCTTGGCCTGTGCATCTTCACCGGTGTAGGTCGCGGGGTCGGCGGCGTACCAGATGTAGCTTGGGTGGTTGGAACCCAGCACCGGCACGTTCACCCCTGTACTTGGACTGATCGTGGCCAGACCCAACACGTTCACGGTCGGACCGTATTGCTGTTTGATCCAGTTACGCACCGGCGCGCCGAAGGCGACCATCGGTAACGCGGCACCGCTGGCGTTCTGGCTGACGTCCTTGACCATGGAGGTCTGATAGTCCTTGAAGTAGTCGTAGACCCCTTCCAGATCCTTGCCGGCACTGGATGGCGCGGCAATCGGTGCGATGTCGATGATGGTCTAGTAGCCCGGCGTCTGGTCTGCGGGGATGCCGTTGTCGGTGAGCAGCGTGGCCCAACGATCGGTGGTGGCAGACCTGAGATAATCCTGTGCCTGGGTCAACGAGTAATCCGGTGGGAAGTGCAACAGTTCAACGCTTTTGCGGTTTTCCAGCGCCATGCCCAATGGCAGGAACAGATACCAGTTGTAGGCCCACTTGCCATCGGCATTCAGTTTGCTGGCACCGGTGTAGGCCAGGTCGCCGGCATCGAGCAGCGCTGCCAACGGTTTTTCATAACTCTTGGGCACGCCGCTGATTTCGGCGTAGAGCTGATCGTTATCGGTTTTGACCAGAACCTTCGCTTCGCTGTAGCCATCGCGTTGCACGCTTTGGGTCAGGTAATGCTCGACGGTCTGTTCCAGCGTCCAGTTGCGAAAACAGATCACGTTGCAGTTGTTGGGGAAGGCAAACAGGCGCGTGACGCGTTCAGTGTTGCCCAGCTTCAGGTCGACATCGGCGTGGGCGGTGGTGCTCAGGGTGAGGGCGGCAAGGGTGAGTCCTGCGAGTTTGAACATGCTCAGATCCTTTTCAGCGATGGGTCCCCGAATGGGAATGAGCGTCATACTGGATCAGCAGGGGGAGACAAAGAAGTGGTATGAAACAGATTTCTTATGATGGGCGGTCGACGGTTTCAATGTTGAATCCCGGCAGGTAGCCCGCCGCACTTATGCGGCGGACCGGCTCATGGCCGTGGCGTTACAGTAGGCGTAAGGCCAAATCACTTCCTGCGCGCAAGTATTCCACTTGGGCAACAACAGCGTCTTTAACGATGGCCTCGCCGGTGTCGGTCAGTTTGGCTTTCTTTGCATCGATAATTGCCGACTGCAGTAACTGCATGGCGACATCCATTGCTTTTTGAAAAGCCGTCACATTGTTATGGTGACCAAACTCACGAATGACAGCGTCCATGCGTCTGTCGGCATCCTCGCGCAGGGCTTTATATTCAACGAATGAAACTCTGCCATCCTGGTAGATTTCATTAATCATTTCTTCCAGCGATTTCGATATTAAAGGCATTTACTTGTTCGTCCTTGGTTAATGCAGTTTTATTGAACAGAAATTGACTGCTCCGTCGAAGTCTAACGCGGTGTTTTATGCATTGAAGATAGGACGTTACCTGGCGTTGTGTCAGGCAACACCGAACCTGTTTGTAAGACCAATCCAGTTGCAGTCATTCGCCCCTTCGGCAAGGGGCGATGCCATCTTCAGTCAGCTCGTGAAATGCAAGGCATTGGTCAAATCCCCCATTGGCTGTTGGCCACGGGCAATCATCGCCTCATCGCGCAGTTTGATCCCGTCGAGTGTCTCCAGTTGGAACACCCGAGTGATCAGCCGCAGGATCGAAGCCGTGTCGTAGACCGTATGGTCCACCGTGCCCTTGCGCGAGAACGGTGAAATGACCAGCGCCGGGATACGCGTCCCCGGGCCCCAGCGATCGCCTTTGGGCGGAGCAACGTGATCCCACCAGCCGCCGTTTTCATCGACCGCGATCACCACCACCATGTTTTTCCATTGCGGGCTCTGCTGCAAAACCTTCAGCGCGCGGACGATGTGCCGGTCGCCAGACGCTACGTCGGCGTAGCCCGCGTGCATGTTCAAGTTGCCCTGGGGTTTGTAGAACGTCACCGCTGGCAGCTTGCCGGCTTCGGCATCGGCCAGGAACTTGTTGGTGCTCGACTCATCGCCCAAACCGCCATCGCGCAGCCGTTTGCTGCGTTCCACCGGGTTCTCCGGGCCTTGGCGTTTGAAGTAATTGAACGGCTGATGGTGGTACTGGAAATTCGGAATTTTCGGAATGGCTCCCGAATCCTTGTACTCATCGATCGTGGCTTGCCATGCGCCGCCGTACCACGCCCAGTCGACGTTTTTCTTCGAGAGCTTGTCGCCGATATGTTCGTGTGTTTGTGGGACAAGCACGCTGGGCAAATCGGCTTTGGCGTAGTCCGGGCGCTCGGGATCGCGGATCCAGGTCGGCCAGTAAGGGGGAGCCATGGTGTTCACAGCATAGCCGTCGGGAGTCAGCAGGCTCGGGCCGAATTGCGGCGGGCCGGTCATGGCGCTGGTGGGCGACTGGGCCAACGGCTTGAGGCGCGTATCGGTCGGATCATCGCTCTGCAGTGTGGCGATCTGCGACTTGGCCACCGAGTTGGCGGCATCCGGATAAAACGGCACCTGGGCACTGATCAGATATTGATGGTTCAGGTACGAACCGCCGAACGCGCCCTGGAAAAAGTTATCGCACAGGACGAATTCTTTGGCGACATCCCACAAGCGCAGCGAGTACCGGGTCTGGGCGTAATGGCCGAACGTCAGGGCGCCGGAATCGGCCCATGCCACAAAGTGATCGTTCTTGCCGCCGTTGATCTGCATCTGGTTTTGATAGAACACATGCCACAGGTCGCGAGTGACCAGGCTCAGGGGCAAGTCTTCGCCTTGTGGCCCCTTGAGGGCGAACGGGGCATTGGGCAGATGTTCCTGAAACTGCGTACCGGCGGGATAAATCACGCCATCAAGGGTTTGCGGGCCGACCTGGTTCACGCCACCCCATACCGGCGGCAGGCCCGACAGCACGCTGCCGTCGCGGTCGCGTTGCAGGTATTGCTCGGGTTTGATCGCGGACAGCGGGTTTTCGATGCCGGGGAAATCCGCAAACAGGTTGTTGAAGCTGCGGTTTTCGCCGTAGATCACCACGACGTTTTTCACCTGCTCGCGCAGGGCTTTATCCAGTTCGGTTGGCGTCAGTGCTCGTTCAGCCGGTTTTCCCGGTTCATCACCATGGGGGCCGCAAGCGCTTAAGGTAGCGCCTACACCCAATACCGCAACGCTACCGAGGAAACGGCGACGGCTGGTATCGGTGGGTTGATCGTCTTCGGGGGAGGGGATGTCGCTTCCGTCTTTTTCGTCGTTCATTCCGACTCCTGCCTTGCAAAGTTGTTGCAATATATTGCTGCTGAACGCTAGCAGCGCGATGTGGCGTGGAGGTTACACGAGAGTTTCGATTGGCTGACACTGCGATGGCCGGCACGCATCCTGTCACGGTGTGCGGTGTTTACCATCCTCAGGCGCCGCCAGACTGGCGCGATACCGAACCTGGTAAAGATGACCTTGACCTGCTGGTAGATGCTCTGCCCGGCGCCACACTTTTTGATCTCGGCGGACTTCAAGTCGAGCTTGAAGATTTGCTGGGCGTAAGTGTTGATCTGCTGACGCCAGGGGATCTTCCTTGAAATTTAGCCAACAGGTGCTTGAGCAGGCTCGGCCATATGACCGAGAAAACCTGATTGCACCTGCTCCACAGCAGGTGCAATCAACTTCAGTTACGGCATCACTGGCGCCGTATACGTCAGCGTCGTCCCCAACGCCCACAGCAGGAACAGCACCAGCGGCGTGTGCACCAGCAGTTGCACGAACGAAAACCCGATCAAGTCCCGCGCCTTCAACCCCAGCACACCGAGCAGCGGCAACATGTAAAACGGGTTGATCAGGTTCGGCAGGGCTTCGGCGGCGTTGTAGATTTGCACGGCCCAACCCAAGTGGTACTTGAGGTCGGTGGCCACTTGCATCACATACGGCGCTTCAATGATCCATTTACCGCCGCCGGACGGGATGAAGAAACCCAGGATGGCCGAGTACACACCCATCAGCAGCGCATAGGTGTCGTGGGACGCGATGCTGACGAAGAAGCTCGAGATGTGGTGTGCCAGGGTTTGAGCGTCAGCGCCTTTGACGGTGGTCATCAGCGCAGCGATCGAGCCGTACAGCGGAAACTGGATCAACACGCCAGTGGTGGTCGGCACCGCGCGGGCCACGGCGTCGAGGAAGCTGCGTGGGCGCCAGTGCAGCAACGCGCCGAGCATCAGGAACAGGAAATTGTAGGTGTTCAGGCCCGAAATGGCACTGATCGCCGGTTTGGTCGAGAACTCATGAAACAACCAGCCGGCGGCCAGCAACACCAGCAGAATCGTCAGAAGCGGGCTGTGTTCCAGCCATTCGCCGGGGCGGGTGCGCGGTTGCAACGGCGGTAGGTTGAAACTGGGGTCGATGCCACACGCTTTGGCATCACGCGCTGTATTCGGGCCGGGGGCGGTAGCGTAGGCAATGATCAACGAGATGATGATCAGCGCCAGCAACATCACACCGGACTGCCAGAGAAAAATCGTTTGGGTGAAGGGAATGACGCCGGTGATCGACAGAATCGACGGCGGCAGACTGGCCGGGTTGGCCTGTAGTTGCGCGGCGGACGACGACAGGCCCAAGGCCCACACGGCGCCAAGCCCGAGATACGCGGCAGCACCGGCAGCGCGGTAATCCATTTTCAGATCGGTGCGGCGGGCGAGGGCGCGCACCAGCAAACCGCCGAATACCAGCGATAAGCCCCAGTTCAGCAGCGACGCGACCATGGAAATCAGCGCCACCCAGGCCACGGCGGAGCGGCCGTTCTTCGGGATGCGCGCCAAGCGATCAATCAATTTCACTGCCGGTGGCGAACTGGCGACCACATAGCCACCGATCACCACGAACGCCATCTGCATGGTGAACGGGATCAGGCTCCAGAACCCGTCGCCGAACGCCATGGCGGCGTCGGTGGGTTTGGCGCCCATGGCCATGGTGGCCAATGCGACGATGATCACCGCCAGTGCGGCAAACACCCAGGAGTCGGGGAACCAGCGTTCGGCAAAGCTTGAGCAGCGCAGGGCAAAGCGGGCATAGCGGCTATCTTCGATCTCAGCGGCCACGGGAGTACCTCTAATTCTTATGTTTATTGTGGTCTTCAGGGGCTGTAGGAGCGAGCTTGCTCGCGATGGACTTCAGAGCGCCGTGTTTAGCCAGTAAACACGCGTCATCGTTAACGACCATCGCGAGCAAGCTCGCTCCTACAATGCATTGGCGGCAAAGGCCCATTTGGACAGCTGCCAACAGTAAAACAATAGGATGCTTTTTGCGGCGCTGTTTTGGGCGTATGGGACTAAGGTCTAACGGGTTGTCCGTGGACACGTTTGCGTAGACCATGGGCGCCTTGGTTTTTTTGCCGATGCCAGAGTTATTCTTCATGACTGCCAACACCGATTCGCCCCCGGCGCCATTCAACCGCTCGGACTACAAAACCCTGGGGCTCGCCGCCCTCGGCGGGGCGTTGGAAATCTACGACTTCATCATTTTCGTATTTTTTGCCCTGACCCTCAGCCAGTTGTTCTTCCCACCGCAAATGCCCGAGTGGCTGCGGCTACTGCAAAGCTTCGGGATCTTTGCCACCGGCTACCTGGCGCGGCCACTGGGTGGAATTCTGATGGCGCATTTCGCCGACAGACTGGGGCGCAAGAAGGTCTTCAGCCTGAGCATCCTGATGATGGCACTGCCGTGCCTGCTGATCGGCATCATGCCGACCTACGCGCAAATAGGTTATTTCGCGCCGCTGCTGCTGTTAGCGCTGCGAATCCTCCAGGGCGCGGCGGTTGGTGGTGAAGTGCCCAGCGCCTGGGTGTTTGTCGCCGAGCACGCACCGGTCGGCCATCGCGGCTACGCCTTGGGCTTTTTGCAAGCGGGGCTGACCTTTGGGTATTTGATCGGCGCATTGACGGCGACGTTTCTGACACAGGTGTTCACGCCGGCCGAAATCCTTGATTACGCCTGGCGTTATCCGTTCCTGTTGGGCGGCGTGTTTGGCGTGATCGGCGTCTGGCTGCGTCGCTGGCTCAGCGAAACCCCGGTGTTCATGGCCATGCAGGCGCAGCGCGACGCCGCTGTCGAACTGCCATTGCGCACAGTCTTGCGTGAACATCGCCTGGCAATGCTGCCAGCGATGATCCTCACTTGCGTGCTGACATCGGCGGTGGTGGTGTTCGTGGTGATCACCCCGACCATGATGCAGAAAACCTTCGGCATGACCGCGGGTCACACCTTCGCACTCAGTGCCTTGGGCATCGTTTTTCTGAATATTGGCTGCGTGCTCGCCGGGTTGTTGGTCGATCGTATCGGCGCATGGCGCACGGTAATGCTTTATAGCCTGCTGCTGCCGTTGGGTATCGGCGTGCTGTATACCTGCTTGATTATCGGCGGCAGCTGGATCGGCCTGGCGTACTCGATTGCCGGCCTCAGTTGCGGGGTGGTTGGCGCGGTGCCGTCGGTGATGGTCAGCCTGTTCCCTGCGCGGATTCGTGTCTCCGGCATTTCCTTCACTTACAACATTGCCTACGCCGCATGGGCGAGTGTCACGCCGCTGTTGCTGATCGGTCTGATGCCGTGGAGTCCTTGGATCTGCGTGATTTTCTGCGCAGCGATGGGGGTGGTAGGCGTGGGCAGTGCCGCGTATTTTGGCGCCCGGATGCCGAACGTCGGAAGGTGCTCAGCGGCTGGCGCGATCTGATTCAAGGCAGCGAAGTGCCTGCCTCCATTTATTTTTGTAGGACAAACCGCAAACGCTCTTCAGAAAATATTTCCAAAGCCGATGGCTAGGCTGCATTCCGCTTTCTATCCCTGTCCATCGGTGCTCCCAATGTTCAACAAACGCTTGAAGCAAGAGTTGTCGGCTCTTCGCGAAGAACTCTCCAGCCTTCAGCAAGTGAAGGAAAGTCTGGAAAGCGAGATGCTGGTCCTGACCCTCGATCCCGATGGACGGATTCAGTCGGTCAACCAAAACTTCATCGGCGAGATGCTTTACAAAAGCAATGACCTGATCGGCCGACACCTCGAAGACATCGTCCCGGCCCATGTGAAATCGGACGAGTTCCATCACCGCTTCAAGGCCTCGCTGACCCGTGGCGAGCACTTCGCCGGTGCGGTGCGTTTGTTGCGTGGTAATGGCCAGGAAGCCTGGCTGCGCTCGATCGTGCAGCCGGTGCGGTCGGCGGACGGCCGGATCAGGCACTTCGCGATTTACTCCAGCGACCTGACCCGCACCATTGAGGCGTCCCGTGAGCACGAGAACCTGATCGGCGCGCTGGTGCGCTCGACCGCGGTGATCGAGTTCGATCTTGATGGTCAGGTGTTGACGGCCAACGATCGGTTCCTCAGCGGCATGGGTTACAGCCTGGCGCAGATCAAGGGTAAACATCACCGAACGTTCTGCGAGCCGCAGGAGCACAACAGCGCCGAGTATCAACACTTCTGGCAGCGCTTGAACGCCGGTGAATATGTGGCCGGCCGTTTCAAACGCGTCGACAGCCACGGCCGTACGGTCTGGCTGGAGGCGTCCTACAACCCGGTGACCGATGCCAACAACAAGCTCTACAAAGTGGTGAAATTCGCCACGGTGATTAGCGACCAGGTCAAGCAGGAACAGGCCGTCGCCGAAGCGGCCAACATTGCCTACAGCACTTCACAACAAACCGACAGTAGTGCTCAGCGTGGTAACGCCGTGGTCACACAAGCGGTGAATGTGCTGCGAGATCTTGCAAAGCATATGCAAACCGCCGGTGAAGGTATCGAAGCCCTTAACGAGCAATCACTGGTGATCGGCACCATCGTTAAAACCATCAGCGGCATTGCCGAACAAACCAACTTGCTGGCGCTCAATGCGGCCATCGAAGCGGCTCGGGCGGGCGAACAGGGGCGTGGTTTTGCCGTAGTGGCGGACGAGGTCCGGCAACTGGCATCACGCACCAGCCAGGCCACCGATGAAATTGTCGGCGTAGTGCGCCAGAATCAGGAAATGGCCCGCAACGCCGTGGCCCTGATTACCGACGGCAAGCTTCAGGCTGAACAAGGCCTGGCGTTGGCAGCAGAGGCCGGCACGGTGATCGTCGAAATTCAGGACGGGGCGCAGAAAGTGGTGAACGCGGTGGGGCAGTTTGCCAATCAGTTGGCGAGTTGATGCCATCCGGGCGGATATCGCTACAATCGGCTCTTTTCCAAGGAGCAGACATCCATGAGCGTTTCCTATCGCCGTCCGGTTCCGTTGTCCAAGGCTTATCGCCTGCTCAATCACGGGCCGACCGTGCTGGTCAGCGCGGCCCATGATGGCCAACGCAATATCATGGCCGCCGCCTGGGCCATGCCGCTGGACTTCGAACCCCCGAAAATTGCCGTGGTGCTGGATAAGTCCACCTGGACCCGGCAGCTGCTGGAAGGCTCCGGTACGTTCGTGCTGAACGTACCCTGCGCGGCCCAGGCCGATATTGTGCAAACAGTCGGTTCGACATCCGGCCTTGAATTGACTCAGGGCCAAGGTCGGGACAAGTTCCAGGTCTATGGCTTGCAAACCTTCAGTGGCGAGTTGATCGATGCGCCGATGCTCGAAGGCTGCGTCGCCTGGCTGGAATGCCGGCTGCTGCCGGAGCCGGGCAATCACCAGCAGTACGATCTGTTCCTGGCCGAAGTGATTGCCGCTCAGGCAGACGAACGCGTGTTCAGCGAAGGCCGCTGGCACTTCGAAGGGCAAGACGCATTGCGTACCTTGCACCATGTGGCCGGCGGGCATTTCTTGAAGATTGGCGATCCTGTGGATGGCAAAACCTTGCAGGTGTAAGCCGGCTGCTGTTCACACCCACAGGTCATTTTGCGCGGTGCGGTCGCCAACTTCACTGCCGGTGTTCAAGACACCCTTGGGTTCGATCAGCAGCAGTTTCACCTCTTGCCCGGCGAACGGCTTGTGCTCGACGCCCTTTGGCACCCCATACATTTCGCCGGCGCCCACCAAAACGTGGCCATCGCGAAAGTCGATGCGCAACTGGCCTTCCAGAACCCGGCTAATACCAGCGTCGATGCGAGCGAACGCATTCGCGCCATGGCCGTCGTAGCGTTTCAAGTTCTGGGCTGTTCCGTGTTGGCCCGGGTCGATGTATTCCTGACCGACAGCGGCGAAGTGCTGATTAACGAAATCAATTCGCTACCAGGCTTCACTCGCATCAGCATGTACCCCAAGCTGTGGCAGGCCACCGGCATGAGTTACAGCGAGCTGGTCAGCCGTTTGATCGACCTGGCGCTGGAGAAGCACAAGGCACGGCAGGCGCTGAAGAACTCTCGATAGTTTCTAACGAAAAGTCATTATTCGAGGCGATAACGTCATGAAAGTCAGTGCACGTAATGTATTCAAAGGCACCATCAGTCAATTGCAGCCAGGTGCGGTCAACGCCGAAGTCTCGCTGAAACTGCCCGGCGGCAATGAGCTGGTGGCCGTGGTGACCATGGAAAGCGTGAAGAACCTCGGCATGGCGGTCGGCAAGGAAGCGGTCGCGCTGGTCAAGGCGCCGTGGGTCATGCTGATGACCGAATCCAGCGACATTCGTCTCTCGGCGCGCAACTGCCTGGCCGGCAAAGTCACCAGCGTCATCGACGGCTCAGTGAACGCCGAAGTCGTCATCGAGCTCGACGGCGGCACCGAGGTCTATTCGATCGTGACGCGTCAGGCTGTAGCAGAACTGGGCCTGGCGCCTGGCGTGAGCGCGACGGCGGTGATCAAGGCGTCTCACATTATTTTGGGTGTGCCGGTTTGATTTCAGGCGTTGGCTTATACCTGATCAAGCCTGCTTCACGGGCTTGATCAGACTTTCTGCTGGTATCCCGAATAAATCATGAAGCTTCCAAATCATCGGGAGTGTCAGTGCGCGTTTGCCATTGAGCACTTCGTAGACCCGGTTTGTACGTCCAATAGCGGGTGCCAGGTCAGCCGCAGACAAGCCGGACTGCTCCATACGAAACTTTATCGCGTCAATCGGATTGGGCAGATCCACTGGAAACTGCTTCGATTCATAGGCTTCGATAAGCGTGATCATGATGTCGAAGTGATCACCTTCAGGGGTGCCAGGCTCTGGTTCGTTGTCGAAGAGTGCTGACACATCCTTGAGGGCTGCACGGTAGTCGTCGTCGGTGTGAATCGGACGAATGTTCATGGGTTACTCCATCTCGACGGTATCAGCGTCGATAGCGTCGTACTGCTTGTGAGTGCCGACAAATTTTATGTATACGGCGCCGAAGCGATACGCCACAGCGACTACCAACCGAAAGTCATTGCCTTTGATGTTGAACACGACTCTACGGCTTTTGAGAATACTGGCGCTAGCAAAGTGCGCTTTTATGTCCGCTGGCATTTTCCACTCAGCATTTCTAGCCTCGTCCATCCAGGCCAGAAAGGACTGTTCCGAATCGGGGTATTTCTCCCAAAACCTTTTCAGTTGACTGATAGCGATGATTCTCATTGGGTGATCCTAGTCCCGCGGTGGGACTGATGCAAGTCTGTGAAGGCGTGTCCGATGTGCGGGGACGTGAGTTCGACTTCTGTATCAAGTGTGTTGATTGCCGATTTGATGAGCAGGGGCTGACTCGGAAATTGGGAAACTGATCCCCGAACTCTATCCGGGAAGCAGTCATTTGCGGGTAGGAAAAGACTGCGCGACCGGGCCGATCAGTATTTTTTTTCATAAAAAAAGGCCTACCTCCCGGTAAGCCCTTTCCACTCAACGTAAGACTCAATCCCCCAACGCTTCCCCCTCACGCCGCGGATCCGCCCCGCCCGCCAATGACGCTTTCCCTTGCGCATCCGTCACCCGAACAATCGCCTGGGTGCCGCTGGTCATGTCGATCTCGTCCACGCTGTGCCCTTTGTCCTTTAGGGCCTGAATCAGTGCAGGGCTGAACTGCCCTCGCTCCAGCTCGGTCGGGCCGTTGCGGCTGCCGAAGTTGGGCAGGCGGATAGCGGTTTGTGGGTCGAGGTTCCAGTCGAGCAGGCCAATGGTGGATTTGGCAACGTATTCGATGATCTGCGAGCCACCCGGCGAGCCGAGGGTGGCGAGGAATTCGCCGCTCTGGCGGTCGAAGATCAGGGTGGGGGCCATAGACGAGCGTGGGCGTTTGCCGGGTTCTACGCGGTTGGCGACCTTTTGCCCGTTTTCTTCGGGAATGAACGAAAAGTCGGTCATCTGGTTGTTGAGCACAAAGCCCTGGACCATCAAGTGCGAGCCGAACGCGGATTCGATGGTGGTGGTCATGGACACGGCACCGCCCTGGTCATCGACCGCCACCACTTGTGAGGTAGAGATCCGCAGGGGGGAGCGATCCGGCGCGTAAGCCACCTGAATGCCCGGCGGGTTGCCGGGCTTGGCGATGCCCATGCTGCGGTCGCCGATCAGCCCTGCGCGGCTCGCCAGATACGTCGGGTCCACCAGGCCTTTGACGGGGACGGGCACGAAGTCCGTGTCGGCCACGTACTGTGCGCGATCGGCGTAGGCCAGGCGCTCGGCTTCAGAGATCAGGTGTACGGCCTCAGCGGGCGGTTCGATGCCTGCAGGGGCGTCAGTCTTGATCGGTTTGAGCGGTGCCAGGTCAAAGCGTTTGTCGCGAGTCTCCAACGATTCCAGCATGCCGAGGATCTGCGCCACAGCGATCCCGCCTGATGACGGAGGCGGCATGCCGCACACCTGCCAGCGTTTGTAGTCGGTGCACAGCGGCGCGCGCTCCTTGGCGCTGTAACCTTTGAGGTCGTTCAGCGACAGGCTGCCGGGGTTGGAGTGGCCCGTCACCTTGGTGACGATCTCCTGGGCGATGGGGCCTTGGTAAAACGCATCAGGCCCTTCGATGGCGATGCGTTTCAGGACTGCGGCCAGTGCCGGGTTTTTCAGTAGCGTGCCGACGGCTTTCGGGCTGCCATCCGCATCGAGGAAATAAGCCATCATGTCTGGCGAGCGTCGCATGGACGAGTCCGAGGCGATCAACTGGTGAAGGCGTGGCGAGATGGCGAATCCTTCTTCCGCCAGTTTGATGGCCGGTTCGAACAGCTTCGCCCATGGCAACCGACCGTGTTTCTGATGGGCCAGCTCAAGTGCTCGTAACACGCCCGGAGTTCCCACCGAACGGCCACCAATCTGCGCCTGGGTGAACGGCATCGGTTTGCCGTCGGCCTGCAGGAGAAGCTTCTCGGTGGCACCGGCCGGTGCAGTTTCACGGCCATCGTAAGTACGCACCTGTTTGCCATCCCACAGCACGATCAACGCACCGCCCCCAATGCCGGAGGATTGCGGCTCGACCAGGGTCAACACCGCTTGCATCGCAATCGCGGCATCAATCGCTGAGCCGCCCAGACGCAGCATTTCTCGCCCGGCCTCGGCTGCCAAAGGATTAGCCGCTGCCGCCATGTGTTTCGTAGCGTGCTGCGTGACCAGGTCGGTGCGGTAACCCGAGGCGATTTCCGGCGCGACCGGCAATGTCGAAGAGGACGGAACATTGCAGGCGGCAAGGGTTAATGCGGTGGCGATCAGCGAAAGCGCCGACAGGCGAAAGCGGCTCAAGTGGAGCGCTGAGAACATGCGGGGTACTCCGTCCATGGGAAAGATCCATGGACTTTATCGACCGACAGGAAGTGACGCAAACCAAGGCCTACAGTAAAGATGCGTTTGTCCTTCATCAGTCGACAGATTTTCTGTAGGGTCGAGGGCAACAGATTGGCCAGAAGATCAACAAGAGGCAGACATGCAGACCGAGTTTCCCACCCAGCCCAGCTACCGCACTCAGCGCGAACAATTTCTGGCAGCCGCCACGGCGGCCGGCGCAACGCTCACTGAGTACCCGCATCCACTTAAAGGGCCATTCGGTGAGCCCTTGAGCACCGATGTCGCAGTGCTTGGTGATCCGGCCGCCAAGCGCCTGCTGATTGCGCTCAGCGGCACCCACGGGGTCGAAGGCTTCTATGGTTCAGGCTGCCAGATCAAGTGGCTGCAGGAGTTGGGCAAGCGTTCGCTGCCGATGGATGTCGCCGTGGTGATGATCCACCTGATCAATCCCTGGGGGACGGCGTGGCTGCGACGGGTCAATGAAGACAACATCGACCTGAACCGCAATCACCTGAACTTCGAAGGCCTGCTGCCGGACAATCAGGCCTATGCCGCGCTGCATGAAATCTATGCCTGCACGGAATTGAAAGGGCCTGAGCGAGAGCATGCCGATGCCTTGCTCGACGAGCAGATCCGCGAACACGGCTGGCCGGCGGTGATGTCGGTTGTCGAGGGTGGCCAGCACCGCCATCCCGATGGACTATTTTACGGCGGGCTGGCGCCGAGCTGGTCGAACCGCACGTTGCATCAGATCATTCAAAAGCATGTTGCCCATGCCGAAGTGGCCATGTGTTTCGACTTGCACACCGGCGCCGGGGAGTACGGTCACCCGATGTTGCTGACCATTACCGAGTCGGCGTATCCAGCGCTTGCAGATGCGCAGGCCATCTATGGTCCTTGGCTTTATACCTTGCACACAGGCGCCGACACGCTGAGCGAAACCGGTGTCGCGGCCACCGCCACTGGCTATACCTCACAGGCGTTGATCAATGCGTTACCGAACGTGCGGCTGATGCCGTTTGTGATCGAGTGTGGGACTTATCCGGGGCCGGACGTCCATCGTCATCTGCGCGATGATCAATGGCTGCACCTGCACGGCAATCCGAGTGATGCGGTGGGGCGCGAGATCAAACTGAATCTGGTTGAACAGTTCTATCCTGCTGACAGCGACTGGCAGGCCATGGTCTGGCTGCGTACGTGGCAGATATGGGAGCGGGCGCTGTCGGCCTTGCCGACGCTTCGTTCGTGACGCGGGCTCTTATTGCCCGAATGCATGCGGTTCGAGTCCTCTTGCAACCGCAGCATGTTTTCTTCGCCGATGTGGATGAAGCCGCTGAGAAAACAAAACACGCGTAAATATACCGCCCTGTGATTCAGGGCACTTTTCTCGAGGCATAAAAAAACGGCCTACCTTTCGGTAAGCCGTTTTTAGTACTTGGTGGCTACACAGGGACTTGAACCCCGGACCCCAGCATTATGAATGCTATGCTCTAACCAACTGAGCTATGTAGCCAAGTGGCGCGCATTATTCACCGGTAATGCAGATGCGTCAAGCGTAAATGTAAAATATTTCTCTACGCTTTCAACCGCTTATCCACCTGGCCCGAAAAAACGGGCCGGGGGAGGGCGTTAACCGAGCTGAAATCTCCCGGTATTGGCACTCAAGGCCTTGCTGCCCTGGCTCAAGGTGTCTGCCGCCAGGTTCACCGCCCGTGCGCCTTCGAGCAAGCGTAGCGCCGCCTGATCGACTTGCTGGATATTGCCGCTGACTTCATCGGCGGTGGTCGCTTGCTCGTCGACCGCGGTGGCGATTTGCGCCAGGGTATCGGTGACGCTCTGCACGGCGCTGGCAATTTCCCCCAATCGTTCGCCCAGGCCCGTGACCGCCTGTGCGTCAGATTGTGCCTGGCCGCAGGCTGCCTCCATCAGGCTGACCGCTTCATTGACCGTATTGCGCAGGCTGTCGACGGTGCCGGCAATCTGTGCGGTGGAGGCCTGGGTGCGCTGGGAGAGGCTGCGTACTTCATCGGCCACCACGGCAAACCCCCGACCTTGCTCGCCGGCTCGGGCCGCTTCGATGGCGGCGTTGAGCGCGAGCAGGTTGGTCTGTTCGGCGACGCCGCGAATGGTGTCCACCACCAATTGAATTTGCTGCCCTTGTTCACTGACTCGGCCCAGTGCGGCAGCCGTGTCGTTCAAACGCTGGTTGAGCTGTTGGATGCTAGCGGTCGTGCGCTGGCTGTCGCGGCTGCTGTCGGCGGCGATACGCTGGGTGTGCTGCGCGCTGCCGGAGGCGTGTTCGCAGCTCTGGGCGACACCTAGAGAGGTAGCGGCCAATTGTGTCGCCGCAGCGGCGATCTGACTGATCTGCAATTGCTGCGCTTCGACCTCGCCCAATGCACCACTGGAATGATGATTGAGGGTGCGCACCGCGTTGCTCAGCTGCAGCGTTTCGTGATCGACCCCCAGCAGACTGTTACGCAGTTGCACCACGGCGACGTTGAGGGCCGTGCTGATGGCTGCCAATTCATCCCGACCGTGCACCGGCACTTGCAGGCTCAGATTGCCGTCGCGAAGTGCTTCGGCCAACAACGTGATGCCGCTGGCGCTGCGACGTATCGAGGCCTGCAAGCAGATGAACAGGTACAGCGCGGCCAGTAGCAGGCCACCCAGAATCGTCGCCACCACTATGAACTGGCGGATGGCCGAACCGTGGTAGTAATCCAGGCGCTGATCCAACGAAACCAACGACTGCTGGCGTAACGAGGCGAGGTCGGTGAGCAAGGTGTCAAGGCTGCGTTCGAACTCCTCGGGCTTGAGCTTGATGCTGCCGCCGAATACACCGTCGTCGAGCACTTGCAGCTCGGCGTCCAGGTGCTTGAGGCTGTCATGGTATTGCCCGGCCCAGGCTTGCAAGGCGCTGGGCAGGCGTGCCTCCAGCAGACTGGCTGTTTTCACCAGTTGCTCTCGGGCGTCGCCGATGCGGCTGCGCAAGTCTCGCAGTTGCAGACGGCTTTGCAGGGTGAACTGTCCGGACACTACCGACGCTTGGCCAACGCTGGCGAGACGACCGACCTGTTCGATCAGGTCCGGCGCGTGCTGTGTGGCGATCTGCGTCAGCAGGTAGGTTTCCAGCCACGGTGCGAGGGTCAGGCGATTGTCCATGGCGATCTGTTCGCGCAAGGCTTGCAGGGCGCTCAAGGCATTGGTGAAACGATCATAGCCGTCCGGCCACCAGCCGACGCTGCTCAGGCTTTTCGAGTCCAGGCCGTTGAGCGCGGCTTGTAGGGCTTGGTAACGGGCCAGGGTTTCACCCTCGGCGCCTTCAGTTTGCAGTGCGTTGCCGAGGTCCGAGGTGGCTTGCGCGACGGCTGGCTGAACCGCATCAAACGCAGCCATCGCCGCGAGTGTGGCAGGCGTCGGCTGGCGATTGGTTTCGGTGGCGCGCCAGCGGGCGGCGCGGTCGCGCTGGGCAGCGAGCAGGTTATCGAGCGCATCGAGGGCGAGCAATTGATGAACCCCGGCACGTTCGCCGGAGATCAGCGTCAGTTTCTCGCGATAGTCCTGACCAATCATCCACAGACTGCCTGTCAGGGGCAGAATAAACAGCAGAAACAACAGTTGGAATTTGCGTGCGAAACCGAAACGCCCCAGCAACCCGATCCCCGGTGATAAAAAAGCCTGCATGCCCCATGACTCCCCTGGACACCACGCACTATTGGCGTGCGCCGAGGCCATTGCGACCACGACTTGTGCCCTCTTAAAAGGCCTCGAAAGTTCACCCTCGCCAGCTCTGTAGGCCGACTCTGTGACGAAACTTCCCATTCTCGGTCCCCTTTGTAAGGGGGCCGCGTTGAAGCGGAGAAACAAGGCAAGATTCAGACCATGGCTTTGCGCTACCACCTTCTCAGCGATGAACATCGAGGTCGTTAGCAGGCTAAGGGGATGGCGCTACGGCACTGAAAAATGGCACATTGACGCACCTGCCCGTGTGCACCCCTCTGTTGTACGGAAACTCTCATGGCTATCAGCAATGCCCAGGCCGGCACAACGCCGGCATCCGCGACCTCACAAAGCAGTCCTTTGGTCATGCGCATCATCGGCGCGGTGGCGCTGGCGCATTTGATCAACGACCTGATTCAGTCGGTTCTGCCGTCTATTTACCCGATGCTCAAGGCCAACTATGGCCTGACCTTTACTCAGGTCGGATTGATCACGCTGACATTCCAGCTGACGGCCTCGTTGTTGCAGCCTTGGGTTGGCTATTACACCGATCGCCACCCCAAGCCCTGGCTTTTGCCAGCGGGGACGGTCTGCACCTTGATCGGCATTCTGATGATGTCGATGGTGGGCACCTTCCCGTTGATACTGCTGGCGGCGGGGTTGATCGGTATCGGCTCGTCGACTTTTCACCCGGAAGCGTCTCGTGTGGCGCGACTCGCCTCGGGCGGGCGTTTCGGCCTGGCGCAATCGACCTTTCAGGTCGGCGGTAATGCGGGTTCGGCTTTTGGTCCATTGCTGGCGGCGGCGATTATCATTCCCTACGGGCAGGGCCATGTTGCATGGTTCGGGCTATTCGCCGTGTTTGCCCTGTTTGTGCTCTATCGGATCAGCCGTTGGTACGCCAACCACTTGAACCTGTTCAAGCTCAAGGCTGGCCACGCGGCGACTCACGGGTTGTCGAAAAACCGGGTGATCAGTGCGTTGGTAGTGCTCGGATTGCTGGTGTTCTCCAAGTATTTCTACATGGCCAGTTTCACCAGCTACTTCACCTTTTATCTGATCGAGAAGTTCGACCTGTCGGTCGCCAGTTCGCAGCTGCACTTGTTCCTTTTTCTTGGCGCGGTCGCGGCGGGGACCTTCTTCGGTGGCCCGATCGGCGACAAGATTGGCCGTAAAGCAGTGATCTGGTTTTCGATCCTCGGCGTGGCGCCGTTCACCCTGATCCTGCCTCACGTCGACCTGTTCTGGACCAGCATTCTGAGCGTGCTGATCGGCTTCATCCTCGCCTCGGCGTTCTCGGCCATTGTGGTGTATGCGCAAGAGCTTGTGCCGGGCAATGTCGGGATGATCGCCGGGGTGTTCTTTGGGTTGATGTTCGGTTTTGGCGGGATTGGCGCGGCACTGCTGGGGCATCTGGCGGATATTCATGGCATCGAATACGTGTACTTCCTGTGTTCGTTCCTGCCGTTGTTTGGTGTGCTGGCTATCTTCCTGCCGAGAACCAAAAAGGCCTGAACCCACACAAGTCGAATGATGGGGCGGGCTTTCTCGCCGCTACTGCCTGGACAATGATGGTTTTGGACTGCGACCAACGGCTTTTATCGTCGAGTGGCTTTGCTCTTGGATTGGATACGCATCAGTTCAATGAACCGTTTTGCACCGAGCCCCAGTGGCTGATCCTTGAGCCAGACGATATCTGCCCACAGGAAGATCTGATTGCTCATGTTCTCGAATTCAACTTCCAGGAGTTCCCCCGTCACGAGCAGTGGCTTTACGAGCTTGCTTGGCAAATAAGCCCATCCCAACGCGGATTGCACCAAGCTAAGTGTGGCGAGGTGGCTATCGGTGCGCCAGATGCGGCGCGCCACCTGCAAGCGTGGGTCGGAGATGTTCGGATCGCGGCTGGCGACGGCGATTTGTCGTATGTTGATCATCTTTTCCTGCCTGAATCGCCCACCATGCTCCAGACATTGAGGGTGTTTTGGCGACATCACCGCAACCAGTGTCTCGTAACCAAACTCCTGAAAATCCTCCCGCTCATTCGTTCCGGGACGCTCGAAAACCAGTGCGAGCTGCACTGCTTCGTCATGCAGCAGTCGCAAGGCGTCGGCGTGCGGAGCAGAGATGATCTCTACATCCAGCAATGGATACTCATCAGCAAGTATTGAAAGCGACTGGCTCCACGAAGCTGAAAGCAATTCGGGCGCAATGGCGATCACCAACCGACGTTCCAACCCTTGATGAAGTGCCAGAGCATGCGCATCGAGCTCCCGAAGCTGGTTCGCCAGATGACGAGCCTGGGCTTCAAGCGCTTTGGCCACCGCTGTGGGTCGAGCTTCTCTGGGGGTGCGCTCAAACAAGGTGAGATCAAGCTCAGCCTCAAGCTGCGCAATGACCATGCTGACGGCGGACGGCACTCGGCCCAGTGCTCTGGCGGCAGCCGAAAATGAGCCGTTATCAAGAACAGCCAAGAAGGTTTTGACGTTATCACTGGAGAAGGCCATTTCCATACGCTATCAGTTTTTCTGACAGCAGCCGACTTTTTCTGTCAGTGATTAACAAATACGATCCCCAGCGACTGCTCAGTGACATTCGCCCAAATCCAAAGAGGCGATGAAGTCCAAAATCTGCCAGTCAGGAGACTCGTGATGTTTTCAGCGTTCAGTTTGGGGGAGCTGCGGCTCCCGAACCGTATCGTCATGGCACCGATGACCCGCTCTCGAGTTGGCGAGGGAGGGGCTCCTACGGCGCTCAACGCTCAGTATTATGCGCAACGAGCCTCCAGCGGTCTCATTATCAGCGAGGCCATCGTCGTATCGCCTGAGGCTCGCGGTTACCTTTCAACGCCTGGCCTCTATTCGCAATCCCAAGTGAAGGGATGGGCCGAAGTTGTACACAAAGTGCATGAAGCCAATGGTCGGATATTTGCCCAGTTATGGCACGTCGGCAGGGTTTCGCATCAATCGGTTTTGCCTGAGGGTGGTGCTCCATTGGCGCCCACTACCGAGCGTATTATGGGGTTGGAAACCTTCGCCCTGAATCAGAGCGGCACGCCGGGGAAAGTGTCTGTCAGCCCGCCGCGGGCAATGACGCAGGCCGATATCGACATGACGATCCGACAATTCGCCACGGCCAGTAGAAACTCCCGAGATGCCGGATTTGATGGCCTGGAGCTGCTCGCAGCAAATGGCTACTTGTTTGAACAGTTTATTAACTCCGCCACAAACACGCGTACCGACCGCTATGGAGGACAAACGCCGCAAAATCGATGCCGCTTGCTCCTGGAGGTACTCGATGCCATTCGTGTGGAACTCAATGATGATCTGACCATCGGGGTGCGCTTGTCTCCCTATGGCTTCTTCAACGGCATGCCAGCGGATCCCACGGTCGAAGAGACCTTTCTTTACCTCGCTCAGGAGCTACGCGCACGTCGGGTGGCCTATGTGCATTTCAACGACGAGCCCATCTCCATCGGCCACCTGAATGCTGCCCATAACGACGTTTCGACCAGCGCTGGTCTTCGCCTCATTCCTAAAGAGTTTCTGAGTTGCTTCAAGACGAGCTTCGCCGGGCCGCTGATCCTCTGCGGAGCCTTGAATAAAGAGACCGCTCAGCAGTTCCTGAAGGACGGGGACATTGATCTGGTCGCGTTCGGTGTGCCTTTTATCGCAAATCCGGATCTTCCTGAACGGCTGATGAATGGCTGGCCCCTGAGCGAGGCAGATCCGGACTTGTTCTACGGTGGGGATGCGAAAGGGTATGTCGATTACCCCTGCTACCGCTAAGTTGCCGGAGGTGAAACACCTTCAAGAAAATGACTCGCAAAGTACCCGATATTAAAACGAGTACGAAAAGAATAAAAACAAGAGTGAATGCTTCGGCCAGTGGCTGAGCATTAGCGTCAGTTTTATTGTCGCCCTGCGGACGACTGCCTAAGTGCTGATCGGGTGAAGTATTCATCCGGCAGATACAAGAACGAGCTTTAACCTGGATTCAAGAGGGTATGTGTCCTCAAGAGTCCACGTTAACGGCTCTTATAATAATGAAACAGGTGGTAGAGCTAATAAAATATGACCCAGTCGAAAACCACAACCATCGAAACGTTCGGCGTCGAACAGATCCCGGACACAGAGCGAAACGCGTCGCCATTTGATCTTTTTCGAATGATATTCGGCGGCTCCAATACTTTTTCTACAGCCGTGCTTGGAAGTTTCCCCGTACTCTTTGGACTCTCATTTGAGGCCAGCGTATGGTCCATCGTGCTCGGTGTTCTGTTTGGTGCAGTGATACTGGCACCGATGGGGTTGTTCGGCCCTATCAATGGCACCAACAATGCAGTCTCTTCTGGCGCTCACTTCGGAGTGCACGGGAGGGTGGTCGGTTCGTTTTTGTCTCTTTTGACGGCTATCGCGTTCTTCTCTTTATCCGTCTGGAGTTCCGGTGATGCGCTGGTCGGCGGGGCTAAACGATTAATTGGACTGCCTGAAAACGACCTTACGCTGGCGATAACCTATGGATTTTTCGCCGTGCTCGTTTTGATAGTATGTATCTATGGTTTTAAATTCCTGCTGCTGGTAAATAAAGTTGCAGTCGTCAGTGCAAGTATTCTTTTCTTGCTCGGTGGCTTCGCATTCAGTGGGCCGTTCGATGTGCATTATGCCGGGACGGTAAAAATGGGTGACTCGGGTTTCTGGGCCGCTTTTATTGGCGCCGCCCTGGTTTCAATGAGTAACCCGGTTTCGTTTGGGGCATTTTTGGGAGACTGGACCCGTTACATTCCAAGAGATACTTCCAAGTCGCGCATTATGCTGGCCGTTATATTTTCGCAGGTTGCCACGTTCATACCGTTCATGTTCGGGTTGGTGACCGCCACAATCGTCGCTGTTCAAGCACCTGACTACATCGCTCAAAACAACTATGTCGGCGGCCTGTTGGCGATTTCACCGAACTGGTTCTTTCTACCCGTCTGCTTGATCGCCGTCATCGGCGGCATGTCCACAGGAACGACATCCCTGTATGGCACCGGCCTGGATATGTCGAGTGTCTTCCCCAGGGCGCTGAGTCGGGTGAAAGCAACAGTGCTGATTGGTCTGTTGTCCATTGGTTTCATCTTCGTAGGTCGCTTCGCTTTCAATTTGGTGCAGAGCGTTTCAACGTTCGCGGTGTTGATCATTACCTGCACCAGCCCCTGGATGGTGATCATGATTATTGGCCTGATAAAGCGTCGAGGCTTCTATTGCCCTGATGACCTCCAGGTGTTTACCCGTGGAGAAACAGGCGGCCGGTACTGGTTCAATCACGGTTGGAACTGGCGCGGAATGGGCGCCTGGATCCCTAGCGCTTTGCTTGGACTGTGCTTCGTGAACCTTCCAGGTCAATTCGTGGGCCCCTTGGGTAATCTGGTTGGCGGCATCGATATCAGCTTGCCCATTACCGTCGGCTTTGCAGCGGTGACTTACCTTGTTTTATTACGCTTGTACCCGGAGCCAGTAGAAGTTTACGGCCCACACGAAGCACTGCTGAAGAAACCCCAGGGAGCTGCTCGGGTCAAATCTGCTGCTGACCGTGTTCAGGCTTCGATTGCCAAATGATGAAAATTGTCACGCGCGATCAGTGGTTTGAGGTGGTGCAAAAAGACGACGCGGTGAAACTGATTCATGAGCCCTTCGTACGCCCGTTCTACAGATGCAACTTGTGGCACATCACCGGTCGCAAGCGAGATGTACTGATCGATAGCGGATCGGGTGTGGTCAGTCTGAGAGAACAACTGCCCTGGCTGACGGATCGGCCACTCCTGGCGGTGGCCAGCCATGCTCACTTTGACCACATCGCGGGGCATCATGAGTTTTCTGACAGGCTCATTCACCCGGCTGAAGCGGACATTCTGGCCTGTCCCACCAATAACGCCACGCTGGCGGATGTCTTCGTAGGCGATGGGATGTTTGAGGCGCACCCGGACTGCCTTATCTGCTATGAGGAGTACGCAGTGAAAGCTGCTCCCGCGACCCAGCTGATCGAGGACGGGGATGTCATTGATCTGGGTAATCGGGTGCTGGAAGTCATGCATACACCTGGTCACTCTCCAGGCGGTATCAGCCTTTGGGAGGCCAAAACCCGGACCCTGTTCAGTGGAGACGTAATTTATGACGGGCCATTGATTGAAGATGCTTACCACGCCGACCTAGGTGACTATCGAGCCAGCCTGGAGAGGCTTCAAAATCTTCCGGTTACAACCGTACATGGAGGTCATTTCCCAAGCTTCTCCGGTTCCAGACTGAAGCAAATCATCAAAAGCTGGCTTGCTGATCATCCAGATTGACCAGAAGAGCTTCACGCTTGACCCTGTGTGGCCATCATCAGGGAGCCAGCGCCACTGTGCGCTGGCGCACCCACCTCAAAACCAACTCAGGTGCGTATCCACGGTTCGTGAGAAATGTCAGCCTAACCGGCTTTGTACCCGGTTAAAATTCGGATCACAACGAATCCTCGTGGATGTTGCTGGCTAATAAAAACCCCCATATCACTGTGTGAGTATGGGGGTTTGGTGTCCATTGGCGCTCGCCAGAATCCAGCTCCGCGCTTACACGTTGAAACGGAAGTGCATCACGTCGCCGTCTTTAACGATGTAGTCCTTGCCTTCCAGACGCCATTTGCCGGCTTCTTTGGTGCCGGCTTCGCCCTTGTATTGGATGAAATCGTCATAGGCGATCACTTCAGCGCGGATGAAGCCTTTCTCGAAGTCGGTGTGGATCACGCCAGCGGCTTGCGGTGCGGTAGCACCGACACGGACGGTCCAGGCGCGGACTTCTTCGACACCAGCGGTGAAGTAGGTCTGCAAGTGCAGCATTTCGTAGCCGGCGCGAATCACACGGTTCAGGCCAGGCTCTTCGAGGCCCAGGGCTTCGAGGAACATGTCTTTCTCTTCGCCGTCTTCCAGCTCGGCGATTTCGGCTTCGATCTTGTTGCAGACCGGAACCACCATGGCGCCTTCTTCTTCGGCGATGGCTTTGACGATGTCCAGCAGCGGGTTGTTCTCGAAACCGTCTTCAGCGACGTTGGCGATGTACATGACCGGCTTGGTGGTCAGCAGATGGAAGCCACGAATCACCGCTTTGTCGTCGGCGCCCATGTTCTTCATCAGCGTGCGCGCTGGCTTGCCGAGGGTGAAGTGAGCAATCAGTTGCTCCAGCAGACCTTTCTGGACCACGGCGTCCTTGTCGCCACCCTTGGCGTTGCGGGCGACTTTCTGCAGTTGTTTCTCGCAGCTGTCGAGGTCGGCGAAGATCAGTTCCAGGTCGATGATTTCGATGTCGCGTTTCGGGTCGACGCTGTTGGAGACGTGAATCACGTTCTCGTCTTCGAAGCAGCGGACCACGTGAGCGATGGCATCGGTTTCACGGATGTTGGCCAGGAATTTGTTGCCCAGGCCTTCACCTTTCGATGCACCGGCAACCAGGCCAGCGATGTCGACGAACTCCATGGTGGTCGGCAGGATGCGCTTTGGATTGACGATGGCTGCCAGGGCTTCCAGACGCGGATCCGGCATCGGCACGATACCGGTATTCGGCTCGATGGTGCAGAAGGGGAAGTTCTCGGCCGCGATCCCGGATTTGGTCAGGGCGTTGAACAGGGTGGACTTGCCGACGTTAGGCAGGCCGACGATGCCGCAATTGAATCCCATGGTGTTTTCCCCGAGGAGTAGAGTCAGGCCTTCTGGCTGTGCAGGTTTTTCATCGCGCGGTTCCATTCACCGGCGAGGATATCCGGCAGCACGCCGAGGGCAAAGTCGATGCTGGCATCGAGTTTTTCCTGTTCGGCGCGTGGCGCACGACCCAGGACGAAATTTGAAACCATACTGGCAACGCCCGGGTGGCCAATGCCAAGCCGCAAGCGGTGAAAGGTATTCTGATTGCCCAGTTGCGCGATGATGTCGCGCAACCCGTTGTGACCGCCATGGCCGCCGCCCTGTTTGAGTTTGGCAACGCCAGGTGGCAAGTCGAGTTCGTCATGCGCCACGAGGATTTCTTCAGGCTTGATGCGGAAGAAGCCGGCGAGTGCCGCCACGGCCTGGCCGCTACGGTTCATGTACGTGGTGGGAATCAGCAGACGAACATCCTGACCCTGATACGAATAGCGTCCGGTCAGGCCAAAATATTTGCGATCGGCCGCAAGGTTTACGCCTTGCGCGTTCGCGATGCGCTCAACAAAAAGGGCCCCTGCGTTATGCCGGGTCTGTTCGTATTCAGCGCCTGGATTTCCCAGGCCAACGATCAGTTTGATGGCAGTCACGATAGGGGCCCTTCCTTGGAGTGGTGGATAACATCGCCGCAATCAGGGAGTGCGGCGAAAGTGGACGACAAGTGCTCATTTACCATTATGTAAACTCCGCGTTCTCGCCCGCTTTCTCGCTACGCTCTAGTCCGCGATGTTTCCGGTCACTCCGGCAAACAGAGTGAAATTACTCTGCAGCGCTTTCAGTAGCTTCTGGAGCAACACGTGGAGCGTGAACGTTGGCAACAGCCAGGTCGTTACCGTGAGCCAGAGCAACAAACTCAACGCCTTTAGGGGCTTTGAGGTCGGACAGGTGAATGATCGAGCCGACTTCGGCATCAGCCAGGTCAACTTCGATGAATTCAGGCAGATCTTTCGGCAGGCAAGACACTTCGACTTCAGCAACAACGTGCGAAATTTCGCCGCCTTTCTTGATCGGAGCCGCTTCGCCAACGAAGTGTACAGGCACGGTAGCGGTCAGTTTCTGGCCAGCTACAACGCGTACGAAGTCAGCGTGCATCACGTGGCCTTTAGCCGGGTGACGCTGCAGAGCTTTGATGATTACGTTTTGCTTGGTGCCACCAACGTTCAGCTCGATGATGTGGCTGTAAGCCGCTTCGTTTTCGAGCAGTTTGGCAACTTCTTTAGCCAGCATGCTGATGGATTCAGGGGCTTTTTCGCCACCGTAAACTACAGCTGGAACCAGGCTTGCGAGACGACGCAGGCGGCGGCTCGCACCTTTCCCCAGGTCGGAACGCACTTCAGCATTCAGAGTAAAATCGTTCATGTTGTATCTCCAAAATAACCACATTCGCCCCAGCGTTTGCGACCAGCGCTAAAGGCGATATGGGCAAAAAAGCCCCGCCCCGACAGGAATGCCGGGGCGGGGCGCTTTTCGTCAACGAAATGTTCGAGAAGGGCAGGGCCCTTAACGGAACATCGCGCTGATCGATTCTTCATTGCTGATGCGGCGGACCGCTTCGGCAACTACCGGCGCGATATCCAGTTGGCGGATACGCGAGCAGGCTTGAGCAGCAGCGGACAACGGGATGGTGTTAGTCACCACCAGTTCATCCAGCATGGAATTTTCAATGTTTTCGATCGCCCGACCGGACAGCACAGGGTGTGTGCAGTAGGCGAAAACCTTGGCAGCGCCATGCTCTTTCAAGGCCTTGGCCGCGTGGCACAGAGTGCCGGCGGTATCGACCATGTCATCGACCAGAATACAGGTACGCCCTTCGACATCACCGATGATATGCATCACTTCAGAGTGATTGGCTTTCTCACGGCGTTTGTCGATGATCCCGAGATCCACGCCCAGGGATTTGGCCACAGCACGTGCACGCACGACGCCGCCAATGTCCGGGGACACGATCATCAGGTTTTCGAAGCGCTGATCTTCAATGTCATCCACCAATACCGGGGAGCCGTAGATGTTATCTACTGGAATATCGAAGAAACCCTGGATTTGGTCAGCATGCAGATCAACCGTGAGAACACGGTCGATGCCGACTACGGTAAGCATGTCAGCAACGACTTTCGCGCTGATAGCCACACGTGCGGAACGCGGACGGCGATCCTGACGGGCATAACCAAAGTAAGGAATAACAGCAGTGATACGAGTAGCCGAGGAGCGGCGGAAGGCATCAGCCATCACTACCAGTTCCATCAGGTTATCGTTGGTCGGAGCGCAAGTCGGCTGAATAATGAAGACATCTTTACCGCGGACGTTTTCATTGATCTCGGCTGTAATTTCGCCGTCGGAGAATTTACCGACAGAGATGTCACCGAGAGGGATATGCAGCTGACGTACGACACGCCGAGCCAGATCGGGGTTAGCGTTCCCCGTAAAGACCATCATCTTGGACACGCGCAGTACCTGAAGGCTGAGGGTAACCTGGATGAGTATAGGAAAATGGCAGGGGCGGCTGGATTCGAACCAACGCATGGCAGGATCAAAACCTGCTGCCTTACCGCTTGGCGACGCCCCTGTATCTGTTGCAACGAGTACCCAGTACTCGATTCCTTTAAAGCAGACTCTGCAGCTTGCGATGCAACATCGAAACGTTGCTTCCCTTTGCTACAAACCCTGTAAGGGTCTCTGTCAGAAGGGCCGAGACTTTATCAGCTTCAGCTTTGCTTGGGAAGCCCCCAAACACACAACTTCCAGTTCCGGTGAGTTTTGCTTCGGTAAATTTACCTAACAAATTCAATGCGTTACGTACATCTGGGTAACGCCTTGCTACCACCGGTAAGCAGTCATTTCGACTGTTTCCCTTGGGAACGGGGCGCACTTTAATGGGAGAAGAGTTACGTGTCAACAACGGATCTGAAAAAATTTCTGCTGTACTTACAGATACTTGCGGCACAAGCACGAGATACCACGGTTCCTCGGGGTCTACAGGGGTGAGTTTCTCCCCCACGCCCTCGGCAAAAGCCGCGTGCCCACGCACGAAAACCGGGACGTCAGCACCCAGCGTCAGGCCCAGTACAGCCAGTCGATCCTCGTCCCAACCCAGTTGCCAGAGATGATTCAGACCGAGCAACGTCGTCGCGGCATTTGAACTGCCGCCACCAATTCCACCGCCCATGGGCAGAATTTTTTCGATCCAGATATCGACGCCAAGCGCACAGCCGGATTGCGCCTGAAGTTTTTTCGCGGCTTTGACGATCAGGTTGCTGTCGTGGGGAACGCCTTCGAATTCGGTGTGTAAACGAATCACGCCGTCGTCGCGCACGGCGAAGGTGATTTCATCGCCGTAATCGAGAAACTGAAAAATCGTCTGCAGTTCGTGATAGCCGTCTTCACGGCGACCGAGGATGTGCAGCATCAAATTGAGTTTGGCCGGGGAGGGCAGCGTCAAGCGCGGAGCTGTCATATTCACTGCCCCAATTTGCGAGGTTGCCATTCCTTGATCACCAGCGTGACATCAAGGTCGGTGCCATGCAGTTTGATCCGCTCAGGCAGCCAATAGCCATTTTGCTCGGCATAACTCAAGTACTCGATCTGCCAGCCATCCTGCTCCAGTTTGGCCAGGCGGCTGTCGGCATCCAGGGTCAGATGGCTTTTGCTGTCGGGAGCCGGAAGTCCGCGAACCCACCAGGCCAGATTAGAGACTGGCAATTTCCAGCCCAACTGTTCTTCGAGCAGGGTTTCCGGGTTCGGTGCGTCATACCGACCCTGGTTGGCCACTTCCAGCGAGACCTTGCCCGGGCGACCGGTCAGGCGTGCTGCGCCGCGACCCAAGGGGCCGGAGAGGCGAATATCGTAGTAATCCTGGCGTTGTAGCCAGAACAATGTGCCACTGCCCGAATCTTTCGGAGCCCGAATGCCGATCTTGCCGTTGATTTGCCAGCCATCCAGGCCCGTGAGTTGCTGTTTGTGCTCGCGCCATTGGGCGGGGTTGCCGTGGCCCTCGACCGATTCGCGAGCGCCGAAGCCCGCACAACCGGCGAGCAGGGCGATGAAGCTGAAAACGATAATGTGGCGCAAAAACATAATCTTAAAGAGTCTCTGATCCGGTCAGGCGCTTGATGGTGCCGCGCAGGGTAGGGCTGTCGGGTTGTTCCTTGAGGAACTTGCTCCAGATTTGCTTGGCTTCCCGTTGCTTGCCATTGGCCCATAGGACTTCACCCAGATGAGCGGCGACTTCCTGGTCGGGGAAGCGGTCCAGCGCCTTGCGCAGCAGGCGTTCGGCCTCGTCCAGATTGCCCAGGCGATAGTTCACCCAGCCGAGGCTGTCGAGTACTGCCGGGTCTTCCGGATTGAGCTGGTGAGCCTGTTCGATCAGGGCCTTGGCTTCGGCGTAACGCGTCGTACGGTCCGACAGCGTGTAACCGAGGGCGTTTAATGCCATAGCGTTGTCGGGATCGCGCTTAATGATCAGCCGCAGGTCTTTTTCCATCTGCGCCAGGTCATTGCGTTTTTCCGCTTGCATGGCGCGGGTATAAAGCAGATTCAGGTCGTCCGGGTATTGCTGCAAGGCTTTCTGCAATACATTCCAGGCCTTGTCCCCCTGTTTGTTGGCGGATAGAGTCTCGGCTTCGATCAGATACAGCTGAATCGCGTAATCGGGTTGTTCATCGCGCTGCGCCGCCAGGCGACTCTGCGCTTCAGCGGTCCTGCCGTTATTCATCAGAATATCGGCCTGACGCAATTGTGCCGGCAGGTAGTCGTTGCCCGGGCCGACCTGGGCGTACTCAATCAGTGCGCCTTGGGGGTCGTTGCGTTCCTCAGCGATTCGGCCAAGGTTCAGGTGCGCCGAATCGACGTGGCTTTCCCGCGTGATCAAGTCTTCCAGGTAACCTTTGGCCTCGTCCCAGGCTTTGGCTTCCAGGCACACCAGGGCCAGGGAATACCGCAATTCGTCGTCTTCCGGATACTGCTGAACGAGGCTCGAGAACTCGGCTTTGGCGTCGTTCATGCGGTCCTGTTCAACCAGCATGCGCGCATAGGTCAGGCGCAGGCGCTTGTCGTCCGGGTATTTCTTGATGCTCTTTCGCAGTAGAGGCAAGGCTTCAGAGCCACGATTGAGCGTTTGCAGCAGGCGCGCGCGCAGCAGAATGGGGGCTATTTCGCCTTCGTCCGGCGGATTGTCTTCCAGCAAGGCCAGTGCGCCTTTGGCATCACCGTCCTGTTGCATCAGCAAGGCCTTGCCGAAAATCAGCTGGCCGTTTTTTGGATGGCGCTGCAATAGACGATCAAAACTTTTCATCAGGCCGTTGCGCGTCTCCTGGTCGGTATCGGCCGCGGACAAGGCGAGGAAGTCGAAATGCGTATCGCCCTTGCCTTGCAGGACTTTCTCCATATAGACCATGGAGTCGTCATAACGCCCGGCGCGGGCCAGTTGCACGGCAGCGGCTCGTTGCGCTTCGAGATCGTTCGGGGCGTTTTTTGCCCAGATCAGCGCGGTATCCAGGGCGGCCTGATCGGCGCCCAGGTATTCGGCGATGCGGAATGCGCGCTCGGAGATGCCCGGATCCTGGGTATTGATGGCCTGGGTCACATAGTTGTCCAGGGCAATGTCGAAACGATTGCGCTGGCCAGCCAGTTCAGCGCTCAACAGACTGAAGATGGTTTCTTCGCTGAATGAGCTATAAACCTTGGGCTTTTCAGGGGCCGGAGTGCTGTCTTCGACCGGCGACGTACCGTCCGACGAAACGGGTGCCAAGGCGTGGCAGCCGCTGAGGAAGACAAAAGCAAGGAGCAACGCGGAAGATCTATTCATATAGGAAGAGGGCGACTAACCTGCGGTCAGATCATCATGACACAAGCCTTCGGCCAAACATAACCATGTAGGAGCGAGCTTGCTCGCGAAGAACCTGAGGATAACGCGTTTTATCCAGTGAGCCCGCGATATCGTTAACGACCTTCGCGAGCGAGCTCGCTCCTGCAAAAAGGTCTTTATAAACGCAAGCTGGCAGGACAATAGTCAGCGGTAGTTGTTCTGGCTCTGTCGAAGTAGGACAATTGCCGGCTTCACGTCACCATCAGCGACCTTGAATGGCCTTCCTTGCACTCGGTATTAACCACAAGACTGCTTCAGTAGACGTCCGCGAGCGCGTGGCCTTTACCCCTGAGCAGCTGGTGGAGGCCTTGCAGCAGCTCTGCCGACTCACCGACAGCCGCGAAGCTGCGATCCTCTCCACCTGCAATCGCAGTGAGCTCTACATAGAACAGGATCACCTTTCAGCTGACATCGTGTTGCGCTGGCTGGCTGATTATCACCATTTGAGCCTCGATGAGCTGCGTGCGAGCGCTTATGTGCACGAAGACGATGCGGCAGTTCGTCACATGATGCGGGTCGCCTCCGGGCTTGATTCGCTGGTGTTGGGCGAACCGCAGATTCTCGGTCAGATGAAATCGGCCTATGCCGTAGCCCGCGAGGCCGGCACCATCGGTCCATTGCTCGGGCGTTTGTTTCAGGCGACGTTCAATGCGGCCAAGCAAGTACGCACCGACACCGCCATTGGCGAGAACCCGGTGTCCGTGGCGTTTGCAGCGGTCAGCCTGGCGAAACAGATTTTCAGCGACCTGCAACGCAGCCAGGCCTTGCTGATCGGCGCCGGCGAAACCATTACCCTGGTCGCCCGTCACCTGCACGAACTGGGGGTGAAACGCATCGTTGTCGCCAACCGTACCCTTGAGCGCGCAAGCATTCTGGCAGAACAATTCGGCGCTCATGCCGTATTGCTCTCGGACATTCCGGCAGAGCTGGTGCGCAGCGATATCGTCATCAGTTCCACGGCCAGCCAGTTGCCGATCCTGGGCAAGGGCGCTGTGGAAAGCGCCTTGAAGCTGCGCAAGCACAAACCGATCTTTATGGTGGATATCGCCGTCCCTCGCGATATCGAGCCTGAAGTCGGCGAGTTGGACGACGTTTACCTCTATAGCGTCGACGATCTCCACGAAGTCGTTGCAGAGAACCTCAAGAGTCGTCAGGGGGCGGCCCAGGCGGCCGAAGAGATGGTCTCGGTCGGCGCCGAAGATTTCATGGTCCGCTTGCGTGAACTGGCGGCCGTGGATGTGCTCAAGGCCTATCGCCAACAAAGCGAGCGCATGCGCGACGAAGAATTGCAGAAAGCCCAGCGCATGCTGGCCAACGGCAGCAGCGCCGAAGACGTGCTGGTGCAACTGGCGCGGGGCCTGACCAACAAACTTTTGCACGCACCGAGCGTGCAGTTGAAAAAGCTTTCTGCCGAAGGTCGCCTCGACGCACTGGCCATGGCCCAGGAACTCTTTGCCCTCGGTGAGGGCTCATCGGATAGCTTTTCGGATAAAAAACCGCAATGAAAGCGTCACTGCTCAATAAGCTGGACATCCTCCAGGACCGTTTCGAGGAACTGACTGCCTTGCTTGGCGACGGCGAAGTCATTTCCGATCAGAACAAATTCCGCACCTATTCCAAGGAGTACGCGGAAGTCGAGCCGATTGTCGACACCTATAAACAGTTGCTCAAAGTGCAAGGTGACCTCGAAGGCGCTCAGGCACTGCTAAAAGACAGCGACCCGGACATGCGCGAAATGGCCGTGGAAGAAGTCCGCGAAGCCAAAGAGCAACTGATCGACATCGAAGCCAGCCTGCAACGCATGCTGCTGCCCAAGGACCCGAACGACGGGCGCAACGTGTTCCTCGAAATCCGTGCTGGCACCGGTGGTGACGAGGCGGCGATTTTTTCCGGCGACCTGTTCCGCATGTATTCGCGTTACGCCGAGCGGCGTGGCTGGCGGGTAGAAATTCTCTCGGAGAACATCGGCGAACACGGCGGCTATAAAGAAGTCATTGCCCGGGTTGAAGGCGACAGCGTCTATGGCAAGCTGAAATTTGAATCCGGTGCGCACCGCGTACAGCGTGTTCCGGCCACCGAATCCCAGGGCCGCATCCACACCTCGGCCTGCACCGTCGCGGTGTTGCCTGAGCCGGATGAGCAGGAAGCAATCGAGATCAACCCGGCGGATATACGGGTCGATACCTACAAGTCCTCGGGGGCCGGCGGTCAGCACGTCAACAAGACCGACTCGGCGATCCGCATCACGCACTTGCCGTCCGGTATCGTCGTCGAATGCCAGGAAGAACGTTCCCAGCACAAGAACCGCGCCCGGGCGATGTCCTGGCTGTCGGCCAAACTGAACGACCAGCAGACCAGCGCCGCTGCCAATGCCATCGCCAGTGAGCGTAAGTTGCTGGTGGGTTCGGGTGATCGCTCCGAGCGGATTCGCACGTACAACTTTGCCCAGGGCCGGGTCACCGACCACCGGGTCAACCTGACGCTGTACTCCCTCGACGAAATCCTCGCGGGCGGTGTCGATGCGGTGATCGAGCCGTTGCTGGCCGAGTACCAGGCCGACCAATTGGCGGCCATAGGTGAGTAAATGACGATCATTGCCAGTTTGCTGCGCGCCGCCGATTTGCCCGATTCGCCCAGCGCGCGCCTGGATGCCGAATTGCTGCTGGCGGCCGCCTTGGGCAAGTCCCGCAGCTTTTTGCACACGTGGCCGGAACGTATCGTGCCGAGCGAGGCGGCACTGATATTTGCCGAGTATTTGCAACGTCGTCGTGGCGGTGAACCGGTGGCCTACATTCTGGGTCAGCAAGGTTTCTGGAAACTTGATCTGGAAGTCGCGCCGCATACGCTGATCCCGCGCCCCGACACTGAGCTGTTGGTGGAGGCCGCGCTGGAGTTACTGCCCGCGACCCCAGCCAACGTCCTTGACCTCGGCACCGGCAGTGGCGCCATTGCGTTGGCCCTGGCCAGCGAGCGTCCGGCCTGGACCGTCACTGCGGTGGATCGCGTACCGGAAGCCGTGGCCCTGGCCGAGCGCAATCGTCAACGACTGCACTTGAACAACGCCACCGTGCTGAGTAGCCACTGGTTCAGCGCGCTGCAAGGTCAGCGTTTTGAACTGATCATTAGCAACCCGCCCTACATTGCGTCGGCCGATCCGCATCTGGTGGAGGGCGACGTACGCTTCGAACCGGCCAGTGCGTTGGTGGCCGGTATCGACGGGCTCGACGATTTGCGATTGATCGCGGCCCAGGCACCGGCTCATCTCGAAGACGGTGGCTGGTTGATGCTTGAACACGGTTACGATCAAGCCGCGGCAGTGCGTGATTTGCTGCTGACCCAAGGCTTTGACGCCGTCCACAGCCGCACCGATCTGGGCGGTCACGAACGTATCAGTCTGGGGCGCCTGCCGTGCTGAATGATCAGGAGTTATTGCGCTACAGCCGGCAGATTCTATTGCAGCACGTCGATATCGACGGCCAGTTGCGATTGAAGGAAAGCCGGGTGCTGATCGTCGGCCTCGGCGGTCTCGGTTCGCCTGTGGCGCTTTACCTGGCTGCCGCGGGGGTCGGAGAACTGCATCTGGCGGATTTCGATACCGTCGATCTGACCAACCTGCAGCGCCAGATCATTCACGACACCGACAGCGTGGGTGTGAGCAAGGTTGATTCGGCGATCCGTCGCTTGAGCGCGATCAATCCCGAGATTCAATTGATTGCCCATCGCACGGCGCTGGACGAAGATTCGATGGCCGCGGCCGTGACCGCCGTGGATCTGGTGCTGGACTGCTCCGACAATTTCTCTACCCGCGAAGCAGTCAACGCCGCGTGCGTGGCTGCCGGCAAGCCCTTGGTCAGTGGCGCGGCGATTCGCCTGGAGGGCCAGTTGTCGGTGTTTGACCCGCGCCGTCCAGAGAGCCCGTGCTACCACTGTTTATACGGGCATGGCACTGAAGCCGAATTGACCTGCAGCGAAGCCGGCGTCGTGGGGCCTTTGGTGGGATTGGTTGGCAGTCTCCAGGCGCTGGAAGCCCTGAAGCTTTTGGCCGGTTTTGGCGAGCCACTGGTGGGGCGCCTGTTATTGATTGATGCCTTGGGCACACGCTTCCGTGAATTGCGCGTCAAGCGTGATCCGGGTTGCAGTGTCTGTGGTTCTGCACATGCGTGAAGCGCCGATCGGCGTGTTCGACTCCGGTGTCGGTGGCCTTTCGGTGCTGGCCGAGATCCAGCGTTTGCTGCCCAATGAGTCGCTGCTGTACGTCGCCGATTGCGGGAACATTCCTTACGGCGAGAAAACCCCGGAGTTCATCCGCCATCGTTGCAGCGTGATGGCTGGTTTTTTCCAACGCCAGGGTGCCAAGGCTTTGGTACTCGCCTGCAATACGGCGACTGTCGCCGGGGTTGCGGACCTGCGACGCGATTATCCCCACTGGCCTATCGTCGGCATGGAACCGGCCGTCAAACCGGCCGCCGCCGCCACTCGCAGCGGCGTCGTCGGGGTGCTCGCCACCACCGGCACCTTGCAGAGCGCCAAGTTCGCCGCGTTACTCGACCGTTTCGCCACCGATGTGCGGGTCATCACTCAACCGTGTCCGGGGTTGGTGGAGCTGATTGAAAACGGCGATCTGCACAGTCCTGCCCTGTGCCAGTTGCTTGCCGGATATGTCGAACCGCTGCTGGCTGCCGGGTGCGACACGATAATTCTCGGCTGCACCCACTATCCCTTCCTAAAACCATTGCTTAAGCAGATGATCCCCGACGACATCAGCTTGATTGACACGGGTGCCGCTGTCGCGCGGCAACTTCAGCGCCTGTTGGCCGAACGTGAGTTACTGGCCGAGGGGCCTGTTCGTGCCGCGCAGTTCTGGACGAGTTCCGATCCAGAACACTTCAGAAATATCCTGCCGATACTGTGGAATACCTCTGGCATTGTGCGAAGCTTTGAGGGATAAATTAAATCCTGGGGAAACACGAATCTTTGGGGGAAACTTCTGAATAAGCGTCGACTTCTATAGCTTTAGCTCTGCTGAGCAACAAAAAAAACACACACGAAATCGTTCGGAAAAGGATGTTTCTAGTGAAGCGATTATTCTGCTTGGCTGCGATTGCGGCCGCACTATTGGGGCACAGTTTTACCGCACAGGCGGCAGGCGTGGAGTTCGGGGTCGGCGAGACCGGCGATTCGACCATGACCTATCGATTGGGTATGCAGTTCGATTGGGACAAGAGTTGGCTGCAGAGTGACGTCGGTCGTTTGACCGGTTACTGGAGTGGGGCCTACACCTACTGGGAAGGCAAAAATACCAACAGCAACAACAGCCTGTCGTTCTCACCAGTGTTTGTTTACGAGTTTTCCGGTCAGACCGTCAAACCGTACGTCGAGTTGGGGGTTGGCGTGGCGTTGTTCTCCGATACCAGACTTGAAAGCAGAAACCTCGGGAGTGCTTTTCAGTTTGAAGACCGATTCGGCTTTGGTCTGCGCTTTGCGGGCGGGCATGAAGTCGGGATTCGTGTGACGCACTATTCCGACGCAAGTATGAGCATTCATAACGACGGCCTGGAAAGCTACGCACTGCACTACACGATGCCGTTGTAAATACGGGCTTATGTAGGAGCGAGCTCGCTCGCGAAGGACCTTAACGATAACGCGTTTTTCCTGAATAAACACGTTGCTCTCAAGTCCTTCGTCGGAACGCCGCCCGGAGCAAGCTCGCTCCTACAAGGACCAAGGTTTTTCTCGATCAGCGATACGCGGTGGTAATCCCCTGGCGCTCTTCGATACATTCCGGTGCGCCCGTCTCGAACTCCCGACAGATCAACGGGCGTTTTTCGTAGATGGTGCACATCATCGTGTTGCGATCCAGCGCGGCGCACCAGCCGTCATCCAGACGCAGCATGACTTCCCCACCCCAATCATCGGTATCGATAAAACGTTCGGGCACGCCAGTGTCGGTGATCAGCATCACTTCGAGCTGACAGCAACAGGCTGCGCAAGTCGAGCAAGTGATCGCCGGTTCGGCGATTTGCGTGTGGGGAATGGTCTTCATGGCGCGCAGTGTAAGGCAGTGGGCTGCGGGAGTGTGAAAGGTCTGACGGACGTCTAGCTGTATCTATCGCCGACCAAACGCTGTGCCATGAGGCACAAGCGGATAATTGCGATGTTCACGGCGCATCCTTGATCGGCGGGCTGCTGCGCACCATGCGTTTGCCGATGGCGAGTTTCACCCCGTTGGGCATTTTTGATAGCGGCCAGAGGGCCGCCATGAACAGCGCCGGAAATGCGATCTCCAATGGGCGGTCTTTCAGTTTGGCGAAGATGTGCTGTGCGGCTTTGCCCACCGGCCAACTGAGCGGCACCGGGAAATCGTTCTTCGCGGTCAGGGGCGTCTCGACAAACCCCGGGCTGACCACGGTGATCTCGATGCCTTCGGGCGCCAGGTCAATGCGCAGCGATTCGAACAGATAACGCAGCCCCGCCTTCGATGCGCCATACGCCTCCGCCGTTGGCAACGGCAAGTAGGTGACTGAACTGGCAACACCCACCAGGTGTGGCGCGATGCCTTTGCGCAAAAGGGGCAGAGCGGCTTCGATGCAATAACTGCTGGCCAGCAGATTGGTGCGCACCACATGCTCGACGAGCGACGAATCGAACTGCCGGGCGTCGACGTATTCGCACGTACCGGCATTGAGAATCACCGTGTCCAGCGAACCCCAGTCTTCAGCGATTTGCTCGCTGATTTCGCGTACGGTCTGGCTGTTGGTCAAATCACCGGCCACCACCAGCACTTGCCCGGGATAGCGCTGGGACAAGACTTTTAGCGGCGCCAACGAACGAGAACTGACCGCCAGGTGGGAACCGGTTTTCAGGATTTCCTCGGCCAGCGCGGCGCCAATGCCGCTGCCGGCACCAGTCAACCAATATCGTCGTGGGGGTGTAAGGTTCATCCCATTCTCCTTTTCAGCCAGGCAATCGCCCGACCCAATTTGGGTGCATGTTCGTAAAGGAGTGCCCCTGCGTTCAGGTCCTCCAACTGCAGGGCAAAATGCCTCAGGCAATCACTCATAACCACCTGCGGCATTTATTCGCAATGGCAGGTGTTTGAACGCAGCCAGTGCACGGACGCGGGAGGCGCTCAGATTAACGATCGGCGATGGATAATCCGCCACGCCGAACAGCCCGCCGAGGTCCGCCGGATTGTGTAGTTCTTTTTTGTTCAGTCCGGCCAGCTCCGGTAGCCAGTGCTTGATGAACAGGCCTTCGCTGTCGAATTTTTCTGATTGGCTGATGGGGTTGAAAATCCGGAAGTAGGGTGCCGAGTCGGTGCCGGTGGACGAGCTCCACTGCCAGCCGCCGTTGTTCGCCGCGAGGTCGCCATCGATCAGATGCCGCATGAAAAAGCGCTCGCCTTCACGCCAGTCGATCAACAGGTTCTTGGTCAGGAACATCGCCACCACCATGCGCAGGCGGTTGTGCATCCAGCCAGTTTCGAGCAGTTGGCGCATCGCCGCGTCGATGATGGGCAAACCCGTGCGCGCCTCCTGCCAGGCCGCCAGTTCTTCGGGGGCGTCGCGCCAGGCCAGGGCTTCGGTTTCCGGGCGGAAGGCGCGGTGGCGGGAGACTCTCGGGTAACCCACCAGAATGTGTTTGTAGAACTCGCGCCACAACAGTTCGTTGATCCAGGTAACCGCGCCGACCTTGCCGCTTTCGAACTCGCCCTGATTGCTTTGCAGGGCCGCGTGCAAGCACTGGCGTGGAGAAATCACCCCCGCCGCGAGATAGGCCGACAGCTGACTGGTGCCCGGTTTAGCCGGGAAGTCGCGCTCACTTTTGTAGGCGTCGATCCGGGCATCGGCGAAGGTGTCGAGGCGGCGCTGGGCTTCTGCTTCACCGGCGGGCCAGAGGGCGCGCAAGGTATTGCTGGGCGTTTCGAAGCTTTCGACACGCGAGGGGATTTCATCGCTGTCGATGTTCAACCGCAATTGAGCGATGGGGGCGCTTACCCGGCTCGGCAATGAACGCCGCAGGCGGTCGTAGCAAACCTTGCGAAACTGGCTGAAAACCTGGAAATAGGTGCCTGTCTTGGTCAGCACGGTTCCGGGTTTGAACAACAATTGGTCGAGGTAGCTGTTGAAATCGATGCCGTTGCTTTTCAGCCTGTCGGCCACCGCCGCATCACGACGGGTTTCGTGGATGCCGTATTCCTCGTTGACGTGTACCGTGTCGATCTTCATATGCTGGCACAGGTCTAGCAAAACGTTTGGCGCTTCATCCCAGCGAGAGGCCGTGCGGATCAGCAGGGGAATGTTCAGTTCATCCAGTGCGTGGCTTAACTCACTCAGGTTGCGCAGCCAGAAATCCACTTTGCAGGGCGCATCATCGTGCTCCCGCCATTGCTTCGGGCTCAGCAGATACACCGCTACGCTCGGACCGCGGGCTGTGGCGGCCGCGAGGGCGGTGTTGTCGTGTAGGCGCAAGTCGCTGCGCAGCCAGATCAATTGCATGGAAGTGCCCGCACGATTCATTTAAATAAGCCCCCGCTGAACCAGGTCCTGATGCGCCGATAAGGAATCTTCGGCCAGAAACAAATCAGCGATTTCTGAAGTTTTTACGGTCAACTCGGCGTGGTGGATGCGTACCGTTGGACCGACAATCATTATTGGGCAGCAGACACCATTCAAAAGTTTCGGCAACTGCGACAGGTTCATGGCTTTGCTGGAATATAGCAGTACGCCTCGGGCTTGCAGGTGATCGATCGCGAGCGCGAGTTCGCCTGTCGGCAACGGCCAGTCGAACACTTCCACCGGGCAATCTGCGCTGCTGATCAGCCACGCGGTGAGCCATAGGTGAGGCTCCAGTGGCAGGTCCGAGTGATTGATCAACAATAGCGGCGCGGTGCGTAACTGACGGTTGTTATGGTAGATGCGTGCGCCGAATTTGCTGCGTAACCAGGAGTAAAAAAATACGCGCTCCATCTGCGCACCGAACTGTCCCTGCCAACGTTGTTCCAGTTCCGCCAGCAGCGGCATCAGCAATTGTTCGCACAAGGTCCTCGGCGGATACAACGCGATCGCCTGATTGATGGTGTCATCGAGGGTGCGTTCGTTCAGATGGGTCACCGCTTGCAGCAGCGTCTGGTGCAAAACCTGCCAATCGTTTCCGATGGATTCGGTAAAGGCGTACGGAGTGTCGAGCAGCTGTTTGACCTGGCTGACGGCCACGCCACGGTTGAGCCAGGTGAGGATCGTCAGGATGCGTTGCACGTGTTCGGCACTGAACAGTCGATGCCCCTTGGGCGTGCGCTGCGGCACGATCAGCCCGTAGCGCCGTTCCCAGGCGCGCAAGGTAACGGCGTTGACGCCGGTCTGCCGGGCGACTTCGCGAATCGGCAGCAAACCTTCGTCGAGCGCTTTTTTGAAGTCGGCGCCCAGGTCTTCACTGGCGCTGGTGTCGAGTGGGGTTTTCATTAAATTGCGTTTCGCAGGCTGAGGTTTTCCGGGTGCGGTTGCAGGTAAACCTGTTGCGCAATGTACGGATCCGGGTGTTGACGGAAGTAGTGTTTGAGCAACGTTAACGGCACCACCAGCGGCACGATGCCGTGGCGGTACTGGCCGATGACGTGCTGCACTTCCTGTTTGTCTTCAGTGCTGATGACCCGTTTCAGGTAACCGCTGAGGTGTTGCAGTACGTTGGTGTGGGTGCGGCGCGTGGCGCATTTTTTCAAGGCTGCCATCAGCTCGCTGAAATAGTGTGGGCCGAGTTCTTTCGGGTCAGTCTGGCCCATGTTGCCCAACAGAATGCCCAGGGTTTTGTATTGCACCGGGTGGTGGGCCATCAGCTGGTATTTGTAGCGCGAATGAAATTCGACGAGTCCGCGGCGGGTCGGGCCTTCTTGCAGTAATTGCTGCCAGGCGCTGTAGGCGAACACGCGGGTAAGGAAGTTTTCCCGCAGCACCGGATCGTTGAGACGGCCGTCTTCTTCCACCGGCAAATTCGGGTGCTGCGCGCAGAAAGCCTGGGCGTAGATGCCACGGCCACCGCCATCGACCGGCGCACCGTTGGCCTGATAGACCTTGACCCGGTCCAGGCCGCACGACGGAGATTTCTGCATGAAGATGTAGCCGCAGATGTCACCCAGCTCGGCGGCCATTTTCTGACCATAGTCGGCTAGCGGCCGGGTGACATTCAGTTCGGGCTGAGCAGTGCCGACAGCTTCGGGATGTTCAGCGTCGCCGACCAATCGGATCGGTTGTCGAGGGATACCCAGACCGATCGCGACTTCCGGGCACACCGGAACGAAATCGAAATACTCCGCGAGCGTGCGGCTGCACAACTGCGATTCCTTATGCCCGCCGTTGAAACGTACCTCGGCACCCATCAGGCAGGCGCTGATGGCAATTTTCGGTTTTACGCTGGCGTGGGGCATCGGAGCACCTCGAATCCAAACCTGTACAGAATTTCATTTCTGTACAACATGAGTTCATCATAGATTCAAAGGTGTACAAGTCAAATTGTTTGTATAGGTTTTTCAGAGGGTAACAGCACCCTGTGGGAGCGAGCCGGCTCCGGGCGGCAGAACGATTACGCAGTGGGACTGCCGGACCGCGCTGGCTGCTTCGCGAGCAGGCTCGCTCCCACACGATCTATTTCCAGCCATGTCGCCAGATGCGGTTTATTGCAGATGCGCTTGCAGGCGACGGGCAGCTTCCTGTCCGCTGAGCCAGGCGCCTTCGACACGGCCGGACAAGCACCAGTCACCACACACATACAGACCCAGATCAGCATCTGCCAACACCCCCCATTCATGGCTGCTGGCTGGGCGGGCGTAGAGCCAGCGATGGGCGACGCTGAAGGATGGAGCGGGCATGGCGCTGTGGAGCAGTTCGGCGAATGCGCCATGCAACTGTTCGATCACGGCTTCCTTGGATAGATCGATATGTTGTCGGCTCCAGGCGCTAGTCGCGTGCAACACCCAGGTATCCATCGTATTGTCGCGCCCTGGTTTGCTGCGGTTGCGAGCCAGCCAGTCCAGCGGGCTGTCCTGCACGAAGCAGCCTTCCATAGGGGTATCCAGTGGTGCCTCGAACGCCAGTGCAACCGCCCAGGTCGGGTCCATTTTTACCCCGGCAGCGGCACCGGCAAGTTTCGGCGCAGAGGCCAGCAGTGCGGTCGCTTGAGGCGCCGGCGTGGCGATGACCACATGACTGAACGGACCATGTGTGAAGCCCTCGGCGTCCTGCAGATGCCAGTGTTCTTCACCACGATAGACCTCGGTGATACGGCAGGCGAAATGCACTTCCAGGTCGCCGAGCAGGCCACGGGTGATTGCGCTCATGCGCGGCGTGCCGACCCAGCGCGTTTGCTCGTCCGGGGACAGGTTGAGCTGGCCACCGTGGAAGGTGTAGAGCAGTGGCGTCCACTCGGCGACCCAGCCGTTGGCTTGCCAGCGCTGGACTTCAGTGACAAAACGACGATCGCGTGCGGTGAAATATTGTGCGCCCATGTCCAGCGCCCCCGCATCGCTGCGTTTGCTTGACATGCGTCCGCCACTGCCGCGGCTTTTATCGAAAAGTTGAACGACATGCCCGGCTTCCGTAAGGGCCTGGGCGGCTGAGAGCCCGGCGATGCCGGTGCCGATGATCGCGATAGGTACAGTCATAGGGGCCTCGTTTACCTTTCTGTACAGACTACGCCGTGGTTGAAACCTGTACAATATTGTTTTTTGGTATAACTTTTAGCGTTCTCGTTCTGACAGGTTGGCCTATTGTTAATCACAGAGCCTGCCCGATACCAAAGATCCCTGCTTATAAAAATAGACTAGTGATCAGGGTAAAACGCCACGCGAGGAAGAAGTCATGCACATATTGCTGACCGGCGGTACTGGTTTGATAGGACGTCAGCTCTGCCGGCTCTGGTTGAGTCAGGGGCATAACCTGACGGTCTGGAGTCGCAAGCCTGCAAAAGTCGCGAAAATCTGTGGCGCCCCGGTGCGTGGCGTTGCCCGGCTCGAAGACATCGGTCAGGATCCGGTCGATGCAATTATCAATCTGGCGGGCGCCCCCATTGCTGATCGACCCTGGACTCACAGGCGCAAAGCTTCGTTGTGGAGCAGCCGGATCACCCTGACTGAAACCCTGCTGGCCTGGCTCGAAAGCCGCGAGCAGAAACCGTCGGTGTTGATTTCCGGTTCTGCAGTCGGTTGGTACGGTGACGGGGGGGAGCGAGAGCTGACCGAGGACTCGCCTCCGGTCAACGAAGATTTCGCCAGTCAGTTGTGCATTGCCTGGGAGGAAACTGCCCAGCGTGCCGAAACCTTGGGGATGCGCGTCATCCTGATTCGCACCGGGTTGGTGTTGTCCGCCGAGGGCGGCTTTTTGTCGCGGTTGTTGCTGCCGTTCAAACTGGGGCTGGGCGGGCCTATCGGCAATGGTCGGCAGTGGATGCCGTGGATCCATATCAACGATCAAATCGCCCTGATTGATTTTCTCCTGCATCAGATTAATGCGCGCGGTCCTTATAATGCCTGCGCGCCGAAACCGGTTCGCAATCGCGAGTTCGCCAAGACGTTGGGCAGTGTGCTGCACCGCCCGGCGTTTATGCCCATGCCGGCCTTCGCGTTGAAGGTGGGCCTGGGCGAGTTGTCGTTGCTGTTGCTGGGAGGGCAGCGAGCCACACCGGTTCGTTTGCTGGCAGCGGGTTTCACTTTCCAGTTCACTGATTTGCGCGCGGCTCTGGACGACCTGTCCAGCCGCCTCTGAAATAGGACGTTGCATGACCGATCACGCGTTGCTTCTGGTCAACCTGGGCTCACCTGCTTCCACCTCGGTGGCGGATGTGCGCAGTTACCTCAATCAATTTTTGATGGACCCGTATGTGATCGACCTGCCTTGGCCGGTGCGACGTTTACTGGTCTCGCTCATCCTGATCAAGCGTCCGGAACAGTCAGCCCATGCCTACGCGTCAATCTGGTGGGAAGAGGGCTCGCCGTTAGTGGTGCTCAGCCGTCGCCTGCAACAGGCCATGACCACGCACTGGGTCCGTGGTCCTGTTGAGTTGGCGATGCGTTATGGTGAGCCGTCCATTGAATCGAAACTGTTGCAGCTGATCGCGCAGGGCCACAAGCGAATCACCCTCGCGCCGCTCTATCCGCAGTTTGCCGACAGCACGGTGACCACGGTAATCGAGGAGGCCAAGCGAGTAGTGCGGGAGAAGAAACTCGATGTGCAGTTATCGATTCTTCAACCGTTTTACGATCAGCCGGAATACCTCGATGCATTGGTGGCCAGCGCCAGACCTTATCTGGAGCAGGGTTTCGATCACCTGTTACTGAGCTTTCATGGCTTGCCGGAGCGGCATCTGAAGAAGCTCAATCCGGGTCACAGTTTCGAAGGCGGCGGCGATTGCTGCGCCGATGCGCCGCCGGAAGTGGTTGCGACCTGTTATCGCGGCCAGTGTTTGCGCACCGCGGCGCAATTTGCCAAGCGCATGGGCTTGCCGGACGGCAAATGGTCAGTGTCGTTTCAATCGCGTCTGGGCCGGGCGAAATGGATCGAACCCTACACTGAAGCGCGTCTTGAAGAACTGGCCAATAGCGGCGTGAAAAAGATTCTGGTGATGTGCCCGGCGTTCGTCGCCGATTGCATCGAGACGCTGGAAGAAATCGGTGATCGCGGGCTGGAGCAGTTCCGCGAGGCGGGAGGGGAGGAGTTGGTGCTGGTGCCTTGCCTCAACGATGACCTGCAGTGGGCTAAGGCGTTGAACACGTTGTGTGAGCGCGCGCCTCTGGCGCTTTAAAAGCATCGCGAGCAAGCTCGCTCCCACAGGTGATTTGTGAACGACACTAATCCAATGTGGGAGCGAGCTTGCTCGCGATAGCTATCTAACTGGCAACAAAGATCTCAAGCCATTACAACAACGGCTCATTCGCCTTCTTGTGCTTCCAGCTGTCATTGCCCGGCAGCAACAGGTTCAGCGCAATCGCCACCACCGCGCACAGCGCGATACCTTTGAGGCCAAAGTCGTCCGGACCCGTGCCGGTGCCGACCAGCATGCCGCCAATCCCGAACACCAGCGTCACCGACACAATCACCAGATTGCGCGCCTCGGCCAGGTCGATCTTGTGGCGAATCAGCGTGTTCATGCCTACGGCCGCGATCGAACCGAACAACAGGCACAGAATTCCGCCCATTACCGGCACCGGAATGCTTTGCAGCAGCGCGCCGAACTTGCCGATAAACGCCAGGCTGATGGCAAAAATCGCCGCCCAGGTCATGATTTTCGGGTTGTAGTTTTTGGTCAGCATCACCGCGCCCGTGACTTCGGCGTAGGTGGTGTTAGGCGGACCGCCAAACAAACCGGCGGCCGTGGTGGCAATGCCATCGCCGAGCAGGGTACGGTGCAAGCCCGGCTTTTTCAGGTAATCGCGGCCGGTCACGCTACCTACGGCAATCACGCCGCCGATGTGCTCGATGGCCGGAGCCAGCGCCACCGGAACGATGAACAGAATCGCCTGCCAGTTGAACTCCGGTGCGGTGAAGTGCGGAATCGCGAACCATGGTGCAGCCGCGATTTTCGCGGTATCGACCACGCCGAAGTAGAACGCCATGGCAAAACCGACCAGCACCCCGGAAATGATCGGCACCAGGCGGAAAATGCCTTTGCCGAACACGGCGACGATCAGCGTCGTCAGCAGTGCGGGCATCGAGATCAGCATCGCCGTTTGGTAATGGATCAGCTCAGTGCCGTCGCCCGCCTTGCCCATCGCCATGTTCGCGGCGATGGGTGCCATGGCCAGGCCGATGGAGATGATCACCGGGCCAATCACCACCGGTGGCAGCAAACGGTCGATGAAACCGGTGCCTTTGATCTTCACCGCCAGGCCGAGGAAGGTGTAGACGAAACCGGCCGCCATCACACCGCCCATGGTCGCCGCGAGGCCGAACTGGCCCTTGGCGAGAATGATCGGGGTGATGAAGGCGAAGCTCGACGCCAGGAACACCGGCACCTGGCGCCCGGTGACGATCTGGAACAGAATCGTCCCCAGACCGGCGGTGAACAGCGCTACGTTCGGGTCGAGGCCGGTAATCAGCGGCATCAACACCAGGGCGCCGAAGGCCACGAACAGCATCTGCGCGCCAGACAGCACCGTGCGCCAGAGCGGATCGTTGAACTCTTGCTGCATGGTCACGCGTCCTTCTGCTTGGTGCCGAAGATCTTGTCACCGGCATCGCCCAAGCCTGGGATGATGTAACCGTGTTCGTTCAGTTTTTCGTCAATGGAGGCGGTGTAGATGGTCACGTCCGGGTGCGCCTTTTCTACAGCGGCGATGCCTTCCGGCGCGGCCACCAGCACCATCGCGCGGATGTCGCGGCAACCGGCCTTTTTCAGCAGGTCAATGGTGGCGACCATGGAACTGCCGGTGGCGAGCATCGGGTCTATGATCATCGCCAGGCGTTCGTTGATTTCCGGGACCAGTTTTTCCAGATACGTGTGGGCCTGCAGCGTTTGTTCGTTACGGGCCACGCCGACGGCGCTGACCTTGGCGCCGGGGATCAGGCTCAGCACGCCTTCCAGCATGCCGATACCGGCGCGCAGGATCGGTACCACGGTGATTTTCTTGCCGGCGATTTTCTCGACCGACACGGTGCCGCACCAGCCTTGGATATCGTAGGTTTCCAGCGGCAGGTCTTTGGTGGCTTCATAGGTCAGCAGGGCGCCGACTTCCTGAGCGAGTTCACGGAAATTCTTGGTACTGATGTCTGCGCGGCGCATCAGGCCAAGTTTATGACGGATCAGCGGATGGCGGATCTCGAGGATGGGCATGGGGAAGGCTCCGGCGGCGGGCAAAAAAACCGGCCTAGGTTAATCTATCCGAGGGTGTTGTCCTATAGACATCAAGTACGTTAGTCCACAAACGCTTGATCTGGCGGTGCGAGATGCGTACCTTTGCCCGCTTTTCCGAAACCGTCCCGCCCCTCACCCCCCTGGAGAGCGCCATGTCCGCTGATCTCGAGCATATCCGTCAAATCATGCGAGAAGCTGACCGCCTGTACAGCGAAGCTGAAGTCGAGGCGGCCATCGCCCGCGTCGGTGCACACATCAACGAACAACTCGCTGACAGCAATCCGGTGGTGTTCTGTGTGATGAACGGCGGCCTGATTTTTGCCGGCAAGCTGCTCACCCATCTGCACTTCCCGCTGGAAGCGTCCTACCTGCACGCCACCCGTTATCGCAACGAAACCAGCGGCGGCGATCTGTTCTGGAAAGCCAAGCCTGAAGTTTCGTTCATCGACCGTGACGTGCTGATCATCGACGACATCCTCGACGAAGGTCACACCCTGGGCGCGATCATCGACTTCTGCAAACACGCCGGCGCGCGCAAAGTGCACACCGCCGTGCTGATCGACAAGGACCACGACCGCAAGGCTCGCCCGGACCTGAAAGCCGATTTCGTCGGCCTGCCGTGCATCGACCGTTATATCTTCGGTTACGGCATGGACTACAAAGGCTACTGGCGTAACGCCAACGGAATTTTTGCCGTTAAAGGCATGTAAGAACATGGCCGCGCCGAGCTTTCTTGATCAAACCCTGTTCGATGAATTGGCCGAGAAAGCGGCAGCCAATCCTCGCGGGCGTCAGCATCACAACTTTCATCAGATGGACGACGCCTGCCATCGCATGGTGGTTGGCTTGCAGCCCAACACCTATGTCCCGCCTCACCGGCACATGGGGGAAAACAAGGCTGAAACCTTGTTGGTCCTCAAAGGGCGGCTGGGTGTGTTGATCTTCGATGAGTCTGGCGGGGTACTGAGCAAACACATCCTGCAGGCCGGTGGCGCCTGTCTCGGCGTGGACCTGCCAGCCGGTGTGTTCCATAGCCTGGTGGTACTGGAAGCGGACAGCCTGATGTTCGAGTGCAAGGCCGGCCCTTATCGCCCAGTCGGTGAAGGTGAGCTTGCTCACTGGGCGCCGCGCGAAGGCGAGCCGGGTGTGGCTGAATATCAGAGGTGGATGCGCGCGCAGTTCACCTGAAGCGCGCTCAATTTTCCCCGGCCAGCCAACGTTCGCTTTTGCGACGAGCCTGTTCCAGGTTGTTCACGTAGGCCAACTGACGCTGCTCCCGATGGATGCCCGCGCGTCTGAGCTTCAGGCGCACCCGTGGGGCGGTCGCCACCAGAATCAGGCCAATGCCGTCCTTGCGGTAATCCCTCAGGATATTGTCGAAGGCCGCCAGCGCCGTCATGTCCAGCATGGGCACGGCGCTCATCTCGACGATCACCACTTTGACCTCTGGGCTGAACTTGCGTAGCACCCCCAAGGCTTTTTCGGCCGCGCCGAAAAACAGCGGCCCGCGTATCGCATAGCAACGAACATGCGCCGGCATGTCCTGCAAGGCTTGATGGTAGGCGCGCGGCAGTTCGGCGGTGTCCGTAAGATCACTCATGCGCTTGATAAATAACCCGGCGGCCAGCAGCAGGCCGACGGCGACGGCCATCACCATGTCGAACAACACCGTCAGGCTCAGGCAGGTCGCAAAACCAGCACATCGCTGCGGGGCGCGATGCGCAAGGTATGCAGCACGTGCCGGGCTTCGCTCATGTTCCATGCCACCATGATTAGCAATGCGGCCAATGCAGCCATCGGCAGGTAGCTGAAAAGCGGTGCGAGGACGAGTATCGCCATCAGCACCACCGCGCTGTGAATAATGGCCGCCAAAGGCGAAAATGCTCCGCTGCGCACGTTGGTGGCACTACGAGCAATTGCCGCCGTAGCGGTAATACCGCCGAACAACGGTGCGATCAGGTTGCCCAGGCCCTGGCCCAGCAGTTCTGCGTTGGGGTCGTGTTTACTGCCGGTCATGCCATCCGCCACCACCGCACACAACAAGGATTCAATGGCGCCGAGCATGGCAATGGCGAACGCCGGCGCCATTAATTGACGGATCAAGTCGTAAGACAGGTGCAGCGGCTGGCCGCCGGGACCGGGTAGATTCCATGGCCAATCGAAGCTTGGCAGGAACGGCGGAATGCCGGGATGGCTGACGCCCTCGACCATATAGCTGAAACGCTCACCCAATGTCGCCACCGCTAGCCCACCGTGCTCCAGCGCCAACCCCAGGAGCGCGCCGATGGTCAGCGCCACCAGATGCCCCGGAATCCTCGGCACCCACCGTGGCCAGACAATCAGAATAGCCAGGCATACGATGCCGATAATCCCGTCCCCCAGCCGAGCGCTGGGCAACGCCAGAATCAGTACACCCAGCTGTTCGATGTAGTGTTCTGCCTGGCCGGCGGTGCTCAGGCCCAACAAGTCCTTCAATTGCAGGGTGGCAATGACAATGCCGATCCCGGCGGTAAAGCCCAGGGTGACCGGATACGGAATGTACTGAATCAACCGCCCGGCTCGAATGAGCCCCAGGGCAATGAGGATGACGCCGGCAAGCATGGTGCAGAGCAGCAGGCCGCCCAGGCCATATTGTTGGGTGATGGGCAGCAGAATGACCACGAACGCGGCGGTCGGCCCACTGACATTGAAACGCGAACCACCTGTCAGGGCGATCAGGGGCGCGGCGATCAGTACCGTATACAACCCTTGCTGGGGCGGTACACCTACGGCAATCGCCAGGGCCATGGCCAGCGGGATGGCGATAATCCCTACCGTCACCCCGGCACTAATGTCGCCGCGTAAGCGTCTGAGGGTGTAGCCGGCACGCCAGGTCTGACGCCAGGCGGCGAACAACGGGGGAACGGAGAACGACATGAGCACTCCACGATAGACGGCGCGCCGTTGAACGATGGCTGAAAGCTCTTCCAGTATGGCCAGCCGCGCACTGCGAAGTATTGACCCATATCGCTAATTCGCGCGGTTGATCCTCATGCTAGAGTGCTCGGCTTCGCCCTGGGAGCCTGTCATGAGCCTTTTGATCCGCAGCTGCGCCGCCCTGTTGCTGGCGCTCAGCCTACCCTTGGCCGCCGCTCCAGCGCCTATGCACGCACAGTTCCTGCCTCCGGACGACCTGACCCTGCGTGACGCCGAACCCGAGCAACAACAACTGTTGCAGGTCACTGACTATTCGGTGGTGGTGGGCAGTCAGCGCCAGTCCACCCAACAGCCGATTCCGGTTACGTCTCCGGTGCTTATCCGTCTCAAGGGAAAATCCTTGAACAAGGGTGCAACCATCAGCCAGGTACTGGTCAACTTCGATGGCGAAAGCAAAAGCCTGAAAAAGCCGATCTACGACGACAAGAGCAAAACCCTGACGCTTTATTACCCGCTGGCCCAATACCGGGTGGTCATCGACCTGCTGCGCAACGACACGGTGTATTGCCAGTTCCTCAGCTACGCCAACGGGCATGTCTGGGCCGATCTGCACACAGGCAGCGTTCGTTCGCGTTGAGCCCGGCGGCAAGGGAGGGGTAAACTGCCCGCCCCGTGAAATGTCTGCGAGCTGGAGTCGGCAATGCGTAAAGATAAGAAGCAAGTGATTGGTGACGAGATCGGCGATGAGCAGATCAAACTGTTCCTCGATTTTGAACCGGTCGATGCCACTTCACCGTCGCTGCACAAATTGATCAAGGCCTATCGCGGTCTGCGTATCGATGATTTCGAGCGTTTTCTGACGTTCTTCGTGGAAGCCGGTTTTGACCTGAACGGCAAGGATGAGCACGGCAATGATTTCGTCGCGGTGATCAAGGATCAGCGTAACGCGGCCGAGTACATTGAGCTGATCGCCAAGGCTCGCGGTTAATCCTTGCCTGTAGGAGCCAGGCTTGCTGGCGAAGGCATCCGTGAGATCGCTTTCACCGGCAAGCCTGGCTCCTGCAGAAGGCACAAAAAAAACGCCCCGCACTCAATGAGAACGGGGCGTTTTTTTTGCGACCGAATCAAGCGTAGCTTTCGGTCTCGTTGCTGGCTTCAACCAGCTCCAATGCGATGTTGTTGTGCGCATTGATCTTGCGATACAGCGCCGCGTCGGTTTCCAGAACCTTTTCCCGAGCCGGGAAGATTTCCGCCAGTTTGGCAGCCCACTCGCCGGATGCCTTGCTCGGGAAGCATTTTTCGATCAGTTCCAGCATGATCGAAACGGTGACCGAAGCGCCTGGCGAAGCACCCAGCAGGGCGGCGAGGGAGCCGTCCTTGGCCGCGACCAGTTCGGTACCGAACTGCAGAACACCGCCTTTTTTCGGGTCTTTCTTGATGATCTGCACCCGTTGGCCAGCCACTTCCAGGCGCCAGTCTTCGGCTTTCGCTTCTGGGTAGAAGCGGCGCAGCGAATCCAGGCGTTGCTCCATCGACTGCATCACTTCGCTGACCAGGTACTTGGTCAGGTCCATGTTGTTTTTCGCCACGGCCAGCATCGGGCCGATGTTGCCGGCGCGAACCGACATCGGCAGGTCCATGAAAGAGCCGTGCTTGAGGAACTTGGTGGTGAAACCGGCATAAGGTCCGAACAGCAGGGACTTCTTGCCATCGACCACACGGGTGTCCAGGTGCGGCACCGACATCGGTGGCGAGCCCACGGCCGCCTGGCTGTAGACCTTGGCCTGGTGGTGCTTGACCACTTCCGGGTTATCGCAACGCAGCCATTGGCCGCTGATCGGGAAACCGCCGAAGCCTTTGCTTTCTTCGATGCCCGACGCCTGCAACAGCGGCAAAGCCGCGCCGCCAGCGCCGAGGAAAACGAACTTGGCGTCGACTTCACGGGTGTTGCCGCTGTTGACGTCCTTGATGCTGACGGTCCAGCCGCCGTTGTTACGCTTCAGGCCAGTCACACGCTTGCAGTACTTGACCTGGGCATCAGGTGCGCTGGTCAGGTGCTTGAGCAGTTGATTGGTCAGGGCGCCAAAGTTGACGTCGGTGCCGTTCATCACGCGGGTCGCCGCGACGACTTCGTCGGCTGGACGGCCTGGCATCATCAGCGGCATCCACTCGGCCATGGTGGCCTTGTCTTCGGTGTATTCCATGTCCGAGAAGGCGTGGTGCTTGCTCAGCGTCTTGAAGCGTTCCTTGAGAAAGGACACGCCACTGTCGCTCTGCACGAAGCTCAGGTGCGGCACCGGACTGATGAACGTCTTGCACGAGCCGAAGGTGCCTTTTTTGGTCAGGTACGACCAGAACTGCTTCGACACCTCAAATTGGGTGTTGATGTGCACGGCTTTCTTGATGTCGACGGTGCCGTCGGCGGCCTGCGGTGTGTAGTTGAGCTCACACAGCCCGGCGTGACCGGTACCGGCGTTGTTCCACGGGTTCGAGCTTTCCGCGGCACCGGAATCCATCAACTCGACGACTTCCAGCTTGATCGCGGGGTCGAGCTCTTTGAGCAGTACAGCGAGGGTGGCACTCATGATGCCGGCCCCAACCAGTACTACGTCGACTGCTTCGTTATGCGCCATTTAACGCGTCTCCAAAATCTGCAGCACCAAATTGTCGGCATGGCTGCCAGGAGTGACGGGGCGTGTCAGTGAGGCCCCAGGTACCCATGGCAGTATCGCCATGTCCGAATCTTCGCAATTTTTCGCAACTTCGACGGATGCTACCGGCCGGGTTAATGAGCCCTATGAACTCATTTCAACACGCGTCTGGCAATTCGACTTATGGTCGAGACATCCGTTTGTGCAACCAAATCCGTAGCGGACAGGCTTCAGGCTCCGGTGTTCGATGAATACTCGGTCCTGTGTCGTTGGGCTGTTTCAGACGCTAATGGTGCATGTTCAGACGCAAAACTATTCATTTGCTCGCCACACTCTTGTGAAGTTGTGAAAACCCGTTTTTTTCACGCTCTTTTGAAGACGTGAACCTCAAAAAAGGGCTGTCCAGCCTGGCACCGGGCCCGGATGGATTGCCGTCATGGAATGCATGACAGGCAAAACGGGCAAACAGCTCAGTGACCGAGCGTAATGACAGCTCTGCAGATTCGCGAAAAGTGGGGGTTTTGCTCAAGGAACAGCAAGCGCGCCAGCTTCACTCGATCTGTGTGGGCGGCTCTCTGTGGGCGGTGCGGGGTGTCAATACCAAGGCATTGACGATGCTGCGAGGCCCGATCAGGAGACGTCCTTATAATCGGGGGGAGATTGTATCTAAGAAACGCAGGGAAATGGACGTGTTTAATGACTTTTATTAGACGTCTGGTCAGGTGGTCAACAGAGGTTGCACCCGCGCACGCGGCTGGCGCTGGCTGACACGGGCACTTGGGGGCAGGGGATGGTGCAGCCAGTTGAGGCTGATTTCTTCGATTTCGACCCAGCCATCGCCCATTGGCTGGAGGCTGCACTGCTTGAATGCCTGGCACAGACCATTGCGGTCGAGCAGGGCAAAGCTGCGATGCAGCGGGCGTGGCGCGAACAGTGAGATGAGGTGGCGCATGGCAAAGTACCGTGTAGGGGAACTGTTCTATAGGTTGCCCGTGAGCCGTGACGTGTTTGTGTGAGTTCGGTGACAGAGGTGTGACAGGATCCGCGGTCTGAAGGGTTTGTCAGATATTTCAGTAATCACTGCTAGAAACCTATTTGCGAGACCGAACACTGGTTCGCAACGATGGCCCACCGTTATACTGCCAGCCTGTTTTTGCCTGATTCTGGAGAGAAGCGCATGTTGCAACGCCTGTTGTTCGGTTTGATCACTGTGACCAGCTTGACCCTGGTCGGCTGCGCCAACAGCCCGCAACAACTGAGTCCGGAACCGAAGCTGACCACTCAGCTCGCGCCAGTGGGCCATGGTCAGCAAGTCGTGGTGCGCGTAGTGGATGGTCGTCCGTCGCCAACCCTGGGAACGCGTGGTGGTCTGTATCCGGAGACCAGTGCGATTACGGTGCAGGGCGCGCAGATTCTGCCGAAGTTGCAGGCTCAGGCCGAAGCGGCCGTGCGTTTGCTGGGTTTTACCCCGGTCCCCAATGGCATGAATGTACCGCAGTTGACCGTGACCCTGGCCGAGCTGAAGTATCAGTCGCCTAAAGAAGGCATGTATGTGACTGAGGCGACCATTGGCGCGACGTTCCGCTCCGATGTGCAGAATGCCAATCATCGTTACAGCGGTCGTTATGGTTCGTCCCTGGATCAGCGTTTTGGTATGGCGCCGAATCAGGAAACCAACACCAAGCTGGTCAGCGATGTGTTGAGCGATGCATTGACGCGTCTGTTCAAGGACCCGACTGTGGGTCAGATGCTCGGCGAATAAATCGCTGGATTCAAAAAAGCCCGGTGCCAGCAATGGCCCCGGGCTTTTTTATGCCTGCCGATTTTTCGAATCACCCGATCCCCTGTAGGAGCGAGCTTGCTCGCGATGGTGTGTCAGCTACATTGATGTCGACTGACACACCATCGCGAGCAAGCTCGCTCCTACACAGGGGGGGCTGCGTTGCTCAGGCGGCTTGCGAATAGAAATCCAGTACGCTCACGCCTGTCAGCAAATCCGTCTCCGGTAAATCCGCATGTGGATGCCCACTCAGCGCGCAATAGACCAGCCAGTGCCGATCCTGAACGTTGAAGGCAAGGCTTCCGACGAGGTTTTGTTGTTCGTCGCTTTGGGCGATGAGGTAGAGGCGATCCTGATTTTCGGCGTGCAGCATGACGGGCTCCTTGTCGATTTCGAGGGGCGTCAGACTGACGTATTCAGATGACGAAGCCGTGACGCAGGGCAGCAATCTGCCAAATGGTTCGTTATTTGTCGTAAAGCGCAGGGCAAGAGGGAAGGCTTTCGGTAGAATCCGCGCCGCGGTCGTCGGTCCGGCGTCTGCCACACCTGTTTTGCTTGAGGTCCGCGATGTCGCTGCATTTGATGACGCTGTTTACCGCCCACCCTGCCAAATTGATCAACCTGCTGGCATTGCTGCTTGCGTTCCCGGGGAGTTGGTTGCTGCACGCCACCCGTCGCCGCGAACAGCGTGCGCTGGCCAGTCTGGACGCGCAAATCCAGAGCCGTCGCATCGATGAGCCCACATTGATGCTGGACGGTGCGACCTTGCGCATGAATCGGTTTTTCTATCGATTCGGCTTTGCTTGCCTGGGTGTGGCGTTGCTGGTGTCGTGGATCAGTACGCGGGTCTGAGTTTTTAAGATCAAAAGATCTGGAATGAAAAACGGCGCCCGAAGGCGCCGTTGTCGTATTCAGGCCAAAAACTTTACAGCGGCAATCCCGCTTTCACGCGGTACTGATTGCGTACCGGCATCGCATATTGCAGCACCAGGAATGGACGATGTTCCTCGGGGCAAGCCTCCAGACGTTGCTGCCATTGCTCCTGGGCCTTGGCCAGTTCGTCGGCCGGGAACACCTCGGCGGCTTTTGGAACCTGCAATTGCGGGTCGGCATCCTTCCATTGCGCGTAGGCCAGGTAGTGCACCGGGAACAGGCGGTAACCGCCGAGGATCTGCCGGTCCATCTCGATCGCCAACAGCTTGGTATCTTCGAACAACTCGGTGATCGGCGAGGCGAAGTTCACGTGAACGCGGCCCTTGTAACCGGTGATGCCCTTGGCAATGCTCGCGTCATCCTCACCCGGCACTTTGGTGTAGCTGCCGGTGGTTGCGCGGATGAACAGTTCGCGGGCCTTGGCCTGGTCGCACGGGTCGTATTCGTAGCTGATCGACACCGGGGTGACGTTCAGCGAGCGGATGACTTCGCCGAACGGCTCGTCCTTGCGGCTCATGTGGAACATTTTGAGGATGGCCGACTCGGTGCGGTCGTCGCCGTCCTTGGCCCGGCCTTCGGCCTGGGCGATCCAGATCGATGCGCAATCGTGGCGGATCGAGTGGTTGATGTAAGCCGACAGCAGCTGATACGCCGCCATTTTCTCGCGGCGACCGCTGATCGAACGGTGCACGATGAAACTCTTGTTCAAGCGCATCAGGTCGCTGACGAAGGGTTTTTGCAGCAGGTTGTCGCCGATCGCGATGCGCGGTGTCGGCAGGCCGGCGTGGTACACGGCGTAGTTGACGAAGGCCGGGTCCATCACGATGTCGCGGTGGTTGGCGATGAACAGATAGGCGCTGCCAGACTTGAACTGCTCGACGCCGGTGTACGTCACACCGTCCGTGGCCCGCTCGATGGTGTGGTCGACATACATCTCGACTTTGTCCTGCAACGTGGCCACTGATGTGACATCAGCGAACTCGCGGCGCAGCCGATGAGCTATAAGAGGTTTGAGCATCCAGCCGAATGCACCGGCAAAACGCGGGAAGCGGAAGTGGGTGAGGATATCTAGAAACGCCTTGTCGCCGAGCAGCCTTTCCAGCACCGCTGGGACTTCGCTGTCGTCGTAAGGTCGGATGGCATCGAATTCGCCCATCATGCTCTCTTGTTAGAAACGGCTAGGGTAAGTAAAGGTTTTGATCGAAAACCCGCGGGGCACGGTCTGAAAAAGTAGCCAGACAAAAATAGCCCTGCAAATAGACCGGCGATTATACGCACAAGTCACCTGGGAGACCGCGATGCTGGAAACTGCGCAGTATGAATGTCCGTATTGTGGTGAGGAGGTTGAGACGACCGTGGATCTGTCCGCGGGGGATCAGACCTATATTGAAGACTGCCAGGTGTGCTGCCGGCCGATCACCTTTGTTTTACAGGTTCATGGCGAGGAATGGCATCTCGAAGTTTTTAGTGAAAACGAATGAGAGGGGCACCCCGATGCAGCGAATCTACGAGCCGGAAAACCTGATGGAAGGTGAGTTGCTGCAACGCATGTTGGCCAGCGAAGGCATCGAGGCGCATCTGGTGGGGCGCGATTTACTCGGTGGCACCGGCGAATTGCCAATCTTCGGCCTTTTGGGATTGTCGGTGGATAATGACCAGGCGCAATACGCCCGGGAGTTGATCACCGCGTACAATGCCGCGCTGCCGCTGCCCGGCGATGAACCGGAGAGCTTCCCAGGCACGCTGGTCTGTTAGGCTGGCGTTCGTTTTATCAAGAGTCGTGCTGCCCCATGTGTGGACGTTATGCCCTGTTTCGCTGGAACCCCGCCTTCGCGGCCCTGCCTGGCTTTCCCGCCGATCAGCAGGCCCAGTGGAATATTTCCCCAAACGATTCGGTGTTAATGCTGCGGGCAGGCGTCGATGGTCAGCGTGAGTTGGCACGAGCACGCTGGGGGTTGACGCCGCCGTGGCTGACCGATCTGTCCCGTACGCCGGCCCATGCCCGGGCCGAAACCGTAGCCGAGCAACCGATGTTCCGCCAGGCCTTGCGCGAACGCCGTTGCCTGCTGCCGGCCAATGGTTTTTACGAATGGCGCGGCACCACACGCAAGCGCCCGTATTGGCTGACGCCGGGGGAGGGCTCGGCGCTGTTTTTTGCGGCGATTTGGGAGGCTTATCCGGTGCAGGAGCAGGTGTGGTTGAGTACAGCGGTGATCACCCAGCCGGCGGCCAGTCAGCGTCGACCGTTGATTCTTGATGAGGCCGGGCAGGCGGCGTGGCTCGATCCGCAGACGCCGTTGCATGTGTTGCAGGGGGTGCTTGCCAGTGAACCCGCGGCATTGCGTGAGCGGGTGTTGGCCAATTTGGTGAATGATCCGAAGTTGAATGCACCGGAGTGTCTGACCCCGGGTTAAGTGGGCGCCTGTACTGCCGCCATCGCGAGCAAGCTCGCTCCCACAGGGATTTTGTGAACGCCACAGATCCAATGTGGGAGCGAGCTTGCTCGCGATAAGGTCCGCAGGACCTTCCGGCAATCTTTAGACCTTGAACTGATTGATCAACCGCCGCTGCTGCTCCGCCAATTTGGTCAGGCCTGCACTCGCCGCACTCGATTCATCCGCCCCGCCGGCCACTTCATTGGCCACTTGCCCGATGTTGATCACGTTGCGGTTGATGTCATCCGCCACGGCGCTCTGCTCTTCGGCCGCACTGGCGATCTGCGTGTTCATGTCGTTGATCACCGATACCGCCTGCGTAATGGTCTCCAGCGCTTCGGCCGCTTTCGCCGCATGCTGCACGCTTTCGTCGGTGCGGTTCTGGCTGTCTTCCATCACCCGCACAACGTCACGTGTGCCTTGTTGCAGTTGCTGGATCATGGTCTGAATTTCTTCAGTGGCCTTTTGAGTCTTCTGCGCCAGGTTGCGCACCTCGTCTGCCACTACCGCAAAACCACGGCCCTGTTCGCCAGCCCGGGCCGCTTCGATGGCCGCGTTCAAGGCCAGCAGGTTGGTCTGCTCGGCGATCCCGCGAATAGCGGTGAGGATCGCGTTGATGTTCTCGCTGTCCTTGGCCAGGGTCTGCACCACACCGACAGCCTTGCCGATTTCAATCGCCAGCACGCCAATCGAGTTCGACGTGTCCCGGACGATCTGCATGCCCTGCGCTGCGGCCTGATCGGCATGGCTGGCGGCTTGCGCCGCCTGGGTTGCGCTGCGGCCTGATCGGCATGGCTGGCGGCTTGCGCCGCCTGGGTTGCGTTGCGCGCCACATCCTGGGCCGTGGCGGTCATTTCGTGCACCGCCGTGGCGACTTGATCGATCTCGGCCATTTGCTTCTGCACGCCGATGTTGGTGCGGATGGCAATGTCGGCTGTGTGTTCCGATGAATCGCTGACGCTCTGCACCGAGGTCACCACCTGAGTGATCATTGCCTGCAACTTGGCCAGGAAGGTGTTGAAGCCTTTGGCGATCGAACCCAATTCGTCAGCGCGATCGCTAGTCAGGCGGCGTGTCAGGTCGCCTTCACCTTTGGCAATGTCATCGAGCATGGCGACCATTTGCTTGAGTGGCCGGGCAATGCCGTGGCCCACCAGCCAGATCACCAGCAAGCCAATACCCGCGATCAATAGACCGACCATGGCCATGCCGAAGGTGTCGGACTTGCGCTGGGTGTTCAGGTCGCCTTGAAGTTTTTGCAGGTCCGCCATCACCGCATTCAGCGGCAGTTGCAGCATCAGGGTCCAACGAGCGTCGGTCTGTCCGATGCCGAACGGCAAGTACAACTCGATCCGGCCCTGGGCCTTGTCAACGGTGTAGGTCACTTCGCCGCGCTTGAGATTGGCCATGTTGGCGATCTGCTGGCTGTCGAGGATGTCGCTGACTTTCTCACCGAATTTGCTCGGATCCTTGGTGTAGGCGACGATCCGGCCATTACCGCCGATCAGCGCCATCACACCGGAGCCGCTGTAGAGTTTCTGATTCGCGCCCAGCAGCATTTCCTGGATGAAGTTCACCGAGAGGTCGGCGCCGACGATGCCCTGGAAGGTGCCGTTGAGCATGATCGGTTCAATAAAGGACGCGAGCATGACGATCTTGTCGCCGACCTTGTAGGGCGCCGGATCGATTACGCAGGATTTCCTGGTTTCTTTCGAGCACAGGTAATACTCGCTGGCGCGCACGCCGGTGGACAGGGTTTTCTGGTCGTCGACATCCACCAGTTTGTCCAGACCCAGGCTGCCATCTTCGTTACGGAACCACCACGGCAGGAAACGCCCGTTGCTGGCGTCGATGCCGACCACTTTGGTGTCGACGTACGCTGCATCGTTGTGGTCGAGGGCGTTTTTCTCCCAGCCGATGTACGTGCCGAGAATTTTCGGGTTCTTGGCGACGTTTTCCTTGATCAGGTTGATCAACTGCTCCCGGCTGAGGTTCAGCTGCGGCTGGCCATCGGCGCCCGGTGTGCCGATCAGCGTATTGACCCGCACCAGTGCGCCGGCAATCAGCAGAGGCGCTTCGAGCTCGCGCTGGATCTGGCTGACCTGGGTTTGCGCAAGCGACGTCAGGCGCTGCTCGATGACTTGCTCGAATTGCGCCTGGGTCCGTTCCTGGACCATGTCTTGAGTCCTTGCGCCGGAAAACAGCGCGTAAAGCACCAGCGCGGCCACGACGCTAAGAACGATGGCGCCGGCGAGGGCTGCCACGGAAAACTGGATCGACTTGAATTTCATGGGTGCTCCGCACGCAAGAGGACGACTGCGGTGGTGTATCGGCAGGGGGCTCGAAGGCCGTGAGCAGGGTGGGGCGAATTGACTGTTTTGGAGTGGTTGATGTCGTAATTGAATCATCGCGAGCCTTTACCGGCCGTGGTGGACGTCGTTGTGTGAATTTTTTCCTGCCGTGACGAGAGCTTTGTCTGAAAAGGACCTCTGGATGGCTTTTGTATCTGGCGTCGATACAATTCCCCACCTAGGATACGCGGCATGTTTTCAGGGAGTTTTTTGATGAACAAGACATTGGTTTTGTGTGCGCTGAGCGCAGGTTTGTTGCTCGCCGGTTGCCAGTCGGTTAATACCACCAACGGTGGTGCCGTGGGCGTTGAGCGCAAACAGTACATGTTCAGCATGCTGTCGACTGATGAGGTCAACCAGATGTACGCCCAGTCTTATCAAAAGACCGTTGGGGAGGCGAGCACCCAAGGCGTACTGGACAAGACCAGTAATGAAGCCAGGCGCGTCCAGGCCATTGCCGATCGGCTGATTGCCCAGGCACCGGTTTTTCGTCCGGATTCGGCCCAGTGGAAGTGGGAAGTCAACTTGATCAAGAGCGACGAGCTCAACGCCAACTGCGGGCCGGGTGGCAAGATCATTTTCTACACCGGGCTGATCGACAGCCTGCAATTGACTGACGATGAAATCGCCGCCGTCATGGGCCATGAAATCGCCCACGCGCTGCGCGAGCACGGTCGTGAAGCGATGTCCAAGGCCTACGGCATTGAAATGGCCAAGCAGGGCGCTGGTGCCTTGTTGGGTCTGAGCCAGGACAGCCTGGCGCTGGCGGATACCGTGGCGAACTACGGCATGACGCTGCCCAACAGCCGCGCCAATGAAAACGAGGCGGACCTGATTGGCCTGGAACTGGCCGCGCGTGCCGGCTATAACCCGAATGCCGCGATCACCCTCTGGAACAAGATGAGCAAGGCCTCGGAAGGTTCGCCGCCTGAGTTCATGAGTACTCACCCGGCGTCGTCCAGTCGTATTGCTTCCTTACAGGCGGCGATTCCGAAGGTGATGCCGTTGTACGAGCAGGCCAAAAAGAACTGACCGTCATGCGGCGCCTTTGAGGGCGCCATCGCGAGCAGGCTCGCTCCCACATTGGTTTTGTGATCGACACTGACCCCTGTGGGAGCGAGCCTGCTCGCGATGAACGATAACTCGGTCTCCTGACCTACCGCATCAAACCCAACCGCTGCTCTGCATCGCCTTGTACACCGCAACCACCGCCAGGATGAAGAACGCCGCCGCCGCCAAACGACGGATCAACGTCAATGGCAATTTATCCGCCGCAAAGTTACCCGCCAGCACCACCGGCACGTTGGCAATCAACATGCCGGCGGTGGTGCCGATGATCACCAGCCACAGTTCCGGGTATTGCGCAGCGAGCATGATGGTTGCGATCTGGGTCTTGTCGCCGATTTCGGCGAGGAAGAATGCGATCAGCGTGGTCAGGAACGGTCCAAACTTACGGGCCGTGCTGGCTTCGTCGTCATCCATCTTGTCCGGCACCAGGGTCCACAGCGCGGTCGCGGTGAAACTTGCGGCGAGGATCCAGTGCAGCATCGCATCCGAGAAGAAACTGCCGACCCAGGCGCCTACCGCACCGGCCGCCGCATGGTTGGCCAGGGTAGCGGCGATGATGCCGGCGATGATCGGCCAGGGTTTGCGAAAGCGTGCGGCAAGAATGAGTGCGAGCAATTGAGTCTTGTCGCCGATTTCGGCCAAGGCAACGATTGCGGTGGGAACGAGTAAAGAATCCAGCATCAGGGTTTTCCTAAGGGGCGGGTCGACACGGCTATGACACGTACAGCCTTCCCGCCCCGGGTAAGGTGTTCGTGTCATAGGTCTTGTCAAACCCTGCGATCCGTCTGATGCGGACGCGTGGGTCGCATACGCCATGGTCTGAGGACCAAGTATGTTGACGTATGCCGGACGAGCATGGCGCTCGTGGGAGACTACTCCCCTAGGACGGAGCGGATTCTGCCTAGGCAAAATCCGTTAGGCAAGTACTTATTTATCAGCCGCGTTTGGCCCGATAGATTCTGAAACCTTGTCCTTCAGCTTTGATCGCGCACACGCCGAGGTGCTCTTCGATCAGCGGTTGATACTTAAGAAAACTGTTGGCGACCAAGCGAAGTTCACCACCGTTTTTCAGATGTTTGGCCGCTTTTCGCAGCAGGTTCTCGGTCGCGAAGTAGTCCGTGTGAACGCCGACATGGAACGGCGGGTTGCTCAGAATCGCACTCAAACCCATCGGTGCAGCATCGATGCCATCACCGGTAATCACGTCGGCTTCCAGACCGTTGGCAGCCAACGTCAGGCGGCTGCTGGCGGCGGCGAAGGCATCCACGTCGAGCAGCGTGACCTGGTTGTGCGGATAACGACGTTTCACCGCTGCCCCCAACACTCCGGCGCCGCAACCGAAATCCAGCAAATGCCCACTCGGCAATTTGTCCAGATGCTCCAGCAACAACGCGCTGCCGCGATCCAGTCGACCGTGGCTGAACACGCCCGGCAGGCTGATGACTTTAAGTGGACCTTCGGCCAGTGGCAGCTCATAGGTCTGAGCCAGGCTTTCCAGCGATTTGGCTTCCGGTGCATTGGTCACGGTGACTTGCCAGAGCTGGCAATGCCGCGCGCTGTCGAGCTTGCGTGGTTTACCGAACGGGTTCAGTTGCTTGGCCGCGCCTTCGATGCCACTGCGTTTTTCGCCCACCAGGTACAACTCACGCCCGGCCAGGCGCGAGGCGAGGGCGTTGAGGATGTAGTCGGTCAGGTCCTTGGACTTGGGCAGAAACACCACCGCGTTATCGAATTCGCGCTCCGGGGCGTCCACGCCAAAATGGCTGCGCTCGGCGAAGCGGGCGTCCAGCGCGGCCTGGTCGCCGGCATGCCAGCACCAGCCATGAGCATCGGGCAGGCGGCCCAACAGATCATCGGCGGGCAAACCGGCCAGCAACACCGAACCCTGGAATAACTCGGCCTGACGAAGCAGTACTTCACTGCGCGGATCCATAGTCTGCTCCCTGAAAAAAAGTGCAGCAGTCTATCAACTGACGACCCGCAGTGCCTTACCGCTGAAGAATCCCTGAGCATTTTCGGTCAATTGGCCAACGATCCGCTGCCGCGCCTCACGACTGCCCCAGGCGTTATGCGGCGTGACGATCAGTCGTGGAATGTCGGCGGCCAGAAGCGGGTTGCCAGCGCTCGGTGGTTCGACGCTCAGCACGTCAGTTGCTGCGCCGCCGAGGTGACCGTTGCGCAAGGCATCGGCCAGCGCCTGTTCGTCGATCAAACCACCGCGTGCGGTGTTGACCACGAAGGCGCCGGGTTTCATTGAGGCCAGCTCACGGGCGCCAATGAAGTGGCGGGTGTGTTCATTGAGCGGGCAGTGCAGGGTCAGCGCGTCGATTTGTGGCAGCAGTTGATCCAGCGGCAATCGGTCCGCTCGGGCAGGGCGCCCGGGGATTTGACCCAGCAGTACGCGCATGCCGAAGGCTTCAGCCAGTCGCGCCACCGCGCCGCCCAGTTCGCCGTGACCGAGCAGGCCAAGGGTTTTGCCTTGCAGTTCGACGATCGGGTAATCCAGCAAGCAGAATTGTTTCGCTTGCTGCCAACGGCCTTCGCCAACGGCTTTCTGATAGTCGGCGAGGCGCGTCGCGAGATTGAGCAACAACATGATCGTGTGCTGCGCCACTGATGGCGTGCCGTAACCCTGGCAATTGCAGACGGTAATACCGTGAGCACGAGCGGCGGCGAGGTCGACGTTATTGGTGCCGGTGGCGGTGATCAGGATCAGCTTCAGCTCGGGACTGGCGGCGATGGCCGCGGCGTCAATCAGGATCTTGTTGCTGATGGCCACAGTAGCGCCCTTGAGGCGTTCGATGACTTGATCCGGTGCGGTTTGCGCAAACAGCTGCAAATCATCGAAGCAATCGCGCAGCGGACTGAGATCGAGATCGCCAAGATCCAGCGATGGATGATCGAGGAAAACGGCGCGGCGAGAGTTCGTCATCAACTGTACCTTTTGTGCATTGAACTGAAGGCGTAATCTGCCGAGCCTACCAGATGAAACAAATGGTTACCCATTGCACCAAAATGGCTAAGTTGACGCGCTATGCGATGAGGCGGCGACGCCCCCTGTAGCAGCTGGCGAAGCCTGCGTTCGGCGGCGAAGCCGTCGTAAATTCAGACTCCGTGCTCTATCAGACTGACCGAGTCGGCAGGTTTCACGACTGCTTCGCAGCCGAACGCAGGCTTCGCCAGCTGCTACAGGTGATGTCGATGCCTGGAATTTTATTTGACCGATCTGCCCCAGAGGAGCCCCCATGTACTGGACAGAGTTTTTGACCGTTGCCCTGATTCACTTGCTGGCCGTCGCCAGTCCCGGCCCTGACTTTGCGGTGGTGGTGCGTGAGAGTGTGACTCACGGTCGTCGCGCGGGTACCTGGACGGCGCTGGGCGTCGGTACGGCGATTTTCCTCCACGTGGGTTATTCACTGCTGGGCATTGGCCTGATCGTGTCGCAGTCGATTGTACTGTTCAACGCCTTGAAATGGGCCGCCGCCGCTTACCTGCTGTACATCGGCTTCAAGGCCCTGCGTGCACAACCGGCGAAACCGGTGGCGGACGATCTGCACAAGGAGGCGGGCGAGCGCACGGCACGCGGTGCCTTTACTTCCGGTTTTGTGACCAATGGTCTGAATCCGAAAGCCACGCTGTTCTTCTTGTCGCTGTTCACCGTAGTGATCAACCCGCACACGCCGCTGGCGGTGCAGGCCGGCTATGGGGTTTACCTCGCGGTGGCCACGGCTGTGTGGTTCTGCCTGGTGGCGATGCTGTTCAGCCAGCAGCGGGTGCGCGCCGGGTTCGCCCGCATGGGGCACTGGTTTGACCGGACGATGGGCGCAGTGCTGATCGCCATTGGCGTAAAACTCGCGTTCACCGAGATGCATTGATCAAACGCGCCACCCTGTAGGAGCAGCCTGCGGCAGCTCCTACATGTGCATGTGGCTCTGCAAATCATTCCTTTGGCTGATTTGGCTGGCGTATAAGAGCACTAGAGTGCTTACTTTCAGTCACAACCGTGCCGTCAGAAAAGGGATTCCTATGTTGCAGACTCGCGTTATTCCTCCAGCCGAAGGCGCTTACCAGTATCCGCTGCTGATTAAACGGCTGCTGATGTCCGGTGCTCGTTACGAGAAAACCCGCGAGATCGTGTACCGCGATCAGTTGCGCTACAGCTATCCGACCCTGATCGAGCGGGTCGCACGACTGGCCAATGTATTGACGGCGGCCGGGGTAAAAGCCGGAGATACGGTGGCGGTGATGGATTGGGACAGCCATCGTTACCTGGAGTGCATGTTCGCCATCCCGATGATCGGCGCGGTGATCCACACCATCAATGTGCGCCTGTCGCCGGAACAGATCCTCTACACGATGAACCACGCCCAGGACCGCTTCGTGCTGGTCAACAGCGAGTTCGTGGGGCTCTACCAGGCAATCGCCGGTCACCTGACCACGGTGGAGAAAACCCTGCTGTTGACCGACCTGCCGGAAAAAACCGCCGACCTGCCGAACCTGTTCGGCGAGTACGAGCAACTGCTGGCCGCCGCGAGCACGCAGTACGACTTCCAGGACTTCGACGAAAACTCGGTCGCGACCACCTTCTATACCACCGGGACGACGGGCAATCCCAAAGGCGTGTACTTCACCCATCGGCAACTGGTGCTGCACACCATGGGGGTGTCGACCATCATGGGCGCCATCGACAGCGTGCGACTGTTGGGCACCAACGACGTGTACATGCCTATCACCCCGATGTTCCATGTGCACGCCTGGGGGTTGCCGTATGTGGCAACCATGCTCGGGCTCAAGCAGGTTTATCCCGGTCGCTACGACCCGGAATATCTGGTGGAGCTGTGGCGCAAGGAAAAGGTCAGCTTCTCCCACTGCGTGCCGACCATCCTGCAAATGGTCCTCAACTCCAAGGCTGCGCAAAATACCGACTTCGGTGGCTGGAAAATCGTTATCGGCGGCAGCGCGTTGAACCGGGCACTGTATGACGCCGCCAAGGCCAAGGGCATCCAACTGACCGCCGCCTACGGCATGTCGGAAACCGGTCCGCTGGTGTCGTGTGCTCACCTCAACGACGAGTTGATGGCAGGCACTGAAGACGAGCGCACCACGTATCGGATCAAGGCCGGAGTACCGGGGCCATTAGTGGAGGCGGCGATCGTCGACACTGAAGGCAACTTCCTGCCCGCCGATGGCGAGACTCAGGGGGAGCTGGTCCTGCGTGCGCCGTGGCTCACCGAAGGCTATTTCAATGAGCCGCAAAAGGGCGCCGAGCTCTGGGCCGGGGGCTGGCTGCATACCGGTGACGTGGCGACCCTGGACAGCATGGGCGTGATCGACATTCGCGACCGCATCAAGGACGTGATCAAGACGGGGGGCGAATGGATCTCCTCTCTGGACCTGGAGGACCTGATCAGCCGCCATGTGGCGGTACGCGAAGTAGCAGTGGTGGGCATTGCCGATCCGCAGTGGGGCGAGCGCCCGTTTGCTTTGCTGGTGGTCCGCGAAGGCCATGTGATTGGGGCCAAGGAACTCAAGGAACACCTCAAGCCGTTTGTGGAGCTGGGGCACCTGAGCAAGTGGGCTATCCCGAGCCAGATCGCTCTTGTTACTGAAATTCCCAAGACCAGTGTCGGCAAACTCGACAAGAAGCGGATTCGCGTCAACATTACTGAATGGCAGGCCAATAACAGCACCTTCCTCTCGACGCTTTAAGCGCCCCCTGGCGTGCCATAAACGGCACGCCAGCCCCACCAAGCAAGCGCTTGGCTTGTGATGTTCGAGTTTTCAGTCATCCTTGCCGTGCCGACGGGTTCGGCTTGGCAAAGGACTGTTCCAGAATGGCCGGCAGCTGCAAATCACACTTTAGAGGGATCAAGCAGTACTACCTGCTGGCTATAGTCCGTTCACGGATTTTTAAGAACGGAGCAAACGCACAAAACGGGGCGATGCAACTTTGGAATGACTTTGGGACACCTTGGTGCCCAGTCATCCACAGCGTTTTTAGAAGTGCTAACTGCCATAACAATAATGCACATGGAGTAGCGTCGATGACATCAGTAAACCAGTTCTGGCGCCGGGTGAAACTGCCCCTGGCGATCAGTCTTGCTTCTACGCTCGCCGGGCCAGCATTCGGCGTCAGTTTCAACGTTGGTGAAATCGAAGGTCAGTTCGACTCGTCTCTTTCTCTGGGTATGAGTGTGTCGACCCAGCAGCCGAACAAGAACCTGATTGGTGTCAACAACGGGGGGCAAGGTCTGTCCCAGACGTCCGATGATGGCCACTTGAACTTCAAGAGCGGACAAGCCTTTTCGAAGATCTTCAAGGGCATCCATGACCTTGAACTGAAGTACGGCGACACGGGTGTCTTCGTGCGAGGTAAATACTGGTACGACTTCGCGCTGCAAAACGAAGACCTGGAATTCAAGAACGTCAGCAACGATGGACGCAAGGAGGGCGCCAAGTCCTCCGGTGGCGAAATCCTCGACGCCTTCATCTACCACAACTACGCCATTGCCGATGAGCCGGGCTCCGTGCGCTTGGGCAAACAGGTCGTGAGCTGGGGGGAAAGTACCTTCATCGGCGGCGGCATCAACTCGATTAACCCGATTGACGTTTCCGCGTTTCGTCGGCCGGGTGCCGAGATCAAGGAAGGCCTGATCCCGGTCAACATGTTCTACGTGTCCCAGAGCCTCACCGAGAATCTCTCGACCGAAGCCTTCTACCAATTGAATTGGGAACAGACCGTTGTCGACAACTGCGGCACCTTCTTCTCGCAACCGGACGTGATCGCGGATGGCTGCAACAATAACCTGGCTGTATTGCGTACCCAAAACGGACTGAGCAATTCACTGACGGCGGCTGGGCTGCCGGCTTCACTGAGTAATGCCAGCATCAATACACTCTCTGCCAGGGGCGTCACCTGGGGTACCCCGGATGAAGGTGTCATCGTTCCTCGTGGTCCGGATCGCGATGCCCGTGACAGCGGCCAGTTTGGCCTGTCCTTCAAATACATGTTCGACCCGCTGGATACCGAATTCGGTGCCTACTTCATGAACTACCACAGCCGTGCGCCGATTTTCAGCGGCACGGGGGCTCCGGCGAGCGCTTATAGTGCGGCAGGCCTGGTAGGCTCATTGGTCGGCTCGGGCGTTCCGCTGGGTGTCGCCCGCGGGCTGGCTCCCACCTTGCTGCCACTGGTGGTCGCGGGGAACTCCAGTTACTACGTCGAGTACCCGGAAGATATTCGCCTGTATGGCCTGAGTTTCTCCACCACGCTGCCTACGGGTACTGCATGGAGCGGTGAAGTCAGCTACCGTCCGAATGCGCCGGTCCAGATCAACACCACTGACATTCTCTACTCCGGTCTGACACCACTGAACCCTAACGTTTCCTTGCTCCAGGGAACGCCAGGGCAGGATGAACCAGGTTATCGCCGCAAGGAAGTGACCCAGTTCCAGACGACCTTTACTCACTTTCTCGACCAAGTAATGGGCGCCGAGCGACTGACGCTGGTCGGCGAGATCGGTCTGACGCACGTTGGCGGTCTGGAAAGCACTTCGAAAATACGTTATGGCCGCGACCCGAGCTATGGCCCTGGGCCATTGCCGAATGGTCAGTGCGAGGCATTGAACGCCAGCACCCTGGCCGGCGGACCGCAAAACAACGTCAGTCGCTATTGTGAAAACGATGGCTTCACCACTGCAAACTCCTGGGGGTATCGCGGTCGCGCCATCTGGGAATACAACGACGTATTCGCCGGTGTGAACCTTAAGCCGAACATAGCCTGGTCCCATGACGTCAGCGGTTACTCGCCTGGCCCTGGCGGCAACTTCGAGGAAGGCCGCAAAGCGGTGAGCCTGGGTGTCGACGCCGAGTACCAGAACACCTACACCGCCAGCCTGGCTTACACCAACTTCTTCGACGGCAAGTACACCACCGTGGATGACCGTGACTTCGTCGCGCTCAGCGTTGGCGTGAACTTCTAAGCACTGTATTTTCAGGACGAGCACACATATGAAAATAACAAAGAGTCTGTTCCACGCCGGTGTTCTGGGTCTTTCCTTGCTGGCGACCAGTGTCATGGCGGCGGTCCCTGCTGCTGAAGCGGACAAGCTGGGCAAGAGCCTGACGCCAATGGGCGCCGAAATGGCGGGCAACGCCGACGGTTCGATCCCGGCCTGGAAACCATTGGCCAAAAACGCCGGTACGGCAGACAGCAAAGGTTTCCTGTCCGACCCGTACGCCAGTGAAAAACCACTGTTTACCATCACTGCGCAGAACGTCGACCAGTACAAGGACAAACTCGCTCCGGGCCAGTACGCGATGTTCAAGCGCTACCCGGAAACCTTCAAGATGCCGGTCTACCCGTCCCATCGCGGTGCGACCGTGCCGGACGACGTGTTCGCCGCCATCAAGAAAAACGCCACCGCCACTAACCTGGTGTCCGGCGGCAACGGTCTGGAGAATTTCGAATCCGCCGTACCCTTCCCGATTCCGAAAAGCGGCGTCGAAGTCATCTGGAACCACATCACCCGCTATCGCGGCGGCAGCGTGACCCGTCTGGTCACCCAGGCCACGCCGCAACCGAACGGTTCGTTTAGCCTGGTGTACTTCCAGGACCAGTTCGTGTTTCGCGACAAGATGAAGGATTACGACCCGAAAAACCCGGGCAACATCCTGTTCTACTTCAAGCAGAAAGTGACCGCGCCGGCACGTCTGGCCGGCGGTGTGCTGCTGGTGCACGAAACCCTCGACCAGGTTAAGGAACCGCGTTCGGCGTGGGTCTACAACGCCGGTCAGCGTCGTGTGCGTCGTGCACCACAAGTGTCTTATGACGGGCCGGGTACCGCTGCCGATGGCTTGCGTACCTCCGATAACCTGGACATGTACAACGGCGCGCCGGATCGTTACGACTGGAAACTCGAAGGCAAGAAAGAGATGTACATCGCCTCCGACAGTTACAAGCTCGACTCGCCGAACCTCAAGTACGCCGACATCATCAAGGCCGGTCACATCAACCAGGACCTGACTCGTTACGAGCTGCGCCGGGTCTGGCATGTGGTTGCAACCCTGAAGGAAGGCCAGCGTCACATCTATGCCAAGCGTGACTTCTACATCGACGAAGACACTTGGCAGGCTGCGGTGATCGATCACTACGACGGTCGTAATCAGCTCTGGCGTGTGGCAGAGGCTCACTCCCAGAACTACTACAACGTTCAGGTGCCGTGGTACACCCTGGAAACCTTGTACGACCTGCAATCGGGCCGTTACCTGGCACTGGGTATGAAGAACGAAGAAAAGTCGGCGTATGACTTCGGCTTCACGGCAACCACTAGCGACTTCACTCCGGCGGCATTGCGTCAGGATGGTGTTCGCTAACCAGCACTGAATTGAGGCCGCATCCTCGAAAAACGCCCCGACTGGTTCGGGGCGTTTTTTTTGGCGCATCAACAACGCTATGTAGCAGCTGCCGAGCCTGCGAGGCTGCGTTCGGCTGCGAAGCAGTCGTAGGGCTGGATTCATCAATCAATTGGCATTAAGCCGTTTAGAGTTTGCGACTGCTGCGCAGCCGAACGCAGCCTCGCAAGCTCGACAGCTGCTACGGCCTGCATCCGTCCAATCCCAGGCTTGTAGCCTTTTTGTAGCCATTTGTAGCAATAATCTTCATTCCCTCTTCGTTTACCGCTAGTCTGCGGACATCTGCAATGCCGCCAACAGCAATTCAAACAAGAGCCGGCCATGACTGATTTGTCCTCACTTCCGGGCCCTGCAAGCATTGCCGTCGCGGCACTGGACGGACGTTTTTTCCGGCCTCCGTTGCCCGATGGCCATGTGCTGCGGCCTCGCCTGTGCGAACGCCTGAGTGCCGGTCTGGGTGGCAGGTTATTGCTGATCAGCGCTCCTGCGGGGTTTGGCAAGAGTTCATTGGCGGTGGAATTCTGTCAGAGCCTGCCGGCTCATTGGCAAAGCCTTTGGCTCGGGTTGAGTCCACGGGACAGCGATCCGGGTCGTTTTCTTGAGCGGTTGCTCGAAGGCCTTCAGGATTTTTTTCCGCAGCTGGGGAGGCAGTCTCTGGGGTTGCTGAAAATGCGCCAGCGGCATCAACCGTTCGCTTTCGAAGAATGGCTGGACGGTTTGCTCGATGAGTTGGCCGTGTACTTGCTACCGGCGGCGCCATTGTTGCTGGTGCTCGATGATTACCATCTGGCCCAGGGCCCGGTGCTTGATCGTTGTCTGCAGTTTTTCCTCAATCATTTGCCCGATGGTTTGCTGGTCATGGTCACCAGTCGTCAGCGCCCGGACTGGCATCTCGCGCGTTTGCGACTGTCTCGGCAGCTGCTTGAGTTGAACGAGCAGGACTTGCGCCTGACCCACGACGAAGCCTTGACCCTGCTCGATCGGCACAGCAGTTCCTTGCGCGGCGAAGCGCTGGAAAGCTTGATTCAACGCAGCGAAGGCTGGGTCGCCGGGTTGCGTTTCTGGCTGCTGGCAGCCTCCGAAGCGGGTACCCAGGGTGCATTACCCCAGACGTTGCATGGTGGGGAAGGGCTGATCCGCGATTACCTGCTTGAAGAGGTCATCGACTGCCTGCCTTCCGAGGTGCAGTCTTTCCTGTACGACACGGCCTCGCAGGAACGCTTTTGCAGCGAGCTGTGCGACGCCGTCCGCGAAGCTCATGACAGTGCAGAGATCTTGCGCTTTCTGCTGGCTCATCAAGTGTTCCTGGTGCCGCTGGACGAAAACGGTCACTGGTACCGCTATCATCATCTGTTCTCCGACCTGCTGCGTACCCGGCCGACAGCTCAGACGATGGTGCCGGCTGCCAGCCTGCACCTGCGCGCCTGTCGCTGGTTCAATGCTCAAGGATTGATCGATGAGGCGGTGGAACAGGCGTTACGCGCCGGACACCTCGACGTTGCGGCGAATCTGGTACAGAACCTTTCTGAAGAACAACTGCTGGCCGAGCAGAACGTCGGCATGTTGCTGCGCTGGAAGATGGATTTGCCCGACAGCCTGCTGATCAGTACGCCGCGGCTGATCGTGCTCTACAGCTGGGCGTTGGGGCTGGCCTGTCAGTTGGATGCCGCCGAGGAGCTGGCCAGCCATTTGAGCCGCTTCCTGCCGGCCCCATCAGCCACCGCGCAAAAATCCATGCTGGCGCAATGGCTGGCCTTGAGCGGAATCGTCGCTCGCGGTCGCGGCAATCGCGAACTGACACTGCTCTATTGCACCGAAGCGCTGGAGAGTCTTCCGGCCAAGCGTTACGGTCAACGACTGGTGTGCCTCTCAACCTTGTCCAACCTGGCCATTGCCGACGGTGACTTGTGGCGTGCACGCGCGTTGAACCGAGACTCGCTGGAATTGGCGCAACGGGTGAGTAACCCGCTGTTCGAAGCGCTGGCCCATTACGACCGCGCCCGGGTGCTGCAAGCGCGAGGGGAAGTCCTTCGTTCACTCGATGAGGTCAGTCAGGGGCTGCAGCGCCTGCAAGGGTTATCCCCGCAACGCCTCTATGCCATACGTGCCCGACTGACCTTGTACGAAGGTTTTTTGCTAGCCCTGCGCCTGCAGCCACAAGCCGCCCGGGTACGTTTGCAGATCGGTTTGACTGAAGCGCGCGCCTGTCGCGATATCAGCGTATTGATCGGTCATTGTATGATCGCCAGGCTTGAAGGCAGCAGCGGCGAGTTTGCCAAAGCTTTCTCCGAGCTCGCTGAAGCTGAACGTCTGATGCACATCTGGGACGTACCGCCGATCTACTACCTGGCGATGATCACCCAGGTCAAATGCGAACTCTGGCTGGCCCAGGGGCGCACCGACCTGGCCGAGGCCTGGCTTTCGCGATTAGGCCACACCTACATCGGCGAGCACGCGGCGTCACCTCCAGAGTTCCATCCACAACTGCCGCTGCACATCGAATTACAGCAAGCCTTGCTAGAGGTCATTCAGGGGCAGCCGATGCTGGCCGAGGGACGATTGAACGCACTGCTTGAGCATGGCCAGCAAACGGGCAGGCAGATGCTCAGCGTCATGGTGCTGACTCAGAAAGTGATGTTGTTGCTGGGGAGTGGACGTGAACCCGAGGCCCGCAAGACCTTGAGTCAGGCGATGGACGCGGCGGCCGGGGGTGTGCTGCTACCCTTCGACGGGTTACTGATTGGGCATCCGGACTGGCTGCGCGGACAACTGCAACTCAGTGCGCCGACGCCTGTTGTACAGAGCCTCTGCGAAAAACTTCCGGTTTCGGCAGGCCGTCCAGCACCCGAGGCCGCTTGCGCGGCGGAACAACTTAGCGCCCGGGAAATGGCTGTCCTGCGACTGATCGCGCAGGGTTGCTCCAACCAGGAAATCAGTGATCAGCTATTCATCTCCCTGCACACGGTTAAAACCCATGCCAGCCATATCAACAGCAAGCTTGGGGTTGAGCGACGCACGCAGGCGGTCGCTCGGGCCAAGGAATTGGGGGTGTTGGGCTAGTGATTTTTTCACACGTGCGCGACACCAGGACTCACAGAAAAGACATGATGCTCAATCCTCCCGCGCGTGGCTGTGCGCTTGCTGGGGGCGCGGTGGTTCCCAGCGTCGACTTACTGCTGATCCATTGATATAAAGCCGCGGGCATTTGCTGCCTGCAAACATCCGAAATCAATCCCTCAAGATCGACATCCATGCCTGAAGAGTTCGAAGTCCCCAGCCCTCACGAACAACATGTTGAACATGCGACCCACCACGCTCATGCCCGTGGCGACGATTTCGCCAGCAAGATCGCGGTGATGACGGCGGTCATGGCTACCATTGGTGCGTTGCTCAGCTATCAGGCCGGCTCCACGGAGAGTGAGGCGGCCATGGACAAGAACAACGCGGCCATCTCGAAAACCGAAGCCTCCAACGAATGGAATTACTACCAGGCCAAGTCCAGCCGGCAAAACCTTTCAGAACTGGCCAGCCATCTACCCGGCCTGGATGCCGCGCACTACGTCGCAGAGGCCCAGCGCTACAAAGACCAGAAAGAAGAAGCACGCAAGAAGGCAGAAGTGCTTGAGAGCGAGGCTCGCGAGTGGGATGCGAAATCCGAACTGATATTGCACCAGCATCACCGCTGGGCTCAGGCCATGACGGCTATCCAGATCGCCATTTCACTGGCGGCGATCACCTTGTTGACGCGCAAGGAGTGGCTGAAAAAGGTCGCGTATTGTGCCGCTGGCGCTGGTGTCTTGATCGGCTCGCTGGCATGGCTGCATATCTGAGGTAATGGCCGAACAGGCTGGTGCGGGCCTTTCTTCCTAAACGTCACCATCGCTTTTTTGCACAGAACCAAAAATGTGCCATTAACTTTACAGGAACACCCATGGCAGCCGAAAAGCCCTTGCTTATCCGCGAAACCTTCCCCGTCGGCCCGTTGCAGTGCAACTGTACGATCATCGGTGATCCGGTCACGAAAAAGGCCATTGTGGTCGATCCGGGAGGCAATCATGAGCTGATTCTGGCCCGGCTCGACGCGTTGGGCCTGAAGGTGGTCAGTATCATTCACACCCACGCGCACCTCGATCACTTTCTGGCCTCTGGTCAGCTCAAAGAGAAAACCGGCGCGACGTTGCATCTGCACAAAGAAGATCAATTTCTCTGGGACAACCTGGAAATGCAGTGCCAAATGTTCGGTGTGCCTTACACCCCGGTACCCTCGCCGGATCGCTGGCTGGCCGATGATGAAGAGCTGGCGTGCGGCTGCGGCGTGGCGTTGCACACGCCGGGTCATACGCCGGGCTCCATGAGCTTTTGGTTTTCCGAGGCTAAGCTGCTGATTGCCGGCGACACGTTGTTTCGTCGCGGGGTAGGGCGTACGGATTTGTGGGGTGGCGATCAGGCGACCATCGTGCGGTCAATCAAGCAGCGGCTGTACACCCTCGATGAAGAGGCAACCGTGGTGACCGGGCATGGTCCGGACACGCGTTTGGGCGATGAAATGCGCGAAAACCCGTTTGTGCGGGCCTGATTTGTAACACCGGGAATTTTTGACCGGCGAGATGATCCAACGCCCGCAAAAGGTCCAATGCTTAAGTCCGTTGCACCACAGAATGCAAAAAAGTAGGAGCTCTACATGTTCACCACGCGTCGTTTGATTATTCTCGCTACCGCAGTGGCCTTGCTGTCTGGCTGCGCCTCGCCTAGCCCTTACGATAACCAGGGTCAGGCTGATAGCGGTTCCCAAGGCATGAGCAAAACCGCCAAATACGGCGGTCTCGGTGCTTTGGCCGGTGCTGTGGCCGGTGCTGCCATTAACCACGATAACCGTGGCAAAGGGGCATTGATTGGTGCGGCTCTGGGCGGTGCTTCCGCCGCCGGTTATGGCTACTACGCCGACCAGCAAGAGAAAAAGCTGCGCGCCAGCATGGCCAATACGGGAGTTCAAGTGCAACGCCAAGGCGATCAGATCAAGCTGATCATGCCGGGCAACATCACATTCGCTACCGATTCGGCGAATATCGCGTCGAGCTTCTATCAGCCGCTGAACAGCCTGGCAGGCTCGCTCAAGGAGTTCAGCCAGAACCAGATCGAGATCGTTGGCTACACCGACAGCACAGGCAGCCGTCAGCACAACATGGACCTCTCCCAGCGTCGCGCCCAGAGTGTGGCGACTTACCTGACGTCGCAGGGCGTGAGCGGTGCCAACCTGTCGGCACGCGGCGCCGGGCCGGATAACCCGATTGCCAGCAACGCTGACGCCAATGGCCGGGCGCAGAACCGCCGGGTGGAAGTCAATCTGAAGGCCATTCCGGGTCAACAGTATCCGCAGCAGTAAACGCAGTCTCTTTACCCACCTGACTGAACCCCAGGCGTAAAAAAAACCGCCCGATCCTCAACAGATCGGGCGGTTTTTTGTGTCGACAGATCTGGCCTCATCGCGAGCAAGCTCGCTCCCACAGTTGACCGAGTTGCTGGATAAGTACGCGGTCCCTGTGGGAGCGAGCTTGCTCGCGATGAGGCCAGAGTAGACAGCCAAACAATCAGAAATAAAAAAGCCCTCGAACAATCAGTTGTCCGAGGGCTTTTTTGTGCGGTGCGAAACCTGATTACTTCTTCAGGCCGTAATGCTCATCGAGCATGCCCGGCGCGTTAGGGGCTTTGGGGGCGTAGTCGCGAGGCGGCTCCTGATTGCGCGGTGGCGTCAGGCGCTCCCGTGGGGCTGCTGCCGCATCGGCGTGCAGGGAGGCCAGCAGGCGTTGGCGGGTTTGCTCGTCCAGGGCCAGGCGGTTGGCGCCCTCGGCGAGATGATCCTGCACTTCCTGATAGCTTGCCGTCAGTTTCTTGACCAGGGCTGCAGTGCTGTTGAAGTGGGTGACCACCTCGTTCTGATAACTGTCGAAACGTTCCTGAATGTCATCCAGCTGACGTTGCGTGCTGCTAGGCGCGGCGTTCGGCACCAGGCGAGCGATCAGGAATCCAATGGCGACACCCACAACCAGGGCAAGAGTCGGTAACAACCAAACTAAGAGCGAGTGTTCCACGAGTCCTTCCTCTATAAACGGCTTTGCTTTACGTTAACGGCTCGAACCTGCGCTGTATACCGCGATTCACTCGCAATAGATTGGCACAGACAATTTGCTAGACGAGTCGACCCGATTCGAGGTCACGGAGTTCCTTCCTTGCTTATGCGCGAAACCCCTGTATTGATTGATGGCCCGGTCGGCCAACTGGAAGCCCTCTACCTGGATAACGACCAGCCCCGCGGCATTGCGCTGATCTGCCACCCTAACCCGGTTCAGGGCGGCACCATGCTCAACAAAGTGGTATCGACCCTACAGCGCACGGCGCGCGATGCCGGTCTGATTACCTTGCGATTCAACTACCGTGGCGTCGGTGCCAGCGCAGGCACGCACGACATGGGCACTGGCGAAGTCGACGATGCCCAGGCAGTGGCTGAATGGCTGCGTGCCAAGCACCCTCAATTGCCGCTGACCCTGTTTGGTTTCTCCTTCGGCGGTTTTGTTGCAGCAAGTCTCGGCGGGCGCCTGGAAGCCAAGGGCGAACAACTCAAGCATGTCTTCATGGTCGCACCTGCGGTCATGCGCCTGGGTGATCAGGATCAACTGCCGCAGCAGGGCGAGTTGACCCTGATTCAACCGGAAACCGACGAAGTCATCGATCCGCAACTCGTTTACGCATGGTCCGACACGCTTGAACGCCCCCATGAGCTGCTGAAAGTGGCAGAATGCGGACACTTTTTTCATGGCAAGCTGACCGATCTCAAGGATCTGATCCTGCCGCGTCTTTCGAATTGATTGCAGTCTGACAAGCGATTACCCATGACGACTCGTACCCGTATCCTCACCGGCATCACCACCACCGGCACGCCGCACCTGGGCAACTACGCCGGCGCCATCCGCCCGGCGATCCTGGCCAGCCGTGACAGCAATGCCGATTCGTTCTATTTCCTGGCGGACTACCACGCCCTGATCAAATGCGATGACCCGCTGCGCATCCAGCGCTCGCGTCTGGAAATCGCCGCGACCTGGCTGGCCGGTGGCCTGGATGTGGACCGCGTGACCTTTTACCGCCAGTCCGACATCCCGGAAATCCCCGAACTGACCTGGCTGCTGACCTGCGTTGCCGCCAAGGGCCTGCTCAATCGCGCCCACGCCTACAAGGCGTCGGTGGACAAGAACGTCGAAACCGGCGAAGACCCGGATGCCGGCATCACCATGGGCTTGTACAGCTACCCGGTGCTGATGGCCGCGGACATTCTGATGTTCAACGCCCACAAGGTGCCGGTCGGTCGTGACCAGATCCAGCACGTGGAAATGGCCCGCGACATTGGCCAGCGTTTCAACCATCTGTTCGGCCAGGGCAAAGAATTCTTCACCATGCCCGAGGCGCTGATCGAAGAAAGCGTCGCCACCTTGCCAGGCCTCGACGGTCGCAAGATGTCGAAGAGCTACGACAACACCATTCCGTTGTTCAGCAGCGCCAAAGAGATGAAAGACGCGATTTCGCGGATTGTCACCGACTCCCGTGCGCCGGGCGAAGCCAAAGATCCGGACAATTCCCACTTGTTCACGCTGTTTCAGGCCTTCGCCACCCCGGCGCAGTCCGACGAATTGCGCAGCGAACTGTTGCAGGGCCTGGGTTGGGGCGAGGCGAAGAATCGTCTGTTCCAGCTGCTCGACAGCGAGCTGGGCGAGTCTCGTGAGCGTTATCACCAGTTGATTGAACGTCCGGCGGACCTGGAAGACATCCTGCAGACCGGCGCGAAGAAGGCTCGCTCGGTGGCCACGCCATTCCTTCACGAGCTGCGTGAAGCGGTCGGCCTGCGTTCGTTCCTCGCCCAGACGCAAGTCGCGGCGACCACCAAGAAGAAAGCCGTAAAAGCTGCGCGGTTCGTCAGTTTCCGTGAGGACGACGGCAGTTTCCGCTTCCGTCTGCTGGCGGCCGATGGCGAGCAATTGCTGCTGTCGCGCAACTTTGTCGATGGCAAAACCGCCGGTCAGGTCACCAAGCAACTGCAAGCGGGTCAACCGCTGGACGTGCGTAGCGAAGACTTGAGCTTCAGCATCTGGCTGGAAGGTGAGTGTGTTGCCGACAGCGCAACCTTTGCTGACAGTGCCGCTCGCGACGTCGCCATTGACGCGTTGCGCGTTGCGCTGACGCCAGTTCAGGAATAATCAGCGGCTCGGTCCGACCAAGGGCCGATTGCCATTCCCCCGGGCCGTCGCTACAGTGTCGGCCCGTTTTTGTTGCCTTGCTAACGAATTATGACGCCCCTAGAACGATATCAAGCTGATCTGAAACGCCCGGAATTCTTTCATGACGCCGCGCAGGAAACTGCGGTGCGCCATTTGCAGCGCCTGTACGACGATCTGGTCGCCGCCTCGCACAGCAAACCGGGCCTGTTCGGCAAACTGTTTGCCAAGAAAGAGCAGGTGCCGGTCAAGGGCCTGTACTTCTGGGGTGGCGTGGGTCGCGGCAAGACCTACCTGGTCGACACCTTCTTCGAAGCGCTGCCGTTCAAGGAAAAGGTCCGGACTCACTTCCACCGCTTCATGAAGCGCGTGCACGAAGAGATGAAGACCCTCGGCGGCGAGAAAAACCCGCTGACCATCATCGCCAAGCGCTTCTCCGATGAAGCCCGGGTCATCTGCTTCGATGAATTCTTCGTGTCCGATATCACCGACGCGATGATCCTCGGCACGCTGATGGAAGAGCTGTTCAAGAACGGCGTGACCCTGGTCGCGACCTCGAACATCGTGCCAGACGGTCTGTACAAGGACGGCCTGCAACGTGCTCGCTTCCTGCCGGCCATTGCGCTGATCAAGCAGAACACCGAGATCGTCAACGTCGACAGCGGCGTCGACTATCGTCTGCGTCACCTCGAACAAGCCGAGCTGTTCCACTTTCCGCTCGACGAAGCGTCTCACGAAAGCCTGCGTAAAAGCTTTCGCGCGTTGACGCCGGAATGCACGGCAGCCATCGAAAACGACGTGCTGATGATCGAGAACCGCGAGATCCGCTCCTTGCGCACCTGTGATGACGTGGCCTGGTTCGACTTCCGCGAACTCTGCGACGGCCCGCGCAGCCAGAACGATTACATCGAACTGGGCAAAATCTTCCACGCCGTGTTGCTCAGCGGTGTCGAGCAGATGAGCGTCACCACTGACGACATCGCCCGACGCTTTATCAACATGGTCGATGAGTTCTACGACCGTAACGTGAAGCTGATCATTTCTGCTGAAGTCGAGCTTAAAGACCTCTACACCGGCGGTCGCCTGAACTTTGAGTTCCAGCGCACCCTCAGCCGTCTGCTGGAAATGCAGTCCCACGAATTCCTGTCCCGGGCGCACAAGCCGTAGGACGATTCGGAAAATAAAAAAGGGCCTGCATGCAGGCCCTTTTTTGTGCGCCGTAGTTCCCTTGTGGGAGCGAGCCTGCTCGCGATGGAGTGTCAGCTGCATTGATGTCGACTGACACACCATCGCGAGCAGGCTCGCTCCCACAGGTCTGTGTCAGTCTTGAGCGAGAAAAAACGCCAGGTCATCCTGCCGCTGACAGCCAACGAGCAACCACAGCAAAATTCGGGCTTTGCGCGGGCAGAGAAACCCGGCCATCGATGCACCTTTACGGATCAAATCAATCTCGCCGCCAACAAAACCGTAGGAGAATTGCGCGGTAGCGCCGGAGCCGGTGCGGGTCGCAATGATGACGGGGATTTTTTTGGCGATGCTTTCGATAACGGCCGCCCAGCGTTCCGAAACGTGTCCTGCACCGAACGCCGCGATCACCAGTGCGTCGTAGCCCAGTTCGAGGATGTTTTCCAATAACAGGGTGTCGGCAGAAAGCGACGCTTCAAGCAGGGCAATTTTCTGTGTGGTCTGTTGCGGCAAGGGTAAAAGCATCCGCGGGGCCGGTGGGCGTAAATAGCGAACGGTATTTTCCATGAGCATGCCGACGGGACCAAAGACCGGGGAGGTGAACGCATGCAATGCCAATGAGTCGGTTTTACGCACGACACTCGCTTGGTGAATCTGCCCGTTCATGACCACCTGAACACCTCGCTGCTGGCTGGTGTCGGCCAGCGCGACCCGGCAAGCATCCAGCAGATTCGCCGGACCATCGGCCCCCACTTGGCTTGCCGAACGCATCGCCCCGGTCACCACCAAGGGTTCGTTGCGGTCCCATAAATAATCGAAAAATGTAGCGGTTTCCTCGAGGGTGTCGGTGCCTTGCGTAATGACGACGCCAAGAGCGCCTTGCTCAACCTGGTATCTCGCCCAGGAAAGAACACTCAGCAAAAACTCAAAATTCAGTGAGGCGCTGGGCAATAGCCCGAGTGTTTCAACGGTCACCCGGGCCAGGGTCGTCAGCTCCGGAACCGAGGCCAACAATGTTTCGCCGCTGACTGTCGGGATAACCCCTTCACCGGCATGCCTGGCGTGCATGCTCACTGTGCCACCCAGAGCCGCAATAGCCAGTTTGGGCAGGTCCATTTCATACCTCGCTTGATGTGCATGAGAAGTGGCTGTACCCGCAGGTACAGCCCGATGAAAGAGTGCTTCAGTGGGTTATCAGGAACCCGATAAACGGAATGATCAGCAAGGTACTGATGGCCATGGACAGCACATTCCCGATGTAGGGGTGCATATCCGCCGGCAATCGCTTGGAGATCGCATGCGCCAAGGGTGGCGCTAGAAGTGCCCCAAACAGTGCACTTGAAACGATTACCTGCCAACTACCGCCATAGGTCAGAACCACCGCCGGTACCACAGACACCAGCGGAACATAGGTTGGAAACCAACCGAGCATCATCCATTGTCGCCGCCAGATCACCACCCCTAAAGCTGACGTCAACGCCTGTGCACCGATTAGTTGTGGCAATAGACCTGAGCCGTAAACCGGGCTCATGGGGTTCAAGGTGTAAGCCAGCAGTGCACCCAGTAACAGGCCGAGACTGGCCAGTTCGTTGCCAAAAAACGGCGCTTCCGAAAAGTCTGCCAAAATCCGGCGCAGGCTCCAGATGACCCCGTAGTCAGGGGTCTTTGCTTCGGTTGGCGCATCAGCCGTGTCGGATGGCTTCTCGGAGGCCGTGGATGGGGCGGACTTCATCAGGCTTGGCACGTGACGGCAGAGCAGGAAGGCCGCGACGCTGGCGATTGCCATGCCGCAGACATTGCCGATCACGGCCGGCAAGCCCAGTGGATTGCAGACGTAGTTGACGATCAATAAACACATCGGGGTAACGAGCGCAGCGCCCATGAGTGCGCCGTTGATCGTGACCTTCCAGCCACCCCCAAACATCAGCACCATCGCCGCGGGCAGTGACACAAAGGCTGCAAACGTTGGTTGCCAGCTGGTGGCCGTGACCGTCCAACCCCACAGCAAATTACTCAGCAGCAGCCCAAGCAGCGAACTGGTGATCAACCACGGCCATAGGCCGCTGCCATATGAAATGGCAAAGCCTTGCCAGGATTTTCCGGTTCGATTTGCCCAGTAAGCCAAATACGCGCCCGCCAGCAGCCCGATGGAAGCGAACTCGTGTTTGTAGAATGCCACCTCGCTGATATCTCCCAGTACCCAGCGTAACCAGGCACTCGGATCGGGGAGGCTTGTCACCATATGACTGTAGTCTGGCCAGTGAGCCGACCAGGAAGAACGGTTGGTCAATGAAAGCCAGGTAATCAGCAGTGTCGTGCCGATCATCAGCAAGACAATCGCAGTATCAAACGGCGTGCTGCTGGCGCGTCGGATCAGCCGATGTTCTTCGGTTTTAGTTCCCATGATTCATGTCCCCCCTTATCAGCGCGGGAGACGAGGATGTTGGGTATAACCAAGCATTTGATCGTAGAGATCGGCTCGACGATCGCGGTGCAGATCGTTCAAATCGTTCCAGATAGGCGCGCTACGGGAACTGGTCAGGTCTATATCGGCGAATAGAATCTCTTGCTTGTCAGCTGAAGCCACGGCGCCAATCGGCCAGCCATTGGTGCCGGCAATCAGAGAGCAGCCCAGATAACGTGCTCCTCGTTCTTCGCCGATTCGGCTGGCGGCAGCAATAAACACGTTGTTGACGTGGGCTGCCGTCATGGTCAGGTACGAAGCCATGCATTTACCGGCATCGTCGAACAGGGGTGGAGGCGTCCAGACCCAGTTATTCAAACTGCAAATGATGTCTGCACCTTGCTGACTCAGGATTCGTGGCACCTCCGGGAACCAGATATCCCAGCAGATCAACAAGCCAATGCGGCCTATTGGCGTTTCAAACACCGGGAAGCCCAGATCACCTGGTGTAAACCATAGCTTTTCCAGGTTCCACAAATGGGCTTTGCGGTACTTGCCGATAAAACCGTCAGGCCCTACAAGCACGCCGGTGTTGAATAGCCGCATGCCATCGCGCTCAGTCAACCCTGCCACGAGGTAGACCTTGTGTTCACTGGCGAAATCCATCCAGCTTTGCACGCTCGGCCCACCGGGAACCGCTTCGCCGTGATCGAAGGCATCTTGCCGGTTGTTGAAGAAATAGCCGGTATTTGAAAGCTCGGGCAGCACGATGAGGTTTGCCCCTCCGTTCACCGCCTGTAGCGCTAATTCCAGGCTTTGACGCAAATTATCTTTACGATTTTCTATGCCCACCTGGGGGTCGAATTGCACAACTGCGACGCGAACAGGACTTGTTGATTCGCTCATTTCGGGTGACCTCTTTTTATTTTTATTCACGCTGTTTAACTGCGTGTTTATTAAGAGTTGAAACGGCAGATGAACGTAAGTCAGCGGCTTCCGTTTAGGTTGTAGTCCTTATCCGAAGATGCATGAGGCGAGGCAGTAGATTTGGCTGGCCAAGGTGGCGCTGAGGTAGAGCCAATGCACGCCGTGCATGGCTCCGTGGGGAAGGGGATCAGGCTTTGAGCTGGTATTGCGGATAGTCACTCATGGCAAAACCGCCATTGAATGTTGCGACGGTTTTGTTGCAAATATGAATAACCGCATCGACGGCACCCCGAAAGCAGGGCTCTGTCCAGCCGGCATCGACGGAAAATGATTCGCCAGAAAAATAAAGGCCGGATGCATGCGCGAAGTCGCGGTTGTACTTCATCAAGCCCACCGCGTCGTAGTAGGTGCCGGGTCGGTATAACTTTGCACAACCCAAGGCGTTTTTGTCGGTTATCCAGCGTTGGACCACGGCTTGATCAAGGCCGATGTAGGGAGAGATTTTCTGCTGGATATTGGTGGCATTCATGAGGATGCGATCCAGCTCTTTGGCGCACTTGGCCACCAGTTCCTGGTCGCTGAATGAGGCCAGTTTGGTTGCATCATCCTCCCAGGTGTAACTCAGGAGAATGCAGTCGTAGCTGTAGTGATCGTTGTAGCGATAGGTGTAAACGTCATGGATGAAACTGTCGGTGACGATGGCTTGGGGGATTTTGCTGTTCTTTGAAAGAAATGATTTTTTCAACGGCGCAAAAACCTTGCAGCTGGTTTCCCAATGCGCAGTTTTATAGGCATTGATTGTTTCGAAAGGCAGCATTTCCTGCGTGAAGTTTTCAAGCTGGATTCGTGTTTCGATCAGCCAGGAAGGAAGGGTCATGATGACTGAGTCAAAGTCATCGAAGTGTTCCTGGGTGTGTTCGGATTGGCTGTATTTCCAGTTGAAGTAAACGCGGGTTTTCTGGTTGGTCAGTTTTTTAAGTTTCGTGACGCAAGAGTCGGTCAGGAGACCGGTATTTCTTTCGCGGCTGTGTTCGTAGACGGATTTTCCGGTTTCGTCTGTTTTCATGAACAACAGGCATTCGTCCAAGGCGGCGAGCCCGATGTAGCGAGGCCTGTCGAAACTCAACCCCGCCGAATCATAAACAGCTTCGCTGTTCAGGTAGGGGGCGGCCAGCGGATCACCATGGGTGTCCACCCGGCCATGGATCAATTGCAGCTGGCTGCTGAATCCAAAGATGGCAGTGCGCAGTGGATAAAGGCAACAGACATCGTAAAAGGCTCCCCAGCTACCGTCACCGATGCCAATCGCATAGAAAATCGCAGACTCTTCGACGGACATTCCCATGCCACCAAAGTCCCCCGGCGAGCGTTCGTTCCAGACGTCCAGTGCCGTCATGCTGACCAGATCGCGGAACGAAACGCCTTCGTATTTTTCGACGATAGCGGTCCACATGGCTTCCCATTCCTGGCTGCCATACACCTGTGCAACGTGCCGGGTCATGCGATCGGCAAACGCTTTCCACTTGGCATAAACCTTTTGCAGTGCTTCGCCAGGAGGTGGAGTCAGGCCATCGACGTTCTTCCATATCAACATCTGTGGCGTCGATCCGCCGCCCATGCTGCCCTCTCGAAGATAGATGCCGGTCGAGCTGACCCATTGGCTTCCGGGATTGGCAAAGTCTGAAAACGATAAGTCGAAAATCTTGGCGTAGTAGGCCATCAGCGACCTGCCCTCTGTCGGTGGCTCGTCCGCACGATTGAAGAAGGGCATGCGCATAGCGCCCATTTCAAAGGGTGTATGACTTTGCGAGGAGTGTTGGCTTCCGGGAACGGTCAGATGCCTGCCGCCTATGCGCCTGGATTGTTCTATAAGGGTGATTTGGGTGAAGCCGCAGCGATAGAGTTCTCTGGCGGCAGTCAGTCCGGTTACGCCGGCACCGATAATGCAAATTCTATGGTTCGGGTCAGTTGCTTTTGCGATGCCGTTCTCTTGTTCTACCAAGGATCGATAGTCGAAGCACAAGTCCGGTGGGTTCGGAAAGCGGGCAGTCCATTTGCTTTTAGCTGATCGCTTTGTTCGAGCGCGATCTTTGGCAACGTATGAGGGGTAGTTGTAGCTTGATCCGATAGTCACTGTTGATCTTCCCTGTCAGCACTGATGGTGTTTGCAGGGGAAGATGTTGATGCACTGAACTGTCAGGGTACATGAGCAAAGCTGGGCGCAGAGTTGCTCTGTTTTCCCTTTGTTGCGTGGGAAAAAGGCCTGGATTGCAGGCCTTTTCTGTTTGCGTCGAACAAACACTGTGGGAGCGAGCCTGCTCGCGATGGACTCAAGAGCGGCGCGTTTATTCAGGAAACACGCATTATCGTTAACGTCCATCGCGAGCAAGCTCGCTCCTACTGCTGGGCTTCAGGATTACGCCGCTTGCTGAAACTGCTGCCGGTACTGGTTCGGTGACAGCTCGGTATGCTGGCGGAATAGCCGTGCAAAGAAGCTCGCATCGTCGTAGCCGACTTCATAGCTGATGGTCTTGATGCTCTTGCGGCTGCCGGAGAGCAAACCCTTGGCGGTTTCGATGCGCAGGCGTTGCAGGTAATGCAAGGGCTTGTCGCCGGTGGCGGTCTGGAAGCGACGCATGAAGTTGCGAATGCTCATGCCGTGTTCACGCGCGACGTCTTCGAAGCGGAATTTGTCGGCGAAGTGTTCTTCCAGCCAGTGCTGGATCTGCAGGATGATCACGTCCTGGTGCAGCTTCTGCCCACCGAAACCAATTCTCCCCGGCGTGTAGCTGCGTTGCACTTCATACAGAATATCTCGCGCGACAGCTTGGGATACGTTGGCGCCGCAGAAGCGCTCGATCAAGTAAATGTACAGATCACACGCCGACGTGGTGCCGCCCGCGCAATACAGGTTGTCGGCGTCGGTCAGGTGCTTGTCCTGATTGAGTTGCACCTTCGGGAAGCGCTCGGCAAATGCGTTGAAGAAGCGCCAGTAGGTGGTTGCTTCCTTGCCATCGAGCAAACCGGCCTCAGCCAGCCAGAACACGCCGGTCGCTTCACCACAGAGCACTGCGCCGCGCGCATGTTGCTGGCGCAGCCATGGCAGGACCTGTGGATAACGTTGGCAAAGGGTTTCGAAATCGTCCCAGAAGGCGGGAAGGATGATGATATCGGCGTTTTCCAGGCCGCCGTCCACCGGCATCATCACATCGCTGAAGCTGTTCACTGGCTTTGCGTCGGGACTGACCAGACGGGTTTCGAACGCCGGAGTCAGGCCGTGGCCCAGTTGTTTGCCGTAGCGCAGGCTGGCCAGGTGAAAGAAATCCTTGGCTTGCATGAGGGTGGATGCGAAAACCCGGTCGATAGCCAGGATGCAGACGCGCCGCAAGGGCGTGGAGACTTGGTTAGACATAATTCAACTTTATTCTTATAGGGGAAAGTGGTCACCAGACGGCTGGATCGTCTTATTTTTTGTCTGATGTGTCCAGTGTCCTGTGTCGGATACGAGGCTTAGTCTCTGAGGTGGATTCCCTCTAGCAATAACGACAGGTGCCGCATGATCCCCAGAACCCTATTCAGTTCCGAGCACGAACTTTTTCGTGACAGCGTGCGAACGTTCCTCGAAAAAGAGGCGGTCCCGTTTCATGCTCAATGGGAAAAGCAGGGATATATCGATCGTGAACTCTGGAACAAGGCGGGGGAGGCGGGGATGTTGTGTTCGCACCTGCCAGAAGAATATGGCGGGCTGGGGGCGGACTTTCTTTACAGTGCGGTGGTGATCGAAGAGGTGGGCCGTCTTGGCCTGACCGGTATCGGTTTTTCGCTGCATTCGGACATCGTTGCGCCTTACATCCTGCATTACGGCAGTGAAGTGCTGAAACACAAATACCTGCCAAAACTGGTCTCTGGCGAGATGGTCACCGCCATTGCAATGACCGAGCCGGGCGCCGGTTCCGACCTGCAAGGAGTGAAAACAACGGCGGTATTGGATGGCGACGAGTACGTGATCAACGGTTCGAAAACCTTCATCACCAACGGCTATCTCGCGGACCTGGTGATTGTCGTCGCCAAGACCGATCCGAAGGCCGGGGCCAAGGGCACCAGTTTATTCCTGGTGGAAGCCAACACCCCGGGTTTCGCCAAGGGCAAGCGGCTGGAAAAAGTCGGCATGAAGGCCCAGGACACGTCGGAGTTGTTTTTCCAGGACGTGCGAGTGCCCAAGGAGAACCTGCTCGGCCAGGTCGGGATGGGGTTTGCCTACCTGATGCAGGAGTTGCCGCAGGAGCGTCTCACCGTCGCTATCGGCGGGGTCGCCTCGGCTGAGGCCGGGCTCCAATGGACGCTGGAATACACCCGCGAGCGCAAAGCGTTCGGCAAGGCGATCGCCGACTTCCAGAACACTCGGTTCAAACTGGCGGAGATGGCGACCGAGATTCAGATTGGTCGAGTCTTCGTCGATCGCTGTCTGGAGTTGCATCTGCAGGGCAAGCTGGATGTGCCGACAGCGGCGATGGCCAAGTACTGGGGCACGGACCTGCAATGCAGGGTGCTCGACGAATGCGTGCAGTTGCATGGCGGCTACGGCTTTATGTGGGAATACCCGATCGCCCGGGCATGGGCGGATGCGCGGGTGCAGCGCATCTATGCCGGGACCAATGAAATCATGAAGGAGATTATTGCGCGGTCGCTTTAATTTGCGGTGAATGTAAGACCGCTTTCGCGAGCAGGCTCGCTCCCACAGATCAAGATGATCTCCTGTGGGAGCGAGCCTGCTCGCGAATGGATCTAAAAAATGATTAAGGTGCCGGGTTCGGGTGATCCTTGTGAATTGCCTCAATTCCCTCCAGCACTTCATCCGACAGCTTCAGATCAAAACTGGCAATGTTGCTCTCCAGTTGCTCCATCGTCGTCGCGCCGATGATGTTACTGGTGACGAACGGTTGCTGCGTCACGAATGCCAACGCCATCTGTGCCGGGTCCAGGCCGTGTTCACGCGCCAGTGCCACATAACGGCTGCAGGCTGCTTCCGATTGTGCATTGAAATAGCGGCTGAAGCGGCTGTAGAGGCTCAGGCGGCCTTTTGGTGGGCGTGCGCCACCTTCGTACTTGCCTGACAGGAAACCGAATGCCAGCGGCGAATAGGCGAGCAGGCCGCATTGTTCGCGGATCGCGATTTCCGCCAGGCCGACTTCGAAGCTGCGGTTAAGCAGGTTGTACGGGTTCTGGATCGATACCGCGCGCGGCCAGCCACGGGCTTCGGCCAGGGCGAGGAAGCGCATGGTGCCCCACGGCGTTTCATTGGACAGGCCGATGTGGCGAATCTTGCCGGCTTTCACCTGTTCGTCCAGTGCTTCGAGGGTGTCCTCCAGCGGCGTGAGGTTGGCTTCAGTTTTGTGCTTGTAGCCGAGCTGGCCGAAAAAATTGGTGCTGCGCTCTGGCCAGTGCAATTGATACAAGTCGATGTAGTCGGTTTGCAGGCGCTTGAGGCTGGCATCCACCGCTTCGGTGATGTGCTGGCGGTTATGCCGCAGGTTCTTGTCGCGGATGTAGTCGATGGTATTGCCGGGGCCGGCGATCTTGCTGGCCAGGATCCAGTCGGCGCGATCGCCACGACTTTTGAAGTAATTGCCGATGTAGCGCTCGGTGGTGGCGTAGGTTTCGGCCTTGGGCGGCACCGGGTACATCTCGGCGGTGTCGATGAAATTGATCCCGGCGCTTTTGGCCCGTTCAATCTGGGCGAAGGCTTCAGCTTCGCTGTTTTGCTCGCCCCAGGTCATGGTTCCGAGACAGATGGCACTCACATTCAAATTGGTTCGGCCTAGCTGGCGATAGTCCATCGGATGCTCCTTGGGCAAAACAATCATAAAAGCAGGTTGAATTATTTTTCGCAATCTGCATAATTGCGCACCTCTTTCTGCAGTGGAAGTGATGCGCCGCCGCCGAAGAATCTTGCCGTTGAACGGACGCGCCGACCCGAGCCCCCGAAAGCGTCTGTATCCGGCTGCCTTTGACTTGTCAAAGTACGCACTATTCAGTAAGATCCGCCGTCTAATTTACAGGGCGGCCCCTGAGGCTATAAAGAATGAAAACTTTTACTGCTAAACCGGAAACAGTACAGCGCGACTGGTTTGTCGTCGACGCTGCAGGTCAGACCCTGGGTCGTCTGGCCACCGAAATCGCGAGCCGTCTGCGTGGCAAGCATAAAGCTGAGTACACTCCTCACGTTGACACCGGCGATTACATCGTCGTTATCAATGCCGAGCAGATTCGTGTAACCGGTGCTAAAACCACCGACAAAATCTACTACTCCCACTCCGGTTTCCCGGGCGGCATCAAGTCGATCAACTTCGAAAAGCTGATCGCTAAAGCCCCTGAGCGCGTGATCGAGACTGCGGTCAAGGGCATGCTGCCTAAGAACCCGCTGGGTCGCGACATGTATCGTAAGCTGAAAGTCTATGCGGGCGCTGTACACCCTCATACTGCTCAGCAGCCCCAAGAACTGAAGTTTTAACGGAATAGTTCATTATGTCGGCGACTCAAAATTACGGCACTGGCCGTCGCAAGACCGCAACCGCACGCGTTTTCCTGCGTCCGGGTACTGGTAACATCTCCATCAACAACCGTTCGCTGGATAATTTCTTCGGCCGCGAAACTGCCCGCATGGTAGTTCGTCAGCCGCTGGAATTGACTGAGACTGTCGAGAAGTTCGACATCTACGTCACCGTGATCGGCGGTGGTGTAAGTGGTCAAGCTGGCGCAATCCGCCACGGTATCACTCGCGCACTGATGCAGTACGACGAAACCCTGCGTGGCGCTCTGCGCAAAGCTGGCTTCGTTACTCGCGATGCTCGTGAAGTTGAACGTAAGAAAGTCGGTCTGCGTAAAGCGCGTAAGCGTCCGCAGTACTCGAAGCGTTAATTCGCTTTCGCGTTCAAAAAGAACGCCCAGTTTCCTCGCGGAGCTGGGCGTTTTTTTATGGGCGTAATTTATCAAAGAATTGCGCTGTGACAACTTGCCACAGCCGTAGAGCCCCTATACTGCAAGGCTTGGCAGTGGAGCCTTTCGGTAATTACCTTGTCAGAATTGGGGCTTTTCATTACCATTCGGCAAAATTTTTATAAGTTCAGATTTTTACTTAGTAGATGCCTGATTTAACAGGCCACAAAGCTGATGGGAGAGGACTGAATGAGCAATGACGGCGTGAATACAGGCCGGCGTCGCTTCTTGGTAGCAGCCACATCCGTGGTGGGTGCTGCAGGAGCGGTGGGGGCTGCGGTCCCGTTCGTGGGGTCATGGTTTCCCAGTGCCAAGGCGAAAGCCGCAGGTGCACCGGTGAAAGTGAATGTCAGCAAAATCGAGCCAGGTCAGCAAATGATTGCTGAGTGGCGCGGCCAGCCGGTGTTCATTGTCCGCCGTACTCCGGAAATCCTGGGGAATCTGAAGAAGATCGAGGACCAACTCTCTGATCCTGATTCCAAGAAATCGACGCAACCGACCTATGTCGATCCAGAAACGCGTTCGATCAAGCCAGAAATTCTGCTGCTGATCGGTATTTGCACACACTTGGGCTGCTCACCGACTTTTCGGCCGGAAGTGGCACCCGCGGATCTTGGTCCGAAGTGGGTAGGCGGTTACTTCTGCCCTTGCCACGGTTCCCACTACGATCTGGCTGGTCGCGTCTACAAGTCGCAACCTGCGCCTTTGAACCTGCCAGTTCCCCCGCATTCCTATGAGACCGATGACATCATCGTCATCGGCGTCGATACGGAGAAAGCGTGATGAGCAAGTTCATGGATTGGGTTGATGCGCGCTTTCCCGCAACCAAAATGTGGGAAGACCATCTCAGCAAGTACTACGCCCCGAAGAACTTCAACTTCTTCTATTTCTTTGGCTCCCTGGCGCTGCTGGTCCTGGTCAACCAGATCGTTACCGGTGTCTGGCTGACCATGAGCTACACCCCGTCGGCGGAAGAGGCGTTTGCTTCCGTCGAATACATCATGCGCGATGTCGAGTACGGTTCGATCCTGCGTCTGCTGCACTCCACCGGCGCTTCGGCGTTCTTCATCGTGGTTTATCTGCATATGTTCCGTGGTCTGCTTTACGGTTCATACCAGAAGCCTCGTGAGCTGGTGTGGGTGTTCGGCATGCTGATTTACCTGGCGCTGATGGCTGAAGCCTTCATGGGTTACCTGCTGCCATGGGGCCAGATGTCCTACTGGGGCGCCCAGGTGATCATCTCGCTGTTCGGTGCGATTCCGGTTATCGGTAACGACCTGACCCAGTGGATTCGTGGTGACTACCTGATTTCCGGTATTACCCTGAACCGCTTCTTCGCCCTGCACGTCGTGGCCTTGCCGATCGTGATCCTCGGTCTGGTGGTGCTGCACGTTCTGGCGCTGCACGAAGTCGGCTCGAACAACCCGGACGGCGTGGACATCAAGAAACACAAAGACGAAAACGGCGTACCGCTGGACGGCATTGCCTTCCACCCGTACTACACCGTGAAAGATATCGTCGGCGTGGTGGTGTTCCTGTTCATCTTCTGCTCGATCGTGTTCTTCTTCCCCGAAATGGGCGGCTATTTCCTCGAGAAGCCGAACTTTGAAGTGGCGAACGCCTTCAAGACCCCAGAGCACATTGCTCCGGTCTGGTATTTCACCCCGTTCTACGCGATTCTGCGTGCGATTCCGGACAAGCTCATGGGCGTTGTTGCCATGGGTGCTTCGATCGCCATGCTGTTCGTCCTGCCCTGGCTCGACCGTAGTCCGGTCAAGTCCATGCGCTACAAGGGCTGGCTGAGCAAGATCTGGCTCTGGGTATTCTGCATCTCCTTCGTGATTCTTGGCTGGTTGGGCGTTATGGCGCCTACCCCTGAGCGTACGTTGCTGTCGCAGGTCTGTACCTTCCTGTACTTCGCGTACTTCATCCTGATGCCGTTCTATACCAGGCTCGAGAAGACCAAACCGGTTCCGGAAAGGGTGACTGGCTGATGAAAAAGCTATTTGCTGTATTAATTCTTGCTGCTTTGCCCGTGCTGTCCTTCGCGGCTGAACACGGTGGTCCTGAGCTGGAAAAGGTCGACATCGACGTTTCCGACAAGGCTGCACTGCAGGATGGCGCGCGTACATTCGCCAACTATTGCATGGGCTGCCACAGCACCAAGTTCCAGCGTTATGAGCGGGTTGCCGATGATCTGGGCATCCCTCATGACCTGATGCTCTCGAAGCTGGTGTTCACCGGCGCCAAGATCGGCGACCACATGAGCATCGGCATGCAGCCGGCTGACGCCAAGACGTGGTTTGGTGCAGCACCGCCGGACCTGACCCTGGTTGCTCGTGTTCGTGGTACCGATTGGCTCTATGGTTACCTGAAGTCGTTCTACGAAGACCCGTCGCGCCCTTGGGGTGTGAACAACAAGGTTTTCCCGAACGTGGGTATGCCTAACGTCTTGGCCGGCTTGCAAGGTCGCCAGATTATCGGTTGCAAGCAGGTTCAGATCGTCGAAGACGGCAAGAAGCAATACGATCCGTTGACCGGTACGCCGCTGACTCACGAAGCGTGCGATCAGATGACCATTGTGCCGAAAAGCGGTGCAATGACCGAAGAGCAGTTCGATGAGAAGGTCAAGAATCTGGTAACCTTCCTGGCTTACTCGGCTAACCCGGTTAAGTTGCAACATCAGCGCATCGGTACGTACGTATTGCTGTACCTCGCGTTCTTCTTCGTATTCGCCTACTTGCTCAAGCGCGAATACTGGAAAGATGTGCACTGATAAAGCTTCAAGCAATTGCTGTTAATCGCGCGCGCCCAAGGGTGCCTCTGAAAGTGTAATGAGCCTGGTGATCCAGGCGTTACGGGAGGCGCCCTCTGGGCGCGCTCGTTTTTCCGCTTCCGATAATTTCAACAAGCGAGGAGGACCGCCATGGGCGTGACCAATCGGTTGGCCTGTTACTCCGACCCCGCCGACCACTATTCCCACCGAGTGCGCATCGTACTTGCAGAGAAGGGTGTCAGCGCCGAGATCATTTACGTGGAAGCTGGTCGCCAGCCGCCTAAACTGATTGAAGTGAACCCTTACGGCAGCTTGCCCACCCTGGTCGATCGTGACCTGGCGTTGTGGGAGTCGACCGTGGTGATGGAATATCTGGATGAGCGTTACCCGCACCCGCCTTTACTGCCGGTTTATCCAGTGGCGCGTGCCAACAGTCGTCTGCTGATTCATCGTATTCAGCGTGACTGGTGTGGTCTGGTGGATCTGATCCTGGATTCGCGGACCAAAGAGGCAGCCCGTGTCGTGGCTCGTAAAGAGCTGCGCGAAAGCCTGACAGGCGTGTCGCCGCTGTTTGCCGACAAGCCGTTTTTCCTCAGTGAGGAACAAAGTCTGGTGGACTGCTGCCTATTGCCAATACTCTGGCGATTGCCGATTCTGGGCATAGAACTGCCGCGGCCTGCCAAGCCGCTGCTTGATTATATGGAGCGCTCGTTTGCGCGTGAGGCTTTCCAGGCGAGTCTGTCTGGTGTCGAACGCGATATGCGCTAAGGCTTAAGGAGCCGCTATGAACTCCAGTCGACCTTATCTGGTCCGCGCGCTCTATGAGTGGATTGTGGACAACGATTGCACCCCGCACATGCTGGTCAATTCCGAGTATCCGTCGGTGCAGGTGCCTCAGGGTTTTGCCAGTGATGGACAGATTGTCCTGAACGTATCACCGGCAGCCGTACGTCATTTGCACATGGACAACGAAGCGGTCAGCTTCGAAGGGCGCTTCGGTGGCGTGCCGCACACCCTGTACGTGCCTATCGCATCGATCCTGGGTATCTACGCCCGGGAGAACGGTCAGGGCATGGTGTTCGATCTTGAGTCGCCTATGGAAGACGAGGAAGAGATCGAGCCGGATGATGATCTTCCGCCACCCGACAGTGAGCCGCCGCGTCCCAGCGGTCGACCCAGTTTGAAAGTGGTGAAGTAATAAAAAAGGCGATCCGAAAGGATCGCCTTTTTTATTACTTCTGTAGGAGCGAGCTTGCTCGCGAAAAACCTCAAAGCGCCGCTGGGTGTCAGGTTTGCCGCGTTATCGTTGACGACCTTCGCGAGCAAGCTCGCTCCTACAAGGGCTTGTCAGTCGATGTATTCGAACAGCTTCACGATCTTCTGCACCCCGGAAACGCCTTGCACCAGGTTAGTGGCTTGAGCAGCTTCCTGTTTGGTCAGCAGGCCCAGCAGGTAGACGATGCCGTTCTCGGTAACAACCTTGATGCGCGAGCCAGGGATGTTCGGGTCGGTGAGCATCTGCGCCTTGATCTTGGAGGTCAGCCAGTTGTCGTTCTGGCGGGCTAGGAAGCTGGAGGGAGGCATAACCTGCAGTTCGTTGTGCACCGACTTCACGCGCTGAACGGCGGCAGCAGCCTGTTCGGCCTTGGCCTTGAGGTCTTCGCGCGGGGTTTGGCCGGCGAGCAGTACGACGCCGTTGAAGCTGGTGACGACGATGTGGGAGTCGTTGTCCAGGGCCGGATCAGCCTTGGCGATGTTCACGCCGACCTTGGTGTCGATCAGGGAGTCATCGATCTTGCTGCCTAAGGTGCGCGTGCCGCGGTCATCTTCAATCGGTGCTTCACGGCTGGCGTTAACCACCGAGGTGCAGCCGCTGATGCCGAGGCACAGTGTCAAGGCCAGTAGGCCTAGGCGATTAGGGGTCATTCTTCACTCCCGAACAGTTGGCTGTCGATCAAGTCGCAAAGGCAATGGATCGCCAGCAGGTGGACTTCTTGAATACGTGCAGTGACGTTGGCCGGTACGCGAATCTCGACGTCCTCGGGCAATAGCAGTGATGCCATGCCGCCGCCATCGCGTCCCGTCAATGCTACGACAACCATTTCGCGATCATGTGCGGCCTGGATCGCCTGAATTATGTTTGCCGAGTTGCCGCTGGTGGAAATTGCCAGCAATACGTCACCTGGCTGGCCAAGGGCGCGGATCTGTTTGGAGAAGATTTCGTTGTAGCTGTAGTCGTTGGCGATCGAGGTGATCGTCGAGCTGTCGGTCGTCAGTGCGATGGCTGGCAGGCTCGGGCGTTCACGTTCGAAGCGGTTGAGCAGCTCGGACGAAAAATGCTGGGCATCACCGGCGGAACCGCCGTTGCCACACGAGAGCATTTTGCCTTCGTTGAGCAGGGCGTTGACCATGACCTGGCTGGCTTGCTCGATGTGCGGTGCAAGTACTTCCATCGCCTGTTGCTTGGTGTCGATACTGGCCTGAAAAAGCTGGCGAATTCGGGATTGCATGTCCATCTGTGTGACCTTAATTAGCGCGGCTACTCGGCACAAGAATGTGCAGCCCGCAAAGCAAAGAGCAAAAGTGTTGGGTGAGAGTGTCCGGTTCGTGACGCACGCGATCAACTGTCGAAGGCATTCTGCAACCAGTTCAGCTGGTCGAGGTTGCTGTCGATGGCAATCACGTCGAAACGGCAAGGGGAATTGGCCCAGCGCGACTCGCGTTGAAGAAAATATTGCGCGGCAAATATCAGTTTCTGCTGTTTGCGCCCATCGATGCTATCGAGCGCGCCACCCCATTGAGTGTTTTTTCTGTAGCGAACTTCAACGAATACTACTGTATCGCCATCAAGCATGACCAGATCAAGCTCGCCGCGTTTACACAACCAGTTCTGCGCCAGCAGGCGCAGTCCCTGTTGTTGTAGATGCTCGAGCGCATGGCGCTCGGCATCCTTGCCGCTTTGCTGGCGTGACCTGTCGGGCATTAGCGCGGGGTGTCCGGCAGACGTTGAACCTGGCCGTTGACGAACTGCGCCCAGGGCAGTTGACGTACGACGCGCTGGTTTTGAGTCATGCCCAGGCTGCCCGACTGACCTTCGATGCGGCTGTCCGGCAGGGCCTTGAGTTGGCCCAGGCGCGGTGCCAGGTGATAGGCGTCGACGCCCATTGCATACAGGCGGCCCAGGCTGCCAGCAGCTTGTGGCCATTGTGCAGTGACTTGTTTGCGCAGCGGATCATTGGCGTCCAGCAACCATGGGGTTTCGCAGAAGCGAATGCCGTTCATGTCGTTGTATTGGTTTACGTCGCCGCTAGCGCTGAATACGTGGGACGTGGCGTAAACCGGCACGTCACCTGCGTACTGGAAGTTCAGGGTCGGTTTGATCTGCTGGGCCTGTTGCGGGGTCGCAGCCAGGAAGATGAACTCGATGTCCTGGCGGCGTGAAGGCTGGGCAGTTATCTGCGCGCCGACGGTGCTTTGCAGGCTCTTGGCGCGGCCTTCGCTCTGACGCAGCTGGAACATGTCAGCAATCTGCTGGGCCAGTTGAACCGGCTGATCGACACGTTCGGTCGCGACAATGCTGCCGCCGTTGGCTTGCCAGTCCTGGCTGAACGCCCTGAGTACACGGTCGCCCCATTCGCCTTTCGGCACCATGATGGCGGCGCGGTGCAGGCCGTCGGCGCGAGCGCGACGGGATACTTCGCGGGCTTCGTCTTCGGCAGCGAGACCGAACTGGAACAGCTGGGCCGGACCTTGATCGCCTTCGCTGTAGTTCAGTGCCAGGGTGGTGATCGGCAGTTGCGGACGAGTGCTGAGCTGTTTGACCAGTGGTTTCTCCAGCGGACCGACGACCAGTTGTACGCCGTCAGCCTGCGCCTTGCGATAGAACTCATCCATGGAGGTCAGGTGGGAGCTGTCATAGAACTCGATGGCAGGTGGCTTCTGCCCGGCTTGTTGTGCCTGGTAGTGAGCGGCCATGAAGCCTTCACGCAACGCTTTGCCGACTGAGGCCAGGGGGCCGTCTTGCGGCAGGAGCAGGGCGATCTTGCTCAGGGACTGGCCGGCCAGTTCCTTGAGGTTGGTCAGTGGCAGCGGCAACTGAATAGCGGCCGGGTGCTTGGGGTTCTGGGCGCGCCATTTATCGATCGCGGCTTGCTGCTGTTCCGGGGAGCCGGCGGATTTCACTGCCAGCGCCAGGCCCATCCAGCCACCGAGGTCATCGGCAGTGGTCGGCTGCAATTGGTCGGTGGGCAGCGAAGCGATCAGGCTCCAGATTGCTTCATGGTTCTTGCGGGCCGCTTCGCCGCTGATCATCGGGGCGATAAAAATGCGTTCCCGTGCAGCGGCCAGGGTCTGGCCATCGGCTTCGAGCGCGCGTGCATGCACGGTGCCGGTACGAACCTGTTGCTCGGCAGGCAGTTCGCTCAGGCGCTGCAGGCTCGGGTGGCTCAATGCAGTCAGCGCCGCTTTCGGTTGATTGCGGGTCATGGCCAGTTCGGCCGCCAGCGTGCTATCAAAAACCTGCGGGCCAGGTTTGAGTTGTTCGATGGGCACTTGTTGCAGGATTTGCGCGGACTGGCCGGCATTCCCCTGGTGATAGGCCAGATCTGCTGCGCTCAGGCGCAACAGCGAGGCTTTTTCCGGATCCTTGCTTTGAGTGGCCTGCTCGAGCAGTTGCTCGATACTGGCATCCGGGGTCCGTGGAAGTTCGCCAAGGCTGGAGGAGGGTGAGCTGGCGCAAGCCGCCAGCAAGGCAGCGAGGCAGAGGGCAGTGAACAGCCGCAGGCAAGCGATCATGTAAGTGTTCCTGATACTCGATCAAATTAGCGTGGAATTGTACCCAAGCACTGGCCGGGGCGCGATGTTACTGGCGTGAATCGATCAATTTAGCTCGTGTAAATGTTGCAGTACTGCACAAAATGCCGAAAAGACGAGAATAGCTTGCGCATATCGAAAGCGTCGCTACGCGCTACAATGGCCGCTTTTACCGATCATGAGGTGTGCGCTTTGACTGCTCCAGGTGCTTTGAATTCCGCTGCTGGCTCGCTTTATGTGGTGGCGACGCCCATCGGCAACCTGGACGACATCAGTGCGCGCGCGCTGAAAATCCTGCGTGACGTCGCCCTGATTGCTGCCGAAGACACCCGTCACTCTCAGCGGCTGATGCAGCATTTCGGTATTCCCACGCCGCTGGCGGCGTGCCATGAACACAATGAGCGGGATGAAGGTAGTCGCTTTATTACCCGTCTGCTCGCCGGTGACGATGTGGCGTTGATCTCTGACGCCGGCACGCCGTTGATTTCCGATCCCGGCTATCACCTGGTGCGGCAGGCCCGGGCTGCGGGAATCAATGTCGTGCCTGTGCCGGGTGCTTGTGCATTGATCGCGGCATTGTCGGCGGCGGGTTTGCCATCCGACCGTTTCATCTTTGAAGGCTTTTTGCCGGCCAAAGCGGTCGGGCGGCGAGCTCGTCTCGAGTTGGTAAAGGAAGAGCCGCGCACGCTGATTTTCTATGAAGCCCCGCATCGGATCCTCGAATGTCTGCAAGACATGGAGTTGGTATTTGGTCCCGAACGTCCGGCATTGCTGGCGCGTGAACTGACCAAGACTTTCGAAACCCTCAAAGGCTTGCCGCTGGCCGAACTGCGTGAGTTCGTCGAGTCGGACAGCAATCAACAGCGTGGCGAGTGCGTGGTGTTAGTCGCGGGCTGGTCGGCCCCTGAGACTGAAGATGCCGTCAGCGGTGAAGCCATGCGCATCCTCAATCTGTTGCTCGAAGAGATGCCGCTCAAGCGTGCCGCAGCATTGGCGGCACAAATTACCGGTGAGCGTAAGAATGTTCTCTACCAGGTCGCCCTGGATAAACAAAAAGGCGAGTAAAACCCGACGCACCGGTAGGTCTAAAGGTGTTTAGCGCTTGTTCTTCGGCTAATCTGCCGTTAACCTTCGCGGCGGAGAGTCGATCGGACAGTCGCTGCCCTCTATGAAAATTAGGGGGGGGAGGAAAGTCCGGGCTCCATAGGGCGAAGTGCCAGGTAATGCCTGGGAGGCGTGAGCCTACGGAAAGTGCCACAGAAAATAACCGCCTAAGCGCTTCGGCGCCGGTAAGGGTGAAAAGGTGCGGTAAGAGCGCACCGCACGTCTGGCAACAGTTCGTGGCTAGGTAAACCCCACTTGGAGCAAGACCAAATAGGGTCCCAAGGCGTGGCCCGCGCTGGGACCGGGTAGGTTGCTAAAGATGTCCAGTGATGGCCATCGTAGACGAATGACTGTTCAAGACAGAACCCGGCTTACAGATCGACTCTCCACCTTTTTTCTCTCCCTGTTTGAAGCATTGAACAGGGTGCTGGCAGTAGTGATTTTCCCTCGTTCCAGAATCATCAGCTGAAGCACTTTCGTAATACCAAAAAAATCTTACTCTTAACAAACTACTTTAACTTTCGAATGCAGCCCTCAGAGCTGATTCAAGTTATTGAGCTGATTGACGCGTCAGATTCTCGTTACCCCTCCTTATATGCTCCTAAATCTCAGTTCTGTAAGGGTTTTCCTTTAATCCGCGCCTTGACGGTGCGGTGGCCGCATTCCTATAGTGTGCGCAAGTGGCGGAAAGTGGCATGAAGTGGGTTTTTTGAGCTCAAAACGCTAATATTTGGAGAAACGCTGACGTGTTTCGCGGAGCTAACGCTATCAGTCTCGATGCAAAGGGCCGTCTCGCCATGCCGAGCCGGTACCGTGACGAGCTCGTTTCGCGTAGTTCCGGTCAGCTTATCGTCACAATTGATGCCGTTGATCCGTGTTTGTGTGTTTACCCCCTCGATGAGTGGGAAGTTATTGAAACCAAACTGCGCGCACTGCCTTCGCTTCGCGAAGAGAACCGCCGCCTGCAACGTTTGCTGATTGGTAATGCCGTCGACCTCGAGCTCGATGGCAGTGGTCGTTTTCTGGTTCCGCCGCGTCTTCGTGAATATGCCAAGTTGGATAAGCGCGCGATGTTGGTAGGCCAACTGAACAAGTTCCAATTGTGGGACGAGGATGCCTGGGATGCGGTTTCTGCCGCTGACCTGGCTGCTATTCAACAACCGGGCGCCATGCCTGATGAACTGCGTGATTTGATCCTGTGACTATTGATAGCGGCTTTAACCACATCACCGTACTGCTTGACGAAGCCGTGGAGGCTCTCGCCGTACGTCCTGATGGCTGCTATCTGGACGGCACGTTCGGACGCGGCGGGCACAGCCGGTTGATCCTCAGCCAGCTCGGGCCAGATGGTCGGTTGCTCGGGTTCGACAAAGACCCTCAAGCGATTGCCACCGGGCAAGCGCTAGCGGCCGAAGACGGCCGCTTTGTCGTTGTGCAGCGCAGCTTTGCCGAACTCGGTTCGGAAGTTGCCGAGCGCGGTCTGGACGGCAAGGTCAGCGGCATTTTGCTCGACCTTGGCGTGTCGTCGCCACAGCTCGACGACCCTGAGCGCGGTTTCAGTTTCCTCAATGATGGTCCGCTGGACATGCGCATGGACCCGTCCCGCGGGATCAGCGCCGCCGAATTCGTCAACACCGCGCCGGTGGAAGAAATTGCCCGCGTGTTCAAGCAATACGGCGAAGAACGCTTTTCCGGTCGCATGGCCCGTGCCGTGGCCGAGCGTCGCGACATCAAGCCGTTTGAGCGTACTGCCGACCTCGCTGAAGTCTTGAAAGTCGCCAACCCTGCATGGGAAAAGGGCAAGAACCCGGCGACCCGTGCCTTCCAGGGCTTGCGTATTCACGTCAACAACGAACTGGGCGATCTGGAAGCCGGCCTCGAAGCCGCGCTGGAATGCCTGGAAGTGGGCGGCCGCCTGGTGGTCATCAGCTTCCACTCGCTCGAAGACCGCATCGTCAAATTGTTCATGCGCAAGCTGGTTAAAGGCGAAGCCGACAACCTGCCGCGCAACCTGCCGGTACGTCACGTCGCTTTCGAACCGATTATCAAAATCCATGGCAAAGCGCAGTCCGCCTCCGAGGCCGAACTCAAAGCCAACCCACGTTCCCGTAGCGCTGTCATGCGTGTCGCGGAGAAGCTGCGGTGAGCAAGCTATTCGCCAAGCCACTTCCCGGCGGAAGCTTTTTCATGCTGCTGTTGTTCATTGGCGTGCTGGTGTCGGCCATCGGCGTGTCCTACAGCGCCCACTGGAACCGTCAACTACTGAACTCGCTATACAACGAGCTGAGCGTGCGCGACAAGGCGCAGGCGGAGTGGGGGCGGTTGATTCTCGAGCAGAGCACCTGGACCGCCCACAGCCGAATCGAAGTATTGGCAACCGAGCAACTGAAGATGCGCATTCCTGGCGCAGCTGAAGTGCGGATGGTAGCGCCATGATGAAACTCGAAGGCGCACTTTACCCATGGCGGTTCCGTGTGGTGCTGGGCTTGCTCGGCATCATGGTCGCGGCGATTTCCTGGCGCATCATCGATCTGCAAGTGGTTGACCGTGCCTTCCTGAAAGGCCAGGGCGACGCGCGCAGCGTTCGACATATTCCGATTCCGGCTCACCGTGGTCTGATCACCGACCGTAACGGCGAGCCTTTGGCCGTCAGCACCCCGGTGACCACGCTGTGGGCCAACGCCAAGGAAATGCAGCTGGCCAAAGATAAATGGCCTGCTCTGGCGGCGGCACTGGGCCAAGACCCTAAAGCCCTGGCCGAACGTCTCGAAGCTCAGGCCAACAAAGAATTTATCTATCTGGTGCGCGGGCTCACGCCTGAGCAAGGCCAGTCCGTGCTCGACCTGAAAGTTCCGGGCGTTTATGGCATCGAAGAATTCCGGCGTTTCTACCCCGCCGGTGAAGTGACTGCGCACATGGTTGGTTTTACCGACATCGACGACCATGGTCGTGAAGGTGTGGAGCTGGCCTACGATGAATGGCTGGCCGGGGTCGCCGGCAAGCGTCAGGTCATCAAGGACCGGCGCGGCAGGCTTATCAAAGATGTCCAGGTCACCAAAAACGCCAAGGCCGGAAAGCCCTTGGCGTTGTCCATTGACCTGCGCCTGCAATACCTGGCCAACCGTGAGCTGCGCAACGCGATCATCGAAAACGGCGCCAAGGCCGGCAGCCTGGTGATCATGGACGTGAAGACCGGCGAGATCCTCGCCATGGTCAACCAGCCGACTTATAACCCGAACAACCGTCGCAACCTGCAACCGGCGATGATGCGCAACCGCGCGATGATCGACGTGTTCGAGCCAGGCTCGACCATGAAAGCGATCTCCATGAGCGCCGCGATTGAAACCGGGCGCTGGAAACCGAGCGATACCGTCGAGGTGTACCCGGGCAGCTTGCAGATTGGTAAGTACACCATCAAGGACGTATCGAAGACCGAAGGTCCGGTACTCGACCTGACCGGCATTCTGATCAACTCCAGTAACGTCGGCATGAGTAAGGTCGCGTTCGACATCGGCGGCGAAACGATTTTCCGTCTGGCGCAGAAAGTCGGCCTCGGCCAGGATACCGGCCTTGGCTTCCCGGGTGAGCGGGTTGGCAACCTGCCGAACTATCGCGAGTGGCGCAAGGCTGAAACGGCCACGCTGTCCTACGGCTACGGTATTTCGGTGACCGCGATCCAGTTGGTCCACGCCTTCTCGGCCCTGGCCAACAACGGTCGTCTCGCGCCGCTGACCCTGATCAAAACCGACAAGGCGCCGCAAACCACGCAAGTGATGCCGGAAGCCGTCGCGAAAACCATGCAAGGCATGCTGACCCAAGTGATCGAAGCCCCGCGCGGTGTATTCCGTGCGCAGGTGCCGGCGTATCACGTGGCAGGCAAATCGGGTACTGCGCGTAAAACGTCGGTGGGCTCCAAAGGCTATGCCGAAAACTCGTATCGCTCGCTGTTCGCCGGCTTCGGGCCGATGAGCGACCCGCGCTACGCGATCGTGGTGGTGATCGACGAGCCGACCAAGGCTGGTTACTTCGGTGGTCTGGTTTCGGCGCCGGTGTTCAGCAAAGTGATGTCCGGGACCTTGCGCCTGATGAACATCACCCCGGATAACCTGCCGCCTACTCAAACAGCCAACGCAACCCCCGTCGTTCCGCTGAAAGCCAATGGAGGGCGCGGCTGATGTCTCTGAGTCTGAACAAGATTTTCGCCCATGCCGGCCGTGATCTGTTGATCCGCGAACTGGCGCTGGACAGTCGCAATGTGCGAGCTGGCGATCTGTTTCTCGCCGTCCCTGGCGGCAAGTTCGACGGTCGCGCGCACATCGCTGACGCCTTGCAACGCGGCGCGGCTGCCGTGGCGTATGAAGTCGAGGGCGCCACCGTATTGCCCATTACCGATGTGCCATTGATTCCGGTCAAAGGCCTGGCTGCGCAGCTGTCAGATATCGCCGGACGTTTTTATGGTGACCCCAGTCGTCACCTGAACCTGGTCGGAGTGACCGGCACCAACGGTAAAACCAGTGTGACCCAATTGGTTGCCCAGGCCCTCGATCTGCTCGGCCAACATTGTGGCATCGTCGGTACGTTGGGCACCGGTTTCTACGGCGCGCTGGAAAGTGGCCTGCACACCACGCCGAATGCGATTGCCGTGCAAGCGACCCTTGCCGACCTGAAAAAGGCCGGCGCCAAAGCCGTGGCCATGGAAGTCTCTTCCCATGGCCTGGATCAAGGCCGAGTGACCGCACTGGCGTTCAATGTCGCGGTGATGACCAACCTGTCCCGCGATCATCTGGATTACCACGGCACCATGCAGGCCTACGCTGATGCCAAGGCCAAGCTGTTTGCCTGGAGCGAGTTGAAGTGCCGGGTGGTTAACCTCGACGACGATTTTGGCCGGCAGCTGGCCGCCGATAAACTCGAATCGCGACTGATCACCTACAGCCTGCTCGACAGCAGCGCCTACCTGTATTGCCGCGAAGCGCAGTTCGACGACGAGGGGGTGCGCGCCACATTGGTCACGCCGCAAGGCGAGCACCATTTGCGCAGCACCCTGCTCGGTCGCTTCAACTTGAGCAACGTGCTGGCAGCCGTCGGTGCTTTGCTCGGTCTGGACTACGCGTTGGACGAAATCCTCAAGGTCCTGCCGAAGCTCGAAGGCCCGGCCGGTCGGATGCAGCGTCTTGGCGGCGGTACTCAACCGCTGGTGGTGGTCGATTACGCCCACACCCCGGATGCGCTGGAAAAAGTACTGACGGCCCTGCGTCCCCACGCCAAAGGTCGTTTGCTGTGCCTGTTCGGTTGCGGCGGCGATCGCGATCGCGGCAAGCGTCCGCTGATGGCTGAAGTGGTCGAGCGTCTGGCCGATGGTGTGCTGGTCACCGACGACAACCCGCGCACTGAAGACCCAGCAGTGATTTTTGATGACATCCGTACCGGTTTCACGGCGGTGGATAAAGTGACTTTCGTCGCTGGCCGCGGCCAGGCGATAGCGCAGTTGATCGCCAGTGCGTCGGCGGATGACGTGATTGTCCTGGCCGGCAAAGGTCACGAGGACTATCAGGAAATCAACGGGGAACGTCACGCGTTCTCCGATCTGGTCGAAGCCGATCACGCCTTGACTGCGTGGGAGGTGGCCCATGCTTAAAAACTTGAAGTTGAGCGAGCTGACTGGCGCATTGAAGGGGCAGTTGTTCGGGATCGATGCCACGTTCGATGGCGTCAGCATCGACAGCCGCGCGATCAAGCCAGGCCAACTCTTTATTGCGCTGACCGGTCCGCGTTTCGATGGTCATGACTATTTGAATGACGTGGCTGGCAAAGGCGCCGTGGCTGCCCTGGTCGAGCACGAAGTGGCCGACTGCGCGCTACCGCAATTGCAGGTCAAAGACACCCGCCAGGCATTGGGCCAATTGGGCGCAATCAATCGTGCCGCTTTCAACCAACCGGTCGCGGCGATCACCGGTTCCAGCGGCAAGACTACGGTCAAGGAAATGCTCGCGAGCATCCTGCGCACTCGTGGTCCGGTGTTGGCGACCCGTGGCAACTTGAACAACGACCTCGGTGTTCCGTTGACCCTGCTCGAACTCGCGCCGGAACACACCGCCGCCGTCATCGAGCTCGGTGCTTCGCGGCTAGGCGAAATTGCCTATACCGTCGGCATGACCAAGCCGCATGTGGCCATCCTCAACAACGCCGGGACCGCCCATGTCGGCGAGTTCGGCGGGCCGGAAAAAATCGTTGAAGCCAAAGGCGAGATTATTGAAGGGCTGGCTGCCGATGGCGTCGCCGTTCTCAATCTGGACGACAAGGCATTCGAGATCTGGAAGACCCGCGCTGCCGGTCGCAAAATCCTGACTTTCGCCCTGAGCAACGTCAGCGCCGATTTCTACGCCAGCGATCTGGACCGCGACGCTCGCGGTTGCCCGGCGTTCAACCTGCACAGTCCTGACGGTGTGGAGCGCGTTCAACTGAACCTGCTCGGCACCCATAACGTCGCCAATGCCATGGCCGCTGCCGCTGCCGCTCATGCCTTGGGCGTGTCGCTGTTCGGCATCGCCACCGGCCTCGGCGCGGTACAACCTGTGAAGGGTCGTACTGTCGCGCAACTGGCCACTAATGGCATGCGCGTGATTGATGACACCTACAACGCGAACCCCACCTCGATGTGCGCCGCCGTTGATATACTCGCCGGCTTTTCCGGCCGCACCGTTCTGGTGCTCGGGGATATCGGCGAGTTGGGCGATTGGGCGGAGCAGGGGCACCGCGACGTGGGCGAATACGCCCGTGGCAAGGTTTGCGCGCTATACGCGGTCGGGCCAATGATGGCTCACGCCGTCAACGCTTTCGGCGAGCAGGCCTATCACTTCACCACTCAGGCTGAACTGATCAAGGCACTTGGCGCCGAGCAAGACACAAACACCACCATTTTGATCAAGGGTTCGCGCAGCGCCGCGATGGAAAACATCGTCGCCGCTTTGTGCGGGACCAGCCTGGAGAAACATTAATGCTGCTGCTGCTAGCGGAGTATCTGCAACAGTTCTACAAAGGCTTCGCGGTCTTTCAGTACCTGACCCTGCGCGGGATTCTCGGTGTGCTGACCGCGCTGGTTTTGTCGCTGTGCTATGGCCCGTGGATGATCCGCACTTTGCAGAACCGTCAGATCGGTCAATCCGTTCGCAACGACGGTCCACAATCGCACCTCTCCAAGTCAGGCACCCCGACCATGGGCGGCGCGCTGATTCTGTCGTCCATCGGTGTCAGTACCTTGCTTTGGGCTGACCTGGCGAACCGTTACGTGTGGGTCGTGTTGTTGGTGACCCTGCTGTTTGGCGCTATCGGCTGGGTCGACGACTATCGCAAAGTGATCGAGAAGAACTCCCGTGGCTTGCCGAGCCGCTGGAAGTACTTCTGGCAGTCGGTGTTTGGCCTGGGCGCGGCGATCTTCCTTTATATGACCGCAGCGACGCCGGTGGAAACCACCCTGATCCTGCCGATGCTCAAGGACTACAGCATTCCGCTGGGGGCTGGCTTCATTGTCCTGACCTATTTCGTGATCGTCGGCTCCAGCAACGCGGTCAACCTGACCGACGGCCTCGATGGCCTGGCGATCATGCCGACCGTGATGGTGGGCGGCGGGCTGGGCATTTTCTGCTACCTGTCGGGTAACGTGAAATTCGCTGAGTACCTGCTTATTCCTTATGTGCCAGGCGCGGGTGAGCTGATCGTGTTCTGCGGCGCGTTGATCGGTGCCGGCCTCGGATTCCTCTGGTTCAATACTTATCCGGCACAGGTTTTCATGGGCGACGTTGGCGCATTGGCGCTGGGCGCAGCCTTGGGCACCATCGCAGTGATCGTCCGTCAGGAAATCGTCCTGTTCATCATGGGCGGTGTGTTCGTGATGGAAACCCTCTCCGTCGTCATTCAGGTCGCCTCTTTTAAACTGACCGGTCGCCGTGTATTCCGCATGGCGCCGATTCACCACCACTTTGAACTCAAGGGCTGGCCCGAGCCGCGCGTGATCGTCCGTTTCTGGATCATCACCGTGATTCTCGTGCTGATTGGCCTTGCCACCCTGAAGCTGAGGTAGAACGAGTGTCTCTGATCGCTTCTGACCACTTCCGCATCGTTGTCGGTCTCGGCAAGAGCGGCATGTCCCTGGTTCGCTTCCTGGCGAACCGGGGCACGTCGTTTGCTGTCGCCGATACGCGGGAAAATCCACCGGAACTGGCCACGCTCAAGCGTGACTATCCGCACGTGGAGGTGCGTTGTGGCGAGCTGGACGTTGAGTTCTTGTGCCGCGCCGATGAACTCTACGTCAGCCCTGGCCTGGCGTTGGCAACGCCGGCCCTGCAGGCCGCCGCCGCCCGTGGCGTGAAATTGTCCGGCGACATCGAACTGTTCGCGCGTAACGCGAAAGCGCCGATTGTCGCCATCAGCGGTTCCAACGCGAAAAGCACCGTCACCACCCTGGTCGGCGAGATGGCGGCAGCGGCCGGCAAGCGTGTCGCCGTTGGCGGCAACCTCGGTACACCGGCGCTGGACCTGCTCAGCGATGACGTCGAGCTGTACGTGATGGAGCTGTCGAGTTTCCAGCTGGAAACCACCGACCACCTGGGTGCTGAAGTGGCGACGGTGCTCAACGTCAGCGAAGACCACATGGACCGCTACAGCGGCCTGCCGGCCTATCATCTGGCCAAGCACCGGATCTTCCGTGGCGCCAGACAGTTTGTGGTCAACCGTCAGGATGCCCTGAGCCGTCCGTTGATAGGTGAAGGTCAGCCTTGCTGGACCTTCGGTTTGAGCAAACCCGATTTCAAGGCATTCGGTATCCGCGAAGAAGACGGCGAGAAATACCTGGCCTTCGAGTTCCAGAACCTGATGCCGGTGCGCGAGTTGAAAATTCGCGGCGCCCACAACCAGTCCAACGCACTGGCAGCATTGGCCTTGGGCCACGCGGTGGGCCTGCCGTTCGATGCCATGCTCGCGAGCCTGCGTACGTTTGCCGGGCTTGAGCATCGCTGCCAGTGGGTGCGTGATCTGAATGGCGTGAGCTACTACAACGATTCCAAAGCTACCAACGTCGGCGCCGCACTGGCGGCTATCGAAGGGTTGGGCGCGGACATCGAGGGCAAACTCGTGCTGATCGCCGGTGGCGACGGCAAGGGAGCCGAGTTCAAGGACCTGCGTGATCCGGTGGCGGCCAACTGCCGCGCCGTGGTGTTGATGGGCCGTGACTCCGACTTGATCGGCCAGGCCATCGGCGATGCCGTGCCGTTGGTTCGCGTCAGCTCGCTGGACGAAGCAATCGCGCAATGCCGCGCCCTCGCCGAACCGGGCGATGCGGTCCTGCTGTCGCCAGCTTGCGCCAGTTTCGACATGTTCAAGAATTACGAAGACCGTGGTCACCAGTTCGTCCGCGCTGTGGAGGATCTGGCATGAGCCTGCGAAATATCATTAAGCCGTATCCGTCGCCGATCATTACCGGACGCGGCATCGACCTCGATTTTCCGATGCTTGCCGGCTGCCTGGCCTTGCTCGGTCTGGGCCTGGTCATGATTGCATCGGCCTCCACCGAAGTGGCGGCGGTGCAGTCGGGCAGTGCGCTGTATTACATGATTCGACACCTTATTTACATCGTGCTCGGCCTTGGTGCCTGCATCGTCACCATGATGATCCCGATTGCCACCTGGCAACGCATGGGCTGGCTGATGCTGCTGGGTGCATTCGGTTTGCTGGTAATGGTGATCGTCCCGGGCATCGGCCGTGAAGTGAACGGTTCGATGCGCTGGATCGGCTTCAGTTTCTTCAACGTTCAGCCTTCCGAGATCGCCAAGGTGTTCGTGGTGATCTACCTCGCCGGCTATCTGGTGCGGCGCCAGAAAGAAGTGCGTGAAAGCTGGATGGGCTTCTTCAAGCCTTTCATCGTTCTGTTACCCATGGCAGGTCTGTTGCTGATGGAGCCGGACTTCGGTGCCACCGTCGTGATGATGGGGGCTGCTGCGGCGATGCTGTTCCTCGGCGGGGTCGGGCTGTTCCGGTTTTCCTTGATGGTTGTCCTGGCGGTTGCGGCGGTGGTGTTGTTGATTCAAGTGCAGCCGTATCGAATGGCGCGCCTGACCAACTTTGCCGATCCATGGGCCGACCAGTTCGGTGCCGGCTATCAGTTGTCCCAGGCTTTGATTGCTTTTGGTCGCGGTGAATGGCTGGGCGTTGGCCTGGGCAACAGCGTGCAGAAGCAGTTCTACCTGCCGGAAGCCCACACCGACTTCGTGTTTTCGGTCCTGGCCGAAGAACTCGGCGCGGTGGGTTCTTTGTGCACCGTAGCGCTGTTCGTCTTTGTCTGTATTCGTGGCATGTACATCGGCTTTTGGGCCGAGAAGGCCAAGCAATTCTTTGCCGCCTACATCGCATACGGCTTGTCGTTCCTGTGGATTGGTCAGTTCCTGATCAACATCGGAGTGAACGTGGGGCTGCTGCCAACCAAAGGTCTGACGCTGCCGTTCCTCAGTTATGGCGGTAGTTCGTTGGTGATTTGCTGCGCCTGTCTCGGTTTGTTGCTACGCATCGAGTGGGAGAGTCGAACCCACCTCGGCAGTGAAGAAATGGAGTTCCATGAGAGCGACTTCGACGAGGAGCCGAACCATGGGCGCTAACGTTTTGATCATGGCCGGCGGTACTGGGGGCCATGTGTTCCCGGCGCTGGCTTGCGCTCGCGAATTTCAGGCCCGCGGTTACACCGTGCACTGGCTCGGGACGCCGCGTGGCATCGAAAACGACCTGGTGCCGATGGCCGGCATCGAGCTGCACCGGATCAATGCCAGCGGACTGCGCGGCAAGGGCAAATTGTCGCTGCTCAAGGCGCCGTTCATGTTGCTCAAATCCATCTGGCAGGCGCGCGCAATCATTCGCCAGCTGCGGCCGGTGTGTGCGGTCGGTTTCGGTGGTTTTGTGACCGGTCCTGGCGGCGTCGCGGCCAAACTGGCCGGCGTGCCGGTGATCGTTCACGAGCAGAACGCAATAGCCGGTACCGCCAATCGGTTGCTGGTGCCGTTGGCCGCCCGAGTCTGTGAAGCGTTCCCCGACACCTTTACCCTGTCGGACAGCCGTCGGACCACCGGTAACCCGGTGCGCACCGAGCTGTTCCTCGATACACCGCGACCTGCCCTGGCTGGTCGCAAGGCGCGTTTACTGATTCTGGGCGGAAGCCTGGGCGCAGAACCGTTGAACAAATTGCTGCCTGAAGCCCTGTCGCAAGTCGCCTCCGACCTGCGCCCGGAAGTGTTTCATCAGGCTGGCAAAAACCACGATGAAGTGACTGCAGAGCGCTATCGCGCGGCTGGCGTCGAGGCGCAAGTGCAGCCTTTCATCAAAGACATGGCCCAAGCCTATGGCTGGGCCGACCTGGTGGTATGCCGCGCAGGCGCGCTGACCATCAGTGAACTGGCTGCCGCCGGTCTGCCCTCGATGTTGGTGCCTTTGCCCCATGCGATCGACGATCACCAGACCCGCAATGCCGATTATTTGGCCCGTGAAGGCGCTGCCTTCGTGATGCCGCAAAGAACGACTGGCGCAGCGGATCTTGCCGCGCGCCTGACCGAGGTCCTGATGCAACCACAACGACTCACCGACATGGCCACCGCGGCCCGCCGCCTGGCCAAACCCGATGCCACCCGTAACGTGGTCGATACCTGCCTGGAGGTGGCCCATGGTTGAGAATCAGAAAGCCATGCCGCAACCGGAAATGCGCCGCATCCGTCGCATCCACTTCGTCGGTATCGGCGGCGTGGGCATGTGCGGGATTGCCGAAGTGTTGTTGAACCTGGGCTATGACGTGTCCGGTTCCGACCTGAAAGCCTCGCCAGTGACCGAACGCCTGGAATCGTTCGGCGCGAAGATTTTCATCGGCCACCGTGCCGAGAACGCTGCCGCCGCGGACGTGCTGGTGGTGTCGAGTGCAGTGAACACTTCCAACCCGGAAGTCGCCACCGCACTGGAACGCCGGATTCCGGTGGTGCCGCGCGCTGAAATGCTGGCTGAGCTGATGCGTTACCGTCACGGCATCGCCGTCGCCGGTACCCACGGCAAAACCACCACCACCAGCCTGATCGCCTCGGTGTTCGCGGCCGGTGGCCTGGACCCGACGTTCGTCATCGGTGGCCGCCTGAATGCTGCTGGCACCAATGCCCAGCTCGGCACCAGCCGCTACCTGATTGCCGAAGCCGACGAAAGCGATGCCAGCTTCCTGCACTTGCAGCCGCTGGTGGCTGTCGTCACCAACATCGACGCCGACCACATGGCGACCTACGACGGTGACTTCAACAAACTGAAGAAAACCTTCGTCGAGTTCCTCCACAACCTGCCTTTCTATGGGCTGGCGGTGGTGTGCCTGGACGATCCGGTGGTGCGTGAAATCCTGCCGCTGGTGAAACGTCCGACGGTCACTTATGGCTTCGGCGATGACTGTGACGTGCGCGCCATCAATGTGCGCCAGCAAGGCATGCAGACCTTCTTCACCGTGCTGCGTCCTGATTGCGAGCCGCTGGATGTCTCGGTGAACATGCCGGGTAACCACAACGTGTTGAACGCGCTGGCCACCATTTGCATCGCCACCGACGAAGGCGTCAGCGATGAAGCTATCGTCCAGGGACTGTCCGGGTTCCAGGGTGTTGGTCGACGCTTCCAGGTCTACGGCGAATTGCCGGTAGAGGGTGGCAACGTGATGCTGGTCGACGATTACGGTCACCACCCGACCGAAGTCGCCGCCGTGATCAAAGCCGTACGCGGTGGCTGGCCTGAGCGCCGTCTGGTGATGGTGTACCAGCCGCACCGTTACAGCCGCACCCGTGACCTGTACGACGATTTCGTCAATGTACTGGCCGACGCCAACGTGCTGCTGTTGATGGAAGTGTATCCGGCCGGTGAAGAGCCGATTCCGGGCGCTGACAGCCGCAAGCTGTGCAACAGCATCCGCCAGCGAGGTCAGCTCGATCCGATCTACATCGATCGTGGTGTCGACCTCGCGCCGGTGGTCAAGCCGTTGCTGCGTGCCGGTGACATCCTGCTGTGCCAGGGCGCTGGTGATATCGGTGGTCTCGCACCAAAACTGTTGAAGAGTCCGTTGTTTGCTGGCGCCGTTGCCGCGCCAACTGTGGGGAAGTTGAAATGACTGCTGCTTACGCCAACCTCGTCTCCACCCTCGCGCCGAAAGACTTCGGCCGCGTCGCCGTGCTGTTCGGCGGCAAGAGTGCCGAGCGTGAGGTTTCCTTGAAGTCGGGTAACGCGGTTCTCCAGGCACTGCAAAGCGCGGGTGTGGACGCGTTCGGTCTCGACGTGGGCGATGACCTTCTGCAGCGTCTGTTGAACGAAAAGATCGACCGCGCCTTCATCATCCTCCACGGTCGTGGCGGTGAAGACGGCAGCATGCAGGGCTTGCTCGAATGCCTGGGCATTCCGTACACCGGCAGCGGCATTCTTGCCTCGGCGCTGGCGATGGACAAGCTGCGGACCAAACAGGTCTGGCACAGCCTGGGTATCCCGACGCCACGTCACGCTGCTTTGAGCAGCGAGGCCGATTGTATTTCGGCGGCCACGGAACTGGGCTTCCCTTTGATCGTCAAACCGGCGCATGAAGGTTCAAGTATCGGGATGGCCAAAGTGACTTGCGCGTCTGAATTGATTGACGCCTGGAAAGCGGCCAGTACCTACGATTCGCAAGTGTTGGTCGAGCAATGGATTCAAGGTCCGGAGTTCACCATCGCCACCCTGCGTGACCAGGTGTTGCCACCGATTGCCCTGGGCACGACGCACAGCTTCTACGACTACGACGCCAAGTACGTGGCTTCCGATACCCAGTACCGGATCCCGTGTGGCCTGGACAGCGACAAAGAAAAGGAACTCATGGACCTGACGGCGAAAGCCTGTGAGGCGCTGGGTATCGCCGGTTGGGGCAGGGCAGACGTGATGCAGGACGCCGACGGGCAGTTCTGGTTCCTGGAAGTCAACACCGCACCGGGCATGACCGATCACAGTCTGGTGCCGATGGCGGCCCGTGCTGCCGGTCTGGATTTCCAGCAACTGGTTCTGGCGATTTTGGCCGCCAGCATTGCCGGCAACAACGAGCCGCGAGGTTAAGACCATGCAAGGCGCTCAGCTAAGACATCAGCCACCCCCAGCACCCGGCCGCAAGCCGGTACCTCGGGGAGCCAGCCGAATGGTGGCCAAAGAGCCGATGTCTGTGCGCCTGCCGAAAGCCAATTTTGGCTTTCTGAAAAGCTTGTTCTGGCCCGTGTTGCTGGTGGCGCTGGGCTTCGGCACTTATGAAGGCGCTCAGCGATTGTTGCCCTACGCCGACCGTCCTATCACCAAGATCAACGTGCAGGGCGATTTGAGTTACATCAGCCAGCAAGCGGTGCAGCAGCGGATCGCCCCGTACGTGGCGTCGAGCTTCTTCACCATCGACCTGGCGAGCATGCGCACCGAGCTGGAACAGATGCCATGGATTGCCCACGCAGAAGTGCGCAGGGTGTGGCCGGATCAAGTAGTGATCCGCCTGGAAGAACAACTGCCGGTGGCCCGTTGGGGCGACGAATCGCTGTTGAACAACCAGGGCCAGGCGTTCACCCCGCGAGAGCTGGCGAACTACGAACACTTGCCGCAGCTGTTCGGCCCACAGCGGGCTCAGCAGCAAGTGATGCAGCAATACCAGGTGCTGAGCCAGATGCTCAGGCCGTTGGGCTTCTCGATTGCACGCCTGGAGTTGCGTGAACGAGGCAGCTGGTTCCTGACCACCGGCGCCGGCAGTGCGGGCCCGGGGATCGAACTGCTGCTGGGTCGCGGCAACCTGGTGGAAAAGATGCGCCGTTTCATTGCCATCTACGACAAGACGCTTAAAGAACAGATTACGAACATTGCGCGCATCGATCTGCGCTACGCCAACGGCCTCGCCGTTGGCTGGCGGGAACCTGTAGCGCCCACGACAGCCCAACCCGCTGTCGCGAAGAATTAAGAAGAGGCAGGACCCATGGCAAACGTGCAAAGCGGCAAAATGATCGTCGGTCTTGATATCGGCACCTCCAAAGTGGTGGCGCTGGTAGGTGAGGTGTCGGACGACGGCACGCTGGAAATCGTCGGGATCGGTACGCATCCGTCCCGTGGCCTGAAGAAAGGCGTGGTGGTGAACATTGAGTCCACCGTGCAGTCGATCCAGCGCGCGATCGAAGAAGCACAGCTGATGGCCGGTTGCCGGATCCACTCGGCGTTCGTTGGCGTGGCGGGCAATCACATCCGCAGCCTGAACTCCCACGGCATCGTCGCGATTCGTGATCGCGAAGTCAGTACAGCTGACCTTGAGCGCGTGCTTGATGCCGCCCAGGCCGTGGCGATCCCGGCTGACCAGCGTGTGTTGCACACCCTGCCGCAGGATTACGTGATCGATAACCAGGAAGGCGTTCGTGAGCCACTGGGCATGTCCGGCGTACGTCTGGAAGCCAAGGTCCACGTGGTCACCTGCGCCGTCAACGCCGCACAGAACATTGAAAAATGCGTGCGCCGTTGCGGTCTGGAAATCGACGACATCATCCTCGAGCAACTGGCATCCGCGTACTCGGTGCTGACCGACGACGAGAAAGAACTGGGCGTGTGCCTGGTTGATATCGGCGGCGGCACCACCGACATCGCGATCTTCACTGAAGGCGCGATTCGCCACACCGCGGTGATCCCGATTGCGGGCGATCAGGTGACCAATGACATCGCCATGGCGTTGCGCACACCGACCCAGTACGCCGAAGAAATCAAGATTCGCTACGCCTGCGCCCTGGCCAAACTGGCCGGTGCCGGCGAAACCATCAAAGTCCCGAGCGTTGGCGATCGTCCACCGCGCGAGCTGTCCCGTCAGGCCCTGGCCGAAGTGGTCGAGCCGCGTTACGACGAACTGTTCACGCTGATCCAGGCCGAGCTGCGTCGCAGTGGCTACGAAGACCTGATCCCGGCCGGCATCGTGCTCACCGGTGGTACGTCGAAGATGGAAGGCGCCACCGAACTGGCCGAGGAAATCTTCCACATGCCGGTCCGCCTGGGCGTGCCGCATGGCGTCAAGGGCCTGGACGACGTGGTCCGCAACCCGATTTATTCCACGGGTGTCGGCTTGTTGATGTATGGCCTGCAGAAGCAGTCCGACGGGGTTTCGTTCTCGGGCATCAGCAGTCGCGACAGCTACAGCAACGACGAACCGAAAGCCGCCTTGCTCGATCGCATCAAGAGCTGGGTACAAGGCAACTTCTAAAGATTTACCGCAGCACCGTTGTAGAGACAGGCAGTAGGCGAAAAAACTAGAGAATCAAAGGAGAGGGAAAATGTTCGAACTCGTAGACAACATCCCCGCAAGCCCGGTTATTAAAGTTATCGGTGTTGGCGGAGGCGGCGGCAACGCCGTCAACCACATGGTCAAGAGCAACATTGAAGGCGTTGAGTTCATCTGCGCCAACACTGATGCCCAGGCGCTGAAGAGCATTGGCGCGCGGACCATCCTGCAACTGGGCACCGGCGTGACCAAAGGTCTGGGCGCTGGCGCCAACCCTGAAGTAGGTCGTCAGGCCGCTCTCGAAGATCGTGAGCGCATTGCCGAAGTCCTGCAGGGCACCAATATGGTGTTCATCACCACCGGCATGGGCGGTGGTACCGGTACCGGTGCTGCGCCAATCATTGCTGAAGTGGCCAAGGAAATGGGGATCCTCACCGTTGCGGTGGTGACTCGTCCGTTCCCGTTCGAAGGCCGCAAGCGTATGCAGATCGCTGACGAAGGTATCCGTCTGCTGTCTGAAAGCGTCGACTCGTTGATCACCATTCCCAACGAGAAACTGCTGACCATCCTCGGTAAGGACGCCAGCCTGCTGTCGGCTTTCGCCAAGGCTGACGATGTATTGGCCGGTGCCGTTCGCGGTATCTCCGACATCATCAAGCGTCCGGGCATGATCAACGTCGACTTTGCCGACGTGCGTACCGTGATGAGCGAAATGGGCATGGCGATGATGGGCACTGGCTGCGCCAGCGGTCCGAACCGTGCACGTGAGGCCACCGAAGCGGCCATTCGCAACCCGCTGCTGGAAGACGTGAACCTGCAAGGTGCACGCGGCATCCTGGTGAACATCACCGCCGGTCCTGACCTGTCCCTGGGTGAGTACTCCGACGTGGGTAGCATCATCGAAGCGTTCGCTTCCGAGCACGCCATGGTCAAGGTCGGTACCGTTATCGATCCGGACATGCGCGACGAACTGCACGTGACTGTGGTTGCTACCGGTCTGGGCGCGAAAATCGAGAAGCCTATGAAGGTTATCGACAATACCGTTCACACTTCCATGACCTCCCAGCCGCAGCAATCGGCACCTGCTCGCCAGGAAGCGCCAGCGGTTAACTACCGTGACCTGGACCGTCCGACCGTCATGCGCAACCAGGCTCAGGCCGGTGCTGCGACTGCCGCGAAGATGAATCCACAAGATGACCTGGATTATCTGGATATCCCGGCTTTCCTGCGTCGTCAGGCCGATTAATGGAATGTATCAGGGCTATGAAGGTGATTGGTGTTCAGCAAAGGTCTGGTCTGCTATCATCGCCAGCCTTTGTTGATACCAGTTCGCAATTTGCGCTGAAGCGGCCCAAGCCATGATTAAACAACGCACACTGAAAAATATTATCCGTGCCACAGGTGTAGGCCTGCATTCCGGGGAGAAGGTATACCTGACCCTCAAGCCTGCACCTATCGACACCGGCATTGTGTTTTGTCGTGCCGACCTCGACCCTGTGGTGCAAATTCCTGCCCGCGCGGAAAACGTTGGTGAAACCACGATGTCGACCACATTGGTCAGTGGTGATACCAAAGTGGATACGGTGGAGCACTTGCTCTCGGCCATGGCTGGCCTGGGCATCGATAACGCCTACGTCGAGCTCTCCGCGTCCGAAGTTCCGATCATGGATGGTAGCGCTGGACCTTTCGTATTCCTGATTCAATCGGCCGGCCTGGAAGAACAGGACGCCGCCAAGAAGTTCATCCGTATCCTGCGGGAAGTGACAGTGGAAGACGGCGACAAGCGCGCCACTTTCGTCCCTTTCGAAGGCTTCAAAGTGAGCTTCGAGATCGATTTCGATCACCCGGTTTTCCGTGACCGCACACAAAGTGCAAGCGTGGATTTTTCCAGTACTTCGTTCGTAAAAGAAGTCAGTCGCGCCCGTACCTTTGGTTTCATGAGTGATATCGAGTACCTGCGCAAGCACAACCTCGCACTCGGCGGTAGCGTTGAAAACGCTATTGTGGTCGACGCGGATGGTGTACTGAACGAAGACGGCCTTCGCTATGAAGACGAATTCGTGAAGCACAAAATCCTCGACGCAATTGGTGACCTCTACCTGCTGGGCAATAGCCTGATTGGTGAGTTCAAGGGCTTCAAGTCCGGGCATGCATTGAACAACCAGCTGCTGCGCAAGTTGATTGAGCAGACAGATGCTTGGGAAGTCGTGACTTTCGAAGACGCCAGTACTGCACCGATCTCTTACATGCGCCCTGTCGCGGCCGTGTAAGCAAAAAACCTCTCTAGTTTTTAAGGGCTGCCTTCGGGTGGCCTTTTTTTATGTCCCGGTTTTGATGGTGCTCTCCATGGCCTCTTCGCGAGCAGGCTGAACTGGCCTAATGATTTTGGACACCTCAATCGGGCGCTATGATGGCGCCCAAATCTGAGGTGTTTTGGATATGCGGAAATCTTACTCGAGTGAGTTCAAGCTCAAGGCTGCCAGCATGGTGCTGGACGAAGGACAATCGGTTCCCGAGGTCTGTGCCAGTTTGGATATTGGTCCCACGGCCTTGCGCCGCTGGGTCGATCAGGTTCGTAAGGAGCGCTTGGGTTCGACCCCGGTAGGAGCCAAGGCGATTACCGCTGATCAGCGAGAGATCCAGAAGCTTAAAGCGTTGCTCCGGCAAAAAGACCTGGATATCGAAATCCTAAAAAAGGCCAGTGCTCTCCTGCTTTTGGACGCCAAAGATCATTCTCGTTGATCTGCGAGCTGGACGAGCAGTACGGCGTTAACAATTGCTGCCGAGCGTTTGGCATCAATCGCAGCAGCTTTTACGCCTGGCGTCAGCGCCAAGGCAAAGTGAATCCCGAGCGGGAGAGGCTCAAAGCCGTGCTGGTCAAGCATCACAGGGCGTCAAGAGCCTCTGCGGGGTCGCGGACTCTGGCCAAGGAGCTGCAAGAGAAAGGGCACCGCATCGGGCGGTATTTGGCCCGCAGTTTGATGCGCGAAACCGGCATCACCAGTCGCCAGCGCAGGCGCCATAAGTACAAGTCGCCTGGCGTGGAGGCGTTGGTGGCGCCGCACGTACTCAAGCGCAAGTTTGATGTTAAAGCGGTCAATCAGGTGTGGTGTGGCGACGTGACATACATCAAGGTTGGTAAGCGGTGGCTGTATTTCGCGGCGGTTCTGGATCTGTACGCTCGTCGCGTTGTGGGTTGGTCGTTTTCGATGATCTCCGATGCTTCGCTGACCTGCGAGGCCTTACGGATGGCGGTTGAGCTACGAGGTCGACCCAAAGACGTGCTGTTTCACTCCGATCAAGGCTGTCAGTACACCAGCCATAAGTTCAGGAACGAGCTATTGGAGTATGGCCTGCGGCAAAGCATGAGTCGTAAAGGCGAGTGCTGGGACAACGCCCCTATGGAGCGTTTCTTTGGCAGTTTGAAATCAGAATGGGTGCCTGAAACCGGCTACGAATCGGAACATGAGGCCCGAGCGGATGTGCAGCGCTACGTATCGCGTTACAACACCACCAGGCCTCATAGCTACAACGATTATCGATCGCCAGTCGCTAGAGAGAGACTGGCTGCGTGAAACCTTAAACGGTGTCCAAGATTACTTGACCAGTTCAGGCTCGCTCCCACAGGGACTCGGTTTACTGTGGGAGCGAGCCTGCTCGCGAAGGGGCAGTCAGCACAACATCACTCCTCAGTTGGTGGCAATCACCCGATTGCGCCCGCTTTCCTTCGCCAGATACAGCGCCTTGTCCGCTGCAAACAGCAACTGCTCGAGGCTGGTATCGGTGCTCGTGGTCCAGGTGCTGATACCAATACTGACAGTAATCGGCGATTCAATGCCTGCCACGAACGGCAATTGTTCCACAGCAGCGCGGATGTGTTCGGCAATCTGCTGCGCACCTGCGCTGCCCGTTTCCGCCAGGATCACCGAAAACTCCTCACCCCCGTAACGGGCGACCAGATCCGCCGGTCGCCGCACATTCTCGGAGATCACCTGGGCCAAGGCGCGCAGGGCATCGTCTCCAGCCTGATGGCCATGCTGATCGTTAAAGGCCTTGAAATGGTCGGCATCGATCATCAGCAGCGACAGTGGTTTGCCGGAGCGTTGGGCGCGAAACCATTCGTGGCGCAGGGTTTGGTCCAGCGTCCGGCGATTGGCTACACCGGTCAAGGCATCGGTGGCCGCCAATTGCTCCAACTCCTGTTCGGCGTTGTGGCGCAGACGCAGTTCTCGACAGAGCAACAAGCTCAGCCATAGCAGACCAATGCACAACACGCCGGTGGCACCGCTGATCACGACCGCCGTGCGCTCCCAGGCGGCGAGCACTTCATCGCTGGACAGGGCGACAATCACCGTCAACGGTAGGTTACCGACCCTGGAAAAGGTATATAGGCGTTGCTTATGGTCAACGCTCGATAGACTGCTGAAGCTGCCGTTGCCCTCACGCAGGACACGCATGACGTTGGGGCGGTTGGCGAAATTTTTACCGATTGAGTCGTTTTCCAGGTATGGCTTTCGCGCGAGCAAAATACCGTCGTCATTGATGATGTTCAGCGTGCTGCCAGTGCCGATGTCCAGGCTGTTGAACAACTGGTCGAAGTAACTCAGGCGCATGGAGGCCACCGCCACCCCCAGAAATTCACCGGTAGGCGAGGAGATGCGCCGGCTGAAACTGATCTGCCATTCGTCGCTGTCTTCGCAGTCGCACTGGGGCTTGAACGGTCGACTGATGAACATACCTGTGTCGCGATTGGAGGCGTGGGCGAGAAAGTCGTCTCGATCAGCGAAATTGCCTGGTTTGGGCTCTATCGACGACGAGTCGGCCAGCACCTCGCCGTGCTTGCCCAGCAACATAACGTCGCCCTTGAAGCGTGCCGTGGTGGAGCGGTCGAACAGCACCAAATGGCGGATTTGCGGCGAAACCTGTTTCAGATCGTCTCGTTGCGCGGCAGCAATCAGGCCTTGCAGGGTCAAGTCGTAAAGTTCAACGGTGCGCAGGACATCGGCGTCGATCAGCTGCGCGATGGTGGTTGCGCTGCGTGTGGCTTCCTGTTCGGCGTTGGCGTGTTCGCGGATCAGCAGGAAGGCCACGATGCCGAGAATGGCGATGACGGTCAGCGAACTGCCAAGGATCACCATGACCTCAGGTCGCCCGGTTTTGCCTGAAACGTAACGGGGACGGCTTGCGGTCATGGGACTGATGCCTTCCTAAGGCTCGGAGGGGCCTTTTGCAGGTTGAAGCTTAGAAGACATTGAACGGGTAGTCGACGATTGCTCACATAACGAAAAAAAGCCGCTGATAGCAGCGGCTTTGAAGACAACGGTACAAAGGGAAGAGCCCCTGGACCGTGTCGAGAAAACGGAGTGGTCGTCAGGTCAGCTGTCTTTTTCAGTCGGACACCTTTAAGACCTTCTTGCCTGGCAAGTGCTGTTTGGTGCGGGCAACGATAAGGGGGTTTGGAGAAGGGAAAAAGAGCGGATCCATGAAAGGACTGTTGCGGGTAAAGCAACAGTAAGTCGCACGACGCCGCACGTGTAGCAGCTGGCGAAGCCTGCGTTCGGCTGCGAAGCAGTCGCAAACCCTGCACACCCGATTTATCTGATAGACCGCATCGCCTGATTTCACGACTGCTTCGCAGCCGAACGCAGGCTTCGCCAGCTGCTACAGGATCGGGTGCAGTTCTGGTGTCGAGTAAAGCGTCAGACGGGCAGATGAATCCCGAACGTATTCATCCCATGATCACTGCGCACAAACACGTCCCCGCCATGCATCAGCGCAATCGCCTTGACGATCGCCAACCCCAAGCCGTGGTTGTTGCCGCTGTTGCTGCGCGATGCATCAACCCGATAAAAACGCTCGAACAAGCGCGACAGATGTTCGCTGGCTATCGGCAAGCCCGGGTTCGCGACACCAATGCTGACCTGATGCGCCTCAACCTCAATGCGTACCTCAATCACCTGCCCTGGCTCGGTGTGCTGCACCGCGTTGCTGAGCAGATTGATCAACGCCCGGCGCAGATGAGCGATTTCGATCCGCACTTGCGCATCACCGCTGACCTGAACCTGAACCTGAGCGTCTTCAAGAATGAAATCCAGATACTCCAGCGTCGTTGCCACTTCATCCGCCAGCGAGGTGGACGTCAGTTTGGTGGCCTTGCTGCCCTGGTCGGCGCTGGCGAGGAATAGCATGTCGTTGATGATTGAACGCAGTCGCTCAAGCTCCTCAAGGTTCGATTGCAGTACTTCGAAATAGTGTTCCGCCGAGCGCCCGCGAGTCAGCGCGACTTGGGTCTGGCCAATCAGATTGGTCAGTGGTGAACGCAGTTCGTGGGCGACGTCCGCGTTGAATGATTCGAGGCGCGAATAAGCCTGCTCGACCCGCTCCAGCGTGGAGTTGAACGAGTTGACGAACTGATTGAGTTCCGGTGGTAGTGAAGACAATCGCAAGCGACCGGAACGCAATGGAGGGGCCAGTCGCTGGGCTTCCTGGGACAGTTTGATCAGTGGCTTGAGGCCAATCCGCGCGACCCAATACCCCAGGGCCGAGGCCAGTAATACGCCGATAATCGCCAGGCTGATCAGGGCAATCAGCAAATGGTGTTGAGTCTGAAAAAACGTCTCGGTGTCGATGCCTATCATGAAACGCAGCGCTGGTCGCTGGTCCTTGGCCGGGAACTGGCTGACCAGCACCTTCAATGGGTAAGGGTGATCCGGCAGTTTCAGGTCACGCTTGCCCAGCGGCCCTTGCGAAAAGGCGCGAATCTGCGGTGTAAGGTTGCCGTATTCGTAGTTGGGATCGCCGCTGATGATCCAGAAACTGATGCGCCTGTCTTCTTCGCCGAGCAACTTGAGCTTGCTGTTGATCTTCACCCAATGCTCGGGCGTGCCAAAACGGCCGACGGTGGATTCGAGCACGCTGTAACGCGCATCCAGCTCAGCCTCGGGCAGCAAACCCAAGCCTTTATCGACCTGTTGATACAGCGCCCAGCCAATCAACAGGAACACCAGCAGCGCCACCAGCGTGAACATTCCACTGAGGCGCAGGGCAATGGAATTACTGGACACCGCGGCTCTCCAGCACATAACCCATGCCACGAATCGTGTGCAGCAGTTTTTCGTCGAACGGCCCATCGAGCTTGGCGCGCAGGCGTTTTATCGCCACTTCGACGACGTTGGCATCGCTGTCAAAATTAATGTCCCAGACCATTTCGGCGATGGCGGTTTTCGAAAGGATTTCACCTTGCCGACGCGCCAGGACACTGAGCAGCGAGAACTCCTTGGCGGTCAGGTCCAGGCGCGTGCCGGCCCGGGTGGCTTTACGGCTGATCAAATCTATCCACAGGTCGGCGATGGTCACTTGCACCGGTTCGTGGCCGCCGCTGCGTCGGGTCAACGCTTGCAGGCGCGCCACCAGTTCGAGGAAGGAAAACGGCTTGCCGAGGTAATCGTCGGCGCCGTCGCGCAAGCCTTTGATGCGGTCCTCCACACGCTCGCGGGCAGTGAGCATGATGACCGGGGTTTGCTTGCGCGCACGCAAGGCGCGCAGTACGCCGAAACCGTCGAGGCCAGGCAGCATGACGTCGAGGACGATCACCGCGTAGTCGCTTTCCAATGCCAGGTGCAATCCTTCAACGCCGTCCCGGGCCAGGTCCACGGTGTAACCCTGTTCCGTCAGGCCGCGGTGCAAATAGTCCGCGGTTTTTTCCTCGTCTTCGATAATCAGAACGCGCATGACCCCGCCTCAGTCTGTGTTCGCCAGCGCCGGTATCGGAGCAGGCGCTGGTGTGGGTGTGTGCCGATGGAAAAGCCGCTCAAGCCACAAGTATATGACTGGCGTGGTGAACAGCGTCAGCGCCTGGCTCACCAGCAAGCCACCGACGACCGCGATCCCCAAGGGTTGGCGCAGTTCGGCGCCGGTGCCATAGCCGAGCATCAGCGGCAAGGCGCCGAGCAGGGCGGCGAGGGTCGTCATGATGATTGGCCGGAACCGCGTGATACACGCCTGGAAAATCGCCTCTTCCGGCGACAAGCCGCCCTTGCGCTGTGCGTCGAGGGCGAAGTCGATCATCAGGATGCCGTTTTTCTTCACGATGCCGATCAGCAGCACCAATCCGATCAGCGCCATGATCGAGAAGTCCTGGCCACAGATCCACAGCATGATCACTGCCCCGAGCCCCGCCGACGGCAGGGTCGAGATGATGGTCAGCGGGTGGACGAAGCTCTCATAGAGCACGCCGAGAATGATGTACACCGCCACCAGCGCCGCCAGAATCAGCCATGGCTGGCTGGCCAGAGAACTCTGGAACGCCTGGGCCGCGCCCTGGAAGTTGCCGCTGATGGCGGCCGGCATGCCGATATCAATCTTGGCCTGATTGAGCATGATCACCGCATCGCCCAGCGCGACGCCGGGCGCCAGATTGAATGACAGGTTGGCGGCCGGGAACATCCCGTCATGGGCGATGGACAATGGGCCAACGGTCGGCGCATCGAATTTGGCCAAGGCCGACAGTGGCACCATTTCGCCGCTCAGGGGGGAGCGCAGGTAGAAATAGTTGAGACTTTCAGCCTTGCCGCGCTGCTTGGTATCGAGCTCGAGGATTACGTTGTACTGGTTGATCTGGGTCTGGAATTCGTTGATTTGCCGTTGGCCAAATGCGTCGTACAGCGCTTCGTCGACATCGCTGGCGGTCAGGCCGAAGCGTGCGGCGGCACTGCGGTCGATGCTGATGTGGGTGATGCTGCCGCCCAGTTGCAAGTCGTTGGAAATATCCCGGAACGCCGGGTTGCTGCGCAGTTTTTCCGTCAGGCGTTGGGTCCAGGTGCTGAGGGTCGGGCCATCGTTACTCTTGAGCACGTATTGGTATTGCGCGCGGCTCGGGCCGGAGCTGAGGTTGATGTCCTGGCCGGCGCGCAGGTAGAGCACGATGCCGGGGACTTTCATCAGTTGCGGGCGAATCCGGTCGATGAACTGGCTGGCCGAAACGTCACGGTCACCGCGTTTTTTCAACGTGATCCAGAAACGGCCGTTGGCAATGGTCTGGTTGCTGCCCGAGACGCCGACCGAGTGGGAAAACGCCTGTACCGCCGGATCCGCAGCGACGATTTCAGCCATCGCCAGGTGTTTTTTCACCATGTCGCCGTAGGAAATATCGGCAGCCGCTTCGGTGGTGCCGAGGACGAAGCCGGTGTCCTGTATCGGGAAGAAGCCTTTCGGAATGAAGATGTAACCGGCGATGGCCAAACCGAGTGACAGGCCAAACACACCGATCATCAATTTCTGATGGTTAAGGGCGCGACGCAAAAGTTTTTCATAGCCACCCAGCAAGCGTTCACCGAACGTTGGTTTGCTGTGGGCGTGATGCACGGGGGCGCGCATAAATAGCGCGGCCAGGGTCGGTGCCAACGTTAACGACACCACCACCGAAATCATGATGGTCGAGGTGGCGGTCAGTGCGAACTCCTTGAACAGTCGCCCGACCACACCGCCCATGAACAGCAGCGGAATGAACGCCGCCACCAACGAGAAACTGATCGAAACCACGGTAAAGCCAATCTCGCCGGCGCCTTTGATCGCCGCCTCGCGCATGCCGTCGCCGGCCTCCAGGTGGCGGTGAATGTTCTCCACCACCACAATCGCGTCGTCCACCACAAACCCGACGGCGACGACAATCGCCACCAGGGTCAGGTTGTTCAGGCTGAAGCCCATGATGTACATCAGGGCGAAACTGGCGGTCAGCGAAACGCCGAGTACCGCCGACACGATCATCGTCGCCGACCATTGGCGCAGGAACAGCGCCATCACCGCCACCACCAGCATGATTGCGATCAGCAGGGTGATTTCCACTTCATGCAGGGACGCGCGAATGGTTTGCGTGCGGTCGATCAGCACTTTGACTTGCACCGAGGCTGGCAGCATGGCTTCCAGGGCGGGCAGGGCCGCCTGAATGCGATCCACGGTCTCGACAATATTGGCCCCCGGTTGCCGGGAAATTACCAGGTTGACCCCCGGTTTATCGCCGGCCCAGGCCTGAACGTAAGCATCTTCCGAACCGTTGACGACGTTGGCCACATCCTTGAGATGGACCGGTGCACCGTTCTTGTAGGAAACGATCAGCTGACCGTATTCCTCGGGGTGGAACAACTGGTCGTTGGTGGACAGGGTCGAAATGCTCGATTTGCCATACAGCGCACCTTTGGCAAGATTGAGGCTGGTCTGCTGGATCGCCAGGCGAATGTCCGCCAGCGTCAGGCCAATGGCTGCCAGTTTGTCGGCTGACGCCTGAACGCGAATTGCCGGACGTTGCTGACCGGTGATGTTGATTTGGCCTACGCCATCGATCTGGCTGATCTGGCGCGACAGTAAGGTTTCCACCAGGTCACTGAGTTCGGTGCCGGGCATCTGGTCCGAGCTGACACTGAGGATCAGCACCGGGCTGTCGGCCGGGTTGACCTTCTTCCAGGTCGGCAGGGTCGGCATGTCCTTGGGCAGTTTGCCGGCAGCGGTGTTGATCGCGGCCTGAACTTCCTGGGCGGCGGTATCGATGCTTTTATCGAGGGTGAATTGCAGTGTCAGGATGCTCGAGCCGAGGGCACTGCTTGAGGTCATCTGGGTCATGCCGGGAATGGCACTGAATTGCACTTCAAGCGGCGTGGCCACCGATGACGCCATGGTATCCGGGCTGGCACCGGGCAGTTGCGCGGAGACTTGAATGGTTGGGAACTCGGCTTCCGGCAATGGCGCAATCGGCAGGCGCGGGAAGGCGATGACGCCGAGCAGTACCAGGGCAAAGGTCAGCAGGAGAGTGGCCACCGGGTGGTCGATGCACCAGGCGGAGACCGAGCCGTGGCCCTTCATTGCTCCATCTCCGACTGAACAACCTGCGGCGGATCGCTCAGCACCTGGACGGTCGCGCCTGGTTTGAGCCGCGACTGGCCGTCACTGACCAGTTGGTCGCCGGCCTGCACGCCTTTAATGATGTTCATGCCGCTGTCCTGATAGACCAATTGCACGGGGACGGTTTCGACCTTGTCGCCTTTGACGCGGTAGACGAAATGTTGATCGAGCCCGCGCTGTACGACAGTGGGCGGTACGACCAGCACATCTTTATCCAGTGCTGTCTGAATCTTTACCGTCACCAGCAGCCCCGGCCAGAGTTTCTGCCCGGGATTGTTGAATTCAGCCTTGGCCCGGATGGTCCCGGTGTTGGCGTTGATCTGGTTGTCGATCAATGTCAGGTGGCCTTCACCCAACAGGTTGCCGGTTTCACCGTCAGTGTCGGCACCGATGTAGGCCTTGACCTGGGCGCGTTGTGGATCGCTGATCAGGCCTTGCAGGATCGGTAGCATTTGCTGTGGCAGGGAGAACTCCACGGCGATCGGGTCGATCTGGGTCACCGTGAACAGCCCTTGAGCGTCGGTCATGCGCAGAAAGTTACCTTCGTCCACGGTACGAATGCCGACGCGACCGGTGACCGGAGAGTGAATCTGAGTATAGGAAAGCTGCACCTGAGCGGCGTCGATTGAGGCCTGATTGCCTTGGGCAGTGGCTTTGAGTTGGTTGACCAGGGCTTGTTGCTGGTCGTAGGTCTGCTTGGAAACGCCGTCGTCGACGCTCAGTAGTTTGTAGCGCTGGAGATTGACCAGGGCCACTTGCAGTTGCGCCTGGCTTTCACCCAATTGGGCCCGGGTCTGGTCGAGGCTGGCGCGGATCGAACGGTCGTCGATGGTGGCCAACAAATCGCCTTTGTTCACCAGTTGGCCTTCTTTGACCAGGATTTTGGTGAGGATGCCGTCGATTTGCGGTCGTACCACGACGCTGTGCAGGGACAGCACTGAGCCGATGCCACTGACGTAACGGGGGACGTCTTTTTCGACAACGTTGACCACGCGCACGGGGATGGCCGGCGGCGTGGCGAGTTTGGCCGTGGTGGGTTTAGCGAGATACCACCCGCCCAGCGCAACCAACACGATCAGAAAGGCTGCGAGAAGGACGTTTTTTTTCTGAGTTCGCATGCGAGTGGGGCGCCGGGGCTGGGTGGTCGGGATTTTGGGCAGATTTATACTTCCCTTATAAACCTGTTCGACGGTCAGGAGGGTGACTGCTAACTGACGGCGCTGTCAGTTTGGAAGCCTGATGAATTTTGTGAAACATTTGCGTACACCACAGTCCCCCGCAGGAGCTGGCTTGCTGGCGAGGGCGACTAAGCTGATTAAAGATATTTTCTATGACCGGATACAGAGGAGGTGATCCATGAGCGATGCTGGAGTGCGCTTGAAATGAAGCGGAAAATCGTGGTTTCGAGTGTGCTGTTGTTCATACCTCTGGCGGTATCCGCTGCACCGCAAATGGTGTCGGGCAGCGTGCATTTTGTCGGGCAGATCGTCAATTCGGGATGTGCGGTGAGTCATGCCGGGCCGTCGCAGTTTGCCGAGTCGCAACGTATCCAGGTGACATCCGGTTTGGATCTGGACGTGGATACCTATCGCAATGCCTGCGGTCACGGTCCGATACCGTTTTCGACGGCTTTCGAGTCGTTGAAGGCAGATGAGGCCAGTGTCGTTTCGACACCTGAAAAAGGTAGGGTCACCATCACCTACTTGTAAGGCCGTGCCGCTGCCGCCATCGGGAGCAGGCTCACTCCTACAGTAGAATCTGCGCCGAACACGAGTCTGTGTGCTATGGAGATCAGAGGTGGGAGCGAGCCTGCTCGCGATGAGGCCATCAAAGACAACTCATCGCCTGGATCAGGCCGCCCGTAACGAAATAAACGCATTGTTCAGTGTGTCAGGTGGGGACCGGTTCCCGGCGGACTACCCGCATGCCGGCGCTTTCGTACAGCCGCTGCGCCCGAAGGTTGTCTTCCAGCACTTTCAAATCTACAAATCCTTCGCGCCGCTGCTGAAACACATTGAATGCATTCAGCAGCAACGCTCGCCCCAAACCTCGTCCCTGAGCCCGCGGATGCACCACCAGACTCTTGATGTAGGCGCTCGTCCAGCACTGGCACACGCCAACGATGCCTTGGGCATCCAGCGCGATGAAACACAGCGTTGGATCGTATTCGGGATCAGTTTCAAAACGCTGTTGCCACACGTCCAGAGCCGGTACGCGACCCCCTCCTTGCAGATAACCCAGTTCCATCAAGCGATGAACGTCTTCTGCCAGGTCGGGACGGTATTGGGTCAGGACGATTCCCTGGGGCCAGGTGATCGCGGGCACAGCTTCAGTGAGGCTGCGCCGCATCAGAAAGCAGAATTTTTCGACCAACACTCAATGACCTTGTGCGGCGACTGCCTTGGCCGCTTCGATCAGGCACTTGGTCAGTTCTGGGGAGGAGAACTTGGTCAGTACCCCGTTCGCACCGGCAAGACGGGCCTTTTCGCTGTTCATCGCGCTATCCAGCGAGGTGTGGAGCAACACATAGAGGTGCGCGAAGTCAGGGGTTTCACGCAGGGTACGGGTGAAGGCATAGCCGTCCATTTCGGACATTTCGATGTCCGAAACAATCAGGTTGATCTGCTGCGCTGTGCCTTGGAGGTCCAGCAAGCAATCGATGGCTTCCTTGGCGCTACGGGCGGTGTGACATTGCAGCCCGAGGTTGCGCAAGGTGTGTACCGATTGTTGCAGCGCTGTCTGGCTGTCATCGACCACCAGAATCCGTGCGTGACCCAACACCTCGGCGTCTTCCATGCTGAGTTCGGTCGGGGCCATTTCGATCTGTACCGGGGCGATGCCGTGGATCACTTTTTCGATGTCCAGCACTTGCACCAACGTGCCGTCGACGGAGGTCACGCCGGTGATATACGAACGCACGCCGCCAGAGCCAAAGGGTGGCGGGCGGATGTCGGTGGTCAGGCAATGGACGATCTTGCTCACCGCTTGAACGTGCAAGCCCTGTTTGGAGCGGCTGATGTCCGTGACGATCAGGCAGCCACCGTTAGGATCTTCCAGAGGGCGTTCGCCGATGGCACGACTCAGGTCGATGACTGACAACGAGGCGCCGCGCAGGGTGGCGATGCCTTTGACGTGAGGGTGCGACTCGGGGAGCTTGGTCAGCGGCGGGCAGGGGATGATTTCACTGACTTTCAGCAGGTTGATCGCCATCAGCTTGCCGCTGCGCAAGGTAAACAGCAGAAGCGAAAGTGAGTCTGCGCGGGCTTTGTTGGAAGACATAAAAACCTTCTCTGGAAAAGGTGATGGGCGAATGAGGGGATCGCCAACAGCTATCGATGCCAGGTTATCGACTTGTTGGGGGCAGGCTTTAGGAATATTCCCCTGATGTCCACAGGACTGAAAAAGCCCCGCCTCTTCAAAAGAGCGCGGGGCTTTTTATTATCTCGAGTTTAGCTGGCGCTAACTTACTCTTCGCCCATCTGCGATTGCAGATAGTTTTCCAGACCGACTTTATCGATCAGGCCCAGTTGGGTTTCCAGCCAGTCGATGTGTTCTTCTTCGGACTCCAGGATATCTTCCAGCAGTTCGCGGCTACCGAAGTCACCCACTTTTTCGCAATGAACGATGGCTTTCTTGAGATCAGCGTGGCCGGTGCGCTCGATGCGCAGGTCGCACTCAAGCATTTCCTGGGTGTGTTCACCGATCTGCAGCTTGCCCAGATCCTGGACATTCGGCAGGCCTTCAAGGAACAGGATGCGCTTGATCAGCCGGTCCGCGTGCTTCATCTCGTCGATGGATTCGTGGTACTCGTGTTTGCCCAGCTTATTCAGGCCCCAATCTTCGTACATGCGCGCATGCAGGAAATATTGATTGATCGCGACCAGCTCATTGGCAAGGATCTTGTTGAGATGCTGGATGACTGTAGTGTCGCCTTTCATGATGGGGTCCTGCCCTGTATTAGCTGTCAATAAGGCAGAGTTTGAGCCGCGTAATTAGGAGTGTCAAACCTAAGCTATTGAAACTTAAATGAAAATTAATCGAAATAAGAGTGTTTATGTTCCGCGTCTAGCGCATAAGCAATTGATTTTCTGGCATAAAAAAACCGGACATGAGTCCGGTTCTTTAAAATGGGGTATTTATGCGGCTGTAAATTCAACTGGAAAAGGTATCGCCGCCTGGGCCGATTGCAATTTGGTCAGGGTCTCGCGGACCACGTCCTTGGCGAGGCAGGCACATTTGCCGCATTGACTCGCAACGCCGGTGGCCTGACGAACTTCCTTATAGCTGCAGCAACCTTCATAGATTGCATCGCGGATTTGACCGTCGGTGACGCCAGTGCAGAGACAAACATACATAAGTGAAAACCGTCGCTGGTTGTGACTCAATTGCGATGGATCTTAATGTTAACGAGAATGATTGTCAAAGTGGTTTCCATGACCTTTGCGGCACACAGGCGTGTGACTGACGAACGGTTTGCCTGCAGGTGATCCGCGTCGACCTGTAACGGATGCTTTTTTGGACAGGTCAAACACGCAGTGTATGATGACCGGTCTTTGCAAAACCGGTTTGTGTCACAGGGCTGTCGCCTGAGGGTGGCAGGCTGATGCGAGCCCGGTTCTTCACGTCTTTACACCAGGAGATATCCAATGAGCGTACTCGTAGGCAAACAAGCCCCAGATTTCACCGTCCCGGCCGTACTCGGCAATGGCGAGATCGTAGACAGCTACACCCTGTCCTCGGCCATCAAAGGCAAATACGGCCTGGTGTTCTTCTACCCACTGGACTTCACTTTCGTTTGCCCGTCCGAGCTGATCGCTCTGGACCACCGCATGGAAGACTTCAAGGCACGCAACGTTGAAGTGATCGCTGTTTCGATCGACTCTCACTTCACCCACAACGCCTGGCGCAACACCCCGATCAATGCCGGTGGCATCGGTCAGGTTCAGTACGTCATGGCTGCCGACATGAAGCACGACATCGCCAAGGCCTACGACGTTGAGTCTGCAGACGGCGTGGCTTTCCGTGGCGCGTTCCTGATCGACGACAAAGGTGTCGTTCGCTCGCAGATCGTCAACGACCTGCCACTGGGCCGTAACATGGAAGAGCTGATTCGTCTGGTCGACGCTCTGCAATTCCACGAAGCGCACGGCGAAGTTTGCCCTGCCAACTGGAAAAAAGGCGACAAGGGCATGACTGCTTCGCCAGAAGGTGTTGCTGCTTACCTGACCGAGAACGCTGGCAAGCTGTAAGCCAAGCGTCAGGCATAAAAAAACCGGCCGTTGAGGCCGGTTTTTTTATGGGCGGGATACTGCAATCCCTGTAGGAGCGAGCTTGCTCGCGATGAATCTGAAGGCGATGTTTTTCCCCAGACAGCACGCGTTATCGTTCACGTCCATCGCGAGCAAGCTCGCTCCTACATACACACACAAATCAGTCGTTGAAGTCTTCCCAGCCGCCCATTTGTTTCCAGCGATTGACGATGCCGCAGAACAACTCGGCCGTCTTCTCTGTGTCGTAGCGAGCCGAGTGAGCCTCGCGACCGTCGAAGTCGATATCGGCTGCCTGACAGGCCTTGGCCAGTACGGTTTGACCGTAAGCCAGCCCCGCCAATGTCGCGGTATCGAAGCTGGAGAATGGATGAAACGGGTTGCGTTTCATGTCCAGGCGCGCGACGGCGGCGTTGAGGAAACCCAGATCGAAGCTGCTGTTATGCCCGACCAGAATCGCCCGTTTGCAGCCGTTCGATTTCAACGCCTTGCGAATGCCACGGAAAATATCGGTCAGTGCGGCTTCTTCGCTCACCGCCATGCGCAGTGGGTGATCCAGTTTGATACCGGTGAATTCCAGCGCGGCTGCTTCGATGTTCGCGCCTTCAAAGGGTTCTACACGGAAGAAGTAGGTGTGATCGGGATACACAAACCCTTTTTCGTCCATGGCGATGGTGGTCGCAGCGATTTCCAGCAAGGCGTCAGTGGCAGAGTTGAAACCGCCGGTTTCAACATCGACAACGACTGGCAGGTATCCACGGAAGCGAGCTGCCATCGGGTGGCGCGAACCACCTCCGCCGCCTTGACCGTCCTGTTCGTCGTCGAAATGATCTTCACTCACGCGTGTTCCTCCAGCAGGCGCCAGCGCAGTTTTTCACCGGCGCGCAGCGGGATTACGGTCAGCTCGCCAAATGGCAGGCTGGTAGGGGCGGTCCACTCTTCGCGGACCAGGGTAATTCGATCGGTGTTCACCGGCAGGCCGTAGAAACGCGGACCATTCAGGCTGGCGAAGGCTTCGAGCTTGTCCAGCGCGTTGCGCTGTTCGAAGGCCTCGGCATACATCTCGATCGCCGCGTAAGCGGTGTAGCAACCGGCGCAACCACAAGCCGCTTCTTTGGCGTGCTGGGCGTGGGGGGCCGAGTCGGTGCCCAGGAAGAATTTCTCGCTACCGCTGGTGGCGGCGTCGAGCAGTGCTTCCTGATGCGTATTGCGCTTGAGAATCGGCAGGCAATAGAAGTGCGGCCGAATCCCGCCCACCAGCATGTGGTTGCGGTTGTACAGCAGGTGATGCGCGGTGATGGTTGCGCCGACGTTGGCCGCAGCCTCGTTGACGAACTGTACGGCATCCGCGGTGGTGATGTGTTCGAACACGACTTTGAGTGTCGGGAAGCGCTCGACCACCCGACGCATGTGCTCGTCGATGAAGATTTTTTCGCGGTCGAACACGTCGACATCGCCGCGGGTGACCTCTCCGTGAACCAACAAGGGCATCCCGACTTCGGCCATGGCCTCAAGTGCAGGGAATATCTTGTCGATGCTGGTGACACCGGAGTCCGAGTTGGTGGTCGCGCCGGCCGGGTAGAGCTTGGCGGCGTGAATGAAACCGCTGGCCTTGGCCTCGCGAATTTCTTCGGGCTGTGTGCGGTCGGTCAGGTAAAGCACCATCAACGGTTCGAAGCGACTGCCGGCCGGGCGTGCAGCGAGAATCCGCTGGCGATAGCCGTCGGCTTCAGCGGCGTTACGCACCGGAGGTACCAGGTTGGGCATGATGATGGCGCGACCAAAGGTACGCGCGACATCCGCAACGGTATTGGTCAACACGGCACCATCGCGAAGATGAATGTGCCAGTCGTCGGGACGCAGCAGGGTCAGGCGGTCGGACATGAGGGGATTCCAGGCGGGTCAAACTCAGGGGAATGCTACCGGAAAAGACTCTTGCAGGCACTCGCTATCAAGTTTTGCAGCAAGCTTCCGATATCCAACAGGTATGCCGTAAACATGTGTGTGTCGGTCTTTTTGTTGTAGAAGCCAGTGGAGCCTCCCGTGCGCCAGCGTTATTTAGCCTTGCTCAGTGTGTTTGCCAGCCTTCCTGCGATGGCGCTCACTTTCCAGACCCGTCTGGAGAGCATCGAGTGGACGGTCGAAGGTGACAAGTTCGAGTGCCGCTTGACGCAGCCGATCACCGATTTCGGTTCGGGGGAGTTCGTGCGTCGGGCCGGCGAGCAGGCGATATTTCGTCTGAAGGCCTATAACGCGATGATTGGCGGTGGTTCGGCGACCTTGTTGGCAGCCGCCGCACCTTGGCAGCCAGGGCGTGGCGACATCAACTTGGGGTCCGTGCAAATCGGCAGCGGTAATGTACTGTTCAACAGTTCGCAAGTTCAGGCCGGGCGCTTGATCAGTGGCCTGATAGACGGTCGCAGCCCAGTGATTCGGCACTCCTCAGGCGACGGACGGGTGTCTGAAGTACGCCTGTTACCCGTCAAGTTCAGCAAGGCCTTCAATGATTACCAAAGCTGTGTGGCGAAACTGCTGCCAAAGAATTTCGAACAGGTTAAACAGTCCGAGATCGGTTTTCCGGGGGAAGGTATAGACTTGAACCCGCAAGCCAAGGCGCAGTTGCAGGTCATGCTGGAGTTCATGAAGGCTGATCCAACGGTCAACCATATCGAACTCGATGGCCACTCGGACAATAGCGGCAATCGCCTGACCAACCGCGAATTGTCACGCCGCCGGGCGTTGGCGGTGATGGACTATTTCAAGGCCAATGGCATTCAGGAGTCGCAGATCACCCTGCGCTTCCACGGTGAGCGGTACCCGGTGGCACCGAACACCAATGCGGCCAACCGGGCGAAGAATCGCCGGGTCGCCGTGCGGCTGGAGCGGGTGGCGCCGACCGAGAAAGTCGCGCCTCAAACCACGTCTCCGGGCAGCACCCCGGCGACCTCCTGAACCCGCTGTAATCGTCGCTCACTCGACATAATCTGTCGCTTCGTCGTCATAAGCTGTCGCGCCTCTGTAAATTATTCTGCATGCCCGGTAGACTCGACGGCTTTCCGTAGAACCCCGTGGAGTGATGGCATGGCGGACGTAAACAAGGTCGTTCTGGCGTATTCCGGCGGCCTGGACACTTCGGTGATCCTCAAGTGGCTGCAGGATACTTATAACTGTGAAGTCGTGACCTTCACCGCTGACCTGGGTCAGGGCGAAGAGGTCGAACCTGCACGCGCCAAGGCTCAGGCCATGGGCGTCAAAGAGATCTACATCGACGACTTGCGCGAAGAATTCGTACGCGATTTCGTTTTCCCGATGTTCCGCGCCAACACCGTTTACGAAGGCGAGTACCTGCTGGGTACTTCCATCGCTCGTCCGTTGATTGCCAAACGCCTGATCGAAATTGCCAACGAAACCGGCGCTGACGCCATTTCCCACGGCGCCACCGGCAAAGGCAACGACCAGGTTCGTTTCGAACTGGGCGCCTACGCGTTGAAGCCGGGTGTGAAAGTGATCGCTCCGTGGCGCGAATGGGACTTGCTCTCCCGTGAAAAACTGATGGATTACGCTGAAAAGCACAACATCCCTATCGAGCGTCACGGCAAGAAAAAATCCCCGTACTCAATGGATGCCAACTTGCTGCACATCTCCTATGAAGGCGGCGTGCTGGAAGATACCTGGACCGAGCACGAAGAAGATATGTGGAAATGGACCGTCTCCCCGGAGAAGGCTCCTGACAAAGCGCAGTACCTGGAACTGACCTACCGCAACGGCGACATCGTCGCGCTGGACGGCGTCGAAATGTCCCCGGCCACCGTGCTGGCGACCCTGAACCGTATCGGCGGCGAACACGGTATCGGCCGTCTCGACATCGTTGAGAACCGTTACGTGGGCATGAAGTCCCGTGGCTGCTACGAAACCCCGGGCGGCACCATCATGTTGCGCGCCCACCGTGCGATCGAATCGATCACGCTGGACCGCGAAGTCGCTCACCTCAAAGATGAGCTGATGCCGAAATACGCCAGCCTGATCTACACCGGTTACTGGTGGAGCCCTGAGCGTCTGATGCTGCAACAGATGATCGATGCGTCCCAGGCACACGTGAACGGCGTTGTGCGCCTGAAGCTGTACAAGGGCAACGTGATCGTCACGGGTCGCAAGTCTGACGAGTCGTTGTTCGACGCCAACATCGCAACCTTTGAAGAAGATGGCGGTGCCTACAACCAGGCCGACGCGGCGGGCTTCATCAAGCTCAACGCCTTGCGCATGCGTATCGCGGCGAACAAAGGCCGGAAGCTGTTCTGAGACCGTTGAGGCCGTAGAACGAATAGAATGTGTGGCCCGTCATCGACGTGGCCACACATTTGAAAAGGGTGATGTTCTACCTGTCCTGCGATTTAGCGTTTTTCCGGTTTCTTTCAAGCCCTCCTGACAATCCCTCAAACGCTATTGATTACTGCGTTTCTTAGGGGTTTTTGAATTTTTCAATGTGCTCTCCTTCAGTTTTTCCTCCGGCATGGCGTCACTGTCCGGGCGCTCAGCCCTGTCCATGACTTTTATGAAATGCTTTCCCTTTTCAAAGTCAGAGGGTGCGTAAAGCGATCGGTAGTTAAAGTTGAGTGTGGCGAAGAAAAGTAAAATCAAATAATAAGGAAAGCTGATCAGGAACCAGATGTAGATATCTCTTTCATCCTCGTCGAGGAAAGGCAGTGAGAGAGCTGCCGATGTTTCAGACAGTGTTGCGAATATCGCGATGACGGTCATGGGGTTGGTAATTGTTTGTTTGAATCTTTTCATATTTTATACTCATGTAATTTTGTCTTTTCTCGAATGGTTAATGGGTAATTGTTGAGGGGTGGAATAATCAATATAGTAGGTTTGTATTGAGTTGTTCTGCCTTGTCTTTTTTTAAGGTAATAAAAATTCCGAAGGGTGCGGGTGCTCGCTTGGTTTGATTTCTTATGATGTTCGGGTTTTGTTTTTTTGCTGTAAGCGTAAGTGGATAATTGGTGTGTGATATTTCTGGTATAAATGTTGATTTGGTAAATATCGGTTACTTTTAAGGATGACTGTATAATTTGCGCCTGTCGAATCACCACAACCAAGCCGTGCTATTTCGTTTTTTGGTCGTAAGTTGATACAAAAAACTGGTTAAAAGAGAAATACCGTCAGTCTGAAAAAGTTTCCGGTGCGGTGTTTTCGAAGAATTTTTGTAGGAGAGATCCGTATTGTTTGTAGGGAATGTCTCTCGGTGTGGGGGGGCGGGGGGCGCGGCATGCCAGGGGTGAAACGACTAGGCTATTGTGCGGGCTCTAAAAATTCGAACAGCGAAATTGGACTTGCCCATGAATAAAGTGCTGATCGTGGATGATCACCCCGTCATTCGTCTTGCGGTACGTATGCTAATGGAGCGTCATGGCTACGAGGTCATTGCTGAAACAGATAATGGCGTGGATGCATTGCAACTGGCACGTGAATATATGCCGGATATTGTCATTCTCGATATTGGGATACCGAAACTGGATGGGCTGGAAGTAATTGCACGTCTGACATCGGCCGCGATGCCAATGAAAGTGCTGATATTGACTTCTCAGGCGCCGGGGCATTTTTCCATGCGTTGCATGCAGTCGGGTGCTGCGGGATATGTCTGCAAGCAGCAGGATCTTACTGAATTGCTGAGTGCAATAAAGGCCGTGCTGTCAGGCTACAGTTACTTTCCGAACCAAGCCTTGCATACCGTACGCTCCAGTCTGGGGAATGCCAGTGAAGCCGATATGGTGGATCGTCTATCAGGGCGGGAAATGATGGTCTTGCAACAGTTGGCGCGAGGCAAGACCAACAAAGAGATAGCCGATGGTATGTTCCTCAGCAATAAGACCGTCAGTACTTACAAGACTCGCCTGTTGTTGAAACTCAATGCTCGTTCCTTGGTCGACCTGATCGAGTTGGCTCAACGCAATGGTCTGGTGTGATTGCGTCAGCATTTGGCACTAAGTAAAAAGCCTCCGTTTCGGGAGGCTTTTAGGTGTCATAGATCAAAATCGTAATCGGCCAATTGCTTTTGCAGTCGGCGCTCCTCCAGCAGATTGTCGATGGTACGGCGTTTGCTCAGGTTGGTCTTCGCCACCTCAACCACCGGTTCAGCGTCATCGGCCTCAACGGGGGTGAAGTCGTCTTCTACGTCCAATTGCTCTTTGCCAGTGCTCATAGGTTAACTCCAGGCTTAGACTGCCTTTGGCGCTCCTTATATCGACATTCTCCTCGCGGGTAAAAAAGATTTTTTCAATCGACTTATCAAAAAACCTAATAGCGCCTCAATCGTCGGAGGTCTTTTGCTTGTATTCGCACAAGTCTTCGATCCGGCAACTGCCGCAGCGGGGCTTGCGGGCCAGGCAAACATAGCGTCCGTGAAGGATCAACCAGTGATGTGAATCGAGCAGGTATTGCTTGGGCACGAACTTCATCAGTTTTTTCTCAACCTCGACCACATTCTTGCCTGGAGCAATGCCAGTGCGGTTGCTGACCCGGAAGATATGCGTGTCGACGGCCATGGTCAGCTGACGGAAGGCGGTATTGAGCACCACGTTGGCAGTCTTGCGACCGACGCCGGGTAGTGCTTCCAGCTCCTCGCGGGTCTGCGGCACTTCGCCTGCGTGACGCTCCACCAGCAAGCGGCACGTCTCGATCACGTTTTTGGCTTTGCTGTTGAACAGGCCGATCGTCTTGATGTACTCCGACAGCCCTTCGACACCCAGTGCATAAATCGCCGCCGGCGTATTGGCCACCGGAAAGAGTTTGGCAGTGGCTTTGTTGACGCCGACGTCGGTCGATTGTGCCGAGAGAATCACGGCAATCAGCAATTCGAACGGCGAGGAATAGGCCAGTTCGGTCTTTGGTTCCGGGTTGTCTTCGTGAAACCGGCGGAAGATTTCCAGACGTTTTGCGGCATTCATGGGCAGTGCGTTTCCTTGAAAGCGTTCAGTGTGGAGTGGTCGGGCGGGTGCAGGCCTGCCAGGCGGCTATCAATAGGCCCAGCAAAATGAATCCGCCAGGGGCCAGGGTGGCCAAGTGAAAGCTACCGTTGCCGAAGAGTTCGCGTAGCAGGCCCATGCCCACCAGCAATGCGCCGAACACACCGCACAAGCGCAGGCGGTCACGCCATGCGCTCTGGTAAAACCCGGTGTGTTCCAGCACGACGCATTGCAGGGCGATCAATCCTGCATAGATCCCCACGTGCTGCAGACCTTGCAGCGACCAGGCTTGCGCGGCGAGTTCAGCGCAGCTGGTCAGAGCCGCCGCCAGCAGCACACTGGCCAGCAGGCGTGTGGCCGGGACCATTCGCGATCGCAAGGCGCCCATGCTCACGCCGAAGGTACTGGTCACCACGATAAACATCAGCCACAGGCCCAGCGCGGTTACCCACGAGTCGGTGGCACCGATCAGCGGCGTCAGCATCAGCGAATTCTGCAGAGGCGATGACTTATTCATGGAGACTGCTCCCGATCAGCTGTTGCCGGTGCTCATCGAAGTAGCGCAACGCGTCATGAATGGCGCTGACCACCGCTCTTGAAGTAATGGTCGCGCCCGCGATCTGATCGAATTGACCCTGATCCTTTTTTAAAGACCAGCGACTGTCGTCAGGCTCGGTTCGGGACTTGCCGGAGAAAATCTGAAGCCAACTATTGGGCCAGTCGGCGATTTTACCGCCCAACCCAGGCGTTTCAGATTGCTTGAGGGTTTTGACGCCCAGCAGCTTGCCGTTGATGTCGATGGCGATCAGCAAGTCGATGGAGCCTGCATAGCCCAGGGTCTGGCTGCGCAACAACACGGCGCTGGGTTGGCCGGCCTTGGTTGCGCGGTAGCCGACGAGCAGGGTGCTATTGGCCAGTGCGATGTTGTCGAGGTTGAGCGGCTGATCCAGCGGTTGATTGTCGTAACTGTCCGAGGGCAGCAGGTCCAGCAGGTTGCGACTGTCGATCAGGCGTTGTTCGGCGGCGATGTGCGGCGCGATGGCGTGTTGCACGAGGTAGGTCGCACCAACCCCCACGGTTGCCAGCAGCACCAGCGTGACAATGCTCGACGTTCGGTTCATGGCGCACTCCGCTCTTGCCTGGCGGCGACAAACCGGTCCAGCGCCGGCACACAGAGGTTCATCAGCAACACCGCAAATGCCACGCCGTCCGGGTAGCCGCCCCAGGTGCGAATCAAATAGGTCAGCAGCCCCACTCCCGCCCCGAACAACAGTCGGGCACCGGGGGCTTTTGCGCCAGACACCGGTTCCGTCACGATGAAGAATGCACCGAGCATGCTCGCGCCGGTGAGCAGGTGAAACAGCGGCGAGCCATGAGAGTCGGAACCCGAGCCGTTCCAGCACAGCAGGCTGATGATGAACAGGCTGGCGAGCATGCCGACTGGCGCATGCCACGTGAATATTCGCCGTTGCAGGAGAAATGCGCCCCCGGCCAGAAACGCCAGGTTGACCCATTCCACGCCACGGCCGCCGACGTGGCCGAACGCCGGGTTGCCGGCGAAGAGTTCGTCCATGGTCAGGCTTTTGTTGATCCGCAGGCTGTCCAGCGCCGTGGCCTGGGCCCAGGCATCCGGAGGGTCATTGAGGCTGAAACCAAACACCTGCTGCAAACCGCCCAACAGGTCCATGCCGTGGGATGACGGCCAATGGGTCATTGGTTGAGGAAACGTCACCAGCACCAGGGCGAAGCCGAGCATTGCCGGGTTGAAAGGGTTTTTGCCGACGCCGCCATACAAGTGCTTGCCGAACACCATTGCGAACGCCGCAGCACTGACCGTCAGCCACCACGGGCAATAAGGCGGAAGGGCCAGCGCCAGTAGCGTCGCACTGACCAGGGCGCTACCGTCGCTCAAGGTGGGTTTGAGCGCTCGCTTGCGCAACTGCAACACGGCCCCTTCAACAGCCAGCGCTGTTACACCCGCCAGGATCAGGTTGATCAATACCCCCCAACCATACAGCCCGAACAACACCAGCATCCCCGGCAACGTGGCCAGCAACACCAGCTTCATGGCCTGCTGAAGGCGTTCGTCTACCGATTCAAGGGGCGCCATAAGCATCCACCTGACGCTCGGCTTCGCTCACTGCTCCCTCCAATATTTCGATTTGTTCAGCGGACGCTTCGCTCGCTTGAGCTTTTTTAAGCGCTGCGCGGCGCATCGCCAATTGAATTTTTGCCCGATTCAGCTCCGCATTTTTTGCCGGAGCAACGGGCGCCGAGGTGGGCGGTGCGCTGTTTTCCAATGTCGCCAACGCTTGCTCGGCCGCCTCGAACTGCTGTTGCAGGACGATGAGTTGCGCCTGCTGTTCAAACGTCGGTGGATGCCCGAAGGCCTTGAGCGACTTGTTCAGTTGCGCCCGGCTCATGGCCAGATCGATCTTGGCTTTTTTCAACACTGCATCGGCAGTGGCTGCTTTCTGAGCACGCACCCGCTCAAGTGCGGCTTGAACCGGGTCGAGGGAGGGCGCTTCACTGGGCTGCGGCACTGTGCGCTGCGCACGAGCCTGACGTTCCGCGAGTTTCTGTTCTTCCTCACGTTGCAGCCTGGCGTTGCGTTGTTCGAAACGGCGGCGGGCGTGATTGCGTTTGGCCGCGCGGGCGCGTTGTTCCTCAAGGCTGAAGGCCAAGCCGCCGACGATCGGCAGCACCGTGCCCAGTGGTAGCGGACGCATCTCGATGCAATCCACCGGGCAGGGTGCCACGCAGAGGTCGCAACCGGTGCATTCATCGACGATGACCGTGTGCATCAATTTGGCTGCGCCGACGATGGCGTCCACCGGGCAAGCCTGAATGCATTTGGTGCATCCAATGCACTCCGCTTCACGAATATACGCAATCTGCGCCGGGGCCGAACCGCGACTCACATCCAGTTCCAGCACCGGCACTTTCAGCAAATCGGCCAGGGCCGAAATGGTTTCGCTGCCGCCCGGTGGGCACTTGTTGATCGGCTCGCCGCTGGCGATGCCCTCGGCGTAGGGCTTGCATCCGGGGTGGCCGCACTTGCCGCATTGGGTCTGGGGCAGGAGGGCGTCGATGCGTTGAATCAGACTCATGTTTTGATCAGTCCGCTGAATCCGAGAAAGGCCACTGCGATCAGACCGGCGCCAATCAGGTCGATCGGCAGGCCGCGAAAAGGCAGGGGGACATCGTTATCGACGGTGCGCTGGCGCAAGTCGCTGAACAGACTCAGTACCAGCCAGAAACCCAGACCGGCGCCAAGGCTCAGGGTCGTGGCCTGGAAAAATCCTTTGTCGTCCTGGACGTTGATCAGCGCCAGCCCAAGCACGCCGGCATTGCCGAGGAGCAGCGGCCAGAGCCCTTCGAATGAAAGCGTCGACATTACCTTCGACAGTAACTTCAGCAGCGGCGCGATCAACAACACGCTCAGCGGCAGAAATACGAACAGACGCAGCGAAGTCAGCTCCAGTGGCACCAGCAGCCAGTGGTAGAGCGCATAGCCGAGCATGCCGACGATCAGCATCAGACACGTCGTCGCAATGCCCAGTGCATGAACTTGACCGCGCTCACTGCTCATTAGCGGATCGACGCCCAGCGGCCAGTGCAACACGAAGTTGTTGATCAGGGCAGCGCTGATAAGTGTAAGAAGCATCTGGGTCATGATCTTGCCGGCAAGAAAAGGCCTGTCTACCTGAAGGTTAGGCATTATCCGGCAAGGCGGGAGGGTGGGCCAGACATGAAAATCCCACCGTCGCGCCGGGCACGACGGTGGGATTCGTTTTAGCGCAGAAGCTTACTTGATCCGCTGCCCTGGCTTGGCGCCGCTGTCGGGGCTCAGCAGGTAGATTTCTTCACCGCCAGGGCCCGCCGCCATCACCATGCCTTCGGAGATGCCGAACTTCATTTTCCGTGGCTTGAGGTTGGCGATCATCATGGTCAGGCGACCATTGAGCTTGGACGGATCCGGATAAGCGCTTTTGATCCCGGAGAACACGTTACGTTGCTCGTCACCGATGTCCAGGGTCAGGCGCAGCAGTTTGTCGGCACCTTCCACATGTTCGGCCTTAAGGATCAGAGCGACGCGCAGGTCGACCGCGGCAAAGGCATCGAATTCGATCTCCGGCGACAGCGGATCCTTGGCCAGTTCGCCGTTGCCGGCCGGTGCGGTTTCGCCGGTGTCGGTTGCGCTGGCGGTCAGGTCTTCTTTCGAAGCATCGGTCATGGCTTGCACTTTCACCGGGTCGATACGGGTCATCAACGGTTTGAACTCGTTCAACTGATGGTTGCTGAGCAGCGTTGCGTGATCGTTCCAGGTCAGCGGCGCGACGTTCAGGAACGCCTCGGCATCGGCGGCCAGCAGTGGCAACACCGGCTTGAGGAAGATCACCAGTTGGCGGAACAGGTTGATGCCCAAGGCGCAGATGGCCTGGACTTCGTCTTGCTTGCCTTCCTGTTTGTTCAGCGACCACGGCGCCTTGTCGGCGATCCAGGCGTTGGCACGGTCGGCCAGGCCCATGATTTCGCGCATCGCACGGGCGAAGTCGCGAGCCTCGTAGGCGTCGCAGATGCTCGGCGCAGCGGCGAGGAACGCGTCGGTCAGCTCGGGTGCGGCGTTACCCGCCACCAGCACACCGGCGTTGCCTTTCTGGATGAAACCGGCGCAACGGCTGGCGATGTTGACGACTTTGCCCACCAGATCGGAGTTAACCTTCTGCACGAAGTCTTCGAGGTTCAGGTCCAGGTCGTCGACGCCACGGCCAAGCTTGGCCGCGTAGTAGTAGCGCAGATATTCCGGCGACAGGTGGTCCAGGTAGGTCCGCGCCTTGACGAAGGTGCCGCGGGACTTGGACATTTTCTGACCGTTGACGGTCAGGTAGCCGTGCACGTTGATGCCGGTCGGTTTGCGGAAACCGGCACCTTCGAGCATTGCTGGCCAGAACAGCGCGTGGAAATTGACAATGTCCTTGCCGATGAAATGGTACAGCTCGGCGGTGGAATCCTTGCCCCAGAACGCGTCGAAATCCAGGTCCGGACGACGGTCGCAGAGGTTCTTGAAGCTGGCCATGTAGCCGATTGGCGCATCGAGCCAAACGTAGAAGTACTTGCCCGGCTCGTCAGGGATCTCGAAACCGAAGTACGGCGCATCGCGGGAAATGTCCCACTGCTGCAGGCCGGCGTCCAGCCATTCGGCGATCTTGTTGGCGACCGCGTCTTGCAGGGTGCCGCTGCGGGTCCAGGCCTGCAGCATTTCCTGGAAGTCCGGCAACTTGAAGAAGAAGTGCTGGGAATCCTTGAGCACCGGCGTGGCGCCAGAGATCGCCGACTTCGGATCCTTCAGGTCGGTCGGTGCATAGGTTGCACCGCATTTTTCGCAATTGTCGCCGTACTGGTCTTCGGTGCCGCATTTCGGGCAAGTGCCCTTGATGAAGCGGTCGGCCAGGAACATCTTCTTTTCCGGGTCGAAGTACTGAGTGATCGAGCGCTGGGCGATGTGCCCGGCGTCGCGCAGCTTCAGGTAGATCTGGCTCGACAGCTCACGGTTTTCTTCGGCGTGAGTGGAGTGGAAGTTATCGAAGTCCACCAGGAACTCGGCAAAGTCGGCGCTGTGTTCAGCCTGGACGTTGGCGATCAGTTGTTCCGGGGTGATGCCTTCCTTTTCCGCGCGCAGCATGATGGCCGAACCGTGGGCGTCGTCGGCGCAGACATAAATGCATTGATTGCCGCGGTGCTTCTGGAAGCGCACCCACATATCGGTCTGGATATATTCCAGCATATGGCCGAGGTGGATCGAACCATTGGCATAGGGCAGGGCGCTGGTGACGAGGATCTTGCGTGGCTCGGACATGGGGCTCGGCTACTTGATGAAACGGAAGTCGGCCACTATAAAGCGCCGGCGCATATTTTTCACCCCCGCGACCGGCATCCACGGTCCTTGTAATTGGATGGACTCGCCCAAGCCTGCGTCCGGTTGCCTGTAGGAGCGAGCTTGCTCGCGAAAGACCTGAGAGCGACACGTTTATCCAACATGAACGCGTTATCGTTAACGTCTTTCGTCGGAACGCCGCCCGGAGCAAGCTCGCTCCTACAGGCGAACGCAGGCTTCGCCAGCTGCTACAGGTAGCATTCAGCCATGGGATATTTGTCACACTCTGAAAGCATGCCGAACAAGCCATATAACGGTTAGGATACCCGCCTGATTTTCCAGTCTTGTTATCGGAGTTGCCCATGAGCGCCGTCAATCGCGCAGCGGTGGAAGCCGTCCTTCGCCAATACACCGACCCTTATCTGAACCAGGACCCGGTCAGCGCCGGGTGTGTGCGCAACATCGACATCCAGGGCGATCGCGTCAGCGTCCAGCTGGAGTTGGGCTACGCTGCGGGCCTGTTCAAAAGCGGCTGGTCGCAGATGCTGCAAATGGCCATCGAAGGGCTGGAAGGTGTGACGATCGCTCGTGTCGAGATCACCAGCGTGATCGCCGCGCATAAGGCACAGGCGCAGATTCCAGGCCTGGCGAACGTGAAAAACGTTGTCGCCGTGGCATCTGGCAAGGGGGGCGTGGGCAAATCCACCACCGCCGCCAACCTGGCGTTGGCGTTGGCGCGCGAAGGCGCCAAGGTCGGGATTCTCGACGCGGACATCTACGGTCCGAGCCAGGGCATCATGTTTGGTATCCCTGAAGGCACCCGACCAAAGGTCAAGGACCAGAAGTGGTTCTTGCCGATCGAGTCCCATGGCGTCGAAGTCATGTCCATGGCATTCCTGACCGACGACAACACGCCGATGGTCTGGCGCGGGCCGATGGTCTCCGGGGCATTGTTGCAACTGGTGACGCAAACCGCGTGGGGCGATCTGGATTACCTGGTCATCGACATGCCGCCAGGCACCGGTGACATCCAGCTGACCCTGGCGCAGAAAGTCCCGGTAGCTGGCGCTGTGATCGTGACCACCCCACAGGATCTGGCATTGCTGGATGCGCGCAAGGGCGTGGAGATGTTCCGCAAGGTCAACATCCCGGTGCTGGGCGTGGTGGAAAACATGGCCGTGCACATCTGCTCCAACTGCGGGCATGCCGAGCATCTGTTCGGTGAGGGCGGTGGTGTGAAGCTGGCCAACCAGTACGGCGTCGAATTGCTGGCTTCGTTGCCGCTGTCGATGGTCATCCGCGAGCAGGCCGATGGCGGCAAGCCAACGGTGATCGCCGAGCCCGACAGCCAGATTGCGATGGTGTACCAGGAACTCGCCCGCCACGTCGGCGCACGGATCGTATTGCAGGAAGCGGCGACACCGGCGATGCCGAACATCACCATCAGCGACGATTAAGACGATTAAATAGATCCCCCCGTAGGAGCGAGCTTGCTCGCGATGGACGTAAACGATAACGCGTGCTTTCTGGAAAAATGCGCCGCCTTCGAGTTCATCGCGAGCAAGCTCGCTCCTACAGTTGTTTTTGGGGGCCTTAGATCCGCAATCCGCCATCCATTTCCAGAATCCGACCGGTGTAGTAGTCGTTCTCGAAAATGTACGCCGCCGAATGGGCAATCTCTTGCGGCTTGCCCATGCGCTTGAGTGGAATCCCGGACGTCATCTTATCCAGCGCTTCCGGCTTCATGCCCAACGTCATTTCGGTTTCGATGAAGCCCGGTGCAATGCCCGCCACGCGAATACCGTAACGCGCCAGTTCCTTGGCCCAGGTCACGGTCGCCGCAGCGACACCGGCCTTGGCGGCGGAGTAGTTGGTCTGGCCAACGTTGCCGGCGCGGGAGATCGAGGAAATATTGATGATCGCGCCGCTGTTTTTCAGCTCGACCATTTTCGCCGCGACTTCACGGGTGCACAGAAACACGCCGGTCAGGTTGACATCGATTACCGCTTGCCATTGCGCCAGGCTCATCTTGGTCATCTCGCCGTCCTTGACCTTCAACAGCAGGCCATCACGCAGGATTCCGGCATTGTTGATCAGGCCATGGATCGCGCCGAAATCTTCGGCAACCTGAGCGACCATGTGCGTCACTTGTTCTTCGTTGGCGACGTTACATAGATAGGCGCGAGCCTCAACGCCCTTGGCTTTGCACGCGGCGACGGCCTCGTCGAGCTTTTCCTGGTTCAAGTCCACCAGCGCCAGCTTCGCGCCTTTGCCGGCGAAATACTCGGCCATGGAACGGCCTAAACCCTGGCAACCGCCAGTGATAATGATTACTTTGTCAGTGAGTTGCATTCGCATGCCCCAAGTAGGAGGTCAGAGTGGTTTCCTTTAAGAGGGCCTCTCGATCTGCACCTGATGTGGTCCGGCTGCACATGAGAACTGCCCTGATGGCGCACTGGAAACGTATCCCCAGTCACCTGTCCGTTTTTTCGACGGATTCTATAGAAGGAGTCATAAATTGAGCGTTGAAGCGGCCAAGAATGCCCGAGAATTGCTTCTCAAGGAATACCGTGGCGTGTTGTCGACACACTCCAAGGCCATGCCCGGTTTCCCGTTTGGCTCCGTGGTTCCCTACTGCCTGGATGAGCAGGGACGGCCGCTGATCCTGATCAGCCGCATCGCCCAGCACACGCATAACCTGCAGAAAGACCCGAAATGTTCGCTGTTTGTGGGCGAGCGTGGGGCTGAAGACGTGCAAGCCGTTGGTCGCCTGACCTACCTGGCCGAAGCGGAAAAGCTCGAAGACGAGGCCGCCATCGAAGCAGCGGCCGAGCGCTACTACCGTTATTTCCCGGATTCGCAGAGCTACCACAAAGCCCACGATTTTGATTTCTGGGTGCTCAAACCCGTGCGCCACCGTTACATCGGCGGCTTCGGCGCGATCCACTGGGTTGATCAGCTGACGCTAGCCAATCCGTTTACCGGCAAAGCCGAAGCGGGCATGGTCGAGCACATGAATGCCGACCATGCCAAAGCCATCGCGCATTACGTGGAGCTGGCAGGCTTGCCGAAGACCGAACCGGCACAATTGGCCGGTATCGACACCGAAGGCATGCACCTGCGCATCGGTCCGGTTCTGTATTGGCTGCCGTTTCAAGCGCCTTGTAATACGCCGACACAAGTCCGGGAAGCCTTGGTTTTCCTGGCTCACGCCGAGCATTGGCCGAAAAATGAAGTGGCCGATGCTTGAATTCACGAATCGGCGACGTCATCTAGGGAAGACTGGCAAGGCATTCTTGCGTTGAGGAACCATTTGATGCGCCCTTTTTTATTGCTCTTTGTACTGTTTCCGGTGTTGGAGCTGTTCGTATTCGTCAAGGTCAGCAGCGCGATCGGGTTTTTCCCGGCACTGCTGCTGGTCATTCTCGGCTCGATGCTAGGCGTGTTCGTGCTGCGTATCGCCGGTCTGGCCACTGCGCTGCGTGCTCGTGAAAGCCTGAATCGCGGTGAACTGCCGGCCCAGACCATGCTCGAAGGCCTGATGCTGGCCCTGGCGGGCGGTTTGTTGATCCTGCCGGGCTTCGTCAGCGATGTGCTGGGCCTGATCATGTTGCTGCCGCTCACTCGTCGGCTGCTGGCCAACACAATGCGCAAGCGTGCCGAAGCACAAGCCATCCGTCAGCGTGCATTCGCCGACGACCTGCAGCCACGTGGCGGTCCTGCCCCGCGCGAGCCTCTGGGCCGGGAGCCGAATGTGATCGAAGGCGAGTTCGAACACCGCGATTCCAAGTAAATCGTTTCACCTGCACGGCACCTTCGGGTGCCGTGTTCGTTTTCGGGCCAGCAACGTAAAAAATTTCGATCCTCGCCCTTGTAATAAGCTTATGCGCCCTTATGTAACGGTCACCGCAAGGTTTCTGGCAATCATGCCAGGCAGACTTCCGCGTCTCGCTTGTCGAGGCGCAACCGGCGCCGCCGGATTTGTTAAACCCGCCGGGAATACACCGGCCGATGAAAACCACAATTAGGAGAGATCGACAATGAAGCTTCGTCCTCTGCATGACCGCGTCGTCATCCGTCGCAGCGAAGAAGAAAAGAAAACCGCTGGCGGTATCGTCCTGCCAGGTTCGGCTGCTGAAAAAGCCAACAGCGGCGAAATCCTCGCTGTCGGCACCGGCCGCGTGCTGGACAACGGTGAAGTGCGTGCACTGGCCGTGAAAGTGGGTGACAAGGTTGTGTTCGGCCCGTACTCCGGCAGCAACACCGTGAAAGTTGACGGCGAAGACCTGCTGGTAATGGCTGAGAACGAGATTCTCGCTGTTATCGAAGGCTGATTTCCCGCTCATTTTCCCGCTACTACAAAGTATTTAAGGAATATCGATCATGGCTGCTAAAGAAGTTAAATTCGGCGACTCCGCCCGCAAGAAAATGCTCGCCGGTGTGAACGTCCTGGCTGACGCAGTAAAAGCGACCCTGGGCCCTAAAGGCCGTAACGTGATCATCGAGAAGAGCTTCGGCGCTCCGACCATCACCAAGGACGGCGTTTCCGTAGCCAAAGAAATCGAGCTGAAAGATCGCTTCGAAAACATGGGCGCGCAGCTGGTCAAAGACGTTGCCTCCCGTGCCAACGATGACGCAGGCGACGGCACCACCACCGCTACCGTTCTGGCTCAATCGATCGTCAACGAAGGCCTGAAAGCCGTCGCTGCCGGCATGAACCCGATGGACCTGAAGCGCGGTATCGACAAAGCGACCATCGCTATCGTCAAAGAGCTGAAAGCCCTGTCCAAGCCTTGCGCTGACACCCGCGCAATCGCTCAGGTCGGCACCATCTCGGCCAACTCCGACAGCTCCATCGGCGACATCATTGCCGAAGCCATGGAAAAAGTCGGTAAAGAAGGCGTGATCACTGTCGAAGAAGGCTCGGGCCTGGAAAACGAACTGTCGGTTGTTGAAGGCATGCAGTTCGACCGCGGCTACCTGTCCCCGTACTTCGTCAACAAGCCAGAGACCATGACTGCCGAGCTGGACGGTCCGCTGATCCTGCTGGTCGACAAAAAAATCTCGAACATCCGCGAAATGCTGCCAGTACTGGAAGCCGTTGCCAAAGCCGGCCGTCCACTGCTGATCGTGGCCGAAGACGTTGAAGGCGAAGCCCTGGCGACTCTGGTTGTGAACAACATGCGTGGCATCGTTAAAGTCGCAGCCGTCAAGGCTCCAGGCTTCGGCGACCGTCGCAAGGCCATGCTGCAGGACATCGCTGTTCTGACAGGCGGTACCGTTATCTCCGAAGAGATCGGTCTGAGCCTGGAAAGCACTACCCTGGAACACCTGGGTAATGCCAAGCGCGTGATCCTGTCCAAAGAAAACACCACCGTGATCGACGGTTCGGGCGTTGAGGCTGACATCCAGGCTCGCGTTCTGCAGATCCGTCAGCAAGTAGCCGACACTTCGTCCGACTACGACCGTGAAAAACTGCAAGAGCGTCTGGCCAAACTGTCCGGCGGCGTTGCAGTGATCAAGGTTGGCGCCGGTTCCGAAGTTGAAATGAAAGAGAAGAAAGCCCGCGTTGAAGACGCCCTGCACGCTACCCGTGCAGCCGTTGAAGAAGGCGTGGTACCTGGCGGCGGCGTGGCACTGGTTCGCGCACTGCAGGCGATCTCCGAGCTGAAAGGCGACAACGATGACCAGAACGTTGGCATCCAGTTGCTGCGCCGCGCTGTTGAAGCGCCACTGCGCCAGATCGTTGCCAACTCCGGCGACGAGCCAAGCGTAGTAGTCGACAAGGTCAAGCAGGGTTCGGGTAACTACGGTTACAACGCTGCTACCGGCGAATACGGCGACATGATCGAAATGGGTATCCTGGACCCGGCTAAAGTGACTCGTTCGGCGCTGCAAGCGGCTTCGTCGATTGCCAGCCTGATGATCACCACCGAAGCCATGATCGCTGAGATCAAGGAAGACGGTCCAGCTGGCGGCGGCATGCCAGACATGGGCGGTATGGGCGGCATGGGCGGCATGATGTAAGCCAGCCTTACCCCGTACGAAAAAACCCCGCCTGCGCTAAGCAGGCGGGGTTTTTTATTGCCCGGATCATTGTAGGAGCGAGCTTGCTCGCGATGGTCGTCAACGATAACGCTGTAAGCCTGACATCCCCGTGCGTTCTGAGGTCCTTCGCGAGCAAGCTCGCTCCTACATTTAAAATCGGTGTTTCAGACGTTTACCGGTTGCGCTTTGGACACTCGCTTAGCCTTTGAGGCCGGGCGGTACAAAGTGTAGTAATAGGTCCCAAAACAAATCAGCCAGCAGAAAATCGCGGTCCACACGTTGTGCGAGAAGAAGTGCGCACCTTGCAACATCCTGCTCACGGAAAACACCGTGCCCAGGGCGAAGGCGAAAACAAACGCTTTACGGGCCAGGCGCGGGCGACGATCACGCAGCACAAAGAACAACGCAAACAGCGAGAAACCGGTAGCCGCATGACCACCGGGCCAGCAACGGCCAGGTTTGTCGGTAGGCGGGCGCGGGCTGAGCAGTTCGCTGTAGGTTTCGTGACCGCCGAACTGCTCCAGGCTCCAGGGGCATTGCACCGCCGTCACCGCTTTGACCGGAGTGACAAAGGCTGTCGCCAGCGCCAGCGACAGCACCAGACAGCCCAACTCCCGTTTGAACGGCTTGAGCTTGTCGACGAAAAAGGAGGCAATGAAACCGAAGATCGCCAACACCGAAAAGGCGATGACCACTTGTTTGGCCCGGTCGTGCACGATGTCTTCGAGAAAGTGATTGTGCCGCCCGATGAATTCACCCGCGACCGGGTCATAGAACAGCTTGGCAAGGGACATGTCCAGGGACGTCAGTTCGAGCAGCAGTAGAGTGATCGCCGCAATGGCGGGTATTCCCAGGCACACCCAGAAATTGAGAGGGCGAGAGACGGGACGGACAGCAGTTGACGACATGATGGATCCTGAACAATAGAACAGCCCCGAGCCATCAGCTCGGGGCTGTTCGGTTAACGGTCGCTGACCTGGTCGGTGCCCTCCGTGGGCGTCTTCCAGGCAAGCAGGCGTTGCTTGAAGCCATAACTGGCCGTTTGGTAGTAAGTCATTGCGCGGCTGATCAGCGGATCACTGGCCGTGGCCTGTGACTCGCGACCCCTGCGCTGCCAGCGGTGTGGTCGGCGACGAAGACGAAGATTGTATTATCGAACCACGGCTTTTTGCGCGCCTGATCGAGAAACTGACCAATGGCATAGTCGGTGTACTTCACTGCACCGTCGCGGCCACTTTAGCCATGTTGCGATTTGACAGTAATAAACTTGTTGATCCCTTCATTGAGCGGGTGAATTGATTTGCACGATCCCCAACCCTAGCTCTGAGCCACCGTTGGCCTTAAGCTGCGCGGGCCAAGACGGCCGTTACTGTGTACGGAGTAGATGCCCATGCGAATTTTATTGGTTGAAGACAACCGCGATATCCTGGCCAATCTGGCCGATTACCTGGGGCTCAAAGGCTATACCGTGGATTGCGCGCAGGACGGTTTGTCAGGTTTGCACCTGGCAGCCACCGAGCATTACGACTTGATCGTGCTCGACATCATGTTGCCCGGTATTGATGGCTACACCCTGTGCAAGCGCCTGCGTGAAGACGCCCGGCGCGACACACCGGTGATCATGCTCACCGCTCGCGATCAACTGGACGACCGCCTTCAAGGCTTCAAATCCGGCGCCGACGACTACCTGATCAAACCCTTTGCCCTGTCTGAACTGGCCGCACGCATCGAAGCCGTCATGCGCCGTACCCAGGGTGGAGGTCGACGCACTTTGCAGGTCGCCGATCTGAACTACGACCTCGATACCCTTGAGGTGACCCGCGAAGGTCGCCTGCTGAAACTCAACCCGGTCGGTTTGAAGTTGTTGGCCGTGCTGATGCAGAAAAGCCCTCACGTCCTGCGTCGCGAAATTCTCGAAGAGGCTCTGTGGGGCGATGACTGCCCGGACAGCGACAGCTTGCGCAGTCACGTGCACCAATTGCGCCAAGTGATCGACAAACCGTTCGCCAAGCCGTTGCTGCAAACCGTGCACGGCGTGGGTTATCGCCTGGCCGAGGGCCGTAATGGAGTTTAAGCAGAGCCTCGCTCAACGGATCATCATCGCCTTTGCGCTCATGAGCGCCCTGGTAGCGGGATCCTTCGCCATGGGCATCATGGCGACTGTGCACCTGGTGGAAGAAAAACTGATATCGGGCGGCCTGGGCGGCGATCTTCAGCGACTGTTGCTGATGGACAGTGTCACGGACTGGAGACATCGCCCCGAACCGGACCAACTGTTCTATTTCAGCGGCGGGCCGGGCGACTTCCAGTTGCCTAAGGATTTACGCCACCTTGAGCCGGGCTTTCACGAAGTGTTTCGTGACCACCTGTCGTACCACGCCATGGTCGAAGTCGTCGACGGTCGGCGTTACGTGCTGTTGCAGGATCAAAGCGATTTCGAAGAGCGTGAGCGCGTACTGTTTGCCGTGGTGCTGGTGGGCTTTGTACTGAGCCTGGCGTTGGCAGTGTTTCTCGGCTGGGTGCTGGCGCGCAAGGTGATGGCGCCCGTGGTGCGGCTGGCCCGTCAGGTTCGCCACCGTGATCAATTGTTGGGGCTGGCACCGCCGCTGGCACCGGATTACGCGGCCGATGAAGTGGGCGAACTGGCCGTGGCCTTCGACGCTACACTCGGGCGCTTGCGCCAGGCGTTGACCCGGGAGCGACTGTTCACCAGTGATGTCAGCCACGAACTTCGCACGCCCTTGATGGTGCTGGCCAGCTCCTGTGAGCTGCTGCTGGAAAACCCTGGCATTGATCAACGCGGCCGTGCTCAGGTCGAGCGAATCGCCCGTGCCTGTGAGGAAATGCGTGAGCTGGTGCAAACCTTCCTGATGCTGGCCCGCGCACAACGTGAAGACGCCAGCATGTCACCACAGCAATCGGTGAGCCAGGTAGCCAATGGCTTGCTCACGCTATGGCGCGAGCCGATCGAGGCCAAAGGGTTGAAGCTGATCTTCGAACCGGGCAAGCCGCAAAGTACGCAAAGCACTTACAACGCAACCCTCCTGCACGCCGTCATGGGCAACTTGCTGCGTAACGCTCTGCATTACACCGAGACCGGGTTCATCCGTCTGACCCTGACGCCCATGGGGTTCGTGGTCGAGGACAGTGGGGTGGGCATTCCCGAGGAAAAACGCGAGGCGATGTTCGAGCCTTTCGTTCGTGGCTCTGAAAAACGCGGTGAGGGCCTGGGGCTGGGGCTCTCGCTGGTGCAGCGGATTTGCGAAAACCAGGGTTGGAGCGTCAGCCTGACGACGATGGAGCCCAATGGCTGCCGGTTTCACGTGGAGTTGCATCCCTCGAAGGTGGCCTGATCGATTCATTCAAGGCGGCTGGCCCCGAGCCATCGCGGTCACCCAGTAACACGCTGGAATAGTTCAGGGTTGTACATCACTAAATTTTCACAGGTGCGTAACCTGACACTGACACCCATGTACCTAAGTTAGTGCTCATCAGTCGTTAGGAGACCTTGATGATGGACGGCCCGATCAAACTGGATTTTTCCGAACAATACGACGATCAACACGCTCAACGCTACCTGCGCCAGTATAAGGACGGGTTAGGCCGGCGCCTGTCCCACTGGCGTGATGAACAACTGGCCCGTAAGGCGCTGGCACTGGTCGATGAGCCGGGGCTGGTCCTTGATTTGCCGTGTGGCACAGGGCGTTTCTGGCCATTGCTTGCAGAGAAAAGCAATCGCGCAATCATCGGAGCCGACAACTCAGAGTCAATGTTGAAGATCGCCATGCAGGCGCAACCTGCCGATGTGGTAAAAAGGGTCCAACCCATGCTCATCTCGGCATTTGACATCGCCTTGCCTGATAACGCCGTCGACAGCATTTTCTGCATGCGCTTGTTCCATCACATCGGTGAAGCCGAGCGTCGACTGGTGATTTTACGTGAGCTGGAGCGCGTCACCCGTGACAGTGTGATCCTTTCGTTGTGGGTGGACGGCAATTTCAAAGCCTGGCAACGCAAACGTGCAGAGAAAAGCCGTAGGCAGGTAGGTTACCAAAACCGGTTTGTGTTACCGGCTGCCACGGTAGAAAAGGAATTCGAACAGGCGGGTTTTCGTATCCAGGAACAACTGGACTTTTTACCACTCTATGCAATGCGGCGAGTGTACGTATTACGCAAGCGGTAACCGGCTGGCGCCCTGATCGATCTCAAGAAGTGCCGGCAACGCCTGACCGCCCGTCGTGCCGCTGCCCATGACATGCAGCAACTGCGTCGCCACTCGTCGTTCAGCACGACGGACCGGTGAAAACTCGACTACTTTTATAAGACGGCGTTTGGCAGCGCTATCAAGGGTTTATAGCAATGAAACTCGAAATTGCACGAGGTGTATTTTTAACAGGAGCCTTGGCAGTTGCTTCACTGGCGGTAGCGGCTTGGGAGCAGCCCCGCACGCAAGTCCTCAGTTCAGTGAGCGCTGACGCTCAATGTTCTATGCCACGCGTTGCCAAGGCCTCCGTGGCAACTCGCCCCGATCATGATTTGTTGCTGTTCATGTTCGGACTCTCTCAAGGATTGAGGCCGCAAAGTTGAACAGATTAAAGCCAGCAAAAAAGGCCTCGCCAATGCGAGGCCTTTTTTTGTGCCCTTCAATCTTGCACAACCCCTGTGGGAGCGAGCCTGCTCGCGAAGGTGTGTCAGTCGACACCCATGCAGCTGACACACCTTCGCGAGCAGGCTCGCTCCCACAGGGGGGGTATGTGTGTCACTAAGGTTTATCGGGTTTTGCCAACAGCGTGTACACGCAAGGCAACACGAACAAGGTAAACAGTGTTCCGATGGACATCCCCGTGGCGATCACCGTGCCGATGTCGAATCGACTGACGGCGCCCGCGCCCGTGGCGATGATCAATGGCACCATGCCAAACACCATTGCAGCGGTCGTCATCAACACCGGACGCAGACGTATCGCCGCCGCTTCCTCCACCGCCTCGCGGGGCGTCAGGCCTTTGTCTTTGCGCAGCTGGTTAGCGAACTCGACGATCAGGATCCCGTGCTTGCTGATCAGCCCGATCAATGTCACCAATCCCACCTGGGTGTAGATGTTCATGCTCGACCAGCCCAGGAACAGTGGGATCAATGCGCCGCAAATAGACAGGGGGACCGTCACCAGAATCACCAGCGGATCGCGGAAGCTTTCGAACTGGGCGGCCAGTACCAGGAAAATAATCGCCAGTGCCAGGCCAAAGGTGACCCACAGCGCGCTGCCTTCCTGGACGTATTGCCGCGATGCGCCGGCATAGTCGAAGGCATAACCTGCCGGGGCCTCTTCGCGGGCGATCTGGCGCACGGTGTCGATGGCTTCACCGATGCTCACCAGCGGGACGCCGGACAGGATGGCCGAGTTGAGCTGCTGGAACTGATTCAACTGCCGCGGCCGCGCCCGGTCAGTCACGGTGATCAGGGTCGACAGGGCCAGCAGTTCGCCCTGGGTGTTCTTGACGTAATAGTTGTTCAGCCAGTCCGGGGTATTGCGGAAGGGCCGTTCAACCTGAGCAATGACTTTGTAGCTGCGACCTTCAATGGTGAAACGGTTGATCTCCGCTTCACCCAATAACGTCGCCAGTGTTCCGCCTAGCTCCTGCATCGATACGCCCATCTGCGCCGCCTTGGCACGATCGATATCCACCACCACTTCCGGCTTGTCGAATGCCAGGTCGATGTCGGCGAAGGCAAACTTGCCGGATGCCAGCGCCCGCTTTTTCACCCGGTCAGTCACTTGCAGCAGCGACTCGTAATCGTTGGAGGAGTTGATGACGAACTGAAAGGGCAAGCCCTGGCCAGTGCCTGGCAGGGAAGGCAGGTTGAAGCCGAAAATCTGCAACCCTGCGATGTTTCCCAGCTTGGCCTGGACCTGCGGAAGGATCTCCATCTGAGTCCGGTGACGCTCGTTCCACGGTTTGAGCAGGAAACCGCCGACCCCCGATTGCACGCCATTGAATCCATTGATCTGGAACGAAGAGTAGTACTCGGGAAACGCCTTGAAGATCGTGAGGAACTCGTCCGTGTAGGTGCTCATGTAGTCCAGGTTGGTCGGTTGCGGGGCGTTGGCCAGCATGAAAATGATGCCTTGGTCCTCGTCCGGTGCCAGTTCCGATTTGGTGAACTTGAGCAGCACCGGAATCAGGCACAGCACAATCACCGCGAACACCAGCACCACCGGCCGGGTGTTGAGCGTGCCATGGAGCATGCTCCGGTAACGGCGCTTGAGGCCTTCGAAAATCAGGTCGAGGCGATGAGCCAGGCCGCTGGGGTTTTCATCGTGACGCAGGAGCAGGGCGCACATCATCGGCGACAGGGTCAGCGCGACAATGCCAGAGATCACCACGGCCCCGGCCAGGGTCAGGGCGAACTCCTTGAACAGCGCTCCGGTCAGCCCCGTCAGGAAACCGATCGGGGCATAGACTGCCGCCAGTGTGATGGTCATCGAGATCACCGGCATGGCGATTTCCCGGGCGCCCTCGATGGCTGCGTCCAGCGGCGTCTTGCCGTCTTCGATGTGCCGATGGATGTTTTCCACCACCACAATGGCGTCGTCGACCACCAGCCCGATGGCCAAGACCATTGCCAGCAAGGTCAGCAGGTTGATCGAGTAACCCATCATCTGCATGAAGAACATCACGCCGATCATCGACAGCGGGATGGTGACAACCGGGATGACCACTGAGCGCAGCGCCCCGAGGAACAGGAACACCACCACGATGACGATCAGCACCGCTTCGAACAGGGTTTTGATCACCTCGTTGATTGAGGCCTGGATGAACAGCGTGGCGTCGTAGGCGATTTCACCTTTCAGGTTCGGCGGTAGCTGGGCTTCCAGGTCCGGCATGATCTTGCGCACTTCCTTGATCACATCCAGCGGGTTGGCGCCGGGCGTGGCCTTGATGCCGATGTACACCGAAGGTGTGCCACCGAAGGAGCTGACGGTGTCGTAGTTTTCCGCGCCCATTTCAACCCGCGCCACATCGCTGAGCAGCACGCGACTGTCGCCTTCGACCTTGAGCGGAATCGCGGCAAAGGCTTCGGCGGATTTGAGCTCGGTGTTGGCATTGATACTGGTGACCACGTACTCGCCTTTCACTTCGCCGGCAGCAGAGAGGAAGTTGTACTGGCGCACCGCGTTGGTCACGTCGCTGGCGCTCAAGCCGAACCCGGCCAGTTTTATCGGGTCCAGCCACAGGCGCATGGCGAATACCTGATTACCGAGAATCTCGGCTTCGGCCATCCCTGGCAGGGTCGCGAGTTTCGGCTGGATGACTCGGGACAAGTAGTCGGTAATCTGCGGGTTGCTCAGTTCCTTGCTGAAGAAACTGATGTACATCAGCGCCGAGGCATCGGCGGCTTCCTTGTTCAGTACCGGGTCTTCAGCATCCTGTGGCAGTTGGTTTTTTACCTCATTGGCCTTGGCCAGCAGTTCGGTAAACAAGCGATCACTGTTGGAACCGACGCGGGCGTAGATCGAAATCACCGAGAAGTTCTGGCGACTGACCGAGGTCATGTAATCAATACCCTCGGCGCTGGCCAGGCTCTGCTGCAGCGGTTGGGTGATGTAACCCTGGATAGTTTCGGCGTTGGCCCCCGGGTAGGCGGTGGTCACCGTGATCAGGGCGTTTTCCATTTTCGGGTATTGGCGCAGTGGCAACTTGCTCCAGGCCTGGAAGCCCAGCAGCACAATCAGCAGGCTGATCACGGTGGCGAGCACCGGGCGACGGATAAACGGGTCGGTAAAAGCCATAGGGATTCCTTGATCAGTCCGCGCGCGGCTGACTGTTCTTTTCGGCGAGGGTCTTGTCGTCGCTGATGGCAATGTGCGTGCCGTTGTCCAGCTTGATCTGGCCGGCCGTGACCACTTTTTCGCCGTTCTGCACGCCCTTGGTAATCATCACCTGCCCCTCGCGGCGCTCGCCTGTTTCGATGAAACGGCGCTCGGCGATCAGGATCGGCTGACCCTTGTCGTCCTTTTCAACGGTGCCGTCTTCGGCCTTTTTCTGCGCGACAACATAGAGCGAGTTGCCGTACAGCGTGTAGGTGATCGCGCTTTCCGGCACCACAATGTGCGGCTGCGGGTCTGGCAACAGGACTTGCAGGCTGGCAAACATGCCCGGCAGCAGTTTGCCGTCCGGGTTGGCCAGGGTGGCGCGGACCTGGACGTTGCGCGTGCTGTTCTCGAGTTTCGGGTTGATGGCACTGATGGTGCCGGGAAAGGTCTGGGACGGATAGGCCGCGACAATGACTTCTACCGGCTGGCTAATGGCGATCTTCGGCACCGATTGCTCGGGTATGAAAAAGTCGACGTAGAGACTGCTGAGGTCTTGCAGGGTGGCGATCATGGTGCCGGTGGCCACATAGTCACCGACGTCGACCTGGCGAATGCCGATGGTGCCGCTGAACGGCGCCAGGATACTTTTTTTACCGAGCGCAGCCTTGAGCTGATTGACCGTGGCCTTGCTCTTTTTCAGGACCGCCGAGAGCCGGTCGAACTCGCCTTTGGAAATGGCCTGGCTACCGACCAGTTGACTGCCACGGCTGTAATCCAGCTGCGCCAGCCCGAGGTCGGCAAGCGCGGTTTCCAGCAAGGCGCTTTCTACGGCGCTGTCGAGCTTGACGATCGGCTGACCGGCCTTGACCATCTGCCCTGACTGGAACTGCACATCCGTGACGGTGCCGTCGGTCTCCAGGCTAAGGTCCACCCCTTGCAGCGCCTTCAACGTACCGACAGTGGGCAAACGGACTTGCCACGGGCGCTCGGTGGCAGTGGCCACAGCGACACTTATCGGCGGTTTCGGCGCGGAGAAGCCTTGAACCATCGTGTAGATGGAGAAGGCTTTGTAACCGGCCAGCACCAGCACGACCAGCAGAACAACACCCAACATGATCAGCATGCGGCGACGCAGCATAGTTCCATTTCCTTGGAGAAAATCAGGTGAGACAGTCGGGAACATTACTCCGAGTGCGCGGCTGATTCCAACTGACACATTTCACCGGACGATCCCTGTAGCAGCTGGCGCAGCCTGCGTTCGGCTGTAGGAGCGAGCTTGCTCGCGAAAGACGTTAACGATAACGCGTTCATGTTGGAAAAACGTGCGCTCTCAGGTCTTTCGCGAGCAAGCTCGCTCCTACAGCCGAACGCAGGCTGCGCCAGCTGCTACAGGTCGGGTGTTCAGATGAGGTGCAGGTGGTTGTCCCAAAGGCCGGCAGGGAGTTCCAGCGGTTTTGCAACCAGATCGGTCTGACGGCAATCATAGTACCGGCACCGTCCTTGGCCCGAGGTCACGACAAAACCGTCGGCTACGGCCCCGACCCCGGCGCAATCGGCAAGCGGCGCGTCCAGGCGCACTTCAGCGCTGTCCAGGTCCCAGATGAAAAAGCGGTTGCCCCGTGGCGCGGTCAACGCGACCAGACGAAGTTCGCTGTGCACCGCGACGCTGGCGGTGTAATGCCCCATGGCTTGCAGTTGATGCTCGGGGACCGGGAAGGCCTCGAACGGTTGGCCGGGACGTTTGATGGCCAACAACTGCGACGGCTCGTGAGCATCGCCCATGAACTGTTGGCCCGCGACGATAGTGCCGTCGCCGGCAATGCCCAAATGCCGCACGCTGTTCATCTGCTGGGCGAGGGTTTCCTTGCTCAACAAGGTGCCGTCGCGTTGCATCAGCACCAGGCTCGGTTCCATGGCGTTGAGGTTCATCTCGACCCGGCTTTCGGCCTCGGTGCGAATCCCGCCGTTCGCCACCACCAGGGTTTCGCCGTCCGGCATCCACGACACTTGATGCGGGCCGACGCCGTGGGTAGGAATCTCGCCGCTGTGGATAAGTCGCCCCTCTTCAAACTTATACACACCCAGCACGCCGCGACCTGGGTCTGAGGTGTCGTTCTCGGTGGCGTACAGCCAGTCGCCGCTCTTGTGAATCACCGCATGACCGTAGAAGTGCCGGTTCGGTTGCGAGACCACAGTTTGCAGCAGCGTGCCGTCGCGCAGGTCGATCAGGTAACTTTCGGTGCCCGGCCGGCGTGCGACGAATAGCGCCATCGGCAGCGTCGGGTGGTTGATGATGTCATGGCAACGCTGGCCGACCTGGGTCGCAAACACCCGGGTGCCGTCCAGCCGATAGCCGACGGCATAATGCTTGCCGTCGTTATCGTCCCGCGCCGAGAGCAGCAGCGGGCTTGTGTCCTTTTGCTTGAACAGCGTCCAGCCGCCCAGTGTCACTGCTCCCAGCAGCAAACTACCTAACGTCAGAGCCTGGCGTCGCAGCATGGCACTCACCCTCATCAGTCACCGTCGTTGGCGTTGAAGCCCAGTTGAATGCCCAGCGCCTTGGCCAATTCGCCTTCGTGCAGGCGATGGACGACGTTGAGGCTGTCGTAGAGGTCATTGAGTTGCTGGCGACCCGCATCGTCGTTGAGCATTTCGGTCAGCGAGCGCTGGTTGCTGGCGAACAGTTTCAGGGACGCGGCGTAGGCGGCGCCGATCTTGTCGGCCAGAGGTTTCTGCTCGCTCGACAGCAGACCGCGCAGGCCTTTGTTGTCGACACCTTCCCACACCGTTTTGGCGGCAGCGAGACTGGCTTCCATGCCAGTCAGGGACGATTGGCTGCGCCAGGCATCGGCCTGGAACGGTTGCGGCACACCTTTAGTCTGACGGCCCATCGGCGTGCCGAGTTTTTTCTTCAGGGTGTCGAGTGCGGTGACTTGTACGCGCAGCAGGTCAGCAATGGCTTCGTGGGAATCGGCGTAACGCTGGTTCGGGAATTTGCTCATCTGCGCGAGCATGCCGTCAGTGCTGTTCCAGCTTTTCAGAATCTCTTCTGCCAGCTGTTTCTGACGTTCGCCAATCGCCTTGAGCAGTGGGCAATACTTGGCCTTTTGCGCGTCGTTGGCCACGTCCGGTTTGCTGTCGAACAGAATGTATTCGTAGGCCGAAAGGCCTTGTACCACGACGCTGGACTTGGCCAGGGCGGCGGCATCGATTTGCGGTTGCGCAGTGACCAGTTGCTCGACCTGACGGCCGACGAGGTTTTTCTTATCCGGCCAGAATTGCACTTGCCAGGCGCGATTGCCCTCGGCCAGCGGTCCGATCAGCAGCGGTTGCAACTCGGCCCAGGCCTTTTGCGCATGCAGGAAATCGGCGCGGGCGGTGTCGAGATTTTCCGTACCTTCGCAGTAGGCCAGCGCGCTGACAGCCAATTGGCGGTCGGCTTCAACCCAGCGGGTGTAGGTCGGCAGGATCACTGATTTGGCGATTGCCGCCGACGTGACGGCTTGCGGGTCCTGTGGCGAACAGGCGCCCAGGGCCAGTGCTGCAAGGCTGGTGAACAACAATTTGGGACGGAACATGTCGGGCTCCCGCTATGGATACGTATTAAAGGGAATTCAAAAACGCCAGCAACGCTGCGCGCTGCTCGGCATTGAAAGACAAAACCTGTTGCTGCGCGCCTTTGGCTTCGCCGCCGTGCCAGAGCACGGCTTCAAGTAGATTGCGGGCGCGACCGTCATGCAAAAACTGAGTATGTCCACTGACCGCTTGCGTCAAACCGATGCCCCACAACGGCGGCGTGCGCCAGTCGCGGCCACTGGCCTGGAATTCGCTGCGGTTGTCGGCCAGGCCGTCGCCCATGTCATGCAGCAGCAGATCGCTGTACGGGCGAATCACTTGATTGGCCAGTTCAGGTTCGGCGGCGTTGGCGGCGGTGGTGTATTTGGGGGTGTGACAGGACTGACAACCAGCCTGGAAAAACAATGTTTTGCCGGCCAGCACGTCGGGCGCGCTGACATGGCGACGGGCGGGAACCGCAAGGTTACGGCTGTAAAACAGCACCAGGCGCAGGATGTTGTCGCTGACTTCTGGCTCGCCATTGGGGCCGCTGCCATTCGGTGCCTGTTTGCAGGCCGTTTGTGTGTCGGTGCAGTCATCAACGGGTTTCAGGCGGGTCGTGAGCCCCATGTCACCAGAAAACGCGTGAGCATTTTGCTGGTTGAGGTTGGGTTGCCCGGCTTTCCAGCCAAATCGGCCGAGAACGGTTTTTTGCTGCGCGTCGTCCCAGACCCGGTTCGGGCGTCCGGCGATGCTGTTTTTGTCGGCGGCTTGTGCGGCAGCATTGGCCAGAATCGCTTCCTCGGGAATCGCTTCGAGCAAGCCCAGGCCAATCATCGGCGGCGCAACCCTGGCCGAGAAACGGGTGTCAGGGTGCATCGGGCCATAGCCGAGCTGGGTGATGTTCAGGCTCGGCTTGCGCAACTCGACGTCGGTGCCGTCCTTGAAACGCACGGCAACCGGCGTGTAATCGACGCGCACCTTGCCTTCCGGGGCGACGCCAGGCACGGCCATGTCCTGCAATTGCCCGCCGTAGACCGGCTCCGGAACGACGCCGAGCTGTTCGATCACGTTGGCATAGGCCGGCGCATCGGGAATCGACAGGCGCACCAGCATGGACACGGCATTCGGCGAATCCGGGGTTGGCGGATGGCCACGGCCGTCCTTGATGTGGCAACCCTGACAGGCGTTGGTGTTGAACAACGGGCCAAGGCCGTCCCGGGCGGTGGTGGTCGACGGCGCGATCACCCACGGGCTGCGGAAAAAACTGTTGCCGACGCTGAAGTCCACCCGTCGTGACGGCGGCAAGTTAGCGGAAGGCAGGGAGAATGAGTTCTGATCGGTCTTGCGCACAGTGGCGCTGCCACCGGACCGGGCTTCACCGGGTTCGGCCTTGGTAAAGCGTGGGGCGTCATCGCAGGCACTCAGGCCCAGGGCCAGAAACAGAGCGGACAAGCGAAGCAGCAGCGGGGACATCAGGCATCCTGCAAGACGAGCAAAACAAGGGCGCAAAGTCTAACAGGGCAGGGGAGTTTGAATAAGAGGAATTATCGTTTAGTTAATTTGAGGCAGGGTTTATCTGGAAACAACGATCCCCTGTAGGAGCGAGCTTGCTCGCGAAGGTGTGTCAGCTAATGAGATGTCAACTGACACACCATCGCGAGCAAGCTCGCTCCTACAGGGGGCTGTGGCAGGCATGAAAAAGGCGACCCGAAGGTCGCCTCTTTATTCAGTCAGCGTTGATCAAAAATCGTGATCAGCGTTGTCCGGGTTCAGGTCGGTGATGCCCAGTTTGGCAGCGGCGGTTTCGATCGAACCGGTCTGTTTGACCAGGGAAGCAATAGCGTCGCGGACGATCTGATTGCCAGCGGTGTTGCCGGCAGCGATCAGTTGGTCGTAATGCTCACCCTTGTTGGCGTGATCAACCATGACCTGGATCTTGGCTTCGGTCGTGGCCAGATCAGCTTTCAGCGCGGTGTCGGCAGCCGGATCAACGGCGGCCACCAGGGACGACAGGCTGGCGCCGGCCATTTTGGTGCCGTCGACGCGGGTGTATTCGCCCAAATACACGTTACGAATGCCTTTGGCATCGTAGAAGTGTGAATTGTGGGTGTTATCGCTGAAGCAATCCTGTTCGTCTTCAGGGGAGTTGGCTTCCAGGGAAACTTTCATGCGCTCGCCCGCCAGTTCGCCCAGGGACAGACTGCCCATGCCGAACAACATTTTGCGCAGGCCGGTTTCAGCCGGTTCTGCTTCCAGCTTGGCGCGGTAGTTGTCGGCCACGTTCGGCTTCCAGTTACCGACCATTTCTTCCAGGTCGCTGACCAGCAGTTGGGTCACGGATTTGAGGTAAGCGCGACGGCGATCGTTGTGACCGCCAGTAGCGCCGGCGCCTTCCAGGTAGTCGGACGCAGGACGGTTACCGGCGCCAGGGCCAGTGCCGTTCAGGTCCTGGCCCCAGAGCAGGAATTCGATGGCGTGGTAGCCCGTAGCGACGTTAGCCTCGGAACCGCCCAATTCGTTCAGGCTGGCGAGTTTTTCCGGGGTGAGGTCTTTCACGTCGACCTTGTCTTCGCCGATCTGAATTTCGGTATTGGCGATGATATTGGCCGTAGCGCCCGGGTTACCGAGTGCGTGTTCGTAGGATTTGTCGACATAGTCGATCAGGCCTTCATCCAGGGGCCAGGCGTTAACCTGGCCTTCCCAGTCATCAACGATGGTGTTGCCGAAGCGGAACACTTCGCTCTGCAGGTAAGGAACGCGAGCAGCAATCCAGGCCTCTCTAGCGGCTTTGAGGGTGTCGGCGTTCGGCTTCGCAAGGAAGGCGTCGATGGCAGCTTGCAGGTTTTTCGCGGTGGATTCGGCATCGCTGTAAACGGCAAAGACCATGTCGGCGTAATGCGCAACAACGGCTTTGGCGGCGGCTTCATCGACTGTGCTGGCAGCGGCGGGAGCCTTGACTGGAGTGGTCGTGGTGGCGACTGGTGTAGGCGTTTGCGCAGTGGTGGCCTTGTCTTTGTCTTTACCTTCGCCACAACCGGCGAGGGTAATAGCGATGGCTAACAGACTGGCGGTAGCCAGAGGCATACGAATCATGGCGAACATCCTGCTTCGAGAGGGGTGGAATGGCGCTGCACGCGCGCAAAGCTGCGACATAATGCAAATCTTTCGCATTATGTGTAAAGCGTTGTAGCTGGAAATATTTCTTATTTAGCTTAAAAGATCGCCGCCTCGCTTCACTCTTCTGTAGGAGCGAGCTTGCTCGCGATGAATTTGAAGGCGGCGCATTTTTTCAGACATCACGCGTCATCGTTCACGTTCATCGCGAGCAAGCTCGCTCTACAGGGTACGCTTTTTACAAAATGGCGGCGTTACTGCGCTGGGCCTGTTTCAGGTAGGCACCCAGCTCCCGTGCCGGCAGCGGTTTGCTGTAGAAATAGCCCTGACCTTCGTGACAGCCTTCAGAGATGATGTAGGCCTCTTGCTCGGCGGTTTCCACGCCTTCGGCAATCACCTGCATGCCCAGGCTTTTACCCAACTGGATAATGGCCCGAACGATGGTCGCATCGTCGTCGTCATCGAGCAGGTCCTGAACGAAGCTCTTGTCGATCTTGATCTTGTCCAGCGGCAGGCTTTTCAGATAGCTCAATGACGAATACCCGGTGCCGAAGTCGTCAATGGCGATGAGCGCGCCGGAACGACGCAGGCTCAGAAGGTGCTGGGCGGCGGTGCTGATGTCTTCCATCAGGCCGGTTTCGGTCACTTCCAGTTCCAGGCTGCGCGGTGGCAGGCGGTAGATCTGCAGCAGGTTATTGACCACTCGCGGCAGCTCGGCATGGTGCAGTTGCACCGTGGACAGGTTTACCGCCATGCGCAGGTCGCCGAAACCCTGGTCATGCCAGTCGCGCAATTGCTTGCACGCCTGGTCCAGCACCCATTCACCAATGGCGATGATGGTGCCGTTCTGTTCGGCGAGGGGGATAAACAGGTCCGGCGGCACCAGCCCGTGTTCAGGATGTTGCCAGCGAATCAATGCCTCGACGCCCACCACGCGGTGATCGCGATAGCTGATTTGCGGTTGATAGACGAGGTAGAACTGATCGCAGGCCAAGGCATCGCGCAGGTCTTTTTCCAGCTCGCGACGGCGGCGCATTTCGGTGTCGACGCTGGCGATATAGAACTGGTATCGGTTGCGCGAACGCGTTTTGGCCAGCGTCATGGTTTGTTCGGCTTTTTGCAGCAACTTTTCGGTGCTGTTACCGTCTTCGGGGAACAGCGTGATGCCGATGGTGGCGCGCAGGCGAATCTCTTGATGATCGAGGGCAAACGCCGCTTCCAGGTCATCGAGAATGCTTTGGGCCAGTTCGGCTGCTTCGTAGGGTTGTTCGATATCAGCCTGAACCAGGGCGAACTGGTCGCCGCCGAGGCGAGCGAGGGCGCCAAGGCGACCACTGTGGGCTCGCAAGCGATCGGCCAGGGCCAGCAACAGTTGGTCGCCGGTCTGGTAGCTGAACTGTTCGTTGATGCCCTTGAAGTCATCGAGGCCGACACACAGCACCGCGACCCGACGCTGCAATTTGCCCGCGTCGACCAGGATCTTGTCCAGCTGCTGCTGCAATTGCTGGCGGTTCGGCAGGCCGGTCAGGAAGTCGTACTGGGCCATGCGCAGCAGGCTGTTTTCCGCTTCATGGCGTAAATGGGTGTTGCGCTCGATGGACTCGAGCAACTGGTTGGCGGTGTTAATCCAGATCCCCAACTCGTTTTTCTCGTGCCCTTTGAGCTGCGGAATTTTGTGTTCGCTGGGGCGGTCCGGGTTGATTTCGGTCAGGTGCTCGATGATCCGCGACAGCGGTTTGGTCAGCAGCCAGTGATAAACCAGATACAGCACCAGGCCCATGGCCAGTGCGCGCAAAACGCCGGAAATAAAGATGATCACCGAACTGACGATAAAACTCTGGCCGTAGGTGGCGGTGTCGAGGGTAATGCTCAGGTCGCCGTAATACTCGCTGTAAGGGCCGCGACCCACCAGTTGTGTGGTGAAGGTGCGTTCCTTGCCGAGGATCAGGTCGGTCAGCCAGCGACTGTGGGAGTGCTGCAACTCGCGAGATTTTTGCGCAAGCATGGCTTCGTTGGGATGGCCGATGGAGGCCTGGCGCACGGCATCGTCCTGAAACAGGCCTTCGATGACCTGCATGCCCATCTCCCGGTCCAGGCTGTAGACGGCCTGGGTCGAGGGGTCGCGGAACATGTCGAGGATACGCTGAGCATCGGTGGCGACGGCCTGATGTGTTTTATAGGCATCGAAAACAATCTGCGCGCAGCTCAATACCACGCCCACGATCAATGCCGACAGGAGCACGACCCGGAGCAACTTCACCGACAAGCTGTTCTTGAGTTCCAGCTTCAAAGAGTCATTCCTTGTTCCGTGCGGGTAGCATCAAGTTGCCATGAGTATTGGCAATCCCGTGATGGCAGTCAAAGGGACATTCATTCACAGGGGATTTTGACTATGGCTTGGCCGATATGCTGCTGTTTGGAGACAGTGACCTATTAGCACTGTGTCGGTTGTCGAGTCCTTCAACTTGAGAGGAATGTGACCTTATTTTCCTTTCGTTTGATGTTAGACGGCTGTGGCGGCGGGGCAAGGTGCTGAATGCGGGTTTCAATGTGGGAAATTGCCCCGTTTTTTGCAGAGGTGCGCCATTTCACGGTGGGAAGCGTACTTTTCCGGTTACCCACAAAAAAAAGGCGACCCCCTCACAGGGGTCGCTTTTGGATTAACGGCGACTATCGCTTACTCCGACAGTTTGTATGCAATCACATAGTCACCTTGTTTGGTGCCCAGCGAACCGTGACCGCCAGCAACGACGAGCACGTATTGCTTGCCGTCCTTGCCGGTGTAGGTCATCGGCGTGGTTTGCGCGCCCGCTGGCAGGCGGCCTTCCCACAACTGCTTGCCGTTTTTCACGTCATAGGCGCGCAGGTACTGGTCAAGGGTGCCGCTCAGGAAGCCCACGCCACCGGCGGTGGTGAAGGTGCCGCCCAGGCTGGGCACGCCCATGCTCAGCGGGATCGGAACCGGCGAGCTGTCGCGCACGGTGCCGTTTTTGTGCTTCCAGAGGGTTTTGGCGGTGGTCAGGTCGACCGCCGCCACGTAACCCCATGGTGGCGCCTGGCAGGGCAGGCCCATTGGCGACAGCAGTGCTTCGAGGATCACGCCATACGGTGCGCCTTTATTGGGCTGCACGCCTTGGGTTTCGCTTTTGCGCGGGCCTTGGGCGGCGATTTCTGCGGCGGGGATCAGTTTCGATTTGAACGCCATGTAGCTCGGGTTCATGAAAGCAATCTGACGCACCGGGTCAACCGAGATACCACCCCAGTCAAACACACCGAAGTTACCTGGATAAACAATCGAACCTTGCAGCGACGGCGGCGTGAACGGACCGTCGTAGCGCATGGATTTGAAATCGATCCGGCAGATCAGTTGGTCAAACGGGGTCACGCCCCACATGTCACGCTCTTGCAGCGGCGGCGGCATCAGGTTCAGGTCGGATTTCGGTTGGGTGGGCGAGGTGTGATCACCGGCGACAGCGCCTTGCGGCACCGGTATTTCGTTGATCGGCACGATGGCCTTGCCGGTGCTGCGGTCCAGGACGTAAATGCTGCCCTGCTTGGTGGACGCCAGTACCGCCGGTTTCACACCGTCCGCCGTTTTCAGGTCCATCAGGGTTGGCTGGCCGCCGACGTCCATGTCCCACAGGTCATGGTGGGTGAACTGGAAGTGCCAGCGCACTTTACCGGTGGCGATGTCCAGCGCGGTCAGGCCGGCGGAGTACAGTTCCGAATCAGGGGTACGCCCCCCACCGAACTGGTCCGGGGTCTGGTTGCCCATCGGCAGGTAGAGCATGCCGAGTTTTTCGTCGACCGCGAACATGGACCACATGTTCGGCGAGTTGCGGGTGTAGACCTTGCCGTCGGCAATAGGTGTCGTATCGTCCGGCTTGCCGCTGTCCCAGTTCCACACCAGTTTGCCGGTGTGCACGTCAAACGCGCGGATAACGCCGCTAGGCTCGTCGGTGGAGACGTTGTCGGTGACGTGGCCGCCAATCACTACCAGGTCTTTAGTCACGGCCGGTGGCGAAGTGGAGTAGTAACCGCCGGCATTGAAGCTGCCGATGTTGGCGCTCAGGTCGATCTGACCTTGGTTGCCAAAGTCTTCGCACATTTTGCCGGTGTCGGCGTTCAGGGCAATCAGACGGGTGTCGGCGGTCGGCAGGAGGATCCGGCGCGGGCAGGCGCTGGCGACGGGCGTGCTGGCGCTGCCGGTCGAGCTCTGCTCGGACGCGTATGCAGCGTCATCGTGATAGGCCACGCCACGGCAGGTCATGTGCGCCCAACCCTTGAAGTTCGCCGCGTTTTGCGTGGAAAGCTTCGGATCGAAACGCCAGAGTTCCTTGCCGGTGTCCGGGTCCAGTGCGATCACCTTGCTGTGCGGTGTGCACACGTAAAGCATGCCGTTGACTTTCAGCGGGGTGTTTTCGGCCGTGGTTTCGCCTGGGTCGTTCGGCCCGGGCAGGTCGCCGGTGCGATAGGTCCACGCCGGAACGAGTTTGTTCACGTTTTGCGGGGTGATCTGCGCCAGGGGCGAGTAACGATCGCCGTGGGCACTGCGGCCATAGGAGTTCCAGTCACCGTCGGGCATGGCCGGCGCGGTGTTGGTCATGCCCGGCACGCTGTCGCGGTCCAGTTGGCCTTTGATTTCACCGGGGTTGGTGAACTGGCTGGCAAGTGCCGTAGCGCCCGCCAGTACCACGGCAACGCTCAGAGCGGCGGTGCCCATCGGTGCAGCGCCTTCGCGCAGCAACGGACGGCGCAACCACGGCAGTAACATGACGATGCCCAGTGCAAACAATAGCGCCAGACGCGGCACCAGTTGCCACCAATCGAGGCCAACTTCCCACAAGGCCCACACGGTACTGGCAAACAGCACCAGCGCGTAGAGGCCCAGGGCGGCGCGGCGGGCGACCATCAGTAGCACGCCGGTCAGTGCCAGACCGATACCGGCCAGCAGGTAATACAGCGAGCCGCCGAGCATGCTCAGCTTGATCCCGCCGGCCAGCATGGCCAAGCCCATTAGCAGAAGCAGAATGCCGAGCAGGGTCGGCAATAGACGGCTTCGACCCAAAGCACCATCAGTGCTCATAGTGTGGTTCTCCGTGACGTTTCAGGTAGTCCCGCGCAAGTTCACTGTAGATGACGATCCGGCGCAGGCATGGTTCAGGTTAAAAAATGAACGGTTGATGCAGTCCTTTGTGGGAGCGAGCCTGCTCGCGATAGCGGTGGGTCAGACAAGATCAATGTTGTCTGTGCTGACCTCTTCGCGAGCAGGCTCGCTCCCACAGGTTTTGCGGGGTTCTTAAAAGGATGATGTGATCTTGATCCCGCCAATCAGTGCGTCATCGACCTCGTTCACGCCACCGGGGTGGCGGATGTATTGCAGGTTGGGGCGCACGGTCAGCCAGTTCGTGACGTGCACGCCGTAATAAAGTTCGCCGCTGTATTCGGTGTCCTGGGGTGGCAGGAACGACGGATCGTCGTAGTCGAAAACGGCGTGGGCATGATTGGTCGCCTCGGCATTTTTACGGTAGGCCGGGTTGACGTGGACCCGGGCGAGTGCAAAGCCGATGTCGTCTTTGGCGCGGGCATCGAACAGGCCTTTGTAGACGACGCCCGCCTGGACGTAGTTGTCGATGGCGTTGGTCTTCTTATCGTGCATCGTGCCGTTGGCGAACACGCTCAAGCCGCGCGCGTTGTCGCTGGCACGGCTAGTGATCTGCTGTTGAATACCGAGCCACACGCCGTGCTTGCTCGACGCGCTGCGGTAAGCCTCGCCGGTCAGGGCGGCGGGCTGGCCATTGCTGTCCTTGTAGACATCGGTGGCGTTGGCGCTGCTGTAGTAATAACCGGCGCGGTACTCGCCCGGCAGGCCATTGAGCTTGGGCGACCACACCAGCTCCACCGGCAGGATCGCGCCTTGGGTGCCGCTGCCGCTGAGCTTGAAGCCGTTGCCGCGATCCAGGTTGGACGGGTTTTGCTCGTAGGCGCCAACCTGTGCGTACAGCTGCGGCGTCAGGTGATATTTGACCCGCATCGCCCACTGGCTGACCGGCCAGTTGTACCAGATATCCCCCGCCCAGTTACCGACCTGAGAGCCGCAGAACGCCAGGTTCTGGAAGTCGCAGGGGAAGCTGTTGAAGTCTTCGCCTTCGCCGAATCGACCGACTTTGATGTCGAGTGTCTGATCGACGAATGTCTGCTGATACCACATCTGCGTCAGGCGCCAGGTCTGGCCACGGCCCCAGACTTCCTGAGCCGAGGTGAAACCGCCAACGCGCGGGTCGTTGATCCGGTCGTTGCTGATGTTGTTGCCGTTGCGCTCGGTGATGGTCAGCTGAAACTCAGCGCCGTCCCAGCCGAGGATTTTCTGCAAGTCCAGGTGTGTGCCGAGGCCAAACTGATCGCTGTAACGCGCGGTGCGGTCATGGTCGTAGCCGCCGTGCAGATTGCTGCCCATCTCACCGGTGTAATCGACTTTGAAGTCGTAGCCTTTGTCCGAAAGTTCGGTGCGGGTACCGTTCCAGTCGCCGAGCATCCACGGTGATTCACTGTCGAAGGCCGGGGCCGCCTGGGTGCACGTGGTGAGGCCCAAAGCGGTAAATCCGCCGATCAGGTTCAGGGCTTTGCGGCTGGCAACCGGGGTGCAGACAGCGCTGTCTCTCGAGGATTGAAAGTAAGGCATAAAGAGGAAATTCTGGGTCTTTTTCTGGGGGGTAAACTGAAAGCAGCAGGAGTGAAACTGACAGAAGAAACGTTTCAGCTTGGGCGGGCGCAAGGATAATGTTCTGTTACAAATAGAGAAAGCGCTTTTACTGACATGAATTCTTTCGGATTTTGTAACAGTCCCCTGTAGGAGCGAGCTTGCTCGCGATGGTGTGTCAGTTGACACCTATCCAGCTGACCCACCATCGCGAGCAAGCTCGCTCCTACAGTTGAACGGTGTAGTTTTCAGGATTCGCCTACATTTACGAGATAGCGCACAGAGCCCTTCCACCCAATCACCCCCTCGGCTAAGGTGCGCGCCTTCCCATCCTTTCAACGCTCGAAGGCCCGGCATGACCGAACAGAACAACAACCCGCTACACGGTGTGACGCTGGAGCAAATCCTCAACGTCCTGGTGGAACACTATGAGTGGTCGGGGCTGGCCGAGCGCATTGATATCCGCTGCTTCAAGAGTGACCCGAGCATCAAGTCGAGCCTGACGTTTCTGCGCAAAACCCCGTGGGCGCGGGAAAAGGTCGAACGCTTGTACGTTAAGCTGATGCGCACCAAGCGACCGCTCTGAACATGGTCACCCAGGCGGCACCCGGGTCTGTCGCGCGGCGTCGTTTAGTTGTTATGGGCGCGGTGCTGGGTTGGGCGGGGCTGACTATTCAGATGTACCTGGTTTTCTATTCACGCTGGAGCCTTGAAGCCAGTTTGCTCGGTGGGCTGGTGAGCTTTTTCAGTTATTTCACGGTGCTGACGAACACGCTCGTGGCCACCGTATTGACCTGTGAGTGGACATCCCGCGAGTCGTCGGCGCGGCGCTGGTTTTTACTACCGTCAGTGAGCAGCGGCATTGCGGTGAGCATCGCCGTGGTCGGCCTGGCTTACAACGTGTTGCTGCGCCATCTGTGGCATCCCGAGGGCTGGCAGTGGATCGCCGATGAGCTGATGCATGACGTCATGCCGTTGCTGTTTCTGGCTTACTGGTGGTTGTGTGTGCCGAAGGGCACGTTGCGCCTGCGACTCATCATGCTGTGGGTGATTTTTCCGATTGTGTACTTCGCGTACTCGCTGCTGCGTGGGCATCTGCTGGCGGTTTATCCCTACCCGTTCATTGATGTCGAGAAGCTGGGTTATCCACAGGTGTTTGTGAATGCGGGGGGACTGTTGGCGGGATTTGTTCTGATTGCTTTGATGGTGATTGGGCTGGATCGGTGGCTTGGGCGTCGTGGTAAAGGCATGGATTTGTAGGGTTTGTGACATCGCTATCGCGAGCAGGCTCGCTCCCACAGGGGGCTGGTGTATGCCGATCCAATGTGGGAGCGAGCCTGCTCGCGATGGGGACCTAAAGGCTGTCACTCCTCGTCGCTTTGATCCAGCCGCCAGTAACCAACGGTTTTGACCAACTGCTCGTTCAGCCCGTGCTCATCGAGCAACACTCTACGGATTTGACGCGACACTTTGGTTTCGGTCGCCACCCATGCATACAGATTGCCGCTCGGCACTTGCAGTTGCTTGACGGTGGTCAGCAGGTTGTTCTTGCCACCTTCGCGCAGTACCCAAATCACATTGATCTGCGCGGCGCTTTCCAGACGCTGCTGCTCGGCGCCGTTCTCCACTTCCACAATCACCAGCGCACGCCGGTTGGCCCCCAGGCCTTCCAGGCGTCGGGCGATGGCGGGCAGGGCGGTTTCATCGCCGATCAGCAAGTAGCTGTCGAATAGGTCCGGCACGATCATCGAACCGCGTGGCCCGGCGATGTGCAGGAACTGGCCTGGCTTGGCCTGTTCGGCCCACGTCGCGGCAGGGCCGTCGCCGTGCAGCACGAAGTCGATGTCCAGCTCCAGCGTGTCGAGGTCGTAACGGCGCGGTGTGTAGTCGCGCATCGCCGGCATCGGCCCGTTGTCTTTGCCGGCGCCCAACACCAGGGTTTCCAGCGCCGCTTGCTCCGCCGCGTTCTGTGGGAACAGCAGTTTCACGTGATCGTCCGTACCTAGGCTGACGAAGCCGGCAAGTTCCGGGCCGCCCAGCGTAATTCGGCGCATCCGCGGGGTCAGGTCGACCACGCGCAACACTTCCAGTCGACGGCGTTTAATTTCATGCAAGACGCGGTGAATGGTTTGGATCACTTCAGTCATTCGGCTGTCTCCGATGCGGTTGGAACGGCAGGGCCGTCGACGATGGCTTTGGCAGTGTCATTGAGCAGGGTGGCGACGCGCAGGATTTCTTCCGGGCTCCAGCGACCGTGATGCAGTTGCAGTGCATGACGCAAGTTATGCACAGCCTCATGAATTTCAGCCGGGCGATCATGGCCACGCAACGAACGCTTGCTGACATCGATGCGCATCCGCACACCGTCGAGGGCAATCGCTTGCTCGCTCAAGGACAGACGGCCGGCGTCGGTCACGCTGTAGCGCTTTTTTCCACCTTCGGCGTCGCCCTGGATCATTTCGCTTTCTTCCAGAAAGGTCAGGGTCGGATAGATCACGCCGGGGCTCGGGCTGTAGGCGCCGTCGAACATGCCTTCAATCTGGCGGATCAAGTCGTAGCCGTGGCAGGGCTGCTCGGCGATCAGTGCCAGCAGTAGCAATTTCAGGTCGCCGGGAGCAAATACCCTTGGCCCGCGACCTCCGCGTTCGCGGCCAGGGCGCTTTTCGAAGCCGTCACGGCCATCGCCGTGCTCGCGGTGGGGGGAATGATGGTCTCTCATTTTTCCTTCTCTTTGTCGTGTTTAGATACAACTTAAGATATATCTTAAGTGGACGCAAATTTCTTTGACCAATGGTCATCCAAGCGAAACCCCCGATGGGGCAGGGCTAAAAGGATGCTGAGTCTGTTATTTAGAGTAATTGGACTAATATCCATCTAATGTTAGTTGTAATCATTATCTAGATATAAGTAGTATCAATCTTACAGAAGTTGTAGTTGTATCTGTCTGTGTGGTTTTTTTACTAATACTGTATGTAGTACCTCTCTGACAGCTGAACTGTCAGTTTGATATTTTATTGGTTTTTTTCTTAACGCTCGTGGGCTGTTTGAGCTACATGCTCTTCGGAATCTTCGTACTTACTTTCTTAAAGAATTGGTCGATTATGCCCCGGCGTCGAAAGTTGAGCCAAAACGCTATCACTCTGGTGGTTGTTGCGGTCTACAAGACTTTCTACGAACCAATCCATCGTAAAAGACAGGTACTCAACAATGTTCAAGAAGTTTGCAATCGCCGTTCCGATGACCCTCCTGGCACTGAGCTCTTCGGTGGCGTTCGCTGCGGAAGAAGCGCGCACCTCGATCAACATCAGCGCCACCATCCCAAGCAAGGTCTTCCACGCTCAGCCGCGCAATCCGGACTTCGGTAAAGATGAAAAAATGGCCTATGTGCTGGGTGCAGGCACCTTGACGCCGTTGCGTGCCACCTATGATGTACAGCACACCAACGGTTCGGTCGGTGCCTACGTCGAAGGCGGGCCGCAACCGTTGTCCAACGGTTCCAACACCATCGCATTGACGTACACCTTCAATGGCACAACCCTGTCCGGCGTTTCGCAGGAAGTGGTCGGCGACACCGAGTCCAACGGTGGCATGCAGGCCGATCTGGTAATTGCCGCTGCCAAACCGGCTGATGGCCAGAATGGCCTTTACACCGCTACGCCGGTGGTGATCTTCGACGCCATCCCTCGCGTCACCCCGTAATACAGTTATGAACTAAGGCTAGCCCTTATCTGATAACGATTACCGGTCGGCGGACAACTTCTGTCTGTCGATCGGGTTTCAACGCATTCCTCTTCAGAGTATTTCGTTCATGTTCCCGATGACTCCCATCGCGACGGCGCTTGCCCTTTTTTTCTGTGCAACTGCCCTGGCCGCGCCTATGGATAACGGCACGACACCTCGAGGCCTGTTAGCGCAGGCCAAGGGCTTGCCGAGCGAGTTCGAAGAGCACTTCTTTGATGTGCCGCTGGCGGTGCGCGTGGAACTTGACCAACAGTTTCTCGGTGAGGCGATGGTCGTTTTAACGCGTGACGATCGCATCACCCTCGTTGATTTCACCGATGTCAGCGACAGCCAGATCAAACCCAGCGAGCGTGATACCTGGTCGAACTATCTCAAGCAAGGTGTGGCGCTCGGCAGCTGCCAAGTCAAATGCCCGGAGCAACTGCTGGCCGTGCATTACAGCCTGGAAAACTCGCTGGTGTCGATCCTCACTGAAAACGCCGAACGCGACGATCAGGTACAGCGTTATTACTCACTTCCCGAGGGCGGCAGCACCGGGTTGATTGTACGTAACCAGCTGAACCTCAACGGTGGCCAAGACCAGGACCTCGGTGGGCGTTATGGCCTGGAAGCCAGCAGCAGCCTGGGTAACTGGACCCAAGCGGTCAACCTGCAGCTGTCCCGACTCGGCGGCATGGATGACACGCTCTTTCACGCCGTCAATGAGCTTTATACCCAGCGCGAACTGGAAGGCAATTTTCTGCGCCTGGGCTTATTCACACCGTCGTCGGAAGGGCTGACCCGGCAAGCGCGCACCTTTGGCACTGGCCCCGACACGGCGGTGGGGGTGATGTACGGCAGCTCCGACAGCCTGGCCATCAATAATCCGAAACCGGCGGTCTATCCGATCTACGTCACCGCCAATCGCCAGGGCTCAGTGGAGATTTACCGCGACGGCTTGATGATCAACACCCAGGCTGTGCCCGCGGGGCTACAGACCCTTGATACGCGTCCGTTGCCGGGCGGTATCTATGAAGTGGAAGTGCGCCTGATCGAAGACGGCCAGATTACTTCCAGCACTCAGGAGCTGATCTACAAACCGAACAACTGGCGCAACCACGACGAGCGCTGGCGTTACAATCTGTTCGCCGGCCGTGAGTCCAAAGTGTTGAGTAACTGGGATGATCAGGTCGATGGCGACATGACGGCCGGCGCCGCGTTCAACTTCCTTCTGCACCCGCGAGTGATCCTCGGCCTGACCGGGCGACAGGTTCGCGACGCCATGCAATACGGCACCTCGGTCGACTGGGCAATCGTCAACAATGCCAGCCTCTACGCCAACGTCTACCAGACCGAGAATTACGGCACCGGCCTGGATGTGCAGAGTCATTATTCCTATGGCAGTGGCAGCATCGTCGCCAGCCACAACCGCAGCTGGCTCGACACGACCCGACTCTACGACACCTTGCCGGATGGCACGCGGGTGCGACAGCCCAACGTGTTTGTCGGTCAGACCAGTAGCTCATCGTTGTCTGTGAATCATCGACTCACCAGCAAAAGTTCGGTCAATGCCCGGGTGTCCAACAGCTCAGGCAACACCAATGGCACGGGAATAGATCTGGGCTGGACCCAGCGCACCCAACTGTTCGGCAGTGATGCCAACTGGCGTCTGTCACTGTTCGACAGGCCGGGCAGTATCAGCTCCGGTGATGATCGCAATCGTGGCATCGACTTGAGCGTCAACATCGCGTTGGGCGGCCCGGGTGAACAGATTTCCGGCAGCATTGGAACGCGCACCTCGCGTGATGGCGGGCGCGATAACAACGCTTCGGTCACCTACCGCAAAGACCTTCAGGATCACCTATTGCAAAGCGTTTCGGCCACGGCCATCACCGACACCTACGGCGTCGGGTTGAATGCGATGGCGACGATGCAAACGGACCTGGTTAATGGCGATGGATTTATCCAGCGCTCGTCTTTCAACAACGACTTCACCGGTGGCCTGAACCTGGACAGCACCGTCGCCGTCGGTGGGCAAAAAATGGTCATGACCAGCCAATACCACCGCAACGGTGCCGGCATGATCATCGATGTGGAATCGGACATCGAAGACATCGCCCTGCGTGCCGACGACTTGAGTGGTGGCAGCGCGGTCCTCAAGCCCGGGCGCAACTTCGTGCCGATCACGGCCTACAAAAGCAGCTCCGTCAGTTTCGATTTCGAGGGCAATCACGTTCCCGCCGCGACAATCCAGCCGGCGCGCTCCAGCTATCACCTGAACAAGGGCGGCGTGGAGTACCGCCAGGTGAAAGTGATGAGAACCCTCACCGTGCTTGGCCGCTTGGTCGACCCCCAAGGCAATCCGCTCAAGGGCCACCACATCATCAATCACGCCAGTCGCGGTGTGAGTGAGGTGGACGGCTTCTTCTCCATGGAAATGAACGCCGGCTCACCGACCCTGGAGGTGCGTCATGGCAATCAACTGCTGTGTCAGTTCCGGCTGGACCCGAGCCGTGGTCGCACCGAGAACAACGTGTTGATGATCGGGGATCTGCGCTGCACGCCGGACACCTTGGCGGATACGACTTTCAAGGCACCGACCGCGGGTTGATGGCTCGGTCAAACGCAACTAATCGATGAGGTTCAAGACGATGAAACGTCTGTTGGCAGTATTTGGTTTTTGTTTGTTCACCCAGAGCGCACACGCTGGCCCGAGCATCAACATCGGCACCGTGTATGACTACATGGACGGCGACAAAAGTACCTACTTGAAACGGGTCTTCAACGGAGGCGACAGCACTGCGTTCGTCAAGGTCAACATCCTCGAGATTCTCTATGAGGCGGACGGTACTTCGCGAGAAGTACCGATCCAGTCCCAGGCTGACGGCAGTGCCCGCGATGGCTTGATGGCCAGCCCGGCCCGATTGATCGTGCCGGCCAATGGCATGCAGGGCACGCGCCTGCTGTACATGGGTGAGCGTGACAAGGAGCGCTATTTCCGCGTGCGCTTCGTGCCGGTGGTGCCGGAGAAAGAAGATGAGTTCGCCGTCTCCAGCGAGGAACGCGAAGAATACAAAAAAGAGTTGTCCGCCGGGGTGACCGTGTTGGCCGGTTACGGCGCGGTGTTTTTCGTTCGGCCCAAGGACACCCGTTTCGACAGTGCGATCGAAAACGGCGCCGGCAATTATCGGATTCGCAACAACGGCAACACCGTGGTGGTGATCGATGAGTTCAAGGATTGCTCGATCAAAAACGAGCAGGACTGCCAGCCGACCACCAAGCATCACATTCTCGCGGGCCGCACGTTCCAGTTCGAAAAGCAGGCCGGTCGCCAATACAACTTCACGTTGGTTGAAGGCGAACGCAGCAAAAAACTCGACGTGAAGGGATAAGACCGGGTGATGAGCATGTTCAAGAAACTGACTGTCGTGCTGTTGTCGGCTGTTGTCCCGCTGGCAAGTTCTTCGGTTTTCGCCGCCCGCGAAGAACATCAATTCGAGGTGTTCGTGACGATTCCGACCCAGGCGTTTTATGTCATTCCGTCAGACCCTGGCTGGATTCATCGTGAGCAGCAACTGCCCTGGAACCTGACCTCGTCGACGCTGGGGGGCTTGCGCAAATATTTCGATGTCAAGAATGAAGCCGGTTCGATCGAAGCCCGGCTTGAAGGCCGACCCTACCTGTCGAATGGCACTGACGCTCATGACATTGGCTTGCGGGTGCTGTTCAACGGCCTGCTGTTGAACGAACGGGAAAGTATTGAAGTGGTGTCGTTGACCGATGCCGCGCCGGGCAAACGTGTGTTGCTGGAAATCTTGCCGCAGCCGCCTGCCGATGGCGTTTACAAATCCGGCAATTATTTCGGCAGCGTCAACCTGATCTTCAACGCTGTCATGCCGTAGACGTAAATCAAGCAACAAGTATTGAGTTCAACAAGGATGTTGGATTGCGCCGACTGTTAATGGTTAAACGCGGAGGGTAGGGATGTCTTGTTTGTGAGTGAATCTGGATTAAGTACATGAGCTGGATTAATTGCGCTAAAACTGGCGCCAAGTGGATGTTGGTCATTGGGTTGTTGAGTAACTCTGTTGCACAAGTGGCGAACGCGGCGGTGCAGGAGATTACCGCTGTGTTCAGACCCGACTCTGCGAATCCACAGAACAATAAATTCGAAAATACAACGCCGCAAAGTGGATTCTGCCCTGGGCATATTCCGCAGCGATGCAAGGATATGAATATTTTCAGCATCCGCAATTCGGATATTGTTTTCAGGTCCAACCGTCCTATCCTGGCCAATCATGGAAGTATCCGTGAGGGTGCAATGTTCAAGGTGCCTTCATATTGGCGTCAGGTTGACGTTATAAACAACACTACGAGGGAAGTTGAAACGGTTGAAGTACGGATAGCCGGCGTCGGTAGTCGGACAGATATTGCTGGCGTGAGCTTTGGTGAAGCATGGGTTCGGGGCTCGGCCGGTTGGCTATATGCACCAGCACCCTGTCAAACCACAGGTTATGCGACGGGTAATACGCGTTCCTTACTTTGGCACTGGATCGTGCCAGAAGGGGCGGGCGCTTGTGCGATGCAAGCTGTAAAAGATATTCCTCAGACAGCGCATGTATATCTTGAATACTCATACGAACTCCGGACGCCAAACCCGTTAGGCATGTCGGCGGGGCAGTACACAGGATCGACTCTTTACTCGGTTGGCCCAGAACTGGATTTCGATTTTGGTGACGTCATGATTCCCTCTCAGAGCGAGCTTGTGTTCAATTTCACGCTCGATGTTCAGCACACACTCAAGGTGGATGTCCCGCCCGGTGGTAATCGTGTGGTATTGGAGCCGCAGGGCGGCTGGCAAGCCTGGCTGACCCATGGGCGCAAGCCGACTCGGTTGTTCCGCGATCAGACCTTCAACATTTCCGCCAGTTCGCGCTTCAAAATGCTGCTGGAGTGCCAATACAGTCAGGACGGTAATAACTGCTCGTTGTATGAACCCATGTCCCGTCACACTGTTCCGCTGCACCTCAGTGTCAGCCTGCCCCATGGCTTGACGGATGCGGGCGGGCAACCGGTGACGCGTCGGCCGCTTCGGCGTGACGGGAGTGGTACGGAGTTGTTCCAGCCAGCGTTATATGTGGACCGCAAACCTGGAACGTTGCACTTCGAAATTCCCCCCACTGAAGTCGATGAAATGATTCGCCCGGGACAAGCAACGCAGTACTCGGGAAGCGTGACAGTGATCTGGGATTCGCAAGTTTAATCATTTTGCCCAAGGAGGGGCGCGCCATGATCTGAGGCCATTGGGCCAAGTATTACTGACACTATGAGGCTTAAAGGATGAAGCGTTTAGACGCCTTTCAACGATGTGCATTGCGCAGTGCAGGTGCGGGTCTTTTGTTCTCGATGTGGTTGCCAACGGCTTGGGCTGAGGAGGTGTCGATTCAGGCCTCGTTCAAACCAGACTCTGGCAACCCGCAACGTAATCAATTCCAGAACGACACGCCTCCAAGTGGTTATTGCGAGAGCTATCCCGGCGAATGCCGGGACAACGTAATGTTCAGTCTGCGCGTGCCAATTCAGTTCAATTCCAGTGGGCCAATTGCGGCCAATCATGAGAATGCCCGTCAAGGGGCGATGATCATGGTTCCGGCACAGTGGCGAGAATTGACGGTGATACATGAAAAGACCGGGGAGCCTGAAACCGTTCAGGTTCGCATTGCCGGCATCGGCTCGCGATACGTGACTGAAGACGTGATCAGCCTGGTAGGCGGTGGAACCGACTATCGGGTCGCGCACAATCAGTTGTGGGGCAATAGCTGGGTGTATGCGCCGTCCCCTTGTTTTTACAGCGGTGTGGGTCTATTCGCCCCGCAGACCTATGCTTTTTTTTGGAAAACCCCGTCTCAAGGTGCCTGTGAAAAACAGGCGAAATTCAATGTGCCTTGGCTTCGTTTTGACTACCTCGACTTTGCCTATGAGCTGGTAACCCCCAACCCGTTGGGGATGTCCTCGGGAAAGTACTTGGGAAAGCTGACCTACACCGTCGGGCCCGGGATGGATTTCGACATGGGTGACGTCATGCAGCCAGCAGTTCAACCCTGGGATTGAATTTCGTGCTGGATGTTCAGCACACCCTCAAAGTCGATGTACCACCGGGTGGTAATCGCGTTGAACTGGTTCCGCAGGGCGGCTGGCAATCCTGGTTGCAACAGGGGCGAAAGCCGACGCGGTTGTTCAGGGATCAAACGTTCAATATCTCCGCAAGTTCGCGTTTCAAGATGAACCTGGAATGCCAATACACCCAGGATGGCAGAACCTGTTCCTTGCGCGAGCCTGTTTCCGGCCATGTGGTACCGCTGAATATCAGCGTCAGTCTTCCCCATGGCTTGACCGACGTGGGCGGGCAAGCCGTTAACCGCCGCCAGTTACTGCGTGATGGCAGTGGTACCGAATTGTTCCAGCCGAGTGTGTACGTGGATCGAAAACCGGGAACGCTGCACTTCGAAGTTCCCGCGGATGAAGTGGCCGAGATGATCAAGCCCGGGTCGCAACGGCAGTACTCCGGCAACGTCACGGTTATCTGGGATTCGGAGGTTTAGTGAAGTCCGGAACATGGACTGCTCCGGTGGTTCGAACACACATGTGATCTGTTGGAAGGAAGAAATATGAGTTTTACAAATGGACGTATATGCCGGGTGCTGAGGGTCGGCTCAGGGATCGGGTTGCTGTATTCCCTGATGACAGGGGCAGCACTGGCGGACGTGCGTGACATCAGGGCCTTGTTCGAACCCGATGCGTCGAAGCCGCAAAAAAATGAATTCGTCAATCAAACCCCTTCCGAGGGCTTCTGTAGCCAGGTGCCGGGTATCTGTAAACCTGCGGGTCTGTTCAGCCTTCTCGCTCGCATTCCATTCACGGCTAATGCACCGATCCTGGCCAATCATGCTGACCCGCGCAAGGGCGGTATGGCCAAAGTGCCTTCCGAGTGGCGAGATGTGACTGTTACCCTTGCATCGGGTGATTCAACAGTGGTTGAGACAAAAGTGGTTCAAGTGAGGATCGCGGGTATTGGTCACGAAGCCTCCATTCCCGTATTGATCGGTGAGCTGACCGGTGGTGGCTGGTGGGATCAACTATGGGCGGGTGGCAGTTGGGTATACGCACCTTCTCCTTGCGAAGGTGTTGGCGTGGCGACTGCTGGTCACCATGGCTACAACAGTTTCTGGAAAGTGCCCGTGGGAGCGGGTGTATGCAGCAAGAAAGCGTTGTTTGATATTCCGTTTTTTTCCTATCAGTACATCGTTTTTGGTTATGAAATGCGTACACCCGACCCCCTGAACATGCAGTCGGGTGAATACACGGGGACTATTTCATACACCGTTGGTCCGGGCATGGATTTCGACATGGGCGATGTCATGATCCCGAGCGATAGCCAGTTAACGCTTAATTTTCTGCTTGAGGTCAGGCATACCCTGAAAGTCGATATTCCCCCCGGAGGCAATCGCATTGAACTGGTCCCCCAGGGGGGCTGGCAGGCTTGGCTGGCTCAGGGGCGGAAACCGACGCGACTGTTCAGGGATCAAACGTTCAATATCTCAACGAGCACACCTTTCAAAATGAAGCTGGAATGTTCCATTGCCGGGGGTAACGGCCACTGTGGATTGCTGGATTTCGAAAATAGCCGTAACGTTCCATTGCACATCAGCGTAAGCCTGCCCCACGGTTTGACCGACGCTGATGGGAAAACCGTCGACCGTCAGTTATTGAGTCGGTACGAAGCCACAAGTTTTCAACCGGGTTTCTATGTGGATCGCAAACCCGGAACGTTGCACTTTGAAGTGCCACCGGACGCTGTGGCCAGCATGATGCAACCGGGGCAATCACGACTCTACCGGGGCTTTATCACGGTGATCTGGGATTCGGACGTAGGTTAAGGGGGGGCGCCCCTGAAAGGAGCCTGATGCTTTCAGGGGCGAGTGGTTGAGCCGTTATTGTCCAGCTCTTTGCAGAGCCGCACGGGTCAGTTGCCTGCTCAATTCCTTTCTTTCGTAAGCGATATCGTTAAGCAAATCGCCATAGACTGCATCGCTCATTTCTTCATCCGTGACCACCAGGCTTTCCCGGACGTTGAGTTGTCGGGCGAGGGTTTGCAGTCGCTGTTTGAGCGCTCGTCTTTGCGCGATCAGCATCCCTTTGGAACCTGCCCAGGTGCGTTGAACGTCCCGTAACTCATCGAGCCGTTCGGCCTTGCGCTTGTATAGTCGGGTATTGCGCGCTAACTCACTCGGGTAAGTGTCACCCAAGTATTTGTCCCAGAAAAGTTGTTCGATCATGTCATTGACCAAGCCGTCGCCTGCTTCCATGGACATCACCGTATCGAACGCCGTGTCGAGCATACTGGCGTTCACTCCTGCCCTGGGGCGATACAGCATCGACTCCGATTGCCACGGTAAACCGAGGCGTTGAGCGAGGCCGGTTTCATAAGCGAGATACAGTTCAACCTCATCGGCGTCCGAACGGCTGGCGTAATCGGCACGTGCAATGTCATCCACTCGCGCAAGACGAGCGGCACCTTTCGCCAGTGTCACCAACCTGCTTTGAAGGATCGCATTCGAAGTCGACAAGGCATAGGCTTCGGAGGCGAGCACCTTGATGCCCATGTGGTTGAACACCTGGGCCCCCGCATCGGCGCACGTGGTGGGCGCCGCCGCCATTTCGAACAGCTCCTTGCGCAATTTGCTGTCCAGGTCGATGGCTTCGACCATGCGCCATACCCGGCTGCTGAGTTGTTCGCGCAATAGGCCGCCGGCCTGGTAGTCGGCCGAGAGTGTCTGTTTCTGGATCAACGAGAAGAACCCCTGAGAGCCGGGCTCGGTCATCAAGTCGTGCCAGGCTTCCATGCGGAAGGTACCCAGCCCGGGGACCTCGGCGCTCCACCAGGCGGAGTCATCCTTCATCGGCCATTGGTTGACCGCGTCCATGGCGGCCTCGGTGTAGACCTGCTTGGGGGATATGCCGACCGAGCGTCGATACGCTTCAAAAATGACCAGATTGACCTCCGAGAGATCTGCTTCGAACAAACGGGTGCGCGCCACGATGAAGGCATCTGCCGAGCCGGGCACGACGGTCGGAATGTTGCCGATGGGATTCTCCTGCAAGTCCAGAAAGAAGCCGCGAGGTCGTCGCTTGCCCGGCGCGAAGACGCCATCGGGCCACGTGGTGGCGCCCGTGTTGCTCAAGCTCAGGATTCTCAGCTTGGGCATGCGTTCGACGTTCGGCAGATTTCCCAGCCGCGGGTTGTCATCGAGCCTGAGGGTTTCCATATGGGTCAGATTTCGCAGTTGTTCGACCGCCGACGGTGTCAACGTGATCTCGTTGCTCATCAGCCGCAAGGTACGCAGGTAATGCATCTTGCCAACGCTTTCGGGCAGTTGCGTCAATCGGCAACTCCTGGCGCTCAGTTGCCGCAGGTGAGGGAAGTCTTTCAGCAGGCCGGTGGAAGATGCGGAAAAGGTCGTGCGATCCAGATTCAGAGTGCTGATCTGATCGAGGTAGGGCTTGAGGTCAGGCAGTTTTTTCCACCAGAGTTCGAGATCATAACGGCTTAACTCTGACGACAGATCCAGTGCATACCCCCCGTCGACGGTGGTACTGCGTTCGCCGAAAACCTTGGCCTTTCTTTGGAAGCATTCCACGAGCCGTTCGGCAATGTGTTGGCCGCCGCCCCTTACAAAGCCTTGCCGATCCGGGCCCCAGGCATCAGGTTGCTGATACCGCCATTTGTTGAGGGTTTCCTGAAGAGTGGCCAGTTCACGGTCGAGTCGTCTGAGCGTTTGCAGCGCGTCTTCTTCTGCACCCAATGATTGAACGAAGGTGCTGACCTCTCGTTCGTTCAAGTGGGGGTACAGATCACTCGTCCGTTCTTCCAGTGTTTGTCCCGATTTTGAAAGACCGGGGCCGCGCAACAGTAGAGCGTTGTCGGGGTCGGCGACGGGGCGGATGGGCGGCGTTGCGAGGACGGTTCGACGCTCGGCGGGGGCGGCGGTTTTTTCCATGATCCATTGCTTGAGCTTCTGCCCTTCGCCCGTGCGGTAACCCAGTGCCTGGCGTTTGTCTGCGGGCAGTGTCTGCAAAATCGCCTGAAAAAAATCCTCTGCTTCACGGGGCCTGCGGTCGCCATGAACCTCGTACTGTGCAAATTCATCCTTGACCAGAATCCGCACGGTCGCCGCATCTCCTTCACCCACGCTGCAACGCAGCGGGCCGTCAGTGGTGCCCTCACGGACTTCTATACGCCAATCATTGAACGTGTCGGTGTAGATCCTGAGCGTATTCAGGGCCAGACGCTCGGTATCCGCCGTCAGCTGTACGTCGTTGTAGAACCCTTCGTAAGCATGACTGGTTCGCGCCTCGAATGCCCATTCCCGGGCCTGGTTTTTCAGGCGTAACGGTAGCCGTTGCTCGACGGTCATGCGCTCAAGCTCGGCGGCACTGGCGTTGCCCAATAGCGTTTGCGCGGCTTTGGTCGGCAGCTCCGGGAACGTATTTTTAAACAGTCGAACCTGGGGATTATTCGACGTTTCACCGGCCTGGTAGTGCTGGTCGAAGATCTCCGTCTTGAGCTTGTCCGCTTCGTCAGCCAGCCTGTTGCGCAGCGTTTGTACCTGCTCATCTTTTGGCATCTGCCGACCGAACAGGGTCTTGAGTTCTTTTTCGTCAAGGAAGTCGATGATGTTTTGCGGCCATTCTCCACTCATGACCTCAGAGAGATGGGTGACGAGTGTCTGGTCGGCGCTCGCCCCAGGATTTCCATACTGGCGAAAGTGTCCTGTCCGGCCGGCGTCTTCGTAGACCTTCAACGCTTTGTCGGCGGGCCATCCTTCCAAGTAGGTGGGGAGCGGTTCGAACCAATAGGAGGACGGCGCCAGTGGCTGGCCGGCACGGATCCGTTCGCTCGCCTGCGCGGCGTCTTTGAAGAGTTTGAAGCGGTTCAGGCTGTCGGCCAGCAGCGGTGGCGGCGCAGTGTTGTCGACGTGCATTTTGCGCAGCGCATTGTCCTCGGTACCGCTGGTGATGCGGATTCGCGCCAGCTCGGCATCGCTAAGGCTGTCCACGCTATGCCCGAGACGACGCATCAGTGTCGGGCCTTCCCAGGCTCGCGGGGTTTCGGCTTCATGGGTCCAGGCACCGCGACCGTTGTGTTTCAGCTCGGGCAAATAGGCATCGGAGCGGTGTGGGTGCTTGATGCGATAGTTGCCCGTTTTTGGATCTTGCTGCACGGCGTAGTTTTTATTATCCAAAGGCAGAATGTCCTGGCCTTTGTGTGAGTGCAGACCCTGCTCATTGGGACGGGAGTCGGCCGGCAACTTCAGGTTTGGCTGTTCGTAGGGCTTGAGATCGGGGTGCCACAGGCGGCGTTGGCCGTCGGGCAGTTCAACCGGTTTCATGCCTTCGATCAGCCCCGAGAGTTTGAGGCGAGCGATATTGCCAATCTTTACGCCCGCCGCAAAAGCCGCCAGTTGCACGACATCGTTCACGACGGCCACAACATGTTCGATGGCCTCGATCCACAGGCCTTCGGCCAGGTCGATGATGGATTCGATGACGTCGTTGGCAATCTGATAGGCGGTATAAGCCATCATCAATTCACCCAGCCCCGGCACGAAGGGCGTGATCACCATCAGCGCGACATTGAAGATGTCAGACACGATTTTCTTGAAGTTATCCCACCAGGCCCAGCGTGCGTTGCTATCGGTATCGGCGGTGGAGACGGCGACGTGTCTGGCGTCATTGAGGATCTTGTTGAGCTTTTGCTGATAGAGATGAGTCCACAAAGCACCGGTGATCGGTGTGACGTTGAATTGCAGATGGGGGTTGGTTACCGGTTCTTCTCGCCACGTCGGACGTTGGTCCAGCGTTTCTTTCTTATGCCATTCAACCCTGAACAGGCGTTGCTGGAGACCGGCGAAAAAGTGTCCTCGCTCTTGCTGGTCGACGAACCGGCTGAAAAACTGGCGGTAGGTCATCCGGGCCGATTCGATAAAGGCGTCGTCCCGCAACTGGCCGGTCAACTGGTTCAGGAAGTCGGTCACCGAGGCATACTCTTTGAGTGGATGCTCGGGGTCACCGGGGATGTAAGCGATCAGGCCTTCGACCTTATGGCTTTTCTCAAGGTCCGGGGCAATCAGCACTATTCCGGTCAGGGTGGTGTTCATGATGGACAGTTCGGCGAACCGCACCGCTTTGCCTTTGAGGGTGAGGTAGTGCTGCCCGTCGAGCATGGCCAGTACCAGGTCACGGGCGTTGCGGTCGATGTCTTTGGTGATGAAGGCCAGGTGGGCCGCGGCCACGAATGCCGCTTTCTCGCTCTCGATGACTTTGTGTCTCAAGGACGTTCTGGCGACTGCATCGCTGGGCAGCAAGATGCTTTCGAGGTACTGGGTGTATCGCGCGCCGATGTCCAGTTCGCGACACAGGGTCTGGAACTGGGCGATGGACATTTTGCGTTTGATCGGCTTGATATCGAACAGCCCTCGCTGATCGGGCTGGCTGATGAAGTCGGAGTCCGCTTCGCAGGTTTCGGATCGGGCGAAGTTATGCAGTGCAGCGTCAAGCAGTGAAACCGTACGGGTCACCACGCCCTGGGAGAGGTTGATCGCATACCAGGGGCGTTCTTTGGGCAGGTAAAGACGCAAGTAAGTGGTTCTGACATCATCGTCGACGCCGTAGTGTTCTTTCAGTGCGGCGCTCAGTAACGGTGCGGCGAATGTATAAATATCCTGTAACTCATCAAGCATCTGATCGACGTTGTTTTGGGCTGCCCAGAGTTTCAGGTTGGCGTCTTGTAACAGGTTGTGATTAAAGTTTGAGGCTGTGATTACCCATTGCGTGCGGCCCTTTCGAGCGGCACTGAGATCCTGGATTCTCTGCACTGAGGCATTTTTGAATGGGTGAGGGATACGACTGTTGATGAAGTCGTAATGGCGGCCTTTGTTGTCGGGTGTACGTCCTTGTAAATCAGACATCGTGGTAACAAGCCTTGAGTGATGATGGAAGTCACCAGCCTATCTTCCATCGCCCAAAGTAAAAGTCTGAATATCTGTGGTTAAACCGGTGTTCGTCAGTACGAAGCACCGGAATTATCAATGCCGAAAATAATTAATTACCACCTTCGTTCATTCACTCCGTGCCACCTCGACAGGCAGGCACTGCGTATGACTCTCTGGTTGCAGATACGGCGAGAGAATCGGCGCCATGCCTTTGAGTACTTGCACCGGCAACGCCGAAGTGAACTTGAAGGCTTCGGCAGATTGGCCGGGAACGAACGCGGTCAACGTCCCGAAGTGATTTTTGCCGATGTAGAACACAAAGGTCGCGGTACGGTTGATGGATTTTGAACTGAGAACCCGTCCGCCCGGACCGAAGGCTTCAATGCGGTTATCGCCTGTCCCGGTCTTGCCGCCCATGGCCAATGGTTTGCCATCGGGTGTGGTAAAACTGCCGGAAACCCGTTTGGCGGTACCGGCGTCTACCACTTGCGACAAGGCTTCGCGCATGGCCGTGGCAACCTCGGAAGGCATCACCCGTTTGCCGACATTCGGGTTATTGATCAATTTGGTTTCATACGGCGTATTCGCGGCGAAGTGCAGGGAGTCGATGCGCAACGTTGGCATGCGAATACCGTCATTGAGGATGGTCCCGATCAGCTCCGCCAGGGCCGCCGGGCGGTCGCCGGAACTGCCGATGGCGGTGGCCAGTGACGGCACCAGGTGATCGAACGGGTAGCCGACTTTCTGCCAGCGCTGGTGAATGTCGAGGAACGCTTCGATCTCCAGCATGGTGCGGATGCGACTGTCGCGGGCGCCCTTGTGACGGCTTTTAAACAGCCAGCTGTAGACTTCCTGGCGTTCAAACTGGCTGGCCTTGACGATCTGGCTCCACTTGGCATCCGGGTTGTTCAGCAGGTAACCCATCAACCACAGGTCCAGCGGGTGGACCTTGGCGATGAAGCCCTGGTCCGGCAGGTCATAAGCGCCAGGGCCGTAACTTTCGTAGAGGCGTTGGAGGCGTTCGTCAGTGAGTTTTTCGGTGAGCTTGGCGCCTTTGAGGTGCGAACGCACGAAGGTGTTGAAGCTTTCCTGACTGGCCTCTGGCAACAGATACCGGTGTACCGCGGCCATGCGAATGGGCGTCGGGTGCATGCCGTCGAGGAAGGTTTCGAGCCGCGCCTGGGTGTCCTTGTTCTTGTACTTTTTCCAGAACTTCAGCAGGAACGATGTGCCTTCACTGTCGGCGAACGAGGCGAGGTATTCCTGACGACGTGGATCACGGTCGTCTACCAGCAATTCGGCGCTGTTGTTGGGGCCGGAGTAGGTGGCGTAATGCACCAGGTCGCGCATCAGCCGAATGAACGGCAGGTTGATCGACTCACGTATTGCATCGCGCAGTGTCGGAATGCGGCCATTGTCTTCCTTGCGAAAGTTATGGAATACATGCAACCCGCCACCGGTAAAAAAGGCTTCGCCGGGGCTGGCGGAGTATTTGCGGTCCAGCGCGGCGCTAAGCATGGCCGGCAGATTGCGATCCTTATTCTGGATCAGGTAATCGACGACCCAGCGGCTGATATGGTCCTGTTCCGGGACGTTGACTTTCTTCAGTTCCGGGACGGTCATCCCGGCGTATTTATCGTGCAGCTCGGAGATGATCTGCAAGTAAGTGGTGAGCACGCGCATTTTTGCGGTTGAGCCCAGTTCCAGCTTGCTGCCTTCGTTGATGTCGAACGGCTGGTCGGTGCTGTCGGTCTGCACCCGCACGCGCGAGCCGTCAGGTGTCAGTTCAAACAGCGTGAAACTGTAGCGCACTTGGGAAGTGCTGGTCGGGGTGAGCAAGTGTTCGCCCATCAAACCGATCTGCGCGGCAAACGCCGGGTCGGCCAGATGCTTGAGGTATTCGGTGGCCTTGGTTTGCAGAACACCTTGCAGGGTGCTGGTGGCCGAGAGGTCGAGGCGGTCGAGGTCATACAACGGACGATTGAGCAAACCGCCCAGACGACTGCGCGCCACGCTGATGCCCTTGTTGGTTTCGATGGGCTGGATAGTCGGCTGAGTCTGCCAGTCACGGTAAGTCACCTTGCTGGCCAGGGCCGCTTCAGACAGCGCTTCATCGATCACACCATTCTGGGCGAGCAGGCGAATGTGGCTGTCAGTGAGGTCGACCAGTTCTTCGCGCCCCTTGGTCAAGTAATGGGAAGGACGACGCTGGGCAATCATCAGTGACAACATCTCACGCAGGGCCAGGCCTTTTTCCGACATGGTTTTTGGATCCGTCGCGCTGCTGGCCAGCGATTCGTTAGCCTGGTTGAAGTCGGCGCCGTACCAGACGCGTAAACCTTCGGCCATGCCATGCACTTCACCGTGGCCCGGTACGGCGGACAGGGGCACGCTGTTCAGGTAGTCGCGAACCACGTTCTGCCGAGCCGCCAGCGTCTCCGGACCGGCCTGATAGGCGCGCACACTGGCGGATATCATCTGACGGATTTTTTCCCCGCCTGACACCGTCAAGCCATCGGGTGAGTGCCGGTACTTCTCAAGTTGCGTTGCCAGGGTACTGCCACCGGCAGATTGGCCAGGCATGTGCATCAGTTTGGCGACCTGGGACCATGCCGCCATGCCGAACCGTGGCCAGTCCACGGCGGGGTTGGCCTGGGGCTGCCGGGGATCGAGCAAGAAGCGGTTTTCGATGAACAGCAAGCTGTTGACCACTACCGGCGGGATGGCGGCAAAACTCGAATACAGCTGTTGGGGATATTTGAACTGGTACAGCGGTGCCGCACGGCAGTCGGTAATCGACAGCCCGGCCTGGATTTTCTCCGGGTAGGGCACGAAAAAGCCCCTGTCGGTGTAGTCCATCAGCTTTTGGGAAAAGCGGGTTTGTGCGGCGATGACGTAGTCGCGCTTGATCAGGCGCGGCAGGAATTCATCCAGAGAGCTGTAGCCCAGACGCAGGTCGAACGGGCCTGCCCCGGGATAGCGAATAGCATCGCTGGGGCCGGGTTTCAGTTCGTAGCTCAGGGATGCGGCAAATTTGCTGACTTCCTGGGCCTGGAACTTCGAAGTGCGCATTTCCTTGGCGGCGGCCAGGCTCAGGACGATCAGGATAATCAGCAACAGCAGCCAAAACGCCTTCCACCCGTGCTTGATGCGACTGCGACGGGGTTTTTCGGGTAAAGGTGCTTCATCCACACGTTCAGTCGGGACCACAGTTTTACTCGAATCGGTTTGCCATAATGCGCCCATAGTCGACTGATCCATTCACGCAGATTGATCGGACTTGACTGAAGCTTAGACGGTGGTTGGCATTGGTGAAAAAATTGTGAATACACATATTTCGAAAAGTGCATTGTTTTTTTGTGGTCAGGGAGCTTGACAAGCTGGAAGGAGTGATCTCGATTGGCACTGGTTTGATTTGGCTCGGGGGCTTCAGGGGGGGCTTGTCGTTGTGGGTGGGGGATGGGGGCTTTTCTTGGGTGTATATCCGTTTTTTGGGTTATGGCGACTATTGGTTCCGCCCTTACGGCGGGTCACTTTGAAAAGCGCAAAGTAACCAAACGCTTTTGCCCCTTTCGTTCGGTGCCTCGCTGTGGCTCGGCATGCCCTCGCTCCGGTCCTGCTCCGTGGGCCCGCCGCCATCGGCCATCCATGGCCGGGGGCGGCTAACCCGGCATCCATGCCGGGTTGCCCACTGCGCAGAACCTCCGCTCGGCCTCTCGAGGGGGCGGTGCCTCAAGATCAAAAGCTGAAGGCGAGCTAACGCTCGGCCTGATGAGTGGTGAGGATCAAAAGCGGTACGCCGATCCATTGTGGGGGGGAATAATTGCGGTACGCCGATCCAATGTGGGAGCGAGCCTGCTCGCGATGGACGTGAACGATAACGCGTGCTGTCTGGAAAAATGCGTTGCCTTCTAATTCATCGTCGGAACGCCGCCCGGAGCAAGCTCGCTCCTACATTGCTCGCGAAGCTCTTGATCTTGCCGTTGCCGTTGCCGTTGCCGTTGCCGTTGCCGTTGCCGTTGCCGTTGCCGTTGCTTCGGCTTCAGATCTGCCGCCCCTTTCCCAGAGGCCGAACGCAGGCGTTGCGCAGGGGGCACCGCGGCCATGGATGGCCGATGGCGGCGGGCCCCCGAAGCAATGCCTTCGTTAAGGCATGCCGAGCCTTAGCGAGGCACCGAATGGCGGGGCAAAAGCGTTTGGTTACTTTGCGCTTTTCAAAGTGACCCGCCGTAAGGGCGGAACCCTAAGCTGCCGTTACCGCAGAAACGGATATGTACACCACCCAACCCAACCCGACCCGACCCAACCCAACCCAAAAACTTTCGTACCGGGGGACTTTTCGTTTCAGGCTGCCGCGAACTGCGGTGAACGGGTCAGGCGCTTGTTGAAATCCAGCCACATCCCTAGCAACACCATCAACCCAGCCCCCACCAACGCAGTGAATACTTGCATGGCAAACGCATCGTCGGTCAGTGCATTGAGCATGTCCGCCAACGGCGCCAGAAGCACACCCAGACAAAAGACCTCCAGCGAATAACGCCCCATGCGACAGCATTGCTGTGCCGGCCAGTTTTGCGTCCAACCGTTACCGGGCAACAGCCGGGCGGTGACATAGGCCAACGCCAGGAAGTGCAACAGGCGTACCGGCGACAGATCGGTCTTGCTGATCGGGTACAACAAGTTGCTCAGGCGGGCCGGCATCACGGCATCGTGTATTTCCGGCCACCGCCACGAAACGGTAATCACCCCGGTCACCACCACGTACACCGCTGCGCCGACAAACCAGGGCTGGCGCGCCAGCGGTCGAATGTCAGGCACGCGCGGCCGCTGCCCATGAATCGCTGCGGCGCCGCCGAGCACAAACAGCAATTGCCAGGTAACGGGGTTGAAGTACCACACGCCGTCCTTGATGGCGGCCAGGTTCCAGCCAAACCAGGGGGCGAGCAGGTACACCGTCAACGACACCGCCACCACCGCCCCGGCCTTGCGCATCAGCATCGGCAGCACCAAGGGCAAACCCGCCAGTAGCACGATGTACAACGGCAGCGGGTCCATCAGGTTCGGTTTGAAGCGCAACAGCAATTCATCCACCAAGGCTTGCTGGGGATTGCTGATGAAATGGTGCAGGCCCATTTCTTCCACCAGGTCCCGGGTTTCCACGTGGCTGTTGGCGAAGAAGACGATGCCCATCAGCATCGCCAGCAAGAATATATGCACCACGTAGAGCACCCAGGCGCGGCGCAGAATCTTCACGCAGGCAATCAGGTAACCGTCGCGCTGGAGGATTTTGCCGTAGGCCAGCACCGCTGCGTACCCGGCCAGAAACACGAATATTTCCGCCGCATCACTGAAGCCGAAGTTACGCAGGGTGATTTGGCCGAGCGGGTTGTGAGGCACGTGATCCCAGAAAATGAAGATCAGCGCGAGTCCTCGAAAAAAGTCGATCCGGTGATCGCGTTCAAACGTCATGACGGCGGGCTCGTGAACGGGTGTTTAAAAGGGAGTAACCGAAGGCGCCAAAGGATGGGTGCCGCACATCGGCGGCGCGCAGGGTGGCGTGATTCGTGGGCAATTGCAAAGTCGGGATATTACGGGATGTCTCTTGGAGTGGCCGGTGCGCGCGACCACTGGTCTGAAACGTTGTCAGACCTGTGATTTCTGACAGTAGACAGGTTCAAAGTTTTATGACGGGTTCGTGCCGCGCTGTCAGACAGGAGAATCACCATGAGGCTCTTGTGGAAAGGGTTTACCAGGTACACGGTGATCGGGATCGCCAATACCCTGATTCACTGGCAAATCTTTTTCCTGCTGAGTGTGGCGGCTGACTTCAGTCAGGCGGTGAGTAACCTGTCCGCCTTCTGTGTTGCCGCCTCATTCTCTTACTGCATGAACGCGCTTTATACCTTCGACGCCAAGGCAACGCCCGGCGGGTATCTGCTGTTTCTGGGGGCCATGGGGGCGTTGAGTCTGGGTATCGGCCATCTGGGAGACGTATGGAAACTACACGGCTTGCTGACAGTGGCTATATTTTCGGCACTGAGCCTTGTGTTTGGTTTTCTGTTTTCAAAGTACGTAGTGTTTCGCGAGCGTGACGAATGAAAGTCTCGTTGATCGTCCCGGTATTCAATGAAGAGCAGGCGATCAGCCTGTTTTACTTGGCTGTGCGGCAAGAGTTGAGACTTGAACGCGCCGAGATCGAAATTGTATTTATCAACGATGGCAGTTCCGACCGCACGGCTGAGCAGATCAAAGCGCTGGCGCAAGCCGATGAACAGGTAATGCTGATTAACTTCTCGCGAAACTTCGGCAAGGAACCGGCGCTGTTCGCAGGCCTGGAGTATGCCACCGGCGATGCGGTGATCCCTATGGATGTGGACCTGCAGGACCCAATCAGTGTCATCCCGTTGCTGATTGAAAAATGGCAAAAAGGCGCCGATGTGGTGCTCGCCAAACGCCGCGATCGCACCGCTGACGGGTACCTCAAACGCCAAAGTGCCGCGCTGTTCTACCATGTGCTGAATCGAATCGCTTACACCCGGATCGAAGAAAACGTCGGCGATTTCCGGCTCATGGATCGCAAGGTGGTCAACGTGATTCGCGCACTGCCCGAGCATCAGTTATTCATGAAGGGCGTGCTGTCATGGGCGGGGTTCAACACCGTGGTGGTGGAATATGAGCGAGCGGAGCGTGTAGCGGGCACCAGCAAATTCAACGGCTGGAAGCTCTGGAACCTGGCGCTGGAAGGCGTGACGTCGTTCAGCACCGTACCGTTGCGTTTATGGACATACGTCGGCGGCAGTATTTCGCTCTTTGCGGTGCTCTACGCGGTGTACATGGTGCTGGACAAGATTTTCTTCGGTAACAGCGTGCCCGGTTACCCCTCGTTGATGACGGCCATTCTGTTTCTCGGCGGCGTACAGCTGATCGGCATCGGGATACTCGGTGAGTACGTCGGTCGGATCTACATCGAAGCCAAGCATCGGCCGCGCTATGTGGTGAAAGACGTCGTCGGCGGCAAAGACCGGCTAGGGCTTTAGCATGGGCAGGTTTAGCGATTTTCTCGGCAAAGAACTCGGACGCCGCCAGGTCTTCCTGTTTTTTCTGCTCGCGACCCTTGTGTATGTCGTGCCGTTGATGCTCGCGGACTTTGCCTATATCGATGACAACTGGCGTTCCCTGTCGGCCGGAATGGCGTGGGCACAGGAGGGCCGATTGTTTGCCGAGCTGTTTTACAAGCTGCTCACGTTCAGCAATGCCGCCCCGAACATCTATCCATTACCACTGTTGATCGCCACGCTGGCCATGGCCTCGGCATTGACCAGCCTGACGTTTCATTACGACCCGCAGCCGACGATTTCCCATTGTCTGGTGGTATTGCCGCTGTGGTACAACCCGTTTTTCCTGCAAAACCTGACGTATCAATACGACGGCCCCGTCATGGCCTTGAGCCTGGTCTCGGTGATCTACGCGATTACGTATCGTCATCCCTCGCGCATCCTTCAGTGGCTGGTGCCTTCTTTCCTGGTCGCGCTGGCGCTGGGCCTCTATCAAATCAGCCTCAACGTGTTTCTGGGCTTGTGTTGCCTGGAGCTGCTCAGGGCCGCCAATGATCGGTTGGCCTGGGCGCAATGGCGCGATTTGATCGGCTGGAAAGTCGCCCAGATCGTGCTCGCCTGGCTGATCTACTCGGCCAGTGCTTACCCGTACATGAGGCAAAATCGCACGGCGTTGTTGAATTGGACGGCGGCGCCTTTGCTGCAACTTCAAATCAACATCGAGCGAGTGCTGGAAAAAATCGTGCGGCTGTTTCATGGCGGATTTGCCTGGGTGTTCGCGGTACTGTTGCTGTGTGCGCTGGCCGGCGCTGTGCGCCTTGGCCTGAACGTGCTGGAGCGTCAGGACACAGGGGTGAGGAAAGGGCTGATCGCGCTGGGGTGTTTGCTGACATTGCCCGCCGTGGTGCTGCTGGTGTCGGGTGTCGCGCTGTTTTTCCAGGATTTCAATGAAGGCGCCAGGACACTGATGGGCTTCGGGGTCCTGTTGGTGCTGTTGTTCTATTTGAGCCATTTGGCGCTGGGGCGCCTCCACATGCGGCTTCCATTGTTGTTGGTGGTGCCTTTGCTGGCGATGCTTTCATTGTCGTATGCCTATGGCCGGGTGCTGACGATGCAGAAAACCTTCGCCACCAGCGCGCTGCTGAACCTTGAGCAAGACATTGCGTCTCACCGGGAACTGCGCGAAGCCAAGCGTATTTATATGTCGGTGACGTATTCCGATCACTGGCTGATGGGGGCGGCGGGCTCATTCAAGCAGATGCCGGTATTGCACTACTTGCTGAACATCGACTTTTACCTGCTGGCCGAGGACCTGCCGAAAGTGGGCATCACCAACGTGGTGGCGGAGAAGGAGCGACGTAACGCGACCTTGGTCGGTTATCTGGGTTATCCACCGCTGGTGGAGAGCCCGTACTACCGGATTTATGTGCTGGGTGATTACGGTTTTATCGTCTTTAAAGAGCCGGCCCCGATTAAATCGCTTCACTGGTAAAGCGCGATGACTGGGGCCGTCGGGGTCAGGCCGCCGCGATCTCATTGGGTTCAAAACTGTCCGCTCGCGCCATTTGCCACATCCGCGAGTAAAACTCGCCATTCACTTCACCGGTCAGTAATTCCCCCGGTTTCAGGAACACATGCAACTGCGAGAACAGTTTGATTTCGGTGGCTGACATGCGTCGTACCAAATGCTTGGCAGACAACTGGGACGGATGATCAAGCCCCGCGGCAGCCAGCATCTCGGCCAAAGCCTTCAGCGTGTTGCGATGGAAGTTGAACACCCGCTGGGCTTTGTCCGGTACCACCAGCGCGCGTTGGCGCAGGGTGTCCTGTGTGGCAACGCCGGTCGGGCATTTGTTGGTGTGGCAGCTTTGCGACTGGATGCAGCCGATGGCGAACATGAAGCCGCGCGCCGAGTTGGCCCAGTCGGCGCCAATGGCCAGGACGCTGGCGATGTCGAAGGCGCTGACGATCTTGCCGCTGGCGCCGAGTTTGATCTTGTCTCGCAGGTTCAGGCCCACCAGCGTGTTGTGCACGAACAGCAGGCCTTCGCGCATCGGCACGCCGATGTGGTCGGTAAATTCCACGGGCGCGGCACCGGTGCCGCCTTCCTTGCCGTCGACGACGATGAAGTCCGGGAGGATGCCGGTTTCCAGCATGGCCTTGGCGATGCCCATGAATTCCCACGGGTGGCCAAGGCAGAACTTGAAGCCCACCGGTTTGCCGCCAGACAGTTCACGCAATTGCTGGATGAAATGCATCAGTTCGATCGGCGTGGAAAAGGCACTGTGCCGAGACGGCGAGATGCAATCTTCGCCCATCAGGATGCCGCGGGTTTCGGCGATTTCCCGGGTGACTTTGTGCTTGGGCAGTATGCCGCCGTGGCCCGGTTTGGCGCCTTGGCTCATCTTGATTTCGATCATCCGCACTTGCGGTGTCTGCGCTTGTGCGGCGAAGCGTTCCGGGTCAAATCGGCCGTCAGCCGTGCGGCAGCCGAAATAGCCACTGCCCAGTTCCCAGGTCAGGTCGCCGCCGTTTTCCCGGTGATACGCGCTGATGCTGCCCTCACCGGTGTCATGGGCGAAGTTGCCGAGTTTGGCGCCCTGGTTCAACGCGCGAATCGCGTTGGCGCTGAGGGAGCCGAAACTCATGGCCGAGATGTTGAACACCGACGCCGAGTACGGCTGCGTGCACTGCGGGCCGCCGACGATCACCCGAAAACTGTTGGGATCACTTAACGGTGCCGGGCGCATGGAATGGCCGATGAATTCGAAACCCGACTGATACACGTCGATGAGCGTACCGAACGGTTTGTCGGCGCTTTCATTTTTGGCCCGGGAATAAACCAGCGAACGCTGGGCTCGGGAAAAGGGCAGGGCGTCGCTGTCGGACTCGAGCAGGTATTGGCGGATTTCCGGGCGGATACCCTCCACCAGATAACGGATATTGCCCAGGATCGGGTAGTTGCGGCGCACCGCATGGGGGATCTGCAGCAGATCGAAAAGGCCGATCAGACTCAGAACGCCGGTCACGGCGGCGATCGGCCAAAGCCAGTCATGTTCCAGGAAAGGCAGACTGGCAAGGGTGAAAATCACACAGACGGCAAAGAAGGCGTAGCGGCTCAGGAGTGACAGGCTCATACGGTTTCCTTGGGTTCGAACGTGGTTGTAGTAGGCCAGTGACAGACAGCTTTGGGGTGAGACCTCAATCGCGTTACCCCGGTGGCCCAGGCCAGTTACTGACTGCGCATACTGGCGCACACACACCGACCGGGCAATCTTTCTGCCACCCGGCCCCTGACCAGTAATACCCATGAAAGTTCGAACTCGCCCGATTGGCGGGACTGCCGCCATCGCGAGCAAGCTCGCTCCCACAGGTTATTCGCGGTCAATGTGGGAGCGAGCTTGCTCGCGAAGAGGCCCTGACAGTCAATGCCGAAACGACCTGAATCACAGAAGGTTCAAGCTTCCACTGGCACGGTTTTCAGCGGGATTTGCAAGGTAAACAGCGCGCCTTTTCCCGGTCCGTCGCTATGGGCAGTGAGGTGGCCGTTCATCTCCATTGCGGCCAGGGCGCAGCTGTGCAGGCCGAAGCCATGACCTTCCTGACGGGTGGTAAAACCGTGGGCAAAGATGCGTGTCATGTTTTCCTCGACGATGCCTTCGCCGTCGTCCTTGACGCTGACTTGCAGGGTCGTGTCGTCGACGATTTTTACCCCGAGGGTCATTTGCCGCGGGCGGTCGCTAAGGTCGGACATGGCGTATTTGGCGTTGCTGATCAGGTTGATCAAAATCAGCAGCAACCGGTGCTTGTCGCCCATGATCTGCGGCACTTCGCCGTACTCCTTGACCACCATGACGTGGTGTCGGGTCAGGGCACCGGAGTTCATGCGCAGGGCGTCCTCCAGCAGTTCGCTGATGTGCAACGGTTCCATCAGGCTGTTGGCGCCCGCGTAGGATTGCTGGGTGGCCACAATGTCCTTGATGTGGTCGACGCTTTTCCTTAGGTGGGCGAGCTCGTCGGTCATGCTCTGTTGTTCCAGGCCAATGGCCTCCACTAGCTGGTTAAGGTAGACGGGCAGCAACTTGCCTTTCTCATCCTGAGTCAGGAAAGCCCCCAGGTCATGAGGATGCTCGTTGATCAACTGCATGGCCTTGCCCAGGCCCTGCGCTTTGCTGGCGCGCAGTTTGCGGCTCACCTGATCGGCCGAGATGTTCACACTGTTGAGCACGTTGCCGACGTTGTGCAGCACATTGGTCGCAATCTCGGCCATGCCGGCCTGCCGCGCGGCGTCGACCAGTTCACTCTGGGTGTCCCTGAGTTCCCGGGTGCGTTCTTCCACCCGCCGTTCAAGGTCGTCATTGGCGGTTTTCAGGGCTTTGTTGACGCGATTGATGACCGTGAAACTGCGCATCAAGTGAATGGCCAGGTACACCAGCAACAGCACCAGCAATGTCGAAAATACCAACATGTAAAAGTGGTAGCGCTGATCGACCGCGACGGCCTGCTGCTGGTTCGTGTTCAGCAGGCGAGTGATGTCGTCCAGGCGTTCGGCCACGGGAATGGCCTCGATGTTCTCCAGTAAGCGATTAACCACGGGTTGTTCCCGCAGGATCAACGCAATGTGGTTACTCAGCACATCAATTGGACTGTGAAACGGATCAGGCAAACGTTGCTTGTTGATGCCCAGCGTATTCAACCCCACCAGAACTTCCGCAGCCTTGTCGTCAGAGGTGACCTGGGCGAACTCCAGGGTGCTGAGTACCAGGTCATACGTGTCGGTGGCAATGTTTTGCAGTTGCAGTTTGTCGCCGTCCCGCAACTGGGCCAGTGGTTGCAGAATGTCGTCCTCTGCGGTGGGCAGAAACGCCAGCGAGTTACGCAAAACTGCGTTGTGCGACTTGAACTGTTCCACCAGCCGGGACTTTTCCTGGATGGCGGTCAGGAACGCATCATGGCTGGCCCGCCAGCCGGGTGAATCCTTGCGACCGTGGTTCGACGCCATCGTGTCGAATTGTTCCCACAGTTGCGTTATCTCGGTTAGCGGCGTAACCAGCGGATCGTAGTCGTAGTTAGTGGAGAGCCTGGCTTTGAGGATCTCGGTTTCCCATTGTGCATTGAGCTGTTTGACTCGCCCGATCAGGTCTCGGGATTCGGCGTAGGTCGTCGTTTGGTTCGAACTGGATTTGAGGTACAAGAACAGCAGTGTCGAGGCCAGCATCAGGGCGATAACGCCCAGTAGCGCCAGGCTGCGGCGGCGGGACATTTTCATAACGGTTTGCCTCCCCATTCCCCGGTCAGGGTCTTGAGGAATTTGATGATCAGGGTCTTGTCCTCGGCGCCAGGAATGCGCCCGAGCTGGAGCTTGAACATCACGTCCACCGCGTCTTCCAGGGTGGTGGCTGTGCCGTCGTGAAAGTACGGCGCGGTCACGGCAACGTTGCGCAAACTCGGGACTTTGAACACATAGCGGTCCTCTTCCTCCTTGGTCACCCGGTAGCGTCCGAGGTCGGATTCGCTCGGGTTGCCACGCTTCTGGAAGTAATCGCCCATGACACCGAACTTCTGGAACATGTTGCCGCCGATGTTCACCCCCTGATGACAGGCAATGCAGCCGTACTCCTTGAAACGTTGGTAACCGTATTTTTCATCGAGGGTGAGAATGTCGGTATTGCCTTGCAGGTATTGGTCGAAACGGGAATTCGCGCTGATCAGCGTGCGTTCGTACGTGGCCAGGGCATTTTGCACATTGTTGAGGGTTACCCCGTCCAGGTAAGCCTCCTCGAATGAAGTCCGATAAGCCGGATCGGCGGACAGCGTCTGCATCACGTGTACCCAGTTGCTGCCCATCTCGTTGGGACTCTGCACTGTTTCGTGGACCTGGGTTTCCAGGGTGTCGGCGCGACCGTCCCAGAATTGCCGGAAGTTCAGACTGGCGTTGAGCACGCTGGGGGTGTTGATCGTCACCGGGAGGCCGGCGAAACCGATGGAAAACGCCTTGTTGTCGGCGCCACCGGTTTCCAGGCGATGGCAACTGGCGCAGGACAGGCTGCCGTTGACCGACAAGCGGGGCTCGTTGAACAACTGGTGACCGAGTTCGACCCGCAGCGGATCTTGTTGCGGCAACGCCGGCAGCGGTTTGAGTGGTTCATCCAGCGGCGCACCGACGACGCTCAAACAGAACCCGAGTAGCGGCATCAGGAGCAGTCGGTGAAAGGACGGCGACATCGGATAATTCCTTGGCTGGCGGCCTGCGTGTCGTTGCGTATCGTTCACGAGACGGCAGAGGGAGGCGGTTTTACCGACCGCAGATACTGGACGAAAGCGCTGGGCTCAACGGCTTTGCTGAAGTAGTAACCCTGGCCTTCCTCGCACTGATGTGCCTTGAGGAAATCCAGTTGCTCGAGGGTTTCCACCCCCTCGGCGATGATGGTCAGGTTGAGACTGCGGCCCAGACTGATGATGGCGCTGACCAGGGCGGCGTCATTGCTGTCGCTGCTCAAGCCGCGAATGAATGACTGATCGATCTTCAGCACATCGACGGGAAACCGGCGCAGGTAACTCAGGCTGGAGTAACCGGTGCCGAAGTCATCGATGGCCAGCCGGACCCCCAATGCCTTGAGCCGGGCCAGGGCGTTCACCGTAATGTCGATGTTCTGCATCAGCACGCCTTCGGTTATTTCCAGCTCCAGCAAGGTCGGCTCCAGACCCGTTTGTTCGAGTGTCTGTTCAACACCGTCGACGAAGTCCCGCTGGCGAAAATCGATGGCTGACATGTTCACCGACATGCAGAGCTTAGGCAGGCCGGCGGCCTGCCAGGCGCAGGCTTGTCGACAGGCCTCGGCCAGCACCCATTTGCTTAACGGCACGATCAAGCCACTGTCTTCGGCCACACCGATAAATTCCGACGGGTAGACCAGTCCGCCCCCCGGTTTTTGCCAACGAATCAATGCCTCGGCACCGACGACCTGACCCGTGCGCAGGTCCAGTTTGGGTTGGTAATGCAGGACAAATTCCTTGCGCTCCAGCCCCAGGCGAATGCCCGTTTCGATGCTTTGCTGATCGCGGGCACGCTGGTTCATCTCGTCGATGAAAAAACTGAAATCGTTCGGGCCGCTTTCCTTGATGTTGCGCATCGCCGTTTCGGCTTTCTTGATCAGTGCGATGGCATCAAAGCCGTCGTCCGGGTAAATGCTGATGCCCAGGCTGGCGGTGACAATCAGATCATGCCCGGCGATATGCTGGGGCGCGCGGATGGCGTTCAAGAGTTTTTCGGCGATGCCCTTGGTCTGTTGGGGATGGCGGACGTCGGCGAGGATCACCACGAATTCATCGGAGCCGTAGCGAAACACCGAGTCGGACTCGCGCACCGTGGCTACCAGGTTTTGCCCGACCCGTTTGAGGATTTCGTCACCGGCCGGATGGCCCAGGGCATTGTTGATGCGCTTGAAGCGATCCAGTCCCAGAAACATCACCGCCAACTGCTTGTCATGGCGGCGGGACAGGGCCAGGGACTGGTTCAACCGGTCGCCGAGCAGCGCGCTGTTGGGCAGTTCGGTCAAGACGTCGTACTGCAACAGGTGGGACACCTTGAGCAGTTCGTGAACCCGGGCCTCGATGGTTTGTTCCAGGCTCAGCACCTTCATCGCGGCGTCCTGCGCCATCTGCCACTTCCAGGTCAGGGCGCTGGCCATCTGGCGGATCTCCAGACTGTCGAAAGGCTTCTTCAACACCAGTAACTGATCGCCGAATGCCAGGCGCTCGGCCATGGCTTCCCAGGAGTAATCCGAAAACGCGGTGCACAGCGCAATTTGCAGGTGCGGGTCGGCCTTCCACAATTGTTCGATGGTTTCCAGGCCGTCCCAGCCGGGAGGCATGCGCATGTCGGTGAACACCAGGGCATAGGGGCGACTTTCGGCCAGTGCGCGCTTGACCAGTTCCAGCGCCTCTTGACCCTGGTAAGCCGAATCGAGCTGGAACGTCAGGCGATCAGGCTGCGGCGTGCCGAACAGGGCTTCTTCAGTGCCGGCCAGGCTTTGCTCGCCTTCGGACTCGGGACCGAGGATCTTGCGAAAGTCTTGATGGATGGACGGTGTGTCGTCGACGATCAGAATCCGACGATTGGTCCGCGCCGGCAGCGTGTTCATTGGCATGTGTGGGGGGCGATGGCGGTTGTGTGCGGCGTTTTCATAAGGGGCATCCTTTCCCTGATCTCCAGGCCAACGGCTACAGATAATGGATCCGAATGCGCAGAGCATAGTCGCCAGACGCCAACTTCGCGCGGCAAAACTGCCGAAGGCTCTGATCCTTTCCCAAGGTGACGAAGACCCTGCCCCCATGTGATCCTTAGGCCTTTTACTCAAGGCCATACCCGATCCATGACCCTTGCACCCCGTATCATCCGCATCGCCGCCGCCCTGTTGATCGGTCCCGACGGCCGCACCTTGCTGGTCCGCAAACGCGGCACCGAAGCCTTCATGCAACCCGGCGGCAAGATCGAAGCCCATGAACAACCGGTCCACGCCCTGGCCCGTGAACTGGAAGAAGAGTTGGGGTTGGTGATCGATCCGGCGTGCGCCACTTACCTGGGGCAATTCTCGGCACCGGCCGCCAACGAACCGGGTTTTGTGGTGCAGGCCGAACTTTTTCAGCTGACGATCGATTCGCTCGTATCACCTGCGGCGGAGATCGAAGAGGTGCGCTGGATTGACCCGTCCACCGACGGTGATATCACGCTGGCGCCATTGACACGGGACCTGATCCTGCCGTTTTATCGAGCCTCGTTAACCGCGACCGCTTGATCATCTCTGGACTAAAGGACTGCCCATGATCCCGCTTCAAGACGTGCTGATTTTCGCCGCTGCCGCATTGTTGATGGTGCTGACGCCTGGGCCGAACATGATTTACCTGATCTCCCGTTCGATCTGCCAGGGGCGCAAGGCTGGAGTGACCTCGTTGCTTGGCGTGGTCGCGGGTTTTTTCGTGCATCTATTCGCGGCCGCCGCCGGTTTGACCGCCGTGTTCATGGCAGTGCCGATAGCGTATGAAGTGTTGAAGTGGGCCGGTGCGCTGTACCTGGTATGGCTGGCCTGGCAAGCGGTCAAGCCGGGTGCGCGCTCACCGTTCGAAGCGCAGCAGTTAGCGCCGGACTCGTCGCGCAAACTGATCACCATGGGGTTTCTGACCAGCGCGCTGAACCCGAAGATCGCGGTGTTTTATCTGTCGGTGTTTCCCCAGTTCATCACGCCTGAGCACGGTTCGGTGTTTTCCCAAAGCGTCATTCTCGGCCTGACGCAGATCAGCGTCAGCTTCTGCGTCAATCTGCTGATTGCGGTGTTTGCGGCGAGCATCGCCTCCTGGTTCGTCAACAACCCGACCTGGCTGGCGGTGCAGCGTTACTTCATGGGCTTTGTCCTGTCTGCGCTGGCGGTGCGCCTGATGCTTGAGCAACGAAGGGCGGCTTGACCATGTGGATCGAACAGCTGGACGCCAGCCATGCCCTGGACTATCGGGCGCTGATGCTCGAAGCCTATGACCTGCATCCCCAGGCGTTTACCTCCAGCGTACGCGAGCGCGCCGTGATGCCGCTGAGCTGGTGGGAATCGCGCCTGACCAGCAAGCTGGATGTGGTACTCGGGGCGTTTGAAGAGGGCAAGCTGGCGGGCATCGTCGGGCTGGCCTTCGAGCCTCGGGAAAAGGCCCGGCACAAAGTGACCCTGTTTGGCATGTACGTGTCCGGCAAGGTTCGACAGCGTGGGCTCGGTTATCAACTGGTCCAAGCGGCTCTGAATCAAGCGCAGACCCATCCAGGCCTGAAGCTGATCCAGCTGACTGTCACGGCCGGCAACGAAGCCGCGTTAAACCTCTACCAGCGCTGCGGCTTCATCCAGTTCGGCCTCGAACCGCTGGCCGTGCGCGTGGGCGAAGACTACTTCGATAAAATTCATATGTGGCGTGAACTCTAAGGATCACCGCCCCCCCTGTAGGAGCGAGCTTGCTCCGGGCGGCGTTCCGACGATAAACCTGAAGGCGGCGCACTTTCCAGACAGCACGCGTCACCGTTCACGCCCATCGCGAGCAAGCTCGCTCCTACAGGGAATTAGCGGACGGCGCTGCGGCTTCATCCAGTTCGGCCTCGAACCGCTGGCCGTGCGGGTGGGCGAAGACTACTTCGACAACATCCACATGTGGCGCGAACTCTAAGGATCAGCAGATCCCCTGTGGGAGCGAGCTTGCTCGCGATAGCGGTGTGTCAGCCAATACACATGTTGAATGTCAGACCGCCATCGCGAGCAGGCTCGCTCCCACAAGGGATGTGTCCCACAGGGGATGTGTCGCTCTATCGGACGGCGCTGACACCGTCCAGTGTCGAGAACGACGTGTCCTTGGCCGTCAGCAAAAAGTCGCGCATGTACGGTGCATCCAGCATGTCGGCGCGAATCCCCGCATACAGTGTCGCAAACAATCCTTTCTCACCCAGTCGCTTGGCTTTCACGTAACCCCGTGAGCTGTATTCATGCAATGCCCAATGGGGCATGCCGCACACGCCGCGACCGCTGGCCACCAGTTGCATCATCATCACCGACAGTTCCGACGTGCGGACCTGAGCCGGTTCAATGTCTGCAGGTTCAAGGAAGCGGGTAAAAATATCCAGTCGGTCACGTTCTACCGGGTAGGTGATCAGCGTTTCCGTGAGCAGGTCTTCCGGGACGATGTAGGCCTTGCTCGCCAAACGGTGCTGGTTGGCCACTGCGAGCATCGCTTCGTAGGTGAACAACGGCACATAAGTGATCCCCGCCAGTTCCAGCGGGTCGGACGTCACCACCAGGTCCAGATCACCACGGGCCAGCGCCGGCAGCGGAGCGAAGGAAAAGCCCGAGGCCAGGTCCAGCTCGACTTCCGGCCAGGCATCGCGGAACTGGTCGATAGTCGGCATCAGCCATTGAAAGCAACTGTGGCACTCGATCGCCATGTGCAAGCGCCCGGCGGTGCCACCGGCCAGCCGTGCAATATCGCGCTCGGCGCCACGTAGCAGCGGCAGCGTGGCGTCGGCCAGTTGCAGCAGGCGCAAACCGGCGCTGGTGAAACGCACCGGTTTGGTCTTGCGCACGAACAGCGGCATGCCCATGCGCTCCTCCAGTTCCTTGAACTGGTGGGACAGGGCGGACTGCGTCAGGTGCAGGCGGTCGGCGGCATCGACCAGGCTGTCGGCTTCGCGCAAAGCGTGCAGGGTCTTCAGGTGACGGATTTCAAGCACCGGATGGCTCCATGAGGAAAACTTGTGATCAACACGAAAAGGTTGAGTTTGTCTCATGTTGGGTTGGCTGTCGACAATAGCGCCATGTTTTACACCATCTTTGATAGAGCGAATTCACCATGGCCCTGGCCCACACACTCGGTTTCCCACGCATCGGCGCAGACCGTGAACTGAAAAAAGCCCTCGAATCCTACTGGAAGGGCGATCTCGATCAGGACGCGCTGCACAGCGTCGGCCGCCGACTGCGCGCCACCCACTGGCAATTGCAGAAAGACGCCGGGATCGACCTGTTGCCGGTTGGCGACTTTGCCTGGTACGACCAGGTCCTGACGCATTCCCTGACCTTCGGTGTGATCCCCGAGCGTTTTCACAGCACCCAGGATGCCAACGGTCTGCCGACCCTCGACACGCTGTTCGCCATGGCCCGAGGCGCCACGGCTGCATGCTGCGGCGGCGAACATGCCACGGCGCAATACGCCCAGGAACTGACCAAGTGGTTCGACACCAACTACCACTACCTGGTCCCGGAATTCAGCGCTGACCAGCCATTCAAGCTGAGCTGGGAACAGCTGTTCGACGAAGTCGAAGAAGCCAGGGCCCTGGGCCATAACGTCAAACCGGTGATCATCGGCCCGCTGACTTATCTGTGGCTGGGCAAGGCAAAAGGCGACGACTTCGACAAGCTCGACCTGCTGGAACGTCTGTTGCCGGTGTACAACGAAATTCTCGGTCGCCTCGCGGCCCAGGGCGTGGAATGGGTGCAGATCGACGAGCCGATCCTGACCCTCGACCTGCCGCAAGCCTGGAAAAACGCCTTCGAACGCGCCTACCACATCCTTCAATATTCGCCACTGAAAAAACTGCTGGCGACGTACTTCAGTGGCCTGGAAGACAACCTCGGCCTGGCCGTCGGTTTGCCGGTGCAGGGTTTGCACATCGACGCGGTGCGCGCACCGGACCAACTGGGCCAGGTGCTGGACCGCCTGCCGACTTACAAGATTCTTTCGGTGGGGCTGGTCAACGGTCGTAACGTCTGGCGCTGCGAACTGGAGCCGGTGCTGGCGCAACTGCAATTTGCCCAGGAACGCTTTGGCGACAACCTGTGGGTCAGCAGTTCCTGTTCGCTGCTGCACAGCCCGGTGGACCTGGATCGCGAAGACAAACTCGACCCGGAACTGAAAAGCTGGCTCGCCTTCGCCGTGCAAAAGTGTGGCGAAATCGCCGTGCTGCGCGATGCCCTCAACGACCCGCAATCGCCCAGGGTGCAAGCCGCGCTGGCCGAAGGCCGTGCCATTGCGGCCAGTCGCGCCGAATCGCCACGCATTCACAAAACCGCTGTGCAGGCGCGTATCGCGGCGATCGGCGCCACGGACAGCCAACGCCATTCGCCGTTTGCCAAACGCATCGAGCAGCAGCGTGCGCGCTTGAAACTGCCGGCGTTCCCGACCACTACCATCGGCTCGTTCCCGCAAACCGGTTCGATCCGTCTGGCGCGTCAGGCGTTCAAGCAAGGCAAGCTGTCGGTCAACGATTACACCGATGCCATGCACAGCGAAATCCGCCATGCCGTGCAGATCCAGGAGCGCCTGGGGCTGGACGTGTTGGTGCACGGTGAAGCCGAGCGCAACGACATGGTCGAGTACTTCGCCGAGCAGCTGGATGGTTATGCCTTCACCCGGTTTGGCTGGGTGCAGAGCTACGGTTCCCGTTGTGTGAAACCGGCAATCATCTACGGCGACCTGAGTCGCCCGAACGCCATGACCGTCGACTGGATCACCTATGCGCAGAGCCAGACCGACAAGGTCATGAAAGGCATGCTTACCGGTCCGGTGACGATGCTGATGTGGTCGTTCCCGCGTGAAGACGTTTCACGCAAAGTCCAGGCGCAGCAATTGGCATTGGCCCTGCGTGACGAAGTGCTGGACCTTGAAACCGCCGGGATCAAGATCGTGCAGATCGACGAAGCGGCCTTGCGCGAAGGCTTGCCGCTGCGCCGTGCGCAATGGCCGGAATACCTCGACTGGGCGGTGGAAGCGTTCCGCCTGAGCGCCTGCGGCGTGCGTGACGAAACGCAGATCCACACCCACATGTGCTACAGCGAATTCAATGATGTGATCGAATCCATCGCGGCCATGGACGCTGACGTGATCACCATTGAAACCTCTCGTTCCGACATGGAGTTGCTGGAGGCCTTCGAAGCGTTCGATTACCCGAACGACATCGGTCCGGGCGTGTACGACATCCATTCGCCACGGGTACCGGACACGGCTGAGATGGTCACGTTGATGAGCAACGCCGTGAAGCGCATTCCGGCGGAGCGGCTTTGGGTCAACCCGGATTGCGGATTGAAAACCCGCGCCTGGCCGGAGACCGAAGCAGCGCTGGTGAACATGGTGGCGGCCGCGCGGCAGTTGCGCAGCCAGTTGGCTTAGCAGATGTAGCGTTTGCGCGGACGCCATCGCGAGCAGGCTCGCTCCCACAGGATTTATGTCGGTCACAAAGGTTGTGTACTGCACCGATCAAATGTGGGAGCGAGCCTGCTCGCGATGGAGGCGACCCGGTCCCGGAAATGACCGTTCAGCACTGTTCATCAAACTGTCACGCAACTGTGGCAGCGCGCTTGAACAAACTTCATCAGACTCGCGCTCTACTGGGGTTCTGCGTTTCGGTGTTTTTCATGCGTACGTCTTTTTTATCAAGAGCCATTTTTCTGGCCGCGTTATTGTTTAGTCTGCCGTCGTTGGCAGCGTCTCGTTGTGATGTCAATGTTCCGACCGAACGGGTTGATCTGGCGCAGGTGAGCCTCGCGTATCAGAGCATTGGTCGTGCGTCGGACCCGGTGTTGTTGCTGGTGATGGGCCTTGGTGGGCAGTTGATCCACTGGCCGGACGAAGTCGTCGTCGCGCTGTGTCAGCAGGGTTTTCGGGTGATTCGTTATGACAATCGCGATGTCGGCCTCTCGACCTGGCGGCAAGCCCCCGTCGAGGCTAACCTGACCTTCGAAGTGCTGCGCTACAAACTGGGTTTGCCGGTGTCAGCGCCGTACACCCTCACCGACATGGCGGACGATGCATTCGGATTGATGGATGCCTTGCACGTCGAGCAATTCCACGTGCTGGGCGCCAGCATGGGCGGAATGATCGCCCAACACATGGCCGCCATGGCCCCGCAGCGAGTGGAAAGCCTGACCTTGATCATGACCAGTTCCGGGGCCGAAGGGCTGCCGGCGCCGAGTGCGGCGTTGCTGGAGTTGCTCGCGCGCCGGGGAGCGCCGAATCGCGAAGTGGCCCTGGAACAACAAGCCGACTTGCTCGCGGCGTTGGGCAGTCCGACGGTCAGCGATGATCGGCAGGCGCTGCTGCAACAGGCGGCGCTGTCCTATGACCGGGCATTCAACCCCGAAGGCGTGAAGCGCCAGATCATGGCGATCCTCGCCGAGCCGAGCCGGGTGGCGCTGCTCAATAAGCTGCGCGTGCCGACCCTGGTGGTCCACGGCACTGCCGACCCGCTATTGCCAGTGATGCACGGTGTACACCTGGCGGCGCATATCCGTGGCAGTCAGTTGAAACTGATTCCGGGGTTGGCCCATCGTTTCCAGGAGGCGTTCAAGGCGCCTTTGCTGGCGGCGGTGTTGCCTTACTTGCAGGCTCATCGCGAAGACACGTCCCATTGGGCGCAGATTGATCCGCCACCGGCACCGAACCTTCTGTAACATCGCAAATCCATTGTAGGAGCGAGCTTGCTCGCGATGGTGGGTCAGTTAACATTGATGCAGCTGACCCACCATCGCGAGCAAGCTCGCTCCTACACGGCCGTGTTCAGCCTGCGAGGTGTGTGATGAGTACCCCCTTGAAAATCGATTTCGTCAGCGACGTGTCCTGCCCCTGGTGCGTCGTCGGCTTGTATGGCCTGACCCGGGCCCTGGATCTGCTGGGTGACGAAGTGCAGGCAGAGATTCGTTTTCAGCCGTTCGAACTGAATCCGAAGATGGGCCCTGAAGGGCAGAACATAACCGAGCACATCACTGAGAAGTACGGCTCGACGCCCGAGCAGTCGCAGAAAAACCGCGAGATGATCCGCGCGCGTGGCGCGGAGGTCGGGTTTACTTTTCGCACCGACGGCAACAGCCGTATCTACAACACCTTCGATGCTCACCGTTTGTTGTACTGGGCGGGGCTGGAAGGGTTGCAGTTCAACCTGAAGGAAGCCCTGTTCAAGGCGTACTTCACCGAGGGCGGTAATCCGTCCGACCCCGGTCAGCTGGCGCAGATTGCGCACAGTGTTGGCCTGGACCGGCAGCGGGCCGAGGCGATTCTGGCGTCGGACGAGTTCGCCAAAGAGGTGCGCGAGGAAGAGCAGTTGTGGCTGTCCCGTGGCGTGAGTTCGGTACCGACCGTGGTCTTCAATGGACAATATGCGGTCAGTGGCGGGCAACCGGTGGAAACGTTTGTCGGGGCGATTCGGCAAATCATGAGTGAGGTGAAGGGCGGAACGGTTAGCTGAGGGGGTGTAGGAGCGAGCTTGCTCGCGATGGACGTAAACGATGACGCGCACTGCCTGGAAAATGCGCCGCCTTCGAATTCATCGTCGGAACGCCGCCCGGAGCAAGCTCGCTCCTACACAGGGCGGGCGGTTCTTAGCGGACGATTTTGTCCACGTGAATCCCGAGTTTCTTCAGGCGATACCAGAAGCTGCGCTCGGAGATCCCGATCAACTGCGCCGCTGCTGCCTGCACGCCGTTGCTTTGTTGCAGGGCCGCCAGAATGTAGGCCTTCTCGACCTCGGCCAATGCCGCTTCCAGGTCCGCCGGCACGCTGCCTTCTGTGATCGGCGTGCCGCTGGCAGCGGGATTTGAGGCGAACAGGTAAGCCGGCAGATCCTCCTCTTCAATCACCGCGCCCGACGCAACGATGGTCGCCCGTTCGACACAGTTCTGCAGTTCGCGAATGTTCCCCGGCCACGAATAATTCGCCATCGTCTGCAACGCCTCGGGGCTGAAGCCCGTAATACGTTTGCCCGCCATGGCGCCGAGGGTATGGGCGAAATGCCGAGCCAGCGGGGCAATGTCCTCGACGCGTTCGCGCAAGGCAGGCAGCGGAATAGGAAACACGTTGAGACGGTAATAAAGGTCTTCGCGAAATTCCTTGTTGGCCACCGCGTCCAGCAGGTTCTTGTTGGTCGCCGCGATCACCCGCACATCGATCTTGCGCTCGCGCGAATCGCCCACCGGTTCGATCACTCGCTCCTGCAACGCTCGCAGGATTTTTGCCTGCAAGGCCAACGGCATTTCGCCGATTTCATCGAGAAACAGCGTGCCTTCGTCGGCCTGCAAGAAGCGCCCGACCCGATCGGCAACGGCGCCGGTAAACGCGCCTTTGCGATGGCCGAACATTTCGCTTTCCAGCAGCCCTTCGGGGATCGCCGCGCAGTTCACCGCGACAAAAGGTTTGTCGGCGCGATTGCCGTGATTGTGGATCGCCCGTGCGACCATTTCCTTGCCGGTGCCGCTTTCACCGGTGAGCAGGATGGTCGCATTGCTTTCACGCACCGAGTCGATGGCCTGCAGCACCCGACGAAAGCTTGGGCTGTCGCCGATCAGGCTGTCGATCTGCCGGTGTTCGTCGAGTTCGGCACGCATGCGCTGGTTGTCTTTGAGGATGTCGCGAAATTGCAGGGCCTTGCTGACGGTGATGTCCAGCTCGTCGATATCAAAGGGCTTGGCGATGTAGTCGAAGGCGCCGTTGCGCATCGATTGCACGGCGTTTTTCACCGTGCTGTAGGCGGTCATGACGATCACCGGCAACTGCGGAAAGCGCGATTTTATTTCCGCCAGCAGCTGCGGGCCGTCCATACCGGGCATGCGCCAATCGCTGATCACCAGGTCGATGTCTTCGGCCTCCAGCACCTTGAGCGCATGCACGCCATTGCCCGCGGTGAACACCGCAATGCCGTTCTGACTTAGCGCCGACGCCAGCAGGTCGCAGAGTTTGGGCTCATCGTCGACCACCAATACGTTATGTGTCATCTCTGCCCTCGTCGAAGTCTTCACCATTGGCCGGAATGTACAGGCTGAAGGTGGCCCCGGCATCTTTTTCACTGACGCATTCAATGCGTCCGTCATGACTCTCCATAATCGAGAACACCTTGGCCAGGCCCAGGCCGGTGCCTGAAGCCTTGGTGGTGACGAACGGTGTGAAGATACGTTCGAGCATGTCCGGTTCGATGCCTTGGCCGGTGTCGGAAATGCTGATCACGGTGTAGTGCTGATCGCTGGTGATGCCAAGGGTCAGTCGGCCGCCATCGGGCATGGCATCGATGGCGTTGACGATCAGATTCAGCCCTGCCTGTTTGAGTTGTCGCGCATCGGCGTACAGGGTCGCGGCGGGGGCCTGGTCGTCGATGCGCACATCAATGTTGTGGCTGGCCAGTTCCGGGGCGCAGAAACCGACCAGTTCCTCCACCAGCGGGCGCGCCAGTTGCGTCGAACGCATCGGTGCGCTGGGTTTGGCGAAGTCGAGGAAGTCAGTGATCAGGTCGTTGATCCGGCTGACTTCGCTGACCACGTACTCCAGATGCCGCTTGTCGGTTTCGGGCAAGTCGGCACGCCGGTGCAGCAATTGCGTGGCGGTCTTGATGATGCCCAGCGGGTTGCGGATTTCATGGGCCAGGCCCATCGCGACTTCGCCCAGCGCATGCAAGCGGTCGCGCCGGCGCAATTGTGATTCCAGATGCTGCAACTCGCCCAGGCGCTCGCTCATGTGGTTGAAGGTGCTGCTCAATTCTGCCAATTCGTCGCCGCCAGTGACCGGCAAGCGCTGGCGGTAATCCCCGGCGATCACCGCCTGAACGCCATTGGACAGCCCGCGCAAAGGTTTGGTCAGGCGTTGTGAGACCAGCCAGCCGACCGTCAGGGACGCCGCCGAGCTAAGCAGGAAGATCAGGATGAACAAGTTGCTCTGATTCACCAGGCCCAACAGAGTGGAGTGGCGCAGCAGGCCGCTGAAGATTACGCCCTGGAGCTCGCCATTTTCGTTGAGGATCGGTCTGTAGATGCCGCTGTAACGATTGGTGAACTGTTCGGTCGGCTGTTTGGTGCTACGCAGGATCTGTTCGATATTCTCCGGGACGGCCGGTGGGTGATCTTCGAAACGCTGGCTGGAAAAGATCTCCTGGAAGTCATCGCCTTTGGCCAGGTACAGCCGCAGGTCGAGGGAATGCACGTCGGCCACGCTGGTGAGGAAACTGCTGTCGAGGTAGGTGGCAACCACCAGTTTGTAGTCGACGCCGTCCTGCTCGTTCTCGAAAGTCGAGACCACCGTGCCGGTCGCCACGCCGCCGACTTGCAGGGTCTGCAACACCGCTTTGGGTGCGATGCTGATCTGGCGGAGGACGTCGTCGGCGGCGGTGCTGAACATCACTTTGTGATCGCTGTTGCGCACCAGGGCCACCACGTCGATGCCCATGGAGTCGGCGATGTCGCTGATCAGTTTGTCGTGTTCGACCGACAACCGATCCGTGGCCGGGCGGGTGTAGCGCAGGAACAACTGGGCGACCCGGGCATTTTCGCGAAGGATTTCACTGATCTCGTCCTCGACAATCTTGGTCGATTCTTGCAGCCAGATCCGCACGTTGCTGTCGAAAATCTGCGAAAGCGTGGTCGCGGCCAGTTCGGCGGCGATCATCGTCGGGATCACGCTGACCAGCCAGAACGCCAGCACCAGTTTGCGCTGCAGGCTCCAGCTGGAGAGGGCGAAAGGTCGGGCGTTGGCGCGTGAGTCTTTGGTCATCATGCTTCGCTTATCGCAGCAGCCATGGCAGGGTCGGAACGGTCCGGTCGGATAAACAGTTTCGTCATGCGCAACAGGCTGTCCAGCACCCGGTTGCGATGGCGGAAAAACACGGTGTTGCCGATAAACGAGCAACCCAGCCGCAGCTTACGGGCATTACCCGCCTGACCGCACGCGTAGAGGCTGAGGCCGTGCTCAATACAGTAGTCGACATTGGCCAGCCAGCTGCGCACGAACAGGTTGTGCTCGCGGGTTTGGCTCAGGTCGTGGGCAAAAAGCTTGTCTACCAGGCGTTGTTCGTCCCGCAGCACGAGGTTGAAGGCCACCAGCTCTTCACCCACCCAATACAGCACGCACGCGGCACGTTGATCAAGGTGTTCCAGCACCTGGCGGAAGTAGTCGGCGGGCAGACAGTGCAGCGCAAGGTCGCTGCGCACCCGTGTGGCTTCGTAGAGCTGCATCATGGTGGGCAGCACATCGTCCACCGAGCGTCGCCATTCGATTCGTGGACCCTGACCACGCAAGGTGCGACGCAAGTCTTTGCGGGTCGATTTGCCCAGTGTGCCGAGGTACGCGTCCACCGTGCCGAAGCTGATCGGCAGTTCTGCGCGAGGCCGGCCGGGCATGCTTTGCAGTTCGTTATCCTGGCAAACCTGCAGCCATTGTGGATCACGGTGGGAGGCATCTTTGACCGCCAGCAGACCGATTCCGGCCTGGTCGGCGTCGGCGCGGGCCAAATCGAGTATTTGCTGAAGCAGCAATGGACGCCGTGCCCTATCGATCGAGTGAGACGTGCCGACATGGCACTGCTCGGCCACCGGTGATCCGAGGGCGTAGAGGCGCACGTCGAGCAAACCTGGCCACCATCGACGCAACCGTTCGCTGATGCATTTGCCCAGCCCTTGAATCGCAGCGCCCAGCGAATAGACGGTGGTGAACGCCACTGCCGCCGCGATCAATACGTCGTCTTCATACAGCGCCAGATAGCGCCACTGAAAATCGGTAATGCCGGCCCGTTCAACGGCCCGATAGTAATCCCAGTCCTCCAGTTCGTCAGGGAAACAGTCATTCCAGGCACCGCGGTCGATGGCTTCGATCGTCGAAAAGGCGAGGGCAGTGATCACATCGTTTCCTTGGGTTACGCCAGCTTCCGATTGTCCTGGCGCAGGGGGTGCGGGGCGCTGGGCTGCTGTTTGAAACGCTGCTGGATAAAATCCGCGCTCAGCTCCACGACACGGCGGTATTGCAGGTCGACGGTGATCATGTGATAGCAATCGTCGAGCAAGATTTTCACCACCGGCCCGCCGAGTTTGCGTTCCACATAGTCGGCGTTCCAGGCACTGGTGATGTCGTCTTCACGTGAGTGCAAGACCAGCGCCTGGGTATTGATCTGCGGCATGCGTTTCTTCACCGCCGCCACCAACCGATGCAGTTCCCGAACACTGACCCCGGACATGGTCAGCAGCCCGGCATTGCTGCTTTCGCCGGCTTTCATCTGTCGCTCGACAATTGCTCGCAAGCGTTCGTCCTTGATGCCGAACGGGGATTTTTCGTTGAAGCGGCACAGGTGCACGCCAAATGGAATCGACATCACCAGGCTGCTCAACTTCGCCACCCACGGCATGTTCCAGCCGTCATAACGCAGAGTTGTCGAGTACAGCAACAGGCCTTCTATCTGCCCCGGATGTTCGGCGGCCAGGTACATCGACAGCACCGCGCCCATCGACAAACCGCCGACAAACACGTGCTGGTGCTTACGCCGGATACCGACGAAGGTATTGCGCGCGCTTTCGTACCAATCGCGCCAGCCGGTGGCTTGCAGGTCGGCGTTGTTGCCACAGTGGCCGGCCAGGGTTGGCACGTAGACCGTGCAACCCGCCTTGGCCAGGCCCATGGCGACCCGACGCAACTCGGTCGGGGTGCCGGTGAGGCCGTGGATCAACAACACCGCGACCTCCCCACTGCCGAGAACGAAACCGGCGCTACCTTCGCCCATATCGATCTCTTCGGCATTCATCGTTTCATGGCTCGATCAAGCAGACGGTCGAGCAGAGCGATGCCCAAATCGATTTCCGGGTAGCTGATTTCCAGCGACGGCGCCAGGGTGATGACGTTCTTGTAGTAACCGCCCACGTCGAGAATCAGGCCCAGACGCTTGCCGTCGATTTCGATGTCGCCCTTCATGCCTTCTTCAACCATGAAGTCCAGGGTGGCCTTGTCCGGAGTGAAGCCGTCCGGGCCGCAGATTTCGCAGCGCAGGGCCAGGCCCAGACCGTCGACGTCGCCGATGATCGGGTAGCGTTTCTGCAAGTCCTGCAGACCGTCCAGGAAGTATTTGCCCTTGGCCATGACCATGGCGCCGTAGTCGACTTCGCTGGTCATCTTGAACATTTCCAGACCGACAGCCGTACCCAGCGGGTTGGAGGCGAAGGTAGAGTGAGTCGAACCTGGCGGGAATACCTTCGGGTTGATCAGCTCTTCGCGAGCCCAGATGCCGCCCAGTGGGTTGAGGCCGTTGGTCAGTGCTTTACCGAAGACGATCACATCCGGTTTGACGTCGAAGTGTTCGATCGACCACAGCTTGCCGGTACGCCAGAAGCCCATCTGGATTTCGTCGACCACCATCAAAATGCCGTGCTGATCCAGCACATGCTTGAGTTCGCTGTAGAAGTTCATTGGCGGAATCACGTAGCCGCCGGTGCCCTGGATCGGCTCGACGTAGAAGGCTGCGTATTCGCACTGGCCGGTTTTCGGGTCCCAGACGCCGTTGTATTCAGTTTCGAACAGACGGGCGAACTGCTGCACGCAGTGGCTGCCGTATTCTTCCTTGGTCATGCCTTTCGGGCCGCGGAAGTGGTACGGGAACGGGATGAAGTTGGCGCGCTCACCAAAGTGGCCGTAGCGGCGACGGTAGCGAAAGCTCGAGGTGATTGACGATGCACCCAGAGTACGGCCGTGGTAGCCGCCTTCGAAAGCGAACATCAGGCTCTTGCCGTTGCTGGCGTTACGGACGACTTTCAACGAGTCTTCGATGGACTGCGAACCGCCGACGTTGAAGTGCACGCGACCGTCGAGGCCGAACTTGTTCTTGGCGTCGACCGCGATCTTTTCCGACAGTTCGATCTTGCCTTTGTGCAAGTACTGGCTGGCGATTTGCGGCAGGGTGTCGATCTGTTGTTTCAGGGCGTTGTTCAGGCGCGGGTTGGCGTAACCGAAATTGACCGCCGAGTACCACATTTGCAGGTCAAGGTAAGCCTGGTCGCTGGTGTCCCAAACGTAGGAGCCTTCGCAACGGCTGAAAATGCGCGGGGGTTCGATGTAGTGAACGGTGTCGCCGTAAGAGCAGTATTTGGCTTCTTTTTCCAGAAGGATCTGGTCTTCTGCGGTCGCGATTCGAATATCAGACATGGTTGAAGAGTTCCTGTGTTTCTACATTAAATGAGGTGGCGTTAGCGGCGCGGGCGTTTGGCAGCTGGGCGAGCAAGGCCGGGAGTTCGGCGAAACTGTCGAAGCGCGCGTAGGCGATGCCGTTGCGTTCGCAGTGCTCGGCCAGGCGATCCTTGGCGAACACGAAATCGGCGGTGGAAGCCACGCACATGTCGGACTGGCCATCGCCAATCACCAGCACTCGTTTGTTCTTGGGCGTGGACTTGCATTTGCAGTTGCCGGACGCGGCGCGGCAGGCGTCGCTGGAATACGGAAAGTCGATGCGCCAGCTCTCGTGGCCGAGTTGCCGCAAGCGGTTGGCAAGGATCGGCAGCAGGCTCACGTAGTTGCGCGCCAGGATTCGTGCGATGCCTTGCTCGATGCCGTCGCTGACCACTTCCAATGAAGCGCCGAGGCCGATAACGTGGTCGACGAAGTCGGGGAAGTCGGGGTCGATCTCGATGCTGTCGAAGAAAGCGAGCAGCTCGGCCGGCGTGGCCTTGACCAGTGCGAGCTGGCGGCTGAGGCATTCACGGGAACCGATGTCGCCTGCCAGCCATTCGTTTTCGATCGCTTCCCAGCTCGGGTCGGCAAACTGTTGGAGGATGCTGTCGATCACGTCGGTGCGGGTGATGGTCCCGTCGAAATCACACACGATATGCCAGTCAATCATCTGTTGTACCTATTTGGCCGGACGCGCTGTTTGCGCTTGCGAAACGGGTACAGCAGGGACTGTGCCAATCGTGTCAGGCCCAGCGGAACCGGGGTTGTGACAGGTGTTTGTGTTGGAAAAGCTACAATTTTTGTAGCTCGCTACGAAAAACATGAGTGCTTGCGCAGGGCGCTTGAACAGAGGATTGATGCGCGCATGTCCAGATCAAGGAACCGACTTATGTCGAAGATTACTGTTGCTGTATTCGCCGCGCTGACGTGCGCTTCGACCAACGTTTTTGCGGGCAGCATTACCGGTGAGGCTGGCGCCGGCATCAGCTATCAACCACACGATCCGACCGGCAGCCGCTATGAAACCCGGCCAGTGCCGTACCTCGACCTGGACTGGGGCGATGTCAGTCTCAGCACTGACGACGGGTTGACCTGGAGTGCGTTCAAGGCCAACGGTTTCAGCGCGGGGCCGTTTGTGAATTACCTGCCCGGGCGGACTTCCAATGGCGACCTGCGGGGTTTGCGGGATGTGCCGGACATGGGCGTGGCGGGCGGTTTTGTGCAGTACGCTCCGGCTGATTTCTGGCGGGTGTTTGCCCAGGTTGGCCAGGCTGTGGGCGGTGGTGGCGGGCAGGGTGGAGTGCTGGGACGGGTTGGCGGGGAGGTGGGTTACCCACTGGGTGGCGGGGTGATTGGCAGCAGCAATCTGACCGCGCACTTCGCCGATGCCCGGCAGAATCAGACGTTCTTCGGCGTCAGTGCCCAAGAGTCTCAAGCTTCCGGGATTCGCCCGTACAACGCGGGAGGCGGTTTGCAGAACGTGGCGCTGACCCAGAGCTTCGAGTTTCCGTTGGTGCCGCATTGGTCGCTGGTGACCAGTGCGAGCTGGATTCACCTGACGGGCGCGGCGGCGGACAGCAGTATTGTCAAAGCCGTTGGGCAGACCAATCAGGGTGTAGTGCAGGCGGCGATCGCCTACAAATTCGACTAGATAAGTTCATTGGCCGGGGTGACGCCTTCGCGAGCAAGCTCGCTCCCACATTGGAATGCGTCCCCTGTGGGAGCGAGCCTGCTCGCGAAGGCGTCCTTGAACTCAACAGAGATTTACTGTTCTTCCCCCTCGGCGAGTAGCGCAATCCCACCCATGATCACCGCTACACCCACCCAGTGAAGCACGCTGATCTGCTCCCCGAGCCCCAACCAGGACCCGAGCAAAACCCCGACAAACACCAGTGAACTCAGCGGAAACGCCAGAGACAAACTGCTGCGCCGCAGGATCAGCATCCACACAAAAAACGCGCCGATGTAGCAAGCAATCGCCAGCCACACTCCCGGATTTCCCGCCACGGACGACAGCCACTGCAGGTTGAAACTCATCTGCCCCAATTGATCGCCACCGACTTTGCTGGCGATCTGACCGGCACTTTCGAAACCGATCAACAGCGCCCACAGCACGATAGTGCCAAGGCGTTCATGCAGCCAGTGCGTGTCGCTTCTGAGCATCGATCGAGCCTCATGCATAGGGCACACACACGAGCATGACGCCCGCCGTAATCACTAACGTACCGAGCCAGCGCCGACGACTGACGTTCTCGCCGAGGACCAGTTTTCCGGCCAGCACCACGCCGCAATATGCCAGTGCCGCCGCTGGAAACAGCAGGCTCAGCGGTGCCCGGGACAGGGCTTCAAGCCAGACGAAAAATTCGATGGTGTAGGCGCCGATTCCGCACCACAGCAGCGGGGCATTGAATACCTGGCCCCAAAACGCATTCAGCCGAAACCCACCTTCGAGTTCCGGCAATCGGTCCAGGCCAAGCTTGAAACAGAGCTGGCCGATGACGTCCAGCACAATCGAAAACGCCACCAGCACAATCACGGTGAAGGTCATGGAATCAATCCCTCGAACCATTCGCTGAGGGCCTGGGTCGTCAGGCTGTGATCGAAATCTAAAATGTTCAAGGTCAGGATTCACCCTTGGCGGACCCTCCCAGATACCGGCTTCATCCATCATGAAGGCCAGCCGAGAGGACTTTTTGGGGTAAATGCAAGGGACGGGCCAGCCATGAACGATCCCTCCCCTCTGTAGGAGCGAGCTTGCTCGCGATGGTGTGTCAGCGACATCGATGTCAACTGACACACCATCGCGAGCAAGCTCGCTCCTACAAGGAGGGGGAATGCGGTCAGGCGTGGAAGCGAACCCAAACGGTGACCAGCACCGTCGCCGCCATCAACCACGCCACCGCCGCCACCGCCAGGGACGCTTCCAGGCGCATCCGGTCGACCATGACATACAAGGTCGCCAGATAGATGAAGTACGGAATGATCGACCACATCCCAAACACGATGGTGGTCTTCAAGTCCTCCAGCGAGCGCCCTTTGCCGACGATGTAATGAGCAATGAGCGCAAAGGTCGGAAACAGTGGCACCAGCCCGGCGATGTAATAGTTTTTAGTCTTGGCCAGGGCGGCGAGGATCAGTACCACGGCCGCGCCCAACATCGCTTTGATAATCAGGTCCATCAGTGGCTCAATCCGTACTTCTTCACTTTGTCGAACAATGTGGTCTTGGCCATGCCCAGTTCGAGGCTGGCCTGGGTCAGGTTGCCGCCACTGCGTTGCAAGGCATCGCTGAGCAGGTTGCGTTCGAAGGCTTCAACCGCTTCGGCAAAGGCCAGGCCCTGGTTGCTGCCACTGGCACCGGATTTTTTGAAGGCGGGCAGACCGAGAGCAAAGCGCTCGGCCACGTTGCGCAGCTCACGCACGTTACCCGGCCAGTCGTGGCTCATCAGGTTCGACAGGGTCTGGTTGTCCAGTTCCGGCACTGCGCGGTCAAAGCGCAGGGATGATTGCTGCAGGAAATGTTCGAACAGTTGCAGGATGTCTTCACGTCGTTCGCGCAGAGGGGGCAGTTCGAGGGTCACCACGTTGAGGCGGTAATACAGGTCGCTGCGAAATTCCCCCGCCTTGCTTGACTCGGCCAGATCGGACTTCGTTGCGGCGATCACTCGGCAATCCACAGCCACGCTCTGGTTCGAACCGAGTCGTTCGAGGGTGCGTTCCTGCAACACCCGCAGCAGTTTGATCTGCAAGGGCAGCGGCATGCTTTCCACTTCGTCGAGGAACAGTGTGCCGCCGTCGGCGTGTTCAATCTTGCCGATCCGCCGTTTGCCGGCGCCGGTGAAGGCGTTGGCTTCATGGCCGAAGATTTCGCTTTCGAACAGGTTCTCCGGCAGCCCCCCGCAGTTCAGGGCCACGAACTGTTTGCTGTGCCGGCGACTGAAGTCGTGCAGGCAGCGCGCTACCAGTTCTTTACCGGTGCCGGTTTCGCCTTCGATCAGCACGTTGGCCGAGGTGTCGGCCACGTTGGCGATCAGTTCCCGCAGGTTCTGCATGGCCGGCGAGCGGCCGATGATCCGGCCTTCAAGGGAGTCCCGTTCCGCCAGTTGCCGACGCAAGGACGAGACTTCCCGAGCCAGGCTGCGCTGCTCCAGTGCACGGCGGGCCACCTCCACCAGCCGTTCTGGAGAGAACGGTTTTTCCATGAAGTCGTAGGCGCCTTTTTGCATCGCGCCGACGGCCATGGAGATGTCGCCGTGGCCGGTAATCAGCACCACCGGCAGGCTGCGGTCGCGGGCCTTGAGCCGGGTCAGCAGTTCCAGCCCGTCGATGCCGGGCAGGCGAATGTCGCTGATCACGATCCCCGCGAAGTTGTCACCCACCCGTTCCAGCGCTTCTTCGGCGCTGCCGACACCCACGCTGGGAATGTCTTCCAGGGTCAGCGCCTGTTGGCAGCCGAGCAGCACATGGGGATCGTCTTCGACAATCAGCACACTAAGGTCGTTGTTCATATTGGCTCGGCGGGAGTGGGGCTTACCAACGGTAAACTGAGGACGAAGGTGGTACCACCGCTGGCGGGGTGTTCGACACCCAAATGTCCGCCAGTGGCAGCCGCCAGACTGGCCGACAGGGTCAGGCCGAGGCCCAGGCCCTGCTCGCCGGGTTTAGTGGTAAAGAACGGTTCGAACAAATGTTTGCGCGCTTCGGCGTCGATGCCGTGGCCGTTATCGCGCACGCGCAGGCGATACTTGCCGTCGAGCGCTTCGCCTTCGAGCCACAACACCGGCAGCGGTTGCGCCTGCATGGCGTCGAGGGCGTTGCCGATCAAATTGACCAGGATCTGCTCCAGACGGGTCTGGTCGATCTGCAACTGCACATCCGCAAAGTCACGATGCAGTTGCAGATGGACACTTTCCACGCGACCGCCGAGCAGTTGCAACGCGGCGTCCACCGCTTTACCGAGGCCGGCCTGACCTTTGTCATCGCCACGACGGGCGAACGATCGCAGACTGGCGGTGATCCGGCCCATGCGGTCGATCAATTCGTTGATGGTCTTGAGGTTGGTGGTGGCCACGTCCAATTGACCGCGCTCCATAAAACGAATGGTGTTACCGGACAAGGTCCGCAATGCGGCCAACGGCTGGTTCAGCTCGTGGGCGATGCTGGTGGACATCTGGCCGATAGCGGCGAGTTTACCGGCCTGCACCAGTTCATCCTGGGCCCGGCGCAACGTTTCTTCGGCCTGACGACGTTCGCGGATCTGGCCCTTGAGCCGTTCATTGCTGGCGCGCAGGTCGGTGGTGCGTTCGGTAATCCGACGCTCCAATTGATTGTTGGCCGCCTGCAAGGCTTCCCGGGCGGCGAGGCGGGTGGCGATGACCTTGCGCCGCTCGTTCCAGGCGATCAGCAGGAACGCCAACAGGGCAAATGCCACCGCCACCAGAATCCCCTGATTGATCGCTTCACGCCGCAAATCCTGCAAGGGCGTGAGCAGGGTGAAATTCCACGGCGTGTCACTCAGCGGGCGAGTTTGCGAGAGGTAGCTGATGTCCTCGTCATCGGACTCGACTTCGCTGTTGGCCGGAAACGTGAGTTTTTCTTCACCTTCGGCCAGTTTTTCCCGGGCCAGCGGTTGCAGTTCGTTCAGTGGGAACCAGTAGTACTGAAGGCTGCGGGCGAGTTTTTCCTTGGTCTCGTCGCTCAACGGCACAACTGATTTGAGCCGTCGCGCCGGGTCGCTGGAGAGAATGATGATGCCGTTCTCGTCGCTGACAAAGGCTTCCAGGCGCGCTCGCTGCCAGCGTTCCTCCATGGCTTCGAGGCGGACTTTGACCACGGCGACGCCGATGATCTTGCCGTGTTCTTCCAGGCCGTGGGCCAGGTAGTAACCCGGTTCGCCATTGGTGCTGCCAATGCCGTAGAAGCGCCCCGGCTGACCGCGCACGGCGCTCTGGAAATAAGCGCGAAAGGACAGGTCTTCACCCAGATAGCTATCAGCATCGCGCCAGTTACTGGTGGCCATGACGCGACCGGTGGTGTCCATCACATAGATGGCCCGGCTGCGGCTGCGCCGATTCAGGCCTTCAAGGTATTCATTGACCGTTTGCCGGTGTTCCGGCGTCGGGTCGGCCAACAGCGTCGGAACGCTGGATTCGAGTTCCAGCAGGCTGGGCAGGTAGGTGTACTTGCTGATCTCGCTCTCGACGGCGCGGGCATGCAGTTCCAGCTGACGCTTGCCATTTTCGCTGAGGCTGCGGATCCCGTAATGCTCACTGGCCCAGAAGCCGATGTAACCCAGTCCGATCATCAGGGCGATGATCAGCGGCGGCAGGAACAAATGGCGAATCAGACGGGGTTTCACGGCGAGTGATGGCGGCGCGGCGCGATAGAGAGTGGGGTCGCATTTCATCACAGATGCCTTGGGTCAACCACAACACTTACTTGTGAATCGCCGCCTGCCCCTTTGTAGGAACGAGCTTGCTCGCGATGGTGTATCAGCTACGTTAATGTCGACTGACACTCCATCGCGAGCAAGCTCGCTCCTACATGGGGGGAGCGGTGTCTTTCTTAGTGCTGCAGAATCTTCTCAAGGAAATGCTGCGCACGTTCGGAGCGGGCGTTGATGTCGCCGAAGAACTCTTCTTTCTGGCAGTCTTCGATGATCTTGCCCTGGTCCATGAAAATCACCCGATCCGCCACTTTACGGGCGAAGCCCATTTCGTGGGTCACGCACATCATGGTCATGCCTTCGTGGGCCAGTTGCACCATCACGTCGAGCACTTCGTTGACCATTTCCGGGTCGAGCGCCGAGGTCGGTTCGTCGAACAGCATGACGATCGGGTCCATCGCCAGCGCGCGGGCAATGGCCACACGCTGCTGCTGACCACCGGAGAGCTGGCCCGGGTGCTTGTGGGCGTGGGCAGAGAGGCCGACGCGCTCAAGCAGTTGCAGGCCTTTCTTGGTCGCTTCTTCCTTGCTGCGCCCCAACACCTTGATCTGCGCAATGGTCAGGTTTTCGGTGATGGTCAGGTGCGGGAACAGTTCGAAATGCTGGAACACCATGCCAACGCGCGAGCGCAGTTTCGGCAGGTCGGTCTTCGGGTCGGCGATGGACGTGCCATCGACCACCACGTCGCCTTTCTGGAACGGTTCCAGGGCGTTGACGCATTTGATCAGCGTGGACTTACCGGACCCCGACGGCCCGCACACCACGATCACTTCGCCTTTTTTGACCTCGGTGCTGCAATCAGTCAGTACCTGGAAGTCCCCATACCACTTGTTGACGTTCTTGATAGAGATCATACGGCAAACCTTTTTTGCAGACGCTTGACCAGCTGCGAGGCGGCAAAGCTGATGATGAAGTACGTGAGCCCTGCGATGATCAGGAACTCATTGGAGCGGCCGATGATGTCGCCACTGGCACGCGAGGCATTGAGGAAGTCAACCAGGCCGACCGCGTATACCAGCGAGGTGTCCTGGAACAAAATGATGCTTTGTTGCAGCAACAGTGGGGTCATCTTGCGGAACGCTTGCGGCAGGATGATCAACCGCATCATCTGGCCATACGTCATGCCCAAGGCTTGTGCTGCGCCCATCTGGCCTTTGGGAATTGACTGCACGCCGGCGCGGACGATTTCGCAGAAATACGCGGCTTCGAACATCATGAAGGCCACGATGCACGAGGTGAACGCGCCGATCGGGGTGTCTTCGCCGGTGATCCAGCGCAGCACAAACGGCACCGCCAGGTAAAACCAGGTGATGACCAGCAGCAGCGGGATCGAGCGGAAGTAGTTAACGTAGGCGCCGGCAAGGTTCGACAGCAGCTTGTTGTGGGACAGGCGCATCAGGGCCAGGATCGTGCCGAGGATGATCCCGCCGACGATGCCCATGGCCATCAGTTTGAGGGTCATGACCATGCCGTTCCACATACCCGGCAGGGACGGGATGATGCCCGAGAAGTCGAATTCCATCATTTACCCCCTACGGAGATCAGGCCCGGTACAGCGACTTTCTTCTCGACCGCGCGCATCAGCAGCATCAGGCTCATATTCAGGGTGAAGTAAATCAGCGTCGCCAAGGTAAAGGCTTCGAACAGGTTGGCGGAGAACTCGGCGGTCTGTTTGGTTTGCGCGAGCAGCTCCATCAGACCGATCAGCGAAGCGACGGAGGAGTTCTTGAACACGTTCAGGAATTCCGAGGTCAGCGGCGGAATGATGATCCGGTAGGCCTGGGGCAGCAGCACGTTCCAGTAGATTTGCGGCAGCTTGAAGCCCATGGCGCGAGCGGCGGCTTCCTGGCCACGAGGTAGCGCCTGGATGCCGGTGCGTACTTGTTCGCAAACGCGGGCGGCCGTAAACAGACCCAGGCAAACGACCACGCTGAGATAAGCCGAGGTGGTCGGGTTCAGGTCCTGTTTGTACCAGTCCTGAAGGTTTTGCGGCAGCAGGTCGGGCACCAGGAAGTACCAGATGAACAGCTGAACCAGCAGCGGCACGTTACGGAAGAGTTCGACGTAGCAGGTCGCGATGCCCGATACGATGCGGTTCGGCACGGTGCGCATGACGCCCAGAATCGAGCCCAGCAGCAGGGCGATGATCCATGCCACGACGGCGATAGCGATGGTCCAGCCCAATCCGGTGATGTACCAGTCGAGATACGTCTCGCTGCCAATGCCGGTGGACCTGAAGAACACGCCCCAGTCCCAGTTGTAATTCATTAGGGTCTCCCCTCAGATCGATCGATGTACAAATGCCCGCCTGGGGAGTTCCTTTCCCGCCTGATCATGACGATCAGGCACACACGTACGGCTCGACGGCCACCGGTTCGAGTGTTTCCAAATATGCCAGCAGGGAGTGACAACCTCCTGAAAGGGCCGTGGCCCTGTCAGGAGATAAGGTTAGTCAGAAATCAGGATTTCTTGTCGTCAGCCGCTTTATCGGTCGGATTGGCGATCAATTTCTTGAGCTCATCGCTCATCGGGAAGTTCAGGTTCAGGCCTTTTGGCGGAATTGGCTGCATGAACCATTTTTCGTAGATCTTGTTGATCTCGCCCGACTTGTAGGTCGCCACGATGGCGTCGTCTACAGCCTTCTTGAACGGCTCGTCACCCTTGCGGACCATGCAGCCGTAGATTTCGTAGGACTGTGGAGTGCCGGTAACAGCCCAGTCATCGGCCTTCTTGGCCTTGGCCGCTTCACCGGCCAGCAAGGCGTCGTCCATCATGAAGGCAACGGCACGACCCGATTCCAGCATCTGGAAGGATTCGCCGTGGTCTTTGGCGGAGATGACGTTCATGCCCATTTGCTTGTCGGCGTTCATCGACTTGAGGATGCGCTCGGACGTGGTGCCCGCGGTGGTCACGACGTTCTTGCCTTTGAGGTCGTCGAAATCCTTGTACGCGGAACCTTTCTTGGACAGCAGGCGGGTGCCGATTTCGAAGATGCCAACGGAGAAGTCAACTTGCTGCTGACGTTCGACGTTGTTGGTGGTGGAGCCGCACTCGATGTCCACGGTACCGTTCTGCACCAGCGGGATACGGGTTTGTGAAGTGACCAGGTTGTATTTGACCTGGAGGTTCGGCAGGTCCAGGTCTTTTTTGATGGCTTCGACGATTTTCAACTGGATATCGTGGGAGTAGCCAACCGGTTTGCCGGACGCGTCCGCGATATAGGAAAACGGAATAGAGGCGTCACGATGCCCGAGGGTGATAACGCCGGACTCTTTGATCTTTTTCAGAGTGCCGGTGAGTTCGGCGGCGAAAACTGGCGTGGTGATCAGAGCTGCAGCAATGGCTGCGCCCAGGATGTGGGGAACGATGCGCATCAAATTTTCCTCGACATTGTTTTTTTTATGGAGCCAGTTCATCGGCCCTTTTGTGCTGCAAATGCCTGGCGGGTCCCTGAAAGGGCCGGACGGCAGGTATTCGTCAAGAGTGTAGAGCATGACTCGTGCCAGGCCAGGCGACATAGGTCAAGCTATTGATTTATAAGGATATTAAATATTTTTAAGGCGATTTTTTACCTTCAATAATCCGGTTAACCGAATCGACTGACAGGTCGCGTTCGGAAAACCGAATGCAAGCTGTGGCTCACCCCCTATCCCCTTGTGGGAGCGAGCCTGCTCGCGATGGTGTGTCAGTCGACATCAATGCAGCTGACACACCATCGCGAGCAGGCTCGCTCCCACAGGGGATTGGTGGTGTCTGGCGGAACGCAAAAAGCCCCTGAATCGTGAGATTCAGGGGCTTTTCTTTAAGCGGATTTCCGATCAGGCTGCTTCGATCTTGCCGCGATTGTGCTTCAGCTTGCCCAGGTAATCCGCCAATTTCTGCTGTTCCGCCGGGGTGGTGAACAAGCCGAGCTTGGTGCGGCGCCACAGAATGTCGCGCGCCGTGGTCGCCCACTCTTCACTGCACAGGTAGTCGACTTCGCGGGTGTAAAGTCCGCCGCCGATGTGTTCGCCCAGGTCGCTCAGGTTTTGCACGCCTTCAAGCATGCGCCAGGTGCGGCTGCCATACGTGGTGGCCCAGCGCCGCGAAATTTCCGTCGGCACCCAGTCGTATCGGTCGCGGATCAACGAGCTCAGCGCCTGCGGAGTGGTCATGTCTTCGCCGCCCGGCAGGGTAGCGCTGGCCGTCCAGCTTGGCTGGATGTGCTTGAAGTACGGCACCAGTTGCGCCAGGGCCGACTCGGCTAATTTGCGGTAAGTCGTCAGCTTGCCACCGAACACCGACAGCAGCGGCGCTTCTTCGCCAGTGCCCGACAGCGCCAGGGTGTAGTCGCGGGTGACGGCCGATGGGTTGTCGGATTCGTCGTTGCACAGCGGCCGAACGCCGGAATAGCTGTGCAGGATATCGTCGCGACTGATCTGCTTTTTGAAGTGGGCATTGACGACCTTCAGCAGGTAGTCGGTCTCACCTTCGGTGATCGCAACTGCAGCCGGGTCGCCGGTGTATTCGCGGTCGGTGGTGCCGATCAGGGTGAAGTGGTTCAGGTACGGGATGGTGAACACAATGCGCTGATCTTCGTTTTGCAGAATGTGCGCGTGTTCGCCTTCATACAGTTTCGGCACGATCAGGTGGCTGCCCTGAATCAGGCGAATGCCGTAGGGCGATTCCATTTTCAGGTCATCACGAATGAACTTGGCGACCCAAGGGCCGGCGGCATTCACCAATGCTTTGGCGCGGATCGAAAACAGGCTGCCATCGGCGCGTTCCAGGTGCAGGTGCCACAAGCCTTTGGTACGACGGGCGCTGACACAACGGGTCTGGGTGTGAACGTGGGCGCCTTTCTCGCGGGCGGCCATGGCGTTCAGCACCACTAGACGCGCATCGTCGACCCAGCAATCGGAGTATTCGAAGCCTTTGGTGATTTCGCTTTTCAGTGGGCTGTCCGGACCGAACTTCAGGCTTTTCGAGCCTTCGAGTTTTTCTCGCTTGCCAAGGTGGTCATACAGGAACAGGCCGGCGCGGATCATCCACGCTGGACGCAGGTGCGGACGGTGCGGCAGCACGAAGCGCATTTGCTTGACGATGTGCGGGGCCTTGGCCAGCAACACTTCACGCTCGGCGAGTGCTTCTCGCACGAGGCGGAATTCGTAGTGTTCGAGGTAGCGCAGGCCGCCGTGGATCAGCTTGCTGCTGGCCGACGAGGTGTGACTGGCCAGGTCATCCTTTTCGCAAAGGAACACCGAGAGGCCGCGACCGGCGGCATCCGCTGCGATCCCTACGCCATTGATCCCGCCACCGATGACGGCGATGTCGTAAACCTCAGCGAGAGGGGGCGTAGGCAAGGTAGAAGTGGGCATCGGCTGGCCTCGGGCTTTTTTGATTTTCTGTATTGGATTTCGAACATTAATGTTCATTTGCGAAAATGGTAGCCCATAAAGACGCGCACAGCCAGTCAACTTCGATTGAAAAAACTGATCGAAGGGTGGTTAAAGGAAAAAATTCGAACATTCAGATGCGCGCAAGGGCGCGAAAGAGGGCGGTGCATGAGCGATCGCCATCGCGAGCAAGGATTGCGCAGAACCTGTGGGAGCGAGCTTGCTCGCGATGGCGTCGGTGAGAGCTACGAATCTCTAGGGTTAAACGACCTCGAGCCGAATCTTGTGCTGACTCAACAACTGCGCCAGCGCCGGCACCGGCTGCTGATCCGTCACCAGGCAATCGATCAGGCTGATCGGCCCCAAACGAATCATGGCGTTGCGCCCGAATTTGCTGGAGTCCGCCGCCAGAATCACCTGTCGCGCGTTGGCGATGATCGCCTGCGACACCCGAACTTCCTGATAATCGAAGTCCAGCAGGCTCCCGTCTTCATCGATGCCGCTGATGCCGACCAGCGCGAAGTCGACCTTGAACTGATTAATGAAGTCGACGCTGGCCTGACCGACCACGCCGCCATCACGCCGCACATTGCCCCCGGTCAGCAGCACGTCGAAGTCGTCCTTGGCACTGAGCATTGAGGCCACATGCAGGTTGTTGGTGATGATCTTCAGGTAGCTATGGTTGAGCAGCGCCCGGGCAATCGATTCGGTCGTGGTACCGATGTTGATGAACAGCGAGGCGTGATCGGGAATCTGTGCCGCAATGGCTTCGCCGATACGCTGTTTTTCGTCGCGCATCTGATCGGCGCGCATGGCATAGGCAGTGTTTTCGACGCTGGAGTCGTAGGCTGCGCCGCCATGGTAGCGACGCAATAAATTGGCTTCCGCCAGTTGATTGATATCGCGGCGGATGGTTTGCGGTGTAACGACGAACAGCTGAGCCATTTCCTCAATGCTGACATAGCCGCGTTCGCGGACCAGCTCGAGGATTTGCTGCTGACGGGGAGGCAGATTCATGGGGCTTCCTTTGGGCTGCCGTGCAAAATTTGCCCATGATGCCGCAGGAATCTGCTCCCTACCAGTTACATACAGATACGAGTACTCAGGCTGGTTTATTCAGCGCCTTCATGCGGCTCCCAGTCACGGGTGCGGCTGACGGCTTTTTTCCAGCCGGCGTAGAGTTTTTCCTTCGCGGTTTCGTCCAGGTTCGGTTCGAATTCGCGCTCAATGACCGCCTTGCCGCGCAACTCATCCAGGCTGCCCCAGAAACCGCACGCCAGGCCTGCCAGGTACGCCGCACCCAGCGCCGTGGTTTCGCGCATTTTCGGACGCTCGACCTGAGTGCCAAGGATGTCGGCCTGGAACTGCATCAGGAAATTGTTGGCCACCGCGCCGCCGTCCACGCGCAGGGACTTGAGGCGTTCGCCGGAGTCCTGTTGCATGGCGTCGAGTACGTCGCGGGTCTGGTAGGCAATCGATTCAAGCGCTGCCCGAATGATGTGATCCACGCGTACGCCGCGGGTCAGGCCGAACAGCGCGCCACGGGCATACGGGTCCCAGTACGGAGCGCCCAGGCCGGTGAAGGCCGGGACCAGGTACACGCCGTTGCTGTCCTTGACCTTGTTGGCGAAGTATTCGGTGTCGTGGGCGTCGTTGATGATTTTCAGTTCGTCACGCAGCCACTGAACCGTGGAGCCGCCATTGAATACAGCGCCTTCCAGCGCGTAGGCCACTTCGCCACGCGGGCCGCAGGCGATGGTGGTGAGCATGCCGTGCTTGGACTTCACGGCTTTGTCGCCGGTGTTCATCAACAGGAAGCAGCCGGTGCCGTAGGTGTTTTTCGCCTGGCCTGGCTCGACACACATCTGGCCGAACAGGGCCGCCTGCTGGTCGCCGGCGATACCGCCGATGGCAATGCCGCTTTTGGTGTGGCCGTAGATTTCGGACGAGGATTTAACCTCGGGGAGCATTTCGCGTGGGATATCCAGCACCTGCAGCATTTTCGCGTCCCACTCGAGTGTGTGGATGTTGAAAAGCATGGTGCGCGAGGCGTTGGTGTAGTCGGTGACGTGCACCTTGCCACCGGTAAATTTCCAGATCAGCCAGCTGTCGACGGTGCCGAACAGCAGTTCGCCGTTGCGCGCACGCTCGCGGCTGCCTTCGACGTTGTCGAGTATCCACTTGAGCTTGGTGCCGGAGAAGTACGGGTCGGTGACCAGGCCCGTGGTGTCGCTGATGTATTGCTCGTGACCATCACGCTTGAGTTGCTGGCAGATCTCGGTGCTTCGGCGGCACTGCCACACAATCGCGTTGTAGATCGGGCGGCCAGTGGTCTTGTCCCAGACCACGGTGGTTTCGCGCTGGTTGGTGATACCGATGGCTGCGACCTGGTCGTGATGCAGGCCGGCTTGAGCCAGGGCCTCGACCATCACGGCGCTTTGGGTGGCAAAGATTTCCATCGGGTCATGTTCAACCCAACCGGCTTGCGGGTAGTGCTGGGCGAATTCACGCTGGGCGGTGCAGACCACGTTCGCGTCACGATCGAAAATGATCGCGCGGGAGCTGGTCGTACCCTGATCGAGGGCAATGATGTAGTTCTTATTCTGAGTGTCGGTCATGTCGATTGCCTTGGACGAAATAAGGGAGTGAGGTCGGCGCGCGATCAAATGGGCAGGACAACGCGCCTACGGTATCAAGAAGTTCTTGGTTTGCCGTCAATGGCGGGTGTTGCGTCTGTAGCAGCTATGGCAATGGGCAGATGGCGGGCAATCAGCCCGCGATAAGCCGCGGCACCGAGGCAGGCACCGACAATCGGTGCAAAGATCGGAATCAGGAAATACGGGATATCACGCCCGCCCGTGAAGGAAATTCCACCCCAGCCGGCGAAGAAAGTCATTAGTTTGGGGCCGAAGTCACGCGCCGGATTCATCGCGAAACCGGTCAGCGGGCCCATCGAACTGCCAATCACCGCAATCAACAGACCGATCAGCAGGGGGGCAATCGGGCCTTTTGGCAGACCATTATTGTCGTCGGTCAGGGACATGATCACGCCCATCAGGATGGCGGTAATGATCACTTCAACCAGGAAGGCCTGGGCCGTGGACAGGGCCGGGTTCGGGAAGGTGGAGAACACCGAGGCTAATTCGAGGCTGACCTGGGTGCCACGGACCATATGGTGAGTTTGTTCGAAATCGAAGAATAAATTGCTGTATAGCGTGTAAACCAACAAGGCCCCGCAAAAGGCCCCCGCCACTTGGGCAAGAATATAGAACGGCAGTTTGCGTTTTTCGAAGTCAGTAAAAATGCTCAGGGCGATGCTGACGGCAGGATTGAGGTGAGCCCCGGAAACCCCGGCGGTCAGGTAGATCGCCATGCTTACACCAACGCCCCAGATGATGCTGATTTCCCACAAGCCGAAGCTGGCACCCGCTACCTTGAGCGCGGCAACGCAACCGGTACCAAAAAATATAAGCAGCGCAGTACCCAGGAACTCGGCCATGCATTGGCTCGAGAGCGAGGGTTGTTGTAAGGCGTTTGTCATTGAAACCTCGATTTTTTTTGTTGTTTGGCGCTTGTCCTCCGAGGACAAAGCGTAATTTTTACCGAGTCTGGATCCCCATCTGACCTCGGTTTGCTGCCGGGTGCTGCAGTAAGGTGTTTCGTGAAGTATTCAGATTCGAAAAAATATAGACAAGAAACGCTGATGTCAAAGGTCGAAAGTGAACCATCAGTCACATTTTAACTATTAGCCACATGGATGATCGCTTCACTCACCAGACATGCTGGGCATGGACGAGCGGCAGAAAGTCTCGTCAAGCCTCTGAAATAACGCCGCAATAGAGCCTTTTATCGATCAATGACCTAGAATCCAGCGCAGGATTTTTTCTACTGCCGCCAAGTCTGGAGCTGTCATGACCCCCGCATTGGATTTGTTGAAAAAAGTTCGTGCCGAACATCGAGTGCACAGTTACGAACATGATCCCAAGGCAGCGTCCTATGGATTGGAAGCCGCGGAAAAACTGGGATTGGCCCCGGCGCAAGTGTTCAAGACCTTGCTGGCCGCCAGTGAGAAAGGTGAATTGCTGGTAGCGGTGGTACCGGTCGTCGGAAGTCTGGACTTGAAGGCTCTGGCTCATGCTGCTGGTGTGAAAAAGGTCGAAATGGCCGACCCCGCCGCAGCTCAGCGATCAACCGGTTACCTGTTAGGCGGGATCAGTCCGCTGGGGCAGAAGAAGCGCTTGCGCACATTCATCGACAGTTCTGCCCAACCCTTTGCCAGTATTTTTGTCAGTGCCGGTCGTCGCGGGCTGGAAGTGGAGTTGGCACCGGCCGTGCTGGCTGAACACACCCAGGCGAAATTTGCCGACATCGGTCGCGCCTGACGAGCGAAAACAGGCCGGCGGTGTATGGCGAAAATTTGCCTGCTCTGTCACTGGTGCGTGATTGATCGCGCCTTCATGCTCGGTAACCGGACTTAAGGAGAAGGTTATGCAGCTTGAATTTCATCAGGTCGATGCGTTCAGTGATCGCCCGTTCAGTGGCAACCCGGCGATGGTGTATCGGCTTGAAGCCTGGCTCAGCGATGAGTTGATGCAGAAGATTGCCGCCGAACACAATCTCGCCGAAACCGCCTTCGTGGTGCGCGAAGGGCAGGGTTGGCATATCCGCTGGTTTACACCGGCTACCGAAGTCCCGTTGTGTGGTCATGCGACGCTGGCCAGTGCCTGCGTGCTATTCGAAATCTACAAAGAGCCCGTCGAACGGCTGGATTTTGTCTGCAAGTCCGGCCCATTAAGCGTGAGTCGAGAGGGCAATCGCTTGTGGCTGGATTTTCCGGCAATAGAGCCATCGGAAGTGGGCGTGACCCTGGATGTCGAGTGCGCGCTGGGTGTTAAAGCGGTCGATGTGCTGGGCTCGAATGAATTGTTCGTGGTGCTGGAGTCCGAGCAAGCTGTGCTCGACTGTCAGCCGGACATGATTGCCCTGGCGAAACTGCCGTGGCCGGGCGCCATCGTGACCGCGCGGGGCAGCAAGCACGATTTTGTTTCTCGTTACTTTGCCCCGGCGATTGGCATCAACGAAGACCCGGTGACCGGGTCCACCCATTGCAGCCTGATCCCGTACTGGTCGAAACGTTTGGGCAAGTCGAGTTTGACGGCGTATCAGTGTTCGGCGCGGGGCGGGGAATTGTTCTGCCGACTGGAAGGTGATCGGGTGAAAATTGGCGGGGCTGCGACACTGGTCGCGAGTGGAACACTGATGCTGGGTTGACCCCAATCCAATGTGGGAGCGAGCCTGCTCGCGATGGTGTGTCAGCGACATCAGTTTCGGCTGACACACCATCGCGAGCAGGCTCGCTCCCACATTTTGTTTGTGTGTATCAGCTTGCGGTGATGTGGCGACGGACACCTGACTCTACAATCGGAATCTGCGCCGCCGTGCTACCGGACGCCTGGAACAACACCAGGTGTTCAGCCGCGACACGAATGCCGACTACCGAACCCACCTGATGATCAGCATGACTTGGGAATATCGACTCAAGCTGTGCGCCCGTCGGTAGCTGCAAGCGATACAAGGTAGACGCCCCCTGGAAGCTCTTGCCGACAATCCGCGCTTTCAGCCCGCTGTCCGGTGCGTAAACGATATCGTCCGGTCGCAGCAACACGTCCACGGCGCCACCGATCGGCCAGGTGTAAGCACGATTGCCGCGCAATTCACCGAGCTCGGTCTGTACCGACTCCGGGGTGTTCAGCTGGCCGCGAATGAAGTAACCCTGGCCAATAAAGCTGGCCACAAACGGCGTCAGCGGTTCGTGATACAGGTTGTAAGGCGTATCCCATTGTTCCAGGCGACCTTCCTTGAAAACGCCAACATGGTCGCTGACCGCAAAGGCTTCTTCCTGGTCGTGGGTCACCAGAATCGCACTGGTGCCGCGGGCCTTGAGAATGTCGCGCACCTCATGGCTGAGCTTGCGTCGCAGCTCGCCGTCGAGGTTGGAGAAGGGTTCGTCGAGCAACAATAATTGCGGTTCCGGCGCCAGGGCGCGGGCCAGTGCAACCCGTTGTTGCTGACCACCGGACAGTTCATGCGCAAAGCGCTTGCCGAGGTTTTTCAGGTTGACCAGTTCGAGCAGTTCGTCGGTGACACGCTCCTTTTGCGGATGCTTGCGGATCCCGAAGGCGATGTTTTCGGCGACGCTCAAATGTGGAAACAGCGCGTAGTCCTGGAACACCATGCCGATCCGGCGCTTCTCCGGCGCGAGGGTAAAACCGGCGCTGGAGATTGTCTCGCCAGCCAAGGTGATCTCACCTTCGTGCACCGGTTCAAACCCGGCGATGGCCCGCAGGGTGGTGGTCTTGCCGCAGCCCGAAGAGCCCAACAGGCAACCAATATCACCCGCATTCAAATGCAGGTTGAGGTTCTGCACGACCCGTTGGTCCTGGTAACCGCAGGCGAGGTTGCGCAGATTCAGCAGTAAAGACTGGCTCATGCGTGGTGGTATGCCGGTTCGACCAGAAACTCGAGCAGGGCCTTTTGTGCGTGAAGCCGGTTTTCGGCTTGATCCCAGGCGACCGAGCGCTTGTCGTCAAGCAGGTCGACGCTGATCTCTTCGCCACGGTGGGCCGGCAGGCAATGCATGAACAACACATCGTCTGCGGCCAGATCCAGCAGCGCACGGTTGACTTGATACGGTGCGAACAGCTTCAGGCGCTTGGCGGTTTCCTCTTCCTGGCCCATCGAGGTCCAGACGTCGGTGCTCACCAGGTGGGCGCCGCGAACCGCATCTTCAGGATCGCGAACGATGGTCACCCGATCGCCGGCCTTGGCCACGAACTCCGGGTTAGGCTCGTAACCTTCCGGGCAGGCAATGCGCAACTGGAAGTCGAACTGGATCGCCGCTTCTATATAGCTGTTGCACATGTTGTTGCCGTCACCGATCCAGGCCACGGTTTTGCCTTGAATCGAGCCGCGGTGTTCGAGGAATGTCTGCATGTCGGCCAGCAACTGGCACGGGTGCAAGTCATCGGACAGGCCATTGATCACGGGCACGCGGGAGTTGGCGGCGAATTCGGTCAGGGTGCTGTGGGCAAAGGTACGGATCATCACGGCATCGAGCATGCTCGACATCACGATTGCGCAATCGCCGATCGGCTCGCCACGGCCCAGTTGAGTGTCGCGTGGTGACAGGAATATGGCCTGGCCGCCGAGCTGGATCATGCCGGCTTCGAACGAAATACGGGTGCGAGTCGAGGACTTCTCGAAAATCATCCCGAGCACGCGGTTTTTCAGAGGCTCGAACAGTACGCCGCGGTTACGCAGGTCTTTGAGCTCAACGCCTCGACGGATCACGCTGACCAGCTCTTCGGGCGTGCAATCCATCAGGGAGAGAAAGTGCCTTGCGCTCATCATTGACTACCTTTTTGCTACAAACCGCAGATGCTCAAAGCCTTGTTTAACGGAACAACGGGCGAGACCTGCGGCGTAAGCCGCACGGGGCGACGAAATAGGGGAAGGCGCGATCTTATAATTAAATGTCGCGTATTACCAATAGGGCTACGGTTTTTAGGGGATTTCAGAGAGGCTACGGGGTGACCGCGGCAGCGCTTTTGAAGCCTGTTTCCTGACAGCAGCCAGTCATTTGTACACTGGGCTCGCAAGGCTTTGCAATCAAACGGGGCGCGTACAGCATAGCAACGGTCGGTTTCTGACCCGGGATTCGAGGTTTTTGCGCAAAGATGTCAGCTCTGAAACATTTGCTAAAGCAAAGTGCTGGGTTATAACTAAGTCACGAGCGACACAGGATGCCTTTGGAATGGAATCGAAAGAACAGCAATTGTTGACGTTACTTGGCCTCACGGCCCGTTCACTGACCCACCTCACTGCGTCCATGACCTCGATGTCTTTCGAGCTGTTGCGCAGTAACGATGAGGTCACCAAAGCCGCCGGCCGACGCATGATCGACCGCATGGCAACCATCAGTACCGGGCTCGACGAACACTGGCGACTGATCGGCGAACTCACCGGTGTGCACGTCGCCCACGAGCAGATCGAAGCCCTCCAGGAGATCCGGGCGCAGGCGCCGCGCCGGTTGCATCGAACCGATCCCTGACAGCCATCGGCTGGCCTGATGGCAGCCGATTCACAAGATGAACGTCGCTGGCGCAGCGGTGGGGCTCGCGCCATAGTTTTGTTTCCGCGGCCGACATCGCCCGCCCAGAACAAGACTGAGATGGCCATGACCAAGACTCTCCATCACCGTGCCTGCCACCTGTGTGAAGCCATCTGCGGCCTGACCATTGAAACCACCGAGGTCGACGGCGGCGTACAGATCACGTCGATCAAGGGTGACTCTCAGGATACCTTCAGCCGCGGGCACATCTGCCCCAAGGCTGTTGCCCTGCAAGACATTCAGAATGATCCGGATCGCCTGCACCAACCGATGCGGCGGGTCGGCAGCGAATGGCAACCCATCGAGTGGGAAGACGCATTCAACCTTGTCGCCGAACGTCTGGCGGCCATTCAGGAACGGCATGGGCACAACGCGGTGGCGGTCTATCAAGGCAACCCCAGCGTGCATAATTACGGGCTGATGACCCACAGCAATTACTTTCTCGGCCTGCTGAAAACCCGCAACCGGTTTTCCGCAACGTCGGTCGACCAACTACCACATCATCTGACCAGCCATTTGATGTACGGCCACGGTTTACTGTTGCCGATACCAGACATTGATCACACCGACTTCATGCTGATTCTGGGCGGCAACCCACTGGCCTCCAACGGCAGCATCATGACCGTGCCGGATGTGGAAAAACGCCTGAAGGCCATTCAGTCCCGGGGCGGCAAAGTGGTAGTGGTCGATCCGCGCCGCAGCGAAACGGCGGCGATTGCCGATCAGCATCTGTTCGTGCGCCCGGGGGGCGATGCGGCATTGTTGTTCGGGCTGCTCAATACCCTGTTCGCTGAAGACCTGACCCGCGACAGTCATTTACCGGTGGACGGTCTGGATGAGGTGCGTGAGGCGGTCGCACGTTTCACTGCCGAAGCGATGAGCCCGCTGTGCGCGGAGCCGGCCGAGCAGATACGCCAACTGGCGCGGGACTTCGCGGCGGCACCGACCGCCGTCTGCTACGGGCGCATGGGCGTTTCGACCCAGGCGTTCGGTACCTTGTGTCATTGGGTGGTACAGCTGATCAATCTGGTCACCGGTAATCTCGATCGTGTGGGCGGTGCGCTGTGCACCGAACCCGCGGTGGATTTGGTCGCGTCGACCTCGGGTGGGCATTTCAATCTGTGGCAAAGCCGGGTGTCCGGGCGTCCTGAATATAGCGGCGAGCTGCCGGTGTCGGCGCTGGCCGAAGAAATGCTCACCGAAGGGGAAGGGCAAGTTCGCGCATTAATCACCGTGGCGGGCAATCCGGTGCTGTCCACGCCCAATGGCCGGCAACTGGAACAGGCTCTGGACGGTCTGGAGTTCATGGTCAGCATCGACCTGTACATCAATGAAACCACGCGGTATGCCGACCTGATCCTGCCGTCCACCTCGGCCCTGGAAAACGATCACTACGACACTACGTTCAATATGTTTGCGGTGCGTAACGTCAGCCGGTTCAACCGCGCGATCCTGGCCAAGCCCGAAGGGGCGCTGCATGACTGGGAAATCTTCGTGGGGCTGGCCGAGGCTTTTGCGGCGAAGACCGGCAAGGAATTGAAACCGACTATTCCACCCGCGCAGATGATCGACCGAGGTCTGCGGATGGGGTTGTATGGCGATGCCTCGCAACACCGGTTGTCTGTGGCAACGTTGTTCGATCACCCCCATGGCGTTGACCTCGGGGCGTTGAAATCCAACCTTGCGCCACGGCTGAAAACGGCCAATCAGCGAGTTCAGGCGGCGCCTGCACCGATCCTCGCTGACCTGATTCGATTTGCGGCGTTGCAAGCGCCGGCTGCCGATGAGTTGTTGTTGATTGGCCGCCGCCATGTGCGCAGCAATAACTCGTGGATGCACAATTACCACCGTCTGGTGAAGGGCAAGCCGCGCCATCAATTGCTGATGCACCCCGATGACCTGGCCAACCGGGGTCTCAACGATGGGCAGCGAGTACGGGTCAGTTCGCGAGTCGGAATGATCGAGGTTGAAGTGCTGGGCAGTCTGGACATGATGAAAGGGGTGGTCAGTCTTCCCCACGGCTGGGGGCATGCGCGGCCGGGCGTGCAGATGGCGATTGCCAGTGGCCAGCCAGGCGCCAGCGCCAACGACTTGACTGACGAGTGTCAGCTCGATGAGTTGTCCGGAAATGCGGCGTTGAACGGCGTGCCGGTGACTGTGGCGGCGGCTTGATCGAGTCTGTCGGGGAGACCGAGCATGGCGCTCGGGTTTCCGTTACAATGCGCCACCGTGCCGACCTCTGAGTCGGAAAGTTCAGCCGAGGTGCTCCATGGATATCATCGAAACGATTAAAGAGCAGATTGCTAACAACACCATTCTGCTTTACATGAAAGGCTCACCGAACGCCCCGCAGTGTGGCTTTTCCGCGAAAGCCGCGCAGGCCGTGATGGCATGTGGTGAAAAGTTTGCGTACGTGGACATCCTGCAGAACCCGGAAATCCGCGCCAACCTGCCAAAGTACGCCAACTGGCCAACCTTCCCGCAATTGTGGGTCGGTGGTGAGTTGATCGGCGGTAGCGATATCATGACTGAAATGGCCGCTGACGGTTCGTTGCAGGCCACGATCAAAGCCGCTGCTGAAAAAGCTGCAGCAGCCAAGACCGAAGCCTGAGACCCGGGCATTAAAAAAAGGCCCTTCACGGTATTCCGTGAAGGGCCTTTTTTTCGCCTGTGAACTGTAGGAGCGAGCTTGCTCGCGATGGTCGGTAACGATAAAGCATGTTTTCTGAATAACCGCGCCGCTCTTGAGTCCATCGCGAGCAAGCTCGCTCCTGCAGTGAGCACAACCCCCTCTAATTTTGACCGCCTGGCCGAGAAAGTTGTCCTCTCGGCCGAAGCTGACTAACATGTCAGAAAATTCATCCTATGATTGGATGAAAGGGCGAATCCCATGTCAGAAATTTCTCCATTGATTAAACGTTCCCTGGTCGATCAGGCCCTGGAACAATTGCGTCTGCGCATTACCCAAGGAATCTGGACCATCGGCCAGCGCCTGCCCACCGAGCCCGAGCTGTCTGCAGAACTCGGCATCAGCCGCAACACGGTGCGTGAAGCCATGCGCGTGTTGGCGTTTTCCGGATTGATTGAAATCCGTCAGGGCGACGGCAGTTACCTGCGGGCGGTGGTCGATCCGCTGGATACGATGAAGGCGTTGTCTCGCTGTTCCCACGAGCAGGCCCGAGAGACTCGGCACATTCTGGAAGTCGAAGCCATTGGCCTCGCGGCATTGCGCCGTACCGATGAAGACCTGGCGGCGTTGCGCGAAGCACTCGGCGTCAGCGGCAGTCACTACCACGGCGATCTCGACAGCTACATCGCCTGCGACCTGGTGTTTCACCGCCGCCTGGTGGACGCTGCGCACAACCCGGCACTCAGCGAGTTGTATCGCTATTTCTCCAGCATCGTCGGCGCACACTTGCGCCAGACCCTGAACATCTCCCCCCGACGCCAAGAAGTGTTCGACCTTCATATCGAGCTGCTTGACGCCGTCGAGCAACGCGACCCGGAACGGGCCAAAGCCCTGTCGAGGCAGTTGATCAATGAACCTTGAGACCGATCCCTCCATGTCCAGCCAGCAGGCCAACAGCAGCACCCCCCAAACCAAACGCACGGCAGAGCTCGAAGAGCTGCTGATCGACGCCGAAGCCGATGACGAAGCGGTCCAGCACAGTCATCCGATCCTGCGGCGGCCGTGGTTGTTGTTGCTCGGCCTGATTCTAGTGGCGCTGAACCTGCGCCCGGCCTTGTCGAGCATGGCGCCGATGCTCAGCGAGGTCTCGAAAAGCCTCGGCTTGTCGGCGGCTAAGGCGGGTTTACTGACGACCTTGCCGGTGCTTTGCCTCGGTTTGTTTGCCCCGTTGGCGCCAATCCTGGCACGACGTTTCGGTGCCGAGCGGGTGGTATTGGGAATCCTGCTGATGCTGGCTGGCGGGATCATCCTGCGCAGTTCTTTCGGCGAGATCGGCCTGTTTGCCGGCAGCGTGCTGGCGGGTGCCAGCATCGGTGTGATCGGCGTGTTGCTGCCGGGCATCGTCAAGCGCGACTTCCCGAAACAGGCCGGCACCATGACCGGCGTCTACACGATGGCCCTGTGCATGGGCGCGGCGATGGCCGCAGGCGCGACCGTGCCGTTGAGCGAACACTTCGACAAGAGCTGGGCCTTGGGCCTGGGCATCTGGGTTGTTCCGGCATTGGTGGCGGCGATTTTCTGGTTGCCACAAGTCGGGCAGAAACACGGCGCACATCACGTTGCCTACCGCGTCCGAGGACTGCTGCGTGACCCGCTGGCCTGGCAAGTGACCTTGTACATGGGCCTGCAATCGTCCCTGGCGTACATCGTATTTGGCTGGTTGCCGTCGATCCTGATCGGCCGCGGCCTGACCCCGACCCAGGCCGGTCTGGTGCTGTCGGGCTCGGTGATCATTCAGCTGGCCAGCTCGCTGGCTGCGCCGTGGCTGGCGACTCGCGGCAAGGATCAACGCCTGGCGATTGTGATTGTCATGGTGCTGACCCTGGGCGGTTTGTTCGGCTGCCTGTATGCCCCGATCGAAGGCTTGTGGGGCTGGGCCATCCTGCTGGGTCTGGGGCAGGGCGCTACGTTCAGCCTGGCATTGACCCTGATCGTGCTGCGCTCGCGGGATTCGCATGTTGCCGCGAACCTGTCGAGCATGGCTCAGGGCTTCGGCTACACCCTGGCGTCCATGGGGCCGTTCGCGGTCGGTATCGTCCATGACTGGACCGGCGGCTGGACGGCGCTGGGCTGGATCTTTGGCGTTATCGGTCTCGGTGCGATCCTCGCCGGCCTCGGTGCCGGGCGTTCGTTGTACGTGCAGGTCGAAAGCGAGAAAGTCTGACAACCGCGTACTGTCGGTATTCGGCTCACGAATGCCGATAGTGCTTCGCGCATTTGTTGACTATCGTGCAGGCAATCTTTCGACGCCCATTTTCCAACCCGGGGAACCTGCCCATGAGCGATGCCCACAGCGCCTTGATCACCCAGTTCTATCAAGCTTTCCAGCGGCTGGATGCCGAGGCCATGAGTGCCTGTTACACCGATGACGTGGTGTTCAGTGATCCAGCGTTCGGCGAACTGCGCGGTCAAGCGGCTGGCGACATGTGGCGCATGCTCACCACCCGGGCCAAGGATTTTTCCTTGACGTTCGACAGCGTGCGCAGCGATGAGCGCACGGGCGGCGCCCATTGGGTGGCGACGTATCTGTTCAGCCAGACCGGCAACACCGTGGTCAACGACATTCAGGCACGCTTCGTGTTTCGCGATGGCAAGATTTGCGAACATCACGACAGCTTCGATTTGTGGGCGTGGTCTCGACAGGCATTGGGGGTCAAAGGTCTACTGTTGGGCTGGACGCCGCTGGTGAGAAACGCCGTCCGCGCTCAAGCCTTGAAGGGGCTGAAGGCATTTCAGGCCAGTCGCTGATAAGATCGCGGCTTGTTTCCTTTCAAGCCTTGATCGTTACGTGAGCACCCTCAGCGAAATGCCTGCCGACACCGACGCGCCAGTCATCAAACCCTGGTTCGTCTACCTCGTTCGTGCGGCCAATGGCTCGCTCTACTGCGGGATCAGCGACGATCCGGTGCGCCGCTTCGCCACTCACCAGAGCGGCAAGGGCGCACGCTTCTTTCTGTCCAGCCCGGCAGTCGCCCTGGTTTACACCGAAGCATGCCGCGACAAAAGCGAAGCGCTACGTCAGGAGCGACTGATCAAAAAACTCAAGAAAAGCGCCAAGGAATGTTTGGTAGCGAGTGCTGCACGCATACCGCTGTAGGCGCTGGCTTGCCAGCGATGGACTCAAGAACTCTGCGTCAATCCAGTATGATCCCGTCATCGTTAACGTCTTTCGCTGGCAAGCCAGCTCCTACAGGTTATCAATCTGCCTGATAGGCTCCCATCAGGCAGATGGGTAGGCTGGCCATGGATTGCGCGTTAAGCTGAAAGCTCCTATTCGTGCGGCGGAGCCGAGCATGTCAGAGTTGATTCTTCATCATTACCCGACGTCCCCTTTCGCTGAAAAGGCCCGCTTGCTCCTGGGTTTCAAAGGGTTGTCCTGGCGCTCGGTGAAGATCTCGCCCGTGATGCCAAAACCCGATCTGACCGCATTGACGGGGGGCTACCGCAAGACGCCGGTGTTGCAGATTGGCGCGGATATCTACTGCGACACTTCGCTGATCGCTCGTCGTCTGGAGCAAGAGAAAGCCTTGCCGGCGTTCTTCCCGGAAGGTCAGGAAATGATCGCCGCGACCTTCGCCGCCTGGGCGGATTCGGTGGTGTTTCAGCACGCGGTCAGCCTGGTGTTTCAACCGGAATCGATCGCGGTGCGTTTCGGCCATTTATCGCCGGAAGCGATCAAGGCGTTTGTTGCCGATCGCGCGGGATTGTTCAGCGGTGGCAGCGCCACACGGTTATCGGCTGAGCAGGCTCGGCATCAGTGGCCGACCCTCATGGCGCGTCTGGAGCAGCAGCTTGAACGCGAACAAGGCGATTTCCTGTTCGGCGAGCCGTCGATTGCCGACTTTGCCCTGGCCCATCCCATGTGGTTCCTCAAAGCGACGCCTGTGACTTCACCGCTGGTCGATGCCTATCCGGCGGTTTCGGCATGGTTCGCGCGGGTGATGGGCTTCGGTCATGGCGCGTCCAGCGAGATGACTTCCGAAGAGGCGCTGGAGGTGGCGCGCATTGCCACGCCGGCTGCCTTGCCGGATGAGCAGTTTGACGAACCGAATGGGTTTGAGCTGGGCCAACAGGTTTTCATCGCGGCCACTGACTATGGCGTCGACCCGGTGGTGGGTGAGTTGCTGTTTGCGGGCCGCGAAGAGTTGATTCTGCGCCGTGAAGACGAACGTGGCGGCGTGGTGCATGTGCACTTTCCGCGGTTCGGATTCCGCATCGAAAAACACTGACTTACAATTGTGGGAGCGAGCCTGCTCGCGATGGCAGCGGCACATTCAACATCAATGTGACTGACACACCGCTATCGCGAGCAGGCTCGCTCCCACAGTGGATTATTTGAGAGCCGCAAGAATCCCGTCCGGGTCATACCCGCGAATCAACGTGCCATTCACGTCGATGATTGGAATCCCGCCACCACCCAATGCCTCATAGGCCTTGCGCGCTTCGGCATCTTTTTCAATGTCGAATTCCTTGTACGGAATACCTTTCTGATCGAGAAAGCGTCGGGTCAGTTTGCAGTAACCGCACCACTCGGTGGCATAGAGCACGACATTGGCCTTGGCCTGGGTCTGCTCGGAAACCACCTGCGCGGGATTGAACACCCGCTCGATCTTGCCCCAGTTCTGGTAAACCACGACCACCAGCAGGATCAGCAGGAATTTCTTCAGTACGCCGCCCAGCATCAGTTGCGTCGCTTGAGCTGGTCGGTCAGCTGGGTCGGCAGGCCTTTGATGATCAGCGTGCCGGCTTCTTCGTCGTATTCGATCTTCGAGCCCAGCAGGTGCGCCTCGAAGCTGATGGACAAGCCTTCGGCACGGCCGGTGAAGCGGCGGAACTGGTTCAGGGTGCGTTTATCCGCCGGGATCTCTGGCGACAGGCCGTAATCCTTGTTGCGGATATGGTCGTAGAACGCTTTCGGGCGTTCTTCGTCGATCAGCTCGGAGAGTTCTTCCAGGCCCATGGGCTCGCCCATTTTTGCCTGGCTGCTGGCGTAATCCACCAGGGTCTTGGTTTTCTCGCGGGCAGACTCTTCCGGCAGGTCTTCGCTTTCGACGAAGTCGCTGAAGGCCTTGAGCAAGGTGCGGGTTTCGCCGGGGCCGTCGACGCCTTCCTGGCACCCGATGAAGTCGCGGAAATACTCCGAAACCTTTTTCCCGTTCTTGCCTTTGATGAACGAAATGTACTGCTTGGACTGTTTGTTGTTCTGCCACTCGGAGACGTTGATCCGCGCGGCCAGGTGCAATTGGCCCAGGTCCAGGTGCCGGGACGGCGTCACGTCCAGCTGATCGGTCACGGCAACGCCTTCGCTGTGGTGCAGCAGGGCGATTGCCAGGTAATCGGTCATGCCGTGCTGGTAATGCGCGAACAGCACGTGGCCGCCCACCGAGAGGTTCGACTCTTCCATCAGCTTTTGCAGGTGTTCCACCGCCACTCGGCTAAAGGCCGTGAAATCCTTGCCACCGTCGAAATACTCCTTCAGCCAGCCACTGAACGGGTGCGCGCCGGACTCGGCATGGAAGAACCCCCAGGCCTTGCCTTGTTTGGCGTTATAGCTTTCGTTGAGGTCGGCAAGCATGTTCTCGATGGCGCTCGACTCGGCCAATTCGGAGTCGCGGGCATGAAGAACTGCAGGCGTGCCGTCGGGTTTTTTGTCGATCAGGTGGACGATGCAATGGCGGATCGGCATGGGCTTCTCGGCTGATTGAAGAGAGGAGGGCGTGCTCCCTCAAAAAGTGCCAAGTGTACCGCAATCATTGGTTTTGGCGCGGTGCGAAGGGCAATTCCCGGCCGACCACCGGTGCTTATGCAGTTTTTTCCCGGTTTAGAGCAATAAAGCTGACCAAATGGGTAGCTAGAGGCGGATATTTCCCCGTCTCTGTGCTAGTTTTGCCCCGTCTTGCGCGAAGTCACTGCGTTAAGCGTGCATTCAGCATTTGTCAGGTCGAACCAAACCCTGATTTCGGTATCTATAACCCCGATCCTGTTGTTATTGGCCGAGGGTGCCGGATCCAGACGATCGGGCTCGATGGCTGACACTGCACACTGCAAACCATATGAATTTGATAGGGAAGGAACACTACATGGCTCTTACTAAAGACCAACTGATCGCCGACATCGCTGAAGCTATCGACGCGCCAAAAACCACCGCGCGTAACGCTCTGGACCAACTGGGCCAAATCGTTGCCGATCAGCTGGAAAACGGCGGCGAAATCACTTTGCCAGGTATCGGCAAACTGAAAGTGACTGAGCGTCCTGCCCGTACCGGCCGCAACCCTTCGACTGGCGCTGCCATCGAAATCGCTGCCAAGAAAGTTATCAAGCTGGTTGTGGCCAAAGGCCTGACCGACGCTGTTAACAAGTAAGACGCAGTAAAAAAAGCCGTGCTCCGGAGTGATCCGGGCACGGCTTTTTTGTGTCTGCGATTTACTCGCAACACCCTATAACCAATGTGGGAGCGAGCCTGCTCGCGAAGGCGGTGTGTCAGTCACCTTATAAGTCGACTGACACACCGCCTTCGCGAGCAGGCTCGCTCCCACAGTTGATCTGAGTCGGTCAGTTACTCAGCTTTTACGAGCCCAGCGCTCACGCCAGACCTGTTGCTCGGACTTGGTCTGGAAGGTCCAGGCGACGAAGCGGCTTTGTTTCTGCCCTTGGGACATTTCCACTACCTGGCTTTCCAATACGCCGGCCTTTTTCAACGCCGTCTGGATCGCAGGCAGGTTGGAGGCTTTCGAGACCAGAGTGCTGAACCAGAGCACTTTGTGTTGAAAGTGCGCACTCTCGGCGATCAGCTGCGTCACAAAACGTGCTTCGCCACCTTCACACCACAGTTCGGCCGATTGTCCGCCAAAGTTCAGCACCGGGAGTTTACGTTTCGGGTCGGCGCGGCCCAGTGCGCGCCATTTGCGCTCGCTGCCCTTGGTCGCTTCGTCCATCGAGGCGTGGAACGGTGGGTTGCACATGGTCAGGTCAAAGCGTTCGCCGGGTTCGAGCAGGCCCAGCAGGATGTGCTTGGGATTGCTTTGCTGGCGTAACTGGATGGCTTTGTTCAATCCATTGGATTGAACAATGGCTTTGGCAGCGGCTACGGCAGTCGGGTCGATTTCCGAACCGAGGAAGTGCCAGCGGTAATCGCTGTAACCGATCAACGGATAGACACAGTTGGCGCCCATGCCGATGTCGAGCACCTTGACCGGTGCGCCGCGCGGGATTTCGCCGTCGTTGACGCTGGCCAGCAGGTCAGCCAGGAAATGCACGTAGTCGGCACGGCCCGGTACTGGCGGGCAGAGGTAATCCGCTGGGATGTCCCAATGGGCGATGCCATAGAACGACTTCAGCAGCGCCCGGTTGAACACGCGCACCGCGTCCGGGCTGGCGAAGTCGATGCTCTCCTTGCCATACGGGTTGATGATCACGAACTTCGCCAGTTCCGGCGTGGTTTTGATCAGCGCCGGGAAGTCGTAACGACCCTGATGGCGATTGCGCGGGTGCAGGCTGGCCTTTTCACGCGGTTCCACGGCTTTGGCCGGGGTGGCGGAGTCAGGCTTCTTGCGCGCAGGTCTTGGTGTGCGGGGGGCGTTCATGGGTGTGGTCGATTCGGGTATGGCTAAAAGTGGCGGGTATTGTCCCACATCCAGGCCTTATGAACCCAATTGCAAAAAACAACGCAAATCCCCTGTAGGAGCGAGCTTGCTCGCGATGGTGTGCCAGTCGACATCAATGTGGCTGACCCACCATCGCGAGCAAGCTCACTCCTACAGGGGGGGAATGCGGCAGGCATAAAAAAGGGAGACCGTTGTGGCCTCCCTCGTTCATTGCGATGTGCCGTTACAGACTGGCAATCCGCGCATGCTGCTCCGCCAACTTGCCCAAGGCCTGTTCGGCTTCAGCCAATTTGGCGCGCTCCTTGTCGATGACTTCGGCCGGGGCCTTGTCGACGAAGCCTGCGTTGGACAGCTTGCCGCCCACGCGCTGGACTTCGCCCTGCAGACGCAGGATTTCCTTGTCCAGGCGCGCCAGTTCGGCGCCCTTGTCGATCAGGCCGGCCATCGGCACCAGCACTTCCATCTCACCCACCAGCGCAGTGGCGGACAGCGGTGCTTCTTCGCCGGCAGCCAATACGGTGATCGATTCCAGGCGAGCCAGTTTCTTCAGCAGGGTTTCGTTCTCGGTGAGACGACGCTGATCTTCAGCGCTGACGTTTTTCAGGAACAGGTTCAGGGGCTTGCCCGGACCGATGTTCATTTCGCCACGAATGTTACGTGTGCCCAGCATCAGGCCCTTGAGCCATTCGATGTCGTCTTCGGCGCCTTGATCGATGCGTTCTTCGTTGGCCACTGGCCAAGGTTGCAGCATGATCGTCTTGCCTTCGATACCGGCCAGCGGCGCGATGCGCTGCCAGATCTCTTCGGTAATGAATGGCATGAACGGGTGCGCCAGGCGCAGCGCGACTTCCAGTACGCGAACCAGCGTGCGACGGGTCCCGCGCTGACGTTCGACCGGCGCGTTTTCGTCCCACAGCACAGGCTTGGAGAGTTCCAGGTACCAGTCGCAATACTGGTTCCAGATGAACTCGTACAAGGCTTGCGCGGCCAGGTCGAAGCGGAACTGGTCAAGTTGACGGGTCACTTCGGCTTCAGTGCGCTGTAGCTGCGAGATAATCCAGCGATCCGCCAGTGACAGCTCGAAAGCTTCGCCGTTCTGGCCGCAGTCTTCGCCCTTGTCCAGAACATAACGCGCGGCGTTCCAGATCTTGTTGCAGAAGTTGCGATAGCCTTCGACGCGGCCCATGTCGAACTTGATGTCGCGACCGGTGGACGCCAGTGAGCAGAAGGTGAAGCGCAGGGCGTCAGTGCCGTAGCTGGCAATGCCGTCGGCAAATTCGTCGCGGGTCTGTTTCTCGATCTTCTTCGCCAGTTTCGGCTGCATCATTCCGGAAGTGCGTTTCTGCACCAGATCTTCCAGTTCGATGCCGTCGATGATGTCCAGCGGATCAAGGACGTTGCCCTTGGACTTGGACATCTTCTGACCTTGACCGTCGCGCACCAGACCGTGAACGTAAACGGTCTTGAATGGCACCTGCGGCGTGCCGTCTTCGTTCTTCACCAAATGCATGGTGAGCATGATCATCCGGGCAACCCAGAAGAAAATGATGTCGAAACCGGTTACCAGCACGTCGGTGGAGTGGAATTTCTTCAGGAATTCGGTCTGTTCAGGCCAGCCGAGGGTGGAGAACGTCCACAGGCCCGAGCTGAACCAGGTGTCGAGAACGTCATTGTCCTGTTGCAGCGCAACGTCCGGGCCGAGGTTGTGCTTGGCACGTACTTCAGCTTCGTCGCGACCGACATAGACCTTGCCCGACTCGTCGTACCAGGCCGGAATCCGGTGGCCCCACCACAGCTGACGGCTGATGCACCAATCCTGGATGTCGCGCATCCATGAGAAGTACATGTTTTCGTACTGTTTCGGCACGAACTGGATACGGCCATCTTCAACGGCAGCAATCGCAGGCTCGGCCAGTGGCTTGGTCGACACGTACCACTGGTCGGTCAGCCACGGCTCGATGATGGTCCCGGAACGGTCGCCTTTCGGCACTTTCAGTGCGTGATCGTTGACGCTGACCAGCAGGCCAGCGGCATCGAATGCCGCAACGATTTGCTTGCGCGCTTCGAAGCGGTCGAGACCGACGTAATCGGCCGGGATCTTGCCGTCGATGCTTTCATTCAACGTGCCATCGAGGTTAAACACCTGACAGGCCGGCAGGACGGCGGCGTTCTTGTCGAAGATGTTCAGCAGTGGCAAGTTGTGGCGCTTGCCGACTTCGTAGTCGTTGAAATCGTGGGCCGGGGTGATTTTTACGCAGCCGGTGCCGAATTCAGGGTCGCAGTAATCGTCGGCGATGATCGGAATGCGGCGGCCAACCAGCGGCAGCTCGACAAATTTGCCGATCAGGGCTTTGTAGCGTTCATCGTTCGGGTTCACGGCAACGGCGGCGTCGCCGAGCATGGTTTCCGGGCGAGTGGTCGCGACGATCAGGAAATCATCGCCTTCAGCGGTCTTGGCGCCGTCGGCCAGTGGGTACTTCAGGTTCCACAGGAAACCTTTCTCGTCGTGGTTTTCCACTTCGAGGTCGGAAATCGCCGTGTGCAGCTTGGTGTCCCAGTTGACCAGGCGCTTGCCGCGGTAGATCAGCCCGTCTTCATGCAAGCGAACGAACGCTTCTTTAACCGCTTCCGAGAGGCCGTCATCCATGGTGAAGCGCTCACGGCCCCAGTCCACGGATGAGCCGAGGCGGCGGATCTGACGGCTGATGTTGCCGCCGGACTGATCCTTCCACTCCCAGACTTTCTCGAGGAATTTCTCACGACCGAGGTCGTGGCGATTCTGGCCTTGGGCTTCGAGTTGACGTTCCACCAGCATTTGCGTGGCGATACCGGCGTGGTCGGTGCCCGGCTGCCACAGGGTGTTGCGACCCTGCATGCGGCGGAAACGGATCAGGGCGTCCATGATCGCGTTGTTGAAGCCGTGCCCCATGTGTAGGCTGCCGGTGACGTTCGGCGGCGGGATCATGATGGTGTAGGACTCGCCCGCGCCTTGCGGGGCGAAGTAATTCTCTGACTCCCAGGTGTTGTACCAGGAAGTTTCAATGGCGTGCGGCTGGTAGGTCTTATCCATGCGCGGCGGGACCCTATTGGCATTAATTCAGGAAAAGCCGACGAGTATAGCGGGGCATGGGGCGAAGGGCGAGTGAGTGCAGACAGGGCGCAGTGTCAGGATTGCTGCAAATCCCAATGTGGGAGCGAGCCTGCTCGCGAAAGCGATTTATTCAGTCACATCAATATTGACTGTTAGCCAGCTTTCGCGAGCAGGCTCGCTCCCACAAGGGATTGGGGTTACTCGTATTGGCTGAGGAGCCGTTCCATCCGGGCAGCGAGGCGGCGCTTGATTTCGGTTTCGATGTGCGGAGCGAAGTCGTCGATCACGTCTTGCATGATCAACATGGCGGCGGCACGCAGTTCGCCATCCAGATGCAGCAAGGCATCAGGGCCTTTTTCGGCGGTGGGTGCGGCCGGGGCAGGGCTCGGTTCGGTGACGGGCGGCGGGTTGTCGACGGCCTCGAACAGCATCGGAATTTGTTCCTGGTCATCGTCATCGTCGTTGACCGTATCGGTCAGCAGCGGCGGTTGCAGGTTGTCATCGCCGAGCAGTTGGCGGATCGACTCGAGGTCGTCCAGCAAGTGCGCGGACTTTTGCAGCGGTTTTGGAGTGTCCATCGGAATGCTCAGAGTCGCTGTAAACGGTGATCTTGCAGAGGATAGCCCTGTTCGCGGTAGAAACGGAAACTCTCCCGCGCAGCCGTGCGAATCGTCGTTTCTTCCACCACCACTTCCGCCACGCGGGCGAAGCGGGGGGCAAAGGCCGGGACTTTCAGGTCAAGATTGACCAGCAAGTCCTGATGCTGACCGCAGTCATCGCCAATCCCCAGGACAATCAAACCTTCCGGCTCGCTTTCGGCGGGGCCGTGGGGCACGAAGCTTTCGCCCTTGAACGCCCACAAACGCGCATCGAGATCATCACGCTGGGCAGCATCGCTGCAATGCAGGTAGATGCGGTGGCCCATGCGCCAGGCTTTTTCGGTGAGCTTGCAGGCGAAATCCAGTCGCGCCGAAGGATCGGCGCTGGGCAGGATATAGAAGTCGACTTTGGTCATTGCGGTTCCTGGTCCCGGGGTGGCTATAGAACTGCCCTGGGAATTTGTAGGAGCGAGCTTGCTCGCGAGATACTCAAAGACGCCGCGTTTTGCTGGTTCCCCGCGTCATCGTTGACCACCTTCGCGAGCAGGCTCGCTCCCACAGGGTTAAGCCTTGGCGCGGTCCAGCAGGTATTGGGTCAGCAACGGGACCGGGCGGCCGGTGGCGCCCTTGTCCTTGCCGCCGCTGGTCCAGGCGGTACCGGCGATGTCCAGGTGCGCCCAATTCAGGTTCTTGGTGAAGCGCGACAGGAAGCAGGCGGCGGTGATGGTGCCGGCTTTGGGGCCGCCAATGTTGGCGATGTCGGCGAACGGGCTGTCCAGTTGCTCTTGATACTCATCGAACAGCGGCAATTGCCAGGCACGGTCGTCGGCGGCCTGGCCGGCGCTCAGCAGTTGGCCGATCAGTTCGTCGTTGTTGCCTAACAGGCCCGACGTGTGGGAACCCAGCGCGACGATGCAAGCACCGGTGAGGGTCGCGATGTCGATGACGGCTTGCGGCTTGAAACGCTCGGAGTAGGTGAGGGCGTCGCACAGCACCAGACGGCCTTCGGCGTCGGTGTTGAGGATTTCCACGGTCTGGCCGCTCATGGTGGTAACGATGTCACCCGGGCGTGAAGCGTTGCCGCTCGGCATGTTCTCGGCGCAGGCCAGGATGCACACCAGGTTGATCGGCAGCTTCAATTCGAGCACGGCGCGCAGTGTGCCGAACACGCTGGCAGCACCGCCCATGTCGTACTTCATTTCGTCCATGCCGGCGCCAGGCTTCAGGCTGATGCCGCCGGTGTCGAAGGTGATGCCTTTACCGACCAGTGCGTACGGTTTCTCGGATTTCTTGCCGCCGTTGTATTGCATGACGATCAGGCGCGGTGGCTGGGCGCTGCCCTGGCCAACGGCGTAGAACGAGCCCATGCCCAGGTCCTTGATCTTCTTCTCGTCAAGAACTTCGACTTTCAGGCTTTTGAATTCTTTACCCAGGTTCTTGGCTTGTTCGCCGAGGAACGTCGGGTGGCAGATGTTCGGTGGCAGGTTGCCCAGGTTGCGGGTAAACGCCATGCCGTTGGCGATCGCAGTGGCGTGGGCCACGGCGCGCTCGACTTCAGCCTGTGCAGCCTTGATGGTCACCAGGGTGACTTTCTTCAGTGCGCGAGGCTCGGCCTTCTGGCTTTTGAACTCATCGAACTGGTATTTGCCGTCCACCAGGGTTTCAGCCAGCAGGCGGGTTTTGCCGTAGCTGTCGCGGCCTTTGACGACCACTTCGTCCAGGGCCAGTACGGCATCGCTGCCGCCCAGGCCTTTCAGGGTGTTGAGGATGCCGGCGATGATTTTACGGAACGGGCGATCGCCCAGCTCTTCATCCTTGCCCACGCCGACCAGTAAAACGCGTTCGGCCTTGAGGTTCGGCAGGCTGTGCAGCAGCAGGCTCTGACCGACTTTTCCGGCCAGGTCGCCGCGCTTGAGCACAGCGCTGATAGCGCCACCGCTCAGTTCGTCGAGTTGTTTGGCCACGGCGCCGAGTTTGCGGCCTTCGCCGACGGCGACCACCAGAGTGGCGGTTTTCAACGTTTCTGGGCTAACGCTCTTTACAACCAGTTCCATGTCCGGGTCCCTGAATTAATGGTCAACGCGCAAGCGCTCGACGCTGGGCGTGTGTCGCTTGCTTATATATAGAAAGACGCAAGTCACGGCCTGCGACAAAGGCCGCAGTTTGAACCTCGTGCCCCGACGCTGACAACCCTCGGTTATACGATTGTAGGAGCGAGCTTGCTCGCGAAAAACCTGAGACCGCCGCGGGGTGTCAGGCTTGCCGCTTTATCGTTGACGACCATCGCGAGCAAGCTCGCTCCTACAGCCCTCGGTTATACGATTGTAGGAGCGAGCTTGCTCGCGAAAAACCTGAGACCGCCGCGGGGTGTCAGGCTTGCCGCTTTATCGTTGACCTCGCGAGCAAGCTCGCTCCTACAGCCCTCGGTTATGCGATTGTAGGAGCGAGCTTGCTCGCGAAAAACCTGAGACCGCCGCGGGGTGTCAGGCTTGCCGCTTTATCGTTGACGACCATCGCGGGCAAGCTCGCTCCTACAGCCCTCGGTTATACGATTGTAGGAGCGAGCTTGCTCGCGAAAAACCTGAGACCGCCGCGGGGTGTCAGGCTTGCCGCTTTATCGTTGACCTCGCGAGCAAGCTCGCTCCTACAGCCCTCGGTTATGCGATTGTAGGAGCGAGCTTGCTCGCGAAAAACCTGAGACCGCCGCGGGGTGTCAGGCTTGCCGCTTTATCGTTGACGACCATCGCGAGCAAGCTCGCTCCTACAGCCCTCGGTTATGCGATTGTAGGAGCGAGCTTGCTCGCGAAAAACCAGAGGCCGGCACGGGGTGTCAGGCTTCCCTCTTTATCGTTGACGACCTTCGCGAGCGAGCTCGCTCCTACACACGCGCACCCGCGCCAATGCATTGCGCAGTGACAGGCACACCCAATCACAGGATAATGCGCCATCTTTTTCGGCGGCTCTGCCCTGTGGGCTGCCCGATACGTTTGCTTGTTTGGCCGCCTTAGCCTGACAACCCTGGAGTGTCTGGTTTGATTGTCTTCCGTTATCTATCCCGCGAAGTCCTGTTGACCTTGAGCGCCGTCAGCGCCGTGCTGCTGGTCATCATCATGAGCGGACGCTTCATCAAGTACCTCGCCCAGGCGGCTGCCGGCCTTCTGGATCCAGGCTCCCTGTTTCTGATCATGGGCTTTCGCCTGCCGGGTTTCCTGCAACTGATCCTGCCGCTGGGGCTGTTTCTCGGCATCCTGCTGGCTTACGGTCGTCTGTACCTGGAAAGCGAGATGACCGTGCTGTCGGCCACCGGCATGAGCCAGCAGCGCCTGTTTGTCATCACCCTGTTTCCGGCCACACTGGTTGCACTGATCGTGGCGTGGCTGAGCCTGAGTCTGGCGCCACAAGGGGCTAATCAGTTCCAGCTGTTGCTGAACAAGCAGGATGCGTTGACCGAGTTCGATACGCTGGAACCGGGTCGCTTCCAGGCCTTGCGTGACGGCACCCGTGTGACTTACACCGAAACGCTGTCGGATAACCGCGTCAACCTTGGCGGTGTATTTATTTCGCAGAAAAACGTCTCGTCCGAGAATAAGGATCGCGGAATTTCGGTGTTGGTGGCCGAAAAAGGCCGTCAGGAAATTCGCCCTGACGGTAATCGCTACCTGATTCTCGACAATGGCTATCGCTACGACGGCAATCCGGGGCAGGCCGACTACCGTGCGATCAAGTACGAGGAATACGGCGTCTTGTTGGCAAAACCGGATGTCAGCGACGAAGTCACCGACCGCGATGCAATGAGCACCAGTGCATTGCTGGGCAGCGATGACTTGCGTTTGCGCGCAGAGCTGGAATGGCGTCTGTCCTTGCCGCTGCTGGTCTTCATCGTGACCTTGATGGCAGTGCCGCTGTCGCGGGTCAATCCGCGCCAGGGTCGTTTCCTGAAGCTTTTACCGGCGATTCTTCTTTATATGGCTTACCTGTCTATGTTGATTGCCGCTCGTGGCGCCCTTGATAAGGGCAAGATTCCGCCCGTGCTGGGCTTGTGGTGGGTGCATGGGGTGTTCCTGGTCATCGGTCTGGGCCTGCTCTATTGGGAACCCCTGCAGTTGAAGCGGGCAAGTCGCCGCAGCGCGCTGGAGGTGGCTCGTGGTTAAGCTCGACCGCTACATCGGTAGCAGCGTGTTCGTTGCGATCCTGGCGGTACTGGGGATCATTCTCGGTCTGGCAACGCTGTTTGCCTTTATCGACGAAATGAGTGATGTCAGCGATACCTACACCATGGCAGACGTCCTGAGTTTCGTGCTCCTGACTGCGCCGCGTCGTCTTTACGACATGTTGCCGATGGCTGCGCTGATCGGTTGCCTGATCGGCCTCGGCAGCCTGGCCAGTCACAGCGAGCTGACCATCATGCGCGCTGCGGGCGTGTCGGTCGGTCGAATTGTCTGGGCGGTCATGAAGCCAATGCTGATCCTGATGGCCGTGGGTGTGTTGATTGGCGAGTACGTGGCGCCAGCAGCCGAAAGCACCGCTCAGGCCAACCGATCCCTGGCTCAGGGCAGTGGTGAAGCGCAAAGTTCCAAGCATGGTGTATGGCATCGGCAGGGAGGCGAGTTCATTCACATTAACGCCGTGCAGCCCAATGGCTTGCTGTATGGCGTAACCCGTTACAGTTTCGACGATCAGCGCCATATGCTGACGTCGAGCTTCGCCAAGCGGGCGGAGTTCGACAAGGATCACTGGCAGTTGAGCGACGTCACCACCACGCTGTTCCATGAAAGGAGCACCGAAGTGGTTATTGCACCGGTCGAGCGCTGGAACGTAGCGCTGAGCCCGGAACTCCTGGACACGGTGGTGATGACCCCCGACGCGTTGTCGATCACCGGTCTGTGGGGTTACATCCACTACCTGGCTGATCAGGGGCTGAACAATGGTCGCTACTGGCTGGCATTTTGGGTCAAGGTGTTGCAGCCATTGGTCACGGCCGCCCTGGTGCTGATGGCTATTTCCTTTATCTTCGGTCCGCTGCGCTCGGTGACCCTGGGGCAGCGGGTGTTCACCGGCGTGCTGGTGGGTTTCACCTTCCGCATCGTTCAGGATCTGCTGGGGCCTTCAAGTCTGGTGTTCGGTTTCTCGCCGCTGTTTGCGGTGCTGGTTCCGGCGGGTGTTTGCGCCGTGGTCGGGGTCTGGTTGTTACGCCGAGCCGGTTGATCACGGGTATTTCCCGACCTGACCGGTCATGAAAAACGCCCCTGTCGAGAGACCGGGGCGTTTTTGTACGTGCCGTCTGACCTGCGAACGTGACGCTTGTGCCGTGGATCAGGTACAATTCCCGGCTATTTTTCGGCGGGCTATGCCTGCAGCCTTTTTGAGTGTTGATCCGTGAGTGATTTGAGTCATATCCGCAATTTCTCCATCATCGCCCACATTGACCATGGCAAGTCGACGCTGGCCGATCGCTTCATCCAGATGTGCGGCGGCCTTGCCGAGCGCGAAATGGAAGCCCAGGTTCTGGACTCCATGGACCTGGAACGTGAACGCGGGATCACCATCAAGGCCCACAGCGTCACCCTGTATTACACCGCTCGCGATGGCATCAAGTACCAACTGAACTTCATTGACACCCCGGGCCACGTCGACTTCACCTATGAGGTCAGCCGCTCGCTGGCGGCCTGTGAAGGCGCGTTGCTGGTGGTCGATGCCGGTCAGGGCGTTGAAGCGCAGTCGGTTGCCAACTGCTACACCGCCATCGAGCAGGGCCTGGAAGTCATGCCGGTCCTGAACAAGATCGACTTGCCACAGGCCGATCCAGAGCGCGTTAAAGAAGAAATCGAAAAAATCATCGGCATCGATGCCACCGATGCGGTCGAGTGCAGTGCCAAGACCGGTCTGGGCGTCGACGAAGTGCTCGAGCGTCTTGTCACCACCATTCCTGCACCGACCGGCAACATCGAAGATCCGCTGCAAGCGTTGATCATCGACTCCTGGTTCGACAACTACCTGGGCGTTGTCTCCCTGGTACGCGTGCGCCACGGTCGTGTGAAGAAGGGCGACAAGATCCTGGTCAAATCCACCGGCAAGATCCACCTGGTGGACAGCGTCGGTGTCTTCAACCCGAAACACACCCCGACTGTTGACCTGAAGGCCGGTGAAGTAGGCTTCATCATTGCCAGCATCAAGGACATTCACGGTGCGCCAGTAGGCGACACCCTGACCTTGAGCTCGACGCCAGACGTCGATGTGCTGCCGGGCTTCAAACGCATTCAGCCGCAGGTATACGCCGGACTGTTCCCGGTCAGCTCCGACGACTTCGAAGATTTCCGTGAAGCCCTGCAAAAGCTCACGCTCAACGACTCGTCCCTGCAGTACACCCCGGAAAGTTCTGACGCCCTGGGTTTCGGCTTCCGTTGCGGGTTCCTCGGCATGCTGCACATGGAAATCATCCAGGAGCGCCTGGAGCGCGAGTACGACCTAGACCTGATTACCACGGCGCCAACCGTTATTTTCGAGCTGTTGCTGAAAACCGGTGAAACGATTTACGTCGACAACCCGTCGAAGCTTCCGGACCTGTCTTCGATCGAAGACATGCGCGAACCGATCGTGCGGGCCAATATTCTTGTGCCGCAAGAGCACCTGGGTAACGTCATTACGCTGTGTATCGAAAAGCGTGGCGTGCAGCACGACATGCTGTTCCTCGGTACTCAGGTCCAGGTGACCTATGATTTGCCGATGAACGAAGTGGTTTTGGACTTCTTCGATCGCCTGAAATCCACCAGCCGTGGCTATGCTTCGCTGGATTACCATTTCGACCGTTATCAATCGGCTAGTCTGGTGAAACTGGATGTGCTGATCAACGGTGACAAAGTCGACGCCTTGGCGTTGATCGTGCATCGTGACAATGCGCACTATAAAGGTCGCCAGTTGACCGAGAAGATGAAAGAACTGATTCCACGGCAGATGTTCGACGTTGCGATCCAGGCCGCCATTGGCGGGCAGATCATTGCGCGGACTTCCGTCAAGGCACTCAGAAAGAACGTATTGGCCAAATGCTACGGCGGTGACGTTAGCCGTAAGCGCAAGCTGTTGGAAAAGCAAAAGGCCGGTAAAAAACGCATGAAGCAAGTCGGTAACGTGGAAATTCCACAAGAAGCCTTCCTTGCAGTGCTCAGGTTGGATAGTTAGGTCCTATGTCACTAAATTTCCCGCTGTTGCTGGTCATCGCCGTGTTCGTCTGCGGCCTGTTGGCGTTGCTCGATCTGCTTTTCCTGGCGCCGCGTCGGCGTGCTGCCATTGCCTCCTATCAAGGCAGCGTCAGCCAGCCTGATGGGGTGGTGGTCGAGAAACTGAACAAAGAGCCGCTGCTGGTCGAATACGGCAAGTCGTTCTTTCCGGTGCTGTTCATCGTGTTGGTACTGCGTTCGTTCCTGGTGGAACCGTTCCAGATTCCATCCGGCTCGATGAAACCGACCCTGGAAGTTGGCGACTTCATTTTGGTGAGCAAGTTTTCCTACGGGATTCGCTTACCGGTGATCGACAAGAAAGTCATCGAAGTCGGTGAGCCACAGCGCGGCGATGTGATGGTGTTCCGCTACCCGAGCGATCCGAGCGTCAACTACATCAAGCGTGTGGTGGGCCTGCCGGGTGACCAGATTCGTTACACCGCCGACAAGCGTCTGTTCGTCAACGGTGAATCGATTGCCGAACAAATGATCGGCGCCGAGCCGGGCACGTTGGGCAGCGCTGAGCTCTACAAGGAAAAACTCGGTGCCGCCGAGCATCTGATCCGCAAGGAAATGAGCCGCTATCGCGCGACACCGGATCATTCGTGGACCGTGCCCGCCGGGCACTACTTCATGATGGGCGACAACCGCGACAACTCGAACGACAGTCGCTATTGGGATGATCCAAGTATTCCCAAGGATCTGCTGGGCATGGTTCCCGACAAGAATATCGTCGGCAAGGCCTTCGCAGTCTGGATGAGCTGGCCGGAACCTAAACTCAGTCACCTGCCGAATTTCTCGCGGGTTGGCCTGATCAAGTAATCACCCACGGCGCTGTTGAACACAGCGCCGAATGCTTTTCTGGAGTCGACACAATCGGCACCCAAAGCATGAAGCCAATGATATTCAGGACGTTATTTTTGAACACAGCGTTAATTGTCCCAAGCCTGCGCCGCATCACGGCGATGGCGGTGGAATCCAGCCACGAACTCAGCGTGGGTAAACCGTGAGCGTCTCCTTAAGCCGTCTAGAGCGTCAGCTCGGCTACACCTTCAAGGATCAGGAGCTGATGGTCCTGGCCCTGACGCACCGCAGTTTTGCCGGGCGCAACAACGAACGCCTGGAGTTCCTCGGCGACGCCATCCTCAACTTCGTCGCTGGCGAGGCGCTGTTCGACCGCTTCCCGCTGGCCCGCGAGGGGCAGCTGTCGCGATTGCGCGCACGCCTGGTAAAAGGCGAGACCCTGGCCGTACTGGCCCGGGGTTTCGATCTGGGCGAATACCTGCGCCTGGGGTCCGGCGAATTGAAAAGCGGCGGTTTCCGTCGCGAGTCAATTCTGGCCGATGCCCTGGAAGCACTGATTGGTGCGATCTACCTGGACGCCGGCATGGACATGGCGCGCGAACGCGTGCTGGCCTGGCTGGCCGGTGAGTTCGAAGGGCTGACGCTGGTCGACACCAACAAAGATCCAAAAACCCGCCTGCAGGAATTCCTGCAGTCCCGGGGTTGTGAGCTGCCGCGTTACGAAGTGGTGGATATCCAGGGTGAACCGCATTGCCGGACGTTCTTCGTCGAATGTGAAATCACCTTACTGAATGAAAAAAGCCGAGGTCAGGGTGTGAGTCGTCGTATTGCCGAACAGGTAGCGGCCGCCGCAGCACTCATTGCCCTGGGCGTGGAGAATGGCCATGACTGATTCAACTGCAACTCGCTGTGGCTATGTCGCCATCGTCGGCCGTCCAAACGTGGGCAAGTCCACGCTGCTGAACCACATCCTCGGTCAGAAGCTCGCGATCACCTCGCGCAAGCCTCAGACCACTCGCCACAACATGCTGGGTATCAAGACCGAAGGCGCCGTGCAGGCGATCTACGTCGACACCCCGGGCATGCACAAGGGCGGCGAAAAGGCGTTGAACCGCTACATGAACAAGACCGCTTCGGCAGCGTTGAAAGACGTCGACGTGGTGATCTTCGTGGTTGACCGCACCAAGTGGACCGACGAAGACCAGATGGTCCTCGAGCGCGTTCAATACGTGACCGGCCCGTTGATCGTGGCGTTGAACAAGACTGACCGCATCGAAGACAAAGCCGAATTGATGCCGCACCTGACCTGGTTGCAGGAACAGCTGCCGAATGCGCAGATCATGCCGATCTCGGCCCAGCACGGGCACAACCTCGAAACGCTGGAGCGCGTGATTGCCGGTTACCTGCCGGAAAACGATCACTTCTTCCCCGAAGACCAGATCACCGACCGCAGCAGCCGCTTCCTCGCCGCCGAGCTGGTGCGTGAGAAAATCATGCGTCAGATGGGCGCCGAGCTGCCGTACCAGATCACCGTGGAAATCGAAGAGTTCAAGCAGCAGGGCAAAACCCTGCATATCCATGCCTTGATCCTCGTCGAGCGTGACGGCCAGAAGAAAATCATCATTGGTGACAAGGGCGAGCGGATCAAGCGCATCGGCACCGAGGCACGCAAGGACATGGAGCTGCTGTTCGACTCCAAGATCATGCTTAACCTCTGGGTCAAGGTTAAGGGCGGCTGGTCTGACGACGAACGCGCCCTGCGTTCGCTGGGTTACGGCGACCTGTAATACACCGCAGGACCCCCTGTAGGAGCGAGCTTGCTCGCGATGGACTTGAGAGCGCCGCATTCATTCAGAAAGCCCGCGTTATCGTTATCCACCATCGCGAGCAAGCTCGCTCCTACACCTTGGCGAGAAGCCCATGTCCCCAACCCCACCCCTCGGCCAACCCGCCTACGTCCTCCACTCCCGCGCCTACCGCGAAAACAGCGCGTTGGTGGATTTCCTCACGCCGCAAGGTCGGCTGCGGGCGGTGTTGCGCAGTGCGCGGGGCAAGGCCGGGACGTTGGCGCGGCCATTCGTGCCGCTGGAAGTCGAGTTCCGCGGGCGGGGAGAGCTGAAGAATGTCGGACGCATGGAAAGCGCCGGCGTTTCGACCTGGCTCATCGGTGAGGCACTGTTCAGCGGCCTCTACCTCAATGAACTGTTGATTCGTCTGTTGCCCTCCGAAGACCCCCATCCTGGTGTATTCGATCACTACGCCGCGACCTTGCTCGCCCTGGCCGAGGGTCGTGCGCTTGAGCCGTTGCTGCGTTCGTTCGAATGGCGCCTGCTGAATGATCTCGGGTACGGCTTCGCGCTGACCGCCGACATCCACGGCGAGCCGATCGCACCGGACGGTCTTTATCGTTTGCAAGTGGATGCGGGTCTGGAACGGGTCTATCTGCTGCAACCCGGTCTGTTCAACGGTACCGAACTGCTGGCCATGGCCGAGGCCGACTGGTCCGCCCCAGGCGCGCTGTCCGCCGCCAAGCGCTTGATGCGTCAGGCACTGGCCGTTCATTTGGGCGGTCGTCCGCTGGTTTCCCGAGAGTTGTTTCGAAAGCCATAGGATCAACAGACCCCATCTCCTTGTGTATGCTGTGCACCGAACTTTTCCCTCTTCAGGAGCGCTTCCGTGAGCACCAGCAATCGCATTCTTCTTGGCGTGAACATCGATCATGTTGCTACCCTGCGTCAGGCCCGGGGCACTCGCTATCCGGATCCGGTCAAGGCAGCACTGGACGCGGAAGAGGCGGGCGCTGACGGCATCACCGTGCATCTGCGCGAAGACCGTCGGCATATCCAGGAGCGCGACGTGTTGCTGCTCAAGGACGTGCTGCAAACCCGCATGAACTTCGAAATGGGCGTCACCGAAGAAATGATGGCGTTCGCCGAGCGTATCCGCCCGGCACACATTTGCCTGGTACCGGAAACCCGTCAAGAACTGACCACCGAAGGCGGCCTGGATGTCGCGGGGCAGGAAGCTCGGATCAAAGCGGCGGTGGATCGCCTGGCGAAAATCGGCTGTGAAGTGTCGCTGTTCATCGATGCCGACGAACGGCAGATTGCAGCCTCCAAACGCGTTGGTGCCCCCGCCATCGAGCTGCACACCGGTCGTTACGCCGATGCCCAGACGCCGACGGAAGTGGCTGAAGAGCTGAAGCGTGTGGCCGATGGCGTGGCGTTTGGTTTGGCACAAGGCTTGATCGTCAACGCCGGTCACGGTTTGCATTACCACAACGTCGAAGCGGTCGCGGCGATCAAAGGTATCAATGAACTGAACATCGGCCATGCGCTGGTGGCCCATGCGTTGTTCGTGGGCTTCAAGTCGGCAGTATCGGAGATGAAAGCGCTGATCCTGGCTGCCGCCAAAGCTTAAAACCAAACACAAAGCACTGTGGGAGCGAGCTTGCTCGCGATGAGGTCCTTCCAGTCGGCATAAATGGTGACTGTCAGACCGCTATCGCGAGCAAGCTCGCTCCCACATTTTTGATTGGTGTAAGGCGTTAAAGCGGCGCAGGTTCCTGAGCCGGCTTGGACTTGTCGATCCCGGGCACATGCAGGTTGCCTTCAGCCACCTGATTGCCCTCAAGCTGTGGCTGCGTCACCCACGTCAGGATGTCGTAGTAGCGACGGATGTTCGCCACAAAATGCACCGGCTCGCCGCCTCGGGCATAGCCATAGCGCGTCTTGCTGTACCATTTCTTCTCTGACAGGCGTGGCAGGATTTTCTTCACGTCCAGCCACTTGTCCGGGTTCAGCCCTTCCTTCGCCGCCAGTTTGCGCGCGTCATCCAGGTGACCGCTGCCGACGTTGTAGGCCGCCAGTGCAAACCAGGTTCGATCCGGCTCCTGGATCGACTCATCGAGCTGATCCTTCATATAAACCAAGTACTTGGCACCACCCATGATGCTTTGTTTCGGGTCGAGTCGATTGGATACGCCCATGGCCTGCGCAGTGTTCTGGGTCAGCATCATCAAACCGCGCACGCCGGTCTTCGACGTGACGGCCGGCTGCCACAGTGACTCCTGATAACCGATCGCCGCCAGCAGTCGCCAGTCGACCTGTTCTTTCTTGGCGTAGTCCTTGAAGTGCTGTTCGTACTTGGGCAGCCGTTGCTGCAAGTGCTGGGCGAAGGTGGTCGCCCCCATGTAACCGAGCACATCGACGTGGCCGTAATAGCGGTCCTTCAAGCGTTGCAGGGTGCCATTGCTCTTCACCTTGTCGAGGTAGGCGTTGATCTCGTTGAGCAGGCTGTTGTCATCCCCGGCTGCCACGGCCCAGCTCTGGTTGCTGGCGTCACCGAGGTCAAAGGCGACCCGTATGTTGGTGAAATAGACCTGGTTCATTGCGACTTCGTTGGAGTCGACCAGGGTCAGATCGATCTGGCCTTCATCGACCATGCGCAGCAGGTCGACGACTTCAACCGCGTCGGACTCTTCGTATTCAATGCCGGGGTATTTCTTTTTCAGCGCCGCCAATTGTTGGGCGTGGGTGCTGCCCTTGAGCACCATGATCTTTTTGCCAACCAGGTCACCCGCGTCGGTGGGCCGTGACTGGCCGTTGCGGTAGATGATCTGCGGGGTGACTTCCAGGTAGGGGTGGGAAAACCGTACCTGCTTTTTGCGTGCTTCGCTGCTGACCAGGCCGGCGGCCGCCAGTACCGGGCCGTTGGGTTTGCCCACCTGACTGAACAGGTCGTCGAGGTTGTCGGCAGTTTCGATTTTGAGTTCGACCCCCAGATCTTCGGCGAAGCGCTTCACCAGCTCGTATTCGAAGCCGGTTTCACCGTTGCGATCCTGAAAGTAGGTGGCGGGGCTGTTGCGGGTAATCACCCGCAGCACGCCATCCTCCTTTACGCGCTCCAGCGTGTTGGGTTTATCAACACAGCCACTGAGCATCAGGAAGAGTCCGGTTGCGATCAGCCATTTGGCGTACCGCGGACGCAAAGCCGTTGGGGAAAACATCTGCGCAGTATACGCAAAGGACCACGAGCGCCATATCTCGACAGCGAAGGGCTTGTCTGCTAGAGGGCGAAAAACACGCTTGGAGCCCACAGGAATGGGCTCAAACGGCAATATATGAGTGTAAAAATAACCCGCGGCGAACCGTTGATTGGCGCCCAAATCCCCGGCCCGACGTTCGGAGATAGCCGCGCTTACCGTTTCGGGTGCTGTCGCGGGCGGTTTAGGCTAGAATGCACGGCCTCAAAGCACACCCCTTCCCGAGGCTGTCCCGAAGATGTTGATCCTGCGCGGCGCTCCTGCCCTTTCTGCCTTTCGCCACAGCAAACTCCTTGAGCAACTGAGCCAGAAGGTCCCGGCTGTCAGCGGCTTGTATGCTGAATTCGCTCACTTCGCCGAAGTTACCGGCGTCCTGACCGGCGACGAACAGCAGGTGCTTGCGCGCCTTCTGAAGTACGGCCCAAGTGTTCCAGTTCAAGAGCCGACCGGTCGTCTGTTCCTGGTGTTGCCACGGTTTGGCACTATCTCGCCATGGTCCAGTAAAGCCAGCGACATCGCTCGCAACTGCGGCCTGAGCAAGATCCAGCGCCTGGAGCGCGGCATCGCGTTCTACGTGGCCGGCCAGTTCAGCGACGCCGAAGCACAGCTGATTTCCGATGCTTTGCACGACCGCATGACCCAGATCGTCCTCGGTAACCTTGAACAGGCTGCCGGCCTGTTCAGCCACGCCGAACCCAAGCCACTGACCGCGATCGACGTGCTGGGTGGCGGCCGCGCCGCGCTGGAAAAAGCCAACACCGAGCTGGGCCTGGCCCTGGCCGAAGACGAAATCGACTACCTGGTCAACGCCTTCGTCGGCTTGAAGCGCAACCCGCATGACATCGAACTGATGATGTTCGCCCAGGCGAACTCCGAGCACTGCCGTCACAAGATCTTCAACGCCAGTTGGGATATCGATGGTCAGAGCCAGGAAAAAAGCCTGTTCGGCATGATCAAGAACACCTACGTGATGCACAGCGAAGGCGTTCTGTCGGCTTACAAGGACAACGCATCGGTGATCGTCGGCAACGTTGCCGGCCGTTTCTTCCCGGACCCTGAAACCCGCCAGTACGGCGCGGTGCAGGAACCGGTGCACATCCTGATGAAAGTTGAAACGCACAACCACCCGACCGCGATCGCCCCGTTCCCGGGCGCATCCACCGGTTCCGGTGGCGAGATTCGCGACGAAGGCGCTACCGGTCGTGGCGCCAAGCCAAAGGCTGGCCTGACCGGTTTCACCGTGTCCAACCTGCAAATCCCGGGCTTCGAACAGCCGTGGGAAGTGCCCTACGGCAAGCCGGAGCGCATCGTCACCGCGCTGGACATCATGATCGAAGGCCCATTGGGTGGCGCCGCGTTCAACAACGAATTCGGTCGTCCGGCCCTGACCGGTTATTTCCGTACCTTCGAACAGTCGATCACCACCCCGCGTGGCGAGGAAGTTCGCGGTTACCACAAGCCGATCATGCTGGCCGGCGGCATGGGTAACATCCGTGCCGAACACGTACAGAAAGGCGAGATCACCGTTGGCTCCAAGCTGATCGTGCTCGGCGGCCCGGCGATGCTGATCGGTCTGGGCGGTGGTGCAGCTTCCTCCATGGCCACCGGCACCAGCTCGGCAGACCTGGACTTCGCTTCCGTACAGCGCGAAAACCCTGAGATGGAACGTCGCTGCCAGGAAGTCATCGACCGTTGCTGGCAGTTGGGTGAACACAACCCGATCAGCTTCATCCACGACGTCGGTGCGGGCGGTCTGTCCAACGCCTTCCCTGAACTGGTCAACGACGGCAACCGTGGCGGTCGCTTCGAACTGCGCAACATTCCAAACGACGAGCCGGGCATGGCCCCGCACGAAATCTGGAGTAACGAATCCCAGGAACGTTATGTTCTGGCAGTGGGCCCGGCTGACTTCGACCGCTTCCAGGCGATCTGCGAACGTGAGCGTTGCCCGTTTGCTGTCGTCGGTGAAGCCACTGCCGAGCCGCAACTGACTGTCACCGACAGCCACTTCGGCAACAGCCCGGTGGACATGCCACTCGAAGTGCTGCTGGGCAAAGCGCCACGCATGCACCGTTCGGCCGTTCGTGAAAACGAACTGGGCGATGACTTCGATCCAGGCACGCTGGAAATTGCCGACTGCGTCGAGCGTGTCCTGCATCACCCGGCCGTGGCCAGCAAAAGCTTCCTGATCACCATCGGCGACCGCACCATCACCGGCCTCGTGGCCCGTGACCAAATGGTCGGCCCGTGGCAGGTTCCGGTGGCTGACGTTGCCGTCACCGCCACCAGCTTCGACGTTTACACCGGTGAAGCCATGGCCATGGGCGAGCGGACTCCGCTGGCACTGCTGGACGCTCCGGCGTCGGGCCGCATGGCCATCGGCGAAACCCTGACCAACATCGCCGCTTCGCGTATCAACAAGATCTCCGACATCAAACTGTCGGCCAACTGGATGTCCGCTGCCGGGCACCCGGGTGAAGACGCGCGTCTGTATGACACCGTGAAAGCGGTCGGCATGGAGCTGTGTCCTGATCTGGGCATCACCATTCCAGTGGGCAAGGACTCGATGTCCATGGCCACGCGCTGGAATGATGAAGGCGTCGACAAGACCGTGACGTCGCCGATGTCCCTGATCGTGACCGGTTTTGCACCAGTGGCTGACATCCGTCAGACCCTGACGCCGGAATTGCGCATGAACAAAGGCACCACCGACCTGATCCTGATCGATCTGGGCCGTGGTCAGAACCGCATGGGCGCCTCGATTCTCGCTCAGGTTCACGGCAAGCTGGGCTCGCAAGCGCCGGACGTCGATGACGCCGAAGACCTGAAAGCCTTCTTCGCGGTGATCCAGGGCCTCAACGCCGATGGTCACCTGCTGGCTTACCACGACCGTTCCGACGGCGGTCTGCTGACCAGCGTGGTGGAAATGGCGTTTGCCGGCCACTGCGGTCTGAGCCTGAACCTCGACGGTCTGGCAGAAACGTCCGCCGACATCGCTGCGATCCTGTTCAACGAAGAACTGGGTGCGGTGATTCAGGTTCGTCAGGACGCCACACCGGACATCCTCGCGCAGTTCAGCGCTGCCGGTTTGGGCGACTGTGTGTCGGTGATCGGTCAGCCGATGAACAACGGCCAGATCAACATCACCTTCAACGGCGAAACCGTGTTCGAAGGTCAGCGCCGTCTGCTGCAACGTCAGTGGGCTGAAACCAGCTACCAGATCCAGCGTCTGCGTGATAACGCCGACTGCGCCGAGCAAGAGTTCGACGTGTTGCTGGAAGAAGACAACCCGGGCCTGAGCGTCAAGCTGAGTTACGACGTGAACCAGGACGTCGCTGCGCCTTACATCAAGAAAGGCATTCGCCCACAAGTTGCCGTACTGCGTGAGCAAGGCGTCAACGGTCAGGTGGAAATGGCGGCCGCGTTCGACCGTGCCGGTTTCAACGCGATCGACGTGCACATGAGCGACATTCTGGCCGGCCGTGTCGACCTGAACGAGTTCAAAGGCCTGGTGGCGTGCGGCGGTTTCTCCTACGGCGACGTCTTGGGTGCCGGTGAAGGCTGGGCCAAGTCCGCGCTGTTCAACAGCCGTGCTCGCGATGCGTTCCAGGGCTTCTTCGAACGTAACGACAGCTTCACCCTCGGCGTGTGCAACGGTTGCCAGATGATGTCCAACCTGCACGAACTGATCCCGGGCAGCGAGTTCTGGCCGCACTTCGTGCGTAACCGTTCCGAACAGTTCGAAGCGCGCGTGGCGATGGTTCAGGTCCAGGAATCGAACTCGATCTTCCTGCAGGGCATGGCCGGTTCGCGCATGCCGATCGCCATCGCTCACGGCGAAGGTCATGCCGAGTTCGCCAGCGAAGAAGCGTTGCTGGAAGCCGATCTGTCGGGTTGCGTGGCCATGCGTTTCGTCGACAACCATGGCAAGGTCACCGAGCAATACCCGGCCAACCCGAACGGCTCGCCGCGCGGGATCACCGGGCTGACCAGCCGTGACGGTCGCGTGACCATCATGATGCCGCACCCGGAGCGTGTGTTCCGCGCGGTGCAGAACTCGTGGCGTTCGGAAGACTGGAACGAAGACGCACCTTGGATGCGTATGTTCCGTAATGCTCGCGTGTGGGTGAACTAAGCGCCGTGTACAAGCTCAGTTTTTTTGTTCCGGACAGTCATATAGAGGTGGTCAAAAGTGCCGTGTTCGCTGCCGGTGGTGGGCGAATCGGGGCTTATGATCACTGCGCGTGGCAGGTGCTTGGGCGAGGTCAGTTTCGGCCATTGGACGGCAGTCAGCCGTTCATTGGCGAAGCGGGGCAGGTCGAGCAGGTTGAGGAATGGAAAGTTGAGCTGGTGGTGGCGGATGAGTTGATTCGTTCGGTGGTGATGGCTCTGAAAGCGAGTCATCCCTACGAGACCCCGGCTTACGAGGTGTGGCGGTTGGAAGATTTCTGATCCTGCTGCCGTCATGAAAAACCCGCTGATTCGTCAGCGGGTTTTTTATTGCCTGCTGAAAAAGTAGGCACTTTCTCGACGCGATAAAAAACCCGGCTAACGCTGTGATGCTCTATGTAGGAGCGAGCTTGCTCGCGATGGACTCAAGAACGCTGCGTTTAGCCAGTAAACACGCGTTATCGTTAACGACCATCGCGAGCAAGCTCGCTCCTACAATTCGACATCACGGCAAAAGCCGGGTTTTTTGAGTGGCGTCGATCTTAAGCGGTGAAGGTTTTGCCTTCGAACTGCTCAGCCACGAATTTCCAGTTGACCAGGTTCCAGAACGCTTCGACATACTTTGGACGAACGTTGCGGTAGTCGATGTAGTAAGCGTGTTCCCAGACGTCGCAGGTCAGCAGCGGGGTGTCGCCGTTGGTCAGCGGGTTGCCGGCGCCGATGGTGCTGGCCAGGGCCAGGGAACCGTCAGCCTTTTTCACCAGCCAGCCCCAACCGGAACCGAAGGTGCCGATGGACGTCTTGCTGAACTCTTCCTTGAACTTGTCGAACGAACCGAAGGTTGCGTTGATGGCGTCGCCAAGCGCGCCGGTTGGTTGACCGCCGGCGTTTGGCGCCATGCAGTTCCAGTAGAACGTGTGGTTCCAGACTTGAGCGGCGTTGTTGAAGATGCCACCCGAGGAAGTCTTGACGATTTGTTCCAGGGTCTTGCCTTCGAACTCGGTGCCTGGCACCAGGTTGTTCAGGTTCACGACATAGGTGTTGTGGTGCTTGTCGTGGTGGTATTCCAGAGTTTCCTTGGAAATGTGCGGCTGCAGGGCATCGTGTGCGTAAGGCAGCGGCGGCAATTCGAAAGCCATGATGATTCTCCTAATCAGATCAGTTGCGGTGAGCGCAAGGCCGATCACGGGCGGCCAGACAAGCGCCGGGGAGTTTGTACTCTTTGCGGCGCATCGGACCGGATCATAGCACCGGGGTGGCGGCATAACCACGCAACAACTGTGTGGAATAGAGGTTCCAGAGCCTTTTGGAATAATCAGGGTGTGGTGATTAATTGAAAGGCCACAGTGAACATCATCACCGCCACCAGCAAATCGAGGATTCGCCAGGTACTCGGCCGCGCCAGCCATGGCGCCAACCAGGCAGCACCCAGCGCCAGAGTGAAAAACCACAGCAACGATGCGCTGGCCGCGCCGACGACATAGGCGCCGGGCTCGGTTTGTTGGGCGCCGAGGGAGCCGATCAGCAGCACCGTGTCCAGATAGACGTGCGGGTTGAGCAGCGTCACGGCCAGGGCGCTGAGCATCACCGCTCGCAGTGAGCGTACGGTCTGGTGCTCACCTTGCTGCAAACTTTGCTTCGAACAGGCCCTACGCAACGCCTGACTGCCATACCAGATCAGAAAGACGGCGCCGCCCCAACGGGCAACGGCCAGCAAGGTCGGGTTTTGCGCCAGCACCGTCGCCAGGCCGAATACGCCGGCGGCGACCAATAATGCATCGCACGTCACACAGAGCGCTGCCACCGGCAGGTGATGTTCGCGCCGAAGGCTTTGAGCGAGCACAAATGCATTCTGAGTGCCGATCGCCATGATCAGCCCGGCGGCCACTAACAGGCCATTTACATAACTTTGCCACATAAGCTGTTTACTCCGCGTTGGCTGCCAGATCGCGCAGCACTTGCATTGCGCGTTGGGCGTGGGACTGACCGACGAATAGGTGGTCGTGGTAGTAACCGGCGATCACATTGCAGCTGATGCCGGCGTTGCCCAGTGCCGTCGCGAAGGCGGCGGTCAGGCCGACGGCTTCGAGGGCCGAATGCACGTTCAAGGTGATCCACGCGGCGATGTAATCGAAACTGAAACCGGCCTTCTCGGCATGGGAGCGCTCGAGAATCACCGTCAGACCTTCCTGTTCGCGAAAGCTGCCGACGATCTCAAGGTCCGCCGGCAGCTTGCCGTCGCGCAGGGTGCAGAACACGTAATCGCCAGCGTTGAGTTGGGGGCTCATGCTGCGCAAAAGAGTGGCCAATGACGTTTCGCCAGCCATGTCGGTATTCCTTGTTCAAGAGTTCTTGTCGGGCATTCTCCGCTGCTAAGCTGTATAAGAAAAACCAATCATGCTGATCGCTCATTAGGAAAACTGATGTTCGACTATAAATTGCTGTCTGCCTTGGCCGCCGTCGTCGAGCAGGCCGGTTTCGAACGTGCCGCGCAGGTGCTTGGCTTGTCGCAATCGGCCATCTCCCAACGCATCAAATTGCTTGAGGCGCGGGTCGGTCAACCAGTGCTGGTGCGGGTCACACCGCCCGCCCCGACGGACATTGGCCGTCGGTTGCTCAACCATGTGCAGCAGGTGCGTTTGCTCGAGCGTGACTTGCAAACGCTGGTACCGGCGCTCGACGAAGAAGGGCTGCCGGAACGTCTGCGTATCGCCCTGAATGCCGACAGCCTCGCCACCTGGTGGGCGGAGGCGGTGGGGGCCTTTTGCGCGGAGCAACATCTGTTGCTCGATCTGGTGGTGGAGGATCAGACCGTCGGCCTCAAACGCATGCGCGCCGGTGAAGTGGCGGCTTGCGTCTGTGCCAGCGAACGTCCGGTGGCTGGCGCGCGTAGCGTGTTGCTGGGTGCGATGCGCTATCGAGCGCTGGCCAGTCCCGCCTTTATTGCCCGGCATTTTGCGCAAGGTGTGCGCGCCGATCAGCTATCGAAAACCCCGGCGCTGGTCTTCGGTCCCGACGACTTCCTACAGCATCGCTACCTTGCGTCCCTCGGCGTGGATGGCGGTTTCGAACACCATTTATGCCCGTCGTCCGAAGGCTTTATCCGCCTCACAGAAGCGGGGCTTGGCTGGGGACTGGTGCCTGAATTACAGGTGCGCGAGCAACTGGAACGAGGCCTGTTGGTGGAGCTTTTGCCAGATAAGCCCATCGATGTGCCGCTGTACTGGCATCATTGGCGTAATGGCGGTCAGTTATTGGGGTTGCTGACCGACCAATTGGTGCGCTCGTCGAAGCAATGGCTGGTGCCGTTGGACTGATGGGCAGCGTCAAGACTCACGCATTACGCAAAACGAAAGACATCGGAGCTCTACATGAAAATTCTGGTTACCGGCGCAAGCGGCTTCATTGGCGGGCGCTTTGCGCGTTTTGCCCTGGAGCAGGGCCTGGATGTGCGGGTCAATGGTCGCCGGGCCGAAAGCGTCGAACACCTGGTGCGCCGTGGCGCCGAGTTCATTCAGGGCGACTTGAGCGATCCGGAACTGGCGCGTGAGCTGTGCTCAGACGTCGAAGCCGTGGTGCATTGCGCCGGCGCGGTGGGCGTGTGGGGGCGTTATCAGGACTTCCATCTAGGCAACGTGCAAGTCACCGAAAACGTGGTCGAGGCCTGCCTGAAACAGCGGGTGCGACGCCTGGTGCACTTATCGTCGCCCTCGATCTATTTCGATGGTCGCGATCATCTTGGGTTGACTGAAGAACAAGTCCCCAAGCGCTTCAAGCATCCCTACGCCGCCACCAAGTACCTGGCCGAGCAAAAAGTCTTCGGTGCCCAGGAGTTCGGGCTCGAAACCCTGGCCCTGCGCCCGCGCTTCGTGACCGGCGCCGGTGACATGAGCATCTTTCCACGGCTGCTGAAGATGCAGCGCAAGGGGCGCCTGGCGATTGTCGGCAATGGCCTGAACAAGGTCGATTTCACCAGCGTGCAAAACCTCAATGAAGCGTTGCTCAGCAGCTTGCTGGCCAGCGGCTCGGCGTTGGGAAAGGCGTACAACATCAGCAATGGCACGCCGATTCCGTTATGGGATGTGGTCAATTACGTCATGCGTAAAATGGAAGTCCCACAAGTAACCCGCTATCGTTCCTACGGTTTGGCCTACACCGTCGCGGCGCTCAATGAGGGCGTGTGCAAGCTGTGGCCCGGTCGTCCCGAGCCGACGATGTCGCGACTGGGCATGCAAGTCATGAACAAAAATTTCACCCTGGACATCAGCCGCGCCCGGCATTATCTGGATTACGATCCGAAGGTCAGTCTCTGGACGGCCCTGGATGAATTCTGTGGCTGGTGGAAGGCCCAGGACATTCACTGAGTTTGCGGCAACCCGCCTCCCGACACTGAACCGAGTTCGGGCTTGAGGGTCAATCGGTGCGGCAGTGGGGTTTATACTGCGCCGCATCAAGCCATCACCGCGTTCCACAAAGGTTGACTCAATGTCCATGCGTAACGATGCCAACGACGATTTTGACAATGTACCCAGCCTGCGCGCCGACAATCTCGACGACGATGATTTTGTACCCAGCGCTCGCACCTCCGTGCATTCGCGGCCCGCACCGGTCGTCAAGGTCAAAGGGCCGAGCACCGGGCCGTTGTGGGCGCTGGTCGGCGCCTTGCTCTTTGCGTTCGCCGGCCTTGCCTGGTGGAGCTTTCAGCAGCTCACGCTGATGGAGCAGCAATTGGTGGCGACCCAGGAAAGTTTCGCACGCATCAGTGAGGAAGCGGCGGGGCGCTTGCAGGACATATCCGGCAAGGTGGTGGCCAGCCAGACCAACGTCACCAGCGACAGCGAAGCGCTGAAACTGCAAATCAAACAACTGGAAAGCAAACTCCAGGATCAGAGCCAGCAGCAGCAAGGCGTTGCAGGCCAGACTTCGGAGCTGGACAAGCGTCTGGCGCAGATGACGGCGCAAACCACTGATCTGGATAAGCGCCTGGCGCAGGCAACCGCTCAGAACACAGAGTTCCAGACCGCCAATACACAATTGCAGGCACAGGTCAAAGCCTTGAGCAGTGACCTGGCCGCATTGAAAAGCGCCCCGGCGGATACCGGCCAAGTCGATGCGGAACTTAAAAGTCTAAACACCGACATCGCCGCATTGAAGAAGCAAGGCAACCCGAGCGCAGCCATCGAGCGTCTGGAGCAAGACATGATTGTGCTGAAAAGCCAGCAGGACAATCGCCCCCAAGGAGCCACCAACATCGCCGAGTTCGACTCTTTCCGCGCTCAGGTCACCCGCACCATCAACACCCTTCAAGCGCAGATCCAGAACCTGCAGCAACAACTCCGCGCCCGGCCACAATAATCCGGCCGGCCCCCGTATGTAGGAGCGAGCTTGCTCGCGATGAATTCGAAGCCGGCGCATTTATCCAGGCAGTGCGCGTCATCGTTGACGCCCATCGCGAGCAAGCTCGCTCCTACAGGGCGATGCTATTGCTGTGCCTGGGCCACGCTCAAGCCGCCGGGACAGAAAAAGACGACAGCAAGGCCGCCAGGGCCTTGCTGGAAAAAACGCTGGCCTACTACCACAACAATGGCGACAAGGCCTTTCCCGGAGGCCAATGGCATTCAGCAGGTGGAATATCGCTGGCAGAACGGGTCTGATGGCAAGGTTGAACGCAAACACGTGTTCTACCAGCGCGTCGGCCAGCGAATCCTGGCGGTCGGTTACTACCTGCCACGAGCGTCGGCGGAGCAGGCCATGGCGTTGTTGAATAAAGCGGCAGCGGATCTGGCCAAGGACGAGAAGGGCACGCTGACGGCGATCAACTCGCTTAAGGGCGGTTACCTGCAGGACGACTTGTATGTGTTCGTCGTCGACCTGGATACCCAGCGTTATGTCGCTCACGGGACCAATTTACGGTTGATCAACACCGATTTCAGCAAGATCAAAGACCCGGAAGACAAACCGGTGGGCGAGCCGATCCTGGCGTTGATTGCCAAGCAGGATGACGGCGAATACGAATACCGCTGGAAAAACCCGGTGACCGGGAAGGTCGAGGACAAACATGCCTACCTGAAAAAGGTCGGGCATTATCTGGTGGCTGTCGGGTATTACAGCCCTTGATTAGTGGCATCAGTGATGATGCCATCGCGAGCAAGCTCGCTCCCACATTGGATCTCCAGCGGCCACACATTTTGTGTACGACACCAATCACTGTGGGAGCGAGCTTGCTCGCGATGGCCGAGACTCGGTCTATCTATCGAACCTTATCCTCACGCCCACGCAACAACATGTTCGGCATGGCAATCGCCGCCGTCAATCCCAACAACGATACTGCCGCGCTGACCATCAGCAAATGCCGGAAGGTCAGCAACAGCTCGGCGCGCAAGGCGTTCTGCGCGTCCCCAGGCGCGGCGTTCAAGCCGTCCAGCAAGACATTCCCCGAACCGCCCTCGGCAATCATCGACGAACCGGCCAGATGGGCGAAGCTCGAATCCTGCAACAACGCCAACAGCAGCGCTGACATCAACGCCACGCCCACTGCACCGCCCAGCGAGCGGAACAGGTTGGTGGTGCTGGTGGCGACACCGATGTCTCGCTGGTCCACCGAATTCTGCGTGCCGACCAATGAAGTCGGGAACTGCATGCCCGACGCAATCCCGCAGAGCAGCATGAACACGCTGCTCAGCAGCACCGCTTGGGGCGGGCTGAACGCCATGCCGAGAATCGAAAGCGGCATGAGCAGGGCGCCGCTCAGGATCATCGGTTTGTAGCGCCCGGTCACCGAGGTCCGACGGCCGGCGAAGTACGCGCCAACGGGCAGCCCCATGGCCAGCGGCAGCAAGTGCAGGGCGGCGCTGTCCGCCCCGGCGCCAGTGACGCTCTGGAAGCGCAGCGGCATCAGCACAATCAACGAAATCGCCTGGAAACTGGTGAAGAAAATCGTGCACCAGCACAGGACCGCATTGTGATTGGCGAACAGGTGCATCGGCAGCAATGGCTCCCGTGCCCGGCGCTCGTACCAGACGAACGACGCCAGACCGACAAGGGCGCAGCCCAGCAAGCCCAATACTTCGGCACTGCGCCATGAATGACCCTGACCCACCTGGGTGATGCCGAGTAACAAGGCAGTCAAACCGATGATCATCAGCAGGGTGCCGAGGTAATCAATGACCGGTTTGCGTTGCGGTATCGGCAGTCCCACCAACGTGCGATTAGCCACCAGCCAGGCACCCAGGCCCAGCGGCAGATTGATCAGGAACACCCAGCGCCAGGACAGGTATTCGGTCATGTAACCGCCAAGCACCGGGCCGGCCACGCTGGCGACGGCGTACATGCTGCTGAAGTAACCTTGATAGCGGCCGCGTTCCCGAGGCGGCACGATGTCGCCGATGATCGCCTGACTCACCGAAACCATCCCGCCAGCGCCAATGCCCTGGATAATCCGCGCCAGCACCAGTTGCTCCATGCTCTGGGCCATGCCACAGAACAACGACGCGAGCGTGAACACGCCCATGCCAAACAGCATCAACTTGCGGCGGCCGTACAGATCGCCGAGTTTGCCGTAGATCGGCACGGCCACCGTCATCGCCACCATGTAGCCGGAAATCACCCAGGCCAGCAGATTGACGTCCTTGAATTGCGCGGAAATGGCCGGCATCGACACGGCGACGATGGTCTGGTCCAGCGCGGCGAGAAAGATCGCCAGCATCAGCGCGATCAATACACTGCGAATGGCCGGTTTGGGCGTTTGAGGCTGGTGGAGATTGGTCACGGGTAAAACCTGCGGGCAGTGATTGTCCCGCAAGGAGCAAGGCGAGCGGGGATGCTCGCCAGTGTAAGTCGGTAGCAGGCTATTCGATAGCCTCATATGGAAGCCCGACGTAATTTTCTGCAATGGTCTTTCGACCCGCCTCGGAGTCTACAAAATACGCCAGCTCCGACTCGGCAATCCGCTGACTGAAGCCGTCGTGATCGTCGAAGCGGTGCAGCATCGACGTCATCCACCACGAAAAGCGCTCGGCTTTCCACACCCGGCGCAGGCATACCTCAGAGTATTTCTCCAGCAAATCGACACGGCCTTCGCGGTAAACCTTCTGCAGGATATTGAACAGCGTACTGACGTCGCTGGCGGCCAGGTTAAGGCCCTTGGCTCCCGTCGGCGGGACGATGTGTGCCGCGTCACCGACCAGGAACATTCGCCCGTATTGCATGGGCTCGACCACAAAACTGCGCAGCGGCGCGATGCTTTTTTCGATGGACGGCCCGGTCACCAATGACTCGGCCAACGCGCCAGGCAGGCGAGATTTGAGTTCATCCCAGAAGCGCTGATCGGACCAGTTTTCCACCTGCTCATCGGCCGGCACCTGCAGGTAATAGCGAGTGCGCATTGCCGAGCGCATGCTGCACAGGGCAAAGCCGCGTTGGTGGCTGGCGTAGACCAACTCGTCATGGACCGGCGGGGTGTCGGCGAGAATCCCGAGCCAGCCAAACGGGTAGACCCGCTCGAACACCTTAAGGCTTTCGGCGGGAATCGACTGCCGAGCCACACCATGGAAGCCGTCGCAACCGGCGATATAGTCACAATCGAGCCGAAACGTCTCACCGTCCTTTTCGAACGTGACGAACGCTTCAGCGGTTTTCATGCCGTGAGGCACGACGTTGTGCGCCTCGTAGATCGTCGTTGCAGCAGCGATCTGACGAGCGGCCATCAGGTCGCGAGTGACTTCGGTCTGGCCGTAGATCATCACCGTTTTGCCACCGGTCAGGGCGTGCAGATCGATGTGCACCAGACGCCCGTCGAGGGCCAGTTCGAACCCGCCATGCACCAGCCCTTCGGCGTCCATGCGCTGCCCCACGCCAGCCTGACGCAGCAGCTCTACCATGCCTTGTTCGAGAACACCGGCACGGATTCGACCGAGCACATAATCCGGTGTTTGGCGTTCGAGGATGAGGGTGTCGATACCGGCGTTGTGCAGCAATTGGCCGAGCAACAATCCGGAGGGGCCAGCACCGATAATGGCAACTTGGGTTTTCAGGGCTTTCATTGTTTTTATGACTCGCAAGTTTCACGCGACCAAGGCCGGTGAATGATTTTTATGGATCGAGTGCTTGCATTTTTCACTTGCGAGTCTGTCAATTGAAGGTGAAAACTGAGCCGATACCTGGACATTCTGCCAATCGGTGCGATTATCGCCCGTCACATCCCCGAGGCCTGGATTGAAGTGATGAACAAGCCTGCCCTGCCTTCGATTCCCGTGTTCAAGCTCTATGGTGAAAGCCTGGACTGGCCGACCCCGGACTTGCTGCACTGTGAAACCATTTCCAAACGCAGCCGCGAACATCAATGGGAAATCAAACCCCATCGCCACGCAGATTTATGTCAACTGCTCTTCGTTTTCAAAGGTCAGGCAGAGCTTGAAATCGAAGGCAAACGCACGCAACTGAGCGAACCGGCGATCCTGGTTTTGCCGCCGTTATCGGTGCATGGCTATCGTTTTTCCGAAGATGTCGAAGGGTTTGTCGTCACCCTGGCCGCGCCGCTGATTGCTCATCTTCAAGCGCAACTGGGTCACTCGGTGAATGCCCTGGCCCAGGCCGAAAGTTATCCGGCGGGCAAGGACAGCGACTACTTGAATAGTCTGTTTTCGGCGCTGCAAAGCGAATACACCGGCCATCAACCCGCGCGGGAAATGCTCATGCATTCGCTGGTCAGCGTGATCATGGTGTGGGTCAGCCGTCAGGTGCTTCAGCGCCGCTCGGCCACTCAGCGTCCGCAGCGTGCCCGGGAATACCTCAACGGTTTTATTCAATTGGTCGAGGAGACTTATCGCCAGCACGTCAAGGTCGAGGACCTGGCCCATCGATTGGGGATTTCCGTGTCGCACCTCAACGGCACCTGCCGTGAACTGGCGGGACAACCGGCGTTGCAGATCATGCACGAACGTCAATTGCTGGAGGCCAAGCGTTTGCTGACCTACACCAGCATGACCATTTACGAAATGTCCGACGTGTTGGGGTTCTCTGATCCGACCAACTTCACGCGTCTTTTCCGGCGCCGAGTGGGGATCTCGCCCAAGGCTTTTCGCGACCACTTGAAGGCCGATCAGGACAACCAGGCTTGATCCCCTGCGTTACCGCAGGGCATTGAGGGTGGCGTTGTGGGGGATGCAGCGTTCAAAGTTGCAGCTCGCGTATTCACGGGGCAAGTTGCGTAGCTGTTCGACGCGCCAGGCGGCAGCGCCATACAGCCCGAGCGTGACCGCGCAAGTCACAAAAATCGCGAGGTATCTTCTTGTTTTGATGTTCATGGCGCTGACCTCTGAACGAATACCCTTGGGTATTACTTTCAGCATAGGTCAGCGCCGGTGAGTTGCCACTTAAGCGGTATTCACATGTAACCCGGTATTCAGAACACTGATGAACCCCTGTGGGAGCGAGCTTGCTCGCGATAGCGGTTGATCATTCAATAAAGATGCTTACTGACACACCGCTATCGCGAGCAAGCTCGCTCCCACATTTTTGATCCGGTTACAGTCCGACATCCCACGCGGGTTCTTCCGGGAACCTCAACACCAGAAAATCCAGCAGGCTACGCAGCGCCGCCGGCATGTGTTTGCGTGAGGCATACACGGCGTACACGTTCATCTGTCGCGGTTCGGCCTGGGGCAGCAGGCGGATCAGTTCGCCGCTGTGGATATGTACGCCGGCCTGATAACTGGGGAGCATGGCCACGCCGGCACCGGCCATGGCCGCGCGCAGCAGGGTGCTGGCTTCGTTGGCGCTGATGTTGCCCTGCACCGGCACCGAGACCGGTTCGCCGCCCTGCTCGAAATGCCAGAGGCTTTTGCCGAAGTAGGAATGGGTCAGGCAATTGTGCAGGCTCAAATCCTCGACCCGTTGCGGTGCGGGGTGTTCGCGCAGGTAAGCGGGGGAGGCGCAGATCACCGAGCGGCAGACCGTCAGTCGCCGGGCGATCAGGTTGGGGTCGAGGTCGTTGCTGGTGCGAATCGCCAGGTCGATACGCTCATCCACCAGGTTCACCGTGCGGTCGAGCATTTGCATGTCGATGCTGACGCCAGGGTAGCGTTTGACGTAAGCCGCGATGGCGTCCGCCAGTTGCGCCTGGCCGAACGAGGTGCTGACGCTGACGCGCAGCAAGCCGCGCGGGGCATCGTCGGGTTCGCTGACGGCCGCTTGCATATCTGTGGATAAGTCGAGCATCTGTCGGCAGCGGGGCAGGATTTCGTTGCCGGCGGCGGTCAGGCTCAATTTGCGGGTGGTGCGATGCATCAGGCGCGCGCCGACCCAGTCCTCCAGCTCCGCCAGATACCGCGACACCACCGGGCGTGACAGGTCCAGATGATCGGCGGCGGCCGACTGGCTGCCGAGGTCAACGACCGTGACGAACACGCGCATTGCTTGTAGACGATCCATGATTTGCCCACTTTTAGAAACAAACTATGTCCCAGCTTCGCATTTTTTGTACTGACTCAGGCAACTAAGCTCTGTTCCCTTGTAGGAGCGAGCTTGCTCGCGATGGTCGTTAACGATTACGCGTACTTACCGATTGAACGCGGCGATTTTTCGTCCATCGCGAGCAAGCTCGCTCCTACAAAGGGCATTCATCGGACAACGGAGCAACACATGATCGGCTTCACCTCTCTCAAACGCCTGTTGCTGGCCACCGCCACCCTCGGCTTCGCGGCCCACGCAGCGGCGACCTCGACGCTGACGCTGGACGTGTACAACCCGGGCGAGAAAGCGATCTTCCCCGTGACGTCGGTATTGGTCAGCGGTGAGAAGGACGCGATCCTGGTCGACGCGCAATTCGGCAAATCCCAGGCTGAGCAACTGGTGGAGAAGATCCGTGCCAGTGGCAAGCAACTGACCACCATTTACATCAGCCACGGCGACCCGGATTACTACTTCGGCCTGGACACCCTGACCCGCGCATTCCCACAAGCCAAGGTGCTGGCCTCGCAACCGACGGTGGATCACATCAAACAAACCGTCGACGGCAAACTGGCGTTCTGGGGGCCGAAAATGGGGGCTGACGTGCCGGCCAAAACCATCGTCCCGGATGTCCTCAAAGGGGACAGCCTGATCCTCGAAGGGCAGAAATTGCAGGTGGTGGGACTTGAAGGCAAGCAGCCGGATCGCACTTTCGTATGGATTCCGTCGATCAAGGCCGTGGTCGGTGGCGTGGTCGTCGCAGAAAACATCCACGTCTGGATGGCTGACACCCAAACGGCGCAGTCCCATACCGACTGGTTGGCTACGCTGCACTCCATCGAAACCTTGAAACCGAAAACCATCGTGCCGGGTCACACCCTCGGTAACAGTGCCCGTTCGCTGGCCGCGGTGCAGTTCACCGCCGATTACATCAAGGCCTTCGACGAAGAAACCGCCAAGGCCAAGGACTCTGCCGCGCTGATCGCTGCGATGCAGAAACGTTACCCGACACTGGGCGAAGAAAGCTCGCTGGCGCTGAGCGCCAAAGTCGCCAAGGGCGAGATGAAGTGGTAACTCGCCCTGCCACTGCCAAAAATTGCTGATTTACCTAAGCCAACTGGAGAACGTCATGAGCAAAATCGCAATCATCGGTGCCACCGGTCGCGCCGGTAGCCAACTGTTGGAAGAGGCCCTGCGTCGTGGTCACAGCGTCACCGCCATTGCCCGCGACACGTCGAAAATCGGCGAACGTGCGGGTGTGGTCTGCAAGAATGTCGATGCCCTCGACGCTGCTGCGTTGCAAGCGGCAATCGCGGGCAATGATGTGGTGATCAGCGCGGCGCATTTCTCGACGCTCGCGGCCAGTGCCGTGATCGGGCCGGTGAAAGCGGCCGGGGTCAAACGTCTGCTGGTGGTGGGCGGCGCCGGCTCGCTGCTGCTGCCGGACGGAACCCGCGTTATTGACAGCAAGGGGTTCCCCGAGGCCTACAAGGCTGAGGCGGGTGCTGGCGCTGTATTTCTTGAAAACCTGCGTCAGGAAAAGGATCTGGACTGGTCCTTCCTGTCGCCATCGGCAGAGTTCGTCGAAGGCGAACGCACCGGCAAATTCCGCATCGGTAAAGACGATTTACTGGTGAGCAGTGCAGGGCGGAGCTGGATGACGTTCGCTGATTATGCGATAGCAATGATCGACGAAGTGGAAGCGCCGAAGCATTCACGGCAACGGTTCACAGTCGGGTACTGATCCCCGTAACACCACACCCCCCCTGTAGGAGCGAGCTTGCTCGCGATGGTGTGTCAGTCGACATCAATGTGGCTGACCCACCATCGCGAGCAAGCTCGCTCCTACAGGGGTTTTCGGTTCAACGCGATTGCGCCTGTCCCACTAACCACTCCAATAATGCCTGTAACTTCGGCGAAGGTGCTGACTTATGTGGCAGAACCAGGTAATACCCCTTCCCTGTTTTTACCTTCAAATCAAACGGCATCACCAGCCGTCCGGCGCTCAGGTCATCGCCAATCAGCGACCAATCCCCAATCGCCACGCCTGTCCCTTGTGAGGCCATCGACATCGCCAGGTCCAGCGTTTCGAAATGCTGACCTTTGCTGATATTGGACAAACAAACATCCGCCGTGGCCAGCCACGTCTTCCAGTCCCGTTCATCCCGGGTCGGGTGCAGCAGCATATGCTGCTCCAGGTCCTTGGGAGTCAACAGCGGCACCGGGCCATCGAGCAGAGGTTGGGAACAGACCGGCGTCAGTTGTTCATCGAACAGATGCTGGGACTCCAATGAACGGTCCGGTGGCGCACCGTACATCACGGCCGCATCGAATTGTTCACGATGAAAATCCACGCCGTGTTTGACCGTGGTGGTCAATTCCACCGGCACATCAGGGCGCTCCCTTTGCCACTGCAACAGGCGCGGCAACAGCCAGCGCATGACACAGGTCGGCGCCTTGAGTTGCAGGGTTTCGCGCTTCGCGCCGATCTGATCTACGGCGTCGTCGATCAGCTCGAAAATCTGCTGAACCCGTGGCAGCCATTCCCGTCCTTCGGCGGTCAGGTCAAGGCCTCGGGCCTGACGAATAAACAACTCATAACCCAGATGATCTTCCAGCCCGGCAATCTGCCGACTCACTGCACCCTGGGTGATGTGCAGTTGGTCGGCTGCTCGGGTGAAGTTGCAGCACTGCGCGGTAATCAGAAAGGTGTGCAACGTCGGCAGGGGGGGCAGTCGTTTCATTGGGATCCAAGGTATGACTTGAGGACATGGCTAGTATGACTTTTTATCCATTGTTCCGGCTACCTGTCGCCCGTTCCAATGAGGCCATCCCTGGACCTGCCAATCCATCATAAACACTGCGCAGGCCCGGCGTCTCAAACGAACAAGAAGGGCAATGACATGGCGACGTGCGGCGAAGTATTGGTCAAGTTACTCGAAGATTACGGGGTTGAGCAGGTGTTCGGCATCCCTGGCGTTCACACCGTGGAACTGTACCGCGGGCTGGCCCGTTCGAGCATCAACCACGTTACTCCGCGTCACGAACAAGGCGCCGGTTTCATGGCCGACGGTTATGCTCGCACCAGCGGCAAGCCGGGTGTCTGTTTCATCATCACCGGCCCAGGCATGACCAACATCACCACCGCGATGGGTCAGGCGTATGCCGATTCGATCCCGATGCTGGTGATCTCCAGTGTACAGGCCCGCAGCCAATTGGGCGGTGGTCGCGGCAAGCTCCACGAACTGCCGAACCAGAGCGCATTGGTCGGCGGCGTGGCCGCGTTCTCCCACACCCTGATGTCGGCGTCCGAGTTGCCAGGCGTTTTGGCCCGTGCTTTCGCGCTGTTCCAGGCTGGCCGTCCGCGTCCGGTGCACATTGAAATTCCGCTGGACGTGCTGGTGGAAGATGCCGATGACCTGCTGACCAGCCTGCCGGTCAACATCGACCGCGCCGGTGCATCGCCAAGCGCGGTCAGCCGCATGTCCGAGTTGCTGGCCGGTGCCAAGCGCCCGCTGATTCTTGCCGGTGGCGGCGCCATTGACGCGGCAGCGGAACTGACTGAGCTGGCCGAATTGCTGGACGCGCCGGTGGCCCTGACCATCAATGCCAAAGGCATACTGGAAACCGGCCACCCATTGCTGATCGGCTCGACTCAGAGCCTGGTCGCAACCCGCGCCCTGGTGGCCGAGGCCGACGTGGTATTGGCCATCGGCACCGAACTGGCCGAGACCGACTACGACGTTACTTTCGCCGGTGGTTTCGAGATTCCTGGCGTGCTGCTGCGTGTGGACATCGATCCAGACCAGACCGTGCGCAACTACCCGCCGAAAGTCGCGCTGGTGGCTGACTCGCGCAACGCCGCTCAAGCGTTGCTGAGCGAGCTGTCCCGTCGTTCGTTGGCCAAGCGCGGCAACGATTGGGGCCAGGTCCGTGCCGCACGTTTGCGCGAAGAGCTGGCTGCCACGTGGGATGCTCCGACACTGGCCCAGACCTGTTTCCTTGAAACCGTTCTGCACGAATTGCCGGACGCAGTGTTCGTCGGCGATTCGACCCAACCGGTGTACACCGGCAACCTGACCTTCAACCCGCAGCGCCCGCGTCGCTGGTTCAACTCTTCGACCGGTTACGGCACCCTCGGCTACGCATTGCCGGCGGCTATCGGCGCCTGGCTCGGCGGCAGCGCCGAAGAGGGATCACGCCCACCGGTGGTATGCCTGATCGGCGACGGCGGCCTGCAATTCACCCTGCCGGAACTGGCCAGTGCCGTTGAAGCGCGCACCCCGATCATTGTCCTGCTGTGGAATAACCAGGGCTACGAAGAGATCAAAAAGTACATGGTCAACCGTGCTATCGAGCCGGTCGGCGTGGACATCTACACCCCGGACTTCATCGGCGTTGCCAAGGCGCTGGGCTGCGAGGCCGAGGCCGTCAACGGTGTCGAGCAACTGCGCATCGCCCTGCGTAATGCCGCCGATCGTCAGGGCCCGACCCTGATTGAAATCGATCAGACCCAGTGGATGAAGGCGGTATCCAAATGAGCTTCCCAATCACACTGGACGGCCTGTATATCGACGGCCAATGGTCGGCGGGCAGCGAACACTTGCGCGTGATCAACCCGGCGACCGAAGCCTTGTTGACCACCGTTAACGGCGGCGATGCGCAAGCCGTCGATCAAGCTGCGAATGCGGCTACCGAAGCCTTCAAGGGCTGGTCGCAAACTACCGGCGCCGAGCGCGGCGCGATCCTGCGCAACATCGCTGCCGGCGTGCAGGCCCGTCGCGAGCAGTTGATGCACGCTCAGTCGAGCAACAACGGCAAACCGTTGTTCGAAGCGGCCATCGATGTCGATGACGTCATTGCCACGTTCGAGTACTACGCCGGTCTGGCCGAAGGCCTGGACGCGAAACAGGACAGCAACGTCGAGCTGCCAACCGACGACTTCAGCGCCCGCGTGCGCCGTGAGCCGTGCGGTGTGGTTGGCCTGATCGTGCCGTGGAACTTCCCGATGGTCACCACAGCCTGGAAACTGGCCCCGGCCCTGGCCGCTGGTTGCTGCGTGGTGCTCAAACCTTCGGAAGTCACGCCACTGCCGGAGCTGGAGCTGGCGGCGATCATCGCCGACGCCGGTCTGCCCAAGGGTGTGTTCAACCTGGTCTGCGGCACCGGCCTGGCGGTCGGCGCGCCGATGTCGGCTGACCCGCGTATCGCCAAGATTTCCTTCACTGGCAGCAACGCAGTGGGCGTGCAGGTCATGCAGCGCGCAGCAGAAACTGTCAAAGGTGTGAGCCTGGAGCTGGGCGGCAAATCTTCGCTGCTGGTGCTGGCTGATGCCGACATCGAACTGGCAGTGGAAGTGGCCTGCGGCGGTGGTTTCTTCAACGCCGGGCAGATGTGTTCCGCCACCAGCCGCGTGCTGGTCGCCGATGAACTGGCCGATGAGTTCCTCCTGCGTTTGAAGGCTCGCGCCGAAGCCATTCGTGTGGCTGACCCGTTCGACCCGAACGTGGAAATGGGCGCGCTGGTCAATCAGGCGCAATTCCAGCGTGTGCTGGGTCACATCGATCGCGGTTTGAGTGACGGTGCCAAGCTGGTTTGCGGCGGTAATCGTCCGGCGGACCTGCCGCGCGGTTATTTTTTGCAGCCGACGATTTTCACCGACGTGCCCCTCGACAGTGCGTTGTGGTGTGAAGAAATTTTTGGTCCGGTGATCTGCGTGCGCAGTTTTGCCTCTGAAGCCGAAGCGATTGCCTTGGCCAACGACAGCCAGTTCGGCCTGGTGGCCAGTGTGGTCACGCGTGACGCCGCAGCGGCCGATCGGGTCGCCAACGCCTTGCAGGCGGGGCTTGTGTGGATCAACGCGCCGCAAGTGATCTTCCCGCAGACCGCTTGGGGTGGCTACAAGCAGAGCAGTATCGGCCGCGAATTGGGGCCGTGGGGCTTGCAGGCTTTCCAGGAAATAAAACATGTAATTCGTGCCGTCTGAAGGCACAAAAAAGGTCAATGCATGCCTCGAAACGAGGCATGCGCAGACGTCATGGCTTCAATGAGTTTTTATCGATAGTCAGGTGTTTTACACAACATCAGGATGAACCCGTCGGCGTTGTTCTTACCCTTTGAAACCGGGGGGTTTGAAGCCGAACTGGGCGCGCGGAATGCAATGGTTGCGACCAACCTCATACTTACAAAAACAAAGGGAGTCCTTCATGGGCGATCATGATCTGAACAGACGTCAATTTATCAAAACCGTAGGCGTAGCCTCGGTTGCAGCAGCGGCCATGAGCATGCCGTTCATGAAAGCCAATGCCAGCGACACACGTTTTGCCGGCAAGACCCTGCGTTTGCTGACCTGGTCCGATGACACCGGTCTGGCAGCGCTGCGTAACATCGCCGCGACCTTCGAAGAAAAGTACGGCTGCAAGGTCATCGCTGACCGTACCGGCAGTACTTCGGAAATGGTTGCCAAGCTCAAGGCTGGCGGTGATCGTCCGCAGTACGACGTCATCACCCTGGCCGGCGTTGGCGCCGAAGGTCTGGCCGCCGCCGGGTTGCTGGAAAAACCCGACCTCAACCGCATCCCTAACCTGGTAGATGTACCGGAGAAGTACCGCACCGGCGCCAATGGCCACGGTATCGGTTACCTGCTCTGGTGCAACAGCCTGGTCTACAGCACCCGTACCCAGAAAGAAGCCCCGACCAGTTACGCCTCGCTGTGGGACGCTGACGCGGCGCCAAACATCTTCCTGCCGCCGCCAAACTGGACCGAGGCCATGGACCTGATCATCATCGCCGCCAAACTGGCCGGTGGTGACGAACACAACGTTGAGCCTGGCTTCAAGAAACTCGCCGAGCTGAAACCTCGTGTGGTGACCCTGGGTGAGAACCCGAACCAGATCGCCGAGCTGTTCCGCACCGGTTCTCTGGACATGGGTGGCCTGTATGCACCCGCGTTCTTCCCGAAACAGATCCGCGATCCGAACTACGGTCTGAGTGCAACCTTTGGCATGAAGGAAGGTTTCTACACCGACTTGATGCAATCGGTTATGCCGAAAAACCGTCCGGGCGACACCGACATGGCCTACGCCTTCATCAACCACTCTCTGGACCCAGTGGTCCAGGGCAAGATGGCTGAAGATATCTACAACGGCCCGGTCAACGCCAAGGCGGTCATCTCCGCCGAAGCCCGCAAGAGCCCATTCATCCTGACGCCTGAGCAGATTGCCGAGAAGGCGATCATGCACGACAACGCCTTCCTGGCCACCGTGCATGACCAATGGATTCGTCGCTACACGGAAATCTTTTCTTCCTGATCCATAGGAGCCGCCGGAGGCTGCGATCTTTTGATCCTGGTCTCCGGTGGCCCTGAAAAAGATCAAAAGATCGTAGCCTCCGGCAGCGCCTGCAGTTGCCGGGCGCGAGATGTTCCTGATCTTCCATTGACGAGACCCTTGCTATGGAACACCAACCTCTGATTCACGCCGCCGCCGCCGCACCCGCGCGCGCAAACCGGGGTGTTTCGCCAACGGCGCGCGCCTGGCTTTTCCTCTCGCCGTCGATGCTGTTTCTCGGCGTGCTGATTGCCGCGAGCCTTCTGGTACTGCGCATGAGCGTGGGCACCAAAGGTGCGGAATGGACCGGGTTCAGCCTGGCCAGTTACGCGCAACTGCTGGAACCGTATTACCTCAAATCCTTGGTACTGACCCTGCGCCTGGCCTTGATCAGCGCAGTGATCGCCGTCCTTTTGGCGATCCCGGTGGCCTACACCATGTCGCGTCTGACCTCGCCGTTCGTGCGACGGATCTTCCTCGCGGCGGTGCTGTTGCCGTTGTTGGTCAACCTGTTGCTGCAAAGCTACGGCTGGCTGGTGATTCTCGGCCCGGGCGGGATGCTCAATCAGGCGCTGATGGGCCTGGGCCTGATCACGCGACCGATCATGCTGCTGTACAACCAGAACGGCGTCTTGATGGGCCTGGTGCAAACCGCGTTTCCGTTGGCCGTGTTGCCGATTGCCAGCGCCATGCGCGGCGTCGCCCGTAGCTACGAAGAAGCCGCCGCTACCCTGGGCGCCAGTCGCTTTCAGGTGTTCCGCCAGGTAGTTCTGCCGATGAGTTTTCCGGGGATCATCACCGGTGCGACATTGGTATTTGCTTACAACGCCAGCAGCTTCGTGGTGCCTTTGTTGCTCGGTGGCCGTCGCGTGCCGATGCTGGCGGTGATGGTCCATGACCAGATCGCGCCGCTGATGAACTGGCCCGCCGCGTCCGCTGCCGGTGTGGTACTGATTGTCACTACCCTCGCGATCATGACGTTTTCTGAATACTTTACTGGCCGTCGTCGGCGCATGCTGGAGGCTTCCCAATGAGCACCCTGATCAAAAAGCGTCACTCGCTGCTGCCGGGCGAAACCGGCAATTTTGCCGGTGTGTTGTCGGGCTTCATCCTGCTGTTGGCGGTGTTGCCGATCCTGACCATGATCGTGATGTCGTTCAGCGGTTCGTCGAACCTCGACTTCCCGCCGAGCAGCTACAGCCTGCAATGGTACAAGGCCGCCTGGCACACCTTCGCGTCGCCGGATTCCAGCGATGTGCTGAGCCTGGGCAAAGCCATGACCACCAGCCTGATGGTGGCGTGCCTGACCATGGTTTTCGCGACCATTATTGCGGTGCCGGCGGCCTATGCGCTGACCCGTTGCGAGTTCCGCGGCAAAGCCGTGGCGCTGCAACTGATGTCGCTGCCGTTGGTGTTTCCGATGGTAGTACTGGGGCTGGCGTTGCTGCTGGTGTTCGATAGCCTGCCGTTCCAGATGACCACCTCGCGCCTGGTGATTGCCCACGTGATTCTGGCGTTGCCCTTCGTGGTGAAGAACTGCACCGCGGCGATGCTCTCCATCGGTAGCGAAGTCGAAGAGGCCGCGCAAATGCTCGGCGCTTCGCCGACGCGGGCGATTGTCGATGTAGTGGTGCCGCTGATGAAGTCGGGGATCCTGGCGGGCATGCTGCTGGCGTTCATCGTTTCTTTCAACGAATTCACCGTGACCTACTTCCTCTACACCATCGACGTCATGACCGTGCCGATCTGGATGTACAGCCGCACCGTGTCTTCGCTCGACCCAACCGTTTTCTCGTTTGCCGTGCTGATCGTGCTGATCGACTTCGTCCTGATTTGGGCGTTGGAGAAGCTGGTTGGTGAAGGTGGCGTTTCGTTCTGATTTTTGAGGTGCAACATGACTGGTCTTATTCTTGAAAACGTCGAGAAACGCTACGGCTCGGCTTGCGCGGTAAAAGATGTAAACCTGCATTTGCCGGAAGGCAAACTGGTGTGTTTCCTCGGCCCTTCGGGCTGCGGTAAAACCACCTTGCTGCGAATGATCGCAGGGCTTGAAACCCTGTCCGCTGGCGAGATTCGCCTGGACGGCGTAGACATTGGCCACACCCCGGCGCACGAGCGCAATTTCGGTATGGTGTTTCAATCCTTGGCACTGTTCCCGCACATGACGGTGGGAGAGAACATTGCGTATCCGCTGAAACTGCGCGGGGTCAGCAAGGCTGATCAGCAAGCGCGTGTGGTGGAGTTGCTGGAACTGATTCAGCTGCAGGAAATGATTGATCGCCCGGTGGCGAAACTCTCTGGCGGGCAACGTCAGCGTGTGGCGATTGCCCGGGCGATTGCCAATCACCCGAAAATCCTGCTGCTGGATGAGCCGCTGTCGGCACTGGATGCCAAGCTGCGTGAGTCGATGCAGGTAGAAATCCGTCAGCTGCAACAGCGCTTGAACATCACCACCATCCTGGTGACCCATGACCAGCGTGAAGCCATGACCATGGCCGATATCGTTGTGGTATTGGGTGAGCATCGGGTGCAGCAAGTGGGTACGCCGATCGAGATTTACCGGCATCCAGCCAACGAGTTTGTCGCGGACTTCATCGGTTCGGGCAACATCTTCCCGGCCACGGCGCTGGGCAACGGCAAGATTGGTTTGCCGGGTGGCGACGCACTGGACGTGCCGATCTGCAGCAGTATTGTGGCCGGTGAGAAAGTGAAGATGCTGATTCGCCCTGAGGACCTGCAACTGTCGCATCCGCAGGCAGCGGCGGGGAATCGGTTGATGGGCAAAGTGACATTTGTGCGCGATATCGGCGCGACGATCGAAACGACGGTAGAGTGTTCCGGCGTTACGTTTACGGCGTTGAGTACGCCGAGTCAGGATTTTGGGTTGAGCATTGGCAATCCGGTGTCGGTGACGTTGCCGGCTGAGGCTTGCCGCGTACTCGGCGCCTGACTGACTGGCCCCTTCGCGAGCAGGCTCGCTCCCACATTAGACCGAGTTGTTTCTGAGAACACGGTCACTTGTGGGAGCGAGCCTGCTCGCGAATGGCCCGCACATCCGAAATACATCCTCAGCTAGACCGACAACCGCAACCGCGCCAAATCCCGCAACGGGGGCGCCCCGAACAATCGGCTGTACTCCCGGCTGAACTGCGAGGGACTTTCATACCCTACGCGATACCCCGCCGCCGAAGCCTCCAGCCCCTCCGCCAGCATCAACCGCCGTGCTTCCTGCAAACGCAGCTGCTTTTGATATTGCAACGGACTCATGGCCGTCATCGCCTTGAACCGGTGATGCAGTGTCGACACGCTCAAGTTCACTTCCTTCGCCAGATCATCGATCCGCAGCGGCTGCTCATAGTTGCCGTTGAGCCATTTGATGGCCTGGCTGATGCGATGGCTTTGGCTGTTGGCGATGGCAATTTCGTACAGTCGATGGCCCTGTTGGCTGCGCAACAGTCGATAGAGGATCTCCCGACGAATCAGCGGCGCCAGCATGGCGATGTCTTTTGGCGTCTTCAACAAGCGGGCCAGGCGTAGCACTGCGTCGAGCATGGAGGTGTCGATCCGTTCGACGTACAGGCCGCGCCCGGTTGGCCGTGCGGGCACTCCGAGGGGGCCGGCGTCAGCAATCAGCGCGGTGATTTCCGCCGGGTCGATGTCCAGTCGCACGGCCAGGATCGGCTCCTGCGGCGAAACATTGACCACCCGTCCGCTCAACGGCATCGAGACCGAGACCACCAGGTAATTCAGTGGGTCGTAATTGAATAGCTCGTCAGCGAGGCGAACTTCCTTGCGACCCTGGGCCATGATGCACAGCGCGGGCTGCGCCAACACCGGGGCGAACTCGTGGGACTGGCTGTGACGCGACATGAACAGCGAGCCGACGGCCGTGGCATAAGTGCCATCCTCGGCTGTGTTGCTACGGATAATGGCGGCCAGTTCCGCGCGCTGTTTCTCCATGTCGGCATCCAGCGGGGCTTGGAAATGATCGAGCGACGACATGCAGGGCATCCTCGGTGAGGCGTGGGTAATGAGCCGAGCTTAAGTTTGTGCAAGGAACAGTGATAGACACATCCTGCCAAAAGCTTGCCTGATTCTGCACGGGGGTGGAGGGCGGCGCTGCCATGGCAGCCTGTGACAGGGAAAACTTGCTTGAAAGTCGTGTTTCAGTCCCGTGACAGAATTTACCGCTTTTACAGCTGCGGCATTCAGTCTCGCAGGATTGTGCAACAAGCCGGCAGGAATCGACTAACGGGGCGGCGTGCGGGCGTTTAACCTTTGATCCTGTCGCAGCCCGTCCCACGGCTGCCACTCGAGTACCTGGGAGGGTTGAACATGTCTACGCAGATTCCCGTCAGTCATATGGCCTTTGTCCGCGCCCGCACCGGGCGTTCAGCCGAACTCGGTGCACGCCTCAGTGCCCTGATCGAACCGTCCCGCCGCGCACCGGGTTGCCTGAGCTTCGCCTTGCAACACTCGCAATGTGATCCGCAGTTATGGCTGGTATCCGGCTTCTGGACCCATCAACAGGCCATGACCGCGTACTTCAATACGCCGGCCATGGAGATTTTTGCCGAGCTGGTGCAGGAACTGGTGGTCAATAGCCTGGATTTTCATACCTTCAAGGACGTGTCGGCCGCCCAGGCGCTCGGTCAGTCCCAGTCGTGGGTACACAAAATGGCGGGTTGAGGGTTTAATGGCTCCACTTTCCATTAGCCAGGATCCGCGATATGGCACGCAAAGCCTTTGAACACTTCGAAGCCGTTTCCGCCGTAATACCGGGCGAGGGTGGTTACCACGCCGCGATCGCCGTCAAAGCCATCGGTGGCACGGGTGCGCCACGTTTTAATAAAGTGCTTGAGGGGCAAATCTTCAAGACTGCAAACGAGGCCGATCTGGCCGCCGCCAAAGAGTTGACCCGGCTAAAAGACGTCAAAGAAGACGCTGACCTGCTCTGGTAAGTTATTTTTTCGCCCCCGGGCGATACATCTTGAACAATGCCTCAGGCCCCAGCTGGAAGTAATCCGCTGGCCCGCCGCCGCGCAGAATCGGTTCTGCCGCGGCGGTGTCGTACACCCCGTCCTTCAACAGCCACTTGGCGATATGCACGGCGACCACCTCGCCGAGAATCAGCCAGCTCGGCACCACATTCCCGTCGGCGCGCTGCAACTGAATGATCTGTGTGACCTTGCACTCGAAGGACACCGGACTTTCGCCAACCCGTGGCACTTGAATGATTTTCGACGCGGCGGGCGTCAGCCCCGACAGTTCGAATTCATCGACCTCAGGCCCAACCATGGCGCTGCTCTGGTTCATCTGCTCGGCCAGTGGCCGGGTCGCCAGGTTCCAGGCGAATTCGCCGGTCTGTTCGATGTTGTTCAGGCTGTCTTTGCGCCCGACGCTGGAAAAACCAATGATCGGCGGAATGTAGTTGAAGGCATTGAAGAAGCTGTAGGGCGCCAGGTTCAGGCGGCCTTCGCCATCCTGTGAAGAAATCCAGCCAATGGGACGCGGGCCGACGATGGCATTGAACGGATCGTGGGGCAGGCCATGGCCGTTGGCCGGTTCGTAGAAGTGGATGTCGTCGGGCATGGAAGGGTTTCCTGGGGCGTCGTTCGGGGGGCGTTCATAGTGCAAGTACGAACATGTTATTTCCAGCGATGCGACCCATCTTCTGTAGGAGCGAGCTTGCTCGCGATGATGTGTCAGCCGACACCGGTGTAGCTGACACACCATCGCGAGCAAGCTCGCTCCTACAGGGTTTTGGGTTGATTCCGGCAGTTATGTTCCTGCAGATATAAGTAAGCCCGGTCGAAACCGGGCTGTTGACCTTCCTCCAGCAATCAGCCGATAGCTTCTGCGGTGCCGGTTTTATCGAAACCGTCAGCAGCATAGGCATCTGAGTGGGCGCGTTCGACAGAGGCGCTGGCTTCGGAGGCAAAAGAGGCCGAGCCGGTTCTGTCGTAACCATCGGCCGCGAAGGTGTTGGCGCCCAGCACGCAAAGGGTCAGGGCGATGATCAGTTGGATTTTCATGGTGTGTACTCCAGGTTCGTTCGCAGTGCATACGTTCAGGCGCTGATTCAGGGCCTGTAACCGATATACGTGCGTCAGGCTGATGTGGATGCGGTCAGCTGCAGAATGCGGCTGGAGCGTTAACCGATCGTTATCTGCTGGAGGGATGTACTGAGGGTCTTGCGCGGTTGTCTTGATACCGAGTCGTCCTCATCGCGAGCAAGCTCGCTCCCACAAGGATCTGGTGTACACCAATCCAATGTGGGAGCGAGCTTGCTCGCGATGGGGCCATAACAGCCACCTTACATCTAGCTGTCAGTCCGTCTCGATCCGCGAATGCTTGCGGGTGTCTTTCATGGTCACGTAGACCAGCAACGAGACCGCAATGCACGCCGTCACATACCAGTAGTAACCGGTTTCCATGCCAATGCTCTTGAACCACAGCGCGATGTATTCAGCAGTGCCGCCGAAGATCGACACGGTCAGCGCGTAGGGCAAACCAACGCCCAGCGCACGAATCTCGGTCGGGAACAATTCGGCTTTGACCACTGCGTTGATCGAGGTGTAGCCGCTGACGATGATCAGCGCCGCCATGATCAGGAAGAACGCGCCCCACCAGGTTTGCACGGTGTGCAGGGTGGTCAGGATCGGCACGGTGAACAGCGTCCCCAGAATGCCGAAGGCAATCAGGATCGGCCGACGACCGACCTTATCCGACAACCCGCCCACCAGCGGTTGCAAACACATAAACAGGAACAGCGTGGCTGCCGAAATCGTAGTGGAGTCGGAGATGCTCATGCCGACCGTGTTCACCAGGTATTTCTGCATGTACGTGGTGTAGGTGTAGAACGCCAGGGTGCCGCCCATGGTCAGGCCGACCACGGTCATCAATTCCTTCGGATGGCGCATCAAGGTGCGCATCGCGCTTTCCTTGGCCTTCTCTTTCTTGGTGAACGACTCGGTTTCTTCCATGCCACGACGCAGGTAGAGCGCGACCACGGCACACAGCGCACCGATTGCGAACGGGATGCGCCAGCCCCAATCGTACAGTTGCTCGGTGGTCAGGGTCTGTTGCAGCACGATCAACACCGCCAGGGCGATGAGCTGACCGGAGATCAGGGTCACGTACTGGAAGCTGGAGTAGAAGCCGCGACGTTCCTTGGTCGCCATCTCGCTGAGGTACGTCGCCGAGGTGCCGTACTCGCCACCCACCGACAGGCCTTGCAGCAAGCGTGCGAACACCAGCAGGATCGGCGCGCCGATGCCGATGGTTTCATAACCCGGGCTCAGCGCGATCAGCAGGGAGCCGAAGCACATCAGATAGACCGAGGCCATCAGTGCGGCTTTACGACCGACCTTGTCTGCGTAAAGGCCCATGAGCCAGCCACCGATCGGGCGCATCAGGAAGCCCACGGCGAAAATCGCGGCGGTGTTCAGCAGTTGCGCGGTGGTGTCGCCTTTGGGGAAAAAGGCTTTGGCGAAGTACAGGGAGAAGGCGGCGTAGACGTACCAGTCGTACCACTCGACCATGTTGCCGACCGAACCGCTGAAGATCGATTTGATGCGGCTGGAGGTGGTTCGTTCTTTGGCGGGCACGGCAGCCGACCCAAGGGGCAGGGCGTTGGAGTTATCCATTGAGGATCCTTCATTTAATTGTTTTTGTGGAGCGCGATTAAACGCAGCCTGAGGGAGCTATAGCAGGAGGTGTGCCATATCAAAGAGCGCCGGTTTAGAGGGGGTAAGAGGAATCCGTGAGCGGAAATCCGCTTATTCAGGAAGGAGGGTGAGCGGAAAATCGCTTATTCAGCCGCGATGAGGCCAGACCAGGCAACAAAAAATCAGCTGTCCTGCAAAAACATTTCCCGACTCAACCCATGCCGCTGCATTTTTTCATTGAAGGTGCGGCGCGGCAGTTGCAGCTCTTCAAGCACCGCTTTCACATCCCCCTTATGCCGGGTCAACGCCGCGCGCAAGCAATGCGCTTCGAACGCTTCCTGCTGCGCTGCCAGTGATTGCCCTGGATCGATGCTCGCGGGCGTAGGCTCGCCCAGCCCCAATACCTGGCGTTCGGCGACGTTCGCCAGTTCGCGCACATTGCCCGGCCAGTCATGGCTCAGCAGATGGCTCAGCTGCGCACCGGTCAACGGTGCAACGCTGCGGCCCAAGCGCTCGGCGGCATTTTGCGCAAACGAATCGAACAACAACGGAATGTCTTCCCGACGTTCGCGCAACGGCGGCAGACGCAACTCGGCCACGTTCAATCGATAGGCCAAGTCTTCGCGAAAGCGTCCGGCGCGCGCCTCATCCAACAGGTCGGGTTTGGTCGCGGCAATGATCCGCAAGTCCACGCGAATGCTCTGGTTCGACCCCAAGCGCTCCAGCTTTTGCTCCTGCAATACCCGCAGCAATTTCACTTGCTGGGCCAGCGGCATGCTTTCGATTTCATCGAGAAACAGCGTGCCGCCATCGGCGTATTCCAGCTTGCCGATGCGTTTGCCCTGGGCGCCGGTGAAGGCGCCGCTCTCGTGCCCGAACAGCTCGGCTTCGAACAATTGCTCCGGAATCGCCGCACAATTGAGGGCCACAAATGGCTGGCTGGCACGCGGACCGAAGTCATGCAGGCAGCGGGCAACCAATTCCTTGCCGCTGCCGGTTTCACCGCGGATCAACACGTTGACCGGCAACGCCGCCAGGTCCAGCACCTGCCGACGCAAGGTCTGCAAGCCACGGGATACCCCGAGCAAGGTCGCATCGAGTTTTGCGCGGTTGTCCGCTTGCTGGTGCAAGGCGCGGTTTTCCAGCACCAGCCGGCGCTTGTCCAGCGCGCGGCGCAAGCTGCCGAGCAGGGTTTCGGGGCTGAAGGGTTTTTCCAGAAAGTCGTAGGCGCCATCGCGCATCGCATCGACGGCCATCGGCACATCGCCGTGGCCGGTCAGCAGAATCACCGGCAAATCGGCATCACGGCGCTGCACTTCGGCCAGCAATTGCAGACCGGTCATGCCGGGCATGCGCACGTCGCTGAGGATCACGCCGGGGAAGTGTTCGGGCAACTGCGCCAGGCATTCATCGGCGCGGCTGAACAGTTGCACGTCGAACCCCGACAGGCTCAGCCACTGTTCGACGGCACTGCGGATGCTGCTTTCATCGTCGACCACCATCACTGAGTTCAGCATGCGCCAGCCACCTCCAGATCAATTGGCAGCGTCAGGGTGAAGACTGCCCCATTGCCCTGATTGCCCGCACTCAGGCGGCCGCCCGATTCGTGAACGATGGCGAACGATACCGCCAAGCCAATGCCCAGGCCATCGCCCACCGCTTTGGTGGTGAAAAACGGATCGAACACTTTCGGCAGATGTTCTTCGGCGATGCCGCCACCGTTGTCGGCGACGGTCAGGCGCCAGAGTTGTTCGTTGGCTTCGAGGCGGATTTCCAGGCGCTTGCAGGGTTTATCCTGCATCGCATCCAGGGCGTTGCGCAGCAGATTGATCAACACCTGTTCCAGACGAATCGCATCGCCGCGCACCCAGGCCGGGCGCGTCAGGTGCAAGACCGTGCTGACCTGTTCGTCGCGTAACCTGGTGTCGAGCAGGTGCAACGATTGGTCGACGACGGCGGCAAGATCAAGACGTTCGCGCAAGCCGCTGGGGCTTTTGCGGGCGAAGGTTTTCAGGTGGCCGGTGAGGGCGGCCATGCGCGTCAGCATGTCGTCCACCGGCTTGAGCGCCTTGTAGGCGTCGTCGACCCGGCCGTGATTGAGCAGCAGGCGCAGTGTCGCGAGTTGCATGCGCTGTGCGGTCAGCGGCTGGTTGATCTCATGGGCCAGCGCGGCCGACATTTGGCCGAGGGCGGCGAGTTTGGCCGATTGCACCAGCCCATCCTGCGCGGTGCGCAAGTCGCGGGTGCGTTCTTCCACCAGTTGTTCGAGCTCTTCGCGACTGCGCTGGCGCATTTTCGCCAGGCGCCAGCGCTGGTTGAGAAACAGCAGCAGGAACACCAGCGTCAGCCACAACCCGGCAGCAGCGAGCGCGGCGTTGCGACTGTCTTCGAAGGCAACTTGCGGGTGGCGCAACAGGTGCAGCGTCCAGCCTTCGGTGGCCAGCGGCAGGGATTCCCACAGGTAGTCCTTTTGACCTTCGGGGCCATCGACCCGCGCCAGTTCACTGTTGTCGTCGAAGCGCCGCAGCGATTGAGCGTCAAGCAGCGTCAGCGGCTGCTTGTCATATTGGCGGGTGGTCTTGAGTTCGGCGTGATCACTGTCATTCAACGGTTTCAACAAGCGATAGCGCCAGCCCGGCTGGTTGGCGATGAAGATGATCCCGCGTGCATCGCTGACCAACAGCGTGTCGCTGCCCTGGCTCCATTCGCGCTCCAGTTCCGGAAACTCGAGTTTCACCACCATCGCGCCGAGAAACTCGCCGTTGTCATCGGTGACGGCACTGGACAGGAAGTAACCCGGAATCCCGCTGGTCACGCCCACCGCATAAAAACGCCCGGTGCCCTGGGTGCGGGTCTGGCTGAAGTAGGGGCGAAAGCCGTAGTTGTGGCCGACGTAACTGCTGGGCAAGCGCCAGTTGCTCGCCGCCACGGCGAGGCCGGTGTGATCGAGCAGTTCAAGGGTCGAGGACTCGGCAGCCCCGTTGATCTTTTCCAGCTTGCGGTTCAGCGTGTCCTGTTGCTCGGGGCTCACTGCACCCTTGAGCGCCGAACGCAATTGCGGGTCCAGCGCCAGCACGGCGGGCAGGGCGCGGTAACGTTCGATCAGGGTGTGCAGGGACGTGGCGTACAGCGCCAGCTGCTGATTGGCGCGGGCCGCGTCTTCCACCAGGGCCTGGCGCTCGGCGTGACGCATGGCCAGGGTGGCTGCGAGAACGGCGCCGGCGAGGATCACAAAGGTGTACAGCGACAGGCGCAGAGGGCGCGAAAACTCAGACATGCGGGGCATTACACGCGTATTCAGGAGGGGGCCGCACCATATCATGGGCTTCCCCTGTCATCCCACAAAACCAACCCGTCCCCTTGTAGGAGCGAGCTTGCTCGCGATGGAGTGTCAGTCGACACCTGTTTAGCTGACACACCATCGCGAGCAAGCTCGCTCCCACAAGAGCAGGCGTGGGCAAAAACCGTGGGCAACAAAAAAGGCGACAGGAGTAACCCCCTGTCGCCTTTGCTTTGTCAGTCTAAGCGCTTACTGCACTTCTACCGCCAGGCTTTCACTGATCTTTTTCTGCCAGATGGCAGGACCGGTGATGTGTACTGACTCACCCTTGCTGTCGACAGCGACGGTAACCGGCATGTCTTTGACGTCGAACTCGTAGATCGCTTCCATGCCCAGTTCGGCGAATGCCACCACGCGGGATTTCTTGATGGCTTGCGCCACCAGGTAAGCCGCGCCGCCAACCGCCATCAGGTACACGGCTTTGTGGTCCTTGATCGCTTCGATCGCGGTCGGGCCGCGCTCGGATTTGCCGATCATGCCCAGCAGGCCGGTTTGCTCGAGGATCTGACGGGTGAACTTGTCCATCCGCGTTGCGGTGGTCGGACCGGCAGGCCCCACCACTTCTTCGCGCACCGGATCGACCGGGCCGACGTAGTAGATGAAGCGACCCTTGAGGTCCACCGGCAAGGTTTCACCCTTGTTCAGCATCTCGACCATGCGCTTGTGCGCTGCGTCGCGACCGGTGAGCATCTTGCCGTTGAGCAGGACGGTTTCGCCCGGCTTCCAGCTCTGCACGTCTTCCGGGGTCAGGGTGTCGAGGTTGACGCGACGGGCCGATGGACCGGCTTCCCAGACGATTTCCGGGTAGGCATCCAGCGGTGGCGCTTCCAGCGAGGCCGGGCCGGAACCGTCGAGCACGAAGTGGGCGTGACGGGTGGCGGCGCAGTTGGGGATCATGCACACCGGCAACGAAGCGGCGTGAGTCGGGTAGTCCATGATCTTCACGTCGAGGACGGTGGTCAGGCCACCCAGGCCCTGGGCGCCGATGCCCAGTTGGTTGACCTTCTCGAACAGCTCCAGACGCATCTCTTCGATACGGTTGGACGGACCGCGCTTTTTCAGCTCGTGAATGTCGATGGATTCCATCAACACTTCCTTGGCCATCACCGCGGCTTTCTCGGCGGTGCCGCCGATGCCAATGCCCAGCATGCCCGGTGGGCACCAGCCGGCGCCCATGGTCGGAACGGTCTTCAGTACCCAGTCGACGATCGAGTCGGACGGGTTGAGCATGGCCATTTTCGACTTGTTCTCGGAACCGCCGCCCTTGGCCGCCACGTCCACTTCCACGGTGTTACCCGGAACGATGGAGTAGTGGATAACGGCCGGGGTGTTGTCCTTGGTGTTTTTACGAGCACCCGCCGGGTCGGCGAGGATCGAAGCACGCAGGACGTTTTCCGGCAGGTTGTAAGCCCGGCGCACGCCTTCGTTGATCATGTCGTCCAGGCCCATGGTGGCGCCATCCCAACGTACGTCCATGCCCACGCGTACAAAGACGGTGACGATGCCGGTGTCCTGGCAAATCGGGCGGTGGCCGGTGGCGCACATACGCGAGTTGATCAGGATTTGCGCCATCGAATCGCGCGCTGCCGGCGATTCTTCACGCAGGTAGGCCTCGTGCATCGCCTGGATGAAGTCAACGGGGTGGTAATAGGAAATGAACTGCAGGGCGTCGGCAACGCTCTGAATCAGGTCGTCTTGCTTGATCACGGTCATGAGTCGCGCTCCTCTAAAAGACGGGAACATTCAATAAGGTGCTTGCAGCTTGGGTGCATCGGTCGGTTGCAAGCACCTTTACAAGGCACGCCGGGGTGCTGGCGCGACGCTAAAAAGGCGCGGCAGTATACCGCGCCTCGGTTCCGGGTACACGCGCCGACGGTCAAACATTGGTCGTATACCGCACACGATCCCTGTAGGAGCGAGCTTGCTCGCGATAAATTAGAAGGCGACGCATTTTTCCAGACAGTACGCGTCATCGTTTACGTCCATCGCGAGCAAGCTCGCTCCTACAAGGTGTGGGTCCATCGCGAGCAAGGTATGAATAAGGGGCATGGCTTTGGCGCCAATTTTTCAGCCCCTAAAATTGAATGGTCATTTATCAGACACGCCACTAAAGTGGCATTCGGCCTGTAGAGTAGACACTCCAACAGCCTCCTTTCGCACGGTGAGTCAACGATTGACCCATAACGCCCTCCAGCGCCTTTTGCTCAAACGTTTTGCCCTCGCAGCCGGCACTTACGCCCTGGCTCTGGTTTTGTTGTGGCTGGCATTTTTCACTGGCCACTACGATGAGCCATTAGCCAGCGTGGCCGTCGGCAGTGCGCTTGTCGTCATCAGCCAGGGGGCGCTTTTCGCGGTGTTTTATTCGGGTTTCAACCTTCGGTTCGACGATCCGAGCCTGACCGAAGCGCAGGTGTTGCTGGGACTGGGTTGGCAAACCTGGCTGATCGCCCATCTGGATGTGGCTCGCGGCGCCTTTCTGGTGTTCTACGTACTGATTCTGCTGTTCGGCCTGTTCCATCTGTCACGCCGGGCCTTGACTCGTTGCGCGCTGTTGGTTTTCTTCAGTTTCAGCGCAATCACGCTATGGGAGGGCTACCACTTCCAACTAGCCGATCCGGCACTGGCGGTGCTGCAGGTATGTGTGTTGTTTATTGTGCTGGTCTGGCTGGTGCTCTACGCCCGTCACGTCCAGGCCTCGCGGCAACGCATGCGTCAGCGGCGGTTTGCTTTGCAGGCGCACCAGGACACGTTGCGGGGGATGATGCGCCAGCTCGAAGACTTGGTGGCGACCGATGAACTGACCGGGCTGTTCAATCGCCGACATTTCCTGCGCCTGGCTTCCCGCGAGCTGAACACCATGGAAGTCGGGGTCGTGCATGGCTTGGCGCTGATCGACCTCGACCATTTCAAACGGATCAACGATGTCCACGGTCACGCCGCCGGCGATCAGGTGCTGCAAGCCTTTGCCGGCGTTGCCACTGCCTGCCTGCGCGAGGGGGATGTGCTGGCCCGCTACGGTGGCGAAGAGTTCGTGCTGTTGTTGCCCGATTGCAATGCCGAGCGATTGACCTCGTGTTGCGAACGGCTGCGCATTGCATTCACCGATGTCGAGTTGATCGGCCTTAACGTGAGGAACCTCAGCCTTAGCGCTGGCATGACGCTGCTGGAACTGGACGATGATCTCGACGACGCTTTGCAGCGGGCGGATCAGGCGCTCTATCGCGCTAAACGTGACGGTCGCAATCGTTGCGCGGCGGCGTGGGAGAACGTTGATGCCTGAATTGCGCGTGGGAGAACGCCACTGGTCGGTGGCGACCGGCAGCAATTTGCTTGATGCGTTGAATCAAAATGGCGTGTCAGTGCCTTACAGCTGTCGCGCCGGCAGTTGTCATGCCTGCCTGGTGCAGTGTGTACAAGGGCTGCCCAGCGACAGCCGACCTGATGCCTTGAGCGCCGACCAGCGTCAGCAAGGCTGGCGCCTGGCCTGCCAGTGTCAGGTGACCGAAGATTTGCAGGTGCACACCTTTGACCCGGAGCAGGACGGGCTCCCGGCCGAGGTCGCGGCCGTCGATTGGTTGTGTGCCAGCGTGCTGCGCTTGCGCCTGACCCCGCAACGACCTTTGCGCTACGGCGCCGGACAACATCTGGTGCTGTGGGCCGGTAGCGTGGCGCGGCCGTATTCGTTGGCCAGCCTGCCGGAAGAGGACCGCTTTCTGGAGTTCCATATCGATTGTCGTCAGCCGGGAGCCTTCAGCGATGCCGCGCGCCAGCTGCGGATTGGTGATTTGATCAGCCTCGGTGAGTTGCGCGGCGGCGCCTTGCATTACGACGCTGACTGGCACAACCGACCGCTCTGGTTGATGGCATCGGGCACCGGTCTGGGACCTTTGTTCGGCGTCCTGCGCGAAGCATTGCGTCAGGATCATCAGGGCGTTATCCGCGTTATTCACCTGGCCCATGATGCCACTGAGCACTATCTGGCCAAGCCCCTGCAAGCCATGGCCGCCAGCCGTCCGAACCTCAGTGTCGAGCTCTGGACCCCTGCCGGGTTACCAGAAGCATTAGCGCAACTGCGCCTGGTTTCCCGACAAACCCTGGCTCTGGTCTGCGGGTCTCCCGATAGCGTCGACGCCTTTTCCCGACGTTTGTACCTGGCGGGACTGCCGCGTAATCAACTGCTGGCCGATGTTTTCACTCCTCGTGGTTGAGCGCTGATTTTCTTCGGTGTCTGTGCGGCCCCCTTCGCGAGCAGGCTCGCTCCCACATTTAATCTCCAGTGTTTGTGAAATCAGTGTGGGAGCGAGCCGGCTCCGGGCGGCGTTCCGACGAAGGGGCCCCACAGGCAACACATCTTCAGGCTCAGAAACGCAAAAGCCCCGCCATTCACATGGCGGGGCTTTTGTTTTTCAGCGGTCGATCACTCAGACCATCGGATCGCCAACGTGCAGGATTTTCATCCCGTTGGTGCCACCGATGGTGTGGTAGCTGTCGCCCTTGGTCAGGATGACCCAGTCGCCTTTCTCGACGACACCGCGCTTGAGCAACTCGTCGATCGCAGCCTGGCTGACTTGCTCAGGCGGCAAGGACGCCGGGTCGAACGGTACGGTGTAGACGCCACGGAACAGGGCGGCGCGAGCCTGGGTTTCGCGGTGCGGGGAGAACGCGTAGATCGGCACCGAGGAACGGATGCGCGACATGATCAACGGCGTGTAGCCACTTTCGGTCAAGGCGATGATCGCTTTTACGCCCGGGAAGTGGTTGGCGGTGTACATGGCCGCGAGGGCGATGCTCTGGTCGCAGCTTTCGAAGACCTTGCCGATACGGTGGCTGGAGGTCTTGCTGGTCGGGTGCTTTTCAGCGCCGACGCAGATGCGCGCCATGGCTTGCACTGCTTCCAGCGGGTACAGGCCCGCAGCACTTTCAGCCGAGAGCATCACGGCGTCGGTGTAGTCGAGCACGGCGTTGGCCACGTCTGACACTTCGGCGCGGGTCGGCATCGGGTTCTGGATCATCGACTCCATCATCTGGGTCGCGACAATCACAGCCTTGTTGTGGCGGCGTGCGTGCAGAATGATTTTCTTCTGAATGCCCACCAGCTCGGCGTCGCCGATTTCCACACCCAGGTCACCACGGGCAACCATCACCGCATCGGAGGCTTTGATCAGCGCATCGAGGGTATCGTCGTCGGCGACGGCTTCGGCGCGTTCGATCTTCGCCACCAGCCAGGCAGTACCGCCAGCCTCGTCGCGCAGTTGACGGGCGTATTCCATGTCGGCGGCATCGCGCGGGAAGGATACCGCGAGGTAGTCGACTTCCATTTCCGCAGCGAGCTTGATGTCGGCCTTGTCTTTTTCAGTCAGGGCCGGAGCCGTCAGACCGCCGCCGCGACGGTTGATGCCTTTATGGTCGGACAGCGGTCCGCCGATCAGTACGGTGCAATTCAGTTCGGTGGCGGTGGCGGTATCGACGCGCATGACCACGCGGCCATCGTCGAGCAGCAGCTCATCGCCTACGCCGCAATCCTTGACCAGATCCGGGTAATCGATGCCGACCACTTGCTGGTTGCCTTCGGTCAACGGATGGCTGGTGGAGAAGGTGAATTGATCACCGATCTTCAGCTCGATCTTCTTGTTGGCGAATTTGGCGATACGGATTTTCGGGCCTTGCAGGTCACCCAGCAGAGCGACGAAGCGCCCGTGCTTGGCAGCGAGGTCACGCACCAGCTTCGCGCGAGCCTTGTGCTCGTCGGGGGTGCCGTGGGAGAAGTTCAGGCGGGCGACGTCCAGGCCAGCCAGAATCAGCTGTTCGAGAACTTCCGGCGAGTTACTGGCCGGGCCAAGGGTAGCGACGATTTTGGTACGACGGACGGACATGCAAAGACTCCTGAGTTCAAGCGCTGAGTGAGGCTACTATGCTCTCCGGTTGTAGTCATTGTTCATGTGCACTACTTATTCGCTTGTTTCTTTAAATGAACATTCTTGAAGATTTTCGCCAACGGGTCGATACAGAGCTCAAGACAGGAGAACCCCCATGCGATTCGTGCTCATAGCCGCCCTTGCCCTCAGTGTTGTGGGCTGCACCCGTTGGTCGATGAACCACCATTTGAATAACGCCTACAGCGCCTATGACCGGGGCAATTGCGAGCAAGTGATGCTTGAATTATCCAAGGTCGACCGCGACAGCCGCGAGCGCCGCTACGTGCAACCGGAAGTGTCGATGATGCGCGGCCTCTGCCTGGAACGTCAGATGATGTTTATTGATGCGGCCCAGACTTACCAGTTCATCATCGCGACCTATCCGGAAAGCGAGTACGCCTATCGCGCCCGCGCACGGCTGGAAACCTTGCAGAGCCTGGGTCATTACCCGATTCGTTCCGCCGCGGTCGTGCGCCCGACACAGTTCTGATCGCAGCGCTCATCTAAAGGCTGGCCGACCGATGACGGTGAGCTATAGTCGAAAGAATCGGTTTTGGAGTTATGTCTCCAAGCCGACGTAACACCTGTGATCGGCAGACGTAAGCGGCAACGGTTCCACGGATTGTCGCACCGGGATCGGGGAGAGCGCGTTTGCCAGGCAGACCCGTTCCGAAGCATTAGTGCGGCCCTGCTTAAGGGTCTTGCGTAGCGAATTCAGCATGTTTACTGACCGCCGGATCGAGCGGCATCAACTGCCGTATTTTCTGAGAGTGTTCAACAGCATCACCGACAAACCCATCGGCTTCCTGGGCAACGTGAGCGAAGACGGGCTAATGCTCATCAGTCAGTTGCCGATGATGATCGGCGCCGATTTCGATCTGCGCCTGAAAATCCCCGCAAGTGGCGGCATTGTGCAAGTCATTGATGTGCGGGCGTGTTGTTTGTGGTGCCATGAAGATGCCAACCCCCATCACTATGACGCCGGTTTTAGCCTGCAACGGGCACCGCCGGAATATGGGCAACTGGTCAGTGCGCTGCGCCAGTACTTCAGTTTTCAGCCGTTGCCGGCGTCTGTCTGATAACTCCTCCTGTAGGAGCGAGCTTGCTCGCGAAGGACCTTAACGGTAACGCGTTCTTCCTGAATAAACGCGTTGCTCTCAAGTCCTTCGCGAGCAAGCTCGCTCCTACAGGTGTGCCCAATCCTACGCGACACCACCGCGCTTCCAATTCAAATAGTGCGTCACCAACGCTGGCCCCAGCGTTTTTGCGGGACTACTGGCCGGGGCGGGATGTGAACGCCTAGACTTCGCCGATCATCAGTTCAGGAACTGCCCGTGACCTCCATCTTCTGGTACGACTACGAAACCACGGGCATCAACCCCCGTTGCGACCGTCCGCTACAAATGGCGGGGATTCGCACCGACGTCGATCTCAATGAAATCGACGAGCCGGTCAACCTCTACTGCCAGCCCAGCGACGACATCCTGCCGCACCCTGCCGCCTGCGCGATCACCGGTATTACGCCCGGTCGACTGGCCGAGCAAGGACTGAGCGAAGCCGATTTCATGACCCGGGTGCATGCGCAGCTGGCAACGCCCGGCACCTGTGGCGCGGGGTACAACACGCTGCGTTTCGACGACGAAATGACCCGCTACAGCTTGTACCGAAACTTTTTCGACCCTTACGCACGTGAGTGGCAGGGCGGTAACAGCCGCTGGGACCTGATCGATGTGGTGCGGGCGGCGTATGCCTTGCGCCCGGATGGCATTGTTTGGCCGAAGGACGACGATGGGCGGATTACGCTCAAACTTGAGCGTCTGACTGCCGCCAACGGTATTGATCATGGCAATGCCCACGAAGCGCTGTCGGACGTTCGCGCTACCATTGCCCTTGCCCGCTTGATACGCGAAAAGCAGCCAAAACTGTATGACTGGCTGTTTCAGTTACGCGGTAAGCAACGGGTGATGGATCAGATTCGGCTCTTGCAGCCGATGGTGCATGTTTCCGGGCGTTTTTCGGCAGCACGCAACTACGTCGGTGTGGTGCTGCCGCTGGCTTGGCACCCTCGTAACCGCAACGCCCTGATTGTCTGTGACCTGCACCTGGATCCTCAAAACCTGCTTGATCTGGATGCCGAAGCATTGCGCCAGCGGTTGTATACCCGCCGCGATGACCTGGCCGATGGCGAATTGCCGGTGCCACTCAAGCTTATCCACATCAATAAATGCCCGGTGGTGGCACCGTTGTCGGTACTTCGTCCTGTCGATCAGCAACGTCTCGAGCTGGACATGGCGCTCTATCAGGCGCGGGCGCTGCGGCTAAGTGACGCACAAAAAGTTTGGCACGATAAAGTTCTGGCGATTTATGCGAGCGAAGACTTTTCCCCGAGCCAAGACCCTGAGCAACAGTTATACGATGGTTTTATCGGTGATCGGGATCGGCGTTTATGTGAGCAAGTCAGAACCGCGGACCCCGTGCAATTGGCGCAACAGCAATGGCCTTTCGATGATGAACGTTTGCCGGAATTATTGTTTCGATATCGCGCACGTAACTTCCCCGATACGTTGAATTTTGAAGAGCAAGAACGTTGGCGAATATTCTGTCAGCAACGTTTGTCAGACCTCGAGTGGGGGGCGCCCAATACACTGGAAACTTTTGTAGAAGCCGCAGCCCAATTGAACTTTACGGCTACATCGTTTCAGCGACAGGTGCTGAATGAGTGGCAGGATTATGTGCACGGGTTACGCAAACGTTTGAATCTTTGAAAACGAATATGTCCATGGCTCGACAATCGGGCATAAAAAAACGCCAGCATCGGCTGGCGTTCTTTTCATCGCGGATCAGTCCGCGACAAGCTCTGCGGCTTAGCCCAGCAGAGTTGCCCAGCCTTCAACCACGTCACCGCCCCACTTGGCTTTCCACTCTTTCAGAGTTTTGTGGTTGCCACCTTTGGTTTCGATGACTTCGCCGTTGTGCGGGTTTTTGTATTGTTTAACTTTGCGAGCGCGTTTGGTGCCAGTAGTTTTTACTGCGCCGCCACGTGCAGCCTTGGTTTTGGCTTCTGGATCCAGCAGTGCGATGATGTCACGCAGGGACTTGGAGTATTCGCCCATCAGGGTGCGCAGTTTGCCTTCGAATTCCAGCTCGGTTTGCAGTTTGTCGTCTTGGGACAGATTCTTCAAACGGGCTTGCAGCTCTTTGATAGCTTCTTCGGTGGCGCGATATTCGTTGATCAAGGACATGAGGATTACCTTATGTTGGGCGCTGGATGGCAAAAGACAGTGAGGCAATAATAGTCAGGGTGTTTCATCAAGTAAACATTTAACCGGGGTTTATTTAATTTAGTTGCGGTGAATAGCGGATAAATTGGATGTGCATTTAAGTAGCCTGACGCAGGGGTCACAGATATTCACAATTGAGCTCTTGAAGATTAGCTACAAGAGCACCATCGCGCGGGAAGAGGGTAACGCCAGCACCTGAGTCACCGGACCAACGTGCAAGGCAAGGCATCATCAATACTTTAGTTTTGCTGCGTAATCGCTAGAATGACGGCCTTTGCGAAGTTCTGGAGTTTCCCCCTCATGCGCACTTTTCGGCTGGTGATTTCTTGCCCGGACCGCGTCGGCATCGTTGCTAAAGTCAGTAACTTTCTGGCGTCACATAACGGCTGGATCACTGAGGCGAGCCATCACTCGGACAATCTCAGTGGCTGGTTCTTCATGCGTCACGAAATTCGTGCCGACTCGCTGCCTTTTGGTATCGAAGCGTTTCGCGAAGCCTTTGCACCGATTGCGCAAGAGTTCTCGATGGACTGGCGCATCACTGATACGGCGCAGAAGAAGCGCGTGGTGTTGATGGCCAGCCGCGAGTCCCACTGCCTGGCCGATTTGCTGCATCGCTGGCACAGTGATGAACTGGACTGCGAAATTTCCTGCGTGATTTCCAACCATGATGACTTGCGCAGCATGGTCGAGTGGCACGGTATTCCTTATTACCACGTACCGGTCAATTCGCAGGACAAAGAGCCGGCGTTTGCCGAAGTCTCGCGCCTGGTTAAACAGCACGATGCCGAAGTGGTCGTACTTGCCCGTTACATGCAAATCCTGCCACCGCAGTTGTGCCGCGAATATGCCCACAAGGTGATCAACATTCACCACAGCTTCCTGCCGTCGTTCGTGGGTGCCAAGCCGTATCATCAAGCGTCCTTGCGCGGCGTGAAGTTGATTGGCGCTACTTGCCACTACGTGACCGAAGAGCTGGATGCGGGTCCGATCATCGAACAGGACGTGGTGCGTGTGAGTCACAGCGACAGTATCGAGGACATGGTGCGTTTCGGTCGTGACGTCGAGAAGATGGTGCTGGCTCGTGGTCTGCGTTATCACCTGGAAGATCGGGTGTTGGTGCACGGCAACAAAACGGTCGTGTTCTGACCGCAGCACTGCACGGTTGAAATTCGAAGGGCCTGGGCGTTCAATCGTCCCAGGCCCTTTGCCGTTTCTGCACGAGGATTTGATCATGGCCGATCCGCTGGACAAAGCCACTTCCAAGGCCCCCGCTACAGTGGGGGAGGGGTGTTTGAGCCGATACGACCCGGATGACTTGAGCCCCGAAGATGGCACGGAATTTCCTGGTGCTATGGAGTTGTGGGAGGCGTTGAATTCTGAGCCTGAACTTGTATCTGCTGGGGATGGGGTAGTGGTGACGAGGCCGTGAAGTTTGGCTGGCTCTTTGATTGTGTGTATATCCGTTTTTTGGGTAGCGGCCGCTATTGGTTTCGCTCTTACAGCGAGTCACTTTCGAAGAGCGCGAAAGTAACCAAAGCGCTCATGCCCCTTTCGTTCGGTGCCTCGCTGTGGCTCGGCATGCCCTCGCTCCGGTCCTGCTCCGTGGGCCCGCCGCCATCGGCCATCCATGGCCGGGGGCGGCTAACCCGGCATCCATGCCGGGTTGCCCACTACGCAGAACCTCCACTCGGCCTCTCGAGGGGGCGGTGCGTCAAGATCAAAAGCTGAAGGCGAGCTAACGCTCGGCCTGATGAGTGGTGGGAATCAAAAGCGCTACCCCGCCCCAATATCCAATGTAGGAGCGAGCTTGCTCGCGATGGACGTGAACGATAACGCGTGCTGTCTGGAAAAATGCGTTGCCTTCGAATTCATCGCGAGCAAGCTCGCTCCTACATTGCTCGCGAAGCTCTTGCCCTTGCCCTTGCCCTTGCCCTTGCCCTTGCCCTTGCCCTTGCCCTTGCCCTTGCCCTTGCCCTTGCCCTTGCCCTTGCTTTGGCTTTGGCTTTTGATCTACCTGCCCCTTTCCCAGAGGCCGAGCGCAGGCGTTGCGCAGGGGGCACCGCGGCAAGGATGCCGCGGTAGCCGCCCCCGGCCATGGATGGCCGATGGCGGCGGGCCCCCGGAGCAATGCCGGAGTGAGGGCATGCCGAGCCTAGGCGAGGCACCGAATGGAGGGGCAAGCGTTTTTGGTTACTTTTTACTGGGCCGGCATTCCGGGCGTTTGTAAAAAGTGACTCGCCGTAAGGGCGAAACCGCCAGCCGGCATTATCAAAAAAACGGATATGCACACAATCAAAAAAATCCTCCTAAGCCTGCTTAACCTTCATCAACTTCTTAAGCAGCGGCCGCCCCAGCATCAGCAAAAATACTGGGCCACCGACCACCAGGTAGAAGTAATAAGTCACCGCCCGCCAAATCAGAATCGCCGCCGCCGCGGTAGATTTCCCCACCATCGGTGCCAACAACGCCGCCGAAGTCAGTTCTGCCGCCCCGGCACCGCCCGGCAACAGGCTGAACTGCCCGGCGCTCAGAGAAAGCATCTGGATCAGAAAACACCAGGCCCACTGCAAGTCCGCCCCGAGCCCATGCAGCGTCAGATATAGCACGCTGTAGCGTAAGACCCAATGCAGGCAGGTGAGGGCAAACACCTTGATCAGCGTCTGAAAAGGCAATTTCAACGTGTCCGTAAACGCCGCCAGGAAGTGCAGGAGTTTGCGTGCCCAGCGCAGACGCGTGGTGGCTTTGACGTTCACGCGAGCGAGCAACCGGCCGCCAAGACGAATCAGCAACCGGTGGTAGCGGGCGATCACCCCACAACAGATCAACCCACCGAACAGGGAAATGGCGCTTACGGTCAGCAGCCATTCCATGCGCTGGCTGAGGTGCTGGAACAGTGCATAAATCAGGATCCCGCTCAGCGCGCAGAGGAAAAACAGCCAATCGCTGAGCTGGTCCATGGCGAACACGGCGCTGCCCCTGGCCGGGCGCACGCCGTTGCGTGCCAGCAACGCCATGATCGTCAGCGGTCCACCGCTGCCGCCGGGCGTGGCGCAATAGGCGAACTCGGCGGCCATCACCACGCCAAGGCTTTTGAACCGACTCACCTTGTAGCACTGATCACCCAGCAACAGGCGCAAGCGCATCGTATTCACCAGCCAGCACAGCAGGATCATGCCGAACATGATCAACAACCAGCTCAGCGGAAAGCTTTGCAATCGCGACGCTGTCTGATTGCCGCCAAGCAGCAGTGGAATCAGCACCGCAGCGAGCAGGGCGACGAGCAGCAGAATCCCGCGGCTCATGCGGCGCGACCGATGGGGTCGCTTTGTGATGCCAGCCACCCGGCCTTGGTCATCGGCACACGGCCTTCCTCGAGCAATCGCTTGAGTGTTTGCAGCCAGTAAGTGCGCGAGAACTCATGGCGCATGTCCACTGGATGCAGGCCCAGGCGAATCACCGGCGCCTGGCGCCAGCGCTGTTCGCGTTTGTCGCTGACAAGTTTTGACAGGCCTCGGCGCCAGGCACTGCGTGCACTCCAGACCAGGCCCGGGGCATCGATCGCCGTGAAGTCCGGCAGACGATAGAGATGCTGCGGGTCGCTGGTGTAGTTCAGCGGTAATTGGTGCAAGGCCTCGCGGGTACCGTCGCTCATTAACCAGGCTGGGGCGACGAAACCCTCCAGCGGCCAGTCAAAGCGCCGGAACACGTCGATGCCCGCATGTAGGCGGCCCAATGCCGCCTCCCTGGACAAACTGTAGAACTCACCTTCATGGGTGTAGACGCGACGCATGAACCAGTCTCGAGGATTGTTCGCGGAGGGGGTGTCATCGCAATGAAAATAGCCGTGCAACGCCAATTCATCACCCCGGGCAACCCGGCCGCTCAGTAGGCGTCGAAATCCTGGATGGGCATTCAGGTCGTGGTGTTTGTGAAAGTCCGGTACCACCAGCCAAGTCAGCGGCACCTCGCCTAACGCATCGACGGCTTCAACGAAGGGTTGGTAATCGGCCCAGGTTGGCGGTGCAACATCATGCAGCACCACTAAAAGGCTGCGTGGGTTCATGAGCTCAACCATTGGCGGCCAGCGGCCATGGGTGGCTGCCGAGCACAGCGTGATAGTGCCCCAGCAGGCTGTTGACCACCGAGTCCCACGAATAATGCAGCTCAACATGGCTGCGAGCCTGCTTGCCGAAAACGGCGCTGCCCGACGCGAACAACTCGTGGACTGCATTGGCCATTGCCGACGAATTATTCGGAGCGCAGAGCAGGCCGCATTGATCGGTAACAATCTCTTGAAAAGCCCCGGCCGCCACGGCCACGACCGGAATGCCACTGGCCATGGCTTCCAGAATCACCAGACCGAAGGTTTCCTGATCGCCAGCGTGCAGCAGCGCATCGGCACTGGCCATTAATCGAGCAACTTGCGCCGTCGGGCAGAAATCATCAATCACGGTGACGTTGTCCGGCACCACGGCCGGCATCGATGAGCCGACCAGCAGCAGGTGATAACGTCGGCCCAGCCGACTCATGCAGTCGAGCAGCACCGGCAGGTTTTTTTCCTTGGAGCCACGCCCGGCGAAGATCAGCAGGTGCGTATTTTCATCGAGGCCCAATTCGGCCCGCAGACCGGAGTCTCGCAAGCCGGGGTTGAAGGTTTGCAAGTCCACGCCCAAGGGCTGCACGAAAACGTTTTTCACCCCCAGGCCGATCAGTTTGTCGGCCATGACCTGGCTCGGCGCCAGAACCCGGTCGAAGTTGCCGTAAAGCTTGCTGACATAGGCTTCGACATTCCCGGTGACCCAGTTGCCCATGCGGTTGCTGACCAACAGTGGCAGGTCCGAGTGATAAAAGCCGATCGCTGGCACGTCGAGTTGGCGTTTAGCGTCCAGAGCCGCCCACGCGGTGAGGTAAGGGTCGCCGACTTCAATCAGGTCGGGCTGCAAATCCTGCAGAACGTTGCGCCAGGGCGCGAGGCGGAGGGGGAAGCGATACCCCTTGCCGAAGGGGAGGGCGGGGGCCGGAACGGTGTAAACGCCATCCTGTTCACTGAAGGAAGGCCCAGGGATCAGCAGGCTATGGCGAATGCCCGGTTTGATGCCCAGGCGACGGTGTTTTGCATCAAGATAAGTGCGCACGCCACCGCTGGCAGGGGCGTAGAACATCGTTATGTCAGCGATATGCACGATGAGCATCCCTCCGGTCCGTTGTTCTCCCTTGGTTGACCTTTATGAAGGATAGATGTTCGGCTGGGGTTTTGCGTTGACGGGGAGGGCGCCTTCGCGAGCAGGCTCGCTCCCACACTGATCTCACAAACACTGGAGATTAAATGTGGGAGCGAGCCTGCTCGCGAAAGGGTCAGCCAGACGCTAAATACGGAAGCTGCCTACCAACTGTTTAAGGCGCGCCGCCTGCTGTTCAAGGTCAGAACACGCGCGCAACGTCGACTGCAGGTTTTCCACCCCTTCCTGGTTCAGTGTATTGATCTCGGTGATGTCGACGTTGATCGACTCGACCACCGCCGTCTGTTCCTCGGTCGCCGTCGCTACCGATTGGTTCATCCCGTCGATTTCGCCGATGCGCAAGGTCACGCTGTTAAGGCGTTCGCCGGCCAGGTTGGCGATTTCGACGCTGTCCTGACTGTGGCGCTGGCTGTCGCTCATGGTACTGACGGATTCACGAGCGCCGACTTGCAGCTCCTCGATCATGGTCTGCACCTGCTGCGCCGATTCCTGGGTGCGGTGCGCGAGGTTACGAACTTCGTCGGCCACCACGGCAAAACCGCGCCCGGCTTCACCGGCACGCGCAGCTTCAATGGCCGCGTTGAGCGCCAGCAGGTTGGTTTGCTGGGAAATGCTGGTGATCACTTCGAGAATCTGCCCGATGTTCACCGTTTTGCTGTTCAGCGATTCGATGTTGGTACTCGAGGCGCTGAGCATGCTCGACAGCTGATTCATCGCGACAATGCTGCGATCCACCACTTGCTGGCCGTCTTCGGCGAGGCTGCGGGCGTCGCTGGCCTGACTCGACGCTTGCGCGGCGTTGCGGGCGATTTCCTGGGCGGCAGCACCGAGCTGATTGATCGCTGCGGCAACGCTGCTGGTGCGTGAAGCTTGCTGGTCGGAGTTGAACATCGACGAATTCGAGGCGGCCACGACTCGCAAGGCCACTTCGTTGACTTGCCCGGTCGCCGAGGACACTTCGCGGATCGAACTGTGAATACGCTCCACGAAACGGTTGAACGCGGTGCCGAGGAGGCCGAATTCGTCGTTGTTCTGAATGGTCAGGCGTTTGGTCAGATCGCCTTCACCGTCAGCGATGTCGGCCATGGCGCGGGTCATGACGTGGAGCGGCTGGATCAGGATACGGATCAGCATGCCCAGCAGAGCAATGATGATCGCCACGGCTATGAGGGTCGCGATGATCGCTGAGGTACGGAATTCGCTAAGCGTGGAATAGGCCTTGTCCTTGTCCACGGACAGGCCAATGTACCAATTCACCGACGACAGTCCTTTGATGGGGGTGAAGGTCATGATCCGGGTTTTGCCATCCACCTGGATTTCGCTCAGGTCGCTGCTGATTGCAGGCGTGTCCTGTGGGTAAACCTCCTTGAGCGATTTCATCGCCAGCGCTTTGTCGGGGTGTACCAGGATCTTGCCGTCCGAGCTGACCAGAAAGGCATACCCCATGCCGCCGAAGTCCAGGGCCTTCAGGCTGTCTGCAATCACTTGCAAACTCAAGTCGCCGCCGACCACTCCGATGTTCTGTCCATCCTTGACCACGTTGTCAACGATGGAAATCACCAGTTGACCGGAGGCCAGGTCAATGTACGGTTCAGTCAATGCAGAACCGCTGGCGCTCTGCGCAGTCTTGTACCAGGGACGAGCGCGAGGGTCATAGCCATCGGGCATCTTGCTGTCTGGACGGATGATAAAAGAACCATCCTTGTTGCCCAGGTAGGCGCCCATGAAGGTCGACGTGACGGCCTTCTGTACAAGCAGTTTGGAAACGTTGTCGGTATCGGGGTTCATTGCAACGGTTTGCGACAGGTTTTCGATCAGCAAGCTGCGACCGGACAGCCAGGTCTGGATGCTATTGGCAGTGACTCGTCCCGTCTCCTGCAGATAGTGTTCCAGGTCCCTTCGAATGGCGTTTCGCTGTAAATAGTCGTTGTACAGCGTGAACGAAGCGAAGGCGACGATGACGATGAGCGCGGCGGCAAGCAGGATTTTATGGCTGAAATGCAGATTTTTGTTCATAGCTTGGAGTGTCCGCTAAGGTCATATTGTTTGGGGCGTGTAGCTGTTAACGCGCGCAAAATGGAGCATATAGGCGCGAGTCGAGAATTCCTGGCTCCCTGCGGAATGTCGGGCCTTGCGCTGCGTTGAGTCTCTCAGTTGTTTCTATCGGCCGTGCAGAATCAAAGATTAATCATGGGTGACCAAATGCCTGATTCATTGCAGCTCGTTATCGGTGCCGATCTCGCGGGGCAGCCGATCGCTCAGGCCATGCGCCTGGCGAACCGTCACGGTCTGGTTGCGGGCGCCACCGGTACCGGCAAAACCGTGACCTTGCAACGAATGGCCGAAGCGTTCAGCGATGCTGGCGTGGCAGTGTTTGCCGCCGATATCAAAGGCGACCTGTGCGGTCTGGGCGCCGCCGGCAATCCTCAAGGCAAGATTGCCGAGCGCATCGCCGGGATGCCGTGGCTGAACTACAAGCCTCAGGCGTATCCGGTAACTCTGTGGGATGTTCACGGTCAGTCCGGCCATCCATTGCGCACAACCTTGAGCGAAATGGGCCCCTTGTTGCTGGGTAGCCTGCTGGAATTGACCGACAGTCAGCAATCGGCGCTGTACGCCGCCTTCAAGGTGGCGGACCGCGAAGGGTTGCTACTGCTGGACCTGAAGGATTTGAAGGCGCTGCTCAATCATCTGCGTGACCACCCCGAATTGCTCGGTGACGACGCCGCGCTGATGACCACCGGCTCCAGCCAGGCGCTGTTGAGGCGTTTGGCGACCCTGGAACAGCAAGGTGCCGAAGCACTCTTCGGCGAACCGGCCTTGCAACTCGAAGACATTCTGCAACCGACCGCCGATGGCCGTGGGCGCATTCACTTGCTTGACGCCAGCCGTCTGGTCCACGAAGCGCCGAAGGTCTACGCGACCTTCTTGCTGTGGTTGCTGGCCGAACTCTTCGAGCAGTTGCCGGAACGCGGCGATGCCGACAAACCGTTGCTGGCGCTGTTTTTCGATGAGGCACACTTGTTGTTCGCGGGTACGCCCAAGGCGTTGCAGGATCGCCTGGAACAGGTCGTGCGGCTGATTCGTTCAAAAGGCGTGGGTGTGTATTTCGTCACCCAATCGCCCGGCGATTTGCCGGATGACGTGCTGGCGCAACTGGGCCTGCGTATCCAGCATGGCTTGCGCGCGTTTACCGCAAAAGAGCAGAAGTCCCTGCGAGCGGTGGCCGAGGGCTTCCGTCCCAACCCGGCGTTCGATGCTTTGTCGGTACTGACCGAGCTGGGGATCGGCGAGGCGCTGGTCGGCACCTTGCAAGACAAGGGCACACCAGAGAGGGTCCAGCGCGTCCTGGTCGCGCCGCCGCAATCGCGGATCGGGCCGTTAAGCGAAGCCGAGCGTACGGCGTTGATCGCCAGTTCACCGTTGCAGGGGCGGTATGACAAGCCGATTGATCGAGAGTCGGCTTATGAAGTGCTGATGGGACGCAAAGGTCTGGCGCCAGCGCCTGAAGCAGCGCCGGGCAAACCCGCCGTTGAAGAACCAAGCTTCACCGACAAGGCTGGGGAGTTCCTCGGTACGGCGGCAGGGCAGGCGCTGAAATCGGCGATGCGACAGGCGGCTAATCAGTTGGGCCGACAATTGGTACGCGGCTTGATGGGCTCATTGCTCGGTGGCAGCAAACGCCGATAGCAAGTGGGCACGGTAAAAAAAAACTGTGGGAGCGAGCCTGCTCGCGAATGCGGTCTGGCAATCAACGCAAGGGTTGACTGATACACCGCTATCGCGAGCAGGCTCGCTCCCACAATTGGATTTATGTCAGGCCTTGGGTTTTGCGTGGGCCGCCAGGCGTTCCAGCGCCGCCCGCAGATTTGGATCGCTGATCCCCTCAGCCGTGGCCTGAATGGTCGCGCCCGCATCCGTCGACAAACTGATGGTATGGCCCGCCGCCCCTTGCTGAACCGTGGGTGGCTGCACCTTGAACAGAATCCGCGTCAAACTGGCGAACTCGTCGAACATCTGCAATTGCCGTTGCAGGCGTTTTTGCTGGTACCGCAGGCGGGTAGCCCAATGACCGTCGGTGACAATCAGCAATAAACTGCCTTCGCGCCATGAGGCCACATGGCAATGTTCGCGCGCGGCGGGCTGCAATTGGCTTTCCAGCAGACGCTGTAAATGACCCAGGCGTTGAGCATGGCCAAAGATGGCTTTCAGCGGTTTGGCTTCGCGAAGCAGAACGGCGGGTGCTCTGGCCGTAAGAGGGCGAAATGCCATGATCAGACACCTGAAGTAACAGAGCCGCCATGGTAGCAGAAAGCACCCGATTCACCCGACCCATTGCTTTGCGAGCGCTTTACCCATTAAATCAACAAGTAACTTATGCCGTGAATGGCTTGAAGTTCAGCCAAAAGCCCTTATTTTAAGTGAGCCCCGTCAAAGCGCTGTGCCAGCATCGTGGAATAACGCCACTTTCCTCACCATCGTTTCCGGGTAGAATGCTCGTTCGCATGCGGCCATGAGGGCTGCTCGGGCGACTCACGGGGCCGCCCTCCATCCCTTTAGTGTGGAAGATCCTGCCGATATGTTTGCGCCTTTGTTAAAGAAACTTTTTGGAAGCAAGAACGAGCGTGAAGTCAAACGCATGCTCAAGACGGTGCAACTCGTCAATGCCTTCGAAGAGCAAATGGTGGCCCTTTCGGACGATCAATTGCGTGCCAAGACAGATGAGTTCAAGGCCCGCATCGCCAAAGGGGAAGACCTCGACAAGCTGCTGCCAGAAGCCTTTGCGGTCGCCCGCGAAGCCGGTAAGCGCGTCATGGGTATGCGCCACTTCGATGTCCAGTTGATCGGCGGCATGACCTTGCATGAAGGCATGATCGCGGAAATGCGTACCGGTGAAGGCAAGACCCTGGTGGCGACACTGGGTGTTTACCTGAACGCGTTGTCCGGCAAAGGCGTGCACGTTGTCACCGTGAACGACTACCTGGCCCGTCGTGACGCCAACTGGATGCGTCCGCTCTACGAATTCCTCGGCCTGACGGTCGGCGTAGTCACGCCATTCCAGCCGCCGGAAGAGAAACGCCTGGCCTACGCCGCCGACATTACCTACGGCACCAACAACGAATTCGGTTTCGACTACCTGCGCGACAACATGGCGTTCAGCATGGAAGAAAAATTCCAGCGCGAACTCAATTTTGCCGTAATCGACGAAGTCGACTCCATCCTCATCGACGAAGCCCGTACCCCGCTGATCATTTCCGGTCAGGCCGAGGACAGCTCCAAGCTGTACATCGAGATCAACAAACTGATCCCGCAGCTCGAGTTGCATATCGAAGAAGTGGAAGGCGAAGTGACCAAGGCCGGTCACTACACCGTCGACGAGAAGACCCGCCAGGTCGAACTCAACGAAGCCGGGCACCAGTTTGTTGAAGAAACGCTCACCCGCATCGGCCTGCTGGCTGAAGGCGAGAGCCTGTATTCGGCGCACAACCTGGGCCTGCTGACTCACGTTTATGCCGGTCTGCGTGCGCACAAACTGTTCCATCGCAACATCGAGTACATCGTGCAGGACGGTCAGGTTGTCCTGGTCGACGAACACACCGGTCGTACCATGCCGGGCCGTCGTTTGTCCGAAGGCCTGCACCAGGCCATCGAAGCCAAGGAACACCTGAACATCCAGGCCGAAAGCCAGACGCTGGCGTCGACCACGTTCCAGAACTACTTCCGTCTGTACAACAAGCTGTCCGGCATGACCGGTACCGCTGACACTGAAGCGTTCGAATTCCACCAGATCTACGGTCTGTCGGTGATGGTCATCCCGCCGAACAAGCCACTGGCGCGTAAAGATTACAACGACCTGGTGTTCCTGACCGCCGAAGAGAAATACGCGGCGATCATCAACGACATCAAGGAATGCATGACCCACGGCCGTCCGGTGCTGGTGGGTACTGCAACCATCGAAACTTCCGAGCACATGTCCAGCCTGCTCGAAAAGGAAGGCATCGAACACAAGGTTCTGAACGCCAAGTTCCACGAAAAAGAAGCCGAGATCATTGCCCAGGCCGGTCGCCCAGGCGCACTGACCATCGCCACCAACATGGCCGGTCGTGGTACCGACATCCTGTTGGGCGGCAACTGGGAAGTGGAAGTTGCTTCGCTGGAAGACCCGACCCCTGAGCAAATCGCCCAGATCAAGGCCGACTGGCAGAAACGTCACCAGCAAGTGCTCGAGTCGGGCGGCTTGCAGGTCATCGCTTCCGAGCGTCACGAATCGCGCCGTATCGACAACCAGCTGCGTGGTCGTGCCGGTCGTCAGGGGGACGCCGGTTCCAGCCGTTTCTACCTGTCGCTGGAAGACAGCCTGATGCGTATCTTCGCCTCTGACCGGGTGAAGAATTTCATGAAGGCCCTGGGCATGCAGCCTGGCGAAGCGATTGAACACCGTATGGTGACCAACGCCATCGAGAAGGCTCAGCGCAAGGTTGAAGGGCGCAACTTCGACATTCGTAAGCAGCTGCTTGAGTTCGACGACGTCAACAACGAACAACGTAAAGTGATCTATCACATGCGTAACAGTTTGTTGGCCGCTGACAACATTGGCGAAACCATTGCCGACTTCCGTCAGGACGTACTCAACGCCACCGTCAGCGCGCACATTCCTCCGCAATCGCTGCCTGAGCAGTGGGACGTAGCGGGCCTGGAAGCTGCGTTGCAGAGCGATTTCGGTGTGGCGCTGCCGATCCAGCAATGGCTCGACGAAGACGATCACCTGTACGAAGAAACCCTGCGCGAGAAACTGCTGAACGAATTGCTGGCGGCTTACAACGAGAAAGAAGAGCAGGCGAGCGCCGAAGCGCTGCGCACCTTCGAGAAGCAAATCGTACTGCGCGTGCTCGACGACCTGTGGAAAGACCACCTGTCGACCATGGATCACCTGCGTCACGGCATCCATTTGCGTGGTTATGCGCAGAAGAACCCGAAGCAAGAGTACAAGCGCGAGTCCTACACGCTGTTCTCCGAGCTGCTGGATTCGATCAAGCGCGACTCGATCCGTGTGCTGTCGCATGTTCAGGTTCGCCGCGAAGATCCAATCGAAGAAGAGCAACGCCTGCGCCAGGAAGCCGAAGCACTGGCGGCACGCATGCAGTTCCAGCACGACGAAGTACCGGGTCTTGAGCAGCCGGAGCTGCTGGGTGAAGAGGTTGATGTTGCCCTCGCCACCGCGCCGGTACGCAACGAACAGAAGCTGGGCCGCAACGAACTGTGCTACTGCGGTTCGGGCAAGAAGTTCAAGCATTGCCACGGGCAGATCCAGTAAAACCCGTTTAATACGCTGAAATACCCGCGCCGCGACCGGCATAAGCCGTCGCGGCGTTTTGCCATTTAAACCACCGTTCTTCCTGACGACGGTGCTGACATCTTTTTAAGGAGCGCATTCATGGCTGTTGGTCTTGGTCCTTTGCCAACGTTGCACCCGGTTGCCGGTTTTGAACTCGGTATCGCCTCGGCCGGCATCAAGCGCCCGGGGCGCAAGGATGTTGTGGTCATGCGCTGTGCCGAAGGTTCTACCGTGGCAGGCGTGTTCACCCTGAACGCCTTTTGCGCAGCGCCGGTGATCCTGGCCAAGCAGCGCGTGCAAGGTCCGGTGCGTTACCTGCTGACCAACACCGGCAATGCCAACGCCGGTACCGGTGAGCCTGGCCTCGCCGCCGCCGAGCGCACCTGCGCCAAACTGGCTGAGCTGACCGGCGTCGATGCCAGCCTGGTGCTGCCGTACTCCACCGGTGTGATCGGCGAACCGCTGCCGGTCGAGAAAATTGAAGGCGCGCTGCAAGCCGCCCTCGACGACCTGTCGGTCAACAACTGGGAAGCAGCCGCCACCGGCATCATGACCACCGACACCCTGCCGAAGGGCGCCAGCCGCCAGTTCCAGCATGACGGTGTGACCATTACCGTGACCGGGATCAGCAAAGGTGCGGGCATGATTCGTCCGAACATGGCAACCATGCTCGGCTACATCGCCACCGACGCCAAAGTCTCCCGTGACGTCTTGCAAAACCTGCTGCTGGACGGTGCCAACAAGTCGTTCAACCGGATCACCATCGATGGTGACACGTCGACCAACGACTGCTGCATGCTGATCGCCACGGGGCAGGCGGCACTGCCGGAAATCACCGAAGCAAGCGGTCCGCTGTTCGCTCAGCTGAAGCAAGCGGTGTTCGAAGTCTGCATGGACGTGGCCCAGGCCATCGTTCGCGACGGTGAAGGCGCGACCAAGTTCGTCACCGTTGAAGTCAACGGCGGCGGCAATCACCAGGAATGCCTGGACGTCGGTTACACCGTGGCTCACTCGCCGCTGATCAAGACCGCACTGTTCGCCTCCGATCCGAACTGGGGCCGTATCCTGGCCGCCGTCGGCCGTGCCGGTGTGCCGAACCTGGACGTGAGCAAGATCGACGTATTCCTCGGCGATGTATGCATTGCCAGCCGTGGTGCGCGTGCCGCGACTTACACCGAAGCCCAGGGCGCGGCGGTGATGCAGCAGGAAGAAATCACCATCCGTATCGAACTGGGTCGCGGCGATTGCAGCGAAACCATCTGGACCACCGACTTGTCCCACGAATACGTGAAGATCAACGCCGAGTACCGTACGTAAATAAAGTCAGAACCGAGTTGCTCCCATCGCGAGCAAGCTCGCTCCCACAGTAGATCTCCTGTGAACACAGATTTTGTGTATGGCAGAAAACAATGTGGGAGCGAGCTTGCTCGCGATGGCGGTCTGTCAGTCGCTAACTAGACTGGCTTGTTCCCTTCATCAAAAGGTCCCGAACATGAGCCTCCACCTGATCATCGGCGACAAACTGTTTTCCTCCTGGTCCCTGCGCGGTGCGCTGGCCCTGGATCTGGTCGGCGCTCCTTACACCGAAGAATTGATCAAGCTGTATCAACCGGACACCCGTGAACGTCTGCTCAAGCATTCGCCAACCGGCAAAGTCCCGCTGTTGAAAACCGAACACGGCACCATTGCCGACTCCCTGGCGATTGCCGAATACCTGGCCGAACAATTCCCCGACGCCGGCCTCTGGCCCAAAGACATTGCTGCCCGTGCCCAGGCACGTTCGGCATGCGCGCAGATGCACGCGGGATTTTTCGCCATGCGCGGCAGCATGCCGTTCGACCTGAGTCGCGATGCACCACTGTCGTCGACGCCGGCTGACGTGCAGGCAGACATTGAGCGCATGCTGGCGTTGTGGGCCGAGTGCCGCGCCGCCGCGACCGAACCCGGTCCATTCCTGTTTGGCGGCGCGACCCTGGTCGATGCGTTTTTCGCACCGATTGCCGTGCGCTTGCGTACCTATCAGGTGAAGTTGCCGGCGGCGGACGAGGCTTACGTCAACACAATCTATCAATGGCCAGCCTTCAAGGCCTGGCAGCAAGCGGGGCTGGAGGAGGTCGGACAGTGAAACGAGTACACGTAGCCGCCGCCGTCATTCGTGATATCAGTGGCAAGATTCTCATTGCTCGCCGTGCCGATACCCAGCACCAGGGCGGTCTGTGGGAGTTTCCCGGTGGCAAGGTCGAAGCCGATGAATCCGTCGAAACCGCGCTGGCTCGCGAACTCCATGAAGAGCTGGGCATTGTGGTCAACGCGGCACGCCCGCTGATCAAGGTCCGGCACGATTATCCGGACAAGCAAGTGTTGCTCGATGTCTGGGAAGTCTCGGACTTTTCCGGGGAGCCTCACGGCGCCGAAGGCCAACCACTGGAGTGGGTGGCGCCGCGTGATCTGTTGAATTATGAGTTTCCGGCCGCCAACCAGCCAATCGTTGCGGCCGCGCGCCTCTCTTCGCAGTACCTGATCACCCCGCAAGACCTGGAAACCCCGGCCCTGCTGCGCGGTATTCAGAAAGCCATCGCGGGCGGAATCAAGCTGATCCAGCTTCGCGCACCCAACGGCTATGACCCGAAATACCGCGATTTGGCGGTGGATGCGGCGGGGCTGTGTGCCGGCAAGGCGCAGTTGATGATCAAGGGCCCGTTCGAATGGCTGGGCGATTTCCCGTCTGCAGGTTGGCACATCACGGCGGCACAATTGCGCAAGTACGCGGCAGCGGGTCGACCGCTACCGGCATCGCGCTGGTTGGCGGCGTCCTGCCACAACGCTGAAGAACTGGTGCTGGCCGAGCAGATGGGCGTGGACTTCGTGACGTTGTCGCCGGTGCAGCCGACCCAGACTCATCCGGATGCTCAGCCGTTGGGTTGGGCGCAGGCTTCGACCTTGATCGAGGGGTTCAGCAAACCGGTGTTCTTGCTCGGTGGCGTTGGCCCGGCGGATCTGCGGCAAGCCTGGGAAGCAGGCGCCCAGGGTGTGGCGGGGATTCGGGCGTTTTGGCCTGATTCTTTGGTGTAGCCACTGGCCTCTTCGCGAGCAGGCTCGCTCCCACAGGGATTGCGGTGTACGCAAATCCAATGTGGGAGCGAGCCTGCTCGCGAAGGAGACTTCGGAGGCACAACTAATCTCGGGGTTTAGCTGCCGGCTGCCACAAAATCTCGGCAATCCCCTGGCGCTTGGCAATGAGCCGCGCCGCCACAAACAACAAATCCGACAACCGGTTGATGTAGGCCAGGCCAACCCCGGTCAGCGGTTCAATTGCATTCAAATGCTGGCACCGTCGCTCCGCACTGCGCGCCAGGCTCCTGCACACGTGGGCTTGGGCAATCAGCGCCGAACCGCCCGGCAGGATAAAATTCTCCAGTGGGCCCAGCTCTTCATTCCACACATCAATCGCCGCTTCCAGACGCTCGATTTCTGCCGCGTTCAGCGCTTGATACACCGGCATTGCCAATTCGCCACCCAGATCGAATAACCGATGCTGGCAGGGTGCCAACACCTCGATCACTTCGTTCAGTCCCGTAAACCTGGCACTTTGCGCTTCCAGTCCAGCCAACAGCACGCCGACCTGACTGTTCAATGTATCGACTTCGCCTATGGCTTCGATGCGTGGATGGTCCTTGGGCACGCGGCGACCGTCGCCCAGCCCTGTTTCCCCTTTGTCGCCGGTGCGGGTGTAAATCTTCGACAAGCGAAAGCCCATGGTTACCTCGATAGCTGATTGAGTTCTTGGGAGGCGAGCGGGGTGCTCGCCAAGGGCAAGCGCAAGGTGAAACACGTGCCTTGGCCGAGGGTCGATTGCACTTCCATCTGACCCTTGTGGTTATTGGTGATAATGAAATACGAAACCGACAGGCCCAGCCCGGTACCCTGGCCGATTTCCTTGGTGGTGAAGAACGGCTCGAAGGTGCGTTTGCGTACGCTCTCGCTCATGCCGACGCCATTGTCCTCGACCTGGATTTCCGCCCATGGCGGGTTCAGCTTGGTGCGCAGGATGATCCGCCCCGGCTCGCGGTCGTCCTCGCGCTGGTGAATGGCTTGCGCGGCATTTTTCAGCAGATTGAGCAACACCTGCTCCAGTTCGTTGGCAGTGCCTGGAACCGGGCCCAACGCCGGATCGAACTGACGAATGATCGCCTGCCCCTTGAAATCGAAACCGATGGCCAGATCGAAGTCGTTGCTGGCGATTTCCACGGCCTGATCGATCAGCGCCGGCAAGTCGCAGGGGGCCATTTGCCGGGTGCTGCGACGGCTGAAGCTGAGCATATGGGTCACAATCTTTGCCGCCCGGGCGCCAGCCTGTTGAATGCCATCCAGCAACTGCGGCACTTCGCGCGCTTGCAGGTATTGGTTGACCGTCGACAGTTCGATGCCGGCCTGCTCGGCCTGTTCCAGGTTTTTCGGCAAATCGGGGGAAAGGCGTCGGCGGATGTTCTGAACGTTGTGCAGGATTGCGCCCAGCGGGTTGTTGATCTCGTGGGCCATCCCGGCGGCGAGACCACCGACCGAGAGCATTTTTTCCGACTGCACCATCATTTCTTCCAGCGACAGGCGCTGCGTGATGTCGTCGATCCGGATCACCACGCCACGCCCGGCACCTCCCATTAACGGGTAGAAGGTCAGGGCGTAGTGCTTGGGTTCTTCGTCCTTGAACCACGTTACGCGCTCGATCTTGGCCACGGTGTGCTGCTCGACGGTTTGCTTGAGCTGCGGCAGAAATGGCTTGAGCGGTTCGAAGGCGAGGAAAATCGGCTGGTTCAGGGCTTCGTCGAGGCGCGTGCCGGAAAGGGCGCTGGCCTCCTGATTCCATTGCGTCACGTAGAGTTGCTCGTCGAGGGCGATCAACGCCGAAGGCATGGAGTCGATAATGCTGTTGAGGTAATTCTGGAAACCGGTGAGTTTCTTCTCGATCTTGCTGCGCACCTGGACTTCGAGTTCCAGTTTGCGGTTGGTGTGGCGGGTTTCTTCTGCCAATCCCTGGGCCTGATCATACGCGGCCTGAGAGTCATCCCGGGCCCGTTTGAGTTGCTGTTCCCGCGCCTCGATGCGCGAGAGCATGGTGTTGAATGCCTCGGCCAGGCTGCCGATTTCGTCGTGGTTGCCGCGGGAGGCACGCAGGGCGTAGTTCTCTTCCCGGGTCACTTGCCGGGACAATTCTTCGAGCTGATGAATCGGCTGGGTGATCAGGCGTTTTATTTGCCGGGCGATAACCAGCCACAACAGCACGCTGAAGATCAAAATCCCCAGGCTCGCGGTCAGCGTGCCGGTGTAGAACGCCATCGGCAGTTCGCTGCTGGCGACCAGTAGCAGGTGGCCAGGCGCAGTGCCGGGGCGGGGCAGGGTGATGACTTGGTTGCTGCGGAACTCGGTGGCCTGCCAGGATTCGATATGCCGGTAGCGCTCCGGCAGGTTCAGCTTGTTGCCATGCTGCAATTGCGCCAGGCGTTCGCCCTTGCCGTCATAAAGGGCCGCCGCACGCAGCGGGGAATAGCTGTTGAGCTCGTTGAGCAAGCGTTCGGCACTTTGCGGTGACTGCAATGCCTCTGACACCAGGCTCGGGTTGGAAATCAGGCGGCCGATGGTCTGCAAGGCCTGAGGTGCCATGCTTTCCTGGGAGATGTAATACGCGGCGCTGATAAAAGTCAGGTTGGCGACCAGCAGAACGGTGGTCAACAGCACCAGCAGGGCGGCCAGCAGTTTTTGGCCGACCGGAAGGTTTTCAAGGCGCTGGCGCAGTGGCATCAGGTTCATCGCTGAATAGGAACAAGTGGCCAGCGTAGCCGCTGCTCAGTCGCTGGGCAATCCAAGGCTGCGCAGATGGGTGATCAACCTTGACTCAAGCTGATTGAGGTGTGGCAAGTTCAGCTGGTGCCTCGCCGCGACTTTGCAGGCATGGCCCAGCAGATAGCTGATTTCGGTTCGGCGCCGATGGCTGACGTCCTGGTACATCGAGGAATAGTTGGCGGCCGTCGCGTGGATCACCCGTTCGACTTCCTGTTGAAGGTCCTCTGCGGCGGCGGGCTGACCGCAACGTTCGAGCAATTCCGTCAGTTCAACGCAGAGGGTGGCCACTTCGCAATGGTGTTGCTGCAAGCCGCCGTTGCGACAGTCGTGCAGCACCGTCAGCGGATTGATTGCGCAGTTGAGCGCCAGTTTTCGCCACAGCCTGGTCAGAATCTCGGTGCTCCACTCGTGGGGAATACCGGCGGCGTTCAGGTCATCCAGCCAGATGGGCGCAACGGGGTGACCGGCATCCCCTAGCCAGGTGTAACCGTGGCCGGCGAATACCACACGCCAGTCACCCTCGCGGAACGCGCCTTCGGTGCTCGACGCATAAATGCAGCGCGCCTGTGGCACCTGGGCCGCCACGGCGTCCTGACTGCCGAGACCGTTTTGTAACAGAATCAGCTCCGCGCCAGGGGCCAGCCGCGGCGCCAGTCGGGCCACCGCTTTTTCGGCGTCGTAAGCTTTGCAGGCCACCAGCAGACGGTTGATCGGATCGTTGCTGTCGGGTGTCTCACCGGAGATATCGTAGGTGGTGGCTTTCCCGTGCTCTACCAGCGTCAATCCACCCGCCGCCTCATACGCCTGCAAGCGCGCCGCGTCCCGCACGATCAGCCTGACCGGCACGCCGGCCCGTGCCAGTCGTGTCGCCCATAAAGTGCCGAGGCTGCCGGCGCCCAGAACATGCCAGGTGGTGGACATCAGCTTTTTGCTCTGTTTGACGCGTGCATGGGAGGCTCGCAGTGAATGATGGGAAAGACCCGTTATAATCAGCGCGGATTTTAACCGCAAGCCAGGCGTGCTCTATCGTGATTGAGCGCGCCCTTTTATTGGAGAGATTACATGCCGTCGTTCGACGTGGTATCCGAACTGGACAAACACGAAGTCACCAACGCGGTCGAGAACGCCGTCAAGGAGCTCGATCGTCGTTATGACCTGAAAGGTAAAGGCAGCTTTGAGTTCAAGGAGAAGGACCTGACCGTCAACCTGACCGCTGAAGCCGATTTTCAGCTCGAAGCAATGATTGAGATCCTCAAACTGGCCCTGGTCAAGCGCAAAATCGACGTGCAGTGCCTTGAGGTCAAGGACGCTTTTGCCTCGGGCAAGCTGATGAAACAGGAAGCGGTCCTCAAAGAAGGCATCGACAAAGAGATGGCGAAGAAAATCGTCGCTCATGTCAAAGACGCCAAACTCAAGGTTCAGGCGGCCATTCAGGGTGAGCAGGTGCGCATTACCGGCAAGAAGCGTGACGACTTGCAGGAAGCCATTGCGGCGCTGCGGGCCAAGGAATTCGGGATGCCGTTGCAGTTCAACAACTTCCGCGACTGACTTTCGATGCGGGAATCTCTCGGCGCTATCGGCGTCCGAGGCCCAAGCAATGGCAGGAAGATTGCCCCCTGTAGGAGCGAGCTTGCTCCGGGCGGCGTTCCGACGATGGACGTGAACGATAACGCGTGTTTTCTGAATAAACGCGCCGCTCTTGAGTCCATCGTCGGAACGCCGCCCGGAGCAAGCTCGCTCCTACAGAGGCGCAGTTGACAGGCATTACAGGGGCAGTCTTTTCTGCCGCTTATTTTTTCGCGTGCCGGGTAGCCGGAAAACAGGAGAACGTAGATGGACTTGAATGCTGAAGTAGACAATCTGGTGAAGGTCTCTCAAACCTGGATCCCGATGATCATGGAGTACGGCAGTCGCGTGCTTCTGGCGGTCATCACCCTGGCCGTCGGCTGGTGGCTGATCAACAAGGTGGCGCAAAAGCTCGGCGGCCTGTTGGCGCTGCGTAACGCCGACCTGGCGCTGCAGGGATTCATCAGCAGCCTGGCGAACATCATTCTCAAGGTGCTGTTGATTGTCAGCGTCGCGTCGATGATCGGTATTGAAACCACGTCATTCGTGGCGGCGATCGGTGCGGCGGGTCTGGCCATCGGTCTGGCCTTGCAGGGTAGCCTCGCAAACTTCGCCGGCGGCGTGTTGATCCTGTTGTTCCGTCCGTTCCGTATTGGTGACTGGATCGAAGCCCAGGGTGTTGCCGGTACTGTCGACAGCATCCAGATCTTCCATACGGTACTGCGTACCGGCGATAACAAAACCATCATCGTGCCTAACGGCAATCTGTCGAACGGCATTATCACCAACACCAACCGTCAACCGACCCGCAAAGTCGTGTTTGATGTAGGCGTTGATTACGAAGCGGACTTGCAGAAGGCCCGTCATGTATTGTTGGAACTGGCCAAAGATGAGCGTGTTTTGGCTGAACCGGCACCTCAGGCCGTGATTTCGACACTGGGTGATAGTTCGATCACTGTTTCCCTTCGGGTGTGGGTGAAGACGGCGGATTACTGGGACGTGATGTTCATGTTCAACGAACAGTCCCGTGCCCGTTTGAAAACGGCCGGTATTGATATCCCCTTTCCGCAGCGGGTCATACGGATGGTTCAGGAATCTGCGGTGCAGTAAGTAACAAAAAAGGCCCATCCGAAGATGGGCCTTTTTTTATTACCGCAAACTAACGTTCGGCAATTACAAAACCGACAGCGGGTAGTCGACGATGAAACGGAACTCGCTGACGTCGATGTCTCCGTCGTCAGAGTTGCCACTGTGCCAAGCTTGACGAATGCGGAAGGACAGATCCTTCGCCGGGCCAGTCTGAACAACATACTTGGCTTCAACGTTGGTTTCGTGGTGTCTGCCATCTTCGCCATACAGGCCGGCGTAAGCGCCGTTTACTGGGGCGTTGGCACCGTCGATGTTCCAACCTTTCACGTAGCGGGTCATGAAGCTCAGACCAGGAACGCCGTACTCGGCCATCTTGATGTCGTAACGGATTTGTGCGGATTTCTCACCAGGACCGTTAAAGTCGGAGTACTGGATGGAGTTGGCGAGGAAGATCGAGTCGCCACCGCGGTCGTTTTTACCCACGCCGATATAGTCGAACGGAGTATCGCCATTCACTTTCTGGAAGGCCAGGGTGATGGTGTGCGCTTTCAGGAACGCGAAAGCAGCGGCCAGGGAGTAGGCGTTGTTGTCGATTGTGCCTGCTTTAGCTTGACCGGTGTCCTTGGTGTTGTAGTAGTTGCCGTCGAAGTTCAGCGACTGATCGCCACCCAGTGGGAGGGTGTAGTTCGCGTTGGCGTAGTACTGGTTCCAGATGTCTTCGAGCTTGGCACCGTAGAGCGAGAAGCTCAGGTTGTCGGTGATGCCGTACTTGCCACCGGCATAGTCGATGGAGTTGGCTTGCTTGCCGGCGTAGGTAGCCCACAGGCTGCCGTCACGGGCGTTGCTGTCCTGGCTGGTCGACGAAGTGAAGTGGCCGCCTTCGAGGTCAAGGTCTTTTACTTCGCTGCTCTGCAGTTGAACGCCAGTGGCAGTTTGGTGAAGGATGCGGGAGCCGCCAACAGCGAACACCGGAGAAGTGCTTGGCTGCAAGTCGCCGATTTTCAGCTCGGTCTTGGAGATGCGAAACTTGGCGGCAGCGCCGGCTTTGCCCTGGCTGTTGTTGACTTCGCCATCTTTGCCGACGGTCATGTTACCGCCACCAGAATATCTGTCGGTACCGTCCAGCTTAATGGCCAGTTGACCCCAAGCTTCAACGCCAACACCGATCAGACCTTGGGTGTAGCCCGAGCTGTACATGCCCTGGATGCCCTGGGTCCAGTCTTTGTCGTCGACTGCGCCGTCTTTCTTGTTACGGTTGTAGTAGTAGTTGCGAACCAGCAAGTCGAGCTTGCTGTCATCAACAAAACCTTTGGCTTCTGCCTGGTCGCTTACGAAAGGTGCGGCTACTGCCAACTGAGTACTGGCTGCTGCTGCAACTGCCAGTGCGATCATGCTCCACTTCATCACGCGCATCGTGATTTGCTCCTTTGGTTTTATAAGAGTTTCTGCCGTCCCACCTGATTTATTATCTGGGCGGCTCTTTCTTTTTGTGTCGGCGCAAACTTATATCACGCCGACCATGTTGGCGATACTTGCGTATCTGACCTTTCAGCTTCTTTACGACCCCGTCGCAAACTGCTTGGTAGATGTCGCAAATTTACAGCCCCGACGCAAGCGGACTGACAACTATAATGTTGTTTTCCAGGGCCTGAACATCGGTAAAAAGAGTCCCTGGTGAAACGTTTGAATCTCCATCGGGCAACCCTGCCACTATTTTTATTTCCCTTGAGGCTTCCACTTCCAGCGGATGCCTCAAAGGCAGTGTGAGTGTGGATGCAACAAGCGTGCACAAAACAGCTATTTGCTGTTTTTTTTTCTGAACACCTGCCTATCACTGTAAAAACCCCATAAAACCGGGGGGGCAAGCGCCTGTCACTTAGACTTGACGCCATGATTTACATTGTGTTGCACCATACTGGATCACTGCGTGACCCTCAAAAACGTTACCGGTTCACCCCACAAGTGAGTAAATGGCGGATACCCGACGGAATCAGCGTAGACGCAGTGTACGATTTTGGTGCAAAAAATTTTTATCGCTGTACTGAAATCATACAGTTAGAGCCCGTTGTTGAGTAGAGACGCATCATCACTTTCCGGTCACTTCGGCGTTTTCTCTGTGATTGCTGGTTCTGTAATGGTGCGTTCCAGCGGCAAGCGTCTCATGTTGGGGCATGCATCCGGCAGATCCAGGGGGATCGGGCGGACCCTGATAATGGTTCGTCGTGAAGCAGGCGACGTTCGCAGGTATGCTGCCGTCCAGTCGCTTGGTGCGCCGTCTCTCGGGATGGGCGCTAAGCTGAAAAATGATGACCCGGCGGGAGTGCGCACAGTGTTCGTTTTAGATCCACGGCTTCAACAAGACACGTTACCGATCGGGGACTTCCCGCTCTGCCGCCTGCTCTTGTCCAATGATTCGAACTACCCCTGGTTCATCCTGGTGCCACGTCGCGACGATATCAGTGAGATATTTCAGTTGGGTGTCGCAGATCAGCAGTTGCTGTGGCAGGAAACGAACGCACTGGCGCAAATGCTCAAAGACTCGTTCGACGCCGACAAGTTGAATGTTGCGACGTTGGGTAACGTTGTCAGTCAATTACATATGCATGTGATTGTGCGTAAACGCGAGGACGCCGCCTGGCCAGCCCCGGTTTGGGGCAAGCACCCGGCAAAGCCTTACAGTGCAGAGCAGATCGCGTCGATTCGCGAACGGCTGCGCCTGGTATTGACCGATAATTTTACGTTTCTGGAGGGTTGAATCATGAGCCTGGAAGAACGCGTTACCGATCTGGAGAGCCAGTTGGCGTTTCAGGATGACACTATCCAGGCATTGAGTGATGTGCTGGCGGTGCAGCAGCGTGCTGTTGAGCGGCTGCAACTGCAAATGGCGGCGCTGCTCAAGCGCCAGGAAGAAATGGCCGGTCAGTTCGAGACGTTTGAAGAAGAAGCGCCACCGCCGCATTACTGAACATGCAGGCATTAAAAAACCGCGAACAGCCTGGCTGTTCGCGGTTTTTTTTCAGCCTTGAATCAGCGTCGCGGCAATGCGGCGATCACGTCTTCGGCTTGCAGGCCCTTGTCGCGATTCATTACGGAGAATTCCACGCGCTGGCCTTCGACCAGGACGCGGTGGCCTTCGCCGCGAATAGCGCGGAAATGCACGAAAATATCATCGCCGGAATCACGGGAAATAAAGCCGAAGCCTTTGGAGGTATTGAACCACTTGACGGTACCGGTATCGCGATTGCTCATGTCATAGCTTGGCGAAGCGGCAGCGGGTGAAGATTTGTAGAAGCTGATGGCCAGGTGTAGAAAAACGGCGATCAGGGCAGCCACCAGGCTGAACAGAACGGCAGGTTGACCGGCAATGACAGGCATCGGCGCGATCAGCGTCAGGGTTTGCAGGACGACAGCCAGCACGAGCAGTGCACTGACCAGGTTTTGCAGTTGATGACGCGGACCTTTGTTCCAGTACGGAATGACCGGAGCGAGGGTGAGGTTGAGCAGGCCGAAAAAGGCCAGGTACAGCGCATCGGGTTGTTGCAGGTAAGGAGCAGCTTCGGATCGCAGGCTAGGGATGAAGGACAGCAGCAACGCTGCTGCGCCCATTAGCAGGTGGACGATTTTCAACATTTTGATTAACTCACGTTAAGACGGATCACAAGGAAGAGCTGATGAGGCACGGTTCGCTTCAGAACAATAAGAGGCGTTGGGCACGTACCCGGTATCAGCCTATGCGCAGCGCCTGGAAAAAATAGGCGCTAGCGACACACTGCCTATTTAACAGTAAAGCTTGCGGCTACTCAAATCAGGGAGTCCGGCGGTACGCCGAGGGCGATTTGGCGCTGTCTTTCCTACGCGTTGAGTGGCCCGCCATTGAGTGATTTTGCATCAGTTTGCGTAGGGTATATTCCGGAGTAGGACGCTCTCCGCAATCTCCCAACAGTTGTTGGCTTATCCTACGTTGATGGTCATAAAGTCATCTGGATATACCGTTGCGCCTGCGCTTTTATAAGACATGGCTTTGTTCTTATAAAAGGCAAGGATGGCAAAGGAGTGTCAAGGATATGGATTACGAAGACAGGCGAAGCGAGGAGAGGGCCAGTCCGCTCAAGGATATAAGGATTGATCCATTTGTTAGCGAATTCGATATGGGGCTGGCCCAGCCTTTGTCCCGATCAGTACGATTGAACGGCTTTGCTACCTGTTTGCGGCTTGAGCAGGTCTATTGGGATATTTTGGGCCAAATGGCCAAAATCAATTGTTGCTCCGTCAGTGCGCTGTTGTCCCACGTGGACCGCGAAGTGCATTTGCGCCACGGCGGTGTGAAGAACTTCAGCGGGCTGGTGCGAGTGGTCTGTGTTGTGCACAGCTTGAAGGAAGGGAGTTGTGTCGTCACAGGCTAGTGATGGCGATGGAATGGGCAGAGTGTCGGTCTGTGCAGTCTTACGGCTGCACAGGCTGCATTTAATGGATATAATCCCGCTCTTTGCCGCAAAACCCAGCGTGTGCGGTAGCAATCTGATCGCCGAGACAACCCCCATGCCGATGTACGACTATCAATGTGCTTCCTGTGGTCATCAGTTGGAAGCCATTCAAAAGATCAGCGCAGCACCGCTGGTCGACTGCCCTGCTTGCCAGGCGCCAGAGCTTAAAAAAATGCTGTCCATGCCAGGTTTCCGCCTCAGCGGCACCGGCTGGTACGAAACCGATTTCAAAACCGGTTCCAAGAAGAACCTGGCCGGCGGCGACAAAGCTGACTAGGGTCTGGAGCCTGTTGAACGACAACGCGTGCTCTTGCATCATCCAGCGCCTTTATCAAGGGCGGGGCTGCTGCAGGAACTCCAACCGAATTTCGAATTACGAGAAGTGAAACCACTACCATGATGCGCAGCCATTATTGCGGCCAACTGAACGAAAGCCTGGAAGGCCAGGAAATTACCCTTTGCGGATGGGTTCACCGTCGCCGTGACCACGGTGGGGTGATTTTCCTCGATATCCGTGATCGTGACGGTCTGGCCCAGGTGGTGTTCGACCCGGACCGCGCTGAAACCTTCGCTGCCGCCGACCGCGTGCGCAGCGAATACGTGGTTAAAGTGACCGGCAAGGTTCGCCTGCGTCCGGCCGGTGCCGGCAACGCCAACATGGCGTCGGGCATGATTGAAGTCCTGGGCTACGAGCTGGAAGTACTGAACGAAGCGGAAACTCCACCGTTCCCGCTGAACGAGTTCTCCGACGTCGGCGAAGAAACCCGCCTGCGTTATCGCTTCATCGACCTGCGCCGCCCGGAAATGCTGGAGAAGCTGCGTCTGCGTTCGCGCATGACCACCAGCATCCGTCGTTACCTGGACGAGAACGGCTTCCTCGACGTCGAGACGCCGATCCTGACCCGCGCCACGCCGGAAGGTGCTCGCGATTACCTGGTGCCGAGCCGTACTCACGCCGGTTCGTTTTTTGCCTTGCCACAATCGCCACAGCTGTTCAAACAGCTGCTGATGGTGGCCGGCTTCGACCGTTACTACCAGATCGCCAAGTGCTTTCGCGACGAAGACCTGCGTGCCGACCGTCAGCCTGAATTCACCCAGATCGACATCGAAACCAGCTTCCTCGATGAAAAAGACATCATGGGCCTCACCGAAGGCATGATCCGCAACCTGTTCAAGGAAGTGCTGGATCTGGAATTCGGCGAATTCCCGCACATGACCTGGGACGAGGCCATGCGTCGTTACGGTTCCGACAAGCCGGACCTGCGTAACCCGCTGGAACTGGTTGACGTTGCCGATCAGCTTAAAGAAGTCGATTTCAAAGTCTTCAGTGGCCCGGCCAACGATCCGAAAAGCCGCGTTGCCGCACTGCGCGTACCTGGCGGGGCAAGCATGCCGCGCAGCAAGATCGACGACTATACCAAGTTCGTCGGCATCTACGGTGCCAAGGGCCTGGCGTACATCAAGGTCAACGAGCGCGCCAAAGGCGTCGAAGGCCTGCAGTCGCCTATCGTCAAGAACATCCCTGAAGCCGCGTTGAACACGATCCTGGATCGCGTTGGTGCGGTAGACGGCGACATCGTGTTCTTCGGTGCCGACAAAGCCAAGATCGTCAGCGAAGCCCTGGGCGCGCTGCGGATCAAGGTCGGTAACGATCTGAACCTGCTGACCTGTGCGTGGGCGCCGATGTGGGTGGTCGACTTCCCGATGTTCGAAGAGAACGACGACGGCAGCTTCACCGCTTTGCACCACCCGTTCACCGCGCCGAAGTGCACACCGGAAGAACTGGAAGCCAACCCGGCGACCGCGCTGTCCCGTGCTTACGACATGGTGCTGAACGGTACCGAGCTGGGTGGCGGTTCGATCCGTATCCACCGCAAGGAAATGCAACAGTCGGTATTCCGTCTGCTGGGTATCAGCGAAGCGGAACAGGAAGAGAAATTCGGCTTCCTGCTCGACGCCCTGAAATACGGCGCGCCGCCGCACGGCGGTTTGGCTTTCGGCCTGGACCGTCTGGTGATGCTGATGACCGGCGCCCAGTCGATCCGTGAAGTGATTGCCTTCCCGAAAACCCAGAGCGCGGCTTGCGTCATGACTCAGGCTCCGGGTGTGGTAGATGCCAAGGCGCTGCGCGAATTGCACATTCGCCTGCGTGAAACACCAAAGGCTGAGTAAGGCTGACCGCAAAGGCGCATCCTTTTGGGATGCGCCTTTTCTTTAGGTCGAGATTTTTTGTTGCTGGCCGTCGTATCGTGCGAGGCGGGCAATGTTTCAAAGATAATTCGGAGCGAGTTATGGCGGGTCATTCCAAGTGGGCGAACATCAAGCACCGCAAAGAACGTCAGGATGCCAAGAAAGGCAAGATTTTCACCAAGTGGATTCGTGAACTGACCGTTGCTGCCCGTCAGGGTGGCGGTGACCCGGGTTCCAACCCGCGTTTGCGTCTGGCGCTGGACAAGGCCCTTGGTGCGAACATGAGCCGCGATATCATCGATCGTGCGGTCGCCCGTGGTGCCGGCGCTGCCGACACCGACGATATGGTCGAGCTGAGTTACGAAGGTTACGGCCCTGGCGGCGTGGCGGTGATGGTCGAGTGCATGACCGACAACCGTAACCGCACCGCGGCCGCTGTTCGCCACGCGTTCAGCAAATGTGGCGGCAACCTGGGTACTGACGGTTCTGTGGCCTATCTGTTCGAACGCAAAGGGCAGATTTCCTTTGCGCCGGGCGTTGATGAGGACGCGCTGATGGAAGCGGCCATGGAAGCGGACGCTGATGATGTGCTCACCCACGAAGACGGTTCCATCGACGTGTTCACCTCGTTTGCCGGTTTCTATTCCGTGCGTAACGCCCTCGAGACAGCCGGTTTCAAAGGTGATGACGCGGAAATCGTAATGTTGCCGACCACCAGCGCCGAACTGGATCTGGAGGGCGCCGAGAAGGTGCTCAAACTGATCGACATGCTCGAAGACCTGGATGATGTGCAGAACGTCTACTCCAACGCGGACATTCCAGAGTCAGTGGCCGCACAGCTCGGTTGACGTGCTTTCTGTAGGAGCGAGCTTGCTCGCGATTAACCTGAGAGCGGCGCGTTAATTCAGGTTGTCCGAGTTATCGTTAACGATCATCGCGAGCAAGCTCGCTCCTACATTATTGTTCGCAGGCGTTATGACTTTAATTCTTGGTATCGATCCCGGTTCGCGCATTACCGGTTATGGCGTGGTACGCGATACCGGGCGTGGTTGCGTTTACGTGGCGTCGGGCTGCATTCGCACAGGGTCCGGCGAGTTGCACGAGCGTCTGCAAATCGTCTATCGGGGTGTGCGGGAAGTCATCCAGACGTACGGCCCGGTGACCATGGGCATCGAAAAAGTCTTTATGGCGCGCAACGCCGACTCCGCGCTCAAGCTTGGCCAGGCTCGTGGCGCAGCCATCGTCGCTGGCGCCGAGGAAAACCTGGAAATTGCTGAATACACCGCCACACAGGTCAAGCAAGCGGTGACGGGTACCGGCGCGGCTAATAAAGAGCAGGTGCAGATGATGGTCATGCACATGCTGAAATTGATCAGCAAGCCGCAAATCGATGCTTCGGACGCCTTGGCCATCGCCATTTGCCATGCTCATACGCGCTCCAGCCTGTTACCGCATGGCCTGGGCACGGCACGCAGTCGTGGCGGGCGCCTGCGTCTCTGATAGCATCAGCAATCATTTTTTATGGAATGAGGGCTTTGCGCCTGTGTTGTCGGCGCAAAGCCCTCGCTCTGTCAGTCGCTAGCCATTGAGCTGGCCAACGCTCAAGGATCTGAAACGTGATTGGACGCTTGCGCGGCACACTGGCTGAGAAACAGCCGCCGCACCTGATTCTGGATGTAAATGGCCTGGGGTATGAGCTGGAAGTACCCATGACCACGCTGTATCGCTTGCCGTCGGTCGGTGAGCCGCTGACGTTGCACACCCATTTGGTCGTGCGCGAAGACGCGCAGTTACTCTATGGTTTTTTCGGCAAGCGCGAGCGAGACTTTTTTCGCGAATTGATCCGTCTCAATGGCGTAGGGCCGAAATTGGCCTTGGCCCTGATGTCGAGCCTGGAAGTCGACGAACTGGTCCGCTGCGTGCAGTCCCAGGACACCTCGGCCCTGACCAAAGTGCCTGGAGTGGGCAAGAAAACCGCCGAGCGTTTGTTGGTGGAGCTCAAGGATCGCTTCAAGGCTTGGGAAACCGTACCGGCGATGTTCGCCCTGGTGCCAAACCAGCCGGGTGGGCCGGATGCGCCGGCTCCCGTCGCCACCGCCGAAAATGACGCAGTCAGCGCGCTGATTTCCCTGGGCTATAAGCCGCAGGAAGCCAGCAAGGCGATTTCCGCGATCAAGGAGAAAGGTTTGAGCAGTGAAGACATGATTCGTCGCGCCCTGAAGGGAATGATCTAAGTGATTGAAGCTGATCGTCTGATTGCCGCCACGCCGGGCCCTCGCGACCGCGAGGAAGTCCAGGACCGGGCGATTCGTCCCGTCAGCCTGGCCGAATACATTGGCCAACCGACCGTTCGTGAGCAAATGGAGTTGTTTATCCAGGCCGCCCGCGGGCGTAACGAATCCCTGGATCACACGTTGATTTTCGGTCCTCCGGGTTTGGGTAAAACCACCCTGGCCAACATCATCGCCCAGGAAATGGGCGTGTCGATCAAAAGCACCTCCGGTCCCGTTCTGGAGCGCCCGGGTGACCTGGCCGCGTTGTTGACCAATCTTGAGCCCCACGACGTGTTGTTCATCGACGAAATCCATCGGCTGTCGCCGATCGTCGAAGAAGTGCTGTACCCGGCCATGGAAGACTTCCAGCTCGACATCATGATTGGCGAAGGACCGGCAGCGCGCTCGATCAAGCTCGATTTACCCCCATTCACCCTGGTGGGGGCCACGACGCGGGCCGGGATGCTGACCAATCCGTTGCGCGACCGTTTCGGCATCGTCCAGCGTCTGGAGTTCTATAACACCGCTGATCTGGCGACCATTGTCAGCCGTTCGGCGACGATCCTCGGCTTGCCGCTGGACCCGGAAGGCGCCTTCGAAATCGCCCGTCGTGCCCGAGGCACCCCGCGGATAGCCAACCGATTGCTGCGCCGGGTTCGCGATTTCGCCGAAGTTCGCGCCAAGGGCCACATCACCAAACCGATCGCCGACCTGGCGTTGAATCTGCTGGATGTCGACGAACGTGGCTTCGATCATCAGGACCGACGTCTGCTGTTGACCATGATCGAGAAGTTCGACGGTGGGCCGGTCGGGGTGGACAGTCTGGCGGCCGCCATCAGTGAAGAGCGCCATACCATTGAAGACGTGCTGGAACCCTATCTGATCCAGCAGGGCTACATCATGCGCACGCCACGGGGGCGGGTGGTCACACGGCATGCGTACCTGCACTTCGGTTTAAATATTCCTTCACGATTGGGCGAGATGCCCGTGGTAGACGAGTTCCTCGATGCTGTGGACGATTAATTAACCTTTGCCTGCTGAATTTTCGGGCATTGTGCTGTCCTAGGACCGTACTTTTGCGAGAAAGCCGCAGAACAATGAAAAACAGTTGCCTGGCCGGATTGGCAACCTGAGGAGTAAGCACTAGAGTATGCGCGCGCAAAACGGGCTTGAGCCGTTCGCACTTCGTTGTCGCGTTTATTACGAGGACACCGATGCGGGCGGCATCGTGTATTACGTTAATTACCTCAAGTTTATGGAACGGGCTCGAACCGAGCGGCTCCGGGAGCTGGGCTTTGCCCAATCGGCGCTTGCAGGGGAGGACCTGTTGTTCGTCGTGCATTCCAGCGAAGCGCGTTACCACGCGCCGGCGCGACTGGATGACGAGCTTCTGGTAAGCGCTGAAGTAATCGAATTGAACCGTGTCAGCCTGCGCTTTAAACAGCAGGTCAGGCGGGCTACGGATAATGTGCTGCTCTGCGAAGGGCAGTTTTTGGTGGCCTGTGTGCGCACTAACAGTTTGAAACCCCGGGCCATTCCCGAAGCTCTACGTGCGGCCTTTGCCGACGTGAGCGGCGCGGGTACACACTCAAAGCAGGAGATAAAGCGTGGAAGCTAACGTCGTCGACCATTCCTCCATGTGGAGCCTGGTCAGCAATGCCAGCGTCGTGGTGCAGTTGGTAATGCTGATTCTGGTAGCCGCATCGGTGACCTCATGGATCATGATCTTTCAGCGCAGCAACTTGCTGCGCGCCGGTCGACGTGCCCTGGAGAGCTTTGAGGAGCGCTTCTGGTCGGGTATCGACCTGTCCAAACTCTACCGTCAGGCTGGCAGCAACCCTGATCCGGATTCGGGCGTCGAGCAGATCTTCCGTGCCGGTTTCAAGGAATTCTCCCGCCTGCGCCAGCAGCCTGGCGTCGATCCTGAAGCGGTCATGGAAGGCGTGGCCCGTGCCATGCGCGTCGCCATTTCCCGCGAAGAAGAAAAGCTCGAGCAGAGCCTGCCGTTCCTCGCCACCGTCGGTTCCGTCAGTCCGTACATCGGCCTGTTCGGTACGGTCTGGGGCATCATGAACTCCTTCCGTGGTCTGGCAACTGCCCAGCAAGCGACCCTGGCCACTGTGGCTCCAGGTATCTCCGAAGCACTGGTTGCAACCGCCATTGGTCTGTTCGCCGCCATTCCGGCCGTTATTGCTTACAACCGCTTTGCTGCTCGCAGCGAAACGCTGATCAGCCGTTACTACACCTTCGCCGATGAATTCCAGGCGATCCTGCACCGCAAAGTGCACACCAGCGAAGAATAAGCAGGTAATTTCCAATGGCTTTAATCGCTCGAGCTCGCAAAAAGCGCAAGCCGGTTGCCGAGATGAACGTGGTGCCTTACATCGACGTGATGCTGGTACTGCTGGTCATCTTCATGGTGACCGCTCCGATGCTCAATCAGGGCGTGAAGGTTGATCTGCCCAAGGTTTCCAGTGAAGCCTTGCCGCAGGACAACAACACCCAGGTCCTGACCATTTCGATCAAGTCTGACAAGACCTATTACTGGAACCTTGGCAGCGAAGTCGACACCGAAAAGCAGCAGGACAAGGCCATGACCTTGCCGCAGATGACCGATGCGGTGACCAAAATCATTCGCGCCGGCAACGAAGGCGGCAAGCACACCCAGGTCTTCATTCGCGGCGACAAGTCCGTCGATTACGGCTCCGTCATGGGCGCCATGGGCGGGTTGCAGAAAGCCGGGGTCGGTAATGTTGGCTTGATTACCGAGGCGCCCTGATGCAGCAACAGCGAGAGCCGTCCGCCTCGGAAAGCTACTTCTGGCCCAGTGTCCTGGCGATTGTCCTGCACGTGCTGGTGTTCGGCATGCTGTTCGTCAGTTTCGCCTTTACACCTGAGCTGCCGCCAGCCAAACCGATTGTCCAGGCGACCTTGTACCAGCTGAAATCGAAGAGTCGGGCAACCACCCAGACCAATCAGAAGATTGCGGGTGAGGCGCAGAAGTCTGCTGCACGCCAGACTGAAGTCGAACAGATGGAGCAGAAGAAGGTCGAGCAGGAAGCGGTGAAGGCTGCGGAACAAAAGAAAGAAGAAGCGGCTCAAAAGGCCGAGGAAGCCAAGAAGGCCGACGAGTCGAAGAAAGCGGATGAGGCTAAAAAGGCTGATGAAGCCAAGAAAGCCGATGAAGCGAAGAAGACCGCCGAAGCCAAGAAGGCAGAAGAGAAACAATTGGCTGATATAGCCAAGAAGAAATCTGAAGAAGAAGCCAAGAAGGCAGCGGAAGAAGAGGCCAAGAAAGAGGCCGCTGAAGAAGCGAAGAAAAAGATCGTCGAAGACGCGAAGAAGAAAGCCGCGGAAGACGCCAAGAAGAAAGCTGAAGCTGAAGAGGCGAAGAAGAAAGTCGCCGAAGACGCGAAGAAGAAAGCTGCTGCCGATGCTGCGAAGAAGAAATCGCAGGATGCGGCACGTAAATCCGCCGAAGACAAAAAGGCTCAGGCCCTGGCAGATTTGCTTTCCGACACGCCGCAGCGTCAGCAGGCCTTGGCCGATGAGCAGGGTGACGAAGTCGCCGGCAGTTTCGATGATTTGATTCGAGCGCGCGCAGCGGAAGGTTGGGCTCGCCCTCCTTCGGCACGCAAAGGCATGACGGTCGTGCTGCAAATCGGCATGTTGCCGGATGGTACAGTGACTTCGGTCAGCGTGGCCAAGTCCAGTGGCGATGGTCCGTTTGACGCTTCGGCTGTAGCGGCGGTCAAGAATATTGGACGTTTGACAGAAATGCAGGGAATGAAGCCGAGCGATTTCGCTCCGTATCGTTCATTCAAGATGACATTCACACCTGAGGATCTAGCCTTGTGAGAAACCTTCTTCGAGGAATGCTTGTCGTTATTTGCTGCCTGGCAGGCATAGCGGCAGCGGATGAAAAAAACATTCTGGTCACCAGCGGCAGTGATCGGGCAACCCCGATCGCGGTAGTGCCGTTCGGTTTCCAGGGCGGCACCGTATTGCCGGATGACATGGCCGAAATTATCGGTAATGACCTGCGTAACTCGGGTTACTACTCGCCGATTCCAAAGCAGAACATGATCAGTCAGCCGAGCCAGGCCAGCGAAATCATTTTCCGTGACTGGAAGGCTGTTGGCGCCCAATACATCATGGTCGGCAGCATTGTTCCGGCGGGCGGTCGCCTGCAGGTTCAGTACGCATTGTTCAACGTCGCCACCGAGCAGCAAGTGCTGACCGGCAGCGTGTCGGGCAGTGTCGAGCAGCTGCGCGACATGGCGCATTACATCGCTGACCAGTCGTTCGAAAAACTCACCGGTATCAAAGGTGCGTTCTCGACGCGTCTGCTGTACGTGACGGCCGAGCGTTTCTCCGAGAACAACACTCGTTACACGTTGCAGCGCTCGGACTATGACGGTGCCCGTGCTGTCACTCTGCTGCAATCGCGTGAGCCGATCCTGTCGCCGCGTTTCGCACCGGATGGCAAGCGCATCGCTTATGTCTCGTTCGAGCAGAAGCGCCCGCGTATCTTCATGCAGAACATCGATACCGGTCGCCGTGAGCAGATCACCAACTTCGAAGGCCTCAATGGTGCGCCAGCCTGGTCGCCGGATGGCAATCGCCTGGCATTCGTACTGTCCAAGGACGGTAACCCGGACATCTACGTGATGAACCTGGGCTCGCGTCAGATCTCGCGCGTTACCAACGGTCCCGGCATCAACACCGAACCGTTCTGGGGTAAGGATGGTTCGACCATCTACTTCACTTCCGACCGTGGCGGCAAGCCACAGATCTACAAGACCAGCGCCGGTGGTGGCGGTGCGGAACGTGTGACCTTCATTGGTAACTACAACGCCAACCCTAAGCTTTCAGCTGATGAAAAGACCCTGGTGATGATCCACCGCCAGGATGGTTTCACTAATTTCAAGGTTGCGGCTCAGGATTTGCAGCGCGGAAGCGTAAAAATCCTCACTGATAGCACTCTGGACGAGTCGCCTACTGTCGCGCCCAACGGCACCATGGTAATCTACGCCACCCGCCAGCAGGGCCGGGGAGTCTTGATGCTCGTGTCCATCAATGGACGCGTAAGGCTCCCGCTTCCTACCGCTCAAGGCGAAGTTCGAGAACCTTCCTGGTCCCCTTACCTGAACTGACGCGGCGCTACACGTTGTACTTAACACACTGGGGTTCATTAGGAGTTTCACGATGGAAATGCTGAAGTTTGGTAAATTTGCTGCGCTGGCTCTGGCCATGGCTGTAGCTGTAGGTTGCTCGTCCAAAGGCGGCGACAACGCCGGTCAAGGCGCTGTAGATCCAAACGCTGGTTACGGCGCAAACACTGGTGCCGTTGACGGTTCCCTGAGCGAAGAAGCTGCTCTGCGCGCAATCACCACCTTCTACTTCGAATATGACAGCTCGGACCTGAAGCCAGAAGCCATGCGCGCTCTGGACGTTCACGCCAAAGACCTGAAAGCAAACGGCGCTCGCGTTGTTCTGGAAGGCAACACCGACGAACGTGGTACTCGTGAGTACAACATGGCACTGGGCGAGCGTCGTGCGAAAGCCGTTCAGCGTTACCTGGTACTGCAAGGTGTTTCCCCAGCTCAGCTGGAACTGGTTTCCTACGGCGAAGAGCGTCCAGTTGCTACCGGCAACGACGAGCAGTCCTGGGCTCAAAACCGTCGCGTCGAACTGCGTAAGTAATTCGTCATGCGAACGTGCCGTCGTGCTGTAACTGTTCTGGCTCTCAGCCTCGCGCCGCTTGCGGTGTGGGCTGCGGTTCCTGTGGTCGATAATAATTCCGGCTATAACAATAGCGGGAGCAGTTATCCGCCTGCGGGTTACGGTACGAACGGCGCCTATGCCGGGGGAGGGGTTTCGGCCCCTGTCTCGGCACAGGGCGAGCTGTTCAACCAGCTGCAATCAATGCAGGAACAGATTTCACGCCAACAGGGTGTGATCGAAGTTCTGCAAAATGATGTCGCGCGCATGAAGCAAGAAAACCTGGAGCGGTATCAGGATCTTGATCGGCGCATAGGAACCGGCGTTGCACCAGCCGCGACTCCTGAAAATTCTTCCACCGGTGGTAATTTGAATGCCCCCGGTGCAGCGGCGGCAGCGGGCGCAGGTGCAGGTGCAGGAGCGGCAGCCGCTCAAGCACCCGCCCCTCAAGCACCTGCCGCGGGTAGCGAACCGGCGGATCCGGCGAAGGAAAAGCTCTATTACGACGCAGCCTTCGACCTGATCAAAGCCAAGGATTTCGATAAGGCCAGCCAGGCTTTTACCGCATTCCTGCGTAAATACCCGAACAGCCAATATGCGGGCAATGCCCAGTACTGGTTGGGCGAGGTCAATCTGGCCAAAGGCGATCTGCAAGGTGCAGGTCAAGCTTTTGCCAAGGTCTCGCAGCTGTACCCGAAACATCCTAAAGTGCCTGACTCGCTGTACAAGCTGGCTGATGTAGAGCGCCGCCTTGGTCATACCGACAAGGTAAAAGGCATTTTGCAGCAGGTGGTGTCCCAGTATCCGGGGACTTCCGCCGCTCAGTTGGCGCAACGCGATCTGCAGCGCATGTAAGCCTGTTTGATGCGTTTTGAAGAAACCCGCACTTGTTGCGGGTTTTTTCGTTAGAATTCACGCCCTTTTTATGAAATACGCTTTTTGGGATCTGCGCGATGGCGGGGTTCCTTGAAGTGCCTGACGGAGGCGGACAGCCTGTTTAGCTGTTATGCCCGTGGCGACTATGCAAGACACATTGAGAATCACCGAAGTTTTTTACTCGTTGCAGGGTGAAACGCGAACTGCCGGGCTGCCCACCGTTTTTGTGCGCCTGACCGGTTGTCCATTGCGATGCCAATACTGTGACAGCGCCTACGCGTTCACCGGGGGCACCATTCGCACGCTCGATGACATCCTCGAGCAAGTGGCCGGTTTCCGCCCGCGTTACGTCTGTGTTACCGGTGGTGAGCCGCTGGCTCAACCCAACGCCATTCCATTGCTCAAGCAGTTGTGTGATGCCGGTTACGAAGTGTCACTGGAAACCAGTGGTGCTCTTGATATATCGGCAGTAGATTCTCGGGTCAGTCGCGTCGTCGACCTGAAAACTCCAGGTTCGAAAGAAGCGCACCGCAACCGCTACGAGAACATCGAACTGCTCACACCTAACGATCAGGTGAAGTTTGTCATCTGTTCGCGGGAAGACTACGACTGGGCTGTGTCCAAACTGATTCAGTACGGTCTGGACCGGCGTGCCGGCGAAGTTCTGTTCTCACCAAGTCACCATGACCTGAATGCTCGGGACCTGGCGGACTGGGTGGTGGCGGACAACCTGCCAGTACGTCTGCAATTGCAGCTGCATAAATATCTTTGGAATGACGAGCCGGGGCGCTGAAATGACGGAACAACTGAACACTGCTGAAAAACGTGCGGTCATCTTGCTGTCAGGCGGCCTGGACTCGGCGACAGTCGTGGCCATGGCTCGCGCGCAAGGCTATAGCTGCTACACCATGAGTTTCGACTACGGTCAGCGGTCTCATGCAGAATTGCATGCCGCCGAACGTGTCGCCCGCGACCTGGGTGTGGTTGAGCACAAGGTGATCGGTCTGAACCTGAACGGCATTGGCGGTTCGGCGCTGACCGACAGCAGCATCGACGTGCCGCAAGTGCCGGGGGAAGGTATTCCGGTGACTTACGTGCCGGCGCGCAACACGGTGTTTCTCTCCTTGGCGTTGGGCTGGGCTGAAGTGCTCGGTGCACGTGACATCTTTATCGGCGTGAACGCCGTCGATTACTCCGGTTATCCGGATTGCCGTCCAGAGTTCATCGAATCGTTCGAACGCATGGCCAATCTGGCGACCAAGGCCGGCGTAGAAGGGAACGGTTTCCGCATCCAGGCTCCACTGCAGAACCTGAGCAAGGCACAGATCGTCCAGGCAGGCGTGAAGCTGGGCGTCGATTACGGGCTGACCGTTTCGTGCTACCAGGCCGACGATAACGGCCGCGCGTGCGGCAAATGCGACAGCTGCCGTCTGCGTGCAGAAGGCTTCGCCGCCGCCGGAATCAGCGATCCAACCCCTTATTTTTGATTTATTTCAAATTAGGTGTTGAATAGTCCTTAAAAATCAGTATTATACGCGCCACCACACAGCGGGTCGTTAGCTCAGTTGGTAGAGCAGTTGGCTTTTAACCAATTGGTCGTAGGTTCGAATCCCACACGACCCACCATTTTTATAGCAGTTTTAAAAGTCTGGAAGGCCCACGCAAGTGAGGATTTCCGGATTTTTTTTTGCCCGCGATTTAAGGTTGGCTCCGCGCGGGGCTGCATCGTAGGACGCAGGTCAGAATCATCTTTTGCATCCACCGGATATTCTGTAGCCTTGCGCATCTTCAACGCTGTCCGTGCCTGATGAATACTCACTTTCCCGGCGGAACCCTGAAGGTTCCGGAGCCGGGTGTATACTCGACTTTCGCGCGAAAGCGCCTGCAGGTCTTGCGAACATGACGCAGATTTCCGAACGCCTTCTGGTTCAAGCCCACCTCGACGCCAAGCAGCCAAAGCCGCTGACAGTTGAGGAGGAGGCTTATTACCGTGCCGCCATCGCTGCCGAGCTCAAGGCTCAGGACGCGGTACTGGTTGCTCACTTCTATTGCGATCCGGTCATTCAGGCCCTGGCTGAAGAAACCGGTGGTTGCGTCTCCGATTCACTCGAGATGGCCCGTTTCGGCAATGCCCATCCGGCCAAGACGGTACTGGTCGCCGGTGTGAAGTTCATGGGCGAAACCGCCAAAATCCTCAACCCTGAAAAACGCGTACTGATGTCCACGCTGGAAGCGACGTGCTCCCTGGATCTGGGTTGCCCCGTGGACGAGTTTTCGGCGTTCTGCGATCAGCACCCGGAGCGCACGGTGGTGGTGTATGCCAACACCTCGGCGGCAGTCAAAGCCCGGGCGGACTGGGTGGTGACATCGAGCTGCGCGCTGGAGATCGTCGAAAGCCTGATGGATAACGGCGAAACCATCATCTGGGGGCCGGACAAGCATTTGGGCACCTATATCCAGCGCAAGACCGGTGCCGATATGCTGCTGTGGGACGGTGCCTGCATCGTTCACGAAGAGTTCAAATCCAAGCAGCTCGAAGACATGAAGGTGCTGTACCCGGACGCCGCGATTCTGGTGCACCCGGAGTCGCCGACGTCGGTGATCGAGTTGGCGGATGCCGTCGGTTCCACCAGTCAATTGATCGCAGCGGCTCAAAGCCTGCCGAACAAGACGTTCATCGTGGCTACAGACCGCGGAATCTTCTACAAGATGCAGCAGCTGTGCCCGGACAAGGTCTTCATCGAAGCGCCAACGGCGGGTAACGGCGCGTCCTGCCGTAGTTGCGCACATTGCCCATGGATGGCGATGAACACCCTTGAGCGCACGCTGAGGAGCTTGAAGGAGGGGACGAACGAGATCTTTGTTGATCCGGCGTTGATTCCTCAGGCGATTCGGCCGTTGAAGCGGATGCTGGATTTCACGCAGGCTGCGCGGATGAAGCTGGCCGGTAACGCTTAAAAGCAGTCAATCCAGTCACAAAAACTGTGGGAGCGAGCTTGCTCGCGATAGCGGTCTGTCAGTCATATCCATGTTGACTGATGCGCCGCTATCGCGAGCAAGCTCGCTCCCACAGTGATTTCCGTATGGTTGAATTACTTGGTCCTCTTCGGGACCTGCACCAACTGCGTGTTGGAGTACATGTCGTGCCAGCTGCGTTTCTGTTTGTCGAACAGCGGCCAGATGAACCCCAGCCCAACGCATAGCAACGACGCAATCGACACCACAAACCGCAACAACGCCTGCCACAGGCTGATGGATGAGCCATCGTCATTTTGCACGCGGATGCACCACACCTGCATGCCTAGCGTCTGGCCAGACCATGTCCAGAACTTGGCAAAGAAACCGAACAGGACAAACAGCAGCACCGTCGACAGCAACGGATCGCCGTCCAGTGCGCCGGCCTCGGTCAGTGCGCGCATTTTGTCTTCACCGATGATTGCCATCTGGATCATTTTGTAAAGGCCGCTGGTGACGATCAGCAGGGCGGTGCATAACAGAAAATCATAGAACATCGCTGCCAGACGACGGCCCAAACCAGCGGCAGGGAAATGGCCCTGGGGAGTAAGCAGGTGTTTCGACATGGCAGGCTCTCGGCGCAAAAGAAGCCATTTTACGGATTTACGCGCACAAAAAAGCCCCTGATGTCAGCATCAGGGGCTTTTTCGTTACAGAAGATTAGGCTTCTGCTTGTACTTCATCAGCCTGCATGCCTTTCTGGCCTTGCACAGCAATGAAAGTCACTTTTTGGCCTTCTTTCAGGCTCTTGAAGCCGTTGCCCTGAATAGCGCGGAAATGCACAAACAGATCCGGTCCGCTTTCTGGAGTGATAAAACCAAAACCTTTCTCGTCGTTAAACCACTTGACGGTACCGCTCTGACGTTGGGACATTTCTTATTTCCTTTGACGCTAAAATTAATGACAGTCTCCTTCTCATGAAAGAGTACTGGGGCTGGTTGCAGGAGAGTAAGAAGACGCCGAGCGGGATGTAGCTAACTTGTAGGCTACTGCCCAGGTCACGATTCCAAGCGACCCATGCAAACACAGTGAACAAACTCTACGCCAACTACGGGAGAAAAAACAAGCCCCGTGAAGGGCCCGGTTTTGCTTGGCTTGGCGCCAGTAGCGTGTGCACTAGTGGGCTTATTCGATCGGCGTGTTCAATTGTTTTCGATCGTTATAAGGAAAGTTCATAATCGAAACCATGCACTGTTTTATGGCGATTGCGTTACACAATAGTGCACTGTTAACGCAATCGCGTTACTTATAGAAACAGTCAATCAACCGCGATAGTAGCGTTGCGGAACAAATGGCATTTTGCTTACAAGCAATGGCACCTTTTTCCCACGAACAATCGCCCATACCGGTGTGTCGATCGCGATGTAAGCGCTGTCGAGGTAACCCATGGCCAACGGACCGCCCAGCGTCGGGCCGAAACCGCCGCTGCAAACAGCGCCGATGATGTCACCGGCTTCGTTGACGATCTCTGCGCCTTCGCGCACTGGAGTGCGTTCCTGAGGCAGCAGACCAACGCGCTTGCGGCTGACCCCCGCTTGTTGTTGGGCGAAGACTGTTTCAGCACCAGGGAAGCCGCCCGCCCGTGCACCATCAGCGCGACGAGGTTTGGACATCGCCCACAGCAGACTGGCTTCGATTGGCGTGGTGTCGGTGTTCATGTCGTGGCCGTAGAGGCACAGGCCCGCTTCCAGGCGCAGGGAGTCGCGTGCGCCAAGGCCGATGGCCGCTACTTCCGGTTCGGCCAGCAGGGCGCGAGCCAGGGCTTCGGCGTTGGCGGCCGGGACCGAGATCTCGAAGCCGTCTTCACCGGTGTAGCCTGAACGGCTGACAAAACAGTCGACGCCCAGCAATTTCACGCGGGCGAATTGCATGAAGGTCATCTTCGACACTTCAGGCGCCAGGCGTGCAAGCACGGTGACGGCGGCCGGGCCTTGCAGCGCCAGCAGTGCGCGTTCTTCGAACAGTGGCTCGATCGTGCACTGGTTGCCGATGTGCTTGCGCAGATGCGCCAGGTCCTGATCCTTGCAGGCCGCATTGACCACCAGGAACAGTTCGTCATTGCCCAGATTGGCGACCATCAGGTCGTCGAGGATGCCACCGGTCTCGTTAGTGAACATGGCGTAGCGTTGCATGCCTACCGGCAAGTCGATGATGTCCACCGGCACCAGGGTTTCCAGGGCCGCGGCGGCGTTGGCGCCAGTCAGGCGGATCTGACCCATGTGCGAAACATCGAACAGGCCGGCTTGATCACGGGTGTGCTGGTGTTCTTTCATTACGCCCAGTGGGTATTGCACGGGCATGTCGTAGCCCGCGAACGGCACCATGCGGGCGCCGAGTTCGATGTGCAGTGCGTGCAATGGAGTTTTCAACAGTTGTTCGGTGGACATATTCAGCTCCTGAAAAAGTCTGATGCAAGTGAGCGCGCATCAGCACTCGATAATGTTGACCGCCAAACCGCCACGGGCGGTTTCCTTGTATTTGCTTTTCATGTCGGCGCCGGTCTGGCGCATGGTGCGAATGACTTTGTCGAGGGAGACGAAGTGCTGACCATCTCCACGCAACGCCATGCGCACCGCATTGATTGCTTTGACCGAGCCCATGGCATTGCGCTCGATGCAAGGTACTTGCACCAGGCCGCCAATCGGGTCGCAGGTCAGGCCGAGGTTGTGCTCCATGCCGATTTCAGCGGCGTTTTCCACTTGTTGCACGCTGCCGCCAAGGACTTCGCACAAGGCGCCAGCCGCCATGGAACACGCCACGCCGACTTCACCCTGACAGCCGACTTCGGCGCCGGAGATCGAAGCGTTTTCCTTGTACAAAATGCCAATCGCCGCCGCCGTTAGCAGAAAACGCACGACGCCGTCTTCGTTGGCACCGGGAATAAAGCGCATGTAGTAATGCAACACGGCTGGCACGATCCCCGCTGCACCGTTAGTGGGCGCCGTCACGACGCGCCCGCCGTTGGCGTTTTCTTCGTTGACCGCCAAGGCGTAAAGGTTGACCCAGTCCAGCACCGACAACGGATCGCGCAATGATGATTCCGGGTTCTTGCACAGTTGCCGATGCAGCGACGCGGCCCGACGCTTGACCTTCAGGCCGCCGGGCAGGATGCCTTCGTTACGGCAGCCCGCGTCGACGCAGTCCTGCATCACTTGCCAGATTTTCAGCAAGCCGGCACGGGTTTCCGCTTCCGGGCGCCAGGCACTTTCGTTGGTCAGCATCACCTGGCTGATGGACAAGCCATAGGTGGTGCAGTGACCGAGCAGGTCCTTTGCGCTTTTGAAGGGGAAGGTCAGCGGCGTGGCGTCTTCGACGATGCGGTCGGCGCCAGCAGCGTCTTCATCGACCACAAAACCCCCGCCGACGGAGTAATACTCGCGACTGCGGATCTGCAGGCCAGCGGCGTCGAAGGCGCGAAAAATCATACCGTTGGGGTGATAGGCCAACGGTTTGCGAATCATCGCCAAATGTTCTTTCTCGTTGAACGCAATGCTGTGTTCGCCGAGCAGGTTCAAACGACCGCTGCCACGAATGTCTTGCAGACGAGCGGCGACGGTTTCGGTGTTCACGGTGTCCGGGTGTTCACCTTCCAGGCCCAACATCACAGCTTTATCGCTGCCGTGGCCCTTGCCGGTGGCGCCGAGTGAGCCGTAAAGCTCGATTCTGACGCGGGTGGTTGCCGTCAACAGCCCTTCACGACGCAAACCTTCGGCGAAACGCGCTGCTGCGCGCATCGGGCCGACGGTGTGGGAGCTGGAGGGGCCGATGCCAATCTTGAACAGGTCGAACACGCTTAACGACATGGTTGTTCTCCGGTTTCTTGTTATAGGAATTGGCGGAATCTGAGACTTGGCACAAATCCCTGTAGGAGCGAGCTTGCTCGCGATGGAGTGTCAGCTGCATTGATGTCTACTGACACACCATCGCGAGCAAGCTCGCTCCTACAAGGTTTTGTAGTGACCAAGAGGGGCAGGCGAACCCGCCCCCCTATAGATCAAGCGTAGCTTTCGATCGACGGGCAGGCGCAAACCAGGTTGCGATCACCAAACACGTTGTCGACCCGGCCGACCGGCGGCCAGTACTTGCCTTCGATCAGCGATGCTACCGGGTACACCGCTTGTTCACGGCTGTACGGATGCGTCCACTCGCCGACGATTTCCGCTGCAGTGTGCGGAGCGTTTTTCAACGGGTTGTCGTCCTTGTCCAGGGTGCCGTTTTCCACTGCGCGGATTTCTTCGCGGATGCGGATCATGGCGTCGCAGAAGCGATCCAGTTCTTCCTTGGATTCGCTTTCGGTCGGCTCGATCATCAGTGTGCCGGCGACCGGGAACGACATGGTCGGGGCGTGGAAACCGAAATCGATCAGGCGCTTGGCGACGTCATCAACGCTGATGCCGCTGCTGTCTTTCAACGGACGCAGGTCGAGGATGCATTCGTGCGCCACCAGACCGTTACTGCCGGTGTAGAGCACTGGGTAATGCTCTTCGAGGCGGCGGGAAATGTAGTTGGCATTGAGGATCGCCAGTTGCGACGCACGCTTGAGGCCGGCGCCACCCATCATCCGAATGTACATCCAGGTGATGGGCAGAATGCTCGCGCTGCCGAACGGTGCCGCGCAGACGGCGCCTTCCTTGCGTGCCATTCGCGCGTGACCCGGCAGGAACGGGGTCAGGTGCGATTTCACGCCAATCGGGCCGACGCCCGGGCCGCCACCGCCATGCGGAATGCAGAAGGTTTTGTGCAGGTTCAGGTGCGACACGTCGCCGCCGAACTTGCCCGGTGCGCAGAGGCCGACCATCGCGTTCATGTTGGCGCCGTCGATGTACACCTGGCCGCCGTGGTCATGAATGATCCCGCAGATTTCGCGGATGCCTTCTTCGAACACGCCATGGGTCGACGGGTAAGTAATCATCAAGGCCGCAAGATGCTCGCGGTGCTCGATAGCCTTGGCGCGCAGGTCTTCGATGTCGACGTTGCCACGTGCGTCGCACGCGGTTACCACCACACGCATACCGGCCATGTTGGCGGTTGCAGGGTTGGTGCCGTGGGCCGACGACGGGATCAGGCAGATGTCGCGACGGTCTTCGCCACGGCTCTGGTGATAAGCGCGAATGGCCAGGAGACCGGCGTATTCGCCTTGGGAACCGGCGTTCGGTTGCAGGGAGATCGAGTCGTAACCGGTGGCGGCGCAGAGCATCGCTTCCAGTTCATCGGTCAGCTGCTGATAACCGGCGCTTTGCCCGGCCGGGGCGAACGGGTGCAGGGCACCGAATTCAGCCCAGGTCACCGGGATCATTTCGCTGGCGGCGTTGAGTTTCATGGTGCACGAACCCAGCGGGATCATGGTGCGGTCCAGGGCCAGGTCTTTGTCGGCGAGCTTGCGCAGGTAGCGCATCAGCTCGGTTTCCGAGTGATAACGGTTGAACACCGGGTGGCTGAGGATCGGCGATCGGCGCACCAGCGCGGCGGGTAGGGTGCTGGTCACCGAAGCGGCGAGGGCGGCGAAGTCTGGCAGGGCTTTGCCGTCGGCCAGCAGGCTCCACAGGGTTTCAACGTCGGCCTGGCTGGTGGTTTCGTCGAGGGACAGGCCCAGACGTTCGCCGTCGACCACACGCAGGTTGATCTTCTGCGCATGCGCCTTGTCGTGCAGGGCGGCGGTTTGCGCGCCGGTCTTGATCGTCAGGGTGTCGAAGAAGTTGGCTTGCTCGACGCCCAGGCCCAGTGCGCCAAGGCCTTGGGCCAGAATGGCGGTCAGGTGATGCACACGGTTGGCGATTTGTGCCAGGCCTTTCGGGCCGTGGTACACGGCGTACATGCTGGCGATGTTGGCCAACAGCACCTGTGCGGTGCAGATGTTGCTGGTGGCTTTCTCGCGGCGGATATGTTGCTCGCGGGTCTGCATCGCCAGGCGCAGGGCCGGCTTGCCAAAGCGGTCGACGGAGACACCGACCAGACGGCCCGGCATGTCGCGCTTGAACGTATCTTTGGTGGAGAAGTAAGCCGCATGTGGACCACCAAAGCCCAGCGGCACGCCGAAGCGTTGGGCGCTGCCGATGGCTACGTCGGCGCCGAACTCGCCCGGCGGGGTCAGTACGGTCAGGGCCAGCAGGTCGGCGGCGACCGCGACCAGCGCGTTGGCGGCGTGGAAGCGTTCGGTCAGTTCGCGGTAGTCGAACACATCACCGTTGCTCGCCGGGTATTGCAGCAGGGCGCCGAAGAACGGTGTCACGTCGCTCAGTTCACGTTCGTCACCGACCACCACGTCGATGCCCAACGGCTCGGCACGAGTGCGCAGTACGTCGAGGGTTTGCGGGTGGCAATGCACGGAGGCGAAGAAGGCGTGGCTGCCCTTGTTCTTGCTCAGGCGTTTGCAGAACGTCATGGCTTCGGCGGCGGCGGTGGCTTCGTCCAGCAGCGAGGCGTTGGCGATCGGCAGGCCGGTGAGGTCGCTGATCAGGGTCTGGAAATTCAGCAGCGCTTCGAGACGGCCCTGGGAAATTTCTGGCTGGTACGGGGTGTACGCGGTGTACCAGGCCGGGTTTTCCAGCAGGTTACGCAGGATCGGCGACGGCGTGTGGGTGCCGTAGTAACCCTGGCCGATGTAAGTCTTGAACAGCTGGTTTTTGCTGGCGATGGATTTGATCAAAGCCAAGGCATCGGCTTCGCTCAGGCCGTCTTCGAGGCCGAGGACGCTGGTGCCTTTGATGCTGTCCGGAATGACGCTGGCGCTCAGCGCTTCCAGCGAGTCAAAACCGAGGCTGTTGAGCATGGCTTGCTCGTCGCCGGAACGCGGGCCGATGTGGCGGGCGATGAATTCGTTGGCGGTACTCAGGTTTACAACGGCAGGATTAACTTGAGTCATGTTGGCGCTCCTCAGGCTTCAGCGTTGGCTTTGATCAGGCGGTCGTAGGCATCTTGATCCAGCAGTTTGGCGACGGCCGAAGCGTCGGCAGGCTGGAAGCGGAAGAACCAGCCTTCGCCCAGCGGATCTTCGTTGACCAGCTCAGGGCTGCTGTCGAGTGCCGGGTTCACTTCCAGCACTTCGCCGTTCAGCGGCATGTACACACCGCTGGCGGCTTTTACCGATTCCACGGTGGCGGCTTCAGCGCCTTGGTCGTAGGACTGCAGCTCAGGCAGTTGAACGAAAACCACGTCGCCCAAGGCGTTCTGTGCGAAAGCGGTAATACCGACTGTGACGGTGCCGTCAGCTTCGGTGCGCAGCCATTCGTGATCTTCAGTAAAACGCAACTCGCTCATGGAAACTCCTAAGGGGGGCCAGACTCGTCTGGTGGACGCGATTGAATGCTCGGCAATGCCGTACTTTATGAACGGTTACTAAGCAAAAAGACGGCCAATGTTTATATCTTGTTATAAATCAATAAGTTATGGTGTTTTTAGAGGGGCGCATGATTGAGGGTTGTAGCGAAATCGCTACAGCACAAGGCAAAGAAAAAAGCGTAGGTGGATCAAAGCCTTGCACAGCGGTGGTTAGGCGAGGGTGTAGCGATATCGTTCCGCTGTAGCGCTTTCAGTACAGGTGGAGGTCGCTTTTGACAATTTCAGGGTGAACCCACTGGCCTCATCGCGAGCAAGCTCGCTCCCACAGGTTTATGATCGACGCAAATTTAATGTGGGAGCGAGCTTGCTCACGATGAGGTCGTCAAGGCTTGTTAGGAATGCCGTACTTGCGCAATCGATGCGCAATTGCGGTGTGGGACGTTTGCAGGCGGCTGGCCAGTTGGCGGGTCGACGGGTAGCTGACGTAGAGTTTTTCCAGCAAGGTTTTCTCGAACTCTTCCATGGCTTGTTCAAGGCTGTCGACGTCGCTGTCGCTTTGGCGCGCCACTGAGGTGCCGGCGATGTCGAGGTCACCAATGTCCACCAGCGTGCTCTCGCAAATGGCCGCGGCGCGGAAGATCACGTTCTGCAATTGCCGCACGTTGCCCGGCCAGCGGTTGCCCAGCAGCGCCGGATAAGTCCCGGGCGCCAACCGGCAGACCGGGCGCTGAATCTGTGCACAGGCCTGCTGCATGAAATAGCGCGCCAGCAGCAGAATGTCCTGGCCGCGCTCGCGCAAGGGCGGGACTTCGACGTTCAGGACATTGAGCCGATAGAACAGGTCTTCGCGGAAGCTGCCTTCGCTGACCATTTTCTCCAGGTCGCGGTGCGTCGCGCTGAGGATCCGCACGTTGACCTTGACCTCACGATCGCCACCGACCCGGCGGAAGCTGCCGTCGTTGAGAAAGCGCAACAACTTCGCCTGCAAGTACGGCGACATTTCGCCGATCTCGTCGAGAAATACCGTGCCCTGGTTGGCCAGTTCCATCAGCCCCGGTTTACCGCCCCGTTGCGCACCGGTGAAAGCGCCAGGGGCGTAGCCGAACAGTTCGCTTTCGGCGAGGTTTTCCGGCAATGCCGCACAATTCAACGCCAGAAACGGCGAACTGTGGCGAGCGCTGATGGCATGGCAGGCACGGGCCACCAACTCTTTGCCGGTGCCGGTTTCGCCCTGGATCAACAGGGGCGCATCGAGGGCCGCCACTCGCTGGGCGCGGGCCTTGAGCGTGCGAATCACCGGAGACTCCCCCAGCAGTGCATCGAAACCTTCGGCGTGATCGTGGTGCAGCGCGGAAAGGCGTTCACCGATGCGGTTGGGTTGATACAGGGTCAGCAGGGCGCCGGCATCGGTGATGGGCGTGGCGTCCAACAGCAAGGTCTGGCCGTTGACCGTAATCTCGCGCAGCGGCAGGCGGAAGCCGTGTTCAAGCAAGGCGTCGAGCAACGCCGGATCGGCAAACAATTCAGCGATGCTTTCGCCGGCCGGTTCACGGCCGTACAAGGCGATCAGTGCCGGGTTGGCCAGCAACACCTTGCCGTCACTGTCCAGCGCCAGTACCGGGTCGGTCATGGCCGCGAGCAAGGCATCGAGCTGCAAGTGCCGACGCTGGCCGGGAAGGATGTCGACCACCGTCACCGCTTGCACGCCACGCACACTGAACAGGGCATCGCGCAACTCTTCAAGGACCTGCGGACTCAGGGTCGGGGCATCAATGTAGACGTTGGGCGGAACCATTTCCACCGCATCCAGATTGAGATTGCGTCCACCGAGCAAGGCCAGGACTTCCTGGGTGATGCCAACGCGGTCGATGAAGCTGACGTGGATACGCATGGGACGGTTTTGGTTCTGGCGTTCGGAGGGCGGCAAGTATGCCTTGGGGCGGGCGAATGGTGAAATCCTGCGAAGGACTTCACGGCTGAGACGATCTCCTGTAGGAGCGAGCTTGCTCGCGAAGGACTTGAGAACAACGCGTTTATTCAGGAAGACTGCGTTATCGTTAACGTCCTTCGCGAGCGAGCTCGCTCCTACAGGGGCGGTGGGGTTATTCGAAGTGTTCGGGGTTTACCGGGTCGCCGGATTTCATATCCAACTGCTTCCGGATGTCTTCGAACATCAGGTCGTAGTGCTTGTGGACCGAGCCAATCTGGCTGTGCGTCTTTGGGATGCCGTACTTCTCGGCGATTTTCGTCACGTTGTTGGCAAAGTTGTAGGCCTCCTCCTTGGGCAAGAAGAAGGTCTCTGTCATGTCCTTTCCCTGGATACTGCCATGCATGGTGAACTGGATTCCTTTCTCCCCTTTGGGATTCTTGCTGACTTCATAGTCGAGGTGCACGTTGTAGCTGACATCGTTCTTGTCCAGCGCGTGACGCTCGATGTGCAAGTGGCCTGGCTCAAACATTGCCATAGACGTCTCTCCTTACAAGTAAGTTATGCCAGGTTTCGCCGTGCTGATGCGCGTACCGGCCTTGCCGTGGACGATTGCTTCAATGTCCGAGAGTGAGCCGATCACTGCAGTTTTTCCAGTATGGCGTGCAAACTCGCAGGCCGCCTGGACCTTCGGCCCCATGGAGCCTGCAGCGAAGCCGAGTTTCTCCATCTCGTCCGGGTGCGCCTGGGCAATGGCTTTTTGGGTCGGTTTGCCGAAGTCGATGAAGGCGCCATTGACGTCGGTAGCAATCACCAATAAATCGCTGTCCAGCTGTTCGGCCAGCAGTGCCGAACACAAGTCTTTGTCGATCACCGCTTCCACGCCTTGCAGCTTGCCATCGGCACCGTACATCGTCGGGATACCACCGCCGCCGGCGCAAATCACGATGCTGCCTTTTTCCAGCAGCCACTTGATCGGGCGGATTTCGAATATGCGTTTCGGTTTCGGGCTGGCCACTACACGACGATATTTGTCGCCGTCCGGGGCAATCGCCCAGCCTTTCTCGGCGGCGAGTTTTTCCGCTTCGGCTTTGGCGTAGACCGGACCGATGGGTTTGCTCGGGTTCTGGAAGGCCGGGTCGTTGGCGTCGACTTCGACTTGGGTCAGTAGGGTCGCAAACGGCACTTCGAAGTCCAGAAGGTTGCCCAGTTCCTGTTCGATGATGTAGCCGATCATGCCTTCGGTTTCGGCACCGAGCACGTCCAGCGGATAAGGCGACACCGAGGTGTAGGCCGCGGCTTGCAGTGACAGCAGGCCCACTTGCGGACCATTGCCGTGGGCAATGACCAGCTGGTTGCCGGAATAGACCTTGGCGATCTGTTCGGTGGCGATCCGGATGTTGGCGCGTTGATTGTCCGCGGTCATGGGTTCACCACGGCGGAGCAGGGCGTTACCGCCCAGAGCAACGACGATACGCATAATGGAGTCCTTCTAAACAGAGAAATTACGGGCGACTCGGTCACCTGTGGGGCGGGATTTTGTGGGAGCGAGCTTGCTCGCGATGGCGGAGTAACAGTCGACATCAATGTTGCCTGTCACACCGTCATCGCGAGCAAGCTCGCTCCCACAGGGTCCGTGTTCCCGCAGGAGGAGCCGCGTCGGTCCTTAGATATCCGCCAACGCCGACACCAGGATCGCCTTGATGGTGTGCATGCGGTTTTCCGCTTGCTCGAAGGCGATGTTGGCCGGCGATTCGAAGACCTCTTCGGTCACCTCGACGCCATTGGCCAGGTGCGGGTACCGCGCGGCGATGTCCTTGCCGACCTTGGTTTCGCTGTTGTGGAACGCCGGCAGGCAGTGCATGAATTTCACACGCGGGTTGCCGGCGGCCTTCATCATTTCGGCGTTGACCTGGTATGGCAGCAGTTGCTCGATGCGCTCGTCCCAGGCTTCCACCGGTTCGCCCATGGACACCCAGATATCGGTATGGATGAAGTCGACGCCTTTGACCGCCGCTTTCGGGTCTTCGGTGATGGTGATGCGTGCGCCGCTTTCTTCGGCGAAGGCTTTGCACTGGGCGATGAAGTCAGCGTGTGGCCACAGGGCTTTCGGTGCAGCAATGCGCACGTCCATGCCGAGTTTGGCGCCGATCATCAGCAGCGAGTTGCCCATGTTGTAGCGGGCGTCGCCGAGGTAGGCGTAGCTGATGTCATGCAGCGGCTTGTCGCTGTGTTCGCGCATGGTCAGGGTGTCAGCGATCATTTGCGTCGGGTGGAATTCAGCGGTCAGGCCGTTGAACACCGGCACGCCGGCGAACTTGGCCAGCTCTTCGACGATTTCCTGTTCGAAGCCACGGTACTCGATGGCATCGAACATCCGCCCCAACACACGGGCGGTATCTTTCATGCTTTCCTTGTGGCCGATCTGCGACGACACCGGGTCGATGTAGGTGACGTGAGCGCCCTGGTCATGGGCGGCGACTTCGAAGGCGCAACGGGTGCGGGTCGAGGTTTTTTCGAAGATCAGTGCGATGTTTTTGCCTTGCAGGTGTGGGCGTTCGGTGCCGGTGTACTTGGCGCGTTTGAGGTCCCGAGAAAGGTCCAGCAGATAGTGCAGCTCGCGAGTGGTGTGGTGCATCAGCGAGAGCAGGCTGCGGTTGCGCATATTGAAAGCCATTTTGGATCTCCTTAGGTGTCGGTTATCCCCTTGGCCGCGCATGCCTTGGTGTAGAAGGCAGCGCGAGCCGAGGTGGGCAAATTAATAGTCGATAGGGTCGCGAATGATCGGGCAGGTCATGCAGTGGCCACCGCCACGGCCGCGACCGAGTTCGCCGGCGCTGATGGTGATGACTTCCACACCGGCCTTGCGCAGCAGAGTGTTGGTGTAGGTGTTGCGGTCATAACCGATCACCACGCCGGGCTCCACGGCCACCACGTTGTTGCCGTCGTCCCACTGCTCGCGTTCGGCGGCGAAACTGTTGCCGCCGGTTTCCACCACGCGTAACGCTTTGAGGTTAAGGGCCTTGGCCACGGTGTCGAGGAAGTTGGTTTCTTCGCGGCGAATGTCGATGCCGCCCGGTTTGCTTTCGTCAGGGCGCAGGGTGAAGGCGACGATCTGGTTCACCACTTCCGGGAAGATCGTCACCAGGTCGCGGTCGCAGAAACTGAACACGGTGTCCAGGTGCATCGCTGCGCGGGATTTCGGCAGGCCGGCGACGATCACACGCTCCACGGCTTTATTTTTGAACAGGTTCACCGCCAGTTGGCCGATGGCCTGACGGGACGAGCGTTCGCCCATCCCGATCAACACCACACCGTTGCCGATCGGCATGACGTCGCCGCCTTCAAGGGTGGAGCTGCCGTGTTCCTTATCCGGGTCGCCGTACCAGATCTGGAAGTCGGCGTTGGTGAACTGCGGGTGGAACTTGTAGATCGCCGTGGTCAGCAGGGTTTCCTGACGACGCGCCGGCCAGTACATCGGGTTCAGCGTCACGCCACCGTAGATCCAGCACGTGGTATCGCGAGTGAACTGAGTGTTGGGCAGCGGCGGCAAAATGAAGCTGGAGTGGCCGAGGAAATCGCGGAACATTTGAATGGTCTTGCCGCCGAAACTGTCCGGCAGGTCATCAGCGGAGACGCCGCCGATCAAGAATTCCGCAATCTTGCGCGGCTCCAGGCTGCGCAGCCACGAACCCACTTCGTTGATCAGGCCGAGGCCGACCGAGTTGGCGGTGATCTTGCGCTCCAGAATCCAGTCCAGGGCTTCGGGGATGGCGACGATGTCGGTCAGCAAGTTGTGCATTTCCACGACATCGATATTGCGTTCGCGCATTTTGGTGACGAAATCGAAATGGTCGCGCTTGGCTTGGGCAACCCACAACACATCGTCGAACAGCAGTTCGTCGCAGTTATTCGGGGTCAGCCGCTGATGGGCCAGACCGGGGGAGCAAACCATGACTTTGCGCAGTTTGCCGGCTTCGGAATGGACGCCGAACTTAACTTTTTCCGTGGTCATTACAGTGATCCTCCAGATGACAAATAAGTCAGGTATTACAGGGTCAGGAAGCCGTCATAGAGCCCATAGGCCGCCACCAGGGCGCCCACGATTACTGCGGCGAAAACCAGCTTCTCGACGTTGGTGAAAACCGGTTTGTTGACTTCGAGCTTGGCCTTGGCGAACAGGATCACGCCGGGCGCATAAAGCAGCGCGGAGAGCAGCAGGTATTTGGTGCCCCCCGCGTAGACCAGCCAGACTGCATAGATCACCGAGATGGCGCCAATGAGCAGGTCCTTCGAGCGTTCTCGGGCATCGTTTTCGTAGGTCTCGCCGCGCACCGCCAGCAGCAGCGCGTAAGCCGCCGACCACAGGTAAGGCACCAGAATCATCGAGGTGGCGAGGTAGATCAGCGACAGGTAAGTGCTGGCCGAGAACAGGGTGATAATCAGAAACAGCTGGACCATGGCGTTGGTCAGCCACAAGGCGTTGACCGGAACCTGGTTGGCGTTTTCCTTGCGCAAAAACGCCGGCATGGTGTGGTCCTTGGCGGCGGCGAACATGATTTCCGCACACAGCAGCACCCAGGACAGCAAGGCACCCAGCAAGGAGATGATCAGACCGACGCTGATCAGCACCGCGCCCCACGGACCGACCACATGTTCCAGTACCGCGGCCATCGACGGGTTCTGCAGTTTGGCCAGTTCCGGCTGGGTCATGATGCCCAGCGACAGCACGTTCACCAGCACCAGAAACAGCAGCACGGTGATGAAACCGATCACGGTGGCTTTACCGACGTCGCTGCGTGTTTGCGCGCGGGCCGAGAAAATACTCGCGCCTTCAATGCCGATGAACACCCAGACGGTGACCAGCATCATTTTGCGCACCTGGTTCATCACACTGCCCAGGTCCGGGTTTTTCAATCCCCATATGTCGGCGGTGAAGATGTCCAGTTTGAAGGCGAAAATCGCGATCAGCACAAACAGTAGCAGCGGTACGACCTTGGCAACGGTGGTCACCAGGTTGATGAACGCCGCTTCCTTGATCCCTCGTAGCACGAGAAAGTGCACGGCCCATAGCAGCACCGACGCTCCGATTACCGCGGCAACGGTGTTGCCTTGGCCGAAGACCGGAAAGAAGTAACCGAGGGTGCTGAACAGCAGAACGAAGTAACCGACGTTGCCCAGCCAGGCACTGATCCAGTAACCCCAGGCGGACGAGAAACCCATGTAGTCGCCGAAACCGGCTTTGGCGTAGGCGTAGACACCGCCGTCCAGATCAGGCTTGCGGTTGGCGAGTGTCTGGAAAACGAAGGCCAGGGTCAGCATGCCGACCGCCGTAATGGCCCAACCGATCAGTACCGCGCCGACATCGGCACTGGCGGCCATGTTCTGGGGCAAAGAGAAGATCCCGCCACCAATCATTGAGCCAACAACCAGCGCAACCAGTGCGCCGAGTTTCAGTTTTCCGGGGGATTCGGACATTGCATGACTCCAATGCAGGAGAAAAGAGATAACAGATTAGTTCCGTTAACAGTTCAATCAGCTGACTTAGATCAGTTCATGTCACATTCCTTTGTTAATTAAAGCGCGAGAACCTTTTTACGGGCATGACGATTTCGCCGGAAAAGCCCTTTCCAGAGGCTTCGGCCAGAGCAACTGAAAATAATACGTATCACTTTGAGTTTTTAAGCTAGTTCGTTTTTACGTTTCTGCAAATTTTCGACGTTTGATTAAGGTCCGTATCGATTGATTTGGATCGATCCACCAAATCGCTTTTTGCCATGATGTTTATAGATTGATCAGTTATAAATAATGGCTGTGATTTGGCGTTATCTAATAAACGTTATTACGCTGTATCTGTTTAGTTAAAATCAACACTGTGACGGTTTCACTGCCGTGGTCGACCCCCGGCTGAATCGGAACAAAAGTGGAGACGCAGGAATGTCGCAACCGACGCAGAAGCTTCGCCTGAGCGCGTTGATCGCCCTGGTGGTGGATCGATGATCAGGGACGGGGTTTTCTCCCTGTCGCCGAACATGGTCGCTCGCGCCGGTGCCGGGCTGGCAGTATGTGGGTTGTACAGCGGCTTGGTGTCGTTGTGAGGTTGTTGCTGGAGTACCAGGCGCCTTATGACTGGCCGGCGATGCTGGGGTTTTTGTCGGCAAGGGCCGTGGCTGGAATGGAAACGGTAGTCGATGGCGTTTACTCGCGCAGCGTCGGGTTGAACGGTGTTCAAGGTGCGTTTTCGATCAAGCCTGCACAGGTGAATGCGCTGGAAGTCAGGCTGGATTTTCCTGATCGCGCGGCAATACCGGAGATTGTTGCGCGACTGCGCCGGATGTTTGATCTGGATGCTGATCTGGCAGTGATTCATCGGCGGTTATCGGTCGATTCGTTGATGGCGCGGCTGATTGCCGAACATCCGGGGCTGCGAGTGCCGGGGGCTTGGGATGGGCTGGAGTTGGCGATCCGTGCGGTACTGGGGCAGCAGATTACGGTGGGCGCGGCGATTAAGCTGGCGGGGAAACTGGTTGCGCAGTATGGGCAATGTTTAGCGTCTTCTTTGCCCGGTGTGGCGTACGTATTTCCTGAGGCAAGCGTTTTGGCGCAAGCCGATCTGGCGACGTTGGGGATGCCGAAAAGCCGTGGTCGGACGTTGTCTGGCGTAGCGCAGGCGTTGCTGGATGATCCAGGGTTGTTTGAGCCGGCTCGGCCGGGTGGTGTTGCGCGGTTGTTGGCGTTGCACGGGGTTGGTGACTGGACGGCTCAGTACATTGCATTGCGGCAGTTGCGGGAGATGGATGCATTTCCGAGTGGGGATGTGGGGTTGATCAATGCGCTGTCGGCGCTGGAAGGTGGGCCGGTCACTGCGCGGGAGTTGTTGGTGCGGGCTGAAATCTGGAGACCTTATCGAGGGTATGCGGCGCAGTTGCTTTGGACATCGCTCAGCCGGCCGGATTGAGTTGACAGTCCGGGCCCCATCGCGAGCAAGCTCGCTCCCACAGGTTTTGTGATCGACGCAGATCCACTGTGGGAGCGAGCTTGCTCGCGATGGGGCCCGTACAGTCAGCACCACTGCGCGCGATGGGAACCCAATTCCCCGGCCGGAATTGCCCACTGCAACGGCGTTCCGGTGATTTTCAATGGCACCTGCAGTCGATGCGCCGCCCCCCAAGGCGTCTGCTCAACCAACAGCCCTCGATCATGCTCATCCTCGGCCCGCAACGGCTCATGAGTCCCTGGTCCCTGTTCAATCAGCAACTTCGCCGTTCGCGCCAACGACAACCTTGCCGACCCACCTCGTCCCAGTAACCTGATTGCCGCCGCCGCCATCAAATACCCGGTTGCATGATCAAGCGCCTGCACCGGCAGCGGCGTCGGCTTGTCGGCGTTCTTCCACTGCATGCCCGCTTCGGCAATCCCGCTGCTCATCTGCACCAGACTGTCGAACCCTCGACGATTCTGCCAGGGACCGCTCCAGCCGTAGGCGTTGAGGCATACATCAATCAGGTCCGGCGCCCATTTCTGACGCTCGGCGACACCGTAACCCAAGCGCTCCAACGCATCGGCACGGTAACCATGAAGCAGGACGTCGGCGTTTTTGAGCAGGCTTTCGAATACGGCTCGATCGGTCTTGTCGTGCAGGTCCAGGCGAGCACAGCGTTTGCCCAAAGTGACTTCCGGCACCACGCCCGGCTCGTTCCAGGTCGGCGGGTCGATACGCAGTACGTCGGCGCCGAGGCCAGCGAGAAAACGACTGGCTATGGGGCCGGCGAGTACGCGGGTGAGGTCCAGCACCTTGATCCCGGCCAGCGGTTGCGCCACGGAACCTTGCCACGATTTCATGTTTTGACCGTTGCCGGTGCTGAACTGAATCAGCGGTTCGGCGTTCACGGCCTGGCCCTGAGGATGCGCCTGCCATTGCGCCCAGCTGCGCATTTCGGCGGCGCAGCCACCGGCATTCACCACCGCCTGTTCCAGATCACTTTTTGCCCATTGCGCGACCTTGCTGGCCATCGTTGCGCGGTCGGTACAGGTGCCGAGCACGCTTTCGGCCGCCGCACGATGATGTGGCGCGTTGGTGTGCAGGCGGATCCAGCCATCCTTGGTCGCGTAATCACCCGCGACCGGATCCCATAGCGGTGGAATGCTCCAGCCGACGGGGCGGATCGACGTTGCGAACCAGAAGGACGCGAGTCGACGGTCGACTTCAAGGGCGGGCAGGCGACCGGTCTGTTGCTGCAGCCATTCACTGACAGCCTGACCGGCGGCGCCAATACTGGTACATGCCAGGTCGGTAACGGCAAACGCCGAAGGCAGGGCACCAGTCGACGTGAAAGCAATGGGGTGTTGGGGCAAGCCGAGTGCGGCTTGAATGGACGTGAGTAAATCAGTCATCGAAGGCCCTCCGGAATGAGAGCCCGATCATAGTTCAAAAACCATGTCGCCCGGACGAAATCCCCCCTTGTAGGAGCGAGCCTGCTCGCGAAGGTGTGTCAGTCGGCACCAGGTTACCTGACACACCTTCGCGAGCAAGCTCGCTCCTACAAGTACAAGGGGCATGTTACACCCGGAACTGATCCATCAATTTCATCTGGTGGGTCGTCAGGAAATTCAGCTGGCTGCTGATTTTTGCCGACTCGGTGGCTTGTCCGGTCAGGGTTTCGGTAACACTACGGATCGCCGACACGTTGCGGTTGACCTCTTCAGCCACGGCACTTTGTTGTTCGGCGGCGCTGGCGATTTGCAGGTTCATGTCACTGATCACGGTGACCGCGTCGCTGATTTTGCCAAGGGCCTGGACCGCTTGTTGAATCTGTCCGGCGTTGCTGTGAGCCTGTGTCTGGCTTGAATGCATGGTGGCGACCACGCCGCGCGTGCCGGTCTGGATGCGTTCGATCACGAGGCGGATTTCTTCCACTGAGTCCTGGGTCCGTTTGGCCAGGTTGCGCACTTCGTCGGCCACCACCGCAAAACCGCGACCGCTCTCACCGGCGCGGGCCGCTTCAATCGCGGCGTTGAGCGCCAGCAGGTTGGTCTGCTCGGCGATGCTGCGGATCACTTCCAGTACCGAACCGATCTGCTCGCTGTTGACCGCCAACGCTTCAACTTCGGTCACCGCTTTGCTGACTTCCTCGGCCAGTTGATTGATGTCGCGGGTACTGCGCTCGATGATCGACATGCCGTCGCGGGCCGACTGGTCGGCACCTTTGGCGGCATTGGCCGCGTTCGAGGCGCTGTTGGCGACGTCGTGGGCGGTGGCGCTCATTTCATTGGACGCGGTAGCGACCAGGTCGATTTCACGGAACTGCACCAGCATGCCTTCGCTGGTCTGGCGGGCGATTTCCGAAGACTGGTCAGCCGTGCCGCGGGCGTCGGTGATGCTTTGTTTGATCTGCGCGATGGTCGGTTGCAGCTTGTCGAGGAAGCGGTTGAACCAACTGACCAGTTCGCCCAGTTCGTCTTTCTTGCTGTAATGCAGGCGCTGAGTCAGGTCACCGTCACCGCTGGCAATCGCCTTCAGCATCCCGGCGACGCTGTTGATCGGCCGGGTCACGCCCGAGGCGGTGAGCCAGATCAGCAACAGGCCCAGCAGGCCGGCAATGACCGCTACCAGCACGGCTTTGATCGTGCCGCTTTGCTGGGCTTCATCGAGGACGACTTGCAGCTTCACCGAATCGGCCAGCAGTACTTGTTTCGGCAGGTCGATTACCACGCCCCAGGCTTTGGAGTCGGCGATTGGGCTGACCGGGTACACCGCACGAATAAAATTGCCTTGTTCGAGAATCTTCGGTGCGCCGGCACCCAGCAATTGCAGGACTTCCTTGCCCTCTGCACCGAGGGTGTCACCGATGCTTTTACCCACCTTGCTCGCGTCAACACTGTAACCGGCGAGTACACCGCTGCCAGAGACGATCAGCATGTGCCCGGCGTTGTTGAACAGTTCACGTTGGGAGTCCACCGCTGCTGCTTGTAACGCGTCGAGGGCAATATCCACACCAACCACACCGATGGATTTTCCGTCCACCAGCAGCGGCACGGCAATCGTGGTCATCAGCATTTCCTTGCCGGCGACGGTATCGGCATACGGGTCCAGCAGGCAGGTGCGCTTGCTGTCGCGAGGGCAGGTGTACCAGCTGTTGTACGGGATGCCACTGATATTCTGGGTGGTCTTGGTCATGTCGTCTTCGACCATGATCGTGTTCAGCCCCTCACCTCCGGAACGGCTCCAGTAGCTGGCGAAACGTCCGGCTTCATTGGACTGACGGGCCGCGTCGTTGGCGAATTCGCTGTCCTTGCCATCCAGGCCATTGGGTTCGAACGCCAGCCAGACCCCCAGTAACTGGGTGTTGCGCTCGAAGGCGGTTTTCAGGCTCTGGTTCAACTCTTCGCGCAGGGCCCCGGCCTCAAGCGAGCGCTTGGCAGCCATGGTGCGCAGGTCCTTGATCTGGTCGGCCAGGGCGGTCACCACCAGCAGGCTTTCGCCGAAGGTCTTCTGCACCCGCACCGCTTGCTCGGCAGCCTTGGCCTGGAGCAGGTCCTGCACACTGTCAGTGAGCATCTTGCTGCTGGAGGTGCTGACCAGATCGTTATTCTGGTGGGTCTGGTAGACGTTCATGCAAACAATCAGCGCAATGACACCCAGCAAACACAGACCGGACAGCAGGACGATTTTCAGGCGGATAGACAGAGCGTCGAACATTGGGCGAACTCGCGAATGAATGAGGTGTTGGCTGTGAGTCAGGGGGCGACCCATTTCGCCGAGTCCCTTCAGCGCCATTCAATCCACATCGGCGTGGGCAGAAGTTGCGTGAATGCGAGTCCGACGAACGGCAACAGGTGATCGTTTGCGCAGGAAAATGCCCTGGAAAGGGCAGAAATTCAGGAGATTTTCGGCAGCGATTGTGGTCGTGACCACATCCACAGATTGCTTAAAGAGGATCGGCCCGAACAGCCGATGGTTTTCCAGCCAGGCACTCAAGCGCGGCGAACGCTTGGTCGCGGCGGACGCCGATGGAGAGTTGCTCACTTGGCAGAAAGCTGCGCACGTTTTAGCCATTGCATGGCTGAAGACGTCAGATATTTCAGAGACTGGCGTAGGCGCGGTCCCTAACGTTTCCTGGCCCCTCAGACAGTTCTGGATGACGGCTATACCCCTGTTGATACTTTGTTTTTTACGGGGTCTATTGGCAGGAGCATCAAGTGATGGCACTCCATGGATGGACACAATCCGTTCTCAACAACAGCCTGTCGTTGCGTCTCATACGCCGACAATTGGCTCGCACACTGACTATCGGCACGTTGACGCTTACCGCTAGCGGTTGCGTTTTTGCGCCCGCCGAGCGCTTTACCTTGCAGGCTGAGGTGCCGGCTGATTTCCGGGTCAAGGCTGATGCCTTTTATGTGCCGGCCACCGGCGAAACCTGTGTGGCGCCGCCCCGTGAAAGCGGAAAAGTGGCACCGAATCGCAAGTTCTTCACCAGCGAATACCAGGGCGTTGCGCGCACGGCCGAGTTTCAGGTGCCACTGACCACCCGTGCGGGTGGTTGTCCGTTGGTGTTGAGTAGCTTGAAGCTGAACCTCGATGCGAAGTGGGGAACGCGTTGGTCCGACATAGGCGGCGACTTTGCCAGTCTGTCCTTTCGCGACGTACTAGGGACAGATCTTCCAGCCTTTCCGAGCGCTGGTGCTCAGACGTTTCAGGGGCAATGCCAGTGGTTGTTTCGCACCTTAGGACCCAAACGCAATATCCGGAAAATCCTGCACTGCCGCGCCGTCGATACCGACGGGCAGATGGTGAAACGCATGGCAGGCGGGGTGTTGCAGCGCGATCAGTTACCGGGCAGGACGGTGAGGATGGTGTTCAGGATGGCGGCCGAGGAATGGCCGGCTGTAGGCGATAACTGGGTTCGTTTCCCGAGTGGCTGGAAACGCTGTCTGGGTGAAAGCCTTGAAGACCAATACGCCTTCTGTCGCGGCAACACCACAGATTTCAAGCCTTTCAAAATGCCCGATGGTCGCGAATGCACCGTTTACCCCAACTGCACTGAATAAAAGGAGCAACAACATGACGGTCAAGGTTCAAGACCTTAGTTGTTTCAGCAGCAAAATGCTGGGTTGCCCGCTATGGGGGCATTGGACGAGTTTTCGATTGGTTGACGAGCAGGGTGATGGAAAAACCGATGGCGGTTTGCCTTACACCCATCGAGACAGTCATGGTCAGACATGAACATTCTGCACACTTTTCCGCGAGTGCAAGCTGGGGCTGTCAGACGTTTCAGTGACGATTGTAAGTCCGATCCGAAACGTTTTCAGGCCGCTCAGTTAGCTCTGGATGACGGCCCTATCCCTCTTAATACTTCGTTTCTCGACGGAGTTAATGGGCAGGAGCATCAAGTGACGGCACTCCATGGATGGACACCATCCGTTCTCAACAGCAGCCTGTCGTTGCGACTCATACGCCGACAACTGGCTCGCACACTGGCTATCGGCACTTTGACGCTTACCGCTGGCGGTTGCGTTTTTGCACCGGCAGAGAGTTTCACATTGCAGGCCGAAGTGCCGGCTGATTTTCGGGTCAAGGCTGATGCCTTTTATGTGCCGGCCACTGGCGAAACCTGTGTGGCGCCGCCCCGTGAAAGCGGAAAAGTGGCACCGAATCGCAAGTTCTTCACCAGTGAATACCAGGGCGTTGCGCGCACGGCCGAGTTTCAGGTGCCCCTGACCACCCGTGCGGGTGGTTGTCCGTTGGTGTTGAGTAGCTTGAAGCTGAACCTCGATGCGAAGTGGGGAACGCGTTGGTCCGACATAGGCGGCGACTTTGCCAGCCTGTCCTTTCGCGACGTACTTGGGGCGGATCTTCCAGTCTTTCCAAGCGCTGGCGTTAAGGCGTTTCAGGGGCAATGCCAGTGGTTGTTTCGCACCCTTGGACCCAAACGCAATATCCGGAAAATCCTGCACTGCCGGGCCGTCGACGCGGACGGACAGATGGTGAAACGTATGGCGGGCGGGGTGTTGCAGCGCGATCAGTTACCGGGCAGGACGGTGAGGATGGTATTCAGGATGGCAAAGGAAGAGGAGCCTTACATGGGGGATAACTGGATTCGCTTTCCGCAAGGTTGGAAACGCTGCTTGGGTGAAAGCCTTGAAGATCAAGACGCTTTTTGTCGCGGCAACACTACAGATTTCAAGTCATTCAAATTGCCAGATGGCCGCGAGTGCACCATTTACCCCAACTGCACTGAATAAGGGAGCATCAACATGACAGTCAAGGAGCAAGACGAGAGCTGTTTCAGCGGCAAAATATTGGTCTGTCCACTGCGGGGGCATTGGACGAGTTTTCGATTGGTTGACGAGCAGGGTGACGGAAAACCCTATGGCGGCTTGCCTTATACCGTTGTGGACAGTGTCGGGCAGGAGTACACCGGAAGGCTGAACGGCGAGGGTTTTGCCAAGGTAGAAAACCATTACCGTGGGCCTGTCGTACTCACCATGAGCTCGTTGTATTCGGGACTTGAAAAACCTTACGAGCGATTGATGCACCGCAAGTCTTACCCCCTCCCCATCACTGAACTTCAGTTCCGTGCCGAACAAACGCGTTTCTTTCACGAAGACGGATTTCGTCGTGAACACAACCCGGCGATCAAAGACGCCGATGTCTTTGTCCAGGTCGAGGTGCGGGACCTGGTCCTTGAAGGCGCGCATTTGCCACCGGTGGTCAAGCGCTTCTACGAACCGCAAAGCGCACTGCTTCGGGGCATGAGCGAACTGGGTTTCGGCCCCGAGCATTCATTTGGCATTGCGCTGAGCCCCAACAAACACAACGTGCTGGAAGTGCGGCCGATGCGCGCCTTGCGGCCCATGCTGTCCACCGATGACTCGTTTTGTGCGCTGAACCTTTATCAACTGGCGTTGATGGCGACCTTGAGTTACACCGACTTCGCCCAGGACCCGCGCGAAAAACCACGGGATAAAGTGCGCTTTCCGGAGGAGCCGAGTATTGGCCATCTGTTCGGCGAGGCGTTGGCCAGTTACCGGGAAAACTGGCGAATCGATAAACACCAACGCGATCGCTACTACCCGTTGTACGAAGACGTGCCCTATTCAAAGCGGCTGGAGATCCTGCCGTTCAACCCGACGCTGTATGAACAAAACCACCCGGACAAAGGCCAGGACCAGGAACACCCGGCCAACCAGCATTTTTTCGATGACGAGAAAGATGGCGGCGATACCCAGGCGTTTATCTGTCATCACGACGAAGTCATTCTGATTTCGGTACGGGGCACGGCGAGCTTGAAAGATGCGGTACGGGATGTGCACGCGCTGCAGGTTCCGTTCGAGGAGGGCGTCGGGCAGGTTCATAAGGGGTTCTACAGCGCGTTCCAGGCGATGAAAAACTTCGTTCTACTTTATCTGGATAAATTCCACGCCGGACAAAAAATCATCATTTGCGGCCACAGCCTCGGCGGCGCCATCGCCTTGTTGTTGGCAGAAGCATTACGCCGTTTCCCGGATGAGGATTACAACATCCTCCTCTACACCTACGGCGCCCCACGCGCTGGCGACTCGGCTTTCGTTGAAGGCGCCACCGACCTCGTCCATCACCGCATGGTCAACAACAACGACCCGGTTCCCGGCGTGCCGGCCCCCTGGATGAACGCTAACTGGAAGGTCTGGGTGCCGGGCCTGACGATGACGGTCGTCAGCGGGTACGGCCTGTTGGTGTTCGGCGCGGGTCTGGTGCGCCTCGGCGGTGATCCCTATCACCATCACGGGCAACAACAGCACTTCATGCCCGTGCATTTCGATGCGAAGGAGCCGTCGGCCGTGTTGTGGGACCCAACCTGCGAGTCCATCGAAAATTCCGCGTGCACCGCGATGCTGGAGAAGACCCGGCATAGCGATATGCCGGTGCGCGACGGCATGCTGGCCCAACTGATCAACTACAAAGACCACATGATGGTTGCCAGTTACATTCCTTTCGCCTGGGCGACCTTGCGCCGCTGGCAGCAAACCCAGGAAACCGGTGCAACCGTGGTCACAGGACGTGAGTACCTGGTGATCGACGATGCCCTGGCAGTGCTCAAGGACAAACTTTACGAGTATGCCCGCCAGATGCGTCATGACGAGGGCCCGCGAGGCGCGACGGCAGATGAAAGTGCCGCTAGAAATGCTTTGTTCAGAGAGCGGGATCGGCTGACGACAACCCGCCAGCGCTTGGAAGCCTTGCGCTATCGCCGGCTAACGCTGGCGGATGTCTACGGCAGCGCGGCGCAGTCGCCGGAGTTCACCGGTAGCGTGGAGCGTTGGGCAAAGCACACTGAAAATCAGCATTCGGTGCAGTACGCGAAGATCCCCTCGCCACTGGACAACGAACGTTTGCTGGTGGGCAAGCCGTTCGACATTGATTCGATTATCTGAGTACCGCCAAGCAGATTATTAAAGGACTAAACAATGTTTGATCCACACTCTCGACCTCGCTTTTATCTCGACATCACCGGGCAGCAATACGACTTTCAAGTGCTGGCCTTCAAAGCCAGTGAGTCGATCAGCCAGCCCTATGAAGTCAATCTGGAACTGGTCAGCGAACGGTCAGACTTCGACCTTGAGATGTTGCTGCACAAACCTGCCTTCCTTGGGTTTGGGCCTCTCGGCGAGGGCTTTCACGGGCTGATTGACGGCTTAGCACAGCGCGAGTCGGGTAATCGACTGACGCGTTATGAGCTGAGACTGGTCCCCCAACTGGCGTATCTGGGCCTGTGTAGCGACCAGCGAATTTTTCAGCAACGCAGCGTCGAGCAGATCATCACCGAAGTCCTGAACAAGCATGGCATGCTTGGCGATGCATTCACTTTTCAACTGGGCCCAAGCGTCTATTTGCCACGCGAGTATTGTGTTCAGTTCAACGAAACAGATCTGGGGTTTATTCAGCGACTCTGTGAAGAGTCGGGTATTCACTATCATTTTCAACACAGTCCGCAAGGGCACCTATTGGTGTTTGGCGATGATCAGACGTGTTTCCGCCGGTTGGCCCCGTCAACCTTTCGACAAAAAAATGGTCAGGTGGCTGATCACCCGGTGATTGACACCTTCGGTGTGCGTTTGGCCACTCGTCCCAGTCAGGTGGCGATTCGGGACTATGATTTCGAAAAACCGAACCGACTCCTCGAACAGAAGAGCAGAAGCCCGGTCGCTCCGCCCCTTGAGGATTACCGGGCGCCGGGACGTTTTAAAAGCGGAGATGAGGGCAAGCGTCTGGCCGCCCGTCAGTTGGAGCAGCATCGCAGCGATTACCGGTTGGCCGACGGCGCCAGCGACCTTGGTAACTTGCACAGCGGTCATTTTCTCGAATTGCAGGGGCATCACAGAACCGAATGGAATGACCTTTGGCTACTGACAGGCATAGTGCATGAAGGCCAGCAGTCCCAAGTGCTGGAAGAGACAATGGCCTGTGAGCTGCATGCCGCGGATTTTCAGGGCTATCGCAATACCTTCACCGCAACGCCATGGGATGCCGTGTATCGACCGCCGATTAAACACATCAAACCCACCATTTCCGGCAGTCAGAACGCCAAGGTCACCGGGCCGGCGGGAGAGGAGATCCACTGTGATCAATACGGCCGGGTCAAAGTCAGTTTTTACTGGGACCGTACCGACCCGCAAACCGATAAAAGCAGTTGCTGGTTGAGAGTCTTGACCCATTGGGCTGGCGATGGCTACGGGGCGGTCAACATTCCCCGGGTCGGCATGGAAGTCATGGTCACCTTTATCGATGGCGACCCTGATCGCCCTGTGATTTCCGGTTGTTTGCATCACCTGACCAACCCGGTGCCCTATGAGTTGCCGGCGAACAAAACCCGAAGCGTCTTTCGGAGTCGTAGCTCACGCCAGAGCGGAGGGTTCAATGAGTTGCACATCGAAGACCGCCTCGGGCAAGAGCTGATCTACCTTCGAGCGCAGCGGGACCTTGAGCAGAAAGTTGAAAACGACAGTCGGCTGGAAGTCGGTCGCGAACGTCGGGAAACCATCAAGGGCACCAGCACCAGTGTGTTCGAGACCGAAGAACATCGCAAGACCACAGGCGACCGCAAAACCCGGCTGATGGCCAATGATCATCTGCATGTCGCGCAAAACAGCCACACCTATGTGGGTGAGGTGCTGGTCGCAGAGGCGGGTCAGGAAATTCATTTCAAGGGGGGTGTGAAACTGGTGCTCGACGCCGGCGATAACATGACCTTGTGTGCTGGCGATCAGCATTTTGTGATCAGTTCGAGTGGCATTTACAGCAGTTGTGCAATCGAGGTTGGGGGCAGCCCCGCGCGGGGTACGCTGGCGGCGCCGCTGATACCGGGTGCAACACAGCCGTTGACGACCCCCATCGAACGAGCGCCGGTCATCGCCTTTGTCCAACGGGCGCTGATGACGCTGGCTGGCGAGCAATCCGCAGACTTCTGCCCGATCTGCGAGGCCTGTCGAGAGGGCGGTTGTTCAATCGAAGGAGTTTGCGCATGAGTAACCTGCCTGTTCAGTGGATGGCGCAGCAATCACAACTTGGCCGTAGTCTGTATTTGATTCTTGACTCGAAGGCGGCGCCGCGGATTCATCAGACCTTGTTGCACCAGCTGACACCTGAACACTATCGCAGTGTCTACAGGGAAACCGCCGTCGCCGCGCTGGCCGTGGGCGGCCCGTTTATTTTTTTAATCGATAGTCTGAATCCGTCATCGCTCAATGAGTTATTCGAAGGGCCGCCTCAGGATTTGGGGTGGCTGGCGAGCATCGAAAATCACTCAATCGGGATATTGGTGAAACATTGGCGCGAACGCCTGTTTATCAGAAAACGGCCGCAACAGGCGCTCTACCGTTTCCACGACAATCGGGTGTTGGCGCGGGCTCTGGCTCATCTTCCCGAGTCGGAATATCCCCAATACCTCGGCCCGGCCGTCAGTGTCTGCTACTGGCAGGGCGAGCACTGGACGACAGCCGAGAATTCGGCACCTGGCGAATACCCGGTCCCTGACAGTCCGCAATGGCTGGATATCCCGGCGCCGGTCAGCCAGGAACGGGCGATCCTGTTGGCTAATGTTGGTCAGTACCTGTTGGCTGAGCACAGTGAGGACCTAGCCCGATTGCCGGAAGACCTGTCGCCGAGAGCCTGGCTGATAGAGCAACTCGACCTGGCACAGCGGTGGGGATGGCAGACGCCGGAGCAGCTGCATTTTTTGGTTGTCGAGCGACTGCGGGAGATGCACACGCCTGGTATCAAAAACTGGGATCCGAGGCCTGAAGAGCATGCGCAGGCTCATTTTGAGCGCCTGCGCAGCGAACTGTTGCCCGAGATCAAAACCACGCCGTAGACCGCAGGCCTGTACTAACCCCGTCCCAACAGATAGGTCGCGTAATCCGGGATCCGGTGCTGATGAGCCTGATCCATCAACGGACTGCTGAGCAGATAGTCGGCGCTGCATTCATTGCACGCCACCGGGATGTTCCACACCGCCGCGACTCGCAGCAATGCCTTGATGTCCGGGTCGTGTGGCTGCGGTTCGAACGGGTCCCAGAAGAACACCAGCAGGTCGACCCGTTGCTCGGCGATTCGCGCGCCGAGCTGTTGGTCGCCGCCCAAGGGGCCACTGATCATGCTCTCCACAGGCAGGTCGAGCCGTTGTTGCAACAACAGCCCTGTGGTGCCGGTGGCGACCAGTTCATGCTTCGCGAGCTTGTCTTTCTGCCGCTCCGCCCAGTCCAGCAAAAACACCTTGCAGTGGTCATGGGCGACCAAGGCGATACGCTTGCGCGCAGCCAGGGTCTTTTGCGTAAAGCTGATACCGATCATTGGTTGCTGCTCCAGAAATGACACGCACTTTGTAGGAGCGAGCTTGCTCGCGAAGGATGTAAGGGCCCCGCGTTCATTCAGGCGACCCTTGTCATCGTTAACGATCATCGCGAGCAGGCTCGCTCCTACGAGAAGGGGGGGCGTGCTGCTTATTCGGCGTTGCACAGCGCCAGGCAGTTATCGAGCATGCGGTTGGAGAAGCCCCATTCGTTGTCGTACCAGGCCAATACCTTGAGCAGTTTGCCGCTGGACTTGGTGTGGTTGGCGTCGAAGATCGACGACAGCGGGTTGTGGTTGAAGTCGCTGGAAACCAGCGGCAGGGTGTTGTAGCCAAGAATTTTCGAGTGCTGGCTGGCTTCTTTAAGCAGCGCGTTCACTTCGTCGGCCGATGCTTCGCGCTTGAGTTGCACGGTCAGGTCCACCAGCGACACGTTGATCACCGGGACACGCACCGACATGCCCGTCAGTTTGCCCGCCAGTTCCGGCAGCACCAGGCCGACCGCTTCAGCGGCGCCGGTCTTGCTCGGGATCATGTTCTGGGTGGCCGAACGTGCACGATACGGGTCGACATGATAGACGTCGGTCAGATGCTGATCGTTGGTGTAGGCGTGAATGGTGGTCATCAGACCGTTTTCGATCCCCAACTCACGGTGCAGCACCTGGGCGACCGGGGCCAGGCAGTTGGTGGTGCACGACGCGTTGGAAATAATCTGGTGCGACTGGCGCAGAATGTCGTGGTTAACCCCATAAACCACGGTGGCGTCGGCGCCTTTCGCCGGAGCCGAGATGATCACTTTGCGTGCGCCGGCCGTAATATGCGCGGCAGCTTTGGACCGGTCGGTGAATAGGCCGGTGCATTCGAACACGACGTCGATTTGCTCCGCCGCCCAAGGCAAGTCGGCCGGATTGCGGATGGCGCTGACGGCAATGCGATCACCGTTGACGGTCAGGCTTTCCAGATCGTGCTGGACATCGGCATCGAACGTGCCGTGAACAGTGTCGTACTTGAGCAGATGAGCATTGATCGCGCTATCACCCAGGTCATTGATTGCAACGATCTGCAAATCCTGACGATAGCCTTGGGTATACAGTGCGCGAAGGACGTTGCGGCCAATTCGGCCAAAACCATTAATTGCGATTCGAAGAGTCATTTAACTGGGCCGCCGTCGTTTTGTTGTTGGAATTACAAGATTATTCGCAAAAAAATAGAAAACAAGCCTTTTTAATGGCAATATTTTGTTCAATCTACAACGAGTGACCTGAATCAACTGGTCCGACCGAACAAGAAAACCGTCTGTCACTCCATCGACAACGGCTCTTGCTCAGCATAGACAATCAGGTCGCCACATCCGTTAGCCTGGAGTTCTACACATGCATCCCCGCGTCCTTGAGGTCACCGAACGGCTTATCGCCCGCAGCCGCGCCACGCGTGAGGCTTACCTTGCACTGATTCGCGGGGCAGCCAGCGACGGTCCCATGCGCGGCAAGCTGCAATGCGCCAACTTCGCCCACGGTGTGGCCGGTTGCGGCAGCGACGACAAGAACAGCTTGCGGATGATGAACTCCGCGAACATTGCGATTGTTTCGTCCTATAACGACATGCTCTCCGCGCATCAGCCGTACGAAGTCTTTCCTGAACAGATCAAAAAAGCCCTGCGTGAAATAGGCTCCGTCGGCCAGTTCGCCGGCGGCACCCCGGCCATGTGTGACGGCGTGACCCAGGGCGAACCCGGCATGGAATTGAGCCTGCCGAGCCGCGAAGTGATTGCGATGTCCACCGCCGTGGCGCTGTCCCATAACATGTTCGATGGCGCGCTGATGCTCGGCATCTGCGACAAGATTGTGCCGGGCCTGATGATGGGGGCGTTGCGTTTCGGTCATTTGCCGACGATCTTCGTGCCGGGCGGGCCGATGGTGTCGGGCATTTCCAACAAGCAGAAAGCCGACGTCCGTCAGCGCTACGCCGAAGGCAAGGCCAGCCGCGAAGAGTTGCTGGAATCGGAAATGAACTCCTACCACAGCCCTGGTACGTGCACCTTTTATGGCACTGCCAACACCAACCAGTTGCTGATGGAAGTCATGGGTTTGCACTTGCCCGGCGCTTCTTTCGTGAACCCCAATACCCCGTTGCGCGAGGCCCTGACTCGCGAAGCGGCACATCAAGTCACGCGCTTGACCAAGCAGAACGGCGATTTCATGCCGATCGGCGAAATCGTCGACGAGCGTTCGCTGGTCAACTCCATCGTGGCCCTGCACGCCACGGGCGGCTCGACCAACCACACCTTGCACATGCCGGCCATCGCCATGGCCGCAGGCATTCAACTGACCTGGCAAGACATGGCCGACCTCTCCGAGGTGGTGCCGACCCTGAGCCACGTCTACCCGAACGGTAAAGCCGACATCAACCACTTCCAGGCCGCGGGCGGCATGTCGTTCCTGATCCGCGAACTGCTGGAAGCCGGTCTGCTGCATGAAAACGTCAACACGGTTCTGGGCCACGGCCTGAGCCGCTACACCCTGGAACCGTTCCTCGATAACGGCGAACTGGTCTGGCGCGAAGGCCCGACCGAAAGCCTCGACGAAACCATTCTGCGTCCGGTCGCTCGCGCGTTCTCGCCAGAGGGCGGCTTGCGAGTCATGGAAGGCAACCTCGGTCGGGGAGTGATGAAAGTGTCGGCCGTCGCGTTGGAAAACCAGATCGTCGAAGCACCGGCCATGGTGTTCCAGGATCAGCAGGACCTGGCCGATGCGTTCAAGGCCGGTTTGCTGGAAAAAGATTTCGTCGCGGTAATGCGCTTCCAGGGCCCGCGCTCCAACGGTATGCCGGAACTGCACAAGATGACGCCGTTCCTCGGCGTGCTGCAGGATCGCGGCTTCAAAGTCGCGCTGGTGACGGACGGCCGCATGTCCGGTGCGTCGGGGAAAATCCCGGCGGCGATTCACGTCAGCCCCGAAGCGTATGTGGGCGGCGCTTTGGCGCGGGTGCAAGAGGGCGATATCATCCGCGTCGATGGCGTCAAAGGCACCCTGGAGCTTAAGGTGGACGCCGAAGAATTCGCAGCGCGCACGCCGGCCAAGGGCCTGTTGGGCAATAACATTGGCAGCGGTCGCGAACTGTTTGGTTTCATGCGCATGGCCTTCAGCTCCGCAGAGCAAGGCGCCAGCGCCTTTACTTCTGCCCTGGAGACGCTTAATTGAAACTGGCTTTGGTCGGTGACATCGGTGGGACCAACGCACGTTTCGCGTTGTGGAAAAACCATCAACTGGAATCGGTCCAGGTGCTGGCGACAGCCGACCACGCCAACCCCGAGGAGGCCATTGCGCTCTACCTGAGCGGGCTCGGTCTGGCGCTGGGTTCTGTCGGCTCGGTGTGCCTGTCGGTGGCCGGCCCGGTGAGCGGTGATGAATTCAAGTTCACCAACAATCACTGGCGGCTGAGTCGCAAGGCGTTCTGCCAGACCCTGCAGGTGGATCAATTGCTGCTGGTCAACGACTTCTCGGCGATGGCGTTGGGCATGACCCGTTTGCAACCGGGCGAGTTTCGGGTGGTCTGCGAAGGCACGCCGGAACCGTTGCGGCCAGCGGTGGTGATCGGTCCGGGCACGGGCCTGGGCGTTGGCGCGCTGCTCGACTTGGGCGAAGGCCGTTTCGCCGCATTGCCGGGTGAGGGCGGTCACGTCGATTTACCGCTGAGCAGTCCGAGGGAAACTCAACTGTGGCAACACATTTTCAACGAGATCGGCCATGTCAGTGCTGAAACAGCATTGAGCGGTAGCGGCTTGCCGCGGGTCTATCGGGCGATTTGTGCGGTGGATGGGCATGAGCCGGTTCTCGATACGCCGGAATCGATCACGGCGGCGGGGCTGGCAGGTGATCCGATTGCCCTGGAAGTGCTGGAGCAATTCTGCTGCTGGCTCGGTCGCGTGGCCGGCAATAACGTGTTGACCATCGGCGGGCGCGGTGGCGTGTACATCGTCGGCGGGGTGATTCCGCGGTTTGCCGATTTCTTTGTCGGCAGCGGTTTTGCCCGGTGCTTTGCCGACAAGGGTTGCATGAGCGATTACTTCAAAGGCATCCCGGTGTGGCTGGTGACGGCTCCGTATTCCGGCCTGATGGGCGCGGGTGTGGCGCTCGACCAATCCATTCCAGCCTGAAATACAATCAAAAATGTGGGAGCGAGCCTGCTCGCGAAAGCGGTGTGTCCGTCAACGAATGTGTTGAATGTAAAACCGCTTTCGTCGGAACGCCGCCCGGAGCAGGCTCGCTCCCACAGTTGTTTTTGCAGTGTTTGTAGATTCTTTGCTTAAGGCATAATCCGACCCATTCAAACAACAAGGATGCCGCCCCTGTGAGCTCAGTCAACAAGTCGATTTTGTTGGTCGATGACGATCAAGAGATACGCGAGTTGCTGGACACCTACCTGACCCGCGCCGGTTTCCAGGTCCGCACCACACCCGACGGCGCAGGCTTTCGCCAGGCGATGAACGACGCGCCGAGCGATCTGGTGATTCTCGACGTGATGCTGCCGGACGAAGACGGTTTCAGTCTGTGTCGCTGGATCCGCCAGCACCCGCGTCAGGCTCAGGTGCCGATCATCATGCTCACCGCCAGCTCCGACGAGGCTGATCGCGTTATCGGCCTTGAACTGGGCGCCGACGACTACCTCGGCAAACCCTTCAGCCCCCGTGAATTGCAGGCGCGCATCAAAGCCTTGTTGCGCCGCGCGCAGTTCGGTCAGGATCGCTCCGGCAGTGAAGTGCTGGCCTTCGATGACTGGCGGCTGGACATGGTCAGCCATCGGCTGTTCCACATCGACGGCGAAGAAGTGATTCTCTCGGGCGCCGATTTCGCCTTGCTGAAACTGTTCCTCGACCACCCCCAGCAAATCCTCGACCGCGACACCATCGGCAATGCCACCCGGGGTCGCGACTTGATGCCGCTGGATCGCATCGTCGACATGGCGGTCAGCCGCTTGCGTCAGCGTTTGCGCGACACTGAAAAACCGCCACGGCTGATCCGTACCGTGCGCGGCAGCGGCTACCAACTGGCCGCCAATGTGGTTGCCAGCAATGGCCACTGAGTTTCTGCGCAAACTCGCCGCACGGGTGCCGGTGCCACGTTCGCTGCTCGGGCGAATGCTGTTGTTGACGCTACTGGCGGTGCTGTTCGCCCAGGCGCTATCGAGCGTGATCTGGGTGTCGCAACTGCGCGCCACGCAGCTGGAAGGCCTGGTCACCAGCGCCCGCAGCCTCGCCCATTCGATGACGGCCAGCGTCAGTTACTTCCGCTCGCTGCCGGTGGCGTTCCGGCCGCTGGTGCTCGACCAGCTGCGCAGCATGGGCGGCACGCGTTTCGTGGTGACCCTCAACGACAAGCCCTTGGGCATGGAAGTACTGCCGATCACCCCGCGCAAGGCAGCGGTGCTCAAAGCAGTGGACGAAGTGCTGCGCCAGTCGCTGGGGCAGGACACCGATATTTCGGTGACCTTCGTCAGCCCCGAGGACCTGCGGATCTTCAACGGAGGCCTGAAGCTCGACGAATTGCCGCGTTCCTGGGCGCACTATGCACTGACCCTGGAGCCGGTGAACCCGCCGGTGCTGGTCACGCAAATCCAGATGGCACCGGGCGAGTGGCTGTACATCGCCTCGCTGTTGCCCGAGCCCTACACCAGTCTTGAAGAGCAGGGTTTGCCGGCGCAGCAAGTCTGGTTCATCGTGCTCACCAGCGGTTTTTTGCTGTTGTTCATCGGCCTGCTGGTGCACTGGCAGAGCCGGCCGCTCAAGCGCCTGGCGCGGGCGGCGCGAGACATGTCCCTTGGCGCGGAAGTCGAGCCCGTGGCGGAGGGCGGTGGCAGTGAAGTGGTCGAAGTGGGGCGCGCCTTCAACGCCATGCGCGAACGCATCAGCCGCTACCTCACTGAACGCAGTCAGTTGTTCAGCGCGATTTCCCATGACCTGCGCACGCCGATTACCCGGTTACGGCTGCGAGTCGAACTGCTCGAAGACGAAAAGCTGCAAGCCAAATTCGGTCGTGATCTGGATGAGCTGGAACTGCTGGTCAAAGGTGCTCTGCAATGCGTGAAGGACACCGATATTCACGAAAATATCGAACCGGTGGACCTCAACCATGTGCTCGATTGTCTGGTGGAGCCGTACCTGGCGCCCAACGGCAATGGTCGCGTGACTCAGCAAGGGCGGGCGCTGGCGCCGTATTCGGGCAAGCCGCTGGCGCTCAAGCGCTGTATTGGCAACCTGATCGACAACGCCCTGAAATATGGGCAGAACGCACACCTGCACATTGATGACGATGACAGCGCGTTCATCCTGCATGTCGACGATGAAGGACCGGGGGTTCCGGAGCAGCGGATGGAGCAGGTGTTCGAGCCGCATTTCCGGTTGGCCGGGCAGCAGCAGGGGTATGGATTGGGGCTGGGGATTGCGCGCAATATCGCGCATAGCCATGGTGGTGAAGTCAGCCTGCAAAACCTGCGTGAAGGCGGATTGCGGGTGACGTTGCAGTTGCCGCGCAGTGTTGATTAGGAATACCGCGTCATCGTTCATCGCGAGCAAGCTCGCTCCCACAGGGGGCATGCGTCTTATACAAATCCACTGTGGGAGCGAGCCTGCTCGCGAAGGCGTCAGCCCCTTCAACACATTCCTCCAGCCAAATGTCACAAGCTAGTGACATAACTCGCCCCCTTCGTTACAAGCCCGCCACCGCCCGTTGTTTAGACTGCCCACAGTAATAACAACAAAAAAGGCACCCCATGGACACCTTCCGACCCGCCTTCAGCAGTTGGCTGAATGCACCTGCCCATCAGCAATGGCTCGCCGCTGAAGGCCTGCGCCTGTTGGCGTTTGCCAAGGCCGCAAAAGTCGCCGAAGGTTTCGGCAATCTTGATGAAAAGGGCCGTCTCCCGGCCAATGCCCTCGCCGAAACCATGAACACCGCACGCATGACCCACAGCTTCGCCATGGCTCACATCCAGGGCCTGCCGGGGTTTGCCGAGTTAGTGGATCACGGCATCAAAGCCCTGCTGGGTCCGTTGCGCGATGCCGAGCACGGTGGCTGGTTCGCCACCGCACATTATCGCGACGGCAACACCGGCAAAGCCGCTTACCTGCACGCCTTTGTCGCGCTGGCCGCCAGTTCCGCGGTCGTTGCCCAGCGCCCCGGCGCGCAAGACTTGCTCGATGATGCGATCAACATCATCGACACGCATTTCTGGAGCGAGGAGGAGGGTGCGATGCGCGAGTCCTTCAACCGCGACTTCAGTGGTGAGGAAAGCTATCGCGGCGCCAACAGCAACATGCACGCCACCGAAGCCTTCCTCGCATTGGCCGATGTCACCGAAGACACCCGGTGGTTGAGTCGCGCACAGCGCATCGTCGAGCGCGTTATCCATAGTCACGCCGCTGCCAATGACTATTTGGTGGTCGAGCATTTCGATCGCGACTGGCAGCCGTTACATGACTACAACCACGACAACCCGGCCGACGGTTTCCGCCCCTATGGCACTACGCCGGGCCATGGTTTTGAATGGGCGCGCCTGTTGCTGCACCTCGAAGCCGCGCGGGCTCAGGCCGCAATGCTCACGCCAGGCTGGCTCGCCACCGATGCGCAAAAACTCTTCGATCACAACTGTCGGCACGGCTGGAACGTCGACGGTGCGCCGGGGATTGTCTATACCCTCGATTGGGACAATCGCGCGGTGATGCGCCATCGCTTGCACTGGACTCATTGCGAAGCCAGTGCCGCGGCCAGCGCGCTGCTCAAGCGCACCGGCGATGCGCAGTACGAAAGCTGGTATCGGCTTTTTTGGGAATTCTGTGACAGTCATTTCATCGACCGTTGCGAGGGCAGTTGGCACCATGAACTTGACCCGCAAAACCGCCCGAGTGCCGATATCTGGGCCGGGAAACCCGACTTGTATCACGCCTGGCAAGCCGTCTTGATCCCGCGTCTGCCGCTGGCGCCGAGCATGGCCACGGCTCTGGCGCAGTTATCCCAGGGTGCTGCTGTGTAACCATGCGGTGACATTCACACGTCCCTTCGTTACCTGCGAAGGGAAAACTCCTGTTTAAAATCCTATGCAGCGCAAGCACCAGACTTGCATGCATAACAACAAGAAAGGTACTACCAGATGAATGCGATTTCTCGCCTCGCTACTGTCATTTCTCTCGCCTCTCTGCTCCCACTGTCTGCATTCCCTCTGAGTGCGTTTGCTGCCGATTCCAAAGGTTCGGTGGAAGTCGTTCACTGGTGGACGTCGGGTGGTGAAAAAGCAGCGGTCGATGTCCTCAAGGCCCAAGTCGAAAAAGACGGCTTTACCTGGAAGGACGGCGCAGTCGCCGGTGGTGGCGGTTCCACGGCCATGACCGTGCTCAAAAGTCGGGCAGTCGCCGGAAACCCGCCGGGCGTTGCCCAGATCAAAGGCCCGGACATCCAGGAGTGGGGCAGCACTGGCCTGCTCAGCACCGACACACTGAAAGACGTCGCGAAGTCGGAAAACTGGGATGGCCTGCTCTCGAAAAAAGTGTCCGACACCGTCAAGTACGAAGATGACTATGTCGCTGTGCCGGTGAACATTCACCGCGTCAACTGGCTGTGGATCAACCCGCAAGTCTTCAAGAAAGCCGGGATCGACAAAGCCCCGACCACCCTCGAAGAATTCTATGCCGCCGGCGACAAGCTCAAGGCTGCCGGTTTCATCGCGCTCGCCCATGGTGGCCAGCCTTGGCAGGACAGCACCGTGTTCGAAGACGTGGTGCTCTCGGTCATGGGGGCCGACGGTTACAAGAAGGCCCTGGTAGACCTGGATCAGAAAACCCTTTCCGGGCCTGAGATGACCAAGTCGTTCACCGAGCTGAAAAAACTCACGGGCTACATGGACCCGAACCGCGCCGGTCGTGACTGGAACATCGCTGCCTCCGAGGTCATCAACGGCAAGGCCGGCATGCAGATGATGGGCGACTGGGCCAAGAGTGAATGGACCGCCGCGAAAAAAGTAGCCGGTAAAGACTACCTATGCGTGCCGTTCCCGGGCACCGAAAAAGCCTTCACCTACAACATTGATTCCCTGGCGGTGTTCAAGCTCAAGGCTGATCGCAAAGGTGACATCGCCGCCCAGCAGGATCTGGCCAAGGTTGCTCTGGGTAAAGACTTCCAGAAGATCTTCAGCATCAACAAAGGGTCGATCCCGGTGCGTACCGACATGCTCAATGACATGAGCGGTCTGGGCTTCGATTCCTGTGCTCAAGCGTCGGCCAAGGACTTCCTGGCGGATGAAAAGACCGGCGGGCTGCAACCGAGCATGGCGCACAACATGGCCACGTCCCTGGCCGTGCAGGGCGCAATCTTTGACGTCGTGACCAACTTCATGAACGACAAGGATGCTGACCCGGCCAAGGCCAGCGCCCAACTGGCATCGGCAATCAAGGCCGCCCAGTAAACCCTGTGTAGGAGCGAGCTTGCTCGCGATGGAGTGTCAGTTAACACCTGTCTAGCTGACACACCATCGCGAGCAAGCTCGCTCCTACAGTGGATCGCACTCCAATTCTTATATCTAAAACTGGATTATCCCGATGAGCTCTGTGGCGGTTTTCAGCAAAGCCTCACCGTTCGATGCGCTGCAACGCTGGTTACCCAAGTTGGTACTCGCGCCGAGCATGCTGATCGTATTGGTTGGCTTCTACGGTTACATCATCTGGACATTCGTACTGTCCTTTACCAATTCCAGCTTCATGCCGAGCTACAAGTGGGTCGGCCTGCAGCAATACATCCGTCTGATGGACAACGATCGCTGGTGGGTCGCGAGCAAAAACCTCGCGGTGTTCGGCGGCATGTTCATCGGCATCAGCCTTGTATTGGGTGTGTTCCTCGCCGTGCTGCTGGATCAACGGATTCGCAAGGAAGGTTTCATCCGCACCGTTTACCTGTACCCGATGGCGCTCTCGATGATCGTCACCGGTACCGCATGGAAATGGCTGCTCAACCCAGGCCTGGGCCTGGACAAAATGCTGCGCGACTGGGGTTGGGAAGGCTTTCGTCTCGATTGGCTGGTGGATCAGGATCGGGTCGTTTACTGCCTGGTGATCGCGGCCGTGTGGCAAGCCTCCGGGTTTGTGATGGCGATGTTCCTGGCCGGCCTTCGTGGTGTCGATCAATCGATCATCCGTGCCGCGCAAGTCGACGGTGCGAGCCTGCCGACCATCTATTTGAAAATCGTCCTGCCGAGCCTGCGCCCGGTGTTTTTCAGCGCCTTCATGATCCTCGCGCACATCGCGATCAAGAGCTTCGACCTGGTGGCGGCAATGACCGCGGGCGGTCCTGGTTACTCGTCCGACCTGCCGGCAATGTTCATGTATTCCTTCACCTTCAGCCGTGGCCAGATGGGCATTGGTTCGGCCAGCGCCATGATGATGCTCGGCGCGATCCTGGCGATTCTGGTGCCGTACCTGTATTCCGAATTGCGAGGCAAACGCCATGAGTAATCAATTTGGCAAACCGGCCTTGAGCTTCAGCCGTATCGCGATCTACGCCACGTTGTTGCTGGCTGCTGCGATCTATCTGATTCCGTTGGTGGTGATGCTGTTGACCAGTTTCAAATCCCCGGAAGATATCCGCACCGGCAACCTGCTGAGCTGGCCGCAAGTGATTGACGGCATCGGCTGGATCAAAGCCTGGGACGTCGTCGGCGGCTACTTCTGGAACTCGGTGAAAATCACCGTGCCAGCGGTTTTGATTTCTACGTTTATTGGGGCGATGAACGGCTACGTGTTGTCGATGTGGCGCTTTCGCGGTTCGCAATTGTTCTTCGGTCTGTTGCTGTTCGGCTGCTTCCTGCCGTTCCAGACTGTACTGCTGCCGGCCTCATTCACTATTGGCAAACTCGGCCTGGCCAACACCACCACCGGTCTGGTGCTGGTGCACATCGTCTACGGCCTGGCGTTCACCACGCTGTTCTTCCGCAATTACTACGTGAGTATTCCGGATGCGCTGGTCAAGGCTGCACGCCTTGATGGCGCGGGCTTCTTCACGATTTTCTGGAAGATCCTGCTGCCGATGTCGATCCCGATCGTGATGGTCTGCCTGATCTGGCAGTTCACTCAAATCTGGAATGACTTCCTGTTTGGCGTGGTCTTCGCCAGTGGCGATGCCCAACCAATTACCGTGGCCCTGAACAACCTGGTCAACACCAGCACCGGGGCCAAGGAATACAACGTTGATATGGCCGCCGCGATGATCGCCGGGCTGCCGACACTGCTGGTCTACATTTTCGCTGGCAAGTATTTCCTGCGTGGGCTGACGTCCGGCGCGGTCAAGGGGTAGAAATATGGCAACTCTCGAATTACGCAACGTCAACAAGACCTACGGTGCCGGTTTGCCGGACACTCTGAAAAACATCGAACTGAAGATCGATGACGGTGAGTTCCTGATCCTGGTCGGCCCGTCCGGTTGCGGCAAATCCACCTTGATGAACTGCATCGCCGGCCTGGAAAACATCAGCGGCGGCGCGATTCTGGTGGACGATGCCGACATCAGTGGCATGAGCCCGAAAGATCGCGACATCGCCATGGTGTTCCAGTCCTACGCGCTGTACCCGACCATGAGCGTGCGCGACAACATCGCGTTCGGTCTGAAGATTCGCAAAATGCCGGCTGCCGAAATCGACGAAGAAGTCGCACGTGTCGCCAAGCTGTTGCAGATCGAACACCTGCTCAATCGCAAGCCCGGCCAACTCTCCGGTGGTCAGCAACAGCGTGTGGCGATGGGCCGTGCCCTGGCGCGGCGGCCGAAGATTTACCTGTTCGACGAACCGCTGTCCAACCTCGACGCCAAGCTGCGGGTCGAGATGCGCACCGAAATGAAACTGATGCACCAGCGCCTGAAAACCACCACGGTCTACGTGACTCACGACCAGATCGAAGCCATGACCCTGGGCGACAAGGTGGCGGTGATGAAGGACGGAATCATCCAGCAGTTCGGCACGCCGAAGCAGATCTACAACGATCCGGCCAACCTGTTCGTGGCGAGCTTCATCGGTTCGCCGCCGATGAACTTCATCCCCCTGCGTTTGCAACGCAAGGACGGTCGCCTGGTGGCGTTGCTCGACAGCGGTCAGGCGCGTTGCGAATTGCCGTTGGGCATGCAGGACGCCGGCCTCGAAGACCGCGAAGTGATCCTCGGCATGCGCCCGGAGCAGATCGTGCTGGCAAGCGGAGAGCCGAATGGCTTGCCGGTCATTCGTGCCGAAGTCCAGGTCACCGAGCCGACCGGTCCCGACACCCTGGTGTTCGTCAATCTCAACGACACCAAAGTCTGCTGCCGCCTGGCTCCGGACGTCGCGCCTAATGTTGGCGAGACCCTGACCCTGCAATTCGATCCATCGAAAGTGCTGCTGTTTGATGCCAAGACCGGTGAGCGCCTGGGGGTGGCCGGTCTGCCGCAAACCGAAACACGAGCTGCCAACGTGACCCAATTCAAAGGCCGCTGAAGATCAAAAGTGTAGGAGCGAGCCTGCTCGCGATGGTGTATCAGTCGACATCAATGTAGCTGACACACCATCGTCGGAACACCGCCCGGAGCAAGCTCGCTCCTACAGGGGATGTAGCCGCGTTAGATAACAGTTAATAACAATAAAACGAGGATGTAGGGATGAAGAAGAAAAACAACGCTCAGCTTATCTGCCAGTTGTCAGCTATTGCGGTGATGACGATGGCCGGTAACGTACACGCGGCTGATGCGTTCAGTGCCGATTCCAAGTGGATGACGGGTGACTGGGGTGGCGAGCGGACCAAACTGATCGAGCAAGGGATCGACATCAAGGCGGATTACGTCGGTGAAGTGGGCGGCAATCTCCACGGTGGCTACAACCACGACAAGACCGCGCGTTACGCCGACCAGTTTGGTCTGGGCGTGGCGCTGGACCTGCAAAAGCTGTGGGGCTGGGACAACACCCAGGCCAAGATCCAGCTCACCAACCGTAACGGTGAGAACATCTCCAATGACCGTGTCGGCGATCCGCGTGTCGGCACCTTGAGCTCCTCGCAGGAAGTCTACGGCCGTGGCCATATGGTCCGCCTGACCCAATTGTGGGTCCAGCACCAGTTTCTCGACAATAAACTGGACATCAAAGCCGGTTACTTCGGTGAAGGTGAAGACTTCAACACCTTCCCGTGCGAATTCCAGAACCTGGCGTTCTGCGGTTCCCAGGTGGGTAACTGGGCCACCAATATCTGGTACAACTGGCCGGTCAGCCAAGCGGCGATCCGCGTGAAGTACAACATCACGCCTGAGTTGTATGCACAGATCGGCGCGTACAACCAGAACCCGACGCAGCTGGAGCACGGTAACGGCTTCAAACTCAGCGGCAGTGGTACCGCAGGCACCGTGTTGCCGGTCGAGCTGGTCTGGTCGCCGAAGGTCAACAACCTGCCGGGCGAATACCGCGTGGGTTACTACAAGAGCACTGCCGACGCCAATGACGTTATTGAAGACGACAACGGCAATGATGCGGCAACCACCGGTAAACCGTATCGCGTCCACGACAGCAAGCACGGCTCCTGGTTCGTGGCACAGCAACAACTTACAAGCCACAACGGTGACGCTTCTCGCGGTCTGAACATCGCGGCCAACGCCACCTTCCACGACAAGGCCACCAACATCGTCGACAACTACCAGTCGCTCATGTTTGTGTACAAGGGCCCGTTCGATGCACGTCCAAAAGATGATGTCGGCATCGGTTTCGCCCGTATCCATGTCAACGATAACGTGGAGCAAAACGCCGAGTTGGTCAACGCCGCCAATGGTGTCACCGACTACGACAATCCGCTGTTCTCGCCGCTGCAAACCACCGAGTACAACTACGAGATCAACTACGGTTTCCACGTGACCAACTGGCTGACTGTGCGGCCTAACCTGCAATACGTCACTCACCCGGGCGGTGTTGATGAAGTCGACAACGCGCTGGTGGCTGGCCTGAAAATTCAGTCGGTGTTCTAACGCTGTTGCGATAAGCTCCTCTCTATGTGCGCATATTTGCGGATGGCCAAGGCTATCCGCTTTTTTTTGGGGGAGGGCGCACCCCGGGTGACAGATGATTTTCAGGACTGCGGCACATGCTTGAGCATCCGCTACAACGCTTCTTCAAATCCTTGCGCGAACGTCCGGTGTTTGCGTGGGAGCGCTATCAGATGCGCGACGTGCTGGTGATTGATCATCCGCTGTGTCAGGCGGTGTTCAGCCGTCAGGGCGCGCAGTTGCTGCACTTCCAGCCCAAGGGGCAGAAACCCTGGCTCTGGTGCGCGGCGAAGTGGCCGCAGGTCGGCGCCATTCGTGGCGGTGTGCCGGTGTGCTGGCCGTGGTATGGCCGTCACCCGAGCGAAAACGCCTGGCCGTCCCATGGCTGGGCACGGCTGATCGACTGGAAGTTGCTCGATAGCAGTAGTGACGACGAGGGAGTGCGCCTGCATTGGCAGCTTCAGTTGTGCGACTGGCAAGTAGACCTGCATGCGCACCTGGGCGAGCGGATGGACTTGCGCCTGAGCACCGAGCATCAGGACAGCCTGCCGTGCCAATTGAGCCAGGCGTTGCACGCTTATTGGCGTATTGGTGATGTCGGCGAGGTAGCGCTGTCTGGCCTCGAGGGCGCGCAGGGTTACGATCAGTTGAGCCGGCAGGTTTGTCATCAGGAAGGTGAGTTGCGCGTCGATGGTGGTTGCCAGCGAGTGTTCCAGCATGAGGGCGAATTGCAGCTCAAGGACCATGCCTGGCAACGAGCGTTGTGTATCGATACCGGTGACGATGCGGACACGGTGGTGTGGCACCCTGGCTCACGACCGTTATTGGGCGTGAGTTGGAACGAGATTTCCGGGTTTGTCTGTGTTGAGGCGGCGAGCGGCGGGACTGATAGCCTGAGCCTGGCGCCGGGGCAGAGGGCGCATTTGAGTTTGCAGGCGCGGGTTGGGGTTTAGTTCAAGGCTTGCGGTATTGCTGCTGGCCTCATCGCGAGCAAGCTCGCTCCCACTTTGGTTCACCGTCGTACACAGATGTTGTGTTCGCTGAAGATCCAATGTGGGAGCGAGCTTGCTCGCGAAGGCGGCCTATCAGGCAACGAAGCAATCGGGCGGAATCAGTTGAACTCATCCCCAATCGGATACCGACTGGCATTCAAGCTTTCCTTGATCTTGCGCAAATGCGGCTGGAAATCCACGCCCCGGCGTAAGGTCATGCCGGTGGCGAGCACGTCCAGCACGGTCAGCTGAATGATCCGCGACGTCATCGGCATATAGATGTCGGTGTCTTCCGGCAGTGGAATGTTCAGGCTCAAGGTGCTGGCCTTGGCCAGTGGTGAGCCCTCGGCCGTCAAGCCCAGTACCGAAGCACCGTTTTCCCGAGCGATGCGTGCGACTTCCACCAGCTCGCGGGTGCGGCCGGTGTAGGAAATGATCACGAACAATTCGCCGGTGTGGGCCACCGACGCGATCATGCGCTGCATCAGCACGTCGGCATGGGCCGTGACGGCCAGGTTGAAGCGGAAGAACTTGTGCTGTGCGTCCAGCGCCACCGGAGCCGAGGCGCCGAGGCCGAAAAAGTGGATCTGTCGGGCCTGGATCAACAGGTCGACGGCGCGGCTGATCAGGTTCGGGTCCAGTGCCTGCAAGGCACTGTCCAGCGACGCGATGGCGCTGCCGAAAATCTTCTTGGTATACGCTTCGGGATTGTCGTCCGCCTCGACCGCACGGCTGACATACGCCGCACCACTGGCCAGGCTTTGGGCCAGCTGAAGCTTGAGTTCAGGATAACCACTGACGCCAAACGAACGGCAGAAACGGTTGACCGTCGGCTCGCTGACCTTTGAGGCCTGGGCGAGGGCGGCGATGCTGAACCGGGTGGCCTGCTCAGGGTTAAGCAGGATCACTTCGGCGACTTTGCGTTCGGCCTTGTTCAGGTCTTCAAGGCGATTCTGGATCTGTTCCAGTAAATTTCGCACGCGGTCCATAGATGTTCCTTAAGTCAGATGCGCAAACAAGCGCTCTGCTATGCAAAAAGGGCCTTTGATGCGGCCCATAACGGTGGCCTATCCTACTGATGGCTCCAACCGACCACCACTCGGAATCTGTATTTTGCGAAAATGTTGTGGTTATTACTACATTTTCCCTTGAGTGATGCCTTAAAAAAAGGTATTTGTAGCTTAACTTGATAAAAGAACAAACATCATGCCTTCGATTACGGTTGAACCGTGCACCTTTGCCTTGTTCGGCGCCCTCGGCGATCTGGCCTTGCGCAAGCTGTTTCCTGCCCTTTATCAACTCGATGGCGCAGGCCTGCTGCATGCGGACACGCGGATTATCGCGCTGGCCCGTGAATCCGGCAGCGAGCAAGAGCATCTGGCGTTTATCGCCTCCGAGCTGCGCCGTTACGTCGGGGCCAAAGAGCTGGACGACGCCGTGGTCGAACGTTTCCTGGCTCGCTTGAGTTACCTGCACGTCGACTTCCTCAAGACTGACGATTATGTCGCCCTGGCTGAAATGGCCGGCAGCGCTCAGCGTGTGATCGCCTACTTCGCAACGCCGGCCGCCGTTTATGGCGCGATTTGCGAGAATCTGGCAAAGGTCGGCCTGGCTGAAAACACCCGTGTAGTGCTGGAAAAACCCATCGGCTCTGATCTGGAATCCTCGCGCAAGGTCAACGACGCCGTGGCGCAGTTCTTCCCGGAGAACCGCACTTACCGTATCGACCACTACCTGGGCAAAGAGACCGTTCAAAACCTGATCGCCCTGCGTTTTGCCAACAGCCTGTTCGAAACCCAGTGGAACCAGAATTACATTTCCCACGTGGAAATCACCGTGGCCGAGAAGGTCGGGATCGAAGGCCGCTGGGGCTACTTCGACAAGGCCGGTCAGCTGCGGGACATGATCCAGAATCACCTGCTGCAACTGCTCTGCCTGATCGCCATGGACCCGCCGGCCGACCTGTCCGCGGACAGCATCCGTGACGAGAAAGTCAAAGTGCTCAAGGCACTGGCGCCGATCAGCCCGGAAGGCCTGACCACTCAAGTGGTGCGTGGCCAGTACATTGCCGGTTACAGCGAAGGCAAACCGGTTCCCGGTTACCTGGAAGAACCGAATTCCAATACCCAGAGCGACACCGAAACCTTCGTCGCCCTGCGGGCCGATATCCGCAACTGGCGCTGGGCCGGTGTGCCGTTTTACCTGCGGACCGGCAAGCGCATGCCGCAGAAGCTGTCGCAGATCGTCATCCACTTCAAGGAACCGTCGCACTACATCTTCGCTCCCGAGCAGCGCTTGCAGATCAGCAATAAGCTGATTATCCGCCTGCAACCGGACGAAGGCATTTCCTTGCGTGTGATGACTAAAGAGCAAGGCCTGGACAAGGGCATGCAGCTGCGCAGCGGTCCATTGCAGCTGAATTTTTCCGACACCTGGCGCAGCGCACGGATTCCCGATGCGTACGAGCGGTTGTTGCTGGAAGTGATGCGCGGCAATCAGAACCTGTTTGTCCGTAAAGATGAAATCGAAGCCGCGTGGAAGTGGTGTGACCAGTTGATCGCCGGGTGGAAAAAATCCGGTGATGCGCCCAAGCCGTACGCGGCCGGGTCCTGGGGGCCGATGAGCTCCATTGCTCTGATCACGCGGGATGGGAGGTCGTGGTATGGCGATATCTGAATTGAAACTGCCTCAGGGCGTCAGCGCCCATGAGTTCAAAAGCCCCGTGTTGCTGGCCGATGGTTTGGCGTTGACGGTGGCCAAGCAACTGAGTGACGCCATCGACGCTCGCGGCTCCGCGACGCTGGTGGTGTCCGGTGGACGCAGCCCGGTGGCGTTTTTCCAGAACCTGGCCAGGCAGAAACTGGACTGGTCCAAGGTTGTCGTCACCCTGGCCGACGAGCGCTGGGTGCCGGTAGAGCATGCCGACAGCAATGCCGGTCTACTCAAGCGCTACCTGTTGCAAGGCCCGGCGGAAAAGGCTCAGTTCCTGAGTCTGTACAGCGCCACCGCGAACCTTGAGCTGGCAGCCGAGCAGGCCGACCGTTTGCTTGCCGAGTTGCCGCCGATCGACGTGCTGATACTCGGCATGGGCGACGATGGTCATACCGCTTCGCTGTTCCCGAATAGCCCGAACCTGGTCGATGCCTTGAAAGTCGACGGCACGCGTCGCTGCTGGCCGATGCTGGCACCGACCGTGCCGCGTCAGCGCCTGACCATGAGTCGCGCGCTGCTGGCCTCGGCCAAGCACACCGTTTTATCGATTTCCGGTCAGTCCAAGCTGATCACCCTGAGTGCCGCATTGGCCGGTGACGATGTCGCCGCCATGCCGATTCGCGCGTTTCTGCAACCTACGTTAGAGATTTACTGGTGCCCATGAGCCAAGGATCAGCCGCTATGAAAAACACATCCCCGACCGTTTCCATGGCGGACAAAGTTGCCCTGATCGACAGTCTCTGCGCTAAAGCGCGGATTCTGCCGGTGATCACCATCGCTCGCGAACAGGACATTCTGCCGTTGGCCGACGCCCTCGCTGCCGGTGGCCTGACGGCCCTGGAGGTGACGCTGCGTTCGCAGTTCGGCCTCAAGGCCATCCAGATTCTGCGCGAGCAGCGTCCGGAACTGGTGACCGGTGCCGGCACGGTGCTGGATCGCACCATGCTCGCCGCTGCGCAAGCAGCCGGTTCGCAATTCATCGTCACGCCGGGTATCACCCGTGACCTGCTGGAAGCCGGTGTCGAGAGCCCGATTCCGCTGTTGCCGGGCATCAGCAATGCTTCGGGCATCATGGAAGGCTACGGTCTGGGCTATCGCCGCTTCAAGTTGTTCCCGGCGGAAGTCAGCGGTGGCGTCGCAGCCATCAAGGCCCTGGGCGGCCCGTTCGGCGAAGTGAAATTCTGCCCGACCGGCGGCGTCGGCCCGGCCAACATCAAGAGCTACATGGCATTGAAAAACGTCATGTGCGTGGGCGGTAGCTGGATGCTTGATCCTGAGTGGATCAAGAACGGCGACTGGGCGCGCATTCAGGAATGCACCGCTGAGGCATTGGCGCTGCTGGACTGATCGGATTCACCAAACACTTCGTTGTGTGTACTACGGCTTTACGGTGCGCTTGGTCGGTGCACCGTTTTTTTTGCCCGCAAAAAAACGGTGGGAGCGAGCCTGCTCGCGATGGACGATAACGATAACGCGTGCTGTCTGAATGATCGCGATCTCCCGAAGTTTTTCGCGAGCAAGCTCGCTCCTGCATGAGACATCGTGCGATACATAGTTACCGCATCTCACCGCTCGTCCGGCGCTAACCTGAGTTCATCTTATGGAAGAGCGAACATCATGGACGACAACACCTCACTTACATCCGTACAACCGGTATACCAGCTGTCACCCGAGCAGATCGCCGGCCCTTATTTCCGAAATCCGAAACTAATCAGACGAAACATCAGTGAAGGCACCGAGGGTATTCCCTTGGTGCTACGGCTGACGATCGTCGATGCCATGACCGGGCAACCGGTGACAGACGCCGTGGTCGATATCTGGCATTGCAACGCACGCGGGGCCTATTCGGGCTGGAGCCTGGTGAACCCGGACAAGGAAGTCGACGTCGGCGACATTGGTGCGATCCCGCGAACGGACGACGACACCTATTTGCGTGGAGGGCAATGCACGGATAAAAAGGGCATCGTGCGGTTTACCACCACGTATCCGGGGTTCTACGCGGGCCGCGCCTTGCACATCCACGTCGCCGTGCGCGTGAAGGCCGGTAACCATTGCATGGATGCGCGACACGTCGCCTGGGTCGGCCAGCTTTACTTTCCCGAGGTGGCCTCGCGGTCGGTACTCAACGCCAGGGAATACAGTGGTCGAGCCGTCCCGTCGCTGACCAATGCACAGGATTTTTTTTATAAGACCATGGCGGGCGAAGCCTCGACGTTGAACGTTCACGCCATCAGTCGAGACTCACATGAAGACGGTTTTTTCGGGCACCTCACCATCGGTATCGACACGTTTGCAGTGTCGACACAGATCAAACCCGAAGACTTCGACAAGTACACCGTGTGACGTCAACGCAGCTCGTTCAGTGCCTGGGTCAGTAACGTCATGTGCGCTGCCGTCGTGGTAAGCCCTGGGGTAATGCGAATGCACGGCCCACACGCCGCACCGCTGCGCATGACGGTAAACAGGTTGTAGTCATTGAGCAGCCGCTCAACCATCGTTTGCTGATCGGCATGCCGGGTGAAGCGCATCGACGTGATGCAGCAATAAAGGTGCGGGTCATCCGGGGTCATCACTTCGATCCCCGGCAGCTCCCGCACCGCTCTCACCCACAAGTTACGCAGGTAATTGAGCCGTGCGCCTTTGGCGGCGGAACCGCCCATCGCGTGATGCTCTTCGAACACCAGCGGCAGGGTCATCAGCGCCGGAATATTCGGTGTGCTGTACGGGGTGCGGGCGCGAATGTCATCGAGTGGAAAGTGCATCTCGCCCATGTCCGGGTCGATGTCGCCCAGGCGCTCGGGGGCGATGTAGATGAAACCCAGGGTCAGCGGCGCACCGATCCATTTGTGCAGGTTGTAGCCGGCGAATTCGATGCCCATTTCATCGAGATTGAACTCGATCTGGCCGAGCGCATGAGCGCCGTCGAGGATCACGTCGATCCCATGTTCCTTGGCGGCTGCGGCGATCGCCTTGACCGGCATGACCAGCCCCGTGCGGTGGGTGACGTGGGTCAGGGCCATCAGTTTCAGTCGCGGATAACGCTCGAAGGCTTGGCGGTAAGTGCTTAGCAAGCTGTCGAAGCTGGCGGGGTGCGCGTGTTCGATCTCGATCACCTCGACACCGCGGTTGCGCGCCAGCCAGCGCATTGCGCCTTTTACCGTGTCGTACTCCAGATCACCTATCAGCACCTGATCGCCCGGCTTCAGGCGGTTGTAGTTGCGGATCAGCGATTGCAAACCCTCTGTAGCGTTGCGAGTGAGGGCGACCGATTCGGCGGGGGTGCCAACCAGCTCGGCGAGCTGCGCACGAATGTACAGGCTATCGCGCTGTTCGAAACGCTGGCGCACGTAAACCGAATTGCTACGGTTGATCAGTTCGATGTTGCGCTGATATTCCTCGACCACTGTGCGCGACAGGCGCCCGAAGTAGCCGTTTTCCAGATTTACCGGGCCGGGTTCGACGGTGTAACGGTCGGCAAACATCTGCCAGAAGGCTTCATCACGGGCGCGGCGGGTGTTATCGGGCATGAGTGACTCGGTCCAGGATCAATGGCGGGGTGCGGGTTTGCCATGTTTGGCGCGCAGTGGTTCGAGCAATTCCGACAAGCCGTTATGATCGATTTCCTGCATCAGGGCCAACAAGCCTCCGAGTTCGCCATGGGGGAAACCTTCCCGGGCGAACCAGTTCAGGTAGGGGCCGGGCAGGTCGGCAATGATTCGGCCTTTGTATTTGCCGAAGGGCATTTCACGGGTAATCAGCAGTTCGAGCTTTTCAGGGTTCATCAATGAGTCGTCGTGATTCAAACAGTCAGGAAAATACAGGCATTCTGCATGCAGGCCAAATGACAGATCATGCAAAAAACGCGGGTACAGGTCCGGGTATAAAAACCAAGTTATTGAATAATAACGTTTAATTAATCAATTCTAAGCTGGCACGCAGGCTGCAACGTTTATTGCATCTTTCATCAACCCGCAAGGAATTGAAAAATGACCGACATGAATAAAGAAGCGATTTCTGTACTCAATGACCTGATTGAAACCAGTAAGGACGGTCAGGAAGGGTTCAAGACTTGCGCTGAAGACATCAAACACCCTGAACTCAAAACCTTGTTCATGCAACGCTCGTCCGATTGCGCAACCGCTGCGGCGGAACTGCAGAGCGCGGTACGTTCTATGGGCGGCGATCCCGAAACCTCCACCAGCGTCAGCGGTGATTTGCACCGTCGTTGGGTCGACGTGAAAGCGATGTTCACCGGCAAAGGCGAAGAGGCAGTGTTGAACGAAGCCGAGCGCGGTGAAGACCACGCGTTGAAGGCGTACAAGGACGCCATCGAAAAAATCAACAAACACAACCTGGTGGGCATTCGTGACCTGGTCGAGCGTCAGTATCACGGCGTGCAACGTAATCACGATCAGGTAAAAGCGCTACGGAACGAGGCTCGCGCACGTTCGTAAGCGTTCGCCCGGGGTATCTACAAGATTCGGCGTCTACCTGTAGGAGCGAGCTCGCTCGCGAAGATCTTGAACGCAACGCGTTCATTCAGGACGAACGCGTTACCGTTAACGTCTTTCGCGAGCGAGCTCGCTCCTACATCATCAGCCGATGCTGATTGCCGGTAGCGTCGGCAGCGTCACGGTCTGCTGCTTGCGCGGTGCCAGAATCTCTGCCTCGCCATCTACCACCAATTCATCTCGCTGGTTAAATACCCGAGTGGCAATACGCACGCGAAACTTTGGCAGCTTCTCGAGAATCTCCAGACGCACGGTCAGCGTGTCACCAATTTTCACCGGCTTTTGAAAGCTCATCTGCTGACCGATATAAATAGTCCCCGGCCCAGGCAGCTCGCAGGCAACGGCCGCACTGATCAGAGCGCCGCTAAACATGCCGTGTGCGATGCGCTCCTTGAACATGGTGCTGGCGGCGAATTCAGCATCCAGGTGCACCGGATTGTGGTCCCCGGACATCGCGGCGAACAACTGAATATCACGCTCTTCGACCGTCTTGCTGTAGCTGGCGGTCTGGCCAACTTCAAGGGCTTCGTAAGGGGTGTTGGTAACCTGGGTCATGTGTCTCAATTCCTGTCACGAATAAAAAAAATCACAAAAAAACTATTCGGTTTTGTGTGGCCGGCGGGTACTCAGCGCCTGGGCGATCCAGTTCAACACGTCAGCGATCACTTGATCGCGATTACTCTCGTTGAACAGTTCATGCCGTGCCTGCGGGTAAATGGTCAGTTGCAGATGGCGGCTACCAGCCTCGCGCAGCGCGTGGGCCAGATCTTTCAGACGTTTGCCTTCACTCACTGGATCACATTCGCCACCTATTACCAATAGCGGCAGGCCCGGATCGATCTGGGCGAGATTGGACGCTTTGCTGATTTGCTGCAACCCGCCAAGCAAATCGATCCATAGCTGATTGGTGCAGCGAAAGCCGCAAAGTGGGTCATTGGCGTACAGATCGACCTCTTCCGGATCACGACTGAGCCAGTCGAATTGGGTCCGCACGGGTTTGAATGACTTGTTGAACGAGCCGAACGACAACCATTCGATCAAGGCGCTACGACCTTTGGGGCCCTGGCGCAGCTTTTCGAGACGGGCGATTTGCCGCGCCGCGCGATAAAGCGCAATGGGTTGAAAGTTCGAACCGCTGAGAATGGCACCGTGCAGGCTGGCGCTGTGATGCAGCAGATAGGCCTGAGCGATGTAGCTGCCCATGCTGTGGCCGAGCAGGACGATCGGCACGCCGGGATGCTGTTGGCCGATGTGCTGATTCAGGCTCGCCAGGTCACCGACGACCTTGCACCAACCGTCATCGTCGGCGAAATGACCCAGCGTCCCTTTTTCGGCAGTTTTGCCATGTCCACGCAGGTCCAGTGCGTAAACGCCATAGTCCTGTTCGCAGAGTTTTTCGGCCAGACGAGCGTAGCGACCACTGTGTTCGGCCATGCCATGGGCCAGCAGGATGACGGCCTTGAGCGGGCCAGCAGGTAGCCACTGGTTGACGAACAGGCGGCTGCGGTCACTCGCGGTCAGCCAGAAGGTGTCGTGGATCATGGCGATTCCTTTTGCATAGGGCTACAGGTGGCATGGGCGTCGTTGCATTGTATAGCGCATCCCACGCGTGCCGTCTGATCAGGCCACGCCACGGCAGGAAGATTCACACGATCAATGACGCCTATTGGCATATTTGCCTGATTCGTCATAGCTGTTAGTGTCCGTGAAGCCCCGCTATTCGCTTTCTGCTTTTGAGGAATGAGAGAGAAGCGACAGAAAAGCGGCCCCCGGATAGGTTCAGGTAACGAGGACAAGAACAATGCAACCTGATTTCTGGAATGACAAACGCCCGGCCGGCGTGCCCCTGGACATTGACCAAGAGGCCTATAAGTCGGTCATTGAAGTGTTCGAGCGTTCCTGCAAGAAATTTGCTGACCGTCCGGCCTTCAGCAACATGGGCGTCACCCTGACCTACGCCGAGCTGGAACGCTACAGCGCGGCATTTGCCGGTTACCTGCAAGCCCACACCGACCTGGTGCCGGGGGATCGCATTGCGGTGCAGATGCCCAATGTCCTGCATTATCCGATTGCCGTGTTCGGTGCCTTGCGCGCCGGATTGATCGTGGTCAACACCAACCCGCTGTACACCGCGCGGGAGATGCGTCATCAGTTCAAGGATTCCGGCGCCCGGGCATTGGTTTACCTGAATATGTTCGGCCAGAAGGTCCAGGAAGTGCTGGCCGACACCGACATCCAGTACCTGATCGAAGCGAAAATGGGCGATCTGATGCCCAGCGCCAAGGGCTGGCTGGTCAATACCATGGTGAGCAAGGTCAAGAAAATGGTTCCGGCGTATTCCTTGCCGCAGGCCATCTCTTTCAAGAGCGCGCTGCGTTTGGGCCGGGGTCTGGGCATCAAGCCGCTGAAAATCAGCCTCGACGACATCGCCGTGTTGCAATACACCGGGGGCACCACCGGCCTGGCCAAGGGCGCGATGCTGACCCACGGCAATCTGGTGGCGAACATGCAGCAGGCTCGGGCTTGTCTCGGCCAGTTCGGCCGCGACGGGCAGCCGCTGCTGCGCGAAGGGCAGGAGGTGATGATCGCGCCGCTGCCGCTGTACCACATCTATGCCTTCACGGCGAACTGCATGTGCATGATGGTGACCGGCAACCACAATGTGCTGATCACCAATCCGCGGGACATTGGGGGCTTCATCAAGGAACTGAAAAACTGGCGGTTCTCGGCGTTGCTGGGGCTCAACACGCTGTTCGTCGCGCTGATGGACCATCCGGATTTCAAGACCCTGGACTTCTCCAGTCTCAAACTCACCAATTCTGGCGGCACCGCACTGGTCAAGGCCACTGCCGAGCGTTGGGAAGAACTCACGGGTTGCCGCATCACCGAAGGTTACGGCCTGACCGAAACCTCACCGGTGGCCTGCACCAACCCTTATGGCGATCAATCGCGGATCGGCACGGTTGGCTTGCCGGTGCCGGGCACTACACTCAAAGTCATCAACGATGAGGGCGTCGAGCAACCGTTGGGCGAGCGCGGCGAACTGTGCATCAAGGGCCCGCAGGTGATGAAAGGCTACTGGCAGAAACCCGAGGCGACCGCCGAAGTGCTGGATGCCGAGGGCTGGTTCAAGTCCGGCGACATTGCAGTGATCGACCCGGACGGTTTTGTACGCATCGTCGACCGCAAGAAGGACATGATCATCGTCTCGGGTTTCAACGTGTACCCGAACGAGATCGAAGACGTAGTGATGGCTCACCCGAAAGTCGCCAACTGCGCGGTGATCGGCGTGCCGGACGAGCGCTCGGGGGAAGCGGTGAAGTTGTTCGTGGTGGCCCGCGAATCGGGTGTCAGCCTTGAAGAGCTGAAGGCCTACTGCAAGGAAAACTTCACGGCGTACAAAGTGCCCAAGCACATCGTGTTGCGTGAGTCGTTGCCAATGACGCCGGTGGGCAAGATTCTGCGTCGGGAGTTGCGTGATATCGCTTGATCGTTGAATGGCCGCGCTTCGCGCGGATCGCGGGCAAGCCACGCTCCCACAGGTCCAGTGTTGTTCTCAAAGTAGTGAACGACGCGGAACCTGTGGGAGCGGGCTTGCCCGCGATGCTTTTCAGAGGATGGAAGCCCCGATTTCAGAGGCTTCCAAGGGTTTATAGAATTTTTGCTCTAAAACTGACTATTAAGTATTTGTTGGTCGAAAATGTGACCATTGAGGCCGATTTTGGCTCTAGTCGACCCTAGGCAAAGCTGCTACTCTCGGCCCGCTTGTGACTTCTCGGCCTTATATAAAAGCCAGACTCACCAATAATCAAACACCAATAATAATCGCATCAAATGCGGTATTGAATTCGCGTTGCTGAGGAGTGGGCTTCCATGATCGAAGACTTTTGGAAGGATAAGTACCCTGCCGGGATTGCTGCCGACATCAATCCGGACGAGTATCCGAATATTCAGGCAGTGTTGAAGCAGTCATGCCAACGCTTCGCCGACAAGCCGGCATTCAGCAACCTGGGCAAGACGCTTACCTACGGTGAGCTGTACGAATTGTCCGGCGCTTTTGCCGCTTACTTGCAACAGCATACCGACTTGCAGCCGGGCGATCGAATCGCCGTGCAATTGCCTAACGTCTTGCAGTACCCGGTCGCCGTTTTCGGTGCCATCCGCGCCGGTCTGATCGTGGTCAACACCAACCCGCTGTACACCGCGCGGGAAATGGAACACCAATTCAACGACTCCGGTGCCAAAGCCCTGGTCTGCCTGGCCAACATGGCGCACCTGGCCGAGATTGTCGTGCCGAAAACCGGGGTCAAGCACGTCATTGTCACCGAAGTGGCCGACCTGCTGTCGCCGCTCAAGCGACTGCTGGTTAATAGCGTCATCAAGTACGTGAAGAAGATGGTCCCCGCGTATCACTTGCCTAAAGCCATCAAGTTCAACGAGGTGTTGAGCAAAGGTCACGGCCAGCCCGTCGCTGAAGCCAACCCGACCAGCAGCGATGTCGCGGTGCTGCAATACACCGGTGGCACCACCGGCGTGGCCAAAGGCGCGATGCTGACCCACCGCAACCTCGTGGCGAACATGTTGCAGTGCAAGGCACTGATGGGTTCCAACCTCAATGAAGGTTGCGAGATCCTGATCACACCGCTGCCGCTTTACCACATCTATGCCTTCACCTTTCATTGCATGGCGATGATGCTGATCGGCAACCACAACATCCTGATCAGCAACCCGCGCGACCTGCCGGCCATGGTCAAGGAACTGTCGAAGTGGAAGTTCAGCGGTTTCGTCGGTCTCAATACCTTGTTCGTGGCCCTGTGCAACAACGAAGGTTTCCGCAAGCTGGATTTCTCGGCGCTGAAAATCACCCTGTCCGGCGGCATGGCCCTGCAACTGGCGGCGGCGGAGCGCTGGAAAGCGGTCACCGGTTGCGCGATTTGCGAAGGTTACGGCATGACCGAAACCAGCCCGGTGGCTACCGTGAACCCGATCCAGAATATTCAAATCGGTACTATCGGTATCCCGGTGCCATCGACCCAGTGCAAAGTCATCGACGATGCCGGTGTTGAACAGCCGATGGGCGAAATTGGCGAGCTGTGTGTGAAAGGTCCGCAAGTGATGAAGGGCTACTGGCAGCGCCAGGAAGCCACCGATGAAATCCTCGACAGCGAAGGCTGGTTGAAGACCGGTGACATCGCGCTGATCCAGCCGGACGGCTACATGCGCATCGTCGATCGCAAGAAAGACATGATTCTGGTCTCCGGTTTCAACGTGTACCCGAACGAACTGGAAGATGTACTGGCGACCCTGCCGGGCGTGCTGCAATGCGCCGCTATCGGCATACCGGACGAGAAGTCGGGCGAGGCGATCAAGATCTTCATCGTCGCCAAACCGGGCGTGACATTGACCAAGGAACAGGTGATGGAGCACATGCGTGCCAACGTCACCGGCTACAAGGTTCCACGCGCCGTGGAGTTCCGCGATGCGTTGCCGACCACTAACGTCGGCAAGATCCTGCGTCGTGAATTGCGTGACGAAGAGTTGAAGAAAATCGCCGCCAAGAAGGTCGGCGCGTAACCCACAAAAAGCCCCGCAGATGCGGGGCTTTTTTTGATCTGAGAGATTTTCATTGTCCGCCAGGCCGCTATCGCGAGCAGGCTCGCTCCCACATTTTTGACCGCGTTTCTTCAGGGAAAATGCGGTCACTTGTGGGAGCGAGCCTGCTCGCGAAGCTTTGGCTTTTGGCTTACAACCGGAACTGCGCGAAATTGACGTTGGTGCCCGCCGGACGCATGTCCTGCAAGTACGAATCTTTATCCGCGCTCAACTCCAGGCTCAAGGCGGCTTTGCGCTTGCCTTCATTGCGCACCACCAGGCCTTCGAGCTTCTCGCGCAGGAACACCGTCGGCACTTTCAGGTGCAGCAGTTCGTCGGTATCCGGCGTGTGCATCAGCAGGTGAACCCATTCGTACTGACCAATGGCCAGGCGAGCCACCGGAATATCGAACCACCAGATGTTACGGTTGCGGTTCAATTCGGTGAAATGGCAGTTGTTGACGCCAAGCACAGCACCGCCGAGTTCCTGGTTTCTGCGGGCAATGGCCTGCTTTTTATCGAGTTTCATAACATTCCTACGGGATTGGATCTTCAGCGCCAAGGCCTGAATACGTTGCGCATTCTCGGGGGTTAGCCTGCAAACATAAAGCCTAACCTGCTTCGATCGATGAAATGTGCGGCCAAAAATAAATGAAACTCCCTGCAAACGCCTCCGGTCAATCGTTGTGTAACTACTTTCCCCGTTGAATTGTTCACAGGAGAAACACCATGAGCAGCACTGGCGATAAAGTAAAAGGCATGGCTAACGAAGCCGTCGGCAACGTCAAGCAGGGCGTCGGCAAGGCAACTGACAACACCCGGCTGCAGGCCGAAGGTAAAGTGCAGGAAAAAAAAGGTGAAGTACAAGAGGCCATTGGCAAGGCCAAAGACGCGATCAAAAAAGGTGTCGACAAGGCGTGATTCCGCCTTTGACGCGGATCAGAAACGGCCATCCGCGGATGGCCGTTTTTGTGTCAGCCTGAACTTGAACAAGGAAATTGTTTCATATTCGCCAAGTAGGCTACTTTGATGTAGAAAACGGCCCCTGAGTCGCTACGACTTCAACCCTTTGCGGCGAAAGGAGACGCTAATGATTTTCCCGGACATGAAAGGTCTGCCCATCCACCGTGTGATGGTGCGCACGGTGACCGAGTTCATTGCCGACGAGATGTCGACCTATGCCTCGGCGCTGGCCTATCAGATGCTGTTCTCGCTGTTTCCTTTCATTCTGTTCCTCATCGCCCTGGTTGGTTTCCTGCACCTGCCGGACTTCTTCTCCTGGTTGCGCCTGCAATCGGAACTGGTCCTGCCGCCACAGGCACTGGAACAGGTAAACCCGGTGATCGACCAGCTCCAGCAATCCAAGGGTGGCTTGCTGTCGGTCGGTATTGTCATCGCGCTGTACACGGCTTCCGCCGGTGTGCGGCTGATGATGAACGCGATGAACGCGGCGTATGACGTGGTCGAAGGCCGTCCGTTATGGAAGCGTTTTCCGCTGTCGGTTTTCTATACCGTGGGCATCGCCGGCATGTTGCTCATCGCCGCGGCGCTGATGGTGCTCGGGCCGCAAGTAATGGGCTGGATCGCCTCTCAGGTCGGTCTGGAGGATTTCATTGTCACGGTCTGGACCATTGCGCGCTGGCCGGTGATCGTGATCCTGATGATGGTCGCGGTGGCACTGATTTATTACGTCATGCCTGACGTCAAACAAGAGTTTCGCTTCATCACCCCCGGCTCTGTGCTGGCCGTGGTGGTATGGATCATTGCGTCCCTGGGCTTCGCGTTTTACGTCAAGACCTTCGCCAACTACAACGCCATGTATGGCAGTATCGGTGCGATCATCGTGCTGTTGCTGTACTTCTATATTTCCGCGGCGGTGCTGTTGCTCGGTGCGGAGATGAATGCGGTGATCGAGCACATGTCGACCGAAGGCAAGGACCCTGGCGAAAAAGTCCCCGGCAAGCACCATCACGAAGACAAAAACCATGTTTCGGGGTTGGGCCGGGATCATTCGCTCAAACCGAACACTGACGAAGCCTGACCATGATCCGTGAAATTTTGAAAATGGGCGATGAGCGCCTGCTGCGTATTGCTCCGCCAGTTCCTGCCGAGATGTTCGACAGCCCTGAGTTGTGGCAGCTGATCGATGACATGTTCCAGACCATGGAAAGCGTCGGTGGGGTGGGCCTGGCCGCGCCGCAGATCGGCGTCGATCTGCAACTGGTGATCTTCGGTTTCGAGCACAGCGAGCGCTATCCGGACGCTGAAGCGGTGCCGCAGACGATACTGATCAACCCGTTGATCACACCGTTGAGTCCAGTGCTGGAAGAGGGGTTTGAAGGGTGTTTGTCGGTGCCCGGCCTGCGGGGCGCGGTGGAGCGTTATCAGCAGATTCGCTACGAAGGTTTTGATCCGAAAGGCTTGCCGATCGTGCGCGTCGCCTCGGGGTTTCATGCGCGTGTGGTGCAGCATGAATGCGATCACCTGATCGGACGGTTGTATCCGTCGCGGATTATCGACTTCAGCAAATTCGGGTTTACCGACGTCATGTTTCCGGATCTGGATCCCAACGCAGACGATTGAAACCACACAAATCCAATGTGGGAGCGAGCCTGCTCGCGAAGGGGCCTCTACATTCACTATTTTCAGTGACTGACACTCCGCCTTCGTCGGAACGCCGCCCGGAGCCGGCTCGCTCCCAAAGGTGATATCCGTATTTCAATGGGCCAGGGCCGGTTCCAGGCCCATGGCGATCATCGGTTTGCTGCGTGCATAACGGGTCAGCCGTTCGACCATGGCGTAAGGCATTTGCGGATCGAAGGAAAACCCGCGGCGTTCGTAAAAGCCACGCAAGTCCGGATGACAGAACAGCCAGACCGGGTGTTCGAGACCTTTCACCGCTTGCGCAACCAACGCCGCCGCGATCCCTTGTTCACGACAGGCCGGGTCGACGAACAAACCGGTCAGCCAGTGGCCGCCTGAGACCGGTCGCAAACACAGCGCACCAATGATTTCATCGCGTCGCGCGACCCACAATTGCGCGTCACGGACCGCTTTCATCGATGACTGGTGGGCGCGATAAAACTTGTTCATCAAGGGCCACAAAGGCTCGTCGAGCAAGGTGTACTGGGTGTTGGGCATGGTGGTGGGCTGTCGGTGTGCAAAGTGGGCGATTATAAAAGAACACGCGCGCGGGGATAGGTGTATACCTGATCTCACATCCCGTATGAGTGGAGTAAGTATCATGGCCAAAGGCATGGATTCAAAGAAAGCAGCGAAGAAAAAACCGGCGAAAACCGCCGATGAAAAGCGCGCGGACAAGAAAGCCAAGAAGGTGGATGTGTTCGGTCACTAAGAGATAAACCACACCGGCCTCTGTAGGAGCGAGCTTGCTCGCGAAGGACGTCAACGATAACGCGTTCTTCCTGAATAAACGCGTTGCTTTCAAGTTCTTCGCGAGCAAGCTCGCTCCTACGGGGGACGTTGACGTCATCAAATAATCTGCAAGATTTCCCTGCGCCATTGCACAGAAGGGGATTGGTCCCCGATCTGAGCAACGCCATGCCCCATTACTTCGATAATGCCCACCAAGAAGAAATCGAAATCCTGCGCCAACGCCTGACCGCCCGCACCGAGTGGCCGACCTGGTTGCTGTTGATTGGCGTATACGTCAGCTGGTTCAGCCTCGTGCTGGCCAGCGACCGGTTGGGCCAGTGGTGGAGCACTTTGCTGTTGATTCCAGTGGTAGCGCTTTGGTTGTCGGTGCAGCACGAATTGCTGCATGGCCATCCGACTCGCTGGCAAACACTGAACAAAATCCTCGGCTACGCGCCGTTCGCTGTGTGGTATCCCTATACCCTGTATCGCGACAGCCATTTGCTGCATCACCGCGATGAAAACCTGACTCTCCCCGGTATCGATCCGGAAAGCCGTTACCTGAGCGCCGCGCAATGGCAGGGCAGTTCACTGTTCGAACAAGGCCTGTACTGGCTGAACAAAACTGTGCTCGGTCGCTTCATTCTTGGTGCGCCACTGGCGCTGCTGGGGTTGGCTCGGGAAGAGCTTAACCGACTGAAAGCGGGGTCGCGCCAAGCCTGGCTGATGTGGCTGAGCCACGGCGCGCTGACGCTGGTGATGCTGCTGTTCATCGCGCGCTACAGCGTGCTGCCGGTCTGGCATTACCTGTTGCTGATCAGTGTGCCGGCACTCTCGATTGCCATGATTCGCTCTTACTATGAACACCGTCCCCATGTGCAGCCCGAGCAACGGACGGTCATCAACGAAGCGGCCTGGCCGTGGCGCTGGTTGTTCCTGAACCTCAATTTTCATCTGGTGCATCATGATTTGCCGGGGTTGCCCTGGTACGACCTGCCCCGGGCCTACCGCGCCCGTCGCGAGCAATGGCTGGCGCGCAGTGGCGGGTTCCTGGTGCAGGGATATGGCCAGTTGTGGCGTCAGCATGGTGTGAAGGCCATCGACAGTCCACAACATCCGTTTCACTGAATTTTTATGATCAACGCCTAACCCCTGTGGGAGCGAGCTTGCTCGCGATGGTGTACCAGATACATTGGTGTCGACTGACACACCATCGCGAGCAAGCTCGCTCCTACAAAGGGAGTTTCGTTGTTTGGGGTATTTTTTGATGACACAACACTTTGCTGAATTACTGATGTATGTCGCGCCAGAACCCATCCGTCAGGCGAACGAGCGTTGGCTGGCGCGGATTCTGCAGCGACTGGGTGCGCCCCGTCGTAACGCCGAAGACCTCTCATTGATGGACCTGTGGCTGTCCCCGCACTTGCTGCTGACCCAAACCTGCGGCTATCCGCTGATGACAACGTTGCGCGGCCAGGTCCGGGTTGTCGGCCGTCCGCGCTACGAGCTCCCTGACAGCAACGGCGGCAGTCATTGCAGCCTGCTGCTGAGCCGCGCCGATGATCCACGACGGGCCTTGGCGGCGTTTCGCGACAGTCGCTGTGTGATCAATGGCGAAGATTCCAACAGCGGCATGAACCTGCTGCGTCATCGTCTGGCGCCGCTGCATCACCACGGACAGTTCTTTTCCAGCGTCGGTATCAGCGGCAGCCACCGCGAAAGCCTGCGCTGGTTACGCGAAGCGCTTGCGGACCTGGCGGCCATCGACAGCGTGACCTTCGCTTACCTGGCACAGCACGCCAAAGAAGAGGTGGCGGGCCTGCGCATCGTTGCTCGAAGCGCGTTCAGTCCGACCTTGCCCTACATCACCGCCGCGACGGTTACAGATGAACACGTTGGGGCGCTACGGCAAGTGATGAACGAGACTTTGCGGGAATTGCCCGATGTCGCTGAAATCCTCGGTTTGCACGAGGTTTTGCCGGCCAGCGAGAGTGACTATCAAATCGTTCTCGACTATCAGCAGGAAGCTGAGGCATTGGGGTACGGGCGGTTGCGGTGAGGTTTTTTCTCGACAGATCTTCTTCGCGAGCAGGCTCGCTCCCACAGGACATCTGTGAACCCTGTGGGAGCGAGCCTGCTCGCGAAAGCAATCGATCAGGCGCAACTTAAATAGCTTAGTGGAATATAAAAATTCGTTTTAAGTATTATTAAAGAATAAGGCTCCTTGCTAGGATCGCATCACCGGACGACCGGACATTCAGCGACCCCTCACCCTTGGAGCCTCTATGTCCGGCACCGACCTATCCCATCGCAACGACGTGGGTGGATTGTTCCGCGCCCATTACCCCTGGCTGTGCGCTCGGTTGCACCGCTATCTGGGGGCCAGTAGCAGCGTTGAAGACATCGCCGCCGAAGCCTTCATGCAACTGCTCGAATCGCCGGGACTGACGCCTATCCGCGATCCGCGCGCCTTGCTCACCACCATCGCCCAGCGGTTGATTTATCAGCTCTGGCGCCGCCGCGATCTGGAGCGCCGACACCTCGATCAGTTGCAACACGTCGACACGCAGCAAGCGAAGTCGCCCGAGGAACTGGCGCAAGTGAGCCAGGCCCTGCATGGCCTCCACCGCACGCTTGAACGCTTGCCTGGAAAAGTCAGGGCTACTTTCCTGCTGTCGCGAATCGATGGCCTGACCTACCCGCAGATTGCCGCCGAACTGGGCATTTCCCAACGCTCGGTGAGCGTCTACATGACCCGTTCCCAGACGTTGTGCGCCCAGCACAGTGCCAATGAATCCTTGAATCGCCTGACCCGGAGGTCTGCATGAGATCGATCAAAACCCTGCTCGGCAGTTCGCTGCTGGCCCTGAGCCTTGTGGCTGCCCACGTCCCAGCAGCGGAAAAAACCGCCCCCATCCACTTCGGCGACATCACTTGGGAAAGCGGTAGCCTCATCACTGAGATTCTGCGATTGATCGTCGAGAAAGGTTACGGCTACCCGACCGATACGCTGCCAGGCAGCACCGTCAGCCTCGAAGCGGCGCTGGCCAAGAACGACATTCAAGTGATCGGAGAAGAGTGGGCCGGTCGCAGCCCGGCCTGGGTCAAAGCCGCCTCGGAAGGCAAGGTGTTTGGCTTGGGCGATACCGTCAAAGGGGCAACCGAAGGCTGGTGGGTGCCGGAATACGTGATCAAGGGCGACCCGGAACGTGGCATCAAACCCTTGGCCCCGGACCTCAAATCCGTCGCCGACCTGGCGCGCTACAAGGACGTGTTCCGCGACCCGGAAGACCCGAGCCGCGGACGCTTCCTCAACAGCCCGACCGGCTGGACCTCGGAGATCGTCAACAGCCAGAAACTCAAGGCTTATGACCTGACCGCCAGCTACGTCAACTTCCGCACGGGCTCCGGCGCGGCGCTGGATGCAGAAGTCGCTTCATCGATCCGTCGTGGCAAACCGGTGCTGTTTTACTACTGGTCGCCGACCCCGCTGTTAGGTCGCTTCAAACTGGTCAAGCTCGAAGAGCCGGCTTTCGACGCCGACGCCTGGAAAACCCTGGCCGACGCCAGCAACCCCCATCCCAAAGGCACCCGCTCGATGCCGGCCAGCCTGGCCATCGGTGTTTCGGCGCCGTTCAAAACCCGGTATCCGGACCTGGTGGCGTTCTTCGAAAAAGTTGATTTGCCGATCGATCTGCTGAACCAGACCCTTGCGCAAATGAGCGAAAAGCGCCAGCCGCCGCGTCAGGTGGCCGAAGCGTTTTTGCGTGATCAGCCGCAGGTATGGAAGGGCTGGGTGCCGGGTGAGGTGGCCAGCAAAGTGACAACGAGTTTGTAAGTTCTTCAGCGCCTGTTCTACCGTCCTCGCTTGAATGTTTAGAACTGATTCATGCTGGACGCATTCACTGTAGGAGCGAGCTCGCTCGCGAAGGACGTGACAGCAACGCGTTTATTCAGGAAGAACGCGTTATCGTTAACGTTCATCGCGAGCGAGCTCGCTCCTACAGGGCGTGGTTAAAGCGAGGCGAGGAACTTGTCCACAACCTGGCCGCTGCTGCCGCTGCTGCTGTCAGCGTTCCCGGTGTTCGCCAGCTTCAACTTGTCTTCCATGCGCTGGGCCATCTCTTTGCCGATGGCCTGCTGTTGTGCCGCCGGCATCGCTTTCACATCGGCTTCCGTCAGCCCCAATTCGTTGAGAATGCTGTCGTGCAAGCTCTGCTCGGGCGATTGGCTCATGTAGTCCTTGAAGTCGGTCATGGCCGTGCTATCGCCGGACGTTGGCACATTAGAGGTCCCTGCCGCTTGCAGCGCCACGCGGGTTTTTGCGAATGCCTCATTGACGTTGTCGCTGATGGTGTTGGCCGCGGTGGCTTGCTGGGTGGCGGACGTCAGGTCGGAGGCCTGGACGTTGGCGCTGTCCTGCACCGTTTGCACAACCGCATTGTTTTGCGCGCTCTGGATCAAGCTGCTGTAAAACGCATTGGCCGCAGCCGCAGCCGTGGTTGGGTCCGTGGCTGTAGTTTGCGGTGGCTGAACGACGGGTGTTTGTTTTGCATTGACCAACATGATGAATAGACCTGTAGGTAATTGCTGTCCGCACTGCAAGAGCAATTACCGTGCCGTCGCTATCGCCCAATGTTTTCAAAGGGCGCAAACGGGGAGTGACGATGCAGGCGGTCAACGCTTGCCGCTTGGCGGCAGTGGTCGACCGCACTGTCGTCAACGGTGCGCAATATTTTCCAGCGCCAGGTTGCGGGTGCGTGGACCGAACCCACCGATGGTCAACATCACGATCAGCATGCTGCTGACAATAAACGCCAACACTCCCGGCGTACCAAAGTGTTCGAGAAAAATCCCGATCAGCAAACTGCTGAACACCGTCGATAATCGGCTGAAGGAATAGCAGAACCCCACCGCCCGTGCACGGATGTTGGTGGGGAACAATTCACTTTGGTAGGAGTGATAGCTGAAGCTCAGCCAGGCATTGCAGAAGGTGATCATCACCCCGCAGAAGATCAGGCCGAACGCGCTGGTCTGTAACGCGAACAGTGTGCCGAAAGTCATGGCGCCCAATGCCGAGCCGACAATTTGCCATTTGTTCTCGAAGCGGTTGGCGAACTTCACGAACAGCAGCGGCCCGAGCGGGTAGGCGAGGGTGATGATGAACGCGTACATCAGGCTATGAGTCACGCTCACGCCCTGGCCAGAGAGCAGCGCCGGCAGCCAGTTGCCGAAACCAAAGAAACCGATGGCCTGGAACACGTGAAACACAATCAGCATCAAGGCCCGACGACGATAGGGCGGCTGCCAGATATCGGCGAAACGGCCCGTGCCCTGAATATCCACCGCTGCCAGTTCCGGTTGATCCAGCGGCTTGCCCTGATCCTTCACGCAGCGGGCTTCAATGCCATCGAGAATCTTGCTGGCCTCCTCAAACCGTCCATGCTGGGCCAGCCAGCGCGGTGACTCCGGCAATCGCTTGCGCAACCACCAAATGAACAACGCAAACACCGCGCTAGCCAACACCACCCAGCGCCAACCGGACACCCCGAACGGCGCTTGCGGCACCAGCCACCACGACATCAGCGCCACCGCCGGCACGGACAAAAACTGCACAAAAAACGCAAAGGCAAACGCCGAACTGCGCATGCGTTTGGGCACCAGTTCCGAGAGGTAGGCGTCGATGGTCACCAGTTCGATGCCCAACCCGATGCCCACCAGAAAACGCATGCAGATGATGCCCAGCGCTGAACTCTGAACGCCCATCGCCACGGTCGCGATCGTGTACCACACCAGCGCAAACGTGAAGATCGCGCGCCGGCCGAAACGATCAGCCAGCGGGCTCAAGACACTCGCGCCGAGGAACAACCCAAGAAACGTTGCCGAGGCGAAGGCAGCCTGGTCGGAGAAGCCGAACACGCCTTGGCTACCGGTGGCGAAGATGCCGTCGCGGATCAGGCCCGGGCTGATGTAGGCGGTCTGGAACAGGTCATAGAGCTCGAAAAAACCACCGATCGACAGCAGTGCCACCAACCGCCAAATAGTTGAAACAGCGGGAAGTCGGTCAATGCGGGCGGAGATCTGCGCGGCACGAACAGGGTCGATGCCATCGGTTTGAGCGGTGATGGGGGACAGGGCAGGCATGAGCGGATCCAATTCTTGTTGAAGAGGAAGCTTAGCCTGCTATCGGAAATCAATGCGTGCGAATCTCGGCGCGTTTGCCTCGAGATTCGCCAGGTTATTGCAATGAGCGTTCAAATTTTGTTGTTTTGTAGCGCGGTGCCGCTCAAGGCAGGCCGTTACAGCCGTGTTTCAGGAAACCCGGGCGTTGGGCCAACCGTTGGAAATATTCATCGATGGCCGAGTAGTCGGGTCGTTCCATGGGAGTCATCAGCCAACGGTTGACGGAGAGCCCGATGACAATGTCGGCCAGCGTGAAGTGTGGCCCGGTGACATAGGCTTTGGTGGCTGCGAGTTGATGCTCGAGGATGGCCATTTTCTGGTTCCAGCCGCGGATGCCGACCGCAATGCGATGCGCATCCTGGAATTCCGGGTCTTTGCGCACCAGCGCCGTAAATGCATAGCTCCAGGAAGGGTTGAGTTCGGTGGCTTGCCAATCCATCCACTGTTCCACCCGCGCACGCGCCGCCGGTTCGTGCGGCAACAATTCGGTGTTTTGGTGTTTGCCGGCCAGGTAGCGGCAGATGGTGTTGGATTCCCACAGCACACCGGCTTCGTCGATGATCACCGGTACCTGCGCGTTGGGGTTGAGCCTCAGAAACTCCGGAATGTGAGTCGAGGTGAAACCGCTGCCCCAATCCTCGCGCTCATAGGAAGCGCCCAATTCCTCGCAAGTCCACAGGACTTTTCGGACGTTGATGGACGAAGCTTTACCCAGAATTTTTAGTGCGTGTTCCATTTGGCTACTCCTTCAGCGATTCGACGCTTCAGGACTCTAACAGTGATTTCAGGAGGGGTGCCAAGTCCAGCAGGAAGGCTTGCACCAGGCTGGTGTTCATCTGCGGGATGAGGAACACCATCAAGATTAGTTGAAAACCCACGACGTGGCGTTTGGAGTCGTACTGCTGTGTAGGAAGGGTCTGAAGGAAAGCAGTTTCAGCAGGTTTCCCGCGCACCGCTGCCACCTTGTTTTCGTCTAGCAGCGAACTGTGGCAGCTCCATCACTCTAGGAGCATCACCATGTTCAAACCCACGCCCAACCCCCCGCGCACACCCAGCCCAATGTTCTTCATCTCACCTGATATCAATAACGAAACGCTGCTGGCGCACGCCTGCGAATCGTTAGCCTCGGCGAGTGTCATGACCAATGACTTGCAACCTTTCTGGAAGGTCCTCATCGCAATACGGCACTGGCGATTTCACAAATCATCATGCTGGCCGAGCTGGCGGTAAACCGGGTGCTGGATAACCTGGATCCGCAGGACTAAACGCTGAGTCTGTGGTGAGAGTGCAAACCGTAACGTGACCTGTAGCAGCTGGCGAAGCCTGCGTTCGACTGTGTGTAGGAGCGAGCTTGCTCGCGAAGTTGGAACATCCGACACATTTTCTGTGGCTGAACGACCATCGCGAGCAAGCTCGCTCCGACACACAGCCGGACGCAGGCTTCGCCAGCTGCTACAAAGAGCGTGTTTCGCCCCCCCCTCTCGCCACATCAGGTGCTCTCGCGCACCTTCAACTCAAACCCCATGTCCTGCACCGGTTTCGCCACGGTGTTGCCCGCCATCAAGGTCAGCATTTGCTCGGCCGCACGGCGGCCAATTGCCTCGCGTGGGGTGCTGATGCTGCTCAGGCGCGGGACCATGTGGGCGGAGGCCGGCAGGTCGTTGAAGCCAAGGATCGCCACTTGTTCCGGGATCTTGATCCCGCAGCGCATCGCCTCAAGCAGCGCGCCCTGCGCCAGGTCGTCGTTACCGAAGAAGATCGCATCGACATCCGGATGACTGGCGATCAGCTGCAGAAATAATTCGCCGCCCAAACCGACGGAGGAAGCGCGCGGTGTCAGCACTTCCAGATCCGGGTCATACAAACCGGCCTTTTGCAGGGCTTTGCGAAAACCTTCGCCCCGCAGCAACGTGCGTTGATCCAGTTGCGCGCCGATATAGGCCAGACGCTTGCGACCGCGCGACAGTAAATGCTCCGCCGCTGTTTCACCGGCCGCGAGCTGTGAGAAACCCACACAATTGAGGCCTGCCGCACTGTCCAGTTCCATCATGTACACGCAAGGAATGTTGCTTGCCTCGATCATCCGTCGCGAACTTTCGGTGCGATCAAACCCGGTCAGTAGCAAGCCACGGGGCTGATAGGCCATGTAGTTGCGCAGCAGGTTTTCTTCTTCATCGCGCGAGTAGTGGAAGTTGCCGATCAGCACTTCGAAACCCTTGGGGCGCAACACCTGGTGAATGGCTTCCAGCGTGTCGATGAACAACAGGTTGGATAGCGAAGGCACCAGCACCACCACCGAATGGCTCTGCGCCGAGGCTAGCGCACGGGCGGCGGGGTTGACCACATAGTTGAGTTCGAGGGCGGCTTTCTGGACTTTTTCCACCAGTTCGGTGGCCACGGTGCTGACGCCGCGCAAGGCGCGGGAGGCGGTGATCGGGCTGACACCGGCCAGGCGTGCTACTTCGTTGAGGGTAGGGCGGCCAGTGGTGCGCGTATTTTTATCGTTTTTAGGGGAGATCATCGGACGGCTTGCCAAACAAAATTCGAGGCACTAAGGTAGCGCTGTCTCGATGCAGCTGCAAATGCGTGAGCGGGGTTTGCCTGAACCTCGCTTTTTGGCGTTGGGAACGAACATGCTGCAACCCACAAAAATGACAAGAAGGCGTCGGCAACTTCTACTTTTGGTCTAGTGTCATAACTGGCAAAGGTAGCGCTGTCTGCGCGCTGAGGTGTTACATGAATCATCCCATCACCGCCCTGGTCATCATGGGCGTTGCCGGTTGCGGCAAGACGTGCGTCAGCGAGGCCTTGTGCCAACTCAGCGGCGCAACGGCCATTGAAGGCGACACTTTCCACCCTGCCGCCAATATCGAAAAAATGAGCGCGGGTATCCCCCTGAACGACGACGACCGTGCCGGCTGGCTCCTCAGCCTGTGCGATGAACTGCGCCGTATCGATGCCCAAGGCCAGCGTCCGGTACTGACCTGCTCGGCCCTCAAACACAGTTACCGCGAAGTGCTGCGCAGCGCCTTGCCGGGCCTGGGCTTCGTTTTCCTTGAGCTGACCCCTGAAGTCGCCGCCGACCGAGTGTCCCATCGTCCTGGCCACTTCATGCCATCGACCTTGATCGCCAGCCAGTTCGCGACCCTCGAATCCCCTGTGGGCGAGCCCCTGACCCTGGCCCTCGATGCGTCGAACCACAGCGTCGACGAATTGGCCGTTCAGGCGCACCACTGGTGGCTGGAACATGGCTTGAAGCGCGCCGTATGAGTTTTGCTCGCAGAGATAGCGCTGTCCTGTTGGCGCGCGAATTACCCGCTTTAATAACAACAACAACCAGGAGACACCCCTAATGTTTGGCATGTCCCACGAGACGTTCCTGCTGCTCGATGCAGTGGTCACGGTGATCGGGCTTATCGTCCTGATCACCCAATTCAAGCTGCATCCATTCATTGCTCTGATTATTGCCGCCGCGTTTCTCGGGCTGACGTCCGGCATGCCGATCGGCACCATCATCAAAGCGTTCCAGGACGGTTTCGGTGGCGTGCTTGGTTTCGTCGGGATCATCCTGGCGCTGGGGACGATGCTCGGCAAAATGATGGCCGAGTCCGGCGGGGCGGATCAAATTGCCCAGACCCTGATTCGTGCATTCGGCAAGGACAAGGTGCAGTGGGCCATGATGTTTGCCGCCTTCCTGGTCGGCATTCCGCTGTTCTTCGAAATCGGTTTCGTGCTGCTGATTCCGCTGGTGTTCATCGTCGCCCGTCGTACCGGCGTGTCGATCATCAAAATCGGCATCCCATTACTGGCCGGTCTGTCCGCCGTGCACGGTCTGGTGCCGCCGCACCCGGGGCCGTTGCTGGCCATTGGCGTGTTCGGCGCCGACATCGGTAAAACCATTCTCTACGGCCTGATCGTTGCGCTGCCAACCGCCATCATCGCCGGCCCGATCTACGGCACATTCATTTCCAAATACATCCCTGGCCATCCTAATCAGGAACTGGTGGATCAACTGGCTCGCGAGCCTGAGGCGGCAGAGCTGCCGAGCTTCGGCATCACCTTGGTCACCGTGTTGCTGCCGGTGTTCCTGATGTTGCTCAAGACCTTTGCTGACGTGGCGTTGCCGGATGGCAATTTCTTGCGCACCTTCATGGACCTGGTCGGTCACCCGATCTCGGCGCTGTTGCTGGCCTTGCTGCTGTCGCTGTACACCTTCGGCCACCGTCAGGGCATCGACTCCAAACGCATTCTGAAATTGCTCGATGCGAGCCTTGCGCCGACCGCCGCGATCATTCTGATCATCGGTGCCGGTGGTGGTTTCAAGCAGATGCTGGTGACCAGCGGTGTGGGTGATGTGATCGGGCATATGGCGGTGAACGCACAGATCTCGCCGATCCTGCTGGCCTGGCTGGTGGCAGCAGTGATTCGCGTGGCCACCGGTTCGGCGACCGTGGCGACCATTACGGGCGCGGGCATTGTGGTGCCGGTAGTGGGAATGATTCCGGGTGTGAACCGTGAGCTGCTGGTACTGGCGACCGGTGCCGGTTCGTTGATCCTGTCTCACGTCAACGACGCGGGTTTCTGGCTGGTGAAGCAGTACTTCAACATGACCGTTGCGGAAACCTTCAAGACCTGGACGGCGATGGAAACCATCCTGTCCATCGTGGCGCTGGGCTTTATCATGCTGTTGTCGATGTTCGTCTGACACAAACGCCAAACACAAAAAAACCGCAGCGATGCGGTTTTTTTGTGGGTGAAGAATCGAAATCCCTGCCCCTGTCCCTGTCCCTGTAGGAGCTGTCGAGTGAAACGAGGCTGCGATCTTTTGATCTTGTTTTTTCAGATCAAGATCAAGATCAAAAGATCGCAGCCTCGTTTCACTCGACAGCTCCTACAGTGTTAGGTGTTAGGTGTTAGGTGTTAGGTGTTAGGTGTTAGGTGTTAGGTGTTAGGTGTTAGGTGTTAGGTGTTAGGTGTTAGGTGTTAGGTGTTAGATGTCAGGCGTTGGTTTTGCTGACCAGCCCATCCGCCCGGAACATCGCGCGTATCCCGCGCACGGCCTGACGAATCCGGTCCTGGTTTTCGATCAGCGCGAAGCGCACGTGATCATCCCCATATTCCCCGAAACCCACGCCCGGCGAGACGCAGACCTTGGCCTCTGCCAGCAGTTTCTTGGCGAACTCCAGCGAGCCCAGATGCGCATACGCCTCGGGAATCTTGGCCCAGACGTACATCGACGCTTTCGGGTTTTCGACCATCCAGCCCAGTTCATGCAGGCCTTTGACCAGCACGTTGCGACGCTGGCGATACTGTTCGGCGATGTCTTTGACGCACTGTTGATCGCCTTCCAGCGCCGCAATGGCCGCGACCTGCAGCGGGGTGAACGTGCCGTAGTCGTGGTAGCTCTTGATCCGCGCCAGGGCATTGACCAGTTCGGCGTTGCCGACCATGAAGCCGATGCGCCAGCCCGCCATGTTGTAGCTCTTGGATAGAGTGAAAAACTCCACCGCGATGTCCTTGGCGCCGGGTACTTGCATGATCGACGGGGCTTTCCAGCCGTCATAGACGATGTCGGCGTAGGCCAGATCGTGCACTACCAACACGTCGTACTGCTTGGCGAGGGCGATCACGCGCTCGAAGAAGTCCAGCTCCACGCACTGCGCGGTGGGATTGGAGGGGAAACCGAGGATCATCATTTTCGGTTTCGGGATCGAACCGCGAATGGCGCTTTCCAGCTCGGCGAAGAAGTCCACGCCCGGAATCAGCGGCACCGAACGCACCTGGGCGCCTGCAATTACGGCACCGTAGATGTGAATCGGGTAGCTTGGGTTCGGCACCAGGACCGTGTCGCCCTGATCGAGGGTGGCCAGCATCAAATGCGCCAGGCCCTCCTTGGAGCCGATGGTGACAATGGCTTCGGTTTCCGGGTCGATGTCGACCTCGTAGCGATCCTTGTACCAGTTGGAAATCGCCCGACGCAGACGCGGAATACCCTTGGACGTCGAGTAGCCGTGGGTGTCTTCGCGTTGTGCAACGGTGACCAGTTTTTCAACGATGTGTGGCGGTGTCGGGCCGTCGGGGTTGCCCATGCTGAAGTCGATGATGTCTTCGCCACGACGACGGGCGGCCATCTTCAGCTCGGCAGTGATGTTGAAAACGTAAGGGGGGAGTCGATCTATGCGCGCAAAGCGGCGCGGCGAACCTGGGTTAGCCATTGTTGCCTCGGGTAACGTGAGCGCCCGGAACCGTCCGAGCGACGCTGGCCACTGCGGTGGCCTGTTGCGGAAGATAAGGGCTGGTATGGCACACTGTCCAGTGACTATGTAAACAAATTTGTCCGAAGGAAACGGGTTGATGGAATTCACCAGTGGCTTCTTGCTGAGCCTTTCGCTGTGCCTGGACATCGGCGTGGCCAATATCGCGATGATAACGCTGGCGATGCAGCGCGGCTATTTTCAAGGCTTTGCGCTGGGTTTGGGGACGTGTGTCGGCGACCTGATTTACGCGGTGCTGGCGCTGGCCGGCATGACCGTTTTGCTGCAGTACGAAACCGTCCGCTGGGTGCTGTGGATCGGTGGTTCGGCGCTGCTGGTGTATTTCGCGGCGAAGATGATCTATTCCGCGATTCACCACGAAGCGGTGCTGGCGCAGGCCGAGGAAGTGGGGCAGAACTCGCACCGCAAGGAATTTTTTCGCGGGATCTTCCTGGCCATGTCTTCACCGAGCGCCATTCTCTGGTTCGCGGCGGTGGGCGGCACACTGATCGCGCGTTCAGGCGGGGCAGGGGCGCTCAGCTCGGCGTTGTTCTTGAGCGGGTTCTTCTGCGCCGGACTGCTTTGGTGTGTGGGGTTGTGCTTGGCGGCGAGCCACGGCGGCAAGTTGTTGGGCGATAAACTGTTGCGTTACTCGTACATGACATCGGCGGCGATCTTCTGCTATTTCGCGGTCTACGTGATCCTATCGGGTTACAACGAGTTTGTCGGTGCGGGCGCCGTCGAGCAATTGCACGCACTGTAACTGGGCGAATCGGGTTTGGCTTCTATACTCCCAGCCGAACCCACTTTTTTGATCCAGGAGTCAGTCATGGATGAGCAAACAGGCGTCGAACCGACTGGGCCACGCTTCGAACACGGGCACTTCCTGCTCATTGCAGGGTTTGGCGGACGATTTACCACGGCTACAACGGAAGGTATCCCCAAGCTCTGGGATAAATTCATTCCCGAGATTGGCAAAATTCCCGGTCAAAAAAGCGAAGTCACCTACGGCATCTGCTGCAATCCGGATGGCAAGGGCGGCTTCGAATACATCGCCGGCGTCGAAATCAGCAAGCTCGACGACCTGCCCGACAAATACCGCTGGGTCGAGGTTCAGCCTCAGCAGTACGCGGTGTTCGAACACCAGGGCGCGCTGGACACCTTGCCCCAAACCTTTCAATACATCTGGAAAACCTGGCTGCCGCAGTCCGGACGCCAAGCGGCAGACGCACCGGAGTTCGAACGCTACAGCGAGGACTTCAACCCGAAGCTCAACACCGGTGTGCTGGAAATCTGGCTGCCGATCAAGGCGCAATAATTTATGATCGCCAGCCTTTTTATCGCTGATTCCGAGCTGCCATGAACACCGTCATCCGTCACGTCACGCCTGCTGATCTGGACCGTTGCTACGCCATCGAAACCGTCGCCTACGAAGGCGACGAAGCCGCCACCCGCGAGAAAATCGCCACGCGCATTGCCACCTGGCCCGAGGGCTTTATCGTCGCCGAAGTCGACGGCGTGGTAGCCGGTTTCATCAACTCGGGTGCGGCGTTTCAGGTGGAAATGTCGGACGAGGCGTTCAAGGAGCTGATTGGCCACGACCCGAAGGGCCCGCATGTGGTGATCATGTCGGTGGTGGTGCATCCGGACTATCAGGGGCAGGGTTTGGCGAAACGCTTGATGGGCGAATTCATCGAGCGGATGCGCGCGTTGAACAAAACCAGCATCAACCTGATGTGCAAGGAACGGCATATTCCGCTCTATGCCGGTTTTGGGTTTGCCTACATCAAGCCTTCAGCGTCTGACCATGGCGGCATGGCGTGGCATGAGATGATTTTGAACCTGTAAACACAACCCCCTGTAGGAGCGAGCTTGCTCGCGATGGACGTTAACGATAACGCGTTCTTCCTGAATAAACGCGTTGTTCTCAAGTCCATCGCGAGCAAGCTCGCTCCTACAGGGGTTTATGGTTGTTTCAGTTGATCTTCAGAAAACCAGCCCCATCCGCCGTTCATAGCCTATCCGGCCCTTGTAGGCCTCGCCGCTGTCTGCCCAGCCGAATTTTACGTAGAGCGCGATGGCGGCTGCATTGTCCGCATCCACCGACAACTCCAGCGCTTTTATTTCCGGAAACGCCTGACGCGCCACCTCGGGCAAGGCTTGCAGGCAGGCCTTGCCATACCCTTTGCCCTGGGCCCGGTGATCGACTTGCAGCGCATGCAAGGTGGCGCTGTGTTCATCGGCCCAGGCCGGTAATACCGGTGGGCGTTTGAGCAGCAGGAAGGCGACGGGGACTTCTTCGGCCAGCAGGGCAAATCCTTTGACGCCGGGGCCCGGCTTGGACAGCAAGGTGTGCAACGCCCCGTGGATGTCGCCGGAGAATTTGATTTGTTCTTTGTGAACTTCAATGGCCTCGACCTGCTGGCGCTGGAGCGCGTTCAGGCTTTCGTAAGGCACGAGTCGGGCTGTCACTGGAGTGTCCTTTTTCCAACAGAGATGAGCCACGGATTCTAACGAGTTTGTGTTCATGGTTTTTTTATTTCGGCTGTCGATTTGGCTTTTCGCCAGACGACTAAGGGTGTCTTCACGATAAACCTCTCGGAGAATCGTCATGAATGCGCTCACCGCTCAAACCGAAATCCAGACCCTGATTGAAACCTATCGCCAAGCTGTCATCGCCAAGGATGTGGAAAAAGTCATGGCGCTGTACGCGTCCGACATCGTCTCCTTCGACGCCGTCAAGGCTCTGCAATTCAAGGGCAAGACGGCCTATCGCGCGCACTGGGAAGAATGCATGACGATGTGCCCGGGCCCGCATATTTTCGAGTTCCACGAAATGAGCATCGTGCCGTCGCAGGACATCGCCTTCGCTCACTGGCTGGCCCATTGCGGCGGCACCAACGACAAAGGTGAAACCCAGGCCTGCTGGATGCGTGTGACGGCCTGCTATCGGAACGTTGCCGGGCAATGGCGCATCGTCCACGAACACTGGTCGGCTCCGTTCGACATGGTGAGCGGCACGGCCTTGTTCGACCTGAAACCCTGACTGTCGGGTTGATTCGTCGGGAATGTCGCGAAAGCACCTATCTGCAGCCATAGTTGATCAGTTCGATTAGGGAGAGCCCTATGAAATATTTATGCCTGGTCTACAGCAACGAGCGCGAATTGCACGCCTCGCCTGAAAGTCCCAAGGACGCCGAGTGCATGGCCTATGCCGAGTCAATCCAGGGCAGCGGCCGGATGGTTGCGGCCGAGGCGCTGGAATCGGTGCAAACCGCGACCACCGTGCGCATGCGCAACGGCAAAATGTCGATCACCGACGGACCGTTCGCCGAAACCAAGGAGCAGTTGGCCGGCTTCTACCTGATCGATGCCAAAGACCTCAACGAAGCCCTCCAGGTCGCCGGCAATATTCCGGCGGCCCGGGTTGGCTGTGTCGAGGTGCGTCCCGTTCGTCAGTTGAATCCCTGAATTAAAATCACAACACAGGAGAGACCCATGAGCCCACAGTCGTCTAAACAACCGCCTGGCGAATTCGGGTTGTCCATCAGCCGTCTGATCGACGCACCCCGCAGCAAAGTCTTCCGTGCCTGGACCGAGCCGGCCTTGCTGGTGCAGTGGTGGGGGCCTCACGGGATGACCACCCCCGAGTGCGAAATGGATCTTTGGGTCGGTGGCCAGTTTCGAACCCTGATGCGCGCCCCGGACGGCGCTGAATACCCGACCATGGGCGTGTTCCTCGAGATCGTCGCGCCTGAGCGGCTGGTGTTCACCGATGCCTTCATCCCGGGCTGGATTCCGTCGGGTAAACCGTTCATGAGCGCCGAAGTGACGCTCGAGGACCGGAACGGCAAAACCCTCTACACCGCCCGCGCCATGCACTGGTCCGAAGAGGATCGCAAGGCTCATGAGGCCATGGGCTTTCACGAGGGCTGGGGGCAGAGCCTCGATCGGCTGGTGACGCTGGTGACCGAAGGCATGCCGGACTGATGCCTGGCGAGTCGGTACGGGCGCGGGTCGAGCAGGTTTACCGCGAAGACTCGCGGCGGGTTCTGGCGACCCTGATCCGTTTGCTGGGGGATTTCGACCTCGCCGAAGAGGCCTTGCACGAGGCATTTTTCGTCGCGATCGAGCGCTGGCAGCGTGACGGCATGCCGGACAACCCGCGCGCCTGGCTGGTGTCCACCGGACGCTTCAAGGCCATTGATGTGTTGCGTCGGCGCGCACGCTTCGCCGCGTCCCGGCCGATGTTGATCGCTCAACTGGAGGCGCTCGAGCAGGCTGACTGGAGTGACGAAGACGTGGAAGACGATCGCCTGCGACTGATCTTCACCTGTTGCCACCCGGCACTCGCGGCGGACGCCCAAGTGCCATTGACGTTGCGAGAAGTCTGCGACCTGACCACAGAAGAAATCGCCCGGGCGTTTCTCTCGGCGCCGACCACCATCGCTCAGCGTATCGTGCGGGCCAAAGCCAAGATTCGTGACGCGAAAATCCCTTATCAAGTGCCAACCCTGGCTGAATTACCAGAACGCCTCGACAGTGTGCTGCGGGTGATCTATCTGGTGTTCAACGAAGGTTACTCGGCGTCCGTCGGCGCGCAATTGACCCGCGAAGACCTGACCCGCGAGGCGATTCGGCTCGGCCGATTGTTGATGGAATTGTTGCCTGAATCGGAGGTGATGGGGCTACTGGCGCTGATGCTGCTGCACGAGTCGCGGCGCCCGGCGCGGACCTCGTCCAGCGGGGAACTGATTGTGCTGGATGAGCAGGACCGTTCGCTGTGGGATGCCGGGATGATGACCGAAGGCTGCGCGCTGGTCGAACAGGCGCTGACGACGAGGCGTTTCGGGCCTTATTGCCTGCAGGCGGCCATTGCGGCGGTGCATGCGGAAGCGCCTTCGGCGGGGGAGACGGACTGGCCGCAGATTGTGGGCCTGTATGACGTGTTGTTGACCGCCGTGCCTTCGCCCGTGATCGAGTTGAACCGCGCGGCGGCGATCTCCAAACGGGATGGACCGTTAGCGGCGTTGACGCTGGTTGAAGGCATTCTGGCGCGCGGGGAGTTGCTGGATTACCACTTGGCGCATTCGGCGCGGGCGGAGTTTTGCCGGCAATTGGGGCGGGTCGAGGAGGCGAGGGCAGCGTATGAACGGGCGCTGGAATTGACCCGGCAGGTGCCCCAGCGGCGGTTTATCGAGGCGCGGATCAGGGCGTTGGAGTGAGGTGAATTCGCCGGCCCCTTCGCGAGCAAGCCCGCTCCCACATTGGATCTGTGACGCCATGAAGATCCAATGTGGGAGCGGGCTTGCTCGCGAAGGCCACACCGCTATTCCAGCATCTTGCTCAACAACCAACTCCCCGCCGGCCCCGGCGGGTGCAGGCGCGACCACAGCGCATCGACAAACACCGATTTGGGCCAGCCGCGCACCTCCAGTTCCACCAGCGTCCCGCTATCAAACCGTCCCACCAGCCAGCGCGGCAACGGCGCCCAGCCAAACCCGCCCTGGGCCATTTCCAGCAGCATCAAGTAACTCGGCGCCGACCAGACGCGCCCCTTCGCGCGGTTTTCATACGGGTTGACGATGGTCGCCAGACGCAGCTCCCGATGGTGTTGCAGCACCTCCTGATCGATACCGCTCAGCGCCGCCAGCGGATGCGCGCGGGACACAAACAAGGCGATTTCCGTGCGTTCCTCGACGGTCGAACTGACCAGGTCCGGCGGATAACTGTCCTGCATTTCTGCGAAAGCAACGTGCGCCCGACCCCGTTGCACCAGCGCCACCAGGTCATCGCATTCCGCGATCAAACATTCGAGTTCCAGATCCGGATAACGCTGTTCGAAGGTACTCAGTGCCGCTTCGAACCGGTCGGACTGATAGGTGTCGGAAATCGCCACCGTCAGCTTCGCCTCAACCCCTTGGGACAGTTGGCTGGCGCTCATCTCCAGACGACTGGTAGCGGCCAGAATCTCTTCGGCCCGTTGCAACATCACATGCCCGGCCGGGGTGAGTGTGGGTTTTCGGCTGCTGCGGTCGAACAGCGTCAGGTTCAGGTCAATCTCCAGGCTGGCGACCGCTGCGCTGATGGTCGACTGACTGCGGCCAAGCTTACGTGCCGCTGCGGAGAACGAGCCTTGAGTCGCCGCTTGCACAAAAGCTTGCAACACTTCCTGAGAGGCCATGAACTATCGCCTTGATCGATGGTTATTGGTTAGGAAGTATCGGTGTGAGGACGGATCATGGCAACCACAGTCACTCAGGGAGTTCTGCTCATGAACGCCAACAAAACCATCACCGAACGTATTTTCCAGGCCATGGGGTTCGAATTGCTGGCCATCCTGATCTGTACGCCGCTGCTCGCCTGGATCATGGACAAGCCGATGCTCGAGATGGGCGTTGTCACCGTCGTGATCGCGGCCCTGGCGCTGGCCTGGAACGTGGTCTTCAACGGCCTGTTCGACCGCGTGCTTGAGCGTTTCAACATCGTGCACAACGCCTGGCTTCGAGTCGTCCATGCGTTGCTGTTTGAGGGCGGCCTGGTCGCGGTCGGTGTGCCGTTGATTGCCTGGTGGCTGAACATCAGCCTGTGGCAAGCGTTCCTGCTGGACATCGGCGTGCTGCTGTTTTTCCTGCCATATACCTACGTTTACCACTGGGTCTATGACGTGGTACGTGAGCGGCTTGTGATGCGCGAGTCTTGCGAAGGGTAAAGCAAAAAGATCGCAGCCTGCGGCAGCTCCTACATTGGAATGCGATCCTCTGTAGGAGCTGCCGAAGGCTGCGATCTTTTGATCTTGTGGGAGCGGGCTTGCTCGCGAAGAGGATTTCACATTCAACATTGATGTTGACTGATCGGTCGCCTTCGCGAGCAGGCTCGCTCCCACAGGGGTTATGCGTTAAACGTGGAAATAACCTACACAGGAGTCGAACGGCAAGCGCTTCAGCTCGATCTTGTTCAGGTCGAGCACTTCGCGCAGGGCTTTGGTTTCGCCCGGGAAGTTGCGGTAGGCGACTTCGTCCAATACCACGATCGCGCCTTTTGGCATGTACGGCAGGAACGTTTCCAGCGCGACCTTGGTCGATTCGTACAGGTCGGTGTCGAGGATCAGCATGGCCACGACCAGGTCCGGACGGGTCTTCACCCACTCAGGCACGGTTTTGACGATGTCGCCTTTGACCAGCTCGCAACGCGGGATGCGGTTGACCGGGCGCAGCAGGTCGTTGGCGTCGATCATGTCCTGGATCAACGACTGGTCGGTGTCGGAGAACATGGTCTCGTTGACGTCGGCCGGGTCTTCGTTCTTGTCGATGCTCTGGAAACCTTCGAAGGTGTCGAAGCCAACGATCGAACGGTTGATCGCATACGGTTCAAGAATCATCGACAAGTGCATGTAGAGCATCAGCGAGTTGCCCTTGTACACGCCGCACTCGATGATCGCGCCCGGTACTTCGGCGACTTTCTTGAACAGCTCCATGCGCGACAGCGCAGCGGTCACGCCGATGCGGTTGGCGAAGACAAATGGTGCGTCGGCTACATACTCGGCATCGACCCGTTTCAGGACATTGGCACGGGTTTCGTTGTACTGGGCCTCTGCAGGCGTAATGCGACGCTTGGTCATGCTTCGATTCCTTGGAAATTAGAAAAGTCGTGGGCGTGGAAATAGTCTTTGAAGCCTGCGCCGACATCCGGGCACGCGCTGTCGACGTTGATGGCGCCGCGTTTGTGCTTGAGGTCGTCGAGGTGCATCAGGCGGAAGTCCACACTGAAGCGGGTTTGATGGGTGTGGTTGGCCACCGTGCCGTGCAGGTGCGAACCGGAGAAAATCAGCATCTCACCGGTATTGCCGGCAATGCGCACTTCGGATGAGGTATTGATCTCTTCCAGCGGCACCGGGTGCACGCGGACTTCCTCTTTGAGGTTGTCCTTGGCTTTATGCCGCTGGTTGCTGATCCAGTCGTTGAGGCTCCATTCGCTGGAGGTGTTCTTCACCGGTACGTCGAAGTAGCCGCCGTTGATCATCATGGTCTGGTCGGGGCTGATGGTGTGCACCGGCATCCAGGTGTTGATCTGGCAATCGACGCTGCCGTACCAGGTGTCGCGATGAGGTTTGTAGGCGTAGCTGACGCCGGCGTGCAGGTACTCGTAGTTCGGCACCACGCGAATGCGCGGCACGTCGAAAATGTACTCGCGAGGGTCGGCACCGATCTCGTCGATGAACGACAGGATCAGGTCCTTGGCGCGTTGGCTGTTGGTGAACTGGCCCTTCAGGCGAGTCACCAGCACCACGAATTCTTCCACCGGCATCAGCGTGTGCAGCGCCTGGTGACGGGTCTCGCCGTCGAAAGCGGCGGTGATGCTTTCCTGGGCGAACGCACACAGCTCTTTGGCGGCGCGTAGCTGAGTGTTCAGGAAAATGTCGCCGGCGTAGATGGCTTCTTTGAAGTCAGCTTTGTGCTGAAGCTGATTGATGTACAGATTCACGATTCCTCTCCTGAATGCATCGAGTCTCTTAAGAATCGGCAACACGTTAACAAACTGAAGTGCGATCCGGCGGGTGATGGATCAATAAAAACGTAATCCCCTGAATTTGCGACGAAATGCTTTCTCCAGGCCAAAAAAATCCCTGTAGGAGCGAGCTTGCTCGCGAAGGACGTTAACGATAACGCGTTCTTCCTGACCAAACGCGTTGCCCTCAAGTCCTTCGCGAGCAAGCTCGCTCCTACAGGGGTTACATGTTGAGGCTGGCTAGAATATTTGGGTGAACAACCAATACAAACTGCCCGACAACAAAATTGCTGCCGGCAAGGTCAGCACCCAGGCCATCAGTAAATTACGGATGGTCTTCATCTGTAACCCGCCACCGTTGGCGACCATGGTCCCGGCCACCCCCGAAGACAGTACATGGGTGGTCGACACCGGCAGACCGAACATGTCAGCGGCGCCGATGGTCAGCATGGCCACGGTTTCCGCCGACGCACCCTGGGCATAGGTCAGGTGGGTCTTGCCGATTTTTTCGCCGACCGTCACCACGATGCGCTTCCAGCCGACCATGGTGCCGAGCCCCAGGGCGATGGCCACGGCGATTTTTACCCACAGGGGAATGAACCGCGTGGCGTTGTCGATTTGCTGTTTGAACAGTTGCAGTTTGCCGGTGGTGTCCGCATCGAAGTTGCCGACTTTGTTCTTGTCCATCAGGCGAATGGTTTCGCTGGTCAGGTACATGTCATTGCGCACGTTACCCATGGCCTCGGCCGGGACTTTCGACAGTGAGCCATAGCCTTTCACTTCGTTACCGATGTTGCCGGCCAGCGCGGCGAGGGCAGGGATCAGTTGCGGCGTCACTTCCTTGCTGCGCACGTAATCGGACAGCACCGGGCGCGGGTCGGCCGGTGCCGGCAGCGGTGCACTTTTGACCAGGGCTTGCTGAGTGACTTCGGCCACCGCCGCGAACTGCAGGGCTTGATCCGCCGGCATCGTGCGGTTCAGCGCATACGCCATGGGCAGGGTGCCCACCAGAATCAGCATGATCAGGCCCATGCCTTTCTGACCGTCGTTGGAGCCGTGGGCGAAAGACACGCCCGTGCAGGTCAGGATCAACAGGCCGCGAATCCACCACGGTGGCGGGGCGTCGCCCTTGGGTGCCTTGTACAGCGAGCGATTCTTGACGAAAGCACGCAGGGCCAGCAGCAACAGCGCCGCAAAGACAAAACCGATCAGCGGCGACAGCAGTAGCGCATAACCGATCTTGATGGCTTGCGCCCAGTCCACGCCGCTGGTGCCGTCGCGGCCATGCATCAAGGCGTTGGCCACGCCGACACCGATGATCGAACCAATCAGCGTGTGCGACGACGATGCCGGCAAGCCCAGCCACCAGGTGCCGAGGTTCCACAGGATCGCCGCGATCAGCAGGGCGAAGATCATCGCGAAACCGGCGGAAGAACCGACTTGCAGAATCAGCTCCACCGGCAACAGGGCGATGATGCCGAACGCCACCGCGCCGCTGGACAGCAGCACGCCGAGGAAGTTGAAGAACCCCGACCAGACCACCGCGAAATGCGGCGGCAGTGAATTGGTGTAAATCACCGTGGCCACCGCGTTGGCGGTGTCATGGAAACCGTTGACGAACTCAAAGCCCAACGCAATCAGTAGCGCCACGCCCAACAGCAGAAACGGCGTCCACGTGGTCACCACGGCGCCGAGTTCGTTCATGTCGTGCATCAAGCTGTAGGCCGTGAACAACAGCCCGCAACCCAGCACCGCAAAAAACACCACGATGGTGAGCAGGCCGGGTTTTTTGTCGAGTTGCGGTTGGGTGCCGCTGGCGGGAGCCTGTGGATCGGCGGTAAAGGTAGGAGTAGCCATAACGGACAATCCTGAGCGGGGAGGAGTGCCGGTCATGATCGTTGCTGAATGTTACAGAGAGGCTGCGTCAGATCAGGGTTTAGGGTTTTTTGCCGGGCCGTTGATCTGAATCCAACGCCATCTCTGTAGGAGCGAGCTTGCTCGCGAAAGTCGTGAACGATAAGGCATAAAACCAGATACCCAGTGACGCCCTTGGGTTTTTCGCGAGCAAGCTCGCTCCTACAGAGGAGTGTGTTCGCTCAATAATCCTGACGCTTGCGAAACGCCCAGCGCCCGGCAATCGCGGTAAACGTCACGACCAGCGCCACCAGAATCCAGAACCCTTCGGGGTCCCCTGAAAGCGGTACACCCCCCACGTTCATGCCAAAGAAACCGGCGATGATGTTGATCGGCAATGCCAGCACCGTGACCACGGTCAGGGTGAACAGCGTGCGGTTGCTCTGTTCGTTGAGGTTGGCAGCAATTTCTTCCTGCAACAGCTTGATCCGCTCACCCAGTGCGGTGAGGTCGTTGATGATCAGCGCAAACTCCTCGGTGGACTTGCGCAGTTCCTTCACGTCGTCTTTTTGCAGCCACTGTGGCGGGCGATTCAACAGGCGCAGCAACGAGCCTGGCTCCAGCGCCAGCAGCCGTTGCAAACGCACCAACACCCGGCGATTGGCGCCCAGTTCCGCACGGTTGGTCGACAGTCGCGAGGACAGCAACTCGTCTTCGATCTGATCGACACTCTGGCTGGTCTTGCGCACGATCTGGGTCAGCACTTCGCCCTGGTCGCGCAGCAAATGCACGAGCAATTCCAGTGGTGAGCGAAAGCATTCACCACCCTTCACCGACGAACGCAGCTTGTCCACCGAATGCAGCGGTTGCAGGCGTGCGCTGATGATCAGCCGACTGCGGGCGCAGACCCACAGCGTTGAGACATCGGACGAAATCATGCTGCTGAGGTTGAACACCACGTCGTTGACCACCGCCAGCAGCGCCGAATCCACATGCTCGATGCGGGTCGAACGCGAGCCTTCGTGCAAGGCTTCGAAAAATTCGTCCGGCAAATCCAGATTACTTTTCATCCAGCGCTCGCACGCGGCATGCGCCAGGTTCAGGTGCAGCCAGAGAAACTCGTCGCTGTCGTCCGGTTGTTGCAGGCAGTGCAACGCCTTGGCCGAATCAATCTCCCGTGCGCGTTCGCCTGGACGAAAACTGAAACCGTAAAGCAGGCCGAACAGGTCCGGGTCGCGATGGCTTTGATCGATGCTGTGGTTCATTAGTGCTCGCATGGGGGCGCAATCGCTCTATGTAGCAGCTGGCGAAGCCTGCGTTCGGCTGCGAAGCAGTCGTAAAATCAGAACACGCGGTACATCAGGCAAACCGCGTGAACCGGATTTACGACTGCTACGCAGCCGAACGCAGGCTTCGCCAGCTGCTACAGCCGCATCATCGCAAGGTATTTTGACAGTTTTGTGACTGTTGAATGAAGGCTTAATAGTGGCCACGCCGGTGGTCGGAATGTATTCAAGAATCGCTCTGGGATGCCGATTACGCAGACGTTAACTTGCACGGCTTTGGCCTCGACCCAAGGTCGCAGACAGGGATGTCCGGACACTTTTCACGCCGCGTTGTGGCGTGCCTCATCCCTGTCATGAGTATCACTCGATGCTGCAAAAATCCCTGAGAGCACAAATCCTCGCCTTGTTAAGTGGAAGTCTGTTGGCCATGTTGCTGATTGCCCTGGCCTGCTTTCATTTCCTGTCCAGCGGCGTACAGAGCTACGCGAATCTGATCGAAGGCCCACTGCACACCTCGCAACTGGTCGACGAAGCCAACCTGCAATTCAAAGTGCAGGTTCAGGAATGGAAAAACGTCCTGCTGCGCGGCAAGCAACCGGCTGATCTGGACAAATACTGGAAACAGTTCGAAGACCGTCAGCGCGACGTGCAGCGCATCCTCGGCGAACTGGCCACGCAGAAAGGCATCGAGCCGCAGCTCAAAACCCGCATAGAACGCCTGCGCGACGAACACCGACAGTTGGGTGCGGCTTACCTGAAGGGCCGCGATGCCTATGTGGCAGCCGGCGCCGACCCCACGGCTGGCGACACCGCCGTCAAAGGCGTAGACCGCGCGACCAGCGATCAAATGAGCGAGCTGGTCAGCGAGTTACGCAAGCAGGGTGCAGAGCAGTCGACGCTGATCAGCGCCAGCGCCGATCGCACGGTGTTGCTGGGAATTATCGTGATGCTGGCTTCGGGTCTGTTGATCGGCCTGTTGAGCCTGTGGCTGGTCAACCGCAATCTGGTGGAGCCGATTCGCAAACTGATCGAGTACGTGGCGCAACTGAGCCAGGGCAAGTTTGCCGAGCGCGTGGCCAGCAGCCGTCAGGACGAGTTGGGCAAGCTGGCGATAGCGGCCAACACCCTGCGCGATTTTCTTGCCGAAACCTTCAGCCGTTTGCAGCGCAGCGCCAAGGATCTGGACAGCGCCAGCGGCGAGCTGAATTCGATCGCCAGCCTCATGGCCTGTGGCACCAACGAACAGTTCAACCGCACCGATCAGGTGGCCACGGCGATGAACGAAATGTCCGCCACCGCTCAGGAAGTCGCGCGTCACGCCGCCGACGCAGCCCGTGCGGCCGACGATGCCGACCAGTCCGCCCAGCAGGGCGAAAAAGTCATGCAGGGCACCATTCACACCATCACTCAAATGCGCGGCGAGATCGCCAATACCGCCACGGTTATCCGTCGACTGGAAACTGACAGCGGGCGCATCGGCAAGGTACTGGAAGTGATTCGCGGCATTGCCGAGCAGACCAATTTGCTGGCGCTCAACGCGGCCATCGAAGCGGCGCGTGCCGGTGAAGCCGGGCGCGGTTTCGCGGTGGTGGCCGATGAAGTCCGTAGCCTGGCCCAACGCACGGCGGCGTCGATCATCGAGATCAACCAAATCATTCAAACCGTGCAAACCGGAGCGGTGGATGCGGCCCAGGCGATTGAAAGCGGTCAGTCGCGCAGTGAGGAAAGCGTCCAGCAAGTGACCGAGGCTGGCGCCATGCTGGAACGGATTACCCATGCCGTGGAAGCGATTCGCGACATGAACCGCCAGATCGCTACCGCCGCTGAAGAGCAGACTTCGGTAGCGGAAGACATCTCGCGCAACCTCACCGAAATCACCAGCATCGCCAGTACCAACCTGGACAACGTGCAACGCACCGAAGCGGCGAGCCACAACCTGCATGGGTTGTCGGGGCAATTGAATGAAGTGACGGCGCGCCTGAGCGCGTAACGCGACTTACTGTGTACCGGTTTGCTTACCGGGTCGGTACACAGTCGATCTCAAGTCAGTGCACGTAACGTCGATGATGAGCGTATTCCCATCACCTCAATGGAAAACAGGCATGGTCAGTATCACGTCGGTTTCAATCGCCCAACCCCTCTCGACCGCTTCGAGCAAAGCCGCTGCCAGCGACAGCGCCGAGAACACCTCCGTATCGGCCACGGCTGGCACCTCCAGCGATAGCACCAAAGTGTCTGCCGGTGGCGCTCCGGCATCGGGCGACAGCAGCTCGAGCAGCGGTGAATCCGATTCGGTGACGGCGCTGCGCAAGCAGATCGCCGAGCTGCAAAAGCAACTGCAGGAACAACAGCAGCAACTGCAAGCGGCCCTGACTAAACAGGAAAGCGCCGATGCGAAAGCCGCCGATGTGGCGGCGGCCCAGTCGCAGGTGTCGACCACGTCCGGGGAGTTGCAGACGGCCACCGCAACGTTGTTGCAGGCGTTGCAGGTTTCCGATTCCAGCACCTCGGGTTCGCTGGTCAGTACGTCGGCCTGATCAAACGGACTGCGCAGGACGCAACAAAGCCGCACGATTTGAACATTGTGCGGCTTTGTTGTGCAGGCATCAGTCGTCTTGTTTGCTTTTCAGGACTTCGCCGGTGGTGGCGTTCAATACCCGTTGTTCTGCAGCAACTGCGCAACACTGGCGGCAGCCGGGCGCTTGTAGAATTTCAACAGTTCGCTGGCGCGGTTGGTGAAGATGCCATCGACCCCAGCGTCCATGGCTTTCTGGTAATCCACCGCATCGTCGAGGGTGTAGACGTGCACCAGCAAGCCCTGGTCGTGGGTGTACTGGTTCATCCACGGTTTTACCAGGTCTGAGTAGCTCTGATCTCCACCCTGGGTCAGCGCGGCAGAAGGGCCGGTGCCGATTGCGCCCTGGGCCTTGGCGTAGTCGACCCAGCGCTGGAATTCGGCGATGTCTTTCGGTTCTTGTCTGGCGTAGTAGGTGGCTTTGTCCTTGTCACCTGACTCGGCAAACGTCACCTTGGATTTAGGCTCGATGCTGCCTTCACCGACCCACAACAGCAGGACTTTCGGCACGCGAGGCATTTCCTTTTCCAGCAGTTCGAGGCTGCTCTTGTCGAACGTTTGCAACACTACTTTGCCTTTGCCCTGGCCGACAGCCAGTTCGCTTTTCGCCAGTTTCGAACCGGCCGGGCTCAGCCAGCCTCGATCCTGCAATTTGTCCTTGAGGTCACGCTCGATGCCGGGGAATTGCTTTGGCTCCTTGGTCTCGATGTACAAGCCCGGCTTGTGCAATGGATTGCCTTGAGCGATGTCGATGATTTCATCCAGCGTCAGAATTTTCAGACCGGCGTAGGAAGGACGTGCGCGATCCGGGTGAGCGGTATTGAACCAGCTGCCGGCATCCAGGGTTTTGAGTTCGGCAAGGGTGAATTCGTTGGCGGGGCTGTCCTTGCGCTCAGGGAACCGGGTGGCCACATCGGTGGTGCGTTGCAGGTTGTTATCGTGCAGGGCAAACAGCACGCCGTCCTTGCTGCGTTGCAGGTCCATTTCCAGGTAGTCGGCGCCCAGATCGCGGGCCAGTTTGTAGGCTGCGGCGGTGGATTCGGGGGCATCGAACGACGCGCCGCGGTGAGCGATGACCGCCGGGTGCGGGATGTCCATCGTGGTCGCCAGTGCGGTGGGGCTGGGCTCACTGGCAGCCTGTGCCTGGCAGAAACCGAGCATCAGGCTCAGCAGCAGGGCGCTCTGAGTGAAGGTGGCGGGCATGGTCGAGATCCTTTCGCAATGTGTTTTCACAAAGGTCTCTTTTAACAACTGAATGCTGCCGGCGCTATCGCCAGACCGACATTAGCCTGTTCAAAGCCAATTTATTCGGCGCTTTTGTGCGGTTCCTTGCAGTACTCTTGGCCGAGGCGTTTCTCCGGCAGAGGGAAACCCGTTCGCTTTGCCTTGCGTGTAAACCATCGATCATCGGTCCTTTACGACTTTTTGTGAGGTTTATATGCGCATCACTTCCGAGCTTATCTGCCAGGCCGCCGACCAACTCAAAGGCTTCGTCGGCCTCAATCGCAAGACCGGCCATTACCTTGTTCGTTTCAGTGAAGATGCCTTCGGCATGGACGTAGCGGACGACGGCATTATTCCTGTGAGCGAGTTTGTCTGGGCGCCGGGGGCGGAGCAGGCCATGACGCTTAAACGTGAGTTGATTCAGTTGCTGCTGAATCAGAATGTTGATGACCGGATCAACATCACCGAGCCGCTGAGGGTGTATATGAGTCGGCGGGAAGTGCCGGAGATTTCGGCGGTGCGCAGCTTAGTGAGTGTCTGATATTTTTGCCTTGTATGTACTGGCCCCATCGCGAGCAAGCTCGCTCCCACAGGGGAAATGTGTCGTACACAAAACCTGTGGGAGCGAGCTTGCTCGCGATGACGGCCTAAAAGACACCGCACCTATTACTGCTGAAACAGATAATCGCGCTCAACCTTGCACACCCGCGTATGGCAACTCGCATACCATGTCGAACGCCCACGCTCACGAATCGCGCTGTGCTCGGGATGATGCTTCCACGCCAGGATCGCCGCTTCACTGGCCCAATAGGACACCGTAATCCCGAGCCCATCCTCGCCACGAGCCGACTCCACCCCTAGAAACCCCGGCTGCTCACGCGCCAGTTCGACCATGCGTTCGGCCGCCTCGGCGTATCCTTGATCACCTTCGGTGCGCAGTGAGGTGAAAATCACGGTGTAGTAAGGCGTTGCTGGTGTTTGAGCGATCATGATTTACGCCACGCACACGCTTCGATCAACGCACGAACCAGCGGCGGCAGAATGCCTTTCAGCGCCGCACGTTCAGGTTGAAACAGGGTCGCGACAAAGAACGGGTGACCTTTGAGCTCCACGGCCCGCAAATCCCCCAGCGAATCGTGGCCCACGGCGCACAACTGCTCGGTCAGTAACTCACGTTCAAACGCTGGATTCACTCCGTAGCGGCAGTGATAGCCTTCGACAATCTCGGCGCTTTCGTACGCGTTGGCGATCAACGAGCCTTCAACCAGCTGAATGCTGTCTGCGGCTTCTACCAGTGAGCAGCTCAGTGGCGAGACCACGGCTCGCGTCGCCTCAGGATTGGTTTCGCCATGCTCGGCATCTTCCCAGCCCAACACGTTTCGAGCGAACTCAAGCACCGCGTGCTGGAACCCGCCACAGGTGCCGAGGAACGGTCGCTGTTGCTCCCGGGCGAAATGGATCGCACGCAATGCGCCGTCCATGTCGCGATAAGGACTGGCGGGCACGCACCAGAAGCCGTCGAAGTCATGCAGCGCGGTACTGGCGTTGATGTGGTCAGTGGCCAGCCACTCGAATCGCACGTCCGTGTTGGCGTGTTTGGCGGCCATGTCGAGGGCGATGGGGATTGCCTGGTGGGCGGTGACGTGCGGGTCGTAATCACCGATCAGGGCGATGCGCAGGGTGCTGGCTTCCATGAGTGACCTCGATGCTTGTTGATGCCTGGCACCCACTATAGATTGGCGTTCACGCATTCAATATTGGCGTTATCCCAAATGATCAATGCAGCGACGCACTATCGGCTGGACTACCCCGACCTGTCCCTGATCCTCGCATTGGTGCGCGGCGGCTCTCTGGCGCGGGCATCGGCGCTGTTGAAGGTCGACGTCTCGACGGTGTTTCGCGCCGTGCGCCGACTCGAAGCCGCGCTGGGCCAGCAGCTGTTCGAAAAGAGCCGTGCCGGTTATTTGCCGACCACCCTGGCGCAAACCTTGGCCGAACAGGCTGAACGGGCCGAGCAAGCACTGGACGCGGCGCGCATTGGCGTGGAGCAGGGCGGCGAAGTCATCAGCGGCACCGTGCGCCTGACCTGCACCGATTCAGTCCTGCAAGGCTTGCTCCTACCCGCGCTGGCGCAGTTCATGCCCGGCTATCCAGCGCTGACCCTCGAGTTGAGCACGTCCAACGATTTCGCCAACCTTAGTCGCCGGGATGCGGACATTGCCTTGCGCCTGACCCGCACCCCGCCCGAGCATTTGGTGGGCCGACGCCTGGCCGACGTTTCCTATCGAGTCTGTGCCAGCGCGGCCTATCTGAAGTCGGTCGAGTCTGAGGCGCTGGCCGCACTGACCTGGATCGCCCCGGATGACTTCCTTCCCGATCACCCTACCGTCGCGTGGCGCCGGCAAGCATTGCCGGGGGTAACACCGGCTTATCGCTGTAACAGCATGTTGTCGGTGACCGAATTGGTGCGGGCCGGACTGGGTGTCGCGGCATTGCCGGACTTCCTGATCGCTGGCGAGCTGCAGCCGTTGAGTGCGCCGTTAGACGGTTACGACACCGCGCTGTGGCTGCTGACCCGCCCGGACTGTCGTGCCTTGCGCTCGGTGGTGACGTTGTTCGATGAGCTCGGGCGGGCGCTGAAGTCGCCTTGAGGTGGATCAGACCTTCGGCTGTTCCTTGCCCACAAAGTGCTGATGCATTTCCGAGGTCAGGCTTTCAATGCGTTCAGTGAGGGTCTTGGTCAGCTCGGTGAGGCGGGTGTTTTGCTCGAGCAGTTCCAGCAGTTGCGCAGAGTTCTGCGCCGCTTGAGCCTGACGCTCGCTGTTGGCCACGGCCAATGCTTCGCGGTGTAGCGCATCGGCCTCGGACTGGGCTTTGTCCCGCGCCGCTTGACGGGTCTGGGCCAGCAGAATCAGTGGCGCGGCGTAAGCCGCTTGCAGGCTGAACGCCAGGTTGAGCAGGATGAACGGGTAGAGGTCGAAGTGGGCCACGCCAAATAGATTGAGGCAAATCCACACCACCACGATCAGCGTCTGCGCGCCGAGAAAGGTCGGTGTACCGAAGAACCGCGCAAAGGCTTCTGCGCGCAGGGCAAACTTGTCGTTGCCAAACGTCGTCGCCAGATGTGCGTGAGGGCGATGGAAGCGCAGGTGGTCGACAGGGGCGGTGGCTTTGGTGTCGGTCGTCGTGGTGGTCATGATGCTCTCTGCAGGGCGCGGGGACTGAGGCGCACTATAACCCCAGCGCAAGTTTCATTCTGAAACACATTGATGAATCTTCTTTTAGAGCAAACTTGTAATCGGAAAAACGTTGAACATTGTCATTTATGGCAGCTGGTAGCAGGCCAGAAACATGTCCAGCGCCGACTCCGCGACGGTGGTCTGCATTTCGGGCGACAGGCCTGGGAGCCCCATGGAAACCTGCGGCCAGAACGCAAAGGATTTGAGCAGTCCCTGCACCTGTTGTGCGGCAAACTCCGGATCGACCGGATTCAGTCGGCCATCGGCCTGAGCGGCGCGAATCCACACGGTTAAGCCTTCTTCGCGTTCACCCATTCGAGCGACCATGTTCTGCGCGCGTTCGGGAGAATGAATGGTCGCTGCGATAGCCACCCGTGCCAGGTCGAGAAAATTGTTATCCCCCAGCATCTGCAATTTCGCCAGTAGCATCCGGCGCATCTGATCACGCAGGGGCAGCTCCGGACGGTAGGGCGTTTCCTGTTCTGCCGTTACTCGCGCCCATAATTGATTGAGGATTTCGGCGAACAACTCTTCCTTGCTGGGGAAATGGTTGTACACCGTGCGCTTCGACACACCGGCGGTGGCGGCGATCTTGTCCATGCTGGAGATGTCGAACCCGTTGGCACGGAATTCGGCAATCGCCGCTTGAATGATGGCTTCGCGTTTTCGGTCGGTGAGGCGCTGTGGAGCTGTCATAAGTACGCTTCGGCAGAAGGTGGAGGAAAATTACACTCGGTAGTTTACTTGTGATCGGGTTTGATGCAACCTTGAAACTACACTGTACAGTGTAATGTTTTGTTAATCCTGCCCAGTGAACATTCAAAGGTTCGGCTGATGCGTGCGTGCTTTGGCCATTTTCGTCCCACCGTGGAAAACCGCAATCTTTGCGGTTCTTCTGGAGTCATTCAGTCATGGCTACTTCAACTTCCCCAGCTGAACCTGAAGCTTCCCGCCAGGTAGAAGGGCACTTCAAAAACCATGTGCCGGTGCAGCGCGAAGGTGTTCGCAAAATGCTGCGCATCATGTGGAACATGATCTTCCACAAACCGCGCAACACTCGCCCGACGGCGCCCGTCCCGGTACAAACCCTGACCCGCGACGCGTTGATCGCCGCGCCCAATCACAGCGTCTACCGCCTTGGTCATTCCACGGTTTTGCTGAAGCTGCGGGACAAGTTCTGGATCACCGACCCGGTCTTTGCCGAACGCGCGTCGCCCGTGCAATGGGCTGGCCCGAAGCGCTTTCATCAGCCGCCCATCAGCCTCGAAGAATTACCGCCGATTGAAGCCGTCATCCTGTCCCACGATCACTACGACCACCTCGATTATCAGGCCGTGCTCACACTGGCGGACAAGGCCAAGTACTTCCTCACACCGCTGGGCGTGGGCGACACCCTGATCAAGTGGGGCATCGACGCCCGCAAAATCCGCCAACTCGATTGGTGGCAAGGCACCGAGGTTGACGGCATCCAATTCATCGCCACACCGTCGCAACACTTTTCCGGTCGCGGTCTATTCGATGGCAACAGCACGCTCTGGGCTTCCTGGGTGATGATCGACGGCGACACGCGGATCTTCTTCAGCGGCGACAGCGGTTACTTCGACGGCTTCAAACGCATCGGTGAACAGTACGGCCCCTTCGACCTGACGCTCATGGAAACCGGCGCCTACAACGTTGAATGGCCGCATGTTCATATGCAGCCGGAGCAAACCCTGCAAGCGCACATTGACCTGAAAGGCCGGTGGTTGCTGCCGATTCACAACGGCACGTTCGATCTGTCGATGCACGCCTGGTACGAACCGTTCGACCGGATTCTGGCCTTGGCCTGGGAACGGAACGTATCGATTACCACGCCGCAAATGGGTGAAGCGTTTAATGTGATGCATCCGCAGCGTGGGAGCGCCTGGTGGTATGAAGTCGAGCAGCAGGTGTACCAACAGAGTGTTGGCTGAGCGGCTACAGATGGGGTCGAATATTCATACGTGATCCAGCGACAAGTGATGACGGACATTTCCGGCGGCGTCTGTAGGCTGGGAAAACGAGTGAGCTCATTCACTCGCTATCAGTCATCACAAGGATCTTTACCACATGGATGTAACGTTAAACGGCTATGTGCAAACGCCGACAGCCGAATCGGCGCTGGAGTATTTAAGTGTCGATGAAATCAGCCAAAGAATGGAACGCAATCAGCTGAGTGCCGCAGCGCTCGTACGGCACCTGCTACACCGGGTCGAGGCGCTGGATAAACAGGGGCCGGCGATCAACGCGATCATCGAACTCAACCCCGATGCCTTGGCCATTGCCGAGATGCTCGATCAAGAGCGAAAACGAGGAAACATTCGGGGACCCCTGCACGGCATTCCCGTATTGCTCAAAGACAATATCGATACCTCCGATCAGATGCAGACCAGCGCCGGCTCGTTGGCCATGGTCGGACAGCCCGCCGCTCAGGATGCCTTCATCGTCCAACAGTTGAGAGCGGCCGGTGCGGTGATTCTGGGGAAAACCAACCTCAGTGAATGGGCCAATTTTCGCGATCCCGCCATTCCCGATGGTTGGAGCAGCCGAGGTGGGCAAACCAAAAATCCGCACGTGTTGAGCGAATCGCCATTCGGTTCCAGCTCAGGCTCCGGCGCGGCAGTTGCCGCAGGTTTTGCACCGCTGGCAGTCGGAACGGAAACCGTCGGCTCGATTATCGCCCCGGCGTCCGTCAACGGCGTGGTGGGCCTCAAGCCTACCGTGGGTTTGCTGAGTCGCAGTGGCATCGTCCCGGTGAGTCATAAAGTCGATACCCCCGGGCCTATGGCGCGTACCGTTCGCGAGGTTGCACTGCTATTGAATGCGATGACGGGCAACGACGACGCCGAACTGATCAAAAAACCTCCTGCCATCAGTGGTGTGGACTACACGGCACTGCTACTTCCGAACTCATTGGTCGGACGGCGCATTGGTTATCCGGTCAAGTTCGATACAAGCGACGAGGCTGCACAGAGCGACCCTCAGTTCTCACAGGCATTGGAAGTGATGCAGGCCGCAGGGGCCACATTGATCCCGGTGGAATTCAATGATCCTGAATCGCAAACGCCGGAGGCCGTAGACAGGGCGTTCTCGATGGGAATCAAGCGGCACCTTCCCGACTACCTTGCGACGCGAACCGGTCTTGCAATCCAGAGCCTGGAAGATCTGCTGCAATACAACGACAACGCGCCCGGCGCCGAGGGTTATGGGCAAACCACGTTGAGCGCGGCCAGCAACATTGATTTTGACGAGCGTACGTACAACGAGCTTTGGCAAAAAATTCAAAGTGAAAATGCAGCTGTCATCGACGGCTTAGTGGTCACGCATCAACTGGATGGCCTGGTGTTGGACGTGGGTTCCCCAGGTTTGAACGTCATACCGCTGGCGGGCTATCCCGGCATCATGATGCCTTCCGGAATCGACGATTACGGCCTGCCCACCTCGGTGTTGTTCTTCGGCACCCGATGGAGTGAGGCGACGCTTTTGGCATTGGCTTATGGTTATGAACAAGCTTCCCAGGCGCGGCAGACACCTGCGTTCAAGCCCTAGTCACTGATGGGGCAGGCCAGGTCGCAGCTGCCAAGCCTCACGCATCAGGCGAAAACCACCTCGATTCGGCCTTCCTTTCTTGAGCGGGGGGCCGACTTGACCACGATTTGCACGTCTCGCCCAAGCAGGGAAAGGCATTCCATCATCTTGGCTTCACTGATGCCGCGAAACTTTCCACGCAACATTTCAGAGAGCTTGGGTTGGGACAGGCCCAGAATTTCAGACGCTTGAACCTGGGTCAGATGGCGCGCTTTGATGATCTCGCCAATTTTTGCAGCCAGTTGGGATTTGACGCGCATTTCATTGGCGTTGGGCGTCGATAGGTCTTCGTAGACGTTCCCACTGCTTTCTTCGATTTCAATCATTTCCTGATCCTTTTGCGTGATCCTGCGCCGCTTGAAGTCTCTTCCTGATCAAATCGATGTCGCACTGCGCGGTTTTGATACCCGAAGTCGACTTCTTCTGAAAACAGTGCAGAACATAAATGGCATTACCAAAACGGGCGGTGTAAACGGCGCGATAAGTGTTCGTATCGAAGTCCTCGACCACCTCAAGCACACCGGCATTACCAAAACCCTTCAAAGGTTTTACGTCAGGATGTTTTGCCCCGTCTTGTGCCAAATCAAGCGCGTAACCAAAAACGTCCTGTACCTCGCTGGGCATCTGTTTGAGATCTTTTTTACTGCTACAAATCCACCAGAGCGACTTCCTTGTACTCATGCGAAAATATACCTATATGGGAATAATCGTCAATCGATGATTTCTCTCACTCAACCATCGCAAAATCCGCCCGCCCCACCGGATTCACCGCAGACCCTTTCACACTCATCCCCCGCCCCGGCGCAAACCCAGGGAAGAACACCAGTCCCTCCGATTCAAACCGATACGCCAACGTCAGTCGGATAACATCCGGCACATCGCGCTCGGCCTCAAACCGCTCGATCGCGTCGACCGAAACGCCAGACTCCCGGGAAAGCTCATCAACACTCCAACCCAACATCGCCCGTGCCTGGGCGCAATGGGCGGGGGTGAATTGGAAGAGGGCGATACGTTCCAGGGTGATTTTCATCGCATAAGAGGCCATGGTGTTCTCCGGGCTCGAGAGTGCTGATTCAAAAATTACTGTGTTTTTGTACAGTTGTTTTGCGCCCGGATCAAACTCATTTTTTGATTTGTTTTATTTCGCCCCGCCTAACCAGACGGACGGCGCCTGCCCCAGTACGCGACGAAACATCGTCGAGAACGCCGCCGGGCTGTCATAACCAAAATCCAGCGCAATCCGCGTTACCGGTTCCCCCTCCACCAGCCGCGCAAGGGCCAGCACCACGCAAGCGCGCTGGCGCCACTGGCTGAAACTGAGGTCGGTCTGTTGGCGAAACAGACGATTGAACGTGCGCAAACTGATGTGCAATTGATCGGCCCATTGCTGCGGCGACTGATGAGCATCGGGCCGCTGCAAAAAGCCCTGGCACAACCCGAGCAGCCGCGCATCGACCGGCAACGGAATGTGCAACGGCAAGTGAGCACTGCGCGTTAGTTCGTGCAGCAGCAAATCGATCAACGCCCCATCGCGCCCGGCCTCGTCGTACGCCAGCTGAATCTCCACCGCCTCCATCAGCAAATGCCGCATCAACGGCGAAACACTGATCACCTGACAACGACTCCCCAGATCAACCGCCGTCGGCTCGATATACAGGCTGCGAGTGCTCACCCCGAGCATCAACACTTCATGTGCCACCCCCGCCGGAATCCACACCGCCCGCTGCGGCGGCACAACCCAATTGCCATCGTGCGTGCTGACCTGCATCACCCCGGTAGCGCCGTACAACAACTGTGCCCGCCGGTGTGTATGACGGGGCAACACGTGACCGTAGGAATAATCCGTACCGATCGCCACCACCGGCCGTGGCGTGTCATCCAGCAGATCAATCGAAACATTGCGCATTGAGCGGCCTCTAGCATTTGGCGTAAACGCAAACAATATTGGCTGACTTGCTGAAGCAGGCCAAGGCGCGTCGCTCTATCGTCGACCGCTCTCAATCAACGGACGACGTGCGATGTTCTATCTCCTGCTGGCATTTTTCGGCTGCATGACCGGCGTCACCGCCGTATTGTTCGGCTTCGGCGGCGGCTTCGTCGTGGTGCCATTGCTGTACCGCATGCTCATGGCCAACCACGGTGCCGACGACCCTATCGGCCAATCGGCGATGCACATCGCCGTGGCCACCTCGACCTGCGTGATGATCGTCAATGCGTTGGTCGCCACTGGAAAACATCACCGTGCCGGTAATCTGATTCGCCAATACCTGTGGCCGTTGGGTGGGTTCATCGGTTTAGGCGCGGTAGTCGGCGCCGTGGCCGCGATGCGGGTGAGTGGTGAGGTGATTCGGTATGCCTTCATCGCCTACTTGGGCGTGACCATCGTCGACTGTTTGTTCCGACGCGGATTTCTTACGCAGTCCCACAACGAAATCCCACGTCGATTGGGGAGGGCAGAGGTGTCGGGTGGTGGCGTAGGAATTGGTGCTATCGCTACTTTTCTCGGCGTAGGCGGCAGCGTCATGACCGTGCCATTGTTACGTCGATGCGGGTTGAGCATGTCGCAGGCGACGTCCATGGCTAATCCGTTGAGCCTGCCCGTGGCGCTGGCCGGGACGGTGACTTACATGGCGATGGCGGGGTTTACCGAGTTTGATCTGGGCGCGTGGTTTATCGGGTATGTGGATCTGCTGGCGTTTGCCGTTTTGACGATGGGGTCAATGGTGGGGATTCGATTGGCCGCGCCGTGGATCGGACGGATACCGGATCGATTACACGCTTGGGTCTATATTGGATTGCTTGTGTTGGTGATGATCAGCATGTGCCTGAATTGAATGCCGTCACTTTGCCTCCAACCCCGGTGCTTCCCGAATAATGAAGTGATCCAGGTTCTCGATATTCGCACTGAACACCCCGAACGTCTGCTCGGGGTTTTTCTTGCTCGGCACCTGCTTCAACTCCGGCGTCACGCCATAGAAAAAGCAATACAACTCGGCTTCACTGTCGATGGCGTGCTTGATTTCTTCCAGAAACGCTTTGCGCTTGCGGTAGTTCTCGATCAGTTTCTTGCTCAGGTAAACATTGACTGAATAAGGTTTCTTCTTCGCCTCGTCCGCTTGTTTGAACCAAACCTTCTGCTCGAAATCGATGCGGAAGCTCTGCGTGTAATCCTTGATCTCCTTGATCTTGCCCCAGTAAATCAGCCCCTTGTTGTCCGTCAGGTATTCGATCTTCTTGAAGAACGACCCATAAGGCGCCGTGTGCTCGCCAATCTTCAGCGGCATGCGCTTGAGCAGCTCCTTGTCCTCGAAGTTCGACACAAAGCACTCCACCGGGTGGGCGAAGACACTGGTCTTGTCAGGCGCTGATTCACGGCTCGGATGCTCTATGTCGCTGGCCGCAGAAGATGGCGTTGGGGCATCTTGCATAACATCCGCCACCACTGCAGGGCTCGATGGCTTACGCACATACTGACGCCGAGTCAGCAACAACTCCGACGGGAAATGCTCCTCGCGACTGTCATCCGTTTCCGCACCGTCCGCGTGCGCCTTGAGACTGACATAAGGACAATCCGCCACATGCCGGGTGCTGGGCGTGTTCTTGAAGTGCGGGGTGCGAACGTAATTCACATTCTTGGCGTTGAACGTCGTCAGTACATTCGCCGCATCGAAGGCCAAACGACAGGCATCGTTGGGGCACTGGAAGTGCTCCTTGGCGGAATCGAACTGCAGGGTTTCGTCGAAATTCAAATCGCGCACGTCATAGATCGACAACTTGTCGTCGAGGCTGAGGCAGTAGGCGAGGTCGAATTTCATGGTGGATAGGGTCCTTGTAGGAGCGAGCTTGCTCGCGATGTTCATCAACGATAATGCGGAAAGTCTGACACCCCGCAGCGTTCCCAGGTTTTTCGCGAGCAAGCTCGCTCCTACAAAATCAGAGCAAGCCTTCGTAGCGCTTGTTTGCGCAAACATAGGCCCGTTGCAGGAGCGAGCTTGACCGCGACTCCCAGCATCACCGCATTAACCAAGCCTGGCACCAACCTGTGGCGAGGGGCCGCCGTTGGGTTGCAAGGCAACCCAAAAACCAGCAAACACGGTACGTCAGACCAAACGAGTTGTTCACTCGGCGACTGCTTCGCAGTCGAACGGGAGCAAGCTTCCTCGCCACGGTTAGTGTTTAGCTCAGCTACTCATCTTCTAGCCGATTCACTCTCTTATAAAGCGAAGCAGTGAACTCATTCCTATCGCTGGAATAGTGACAGCGACGATGACAGTTCGGGCACAGCGCGACAGCGTTGGTCACCAAATCCGCGCCCTCGTTGACCAGGTGTTTAACGTGGTGGACTTCTAGAAAGTGCAATCCATTTGGCAGCTTGAATGGTGCGTCCTGACCGCAACCTTCGCAAACCCCGTTGGCATTCTTAAGTACCCAGGCCTTGATCAGCGGATCTCGTAAAAATGAAGAGGTCGTTCCGCTGACGCGTTGCGGCCTCTCTATACCGCGAGGGATGCCTACCAACTCGCGCTGCTCAAGCTTCAGAACCTTGGCGTTTAACGCTTGATCATCCGCAGTAGGTGCATAGTCGTCAGGGTTGAAAGCACCTTTTGCAATCATTGCTGCGCGTACGCGCTGGGTTACGCCAGCTCCAAGATGTTTAGCAGGCAGGTATCCAACAATGTAAGGGAGGCACAAATCATGGAGTACGGTGGAAATATTACGCATCCGATACTCGATGGAGACTCTGCTGCGATTAATCAGCACCCCTTCGCGCAAAAGGCGATTCTCATGTGCCTTATTGAGCTTCTGGTCACTTTTCTCAATCGCCAACATCTTCAAGTAGCCTTCGACTGCCGCCTCAAGCTCCTCGTCGCTCCAGTCATTCTTATCTTTTTCGATATCCATACAATCGCCGAGGGTTAGAAACCCTCGGACGATACTGAGTGGCCATTACGACTGTCTACGAAAATTCCTACAGGAAAGACCGACGCATCGCTCAATCGATCCTACAAATGCATCGCTGCACTAACCCGCCGAATGCTTCGAAGACTGAAACACTTCCACAACTTTCCGCCACCAAGGCTTAACCACCGGCACCCGCCGCCGCGTGCGATTGAGCAACAGATAAGGCATGTCTCGTAGCCGAATCCAACCTTCATCCTGCCAATGCAGCAGACTCAACGACATCTCCGGCCAATCCAACAAACTCAACATCGGCCGATCTGAATTTTTCGATAGTCCCGAGTCACGCAGGGCCGGCACCACTTGATGGGTCAACCACTCGCGCAACAACCGATGCCCCGGCGCGTAGTGATAGACCAGCAATGCATACGCTCCGGACTCACTAAGCATCAACCGTTTCTCCGGTTGGCCGTGATATTCAATCAACAACGTATGTCGCTGATCCTCGTCCAGCTTACTAACCACACGATCGTTCAGATGGACGCCCATTAAGCGACCGAGATCGCGCGCGCAAAACCAAGGTTGATTTTCCAGGAGGAGGGCATGGAGATGGATATTGTGGCGTGTGAAGAGTTTCGGAATGAACGGATCTGGCATGACCGAAACGGAGGGAGAGTCAAGCAGGCTTTGTGTCGGCATATCCAGTACCTCTACGTGTGAGTTTTGAGAGGGCCAGAACCCGACGTAGAGGATTTAAGAACCCCAACAAGCAGTCTCTTTCAAACACAAGTTTGCGCATATGTCTTTGAGACAAGTGCGATTCTGTGTGAGGAAAGTAGCTTCTACGTTGGGCGTTTCTTAGGCACCTGAAATGGAGCTTAGAGGTGCTTTGAGCAGGCATCAATGCGGAAGCAGCTGTAAGTTTTGTAGGAATTTTGGCGTCGTCGCGTAGGCAAAAAAATGGTTATTCATTCACCAATAAAAAAGCCCCGATCAGATCGGGGCTTTTGCTTTTTCGATTTTTCGATTCAGATAGCAATCGTCAAATCGCGGTGAGCTCGGAAATCAATCCCAGCTCAACGCCCCACCAGTCTGATACTCAATAACCCGAGTCTCAAAGAAGTTCTTCTCTTTCTTCAAGTCCATAATCTCGCTCATCCAAGGGAACGGGTTCGTAGTCCCCGGATACTCTTCTTTCAAACCAATCTGCGACAAACGACGGTTAGCGATGAACTTCAGATAATCCTCCATCATCGCCGCATTCATCCCCAACACCCCACGAGGCATCGTATCGCGAGCGTATTCAATCTCCAGCTGAGTCCCCTGCAGAATCATCTGGCTCGCCTCTTCCTTCATCTCAGCATCCCACAAGTGCGGGTTTTCGATTTTGATCTGGTTGATCACGTCGATGCCGAAGTTCAGGTGCATGGATTCGTCACGCAGGATGTACTGGAACTGCTCGGCGACGCCGGTCATTTTGTTGCGGCGGCCCATGGAGAGGATTTGGGTGAAGCCGCAGTAGAAGAAGATGCCTTCCAGAACGCAGTAGTAGGCGATCAGGTTGCGCAGCAGTTCTTTGTCGGTTTCGACGGTGCCGGTTTCGAACTTCGGATCGGAGATCGAGCGGGTGTATTTGAGGCCCCAGGTGGCTTTTTTCGCGACCGATGGGATCTCGTGGTACATGTTGAAGATCTCGCCTTCATCCATGGCCAACGATTCGATGCAGTACTGGTAGGCGTGGGTGTGGATCGCCTCTTCGAACGCCTGGCGCAGGATGTACTGGCGGCATTCCGGGTTGGTGATCAGGCGGTACACGGCCAGGACCAGGTTGTTGGCAACCAGGGAGTCGGCGGTGGAGAAGAAGCCGAGGTTGCGCATGACGATGCGGCGCTCGTCGTCGGTCAGGCCTTCCGGGTCTTTCCAGAGGGCGATGTCGGCGGTCATGTTGACTTCTTGCGGCATCCAGTGGTTTGCGCAACCGTCCAGGTATTTCTGCCAGGCCCAGTCGTACTTGAACGGTACGAGTTGGTTGAGGTCGGCGCGGCAGTTGATCATGCGCTTTTCGTCGACGGCGACACGGGCGGAGGCGCCTTCGAGTTCGGCGAGGCCTTCGGCGACGTCGAGGGTGTCCAGTGCCGCTTTGGCACGGGCGATAGCGGCGGAGTCGGACGCGGTGACAGCGCGAGCTTCCTGAGCGGCAACACCACCAGCGGTGTCGAGGCGGTCCATGTTGGCTTCAGTAGCGTGGCCGGCGTTGGCGCCTTTTACCACAGCTTCGGCGCTGTCTTCTTTGTCGAATTCGTCCCAGCTCAGCATGACGTGTCGTCTCCTGCGTGAGGGCCAGATGCCCGTGTGAAAATGGATAGTCGGTTTTTCACACGACCGCTCTGGCCGCGTTGGATCTAAAGGAAATCGTTTTTTGCAGCAGTACAACGCAGGCAATAAACAGAATTTTGTACGGGTGTTCCGAAGCCACTGATGGGCGCAGAGAACATGAACAGCTTCTGCGTGGGCTTCAGATTGGCTTGATCCCCTGTAAGGGAATATTGCAGGCCCGATTTACGCCGCATTATAGGGAAAAAAACCGGCGCGTGGTGCGACGAAGTGGCGCTGAGAACGGTCGGCGGGAGAGGTTTTTCGGTCGGAGCGAGGGTTTACAGGGCTTTGGCTGGCTATCACGGGTGCAGATTTTTTTTCTTAAATTTTGCCTAGCGATTTATTTTGTTCAGAAAATAGTCAAAAACCGCGTTTTTCACTACATCTTGTGTTTTGAGTCGGTTTTCCATGGCTCCAGACACAACTACGCCCGACCGAAGTCGGGCTGTAACGTCACGCTCGATGATCAGCTCAGACGAGCTGCACCGACATGGTCTGTACCATCGGCAGCGACCTTGGCTGCACCGGTGTGATCCGAGCCGTCAGCAGCGACTTTAGCGGCGCCTGTACGATCAAAGCCGTCAGAAGCGAGTTTGGCTGCGCCAATGTGATCGGAACCATCGGCAGCGAAGGACGCCGATCCGGTGTGGTCGTAACCGTCAGCAGCGACAGCCGCTTCGGTGGTAAATGCAGCCGAACCCGTGCGGTCGTAACCATCGGCGGCGAAGGTGTTGGCGGCCAATACAGACAGGGTCAGGGTGAGAATCAGTTGGGTTTTCATGGTAGTGCTCCAGGTTCGTTGGCGTTCTTGCTTGGGCGTGGAATTCATATTACGCCGACTAATTTGATTAAAAATCGCAAATAAATGCTTAAATAAATCTAATAAATCGATATATAAGGTTCGGCGCTTCAACTGCCTGAACAGCGGGCGGATGGGTCGAACCTTTGGGGGGAAGTGAAAGCGGGTGATCAGCCGCTGGAGCAGCCGTTACCCATGACGCTGTAGCGCAGAATGTGGCGTTGACCTTTGGAGTCGTCGTATTCCATTTTCACCGGAACAACTTCGCAAACATTCGGGACTTCGCTCATGGAGACAACTTTGGCGATGTCCAGGTGAGTGGAGTAAGTGTATTCCTCAACTACCGGCTGCTGCTGTGCGACATCAGTCGGGACCTCGTCTGCCATGGCGGTTGCGCACAGGCTGCTGAGGGCCAGAACCAATAAAGCTTTCATTTCAAATTTACCTTTTAGAGGTCGAATGGGGTCACGCAACCTTTTTGGGGTTGCGTGTGGAGCTTTACTAAAGAGTCTTGGATTAACTGCCTTCGTGGGGGCTGCAACTTGGTTAATCAGTGTTTGCCTTGTTGGCGAGGCTGATTTTAGGCGCGGGGTTCAAATTCATATAGGCGTGCTTTTGATAAACACCTTTGACAAATTCCGTAACAATCAACGAATAACGTTGTAGGAGCGAGCTTGCTCGCGATGGTCGTTAACGATAGCGCGCCACGTCTGACACCCTGCGGTGTTCTCAGGTTTATCGCGAGCAAGCTCGCTCCTACAAGGGGATACGTGATGTTTGGGACGGGCGTTCCGGGCATTTTGTAGGGGCTTGTTACTACCATCGTCGAATGGTTCTATAGGCCCGGCCCGGCTACAACAGGGTTATACAAAAACAACTATTCCACCGAGGTAAGAAAGATGAGTGCGGCTTCTCTGTATCCCGTTCGTCCCGAGGTTCTGGCCAACACGTTGACTGATGAAGCGACCTACAAGGCCATGTACCAGCAGTCCGTCGTCAACCCGGACGGTTTCTGGCGCGAACAAGCCAAGCGCCTCGACTGGATCAAGCCTTTCACCACGGTGAAGCAGACGTCCTTCGACGATCACCATGTCGATATCAAATGGTTCGCCGACGGCACCCTGAACGTTTCCTACAACTGCCTCGACCGTCATCTGGCCGAGCGCGGCGATCAAATCGCGATTATTTGGGAAGGGGATGACCCTGCCGAGAGTCGCAACATCACCTACCGCGAGCTGCATGAACAAGTCTGCAAGTTCGCCAACGCCCTGCGCGGCCAGGATGTGCACCGCGGCGACGTGGTGACTATCTATATGCCGATGATCCCCGAAGCCGTGGTCGCCATGCTGGCGTGCACCCGGATCGGCGCGATTCACTCGGTGGTGTTTGGTGGTTTCTCGCCGGAAGCCCTGGCAGGCCGGATCATCGACTGCAAATCCAAAGTGGTGATCACCGCGGACGAAGGCCTGCGTGCCGGCAAGAAGATCCCGCTCAAGAGCAACGTCGATGACGCGCTGACCAACCCGGAAACCAGCAGCATTCAGAAAGTTATCGTGTGCAAGCGCACCGGTGGCGACATCAAGTGGAACCAGCATCGCGACATCTGGTACGAAGACCTGATGAAAGTGGCGGGCAGTGTCTGCGCGCCAAAAGAGATGGGCGCCGAAGAAGCGCTGTTCATCCTTTACACTTCCGGTTCGACCGGCAAGCCAAAGGGCGTGCAGCACACCACTGGCGGTTATCTGCTGTACGCGGCGATGACCCACGAACGTGTGTTCGACTATCGTCCGGGCGAAATCTACTGGTGCACCGCCGACGTCGGCTGGGTCACTGGCCACACCTATATTGTCTATGGCCCGCTGGCCAATGGCGCGACCACCTTGCTGTTCGAAGGCGTGCCGAACTACCCGGATATCACGCGGGTGGCGAAGATCGTCGACAAGCACAAGGTCAACATCCTCTACACCGCGCCGACTGCAATTCGCGCGATGATGGCATCGGGCAAAGCCGCTGTTGAAGGCGCTGACGGCAGCAGCTTGCGTCTGTTGGGTTCGGTCGGTGAGCCGATCAACCCGGAAGCGTGGGACTGGTACTACAAGAACGTCGGCCAATCCCGTTGCCCGATCGTCGATACCTGGTGGCAAACCGAGACCGGTGCCACGCTGATGAGCCCGCTGCCGGGTGCTCACGCGCTCAAGCCGGGTTCGGCGGCACGCCCCTTCTTCGGTGTGGTGCCGGCGCTGGTGGATAACCTGGGCAATATCATCGAGGGCGTTGCCGAGGGCAACCTGGTGATTCTCGATTCGTGGCCAGGCCAGGCGCGCACGCTGTATGGCGATCATGACCGCTTCGTTGATACCTACTTCAAGACCTTCCGTGGCATGTACTTCACCGGCGACGGTGCCCGTCGCGACGAAGACGGTTACTACTGGATCACCGGCCGCGTGGACGACGTGCTCAACGTGTCCGGTCACCGCATGGGCACCGCCGAGATCGAAAGCGCGATGGTCGCTCACCCGAAAGTGGCCGAGGCCGCTGTGGTCGGTGTGCCGCACGACATCAAGGGGCAGGGCATTTATGTTTACGTCACCCTGAACGGTGGTGAGGAACCGACCGAGCAATTGCGCCTGGAACTGAAAAACTGGGTGCGCAAAGAGATCGGCCCGATTGCTTCGCCGGACGTGATCCAGTGGGCACCGGGCTTGCCGAAAACGCGTTCGGGCAAGATCATGCGCCGGATTCTGCGCAAGATTGCTACCGCCGAATACGACGGGTTGGGCGATATCTCCACCTTGGCGGATCCGGGTGTGGTGCAGCATTTGATTGATACGCACAAGACCATGAACGTTGCGTAAGTAGCGGTTTTTGAGTCATTGAAGCCCTGCCAGGTGTTGAGTCTGGTGGGGTTTTTTATTGTCTGAGATTTTGTGTTGGCTGCTCCGGCCTCATCGCGAGCAAGCTCGCTCCCACAGGGGGCTTGTGGTGCATGCGGGATCGGCGTGGCAACCCGGTCAAATGTGGGAGCGAGCTTGCTCGCGATAGCGATCCATCAGACGCCACATAAACAACTCCCAATAATTATCGGCTTCATCTGTCAGCCGATTCCCACTGTTACCCGTCACCATTCAAGTAACTGAATGTGTAACCGCTCGCTCGGATACGAGGCATTGGGAAACGAAATGTCCTACTTCCATGCCTCATTTTTCCCTCTGAAAAATAAGACACTACGCTGCGCTTGCCGGATTAGAAGGCTTTGCCAATAATAGGCCCGCAATTTGCAATAGATATCGGTTCACTGTCTTTTGCTCCTGCATGAATTTGCAGGGCTGTCAACGCGCCCAAGCGGCTTTCTCGGTGCTTCTGTAATTAGTTGTCGCATTGAAGAAATATCGGCTTCGGGCCTGTCGTTAGAATGCCGATCACTCGCTCGTCGTTGCTCGCGTTGAGAAAAACGCGCGGTTCCTACGACGCGGCATCGCATTTCGGTACCACTCGTTCGCATATTGGGCTGTCGCTCACTCTGCCGTTTTAGCCCTTTACCGATGGAGTCCCCACATGAAGAAACTCGTGCTGCTCGGCGCCCTGGCACTGTCCGTGCTGTCCCTGCCAACGTTCGCCGATGAGAAACCGCTGAAAATCGGTATCGAAGCGGCTTACCCTCCGTTCGCTTCCAAAGCACCGGACGGCAGCATCGTCGGTTTCGACTACGACATCGGCAACGCCCTGTGCGAGCAGATGAAGGTCAAGTGCGTGTGGGTCGAGCAAGAGTTCGACGGTCTGATCCCGGCACTCAAAGTGCGCAAGATCGACGCGATCCTGTCGTCGATGTCGATCACTGAAGACCGCAAGAAGTCCGTGGACTTCACCAACAAGTACTACAACACCCCGGCTCGCCTGGTCATGAAGGCTGGCACTCCAGTCAGCGACAGCCTGGCTGAACTGAAGGGCAAGAACATCGGCGTGCAACGTGGTTCGATCCACGAGCGTTTCGCCCGCGAAGTCCTGGCCCCGCTGGGTGCCGAGATCAAGCCTTACGGTTCGCAGAACGAAATTTACCTCGACGTGGCGGCGGGTCGCCTCGACGGTACCGTGGCGGACGCGACCTTGCTGGATGACGGTTTCCTGAAAACCGACGCCGGCAAAGGTTTCGCCTTCGTTGGCCCGGCCTTTACCGATGTCAAATACTTCGGCGACGGCGTAGGCATCGCGGTTCGCAAGGGTGACGCGCTGAAAGACCAGATCAACACCGCGATCGCTGCCATTCGCGAGAACGGCAAGTACAAGCAAATCCAGGACAAGTACTTCGCCTTCGATATCTACGGCAAGTAATACGCTGCGGCGACAAGTCCGAAATGGCGCAAGCAACAGGATCTCTGAGGTTTGCGCCATTTTTTCATCCAAACTTTCGAGGACCTGAATCATGTTGAAAGGCTACGGGGCTGTCATCCTCGATGGCGCATGGCTGACGCTCCAGCTCGCCTTGTCGTCCATGGCCTTGGCCATCGTTCTGGGGCTGATCGGCGTTGCGTTGCGTCTGTCGCCAGTCCGTTGGCTGGCCTGGCTGGGCGATCTGTATTCCACGGTCATCCGCGGGATTCCCGATCTGGTGCTGATCCTGCTGATTTTCTATGGTGGTCAGGATTTGCTTAACCGCGTCGCACCGATGCTCGGCTTTAACGACTACATCGACCTGAACCCGTTGGCCGCCGGTATCGGCACCCTGGGCTTCATCTTCGGCGCGTACCTGTCGGAAACCTTCCGTGGCGCGTTCATGGCGATCCCCAAAGGTCAGGCTGAAGCCGGCATGGCGTACGGCATGAGCAGTTTCCAGGTGTTCTTCCGGGTGTTGGTGCCACAGATGATTCGCCTGGCGATTCCTGGCTTCACCAACAATTGGCTGGTACTGACCAAGGCTACCGCGCTGATTTCGGTGGTGGGTCTGCAAGACATGATGTTCAAGGCCAAGCAGGCGGCAGATGCCACCCGCGAGCCTTTCACCTTCTTCCTCGCAGTGGCGGCAATGTACCTGGTGATCACCAGTGTCTCGTTGCTGGCATTGCGTCACCTTGAGAAGCGCTACTCGGTAGGCGTAAGGGCGGCTGATCTATGATCTTCGACTACAACGTCATTTGGGAGGCCCTGCCGCTGTACTTCGGCGGCCTGGTGACCACCCTCAAATTGCTCGCGCTGTCGCTGTTTTTCGGACTGCTGTGTGCGTTGCCGCTCGGTCTGATGCGCGTGTCGAAAAACACTGCAGTCAACATGACGGCCTGGCTGTACACCTATGTGATCCGTGGCACACCGATGTTGGTGCAGCTGTTTTTGATCTACTACGGTCTGGCGCAGTTCGCAGCCGTACGTGAAAGCTTCTTGTGGCCATGGCTGTCCAGCGCCACGTTCTGTGCGTGCCTGGCGTTTGCGATCAACACCAGCGCCTACACTGCCGAAATCATCGCTGGCAGCCTGCGTGCCACGCCGAACGGCGAGATCGAAGCCGCCAAGGCAATGGGCATGTCGCGCTACAAATTGTACAAGCGCATCCTGCTGCCGTCGGCCCTGCGCCGGGCGCTGCCGCAGTACAGCAACGAAGTGATCATGATGCTGCAGACCACCAGCCTGGCATCGATCGTGACCCTGATCGACATCACCGGTGCCGCGCGCACGGTCAACGCACAGTTCTACTTGCCGTTCGAAGCCTACATCACCGCCGGCGTGTTCTACCTGTGCCTGACCTTCATTCTGGTGAAGTTGTTCAAACTGGCCGAACGCCGCTGGCTGGGCTATCTGGCCCCGCGGAAGCACTGATATGGAACGCATCGATCATTCATTGCCGTGGAGCCACCTGGGCAGCGAACGCCAGATTTCGGTGTTCCGCTTTGGCAGTGGCGAGCGCAAGGCTTACATCCAGGCCAGCCTTCACGCCGATGAACTGCCGGGCATGCGCACGGCCTGGGAGCTGAAAAAGCGCCTGACCGAACTCGAAGCCCAAGGCTTGCTCAATGGTGTGATCGAACTGGTGCCAGTGGCTAATCCACTGGGCCTCGGTCAACTGCTGCAAGGTAATCATCAAGGGCGTTTCGAGGCGGGTAGCGGCAAGAACTTCAACCGGGATTTCGTCGAGCTGAGCGCGCCAGTGGCCGCTGAGGTGGAAGGGCACCTGGGTGATGATCCGCACGCCAATATCCGTTTGATCCGTCAGGCCATGGCTGATGCGCTCGCCGCATTGCCACCGGCCGCGAGTCAGTTGCAAGGCATGCAGCGCATCTTGCTCAGCCATGCCTGCACCGCCGATGTTGTGCTGGATTTGCATTGCGACGCCGAAGCGGCGCTGCACATGTACGCCTTGCCGCAGCACTGGCCGCAATGGCGATCGCTCGCCGCGCACCTGAATGTGAAAGTGGGGCTGCTGGCGGAAGACTCTGGCGGCAGTTCCTTCGATGAAGCCTGCTCGCTGCCGTGGCTACGTCTGTCACGGCAGTTCCCGCAGGCGCAGATTCCGTTGGCTTGCCTGGCGACCACTATCGAATTAGGGGGGCAGGCCGATACCGGTCGCGCCGAAGCCTGTGCTTATGCGGAAGGCATTCTGGCGTTCCTCGCTGAGCAAGGGTTGATCAGCGGCGAATGGCCGAAACCTGCGCAAGCCCCTTGCGAAGGACTGCCGTTCGAAGGCACCGAATTGCTGTTCGCGCCGCATCCAGGCGTGATCAGTTTCTTGCGTAAACCCGGTGAATGGATTGAAGCCGGCGACGAAATTTTTGAAGTGATCGATCCGTTATCGGATCGGGTCAGCACGGTGTGTGCTGGTACGTCCGGGGTGCTGTTTGCCATTGAACGGCTGCGTTACGCCCAACCCGGTTTCTGGCTGGCCAAGGTGGCGGGGCGCGAAGCGCTGCGTCACGGGCGCTTGCTCAACGACTGACTGACTGTTTTTGTGAGAACCGACCGCATGTACAAGCTTGAAGTCCAAGACCTGCATAAACGCTATGGCAGTCACGAAGTGCTCAAGGGTGTGTCCCTGAAAGCGGCAGCTGGCGATGTGATCAGCATCATCGGCTCCAGTGGCTCCGGCAAAAGTACTTTCCTGCGCTGCATCAACCTGCTGGAACAGCCGCACGCGGGCAGGATTCTGCTCAACAACGAAGAGCTGAAACTGGTGGCGAACAAGGAAGGCGCGATGAAAGCAGCCGACCCGAAACAGCTGCAACGCATGCGTTCGCGCCTGTCGATGGTGTTCCAGCATTTCAACCTGTGGTCGCACATGACCGCGCTGGAAAACATCATGGAAGCGCCGGTCCACGTGCTCGGCATGTCCAAGGCCGAAGCCCGCGAGAAGGCCGAGCATTACCTGAACAAGGTCGGCGTGGCGCATCGTAAAGATGCTTACCCAGGCCACATGTCCGGCGGCGAGCAACAGCGTGTAGCGATTGCCCGTGCATTGGCCATGGAGCCTGAGGTCATGCTGTTCGACGAGCCGACCTCGGCGCTCGACCCGGAACTGGTGGGCGACGTGCTGAAAGTCATGCAGGCCCTGGCGCTGGAAGGCCGGACCATGGTGGTGGTCACGCACGAAATGGGCTTTGCCCGTGAAGTGTCCAACCAGCTGGTGTTCCTGCACAAAGGTGTCGTCGAAGAAAGTGGTAATCCGCGTGAGGTGCTGGTCAATCCACAGTCCGAACGCCTGCAACAATTCCTCTCGGGCAGCCTGAAGTAATCACTCCCGTTCCGCACCAAATTAGGTCATGCTGCGCACCGCGCGCCAAATGGTCTAATTTGGTTGCAGCCGCTTTCGGCTTCTAACACTGTTTTCGTTTCGGATTGCCCGCCATGACTGCCCATCGAATTGGTTTCCTGATTTGGCCCAGCACTAAAGCCCTGACGCTTTCGCTGGCTGAGGAGGCCTTGCGTGTTGCCCAGCGTGTGCACCCGGACGTTGTCTACGAATTGTCGTTTTTGCAGGCTGAGCCGTCGGTCGAAGGTGCCTGGCAATTGCCGGGTGAACCGTGGGCCGGCAAGCTCGAAAACTTTCAGAAACTGTTTCTGCTCGCCGATGAGCCACCGACCACACTCGCGCCGGCGCTCAATAGTGCACTGAAGCAACTGGTGCGCGCCGGTTGTGTGATGGGTGGTTTGTCGGCCGGTGTTTACCCGATGGCTCAGCTCGGTTTGCTCGACGGATATCGAGCTGCCGTGCACTGGCGCTGGCAGGACGATTTCGCCGAACGTTTTCCGAAAGTCATCGCCACCAGTCATCTGTTCGACTGGGATCGCGATCGCCTGACGGCATGTGGCGGCCTGTCGGTACTCGACTTGTTGTTGGCCGTGCTGGCCCGCGATCACGGTGCCGAGCTGGCGGGTGCAGTGTCGGAAGAACTGGTGGTCGAACGCATCCGTGAAGGCGGCGAACGTCAGCGTATTCCACTGCAAAACCGCCTGGGTTCCAGCCATCCGAAGCTCACCCAGGCGGTGTTGCTGATGGAAGCCAACATCGAAGAGCCGCTGACCACCGACGAAATCGCCCAGCATGTGTGCGTGTCCCGTCGGCAACTGGAGCGGATTTTCAAGCAATACCTCAACCGCGTGCCGAGCCAGTACTATCTGGAACTGCGCCTGAACAAGGCCCGGCAGATGTTGATGCAAACCAGTAAGTCGATCATCCAGATTGGCTTGTCGTGCGGTTTCTCCTCGGGGCCGCATTTCTCCAGCGCCTACCGCAATTTCTTCGGCGCCACGCCGCGCGAAGATCGCAACCAGCGGCGCAGCAGCAGCCCGTTTGAGTTGTCGTCGGTGCCGTCAGAGCGCGGTTGAAGGCGGCTTTATTCGTCGATTTCGGAACCGTCGGTGGACGATACTTCCATCTCGCCTCGGTTGATTACTTCTTCCACACCGAAATCTACACTCGTGCGTTCGAAGTAGCTGATTAGCCGTAGCAGGCTTTCCTCGGAAAACGGGTTGCCTCTAAAGCTGATGTTCTCTGCGGTCTCCGTGGGTGCTTCCAATACTTCGCTGGGCATTTCCGTGATCGCGTTTGTGCTCAGGTCGGCCCAATCCAGTTCCTCCAGCTGGAACAGTCCTTGCGGTATTTCGGTGATGCCGGTGTCATGGAGCAGGACGGTAGCGAGTCCCTTCATTTGGCTTAGATCGGGCGTTTTGCCCAGCGGGTTGCGACCCAGGTCCAGGTAATCGAGCTGTTCCATCGCGGTGAGTGCGGTGACCGACTCCGCTGACAAAGTAATCCGGCAGTTGGGCATGGACAGTGAACTCAATCGACCCATCTTGAACACCGCATCGGGAATGTCGCCCAGATTGCAGTCGCGCAGCCTCAAGCTTTTGAGATTGGGAAAGCCGTCCAGAAAACGCCCAATGCGGGTCACGCCATTGGCACTTTGCAGCTCTAGTGCCGACACATGGCTGAAGTCGGCGCTCAGGGTTGGCAACTCCCCATTTATCACAGAGCGAATCACGAGTTCGTGGGTGGGCTCAAGCATGTCATTGAAATCGTCCAGCTCGCTTTCATGCCGCCAGCATTGCTCGACCGCCTGTTTGAATTCATCGCGGTTTGCATGTTCGAGGAGCTGTTGCTGCGCATCGAAGGGTTCGCCCGTCAGCGGGTGTTGGGGCGGCAGATCGGCCGTCCAGATAGCCAGCTCGTTGCCGAGCCGGGTCAACTCCGCTTCCAGGCGCGCCAACTCGATGCGACCGTCGTCCAGGGTGCCGGGCAGCTCATAGACGAAGTCGCTGGCCTGCTCAACGTCCATGTTCGGGTACAGCGCCCTGACTCGATCAGTGTCCGCCTCGGGGGCGAAGGCACCCAGATCGTATGAATTATCAAAGTAGTGATGCTTGATAATTTGCCGTGCCGTGTCGATGAGCGGGTTGTGCGAAAGGTGTATTCCGCGTTTTTCGTAGACATGGCTGTCGAACAACCCGGCAGGCAATTCGGTGATCTTGTTGTTCATCAGCATGAGGGCGTCTAGCTTGGGATGCTTCACTGCGCTGGCCGGGATCTCAGTGAGGCCCGCATCGCTCAGATCCAGATGAACGAGCTCGGTCATCGATTCGACGTTGGGTACGGTTTCAAACGGATTCTTGTACAGGTCCAGCATCACGATTTTTTTCAAAGACGACAGTTTGGACCACGCGGCAGCGTCAAACTTAATTGCGCAATCGCTGAGTATCAGGGCGTCGAGATTGGCCATCCGGGGGATGGCGTCGGGCAGGGTGGTCAGGGCGAAGCGGCGCAAATCGAGGCGGCGAAGGTCATTGAAACGTTGCAGAAATGCGTGAATGCCTTGCTCCGCATGGCTGCCTTCAAGGGCAAGCAGTGACACGTGACTGAAGTCGGCAGTCAACACTGGCAGATCGCCCAGGATCGGCTCCTCGAATCGCAGTACATATCGGTCGCTGTCGCCAGGAGCGTCCATGTCTCGGGCCGATTGTCGGCGCCAGCTATTCTGGATTTCCTGGGCCAGCAACCGGCGATTGTTTTTCTGGCCCTGTTGTTCCAGATCACTCAGAGGGAGCCCGGTTTCGGGATGAACGGTGGGCGTGTCGTTTCTCCAGGTATCCAGGTCTCGATGCAGTTCTTCAAGTTCGCGAGCCAGGCGAGAAAGCTCTACGCGAGCGCCATCGGGGTGCTGCTGTAAACGGGCGACGACGGATTGCAGCTCCTCTTCGGTAAGGCTGGGGTAAACCTCGGGAACCCGATCGTTGAGGGTGGGCGACGTAGGGTGACTGCGGCCGTAACCGTCGGTACCCCCAGGCAAGCGCATGGTGGTCGGGTCATAGAAAGGTTTCCGATGGGGATTTTTTGCAAACAGTTTGCGCAATGCCGGTTGTTCCAGCGCCTGCTTCGAGATGCGTTGTCGGAGTGTCGGGCCGTCTTCCATGGAGAGGCCCAGCGCATTGCGATCCGTTTCCGGCAGCGCTTGCAGTAGGGCGGTGTAAAAATCACCGGGCGGTTGACTGCTCTCGTGAGCTTGGTACATGCCGTCTTCCGTGCGCACCAGTGTTTTAAGGGTTGGTGCATCGGCCGGGCCAATGCTGTCGCTCAGTACGCCTTCCCTGGAGTAGTCCCTCACCTCGATGCGCAGGGTATCGGGCCAGCTGGGCAGCGAGTCCAGGCTGTGCAAGGCCAGTCGATGGGTATCCACGGTTTCCAGCGCATCGGAATAAAGCCCCTCGTAGGCGCGACTCGCCCGCACAGCCTCCATGGCTTTTTGCGCCGCATCCTTGAGGCGCCGGGGCACACGTCCGTTGCGCAGTTGCAGCAGTTCGGTACCTGTTGCGTTGCGCACCAGTTCTTGTGCGACATCGGTGGGTAATCCCGATACCTCGCCGAGCAGTAGCTGCGTTTGCCGATCATTGGTTCTTTCGAGTTCCCGATAGCGGGATTCGAACAAAGATTTGCGGTTGGTCAGGGCCTGATAGTGCTCGGGATCTGCGCTGCCGATCTGTTCGCTGAGTGTCTGGATGTCCCGATCGATTTTGAAGCGCTTGATAGTGTCGGTCAGCAGTGAAGGTGGTGGCAGGTTGTCGACATGCATCTCGCGCAACACGTTGTCGTGATAGCCGCTGATGCGCAGGATTTGCTCGCGCTCGACAGCATTGAACGACTCGACGCTATGGCCGATTCGACGCATGACGGTATCCCGATCCCAGCTTAGCGGTTGCTCCAGCACGGTCTGCCAGGCGCCGTGGCTGTTATGTCGCAGGGGGGGCTGGTAAGCGTCGGTGCGGTTCGGATGCTGGATTTGAAATTGACCGGTCTCGCCGTTCCTTGTTACCGCATAGAGCTTGTCGTCGATGGACAGCAGGGTTTTTCCCTCATGCCGGTACAGGCCGAGTCGGTCGGGTTTGGCCGTTGTCGGCAGGGGCGCTGACTGCTCATAGGGTGAAAGGTCCGGCTTCCAGTAGCGGGATTTGCCATCGGACGCGTTGACCGGGGTGAACTTGTCGAAAAACGCCAGCGTGTCGCGAGACAGCAGAGGCCTTAGCTCGCCGACGGCGATGGCGCCACCCACGGCGAATGTCCCCAGCTGAACGACCGATTCGATGACGCCCATCAGGTGCCCGAACGCTTCCGTTTTCAATCCTTCGGCCCAATCCAGAATGCTTTCGAAAGTTTCGTCGAGTACCTGATAGGCCATGTAGGCCAGCATCAACTCCCCCAGGAACGGAACAAATGGCAGGGCCACAAACGTCGCCACTTCAAGAATCGTTGACGCTATTTTGCTAAAGGCATCCCAAAGCGCCCATCGCGCGGTTCGGTCGGCATTGGCGGTGGAAACGGCGATGGTGCGCGCGTCATTGAGGATCTTGTTCAGTTGCTGTTGATAGAGGTGGGTCCACAGAGCTGTTTTGAACGGGCTCAGTGAAAACTGAAGGTTGGGTTTGTCGATGGGAGTTTCTCGCCAGCTCGGCAACGGGTCGCCGTACTGGCGTTGATGCCAGGTAACGGCGCTGAGACGACGATTGAGGTCGGCGAAAAAATATCCCCGTTGCTGATGATCGATGAACCGGCTGAAAAAAGTCTGATAAGCGGGCGAGCGCAGTTTGCGGGTCAGCTCTGCCATGAAGGCCAGGGTGTCCGGGTACTGTTTGAGCGGATGTTCCGGATCATCGGGAATGTAGACAATGATCCGCGTGGCCTGCCGGGCACGCTCAAGCCTGGGTGCAAAAATGACGATGCCGGTCAGCTCCGAAGACATCATTGTCAGGTCGTGGCAGTGCAGCAGTTGGCCGTCCAGCTGCACACCTGCACGGCCCTCCAGAATGCCTAGAATCGAAAGACAGGCATCGTCCGGCAAATCTTCTCGGACGTAAGCCATTTGCAGCGCGGATCGGAGTGCGGCCTTGTGCGTGGCGATGACGTTTGACTTCAAAACCGCTCCGGCCACCGGATTGGTCAAGCCCAGATTGTCTTTGAGGTAAGCCTCGTACTGGGCGCCAATGTCCAGCTCCCGGCACAAACGCGTAAAGTCCTGGACAGAGAGTTGGCGCTTGATCGCGGGCAGCGTATCGAACTGCCCGGTGGGCGAGGGTTCGGTGATAAACGTCGACGCGGACTCATAGGCGTCAGGCTCAGTCTCCGAGACCTGAAAGTTATGCAGCGCCGCATCGAGCAATGACACCGTCCATGTGCGAGCCGCCCCGGATTTGATCGCAAGCCAGGGAATGGTTTGAGGGATGTACAGGCGCAAGAAGGTCGTTTTGACATCCAGTTCCAGGCCGAACCGTTGTTTTAGCGCTGCGCTCAATAGCGGCGCGGCAAAATCCCGAGCATTTTGCAGATTCGCCAGCATCGCGCCCAGACGATTGCGCTGGTTCCAATGTTCCTGGCTGAGCGTTTTCAATGTCTGCTGTTGTTGGCGAGTAGCGGTGCCATGCCAGTGAGGTGCTTCAAGGCTGGCGTTCTTCAGCGCGCGATGGGTGTCGGCCGAAGCCTCTAATACCCACGTCGGCAAATTCCGGTAAACGTGATGAAAGTGAGTGTCCGGATGAGCGGCACGCTCAGGTTCGTGTTGATTCATGCGCTAGTCCCTTAGCAGGTGGATAAGACGCCAGCAAAACAGACGATGAAGTGTTCGGTGCGGTACATATTTACCGCACCGCTCGACGACGCTGCCTATAACCTGTGCCAGCGGTTTAAACTGCGCCTTTGCGACGCTATATGTCGCATTGCCGTAAACCCGGCTGAAACCGGGGTTTGCGCTATAAGAAGTTGTCGCTTGGCGGCAAGGCCGGGCTGAAAACTGTCCTTACAATCCCCTCATCGCTCGCCAGTTTCAGGCGAGTGTTCCTTTTCAGGAGACTCCGATGTCCGTTGAGCACGCTGCGGTACAACGCGCCGATTTCGACCAGGTAATGGTTCCCAACTACGCGCCTGCCGCTTTCATTCCTGTGCGTGGCGCTGGTTCCCGCGTTTGGGACCAATCTGGCCGCGAGCTGATCGACTTCGCCGGCGGGATTGCCGTTAACGTATTGGGCCATGCGCATCCGGCGCTGGTCGGTGCTTTGACCGAGCAAGCCAACAAGCTGTGGCACGTGTCCAACGTGTTCACCAATGAGCCGGCCCTGCGCCTGGCGCATAAGCTGATCGACGCTACCTTTGCCGAACGTGTGTTCTTCTGCAATTCCGGCGCCGAAGCCAACGAGGCCGCTTTCAAGCTGGCCCGTCGCGTCGCCTTCGATCGTTTCGGTAGCGAGAAGTACGAAATCATCGCGGCACTGAACAGCTTCCACGGTCGCACCCTGTTCACCGTTAACGTCGGTGGGCAGTCGAAGTACTCCGACGGTTTCGGTCCAAAAATCACCGGCATCACCCATGTGCCTTACAACGATCTGGCAGCTTTGAAAGCCGCCATTTCGGACAAGACCTGCGCGGTTGTTCTGGAGCCGATCCAGGGCGAGGGCGGCGTATTGCCGGCCGAGCTGGCTTACCTGCAAGGCGCCCGTGAACTGTGCACCGGGCACAACGCGCTGCTGGTATTCGACGAAGTGCAAACCGGCATGGGCCGCAGCGGCAAGCTGTTCGCCTATCAGCATTACGGCGTCACGCCGGACATCCTGACCAGCGCCAAGAGCCTGGGCGGTGGTTTCCCGATCGCCGCGATGCTGACCACCGAAGAGCTGGCCAAACACCTGGTTGTCGGTACTCACGGCACCACCTACGGCGGCAACCCGTTGGCATGTGCTGTTGCCGAAGCCGTGATCGATGTGATCAACACCCCTGAAGTGCTGGCCGGCGTCAACGCCAAGCACGACAAGTTCAAGGCTCGCCTGGAACAGATCGGCGAGAAGTACGGCCTCTTCACTCAGGTTCGTGGCCTGGGTCTGCTGCTCGGTTGCGTGCTGAGCGATGCCTGGAAAGGCAAGGCCAAAGACATCTTCAACGCCGCCGAGCGTGAAGGCCTGATGATTCTGCAAGCAGGACCGGACGTGGTGCGTTTCGCGCCAAGCCTGGTGGTTGAAGACGCCGATATCGATGCCGGTCTGGACCGCTTCGAACGTGCCGTGGCGAAACTGACACAAGCCTGATAGACCCTTCGACGCCCGATATGTCGGGCGTCGAACCCAATTTTTATGCCGGGCCCGCTTTTCTGTAGGAGCGAGCTTGCTCGCGATGGTGAGTCAGCCGACATCAATGTTGCTGATCCACCATCGCGAGCAAGCTCGCTCCTACAAAAGGCCCGGCTTATTTCCCTCAAAGAGTTTTTCGAGAAAGGAGTGACACCATGCTGGTGATGCGCCCCGCGCAAATGGCTGATCTGGGCGAGGTACAGCGTCTGGCTGCGGACAGCCCGATTGGTGTCACTTCCTTGCCGGATGACGTTGAACGCCTGAGCGACAAGATCGCCGCAAGCGAAGCTTCATTCGCCGCCGAAGTCAGCTTCAATGGCGAAGAGAGCTATTTCTTCGTCCTCGAAGACACCGCCACCGGAAAACTGGCCGGATGCTCGGCGATCGTTGCGTCGGCGGGTTATTCAGAGCCGTTCTACAGTTTCCGCAATGAAACTTTCGTACACGCCTCCCGCGAGCTGAAGATTCATAACAAGATCCACGTGCTCTCCCAGTGCCACGACCTGACCGGCAACAGCTTGCTGACCAGTTTCTACGTGTTGCCTGAGTTGGTGGGTTCGGCCTGGTCGGAGCTCAACTCCCGCGGTCGCCTGTTGTTCGTTGCCAGCCATCCCGAGCGCTTTGCCGATTCCGTCGTGACCGAGATCGTCGGTTACAGCGATGAAAATGGCGATTCGCCGTTCTGGGACGCCATCGGTCGCAACTTCTTCGACCTCAACTACGCCGAAGCCGAGCGCCTGTGTGGCCTGAAAAGCCGGACGTTCCTCGCCGAGCTGATGCCGCATTACCCGATCTACGTGCCGCTGCTGCCGGACTCCGCTCAAGAAGCGATGGGCCAGGTGCACCCCCGGGCACAGATCACCTTTGACATCCTGATGCGCGAAGGCTTCGAGACCGATCATTACATCGATATTTTCGACGGCGGCCCGACCTTGCATGCCCGCGTCTCGGGGATCCGTTCGATCGCCCAGAGCCGTGTGGTCCCGGTAAAAATTGGCGAGCCGGTCAAAGGCGTCGGTCGTCAGTACCTGGTCGCCAACGCCCAGTTACAGGATTACCGCGCCGTGTTGCTCGAGCTCGATTATGCGCCGGGCAAACCCGTGACCCTGGATCTGGAAGCGGCTGATGCCTTGGGCGTCGGTGAAGGTGCCAGCGTGCGCCTGGTGGCGGTTTAACGTCTTACAGAAGTGTTTCGCGGGTGGCGCAAGCGGCCCGTTTGAGGAGATAGCATGATCGTTCGTCCCGTACGCAGCAGCGATTTACCCGCTCTGATCGACCTGGCCCGCAGCACCGGCACCGGCCTGACCACCTTGCCGGCCAACGAAGAGCGGCTGGCCCATCGGGTCGGCTGGGCCGAGAAGACTTTTCGCGGCGAAGCCGGGCGGGGCGATGCGGACTACCTGTTCGTGCTCGAAGACGACAATGGCCGCGTGGTGGGCATTTCCGCCATCGCTGGCGCCGTCGGCCTGCGCGAGCCTTGGTATAACTTCCGGGTTGGCCTGACCGTCAGCGCTTCGCAAGAGCTGAACATCTACCGCGAAATTCCGACGCTGTTCCTGGCCAATGACCTGACCGGTAACTCCGAGCTGTGCTCGCTGTTCCTGCACGCTGATTACCGCATTGGCCTCAACGGCCGCATGCTGGCCAAGGCGCGGATGCTGTTCATCGCCGAGTTCCCGCAGCTATTCGGCAACAAGATCATCGCTGAGATGCGCGGCGTGTCCGACGAAGCCGGGCGTTCACCTTTCTGGGAAAGCCTCGGTCGTCACTTCTTCAAGATGGAATTCAGCCAGGCCGATTACCTGACTGGCGTCGGCAATAAAGCGTTTATCGCAGAACTGATGCCGAAATTCCCGCTGTACACCTGCTTCCTGTCGCCAGACGCACGCAACGTCATCGGCCAGGTGCACCCAGACACCGAGCCGGCGCTGGCCATGCTCAAAAGCGAAGGCTTCAGCTATCAAGGCTACGTCGATATCTTCGACGCCGGCCCGGCGGTCGAGTGCGAAACCAGCAAGATCCGTGCGGTGCGTGACAGTCAGGCATTGGTACTGGCCATCGGCACGCCGGGTGACGACGCCACACCTTTCCTGATTCACAACCGTAAGCGCGAAGACTGCCGGATGACTGCCGCTCCTGCACGCTTCGCCGCCGGCACGTTGGTGGTCGATCCACTGACCGCCAAACGTCTTCAACTCAACGCAGGCGATCAAGTGCGCGCCGTTCCGTTGTCCGCTGCTCGGGAGTCGAAATAATGAATTCGTTATACATCGCAGGTGAATGGCTGGCCGGACAGGGCGAAGCGTTCCAATCGCTGAACCCGGTGACGCAACACGTGCTGTGGGCTGGCGAGGGTGCCACCGCTGCTCAAGTTGAGTCGGCCGTGCAAGCCGCGCGTCAGGCTTTTCCGGGCTGGGCTCGTCGCACGCTGGACGAGCGTATCGCCGTGCTGGAAGCGTTTGCCGCTGCGCTGAAAAATCACGCTGACGAACTGGCTCGCTGCATCGGTGAAGAAACCGGTAAACCATTGTGGGAAGCGGCGACTGAAGTCACCAGCATGGTCAACAAGATTGCGATCTCGGTGCAAAGCTACCGCGAACGTACGGGTGAGAAGAGCGGCCCACTGGGCGACGCCACTGCCGTGTTGCGTCACAAACCACACGGCGTGGTGGCGGTGTTCGGGCCTTACAACTTCCCTGGCCATTTGCCGAACGGCCACATCGTGCCGGCGCTGCTGGCGGGTAACAGCGTGCTGTTCAAACCAAGCGAGCTGACGCCGAAAGTCGCCGAGCTAACGGTCAAGTGCTGGATCGAAGCCGGCCTGCCCGCAGGTGTATTGAACCTGCTGCAAGGCGCTCGTGAGACCGGTATCGCCCTGGCGGCGAGCCCTGGCATCGACGGTTTGTTCTTCACCGGGTCGAGCCGCACCGGCAATCACTTGCACCAGCAGTTTGCCGGTCGTCCGGACAAAATCCTCGCGCTGGAAATGGGCGGCAACAACCCGCTGGTCGTCGATCAGGTGGCTGATCTCGATGCCGCGGTCTACACCATTATCCAGTCGGCGTTCATCTCTGCCGGTCAGCGTTGCACCTGTGCTCGCCGCTTGCTGGTGCCGCAAGGCGCTTGGGGCGACATGCTGCTGGCGCGTCTGGTGGCGGTCAGCTCGACCATCGACGTGGGTGCGTTTGATCAACAGCCAGCACCGTTCATGGGCTCGGTGATTTCACTCGGTGCTGCGAAAGCGCTGATGGATGCGCAAGAACACCTGCTGGCCAATGGCGCAGTGGCGCTGCTGGAAATGACCCAGCCTCAGGCTCAGGCGGCCTTGCTGACCCCCGGTATTCTGGACGTTACCGCCGTGGCGGATCGCCCGGACGAAGAGCTGTTTGGTCCGCTGCTGCAGGTGATCCGCTACGCTGATTTTGAAGCAGCGATCGCTGAAGCCAACGATACCGACTATGGCCTGGCGGCTGGTTTGCTGTCGGATTCCGAAGCGCGTTATCAGCAGTTCTGGCTGGAAAGCCGTGCCGGTATCGTCAACTGGAACAAGCAACTGACCGGTGCAGCGAGCAGCGCGCCATTCGGTGGTGTCGGCGCCTCGGGCAACCATCGCGCCAGCGCTTACTACGCCGCAGATTACTGCGCGTACCCGGTGGCCTCGCTGGAAACCCCGAGCTTGGTGTTGCCAGCGGCCCTGACGCCCGGCGTGAAAATGGCGTAATGCCCAATCGCGGGCAAGCCCGCTCCCACAAGGTCTGCGTCGAACACAACATCTGTGAACACTGCTGAACCTGTGGGAGCGAGCTTGCTCGCGATGGCCGCGACTCGGTCTTACTGAACAGTTACCAGATGCCTATAACAACAGATTCTCGTGGAGCCTCGCTGATGAAATCCTATGAAGTCAATTTTGACGGTCTAGTGGGGCCGACCCATAACTACGGCGGCCTGTCCTACGGCAACGTCGCGTCCCAGAGCAACAGCCAGCAATCTTCGAACCCGAAGGAAGCCGCGCTGCAAGGCCTGGCGAAAATGAAAGCACTGATGGAAATGGGCTTTCAACAGGGCGTGCTCGCACCTCAGGAGCGTCCGGACGTGGCGGCATTGCGTCGCCTGGGTTTTAGCGGCACCGACGCCCAAGTGATCGAGCAAGCGGCCAAAGACGCGATGCCGTTGCTGGTGGCCAGTTGCTCGGCATCGAGCATGTGGGTAGCCAACGCCGCCACAGTCAGCCCGAGTGCCGACACTGCCGACGGTCGCGTGCATTTCACCGCTGCCAACCTGAACTGCAAATACCATCGCAGCATCGAACACCCGACCACCAGTCGCGTACTGGGGGCAATGTTTGCGGATCAGAAACACTTCGCTCACCACGCCGCATTGCCGGCCGTGGCTCAATTCGGTGACGAAGGCGCGGCTAACCACACCCGTTTCTGCCGTGAATACGGTGAAGCTGGCGTCGAGTTCTTTGTGTTCGGTCGCAGTGCGTTCGACACCCGTTACCCGGCACCGCAGAAGTACCCGGCACGCCAGACGCTTGAAGCGTCCCAAGCCGTTGCCCGCTTGCACGGCTTGAGCGAGGACGGCGTGGTGTATGCCCAGCAGAATCCTTCGGTGATTGATCAGGGCGTGTTCCACAACGACGTGATCGCCGTCGGTAACGGCGAGGTGTTGTTCTATCACGAGGATGCGTTCCTCGACACCGAGCAGATGCTGGCCGAACTTTCAGGAAAGCTCGCAAAAGTCGGTGGGAAATTTCAGTCGGTCTGTGTACCGCGTTCCGCAGTCACCGTGGAAGACGCCGTTCGTTCCTACTTGTTCAATAGCCAACTGCTGTCCCGTCCTGATGGCTCCATGCTGTTGATCGTGCCGGAAGAATGCCGCGGTAACGAGCGTGTCTGGCAGTACCTGCAAGGTTTGACCAGCGCTGGCGGGCTTATCCGCGAAGTGAAAGTCTTCGATCTCAAGCAAAGCATGCAGAACGGCGGTGGCCCGGCTTGCCTGCGGTTGCGCGTCGCACTGAATGAAACCGAACTGGCGGCCGTCAACCAAGGGGTTATCATGACGGCACCGTTGTATGGCACGCTGACCGAATGGGTCGACAAGCACTACCGCGACCGCATGACCGAAAACGATCTCGCGGACCCGCAATTGCTGCTTGAGTGCCGGACGGCACTGGATGAACTGACGCAAATCCTTAAACTGGGCTCGGTTTATCCATTCCAGATCAATTGAAAGTCGGCGCACTCTTGAAATGAGTGCGCCGCGCTATCTCCAAATGAGAGCGTAAAACATGAGCGATACCCTGCAGCTGATCCTTGAAGACACCGACGGCACGCAACTGGAAACCTCCTGCACCCGCGTCGCGGTCATGTGGCAAGGCAAAGAGCTGTGGATCCAGCAGGATGGCCGTGGCCAACTGCTGATCGGCGTGGACGTCGAAGAAGGTGACGCTGAATACGCTAACCTGCTGCTGCGCCCATTGGCGACTAATCTGGTAAGTCTGCAACTGGAAATGGAACCGGCTGAAGTCGGTGACGAAGACCACGTGCACGGCCCGGATTGCGCACACGACCACTAAGGAAACCGCTCTATGCTCGCCCTCGGCAAACTGCTTGAACTGACCCTCGCCGGCCGCGAACCGGCGGAGAAGACTCAACTGACTGTCGAAGGCGTGCGGATGCGCTGGTTGAGCGAAGGTGCGCTGGAAGTCCGGCCACCTGAAGCGCGCGACAATGGCCTGGACCTGCTGCTTTCGGCGGGTATCCATGGCAACGAAACAGCACCGATCGAGCTGCTCGATCGCCTGTTGCATGGCATCGCTCGCGGCGACCTGAAGCCGCGCGCACGTATTCTTTTCCTGTTCGGCAACCCCGATGCGATCCGTCGCGGTGAGCGCTTCATCGAGCAGGACGTCAATCGGCTGTTCAATGGCCGTCACGAACAAAGCAGCGGTTGCGAAGCCCTGCGCGCTTGTGAGCTGGAGCGGCTAGCGGCGAGTTTCTTCAGCCTGCCGGACCGCAATCGTCTGCACTACGACCTGCATACCGCGATTCGTGGCTCGAAAATCGAGCAGTTCGCGCTGTATCCCTGGAAAGAAGGCCGCCAGCATTCTCGTCTGGAACTGGCTCGCCTGCGCGCTGCCGGTATGGAAGCGGTGCTGTTGCAGAACAAACCGTCCATCGTTTTCAGCTCCTACACCTACGACAAGCTCGGTGCCGAGTCTTTCACCCTTGAGTTGGGTAAGGCGCGGCCGTTTGGGCAGAACGAAGGGGTGAATGTCTCGCGGCTCGAAACCCGCCTGCAGCAGATCATCGAGGGTAATGAGCCACCGCCGGTCGCAGAGGCGCTGGATGGCTTGCAGCTGTTTAGCGTGGCGCGGGAAATCATCAAGCACAGCGATAGCTTCCGCCTGAACCTGCCGGCGGACATCGAGAATTTTTCGGAGCTGGAAGTGGGTTATGTGCTGGCCGAAGACATCGCCCAGACCCGCTGGATCATCGAGGAAGAGGGCGCCCGAATCATCTTCCCGAACCCCAAGGTGAAAAATGGCCTGCGCGCCGGCATCCTGATCGTGCCGACCACTGACGAAAACCTGGCCTGACCACCTTCTCGGGCCCAACATAAAACCCACTGTGGGAGCGAGCCTGCTCGCGAAGGCGGACTAACAAACGACATCATCGTTGAATGTTAAACCGCTTTCGCGAGCAGGCTCGCTCCCACAGGGTTTGTGTGAAGCCAAAGACCCCACCCAAACCAAAGGTTTTGTGCTTTAGACGGCTACCGCGCGTGGCTCACTACGACGCAGCGCACGCATCTTGTGCAGCGTATCCGCACAAGTCTTCGCCGCTTCCTGACCCTTGTGCACAAAGTGCTCGAAGAAAAACTTTTGATGTTCTTCGCCTGCATGGAAGTGGTGCGGGGTCAAAACCACCGAGAACACTGGCACTTCGGTTTCCAGTTGAACCTGCATCAGGCCACTGATCACCGATTGGGCAACGAATTCGTGGCGATAGATGCCGCCGTCGACGACCAGGCCTGCGGCGACAATGCCGGCATATCGACCGGATTTGGCCAGCAGCTTGGCGTGCAGCGGGATTTCAAAGGCACCGCCGACTTCGAAGAAATCGATCTCTGATTCCTGATAACCCTGAGCGATCATTTCGGCGACGAAGCCCTTACGGCTCTGGTCGACGATTTCCTTGTGCCAGCAGGCCTGGATGAACGCAACGCGCTCGCCCTGATGGTTTTTGCTTTTGCTGTCGATTGCGGTGGGTTGCATGTTCTGATTCCTGTTTGTGTAAAAAACAGGGCTTATGAATCGAATGGGATTTAAGGGTACGCTCGCTCGCACGAATGCCCGCGGACGGCCCTTTGGTGCCAATCCCGTTCTCTCTTCATCCGGACTATGACCGTCGGCCCCGGAATCACACCGGGTCTGCTGACCTTGCCGTCATCCACAGCCATAGCCGTGCCTGTCGCCAAGCGCTCGCGGGCTATGCGCGTTGCGCGCAATTACCGCCGGTGGGGAGTTGCACCCCGCCCTGAGAACGTTTTGCCGCCAGATTGTCTGGCGGCGCAGCGTTTTTAACACATATTTCTCGCCTGTGCATCGCTGCTATCTGATGATTGCTATCGGCTTTTTCGTCGGTTCGAGAAGCCTTTTCCTACTCAAGGGTTGATTATTCGTCGGTATGACCGCAGTAATTCCTACTTGAAAGGGATTTTCCCCTGCTTACCGAGGCCAGATTCATGAGCGTTATCGATCTTCGCAGCGACACAGTCACCCAACCGTCCGCCGGGATGCTCGACGCGATGGCCAAAGCGGCCACCGGTGACGACGTTTACGGCGAAGATCCGACGGTCAATCGTCTGGAAGCCGAACTGGCAAAACGCCTGGGTTTTGCCGCCGCGCTGTTTGTCCCGACGGGCACCATGAGCAACCTGCTGGGCCTGATGGCCCACTGCGAGCGCGGTGACGAGTACATCGTTGGCCAGCAGGCGCACACCTATAAGTACGAAGGCGGCGGTGCAGCGGTGCTCGGTTCGATTCAGCCACAGCCGCTGGAAGTGCAGGCCGATGGTTCGCTGGACCTGATTCAAGTGGCCGCTGCGATCAAGCCGGACGACTTCCACTTCGCCCGGACTCGCCTGCTGGCGCTGGAAAACACCATGCAGGGCAAAGTTCTGCCGTTGGAATATCTGGCCAAGGCCCGCAGTTTTACCCGCGAGCATGGTTTGCAGCTGCACCTGGACGGCGCTCGGCTGTACAACGCAGCGGTAAAGCTCGGTGTCGACGCCCGGGAAATCACTCAGCATTTCGATTCCGTTTCGGTTTGCCTGTCCAAAGGCTTGGGCGCGCCGATCGGCTCGGTGTTGTGTGGCTCAGCGGAATTGATCGGCAAGGCGCGGCGTCTGCGCAAAATGGTCGGTGGCGGCATGCGCCAGGCCGGGATTCTGGCGGCAGCAGGTTTGTATGCGTTGGATAACAACGTCCAGCGGCTGGCCGACGATCACGCCAATGCGCAACTTCTGGCCGAAGGCCTGCGAGCGGCGGGTTATGAGGTCGAGCCGGTGCAGACCAACATGGTATACGTGGCGATGGGCGACAAGGCTGAAGCCATCAAGGCCTTTGCCGCCGAGCGGGGCATCAAGCTCAGCGCTGCCGGTCGCCTGCGAATGGTCACGCACATGGACGTCAGTCGTGCGCAAATCGAGCAGGTCGTCGCTACATTTGTCGACTTTTCTCGTAACTGACCGTGTTAGCGGTCCAATTGACTGTTTGTAACGTACAAACACACTGTACCTAGTCACTAACGCCGATATAATGCGGCCCTTTGCCGTCGCTTCGTCTGTTGACGTTTCGCACAGGCCTTTGGCCGCAGCCTCCGTGGAAGAACCTAATGAAAAGCGCAGAAATCCGTGAAGCCTTCCTTCGCTTCTTCGAAGAGCAAGGCCACACCCGTGTAGCCTCCAGCTCTTTGATTCCGGGCAACGACCCAACCCTGCTGTTCACTAACGCGGGGATGAACCAGTTCAAGGACTGTTTCCTGGGCCAGGAAAAGCGCGCGTACACCCGCGCTGTCAGCAGCCAGAAATGCGTGCGCGCCGGCGGCAAGCACAACGACCTGGAAAACGTCGGTTATACCGCTCGTCACCACACCTTTTTCGAAATGCTGGGTAACTTCAGCTTCGGTGATTACTTCAAGCGTGACGCGATCACTTACGCCTGGAACTTCCTGACTTCCGATCAGTGGCTGAACCTGCCGAAGGAAAAGCTCTGGGTCACCGTCTACGCCAGCGATGACGAGGCGTACGACATCTGGACCAAGGAAATCGGCGTTCCGGCCGAGCGTATGGTTCGCATCGGCGACAACAAGGGCGCGCCGTACGCATCCGACAATTTCTGGACCATGGGCGATACCGGCCCGTGCGGTCCTTGCACCGAGATTTTCTACGATCACGGTGCCGACATCTGGGGCGGCCCACCGGGTTCGCCGGAAGAAGACGGCGACCGTTATATCGAAATCTGGAACAACGTGTTCATGCAGTTCAACCGCACTGCAGACGGCGTGTTGCACCCGCTGCCTGCTCCGTCGGTCGACACCGGCATGGGCCTGGAGCGGATCAGTGCCGTACTGCAGCACGTTCACTCGAACTACGAAATCGACCTGTTTCAAAGCCTGCTGAGCGCATCGGCCAAGGCCATCGGTTGCACCAACGACAATCAGGCGTCCCTGAAAGTCGTGGCTGACCACATTCGCTCTTGCGGCTTCCTGATTGCCGACGGTGTATTGCCGTCCAACGAAGGTCGCGGCTATGTGCTGCGCCGGATCATTCGTCGTGCTTGCCGTCACGGCAACAAACTGGGGGCCAAGGGCAGCTTCTTCTTCCAGATCGTCGGGGCCCTGGTCGCCGAGATGGGCGAAGCCTTCCCTGAGCTGAAATCCCAGCAGTCACACATCGAACGCGTCTTGAAAGCTGAAGAAGAGCAGTTTGCCAAGACCCTGGAGCAAGGCCTGAAGATCCTCGAGCAGGATCTGGCCGAACTCAAAGGTGACGTGGTGCCGGGCGACGTAGTGTTCAAACTCTACGACACCTACGGTTTCCCGATGGACCTGACCGGCGACATCGCTCGTGAGCGCAGCCTGACCATCGACGAAGCAGGCTTCGAGCGCGAAATGGAAGCCCAGCGCGTCCGTGCCCGTTCCGCCAGCTCCTTCGGCATGGACTACAACAGCCTGGTCAAGGTTGATGTGGCCACTGAATTTACCGGTTACAAAGCGACCAGCGGTGCGGCGAAAGTCGTTGCCCTCTATAAAGACGGGCAATCAGTCGACGTATTGAGTGAAGGCGAAGAGGGCGTGATCGTTCTCAACCAGACGCCGTTCTACGCTGAATCCGGCGGTCAGATTGGTGACTGTGGCTATCTGCAGGCCGGCAACAGCCGTTTCGACGTGCGCGATACCACCAAAACCGGCGGTGCGTTCCTGCATCACGGTGTGTTGGCATCGGGAAGTCTGATCATTGGGGCTCCGGTTGAGGCCCACGTCGAAGCTGACGTGCGTCACGCGACTTCGCTGAACCACTCGGCGACTCACTTGCTGCACGCCGCGCTGCGTCAGGTGCTGGGCGATCACGTTCAGCAGAAAGGCTCGTTGGTCGACAGTCAGCGCCTGCGCTTCGACTTCAGCCACTTCGAGGCCATCAAGCCAGAGCAGTTGAAGGCGCTGGAAGACATCGTCAACGCCGAGATTCGCAAGAACTCCGCCGTTGAAACCGAAGAAACCGACATCGAAACCGCCAAGCAAAAAGGCGCCATGGCGCTGTTTGGCGAGAAGTACGGCGACAATGTGCGCGTGCTGAGCATGGGCGGTGATTTTTCCGTCGAGCTGTGCGGTGGTATCCACGCCAACCGTACCGGCGACATTGGCCTGCTGAAAATCATCAGCGAAGGCGGTGTGGCCTCCGGCGTGCGTCGTATCGAAGCGGTCACGGGGGCTGCGGCATTGGCCTACTTGAACGCTGCTGAAGAACAACTCAAGGAAGCGGCCAACCTGGTCAAGGGCAGCCGCGACAACCTGATCGACAAGCTGTCGGCTGTGCTGGAGCGCAACCGTCTGCTGGAGAAACAACTCGAGCAGTTGCAGGCCAAGGCAGCCAGTGCGGCGGGCGACGATCTGTCAGCTTCTGCTCTGGACGTCAAAGGCGTGAAGGTGCTGGCCGTGCGTCTGGACGGTCAGGACGGCAAGGCGTTGCTGGCATTGGTCGATCAGCTGAAAAACAAACTCGGCCGCGCAGTGATCCTGCTCGGCAGTGTCCATGAGGAAAAGGTCGTACTGGTTGCAGGTGTAACCAAAGACCTGACTGGCCAACTCAAAGCCGGTGATTTGATGAAGCAAGCCGCAGCGGCAGTGGGCGGGAAGGGCGGCGGTCGTCCAGACATGGCGCAGGGCGGTGGTACTGACGCTGGCGCACTGGATGCTGCATTGGCCCTGACTGTTCCATTTGTAGAGCAGGGTTTATAAGGCAGTGTGTCCGGCCCGTAGTCTAGTGGCGGGCCGGAACGCTGTTTGAGTGATTTATTTGGGCGCCCTTCATGGGCAGAGGCGGCTTTGAAATGGCTTTGATCGTACAGAAATTTGGAGGCACCTCGGTCGGCACTGTCGAGAGAATCGAGCAGGTCGCCGACAAGGTTAAGAAATTCCGCGATGCCGGCGATGACCTGGTGGTTGTGCTGTCTGCAATGAGCGGCGAAACCAACCGTCTGATCGATCTGGCCAAGCAAATCAGTGGCGACGGCCAACCGGTTCCGCGTGAGCTGGATGTGATCGTCTCTACCGGTGAGCAGGTGACGATTGCACTGTTGGCCATGGCGCTGATCAAGCGCGGTGTGCCAGCGGTGTCCTACACCGGCAACCAGGTGCGAATCCTGACGGACAGCGCGCACAATAAAGCGCGTATCTTGCAGATTGATGACCAGAAAATTCGCGGTGATCTGAAGGCCGGTCGTGTGGTGGTTGTCGCCGGTTTCCAGGGTGTCGACGAGCACGGCAACATCACCACCCTCGGTCGTGGCGGTTCCGACACCACTGGCGTGGCGCTGGCGGCAGCCTTGAAGGCTGACGAATGCCAGATCTACACCGATGTCGATGGTGTCTACACCACTGACCCGCGCGTGGTGTCCGTGGCCCAGCGCCTGGACAAGATTACCTTTGAAGAGATGCTGGAAATGGCCAGCCTCGGTTCCAAGGTGTTGCAGATCCGTGCGGTCGAGTTCGCCGGCAAGTACAACGTTCCGCTGCGCGTACTGCACAGCTTCAAGGAGGGTCCGGGCACCCTCATTACTATTGATGAAGAGGAAACCATGGAACAGCCGATCATTTCCGGCATCGCTTTCAACCGCGATGAGGCCAAGCTGACCATCCGTGGCGTGCCAGACACCCCGGGCGTTGCGTTCAAGATTCTCGGTCCGATCAGTGCCGCGAACATCGAAGTCGACATGATCGTGCAGAACGTTGCGCACGATAACACCACCGACTTCACCTTTACCGTGCACCGTAATGACTTCCAGGCCGCGCAAACCGTGCTGGAAAACACCGCTCGCGAGATCGGTGCCCGTGAAGTCGTCGGCGACATCAAGATTGCCAAGGTCTCGATCGTCGGCGTTGGCATGCGCTCCCACGCAGGTGTGGCCAGCCGTATGTTCGAGTCGCTGGCCAAGGAAAGCATCAACATCCAGATGATCTCGACTTCGGAAATCAAAGTCTCCGTAGTGATTGAAGAGAAGTACCTGGAACTCGCTGTGCGCGCTCTGCACACAGCTTTCGAACTGGACGCGCCAGCCCGCCAGGGCGAGTGATGCGTTTGCCAAAGGGCGCGGTCTGACCGCGCCCTTTGTTTTTTTGAATGGCGCGACCCAGGAACTGTTCTTTTGCTCGCGCTGGTCAATACTCAGGCATGTAGCGCTGCGATCGCTCCGGTTGTAGGTCGAGTGCCTTTTTTTTGCAGACTGTTGTTCCTGAAATGAAATGCGTGAGGAGAAAGGTATGCTGATTCTGACTCGTCGGTGCGCAGAAAGCCTGATTATTGGTGATGGCGAAATCACCGTGACCGTGCTCGGCGTCAAAGGAAATCAAGTGCGTATCGGTGTTAACGCCCCGAAAGAGGTTGCGGTCCACCGTGAGGAAATTTACCTGCGTATAAAGAAAGAGAAGGACGAAGAACCAAGCCATTAATTTTTATCGTTTTTTATGTTTGCAAACGGGGAAAAGGTTGGTTAAGATACGCCCCGTGTTGCGGAGAGCTGGCCGAGTGGCCGAAGGCGCTCCCCTGCTAAGGGAGTACACCTCAAAAGGGTGTCGGGGGTTCGAATCCCCCGTTCTCCGCCATTATTTGCGTAGTACGTTGTAATCTAGCTTCTTCGGTAAGTGTTTGAAATTACTAGAAAAAGTGCTTTACATAGAGATTAAACGGCCTATAATGCGCGGCAACAAATGCACTCGTAGCTCAGCTGGATAGAGTACTCGGCTACGAACCGAGCGGTCACAGGTTCGAATCCTGTCGAGTGCACCATTTAAGGGTTGTTTGCAGTAATGCGAATGACTTGGCTCCAACCAGTTGTGATCTGGTATAAAAACACAAATGCACTCGTAGCTCAGCTGGATAGAGTACTCGGCTACGAACCGAGCGGTCACAGGTTCGAATCCTGTCGAGTGCACCAAACAACAAAAAGCCCGCGTTTAACGCGGGCTTTTTGCCGTCTGGGATTTGGCTTTTCCTTTCGTGCATCCTCTCTCATCGAATTCGACGTGTGCGCTACGACCTCGCTTGGTGTCGTAGCGATAGCTTGTGGCCGAATTCCGAATGCTGATCTTGTCGGGTTTGCCAAGGGCGCTCTCGACATCCTGTTGGCTCATGCCGGCCACAATCCGTTGATTGATGATGGCCTCGCGACGTTCCCGGGCGCTGATCAGGTTTCCACATTTGTCCTCGCTCTGGCCGACGACCGTCGGATCTCGCCTCCTGATTTTCATACCTGATGTTTCACGGAAGTCGGCTTCCGGCATGAGCGCGGTCGTGTTGCCGGGAGTGAAGGTGCGCACCTCCTGAAGCGAAAGGCTTTCTCCAGTGGTGCAGCTCAGCGTGGTGAAAGTAATGCGCCCGTTGGCCGCTTCGCATCGGTGAATGGTCGCGGCCAGCGCGCAGGGAGGGGGGTAGAGCAGGGCGATCAGCAAAAAGCATCGTGCATTCGATGGCATCAAACGTCCTCCATGACGGTCTGATTCAAGGGTAGCTGCTACATTTTCAGTGACGGTGTGTTTTCTTTTCAGAATGAGTCGTCGCATTTCGATGGATCAGGTCGGTGCTCAGGTTTGTGTCGCAAGCGCTTGTTTCAGACGCGATTTTTTAACATTTAAAACCGTCGGGCGGTGTATCATTGCGCCCGTCAGCCCCGCCGGGGCTTGTGGAATACCTCCATGGACTTACCCAGTAGTTACTCAGTACCTCGTTTTTCCAATCATGAATTGACTGATTGATCCTTCCGGCGTGCCCCGCTGCTGGGAGTGGAGTTCGCCTATGTCTGAAGTTGAAGTAAAGAAAACGCAAGAAAGCCTGCAGGACCGCCTCGCTCAAGTTATTGAGCTGTTGCATCGTCAGCGGGTCGTCGAAGACCTGACTCACCGCCAGGAAGGTCCGCATCACGACCGGGTCGAGAACCTGGTTCACCGGCAAAACCTCGTCGAGCTGCAACGCAAGCTCGATGACCTGCACTCCGCCGACGTCGCCTACATCCTTGAAGCCCTGCCGCTGGACGATCGTCTGACGCTCTGGCATTTGGTCAAGGCTGATCGTGACGGCGACATTCTCCTCGAAGTATCCGACTCGGTTCGTGAAACCCTGATCGCCGACATGGACGATCACGAGCTCCTGGCTGCGGCCAAGGATATGGATGCCGACGAACTTGCTGACCTGGCCTCCGAGCTGCCGCGAGACGTCGTTCACGAGCTGATGGAAACCCTCGATAGTCAGCAACGCGAGCGCGTTCGTTCTGCCTTGTCTTATGACGAGGAGCAGGTCGGTGCGCTGATGGACTTCGAGATGGTGACCATTCGCGAGGATGTCAGTCTCGAAGTGGTGTTGCGCTACCTGCGTCGCCTGAAAGAATTACCGAGCCACACTGACAAACTGTTCGTGGTCGATTACGACGGCGTGCTCAAGGGCGTCTTGCCAATCAAGCGATTGTTGGTCAACGACCCGGAAAAACAGGTTTCCGAAGTCATGGCCAGTGACCCGGTGAGTTTTCATCCGGACGAGGACGCCTACGATGCAGCACAGGCGTTCGAGCGTTATGACTTGATCTCGGCCCCCGTGGTCGACAAGAACGGCAAGTTGATCGGTCGTCTGACCATCGATGAAATGGTCGACCTGATTCGTGAAGAGAGCGAAAACGAAGTTCTCAACATGGCGGGTCTGCGTGAAGAAGAAGATATTTTTGCGTCGGTCTGGAAGTCTCTGCGTAACCGTTGGGCCTGGCTGGCGGTGAACTTGATCACTGCGTTCATTGCATCCCGCGTGATCGGTCTGTTTGAAGGCTCGATCGAGAAGCTGGTGGCGCTCGCAGCATTGATGCCGATCGTGGCGGGTATTGGTGGCAACTCCGGTAACCAGACGATCACCATGATCGTTCGGGCCATGGCGCTGGATCAGGTCAGCACCGGCAATACTTCGCGCCTGATGCGCAAGGAGTTGGCTGTAGCCTTGATCAATGGCCTGGTCTGGGGCGGTGTCATTGGCATCGTTGCTTATCTGCTGTATGGCAGTTGGTCCCTGGGCGTGGTGATGACCGCCGCTATGACGCTCAACCTGTTGCTTGCCGCGTTGATGGGCGTTTTGATCCCTATGACATTGGCGCGGCTTGGGCGCGATCCTGCAATGGGCGCGAGTGTGATGATCACCGCCATGACCGACAGCGGTGGGTTCTTTATCTTCCTTGGGCTGGCGACCATCTTCCTGCTCTGACCGCTTTGCCTTAAACCCGCCAATCGGCGGGTTTTTTATGCCTGAATTTCAGGCATAAAAAAGCCAGCAATCATGCTGGCTTGGGGAGTTTCGGATGAATCAGGAAGCGTCTGCGGCCATTTCTGCGTCATGGGCAATCAGCGAAACAAGAGCATTCTGCTGGCGGTGTGAAAGTTGACGGAAGCGTTGCAGCAGTTCGCGTTCGTGCAACGAAAGCTCTGGGCTGTCCAGGCGCATGCTCAATTCTTCACCCAGCGCGCCTTCCTGAATAAGGCTCTGTTCAAGGCGCGCGATGATTTCGGAGTTCATGCTGCGATGATGATTGCGAGCCACCTCGGCAATGCGTTCACGCATTCCGTCTGGCAGACGTACGACGAACTTGTCAGCCGTACGGCTGGAATAAATTGCCTGTTTCAATGGGCGCATATATTTAACCGGTTAGTTCAGGGGAGCGGTTCTCGGGATTGGCCGCAGGATGTCTGATAGGACAAGCGCTCTGGCCAAATGTTCAACCTGAATTGATAGAGGCTCGCATCATGCCTCAATATAGCCAGATCATTGGCGTCAATTCTGTGACAAATATTGAACTGGATAAAGGCGTTATGCCAGCACCAATTATCAGAAATGCGGGCTGGTTTTAAAAGCGTGCCCTGGTCCGCATCGCTGACCGCGTCCTCTTGCCCTGCAGGGGATGTCTGAAGACGCCTGAAGGTGCATGCTATGCGGATTCGATCATTGTTCCTTATTGTACAGGATAGTGGCAAATGGCCGATTTACTAGCGTAAACGTGCAGTAGGAGGCGAATTCAGGATGGATGGCAGGCTGATTTTTTTGATGGGGCCTTCCGGATCCGGCAAGGACAGCCTCATTGACGCTGCTAGAGAGCCATTGCGGGCACTCAATTGCGAAGTGGTGCGCCGAGTCATCACTCGATCAGCCGAATCATTAGGTGAAGATGCCATCGGAGTTTCCCGAGAGGAGTTTGAGCTTCGCAGACTTAAGGGGGACTTCGCGCTGTCCTGGAGCGCCAATGGTCTTGATTATGGTATTCCGATCGAAATGGATTTATGGCTCAAGGGTGGCGGGCATGTTTTGGTCAACGGCTCCCGCGGCCATTTTGCGCAGGCGCTGCGCCGCTACCCCACGCTGATGCCGGTACTTCTAACAGTGGAAGATGACGTCCTGCGAGAGCGTCTGCTACGACGTGGTCGTGAGAATCAAGCGGAGATTGAATCGAGACTTCTACGCAACGATTTGTTCACTTCAGACAGTTCCATCGGCGATACCAAGGTTTATCGGCTCGATAACTCGGGCGACCTCGATAACACGGTGGCTAGCCTGTTGCACTTGGTGAGGGTTAACGCACTATTGGATCGAACTTGATTTTGCGCCCGACGATTAGCGCGAGCTGATGGCTTTTTGGGGTGATGCAATGGGCACGAGGAGCAGAGGGATGCCGCGCTGCGCTTCTGCCTACACTTAATAAGCGCAACGGACGACATGACAAACGCAGGGCAGGCCGTTAACATGCACGCCGTCTGTTTGTACCGCGTTCCTCGCGGGCAGCTTGTGTCTCAGTAGCTCAATTGGATAGAGCATCCCCCTCCTAAGGGGAAGGTTGGCAGTTCGAACCTGCCCTGGGACACCATATATTTTGCGCCTCTGCAGCCATACTCCTGACCGTTCGGTTTTTCTGTGACAGCAAGGTGGCAGCAGCAGGAAAAAGTAAGCCTCGCCGGGCAATGCCAAGGCGGGGCTTTTTTATGCCAAACGCTTGTGCGTTGCATCAGCTGATCGGTTTGGCTGATGCAACCGCCAAGCCACCGCTACACCAGGACAATACGTTTCAGCTTGGCGTTCAGTGCGGCGAACGCCGCTTCGGTACTGGCCTTGTGGTTGGTGATGAGCACGTCGATGCGGTCTGGCGGGCAGTAGGCGACGCGGCTCTCCACGCCAATCTTGCTGTAATCGGCGAGGATGACCACGCGTTCGGCATTGTCGGCCATGGCGCGCGCCACTTCGGCTTCGCGGTGGTCGTAGTTGCTGGCGCCGCGCTGGGCGTCGATACCGACCGGCGACAACAGTGCGAGGTCGGCCCGATAACGGCCAATTTCCGCCACCGTGGTGCTGCCGACCGTCGCCGGCGCACGGTCGTCGAGTGAACCGCCCAGCACGAGTACCTCGTTGTGCTGGGCGCCCGACGCCGTAGGGTTGCGCAGTTGCAGTGCCACGTTGAACGAGTTGGTGATCACGGTCAGCCCTCCCAGCTTGGCCAACTCTTCGGCAAGGATGACGGTGGTGGTGCCCGCGTCAATGAACACCGTCTGCCCATGCGACAGCAGGCTGACCGCGGCGCGCGCGAGGTCGCGCTTGAACTTGACGTTGCTTTGCGCCCGCTCGGCGATTGGCGCTTCGTCCTCAACGCGGATGGCGCCACCGTGTATCCGCTTCAACTCTCCCTGTTCTTCCAGAGCGACCAGGTCGCGCCGCACAGTCTCGCGTGAAACATTCAGCTCCGTGACGATGCGGTCGGTGGTGACGCGCTGCAAGGTCGATAGCAGTGCGCGGATCCGCTGATAACGCTCTTCTTGCCACATACCGGGTGTCCCTGCTGTTTGAATCGCTGTCCGAGCACGCATTGTGGAGGGGCGTCGGTCGCTGTCAAGTTTGGCGCGGCCCCATGATCATTGGGTTGGCGCAGCCTGCGCGTCATATTTGTGTAATGTTGAGGCATTATTGTAATTTTGTGTATTTGAAGCTAGCCTCGTGGCCGGACGGGTTCTTACCCTCGTCCGTATTTCGAAACACGCTTTCGCCATCGCCTCGGTTGTAACCTCTCGTCTAGAAGTAGGAGCTATGCCATGCAGCGTCGCCAGTTTCTGAACACCCTCGCTACCGTTTCCGTCGTCAGTCCGCTGTTGTTGTCATCCCGCATAACGCAAGCCGCCACGCCCCCAGCCACGCCTGGCGATCTGGACCCGGCGCGCTGGTCGCCGCTCAACATGAATCGCCTGCAGGCAGTGATCGACCAGCACGGTGTCAAGAGCGCGTCCTACCGCCCAGAGCAGCGCCCGTACGCGGTGTTTGACTGGGACAACACCTGCATCATGAACGACTGTGAAGAAGCGCTGCTGGTCTACCAGATCAATCATCTGCAGTACAAGCTGACGCCCGATGAGTTCGCCGCCGTGTTGCGCCAGGACGTACCGAACGGCGCGTTCATGAAGGACTACACCACGGTGGACGGCCAGCCGGTCAAGATGGAAGACATCGCCAGTGATGTGGAAGCGGATTACCGCTGGTTGCACGCCAACTACAAGGGACTCGCCGGCGACAAGAGCCTGGAAGACATCCAGACCAGCGAGCAATACAAGGATTTTCTCGCCAAGCTCTACTTCATGTACGACGCAATCTGCGACAGTTACCCGGTGGAGATCGGCTACAAGTGGATTCTGTACTTCTACAAGAACATGACCACGGCTGAATTGCAGGCGATGGCGCAGGCGTCCAACAACTACGCTATCGGCGACGCGCTGCGCAAGGTCAAGTACGAGAGTTCACGCACATTGCCGGGCAAGGCTGGGGTGGTGGCGGATACGCACTTTCATGGCATCCGCATCCACGAGGAAATCCGCGGCCTGATGCACACGCTGCGCGCCAATGGCATCGACGTTTATGTCAGCACCGCCTCGATCGACGATGTGGTACGCGTGTTCGCGGGCAATCCCCATTACGGATACGGCGTGCCGCCCGAGAACGTGATCGGCTTGCGCATGGCGATGGAAGACGGCAAGTACACCAGTCGCTATCAGCCAGACTGGCACTTCAATTACGGTCCGGGCAAGACCGTCGGCATCAAGAACATACTGGTTAAACAGAAGGGCTATGGCCCGGTGTTGGTGGCTGGCGACAGCGATGGCGATGCCTGGATGCTGCGCGACTTCAACGATACGGCGGTGGGGCTGATCGTCAACCGCATGAAGAAGGGCGAGATCGGCGCCGACAGTCAACAGGCCGCTACCCAACTGGGCAGCCCGAACGCCCGCTTCGTCCTGCAGGGGCGCGACGAGCACACTGGCCTGATGATTCCAGACGAGAAATCGCTCAAGTACGGTAAAGACGAGCTTAAGCTGCTGGCGTGATGGCGCTGGTTCGCGGGTGGCCGGTGGCCATCCGCGAGCCGCAGTGCAACTCGCCGATTGTGTTGAAGACGTCGGCGCTGAGCAATCCTTCCTGATAGTGGTGAGGTTGGGAGCACAGTGCCACGGCACTCATCACTCAGAAGCGAGCGCGACGTCACCCCTCACCTGTTGGGTGGCAACGACGGTCTGGCGGCGAACCTTGAACCATGCGGCGTACAACGCCGGGACGAAGAAAATCGTCAGCAGCGTCGCCACGGTAAGGCCGCCCATGATCGCAATTGCCATCGGTCCCCAGAACACACTGCGCGTACTGGACAGGTCCCGGCCCTGCCATTCATTTTGCAGAAGTGCAGCATAGACAGTTGGCACGCCAGAAAAGAGGCTGATACCGAAGTGCTCGACCACCTCCCAGAATCGTGGGATCACCCCCTCGCCACGATACCCCTGATGCGTCCCGAGGATCACATGGTCGCCTTGAGTCCAAGGCATCAGTCCAGTCACCAGTTGTGCATTGACATGAAATAGCGGCAGACCACAAAAGATAACCTGGCCACCACTGCGTGACTGCAAGTGAGCGGCCCCGGCCCATGCATTGAATACTTCCGAGCCATGGGAACGTGCGGCAATCTTGGGGAGCCCGGTGGTGCCGCCAGTACAGATGTAGGAGGAGCACTCATCCTGGTGGATTTGCCGACCGCTCTTCAGGTGTGTGTGCGCCTGAGCATTCATCAGCGTTTGCCAATCGTGGATCGCGATACCCCTGTGTAAGTCTCGCTCTTTCAGGGCCGCGGCTTTCAGGAGCTCACGCACCGGTTCGGCGACATAGGACTCCATGCTGACCCAAACGACAGACTTGACCATGGGTAACCGATCCAACTGCGAAACCAGTTTGGGCCACAGATCGCTGCCCGCAGTCGGCGCCAGCGTGACCACCACGGATGCCTTCGCGGCATTCAGCAAGCCGGCCATCTGCTTGGACTCAAGCATAGGATTGATCGCCATGGCGATGCCCGCCGCCTCAGTGCAGGCAACCTATCGGTACTAATCGACACGACTTGCATTTTAATGGGGCCCATGGCTGGTCACTGGGAATGCACACAGGTGCTCTGATCCAAGCCAATTGCGCACCAAGTGCCGAGAACGTTCATGCGCTCCGGCACTCAGCAGCGGTAAAGGGGAGAGGGGTGCGAGCTACGTAGCGCTCAGGTTGCCAACCCGATGTCTATTCCACCTCATGCTTGAGGAAACCAGGAGGTAATTCGCCAATACCTTGCAGGTGCGCTTCGAGAAATTCGCGCAACACGCGGACCTTTGTCGAAAAGCGTCGATTGGGCAGGTAGGCCATGTAAATTTTTCTTCCGGTCAGCGAGTTAACCAAACGATATTCCGGCAGAACAATCTGCAATTGGCCGTTCAAGAGCAGGTCGCGAATCAACCAGATTTCGAACTCCGCTATTCCCAGGCCACCACAGACCGCTTCGAGCAACAGCTCCGAGTTGTCCGACTGAAGATTGCCTTTCGGGAAAATCGAGTGCTTTACCTCTTCCCGTACAAAATACCAATGCGGGTCGCTGTCCTGGTGGAGGTACACCAGGCAGTTATGTGCGCTCAGGTCGGCAGGCGATTGGGGATGGCCATGCTGTGCGAGGTATTCAGGCGTTGCGCATAGCAGCGAATCATTCCGGGAGATCGGATAGGCGATCAAGTTCTCCAAATGGTTCTCGCCTTCATGAATATCGAGATCAAAGCCCCCGACGATCATATCGTTGTGATTGTCTGTCAGCCGCAGATCCATCTGGATACCGGGGTACATCTTTAGAAAGGGGGCCATGAGCGGTGCGAGAAAACGCCTGCCGAAAGCCACAGGTGAAGTGAGTTTCAGAGGCCCACTGGGTGCAAGGTTGAGGTCACTGACCACACGCAGGGTGTCGTCCAGGTCGGCAATCATCGACAGTGCGCGCGCGTGATAGATCTGCCCCGCCTCAGTGAGCGCGACGATATGAGTGGTTCGATGGAGCAGGGTAGTGCCCAGCGATTTTTCCAGCGCCGAAATGGTGCGTGTCAACGTGGAAGGAGAGACGTGCATCTCTCGGGCCGCTGCGGAAAAGCTGCCCAATTCGACGACTTTTACCAACGACCTCATCGCGCCAAAGTGATCGATGCGTGCATTTTCGAACATCATTTCAGACGAGTTACCTTTGCGCGGGATGCAAAACCGAATTCCTTTACTCGATGTTCCATCAGTTTTTACCGGAATATAAACTCATTTTTCATCGCCGTGCGCACATCCTTGTTTCCCGTCCACGAATCGTCCCGTGACTAATTGGAGTTTGAAGATCCCCATGAATTTTCCTGCCCATGTTCCAATCGCCATTGCTACCCGAAACGAACATGTGGAACGCATTCATTGGGGCTCAGTGGCTGTGGTTGATAGCGACGGGGCGTTAGTAGCCTATGCTGGCGATCCGGCATCCATGACGTTTTCCCGATCTACGCTCAAGCCCTTTCAGGCCGTTCCTTTCGTTCGTGATGGTGGCATAGAGCACTTTGGTTTCTCCGAGGACCAGGTCGCCTTGATGTGCGCAAGCCATTCCGGGGAAGACACGCATGTCGATGCCGTGAGCAAGATGCTGGCGAAAATCGGGCACGAAGTATCTGACCTGCAGTGTGGCTGTCATATGCCGGATTTCTACAGTGGCGACAATCTCCCACCCCAGGGTTTCCACTTCGATCAACGTCACCACAACTGTTCCGGAAAGCACACCGGATTTCTTGCTTACTGCCGCCTCCACGGATTACCGAGCAGTTCTTACCTGGCGCCGGAGCATCCCTTGCAACGGGATATCCACCGGGTCGTCGCAGAGCTGACCCGAGTTCCTGAAAGTCAGCTTTGGACGGGAACTGACGGCTGCAACGCGCCAAATCTTGGAATGCCACTCTCGCGTCTTGCGCTTTTGTGGGCGCGTCTGGCCAGTGGCGAAGCTGGGAGCGACACAAGTCTCAGTCCGGTTTTGCAGCGCCTATTCGATGCCATGCGTCATAACCCTCAAATGGTTTCCGGTACCGGTCGCTCCGATCTTGCCATCACCCTTGCATCCAAAGGAGACTGGGTTGCAAAAACGGGCGCCGATGGCGTGCAGACGGTGGGTATCCGCAGTCGCGGATTGGGCGTGGCGGTGAAGGTCAGTGATGGTGACTTCCCCAGCGTGTTTGCCATCACCATTTCCGTACTCAAGCAGTTAGGCGTACTGGAGGATGAAGGCGAGAGTGCGCTATTGGCCCCTTGGGCTGATCCTGCATTGAACAATTGTAATGGCGCGCCAGTGGGCCAGTTGAAAGCCATCGTTCAATTGAAGTTCGTCTAGTAAGCGGTGCCGGCAGGCACGAGTCAGACCTCCAACGCAGAGCAGAAGCCATGCTATCGACTCGCTCCCAAGATCAGAAAACCCCGGCCATCTCGCTACGTGCCGTGAACAAATTTTTCGCCAGTCAGCAAGTCCTGTTTGAGGTAGACCTGGAAGTGCAGCCGGGTGAAGTGGTGGTGGTTATCGGTCCCTCCGGCTCGGGCAAATCAACCTTGTGCCGATGCATCAACCGTCTGGAAGCGATCGACAGTGGCGAGATCTTTCTGCATGGTGAACGCCTTCCTGAAGAAGGCGGTGCGTTGGCGAAGATGCGTGCCAAAGTGGGTATGGTTTTCCAGAATTTCAATCTGTTTGCCCATCGGACAGCCCTGCAGAATGTCGCCATGGGCCCACGCAAAGTGCTCGGCATGAATCGTCGTGATGCCGAAGCATGGGCCATGCAGCTTCTCGACCAGGTCGGTCTGGCGCACAAGGAAAAATCGTTTCCCGCCGAATTGTCGGGTGGACAGCAACAGCGCGTAGCGCTCGCTCGTTCGCTGGCGATGAAGCCCAGTGTGATGCTGTTCGATGAGCCAACCTCGGCACTTGATCCCGAAATGGTCAATGAGGTTTTGAAGGTGATGGTTGAGCTGGCTCGCACCGGCATGACGATGGTGGTGGTGACTCATGAAATGGGCTTTGCACGTTCCGCCGCCGACAGGATCGTTTTCATGGACGCCGGTCGTATCGTCGAAAGTGCTCCTCCAGAAATCTTCTTCAGCGCTCCCCGCTCAGAGCGAGCTCGCGATTTTCTTTCCAAAGTGCTCGCACACTGAATCAATTAGTTGAAACCACAATAAAAAGAGAGATAAACCATGCGTCCTAATCGATTTGTTGCCCTAAGCGTCTCCCTTCTGACTTCCTGCATGTTCGCCACCCTTGCATCCGCCGATACCCCAGAGAAATTTGCGGCAGATTCGACGATGGCCAAAATTCACGAGCGAGGCAAATTGGTCGTTGGAACCTCTCTGAATACGCTGATGTTCTCCTCGCGTAATCCCATGACCGGGGAGGTCGAAGGCTTCGAGGCCGATCTGGCAAGGATGCTGGCCAAACAGCTTACGGGTTCGGAAGAAAACATTGAGTGGGTCAGCACGACGCCGGAAAACCGCATCCCGCTGGTCCAGAACAAGCGGGTTGACCTGGTCATCTCGACAATGACGGTGAACGAGGAACGCAAGCAGGTCATAGGGTTTGCCGGCCCGTATTACCTCGCGGGGCAAGATACCCTGGTCAGGGCGGACGATCATTCGATCAAGAAGACCGCAGACCTCGACAGCAAGACAGTCTGCGTACTGAGCGGGACCACCGTTGAGCGTAACCTCAAGCCGTTGGCTCCGAATGCCAAAATAGTGACCTTCAGCGATGCCTCCGCGTGCGTCGAAGGGCTGATCGACAAGCGTTTCGATGCCTATGTCGACGACGGCGCCACGCTTGTCGGCGAGTCGCTTCGCCAAACCGGCAAGATGCGCGTCGTCGGTACGCCCTTCACCGAGGAGCCTTACGGGATTGCCGTCGTTAAGGAAGATAAGGTTTGGCGTGACTGGATCAACACGCAGCTGAGCAAGTCGATCAGTAATGGCCAATGGCAAAAAATGTACGACAAAGATCTGGAAGCCGGTTTGGGCGCCCCCCAAGTGCCGGTCATCCAGTAAGAAGGAAATCCAGTGGGGGTGACCTTGATGTCTTATATCGAACGCTTTCTTGGGGGCATCGCGATAAGCGTCGAGCTGACCCTGCTGTCCTTTGCTATAGCCGTAGCCCTCGGGCTGCTTTTAGCCGTCATGAGGGTAAGCCCATGGCCGACGTTCCGCTGGTTCGCCAGCGGTTACGTCGAGCTCATGCGGATGATGCCGCTTCTGGCGCTATTGCTGCTGTTCACCTTCGGGTTACCCAAGCTCGGCTTCATCTATTCGCTGTTCACTTCCACGGTTCTGGTGCTGGGCCTCTATAGCGCTGCCTGGATTTGTGAGGTGGTGCGGGCGGGAATCAACACCGTGTCGATCGGGCAGATCGAGGCCGCGCGAAGCATCGGGATGCGCTTTGATCAGATACTCGGCGAAGTGGTTTTACCGCAAGCTGTGCAGTCGGTCATCGCGCCGCTGGGTAATCTGTTCATCATTCAAATCAAGGCATCGGCCATCGGTGCTGCGATCGGTGTCGCGGATATCACCTACACCGCGCAGAGGATCAACTTCGACACCGCCCTGGCCGTCCCGACGTTCCTCGGCGCCATGGCCGCCTATTTGCTGCTGACCCTTCCAGCCGGTCTGTTCTTTCGCTACCTGGAGCAAAAAATGGCGGTAGTACGATGAGCTTCAATAACGTGCTTTACGAACCACCAGGGCCGATTGCTAGAAGACGTAACCGTATTATCTCGGCGTTTGGCGCGGTACTCCTGCTCGGCGTCCTGATTGAGATGGGTCTAAGGTTGGACGAGAGCGGTCAGTTCGACGCCAAGCGTTGGGAGATCTTCCTGCATCCTGGAACACTTCGCTTTCTGTTTGATGGGCTGGTGGCGACCTTGCTGGCGGCAGTGGTCAGCATGATATTGGCCTTTAGCCTTGCACTGCCTCTGGCGGTTGCGCGGTTATCCTCCAAACTCTGGTTGCGTACTCTGGCAGCCAGCTATATCGGCTGCTTTCGTGCGGTCCCGTTGCTGTTGTTGATCCTTTTTACCGTCATCCTGCTGCCTTCCATGGGGTTGAATTGGTCGGCCCTGGGGTATCTGGTTTTCGGCATGGTGCTGCACCATAGTGCAATGACGGCGGAAATCGTCCGCACCGGGATCCTCTCTTTGGGGCGTGGGCAGAGAGAAGCGGCGCTGTCCATTGGTATGCGCGAACATCAGGCGATGGTGTGGATCGTGTTGCCTCAGGCGTTGAAACTCATGTTGCCCGCCTTGATCAGTGCGGTCCTGGCGATTGTTCAGGACACGTCTCTGGGCTACATCATTCCTTACGAGGAGTTGTTGCGCCGGTCACAACAGATATCCAGCTTCGCTCCGCAAACCCTGCTTCAATCGGCGTTTATCGTGACGGTCATGTATGGCTTTGTCAGTGCGCTGCTGTTGGCTCTGAGACGTTGGATCGAACGACGGCAGGCGTATACCTCCCGAGCAACAACAGGAAAGGGCGCT
>NZ_CM155279.1:2897500-3335000 GCF_056680375.1 Pseudomonas sp. ASL7 | reverse complement strand
TGGTGAATGTTGATTTCTGATCTTTAAGATTAGATCGTTCTTTAAAAATTTGGGTATGTGATAGAAAGATAGACTGGACGTTACTTTCACTGGTAACGGATCAGGCTAAGGTAAAATTTGTGAGATGCTCTTTATGAGCAAGAATCGAATTTTCGGCGAATGTCGTCTTCACAGTATAACCAGATTGCTTGGGGTTATATGGTCAAGTGAAGAAGCGCATACGGTGGATGCCTTGGCAGTCAGAGGCGATGAAAGACGTGGTAGCCTGCGAAAAGCTTCGGGGAGTCGGCAAACAGACTTTGATCCGGAGATGTCTGAATGGGGGAACCCAGCCATCATAAGATGGTTATCTTAAGCTGAATACATAGGCTTAAGAGGCGAACCAGGGGAACTGAAACATCTAAGTACCCTGAGGAAAAGAAATCAACCGAGATTCCCTTAGTAGTGGCGAGCGAACGGGGACTAGCCCTTAAGTGGCTTTGAGATTAGCGGAACGCTCTGGAAAGTGCGGCCATAGTGGGTGATAGCCCTGTACGCGAAAATCTCTTAGTCATGAAATCGAGTAGGACGGAGCACGAGAAACTTTGTCTGAATATGGGGGGACCATCCTCCAAGGCTAAATACTACTGACTGACCGATAGTGAACTAGTACCGTGAGGGAAAGGCGAAAAGAACCCCGGAGAGGGGAGTGAAATAGATCCTGAAACCGTATGCGTACAAGCAGTGGGAGCCCACTTTGTTGGGTGACTGCGTACCTTTTGTATAATGGGTCAGCGACTTATTTTCAGTGGCGAGCTTAACCGAATAGGGGAGGCGTAGCGAAAGCGAGTCTTAATAGGGCGTCTAGTCGCTGGGAATAGACCCGAAACCGGGCGATCTATCCATGGGCAGGTTGAAGGTTGGGTAACACTAACTGGAGGACCGAACCGACTACCGTTGAAAAGTTAGCGGATGACCTGTGGATCGGAGTGAAAGGCTAATCAAGCTCGGAGATAGCTGGTTCTCCTCGAAAGCTATTTAGGTAGCGCCTCATGTATCACTGTAGGGGGTAGAGCACTGTTTCGGCTAGGGGGTCATCCCGACTTACCAAACCGATGCAAACTCCGAATACCTACAAGTGCCGAGCATGGGAGACACACGGCGGGTGCTAACGTCCGTCGTGAAAAGGGAAACAACCCAGACCGTCAGCTAAGGTCCCAAAGTTATGGTTAAGTGGGAAACGATGTGGGAAGGCTTAGACAGCTAGGAGGTTGGCTTAGAAGCAGCCACCCTTTAAAGAAAGCGTAATAGCTCACTAGTCGAGTCGGCCTGCGCGGAAGATGTAACGGGGCTCAAACCATACACCGAAGCTACGGGTATCACTTAGGTGATGCGGTAGAGGAGCGTTCTGTAAGCCTGTGAAGGTGAGTTGAGAAGCTTGCTGGAGGTATCAGAAGTGCGAATGCTGACATGAGTAACGACAATGGGTGTGAAAAACACCCACGCCGAAAGACCAAGGTTTCCTGCGCAACGTTAATCGACGCAGGGTTAGTCGGTCCCTAAGGCGAGGCTGAAAAGCGTAGTCGATGGAAAACAGGTTAATATTCCTGTACTTCTGGTTATTGCGATGGAGGGACGGAGAAGGCTAGGCCAGCTTGGCGTTGGTTGTCCAAGTTTAAGGTGGTAGGCTGGAATCTTAGGTAAATCCGGGATTCTAAGGCCGAGAGCTGATGACGAGTGTGCCTTTGGTACACGAAGTGGTTGATGCCATGCTTCCAAGAAAAGCTTCTAAGCTTCAGGTAACCAGGAACCGTACCCCAAACCGACACAGGTGGTTGGGTAGAGAATACCAAGGCGCTTGAGAGAACTCGGGTGAAGGAACTAGGCAAAATGGCACCGTAACTTCGGGAGAAGGTGCGCCGGTGAGGGTGAAGCATTTACTGCGTAAGCCCATGCCGGTCGAAGATACCAGGCCGCTGCGACTGTTTATTAAAAACACAGCACTCTGCAAACACGAAAGTGGACGTATAGGGTGTGACGCCTGCCCGGTGCCGGAAGGTTAATTGATGGGGTTAGCTAACGCGAAGCTCTTGATCGAAGCCCCGGTAAACGGCGGCCGTAACTATAACGGTCCTAAGGTAGCGAAATTCCTTGTCGGGTAAGTTCCGACCTGCACGAATGGCGTAACGATGGCGGCGCTGTCTCCACCCGAGACTCAGTGAAATTGAAATCGCTGTGAAGATGCAGTGTATCCGCGGCTAGACGGAAAGACCCCGTGAACCTTTACTATAGCTTTGCACTGGACTTTGAATTTGCTTGTGTAGGATAGGTGGGAGGCTTTGAAGCGTGGACGCCAGTTCGCGTGGAGCCAACCTTGAAATACCACCCTGGCAACTTTGAGGTTCTAACTCAGGTCCGTTATCCGGATCGAGGACAGTGTATGGTGGGTAGTTTGACTGGGGCGGTCTCCTCCTAAAGAGTAACGGAGGAGTACGAAGGTGCGCTCAGACCGGTCGGAAATCGGTCGTAGAGTATAAAGGCAAAAGCGCGCTTGACTGCGAGACAGACACGTCGAGCAGGTACGAAAGTAGGTCTTAGTGATCCGGTGGTTCTGTATGGAAGGGCCATCGCTCAACGGATAAAAGGTACTCCGGGGATAACAGGCTGATACCGCCCAAGAGTTCATATCGACGGCGGTGTTTGGCACCTCGATGTCGGCTCATCACATCCTGGGGCTGAAGCCGGTCCCAAGGGTATGGCTGTTCGCCATTTAAAGTGGTACGCGAGCTGGGTTTAGAACGTCGTGAGACAGTTCGGTCCCTATCTGCCGTGGACGTTTGAGATTTGAGAGGGGCTGCTCCTAGTACGAGAGGACCGGAGTGGACGAACCTCTGGTGTTCCGGTTGTCACGCCAGTGGCATTGCCGGGTAGCTATGTTCGGAATAGATAACCGCTGAAAGCATCTAAGCGGGAAACTAGCCTCAAGATGAGATCTCACTGGGACCTTGAGTCCCCTGAAGGGCCGTCGAAGACTACGACGTTGATAGGTTGGGTGTGTAAGCGCTGTGAGGCGTTGAGCTAACCAATACTAATTGCCCGTGAGGCTTGACCATATAACACCCAAGCAATTTGCAGGCTTCGAGCTGAAAAGCGAAAGAGCACCAGATTGCGGTGTGTGAAGACGAAACGAACCGAAAGTTCGAGCTGCTCACAAAGCACCAAGCTCTATCACCTACCCATTCGCTGGAGCGTAAACCGAAAGGTGAACGACCTGGCTACCGAATTTCTTGACGACCATAGAGCATTGGAACCACCTGATCCCATCCCGAACTCAGCAGTGAAACGATGCATCGCCGATGGTAGTGTGGGGTTTCCCCATGTGAGAGTAGGTCATCGTCAAGATTAAATTCCGAAACCCCTATCTGCGTATGCAGGTAGGGGTTTTGTTTTGCCCGCAGGAAAGTGGGGCGGCACCAGGGCGTTGGCTTGGGCGCAGGCTTTTGTCCGATCAACCCGACGATCTACATGGAAAGTCTGCCGGTGCTGTCCCTTACCCCTGACATGACTCAGGGGGCTAAGCGATGCGACGCAGAGGCGCAAAGTTCTGGTTATGGACCAATACCCGTTTACCTCTTCACACCCATGAAGAAATACTCAGCAATGGGGTGCAAGTCGAAGTGCAGGTGCAGATCAATCACGAGGGCGTCTCTCAGGTGTTTATTGGCCTATATACCGAGAGTGGCTGGGCGATGTGCGAGGAGTCTCACGACAGAAGCTCTGGCGAGTATTACTGCGCCGCACTGAAGTGGGGGATCCAGCGGGCGAGGGAGCTGGTAGCGGACACTCAAGCGTTTGTCGCACCGCACCGGGCACGGTTAACGCTCGGGGCTGTGATTGTCCATGAGCCGACACTGGCGTTGCGACGGATGGAGATGACCGCGCGTGAGCGATTGAAGCTCCGATCCGAAGACGCCTGATGTGGGTCGTCGCTGCGGACCTCGAGAAAACCATCATTCATCGCCAGCTGGTGAGCCGGTGAGATGACGTAGACATGGTTTTTCTCGATGGGCACCGTTTCGGTCACCTGCAGAACCGGCATCCGGGTCGATTCCTGGATGATTTTGTCAGCGATGCTTTGGTGATCGGGCGACAGGTGAAGAATGACCACGAACGCCGTGCCGTTGTCGTGAGACATGTTCTCGAAAAACAATTTGATGGCTTGCAAGCCGCCCGCCGACGCGCCAATCCCTACCACTGGAAAATCCAGAGTGCTGGGAGTCGGGACCTTTCGCTCGGACGTTTCAGCCGAGTGCTTGGGGGGGAGCTTTCTTCTGCCTTTTACCGGTGACAAGGGGCGTATCAAGATCAAGCGGATACCGAAATTGCGGTTCAAAAAAACTGAACAATCCCGTTTTTCAATAACACCTTCAAATATTTAGAGTGCACTCGATCAACAGGAGTTCTCAAGGGAACGGCACTCCTGGCCGATAACCCGAACGGTCATGGTCTTCTACTTAAATTGCCTGGAAATCTTCGATGCTGTCGTACCACCAAAAGCGTTTTCTGATCGTCGATGATTTCTCGGATTTCCGCAGTTCCGTCAGGTCCATGCTGCGGGAACTGGGCGTCAAGGACGTCGACACTGCCGATACAGGCGAACAGGCGCTGCGAATGTGCTCGCAGAAGGCCTACGACTTTATCCTGCAGGATTTCCATCTGGGCGACGGCAAGAAGAACGGTCAGCAGGTGCTTGAAGACCTGATGATTGAGAAGCTGATCAGCCATGAGGCTGTGTTCGTCATGGTCACAGCCGAGACCAGCCAGGCCATGGTGCTCAGTGCCCTGGAGCATGAACCCGATGCCTACCTGACAAAACCCTTCAACCGTTCCGGGCTGGCCCAACGCCTTGAACGGTTGGAGCAACGCAAGAATTTGCTCAAGCCAATCCTGCAAGCCCTCGATCGTGGCAAGCCGCTTGAAGTGCTCAACGCCTGTATCGAACTGTGCAAGAAGGACATTCGTTATTCGCCGCTCTGCCTGCGTTACCGCGCGGACGCGTTGCGGGACATGAATCAGAATGAAGCACTGGAGCGTCTCTACGACAGCATTATTGCTGATCGCCCTTTGCCATGGGCGTTTGCCGGATTGGGTCAGTTGCTGATCAAGCGCGGCCAGATCAGCCAGGCCAAAGCCATCTACGAAAAAGCCCTGAAAGTGTTTCCGATGATGCCAGCGCTGTACGACGGCATGGCCGAAGTGCTGATGGCCGAAGGCGACACCAAGGCAGCTCAGAAAGTCTTGGAAGAGGCGATTCGCCTGTCCCCCCTGGCGGTACGCAGGCAAGCGCTGTTGGGCAAACTGGCGATGACCAACGAAGATTTCGACACCGCCTCCAAGGCTTTTCGTCAGGCCGTGTCGCAGGGGGCGCAGTCTCGTTTCAAGGATGCGGAAAGCAATCTGGGCCTGGCCCATGCCTTGATCAGTAAAGGCAGCGAGAAAGGACTGGATACCCGGACCCGACTGGAAATCAACACAACCCTCAGTTTGGTGGCCAAGGAGAATCCCAGCGATCCTGGCTTGCAGATTCGTGCGCGGCTGATGAAGGCCACCAGTCTGTTACTCAACGACGCTGAAACGGCGGAGAAACTCACCGAACAGGCAATGATGCGTCTCGATGGCATGGAGCAGTTCATGAGCGCTGAAGCAGCATTACTGGTGGCCAAACAGTTGCAAATGCTTGGCCAGGCGAGCGCAGGCGCATCGATGTTGAAAAACTGCGCGGAAATTTATGGTGACGATCCTGTGGTGATGCAGGGGATTGCCAAATTGACCGATGACCCGGCGATTCTCAATTCCAGCAACATGGCCGCCGAACTCAATCGACAGGGCGTACGGGTTTACAAGTCCGGCAACCTGGTGGAGGCCCGGGCGGTATTTCGCAAAGCCCTGGCCCTGCAGCCGAAAAACATCAGTATCGCGCTGAACATGGCGCAGTCGCTGCTCCATGGCGCTGACACCAGCGTGCCTTCAGCTGAAATGGATGAATGTCGGGCCTGCCTGAAACAAGTTGGCATGATGCCCGACACCGACGCGCGTTATCCGCGCTATCAGAAACTGAAAATCAAGGCGTTCGGTGAATGAGCCAAGACTACCCGGTATTGGATTTTTCAACGGTGATTGCCTCCACCGTGCACGACATGAAGAACTCGCTCGCCCTGTTGATACAGGCTCATAGCGATTGGCTGGCACGCTTGCCCGACGCCGGGCAGCACAGCCCGGAGCAGGGCGTCATCGAATACGAGTTCGCTCATCTCAATGGCATGCTGGTGCAGCTATTGGGGCTGTACAAACTGGGCGTCAACCAGATGCCGTTGCAGCCGGCCTACCATGAACTGGATGATTTCATCGAGGCGCAACTGGCCGCTCATCAAGAAGTATTCGCCAGCCGCGGAATTATCGCGACCTATGAAGTCGACCCGTTGAGTCCACTGGGGTTCTTCGACCGGGAGCTGGTCGCATCGGTGCTGGCCAACAGCATCAATAACGCTATTCGTTATGCTCGTCACGCGCTACTGATTACCGTCAGTGATGAGGCCGGGCAGCTGGTGTTGACCATCAACGACGATGGCGATGGTTACTCACCCGAGATGATTGAGCGTCAGGCCGATTACATGCAGGGCATTAACCACAGCACGGGCAGCACGGGTCTGGGCTTGTACTTCGCCGGACGTATTGCAGCGCTGCATCAGCGCAATGGCGTGGGCGGCCGCACCGAAATCAGCAATGGCGGCCCGTTGGGCGGTGGGGTGTTCAGTCTTTACCTGCCCTGACGTTCTTTTTGTGAGGCGGTGCTTGAAATTCTGAACAGCCGAAGCCTATTTTGTACGGGTCGCCGTTCGCGGCTCGTACAGCAACAAGGATTGCGTCATGAAAACCGACGGCCAGGGTTCACTCGCTCAGCGATTGACAGGCATTGATGAGGTTGAATGTGTCACGCCGGATTTGAATGGCGTACCCAGGGGCAAGGTCATGACCGCCGAGGGTTTCCTCGAGGGGCGGCGTTTGCAGATGGCGCGGGGTGTGCTGCTGCAATGCATCATGGGCGGGTATCCGCCGGCGCGCTTTTACGGCAGTGATGATGGCGACCTGGCGCTGGTCCCCGATCCTGCGCACATTCATCGCCTGCCGTGGAGCAAGGAGCCACGGGCGTTCGCCATTTGCGATGCGGATGAGCTGACCGGCGAAAGCTCTAGCCTCTCGACCCGGGGTCAACTCAAGGCCGTAATCGCTCGTTACGCTACCCTCGGTTTGGCACCCGTGGTGGCGACCGAGCTGGAATTTTTTATCTTTGCGCCCAATTCCGACCCGACTCAACCGTTTCTGCCGCCGGTAGGCCTGGACGGTCGTCGTGAGGAGGGTCATTCGGCGTTCAGTGTCAGTTCCAACAACGGCTTGCGGCCGTTCTTCAGTGAAGTCTACGCATGCATGGCCACCCTGGGCCTGCCTCGCGATACCTTCATGCACGAAATGGGCGTCAGCCAATTCGAGATCAACCTGTTGCACGGCGATCCGTTGCTGCTGGCCGACCAGACATTCCTGTTTAAACATCTACTCAAAGAAGTCGCGCTCAAGCACGGTCTGACCGTGGTTTGCATGGCCAAACCGCTGGCACATACGCCGGGCAGCTCCATGCATATTCACCAGAGCATTGTCGAGATCGGCACCGGACGTAACGTGTTCAGTGATCAGGACGGTCAGCCGACCGCGACATTCCGTCATTTCATCGGTGGTCAGCAGGCGGGTATGGCGGACTTCACTGCTCTGTTCGCGCCGAACGTGAACTCCTACCAACGATTGTGCCATCCGTTCGCTTCACCGAATAATGCCTGTTGGTCCCACGATAATCGTGCCGCCGGTCTGCGCATTCCGGCCAGTTCACCGGTCGCTCGTCGGGTCGAGAACCGTCTGCCGGGCGCTGATGCCAACCCGTATCTGGCCATAGCCGCGAGCCTGGCCGCCGGGTTGTATGGCATCCAGAATGAGTTGGAACCGAGCGATCCGATCCAGGGTGAAATCGAAGTGCCGGATAATCTTTCATTGCCGTGTACCTTGCATGCCGCTCTTGAGCGTCTGAAACGTAGTCAATTGGCGAAGGAACTGTTCGGCAAGGAGTTCATCGAAGGTTACATTGCTTCGAAGACCATGGAGTTGACCAGCTTCTTAGATGAAATTACTCCCTGGGAACGTCGTGTTTTAGCAGCCCAGGCCTGACGACACGTCGTCTTCGAGCTATCTTTGCCGATAGCCTGTTTCTCACTGCAAGGAGCCGCTCGGAACGCCGATGCGCCAAATCTGGAAACCTTTTCGAGCGCTTTATTTTGCCTCGCTGATGATGTTGATCGGCTCGGGCTTGTTGAGTACTTACCTGGGCTTGCGCCTGGCGGCTGATCACGTCGACAGCCTGTGGGTGGGTGCGTTGATGGCGGCCAACTATTTTGGCCTCGTCCTGGGCGGCAAGATCGGTCACCGTCTGATTGCCCGGGTCGGGCATATTCGAGCCTACTCAGCCTGCGCCGGGATTGTCGGTGCGGCGGTGCTCGGCCACGGTCTGATCGACTGGCTGCCTGCCTGGATATTCCTGCGGGTCATCGTCGGCCTCGGCATGATGTGCCAGTACATGGTCATCGAAAGCTGGCTCAATGAGCAGGCGGAAGCCTCGCAGCGCGGGGCGGTGTTCAGCGGCTACATGATCGCCTCGTACCTGGGGCTGGTGCTGGGCCAGCTGATTTTGGTCATGCACCCGGCGCTGGGCCTGGAACTGTTGATGCTGGTCGCGTTGTGCTTCGCACTGTGCCTGGTGCCAGTGGCCCTGACTCGCCGGATTCACCCTGCACCGCTGCATCCTGCACCAATGGAGCCTCGATTTTTCATCAGTCGCGTGCCGCAGTCGTTGAGCACGGTGCTGGGGGCGGGGCTGATCATTGGTTCTTTTTACGGTCTGGCGCCGCTTTATGCCTCTCAGCAAGGGTTATCCACGGAGCAGGTCGGTTTGTTCATGGGTAGCTGCGTTTTCGCCGGGCTGATGGTGCAGTGGCCATTGGGCTGGCTGTCCGACCGTTATGACCGGGCGTTGTTGATCCGCTGTGTGGCGATAGTCCTGGCCGTGGCTGCGTTGCCGCTGGCAATCATGCAACAAGTGCCACTGGAGATATTGTTCATCGCCGGGTTCGTTTGTTCGCTGGTCATGTTCTGCCTGTACCCGCTGGCGGTGGCCTTCTCCAATGATCACGTCGAAGGCGATCGTCGCGTGTCCCTCACGGCGATGTTGCTGGTGACCTACGGTGTCGGCGCCAGTATCGGGCCGTTGGTGGCCGGGGTGCTGATGAAGCTGTTCGGCAGCCACATGCTTTATGCCTTCTTCAGTTTCTTCGCGTTGGTGCTGGTGTGGCGGATCCGTCCGAAAGCGGTCACCAATCTGCATCAGGTCGACGATGCGCCGCTGCATCACGTGGCCATGCCGGACAGTATGTCGAGTTCACCGCTGGTGGCTTGCCTTGACCCCCGTGTCGACGAGCAGGTGGTGCAGGATCAGATGCAGAGCCCGATCAGTCCAGAGCCAAAGCCTGCGCCCGAAACCGAAACCGAAACCGGCCCGTCTCCCGAAGACCCTGATACCGGGCGCGAGCAAAGCTTTACCGAGGCCAGGCCATAAAGCCAAGGCATAAAAAAACGGGCAGTCACCGTAAGGGACTGCCCGTTTTTTATTGATGGGTCGTGTTACATGTCGTCTTTGTCGAAGCGCCGCGCTTCACGCTGAAGCTGATAGACGAAACGCTCGACCTGACGCTGTACCAGCCCGCTCATGTTGTGAAAGCGTATGCCGGCAAACGTGGTGGAGATTTTTTCTTCGAAGTGCAGGTAACGCAGTTCGACCGGCGCGGTCATTTTGCCAAAGGGCAGGGCAGCCATGAAGCGATCATAGACCTGGCCCAGTTGCAGGCTGCCAGTGATGTCGCCTTCGAAGCGCAACTTGCAACCGGTGGCGGAAATGTCCAACAACTTGCCGCTGATTGACGTTTTGAGTTTTTCACCCGCGAGTTCGACATCCACCAGTTGTGCCAGCTTCAATGCAGCCCGGAAGGCATTGCGGCGCTGATGGTAGACAACCTCGTCGGGCAGAGGGCCACGATAGCAGCGGTCATTATCGGATTCGTCGATGGTCAGTGGCCCGTTGCTTTCCCAGGCAATGCGCACACCTTCGTGAAACCCTTCGATCCGAAACGATTCGCCGGCCAGCAGATAGCGCTCGCCATCGCGGGGCACCATCTCATCAAAGGCAATCATTTTTTGCTCACGATCGACGTCCACCAGATAGGTCTGGAAGCGCTGGTTGCGCTCGTGGAACGTGATGATCAGCGGGTCATGGCTTTCTTGCAGCTGCCGCAGGTTGCCAGCGATCTCCAATGGCGTCGAGAGCACCTTGGGTGGCTGCGGAGCATCTTCCGCGGTTAAGGCATTGGACACGGTTCATCAATCTCCAGACAAAATATGACTGCGGCTGGCCATAATATTGCCAGCATGTGGCGCGTCTTGATAGGGCAAGCTCATCGACAGACTCAAGCCTGACTGAGCGGGCGTGGCATTGCCAGCTTGGAGGTTGATCCGCGGGCATCGTAAAGCGCTGGTGGTTCGCCACCGGTGAGGATTTTCAGCTGATTGGCGGTGGAGGCCTGCTGCACCTGGATCGACTGGCCATTATTAACGTTGATGGCTTGGCACTGGGCCAACATCTGCACCAGCGCGTCACTCTGTTCCAGTAGCTGGTCACCGATGCTCGATTGGCTGGCGAGTTGCTCCAATCCATCGCGGTTGGTGGGCAAATTAAGGCTGGCGAGAATTTCACTGCGCTTGCGGCCATGCTGTTCAAGCAAGATGATCAATGCCTGTTTCTGCGCCAGAATTTCTTCAAGCAGTTGCATCTCCCGACCATGCAGCGCGAGGGACTCGGTCTGCAATAACTCCATCAATTGTTGCAATGGAGCAAAGTCGTCGGTGATCAGTTGCAGTAAATTAGTGTCGTGCATGGCGGGCCTTGGGGTTTAAGCGTCCAAAAGCCTGGCGCCGGCCTTGGCCTAGCGCTGGGCTTCGAAGTTGAGCAGTTTGCTGGCTACACGGTTGCTGTCGACTTTGTAGCTGCCATCTGCAATCGCTGCTTTCAACTCTGCCACGCGGGCGTTGTCGACGGCAGGCTGATCGCGCAGCTTGTCAGTGACCTTCTGCAACTGTTGAGCCTCATCGCTGAAATGTACCGATTCCCCGCTTTTGACGGTACTGGCCTGTTCGGCCGGGGTATTCAGCGGCGCGGATTTGCCGGCTTCGGCGGTTTCCTTCGCGGCGCTGGTACGTGTACCACCGGTAAGTGACGAGGAGCTGTTCAACCGGCTGAAATCGATGACCATGATAAAAAAACCTCTGGGTATTTGGACGCTTGCCATGTTTTCGGCCATACCCGGAAAAACTTTAGACTCACTTTATCAATGAGCTTGCGCGCGTCAGCGCTTGCCTTGCATGGGGCACAGTTTAGGGAACAGTCGGGCGTCGCGCCATAATTTCGCAAGCAGAGTGCCCTACATGGCCACTTCCACTTGGCCTGGCGCAGTGACTTGCGCCTTGATGACTCGCTCTGAGTTGAGGTTTTTTACCCGGATCTGTTCGCGCAAGCCGCCGTTGGACAACGCCTCGCCCGGCATGCGTACACTGAGCGTACCACTGCGGGCGGTAATCACCACCTGATCCCCCTTGGTAATCACCTCCGCCTGTTCCAGGTGCACCAGAGTAATGACCTGGTCGGTGACCATTGGTCGGGTCAGTTTTTGTCCGATCGCTTCCTCAACCGACGTCAGGTAGCCCTGGTTGATCAGGCTGATGTCGCGCTCGCGCAGGGTGACATCTTGAGGTTCGATAATGCCGGCGCGGCGCAGGGCGCGGGTGGTGGTCACAATGTTGCGAAACAGGCGTACTTGAGCGGGCACGAAGACGGTCCAGGGGGATGCGCCCTCGCAGCGAACCTTGACCGTTACCCGCCCCAGCGGCTTGGCCGGACTCTCGAGTGAGGCTGTCAATTCCTTGTCGCACATGGGCATGCGCAGTCGCGGGTCGATTTGGTTGACCTCGATTTCATAGCGACCTTCTGTTTGACTGGTCGCCAGATAGTCCTCTACGGTGAACTCAAGAAAGCCTTGGGTGACGCCGATAAGCATGTCAGGCAAGGTAACTGCGTCAGCAAGGGCGGGGCTGCCAGCGCTGAACAGGCAAGCGGCCGACATCGCGCAAAGTAATTTGCGGAAGGTTGATGTCAGGCGTCGGGAAAATGTCGGTTCTGTGTTCATAAGAGTTAAAAAGCAAGCGCCGTGCCGTTTAGTGATAAAGGTGCGTCGCAACACACTTAAGCGTTGGTGTAGGAGTCTGTGCATGGCTGGTGTAATGGATGCGGTAAACCAGCGCACGCAATTGGTGGGGCAGAATCGCCTGGAGCTGTTGTTGTTCCGTCTCGACGGCCAGCAGCTCTATGGGATCAACGTGTTCAAGGTTCGTGAGGTGCTGCAATGCCCCAAGCTGACCCTGATGCCCAAGTCCAGTCCTGTCGTGTGCGGTGTGGCGAATATTCGGGGGGCGACCATTCCGATCCTTGATCTGGCGATGGCCACCGGGTCCGGTGCGCTGAAAGACCAAAGCAATCCCTTCGTGATCATCACGGAGTACAACACCAAGACCCAGGGTTTCCTGGTGCGGTCGGTGGAGCGTATCGTCAACATGAACTGGGAGGAGATTCATCCGCCACCCAAGGGCACGGGACGCGATCATTACCTCACGGCTGTGACTCGGGTTGACAATCAGTTGGTCGAAATCATCGACGTCGAGAAGGTGTTGGCGGAAGTGGCGCCGACACCGGAAGCGATTTCGGTCGGCGTGGTGGATGTCGAAACCCAGCACAAGGCGCTGTCCTTGAAAGTTCTGACGGTCGATGACTCGTCGGTGGCGCGCAAGCAAGTCACCCGATGCCTGCAGACGGTCGGTGTCGAAGTGGTGGCGTTGAACGACGGCAAGCAAGCGCTGAATTACCTGCGCAAACTGGTCGACGAAGGCAAGAAGCCGGAAGAAGAGTTTCTGATGATGATTTCCGACATTGAGATGCCGGAGATGGACGGATATACCCTGACGGCCGAGATCCGCAACGACCCTCGCATGCAAAAGCTTCATATCATCCTGCATACTTCATTGTCGGGCGTATTCAATCAGGCGATGGTCAAGAAAGTCGGTGCCGATGACTTCCTTGCCAAATTCCGTCCTGATGACCTGGCATCCCGGGTAGTCGACCGGATCAAAGCAGCAGACATCAGCTAGGGGCCTTCTGCCCCTGGTGATCAAAACGATTTAAGAGGCGGCATCATTGTCTACGGGTAATTTGGATTTCGAACAGTTCCGGGTATTCCTGGAAAAAGCCTGTGGCATTTTGCTCGGTGAAAATAAGCAGTACCTGGTCTCGAGCCGTCTCAACAAACTGATGGAACAGCAGGGCATCAAGTCCCTGGGTGAGCTGGTCCAGCGCATGCAGACCCAGCCACGCAGCGGTTTGCGCGAGATGGTGGTGGATGCCATGACCACTAACGAAACCCTGTGGTTTCGTGACACCTATCCGTTCGAGGTCTTGAAGAACAAGGTGTTGCCTGAAGCGATCAAAGCCGCTCCCGGCCAGCGTCTGCGCATTTGGTCGGCGGCGTGCTCGTCGGGTCAGGAACCGTATTCGCTGTCGATGTCCATCGATGAGTTCGAGCGGGTCAACATGGGGCAGTTGAAGATGGGAGTGCAGATCGTTGCCACTGACCTGTCGGGTACCATGCTGACCAACTGCAAGTCGGGTGAGTACGACAGCCTGGCGATCGGTCGTGGCTTGTCGCCCGAGCGTCTTCAACGTTATTTCGACCCGAAAGGGCCGGGGCGTTGGGCAATCAAGGCGCCGATCAAAAGCCGGGTGGAGTTTCGTTCGTTCAACCTGCTGGACAGCTACGCGAGCCTCGGCAAATTCGACATCGTGTTCTGCCGCAACGTGTTGATCTACTTCTCTGCCGAGGTGAAGAAGGACATCCTGTTGCGCATCCACAGCACGTTGAAGCCCGGTGGTTATCTGTTCCTCGGCGCTTCCGAAGCGCTGAACGGTTTGCCGGATCATTACCAGATGGTCCAGTGCAGCCCGGGGATTATTTACCAGGCAAAGTGATTCATCGGCGGTACACAAAAAACGGGAGTCCTCACGGGCTCCCGTTTTTTTATGCCTGCAGAATTTCCGGACACCACCTCCATCCCCTGTGGGAGCGAGCTTGCTCGCGATAGCGGAGTGACAGGCGACGAAGATGTTGACTGACGCGACGCCATCGCGAGCAAGCTCGCTCCCACAGGGTCATAGGGGGCTCTCGGCTGGGATAAGCGGCAGAAAAGCGGCAGCCAGCGGAAACCGTTTGCCGCTTTTCTGGCATTGCCACCTCGCCCCTGCCCGCAAAGCCCCGGATTACGGGCTTTTTTTAATTGGCACGACGCTTGCTAAGTTCATCGTACGAAAAATCAGGTCACCCGAAGGTTTCCCGACATGAGCATCAGCTTCGACAATGCGCTCGGTATCCACGAACAAGCCCTGGGCTTTCGCTCCAAGCGTGCTGAAGTCCTGGCCAACAACATTGCCAACGCCGACACCCCGAACTACAAGGCTCGGGATCTGGACTTTTCGAAAGTGCTCGCCGAGCAAAACGAAAAAACCAACAACGGCACTTTCGCCTTGAACATGACTAACAGCCGTCATATCGAAGCCGAAGGCCTGGGCAATGGCGACGAATCGCTGCTGTATCGCACGCCGATGCAACCGTCGATTGACCAGAACACCGTGGACGCCCAGCTGGAACAGTCGAACTACGCGGAAAACGCGGTCAACTTCCAGGCCAGCTTCACCCTGCTCAACAGCAAATTCAAAGGGCTGGTGTCAGCCCTGCGCGGAGAGTAAGCCATGTCTCTATCCAGTGTTTTCAACATTGCCGGTAGCGGCATGAGTGCGCAGACCACTCGCTTGAACACCGTCGCCAGTAACATCGCCAACGCCGAAACCGTCTCTTCGAGCATCGATCAGACCTACCGTGCTCGCCACCCGGTATTCGCCACCATGTTCCAGGGTGGCCAGTCCAGTGGCAGCGGTTCGCTGTTCCAGAACCAGGATGCTGCGGGTCAGGGCGTGCAGGTACTCGGTGTGGTCGAAGATCAAAGCAACCTCGAAGCACGCTACGAGCCGAATCATCCGGCGGCTGACGCCAAGGGCTACGTCTATTACCCCAACGTCAATGTGGTGGAGGAAATGGCTGACATGATTTCCGCCAGTCGTTCGTTCCAGACCAACGCGGACATGATGAACACCGCCAAAACCATGATGCAGAAGGTCCTGACCCTCGGTCAGTGATAAGGGGCGACTTTCCATGAGTGTTACCAATACCAGCAACAGCCTGAGCATGAACGACATCCTGGCGAACTCTTCGGTCACGGCGAGTCCTTCGGCTACCAATGGCATTGCCGATGCAACCAGTAGCGTGACTGGCGGCCAGACGCTGGGCAAGGACGCGTTTCTGCAATTGCTGGTGACCCAGCTGAAGAACCAGGACCCGCTTTCACCGCAGGACAACAGCGCGTTTGTGGCACAGTTGGCGCAGTTCAGCAGTCTTGAGGGGATCACTTCGCTCAACACGACCGTGAGCTCTTTGGCCAGTAATTTCAGCTCTTCCCAGGCCTTGCAGGCGTCTTCACTGGTTGGCCACTCGGTGATTACGCAAACCAGCACCGCGCAGGTCAGCGACCCGACGAAGGGGTTGACCGGTACGGTAAGCGTGCCATCGTCCATCGCCGATGGCACGGTGACTATTACCGATGCAAGCGGAGCGGTTGTGAGAACCCTCAGTCTGGGCAACCAGCCAGCGGGCAGCGCCAGCTTCACGTGGGATGGCAATGACAGTAGTGGCGCCGTGGTTCCGGCGGGCACTTATACCTTCAATGCCAATGCTGCGATCAATGGCACGGCGACAGCCCTGACGACCTACCTGCCGGCGACAGTCAATAGTGTGACCATCAGTCAAACCGGCGGCGAATTGACGCTCAATCTTGCAGGCCTGGGCCCAGTCGGCCTATCCAAAGTTCAAACCATTGGTATGTAGAGCCGACTAACACGGCACAGAGGAGTGGAATATGTCTTTCAATATCGGCCTTAGCGGTCTCTATGCAGCCAGCAAGCAACTGGATGTGACTGGTAACAACATCGCCAACGTCGCGACTACCGGTTTCAAGTCTTCGCGCGCCGAGTTCGCAGATGTCTACTCGGCGACCAAACTGGGGAACGGCAGTCAAGTCGTCGGTAGCGGTGTGACGCTGGCCGCCGTTTCCCAGCAGTTCACCCAAGGGAACATCAACAACACCGGTAACGTGTTGGACATGGGTATCAATGGCTCGGGTTTCTTTACTTTGAGCAACAACGGTGCGATGTCGTACACGCGTGCCGGTGCGTTTCAAGTCGACAAGAATGGTTTCGTCACCAGTAGCGATCAGACATCCCGCCTGCAGGGTTACGGTGTGGACGCCAATGGCAAGATCATCAACGGTGTGTTGACCGACTTGAAAATCGACACCTCGAACCTGGCGCCGAAGCCCACGTCGTTGGTGGGCTCGACAATCAACCTGAACTCGACGGCTGCCGTGATCGATGACACGGTCCCGGCCGGCAAGTTCGACCCCAGCAATACTGCGACCTACACCCAGTCATTCAGCACCCCGATCTACGACAGTCAGGGCAACCAGCACACCATGGATGAGTACATGGTGAAGACTGGCGCCAATACCTGGAAAACCTACACCCTTGTGGATGGTCGCAATCCGGATGCTACAGGCAGCGATCCAACCGTTACCGCCCCAACGGCGTCTACGCTCACCTTCAGCTCCACAGGTTCACTGGTGCAAGTCAGCACCCCTCCGGGGGTCATCAGCAGCAACCTGACGTTGTCTAACTGGGTGCCAGGGACTGTGACCAATGGCGTCTGGGCGGCTAATGGTGCGAGCGCCAACCCGGCTGGCGTTACCATCTCCCTGGCCAATACCACGCAGTACAACGCGGATACTGCTCGTTCGAGTCCGACCCAGGACGGTTACGCTACTGGCCAGATTACCAACCTGAGCATCGACAGCACCGGTACGTTGTTCGCCAACTTCAGCAACAGCCAGAGCAAGGCCATCGGCCAGGTTGCCCTGGCCAATTTCAACAATGAGCAAGGTCTGCAGGCTGTAGGTGGCACCAACTGGAAAGAAACGTATGCCTCGGGTATCCCGGCTTACGGCGCGCCGGGTTCGGGCTCCCTGGGTGCAATCGATTCCAACTCCCTGGAAGAGTCCAACGTCAACCTGACCAACGAACTGGTCAACTTGATCCAGGCACAAGGTAACTATCAGGCCAATGCCAAGACCATCTCGACACAGAGCACGATCATGCAGACCCTCATTCAGATGACCTGATGCTGGTTGGCAGATAACGCTTCACAAAGAGCCCCTCGAAAGAGGGGCTTTTTTGTGGATGGGATTCGCGCCCTTGTAGGAGCAAGCTCGCTCCTACAACAGGCAAAAGAAAACCCCCGACAAGCCAGAGGCCTGTCGGGGGTTTCGAGTAAGCGCCTTGCAGCGCTTACCGGCTCAGCTTATTGGCAAGCTTCGCAATCCGGCTCGTCGATGGCGCAAGCCTTCGGCACTGGCGCAGGGCCGGCTGGAGCTGCCAGGACCGAGTCGTCACCGTGGTTGCCGCCGCTGGAAACAGCGTTCAGCTTGCCGGTGTTGATGGTCGACTTCTCGGTGCTGGTCGCGGCCAGGGCGCGGAGGTAGTAAGTGGTTTTCAGACCACGGTACCAGGCCATGCGGTAGGTCACGTCCAGCTTCTTGCCCGAAGCGCCAGCGATGTACAGGTTCAGCGACTGAGCCTGGTCGATCCACTTCTGACGACGGCTTGCCGCGTCGACGATCCACTTGGTGTCCACTTCGAAAGCCGTCGCATAGAGCTCTTTGAGTTCTTGCGGGATGCGCTCGATCTGCTGCACGGAACCGTCGTAGTACTTCAGGTCGTTGATCATGACCGAGTCCCACAGACCGCGAGCCTTCAGGTCACGAACCAGGTACGGGTTGATTACGGTGAATTCGCCCGACAGGTTCGATTTCACATAAAGGTTCTGGTAGGTCGGTTCGATCGACTGCGATACGCCAGTGATGTTGGCGATGGTCGCGGTCGGTGCGATGGCCATGATGTTGGAGTTACGAATGCCTTTCTGTACACGGGCGCGAACCGGTGCCCAGTCCAGGGATTCGTTCAGGTCAACGTCGATGTACTTCTGGCCGCGTTGCTCGATCAGGATCTGTTGCGAATCCAGCGGCAGAATGCCTTTGGACCACAGCGAACCCTGGAACGTCTCGTAAGCGCCGCGCTCATCGGCCAGGTCGCAGGAGGCCTGGATCGCGTAGTAGCTGACCGCTTCCATCGACTTGTCGGCGAACTCGACGGCTGCGTCGGAACCGTAAGGGATGTGCTGCAGGTACAGCGCGTCCTGGAAGCCCATGATACCGAGGCCGACCGGACGGTGCTTGAAGTTGGAGTTCTTCGCTTGTGGCACCGAGTAGTAGTTGATGTCGATAACGTTATCGAGCATGCGAACAGCGGTGTTCACGGTGCGTTCCAGCTTGGCGGTGTCCAGCTTGCCGTTGACGATATGGTTCGGCAGGTTGATCGAGCCCAGGTTGCAAACGGCGATCTCGTCCTTGTTGGTGTTCAAGGTGATCTCGGTGCACAGGTTCGAGCTGTGAACCACGCCGACGTGCTGCTGCGGGCTGCGCAGGTTGCACGGGTCTTTGAAAGTCAGCCATGGGTGGCCGGTTTCAAACAGCATCGACAGCATTTTGCGCCACAGGTCTTTGGCCTGGATGGTCTTGAACAGTTTGATCTTGCCTGGGTACTCGGACAGGGCTTCGTAGTACTCGTAACGCTCTTCGAAGGCCTTGCCGGTCAGGTCATGCAGGTCTGGCACCTCGGACGGCGAGAACAGAGTCCACTTGCCATCATCGAAGACGCGCTTCATGAACAGGTCAGGGATCCAGTTGGCAGTGTTCATGTCGTGGGTACGACGACGGTCATCACCGGTGTTCTTGCGCAGCTCGATGAACTCTTCGATGTCCATGTGCCAGGTTTCCAGGTAGGCACAGACAGCGCCTTTGCGCTTGCCACCCTGGTTAACCGCGACGGCGGTATCGTTCACCACTTTCAGGAACGGAACAACGCCCTGGGATTTGCCGTTGGTGCCCTTGATGTACGAACCCAATGCACGAACCGGGGTCCAGTCGTTGCCCAGGCCGCCTGCAAACTTCGACAACATGGCGTTGTCGTGAATCGCGTGGTAAATGCCCGACAGGTCATCCGGCACGGTGGTCAGGTAGCAGCTCGACAGTTGTGGGCGCAGGGTGCCGGCGTTGAACAGGGTTGGCGTCGAGGACATGTAGTCGAAAGACGACAACAGGTTGTAGAACTCGATCGCACGGTCTTCTTTATTCTTCTCTTCGATCGCCAGGCCCATGGCCACGCGCATGAAGAAAATCTGTGGCAGTTCGAAACGCACGCCATCCTTGTGGATGAAGTAACGGTCGTACAGGGTTTGCAGGCCCAGGTACGTAAACTGCTGATCGCGCTCGTGGTTGAGTGCCTTGCCGAGTTTTTCCAGGTCGAAGGTTGCCAGGACCGGGTTCAGCAATTCGAATTCGATACCCTTGGCGATGTACGAAGGCAGGGCCTTGGCGTACAGGTCGACCATTTCATGGTGAGTGGCGCTTTCAGCGACTTCCAGGAAACTCAGGCCTTCGGCGCGCAGGGTGTCCATCAGCAGGCGAGCGGTCACGAACGAGTAGTTCGGCTCACGCTCGACCAGCGTACGGGCGGTCATCACCAACGCGGTGTTGACGTCGGTCAGCGCCACGCCGTCGTACAGGTTTTTCAGGGTTTCGCGCTGGATCAGGTCGCCGTCGACTTCTTCCAGGCCTTCGCACGCTTCGGTGACGATGGTGTTCAGACGGCCCATGTCCAAAGGAGCAAAGGTGCCATCAGCGCGGGTGATGCGGATCGACGGGTGAGCGTTGACAGCTTCTGCGGCCGGGGCGTGGGCGGCGCGTTCTTTCGAACGACCGTCGCGGTAGATCACGTAGTCGCGGGCTACTTTCTGCTCGCCGGCACGCATCAGGGCCAGTTCGACCTGATCCTGGATTTCTTCGATGTGGATGGTGCCGCCCGATGGCATGCGACGCTTGAAGGTTGCGGTGACTTGTTCGGTCAGGCGGGCAACGGTGTCATGGATTCGCGACGAAGCGGCAGCGGTGCCGCCCTCAACTGCGAGAAACGCTTTGGTGATGGCGACGGTGATCTTGTCATCGGTGTAAGGAACGACAGTGCCGTTACGCTTGATCACACGCAGCTGGCCTGGCGCGGTGGCGGACAGATCCGAAGTCGAATCAGCGGCCTGCGGCAAGGTACCCTGCGGGTTCTCGCGAGTTGTGTCGGTTTGCATGGGGGGTTGTCTCCACATTCTCTATGTTTGTTTGGGCACCTTCACGGTGCCCACCGTTCTGTCCTGAAGCACTACAACCGACGGGCGTCGGGCATAACAACTTCAGGACAGTAGGAAAAAGGCTAATGATGCCGCTTCCTTGCCGAAGTCTTTGGCTGCGAGCCTGGGCTCGAAACCGGATTCCATTCCGGGTGGCAGTAATCTCTGCAACACCCGTACCGTTCTGGCCGTTCTGGCCTGAAAAAACGGTGCCATCCGCAGTGCGGTTTGGGCTTGTAAAATTACGCTGGGTTCAACCATAAACAGGCAATAAAGCGCTTGAGTTTCTGGTCTGAAATGTGGTTGGGCGTTTTAGCAAAAACCCTACATGTAGGGTTTTTTTTGCGCCGAGCTACAAGATAATGCGTTTTTGAGGGTGTTGCAACGTACTGCCTGTGGATAAGCCTGTGCGTAAATTGTGTGTGAAAGTTGGAACGGGCGTGTAGGCCGCGACATAGCTGGAGCGGACCGTTTTTCACTGATTTTCATTGATTGAAAACAGTCAGCCGAGTTTTTAAGGGCGCGAACCCTATCACAAAAAAACAGCGAGTCCGAACGCATTTGCAGGCTTGTGTTCTCGGCGAGCGGCGTTTATACAATCGGCCAGTACAGACGCATCCTTATCCTCCCTCATCATTACAAAAAGACGGGTGGATCCTTCCTTATAAGTGTTGTTGGCAAGCAGAGGTCACCCGTGGAGCAAGATTCCTGGCAGATATTGATTGTGGAGGACGACCAGCGTCTGGCCGAACTGACCCGCGATTACCTTGAAGCCAATGGTCTGCGCGTGTCGATCGAGGGCGATGGGGCGCGGGCGGTGGCGCGCATTCTCAGCGAGCAACCGGATCTGGTCATCCTCGACCTGATGCTTCCCGGTGAAGATGGCCTGAGCATCTGCCGCAAGGTCCGCGATCGTTACGACGGACCGATCCTGATGCTCACGGCCCGTACCGATGACACTGACCAGATCCTGGGTCTCGATCTGGGCGCCGACGACTACGTGTGCAAACCCGTTCGTCCACGCCTGCTGCTGGCACGCATCCAGGCCCTGCTGCGACGCAGTGAAGCCCCGGAAGTGGCCCCGGAAAAACAACGACGTTTACAGTTCGGCCCGCTGGTGGTGGATAACGCGTTGCGCGAAGCGTGGCTGCATGACGTCGGTATCGAATTGACCAGCGCCGAGTTCGACCTGCTCTGGCTGCTGGTGGTAAATGCCGGGCGCATTCTGTCCCGGGAAGAAATCTTCACCGCGCTGCGCGGCATTGGCTATGACGGTCAGGACCGCTCCATCGACGTGCGCATCTCGCGAATTCGGCCGAAGATCGGCGATGATCCGGAGCATCCGCGACTGATCAAGACCGTGCGCAGCAAAGGTTATCTGTTTGTTCCCGAGGCCTGCGCAGACCTGTCCCTGTGAACTCGATCTTTCTGCGCATCTATGGCGGCATGTGCGCGGCGCTGATTCTGGTGGCGGTGCTCGGCGTACTGGCCTTGCACATGCTCAACCAGGTGCGTAGCGAGCAATACCGCGAGCGTCTGGCCCACGGTACGTTCTCGCTGATGGCCATCAACCTGCAACCGATGAGCGATACCGAGCGCCATCGTGCCTTGGTGGTGTGGGAGCGATTGTTGGGGATTCCTCTGGCGCTGAAGACGTTCGCCCAGACCGACCTCGATCTCAGCCAGCGCACCCGAGTGCTGCGGGGCCAGGCGCTGGTGGAGCAGACCGGTCCGCATGCGGCGAAGGTTTACCGGTTGGTCAGCGACAAGGAGCAGCTGGTCCTCACCGGCGAAGTCCAACAGATCAGCGAACAACTGGCCCGGGCCACTATTTACCTGCTGGCCGATGAGCTGGTGCGAGTACCGGTGGCCGAGCAGCCCAAGCGTCTGGCGCAAATAAAGGACGAGAAGGGTTTTGGCTTTGATCTGCGACTGGTCACGGTCGAAGAGGCCGACATGGACGAAGACCAGAGCCGTCGGGTGTCCGAAGGCGACACGGTGATGGCGCTGGGCAAGGGCGGGGATTCGATCCGGGTGTTCTCCGGGATGGTCGGTACGCCATGGGTGCTGGAAATCGGCCCGCTGTATCAGATGAACCCGTATCCACCGGAATGGCTGGTGCTGATCGCGGCCCTTGGTTTGAGCCTGATCGGTTTGATCGTTTACCTGTTGGTGCGCCAACTGGAACGCCGATTACGCGGTCTCGAAGCCGCGGCTACGCGCATCGCCAAGGGCAGCCTGGAAACCCGCGTGCCGGCACGCGGTGCGGATTCAGTGGGGCGCTTGGCCTCGGCGTTCAATGGCATGGCCGAGCACTTGCAGCAATTGCTGGCGATCCAGCGGGAACTGGTGCGTGCCGTGTCCCACGAATTGCGCACTCCGGTGGCGCGGCTGCGTTTTGGCCTGGAGATGATCGGCTCGGCGACCACGCCGCAAGCGTTGGAAAAGTACCGCGAAGGCATGGACCACGACATCGAGGATCTGGATCGGCTGGTGGACGAGATGCTGACGTATGCGCGGTTGGAGCAGGGCTCGCCGGCCCTGAATTTCCAGCGGATCGATCTGGATGCACTGGTCAATCAAGTCATTGAGGAGCTGGCGCCCCTTCGGGCCGAGGTCACGGTCCAGCGCGGTTTGTGTCTGTCGGCTGCCGATTGCGACGACGCGTGGGTCGAGGCGGAGCCGCGTTATTTGCACCGGGCGATACAGAACCTGGTGAGTAACGCCATGCGTCACGCGGCGTCCCGGGTGACCGTCAGTTATCAGGTGGGGCAGCAGCGCTGTCGGGTAGATATAGAGGATGACGGGCCGGGCGTGCCGGAAAATGCCTGGGAAAAAATCTTCACCCCGTTCCTGCGTCTCGATGACAGCCGGACCCGCGCCTCGGGCGGACATGGGTTGGGGTTGTCCATCGTGCGGCGGATTATTCATTGGCACGGGGGACGGGCGCTGATCAGCAAAAGCAAAAATCTGGGTGGTGCGTGTTTCAGCCTGAGTTGGCCGAGGAATCAGGAAAAACGGTAAGGCTTGGCATACTTGTAGCAGCTGGCGAAGCCTGCGTTCGGCTGCGAAGCAGTCGCCAAGCCAGGCACCGCAGTGTTTCAGGCAAAACGCGTATGCAGGGTTTACGACTGCTGCGCAGCCGAACGCAGGCTTCGCCAGCTGCTACAAGGGTCAGGCCTTGATACTGACCAGGCTCAACAACTGCCCATCCATAACCCCAAACTGCGCATCCAGTTCGGTGCCGTAGCGCCATTCGCTGGACAGGTCGGTCAGCAACCGCAGTCGTACCTGACCGCTTTCGGTCCATTCCAGCACCTCGGCGTGTTCGAAATAGAAGCGCTGCTGCACGATCGGGTAAAGGGCCTTGAACAAACTTTCCTTCACCGAAAACGTCAGCGTTACCCACATGGCCAACTGATCGCGACGGCCGGTGGCCATGCGCTGCAATTCCGGGGGGGTGAGGATTTCCCCGGCCAGGCGTTCAGCCCGCTCAGGATTGAGCAGGTTTTCCAGGTCCATTCCCAGTCCGCGCCAATCGGATTTCTTTGCGACGATCGCGGCGGCCCGGCCGGTGCTGTGGGTGATCGAGCCGGTGATGTGCGGCGGCCACACGGGCGCTCGGTCCTCACCAACGGCCGGGCTGTGGCTCAGGCCTTCCAGCTGTTGCAACGCGGCTCGCGCGCAGATCCGACCGGCGAGAAACTCCGCCTGACGCTTGGCGACCGAGCGCTGGATGCTGGCAGGCGGCTCGATGGCGCTACGTTGAAAATCATCGCTGGCCAGTTGCGAGGTATCGAAGTGGGTACTCAACAGCACGGTATCGGGCAGCACAAAGGGCAGCGGCCAATGGGCATCGAGTGGGGTGCAGCAGGCGGGTAGGGCAGGGGCGGGATTCATGTCGGGCATTTTGCCGGGTTGCCTTCAGGCTGGGTAGTGCAAAGGTTTCGGTCAGTGGTGTTGCCATCGCGAGCAGGCTCGCTCCCACACTGGATCGAAGTCATATCGAAGATCCCCTGTGGGAGCGAGCCTGCTCGCGAATGGCCGCGCCGCGGTCTGACGGATTAACCAAAAATTTTCTTGAAGAACGCCTGCATATCCGCCCATGAGCGCTCATCTGCTGCTTTGTTGTAACCAATGTCCGGCCCACCATGATCGCCATGACTCAGGCGATCCGCATCAGGATTGCTGAAGCCGTGCTTGGCGCCATCCAGGCTGACGAACTTGTAATCAGCCCCGGCCTTGTCCATCTCGGCCTTGAACGCCGCTACATTATCCGCCGTCACCATGCTGTCCAGCGCACCGTGCTCGACCAGGATTTTCGCCTTTACGCTGCCGGGCGTCGCCGGCGTATTGGTCGCCAGTGCACCGTGGAAACTCACCACGCCGGCCAACGGCTCGCCCTGTCGGGCTGCATTCAGTACCACTCCACCGCCGAAGCAGTAACCGATGGCGGCGATTTTGTCCGGATTGGTTTGCGGCTGCTTCTTCAGCAAGTCGAGTCCGGCCTGAAACCGCGCGCTGGCCACGGCACTGTCCTTCAGAACGGCTTGCATAAAGGCCATGGCGTCCTTGGGATGTTCGGTGTTCTTGCCGTCGCCATACATGTCGATCGCCAGTGCGCTGTAGCCCAACCCGGCCAGGTCTCGTGCGCGGCGCTTGGCGTAATCGTTCAGGCCCCAGAATTCATGCACCACCACGACACCCGGGCGCGGACCTTTAATGGCATCGTCGTAGGCGTAGTAGCCGATCATTTTGGTACCGTCGGCGCTTTGGTAGGGAATCTCCTGGGTCTTGATCGCGGCTTGGCTGAGCCCGCTCAAAGCCAGTAATACGAGGGCGAGAAACACGCGCATGGTTGAATCTCCTGCAAGGAAGTCGTCAGAACAGCCTAGTCGATCTGATTCAGCTTAGGTTCAGTGTGCGTTCAGGGTGAGTTCAGGGCCGGGTGCGTAACCTTGCTTACGACAACGTGTCTGTCTCGCACAATGGCATTAAACTCCGTGAGGAAGGTCTCATGGGTCGCTACGATCTGTCCTGACTGGTGGATGGCGGCGAATCATCGCGCTGTTAGCCATCGGGGTACACCGTTGCCTTTGGAGAGGTTGATTTACCCGGGAGAGTGTTATGAAACTGCTGGTCGTCGAAGATGAAGCGCTGTTGCGCCATCACCTGCAAACCCGCCTGACGGATAGCGGCCATGTGGTCGAATCCGTGGCCAATGCCGAGGAGGCGCTGTACCAGACCGAGCAGTTCAACCATGACCTGGCGGTGATCGACCTCGGGCTGCCGGGCATGGGCGGGCTTGATTTGATCCGTCAGTTGCGCGCCCAGGGCAAGACGTTTCCGATTCTGATCCTCACCGCACGCGGTAACTGGCAGGACAAGGTCGAAGGCCTGGCCGCCGGTGCTGACGATTACGTGGTCAAGCCGTTCCAGTTTGAAGAGCTGGACGCCCGGCTCAATGCTTTGCTGCGCCGCTCCAGTGGTTTCACCCAATCGACGATTGTGGCGGGGCCGCTGCTACTTGACCTCAATCGCAAGCAGGCGTCTCTCGATGAACAACCGCTGGCGCTGACCGCGTACGAGTACCGGATCCTCGAGTACCTGATGCGGCATCACCGGCAAGTGGTGGCCAAGGACCGTTTGATGGAACAGCTCTACCCGGACGACGACGAGCGTGATCCAAACGTGATCGAAGTGCTCGTCGGTCGTCTGCGCCGCAAACTCGAAGGCCCGACCGGATTCAAGCCGATCGATACCGTGCGCGGCCTCGGCTACCTGTTCAATGAGCGCTGCACTTGATTCGTTCTCTTCGCGTCCGTTTGATGCTCGCCGCCACCCTTCTGGCGGTGTTGTTCATGCTGGCGTTGCTCCCGGCGATGCAGGGTGCGTTCAGCCTGGCGTTGCAGGATTCGATCGAGCAGCGCCTGGCGTCGGACGTCACCACGCTGATCTCCGCCGCCCGGGTGGAGAACAATCAATTGCTGATGCCGACGCAATTGCCCGATGAACGCTTCAACCTGACCGACAGCCGTTTGCTCGGCTACATCTACGACCGCGAAGGCCAACTGGTCTGGCGCTCGAAGGGCACCCAGGAAGAGAACATCAATTACAAACCGCGTTACGACGGACGCGGTAACGAGTTTGCGAGGATTCGCGAGGCCAATGGCCAGGAATTCTTTGTTTATGACGTCGAGGTCAAGCTGCTGGGCGGCAAAAGTGCGGCGTTCAGCATCGTCGCGCTGCAACCGGTGCGTGAGTACGAAGCTACCCTCGAAGGTTTGCGGGAAAATCTCTACCTGGGGTTTGGCGCAGCCTTGCTGGTGCTGCTGGCGTTGCTGTGGATCGGCCTGACCTGGGGCTTGCAGGCATTGCGCCGGCTGAGTCAGGAACTCGACGAGATTGAAAACGGCACCCGCGAAAGCCTCAGTGAACAACACCCGCGTGAACTGCTGCGCCTGACCGGTTCCCTCAACCGCTTGCTGCACAGCGAGCGCGAGCAGCGCAGCCGTTACCGGGATTCATTGGATGACCTGGCTCACAGCCTGAAAACGCCGTTGACGGTGTTGCAAGGCGTCAGCGAGGACATGGCGCTGCGCCCCGAAAATCGCGATCAAGCCTGGAGGCTGCAAACCCAGATCGAGCGCATGAGCCAACAGATCAGCTATCAGTTGCAACGCGCCAGCCTGCGCAAAAGCGGCCTGGTGCGCCACCAGGTACGCTTGCAGCCGGTGCTGAAAAGCCTCTGCGAAACGCTGGACAAGGTTTATCGCGACAAACGCGTGCAGGTCGCTTTCGATCTGCCGGATCAGTGTTACGTGCCGATCGAGCAGGGCGCCTTGCTGGAGATGATGGGCAACCTGCTGGAAAACGCCTATCGCCTGTGCCTCGGCGAAGTGCGCATCAGCGTGCGTGAGACGCTCAGCGGCGTCGAGTTGTGCGTCGAGGATGATGGGCCCGGTGTGCCGCCGGACCAGCGTGCGCGGATACTTCAGCGCGGCGAAAGGCTTGATCTTCAGCACCCGGGGCAGGGGATTGGCTTGGCGGTGGTCAAGGACATCATCGAGAGCTACAGCGCGAAACTGACCCTGGGGGATTCGCCTCTGGGCGGGGCGGCGTTCCGGATTCATTTTCCGGTGGTTTGATGGTGGTCTTGAGGGCCCCTTCGCGAGCAGGCTCGCTCCCACATTGGATCGTGGGTGTTCACAAATTGTGTGTTCACCGAAGATCAAATGTGGGAGCGAGCTTGCTCGCGATGGGGCCTGTCGATACCCCCGAAAACTCAGTGCTCCTGGGCGCGATAAGCCCCTGGCGTCAATCCGGTCCACTTCTTGAACGCCCGGTGAAACGCCGAAGGCTCGGAAAACCCCAACTGCTCGGCAATCTGTTGCAACGACAGGTCGGCACGCCCCAAGTGATAAATCGCAATGTCCCGGCGTAACTGATCCTTCAGCTCCTGAAAACTTGAACCCTCTTCTCGCAGATGCCGACGCAAGGTCTGCGGGCTGATGTGCAGGTGCGCGGCCACCGCTTCAAGATCCGGCCAGCGTGAACTGTCGCGGCTAAGCAGGCGCCGCAATTGGCTGCTCAGGCTGTCGCCGTCATCCGGGCGGGCCAACAGGTCGGCGGGCGAGCGTTCGAGAAAATGCTTGAGAGTCCGCTCATCCTGTAACAACGGCATGTCCAGGTAGCGACGGTTAAACAGCAGGCTGCTCTGCGCCTGCGAAAACACCATCGGGCAAGGGAACAGCAAATCGTATTCGGCGCCGTGCTCAGGTTTCGGGTAGCTGAAAGTGGCCTGTTCCAAACGAATGCGCTGGCCGATCAGCCAGCTGGCGAGGCGATGCCACACCATCAGCTGGCTTTCGGTGAGGAAATGGTCGGGGTCGCAAAACTGCGAATCGTCCAGGCTGAGGCGGACCCTGTCCTCTTCAAAGGTCAGGGTCAGACGCGGCCCGTCGGGGAATAGGCTATAAAACAATAAGCCGCGATGGAGCGCTTTATCCAGATTACGGCAGTGGATCAGGGCGTGGCACATCATTGCGAAGCTGCCGGTTTTGCTCGGAGCCGGGCCAAAGCCAAGGTATTCGTCGTCGAGCGCCAGCCACAACCCCTGGATCAATCGGGTGAACTGCTCAGGCGCAATCCGCGCACGCGGCTCATCCAGCCATTCGGGACTGATGCCGAGTTGTTGCAGAAGATTTGAATAGTCGTATCCCAGCCGGCGCGCGCCACCTAGGGCTGCACGGGCGAAATGACTGGCGATGGTGCGTTCGCGCATAGCAGGCAGGTCCGTCCATTGAATGGCGGATAGTAGACGTGGTGTCTGGCGATGAACAAGGCGGATATCCGCCAAATTGCAGGAGAGGTTTTGGCGGATAGGCGGAAATCCGCCACTGCGCAGTCACCGATCGGTTACAAGGAATAAGCTGTAACCCTTGATGTCGAAAGGCTTGCAGGCAGTTCGGCAAAGGTGGCACGGGCCTTGCGATACAACGAGCAGATGCTTGCCACGCGCAGCTCGAAAAACAAATCCCTCCAGTGCAGGAGGGTTCGCAATTCAGGTGTCAGGGACAACAGATGGATGTTGTCGGCGGGCACTCTTGAGGAACTTTGCAATGACGACTCGTCAGCCACTGTACAAATCCCTGTATTTTCAGGTGATCGTTGCCATCGCCATCGGCATCCTGGTCGGTCACTTCTACCCGCAGACCGGTGTGGCCCTCAAGCCGCTGGGTGACGGGTTCATCAAACTGATCAAAATGATCATCGCCCCGATTATCTTCTGCACCGTCGTCAGCGGTATTGCAGGCATGCAGAGCATGAAATCGGTTGGCAAGACGGGCGGTTACGCGCTGCTCTACTTCGAAGTCGTTTCGACCATCGCCCTGCTGGTGGGCCTGGTGGTGGTCAACGTCGTGCAACCGGGTGCCGGCATGCACATCGACGCGACGACCCTGGATGCCTCCAAAGTCGCTCAGTATGTCGCAGCCGGTGCTGATCAAAGCGTCATTGGCTTTCTGTTGAACATCATCCCGAACACCATCGTTGGTGCGTTCGCGACCGGTGACATCCTGCAAGTGCTGATGTTCTCGGTGATCTTTGGTTTCGCCCTGCATCGCCTGGGTGCCTACGGCAAGCCGATCCTGGACTTCATCGATCGTTTCGCTCACGTGATGTTCAACATCATCAACATGATCATGAAGCTCGCGCCACTCGGTGCCTTGGGCGCCATGGCGTTCACCATCGGTGCGTACGGTGTTGGCTCGCTGGTGCAACTGGGTCAGTTGATGGCGTGCTTCTACATCACGTGCCTGGTGTTCGTGCTCGTTGTGCTGGGCGCTATCGCTCGCGCTCACGGCTTCAGCGTGCTGAAAGTGATTCGCTACATCCGTGAAGAACTGCTGATTGTGCTGGGGACTTCTTCGTCGGAATCGGTGTTGCCACGCATGCTGATCAAGATGGAGCGTCTGGGCGCGAAGAAATCCGTGGTAGGCCTGGTGATCCCGACCGGTTACTCGTTCAACCTGGACGGTACGGCGATCTACCTGACCATGGCGGCCGTGTTCATCGCTCAAGCGACCGACTCCCACATGGACATCACTCACCAGATCACGCTGCTGGTGGTGTTGTTGCTGTCCTCCAAAGGCGCTGCTGGCGTGACCGGTAGCGGCTTCATTGTACTGGCGGCTACCCTGTCCGCCGTGGGCCACTTGCCGGTGGCTGGCCTGGCGCTGATCCTCGGGATAGACCGCTTCATGTCTGAAGCCCGTGCGCTGACCAATCTGGTCGGTAACGCGGTTGCCACCCTGGTGGTGGCCAAGTGGGTCAAGGAGCTGGACGTTGACGTGATGCATGCGGAACTGGCTTCCGGCGGTCGCGGCATTTCCGACGAGCGCGCTGAAGACGACCTGGGCGTGGCCGAAGGCCCAACCCCGAGCAACGTCAAGTAAGACTCGCTGTTGAGAGAACTGTAGGAGCGAGCCTGCTCGCGATGGACTTCAAAACGCTGCGTTTAGCCAGGTAAACCCCGTTTTCGTTAACGACCATCGTCGGAACGCCGCCCGGAGCAAGCTCGCTCCTACGGCACTACCCGCTTCGGCGGGTTTTTTTTGCCTGCGATTTGAGCGCAACGGTCAGCGCATCTGACGCATAAGGTGATTGCTGCGATGCCGCTGGCTGCCTAGGCTGGGGCATTGTTTAAGGAGAACGCTCATGCTCGGTCCACTGGCATCACTCAAGGTTCTGGATTTCTCGACACTGCTGCCGGGGCCGTTCGCCTCGTTGTTGCTGGCGGACATGGGCGCCGAGGTCTTGCGCATCGAGTCGCCGACCCGCATGGATCTGCTGCGAGTGCTGCCGCCTCACGATCAGGGCGTCTCCGCCAGCCATGCCTATCTCAATCGCAACAAGCGCAGCCTCGCGCTGGACCTCAAGCAACCCGAGGCGCAGGAAGTGGTCAAGCAGTTGCTCAAGGACCACGACATTGTGCTGGAGCAATTCCGCCCCGGCGTAATGGAGCGACTGGGCCTGGGCTATGAAGCCTTGAAGGCAATCAATCCGAAGCTGATCTACGTGTCGATCACCGGTTACGGGCAGACCGGCCCCTTCAAGGACCGCGCCGGCCATGACGTCAACTACCTGGCGCTCGCGGGGCTGGCGAGCTACACCGGCCGCGCCGACAGTGGGCCGCTGCCTTTGGGCATGCAGGTGGCGGATATCGCCGGTGGCTCGTTGCACGGGGTCATCGGCCTGTTGGCGGCGGTGATCGCCCGCCAGCACACCGGGCAGGGGCAGCACCTGGATGTGAGCATGACCGACTGCGCTTTCAGCCTGAATGCCATGGCCGGCGCGGGGTATCTGGCCTGTGGCGAGGAGCCGGGCAGGGAAGAGCAGATGCTCAATGGCGGCAGTTTCTACGACTATTACCGTTCGCGGGATGGGCGCTGGTTGTCGGTGGGCAGCCTGGAGCCGGCATTTATGCAGCAACTGTGCACGGCGTTGGGGCGGCCGGAACTGGCGGCCCAGGGCTTGTCACCCAAACTCGAGCAGCAACAGGCGCTGAAGAATGAGTTGAAAATCGAATTCGAGAAGCATGATTTTGCTGAACTGTGCGCGTTGTTTGCCGGAGTCGATGCGTGCGTCGAGCCGGTGTTGAGTGTAGGCGAGGCGGTGCGGCATCCGCAGTTGAAGGCGCGGGCGATGGTGACCGAGGTGCCTCGGGGTGACGGGACGACTCAGGCGCAGATAGCGTGCCCGTTGAAGTTTTCCGCTGGGTTGCCTGAGCCGCGGCATATCGGTGCGGCGGTGGGGGAGCATACGGATCAGGTGTTGGGGGAGTTGGGGTTTAGTGCTGAGCGGATTGCAGAATTGCGGCTCGCCAAGGTCGTTGTGTAGTGATATTGAGGGCCTCATCGCGAGCAAGCTCGCTCCCACACTGGATGTATGTCACGCCAAAGATCCCTGTGGGAGCGAGCTTGCTCGCGATGGGGCCAGATCAAACACCCAAAATCTGGTCACTCGACCCGCAACTCCCCACTGAACACCAATGTGCTGCGGCATCGGCGGCATAAATACCGCCGTCCCTGCCTCACCAAACCATGACGCTGCGCCGAAAACGGGAAATCACTGTCGGCGCAGGGGCATTTGTAGATGTAGCGAGTCACGCTGCGACGTTTGATGTCATAGGTGTGGCAACGATTGGGCGGCAGTTCATACACGCCGCGCATGATCAACTGCCACTCTTCGCCATGGGGCTGGATACGGTCGCCGAACAGTTGATGGGCGATCAGGTGCGCGACTTCATGGGCCACAGTCTGCTTGAGGAAGTCTTCGGTGTTTTCCCGGTACAGCTGCGGATTGAAGCGCAGCAGGTTCTCGTGCAAATGCGCGACACCGGCTTTTTGCCCGCGCAGCTTGAGGCTCACCACGGGGCGTTTGAAAGTTCGTTTGAAAAAGGATTCGGCTTGCAGGTAACAGTCTTCGACGCGGGTATTGAGTTGCTCGGGCATGCTTGATGGCTCTCCAGAGACGTCGAGTATGCCGCAACCCCGGGGCCTTGCGAATCGCCAAGGCGCCGAATGGTCGTCGCTGTGTACGGTCCCGAAAAATTAGAAGGCCGCCTTGCGGCGGCCTGTGTTGGCAGATCTAGTTTTTAGGTGGCATGTTGCTAATTTGTATAGACCGGCCCCACGCCGAGTCCCCAGACAATGACCGTGAATGCCATGATAGCGACCAGCACCACCAGGCCCACGGCGAGCACCGAACTTGAAAACAGGAATCCCTCGTCAGATGGAATGTTCATGAACGTCGGTAGCCCCACATACAACAGGTAAACCGTGTAGCAGATAGCCGCTGTCCCGACGACCATCCCCAACCACATATGTGGATAAAGTGCCGCAAGGCCGCCAACGAACAGCGGGGTTGCGGTATAGGTCGCAAACGCAATGCAGCGTGCCAGGCTTGGATTGGCGTCATAAGTACGGGCCATCCAATGGATGAATGCGCCCATCACCGCGACACCACCCAGCATCGCCAGGTAGGACATGATCGTCATCCATAGCGCGCTTTCCTGGGTCAACATGACCGGCGCTCGGCTCCCAATGACCCAGCCGACCTTCGTGGTGCCGATAAACGCCGACACCGCAGGGATCGCCGCCAGAATCAACGTGTGCGTCAGGTACATGTGGCTGATGCTTTCTTCCTGATCGCCACGAATCTCTTTCCATTCTTGGTCAGGGTGGGTAAACAGCCCCACTACGTGATGGATCATGCCAGTCACTCCTCTTGTTTTTACCGTCGCCCCCCAGTGGAGCGCTTACGGACCAAAGTGGCCAAGTAAGTAATAGGTCTGGATATATGTGCGACCTTATGTCGCAGTATAGAAAGGACTTACCGGCGCAGGTGATAGGACTTAGAGCAAATCGCGCTGTAAAAGACAGCGCTAATCGCAGCAGGATCTGTCACCACACTCCCAGAGGGATAACGGGCCCTTCGCCGCCGAAGCGTTTTTGCGTAAAATGCCGACCTTTGTCACACCTCACGGATTCGCGTCATGGGCACTCTTACGGTCAACCAGAACAAACTGCAAAAGCGCCTTCGCCGCCAGGCCGGTGAGGCTATTGCCGATTTCAACATGATTGAAGACGGCGACAAGGTCATGGTCTGCCTGTCCGGTGGCAAGGACAGCTACACCATGCTCGACGTGCTGATGCATTTGCAGAAGGTCGCTCCGATCAAGTTCGACATCGTGGCCGTGAACATGGACCAGAAGCAGCCAGGTTTTCCCGAAGACGTGCTGCCGGCTTACCTCAAGGAACTGGGCATCGAGTACCACATCGTCGAGAAAGACACGTATTCAGTGGTCAAGGAGCTGATCCCGGAAGGCAAGACTACCTGTTCGCTGTGTTCGCGCTTGCGTCGCGGCACGCTCTACACCTTTGCCGACGAAATCGGCGCGACCAAAATGGCCCTTGGTCACCATCGCGACGATATTGTCGAGACGTTCTTCCTCAACATGTTCTTCAACGGCTCGCTGAAGGCCATGCCGCCGAAACTGCGCGCCGACGACGGTCGCAACGTGGTGATCCGCCCGTTGGCGTACTGCAACGAAAAAGACATCCAGGCCTACTCGGACCTCAAGCAATTCCCGATCATCCCGTGCAACCTCTGTGGTTCTCAGGAAAACCTGCAACGTCAGGTGGTCAAAGACATGCTGCAGGAGTGGGAGCGCAAGACCCCGGGCCGTACCGAGAGTATTTTCCGCAGCTTGCAGAACGTGATTCCGTCGCAACTGGCGGACCGTAACCTGTTCGACTTCACCAGCCTCAAGATCGACGAAACGGCGGCTTCGCGCTTCGTTAATGTTGTAAATCTCTGAACAAAATTGTGGGAGCGAGCCTGCTCGCGAAAGCGGTGTGCCATTCAACATTGATGTTGGCTGACACTCCGCTTTCGCGAGCAGGCTCGCTCCCACAGTTTTTCATTTCAATCCTCAGGAGAGGGCATGCGCGATTACAAGTGGCTGCACGAATACTGTCTGAACCGCTTCGGTTCGGCGGCTGAACTGGAAGCCCATCTGCCCGTTCCCAAGACCCCGGCGCAATTGCGCAAGATCAGCGACGATCGCTACCTCTCGACCATGGCCCTGCGCGTGTTCCGCGCCGGGCTCAAGCACAGTCTGGTGGATGCGAAATGGCCGGCGTTCGAAGAAGTCTTTTTCAAGTTTGACCCGGAAAAAGTCGTGCTGATGAGCGCCGAGCACCTGGAGCGCCTGATGCAGGATGCGCGGATCATCCGCCACCTGGGCAAGCTCAAAAGTGTGCCGCGCAATGCGCAGTTCGTGCTGGACGTGGCGCATGAGAAGGGCAGCTTCGGCGCGTTGATCGCCGATTGGCCGGTGACCGATATCGTCGGGTTGTGGACGTACTTGAAAAAACGCGGCCATCAACTGGGTGGGTTGTCGGCACCGCGCTTCTTGCGGATGGTCGGCAAAGATACCTTTGTGCCGAGCTATGACGTGGTGGCGGCGTTGAATGCGCAGAAAATTGTCGACAAGGTGCCGACCAGTTTGCGCGATCTGGCCACGGTCCAGGGCGTGTTCAATCAGTGGCATGAAGAAAGCGGTGGGCGGCCGATGAGCCAGATTTCGATGATGTTGGCTTACACAGTGAATCATTAAGACCGAGTTGACCCCTTCGCGAGCAGGCTCGCTCCCACAGGGGATTTGTGACCGACACAGATCCAATGTGGGAGCGAGCCTGCTCGCGAAGGCGTCAGATCAGGCGACGGAGATCTCGCCTTCGCCCGCCAACTTGCGATTCAACTGAAACCGCCACCGCACATACAACAACGCCGAGCAGAACACCGCCAGGCTCGCGCCCATCTCAAGCAGCCCGAACCACTGCCGGTTCGGGTCGTACGCGGCCAATGCGCCCTTGATGAAATACAGGTTCACCACAAAACACATCCACGAATGCCCACGCGCGCTGCCGATAATCATCCCTGGCGCCAGCAACAGCAGCGGCACCAGTTCGATCAGCAAAATCACCCACGGCCGGGCGCCATGCAGGTCGGCGACCACCAGGTAATAGACGCAGAGCAACCCCACCAGCGCTAAAAAGCACAGCAGACTGATAACGCGCATCGCCCGAACCCGGGGTTCCAGCCAGTCGATGGAGGGCAGAATCTTCGGCTTCTTGGCCACGTCAGTTCCCCAACTGTTGCGCAGTCTTCGCCAAGCGCAGGCCCAAGGCCCGGCACAGCGCCACTTCATGTTCATTCAAACCGCTTTTGCCATCGGCCCCGGCGTGATGGCTGGCGCCGTAAGGCGTGCCGCCGCCACGGGTTTCCAGCAGGGCCGACTCGCTGTAAGGCAGACCGGTGATCAACATGCCGTGGTGCAGCAGCGGCAACATCATCGACAGCAGCGTGGTTTCCTGGCCGCCGTGCAGGCTCGCGGTGGACGTGAACACGCCGGCGGGCTTGCCCACCAGCGCGCCGGTCAGCCACAGGTTGCTGGTGCCGTCGAGAAAATACTTGAGCGGCGCCGCCATATTGCCAAAGCGGGTCGGACTGCCCATGGCCAGGCCTGCGCAATTTTTCAGGTCATCGAGGCTGGCGTACAGCGCGCCTTCGTCAGGGATATCCGGCGACACGGCTTCGCACTCGGTCGAAATCGGCGGCACCGTGCGCAGGCGCGCTTCCATACCGGACTGCTCGACACCACGGGCAATCTGCCGGGCCATTTCATTGGTCGAGCCGCTGCGGCTGTAATACAACACCAGAATGTACGGCGCACTCACGGCAGCAACTCCAGCACATTCTCCGGCGGCCGGCCGATGATGGCCTTGTCGCCGACTTCAAGAATCGGTCGCTCCATGAGTTTCGGGTGAGCAGCGATGGCCGCGATCAATTGCGCCTCGCTCAGGCTGGCGTCGGCGAGGTTGAGGGTCTTGTATTCGTCCTCACCGGTACGCAGCAGTTGCCGGGCGTTGATGCCGAGCTTGGTCAGCAAGCTCTGAATTTGACTGACGTCCAGCGGGGTGTCGAGGTAGCGGACCACGGTCGGGGTCAGGCCACGGGCTTCGAGCAGTTCAAGCGCACCGCGGGATTTCGAGCAGCGCGGATTGTGATAAAGCGTCAGATCGGTCATGTGCGGGTCGCATCTTGCGGAAAGTGACGGCTATTCTAACTGGGCAGCGCGCAATCCAGAACCTTGGGAGGCGATGGGTCGCAGGCGCATTCAAATTTGAACAAGGATCACGACATGGCAAGACAACTGGCAGTGGCATTGGCGATTATCGGGGCGTTAATGCTGGGGGGCTGTGGCAATGACTATGGCACTGATCAGAACGGCCAAAAAGTCGCCGCCGAGCGCCTGGACAAACAGTGGCTGGTGCTCAATTACTGGGCCGAATGGTGTGGGCCATGCCGGACCGAAATTCCGCAGTTGAACGCGTTGGCCGATCAACTCAAGGACAGGAAGATCGGTGTGTTCGGGGTCAACTTCGACAATGTGCAGGGTGACGAGCTGAAAAGCGCCAGTGAGAAACTGGGGATCACGTTCACCGTGCTGGCGCAGGATCCGGCCGAGCTGTTTGATTTACCGCGCAGCGAGGCGTTGCCGGTGACGTACATCATCGATAACAAAGGAAATGTTCGGGACCAGTTGATGGGCGAGCAAACGGCGGCGGGAGTGATGGCGAAGCTTGAGGCATTGCAGGCAAAGAATTTGTAGGAGCGAGCTTGCTCGCGATGAGCCTGAGAGCTCCGTGGGTGTCAGGTTTGTACCGTTATCGTTAACGAAGATCGTCGGAACGCCGCCCGGAGCAAGCTCGCTCCTACAAGGTGTACGTCAATCCATGTAAGAGCGGCCGAAGGTTCGGGCCGCGTTCGGACGATCTTTTGGCGGTCAACCCTCTTCAAGCCACCAACGCAGCGGCTTGCCTTCCGCCGGCCAGAAGCGCATCTGGTCGATCGGTGAGACGTCCCAGCGCTGCACGTTTTCCAGGGCCTGCAAGAAACGCTTTTCCTGTTCCATCAGCGCTGGCGCACACTGCTTGCGGGTGCTGCCGACTTTGCCGAAGCTCAGCTTGTCGCCTTCCAGGGTGTACGGCGCAAACCAGTGGTTGCAGCCGCCGTTGCCATAAGCCCGACCGTCTTCGCCGAGGGTAATGGTCAAGTGGCTGTAGTCCATCAACGGACGTTCGCCGATCCACTCCAGAATGTAGCTGCGGTTCTGTTGCAATTGCGCAGGCGTAGCGGCGCAGCCCAGCAGGCTGGCGCCAACCATTGCGGTCAGAACGAGGTGTTTCATTACGCAGGCTCCTGGCATTTCGGGCACAGGTGTTTCTCGTCGACGCTGGTCCAGCCCAATTCGGCAATCCGCGCGTTGGCGGCAGGCTTTTCAGCCTTGTTACCCAGCTTGGCGTCGACCGCGAACTCGAAACTCAGCTCTTTGGCGCAACGGTCACAGTTGACTTTCCAGGTATGGATCGCCAATTCGCCGAACACCGGACCACTGGCCACCGCGACCCATTGGCCGGGCGGGTTGATCAAGTGTCGAACCGTTTCGACGGTCAGGCGCATGGACAAGTCCTTGCTGCCTTTTAGGGTCACTACCAGCACGTCGTTATTACGAATCGAGCCGCCATTGCCGGTGACTTGATAACGCCCCGGCACCAGGGCGCGGCATTCGGTGAGGGTGTGTTGCGGGTTCATCAGGGTATAGCGGAAATCGTGTTCGACCATGGGTCCTCCAAATATGCGCGGCATGCTAGCACGGACATCAACGCAGCATGGCGCGGGTAGATGACCTTCGATCTGGTTCAGACATCCTTCACCCGATTCGCCGGCTCACCTGCCGCCCAGGCCGCAATGTTCTGCAAGGTTGTGGTGGCAATGGCACCCAGCGCTTCGTGGGTCAGGAACGCCTGGTGAGCCGTCACTATCACGTTTGGAAAGGTCAGCAGCCGCGCCAGCACATCGTCCTGCAGCGGCAAGTCGGAACGGTCCTCGAAGAACAGTTGCGCCTCCTCTTCATACACATCCAGTCCCAGATAACCCAGTTGGCCATCCTTCAACGCGTCAATCAGCGCCGGTGTGTCCACCAGACCACCCCGCCCGGTGTTGATCAGCATCCCGCCGGGCTGCATGTGCGCCAGTGACTCGCGGTTGATCAAGTGTTTGCTCTGTTCATTGAGCGGGCAGTGCAGGCTGATGATCTGCGACTCGGCCAGCAGTTCCGGCAGGCTCAGGTAACGAGCGCCAAGGGCCTCGACTTGCGGGTTGGGGGAGGGGTCATAAGCCAGCAACTGGCAGCCAAACCCATTCATTATTTTCGCGAACGTGGCGCCGATCTGGCCGGTGCCCACCACGCCGACGGTTTTGCCTACCAGGTCGAAGCCGGTCAACCCATGGAGGCTGAAATCCCCTTCGCGGGTGCGATTGTAGGCGCGGTGCAGGCGACGGTTGAGTGCCAGGATCAGCGCCACCGCATGTTCGGCCACGGCGTGCGGTGAATAGGCCGGAACCCGCACAATCGTCACCCCCAGGCGCTTTGCCACCGCCAGGTCTACATGGTTGTAACCGGCCGAGCGCAGCGCGATCAGACGCGTGCCGCCAGCGGCCAGGCGTTCCAGCACGGGTGCGCTGAGGTCATCATTGATGAAGGCACAAACCACTTCGTGCTGCGCAGCCAGCGCCACCGTATCGAGGCTCAGGCGGGCCGATTGAAAGTGCAGCTCGATGCCGGGGGGCAGGTCAGCCGCTAGAAAACTATCGCGGTCGTAAGTCTGGCTGCTGAAAAGAATCGTGCGCATGCTGTCCTCCTGGAAAATTTCACGTTTTTGTAGCAGCTGGCGAAGCCTGCATCCGTCTGTGGGAGCGAGCCTGCTCGCGAAAGACCTGAGAGCGACACGTTTATCCATCATGAACGCGTTATCGTTAACGTCCTTCGCGAGCAGGCTCGCTCCCACAGGCGGACGCTACAGGTGTATTTCACGCATTGATGCGGGCCTGGGCGGCCAGACGATTGATGGCCCGGTCGAGTTCCTCAAGTGCGCTGTAGGCTTTCGGGTCTTGTTGCTTGAGCAGCGTTTCACTGCGCTGGCAGGCGGCACGCAGTTGCGGCACCCCGCAATAACGGGTCGCGCCGTGCAAGCGGTGGACGCGTTCGATCAAGGCGTTGTGGTCGTCGGTATCGCGGGCAAAGCGGATGGCTTCGCGGTCGGCCTCCAGCGAGGCGAGCAACATTGCCAGCATGTCCGCCGCCAGATCGGCTTTGCCGGCGGCCAGGCGCAAACCCTCTTCGTGATCGAGTACCTGCAATTCCAGCGTACCGATGTGGCGGTCGCCGGCCCGCTCTGGTCCCTGATTACGCAGTGCCAGGCCGCTCCACTTCAAGACCACTTGCGCCAGTTGCCGCTCGCTGATCGGTTTGGTCAGGTAGTCGTCCATGCCGCTTTGCAGCAGCGCACGCTTTTCGTTGGCCATGGCATGGGCGGTGAGGGCGACGATTGGCAGCGGCGTGCAATGCCGCTCGCTTTCCCACTGACGGATCGCTTCGGTGCTCTGGCGCCCATCCATGCCCGGCATTTGCACGTCCATCAACACCAGGTCGAACGTTTCGCTCTGCACTGCTTTGACCGCGGCGTAACCGCTTTCCACCGCCAGTACCTTGGCGCCCATGTCTTCCAGCAGGGTTTGCACCAGCAACAGGTTGGCCGGGTTGTCGTCGACGCAGAGCACTTTCGGCGCACGGCTCGACACGGGTTCGCCGGGGGCGCTGCGCTGCTGGCGCGGGTTGACCAGATCGGACAAGGCTCGACGTAGCTTTCGGGTGCAGGCCGGCTTGGATTGAAGCTGACTGTGCGGGTTCGGCACCGAGAGGTGGAACAGCGTCTGTTCAGTGGTCGGGCACAGCACCAGCACTTTACAACCCAGGTGTTCGAGGTCCCAGATATGTTGGTTGAGGCGCTCCGGCGGCATGTCGTTGCTGGTGATGCCGAGCACTGCCAGGTCGATTGCCTGGTCGGTCTGGTGCGCGCCGGTCACGCCATTGGCCAGGCTTTCCAGGGTATTGAACGGGGTGACGGCGAGGCCGCAGTCTTCCAGTTGATGCTGCAACGCCTGACGGGCCAGTTGATGGTTTTCCAGCACCGCCACCCGGCGCCCGAGCAGCGGTGGGCCGGGCAGGTCTTCGGCGTCGTCGCGGGCTTTTGGCAGGCTCAAGCTGATCCAGAATTCCGAGCCTTCCCCCGGCGTGCTGTCGACGCCGATCTCGCCACCCATCTGTTCGATCAGTCGCTTGGAAATCACCAGCCCCAGACCGGTGCCTCCGGGTTGTCGGGACAGCGAATTATCGGCCTGACTGAACGCCTGGAACAGCGCTCGCACGTCCTGGCTCGACAGGCCAATGCCAGTGTCCTGGATGCTGATGCGCAGTTGCACGCTGTCTTCATGTTCTTCTTCAAGCATGGCCCGGGCGACGATGGTGCCTTCGCGGGTGAACTTGATAGCGTTGCTCACAAGATTGGTGAGGATCTGCTTGAGCCGTAGCGGGTCACCCACCAGTGACAACGGCGTATCGCGGTAAACCAGGCTCACCAACTCCAGCTGCTTGGCGTGGGCGGCGGGTGCGAGGATGGTCAGGGTGTCCTGGAGCAGGTCTCGCAAGTTGAACGGAATATGGTCGAGCACCAGTTTGCCGGCCTCGATTTTCGAGAAGTCGAGGATCTCGTTGATGATCCCCAGCAAGCTGTCGGCGGATTTTTCGATGGTGCCCAGATAATCGAGCTGGCGCGGGGTCAGTTCGCTTTTTTGCAGCAGATGCGTGAAGCCGAGAATACCGTTGAGCGGCGTGCGGATTTCATGGCTCATGTTGGCCAGAAACTCGGATTTTATCCGGCTCGCCTCCAGCGCTTCCTTGCGCGCCAGGTCGAGCTCGATGTTCTGGATCTCGATGGTTTCCAGGTTCTGGCGCACATCTTCGGTGGCCTGATCAACGCTGTGCTGCAGTTCTTCCTGAGCGTTTTGCAGTGTGCCGGCCATGCGGTTGATGCCGGACGCCAGTTCATCCAGCTCCTGACTGCCGAGTGGCGGCAGGCGGGTTTCCAGATGACCGTCCTTGAGTTGCGACACGGCCAGTTTGATCTGGCTGATCGGCCGGTTGATGGTGCGTCCCATACGCAATGCCAGCAGTGCGGCACCGGCCAGACCCGCGCCGATTAGTAGCAGGCTGGCGAACAGGCTGCGGTAGCCGCGCAGTAGCATGCCGTTGTGGGACAGTTCGACTTCGACCCAGCCAAGCAAACGGTCGGCCTCATCGGGAATCAAGTCGCCGGCCAGGTTGCGGTGCTTGCCGTACACCGGCAGCAGATAACGCGTTGCATCGTTGCCACTGCGACGCAGCATCTGCGAACCATCGCCCTGCGGGGCCTGATTGAGCATGGTGGGGCCGGCATGGGCCAGAGGGGTTCGGTCCGGGGCGAGGAACGTCACCGCGCGCACGTCGGGCGTCTCCAGGGATTGGGTGGCGATGCGCTCCAGCAGGTCAGCGTCCTTGTGGCCCAGCGCCGGGGCCACCAGGGGCGCGAGCTGTTCGGCGATCATTTCGCCGCGCTGCATGAGCTGGGTTTGCAGGTCGGACTGCTGCATCCAGGTGAAATAGCCGCCCAGAACCAACGCCATCAAGCTGGTTGGCAACAGGGTCAGCAACAGCACGCGGCCTTTAATTCCCAGTCTCTTGAGCACGCATCTCTCCTGCATCCCGCTATTAATAACCTGCGCGCACGTCCAGCACGCACCACCTGCGCAGTGTAGCGATTTGCTTGCGGGCAATCTTCGTAAATTGATGTCGTCATCCGTCGATCGTTCCAGCACTTTTACCTTGCTGGCAAACCTTGGGTTGCCGCTGGCGAAGCAATCTTGAATAATTGTCAATTGAGAATTATTTGCAGATAATCATGGCTCCCATCTCTGTTGGACATCCCCGCATTCTTTCCATCGAAAACGACCTCGTGCTGGGTGCTGATGTCCGTGAGTATCTGGGGGGCTGTGGTTTTCAAGTGACTGGGTGTCGGAACGGGCAGGAAGGGCTGGCCATTGCCCGGCAGCAGGCTTTCGATCTCGTGCTGATGGATATTCTGCTGCCAGGGTTGAATGGTCTGTCGGTACTGACAGCGCTGCGCAAAAGCCTTTCAACCCCGGTATTGCTGATGTCGGCGCTCGGTGCCGAGTCGGATCGCATCAACGGCTTTCGCCTGGGCGCCGATGATTATTTGCCCAAGCCGTTCAGCATGGCGGAGTTGCGGGTGCGCATCGAAGCCATCCTGCGACGCGTGGCACTTGATCGCCGTCCAGCGCCGGCACCGATTGCAGCTTCGGCGCACACCCTGCGTTTTGATGATGAACGCTGTGACGTCTGTTATGGCCAGCATGCTGCCGGCCTGACCCGCAGCGAGTACCGATTGCTGGAAACGCTGAATCGCAACGGTGATGAAGTCTTGAGCAAGGCGTTCCTTTATCAGCATGTGCTGCGACGCGGTTATGCGGCCCACGACCGTAGCCTGGACATGCACATCAGCCAGATCCGTCGAAAACTCAAAGACATCGGCTACGCCGAGCGGGAAGTGCGCACGGTGTGGGGCAAAGGTTATGTATTGAGTGCCGCCGATGAAATGGTCTGACCTGCCCATGCAGCGATTGGTTGGGGACACCCTGCAACTGGCCGGACTCGACACCGAGCGTACACCCCCTGCCCGGCGAGGCATCTCTGGCTGGAGGATCAGATCAGGGTGGCGGCGTGACAGGCCGATCTGGAGCGGATTTTCCTGCCGTTCAGGACGCCTCGTTTCTACCGGGGCGGCCTCCATCTCATCGTCGCGAGTGTTCGGCAATCCGTTCCGCCCGGGAACACCCCACCCTTATTCCCATAAGCCATAAGCACCACACTTTGCGTGATATGGCCTGCGCACGTTTGCCGGTATGATAGGCGCCCCCGCAGTCTGGATTGCGAATACGCCATGACCTTGCAGTACCCAACCATCGCCGATTGCGTCGGCAACACTCCGCTGGTCCGTTTGCAGCGCCTGCCTGGCGCCACCAGCAACACCCTTTTGCTCAAGCTCGAAGGGAATAACCCGGCGGGTTCGGTCAAGGACCGTCCGGCGCTGTCGATGATCACCCGTGCCGAATTGCGCGGGCAGATCCACGTCGGCGATACGCTGATTGAAGCGACCTCGGGCAACACCGGGATCGCGCTGGCGATGGCCGCCGCGATCAAGGGTTACAAAATGATCCTGATCATGCCGGACAACTCCAGCGCCGAGCGCAAAGCCGCGATGACGGCGTATGGCGCCGAGTTGATTCTGGTCACCCAGGAAGAAGGCATGGAAGGCGCCCGCGACCTCGCCCAGCGTATGGAAGCCGAAGGCCGTGGCAAGGTGCTGGATCAGTTCGCCAACGGGGACAACCCGGAAGCGCACTACACCACCACCGGCCCGGAAATCTGGCGCCAGACCGAGGGCACCATCACCCATTTCGTCAGTTCGATGGGCACCACCGGCACCATCATGGGCGTTTCACGCTACTTGAAAGAGCGGAACGAAAACGTGCAGATCATCGGCCTGCAACCGATGGAAGGCTCGGCCATTCCGGGCATCCGTCGCTGGCCGCAGGAATACCTGCCGAAGATTTACCAGGCCGATCGCGTGGACCGGATCGTCGACATGGCGCAAAGCGAAGCCGAAGACGTGACCCGTCGTCTGGCGCGCGAAGAAGGCATCTTCTGCGGCGTCTCCTCGGGCGGTGCCGTGGCCGCGATGCTGCGCTTGTCTAAAGAAGTTGAAAACGCGGTGATCGTCGCGATCATTTGCGACCGTGGCGACCGTTATTTGTCGACCGGCATTTTCGACGCGCCAAACTGATGGCCAAGCAAGAGAGAGGCCTGCGCTTCCAGCCCACCGGCGGCAGCAAGGCCCCGCAAATTCCGACCGGCAAAAAGCAGCGCTTGAGCATCGAGCGCCTGGCCAATGACGGTCGTGGAATCGCGTTTTTCGAAGGTCGCACCTGGTTCGTCATCGGCGCATTGGCCGGTGAAGAAGTCGAGGCGCGCGTGTTGGGCGCTCACGGCAAAGTGGTCGAGGCGCGCACCGAACGGGTGTTCCAGGCCAGTGAACTGCGTCGTCCGGCACCGTGCCCGCATGCCGCTCGCTGTGGCGGTTGCAGCGTGCAGCACCTGCCGCACAATGATCAACTCGCGCTGAAACAGCGCATGCTCGCCGAGCAACTGTCGAAGGTCGCCGGTGTCGACCCCGAAGAGTGGGCAGCGCCGTTGAGCGGTCCGGAATTCGGCTACCGTCGTCGCGCCCGCATCGCGGTGCGCTGGGACATGAAAGCTAAAAAACTCGAGGTCGGTTTCCGCGCGGCAGGCAGTCAGGACATCGTTGCGATCAACGAGTGCCCAGTGCTGGTGCAGCCCTTGCAGCCGATCATGACCCACCTGCCGGAAATGCTCCGCCGCTTGAGCAAGCCTCAGGCGCTGGGTCATGTGGAGTTGTTCAGCGGCTCATCGCGGGCGGTATTGCTGCGGCACATGACGCCGTTGTCTGAAGCCGACATGACGATCCTCAAGGATTTCTGCGCTGTCCACGACGCCCAATTGTGGCTGCACGGTGATGGCGAACCGCAACCGGTCGAGGCCGATCAGTCGCTGGGCTATCGACTCGAGCAATGGGATCTGGACCTGGCGTACCGGCCGGGTGACTTCATCCAGGTCAACGCCGGGGTCAACGAGACAATGATTGCCCAGGCGCTGGACTGGCTGAAACCGGCAGCCGATGATCGCGTTCTCGATCTATTCTGTGGGTTGGGTAACTTCGCTCTACCGCTGGCCAAAGCGGTTCGTGAAGTCGTGGCGGTTGAAGGTGTGCAAGCGATGGTCGAGCGGGCTGCGGCGAACGCCGCTAGCAACAATCTGCATAACGCACGGTTTTTTCAGGCCGATTTATCAAAGCCTTTGACCGATGCCGAATGGGCCCGCGAAGGCTTTTCTGCGGTACTCTTGGACCCACCGCGTGACGGTGCTTTCGAGGCCGTGCGCAAACTGGCATCCCTGGGTGCCAAACGGTTGGTGTACGTGTCGTGCAACCCTGCAACGCTGGCGCGCGATACGGTTGAATTGGTCAAGCAGGGCTACCGGTTAAAACGTGCCGGGATTCTCGATATGTTTCCTCAGACGGCGCATGTCGAGGCCATGGCGTTATTTGAAGCGAGCTAGGAAGGCTCGTCTGGTCCGACTGGCCCGTCCGTGCAGCCGCGCACCAGCCCCGCGTGGGCTCACGGGCAACGAAGGTCAGCGATTTTGACGCATTGAATCTGCGTCGTAGGGAAGGTAAGCAAGATGGTACAGGTGAGAGCACACCAGCCGATCAACACCGACGGCAGTATCAATCTCGAGGCTTGGCTCGATCACGCGGTCAGTGTCGATCCGGCACTGGATCGCGAAGCCTTGAAAGACGCGTGCGAGTTCGCTCGTACCTCCGAACAACAAGCCAATGCGGCGAAGAACCTGTGGTCTGAAGGGACTTCGAGTTTTCGTACGGGCCTTGAGATCGCCGAGATTCTCGCCGACCTCAAACTCGATCAGGATTCGTTGGTCGCAGCGGTCCTGTACCGTGGCGTGCGCGAAGGCCAGATTGAATTGCCGGCGGTCAGCCAGCGCTTCGGTCCGGTTGTCGCCAAACTGATCGATGGCGTACTGCGCATGGCGGCGATCAGCGCCAGCCTCAGCCCCCGCCAATCCCTGGTACTGGGTACTCAGGGCCAGGTGGAAAACCTGCGCAAAATGCTGGTGGCCATGGTCGACGACGTGCGCGTCGCGCTGATCAAGCTGGCGGAGCGCACCTGCGCGATCCGTGCGGTGAAAACTGCCGACGACGAGAAGCGCAATCGCGTGGCCCGTGAAGTCTTCGACATCTATGCGCCGCTTGCCCACCGTCTCGGTATCGGTCACATCAAGTGGGAGCTGGAGGATCTGTCCTTCCGTTACCTAGAGCCCGATCAGTACAAGCAGATTGCCAAGTTGCTGCACGAGCGGCGCCTGGATCGCGAGCGTTTCATCGCCGATGTGATGAGCCAGTTGAAGAATGAGCTGACCGCCACTGGCGTCGATGCCGACATCAGCGGCCGGGCCAAACACATCTATTCGATCTGGCGCAAAATGCAACGCAAAGGTCTGGAGTTCAGCCAGATCTACGACGTGCGCGCCGTCCGCGTGCTGGTGCCGGAAATGCGCGACTGCTACACCGCGCTCGGCATCGTCCACACCTTGTGGCGGCACATCCCGAAAGAGTTCGACGACTACATCGCCAACCCCAAAGAGAACGGCTACCGCTCTTTGCACACGGCAGTGATCGGGCCTGAGGGCAAGGTGCTGGAAGTGCAGATCCGCACCCACGCCATGCACGAAGAAGCCGAGCTGGGGGTTTGTGCGCACTGGCGTTACAAAGGTACCGACGTCAAATCCGGCTCCAATCACTACGAAGAGAAAATCTCCTGGCTGCGGCAGGTGCTCGAGTGGCACGAAGAGCTGGGCGACATTGGTGGTCTGGCTGAACAACTGCGGGTCGATATCGAACCGGACCGGGTCTACATCTTCACCCCGGACGGTCACGCGATCGACTTGCCCAAAGGCGCGACGCCGCTGGACTTCGCCTACCGCGTGCACACTGAAATCGGTCACAACTGCCGCGGCGCCAAGATCAACGGGCGGATCGTGCCGCTCAACTACAGCCTGCAAACCGGTGAACAGGTCGAGATCATCACCAGCAAGCACGGCACTCCGAGCCGCGACTGGCTGAACTCGAACCTGGGGTACGTCACCACCTCGCGAGCGCGGGCGAAGATTGTTCACTGGTTCAAACTGCAGGCTCGGGATCAGAACGTCGCAGCCGGTAAAAACCTGCTCGAACGCGAACTCAATCGCCTCGGTCTGCCGGCGGTGGATTTCGACAAGCTGGCCGAAAAGGCCAACATGAAGACTGCCGAGGACATGTTCGCCGCACTCGGTGCCGGCGATTTGCGCCTGGCGCAATTGGTCAACCTGGCGCAGCAACTGGTCGAACCGGAACGCGGCAGCGAACAACTGGAATTGATCCCGCGCAAAGCTACCGGTTACAAACCGGGCAAGCGCGGCGATATCCAGATCCAGGGCGTCGGCAACCTGATGACCCAGATGGCGGGCTGCTGTCAGCCGCTACCGGGGGATGCGATCGTTGGCTACATCACCCAGGGCCGCGGTGTGAGCATTCACCGTCAGGACTGCGCCTCGGTGTTGCAACTGGGCGGGCGCGAGCCGGAGCGGATCATCCAGGTCAGCTGGGGCCCGGTGCCGGTGCTCACCTATCCTGTGGACATCATCATCCGTGCCTACGACCGGTCCGGATTGCTGCGAGACGTTTCCCAGGTATTGCTCAACGAGCGAATCAACGTGCTGGCGGTCAACACCCGCTCGAACAAGGAGGACAACACAGCGCTGATGTCCCTGACCATCGAGATTCCGGGGCTGGATGCATTGGGTCGTTTGCTGGGACGGATTTCCCAGTTGCCGAACATCATTGAAGCCCGGCGTAACCGTACGCCATAAGACGGAGCGCTTTACTGTAGGAGAGAGCTTGCTCGCGAAGAGCTAGAGGGCAACGCGTTCATCCAGACTGCACGCGTCATCGTTAACGTCCATCGCGAGCACGCTCGCTCCTACACAGAGCGCAAAGAGACTGATTGATGTATTCACTTGAAGATCTGTTGCACCTGATGAACCGACTGCGCGATCCGCAGTTCGGCTGTCCGTGGGACATCAAGCAAACCTACGCCACCATCGTCCCGCACACCCTTGAAGAAGCCTACGAAGTCGCCGACGCCATCGAGCGCGGTGACTTCGATCACTTGCAGGGTGAGTTGGGCGATCTGCTGTTCCAGGTGGTTTATTACAGCCAAATGGCCAGGGAAGAAGGGCGCTTCGAATTCGCCGGCGTCGTCGACAGCATTACTCGCAAGCTGATCCGCCGTCATCCCCACGTGTTCCCCACCGGTGATCTCTATGCATCGCTCGATGTCCCGCATCTGAGCGAAGAACAGGTCAAGCAACGCTGGGAAGAGATCAAGGCTGAAGAACGCGCCGAGAAATCATCCGCACCGCAGCAGTTGTCGTTGCTCGACGACGTACCCGCGGCGCTGCCGGCACTGTCTCGGTCAGCCAAATTGCAGAAGCGGGCAGGGCAGGTCGGTTTCGACTGGCCGGACGCTTTGCCGGTGCTGGATAAGGTCCGCGAAGAGCTCGACGAAGTGCTCGAAGCCATGGCCGATAACGACTCGGTAGCGATTGCCGATGAGGTTGGGGATCTGCTGTTTTCAGTGGTCAATCTGGCGCGTCATCTCAAGGTCGATCCGGAAACTGCACTGCGTGGAGCCAACAGCAAGTTCGAAAGACGCTTCCGTTTTATCGAACAGGCATTGCGCGACACCCACCGTCCCATAGAAGATTGCACCCTTGAAGAATTGGACGCCTTGTGGGGCGAAGCCAAACGTCAGGAAAAGAATTTGCCCAGCTGCGGTTGAGCAGTGGCCTAAGTGAGAAATAAGCACCATGAGCATTTCCCTTCGCGACCAGTTACTCAAAGCAGGACTGGTCAACCAAAAGCAGGCTAAGCAGGTCGGCAAAGAGAAGCAGAAACAACAGCGCCTGGTTCATAAAGGCCAGATCGAACAGGACGATACCCAACAGCGCCTGGCCCAGGAAGCGATGGCGGAAAAGGTCAAGCGTGACCAGGAACTCAACCGTCAGCAGCAGGAGAAGGCTGAGGCCAAGGCTCGCGCTGCACAGGTCAAGCAGTTGATCGAAGTCTCGCGTCTGCCAAAGCTGACGACCGAGGACTACTACAACTTCGTCGACGACAAGAAGGTCAAGCGCCTCTGCGTCAACACGCTGATGCGCAATAAGCTCAGCAACGGTTCGCTGGCGATCGTGCACCATGCCGGCGGCTACGAAGTGATCCCGCGTGAAGCGGCCCTGAAGATCCAGGAGCGCGATCCACAGCGTATCGTGCAGTTGAACGTGCAGACTGAAGAAGCGGCTGCTGAAGACGATCCGTACGCGGCTTATCAGATCCCGGACGATCTGATGTGGTAAGCCGTTAGCGGCTACAACAACGACAAACCCCGCTCATGGCGGGGTTTGTCGTTTTCAATGCTGTGGTTGCTCAGGCTCCGCGCCTAGGTTCCGTGCCTAAGCTCCGCGCCTAGGCGGAAAGTAACTCACGTTTCTGCTCCAGTGTTTCCAGTTCGGCTTTGTAGTTGTGCGCGTCAATCTCGGAGTGGAACATCCCGACCAACAGGTCCTGTTGATGCACGTCCCAGATACGGATACCGGCGGCTACGCCTTCATGAGACATATGTGAATCGTCGCGTTCAGTTACTTTTACAGTCATCTGCTAGCTCCAATCTCAGTTACCTGCACCAAGGCATGTGCAGGACTCTGTTATATGTTTTGTTAGCTTGCTAAGTAAATGGCCGGATTTGGCAATGAACAATTGCGAATTTTGCAAAAGTGCTGCAGCCCGCCAAACACGCGACATTTGGTCGCAGGGCGCTGTGTTGTATGACAAAAGCTTCATGTTCGCGAAAAAGAAATTTGCTACGGACTCACAATTTGTAGCAGCTGGCGAAGCCTGCGTTCGGCGACGAAGTCGTCGTAAATCCTGCGAATTTGGTTTACCTGACACACCGGTGTGCCACCTTCACGACGACTTCGTCGCCGAACGCAGGCTTCGCCAGCTGCTACAGGGAGCTGCGTGGAAGTCATTTTTCAGGCACAAAAAAACGCCCCGAACGAGTCGGGGCGTTTTTGTGTGCTGCGTAGCGGCGGGGTATTACTTACCCTGCCAGCGCTTCAGTACCAACGTAGCGTTGGTGCCACCGAAGCCGAAGCTGTTGCTCATCACGGTGTTGATGGTGGCGTCTTCGCGAGTCTTGGTCAGGATCGGCATGTCGGCCACTTCCGGGTCCAGTTCTTCGATGTTGGCGGAGCCCGCCATGAAGTTGCCTTCCATCATCAGCATGCAGTAGATCGCTTCGTGAACGCCGGCGGCGCCCAGGGAGTGACCCGACAGGCTCTTGGTGGAGCTGATGGCCGGTGCCTTGTCGCCGAACACTTGACGCACACCTTTCATTTCCGCGACGTCGCCGACCGGGGTCGAGGTGCCGTGGGTGTTCAGGTAGTCGATCGGAGTATCAACGGTGGACATGGCCATCTGCATGCAGCGGATGGCGCCTTCGCCGCTTGGCGCAACCATGTCGTAGCCGTCGGACGTCGCGCCGTAGCCAACGATTTCCGCGTAGATCTTCGCGCCGCGAGCCAGAGCGTGTTCCAGCTCTTCGACCACGACCATGCCGCCACCGCCGGCGATGACGAAACCGTCACGCTTGGCGTCGTAGGCACGGGAAGCTTTTTCCGGGGTTTCGTTGTACTGGCTGGACAGAGCGCCCATGGCGTCGAACAGGAACGATTGGCTCCAATGCTCTTCTTCACCGCCGCCGGCGAACACGATGTCCTGCTTGCCCATCTGGATCTGTTCCATGGCGGTACCGATGCAGTGAGCACTGGTGGCACAGGCAGAAGCGATGGAGTAGTTCAGGCCCTTGATCTTGAACGGGGTGGCCAGGCAAGCGGAAACGGTGCTGCTCATGGTCCGCGTGACGCGGTATGGGCCAACACGCTTCACGCCTTTCTCGCGCAGGATGTCCAGCGCTTCCATCTGGTTCAGCGTGGAGGCACCACCGGAACCGGCGATCAGGCCGGTACGCGGGTTGGAGACTTGCTCATCGGTCAGGCCGGAGTCTGCGATGGCGTCTTTCATGGCCAGGTAGGCGTAAGCCGCCGCGTGGCCAACGAAGCGATAGATCTTGCGATCGATCAGCTCTTCGAGGGGAAGGTCAATGGAGCCGGAAACCTGGCTACGCAGACCCATTTCAGCATATTCCGGGTTGAACCGGATGCCAGGGCGGCTTGCACGCAGGTTAGCGGAGACGGTCTCTTTGTCATTGCCCAGGCACGAAACGATGCCCAGACCAGTGATAACGACGCGGCGCATGCGGATAACCCTTAGAAGTTGTCAGTGGAGGTGAAAACGCCGACCCGAAGGCCTTCGGCGGTGTAGATCTCGCGGCCGTCGACAGTGACCGAACCATCGGCGATGGCCAGGTTCAGCTTGCCCTTCAGCACGCGCTTGATCTGAATGTTATAGGTGACTTTCTTGGCCGTCGGCAGAACCTGGCCAAAGAATTTCACTTCGCCCGAACCCAGCGCACGGCCACGGCCCGGCAGGCCTTGCCAGCCCAGGAAGAAGCCGACCAGTTGCCACATGGCGTCGAGGCCCAGGCAACCTGGCATCACCGGATCACCTTCGAAGTGGCAGGCGAAAAACCACAGGTCCGGAGTGATATCCAGCTCGGCGACCAATTCACCTTTGCCGTACTTGCCACCCTCGGCACTGATATGGGTGATGCGATCCACCATCAGCATGTTCGGGGCGGGCAGTTGTGCGTTACCTGGGCCGAACAGCTCGCCGCGACTGCAGCGCAGCAGGTCTTCCCGAGTAAAGGCGTTTTGTTGGGTCATGCGAGCTCCTCAATAGTCCCATGCGGCAGGGTGGGGCGAATCTTCCCGGCCGATCGAAGCGTTCATGCCTCGAGTCAGCAGCCTACTCATAGACTATTGCGTTGTGGTGAAAGTCACAGCACCAAGGACATGAATGTACACTTGTGCACTGAAATTATTATTCAAGCCCGTTTTCGGGCCTGTTCGGGTGCCTAAGACTGCCGCACTTTCGCCTTTCACGCCAGTCGCAGATGGTCGAAAGGCCTGCACTACTGCACCCAGCGCTGCAAAATTTGCTGCAGATCATTACGTTTGAAGGGCTTGGCCAGGTAATCGTTCATTCCCGCCGCCAAGCAGGCTTCGCGGTCGCCCTGCAAGGCATTGGCGGTCAGGGCGATGATTGGCACGTCTGCACAGCCGGGCAGCTGTCGGATCTGCCTTGTCGCTTCGTAGCCGTCGATAATCGGCAGGCGGCAGTCCATCAGGATCGCTTCGAAAATCAGACTCTCGGCACTGCGCACTGCTTGCGCACCATCGTTGGCGACGCTGACAGTAAAGCCCAAACTGCGCAACATTGCTTCGATGACTGTCTGATTGACCGGGTTGTCTTCGACCAGCAGCACATTGCGCCCTTCACCAACACCGTTGCCGGTCTGTGCGCGCGGCACCCGTACCGGCAGCGTTTGTTTATAGAGTGCCAGCGGGATTTCCAGGGTGAACACCGAGCCGCGACCTTCTTCGCTCTGAGCACGCAAGGTCCCGCCCATTCGTTCGGCCAGTGTACGGGCAATCGGCAGGCCCAGGCCGGTGCCGCCGTAACGCCTCGAAATCGAGCTGTCGGCCTGCTGGAACGCGTTGAACATCAATTCCAGGCTTTCGGGCGAGATACCGATTCCGCTGTCGCGCACGGTGCAGGTAAACCAAAGAAGTTCATGATCCAGCGACTGCCACTGCGGCTCGATGGTGACGAGCCCCTCTTCAGTGAATTTCAGCGCGTTGCCGACCAGGTTCACCAGAATTTGCCGGATCCGTGTCGGGTCGCCCTGTACCTGCAACGCGCGCATGTCTTCAGGGACACGCAGTTGCAGGTCGAGCCCGCGTTGTGCGGCGCTGTGCTGGAAGGACTGGGCACAACTGCTGATCAGGTCCACGAGGTTGAACGGGATGTGTTCAAGCTCCAGTTCCGAGCGCTCGATGCGTGAAAAGTCGAGTATGTCGTTGATGACTTTGAGCAAGTGTTCGGTGGATTCCGAGGCCAGCGCCGCGTATTCGAGCTGCTCCTCGGTCATGTTGGTGGTTTCCAGCAATTGCAGCATGCCGAGCACGCCATTCATCGGCGTGCGCAATTCGTGGCTCATCATCGCGAGGAAATCGGACTTGGCGTTGTTGGCTTTTTCCGCCTCTTCGTGGGTCCTGATCAATTGTGCCATCGCCTGATGCTGCTCGCGACTCGCTTGTTCGAGACCTTGGGCGAGGTTATTGATGTGTTGCGACAGCGCACCCAGCTCGGTGTCATCGACAATCGGCAGCGGGGTTTTGTAGTCACCCTCTTGAATCGCCTTGACCGCGTTGCCGATATCGCGGATCGGTTGCGACAGGCTGCCGGCCAGGCGCCGAGCCACGAGGAATGTAAACAGCAAGGCGAACAGCGCCAGGATGCCGGCCTTGAGCAGGATTTCCTGCTGTCGCTGACTGAACGCGTCGCTGGACAGGCCAACGATCACTCGCCCCAGGTAATCCCCGGCGGGCGCATTGCCAGTGACTTTGCTGTTCTGGAAAAAATCATTTTGCAGCGGGATACGTTGCAACCGCACCGGGGCCTGGAACACTTCGACCTGTTGCGAGCGGTCGTGGGTTTGCGACGGCTGCTCGACGTACACCAAACTCCGGTTGGCGCTGTCCTGCACTTCCAGAAATCGCACATTGGGCGTGGCCAGGGTAGCCTTGAGCAAACTGTCGAGTACTTCATTGTTACCCGAGATCACCCCGTATTCGGTGGCGGGTGCCAGTTGATTGGCGATCAGCTGACCGGTGTGGTTGAGTTCCTGACGCAGGTCCTGGATCCGCACGAAGGTGAAGAAGCTGATCAACAGCAACGTCAGCAACAGGGCCGGGCCGAGGCTGATGATTTGGGTACGGGTATTGATATCCCAGCGGCGCCGGAAGGTCATTGGCGGCGTTCCCCTTCGTTCAACTGTGTGGCGAGAGACGCTTCATTCGTTTGTTCAATCCCTAATGAACGAGCTACTTGTGCGTTGCTCAGGACTTTGAAGTGGTGCGGGTAACGCGCGCGCGGCCAGGTGTCGGGTGGTCGGTCGAGCAGTTCGTTGAGAATCGCCAGCCAATCGCTCTGATCGCTGTAGGTGCTGGCCAGACTGCCCGCCTTGACGAACCCGGCGTTGGGGCCGATCAGCGCCCGTTGCTGCACGTAGCTGCTGAGCAGCAGATTTTTCGCGGTTTTCGGGTTGTACAGGTCGGGATCGTCGAGACCCAGTAACACGTCGCTGTTTTTCAACAGGTGCTGCAACGGTCGACTGTCATTGGTGTTGTCCCAGCGTTCGGTGACGATTTCAAAGCCCAAGGGCCGGGCGGCTTGACGCAATTCTTTCAAGAGGAATTCGCTGTGGCTGTCGTACAGCACACCGATCCGTCGGACCTGCGGCAACAGGAGTCGCGTCAGGCGCAATTGCCGGCCCAATTGCGGATCGCTCCAGAGCAGACTGAAGTGTTGGGGCTGGGCAGCCCCCATATGCTGGCGGGCTTGCAGGCGACTGATGCGCAACACCAGCGTCGCCGGGCCCTGGTTGTCTTGCAGGCGCCAGTCGAGGCTTGGCAGGTCAAGCAAAATCAAGCGGCTGCTGGCGGGTAGTTTGTCCGGAGTCGGCAGGCTGAGCAGTGACTGGAAGCGCACGCTGTCGGCCGGACGCAAGTCGCCCAGGGCCTTGGCGAAAGACCGCACCCCGGGGCCGTCTTCGGCGCCGATCAGCAGGATGTCCGCGGCGTCTGTCGGCAGGCTGCTCAGTAAGCCGGCAAACATAAGGCACAGCATGGCCAGCAGGCGGCCAAAGATTGGCGTCCTCCATGACGAATAACGCATCTTAGAGCGCCCGTTCCACGCTGGAGCGTTGCGCAAGCATACCGGCCAGTGCCAGTGGCGAGCGGGTTGAAGGAGAGCCAAGAGACACAACGCAGCCTTGATCGCGATTAACTGGTGCGCATGTTAACCGAGACGGTCGACTTTTCCAGTCACGATGCCGGCATTTTCCTCGGTTTTGTTGGTCTTCTTTCTACACGTGCCGGTAATTGACGCGGGGGCTGGCCGCCACTGGGCCGCTCCGTATAATGCCGACATCGCCACTGGTATGGATTAACGGATTGCATATGACTGAACAGCGCCCAATTGCGGTCCTGGGAGGCGGAAGTTTTGGTACCGCCGTGGCTAATTTGCTGGCCGAGAACGGGCATCAGGTCCTGCAGTGGATGCGTGATCCTGAGCAGGCCGAGTTTATTCGGGTCAATCGCGAGAACCCGCGCTACCTCAAAGGCATCAAGATTCTTCCGGGCGTGGAGCCGGTCACTGACTTGCAAGCCACGCTGGACACCTGCGAGCTGTGTTTCGTTGCGCTGCCGTCCAGCGCGTTGCGCTCGGTATTGATGCCGCACGCGGACCGTTTGAGCGGCAAGCTGCTGGTGAGCCTGACCAAGGGCATCGAAGCCCACACGTTCAAGCTGATGAGCGAAATTCTCGAAGAAATCGCCCCGCAAGCGCGCATCGGCGTGCTGTCCGGGCCGAACCTGGCGCGTGAAATCGCTGAGCACGCGCTGACCGCCACGGTGGTCGCCAGCGAAGACGAGGAACTCTGCCAGCGCGTCCAGGCCGCGTTGCATGGCCGCACCTTTCGCGTTTATGCCAGCGCCGACCGCTTCGGCGTGGAGTTGGGCGGGGCCCTGAAGAACGTCTACGCGATCATCGCTGGCATGGCGGTGGCACTGGGCATGGGCGAGAACACCAAAAGCATGTTGATCACCCGGGCGCTGGCGGAAATGACCCGCTTTGCGGTCAATCAGGGCGCCAACCCGATGACCTTCCTCGGCCTGGCCGGTGTGGGCGATCTGATCGTCACCTGTTCGTCGCCGAAAAGCCGTAATTATCAGGTCGGGTTCGCCCTCGGTCAGGGCTTGAGCCTGGAAGAGGCGGTGACACGTCTGGGCGAAGTCGCCGAAGGCGTGAACACTCTCAAAGTGCTGAAGGCCAAGGCTCAGGAGGTTGGCGTGTACATGCCGCTGGTCGCCGGGCTGCACGCGATCCTGTTCGAAGGGCGCACGCTTAATCAGGTGATTGAACTGTTGATGCGCGGCGAACCGAAAACCGATGTCGACTTTATTTCCACCAGCGGTTTCAACTGAGCACGCTCCCATAAGGAGCAGGAGAGCGAGACATGAACGATCCGAAAACAGAAGCCAAGTACGAATCCATCCTGCTGCGGGTGTTGTGGATGATCGTCTTCGTGCTGGTCTGGCAGGTGGCGCAATTCATCCTTGGCGCAGTGGTGCTGGTGCAGTTGATCTATCGTTTGATCTATGGCGCCCCGAGCGCCAGCCTGATGAACTTCGGCGACAGCCTGAGTCAGTTCCTGGCACAGATCGGGCGTTTCGGCAGTTTCCACAGCGACCAGAAACCCTGGCCGTTCGCCGACTGGCCGACGCCGCGTACGCCGGAAGGTGAAGCGCCGCACGTTGTGGCGCCCGCCCCGCATCCGGCCCGAGATGAGGAACCCAAGCTATGAAACTCTGGGTATTGCGTCATGGTGAAGCCGAGCCTTATGGCTCGCGTCCAGACTCCGAACGGGCATTGACGCCCCACGGTTGCGAAGAAGTGCTGCGCAGCGCCGCCGAGCTGATCGGCCAGCCGATCACGGCTATCTACGCCAGCCCTTACCAGCGAGCGCAGCAGACCGCGCAGCTGGTGCGAGAAGCCCTCGGTTTCGAGCCGGACATTCGCACCGTCGAATGGCTGACCCCCGACAACCGTCCGCAAGCGGTGGCTGAGCAATTGGTGTCCGTGGACTACGCGTTGCTGGTCAGCCATAACCCGTTGGTGGGCAACCTCCTGGGTTATTTGCAGCACGGTCATGTACAGGACCCGGAAACGGTGAAAACCGCCAGCCTTGCCGAGCTTGAAGGTGACGGCCCGGTGGCCGGCGCGATGAAGCTCAACGGCATCAAACACCCTTAAAAGCAAAAGATCGCAGCCTCGTTGCACTCGACAGCTCCTACAAGGATTGCGCATTACCCTGTAGGAGCTGTCGAGTGCAACGAGGCTGCGATCTTTTGATCCTGCTTTTTGCCCTCAAATAATTAACCAAGCAACTGCTCGGTTGACTACGCTTGCTCCAGACCAAAAAAACAGGAGCGAGTCGTATGTCTGCAGCGTTGCGTTTGCCGCTGGACGTCTTCTATGAGCGGGAAGCCCGTCATCCCCGCCAGCGCTTTCTGGTCCAGCCCACGGGGGGTGGACAGGTCGAGACGCTGACCTGGGAAGACGTCGGTCATCAGGCCCGTTGCGCTGCGCACTGGCTGCGAGCACGAGAACTGCCTCAAGGTAGCCACATCGCCTTGATCTCGAAAAACTGTGCCCACTGGATCATCGCCGACCTGGCAATCTGGATGGCCGGGCATGTCTCGGTGCCGCTGTACCCGAACCTGACAGCCGAGTCCGTGGCGCAAGTGCTCGAACATTCCGACGCCGTGCTTGTCTTCATCGGCAAACTCGATGACTGGTCTGGCATGTCCCGTGGGGTCAAGCCGGAACTGCCCACCATCAGCCTGCCGTTGCATCCGCCAGGCCGCTTCGATTTCAGCTGGGCCGACCTGCAGCGCAACTCGCCGATCCAGGACGATCCGAAACCCGCCGCCGATCAATTGGCGACCATCATTTATACTTCCGGCACGACTGGCCTGCCCAAGGGAGTGATGCACAGCTTCGGTAATCTGGGGTTTGCCGCCAGCCGTGGCACGCAACTTTTCGGCCTCAACGAGTCGGATCGATTGCTGTCCTACCTGCCACTGTGCCATGTCGCCGAGCGAATGTTCGTCGAACTGGCGTCGATCTACAGCGGGCAAACGGTGTTTTTTGCCGAGAGCCTCGATACCTTCCTCACCGATTTGCAGCGTGCACGGCCCACCGCATTGTTTGGCGTGCCGCGGATCTGGACCAAGTTCCAGATGGGCGTCTACAGCAAGATCCCGGCAAAGCGCCTCGACTTTTTGCTCGGCCTGCCGATCATCGGCGAGCGGGTTGGACACAAAGTCCTTGCCGGGCTTGGGCTCGACGCCTTGCGCATTGCCTTGTCCGGCGCGGCGCCGGTTCCGCAGACCTTGTTGCTGTGGTATCGCAAGCTGGGGCTGGATGTGCTGGAGGTCTACGGCATGACCGAAAGCTGCGGCTATTCGCATGTTGGCCTGCCGGGCCAGAACAAGCCGGGCTGGATCGGCAAGCCTTGCCCGGACGTCGAGGTTCGGATCGCCGAGTCCGGCGAGGTCATGGTGCGCAGCGGCGCGACCATGCTCGGGTATTTCAAGGAACCTGAAAAAACCGCCGAAACCATCACCGAGGATGGCTTCCTGCGTACCGGTGACAAGGGCGAGGAAGACGCCGAAGGCAACCTGCGCCTGACCGGGCGGCTGAAAGAAATCTTCAAGACCAGCAAAGGCAAATACGTGGCTCCCGCGCCCATCGAAAATCGGCTGGCGGTGCATTCGCGGATCGAGCAGGTCTGCGTGGTTGGCGATGGGTTGAGTGCGCCGTTGGGCTTGTGCGTGCTTTCGGCGGTCGGCCAGCAGGACGCGGGCGCAAAGGCACGCGCCGGCCTGCACTCGAGCCTGGAAAAACTGCTGGAGGAGGTTAACGGCGCCCTCGACAAGCATGAACGCTTGCGGCGGCTGGTGGTGGTCAAGGACAGTTGGGCAGTGGAAAACGGCTTTCTGACGCCGACCCTGAAGATCAAGCGCAATATGATCGAAGCCGCTTACGGGGCCCGGTTCGAAGAATGGAGCGAGCGCAGCGAAGCAGTCGTGTGGCAGGATTGAGTCACCAACAACACCAACCAAGGAAATTGGCGATGAGTCTGTGGCGAACCCTTCCCAACATCGAGCAGTTGAACGCGATCCAGAAAAACACCATCGGTGAAGTGCTGGATATTCGCTTTGAAGCTTTCGACGAGGCCTCCCTGACCGCGAGCATGGTCATCGATCACCGCACCCATCAGCCTTATGGCTTGCTGCATGGTGGTGCCTCGGTGGTGCTCGCCGAAACGGTCGGCTCGATGGCCAGCTACCTGTGTATCGATACCAGCAAGTTTTATTGCGTAGGCCTGGAAATCAATGCCAACCATTTGCGCGGATTGCGCAGCGGACGGGTAACGGCGGTGGCCACGGCGATTCACATTGGTCGCACCACGCATGTCTGGGATATCCGCTTGACCAGCGACGAGGGCAAGGCCAGTTGCGTGTCGCGGTTGACCATGGCGGTGGTGCCGTTGGGTGAGAATCCACCACTGCGTTGAGCAATGACTCGCTCTGTGTAGCAGCCGGACGCAGGCTGCGTTCGGCTGCGTGTAGGAGCGAGCTTGCTCGCGAAAGACCTGAGAGCGACACGTTTATCCAACATGAACGCGTTATCGTTAACGTATTTCGCGAGCAAGCTCGCTCCTACAGCCGGACGCAGGCTGCGCCAGCTGCTACAAGGATGGGTATCCCCCTGACCGGACTGTCATCATTCCTGGCAGTTACGGTCATTGCTGTAGGGCGTTGTCTTACGGACAATCAACGCTCGTTTTCGTTGATGGATCGACCGGTATGTCGCAACAGATATTTTTCGCCCACGCCAATGGATTTCCTTCGGGCACCTACGGCAAGTTGTTCGCGGCGCTGGCGCCCGAGTATCAGGTGACACATCTGGAACAGCATGCCCATGACCCGCGTTTTCCGGCGGATGACAATTGGCACAATTTGGTGGACGAGCTGATTCATCATCTTGAGCAGCAGCCTGAGCCCGTGTGGGGCGTTGGCCACTCCTTCGGTGGCGTATTGCACCTGCACGCGGCGTTGCGTTGCCCCGAACTGTACCGCGGCGTGGTGATGCTCGATTCGCCGGTGCTGACCCGTACCGATCAGTGGGTCATCCGCGCGGCCAAGCGTTTTGGTTTTATCGACCGCCTGACCCCGGCTGGCCGCACGCTGGGGCGACGCGAAGAGTTCGCCGATCTGGAGGCTGCGCGAGTATATTTCGCCGGTAAGACCCTGTTTCGTGGCTTCGATCCGGAGTGCTTCGACGCCTACCTGCAACACGGTTTGCACACAGTGGGCGACAAGCTGCGCCTGCGTTTCGACCCGGCCACCGAAATCAGCATTTACCGCGGTGTGCCCCATACCAGCCCGGGTCGCGCACGGCAGTTGAAAGTGCCGTTGGCGGTGGTGCGCGGGCATAAAAGTCGCGTGGTCATGCGCCATCACGCCCGTACGGTCGGGCGTATGCCGCAGGGCGAATCCCTGAGCATGCCCGGTGGGCACATGTTTCCCCTCGAGCGACCACAGGACACAGCCACGCTGCTGAAGAACCTGTTCAGCCGCTGGGAAAGTCGTCGTCAGCAGGAATGCGTATGAGCCATGTCGTTGAAGAAGTTCGCCTGAGCCTGCCGCACATCGAGTTGGCGGCGCACTTGTTCGGCCCTGAAGACGGCCTGCCGGTGATCGCCTTGCATGGCTGGCTGGACAACGCCAACAGCTTTGCCCGGTTGGCGCCAAAGCTCAAAGGCTTGCGCATCATCGCGCTGGACATGGCCGGTCACGGCCACTCCGGGCATCGCCCACCCGGTGCCGGTTATGCCATGTGGGACTACGCCCACGACGTATTGCAGGTCGCCGAACAGCTTGGGCTAAAGCGTTTTGCGCTGATGGGGCACTCCATGGGCGCGATCGCTTCGTTGATCATCGCCGGCTCGCTGCCCGAGCGTGTGACGCATCTAGCCTTGATCGACGGCATCATCCCTCCTACAGACAAAGGCGAAAACGCTGCCGAGCGTATGGGCATGGCCCTGCAAGCGCAACTGGATCTGCGCGAGAAGCGCAAACCCGTCTACAACACACTGGACCGCGCCATCGAGGCGAGAATGCAAGGTCTGGTAGCGGTCAGTCGCGAAGCCGCCGAACTCCTGGCCCAGCGCGGTTTGATGCCAGTGCCGGGCGGTTACACCTGGCGCACCGACAACCGTCTCACGCTGCCATCGCCGCTACGTCTTACCACCGAGCAGGCCATGGCCTTCGTCCAGCGGGTCAGTTGTCCTGCGTTGCTGGTGGTTGCAGCTGACGGCATGCTCGCCAAACATCCTGAGTTGTTGGAGCGTCTACCCTTTAGCCGTGAACAGCTGCCTGGCGGCCATCATTTGCACCTGAATGATGAATCCGGTGCCGACCTTGTCGCAGACTGTTTCAATCGGTTCTTCGCCGCTCCTTGACTTGCGCCGGGCAACTGTCGAGGCTGGGCGGGTTGAAATGGGAGACAACCATGATAGATCTCTACACCGCTGCGACCCCGAATGGCCACAAGGTCTCTATCGTGCTCGAGGAACTCGGCCTGCCCTACACGGTGCACGCCTTGAGTTTCGACAAGAAGGAACAAAAGTCCCCGGACTTCCTCAAGATCAATCCCAATGGCCGGATTCCGGCGATTATCGACCGCGCCAACGGTGATTTTGCCGTATTCGAATCCGGCGCCATCCTCATCTACCTGGCCGAGTTGAGCGGCAAGCTGCTGCCCAAGGACCCGAAGGGGCGCTCAGTGGTTTTGCAATGGCTGATGTTCCAGATGGGGGGCGTCGGCCCGATGCAGGGTCAGGCCAACGTGTTTTTTCGCTATTTTCCGGAGAAACTCCAGGGCGCCATCGACCGCTATCAGCATGAAACCCGTCGCCTTTATGAGGTGCTCGACACCCGCCTGCAAACCGTGGAATTCCTCGCCGGCGAGTACAGCATTGCCGACATAGCCACGTACCCATGGGTTCGTGGCCACGAGTGGTCCGGTGTCGCGGTGGATGGCTTGACGGCGTTGCAACGCTGGATGGCGAGCCTGGAGGCGCGTCCGGCGGTGCAGCGTGGTTTGCTGGTGCCCGAACGCATCGATGATGCCAGCGTCGTCAAAGGCGCCCAGGCCATGCTGATACGATGAGCCTATCCATGCGTTCATTCAGTTTGCTGGCGCTGTGCTGTTTCAGTCCCGTGTTGTTCGCCGCCGATGTTCCGGGCAGCCAGGACCTGCCGATCGTGCCGCGTATGGTCGATGCGCAGATCGTCGACTATCGCCCGGCGGTAGAGCTCGAGCGGATCTACCCGCTGGGGTCGATCCGCAAGATCAGCGGTCAATTGCGTTTCGACGGTCAAGTCAGCGCCCGCGGGCAAACCACCTCGGTAACCTACGAACTGCCGCCGGAGCATTCGTCCACGGAAGCCTTCACCGCCGCCCGCGAAGCGTTGCAGAAACAGGGCGCCGAGTTGCTGTTCTGGTGCCAGGCCCGTGATTGCGGCGAAAGCAGCCTGTGGGCCAACGAGGTCTTCGGCAACGCCAAACTCTACGGGGCTGATGATCAACAGGCGTATCTGCTGTTGCGTCTGGCCGCGCCAAAGGACAGTACGCTGGTGGCGCTTTACAGCATCACTCGCGGTAATCGCAAAGCCTATCTGCACGTCGAGCAGTTCGATGCCGCGGCGCCTCTGGGTGATTTGCTGCCTACTTCCGCCACCTTGTTGCGGCAGCTCAAAAGCACCGGCGAGCTCGATTTCCCCAAACTGACCGATGCCCCTGACGATACCTGGCTGCGCTTGCTCTCGCGCGGCTTGAATCTGGACACGACCCTGCGGGTCAACGTTTCCGGGCCGAACGCCGAAGCCTGGCGTCAGGCGTTGATTGGCCAGGGCGTGCGTGCGGCGCGGATGGAAACCGGCAGCGTTGACGGCGCTGGCCTGCACGTGGAACTGTTGCGATAAGCTTCATCAGGCGAATGCGCTTGTCGCGTTCGCCTGCTCTTCTGCGAACTGACTTTTTTCGAGACTTTGATGATCAATAACGATCGGCTGTTGGTGCAGATCCTGCTCCTGGTGCTGTTTGGCGCGAGCTTTTGGGTGATGGCGCCGTTCTGGTCGGCGTTGTTCTGGGGGGCCGTATTGGCGTTTGCCAGTTGGCCGCTGATGCGCTTGCTGACCCGTTTGCTCAATGGTCGGGAGGCGCTGGCGGCGGCATTGCTGACGCTTGGCTGGATGTTATTGGTGGCGGTGCCGCTGGTGTGGCTGGGGTTCAACCTGGCGGATCATGTGCGCGATGCCACGGCGTTCATCAAGGATGTGCAGGTTGACGGTCTGCCTGAAGCGCCGACCTGGCTGGCCGGTGTTCCTCTGGTTGGCGGACGGTTGGTGGTTGTCTGGAACAGCATTGATCAGCAGGGCGCGGCGATGTTGCTGGCGGTCAAGCCCTACCTGGGCCAGGTCGGTAACTGGTTGCTGGCGCGCAGTGCGCAGATTGGCGGCGGGATTCTCGAACTGACGTTAAGCATTGTCTTCGTGTTCTTTTTCTACCGTGACGGGCCACGATTGGCCGCGTTTGTTCATGGGTTGCTGGAGCGTCTGATCGGGCAACGGGCTGGCTATTACATCGAGCTGGTGGCGGGGACCGTTCAGCGGGTGGTGAACGGCGTGATCGGGACGGCGGCGGCTCAGGCGGTTCTGGCGTTTATCGGGTTTTTGATTGCAGGAGTGCCTGGCGCATTGGTGCTTGGCATCGTGACCTTCCTGCTCAGCCTGATTCCCATGGGGCCGCCGTTGGTGTGGATACCGGCCACGGCCTGGCTGGCCTGGAAGGGCGAGTACGGGATGGCGGTGTTTCTGGGCATTTGGGGAACGTTCATAATCAGCGGCGTCGACAACGTGCTGAAGCCATATTTGATTAGCCGTGGCGGGAATTTGCCGTTGGTGATTGTGTTGTTGGGCGTGTTTGGCGGGTTGATTGCGTTTGGGTTTATTGGCTTGTTTATCGGTCCGACGCTGCTGGCGGTGGCGTATAGCCTGTTGACCGACTGGAGCAAAAGCCAGGCACGCGTTGAAGATCGCCGGCCTTGAGATTTTTGCCGCGATTTAAGCCCTCTTCGCGAGCAGGCTCGCTCCCACATTGGATGGTGGCTTACACAGATCCTATGTGGGAGTGAGCCTGCTCGCGATGCTTTTGACTTAAGTGGCCACGTTGAGGTACTTGCCCACGCTCGCCACCTTGTCGAGCGAATACTGCTTGCTCAGGTTGGCGATCATTTTGTTCAGCGCTTCTGAAACATTCGGCTGAGCGGTTGAGCTGTCGTTGCTCTTCTCGCGACCGGCTTGTAGCGCGGCTTTCAACTCGTCGCTGCTGACACCGCCGCTGCTGTCGCTATCGAGCATTTTGAACAGCGCCGCGCTGGTGTCGCTGCTGGTCGATGAGGCGCTGTCGCTGGCCTGTACCGCGCTGCCTGGTTCGGTGGCAATGACGCTGCCGTCACTGTTCGCATCCAGCTGGCTGAACAGTGCGTCGCTGGGCATCTGCTGTGGCGGCGGTGGAGGCGGGGCGAGGCTGGCGGCGAGTTCGTCTTTGCTGACGGTGCCGTCCTTGTTCTTGTCCAGCGCCGAGAAGATGTCCTTGCTATCGGCACTGCTGCCGGCGCTGGTCAGGCCATTACTCAGTTCGTCGCTGCTGATGGTGCCGTTACCGTCGGTGTCGAGGGCGCTGATCATCGCATCGGCAAGCTCAGTGTTGGGTGCCTGATCTTGTGGCGGTGGTGGAGGTGGGGCCATCGCGGCCATCTCTTGACTGCTCAGGCTGCCACTATCGTCACTGTCCAGATCGGCGAAATTTTTGCTCAGGCTGGCCAGCAGACCGCTGTCGGGTTTCTGCGACAGGGCGCTCTTGAGCTCATCCTGACCCACCACGCCGTCGCCGTTGGTGTCGAGTTTGGCGAGCAACTCTTTCTGAAATTGCTGGCTACGGGCGCTGTTGGTTGTGGTACCGCTGGTGCTGGAATAGCTCGTGTAGTTACTGACGCTACCGATCATTGGGCTCACTCCTTGGAATGGGAAACCGGTGGGTGCACCGGCTTATGCAGCCTCAAGGGGCAAGATGTCGTGGGTATTTGAGGTTTGTACCGATGGGTACACACGATCCTTGTAGCAGCTGGCGAAGCCTGCGTTCGGCTGCGAAGCAGTCGCTAGGCCATCCACCGCGGTGATTAAGGAAGATCGATGTGGCAGGATTTACGACTGCTACGCAGCCGAACGCAGGCTTCGCCAGCTGCTACATGGATCGGGGCAATCGGATGACTGCCGTCAGTCCACCACCAGGGGTTTCTTCCAGGCTCAATTGTCCGCCCAGCCGTTCGGCCGCCTCGCGGGCAATGGTCATGCCTAGACCGACACCGCCGGAGTTACGATTACGCGAGCCCTCGAGACGATAGAACGGTTCAAACACCGCTTCACGTTTATCCGTCGCGATCCCCGGCCCGTGGTCGATGACCCGGATCAGCAGTTGCTCGCGATGGTCTTCCAGCGTAATCAACCCTTCCCCGGCATAGCGCAGGGCGTTGTCCAGCAGGTTGTTGATGCACGAGCGCAAAGCCATCGGCTGTACCTGCAGGGGCGCGCAGTGGCCGCTGGCCTGGGCATCGGCGCCCTGGTCCTGAGCATTTTCACAGAGGGATTCGATCAGCGCCTGCACGTCCATCCACTGTGGTGCCTCGCTGGTGCGCTGTTCGTGAAGGTAGGTCAGGGTGGCGTCGAGCATGCTGATCATGTCATCCAGATCCTGCCGCATCTGGCCTTGCAGCTTGTCGTCGTCGATTTGCTCCAGCCGCAACTTTAGCCGTGACAACGGCGTGCGCAAGTCGTGAGACACCGCCCCCAGCATCCGTGAGCGCTGCTGTACTTGTTCACGAATGCGTTGCTGCATCTTGTTGAACGTGTGCGCTGCTTGCCGCGCTTCCCGTGGGCCGGACTCATCCAGAGGCTGGCTGTCGAGGTTTTCGCTCAAGCGTTCGGCGGCATCGCTCAGGCGCTGGATCGGCCGGCTCAGCAGTTTGGCGCCGTACCACGCCGCAATGATCAGCGATATCAGCTGAAAGGTCAGTGGCACCAAGGGCCCGCCGAACCACGGCCGAGGCGGCCGGTTTTCGAAGCGAGGGTCCATCGGAGGGCGTTGCCCATCGTAGTTTTCGGCAAACTCCGGCGGCGGAGGGGGCGTCCGCGGGCCGTAATGGTGGAACCAGGCAAACGCCAACAGGTGCGCCAGGATAATCGCTACCAACAGCACGCCAAACAGGCGGCCGAACAGCGTATCGAAGCGCGCACGCATCAGCCGATATCTCGTGCGTCGAACAGGTAACCCTCACCGCGAACGGTTTTGATCAACTGTGGGGCTTTCGGATCGTCGCCGAGTTTCTGGCGCAGGCGCGAGACCAGCAGGTCAATGCTGCGATCAAAGGCTTCGATGGAGCGACCGCGTGCGGCATCCAGCAATTGTTCGCGGCTGAGTACGCGGCGGGGTCGTTCAATGAACACCCAGAGCAAACGGAACTCGGCGTTGGACAGCGGCACCACCAGGCCATCGGCGGCGATCAACTGGCGCAGCACGCTGTTCAGGCGCCAGTTGTCGAAGCGAATGTTGGCCCGTTGTTCGGTGCGGTCGTCGCGCACTCGACGCAAAATGGTCTGAATTCGTGCGACCAGTTCGCGTGGCTCGAACGGCTTGGCCATGTAATCGTCTGCGCCCAGTTCCAGGCCGATGATCCGGTCGGTGGGTTCGCAGCGGGCGGTGAGCATCAGGATCGGAATGTCCGACTCGGCGCGCAGCCAGCGGCACAGAGACAAACCATCTTCGCCGGGCAGCATCAGGTCGAGCACCACCACATCGAAATGTTCAGCTTGCATTACCAGACGCATGGCGGCGCCATCGGTGACGCCGCTGGCGTGGATATTGAACCGGGCCAGGTAGTCGATCATCAATTCGCGGATCGGGACGTCGTCGTCGACGATCAGCGCGCGAATGCTCCAGCGTTTGTCATCGGCGGGCGCTTTTTGATCGTCGTTCACGGTTGCTAGGGTGTTGTGCATGCGTGCGTTCATCTGCCAGGTAGGCTGCCAACCACAAAAGATAGGCTGCAAGGTTGTGGCCTCAGCATAGGCGTCCGGCCCGGAGGCGGGAAGTGCTGTAAGGACGTGTTGCGGCTGCCGAAGGTAGCGAGGAAGGGTGTTGAGGGCGTGTCGTGAGTGTATCGGGCTCGACACAATCGCCACGGGGGCTAGTCTTGCTTGAGCGGACTCGATGATTTACCGATCATCGGGTCCCGCAGCGGCGCTGGTTCCGCTACAATGCGCGCCGATTTCGTCCTGCCTGAGAGCCCGCACATGTCCGTCTGCCAGACTCCTATCATCGTCGCCCTGGATTTCCCCACCCGTGACGCCGCACTGAAGCTGGCCGACCAGTTGGACCCGACACTGTGCCGGGTCAAAGTCGGCAAAGAACTGTTCACCAGTTGCGCCTCGGAAATCGTCGGCACCTTGCGCGACAAGGGTTTCGAAGTGTTCCTGGACCTCAAGTTCCACGACATTCCGAACACCACGGCAATGGCTGTCAAGGCGGCGGCTGAAATGGGCGTGTGGATGGTCAACGTGCATTGCTCCGGCGGTCTGCGCATGATGGCTGCGTGCCGCGAAGTGCTCGACCAGCGTACCGGCCCTAAACCGCTGCTGATCGGCGTGACCGTGCTGACCAGCATGGAGCGTGAGGATCTGGCGGGAATCGGTCTGGATATCGAGCCGCAGGAGCAAGTGCTGCGCCTGGCCGCGCTGGCGGAAAAAGCCGGGATGGACGGTCTGGTATGTTCGGCGCTGGAAGCCCATGCGTTGAAATCGGCTCACCCGTCGTTGCAACTGGTGACGCCGGGCATACGTCCGGCGGGCAGCGCCCAGGACGATCAGCGTCGCATTCTGACCCCGCGTCAGGCACTGGATGCCGGTTCCGACTATCTGGTGATTGGCCGTCCGATCAGCCAGGCGAAGGATCCGGCCAAGGCATTGGCCGCCGTCGTGGCCGAACTGGCCTGATCAACCACTAAAGATCCAATTGTGGGAGCGAGCCTGCTCGCGAATGCGGTGTGTCAGTCAAATTGATGTCGACTGACACACCGTCTTCGCGAGCAGGCTCGCTCCCACATTGGTTTTGCGGTGACTTCAAATAATGCGTTAAACCTTCAACACCAACTTCCCGAAGTTCTCCCCGCTGAACAACTTCATCAGTGTTTCCGGGAACGTCTCCAGTCCTTCGACGATGTCTTCCTTGCTCTTGAGCTGTCCCTTGGCCATCCAGCCCGCCATTTCCTGCCCGGCAGCGGCGAACCGTGCGGCGTAGTCCATCACCACAAAGCCTTCCATCCGCGCGCGGTTGACCAGCAGCGACAGGTAGTTGGCCGGGCCTTTGACCGCTTCCTTGTTGTTGTACTGGCTGATGGCACCGCAAATCACCACCCGCGCCTTCATGTTCAGGCGGCCCAGCACGGCGTCGAGAATATCGCCGCCGACGTTATCGAAATACACGTCCACACCTTTCGGGCATTCGCGCTTGAGACCGGCGGTGACGTCTTCGTTCTTGTAGTCGATAGCGCCATCGAAACCCAGTTCGTCGATCAGGAACCGGCACTTGTCCGCGCCTCCGGCGATGCCGATGACGCGGCAACCTTTGATCTTGGCGATTTGCCCGGCAATGCTGCCCACTGCGCCAGCGGCGCCTGACAACACCACGGTGTCACCGGCCTTGGGGGCGCCGACATCAAGCAGGGCGAAGTAGGCAGTCATCCCGGTCATGCCCAAGGCGGACAGGTAGCGCGGCAGCGGTGCCAGGTTCGGATCGACCTTGTAGAAACCGCGTGGCTCGCCGAGGAAAAAATCCTGCACACCCAGCGCACCATTCACATAGTCCCCGACTGCAAACCCCGGGTTGTTCGAGGCGACGACTTTGCCTACGCCCAATGCGCGCATCACTTCGCCAATACCGACCGGCGGGATGTAGGACTTACCCTCGTTCATCCAGCCACGCATCGCCGGGTCCAGGGACAGGTATTCGTTTTTGACCAGGATCTGACCCGCAGCCGGTTCGCCGACCGGGACTTCCTGATAGGTGAACGTCTCGCGGGTCGCTGCGCCCACCGGGCGTTTGGCGAGCAGGAATTGGCGATTGGTCTGGGTAGTCATGACAGGCACTCAAGATGAATGAAGCCTTGTTGATAGACCTTCATGATCGAGGCTGCAAGTCTGGCTGATGCGGCGAATGCAACTCTATCCAGTACGGTGATAGTCAGGTGGGCGGTTCTATCACTGCAACTCATGGGCGCTCAACCGGCCCTCTGATAGTGCTGCCGCGCTGCAGATCCCTGTGACTAGACTGGGCGCACGCGATCCCCGCATTTCTCTTTTCGAGGACATAACAATGAGCATGACGTTTTCCGGACAGGTCGCCGTTGTGACTGGCGCTGCCAATGGCATTGGCCGCGCGACGGCCCAGGCGTTCGCCGCAGAGGGGTTGAAAGTGGTGGTCGCCGACCTGGACACCGAGGGCGGTGAGGGGACTGTGGCGCTGATTCGTACGGCGGGCGGCGAAGCGACTTTCGTGCGCTGCAACGTCACGCTGGAAAGTGACGTAATAAATCTGATGGACGAAGTGGTGAATACCTACGGCCGCCTCGACTATGCCTTCAACAACGCCGGCATCGAGATCGAAAAGGGCAAGCTGGCCGAAGGCACGGCCGATGAGTTCGACGCAATCATGGGCGTCAATGTCAAAGGCGTCTGGCTGTGTATGAAGTACCAGTTGCCATTGCTGCTTGCCCAGGGGGGCGGCGCGATCGTTAACACCGCGTCGGTAGCCGGTCTCGGGGCGGCGCCGAAAATGAGTATTTACGCCGCTTCGAAGCACGCGGTGATCGGCCTGACCAAATCGGCGGCCATCGAATATGCCAAGAAAAAAATCCGTGTGAATGCGGTGTGCCCGGCGGTGATCGACACCGACATGTTCCGCCGTGCCTATGAAGCGGACCCCAAGAAAGCCGAGTTCGCCAATGCCATGCACCCGGTGGGTCGTATCGGCAAGGTCGAGGAAATTGCCAGCGCTGTGTTGTATCTGTGCAGTGATGGTGCCGCATTTACTACCGGGCACTCGTTGGCGGTGGATGGGGGCGTGACGGCGTTTTAAAAGCAGATACTGATCCATAGAAAACACCGAACCTGTGGGAGCGAGCCTGCTCGCGAAAAGGGAGTATCAGCCGACATCAATGTTGACTGACACACCGTTTTCGCGAGCAGGCTCGCTCCCACAGGTTTTTCGTTTGCCTTGAGGCCTTAGAAGAGGGCCAGGCATTATGTTTCAAATGGTTAGAACCGTGGGTTTTGGCGGCGTTGTCGCACATCCCGGCGAGCGTTCCTGTGATTAACTGTTCCCCGCCAAACAAACAGGAGTTTGCTTGCTCATGGAGTTGAGAATCGATCGACAGGCATTGGTGCCGGTCGTACAGCAAATCGTCGACGCATTAACCCGCTGGCTCCACTGCAGCGAGGTGCCGCCGGGAACGCGACTGCCTTCCGTGCGGCAAATCGCACGAATCAATTTACTCAGTCAATCCAGCGTGGTTGAAGCGTGTGAGCGTCTGGTGGTTCAAGGCGTGCTGGCGCCGCGTCATGGGGCGGGGTTCTTCGTTGCCGCTTCGGCACTGGCGGCTCAAGATCAACAAGGGTTACTGCGGTTCGAGGGCGCAGGGGGCAACCAGGGCAGTTTTTTGAGCGAACTGAAGCTGGGCTGTGGCGGACTCCCCGAAAGCTGGCGCGAGACCGATGACCTGAGCTACGCGATCCGTCAAGTCACCCGTACCGACATGGTCGGTCTGTTCAACTACAGCACGCCGCTGGGCTTGCCAGCGTTGCGTGAGCAGATCGTCAAGCGCCTGAAACAGCTGGATATCGCAGTGGACGACAGTTGCATCATGACGACGACGGGTGCCAGTCAGGGGCTCGACCTGATCGTGCGCACGTTGTTTAAACCGGGTGATTGCGTGGTTGTGGAAAATCCCGGCTATTGCTTGCTGTTCGATCTGCTGCGCCTGCACGGTGTCAGGATGATAGAGGTGCCGAGAACCCCTCGCGGGCCGGACACTGAAGCGCTCGAGGCGGTATTGCTGGAGTACAAGCCACGAGGGTTGTTCATCAACAGTTTCTATCACAACCCGACGGGCAGCAGCCTCACGCCTCTGGTGGCACAGCGCGTGCTGCAACTGGCCAAAACCCATGGCGTGCTGGTCATCGAAGACGACGTCTATGCCGATTTGCACAGCGGCCCCGGTACGCGACTCGCCGCATTGGATGACAGCGTGATTTACGTCGGCAGTTACTCCAAAACGCTCAGCAGTTCGCTGCGGGTCGGCTTTGTCGTGGCGGGTGCAGAGGTTGTTTCGCGACTGGCCGAGGTCAAGATGATCAGCAGCATGGGCGCTTCACGGTTTTGTGAGTCGGTGCTCGCATGCCTGTTGGCCGGCGGTGCCTATCGCAAATTGGTGCAACGTCAGCGTCAGCGGTTGAGCAGTGACAGGGAAGCGGCGTTGCAAGTGCTCGAAGATGCCGAGTGGGAAGTCTTCGGCAAGCCTGTCGGGGGCCTGTTTATCTGGGCGCGATCACGGATGTCCGATTACTCTCAGGTGCGTATCCAGGCAAAGCGCTTTGGTGTGTTGTTGTCTTCTGCGACGGCATTCAGCTCTACGGGTGAGGCCAGCGACTGGCAGCGTATCAATGTGGCCTATGCCTGTGATCCGCGTGCCCGGGCGTTTTTTCAGGCCACCGCTCCGGATCGACCTAAAGCGTCCTGAAAACGACGTTGGCGTAGCTTATTGCCATTATTCAGACGCCAGAGACTTGTGTTGGCACAGGCCCGTTGCGAATCTGCGTCAACTCACAATGGCAGGGGACTAAGCGCAATGATTTCGGCCGTGCAAGGACGTTTTGCCAACCTCGGTATGGCGAAAAAAATGGGAGTCGGTTTTGTATTGGTGTTGCTGCTGACCGCCGTCGTGGCAGCTATCGGCGTATGGTCCCTGCAAACGATCAGTCATCGCTTCGATGGGCTCAAGCAGATGTCTTCGCTCAACAGCGGGTTGCTCAAGGTGAGACTGCTTGAGCAGGAATACGCCTTGCACGGTAATCCGAAAACCGCAGATGCCTTGCACGAGGGCGTTGATGGTTTGATCGCCCTGGCGGCCCAGCTGAAAGCGGCGTCTGCGGCCAACGTGCCGGTAATGAACGACGTCGAGCAGTCCCTGGGGGCCTATCGCAAGGCTTTTGACGAATTCGTCTCGCTCAGCCAGGCCAAGGACCTGGCGCTGGAAATGGCCAGTTGGTCGGTATCTAGCGTGGCCAATAACCTCGATGTATTGCAGGCCGGACTCGCCGATGACGGCGCCTATGCCTTGAAACAGTCCGAGGGCAAGGACGGTTCGCAATTCATCGAGCAAGCCAGTCAAGTCAGCCAGGTGTCACGGTTGATGTTGCAAGCCATGAACGAAGCGCATGTGCGTCTGGACCAAAGCCGTAAGGGTGATGACAGCGCAGGCCAGGGCAAGATTGAGCAGGCCGACCAGGCGCTGACCCAGGCCGAGCAGTTAAAAACCACGGTCAAGGACGAGGGGTACCAGACTGTCCTGAATGAGGTGGCAGGCCACATCGGCAGTTTCAGCGAAAAACTCGCGGAGTACACCGGTCTTCTGGCGCAGGAAAAAACGGTCTATGAGCAGCTGCATCAGCGTGCCGCTCAAGTGGTGGAGCGAGTCGATCAGGCTTATGTCGCCGAAGATCACTCAATGCAGATGGAATTGAAAAAGAACTCGCTGCTGATCATTGGCTCGTCGGCTTTGGCTTTGCTGGTCGGGCTGATCGCGGCGTTGGTGATTACCCGGTTGATTGTGGCGCCGTTGCGCAGTGTGATTCGTGTGGCTCAACAGATCGCCGCTGGCGATTTGAGTGCGACGGTTGAAGTCACCCGTCGTGACGAGATCGGCCAATTGATGCAGGCCATGCAGCAAATGGGGGCGGGCCTGAGCAGTATTGTCAGCGGTTTGCAGGCCGGTATCGAGCAGTTGGCCAGTTCGGCGCAGTCGCTCGCGTCGGTGACCGAGCAGACCAACCTTGAAGTCAGCAGCCAGAAGGAAGAAACAGAACAGGTCGCTACGGCGATGAATCAGATGACCGCTACGGTGCATGACGTTGCGCGTAACGCGGAAGAGGCCGCCCAGGCCGCGCAGACGGCGGACGGTAAAGTCGAGAGCGGTCAGCAGGTCGTGCGCCAGAGCATGGCGCGAATCGAGCAACTGGCAGACTCTGCCAGCTCGGCGAGTTCCAGCATTGAAAGCCTTAGCGCAGAAATCCAGAACATCGGCACTGTGCTGAGCGTCATCAAGAGCGTGGCTGAGCAGACCAATCTGTTGGCGCTCAATGCGGCCATCGAAGCGGCGCGGGCGGGCGAGCAGGGCCGGGGCTTTGCGGTGGTGGCCGATGAAGTGCGGGCACTGGCCAAGCGCACTCAACAATCGACCGAGGAGATCGAACGACTGGTCAGTGCCTTACGCTATGCAGCGCAGTCTTCGGTGCAACAGATTCAGAGCAGTGGCGAGTTGGTGAAGCTGGCGGTGAGTGATGCGTTGCAGACCGAGAGCGCGCTGGGAAGTATTGCGGCGGCGGTGTCGTTGATTCAGCAGATGAACCAGCAGATTGCGGCAGCGGCCGAGGAGCAGAGCTCGGTGGCCGAGGAGATCAATCGCAGCGTGACGAGTATTCGCGCCAGCGCGGATCAATCATCGTTGGCGATGCAGGGGAATGCGGCGTCGAGTATCGAGTTGGCGCAGTTGGGAATTGAGTTGAAGGGGATGGTGGGGCACTTTCGACTCTGAGGCGTTCGTTGGTTTATTGTGGGAGCCGGGCTTGCCCGCGATGGCGGCCTGACAGCCGACCTGATTTCCTGGCCATACTCGCGTGTTAAATCAAACCCCAAAAAAAGCCACCTTCCGGTGGCTTTCCTGTTTTTGCGGATCAGTCGTAAATGACTTTCTTCTTCCAGTCCGCATCGGCCTCGACCACTTTTAGGCCCGCGTTCAGCTGATTGGCTTCATCTTCAACCGACGCGATGTTGTCCATCACCATGCCATTGGCACGCGCCAGGAGTTTTTCCAGGTATTCCAGTTGTTCGGCATACACCTGCGGTTCCTGCTGTTTGCGCAGGTATTGCACGCCGCGTTCGAACGCCAGGCGGGCCTGGCCAGGCTGGTTCTGTTGCAGGTATTGCTGACCGAGGTTGTTGAAGAATTCGATGTGCAACAGGACCAGGATGTGGCGAACTTCACGGACCCAGCGTTTGGCTTCATTGGACGGCAGGAAGCCGTCCTGTGCGGCGCGGGTGATCTGGCCGTGCAGCGCTTCGAGCAGGAAGCGAACATCCTTGGCTTTGGCTTCGGTCTGGATCGGCGCTGGCGGGTTGTTGACCGGGATCGATTCGCCTTGGGCGGCCAGCGCCGTCAGCTCGCTAATGCGTGCCCTGAGGTTGCTGCTGGTCTTTTCCAGGTTGAGCAAGCGTTGGCAGACGTTCAGTTCCAGACGGGTCAGCAGGAGCTTGAGCGCCGGCGTCATCAACTGGCCTGGGAACGTCTCGGTGATTTCACCGCAGCGACGCAGGCGATCATTGAGTTCTACCTTGGTGCGGGCTTTTTCCAGCTTATTGTTTTCCACCACATGGTTCATGTAGCCAATGGCGATCAATAATGCGATCCCGGCTACGACTAGCAGGGTGATCATGAGTGGTGTCACCGGTAAGACCTCTTTATAGGGTTCGCATGCGAGTGTAGTAGCTTGCCATTGGGGCGCATAGCGCCGCTGGGCAAGTTGAACCGGCTGGGGTTCTGTCTATATCGGCCGCGTTCCTGCTTATATAAGTAATGCTGTGTGCGGTGCACATTGCCATCATCTGTGGCGTGCTGGACTATAACGCCTTGGCACGCGTCAGAATATAGGCGTCAAACGCCGGGACACGGAAAAGCCGGATTGGCGTCTCAAAGCAGGGCGAAGTCGTTGATTTAAATAAATTTATATCTGGGGGTTGACGACCCCTCAATCCATCCATAGAATGCGCGCCACTTACAGCGTAAAGCACACAGCGAAACGCGGTAGGGAGTGAATGTTGTATGTGTGTCCCCTTCGTCTAGTGGCCTAGGACACCGCCCTTTCACGGCGGTAACAGGGGTTCGAGTCCCCTAGGGGACGCCAATGCGGGAATAGCTCAGTTGGTAGAGCACGACCTTGCCAAGGTCGGGGTCGCGAGTTCGAGTCTCGTTTCCCGCTCCAATTTTAAACAGTGTTGCTTTCGGGCTGCGCTGAGTGAAACCAGAACCGGTATCTTCGGATGCGGATTTGGGCACTGAAATACACACCATGTGTTTCAGTTAGCGTGTCCCCTTCGTCTAGTGGCCTAGGACACCGCCCTTTCACGGCGGTAACAGGGGTTCGAGTCCCCTAGGGGACGCCATTTGCGGGAATAGCTCAGTTGGTAGAGCACGACCTTGCCAAGGTCGGGGTCGCGAGTTCGAGTCTCGTTTCCCGCTCCATATTTAACAAAAACGCCGCTCATTGAGCGGCGTTTTTGTGTGCGCAGGATTTGTCTCAGATGCAGAAAAAAGGCCCGCCAGTCAGACTGAGCGGGCCTTTTGCATGACCTGGGTTATCACATCGATAAAATCAACCGCCCCGCAAACAGGATCAGGATCACCCCCATGCTCCGCTCGAACCAGTGCCCCAGGCGCATGAACAGCAACCGCACCCTGCTGCTGGAAAAGAACAGCGCAACGATGACAAACCACAGTGCGTTCACGAAACACATCCAGACACCGTATAGCGCCTGAATCTTGAGCGGTGTCGTGGCGCTGATGATCGTGGTGAAGATCGCCAGGAAGAACAGTGTCGCCTTGGGGTTGGTGGCATTGGTCAGAAACCCGGTGGTGAACGCTTTTAGCAGTGTTTGCTCGACCCTCGGTTCATCCGCATCTTTTTCACCCGCCGGCACCGATTTGGGTTGGCTGCGCAACAGGCTGACGCCGAGATACAGGATGTAGGCGCCACCCACGACCTTGGCCACGGTCAACAGCCAAGGCGTGGTGTGCATTAACGCGCCGACGCCGAGCAGGGTGTAAAGCACATGCACGGAAATGCCCGCACCGATGCCCAACGCCGTACAGATCCCCACCCATCGACCGAAACGCACGCTCTGGCGGATGGTGACCGCGAAGTCCGGTCCGGGTGCGACGACGGCCAGAAAGTGGATAGTTGCCAGCGCCAGGAACTCGCCCAGGTAATTTGAAAACTGCATCTCAACTCCAGAAGGTGAGGGGTGAAGCATTGCCGCGATAGCCGACAAAAAATGACAGGCTCAAGCGCGGATCGGCCACGCCCGGTGTCACCGAGTGCATGCGGCGTGAATTAAACATGATGAAATCTCCCGGATCTGGACGAATCTCCAGGGCCGGCGGGCCGAGCAGGGACGGATCGATGCCGTAACTGTCGCCGCGCATGTCATCGAACTGCTCCGGGGAAATATCGTCGTCCCACATCTGCAGCGCGCCGCCCTCGATTGGCATGTTCAGGTAAACATTGCAGGCGAACTGCGACACCAGACTCCGCGCCTGGAAACTGTCCGGGGCATCCTTGGCGAAAATGTCGTGATGGGCCAGAAAGCACACTCCGGGTTTCACCACCCGTGAAAGCCCGACGTACATCTTGCGACCGTAGAGGTTTTCCAGGTGCGCACCCGCCGGCCAGGACTCGTCGAGCATGCAGCGCAGGGTGTCGACGGGGGACGAGTAGGGTGCGCAGCGGTTGCGCAATTCCGCGATGTTGCGTGTGGCACGCTCGAAATAATCTTCGATCAGGAGCGGCTGGTTTTCCGCTTCATAAAACGCCATGCCGATGCGACCGATACTCGGTGCGTTGATGTAACCCTCGAAGCCAGGGGCGAGGATCTTGTCGCCGATTTGAACAGCCAACGGCCGGGGCAGAAAGCTTCTGATGCGGATGGCGAGGACTTCTTCATTGGCGAGTTTTTTTATGCACGTCTCATCGAGACGCTCGACGTCAAGCATCATGTCTTAGGTCCATCTATCAGAGAGTCAACGGAGCCCGCGAATGGGGGCTCCCCCGGCGTCAGGCGATGACATCGCCCAACTGTTCAGTCCAAGTTGTACTGGACTGACAGCGTTCCTTTCTTCTGTGAAAGCGACGCGATTGTGACCGTGCCCAAATCCTTCAGGCTACGTACATGGGGGCCGCCGCAGCCATAGGCGGGCAGCTCACCGAAACCGATTTCCCGGGCACCTTCGCGCAACGACGTCAGACGCGGCAAGTCATCGGCGATCCACTGCGCGATGCCGTGCTGGAGGGTCGTGCCATCAATCTCTTGTGCGCTATCTGTCGGTTTGAACTGCACCCGACCTTCGCCCGGCCAGTGGTGAGCCTTGATCGGCATCCAACCCAAGGCCTGGACAAAGTGGCCGATCAGATGGCCGGCGGAATGCATGCGGGTATTGAATTGGCGACGTTGTTCATCGATCCGGATCGGGTTCATGCCGAGTTTCACCGGTTGATCGACGAAATGGATGATCCGGTCCGGGTCCTGTACCACACGCAGCACCTGGCTTTCGCCGATCCGACCGGTATCGCAGGGTTGCCCGCCGCCCTGGGGATGGAACAACGTGGCGCGCAGCACCACGGCAAACTCGTTCTCATGGGGCGTGCACTCCAGGACTTCGACATTGGCCTTGAGGTCATCACTATGGAAAAAGAGGCGAAGTGTCATATTCCATGCCCTTATCAGAATTTCTATTTTTTATTATATGAAGGGTGGAATTGCGTGATAATCCGTTCAAACTTCAAAGGACTGTTGCGCTGTGAGCATAAATCTTCCACTGCCACTGCTCGGTGAAATGGCGATTTTCGTCAAGGTTGTCGAGACCGGCAGCTTCTCCGAGGCCGCGCGCCAGCTCGGCGCTTCCCCCTCGGCGGTCAGTCGCAGCATCTCCCGTCTGGAGAAGGCACTCGCCACCCGTCTGCTGCAACGAACGACGCGCAAACTGCGCTTGAGCGACGGTGGCGAGGAAGTGTTCAAGCGTTGCCGGGAAATGGTCAGCGCGGCCAAATCGGTGATGGAAATCAGCGGTCAGTTCACCCAGGAAGCGGAAGGGCTGATACGTGTAAGCGTGCCGAAGGCGGTGGGGCGCTTCGTGATACATCCGCATATGCCCGAATTTCTTCGGCGTTATCCCAAGGTGGATGTGGAATTGATGCTCGAAGACCGTCAGGTGGATTTGATTGACGACAATGTCGACCTGGCGATTCGCATTACTGATCGGCCACCCGCCGGGCTGGTAGGGCGGCAATTGCTGACCATCGACCATATGCTTTGTGCCACGCCGCAGTACCTGGCCGAGCACGGCACGCCGACCCATCCCCATGATTTGCTCAATCACAGTTGCATTTACCTGGGCGAAACCCCGAGTGATGCTCGCTGGAAATTCAAGAAAGGCACCAAAGCCGTGACGGTCGGTGTGCGCGGGCGTTATGCCGCCAATCACACCGGCGTCCGATTGGGCGCGGTGTTGCAACACATCGGCATTGGCAGCCTGCCGTATTTCACCGCGCGTTATGCGCTGGAGCAGGGCTTGATCGTGCAGGTGCTGCCGGACTGGACCTTCCTGGCTTCCTACCACGGCGGCGCCTGGTTGCTGCATTCGCCGACCCGATATTTGCCGCCGAAGTTACGGGTGTTTATTGATTATCTGGTGGAGTGCCTGGAGAAGGAACCGACCTTGAGTAAGCCAGGCAAGCCAAATGCATTGGGCAAGGTCGCGGCGCAATATGAGTTGCCCGAGAGTGATGGGTTGCTCTAAAGGCCCTCATCGCGAGCAAGCTCGCTCCCACATTTGATTTGTGTCTGGATGCAAAACCTGTTGTCGCTGGAGATCCCCTGTGGGAGCGAGCTTGCTCGCGATGGCGGCCTTAGAACCGCCACATCATTCGGCAATGCCAAAAAAAGGCCCGCATGTTCAACCATGCGGGCCTTTTGTATTTTTGATCGAAGATCAGTGCTTGCTGTCGTCGTTCGACATCGCCAGCAGCTGTTTTTCCTGATTCCAGTCGAATGGTTCATCATTCTGTTCGGCTTCGAAACGACGTTCCTCCAGCGCCTGATACAGGTCGATTTCATCATCGGGCATGTAATGCAGGCAGTCACCGGCGAAGTACCACAGCAGGTCGCGCGGGACCAGGTGGGCGATTTGCGGATAGCGGGTGATCACCTGGCACAGAATGTCCTGGCCCAGGTATTGGCTTTCGATCGGGTCGACCGGCAGCAATGCACGCAGTTCGTCGAAGCGCTCCAGGAACAAGGCATGGCTTTCTTCGGGAACCTGATCGGCCTCACCTACGGCGACCAGGATGCTGCGCAGGTGGTCGAGCAAAACGAGATGATCGGCAACGATGTTGGACACGAGTAAGTCCTCAAGAGCAAAACGGGCGCGGGAGTATAAAGCTCCTGCGCCCGTTTTTACATGGTAGAGAAGATCAGCGGACCTTTCCTTGCGCCAGCGCCAACGCCTCTTTGTCGAAATCGTCGACATCGATCACCTTGCGTCGCGCCGCTTCTGCCTCACGCAGGGTCTGCGCTTCCCTGGGCTGTAACACGCCAGCCTCAAGCGCTGCGTCGATGACATGTTCCCCGGCAGCCGGTTTGACCTGTCCACTTTTGAGTCCCAAATGCAGCTTCTTCTGCAATGGCTGCGCTGCGTTCAACAGGTCGCAGGCGTGTTGCAGGGCGCCGACGGCGTCATCGCTCGACTGCGGACGGTAGCAACCACCCAGCAACTCCTCCAGGGTTGGATCACCCTTGGCGCGGCCGATCACTGCAGCCACTTCGGCACCGAGTGCGTCCGACGGTCCTTTGTGGCGGCGACCAAACGGGAACACGATCACCCGCAACAGGCAACCCAGTACCTTGTTCGGGAAGTTGGTCAGCAATTCATCCAGTGCACGTTCGGACTGACCCAGGCTTTCTTCCATGGCCCAGGTAAACAGCGGTGTCATGTGCTCCGCAGAGTCGAGATCGTGGTAACGCTTGAGCGCCGCCGAAGCCAGGTACATGTTGCTGAGCACATCCCCCAGGCGGGCCGACAAACGTTCGCGGCGTTTCAGTTCACCGCCCAGCAGCATCATGCTCAGGTCGGCGAGCAGGGCGAACGCAGCAGCCTGACGGTTGAGGGCACGGAAGTAGCCCTGGCTGAGCGTGTTGCCCGGCATCTGTTCCAGGTGTCCGAAACCGAGGTTCAGCACCAGGGTGCTGGCGGCATTGCTCACCGCGAAACCGATGTGCTTGAGCAGCAGGCCATCGAACTCGGTGAGCGCCTGATCCTTGTCCTCGCGGTCTGCGAGGGCCATTTCCTTGAGCACGAACGGATGGCAGCGAATCGCGCCTTGGCCGAAGATCATCAGGTTTCGCGAAAGAATGTTTGCGCCTTCCACCGTGATGAAGATCGGCGCGCCATTCCAGCTGCGCCCGAGGTAGTTGTTCGGCCCCATGATGATCGCCTTGCCGCCGTGCACATCCATCGCGTGACTGATGCATTCGCGACCACGCTCGGTAAGGTGGTACTTGAGAATCGCTGACAGCACCGAAGGTTTCTCGCCCAGGTCCACGGCATTGGTGGTCAGCATCCGCGCAGCGTCCATCATCCAGGCATTGCCGCCGATACGCGCCATGGCCTCCTGAATGCCTTCGAACGCAGCGAGTGGAACGTTGAACTGCTCGCGTATCTGCGCGTATTGACCGGTCACCAGACTGGTGAACTTCGCTGCGCCAGTGCCGACCGCCGGCAGCGAAATCGAACGTCCGACCGACAGGCAATTCATCAGCATCATCCAGCCTTTGCCGAGCATTTCCTGGCCGCCGATGAGGAAGTCCAACGGCACGAATACGTCCTTGCCGGAGTTCGGGCCGTTCATGAACGCAGCGCCCAGAGGCAGGTGACGGCGACCGATTTCAACGCCCGGGGTGTCCGTCGGGATCAGCGCCAGGCTGATGCCCAAGTCTTCGTTGTCACCCAGCAAGTGGTCCGGATCGTAGGCCTTGAACGCCAGGCCGAGGAGGGTGGCCACCGGGCCCAGTGTGATGTAGCGCTTTTCCCAGTTCAGGCGCAGGCCGAGGGTTTCCTTGCCTTGCCATTCACCTTTGCAGATCACCCCGGTGTCGGGCATGGAGCTGGCGTCGGAGCCAGCGAGTGGACCGGTCAGGCCGAAGCACGGGATGTCGTCACCGCGTGCCAGTCGTGGCAGGTAATGGTTGCGTTGTTCGTCAGTGCCGTAGTGCAGCAACAGGTCTGCCGGGCCGAGGGAGTTAGGCACCATCACGGTGGACGCGAGGTCGCCGCTGCGGGTCGCCAGTTTCATCGCCACCTGGGAGTGGGCGTAGGCAGAAAAGCCCTTGCCACCGAACTCCTTGGGAATGATCAGGGCAAAGAAGCCGTTTTCCTTGATGTAGCTCCAGGCTTGCGCCGGCAGGTCCATGGTTTGGCCGATCTGCCAGTCGCTGACCATGGCACAGAGCTCTTCGGTCGGGCCATCGATAAAGGCCTGTTCCTCTTCACTCAGTTGCGCTTTGGGATAGGACAGCAATTTGTCCCAGTCCGGGCGGCCGCTGAACAGTTCGCCGTCCCACCAAACCGTGCCTGCCTCAATGGCGTCGCGCTCGGTTTGCGACATGGGTGGCAGGGTTTTCTGGAACCAGTTGAACAAAGGCGCGCTGAAGAGTTTGCGGCGCAGGTCGGGCAGCAACAATGGCGCTGCGACCGCCGCGATCAGCACCCAGAAAATCAGCAGTAGCCAACCTGGTGCGCGGCTGAAGGCACCCATCGCAACGATATAGACAGCAACGATCCCCAGCGCGGGCAGTGGGGAGATGCGGCGGTGGGCCAGATAGGCTATCCCGACAACCAGAACCAGTATCCACAACAACAGCATATTTAATCCTCCGTGAACCAGGGCAAAACCAACCTTCAGAGCTTAGACGGCATCCGCAAAACAGGGTGGTCAGAGCGATGTGTTTGAATTCGTGGGAAACCTTGGATGAAGCGGGCCTCGGAAATCGTTCGTTCCAGGGGCGGCAAAGCGTCCATGTTTGGCCGAAACGCCGTTATCTCTGTGCTGAACCGGTCGCTAGACTCGTGGCTCCCCCAGGAGATTGTTCTCATGCACGAGTATCTGAGTCCCGGCCGCTTCATCGATAGTGACCACCCGTCAGTGGTTGAGTTCGCTGAAAAACATCGCGGCGCCCGTCGCGAGCCGGTTGAACAGGGTTTGCCATGCACGGTTACACCGAGCTGTATCTGGGCGATCGCTGGGTCAAGGCCACCCCGGCGTTCAATCAAGGTTTGTGCGAACTGTTCAATGTCGCGCCGCTGGAATTCGACGGGATCAACGACAGCGTGTTTCACCCTTTCAATCGAGACGGCGAGAAACTGATGGAGTACCTGGTCGACCATGGCCAGTTCAGCGACGTGCCCGAAGCGTTCTTTTTCGAGCACCTGGAAAAGTGCTATCCGCATCTGTTCAGTGAGCAACTGTCACCGCTGGCGGGTGATATGCAGAGCGATTTGAGTCGCGCCTGATCCGGCGTATGCTGCCTGCGCATTCATCCATAAAGAGGCGGTCATGCTGAAGATTTGGGGTCGGAAAAATTCGTCGAATGTCAGAAAACCTTTGTGGGCCGCCGAAGAGCTGGGCCTGGCCTATGAAGCCATCGACGCGGGCGGCGCCTTTGGCGTGGTCGATACGCCTGAATACCGTGCGATGAACCCCAACGGTCGCGTGCCTGTGATTGAAGACGACGGCTTCGTGCTGTGGGAGTCCAACACCATCGTGCGTTACCTGATGGCCGTCCACGCCAGCGGCACCGCCTGGTACCCGACCGATCTGAAGGCCCGCGCCTCGGCCGAGAAATGGATGGACTGGACCACTTCGAGTTTCGCCGGCCCGTTTCGCACCGTGTTCTGGGGCGTGTTGCGCACGCCGGCAGACAAGCAGGACTGGCCCGCCATTCACGCCGCGATCAAAGAGTGCGACGAGCTACTGGCCATGGCCAATCAGGCGCTCGCGACCAAACCATACCTGTCCGGCGATGAGATCGGCATGGGCGACATTCCCTTGGGCAGTTTCATTTATGCATGGTTCGAGATGCCGATCGAGCGCGCGCCGCAGCCCCATCTGGAGGCTTGGTACGCGCGGCTTAAACAGCGTCCGGCGTATCAAAAAGCGGTCATGACCGCGTTGACTTAATACTCACTATCGACACACTTGACTGTACTTGTGTGGCGGCGACAAGCACCATTGCGCTCGTGCGCCGCGGTTGCATTGTTCGCCGCTCGCCCTTATTGATCCCTTTCCTCCCTTCTTGGTGCGTAAATCCGATATGAGTTCCGCTCTGTCCATCCGGCAGCTAACCAAAACCTACGGCAACGGTTTCCAGGCCCTGAGTGGTATCGATCTGGACGTCGCCGAAGGTGACTTTTTCGCCTTGCTCGGCCCTAACGGCGCCGGCAAATCCACGACCATCGGCATTCTCTCGACCCTGGTGAACAAGACCAGCGGAACGGTGAATATCTTCGGTCACGACCTGGACAAGAATCCTGCGGCACTTAAGCGCTCCATCGGCGTGGTGCCTCAGGAATTCAACTTCAACCAGTTCGAAAAGACCTTCGATATCGTGGTGACCCAGGCGGGTTACTACGGCATCCCGCCGAAAGTCGCCAAGGAACGCGCCGAGCAATACCTGACCCAGCTGGGCCTGTGGGACAAACGCGATGTACCGTCGCGTTCACTGTCCGGTGGCATGAAGCGTCGATTGATGATCGCCCGTGCGCTGGTTCACGAACCGCGCTTGCTGATCCTCGACGAACCGACGGCCGGGGTGGACATCGAACTGCGTCGTTCGATGTGGACCTTCCTCACCGAACTGAACAAGAAAGGCATCACCATCATCCTCACCACGCACTACCTGGAAGAGGCTGAGCAGTTGTGCCGCAACATCGGCATCATCGACCACGGCACCATCGTCGAGAACACCAGCATGAAGCAGTTGCTCAGCCAGCTGCATGTGGAAACCTTCCTGCTCGACCTCAAGAACACCCTGAGCGCGGCGCCGCAGTTGCTTGGCTACCCGACGAAGCTGCTCGACAGTCACACCCTTGAAGTTCAGGTCGATAAGGCCATGGGTATCACCGCGCTGTTCACCCAATTGGCGCAGCAAAACATCGAAGTGCTGAGCCTGCGTAACAAAACCAATCGCCTCGAGGAGTTGTTCGTGTCCCTGGTGGAGAAAAATCTGTCGAAGGTGGCGTTATGAGTTCCGAGCTGCAACCCAACCTCGTCGCCCTCAATACCATCGTTTACCGCGAGGTTCGGCGCTTTACCCGAATCTGGCCGCAGACGCTGCTGCCGCCAGCCATCACCATGGTTCTGTACTTCGTGATCTTCGGCAATCTGATCGGTCGGCAGATCGGTGGTATGGGTGGCTTCACGTACATGGAGTACATCGTACCGGGGCTGATCATGATGTCGGTGATCACCAACTCTTACGGCAACGTAGTCTCGAGTTTCTTTGGCAGCAAGTTCCAGCGCTCCATCGAAGAGTTGATGGTGTCGCCGGTATCGCCGCACACGATTCTGATCGGTTACACCTTGGGCGGTGTGTTGCGCGGGTTGATGGTCGGGATTATCGTCACGCTGCTGTCGCTGTTCTTCACCCATTTGCAGGTGCATCACCTGGGTGTGACCCTGCTGGTGGTGGTGCTGACGGCAACGATTTTTTCGCTGCTGGGCTTTATCAATGCGGTGTTTGCGCGCAATTTCGATGACATTTCGATTATCCCGACTTTTGTGCTGACGCCGCTGACGTACTTGGGTGGGGTGTTTTACTCGATTACTTTACTGCCACCGTTCTGGCAGACCGTGTCCTTGGCTAACCCGGTGCTGCATATGGTCAATGCTTTCCGTTACGGCATTCTTGGGGTTTCGGACATCAAGATCAGTGTGGCGATCACCTTTATGCTGGTGGCGACGGTGGCGCTTTACATTGGTTGCGTTCGGTTGCTGGTCAGTGGTCGTGGGATGCGTACCTGATTGTTTTTGTTGGATCGGCGCTTGCTTGCTGAGGCTGAGGCTGAGGCTGAGGCTGAGGCTGAGGGTTGGGCGGACTGGATTTAATGGTGGGTATATTCGTTTTTTTTGTAGCGGCTGCGGGCGGTTCCGCCCTTACGGCGGGTCACTTTGAAAAGCGTAAAGTAACCAAACGCTCTTGCCCCTTTCGTTCGGTGCCTCGCTTAGGCTCGGCATGCCCTCGCTCCGGTCCTGCTCCGTGGGCCCGCCGCCATCGGCCATCCATGGCCGGGGGCGGCTAACCCGGCATCCATGCCGGGTTGCCCACTGCGCAGAACCTCCACTCGGCCTCTCGAGGGGGCGGTGCCTCAAGATCAAAAGCTGCAGGCGAGCTAACGCTCGGCCTGATGAGTGGTGTAAATCAAAAGCCGTACGCCGATCCATTGTGTCTGGGTGGTGAAAAGCAAAAGATGCACGCCGATCCATTGTGTGTGGATGGTGAAAAGCAAAAGCTGTACGCCGATCCATTGTGGGAGCGAGCCTGCTCGCGAATCTGTTGATCTTGCCGTTGCCGTTGCCGTTGCCGTTGCCGTTGCCGTTGCCGTTGCCGTTGCCGTTGCCGTTGCCGTTGCCGTTGCCGTTGCCGTTGCCTTGCCTTGCCTTGCTTTGCTTTGCTTTGCTTTGCTTCGGCTTCAGATCTGCCGCCCCTTTCCCAGAGGCCGAACGCAGGCGTTGTGCAGGGGGCACCGCGGCAAGAATGCCGCGGTAGCCGCCCCCGGCCATGGATGGCCGATGGCGGCGGGCCCCCGGAGCAATGCCGGAGTGAGGGCATGCCGAGCCTAGGCGAGGCACCGAATGGAGGGGCAAAAGCGCTTTGGTTACTTTCGCGCTTTTCGAAAGTGACCCGCCGTAAGGGCGGAACCCTAAGCCGCCGTTACCGCAGCAACGGATATGTATCCTCTCCCTAGCGCGCGTTACCGCAAAAAAACGGCCTCCCAAGCAGAGGCCGTTGTGCATTCTCACATCCGGTTTTTCTTGCGCCGTTTCCATTGCCGCCCCACCCACCAGCGCCAATACAGCATGGTCAGGCAATAAGCGAGAGCACCGAGTACCAGCCCCGTCACCACTGAACCGAGCAACAACGGCTGCCACAACGTAGAGAGTTCACCGCTGATCCATTCCCAGGTCAGCTCGTCCGGCAGACGACGGGCTGGGACGTCCATCATCCAGGCGCCAGTCTGGTAAGTGCAGTAGAACACCGCCGGCATGGTGATCGGATTCGTCAGCCAGACCAGGCTCACCGCAATCGGCAGGTTGCCGCGCACCATGATCGCAAGGATGGCGGCCACTAGCATTTGCAACGGGATCGGCAGGAACGCCGCGAACAAACCGACCGCCATGGCCCGGGCGACGGAGTGGCGATTGAGGTGCCAAAGGTTCGGGTCATGCAGCAGACTGCCGAGAAAGCGTAAGGATTTGTGTTCCCTGATGCTCGTCGGGTCTGGCATGTAGCGTTTGAATAAGCGCCGGGGCATAAGGCTTCTCGGTCGGTTAAGGCGACAAGTATGTCTGGATTCTATAAAGCGCCCATTCAGACTTTGTGACAATTAATAACGACAGCTGTGCAATGAGCCGGCTATGCCTAGAAAGGGGACTCTCAAGGACGGGCGTATGCGCACAGGGATGATGGCGCTGGCGTTGGGTCTGTTGGCCTTGCGTTTTTTGCCGGTATTACCGCCGGTCTGGTTGTGGCTGTTGCTGCCGGTAGCCGGTTTGATGTTGCTGCCGTTCAGGACTTATCCGTTGGCATTTTTTCTGTTCGGCTTCAGCTGGGCGTGCGCGAATGCGCAGCGGGCGTTGGATGATCGTCTGCAGGTGAGTCTCGATGGCGAAACCCGTTGGGTCGAAGGCCGGGTGGTGGGATTGCCGCAGAACAACGACGGGGTTGTTCGTTTCGAATTGGCAGGCGCCCGGTCGCGACAGGCAAAGGTGCCGCAACTGATGCGCCTGGCCTGGTATGACGGACCGTCCGTCAACAGTGGCGAGCGGTGGCGCCTGGCAGTGAAATTGAAGCGTCCGGCGGGCCTGCTCAATCCGCACGCCTTCGATTACGACGCCTGGCTGCTGGCGCAACGCATCGGCGCTACCGGGACCGTCAAGGATGGACAGCGACTTGCCGAGGCTCGATGGGCCTGGCGCGACGGCATTCGCCAACGCTTGCAGGCCGTTGATGCCCAGGGGCGAACGGGGGCGCTGGCGGCGTTGGTGCTGGGGGATGGCGCCGGGCTCAGTCGCGAGGACTGGCAGGTGTTGCAAGACACCGGCACCGTACACCTGCTGGTGATTTCCGGGCAGCACGTCGGTTTGCTCGCGGGGCTGGTGTATCTGTTGATCGCAGGGGCAGCCCGATATGGTCTGTGGCCGAACCGTTTGCCTTGGCTGCCTTGGGCGTGTGGTCTGGCATTCTCTGCGGCGCTCGGTTACGGGCTGCTGGCCGGGTTCGAGGTGCCGGTGCGCCGGGCCTGCGTGATGATCGGTCTGATGCTGTTGTGGCGCCTCAGATTTCGTCACCTCGGCGCCTGGTGGCCGCTGTTGTTAGCGCTTGATGGCGTTTTGTTGCTGGACCCGCTGGCGAGTTTACAACCGGGGTTCTGGTTATCTTTTGCGGCGGTGGCAGTGCTGATTTTCACCTTCGGCGGTCGGTTGGGCCCTTGGCGTTGGTGGCAAACCTGGACGCGCGCTCAATGGCTGATCGCAATCGGACTGTGTCCGTTGTTATTGGTGCTCGGGTTACCGATCAGCATCAGCGGGCCAGCGGCCAATCTGCTGGCAGTGCCCTGGATCAGTCTGGTGGTATTGCCGCCAGCCTTGCTCGGGACGCTGCTGTTGCCAGTGCCTTACGTGAGCGAAGGGTTACTGTGGCTGGCGGGAGGCCTGATCGATGGGCTGTTCAAGGGCCTGGCTTTACTGGCCGGTGAATTGCCGGCGTGGGTGCCAGCGGCAGTGCCGTGGTGGGTCTGGGCGCTCGGCGCGCTGGGGGCGCTTCTATTACTGCTACCGCGAGGCGTACCGCTGCGGCCGCTGGGGTGGCCATTATTGCTGTTGCTGGTTTTTCCACCGCGCGAATCCATGCCGCCAGGCATTGCCGAAGTATGGCAGTTGGATGTCGGCCAGGGGTTGGCCATCCTGGTGCGCACTCGCCATCACACCTTGCTGTATGACGCCGGGCCGCGCTTCGGTGATTTCGACCTGGGCGCGCGGGTGGTGCTGCCGTCGTTGCGTAAGCTGGGCGTGGAAGCACTCGACCTGATGCTGATCAGCCATGCCGACGCCGATCATGCCGGCGGCGCCCTGGCGGTCGCCAATGGCCTGGCGGTAAAACGAGTGCTCAGTGGCGATCCACTGGCCTTGCCGCTCGAATTGCGAGCCGAGGCCTGTGAGAGCGGCGAGCAATGGGCCTGGGACGATGTGCGGTTTGAGCTCTGGCAATGGTCTTCCGCCACCGACAGCAATCAGAAGTCCTGCGTCTTGCAAATCGAAGCCAATGGCGAGCGATTGCTGCTGACCGGTGACATCGACAGCGCAGCCGAACGAGCCTTGCTCGACAGTCCGCTGGGCGTGTCTACCGATTGGTTGCAGGCGCCGCACCATGGCAGTCGGAGTTCGTCGTCCATGGCGCTGCTTAATAGATTGCAACCCAAAGCAGTGCTGATCTCCCGCGGCCAGGGCAACGCCTTTGGCCATCCCCATCCCACGGTGATCGCTCGGTATCAAAAACGCGGCATGGCGATCTACGACAGCACCGAGCAAGGTGCCATCCGTCTGCAGCTTGGACGCTTCACTCCACCCTCGACAATGCGTCTGGAGCGGCGTTTCTGGCGTTCGCCGCAATAACCTCGAGTTATTAATGCCCGACCGGATGCGACATCACGGTCTTCGGTGCGCCGACCCCCTATGTTAGAGTGGCGCACTTTTTCGAGGGGACTGTCACTGTGTGGGAATTGGTCAAATCCGGCGGTTGGATGATGCTGCCGATCATTCTGAGTTCCATCGCGGCCATGGCGATCGTCGCCGAGCGTCTCTGGACCCTGCGAGCCAGCCGTGTGACCCCGGAGCACTTGCTCGGGCAGGTCTGGGTGTGGATCAAGGACAAGCAACTCAATAAAGAAAAACTCAAGGAACTGCGCGCCAACTCGCCGTTGGGCGAAATCCTCGCCGCAGGCCTGGCCAACTCCAAGCATGGTCGCGAGATCATGAAAGAGTGCATCGAAGAGGCCGCCGCCCGGGTCATCCACGAACTGGAGCGTTACATCAACGCGCTGGGCACCATTGCCGCCATGGCCCCGCTGCTCGGCTTGCTCGGGACAGTCCTGGGCATGATCGATATTTTCAGTTCGTTCATGGGCACGGGCATGACCACCAATGCCGCAGTGCTGGCCGGTGGTATTTCCAAAGCCTTGATCACCACGGCTTCGGGCCTGATCGTCGGTATCCCGTCGGTATTCTTCCACCGGTTCCTGCAACGGCGCATCGATGAGCTGGTGGTGGGGATGGAGCAGGAAGCCATCAAGCTGGTTGAAGTGGTGCAGGGCGACCGTGACGTTGATCTGGCTGAGGGCAAAGCGTGAAATTCCGCCGCAAGCAACGGGAGAACGTGGACATCAATCTCGTGTCGCTGATCGACGTGGTGTTTGTCCTGCTGCTGTTTTTCGTTGTGACCACCACCTTTACCCGCGAAACCCAATTACGCGTCGATCTGCCAGAAGCGGTCAGCGGCTCGCCGGCTGAAGACCAGCAGGTCAAGCAACTGGACATCGCCATCAGCGCCGAGGGCGTGTTTTCGGTGAACAACCAATTGTTACCCAAGAACGACCTGGCCAGCCTGATGGACGCGTTGCAGAAAGAATCCAACGGCGACACCAACCTGCCGCTGTCCATCAGTGCTGATGGCAAGACCCAGCATCAATCAGTCATCACCGCCATGGACGCCGCCGGCAAGCTCGGTTTCAGCCACCTGCGCATGACCACTGTCGAGGCGGCACCGCCCGCATCCTGATGGCCATCTCCGATCGCTTCCTCGCCGCGTGGTACGAAGGTCATCCGGCCCTGAAGCTGTTGCAGCCACTGGAATGGCTGTACCGGCGCGTGGTCATGGGTAAGCGCAAGCGTTTTCTGGCGGGTGAGGGCCAGATCTATCAGCCCCCCGTGCCGTTGATCGTGGTCGGCAACATCACAGTGGGCGGCACCGGCAAGACGCCGTTGATTCTGTGGATGATCGAACACTGTCAGCGCAGCGGCTTGCGGGTGGGTGTGGTCAGCCGCGGTTACGGCGCCAAACCGCCGCAATTGCCGTGGCGCGTCGAGTCGGATCAAAGCGCCGATATCGCAGGCGATGAGCCGCTGTTGATCGTCCAGCGTACCGGCGTGCCGTTGATGATCGACCCGGACCGCAGCCGCGCAGTCAAAGCATTGCTGGCGAGCGAGCCCCTGGACTTGATCCTCTCCGACGACGGCATGCAGCATTACCGTCTGGCCCGAGACCTTGAACTGGTGCTGATCGACGCCGCCCGTGGCCTGGGCAACCGGCATTGCCTGCCTGCCGGGCCGTTGCGTGAGCCGGTTGAGCGTCTGCAAAGCGTCGATGCGGTGCTCTACAACGGTGCCACGGCAGATAGCGGTGATGGTTTTGCCTTCCAGCTACAACCCACGGCACTGATCAATCTGCACAGTGGCGAACGACGTCCCCTCGATCACTTCCCCGCAGGCCAGGCGCTGCATGCGGTGGCCGGCATTGGCAATCCGCAACGTTTCTTCACGACCCTCGAAACGCTACACTGGCAGCCAGTCCCGCATGCATTTGCCGACCACGCCGAGTACAGCGTCCAGGCCTTGAATTTCACCCCGTCATTGCCATTGGTGATGACCGAAAAGGACGCGGTGAAGTGCCGTGCCTTCGCCGCCGCCGATTGGTGGTACCTGGCGGTCGATGCGGCGCCATCACCGGCCTTCGTGGCCTGGTTCGATACGCAGCTGATGCGACTGTTGCCGGATCGTCTTTTGCCTTAAATCCGTTTTTACCAAGGGAATGCTCATGGACACCAAATTGCTCGACATCCTCGCTTGTCCGGTCTGCAAAGGCCCGCTCAAGCTTAGCGCTGACAAAACCGAGCTGATCAGCAAGGGCGCCGGCCTGGCTTACCCGATTCGCGACGGCATCCCGGTGATGCTTGAAACCGAAGCCCGCACCCTGACCACCGACGAGCGTCTGGATAAATGACCACCGCCTTTACCGTCGTCATTCCGTCGCGTTACGCGTCCACCCGTCTGCCGGGCAAGCCACTGCTGTTGATCGCCGGCAAGCCGATGATCCAGCATGTCTGGGAACAGGCGAGCAAAAGCAACGCCCAACGCGTGGTGGTCGCCACTGACGATGCGCGCATCGTCGAGGCTTGCAACGGGTTTGGTGCCGAAGTGGTGCTGACTCGCGAAGATCACAATTCCGGCACCGATCGTTTGGCCGAAGTGGCCGCTAAACTCGGTCTGGCGCCTGACGCCATTGTGGTCAATGTCCAGGGTGACGAGCCGTTGATTCCACCGAGTGTGATCGATCAAGTCGCCGCCAACCTGGCCGCCCACACCGAAGCGCGCATGGCCACCCTGGCCGAGCCGATCGAAGACGTGGAAACCCTGTTCAACCCCAATGTCGTCAAGGTCGTCAGCGACCTCAATGGCTTGGCGCTGACGTTCAGTCGCGCAACCTTGCCTTGGGCGCGGGACGCGTTTGCCAACAATCGCGAGGCGCTGCCGGAAGGCGTGCCGTACCGCCGCCACATTGGCATCTATGCCTATCGCGCCGGTTTCCTGCATGACTTCGTCAGCTGGGGTCCGTGCTGGCTGGAAAACACCGAATCGCTGGAACAACTTCGAGCCCTGTGGCACGGCGTACGCATTCACGTGGCTGATGCACTGATCGCGCCGCCCACCGGTGTCGATACCATCGAAGACCTTGAGCGAGTTCGTCGCCTGCTGGAGGCCTGATGCGGGTTCTGTTCGTGTGCATGGGCAACATCTGCCGTTCTCCGACGGCCGAAGGTGTGCTGCGGCACAAATTGCGCGAAGCGGGGCTGGCCGATCAAATCGAAGTCGCCTCCGCCGGCACCGGTGACTGGCATGTCGGCAAGGCGCCGGACGAGCGCAGCCAGGCCGCGGCCGAACGGCGGGGTTACGACCTGTCCGCCCAGCGCGCCCAGCAAGTGGATCGCGCCGATTTCGACACCTACGACCTGATCCTGGCGATGGATACCAGCAACCTGCACCACCTCAAGGCCCTGCAACCGGCCAAGGGCAAGGCCGAGCTGGACCTGTTTCTGCGTCGGTACCAGTTGGAGGTCGAAGAAGTACCGGACCCGTATTACAACAGCGAACACGGCTTCGAGCAGGTGCTGGACCTGATTGAGCGCGCCAGCGATTTGCTGGTGATCGAACTGAAGGGACGGCTATGAGTTTGCAGGTTCGGCCTCAGGTGTCGCTCAAGCCGTTCAACAGCTTTGGCGTGGACGTTCAGGCGCGGCTGTTTGCCGAAGCCCACAGTGACGCCGACGTACGCGAAGCCTTGGCCTATGCGGCGGAACACAACGTGCCACTGCTGGTGATTGGTGGCGGCAGCAACTTGCTACTGACGGCCGATATCCAGTCGCTGGTGCTGCGCATGGCCACCCGTGGGATTCGTATCCTCAGCGATGATGGCAGCAAGGTAGTGATTGAAGCCGAGGCCGGCGAGCCTTGGCATCCATTCGTGCAATACACACTGGCACAGGGTTTGTCGGGCCTGGAAAACCTCAGCCTGATCCCCGGTACCGTGGGCGCTGCACCGATGCAGAACATCGGCGCCTATGGTGTGGAAATCAAGGACGTGTTCGCCGGCCTGACCGCTCTTGATCGCCAGAGCGGCGAATTGCGCGACTTCAGCCTGGAAGAATGCAACTTCGCCTACCGCGACAGCCTGTTCAAACAGGAGCCGGGGCGCTGGTTGATTCTGCGGGTTCGTTTCACCCTCGACCGCACCGCGCACCTGCACCTCGAATATGGCCCGGTGCGCCAGCGCCTGACCGAGCAAGGCATCGATCATCCGACCGCCACTGACGTCAGCCGGGCGATTTGCAGCATCCGCAACGAAAAGCTCCCCGACCCTGCCGTGCTTGGCAATGCCGGCAGCTTCTTCAAAAATCCGTTGGTGTCAGCGGCGCTGGTCGCACAGCTCAAAGGCGAATACTCGGACGTGGTGGCTTACGCGCAACCCGACGGGCAGATGAAGCTGGCCGCAGGCTGGCTGATCGAACGGGCAGGGTGGAAAGGTTTCCGTGAAGCCGACGCTGGCGTGCATAAGTTGCAGGCGCTGGTGCTGGTCAACTACGGAGGCGCGACGGGCCTGCAATTGCTGAGCCTGGCGCAGCGGATCCAGAAAGACATTTTGGATCGTTTCCATGTCGAACTGGAAATGGAGCCCAATCAGTATTGAAGCTACGCTTTGAGGACTGACCACCCCAGCCCTGCACACTTCTACTGTGCAGGGCTTTTTTGTTAATGCCGGGTTAACTTGGCCACCTGACGATCAAGCATTTGCTTCACTAAAGGCCCGGTGCAGACATTATCGTCCACATAAGAGAGCCTCATTAGCCTGAGCCGATCTGCGTGATGCCAACCGCCACTCCCCAGGCGGCAGATTGCTCGACCCCATAACTTTACCAATATGCGGGCGTGCCCATGATTACCCTGAAGCTCAACGGTCAAGACCATCAACTCGACGTCACGGAGGACATGCCGCTGCTCTGGGCTATCCGCGACGTGGCCGGTTACAACGGCACTAAATTTGGCTGCGGCATGGGCCTGTGTGGTGCCTGCACCCTTCATATCGAAGGCGCCCCGGCGCGCAGTTGCATCACGCCGATCGGCTCGGTGGTCGGCCAGAACGTCACCACTATCGATAATCTGCACGCCGACCCGGTCGGGCAAATCGTCCAGCAAGCCTGGCTCGACACTGCCGTGGCCCAATGCGGTTTCTGTCAGGGCGGGCAAATCATGTCTGCCACGGCGCTGCTCAAGACTCATCCGAACCCCAGCGACGAGCAGATCGAAGAGGCGATGGTCGGCAATATTTGCCGTTGTGGTACCTACAACCGCATCAAGATCGCCATCCGCCAGGCCTCCACTCACCTGAAGGAAGTCAAGGCATGAGTCGGTTACCGAATGATTTCGCACTGAGCAATCTCAGCCACCTCAGTCGTCGCGGTTTCCTCAAGGGGGTCGGTGCCACCAGCGCGTTGGTGCTGGCAGCGAGTTGGGGCTGGCAAGACGCGTTTGCCGAAGAAACACAGAAGAAGTTCGGCGCCGATGGCATGCCCCATGGTGCGATCGATGACCCTAAGGTTTACGTCAGTATTGCCGCCGATGGCACCGTGACCGTGATCTGCAACCGTTCAGAAATGGGCCAGGGCGTACGCACCAGCCTGACGATGGTGGTGGCTGACGAACTGGATGCCGACTGGGCGATGGTGAAGGTGCAGCAGGCGCCGGGCGACGAAGTGCGTTTCGGCAACCAGGACACCGACGGCTCGCGCAGCATGCGCCACTGGTACGAACCGATGCGCCGTTGCGGTGCTGCCGCGCGGACCATGCTGGAACAAGCGGCCGCCGAGCAATGGCAAGTACCGCTCAGCGAATGCCATGCGCAACTGCACAAAGTCATCCATAAACCGACCGGTCGTGAACTGGGCTATGGCGCTCTGGCCGCCGCTGCCGGTGCGCTGGCAGTACCGGCGCGGGACAGCGTGCGGCTCAAGGATCCTTCGCAGTTCCGCTACATCGGCAAGGAAGGCACCAAGGCCATCGACGGTGCGGACATCGTCAATGGCCGCGCAGTCTATGGCGCCGATGTGCATTTCGACGGCATGCTCTATGCCACTATTGCGCGTCCGGCGGTGTACGGCGGTAAGGTCAAGACCTTCGATGCCAGCGCCGCGATGAAAGTCCCGGGCGTGATCAAAGTCCTGAAAATCGAAGGTCGTCCGCTGCCATCGGAGTTCCAGCCGCTGGGCGGCGTGGCGGTGGTGGCCAGAAATACCTGGGCGGCGATCAAGGGGCGCGAGGCACTGAAAATCGAGTGGGATGATGGTCCCAATGCCAGTTACGACTCGATCGCTTATCGCAAGGAGCTGGAAGCCGCGTCCCTCAAACCCGGCAAGGTGGTGCGCAACACCGGTGACATCGACGAAGCCATGGACAGCGCTGACAGCACCCTGGAAGCGTCCTACTACTTGCCGCACCTGGCGCAAGCGCCGATGGAGCCCATGGTCGCCATCGCCCGCTTCAAGGATGGCGAGTGTGAAGCCTGGGGCCCAAGCCAGGCGCCGCAAGTCACCCGCACACGAATCGGCGAACGCTTGGGCATTCCGTTCGATAACGTCACATTTAATGTCACGTTGCTCGGCGGCGGTTTCGGCCGTAAGTCCAAGCCGGACTTCATCATTGAAGCGGCCATCCTTGCCAAGGAGTTTCCCGGCAAGGCTGTGCGGGTGCAATGGACTCGCGAAGACGATATCCATTGTTCCTACTTCCACACTGTGTCTGCCGAGTACCTGAAGGCCAGCCTGAACAAGGACGGTATGCCGTCCGGCTGGCTGCATCGCACCGTCGCGCCGAGCATCACCGCGCTATTTGCACCCGGCATGAATCACGAGGCGGCGTTCGAGTTGGGCATGGGGTTCACCAACATGGCTTATGCGATCCCTAACGTGCGCCTGGAAAACCCTGAAGCGACGGTCCACACGCGGGTCGGCTGGTACCGCTCGGTGTCGAACATCCCACACGGCTTTGCAATCCAGAGCTTTGTCGATGAGCTGGCGCACAAGGCCAGGCAGGATCCGCTCAAGTATCAAATCAAACTGCTCGGTCCGGACCGTCAGATTGATCCGCGCACCTTGAGTGAAGAGTGGAACTACGGCGAATCGCCCGAGCGTTATCCGATCGATACCGCTCGTCTGCGTACGGTGCTGGAAACCGCCGCCAAAGCCGCCGGTTGGGGGCGTGAGTTGCCCAAGGGGCGAGGCCTGGGGCTGGCGGTGCATTACAGCTTCGTGACGTATGTGGCCGCGGTGATCGAGGTCGAAGTCAAAGACGACGGCACATTGATCGTGCACAAGGCTGACATCGCCGTGGATTGCGGTCCGCAGATCAACCCTGAGCGGATCCGCTCGCAGTTCGAAGGCGCCTGTGTGATGGGCCTGGGCAACGCGGTGCTGGGGGAAATCAGCTTCAAGGACGGCAAGGTTCAGCAGGATAACTTCCACATGTACGAAGTGGCGCGCATGTCCCTGGCACCCAAGGAGGTCGCCGTGCATCTGGTGACGCCGCCGGGCAACGTGCCGTTGGGCGGAGTCGGTGAGCCGGGTGTGCCGCCGATAGCGCCGGCACTGTGCAACGCGATCTTCGCGGCCACGGGCAAACGCATCCGCAATTTGCCGCTCCGTTATCAGCTGCAGGGTTGGCAGAAGGTTGAGGCCTGATGGACAGCGTCGATCTGAACGTGCTGCGCAGCGTGCTGCAATGGCGCCTCGCCGGTCAGCGAGTGGTTCTGTACAGCGTGGTCCAGACATGGGGCACCGCGCCCCGGGCACCCGGCGCGATGTTGGCGTTGCGTGAAGACGGCGTGGTGATGGGGTCGGTGTCCGGTGGTTGTGTCGAGGACGATCTGATTGCGCGGTTGCACGATGGCCGCATTCCGGTCGCGGGGCCGCCCGTGCAGTTGATCACCTATGGTGTCACCCGCGAAGAGGCCGCCCGGTTTGGTCTGCCGTGCGGCGGTACCTTGCGTTTGACCGAAGAACGGGTGGGTGATCCGGCGTGGGTCGCTGAGTTGTTGGCGCGCTGCGAGGCCCATGAAATCGTGGCTCGTTCGCTTGATCTCGCGACTGGCGAAGTGATTCTGCAATCGGCGAACAAGACCGACATGCTGACGTTTGACGGCCAGACTTTGCGCGCCATCTACGGGCCGCGTTGGCGCTTATTGCTGATCGGTGCGGGGCAACTGTCCCGTTATGTCGCCGAGATGGCGCGGTTGCTGGATTTCGAAGTGTTGATCTGCGATCCACGCACCGAGTTCGTCTTCGGCTGGGAAGAGCAACATGGGCGATTTGTTTCCGGCATGCCGGATGAAGCGGTGTTGAACATCCAGACTGACGAGCGTACAGCGATTGTTGCGCTGACTCATGATCCGCGACTGGATGACATGGCGCTGCTCACGGCCCTCGACTCCAAAGCGTTTTATGTTGGTGCGCTGGGGTCGCGAGTCAACAGCCTCAAACGCCGTGACAATCTGGCGCTGCTTGGCTTGTCAGCGCAGGCCATCGAGCGGTTGCACGGTCCGATCGGATTGCACATTGGCAGCCATAGCCCGGCGGAAATCGCTTTGTCGCTGATGGCGGAAATTGTCGCGATCAAGAACGGCGTCGAGTTGAAGCAAAAGAAGTTATTGCAGGAGGACGAATGAGTGAGCCAGTTGGCGTCATTGTATTAGCGGCGGGGCAGGGCAGTCGCTTCCGGCAGGTGGCGGGGGCCGGGAAGGACAAGTTGCTGGCGGACTGTGTTGGCCGTGATGGTGCTGTTCGTTCGGTGATCGAGCAGGTGTTGGTGAATTTACCGGCCACCCTTGAGAGACGTGTGCTGGTGACCACCGAGGATCGCCCGCAGGTGAGCCGAATGGCGCAGGCGTATGGTTTCGAGATTGTGTTGATCGAGTCGACGGGTATGGGTGACAGCATCTCGGCCGGGGTAGCGGCGTGTCCGCAACTCGGTGGCTGGTTGATTGTGCTGGGGGATATGCCGTTTATCCTTGCGTCGAGTATTGAACAAGTGCTGGCTGGTGTTGCGGATGACGCTATTAGCGTGCCCGTGCATGAGAGCGAGTTTGGGCATCCGGTAGGGTTAGGCCGAAATCTTGGCCCGGGGTTGATGGCGTTATCGGGTGATCGTGGAGCCAAACCGTTGTTTGCGTCGGCGAGAGTGGTCGAGGTGGCGGTGGATGATCCCGGGGTGTTGTGGGATGTGGATGTGCCTGAGAAATTACTCTTCAAGTCGCCATGATCCAGCCCCCCTGTGGGAGCGAGCTTGCTCGCGATAGCAGTGGATCAGCTTGCCTCAATTTCGAATGTTAAACCGTCATCGCGAGCAAGCTCGCTCCCACAAGGGGCGCATTGATGTCCGCAGACATAAAAAAGCCCCGCCTGGATCACCAGGCGGGGCTTTTTAGTGGCCGATGGAATCAGGCGAGTGGTTTAGGCTCGTGCTCTTTTTCCAGGGCTTGCTCGTGTTTCTCTACCGCTTCCTGAACGGAGCGCGGTGCTTCGTCGATCACGGATTCAACTGGCTCGGCGGCGACTTCAGCAGCCGGGGCAGGAGCAGCCTCGGCGACTTCAGCAACAACCGGAGCAGCAGCGGCAGCCAGTTCAGCTTCCTTCTGCAGGCGCTCTTCTTCACGCTTGCGGCGACGCACTTCACGCGGATCGTTCGGCGCACGGCCACTAGACGTCAGGGCGCTGACAGCAGCGACTTCGACTTGCGGCTCAGCGACTTCAGCGACAACCGGCGCTTCAACCGGGGCAGGTTCGGCGGCAGCCACTACTGGCTCGGAAACCATGGCTTCAGTCGTCTCGCTCTCAGCAATTGGCGCTGGAGCTGGCTTTTCGGCAACAGCTGGCTCAGCAACCCAATTGAACGCGGTTTGCTCTTCGCGAACTTCACGAACCGTTTCAGTCACGGTTTCAGCGACCGTTTCTGCAACCACTGCAGGCGCTTCGACGATGACGGCAGGTTCAGCGGCAGCTTCGACTTCAGGCTGTGCCTGGCGAACCGGCGCCACTTCGATTTCCGGAGCCGCGGTGACTTCAACCGGAGTGGTCGCTTCAACGACTGGCGCTTCAACTGGAGCAGTTTCCAGCGTAGCGGCAGTGGCGCGTTCGGCTTGCTCGTTGGCTTGTGCTTCGGCTGGAGCGCTGATCACGGTGCTGGCAACGGCTGCGGTAACCGCCAGGCCGGCGGCCAGATCGGCAGCGCTTGGCACGGCGCTGGTTTCGGCCGTTTCGTTGCCTTCGGCGGACTCGGATTCTTCCGAACCTTCGATCACATTGCCATTGGCATCGCGTTGACGCTCGCGACGGTTGCTGCGACGACGCTGGCCACGGGAGCGGCGGCGTGGACGATCGCCTTCGGCGCCATCCTGACCGTCTTCCTGCAGTTGCTCTTCGTTGGTCAGCAGTTCTTCTTCGGCAACAGCGGCAACGGCTTGCTCGGCACGAGGTTGACGTTCTTCACGCGGTGGGCGTGGAGCACGTTCTTCACGTGGCTGGCGAGCTGGACGCTCTTCAGCGATAGCAGCAGCGGCCGGAGCGGCATCCAGAGGCTCGCGCAGTTCACGAACCGGACGCTCTTCACGATCGCCACGTGGCTTGCGATCTTCGCGAGGAGCGCGCGGTGCACGTTCTTCACGAGGAGCGCGTGGTGCACGTTCTTCACGTGGAGCGCGTTCTTCGCGGGCTACTACTGCTGGCGTTTCTTCGCGGACTTCGCGTGGCTCACGTGGTGCGCGTTCTTCACGGGGGGCACGTTCTTCACGCGGTGCACGTTCTTCGCGAGGCTTGCGCTCTTCATCGCGGCGACCGTTACGGTTGCGGCTCTGTTGACGGCCGTTGCGACGCTCCTCGTTGCGGGCAGGACGCTCGGCAGCCGGTTTTTCAACCACAACCGGAGCAACAGGCTCTTCTTTGCTCGCGAACAGGCTGACCAGCGTTTTCACCAGACCTTTGAACAGGCTTGGCTCAGGCGCGGCAACGGGTACGACAACAGGAGCGGCGGCGACGACTTCGGTTGGCACCGGAGCGTTGGCGCGGGCCGGCGCAGTCTTGACCGCGGCTTCCTGGCGAACCAGGGTGCGGGTCGCAGCTGCGGGTTGCACTTCTTCAACTTCAGCAGCGGCAGCAGCGATTTCGTAGCTGGACTGGTTGATGCTGGCTTCCGGGCTGTCATCGCGCAGACGCTGAACTTCGAAGTGCGGCGTTTCGAGGTGATCGTTCGGCAGAATGACGATGCGGGCACGGGTGCGCAGTTCGATCTTGGTGATCGAGTTGCGTTTTTCGTTCAGCAGGAAAGCTGCAACCGGAATCGGCACTTGTGCGCGAACTTCGGCGGTGCGGTCTTTCAGGGCTTCTTCTTCGATCAGGCGCAGGATTGCCAGCGACAGCGATTCAACATCACGAATGATGCCGGTGCCGTTGCAACGAGGGCAAACGATGCCGCTGCTTTCGCCCAGGGATGGACGCAGGCGCTGACGGGACATTTCCAGCAGGCCGAAGCGCGAGATGCGACCGACTTGCACGCGAGCGCGGTCGGCTTCCAGGCATTCGCGGACTTTCTCTTCCACGGCGCGCTGGTTCTTGGCAGGGGTCATGTCGATGAAGTCGATGACGATCAGGCCGCCGATGTCGCGCAAGCGCAACTGACGGGCGATTTCTTCGGCGGCTTCAAGGTTGGTCTGCAGGGCGGTTTCTTCGATGTCGCTGCCTTTGGTGGCGCGCGCCGAGTTGATGTCGATGGACACCAGGGCTTCGGTCGGATCGATAACGATGGAGCCGCCGGAAGGCAGTTCAACGACACGCTGGAAAGCGGTCTCGATCTGGCTTTCGATCTGGAAACGGTTGAACAGCGGAACGCTGTCTTCGTACAACTTGATCTTGCTGGCGTACTGCGGCATCACCTGGCGGATGAAGGTCAGGGCTTCGTCCTGGGCTTCCACGCTGTCGATCAGCACTTCGCCGATGTCCTGGCGCAGGTAATCGCGGATAGCACGGATGATCACGTTGCTTTCCTGATAGATCAGGAAAGGCGCGGAGCGATCCAGCGAAGCTTCTTTGATGGCGGTCCAGAGTTGCAGCAGGTAATCGAGGTCCCACTGCATTTCTTCGCTGCTGCGGCCCAGGCCGGCAGTACGAACGATCAGACCCATGTCGGCTGGAGCAACCAGGCCGTTCAGGGCTTCACGCAGTTCGTTGCGCTCTTCACCTTCGATGCGACGGGAGATACCGCCGGCACGCGGGTTGTTCGGCATCAGAACCAGGTAACGACCGGCCAGGCTGATGAACGTGGTCAGGGCTGCGCCCTTGTTGCCACGTTCTTCTTTTTCGACCTGAACGATGACTTCCTGGCCTTCGCTCAGGACGTCCTTGATGTTGACGCGGCCTTCAGGGGCTTTCTTGAAGTATTCGCGGGAGATTTCTTTGAGGGGCAGGAAGCCATGGCGCTCAGAGCCGAAATCGACAAAGGCAGCCTCAAGGCTTGGTTCGATGCGAGTAATCCGGCCTTTATAGATGTTGGCCTTTTTCTGCTCGCGTGCACCGGATTCGATGTCCAGGTCGTAGAGGCGTTGGCCATCTACCAGCGCAACGCGCAACTCTTCGGGTTGAGTTGCGTTAATCAGCATTCTTTTCATGTAGTACCGTCGGTTTCCGGGCTGCCGGAAACGGCGTTCGGCACACACGACTTCTCACGGTCGGTGTCAGGTGCGTCAGGAGTGGTTGGACACTCCAGTGTCTAGCGAACCCCGACCAATTGGGCCGGCGTCGCGACGTACGCGTCCTGCTTGCTGTGGCTACTTAAGCACTCAGTCAGGAGGAGGAATCAACCAGCGGCTGTGGACGAGATGAAGCGTCTTGATAAAGCCTATTGCTACACAGTCCAGCGGTTGTGCATCTCCACCCTACACGTATCCCTGATAATTCGGGTGCTGCCGCGCGCAGAATCCGCAGCGGGTTGGCATTTACCGTGAGCTCCGAAAGGGGAGGTCACGCATCATGGCTAATTTAGGCGTAGTTTCCGAAGCGTTCGCTCGGGGTCGTTTGCAGCTGACTGCACTTTGTGAACTGGCCGTGAATATTTGCTCGCAAGGCGAGTGAAAACTCTGCTTTACGGCATGCTTCAGGCCTCATGTCACCTGCGCTCGTTACACCCGCAAACTCCACCGTTACGTAGCGAAAGCCCCGTAGGACGGCCTCGCGTCCTGGTGAATTGCGTTGGTCAGGGCCGGTTTTTGACCGTTGGTCCGCTGTCCAGGCCGCTTTTGGCGGCGTTCGCGACTATAGCAGCAATGATTAAGTGCTTCAATTCCATAAAAAATTGTTATCATCCGCACCATGACGACTACAACCCCTTCGACCCCAGCCGTACAACTGCTGGAGGTCTCGCCGGAATATGCCGGCCAACGTATTGATAACTTCCTTCTCGCTCGGCTCAAAGGCGTGCCCAAGACCTTGATTTACCGCATTTTGCGTAAAGGCGAAGTGCGGGTGAACAAAGGTCGGATCAAGCCCGAATACAAGCTGCAGGCGGGCGATATCGTGCGCGTGCCGCCGGTTCGCGTGCCTGAGCGCGACGAGCCGGTGCCGCTGGCCCAAGGCCTGCTGCAGCGACTCGAAGCCTCGATTGTCTTCGAAGACAAGGCGCTGATCGTGATCAACAAGCCTTGCGGCATTGCGGTTCATGGTGGCAGTGGCTTGACCTATGGCGTGATCGAAGCCTTTCGTCAGTTGCGTCCGGATTGCAAGGAGCTCGAACTGGTTCACCGTCTCGACCGTGATACCTCCGGCCTGTTGATGATCGCCAAAAAGCGCAGCATGTTGCGTCACTTGCATACGGCATTGCGCGGCGATGGCGTCGATAAACGCTATATGGCGCTGGTCCGCGGTAACTGGGCGGCCTCGATCAAGCAAGTCCGTGCGTCACTGGGCAAGAGTAATCTGCGCTCCGGCGAGCGCATGGTCGAGGTCGACGAGGAGGAGGGCAAGGAGTCTGTGACCGTATTCAAGGTGCTGCGTCGCTTTGGCGACTTTGCGACCATGATCGAGGCCAAGCCGATCACCGGCCGGACTCACCAGATTCGCGTCCACACCCTGCATGCAGGGCATTGCATCGCTGGCGATACCAAGTACGGCGATGAAGATTTCAGTAAGGAAATTCGTGACCTGGGCGGCAAGCGTCTGTTCTTGCACGCCTACATGCTGACCGTGCCGCTGCCGGATGGCAGTGAGTTGAAGTTGCAGGCTCCGGTCGATGAGATGTGGGCTAAAACCGTGGAGCGCCTGAGTGCACCCCTCTGATTACAAGCTGCTGATTTTCGATTGGGACGGCACTCTCGCTGACTCCATTGGTCGGATTGTCGAGGCGATGCACGTTGCGTCCGAGCGTTCCGGTTTTCAGTTGCGCGATGATTTCGCCGTCAAAGGCATCATCGGTCTGGGCTTGCCGGAAGCGATCCGCACCTTGTATCCCGAGATAAGCGATGCCGGGCTGATCGCGTTCCGTGAGTACTATGCCGATCATTACATTGCCTCGGAAGCCGTACCTTCGCCATTGTTCGAAGGCGTGGTGGAGTCGATGCACGCTTTCCGTGCCGAGGGTTATCACCTGGCGGTTGCGACCGGCAAAGCCCGCCGGGGGCTGGATCGGGTGCTGAAATCCCACGGCTGGGAAGATTATTTCGACATTACCCGTGCGGCCGACGAAACCGCGAGCAAGCCCCATCCGTTGATGCTTGAGCAAATCCTCGCGCATTGCGGGGTTCGCCCGGAGCAAGCGCTGATGGTCGGCGACTCGTCGTTCGACCTGCAGATGGCGCGCAACGCCGGTATGGATTCGGTAGCGGTCAGTTACGGCGCTCAATCGATCGAAGCGTTGAAACTGTTCGAGCCTGCTTTGGTCATTGATCGTTTTTCAGAATTGCATGCCTGGCTGGGTCAGCGGGCTAATTAGATTTTTGCTGGGGTAAGTGTCATGACCGACGAATGGAAAGCGCCCGCCAAGGCGAGCGCGCAGAGCGGTGACGAGAAAAGCTGGGAACTGCTGGAAAAGACCTTGCTGGCTAGCGTGCAGGAGCAGCGCCGGTCCCGTCGCTGGGGGATTTTTTTCAAGTTGCTGACGTTTGCGTACCTGCTTGGCGCGCTGATTCTGTTCACGCCGTTGATGGACATGGAGAAAGCCGCGACCCGCAGTGCCAACTACACCGCGCTGATCGATGTGACGGGGATGATCGCCGATAAGGAGCCAGCCAGCGCTGACAATATCGTCGGCAGTCTGCGCGCGGCCTTCGAGGATGAGAAGGTCAAGGGTATCATCCTGCGGATCAACAGCCCTGGCGGCAGTCCGGTGCAGTCGGGTTACGTCTATGACGAGATCCGCCGCCTGCGTGGCCTGCATCCGGATACCAAAGTGTACGCGGTGATCTCGGACCTGGGTGCCTCCGGTGCTTACTACATTGCCAGTGCTGCGGACCAGATCTATGCCGACAAAGCGAGCCTGGTGGGTTCCATTGGCGTGACGGCCGCCGGTTACGGATTTGTCGGCACCATGGAGAAACTGGGCGTCGAACGTCGCACCTACACCTCTGGCGAGCACAAGTCGTTCCTCGATCCGTTCCAGCCGCAAAAGCCTGACGAAACCCAGTTCTGGCAGGGTGTCCTCGATACCACTCATCAGCAGTTCATCAACAGCGTCAAGCAGGGTCGTGGCGACCGCCTCAAGGATAAGGAGCATCCGGAGCTGTTCTCCGGGTTGGTCTGGAATGGTGAGCAGGCGTTGCCGCTGGGTTTGATCGATGGCTTGGGGAATGCCAGTTCAGTCGCTCGCGATGTGATTGGTGAGAAAGAGTTGGTGGATTTCACCGTTCAGGAATCGCCGTTTGATCGCTTTTCGAAAAAGCTCGGCGCCAGTGTGGCGGAGCAATTGGCAATGTGGATGGGTTTTCACGGTCCGTCGCTGCGCTGATTCTCTGGCTACATAAAAAACCGGCCTATGTGGCCGGTTTTTTTATGTCTGCGCGGTCTCTGTAGCCGCTGGCGAAGCCTGCGCCCCCTGTAGGAGCGAGCTTGCTCGCGAAGGACTGGAGAGCAGCGCGTTTGATCAGGAAGAACGCGTTATCGTTAACGTCCTTCGCGAGCAAGCTCGCTCCTACAGGGGGGCGCAGGCTTCGCCAGCTGCTACAAGGGTGCTCAGGGGATTTGCACGCCTTCAGCCAGCAGCATGTCGATCAGGCGGATTAGCGGCAGGCCGATCAGGCTGGTAGCGTCAGGGCCTTCGGTGCGTTGAAACAGGCTCACCCCCAAGCTTTCGGCTTTGAAGCTGCCAGCGCAGTCGTAGGGCTGTTCGGCGCGCAGATAGCGGTCGATGCGGGCCGCGTCGAGTGTGCGCATGTGTACGGTAAAGGGCACACAGTCGACCTGGCAGTGTCCGGTCTGGCTGTTGAGCAGCGCCAGGCCGGTCAGGAAGGTCACGCTGGCGCCGCTGGACGCCAGCAATTGTTCTCGGGCCTTTTCGAAGGTGTGGGGTTTGCCGAGAATCTGCTCGCCGAGTACCGCGACCTGGTCGGAGCCGATGATAAGATGAGCGGAATGTGTGCCGGCGAGTGCGCGTGCTTTTTCTTCGGCGAGGCGCTTTACCAGCTCGATGGCTGGTTCGTCCGGGCGATGGCTTTCGTCGATATCCGGCGAGCTGCACGTGAACGGCAGCTGCAGGCGGGCCAGCAATTCCCGGCGATAGACCGAGCTTGAAGCGAGTAATAAAGGCAGCATGTGCATCTCCAAAAGGCAGGCGCGAATTCTAGCGAGGCTTCCAAGTGACGGACAGGGCTGAATTTCCTTTGACATGGCTGGGGGCATCCCTATAATGCTGCGCCTATGTTGAATGACCCGATTCCACCTCACGTTGACCCGCGCAAATTGGCTGATCGTGGCACCACCCTTCAAGGTGAACTGCTGCTGGCCGATTTGGAGAGACTCTGCGACCCGCTTTCCGATACTGTCGGTACGGTGCAGGCTAAATTCGTTTTTGAACGAGATGAACGTAAGTCTGTGGTAATCCACAGTTTTATCGACACCGAGGTCAAAATGGTTTGCCAGCGTTGTCTTGAGCTGGTCACCCTGCCGATCCACAGCGAATGCAGTTATGCTGTGGTGAAGGAGGGTGCGAATACCCAGTCGTTGCCGAAAGGTTATGACGTGCTGGAACTGGGCGAAGATCCTTTGGATCTGCAGTCACTGATCGAGGAGGAGCTTCTGCTCGCCTTGCCCATTGTGCCTGCTCATCATCCGGAAGAATGCCAGCAGCCGGCGGGTCTCGATGAGCCCGAACCGAGCGAGGACGAGGTAACGCGGTCCAACCCGTTCAGTGTATTGGCGCAGTTAAAGCGTGACCCAAACGTTTAGGAGTTAATCAATTATGGCTGTTCAGCAGAACAAAAAATCCCGCTCTGCCCGTGACATGCGTCGTTCGCACGACGCCCTGACGGCAAGCACTCTGTCTGTAGAAAAAACCACCGGTGAAATTCACCTGCGTCACCACGTATCGCCAGAAGGCGTATACCGTGGCCGTAAAGTGATCGACAAGGGCGCTGACGAGTAATCACTTGTCTGCTCAAGTCATCGCGATTGACGCAATGGGCGGGGACTTCGGTCCCCGCAGCATTGTTCAGGCCAGCCTTGCTTGTCTGTCTGCTACACCCTCGCTGCACCTGACCCTCGTCGGTCAACCCTCTCTTCTTGAAGAATTGCTCAGCGGCCAATCGGCTGTGGATCGCTCGCGCCTGTCGATTACGCCGGCGTCCGAAGTGATCACCATGGACGAAAAGCCTGCCCAGGCCTTGCGTGGCAAGCCTGATTCGTCGATGCGCGTGGCGCTTGAGTTGCTGCGTGATGGCAAAGTCCAGGCCTGCGTCAGTGCCGGCAATACCGGTGCATTGATGGCGCTGTCGCGGTTTGTGCTCAAGACCTTGCCGGGCATTGACAGGCCGGCGATGGTGGCGGCGATTCCGACGCAGAAGGGCTACTGCCAATTACTTGATCTGGGCGCCAACGTCGATTGCAGTGCCGAGCATTTGTTGCAATTTGCGGTGATGGGCTCGGTGGCGGCAGAAACCCTCGGCATCGTGCGTCCGCGCGTGGCGCTGCTGAACATCGGCACCGAAGACATCAAGGGCAATCAGCAGGTCAAGCTGGCGGCCACGTTGTTGCAGGCTGCCCGTGGCATCAACTACATCGGTTTTGTCGAAGGTGACGGTCTGTACCGTGGCGAGGCAGATGTGGTGGTGTGTGACGGTTTTGTTGGCAATATTCTGCTCAAGTCCAGCGAAGGCCTGGCGACCATGATTGCCGGGCGCATAGAAGCGTTGTTCAAGAAAAGTGTAGCGTCGCGAATGGTCGGCGCGCTGGCGTTACCGCTGATGAAGCGTCTGCAAGCCGATCTGGCGCCTGCGCGGCACAACGGCGCAAGTTTCCTTGGGTTGCAGGGGATTGTGGTGAAAAGCCATGGTTCAGCGGGGGTTCAAGGGTTTCAGAGTGCGATCTCGCGAGCGTTGATCGAGATACAGGAAAACCTGCCGGAACGGATTCACGGTCGTCTGGAGGATTTGTTGCTTTAGGCGTTTTCGTCGGACAATGCTTAAATGTGACCGCTCAATTCAATTGGCCATCCAACTGTCAGTTTCTTGCGTCCCTCAGGCGGGACGTCAATTCTCCGACGACAAGATCATTAGGGGCTTGTTACATGTCTGCTTCCCTCGCATTCGTCTTTCCAGGACAGGGTTCGCAGTCCCTCGGCATGCTGGCCGAGTTGGGCGCGCAACATCCGGTTGTCCTCGAAACATTCAAAGAAGCTTCCGATGCTCTGGGTTACGACCTGTGGGCACTGACCCAGCAAGGGCCGGAAGAGCAACTCAATCAAACTGATAAAACCCAGCCGGCCATTCTGACCGCTTCGATCGCTTTGTGGCGTCTGTGGCTGGCCGAAGGCGGTGCGCGTCCGGCTTACGTTGCCGGTCACAGCCTGGGCGAATACAGCGCCCTTGTCGCGGCGGGCAGCCTGAGTCTGGGCGACGCAGTGAAGCTGGTTGAGCGTCGCGGTCAGCTGATGCAAGAAGCCGTTCCGGCCGGGCAGGGCGGCATGGCCGCTATCCTCGGGCTGGACGATGCCGACGTGCTGGCGGCCTGCGCCGAAGCGGCGCAAGGCGAAGTAGTCAGCGCCGTCAACTTCAACTCCCCTGGCCAAGTGGTCATCGCCGGTGCCAAGGCTGCGGTCGAGCGCGCCATTGAAGGCTGCAAGGCGCGTGGTGCCAAACGCGCCATGCCATTGCCGGTCAGTGTGCCGTCCCATTGCGAACTGATGCGTCCGGCGGCTGAGCGTTTCGCCGAATCGATTGCTGCGATTGACTGGCAAATTCCGCAGATTCCTGTGGTACAAAACGTTAGCGCCAACGTGCCGGCCGATCTGGAAACCCTCAAGCGCGATCTGCTTGAGCAGCTCTACAAGCCTGTGCGCTGGGTTGAGTCGGTCCAGGCGCTGGCCGCCAAGGGCGCGACCCAATTGGTAGAGTGCGGCCCGGGCAAAGTGCTGGCCGGTCTGAACAAGCGTTGCGCCGAAGGCGTGTCGACATCTAACCTCAATACCCCAGACGCGTTCGCTGCCGCCCGTGCAGTGCTGGTCTGAATCAGGAGAAGCTTGCATGAGTCTGCAAGGTAAAGTTGCACTGGTCACCGGTGCGAGCCGCGGTATCGGCCAGGCTATCGCCCTGGAACTGGGTCGTCAGGGTGCCATCGTCATCGGCACTGCGACGTCCGCCTCGGGTGCCGAGCGCATCGCCGCTACCCTGAAAGAAAACGGTATTCAAGGCACTGGCCTGGAACTCAATGTCACCAGCGACGAGTCCGTGGCGACCGTTCTGGTGAGCATTCAGGAGCAGTTCGGTGCGCCGGCGATCCTGGTCAACAATGCCGGTATCACCCGCGATAACTTGATGATGCGCATGAAAGACGACGAGTGGCATGACGTTGTCGATACCAACCTGAACAGTCTGTTCCGCCTGTCAAAGGGCGTTTTGCGCGGTATGACCAAAGCCCGTTGGGGACGAATTATCAGTATTGGCTCGGTTGTGGGTGCCATGGGCAACGCAGGCCAAGTAAACTACGCTGCCGCCAAGGCCGGTCTGGAAGGTTTCAGTCGTGCACTGGCGCGTGAAGTCGGTTCGCGTTCGATTACGGTAAACTCGGTGGCCCCAGGGTTCATCGACACCGATATGACCCGTGAACTGCCCGAAGCACAGCGTGAAGCCTTGCAGGCGCAAATTCCGCTGGGCCGTCTGGGGCAAGCACAAGAGATCGCATCTGTGGTCGCTTTTCTTGCATCCGACGGTGCGGCTTACGTTACTGGGGCTACAATCCCGGTGAACGGCGGGATGTACATGAGTTAAATGTGACGGATTGCTTCAAAAAAATGTCATACGAGCTGTCTAAAATCCGTTATAAAGCTGCAATCTATTTATAGGCAGGGGGCTACGGGGTTTGAGGAGTGAAGCTTTCAGTTGAAAAACTGAAAAGGCTTTCTATACACTTACCCACTGGCCAGCTGCCTGAATTTGTCCATTAGGAGTGAAAACAAGGTATGAGCACCATCGAAGAGCGCGTCAAGAAAATCGTTGCTGAGCAACTGGGCGTTAAAGAAGAAGAAGTGGTCAACACTGCTTCCTTCGTTGAAGACCTGGGTGCCGACTCCCTTGACACCGTTGAGCTGGTGATGGCTCTGGAAGAGGAATTCGAGACCGAAATCCCTGACGAAGAAGCTGAGAAGATCACTACTGTACAAGCCGCAATCGATTACGTTACTAACCACCAGGCTTAATAGCTTGTAATCGTTGCTTGCTGTCATGGAAAAACCGCACTGCCATCACGGCGTGCGGTTTTTTCTTTAGGCCTGATGCAAAGTCGTCATTTGAAAAAGGAGAGTGCTGTGTCGCGTAGACGCGTCGTAGTCACCGGTATGGGTATGTTGTCGCCACTGGGCACGGATGTGCCGAGCAGTTGGCAGGGCATTCTGGCTGGCCGCAGTGGCATTGGTCTGATCGAACACACCGACCTTTCTGCCTATTCCACCCGTTTTGGCGGCTCGGTAAAGGGCTTCAATGTCGAGGAATACCTGTCGCTCAAGGAAGCTCGCAAGCTTGACCTGTTCATTCAGTACGGTCTGGCCGCAGGTTTTCAAGCGGTGCGTAACTCCGGTCTGGAAGTCACCGACGCCAACCGTGAGCGCATCGGCGTGGCCATAGGTTCGGGTATTGGCGGATTGACCAATATCGAAGAAACCAGCCGCACCCTGCATGATTCCGGCCCACGACGGATTTCTCCGTTTTTCGTGCCTGGCTCGATCATCAATATGATTTCCGGTTTTCTGTCCATCCACTTGGGTGTACAGGGACCTAACTACGCCATCGCCACCGCGTGTACCACCGGTACGCACTGCATTGGCATGGCGGCGCGCAACATCATGTACGACGAAGCCGACGTGATGATTGCCGGCGGTGCCGAGATGGCCGCGTGCGGCCTCGGCATGGGCGGCTTCGGTGCCTCCCGCGCACTGTCGACCCGTAACGACGAGCCAACCCGCGCCAGCCGTCCCTGGGACAAGGGCCGTGATGGCTTTGTGTTGTCCGATGGTTCCGGCGCACTGGTTCTTGAAGAGCTGGAGCACGCCAAGGCTCGCGGCGCGACCATCTACGCGGAGCTGATCGGCTTCGGCACCAGTGGCGACGCCTACCACATGACGTCGCCGCCCGCCGATGGCGCCGGTGCTGCACGCTGCATCACCAATGCCCTGCGCGATGCGAAGATCAATGGTGATCAGGTTCAGTACGTCAACGCCCACGGCACTTCGACGTCGGCCGGCGATCTTGCGGAAGCCTGTGCAATCAAGTCGGTATTCGGTGATCACGCTTACAAACTGGCGGTCAGTTCGACCAAATCCATGACCGGCCACCTGTTAGGTGCGGCGGGCGCGGTCGAAGCGATCTTCAGTGTGCTGGCGATCAACAGCCAGGTGGCGCCACCGACCATTAACCTCGATGAGCCGGACGAAGGCTGCGATCTCGATTTCGTGCCGCACACTGCGCGCAACATGGATATCGATGTGGTGCTGTCCAACTCCTTCGGTTTTGGTGGCACCAACGGCTCGCTGGTGTTCCGTCGGTTCGCTGACTGATGGACAGCTGGGTCGACGGTCAGCCGGCTGACGCTTTGTCGCTGAAAGATCGCGGCCTGGCTTATGGCGACGGTCTGTTCGAGACCATTGCCGTGCGTGGCGGGCAGCCGCTATTGCTGGACCGGCATCTGTCGCGTCTGGCAGATGGCTGCTCGCGGCTGGCTATCACTGCCGATCACGAGTTGATCCGCAGTGAACTGCAGGCCTATGCCGTTGCGTTGGGTGAGGGTGTGCTCAAGCTCATCGTCACGCGCGGCGACAGCCTGCGCGGTTACGCGCCCGATCCCTCGGCGCAAGCGCGCCGCATTCTGCAGGGCAATCCTCCTGCCGCTTATCCTGTTATTCACGCGGAGCAGGGCGTTCGTCTGTTTCCGTGTGCGACACGACTTTCCAGGCAACCACTACTGGCCGGCCTCAAGCACCTCAATCGGCTTGAGCAAGTGATTGCCCGTTCCGAATGGCAAGACACCGAGCACGCCGAAGGCTTGATGCTCGATCAGGCCGGGCGCGTGATCGAAGGTGTGTTCAGTAATCTGTTCCTGGTGCGCGATGGTGTGTTGATCACCGCCGATCTCAAACGCTGCGGTGTGGCGGGCGTGATGCGTGCTGAATTATTGTTCCAAGCCGAGTCCTTGGGGATTGCCACGCAAATTACCGACATCACCCTCGAACAGCTGCAATGGGCTGATGAAGTCTTTGTCTGCAACAGCGTGTATGGCGTCTGGCCTGTGCGCGCGTATGCAGCACTGAGCTGGCCGGTTGGGCCGCTCACCCGTAAACTCCAAATCATTGCCCGCGCGCTACTGGATGCTTGATACGTGAGACGTAAATTCTTGCTGCTGCTGGAAACCGGATTGGTCCTGGCGGGGCTGTGCTTGGGCGCTTCCGCCTGGAAGATCCATTCAGCGCTGGAACAGCCGCTGAACATCACCCAGGAAGAACTGCTGGATGTGCCCAAAGGCACGACACCCACCCGCACCTTCTATCGACTCGAAGCCAAAGGCGTCATCAAGGACGCTTTTTGGCTGCGTGTGTATTGGCGCTTCAATCTGAGCAGGCAGCCGTTGCACAGTGGCGAGTACCGCATGCAGCCCGGCATGACCGTCGAGAGCCTGATCGACTTGTGGAAGCGTGGGGAAATGGTTCAGTACAGCCTGACCCTGGTCGAGGGCTGGAATTTCCATCAGGTGCGCGCCGCGCTGGCCAAGGATGAAAAGCTTGAGCAAACGCTGACCGGCTTGAGCGATAGCGAAGTGATGGACAAACTGGGCCACACCGGAGTCTTTCCGGAAGGGCGATTCTTCCCGGATACCTACCGCTTCGTGCGTGGCATGACAGACGTCGATCTGCTGAAAAAAGCTTACGACCGCCTCGACGAGGTCCTTGCCAAGGAATGGGATCAGCGCGCCGCTGATGCGCCGTACACTGAACCGTATCAAGCGTTGATCATGGCGTCGCTGGTGGAAAAGGAAACCGGTGTGCCACAAGAGCGCGGACAAATCGCTGGTGTCTTTGTGCGGCGCATGGCGATTGGCATGTTGCTGCAGACCGATCCGACGGTGATCTATGGCCTCGGTGACCGCTACAGTGGCAAGTTGACCCGTGCTCACCTCAAGGAAGCGACGCCTTACAACACCTACATGATTTCTGGTTTGCCACCGACGCCGATTGCTATGGTCGGCCGTGAAGCCATTCATGCGGCGCTGAATCCGGTCGCCGGCAACAGCCTCTACTTTGTCGCTCGCGGTGATGGCAGCCACGTGTTCTCCGATGATCTGGAGGCACACAATAATGCCGTGCGTGAGTTCCAGCTCAAGCGTCGCGCCGATTACCGTTCCAGTCCGGCGCCTGCGACTGCGCCAGAGGCGCCGGGCGCTCAGGAAACTCAGGAAGCTCAGGAATCGATTCCTGCGGCTTCGCCTGACATTGCGCCCGAAGAACTGCCACCTGTAGTGCCGAAAGAACCCGTGCCTGCACCTGCACCTGCGCCCGTGCCCGAACCGGATGCGGCAGCGCCGCAAAGCCCGCAATGACTCTGACTAAGGACTGCCTGTGACTGGCTTGTTTATTACCCTGGAAGGCCCGGAAGGCGCAGGCAAGAGCACCAACCGCGAGTACCTGGCCGAGCGCCTGCGCGCCGCCGGTATCGAGGTGGTGCTGACCCGCGAGCCGGGTGGTACACCGTTGGCCGAGCGGATCCGCGAGGTGCTGTTGGCGCCGGTCGACGAAGTCATGAATCCGGACACGGAGTTGCTATTGGTGTTTGCCGCGCGAGCCCAGCATCTGGCCGAGGTGATTCGCCCGGCACTGGCACGTGGCGCGGTGGTGTTGTGTGATCGTTTTACCGATTCGACTTATGCCTATCAGGGCGGCGGCCGCGGTTTGTCGCTGGAGCGCATCGCGGCGCTGGAAACATTCGTCCAGGGCGATCTGCGCCCGGGCCTGACGTTGATCTTTGACCTGCCGGTGGAAGTGGGGCTGGCCCGGGCGAGTGCTCGCGGACGGCTGGACCGCTTCGAACTCGAAGGACGAACCTTTTTCGATGCCGTGCGTAGTGCCTTCCTCAAGCGCGCTGAAGCGGATCCTGCGCGTTATGTCCTGGTCGACGCCGCCCAATCGCTGGCGCAGGTTCAGCAGTCTCTGGATGCCTTGCTGCCGCGTCTGCTGGAGTTGACTCGTGGCTGAAGCCTATCCGTGGCAGGACAGCCTCTGGCAGCAGTTGGCGGGCCGCAAGCAACATGCTCATGCCTATCTGCTGCACGGCCCGGCCGGGATTGGCAAGCGAGCGTTGGCCGAGCGACTGATGGCCAGTTTGCTGTGCCAGCGTCCGACCGCTCAGGACGCCTGCGGCGAATGCAAATCCTGTCTGTTGCTGAAGGCCGGCAGTCATCCCGATAATTACATTCTGGAACCGGAAGAGGCCGATAAGGCGATCAAGGTCGATCAGGTTCGCGATCTGGTCAGCTTTGTGGTCCAGACCTCGCAAATGGGCGGCCGTAAAGTGGTGCTGATCGAGCCGGTCGAGTCGATGAACATCAACGCCGCCAACGCCTTGCTCAAAAGCCTTGAAGAGCCTTCCGGCGATACTGTTTTGCTGTTGGTCAGCCACCAGACCAGTCGACTGTTGCCGACCATCAAGAGCCGTTGCGTGCAGCAGGCTTGCCCACTGCCCAGCGAGGCCATGAGTCTTGCGTGGTTGGCAAAGGCTTTGCCGGACTGTTCGGAAGAAGAGCGCATCGAATTGTTGACCCTGGCTGCCGGTTCGCCACTGGCTGCGGTCAATTTGCAGGCCCAGGGTGTGCGCGAACAGCGTGCGCTGGTGGTCGATGGCGTGAAGAAGTTGCTCAAGCAGCAGCAATCGCCGACTCAATTGGCTGAAGGCTGGAATGCGATTCCGTTGTTGCTGTTGTTCGACTGGTTCTGCGACTGGTCGAGCCTGATCCTGCGCTATCAGCTGACTCAGGATGAAGAAGGGTTGGGGCTGGCGGACATGCGCAAGGTGATTCAATACCTGGCGCAGAAAACCAGTCAGGACAAAGTTCTGGCTATTCAGGACTGGATCCTCGCCCAGCGCCAGAAAGTCATGAGCAAGGCCAACCTGAATCGGGTGCTGTTGCTGGAGGCGCTGTTGGTGCAGTGGGCGGGATTACCTACCCAGAAGTGACCGCCTGGGCTTAGACTCTGAGCGTCAGCAGTGGAGTTCAGCATGAATGAAGTCGTCAATCCGGGGCCGCGTCACGGCAGTTCAACGAAGGCGACAACAGCGCGCAGTCGAATCGAAACCCATCTGGCCGGAGCCATGAAGTCCGACCGTCCCACTCATACGATGTAAGTTGCAGCCCTTTTATGCTCGTAGATTCCCATTGTCACCTCGATCGCCTCGATCTCGCCGCCCACGACGGTTCCCTGGACGCCGCTCTTGATGCGGCGCGCCAGCGCGGGGTAGGTCACTTTCTGTGCATCGGTGTCAGCGTCGATAATGCCGCCGACGTCAAAGCCCTGGCCGAACGTTACGACGACGTCGACTGCTCGGTTGGCGTGCATCCACTGGATGTGCAACCGGGTGCCGCGCCGGCACTGGATTGGCTGTTGCAGGAGCTCAATCATCCGCGGGTGGTGGCGATTGGTGAAACCGGCCTGGATTATCACTACGAGCCGCAAGCGGCGGAGTTGCAGCAGGCCTCGTTTCGCCTGCACCTGCAAGCGGCGCAGCAGACAGGCAAGCCGGTGATCATCCACACCCGTGGCGCCCGCGCCGACACATTGAGCCTCCTGCGCGAAGCTGCGCTGCCGCAGGCGGGTGTGCTGCATTGCTTCACTGAAGACTGGGAAATGGCCAAGGCTGCGCTGGATATGGGGTATTACATTTCCCTGTCGGGGATTGTCACTTTTCGCAATGCCGATGCTCTGCGCGATGTCGCCAGCAAAGTGCCCGCTGATCGCCTGTTGGTGGAGACCGATTCGCCCTACCTTGCACCGATCCCGCATCGCGGAAAGCCGAACCTGCCACAGTACGTACGCGACGTAGCGGAATTTCTGGCAATGTTGCGAGGTGAGTCCTACGAGCGATTTGCCGAGCAGACGACTGAAAATTTTAAGCGGCTGTTCCCGTTGGCGCATGTGAAAGGTTAAATCGCAGGCAAAAAAAACCCGGGTTCTGGGGGGTGAATCCGGGTTAAGACCATTAGGAGTAAAACAATGGTACGCCGTCCGTTGGTACCAATATCGGCGTAACACTTGGGGGAGATGTCCCGCCGACAGTTCAAGTATTGATCAGTATTGCGCCGAGTCCAGTTTACCGGCCCCGATTTTTAAACAATTTTGGAATACGACCGCTTCGGAAGCGTTCTCATCGATTGAGAACTCTGTCGGAATTCATCACGAAACACATATATGGTCGGATGATCCGTGCATTTTTGCGCAAGTTAGGCATAATACGCGGCTTCGAATTTTGACCCCTACAGACCTTTTCTTATGCATAAAGAACCTCGTAAGGTCCGTGAGTTTCGTCGCCGCGAGCAAGAAATTCTCGATACCGCGCTCAAGCTGTTCCTCGACCAAGGTGAAGACAGTGTCACCGTCGAGATGATTGCTGATGCCGTCGGGATCGGCAAAGGCACAATCTACAAGCACTTCAAATCCAAGGCGGAGATCTACCTGCGCCTGATGCTCGATTACGAGAGCGATCTGAATGAGCTGTTGCATTCGGCCGATGTCGACAAGGACAAGGAAGCGCTGTCCCGGGCCTACTTCGAATTCCGCATGCGCGACCCGCAACGCTATCGGTTGTTCGATCGCCTGGAAGAAAAGGTGGTCAAGGGCAACCAGGTGCCGGAGATGGTCGAGGAATTGCACAAGATTCGCGCCTCTAACTTCGAACGCCTGACCCTGCTGATCAAGGGTCGCATCAGTGAAGGCAAGCTCGAAGACGTGCCGCCTTACTTTCATTACTGCGCATCCTGGGCGCTGGTGCATGGCGCCGTCGCGCTGTATCACTCGCCGTTCTGGAGCAATGTGCTGGAAGATCAGGAAGGCTTCTTCCAGTTCCTGATGGATATCGGTGTGCGCATGGGCAACAAGCGCAAGCGCGATACCGACACCCCGAGCAGCTGAGTCATTCAGTTGCCTGATTGCACAATGTTTTCGCTATATGACGCGGGACCGCAGGAATATACTCAGGCTTAGGACTTGCTAAAACTTGATTTGTGAGTCAAGTTTTGCGGGTTCGAATTTCCCATTGCCGGAGTGATCCATGATCGTTGACCGTCAAGGCAGGCGTTTTCGCAATTTGCGAATCAGTCTGACCTCAGCCTGCAATTACGCTTGCACCTACTGTGTGCCCAACGGCAAGCGACTGGTGGCTGCGCAGGATGAGTTGTCGGCCGAAGCCATGGCGCGCGGTGTGGCGTATTTGATCGAAGCCGCCGGCATTGAGCGCCTGCGTATTACGGGTGGCGAGCCGCTGGTCAGCCCCAAGCTCGAAGCCTTTATGACCGCCGTCGGGCAGATGGGTCTGCAGGACATCAGCCTGACCACCAATGGTCAGTTGCTGGCGAAAAAACTGCCCCTGCTCCTGAATGCCGGCATTCGTCGCATCAATGTTTCCCTCGATACCCTGGATGCCAGCGCGTTCCGTAGCATTGCTCGCGGCGGTGACTTGGCAACCGTGCTCGACGGCATGGACCAGGCCAGCGCTGCGGGGTTGAAGATCAAGGTCAACATGGTCCCGTTGCGCGGACAGAACCTCGATCAGGTGATGCCGCTGCTCGATTACTGTCTGGAGCGTGGCTACGAGCTTCGTTTCATCGAGTTGATGCGCATGGGCCATCTGGCCAGCGACTCCAATGCCTTTCTCCAGCAATTCGTCAGCCTTCAGCAATTGCTAAGCCTGATTGGCGAGCGCCATGAGTACCTTCAAGCCGATGCGCCGGTAGACGCGACGGCCGTGCGCTACGAGATTCCGGGCCAAGGCCATTTCGGCGTGATCGCCAACGAGAGCGTGCCGTTCTGCCGAACCTGTTCGCGGCTGCGTCTGTCGTCCACGGGCTGGCTGCATGGCTGCCTGTCATCGAGCAACCGTCACTATGTCGGCGATCTGTTGGACAAACCTCGTCATCAGGCGCTGCCGGCCTTGCAACGACTTCTGGTGAAAGCCTTGGGCGACAAGCAGGAAGTGGCGTTCTCTGGTGGCGCAACCATCATGAAGATCATTGGCGGCTAAACCGGCCTCATCGCGAGCAGGCTCGCTCCCACAAGGTTGGCGCAAAACCTGTGGGAGCGAGCCTGCTCGCGAAAGCGTTCTATAGTGTGCTGATGTTTCCTGAGCTGGCGCGGAAGCTGCATTCCTTGGCCATTCGCCGGTTTTCCGTCACCGGCCTCTGGAGGGTAGGATGCGTAGCCTGGTTTTGCTGCTGGCCATTTTGGCGCTTGGTGGCTGCATGAATGTCAGCGATATGGCTGAAGAAACTCGCTACCAGATGAGCGACGTAGGGCTGCTGGATCACAGCGACAGTCGCCGCATAAACAATCTTCGTATCCAGCCGGACTCGTTCGTCTACATCGCCCAGGGTGCTTTCGTTCCGCCGGGCAGTGTCATCTATCCGCGACCTAACGTGATCGCTGAAGTCGCCTTCGAAGGCTTTGTCGAATATTTTCCGATGGTGCGTCGCGCCCGAGTGCCGGAAGGTCTCGACCAGGCCATGGCTGAAGCCCGTGCCGCCGGTGCCCATTATCTGTTGTATACCCGTTTCGCCAAGTCCGACGATCGTATCGGTACCTTTGACGAATGGATGGATCAGGAGGCCGTGGACCGTTTCGGGATCGACAGCGGCGTGATTCAGATCAGTTTGATCGAGACCAACACCCAGTATTTGATTGATACTGCGCGTATCAAGGGTCGTGGCGGTTTACTGACGTTCTACAACACCAAGCCCGAAGACCTTATGGGCCCGCCGCTGGCGCAGTACGCACGCAGCCTGCTGGGGCTCAGCGACCAATAACTCAAAGGAGAACAACATGAGCGGTCCGGAAAAAGCCATCGACTTGTTGGGGCAAATCCCCAAAACCAAAGGCTTGCCGCCGGTCCACTTGTGGAACCCTGACTTCTGCGGCGATATCGACATGCGCATCGCCCGCGATGGCACCTGGTACTACCTGGGGACGCCAATCGGACGCAAGCCGATGGTCAAGCTGTTCTCCACCATCATTCGCCGCGACGGCGATGATTACTTCCTGATCACTCCGGTCGAGAAAGTCGGTATCAAGGTCGACGATGCGCCCTTTGTCGCGATTGCAGTGGACGTTGAAGGCGAGGGTGAAGCTCAACGCTTGTGCTTTACCACTAATGTTGACGAGACAGCTGAAGCAGGCGTCGAACACCCCATTCGCGTGGTGATCGATCCAGTGACGCAAGAACCTGCACCTTATGTGCATGTGCGCACCAACCTCGAAGCCCTTATTCATCGCAACGTGTTCTATCAGCTGGTGGAGCTGGCCGTGACCCGTGAAATCGACGGGCAAAGCTGGCTTGGCGTGTGGAGCAGTGGCGAATTTTTCCCCATCGGTCTTGAGCCGTAATTGATCACAAATCTAATGTAGGAGCGAGCCTGCTCGCGTAGGCGATGTGACAGACAATATTGATGTTGAATGTTATGGCCTCTTCGCGAGCAGGCTCGCTCTCACAGGAGGGGGCTTTGATCCCGCCCCTTCGGTCACATCCCTTAAATACCCCTTGCTCGCCCCATCCCGTTTCGGTTATCACGTTGTACATGATTAGACAGGTACGATTTGACAAGAAACAACGGGTGGTCGACGAGCTCATCCGGCGCATCGAAAGCGGCCTCATGGAGGATGGCTTTCTGTTGCCGGGCGAGCATCAATTGGCTCAAGAATTCAAAGTCAGCCGAGGCACGCTACGTGAAGCCCTGGCCGAACTGAAACGGCGTCACTACATCGCGACCCAAAGTGGTGTCGGCTCCATCGTCACGTTCGACGGCGTGGTGCTCGATCAGCGCAACGGTTGGGCTCAGGCGCTGGCCGACACTGGGGCGCTGATCAATACCGAAGTGCTGCGGCTGGAGGCGGTCACCCGTCCTGACCTGCTGTCGCGTTGTGGCACGGATCAGTTCATCACCCTTGACCGTCGCCGCCGCTCCAACGACGGCACGCTGGTCTCTCTCGAACGCTCGTTGATGCCCGCCACCGGAGGTCTGGAAAGCCTGCCGCGTGTCGGTCTGATCGACAATTCCCTGACCATTACCCTGGCCGCCTACGGCTACATCGGTGAGCGCGGCGATCAATGGATCGGCGCAGAACCCTTGAACGCCGAAGACGCCGAGTTGCTCGGTCGCCCGGTCGGCACGGTATTTCTCAAAGCCTTGCGCACCACCTACGACCGAAAAAACCGCTTCATGGAGCAGGTCGAAAGCTTGCTCGACCCTGTGCACTTCCGACTGCACCTGCAATTTGGCACTTCACAATGACGGCGCTCAATCGTGCCCTCGGCGCGTTCTACGGACTGGCGCTGGGGGATGCGCTGGGCATGCCGACGCAATCGCTGAGTCGCGCCGAAATCAAGGCGCGCTTCGGTGAGATCAGCGGTCTGGAAGATGCCGGCCCGGACCAACCCATTGCGGCCAACATGCCCAAAGGCTCGATCACCGACGACACCGAACAGGCGATTCTGGTCGCACAGTTACTGATCGACGGCCAGGGCCGGATCGAGCCGGCAGTACTCGCCCAACGGCTGATCGAATGGGAAGCCGGGATGCAGGCCAAGGGCTCGCAAGACTTGCTCGGCCCTTCGACCAAGCGCGCGATCGAGCTGATTCTCGCCGGTCATTCGCCGGAAGAAGCGGGACGCTACGGCACCACCAATGGTGCGGCAATGCGCATCACGCCGGTCGGGATAGCGACGGATATCGCCCATCCTGAACGCTTCATCAACGCCGTGGTGCAGGCCTGCCAGGTCACTCACAACACCACGCTGGGTATATCCAGTGCGGCGGCGGTGGCGGCGGTGGTCTCGGCCGGCATCAACGGTATGGACCTGGGCGAGGCGTTGAACCTCGGTCAGCAAATCGCTCAGCAAGCTGAAAACCATGGACACTGGGTCGCGGGTGGACGCATCGCCTCGCGCATCAGTTGGGCGCGGTCCGTTAGCGTCGACAGCGACAAGGCATTGCTGGCGGACCTGATGTATGACGTTATCGGCACGTCGGTGGCCTCCCAGGAATCGGTCGTCGTCTCGTTTGCTTTGGCCCAACAAGTGGCCATCGGCGAAATGAACGCCTTCGAAGCGCTGTGCATGGCTGCGGGTTTAGGTGGCGACACTGACACCATCGCGGCGATTCTCGGCGCTATGCTCGGGGCCTGCCTGGGTCTGGAGAGCTGGCCGGTGGCGATGATCGACAAGGTCAAACTCGTTAACGGTCTGGAACTGGAGCCGTTGGTACAAGGGCTTTTAGCGTTGCGTTGACAGCACTGGCGCCTTCGCGAGCAGGCTCGCTCCCACAAGGTCCGGTACATGCTGTTCCTGTGGGAGCGAGCGTGCTCGCGAATGGCGCGCCGCGTACTTGAATTTTTCACCCGCAAAGGAAAACACAGGTCAACTTCCGCCCTTGCCCACAACCACAAAAATGGCAACAGGAGCATCACATGAATTCATCGACCGCCGGGCAATTGGAAACCCGTGGCATCGAACCGGTGCCGGAGGCCGAGTGCAGCGGTCATCCACTGCAACTGTTCTGGGTCTGGTTCGCGGCCAACATTTCCATCCTCGGCCTGCCGCTGGGCGCCACGCTGGTTGCGTTTCGCGGCTTGGCAATCTGGCAGGCGATCATCGTCGCGATACTTGGCGCTGCCGGCTCTTTCGCAGTGGTCGGGATCATCTCCATCGCCGGTCGTCGTGGTCGCGCGCCGAGCCTGACCCTGTCGCGAGCGATCTTCGGCGTTCGCGGTAATATCGCGCCAACCCTGGTCTCGCTGATGTCGCGTCTGGGTTGGGAAACCGTCAACACCACCACCGCAGCGTTCGTATTGCTGTCGCTGTGCTCGATCCTGTTTGGCTCGCCGGTGGAAGCCAAAAGCGCACCGGTATTGACCCTGATCTTCATCGCAATTTTCGTGTTACTGACCTTGTCGGTGTCCGGCCTCGGGCATGCGACGTTACTGGTCATCCAGAAGTGGGCCACTTACGTGTTCGGCGCACTGAACCTTCTGGTCGGCGGTTTTCTCTGCGCCACCATCGACTGGAGTGCGGTGTTCAACGCCACGCCCGCACCGTTGAGCGCCATGATCATCGGCGTCGGCACGATGGCAGCTGGCACCGGGATTGGCTGGGCCAACGCCGGTGCGGACATGTCACGTTATCAGCACCGCAGCGTCAAAGCAGCGCGCCTGGTGGCGTCGGCGGCATTCGGGGCGGGAATTCCACTGGTGTTGCTGATCACCCTCGGCGGATTGCTGTCGGTGGGTAATAACGACCTGGCCTCCGCCACCGACCCGATCATCGCGATCCGCGACATGCTCCCGACCTGGATGGCCGTGCCGTACCTGATCACCGCCTTCGGTGGATTGCTGCTGTCGAACAACCTGTCGGTGTACTCCGCCGGATTGACCACGTTGACCCTGGGTCTGAAGGTCAAGCGCGTTTACGCGGTGGTGGTTGATATCGTCGCCATCTTTGCCGGTTCGATTTACTTCATGCTGATCGCCGACAGTTTCTATGGTCCGTTCATTACCTTCATTTCCTTGCTGGCAGTACCGATCACGGCGTGGGTCGGGATCTTCGTCGTGGACTTGATTCACCGTCATTACTTCAGCCCCACGGATCTGCTGGACGTCAGCCCGAGCAGTGCTTATTGGTATCACGGTGGCATTGAGTGGCGCGCATTGGGGGCGTGGGCAGTGGCGATCGTGTTGGGCTTCAGTTTCACCACCATCGGCACCACTGAACAAACCGTCTGGTTCCGCGGGTTCCTGTCCGACTCCTGGCTGGGGCATAACGGCCTCGGCTGGATCGTGACGTTCCTGGTGGCCGGTGGGATTTATTGTGTACTCGGCGGCGCCAAGGATCGTCGCTGCGCATTGGTCGAGAGCGCTCATGCCTAAGATGCTGCACACCGGCCAGGTCATGATCGACCTGGTCATGGCCGTGGATAAACTGCCTCAGCCGGGCGGCGATGTGCTGGCGCAGTCCGCCAGTTTTGAAGCCGGCGGCGGCTTCAATGTAATGGCTGCCGCCCGGCGTAATGGGTTGCCGGTGGTTTACCTCGGTCGTCATGGCTCCGGTCGTTTCGGTGATCTGGCGCGCGAGGCCATGAAGGCTGAAGGCATTCGGATCGGCATCGCTCACCGTGCTGAGCGGGATACGGGCGTGTGCGTGGCAGTGACCGATGCATCGGCTGAACGCACCTTTATTTCCTGCATCGGCGCCGAAGGCGAGTTGACTGCCGAGGATTTGGCGAGTGTGCCACCCGAGGCGGGCGACTACGTTTACGTCAGCGGTTACAGCCTGCTGCATGGCGGCAAGGCTCAGGCGCTGGTGGAGTGGGTAATCGGTTTGCCGAAGGCAATCAACGTGGTGTTCGATCCAGGTCCATTGGTCGATTCGCCGGATGCACCGTTGATCCAGGCATTGGCGCGGCGCATTGATCTGTGGACCAGCAACAGTGTTGAGGCGCTACGTTTCACCGGGGCGTTGAACATTGCCCAGGCATTGGATCGATTGACCGAGTATCTACCCGCCGACGTATTGATGGTGGTTCGCGACGGCCCGCAAGGGTGTTGGATCAACCAGCGTGGTGACCGTCAGCAGGTGCCCGGTTTCAAGGTTGAGGCAGTAGACAGCAACGGCGCGGGGGATGCGCATTCCGGGGTGTTTGTGGCCGGGCTGGCGCAAGGGTTGTCGGCGCTTGAAGCGGCACGGCGGGCAAATGCGGCGGCGGCACTCGCGGTCACTCGATGGGGGCCGGCGACTTCGCCTGGGGTTGCTGAGGTGGATGCGTTGGTCAGCAAGACGTTCGGCGCCTGAACGACCGCTATCGCGAGCAAGCTCGCTCCCACAGTTGATCTATGTTGGTCGCGGTATCGGCTGCTGGTATAGATCCAATGTGGGAGCGAGCTTGCTCGCGATGAGGTCCTCAAACTCACCATCATTTAGGCCGCTAACCCGCCTTGCGCAACGCCTCGATCAACGCCTGCTTACGCATCCCCGACCGCCCCGGAATGTTCTTCGCCCGTGCTTCTTTCCTCAAGCTGTCCACGGTTTGCATATCGCGCGAAGCCTTGCTGTTACGGGAGTGACCTTCACGGCTGGCCACCGCACGCCGCGATGACTCCTTGCGATCTTCAGATTTGGCGCTCGCCGGTTTCTTGCGCCCGGAACCCCCCCTGCGTTCTCCGCCCCCCGACTGTTTGTTCACGGTCGCCCAGGCGCGTGCTTCTGCTTCATCCTTCGAGACACCTTTGTGCTCGTAGCTTTCTTCGATGTGCTCGGCTTTGCGCTTCTGCTCGGCGGTGTATTTGTCTTTGCTTCCACGAGGCATGGGATTTCTCCTACATTCGGGATGTTTTGCTTTTCAGGTTCTACAGGTTCAGCTTGCGTGCTGCCTCAACACCCGCAGCACTGAGTTTGATCGGCATATGCAGCGAGTGCTCGCCGTCCTTGTTGCAGATCACATGGCCATGCTGAATCAACCCACGATCCTGCAGCGTGGCGAGGGTGCTGGCCACGACTTTCTCCCCCCGGTAATTGTCCAGGACCTCCTTGCCCAGGCCACTCGGGTGGGCGTGCAGCAGGCGGGTCAGGACTTCTTTCTCAAGGTTTTTATCGACGTTCATGGTTACCTCTTCATGGATGTGGACAGGTTTGGCGTACAGCTCGCGTCGGCGGATTACTGGCTGATACCGCCTTCGGAACCCGAACCATTGGTGGTGGTTTTCGAGCCGATGGCGGGGCCTGCGTTATCGGGCGTCTGGGTGTCCGGCACGTCCATGCCGCCTTGACGGCCCATGTCGTTGCCCTGGAGACGAGGATCAGTGCCGGTCGACGGCGGCAGGCTGGTGTCGATGCCCGCACCGTCAGTGTTCATGCCCGGTGCGCTCTGGATGGCGGGCGCTTTCGGTTTTTCGACCGGGTCGGTCGGGCCCGTGCCGGAGGCCATGGTAGTGGCGAAGGCGGTAGAGGACAGCAAGGTGGCGAGAGCGAGGGCGGTCAACCTGGACGTGATCATGGTGTCGTCTCCATTTAATAGAGTCCCTACCTGATATTGGTCCGCCCCCGATCTGGATTGGTACCTGATGAACGACGAACGGTCTAGGCCTGCTGCAACGCATTGGTACTGGCGACCCGGCGCCAGATCAGCCGGCCCACGGTGATCAGCCAGTTCAGCAGGGCGACCACCAGTACCGTGAGCAGTAACGTCGCCATTCCCCGTTCGACGATGATTTTTCCGGCCAGCAATGGAAAGCCAAACACGCCGATAAAGTAGGACAGGCTGAACAGCAGCAAGGATTGCGAGGTGGTGCCGTGCGGTGCTTCATTGGCCGCGAGGCCGTTGATCACTGAATAGGTCAGCCCGTATCCGACGCCGAGCATCATCGCCGCCAGTACGTAGCTCAAGCCGCCGTCGACGACGAAACCGAACAGCACAATCGACCCCATCATCAGTCCTGACAGCAGACAGGACGCACGCAGCGGATCGCGCTTGACCACGAACCCGGCGATCAACAGCCGGCTGCTGATCGCTGCGCCCATGAAGCCGAAAAAGAATAATGAGTAGTCGAGCGAGCGAGTCGCCGCGTAACTGGTTTGAAAGCTAGACAGGCCACCGAATACGCACCCGCCGAGGCCGACCATGATGATGGGAAGTACCGCTCTGGAGGACAGCACCTGTGCGGTTGCGCGCCAGGAAATTCGTGCGACTACGGCGGTGGGCGAGGGCGCTTTTTTTAGCTGCGCATCCAGTCGCCAAAACAGCAAAACGCCGATCAGGCTCGCCAGCGCTGCGAGGTAAAACGCTGCCGTCACCGGATAGCCGAAGGCACTGGCCGCGCGGCCGAGCAATGGTCCGCTGCCGATCCCGGTCATCATGCTGCCCGACAGTAGCGCGAAGTATTTGGCGCGTTGAGCGGGCGTTACCAGGCTCGCCACAATGATCGGCCCCAGAGTGTAGAACACGCCCCAACCCAGCCCGAGCAGCAGTCCGAAAAACAGCAGCACAGGGCCGAATCCCGGTGTCAGTGCAAAGCCCAGGCTGGCGGCCACCAGCAGCACGCCAAACACGGCAATCGAGCGCGCTGCGCCGAGCCAATCGGACAAGTGCCCGGAGATAATCACCGCCGCAAACGTACTGAGCATCGCGGCCGAAATCACGCTGCCGGCATCGTGTTCGTTGCCCCCGTGCGAGCCGATCAACAGCGACAGCAAAAACGTCGAGCCATAGGACAGTGACAGCAAATAACTGGCGAGACAGAACAGGCCGAATAACCTGCTGGAGACTTGCGGTGGTGCGGTAGACATGACGCAGTTCCTTGACCCGATAACGGTGAGTGTCATCTATCTATCATGCAAGGCGCCGATGTTAGGTCTGAGGTTATCGATTTCAGGGTTAGTGGTGGGCGGAGTAATGCGCTCAAAACATTTGTGGCAGCATCTTGTAGCAGCTGGCGAAGCCTGCGTCCGGCTGCGTGTAGGAGCGAGCTTGCTCGCGATGGTCGTTCAGCCACAGAAAATGTGTTGGATGTTCCATCTTCGCGAGCAAGCTCGCTCCTACACGCAGCCGGACGCAGGCTTCGCCAGCTGCTACACATGCTCCATAATTTCCCATGTGACGAGCGCCGTCTTAGTATGGCGTTTTCAACTTTTGACGAAGGCACGTCCATGACCATCCAGATCCGCCCGGCGACCCCCAGCGATGCACCGCAAATCCTCGCGTTCATCACTGAACTGGCCGATTACGAACGTGCCCGCCACGAAGTCATTGCCAGCGTCGCCGACATCGAGCGCAGCCTGTTCAGCGAAGGCGCCACTGCCCACGGCCTGATCTGCCTGCGCGATGGCCTGCCGATCGGTTTTGCGGTGTTCTTCTTCAGCTATTCCACCTGGCTGGGCAGTAACTGCCTGTACCTCGAAGACCTTTACATTACCCCCGAACAGCGCGGCGGCGGCGCCGGTAAAACCTTGCTGCGCCACCTGGCAAAAATCGCCTGCGCCAATGATTGCGGACGCTTTGAGTGGAGCGTGCTGGACTGGAACAAGCCGGCGATCGATTTCTATAAATCCCTCGGCGCGCAGCCTCAGGAAGAATGGGTTCGGTATCGGATGGATGGAGCAGTGTTAAGGGAGTTTGCTGCGGGTAATTGAACCCTTAAAAGATCGCAGCCTTCGGCAGCTCCTACATGGGATCGCGCACACGAACCTGTAGGAGCTGTCGAAGGCTGCGATCTTTTTTTGACTTAATCCCAATATATGGGAGTTGTATTTATATATTGAGATTTGTCGTCTTCCGGGTTTATAGTCCAGCTCACTCACTGCCCATCAACAAAACAGGTGAAGCGATGCTGGCGCAATTGATCGCGCTCGATTGGGGGACAACCTCATTACGTGCTTACAAACTGGCCGCGGGTGGCCAGGTACTCGAACAGCGTTCGCTGTCGTCGGGGATCATGCAGTTGCCGCGTACGCCGCGAATCATCGCCGGTGGGGAATGCGCTGACGGTTTTGAACTGGCGTTCGATGAGGCCTGCGGTGACTGGCTCGACGCACAACCGGATTTGCCGGTGATTGCCTGTGGCATGGTCGGCAGCGCGCAGGGCTGGCGCGAAGCGCCTTACCGAGACACGCCGGCGAACGTCGCTAACCTCGGAACGTCCTTACAAACCGTTCGCAGTCTGCGCGGGGTCGATGTGCATATCGTGCCGGGTGTGATTCAGCGTTCGCGTCTGCCGAATGTGATGCGTGGCGAAGAAACCCAGGTACTGGGCGTGCTGCAGAATCTGCCGTACGGGGCGAGCGCTGATCTGTTGATCGGGCTGCCGGGCAGTCATTCGAAATGGGTGGAAGTGGCCGATGGCTGCATCGTGCATTTCGATACGTTCATGACCGGCGAAGTGTTCGCCGTGCTCAGTGAACACAGCATTCTGGGGCGTACCCAACAGCGCGGAGCTTCGTTTGATGGCACAGCGTTTGATCGTGGCGTGCAGGTGGCGTTGTCCGCGGACGGCGAGATCGGTCCGCTGTCGACGCTGTTCAGTGCCCGCAGTTTGGGGCTGACCGGCGAACTGAGTGCCACGGCTCAAGTGGATTATCTGTCCGGTCTACTGATCGGTCATGAGCTGTCGGCGCTGGCCAGTGTTTTGAGGCATCGGCGCAACAGCGTTCATCTGCCTTCGATCATCCTCATCGGTAACTCCCAACTCTGCGCCCGCTACAGCCGGGCCCTCGATGCCTGCGGCTTTGCTCGGGTGACGCTCGCCGAACAAGCCACCGAACACGGGTTATGGCAGTTGGCTGTCGCCGCCGGACTGATCACACAAACCCCATCCCGTTAACCCTGACTGGAGGTCTGACATGCTCAAGCAAGCACTGGCGCAAAACGGTCTGATCGCGATCCTGCGCGGCCTGCGCCCGCAAGAAGCGGCCGCCATTGGCGACGTCCTTTACGCCGCCGGATTTCGCGTCATCGAAGTGCCGCTCAATTCCCCTGAGCCGTACGAAAGTATCCGCATCCTGCGCAGTACCTTGCCCGCCGATTGCCTGATCGGCGCGGGCACGGTGTTGACGCCGGAACAGGTCGAGCAGGTGAAAGTGGCGGGTGGGCAGGTGATTGTCATGCCGCATAGCGATGCCAAGGTGTTGCGCGCCGCGAAGGCAGCAGGGTTGTTCCTGTCACCTGGTGTTGCGACGCCGACCGAGGCGTTCGCCGCGTTGGCCGAAGGCGCGGATGTGCTGAAGCTGTTTCCCGCCGAGCAGATGGGGCCGGCCGTTGTGAAAGCCTGGCTCGCGGTGTTGCCGACAGGAACCGTGCTGGTGCCTGTCGGCGGGATCACGCCGGACAACATGCAGGTGTTTATCGATGCGGGTGTCAAAGGTTTCGGCCTGGGTTCCGGGTTGTTCAAACCGGGCATGACTGCGCAAGACGTGGCCGTGAACGCCAAGGCGTATGTCGCTGCATGGAAGGCTCTGCGTTAAGAATTTTGGCGCCGAGCGCGCTGCCCCTAATAAGAGAGACAAAGATGAAAATTACCCAATTGACCACCTTCATCGTTCCGCCACGCTGGTGCTTCCTCAAGATTGAAACCGACGAGGGCGTGACCGGTTGGGGCGAGCCCGTGGTCGAAGGCGCGCCCACACCGTGGCGGCTGCCGTCGAAGAATTGTCCGACTACCTGATCGGCAAAGACCCACGCAACATCGAAGACATCTGGACCGACCTCGGGATTGTTCTGAGCAAACGCAAGCTGTGGGGTATTTACCTCGGCCAGTTTTGCCTCAATTCGACGCTATGGTTTTTTCTGACATGGTTCCCGACCTACCTGGTGAAATATCGCGGGATGGACTTCATCAAGTCCGGTTTGCTGGCCTCGCTGCCATTTCTCGCGGCCTTCGTCGGGGTGCTCTGTTCCGGGTTCTTTTCAGACCTCTTGATCCGTCGCGGTTAAACGGTGGGTTTTGCCCGCAAGTTGCCGATCATTGGCGGCTTGCTGATTTCCACCTCGATCATCGGCGCCAACTTCGTCGAGTCGACACCGTTGGTGATTGCGTTCCTCGCGTTGGCGTTCTTCGGCAACGGACTGGCCTCGATTACCTGGTCGCTGGTTTCAACGCTGGCCCCGGAACGGTTGCTCGGATTGACCGGCGGGGTATTCAATTTCATCGGCAATCTGTCGGCCATTACCACACCGATCGTTATCGGTTTCCTGGCCACCGGTGATTCGTTTGCACCCGCCATCACCTACATCGCGGCACTGGCGTTGATGGGTGCACTTTCCTACGTGCTGTTGGTCGGGAAGGTCGAGCGTGTCAAGTTGTAGTCGCAGCGGTCGGGCGACCATAATGCCGCCCGTTCACTCGCTCAACGGTAAAGGCTGGATATGCAGGAAAACGCCCCAAAAAACGCCAAGGACGCCGCGCCGACCGGTACCCAGACACTGCTTCGTGGTTTGGGTGTGGTTCAGGCCGTGGCCAGTGGCGCCCGCGATCTCAAGGAAATCGCCCGGCTGATTGGCACGACGCGCAGCACCACGCATCGTCTGGCCAGTTGCCTGGTGGACGAGCGTTATCTGCGTGTAGTGCCGCAAGTCGGTTATTTGTTGGGGCCGAAGCTGATCGAACTGGGTTTCCAGGCGCGCGAAGAGTTGCCGCTGGTGACCCTTGCCGGGCCCTACCTGGATGAGTTGTCGGCATTGACCGGCGATACCATTCATCTGGCGATCCGTGAAGGCGACGAAGTGCTGTACCTGCACAAGAATCCGGGGCGCAATGGCCCGGAAATGCGTTCGCGGGTCGGTCATCGCATGCCGTTGGCGCGCACCGGGATCGGCAAGGCATTGATGCTCGATGACACGTCGCAGGAGTGGCAGCGGTTGTACGAAGTCAGCCTGCCAGCGGGTGGGAAAAATCTATTCTGGCCGCAGCACCCGGAGCAGTCCTGGGAGCAGTTCCAGCAGCGCATGCTCGAGTACGTGGCGGGTGGTTACGCCTTCGATCTGGAAGATAACGAACCGTCGATCCGCTGTGTGGCGGCGCCCATTCGTGATGCCAGCAAGCGCATCGTTGCCGGCATCAGCATCGCCAGCACCGTGCCTTATATGCCACTGGAAAAAATGGCCGAGCTGATTCCCCTGATCAAAGGGGTAACAGCCCGGCTCTCGGCGGAACTTGGCTTGAAGGTATAAGCCGCGAAGGTTTAGATCTTCAGCATAACCCTGGCGCCGAATGCGCTGCCTGACACACCCTTGATCCCCTGTAGGAGCGAGCTTGCTCGCGATGGAGTGTCAGTCGACATCAACGTTGAATGACACACCATCGCGAGCAAGCTCGCTCCTACAGGAGGGGGCGGTGCGGCATAAATAGCAGGCAACAAAAAGGCCCCCATTTCGGGAGCCTTGATGTTCAGGCGTTCGACTTACATGTTCGGGTAAGTCGGCCCGCCAGAACCTTCCGGGGTCACCCAGGTGATGTTCTGCGCAGGGTCCTTGATGTCGCAGGTCTTGCAGTGAACGCAGTTCTGGGCGTTGATCTGGAAGCGCTTCTCGCCGTCTTCCTTGGTCACCACTTCGTACACGCCGGCCGGGCAGTAGCGCTGGGCAGGCTCATCGTACATCGGCAGGTTTTTGCTGATCGGGATGCTTGGGTCGGTCAGCTTCAGGTGGCACGGTTGTTCTTCTTCGTGGTTAGTCCCCGAGATGAATACCGAGCTCAGTTTATCGAAGCTGAGCTTGCCGTCCGGTTTCGGGTAATCGATCTTCTTGCAGTCGGCCGCGAGCTTGAGGCAAGCGTAATCCGGCTTGGTATCGTGCAAGGTAAACGGCAGTTTGCCGCCGAAGATGTTCTGGTCGAGCCAGTTGAAACCGCCACCGACGATAGCGCCGAATTTGTGGATCGCCGGGCCGAAGTTGCGGCTGGCGAACAGTTCGTCGTAGAGCCAGCTCTTCTTGAACGCGTCGACGTAGGTGGTCAGCTCTTGCGTGCTGTCCAGGTCGGCGAACAGTGCATCAGCCACCGATTCAGCGGCGAGCATGCCGGACTTCATCGCGGTGTGGCTGCCTTTGATCTTGGCGAAGTTCAGGGTGCCGAGGTCGCAACCGATCAGCGCGCCGCCCTTGAAGACCATTTTCGGCAGCGAGTTCAGGCCGCCCTTGCTGATGGCGCGGGCGCCGTAGCTGATGCGCTTGCCACCTTCCAGGTACTGCTTGAGTACCGGGTGATGCTTGAGGCGCTGGAACTCGTCGAACGGCGACAGGTAAGTGTTGCTGTAGGACAGGTCGACGATCAGACCCACTACCACCTGGTTGTTTTCCAGGTGATAGAGGAAGGAGCCACCGGTGTTCTCGGTGCCCATGATGTCCAGCGGCCAACCGGCGGTGTGTACCACCAGGCCTGGTTGATGCTTGGCCGGGTCGACTTCCCAAATTTCTTTGAGGCCGATACCGTAGTGCTGGGCGTCAGCCTCGCTGTCGAGGTTGAAGCGCTTGATCAGCTGCTTGCCGATGTGGCCGCGGCAACCTTCGGCGAACAGCGTATATTTGCCACGCAGTTCCATGCCCGGGGTGTACAGGCCTTCTTTCGGATGGCCTTCGCGGTCCACACCCAGGTCGCCGGTGATGATCCCGCGAACTACGCCGTTCTCGTCGAACAACGCTTCCTGTGCGGCGAAGCCAGGGTAGATTTCTACACCCAGGTTCTCGGCCTGCTGGGCCAGCCAGCGGCACAGGTTGCCCAGGGAGATGATGTAGTTGCCTTCGTTGTGCATGGTCTTGGGCACAAAGAGGTCAGGGATTTTCTGCGCGCTGTCGGCGTTCTTGAGCACGAAGATGTCATCGCGGGTGACTGGCGTGTTCAACGGCGCGCCGAGTTCTTTCCAGTCCGGGAACAATTCGTTCAGGGCGCGTGGTTCGAACACGGCACCGGACAGGATGTGAGCACCGACTTCGGAGCCTTTTTCGACCACGCAGACGCTGATTTCCTTACCGGCTTCGGCGGCCTTCTGCTTCAATCGGCAGGCAGCGGAAAGACCAGCGGGGCCGGCACCGACGATGACGACGTCGAATTCCATGTATTCGCGTTCCACAGGTTATCTCCTACTCAAGGCTCAACAGTTTTTTTTCTAATTGGAGGTTTGATGTCGCATCCATGAACCCCTGCGCGAGCGGGGGGGAGGACAATCGATGAACCACCTTTCTCTTTGGGTGGCGCATTATATCTACACCACTCTCAGCGTCCAATACAAACGTTTGTTTGAATCGGCTCCAGGCCAGATAAATCAAAGTCACGCGGCTTACGAACGGCCATTTTGCCGTATTGACCGGAATAGGCGTTCCGGTCAAGATACGGTCGGTTTTGCGCTCGCCGTAGGCTGACTATAGGTTTCAAGAGCACCTCTAAAGACAGGGCGATGGCAGTACCCGGTAATGCGTTGCGATCTTTGGCCTCGCAGTTTACACGCCGCGATAATGAATGCCCCGTCAGTCATCGCTGACGAACGGTCATCACTGTCGTGAGCACGTTCACCGGATCCTGTGCCAGCGTTTTTAGAGGTGCCCTTGCGCCGATGAGCATCATCCGCCAGGTTCGCCTAGGCGACTTTCTTTTCACCGGAGAGTAACGAGGAATCCATGAAGGTTCTTGTAGCTGTCAAACGCGTTGTGGATTACAACGTCAAGGTTCGCGTCAAGGCGGACAATTCCGGCGTCGACCTCGCCAACGTCAAGATGTCGATGAACCCGTTCTGCGAAATCGCAGTGGAAGAAGCCGTGCGCCTGAAAGAGAAAGGCGTTGCGACTGAAATCGTCGTCGTCTCCGTCGGCCCGTCTACCGCTCAAGAGCAACTGCGCACCGCGCTGGCTCTGGGTGCTGACCGCGCCATCCTCGTCGAATCCGCCGAAGACCTGACTTCCCTGGCCGTTGCCAAACTGTTGAAAGCGGTTGTCGACAAGGAACAGCCTCAGCTGGTGATCCTTGGCAAACAAGCCATCGACAGCGACAACAACCAGACCGGCCAGATGCTCGCTGCATTGAGCGGCTACGGTCAGGGCACGTTCGCTTCGAAAGTCGAAATCAGCGGCGACAGCGTTGCCGTGACTCGCGAAGTCGACGGCGGCGCGCAGACAGTTTCCCTGAAACTGCCGGCCATCGTCACCACCGACCTGCGTTTGAACGAGCCGCGCTATGCGTCCCTGCCAAACATCATGAAAGCCAAGAAGAAGCCTCTCGAAGTGCTGACTCCGGACGCTTTGGGCGTTTCCACCGCCTCTACCAACAAGACCGTCAAAGTCGAAGCGCCTGCGGCACGCAGCGCGGGTATCAAGGTCAAGTCGGTGGCTGAACTGGTCGAGAAACTGAAAAACGAAGCGAAGGTAATCTAAATGACTATCTTGGTTATTGCTGAACACGACAACAAAGTAGTGGCCCCGGCCACACTGAACACTGTTGCGGCTGCCGCCAAAATCGGTGGTGACATCCACGTTCTGGTTGCAGGCCAGGGCGTTGGCGCCGTGGCTGAAGCCGCTGCGAAAATCGCTGGCGTGGCTAAAGTGCTGGTGGCTGACAACGCCGCCTACGCTCACCAACTGCCAGAAAACGTCGCGCCGCTGGTTGCAGAGTTGGGCAAGGGCTACAGCCACATCCTGGCTGCCGCTACTTCCAACGGCAAAAACATCCTGCCGCGCGTGGCCGCTGCACTGGACGTTGACCAGATCTCCGAGATCATCTCGGTGGAAAGCGCTGACACCTTCAAGCGTCCGATTTATGCCGGTAACGCCATCGCTACCGTGCAATCGAACGCTTCCGTGAAAGTGATCACCGTGCGTGCGACCGGTTTCGACCCGGTGGCTGCTGAAGGTGGTTCGGCTGCCGTTGAAGCTGTTGCTGCTGCTCACAACGCAGGTACTTCGAGCTTTGTCGGCGAAGAGCTGGCCAAGTCCGATCGTCCGGAGTTGACCGCTGCCAAGATCGTCGTTTCCGGCGGCCGCGGCATGCAGAACGGCGACAACTTCAAACACCTGTACGCCCTGGCCGACAAGCTGGGCGCTGCCGTCGGTGCTTCCCGCGCCGCCGTCGACGCCGGTTTCGTACCCAACGACATGCAGGTCGGTCAGACCGGCAAGATCGTTGCGCCACAGCTGTACATCGCCGTCGGTATCTCCGGCGCGATCCAGCACCTGGCCGGCATGAAAGACTCCAAAGTGATCGTAGCGATCAACAAGGACGAAGAAGCGCCGATCTTCCAGGTGGCCGATTACGGCTTGGTAGCGGACCTGTTCGAAGCCATCCCTGAGTTCGAGAAGCTGGTCTAATCCAGCGGCCTGACTTATAAAGAGCCCGACCTTTTGGTCGGGCTTTTTTTTGTTCTTCTTTTGTAGGCGCGAGCTCGCTCGCGATGATCTTCAGTGCGCCACATTTATCCAGAGTGCGCGTCATCGTTAAAGTCCATCGCGAGCTCGCTCCTACAGGGTCTAACCGGTTTTGAGTGGGAGAGTGTCGCCATGGATCTGCACCGCGTGTGTGGCTGGTTGTTGTTGCTGGGGCTGACGGTGTTGCCAGCCCTGTCCATCGCAGCAGGAAAATGCGAACGCCTCGTGGTGACCGGCAGCCCGGATGCGCCCCCGTATCTGTGGCAAGACCCGCAAAACCCCAAGCACCTGATCGGCGCCAGTGCCGATCTGTTACAGCAAGTAGCGGGGCAGTTGGGCATAAAGGTTGAGCTGCTTTATGCCGGCAGCCGTTCCCAGGCCCTCGACGAAGTGCGCAGCGGGCGCATGGACATGCTTGCCGATGCACCACTGACGGTCAGCGAGCTGGAAACCCTGGATTACATTCATCCGCCGTTGCTGGAAAATGATTACCTTGTCTGGACTCGTAAAGACTCGGCATTGGTTTACAACGAAGCACAGGACCTTCACGGTCATTCCGGCGCATTGTCGCAAAAGTCTCGAATGACCCCGGCATTCGGCACCTTCGCCGAACAGCAATTGACCCTCGTGCGCACTCCAAATCTGACCCAGGCCTTTCAGAAGTTGCTGTTGGGCGAGGTGGAATATGTGCTGGCCGGACGCTACTCGGGCATGGCGGCCGCGCAGGCACTGAGCATGGCCAACGACCTGGTTGCTCGTTCGCAGCCGGTCGACAAACCCGGTCTGTTCCTCGCGGTTTCCCATAACTCCGCCTGCAACGAACCATGGTTGCGCGGACAGCTGGCCAAAAAGATGACAGAATTGCCAGCGTCCGGACTGACGGAAGCCGTCCTGCAACGCAACATCGAGCGTTGGAGATCGCAGCAGCAACAACCCGTCAGTACCCCAAAACAGTAGGGATTCTTAGTGAGTATTCGACCTCTTTTCGCTGCCCTGGCCGTTCTGGCTCTGGCGGGTTGTGCAGCCGATCCGGCGCCGAATGAACAAATGCGATTGACCGAACAGGCACTTGAACAAGCCAAGGCCGTGGGCGCCAACGCCGACGACGTGCCGGAGATGAAGCTGGCAGAAGAAAAATTCGCCCGTGCCCAGGGCAACATGGCCGATCAGTCCTACAAACACGCACGCATGCGGGCCGAACAGGCCGAACTGGATGCGCGTCTGGCCGAAGCCCAGGTCCTGACCCTCAAAAGTGAGGAGCAGCTGAACGTGCTCAATACCCGCATCACTCGCCTGCGCAAGCAATTGGGAGATGCCCAATGAGCCTCAAATCCAAAGTGCTCGGCGGTTTGATCCTGGCCGGTTTCGCCAGTCTTTACGGTTGCGCCGGCCAGCACAGTGAGGCCGCGCTGCAGCAGGCCGGTGCCGATTTCCAGAAGGTCAAGGAAGACGCCAATGTGCTGCGTATTGCACCCAAGGACGTGATTCGCGCCGGTGAATCCCTGGCCCGCGCGGATCGGCTGTCCAGTTGCCCGACGTGCTGCATTACGCTTATCTGAGCCAACGCTACAGCGAAATCGCTCGGGAGCACACCAATCAGGTGCTCAACGAAGAGCGTGCGGCCAAACTCGACCTAGAGCGTCAGCGCCTGCAACTGGCCCTGCGAGAATCCAAACTGCTGAGCGTGCAGCAGCAAGGCAAGTTACTTGAAGAACAGATCGTTGCGCTGGCCACCACTCAGACCGACCGTGGTTTGGTGATGACACTGGGCGATGTGCTGTTCGACACCGGCGAAGCAGAATTGAAAAACTCCGCCAACCGAGTGGTATTGAAAATCGTCCAGTTCCTGCAGCTCAACCCCAAACGTGTGGTGCGTATCGAAGGTTATACCGACAGCACCGGCGGCAAACAGGACAATCTCAAGCTGTCGCGTGACCGAGCGCAATCGGTGGCGGATGTACTAATAGACCTTGGCATCGACGAAAAACGCATTCAGGTCGAAGGCTACGGGGACGAATATCCGGTGGACGTAAATGCCTCCGAGCGGGGTCGTGCACAGAACCGTCGTGTGGAAATTGTGTTCTCCGACAAAAAAGGCCAGCTCGGCGCCGCCCGCTAAGGGTTGCGTTACTGGAAAACCCGGCCTGCCAGTCAGCGCCGGGTTTTTTTTGCCTGCCGATTACCTCGCACCCTATCCATAAAAACAGTACAGATTTTGCTGACACCGCACTGTATGGTCGACTATTGTGGCAACTGTCCCCGTACACTTCTAAACTGTTCCGGTATTGTTTCATACAAAAATAAAATGCCCGTGAAATCGAGTGCTGCGTCATGACCAATCTTTTGCTCTACCAACGTATTGCTCAACAACTGGCCGAAGACATCCGCCGTGGTGTCTATCAACCGGGGGAGCGCGTGCCTTCGGTGCGCAAGATGAGCTCGCAGCTCAATGTCAGCCATGCCACGGTGTTGCAGGCTTACGCCAATCTCGAGGATCAGGGGCTGATCCGTGCCCGCCCGCAGTCGGGTTACTACGTGCACCAGACGCCAGCGCTGACGGCGCCGACGCCGGATATCGCCCGGGTCGAGCGCCCGGGTCTGGTCACTCGCAGCAGCATCATTCAGCAAGTATTGGTCGAGTCCCGCCGCGAAGGCGTGTTCCCGTTGGGCGCAGCAGTGCCGAGCGTCGATTACCTGCCCGTGCGGGCGCTGCATCAGCAACTGGCTAAAGTCACCCGTTTCCATAGTCCTCGGGCGTTCAGCTATATGTTCAGCCCGGGTTTTGAACCGTTGCGCCGACAAGTGGCGATTCGCATGCGCGATGCCGGTGTGGTGGTCGATCCGTCGGAAGTGGTGATCACCCACGGCTGTGTCGATGCATTGCAGATGTCGTTGCGCGTGCTGACGCGGCCAGGTGACCTGATTGCCGCTGAATCGCCGACCTATTACGGTCTGCTGCAACTGGCAGACTTATTGGGCCTCAAAGTCATCGAGATTCCCAGCGATCCGGCCACTGGCATGAGCCTTGAAGCTCTGCAGTTGGCGGCTAACCAGTGGTCGATCAAGGCGCTGGTGCTGACCACTCGTCTGAGCAATCCTTTGGGCGGCACCATGCCCGAAGAACGGCAGAAGCAACTGCTGCGGCTGGCCTCGGATTTCGATATCCAGATTGTCGAAGACGATATCTACGGCGAGTTGATGTTTGAACAAGGTCGCACCAAATCGCTAAAGGCCTACGATCGGCTGGACAGGGTGATCTATTGCTCGAGCTTCTCCAAAACCCTGTCGCCAGGTGTGCGGATCGGCTGGATGATTGCCGGCAAGTACCAGCAGGAGATCCAGCGCTTGCAAACCTTCAGTACGCATTCCGCCTGCAGCGTTACGCAGATGGGCATCGCGGCTTATCTGGAGAACGGCGGCTACGACCGTCACTTGCGCTACATTCGGCAGGAATACCGCAAGAATCTCAGCGCCTTTCAGCTGGCGGTGCAGCAGTATTTTCCGGAAGGAACACAGATGACCCGACCGACCGGCGGTTTTATTCTGTGGGTCAGTCTGCCAGGGCGGGTCAACACCCAGGAGCTGCACGTTCGGGCCTTGCAGCAAGGCATCAGTATCGCCCCGGGGCTGATTTTCAGTAACACCGAGCAGTTCAATCACTGTATTCGGCTCAACTGCGGTATACCCTGGAACCGTGAAGCCGAGCGAGCCTTGATGACCCTTGGCCTGCTGGCCACTCAGCTCTGCCAGGAGACGGCCGGCGGCATTTGATAGAACGGACAGGTTATTCCTGTCCGCGCTTGTCTTGTGACGTGCAACAAGCGAGCATATGGCCCTCTGCCGTTAACGCTGTTGAGTCCATGAAACCGATTTTTCCTGCCCTCTGGCTGTCGATCTGCCTGTTGATAACCTGCCAGGCCGAAGGTGTAATGGCGGCTTCCGTTCAGGAACAACCGCCAGCAAGCTCCACCCCGAAAAAAACATCTCCCGCCAAAAAATCCGCGCCGGTCAAAAAGAAACCGGCAGCCGTCAAGAAACGCCCGCCGATTGCCTCCAAATCGATGCCGGCCAGCGACGTGGTGAAAACCCAACTTCCTTCGCCCAATCTGGATTTGAGCCTGCCCAAGGACATGGCCCAGGAGTTGAAACCGATCGGTACGGTACCTTTGCCCAGACACGATGCAGTGTTACCGCAAATGTTCGGTGACAAGGCCGGCAGTTCGCCGTATCAGCTCAACGGAAGGCTGATCAGCAACGAAATGCAGTTGCAACTGCGCAATGTAGAGCGCCATGAGGTCGAAGGTGCCGCGTTGGAATTTGAGTTCAAGCACTGATTCCTTCCGTCCATCCACGACCCGCCAACCAGACACTTTGTCGGAGACTGGTCAGTCACCTCCGTTTCAGCAAAAAAACCCGGTATCAGGTAATTTTAAACAACTGTTTTAAAGGTTACTCTGTGCCACGTCCTTTAACACATCGCCCATCGCGAGGAGCTCGTCGTCATGAAATGCCGTGAAGGCTGTGGCGCCTGTTGCATTGCCCCTTCCATCAGTTCGCCGATTCCCGGAATGCCCAATGGCAAAGCGGCCGGAGAACGTTGCCTGCAACTGTCTGTCGATAATCTGTGCAGTATTTTCGGAAAACCGGAACGCCCGGCGGTTTGCTCGGCGTTTGAAGCCGATGTCGAGGTGTGTGGAGGCAGCAGTGAGGAAGCCATCAAGCTGCTTGGTTGGTGGGAGCAAATGACGGCGGCGTGATGTGTTCAACGAACGGAACTTCAATAACAAGGAATAAGACTATGGGTTCGCTGCATCGTATGGCTGTGCTATGTGGTTTGACGGTTGTGCTGGCTACTTCGGTCGCTCAGGCTGAAGACTGGAAAACCGCCAAGGACGAAGACGGCATCAAGGTTTCGTTGAGTGAAGTCGCCGGCTCCGACTACAAGGCCTACCGGGGCGTCACCGTCATGAAAACCACCATGGCCAAACTGCGTGCGTTGCAGGAAGACGTTCCGGGGGCCTGCGCCTGGATTCACGAATGCAAGACCCAGAAGCTGCTCAAGCATGAGGGCGATCAGAGCTGGACGTACACTCAGTTCAACACCCCATGGCCGGTCACCCCGCGTGATTCGGTGCTGCATGTCACCACCGTCGAAAGCGCCGATGGCAGCCTGACCCGCAAACTCGAAGGCGTACCGAAGTACGTTCCCGAAGAGAAAGGTTTCGTCCGGGTCGCCAAGGTCGACGGCTTCTGGAAATTCGTACCCAAGGGCGACCAGATTGAAGTGACCTATCAGGTGCATACCGAGCCGGGCGGCAGCATACCGTCGATGGTGGCCAACAAGTTCGTGGTCGATGCGCCGTTCAATACCCTGAAAGCCCTGAGAGAGCGCGCCGAGAAGTAAGCGTGTCGTTCTTTTGATAAAATGCCCCGACTTGTTCGGGGCGTTTTGCTTTCCGCGCTTTAATTTGTTTCTAATTATACGTTGCACGAAATTTTCACAAAGCCTCCAAGACAATCCGCCCGCGTCAGCAATGCCCGGCAGTAATCAATGGCAATGCTGCGGTTGATCGTGCAACATTTACTCACCGCGCAAGCCACGGGGCCGAGTCATGGCCAAAAGAGGGCAGGGCGCAGCTTTATTTTTGAAACTTCAACTTCCAATGGGTCCTAAAAACGACATGGCAATTCCGGACGCCCTGAATCAGCATCGAGCTTCAAGCCGCCTGCTGCAACCGACCGTCAAATCACACCTGGCCTACACGCTTCTGTGTGCCTTGGTCATGATGGTCATGTTCAGCCTGCTGCGCGTCGCGCTGCTGGTCTACAACCGGTCGATGATCCTCGATACACCCGCCTCGACCTTTCTCGAGGCATTTGCCAACGGTCTGCGTTTCGACGTGCGCCTTGTGGTCTATCTCAGCATTCCGCTGGTGCTGGCGCTGTTCAGCGCTCGGGCCATGGCGGCTCGTGGTTTCTTTCGTTTCTGGCTGACCGTTACCTCCAGCATTGCGCTGTTCCTCGGCTTGATGGAGATGGATTTTTACCGTGAATTCCACCAGCGCCTCAACGGCCTGGTCTTCCAGTATGTAAAGGAAGACCCGAAAACCGTGATGAGCATGCTTTGGTACGGTTTCCCGGTGGTTCGCTACCTGCTGGCCTGGGCCGTGGGCACTTTTATTCTGACGCTGGGGTTCAAGGGCGCCGACCGCGCCACCCGTCCTCGCGGTCCATTCAGCGGCGGCAGCATCGGCACGCGCCAGGTCGCTCCGTGGTATGCGCGCGTTGCCGTGTTCATGGTGTGCCTGGTGATCTGCGTGGTTGCCGCTCGTGGCACTCTGCGTCAAGGCCCGCCGCTGCGTTGGGGTGACGTCTATACCACTGACTCCAACTTCGCCAACCAGTTGGGCCTCAATGGCACCTTGCAACTGATTGCCGCGGCCGAGAGCCGGATGTCGGACGAACGCAGCAACATCTGGAAAGCGACGTTGGATCAGCCGTTGGCCGAGCAGACCGTGCGTGACATGTTACTGATCCCGGGCGACAAGCTGGTCGATGCCGACATCGCTGCGGTACGCCGTAACTACACACCTGACGCCAACAAGACCCTGCCGATCAAGAATGTCGTCGTGATCCTGATGGAAAGCTTCGCCGGTCACTCGGTGGGCGCTCTGGGGCGTCCGGGCAACGTCACGCCATACTTCGACAAATTGTCGAAAGAAGGCCTGTTGTTCGACCGTTTCTTCTCCAACGGAACCCATACCCACCAAGGCATGTTCGCCACAATGGCCTGCTTCCCTAACCTGCCAGGTTTCGAGTACCTGATGCAGACCCCGGAAGGCAGCCATAAATTGTCTGGCCTGCCGCAACTGCTCAGCGCTCGTGACTACGACAACGTGTACGTCTACAACGGCGATTTTGCGTGGGACAACCAGTCGGGTTTCTTCAGCAACCAGGGCATGACCAACTTCATTGGTCGTAACGACTACGTTAACCCGGTGTTTTCCGATCCCACGTGGGGCGTGTCCGACCAGGACATGTTCAACCGTGGTCTGGAAGAATTGAAAGCACGCGATGGCAAGGACAAAAAACCGTTCTATGCCTTGCTGCAAACCCTCTCCAACCACACGCCATACGCGATGCCTACGCCATTACCGGTGGAGCCTGTGACTGACCGTGGCACCCTCAACGAACATTTGACCGCCATGCGATACTCCGACTGGGCGCTGGGTCAGTTCTTCGAGAAGGCGCGTAAAGAGCCGTACTTCAACGAAACCTTGTTCGTGATCGTTGGCGACCACGGTTTTGGTGACGAACAGCAAATCACCGAAATGGACCTGGGCCGCTTCAACGTACCGATGCTGATGATCGCGCCGGGCATCCAGGAAAAATTCGGTCAACGTGACCACACGGTAGGCACGCAGATCGACATCGTGCCGACCATCATGGGGCGCGTAGGTGGCGACGTGGTGCATCAATGCTGGGGTCGTGATCTGCTGAATCTTCCGGAAGGCGACAAGGGTTTCGGCGTAATCAAACCTTCGGGTAATGATCAGACAGTCGCATTGCTGACCGCGAACCGAGTGTTGGTACTGCCCAAAGATATGCCGCCCAAGCTGTATCAGTACGAGCTGGGGGCCAATCCGAAAGGTGAGGTTATTCCGGCATCGGGCGACGAAGCAGTCCTCAAGCAGAAACTTGAGTCGTTCTTGCAAACAGCGACCAAAAGCCTGCTCGACAACACCGCCGGTGTAGTTGACGGCAAACCGGACTAAGGTTGGCGCAATAAAAAAAGAGGCCCATCAAAAGGGCCTCTTTTTTTTACCTGCTAATTCTTTATATCTTGCCAAGCAACAGCAGGATCAACAGCACCACCAACACCACACCGATGATACCCGACGGGCCATAACCCCAACTTCTGGAATGCGGGAACACTGGCAAACCACCGACCAGCAACAGGATCAGGATAACGATAAGAATTGTGCCCATGTCTATTTCCTTGTTGGAAGTGTTCTGGAATGACCTAGCCTTTAACTATCAGCTGGAATGCAATTAATTCGAGCTGCTTACAAAATCCGACTGGTGCGAACGAAAGAAAATTCCAAGTTTTTTAATGTTTTTTTGAAGAAAGGCTTATTTCGTTTTTTGTTCGTTCTGGTTGACACTCTCGCTCCCACGGTTTGCTCGAGCCATTCAGCAATCTGATGGAGCGTGGGTCGGGCAATATCCTTCGCTACACTCGGCGCATCTTCCCCCGAACAACAAGGCTGTTTGCTATGCAAAATCGCATGATGATCACTGGCGCGGGCTCGGGCTTAGGTCGCGAAATAGCGTTGCGCTGGGCCCGTGAAGGCTGGCAGTTGGCGTTGTCGGATGTCAGCGAGCCTGGCCTGCAGGAAACCTTGAAGCGGGTTCGCGAAGCCGGCGGCGATGGTTTTATCCAGCGTTGCGATGTGCGCGACTACAGTCAACTGACCGCCTTCGCCCAGGCCTGCGAAGAGAAGCTCGGCGGCATCGATGTGATCGTCAACAATGCCGGCGTTGCCTCGGGCGGTTTCTTCAATGAACTGTCCCTGGAAGACTGGGACTGGCAGATCGCGATTAACCTGATGGGCGTGGTCAAGGGCTGCAAGGCTTTCCTGCCACTGCTGGAAAAAAGTAAAGGCAAAATCATTAACATCGCCTCCATGGCAGCCCTGATGCAAGGCCCGGCCATGAGTAACTACAACGTCGCCAAGGCGGGCGTGGTGGCATTGTCCGAAAGCCTGCTGATCGAACTGGCGCAGCAGGAAATCGGCGTACACGTGGTGTGCCCGTCGTTCTTCCAGACCAACCTGCTGGACTCCTTCCGTGGCCCGACGCCCGCCATGAAAGCCCAGGTCGGCAAACTGCTCGAGAGTTCGCCGATTACTGCCGCTGACATTGCCGACTACATCTACCAACACGTCGGCGCCGGGGAATTCATGATTCTGCCCCACGAACAGGGCCGCATGGCCTGGGCGATCAAACAGAAAAATCCGCAACTGCTCTACAACGAAATGACGCTCATGGCCGACAAAATGCGCGCCAAGGCCAAACAAACCGCAGGCTGAACTTGCCCGCACGCAACACCGTCGTTAGGGTGGCCGCAACCGGCCATCCTCGCGAGACGTTTGCATGCTCAATTACCTGTGGTTTTTCCTCGCCGCGCTGTTTGAAATCGCCGGCTGCTTTGCTTTCTGGATGTGGTTGCGCCAAGGCAAAAGCGCCTGGTGGGTCGTGCCGGCGCTGCTCAGCCTGACCTTGTTCGCGTTGCTGCTGACCCGTGTCGAAGCAACTTACGCCGGTCGCGCCTACGCCGCCTACGGCGGCATCTACATCATTGCGTCAATTGGCTGGCTGGCGGTGGTCGAGCGGATTCGCCCGCTGGGCTCGGACTGGATCGGCGTGGCGCTGTGTGTGATCGGGGCCAGCGTCATCCTTTTCGGTCCGCGCCTCTCCGCTTCCTGACGGACTTGTCCTACATTTAACCGGTTTGTCAGACGTTTCCGAAAGGGTGATTCGCTGGGCGCTGTAGGGCGGGACTGAATTGCCTGCTTCGCATTGAAGCCTCGCGGTGCGCCGGGCATCTTCAAGGTCCGGTAACCCAGAAGGACGAATGCCATGCTTGTACTCAGCCGCGTTGTGGGCGAATTGATTTCCATCGGTGACAACATTACGGTGCGCATTGTGGCCGTCAACGGCGGGAGTGTGCGCTTCGGCGTAGAAGCGCCACCCAACGTCAATGTGCACCGGGCTGAAGTCTATGAGCGCATCCAGATCAAACGGGAAAAAGCCAAAGGTCGCTGAACATCTCAGTCAAACAGGTGCTTGGGCACATCATGCTTGAGCATCAACTGGCATTGCTCGCTTTCCGGATCAAAGACAATCAGCGCCTGGCCCTTGGTCAATGCCTGGCGCACGCGCAATACACGGGTTTCCAGCGGCGTGTCATCACCGTTGTCTGTGCCGTCACGGGTCACGAAATCCTCGATCAGGCGGGTCAGGGTGTCGACTTCAAGTTGGTCGTGCGGAATCAGCATAGGTACCTCGGCTAAACAATGGCGCGATGCTACGGCGAATGAAGGATTGCGGCTAGCCTGGGGAAAAATGGGCGCCTGATCTGGCGCCTTCGCGAGCAGGCTCGCTCCCACCGTTGACCGAGTTCCTGCAGGAGAAATGCGGTCGAATGTGGGAGCGAGCCTGCTCGCGAAGGCGATGGAACAGGCTGCACACGATAAGTTATAAGTTGGGCGTCAGACTTTTCCTCGGACCAGTTGGCGCAAGGCAAAACGGTTGGGATGACACGCCTCGGCGACCGTTCGTGGCAGCGGCAATGGTTCGTTATCCAGCCAAGCCGCCAGCAACTCTCCCGACAGTGGAGCGGTGATCAGGCCGCGAGAGCCATGCCCGCTGTTGATGTAGAAACCCTCAAGCCACGGGCAAGGAATGTCGGGGACTTGGCGGGCGTCTTTGCTCAGCGCGACGTACGCGTTGGCGAAGGCCTCGTGTTCGGCCAGCGGGCCGACGATTGGCAAATAATCCGGGCTGGTGCAACGGAAGGCGGCGCGTCCTTCAAGTTGTTGCGGGTCCAGCTTCTGAACGTGCAGTCGAGTGGCCAGGTCGGGAGAGATTTCCTCCAGCAGGGCCAGGTTGCCGAGGTGTTCGGCGACGGTAGGAATCAGCTCATCACTCTTGAAATCGAAGCTGGCCCCAAGGGTGTGTTCACCCAGGCGAGCCGGAGCGACATAGCCTTCGGCGCAGACAACGGTGGCCAGGCTTTGGCTTTCCGGGGTTTGCGCCAGTCGGGTGATTTGACCACGGATACGTTTGAGGGGCAGCTCGGCGCTTTGCGCGAAACGCTTGATCTCGGCGGCACCGGCCAGAATCACCACCGGGGCACAGGCCAGCAGAACGTCACCGTCCCAGGCCTGCCACTGGTTATCGACCTTGCGCAAGTCCAGCACTTCACGATGAGGTAGCCACTGAATATTGGTTGAGGACGCCTGCCAATGGCATAACGCTGGCGGGTGAACCCAGCCACCTTCCGGGAAGAACAGTCCTGCGTGTTCCAGGGCGATACCAGCCTGCAGCTGGGCCTGGGGTTGATCGAGCAAGTGCAGCAGATCTGGAGCGAACGCGGCCGCCAATTGCGCCTGACGCTGCGCTTCCTTGGCATTGAACGCCAGTTGCAGCACACCGCAATTGTCCCAGTCGACGCCACGCTGCAGGTGTTCGAGCAAGCGTCGGGTGTAACCGAATCCACTGACGATCAGTTGCGAAAGTGCGGTGCCATGCGCCGAAAGCTTGAGGTACAACACACCCTGAGGATTGCCCGAGGCTTCCTGCGCCAGAGCGTCGTGCCGTTCCAGCAGGCTCACGTGCCAACCCCGTGCCGCCAGGCTCGCCGCGCTGGCGCATCCCGCCAGACCCGCGCCGATCACCAGCGCATGACGTTCGCCGGCCAGCGGCGTCGGGCGCGCGAACCACGGTTTGGCCACGGCTGGCGCTGCGGCGTCTTGCGGCCAACCGAGAAACACGCCCCGAAGGATTTCCCATTTGTGGCCGATGCCAGGGGTGCGCTTCATCTTGAAACCCGCCGCGTTCAGCAGGCGCCGCACCCAACCGGTGCTGGTGAAGGTGCTGATGGTTGCGTCGGGCGCGGCCAGGCGGGCCAGTTCGGCAAACAGCTCGGCAGTCCACATGTCGGGATTTTTCGCCGGGGCAAAACCGTCGAGAAACCAGGCATCGATTTGCGCGTCCAGTTGCGGCAACTGTTCCAGCGCATCGCCGATGAGCAGGGTCAGGGTGACTCGGCCGTTATCCAGCACCAGGCGCTGGAAACCTTGATGGATCGCCACGTATTGGGCTAAAAGCTGATCGGCAAACAGGGTGAGTTCAGGCCACAAGGCCAGGGCTCGTTGCAGGTCGGGCAGACTCAGCGGATATTTTTCGACGCTGACAAAATGCAACCGCGCACCGGCCACCGCGTGCTGTTCGAATAGTTGCCAGGCGCACAGAAAATTTAACCCGGTGCCGAAGCCGGTCTCGCCAATCACCAATCGACCGCCCGCCGGTAACGCGGCGAAGCGTTCACGCAAGGCGTTCTGTTCGAGGAATACATAACGGGTTTCATCAAGGCCCGACTTGTCCGAAAAATAGACATCGTCGAACACCCGCGAGCGCGGGAGTCCTTCGTCGTCCCAGTCGAGCTGGGCGTGGGGCAATACAGGTTTCATGGCAGGCTCGGTAACGGCAAGGCGGCCATTCTAGCCGATTGCTGGCGAGGCGCTTGATCCGTGGCTTGCCCCTGTAGGAGCGAGCTCGCTCGCGATGGACTCAAGAGCGGCGCGGTTATTCAGAAAATACCCGTTATCGTTAACATCCATCGCGAGCAGGCTCGCTCCTACAGGTCCACACAACAGGGAATTTTCTCTGCTGACTGTCGGCCCAATCCGCTAGTCTTGCTCAATCTGGGAAGGGAGTCGTCCATGTTCGAATCTGCTGAAATCGGTCACGCCATCGACAAAGAAACCTATGACGCCGAAGTGCCGGCCTTGCGTGAAGCATTGCTGGAAGCACAGTTCGAGCTTCAGCAACAAAAACGTTTTCCGGTGATCATTTTGATCAACGGCATTGAAGGCGCCGGCAAGGGCGAAACGGTCAAATTGCTCAACGAGTGGATGGACCCGCGCTTGATTGAGGTCCGCACCTTTGATCAGCAGACCGACGAAGAGCTGGCGCGGCCACCGGCGTGGCGCTACTGGCGGATGCTGCCCGCCAAGGGCCGCATGGGGATTTTCTTTGGCAATTGGTACAGCCAGATGCTGCAAGGCCGGGTCAATGGTGAGTTCAAGGACCCTCGGCTCGACCAGGGCATTAACGCCGCCGAGCGACTGGAGAAGATGCTGTGCGATGAAGGCGCGCTGATCTTCAAGTTCTGGTTCCACCTCTCCAAGAAGCAGATGAAGGCCCGCCTCAAAGCCTTGGCGGATGACCCGCTGCACAGCTGGCGCATCAGTCCGCTGGACTGGCAACAGTCCCAGACCTACGACAAATTTGTGAAATATGGCGAACGCATTCTGCGCCGCACCAGCCGTGACTATGCGCCATGGCATGTGATCGCCGGAATGGACCCGCGTTATCGCAGCCTGGCGGTGGGCAAGATTTTGCTTGAAGGCCTGCAAGCTGCCCTGAGTCGTCCCAGGATTCACCCCGACAAAGTCAGCGCGGCGCCATTGCTCAGCAGCGTCGATAAGATGAACTTACTGGACAGCCTCGATCTGACCTTGCATCTGGACAAGGACGATTACGAGGAACAACTGATCACTGAGCAGGCGCGTTTTTCGGGGCTGATGCGCGACAAGCGCATGCGTCGACATGCCTTGGTGGCGGTGTTCGAAGGCAACGACGCGGCCGGTAAGGGGGGGGCGATCCGCCGGGTGGCTGCCGCGCTGGACCCGCGTCAATACAGCATCGTGCCGATCGCTGCGCCCACCGAGGACGAGCGGGCGCACCCGTACCTTTGGCGTTTCTGGCGGCAAATTCCGGCACGGGGCAAATTTACCGTGTTCGACCGGTCCTGGTATGGCCGGGTACTGGTAGAGCGCATCGAGGGCTTTTGCAGTCCGGCTGACTGGTTACGTGCCTATGGTGAAATCAACGACTTCGAAGAGCAGATCGCCGATGCCGGCGTGATCGTGGTCAAATTTTGGCTGGCCATCGACAAGCAGACTCAACTGGAACGGTTCGAGGCGCGCGAACAGATCCCCTTCAAGCGCTTCAAGATCACCGAAGATGATTGGCGCAATCGTGAAAAATGGGACAACTACCGCGCCGCCGTCGGTGACATGGTCGATCGCACCAGCACCGAGATTTCGCCCTGGACCCTGGTGGAGGCCAATGACAAGCATTGGGCGCGCGTCAAGGTCTTGCGCACCATCAACCGTGCGCTGGAAGAGGCGTTCAAAAAGTCCGACAAGCATGAGAAAAAGCTGAAAGGCAAGCGGTAAGCCGATGGTTACGCATACGCGGGGTGAATGATTGTCGCTGTGGGTAATGGGGTGGACTTATGCTCGGTCCACTCTCAACCGACAACAACAATGAGGTATGCCATGCGTGAAGTGGTGATCGTCGACAGTGTGCGGACCGGCCTGGCCAAGTCCTTTCGCGGCAAGTTCAACCAAACTCGTCCTGACGACATGGCGGCACATTGTGTCGATGCCTTGTTGAGGCGCACGGGCATTGACCCGGCCAGTGTCGAAGACTGCATAATCGGCGCCGGCTCCAACGAAGGCGCCCAGGGTTACAACATCGGTCGCAACGTCGCGGTGTTGTCGCGTTTGGGTATCGGTACTGCCGGCATGACCCTGAACCGTTTCTGCTCGTCGGGCTTGCAGGCGATCGCCATTGCTGCCAACCAGATCGCTTCGGGGTGCAGCGACATCATCGTCGCCGGTGGCGTCGAGTCCATCAGCCTCACGATGAAAAGCGTCAACACCGATAACCTGATCAACCCGCTGCTCAAAGAGCAGGTGCCGGGCATCTACTTCCCAATGGGCCAGACGGCCGAAATCGTCGCTCGTCGTTACAACGTCAGCCGTGAAGAGCAAGACCTGTACGCCCTGCAAAGCCAGCAACGCACCGCCCAGGCTCAAGCCGCCGGGTTGTTCGACGATGAAATCGTGCCGATGGCGGTGAAGTATCGGGTTGAAGACAAGGCGACCGGAGAGGTGAAAATCCTCGACGGCATCGTCGATCGCGATGACTGCAATCGCCCGGACACGACACTGGACAGTCTGGCGGGTTTGAAACCGGTGTTTTCCGAAGACGGTTCGGTCACGGCTGGCAACTCGTCGCAACTCTCCGACGGTGCCTCCATGACCCTGGTCATGAGTCTGGAAAAAGCCCTGGCGCTGGGCCTGAAGCCGAAAGCCTTCTTCCGCGGTTTTACCGTGGCCGGGTGTGCACCGGATGAAATGGGTATTGGTCCGGTTTTTTCAGTGCCCAAACTGCTCAAGGCCAAAGGTTTGCAGATTGCCGACATTGACCTGTGGGAACTCAACGAAGCATTCGCCTCCCAGTGCCTGTACAGCCGTAACCGACTGGGGATCGATAACGGGAAATACAACGTCAATGGCGGCTCGATCTCCATCGGCCATCCGTTCGGCATGACCGGTTCGCGTCAGGTCGGGCACCTTGTTCGTGAGTTGCAGCGACGCTCACTGCGTTACGGCATCGTCACCATGTGCGTGGGGGGCGGGATGGGGGCTACGGGGTTGTTTGAAGCGGTGCATTAAATCCGAAAGATTTGTGTTGCGTGATTAACCGCTATCGCGAGCAAGCTCGCTCCCACAGGAGATTTATTGTGTAAACAGATCCCTGTGGGAGCGAGCTTGCTCGCGATGCAGGCGCCTCGGTTTAACGGTTCACACTCACATGCTGCATCCGCTCGATATACGCCTGAATTTCCCGCGCCGTGCCCATTTAACGTTGCGACCTGTACAGTTTCATTCGCGGCCAACGGCAAACTGTCCCTGTGTGCCGCACGACTCTGCGCCTAGAATGACGGATCTGGTTTTCTGGTCTTGGGGTTCGCATGCACATTTCATCGGGTCGCTGGGTTTACGGTCTGTTCCTGGCCCTGTTGACCGCGCTGCTGTGGGGAATCCTGCCGATCAAACTCAAACAAGTGCTGCTGGTGATGGACCCGGTGACAGTGACCTGGTTTCGCCTGATGGTTTCCGGTGGGTGCCTGTTCATTTACCTGGCGGCGACCAAACGTCTGCCCAGTCGAAAAGCCCTCGGCCCGCGCGGTGGCTGGCTGGTGGTGATGGCGGTGCTCGGTCTGGTGGGCAACTACGTGCTGTACCTGATGGGCCTGAACCTGCTCAGCCCCGGCACCGCTCAACTGGTGGTGCAAATGGGGCCGATCATGCTGCTGATCGCCAGTCTGTTTGTATTCAAGGAGCGGTTTAGCGTGGGGCAGGGCATTGGCTTGCTGGTGCTGCTCATTGGCTTTGGGCTTTTTTTCAATCAGCGTCTGACTGAATTGCTCACGTCCCTGACGGATTACACCGCGGGCGTTTTGCTGGTGCTGTCGGCGTCAACGGTCTGGACGTTCTATGCGCTGGGGCAGAAACAACTGCTGACGGTGTGGAATTCGTTGCAGGTCATGATGGTGATCTACCTGTTTTGCGCGCTGTTGCTGACGCCGTGGGTGCACCCGCTGGAAGCGCTGCAACTGAACCCGCTGCAAGGTTGGCTATTGCTGGCGTGCTGCTTGAATACCTTGATTGCCTATGGCGCGTTCGCTGAAGCGCTGGCGCATTGGGAGGCTTCGCGGGTGAGTGCGACCTTGGCTATCACACCGTTGGTGACCTTTGTTGCGGTGGCGTTCGCAGCATGGATGTGGCCGGAGTATGTGCATGTCGAGACGATCAATGGTTTGGGGTATGGCGGGGCGGTGCTGGTGGTGCTGGGATCGGCACTGGTGGCGTTGGGGCCATCGCTTATCGCAGGTCTCAGAGCTCGCCGCGTTCGAATAGCGGCCAGTTAGACCGCGTCATCGTTCATCGCGAGCAGGCTCGCTCCCACAGAGATCCATGTCGCACTTCAAATCCCTGTGGGAGTGAGCCTGCTCGCGATGGCGGACTATCAGTCACCGCAGATATCAGCCCTTGGCACCCGCCTCCAACATATTCTCCGGACGCACCCACGCCTCAAACTCGGCATCCGTCAGATACCCCAGCTGCAACGCCGCTTCACGCAATGTCAGCCCTTCGGCATACGCCTTCTTGGCAATTTCCGCGGACTTGTCATAGCCGATATGCGGGTTCAGCGCGGTCACCAACATCAAACCACGCTCCAGATGTTCAGCCATTTTTGCCGCATCCGGTTCCAGGCCGGCGATGCAATGCTGCTGGAAGTTGCTGCAGCCATCGCCCAGCAGGCGGATCGATTGCAGCAGGTTGTGGATGATCACCGGTTTGAACACGTTCAATTGCAAGTGCCCCTGACTTGCCGCGAAGCCGATGGCGACGTCGTTGCCCAGTACTTGGCACGCCAGCATCGACAAGGCTTCACATTGGGTGGGGTTGACCTTGCCGGGCATAATCGAGCTGCCAGGCTCGTTGGCTGGCAGTTTTACTTCAGCGAGACCGGCTCGCGGGCCGGAACCCAGCAAGCGCAGGTCGTTGGCGATTTTCATCAGGGTCACGGCGAGGGTTTTCAGCGCGCCGGACAACGTGGTCAACGGCTCATGGCCGGCGAGGGCGGCGAATTTGTTCGGCGCGGTGACGAACGGCAGGCCTGAGAGCGCGGCCAGTTCGGCGGCGATGGCTTCGCCAAAACCGTGCGGCGAATTCAGCCCGGTGCCCACAGCCGTGCCGCCTTGGGCCAGTTCACAGACGGCCGGCAGGGCGCTGCGGATCGCCCGATCGGCGTAATCCAGTTGTGCGATGAACGCCGAAATCTCCTGGCCGAACGTAATCGGCGTGGCGTCCATCATGTGGGTACGGCCGGTCTTGACCAGTTTCATGTGCCGTGCCGAGAGTTCGGCCAATCCGCCGGACAATTCGCCGATCGCCGGCAACAAATGGTGCTGCACGGCCTGAACGGTGGCGATGTGCATGGCGGTTGGGAAGCAGTCGTTGGAACTCTGGGAGCGGTTGACATGATCGTTCGGGTGAACCGGCGCTTTGCCGCCGCGAGGGTTTCCGGCCAGTTCATTGGCTCGCCCGGCGATCACTTCGTTAACGTTCATGTTGCTCTGGGTGCCGCTGCCGGTCTGCCAGACCACCAGCGGGAATTGGTCGTCGTGGCTGCCGTCGAGCACTTCGTCGGCCGCCTGTTCAATCAGTCGGGCGATGTCGGCGGGCAGGTCGCCATTGCGGTCGTTGACCCGTGCCGCAGCTTTCTTGATCAGCGCCAGGGCATGCAGCACCGCCAGCGGCATGCGCTCGTTGCCGATGGCGAAGTTAATCAGCGAGCGTTGCGTCTGAGCGCCCCAGTAGGCTTCATCCGGGACTTCCACCTGGCCAAGGCTGTCGGTTTCGATACGGCTCATCATGCACACTCCTGTCGGTCTGATAGGGCAGTTTAGGCCGTGATCGGCAGCCGTGGTTCCTTCCATGTGGAATTTGATCGTTCAACCCCTCTAAATCAGGCCCCACAAGGCTTGGGGTTGAGTGACACACTTTTTTAGGTGCAGAATAGACGCCCTTGGGGTATGACCTCGCCTGCTAGAAAAGGAAACTCGATGACTCGTCTTCGTGCCATCTGTACCGCGGTTGCACTGGTTTGCGCCAGCGGCCCTGTTTTTGCCGATACCGCCAGCCACAACGCCAGTGCCGAAGCTTTCCTGACCCTGGCGCACGCTGACAAGTTGGGCACTCCGGTGTACATGCAAGTGCAGCAAATGTTCGCTCAGCGTTTTGAACAGACCAAAGCGCCTGAATCGAAAAAAGCCCTGCTGGAAACGTATCAGGCCAAAGCCAACGCTGCACTGAACGCGGCCATTGGCTGGGACAAACTGAAGCCGGATATGGTCAAGCTTTACACCGCCAATTTCAGCGAGTCCGAGTTGAAAGACCTGGTTGCGTTCTACCAGTCGCCACTGGGCAAGAAAGTCCTGGAAAAAATGCCGCAGATGACTCAGCAATCGGCCCAGATGACCCAAGCCAAGCTGGAAAGCGCGGTGCCTGTGGTCAACAAGTTGCTGGATGACATGACCAACGAGCTGGCGCCTAAAGGCGCTGCCGCTCCAGCCAAGAAAAAGCCTTAAGCGGAGTTTGGTATGACCATGCAGCAACGCATCGAATCGACGTTGGGGCTGTTGCAGCCCGAGCATCTGCAAGTGCTGGATGAAAGCCACATGCACAGCCGTGGGTTGCAAACCCACTTCAAGGCTGTGGTGGTCAGTCAGCAGTTCGAAGGGCTCAATCGCGTCAAGCGTCACCAAAAAGTCTACGGCACGCTCGGCGAGCTGATGGGCGAGTTCCATGCGTTGGCGCTGCATACCTACACGCCAGAGGAATGGGCACAGATCGACGCGGCTCCGGCCTCGCCGACCTGTGCGGGCGGCAGCAAGCATTAAACCCACGTTTTTTGCTAGAATCCGCAACGCGCCGCTGACCCGGCGCGTTTTTTTTCGCATCCGGTTCACCCCTTACGAGGGTAGCCACCTGGAGAATCACCCATGACACAACAGATTGTCGTGGCGGCACTTTATAAGTTCGTCACTCTGGAAGATTACGTCGACCTGCGCGAGCCACTGCTGCAAGCAATGGTCGACAACGGCATCAAAGGCACGCTGCTGATCGCCGAAGAAGGCATCAACGGCACTGTGTCCGGTAGCCGCGAAGGCATCGACGGGCTGATGGCCTGGCTCAAGAACGATCCGCGCATGGACGACATCGACCACAAAGAATCGTACTGCGACGATCAGCCGTTCTATCGCACCAAAGTCAAACTCAAGAAAGAAATCGTCACCTTGGGCGTCGACGGCGTGGACCCGAACAAAAAGGTCGGCACTTACGTTGACCCGCAGAACTGGAACGCACTGATCAGCGATCCGGAAGTGTTGTTGATCGACACCCGCAACGACTACGAGGTCTCGATCGGTACCTTTGAAGGCGCCATCGACCCGAAGACCACCAGTTTTCGCGAATTCCCCGACTACATCAAAGAACACTTCGACCCGGCTGTGCACAAGAAAGTCGCGATGTTCTGCACCGGCGGCATTCGCTGTGAAAAAGCCTCCAGCTACATGCTCAGCCAGGGGTTTGACGAGGTCTACCACCTCAAGGGCGGGATCCTGAAGTACCTCGAAGAGGTGCCGCTGGAAGAAACCAAATGGCAGGGCGACTGCTTTGTGTTCGATAACCGGGTCACCGTTCGCCACGATCTGAGCGAAGGCGACTACGATCAATGTCATGCCTGTCGTACACCGGTTAGCGCCTCCGACCGTGCGTCCGAGCATTACGTGGCCGGCATCAGTTGCCCGCATTGCTGGGATAAGCTGAGCGAGAAGACCCGCCGCAGCGCCATCGACCGACAAAAGCAGATCGAACTGGCCAAGGCGCGCAACATGCCGCACCCAATCGGCTACAACTACAAGAAAGCACCTTCGGAGGCTTGAATCATGTCTGTACGCCGCTTGCTCTATGTGATGGATCCGATGTGTTCCTGGTGCTGGGGCTTTGCGCCGGTGGCCAACGCGCTGGTCGAGCAGGCGCAAGCGGCGGGTGTGGACGTGCATCTGGTCGTAGGCGGTTTGCGCACGGGCAGTGGCGCGGCGATTGAGCCGACCACCCGACGCTATATCCTTGAGCATTGGCAGGCGGTCACCGAGGCCACCGGTCAGCCATTCAAGCTGGAAGGCGCTTTGCCCGAGGGTTTTGTCTACGACACCGAGCCTGCCTGTCGGGCGCTGGTGACTGCGCGCAGTCTGGCACCCGATTGCGCGTGGAAACTGCTCGGGTTGATTCAACACGCGTTTTACGCCGAAGGACGCGATGTCACGCACGCCAGTGTGCTGGTGGAACTGGCGGAGCAGGCCGGGTTGCCACGCATCGAATTCGCCGCTGCGTTCGACCGTGCGGACCAGCATGCTGCGACGGCCGCCGATTTCACCTGGGTGCAAGACCTGGGCATTGCCGGTTTTCCGACCTTGTTGGCTGAACGTGATGGTCAATTGGCGTTGTTGACCAATGGCTATCAGCCTCTAAGCGTACTGTCACCGCTGCTCGGCCGTTGGCTGGAGCGCGCTGCCTGTGCATGACCAGCCCGATGACGCGCCAGCTCCCAAGCGTGTCGACCGTCTGAGCTGGGCGGAAATCCGTCGGCTGGCACTTCATCACAAGAAATCCCTATGGATTGCCAACGGCGTGGCCGTGCTGGCGACCCTGTGCAGCGTCCCCATTCCTTTGCTTCTACCGTTGCTGGTGGACGAAGTGCTACTGGGGCACGGCGACGCCGCACTGAAGATCATGAACCATGCATTGCCCGAAGGTTGGCAGCAGGCGGCAGGCTACATTGGCTTGATGCTGCTGGTGACCTTGACCCTGCGTTGCGCTGCATTACTGTTCAACGTCGTGCAAGCGCGATTGTTTGCGGCGCTGGCCAAGGACATCGTCTACCGCATTCGCGTGCGCCTGATCGAACGACTCAAGCGCATCTCGTTGGGTGAGTATGAAAGCCTGGGCAGCGGCACGGTCACCACGCACCTGGTGACTGACCTGGATACGCTGGACAAATTCGTTGGCGAAACCCTGAGCCGTTTCCTTGTTGCCATGCTGACACTGGTCGGTACCGCCGGCATTCTGATGTGGATGCATTGGAAACTGGCGCTGTTGATTTTGTTGTTCAATCCACTGGTGATCTACGCCACGGTGCAGTTGGGCAAACGGGTCAAACACCTGAAGAAACTTGAGAACGACAGCACCTCGCGTTTTACCCAGGCGTTGACCGAAACCCTCGACTCGATCCAGGAAGTGCGCGCAGGCAACCGTCAGGGCTTTTTCCTCGGGCGCCTGGGCCAACGAGCTCGTGAAGTCCGCGATTACGCAGTGAACTCGCAGTGGAAAACCGATGCCTCGAACCGTGCCAGCGGCTTGTTGTTTCAGTTTGGTATCGATATTTTCCGCGCCGCGGCCATGCTCACCGTGTTGTTTTCCGACCTGTCCATCGGCCAGATGCTGGCAGTGTTCAGCTACCTGTGGTTCATGATCGGTCCGGTCGAGCAGCTGCTGAATCTGCAATACGCCTATTACGCTGCCGGCGGTGCATTATCGCGGATCAACGAGTTGCTGGCTCGGGCCGATGAGCCGGAATACCCGGGCGGTATCGACCCGTTCAATGGTCGCGAAACCGTTGGCATCGAAGTCCAGGGATTGAGTTTCGGGTACGGCGACGAACTGGTGTTGAATCAGATGAACCTGTCGATCGCGCCCGGTGAAAAGGTCGCGATCGTCGGCGCCAGCGGTGGGGGCAAAAGCACGCTGGTGCAGTTGCTGCTGGGCTTGTACACGCCGCAGGCCGGAACCATCCGTTTCGGCGGTTCGACCCAGCAAGAGATCGGCCTGGAAACCGTGCGGGAAAATGTCGCCGTGGTCCTGCAACATCCGGCGCTGTTCAACGACACCATCCGCGCCAACCTGACCATGGGCCGCGAACGCAGTGACGAGGCCTGCTGGCAAGCGTTGGAGATTGCTCAGTTGCACCACACGGTTCGTGAGTTGCCCAACGGCCTGGACAGCATCGTCGGACGTTCCGGCGTGCGGTTATCCGGCGGGCAGCGCCAGCGTCTGGCGATTGCGCGGATGGTGCTGGCCGAGCCCAAGGTCGTGATCCTCGACGAGGCCACCTCGGCGCTGGATGCCGCCACCGAATACAACCTGCACCAGGCGTTGGCGCGGTTCTTGAGCAACCGCACCACGCTGATCATTGCGCACCGGTTGTCAGCGGTGAAACAAGCCGACCGGGTGCTGGTGTTCGATGGCGGGCAAATTGCCGAAGATGGTGACCATCAGCAGTTGATTGCTGATGGTGGTTTGTACGCCAAGCTTTATGGGCATTTGCAGCAGCACTGATCAAAATGTGCCGTTACTTCCAGATGACGTTCAGCGCATCAGCGTCACCGTCATAACCAAACTGCTTCATGACAACCGAACATGAGTCGCAAGGCGCCATCGTGGTACCGATGGTGATGGAATCAAGCTCTTTTGGATCCGGGTATTTGCCGCGTATCACGCTGATGAGCTTGCTCTCGGTGTCCAGTGAAGTGGGGCGCGAAGTGAGCACAGGTGTATAGGTTTCGATGTTGTCGATAGTGTGGGGGATTGCCCGTAGCTTGCCGGAGTGGGAGACACTGAGTGACGCACGCTGAAAGTTGGCGCCGTGATCAACATTGAAGTAACTCGTACTGCCGACCTTCACCTCGTCCGTTTTTCTGCTGGTGGAGAACAATGGCAGGAAATCCGTGTTGTTCTGGCTGCCGGAAACGCTGACATACACTTCACGCACCCCTTTCTTCGTCCTGATCTCGGCGAACGCGATGTTTCTAAGGTTGTCTGACGATCTTCCCCTTGCCCGGCTTATGAGTGTTTCCAGCTCCTGCATCGCGTTGTTGATTTTTAAAGCCTTGGCCCCGCCCTGAACCGATGACTCCACGGTTACGACCGTTTTGCGAAACAACGTATTGAGGACCTCTGCGGTCGTTTCGCGCACACTGTCCGGGGCAGCCTTGGACAACGACCAAGTCGCAGCGCCATCGGTGGAATATCTGACAATCATCCTTGTCGAGTGATCAAACAAAACCGCCTCCCCGGGGCTGGTATCCACCTTGATATGTTTCAGGGTCTCGGGGGGATTGGCATGGCCACCGATCGGCACCGCGATGTCATCCATGGCCTTCAGCGCTCGCTCAACGCGATTGACACCATAAATCCTGGCCATGTTGTTGGCATTCAGGGAACCGATGTATACCTTCTCTAACTCGCGTCTTATTTCCTCAGGAAGGGTGTTGGCTTTCTTGAGCGTCAACGAGTCGTACACGCTTTGCCCTTTTACGCGCTCGGCAACAAAAAAGTCTCCCGCATTCAGGCGCGTGAACACGTAGTGTTTTGATCCATCCATTGATTCGGCGAGGATGGCGCCTACGCGTATGTTATCGACAAGTTCTTGCCCTGCTTCGGGTACGCTGACCATGAGCCGACCATATATTCCTTTCTGAAACTCCAGCGTCGCATGGAGGGATGAATGTGTGGCGAGCGAAGCGGTTTGCATCGGTGTTCTGCCAGTAGCGGGGGCGTAAATGACGTCTCCGAACCAAGGGGCCCAGCCTTTGGTTTCATCGAAGTGACCGATGTCAGGGGTGGGGGCCAGGTTGCGAGTGACATAGTTTGTTTTACACTCGGGGCCGGGTGCGCGACGCACTCGGCAGGGAATCGCTTTGAAAGTGTCATCGATATCGATCAGGTCGGCGCGACGCAATGTGTCGCCATCGAGCCGGTACGGTACATCGTCGAGAAACAGCGTGGTTCGCCCATCCGCTTCAAGTACCTCGCGCACGAGGGTTTTATCAGAAAGCTCGACAGTGACGTGGTTGTCGGTCTTTGCCAGGGGGCGGTAGCCGGATCGTCCCGGCAAAAGTTCGCCGGACTTGGTCGGCAGTGTCGGCCCGTAGGGTTTAGTCGATAACGGATCGATCAGGCGAAAGTCAGATTTTCCAGAGGTTGCCAGGTTGCGCACCAGTACATCGTCAATACCTTTAACTCGGGCTAACTGATCGCCGACTGTCTGAGGCAGCCAGCGACCCGCATTGTTCAACCGAGACAGGCTGCGTACGTAATTGTAGTAACGGAGTTTTCCGGCCAGCTCCATGAATTGATGAAAGGCGAACTTGGCTAATTTCCACAGGCCGGTTGCTAACGCTTTGAGCAGTTGGGGGATGCCGTCGATCGGGTTCAATGCCTTCAATAATGAAGTCACCAATTTCTTTGTCAGCAAGGTAAAGGACGGAAGGGCGGTGCGCATGCTCAATTGGCCAGCGTTAATGACCAGTCTTAGCGAGCCCACGGCAAATTTGCCAATGGGCAGTCCGAATGAAAGCACGTCGAAAAACAATCCGAACGCACCCAAGGCACGACGGTCTTTGTCGTTTGACATCACATCTTCAATACTGCCCCAGAACGGTACGAACAATTTTGCGGTATCGAGAGCTTTTTCGCCGTAAGCTTCTTCACGCTCGAATACGGTCTGACCATTGGCGGCACGACGAAGTGCCACCGGGTCTACGAACAATAGTTGGGTCGCGATGTAATCGCTGATTTCCGTCAAGCGGCTCGACGAGAATGTCACGGGTGCGTATTCAGTTGCATTGGGCACTGCGGCGAAAGGCGTGCCCAACTGATCGATGATTGCATAGCAGTGGGCATTTTCTTTCGGCACGCCACCGAGCTTCCCAGTCAAAGGGCAAACGCTTGTCCTGAAAGCGATCGACGTATTGTCCATCGAGATGGGTGGCAATAGCGCCGATATAGGGTCCGATCAGTTTTGGATCAAACTTCTCGAGACAGCGTATCAGTCCAGCCCTTGGCAACATCTCGTAATAGGTGCTTTTCTTATTGTGAGTTGCCTGCAATATCAATCCGTTACGAGCTCTGAGCGGTAAGGTCTTTTCATGTGTTTCATCCGAGGCCTTCATGCGATGGGTTTGCAATCGCAAGCTGTAGATTCTGACTTCGCCCCACTCCAAAGCCTCACGGTCGGCAATTGGAAGCGTCACCAGCAGACTTTTAATCAGCGTTGCATAGGCAGTTGTGATCCTGGCCAGATAGCTCGTAAAGTCTTTGTCGAAGAGGGCTTTTATGTCCGGCAGCTTGGTGGTCGGCGGCAGGACTGGCTGCATGCCGCCCCATTTAGGCCCAGGTACGGGCCAAGGCCCTTCAGTCTTTATTGTTCGTTTTTCATCTATCCGAATCCATTGTTTGCCAATGGTAGTGCCGTCGCGCTCCGTCACCAGCCATTTTTTCTGATCGTCGAATTTGCCGGCAGCCAGAACCTCCAGGAAGGCGTAATAGTCATATCCCCCTATAACGGGAGTGTCACGAAAATGGCTCGGTCCCGGGTCGCTTCTTGCCAGTTTTCGGCCATCCGAAATCAAGGCATCTTTTCCAAAGAGCTTCTCCATTTCCGTTCGAGCAATGGTTAGTCGTTTGGGCGCTGTTTCATTGATTCCGATAATGGCCTTATTGAGTTCACTGGTGTGCTTATCCAGTTCGGATAGCGCGCGATCGATGTCGTCCTTTTTTTTCGAGGTAATAACGCCGAGGGTTTCCGCCCAGTCCAGTGCCGGAAGCAATCTGGCCAGCGCGATGTGAGTCATTTGCTCTTCGCTCGCCTCTTTGGCCTGCTGGAGCGCCAGGTTGACCAACTGTTGGAAGGTCAGCCGGTTCAGCAACTCGGGTTCAGTTGCTTTGATGATGTTTACGCCGTTAAGGAAGTTCACCCAGATCACGGAGCTTCGGTACCTAAGTTGTTCCGGAATATCCCTGACACGGAACTCCAGTGGAAAACGCGACAGAAACAAACGTGCAATGACAATGGCCTCTTTTTCCGATGTTGCCCGATTTGAAGTCCGCAGATGGGTTTCGAATTCGGCCCGAATGGCCTGATAGCTCTTCCCCCAGTTTGAGCGGGCCTGCCAGGCGTACCCGGCAATCTCGCCCGGATGTTCAGCGGTTTGCGAGGCCAGCCATAGCTGCAGTGCGTTGGCGATCAGTTTGATGCGGATGTAGGGCGAGGTTTCTTCGCCTGGCTCCCCTCCATACCAATCCATCGCAGACAGCAAGGCTATTTCCAGTTTTTTGGCTTCAGCGCTTTGCAGGATTTTTTGCAGATAAACCGTCGGCGTTGCTCTGACTTGTTCAACGGTTGCCGCGGCAAAAATGTCGTTGGCGAGGTAAGTCAGCGGTGACATACCTTCTTCAGGCAAAAATTCGTTCACGGTTGCAATAATTTCCGCACGGACGATTTCTGCATGCACTTTGTGCGTGTCGACTTGTGAGGGGGTGGGCGAGTGCCGTCGGCTGGCTCGAAAGGCCGCACGATCTTCATCGGTGGGGCGTCGCCGCAGCTCGAGAATGTCGAAATCGTCCTCCAGCTTCAATTGATGACTGGCGATCTTTTCTTGAAGGGCAAGTATTGCGTTCGGATGTTCCTGCGGGTGACGCGGGGTCCATGGTGCAAGTCCGTAAAACCAGGACATCTTGCCCAGGCTGATGAAACGGTTAGAGTTGAGTTGGCCTCCCAGTAAAGTGGCTGCCTGTTCGATCTGGGGTTTCAGCACTTCCCATTTTGTGAATTCCGTCAATGCCAACGTGACTCTGGTCCCCGAATTATTCCAGGCCTGATAGACATAGTTGCCATCCGTGAGGGTGACGCTCAGGTCGCCATGCTTTATTTGGAGTTTTGTGCACATGTCGATGTAGTCTCGATCACGCAGCAATTTCCATAACGCGTTGAGCCCTTCCTCGCTCACCCTATGGAGCGGTGAAAAAGGCCCTATCGGGATTAAATTGCGTAGATCGACCGTTGTTGGCGGCTCACGCATTGCAGTCAGCATGAGTTCGTAATCTTCCAGCTGGCCTGTATGTAGCTGAGCATCGGTGGGGTTTGTGGGAGGGAACAGGCCTCCCTTTTCGCTTGAATTGATCGTTTGCATAAACGAGTTTCTCTTGATGGTCGGTTGATCTGCGCATCGCTCCAGTGCGATGGAGTGCTGGTCCGATTACAAGCGATAGAAAGAAGGGAGGGGCGGTATATAGATATATGACGGGGGGTATTTTTCCGAAGAACAGTTTGTCGCTCTGTTTGCCAGCAGCGAGTTGAAAAAAGCTGCTATTTACATGGACTTGTTCACCGTAGCGGGCTTCTTGCTTGCCGGGATCAAGAACGCACCCTAGTCTAGCTATAGCGATCACGTTGGATGATGATCTGGCAGTGCTATGACAAGGGATCTCATGAATCAAACACGGACACTCGGAACGCCACGGTTGCTGGGCATCGTCTGGCCATTTATCGCCGTTGTGTTATTTCAGGCCCTGCTGGGCGGCGTTAGCCTGTACGTGCTCTCGGCAGTTCGCGGTTATGTCGCGGGTGAAAGCTTATGGTCCAAGGGCCAGAAAGACGCCATCTATTACCTCAATCTTTACGCCGACAGTCGCGACGAAACGATTTTTCTCAAATATCAGGACGCCATTGCCGTGCCTCAAGGTGGCCACGAATTGCGTCTGGCGCTGGACCTTCATCCACCGAATATCGAGGCGGCACGACTGGCTATCCTCAAGGGTGGCAACCACCCGGATGACGTCTCCAGTTTGATCTGGCTGTACCTCAATTTCCGCCACTTCAGTTACCTCGAGAAGGCCATTGATCTGTGGACGGTCGGTGATGCTTACCTGGTGCGACTCAATGACGTTGCGCAGGACATGCATCAGCACATCACCGCGACACAGACTACCGATGCCGACATCAAGCGTTGGAAGGAACAGATATTTGCCATCAATGATGGCGTAACGCCGGCCGCGAAGGCCTTCAGCGATGCATTGGGAGAGGGCTCGCGGGTGATTCTGCACCTGCTGCTGGTGACGAACCTCGCTACCGCGCTTGGCCTGATCGCGCTGGCCTTGCTGCGTACTCACAAACTGCTCAAGCAGCGCCATGCGTTCGCCGAGGCCCTTCAATTGGAGAAAGACCGGGCCCAGATCACTTTGCAATCGATTGGCGATGGGGTGATTACCACGGATGTCGAAGGGGCGATCGCCTACATGAACCCGGCTGCCGAAGCGTTGACCCACTGGAAGGCCGAACAGGCAACGGGGTTGCCACTGGCGGCGCTGTTCAATTTGCTGGACGAGAACGCTCAGACCGATGGCTTTACATTGATCGAGCACATTTTGAGTGGTCAGCTCAGTGGTGGCAGCGAACATTCCAAATTGATCCAGCGCCTGGATGGCAGTACGGTTTCAGTGACCCTGGTCGGGGCGCCGATCCGCAACGCCGGTAAAGTCAGCGGTACCGTGCTGGTACTGCACGATATGACCCAGGAGCGGCAATACATCGCCAACTTGTCCTGGCAGGCAACTCACGATGCCTTGACCGGCCTCGCCAACCGCCGCGAGTTCGAGTATCGCCTGGAACAGGCCCTGCATCAGCTGACGCGTCAGACGGGGCGCCACGCCCTGATGTTCCTCGACCTGGATCAGTTCAAGTTAGTCAACGATACCTGTGGTCACGCAGCGGGAGACGAGATGCTGCGGCATATTTGCGCACTGTTGCAGTCTGGCCTGCGTGAAGGCGACACCCTGGCCCGGCTGGGGGGGGACGAGTTCGGCATTCTGCTGGAGAACTGTGCACCGGAAGCGGCGGAAAAGATCGCCGAGAGCTTGCGCCAGACCGTGCAAAACCTGCATTTCGTCTGGAAAGGCCGGCCATTTGTGACGACGGTAAGCGTCGGCCTGGTTCATATCAATCAGGCCCCGACGACCCTCGAAACCTCGCTGCGTGCGGCCGATATGGCGTGTTACATGGCTAAGGAAAAGGGCCGAAACCGCGTTCAGGTCTATCATGCTGACGATTCGGAGCTGTCACTGCGCTTCGGCGAGATGGCCTGGGTGCAACGCTTGCACATGGCGTTGGAAGACGATCGTTTCTGCTTGTACTCGCAGGAAATTGCGCCTCTTGGTCATAGCGGGCAAGGTGGCGGGCATATTGAAATTCTGCTGCGCCTGCATGATGAGGCCGGGCGCATGATTTTGCCGGACAGTTTTATTCCGGCCGCCGAGCGTTATGGCCTGATGACTTCCATTGATCGTTGGGTCGTGCAGAACGTTTTCAAGATCATCGCCCAATGCATGGCCGAGAAGCGCAAAGGACCGTTGGCCATGTGTGCGATCAATCTGTCAGGCACTACCATCGGAGATGAGGCGTTTCTGACCTTCCTGCGTGAACAGTTCGATGCTTACGCCATACCACCTGAAATGATTTGTTTTGAAATCACTGAAACCAGCGCAATCTCCAATCTCGGAAGCGCAATCAGATTTATCAATGAGCTCAAAGGCTTAGGTTGCCACTTTTCGCTAGACGACTTTTGTGCCGGTATGTCCTCATTCGCCTATCTGAAACATTTGCCTGTAGACTTCCTGAAGATTGACGGGAGTTTCGTAAAGGACATGCTGGACGACCCGATTAACCGCGCTATGGTCGAGGTGATCAACCACATCGGTCATGTCATGGGTAAGCGTACGATTGCAGAGTTTGTTGAAACACCGCAGATTGAGCAGGCACTCCTTGAGATCGGGGTGGATTACGCTCAAGGGTATGTCATTGAACGCCCGCATCTGTTTACCTGCGACAGTTTACAAAGTCGTCCTGCCAGGCCTCAGCCTTTGTTGTTCAAGGCGCCAGGCACGTTCCGTTGAAATCTCTTGCTGATCCTAACAATCACAATCAAAAGGAGCTCGACAGTGATCGACACATTCAACCGAACCGGACCCCTCATGGATGCTGCAAGTTATCCCGCCTGGGCCCAGCGATTGGTCCAGGATTGCAGCGAGAGTAAGCGCCGGGTTGTCGAACACGATCTGTATCAGCGCATGCGAGATAACAAACTCAGCGCCAAGACCATGCGTCAGTACCTTATTGGTGGCTGGCCGGTGGTCGAGCAGTTCGCGTTATACATGGCTCAGAACCTGACCAAGACCCGTTTTGCTCGCCATCCAGGCGAAGACATGGCGCGTCGCTGGCTGATGCGTAACATTCGCGTCGAATTGAACCACGCCGATTACTGGGTGCACTGGAGCCGTGCTCACGGTGTCAGCCTGGAAGATTTGCAGGCGCAACAGGTTCCTCCTGAGCTTCACGCGTTGAGTCATTGGTGCTGGCACACCAGTTCGGCGGATTCGCTGATCGTGGCCATTGCCGCCACCAATTACGCCATTGAGGGTGCGACGGGGGAGTGGTCGGCACTCGTCTGTTCCAGCGGCGTCTACGCAGCAGCATTTCCCGAAGAAGATCGCAAACGCGCCATGAAGTGGTTGAAGATGCACGCCCAGTATGACGATGCTCATCCGTGGGAAGCGTTGGAAATCATCTGCACGCTGGCGGGCATGAACCCCAGCCAATCCCTGCAAACCGAGTTACGCCAGGCCATCTGCAAAAGTTACGACTACATGTACCTGTTCCTGGAACGCTGCATGCAGATTGAGCATTCGGAGAAGGCACCGGTGGCGCGTGAGCGCATGGCGCTGGCCGAAAGCTGATCCGTTAATCCGGATAATGACGTCCCCATGTAAAAAGCCCGCGTTCCGATCTGTATTGACGGGGGCGCGGGCTTTTTTGCAGCCTTAAACATTCAAGCTACGCGCTGACTTTCAATCCAACCAACCCGGCAATGATCAAAGCCACACTGGCCAGCCTGAACAGTGCCATGGACTCACCAAACAGAATGATCCCGGCGATCACTGTTCCGACTGCGCCTACGCCCGTCCAGATCGCATAGGCCGTACCCAGCGGCAGCTCTTTCATGGCAAGGCCCAGCAGGCCAAGGCTGATGGCCATGGCGGCAATAGTCAATGCCGTAGGTAGAGGGCGGCTGAAACCATCGGTGTATTTCAGGCCGACGGCCCAGCCCACTTCGAACAGGCCAGCGAAAAACAGAATGATCCAGGACATGGGAGACCTCCATCCATTGACGGGGTCGTCCCCAGATTAACGACTCGATTGAGCCGCGAGGTCGTCCTCGCGATGCGCAATAGAGTGCCGATGATTAACCCGGGGATCAAGTTTCGGATCAATCGGTGGCTTGTCTGGCCGCCAGCTCCCGATCTTCTTTCTCGCTCATCCGCCGGAAATACGTCGAGAGCAGCGCCCCGGAAATGTTGTGCCAAACACTGAACAGCGCACTAGGCACTGCCGCCAGCGGTGAGAAATGCGCACTGGCCAGCGCGGCGCCCAATCCAGAATTTTGCATGCCGACTTCCAGCGCCAGGGATTTGCGTTGAGCCAGCGGTAACTTGAACAGGCGCCCTGTGAAATAACCCAGCAGGTAGCCAAAGCTGTTATGCAGCATCACCACGGCCATGATCAACAGACCGGACTCGGCGATTTTTGCCTGGCTGGCGGCAACTACGGCGGTGACAATGATCACGATGCTGACCACCGACACCAGTGGCAGAACGTCAACTGCGTGGCGAACCCGATCACCAAGCAAGCGCTGGGCAGCCACGCCAAGCACAATCGGCAGCAGCACCACTTGCAGGATCGACCAGAACAGCTCCATGAAGGAGACCGGCAACCAGGCTGATGCCAGCAACCAGATCAGCGCCGGCGTCAACAATGGCGCGAGGAGGGTGGTGACAGCGGCAATCGCCACCGAAAGGGCGAGATCTCCGCGTGCCAGCCAGGTCATTACATTCGACGACGTGCCACTTGGGCAGCAGCCGACCAGGATAACGCCGACGGCAATCTCTGGCGGCAGGTGAAAAGCCTGGCAGAGCAACCACGCCACGCCGGGCATGATCACGAAATGGGCAACCACGCCCAGAGCCACACGCCAAGGATGGCGAGCGACTTCGGCGAAGTCTTCGAGTTTGAGAGTCAGGCCCATGCCGAACATCACCAGCCCCAACAGCGGCACGATTGCGCCCTTCAGGCCGATGAACCACATCGGTTGGACAAACGCCACGATGGCGAAAATCAGCACCCAGTAAGCGAAGGTGTTTCCGACAAAGCGACTTAGTGCAGCCAACGCACGCATGGCCTGATCCTTATTGTTTAGTAGCAGCACAAAACCAATGTGGGAGCGAGCCTGCTCGCGAAAGCGGTTTATCATTCAACACTTATGTCGTCTGACACTCCGCTTTCGCGAGCAGGCTCGCTCCCACAGTAGATATCACAGGTATTTAGATCCCCTGCGGAGTCTCTTCGCCGCCCAACGCTTCAACCAGCGCCGGCAGGAAGTCGCCGAAGGTCAGCATCATCAGGGTGAAGCTGGCATCCAGTTGGCCGAGTGCTTCTTCGCCGCCGTCCTGTTCTGCCTGGTCTTGCAGCAGATCTTCGAACTTCAGGCGCTTGACCACCATCTTGTCGTCGAGGACGAAAGACAGTTTGTCTTGCCAGGCCAGCGACAGTTGAGTGACCACTTTGCCGGTGCTCAGGTGCAGCTGGATTTCTTCGCTGGTCAGGTCCTGACGCTTGCAGCGCACGATGCCGCCATCTTCGTGGGTATCACGCAGCTCGCACTCGTCCAGTACAAAGAAGTCGTCCGCGGCTTTTTGGGTAGTGACCCATTCAGTCATGGTCGCCGTCGGGGACATTTTCACGGTCAGCGGTCGTACCGGCAGCGTGCCGATCACTTCACGCAGGGTGGACAACAAGTCTTCTGCGCGTTTCGGACTTGCCGAGTTGACCAGGATCAGGCCTTGTTTCGGCGCGATGGCGGCGAAGGTCGACGAACGACGGATAAAAGCGCGCGGCAGAAAGGCCTGAATGATTTCATCCTTGATCTGGTCGCGTTCCTTTTTATAGACCTTGCGCATCTGTTCGGCTTCGATCTCTTCGACCTTTTCCTTCACAGCGTCACGCACGACGCTGCCTGGCAAGATGCGTTCCTCTTTGCGGGCGGAGATCAGCAGGAAGTCGCCGCTGACGTGCACCAGCGGTGCATCTTCGCCTTTGCCGAACGGCGCGACGAAACCGTAGGTGGTCAACTCCTGGCTTGCACATGGACGCGCCAGTTTGGTGGCCAGTGCAGTTTCCAACGCCTCGGCATCAAAAGGCAGATCTTGGGTCAGGCGATAGATAAGCAGGTTTTTGAACCACATGAGGCGAGTCTCTCCTTTATACAAAGGGGGGCATTATTCTCTTAGCGGCGCCATAGGCCAACCCTTCTCTAAGCCTTTGGAAGGCCTGAAAAAATTATTTAAAAAAGTGCTTGCCAGAGGTTGGGGCGCTCCGTAGAATGCGCGCCACACCGAAAGTGAAGGGTGATTAGCTCAGCTGGGAGAGCGTCTGCCTTACAAGCAGAATGTCGGCGGTTCGATCCCGTCATCACCCACCATTCGCTTTAGTGTTACGCGCAGCGGTAGTTCAGTCGGTTAGAATACCGGCCTGTCACGCCGGGGGTCGCGGGTTCGAGTCCCGTCCGCTGCGCCATATTCGGTAACCTGGAACGCTGAACGCCAGGTCACCACGGAAAAGCCCGCTAACGCGGGTTTTTTTCTGTCCGTAGTTCCTGCAGGGATGTGTTGTTTTACCGGTTTTCAGATTTTTTTGATTAATTTATCAATTAAATCAACACGTTATGAAAATCTGTGGCACAATGCGCCCCGCAACGAAGGTAAAGGGTGATTAGCTCAGCTGGGAGAGCGTCTGCCTTACAAGCAGAATGTCGGCGGTTCGATCCCGTCATCACCCACCATTACTTTCAATGTTACGCGCAGCGGTAGTTCAGTCGGTTAGAATACCGGCCTGTCACGCCGGGGGTCGCGGGTTCGAGTCCCGTCCGCTGCGCCATATTCGGTAACCTGGAACGCTGAACGCCAGGTCACCACGGAAAAAGCCCGCTTAATGCGGGCTTTTTGCTGTCTGGGATTTGGCTTTTCGCATGCAAAGCGACCTGTTCAGGCGAAATACGCCCCTTGTAGCAGCTGTCGAGGCACGAGGCTGCGTTGCGTGTCCGCAGGACCGCCGTCGAGGGCCGCTGCGCAGCCCAACGCAGCCTCGTGCCTCGGCAGCTGCTACAGATCGACCTGCTTATTGCTCTGCGTTGCGGCTGTGGCGGTAATCGCTGACCGCTTCGTATACCGCTTTGCGCAGGCGATTGATCCCGCCAATGGGCCGATGAGCCTCCAGGCCGAACCAGGGATTGAACGACTGGTTGTCGCATTGCACGTTAAGCGCTGGCGTATCGAAGTCCTGGGCCGGCACATTGATTCGCGCCACCGTCTCGAACGGCGCGTCGCTTTCTCTCCATTCGATGCTCGTGTCTTCGATCGGCATGTACTTGCGCGGATCCTGCCGCTGGATCTGCAAGACGAAACACGCCGGTACCCGATCTGTCGACAGCTGCTGGTTCAGGGCGCTGCGCAGGAAGTTCGGCAACTTCAGGTTTTGCGCCGGCAGGACGTAGGTCGGGCAACTGTCAGGATCCGGCATTACCCGGAACTTGGCATTGGCTACACCGAACTTGTAGGGCGAAACCGAAAAGTAGGTCGTCCGCGTCGGGCTTTCCGGGGCGGGGGAGAGGGTCGCCAGCGCGATAAGCAGGTGTCGAACCTGCCAGGTCCGTGGATCCCAACCGGGGAAGAACGCCATCAGTGTCTTGCCGTCAGCCTGGGCGGAAACGTTCTGACGATACTCAGCGACATCGCTGACGAAAAAATTCGGATGGCTGAACATCACGAAATCCTGCTCGCCGCGGCTTTTTTGATCGTCGAGCAGTTGTCTGCCAGGCACATCGAGTAACTTGATCGCCATTCCCCGAGCATCGCGGATGCTGTCGAACTGCGGGTAAGCGTTGCCATTGGACAACCGCATCATCGCTTGCCAGGTTTTGCCAGGCACACTGAATACACCCTGACGCAGATCATCGGGCAGTTCCGGCAGTACCTGAACGTCGGCCTTCACACACCCGTGGGCCTTGGCGTGTGCGTCGCGCAGGTAGCGAGTGCCTTCACGGTGCTGATCGACGATGCGCACGGCGGTCTGAATGACGTCCTGAGTCATCGCTGCTTCGCCGTCCGGAATCAGTTCTTCAGCCGACACCGGCCCTCGGTGCTGCCAGGCAAACCAGGCGGACGCCAGTGCCCAGCCGAGCAATCCAAGACTCAATAACAAGAGCAGGGTTTTGCCAAGGAAGGCGCCAAAACGCATCCACAGTGTAGTCATGGCAATTGTGCCTCCAGCGGGCCGCCCAATACTTTCAGGTATTCCAGAAGCGCCCAACGCTCCTCGGGTTGTAGCCAGCGACCGATCACGCCGTTGCCGAGCTTGCCAGCGCGAAACTCGTGGCCACTGTTGTGATTGCCGGTGATACGCGTGTCGAATTCGAAACCGTTGGTAAAGGCCTCGGTGCGATAGCCCAAGTGCCTTGGATCGTACTCGAACGTGCCCTTATAAAAAGTGGTCGCGCGCTCATCCTGGGGCGAGAGCAGTTGATAGAGGCTCGGCACTGAGCCGTTGTGCAGAAACGGCGGGGTCGCCCACACACCCGCCAGCGGCCGGGCTTTGTAGGCGCGCAATTCCCGGACCCCGATGGGCAGGCCGAAGCCATCCATGGCGGGTCGCTCGGCGACGGGGATGTTCGCGTCACGGTAAGCGCGGTTCTCGACGAACGCGGTGATGTAAGCCAACCCTTTGGCTGACGATAGCTTGCTCAAGTCCAGCGGCTCGGTGGGTGCCGGTTGCAACTGCACATCCAGTTGACCCAGTTCTGCCGGATCCCATTGCAAGGCGGTGAGGTCGAAGCGATGGTCAGCGATATTGTCGGCCGCGCCGGGGTCCGTACCAATGAACGCCACAGGCAGCATTTTCAAGGGTTGCACCCAGCGTCCGTTGCTTTCGATTGATCGAGGGAGATGGCAGCCGGTGCAGTTCTCGGTGAACAGCGCGCGACCTTTGGCGGCTAGGGGTTTGTCCGTTGCGCCCAGCAGTTCTTCTGGCCAGGCAGGTGGTTTGAGTCGTTGCAGGGTTTGTTCAATCAGGTGCAGGTCACGCACTCGGACGCTGGACGGATAACGATTCTCGCCCTTGAGTGGCTGGCCGTCACTGTCGAAGAAATTCAGCGTGGCGCCTACGCCCAGGGCCTCACCAATGTTGCGGGCCATGGGTTGCTGTGCCGAGCCGTTCCATTGCACCCAGTCGAAGGTCCACATGTCCCACAACTGCGGATAATCAACCGGCGCATTGGCCACCCGGTAGTTAGCGGGGGAAATGGCATCGCCGAAACTGGCATTGGCAATACGCCCGAATGCATCGGTACGGCCGGGGCCTTCTTCGGTCGGGTAGAGTCCGCGATGGGTGTCGTTCCAGGCCGCCTTCAAGAAAGTATCAAGAGACGCCTTGAAGTCTTTGCGCAGTTGCTGATGGCGGATGTCGTAGTCTTGGCCCAGTACGTTGCGTGCGAAACGTTCGAATTTCCACGGGTTGTAGTAAGTCGACGTCAGACTGGCCACCAGCGCTTGCCCGAAACTGCCACCGCGCAGTGTAGGAACGCTGGACGGCAAGACATGCTGTGCCGAGCCGCCGTCGATGCGCACGGCCTGGCCATTGAAACGCAGTTCTCCGGTGTGGCAGGCGGCACAGGTGATGTCCAGAAATTCTTCCTGGCTGCCCGGATTCTGATGACGGGCAAACCCTACAGGCAGGTTTCCAGGGTTGTTCGGCGCGGGGCGTTGGCTGGGGTCAATCAGAAAACCGAAGCGTGCGAGGTATTCGGGAGCGGCGAATCGTTGTTGCGAGAAGGGCAGTTCGAGGGCGTTGAACCAGTCGTAACGCAAGCCTTTGACCTGAGTGCCCTGAGGCGTGAAATAGTAAGTCTGGCGGTCGGCAGCGCTCCATTGCTCCAGGTAATGCACCTGTTGCGCGGGTGTCCAGGTCGGCAGTTTCGGGTTGGCGACGAAGTAAAGAACCACGAAAAGGCCGAGTCCCAGCAGCACAGCGATCAGAGCTAACACGCGGAAAAAGAGGCGCAAGATAAACATCCTTGTCGAATTGTCGCTCTCTTATGCCTCAGCCCCAGAGGTGCGGCAAGTGGCCATTACGCCATATGCTGTGGGATGCGGGATCGGTCTCTGTGAGGGGAAGCTGACAGAAGCTTCATCATCCGATTCCGCAAATGCGTTAAAACACCTGAACTTATCAGATGTTTCCTGCTCTTATGCCGGTAGCCATTGGTCGTGGCCGCCTGATAAGCTCGCGGCTTTACTCGATTGCCCTTTAGGCGCATGAACAAGGAAATAGCATGAAACAGCATCGGTTGGCGGCGGCGGTAGCCCTGGTTAGCCTGGTACTTGCGGGTTGTGATTCGCAGACCAGCGTAGAGCTGAAAACTCCGGCGCAAAAAGCTTCCTACGGGATTGGCCTGAACATGGGCAAAAGCCTGGCTCAGGAAGGCATGGATGACCTGGATTCCAAGGCCGTAGCTCAAGGCATCGAAGATGCCGTCGGCAAGAAAGAACAGAAGCTGAAGGACGACGAACTGGTCGAAGCCTTCGCAGCACTGCAAAAGCGTGCTGAAGAACGTATGGCCAAAATGAGTGAAGAGTCGGCAGCCGCCGGCAAGAAATTCCTCGAAGAAAACGCCAAGAAATCCGGTGTAACCACCACCGCTTCCGGTTTGCAGTACGAAGTGGTCAAGAAGGCCGATGGCCCACAGCCTAAGCCGACCGACGTCGTGACTGTTCACTACACCGGAAAACTGACCAACGGCACCGTTTTCGACAGCTCCGTCGAGCGCGGCAGCCCGATCGATCTGCCCGTCAGCGGTGTGATTCCGGGTTGGGTCGAAGGTCTGCAACTGATGCACGTTGGCGAGAAGTACAAACTGTACATTCCTAGCGAACTGGCCTACGGCGCACAAAGCCCAAGCCCAGCGATTCCAGCCAACTCGGTACTGGTATTCGACCTGGAACTGCTGGGGATCAAAGATCCGGCAAAACAAGACGATGCTGCCAAGTAATTTGCATCTGCTCTAAAAACAACGCCTCGCTTTATGCGGGGCGTTGTTGCATCTGGCGTTTGGCAAGGGGTAAACAAAGCGAACGGATGCTGTAGGCTGGAGTCATAGCCATTGAGGACCCTCGTGCTAGCGGCGCCAGAGCGCCAAGTCAATGAAATCTTGGGTTTTTTTATGTGAGTAAAAAACGCCCGATCTGAGTTAAGCCCTTATGAAGCGGGGCTTTCAGCCATGAAATGCAGCTCTGTTCACAAGGTTATCCACAATTTGTGTGGATAACATTTCAGCGGGAGGGATGATGAAAGCGCCGTGGAATTTCGCTCGTTTCCTGCCACTGGCTGGACGCCTGCTGGCTCGTGGACGATTGCCTGCCTTGCTGTTCGCAGTGGCCAGCAAAAGTGCCAGCCAGGGTAACCGATTGGGCAAGCTGAAGGACGACCTACGCTTGTTGCAGGCGTTGTGCCTTGCTTACTGGCGTGGTGAGTATCGCGCAATCAGCCCGAAGGCGCTGATATCAGTGGTCGCAGGCCTGATGTACTTCCTCAGTCCGGTGGATGCGATTCCGGATTTTATTCCGGTTTTCGGCATGCTCGATGACATCGCCGTATTGGCCTGGGTGATGAAAGTCTTCGAGGGCGAACTCAACGCGTTCCGCGCCTGGCGCAATCAACAGCTGACGGAGAAGCTCGCCGTGGTCGAACGCTTGCCCGATACCGTGCAGCAACTTCAGCTACAGGGGCCGAAAAAAACCTGATTTCCTTACGCAGACGTCCATATATTCATACCCCCCGCGACCTTGGCCGCTGTTAGGATTACACTTCTAAGGAAAAGTGCCGACTCGCTAAGTGTCGTTGTCCTACGGGGAAGTCATGGATATTCAGATAATCACACGCGAAGGCGAGCCCGAGTATGCGGTTCTACCGTGGGCTCAGTATCAGGCTCTACTGAAAGCTGCAGGCATTAATGAGCAACCGCCGCGGGTCGCCCCAGAGCGTCACGTGGCAGCACCAGACCAGATTCTTCCAGGTCTGGATCAACTACGCAGTTTGCGCGAAGGGAAGGGTATCGCCATCGAGGCGCTGGCCCGCACGGTAGGCATCAGCCCGTCTTACCTGGCCTTGATCGAAAGTGGCGAGCGTCAACCCGACGCTGCGATTCGCCGAAGCCTGGCCTGGGAATTGACGGTGCCAGGGTGGAGGGATGAATCGTGAGCGTACGCATCAGTCGTCAACATTGGGATGGGTTACTGGGAGAACTTGATCAGGCGCGCCGCCAGCGCCATCTGCTGACTTACCGGGCATTGCTGGAGCGTTTGCAGTTGCCCACGCCAGCCATGCAAACCTTGACTGCCGCCCTTGAGCATCTGGCCGCGCTGGACGCCAAAGCCGAGCAGCCCTTGCGCAGTTCGCTGGTGATCAGCCAAGGCGCCAGCCGCTTGCCACGCACGGGGTTCTTCGAGTGCGTCGAGCGCCTGGGGCGTTTCTCCGGGCCGTCCGATGGCGTTGCCGCGGCATCCTGGCATGCCTCGGAAGTGGTGCGGGTGTTCGAATACGAATACCCGGAATCGGCAGAGGCCTGAGTGTTTTTACGACTCAAGGCACGGGCTGGCTACTGGTTGGCCCGCCGGTTGTTTCATTGGTCATGGTTTGTGCGCCAGCCCCGAGGCTGGCGCTGGCTTGAAGGCCAATTCGCGCGCATGGCAAACCTGGGCGATGTCGGCGCTCAAAGCTTCTATGGCCACATTCTGGCCTTTCGCGGCGTGGGTCTTGGGGCTCGTGAGGAAGGTGTCCGATTGCTGCGCCTGGCGGCGTTGGCGGGCGATGGCAAAGCGGCGTATCAAGTGGGCGTGATCAGCCTGGCCGGAACACCGAGCAAAGCGCCGGATCCGGCTGAAGCGGCGCGTTTTTGGGGGATGGCCGCAAAGGCTGGGCATCCGTTGGCCGAGATCAAACTCAAAGAGCTGACGGCTCGCGATTCGACGCGATAGCCCCATCGTTATCCGATAAACGAACGTGACGTGAGGGAAACCTCTCGCCACGTTTACCTTTTTGCCTGCATGTCATTCGATGATCGTTATTTAGGCATTTACCCTACAGCCACATCCTACTTTCCTGATTTCTTCTGGACTGATCCCCCGCAAAGTTTCGCGCGCTCAATTCGCGGGCAAGCCTCGCTCCTACAGGATTGGGGGCGTCCGCATTTTTGGTGGGCTGCCTCGACCCTGTAGGAGCGAGGCTTGCCCGCGAAGGCGGTCTTACAGGCAGCGGAATTTCTGGGCGAGGTCGTCGGACGTTTCCTTCAAGTTGTAGCGGTTTCCATGAACTGGTGCGGAATGAGTTCAGTCGATAGGCTTTGGTGGTCACTGCATATTCAGTGGCAGGGTGTAGGAACCCTTCAAGACTGATGGGATGCTCATAGCGTCAATGCTTGGTTTGCGGCCGTTAACATGTGTCCGTAAAATCATTTGCGGCGGCTATGCGCGGGCACGCTTCGGCGTGGTCGAGTTTTCCCAAAGGTCTCGATATTCCTACCTCGCGCGTAGCTGCCACCCTAGCCTGTAGGAAGGCTGATGGCAGCTCCTATTCTTCTTTGGGAGTCTCTAATGAAAACACTTCACCCCGATCCACCCTACGAAAAACCAATTCCCCACCCCGAAAACCGCTTCATGGCGCTCACCAGCAATTGCAGTGACATTGAACTGGTCAAGTAATCTTGGACACCGTTTAAGGTTTCACGCAGCCAGTCTCTCTCTAGCGACTGGCGATCGATAATCGTTGTAGCTATGAGGCCTGGTGGTGTTGTAACGCGATACGTAGCGCTGCACATCCGCTCGGGCCTCATGTTCCGATTCGTAGCCGGTTTCAGGCACCCATTCTGATTTCAAACTGCCAAAGAAACGCTCCATAGGGGCGTTGTCCCAGCACTCGCCTTTACGACTCATGCTTTGCCGCAGGCCATACTCCAATAGCTCGTTCCTGAACTTATGGCTGGTGTACTGACAGCCTTGATCGGAGTGAAACAGCACGTCTTTGGGTCGACCTCGTAGCTCAACCGCCATCCGTAAGGCCTCGCAGGTCAGCGAAGCATCGGAGATCATCGAAAACGACCAACCCACAACGCGACGAGCGTACAGATCCAGAACCGCCGCGAAATACAGCCACCGCTTACCAACCTTGATGTATGTCACGTCGCCACACCACACCTGATTGACCGCTTTAACATCAAACTTGCGCTTGAGTACGTGCGGCGCCACCAACGCCTCCACGCCAGGCGACTTGTACTTATGGCGCCTGCGCTGGCGACTGGTGATGCCGGTTTCGCGCATCAAACTGCGGGCCAAATACCGCCCGATGCGGTGCCCTTTCTCTTGCAGCTCCTTGGCCAGAGTCCGCGACCCCGCAGAGGCTCTTGACGCCCTGTGATGCTTGACCAGCACGGCTTTGAGCCTCTCCCGCTCGGGATTCACTTTGCCTTGGCGCTGACGCCAGGCGTAAAAGCTGCTGCGATTGATGCCAAACGCTCGGCAGCAATTGTTAACGCCGTACTGCTCGTCCAGCTCGCAGATCAACGAGAATGATCTTTGGCGTCCAAAAGCAGGAGAGCACTGGCCTTTTTTAGGATTTCGATATCCAGGTCTTTTTGCCGGAGCAACGCTTTAAGCTTCTGGATCTCTCGCTGATCAGCGGTAATCGCCTTGGCTCCTACCGGGGTCGAACCCAAGCGCTCCTTACGAACCTGATCGACCCAGCGGCGCAAGGCCGTGGGACCAATATCCAAACTGGCACAGACCTCGGGAACCGATTGTCCTTCGTCCAGCACCATGCTGGCAGCCTTGAGCTTGAACTCACTCGAGTAAGATTTCCGCATATCCAAAACACCTCAGATTTGGGCGCCATCATAGCGCCCGATTGAGGTGTCCAAAATCATTAGGCCAGTTCACATGCCCACCCTGTTCGTCGATACCCAAGCGCCGCTCGATGTTTTGTATGACGCGGCCAGCTATCGAATTCGCGCTGTAACCCAAGTGCTTGAGAACCTGTCGATGCGGGGGTCGATCGAGTGCGAATCCTTCATTCTCAGTGACTTTGCTTTGCTTTGCGCCATCCCGCTTCGCGATGGCTGTGATGTGCTGGATGTGGTTGGGCGGCGGTTGAGGGTGAGGCCTTCGGAGTAGTTTCCGTGGCTTTCCCAGATGCCATTCAGTTAAGCAATTTTGTCTGAGGCGCACGTTTTGTAGCAGCTGGCGCAGCCTGCGTTCGGCTGCGCAGCAGTCGTAAAATCAGCGCTCGCGGTGTTTCAGTGCAGGGTTTACGACTGCTGCGCAGCCGAACGCAGGCTTCGCCAGCTGCTACAGGGCTGCTTCGCAACTCGGCGGGGGCAAGTGCTCTTGGCGCAAGAGTAAGATCAAAAGATCGTCCGAAGGCTGCGATATTTGTGAACGGCAATCACCGATGCCCGGCCATCAATACCTCTTCAGAAGCGGGCACCGCCAAACTATCAATCACATGCACGCTAGCTCCCGGAACATTCTTCGCGTGATGCTTGGCCTGCGAGGCCATCTCCGCGAGCTGGCTCGCGTCGAGCAGTCCACAGGCCTGTGGATGCAAATGCACCACGCCAATCGACAGCGACAACAAGGGGAATTCCTGGCGCACACCCTGGCGATTCGGCGCGATGAAGCAGCCGGCTTCCAGGTGTTCACTGCGATAAAAGCGTCGGCATTGGCTCTGGAAGTCGTCCAGCAACTGGTTCAAGCGTTTGTGCCAGTCTTCCGGGCCGAGCACCAGCAGGAAGTCATCGCCGCCAATATGGCCGACGAAGTCGCGGGATGGATCGACGCGGTCATTCAGACATTGCGCCAGACACAGCAGGACTTCATCCCCACGGCCGTAGCCGTAGATATCGTTGAAGGGTTTGAAACTGTCGATGTCCACGTAACAGATCACCGATTCCCGTTGCTGTTGCAGCAGTCGCGTCAGGCATTGCTGGATCGGCACGTTACCGGGAAGCAGGGTCAGCGGGTTGGCGTAACGGGCCTGCTGGATCTTCAATTCAGTAATCAGCTTGAGCACATCAATGACCCGACCCAATCCCAGATAACCACCATTGAGGGTGATGATGAAGTCTTCCTCGATGCACTGTCGAGCGCGACTGGTGATGAGGCGGCTGACCTGTTGCAGCGATTGACTCAGTTCGACAGCAAGAAAGTCATCGTTCATCAACCGGCTGATGGGTTTGCGGGCGAACAAGTCGGTTGCAAATGGCTTCAGCAGGGCGTCAGAGAGCGAATGCCGATGGACGATGCCGCAAGGATGGCCTTGCTCGTCAAGCACCGCCAGTGAGTTCAGGTTGGCCTGACGGCGGAAGGCTTCCAGCACCGTGGCGGTCGGAGTATCGCGAGGCACCGCCGGTTGGTCGTTGAGCAGTGCGCTCAGGTCGCTGCCTTCCTCGTTCAGCGCTACAGCGGTGCTGTCGTGTTTGGGCATCAGGTTTCGGGCATCCCTGGGCGGATGCTCTTGGGGCCGACAGAGCAAATAGCCCTGGACCAGATCGACGCCCATATCGGTCAGCACCGTGAGCTCTTCTGGCAACTCGATGCCTTCGGCGATTACTTGCGCACGAGAGGCTTTGGCAATTTGCAGGATCGAGCCGACGAACTCACGCTTGAGGGCATCCTGGTGAATACCGTCGATGAAGTGCCGGTCGATCTTCACATAGTCCGGCCGCAATTCGGACCAGAGTCGCAGGCTCGAATAACCTGCGCCCAGATCATCCAGTGCAATGGAAAACCCCATCGCTCGATAATGATGCAGTGCATTTTGCAGCAACTGGAAATCATCGGTCGGGGTCTGTTCGGTGAGTTCGATCACCACCTGGCTAGGCGGTATGCCGAAATCCTGCAGCAGTTGCAGGGTGCGACCGGGTTGGTGACTGGCTTCAAGCAGCGATTCCGGGGAGACGTTAAGAAACAGTTTGCCGGGCAGTTGCTGCTCACTGAAGCGCCGGCAAGCACTTTCGCGACAGGCAATTTCCAGCTCACTGAGACGTCCCGCCTGACGGGCCACAGCGAACAGCGCGATAGGGGAGTGCAGCGGACTGTTGGACGGGCCGCGACTGAGGGCTTCGTAGCCGACGATGCGTCTTTCAGAGAGGGAAATGATCGGCTGGAACAGGCTGTGCAAGCCGCTTTGAGCCAATATGGAACTCAAGGCACTCAGCTGTTCTGTCGTGGTCATGGCTTTCTCTGGCGATAAAAAAAGGACTGGGAGCAAAAAGCTCCCAGTCCTTTATTTCACGACAGAATGATGACTGTTTGATGACGCTCCGGGGAGCGTCAGCATTAAATTGCCATCACCTTGCTTGTAACAACTTAGTGCTTGGCTACCGCGGAGTTGAGTTTCAGGTAGTCCAACAGAATCCGGCCCGTTTCGCTCAGGTAGGCGTCGTCTTCTGGCTTGGTCTTGTCCGGCTCGGCCGCGATGGCGTCTTCGTCTTCTTTCTTCAGCTCTTTGAGCGGTTCTTCACCCTTGGCCTTGCGACGGATATTCTCCATGACCAATTGCTTGGCTTCGATGTCGGCATGCTGCGCACGACGATCCGCTTCGTTGAGGCTGACGGTTTTTTCTTCCATCAGTTTCTGGGCCAGCGCCAGCTTATCGCGGATGAACACGAACTCGGCGTCCTTGGCTGAACGGGCGTCATGCTCGGACTTGAGTTGGGCGATATAGGGCTTGAACGGATCGACCGTCGGCTTGATGGCCGGTTTGATGGTGTCCCATGGCATGGCTTCCGGCAGGGCGCTTTCGCCGATTTCCTTGGTGTCGATGATTGACGGGTAGTCGATGTCCGGCAATACGCCCTGATGCTGGGTGCTCTGGCCGGAAACCCGGTAGAACTTGGCCAGGGTCAGTTTTAGTTCGCCATGGTTCAGCGGCTGAATGGTCTGTACGGTGCCTTTACCGAAGGTCTGGCCGCCAATGATCAACGCGCGGTGGTAGTCCTGCATGGCGCCGGCAAAAATCTCCGAAGCCGAGGCGGACAAGCGGTTGACCAGCAACGCCATCGGGCCTTTATAGAACGCACCCGGGTTTTCATCTTCCAGTACATCGACGCGGCCATCGGCGTTACGCACGAGCACGGTCGGCCCTTTGTCGATGAACAGGCTGGTTAGCTCGGTGGCTTCCTGCAAGGAGCCGCCGCCGTTGTTGCGCAGGTCGATGACCACGCCGTCGACCTTGTCTTTTTGCAACTCTGTCAGCAGTTTCTTGACGTCGCGAGTGGTGCTCTTGTAGTCCGGATCACCGGCACGGAAGGCCTTGAAGTCCAGGTAGAAGGCCGGGATCTCGATGACGCCGAGTTTGTAGTCCTTGCCGTCCTGTTTCAGGTTGAGGACCGACTTCTTCACCGCCTGGTCTTCAAGTTTCACTGCTTCACGGGTGATCGGGACGATCTTGGTGGTCTGATCGTTCGGCGCATTGCTGGCCGGGATCACTTCCAGGCGCACCACGGTGCCTTTCGGACCACGGATCAGCTTGACCACTTCGTCCAGGCGCCAGCCGACCACGTCGACCATCTCTTTGTTGCCCTGGGCAACGCCGATGATCTTGTCGGCCGGTGCGACCTGCTTGGTCTTGTCGGCAGGGCCTGCCGGCACCAGACGCACGACTTTCACCTGGTCGTTATCGCTCTGCAACACGGCGCCGATGCCCTCGAGGGACAGGCTCATGTTGATGTCGAAGTTTTCCGCATTATCCGGAGACAGATAGTTGGTGTGCGGGTCGTAGGACATCGCGAAGGTGTTGATGTACGCCTGGAAGATGTCTTCCGGACGGGTCTGGTCCAGACGCGTCAGCTGATTTTTGTAACGCTTGGTCAGCGTTTCCTGAATCTGCTTGGAATCTTTGCCGGCGATTTTCATCCGCAGGACTTCGTCCTTGACGCGTTTGCGCCACAGGTCGTCCAGTTCGGCGGTGGACTTGAGCCAAGGAGCGTCCTTGCGATCGATCAGCAAGTTTTCCTTGGTGGTGAAGTCCATCTTGTCGACGCCCTTGTTCAGCTCCGCAAGGGCGAAGTCCAGACGCGCTTTGACGCGGTCCAGGTAGCGCTTGTAAATGGTAAACCCGGCGTTCAGGTCGCCACTTTTGAGGAAATCGTCGAACTGGGTTTTCCACTTGTCGAATTCGGCAATGTCGCTGGCCATGAAGTAACTTCGCGACGGATCCAGCAACTTGAGGTAGCTGTCGTAGATGATCACCGAGCGCGCGTCATCAAGTGGCGGCTTGCTGTAGTGATGGCGCTTGAGCAACTCGACGACGTTCAGACTGGCGATCACTTCGTCACGATCAGGCTGAAGCTTGTCCCAGCTATTGGCTGCGAACGTATTGCTCGACATCGGCATCAGGCCGATACCAATGAAAAGGGCGAGAGCAGTGCTTGGGAACAGATGCTTCATGCTGATTCGACGCGGGGACAATTGATAACGCATATTAGGCCGTCTTTGAAGTCGCCGGTACCACAAGGGCCGGTCGCATAATGCAAAAAGCCCGGTGCTATAGCTTCGGGCTCAGTCCAGACTCACTATGGAGGCACTGTGAAAGCATTGCAAGGCGTTGACGGTCAAGTGGCGTGGGTTGAAGAGCCGAGTCCTGCGTGTGATGTAGGGCAAGTTCGTATCCAGGTGGCGGTAGCAGGACTCAATCGCGCCGATTTGTTACAGAGGACAGGACTTTATCCGCCACCGCCGGGGGCCAGTCAGGTGTTGGGTCTTGAGTGTTCCGGGGTGATCAGCGAGGTGGGTCCGGGCTCGTCCTGGCAGGTCGGTGATCGGGTCTGCGCCTTGCTGGCCGGGGGCGGGATGGCCGAGGAAGTGGTTGTCGACGGACGGCATGTATTGCCGGTTCCCGACGGAATGTCATTGGCCGAGGCGGCAGCGCTTCCGGAAGTGTACGCAACCGTTTGGCTGAATTTGTTTCAACTGGCTGCGCTCAAACCGGGTGAGAAAGTGCTTCTGCACGCCGGAGCAAGTGGAATCGGTTCAGCTGCCATTCAGCTGTGCAAGGCCTTTGGTAACCCGTGCTGGGTCAGCGTCGGTTCCGCCGAACGTCTGGCTTACTGCGAAGCGCTGGGAGCGCAGGGCGGTGCAGTGCGTACCGGGGATCTGGAAAGCTTGAGCGACCTGGGGCCGTTCGATGTGATTCTTGATCCTGTCGGCGGCAACTACGCCACACTGAATCTGAAACTGTTGGCCCGCGATGGTCGTTGGGTATTGATCGGCCTGATGGGGGGGCGTGAGGCGAAGCTGGACCTGGCGCAAGTGCTGGCCAAGCGCGTGCAATTGTTGGGGTCGACCCTGCGCAGCCGCGATGACCAGTTCAAGGCGGATTTGTTCAGCGATCTCAGTCAGCATGTCTGGCCGCTGTTTGCCGAAGGGCGATTGAGCCCGCAACTGGCCAAGACTTTTCCGATCAGGGATGCGGAAGCGGCGTTTGCCGAGTTGGCGACCAATAAGGTGGCGGGGAAGCTGGTGTTGGTGATCGACGAAAGCCTGACCTGAAACTTGTAGGAGCGAGCTTGCTCGCGATGAATGTGAAGGCGGCGCATTTTACCAGGCAGCACGCGTTATCGTTCACGTCCATCGCGAGCAAGCTCGCTCCTACAGGGATCCTGGTTACTTCCAGAGATGGATCGGCCAGCCGGCCTTTTCAGCGTGTTCAAGCAACACCGCATCCGGATTCACCACGTGTGGGAAATCCACCTTCAGCAATAACGGCAAATCATTACGTGAGTCGGAATAAAAACTCGCGCCTTCCAGGTTTTCCTCTTCGGCATCCAGCCATTCCAGCAGGCGTGTGATCTTGCCTTCGCGGTAGGTCAGGGTGCCAACGGTATGGCCGCTATAGACACCATGAGTCACTTCCAGCTCGATGCCGAGAATTTCATCGATGCCCAAGCGGTCGGCGATCGGCCGAACCAGGTGTGTGCCTGACGCCGATATCACCAAAATCCGGTCGCCAGCCTTGCGGTGGGCCGCGATGGCTTTGGTAGCGTCGCTGAAGATGATTGGCTCGATGAAGTCTTCCACCCATGGCCCAACCAAATGGTCGACCTCTTGCGGTGTACGCCCGATCATCGGCTCCAGGCTGAAGGTCATGTAGTCCTCCATGCGCAACTTGCCGTGACTGTAGGCGTCCATCAGTTCGTTGTTTTGCCGCATGAACGACTCGGGATCGACCCAGCCGAGCCGGCCCATCTGTTCGCTCCAGAGGGTGGCGCAGTCGCCGTGGATCAGGGTTTCGTCCAGATCAAAAATTGCCAGGGCCATCAGTGCAGTTCTCTCTTCAACATCAGCAAGGGCATCAGGCTACCTCACAGAGGGCCGATGGATCGATGGAAAGCGCCAGGCGCCGACCATCGGGATGCAGGTCGGCCGCCGAGCGGTTCAGCACATCCACCACCAACTCCACGCCCCGGGTTTCGACCCGGTAGCGAATCACGTTGCCCAGCAGACTGTGACTGCGCACTTGCGCGTCAAGCTCGCCGTTGAGGCTCAGTTCGATGGCTTCCGGGCGAATCGCAATGCGATGGGTAATCGGCCGTTGCAGCAGCCTGGTCGCGCTGTCGGCGTCCAGCAGGTTGTAGTTACCGATGAAGCCGGCGGCAAAAACATCCACTGGTGCGGTGTAAAGGGTTTCGGCATCGCCGCTCTGTACGATCTTTCCCTGATTCATCAGGAAAATCCGGTCAGACATGGTCAGTGCTTCTTCCTGATCGTGTGTGACGAAGATGGTGGTCAGGCCCAGTTCACGCTGGATCTGACGGATCTGGTCGCGCAGGTGCTTACGAATCCGCGCATCGAGGGCCGACAGCGGTTCATCCAGCAGTAAAAGCCGTGGCCGGGTCACTAAAGAGCGCGCGAGCGCGACACGCTGGCATTGGCCGCCGGACAGTTGATGCGGATAGCGAGAAGCAAAGTCGTTGAGTTCCACCAGTTTCAGCACTTCGGCGACGCGCTTTTGGCTGTCGTCGGCGTTGACCTTCTGCATGCGCAATCCGAAGGCGACGTTCTGTTCCACGGTCATGTTCGGGAACAGTGCGTAACTCTGGAAGACCATGCCGATCCCGCGTTTCTGCGGGCTCAGTGGAACGAGGTCGACACCGTCGAGCAGAATATGTCCACCATCCACCGAGGTCAGGCCGGCGATGCAGCGCAGCAGTGTGGATTTACCGCAACCGGACGGGCCAAGGAGGGTGACGAACTCGCCCTTTTTGATCTCGCAGTTGATGTCGCTGAATACCGTGGTGCCCGCGTAATTTTTCTGTAGGTGTTGGACGCTGACATAGCTCATTCGCTTTTGTCCTTGTTCAAGATATTGGCCGCCCAGGTCAGAACCAGCACGAAGAAGAAGTAGGAAATCACCAGCGCACTGGTGAAGTGGCCGCTGCTGTTGCGCATGTTGTTGAGGTAGACCTGCAGGGTTTCGTAGCGCGTTCCGACAAGGATGTTGGCGAATACAAACTCACCGAACAGGAACGAGAACGACAGCAGCAATGCCACCATCAAACCCTTGCGCAGGTTTGGCAGCACCACCAGGAGCGCCGCTTGCCAGGTGCTGGCGCCGAGCAGTTGGGCGGAGTCCATCAGGTCGCGCAGATTGATCGCTTGCAGGTTGTTAGTGATCGCCCGGTACATGAACGGCAGCGCCACGGTGAAGTAGCAACCGATCAGAATCCACGGCGTCCCGACCATCGCGAACGGCCCTGAACCGTAAAGCTGCAACAGGCCTACCGACGACACCACCGGTGGCACCGCAAAGGGCAGCAGGATCAGGATATTCATCAGCGCGTCGAGTTTCGGGAAGTGGTAATGCACCACAAACAGCAGTGGCAAAATCAGTACCACCGACAAAATTAACGAGCCGACGCAGACCAACAGCGACTGCCCGAACGCGTGGAGAAAGCGCGGATCGCTCCACAGCTGGATGTACCATTTCAAGGTAAACCCGCTGGGCAGGATGGTTGCCGACCAACTGCTGGCGATCGAGTAAATCAACGTCCCGGCCAGCGGCAGCAGCAGAATGGCAAACAGCAAATACACCACGACCCGGTGGTAGACACCGACGGGGCCCAGTTCAGCGCGCGACATGGTAGCTCCTCTTCAACAGCAGCTGGTGCACGATGGTCACCAGGGTCATCAACGCCACCAGCACCACGGCCAGGGCACTGGCGAGGTTCGGGTCCAGGGAAATGTCTCCGGACACCATGGCAGCGATGCGGATCGGCAGCACGTTGAAGTTCCCGGTGGTCAGCGCATAGACCGTGGCATAGGCGCCGAGGGCGTTGGCCAGCAGGATCACAAAGGTGCCGAGCAGCGCCGGCGTCAGTACCGGCAAACCGATGTGCCGCCAGAACTGCCAGCCGTTGGCGCCGAGCAGTTCGGCGGACTCGCGCCAGTCCTCACGCAATGCGTCGAAGGCGGGGTAGAGCAGCAGTACGCCAAGGGGTATCTGGAAGTAGGTGTAGAGAATGATCAGCCCGGTTTTCGAGTACAGGTTGAAATCCTGAATGATCCCGGCCTGCTTGAGCATGATAGTGAAGCTGCCATTGAAGCCCAGCAGAATGATGAACGCAAAAGCCAGGGGCACGCCGGCGAAGTTGCTGGTCATGTTGGCGAAGGCGTTGACGAAGTTTCGCAGTTTCGAGTCGACCCGGCGCAGGGAATAGGCGCCGAGTACCGCAATGACGATGCCGAACACGCTGGACCAGAAACTGATCTCGAGGCTGTACTGGATTGCCTGCAAATAGAACTTCGATTTGAATATTTTCGTGAAGTTTTCGATACCCCAGCCAAATTCCTCTGATTGCAGGCTGTTGATCATCACCCAGATCAGTGGGGCGATCTCGAATACGATAAAGAACAGCGCGAAAGGGACCAGGCACAGCGCTGCCAGCCATTTGCTGCGTGTCATAGCGTTCACTTGAGCAGCTCCCGGCAGACAGGCTTGTCGTGGGCCACACCCAGCAGTTCGCAGACGGTGCCGCAGATTTCAGTCTGTTTCGGTGCGGCGCTGGCGTTGAAACTGAAGGCGTCGCCAAGGACAAACAGCGGTACTTCGCGTTCCTCGGGTAGCAGGCCGTTGTGGGAGCGGTCGTTGTTCATGCCGTGGTCGGCGGTCACCAGCACCTGATAGCCGGCGTCGAGCCAGCCTTGCAGGTAATCGGCGAGGATGATGTCGGCCGAGCGGGCGCTGTTACGGTATTGCGGGGTGTCGAGGCCGTGCTTATGCCCTGCATCGTCGATGTTCATCGGATGCACCAGCAGGAAGTTCGGCACATGGCGCAGACGCAGGTTTTCGGCGTCGGCGAACAGGTGCGAATCAGGGTAGTGATCGTTCCAGTAGAAATGCCCGTGTTGGATCGGCAGGTCGGGGTTATCGGTGTGACGGTCCCGGGCGGCCACGAAGGGCGAACGGTTATACAGTTCGCTGACCCAGTGATAGGCCGCGGCGGCGGTTTTCAGGCCGGCATCGGTCGCGTAGTGATAAATGCTGCGTTGGTTGGACAGGCGCGAGACATTGTTGTGAACGATGCCGCTGTCGATCGGCGTGACGCCGGTCAGGATGCATTCGTAAAGCGGACGGGACAGGGCCGGCAATTCGCACTCCAGTTTATAGAGCGCCGCGCGTCCTGCGCCGACGTAAGCCTGCAGGTGCCCCATGGCGTGGCGTGCGACCTCGTAATTGAGGCCGTCGAGCACGACAAGGATGACATTGTGCTTCATAGGGGCAAAGACTCCGCAAAACAGATAGTCGCAATTCACTCGGTCCACTGTGGGAGCGAGCTTGCTCGCGAAGGCGGTATGCCAGTCAACAACAGTGTTGATGGTAAAACCGCTTTCGCGAGCAGGTTCGCTCCCACAGGGATCTCCATTAGCCCTCCGAATGGCGGGCTACAGCATTACTTCATCTCGACGATGACTTCTTCGTTCCACTTCTGCGGCAGGGCCTTGGACGTCTTCTCCCATGCATCAGCGTCCTTGATCGGAGTCACGCCTTTGTACTGCTCGTTAGGCAGCAGCTTGTCCTTGACCTCGGGTGGCAGCGTCAGGTGTTCGGCACGAATCGGACGAGCGTTGCCGCGCGCCAGGTTGATTTGGCCGGCGTCACTGAAGATGTACTCGCGGGTCAGTTTGGCGGCATTCGGGTTCTTGGCGTATTTGTTGATAATGGTGGTGTAGCCGGAAATCACCGAGCCATCGGACGGAATCAACACGGTGTAATCGTCCGGATTTGCCATCTTGGCTTTGTAGCTCAAGCCGTTGAAGTCCCAGACCACACCGACTTCGATCTCACCCTTTTCCATGGTGGCAATCGTCGTGTTGGCCATCGACAAACGGCCTTGTTTGGCGATTTCGGCGAACATCTTCAGGGCGGGGTCAAGGTTTTTCTCGTTGCCACCGTTGGCCAGCGCTGCGGCCAGTACACCATTGGCGGCCTGAGCGGCGGTGCTGACATCACCAATGGAGACTTTGTACTTGCCGTCTTTGAGGTCGGCCCATTTAGTCGGTGCTTCAGAACCGTGCAGCAACTTTTTGTTGACGATGAATGCGATGGTGCCGGTGTAGGCCAGCGCCCAGTTACCGTCCTTATCCTTGGCCCAATCCGGAACTTGCGCCCAGGTGGTTGGCTTGTAGGGTTGCACTACGCCTTGTTTGACTGCGATCGGGCCAAAGGCTGCACCGACATCGCCGATATCAGCGCTGGCATTGTCTTTTTCGGCGGCAAACTTGGCGATTTCCTGTGCCGAGCTCATGTCGGTGTCGATGTGTTGCAGGCCGTAGTTCTTGGCCAGGTCTTCCCAGGTGCCTTTCCAGTTGGCCCAGTCATCGGGCATACCGACGCTGTTGACTGCGCCTTCCGCTTTCGCAGCGGCTTCCAGGGTTTTCAAATCATCAGCCGCCATGGCGGCGGTGCACATGGCGATGGTCGAGCCTAACAGTGATGCCAGGAAAAGCTGTTTCATCCGAAGCTCCTTTGGGCGTTTTCAACGCTGCGATTGCGGTTGTGTTGGTCTAGGTCAGCAATACCTGAGCCAATCTAGGCGGCCTGGATGACATTTTGATGTCGACGACCGGTCTGCCTCTATTTTTTGCGCGGCACTGCTCAGGCTTCTGCATAAGCGTAGACCATGGCTAAAAGGCTGATATAGAAGGACTTGGCCGTGATATTGCAGGTGTCTGGATCAACCGTTCGGCAGCTCTGTCATGTGCCAGTCATGTGCAGTGCCTAGTCTTGCAGGCAGTTGAAGGAGCCGCCTTGATCAGTGGTTCTGCCCCGAAACAGTGCTGGTCTAGTCCAGATAGGTAACGTTGATGCGCATTGAGACAACCAAAGCGGTGACAGCCATCGGGCAGGTTCTTCAGGAACAGCTCGACCACGGCCTGTTGGCGCCTGGCAGCAAGTTACCGGCCGAACGCAAACTCAGTGAGTTGTTCGGTACCACGCGGATCACGGTGCGTGAGGCGTTGTTACAGCTGGAGGCCCAGGGGCAGATTTATCGGGAAGAACGACGTGGCTGGTTCGTATCGCCGCCACGCCTGGCTTATAACCTGATGCAGCGCAGTCACTTTCACGCGATGGTCAGTGCTCAGGGGCGTGTGCCGTCTACCGAGGTGATTTCGGCGCGGTTGCAACCTGCATCGGCGGCGGTCTGCGCCTGGCTGCAGTTGCCTGCGCTGTCGAGCGTGATTCAGATTTGCCGCGCCAGGCGCATTGATGAGCGCCTGGTGTTGTACGTGGAGCACTATTTGAATCCGCAGTTTTTCCCGGGGATTCTGGAGTTTGACTTGAATCAATCGATTACTGAGCTGTATGCACGGCACTACGATTTGCACTATGGACGGGTTCGTTTCGAGATTGTGCCGACGGCGTTGTCGGTGGATGCGGCTGCAGCATTGCGGGTGTCGGTGGGGAGTCCCGGGCTGCGCATTGCTCGGGTCAATTACGATCAGCATGAGCGGCTGATCGATTGTGATTTGGAGTTTTGGCGGCATGATGCGATTCATGTCGGGGTCGATGTGGTCTGAGCGTGGCCGCCGCAGGCTCCGGACCTTGCGTTACCCGAAGCGGTAAATGTCCATGCCCAAGGCACCCAGGGTGAACCCTTGATGGATCACGTTGAAATGTCCTCCGGCACCGCGGGCAAAATACAAAGGCAGCAAATGTTCATCGCTCGGATGATTGCGCGCCGCGTTTGGTGCTTGTTGACGATAGTCGTGTAATGCGGCTTCGTCATTCGCGGCGAGTTTTTCGATCATCCAGTCGCGAAACGCCTTGGCCCACGGTTCGACGCTTTCCGGGCCGGCATGCCAATCCAGTTCGCGCAAATTGTGGGTGATACTACCGGAGCCAATTAATAGCACGCCGTGTTCGCGCAGGCTGGCCAGTGCATGACCGACGCGGGTTTGCAGGGCCGGGCCGCCACGGGTGGGCAGCGAGACTTGCACCACCGGGATATCCGCCAGCGGATACATCAACGACAGTGGGACCCACACGCCATGGTCGAACGGACGATCGGCATCGATGCGCGCCGGCAAACCCTCTATTTTCAATAGTTCGACCACCTCTGCAGCCAATTGTGGATGACCGGGTGCCGGGTATTGCACCTCAAACAACGCCTTTGGGAAACCACCGAAGTCATGCCAGGTATCAGGGTGCGAGTTGCCGCTGACCAGCAATTCATTGCTTTCCCAGTGCGCTGATACAATCACGATGGCTTTGGGCTTCGGCAGCTCGGCGGCCAGGCGCGCGAGGGCGGGTCCACTGGCTCCGGGTTCCAGGGCAAGCATGGGAGAGCCATGAGAGATGTAAAGGCTGGGGAACATGAATAAGCTCCTGGGAGTAAGATGGCACCATCTTTAGCCAGATCATTGATCTAAATCTAATATAAGTTTTAGGGTCTTTTGATCGAATTATCAGGATTAATTATGCAGCCGGAGTTTTGGCACAAGCGATGGGCGTCGAATCAGATCGGCTTCCATCTGCCGGAAGTTAATCCCTATCTGCAACGGTTCTGGCCACAATTGGGCCTGGAAGAGGGCACTCGCGTGCTGGTACCGTTGTGCGGGAAGAGTCTGGATCTATTGTGGCTTGCACGCGAAGGCCATGAAGTATTGGGCATTGAGCTGTCGGAAAAGGCCATCGAGGATTTCTTCAACGAACATCAATTTGATCCTGACGTCAGCGAGCAAGGGCCATTCAAGGTCTATCGCGCGGGTTCGATCGAGTTGTGGTGCGGTGATTTCTTCGAATTGACCGCTGGCGATGTAGCCGATTGCTCAGCCCTGTACGACCGCGCCGCACTGATTGCATTGCCGCCGCCGATGCGTGAGCAATATGCCGCGCACCTGAACCGGATTTTGCCGAAAGAGTCGCTGGGGTTGCTGATTACCCTGGATTACGACCAGGCGCAAATGGACGGGCCGCCGTTTGCCGTATTGGATGACGAAGTGCAGCGGTTGTTTGGGGCGTCGTGGACACTGAAGATTCTGGAAGATCAGGACGTTCTGGGCGAGAGTTGGAAGTTCCTGGAGGCGGGCGTCACGCGGCTGGAAGAGCGGGTGTATCGGGTTTCCAGCCGGTAAGGTGTGTTGAGTTTACTGGCCCCATCGCGAGCAAGCTCGCTCCCACAGTGGACCGAGTCGTTCTGGCCGACACTGTCTAATGTGGGAGCGAGCCTGCTCGCGATGGGGCCAAAATGAGCGTCACAACGTTCAAAAAGACAAAAAAAGGCCCGCATCGCTGCGGGCCTTTTCTTTTAGTGCCGAGCAATCAACCCCGGCGGCGCAGTGCGTCGATGCGCTCTTCCAGCGGCGGGTGGCTCATGAACATGCGGGCGAACCCTTGTTTGATGCCACCGTTGATGCCGAAGGCATTCAGGGTGTCGGGCATGTGCACCGGCAGACCTTGTTCCGCCCGCAGACGTTGCAGGGCACCAATCATCGCGCTGGTGCCGGCCAGGCGCGCACCGGCTTCGTCGGCACGGAACTCGCGTTTGCGCGAAAACCACATGACGATGGCGCTGGCCAGAATACCCAGCACCAGTTCGGCGAAGATAGTCGCCACGTAGTAGGCGATACCCTGGCCCTCTTCGTTCTTGAAGATCACCTTGTCGACAAAGTTGCCGATGATCCGGGCGAAGAACATCACGAAGGTGTTCACCACGCCTTGGATCAGAGCCAGGGTCACCATGTCGCCATTGGCAACGTGACCGATCTCGTGGGCCAGAACGGCTTTCACTTCATCGGGTGAAAAGCGCTCAAGCAAACCCTGGCTGACCGCGACCAGTGCATCGTTCTTGTTCCAGCCCGTGGCGAAGGCGTTCGCCTCGTAGGCCGGGAAAATCCCGACTTCGGGCATCTTGATCCCGGCTTCGCGAGACAATTGCTCGACAGTTTGCAGCAGCCATTGCTCGTGACGCGTGCGCGGCTGGCTGATGATTTGGGTGCTGGTGCTCATCTTCGCCATCCACTTGGAGATGAACAGCGAGAACAGCGAACCGGCAAAACCAAAGACCGCACAGAAAATCAGCAGCTGATTGAGGTTGAGATCAACCCCGTTGGCCGCCATGAACCCGTTGAAGCCGAAAAGGCTCAGGGTGATGCTGGCAATCAGCACGACCGCCAGGTTTGTGGCCAAAAACAGCAGGATGCGCATCATGGTTGTAGAAATCTCCTTGTGCTAAAGATGTTGCGTACTGCGGGGTATATAAGGTGCTGCACCGGGCTATTCAACCGGGTGACTATTTCAAACTGTGTCCTACGGCAACAGTCTAGCTGCTTGCAGGGCATTTCCGACGGCGATGCGGGAAGTGTTTGTCAGCCAAATACCCGCGCAGGCCCCCGTCGTTATTAGGCGCGAGCACGCAATGTGCAATCAGGCAGCGATTGAAGCGGTTATGTTCGGCAGGGCGTAAAGATATGTTGCTGAATGGGTCACCGTGCGACGGCGCAAGCGTCGCACGGTGACCGGCCACTTACTGGCGATAGGACTTCAGGAAGTTACCGATGCGGCCGATGGCCATGTCCAGATCGTCCACGCGCGGCAGGGTCACGACCCGGAAATGGTCCGGCCAAGGCCAATTGAAGGCCGTGCCTTGAACCACCAACAGCTTTTCCGACAGCAACAGGTCGAGTACGAACTTCTCGTCGTTGTGGATCGGGCAGACTTTCGGGTCGATCTTTGGGAATGCATACAGCGCGCCCATTGGCTTGACGCAACTCACGCCCGGGATGTCGTTGAGCAGCTCCCACGTGCGATTGCGCTGCTCCAGCAGACGACCCTGCGGCAAAACCAGGTCATTGATGCTCTGGTAGCCGCCGAGTGCGGTCTGGATGGCGTGCTGGCTCGGCACGTTGGCACACAGGCGCATGTTCGCCAGCATGTCGATACCTTCGATGTAGCTCTGGGCGTGGTGTTTGGGACCTGAAATGGCGATCCAGCCAGAACGGAAACCGGCCACGCGATAAGACTTGGACAGGCCGTTGAAGGTCAGGCACAACAGGTCCGGCGCCAGGGAGGCGGTGCAAATATGCACGGCATCGTCGTACAGAATCTTGTCGTAGATCTCGTCGGAAAAAACCACCAGATTGTGCTGACGGGCCAGTTCCAGCATCCCCAGCAACACTTCTTTCGAATAAACGGCGCCCGTCGGGTTGTTTGGGTTGATGATCACCAGTGCCTTGGTGTTCGGGGTGATCTTGGCCTTGATATCGGCCAGGTCTGGCCACCAGTTGGCCTGCTCGTCACACAGGTAGTGCACTGGATTGCCGCCCGATAGACTGACCGCGGCGGTCCACAGCGGGTAGTCGGGCGCCGGCACCAGCACTTCGTCGCCATTGTTGAGCAGGGCCTGCATCGACATCACGATCAGTTCGGAAACACCGTTACCGAGGTAGATGTCTTCAATGCCGACGCCTTCCACCTGCTTTTGCTGGTAGTACTGCATGACGGCTTTGCGCGCACTGAACAGGCCCTTGGAATCGCTGTAGCCCTGGGCCGTCGGCAGGTTGCGGATCACGTCCTGGAGGATTTCGTCCGGCGCTTCGAAACCAAAAGGCGCCGGGTTGCCGATGTTCAGCTTGAGGATGCGATGGCCTTCCTCTTCCAGGCGTTTGGCGTGCTTGAGCACCGGGCCGCGAATGTCATAGCAGACGTTGGCGAGCTTGTTCGATTTGCTGACCTGCATGGCGATGTGTTCCTGAAAATGAACGATCCAGGCGGCGTATGAACTACCGTACTGGGAATCCTGCGTATTCACACAGGCCTGACGCCTTGGCTTGCCGATCCAAAATCCGTTTGAATGCGCGTGGTGCGGCTGCCAGACTGGCGTTTGACGAGGCGCAATCATACGTGCCGTCCGATCCGTGGAAAAGGTACAGATCGGGCTTTTTCAGCTGCTGAGGTGTGACAATGGAAAAGTTGGAGAAAACCCTGGAGGAATGGCGGGCGATGCTCGACCCGGAGCAGTACAACGTTTGCCGCCTCAAGGGCACCGAGCGGCCGTTCTCGGGTAAATACAACGGCACCAGGACTGACGGTGTTTATCACTGCATCTGCTGCAACGAGCCGCTGTTCGACGCCAAGACCAAATTTGACTCCGGCTGCGGGTGGCCGAGTTTCTATGCGCCGATCGGCGACAGCGCCATGGTCGAGATACGAGACGTGAGCCACGGCATGATCCGCACCGAAGTGGTCTGCGCCAAATGCGATGCGCACCTGGGTCACGTGTTTCCGGACGGTCCGCCGCCGACCGGCCTGCGTTATTGCATCAACTCGGTGTGCCTGGACCTGGTACCGCGCGAGTAATGCGAGCCCTGTAGGAACGAGCTTGCTCGCGAAAGGCGTTAACGATAACGCGTTCTTCCTGAATAAACGCGTTGTCTCAAGTCCTTCGCGAGCAAGCTCGCTCCTACAGCTGGTCGGCGTTTGGTTAATTAAATTGCACGCAATTCAATTGCTCGCTATGTTTACCTCATCGTCCTTCATTCAGAGCCCGAACCATGAGCGACAATCTGCTGAGTATTCCGTGCACCACCATCAAGGGTGAGCAAAAGACCCTGGCCGATTACGCGGGCAAAGCCGTGCTGGTGGTCAATACCGCAAGCAAATGCGGCTTCACTCCACAGTACAAAGGCCTCGAAGAACTGTGGCAAACCTATAAGGATCAAGGTCTGGTGGTGCTCGGTTTTCCTTGCAATCAGTTTGGCAAGCAAGAGCCGGGCAATGAAGGGGCCATTTCGGAGTTCTGCGAGCTGAACTTCGGCGTCAGCTTTCCGCTGTTCAAAAAGATCGACGTCAATGGCGCCGGCGCCCATCCGCTGTTTGTGCAGCTGAAAAAGCGTGCACCGGGTGTGCTCGGTTCCCAGGGCATCAAGTGGAATTTCACCAAGTTCCTGATCGGCAAGGACGGCCAGCTGGTCAAACGCTTCGCTCCCGCGACCAAGCCGCAGGACCTGAGCCGCGAGATCGAAGCCCTGCTCAAATGAACACGTTGTCGGTCGATTCTCTGAAGCTCGACAGTCAGCTCTGCTTCAAGCTGTACGCCGCTTCCAGGGCCGTGATCCGCGCCTACAAGCCGATGCTCGATCAGCTCGGCCTGACCTACCCGCAATACCTGGCGATGCTGGTGTTGTGGGAATGGCAGGAGGCCGCTCCGGAGCAGCCGACGGTCAAGGCGTTGGGCGAACGCCTGGCGCTGGACTCGGGCACGTTGACGCCATTGCTCAAGCGTCTTGAACAATTGCAATTAGTTCAACGCCAGCGCTCGGCGCGGGATGAACGAGAGGTGCACTTGAGCCTGTCGCCCGCCGGCAAGGCTTTGCGCGATCAGGTCGGGCCGCTCAAGGCTCGTCTGTTATGCGACAGCGGGGTGGATCTGGATCGTCTGAATGACCTGCGCGATGGCCTCGATCACTTGCTAGGGCAAATCAAGGCACTTTCGTAGCGGGAATCCACACATCGAGCAGCGCGGCGAGCTCTTCCCGACGGAAGGGTTTGGCCAGGTAATCGCTCATGCCCGCCGCACGGCAGCGTTCCCGTTCTTCGGACATGGCGTTGGCGGTCAGGGCGACGATGGGCAACTGCGGCCAGCGCCCGCTACGACGGATTTGCCGACTGGCCTCATAGCCGTCCATTACCGGCATGTTGCAGTCCATCAGCACCAGATCGAATTCTTTGTGTTCAAGCTGATCCAGTGCCTCACCACCGTGGCCGGCAACGATCACTTCGCAACCGAGTTTTCCGAGCATCCCCTTGGCCACCAATTGATTGACCGGATTGTCTTCCACCAGCAGCACGCGTGCGCGCCGTTGCGGTGAGAGGGTATCGAGGCGGGCATCGTTGAGGGTGTTCAGCTCCGATTGGAGCACTCGCCGCAGTGTCTGGTACAGCGCATTGCGCGCCAGCGGCCGTGCTTGTTGCTGCAAGGGGGCGAGGTCACTGGCTTCTTCGCTGGGCAGGAAACTGCCGTAAGCAGTGACCAGCAATATGGGTGAAGTACAGGTGGGGCGCAGGCCAAACAGGCATTCGGGGCAATCAGTGATCACGATATCGGGATTCAGACCGATCATCGAGTCACCGATCGAGCGCTGTTGATAGTCGAGCCCCCAGCCAGGCAATAGGCTGTGCAACAGTTCCGCCAGACCGCTGTTGGCGGCGGTGATCGCGATCACGTTGCCCTGCAAGGATCCCGGGGCGAAAGCCCGGGTGTGACAAGGCAACGGCAGATCGGCACAGAACTGGCTGCCGAAGCCCGCTTCCGAGCTGATCGTCAGTCGTCCCTGCATGGCTTCGCAGAGGTTATACGTCAGCGCCAGGCCCAACCCGGTGCCGCCGAACTGTCGGGTGATGCCGGCACCGGCCTGGGTAAAGGGCTGGAAAATTTTCATCCGCGCGTCTGGGGCGATTCCGATGCCAGTGTCGCAGACTTCGATTCTGACGCCGTCCCCGAACGTTGACAGACGCACATCGACCCGACCGAAACGGGTGAATTTGAGGGCGTTGGACAACAGATTGCTGACGATCTGCCGGACCCGGGTTGGATCCCCGAGCACCAGTGCCGGAAAGTACGGGTCGATCAGGCAGGTCAGTTCGACGCTCGGCGCGGCGTTCTGCGACAGCAGATTGGCGGTGTCCTCGATCAGCGATCCGAGGTCGAATGGAATGTGTTCGAGTTCGAGCTGGCCGGCATCGAACTTTGACAGGTCGAGAATATCGTTGAGCAGTTCCACCAGGACTTTGCCAGAGTCGTGGGCGATGGACAGTTGTTGCTGTTGTTCGGCCGTGAGCGGGCCGTCCAGGGAGAGCGCGATCATGCCCAACAGACCGTTGAGCGGCGTGCGGATTTCGTGGCTCATATTGGCCAGGAACGTTGAGCGTGCTTCAGCCATGTCCAGGGCGGTGCTTCGGGCAACTTCCAGCTCCTGATTGGATTGGCTGAGCCTGGAGTTGATGGCCTTGAGTTCTGTTGTGCGGGCCGAGACGATGTGTTCCAGTTGCCCGAGGTAGTCGGTCAGGCGGTTTTCAGCGTTACGGCGTTGCTGTATTTCGGTGGCGATGTTTTTGAAGTGCTGATTCGTAACCTTGACCAGAACACCGATTTCATCATTTTCATGGCCCGTCGGGCATTCCAGCGACGTGGGTTCCATGCTGCGCGGATCGCGGGCACTGAGTTCGCGGATGACCCGTACCAACGGCTTGGTCAGCATGAAGTAGAACAAGGTCAGCAAGATGCCGGTCAGCAGCAGACTGCGGGCGAAGCCGTTGATCAGCGTCACTTCGGCCCGGCGCAGAAACCGGTTACCGAATGAGTAGGTGTCGACGTCCAGGCGCAGGGTACCGAGGGATTCAGCTGGCAAGTGGTCGAGGTAAAGACGGTCTTCGAACGGCCGGTTCGCACCGAACAGGAAGTCGCTGATCGCCCGATACCTGCTTTGCGAGCCGGGACGTTGTACGTTGGCTAATACGTTACCGTCGTTATCGGTCAATTGTGCGCCGATGATCACCGGCGAACGCAGCAGGCCGAGGGTCAACTCCTGAGCGAGTTCGGCATCAATGTTGTAGGCGATGCGAGAGGCGGGGTTATGGCTGATTTCCAGTAAAGACCGTATTTCACGGTTGATAGAGGCGTCTTCACTGGCATAATCGATGCCTATTTGCAGCAGACTAAGCAGCGTGCCCAGCATAAAACCGACCAGCACGGTAAGCCTGGCTTGCTTATATGACAGCCGGTTGGTGAACTTGATATCCATGGGGGATTGAACCACTTCCGTTTCCCTTCGCTGCTCAAGCATAGTCGATCATGCATGGATACCGAGGCTCCTGCGAGCCCTTGTGCTCTGGATGAACCGGTCACCGAACGCTGTGTTTTGTCGCTGTAACGCCATGATTACCGTGAACGTGCCCGAGGAGAAGACGTGGATTCCCGATTAAATGCTTTTCTTGAACGCGCCGATGCTGTTCTGGCCCGTATCGAGCCGCTGTTGCCCGCACCTCGCCAAGCCATCGACTGGAGCCACTGCCTGGCCGCGCGCTGGCAGCGCGAGGGACGCAGCGGTTTTCTGCTGCCGCTGCAAGTCAGCCTCGACATGCGCTTGTCCGACTTGATTGGCGTTGATCGGCAACTGGAACAATTGGGGCGTAATACCCAGCAATTCATCGATGGTATGCCGGCCAACCACGCGCTGCTCTGGGGTTCGCGAGGTACCGGTAAATCGTCGCTGGTTCGCGCGTTGCTGGCCGAGCACGCCAAGGCCGGTTTGCGATTGATCGAGATCGAACGCGATCACCTGGCAGACTTGCCGCGTGTCGTCGAACACATTGCAAAATTACCCCAGCGTTTCGTGCTGTTCTGCGATGACCTGTCGTTCGAGTCGGGCGAGGGGGACTATCGCGTGCTCAAGAGTGTGCTCGACGGCTCTCTCGAACAAGCGCCGGACAACGTTTTGTTGTACGCCACCTCCAACCGCCGTCACCTGGTGCCGGAAAAGGAAAGCGATAACGAAAACTGGAAAAGGGTCGACGGCGAACTCCATCCCAGTGAGGCCGTGGAAGACAAAATCGCGTTATCGGACCGTTTCGGCCTGTGGCTGTCGTTCTACCCATTTACCCAGGAACACTACCTCAACGTCGTCGAACACTGGATTAGTCAACTGGCTGACAAGGCCGGCCTGGCCTGGCAGCGTGACGAAGCACTGGACATCCTCGCCGTACGCTGGGCCACGGGCCGAGGCAATCGCAACGGGCGTTGCGCCTATCAATTTGCCCGCTATTGGGTCGGGCTCAAGCTGTTGGAGCACAAGGCATGATCGATTTACAGAAGAGCGGTCATGGCCTCGAAGGCTACGGTATGTTGCAGGCGCAACTGGAATCGTTGCTGGCCGATGAACGCGACTTCATCGCCAACGCCGCCCAGTTTTCGGCATTCTTGTACAACCAGCTCGATGATCTGAACTGGGCCGGTTTCTACCTCAATCGCAACGAAGAACTGGTGCTGGGGCCATTTCAAGGGCAGATCGCCTGCGTGCGAATTCCATTCGGTCGGGGCGTGTGTGGGGCTGCGGCGGCGACCTTGCAGACCCAGTTGGTCGAAGATGTGCACGCATTTCCCGGGCATATCGCTTGCGACAGCGCCTCGAACAGCGAACTGGTGGTACCACTGGTCAAGGAGGGGCGACTGATCGGCGTGCTGGACCTGGATAGCCCGAAACTGGCGCGTTTTACCGCGCGCGATCAGGTCGGGATCGAGCAGCTGGCGGCCATATTCCTGCGTCTTACCGACTGCTGATCACGCGCTCAAGCCTGCCTTGGCGAGCAGGCTTGGCGGATCTACTGCATCGATTTGTTGCGGGTCCAGGAACTGATCGGCGTACTGCAAATAGATTTGCGCATTGATGAAGAGCCCAAACAACTCCGGGTCGATGTGGGCGTCACGGCACATGGTGGCCATGATGCCCAGTGCTTCGCTCAGGGTCTTGGCTTTCTTGTAGGGGCGATCCGCGGCGGTCAGCGCTTCGAAAATATCGGCGATCGCCATCATCCGTGCCGGCAGACTCATTTCTTCACGCTTCAACTGTTTGGGATAACCGGTGCCGTCCATTTTTTCGTGATGGCCGCCGGCGATCTCGGCAACGTTGTTGAGGTGAGCGGGGAAGGGTAGATGGCTGAGCATCAGGATCGTCTGCACCATGTGGTGATTGATGATGTAACGCTCTTCGCGGGTCAGAGTGCCTCGGCCAATGCTCAAGTTGTAGAGCTCGCCCCGGTTGTATTTGTAGCGCGGTACATCGAGCTTGAAACCCCAGGGGTTATCTTGCGGAATCAGTTCGCTCTCGGCGCGTTCGAACAGATGCTCGGGTTTGTCCGCCAGCAGCGGTTCGCTGACCGGTAACCTCGGCGCGGGTGTTCGGGCCTGGCGTCGGTTTTCTTCCCAGGAAACGCCTAATCGATCATCCAGCGTTCGAGTCCAGGTGCGTTGGGCCAGTTTGCGCAGGCGTTGCAGGTCAGCCTCGGCCATGGCCTCGCCCCCCAGATTGCAGCGGGCAACGAAGGCGAAGTCATCGTCGAGCTCCGCCAGACTGGCGTTGCGCCGCTCGGCCAATTGCTGCTCGTCATCGCCCAGGGCAATGGCTTGCCAATAGTTGATCCAGACATCGCGCTTGAGCACTTCGAAGCGGGTGCGGATTTCGTGGATTCGGTCGTTCAGGGTTTCCAGCTTTGTGGCTTTATCGACAACATATTCCGGGGTGGTGACCTTGCCGCAATCGTGCAGCCATGCGGCGATGTGCAGCGCCTCCCATTCATCTTCGCAGGGTTGATAACCGCTGAAAGCCGGGGCCTGACTGGCAGCGGCGGCCTGGGCAAGCATCAATGTCAGCGCCGGGACCCGTTGGCAGTGACCGCCGGTGTAAGGGCTTTTGGCGTCAATTGCGCCGGCCAACAGTTGAATGAAGGCGTCCAGCAGTTGTTTTTGTTTGGCTTGCAGCCGCTGGCTTTCAATACTCACGGCGGCTGCACCGGAGACGGCCTGGAGAAACGCGATGCGGTCGGGGCAAAGTTTTTCCAGATCACTTGGGAGGCCGCTGTCGGCCAATAACAGGACCAGCAGGCCCACGGTTTCGTTGTGTCGGTTGTGCAGCCGAATACCGATCAGATGCACGCGGGGGCATTCCATCGCGAGCAACACTTTACGCAAGTCCGCTGCCTGCTCGAAGCCGATACTGGTGACAACATTGTCGGCATTCGACAGCTGCTGCAGCCATGCCGGGCTCTGTGGGCTCTGGAGTTCGTGTCCTTGAACATCGAATGCCGGCAATGCCTGGAACGTGCCATTGATGACCAGACCCTGCGGCTCCATCCGATCGCCATCATTTGCGCGCAGGTAAATCAGACCGGCCTCGGCCTCGCCAATTTTCACGGTTTCAAACAACACCCGTTCCAGCAAAGGGGCGAAACGGGTTTCGGCACTCAGGCTGTCGGTGATCTGGAAAAAACTCGCCAGGGTGTCCTTCATGCGTGCCATCGACACGCCCAGTTGGTCGACTTCCAGCACCAGGGAGCGACGCGCGGCCGGAAAGCTGAAATCGAAACTGCGTATCGCATCGGCTTCCCGCACCAGTGCACGCAGGGGTTTGACCAGAATTCTTGAAGTGAGCCAGCCCAACGGCAGGCACAGCAATAACGTGGCCAAGGTAATCAGCGCGCCTTGCCAACGCATGCGGTAGGCATCGACGAGCAATTCATCTTCCGGCACCAGCAGCGCCAGTTGCAGCCCCTTGGGGCCGCCTTCCTGTAGGTGGCTGCGGGCAACGATCCATTGACGCCCGGAGACCTCCAGTCGATTGCCTTCGGGCGGATGGTTAAGCAGCGCACCGATACTGGGGCTCAGATCGGCTGCTTTGATCAGGCGGGCAGTCTGGTCGTCGATGATCAGTTTGTGACTGTCGGGATAAGCGATGGCATCGTTGTTTGAATCGTACAGCACGATTTCGGTACTGGGGGTTACGACATGTTTGGCCAGGGTCGCGGAAAGTTCCGCCAGGGTCATGTCTGCCCCGATGACCGCTTGTACCCCACTGCGTCTGGCCAACGTAGTGCCGATCTGGTGAGTGGAGAAAAAAATGTAGGGTTCGGTGGTGATCTGATCCCTGACGCTGCTGGCGCTGGAGTATCAAGGGCGGGCTCGTGGATCGTAGGTTTCTTCGGGGGTGTCCAGTCGACTGATGAGGGCCAGGCCCTCATCGAAGAACAACGCTTGTGAATGGACCTGATTGCTACTGTTCTTCTCGATGCTCCACACCTGATAAGCCGCCGTTTGCGGAGCGTGAAGGAGGGATTTCAGGTCTGCGGTTCGCAAGGGGCGGACCATGAAAAAATCACCGTTGTCGTAGCCCAGATACAGCGATGCCAGGTTGGGATTGTCCTTCAGCGATTGGCTGAAGGGTTTGAGCAGCGCCAGGCGTTGCTCCAGGTCGGGTGCCTGCGCCGCCGGATTGTCCGCCAACAGGCTCAACAGATGTCGAATCGGCTCATAAGTGGCGTTCAAGTCCTGTCGAACGTCCTGCTCGATGCGGTCGAAGAGCTTTTTACTGCTGGAAAGAATGATCTGTGTGGTATGCCGATAGTTGAAAATGCCCAGGACCACGCCGGTCAGCAACAGCAGGAAGGTGAACATCACGCTGATGTGAACGTGCAGGGGAAACCGCCGCGGATCCGGGCGCAGTGGGCTGGGCATTGCCGTCTCTCCATGATGTTTAACACACTGCTCAGCGACCAAGCATAGTTAAGGCTCGGTCATTCTGCGCTTGTCGTTTTGTCCAATTTGTTGCTGCAACGCTTGCTCGAGTTCCAGCATGGCGCGCTCCATGGCCTTGCTGCGTTCAGTCACCTCATCGTGATGGACCGCTTCCTGGCAAGCCTTCTCCAACGCTTCGCAGCTGTCGATCAACCGGGAGGCCTGGACGATTCGGGCGGCACCCTTGATTTTGTGGGCGACGTCGAGAAATGACTGCAGACCCTCTGAGGGCGACAGTGCCATCAGCTCCTCTCGGTCCAGACGGTTGCTTTTCAGCAGTTCGGCCAATAAGCGCTGGTCCAGCGCCCGATTACCCCCCGTCAAAACCTGTAGCCCTGCCAGACTGAACGCCGGATCGCGGGCGGTCGGCTGGATACCTTCAACCCATTGACCCAAGGCAGTCAGGGTCAGGGGCTTGAACAGGCAGTCGTCCATGCCTGCGTCTTTGCAGCGTTGTACTTCTTCCGGTTGGGCGTTGGCAGTAAAACCCAGAATGGTGCAACGCGGCCGGTGCGATAGTTGTTCATGTTGGCGAATGGCGCAGGCCAGTTCGTAGCCATTCATGAACGGCATGTTGCAATCGGCAATGACCAGGTCGTATGGCTCGACTTTCCAGGCTGCCAATCCTGCCGCTCCGTCCGGTGCAACGCTGAATCGGTGGCCCAGGTACTCTAGCTGCTGGCACATGAGCAGGCGATTGGCCGGGTGATCGTCGACCACCAGAATATTCAACGGGGCTGTCGAGTGGCATATGTGCACTTCAGCGGGTTCCGGCAGTTGTACGCGTGGCAATGTTGGCAAGTGCAGCGAAACCTGGACTTGAGTACCGATGCCCGGCTGGCTGCTCAATTGCAGGCTGCCGCCCATCGCCTCGCACAGGCTGCGGCTGATCACCAGACCAAGCCCTGCGCCGCCCCTGTCTGATTGCCCGGAGTTTTCGGCTTGTGCGAAAGGCTCGAATAACTGCTGCCGATCCTGTTCGCTGATGCCGATGCCGCTGTCCTGAACCTGCACCAGCATCAGCACTTGCTCGGAGGAGTTCGTCGGGTGCAGGTTGACGACAATCCTGACCTGACCTCGCTCCGTAAACTTGATGGCGTTGCTGACCAGGTTGGACAGCACCTGCTTGAAGCGCATCGGGTCCAACAGGACATCGAACAACGGCGTGGCAGGATGGAACTCCACCAGCAGCGAGAGATTTTTCTGGTGAGCCAGTCCATCGAAGATCCGTACGACTGACGCGACGATATCAACCGGATTGACCCGTTCCGGGCTCAGACTCAGGCGCCCGGATTCGATCCGTGCAATGTCGAGTATGTCGCCTATCAGCTCCAGCAGGTCTTTCGCCGAGTTGTAGGCCACCTCGATGGCCGGGCGATCCGGGTGGTCGTGATCGATTCGCTTGAGCGTCAGTTCGAGCATGCCGATGACCGCATTCATCGGGGTGCGGATCTCATGACTCATGGTGGCCAGAAAAGTGCTTTTGGCTCGATTGGCCTCATCAGCGCGTTCTTTCGCGGCTCGTAGGTCATCGAACAGTTGCCGACGCTCGCTGATGTCGATCCAGCCGCCGATGATGCCTTGCACTTTTCCACTCGAATCACGGTAGGGCAGAATCCAGTGATAAATCGTCAGTCTGCGGCCGCCGATGTGCAGTGCACGGTCCAGAATCAGCGGTATGCCCTCGGCCACGACACGCTGGTAGTCAGCCTGATATTCCTGGGCTTCGAACGCATTGCTCATGTTGCCCTGCATCACACTTTTGCCGATAACATCTTCACGTTTCGCGCAGAACACTTCGAGGTAACTGTCATTGCAGCTTTGCAGCAAGCCCTGACGATCGCGAACGTAGATCGGATGAGGCGTCCCGTTGACCAGTGATCGCATGAATTCCAATTGATCATTCAACGCACGTTCCGCCGCCTGGCGCTGTTTGATCTGGCGACGCATGTAAGCGTTCCAGGCAACGGAAATCAACAGCAGCACGCCAGCACCGATGACGATCTGATAGAACAGTCGGTGGTAATTGCGCCAGGTACTTTGCGAGGACGCCGAATAGCCACGCCAGCGGCTGTTGATGATGCCCAGCTCCTCCGGCGCGATGCTCAACAGTGCCTTGTCGAGGATGGAATTCAGCTCCTTGGAATTCAGGCCGGTCGCCAGGGAGAACGCGGCCTGTCGGGTGCCAATGGTGGTGCTGATCTGGAGGGTGTGTTCAAAGAGCCGCGATGAAATGAAGTAGTTGGCAATCACCAATGAGTTGACCGAACCTTCTGCCTTGCCCTCGGCGAGCAATTCGACGGCGCTGAAGGTGTCCGGGGTTTCGATCAGCTTGATCCGCGGGTACTCGCGACGCAGGTAACCGACCAGTGGATTGCCCTGGGCGATAGTGAGGCGTTTGTCCTGGAGCTGATCAAGGTTGGTCGGGCTGTCGGCGGCTTTTCGAGTCAGCAGGACGAAGGAGTTCTGCAGGTAGGGGCGGGTGAAGTTTAACTTCGACTCACGTTGGGCGCTGGGGAGCAGGGCGCCAATCAAGTCGGCTTGATTGCCCATGATTTGCTGGATCATCTCGCCATCGCTTCGGCTGCGATGGATGTCGAAGCGCAAACCGGTGCGCAATCTGATCAATTCGAGCAGATCGGCGGTCACACCTCGAAAGTTGCCATCGCTGTCAAAAAACGTCAGCGGTGCATAGGCCTCATTGACCACCACGCGAACCACGGGGTGTTGTGCCAGCCAGCGTTCCTCGCTGTAACTGAGCTCCAGTTTTTGATCGGTGAGAAGAATGTCACTGCCGGCACTCCAGCGTTTGGCGATATTTTCTCGCTCGCTGATTGGAGTGACCATGAGCATCGCATTGATGATCCCGAGCAGTTCGGGGTTGTTCCTATGCACGGCAAAGCTGAAGCCGTGGGCTTCGTGTTTGCCGAAGTTGGCCATGCGAATGTTATTCAGGTACCCCTTGTTGATCATGTAGTGGGTTGAAATGGTGTCGCCGAGGAACACGTCAGCCTGGTCAAAGGCCACCGCGTTGATCGCATTCTGGTAGGACGGATAGGAGGTGATGATCGCCTTCGGATAGAGCGCGCGAACCTCCTCCAGTGGCAAGTAGTGATACACCATGCTCAGCCGCAGGCCGGCCAGGCCCTCGGTCAGTGATCGGGTTTCGCCTTCGCGTGTTACCAGTACCGGCTGATCTACGGCGTAAGGTGTGGACAGCGCAATGTCCGCATTGTGAGCCTCGAATCCATTGGCGGTGCCAAGCAGGTCGACCTCGCCGTTTTCGAGTGCCTCGATCGCGGCTCCTCGGGATGCGAAGCGCTGAACCCTGATTGGCAAACCGGTGGTTTTGCCGAGGATGCCCGCGTAATCGGCAGTGAAGCCTTCATACTCATGACCGCTGATTGTCAGGTCGAAGGGCGGGTAATCCGGTGCCGACGTGCCAAGAATCAGCTCATGTTTGTTCTTGATCCATTGTCGCTGGGCATTATTCAGTTGGACTTCCAGATGTCCGGTCGCTGAGCGACTGAGCAGGGCGTAGTTCTCGCTGGCAATCGGCGCAGCCGACACCGAGGGGCTCAGGCACCAACCGGTGGCGATGAGTATCAGGTAATCCTTTATACGACTGGGCATCCTTTCTCTCACACTAACGCGTTACGTTTTGCCATCTCTATGAGTTCAACCAGGGATTTGGCTTTTAGTTTTTGCATCAGGCGTTTTTTATAAGTGCTGACAGTTTTGTTGCTTAGAAACATACCTTTGGCAATTTCCTTGTTGGTGCGGCCTTGGGCAAAAAGTTGCAATACCATCAATTCTCGATCGTTGACCGATTTGAATAACTCCAGATCAGCGTAACGCGCGTCATCACTGCGAACAGGATTCAAGGCCTGGCTCGGAAAATAGTTGTAACCCGACAATACCGCTTTAATAGCACTGATCAGTTCACTCAGGTCTTCCTGTTTGCACACGTAACCTGAAGCGCCGGATTGCATACAGCGAATGCCAAAGAGTGTCGGACATTGTGCTGTCAGTACCAGTGTTTTCAAGGGAGTACTCATGGCGTTGAAACGGGCGAGAACTTCCAGACCATCCAGTTTAGGAATGCTGATGTCGAGTATGACCAGGTCGGGCATGCATTCGCGAACCATCTGCATGGCGTCGACCCCATTATCAGTTTCGCCAACGACTTTGTAGCCCTCGTGCTCCAACAACATACGGACAGCAAGACGGATCACAGGGTGGTCGTCGACAATAAAAACGGAGTTCATAATAAAATCCCATACGAGCTCAAATAAAGCGCGCACCTTAGCTCAGATAGTTCAGGAGACGCATGAAGTGACGGACCTGTAGCAGCAATATAGGATGATTCCTACACGCGAAGAAGAATAGGACTACGTACCAAGTAGGTTTTTATGAGGATGAGTGAAAGTTGTTGGTGTTTGGTTTGATGGTTGAGGGTTGTAACTTGCAAGTTTGAAAATTGTTTTATTTGGTGTTTTTGCGAGAATTTTTATAGTGTGCTCAAGGTCAACAGATTTCTAAATTTCGGATTGTTTCAATGGCTTTATTAAATACCCCAATAAGGGCAGTCCGTGTTCGCTGGCCAGTTTTTTAAGTGTGTCCAGTTCTGCAGAGGTAAGACTACTTAAGAGTATGGCTTGCCTGATCATTCCCTGGTGGCTGGCGAGTTCAACCAAATCAAGTCCGGGAAGGTCAGGCAAGCATTGGTCGCACAAAAGAATATCGAACGGTTTTACCGCCTTGAACATTTGTTGCAGGGCGCCTTCAGCACTGTCGGTGGTAGTCAGTTGGGTGAAGCCGTAACTTTCAAGCAGGTATTGAGTCGCCCTGAGCTGAAAAGGATGATCTTCCACCAACAGGATGCGCAGATCGTCTTTGAACATAGGATTATTCACGCTTCATCTGTCGATCAGAGGGAGATGACATTATTTCGTGAGACCACCGAGCAATCGGTCAGGTTACTCAGCGCGAGGTGTAGGGCGATTCAGCGAGGTTTGAATGTAGTTGACCTTTTGGTTGATGATCGGCCATTTCGTATGTCGTAATGGCCAATCAGCCCGTTCTAATCAGTAACTTGAGCGTCCAGTCATTTCCTGCGCCATTTGACTCGCATAGCTGTCGGTCATGCCGGCGATGAAGTCAATCATCCGCAGAAACGAGCTGTGTAGAGGGCCGTGAGGATCGGGTGCATTGCTTCCCAAGAGGTCAAGGATACGTCGGCTCTTGAAAGAGGGGGTTCGACCGTTGTGCTGTTCCAGTGCCGCGCTGCAGAAGGCGTTTAACAGGATTTCCAGTGTGGTGTAGGCACCGATTTCGTGCAGGGTCTTACGTTTGTCCTGGAAGATTTTTTTGCGCGCCATGTCCTTTGCATTCAATACACATCGCTTGGCGGGGCCGTGCATATGCTCCACCAGATCGCCGGGCAGCGTACCGGCCAGCAGCGCGTCCTGTTGCTCGACAAAGGCGCGGGCGGCTGCATTGGTCAAGTGTTCGATGGCTTTGCCCCGCAGAATCGCCAGTTTTCGCCGACGCGAATCCTCAGGACCGAGCAGACGATAAGTCTGCGGAAGGTCGTCGCCCACAAGATCCAGCAACAGCGACTCGACTTCGGCGTACTCCAGCAACTCCATTTCCAGACCGTCTTCCAGATCAATGAGCGCGTAGCAGATATCGTCAGCCGCCTCCATCAGGTACACCAGCGGATGGCGTGCCCAGCGCTGATCTTCAAGTTGCGGCAGGCCGAGTTTCAGGGCGATCTGTTCCAGCAGCGGCAGTTCGCTCTGATAGCAACCGAATTTATGCTTCTTGTAGCCCAGCGAATCGGCGTGTTTTGCCGTCCATGGGTATTTCAGGTAAGTCCCCAGCGTGGCATAGGTCAGCCGCGTGCCGCCGTCGAACTGGTGATATTCCAGCTGGGTGAGCACGCGGAAGCCTTGGGCATTGCCTTCGAAGTTCAGGAAGTCATTACGTTCGGTTTCGCTCATTGCATCCAGCCAGCCACGGCCGGCGGCTTGTTGGAACCAGTGACGAATCGCATCTTCGCCGGAATGACCGAAAGGCGGATTGCCGATGTCATGGGCCAGACATGCCGATTGCACCACCATTCCCAGGTCGCTGGGTTCGCACCAGTCGGGCAGGGTGCTGCGGATGGTTTCGCCGACCCGCATGCCAAGCGAACGGCCGACGCAACTGACTTCCAGCGAGTGGGTCAGGCGCGTATGGATATGATCATTACTGGTGACCGGATGGACTTGGGTCTTGCGTCCGAGGCGACGAAACGCTCCCGAGAAAATAATGCGGTCGTGATCTTTGTGGAAAGGACTGCGGCCGAGTTCTTCCGGGCTGTGCAACGTCTTTCCGAGGCGCTCGCGGGTAAGCAGGGTTTGCCAATCCAAGGCTGATTCTCTCCGTCAGGTGACTGATGAGTGTCTAGCTTCCGGGTTCGCGTCGGGACCTGCAAGTGGTACTAAAGCCCGGCAGCGTCAATGTCGATGAGCAGCAGTCGCTCGCCATTATCGAAAAATTGCCCGGCGGTCAGGCAATACTGGTTGCTGGTGGCATCGCGGTACGTGTTGGAGAGCGTGAGCCGACGCTCATCCCAGCCCTCGGCCAACAGGTGATAGAAGTAAGGGCGCCATGACCAGTTGTGGCCCAGGTAGCGGTTGTCGGCTTCCCAGCCGGTGTTGCGCCATTCAAGGTTGGGTGTCAGTTGCGTGCCGTGACGGTCGCACTGATAGAAGCGTAGCAACCAGGGAAATGCGTCCAGTTGCGGCAAGGCACTCAGTGGGGCGCGGGCCTGGGCCCAGGCTTGCAGGATCGACATCAGCTCACTGAGTTGCTGGCGCATGACCATCAGGCGGCCTCGTTCCGCCAGTTTCTGTTCAACATAGCGCTGGCGCAGTTGCGCAAAGCGCTCGACAAACGCCTCGGTATCAAAGAAGTCCGCGTGTGCCCCGGCAAATAGAAATCCCTGCACATAGCGCGAACCGCACTCCAGGGCAAAATTCAGCTGAGCGTCGGTTTCCACCCCTTCGGCAATGATCCAGCAACCGGTTTTTTCCGCCATTTGTGCCAGGGCCTTGACCACATCGCTGCTCGGCCCACCCAATGCAGCGGCCTGAAACAGTCGCATGTCGAGCTTGAGAATGTCCGGTTGCAGGGCGAGTACACGATCGAGCTGAGAGTAGCCGGCTCCGAAGTCATCGATGGCAATTCGTGCGCCGGCTTGCCGGTAACGGGCCACTACCTGGGCCAGGCGCTGGATATCGCCATTCAGCTCGGTGATTTCGAAGACGACTCGTTGCGGGTTGACCCCGTGCCGGGCCAGTTGTTTGAGGCTCGGCAAGGCTTGGTCCGGGCGTAAGCGACTGATCCAGCGAGGGGACATGTTCAGGCTCAGAAACCAGTCTGATGGCGCTTCATGCAGACGGCTCAGGGCATCATCGCGGATTTGCCGATCCAGACGCCGCAGCGCAATCGCGGGGGTTCGCGGGTCGGCGAACAGCGGCCCCACCGAGGCCAGTTGACCGTCGGCCTGACGCAGTCGCCCCAATGCCTCGACGCCGGCGATACGGCCTGTGGCGGTATCGATGAAGGGTTGAAAGCAGGCGAGCGGTTGCCCGTCGATCACGAGGCCTCCTTGGTCAGGCTGTTTCTGGATAAACCTGGTCACCGGGTAGGCGCGCAGGAATGAACCTCTCGATTAGGAGGTTCATTCGGTGGTAGTGCAAGAATGTAGCCAGATAGCGGCTTAGTGGTCGCGCGAAGAGCCTTGCATGACCAGCTTGATCAGCGGCCCCAGCGTTGCGCCCAGGCGAACCAGTCGAGTCAGGCCGCTGATGCCACCGTTCTTGGCGCCCTTGCCGGTCAGAAAGCCCAGCAAGGTGACGGCTGCCACGCCCCACAGCGGAGCATGCTTAATGCCGAAACCCTCCTGCAGGTTTTGCGTCATCCCGCGCACTCGTTGCAAGGGTTGCAGTAGTTGCGTGGTTTCGTGGCGGATTTCCTGGCGATGCATTTCCATGCGCAGGCGGATCAACGCCTTGCGCATTTCCGTGCGTGAGCTGTTGTGAGGTAATTCAGGAAGGCTCATGGCAGCAGGCGCTCCCTGTCGTTGGCCAGTTCTTCAAGGGTGCCATGGAAGGGTGAAGATTCATCGAAAATCGCCGCTCTCAAGCGCATCGCACAAAAGATGCAGGCGAGGGTATAGAACACACAGAGCCCGATGATGGCAGTCAGGCGATAGGTGTCCCAGAACAGGATCAACACCAGCGTCGACAAACCCACCAGCAACAGCAACGCAAACACCAGCGCCAAGCCTGCAAACAGCAGCAGGCTTACGGTGCGTGCTTTCTGTTCCTGCAATTCGATGCCGAAGAGTTCGACATGGCTGTGCAACAGTCCAAGAAACGCAGCACCCAGGCGCCGCGATGAGGAGCTTGTGCCCGTCGCCGACGAGCCGGATTCGCCGGTCGCCATAATCAGCGCCGGGTTGCCAGCAGACCAATCAGGAAACCCACGCCGGCTGCGATTCCTACCGATTGCCATGGGTTGGCCTGAACATAGTCTTCTGTGGCGGTAACGGCTGCCTTGCTGCGATCGCGCAGGGAGTCTTCAGTCAGTTTCAAGGTTTCACGCGCACGCAGCAGACTGTCGTGAATTTGCTCGCGCAACTCATCCGCCTGATCACCTGCCAACGTTGCGGTGTGTTCCAACAACCGTTCGGTGTCGTTGACCAGGGTCTGAAAATCGTTCATCAGGATTTCTTGAGCAGTCTTTGCCTTGATGCTGGCCATTGGTGATCTCCGTAAGTGGCGTCTGTTGCGTTCGAGTATGAGCCTTGCGCGAAGGTTCAGTACAAATCACTGGTACAACTTTTGCTGTGTCGTGGTGCGCCAGGCACGCGCCGTTGCGCTGTTGCTGGGCATGATTCAAGCAAAACCTTATCTCAAATAACGAAAACGCGCGCAAAGGTTCCAACCTTGTGCGCCAAAGCAGCTCATCGGGCTCAAGGTACTGATCCTGAAAGGTTGCAATTTGGTGCATGAATTGTCTGCGCGAACTGCTTTGGTGCTTTTTTAGCCTTCAGGTCTGCCAATTCCATGGAAAATCTGCAAAGCGCTGTGGACAGTCTGGTCCACAGCTCCAATACGTTGTTCATTATGATCGGCGCGGTCATGGTACTGGCCATGCACGCCGGGTTTGCCTTTCTCGAAGTCGGCACGGTCCGACAAAAGAACCAGGTGAACGCCTTGTCGAAGATCCTCAGCGACTTCGCCATTTCGACCCTAGCCTACTTCTTTATAGGCTATTGGATTTCCTATGGGGTTACCTTTCTGCAGCCGGCGGCTGTGATCAATGCCGATCATGGCTACGGGTTGGTGAAGTTTTTCTTCCTGCTGACCTTCGCCGCGGCGATTCCGGCGATCATTTCCGGCGGCATCGCCGAGCGCGCCCGGTTCGTTCCCCAGTTGTGTGCGACAGCCCTGATCGTGGCGTTCATTTATCCCTTCTTCGAAGGCATGATCTGGAACGGCAACTTTGGCGTGCAGGCCTGGTTGCTGGATCGCTTCGGCGCCAGTTTTCATGATTTCGCAGGTTCGGTAGTGGTCCACGCCATGGGCGGCTGGCTCGCACTGGCGGCAGTGTTGTTGCTCGGACCTCGGCAAGGCCGCTATCGAGAAGGACGACTGGTGGCGTTCGCGCCGTCGAGCATTCCTTTTCTGGCGTTGGGGTCGTGGATCCTGATCGTCGGCTGGTTCGGCTTCAACGTGATGAGCGCGCAGACATTGCAGGGTGTCAGCGGCCTGGTGGCGGTCAATTCGCTGATGGCCATGGTCGGCGGCACCATGGCGGCGTTGATCGTCGGGCGCAATGACCCGGGCTTTCTGCATAACGGCCCGCTGGCCGGGCTGGTGGCGATCTGCGCCGGTTCCGATCTGATGCATCCGGTGGGCGCTCTGGTAACCGGTGCGATCGCGGGCGCGCTGTTTGTATGGTGCTTTACGGCCGCCCAAGGCAAATGGCATATCGATGATGTGCTGGGTGTCTGGCCATTGCATGGTCTGTGCGGCGTGTGGGGCGGAGTCGCCTGCGGAATTTTTGGCCAAAGTGCATTGGGTGGTCTGGGCGGTGTGAGCCTGATCAGCCAGTTGATTGGCACTGTGCTCGGCGTGGTCGTGGCATTGGCCGGCGGGTTTGCAGTGTATGGCGTGATCAAGGCGTTCCATGGTTTGCGCCTGAGTCAGGAAGAAGAGTATTACGGTGCGGACCTGTCGGTGCACAAGATCGGTGCGGTGAGCCAGGACTAGTCGTGCAAGCGGCATTCAGGACCCATGATTGGCGTCAGGGTATTAGCGAAATACCGGGAAATCGGCCAGGGTTCAGGCGCAGGGGATTGGCTCGACGGCTTTTGATCGCGCGCCTAGAATGAACCTCTCCTTTGCCTGGTCTGGTGGTCATGCCTCCTGAATGTCAGCTGTTCGGCACCCTTGGTTGCCATCTCTGTGAACTCGCCGAAGATGAACTGATGCCTATGGTTGAGCACGGTTTATTGGTGGAGCTGGTCGACATCGCAGAAAACGAAGGCTGGGTCGAAGACTACGGTCTGCGCATTCCAGTACTTCGGCGCCTTGATACCGGTGCTGAACTCGATTGGCCGTTCGATGCCGAGCAGGTCGTGGCGTTCTTGCGCTGACCCGACACTACTGGCGACGCTCCCACCCGTCGCAGTCCTTGATTCATCAATTGGCGGAAAACAGGTTATTCGGTTACTGTATGGGTATACAGTTATTCCGATTGCCTGCCATGCTTTGTCCTTTTCGGATTGGGGCAGGCGATCCCAGAAGTCAGAGGGACGAACCTTGGTCAATGTCGAACAATTGAAGAACAGCGTGAACCGTATGTCGGCGGACGTGGTCCGCGAGGCTGTCGTCGAATTGCGTCTGGATGGCCTGGTGACGGAAGGAAAAACCCCGTTCAACAAACTGCATTTCAATACCTGTTTTGCTGAAATCGAAGCCTTGTTTCAGCGCGCGGGCTATCACCGGCAGCTGGATGTCGTGGGCTATCAAGGGTTGTTGTATGCGCTTTATGATCCGGGTCGCTGGGAGGCTGTTGACGTGCTGCGCTGGCTCAAGGAGTTTACCGATGCGGCAGCGCAGACGCAGTCGATACGGGCTTGAAGATTCTCTTCTAGGTTCGTTCCGGCCGCTGTTGGATAATGCCGCCCTGTATTGAGGGTTAGAGCTTTCGTATGTCCAGTTCATTTTTTTCTGCTGCACACAACCAGGCCAGCACGCTCTACTTGCCGCCTGGCCAGTGGCAGACCGTGCTCGATTGCCTATGCGAACACTTCAGCGCAATCGGCCGTGAACAATGGCTGGACAGAATTGCACGGGGTCGTGTTCTCGACGGTCAAGGCACTCCAATCGCCCGCGACCTGCCTTATAAGGAAGGCCTGCGGATTCACTATTTTCGGGAAGTGCCAGACGAAAAGCCGATTCCGGTCGTCGAGTCGATTCTGTACGCGGACGAGCATTTGGTCGTAGCGGACAAACCGCATTTTCTACCCGTGACTCCGGCGGGTGAATACGTAGAGCAGACCCTGTTACGGCGGTTGATCCGTCGGCTGGATAATCCGCATCTAGTGCCTTTGCACCGCATTGACCGTCATACGGCAGGGCTGGTGCTGTTCTCTGCCAACCCTCAGAGTCGTTCGGCTTATCAGTCGTTATTTCCTACACGGCAGATAGAAAAGCGCTACGAGGCAATAGCCCCAGCGTTGCCTGAACTGACCTTTCCATTGGTCCACAAGAGTCGGCTCATCGATGGCGAGCCTTTCTTCCGGATGCAGGAAGGCCCGGGCGCCAGCAATACCGAAACGGCTGTCGAAGTCAGGGAAAGGAATGGAGATCTCTGGCGTTACGCGCTCTACCCGGTGACGGGCAAGAAACATCAATTGCGAGTGCACATGACTGCTCTGGGCGCGAGCATCTGCAATGACCCGTTCTATCCGCAGGTGCTCAAGAATGTTGAAGATGACTATGCCAATCCCTTGAAACTGCTTGCTCAGGGACTACGGTTTGTGGATCCGGTCACTGGCCAGGAAAGAGCATTCGAAAGCGCTATCACCCTGCAGTGGTGATGGCCGTTTTTCAGCCATGAAAAAACCCGCCAAAAGCGGGCTTTTCTAAATCTGGTTGTTGCCGTAAAGATTACAACTCTTTAACGGTACGTACCTGATCCTTGTTGATGCGGGTGCGTTTGCCATCCAATTGTTCGAATTCGTAGAAACCCGAATCCTTATCGTACTTGGGCGCGTCGACAGCCTGGATTTCTCGACCGTCATTCAAAGTGATCACTGTAGGCGATGCGCAACCGGCGAGGGTTGCGAGGCCCAATGCGAGCATGAAAGTGCCGAGGGTCCGTTGAGTCATGGGTGTGTCTCCGAATATGAATTCTTGTGGTTGCTGAGCTTGAGACGTGTGCAGCGCGTGCAAGTTCCTTCATGTGTCAGTCTGACACAGTGTAGTGGGTGCTTAACAATTCCGGTGTATTGAGGTTGGCCAGGCGAGGGTCGTCGTCAGGACATTGCAAAGCAGTAGCGCCCAATTTACGCATGAGGCGACCCGGGCTGCGTTCACCGTCGTCCCAGGCACGTTCGAAATCTGCCAGCAGTGCCACGGGGATCATGCACAGCAGGGGTTCCCAATGTTCGCCATGGCGCAGCATCAACGGTTTCTCCGAATGCTGGCTGGCGGTTTCGCGCATGCTATGCAGAAGTGCGGCATCGATACGCGGGACGTCACACGGCAAAACCAGCAAATGGCTATGGCGAGCAGCCTTCAAACCCGCACGAATACCGGCCAAGGGGCCCGGGAAGTCGCTTTCGTCGTCGTGCACCAACTGATCGGCATAAGGCGCGTACTTTTCCAGGTTTCTATTGCAGGAGATGATCAGGTCATCGCTCAGCAATCGGGTTTTGCGATGCAGGTGTGCAATCAGCGGCTCGCCGTGCCATTCCAGCAACCCTTTGTCCTGACCGCCCATGCGTTGGCCTCGGCCACCTGCCAGGAGCAGAATGGAGCAGGGCGGTAAATTCATATTCGAGGTCATGGGAGATCTCCATGGGGGGCGGCGAAAAAATGGGGCGCTGTGATATAACACCGGGCTGTTTCTCCTACAACTGGACGAGCCTATGAAAGCCAAGGCTGATGTACCTTTCGCCCCGCTGAACATTGCGGTGTTGACTGTCAGCGATACCCGTACCCTGGAAACCGACACGTCAGGCCAGGTCTTCGTCGACCGCTTGAGCGCCGCCGGTCATAACCTGGCTGCCCGGATATTGCTCAAAGATGACCTCTACAAAATACGCGCGCAAGTTGCAAACTGGATTGCCGACGATGTCGTGCAGGTGGTGCTGATTACAGGAGGTACCGGGTTCACCGGACGCGACAGTACACCTGAAGCGGTGAGCTGCCTGCTGGACAAGCAGGTCGATGGTTTTGGTGAGCTGTTCCGACAAATATCGGTGGCGGATATCGGCACTTCTACTGTCCAGTCCCGGGCCCTGGCCGGTCTGGCCAATGGCACCCTGGTCTGTTGCTTGCCGGGCTCCACCAATGCCGTACGCACCGGTTGGGATGGCATCCTTGCCGAGCAGTTGGATTCGCGGCACCGACCGTGCAACTTCGTTCCTCATCTGAAACAGGCAGCGCCTTGTGAATCCCGTGGGTAAGCCAGGCAAGACTGGCAGCCTGATGCCTGTCGAGGTGGCACTGGCACGCCTGCTCGAAATGGCCGAGGCGTCACCGATCCGTGAACGTGAACGCTTGCCATTGGCCCTGGTTGAGGGGCGCGTGCTGGCCGACGACCTGGTCTCGACGCTCGATCTGCCTCCGTGGTCGAACAGTGCCATGGACGGTTATGCCTTGCGCATGGCCGACTGGACGGGAGAACCGTTGGTGGTCAGTCAGAAGATTTTTGCTGGCCAGGCACCCGAGCCTCTGAAGCCAGGCACCTGTGCACGAATCTTCACCGGTGCGCCTGTTCCCGCGGGTGCCGATTGCGTCGAGATGCAAGAAAACGCCGAAGTCCAGGCGGATAACCGCGTTCGTTTCACTGAAACCATGGCCTGCGGGCAAAACATCCGTCCACAAGGCCAGGAAACCACTGTCGGTGAACTGATCCTTTCGGCCGGCACCCGCCTGGGGCCGATTGAACAGGGCCTGGCTGCATCGCTTGGGCGCGCAGAGCTGGAGGTGATTCGCAAGGTTCGCGTTGCAGTTCTGTCCACCGGTGACGAGTTGATTGAACCCGGTCAGGCGCTAGGGCCGGGCCAGATCTACAACAGTAATCGCGTGCTGCTCTGCAGCTGGTTGCAGCGCTTGGGTTGTGAAGTCATCGACGCCGGTATTCTTCCGGACAATCTGGATACTACGCGCGCTCGTCTTGACGAATTGAAGGGGGTCGATCTGATCCTCTCGACGGGGGGCGTATCGGTGGGCGAGGCTGACTTCCTGGGCATTGCCTTGCGGGAAGAGGGCGAGCTGACATTGTGGAAGCTCGCCATCAAACCTGGTAAACCGCTGACGGTCGGGCACTTTCGCGGTGTACCCGTGATTGGTTTGCCCGGCAACCCGGCGTCAACACTGGTGACCTTTGCACTACTGGCGCGGGCCTACCTATTGCGCCGTCAGGGCGTAAAAGAGGTTGAGCCCTTGAAGTTTCAAGTGCTGGCCGGGTTTGCCTGGCCGAAAGCTGGCAATCGACGCGAGTATTTACGCGGGCGCCTGGAGAATGGTCGGGCAATCATCTACAAGAATCAGAGTTCTGGTGTGTTGCGCAGCGCCGCTTGGGCCGATGGCCTGGTGGAGGTGTTGGAGGATCGAACGCTGATCGAAGGCGACACTGTAAGCTTCATACCACTAAGCGAAGTTCTTGGCTGATCACGCAAAACCCGGTTGTTTGAACCGGGTTTTGCGTTTATGGCTCACGCCTAATGAGCCAGCAGTGTCACGACCTGGTCGAAACGGCTATTGGCGATCCAGGCCAGAAGCCCGAGTACCACGGCTGTTCCACCCGCTGAATAAGCGAGCCGGTGCTTGATGGATTTGACGTCACCGCGGACCTCATCCATGTCTCGTCGGATGTATTCGAGGTGTGTTTCCAGCTCAACGACGCGAGGTTCCATATCAACTTCTCCAGTGGGGTTAGCGCTGCTTTTGAATTCGGTTTGGTGCTGCGTGCGCTTTTCTGCGAACGATGCCACCGGAATGACCGGCGACCTGACGGTATGGTTTTGCATTTCACGTCCCTGTGTATGTCCTGCTAATGATTGATCACCACAAACACCAAGGTTTACCAATCACAAGGGGGCGGTCAATTGAGCCGATTCCTCACGTTTTGTAAGAAAAGTCCTGTTTTGTAGGGCTGCAACTGATCGACTTGAAATAAATCAATTTCTTGCGACCTTTAGGGTGTGCATCGAGGTCAACATCTCCCATACGGAATTCATTCAGGGGGAGTCACCACCATGAGCGAACGCAAGGCATTGTTGATTCTGCATGGCAAGCAGGCGGCCAACGAGGAGGTCCGTGCTGCCGTCGAGAGTAAGCGCGAACAGGGTTGGGAGCTGGCCGTTCGACTGACCTGGGAGGCCGGCGATGCGCAGAGGCTGGTAAACGAAGCGTTGGAGGCAGGTTATACGCAGATCATCGCTGGCGGCGGTGATGGCACCTTGCGTGATATCGCCGAGGCCATGGCTGAGCATTCGGCGCAGGCCAGCCTGGTGCTCTTGCCCCTGGGGACCGCCAATGATTTTGCCCGTGCCGCCGGCGTGCCTTTTGAACCTGCGCAGGCATTGGAACTTCTCGACATTACGCCGAGCGCCATTGACCTGGGCGAGGTCGGCGGACAGGTATTTCTGAATATGGCCACGGGCGGTTTTGGCAGCCAGGTCACGGCAAACACTTCGCAGGATTTGAAGAAAATACTCGGGGGCGCCGCCTATCTGTTCACCGGTTTATCGCGGTTCAGTGAGTTGCACGCCGCCTATGGCGAGCTGCAAGGACCGGATTTTCGGTGGAGTGGCGAGTTACTGGCGTTGGGCATCGGCAATGGCCGGCAAGCGGGCGGTGGTCATGTGTTGTGCCCGCAGGCTCTAGCTGACGATGGCCTGCTGGATATCAGCATTCTGCCTGCCCCGCAGGAAGTGGTCGGTACATTGAGAAGCCTGCTGAGCGATGGCTTTGGCATCGACAACATGTTTGTGCGCGCGCGCTTGCCATGGGTCGAGATCAAGGTCTCGGAAGGCCTTTATATCAACCTCGATGGCGAACCTCTGGAGGGCGACAGCTTGCGTTTCTCGGCACGTGCAGCGGCACTGCGGGTGCACTTGCCTGAAAATTCGCCGCTGCTGAGTGCGTCCGGAGCGGTTAATCGTCCAGGCTGATGATTTGCTCACGCACGGCGAACAGCACCAGGCCAGCCACGTCGTAGATCTGCAACCGCTTCATGATCTGCGAGCGATGGGTTTCGACAGTTTTGATGCTCAGGCCCAGGCCGTTAGCGATCTCCCGGGTGGATTTTCCGCGGACAATCAGTCGCAGGATTTCCAACTGACGTGCCGTCAGATTGTGCGAGTCGGTCAGTTCCGCCTGGTTTTTCTGGGTTCGGGTCAGCGCCTGATTGATGACGGTGTGGGCGATAGCCGGGCTGAGGTAGCGTTCATTGTTACGCAAGGCATCCAGGGCGTGTTCGAGCTCGGTGGCGGTGGTGTCCTTGAGCAGATAGCCATGAGCGCCGGATTCCAATGCCTGCATGATGAGTGCAGGATCGGTGTGCATTGACAGGATCAGCACCTTGCTCTGCGGACGTACCCGCTTCAACCGTTGCAGTGCTTCAAGGCCGCTGGTTTCCTTCATGGAAATATCCAGGAGTACGATGTCTGGAGACAGTTGCTCGACCATTTCAAGCAGCTGCGAGCCGTCGTTGGCCTCACCGATTACCGCATAACCGGGAATATCCAGCACCAGAGCGCGCACGCCAGCCCTGATAAGCGAGTGGTCATCCACCAGAAGTAAGTTACAAGTCAATGCATAACCTTATTCGTACTGGCCCGTTCGAGCGCCCGGGGTGCCCAAGGGAAAAGAGCTTCGATTTGAGTGCCTTTGCCGAGCTCGCTGGTAACACTCAGTGTGCCACCCAGTTGATCGATTCGTTCCGACATCCCGGCCATTCCGCGTTGCCCCTCACGACCGGGGTCGCTCGCCGGCGCGAAACCCAGACCGTCGTCGCTGATCAACAGCATCAGGCCTTGAGGCAGACGTTGCAGGCGGACCAGCAGGTTTTTCGCTTCGGCATGGCGCAGGATATTGGTCACCGCTTCCTGGGTGATTCGAAAGGCGGCCACCGCCATTTCTTCTGGAATACCGGTCAATCGTTGATGGCATTCCAGGCTCCAGTGCACCGGGGTATTGGCCAGTGTCTTGAGTAAATGCGCACGCAGACTGGCTTCCAATCCAAGGCTGGTCAGCTGCCTGGGATTGAGAATGGCTGATACATCACGAACTTTGGCCAGGGTTTCTTCCAGGGTGTCGCAGAGCACTGAACACTGCTCTTGAAGCTCTTCAGGCATTCGGCGTTTGAGCCAGTCACTTTGAAGTTTTGCCGCGGTGAGTAACTGGCCAATGTCGTCATGCAGCTCTCTGCTGAGGCGGTGACGTTCGTTTTCCTGAACCTCCAGCAGCCGGTCGGCCAACTCTTGGGGCTGAAACTTTATCGATTTTCGTGACAGGCAATGCTTCGCCCAGACACACATCAGTGCCGCAACGTTGAGCGCCAGCAGGCTCAATGGCAGGCGAATGGACAGGCTATAAACCAGCAGGCTTCCCAGCGCCGAGGCGGTACACAGCAGCAACGTAAACCGGCTCGCGTTTTCTCGGGAGGGTGGCCATAGGGTGATTGACTTGAGGCTGGCGTACATAGCGGATGGAGCCAATGGATGTTCGCTGCGGGCAGACCGGTCATGCTGGCTGACGGGTCTCTGTCTTGTTATTTGAGGCAGATTTCAACGTGGGCGTACCTCAGTGCGAGAACCCGAGGGTTGAACGTACCGTGCTGCACGATCTGGAATCACTTTGCCATTATTTGACGTCAACTAATGGTCGGCATAGTACCACTTAAGATACCGTTGGTCGCGTTTGGTATAAGCCCGAACTATCGAGAAAAGATGGCGTTCTGGAAGACGGTTCCATAGATGGAAAAAGGCGGGTTGTTATCGTTGGAAGATGTCGATATTTATTGGGATTTAGTTTTTTGCCACCAGGCAAAACCCTAGCGACGAAAGAAACTCAACAGTCGACAGGACTGATTAATTATTCAGAGTTGTCGTCATCGGGTATGAAATATTCAATTACGACATGAGGGTGCATAAGTTGCAGCGCCTCATGGCAATAAAAGCTCCGCGCACGGCATAGTTCTCGGAACTTAAGCTTGCCTGCCCGAGTAGGAAACCAGCGTGAACGGTTTGGAGTTAACCGCAGGCTGGAATTGACTTTGCCCGACCTGAAAGGCGAAGGCTTCGATCAAAGAGGTCTGCTCACTGTCATCGAGGCTGAGCTGGCCTGTGGTCTGATCAATGAGCTCAAGTTGCCAGGCGATCAGCGTCAAACAGTCTTTGAGCGCATCCAGGGCTTGATCGTGAAGTTCCATGTGGTTCTGGGCATGGTTCAGCAGGCCATGAATGTGCAATGAAAACTCCGACACAGCCGCCAGAGCCAGGGCATCAGCCTTGCTGGCCAGTTTGAGGAGGGTGCTCAACATGCAGTCGATGGCGTCTTTGTCATTGCTGATCAGTTTCAAATGACTCAGGCATTCCTCGGTTTTGGCCAGGAGTGTTTCAGCCTCGACGAGAAATTCAGGGAGCCGTTGAGCCCACTCTTTACGGTCGTTCGGCATGCTTATCTCCACCACGTCATGTCAAATGAGGGAATGCCATGTGTGTCGACGAGGACGAGAAATGTCCCGGTATTGCCGATTCGCCCTGAGATCGCGCGTCGGTCGGCCTGTGTAGAGGCAGAGGAACACGAGAGGGTGGATGACCACTTACCTGCGATCGCACACAAAAGCCTGACTCCGTTCATGCAATGAGAATGGCGTCACATTAATGGCTATTGGATATTGCGAATATCAGGTTGTGGCTGACTGTTGCTAGGGGAATCCCTTACACAGGGGAACCAAACGATCGAACTGAGGTCGCGTCGCTGGAAATGAAGCAGATGAAATCACAGGGCCAGTAAACCATGATGTTAATGTGACATCAATGCCCGGGCGTGGCATTTTGTACGAGGGTCAAGGTCCGGCAAACACAGCCGATAACTTTACTTAATGAAATCACCAGAACAAGACCAGGAGTCATAGATGGCCGGCATTCTCGACGCGGTAGACCAACGCACGCAACTAGTGGGTGAGAATCGCCTGGAAATACTGATGTTCCGCCTGGCGGGACGGCAGTTGTTCGCGATCAACGTCTTTAAAGTACAAGAAGTCCTGCAACTGCCAAAGTTGACCCTGATGCCCCAGCGCCACCCGTTTGTTTGCGGCGTGGTCAACTTGCGTGGCCAGACCCTGCCGGTGATTGACTTGTCCCAGGCCATCGGCATGCGTCCGTTGGTGCCTAGCGCCACCAGTACGATCATCGTCACCGAATACAACCGCTCGGTGCAGGCGTTCCTGGTCGGTGGCGTCGATCGCATCGTCAACATGAACTGGGAAGCCATTTTGCCGCCGCCGACCAGCGCCGGCCGCCAGCATTACTTGACCGCCATCAGCAAGGTTGACGACCAGTTGGTGGAAATCATCGATGTCGAAAAAGTCCTGGCCGAAATCGTGCCGTATAACGCCAAGGTCTCTCGCGAAAAACTCGCAGATCCGGTACTGGAGCGTGCCCGTGGCCGTGAAGTGTTGCTGGTCGATGACTCAAACGTAGCCCTGACGCAATTGCGCGATACGCTGGGTCAATTGGGCGTGAAGATGCACATCGCCAGCGATGGCTTAAAGGCACTGAACATGCTCAAAGCGTGGGCCGATACCGGTGTTTCCATGACCGACAAACTGCTGATGGTCTTCACCGACGCTGAAATGCCGGAAATGGATGGTTATCGCCTGACCACCGAAATTCGTAACGATCCGCGCCTGCGTGGCCTTTATGTGGTGTTGCACACGTCATTGTCCGGCAGCTTCAACGACTCAATGGTCAAGAAGGTCGGCTGCGACAACTTTCTCTCGAAATTCCAGCCGGACAAACTCGTCGACGTGGTGCGCCAGCGCCTGATGCTCGACGAAGTGCCTGCCTGAGAATGATGCAGCTCTTGTGGGAGTGAGCCTGCTCGAGAAGAAATCCCAGCCAAAATAAAAACGCTTCCTGTAGCAGCAGGCTTCGCCAGCTGCTACAGATCGTGTGCCGGAGGGCATTCACCGTCATGAAAAACCACAGCGAATACCCACCAAACTCGAGATTGCAGGGTTCCCCTGCAACATAGAATCTCCCACAGTTTTTTGGCCTTTGATTCAATGATCAAGCTCGTATAGGGTGGCGTTTTTGCCCACCAGGGAGTTGGCCATGCTGCGTCTGAGCGCGCTTTATCGTTATCCGTTGAAATCCGGCAAGGGCGAGACCTTGCAACAAGTCGGCCTCGATAAACTGGGTCTCGACGGTGACCGACGCTGGATGCTGGTGGACGAGGCCAGCGGGCGTTTTCTGACCCAGCGTGCGGTGGCGCAGATGAGCCAGTTGTCGGCACTGTGGAATGCCAGCGGCGGCTTGACCCTCACGGCTCCTGGCCATTCACCCATCGATGTCGCTTTGCCAGCCCGCGAAGCTGAACTGCGTGGCGTGACCATCTGGCGCGACACCTTGCGTGTGCCCGATGCTGGCGACGAGGCGGCGGCCTGGGTCAGTGAGTTCATCGGTAAACCGACGCGCTTGGTGCAAGTGCCGCTGGACCGCGCGCGGATGACGCAGGCCGGTTATGGCAAGGACGACGATCAGGTGGCATTCGCCGATGGCTTCCCGCTGCTGCTGATCGGACAGGCGTCGCTGGAAGATTTGTCGCAGAAGGTTGGCCGTTCGCTGGAAATGTTGCGCTTCCGGCCGAATCTGGTGATCGAGGGCAGCGAAGCCTATGCAGAAGATGGATGGAAGCGTATCCGCATCGGCGATATCGAGTTCCGTGTGGTCAAGCCGTGTTCGCGCTGCATTCTGACCACCATCGACCCGCAGACCGGATTACGCAGCGAAGATAAAGAACCGCTGGCGACCTTGCAGAAGTACCGTGCCGAGGCTGATGGCGCGATGTTTGGCCAGAATCTGGTCAACGACGGTAATGGCCGGCTCGAAGTCGGGATGCCGGTGACAATCCTCGAGTAAAAGCCCCCCACATGAAAAATGCCCGTGTCGTTGGACACGGGCATTTTTTTGTCGCTGTGAAAACCCAGGGTGTTAGCCGCGGTATTCGCACAGGTAAGCGGTGTCGACGGCCACTTTCAGCTGGAACTTGCTGTTGGCAGGCACGTTGAACTGGCTGCCGGCGGCGAAAGTTTCCCAGTCGCTGCTATCGGGCAGTTTGACGGTCAGGGCGCCGCTCACCACGTGCATGATTTCGCGCTGGCTGGTACCGAATTCGTATTCGCCCGGTGCCATGACGCCGATGGTTGCCGGACCTTCAGCGGTGCCAAAGGCGATCGACTTGACGGTGCCGTCGAAGTACTCGTTGACTTTAAACATGGGCGATTCCTCGAAAAGGGCTTAAAAGGGCCGGCCAGTATGCACAAGGGGCCCCGCGTCGTCACCTCTCCAGAGGGGGGAAAATCTGCGGCAACAGTCGCGCTGTATTACGTGCATCTTCCAGCGCCCGATGCTGCTGCCCTGAGAACTGCAGACCAGCCAGTTGCAGCGCGCCGTTGAGCCCCAGTGGGCGTTCCAGCCGGCGCGCCTTGGCAAAGCGTTGCTTGAGGTTTATGTGCGGAATGCGGTCAAGAGCGCTGTCGATTTGCAGGTGCTGCCATTCCTGAAGCAGTTGCTTGCGATCGTAATCGCCCCAACTGACCCAACCTTCCAGATGCAAATAATGTTGTCCGAGCCATTGCTCGAATGACGGCCAGACCTCGCTCAGCGTCTGGGCCGTATCGACGTCGGCCTGAGTGATGTGCGTCAGTTGCCGACAAAACGGCGTCAGCAGCGGTCGGCGCAGGGGCTGCACGAAGCACTGGAAGTGATCCAGTTCTCGACCCTTGCGGTCCACCAGGGTGGCGCCGATTTCGATGATTTCCATTTCCGTTACTGGCCAGCCACCCTCATCGGTGGTGGCTTCCAGATCAATGACCAACCAATGAGGCATCGCAGGGTTCCTGGTATCCGCGTCCTGATAGGGCTTGAGCGTAGCCAAACCCGACGGATCCGCCTAGAGGCTTATTCGACCTCCAGCAAAATCTGACGGTTTTTCACCTGATCGCCGACACTGACCTGCAGGCGTTTGAGCACGCCGTCGATGCCAGCCTTCAGCGGGTGTTCCATTTTCATGGCTTCCAGCACCACCAGCAGCTGGCCTTTGCTGACCGTGCTGCCCTCACTGACCAGTACGTCGACGATCGCCCCGTCCATCGGCGCTTTGAGGGTGCCGGAGCTGACGCTGGCCGGACTGCTGACCATGGCGTGCGTACGATCCACCAGCCTCAGGCTGCCAGGGCGGGTGAACAAGCAGAGTTGCCCGGCCTCCAGGCGATAGGCATGGCATCGGCGGATGCCGTCGATCATCAGGGTTGCCCGGCGTCCATCGCTCTGAATGACCTGCAATTGCAGCGTGCGCGCGCCGACTTGAATCCGATAAGGTTCGCCCGGCACAGCGTTCAGTTCCACCGCCCAATCCTGATCGTCCAGGCCAATGCGATAGTTCAACGGCACGCTGGCATTGTTACGCCAACCCGCCAGGGGGGCGTGGTGATGTAGCGCCGAGACCCGATAGAACAGTGCCGCAGCGATGGCCAGTTCTTCGGCGCTCGGCTCGACCGGATGCAGGCAGGGATGGTCAGCGAAACAGGCCGGGATGAATCCGGTACTGAACTCGCCGCTGACGAACTGCGGGTGTTCCAGTAAACCGGCAAGCAAGCGCTGATTGCTCTGGATGCCCAGCAATACGCTGTCCTGAACCGCCCGTAGCAGCTTGCGTCGGGCTTCTTCGCGGGTAGCGCCATGCGCGATGAGCTTGCCCAACATCGGGTCATAAAACGGGCTGACGTTTTGGCCTTCGATCAGGCCGTGGTCGATCCTCACGCCAGCCTGCAACGCGGGTTCCCATGCGCTGATACGTCCGGTCTGAGGCAGAAAACCCCGGGCCGGGTCTTCGGCGTACAGGCGCACTTCCATCGCATGCCCGGTCAGCTGCACCTGCTCCTGTCGCAACGGCAACGGCCGTCCTTCAGCGACGTGCAGCTGCCATGCCACCAGATCGAGGCCGGTGATCAGTTCGGTCACCGGGTGTTCCACCTGCAGCCGGGTGTTCATCTCCAGAAAGTAAAACTGCCCGCGAGCATCCAGCAGAAACTCCACGGTGCCGGCGCCGACGTAATTCACCGCCCGACCCGCCTTGAGCGCTGCTTCACCCATCGCCTGACGCAATTGGACCGTCATGATCGGGCAGGGCGCTTCTTCGATGACTTTTTGGTGGCGACGCTGGATCGAGCAGTCGCGCTCGCCCAGATAGATCAGGTTGCCCTGCTGGTCGCCGAACACCTGGACCTCGACATGCCGCGGATCGATCAACGCCTGTTCGAGGATCAGTTCGGCGCTGCCAAACCCGTGCAGTGCTTCGGAGCGTGCGGTGCGCAGCTGTTCCGGCAAATTGCTCGCGTCGTGCACCAGGCGCATGCCGCGCCCGCCACCGCCGGCACTGGCCTTGATCATCAGCGGATAGCCGATGCGTTCGGCTTCGCCGCTCAGGGTCGCGTCGTCCTGCTCGGCTCCTTGATAACCTTTGATACACGGCACGCCCGCATTGATCATCGCGAGTTTCGACAGGCGTTTGCTGCCCATCAGTGTGATCGCTTCGACGCTGGGGCCGACGAACGTGATACCGGCACGTTCACAGGCGAGGGCGAATTCAGCGTTTTCCGAGAGGAAGCCGTAGCCGGGATGAATCGCGTCGGCCCCTGTGCGCCGGGCAGCGTCGATGATGGCGGGGATGTTCAGATACGACTGCTGCACCGGCGCCGGGCCGATGTTGACGGCTTCGTCGGCCATTTGAACATGCAAGGCGTCGGTGTCGGCTTCGCTGAAGATTGCGACGGTGCGGTAGCCCAACGCCTGGGCGGTGCGCTGGATGCGGCAGGCGATTTCACCGCGATTGGCGATCAGGATTTTTTTGAGGGCGGGCATGGGTCTTCCCTTAAATTTTGCGGTGAAGGTGATGGCCTCTTCGCGAGCAGGCTCGCTCCCACAGTGGATCTGTGTCGTTCACAAAACTTGTGGGAGCGAGCCTGCTCGCGAAGCTTTTAAGGCGCCCACCCCGGTTTACGCTTTTGCACGAAGGCCTGAGTTCCCTCAATGCCTTCAGCCCCGGTCACCGCCTCGCTGAACCATTCGGCCGCTTCATCCAATAGCCCTCCCGAAGGTTGTCCGGCACTCGCCAGCAAAAGTTTTTTAGTCACCGCATTCGCCTCCGGTGCGCAGCACAGTACATGGGCCAGGATTTCATCGAGACGCTCGGCCAATGCTTGTGCGTCATGCTCGACGAAATGCACCAGCCCCATACGCCGCGCCTGGGTGCCATCGAACCGCGCCGCTGTCAGGGCCAATCGCCGAGCCTGGGTCAGACCGATGCGCTGAACCACGAACGGCGCGATCTGCGCGGGCAGCAAACCGAGGCTGGTTTCCGGCAGACCGAATTGCGCCTGATGATCAGCCAAGGCGACATCGCTGACGCAGGCCAAGCCCAGACCACCGCCGAGCACCGCGCCTTGCAGCACCGTGATCACCACTTGCGGGGCGTGTTGCACCTCTTGCAGCAGCGCGCCGAACGCTCGATTCAAATCGCGGTACGCCGACGGACCGTGAACACGGGCGTTGGCCATGTCCTTGATGTCGCCACCGGCGCAAAAATGCCCGCCGGCACCGCCAATCACCAGCGCACGAATCTCACGGTCGTCGCGCACGGCCAACAACACCGCACGCAGTTCGGCGACCATCAGCAAACTCATGGCGTTGCGGCTTTGCGGGCGATTGAGGGTGATGTGCAGAACGCCGTTATGCGGTTCGAGCAGCAAGGTCTGGCAATCAGGCAAAGTATTCATTTGTTTTTCCCCGGCAGGATGCCCATGAGTTTGCAGATGATCCCCAGCATGATTTCGTCAGCGCCACCACCGATCGACACCAGCCGCACATCGCGATAGGCCCGGGCCACCGGGTTGTCCCACATGAAGCCCATGCCACCCCAATATTGCAGGCAACTGTCGCTGACTTCGCGGCCCAGCCGCCCGGCTTTGAGCTTGGCCATGGAGGCGAGGCGCGTGACGTCCTGGCCTTTGATGTATTGCTCGGTGGCCTGATAGACCAATGCTCGCAGGCATTCAATTTCGGTTTGCAGTTCGGCCAGGCGAAAATGGATCACCTGGTTATCTATCAGCGCATTGCCGAAGGTTTTGCGCTCCTTGCAGTACTCGATGGTGCTGTCGACGCAATATTCCAGGCCCTTGATCATGTTCGCCGCGCCGAACAGACGTTCTTCCTGAAACTGCAGCATCTGCATCATGAAGCCCGCGCCTTCATGGCCGATGCGGTTGCGTTGCGGAACGCGCACGTTGTCGAAAAACACCTGGGCGGTTTCCGAACTGCGCATGCCGAGCTTGTCCAGATGCGAGCTGAGGCTGATCCCGGGCGTGTTCATTGGCACCATGATCAGCGACTTGTTGATGTGCGGCTTGTCGTCCGAGGTATTGGCCAACAGACACATGAAGTCGGCATTTGGTGAGTTGGTGATCCACATCTTGCTGCCGTTGATCACGTAGTCATCGCCGTCCTTGCGGGCAGTGGTTTTCAACCCGGCCACGTCGGAACCGGCACCGACTTCGGAGACGCCGATGCAGCCGACCTGTTCGCCGGTGATCGCCGGGCGCAGAAACTCGTCGCGTAATTCATCGGAGCCAAAACGCGCCAACGCCGGGGTGCACATATCGGTTTGCACGCCGATGGACATCGGAATGCCGCCGCAGTGAATGGTGCCGAACTCTTCAGCCGCGACGATGGAATAGCTGTAGTCGAGCCCCATGCCACCGAATTTTTCCGGTTTGGAAATACCCAGCAGGCCAAGCTCGCCAGCCTTGCGAAAGATGTCGTGGATCGGAAAACGCCCGGCTTTTTCCCATTCATCGACGTGCGGATTGATCTCGTGATCGACGAATTGGCGGACGGTGCGACGCAGCGCTTCGTGTTCCTGGGTGAAGATCATTTTTATTGTTCCCCTCTGATCCCTATGGTTCCCGCACTGATTAAAAACGCGCGACACCAAAACTGTTGGCTTGCAGCGGCCGCACTTGGGCCTCGTGGCAGATATCCAGCAAGTAGCCAAGCAAGGTCCGGGTATCCCGCGGATCAATCAACCCGTCGTCCCACAGGTTGGCGCTGCCGTAGAGCGCCGTGGACTGGCTGTCGAGTTTCTGTGCGGTGACCTGTTCCAGCATGTCGAGCATTTTCGGGTCGGGTATCCGCCCGTCCTTGGCCTGTTTCGCCTCAGTGACGATTCGCAATACCTTGCCCGCCTGGGCGCCGCCCATCACCGCCGTGCGGCTGTTGGGCCAGGCGAAGATGAAGCGCGGGTCGAGGCCGCGACCGCACATCGCATAGTTGCCGGCGCCATAGGAGCCGCCGACGACGACGGTCAATTTGGGCACGCGGGCGTTGGCCACCGCTTGAATCATCTTGGCGCCGTGCTTGATCACGCCTTGCTGTTCCGACTCGGTGCCGACCATGAAACCGGTGGTGTTGTGGAAAAACAGCAGCGGCGTCTGACTCTGGTCGCAGAGCTGAATGAACTGCGCCGCCTTGCTCGCCCCCTTGGGCGTGATCGGTCCGTTGTTGCCGATCAATCCACAGGCGCGGCCCTGAATCTGCAGATGACCACAAATGGTTTGCTGATCGAACTCGCCTTTGAATTCGAGGAAGTTCGACGCATCGGCAATCCGCGCGATGATTTCGCGCACGTCGTAGGGTTTTTTTACATCGTCGGGAATCAGCCCGAGCACCTCGTCGATGGGGTAGAGCGGTTCTTCCCAGCGCCGCTCGGGCAACCGGGGCAATTGATCGTTCCACGGCAGCAGGCGGACAATCTCGCGTACCTGGCGCACGCCATCGGCGTCGTTCTCGGCCAGGTATTCAGCCGTGCCAGCGGTTTGCGCGTGCATCTGGGCACCGCCCAGTTCTTCGTCGGTGGCGACTTCGCCAGTCGCTGCTTTCAGCAGGGGTGGGCCGGCCAGGAACAGCTTGGCCTTGCCACGTACCACCACCACGTAATCCGACAAGCCGGGTTGATAAGCGCCGCCCGCCGTGGCGGAGCCGTGGACCACCGTGATCTGTGGTAATCCCATGGCCGACATCCGTGCCTGATTGGCAAAGCTGCGTGCGCCTTCGACAAAAATCTCCGCGGCGTAATTGAGGTTGGCGCCACCGCTTTCAGCGAGGGTGATCACCGGTAGTTTGTTTTCCATGGCGATCTGTTGCAGGCGCAACGATTTTTTCAGGCCGCTGGGGGAAATGGTCCCGCCCTTGATGGCGCTGTTGTTCGCCACCACCAGCACCCGTACGCCGGACACATAACCGATACCGGCGATCAAACCGCCACCGGCCGCGCTGCCGTCCTTGTCGTCATGCAGTTTGTAGCCGGCCAGGCTCGCCAGTTCGAGGAACGGCGCACCCGGGTCGAGCAATAGATTCAGCCGTTCACGGGGCAGTAGCTGCCCGCGCTTGTCGAACTTGGGTTTGGACTCAAAAGCCTTGTTCAGCAGGTTTTGTTCAAGCTCGCGAACCTGTTCTATCCCCACCAGCATCGCCGCACGATTGCGGGCGAACTGCTCGCTGAAGGAGTCCACTTGCGACTGGATGACCGGCATGGGCTATTCCTTGTCCTTGAGCACATCCGGAAGGTAAGCACGGTGAAAGCCGTTATAGGATTTGCTGTTCTGCGCCTTGTGGATCGGCCACGCCCGCCCGCCAAGGCTGGCGGCACCGTCGATGCGCAAGGTGCTGCCGCTGATAAATGCCGCGGCCGGACTGAGCAGGAAAACGATCGCCGCGCTGACCTCCGATTCGGTGCCAATGCGTTTGAGCGGCACATGTTCGCGCAAGGTCGGAATCACCGCTTTGAACGCGCCTTCGTAGGTGTCCATGCCGCTGGACGCGATCCAGCCGGGCGCCACTGCGTTGACCCGCACCCCGGCGTAACCCCATTCAAACGCAGCCGTTTTGGTCAGGTTATCCATGCCCGAGCGCGCCGCACCCGAGTGCCCCATCCCGGGCATGCCGCCCCACATGTCGGCGAGCATGTTAACGATCGCACCGCCGTGCTTGCTCATGGATTGGTTGAACACTTCCCGGGCCATCAGGAAACCGCCCACCAGGTTGGTGCGCATTACGGTTTCGAAACCCTTCTGATTGATCGAGGCCAATGGGGACGGGAACTGTCCTCCGGCATTGTTGACCAGCCCGTGGATCTGCCCGTGCTTGCGGATCAGTTCGCTGACCAGATGCGTCACGGCGTCTTCATCGCGAATATCACAGGTCTTCCAGTCAGCCGTGCCGCCGTCCTCGGCAATCTCGGCGGCGACGGTTTTCAATTTGTCGGCATTACGCCCCACCAGCAGCACATGGGCCCCGAGTGCCGCCAGCTCATGGGCGGTGCATCGGCCGATGCCGCTGCCGCCACCGGTGACGATGATGGTTTGGCCAGCAAACAAATAGGCTCTGAATATCGAATCGTAAGTCACGGCGGCAGTCCTCTAGTTGACCTGGTCGGCGATGCGCTGAGGCACCGGAATCTGGATTTCCAGCAGTTGTTGGGCGAAGGCTTTGCCTTGCGGATCGATCCGCAGGCTGGCCATGCCACCGCCACCGAGGGCGTTTTCCAGCAGAAAATTCAGGCTGTGGGTGGCCGGTAAATACCAGCGTTCGACACGTCCGTGGACCGGGTCAAGGACATGACTCATCCAGTCGACGATCACCTCCGGCCTCAGTGCTTCGGCGATCCACGGCAAGTACTCGGGATCGCGGGCCATGACGCCGATGTTGCTGTGATTTCCTTTATCGCCGGAGCGCGCCACCGCGAGTTTTATCAGCGCCACGCTGGCGTCGGCCAGGTCGCTGGGCTTGGGCGGCTCGAACGGCACCGGCAAGTCGGCGGTGTCGAGCACATCGAGGGCAGGCAAGGCGCACGAGTGGCGCTGACCCATGAGATCAATTTCCAGCGTGCAGGCCGTTTTGTCGATCAGGAACGAGAACAGTCGGATCAGCGGATACACCGTTGGCCGTCCGCCGACAATGCCGGTCAGCCCCGGTGCCATGCCGGTGGCGGCCTGGGCGATTTCGCGGGAGAACACCGTCAGTGCCTGTTTGACCGGATGGCGCACGGCGAGTTTGATCACCACTTCACGGCTGTCCTGGCGCTGGCCGTGGGGGCCGTAGGTGGCCTCGCTGCCCAGCAACTCGATGTTCACCTCGCTATAGGGCGCCCAGCCGCGCAGGCTGAAGATCTCCGATGTCTTGTTGATGATTGCTTCGCTGACTCGCCGGGCCTTGTCGACCGCATCGATCCCGGCGATCAGGCAACTGGCGATGCAGCGGAAACCGTCGGGCCAGGTCGCGCTGACCTTGTAGTGATCCGTTGGCGGCAAACCTTTTGCACCGTGCACCTGAACCGCGTTTTTACCTTGTTGCTGGAGTTTGACCTGAGTGAAATCGCAGACCACGTCGGGCAGCAGATAGGCCTGTGGATTGCCGATTTCATAAAGCATCTGCTCACCCACCGTCAGTGGCGTGACCAGCCCGCCGGAGCCTTCAGGTTTGCTGACGATGAACTGGCTGTCGGCGCTGACTTCGACGATGGGGAATCCGATGTGTTCGTAGTCCGGCACGTCGCGCCAATCGGTGAAGTTGCCGCCCGTGCACTGGGCGCCGCATTCGATGATGTGGCCGGCGAGTGCGGCTTGGGCGAGTTTGTCGTAGTCGCGCCAAGACCAGCCGAACTCATGCACCAGTGCGGCGCTGACTACGGCACTGTCGACCACGCGCCCGGTAATCACAATGTCCGCCCCCAGACGCAGGGCTTCGACGATGCCCGGCGCGCCGAGGTAGGCGTTGGTCGAGACGCACATCGGTGGGAGTGGCGCGCCAGTGAACATTTCCTGAATGCCGCTGCTGCTCAACTGTTTGAGCTGCGATTGCAGGTCATCACCCAGCAACACCGCGATGTTGAGCTGCACCCCGGCCTTGTCGCAGGCGGCTTGCAGGGCGGCGGCGCAGGCCTGCGGGTTGACTCCGCCGGCGTTGCTGATCACCCGGATTTTTTGTTCGGCGAGTTGCCCCAGTAACGGGCTGAGGACTTCGATGAAGTCATTGGCGTAGCCTGCCTGGGGATCTTTGATCCGCGCGCCGGCCATGATCGACAGGGTGATTTCGGCCAGATAATCGAACACCAGATAGTCCAGGCGCCCGCCTTCCACCAGTTGCGCGGCGGCGGTCGAGGTATCGCCCCAGAACGCGCTGGCGCACCCGATGCGGATTGTTTCAGGCACAGTCAACTGCATAGCCACCTCCGACAGAAGTGTTTCGAGACTACCAAGCAAGCGCTTGGTTTGTAAATGGCTGGACTATCTTCTTCCCGAGCGCTTGCTTGGTTGCCATTGCCAGCTTAAATTGCCCGCGCAACCCCACGAAATTGTAGGAGCGAGCTTGCTCGCGATGGTCGTTAACGATGACGCGTGCAACCTGAATCAACGCGGCATCCTCACGCCCTTCGCGAGCGAGCTCGCTCCTACATAAGCGGCGCATTTGATTGATCGACTGTAGGAGAGAACGGGTGGACGAGCAAAAAGCCCTGAAGGTCATGCGCGAATTGGTCGACAATGGCCAATTGACCGACCCGGACAGCGCCCGTGGCAAACTGCTGCAAGTGGCGGCTCACCTGTTTCGCAATAAAGGTTTCGAACGCACCACCGTACGCGACCTGGCCGGCGCCGTAGGCATTCAGTCGGGCAGCATTTTTCATCACTTCAAAAGCAAGGACGAGATCCTGCGGGCGGTGATGGAAGAGACCATTCGCTACAACACAGCATTGATGCGCGCGGCCCTGGCCGAGTCAACCAACGTGCGCGAGCGGGTATTGGCGCTGATCCGCTGCGAGTTGCAGTCGATTATGGGCGGCAGCGGCGAGGCCATGGCGGTGTTGGTCTATGAGTGGCGTTCGCTGTCCGAAGACGGACAGGCGCAGGTACTGGCGCTGCGCGACATTTATGAAGACCTCTGGTTGCAGGTGTTGGGCGAGGCCAAGAGCGCCGGTTTTATCCGCGGCGATGTGTTCATCACCCGCCGTTTTCTGACCGGCGCATTGTCCTGGACCACCACCTGGTTTCGCGCCGGTGGCAGCATGAGCCTCGATCAATTAGCCGATGAGGCATTGATTCTGGTGCTGGAAGAGCGGTATTAAGGTTGCGCAGGCCGGCGGGAACCTGGCTAAGCGAGCAGAACCGCCTGGTTTGAATGGCATTGATGCGTATTTTCGGGGAGTAAGCAGTATTGATGTCTTCGCCAATTCGGACGGCTTCGCAGCTTTTACTGGCGACGCTCGCGGCGTTATGGGTATTGCCCTCCCAAGCAGAACAAACGGTGCGGATCGGCGCCGCACATTTCCCGCCTTACACTGTGCGCCCGGAATCCGGTGTCGACACGGGATTGCTGCCGCAGCTGGTCGAGGCACTCAACGCCTCGCAAACCAATTATAAATTCGTGTTGGTCCCCACTTCGATTCCCCGGCGCTTTGGTGACTTCAAGCAGGGCCGGGTGGACATGGCGATTTTCGAAAACCCGGACTGGGGCTGGAAGGACATCCCCCACACCAGCGTCGACATGGGCCTGGAAGACGCCGAAATTTTTGTCGCACAACGCCAGCCGGATCGCCAGCAGAGCTATTTTGCCGACCTCGCTGGCAAGCGCCTGGCGCTGTTCAGTGGCTATCACTACGAATTCGCCCACTTCAATGCCGATCCAAAATTCCTCGCGCAAAATTTCAATGCCACGCTGACGTACTCCCATGACAGTAACCTGCTGATGGTGCTGCGCGGGCGTGCAGACATTGCCTTGGTGACGCGCTCCTACTTGAGCGATTACTACTTGCGCAACGAAAAAGTTGCCGATCAGTTACTGGTGTCCGAGCGCATCGATCAGGTCTATCACCACTACGCCATCCTCCGCCCGGCGGCACCGATCAGCGGCGAGGCATTCGGCCAGTTACTCAAAGGGTTACGCGACAACGGCCAGATGCTGAAGATTTTCGGGCCGTACAAAATCACCGTGGTACCGGTCCCGGAAAGCTGAAGGTACATGGAGTTCCTGATCGTCCGAAAGCTGTTCGAGCCTTCGGACGATTTTTGAGTTAGCGGTCCTGCGCTTCCTTGGCGTCCATTTCCGCATTGCGTTCGGCGACGCGTTTACGTTGCTCCTCGGTCAGATCGACCTTGGTGGCGGTGTCACGCAACATCATCAAACCGCCAACGATCGAGCCGATTGCAACGACCAGAATCAACCAGGCATACCAGGGCATAGGGCTCTCCTTGAGGGCAGGCGATTGGCGAGGGTTACGCCAATCGATAGTGCATACCACTTTGAGCGATGGGATTTCGCAGTGGTTCCATTCTATGCCTGATATGACAGCGCTATGTGTGCTGTTTACAACTTGGTCCATCGCCCCCGTCAGTTCTGTTATGCCGCTATCGCGAGCAGGCTCACTCCCATAGAGGAGTAATTTAGCCTGGCCAAGCGCATTCCAAATGTGAGAGCGAGCCTGCTCGCGATAGCGGTCGCCCCGACGCCGCTGTAACTCCCGCGTAAACCCACTCTTTACACTTTCTTTATGCCCAGCCAACGCCCTCGGTCTCGCTCCTTTACAGCCTAACTTCCGACAATGACTCCACACGCGGCAATACGCCGTAACACGGAGAACTTCCATGAGCGTTCTGGACGGGGTGTCACTGCTGCTGGCAGTGGGGCTGTTCATTTATCTGTTGGTTGCGCTGTTGCGCGCGGACCGGAACTAGGAGCGGCTATGCACAGTTATGACTATTGGCTGATCCTCGCCTTCTTCGCCGCGGTGCTGATCCCGGCACCGTTTCTGGGACGGTTCTACTACAAGGTGATGGAAGGCCAGCGCACTTGGCTGACACCGATCCTCGGGCCTGTTGAACGTGGGTGTTACAAAGTGGCCGGCGTTGATCCGCAGGCCGAACAGAGCTGGCAGAAATACACCTTGGCCTTGCTCGCCTTCAACCTCGCGGGCTTTTTGCTGTTGTTCGCGATCCTGTTGTTCCAGGACCACTTGCCACTGAACCCGCAAAACCTGCCGGGTCAGGAGTGGACACTGGCGTTCAACACCGCCGTCAGCTTCATGACCAACACCAACTGGCAGTCCTACAGCGGTGAAGCCTCGCTGAGTTACCTCAGTCAGATGGTCGGCCTCACCGTGCAGAACTTCGTCAGCGCCGCTACCGGCCTGGCCGTGTTGGTTGCGCTGTGTCGCGGCATCGGTCGTAAATCGACCAAGACCCTTGGCAACTTCTGGGTCGACATGACCCGCGCCACCCTCTACGGATTGCTGCCGCTGTGCCTGCTGTTGGCGCTGTACCTGGTCTGGCAGGGCGTGCCGCAAACCTTCGCGCAGTACGTGAATGCCGTGACGATGCAAGGCGTCGATCAGGTCATTCCGCTCGGCCCGGCCGCGAGCCAGATTGCGATCAAGCAACTGGGCACTAACGGCGGTGGCTTTTTCGGCGCCAACTCGGCCCACCCGTTCGAGAACCCGAGCGCGTGGAGCAATCTGTTCGAGATGGCCTCGATCATCCTGATCCCGGTGGCACTGGTGTTCACCTTTGGCCACTACGTCAAGGATCTGCGTCAGAGCCGTGCGATTGTTGCCTGCATGTTCGCCTTGTTCCTGATCGGCGGCGCCACTGCGATGTGGGCTGAATACCAACCGAACCCGACGCTGAACAATGTCGCCGTCGAACAGACCGCGCCGCTGGAAGGTAAGGAAGCGCGCTTTGGCACCACCGCGACCGTGTTGTGGTCCGTGACCACGACGGCGGCATCCAACGGTTCGGTCAACGCCATGCACGACAGCCTCAACCCGCTGACCGGCATGGTCGCGCTGGTCAACATGATGGTCGGCGAAGTGATCTTCGGCGGCGTCGGTGCCGGGCTCTACGGCATGTTGCTCAACGTGTTGATCGCGGTGTTCCTCGCCGGTCTGATGATCGGCCGCACGCCGGAATACCTCGGCAAGAAACTGCAAGCCAAGGAAGTACAGTTGTTGGTGGTGACCCTGATGGTCATGCCGATTGGCGTGCTGGTGCTCGGTGCGATTGCCGCGAGCCTGCCTGGCCCGGTCGCGGCGGTGAGTAACCCTGGTGCCCACGGTTTCAGTCAATTGCTCTACGCCTACACCTCGGCCAGTGCCAACAACGGCTCTGCGTTTGGCGGCTTCAGTGCCAACACCCCGTTCCACAACCTGATGCTCGGTCTTGGCATGTTGATCGGTCGCTTCGGCTACATCCTTCCGGTTCTGGCATTGGCCGGCAGCCTGGCCATGAAGAAAACCGCACCGATCGGCCAGAACAGCTTCCCGACCCATGGCCCGCTGTTCGTGACATTGCTGACCGTGACCATTTTGCTCGTGGGTGGCCTGACCTTCCTGCCGACGCTGGCGCTCGGTCCTATCGCTGAACACTTGAGCATGGCCGCCTTTTAAATAAGGAGCTAAGGAGTCAATGAATGAATATGCCCGTAATTAAACCGGTGGTCGTCAAGGCGCCGGACCAACCGAAGACCGCGATCTCGGCCCTGTGGCGTCCAGCGCTGGTGCAAGCCTTCGTCAAGCTCGACCCACGGCAATTGCAACGTGCGCCGGTCATGCTGGTGGTCGAACTGACCGCGATCCTGACCACTGTGCTCTGCTTCATTCCTGACAGCAGCGTGCCGACCTTCGTCGCAGCGCAAATTGCCGTGTGGCTGTGGTTCACCGTGCTGTTCGCCAACTTCGCCGAAGCCTTGGCCGAAGGTCGCGGCAAGGCCCGCGCTGATAGCCTCAAGGCCGGCAGCGAAGGCTTGAGTGCGCGCCGTAAAACCACAAACGGCACCTTTCAAGTGGTGCCGGCCACCAGCCTGCGCAAGGGTGATGTGGTACGCGTCGAAGCGGGGGAAATGATCCCGGGTGACGGCGAGGTGATCGAAGGTATCGCGGCTGTCAACGAAGCGGCGATTACCGGTGAATCCGCGCCGGTGATTCGTGAGTCCGGCGGCGACCGTTCGGCCGTCACCGGTAACACCCGACTGGTCTCCGACTGGCTGCTGGTGCGCATTACCGCCAACCCTGGCGAGTCGACACTGGACCGCATGATCGCGTTGGTTGAAGGCGCCAAACGCCAGAAAACCCCGAACGAAGTCGCGCTCGACATCCTGCTGATCGGCCTCACCCTGATCTTCCTGTTGGTGGTGGTGACCCTGCAACCGTTCGCCCACTTCGCTAACGGCAGTCTGCCGCTGGTGTTCCTGGTGGCGTTATTGGTCACGCTGATTCCGACTACCATTGGCGGTCTGCTGTCCGCCATCGGTATCGCCGGAATGGACCGTCTGGTACGGCTGAACGTAATCGCCAAGTCCGGTCGTGCCGTGGAAGCGGCCGGGGACGTGCACGTCCTGCTGCTGGACAAGACCGGCACCATCACCTTCGGCAACCGTCGCTGCACCGCGGTCTATGCCGCACCAGGCGTCAATGCCAAGGAACTGGCCGAAGGCGCGTTGTTTGCTTCGCTGGGCGATGACACGGCTGAAGGCAAGTCCATCGTCGAGTACCTGCGCGGGCTTCATCCACAGTCTGAGCCGTCCGCTGACAGGCTCACGGTGGTGCCGTTCAGCGCCGAGACACGCCTGTCCGGTGTCGACTATCAAGGTCGTGTGTATCGCAAAGGCGCGGTGGATTCGTTGCTGGCCTTCGTCGGCCTGAAACGCGCCGATCTCGCACCGGCCCTGTCCCGTGAAATCGACAAGATCGCCCAGAGCGGCGGCACGCCATTGCTGGTCTGCGCCGACGGTAAACTGCTCGGCGCGATCCACCTCAAGGACGTGGTCAAGCCCGGCATCCGCGAGCGTTTCGCCGAGCTGCGCAAACTGGGGATTCGCACGGTCATGGTGACCGGGGACAACCCGTTGACCGCTGCGGCGATTGCAGCCGAGGCAGGTGTCGACGACGTGCTGGCCGAAGCCACGCCGGAGAAAAAACTGGCGCGCATTCGTCACGAGCAGAACGACGGTCGGCTGGTCGCGATGTGCGGCGACGGCGCCAACGACGCCCCTGCATTGGCGCAGGCAGACGTCGGTATGGCGATGAACGACGGGACGCAAGCGGCACGCGAGGCGGCGAACATGGTCGACCTCGACAGCGACCCGACCAAGTTGCTGGACGTGGTGCAGATCGGCAAGGAATTGCTGGTGACTCGCGGCGCGCTGACGACCTTTTCCATCGCCAACGACGTGGCCAAATACTTCGCGATCCTGCCGGCGCTGTTCGCCTCGATCTACCCGCAACTGGGCGTGCTCAACGTCATGCACCTGAGCAGTCCCCAGAGCGCAATTCTCTCGGCGATTGTGTTTAACGCCTTGATCATTGTGGTGCTGATTCCGTTGGCATTGCGCGGTGTGCGCGTACAGGCCGCGAGTGCCGCGGCGTTGTTGCGGCGCAATCTGCTGATCTATGGATTGGGCGGGATAGTGGTGCCGTTTGTGGGGATCAAGGCAATCGACATGCTGTTGACGGCGTTGCACCTGGTTTGACCGAACACCCCGAACTGTAGGAGCGAGCTTGCTCGCGATGGTGGTTAACGATAACGCGCCTTATCTGACAAAACGCGGCGCTTTCAATTCCATCGCGAGCAAGCTCGCTCCTACAGATTGTTTTCCAATTTCGAGGATTTTGAAATGTCCACAATGATACGTCCGGCCCTGAGCCTGCTGGTCCTGATGACCCTGATCACCGGCGTCGCCTACCCATTGGTCGTCACTGGCGTCGCCCAGGTCGCCTTCCCCGATCAAGCCAACGGCAGCCTGGTACGCGACGCCGATGGCAAGGTGCGTGGCTCGTCGTTGATTGCCCAGGATTTCGTCGGTGACGCCTGGTTTCACCCACGCCCCTCGGCCGGTGCTTTCGCCACCGTATCGAGCAGTGCCAGCAACCTGTCGCCGAGCAACCCGGCCCTGGCCACTCGGGTGATCGACGACGCCAACAAGTTACTGGTTCCCGGTCAGGGGCCCGTGCCATTGGCGTTGCTGACCACCTCCGGCAGCGGCCTCGATCCACACTTGCCACCGGCCGCGATTGCCTATCAACTGGCGCGTGTCGCGCAAGCGCGTAATCTGCCGGTGTCTACGCTTGAGCAACTGCTTGTTGCGCACACAGAGCAGCCGCTGGTGGGGCCGCCGGTGGTCAATGTACTGGCGTTGAATATCGCGCTGGAAAACCTGTAGATCGGTGGTGGCGCCATTCGCGAGCAGGCTCGCTCCCACAGGAGATTGCATTCCATTGTGGGAGCGAGCCTGCTCGCGAAAGCGGCCTCACAGGCACCGAATAAACAACTGAATAAAGAGAGCTTCAAGCATGAGCGACTCCGGCCGCGCCGACGCACTGTTAGCAGACCTGTCCCGCGATGGCCGTGGCCGGCTCAAGGTCTTTCTCGGTGCCGCGCCCGGTGTCGGCAAGACCTACGCCATGCTGCAAGCGGCCCACACCCAACTGCGTCAGGGCGTGAAAGTCATCGCCGGCGTGGTCGAGACCCATGGCCGCGCCGAAACCGAGGCGCTGCTCGGCGGCTTGCCGCAACAGCCGTTGGTGCGCTCGGAATACCGTGGCGTGATGCTCGAAGAAATGGACCTCGACAGCTTGCTTGCGGCGAAACCGAAACTGGTGCTGGTGGACGAACTGGCCCACACCAATGCCCCTGGCAGCCGCCACCTAAAACGCTGGCAGGACATCCAGGAATTGCTTGCTGCCGGCATCGACGTGTTCACCACAGTCAACGTCCAGCACCTGGAAAGCCTCAACGATAAAGTGCGCGGGATTACCGGCGTACTGGTTCGTGAAACCCTGCCGGACTGGGTGCTGCAAGAAGCCTACGAGCTGCTGCTGGTCGACCTGCCGCCGCGTGAACTGCTTGAGCGCCTGCGCGACGGTAAGGTGTATGTGCCGGAGCAGGCGAGGGCGGCCATCGACGCGTTTTTCACCCAGACCAACCTCACCGCGCTACGCGAACTGGCGATGCAAACGGCCGCTGCGCAGGTCGACAATGATCTGGCCCAAGGGTACCGCCAGCTCGGCCAGGCTGCACCGACGGTGCGTGGTCGCTTGCTGGTCGGGGTCGATGGCGATGCTCAGGCCGAACGTCTGGTGCGTCACGCCAGTCGTGTCGCCCATCGCCGCCATTTGCCGTGGAGTCTGGTGCACGTGGACAACGGTAGCGTGCGCGACGAGCAGTCCCGCCTGCGCCTGCAAAGTGCCCAGCAACTGGCGGAACGCCTCGGTGGCGAAGTGGTGTTGCTGCGCGCGGGTGAAGTCGCGAAAACCCTGATTCAACACGCCGCCGAGCGCCGCGCCAGCCTGGTGTTGGTCGGTCAGTCGCGACAGCGTCTACGTCGGCGGTTGTTCGGCGGCGGACTGGCGTCGCGCTTGCTGCGCGATGCCCGCGGGCTGGAAATCAACGTCCTTGACGGCGATCACGAACAGTCTGCGCCGCGTCAGCGTTCGGTGAACTCGCTGGTATGGTTCGACTACGCCCTGGCCATTGTGGCGACGGTGTTGGCCAGTGCGTTGGCCTGGGTCGTGGCCAGTGTCTTGCCGCTACCGAACATTTCCCTGGTGTTCCTCGCCGCCGTGTTGCTGGTGGCGGTGCGCAGTAGCCTCGGCCCGTCGCTGGTGTGTGCGGCGCTGTCGTTTTTAACCTATGACTTTCTGTTCATTCCACCGAATTTCTCCTTCCGCATCCAGCGCGAAGAAGACGTGCTGACCTTGCTGTTCTTCCTGCTGATGGCGGCGCTTACCGGTAACCTCGCGGCACGTCAACGGCGGCAATTAGAGGCGTTGCGCGACACTCAGCAAGAGACCACCGAACTGCTCGACCTGTCGCGCAAGCTCACGGCCGCCACCGACCGTCAGGCGGTGGTCAGCGCCGCCGCCCAACACTTGAACGGCTGGAGCGATCTGCAACTGTGCCTGCTCAATCGCGACGGACCATCTGGCTGGAAAGTCGAAACCGGCGGCCCGCTGGAATTGACCGAAGCCGAACGCGCCGCCGCCGATTGGGCCTGGCAACACGATCAGCCCGCGGGCGCGGGCACCGGCACGCTGCCGTTCGGGCGTTGGTGGTGGTGGCCGCTGTCAGTGGAAGACGGGCCGTTGGCGTTGCTCGGTGTGTGTGCCAAAGAAGGCCAGACCTTGAGTGGGCAGCGTCGGCGCTTACTCACAGCGTTGAGTCAGCCACTGGCGCAAGCGCTGGCCCGTGCGCAACTGGCCGAGGACCTCGAAGCAGCGCGACTGCACGGCGAAACCGAGCAGCTGCGCAGTGCCTTGCTGGCGTCGGTGTCCCACGATTTGCGTACGCCGCTGACCTCGATGCGCGGCAGCATTGACAGTCTGTTGGCCCTCGGCGAAGCGATCCCACTGGAGGATCGCCGCGAGCTGCTCGAAGGTACTCGCGATGAAGCCGAGCGCCTCGACCGCTACATTCAAAACCTGCTGGACATGACCCGCCTCGGTCACGGTGCGCTGAAACTGGCGCGGGACTGGGTGTCGCCGGCCGATATCGTCGGCAGTTCGCTCAATCGCCTGCGTGCGGTGCTCGCGCCGTTGCAGGTGAGCACCGCAGTGCCGCCCGAATTGCCGTTGCTCTTTGTACACGCTGCGCTGATCGAACAGGCGCTGGTCAATGTGCTGGAAAATGCCGCGCGGTTTTCGCCGCCCCACGGGCGTTTACAACTGTGCGCCGGGGTCGATGACACCGGACTGTTTTTCTCGGTGAGCGACGAGGGACCGGGGATTCCGGAGGAGGAGCGGGCAAAGATTTTCGACATGTTCTACACCGCCGCGCGGGGTGATCGTGGCGGGCAGGGCACCGGGCTGGGGTTGGCGATTTGTCAGGGCATGGTCGGTGCTCATGGGGGGCGGATCAGCGTTGCCGACGGCATCGAAGGGCGCGGCACGTGCATCACGCTGCACTTGCCGTTGCAGGAGCAGCCCGCCTTTGAAATTTGAAAGCTGAAGGCGAGCGCTGAAAGTGAAGCCTGATACCCTTCTCAAACCCCCATGCAGCGATCAGACACCATGAGCCAGACCGCGACCATTTTAGTCATTGACGACGAACCACAAATCCGCAAATTCCTGCGCATCAGCCTTGTCTCCCAAGGTTACAAAGTGCTGGAGGCTGGCACCGGCAGCGAAGGCCTGGCGCAGGCTGCACTGAACAAACCGGACCTGCTGGTGCTCGACCTCGGCCTGCCGGACATGGACGGCCAACACGTGCTGCGCGAGTTTCGCGAATGGTCGACGGTGCCGGTGCTGGTGCTGTCGGTGCGCGCCAGTGAAGGGCAGAAAGTCGAAGCGCTCGATGGTGGCGCCAATGATTACGTGACCAAACCGTTCGGCATCCAGGAATTCCTCGCCCGGGTACGTGCCTTGCTACGTCAGGCCCCGGTTGGCGAGGCTCAGCAAGCAGCGCTGACGTTCGGCCCGTTGACCGTGGACCTGGCGTATCGCCGGGTGCTGCTCGACGGCCTTGAAGTGGGGTTGACCCGCAAGGAATACGCGGTGCTGGCGCAACTGGCACGGCATCCGGGGCGAGTCATTACCCAGCAGCAATTGCTCAAGGATATTTGGGGGCCGACCCATACCGAAGACAGCCACTATTTGCGGATTGTGGTGGGGCATTTGCGGCAGAAACTGGCGGATGATCCGACTCAACCAAGGTTCATCGTGACCGAGGCTGGGGTTGGGTATCGGTTGTTGAGTGAGGGGGGGCTTTAGTTCTTGCGTTGAATGAACCGGCCCCTTCGCGAGCAGGCTCGCTCCCACAGTGGATTTAGGTGATCCACCAAGATCAATTGTGGGAGCGAGCCTGCTCGCGAAGGGGCCCGATCATTCACTCAAGCACTTCAGGATTCCCGCTCATTCTCATACCGGTCCATGGTATCGCGCGCAATCTCTCGCCCCAGTGCGATCAGCTCCGGCGCCTTGTAGAACTCGAAAAACCGGCACACCCGCTTTGGTACGTTGATCAAAACATCCGGCGGATAACCGGCGATCTTGTACTGCGCCAGTGAGGTCTGCATCACCTCGAAACTCTGGTTGATCAGGTCCAGCAAAGAGGCGGGCCCGACGTTATCGATGATGAACGAGCCCGTGGCGGACTTCGGCGCGCCGTCGCGTTCAGGGGCGGCCGCGGGTTGCTGGGCTTCGGGTTGGGCGGATTCGATCCAGGGATTTATCTCGGCCGCTTCTGCCATCAACGCTTCCTTTTCCAGCAGCAGCAATTGTTCTGCCTGTTTGCGGCGGAAGGGCAATTTCGAGCCCAGTGAGCTGATCAGGTTGTCGAAGCGACTCTTGAACGCCGCCGGGCGCTGGATCACCGGCAGTTTATAGTGGCGCTGGTTGGTGGAGTTTAGGTTGACCGCGATGATCAAGTCGCAATGACTCGACACCACCGGCACGATCGGTAGCGGGTTGAGAATACCGCCGTCCACCAGCATGCGATTACCCTGCATCACCGGCGTGAACAGACTGGGAATCGCCGCCGAGGCGCGCATGGCCTGGTGCAGGCAACCTTCCTGGAACCAGATTTCCTGTTGGTTGGTCAGGTCAGTGGCCACCGCCGTGTAAGGAATGCGCAGGTCTTCGATATTGATCTCGCCAACGATCTTGCGGATCTGCCCGAACACTTTCTCGCCGCGAATCGCACCCAGACGAAAGCTGACGTCCACCAGCCGCAAGACGTCGAGGTAGTCCAGGCTCTCGATCCAGTCGCGATATTCTTTAAGTTTGCCTGCGGCGTAGATCCCGCCGACCACCGCGCCCATGGAACAACCGGCAATGCAGGCGATGTCGTAGCCCCGTCGTTCGATCTCTTCAATGACACCGATATGGGCATAGCCCCGGGCTCCACCTGAGCCCAGCACCAGTGCGACGCGCTTTTTCATGAATCGCCCTCGTCTGACAAGGTTCAACAATGCACCCATCAAGGGGCGTGCTTCAATCGTTAAGGTCGTTCGGTGGGTCAGGACGTCGTTTTTTCGACATTCCATGGCTGCACGTGGTTATTCTCGTGGGCGCTATAGTTTCCTCTGGCGATCAAAGGCACTTTTCACGCGCCAGATCGTCTTACCTGCACTATTGTTGACCTGACTTGAGGTGTTATTGATGAAAGCCTGGATCTGTGTGCCTTTGATGGCCTTGGCGCTCGCCGGTTGTGCCGGCAAAACCGCTTACCGCGACAGCTGCGGTACCCAGATCGATGCCGCATGGCATGAGCTGGACCTGGCCAAGGCCGAGGGCTTCGCCGGGACAGTCAGTTACTCCAAAGCCCTGTCGCTGCTGACGGGCGCCAAGACCCAGCAGCAATTCGAAGCCTACGAGGGCTGCACCAGCAAGGCCGAAAAAGCACGTTTCTACATTCGTGAGTCACGCGCGGGCCGTTGAGGCATGATGTAAGGCCTCAAGGGAATTCGATTCAGGGAGCAAGCGATGTCTGCCTTGGTTGATCGATTAGTGGCTCGTGTTCTGAGCCTTGAAGTCCGTTTGCTGGCCTGCCAGGCACGGTTGAGTGCCCGCACCGACCCTGAAGCATTACACGAGTTGCGCACCACGGTTCGCCGTTTGCGCAGCCTGTTGCGACCCTTGCGCGGCTTGCCTGGCGTCGAACAGCTGGAAGCAGCGGCGTCCGGGGTCGGCCAACTGACCACGCCATTGCGTGATCGCGAAGTGCTGGCGGCGTACTTGCTCCAGCACGAGCAACCGGCGGCGGCGCAACGGCGCATGGCGCAGATGGCCGAGGCTTATCCGGCCGTGGCCGCGAGCCCCGAGCTTGCGCAGTTGCTGATGATCCTCGACGCCTTTCCGCGTTTTTTGCGGGCCTCCCAGCGTCAGAACTTGCTTAAGGGATTGCGTCGTCGCATCGAAAAACGCCTGGCCAAGCAATGGAAGAAACTCGATCAGACCTTGCACGATCCGGCCCATGATCGTCATCGCTTGCGCCTGTTGATCAAGCGCGTGCGCTACGGCATCGAAGCCTATCCCGAACTGGATCGGCTGCCGAAACCAGCCATGCCCAGACTCAAATCCGCCCAGGGTGCTTTGGGCGATTGGCACGATTGCTGGCAATGGCTGGCCAGGGCCGAGCAGGAAGCCGATTTGCAACCCTGTATCGCGGTCTGGCAAACCACCATGACCAAGGCCGAAGGCCGCGCCGACCGGGTTCTCGACAAACTCAGCGCCGCCTGTTTCAAATCCTGAAACCCTAGCGATCCTTTGTAGGAGCGAGCTTGCTCGCGATGAACCTGAGAACACGAGGGAGTGTCAGGCTTGCCGAGTCATCGTTGACGAACCTCGCGAGCAAGCTCGCTCCTACATAGAGCGTATGCATCCGGCCTTTCTGTCAGTCAATTTGGCCGAATCAGGCACTGTGCTGTCATTACAGGCTGGTTAAGATCCGTTCATCCTTTTCCTGCCTTTGAGGTTTGCATGCGTTTTTCCGATCTGCTCGACGCCGTCCGCAGCCAGCCGCAGGCGCTGTCTATTCCGGCCGAATGGGCGCAGGGGCGCGCCAGTTTCGGTGGCCTGGTGGCGGCCTTGCAATATGAAGCCATGCGCGCAAACGTCCCGGCGGATCGTACGGTACGCTCGCTGGCGATCACCTTTGTCGGCCCGGTCGAGCCTGAAGTGCCGGTCAGCTTTGAAGTCGAAGTGTTGCGTGAAGGCAAGGCTGTCAGCCAGGTGCTGGGCCGCGCGATGCAGAAGGGCCAGGTGGTGACGTTGATTCAAGGCAGTTTTGGTGCCTCGCGTCCGTCCGAAGTGGCGGTGAGCGCGCTCCCGGCACCCGAGATGAAGCACTGGGACGACTGCCAGGAACTGCCTTACATCAAAGGCGTGACTCCGGAGTTCATGCGGCACCTGGCGATGCGCTGGAGCGTCGGTGGCCTGCCGTTCACGGGCAACAAATCCCGTGAGATGGGCGGCTGGGTGCGCTTGCGTGGGGATGTGAAGGAAGAAGCGGTCAGCGAATCACACATCCTGGCACTGGTGGACGCCTGGCCACCGGCCCTGTTGCCGCACCTGAAACAGCCAGCGATGGGCAGCACGCTGACCTGGACCATCGAGTTCGTCCAGCCGTTGCTGGAATTGAGCACGCTGGACTGGTGCAAATACCTGGTTGAAATCGAGTATGCCGCCGACGGCTACGGTCATGCGGCCGCCAAGCTGTGGAGTGCGCAAGGTCAGTTGATTGCCATGAGCCGGCAGACGGTGACGATTTTCGCCTGATCAGTGACGACGGTGGCGCTCACGCCAGGCGCGCCACCAGCTGCCGCTCAGGAAAAACCGTGGAAAGGTCAGAAACTGCTCGACCAGCAGGCGCGACACCGCGTCTTTGCGATCGCTGAAGGGCTCGGCGACTTGCGCCTCCAGGCTGTGACCGTGGCGTTGCAGGCCCAAAGCCGCCAACAGGCCGATAACGCCAATCGCGATGTTCACAAAGCTCAAGCTGAACACCCCGCAAACAAGCAGCAGAAATGCCACGATGAACAGCGGCACGGCAATCAGGTGCAACACCAGATTGGTCGGGTGCTGGTGATTGTTCGGGTACGCCCGCCATTGCCAGGCGGGAAGGTTGGGGTGCCGTTTGCCCATAATGCCAATCCTCGATCCCTGTTGAACACATGATTGAAGAATAGGCCCGGCGGATGGGGGCGGCGAATCGAGGTTGGCTATGGGGTCGATAGGGCTTGATGGTCAATACTGATGTTGGCCGCGCTGACGCTTTCGCGAGCAGGCTCGCTCCCACAGTGGATTTCTGTTGTACCCCAAACCAACGTTCACTGAAGATCACCTGTGGGAGCGAGCCTGCTCGCGAAGGGCCCTCAAAGTTTCAACTGCCCGATCGCCTTACTCAATTCCCCCGCCAGCGCCGCCAATTCATTACTGGTGGTCGCCGAATTCACGGTCTGCTGCACAGTGTTCTCGGTCACGTCGCGAATGCTCACCACCGCCCGATTCATCTCTTCCGCGACCTGGCTCTGCTGCTCGGCCGCCACCGCAATCTGCGTGTTGCTTTCGCGCATCTGCGCCACCGCGCTGGTGATTTCCGCCAACGCTGCACCGGCCTCTTGTGCCTGCTGTACGCAATCGTCAGCCTTGAACGAGCTTTCCTGCATGAAGTCCACCGCATCGCGCGTACCGGCCTGCAACGCGGAAACCATCAGGGTGATCTCGTCCGTGGAGGTCTGCACACGTTTGGCCAGGTTGCGTACTTCATCGGCCACGACGGCAAAACCACGCCCCATTTCACCCGCGCGGGCGGCCTCGATGGCAGCGTTCAGGGCCAGCAGATTGGTCTGTTCAGCGATGCTGTGAATCACATTGACCACCCCGTTGATCTTCTGACTGTCCTCGGCCAGCCGCTGAATCATCTCGGCGGTCTGCTGAACGCCTGTGGATAACCCGGCAATCGACTGCTGCACCCGACTCACCACTGCCTGCCCGCTGCCGGCCAGGGTATCGGCGGTTTGCGAGAGGTCGCGGGTGGCTCCGGCGTGTTGGGCGATGTGATAAACAGTCGCGGTCATTTCGTTGATCGCCGTGGCGGCCTGATCGGTTTCGCTTTGCTGGCCGAGCATGCCGTGACGCACTTCGTTCATGCTCGAGGCGAGCCGCGCGGCACCGACATCCAATTGCCGTGCCGTGCTGGCAACGGTGTTGACTACCCGCTGATAACCGGCCTGCATGGCGTTGAATGCGTTGGCCATCTGCCCGACTTCGTCCGTGCAGGCCAGCGGTACACGCGCCGACAGGTCACCGGTTTTCTCGACGTGCAGCATCACGTCTTTCAGAGTGTTGAGCTGGCTGAGCAGGAAGCGGATCAGCAGTTGCGAAGCGCCCAGCATCGCCAGCATCAGAATAAATACCGCCACCGCGTAGTTGGCGAAACGCTCGCCGAACACTTGGGTCAGGCTTGGGCCATAGGCAATCACCGCCAGCTGTTGGCCGTCGGCGCGTGTGAACACCTCAGCGCCCATCAACGGATTTTCGCCGAACAGCGGCATCACGTTGATATCGACCCAGCCATTTGTATCGGTCAGTTCCAATACCGGCTGCCCGTTCAGCAGCGGTGCCTGCCCTCGACTTAACGTCAGCAGGTTATCGGCCTTTGGCAGCGGTTGTCCGGCGGGCCAGGCGCTGAGCAATCGCGCCTGAGCCTGGACCGACGCCTGGGAGGCGTGGCTGCGGGCTTGTTGTTCGAGCTGTACGGCGTACAACACCAGTAGCAGGGTTGTGACGAAGGCGACGGCGTTGACCGCCCAGAATTTGTATTTCAGCGAGATGTTGCTAAGCCAGGCACCCATGGAGGTCTTCTCTGATAGCGGAAACAGTTTTGGCAAGGTGCCAGCATTGTGCCGCTATTCAGCGCCTCGGTTCTTGATGTGGATCAACGTCCTCGGCCTCTCGCCCGCGCAGCAATTGCAGGGCGGAATGCGCTATCCTTCGCGCCTTCAAAATTCCCTCGCTACAGGATTACGCCCCATGAAAGCCGCACTCGTCGAACTCATCAGCAAAATCAGCTCCGGGTGCATGAGCGAGGACGAAATCCTGAAAGTCGCTGACGAAGCGGCCCAGGCCTACGCCGATCAAGGGGCTTTTCTGACGGCCAATCCGGACATCAACTACGACGACACATTCCCGATGCCGCTGGGCGAGTGGGTGGTCGTCGGCAGTCTGCCGGAAACCGTGTTGTTCCAGGCCGACACCTACATGGACCTGTTTGCCCAGATCGTCGCCTCGTTCGGCCCCGGCGTGGACTTCAATATCAAGCCCAAACAACTGGCCAAGACCGAAGCCCTGACCGCGCTTAATCGCATTCAGGTGCAGATGAGCAGCATGAACAAGGAAAACGGCGGCTACGTGCTGATGAACTTCAGCCAGTTGCTCGACGATGAACTGCAAGTGGTGCTGGTCTACGGCAACGACGTGCCACGCGTGCTCCAATTGTGCGCCGAAGTCGGCATCGCTGCCGCGCCGTCCCTGGAAGCCCTGAAAGTGGCCATCCACGTCTGAAGCCTCAAGGACGCTAATAAAACGGAACCCTCGCAACGGCCGGCTATCCTAAGAGGGAATGCCATTCTTAGGGAGCGTCACCATGGGTTCCACGTTCAACGGCCTGGTTGGCCTGATTATTCTTGTCCTGGACATCTGGGCAATCATCAACGTGCTGAAAAGTGGCGCCGATACCGGGATGAAAATCATCTGGATGCTGCTGATCCTGTTGCTGCCGGTCCTGGGCCTGATCATCTGGGCCATCGCCGGCCCTCGCGGCAACGTCAGAATCTGAAAACGCACTGCCCCCTGTGGGAGCGAGCCTGCTCGCGATAGCGGACTGTCAGCCACATTGATGCTGAATGTGCCGCCGTCATCGCGAGCAGGCTCGCTCCCACATTGTTCTGTGTGTACTTCAATGATGAAGGTTCGACCTGTCATCTTCCGCGACGTAGAATGCGCGCCTTTCCCGGTCAATCGAACAGATCGATTGGCCATCATGGGCGGGTAACCGTCCGTTGCCACCCGCATTCATCGGAGCACTTCCCATGAGCAACACTCCCAACAGCGAATACCTGGAAACCCTCTACGAAGGCTACGGCCAGCGTTTTCGCATGGAAAAACTGCTGCACGAAGTGCGCACCGAACACCAGCACCTGGTGATCTTCGAAAACCCGCGCATGGGCCGGGTGATGGCACTGGACGGTGTGATCCAGACCACCGAAGCCGACGAGTTCATCTACCACGAAATGCTCACCCACGTGCCGATCCTGGCGCACGGCACCGCCAAGCGCGTGCTGATCATCGGTGGCGGCGACGGCGGCATGCTGCGTGAAGTGGCCAAGCACCGCAGCATCGAGCACATCACCATGGTCGAAATCGACGGCACCGTGGTCGACATGTGCAAGGAGTTCCTGCCGAACCACTCCAAAGGCGCGTTTGAAGACCCACGGCTGAACCTGGTGATCGACGACGGCATGCGTTTCGTCGCCACCACCACTGAAAAATTCGACGTGATCATTTCCGACTCCACCGATCCGATCGGTCCGGGCGAAGTGCTGTTCTCCGAGAACTTCTACCAGGCCTGCCGTCGCTGCTTGAACGAAGGCGGCATTCTGGTGACCCAGAACGGCACGCCGTTCATGCAAATAGAAGAAGTCAAAACCACCGCCGGCCGCCTGCGCAGCCTGTTCCCGGACTGGCACTTCTATCAGGCCGCCGTGCCGACTTACATCGGTGGTGCGATGACCTTTGCCTGGGGCGCAACCAATACCGCCTATCGCAAATTGTCCCGTGAAACCTTGCAACAGCGCTTTACCGGCAGCGGCATCATCACCCGCTACTACAATCCGGAAATACACATCGGTGCGTTCGCCTTACCGCAATACGTCTTGCAAGCCGTGAACAAGCCAAGCAACGACTAAAGATTTACGCATCCTCCCTGTAGGAGCGAGCCTGCTCGCGAAGGCGGTCTCCAGTTGATAGAGATATCGACTGATACACCGCTTTCGCGAGCAGGCTCGCTCCCACAGGTTTTGTGTCTATTTCATGCCTGCGTGTTGTAATCCGTTTGAACGATCAGTCAGGGCAAAAGTCCAGATAGATGTAAGCCCATTTGCGGGTTTGATCGAGGAGGCACTGATGCAAAAGTGGAAAATCACTTTCGTGGATGATCACGGTGAAACAGTCGACGAGGTCTTTGAGTGCGACGAGTGCCCGGATAATGAGCACGCCGCCAAACTCATCAAGGCCCGGCTCCTTCCCGTCGCCGCTGAACTGGATCTGAATGATCTGGAAGGGCGAACCGCGGATGCGAGCGTCAAAAGTCTTAAAGCCCAGAACAGCATCCAAATCCTCGGCATCACGCCAATCTGAACTTCTCCTGTCTCATTCTCAACCAGACCTTGGCAGCGCCTCTGACTTGAGGCTACTCTGCAAGCGAGATCAGCGAACGGATCGCTAAGGTCTGGTCTTGTCAGCTACATGCTTGTTTCCCATTGGCAACGTGTTTGTCGCATAGCCTTCACCATTCGGTTGCGGGCGCCGGGAGTACGGAAAGTCTATCCATCAGTTTGAGGAGGACGTTTCATGAGCACAGCCTATCAAGAAGACATCAGCAGCTCGGTATTGCGCCGCATGAAAGAAGGCGGTTTCGACTTTTCACGGTTCCATCCCATCGAGTTCTACGCCATTTTCCCGGACGAGGAGCGGGCACGCAGGGCGGCAGGGCATTACTGTGGTGAATCCTTGAATGCGCAAATCAGCGTGCGCGACGACGGTGCGTGGTACCTGGAACTGAGCAAAGTGATGTACGCGACCTATGACGGCATCGGTGACTTTGAGCAGGGCTTCGAGGCCGTGGTTGAGCCTTTGGGCGGCATTATCGAAGGATGGGGCGTCAAGCAGGAGGTACGAGGGCGACTCGCATAACACTATGAACAGCGACAATACTCAGCAACGGCTGACCTCAGGGTTGGCCGTTTTCGTTTCTGCGGTTTGAAGCAAAAGATCGCAGCCTCGTTTCATAGTCCAACGTAGGAGCTGTCGAGTGAAACGAGGCTGCGATCTTTTGATCCTGTTTTTGATTCATGACATTTCCAGAAAACAAAAAAAAGCCGCCTGGGCAGGCGGCTAAAAGGGAAGTTCAGTCAGCCATTACAGCGGATGTGCGGATTATCCGCCTCGACAACCGGGCAGTGAAATCAACTCTGACTATGCTGTTGATAGGCGACAACTTCGCCTTGCAATGAAGCGGGGGCGATCAGGTTGGGGCGTTTGCTGCACAGGGTTGGTGCAGTGCTAGCGGCTTGATAATCCAACTGATTGATATCAAAGCGTTTCTGCCGATGGCACGGGCCTTGCGAAGGCCTGAATGTCCGGGTGACAAGGAGTACGGCATGATCCGCACCTATTTTGATGAGATGTACGATGCTGGCGGCCAGGTCCGCCCGCATTATCGGGAGTTTGCCCGTTGGCTGGCCGAAACGCCTGACGAGCTGTTGGCACAACGCCGACGCGAGGCCGATCTGTTATTTCATCGCGCCGGGATTACCTTCACGCTCTACGGTGATGAGCAAGGGACAGAGCGCCTGATTCCCTTCGACACCATTCCGCGCAGCATCCCCGTCAGTGAATGGCGGATCGTTGAACGTGGCTGCATCCAGCGGGTCAAGGCGTTGAATATGTTCCTCGCCGATCTGTATCACGAGCAACGCATCATCAAGGCCGGCATCATCCCGGCCGAACAAGTGCTGGCCAACGAGCAGTACCAGTTGGCGATGCAAGGGCTGGATTTGCACCGGGATATCTATTCCCACATCTCCGGTGTCGATTTGGTGCGCGATGGTGACGGCACGTACTACGTGCTTGAAGACAATCTTCGTACACCCAGTGGCGTGAGCTACATGCTCGAAGACCGCAAGATGATGATGCGACTGTTCCCCGAATTGTTTGCGGCCCAGCGCATCGCGCCCATCGATCACTATCCAAACCTGTTGCTCGACACGCTGAAAAGCTCCAGCCCGATCGATAACCCGAGCGTGGTGGTTCTGACACCTGGGCGTTTCAACAGCGCGTTTTTCGAGCATGCGTTTCTGGCCCGGGAAATGGGCGTTGAACTGGTGGAGGGTGCGGACCTGTTCGTGCGTGACGACAGGGTGTTCATGCGCACCACGGACGGGCCGAAAGCCGTCGATGTGATCTACCGTCGCCTCGACGATGCCTTCCTCGATCCGCTGGCGTTCAATCCCGACTCGATGCTTGGCGTACCAGGGCTGTTGTCGTCCTATCGCTCCGGCAACGTGGTGTTGGCAAATGCCATCGGTACCGGGGTCGCTGACGACAAGTCGGTGTACCCGTTCGTCACGGACATGATCCGTTTCTACCTGGATGAAGAACCGATCCTGAAGAACGTGCCGACGTTTCAGTGTCGCAACCCGTCTGAACTGTCCCACGTACTGGCCAATCTTCCAGACCTGGTGGTCAAGGAAACCCAAGGCTCCGGCGGGTACGGAATGCTGGTCGGGCCGGCCGCGACGGCGGCGGAAATCGAGTCGTTCCGCGCCCGCATCAAAGCCAAACCCCACGCGTACATCGCACAACCGACGTTGTCCCTGTCGACCTGTCCGACCTTTGTCGAAAACGGCATCGCTCCACGCCACATCGACCTGCGTCCGTTTGTTTTGTCTGGCCGCGAAACCCGGGTTGTGCCCGGCGGCTTGACCCGTGTTGCCCTGCGCCAAGGCTCTCTGGTGGTGAATTCCTCCCAGGGCGGCGGAACCAAGGACACCTGGGTGGTCGAGGATTGAAGGAAGCCTGCCATGTTAAGTAGAACTGCCTCGGATTTGTATTGGATGTCGCGTTACCTGGAGCGGGCGGAAAACCTCGCCCGGATGCTCGATATCAGTTATTCACTGTCACTGATGCCACAGGATGGTCGCGGTGACGGTTTGCATGAACTGGCCATGCCGCTGTTGATCACCGGCACGCTGGACGATTACCTGGAACGCCATGGCGAACTGCACGCCGAACGGCTGCTGCACTTTTTTGCGTTGGACGCGGCCAACCCGGCGAGCATCTACAGTTGCCTCGGTGCGGCGCGGGCCAGCGCCCATGCGGTGCGTGGGCGAATCACCGCCGACATGTGGGAAAACATCAACGCCACCTGGCTGGACATTCGCGGGATCGCCGACCAGGGCTTGAGTCGTTACGGCATGAGCCGTTTCTGCGAGTGGATCAAGGAGCGTTCTCACCTGTTCCGTGGCGCGTCCTACGGCACCATCATGCGCAACGACGCGTTCCGTTTCATTCGGTTGGGGACGTTTATCGAACGGGCTGACAACACCTTGCGCCTGCTCGATGCGCGTTACGAAATGGCCGGTGATCAGGCCGAAGCGGTCAGCGACGGCACGGCTCACGCCTATTACCAGTGGAGCGCTTTGTTGCGGGCCCTGTCGTCGTTCGAGGCCTACACCGAGATCTACCGCGATGCGCCCGGCGCCCGGCATGTGGCCGAACTGTTGCTGTTGCGCGCTGATGTTCCGCGCTCCTTGCGTGCCTGCACCGAAGAAATCGATCAAATCCTGGCCCAGCTGCCGGGCGCCAACGGACGTCCTGCACAACGTCTGGCAGCGGAGATGGACGCGCGCCTGCGTTACACCGGCATCACTGAAATTCTCGATGAAGGCCTGCATGCCTGGCTGACCGAGTTCATCCCGCTGGTGCGCCAGTTGGGCAATGCCATTCACAGTTCCTACCTGGAGGCTGCATGAGACTTTCCATTAGCCACGAGACCACCTATCACTACGAAGATCAGGTGCGGGCGAGCATCCAGTACCTGCGACTGACCCCCCACGACAGCGAGCGCCAGCATGTGCTCAGCTGGCAGCTCGACCTGCCGCGCCCGGTGCGCGCGCAACTCGATCCGTTCGGCAACATCCTGCACGTGCTGACCATGGACGAGCCCCACGAGGCGATCATCATCGGCGCCCGTGGCCAGGTGGATATCGACGAACTGCGTGAAGCAGAGCATGAGAGCCAGTCGGCGCTGCCGTTCCTGCGTTTCACCCGGCTGACCGAAGCCGACGAAGCGCTGCGCGCGTTCGCACAAAAGGAATGCAAAAAGCGCCGGGATCGCACGGCGTTGATCGACTTGATGCATGGCCTGAACCAGCACATGACCTACACGCCGGGTTCCACCGAAGTGGACACCAGCGCCGCCCAGGCCTTCGCCGGGCGTGCAGGCGTCTGCCAGGACCACGCCCATGCCTTTCTGGCCTGTACCCGCAGCCTGGGCATTCCGGCGCGTTACGTGTCGGGGTATTTGTACAGCGAAAGCAGCGAACACCTGGCCAGTCACGCCTGGGCCGAAGCCTGGCTCGATGATGCCTGGTACAGTTTTGACGTCACCAATGAACTGGCTCGGCCCGAGCGGCATTTGAAATTGGCGGTGGGCCTGGATTACCTGGATGCCTGCCCGGTGCGCGGCATGCGCCGGGGCGGTGGTTGCGAGCAGATGCATGCGAAGGTGTTTGTGTCGCCGACGCCGATGCCAGTGATCTCGGTGCAACAGCAGTAAACCTGGGCATTGCTAAACCCTGTGGGAGCGAGCAGGCTCGCTCCCACAGGGTGTGGATATCAGGGCTTAACCTTGCGCCCCGCCATATGCTTCAAATACCCCACCAACATGTCCAGATCCGCCTCCGGTAACACCGTCGCCTCGAATCCCGGCATCTTCGCCTGCGGCCACTGCCGCAAACTCTGCGGATCACGGATGTAGCGCTTGAGGAACTCGGCGCCAAAGTACTCGGTCGGGTTAAACGGAATGTTCAGGTCCGGCCCAAACTGCGCATCCCCCGCGCCATTGAGTCGATGGCATGCCAGGCAATTCTTCTGAAACAGTGCAAACCCCTGATTGACCGGGTCGTCAGCCTTTAACGCTGGATCGGGCAGCAGAGCAGGGAAGCGCTCTGCCACTGGCGCCAGGCGCTTGATACTGGCGACCTGAAACGGCCATTGCTCGGGGCTGATATTGCCTGCCTGCGGATCCGTCCAGACCAGGTAAAACGGCCCGGCACTCGGCTTGCCTTCAGACAGTGCGGGCCACGGCTTGGCCGGGTCTTCAATGGCAAGCCAGGCCCGTGAACCCTTGGCGTTGAGCAACGGTGCAGCCGCCATTTCAGCGGCAAAACCGTCCAGCGCCACCGCTTGCAGATGGTCCCCAGGCTTGATGCCGGTCAACAACGCCGCCACGGGAACGGCGCGATAGCTCATGTCCCGTTTGTAAGAAACGTCGTTGTTAATCGTGATGGTCTGAACCTGAGGATGCTTGAGCAGCTCCTCGGTCTGCCAGGTGCGACTGCTCGCGCCCAGCTCCAGATTCAGCTGTGCGGCATAAAGGGGCCTGCTGAGCAGCAAGGCCCCCAACAGAATTAGCGCTTTCAAATGATCGCCGTCCATGTCGTGGAAGTGCCATAGAGGTTGGCACACCCGCGCTGGCCCGGGTAGCGAGCCAGCAACATTTTTAATCAGGCGATTGTTAAAACCCTGGCGCCGTATTTTTAATAACCGACTAGCCGATCACCTTGGTCAGGTTCGGCAAAATCAACAACAGGGTAGTGGCGAATAGAATGAGCCCGGCTTGACGTACTTTCGAATGTTTAAACATGGCTTGACCGCCTTTTTTGTTATTTCCCGATGCCTGCCTGCATTTCTCCATGACGGCAGAGCGTTTCACTTCCTGTTGCACGAGCGCCTCGGCAAAACCCGACGACAACTTCGTACCACTTCACCTTAGAGCCCGCGTCACTCGTGGTTTAGATCCATTTCGTATGGTGTTGCGCCTAATTGCTATTAAAAAGGCATGAGGCCTATTGCCAGCTTCTTTGGCGCCCTTTTGCTAGACAGCTTGCTGTCCTGAAACGGTTAATCCGGCAGCGCACGACCGTCCGTCTGAGCGTGTCCGTCAACGCCAGTGAGCACTGCGGTCATTGAATCCATGGCGGCTCGGCCCAAGAGTGGGAGCGGTGAATTTGCTCACCGCCCAGGTTCGAGGACGTCATGACCCAAGCTTTGATTTTCGACGCTTTACGCACGCCCCGTGGCAAAGGCAAGGCCGATGGCGCCTTGCACAGCATCAAACCGGTAAATCTGGTGGCCGGGCTGCTCAAGGCGTTGCAGCAGCGCACCTCTCTGGACACCCGTCAGGTTGACGATGTGGTGCTTGGTTGCGTGACCCCGATTGGCGATCAGGGCTCCGACATCGCCAAGACCGCAACCCAGGTCGCGGATTGGGACGTCAGCGTGGCGGGCGTCCAGATCAATCGCTTCTGCGCTTCGGGTCTGGAGGCGGTAAACCTGGGGGCGATGAAAGTGCGTTCCGGCTTCGAAGACCTGGTGGTGGTCGGCGGCGTCGAGTCCATGTCCCGGGTGCCGATGGGCAGCGACGGCGGGGCGTGGGCGCTGGACCCGGAAACCAATTTGCACAGTCATTTTACCCCGCAGGGGGTGGGGGCCGATCTGATCGCCACGCTCGAAGGCTTCAGCCGCCAGGACGTCGATGCCTACGCGCTGCACTCCCAGCAAAAGGCCGCGCGTGCGCGGGCGAATGGTTCGTTCAACAAGTCACTGGTGCCGGTGCAGGACCAGAACGGCATCATCCTGCTCGATCACGATGAGTTCATTCGCGCCGAGTCAACCCTGGAAGGCCTGGGCAAGCTCAAGCCAAGTTTCGAGATGATCGGGCAAATGGGCTTCGACGCCACTGCGTTGCGGGTCTACAGCCATGTAGAGCGGATCAACCACGTCCACACGCCGGGCAACAGTTCGGGCATCGTCGATGGCGCGGCGTTGATGCTGATCGGTTCCGAGGCCAAGGGCCGTGAACTGGGCTTGCAGCCACGGGCGCGAATCGTGGCCACCGCGGTGACCAGCACCGATCCGACCATCATGCTTACCGGCCCCGCGCCGGCCACCCGCAAAGCGCTGGCCAAGGCCGGGTTGCGGGTCGAAGACATCGACCTGTTCGAGGTCAACGAAGCCTTCGCGTCCGTGGTGCTGAAATTCATCAAGGACATGGGCATCGACCCGGACAAGGTCAACGTCAACGGCGGCTCCATCGCCCTGGGTCACCCGCTGGGCGCCACCGGCTGCGCGATTCTCGGCACGCTACTCGATGAACTGGAAACCCGGCGCCTGCGCTATGGCCTTGCGACGCTGTGTGTCGGCGGCGGCATGGGCATTGCCACTATCATCGAACGCCTCTGAGCCCCCGACTTCAAGGAAACATCTAATGACCGACGCCATTCGTTATGAAAAAGGTAAGGATCAGATTGTCGTCCTGACCATCGACCTGCCGGGCCAGAGCGCCAACACCATGAACGCGGTGTACCGCGAGGCCATGGCTGACTGTGTCGCCCGCCTGGTGGCCGACAAGGACGCCATCGCCGGCGTCATCATTACTTCGGCTAAAAAGACCTTCTTCGCCGGGGGCGACCTCAATGAATTGATCAAGGTCGGCAAACCTGAAGCCAAGGCTTTTTATGAGATGGTGCTGAGATTGAAGGGCCAGTTGCGCACCCTGGAAACCCTCGGCAAACCGGTGGTCGCGGCGATCAACGGCGCGGCATTGGGCGGTGGCTGGGAGATCTGCCTGGCCTGCCATCACCGGGTTGCACTGGACAATCCGTCGGTGCAGCTCGGCCTGCCGGAAGTGACGCTCGGCTTGCTGCCGGGTGGCGGTGGGGTAGTGCGCATGGTCCGCTTGCTGGGCCTCGAAAAAGCCTTGCCGTACCTGCTCGAAGGCAAAAAGATTGGTCCGCAACAAGCGTTGCACGCTGGTTTGATCGACGCGCTGGCGAATGATCACGATGAACTGATGAGTAAGGCGCGGGCCTGGATTGTTGCCCATCCGACGGCGATGCAGTGTTGGGATGTGAAGGGCTACGCGATTCCAGGTGGCACGCCGTCGAATCCAAAAGTCGCGCAGATGCTGGTCATTGCGCCATCGATTCTGCGCAATAAAACCCAAGGCTGCCTGCCGGCGCCGGAGAAGATTCTCTGCGCGGCGGTAGAAGGCGCTCAGGTGGATTTCGACACGGCGCATCTGATTGAAACCCGGTACTTCACCGAGCTGACCACCGGCCAGATTTCGAAAAACCTGATTGGCACGTTCTGGTTCCAGCTCAACGAGATCAATGCTGGCGGCTCGCGGCCTCAGGGCTTTGCGCCCTACGTCACGCGTCGGGTGGGCGTGCTCGGCGCCGGAATGATGGGCGCCGGTATCGCATTTGTCAGCGCCTCGGCGGGCATCGAGGTGGTGCTCAAAGACATCAACCTCGTGGCGGCGGAAAAGGGCAAGGCACACTCGGCCGCGCTGCTGGACAAGAAAGTCACTTGCGGGCAGATGCTCCCTGAGCAGCGTGAGGCGATCCTGGCGCGGATCCGCACCACCGAAAGCGAAGCCGACCTGGCCGGTTGCGATCTGATCATTGAGGCGGTGTTTGAAGATCGCGAGCTCAAGGCCAAGGTCTCATCGGCTGCGCAAAAAGTTGTCGGTCCGGGCGCCGTCATCGCTTCTAACACCTCGACCCTGCCGATCAGCGGCCTGGCCACTGCCGTGCCGGATCAGACAACGTTTATCGGCCTGCATTTTTTCAGCCCGGTGGAGAAAATGCGGCTGGTGGAAATCATCAAAGGTCGCCACACCAGTGACGAAACCCTGGCTCGCGGCTTCGATTTCGTACTGCAAATCAAGAAAACCCCGATTGTGGTCAACGACAGTCGCGGCTTCTTCACTTCGCGGGTGTTCGGCACCTTCACCAACGAAGGCATCGCCATGCTCGGCGAAGGCGTGAGTGCGCCGATGATTGAGACCGAAGCCCGCAAGGCCGGGATGCCCATCGGGCCTCTGGCGATCTCCGACGAAGTTTCCCTCAGCCTCATGAGCCATATCCGCCAGCAAACTGCCAAAGACCTGCATTCAGAAGGGAAACCGCTGATTGAGCATCCGGCATTCGCTGTGATTGATTTGCTGCTTAACCAATACAAGCGTCCGGGCAAGGCCGCTGGAGGGGGGTTCTACGATTACCCGGCCGGTGGACAGAAGCATTTATGGCCTGAACTGAAAACCCGCTTTGAGAAGGCCGACGGGCAGATTTCGCCGAAAGACGTGCGTGATCGCCTGTTGTTTGTACAAGCCATCGAAACCGTGCGTTGTGTGGAGGAGGGCGTGCTGACCTCGACGGCGGACGCCAACGTCGGCTCGATCTTTGGCATTGGTTTCGCAACCTGGACCGGAGGCGCGCTGCAATTCATCAACCAGTATGGCGTGAAGGATTTTGTCGCCCGCGCCCAGTATCTCGCCGAGCAATACGGCGAGCGGTTCGCACCGCCTGCACTGCTGCTGGAAAAAGCGGCTAAAGGGGAGGTGTTTTAGGGACCGGTGACGTGTTCCGGGGCTTGCCTTGCCACGGTGTTTCAAGGCAGGCTCTGGGGTGTGCATTATTCCCATCATGTGTCAGGTATTTTTTATGTCGTTACGCATCTGCATTCTGGAAACCGACATCCTGCGTCCGGAACTGGTCGATCAATATCAGGGTTACGGGCAGATGTTCCAGCGCCTGTTTTCACAGCAACCCATCGCGGCCGAGTTCACCGTCTACAACGTGATGCAGGGCGAATACCCTAGTGATGACCTGACGTTTAACGCCTACCTGGTCACTGGCAGCAAGGCCGACTCCTTCGGCACCGACCCGTGGATTGAAACCCTCAAGACTTACCTGCTGACTCGCTACAAGCGCGGCGACAAGCTGCTGGGCGTGTGCTTCGGCCATCAGTTGCTGGCGCTGTTGCTGGGCGGCAAGAGTGAGCGTGCGACCCAAGGCTGGGGCGTCGGCACGCATAACTACAAACTCGCGGCCAAGGCGCCGTGGATGAGCCCGGTGCGCGAGGAGCTGACCTTGTTGATCAGCCATCAGGATCAGGTCACGGCGTTACCTGAAAATGCCACGGTCATCGCCTCCAGCGATTTCTGCCCGTTTGCCGCCTACCACATCAACGATCAGGTGCTGTGCTTCCAGGGGCATCCGGAGTTCATCCACGATTATTCGCGGGCGTTGCTGGACATTCGCCAGCAAGCGCTGGGCGAACAGGTTTACTCCAAAGGTGTGGCCAGCCTTGAACATGAGCATCACGGCACGACGGTTGCGGAGTGGATGATGCGATTTGTGGCGCATAAGCCAGAAGCTGTTTAACGCTAAAAGCTTCGCGAGCAGGCTCGCTCCCACATTAGATCTTTGATATTGCTGAGATCAGTGTGGGAGCGAGCCTGCTCGCGAATTTCACAGGCGACTCGGTATTGACTACAACCACCCCGACTTCTTGAAGCTCGCCCACAATCCCGCGCAACCCACCGTAATAAACCCCAACACCGCAAAGTACCCGTATTGCCAGCTCAACTCTGGCATGTTCTGGAAGTTCATCCCGTAAATCCCGGCCACCGCCGTCGGGAACGCCAGAATCCCCGCCCATGCCGCGAACTTGCGTTGCACCACACTTTGCCGTGCCGCCTCCAGCAATACCCCAACCTCGATCGTCTGGCTGGCGATGTCCGCCAGTGTTGTCAGGTCTTCCATCTGTCGCGTCACATGAATCTGCACATCACGGAAGTACGGGCGCATGTTCTTGTGGATGAACGGAAAGCTCAGGTTCTGCAGCTCTTCACCGATCTCCACCATCGGTGCCGCGTAGCGGCGTAAACGCAACACATCACGGCGCAGGCTATGGAGTTTCTGGATGTCGTGTTCGCTCAACGAGCTGCCCAGCACATTGCGTTCCAGCTCATCGATCTCGGCATGGATCGCTTCGCCCACCGGCTGGTAGTTTTCGATCACGAAGTCGAGGAGGGCGTAGAGCACGAAATCTTCCCCGTGATCGAGCAACAACGGACGCGCCTCACACCGTTGTCGGACATGGGAGTAGGACGCCGAGTGACCGTTGCGTGCAGTAATGATGTAGCCATTGCCGGCGAAGATGTGGGTCTCGATGAACTCAAGCTTGCCTTCATGGCGGATCGGCGAATAGGTGACGATAAACAGCGCATCGCCGAAGGTTTCGAGCTTCGGTCGACTGTGTTTTTCCAGGGCGTCTTCGATGGCCAGTTCGTGCAGGTGGAACTGGCGTTGCAGATTGGCCAGCTCCTGGGCGTTCGGCTCTTCAAGCCCGATCCAGACAAAGTGATCAGGCTTGGCAGCCCAGGCGGCGCCTTCGTCGAGGGTGATATTGGTGACTTTTTTACCGGCGCTGTAAACCGCAGCAGCAACAACTCTACCCATGATGGTGGTTCACTTCTTATTTAGGCGCTTAACGAAAAGCAGTGGTAGGCAATGTTCAGCTTAGCCTTGTCTGCTACTTCAGAGTCAGCAAACTCTGCGGAGTTCGTCAATGTAGGAGCGAGCTTGGTCCGGGCGGCGATCCGACGATGGTCGTTAACGATGACGCGGACCGGCTGGTGCAACCATGCGCTCTCCGGTTTTTCGTCGGAACGCCGCCCGGAGCAAGCTCGCTCCTACAACGGCATTACGCACAGGGCGAGTTTCTGTATCAGGCGGCTTGCAGTTGCCGATCCATCGACGCGATGCACTCGCGCATCTGCTCGCGGCACTGTGCAATCAGCAGCGGCATGTCATCCAGGCTCAAGCCAGCCGTAGGAATCGCCGGCAAGGAGCGGATCAGAATTTTCCCACTGCGCCAGCGGTTCAATCGCATGTGTTTGACGTAGCTGCTGACACACACCGGCACGATCGGGACGCCGGCGGCAATCGCCATCTGGAAAGCGCCTTTCTTGAACGGCAGCAAGTCCTCACCGAGGTTGCGCGTGCCTTCCGGGAAGACCCAGATTGAGGTGTCTTCATTTTGCAGGGTGTGGGTGGTGGTCAGCATCGATTGACGCGCCTTATGCGCATTGCCGCGGTCGATCAATACATTGCCCGCGAGCCAGAATAACTGACCAAACAGTGGCACCCATTTCAGGCTTTTCTTGCCGATGCAGACGGTACGGCGGGGCACCACATTGCCGAATACAAACAGATCGTAGTTGGATTGGTGGTTGGCGATGATGACGCAGCTGTCCGGTTTATCCATCAATGGCCCGACTTCAGCCTTCACCCGCAGACGCAAAATGCACATCGCCGGCAACGCATACAGGCGCGCGCACAAGCGACTGTTGTCCGGGTTGAACGGTCGGCACAGACCGAGCATCACCCCAAGCACACCGGCCACAATAAAGTGCAGGCTCATCAATAACATACGGAACACAAACAGCATTTACAGGCCCCACCGGGACAAAAGGTGGCGCAGTGTACGGATGTGCACTGTCTTCGGCAATTGCCGCTATAGAGGTAGGAGATAGCTGATGTTTGAGCGCATGTTTCCGACTTAATGGTCAGACGCGTTCAAGAGCGCTTGTAGGAATTTAAACGGGGCGCATACGAAAAAGCCCGACGAGACGGTCGGGCTTTTTCATACAGCGCGCCGGGACTTAACCCATGTGCTCCTGATCCAGAATGATCGCGTTGTCCAGCGTCTCCAGCAACGCTTTGCGTACTTTCAGCTTGGTGTTCTTGTGGGCCGTCATGTTGATCTTCTTCAACTGACGAGCCGCCGCCAGCGCGGCGCCTTGCAGCTCTTCGGCCGACACCACCACGTCGAGGAACCCTGCATCCACGGCGCTCTGCGGATTGAACATCTCGCCATTGATCACCGAACGATGGAATGCCGACTTGCGCAGACGATCACGCGCGAGCTCGATACCGGCGTGGTGCATGGTCATGCCGATCTGCACTTCGTTCAGACCAATACTGAACGGGCCGTCGACACCAATGCGGTAATCCGCCGACAGCAGCAGGAACGCACCCTTGGCCACCGCATGCCCAGGGCACGCCATAATCACCGGGAAGGGGTGCGACAACAGGCGACGGGCCAGGGTCGAACCGGACGTCACCAACGACACCGCTTCCTTGGGGCCGGATGTCATCACCTTCAAATCATAACCGCCCGACAAAATCCCGGGCTGACCCGTAATGATCACCACCGCACGATCAGTCACCGCCTGATCCAGCGCAGCGTTAAACGCAGCAATCACGTCCGGGGAGATGGCATTGACCTTGCCATTGCTCAAGGTCAGGGTCGCGATACCGTCTTCGAGATGGTATGAAATCAGTTCGGTCATGTTGCATTCCTTTTGTTGTATTTTCGTCATGGCCCTTTGTTTTAAAGGGAATTGTTGGTTTAAGACTGTTCGACTTGCATTGCTGGTCGTTGCTTTTTGTCCACAAAGTGTCCACGGCCGTCAGCTAATGGGTTCAGATTGACCACTTCTGCGAGATGCCCTGGGCTGAAGTGGGCATAGCGGATCGTCATTTCCAGGGTCGAGTGGCCAAGCACGCGCTGCAGTGTGAGGATGTCTCCGCCGTTCATCATGTAGTGACTAGCGAAGGTATGACGCAATACGTGGGTCATTTGACCTTTCGGCAACCCTAAGGCCAGCTCATTTACGACATCCGCCAAGGCGTACCAGGTTTCCCTGTAGGACGATTTGAACGGCATCGCTTCGGTCAGCCGATCGTCTAACGTCGACGAGATTGGCACGGTACGATTTTTTGATGACTTGGTGCGTGTGAAGTAGATTCGACCATCTCGCACCTGACTGGGCTCAAGATTTGCCGCCTCTGCCCAGTGTGCCCCCGTCGAAAGACAAACTCGGGCTATAACGCCTACATCTGACTTTTCCTGATCCAGCCGGCTCAACAGGCGCGCTATTTGCTCGCTTGAAAGGTACGACATTTCGCTTTGATCAAACTTCAACGCCCGAACTTTGGACAGCGGATTTTCACCGGACCATTCGCCCAGGCGCTCCAGCTCATTGAATACGGCACGTAGGTAGCTCAGCTCGTGGTTGGCTGTATTGGCTGAGATGGGCGCAGTGGTTCCGTCTCTTTTGCCGGTTTGATCGATTTTCGCTCGGCCCCATTTTCCGGCCAATCTGTCCGATCGATATTGAGTGAAGCTGCTCGCTGAGAAATCGGCTGCGCGGGGGGCACCCAGGTTCGTGACCATCCGATCAAGGAACGCCCGGCATTTTTCCCCTCTCTTCAGGTTACAGCCATGAAGATTGAACCATAGCGATACCAGGTCCGACAGCCGACGCATGTCCTGTTTTGGCTTCTTCTCAAACTCTCCTTTGGCACCGTCACCCATCAAGCGACGTTCAAACACCATCGCTTCGTTCTTCGTTCGAAACTTCTTTCGGACCCGTGCACCGGCACGCCCGTCTGGTCGGCAGTCCACAATCCATTCGCCGGTTTCAGTTTTCTTTAAAGACATTGGCTGATCGCGTGTTGCATTGAGTGAGAAGGCACGAAATGTTCCTTGCCAAAGGCTACAAGGGGCTGATTTGGCCGCACTCGGGGGCAGCTTCCTCAGTCATCAACCAGAGCGTGTACTTCTTGAATCGAGGGTGATTGGTAATCTTCGACAGGGGGACGTATCCCATTTCAAACATCGCCGCTTCCCACTTTTTGTAGGTGCTGATACTGAAATCCAGCTCCTGACAAAACTCTGCTTGGGTTACCCCTTCCCGAACCCGTATGGCCTTAAGTTTCTGCGCAAGCTCCATCATCCCTCCGCTTGACAAGATCCTATATAGGAGCCAGTACGGATCCTAAATAGGAACTTATTCAGAATATATAACCATGGAGAGTATCAAATGCAGATTGTTATCGACACGCCATACGTGACCCCTGATGAGTTTGCGCGTCGCGCTGGGCTCTCAGAACGCTCCGTCCGTCACAAAATCGACCAAGGAATGATTTTGGTCAGAGAAAAAGAACCAGGCCAAAAGCCGTCGACAGCCTCATACTAGAATGGAAAAACAACCCATGCTGATCGACGGTCAAATCATTGCCATCAGCGCAGAGCAGGAACTACAGGCTCGTGAGCAGATGGAGTTACCTAGCGACTTTTTTCTGTCCGATGCCACGCGCTTCCTGCACCACAACACCGGCTCCGGTGTGGTGCAGATCCCTTTGCCGCATGGATTTGTGGCGGCGGAGTTCGAAAATACTATAGGTAAGCGTCGTTATGGCTTGGTGCGGATCGATGGGTTAAGGACCTAAACACCGGCTGCACAAATATCCAAACAAGGGCGCTTTGAGGCCCTTGTTTGCCTCCATGTTTTGAGAGTGCAGCGGGAAAAAATCTCACCCTGTCAGTGGATTTTTTTGAATTTACATACCTTTTTTAGCTTTGGGCCATTCAGTTTTGAGTTTTTCCATAAAGGATGCCTTTGGTTCCTGGCCGCAAACCTCAACCAACATAGGGGTAACGGCGAGGGTACCATCAACATCCACTACTGCATCTTCAGGCTTACCTTTGCGGCTAATCACCTCTCCAACAGCCACCACGTCTGGTCGGAAACTTTCATCTACGGCAAGAAAGTCTTCACAGGTCCAGTGTGAAACAGGTTTCTGTGAAAGCTCCTTTGCTTTGTCAGCGGCCATGGCCATTGAGCAGGCGGTTAACGTCAACGCTGTTATAAGTATTAGTTTGCTCTTCATTATCAGATCCTTCATTAAATGGATTAATGACAATAAGCGGTCGCTTTTCTTGGCGGCGCCCAGCAAACCTTAGTCAAGCCAGCCTCAATTCGCCACTTCCAGGACACAATCAGGAACGGTATCGGCAGATTTGCACAGGCTACGACAAACGAGCGAAAAGCTTCAGCGCGACGGATTCGTCCAAAATTTTCACGATGCGGTGTTTGCGATAATGTGCGTACAGCGCCTAGGACGATCAATACGATCTGTTAAACTCTGAAACACAAGCCGTACGAAAAATAGTTCCACCTCTCAATCAACGGTTTCATCTAACTTTGATCGATGCTGAGTCCCACTAAATATGGCGCCTGCTTTTTCATACTTAATGTTTTGACGTGATGGCGAAAGTACAAAATAAATCAATTGTAACTTTAAATAGTAAGAGCTCCAACATTAAACACCTTGACCAGCCAAAATTTGCGCGCCTAAAATTCGTCAACCAATTACAAAAAACAAGAGTTGGACGCATGAGCAAGTCGGCTATTAATCTAAATATTATTCGTGAAGAGTTTGAGGCGTGCAGGAACTCGCTGGCCCTAGCCGTGGATATATCCACATCGGAGATACCACTCTCTGAGCACGGGCGACTAGCATTTATTGAATATGGAGTTTCCAGCATTCAGAGATTTCGAACAGCGCTGGACATGCTGAAAAACTATCCTGGCGGCGACGCGCCCAACTGATCAAATAACTTTCGCTGCTCAGTACGAGGCATATGGCGCAGACGGTCGAGCAGTAGTCGGTCGACTACCTGCGCCGACGGGCTGAGGGTATGGCAAAACGTGAGGTTGGCCACCCAGGTGTGGCCGCAGATCGCGGAGTTGCACTGGCAATAGAGCTTGGCGAACACCAGTGACAGCTCGTCCCGCGAAGCGATCCGCGCTTTGCCGCCGCATTCCTTACAGTAAATTCGCATTGCCACAACCTTCACCGCGCTCGTAGGGGGTTATTTTGCCACACAACATATAGTGTTTCGATAACTATTCAGTCACTACAGGTTGTGGGGAAGCTCATTCGGCGACGACAGCATCTCGCCAACCAATCCGCCGATCCGCTCGAAGGCTGTCATTCACCTGCGTAAACAGCTGACTGATCGGCCGGATCTCATTGTTGGTATAAACGCGATCGATCTTTTCGATGTCCCCAAAGCCAGCGGCGTTCTCCGGCATCACGCCGGCCAGTGCCGGATTCATGCGCCAGGCCGCAATTACGTCATTACGGGTAATATTCTTGATTCGCTCAAATTCATCTTTGGTAGCAATGTCGCCAATCGGAATAATCTGTATCGCCTTATCCGTGCCGCCCGGGATATTCACAAACATCGAGCGAAAGTTGCCCACACCTTTTGTACCTTGTATTTGAGCCTTTAATTTTGCTTCATCGTCGTCCGACTTATTTGGATCATTGGTATAAAAAACAAAGCCGGCATGTGCGCCGTTGTTGTAGTAACGCCGACGAAGCAAGGTGGCTGATTCATTCAGTAACAGCGCATGCATCCCGCCCAGGTAATCAGGAATGCCATAAATATTTTGTTCCACGTCGTAATCCATCACATGCTCCACTTCATCCTCTTCGAAGTGCAGTTCCTGACTGCTCGGCAATAGCATGACAAAACCACCCCCGACTTTGCGGCGCATGTTGAGCGCGGGCAGGTGCTGCAACTCAATCACCTGGCCGATCACGTTGCGGATGCGCTGAAAAAACGCATCGCCAAACACCATAAAGTCCAGTGCGGCGCGGCCCATGGTCTGCGCACTGCACCCAGCCGACGGGATGAAGTCACGCAGCAACAGGTTGCGCTTGAAGCGCGGGATGGTGCCGTGGTGCGCGTTGGCACGCAGCAACTTGGCCAGGCCGGTGCGTGATACCGGCGGTGTATAGATCCGCCCGTCGTTGCTGGCGAACACGCCCAGGTACTCGCCCATATTGCTGGCCAGCACCGACTCGGGCGCGCCGAAGCTGAACGCTTGCACTTTGTGGGGCTTGGTTTTGTCCTGCGGTGTTGGCTCTTGCATGGCTGCCTTCTAATGTTGACCAGCGGCTGCGCCGCTTTTTGTTGACGTTGAGAGGTTCATTGGCGAGCGCGTGCATCACCGCCCAGGCGATGTCCGCGTGACCTGTTGCATCGGTGCGTGAGGCGCTGTAGGTGATCTGACCGCTGCTGGTGGCGCCACGCTTGATGGTTAGGAAGGCTGAAGCAATATCGTTCCAGCCGGCATCCCACTCGATCCGCCGCCCTTGAATAGTGTCCTGGGCTTTGAGGACCAGGGTGTTTTTGGTTTCCAAGCTGTAGTGGATTGGCGTGGCCCAGGCGTAGAAGTCGCGCACCAGGTCGAACACCCCATAGCCCACACCAGTGATGTCGATCCCAATATGCTGGACGTTGAAGCGCTCGGTGATTTTCTTCACCTGGGCGGCTTGGTAGGTGAAGGAATGCCCCCCCCAGCTGTGCTTCTCCAGGATGCGGAACTTGCCGCCCAGCTCCAGCGGTGGCGCGACCACCACGCAGGTGGCGTCGTCGCGGGTGCGGCTCGGGTCGTAGCCGACCCACACCGGGCTGTTGCCGAACGGCCGCGCGGCCTTCGGGTCCGGGTCGTAGTCTTTCCACAAGGACAAATCGGAATAGCAGCGCTCCAGGTCCGTCAGGTTGAACGCGCTCTGCGTGCTGTCGATGAACTGGCACAAATAGAGCTGATCGAACTGGTCGTCGGAGTTTTCCAGTTGCAGCTGCTCGATGTCGAACAGATCGCAGCCGCCGGCGATGGCATCGTGAATGGTGATGATCTTGCGCCACTGGCCGTCCGGACAGAGCACGCCTTGGCGCGAAGGGAACCGTTTGTTCCGGGTGTTTCAGGTGCTTATCGTGGCGGCAACTGCACCCGAACCGAGCGACTTTCTCCCATGCCACGCACCTTCGTCACTGACTGGAAACGTGTCGCCACCAGCGGCAAGACCGCCGACGGTCGCACCATCGAAGCGCAGGATCTGCGTGACATGGCCGACAGCTACGATCCGGCGACCTACACCGCGACGATCTGGTACGAGCACATCCGTTATTTCGGCAGCATGGGCACCGTCGCCGAGCTGAAAGCCGAAGACGTGGCCGGGGGCAAGATCGCGCTGTTCGCCAAACTCCAGCCGAACGAGTACCTGCTGTCCATGAACAAGGATGGCCAGAAGATTTTCAGCAGCGTGGAGATCCAGCCGAACTTCGCCGACACCGGCAAAGCCTACCTCTGCGGCATGGCCGTCACCGACGAACCGGCCAGCCTCGGTACCGAGCCCTTGCACTTTTCCCGCCGTGCCGGCACCGGCAATCACTTTGCCAACGTGGAGCAGCTGGACGACCTGACACCCGCGACCCTCGATGACGAGTCCGCGCTGTCATTTTTAACCCGATTGTTCAGCCTACTGGGGGTGAGCGCTTCGACAGCCACATCTCCCATTGAAGCCCCGACCAACAGGCTAGAGCAGAGCCTGCTCTGCCGTGAAGTCGCTGCCATCCTCCACCACCCGTTGCCCATGGGCTTGCGCCACGTCAACCTGAGCGAAGTGCTGCTCGAGGTCAGCAAGCACACCGGGTTACGCTTTCGGGTGCCGGACGCCGATTACGCCAAGACCAAGGCGCCGTACTTCTATTCGCTGGCCACCGGCATTCAGACCATGGACAGCCTGGGCCAGGTGTTCCAGATTCCTGACTTTATCTGGCATCAGCAGGGTGACGGCGAGGTCTATGTCGGCAGTTGGGCCGACAGTTTCTGGGGCGATAAACCGCCGCTGCAACTGCCGGTCGAGTTGTTCGACAACTATCAGGGCAACCGCAGCGCCACGGTCGCCGCACTCCCGGGCCTACGTCCCGGCGCCACCATCAACCAGAGCGAGCGCATCACTTCCGTGATCCTCACCGGCACCGAGATGGCCATCAAATGGAAGAAACCGTAACCCGCATCGTCGAGCGCCGTTTTCCGGAGTTGACCGGCAACTACCACCTGCCACGCTTTGCCCGGGTGCTGGGCGTCTCCGATGCGCCGGCACACAGTGGGCTGTGTGATGACTTTCGCCCGCGCTATGCCGTGGACCTGGAAGTGTTGGGCCCGGACGACGAACCCGACCCGGCCTGCCGCACCTGCTCGGCGTGGCGTTGCCCGTACCGGCCGGCGCTGACGAGGCCGGCTTTTTTGGCTTCCCGGGCGAAGGCACCACCGTGGTGGTCAGCTTTGCCTACGGCCTGCCAAACAAGCCGTTCATTCTGCAAATTTTGCCCAATGGCCTGAGCCTGCCGAAAGTCCCGAAGGGCGACCAGCTCTGTTATAACAGTATGGGATTAAAAAAATGCCGCCATTCTCTGAGCTTTCGAAAGTGGAGCCAAGGGTGCTTTTTTCGGACTCTTGATATTAGCTTGCGGCGGAGATTTCTTGCTTCTGTTTCCCAAAGTATCCTCTCAATATTCGTTCAACATGGGTATGGTTAGCCGCTGAGTTTGATTTCGGAGAGGGCCCTTGGTGGGGGACACTGGAGATCGTCGCTGCCTTTTTTGCTAGCGCATTTGTCGCGATGATCGTGCATGTACTATGCGCCTTTGTTTTGGACTTGCTGATGTCAGCGGCGATGACTTCCGGAAACGGCAATTTTGTAGCAGGGATTGGTTTTTTTCTTGCTGCTATCGGCATGGGAATCGGGTCATACCAAATCTTTTACAGTACGTTGCATTGGACCCTGTTTCCCATCTGGGGGGGGTGATTGTATTCGTCGGCGGATTGATTACGAGAAGGATTAATCGGCGCATGAGTCTTGAATAAGGGAGGCCCTTTAACAAGTCAGTTATAGGGTCGAAATCCGTTCAACGGCGGGATCTGCGAAAAAAGTGCTCGCCAAGAAAAAACCATCTGAAAAAGCACTTTTCCCCCTCCCGCCGACGGGCTTTGCGTCACTTTTATGTGCAAAGAGGGTGGTGGTGCAAATAAAGGCGGCGCCCAAGCCCGCTGCGGGGCCTGTGAGGCATCTGGCTATTTCACGGAGTGCAAGGTTTTGCAAAGAAGTGCAGCGGCTCTGCGCATCACTGAACGAGCCCCATGAAAGACAGGACACCTATACCCCGTTAAGTTTATGCCGCTGCCAAGCACCTACCCCACTTGCGCAGCACACGGGCAAGACAACACGGCCTCCAACCAAGAATCTACTGCTACGCTCAAATCTTCACGCAGGAGTCGCGATGCCAATCTCACGCCCGCGTCCTTTCTGCTTTCAATATAAGTGGAAACAACTAGCCCTCCAAGCCTCGACGGTCGCTCCTTGAGTGGCTGAAATAGTATAGCCAGCGTTGTGGTTGAATGACCTGCGGCGCGAGCCCGGAGCAATCAATATGAATCTTGCAGGAAAGGCGGTCCTGTTTGTTTACTACACGTACAGCCAGCAGACGCGGCAGGTGGTCGAGGTCATGGCAGATGCTCTGCGCGAACGAGGCTGCGAGGTGCGACTGGCCAGGTTAGAGTTCACGGACCCCCGGTACGCGGGCCGGTTCTCCAGCTTTCCTCTGCGCCATGTGTACCGCGACATTTTCGGCATGATCCTCCCGCAACTACGGGGTGTGACCGGTCAGATCATTATCCCGGATGAGGCTCGCGACAGCCACTTCGACCTGGTTTGCATCGCATCGCCGACTTGGTGGCTGCACCCCTGCATGCCGATTCGATCGTTTCTCGAGTCCGACGTCGCTGGGACACTGCTTGCCGGAAAGCGCTTTGCCGCCGTTGCAGTGGCCCACCGCTATTGGCGAGATGACTTGAAAATCCTGAAACGGCTCGGCGTCAAACGAGGCGGCAAATACGTGGATGGCAGCCACTTCACTGCTGGCGGTGGCCCAGTCGATTCGATGCTGGCGCTGCTCAGCTTTCTCTCGACGGGTGTCACCAAGAATCGCTACTTGGGAGTAAAGATTCCGCCAGCAACTCTGCCGCCCAGCTATGTCGGGCAGGCGCGGGCGTTCGCGAACGGTCTGGCAGATCGGCTCGCTGAGGTGAGCAACGTATGATCACCCCGAATGCTAGAAGAAGTTGGCGATGCATTTGGTTGTCTGTGAAAGTTTTGGCAGCGGTGGGACTTGCGTGAACGTATCCATTTAGGCGTTTCTTTAACAGTTCGCATCGGTCGCGCCTTGGGATGTCAACTCGGTTCGATTTTTTCAACACGATCGGCCGTTATTGGCCGTTCTCTGCCGGTCATGTCACCTTTTTTTGCTAATCGAAATAATCACTGTAACGAAAACGACTGCACGAAAGCAGACCCTAGCAGCCCGGGATTGATTTGAACCTCGTAGCGGTACTCAGAAGAATTGTTGTTCCGATCGGCAAGCGAGCAAGGCATCGGTAATGTTCGGACCCGTTTGCCGTCCAGTAAAACAGGAGTCGAATTGTTGAGGACAAGCGAGCAGGACCCGCCTCTCCCGTGCGTAATATGTACTGTTCCGTCGACCACGAGGGATTGAGCGGGCAATACCCATACTCCCAAGTAGTCGTTCAAAAGAGTACATACGGCGGCACTGAAGAACACCGAACTGAAGATACCCAACATCAAAATCCAGGACGCGGTCGCTCCTGCAAGTGCATATTTTTTCAGGGATGCGCGCAGGGCAAAAATCACTCCCGCCGAAAAGAGCACCGTTCCGGCGACAATTGCCGGCAGACGCGAAAACGCGGACAGAGAATGGCCTGAAACCAGTTGGCTGCCCAAGAAGGCAATAGCGGATAGGATTGAGGCCACGAACCAAGGTGTGCAAATACGACTAACGCTGGCCTCCGAATTGACCACACCGCCCGTTAAGGCTTCAAGGCGAGCCGCCGCTACCGCCAGATTATCCGACAGGGATTCCCGCAGGTTGTTCGGCACCTTGCCGCCCATGTTCAGCTCGAGTCGTCGTTCGCCAAGCGACAATCGATAACCGTTGGCCAGCAACGTCAATACTGCGGTACGAAATTCGTCGTCGTCCTGCAAGACACGACGCATATGCTCGTCAAGGCCGTAGGCGACAATGTCCTTTGCGCCAAAGATGGACGCAAACTTCGCAAACTTCGCAGGCTGCTGCAGCCGGAAAAGCCGGAGGAGCTTCGAATTGCCGCCACCCATAGAGCGAGCGGAGTTAAGGCAAAGCGCGCCCAGCACGTCGCACTGCGTGCGCATTAGCGAAAAGCGGCTATCTGACTTGATCTTTACGGAACGCCTAGGTGTGTCAGCGTACCGAAAGAAAGTGTATTGCAGCGTCGGCCTTGGAAGGAGCCCTACGGAACGATGGTAGGGAGTATTAGTCCGTATGGGGTATCGGTACGGCTGGACGGGCGGTTTCGCCCTGAAGAGCTGGACGACGAATAGGCACTAGCCGTCGGGCGCTAAGTGTCCACATTTTGTCCACGCCGCTCGATCATTTATTCAGAAATAGACAGCCAATATTCCGTGGCCCTCAGAATATACGGCTTCGCCCAGCGATGGCTGATGCTGAGGGTTGATAGGAAATCAACTCACTCATGACGCTATTCCTTTCAGTAAAGTAGGGCAGACGTTACCCACCGCCGTAGGCCAGGTAAAGCGCCGTGACTGACCCGTCAGTCACACTTTCACCGCTTGCCAGGGGTAACCCGCCACGTCAGCCGCGCATTCCCCTCTATATAGAAGGGCACGCGAAGCCAGAGATTGGCAGGTTCGCCATGGCCCGGAATCCGCCGGAACGACTAAATCGCTAACCGCATGAAAATTCTCAAAAAAAAGTTTGCCATCAGAAAAGCTTTCGACTACATTAGCGCGCCTCGACAGACTGAATATGTTTGACGAGATACGGTGAAGTGTCCGAGTGGCTTAAGGAGCACGCCTGGAAAGTGTGTATACAAGAAATTGTATCGAGAGTTCGAATCTCTCCTTCACCGCCACATTTGTACTGAAAGGCCCCATTTTATGGGGCCTTTTTGCGTTTTGGGGTTTTTGTTCCTCCATCTGTTCCCCCTCCCCCTCCCCCTCCTCTTTTTGCGCGATTTTACTCTGCTACCTTTAATTGCATTGAATGCAGAGGTGCGTCGCCTGGCTCGCCTCTAATCAGTTCACGCCTGGGCAGGGCAAGCAGCGCAATCGGTGTATAGCGAAACGTCAAAGGTCTAGGGATTATGACGAAATACATTGATTCAAACGGAACGTCGTTGGCATGGAAAAGCTGCTCTTTGATCCCGATCGCCAAGTCATAAGCGCCGTGATAGAGCTCATCCAGCAGATGGGCGTGCTGATCATCGTCCGCTTTCTGCCTCATGCGATGGGTAGCTTCGGGTGGGAAAGCGACGGTCTAGCATCGACCTTCGCAGTGGGAAGTCAGACTTCCGTCATGAAGGTCAAACCGGGTAGGCCTGCGGCGGCGAAGTCGTAGTCGTAACGCAAATGTCCGGAGTCTAGCGGCCTGTACAAAGTGGAAGTAAGTGCCGTTGTTGAGTGCCCGTGGGGCCGCCAAAATCAGGACGGCTAGAAAGCCGCTGTCGGCAAAATTATAACTCGTCGAGCATGCAAGTCCCTGTATCTGCTGATCCACACCCATGTTCGTATCGCGGATGATATCGGCCGTGCTGGAATCCCCGCTAGCGCCAGAGCTTTTCGCTGGTCACTGAAAATAGCGATAAACACCTGCTTCCACCACGTTCGATGGATAGTTATAGGGCTGCGCGACTCGCTCGGTTACCCAGTGCTCGTTATGACGTTCACGCAGATACTGCAGGGCTACTTGGCGATGATCTTGCGGAGACACGCCATGTCCGCGGCGAAACGCCCGAGTGAAGTCCGACGCGCTGTTGAATCCAAGCCCGTAGGCTATTTCGGTGACTTGACGGCAGGGATGGCGGACCAACTGATCGCCAGCCTCGCGTAATCGGCATGTGCGGATGTAAGTGGCCAAGCCACCCTCATGCTCGAACAGCCGATAGAGTGTCGCCCTAGGCAGTTGCAGAGCTTTCATTAAACTCTCGGGCGTTAACCAGGGTTGGTGCAGATGGGCCTGCACATAGCGCCGCGCTTCGCCGAACATGCGGCAGCGTCCGGCGGCGCGGCTGTTGCCGTACACGAGCCCCTGTTTACCGAAGGCCGCGAGCAGTAGGCGCAGGCTGTGCTCAAAGGCGGCGGCTGTCTGCGCTACCGACAGTTTTGGCAGGGCGGTCGATAGCGTCCTGGCGTGTTCGATCAGGCGCTGGCTAGGCCGCGCATCGATGTCGAGTACGCAGCCATGCAGTGCTTCGGCGTGGGGGAGGGTGGCTTCCACCAACTCTCGTGGGGCACTCAAGGTCAAGACTTGGCAAACCGTGCATTGCAGGGTAACGGGCTGGCCCATGTCCAGCGCGACGATAGGCGCCAGTGCCGCTTCGCGCAGCTTGAAGCCTATCCCCTCGATCGATTCGATGCCGCCCTGGGTGTAGATCTGGAATACGTAATCGCGCCGGATATCCGTCGCGATATGTGCCATTGAGCGACGTAGCCGCAGGGGGCTATCGCAAACGTTGGCCCATAGTTTCCCCGCAGGTCGCGGCCCGTGGCTGGATATCCCTAGGGGGAGAATGTTCTGGGTGAACGTATTTGCCAGGTTAGTCCCGTAATGGTGCTGGTTATGAGGATTGATCACGGGTGGATTTGCGTTGTGGGGCAGTGCTGCTGTTTCAGCCGATACGGCGCGCCGAAAGGTATTCATCAAATTATGGCGACCAGAATAAGAGATTTGCGTCAACGAATAGGGGGGCTTCTTTGACGGCGTCCCGAACATCAGCACGGATCATGCCAATACAAATCAACACCGGGCGAATATGGCAACGCTGTAACGCGTTCAAGCAACTTATTCTTCGATGGTTTTACTGCCTGATAATTGGCGCCGTAATGTCGGCACGAAGCCCTTTGAAAAAAGTTCAAAAACTGCAACGCAGTGTCAAGCGCACCAATAAAGCTCGGATAGACTCCGCGAGAGCTATAAAAATAATTAGACATAGCTTCGCGTAGGTGATTGATGCGCAGGCATTTTTTAGTGGTCGTTGCAGTTTTTCGGAATTATGTCGCCCGATGAGTACATTTGAAATCGAAGGCTTGCTGAATGAGCTGGACTCAAGTTCACCTTGTGGTCCGAACCTTGAATATGACCCTCAGTTCTTAGAGCTGGAGCGGGTTGCTCAGGGCAAGCCTGAAGTCCAATACGGCGACACCATTACCGAAGCGGTACCGCCTGACTGGAAAGTCGTCAGAAAATTGTCTCTCGAGTTGCTAGAGCGCAGTCGTGACCTGCGGCCGGCGATGTTCTTATTGCGCGCCAACCTGTTCATCCATGGCATCTCGGGCTTGGCCGATGGTTTGTATCTGATCGAGCGCTTGCTCGAAGAGCGCTGGGATACCGTGCATCCCGAGCTGGATGCCGATGATGATATGGACCCTACGCTGCGGATCAACTCGCTGGCCGCCTTGACCGACGCCACTGGAGTCATCCAAGACATCAAGACCACCGCGCTGGTCGTCCTGCCAGGCTTCGGGCCGCTGACCGTTCATGGGCTTGAAGTCGCCAACGGCGAAACACCTGCAGGCGAAGGCGAGGAGAAAATTGCCGTTGCCTCACTGCAAGCGGCCCTGAATGACGTCGACGAATCCTTGCTGAAACAGACCATCGTTGCGTTGGACCGTGCCCACAAGAGTGTCGATGCGATCGAGACACTGCTGGTGCGCGAGGTTGGCAATGCCCAGGCGCTCAACCTTTCACCACTGTTGCGCCTGTTGCAGCGTTCCCATGGATTCCTGCTCGAGCAAGCACCTGAGCCTGATGCGGCCGATGGCGTGATAGAGCAGGGGGAGGTCGATGCCGGCTCAGAAGCGGACAGCAGTCGTGCGGTGGCCCGCGTAGCACCGATCAGCAGTGAAGTCGCCAGCCGCGACGACGTGGTACGCATGCTCGACAAAATCCTCAAGTACTACGCGCAATACGAACCCTCGAGTCCGGTGCCGATGCTGCTCGACAGGGCCAAGCGCCTGGTGCCTAAAAGCTTTATGGAGATCATGGAAGATCTTGCCCCTGACGGCATGCAGCAGGTGATGGTATTTCAGGGCAATCCAGAAGGTTCGCAATACGACTGATGCGGCAACTGTATTCCAATAATCGAGGTGACAATCGTGGCCAAAGAAAGTAGCCAGAAGTTTATCGCGCGTAACCGCGCACCCCGCGTACAGATCGAATACGACGTCGAAGTCTATGGCGCCGAGAAGAAGATCCAGCTGCCGTTCGTGATGGGTGTCATGGCCGACCTGTCGGGCCAGCCTGCCGATCCGCTGGCGCCGGTTGCCGACCGCAAGTTCCTGGAAATCGACGTCGACAACTTCGACGAACGCCTCAAGTCGATGAAGCCGCGTGTAGCGGTGCAGGTCCCTAATACCTTGACAGGCGAAGGCAATCTCGCCGTCGAAATGACCTTCGAAAGCATGGACGATTTCACCCCTGCCGCCATCGCTCGCAAGGTCGCACCGCTGAATGCGCTGCTCGAAGCCCGCGGTCAGTTGTCGAACCTGATGACTTACATGGACGGCAAAACAGGCGCTGAAGAGTTGATCGCCAAGCTGCTCAGCGAACCGGCCCTGATGCAGGCGCTGACCTCGGCTCCAAAGCCGCAAGAATAATCTGGGTAGTCGGGGATATCGATCATGACTCAATTAGATAAAGAACTGCAGCAGGGTACTGCAACGCTCGAAGTGAGCGACTTCGGCAGCTTGCTGCAGAAAGAATTCAAGCCGCAATCGGACAAAGCCAAGGAAGCCGTCGAGAACGCTGTGCGTACTCTGGCCCAGCAGGCATTGGAAGGCGCTAACGTAGTCTCCAACGATGTGCTGTCGACCATCGAAGGCTTGATCGCCGAACTGGACAAGAAGCTCACCGAGCAGATCAACCTGATCCTGCACACCCCCGAGTTCCAGTCTGTGGAAAGTGCCTGGCGCGGCCTCCACTACCTCGTCAACAACACCGAGACTGACGAAACGCTGAAAGTCCGTGTGATGAACATCTCGAAGAACGACCTGGGCAAGACTCTGAAAAAATTCAAGGGTACTGCCTGGGACCAGAGCCCGATCTTCAAGAAAATGTATGAAGAAGAGTTCGGCCAGTTTGGTGGCGAGCCGTTCGGGTCGATCGTGGCGGACTATTACTTCGACAACAGCGCGCCGGATGTCGATCTGCTGACCAGCATGGCCAAAATCGCTGCGGCGGCCCACGCGCCCTTCATCTCGGCAGCGGCCCCTTCGGTCATGCTGATGGAATCGTGGCAGGAACTGTCTAACCCGCGCGACCTGACCAAGATTTTCCAGACCCCGGAACACGCCGCCTGGCGTTCTTTCCGTGAGTCTGAAGATTCGCGCTACGTGGGCCTGGCCATGCCGCGTTTCTTGGCACGCCAGCCGTACGGCGCCAAGACTGATCCGGTTGAAGCCTTCGATTTCGAAGAAGACACCTCGGCAGCTGACAGCAAAAACTACACCTGGAGCAACGCCGCTTACGCCATGGCCGTTAACATCAACCGCTCCTTCAAGGAATACGGTTGGTGCTCGCGCATTCGCGGGATCGAGTCCGGCGGCGCCGTCGAAGGCCTGCCGGTGCACAGTTTTCCGACCGATGACGGCGGCGTGGCCATGCAATGCCCGACCGAGATCGCCATCTCCGACCGTCGTGAGGCGGAACTGGCAGCCAATGGCTTCATGCCGCTGGTACACAAGAAAAATACCGACTTCGCCGCGTTCATCGGCGCACAGTCGCTGCACAAACCGGCCGAGTACGACGATCCGGACGCTAGCGCCAACGCCAATCTGGCCGCCCGCTTGCCGTACCTGTTTGCCACTTGCCGCTTCGCTCACTACCTCAAGTGCATCGTGCGCGATAAGGTCGGCTCGTTCAAAGAACGTGATGACATGGAGCGCTGGCTGACCAACTGGATCACTCAGTACGTCGACGGTGATCCGACCAACTCCAGCGAAGGGACCAAGGCTCGCAAGCCACTGGCCGCCGCCGAAGTGATACTCGAAGAAGTGCCGGGTAACCCTGGCTATTACACCTCCAAGTTCTTCCTGCGCCCACACTACCAGCTCGAAGGCCTGACCGTTTCCCTGCGCCTGGTCTCCACGCTGCCGTCAGCCAAAGGCTAATCCTCACTACCCGTCTCAGGCGGGCAAGGTCACTTGCCCGCTAGTACATCGTCTGTCGGCATCGGCCCGGCATCACAGGAGAAAGAAATGGCTTTAGATATGTTCATCAACATGGGCGACAACATCAAAGGTGAATCGGCCGATAGCGTACAGGGCAAAAAAGGTGACATCGACGTCCTGGCCTGGAGCTGGGGCATGTCCCAGTCCGGCACTACCCACATGGGTAGCGGTGGCGGCGCGGGTAAAGCCAACTTCCAGGACCTGTCTTTCACCAAGTACATCGACTCGTCGAGTAACGCCCTGATGATCGCCTTGGCCAAGGGCACGCACATTCCTACCGTTGTGCTGCTGGTACGCAAGGCCGGTGAAGGTCAGCAGAAGTACCTGGAAGTGACCCTCAGTGAAGTGATGGTGACGTCGGTTTCTACCGGCGGTAGCGGTGGTGAAGATCGTCTGACCGAGAACGTCACGCTCAACTTCGCCAAGGTCAAGTACTCATACGTGCCGCAAACCAGCAAAGGTGGCGCTGGCGCGGTCAAGGACTTCGCCTGGGACATCACTGGCAACGTCGCAATGTAACGTGCTTCAGGGCGGCCTCCTGACGGCCGCCTTTTTTATTTCGCCAACGGGACACCTCATGAATCCGCAAGCATTGATCAATGAAGGCAAGCTGGGCGATGCGCTGGCCGCGTTGCAAAGCCAGGTTCGTCAGGACCCGTCGAATGCGAAACACCGAATTTTCCTGTTCCAGTTGCTCGCCGTGATGGGGCAATGGAACCGCGCGCTGACCCAACTCAATGTGGTCGGCGAATTGGACGCCGCGGCACTGCCCATGGTGCAGACCTACCGCGAAGCCATCCAGTGCGAAGCGCTACGTGCCGACATTTTCGGCGGCACCCGTGCCCCGTTGATTTTTGGCGAACCTCAACCATGGCTAGTGCAACTGCTGCAAAGCCTGAAGTTCGACGCCGCCGGCGATAGCGCCAGCGCCGCGTCGGTTCGTGATGCTGCGTTCGCAGATGCCCAGGCCAGCGGCGGCAGCATCGATGGCCAGCGCTTCGAATGGCTTGCAGATGCCGACCCGCGCTTGGGCCCGGTGCTGGAAGTGGTGATCAACGGCCGTTATTTCTGGGTGCCCATGGAGCGCATTAGTCGAATCGAACTGGATGGGCCGGTGGACCTGCGCGACCGCGTGTGGACCCCGGCGTCGTTCACCTGGACTAACGAAGCACAGACCGTCGGCCTGATTCCGACCCGGTATCAGGGCACTCTGGAGCAAAACAGCGACATGCTGTTGCTCGGGCGCCTGACCGAGTGGGACACAACCAGCGGCAATGGCCTGGGCCAGCGCATGCTGGTTACGGAGGGTGGCGATTTTCCGCTGATGGATGTGCGCGTGATCGAGTTCGACGCCCGCCCAGCCGCCGCTGCGGAGCTTGTCGCCCACCATGGCTGAACTGGCCCAACGTGAGCGGCTGCAGCCATCGCTGCTCGACCGCCTGACCGACGACGAGCCACAACTGGCCGACGAGTCGCGCGACCGCCGCGTGCTGTCATTTCGCAGTTTGCGCCAAGCCGTGCTGCGCGACCTCGGCTGGCTGCTCAATACGACCAATCTGTTCTCGGTGGCGGGTCAAAGCAAGTTGAGCCACGTCAGCGGTTCCGTAGTCAATTACGGTATTCCGGACATCTCCGGTGTGTCGGTATCAAACCTCAATGTCGGTCAACTCGAACGCAGCATCCGCCAGGCCATCTGGGATTTCGAGCCGCGCCTGATCCGTGCTTCGGTGGTGGTCAAGGCGGTCGCTGTAGGGGGGCTGGACCACAACAAGCTGACCTTCGAAATCGAGGCCGACTTGTGGGCACAGCCGTATCCGGAGCGTTTGTACCTCAAGACCGAACTCGACCTGGAAAGCGCCACCGTGTCGCTGGTTGAAAACACCGCCCGGAGCGCATCATGAACCCGCGTTTTTTGCGCTACTACAGCCAGGAATTGCAGCACCTGCGGGAAGTGGGCGGCGAATTTGCCAACGAGTACCCGAAGATCGCCGGGCGTCTGGGCCTGGACAGTTTCGAATGCACAGACCCTTATGTCGAACGCCTGCTGGAGGGCTTTAGTTTCCTCGCCGCGCGGGTGCAGATGAAGATCGACGCGCAATTTCCGCAGTTTACCCAGCACCTGTCGGAACTGGTTTATCCGCACTTCTTGGCACCAACGCCGTCGATGGCGGTGGTGCAGTTGCAGCCGGACCTGACCAACCCCAGCCTCAAACAAGGCTTCGTGGTGCCGCGTGACACTGCCCTGCGCAGCGTCCTGGGCAAGGGCGAGAACACCGCGTGCGAATACCGCAGCGCTCACCCCGTGACGCTGTGGCCGATAGAACTGATCGAGGCGCGTTGCTTCACCCACGCCGGCACTCAGGCTGGGCTGGAGGTGCAGTTGCCTGCAACCGTCAAGGCCGGCATCCGCCTGCGCCTGCGTACCAGCGGCATGGCCTTCAAGGACCTGGCGCTGGACCGTTTGAGCCTGCACCTGCGCGGCAGCGACGACATGCCCGTGCGAATCTACGAGAAGCTTCTGGGCAGCATCGAGGGGGTGCTGGTGACGCCGGTCAGTCGCCCAGCGGCCTGGCACCGGCTGCTCCCGAAAACCTGTGTGCAGGCCCAGGGCTTCGACGAAGCGCAAGCACTGCTGCCCAGTGGTAAACGGACGTTCCAGGGCTATCGTTTGCTGCAGGAATACTTCGCCTTCGCGCCGCGTTTCAACTTCATCGAGCTCAGTGGTTTACAAGCGGCCCTGTCGAAGTGCCCGGACACCGAGGTAGAAATCACCTTGTTGTTGCGCAGCGGCGATGCGGTGCTGGAAAAGTCGCTGGACGGCGGCAACTTCGCACTCAATTGCTCGCCGGTGGTCAACCTGTTCAAGCGCCGCGCTGACCGCATCAATATCAGCGACGAACAGTTCGAACACCACGTGCTGCCGGACCGCACCCGGCCGATGGATTACGAGGTGTTCCAGATCGAATCGGTGACTGGCTACGGCAGCGGTCCGGACTCCGAGCAAGTGTTCGAGGCGTTTTACAACGCCAAGGATCTGGGCGGCTATCACCAAGGCAAGGCCTTCTACCAGATTCGCCGCGAGCAGCGGGTCATCTCCCAGCGCCAGCGCCGTGACGGGCCGCGCTCCAGTTACTTGGGGAGTGAGACGTTTATCTCGATCGTCGACGCTGCGCAAGCTCCTTACAGCAATGAACTGCGCCAGTTGGGCCTGTCGGTCTGGTGTACTAACCGCGATCTGCCCCTGGCGATGACCTTGGGCGTGGGCAAGACCGATTTCATCGTCGACTCGGGAGCGCCGTTGCTTGCCGCGCGATGTGTGACCGCGCCCAGTCAGCCCTATCCCTCATTCGCCGAAGGCAGCATGGCGTGGCGCTTGCTCAATCACTTGTCGCTCAACTACCTGAGCCTGCTCGACAGCGATCCGCAGCAAGGAGCGGTAGCCTTGCGGGAGATGCTGACCCTGTATTGCCACCCCGGCGACCTGGGCGCTCAGCGTCAGATCGAAGGAGTGCGCTCGGTGAGTTCTGCAGCGATCACCCGGCGCATGCCATCGCCAGGGCCGATCACTTTCGGCCGAGGCTTGCAGATTACCGTCACCTTGGACGATGCGGCCTTCGAAGGTACCGGCGCCTTCGTGCTGGGGGCAGTGCTTGCGCACTTCTTCGCGCAGTACGTGTCGGTCAACTCGTTCACCGAGACCGTCATCAAGACCCTCGGCCGCGGCGAGATCATGCGCTGGCCGGCAAGGAGCGGGCAATGCGCGATTCTCTAACGCTGGACGTACAACTGGAAGCCAAGGCCGCGCGCATGGATTTCTTTCAAGTGCTGCGCTTGATCGAGAATGCCCATCCGCACTTGCCTCGTATCGGCACGGCCCTGCGCCCGCGCGACGAGGCCGTGCGTTTCGGCCAGGATCCGGCATTGATCTTCCATGCCAGCGCGCTGGAGAGTTATCGCGCCGCCGGCGCCGAATCGCGCGCGCGCCTGGCGGTGAATTTCATGGGCTTGCTGGGGGCCAACGGGCCACTGCCGATTCACCTCACCGAGTACGTTCGCGACCGTCTGCGCAATGGCGGCGACGGTACCTTGCTGGCTTTTCTCGACGTGTTTCATCACCGCATGGTGTCATTGTTTTATCGCGCCCGCGCCGCCGCCGAGCCGGCTATCAATCTCGACCGCGAGGACGGCGATCACTTCTCGGTGTTCGTTGGCAGCCTGTTCGGCATCGGTACGCCCGCATTGCGCGAGCGCGACGAGATCGGCGACTTCGCCAAGCTGCATTTCGCCGGCCTGCTGGCCAATAAGTCGCGTCCGGCGTCGGGGCTGGCAACCATCCTGCGCGAGTACTTTCGCCTGCCTCTGCACATCGAGCAGTTCGTCGGCCATTGGATGCGCCTGCCTGCCGAAATTCAGAGCCGTATCGGTGCGACAGAGCAGGGCAATCGGCTGGGCACCTCAATGGTGCTGGGACGCAGCGTATGGGATTGCCAAAACAAGTTTCGCATTGTCATCGGCCCCATGGGCTATGACGACTACCAGCGCTTCATGCCTGGGGGCGACAGCCTCAGGCGGCTGCTGGCCTGGGTAAAGAACTACGTCGGCCTGACCCTCGACTGGGACGTGCGTTTGCTCCTGCACGGCCAGCAGATACCACCGCTGAAACTGGGCAGCGGTGTGCGGCTGGGATGGACTACACGATTGATCAGCAAAACGCCAACAGCCGACTGCTCGCAGATGCTGATCAACCGCAGCGTGATCGACAGCCACTTGAACCAAGCTCGCGCATAGGCCGCCTGCACCCCACCCCTAAGGAAATCCCATGGCCGATATCAGTCGTGTCGCGTTGTTTGGAAAGCTCAACAGCCTGTGCTACAGGGCCATCGAGAGCAGCACGGTTTTCTGCAAGCTGCGCGGCAATCCCTATGTGGAACTGGTGCACTGGCTGCATCAGATCCTGCAACTGCAGGACTCTGACCTGGCGCGCATCATCAAGCAATACGAACTTGACCCGAGCGCTGTGGCCGCTGACTTGCAGGCCGCCCTTGACCGCCTGCCGCGCGGCTCAACCTCTATTACCGACCTGTCCTCTCAGCTGGAATCAGCCGTCGAGCGCGCATGGGTGTATGGCACCTTGATGTTCGGCGAGTCGCAAGTACGCTCAGGCCACCTGATCATCGGCCTACTCAAGACGCCTGCGCTGCGTAACGTGCTGGTGGGCATGTCCAAGCAGTTCGACAAGATCAAAATCGAGCATCTGAGCGACAACTTCGCCAGCCTGCTGGATACCTCGCCCGAAGCACACATGGTCGCCACCGACGGTTTCAGCGGTGGTGGGGCGGCACCGGGTGAAGCCAGCGGCGCCATTGCCCCGGCCGCCATGGGCAAGCAGGAAGCGCTGAAGAAATTCACCGTCGACCTGACCGAGCAAGCGCGCAGCGGCAAGATGGACCCGATCGTCGGCCGCGATGATGAGATTCGCCAGATGGTCGACATCCTCATGCGTCGCCGGCAGAACAACCCGATCATGATCGGGGAGGCCGGCGTCGGCAAAACCGCGGTGGTCGAAGGTTTCGCGCAGCGCATCGCCCGTGGCGACGTGCCGCCGAGCCTGAAAGACGTGCAACTGCTGACCCTGGACGTTGGCCTGTTGCAGGCGGGCGCGAGCATGAAAGGCGAGTTCGAACAGCGCCTGCGTTCGGTGATCGATGAGGTGCAGGCCAGCGCCAGGCCGATCATCCTGTTCATCGACGAAACCCATACGCTGGTCGGCGCCGGAGGCACGGCCGGTACTGGTGACGCCGCCAACCTGCTCAAGCCGGCACTGGCTCGTGGCACCTTGCGTACCATCGGCGCCACCACGTTTGCCGAGTACAAGAAGTACATCGAGAAAGACCCGGCCCTGACCCGTCGTTTCCAGAGCATCCAGGTCGACGAGCCGAGCGAAGAGCGGGCGATCCTGATGATGCGCGGCGTAGCCTCGACCATGGAAAAACACCACAAGGTACAAATCCTCGACGAAGCGCTGGAGGCCGCGGTAAGGCTGTCGCACCGCTACATTCCGGCGCGGCAATTACCCGACAAGTCGGTCAGCCTGATCGACACCGCCTGCGCCCGAGTGGCGGTCAGCCTGCACGCTACGCCGGCCGAGGTGGACGACAGCCGCAAGCGTATCGAGGCGCTGGAAACCGAACTGCAGATCATCAAGCGCGAAGGCGCGATCGGCATTGATATTGCCAAGCGTGCCGCCGATACCCATCAATTGCTGGTGCAGGAGCGTGGGCGCCTTGCAGGCCTTGAAGCTCGTTGGAGCGACGAGCGTGGGCTGGTTGACCAACTGCTGGCACTGCGCGCCCAACTTCGCGACGGCACACAGCCGGTCGACGTCACCGGCAGCAATCTGGAAGCTGCCGCGACCGCTGTCGCCCCGGCTGACGTTCTTGCGCCAGAGCAGCGTGCAGTGCTGATGCAGCAGTTGCAGACGGTGCAGGCCAGCCTCAGTGCCTTGCAGGGGGAAACCCCGCTGATTCTGCCGACCGTAGACTACCAGGCCGTGGCCGCAGTCGTCGGCGACTGGACCGGCATCCCGGTCGGGCGCATGGCGCGCAATGAGATGGAAACCATCCTCAATGTCGCCTCGCTGTTGAGCAAACGCGTGATCGGCCAGGACCATGCCATGGAGATGATCGCCAAGCGTATCCAGACCTCCCGCGCTGGCCTGGACAATCCGAACAAGCCGGTTGGCGTGTTCCTGTTGGCCGGTACCTCGGGCGTGGGCAAGACCGAAACTGCACTGGCTTTGGCCGAGGCGCTGTACGGTGGCGAGCAGAATCTGATCACCATCAACATGAGCGAATACCAGGAAGCCCACAGCGTGTCATCGCTCAAGGGCGCGCCACCCGGTTACGTCGGATACGGCGAAGGCGGTGTGCTGACCGAAGCTGTGCGCCGCAAGCCGTACTCGGTGGTGTTGCTGGATGAAGTCGAGAAGGCTCACCCGGACGTACACGAAATGTTCTTCCAGGTGTTCGACAAGGGCTCGATGGAAGATGGGGAAGGGCGCTTCATCGACTTCAAGAACACCCTGATCATCCTTACCTCTAACGCCGGCACAGACCTGATCGCCGGGTTGTGCAAGGACCCGGAGCTGATGCCCGACCCTGAAGGCATGGCGAAGGCCCTGCGCGCACCGCTGCTCAAGGTATTCCCGCCTGCGCTGTTGGGTCGCCTGGTGGCAATTCCTTACTACCCGCTGTCGGACGCCATGCTGGGCGAAATCGTCAAGTTGCAACTCAACCGAATCAAGAAACGCGTCGAAGCCCGCTACAAGATCCCGTTCCAATATACAGAGGCGGTGGTCAAGTTGGTGGTGTCGCGCTGCACCGAGGCGGAGTCGGGTGGGCGGATGATTGATGCGATTCTGACCAATACGATGTTGCCGGATATCAGTCGGGAATTCCTGGTGCGGATGATGGAGGGCGCCGCTGTTGCTCAGGTCACAGTCAGCGTCGATAACGCAAAATTTGCCTACAGCTTTGAGTGATTGGTTGTGTTCCAGTTACCGGTCAAGCGCACATTGTTTTTTGGGGATCAAGTATGAAAACTGCGAACGAAATCAAACCCGTTCCGAAGTTTGAGGAGTGGAAGAAAAACACCGATGCCGGCACGTTCGCTCCCCGAGGGGAAAAGCTGCAGGCCATCGATGCGCTGATCAAGCGATACGAAACTTCCACGCCAGGATTTGACCGCAAAAATGTATTGAACAAGATGCGCATTGCCCTGGATGCTTATGAAGGTGAGCACGTGGGCTGGCAAAAACAGGCACGCAACAAAAGTGGCACGATGGTCGATCTGCACGACACCCTTGATGTCTGGCACGGCTTCATGATGCCCAAGATTCCGAACCCTCGGGCGTCCGATGCAGCTTATGGGCGCAGCGGCTTCATGGAAGCTGATCATATTCATAGCCGCCTGGGCATTATCTGGCTGTTTTCAAGAACCACTATCGTGGGCGAGGAGCCGGAACCCGAGGACGTCAAGGAGCCGGCGCTTAAGGGTGCAGAAGAGAGTAGTTGGTATCAGAAGATCTGGGATTCGTTGGTCAAATTTTGCAACGGCATCCGCGACTCCATCCGCAAGGCGATAGAAAAAGGTCGCAACGCAGTCAGCTGGGAATCGATAAAAGGCTACCCACAGAAAGGCTTTGAAAAAGTAGCGGAGTATGTTCGCGAGAACACTGACACCAACATGAACACTAGTGGGCTGCCCATGATCATCTTCAAGATATTGAAGAAGTTGATGGCCAAGATTTTCAACATATCCAAGAGCCTTGGACCTATTGAGCAAGTGGCTAAAGGTGTTGTGGAGGCGGTGACCGGCGGCTATGCGCGCTATAAGGCGTGGGAGGCTGAAAAGAACGTCGATATTTCGGCTGGCACCCCGGCAACCATTGTAGTAGCGATCAAGAATGCGATGAACCGCAGTATTGGCGAGGGCCTGTTGACGGCAGTCAAAGGCGGCATCGGCTTCATTCCCGGCCTCGGTTCATTGGCCAATACGATCGCCGACGTCCTTGAGAAAATTTACAAGATTCTGCTGAATGCCTGGCAGAAATCCCGCCTGAAAGCTTTTATTGCCGATGCCAAACAGTTGTGGGCTGAGCGCGAACAACCTGAGCCTTTTCATGCTCGGGCACAGGATTTCAATACTTGGTTCAAATCCTATGTCAGCGATGTTCCGGTCGTCGCCATGCTGGCGCTCAATAGCGGTTGTTGCGGCAGCAAAATGGTCTGGTTGAATATGTTTAACGCCAGCGGCGTGCCCACGACAGCGGGGCAATTTGATGCGGGTGTGAAATTTCTCGATGAGCACTTGATGCCCTACAGCTCCAGATATCTGAGCGCCTATGAAATCAAGTTTGAATCCCAAGATAAAGTCGCCAAATCCCTTATTTCCAACGCCAGCGAATATGGCGTGATTGCGCCACAGAGCACGGCTATCCGGGTGATCAACTGTCTTGCCGGCAGCGAAGAAAAGAAAATCATCCAGCGCCTTTTCCCAGGTGCTGCGTAACCGTGGTTTTGATCCGGGGTTCCTAGTCCGCGATGTGATTTAAGGAGAGCGTGATTGCCCAAACAAGTCTCCATGGGCGCCCAGATGAAATGCACCTACGGCGCCGCACCCTCGGCGCTGGTGGTGCTGCCCATCAACCGGGTGAACGCCGAAGGCCCGCCTGCGGCGAACATCATGGATCACATTCCATTGGTGAATATCCTGCCGTTCGGGATGTGCTGCTGTTCCGGCAATCCGATGGTGGCAATGGCTACCGCGGCGGCCATGGGCGCGATGACGCCTATGCCTTGCTTGCCGGCGACACCCGCGCCTTGGTCGCCAGGCGCGGCGACGGTGAATATCGCCAAGTTCCCGGCACTGGACGATGTCTCCACCTGCAAGTGCATTTATGGCGGGGAGATCAGTTTTGTTACTTCGGCCACCGTCAAGACCATGATCCCGTAGCCGGGCACCCATATTTCCACTGTACCCGAGCGCACCACAGAGAGCTTTATGACTGCTACCCAAGACAACCGTCAGGTCAGTGTTATCACCGCCCTGGGCAAGGACGAGCTGTTGTTCCACTCCATGAGCGGGACCGAGCAGCTCGGGCGTCTGTCTGAGTTTCGCGTGCAGTTGCTGAGCAAGAACGGAGAAGTAAGCCCCAAGGCGTTGTTGGGCAAACCACTGGTGGTCAACGTGGCATTGCTGGAGGAGGGCACGCGCTACTTTCACGGCATCGTCACGCGCTTTGCCTGTACCGGTTGGGAGGGCGATTTTGTCAGCTACGAGGCCGTGGTACACCCCTGGCTGTGGTTGCTGAAACGCTCATCGAACTGCCGGATATTCCAGGACATGAGCGTCCCGGAAATCGTCCGGCAGGTATGCAACGACGATGTCTACGCCGGCCTGAGCCTGTTGTCCGACTCACTGCTTAGCGGCCAGTACCCCAAGCTGACGTATTGCGTGCAATACCGCGAAACCGATTTCGATTTCGTCTGCCGCTTGCTCGAAGATGCCGGCATCTACTTCTTCTTCACCCACCAGAAGGACCGCCACACCCTGATGCTGGCCGACTCCTACACCGCCCATGAGCCGATTGGTGGTTACCAGAGCCTCGAGTTTGTCGGTACCCGCCAGGGCAATGCCGGGACTGGAGAAACCGTCGGAGCCTGGGCGGTGGCAGGCGAGATCCAGGCCAGCAGCTACACGCTCAACGACTTCGACTATGAAAAGGCCTCGGCCAGCAGCAACCAGGGCCTGCTCAGCAGGGCGCCGCTGGCATCGGGCTTCGACGTGCCCGCATTCGAACTTTTCGACTACCCGGGCAAATACAACACTGCCACCGACGGCGGCGACCTGGCCCTGGCCCGCATGGAACGGGTCCATGGGCAAAGCGAGGTGGTCACAGCCAGGAGCAATGCCCGTGGCTTGTTTCCGGGCGGTTTGTTCACCCTGAGCGAGCATCCTCGCGAGCAGTACAACCAGGGATATTTACTCACCTCGGCCCAGTACAGCCTGCACACCTCGGGCTATGGCACCGATAGCAACGCCAAGGACCTCGAGTTCGACTGCCAATTCACCGCCATCGGCAAGGACCACGCCTATCGCCCCGAATGCACCATCGCCAAGCCCGTGGTTCGGGGGCCGCAGACCGCCATCGTAGTGGGCAAGAGTGGCGAGGAGATCTGGACCGATAGCTACGGCCGCATCAAGGTGCAGTTCCACTGGGACCGTCTGGGCAAAAACGACGAAACCAGCTCCTGCTGGGTACGGGTCGCCCAGAGCTGGGCTGGCAAAGGCTGGGGCGGCTTGTTCGTGCCACGAGTGGGCATGGAAGTGGTGGTCAGTTTCCTGGAAGGCGACCCCGACCGTCCGCTGATTACCGGCTGCGTCTACAACTCCGACGCCGTGTCTCCTTACGCGCTGCCCGCCAACCAGACCCAGAGCGGCGTCAAGACCCGCTCCACACCCAAGAGCACCGGTTTCAACGAATTGCGTTTCGAGGACAAGGCCGGCGCCGAAGAAGTCTACATGCACGCCGAAAAGGACTTCACCCGCGATATCAAGAACGACGATACCCATACGGTAGGTCAGGACCAGAAGACCACTGTCTCCCGTGACCAGACCATGACCGTGTCGCGCAATCAAATAATGACCGTCACCGAAGACCAGAAGATGACGATCTCGGGCGACCAGAAGATCACCGTCGAGGGTGACCAGAAAACCGCTGTCTCCGGTGACCAGAAAGTGACCGTCTCGGGCGACCAGAAAATAACCGTCAGCAGCACCATCGTCATCAGCGCAACAACGTCGATCGAGCTGAAAGTCGGTAGCAGCAGCATCAAGATCGAGCCTGAAAAAATCACCATCAAGTCAATGATGATCGATATGGAATCCACCGGCAATATGATCATCAAGGGCGCCATGGTGGATATCAACTGATGGCTGCTATCCTGTGCGCCGCAAGGGTCGTGGCTGACCCCTTGGCTTTTGGCCATGAGTCCTTAACCCCTTTACGCCGCCCCTTGGCGGCGTACGAGGCAATGTCTTCAACCCCGTCGCTGGGCGCCCCTCTCTTGCGTGGCCGCCGCGATCCATGGATGTCGGCTTTTCTATGCCTCTGATCCTGCGCATACACTCCTACCGCAACCAGCCCGTACCGGCGCTGCCGCCTGTGCCCTTTGGCGAAAACGGCGGCAGCATAGGGCGTTCCGTCGAGAACACGCTGGTGCTCGATGACCCGAGCAAGTACATCTCACGCACCCACGCAAAAGTATCGTTGCGTGAAGGCGCGTTCTTTTACGAAGACCTTGGAAGCAATCCCAGCGTTATCAACGACCGCCCCCTTGGCAAAGGTCGCGAAATCGCGTTGGGGGAGGGCGATCGTATCGTCGTCGGCGACTACCAACTGGAAGCCCTTATGAGCGCCGCGCAAGCGACTGCGCCGATCATCCCTCCAGCGCCGTTGAATAATCCAGAGCTGCCGCTGTTCGAGCCACCGGCCCCCATGCTACCCGTGCCACCACCGGCTTTCCCTTCAGCGGCGAGCAGTGCCCCGTTTGCTGCGCCCGCGGCACTGCCTGATGCTTTGGCAGGCGCCCGGCTGTTGGACGTCGGCAGTGATTCCGGGCTGGGCGCAAACCAGGCAGACCCGTTGGGGCTGAACCTGTTTGCCGGGGGCGCAGCGTCGTCGCTGGCCGGGCTGGGCTCCCACAACCTGAATCCCCCGGCGGCGTTGCGGGCAGCGGAGAGCGATCACCTTTCCCCTGAGTACGTAGCCTTCACCTTGCCAGCGGCAACCAGAGCCGGCAACGGGGCGATCCCGGACGATTACGATCCGCTGGCCGATCTCCTGTCGCCTGCGCCCAGGGGAGGTCCGGATAACTCAATGGCCACCCAGTCGCTGCCGCCACTCGCGCAGCCGTTTTCCAGCCCAGCGCAACCTGCGGCAGGCCAGGCACAGCCGTTCCCGGCACAGGCCGTCGTTGCAGGCATTACGCCGGTTGGCGCGGGTGCCAGCGACAGCCAAGTACTGCAAGCACTGCTACGTGGTCTCGGCCTGCCAGACTTGAAGCTGGACGGCAACGGGGTGGAGATCGCCGAAAACATCGGTGCCATGCTGCGTGAAGCCACTGCTGGCACCATGGACGTGCTCATGGCCCGTGCGCTGACCAAAAAAGAAAGCCGCATGGACATGACAATGATGGCCGTGCGTTCCAACAATCCGCTGAAGTTTTTCCCCAACGTCGACAGCGCCCTGACCCAGTTGCTAGGCAACACCATGGCCGGCTACATGCCGCCGGTGCAGTCGATGGCCAGTGCCTTCGACGACCTGCGCGCCCACGAATTGTCGGTGATCGCCGGCATGCGGGCAGCCCTTGCCGCGCTGCTGGAGCGTCTCAATCCTGGCGTGATCGAGCAGCGCACCGTGCCGGCTTCGATTATCGACAAAATGAACGGCGGGAACGCGCGCAAGGCCAGGATGTGGGAACAGATGGTCGAGGCGTATGCCCAGGTTGCGCAGAACATCGACGAGGCCCAAGGCATGTTCGGCGACAGTTTCTCGTCAGCGTATGAGGATCAGGTAGAACGGCTGCGCCGGGGCAAGTAAGGCGCAGCGCTGCTAGCCATCACGCGCAGCAGCTTTCAACACATTTTTTGGGGGCAACGCACCATGGCGTGGAAGAACAAAGTCATCTGGTCTGAAGGCATGCTTTTGCAGCCTCAGCATTTGCAACAGCACGATCGCTATTGGCAAAGCCAACTGGAAGCTCGTGTCGCGGCATTGCGTCCCTACGCTTGGGGCTTTTCGGAACTGCACATCGACGAAGAACAATTGGCCCTTGGCAAGATCAGCCTGCGAGCCTGCAACGGAGTGCTGCCGGACGGTACCCCATTCAGCCTGCCTGCCGAAGACGACTTGCCGTTGCCGCTGGACGTACCGGCCGATGCCCGCAACCTGCTGGTGGTGTTGGCGCTGCCGCTGCACCGCCATGGCGTGACAGAAGTCGATAACACCCAAGGCCCGGACAACTTTGCCCGCCACCGCGGAGAAGATTACGAATCCTGGGACAGCAATGGCCTGGACAGCAGCGCCTTGATGCAGGTCGGCAAGCTTCGCCTACGCCTGGCACTGGAAAGCGAAGTGGCTAATGCCTACACCACGCTGGGCATAGCCCGCATCATTGAGCGACGTGCAGACAATCAGGTGGTGCTGGACACGGACTACTGCGCACCTTGCCTGAACTTTCGCGTCGCACCGAGGCTCGCTGCATTCGCCAACGAGTTGGTCGGATTGCTGCACCAGCGCGGCGAGGCGCTTGCCTTGCGACTGTCGCAACCGGGTGCGAACGGTGCGGCGGAGATCGCCGATTTCCTGTTGCTGCAGCTGCTTAACCGTTCCGAGCCGCTGTTCACCCATTTGAGTGGCTTGGCCAATGTGCATCCGGAAGCCTTGTACCAGGCGATGTTGGAGCTGGCCGGGGAACTGTCCACTTTCACCGAATCCAGCAAGCGGGCGCCGGCCTATCCGTTGTATCGCCACGACAGCTTGATTGAAAGCTTTGCACCGCTGATGGGCGACTTGCGAAAATCGCTGTCCATGGTCATTGATAGTCAAGCAGTGCCGATCCCGCTGGAAGAGCGCCAATACGGTATTCGCGTGGCCGTGCTGGCCGACAAAACGCTGCTGCGCTCGGCCACTTTCGTCCTGGCGGTGGGCGCTCAGGTGCCACCGGATGCGTTGCGCAACGGCTTCCCGGGGCAGGTCAAGATTGGCTCGATCGAGCAGATCCGCGATCTGGTCAATCTGCAACTGCCCGGCATCGGGTTGCGGCCGATGGCGGTCGCGCCGCGTCAGTTGCCTTTTTATGCCGGCTTTACCTACTTCGAGCTCGACAACGGCAGCGAGTATTGGCAGCCGCTGAGCAACTCCGCTGGCTTCGCCATGCATGTGGCAGGTGATCTTCCGGGTCTGCAGATGCAGTTCTGGGCCATCAGAAGGTAAGCGCCGTGAGCCAGACTCCCCCCTTCCGTCCTGCGCAGGATTCGGACGTGACCGTGCTGATCCCGACACCGGGCGGTCGCCGCGCGCCAGCGGCTAACCCGGTACCCGCTGCGCCAGCGCAGGCCGCGGTGTCGGTGCCAGCCGCCGGCGAGGTGTGCGTGCATCTGCCTGGGCGTGGCCTAAATCGACTGGTGCGCGCAGCCAACCCGCTGCTGGACCTGATCGTGCCCCTGCGCACCGCCACTCAACCGCCGGATATCGAAGAGCTGCGTCAGCGCCTGGCGCTGGCCGTGCAGACCTTCGAGAGCGATGCGCGCAAGGCCGGCGTAGACTCCGAGTCGATCGCCGGCGCGCGCTATGCGCTGTGCACGGTATTGGACGAAACCATCGCCAGCACCGCGTGGGGCAGTGGCGTCTGGGGCAGTCGCGGCTTGCTGGTGGCATTCCATAATGAAGCCTCGGGGGGCGAGAAGTTTTTCCTCATTCTGCAGCGCTTGAGTCAGGACGTGCGTTCCCATCTCGACCTGCTTGAACTGATGTACCTATGTCTGACGCTGGGCATGGAAGGGCGCTATCGCTTGGTCGACCGTGGTCATGAACAGTTGGCCGTGCTGCGCGAACGTTTGCAGCAACTGATCGCAGTTCAGCGCGGCAGCTACGAGCAGGAGCTATCGCTGAACTGGCGCGTTGCGGCACCCGAGGCAAAGTCCTCGTTGCGGCGCATACCCTTGTGGGTGCTGGTGGCTTGTAGCGCCATGGTGCTCGTGGCGCTGCAGATCGGTTATGCGATGTCCCTGGCCGGAGCTTCCGATCCGGTTTATGACGGGCTGTCGCAGATCCATGTGGCGCCACCGCCCCAAGCGCCGCGAGCGCCAACCCTGGCGCCGGCCCCTGTGCGGATGGCGGGCTTCCTGGCGCCGGAGATCGCCGCTGGCAAAGTCACGGTAGTGGAAACGGCAGACCGCTCGGTGATCACCCTCATGGGCGACGGCATGTTCGGGTCTGGCAGCGCAGAGGTGATGCCCACTTTCCTGCCACTGCTCGATCGTATCGGCGAAGCGCTGCAACCGCTGCCGGGCAAGGTGCTTGTGATCGGCCACACCGATAGCAGCAAGCCGGGGGTGTCGGCGCGTTTCCCGTCTAACTACGAGTTGTCCAAGGCCCGCGCCGTGAGTGTGCTCAAACGGCTGGCAGCAAACGCCGGTTCGGGTGAGCGCTTGAGCGCCGAAGGCCGCGGCGATACCCAGCCGCTCGTCGCCAACGACACCGCGGCCAATCGCGCCCGTAATCGCCGCGTCGAAATTACTGTCTTGAGTCCCGTGGTGCCGCAATGAGCCGTGTCACATTCGAATTTAATGCTGCCTGCTACGGCCAAAGCCTATGAAACGTTTCTTTATGTGGTTCCTCCAGCCCTGGGTCTTGTCGTTGCTGGGCGTGTCGCTGTTGTCACTCGTAGTATGGTTCGAGGGGCCGTTGCTGTCGTTCAAGGGCGAAGAGCCTCTGGCTACGGATTCTGCGCGCTGGAAGTGCATCGGTGTGCTGTTCGTGCTGTGGGCGCTGTATTTAATCTGGAAGTATTGCGCCGTGCGCTGGGCCAATCGCAAGCTGGCCAAGGCCATGGCCGGCGATGAGCAGCCCGGCGCGCGGGAAACCAACCAAGAGCTGGCCGTGTTGCGACAGCGCATGCAGGAAGCTCTGGCCGTGTTGCGCAAGACCGGCAAGCGCCGCGGTGGGCACTACCTGTACCAACTACCGTGGTACATGTTCGTGGGCGCGCCCGGTAGTGGCAAGACCACTGCGCTGGTGCACTCGGGCCTCAAGTTTCCCGTGGCCGATGCGCTCGGGCCGCTCGCTGTGGGCGGCGTGGGCGGGACGCGTAACTGTGACTGGTGGTTCAGCGACGAGGCAGTGCTGCTCGACACCGCCGGGCGCTACACCACTCAGGATAGCCACGCGCGAGTAGACCAGGCCGCCTGGAACGGTTTTCTCGGTCTGCTGAAAAAGTACCGTAGGCGTCGTCCTATCAACGGAGTCATCGTCGCCCTCAGCGTCGCTGACCTGCTGCAACAAGGCGACGCTGGCCGCGCCCTGCAAGCCCAAGCCGTTCGTTCGCGAATAAAGGAACTGCACGAACAGTTGGGCATCGGTTTCCCGATCTACGTGGTGGTGACCAAATGCGACCTGCTAGCGGGCTTCGTCGAGTTTTTCGAGCCTTTGGGCCGCGAAAATCGCTCCCAGGTCTGGGGCATGACCTTCCCTCTGACGACCGCGGATTCCGTCGAACAGGCGTTGGCCTCTTTCCCTGATGAGTTCGCCACTCTGGAGCGTCAGTTGCAGGTGCGAGTATTGCCACGCGTGCAGCAGGAGCGCGACCTGCAACGCCGGGCGCTGCTCTATCGTTTCCCTCAACAATTCGCCGGCATCGGCCAAGTGCTGGGGGATTTCCTCAACGAAGTTTTTGCGCCGACCCGCTACGAGAAACAAGCCATGCTGCGCGGCGTGTACTTCACCAGTGGCACGCAAGAAGGCAGCCCGATCGACCGCGTCATGGCATCGCTGGCGGGGGCATTTGGTCTGGACCGCAAGGTTCTGCCCACTAACCCCGCCTCCGGGCGCAGCTATTTTCTTACCGCGTTGCTACGCGAGGTGGTGTTCAAGGAAGCAGGCTTGGCGGGGGGTAACCCGCGCTCCGAACGCCGCCGCCAGCGCCTGCAGCTCGCGGGCTGTTTGGCGACCGGTGTACTGCTGGCGCTGCTGGTAGGCGGTTTGACCACCAGTTATTTGCGTAACCAAGATTACATTGACACGGTGAAGACCCAAGCCGCTCAGGTCGACAAGCTGGCCCGCGCGCTGCCGCCACAGGCACGCATCGACGAATTGCTGCCGTTGCTCAACGCTTCCCGCGAGCTCACCAGGCGATACGATGGCGACTCTGCCGGTGTTCCTTGGCTGAGCCGCTTCGGCCTGTCGCAGGACGACAAGCTGGGCACAGGCGCCGAAGTGCTCTATCAGCGCCTGCTTCGTGAAACCTTGTTACCCCGCATCATCAATCGCATGGAAGACGCCTTGCGTCGCGGCGACGCCAACAATCAGGAGTATCTGTATGCCACGCTTCGCGTCTATCTGATGCTGGGTGACCGTCGCTACCTTGACCCAGAGTCGTTGCTGGCCTGGCTGGAGATAGACTGGCCACGCAGCCTGGCGCCGGTGACCCAGGCGCAAGTGCAGCAGTTGCTGGGCCATACCAGTGCGTTGCTTCGCGACGGTGACCAGAGCGCGGCGCCCCCTACCCTCGACTCCACGCTGATCGGCCAGACCCGCCTGGCACTGGCGATGTTGCCAGTGACGCAACGGGTCTATAACCGCCTCAAGCGCGATCTGGCCCAGGCCGGTCTGCCGGAGTTCAGTGTCAGCACTGCCGTGGGCCGCGATGTGTCATTGCTGTTCTCCCAGCAGAGCGGTGCACCTTTGACCCGTGGCGTGTCGGGTATCTACAGCGTCGCAGGCTACCGTAGGCTGCAGCAGGCACTTGGGCCGGCAGTTGCCGAAGCCGCAAAGGACAGCTGGGTGCTGGACCGTCAGGAATCCCAGGGCGCCACTGCCGACGAAGCATTGAAAAAAGTCGTGCTGGAGTTTTACTACCTGGACTACATCAAGCAATGGGACGATTTTCTTGCCGGCGTGCGCATCGTGTCGTTCTCCAGCCTGGACCAAGCCGCGCGGGTGACCAACGCCCTGGCGGCACCCGACTCGCCGCTACTGACGTTCCTGCAGGCTGCAGCACGGGAAACCACGTTGGCCGACATAAAGGCCAAGAGCTCCATGGCGCGGGGCTTGGATGATGCCGTGCAGGGCAATTTGGCGGCTGCCCGCAAACGACTGGAGGCTGCCATGGGTGACGACGCCGCGAGTGCCAATGATCAACCGGCTGCCAACCCGGTTGATCAGCACTTCGACAACCTGCACAAACTGGTGGGCGCCCCAGGGGCCACCGGGCCGATGCCTGCCGAACAGTTATTGGCGACGTTCAAAGACGCCTCACAGTATTTCGACGCCGCCGACAGCGCTCGACGCAGTGGCACACCGCCGCCGGCCGGCGACGTGTTGACGCGCATCAAGCGTGACGCCGACGGCAAGCCGGCGCCCTTGGGCGACATGCTGAAAAACATCGACAGTGGCGGCGGCGCCCTGGCCCTTGGCAACGAGCGGGCGCGCCTGAATGCACTCTGGTCAGCGAACGCCGCGGGCTTCTGCCAACAGGCGATCGCCGGGCGGTATCCGCTGGTGCGTGGTGCCAACAAAGACGTGACACCGGATGATTTCGGCAAGTTTTTCGGTCCCAATGGGCTGATGGACGACTTCTTTGCGAAGAACCTGGCAGCCTATGTCGACCGCAGCGGTGGCAACTGGCGTTGGCGTGCAGGCGCCAGCGCGCCACTGGGCATTCCCGAATCGGTCCTCAAGCAATTCCAGCTGGCGGCACAGTTGCGCGACATGTTCTTCAGTGCGGGCGGTACCCGGCCTTCGCTGCGCTTCAACCTCACGCCGCTGTCTGCCGATGCGGCATTGACCAAGGTCCAGCTCGACATCGAAGGGCAGCCGGTGGCGTATGCGACCGATGCTGCGCCACAGGCCGCCACCATCCTGTTGCCGAGCGGCCAAAGCAACGGTCAGGTGCACTTCGACGCGATTCCAGCGTTGCGGGTTGATTACACTACTGCGGGCCCTTGGGCGTGGTTCCGGATGATGGACAACGGCGCGCTTCAAACCACCGCACAACGTGAGCGCTACCGCCTGACCTTTACCCTGGACGGGCGCAACGTGATCTACCAACTGGATGCCAACAGTGTCATCAACCCCTTCCGTCGTCAGGAATTGCTGCAGTTCCGTTGCCCTGTGAGTCTTTGATATGGATACGCGAGTGCCGGCGGGTGCCGGTTTCTTCGGCAAGGTCACCAGCCATGGCGATTTCGTCGCGCGACGCTTGCCCCATGCCTTCCAGCATTCGTGGGACGTATGGTTGCAAGCGGCCTTGAATACCAGTCGCGCACAGTTGGGGCCGCAGTGGCTGGCCACTTACCTGAGCAGCCCCATCTGGCGCTTTGCGTTGGCTCCCGGGGTGTGTGGAGAGCAGGGTTGGGCGGGGGTGCTGATGCCAAGCGTCGACCGAGTGGGGCGGCATTTTCCGTTGACCATCGCTGCGCAAGTCAGTGCAGGCATGCCGCCTGCGCAGTGGCTGGGCGACTCGGGGCCTTGGTATGAACAGCTTGAGGATCTGGGGCTGTGGTCGCTGGGGGCGGATTTTTCACTGGAAAGATTCGATCAGGCGTTGCTGCGCATCAGCACTCCACGCGGCGCCGCGGTGACGTCGGGCAACGGCACAGGGGTAACTTGCAATCGTATTTATCCGCTGGAAGGAACAGCGCAGCTGGGTGCAGCGTTGCCGGCGTTGGCGCCTGCTGCGCGGGGTGCAAGCCTGTGGTGGAGCGACGGCTCGGAGCGCATCCAAGCGTGTGTGATGCAATGCAATGGATTGCCGACCGCCGGCCAGTTTACGGCCATGCTCGATGGACAATGGGCCCTGCACGGCTGGCAGTTGTAACCCGACCGGCTATGGCGGGCAGGTGACCATCAGGACGGTAATGTTGTCGCGGCCGCCACCTTTCTTGGCGAGGTCGATCAGGTAATGGCAGGCCTGCTCAAGCGTGGCTTCGTTGGTATGGGCCATTGCTTCTTCGATCAGGTGGTGGGGCACCGCGCCGTACAGCCCGTCACTGCATAACAGCAGGACGTCGTGCGGCTCCAGCGGCAAGGTGCGAATCACAGGCTGAACATGAGCGCCGGGCCCCATGGCCTGCAGCAACATATTGCGCGGTGGCAGGTTATCCCGCATGCCGGCATCCACGGCCTGCTGATACAGGGTCTGGTCGTGAGTCAACTGTTGCAGCTGGCCGTTATGATTGCAGTAGAGGCGACTGTCGCCGACGTGAAAGAACACCAGCTCGCCGCCCGCGAGGGGGCGACAGAAGCCCGTAAGCGTGGTGCCCATACCGCCCTCGGAGCGATGCTGAGCGAGGTTGTGCTGGTACAGCGTGCGGTTGGCATATTCGATCGCATCAAACATCAGCGATATTGCCATCAGGCTGGCATCCGCGCAGGTCGCATCGGGGTCGCGCAGGCCGGCAAGGGGAGTGGTAGCGTCGAGGTCGAGGGCGGCAGACCCGTCAGCGCCCTGGGCGTAGCGCATCCTGGCGTGCAAGATGAATTCGCGCACCGCCTGCAGCGCCCCAGAGCTGGCCAGTTCGCCAGCGGCGTGGCCCCCCATGCCGTCGGCAACCATGGCCATGTCCAGGGAACTGTCGATCAGGAAGTTATCTTCGTTGCTGTGGCGCACGAGACCGACATCGGTAACGCCGAAAGCTGTCCCGATGCCCAAGCGTTGCCGTTGGATGAGGGAGACCGGGATCGTGGTAATCAAAATGCCCTCACGGTATTCCTAGACATGGCAAAGGTATCGGGTGGTTCGCGGCGTGTGGAGTCATTGAACATTACAGTGCAAGGCTGCCACCAGCGAAAAAAGCGGGGACGGAATATGGGTGAAATGGGCACCCTTCATCGCCATCATTATGGCGCTATGCTATCGTGGCGGCAGTTTACCCTGATACCCGATCCAGTGCGATTTTCTACTAAAAATTCAGGGCAACCATGAGTCAAAACTGTCAGGAATACAAATGAGTCAGGATCATCTGTACAACCCCTCAGGCGATCTTGACAGTACCCGGCCGGCCCATCCTATCGATCCCGATTCGACGGTGAGCGTGGCGGCGTCCTTCTTCTCCAGTGGTGGGGCATTTCCCCCTGTCGCCCGCACACATCTCAAGCGCGACAGTGACGATGATTCGACGCTGGTCGTAGCGCTAAGGGAAGAAGAGTTCACCCAGGTGGTGACGCCCATGACGGCGAATCGGGTGGCACCCCAGGCCGCGCCAAATCCTGTCGCTACCCCGGCAGCAGGAGACTCGACCACTGAGTCGGTATCGGTGTCGCATTCCCGGTCGCAGACCACCTATGGCTCCCATGCCACCCGTGGCCAATCGCAGTTGCGTAAGCTGGCGGAGGAAGCAGCCGCACTACGGTCGGCGCCTGTTCCGCATTACGTGGGCCCGTCCAGTTCGACCTCGCTGCCCCAAGGCTTCGGCCTGTTTGAATACCGCATCGACAAGGTTCTGGGGCAGGGTAGTTTCGGCATTACCTATCTGGCCACCGACGTCAATCTGAATGTTCAGGTGGCGATCAAGGAATACCTGCCCAGCCATTGTGCCGCGCGTTCGGGCGACTACTCGGTGGTGGTGCGCTGGCCCGAGGCGGAAGAGTTTTACCTGGATGGCCTTGAAGCATTCCTCATGGAAGCGCGTACCCTGGCCACCTTTCACCACCCGAATATCGTTGGCGTGGCGCGCTTCTTCGAGGCCTACCATACCGCCTACATGGTGCTCGACTATGAAGAAGGCCAGTCACTTAAACAATGGTGGAAACCGACGCGCACGGCCAAGGAATCCTGGTTGGTCGAATACCTGCAGCCACTGCTCGATGGCCTGGCACTGGTGCATGAGTCTGGCTACCTGCACCGAGATATAAAGCCCGACAACATCTACGCCAGCTCCGACGGCAACCGCCTGGTACTGCTGGATTTCGGTGCCGCTCGGCTATCGGTCGGTGGCGAGCAGTCCGTCGCCGATGTACTGACCCCTGGCTACGCACCGGCCGAGCAATATGAAGGCGGCGCCCAAGGGCCGTGGACGGACATCTACGCCTTGGGCGCGACGCTGTACTGGATGGTAGCCGGCAAAAAACCGGATGCGGCACCTGCGCGCCTGTCCGGCGAAGCTGTCACGTCACCGGCCGTGGTCGTGGGCGCCGACCGCTACGGTACGCCCTTCCTGGAAGCGATCGACTGGGCACTACAGCCCGAAGTTGCGCTACGTCCCAAGACCGTGCGCGAGTTTGCGGCTGCGCTGTTTGCCGAGCATGCCGGCTCGCTCAACCTCCAGGATGCACTGAGCACCCACAAGTTGCATCGCGCACCTGCAACGCCCAAGCGCAACACCCGGCTGGGCAGCGCCTGGCGCCAAGTATCGCGGCTCTTGCACCCCGACGGCTGGGGTCTCACGGCGAAGATGACCGTGCTGATGATGCTTGCCGCCATGGGCCCGCTGCTGGTGACTTCCTACTACAACTTGCGCGTGTCTAGCGCTAACGTCACCGCCAGCGAACTCAACAACCTCGAAAGCCTCGCGCAGAGTACCGCAGGGCGTGTATCACAGTTGGTAGCCGACAGCCGCACCTTTGCGAAGTATTTGGCCAGCGACGTTCGTTTTGTCGATTATCTCCAAAACCCCACTGACGAAAAGCGGGATATTCTGCTCGCGCGCCTGAACGATCTAGTCAGCAGTAACAGCGATGTTCACTTGGCATTCTTGTTGGATCGCAACGGCACGGCGCTGGTCTCCAGTGATTTGGATCTCGCCGGCCGTAATTTCGCCTTCCGCCAGTACTTTCAAGAAGCTATCGCTGGCCAGCCTTACAGCTCCGGGCTGGTGGTCGGTAGCACGGCCGGGATGCCTGGCGTGTATTTCTCCAACCCGGTCCGGGATGCCGATGGCAACGTTATCGGTGTGGTAGTGCTGCGGCTTAAGGGGGTGTCCATCTACAAGATTCTCGACGAGATCCAGTCGAACCACAGCAACCTGGTGCCGATGATGGTGGACAGCGACGGCATCCTCGTCAGTTACCCGGATCAGTCCAGGTTGTATGGCAGCCTCCAGGCACTGCCCGCAGATACCAGGCAACGCTTCATCACCGACCAGCGTTTTCGCCGCAACACGTTCGAAAACCTGGAAATGCCTGCTTTGGGCGATGCCCTTGTCCATGCATCGGTGTCAGGCAACCTGAGCTTTCACTCCACGCTCAGTGGTGTGGATGAGGTCGCCGGCTACGCGCCGGTCAACGGCATCGGCTTGACTGTTGCGGTGAGCGAGTCCGAGAGCCATTTCGAGGCGCCGCTGCAGCACCTGTTCATCAATATGCTCTACACCGTGGCAGGTGTCGGCGTGTTTTTCGTATTGATGGTATTCGGCTTGTCGAGGAGTATCGTGCGTCCGGTACAGCGGATGATCGCTTCCACCGAAGCGCTGCGCAACGGCGAGTTCGAAAAAGCCAGGATCGATGTCCCCAAGGGTCGCTACATTGACGAAGTCGGTCAGTTGGCGCGCACCTTCAATATAATGATCGACGTGTTGCGCCAGCGCGAGCGGCAGCGTGACGCGGCCGGCTCGCGCTCGCTGGGCAAGGCACGCAAGAGAAAAGGCTGAGTTCGCCGGGGGTTACCCGGTCGCCTGGATGCCGTAGGCGATGCCCCAAACCTGGTCTTGATCCTGCAGGCAGCCGTAGCCTGTCAATCCCAACTGCAGGGCTGCAGAGTGCCCCTGCAAGTCAGTGTTGGCGACAATTAGATTGTGCTGCCAGACATCGGGCTCAGCGTGCAGGTCGCGTACCAGCAGCAGGCGCGACAGCCCGCCATAGACTTGCACGAACTTCTGAATCACGAAGCCATGGCGCAACAACCCGCGCAGGCTGGCAAGGTTGGTTGGCGAGACTGTCGCCGCGAACAGGCTTTTGCCCAGCTGCCGGGCCATCTCGATACGCAAGGAAATGGCTTCCATATGCAAGCCGCGGCCACGCGCCGCCGGTGCGCAGGCGGCACCGTCGAGCAAGCACAGGCGCGCCTGGCGTTCTGCGTCGGTTTTCAATAGATCTCCCATGTATTCGAGCATGGGTGAATTTAAGCCAAGTACCCCATAGGCGATCAGCTCATCATCGTTGAAGCAACCAATAACGCGGCCATGCGTTTCGATATGTCCGGCGAAATAATCGAGACTGTCCTCGCGAGCGACACCCGGTGGGGCTAATTGCAGAACGTGGCAATGAAGGGCGAAGGCCAGATCGGCCTCGCCTGATTGGAGCCCACGCCAGGCATGGTCTTCATGCAAAAAAGGTAGGTCATCCATGGTAAATATCGCACGAAGAGGTCGAGTGTGCCGATGCCACGATAGGCGCTTCGGGAGGGGATTCAAGCTACAGAAAAATTGAAATCTTAGCGCGGGAAGAGGCACTTTACTACGCCCAGTAGATCGCCGTCGTGAATCGCCCCTGACCAACCAGGCCGGGGGCATCATCGCCGGGCGCGATGTGAGCCTGACAGCGGTCAATGGCGACGTGACCAATGAACTTAGCGTCACCAGTCACCAAAGCAGCGTCGGTGGCTACAGCCAGCAGACCGACGTGGTCGACAGTGCGGCGCGCATCGAAGCGGCGAACAACCTGACCATCAGCGCCGGGCGCGACCTGAACAACACCGGCGGCGTCCTCAGCAGTGGTGCCACTACCACGATCAGCGCCGGGCGCGACGTCAACCTCACCTCGGCCCAGCAAACGGTCAGCAATGACTACGGCCCCGACCGCCGCGATCAAAGCATCACCCAGTACGGTTCCAGCGTCACGGCGGGGCAGGACCTGAGCATCAGCGCCGGGCGCGACCTCACGGCCATCGCCAGCCAGATCGACGTCCAGCGCGACGCCTCCCTGGCGGCCGGCGGCAACCTGACCCTGGCCTCGGCGGCGGACGAAACGCACTCGTACTACCAGGACCATAAGGTCACGGCCCAGGAAGACCACGTCGGCCAGGTCGGCAGCACCCTCACTGCCGGTGGCAACGTCACGTTGAACGCCGGTCAGGACCTGACACTCAGCTCCAGCAACGTCACGGCCGGGGGCGACGCCTTCCTGAAGGCGGGCGGACAACTGAATGTGCTGGCGGCGCAAAACAGCGACTACTCGCTGTATGACATGCAAAAAGACGGCAGCTGGGGCAGCACGCAGACCCAGCACGATGAAGTCACTGACGTCACCAACATCGGCAGCGCCATCACCGCGGGTGGGAACCTGACGCTGGTCAGCGGCGGCGATCAGCTGTACCAGAACGCCAAGCTCCAAAGCGGTAACGACCTGACGCTCGACAGTGGCGGCAGCATCACCTTTGAGGCGGTGAAGGACCTGCATCAGGAGAGCCATAGCAAGAGCGATAACAATGCGTTTTGGGTCTCGGCCAGCGGCCAGGGCACCACCGATGAAACCTTGCGCCAAAGCCAACTGACGGCTCAAGGCCAGATGACCATCAATGCCGTCAACGGCTTGAACATCGATATCAAACAGATCGACCAGAACACCGTGAGCCAGACCATCGACGCGATGGTGCAGGCCGACCCGAGCCTGGCCTGGTTGAAGGACGCCGAAGCCCGTGGCGATGTGAACTGGCAGCAGGTGCAGGAGATCCACGAGTCGTTCAAGTACGACACTTCGGGTCTGGGGCCGGCGTCAAAAGTGATCATTGCGATCCTGATGTCGGTGATCATGGGCCCCGCAGGGCTTGGTATAGGCGGCCCGCTTGGGGCTGCTGAGATCAGCCTGGCCACGACGGCGGTCACGAGCGTTATCGATGACAAAGGCAACTTGGGGAATGCACTTAAGGACACCTTCAGTTCGAGCAGTTTAAAAAATGCCGCCACCGCCGGACTGACGGAGGGATTACTGAATTATGCCGATACCCAATGGTTTTCAGGTGCCGGCAGCAGTGGTTCGACCGTCACCAGCGCGGGCCCGATCCAGAACACGGGTTACTCCAACGATGCGCTCAGTTGGAGCAATGCCGAGCAAACCGCCCTACGCAGTGAGGCGCACGTCTTAATCAATAGCGGGATCTCAACGGCGATCAATGGCGGGAGTTTTACCGACAATCTACGCAGCGCTGCCTTGAGCGAGGCTATTAACTTCGGTGCGGCAGCCGGTAACAAAGCTATCGGTGATTTTACAAATGATTTTGCGACAAAAGTGGTGCTGCACGCCCTGCTGGGTGGCCTGATCTCGAAAGCCGCCGGTCAGGACTTTGCCAGCGGGGTCATCGCCGGTGGCGTGGCCGAAGGGCTGACGCCGCTGGTCAATGCGGCGTTGTCCAACTACGTCAGCAAGATTTTCGCCGCCAACGATCTGAGCTATACGGGCAGTCAGGCCAAAATCACCACGGCTCAACTCATTGGCTTGCTTTCGGCGACCATGGCCGGTGGTGATCCAAGTACCGGCAGCCTGATTGGCGGCTCTGCGGAGAAATACAACGATCAAGGGGACCACGGGTGGAAGGACCCTACCGTGTTGTTCCAAGATAATGGTGCCCCCCTCGACGGCGACTCGACAGCGCTGGATGAAGCCAAGGCGCAGTTGTCACTGGCGATCCTGAGCATGTTGTTTCCAGAGCTTTTGGCATCGGAAGGTCTGATGGCCAAGATTGGGGGAATGTTCAGTGAGACGGGGGAAGGTCTTGGTGTGGGGGCTGCGGCTTCGGGGGAGGTGTCGGGCGGTGCAGTCGTTGACGCCGGGGTTGGGGGGCGCCAACGGTGGTTTGAATGAGGGGGTAGCCGAAGCATCTGGAGTTGATGGTGCAAAAGCGGTAGACGACTCTGCAGCCTATGCTAAATGGTGGGATGATCTAGCGCAGCCCAATAGCTTAACTGATCAAGAGGCTAGAGCCTGGTACTTATCTAAAGAGGCCGAAATTCCAGCACACATTAACAGTGACCTTTCTTTGGAGGAGCAGGCTAAGCAGGCTTTTGATATGAGAAATGATTTGAGGTCTACGGCGAGAGAGTTGATGTCTAATAGAACATTGGCTGACTCGCTGAGTAAAAGTGATCCGAATAGAACATGGGGCGAGATTGTTAGTAAATATTCGGATCAAGGGTTGTCAGGAGATGCTCTGTGGCTGAAGGTTATCGAAAAATCCCAATCTTCTCGGGCGTCTGTCAATAATGGGCTAGGGATGTAATGGTATGAGTCGAGTATCTGAGTCGAGTTCTGAATCGAATCATTTCATTTTTTTTGATGATTATGAGGAAGAGAGATTTGATGAGTTTGTGGATGTTGTATTAAAAATTTTAAGTGCTAAGGAAGAAGGTCGTGAGTTTGGCCCGTACTCAGTGTTGGTTACAGTTTTTTATGAAGGGCATAAGTTGACTTTGACGAGCGGGTCATTTGAAGGATGTTTCATTTCTATGGATAAGGATGCGGCTTTTTTGGCCAAAAAAATAATCGAGGGGTTTAATGTCGTAGGTTGATTTGGTGCAAAAAGTGTAGGTGATGCAGCGGGCGATGTACCCGAGGGCTACATCGCCAACGCAGACGGCACATTTACCGTGTAAACGGGGACACGTGTAAACGGGGACAGACCACGTTTTTTCTGTAGAAGGGAAAAGGGGACACCCATTGTTCTGCGCAGACCAGCGCCGGCCCGCAAAGCTGGACCCTGGGCGGCGCCAGCATCAGCAATGCTCAGCGTCAGCAAGCACTGCCAGGCAGTCAACTCGCTATTCAAGTGGGCGGTACCGCCCAGACCACGGCCAGTTCGGTGGGTGGTGTGGCTGGCATGACGGCTGCGCCGGGTGCGCTCAGTGTCGCCCGTGTTCAAGGCCTGCCGAGCAGCGCCGGCCAGTCGCAGCCGCAGAAATACCTGATCGAAACCAACCCGGCCCTCACCGACCTCAAGCAGTTCATGAGTTCGGACTACCTGCTCGCGGCCCTCGGCTACAACCCCGACGACAGCGCCAAACGCCTGGGTGACGGCTTCTACGAACAGCGGCTGGTCGAGCAAGCGGTGGTGGCCGGCACGGGGCAGGCGTTCATCGATGGTCAGACCTCGAACGAGGCGCAGTTCAAGTACCTGATGGACAACGCCGTCGCCAGCCAAAACGCGCTGAACCTGACCGTGGGCGTGAGCCTGACGGCCGAGCAGGTTGCCGCGCTGACCCAGGACATCGTCTGGATGGAAAGCGAAGTCGTCGACGGCCAGACCGTGCTGGTGCCGGTGTTGTACCTGGCCAACGCCGACAACCGCCTGGCCCCCAACGGTGCCTTGATCCAGGGCAGCGACGTGACCCTGACCGCCGGCCAGGACCTGAACAACTCCGGCACCCTGCGCGCCAGCAATAACCTGTCTGCAATTGCTGGCAATGATTTGGTCAACAGTGGCTTGATTCAAGCCGGCAATCGTCTGGACCTGTTGGCGGGCAACGACCTGACCAACCAGGCCGGAGGCATCATCGCCGGGCGCGATGTGAGCCTGACGGCGGTCAATGGCGACGTGACCAATGAGCTCAGCGTCACCAGCCATCAAAGCAGCGCCGATGGCTACAGCCAGCAGACCGACGTGGTCGACAGTGCGGCGCGCATCGAAGCGGCGAACAACCTGACCATCAGCGCCGGGCGCGATCTGAACAACACCGGCGGTGTTCTGAGCAGTGGTGCCACTACCACGATCAGCGCCGGGCGCGACGTCAACCTCACCTCGGCCCAGCAAACGGTCAGCAATGACTACGGCCCCGACCGCCGCGATCAAAGCATCACCCAGTACGGTTCCAGCGTCACGGCGGGGCAGGACCTGAGCATCCAGGCCGGCCGCGACCTCACGGCCATCGCCAGCCAGATCGACGTCCAGCGCGACGTCACCCTGGCGGCGGGCGGCAACCTGACCCTGGCCTCGGCGGCGGACGAAACGCACTCGTACTACCAGGACAACAAGGTCACGGCCCAGGAAGACCATGTCGGCCAAGTCGGCAGCACCCTCAATGCCGGTGGCAACGTCACGTTGAACGCCGGTCAGGACCTGACACTCAGCGCCAGCAACGTCACGGCCGGGGGCGACGCCTACCTGAAGGCGGGCGGACAACTGAATGTGCTGGCGGCGCAAAACAGCGACTACTCGCAGTACGACATGCAGAAAGATGGCAGCTGGGGCAGCACGCAGACCCAGCACGATGAAGTCACTGACGTCACCAACATCGGCAGTGCCATCACCGCGGGTGGGAACCTGACCCTGGTCAGCGGCGGCGATCAGCTGTATCAGAACGCCAAGCTCCAGAGCGGTAACGACCTGACGCTGGACAGTGGCGGCAGCATTACCTTTGAAGCGGTGAAGGACCTGCATCAGGAGAGTCATACCAAGAGCGATAACAATGCGTTTTGGGTCTCGGCCAGCGGCCAGGGCGCCACCGATGAAACCTTGCGCCAAAGCCAACTGACAGCCAAAGGCCAGACGGTCATCAATGCCGTCAACGGCTTGAACATCGACATCAAACAGATCGATCAGAACACCGTGAGCCAGACCATCGACGCGATGGTCCAGGCCGACCCGAGCCTGGCCTGGTTGAAGGACGCCGAAGCCCGTGGCGATGTGAACTGGCAGCAGGTGCAGGAGATCCACGAGTCGTTCAAGTACGACACTTCGGGTCTGGGGCCGGCGTCAAAAGTGATCATTGCGATCCTGATGTCGGTGATCATGGGCCCCGCCGGGCTTGGATTAAGCGGACCGATTGGGGCTGCTGAGATCAACCTGGCCACGACGGCGGTTACGAGCGTTATCGATGACAAAGGCAACTTGGGGAATGCACTTAAGGACACCTTCAGTTCGAGCAGTTTAAAAAATGCCGCCACCGCCGGACTGACGGAGGGATTACTGAATTATGCCGATACCCAATGGTTTTCAGGTGCCGGCAGCAGTGGTTCGACCGTCACCAGCGCGGGCCCGATCCAGAACACGGGTTACTCCAACGATGCGCTCAGTTGGAGCAATGTCGAGCAAACCGTCCTACGCAGTGAGGCGCACGTCTTAATCAATAGCGGGATATCAACGGCGATCAATGGCGGGAGTTTTACCGACAATCTGCGCAGCGCTGCCTTGAGCGAGGCTATTAACTTCGGTGCGGCAGCCGGTAACAAAGCTATCGGTGATTTTACGAATGATTTTGCGACAAAAGTGGTGCTGCACGCCTTGCTGGGTGGCCTGATCTCGAAAGCTGCAGGTCAGGATTTCGCCAGCGGTGTCATCGCCGGTGGCGTGGCCGAAGGGCTGACGCCGCTGGTCAATGCGGCGTTGTCCAACTACGTCAGCAAGATTTTCGCCGCCAACGATCTGAGCTATACGGGCAGTCAGGCCAAAATCACCACGGCGCAACTCATTGGTTTGATCTCGGGGGCACTGGCTGGTGGCGATCCCAATACCGGCAGCCTGATTGGTGGGACTGCTGAGAAATACAACAACGAACTCCACCAGGTTGAGGAAGCGGACTATGAGCTAAGGAAAATGTTGGGGGAACACATCCCTCAGCAAGAGCAGGATGATCTTGGCAAGGTCGAACCTATCGACATCATGCAAGGGCCTCATGTTGGTGCGGGGCCTCTTGGTAGCGCCATTCCCACTATTGGGGGACGACTTCCAATTAATAGTAGCTATGCCGGAAGTACTCATCCTTCAGGAGTGGATTTTACTGAACAGGGCTTTCCAGACTTTTCCCCCTATGCTACACACGGTGTAGAACTTATGGGGCTCACTGGGAATTACGGAGTGGACTCTAAGCTAGCAAACTTGGCGGTTGGATTAGTCGCGACCCCCAATGGTTTTGTCTGGCATCATGTTGAAGATGGACAGACGATGCTCCTAATACCTCAAGATGTGCATAACTCTACGAGGCATACTGGTGGTTCAGCAGTTATTCGGAATGGAGGGTTTGATAAATGAAAATTGAAGTAAAAAAAATCAAAAATATAGATCCAGAGGCTTTTACGGCGGTTGAGCTTTTTGTTGGTAAGATTTTGAATGGATCAATAAGAGTTTTTTTTGAAAGTTTTAATGGTGGGGAGCCTGCGTTAAATGCTTTTGATGTTGGTAATGATAATAGCAGTGGGGTGAATCAATTTATTCCTATTGGTGAGGTGGTTTCGGAACTTGAGAGGTTCAAGTTTAGGGAGGGGTTTATACCGATTGCTTGGGCCGAAGGTGGTAATTATGTGGCAGTTGATCTGACAGATGGTTGTGTTTACTTTGCTGATCATGAGGTCTTAGATTCTTATATAAAACTTGCAGGGGGGGTTGGTGAGTTTTTGGATGGGTTGAATCCAAGTTTGATTAATGATGTGGTATTGAAGCCTGGGCAAGTAATAAAGACTTGGGTAAATCCTAACCCCATTAAAACACTGAAGAGCAAATGAATTGTAAAAGTAAGAAGCAGGTTTGTTTGTTGGTAGCACCATCAAAGGATCCCTCAAGGACAGACCACGTTTTTTCTGTAGAGGGGGCCGCGTTTCTAGATTTAAACGTGGTCTGTCCCTGAGGGATCTTTTGGCGAGCCAGGAGGGGGGACACAAATTCTACCGAATCTCTCCGAGAGAGTTAACGTGCAATGGCTTGTTGATAATAATTTTATAAAGACGGTTAATTAATGATGGCTGTCTCTATGTGTGAAATACAAACGCTTGTTTATGAGTTAGGGGGGAGAATAAACACCCCCAACTCATTGCTGTCTGTTAGATCGCTTCCGGCTGATGACGGGGCGCCGTATGTAGAAATTGAAGAAGATATTTTTAGTTATGTATCTTCTGAACATGGCTACCAAATATTCAGGAAGTCGACTCGTTCCTTGGATGAGTTGCTGTATTGGATTTTGAGCAGGGCAGCGCGACAGATGGCGATGAAATACGAGCTAAACAATAGGTCGGAGGGTGTAGATACAAGAAGAGTTTATTTCTCAAAATTCATACAGTTGGTTAGGGAGATAAAGCCCGAATGGGAGTCGGCAGCTAAACTGGAGGTCGAGGACACGTTAAAAACATCGCCATACATAGATGGATAGCTGATTTTTTGGTGCAAAAGAGGCAGGCGCATTATCTGTAGAGCAAGGTCTTGCCTACGATGATCCATCAAGCCTTATCCAAAGTTGTGTAAGTGAAATTCAGTCACAAATACCTGTAAACTCCTAGGGCCGAATAACTATGGGCATTGCTGTGGTGGAGGATGCGAATGGTGTTCGCTCTGTTCTAGTCAGTACTAGTGAATCTCGCGGTTATCTTCGTCCTGGAGTGAGTTTGCAAGAAGGCGAAAAAGTAGTAGTTGGAACTGGTCGCGCGGAGGCCGACATTGTTAATTATGCCAACGCTAACGGATTGAAAGTTGTTGATATTGGTGCGACGAGACCATTCTGCGCATCATGCCAGAGTGTAATTGAGCCTACAGGTGCCAATGTATCAACGCCATTAAAGCCACAGCCAAAGGCTAATCAATGATTATGCGTTTAGATACTGTTGAAAAGGGCCTTGTAGAAGGGCTAAAAATCGTCGGAAAAGGGGGCGGATTTATTTATTTATGGACATTCGTAGAGAGTAAATCTGTCCATTTTTAGTTTGTCTGCAACACCAAAAATTGGCGGTGCCTGGAATTCCAAGTACTCATTAGATCATGCGCTCTGATAGAGCCTGTGTGGCAGTGTCTAAAATGAATTGTATCGCTCTGCACAGTGCAAGCGACCAATAGAAAATTAACTTAAGGAATATATTGATGTTTATTCGTACAACTCTTAGTGCGGCCCTTGCTGTGGCCGCTATTCTGACTACCGGCTGTGCGAGTATCGTGGGCGAGAGCAAATACCCCGTCGCGGTTACGAGCTCCCCGTCAGGCGCCTCGTTTGAGATTCTCAACAAAGATGGCCAGGTTGTTCAATCGGGGAATACACCCAGCTCGATCATCCTCAAATCCGGTCGCGGCTATTTCAAAGGCCAGACCTACACCTTGAAATTCAAAAAAGATGGCTATGCGGACCAGGTTGTCACACTGGATTCGAGCCTGAGTGGTTGGTACTGGGGGAACCTCTTGGTGGGTGGCGTCATCGGCATGCTGATTGTAGATCCACTGACTGGCGCTATGTACAAATTGCCAGAAGGGGTCTCGGCAGATTTCGGTAAACCCGTTGCCCAGAACGTGGAGCAGAAAGGCATGCAGCTGGTAATGATCGACTCGGTGACACCCGAGACCCGTGCGAAGCTGATATTGATCAAGTGATCCATTAACGCCTGGCTTCATGGGCCCGCGTAGCGACGATGGTGAAGTCGTTACTGCGGGCTGCGTAGCAGGGTGAAATCGAGAAATGGGGAAGGATTTATTTGCTGCGAGAAATGAGAGAAAAGGGGGCAGATTTATTTGTTGGGGCTGTCCCGTCATCGGATAATAATTAATAAATCTGTCCCCTTTATTGGCTAACGAGAAAGGATTGCAGACACTTTGGGGGTATGAGTGGGGGACTGTCGATACAGCGCACTATGACGGCCTTGTAGAGAGTGATACTACTTCTACGAGTATGAGCGCCTAAGTCGTCGACATGGCTAACGAGTTGTAGTAAAGAGCCTCAGAAGGTGGCGCAGCGTTGACGCGAGTAGAATATCTAAATTGGTCTTATTATCTGATTTTCGGAGGTGCACAGATGCGACATGGTGTTTTTTGGCGCTTCATCGCTATTTTTTTCTTCAGTCTTACTTTGGCGGGCTGTATTCATTACGAACACAAAAGCGCAGAAGGGAAGTCAAATTCCGAAATTTCTACGATCCAACAGCTCGATAACTCACTGACAATAATTCGCATCGACGGCGATCAAACTTTGTATTGGCTGGGCCGCCAAAATGTATACCGTCTTGGGGCAGGAAAACATCAAATACAAGTTCGAATGGACGTCACTACATATGCTCACACGTCACCCATTGAGAGGACTATCGATTTGGTTGCTGGTCACACATACGGGCTTAAGCTTTACGGCAAGTCGTCGATATACTGGAGAAATTCCGAGGCGTGGTGGAATTACGAAATTCGTGATATGGAGACGGGGCAACGCGCAGACCTCCCCGCACCCGCTGCGACCGATAAGCCAAAAAGCTCGCCTGTTATCTCTGAATAAAAAAAGAAAGGGACAAGAAAGGGGACAGATTTATTTATTGATGGACATTCGTAGAAAATAAATCTGTCCCTTTTTAGTGGAAAGATTTTAATATTGATCCTTCTTGGGTACAGAAATAATGACTAGGTGTGAATGGGAAGTTATAGAACAGTTTTCATCACCAGGAGAATATCGACGTTTTTGTGTCTGGATTGAGAGTCAGGTTGATAGTGGCGGGGTAGAGGTTGTGTCTGTTGAGGACTCCTATGCCGGATCTGGATTCGATGAAGTCTGGTACAAATGCAATGTTTCTGGGGCTGTTTGGAGATTAGTTGCTCCTGATGCCCCATTCAGAGGTTATTGGGGACCAATTCGGCAGTTTGTTGGTGCAATAGAAATCCCAGTGTAAACGGGGACAGACCACGTTTTTCCTGAGAGTGCGGGGCGCGCTTCTTGGATTCAAACGTGGTCCGTCCCCATTTCCCCCTTACGAACGTCTATGGCTGACTTAGGTAATTCGCGCTTGCGCCCACTGATTCCACAGCCCACCCTCGCGACCCTCAGTTTTCGACGTATTTAGCGCTCCGAAGTCGATAGGCATACGGTACTCCGTCAGCTTCCACGTATTGATTGGGAGCGCTGCCGTGGATGGCGATTACAACCACTACGACGTCGGTGCTGGTATCCGCGATGTGGGGGGGCTCGCAGTTCATTTCGATCCGCAGCTCGTTCCCCGCGAGTCGACTAAGGGAAACCTTTAGCCGGGTTGAAGATTTCCCCCCTGCGGATGCTGTTCATCTTGATACCGGTGCGGCGTCTACTCACTTACCTTGCATAGACAAGAGGCGTGTCGTCGTAGCGGACTGTTCCATTGAGCTCGCCTGGCGTTTTGCCCCATAACAATAAGAGGCCTGACAATGCTCAAACCCAACGTCCAATACATCTCCCATGCCATCCGCCTGAGTGTGGCTGGTATCTGCCCCGCAACTTCCCAGTCGCCAACCTGTGCACCCTCGACCGGCGTACTGCGCGCGTGAACGGTTGCTCAGACGAGCACCCTGGTGGATTTAATAAGGCTCGCTGTTCGGCTGCCGGCGTTATTTATTTTTAGTTTTGTTCTGCTCCTATAAATACAGTGCCCAAGCACATACAGATGTGGAGATGTTAAATGTATAAAGTAAAGCAAACTTGCCGTGGGCTCGGTATTGCCAGCGTGTTGGGAATGATCTGTTCGCCATGGGTGCACGCCGATGTTATTGATGACAGTCACTTCAACGTGGATGCTCGTAACTTCTACTTGAATCGCAACTACACCAACACCAATGCGCCGGTGTCAGAAGTGGGCAGTTGGTCTCAGGGTTTTGATGCGCAATTCACCTCCGGTTACACCGCCACGGCCTTGGCGATCGGCCTGGATGTAGATGCGCAATACGCCGTGCGCCTGGATTCGTCGGGCAACGATGGTTCGCTGCCATACAGCGTCAGCGACCAACAGACGGCCGATGACTACAGCCGCGCCGGTGCGACCTTCAAGATGCGCTACAGCAAAACCGAGTTGAAGGTCGGTGATCTTCGCCCGAAATTGCCAGTGGCGTACGATGACACCAGTCGACAGCTGGACACTATTTACCAGGGGGCCGTAGTCGAATCCAAGGAAATTGATGGGTTGACTATGACCGGCGGCCGTTTCTGGTCTGCCGTTACACGGGAATCTTCCAACCACGAGAACCTGTACAAGTTCGGCTCTACCGATAATCTCGACAGCAGTGGTCTGGACTTTGGCGGGGTAACTTACGATATTACCAAGAGTCTGCAAGCCAGCTACTTCTACGGCGTGTTGCACGATATTTATCAGCAGCACTATTTTGGCCTGATGAACATGGCTGATTTGGGTAATGGCTACAAATTTAAAACTGACTTGCGTTACTTCAATACCAATGAAGATGGTAAGGCGTTGGATGGTGAAATTGATAACCGTGCCTACGGTGCCTTGTTCACCCTTCTCAAGGGGGCGCACACGTTTGGCGTCGGTTACCAGCGCATGCTCGGTGACAGCGTGTTCCCGACCATGAATGGTTATATCCCGCAACCTTACCTGGTGCACTGGGGGTCGCTGGGGTTTATCCGCCCGGAAGAAAGATCCTGGTCGGCGCGCTACGGCTATGACTTTGCCGGGATGGGCATACCGGGGCTGAATTTCTTCAGCCGCTATATCAAGGGCACCAACTGGAACCGCGGCGGTAACCTGAGCGACAACCAGGAGAGCGAGCGCGATCTGACGCTCAGCTACGTGGTGCAGAGTGGGGTGCTGCAAGGCTTGGGGCTGGACCTGCGCAACATCGATGTGAAACAGAAGTACGGCTACGACTACAACGAGTTCCGTTTCGCCACGACCTACACCTGGAAGTTCTGGTAAGCACTATCGAATGGCGCGACTGCGCCTTGCCTGGATCGCGCTGGTCCGATGACCGTCTCGGCTCCATGGAGCCCGCCTAGCGTTTTACCCCATAACAATAAGAGGCCTGACTATGTTCGAACCCATCGTCCTATACATCTCTCCTGCAATCCGTCTGCCCGCGGCAGGTATCTGCCCCGCAACTTCCCAGTCGGTGCACTGCGCACCGTCGCCGAGCGCATTGCGCGCGTGAGCGGTTGCTTTGGCGAGCACCCGAGCGGATTCCAAGAGGAGCAAACACTAGTGAATACCCAGGTCAATAACGCGGTCCTGCAGAAGAAGAAAACGTACATTTACGAGTGGTACGTGGTGACCCTGTGCATGATTGCCTACATGTTTTCATTTGTGGATCGGCAGATCCTGGCGCTGATGATCGAACCGATCAAAGCCGACCTGCAGATCACGGATACCCAGTTCAGCTTGCTGCACGGGCTGGCCTTTTCGTTGTTCTACGCGTTCATGGGCATGCCCATCGCCTATCTGGCCGACCGCTTCTCCCGATCGAAGATCATCGCCGTTGGTGTGGTTTTCTGGAGCCTTGCGACTGCCGCCTGCGGCTTGAGCAAGAGCTTCCTGCACATGTTCCTTGCCCGCATTGGCGTCGGCGTTGGCGAAGCGGCCCTGTCGCCCTCGGCCTACTCGATGTTCAGCGATCTGTTCCCCAAGGAGAAACTCGGCCGCGCAGTGGGCATTTACTCGATAGGCTCGTTCGTCGGTGGCGGTCTGGCCTTCCTGGTCGGCGGCTATGTGATCTCCTTGCTCAAAGACATGAACACCATCGAGGTAGCCTTTCTCGGCGCGATGAAGGCCTGGCAGCTGGCGTTCTTTATTGTAGGCCTGCCTGGCATCCTGGTAGGTCTGTTGATCTGGCTCACCGTGCGCGATCCGGCGCGCAAGGGCCTGCAGTTTGATGCGCAGGGTCGGGCCAAGAAGGTCACGCTGAGCGACGGTTTCCGCTTCCTCGGCCGCCACCGCGCCACCTTCGCCTGCCATTACCTGGGCTTTTCGTTTTACGCCATGGCCCTTTTCTGCATGATGAGCTGGAGCCCGGCGCTGTATATCCGCAAGTATGGCCTGACGCCGATGGAGGCGGGCTATATGCTCGGCACCGTGCTGTTGTTGGCCAACACCGCAGGGGTGTTATTCGGTGGATGGCTCACCGACTTTCTGGCCAAGCGAGGTTATCAGGACGCCGCTATGCGCACTGGAGTGATTGGCGCCCTGGGCATGGCGGTGCCGGCCGTGCTATTCCCCCAAGTCGATCAACTGTGGCTGTCGGTGACCCTGTTGGTGCCGGCGATGTTCTTCGCCTCGTTCCCGATGCCGGCGTCCACGGCGGCGATGCAGATCCTCGCGCCGAATCAGGTGCGCGCGCAAGTCTCGGCAATGTTCCTGCTGATCAGCAATCTGCTAGGGTTGGGCCTGGGTACCACGCTGGTGGCGCTGTTGACCGACCGTTACTTCGGTTCGCCTGCAGCGGTGGGCTCGTCGATGTCGCTGGTGATCGGCGGTGCGTCGGTATTAACGGTGCTTCTGCTATGGCGTGGTTGCCGCCGTTTTTGCGAAAGCTATGCCCGGGAGTACCCGACCCAGGCTTGACATAAATAGTCCATGATCGGCATCTCGGCCTCGCTCCGTTTTAACGGAGCGGGGCCGATACGCTCTAGATCAGGAGAATCTTTGATGTTGAATGACGTACACCTGCTGGAGCGGCACAACCTGCTTAGCTCGGCCGATTACCGCGAGATCAAGGACAAGGTCAGCCACTACTTGTGCCCGCACAGCTTCAACGTATTGCGTGACGAGCCTATTTACACCCAACTCAACGGCGTATTCTTCGGCGCGTCGGCGCTGCTCGACTTGCGCTATGGCGCGCCAGTGGAGATCACCATCGGCGACATTGCCGATCAGTACCTGTTTCGCATTACCTTGCAGGGGCATTGCGAGGTGGCCCATGGGCGACGTAGCGCCGCGATGCAGTCGGGCTACCTGAGCGTTTCTTCGCCGTTCGCAACAAGCCGTATCATCACCGATGGCGAATGCCGCAACCTGATTCTGCGCGTCGACCGTAATGCCTTGGAGACGCAACTGCAACGCCTGCTCGGCCGCAGCTTACGGCAGTCGGTAATCTTCGATGTGAGCGTCGACCATCTGGGCGCGGGCGTCGTCAGCCTTTATCACACCCTGGACTATATCTGCCGGCTTTATGGCAGCGGCGTGGACGGCCCGCGTATCGACAGCAGCCTGTCCGAATACCTGATGCAGCTGCTACTCACCCAGTTGCCGCACAACTACTCCGCGGATCTCTTGATCGACTCACGCATGCCGTTGCCGCACCACGTGAAAAAGGCCCGCGATTACATCGAAGCGCACCTCAGTGAGCCGATCAGCCTGGCGACCCTGAGCGAGCTGTGTGGCGTGTCGGTCCGCACTTTGCAGAATGGCTTCAACCAGTTCCTCCAGCAGTCGCCGGTCGAGTACATCCGCGACTGCCGCCTGGCGATGATCCACGAGTCGTTGAAGCAGGGCAGGGCCGGTGAAACTGTCACCGATATCCTGTTGCGTCACGGTATCAACAGCTTCGGCCATTTCTCCAGCGTCTATCGGCAACGCTATGGCTGCTTGCCGTCGGACACCCTACGGCGGCAAGCGCATTGAAACTTCTGCGTAATCCGTAAGGCAGCTGCGCATTCGGATAAGTGTGTGACCGTACGGATCGATAGCATCGAGACTCTTACAAGAGGAGCATCTCCATGAATATTACCGTGCTGGGTGGTGGCCACGGCTGCTACGGCGCCGCTGTCGAAATGGCTGAAAAGGGGCATCCGACCCGTCTGTGGCGTCGCGACTCTGCAGCGCTCAAGGAGCTGCTGGCCATCGGCGGCCTGACCATCAAGGACTACCAGGGCACTCGCCAGTTGTCCGTCGGCAAGCCGGGCGACAAGCTGTCGCTGACAGACGACCTGGCCGAAGCCCTGGGCGACGCGCAACTGGTCATCATCCCGCTACCGTCGACCTCTCACGAAGACCTGGCTAAGCACGTCGCGCCGCACCTGCACGATGGTCAGGTGGTGTTCCTGCCGCCGGGCACCTTCGGCAGCTACGTGTTCGCCAAAGCCATGGCCGATGCGGGCAACAAAAGCAAGGTCGCCTTCGCTGAAACCGGCACGCTGCCGTACCTGGTGCGCAAGCACGGCGCCAGCGACCTGGTGATCAGCGGCTACGCCACCCGCCTGCCGACCGGCGTGTTCCCGAGCAACTTGTCCGAGCACGCCTTCGCGGTATTGCGCGAGGCCTACCCGAGCGTCGAGCCGATTGAAGACGCCCTGAGCGGTGCGTTGATGAACGCAGGCCCGATCATCCACCCGCCGCTGATCATGATGAACGCCGGGCCACTGGAGCATTTCGAGGCTTGGGACATTCACAACGAGGGGACCCAGCCGTCAATCCGCCGCGTGACCAACCAGCTTGACGCCGAGCGCATGGCCGTGCGCGAAGCACTGACCTACGGCGCGCCGCACTTCCCGCTGGCCGACCACTACAACACCACCGAAGGCGACGAGTGGATGTACGGTCGCGGTGCCCATGGCAAGCTGACCGATAGCGGCGACTGGCGTGAAGACATCGACCTGCAGAAACATCGATACATGCTGGAAGATACCCGTCTGGGCCTGTCCTTCCTGGTTTCCGTCGGTCGCTGGGCCGGTGTGCCGACCCCGGTGGCGCAGGGCTTGCTGAGCATTGCCTCGGTCGTCGCAGCACGTGACCTCTACGCTGAAGGCCGCACCCTGGAAAACCTCGGTCTGGCCAAGCTGAGCCGCGTACAGATGACCGAGCTGCTGACCAAGGGGTGCAACTGATGAACGCTGCGCTGCCTCATGTCAGTGTGGTGGGTGCCGGTCGGATGGGCGAGGGCATTGCCCTGGCGTTCATCCATGCGGGCCTGCCGGTTACCTTGATCGACATCAAGGACCGCGCCGAGGATGAGCGGCACGCCTACTTCGAGCGCGTGCGGAACAATATTCGTAGCGAGCTGCAGATGCTGGTACGCCTCGGCGTGCTCCAGGTGGAACAGGCGGACATCGCGCTATCGCGGGTGACGGTGCAATCAAGATCCCAGGCCTCGGCGACGTTGCGCCTGTGCGACTTGGTATTCGAAGCGGTGCCGGAAGTCATCGCGGTCAAGCAGGAGACCTTCGCCTGGGTCAGCGAGCATGTCGCGGCGTCGACGATCATTGCTTCGACCACGTCGACCTTTCTGGTTACCGAGCTGAGCGAAATGGTCAGTGAACCGAAGCGTTTCGTGAACGCGCACTGGTTGAATCCGGCGCACCTGATGCCGCTGGTGGAAGTCAGCCGCAGCGAAGCGACCTGCCCGCAGGTGGTCGAGCGGCTGCTGCAACTGCTTAAGCGGATAGGCAAGGTGCCCGTAGTGTGCAATCCGGTGGCCGGCTACATAGTCCCGCGCATCCAGGCACTGGCGATGAATGAAGCCGCACGGATGGTGGAGGAGGGCGTGGCCAGCGCAGAAGATATCGACACCGCGGTGCGTGTAGGCTTTGGCCTGCGTTTCTCGGTGTTGGGGCTGCTTGAGTTCATCGATTGGGGCGGCGGCGACATCCTCTACTACGCCTCGCGCTACCTGAGTGGAGCGCTGTCCCCGCGTTTCGAGTCGCCGCAGGTGATTGCCGACAACATGCAAAACGGCCGCAATGGCTTGCGTGACGGTCAGGGCTTCTACGACTACCGCGATATGGACGTGGAAGGCTACAAGCATCAGCGACTCGGCGAGTTTGTCCGCAAGCTGGAATTGTCGGGGCTGACGCCAGCTTTCGATGGCGCCTTGAAGCAGGCCTGAGCATTAGGGCCCGATGCAGGGCCCTGATTACGCGAAGTTCCAGCGGGGAGGTTTCACCCTCCGAAAGCCCGCAAGCCTTTATCGACACCGTTAAACGCATCTCCATCACCTTCGGTGGCATCAACCTGGAAGACATCAAGGCGCCTGAGTGCTTTGAGATCGAACGTGCTCTGATCGAGCAGTGCGATATTCCGGTGTTCCACGATGACCAGCACGGCACCGCGATCGTTACGGCGGCCGGCATGATCAACGCCCTGGAAATCGCTGGCAAAACCCTCGCTGACGCCAGGATCGTCTGCCTGGGCGCCGGTGCTGCCGCCATCTCCTGCATGAAATTGCTGGTGAGCATGGGTGCCAACATCGAAAACATCTTCATGGTTGACCGTACCGGCGTGATCCACTCCGGCCGTGACGACCTGAACCAGTACAAGGCTGTCTTCGCTCACGCGACCGACAAGCGCACCCTGGCAGACGCCCTGACCGGTGCAGACGTGTTCGTTGGCCTGTCCGGCCCGAACTTGCTGAGCGCCGAAGGCCTGAAATCCATGGCGGCCAACCCGATCGTGTTCGCGTGCTCGAATCCGGATCCGGAAATCTCCCCGGAACTGGCTCACGCCACCCGTGACGACGTGATCATGGCGACCGGCCGTTCGGACTACCCGAACCAGGTCAATAACGTACTGGGCTTCCCGTTCATTTTCCGCGGTGCTCTGGACGTTCGCGCCAAGCGCATCAACGAAGAAATGAAAGTCGCGGCGGCCAACGCCCTGCGTGAACTGGCCAAGCTGCCGGTTCCTCAGGAAGTGTGCGACGCGTACGGCGGCATCAAGCTGGAATTCGGTCGTGAGTACATCATTCCGAAGCCAATGGATGCGCGTCTGATCACCGTGATCTCCGATGCAGTGGTCAAGGCTGCCATCGAGACTGGCGTAGCGACCCTGCCGTATCCGTCGCACTATCCGCTGCAATCGGTGGATAACGTGTCCAACGGTTAGGAATCCAAGTCGACGTTTTCCCATGGATCGACCTGGATTCTATTGATTAAGCCAGCCGGTAACATTTGGTTTTTGCCAAGACCTGCAGAAACCAGTTTAAGCGATACCAGGTGGGCTCATATCTGCTGGGCGTGCTTCGCGTTTTTCCAGCCGGAGCGATGAGCCGCTATGTAGTCGAGGGCAATAGATTTGAAGGGCCTATTACCAATCGACTGCGTAACTCACGCTCAATGTACGACCTTCAGCATTCGGGTAGGGCGCGCGGGCGTTAGCTTGGGCGAACATGTTCTGATAGTTGCGGTTGGATAGATTGTAGATACCGCCCTCCAGGCGACCGACAGGCAGCGCCAATGAACCCAGTAGATCGACCAGCGTATAACCCTCGATATCGCGGCCGTTGTTATCCTTAAACGCTGCGTCATAGTCGGACAGGCGCATGCCTTGCAAACGCACGTTGTAGTTGCCGCGCTCGTAGCCTACGAAGGCAGTTGTCTTGGCGGGGGAAATGCGTGTGGCGGGCAAGTCGATCCATTTGCCGTTTTGATTGGTCTCGCCCTTGGCGTAAGCATAAGTGCCGCCGACAGACCATCGATCAGTGAGGTTATACGTCAGGCTGGATTCCACGCCGCGCACGCGTTCTTTTTGGTTGATCAGACGTAGTACACGGTCGTTGGCATCGTAGAACTGGGTGACATCCGAGGTGTTTTCATACGCCGTGACATTGGCTTGCCACTTGTCCCAGTCGCCACGCCAGCCCAACTCATAACTGTTGACCTTGAGGGCTTGGGCGTTGAGTTTCTGGATGTCGAAGGTGCTGTTGACGTCACGCAGGAAGCGCTGAATATCCGGCAGGGAAAAGCCCTGGCTGAAGTTCACGAACACATCCTGATTTTCGCTCAGGTGATACACCACCCCGAGGTTGTACAGGGTGTCATCGTATTTCAACGTGCCGCCGGGCAGCGTCGCGCGATTGCCCGTCTGGACGATTTCGCCGTAGGCGATGCTGTCGGAAATTTCGCTGTCGATCCACTCGCGGCGTACACCGCCCAGCACGGTCCAGTCATTTATATCGTAGGACAGCTGACCAAAAATCGCTTTGGTCGTGGTTGCAATGTCCGGACCCAATTCAAAGGTGGTGCCGGTCTTGGTGTAGGTCAGCCCATTGACGTTGTACTGGTCACCGCGCTGACGGGACGTTTCGTGACTATAGTCGGAGCCCCAGACCAGGTTGCCGGTCGCTGGGCCGATGTGTGGCATTGCGCTGTCGATCGCCGCCCGCAGGCCGTAGACATTTTGCACGCTGTTGTTGTCGGAAACCCCGGCCCGGCCTCGTGACAAGTCTGGAAAGAACAGGGCATCGGCACGCCGCCAGTAGCTTTCGACCTGCAGACCCTGGCCGTGGAAATCCCTGTCGCTGTAATTGAGATTGACGGCCTGGTTGTGGGTGTACGGTTGATCGCTCAGCTCCAGGCCTTTTACCGCGACGGCCGTGTTGGTTATCTGTGGGTTCTTGGTGTAGTCGGTGTCCTGTTCGTCCTTATAGTCCTGCAGTGACAGGCTGATTTTTTTGTCGTCATCGAGCTGGTAGCCGAAGCGACCTTGCAGGTCGTAGGTGTCGGTGTCCATGTTGCTCCCCTGGGACGTGTCCTGGGGAATGCGGTTGCCGTTGCCGTCGAATTGGTCGTTGCGTTGCACGGTGTTGGCCGACACGTACCAGTCCAGTGCATCCTTGCGTCCCGTCGCACTTTGGAACGCGTCGTAGGCGAACCCTTTCTGATTGAGGTTATTGCCGGTGGTCATTCCGATCTTGCTGCTGAACGCCAGGTCTTCACCCTTGTTGCGTTTGGTGATGATGTTGATGATGCCGCCCGACGCGCCGGCGCCATAGACGCTGCTGGCGCCAGAGACCACTTCGATACGCTCGATACTTTCCGGTGTGATGCTGTTGAGCTGACGAAAGTTGTCCCGCGTTGCGTTCTGGGATACGCCGTCAATCAGCACCAGCGTATTACGCCCGCGTAGCGTCTGGCCGAAGTTGCTCATGCCGCCGGTGGAGGGGGCAAGGCCGGGAACCAACTGCCCGAGGATATCCGCGACCCGTCGCCCGGCACCTGTCTGCTGGCTGATCTGATCGGCGCTGATCACCTGGACTGAGGCAGGGATCGAGGCGATGCTGGTTTCACTGCGCGTGGCGGAAACCACCATTTCCTGCAATTGCAGGGGCGCGGGTGCCGTTTGCGTGTCCTCGGTCTGATCGGCCCAGGCTGACGTGCTTAGCGACCCAATGAAGGGCAACAGGATTGAAATTCGTAGTGGTTTCATTGCTGGGTCTTTTTTTAGTTGTGAGAAGTGTTGGTCGATAAAGTGGTTGTTTCCGGCGTTCGGGCAAACGAGCGGATTGCTCGAATCCCAAGCGCCGCAACGGCATACGTCAGTGCTACCAGCCAGAAGCTATGAGCCAATCCCACGACCCCCATGCCGATCCCCCCCATCAAGACCCCGCACAGCGCACCTGCTTTGGCAGCGCTGTTGCCCAGGCCAAGCGCGAAACCTTGCTGGCTGGGTGAAACGGTATTGGCGATCAGGGTGTAAGCGACGGGTAGCAGCGCTCCCTGCCAAACCCCCCAGAGCAATCGACTGGCAAGAAACCCCACCCATTCGCTGGCGACGGCAGTGAAGGCGAGCGTCAAGAAACAGGACCAGGCGACCCATTCGACGACCCGCAAAATGTGTGCGGGCTGATGCCGGTCGAACAAACGACCCCATAGCGGCGCAGACAGCGCCAAGGTGGCCGCACTGGCGGCATAGCTGGCGCCAATCAGCCACGCTGGCGCGTGTAAAACGTCCGCCACGTACAAGGCATAAAAGGGCTGGGGCATCATCTTGGCGGCCTGAATCAGCACGATGACCCCCAGCATTGCGCCCAGCCAGCCCTTGGGCAGGGCGGTGGATGCCGACTTGTTTTTGCGCTGCACGCGAGGCGTATCGCTGGGCAAAAACAGACTGGCCATTGCACACAGCAAGCAAATCACCGTGGCGCTGTAGCACAGCAACGCGAACCCTGAGACATCCATCAGCCAGCCGCCCAGCACCGGCCCGGCCAGTGAACCCACGGCGGTGGCCGATTGCAGCCGGGCAAGCATTTGCCCGCGCCCGCCTTCTACGCAGCAGGCCATTGCATAGGCCTGGGCAGCGGCGATGAAGCCCGCGAGCGCACCTTGCACCACCCGGATACCCACCAGCAGCCAGGGATCAACGGTGATTGCGGCCAGTGCCTGACACACCGCCAGCGCCAGCAGCGCCCGAATGATCATCGGTTTATGGCCGGTCCGGTCACCCAATCGCCCCCACAGGGGGGTGAGGGCCATCGCCGCCATCATCGGTCCGGCGTACACCAGTGAAGACAGCAGGCCGGTGTACTGGGCATTGGCGGTGCCGAGCAGCTTCTGGATCTGCAACGGCCAAAAGGGACCGCTCATTTCCATGGCCCCCATGGACACCAGTTGAATCGCGACCAGTAGCCGCAGCGTGCCGTTAGCCGTCATGAACGTCGCCGCTCAGCGGGTTAGCCAGTCGCCCGACGATATCGGCGTGGCTGTCCAGCAAGCGCATTCGCATGAACGACTTGGCCGGCCAGTCCTGTTGCAGCAACGCCTCTCGTTCGGTCGCCCAACGCTGCGGATCGACTTGGCTGCGCAAGTCGTCGAAGCACTGGCTCACCTGTGTTGCCAGTTCATTCCACAACAGCGCCGGGGGGACATCGAAGTGGCGTGCGCCGAGCAATACCAACTCACCCAGATGGCACATGAAAACCGTGTGCAGCAGCTTGTCGCGCACAAAGCTGGCGTCGTCGTAGAGGGTCATCTTTGGATCGTGAAGTTCGATGTCCAGACCCTGGGCATGCAAGGTCTTGCGGTCGATACGGATGTCGCCGAAGTCACGTAACAACAGGCGGCTCAACTGTCCGTCTGTGGTCATGATCATGAAACTGTTCTGTTGATGAGCCTCGAACGCCACGCCATAGCGCAAGTACATGCCGAGCAGTCCTGGCACGGCGATCGATAAATAGTCTCGAAAGAACGCCTGAAGGGCATCGGCATCGTCCTTGCCTTTGCTCAGACGGACCCATTGCCTCAGTAGCGGCTGGCCATGCTGATCGATGGCAAACAGACTGCCGACCGGGATTGCCATTTCGCCCGGTTGCAACTGGCTCAAGGGGTTGTCCCGGTACAGCACGGCCAGATGGCGGGAGCGTTCATCGTCTGCAGGTTGAGGCTTGAAATGCACGCCGATACGTTCTGGAACGATGCCAAGCACTTTCTGAATCGTGGGTTCACGTTTCAGAATTGTTTGCAGCAAGTGGCTAATGCGCGGCCCCATGCGCGCCGATCGTGGCGAAACGGTGCGCTCCACACTGGTCAGGCGCAGTGATACAGGCAACTTGACCATCGGCGCGTCACGCTGGCCTTCAGGCAGGACGGTCCTGAACGACATGGTGGGGTGGGCGGTGAATGCAACGATGTCAGTCAGGATAAGCAGCCGGTCACTGATTTCGTTTGCGAACATCTGAGGCAGCGCCTCGCGTGCCTGCCATGAATGGGATGGCAGCGGCAGATAATCGCTGGGCTCAAGGCCCTGACGAGTCAGCTCAGCGTTCAACTTCTGTGCGGCCTGTGGGAAGTGCCCTTGCCACCACTGCCAGTAATCTGCGGTGTCGGCCAACCTTTCGACATGGGCAAACTGGCGGTGCAAAGCGCACAACATCACCGCAAAGCGGGCTTCGAATTCGGGTGAGAAATCGATGACCTGATCGGTACTCAAGCCAAGCTTGGTCTTGTAGTTGGGGTGCCACGGATGGCCTAGCGTGCCCCACTGTTCAAGCAGGGAGGTTGGATTGGTAACGCCAGGCTCATCCTTGAGCCAGCTCAGCAGATTGTCGCGATGCACCGCGTCCATGGACGTGTGCAGTTGTAGCGTCCATTGCTCGTGGAAGGCGAGGCACAAGGTGTCGTTGACGAAGCTGTCGTCGAGCTCCTCGTTGAGGCGGCGCAACACCGCTGCGTCGGCAGATGACTCAAGGCTGTTGTTGAGCAAGGTCATCAGCTCAGACGGAAACTGTATCTTGCGCGGTGGATGATTATCGCCATAGGCCGTGATATCGCCACGCAGGTCCCAACTGCTCATGCGTCCAGGGAGCAGGTGATCGAAGCACAGGCGGGTTCGGTCAGGAAGTGTCAGCCAGCAGCGGGTGTGCTCGTCGTAGGTGCGTGTACTGACATCCAGTAGACCTTCACGCAGCAGTGCCTGGATCAAACGCTGAAAGCTGCGTTCGGCGGCGGGGATGAGGGTGCTGATCAGGGAATCGAGGGTGATGTGCCTGGCCCGGAACTGAGGAGTCCCGAGCGCTTCGCTCCATCTGCCGAGCAATGCTTGTGGCTTCCTGCTGTCGTCATTCGTCAAGTCGGACTCCTTGTGCGTGGCTTGAGTGAAGATGCTAATCGTATCGAGAATCGTTTACATTTGTCTAGTTTTTGATACAAACCGGGTCGGCGCTTTTCTGTGAGGGGGGAGCGGATTTCGAAAGAAGTCAGGGGTTTTGTGGTTTCTGGCGTCTGAAAAAGGGCCAAATGAGAACGCAGGCTTTGTGTTGCTGTCTCGGTGCTCAGGAGGTATGAGGCTATAGGTTTGACGTTTATTTGCGCTGCCGTAGACTTCCGCGAATTCGTCATGGAGTTACGGATATGCGGTGTTCTCGTGGATGGGTGTATGGATTGTCCTTTCTGGCGTGCTCGGTACAAGCGCAAACATCCGCAGAGGTTGTTCCAGACCAACCAGCAGCTGTCGAACATTGACGGGCAGATTCTTGACCAGTTACGTAACCGCCATCAAGCTGCGGGTATCGGCGAGTTGGAGCTGATCCAGGGCGAACTGAACACTTTGCAAGCCGACCTGCGTCGCGACCTGTCGTACGCCGATTTGCGTAACGCGTACGGGCAGATCTTCGCCAGCGCTGGGCTCGACCCGCTGCCGGATCAGGTGCAATCGACCCAGGTGCAATCGATCGCCACGGCACTGGCCAGCCGCGAGGACGCGTGGGCCGCTGGCAACATCACGGTGCCGCCAGCGCATGTCCAGACTGAGCCATGAAAGCGACGGGGCTTGTCGCTGGCCGGAGTTACTTCTACCCTCTTGCCGTGTTCCTGGAGTCCTTGAAGATGAATAAAAACCTGACTTCCGTACCGCACGCGCTGAGCGCGTCGGACCGCAAAGCGCATTATGGCCACTGCGGTGCGGTATTGTGGCTGACCGGACTGTCCGCTTCGGGTAAGTCCTCCTTGGCCATGGCGTTGGAAGTCGCTCTGATGAAGCAGGGCTATTCCTGTTACGTGCTGGATGGCGACAATGTGCGCAAAGGCCTGAATGCGAACCTCGGCTTCAGCGCCATCGACCGAACCGAGAACATCCGCCGCGTCGGCGAGACCGCGGCCTTGTTTGCCGATGCCGGTCTGATCTGCATTACCGCGTTCATCTCACCCTACCGCGAGGATCGCGCACGCGCACGTGATGCAGTCGGCCCGAAGTTCCATGAAATTCATATCGCCGCCGACCTTGCGACCTGCGAAGCCCGTGACCCCAAGGGGTTGTACAAGAAGGCCCACGCCGGCGAGCTTCTGGAGTTCACCGGTGTCAGCGCGCCGTACGAAGTGCCGGAACATCCCGAACTGGCCCTTGATACGAGCAATGAGCCGCTCACGACGAGTCTGCAGAAGCTAATCAATTATGTAACCCGCCATATTCCTCTTGGCGAGCCATCACCTTCTTGAAACAGGCCGAACTGGAAGTTGCCGCGCCCCTGTTAGACTGCCGAAGCCCTTCGAATGGAATCGACTTTCATGCCCAAGTCCCGTGCTGCTTCTCTCTTTGATACCGGGCTCATGATCGTACTGTTGATGGGCTTCATGTCCTCACTGGTCAGCGCCTCTACAACTTTCCCCGACGCCGCCGCCAGCGACCCGGCAACGCTAGGCTGGATGGTTGGCTCTCCGCCGCCAGCCGAGCGCACCGTGCGCTTCGAAGATGGCAGCTATTTCCGGTTCCCGGCGATGCGCTGGAGTGTCTCGAATTTCCGCCAACTGATGCCAACGATCAATGTTTCTCGAGGCGTTGGTGCACCGGTGCCATTGGCGTTGGCGCTGCGCAAAGACATCGATGCCATCAGCTTTACCCCGCTCGGGGCGAATGCGTCGATGACCTGGGATCAATCCCTCGCGGCCACTTACACCGACGGCATTGTGGTGATGCATCGCGGCAAAGTTGTCTACGAACGCTACTTTGGCGTGCTGAAACCTGAAGGCCAGCATGCGGCGATGTCGGTGACCAAGTCCGTGATCGGCACGCTGGGGGCGATGTTGGTGGCTGAAGGTCGAATCGACGCGAACAAGCGCGTTGCCGACTATGTCCCCGAACTGACGGCTTCGGCGTTTGGTAGCGCTACGGTGCGCCAGGTCCTCGATATGACGACCGCGCTCAAGTACAGCGAGGACTACGCGGACCCGAACGCTGAAGTCTGGGCTCATGCCAAGGCTGGCAGCCCTTTGCCCAAGCCCAAGGACTACACCGGGCCGCGAAGTTACTACGAGTTTTTGCAAACGGTACAGCTGCAAGGTCAACACGGCAGCGCGTTCGGCTACAAGACCGTGAACACCGATGTATTGGGTTGGGTGATCGCTCGTGTCACTGGACGCAACGTTGCGCAGTTGTTATCGGAGCGGATCTGGAGTCGGCTGGGGGCTGAGCAGGATGCCTATTTCACGGTGGACTCCATCGGCACTCCGTTTGCGGGTGGCGGGTTGAACACAGGGCTGAGGGACCTGGCGCGGTTTGGCGAGATGCTGCGCAATGATGGCACGTTCAACGGTGAGCAAATCGTGCCGAAAACGGTGGTGGACGATATACGCCGTGGCGGTGACAAAAAGGCCTTCGCCCAAGCTGGCTATGAGCGGCTAAAAGGCTGGAGTTACCGCTCGATGTGGTGGGTGACGAACAAGGAGGGCGGGGCATTTATGGCGCGCGGGGTCTATGGGCAACGCATCTATGTCGACCCGAAGGCCGAGATGGTGATTGTTCGCTACGCCTCCCATCCGGTCGCCAGCAATTCGGCCAACGACCCCATTACGTTGCCTGCGTTTGACGCGTTGGCTCAGTATTTATCCAGGTTGCCTTGAGGCCAGTCGAGGTCAGTCGCAAGCAGGCCATTCGTCGGGCGTGCGGGTAACTGAATTACAAGTCCAGTAATGACCGGCTAGTCTCAGAAGCTTGGTGGTCGATATTTTCCAGGCAAATTGGGCTTGCCGGTATCGATTCCGCTTTTGAGAGGGGCGAAATATGGCTGATCCGTATATCGAAGACGACGGGGCAGAATTTCCGATCAACAATTGCGTGCAGTGTGGCCAGACCGAATATGTGGTGGGCTTTGGTGATGATGAGGCCAAGCTCGGCAAGATAAAATCCAAGGCGCCCCAGGGGCCGAAGGCGAAATTTTTGCCCAAGGTAGCGGCTCCTGCAAGGAAGTAATTCACCACCAGACCAACCCCGCCATCGAGCGGGGTTTTTCAAGCCTGAAGGATGTGTGACTGGACATGTTGAACGGTCGCAACTTTCACAAACTTTTCACACTGCGCTACGTAGGCTCAACTCATCCGTTAGAAAGCAACACCTGGCCCGTTCCCCAGCGGGCTTTTTTTTGCCTGTCATAAAACCTTTTCCAAAAAAACTGTCCAATCGACGCCAATAGTGAGGCGGCGACGGATTTTCTGTGGACGCTACCTTATCTAGAGCACTTATTTTCCGGCCTTTCGGTTTCTCTTTTTTTGAGGTTTACGTCATGCGTTTAACACTGCCCGCTCTGGTTTTGGGGCTTTTGGTTGCTCAAGGTGCGATGGCTGCTAGCGACGGCACCGCCGCGGTGGGTGGCGGTCTGGGTGGCGCGTTGGGTAATGTGCTTGGCCAGAAAATGGGCGGCAGCACGGGCGCAGCCATCGGCGCTGGTGTGGCGGGCGCGGCGGGCAGTGCTGTTACAGCTCGTAAAGGCAGCCGCACTAAAGCAGCCATTGGTGGCGGTGTCGGCGCGGCCGGTGGTTCGATCATCGGTAACAGCCTGGGCGGGAAGACCGGTTCCACCATTGGTGCAGGCCTGGGCGGCGCATTGGGCGGCGGTGTAGGTAGCAACCTGGCGAAAGGTCAAAAGGGTCACTGATCTTGATCGATCGACTTAAAAAGCCCGGCTTGATGCCGTAATGCTGTTCATTTAAGCGATGTGATCCACTGTAGGAGCGAGCTTGCTCGCGGTGGTTGTTACAGATAGCGCGTGGTTACAGGCTAAACGCAGCGCTCTTGAGTCCATCGCGAGCAAGCTCGCTCCTACAAAATCCTTAACTGAACAGCATTACGGGTTGATGCCGGGCTTTTTGGTTTATGAACGTTTCTACCTCCAGCGCCTCGAATCCCATATACCCCATGAAGACAGGCGGCCACCATGACACCGGAAGCCAACAGCAAGAAAGTTAAAAGTTTAAGTGCTCGATGTTTGACGTTGTCCGCGTTTGTTTTCGGACTTTTGGTTGCTCAGGGCTCGATGGCGGCCGGTGATGGCACCGCCGCAGTGGGCGGTGGTCTTGGTGGTGCACTGGGTAACGTGGTAGGCGGGCAAATGGGCGGCAGCACCGGCGCAGCGATTGGCGCCGGCGTGGGCGGCGCGGCCGGCAGTGCAGTGGGTGCGAAAAAGGGCAGTCGCACAGAAGCGGCGGTGGGTGGTGGGTTAGGCTCGGCGGGTGGCTCGGTGATCGGCAATAGCCTCGGTGGCTCAACCGGTTCGACCATTGGCGCAGGCCTGGGTGGCGCGGCGGGTGGCGCGGTCGGCAACAACCTGGGCAGTGACCATGGCAGCTCCCACTCCGGCGGCGGCTACAAACATAAGTACAAACACGGATATAAACATCAATAACTCGACATCGACTGATCACCAAAACCCAGCCCAGCGCCAAATGCCAGTCAGTTAAGAAAACCTCAGGCGAAACACGCTCTTGGTAGCAGCTGGCGAAGCCTGCTGCTACAAATCGCGGTCGGAACGTTTGGTCGCAGGTCGTCTCGAACGTAATACACCCCTGAATGTTGTGAGGCATGCCATGACTCCGGAAACCGAAGGCAAGGAAGAAAAAGGCCCAAGCGGGCTTCCATTCATCAACGACCCCGGCAACGAAGATCCGGGTTCACTGATGGATGACGCGACTGTGCCGCTTAATGATTCGGATGACGCAGGCGATGTCGGAAACATCGAGTATGAAGAGGAGGAAGAAGACCAGGAAGACGAAGATTGATCTGATTGACGCTCAGGTCGACCGATCGTCTCTTTGATCGAACGCTCGTCTGATTGGGTCCTCGAAATTTCAAGGTCTGCTTTTCAGGCCCTTCGAGAGGTGCTTATGAACGCTGATCCGAAAGACACCGACATCGATGACACCCCGGAATACCCGCTGCCGTCACCTACCAATTCGTTGAGTCGGGATCAACGTCCGCCGGATGATGACACTGCGGTGGAGCAGGTGCCGGATGATGATGTGAAGCGGGGTGATGTTGAGGCGGATCCGGATGATCCGGATATTGCTGGGGATAATTGTTCGGGGGAGCCGAGTTGAAGCGCCGGAATCCTGGCTGTTTAGTCGATGATTCAGTTTCCAGCATCATTCCTCAGAAATATCGGACTCGACCCAACGCATGAAAAAGTCTTTTTGCACCTTAGGGTCGTTTGTCAGATTGTTTTCCTCGTAGTCGAATATATTCACAATATCACTTCTAAAAGCCCGTTTCCCCAATGTCAGTTCATAGGCTTTTGCACCAAGTGACATCTGTGAGGACATACTAGATGGATGTACGTTTATTTTTGCACCTTTGCACAAGAAAGTAATATCGCAATGGTCTTCTCTGATATGGCCAAAACATTCGTAGAAATCATTTCCGGCATACGATTTTCTATACCCGTTTTCCATAACTAACGTAATTGTTATGTTTTTCGAGTCGCAGACTAATTCGACACGTTGTCGAATGCCATTTTTTACTATCAAAATCTCAATGTTATCCATTTTCTATTTCCTGTTCGGGTTTAAGGTTGTGTGACTAGTAGATCGACCATTAGCATCCACGGGCGTAACGCCGAGAATATCTTCTCTTTTGATGCCACCTTGTATTGCCAACTCTCGCTCACTACCAAACTTATATTTTTTTCCTAATTCCGTGGTCAGATCTCTCCCGGGGATTAGTCGAATGGTGTATAAAAAACCGCTTCTCATGTTGAATTTTGTTGCAAAGTCGATTCCAACCTCTCTAACGGGGGTGGTGCTAACAAAATTGCTCGGAGGCTTGTTACTGTCAAGGGAGTGGAGTAGTAAATCATTGCTGTCGCCCTTGGTTTTGAATCCGTATTCAAATATCTCATCTGGGTGACGATTGTCTCCACGATATAAATATTTTTCTTCTGGATATGATGGGAGTTGAGCTTCCCCCTCATCAACCCCCACCTTCCCAGCCGGATTCCCATCCACCGGCCTCTTACACCCACCCACCCCCGGGCAATCACTCAATCCTAACGGATCAACCCACCCCGTCGGGTTCAGCGCGTACCGGTACCCATTCAACCCACCCGCCAGTTTGACCGGGTCTTGCGTCAGGTACCGTCCAACCTCCGGATTGTAGTAACGATGCCGGTTGTAATGCAGCCCCGTCTCCGCATCGAAGTACTGCCCTTGAAAGCGCAGTGGCTGATCAAGTACTTGACAGGTGTCGCGGTTGAGGCGTGTGAGGCGGCCGTAGGCGGTGTATTGGGCGGCCCAGACGATGTCGCCGCTGTAGTCGGTGAGTTCCTGGGGGGTGCCGAGGTGGTCGAGTTGGTAGTAAAACGGGCACGCTTTGCGCGGGCCTTTGCCGTCGAGCATGGCCAGGGGACGGAAGGTGCCGGGTTCGTAGAGGTAGCTGCGGTAGTGCTCGTGACTGCTTTCGGCGACGAGGCGGTCGCCCTGCCAGAAGAACTCGGTGGTTTTGCCGTCGACGGTTTTGCTGATGCGGCGGCCAAAGGCGTCGTAGCGGTAGCTTGCCTGGCTGCCGTTGGGCAGGATGGCGCCGATCAGCCGATGCTGGCAGTCGTAACGGTATTCGGTGACGAGTTTTTGAGCGGTGCCGCGCCGTTCGCGAATCAGGTTGCCGAAGGCGTCGTAGTCGTAGTGCCGATCGCCTTGCATCAGCAGGCGGTTGCCGTTAATGGTGGTCGGGCCTGGACGATCCTGTATTAGCAGGTTGCCGGTCGGGTCGTGGGCGAAGGTTTCCGGTTGGTGATCGCGGGAGTGGCGGACGCGGATCAGGCGACCGACAGGGTCGTATTGGTAGTTGCGTTGGCCGAGTCGCGTGTCGGCAATGTGCTCGAGGTTGCCGTTGGCGCTGTAGGCATAGTCGCGGCGATACAGCGATTGTCGGTTTTGTCTGACGTTGTGGGCGTTCAGGCGACCCTGGTCGTCGTACTGGTAGTCACTGAGCAACAAGCCTTGTTGGCGGTTTTGTTCGCGGCCGGCGAGAAAGGTATGCGACGTCAGTCGGGCGCCATTCAGGTCGATGGCGATAAGGGCGCCGCCCTTGGCGTGCCGGTAATCGAGCTTGCTGTTGTCCGGCAAGCGCACATGATTGAGCTGGCCGCAGGCATCGTAGCGGTAACGCAAAGTGCCCCAACCCTGATGCTCGGTGATCAGGCGATCCTGGGTGTCGTATTCGAATTCCAGCGGATGGTCGTGGCCATCATCGACATTGACCAGTCGGCTGAGGCTGTCGTAGCGGTATTCGACGTTAACGCCATCGGGCAGGGTTTTAACCAGCAGACGTCCCGCAGAGTCACGCTGATAGGCGGTAATCAGCTGCGACCCATCGTCGCCGAACTCGGTTTTTTCCAGCAGATGACCATTGAGGTCATAGGCATACGCGGTGCGTCGACCGTCGAAGCCGGTTTCCTGTCGGATTAATCCATTTGGCGTGTAGTCCAGCTGATATTTTTCGCCGGATTCATTCTCGATCTCGGTCAGTCTTAGCTGGGCGTTGTCGTAGCGATAATGCAGTTGCGTGCCATCGGGATTGATCCGGCGACTGACGAGGTGCAGTTCATCCGCGTACTCAAAGCGGGTAACGCGGCCCAGTTCATCACGTTCGGCGGTGATCTTGCCGTAGGCGTTGTAGCTGAAGGCGCGGCTGGCACCGGTAGGCAAAATCGTCTGGATCAGCCGTCCGACAGCATCCCATTGGTACTGGAAAACGGCCCCGTATTCGTCCTGACGGGTAATTTGCCGTCCCAAAACATCGTAGGAAAAACGCCGTTTAGCGCCGTCCGGCAAGGTTTCTTCGACCCGTTGGCCCAACCCGTTCCAGACGAAGGTGTGGCGGCTGTTGTCCGGATGCCGGATCGACAGCAAACGCCCTTGGGCATCGTGGTGGTAATGGGTGACGTGCCCCTCGGGATCGATTGCCTCGATCACCTGGCCCTGGGCATTTCGCTGATACTTCCATACTGCTTTGCCGCAATACCGCGCCAGTAGGAAACCGTTGCGATATTCGTAGGATGTCGACTCGCCTTCGGGCGGAATCAGAGCGGTCAGCCGTCCGATCTCGTCGTAGTGGTAGTGGGTAATCGCCCCCAGCGGACTCTGTTCGGCAATCAACCGGCCCTTGTCGTCGTAGGCCTTGTGGTGTTCTGCACCATTGGGCTCGACTCGCCGCACCAGTCGCGCCTGATCGTCGTGCTGGTAAACCTCCTTGCTGCCATCGGCGTGTTTAACAACAACGCTGCCCTTGTCATCCCAGGCGTAGGAAGTGTCCATCTGAGAAAACGACGCCCAGTGCCGGATGCATCGCGCGGCTTTGCCAGACTGTTCCCACTCCCAATAAAAACTAGCCCCGCCGGCCAGCTGTCGTTGAAGAATGACGTGCTGGTTGTCGTAGTCGTAGCGTTCGTTTTCGCCCGCTGCATTGGTCGCTTCGACCAAGCGATGGCAAGCGTCATAGCGGTAGGTAACCAGTGTTTGCTCGGTTCGCCAGGCCTCTTCCAGCGTGTCAGCCGGCTGAAAGCTCTGATAGTCGACGGCGACTATCTGTTGGCGCTCGTAGCGCAACCGCAGCGCACGCCCTGCGCCGTTGTCGAGGCGTTGAATCCTGTCAACGGAATCCCTTTGCACCGTAAGCCGGTTGCCAAAGGCATCGCTGATTGCCGTCAGCCGTCCTGTACGAAAGTGGTAAAACCGCGCAGTCTCGCCCGTCATGGCGAGGATCAGTTCCTCAGGTTCGCCCCCGAGATAAATTGCTGACCGCGACAGGCTGTTGTGAATCGTCGGGCGCTCGACACTGGGTAGAGGGAACGTCGTCCGGCGGTTCTCGTGATCGATCCAGATGACGGTATTGCCATTGATTTCCAGGCGATGCGCGAGGGAATGACTCCAGCCGAACCCGAGGCCGCTATCAATCTCCGCCGCACTGGTGCGGTAGAGCCGGGTAAAATCGAAGGACAAAATCCCGTCCAGAGAACCATCGGTCAGTGTCAGCAGTTCTTCGCCGGTGACCATCGACACCGGGCAGCCGCTGGTACACGTCAACGGTGCGCAGTCGGCGCTGTCGCCATTGGGGTTTTTCGCCTGCTCCGAGGCATCGTCGCGATGTTCCTGCCGCGCCAGACGTGTCTGGGGTTCAGACTTGGTGCGAGCGATGGCCAGCGGATTTTTCACCCGCACGGCCGGTGAGTCAGCGGCCGTGATTTGCAACGGGATGACAGGCGCAGGTTTGTGCGGTGCATGTCTGGCATTGACCATCAACGGCTTGAGCGCGGCGGCGTGATCGGTCAGGTCAGTCCTGGCCGTCAGTTCGGCCAATCGCGAACCCGCGCCCGCCAGCCATTGCCGGGCTCGCACGGACGTGATCTTGCTCAGCACTTTGGCGCTCATGCCGAGCTTCAAACCCGCAGGACCGGTGAGGCACACCAGCAGGAAGCTGATCAGTATTTCTGTGCGAATTTGCGCGACGACTTCGGCGATGTATTGCGGCGGCAGCATGTTCAGCCAACTGGTGAACGCCGCGAGATGAATGAACATCAAGGGTTCGTCGCTTAACATCAGCAACACATTGGCGATGGCTTCAGACGAAGCGTTCAGCAATGACTCAAGTTCGACCTCGGTCAGGTATTCAAGGAGTTTTTCGCTGTTGGCTTGCAGGTCCGACACCAGGGCGTAAACCTGCTTCACGTCATCCCACACACCGTGCAGCGACTTCTCGAAACCACGCCAGTCGGCCCGTTGCAGCATGCGGTAGCGATCAGTAAAACCGGCCCCGGCGAAGTCGGCCCATGAAGGTTCGAATTCGCTCGTCCACTCGTGACGCAGCCAGCCTTCCAGGTGGCTGATGACGCCTTGATACGAGGCATAGAGCGCTTTGACGTGATCAGTGGAAACGTCGGGAAAGAAGGTGATGCGATAACGCCGGTTGCGTTCGCAATCGGAGATTTCCAGAATGCCGCTGGGGCCGATCTCGTGATACCTCGGCTCGCCAAACGTCTGTTCACCCGCCACGTCGGAAATCAACGGTTCGAGCATCACCGGCGTATTGCCAATCGGTACAAAACGCGCAGCGTCGAACATGTGCACCAACGTCAACGGACCGCTGGCCGGACATGAGGTGACGGTCGAGCTCACAGGTGTGGTGGAGTTTTTGGGCGCGATAAGCCGGACTTCATTGCCGACCTTGAACACTTGCTCGATATCCAGCGCCGTGCCCGTCCAGAAGCTTTCAGCCCAGGCATCGTAGTCATTGAGGCAGAGTCGAAAGTCACGGAGCAGCGCTTCGACATCCGGCTGCTCGGGGTTCATGGCGGCGACCACCAGCAGTCCGATGGCATTGTTCAAGGCCAGGACCTTGTCAGGAACGAACATTCGCAGCCCCTCGCGCGGATCAATTTGGAACGCGAGACTGTGCGGGGGATCTGCAAGGAAAGAAGTCGGGAAAGGTGGTATTTGGTGTAGGGCGAATCGCAAAATCCTGGTTGGCGTCGGGCACTGGCCGTTGCTCTATGCCAGCCGCGCTCGCTATGCTGCTGAAACCTTTAATCGATCACGGAGCTGGCCGTACCTGAGCCGCCTGGGATGTCATTAAAAACGGATCAGATGCGATGAGTGCACCGCTGAAAGAAATCGGCCCGATCAAGGCTGTAATTTTCGATATGGACGGCTTGCTGCTGGACACCGAAGGTATTTACACCGAGGTCACGTCCATCATCGCCGAGCGTTACGGTCGGACGTTCGATTGGAGCGTCAAACAGAACATCATTGGCCGTGGCGCGGAGGATCTGGCGCGTTATGTGGTCGAGGCGCTGGACTTGCCGATGACCGCCGAAGAGTTTCTGGTTATCCGCGAGCCGCTGATGCGCGAGCGTTTTCCTACAGCACTGGCGATGCCCGGCGCCGAGGAGCTGGTTCGGCATTTGAAGGCCAACAATATTCCGATTGCAGTGGGCACCAGCTCTTCGCGCCAATCGTTCGGCCAGAAAACCACCTTGCACCGTGACTGGTTTGCGCTGTTCGACTTCATCGTTACCGCCGATGACCCGCAAGTTACTGCCGCCAAGCCGGCACCGGATATTTTCCTCACGGCGGCGCGACGCTTGGGCGTTGCGCCCGAAGATTGCCTGGTGTTCGAGGATTCGCCGTTCGGCGTCACGGCGGCGAAAGCGGCGGGGATGACGGCGATTGCCATTCCCGACGCGGCCATGGCCGACGAAAAATACGCACATGCCGATGGCATTCTTCGTACGCTGAAAGCGTTCATACCGAGCGATTGTGGTTTACCGGCGCTCGAATGGGCTTAACGACGGGAAATGTGGGAGCGAGCCTGCTCGCGATGGCGGTCTGTCAGTCACATCATTGCTGGATGTGCCGCCGTCATCGCGAGCAGGCTCGCTCCCACATTTGATTTGCGTTTGACTGACCCGTATCAGGCGCCGAAACCACCGTCGATGGTCAGGCTCGCACCCGTGATATAACCCGCTTGCGGGCCGACTAGGTAGGCGACGAAGCTGGCGATTTCTTCTGCTTTGCCGTAACGACCCACGGCCATCAACGGGATCAGGCTGTCGGCGAAGTCACCGTGGGCGGGGTTCATGTCGGTATCGACCGGGCCCGGTTGCACGTTGTTGATGGTGATGCCACGCGGGCCGAGGTCGCGGGCCAGACCTTTGGTCAAGCCGACCAGCGCTGATTTGCTCATGGCGTAGGGACCACCACCGGCGAAGGGCATGCGGTCGGCGTTGGTGCTGCCGATGTTAATGATGCGACCACCTTCGGTCATGTGTTTGGCTGCGGCCTGTGTGGCGATGAACACGCTACGCACGTTGATGGCGAGGGTTTGGTCGAAGTCTTCGAGTGTGAAGTCCTCAAGCGGTGCTACCGCCAACACGCCAGCGTTGTTGACCAGGATGTCCAGGCGACCGAAGGCTTCAACGGTTGCGGTTACGGCGCTGCGAATGGCCTCGGCGTTGGCACTGTCAGCCTTGATGGCGAGCGCTTTGCCGCCGCTACCGACGATGCTGTTTTGCAGTTCTTCGGCTTTGGCCGTGGAACTGACGTAGGTGAAGGCAACAGCCGCGCCTTCAGCGGCCAGGCGTTTGACAATGGCTGCGCCGATGCCGCGAGACCCGCCTTGAATCAAAGCCACTTTGCCGCTGAGGTTCTGAGTAGTCATATCGATCTCCAACGTCCCGAGGCGAGATGTCTCGGTTGATGGGGCCCAGTATCGATTCAGGATTACAGGCTGTGTAGCCGGTAATTGCGATAGTCTGTGTAAACCAAAAGTTTATAGTCGTGCCTATGGAAACCTTCAGCAGTATCGAATGCTTCGTCCGTAGCGCCGAGGTCGGCAGTTTCGCCGAAGCCGCGCGCCGCCTGAGCCTGACCCCGGCGGCAGTGGGCAAGAGCGTCGCCAAGCTTGAGGCGCGACTTGGCGTGCGCTTGTTCCAGCGCAGCACTCGGAGCCTGACCCTCACGGAAGCCGGCCATCTGTTTCTCGGCGAAGTCAGCGCCAGCCTGCACACGATCCAGAACGCAGTGGCCAACCTCGCCAGCGCCGAAGGACGCCCGGCGGGCACGTTGAAAGTCAGCATGGGTACGGTGTTTGGGCGCCTCTACATCGTGCCGTTGCTCGGCGAGTTTCTGCGGCGTTTTCCGGCGATCAATCCCGATTGGCATTTCGATAATCGCCAGGTCGACCTGATCGCCCAGGGTTTCGATGCGGCGATTGGTGGCGGATTCGAACTGCCTCCGGGCGTGGTGGCGCGCAAGCTGACGCCGGCGCATCGGGTGTTGGTGGCGTCAGCCGACTATCTGGCGGAGCGGGAGCCGATCGTTGAACCTGACCCTCTCAAACATCATGACGGGATTCTGATTCGGTCACCGCAGACCGGTCGCGTTCGATCCTGGCAGTTGACCAGTCGCACTCAGCAACACAGCCCGTTGACGCTAAAGGCGCGGATGACCATGAGTGATTCGGAAGCGGCTTGCGCGACGGCAGCCCAGGGTTTGGGGATTGCGCTGGTGAGCATGCCGTTCGCAGTCGCTTATCTGGAGGCGGGGACGCTGCAGCGTGTGTTGCCGGACTGGTATGTCGACGATGGCAACATTTCTATCTATTACTCGGAGCACAAATTGTTGCCAGGCAAGACCCGGGCGTTTGTGGATTTTGTCATCGAGCAGTTTGCAGAGCAGGGGTTGGGGCAGCGGTTTAGTGCGGTTTGAGCCAGATCTGAAACCGAGTCGCTCCCTTCGCGAGCAGGCTCGCTCCCACAGGGGACTTGTGAGCGACACAAATCAACTGTGGGAGCGAGCCTGCTCGCGAAGAACGATAACGCGGTCTACCTGCCAAACCGCCCCGGCCAGCCAATGATTTTTTTCGGCCGCGGCATCGCATACGTGCGCACCTTCGACGTCGATAACCCCAACCGCACCAACGATTCGGCAATTGTCACCGCCGCCGTCACGCCATCCACCACCGGCACGCCGGTGCGCTGACGAATCTGTTCATCCAGCCCGGCCATCCCGCCACAACCGAGGCAAATCACCTCGGCCTTGTCTTCAAGCACAGCCAGTTCTGCCTGACGAATAATTGCCTCCAGCGCACGCTCAGGATCGGATTCCAGCTCCAACACCGCCAACCCACTGGCCCGTACCGACGCGCATCGATCCCACAACCCGGACAGTTTCAGCCGATCCTCGATCAGTGGCACGGTGCGGTCCAGCGTGGTGACCACCGAATAGGCATGGCCAAGGAACATCGCGGTGCTGGCCGCCGCGTCAGTGATGTCCACCACCGGTACATTGAGCAATTCCTGCAAACCTTCGCGGCCGTGCTCACCGTAACCGGCCTGGATCACGGCATCGAAGGGTTGGTCGTAGGCCATCACCCGGTCCATGACGGCAATCGCCGCCAGGTAGCTTTCGAAATTGCCTTCGATGGAGTCGGCACCGAAGTAGGGCGTCAGGCCGATGATTTCGGTGCCAGGTGCCGCCACGGATTGAGCCGAACGTGCGATGGCCTGGGTGATGGATTCGGTGGTGTTGACGTTGACCACGAGAATTCGCATGAGAGGTCCTTACAAACGGGGTGGTTCTGCGGCCCGGCTGCGCTGGGCCGCGATGGATTAATGGCAGACGTTATCGACCGCGATGGCTTCACCGCTGACGTCGGCGTAATGCGGCTGCCGTTTGGCGATGATCAGGTAGAGCATCCCGGCAATCCCGGCGCCGATCAGCCAGGAGAATGGCGACACGCTATGGAAACCAGGCATCAGCGCCAAGGCAATCGCGATCAACGCTGCGGGAATGAACGCCGCTACGGCGCGCAAATTGACCCCTCGGCTGTAGTAATAAGCACCGTTGGGATCTTCGCTGTACAACTGCGGTACGTTGACCTGACCTTTTCGTACGAGCCAGTAGTCGACCATGATCACCCCATACAGCGGACCGAGGAGGGCGCCGAGGCCGGACAGGAAGTACACGATCACCAGCGGGCTGTTGTAGAGGTTCCACGGCAGAATCAGCACGGCAATGGTCGCGCTGATCAGCCCGGCGCGCCGGAACGTCAGGTACTTCGGCGCCAGGTTGCTGAGCACGAAGGCCGGGGCTACGAAGTTGGCCATGATGTTCACCGCCACGGTGACGATCAGGAAGGCCAGGCAACCGAGTACCAGCAAGAAGGTATTGGGGATCGAGGCGATGATTTCCGTCGGGCTTTCGATGATGTGGCCATTGATCTGAAATTGCGCGCCGCAGAGCAGGACGGTGATGCTGGCAAACACCAGAATGTTCACCGGCAGGCCCCAGAAATTTCCGACCTTGATGGTCTTGCGGCATGGCGAAGAGCGGGCGAAGTCGCAGAAGTTAAGAATCAGCGTGCCGTAGATCGCCAGCCACAATGCGCCACCGGCAAAGATATTGCGCCACATCTCACCGCCGCTCAGCGGTTCGCGGATCGACCAGGCAATGGTCGCGTTGGCCTGGGTGTACATCCACGCGGCGAGCGAGGCGACGGTCAGTAGTATCACCGGCCCGGCGAACGCTTCGTAGCGGCGGACCATTTCCATGCCATAGGCGAGGATGCCCAGTTGCACCAGCCAGATCGCCACAAAACACACCCAGCCCAGGCTCGACAAACCAAGGATCAGGTTATGGTCGTACTCGGCGAACCCCGGATGAACCGCCGTTAGCAGTACACGAAAGACCACCGACGCGAGGTACGTCTGGATACCGAACCAGGCGATGGCGATAACGGCGCGAATCAATGCAGGAATTTGCGCTCCATGGATGCCGAAACTGATCCGGCTGATGACAGGAAACGGCACACCGGTCTTCTGGCCCATGTATCCCGACAGGTTCATGAAGCAATACACCAGCGCCGCGCCGATCCCCAGGGACAAGAGTATTTGCCAGCCGCCCAGGCCCAGCGCGTACAGGCCGATGGCGAAGGAATAGTTGGCGATGTTATGCACGTCGTTGGTCCACAGGGCGAAGATGCTGTAGCGACCCCAACGGCGGCCCTCAGCTTTGGTCGGCGCCAGGTCTTTGTTGTGCAAGCGAGGGCTGAGCACGACGGGGTCTTGATACGTTTGATCGTGAGGGGCGGAGGTGGGTGGAAAGGAGGGCAGATCCAGCGCGATGTTGTTATTGGAGAGGCTAGTACGCATTCCGGCAGGCTCCTGAAGCTTAGTGTCGCGATGACTGTGCTTGAGCGTGGGCTCGACAAATCTTCGTCGCGGGCAAAAAGCATCATTGGTTACGGGGCATCTGCAGCCTGTACGGGATAGGGCGCTTCAGGCTTGCGGATCTAAAGTGTGTGTATGTTTTGAATTGATTGTATACAAAACATGTATGCACTTAAGCCAGATCCATGCCAGCTCGCGATCTATAGATTTCGCCGCTGATTTCGTTTGGTTATCGATTAGCGATAAGTCGCTGAAAAAAAGGCGATATAAATTGACCGATTGAACAGGTATTTGTTTTTAAGCGGAGTTGGTGCGGAAGGTCGACTGGGGAAGTCAGGAAAGGTGGATGTAACTTTTCAGGGCGCAGAAACAAAAAGTGCACACACAAATGGCACCTATGGTGACAGTCGTGTGTACACATTCTATGAGGCTGAACACATTACCTGTGGGAGCGAGCCTGCTCGCGAAGACGGACTCACATCCGACATCGATGGAACCTGACCCATCGCCTTCGCGAGCAGGCTCGCTCCCACAGGGGGAATTCACAAGGCAGGGAGTTACGCCTTGGATTTGCTGATGATATTCCCTGCATGCAGCCCACATTCTTTCTGCGTCGCTTCTTCCCACCACCAACGGCCTTCACGCTCGTGCTGGTTCGGTAACACCGGGCGGGTGCAGGGCTCGCAGCCAATGCTGATGAAACCGCGCTCATGCAGACTGTTGTAAGGCAGCTCAAGCATGCGGATGTAACCCCAGATCTCTTCGCTGGTCATTTGCGCCAACGGGTTGAATTTGTACAGGGTGCGTTCCGGGGTGGAGAACGCGGTGTCGATTTCCAGTACTGCAACGGCGCTGCGAGTGCCAGGGCTCTGGTCCCGGCGTTGGCCGGTGGCCCATGCGGTTACCCCGGACAGTTTGCGACGCAGTGGCTCGATCTTGCGGATGCCGCAGCATTCGCCATGACCGTCCTTATAGAAACTGAACAGGCCCTTTTCTTTCACGAACGGTTCAAGTTTCGTGTGGTCCGGCGACACCAGTTCGATGTCGATCTTGTAGTGCTCGCGCACCTGATCGATAAAGCGATAGGTCTCGGGATGCAAGCGGCCGGTGTCGAGGCTGAACACCTTGACGTTCTTGTTCAGCTTCCAGGCCATGTCTACCAGCACCACATCCTCGGCGCCGCTGAAAGATATCCACAGGTCATCGCCAAACTCGGCAAACGCGAGTTTCAGGATGTCCTGGGCGGATTTGTTGGCATAGGTCGTGGCGAGTTCCACGACATCGAACGATGGGCTCATCAGGGCGGCTTCCTACAGGTCGGTGGCGCTGGGCGCTCTATATAGGCCAGATGGTAACAAAATCCTGCGGCCACTGGTGCGTCCTCTGCGTTGCACAGGATGGCCTGAGTCGCTAGAGTTCGGCAGTCTTTTTGCTCGCTCGACTCAATAATCACTACAAATGGGAGTGTCTTGTGGAAATTGCCTGTCTGGATCTTGAAGGTGTGCTGGTCCCGGAAATCTGGATCGCCTTTGCCGAAAAAACCGGGATCGAATCCCTCAGGGCGACCACCCGGGACATTCCCGACTACGACGTGCTGATGAAGCAACGTTTGCGGATTCTCGACGAACACGGCCTGAAACTGACTGACATTCAGGAAGTGATTGCCACGCTCAAGCCACTCGATGGCGCAATCGAGTTCGTCAACTGGTTGCGTGAGCGCTTTCAGGTGGTGATTCTGTCGGACACGTTCTACGAATTTTCCCAACCGCTGATGCGTCAGTTGGGCTTCCCGACCTTGCTCTGCCATCGTCTGATTACCGATGATTCCGGGCGGGTGACCAGCTATCAATTGCGTCAGAAAGATCCGAAGCGTCAGTCGGTATTGGCGTTTAAAAGCCTTTATTACCGGGTGATCGCAGCGGGGGACTCCTACAACGACACCACGATGCTGGGCGAGGCGGATGCAGGGATTTTGTTCCATGCGCCGGATAACGTGATTCGTGAGTTCCCGCAGTTTCCGGCGGTGCACAGCTTTGAGGATTTGAAGCAGGAGTTCATCAAGGCTTCGAATCGGGCACTAAGCCTGTAAACCCGATCCCTGTATGTAGGAGCGAGCTTGCTCGCGATGAACCTGAACGATGACGCGTGCTGTCTGGAAACAAGCGCCGCCTTCAAGTTCTTCGCGAGCAAGCTCGCTCCTACATACAGGGAGCGGTTTGGGTCATAGGCTCTGCAGGGTGTCGAGCAGCACTTTCACCTTGGTGATCGATTCCTGATACTCGGCCTGCCACTCCGAATCCGCCACGATCCCGCCACCGCCCCAGCAACACACCTGCCCATCCTTCACCAGCAAGCTGCGAATTGCGATGGAGCTGTCCATCTCGCCGCGCACGTCCAGGTACAGCAACGAACCGCAGTACAACCCGCGCCGCGTCGGCTCCAGTTCATCAATAATCTGCATCGCCCGAATCTTTGGTGCTCCGGTGATCGATCCGCCCGGAAAGCTGCCGGCGATCAGGTCCAGCGCATCGCGGTTATCCGCCAGTTCACCGGTCACGCTGCTCACCAGATGATGCACGTTCGGGTAACTTTCCAGGCTGAACAACTCCGGCACCCGCACGGACCCGATGCGGCAGGTACGACCAAGGTCGTTGCGCAACAGGTCGACGATCATCAGGTTTTCCGCACGATCCTTGGGGCTGGCCAGCAGTTCGGCGGCGTTCGCTGCATCTTCGGCGGCGGTTAGGCCCCGAGGGCGGGTGCCTTTGATCGGCCGGGTTTCCACGTGGCGTTCGCTGACTTTGACGAAACGCTCCGGCGACAGACTCAGCACGGCGCCGCCGTCAGGCAGGCTCTGGAAGCCGGAAAACGGGGTCGGGCAGGCGGCCCGTAGCGCAACGTACGCGGTCCACGGATCACCTTGGCACTCGGCGCGGAAACGCTGGGCAAAGTTGACCTGATAGCAGTCACCAGCCTGGATGTACTGCTGAATACGCTCTAGCGCTTGTCGGTATTGATCAGCACTCAGGTCGGCGCTCATCGGGGCTTTCAGTTTGAAAGGTTCGAGCGGTTCAAGTGCGGGCTGTGTAAATAACGCGATCAGGCGCTGACGTTCGCTGTCGATCAGTGACGGGTGGAACATCAACTGACTGGTCATCCGTTGGTGATCACTGATCAGCGCCCACTCGTACAGCCCGAAACGCGCATCAGGTAATTGCAGGTCATCGCGCGCCTGGCTCGGCAGGTTTTCCAGATGCCGGCCGAAGTCGTAGCTCAGGTAACCGATCAGGCCACCGGCGAAGGGCAGGTCTAAAGGAGCAGACGCTTCACCGAGTCGTGTCAGATTGTCGCGAAGGCGCTGCAGGAAATCAGCACCACTTTCGTCAGGCATTACCGCCAGTTGCTCCAGCGGCCACGCGCTGAGCAAGTCATAACGCCCACGCTCGGCACTTGGCCGGCCACTGTCGAGCAGCACGGCACCGGGGGCATGACGAATCGCCGCGAAGTATTCGGCGGGGTTGGCGCGATAGGGGAGCGGGTGAACGGAACAGGTCAGCATGGGCGGGGCAGATCAAACATCGAGGCGGGGTGGCGATTGTAGTCTCCTCGGGGAGTTGCTCCTAGAGGGGATGTCGGGAATTGGCTGATTGGGGGCAGGGTTTGAGAGGTGTGGCGCCTGTCAGGCGGCCATCGCGAGCAAGCTCGCTCCCACAGGTGATCACCGAACCTTGTGGGAGCGAGCTTGCTCGCGATGGCCGCGACTCAGTCTTGGATCAACCCTCAACCGCAGGAATATGCCCAAACATTTCCTGAACAAACTTGACCCGTTCCTGCGCTGTCTCGGTCATCCCGCGAGCTTTCAACTCTTCCAGTCGCGCTTCGACTGCGTGCGTACGCAACGTCAGCCCGCAATCATTGGCAATCTGAATGTTCAGTCCCGGCCGCGCGTTAAGCTCAAGAATCAGCGGCCCTTTCTCCTGGTCCAGCACCATGTCGACACCGATGTAACCCAGCCCGCACAGCTCATAACAGCCAGCGGCGAGTTTCATGAAGCCATCCCAGTACGGCAGTTGCACACCATCCACCGCGTTGGTGGTGTCCGGGTGTTTGTTGATGATGTTGTTCAGCCAGGTGCCGCGCAGGGTCAGGCCGGTGGCGAGGTCGACACCGACGCCGATGGCGCCCTGGTGCAGGTTGGCCTTGCCGTTGGACTGACGCGTCGGCAAACGCAACATGGCCATCACCGGATAACCCATCAGCACGATGATGCGAATGTCCGGCACGCCTTCATAACTGATGCTTTTGAAGATCTGGTCCGGGATCACGCGGTATTCGATCAGCGCGCGGTCACGGTGACCGCCCAGGGAATAGAGACCGGTCAGGATGCTGGAAATCTGATGCTCGATTTCCTCATGGCTGATGATCCTGCCAGACACCGTGCGATAACGGCCCTCGAAGCGGTCGGCGATCACCAGGATGCCGTCACCGCCCGCGCCCTGGGCGGGTTTGATCACGAAGTCGTTGCGCCCGTCGATGATCTGCTTGAGGTTGTCGATTTCCTTCTCGGTGGAAATTACGCCATACATTTCCGGTACATGGATCCCGGCGGCGATGGCGCGCTTCTTGGTGATGATCTTGTCATCGACGATCGGGTACAGACTGCGTTTGTTGTATTTGAGCACGTAGTCCGCGTTGCGCCGATTGATCCCCATGATGCCCTGGGCTTCCAGGGCTTTCCAGGTCTTCCAGAGACCGAACATCAGGCGTCGACCTTTTTCAGGAACGCCTTGAAACGTATCAGTTCGGTCAAGCGATAGCCGCGATAGCGACCCATGGCCAGCATGAAGCCCACCATGATCAACAGGATCGCCGGGAAGGTGAACACGAAGTAAACCAGTTCCGGCACCGTCATGATCAGGTGCGCCAGGGACGCCGCGAACAGCGTGCCGATCGCCACTTTCATGGCATGGCCGGAACCGCGCTCTTCCCAAGTGATCGACAGGCGTTCAATGGTCATGGTCAGAATGACCATCGGGAACAGTGCCACCGACAACCCGCGTTCCAGGCCAAGTTTATGACTGAACAGGCTGATGGCCGCAATCAGCACCACCACGAACGTCAGCACCACGGACAGCCTCGGCAGCATTTGCAGCTTCAAGTGTTCAAGGTAGGAACGCAGCGACAGCCCCAGCGCCGTGATGATCGTAAACAGCACAATGCCGAAGCCGAGCTGCGTTTCGCGGAAGGCCAGGGCGATCAGCACCGGGGTAAAGGTGCCAAGGGTCTGAATACCGATCAGGTTGCGCAGGATCAGGATCACCAGCACGCCAATCGGGATCATCACCATGATCATGAAGGTCTGCTGGGTTTGCAGGGGCAAACCGTACAACGAGTATTCGAGGAAGTTGGCGTCGGTGTTTTCGTCGGTCAGCTTGGCCAGGCGAATGGCGTTCATTTCACTGTTGTTCAGGCTGAACGTCACGTTGGCTTTCTTGCCGCCATCAACGGTGATCAGGTTTTCATCGCCGGTCCACCACAGCAGGCGGTCGGTCGGCAGGCCCTGTTCACCGGTGTCCGGGTTGAAATACATCCAATCGGTGCCGTTAAAGCTGCGCAGCCAGAGTTCCGGCGTTTGCGGTTGGTCGGCCACCAGACGAATGGTGTGGACCTTTTCCACCGGCACGTGGGCGATGGACAGTACCAACTCGACGATTTTGGCTTTGTTCACGGTGGAGGTATCGCCGCCCAGCAGCAGTTTCACATTGTCGTCGTTGAGATTGTTGACACGCTTGATGGCTTCGCCGACGAAGGTTTCAACGTCGGCCGAGTGCTGGCGAATCGGCGCGAGCAGGGCTTCGGCAGCGATTTTTTCCGGGCCTTCCACCGCAATGCTGTCGCGGAAAGTCGGGCCTTTGATCTTGGATTTTTCACCGGTGTAGCGCTTGGTCAGCACCAGGCGGTAATAAAGGGTCTGGTTGCCTTTGGCCCGACGCGCCGACCAGGTCACCTTGCGGTTGCCGTCGACACGATTCACCGCCACGCCGTAGTTATTGGAGATGAAGCTCTCGTTGAGGCTGACGTAATCGCGGCTTAGCGGTGGCACGAACATCTGGATCTTGACCGGGTCCTTGGCACTGGCGACGAACTCGACCTTGGCGTCGATGTTCCACAAGTCGTCGGTGGCGTCTTCGGTCACGGGAATACCGAGCACGAAGATTTGATAGGCCGTCACTGAAATGCCCAGGATCACCAGCGTGGCGATCAGCAGTTTCAGATGGAGAGTAAGAGAGCGCATTGGAATTACTCTGCGGTATGAGCGTCGGTGGCGCAGGCGGGTTTGCCAGCAGCGTATTTAAGACTGGGGTCGACCAGCGCATCGAAACGTTTGAGCGCTTCGGAGCCGATCAGGAGCGGGTATTGAAAGGCGCTACGGTCGGTCAAATTCACTTCAATGCTGCGTAAAGCCGAGCCCATGCAGATATCCAGTTCGATCACCGGGCGGGCGGTGTACTTCTTGCCTTCATCCGGGTCGTAGTCACCGGCCCGGCGCTTGATTTTGCTGACCCGGGCCAGCGGTCGTTCGATCGGGTGCGAATGGGCAGCGTCGATGGCCAGATAAAAGCGCACCCAAGACTCGCCATTGCGTTTGAAACGTTTGATGTCGCGGGCACTCAGGGACGCGGTTTTTGCCCCAGTGTCGAGCTTGGCGGCGACTTCCAGATCGATGTCGTCCAGGGACGCGTACTCATTGAGGCCGTATACGGTCTTTTCCCCCGCGGTGGCAAAACCGGGCAGGCAAAGAAGATAAAGGAAGGTGGGGAAGGGCTTGAGTCTCATAAATCCTGGTGCGCAGCGGTACGTACTTCGATTCAAGGCCCTGGCATTGCTGCGCAAGCTCTCTCGTATGCCTAACAGCTCTTTGTGACAAGCAGTGCCGATGTCACAAACAAATGCGGGCGGCATTCTAGCACGGTGGTTTTATGGCGCCAGCGCTGGCGGGCAGCTATAAACAGCTGTGCAGCTTCGTTATGGCGCGGTTGGTTCTTAGCCGATTGTCGACAATACGTATTTTTTCTTTGACTATCAGGCCTGTATTCGCTAGTTTTTGCGGCATCAGCTTTCAAGGTGTCGACAATATGCTGGATCAACTCGATCCCCCGGTCATTACGCAAGACGATTCGGAAACACTTTCCGAGAATGTCTTCCGCCGCATTCAGGCCGCCATCGTCAAGGGCGAAATTGCACCGGGCAGCAAGATTTCCGAGCCGGAGCTGGCGCGCACCTATGGCATCAGCCGCGGACCGCTGCGCGAGGCGATCCACCGCCTGGAAGGCCAGCGCCTGCTGGTTCGGGTGCCGCACGTCGGGGCAAGAGTCGTTTCGCTGAGCCACGCCGAGCTGCTGGAACTCTACGAAATCCGCGAATCCCTTGAAGGCATGGCCTGCCGCCTGGCCGCCGAACGTATGACGGTCGAAGAAATCGACGAATTGCGCCGCGTCCTCGAGACCCACGAGCGTGATGAGGCGTTTCAGGCCGGCAGAGGCTATTACCAGCAGGAAGGCGATTTCGACTTCCATTACCGAATCATCCAGGGCAGCGGTAATCGAACCCTGACCCAGATGCTTTGCGGCGAGCTTTATCAACTGGTGCGCATGTACCGCATCCAGTTTTCCACCACGCCCAATCGCCCGCACCAGGCCTTTGCCGAGCACCACCGAATTCTCGATGCCATCGCCGACCGTGACGGTGAACTGGCCGAGTTGTTGATGCGCCGCCACATCGGCGCCTCCAAACGCAATATCGCTCGTCACTACCAGGACGGCGCTAACCCGACAGCCACTGAACGAGGTGAGTCATGAGTTCCAACAAGAACACTCCAGGCCAGCGTTTCCGCGATGCGGTCGCCAGCGAACATCCGCTGCAAGTCGTCGGCGCGATCAACGCCAACCACGCACTGCTGGCCAAGCGCGCCGGTTTCAAGGCGATTTACCTGTCGGGTGGCGGGGTGGCTGCCGGCTCCCTCGGTGTGCCAGACCTGGGCATCACCGGCCTGGATGACGTGCTGACCGACGTGCGCCGGATCACCGACGTCTGCGACCTGCCGCTGCTGGTGGACGTGGACACCGGATTCGGTTCCTCGGCGTTCAACGTCGCGCGTACCGTAAAGTCGATGATCAAGTTCGGCGCGGCGGCGATTCACATCGAAGACCAGGTCGGCGCCAAGCGCTGCGGTCACCGCCCGAATAAAGAGATCGTGTCGCTGCAGGAAATGGTCGACCGCATCAAGGCCGCCGTCGATGCGCGCACCGACGACAGCTTCGTGATCATGGCCCGTACCGACGCCCTGGCAGTCGAAGGCCTGGAATCTGCCCTGGATCGCGCTGCCGCGTGCATCGAGGCTGGCGCCGACATGATCTTCCCGGAAGCCATCACCGAGCTGGATATGTACAAGCTGTTCGCCAACCGCGTGAAAGCGCCGATCCTGGCCAACATCACCGAATTCGGCGCGACGCCGCTGTACACCACCGAGCAACTGGCCGGTGCCGATGTATCGCTGGTGCTGTACCCGCTGTCGGCTTTTCGCGCGATGAACAAGGCGGCGGAAAACGTCTACACCGCGATCCGTCGCGATGGCACGCAACAGAACGTCATCGACACCATGCAGACCCGCATGGAGCTTTACGATCGCATCGACTACCACACCTTCGAGCAGAAGCTCGATGCGTTGTTCGCTGCAAAAAAATAACCCTGTAGGAGCGAGCTCGCTCGCGAAGGACGTCAACGCTAACGCGGGCCCCCTGATACAACGCGGTGGGCCGTCCACCATCGCGAGCAAGCTCGCTCCTACAGAGGCGGGGTGAATCCCGTCCAGCGTATTTGCAGATTCCCTAATAATTTCAAGATTGGAGACAGCAATGGCCGAAGCAAAAGTACTCAGTGGCGCCGGGCTCCGTGGCCAGGTTGCCGGACAAACCGCATTGTCCACCGTGGGCCAGTCGGGCGCCGGTCTGACCTATCGCGGCTACGACGTTCGCGAGCTGGCGGCTGACGCACAGTTCGAGGAAGTGGCCTACTTGCTGCTTTACGGCGAACTGCCGACCAAAGCACAACTCGCCGCTTACGTCAGCAAGCTGAGCAAGCTGCGTGACCTGCCGCAAGCCCTCAAAGAAGTATTGGAACGCATCCCCGCCGACGCCCATCCGATGGACGTGATGCGCACCGGTTGCTCGTTCCTGGGCAACATCGAACCGGAGAAAGACTTCTCCGAGCAGCACGACGTGACCGACCGCCTGCTGGCCGCATTCCCTGCGATCATGACCTACTGGTATCGCTTCAGCCACGACGGCAAGCGCATCAGCTGCGTGAGCGACGAACAGTCCATCGGCGGCCACTTCCTGCACCTGCTGCACGACAAGAAGCCGAGTGAACTGCACGTCAAAGTGATGAACGTTTCGCTGATCCTCTACGCGGAACACGAGTTCAACGCTTCGACTTTCACCGCACGGGTTTGCGCTTCGACACTGTCGGACATGTTCTCCTGCATCACCGCGGCCATCGGTTCCCTGCGCGGTCCGCTGCACGGCGGCGCCAACGAAGCGGCGATGGAAATGATCGAGCGCTTCAGCTCGCCTGAAGAGGCAATCAAAGGCACCCTCGGCATGCTCGAGCGCAAGGACAAGATCATGGGCTTCGGCCACGCGATCTATAAGGACAACGATCCGCGCAACGAGGTGATCAAGGGCTGGTCGAAAAAACTCGCGGACGAAGTGGGCGACACGGTGTTGTTCCCGGTTTCCGAAGCCATCGACAAGACCATGTGGGAGCAGAAGAAACTGTTCCCGAACGCCGACTTCTACCATGCGTCGACGTACCACTTCATGGGCATCCCGACCAAATTGTTCACACCGATTTTCGTCTGCTCGCGCCTGACCGGCTGGGCGGCGCATGTGTTCGAACAACGTGCCAACAACCGCATCATCCGCCCAAGCGCCGAGTACATCGGCGTCGAACAGCGCAAGTTCGTGCCAATCGAACAACGCTGAATGGTGAGGCACTGCACCGGGATCTGAATAAACCCAGGTCCCTGTGGGAGCGAGCTTGCTCGCGATAGCGGCGGGTCAGTCGACATCAATGTCGGATAGGACTCAGTCATCGCGAGCAAGCTCGCTCCCACAGTGGATTGTGGCGACTTCAAGTCCAGTGCCAGGCCCTCCTTTTGAAATTACCGTGACCGAGTCCTGACGATGAACACTCAATTCCGCAAATCGCTGCCCGGCAGCCATCTGGATTACTTCGACGTCCGTGCGGCTGTCGAAGCCATCCAGCCTGGGGCCTATGACACCCTGCCATACACCTCCCGCGTGCTGGCGGAAAACCTGGTGCGTCGCTGTGACCCGGCCACGCTCACCGAATCCCTGAAGCAATTCATCGAGCGCAAACGCGACCTCGACTTCCCGTGGTTCCCGGCCCGCGTGGTGTGCCACGACATTCTTGGCCAGACCGCGCTGGTCGACCTCGCCGGCCTGCGTGACGCCATCGCCCTGCAAGGTGGCGATCCGGCGCAAGTGAACCCGGTGGTGCCGACGCAATTGATCGTCGACCACTCCCTGGCCGTCGAGCGCGGTGGTTTCGATCCGGAGGCGTTCGAGAAGAACCGCGCCATCGAAGACCGTCGTAACGAAGACCGTTTCCACTTCATCAACTGGACCAAGAAGGCGTTCAAGAACGTCGACGTGATCCCGCCGGGCAACGGCATCATGCACCAGATCAACCTGGAGAAAATGTCTCCGGTGATCCAGGTGCGCGATGGCGTGGCGTTCCCCGACACCTGCGTCGGCACCGACAGCCACACCCCACACGTCGATGCCCTGGGCGTGATCGCCATCGGTGTCGGTGGTCTGGAAGCAGAAAGCGTGATGCTCGGTCGCGCGTCGTGGATGCGTCTGCCGGAAAGCGTCGGCGTCGAGCTGACGGGCAAACTGCAACCGGGCATCACCGCCACTGACATGGTGCTGGCGCTGACCGAATTCCTGCGTAAACAGAAAGTCGTCGGCGCGTGGCTGGAATTCTTTGGTGAAGGCGCCTCGGCCCTGACCCTGGGCGACCGCGCAACCATTTCCAACATGGCCCCGGAGTACGGTGCCACGGCCGCGATGTTCTACATCGACCAGCAGACCATCGACTACCTCAAGCTCACCGGCCGTGAAGACGAGCAAGTGCAGTTGGTCGAGCATTACGCCAAGACCACAGGTCTGTGGGCCGACAGCCTGAAAGGCGCGCAATACGAGCGCGGGTTGACCTTCAACCTGTCCTCGGTGGTGCGCAACATGGCCGGCCCGAGCAACCCGCACGCCCGCGTCGCGACGTCCGATCTCGCTGCCCAAGGCATCTCCGGTCAGTGGGATGACGTGCCAGGCCAAATGCCGGATGGCGCAGTGATTATCGCCGCCATCACCAGCTGCACCAACACCAGCAACCCGCGCAACGTCATCGCTGCCGGCCTGCTGGCGCGCAACGCCAACAAGCTCGGATTGACGCGCAAGCCGTGGGTCAAATCGTCCCTGGCACCGGGCTCGAAAACCGTGGCGCTGTACCTCGATGAAGCCGGCCTGACCACTGAACTGGAGCAACTGGGCTTCGGCGTCGTGGCGTTCGCGTGCACCACGTGCAATGGCATGTCCGGCGCGCTGGATCCGGTGATTCAGCAAGAGATCATCGACCGCGACCTGTACGCCACTGCCGTACTGTCCGGTAACCGCAACTTCGATGGCCGGATTCACCCGTACGCCAAGAACGCCTTCCTCGCGTCGCCACCATTGGTCGTGGCTTACGCCATCGCCGGCACCATCCGTTTCGACATCGAAAAAGATGTGTTGGGTGTGGTCGACGGCAAGGAAATTCGCCTGAAAGACATCTGGCCGAGCGACGAAGAAATCGACGCGGTGGTCAAGGCGTCGGTCAAGCCGGAGCAGTTCCGTCAGGTCTACATTCCGATGTTCGCCATCCACGAAGACACCGGCCCGAAAGTGACGCCGCTGTACGACTGGCGCGAAAAGAGCACCTACATCCGTCGCCCGCCGTACTGGGAAGGTGCATTGGCCGGCGCGCGTCCGCTCAAGGGCATGCGCCCGCTGGCGGTGCTGCCGGACAACATCACCACCGATCACCTGTCGCCATCCAACGCGATCATGCTTGACAGCGCCGCCGGCGAATACCTGGCGAAAATGGGCTTGCCGGAAGAGGATTTCAACTCTTACGCGACCCACCGCGGTGACCACTTGACCGCGCAGCGCGCGACCTTTGCCAACCCTAAACTGTTCAACGAAATGGTTCAGGAAAACGGCAAGGTCAAGCAGGGTTCGCTGGCTCGCGTCGAGCCGGAAGGCAAAGTGATGCGCATGTGGGAAGCCATCGAAACCTACATGGATCGCAAGCAGCCGCTGATCATCATCGCCGGTGCCGATTACGGTCAGGGTTCGTCCCGCGACTGGGCGGCCAAAGGCGTGCGTCTGGCGGGTGTGGAAGCGATTGCAGCCGAGGGCTTCGAGCGCATTCACCGCACCAACCTGGTGGGCATGGGCGTCTTGCCGCTGGAATTCAAACCGGGCACCGATCGCCACACCCTGGCCATCGACGGCAGCGAAACCTACGACGTGATCGGTGAGCGTACGCCGCGCGCCGAACTGACGCTGGTCATCCATCGCAAGAACGGTGAGCGCGTCGATGTGCCAGTGACCTGCCGTCTCGACACCGCTGAAGAAGTGTCGATCTACGAGGCCGGCGGCGTACTGCAACGTTTCGCCCAGGACTTCCTCGAAGAATCGGCGGTCGCCGTCTAACACAGGCTGTGCAGGCACGGGACTTCAAGTCCCGTGTCTGTTTTCAAGGAGTAAGGAGCATCATGGCTCACGCACCTCAGATCAAGATTGCCGCCACCTACATGCGTGGCGGCACCAGCAAAGGCGTGTTCTTCAGCCTGAAAGATTTGCCCGAAGCGGCACAGATTCCGGGCCCGGCCCGCGATGCCTTGTTGCTACGCGTCATCGGCAGCCCCGATCCGTACGACAAGCAAATCGACGGCATGGGCGGCGCGACCTCCAGCACCAGCAAAACCGTGATTCTGTCGAAGAGCATCAAGGCTGATCACGACGTCGATTACCTGTTCGGTCAGGTCTCGATCGACAAGCCTTTCGTCGACTGGAGCGGCAACTGTGGCAACCTGTCGGCAGCGGTCGGTTCGTTCGCCATCAGCAACGGTCTGGTGGACGCCAGCCGCATTCCGCAGAACGGCATCGCCGTGGTGCGCGTGTGGCAAGCCAACATCGGCAAGACCATCATCGCCCATGTGCCGATCACCCACGGTGAAGTGCAGGAAACCGGTGATTTCGAACTCGACGGCGTGACCTTTCCGGCCGCCGAAGTGCAGGTCGAATTCATGGACCCGGCGGCGGAAGAAGAGGGCGGCGGCGGTTCGATGTTTCCTACCGGCAATTTGGTGGATGACCTCGAAGTGCCCGGCGTCGGGACCTTCAAGGCGACCATGATCAATGCCGGCATCCCGACGATTTTCGTTAACGCTGAAGACATCGGCTACACAGGCACCGAGTTGCAAGGCGCGATCAACGGTGATCCGAAAGCCCTGGCGATGTTCGAGACCATCCGTGCCTACGGCGCGCTGCGCATGGGGCTGATTTCGAACCTGGACGAAGCGGCCAAGCGTCAGCACACGCCGAAAGTGGCGTTCGTTGCCAAGCCAGCCGACTATGTGGCATCCAGTGGCAAGGCGATTGCGGCGGGTGATGTCGACCTGTTGGTTCGCGCGCTGTCCATGGGCAAATTGCACCACGCGATGATGGGCACGGCAGCTGTCGCTATCGGTACCGCCGCCGCGATTTCCGGCACTTTGGTCAACCTCGCGGCAGGCGGTATCGACCGCAATGCTGTGCGCTTCGGCCATCCGTCGGGCACGTTGCGTGTAGGGGCAGAAGCCAGCCAGGTGAACGGTGAATGGACCGTGAACAAAGCCATCATGAGCCGCAGTGCACGGGTGTTGATGGAAGGCTACGTTCGTGTGCCGGGCGATTCGTTCTAATCCCGACAGTGAACCCATGTGGGAGCGAGCCTGCTCGCGAAAACGGTGTGTCAGACAAATATGATGTCGACTGACACTCCCTATTCGCGAGCAGGCTCGCTCCCACAGTGGACTGCATTTCAATATTAAGAATGGTGTCACCGACTGAGATTTAACCTGTACCGAGGTCCCATCAACGAACCACTTCAAGAGTGAATCGAACATGAGCGCCAACGTCGACCTGAACAACCGCCCCGACTACGACACGGTCCTGCAGGACATTGCCGATTACGTCCTGACGTTCAATATCGAATCCAAAGAAGCGTTGGATACCGCCCGCAACTGCCTGATCGACACCCTCGGTTGCGGCCTCCTGGCCCTGCGCTTTCCCGAATGCACCAAACACCTGGGCCCCATCGTTGAAGGCACCGTCGTCCCGTTCGGTGCTCGCGTGCCGGGCACCAGCTTTCGCCTCGACCCGGTCAAAGCCGCCTGGGACATCGGTTGCATCGTCCGCTGGCTCGACTACAACGACACTTGGCTCGCTGCTGAGTGGGGACATCCGTCCGATAACCTCGGCGGCATTCTCGCGGTGGCCGATCACTTGTCGCAAAAACGCCTGGCCAATGGCGACACGCCGCTGACCGTTCGTGCCGTGCTCGAAGCCATGATCATGGCCCACGAGATTCAAGGCGTCATAGCACTGGAAAACTCCTTCAACCGTGTCGGCCTCGATCACGTGATCCTGGTGAAAGTCGCCTCGACCGCCGTGACCGCCAAGCTTATGGGGGCCAATCGCGAGCAGCTGCTGTCCGCGTTGTCCCACGCGTTCGCCGACGGCCAGGCGCTGCGTACTTACCGGCATGCGCCGAATGCCGGATCGCGCAAATCCTGGGCGGCCGGCGATGCGTCCAGCCGCGGTGTGCGGCTGGCGGACATCGCCATGCGTGGCGAGATGGGCGTTCCCGGCGTGCTGAGCGCCAGGCAGTGGGGCTTCTACGATGTGCTGTTCAGCCACACCAACAACGACCTGGCGCTCAAGCCTGAAGGCAAGCGCACCTTCAGTTTCTCCCGCAAGTACGGCAGCTACGTGATGGAAAACGTGCTGTTCAAGATCAGTTTTCCGGCCGAATTCCACGCGCAAACCGCTTGCGAAGCAGCGGTAAGCCTGCACCCGCAAGTCAAAAATCGGTTGCACGAGATCGACAAAATCGTCATCACCACACACGAGTCGGCGATTCGCATCATTTCCAAGGTCGGCCCGTTGGCCAATGCCGCCGACCGCGACCACTGCATTCAGTACATGACCGCCGTACCACTGGCCTTCGGCAATTTGGTGGCCGAGCAATACGAAGATGACTTCCACGAGGCGCATCCGATCATCGACGTGCTGCGCGACAAAATGGTCATCGTCGAAGAGCCGCGTTATACCCGCGAATACCTGGAACCGGACAAGCGCTCCATCGCCAATGCAGTGCAAGTGTTCTTCAAGGACGGCTCCAGCACCGAAAACGTGGCGGTTGAGTACCCCATCGGTCATCGCCGTCGGCGTACCGATGGCATCCCGTTGCTGGAAGAAAAATTCAAAACCAACCTGGCGACTCGCTTCACGGCCCAGCGTAGTGCCGAGATATTTGCATTGTGCAAGGATCAGACGGCGCTTGAAGCGACCCCGGTCAACCGCTTCATGGACTTGTTTTTCCTGTAGGAGCGAGCTTGCTCGCGATGCACTCAAGAGCGCCGCGTCCATCCAGTCGCCACGCGTCATCGTTAGCGACCATCGCGAGCGAGCTCGCTCCTACAGGGGTGCGAGGTCAGGCCTTCAACCATTTTTCGACCGGTAGCTTGGTGATCCCAAACCCCGTCAGCAAAATCGCCGAATACATCATCAGTTCCTGGGACAGGGGTTGCCCCTCGTACCAGGCGCCGATCACGACGGCGAACACCGGGAAAATGATGAAAACAAATGACAGGATGACTGGGCTTAGCCTTTTGAGCAGCAGGAAATAGACAATAAACCCGCCCACCGACGCCACCAGCCCCAGATAGAGCAGGGCGCTCCATGAGCGCAGGCTGATCGCAGAAAACACCGGCGCTTCGGCATTCAGGCCCGCGACAAACAGCATCAAACCGGCGATGCCGATCGGCAGGGTGTTGTAGGTGATCACACTGATCGCACTGCCATGTTTTTTGGTCACCACGTAGCACAGCGCATGCATCACCGCCGCGCAGAAAATCGCCAGCACCCCGAACCATTGCGCATCGTCCAGGTGCAGCCCTTGGCTACGAATAATCATGAACAGGCTGCCGAAGCCGATGGCGATGCCGAGCACTTGGGAAGGATAGATTTTCTCCCGCAGAAACAGTGCGCAGAACAGCAGGATGAACACCGGCATGCAGCTGAACAGCAGTGCCGTGAGCCCTGATGAAACGTGCATTTCCCCGTAGTTGAGCAAGTAGTACGGCAGGCTGAAATAGGACAGCGTCACGAAGACAAAAAACCAGCGACTTTGCCTCGGGAACAACAACGGTTCACCCCGTAAAAGCGCAAAGCTCAGGAAGAGTGGGAAAGCGATCAGGAACCTCAGGCCGGCAGCGGTGAGCGGCGGCACCGTTTCTACCGCGATCTTGATCCCCAGCCATGTCGTGCCCCAGCTGAGACAAACGATCAAGAACAGCACGCTGGTAATCGCTGCGGTTAGGCAGGGTCTTGCATGACTTGACGATGCACTGATGGCGATGGACATGATCGAGCTCCTTTTATCGTTGGAATTGACCTTCATCTACAAAAGGTCTATCCCTGATTGAACCTGTTTTAAGCACGCTATTCGGGGCTTGAATGACTGTCAAAGTAAGTATTGCCATGGTGTCAATCCTGCGTGATGGCCTCGCCAACGGTCTGGGCGTGAAATACAAACGCCTGGCCGACGCTGTCGAGAAAGGCATCTCTGAAGGGGTAATCGAGCCGGGCTGCAAGTTGCCGCCCCATCGACTGTTGGCCGATAGCCTCGGCGTGACCATTGGCACCATCAGTCGCGCTTATGGCGAGCTGGAACGTGTGGGATTGGTCGTTGCTCGTGTAGGAGACGGCACTTATGTCCGTCAGCGCGGGATGGAGCGGCCGCGTGACAGTGGCTTTCGCAATGTGAGTGATGAGCCGCAGCCGTTTTTTGACATGAGCCGCAATCAACCGATTCCCGGGGAGGAAGGGCTATTTTTGAGTCAGAGCTTGCAAGCACTGGCCCTTGATCCTGAGGCGTTGCAGCGCATCGGCGGCTACACCGCCGAGGCTGGGTTGCCACGCCATCGTGCGGCAGGCGCGCATTGGCTACGACACAATGAGTTTGTCGCGAATCCTGAGCAGATTGTCTGCGTCAACGGCGGCCAGCACGGCCTGTTGTGTGCCTTGTTGGGGCTGCTGAAGACGGGTGATGCGTTAGTCACGGAGCACCTGACTTATCCGGGGTTGATCAGCGTCGCGCGCCTGCTCGGGATCAAGCTCATCGGCGTCGCAATGGATGCGCAAGGGCTGATACCGGACGCCCTGGATGAGGCGTGTCGCAACCACCGCGTGTCAGCGCTGTATTGCACGCCAACGATCCAGAATCCTACGGCGGCAGTGATGTCCGTCCCAAGGCGGGAGGCGATCGTTGAAGTCTGTCGTCAGCACAATCTGCTGATCTTCGAAGACGAAGCCCACGCGGCATTGGCTCAACAACGACCGTTACCCTTGAGCCATTTCGCCCCGGAGCGCTCGGTGTTGATCGGTAGCCTCAGCAAAGCAGTCTCGGCGGGATTGCGGGTGGGCTACTTGCATGCGCCACAACCGTTGATCGGACGCTTGAGCGCGGCGGTGCGCGGGACGTGCTGGATGGCTAGCCCACTGACGCTGGAGGTGGCGAGTCTGTGGATTGAAAATGGTACGGCGGAGCAGTTGTTGCGCCGGCAGACGGTCGAGATCGGTCGGCGCAAGGCCTTGGTTGCTGGACTGCTGGAGGGCTTGGCGTACAAAACTCATCCTTACAGTCCGCACTTCTGGATCGAAGTGCCCGACCCGTGGCGGGCGTCGCAGATTGCGGCGGAGCTCAAGGAGAATAATTATCGGGTGGCGACTGCCGAGATGTTTGCGGTCGGGCAGGGGGCGGTGCCGCAGTTCATCAGGGCGAGTGTGTGTAATACGGCGGGGGATGATCGGTTGTTGCTGCAGGGGTTTGACGCGCTGGCGTTGGCATTAACAGAGACTGTGTAATCGTTCATCGCGAGCAAGCTCGCTCCCACAGGAGATCTCCGGTGGTTGCAAAATTTGCATCCGACACAGATCAAATGTGGGAGCGAGCTTGCTCGCGATAGCGGTGTAACAGGCGCCGCAGAATTACTTGAACCGCCGCTCCACCCCTTTCTCCACCAGAATCTTCGCCGAAATCTCTTCCACCGAAAAATGGGTAGAGTTGATGTGCGGGATGTTCTCGCGGCGGAACAGGTTCTCCACCTCGCGCACTTCAAACTCGCACTGGGCGTAGCTCGAATAGCGGCTGTTAGGCTTGCGCTCGTTGCGGATCGCGGTGAGGCGATCCGGGTCGATGGTCAGCCCGAACAGCTTGTGTTGGTGGGCGCGCAGGGTAGCGGGCAGTTGCAGGCGCTCCATGTCGTCTTCGGTCAGCGGGTAGTTGGCCGCACGGATGCCGAATTGCATGGCCATGTACAGGCAGGTCGGGGTTTTGCCACAACGGGACACGCCTACCAGGATCAGGTCGGCCTTGTCGTAATAGTGCGTGCGCGCGCCATCGTCGTTGTCGAGGGCGAAGTTCACCGCCTCGATCCGCTCCATGTAATTGGAGTTGCTGCCAATGGAGTGAGACTTGCCCACGGTGTAGGAAGAATGCTCGGTCAGTTCCTGTTCGAGAGGGGCCAGGAAGGTCGAGAAAATGTCGATCATGAAACCATTGGAGGTCGCGAGAATCTCACGAATATCCTGATTGACGATGGTGTCAAAAATAATCGGCCGAAAGCCGTCGGCTTCGGCGGCTTTGTTGATTTGTTGTACCATGGCCCGCGCTTTATCCGCGTTGTCGATGTACGGTCGCGTGAATTTGCTGAAGGTAATGTTTTCGAACTGCGCCAGGAGGCTTTGACCCAGGGTTTCGGCTGTAATGCCCGTACCATCGGAGATAAAGAAAGCAGATCGTTTCATTTGCACCTTGGGCCTTAAGCTAGTGACGAATCTTGGATATGATAGGCGCGATTTGCCGGCCGCCAATGGCCCGCATTCTCACTTATTTTCCAGGTCCAGGCCATACAGCTGGCAAACGCTCTCTTGAGCAGCCGGCTTCTGAGCTTTTCCAACACAGTTAGTGGAGAGATCACCTTGGTAGAGTACGTAGTTTCCCTCGATAAGCTCGGCGTCCATGATGTAGAGCATGTGGGGGGCAAGAACGCATCCCTGGGCGAGATGATCAGTAACCTTGCAGGTGCCGGTGTATCGGTGCCCGGTGGCTTTGCCACGACAGCTCAGGCTTATCGTGATTTTCTGGAACTGAGCGGCCTGAACGATCAGATCCACGCCGCCCTGGATGCCCTGGACGTCGACGACGTCAACGCCCTTGCCAAGACCGGTGCCCAGATCCGTAAATGGATCATGGAAGCCGAGTTCCCCGAGAAGCTCAACGCCGAGATCCGCACCGCGTTCGCCACGCTGTCGGCCGGCAACCCTGACATGGCCGTGGCCGTGCGCTCTTCCGCGACAGCCGAAGACTTGCCGGACGCGTCCTTCGCCGGTCAGCAGGAAACCTTCCTGAACATTCGTGGTGTCGAAAACGTCATTCGCGCCGCCAAAGAAGTATTCGCGTCGCTGTTCAACGACCGCGCGATTTCCTACCGCGTGCACCAGGGCTTCGACCACAAGCTGGTTGCCCTGTCGGCCGGCGTGCAGCGCATGGTCCGCTCCGAAACCGGCACCGCCGGTGTGATGTTCACCCTCGATACCGAATCGGGCTTCCGTGACGTGGTGTTCATCACCGGCGCCTACGGCCTGGGTGAAACCGTCGTACAAGGCGCGGTGAACCCGGATGAGTTCTACGTCCACAAAGGCACGCTGGCCGCTGGCCGCCCGGCCATCTTGCGCCGCAACCTGGGCAGCAAAGCCATCAAGATGATCTACGGCGAAGTCGCCACGGCCGGCAAGTCGGTCAAGACCATTGATGTCGACAAGGCCGATCGTGCACGCTTCTGCCTGAGCGACGCAGAAGTCAGCGAACTGGCCAAGCAAGCGATGATCATTGAAAAGCACTACAAGTGCCCGATGGACATCGAATGGGCCAAAGACGGCGACGACGGCAAGCTCTACATCGTTCAGGCGCGTCCTGAAACCGTGAAGAGCCGCACTCAGGCCAACGTGATGGAACGTTACCTGTTGAAAGAAACCGGCACTGTGCTGGTAGAAGGTCGTGCCATCGGCCAGCGCATCGGCGCCGGCAAAGTGCGGATCATCAAGGACGTGTCCGAGATGGACAAAGTCCAGCCAGGCGACGTTCTGGTGTCCGACATGACCGACCCGGACTGGGAGCCGGTGATGAAGCGCGCCAGCGCCATCGTCACCAACCGGGGCGGTCGTACCTGCCACGCCGCGATCATCGCTCGCGAGCTGGGCATCCCGGCCGTGGTCGGTTGCGGCAACGCCACCCAATTGTTGAAAGATGGCCAGGGCGTGACTGTTTCCTGCGCTGAAGGCGACACCGGTTACATCTTCGAAGGCGAACTGGGCTTCGATATCAAGAAAAACTCCGTCGATGCCATGCCGGATCTGCCGTTCAAGATCATGATGAACGTCGGCAACCCGGACCGTGCCTTCGACTTCGCACAACTGCCGAACGCCGGTGTGGGCCTGGCCCGCCTGGAGTTCATCATCAACCGCATGATCGGTGTGCACCCGAAAGCGCTGTTGAACTACGACGGTCTGCCGCAGGACATCAAGGAAAGCGTCGACAAGCGCATCGCCGGTTACGACGATCCGGTCGGCTTCTATGTCGACAAACTGGTGGAAGGTATCAGCACCCTGGCAGCAGCGTTCACGCCGAAAAAGGTCATCGTGCGTCTGTCGGACTTCAAGTCCAACGAATACGCCAACCTGATCGGCGGCAAACTGTACGAGCCGGAAGAAGAAAACCCGATGCTGGGCTTCCGTGGCGCTTCGCGTTACATCAGCGAATCGTTCCGTGACTGCTTCGAACTCGAGTGCCGCGCCCTCAAGCGTGTGCGCAACGAGATGGGCCTGACCAACGTCGAAATCATGGTGCCATTCGTCCGTACCTTGGGCGAAGCCAGCCAGGTGATCGATCTACTGGCCGAAAACGGTCTGGCTCGCGGCGAAAACGGTCTGCGCATCATCATGATGTGCGAATTGCCGTCCAACGCGATTCTGGCTGAGGAATTCCTCGAGTTCTTCGACGGTTTCTCTATCGGCTCCAACGACCTGACTCAGCTGACGCTGGGCCTGGACCGTGACTCCGGGATCATCGCTCACCTGTTCGACGAGCGTAATCCGGCGGTCAAGAAGCTGCTGGCGAACGCCATTGCCGCGTGCAACAAGGCTGGCAAGTACATCGGCATTTGCGGTCAGGGTCCTTCGGACCACCCGGACCTGGCCAAATGGCTGATGGAGCAGGGCATTGAAAGTGTTTCGCTGAACCCCGATTCCGTACTGGAAACCTGGTTCTTCCTGGCTGAAGGTCAAGCCTCGGCTTGATGGTATGAACGGGCCGCTCACTGTGGGAGCGAGCCTGCTCGCGATGGTCGTAAACGATAACGCGCGTTTGCTGGATAAACGCGTTGTTCCGGCGTCCATCGCGAGCAGGCTCGCTCCCACGGTAAGCGGCCTGTTTTGAGATTCAAGTAGGGCGGGCTCCTCCGGAAGCCGCCCTTTTTTGTGCAAGAGCATTATGCAAAGCAGCAGCAACCTATTTCCTGTCGCCCTGATCAGCGCTGAACGGCGCGGCGATCTGAGCGAAGACGTTTACCGTTTGAAACCCGGCAACAGCCCTGACGGCACGGTGGAACTGGCCGTGACCCGCCTGGGCATGGCTGACGAGCCTGCCGTGCGTGGCGTGCCGGTGATCCTGTTGCACGGCAGCTTTTCCAATCGTAGGTTCTGGTTTTCGCCCAAAGGCCTGGGCCTGGGGGCTTATCTGACTCGTTTGGGATTCGATGTGTGGATCCCGGAAATGCGCGGTCATGGCCTGTCCCAGCGCAACCAGACTTACCGCAAGAACCGCGTTGCCGACTACGCTCGTTATGATCTGCCGGCCATTGGTGCATTCGTGCGTGAGCAAAGTGGCCAGGTCCCGCACTGGATCGGTCACTCGCTGGGCGGTATTACCCTGGCGGCGGCGTTGGGTGGTGAGTACATCGGCGAGCCGGTCGTGGCGTCCGCGGCGTTCTTCGGTACGCAAGTCAGCCGCACCTACTGGCCGTTGAAAATTCCGCCGGTGGAGTGGAGCGGGCGCTTCATTCTCAAACGTTTTGCCCAGCTGTCCGGTTCACGGCTCAAGCGCGGTCCGGAGGACGAGCCGATTGGCCTGGCCCTGGAAAGCATGCGCTGGTATGGCTTGTTCGGACGCTTTGGCGATGCCGACAAGGATTGGTGGGCCGGGCTGGCCGAGGTCAAGTTGCCGATACTGGCTGTCAGCGCAGCGAGCGATCATCAGGACCCGACCTGGGCCTGTCGCAAGCTGTTCGATCAGATCGGTTCCGAGCACAAGCAATTCATCAACCTGGGCCGCGAGCAGGGTTTTGGCGACAATTTTGGTCATGTGGAAATGCTTGTCAGCAAAGCTGCACAGGCCGAAGTCTGGCCGCTGGTGGCCCGCTGGCTGGCGGATCAGCAGACGCCATTGCTCGGTGATAAACCGGATTTGGCCACAGCAATCTGAGCCTGGCGCTCTATCAAGGGCATTTCGCTCTGATCGGCTTGCGGATAAGATATGACGCGTTGCGCTTTTTCGGTCACTTTGCGACATCCTCGATTGTCTTCCTCTTTACAGGAGTTTCTCGATGAACCATTACCTCACGCCTGACCTATGCGATGCCTATCCGGAACTGGTGCAGGTGCTGGAACCGATGTTCAGCAATTTTGGCGGTCGTGATTCCTTCGGCGGCGAAATCGTGACCATCAAGTGTTTCGAAGACAACTCGCTGGTCAAGGACCAGGTCGAGCTCAAGGGGAATGGCAAAGTGTTGGTCGTCGACGGTGGCGGGTCCCTGCGCCGGGCGTTGCTCGGCGACATGCTGGCCGAGAAAGCCGCTAAAAACGGCTGGGAAGGGCTGTTGATCTATGGTTGCATCCGCGACGTCGACGTCATTGCACAAACCGATCTCGGTGTGCAGGCCCTGGCCAGCCATCCGATGAAAACCGACAAGCGCGGTATCGGTGATCTGAACGTTGCGGTGACATTTGCGGGCGTGACCTTCCAGCCGGGCCATTACATTTATGCGGACAACAACGGCGTGATCATCGCGCCAAGCCCGCTGAAGATGCCTGAATAAAGCGTCGATGCGAATTTTCGTGGCAAAAACGGGGTGAGGATGTTCGAGGAAGAAAACGCGCAGTGGGGGCTGGTACATGCCCTGGTGCTGGACGGTAAAGGCGGTGCGCGTTCGATAGCCCGGACTGAACTCGATGATTTGCAGCTGCAGGCGCATGAAAGCCTGTGGCTGCACTGGGATCGCAGTCACCCGCAAACACAGACCTGGCTGCGAAAATCCAGCGGTCTGAGTGAATTCAGTTGTGACCTGCTGCTCGAAGAGAACACCCGGCCGCGTCTTCTACAGCTTTCGGACAGCGAACTGCTGCTATTTTTGCGCGGGATCAACCTGAACCCGGGTGCAGAACCGGAAGACATGGTATCGGTGCGGATTTTCGCCTCGGCGCAGCGGGTTATTTCCCTGCGTCTGCGTCCATTGCGCGCCACCGATGAGTTGCTGGTGCAGCTCGGTGAAGGCAAAGGCCCGAAAACAGCGTCCGAGCTCATTCTTTATATGGCGCAGAACCTCACCAATAAGGTGCAGGATCTGATCAGTTGCCTCTCGGAAGTGGTCGATGAGGAAGAAGAAAAGCTGGATGCCGACGAACGGTATACACCCGAGCATGGGGCTGTTTTGCAGATCCGTCGCAGGGCTGCTGGATTGAAGCGGTTTCTCGCGCCGCAACGGGATATTTTCGGTCAGCTGACGCGGATAAAACTGCCGTGGTTCGTTGAGGACGACGGTGATTACTGGAACGAATTGAACAACAGCCTGACTCGGTATCTTGAGGAGCTGGAATTGACCCGGGAGCGGGTGGGGTTGGTCCTTGAGACCGAAGACCGGCGATTGAGCGTGCGTATGAACCGCACGATGTACCGCTTCGGGATCATCACCGGAATCTTTTTGCCGATGAGTTTCCTGACCGGTTTGCTGGGTATTAACGTCGGCGGCATTCCGTTCTCCGGGAACCCTTATGGCTTCTTGATTGCCTGCCTGATGATGGTCTCGGTGGCACTGGCGCAGTGGTGGTTATTCCGACGTTTGCGCTGGGTCTGAGGGTGAATCATGTGACCCGGGCAAATTTGGCCGCGTCTTTCACAGACATCACGAGAGGTGCGTATGCACGATCCGTTTGAACAGTCTTTGCGTGACATGCTCAATGCATCAGCGTCCACCCGGGACGACGATGCGTGCCTGGGGCGTGTACTGAAAACCGCCAACCGCCAGGTCGGCGCCGGCGATTTGTTCAGCCTGCTGGGCCGCTGGTTGCCCGCGTTGATGATCGCCCTGAATAACGGATCGGCCCATGTCTTGCCGGTTTCCCGTCACCGTAAACCTACTGTTCGCACTGCTGATAAGGCTGATTGAATATGGAACTTGATCTCTGGACACAGAGCCTCGTCACTGCAATGACTGCGTTATGGACCAAGGTTGCGAACTTCATTCCGAACCTGTTTGGTGCGCTGGTCGTGCTGTTGCTGGGGTTCGTCGTAGCCAAGCTGCTGGACACCTTGCTGTCCAAGTTACTCGCCAAACTGGGCCTTGATCGCCTGATGGGCGGCACCGGTCTGACCAAGTTGCTGTCCCGTGCCGGCCTTCAAGTGCCGATCTCGACACTGATCGGCAAGATCGTCTATTGGTTCGTTCTGCTAATATTTTTGGTTTCTGCTGCGGAATCTCTTGGACTTGAGCGAGTATCAGCTACGCTTGACATGCTTGCGTTGTATTTGCCGAAGGTATTCGGTGCCGCGCTGGTGCTGTTGGTAGGTGTTTTGCTCGCACAGCTGGCCAATGGACTGGTGCGCGGTGCAGCCGAGGGAGTAGGGCTGGATTACGCTGCTGGCCTGGGGCGAATTGCTCAGGGCCTGGTCATCATCATCAGCATTTCGGTTGCAATCAGTCAGTTGGAGGTCAAGACTGACCTGCTCAACCATGTGATTGTGATCGTTTTGATTACTGTTGGTCTGGCTGTAGCATTGGCCATGGGATTGGGAAGCCGGGACATTGCCGGCCAGATTCTTGCGGGAATTTACGTGCGTGAGTTGTACCAGGTTGGGCAACAAGTACGTGTTGGCGAGGTCGAAGGTCAGATCGAAGAGATCGGCACGGTTAAAACCACATTGCTGACCGACGAGGGTGAGCTAGTCTCTCTCTCCAATCGGATCCTCCTGGAGCAGCATGTGAGTAGCCGCTAACCCGGCAAACCCTGCTAATGTATGCCGCCGCAAAATGCCCTGAATGGGCTGCGGCGGACATTGACCTGACTGTCGGCCCGACTTGTTTTGAATAAAGCTCAATCGCTCTCCACGCGCTACGACCCCCGCGAGCTCTCTGATGAGGAGCTGGTCGCGCGCTCGCATTCCGAGCTGTTTCATGTGACGCGCGCCTATGAAGAACTGATGCGGCGTTACCAGCGAACATTATTTAACGTCTGTGCACGATATCTTGGGAACGATCGCGACGCAGACGATGTCTGTCAGGAAGTGATGTTGAAGGTGTTGTACGGCCTGAAGAATTTCGAGGGCAAATCGAAGTTCAAAACGTGGTTGTACAGCATCACCTACAACGAATGCATCACACAGTATCGGAAGGAACGGCGAAAGCGTCGCTTGATGGACGCTTTGAGTCTTGACCCCCTTGAGGAAGCGTCCGAAGAAAAGGCGCCGAAACCCGAGGAGAAAGGTGGACTTGATCGCTGGCTGGTGTATGTGAACCCGATTGACCGCGAAATTCTGGTGCTACGATTTGTCGCAGAGCTGGAATTTCAGGAGATCGCAGACATCATGCACATGGGCTTGAGTGCAACAAAAATGCGGTACAAACGCGCTCTAGACAAATTGCGTGAGAAATTTGCAGGCATTGCCGAAACTTAGTTCGGCGCAAATATCTCTTACGTGTAGGCAAGTTCTGATAGACTTGCCGCCGAGTTGTCCCTGTTTGAGGGACTGCTTTACAATCACCAGATGGGGATTTAACGGATGAAACTGAAAAACACCTTGGGCTTGGCCATTGGTACTCTTATTGCCGCTACTTCTTTCGGCGCATTGGCACAAGGCCAAGGCGCAGTTGAAGGCGAGCTCAACTACGGGAAAAAGTACAACGACAGCATTAATGACGTTGAAAACGGCTACACTCCTGGCGCCTCCATCGGTTACTTCTTGACCGACGACGTGTCGTTGAACGCTACCTACAACGAGTTAGACTACACCCGTTCGGACAACAACACTGGCGATCAGAAAATCCGTGGCGACCAGTTTGGTCTGAACGCTCAGTACCACTTCAACAACGCTGGCGACGCTCTGCGTCCTTACGTTCAGGGTGGCGTTAAGCACGGCAGCATGACCAACGTAGCCGATGACGGCCACACTGGTCGCGATCAGTCGACTTTCCTGACTGCTGGCGCTGGCGTTAAGTACTACTTCCTCGAAAACTTCTTCGCCCGTGCTGGCGTAGAAGCTGACTACAAGCTGGACAACGGCCGTTGGGACTACATCCCGTCCGTGGGTCTGGGTGTGAACTTCGGTGGCGGCAACAAGCCTGTTGCCCCAGCTCCAGTTCCAGCACCGGCTCCAGAGCCAGTTGCAGAAGCTCCAGTTGCTGAAGTTGTTCGTGTTGAGCTGGACGTGAAGTTCGACTTCAACAAGTCGGTCGTCAAGCCTAACAGCTACGGCGACATCAAAAACCTCGCTGACTTCATGAAGCAGTACCCAGCCACCAACACTACTGTTGAAGGTCACACTGACTCCGTCGGTCCTGACGCTTACAACCAGAAACTGTCCGAGCGTCGCGCTAACGCCGTTAAGCAGGTTCTGACCAACCAGTACGGTGTTTCGCCTTCCCGCGTTCAGTCTGTTGGCTACGGCAAAACCCGCCCAATTGCTGACAACAGCACTGAAGCTGGTCGCGCTGCTAACCGTCGCGTAGAAGCGAAGGTTGAAGCTCAAGCTAACTAATTAGCTCGCAGCTCCGAGAAAAGCCCGGCTTAGGCCGGGCTTTTCTTTGTCTGCGATTTGGGTTGTGGGAGCGAGCCTGCTCGCGAAGGTCGTCAACGAAAACGCTTTATGCCTGACATGCCGTGGCGTCCTCAGGTTCATCGCGAGCAAGCTCGCTCCTACAATTCGTTGCATCACCGGCCGCAACAGCTCCGATGACCAAAATGGCCGGGCTCTTGAGTTCGAAGCTACAGGCATCTTCTTCCATGCCTGTCAGGTCACTCCGACATTCGCGCTGATGTGGCAGTGAAGCGTTTTCAATCATCGCCACGGGCGTATCTGCCGCCATCCCACCGGCCAGCAGTTGCTCGCGAATCTCGCTCAGTCTGGCCACTCCCATATACACCACCAGCGTCGTGCCACCTTGAGCCAGGGCTCGCCAGTTCAGGCTGCTGTCGTCCTGAGTGTGGGCGGTCACCAGCGTCACGCCGCGTGCCACCCCCCGCAAGGTCAGCGGAATATCGCATTGCGTCGCGCCAGCCAGTCCGGCGGTGATGCCATTGACCAGTTCGACGTCGATCCCGCGCTCGCGCAACCACTGCGCCTCTTCACCCCCTCGGCCAAAAATGCACGGGTCGCCGCCCTTGAGTCGCACAACGCATTTACCGTGACGGGCATAGCGCAGCATCAGGCGATGAATGAATGCCTGAGGCGTGGAGCGACAGCCCCCGCGCTTGCCCACGGCAATGATTCGCGCCTGAGTGCAATGCTCCAGCACCGCGTCATTCACCAGATCATCGATCAGCACCACATCCGCTGCCCTCAACGCCCGTACTGCCTTGAGCGTCAGTAATTCCGGATCCCCAGGCCCCGCACCTACCAGCCAGACTTTTGCACTCATGGTCTTTTCCTCATGCGATGACGGCGATGGGCTGCGCGGTGGCAGCCAGCAACCGTTTGATTTCCGGGACGCAGGAGCCGCATTGCGTGCCGCAACCCAATTCTTGTTTCAAACCCTGCAAGTCCAGGCCACGGCTGATGCCGGCGCACACTGCGGTTTGGCTGACGTTCTTGCAGTTACACAAGGTTTTGTTGCCGGCGACCGGCGTATCGATGTTGCCCGGTGGCGCGCTCAGCGGTGCGAGCAGCCAGCGCCGCAGTTGTTCGTCGGCGCGACCTTCCATCCACAGGTTCTGCAACCAGTGTTGGGCGACGGTTTCGCCGGCCAGGCGAATCGCGGTGATTCGACCGCTTTCGATGCGTACCCGTTTGCCGATGGAACGCCGTGGGTCGTCGTAAGCCAATACAGGGCCTTCGTTGAGTCCCAGGCAATGATCGATCTCGCACAACAGTTCGGTCTCCGGCGCTGAGGCGCTGGCAGCGCGTATAAGCAGCGCGGGGCGCTCCCGACCTGTCAGGCTGAGGCTTACGTAGGAAAACGCCTCACAAAGCGGTCGTAGCGTCTCAAAATGCTGTTGGACATTGCCCTCGACCAGGGCGAACAGATGCCAGGGGAGGTGCACGGGCTCCAGGCGCACACCGCTGTGCTTGAGTTCCGGTTGTTTCGACAAGGGATCGAACGCCGGTTGGGTGATCGCATTAACGCCGCCCTTGAGGAAGCGGTCGCCCCAATGCATGGGCAGAAATGCCTGGCCAGGGCGCACATCATCGTCGCTGCCCACCGCGACAATCACTGCGCCGCGACGACTTTTCAGGCTGACAAGGTCGCCCGATTGCAGCCGGTGCCTGCGCAGTTCATCCGGGTGCAGGCTCAACACGGCTTCACTGACGTGGCCGAAAAGCTGCGCGGCGGTGCCGGTGCGGCTCATGCCATGCCATTGATCACGCAGGCGGCCAGTGATCAGGGTCAGTGGAAAACGGGCATCACGTTGTTCCTTGGCCGCACGATACGGGTCGGCAACGAACTGCGCTCGACCGCTGGCCGTCGGGAAAACCCCGTCCAGGTACAGTCGCGCCGTCCCTTCGCTCGCGCCCTCGGGGAACGGCCATTGCTGGGGGCCTAGGAGGTCAATCAGGTCATGACTGAGGCCGGACAAGTCCAGATCACGGCCGCGGGTCAGTAACTTGTATTCGTCGAACACCTGCGCCGGCGTTTCAAAGGCGTGGGTCACCGAGTTGAATGCAGCAGATACCGAGCAAACCCGTGAAAGCCGGATGCACACCCTGCTCCAGGCGGGCATGGATTGGCTTGAGGGTGCCAAAGGGCCTGGGCTCAACCTGCTGAATATCGCCGGACGTACGGGGTTGATCGTCGCGTTGACGGTGGTGCTGCGCCAGATCGTCGCTTACAACGTCGAGCACGCTCTGCGCGAAGGCGATTCACCTGAGGCCTCCCGTGCATGGGCAGTGGTCGCGATATCAATGATCGGCCCGGCGCTAACCTTGGTAGGGGCCATTCGAAATGAGTGTGACGGGACCGCTAATTTAGCGTCACGTCTGGGGCGTGTTTGCATGGCCAGCATTACGATGGGGTCACTGATTGCGGCGCATCTCACTGGCGCGTCTGAAAGGTTACTGTCGGCGGTGGTCGGCGGGTCGATTTATACGCTGGCCAGAGGCTTGGCCAACGTCTTCATTCCATTGCATGACAACGCGAATCCCGCCACCGCCGCGACCACCGGAGTCGCGACCGCTGCCTATGGTGTGGCTCAGTTTTTACTGGCGGAGCTGGGGCAGCTGGCACCGTTGAGCGGCGCGGCCCGAGCAGCTGCAGAACTGGGTTACAGTCTGGGCGCTGACGCAATCCAGGGGCTATTGAATGGCTTTGGCGTTGTCGTGGACGACCTCGTCGCCATTTTTTGCAAGAGTTTGCACATGCTATCTCCCAACCCGGGGATGGACTCGGTATTTTCTGACCCGGAAGCGTTGCAGCAAGTGGTTTTGGAAGTGCGCGCCAGTGTTCAGCGACCGACTCGAACACAGTTGGCGGATGCACTACTCAATATCGGGGCGTTGCGTCTCTCGGCGGGGCACGCCTTCGGTTTGGTGATGGGCGCGGTAGCATCTTTGTTGAGTAGTTCCGAGATCGAAGAAGGTTATCAGGGCCATGTCATGAGCGGGTGCCTGGCCCTGATGGCGATGATTATTTACTTTCCACTGGTTTTTGGCAGTGCCAAGCGCACCGATAACCTCTACGAGCTGAAGGAGACTGCGGTGCCTTGAGCCAAGGCAAAGAGGTCGCCTGTCTCTGTGAACCCCGGCTATAATCGCCGCCACTTTTCGTAGCCCAGAGTCAAACCCGCCCATGTACACCCTGGCCCGTCAGCTGTTGTTCAAACTTTCCCCGGAAACCTCCCATGATCTGTCCCTGGACCTGATCGGCGCGGGCGGGCGTTTGGGCCTCAACGGCTTGCTGTGCAAGGCCCCGGCGAAAATGCCGGTGAGCGTCATGGGCCTGGACTTCCCGAACCCGGTGGGTCTCGCGGCCGGCCTGGACAAGAATGGCGCGGCCATCGACGGTTTTGCCCAACTGGGTTTTGGTTTCGTCGAAATCGGCACCATCACCCCACGCCCGCAGCCAGGTAACCCGAAACCACGGATTTTCCGACTGCCGGAAGCCGAAGCGATCATCAACCGCATGGGCTTCAACAACCTCGGCGTCGATCACCTGCTGGCCCGCGTGGCAGCGGCCAAGTACAAGGGCGTGCTGGGCATCAACATCGGCAAGAATTTCGATACGCCGGTTGAGCGTGCGGTCGACGACTACCTGATCTGCCTGGACAAGGTTTACGCCCACGCCAGCTACGTGACGGTCAACGTCAGTTCGCCGAATACCCCGGGCCTGCGCAGCCTGCAATTTGGTGATTCGTTGAAGCAGTTGCTCGCCGACCTGGCCACACGTCGGGCGGAACTGGCGCTGCGTCATGGCAAACATGTCCCGCTGGCGATCAAGATCGCACCGGACATGACCGACGAAGAAACCGCTCAGGTCGCACACGCGCTGATCGAAACCGGCATGGACGCGGTGATTGCCACCAACACCACCCTCAGCCGTGTCGGCGTCGAAGGCATGGAGCACGGTGATGAAGCGGGCGGTCTGTCCGGCGCTCCGGTTCGTGACAAGAGCACCCACACCGTTAAGGTGCTGGCCTCGGAGTTGGCCGGTCGTTTGCCCATCATCGCCGTGGGCGGCATCACCGAAGGCAAGCACGCGGCTGAGAAAATCGCTGCCGGTGCGAGCCTGGTGCAGCTCTATTCCGGTTTCATCTACAAAGGCCCGGCGTTGATTCGTGAATCCGTGGATGCCATCGCCGCCCTGCGCTGATTGTGTAGCAGCTGCCGAGCTCGCGAGGCTGCGTTCGGCTGCGCAGCAGTCGTAAAATCAGACACCGCGGTCTTGCAGATACACCTTACATGCAAGGTTTACGACGGCTTCGCCGCCGAACGCAGCCTCGCAGGCTCGGCAGCTGCTACAGGAATAACGCAGCCTCGCAGGCTCGGCAGCTGCTACAGGAATTGTGTTTCGGCGAAAAGCGGGCATAAAAAAGGGCTCCTTGAAGGAGCCCCTGGGCCGGAGCCCGCCGTCCGGATGGGACGTGCGTGGTTAATTCATTCAGTCATCAGATTGTCGTGTCGGAGTGAATAAGCCCTGTAATTAGCCGACGGCGTGAAGTTCGTTGAGTCTATGGATTCCCGCAGTGCCGGTCATACCGTCCCAGTTGTCGCCGCGTCCTTCTCGCCAGCCATTGATCCAGGCTTGGCGTACCGACGGTAGAGTAAATGGGCAAAGCTCACGGGATTTGCCACCAACGCCATATTGATATCCGCGCAAAAATGCTCTTTCCAACGGATCACGCTTAAGTCTTCTCATAGGGTGTTGCCCTCACTTGTTGACTGTATTTATCGCGTCGACCTCAATCGAGGTCTGGCAGAAAAATTCTGCCGTTGGCGGCTCGCTGCCGGCGTCGCGAGCCAAGGTGTTGGCGTCATTGCGGCGCCAACCTGTATTGAGTTCTAACCAATGCGTCACATCGAGGGAATGATCGTTTTGTCATAAGAACGTAACCATTTAGGTGGTATGGCCATAAGTAACGCGATGTTTGTCGCATATTTATTGACCAAACCCCGGTATGATCGGCCCCCCGCTGGCTGGCGGGGCTATTCCTTCAGTGGGGTTGGCCCTGTAGTGCCGGGGGACTATTCGACGAAGGGTCGACTTGTGACATTTTGTTGCATCAACTTTTTTATCTGTCCTTGCATCTAAGCTCATTTAACCCGAGCAGCAGGGGTGGAACGGCACACCTTCGTGCCACGCGGGCGCTCTTCGAGAAAAGCGCCTGATTGAAAACCGGACCGGCAATGCGTTGCCCGTTCACTCAGCTAAAGGTTCTGGAATTCCCATGTCCGATCGTTTCGAACTCTTCCTCACATGCCCCAAAGGCCTTGAAGGCCTGCTCATCGAGGAAGCCGTCGGGCTTGGCCTTGAAGAAGCGCGTGAACACACCTCTGCCGTGCGCGGCATGGCTACCATGGAAACCGCTTATCGCCTGTGCCTGTGGTCGCGTCTGGCGAACCGGGTGCTGCTGGTGCTCAAGCGTTTCCCGATGAAGGACGCCGAAGACCTGTACCACGGCGTGCTCGATATCGAGTGGCAAGACCACATGCTCAATGACGGCACCCTGGCCGTCGAGTTCAGCGGTCACGGCTCGGGCATCGACAACACCCATTTCGGCGCCTTGAAAGTCAAAGACGCGATCGTCGATAAACTGCGCACGCCGCAGGGCGACCGTCCGTCGATCGACAAACTCAACCCGGACCTGCGCATTCACCTGCGTCTGGACCGTGGCGAAGCGATTCTCTCCCTCGACCTCTCAGGCCATAGCCTGCACCAGCGCGGTTATCGCCTGCAGCAGGGCGCGGCGCCGCTGAAGGAAAACCTCGCGGCGGCCATCCTGATCCGTTCCGGCTGGCCGCGTATTGCGGCCGATGGCGGCGCGCTGGCTGACCCAATGTGCGGTGTGGGTACGTTCCTCGTCGAAGCGGCGATGATCGCCGCCGATATGGCGCCGAACCTGCGCCGTGAGCAATGGGGCTTTACTGCCTGGCTTGGCCACGTGCCGGCGCTGTGGAAAAAGCTCCATGAAGAAGCCACCGAACGCGCCGCTGCCGGCCTGGCCAAGCCACCGCTGTGGATTCGCGGTTACGAAGCTGACCCGCGCCTGATTCAACCGGGCCGTAACAACGTTGAACGTGCCGGCCTGAGCGAGTGGATCAAGATCTACCAGGGCGAAGTCGGGACGTTCGAACCACGTCCGGACCAGAACCAGAAAGGCCTGGTGATCTGCAACCCGCCCTACGGCGAGCGTCTGGGCGACGAAGCGAGCCTGCTCTACCTCTACCAGAACCTCGGTGAGCGTCTGCGTCAGGCCTGCCTGAACTGGGAAGCCGCTGTCTTCACAGGCGCCCCGGACCTGGGCAAGCGCATGGGCATCCGCAGCCACAAACAGTATTCGTTCTGGAACGGTGCCTTGCCGTGCAAATTGCTGCTGATCAAGGTCACTCCGGATCAGTTCGTCACCGGCGAACGTCGCACCCCGGAACAACGTCAGGTCGAGCGTGAGCAAGCTCAAGCTGAAGTCGACGTCGTCGAGAACGATGTGGCGCCGGGCAAATACGAGAAGTACAACAAGAACGGCAACCCGATCAAACCGGCCCCGGTGGTGATCGAGCAACCGCGCTTGAGCGAAGGCGGGCAGATGTTTGCCAACCGTCTGCAAAAAAACCTGAAGGCGTTGGGCAAATGGGTCAAACGTGAAGGCATCGACTGCTATCGCGTGTATGACGCCGACATGCCTGAATACTCCATGGCCATCGACTTGTATCACGACTGGGTCCACGTCCAGGAATATGCCGCGCCGAAATCCATCGATCCGGAAAAGGCCTCGGCACGCATGTTCGATGCCCTGGCAGCCATTCCGCAGGCGTTGAACATCGACAAGAGCCGTGTGGTGGTCAAGCGTCGCGAACGGCAGAGCGGCACCAAACAGTACGAGCGCCAGGCTGCACAGGGCAAATTCGTCGAGGTGAACGAAGGCGGCGTGAAGCTGCTGGTGAACCTCACCGACTACCTCGATACCGGGCTGTTCCTCGATCACCGGCCGATGCGCATGCGGATTCAGAAAGAGGCGGCCGGCAAACGCTTCCTCAATTTGTACTGCTACACCGCGACCGCCAGTGTTCACGCGGCCAAGGGCGGTGCGCGCAGCACCACCAGTGTCGACTTGTCGAAAACCTATCTGGACTGGGCGCGTCGCAACCTGTCGCTGAACGGTTTCTCGGACAAGAACCGTCTGGAGCAGGGCGATGTGATGGTCTGGCTCGACGCCTGCCGTGAAGAGTACGACCTGATTTTCATCGACCCGCCGACGTTCTCCAACTCCAAGCGCATGGAAGGGATCTTCGACGTGCAGCGTGACCAGGTGCAATTGATCGACCTGGCGATGGCGCGTCTGGCACCGGGTGGGGTGTTGTACTTCTCCAACAACTTCCGCAAGTTCGAGCTGGAGCCAAACCTCGCCGAGCGTTACGCGGTCGAGGAAATCACCGCACAGACCATCGACCCGGACTTTTCCCGTAACGGCAAGATACACCGCGCCTGGAAAATCATGGCGCGTTGACGGTTAGCACTGTAGGAGCGAGTTCGCTCGCGATGGACTCGAGAGCACCGCGTGTATTCAGAAGGCACGCGTTATCGTTATCGCCCATCGCGAGCAAGCTCGCTCCTACAGTTACAGTTACGGTGCTGGTCAAATTAGTGGCTAATAGCTATAACTCAACGCATGGCCAAAGGGCTTCCCGCACCTGGCGTTTTGAGTTGCGCTTATGTCGTTGCACGCCGTGCGCCCGAAGATCCTGGGTTTCATCAGCGAAGACGTTTCGGCCTGGCTGGTCGCGCTCCTGGTATTGCTCGTCGGCGGGATTCTCACGGGGTTACTCACCTGGTCGACGCTGAATCTTTTTCATCATCAATTGCGGCAACGTTTCCAACTGCTGGCCAGTGAACGTTACAGCCGTATCGAAGAACGTTTCGAAGATCAGGAACAGCGCCTCGATGGCCTGCGCCGGTTCTTCGTCAATTCCGAGTCGGTGTCCCGAGCGGAATTCGACGGCTACACCCAACCGCTGTTGCACCGGACTCAGGCGTACTCGTTTGCTGAGCGGGTAAGCGGTGCCGAACGCGGGGCTTTCGAGCGCCGGGTGCGGGACGAGGGGGTGAGTGATTTCACCCTTCGTGAGCTCAGTGCCGGTGGCCAACTGCAACTGGCGGCCGAGCGGGATGAGTATGTGGTGGTGCTGTATAGCCAGACACAAAGTAAACTGGGCGCGCCGCTGGGCTACGACTTGCTGGCCCAACCCCTGCGTCGGTCTACCCTTGAACGGGCCGACCAGCATGGCGGCATGGCAGTATCCCAACCGATGAATCTGGTCAGTATCGAGCCCGCTTATGCCCGGGGTGTGCTACTCGTCGCGCCGGTCATGCCTCGCAATAACCCTGAACCGACGACGAAGAAACCGTTCGGTTACGTGATGGCGGTCATCAGCATGCGTCAGTTGCTGGCAGATGGTTTGCCAGAGGCGGACCGTGACTATTTATCGGTGCGCATTCTCGATTTATCCACAGACGATCAGCACGAAGTGCTTTATCAATCCCCCAACACACCGGCCGTCAGTGAGTTGGCCGCGACCCGGCTGCTGCGCTTGGCCGATCACGACTACCAGGTCGAGATTCAACCCAGCGAGGCCTTTGTACAAGCCAACCATTCTTCGGTGAGCAGTCTGGTGGTATTGGGCGGTTTGCTCAGCCTATTGCTCAGTGCCTTGCTGTATGTGCTGGTCAGCCAGCGACAACGGGCGCTGAAGATGGTCGAACAGCGGACCCAGGAGCTGCGTGCCCGTGAACAGGAGTTGCGCGGCACCCATGGCCAGTTACGCGGCGTGCTGAATGCAGCGACCCAAGTGGCGATCATCGCCACCGACCTGCGCGGGGTCATCAGCACCTTCAACGCCGGAGCCGAGCAAATGCTCGGTTACGCCAGCATTGAGGTGGTGAGGCACATGACCCTGGAACACCTGCATCTGCCCCGAGAGCTTGTCGCACGTTCGGTGGAGTTGAGCGCTCGTTATGGAAAGCCGGTGCCGACGTGCCAGGCGATGCTGGTCGAGGGTGGCGAGAAGGGGGGGCACGAAGCGCGAGAGTGGACGCTGGTCCGCAGCGATGGCAGCCACCTGGCGGTGAACATGCTGGCGACCCCGGTCCTCGATGAGCAAGGCCTGTGGGTCGGACACCTGGCGATCTGTATCGACATCACCGAACGCAAGCGGGTCCATGAGGCATTGGCGGCACGGGACTTGTTGTTGAAGAAACTCAGCGCCCATGTGCCTGGCGGGATCTACCAGTTCAAGATGGAATTCGATGGTCGTTTCAGTGTGATCTACGCCAGTGATGGCATTCGTGAGATCTACGAACTCGAGCCCGACATACTGCTGCTGAATGCCGAAGCGATTTTTACCCGGATTCATCCTCAGGACTCCACCCGGTTTCGTGCCTCGATCCGGGCCTCGGCGGACACCCTCAGTCCGTGGCGGGAGGAGTATCGCGTGCAGCTGCCTCAGCGTGGGCTGCGTTGGGTCCGGGGCGAGGCAACCCCGGAGGAGTTACCCGGCGGCGGTGTGCTGTGGCATGGCTATATCTCGGACATCTCCGACCTGAAGCGCGTGGAAGAAGAGTTGCGAGCGCTGTCGGTCACCGACGCCCTGACCGGCATCTATAACCGCCGCTATTTCCAGGAACGGCTGACCACCGAAATGGCCCGTGTCGAGCGCGGCAGTGGCGAGCTGTCGGTGATCATGCTCGATATCGACCACTTCAAACGGATCAATGACCTGCACGGTCACGCGGTGGGCGATCGGGTGCTGCAGGCAGTGTGTGAGCGCATTGGTCATCGGCTGAGGCGCACCGACGTGTTCTGTCGTCTGGGCGGCGAAGAATTCATGGTGCTTTGCCCGGATATCGACGGCAAACACGCTCACGTCCTGGCCTCGCAACTATGGCAAGGCTTGCGCAGTTCACCCATCGACGGCGTCGGGACGGTGACCGCGAGTTTCGGGATTGCCAGTTGGCGCGTCGGCGAGGGCGCGGATGCGCTGTTGTTGCGGGCGGATTCGGGGGTGTATGCGGCGAAGCAGGCAGGACGGGATCGGGTTGAGGGGGCGCTGAATTAGGGCTGCATGCCGACCCCTGTGGGAGCGAGCCTGCTCGCGATAGCGGTCTGTCAGTCACATCATTGCTGAATGTGCCGCCGTCATCGCGAGCAGGCTCGCTCCCACATTAGGGATCGGTGGTGCTTTACAGGGCCGACGCGGTCGTCGGCAGTTTTGGCTGGCGATACAGGTCCAGCAGCACCTGATCCAGCACCGAGGACGCGCCAAACGGTGCTTTATCGTTGAGGATCGCTACCACCGCCCAGGTATTGCCGTTGACGTCGCGGCTGAAGCCGGAAATCGCGCGCACGGTGTTCAGGGTGCCGGTCTTGACGTGGGCTTCACCGCGCATCGCAGTGGTCTTCAGGCGCTTGCGCATGGTGCCGTCGGTACCGGCAATCGGCAGCGAACTGATGAACTCGGCGGCGTACGGGCTGTGCCATGCGGCTTGCAACATCGCGGCCATTTCCCGCGCACTCACACGTTCGGCACGGGAAAGGCCAGAGCCGTTTTCCATTACCAGGTGCGGTGCGGTGATGCCTTTCTTCGCCAGCCACTGACGTACAACACGCTGCGCCGCTTTGGCGTCGTCGGCGTCGGCGTCGGTGCGGAATTTTTGGCCCAGGCTCAGGAACAGCTGCTGAGCCATGGTGTTGTTGCTGTATTTGTTGATGTCACGAATGATTTCCGCGAGGTCAGGCGAGAAGGCACGAGCCAGGACCTTGGCGTTGCCGGGTGTCGGCGCCAGACGATCCTTGCCCTGAATGCTGCCACCCAGTTCCTTCCAGATCGCCCGCACGGCACCGGCGGTGTAGGTCGCATGGTCGAGCAGCGACAGGTAAGTCTGGGAGCTACAGCCATCGCCCAACTGACCGCCAACCGTCACGGTCACGCTGCCATCGGCCTGGGGCACCGGGTTGTACCGCACGCCACCGGTGCATTGCTTGGAGTTGATGGCTTTGACCTGGTTTTCGATGTTGATGCTGGCAATCGGAGGTTCTACCGAGATCAGCACTCGGCCATTATCGTTGCGCGCCACAAAGCGCAAGGCCTTGAGGTTGACCATCAGCGAGTCGGGCTTGACCAGGAACGGCTTGTTCTCGTCATTGCCGTCATCGTTGAACTCGGGCAATTGCGGCTGTACGAAGAAACTGCGGTCCAGCACCAGGTCGCCGGTGATTTGCGTCACGCCATTGGCGCGCAGGTCGCGCATCAGCAGCCAGAGTTTTTCCATGTTCAGTTTTGGATCACCGCCACCCTTGAGGTAGAGGTTACCGTTGAGGATGCCGCCGCTCAGGGTGCCGTCGGTATAAAATTCGGTTTTCCACTGGTGATTCGGACCGAGCATTTCCAGCGCTGCGTAAGTCGTGACCAACTTCATGGTCGAGGCCGGGTTGACCGAGACGTCCGCGTTGAAAATGGTCGGGGTGCCGGGACCGGTGAGCGGGATCATCACCAGCGACAGGGCGTTGTCCTGCAGTTTGCTGGCCTTGAGGGCTTTTTCGACATTGGGCGACAGGGCGGTGTTAATGGTTTCAGCGGAGACGGAGAGGGCCAGCGGGAGAAGAAAACCGGCCAGCAACAATGGACGCAAAGATTTGATCATTTGAAATAAAACCCTACAGCCGAGGGGAAAAAGACGAGGGCATGAAGATAAATTCCCTCAGTGGTCACGAAAGTGTCGGCATTATGCCCCAAGGTGTAGCGGCTTGTGCCGTGCCCTGGCCCTCTAATGCGCTATTTTTTTACAGATGGTAGGCCCGTAAGCCCAGAGATTCGGGCAATTGGCGGCTTAAACTGCTAAAGTGCCGCCCGTTATTACTTATGAGGATTGTTCCAATGGCGACTAACCGTTCCCAGCGTCTGCGCAAAAAACTGTGCGTCGATGAATTTCAAGAGCTGGGTTTCGAACTGAACCTGGATTTCAAAGAAGATTTGGCTGATGAAGCCATTGATGCTTTCCTCGACGCGTTCCTGAAAGAAGCCATGGAAGCCAATGGTCTGGGCTATGTCGGCGGCGACGACTTCGGTCTGGTTTGCCTGCAGAAGCGTGGCTCGGTTTCCGAAGAGCAGCGTGTCGCTGTTGAAGCGTGGCTCAAAGGCCGCAGCGAACTGACCGAAGCAACCGTCAGCCCGCTGATCGACGTCTGGTACCCGGAAAAGCCGATCAATCCGGTAGCTTGATGTTCTAAAAAAACGGCGACCCATGGGTCGCCGTTTTTTTATGCCTGCTTTTTGTAGGAGCGAGCTTGCTCGCGAAAGACGTCCAGACAACGTGTGCATTCAGGCGGCCCACGTCATTGTTAACGTTTTTCGCGAGCAAGCTCGCTCCTACAGAGGGGCGTGTTTCAAGGCACCCTGCGCCAATTCAAAATCACCAGCGTCAATACCCCCGCCACAATCCCCCAGAACGCCGAGCCGATGGAAAACAGTGTCAGCCCCGATGCCGTGACCATGAACGTGATCAGCGCCGCCTCACGTTCCTTCACTTCGCTCATGGCGATGCTCAAGCCATTAATGATCGAGCCGAACAACGCCAGCGCCGCAATCGACAGCACCAGTTCTTTGGGCAACGCGGCAAACAACGCCGCCAACGTTGCGCCGAACACCCCGGCGATCCCGTAGAAAATCCCGCACCACACGGCCGCCGTGTAGCGCTTGTTGCGATCCTCATGGGCGTGCGGCCCGGTGCAGATTGCCGCGCTGATGGCCGCCAGGTTGATCCCGTGGGAACCGAACGGCGCCAGTAGCAGCGAGGCGATGCCGGTGGTGGTGATCAGCGGCGAGGCCGGCACCGTGTAACCGTCGGCACGCAATACGGCAATGCCCGGCATGTTTTGCGAAGTCATCGCCACCACGAACAGCGGTATGCCGATGCTGATGGTCGCCGCCAGGGAGAAATGCGGAGTGGTCCAGACTGGCGTTGCCACTTCCAGGTGGAAGCCGCTGAAGTCCAGCAAACCCATGAACCCCGACAGCGCGGTGCCGATCAGCAGCGCGGCGAGCACCGCATAACGCGGCGACAGGCGTTTGATCACGAGGTAAGTAAAGAACATCCCCAGCACCAGCCCTGTGCGGTGCTGGGCAGCGACAAAAATCTCACTGCCGATCTTGAACAAAATCCCCGCCAGTAAAGCGGCGGCCAATGAAGCCGGAATTTTTTTCATCAGCCGTTCGAAACTGCCGGTCAAACCACAAAGGGTCACCAGCAACGCACACGTAATATAGGCGCCGATGGCTTCGCCGTAAGTCACGCCGCCCAGGCTGGTGATCAGCAGCGCGGCGCCGGGGGTCGACCAGGCAATAGTGATTGGGGTGCGATAGCGCAGGGACAGGCCGATCGAACACACCGCCATGCCAATCGAAATGGCCCAGATCCACGACGAAATCTGCCCGCTGGTCAGGCCTGCCGCTTGCCCGGCCTGGAACATCAGCACCAGTGAACTGGTGTAACCGGTCATCATCGCGATGAACCCGGCGACGATGGCCGAGGGGGATGTATCGGCCAATGGGCGCAGTTGAGTGTGCGTGGCGTCATTCATGACGGCGGTGTTCCTTGCTCAGATAAAGATGTCCGTAGCGCCGCATTACCCTGTGGGAGCGAGCGTGCTCGCGATGGAGTGTCAGATACATCGGTGTCGATTGACACACCATCGCGAGCAGGCTCGCTCCCACAGAGATCGCGGATTCTGCGTTAAAGCCTAAACTCAAAAGTAACCCGTCGTTGCAGTACAGCGGAGGCAACAAACAGCCGTACAGTCGTGTTGCCACCATCCATTGTGTACAATCGCAGTGTTTTTTAAGCGATACTTGCCAGTGACCCACTGTGCCGTATTACAGTCACGGTCAATTCGCCGCAGTTCTCCCGATTCGAGTGCCCATGAACGAACAGTTGCAGCCCCTAAAGAAACAGCCACGCGCAGGCAAAGCCGGCCGCAGTGGTACCCAGGACGATATTGTCTACGCGCATATCTTCGAGGCCATCCTCGAACAGCGTCTGGCGCCCGGCACCAAGTTGAGCGAAGAAGCGCTGGGGGAAATTTTCGGGGTCAGCCGCACCATCATTCGCCGCGCGTTGTCGCGTTTGGCCCATGAAGGCGTTGTGCTGCTGCGACCGAATCGTGGCGCTGTCGTCGCCAGCCCGAGCGTCGAGGAAGCCCGTCAGGTCTTCCTGGCACGGCGTCTGGTGGAACGAGCGATCACTGAGTTGGCGGTGCAGCACGCGACCGCCGAGCAGATTGCCGAGTTGCGCCAAATGGTCAACGACGAGCGGGACAGCTTTTCCCGTGGTGATCGCGGTGCCGGCATCCGTCTATCGGGCGAATTCCACCTGAAACTGGCCGAAGCGGCGAAGAATGCCCCGCTGATCAGCTTCCAGCGCAGCCTCGTCTCCCAGACCTCGTTGATCATTGCCCAGTACGAAAGTGGCAACCGTTCGCATTGCTCTTACGACGAGCACACCCAACTGATCGACGCGATCGAAGCGCGCAACGGTGAGCTGGCGGTGAACCTGATGATGCATCACATGGATCACATCGACAGCAAACTCAACCTCGACGAAGAAAGCGCGTCGGATGATTTGCACGCGGTGTTCTCGCATTTGTTGCAGACCAAGAAACCCGGGCGGCCGACCGCCAAATTGTAGGAGCGAGCTTGCTCCGGGCGGCGATCCGACGATGGTCGTGAACGATAACGCGGGGCGCCTGAATCACTGCGGCGTTCTCGGGTTCATCGCGAGCAAGCTCGCTCCTACAAATCAAAAAAATCCCCCGCAACCATCGATTGCGGGGGATTTTTTGTGCCTGTAAAACCCTAGCGCTGATGCACCTGATTCCCCGCTGCATACGTCTGTAATACCGTCCGGTCATCCCCCAGCGTCATCAATACAAACAACGTCTCGGCAATGTTTTTCGCCTGCTTCAAGCGATAGCTCAGCAGCGGCGTGGCGTTGTAGTCGAGCACCAGGAAGTCGGCGTCGGTGCCCGGTTGCAGGGTGCCGATCTTGTCCTCCAGTCGCAGCGCCCGTGCGCCGCCGAGGGTGGCCAGGTACAACGATTTGAACGGGCTCAGTCGTGCACCTTGAAGTTGCATGACTTTGTACGCTTCATTCAGCGTCTGCAGGAGAGAGAAACTGGTGCCGCCGCCAACGTCAGTGCCCAAACCGACATTCAACTTGTGCTTCTCGGCCATCGGCAGGTTGAACAAGCCGCTGCCGAGGAAGAAGTTAGAGGTCGGGCAAAAGGCAATCGCCGAACCGGTTTGGGCGAGGCGCGCGCATTCGTCATCGCACAGGTGCACGCCGTGGGCGAACACGGAGCGCTCGCCCAGCAGTTGGTAGTGGTCATAGACGTCCAGATAGCCTTTACGCTCCGGAAACAGCTCTTTGACCCACTCGACTTCCTTGAGGTTTTCGCTGATGTGGGTCTGCATGTACAGACCTGGGAATTCGCTGAGCAACTGGCCGGCGAGGGTCAGTTGTTCCGGGGTGCTGGTCGGCGCGAAGCGCGGAGTGACGGCGTAGTGCAGTCGACCTTTGCCGTGCCAGCGTTCGATCAGCGCCTTGCTTTCCACGTAGCTGGATTCGGCGGTGTCGGTCAGGTAGTCCGGCGCGTTGCGGTCCATCATCACCTTGCCGGCGATCATCCGCAGGTCCAGCTGTTCGGCGGCTTCGAAGAACGAGTTCACCGATTGCGGGTGCACGCTGCCGAACACCAGCGCGGTGGTGGTGCCATTGCGCAGCAGTTCCTTGATGAAAATGTCGGCGACTTCGTCGGCGTGAGCCTTGTCGGCGAACTGGCTTTCGCAGGGGAAGGTGTAGGTGTTGAGCCAGTCCAGCAGTTGCTCGCCATACGCACCGACCATGCCGGTTTGCGGCAAATGGATGTGAGTGTCGATAAAGCCAGGCGTAATCAGTGCGTCCTGATAATGAGTGATTTCGATATCGGCGGGCAGGGTCGGCAGCAATTCGCTGGCATGGCCAAGTGCGCTGATCTGGCCGTTATCAATCACCAGCAAGCCGTCCTCGAAATACTCATAAGAGGCTTCGATGCCCACCTCGGCGGGGTCGGCGATGCTGTGCAGAATGGCGGCGCGGTAAGCTTTGCGAGTCAAAGACATGGGAGCTCTCAGTGGTCAGGCTTATCAGTTCGAGGCTTGGCTGCGGCGTGAAGCAGGCAGCAGTTTGGCAATCGGTTCGGCGCGGGCGGTGTGCTGGCCGAAATTCGCGTTATAGGTGGCGATGATTTCGCCGGCGATGGAGATGGCGATTTCCACAGGCAACTTGCCTTTGACTTCGCCGAGGCCCATCGGGCAGCGCATGCGTTGCAGCACGCTGCTGTCAAAACCGCGCTCGCGCAGGCGATGTTCGAACTTCACCCGTTTGGTCTTCGAACCGATCAGGCCGAAATAGGCAAAGTCGTTGCGCTTGAGGATCGCGGCGGTGAGTTCGAGGTCGAGCTGGTGGTTGTGAGTCATGACGATGCAGTAGCTGCCGGCGGGCAGGTCGTCGATTTCGTCCACGGGTTCTTCGGTGACAATTTTGCGTACGCCGTGGGGGATCTGTTGCGGAAATTCCGCTTCCCGCGAGTCGATCCAGCGCACCCGGCAGGGCAGGCTGGCGAGCAGCGGCACCAGGGCCCGACCCACGTGGCCGGCGCCGAACACGGCAATTTGCGCCTGGACCTGGCCCATTGGTTCGAATAGCAACACGGTCACGCCGCCGCAGCACTGGCCCAGACTGGCACCCAGGCTGAAACGCTCCAGATGCGTGTCCTGCTTGCCGCTGGCAAGCATCTCCCGGCCGATCTGCATGGCCTTGTATTCCAGATGCCCGCCACCAATGGTGTCGTACGTCTGGTTAGCGCTGATGACCATCTTCGAGCCGGCATTGCGCGGCGTCGAGCCGAGCTCTTCGATGATGGTGACCAACACGCAGGGTTCACCCTGCGATTGCAGGTCGGCGAGGGCGTCGATCCAGTTGTACATATTCACCTCGACATCGTTGTTGTCTGTTCGGGCCTCTTCGCGAGCAGGCTCGCTCCCACAGGGGAATGCGATCAACTGTGAGAGCAAGCCCATCCCCAGAAGGGACTGCAATCAATTGTGGGAGCAAGCCCATTCCCACAAGGCAATGCGATCAACTGTGGGAGCGAGCCTGCTCGCGATGGCCGCGCCTCGGTCTTAAAGCGAAGCCAACTCCGGCTCAGCCTCGGCGGCTTTCGCCACCTTCAACTGCCGCATCTGCTCACAGCCCCACAGCACTCGCTCCGGGGTCGCCGGTGCGTCGATTTTCGGTTGATGCTTGTAGTCACCCAAACTCGCCACGGCATCCTTGATCGCACACCACGAAGCGATGCCGAGCATGAACGGCGGCTCACCCACGGCCTTGGAGTGGAACACCGTGTCTTCCGGGTTCTTGCGGTTTTCCACCAGCTTCACCCGCAGGTCCAGCGGCATGTCGGCAACCGCTGGGATTTTGTAGCTGGCCGGGCCGTTGGTCATCAGTTTGCCTTTGTTGTTCCACACCAGTTCTTCCATGGTCAGCCAGCCCATGCCCTGGATGAAACCTCCCTCGACCTGGCCAATGTCGATGGCCGGGTTCAACGAGTCGCCGACGTCGTGGAGGATGTCGGTGCGCAGCATCTTGTACTCGCCGGTCAGGGTGTCGACGATCACTTCGCAGCACGCCGCGCCAAAGGCGTAGTAGTAGAACGGCCGGCCACGGGCCTGGCTGCGATCGTAGAAAATTTTCGGGGTTTTGTAGAACCCGGTGCTCGACAGCGACACCTGAGCAAAATACGCCTGCTGGATCAGCGATTCGAACGTCAGGATGTGATCGCGAACGCGCACGTGACCGTTGTGGAACTCGACATCTTCTTCGCTGACCTTGTACTGCCGCGCGGCGAACTCGATCAGACGTTTCTTGATGATCTCTGCCGCGTTCTGCGCCGCTTTGCCGTTCAAGTCTGCACCGCTGGAGGCCGCGGTCGGCGAGGTGTTTGGTACTTTGTCGGTGTTGGTCGCGGTGATCTGCACGCGGTCCATTTCCACTTGGAACACTTCAGCCACGACTTGCGCAACCTTGGTGTTCAAGCCCTGGCCCATTTCAGTGCCGCCGTGGTTCAGGTGAATGCTGCCGTCGGTGTAAATGTGGATCAGCGCACCGGCCTGGTTGAGGAAGCTGGCGGTGAAGGAGATACCGAATTTCACCGGGGTCAACGCCAGGCCTTTTTTCAGGATCGGACTGTTGGCGTTGTAGCGACGGATCGCTTCGCGGCGCTCGGCGTACTGGCTGCTTTCTTCCAGTTCGGCAGTCATTTCCTCGAGCATGTTGTGCTCGACGGTCTGGTAATAGTGGGTGACGTTGCGCTCGGTCTTGCCGTAGTAGTTGGCCTTGCGCACCGCCAGCGGATCAAGGGCCAGATGACGGGCAATCGCGTCCATCACTTCCTCGATGGCGACCATGCCTTGCGGGCCGCCGAAACCCCGGTAAGCAGTGTTCGACGCGGTGTTGGTCTTGCAGCGATGACCGTTGATGGTCGCGTCGCCCAGGTAGTACGAGTTGTCGGCGTGGAACATCGCACGGTCGACAATCGAGGCCGACAAGTCCGGCGAGCAACCGCAGTTCCCGGCCAGTTCGAGGGCGATGCCGTGCAAGCGACCGGTGCTGTCGAAACCCACGTCATACTCGACATAGAACGGGTGGCGCTTGCCGGTCATCAGCATGTCTTCGACCCGTGGCAGGCGCATTTTAGTCGGCTGGCCGGTCAGGTGGGCGATGACGGCGCAGAGGCACGCAGGGCTTGCGGCCTGAGTTTCCTTACCGCCAAAACCACCGCCCATGCGACGCATGTCGACGACGACTTTGTTCATCGACACGTCCAGCACTTCCGCCACCAGTTTCTGCACTTCGGTGGGGTTTTGCGTCGAGCAGTAAACGATCATCCCGCCATCTTCAGTCGGCATCACCGAAGAGATCTGGGTTTCGAGGTAGAAGTGTTCCTGACCGCCGATATGCAGCGTGCCCTGAATTCGATGTTCTGCAGTTGCCAACGCAGTGGCCGAATCACCCCGCTGATGTGTGTGGCTGTCGAGCACGAAGTGGCGCTTGCGCAGGGCTTCGACGACGTCCAGCACCGGTTCCAGATCTTCGTATTCGATGATCGCGGCCATCGCTGCCCGGCGTGCGGTTTCCAGGTCTTTCGCCGCGACCGCGAGCACCACCTGACCGACGAATTGCACGTCGTCGATGGCCAGCAGAGGGTCGCCCGGCATCAGTGGGCCGATGTCTTTCAAGCCCGGAACGTCTTTGTGGGTGATGGCGATGCGCACCCCTTCAAAGGCGTAACACGGCTGCGTGTCGATGCTGATTATTTTCGCGTGGGCCCGGTCCGACAGTCGCGCATAAACATGCAGCTGGTTCGGAAACTCCAGTCGATCGTCGATGTACTGCGCTTCGCCGGACACATGCTTGGCAGCGCTGTCGTGCTTGACGCTGCGGCCGACACCGGTGGTCAGGTCCTTGGCGAACAGTTCAGCCAATTCGGCCTGGGTCTTCTCTACGGCGTGATGATTAGACATAAGCGGTCACCCGAGTCTCGATGTGCGGCGTTTGCAGTTCGATGAAGTATTTGCGCAGCAGGTTCTGCGCGCTCAGCAGGCGATATTCCTTACTGGCGCGGAAGTCCGAGAGCGGCGTGAAATCTTCGGCCAGGGCGGCACAGGCGCGTTCGACGGTGGCGTTGTTCCACTGGGCGCCGAGCAGGACGGCTTCGCAGCTCTTCGCGCGTTTGGGTGTGGCCGCCATGCCGCCGAAGGCGACGCGGGCGTCCGCAATCACGCCATTGTCGATGCGCAGGTTGAACGCCGCGCAGACGGCGGAAATATCATCATCCAGGCGTTTGGACACCTTGTAGGCGCGGAACAGCTGTTCGGCGCTGGCGCGGGGCACAATGATCTTTTCGATGAACTCGCTTTCCTGACGCGCTGTCACCCGGTAATCGATGAAGTAATCTTCGAGCGCCATCGTGCGGCGGGTTTCGCCTTTGCACAGGACGATCTGTGCGCCCAATGCAATCAATAGCGGTGGCGAGTCGCCGATGGGCGAGGCGTTGCCGATGTTGCCGCCGAGGGTGCCCTGGTTACGGATTTGCAAGGACGCAAAGCGTTGCAGCAGTTCGCCGAAGTCCGGGTACTCGGTTTTCAAGGCCTCGTAGCAATCGGAGAGGGCGGTCGCGGCGCCGATTTCCAGTCGATCGTCGAAGCGCTCGATGCGCTTCATTTCAGCGACGTTACCGACGTAAATCATCACCGGCAGCGTGCGGTGGAATTGCGTGACCTCCAGCGCCAGATCGGTACCGCCGGCCAGCAGGCGGGCCTGTGGATAAGCATCGTAGAGGTCGGCCAGATCGGCCACGGTCAGCGGCACCAGGCAGCGTTTGTCGCCGCTGTTGAGTTCGCCGATATCGGAGGGGGCAATGGCCTTCAGGCGGGCAATGGTATCGGCTTCACGTGCATCGAACTGGTCCGGCTGCTTGCCGCAGCAGGATTGCTCGGCGGCGGCGAGGATGGGGCGATAGCCGGTGCAGCGGCAGAGGTTGCCGGCCAGCGCTTCGTGGGCTTTATGCAGGTCCGGTTGATCGCTGTTCTTTTGCAGCGCGAACAGCGACATGACGAAGCCGGGGGTGCAGAAGCCGCACTGCGAGCCGTGGCACTCGACCATGGCTTTTTGCACGCTGTGCAGCTCGCCTTGGTGCTTGAGGTCTTCGACGCTGATCAGTTGTTTGCCGTGCAGTGACGAAACGAACGTCAGGCACGAGTTGAGGCTGCGATAGCGAATGTGTTCGCGGCCATCGTCATCCGTTTGCAACTCGCCGACCACCACGGTGCATGCGCCGCAGTCGCCGCTGGCGCAGCCTTCTTTGGTGCCGGATTTGCCCACGTGGTCGCGCAGATAATTGAGCACGGTCAGATTTGGGTCCAGGGCATGCTCACTACGGAGTTCCTGGTTAAGTAAAAACTGGATCACGGAAGGCCTCGCAGACTCATTATTGTTGTTAACCGCTTTGAGCCGAATTTATCAGGTCTGACTTTTCGGTCAATGATTTTCTGACTTAAAGGTCAGGAAATCGTGTTTTAGCGATCAACAGTACGTTCCATTAGTATTGACCCTCACGGGATAGCCTGCCTTTTAGCTTGAATCGTGCCAAAAACCGCCGCGTGGGCACTCGGCCATGGCGTATCAATTGCGCTACACTGCGCCGCCTGTGCAGATCGAAGAGTTTGAAGAACAACCATGACGTTCAAGGCGCCGGACAGCCTCGCCGAGCAAATCGCTCACCACCTCGCCGAACGCATCATTCGCGGCGAAATGAAGCCCGGGGAGCGCATCCAGGAACAGAAGGTCACGCTGGCCCTCAACGTCAGCCGCGGTTCGGTCCGTGAAGCCTTGCTGATTCTCGAGCGCCGCCATTTGATCGCGATCCTGCCGCGACGTGGTGCCCATGTGACCGAACTCACTGCCCACAAGGTGCAGAGCCTCTGCACGCTTATGAGCGAGCTCTATATCTTGCTCGGTAACGCCGTGGCCACCAGCTGGCAAGCCCAGTCCGACCTGGCGCCGTTCGTGCAGATTCAGCAGCGCCTGAGCGCCAGCTACGAGTGCCAGGATATCCGGACCTTCGTCGACGACAGCTTCAACGTGATGCGCGCCGCGTACCCGTTCGCCCACAACCCTTACTTGCAGGAAACCGTCGAGAATCTGCAGCCCGCCATGAGCCGCGCGTATTTTCTCGCCCTGGATCAGCGCAAGGCCTCGATGAGCGAGTTCCTGGCGTTGTTCGAACGCTTGCTGGCCGCCGTGATAGCCCGTGACTTTCCGCAGATTCGCGTGGTGCTGACGGCTTACGCCCAGCGCAGTTGCGATCTGGTGGTCTCCGCCCTGACGGTCGCTTAAGCGTGCGGCTCACGTGCATCAAGCTGGCGGGGTTCAAATCCTTCGTCGACCCGACCACGGTGAACTTCCCCAGTAACATGGCGGCAGTGGTCGGGCCCAATGGTTGTGGCAAGTCGAACATCATCGACGCCGTCCGTTGGGTGATGGGCGAGAGCTCGGCCAAGAACTTGCGCGGCGAGTCGATGACCGACGTCATCTTCAACGGCTCCACCAGCCGCAAGCCGGTGAGCCAGGCGAGCATCGAGCTGGTGTTCGATAACTCCGACGGCACCCTGCTCGGCGAGTACGCCGCTTATGCGGAAATTTCCATTCGCCGCAAAGTGACCCGCGACAGTCAGACCACCTACTACCTCAACGGCACCAAATGCCGCCGGCGCGACATCACCGACATCTTCCTTGGCACCGGCCTCGGCCCGCGCAGCTACTCGATCATCGAGCAGGGGATGATCTCCAAGCTGATCGAGTCCAAGCCCGAAGACCTGCGCAACTTCATCGAAGAAGCGGCGGGCATCTCCAAGTACAAGGAGCGCCGACGTGAGACCGAGAACCGCATCCGCCGCACTCACGAAAACCTGGCCCGCCTGACCGACTTGCGCGAAGAGCTTGAGCGTCAGCTTGAACGCTTGCACCGCCAGGCCGAGGCGGCGAAGAAGTATCAGGAATACAAAGGCGAAGAGCGTCAGCTCAAGGCCCAGCTGTCGGCCTTGCGTTGGCAGGCGTTGAACGAACAGGTCGGTCAGCGTGAAGCGATCATCGGCACTCAGGAAATCACCTTCGAAGCCCTGGTCGCCGAGCAGCGCAACGCAGACGCGAGCATCGAACGCTTCCGTGACGGGCATCACGACCTTTCAGAACGCTTCAATCTGGTGCAAGGACGCTTCTATTCGGTCGGTGGCGACATCGCCCGGGTCGAGCAGAGCATCCAGCATGGTCAGCAGCGTCTGCGTCAATTGCAGGACGATTTGAAGGAAGCCGAGCGCGCGCGACTGGAAACCGAATCTCACCTGGGCCATGACCGCACCTTGCTGCTGACCCTCGGCGAAGAGCTCGACCAGCTCACGCCGGAACAGGAAGTCACCAGTGCCGCCGCCGAAGAAGCCGCCGCAGCGCTGGAAGAATCTGAAACCACCATGCACGGCTGGCAGGAACAGTGGGACACGTTCAACCTCACCGCCGCCGAACCGCGACGTCAATCCGAGGTACAACAATCGCGGATCCAGCAGCTGGAAACCAGCATGGAGCGTTTGGCTGATCGCCAGAAACGCCTTGGCGAAGAGCGCGCCTTGCTCGCGGCGGACCCGGAAGACGCGGCGATCATGGAGCTCAACGAGCAGCTGGCGGCCAGCGAAGCGACGCTCGAAGATTTACAGGCCAGCGAAGAAGCGCAGGTTGAACGCCTTGAGCAACTGCGCCAGGAATTGCAGTTGGCCCTGCAAAATCAGCAACAGGCTCACGGCGATTTGCAGCGCCTCAACGGTCGACTCGCATCGCTTGAAGCCTTGCAGCAGGCCGCCCTCGATCCGGGCACCGGCACCGCTGAATGGCTGCGCGAGCAGCATCTGGCGGACCGCCCGCGTCTGGCGGAAGGCCTGAAAGTTGAAGCGGGTTGGGAGCTGGCGGTGGAAACCGTGCTCGGCGCCGATCTGCAAGCGGTGCTGGTGGACGATTTCTGTGACTTCGATCTGGCCGGGTTTGCCCAAGGCGATCTGCGATTGGTGAGCCCCGCCAGTGATGGCGTGCGTATGCCGGGCAGCTTGCTCGATAAAGTGGACGCGCCAATCGATCTGTCGCCGTGGCTGGGCCAGGTGAAACCGGTCGACAGCCTTGAGCAGGCCTTGGCCCTGCGCGGTCAACTGACCGCCGGCCAAAGCCTGATCAGCCGCGACGGTTACTGGGTCGGGCGGCACTTTTTGCGCGTGCGCCGAGCCAGCGAGGCGCAAAGCGGTGTGCTGGCCCGTGGTCAGGAAATCCAGCGTCTGGGCCTGGAACGTGAAGAGCGCGAAGCCACGGTCGAAACGCTGGAAACCACGTTGCAAAACCTGCGGGCGCAGCAACGTCAGCAGGAAAACGGTCGCGAACATTTGCGTCGCTTGCTGCAGGATGAAGCCCGTCAGCAAGGTGAATTAAAAGCTCAACTGTCCGCCGGCAAAGCCAAGGCAGAACAATTGACATTGCGCCGCACGCGCCTCGACGAAGAGCTCGCCGAGTTGGGTGAGCAGCGCGCGTTGGAGCACGAACAGATCGGCGAAGCGCGCCTGCAATTGCAGGAAGCGCTGGATGCCATGGCGCTGGACACCGAGCAGCGAGAGTTGCTGCTGGCTCAGCGCGACAGCCTTCGCGAGCGACTTGATCGCGTGCGTCAGGAAGCCCGGCAACACAAGGATCACGCGCATCAATTGGCGGTGCGCCTGGGTTCGCTCAAGGCGCAACACGATTCGACGCGTCAGGCACTGGAACGGCTGGAGATGCAGTCCGAGCGGCTGACCGAAAAGCGTGAACAGCTCAGCCTCAATCTGGAAGAGGGCGAGGCACCGCTGGAAGAGCTGCGCCTCAAACTTGAAGAGTTGCTCGACAAGCGCATGACTGTCGACGAAGAACTCAAGGCTGCGCAGATCGCCCTGGAAGACGCCGACCGCGAACTGCGCGAGGCCGAGAAACGCCGTAATCAGGCCGAACAGCAATCCCAGTTGATCCGCAGCCAGCTCGAACACCAGCGCATGGAATGGCAAGCCCTGACCGTTCGCCGCAAGACCCTCGAAGATCAGTTGCTCGAGGACGGCTACGATCTTCACGGCGTGCTCGCCACGCTGACGGCCGAGGCGAACGAAAAGGACGCCGAGGAAGAACTCGAACGCATCGCCGCACGGATTCAACGTCTGGGTGCGATCAACCTGGCGGCTATCGACGAATACCAGCAACAATCCGAGCGTAAACGTTATCTGGATGCACAAAACGACGATCTGGTGGAAGCGCTGGACACGCTCGAGAACGTGATTCGCAAGATCGACAAGGAAACCCGAAACCGCTTCAAAGATACCTTTGATCAGATCAATGCCGGTTTACAGGCACTTTTCCCAAAAGTTTTCGGTGGTGGCAGCGCGTATTTGGAACTGACGGGCGAAGATCTACTCGATACAGGGGTGACGATCATGGCGCGGCCGCCAGGAAAGAAGAACAGCACCATCCATTTGCTCTCCGGTGGCGAAAAAGCCCTGACCGCATTGGCCCTGGTTTTTGCCATCTTCAAGTTGAACCCGGCGCCGTTCTGCATGCTCGATGAAGTTGACGCGCCATTGGATGACGCTAACGTTGGACGCTACGCACGGCTGGTCAAAGAGATGTCGCAGACGGTGCAGTTCATCTATATCACCCACAACAAGATCGCCATGGAAATGGCCGATCAACTGATGGGGGTGACGATGCACGAACCGGGTTGTTCGCGTCTGGTAGCAGTGGATGTCGAGGAGGCGATGGCGATGGTGGAGGCCTGATCAGGCGCGTGTAAGGCAGGTGTTTAAGGAGGGTAGGTTTAATTACGCACTCTTTACTTGCTGGCCAATCGACATATTCGCTCAAGCCATTGTGACAGACGGTGTAAAGTTGCCTTTGGTCGTGCTAGTTTAATGTCAATTTTTCGTATACGTGGGCAAAACGCCTGTCAGAACATAGAGTTGGCGCCACGTTTTAAAGCGGTTTGCGAGTTGTAAACCACTTATTTTTCAGCATTTTTTATAGAGGCACGGGATTACATGGAAATCGGTCTGCGCGAGTGGCTGATCGTCATCGGCATTATTGTCATTGCCGGTATTCTTTTCGATGGATGGCGTCGCATGCGCGGCGGTAAGGGAAAGCTGAAATTCCGTCTTGATCGAAGTTTGTCCAACCTGCCGGACGAGGACACCAGCGCCGAGCTGTTGGGCCCGCCCCGCGTGCTGGATACGCACAAAGAACCGCAACTGGACGAGCATGATCTGCCGTCAGTCAGCATGCCTGCGCGTGAACCCCGTGAGTCGGGTTCCAAGCGCGGCAAGCGTAGTCACGGTGAGCCATCCCAGGGCGACATGAACCTCAGCCTGGACCTTGACGGCGGCCCGAGCTTCAGCAGTCGTGACGACGATTTCCCGGATGACACCAAGTCCGCGCCTAAGGTCAGCGACAAGGAACAACCGCAAGCCGAAGAAGTGCTGGTGATCAGCGTGATTTGCCGCGACGCCGCTGGCTTCAAGGGGCCGGCGCTGTTGCAGAACATTCTGGAGAGCGGTCTGCGTTTCGGCGAGATGGACATCTTTCACCGTCACGAAAGCATGGCCGGCAATGGCGAAGTGCTGTTTTCGATGGCCAACGCCGTCAAGCCGGGCATCTTCGACCTGGACGACATCGACCACTTCAGCACGCCGGCGGTGAGCTTCTTCCTCGGCCTGCCAGGTCCGCGTCATCCCAAGCAAGCCTTCGACGTGATGGTGGCGGCGGCACGCAAACTGTCCCAGGAGCTGAACGGCGAACTGAAAGACGACCAGCGCAGCGTGCTGACCGCCCAGACGATTGAGCACTACCGTCAGCGCATCGTTGAATTTGAACGTCGTGCCTTGACCCAGAAGCGCTAAAGTCAAAAGATCGCAGCCTCGTTTCACTCTGTAGGAGCTGTCGAGTGAAACGAGGCTGCGATCTTTTGATCTTGATGAGATGAGATAGAGCAGCCACGGCTGCTCTTTTGCTTTATGAGAGAACACCCATGACCGCCGCCAAAAACCGCATTCTAGAGCTGCGCGCTGAGCTGGATCAGCACAACTACCGCTATCACGTGCTGGACGAGCCGAGCATCCCGGACGCGGAATACGACCGGCTGTTCCACGAGCTCAAGGCCCTCGAAGCGGCCCATCCCGACTTGATCACCAGCGACTCGCCGACCCAGCGAGTGGGGAGCGCGGCACTGTCGGCGTTCACTCAGGTGCGTCATGAAGTGCCGATGCTCAGCCTCGGCAACGCCTTTGACGAAACCGACATGCGCGAGTTTGATCGGCGGGTGACCGAAGGTCTCGACTTGCCGGCCGGCGACTTGTTCGGTGGCGGCGCGGCAGTGGAATACAGTTGCGAACCCAAGCTTGATGGCCTGGCGGTCAGCCTGCTTTATCAAGACGGTGTGTTGGTGCGTGGCGCGACGCGCGGCGACGGCACCACCGGCGAAGACATCAGCGTCAACGTGCGCACCGTGCGCAACATTCCGCTCAAACTGCAAGGCAGCGGCTGGCCGGCGACCCTGGAAGTGCGCGGTGAAGTGTTCATGTCCAAGGCCGGTTTCGAACGGCTCAATGCCACGCAACTGGAAACCGGCGGCAAGACCTTTGCCAACCCGCGCAACGCGGCGGCGGGTAGCTTGCGGCAGTTGGACTCGAAGATTACCGCCAACCGTCCGCTGGAATTCTGCTGCTACGGTATCGGCCAGATATCGGCGGATATCGCCGACACGCACATTGGTAACTTGCAGCAACTCAAGACCTGGGGCATGCCCATCAGCCATGAGCTGAAGCGGGCGCAGGGCATCGATGAATGCCTGGACTACTACCGCGACATCGGTGAGCGCCGTAATGCGCTGCCGTATGAAATCGACGGCGTGGTGTTCAAGGTCAACAGCATCGCCTCGCAGCGTGAGCTGGGTTTTCGCGCTCGTGAACCGCGTTGGGCGATCGCCCACAAATTCCCGGCCATGGAAGAACTCACCGAATTGCTCGACGTGGAATTCCAGGTCGGCCGCACTGGCGCCGTCACCCCAGTGGCGCGCTTGAAACCGGTCAAGGTTGCCGGTGTCACCGTGGCCAATGCGACGTTGCACAACATGGACGAAGTGGCGCGCCTGGGGCTGATGATTGGCGACACGGTGATTATCCGTCGCGCTGGCGATGTGATTCCGCAAGTGGTGCAAGTGGTCCTCGAGCGCCGCCCGGATAACGCACGGCCGGTGCAGATCCCCGAGCAGTGCCCGGTTTGCGGTTCACATGTCGAGCGCACGCAACTGGTCAAGCGCAGCAAGGGGCGCGAGACCGTCAGTGAAGGCGCGGTGTACCGCTGCGTCGGTCGGCTGGCCTGTGGTGCGCAACTCAAGCAGGCGATCATTCACTTCGTCTCCCGTCGCGCCATGGACATCGAAGGTCTGGGCGAGAAGAGCGTCGAGCAATTGGTGGACGAAGGCCTGGTCAGCTCACCGGCCGATCTGTACGCCCTGACGTTCGAGCAAATCGTCGATCTCGAAGGCTTCGCCGAGCTGTCGAGCAAGAACCTGCTGGGCGCTATCGAAGACAGCAAAAAACCGAGCCTGGCGCGCTTCATCTACGCCCTCGGGATTCCCGATGTCGGCGAAGAGACGGCCAAGGTGCTGGCGCGTTCTCTCGGCTCGCTGGAGCGGGTTCAGCAGGCGTTGCCGCAAGTGCTCACATACTTGCCGGATGTCGGCCTGGAAGTGGCTCATGAGATTCACAGTTTCTTTGAAGATGCGCATAACCAGCAAGTGATCGCCGATCTGCTCAAGCACGGCCTGCAGATTCAGGATCAGGGCGAGTTGGGTGCCGAGTTTGCGGCGAGCACCACGTTGGGCGGTTTCCTCGACAAGCTGCACATTCCTTCGGTTGGACCGGGCGGGGCGCAGAAGCTGGCGGACAAGTTTGGTTCGCTCGAAGGCGTGTTCGGCGCTGACTGGCTGGACATGCGTCAGGCGCTGCCGGAGAAACAGGCGAATTCGGTTCGCGAGTTTTTCGCGGTGGCTGAAAATCGCCAGGTGGCCGAAGCCGCCGAGAAACAGCTGCGCGATTTCGGCATGCATTGGCAGAGCGAGAAAAAAGTCGTCGAAGGCCTGCCGCTGGCTGGCCAGACCTGGGTGTTGACCGGCTCACTGGAGTTGATGAGTCGAGACGTCGCCAAGGACAAGCTCGAGAGCCTGGGCGCCAAGGTGGCGGGTTCGGTATCGGCCAAGACTCATTGCGTGGTGGCGGGGCCGGGTGCTGGCTCCAAGTTGGCCAAGGCCAATGAGCTGGGGTTGAAGGTATTGGATGAAGAGGCGTTTGTCGGGTTTTTGAGCCAGCATGGTATTTCCGTGTGATGCCATTCGCGAGCAGGCTCGCTCCCACTTTGATCACATAGAACTCGGTTAAATGTGGGAGCGAGCCTGCTCGCGAAAGCGCCATTAGCCGTTGCGCAAAAAAGCGGGAACGATCGATACCGAATCATGATCTAGTCTTGGCAAGCCCCAGGGAGAGATCGCCATGCACCGCTTCTTCGAACAGCTCAGCTCCCGCATTGCCGCGCCTTTCATCGGCGAAAGCTCGCGCAACAGCAAGGTCTGGCATTGCCGCTGCGGGCAGTCGCTGTTTTTTCGCAACAGCCAGTGCCTGGCCTGTTCGGCGGCGCTGGGTTATCAGCCGGACCAGAGTCGCCTGTCCTCACTGCAGCCTGGCCCTCAAGCCAATACCTGGTTGCTCGATGCCGATCCCGAGGCGGGCGTGTTCCGCCGCTGTGCCAACCTCGATACCCCCGCCGCGTGTAATTGGTTACTGCCTGCCAACGACCACGATGCTTTATGCATCGCGTGCAGCCTGAACCGCACCATCCCTGATCTATCCATTTCAGAAAACCACGAACGCTGGCGCAAGGTCGAAATCGCCAAGCGTCGCCTGGTCGCGCAGTTAGTCAGCCTCGGCTTGCAGGTGATTCCGAAAACCGTGGATGAAGAGAGCGGCCTGGCCTTCGATTTCATCGGCGTCGACCTCGAAGGCAATCCGCCGACCACCGGCCACGCCAACGGCCTGATCACCCTCGATATCAAGGAAGCCGACGATGCCCACCGCGAGCAGGTCCGGGTGCAGATGCACGAACCGTATCGCACGTTGCTTGGGCACTTTCGGCATGAAGTCGGGCATTACTACTGGGACCGATTGATCGCCAACAGCCAGTGGCTGGAGCACTTTCGCGGCGTGTTCGGTGACGAGCGCGCCAGTTATGCCGACGCGTTGGACCGGCATTATCAGCAAGGCACGCCCCTCGACTGGCAACCGCATTACGTCAGCGCCTACGCCACCATGCATCCTTGGGAGGACTGGGCCGAAACCTGGGCTCACTACCTGCACATGATGGACGCGGTGGATACCGCGCTGGGTTTTGGCATGAGCGCCCGGGAAATGGACTTCGACTATCAGCCATTCCCGCCCAGTACCCTCTACGATCCACGCCATCCCGGTGGCCCTGCGTTCCTGTCGTTCGTCAATGCGTGGATCGAACTGGCCGGCATGCTCAATGAACTGTCGCGCAGCATGGGGCAGGCGGATTTCTATCCGTTTGTCCTGTCACCTGCGGTGATCGCCAAACTGCACTTCATTCACTTGGTGATACAGCAGGAAGGCGGCCGGGCAGACGAGGTGCTGGCGCCCTAAAAAATCAGCCCGTGATTGCACACTGCGTTGCTCCATGATGGCAATTCAGTTTCAGTTAAGTTCCTATCGCTAAGGTGCACCGTAGCAACACATGGACGCTGTCAGCGGGCAGGTTCACAAGGACCATCAGGATACGTAATGAAGGTGTTTTCTTATTCTTGCCTGACCCCGGCGCTGCTGGCTTTTTGCTCGGTGGTCATGGCTCGCGAGCTGAATCAGGACGAAGCCCTGCGCCTGCGTCAGCAGGGCGTGATCCTGCCGCTGGAGCAGCTGTTGCAACAGGCGCTGGACCGCTACCCCGGTTCCAAACTGCTGGAAGCCGATCTCGAAGAAAAACACGACACCTACTTGTATGACGTCGAGTTGTTGACCGCCGAAGGCGTGGTCCGCGAACTGCACATCGAAGCCGCCACTGGCCGTTTATTGAAAGACAAGGATGATTGACCGATGCGATTGCTGCTGGTGGAAGACCACGTGCCCCTGGCCGACGAATTGATGGCCGGGCTCAACCGTCAGGGTTATGCCGTGGACTGGCTGGCCGACGGTCGCGACGCGGTGTACCAGGGCAGCAGCGAACCCTATGACCTGATCATCCTCGACCTCGGCCTGCCGGGTTTGCCAGGGCTTGAGGTGTTGACCCAATGGCGCGCGGGCGGGTTGTCGACCCCGGTGCTGATCCTCACCGCGCGCGGTTCCTGGGCCGAACGGATCGAAGGCCTCAAGGCCGGCGCGGACGATTACCTGACCAAACCGTTCCACCCCGAAGAGTTGCATTTGCGGGTACAGGCGTTGTTGCGCCGGTCCCACGGCCAGGCCAATCAGCCGACCCTCAAGGCAGCCGGGTTGCACCTGGATGAGGGCCGTCAATGCGTGACCCGCGACGGCACCGACATCCAGCTCACCGCCGCTGAATTCCGTCTGTTGCGGTACTTCATGCTGCACCCCGAACAGATCCTCTCCAAAACTCACCTCGCCGAACACCTCTACGACGGTGAAACCGAGCGCGATTCCAATGTGCTGGAAGTGCACGTCAATCACCTGCGACGCAAGCTCGGTCGTAGCGTGATCGAAACCCGTCGCGGTCAGGGTTACCTGTTCGGCGGGCAAGCCCAGTGAGGTTGATCCAGCGCCGCTTGAGTCTGGGGCTGATCAGCGTGATGGTGATTGTCGGCCTGGTGCTGGCGCAAACCAGTCTATGGCTGTTCGAAATGGGCTTGCAGCGTTACCTCGAAGCCGGGCTGCGCGACGACAGCGAAAACCTGCTGGTGGCACTGGTGCGTGGACCGCAGGGCGTGCAACTGGATGAGCGGCACCTGTCGCCGGCCTATCAGCGGCCGTTTTCCGGGCATTACTTCCGTATCGATTTTGCCGACAGCCAGTGGCGTTCCCGTTCGCTGTGGGATCGGGAGCTGCCGCTGATGGACCATCCCGGTCTGCACAGCAACCTGCAACTGGGGCCGGAAGGACAGCAGTTGCTGGTGTTGCGCTCGGACTATCGCCGCTTGGGCCAGTCGATTTCCATCAGCGTGGCCCAGGATTACACCCCGGTGCGTGAGAGCTTCCGGCGCATGCAACAGATCGGTCTTGGCCTGGGCCTGGCGGGGCTGCTGCTGATTCTGCTGTTGCAGCGGATCACCGTTCGCCGTGCATTGCGTCCGCTGGAAAAAGCCCGCGAGCAGATCGCCCAGTTGCAGCAGGGCCAGCGCTCGCAACTCGATGACCAGGTGCCCGTGGAGCTGGAGCCGCTGGTGGCGCAGATCAATCATTTGCTGGCCCACACCGAAGACAGTCTCAAGCGTTCGCGCAATGCCTTGGGCAACCTCGGCCATGCCTTGAAAACCCCGTTGGCGGTGTTGTTGAGCCTGGCATCAAGCGAGCAGCTCGATGCGCATCCGCACCTGCACAAAACCCTCAAGGAACAACTGGAACAGGTCCAGCATCGACTCAATCGCGAACTCAATCGCGCCCGGTTATCCGGCGACGCACTGCCGGGCGCATTGTTCGATTGCGACGCTGAATTGCCCGGCTTGCTGGCCACGTTGAACATGATTCATGGCGAGCATCTGCACCTCAGTTACCTCGCACCCGCCGGACTGCAACTGCCGTGGGATCGCGAGGATTTGCTGGAACTGCTTGGCAACCTGTTGGACAACGCCTGCAAATGGGCGGACGCCGAGGTTCGATTGAACGTGAAGGTAACCACAGAAAGCTTTGAGTTAAGCGTGGCAGACGACGGACCGGGGATACCCCAGGACCAACGCGATAAGGTGTTCAGCCGTGGGACACGGCTGGATGAACAGACTGACGGGCATGGCTTGGGCCTCGCGATCGTGCGTGACATCGTCGACACGTGGGGCGGGGCATTGCTGTTGCAGGAGAGCGAGTGGGGCGGGTTGAACGTGACCATCAAGTTGCCGAAACGCTGATACAACAGCGGGGCGCTTAACGCCCCTCAAGCAACTCGGCGGCCTGATCCAGCAACGCCAAAGGCTCTTTGGCCTTGTGGATATCCACCGACAACAGCTGCCGAAACTTGCGCGCCCCCGGAAAACCGGTGCCCAGCCCCAGCACATGCCGGGTGATATGGTGCATCGAACCGCCCGTCTCAAGGTGCGCAGCAATATAGGGCCGCAACTGCGCCAGCGCTTCGGCCCGACTGATCACGGGTGCCGTGCTGCCGAACAGCTGCTGATCCACCTCAGCCATCACATAAGGATTGTGATACGCCTCACGGCCCAACATCACACCGTCAAACGTCTGCAAATGCTCGTGGCAGGCTTCCAGCGTCTTGATCCCGCCGTTGAGAATAATCTCCAGCTCCGGAAAATCCGTCTTCAACCGCGCCGCCACGTCATAGCGCAACGGCGGAATGTCCCGATTCTCCTTCGGCGACAACCCCTCCAAAATCGCAATCCGCGCATGCACCGTAAAACTCGTGCACCCGGCATCCCGAACCGTGCCGACGAAATCACACAACTGCTCGTAACTGTCGCGCCCATTAATCCCGATCCGGTGTTTCACCGTCACCGGAATCGACACCGCATCGCGCATCGCCTTCACACAATCGGCCACCAACTGCGGATGCCCCATCAGGCACGCGCCAATCATGTTGTTCTGCACCCGATCACTCGGGCAGCCGACATTCAGATTCACCTCATCGTAACCGTGGTCCTGGGCCATGCGTGCGCAGGCAGCCAAGTCCAAGGGCACGCTGCCGCCCAGCTGTAACGCGAGCGGGTGCTCGGCTTCGTTGTGCCGCAAGAAACGCTCGTGATCGCCGTTGAGCAGCGCGCCAGTGGTGACCATTTCGGTGTAGAGGAGCGCGTGCTTGGAGAGCAGGCGCAGGAAGAAACGGCAGTGGCGGTCTGTCCAATCCATCATCGGGGCGACGGAGACACGGCGGGAGAGCGGGGCGGGTGTGGCGTTGGATACGGACATTGGGGATATGGAATCGGTGAGGCTGGGAGGTGGGGGAGTTTATCAGGATTGGCTTGGGACTGAGATAAACCCCACCGGATAAGCGACAGACAAGCGATGAGAAGCGGTGGCGAGGGGGCTTGTCGGAACGCCGCACCGCCCCGTTGAACTGCGCAGCAGTCCCAGCGTTGTGGCCGCTTCACAGCAGCCCAACACCGACAAGCCCCTCGTCAGAACGGACCCGGCCTATTCAGGTGGATCAATCTGATCCAGCACCCTGTTAGCCGTGATCTCCGCCAGCATGATGCTGTTGGAAATGCCCAGCAGGGCATTGCGCGATCCACCCTCTAGAAGATCCACCAAGTGATGGACCATTACATCGACCGAGGCCAGGGTCTCGACCAGATAAACCATCAGGGTTTCGGTCGTGACCTCTGGGTCCACGGTAAACAAAGTGCTGGGTGTACGCGGTTTGGCTTTGATATCGGCAGTGGAGGGGAAGTGAAAATCGAGGGCCCGTTCGGCGGCGCTGTTGAGTTTGTTTGAGTCGGGTTCGTACGGGGAGACCGGATCGGTGTCCGGTGGGTTGGGTGTGACTTTGAACATATCTTAGGTTCCTAATGGTGTGCCAACCCTCCTGCTGCTAAACGAGAGGGTGGCAGCTGCACGCAGGTTAGCAGACCGGGAAACCTAAGAAGCCGGCGCGCCCAAGGGCGCCCTGCGCACAGCTACCATCAAAATGCAGGCGAAAAACCTGACTGATAGAAGCGTCGTACGACTTAGGTTATCGCGGGCTGCTAAACCCGATCACTGATGGGCAGTGACACGAATCAAGTTACCGAGCAAGCCCAAGGCGCACAAGCCGGCGGATTCTGGCGTACCCGTAGGCAATGGCGCAAGGTTTTGTAGCTTTCAGGAAGTAAGCTTAAAGGCGCTTAAACAAGCACCCTATGGCGGTGTTTAATGAAAGGGCACGCACTGCGTTTTCGATGCTAAATCCTCGAAGGGCCAGAAAGACGAGAAAAGGGGACAGATTTATTTTTTTGTACGTGACAGCATGGAAAATAAATCTGTCCCCTTTTTTTTCTATAACGCAATGAATTACAAGGTAATTTGTAGGTTATTACTTTCTGCTCACCCGCCGTTTGGCTAGATGTCTACTTCAGCGCCAAGGCCAGGCCGGGGTCCATCGCGCACTATAATTGAGTGTAGGGGGACCGTCGGAGGTGGCGTTATGCGTATCTTCAAGCAGTTCTTGCTCTTGGTCGCGGGGCTTCTGGCAAGCAGCCTCTCCCTGGAGGCAATCAGTAGTGGCGGCCTCGGTCAAAATCCTCACCCGGCCGTTCTGGTCAGTGGGCCGCTACAGCAATGCGGGCAATTCCACGATTTCCACAGGGGCCCGGTTCATATGGAAAACCGGCATTTCGTGCCAATGGGCAACCAGCATTTCGTGCCAATGGGCAACCAGCATTTCGTGCCAATGGGCAACCAACATTTCGTGCCAATGGGCAACCAGCATTTCGTACCGATGGACAACCGGCATTTCGTGCCAATGGACAACCGGCATTTCGTACCAATGGATAACCGGCACTTCATACCGATCCACCGGATGAACAGCTTCTAGGTGATCAGGGGGCCCGGGTTCAGCGATCAGCCCTTCGGTTCCAGGGACGTTCACTTTGTGCGCCAGTTCGATCCGCGGACGGGGCAGTTTCTGATTCGCAAGAAAAGGGGACAGATTTATTTTTTTTGTACGTAACGGCATGGAAAATAAATCTGTCCCCTTTTTTTCGATGCGCTGCGGGTTCACGCCTTGTAACGGCATTTCACGGGTTTACGATCAATTCAAACTTGTAATTTGCATGCGTTGAAGAAAATCCGCATAGGAGGGAAGTGGGCAGCGAGGAAGAGGGGTTGAGGACAGAAATGCTTGAGTGTGCTCATCTCCGAACATGGCCATTAACGTACGTAAACCGCATAGCTCGCTGTCTATCTCTGCGGGTTCGAATATGGAGTTTGGAAGGCTTTTGAAATCGGGGCTTCGGCGAAGCTCCTGCACCTTCCTCCGAATCTGCCTGAATAGATCAGAGTTTTGGTGGCGTGATTGATACACATGGCGCAACTCATGTGCCAACACCCAAGTGAACAATTCATCGGTGTAGTCAATGGCCTGACGAGAGAGCCAGACCAGGTGAGTGCAAGCTGGGTCGCGCATCACCTTCAGCAGATATTCAGGGACTCTTTCCTTCGGGCGATCGGGAGTCCAAGAGAAAGCTATGTTTTTGAATTCATCCAGAACGTCAGAATTCATGGTGTAGTTATCTGCATCAAGGACGAGGTGAGAAGGTTGGTATTCAGCACCAAGACGATCGACTATGAGACTAATAAGCCCGGTGCGTGAGAAGAAACTACAGACCGGATTGTTTATTGTTTCCAATTGCACCTCTAGCGGCCGACCCCTCTGCAGGTGGAGGGCTGATGGCTTTGCGATGCCTTCCATAGAAAACCAAAAGGTGTGGATGCGCCAGCACCAATTGACCTAGCGTTTTTAACCCTTGTCGAACTTGGTCAGGAGAAAATCCAATCGCGGTGTCTAGTCCTGAAATAGGTTTACACCTGTTTTACCCTAACGCCCGATCCTCCTGAAGCGCCAACCGCTTCCGATACCGTCGATCTTGACCAGCTCCCCGAAGCCAGTCATCGCGCTGTCAGCAAACGACTACGCAATCCGAATCACGCCGATCCCATCTGCCACGTTTTCACCATCCTTCCCAACGTCGACACTGAAACTTTGCTTTGTCACGCTTGCGAAACGCTCGCGTGGCTACACTCTGACTAGGCGGCGCAACCTGTGACGATGTGCCTCCCCCTGTTTTAAGTTAGAAATAAAAACAAAAAACCAAAGAGAATAAATTATGAAAGAGCAACTCGATCCAAGCCATATTATGCAAACTGCAACCGCATTTTGGGCATCCAAGGTTTTGCTCACGGCGGTGGAACTCGATTTATTTTCCGTGCTTGGAAACGAAAAAATGACGTCGCCCGAACTGGGCAAGGTTCTCGGGCTGCACCCGCGCGGGACTTATGATTTTTTCGATGCGTTGGTTGCATTGAAGTTTCTCGAACGAGAGGGAGATGGCCCAGAAGGGAAATACAAAAATACGCCGGAAACAGCCGCTTTCTTGAACAAGAAAAGTCCCACCTATATCGGTGGTTTGCCTGAGATGCTGAATTCACGCTTGTTCGGATTCTGGAATAATCTCGGCACAGCCTTAAAAACTGGGCAACCGCAGAATGAAGTAAAGAAAGGAGGCCAATCAATATTCGAGGTGCTTTATGCTAATCAGGATCAGCTGAACGAGTTCCTCGATGCAATGACCGGCTTTCAAGCAGCCAATTTTTCCGAATTGGCTAAGAAGTTTGAATTCTCCAAATACAACACTGTAAGCGACATCGGCGGTGCACTGGCTTTATTGTCCAGAATTGTGGGCGAACGTCATCAACATCTGAAGTTCAACAGCTTTGATCTACCGCCAGTAGCACCGCTTGCACAGAAACATATCAATGCGGCTGGGATGCAAGGACAAATCAAGACGGTCGCCGGAGATTTCTTCAAAGAGGGTTTCCCCAAGGCGGATGTCATCACGATGGGTAATATCCTGCATGACTGGAACCTCGAGAATAAAAAGATGCTAATCAAGAAAGCATACGAAGCACTTCCCGAAGGGGGCGCCTTCATTGCAATAGAAAATCTAATTGATGATGCCAGACGGGAAAACGCGTTTGGTTTGTTAATGTCTCTCAACATGCTGATTGAGTTTGGCGATGCCTTCGACTACACCGGGGCGGATTTCCGCAACTGGTGCAGCGAGGCCGGGTTTAAACGTTTTGAATTTATCCATCTTGCCGGCCCAACGAGTGCTGCTATCGCCTACAAGTAATGTTGGTGGCAGCTCATTAGGACACTACCTCAAAGAAAAGAAGAACAGGGGACAGATTTATTTTTGTACGTGGCTGCATGTATTAATAAATCTGTCCCCTTTTTTCTTTTTTTTCCGTTTTTCGTCCCCTTTTTTCCGAAGCGCCAACCGCTTCCGATACCGTCGATCTTGACCAGCTCTCCGAAGCCAGCCATCGCGCTGTCAGCAAACGCCTACGCAATCCGAATCACGCCGATCCCATCTGAGACGTTTTCACCATCCTGCCCAACGTCGACACTGAAACCTTGCTTTGTCACGCCTGCGAAACGCTAGCGTCGCTAAACGTCCTTACTACCGATCTGGCTTGTCAGCTCGAAGGTTCGCCGCGCAGTCTGGCATTGTCGATTCAGCAGTTGGCGGTAGTTGGGGAGCTGTTGGTGAATCGGGCACTGGATAATGTCGACCCACCCAGCAGTGTATGAAGGTACGGTCGGCAACCGTGATTAGGCGGTGATAAAGAGAAGGACGCCCCTGGGAGGCTAATGCCCGTAGCAGCTGGCGAAGCCTGCGTCCGGCTGCGCAGCAGTCGTAATGTCAGACAATGCAGTGCGTCAGATTCACCGCGCCCTCAGGGTTTTCGACTGCTGCGCAGCCGGACGCAGGCTTCGACAGCTGCTACAGGGTATGTGTTGCTGCTGAATTTTCTTAACTGATCGGCATTACCCTGAGAGCCGTCCTTTTTATTTGGGACACCACCGTACCTGAACAAACGCTGTCACTGACCAAAATTTCATAATGGGCGGCAGGACCATGGACTAGGATGAAAGTACAACGTCAAGCCACTGCGCCCTCCCATAAGGAATCTGAAAAGTGATCTCAAACGTACTCAAAGTCGCCCTGATCGCCGGTGCTTTGCTGTTGAGCGCCTGTTCGGGGGCGAGCACCCATGACTGCTATGCCGAAGACTGCCAGTCGTCTGAAGGCTTTACTCCGGGCCACAGCAACAACCCCGACAAAATGAGTTTCCATGGCAGTGCGCTTGGGAATAGCTTTAGCCAATACAGTTCAGGTTTGCTGCATGACGACTGATCTGCCACCAACCAGCTGAAAACATAACGGAAAAGGGTGTTCCTTCAGGAACGCCCTTTTTGCTGTACACGTTGCGTTAGCCTTCAGCAGAAAAGGGGACACCCATTAGCCTTGCCTTGAGCCTGGCTATTGGGTGTCCCCTTTTTTCGATGCGTCAACATCCAACCCAGCCGCCGTCCCGGCAGATTGTCCCTGTAAGCCCAGGTGCTGACACAGGGTCAGTGTTGTTTTCATCAAAATAACAACGTCAGCACATCAAACAACGCCCGATCCGCCACCGCCGCCGACCGGGCACGCCGTTTGATCTCCGTCAGCAAGCAGTCCTTAAAGCATTGCGCCGCCGTGCCAAGCACTGCGTTGTGGCGCCCGAAATTTCACTTGCATATGGTTGTATAGACATGATTGTATATCTGTAGCTGTAACGGCAAACCATAATCAGGCTGAAAGGCCCTTTCAAGAGGACTTCTGGTGAGCAACCCATCCCGTTTCCGTGATATCGAAATCCGCGCTGCCCGCGGTAACAAGCTGACCGCCAAGAGCTGGCTGACCGAAGCGCCGCTGCGCATGTTGATGAACAACCTCGACCCGGAAGTCGCCGAGAACCCTAAAGAACTGGTGGTTTACGGTGGCATCGGTCGTGCGGCGCGTAACTGGGAGTGCTACGACAAGATCGTCGAAAGCCTGACCAACCTGAATGACGACGAGACCCTGCTGGTGCAATCCGGCAAGCCGGTCGGCGTGTTCAAGACCCACAGCAACGCCCCGCGCGTGCTGATCGCCAACTCCAACCTGGTGCCGCACTGGGCGAGCTGGGAACACTTCAACGAACTCGACGCCAAAGGCCTGGCCATGTACGGCCAGATGACCGCCGGCAGCTGGATCTACATCGGCAGCCAGGGCATCGTCCAGGGTACCTACGAAACTTTCGTCGAAGCCGGTCGCCAACACTACAACGATGACCTGAAGGGTCGTTGGGTCCTGACCGCCGGCCTGGGCGGCATGGGCGGCGCGCAACCACTGGCCGCGACCCTGGCCGGCGCGTGCTCGCTGAACATCGAATGCCAGCAGGTCAGCATCGATTTCCGCCTGAAAAGCCGTTATGTCGATGAGCAAGCCAAAGACCTCGACGACGCGCTGGCGCGCATCGCCAAATACACCGCCGAAGGCAAAGCGATCTCCATCGCCCTGCTGGGCAACGCGGCAGAAATCCTGCCGGAACTGGTTCGTCGCGGCGTGCGCCCGGACATGGTCACCGACCAGACCAGCGCCCACGACCCGCTCAACGGTTACCTGCCGGCCGGCTGGACCTGGGACCAGTACCGCGCGCGCGCCAAGACTGAACCCGCCGCCGTAATCAAAGCCGCCAAGCAATCGATGGCCGTGCACGTTAAAGCGATGTTGGACTTCCAGAAAATGGGCGTGCCGACGTTTGACTACGGCAACAACATCCGTCAGATGGCCCAGGAAGAAGGCGTGGAAAACGCATTCGACTTCCCAGGCTTCGTCCCGGCGTACATCCGTCCGCTGTTCTGCCGTGGCATCGGCCCGTTCCGTTGGGCAGCACTGTCGGGCAACGCTGAAGACATCTACAAAACCGACGCCAAGGTCAAGGAACTGATCCCGGACGACGCCCACCTGCACAACTGGCTGGACATGGCGCGCGAGCGCATCAGCTTCCAGGGTCTGCCGGCGCGTATCTGCTGGGTGGGACTGGGCCTGCGCGCCAAGCTGGGTCTGGCGTTCAACGAAATGGTGCGCAGCGGCGAGCTGTCGGCACCGATCGTGATCGGTCGCGACCACCTGGACTCCGGTTCGGTGGCCAGCCCGAACCGCGAAACCGAATCGATGCAGGACGGTTCCGACGCCGTGTCCGACTGGCCACTGCTCAACGCCCTGCTCAACACCGCGAGCGGCGCGACCTGGGTTTCCCTGCACCACGGCGGCGGCGTCGGCATGGGCTTCTCCCAGCATTCGGGCATGGTGATTGTCTGCGACGGGACTGACGAAGCGGCCGAGCGTATTGCTCGCGTGCTGCACAACGACCCGGCGACTGGCGTTATGCGTCACGCCGATGCGGGTTACCAGATCGCGATCGATTGCGCCAAAGAGCAGGGCCTGAACCTGCCGATGATTACCTCTGCTAAAGGAGCATGAAATGACTGCGCTAAACTTGATTCCCGGCCAACTGAGCCTTGCCCAACTGCGTGATGTTTATCAGCTACCGGTCAAAATCAGCCTCGATCACAGCGCCTCGGCCCAGATCGACGCCAGTGTTGCCTGCGTGGAACAGATCCTCGCCGAAAATCGCACCGCCTACGGTATCAACACCGGTTTTGGCCTGCTGGCCTCCACGCGCATCGCCAGCGAAGACCTGGAAAACCTCCAGCGCTCGCTGGTGCTGTCCCACGCCGCCGGTGTCGGCGAGCCGATCAGCGATGCGCTGGTGCGGTTGATCATGGTGCTCAAGGTCAACAGCCTGAGCCGTGGTTTTTCCGGTATTCGCCGCGTAGTGATCGACGCACTGATCGCGCTGATCAACGCTGAGGTTTACCCGCACATTCCATTGAAAGGTTCAGTCGGTGCCTCCGGCGACCTGGCACCATTGGCGCACATGTCGCTGGTGCTGCTGGGCGAAGGCAAGGCGCGCTACAAGGGCGAATGGATGGAAGCGACCGAGGCGCTGAAAGTCGCCGGTCTGAAGCCACTGACGCTGGCCGCGAAAGAAGGCCTGGCGCTGCTCAACGGTACTCAGGTGTCCACCGCTTACGCGTTGCGCGGTCTGTTCGAAGGTGAAGACCTGTTCGCCGGTGCCGTGGCGCTGGGTGCCCTGACCGTTGAAGCGGTGCTGGGCTCGCGCTCGCCGTTCGATGCCCGCATTCACGCTGCTCGCGGCCAGAAAGGCCAGATCGATGCGGCGGCCGCTTACCGCGATTTGCTGGGCGAGCGCAGTGAAGTGTCCGACTCGCACCAGAACTGCGAAAAGGTTCAGGACCCGTACTCCCTGCGCTGCCAGCCGCAAGTCATGGGCGCCTGCCTGACCCAGTTCCGCCAGGCCGCCGAAGTGCTCGCCATCGAAGCCAACGCCGTTTCGGACAACCCGTTGGTGTTCGCCGCTGAAGGCGACGTGATTTCCGGCGGTAACTTCCACGCCGAACCGGTGGCCATGGCGGCCGACAACATGGCCTTGGCCATCGCTGAAATCGGTTCCCTGAGCGAGCGCCGCATCTCGCTGATGATGGACAAGCATATGTCGCAGCTGCCGCCGTTCCTGGTGGCCAATGGCGGCGTGAACTCCGGTTTCATGATCGCCCAGGTCACCGCGGCGGCACTGGCCAGCGAGAACAAGGCGTTGTCCCATCCGCATTCGGTGGACAGCCTGCCGACCTCCGCGAACCAGGAAGACCATGTGTCGATGGCCCCGGCGGCAGGCAAGCGTCTGTGGGAAATGGCCGAAAACACCCGTGGCGTGCTCGCGGTGGAATGGCTGGCGGCGTGCCAGGGTCTGGATCTGCGTGAAGGTCTGAAAACCTCGGCCAAGCTGGAACAGGCGCGCGGCATTCTGCGGGCTGAAGTGCCGTTCTATGAGAAGGACCGCTTCTTCGCCCCGGACATCAATGCGGCGAGCGAGTTGTTGGCCACCCGCTGCCTGAATGCGCTGGTGACGACTAAATTGCTGCCTAGCCTGTAATCGGGGAGGGGGCCTTTTGCCCCTATCGCGCGCGAGCCCGCTTCTGTAAGGAGCGGGCTTGCGCGCAATTTCGGTTTCAGCCCGTGAAAATAACTAAAGACGCTTCATGCATCAGCAAGTAATAGGCTCGAAGCGCAATGCTCAGCCTAATGAGGAATAACCTCAAACGCCTCGTTCTCGCATCCTCCTCGGTCGCCTTCGGTGTGATCGCCGACTCTATCGATCACCATCTAAAATAAGACATCGGCTGCCAGCAGTACCGTTAGCAGTCAGGTGAATTACCCTCGAATACTCTCAAGCGCCGTTGGCTTTCCAACGTTCATCCGCTCGCGTCCTGCTAGTCAATTCGGCCACCATAGGGTGCCAGCCACTTCTGGTGGCAAATGTGTTGTCAATACTGGGCGATCTCTGGCTGCTACAATCCGCGGCTATGGCGATTCTGGAGGTTAGCCTCCTTGTTGCCTGGTACTTGATTGAGTCGCGTCAGCGTAGAACCGTCGAGCGCACTCTGGCCGAGCGTTTCAACCGATAATCATAAGCGTCTATTGAGCGCCCACACGGATGTAGGTCTACATTCTACGGGGACATTTGTTCTAGATATCGACCATCTGCAAAAGGGAGCGACGGTTCAATGGGGAAGCATGTATCAACAAAAGACTAACCACGGAATGTGGCAGTTCACACCGATACTGCTGATGTGCGCACTCTTCCTGCTGGCTCCGAGCACCGATGCTGCACTGGAGACGCACGAGACGATGACGATCATGGTCGAGGATGCGGCCGCCCCATGGTCGGAGCATGACGGCACAGGTTACGCCAACGACGTAGTGGTCGCCGCCTTCAAGGAAATGGCGGTCGATGTGCAACTCAAAGTCGTGCCCTACGCCCGTTGCAAGTACATGGTGCTCAACGGCACAAGCGTGGCCTGCTTCAATATGAGTTGGCTGCCCGAGTTCGAGGGCAAGATCAAACTGGCCTCGCAACCGATCTACACGGTCAATAATGATATTTTCGAACCGATCAAAGCCCCCTTGCCGAAGTCGCCGAAAGGCACATGCACCTTGCCGCCCGGCACTGTAGTGGGCACGGTCAGAGGCTACGAATATTCGCCCCAGGCTACAGCGCTACAGTCTGCCGGGGTGGTATTCGAGAACGCCGACTCTGATGTGCAGAACCTTAGGAAACTCGCTGCTCGGCACTTATCTGCCGCCTTGATAGTGACCAATGATCTGCAAGCAAAAAAACAGAAGGCCAAACTGTCCGGTACCGAAGATGCCGTTCAATTTGCCTTCAATTGCGGGGTGGCAACCGCGACCATAGGCTTTAGCCTGAGTCACCCGGACGGATTGCGGGCACTGAAGATGTATGACGAAGGCTATCGACGCATAAAGGCTAACGGCGTGCTCAAGCAAATTCATACGCACTGGTTTCCCTCGCAGCCTGTAGACGCTCTATGAGTTCTTAAGCGAAATCGATAGATAAACAGGCTGCCGGGGCGGGTGCAGCAGTGATCAGGGCGGGCGGTTGTTGCGCTTTATTAATAAGGTAAACACCCGTGATGGTAAGTTGATAGTTTGTATGGGCGTAAAAACTGACTGTCGGTTTTGTGTGAATCTGGCCCGCGACCTGAAGGCACGCCATCATGGATAACGTGGTATGACAGGCGCCGGCTTTGCTTGCGATGGGGGAGTTCACTTCGGTCCGAGAATTTTCACCAACGTGTCCGGCGAAGGCGCGCCTTGCTGCTGTTGCAACTCGCCCTTGTCGTCCATGTAGAAAATCGCCGGAGTGGCGGACAACTCCAGCTCCTCCATCAACTGCATGTTCGCCGCGAGCTTCGCCTGAATCGCCGGCGGCACGTCTTTCAAAGCCTTGAGCGAACTCTCTTTGCCGGATTTCTCGTGGTTTTCCAGCGCTTTGCTCGGATCCTTTGCCGCCAGCAATGCAGCGGATTTACCCGGGCTGTCTTCGCGGATGATGCCGACCATGATGTGGCGCAGTTGCACCTTGCCGGCCTTCACCCATGGTCGCGCCTGCTCCCAGAACATGTTGCAGTAGGGGCAGTTCGGATCGCTGAACAGGTAGACGACGCGTGGCGCATCTTTGTTGCCGTCCGCGATCCAGTTACTGGCTTCCATCTTGCCCCAGACTTCTTTTGCCATCGGTGCATAAACCAGCTTTTGCAACGGCGCGCTGCTCAGGTCATTGCCCTCGGCGTCATACAAATTGCCCAGCAGCACGTGCTTGCCATCTGGCGTCAGGTACAGTGCCATGCCGCGATTCTGGTACTGCGCCGCATAACCACGTAGACCGTCTGGTGCATCAAACTGGCCGACGATTTTTGCGCCTTTGGCTTCAATCTTCTTGATCGCCTCGGGCAATTCTTCGGCCTGCACCGACGGCAGGTGCAGCAGGGCAGTGCCCAGCGTCAGGGTCAGCAGGTGGCGGAGGCGGGGCATGGCAGTTTCCTTGAAGGCGTGGCCGTGGTGGCCGAATTGGGAGAATCAAAATTTTCCAGGGCACGGGCCAGGCTGGCTTCCGACAGTTCCCCCAGATGGCTGCCCAGCAGGCGCCCGTCGGGGCTATAGAACAGGGTAGTCGGCAACGCCATCGAACCGACGGCCTGACCCAATCGACCGCCGCCGTCGAACAGTACGTTGGACAGGCTCAGGCCCTGGGTTTCCAGAAAGGTGCTGACACTTTGCATGCTTTCAGCCTGATTGACGAACAGGAAGGTCAGGTCCGGGCGATGTTGCTGGGCGTTTTCCAGCACCGGCATTTCCCGGCGACAGGGGGGGCACCAGGTGGCCCACAGGTTGATAACTAACGGACCACCCTTATAGTCGGCCAGCAGGACAGTTTGACCGGCGGCATTGCGCAGGGTGATTTCCGGCAGGCGCGTGCCTTGTTCGTAAATCGTCAGAGAGAAGGTTGCCAGTAGCCAGAATGCCAGGCCACTGACCACGCCAAAGCCCAAGGGGCGGCGTAAGCCAGGGCGACGCCAGCCTCGATACACTGTGGCGAGTAGCAGTGCAATTACACCGGGCCAGGCAAGGAAGCCTCCATCGCGCAGGTCGATGATTTGCCACGGATCATTGCGATAGTGCGCCCAGTAAACCACCACGAAACTGACCCGGGCTGCCAGCAAGCCGATTATGAACAGGCTGAACAGCACTGACTCCGGATTCTCGCCACCGCGCTTGGCCACCCGCCAGCCGACAAAAGTCGCCAGCGCCAGGGCGCTGATCAGCAGCAGGTGATTGAGCGCAATGGCAAAAGTGCCGAGGGTAAAAGTCAGCATTAACGGGCGTCTCGGGTAGTGGTCCAGCGTTGCAGGAACGTGTCGGCATCGACTTCGCCGGTGATGCGCTGACTACGACGTTCTTCGCCGTCGGCACCGATCCATAGCAGACTCGGTGGCCCCGGCACTTTGTATCGACCGAGCAGCTCGCGGCTGGCGGCATTGTCAGCGGTGACGTCCAGCCGTAGCAAGCGCACATTGCTGAGGGCGTCTAGCACTTGGGGTTTGGCGAACACCTGTTTTTCCATGACCTTGCACGACACGCACCAGTCGGCATAGTAATCCAGCAATACCCACTGGCCTTGTGTCTGCGCTTCGTCCAGTTCCCGCTGCAGTGCGCTCGGGTCCTTGATCGTGGTGAATGCGTCATGAGCCGTGGGGATAGCAGCATTGCTCGAATTTGAAGTGCGGTAGACCTGTAACGGCTTGAACACATCATCACTGCCGCCCGCCGCACCAATGACCAGCAGGCTGCCCCACAAACCCATCAACAACGAACCGGCACCGAATACATGAGTGGACCGGCCGAAACCGGCGGACTGGCGCCAGGCGGCGTAAGCAGCAATCAGCAACAATGCACCGCACAAACCGACCCATAGTGATTCATCCAGCACCGGGCGCAACATCAATAGCGCAGTCGCCAGGAACAGGAAACCGAACACGCCTTTGAGCAGGTTCATCCAGGCGCCAGGTTTGGGCAGAAAGCGATTGCCGACGGTCACCAGCAACAGCAGCGGCACACCGATGCCGATACCCATGGCGAACAGAATCAACCCGCCGTGCAGCGCGTTACCGCTTTGCGCGATGTAGAGCAGGGCGCCGGCCAGCGGGGCGGTCATGCACGGGCCAACCAGCAGACCGGACAAGGCGCCCAATACGCCAGCGCCGATGAGGCTGCCGCCGCGCTGATTGCGCGAAACATTTTCCAGTCGGTCACGCACGGCAACCGGCAATTGCAGTTCGAAGAACCCGAACATCGGCAATGCCAGCAGCACAAAAATCACAGCGAAACTGCCCAGCAGCCAAGGGTTTTGTAGCAGCGCCTGAAGGTTTGCGCCGAGCAACGCGGCCAACACGCCCATCGCCGAATACACCAGTGCCATGCTGACCACATAACTGCTGGCCAGGGCAAAACCGCGTTTGGGCGTGGCGCCACTGCCGACGACCAATCCCGCGAGAATCGGCAGCATCGGCAGCGAACAGGGGGCGAAGGCCAGCAGCAGACCCAGGCCGAAAAACACCAGCAGACTCCAGCCAAGCGTCCGTTGTTCGAGGTCGCTGGCCAATGCTTGATCCGGCGCTTCGTTTGTCGCAGAAGTGGCAGCGTTGCCGCCCAGATTCACGATTTGAGTTTGTGGTGGATAACACAGACCGGCATCGGCACAGCCCTGGAAACCTACCTTGATCTGGCCATTGGCCTCGGCGGGAATCTTCAGTTCCAGGCCTTGACGATAAACCTGCTGTTCGCCAAAGAATTCATCACTGTGGGATTCACCCTGGGGCAACTCTGGTTTGTGCTCCGTCGGCAAGCCATCGAATTTCAGGCGTTGTTGGTACAGGTAGTAGCCATCGGCGATTTGCCAATAGAGCTGGGTTTCGCCGGACTCAAGGCGTTCAGAGGTAAAGATGAATGCTTTGCCAACGGGGAGAAAGTCGGGTTTGGTTTCAAACGGATTGTTGCCGGACTGTGCTTGAGCCAGTCCGGCAAACAATCCAAACACAAGCAGGAAAAAAAAACGCATCGGCAACGCCTTGGTATTTACAGATGCCAATTACGATGATGGTCATCGATTAACCGGGTGTTAACACAGGGTGTCAGCGAATATTGGAGTAACACCCGACACAGGCTACTGAGTGGAGGCGAGTGATGTGCGGTACATCGTTATTGCATGCCATTAATCGACGGCTTGCCCGGACAGCGCTTGTTGCCCGCAGGCATAATCCGGGGTTAATCGGCAGCCCTTTTAATCAACGCATTTGCAGGTAAAACCATGCACGTACTGGTTTGTGAAGACGATGAGTTGATCGCCAGCGGCATTGTCGCCGGCCTGACCGCCCAGGGCCTGACCGTAGAGCATGTCGCCACTGCATCGGCGGCCCGCGCGATGCTTAAAGTGGCCGAGTTCGACGTCATGGTGCTCGACCTTGGCCTCCCGGACGAAGATGGACTTAAACTCCTTCAGCAACTGCGCCAACAGGGCCTGGAAATTCCGGTGTTGATTCTGACGGCGCGCGATTCGGTCACTGACCGCGTCGATGGTCTGCAGGCCGGCGCCGACGACTACTTGCTCAAACCCTTTGACCTGCGCGAACTCGCTGCACGTTTGCATACCCTGCTGCGGCGTGTGGCCGGGCGTAGCGTCAATCTGATCGAGCACGGTGCTCTGACTTACGATCCAAGCAGCCGCGAAACCACGCTCGGCGGCCAATCGGTCGATTTATCGCGTCGCGAGCAGTCGCTGTTGCAGGCCCTGTTGCATAACCGTGGCCGCGTGCTGTCCACCGAGCAGCTCAAGGACAGCGTCTACGGTTTCAACGACGAACTGGAGAGCAACGCCCTCAACGTGCATATCCATCACCTGCGGCGAAAACTCGGCAATGGCATTGTCGAAACGGTGCGCGGCCTGGGTTATCGACTGGGGCCGGCCGATGGCGGAGATCAATCGAAGTGATGAGCCTGCGTTTGCGCCTGAGCCTGACACTCGGCGCCGCATTTGCGTTGATCTGGGCCCTGGCTGCAGCCTGGATGCTCAGCGATTTGCGCAACCAGATGATGTTTTCCCTTGACCAGCGACTGGTGGCGTCGGCGCGCATGGTCGCCGGCCTGATGGAGCAGATGCCAGCGTTGCCGACTAAGGGTGAGGGCACCCATTTCAGCGCGGAACAATTGAATATTCCCGGCGGCATGGCCTGTCAGGTCAGCTCGTTGCGCGGCGAGATCCTTGCCCGCAGTCACTCCGATCCGCAGCAAACCCTGGAAGCCGAGAAAGTGGGCTTTCACGATCAGATGATCGACGGCGCGCCGTGGCGCAGTTTCACCCTGGCGCGTGGTGATCTGCGGATCACCACGGCGGATCGACAGATCGAGCGGGAGGCGCTGAACATGTCGATTCTGCTGGCCGCTTCAGTGCCCGTCGGCGTGGCGTTGCTCGGGTGTCTGTGTCTGTTGTGGCTGGGGATCGGGCAAGGGCTGGCGCCGCTGAACCGCATGCGCGATGCCTTGATGCGCCGCAGTGCCGATTCCCTGGAGCCCTTGCAGATCCAGCCGCTGCCCAGCGAATTGCAACCCTTGCTGGACACCCAGAATCAACTGCTGCAGCGCATCGGCAAGACCATCGAACGCGAACGCCGGCTGACCGGTGACGCGGCCCATGAATTACGCAGTCCGCTGACGGCGATCAAGACCCACCTGCAAGTGGCGCGTATGACCGAAGGTGCGGCCCGGGATCAATCCCTGGCCCGTGCCGAAGAGGGCGCCGATCGCCTGCATCGCACCCTTGAGCAATTGCTGTTGCTGGCGCGCGTCGAGGGCAGTCTGTCGTTCGACGATGGCGTGCAATGCAGCGCCGAACAGGTGGCGAAACTGGCGATTCAGGATGCTGCCAGCAGTGATCGTCAGCGCATCAGGTTTCAACTGCCGCCAACGCTGTCTCATGCCCCGGTGCAAATGCCGGCGGTGCTGTCGATCGCCGCGTTGCGCAACCTGCTGGATAACGCGCTGCGACATACCCCAAGCGATGGGGCCGTGGAGCTGAGCCTTGATACGACAGGCGCTCGGGTGCGGTTTGTCGTTCGCGACCATGGCCCGGGCATTGCCGAAGACGATCTGCAACACCTGACCCAACGCTTCTGGCGCAATGGCCAAAGCACTGGCTGCGGTCTGGGGTTGGCGATAGTTCAGGCGATTGTTCAGCGTTGTGGTTGCACGTTGCATTTCGACAGCCGACCGGATGGGTTGCGGGTTGAACTGACCATGCCGTTGCAGCCGGCCTGACAAACCCCACTAAACCCCTGTGGGAGCGAGCCTGCTCGCGATAGCGGTCCGTCAGCCACATTGATGTTGAATGTGCCGCCGTCATCGCGAGCAGGCTCGCTCCCACATTTGGGTTCTGCGTTGCACATCAAATGAAACCTCTCTGCGCTGGTGTATCTGCCGCCACCGGCGCTATCGTCCCCGGCAGCTTTTTCTCAATGGATTGAGGTAACAGCGCCATGAATGCATCGATTTACATCAGCAAGGCAACTGCCGCCGACGCCGGCATCATCAGCCGGATCGTCGAGCGCTCCATCCGTGTCGGCTGCGCACTCGACCACCGCAACGATGCAAAAATCGTAGCGGCCTGGGTCCACAACAAATCCGTTGAACACATCAGCGCCTGGCTGACCGACCAGCGGTTGTACCTGAACATTGCGCTGTTGCAGGACAAACCGATCGGTGTCGCCATGGCCGCGGTCAGCGGCAAGGTCGCGTTCTGTTACGTGCAGCCGGAATGGTTTCGCCGGGGCGCCGGACAAGCGCTGGTGCAGGACCTCGAAGGCTGGTTGATCAATCAGGGGTTGCGTCAGGCGCAACTCAACAGCACCCGAACCAGCGAAGCGTTTTACCGTCATTTGGGTTACCGACCCTGTGCTCAAACCTTCAGGGTGGCGGGGCTCCACGCCATTCCCATGGACAAAGGCCTGTCGCCCCCTTCATAGAAAGCGGATCAAGGGGCTGAGTCCTATGCGTTTCCAGAACAGGAAAACCTTACTGAGCCTGATGGTCTGGCCCCCTTCGCGAGCAGGCTCGCTCCCACATTGGACGGTGTACACAAATCTACTGTGGGAGTGAGCCTGCTCGCGATGAGGCCTTAACATTCACTGCAAACACTCAACCCTGGCTGAACATTTCCTTCGCCCGTTGCTCGATCTGCTCCTGCGTCAGATCCTCTTTGCGCGTGGCCAGAAACCACAGATGCCCATAGGGGTCTTTCAAGGTCCCGGACCGGTCGCCATAAAACTGGTCCTTGACCTCGGACACCACGGTGCCACCGGCGGCAATCGCCTTGGCATAGGACTTATCGACGTCGGTCACGTACAGATGCAGTCCCACGGACGGTGAAGTGTTTGGATTGCTCAATGGCCCCTGTTCGCACGGTGTGCCGAGCATGATCGGGCAGTCGCCGATACGCAGTTCAGCGTGGCCGATGCCGCCGTCGGGCATGGACAGGCGCATGACTTCGATCGCGCCAAAGGCCTTCTTGTAAAATTCGATGGCTTCGGCCGCTTTCTGGATGCCCAGATACGGGGTGATGCTGTGATAACCCTCTGGAATAGGTTTGACGCTCATGATGGATCTCCCTGTTCTTGTCGTGAGTGAAAAATGTTCCTTCGCCGTTTTCCGGTCGGCTAACTATAGGCCAGCCCTTCTTTTGCCACCGAGTGACCGACGAGCAGCAGTACTGCTGTTCAGCCATCAACAGCGAAGCAACAGATTGCTCGGCTTTCTCATTAATAAACCCTGGAAATAGCGCTGAATTACCCGCAAACAGGGGCGCTGGCTGTCAGGCACAGAAGCTGCAATGACTTCTCGTAAACACTGGTACCGAGAGTCTTGTATGCCTGAATCTGCCGTTTATCCAATCAACCCACCGGCCGCCCATCGAATCGCCGATGAAGCCGAAGCCCTGCAGGTTGCCGAACGCGTGGCCGCCGTTTTGCTACAGCACGATGCCGAGCGTGATCGCAGTCGCCAGGTGCCTGCCGAGATCGTCGACTTCTACTCCAACAGTGGTTTGTGGGGCATCAGTGTGCCGAAAGCCTTCGGTGGCGCGCAGGTGTCCTACGCGGTGCTGGCGCAGGTGATCGCCATCATCTCGGCAGCCGATCCGTCGCTCGGGCAAGTCCCGCAAAATCACTATTGCCTGCTGGAAGACATTCGCCTCCAGGGCACCGCTGAGCAGCAGGCGCGTTTCTTTGAGCTGGCATTGCAAGGTCATCGTTTTGCCAATGCCCTGTCGGAAACCGGCGGCAAGAACGTGCAGGACATTCAGGCGACCCTCCGCCGTTATGGCGACGGCCATGTGATCAATGGCCGCAAGGGTTACTGCACCGGTTCGCTGTATGCCCACTGGTTGGCGGTGCTGGCGCTGGATGAGGATCAGAATGGCCAGTTGTCTTTCGTCGAGCGCGGAACCCGGGGGCTGGTGATCGTCGATGATTGGGACAGCATCGGCCAGCGCACCACGTCCAGCGGCACGGTGCTGGCCGAGGACCTGCACGTCTCGGCGTTCAATGTGTTCCCGACCTATCGCTCGTATGAAAGCCCGACCCTGGCCGGCCCGTTTGCCCAATTGACCACCGCCGCCATTGACGCCGGCATTGCCCGGGCGGCCCTGCGCGACACCATTGCCTTCGTTCAACAATTTGCCCGGCCGTGGATCGATGCGGGTGTGGAAAAGGCCAGCGAAGACCCCCTGACCATCATTCAGGTCGGGGGCTTGGATATTCGTCTGGAAGCCGCCGAAGCCTTGCTGGAACGGGCGGGTCGAGCCCTGGATGCGGCGCGTCCAGCGCCGGATGAAGACAATGTCGCCCGTGCCTCCCTGGCGGTGGCCAAGGCTAAGGTGCTGACTACCGAAATCGCCATCGAGGCCAGCAACAAACTCTTCGAACTCGGCGGCACTCGCTCGACGCTGAAGAAGCACAACTTCGATCGCCACTGGCGCAACGCGCGGGTTCACACCCTGCACGATCCGGTGCGCTGGAAGTACCACATGGTCGGCAACTGGCTGCTCAACGGCGTGAAGCCGCCGCGCCACGACTGGTCGTGATCATGGCTGAACTGCTGAAAAATATTTATTGGGCTGACATCGCCCAGGCATGTCTCGACACCCTGAGCATGCTCGGCGCCGCCCTCGGTTTTACCGTGCTATTGGGGTTGCCGCTGGGGGTGGTGTTATTCCTCACCGGCAAGCGCCAGTTGCATGAAGCCGTCGGCGTTTATCGGGTGCTGTCGATCATCGTGAACATGTTGCGCTCGCTGCCGTTCATCATTTTGCTGATTGTATTGATTCCCCTGACCACGCTGCTGGTAGGCACTTCGCTCGGCGTGCCGGGGACGATTCCGCCGCTGGTGGTAGGGTGCACGCCGTTCTTCGCGCGGCTGGTGGAAACCGCACTGCGTGAAGTCGATCGCGGGGTGGTGGAAGCGACCCAGGCCATGGGCGCGAACACTTGGCAGATTATCCGCCACACCTTGTTGCCCGAAGCACGGGGAGGGCTGTTGGCCGCCGTCACTGTCACGGCCATTGTGCTGGTGGATTACACCGCAATGGCCGGGGTGATTGGCGGCGGAGGCCTTGGTGACCTGGCGATTCGCTACGGCTACCAGCGTTTTCAGACCGACGTGATGGTGGTGACCGTGGTGCTTCTGCTGATCCTGGTCCAGGCCCTGCAAATGACCGGCGACCGATGGGTGGCGCGCTATAGCCATCACTGAACCTGACTCAAACCCAAAAAAATCGGCCCCACGTCCACCCCACGACGGCCACTCAAATCTGCCTAGGAGCACAGCATGAAAAAGACCCTGGCCATACTGGCTGCCGTTGTGTCGTTGAGCGTTCAGGCCAACGAAAAACTGACCGTTGGCGCCACTCCGGTGCCGCACGCGGAAATTCTCGAATTTGTGAAACCAGCACTGGCCAAGGAAGGCGTGGACCTGGACATCAAGGTCTTCACCGATTTCATCCAGCCCAACCAGCAGCTGGCATTGAAGAACCTCGACGCCAACTATTACCAGTACCGTCCGTTTCTCGATGACTACAACAAGACCCGCCACACCAATCTGGTGCCGGTGGTCGGGGTGCACATCGAACCGTTCGGCGCGTACTCGACCAAAATCAAAAACATCGCTGAACTCAAGGATGGCGCCACCGTGTCGATCCCAAACGACCCGGTGAACACCGGCCGCGCGCTGGTGCTCTTGCACGAAGCAGGGCTGATCAAACTCAAGGATCCGAGCAACACCCTGGCGACGCAGCGCGACATCGTTGAGAACCCCAAGCACCTGAAGATCCGTGAACTGGAAGGCGCGTTGCTGGCCCGTTCGGTGAGCCAGGTGGACCTGGCGTTTGTCTTCGCCAACTACGCCCTGGAAGCGGGGATCGACACCAACAGCGCGTTGATCGTCGAGAAGGGCAAGAGCCTGTATATCGAATTCCTTGTCGCACGGCCGGACAACATCAACGACCCTGGCCTGCAGAAACTGGCCAAGGCGTTGAATTCCGATGAGGTCCGGCAGTTCATTTTGACCCGCTACAAAGGGCAGATTGCGCCGGGGTTCTAACCTTAGGTCGGCCTTAAGGACGCCATCGCGAGCAAGCTCGCTCCCACATAGAATTTGTGAACGCCACAGATCAAATGTGGGAGCGAGCTTGCTCGCGATGGCCGCGCCGCTATTCCGGATCAACTCCCGATTCCAACAGCTGCGCCCCCGGCCCACGCTCCCCCAATACATCGCCAAAATTACGCAACGGACACGCCTCCATCGACAAACACCCACAACCAATGCAGCCATTGAGCCGGTCCCTCAGCAGCACAAGCTGATTGATCCGCTCATCCAGTTCCCGGCTCCACTGCGCCGACAACACCTTCCAGTCCGCCGCCGTTGGCGCCCGGTTGTCCGGCAGGGATTTCAACGCCTCACCAATCTCCGCCAACGGAATCCCCAACCGCTGCGCCACCTTGATCAAAGCCACCCGCCGTAATACTTCCCGTGGGTAACGCCGCTGGTTGCCCTGATTGCGATTACTGTTGATCAGGCCCTTGGATTCATAAAAGTGCAGGGCAGTGACTGCCACGCCGCTGCGTGCGGCCAATTGGCCGACGGTGAGTTCTTTATGCAAATTTTCCGAGGTGACCATTTCAAAAATGCCCCTTGACCTCAAGTTAACTAGAGGTTTTACCCTGCAGGCCTTCGGATCGCAAGATCCGGCTTACACGTGAGTGGGGACTATTCATGCAATTACTAGAGAAAAATCGCAGCTTCACCCAATTGATCGAATTCGAGATCGAACCCCATCAACAACTTGAACTGGTGTCGGCCTTAGCGAAACAGACTGAGCGACTGGCCCAAGACAACAGTGGTTTTCTGAGCGCCAGCATTCAGGCCAGCGACGACGGCCGGCGAGTGCTCAACTACCTGCAATGGCAATCTCGCGAGGCGGGTGACGCCGCGTTTCAGCGTTTTGAAAGCGGCGAGCAGGATTTCTGGCAGCTGATCTGCGCCCATCAGGCGAAAACCGTGACCTTCGGCTCGTTCCAGGTACTGCACAGTCTGGAACGCAGCCACGACAACGCGCTGCACTGCAATCTGGTGGGTTAAATCGACAACTGCATCAAGCGCTCACCCTGCACATTTTCCGTGGGGCGGCGCTTGTTCACCGCCAGCTCACCGATCTTGATCAAGCGCGTGCGGGTGACGTTGCGGCTCAGTCCCAGCAGTGCTGCCGTGTGGACCTGGTTGTAGTGGCAGAAGCGATACGCTGCCCGCAGCAGAGCATCTTCGACTTTCTCGTGCAGTGCGCCGGCCTGTTCCTCGAAAAGTCTTTGAAAGGCGCGGTCGAGCAAGGCTTGCGCTGAATCGTCGATGTTCGTCTGGCAGTCGTCCTGACGCTCGATGCGCATGTTCGACAGACGCAGGTCATCGCGCTCGATCACGCCATTGCGGCAGATCAGCAGGGTGTGATGAATGACATTTTCCAGCTCGCGGATGTTACCCGGCCAACTGTAGCCGCGCAGTTTCAGTTCAGCTCCTTTGCTGATGGTAATGCTGCCGTAGCCCAAGCGCTGGCTGTAGGTTTCGACGAAATGTCGGGTCAGTGGCAGGATGTCGCCGGGACGATCGCGCAGGGGACTTAATTCCAGGTTGACCACATCGAGGCGATAGTACAAATCCTCGCGGAAGTGCCCGGCGTTGATGGCTTTTTCCAATTGCACATTGGTCGCGGCCAGCACGCGCACATCGATGGGAATGCTCTTGCGTGAACCCAGTCGCACGACTTCGCGCTCCTGCAGCACTCGCAGCAACTTGACCTGAATCGCCATCGGCAAATCGCCGATTTCATCGAGGAACAATGTGCCGCCGTCGGCCTCTTCGAACCAGCCAGCCTTGGCACTCAGTGCCCCGGTAAAGGCTCCTTTTTCGTGACCGAACAATTCAGCCTCCACCAGGGATTCGGAGAACGCGCCGCAGTTCACTGCGACGAACGGACGGTTGCGTCGTGCGCTGAGGTTGTGGATATGTCGGGCGACCAGCTCCTTGCCAGTGCCGGTTTCGCCGATGATCAGTACGCTGGCTTCACTCGGCGCGACCTGCTGCAAATGCGCGAGCAAGGCCTGGGATTTCGGGTCTTCGAACACCTGGGCCGTGGCGCGGATTGAAGTGGCCAGTGCGGGCGAGGGCGGTAAGGTCAGCAGTTGCATGGGGCAAGTTCCATGAATAAGGCTATGAATAAAAAGTCGGGATCGGCAGGGGCTGGTTCGTGGCCGCCTGACAAATCATCCTTGTGGGAGACCGAGGCGCGGCTTTCGCGAGCAGGCTCGCTCCCACAGGGAAACGCATTCCATTGTGGGAGCGAGCCTGCTCGCGAAGACCTCCGCACAGTTGACACTCATGGTGGCTTCCAGACCCATTCGCGAGCAGGCGCGATCCCACAGGGACGATTTGTCAGGCCGTGGCTTTGGTGGGGAGGGGCCGGAACCAGAAAGCATTCATGAAGAAATCCTTAAGCGATTTACGACGGAATGGTTATAAAGGCTCTCTCTTATTCCGTAAAATATCGTTAAAAAATATTAATAGACCATAAATGAATATAAAAACCCGGCTGACTACGATCTTTTGATCGTGATACCCACTATCGAGCGCGTTGATTTCTACTGATCCAAGGCCCGGCGTAGCCTGTGTTTATTGCCCCGAACACAGTTGTCAGGACGCCAGACATGAAACCTCTACTCGCCACTTTCTTGCTGCTAGCGGTCTCCGTTCTCGCCGGATGTGCGAGCCATGTTTCACCGGAACTGCGGCCATACACCGCGGAAGAAACCAGGGAACTGGCACTGGAGAACCTGAATCGTCGCGGTTTGTCCTTCGACGAATACGAGGCGAAAAAAGCCGAATTGCTGGGTCAACCGCAGAAGTCGTTCACGTTTGACAACCATGGCGAGATGAACGCCGAACGCGCAGTACAGCGTCACGGCCACCCTAGCTGAGACTGTACTGCTCGAACTTTCACTCAACTGTCCATGGGTTTCCCGCAGGGCGTGCGATAGGGTCAATACCTGACTGACCCTGATGGACTGCCGCTTATGACGCTCTCATTCGATCTGCTGCTGGGCTTCGCCCTGTTTGCCCTCGTCACCTCGATCACGCCAGGCCCGAACAACACCATGTTGCTGGCATCGGGCGTGAACTTCGGCTTTAGCCGGACCATCCCCCATATGCTGGGCATCACCTGCGGTTTCTTTGTGTTGGTCGTGGCAGTGGGTTTCGGTCTGGGCGCGGTGTTCAAATCCTATCCGTTGCTCTACAGCGTGCTGCGTTACGTCGGGGCGGCGTATTTGTTGTACCTGGCATGGAAAATCGCCCATTCCGGACCGGTTTCCGACCGTGACGAAGGCAAGAGCAAACCGATCAGCTATCTCGGTGCCGCCGCGTTCCAGTGGGTCAACCCTAAGGCCTGGATCATGGCTATCGGTGCCATTAGCACTTACACACCTATGCAGGGCTATTTCACCAACGTGATCGTAATTGCCGCGGTGTTCGCCCTGATCAACCTGCCGAGCGTCGGCGTCTGGGCCGCGTGTGGCACGCTATTGCGCAATGTGCTGAAGGATCGCCGCTGGTTGCGCCTGTTCAACTGGGGCATGGCCGCACTACTGGTGGTTTCGTTGTATCCGTTGTTGCTTGAAAGCTTTAGCTGACGCATTGCTACAACCGGTTGCCCGATGCCTGTTAAGCTCGACTTCAGGAGCGTTCCTACGCACTTTGAAATGAAGTCGTACTTCTTTAACGCATCCGATCAGGGTATTGCTGGTTCGGTGGTTTCCAGCACCTGATCCCGGAACAAGCTCTGCGAGACTTTTATGAATAAACGCCCGTTGTATTTCGATTACGCCGCCACCACGCCGGTGGATGAGCGGGTCATCAAGGTCATGGTCGAGTGTCTGGGGTTTACCGGTAACTTCGGTAACCCGGCGTCCAGCTCCCACGCGTTCGGCCAACAGGCCCGGCAATCGGTCGAGCACGCGCGGCGTCAGGTGGCCGGACTGGTCGGTGCCCAAGCGGAACAGATCGTCTGGACCTCTGGTGCCACTGAGTCCAATAACCTCGCTCTCAAGGGCGTCGCCCAGGCTCGCGGTATTTCCGGCGGCCACATCATCACCAGTCAGATCGAACACAAGGCAATTCTCGACACGGCAAAACAACTGCAGGACGCGGGTGTTACGGTGACTTATCTGGTGCCTGACGCCGAGGGGTTGATTACCCCGCAAGCGGTCAGCGAGGCGATGCGCGAGGACACCTTTCTGGTCTCGCTGATGCTGGTCAATAACGAACTGGGCACCGTCAACGACATTCCGGCTATCGGCCAAGTGGTGCGTGATCGCGATGCGTTGTTCCATGTCGACGCGGCCCAGGGGGCGGGCAAAGTGGCGATTGACCTGGCTCAGTGGCCGGTGGATCTGATGTCGTTCTCGGCGCACAAGATTTATGGCCCCAAGGGCATTGGCGCGCTATATGTCGGCCCTCGCGCGCAACAGCGTTTGCAGGCGCAGATTCACGGCGGTGGTCACGAGGGCGGGTTGCGTTCGGGTACATTGGCGACTCACCAGATTGTCGCCATGGGCGTGGCTTTCGCGTTGGCAGCGCAATTGTTCGTTGAAGAAAAAGACACGATTGTGCGGCTGCGTGAGCGTTTGCTCGAACAGCTGCTGAGCATTCCCGGCGTTCGCCTCAATGGCAGCCCGATCCAGCGGATTCCCCATACCCTGAGCCTGACGTTCGATGAAGGCGAGTTCAATTCCGCGGCGTTGAGCACATCGATCGCGTTTTCCGCGACGTCGGCCTGCAACTCCGCGAGCAATGCGCCGTCCCATGTGCTGCTGGCGTTAGGGCATGACGCGCGCTCGGCCGGTCGAACCATTCGCTTGAGTCTCGGACGTTTCACCACCGAGCAGGACATCGACCAAGCCGTAGATCTGATTAAAGCGGCCTGCGCCAGTGCTCCGGCATTCTGGCAGTAGCGCCTTAAAGCGCCGACCCGTATCGGCACTCAACAATAATGATGAAGTGGTTAGCAGGAGACACGATGAGTACGCAGCCTTCGATCAATGGATCGGTGCCCCAGCGCCTGGCGCAAACCCGCGAACTGATGAGCCGGGAGGGTATTCACGCCTTGCTGGTGCCGTCGGCCGACCCGCACCTCTCGGAATACCTGCCGGGCTATTGGCAAGGGCGGCAATGGCTATCGGGTTTCCACGGTTCGGTCGGCACCTTGATTGTCACGCCGGACTTTGCCGGCGTCTGGGCTGACAGCCGTTACTGGGAGCAAGCGAGCAAGGAGCTCAAAGGCAGCGGCATCGAATTGGTCAAGCTGCAACCGGGTCAGCCCGGTCCGCTGGACTGGCTGGCCGAGCAAACCCCTGAAGGCGGCATCGTTGCGGTAGATGGTGCGGTGATGGCCGTGGCGTCGGCACGTACGTTGAGCGGCAAGCTCGAGGAGCGCGGCGCACGTCTGCGCACTGACCTCGATCTGTTGAGCGAGGTCTGGAGTGATCGTCCGACGTTGCCGAATGAGCCGATCTATCAACACTTGCCGCCACAGGCAACGGTCAGCCGTGTTGAAAAACTCGCCAAACTACGTGAAACACTTCAGGCACGTGGCGCCGACTGGCATTTCATCGCGACCCTGGATGACATCGCCTGGCTGTTCAACCTGCGCGGCGCTGATGTGTCGTTCAACCCGGTGTTCGTGTCCTTTGCCTTGATCAGTCAGCAGCAGGCGACGTTGTTTGTGGCGCTAAGCAAGGTCGACGCCGAGTTGCGTGCGGTCCTTGAACAAGACGGCGTGACCCTGCGCGATTATAGCGAAGTGGCGGCAGCCTTGAGCGCGGTACCGAGTGGGGCGAGCTTGCAGGTCGACCCGGCCCGGGTCACCGCGGGTTTGCTGGATAACCTGAACAGTGGCGTGAATCTGGTCGAAGGCTTGAACCCGACCACCTTGGCCAAATCGCAGAAAAGCCTGGCCGATGCCGAGCACATTCGTCAGGCCATGGAGCAGGACGGCGCAGCGCTGTGCGAATTCTTCACCTGGCTCGACACCGCGCTGGGGCGTGAGCGCATCACCGAATTGACCATCGACGAACACCTGACGGCTGCGCGTATTCGACGTCCAGGTTATGTATCGCTGAGCTTCAATACCATTGCCGCGTTCAACGCCAATGGTGCAATGCCGCATTACCACGCCACCGAAGAAGAACACGCGGTGATCGAAGGCGACGGGCTGTTGCTGATCGACTCCGGCGGCCAGTATCTGGGCGGTACCACCGACATCACCCGGATGGTACCGGTCGGTACACCAACCGATGAGCAGAAGCGCGATTGCACGCGGGTACTCAAAGGCGTGATTGCACTGTCCCGGGCGCAATTCCCTCGGGGCATTCTGTCGCCATTGCTGGACTCCATCGCTCGCGCGCCGATCTGGGCGGAGAGCGTCGATTACGGTCACGGCACCGGTCACGGCGTTGGTTATTTCCTGAATGTTCACGAAGGTCCGCAAGTCATCGCCTATCAGGCCACTGCGACGCCGCAAACCGCGATGCAACCCGGCATGATTACCTCGATCGAACCGGGTACTTACCGCCCGGGTCGTTGGGGGGTGCGGATCGAGAACCTGGCATTGAACCGCGAGGCAGGCAGCAGCGAATTCGGTGAATTCCTGAAGTTCGAAACCCTGACCCTGTGCCCGATCGACACTCGTTGCCTGGAGCCATCGCTACTGACGCTGGACGAGAAGCAGTGGTTCAACGCCTACCACGCCGAAGTGCGCGAACGGTTGAGCCCATTGCTCGATGGCGCAGCCCTTGAATGGCTCAACACTCGCACCGCCGCTATCTGATCGGCTTGAGTTCAGGCGCTGTTTCCAGCGCCTGGCTCATGTAGTCGACAAAGGCTTTGACCCTGGCGGATTGGCGACGATTGGCCGGGGACACGGCATGAGTTGGCAGCGACTCTGCGGTGTCGTCCTGCAAAATTGTCGTCACTCGACCGGCTTTCAGATCCTCGCTGAACAGCCACACCGGCGACTGCGCAATCCCCAATCCCCCCAGCACGCGCGCACTGATTGTTGACTCAGCCAACAGGCCGTTACGCTTGGCCTTAATCCAACGTCCTGCGCCTGCAGTTGGTCAGGTTTTGGTCAGGATCAGGGCCTGCGGGGTGAATCCTCTGGATGGCAAAATTCGTGCGGGCCAGGCTGACCATGCACGGCAGCCGTTGCCCGCGGTATTGGGTATTGATCTTGCGGACGTTGTTGAAGCGTTGGGGGAGGGTGTCAGCGGATGGCTGCCGGGCGATGAGGTTTACGCGATGGCGACCGGAATTGGCGGTGCGCAGGGGTCGCTGGCTTAGTACGCGGTGGTTGATGCCCGTTTGTTGGCGCGTAAACCGCGCAATCTGAGTCTGCGCGAAGCAGCAGGGTTGCCGTTGGTGCTGATCACAGCATGGGAGGGATTGGTAGACCGGGCTCAGGTGCGAGCGGGTCAGAAAGTATTGATTCATGGCGGCGCGGGTGGTGTCGGGCACGTTGCTGTGCAAATAGCTCGCGCGTTGGGTGCAGAGGTGTTCGCCACAGGCTCAGGGGCTTGAGCATCATGGACAAATTCTTCGAGAAACGGCGCAATTGATCGAGGCGGGCAAGTTGAAACCGTTGGTAGACCCTCGGCAATTCACATTGCAAAACGCCGAAGCCGCCCATGAGCTGCTTATGTCCGGAGCAGCACAGGGGCGATTGGTCGTCGAGATTTAACGCAGGGCTTCAAGGACGAAGTCCAGTCGATCCTGACCGAAGAACAGTTGATTATCGACGAACATGCTCGGTGCGCCGAATACACCTCGTTGCACGGCTTTCTCGGTGTTGTTCTTGAGCGTGGCTTTGACCTCCTCATCGGCGGTCAGGGCCATTATCTGATTGGGGTCGAAGCCGTTCTGCGTCAGCACTATCGTGACGATTGCCGGGTCATCGAGGCTACGGCCTTCAACCCAAAGGGCTTGAAACAGGCAGTCGATAAAGGCCTGAAAGCGTTCCGGATGGCGCAGTTGCATGCCTGTCACGGCGCGCATCAGCATCAGGGTGTTGATGGGAAAGTGCGGATTGAACTTGAGCGGTACGCCGTAGCGTTTGGCAAAGCGGTCCAGGTCCTGAAACATATAGCGGCCCTTGGCCGGGATGGTCGCCGGGGAGGCATTGCCAGTGGCTTTGAAGACGCCACCCAGCAATATTGGGGTGTAGATCAGCTGACTGTTGGTCTGCTCGCAGATTTTTGGCAGTTGGGTGTAGGCCAGGTAAGTGGCTGGGCTGCCGAGGTCGAAGTAGAACTCCACGGTTTTGCTCATGGTCGATACGCTCTGCTGATTGTTGTGGGGGAGGGCTTACCAGCGTTCGCTCCAGGGGCGCAGATCCAGCTCGAAGGTCCAGGCGTCTCGGGGCTGGCTGTGCAGGTACCAATAATTCTCGGCGATGTGCTCGGGGTTGAGGATGCCGTCCTGATCCTTGGTCGCGTACTTATCGGGAAAGGTGTCTTTAATGAAGTCGGTATCGATGGCTCCGTCGACGACTACGTGGGCGACGTGAATATTCATCGGGCCCAGTTCGCGAGCCATACTTTGGGCCAGAGCACGAATGCCGTGCTTGGCTCCGGCGAATGCCGCGAAACCCGCGGCACCCCGCATGCCGGCGGTGGCACCGGTGAACAGGATCGTGCCTCGTTGACGCTTGGCCATGCGCTTGGCCACTTCACGGGCATTGAGAAATCCTGAGAAGCAGGCCATTTCCCAGATCTTGAAATACTTGCGGGCGGTTTCCTCGAGAATGCTGCATGGCACATTGGCGCCGATATTGAAGACGAACGCTTCGATGGGGCCAATTTCGCTTTCTATCTGCTCGACCAGAGCAATCACATCTTCTTCCTTTCGCGCATCGCAGGCAAAACCGTAGGCTTGGCCACCTTCAGCCTTGATGGCATCTACCAGCGGCTGGAGTTTGTCCGCGCTGCGCCGGGTGACACAGGCGACAAATCCTTCGTGTGCAAAACGCTTGGCAATGGAGCCGCCTGTGGCATCCCCAGCGCCGACAACCAATACGACCTTCTTATTATTCATCGGTAGATCCCTTTGCTAAACGATCGTTAACTAAACGAACGTTATGCTACGATTCGGCAAGCGTCAAGGCGAACAATCCTGAGGGCAAGGCAATGCGATACTCGGCCAATCACAAGCTGGAAACCAAAGAGAAGTTGCTGGAAAGCAGTGCGGTATCGGCCAAGAAATGCGGATTTTCGACAGTGGGTGTCGACGGTTTGATGAAGGCTATCGGTTTGAGCGGAGGGGCTTTCTACAGCCACTTTTCATCGAAGGACGAATTGTTTGCTTCAATTGTCGAGCGCGAACTGGGCCAAAGCCTGGCTCGATTGGGGGCCGACCAGGACCGCAACAAACTCGAGCGCTGCCTTAAGCACTACCTGACCATGGCTCATGTCGAGCACCCGGAATCCGGTTGCGCCTTACCGACATTAGGCGCCGAAATTGCTCGCTCCGATGTGATGGTTCGTCAGCAAGCGGAAAGCTGGATCTGTCGACTTCAGGAGAGTTGGGCACGGGTTTTGGAAAGCGACAGCCTGGCTTGGGCGATTTTGTCGCAATGCATTGGTGCATTGGTGGTAGCGAGAATGCTGGCCACTCCGGACATTCAGCGCAGGGTGCTGAAGTCCAGTTACGATGAGATTGGCCGCCAGATCTCAAGTCCACGAACCTGACAGGGCGGCACAACCTATTTGCAGATGACGATCATGCTGCGGCTGGTATAGCCGGCAGGATTGAGGCCAAACGGATAATCGCCTGGTTCTTCCACAGCGTCGCCTGACTTGGCGATAACCTTATATCCCTTGGGGGCACATGAATCGGCTGCGCTGGAGTAGCACTTGTCCCAGGATGACGACAGCCCGGAACAGTTGATATGAAGTCCTTTCTTGCCACGCTTCGTATGCGTATCTGATGTCGCCGCGCAGCCCGCAACGGTCAATACAGCGATCAGTACCAAAATTCGTTTCATTGCTGTCCTTATTAGCGTCCCCGGATCTAGCGCCCGGGTTTGCCTGTTTTCGCTTTTGCTTGACGCGTTCTGAGATCCCTCTCCTGAAAAGTCCATGTCTGACACTGGATCTCGGCGTAAACATGGCCTAATTGAGCGTTAAATACCAGACCCTAGTCAAATCCTGTATCAATCGGTTGCGACCGCAGGCTTCGCGGTACTCCCCATGGTCATAGTCGCTCCAACGGACGCCAGAATGATGCACGCGATGGCCATCCACTGTGACAGTGCGAGGTACTCGTGGAGGAACAGCAGGCCTGACAATGCACCAATCGCAGGTTCAATACTCATTAGCGTGCCGAAGGTTCGGGCCGGCATTCGAGTGAGCGCGACCATCTCCAGCGTATAAGGCACAGCAGTGGAGAGAAGGGCGACACCAATGGCCACTGGAATCAGCGAAGGTGTCAGCAATGCTGCACCAGCATGGACGATGCCGATAGGGGCTACGAACAGGGCCGCGATAATTACCCCCAGTGCCGCGCTTGGTATCCCATTGTCGGCACCGGCTTTTTGACCGAACAGAATGTACAGGGCCCAGCAAACACCGGCGCCCAAGGCATAACCGGTACCTGCCAAGTCGATTCTCGCCGCTGTTGCACCAGTAGGTATTAATAGCAGCAGGCCCACAGCGGCGAGGGCGATCCACAAGAAATCGATCGCGCGACGTGAGGCATAGATGGCTACCGCCAATGGCCCGGTGAACTCTAGCGCTACCGCGATACCCAATGGCACTGTCTGCAAGGACATATAAAATAGGAAGTTCATGCCGCCCAGCGCCGTTCCGTAGACGATGACGGTGCGTAGGGACTTCGCAGTGAGCTTCGCCCGCCAAGGGCGCAGTATTATCATCATGATCACGCTAGCGAAAATGAGACGCAGGGTAGTGGTCCCTTGTGCGCCAATAATAGGGAACATGCTTTTCGCCAGGGAGGCTCCAGACTGAATCGACGACATGGCTATTAATAGCAGGCCAACCGAGAACAGGGTCGAGGATAGGCTGCGGGGTTGGTCATTCATGGCGTGGCATCGTCCGTAG
>NZ_CM155279.1:0-2892500 GCF_056680375.1 Pseudomonas sp. ASL7 | reverse complement strand
ACGAAAGTAGGTCTTAGTGATCCGGTGGTTCTGTATGGAAGGGCCATCGCTCAACGGATAAAAGGTACTCCGGGGATAACAGGCTGATACCGCCCAAGAGTTCATATCGACGGCGGTGTTTGGCACCTCGATGTCGGCTCATCACATCCTGGGGCTGAAGCCGGTCCCAAGGGTATGGCTGTTCGCCATTTAAAGTGGTACGCGAGCTGGGTTTAGAACGTCGTGAGACAGTTCGGTCCCTATCTGCCGTGGACGTTTGAGATTTGAGAGGGGCTGCTCCTAGTACGAGAGGACCGGAGTGGACGAACCTCTGGTGTTCCGGTTGTCACGCCAGTGGCATTGCCGGGTAGCTATGTTCGGAATAGATAACCGCTGAAAGCATCTAAGCGGGAAACTAGCCTCAAGATGAGATCTCACTGGGACCTTGAGTCCCCTGAAGGGCCGTCGAAGACTACGACGTTGATAGGTTGGGTGTGTAAGCGCTGTGAGGCGTTGAGCTAACCAATACTAATTGCCCGTGAGGCTTGACCATATAACACCCAAGCAATTTGCAGGCTTCGAGCTGAAAAGCGAAAGAGCACCAGATTGCGGTGTGTGAAGACGAAACGAACCGAAAGTTCGAGCTGCTCACAAAGCACCAAGCTCTATCACCTACCCATTCGCTGGAGCGTAAACCGAAAGGTGAACGACCTGGCTACCGAATTTCTTGACGACCATAGAGCATTGGAACCACCTGATCCCATCCCGAACTCAGCAGTGAAACGATGCATCGCCGATGGTAGTGTGGGGTTTCCCCATGTGAGAGTAGGTCATCGTCAAGATTAAATTCCGAAACCCCTATCTGCGTATGCAGGTAGGGGTTTTGTTTTGCCCGCAGGAAAGTTCGCACATGCAATCCTCGGTCGGCGCACGAGTGAGCAGGTCGATACCTGACTAATCGTGGGTCTGCTCCTTTTTTTCGCTAACCAACAAGCGTCAGCGTAACAAGAGGCCTGCCGCCCGAGCGCGCAAAGCCATCACCAGGTTGGCTGGCAGTTTTTTGATCTCGTCAGACCAAAGCGCCAGATGCCCCCGGAATTCTTTCGATTCATCATCATATTTTGATAATTCAGCGAGCAAAAAACTGTATCGGCTCAGATAGGCTGCAGACAAATCGTCTGCCAAGGCCCTGGCAGGCTCTCCGGCCATTGCCAGACACCATTGCGCAATTTCGGTCACCCGTTCGCCAGGTGGTCGCGGTGTTACACCATGTATGAAATTCAGAATGTATTTGTTGTAGAGCAGAGCCCCCTGCTCGGGTTCATCCGTAGGATTGCCCGGGCAAAGTCGTCGTTCCCAAGGAAGGATATAAACCTTTTTATCCATCACAGCCTGGAGTACATAATCCGACGGTTTAACCAATCGCGGCATGACTTTCTCCTGGGAAAAATACGGTTTAGCTAGGGTAGCTCATCTATAGAGGCCAATGGCTTGTACGAGAAAAATCAGACCGGGGACATATCCGATCGACGAATCCGGAATTGCCCGCGGCTAAATTTCGTTGCCCCAAACAGGCTTTCCAGTTTGACGACGCTCGCCTTCAGCATGTCCAGGCCCAGAACAAAACCGTACGCTCGTCTCTCCGTGGTTAGGAGTTTTACTGGCGTATAGGGTGTTCCGATAAGGACAGTGACGTCGATCAACCAGTAAGAAAAATGCATGAATTGCATGTAACTCTTGAGTACAACGCACGACTCATAAGAAGCCGACCGTCGTTTTGGCCCTCAAGGACAGCCCTTATAGGAAATCGCACTAAAGCGATCCTGTAGTTTTTGGTATGGTGCAGCTCGTTTTTTTATGGACTGATTTCAGGCTGATGGATCGGCACCCCTTTTATAGTCATAGAGCTGCTGCAGAAATGCCTGAACCAATACCGATCAAGGACCACGAGAACGAGAAGCGCCTGGTCAACAAGCGACTAATAGCCTGCGCCTTGTTCGTCGTTGCGATTTCCTGCGCACTGGTGGTGCGCATGTATGTGCTGCAGGTGGTGGAGTTTGATTACCACTCCACAATCTCCGAAAACAATCGCGTCCATGTCCTGCCGATCACCCCCACCCGAGGGCTGATCTATGACCGCAACGGCGTGGTTCTGGCGGATAACCGCCCCAGCTTCAACCTGACCATCACCCGCGAACGCGCTACCAATGTCAAAGAGGAGCTGGATGAGGTAGTCAATCTCCTGCACTTGCCGGCTGACGACCGCACCCTGTTCGACAAGGCGATGAAGCAGGCGCGGCATCCGTTCGTGCCGGTGACCTTGTTCTATGAGCTCACCGAAGAACAGATCGCGGTACTGGCAGTCAATGAGTTCCGTCTGCCGGGAATCGATGTTGAACCACAATTTGTCCGCCACTACCCGTTGGGTGCGCATTTTGCGCATTCGATCGGCTACGTCGGACGTATCAACGAGAAAGAATCCAAAGCCCTGGATACGGTGGAATACCGTGGCACCCAATCCATTGGCAAGACCGGTATCGAAAAATTTTACGAGGCTCAGTTGCATGGCCAGGTTGGGTACGAAGAAGTAGAGACCAATGCCCAGGGACGAGTGCTGCGAGTGCTCAAGCACACCGATCCTATCCCCGGCAAAAACATCGTGCTTAGCCTCGACGTCAAACTTCAAGAGGCTGCCGAAGATGCTCTGGGTGATCGACGTGGTTCGGTGGTCGCCCTCGATCCGTCGACCGGCGAAGTGCTGGCCATGGTCAGCAAGCCCAGCTTCGACCCGAACCTGTTCGTCACCGGCATCAGCTTCAAGGAATACGCAGCGCTGCACGACTCCATCGACCGGCCGCTGTTCAACCGTGTGCTGCGCGGCCTCTATGCGCCGGGTTCGACCATCAAGCCGGAGGTGGCCATTGCTGGCCTGGACGCTGGCGTGGTCACCCCGCAGACCCGCGTCTTCGACCCAGGTTATTACCAACTCCCGGACTACGATCACAAATATCGAAACTGGAACCACAGCGGCGACGGTTGGGTAGATATGGACGCGGCGATCATGCGCTCCAATGACACCTACTTCTACGACCTCGCCCACAAGCTTGGTATTGATCGATTGCACGATTACATGGCGATGTTCGGCCTTGGCGAGAAGGTCTCGCTTGACATGTTTGAAGAGGCTGCCGGGTTGATGCCTTCCCAGGCCTGGAAACGCGCCACCCACCGTCAGGCCTGGTTCCCCGGCGAGACGGTGATCCTTGGCATCGGCCAGGGTTATATGCAGGTCACACCGCTGCAACTGGCCCAGGCCACGGCGCTGATCGCCAACAAGGGTGTTTGGAATCGACCGCACCTGGCTAAAACCGTTGATGGAGTCGCACCGGTAGACGAGCATCCGATGCCGAATATTCTGCTCAAGAACCCGCATGACTGGGATCAGGTCAACCACGGTATGCAGATGGTGATGCATGACGCTCGCGGGATCGCCCGGGCGGCGGCGGTTGGGGCTCAATACCGTATCGCCGGCAAGAGTGGTACTGCCCAAGTGGTGGCAATCAAGCAGGGTGAGCGCTATAACCGGGCGAAAACCCTGGAACGAAACCGTGATAACGCTTTGTTCGTCGGGTTTGCCCCGGCTGAGCACCCGAAGATCGTCATCTCGGTGATGATTGAAAACGGCGAGGCCGGCGGTCGCGTTGCCGGTCCCGTGGTGCGTCAGATCATGGACGCCTGGTTACTTGATCAGGACGGTCACCTGAAGCCCCAATACGCCACGCCGAGTAAACCGCCTGGCGATCCCCACGTTTAAGTGATCAAGGCTTCACAGCACAGGCTCACGAATGCTGAGCATGTGCTGGAAGCTTTCGAGGAACACGGTTTCGGCCTGGCTCATTTTCTGCTCGCGATTCCACAACAGGTGGATATCGAAATCCACGACCCCATCCTCCGGTGGCAAACGCCAGAGCAAACCTTGCTCGACATCCCGATGTACCAAGTGGGTAGGCAGGCAGCCAATGCCAAATCCTGCGCAGATTAAACGGTAAATTTCTTCGAAACTGGTCGATGTTGCTACTATTTTGCCGGTAAAGCCTTGCTGGTCGCGAAACAGTGTCAGCGGTGAAAGGTTGCCCCCGAGTTGGTCACTGGTAAAGCTGACGAAGTTCTCTGCGGCGAGCTGTTGGAGGGTCAGATTCTTTTGTCCGAACAGCCGATGACGCTGGCTGCAAAAGTACGCATAGGTCTCGCGAAACAGTACTCGTTGCTCCAGGCGCGGTTGAGGTAAACGACACAAACCAACGCCAATGGTCGCCGTCTTTTGCAGTAGCGAGCTGATGATGTTCGAGCTGCCCATCACTTCGATTTCCAGCTCGATTTTCGGGTGGGTTTCATGGAAATCGGCGAGGAATTCATCGTAGTGCCGCGCCTGTACGCCGCTAACGGTGAGGATGCGAATCTTGCCCACCACGTCGTCGTGGCGACTTTCCACCACCGTGCCCAAGCGCGAAATATCACCGTAAATATCGGCCGCAATGCGCAGGACTTCTTCTCCGGTTTCCGTCAGATCAAACCGCCGTCCGCTACGGGCAATCAACACACATTCCAACTGTTCTTCCAGCCTTTTCAGGGCCTGACTGACCGCCGACTGGGTGATATGCAGGCGCGCAGCGGCGCGACTCATGCTGCCTTCCTGGCCAATCACCAGATACGTGCGCAGTAGGTTCCAGTCGAGGCGGTCATTCAGAAAGCGGCGACCGACCCAGGGATTGGAGTTGGAGGACATAAAATTCCTATGTAGTAGCGTAGCTAATAGTAAAGATAAGAATTTGAAAATTGACTAATCCTGCCACGGAAGCGATAAAGCCCACAAGCGCCACAGAGTGCTCCCGTAAATGGCCTTCAGTAACGCGCTCTTCACCCACGCTCCTAAAGAGGTATATTCGTGAGTAAACCTGAACACATGGGCCCGGTTGAATGGCAAGCCCGTTGCGAACTGGCTGCGCTGTATCGACTGGTCGCACACTTTCGCATGACCGACTTGATCGACACACACATCACCCTGCGGATTCCTGGACCAGAGCATCACTTTCTGATCAATCGCTACGGGGTGATTTTCGACCGCATGCGCGCCTCGGACCTGGTGCGCATCGATCAAGAAGGGCGAGTGGTCGATTCTGCTTATGAGGGGCATCGGGTCAACGCCGCAGGCTTCGTCATCCATTCGGCGATTCACATGGCCCGCCCGGACCTGAACTGCGTCATCCATACTCACACCGCCGCCGGCATGGCGGTCGCCGCGCAGAAGCAAGGCTTGCTGCCGATCAGTCAGCACGCGCTGAAGTTCTACGGCAAATTGGCATATCACACCTATGAAGGCATTGCGCTGTCGCTGGATGAGCGCGAGCGGTTGATCGCCGATCTCGGACCGCACCGGGCGATGATCCTGCGCAATCATGGGCTGTTGGTCGGTGGTTCCGGCGTGGCCCAGGCGTTCCAGGAGATTCACTTTCTGGAGCGTGCCTGTCAGGCGCAGGTCCAGGCATTGGCTGGGGGGGGCGAGCTGCTTTACCCATCGCCGGAAGTCTGCGCACACACCGCCGAGCAGTTTGACCGTGATGAGCAGGACAACATTATCGATCTGGCCTGGGAGGCAGCTCTGACCTTGATCGAATCCCAGCGAGAGTCCTATTTGTCATGAACACCGTGGTTCTGCTGTCCCATGACACCCTGTTGCTCAAGCCGCTGACCGAAAGCTGATCCAGTAACGGTTGTCCTGCCGGTTAATAACTGACCCAGGTGTTCAACTGCTCCTATTCAGCGTTAAAGCAGGAGAACACGGGTAATCAGATGCAAGATTTGCAACCCTCCCTCGGTCAAATTGCCATCGGCAGGGTGGGTCTGCTTTTTATCAGCTTCAACAGCCTGTGTTTATCGTCAGGAGTTCTGATGGGCTGATACACGTTCATAGGCGAGAATCGCCGCAGCGAGGTCCTCAATGGACGCGCCTACGGATTTGAACAAGGTCATGGCGCGGTCAGGATTCTCCAGTTGCGCTCGACCTCTGTGGGTGCCTGCGCACAGCTCAGTGAATTCAGCCAGGATGTCGCTGGTGGCCAGGCTGCCATTGCTCATTGGAATGATCAGGTCGCCGGATTCCGCCAAGGCACCGGCGCGGGTGTCGACGAAGACGTCGCAACGTTGAACGGCCACGTCATCGGCTTCGCGCATGGTCGGCGTAAAACTGCCAACCAGATCCAGATGCACGCCCGGTTGCAACCATTCCCCATAAATCAGCGGTTCGTTGGAAAGCGTGGCGCAACTGATGATGTCCGCATTGCGGGTGGCCTGCTCCAGCTGATCCAGGCTGATGGCGTCTGCCTGCAGGCCGGTGCTGCGAAGTTCTTCGGCAAATTTCTGCGCCGAAGCCAGGGAAAGATCGGTTACCGTCACCTGTTTGATATTGCGCACCGAGCAATGGGCGGGTACCAGATAGCGTGCCATGCGCCCACTACCGACCATCAATAGTCGACTGGCATCTGGACGTGACAAATATCGGGAAGCTAATGCGGACGCTGCGGCAGTGCGGCGTGCGGTCAGTTCATTTCCCTCAAGCTGGGCCAGAGGCTGGCCTGTCTTGCCGCAGCTGAGCAGATAGTTGCTGCTCAAGGCCGGCAGGCCTAAAGCGTTATTGCCAGGAAACACATTGACCTGCTTCACCCCAAGGTATTGCCCTTCGATCCAGGCCGGCATCAACAACATCATCGCGGCGGGCGCATCCGGCAAGTCAATACGATGGTGATGACGCACGGGCGAATGCACAGGCTGAGTGAAGATGTGCGACAACGAATCGATCAAAGCGGGCCAAGGGAGGGCGGCGGCGACTTTCTGAACGTCTAAATACATGGGTGATGTCTCGACAGGTTTAGTTGTAATGACTCATGCCGTGGGAGCGGAGCGGCAGTGAATCGGTTGTTCTCAGGGCAATAAGTTGTAAAGGGCAAGCGCAACAGCGCTTGTCCGCAATAGAAGGCGTCTTGAAAGTTGATGGGCAGGCGCCCCCGTCAGAGGGCACTGACTGCCAATTACTGTTTGCGTGATTGTTCTCGGATTTGCGTCAGGCTCATCCGTGGTGTCAGGGCCTCAGGATCGATCCTGACTTCAATCAACGAAGCACCGGATGCTTTCACGCAGCGTTCGAAGGCGGGTGCGAACTCGCTGGTGTGGGCGACGACTTCGCCGTGGAGCCCATAAGCCCGTGCAAGTGCCGAGAAATCCGGGTTATGCAATTCGGTTCCTGAAACCCGTCCAGGATAGTTGCGTTCCTGGTGCATTCTGATGGTTCCGTACATACCGTTGTTGATCACAATAAAGATCACATTGGCGCCATATTGAGCGGCGGTTGCCAGTTCCTGGCCGTTCATCAAGAAGCAGCCATCCCCGGAAAATGAAACCACCAGTCGGTCCGGGCACGTCAGTTTGGCGGCCACCGCAGCGGGGACGCCATAACCCATAGAGCCGTTGGTAGGTCCTAGCTGAGTGCGGTAATGGCGGAACTGATAAAAGCGTTGAAGCCATACGGCATAGTTGCCAGCGCCATTGGTAAGAATGGTGTCATCGGGAAGTCGCCGATTTAGCCAGTTGATGATTTCGGCCAGTTGAACATCGCCTGGAGAGGTAGGGCATTGCAGGTTGCGTTGATAGTTTTCATTCAGTGAACGCGTCCATTCACTGTGTCGTTGAGACGTGTCGGGTGTCAGCTTCGCTGCCCCTGTTGCGAAACTCGACATACTGCTGTTGATAGCCAGTGTCGGCTGGTACACCCGACCCAGTTCCTCAATACCCTGGTGGACATGGATCAGGGTTTGTTTGGGGACGGGGATGTCCAATGCTGCGTATCCACCCGTCGACACTTCCCCCATTCTGGAGCCAACCACCAGCAGTAGATCAGCCTCTTTCACCGCTGCGGTCAGTTGGGCTGACGCCGCGAACCCAAGGTCGCCGGCGTAGTTGGGGTGACGATTGTCGAACAGATCCTGGCAGCGGAAGGAGGCCGCCACCGGGAGGTTTTGCTGTTCAGCAAAACACTGAATGTTGTGTACTGACTCGGTATCCCAACCGCTGCCTCCCAGCACCATCAATGGACGCTCAGATTGCTGAAGCAGTTGCTCCATTGCTGCCATTTGCTCGACTGCCGGTGTCATCACGACTCGTTTGAACGGCCCTGCATCAGTGACTTCCGCTATCTCGGTCAACATGTCTTCCGGCAGGGCGACCACTACAGGCCCGGGTCTGCCGTTGACCGCTCGATGGAATGCCTGACTTATCAGCTCGGGAATTCTACGGGTGTCATCTATTTGTACGACCCATTTCGCGAGAGGGCCAAACATCTGGCGGAAATCAACTTCCTGAAAAGCTTCGCGGTACTGTTGATCACGAGCGACTTGGCCGATGAACAGAATCATGGGTGATGAGTCTTGGAACGCGGTGTGAACGCCAACAGAAGCGTTTGTCGCGCCAGGGCCTCGGGTCACGAAGCAGATGCCCGGCTCTCCGGTGAGCTTGCCATAGGCTTCTGCCATATAGGCTGCACCGCCTTCCTGGCGGCAGACGACCAGATCGATTTCTTCGCGCACGTCATGCAGCGCATCGAGGACGGCCAGGTAACTTTCGCCAGGCACACAAAAGGCTCTTTTGACACCATGGATGCGCAACGCATCCACCAAAATCTGACCTCCGCTACGACGAGAAATGTTTTTATTCATTGTTATCTCCTGAGTCGAATGGGGTGATGTGAAGCGTTGAGTCGTTCAATGGCAGACAGGTGCCGATCCGATCAATTTAGAAGAGCAACGGCAAAGCGCTGTTTGCCGTTGTGCAGCCGCCCACTAGACGAGGGGTGAGACCACCAGAGTAGTTGAGCATTCGAGCAAGGAGCGGCGTTGGGTATCGGCGTACAGAGTGAGTTCGTTGATCACCTTGCAGCCCAAGGCCTTCTCAAACTCCACCTGGTTGGAGCTGCCGGCGTAGTGGTTTTGCGATTCATCACCCAGGTTGGACTGAAAGATCCCTGCTGCGCTGACGGGGAGGAAATCTTCATACACCAGCGGCTCGTAATGAATATGTCCTTGAGCAATCAGTTCTTCCCGAGAGTTCGGCCGGTAGGCATTGCTACGCGATGCAATGCCCAGCGGTGACGGGAAGTAGCGGAAATAGACCAGTCCCTGCTTGCGCAGATCGGCGTAGTCATCCGGGAATTCCTTGAAGTGCTGTTCCAGTAGCGCAGAGTAGCGCTCAGCGTTAGCTTCGTTGGGGAACTCACCCAGCTCGGCCCGAGCGGCATTTAGCAGGGTGTCGTACAGGGCGCGGCCTTTTGGTGTCAGCGCTGCCCCGCGCTGTTCGATCTCACCAAAACGAGCGGTATGGCTACCGGAAGCGTTGTTGTTTTTATCGGTGAAAGCAACGGTTTCCTGAAGTGCTTTGAAGCTGGTTTGGCGCAGCAGGATAGGGCACTCGCGGCGCGGGGGGCCTTCGATGACCGCTTTTGGCGTGATGCCTTTATCGGGCATGCCCTGCTGAATCTGGTCGATGTCCAGAGTCCGAGGGGTGAGGTGGTTGATATGCGGGCCTTTGAACGCCACAACATCGGCGATCAGTCGATGCTGGTCGTGCAGGCGCTGATATTCTTCAGCAGTCACCGTCGCTTCCCGGTGCCAGCGGAACGTCTCCAAGGCCTGCTGAATAAAGTCCTCGGCGTCCTTGGCATTGAGAGCGCCATTGGCTTCGAATTTCTCGATCAGCGCCAAAGCCTTCGGTGTGAAAATCTGACGTTTATCCAGAATCGTCTGTACCAGATCACGCAGTTCCTGGTTTTCGATTAGGTCCAGGCGCAGTAGGGAGGTGAAGACGCGGAATGGGCTGGCCTGCAGCGATTTCTCATGCACGGCGCGAAATGCCGTGGAGTGCACTGGGACGCCGGCGGTGGTGAGGTCGTAGTATCCGACCGGTTGCATGCCCATAACGGCAAATAGCCGAGCAATTGTTGCCAGCTCTTCGGGCGTGCCGACGCGGATGGCGCCGTGGCGCTCCATGTCTAAACGCTCAATCTCGCCTGTACGGTTCAGATAATCCGCAACAGCTTTGTTCGACGTCAACACCTGTTGGTTGGTCTGCGAGACCAGTTCCATGAGCGTGCCGTAGAGCGGTACCTCGTCCTTGTACATGTCGGACATGGCGCGAGAAAACCGGGTGCGAATTTCGTCCGGACTGACGAAACCTGGGGTGTTCATCAAAAGAACTCCTTGCTGGATATCTACATGTGGCATGGGCTTTCGAGCTCAAAACATTGAGTGCATATCAGAAATTTTTGCGCACTATTGGGGCGCTGCACAAACGAAGAATCCTCAGCACTTCATTCCTTGAGCTAATGAATTTAAGTGGAAGATCAACGGGAGGCTATAGGTGTCTGATATTGGCGCGGGTAACCGCCGGCGGCTCTGCATAAGCATTCCTGTCGCTAATGAAGTCAGGAATTAAATGCAGGGCCGCCGTGCAATCATTGCAAAGCGAAGGGTGCGGGTTTGAAGGGCTGCGATTGAGAAGCGCCTCGCAGTTGTTTCAGGATTTCATATGGGCGAGGAGTGCTTGAATAGGATGATTGATTTGTTCGCCCCCAAATCGCTTCACTTGGCTGCGGCAAGAATAGCCGTTGGCCAGAAGCGTACCGCTGGCTTTGTGTTGTTCAACAATCGGTTGCCAGGATAATCCGTAGATCTTCTTTGAGGTCTCGTAGTTTCTATCTTCATGGCCATAGGTGCCGGACATTCCGCAGCAACCTGTGGCTACGACAGTGAGCGTCAGGCCGAACTTTTCAAATACAGGCTGCCAAAGTGCAGTGCTTGCAGGCGTATTTGTTTTTTCGGTGCAATGAGCCATCAACTTGTAGGGCGCCGGGGAAGGGGCGCGGTTGTTTATGACCGGCGATCCAACCTCGAAAATTTTGGCCAGCCATTCCTGTGGCAGAAAGACCATGGGGCAGGGGCTATCAGCCGATAGTTTCGAATACTCCTGGCGGTACACAAGTGTCATCGCCGGATCCAGTCCTACCAATGGAATCCCGAAATTGCTGAGTTCACTCAGCTTGGCTGAGCTTTTCCGAGCTGTTTTTTCGAACGCGCCCAGAAAGCCCAATATTTGGAGCGGCTTTCCGTTTGGGGAAAATGGCGCCAGGTAGATGTGGTAGCCGATCCTGGAAATCAGCTCGATCCAGTCGGACACCACTTGGGTCTCGAAATATCGGGTAAAGGCGTCCTGCACCAGGATGACGCTGCGCTTGCGCTCGCTATCAGAGAGAGACGTCAGTATTTGAGGCGTAGCAACTTTAACCTTTGCTTTTTTGAGTGCAATAGAGAGGCTGATGTTGCTGAGCAATGGGCTATCTACCATCCCGCCGTATTTCTTCAGGAACAGGCTGATTGGCTTCGCACTCATAAGGGCGTTATAGAGCCAAGGCACTCTTGCAAAATACGGGATCGTGAACTCCAGGGATCCAATCAAGTAGTCCTTGAGAGGGCGGAAGAAGCGGGTATGGTAAAGCTCCAAAAAGCGCGATCGGAACTCGGGTACGTTTACCTTTACAGGGCACTGACCGGCGCAAGACTTACAGGCCAGACAGCCCGACATTGCGTCGAAAACCTGATGAGAAAAATCCTCATCGGTGTTTCGCGAGGTGAGGCTGGCCTTCAGCTTTCTAAATAGGCTGGTGAAAGCGTTTGTGTCCCGGGCACGCTGCGCAACGCCAAGAACGTCAATGCCGGCATTACCCTGGATTCTCAGCCATTCACGAATCAGGGATGCGCGCCCTTTTGGTGAGTGGACCCGTTCCCGCGTGGCTTTCCAGGATGGGCACATTGCATCGTTTGGATCGAAGTTATAGCAGGCGCCGTTGCCGTTGCAGTGCACGGCACTTTCATAGCTTTGCCAGACGCGCTCATCGATTTGCCGGTCGTATTCACCTCGCATGGGCACTTCATCAATCTTCAACAGTTGTTCATCGCTATTCAGCGGCGTGGCGATTTTTCCTGGATTGAGTTGATTGTGCGGGTCGAAGGCTGCCTTTAGCTGTTGCAGCGCCGGATAGAGTTTGCCGAAAAATTTGGGCGCATATTCTGACCGAACGCCTTTACCGTGCTCACCCCATAACAAACCGCCGTACTTGTGGGTCAGTTGCGCCACACCGTCAGAGATTGTTCGTACAAGGGAGGCCTGGATCGGGTCTTTCATATCGAGAGCGGGTCGTACATGGAGTACGCCGGCATCGACATGTCCGAACATTCCATATTGCAGGTTGTGTGAGTCGAGCAGTGCCCGAAACTCGGCAATGAAGTCCGGCAGATGTTCTGGTGGTACCGCAGTGTCCTCTACAAAGGGTTGAGGGCGAACCTCACCTTTGACGTTTCCAAGCAGCCCGACTGCTCGCTTACGCATCGAGTAAACCCGAGAAACGGCCTGCGCCCCCTTGGCGAGTGTATGGCCGATACGCTCAACGCTTTTGTCGGACGATAGATGTGCAAGGAATTCGTTGACGATGACGTCCAGCGATGCGAGATCATCGCCGCTGAATTCGATCAGATTGATGCCTAGCGTTGGGCGGCTCTCGTTGTGAGGAAAATATTCGGCCACGTCATGCCAAACAATGTCCTGCATCGCCAAGCCCAATACTTTGGAGTCCACGGTCTCAATCGATAGTGGTTTGAGCGCCATCAACGCTCGAGCATCACGCAAGGCTTCCATGAAGCTTGCGTACGAAACATTGATCAATATGGAATGCTTCGGGATCGGTAAAACGTTGAGTTTGGCCTCTACGACGAAGCCGAGCGATCCTTCAGAGCCGCATAAAATGTTGTTCAGGTTGACCTGGCCACGCTCGTCACGGATATGCGCCAAATCATATCCAGTCAAGCATCGATTGAGCTTTGGGAAGGTCTGGTCAATCAGCTCTCGGTGTTCCGAGTGAATGGCTGTTACGCATCGATGCACCTCACCGATGATGCCCGGTTCACCGCTGAACTGTTGCAGTTCGATGTCATTGAGTGGCCTGCTATTTAGCGGATGGCCACCCATGAGTATGCTCTTGAGCTCCAGGACATGATCTCTGGTTTTGCCATACGTGCAGCTGCCTTGCCCGCTGGCATCGGTATTGATCATGCCGCCTATGGTGGCCCTGTTGGAGGTCGAAAGCTCAGGAGCAAAGAACAATCCATGTGGCTTCAATGCGACATTGAGCTGGTCTTTGACAACACCCGCCTGAACACGAACCCAACGTTCTTCGACGTTGATTTCAAGAATCCGGTTTAGATGTTTTGACAAATCCACGACCAGGCCGTGCGTTAAGGATTGCCCGTTGGTGCCAGTACCTCCGCCGCGCGGGGTAATAACGATTTGCCGAAATTCTTTCTGCGCAACAAGTCTCGTCAGTATTTGGATGTCATCGACATCACAGGGGAACAGCGCCGCTTGTGGCAGGCGCTGATAGATCGAGTTGTCGGTCGCGAGTACCGTGCGGTTGGCATGGTCAGGGGTTATTTCTCCCTTGAATCCTTGCGCACTGAGCGAATCCAGGAAAGTACGGTAGATCTTGGTCAGTTCTACCGGTGCAGCAATCTGGGCGATCATGTGTTTAACGAATTCCAGCCAGGCAGCTCTCGAAAATGTCGAGACCTTCGTTCAAGATTTCAGGTTCGATAGTCAGTGGTGGGAGCAGTCGAATGATGTGACGGGATTTACCGCTAGGCATCAACAGCAGACCGTTTTGCCTGGCGCTCTCAAGCAGCTGTGTCAGCACCGAAGTGGCTGGCAATCCTTCAGGAGTGATCAGCTCAATCCCCCTCATGGCACCCACACCGGTCAATCTTCCGAGATAAGGGGAAAGCTTATTTTTCTGCCATGTCAGATAGCGGCTGACAATTGCCTTTTCCTGATTTTCGCCCCAGGAAGAAAGATTCGCGTCCGTCATTTCATCCAGAGTGGCGAGTGCCGCTGCGCAGGCAATCGGGTTGCCCGAGTAGGTGCCTCCCAGACCGCCTTTGGGCAGGGTGTCGAGCAAGGGTTTCTTGCCCACCACCGCACCGAGTGGCAGGCCGCCAGCGATGCTTTTACCCAGAAGTATCAAATCCGGTTCGATGCCCAAGCGTGTAAATGCAAAGCGCTCACCGGTGCGACCGAATCCTGACTGGATTTCATCGACAATCAGCAAGATGCCGTTTTCGTCGCAGAACTTGCGCAATGTTTGGGCAAATTGAGGGTCGAGGGCCAGGAAGCCGCCTTCGCCTTGTACCGGTTCCAGAATGAAGCAGGCAACTTCATTAACGTCGATCTCGACGCTGAACAGGCGATCCATTGCTTTGAGCGCTTCTTGTGTCGTAACGCCGGTGTCCTTGCTTGGGTAGGGCAGGTGGTAAACAGGGCCAGGCAAGATGCCCACTCGCTGCTTGTACGGCGCGACTTTGCCATTGAGATTCAGGGTGGCCAGGGTTCGCCCATGAAAGCCGCCATCGAATGCAATGACCGCGGTACGGCCTGTGGCAGCGCGTACGATTTTCAGCGCATTCTCTGCCGCCTCGGCGCCACTGTTGGTCAGCATGCCACTGACCGGGTAGGAGACAGGAATGAACTTGGCCAGGCGCTCCATCACTTGCTTATAGGGCGCATGAGGGGCCGCATTGAAGGCGTAGTGCGTCAGTTTTGAGGCCTGGTTGCACACGGCCTCAACCACTTGAGGATGGCAATGACCCAGGTTCAGAACGCCAATCCCGCCTACGAAATCGATGTAGCGCTTGCCTTCAGTGTCCCAGACTTGAGCGTTGATACCGTGGCTCAGCGTGATGGGATGGACGACGGCGATAGACTCGCTGATGAAGGACTGTGTCATGACGGCACGTTCTCCATAACCTGAATTGACAGGGTTCCATTCCCGTTTTTCTCGCGTTGTGAAACGCAAAGTTCCCCGCTAATCGGGGACGTCCATTGGCTCTTTTTTGTGGCACGCATTGGCATTTTGGTGTCCTGGCTGCATAGATATATTTTTCTATGTAAGCGAGGAATGCAGGGGCGCGACAAGCGAAAAAAAATTAAGGTGTCATTCCTTAAGCTCTCAAAGTCTCAAAGTGAGTGCTTTCCGAGCTTGGCTTGCTGCAGTACCCATTCTACAAAATTACCGACCTTCGGTATCTCCGCGGAGTGCTCCGCGTAAGCCATGAAATGCGACCCGGTGCTTCGCACAGAGTAGTCCCAAGCGACCACGAGCTTCTTCTCGGCAATCTCGTCGTTGACCAGGAATTTCGGGACCAGGGCGACTCCGCACCCTGCCTGGGCTGCGCGAATACACATATAAAACGTGTCAAAGCGTGGACCGTGATAGCTGTTTTCCGTATGCAAATCCTGCTCAAGAAACCATTCGTGCCAGGCTTCCGGGCGAGACGTGCATTGCAGGAGTACAAGATCAGTCAGGTCGGCCGCGCTCTTGATTGATCTGTTCGCAAGAGTATCCGGTGAACAAACGGGCACCACATCTTCTTCGAAAAGCTTGGTGCAGATGGCTCCTGGCCAGGATCCCTGACCAAAAAAGAAGGCAACGTCAGCCTTTGCCTTAAGCAGATCAAAGGGTTCCAGCTCGCTACGGATGTCCAGATGGATGTTAGGAAACCGCTTACCGAAACCTTTTAGATTGGGTATCAGCCAACGTGCGCCAAAGGTGGGTTGGGTGGCCACTCGCAGGACTTCGGTTTCGCCGCCATACGAAAGTATGTACCGGCTAGATATATCAACCTGAGTCAAAATTTTATCGACTTCAGCGAGATAGAGCTCTCCCGCAGGTGTCAGCTGCAGGCGTCGGCGTATGCGGTGAAAGAGGTGATGTCTCAGCATTTCCTCTAGCTGAGCGACCTGTTTGCTCACGGCGCTCTGGGTCAAATGGAGCTCTTCGGCAGCTCGAGTAAAACTCAAATGACGAGCTGCCGCCTCAAAGCACTGAAGGGCTGCCATGGAGGGAGTAAGGCGTTTGGACATGTCTCTCTCACTTCTGACGGCCAATCAACTTCATTCACCTGGGGAATGATGTGCTGAGGAAACGTCGTTTGTTGATGCGTGGGTTCAGATTAATAATGACCCAGATCAATAATTTCAACCACCATCAGATGCAGGAGAAAAAAATGGTTGATGGACTGCTTAAAGGCCTTGGCGTTTCTGAGGCTGCATTCACGAATGGCGGCTATCCCATTCATACACCTATCGATGGTAGTCAGATTGCTTCTGTCACTTTGGAAAGCAAAGCAATCGTTGCACAGAAGATTGATCTCGCTCATCAGGCTTTTTTGGCCTGGCGTGACGTACCGGCACCACGTCGTGGTGAACTGGTCCGGGTGTTCGGCGAAGTCCTGCGTAAAAACAAAGAGCAGCTCGGTGAGCTGGTATCGGTAGAGACTGGCAAGATTTTCCAGGAAGGCCTGGGTGAAGTTCAGGAGATGATCGATATCTGCGACTTCGCTGTCGGACTGTCTCGTCAATTGTATGGTTTGACTATTGCGTCTGAGCGCCCGGGTCACCACATGCGTGAAACGTGGCAGCCACTGGGCGTAGTAGGCGTTATCAGTGCCTTTAACTTCCCGGCCGCAGTATGGGCCTGGAACACCTCCCTGGCACTGGTTTGCGGTAACTCCGTGCTGTGGAAACCGTCTGAAAAAACTCCACTGACGGCATTGGCGTGTCAGGCGTTGTTTGAGCAAGCACTGAAAATATTTGGTGCGGCTCCTGAAGGGCTCAGCCAACTGATCATCGGTGATCGCGAGGCGGGCGAGGTTCTTGTCGACGATCCGCGTATCCCTTTGATTAGTGCTACCGGTAGCACTCGTATGGGCCGTGAAGTGGGTCCGCGTGTGGCTGCTCGTTTCGGTCGCAGTATCCTGGAACTCGGCGGCAATAACGCGATGATCCTGGCGCCAAGTGCTGACCTTGATTTGGCCGTGCGCGGCATCCTGTTCAGCGCCGTTGGTACAGCAGGTCAGCGTTGCACTACCTTGCGCCGTTTGATCGTGCATCGCTCGATCAAGGATGAGGTTGTCGCGCGAGTGAAAGCTGCATACGCCAAGGTGCGTATCGGTGATCCACGTAAGGACAATCTGATTGGACCGCTGATTGATAAACACGCTTTCGAATCGATGCAGGGTGCACTGAGCAAGGCACGTGACGAAGGTGGTCAGGTGTTTGGTGGTGAGCGTCAATTGCAGGACCAGTATCCGAATGCTTATTACGTTGCACCGGCCATTGTTGAGATGCCTGGCCAATCGGAAGTCGTTCGTCACGAAACATTCGCGCCGATTCTCTATGTATTGACATACGACGAGTTCGAGCAAGCGTTGCGTCTGAACAACGAAGTGCCTCAAGGCCTGTCGTCCTGCATTTTCACCCTGGACGTACGAGAAGCTGAGCGTTTCCAAAGCGCTTCCGGCAGTGACTGCGGCATTGCCAACGTCAACATTGGCACCAGCGGCGCTGAAATCGGCGGAGCATTCGGTGGCGAGAAAGAAACCGGTGGCGGGCGCGAATCCGGTTCTGATTCCTGGAAGGCTTACATGCGTCGTCAGACTAATACGGTGAACTATTCCCGCGAGCTGCCCCTGGCTCAGGGCATTGTATTCGATTGATGAAGTAGCTTCCCATATCGGTTTCCATCGATGTGGGAAGTGCAGTCTTTGGAACAGAATTAGTCACTGTAGAACATTAAATAGCAGTGATAGGGCGAGGGGCATCGTGTTCTCGCCTGAATTAAATAATTGGCTGACAAGCAGTAATAATAAAAAGGCCAGCGCCATGTTTGTGATATTTGAATCTGTCATCATGCTTGTAAGAGAGGCTGACTTTGGGACGCTAAGCAAGTGACGAAGTCGAATGCTCCTTTCCGGATGACAATGGCTACGCTATTGATGATCACCCTTGTTTTAATGGTGCAGCTCTTTTTTTTCGGTACCTGCACATTGTCAGTTTCACTGGGTATTAGCATTTTGCTCGTGGCTGTTATGTCTCTGGGCGCTATTTATTGGGTCGGTCAGTCGCTGATCCCCTCTATTTACGAATCGACGACGCTCACATCTGATGTTTGGGGTTCGAGTGAGTGTTATGAGTTCGCTCTTCCTGAGCCCTTGGTTCTATAAACATACGTGTTCCACTGCGGGTTAGCGGTCGAGAGGTTGATGTATATGGTTGAGTTACGTAGAGAGTGTCTCTGGGAACATATAACGCCTAAACAGGTGTCGCCTGTTGCACTGACAAGCAGCGTCAAAGTCGACGTCTGTATTATTGGAGGCGGTATAACGGGGCTCTCTGCTGCATTGAACTTGCTTGAGAAAGGCAAGCGTGTAGCGTTGCTTGAGGCGCATCAGATTGGTAACGGCGGTTCGGGGCGTAACGTTGGATTGGTGAATGCGGGAACCTGGATCCGTCCTGACGACGTTGAATCCACCTTGGGAGCCAAGGTAGGCAGCCGTCTCAATAAGGTTCTGGGTGAGGCGCCAAGCCAGGTTTTTTCCACGATCAAAAGGCTGGGCATCGAGTGCCAGGCTCGTAACGATGGCACGCTTCATATGGCTCATAACGCGTCAGGTGCTGCCGACTTACAAGCCCGCCATGACCAGTGGAAACGTCGAGGTGCAGATGTCGAATTGCTCACCGGGGCTCTATGCCAGGAATATTGTGGCACCGATAAAATTTCCTCTGCATTGCTGGATCGTCGAGCTGGAACGATCAATCCAATGGGGTACACCACAGGGCTGGCTGACGCAGTAAAGCGCCTCGGTGGACGATTGTTTGAGCGTTCAGCTGTCACCCAATTGGAAAAACAGGGCAGCGGTTGGTTGGTCAAGACTTCGGGTGGTGCCGTGACCTGTGACAAGATCGTCATATCGACGGGTGCCTACACCGAAGGTGACTGGTCCGAACTGCAAAAGAATTTTTTCCGCGGTTACTACTACCAAGTGGCGTCGACGCCTTTGGTGGGAGCCGAGGCCGATAATGTCTTGAAGCATGGCCAAGGTTCTTGGGACACCCGCATGGTGTTAAGCAGTATTCGTCGAGATGCGGAGGGCCGGTTGCTGCTCGGCAGTATGGGCCGTACAGATAACAAGCCCGCCTGGTTTATTAAAAGTTGGGCCGATCGAATCCAGGGTCACTATTTTCCAAAATTGGGCAAAATTGAGTGGGAGATGCATTGGACCGGATGCATTGACTTCACGCCTGATCACTTAATGCGTTTGTTTGAACCTGCTGCCGGGATTGTTGCAGTGACTGGGTATAACGGGCGGGGAAATACGACGGGTACTGTCATTGGCAAGGCATTGGCCGATTACTTGATGAATGATAAGCCGGATGACTTGCCGCTACCGTTTACAGCCATGAAGCCGCTTTATACGGCTGGCTTGCGAAGTGCACTATATGAAGGCGGGTTCTCCCTTTATCATGCTGGTCAGTGCATGAGAGTAATACTTTAAAGCAGGGTGCTTGTCATTTGAGTGTTTCGCTGTGCTCGTGTTTGAGTATGGTTGTGGTGGATTGTTTTGCCTGTAGTTCAGTACTTGTTGCAGCTGTTTTGATGTTGAAAACAGATGATGTATCTAATGAGATTGATGTTTTTCGTTAAAACAAGAAGAGAGGAAGACATGAAAACCAATAATTTTAAAATCAAGGCTCTCGGCTTGGCGCTTACAGCAGCCATGGGACTTTCGACTCAAGTCTATGCCGACATAAAAATCGGCGTAGCCGGCCCCCACACCGGCGCTAACGCCACCTACGGGGATCAACTCTGGAGAGGCGCTTCCCAAGCCGCCGAGGACATCAACGCCAAGGGTGGCATCAACGGCGAAAAAATCGTCCTGGTAAAAGCTGATGATGCTTGTGAGCCGAAGCAAGCTATCGCTGTCGCTAACCGTCTGGTTGACTCCGATAAGGTCAACGCGGTGATTGGTCACTTCTGTTCTTCCTCCAGCATTCCGGCAACGGAAGTTTATGAGGAAGCCGGCGTCATTTCGATCACCCCGGGTTCTACCAATCCCAAGTTGACAGATCGTGGTTACACCACTGTTTTCCGGATTTGTGGTCGTGACGACCAACAGGGCGTTGTCGCGGGCAACTACATCGTTGATGTCTTGAAAGCCACCAAGATCGCAATCATTCACGACAAGGATACCTACGGTCAGGGCGTGGCCCAGGCCACTCGTGATCAGCTGCACGCGCGTGGTGTCCAAGAGGTGATTTTTGAAGGGTTGACGCGCGGCGAGAAAGATTTCAATTCGCTGGTATCGAAGATCGGCGCCTCTGGGGCGGAAGTTGTCTATTTCGGTGGGCTTCACTCCGAAGCGGGTCCGCTCGTCCGACAGATGCGTGAACAGGGGCTTAAGGCAAAGTTTGTCTCTGACGATGGCATCGTGACAGACGAACTGGTGACCACTGCCGGTGGCGCACAGTACACCGAGGGTGTCCTGATGAGCTTTGTGGTCGATCCTCGTAACCTTCCGCAAGGGCAGGAAGCGGTCAAGCGTTTCCGCGACAAGGGCTATGAGCCGGAAGGTTACACACTGTTTTCTTATGCGGCTATGCAGACACTGGCTGCTGCCTATAAAGCCACCGGCGGTACCGATAACGAGAAAGCCGGTGCCTGGATTAAATCCCATCCTGTGGACACAGTAATGGGCAGTAAAGAATGGGATGAGAAGGGCGATCTGAAGACGTCCCCTTATGTCATGTATCGCTGGGATGCCGCTGGTAAATATAAGCAGATTTGATTTTATCAAGTCGCTCAATGCCCATACCGTTATCGGTATGGGTGAATTACTTTAAATAGGAGAGTCAATGTGGACGCTCTGTTCCTCCAACAAATGGTCAACGGATTGACGTTGGGATCGGTTTACGGACTGATCGCAATTGGTTATACCATGGTGTATGGAATCATCGGCATGATTAACTTCGCGCACGGCGAGGTTTATATGATTTCCGCTTACCTTTCTGCTATTACGTTGGCTCTCTTAGCATTTTTTGGTCTGCATTCGTTCCCGCTCTTGATACTCGGCACACTCATAATCACTATCGCGATTACGTGTGCCTACGGTTGGGTCATTGAACGTGTAGCCTATAAACCGCTGCGCAACTCAACTCGCCTTGCTCCACTGATATCTGCCATCGGGATTTCATTGATTCTGCAGAACTATGTCCAGCTGACCCAGGGCGCTCGACAGCAAGGTATTCCCACCCTGTTGGAAGGTGCTGCACGTTTGGATATTGCCGGTGGTTTCGTTCAAATCACTTACACCAAGATTTTTATTCTGTTGGCTTCTTTTATAGGCATGGGCTTGTTGACTTACATCATCAAGTACACTCGCTTGGGAAGAATGTGCCGAGCGACACAGCAAGATCGCAAAATGGCATCGATATTGGGCATCAATACAGATCGAGTTATTTCGTATGTGTTTGTTATTGGTGCAGCAATGGCTGCTTTGGCGGGCGTTCTGATTACAATGAACTACGGTACCTTTGATTTTTATGCAGGATTCATCATTGGTATTAAGGCTTTCACTGCGGCCGTTTTAGGGGGTATCGGTTCATTGCCGGGTGCGATGCTGGGTGGACTCATTCTAGGTATTTCTGAAGCTCAATTTTCGAGTGTCATAAACTCGGATTACAAAGACGTGTTTTCGTTTGCGTTGTTAGTAGTGATTTTGATCTTCCGTCCGCAAGGCCTCTTGGGGCGTCCGAAAGTAACGAAGGTGTAACATGAGTGCTCAATCTTCATCTATCGACTTGAAAAAAAGTCTCCTGGATACTGTGCTTGCGGGGTTGCTTGCGTTAATTATATTCGGACCGATTGTGGGCGTAGTCCTGGATGGCTACAGCTTCAATTTCCATGCTGATCGTGTCGTTTGGTCTGTTGCTATTGTGATGGCGGGACGCTTCCTTGTAAGCGCTTTTTTGCAAACATCTCATGGTAAAAAATTCAGCTCACGTTTTGATTTGACCGGTAGTGGGGTCACTGTGCTCCCTCCGGGCTATAAATCGAATATGCGCTGGGTTCTGCTTCTGGTTGTATTAGTTGCAGCGGCTCTGCCTTTTATGGCGAATAAATACATTCTCACCGTGATTATCCTCGGGCTCATTTATGTACTTCTTGGGCTGGGACTGAACATAGTTGTTGGTTTGGCTGGCTTGCTCGATCTGGGGTATGTGGCATTTTATGCTATCGGTGCCTATGGCCTGGCCCTCGGATACGAACATCTGGGGTTGGGATTTTGGTCGGCGATTCCATTGGCAGCCCTGTTAGCGGCTTTTGCAGGTGCGATTTTGGGTTTTCCAGTCTTGCGCATGCATGGCGACTACCTGGCAATCGTGACTTTGGGGTTTGGGGAAATCATTCGTCTGGTGCTCAACAACTGGTTGTCCCTCACCGGCGGCCCCAATGGCATGTCTGTACCTTCGCCTACTTTTCTGGGGCTCGAATTCGGGCGCAAGGCCAAGGATGGGGGTGTTCCGTATCATGAGTTCTTTGGGGTGGCTTATAACCCTAATATGAAATACATCTTTATATACACCGTGCTTTTCCTTGTCGTAATGACGGTGCTCTATCTTAAACATCGCCTCACTCGCATGCCTATAGGCCGAGCATGGGAAGCCTTGCGCGAAGATGAAATCGCTTGCCGGGCCATGGGACTCAATCATGTGTTGGTGAAACTGTCTGCCTTCATGATTGGTGCGTCGACCGCAGGTATCGCGGGCGTTTTCTTCGCCAGTTACCAGGGTTTCGTTAACCCGACGTCCTTCACCTTCTTTGAATCTGCACTGATCCTGGCGATTGTCGTTTTGGGTGGCATGGGGTCAACCGTCGGGGTAGTGATTGCAGCCTTTGTGCTCACAGTAGTACCGGAGCTGCTGCGTAATTTTGCCGACTACCGCGTGCTGCTCTTTGGGGTACTGATGGTGGTGATGATGATTTGGAAACCGCGAGGACTCATCCGTATTAACCGGATTGGTATTGCCGTTCCGGAAGGGGTCGCGAAATGAAAGACGCAATTTTGCGTGTAGAGAATCTCATGATGCACTTCGGTGGCATCAAGGCGCTGAAGGACGTCAATCTCGAGGTCGAGCGCTCTTCTATTACTGCATTGATCGGCCCCAACGGTGCCGGCAAGACCACCGTTTTCAACTGCCTGACTGGTTTCTATAAAGCCTCGGGGGGGCGGATCCAGCTCAATGCGCGTAAGCGCGATACCAACATCATCAAGATCCTTGGTGAGCCATTTCAGATGACGGACTTTGTCAATCCGCTGAAGTTTGCGTCTCGGCTATGGTTCAAGATGTTCGGCGGTACCCACTTGGTGAATCGTGCCGGTTTGGCTCGAACCTTTCAGAACATTCGCTTGTTCAAAGAAATGTCAGTGATTGAGAACCTGTTGGTGGTCCAGCACATGGAAGCCAATCGGAGCCTGTTGGCCGGTGCATTGAATACGCCAGGCTACCGTCGCACCGAAAAGGAGCTGATCAAGAACGCGTTTCGCTGGCTGGAGTTCGTCGATCTGGGCGAATTTGCAAATCGACTAGCGGGAGAGTTGTCCTACGGGCAACAGCGCCGTCTTGAAATTGCCCGTGCTATGTGTACCAACCCTGAACTGGTTTGTCTCGATGAACCGGCAGCGGGTTTGAACCCGGCAGAAACTCTGAAACTCACAGCCATTATTCGCGGCCTGCGTGATATTCATGGTGTCACGGTGCTGTTGATTGAACACGATATGGGCATGGTCATGAGTATCTCCGATCACATCATTGTGCTTGAGCACGGTGACGTTATTGCCCGGGGAGGGCCCGAGCATATCCGTTCTAACGAACGCGTCATTGCCGCTTACCTGGGTGCAGCTGATGAGGAGGAGGTCGCATGAAGGCGCCAATCCTGGAGTTACGCAATGTCGATGTTTTTTATGGGCCTGTTCAAGCACTACGTGAGGTCTCGCTAGAGATCCATGAAGGCGAAACGGTCTCTCTGATCGGCGCTAACGGGGCCGGTAAGTCAACGCTACTGATGTCCATCTTCGGTCAACCCCGCGCAAGTGGCGGGGAGATTCTTTACAAAGGGGAGGACATCAGCAAGAAGTCATCTCATTACATCGCCTCTAATGGCATTGCTCAGTCACCCGAAGGGCGCCGAGTCTTTCCGGATATGACGGTTGAAGAGAACCTGTTGATGGGAACTATTCCCATCGGAATGACGCACGCCGAGGAAGACTTGCAACGCATGTTCGAACTCTTTCCGCGTCTGAAGGAACGGCGTAATCAGAGAGCAATGACAATGTCCGGTGGCGAGCAGCAGATGCTCGCTATTGCGCGTGCCTTGATGAGCCGTCCGAAGATTCTGTTGCTGGATGAACCTAGCCTGGGATTGGCGCCGATTGTCGTTAAGCATATCTTCCAGACCCTTCGCGACCTGGCCAAAGGGGGTATGACCATTTTCCTCGTTGAGCAAAATGCCAATCATGCGCTAAAGCTCAGTGACCGAGCCTATGTCATGGTCAACGGGCAGATTCGCATGTCGGGCACTGGTCGGGAGCTTCTTGAGAATCCGCAGGTGCGAGAGGCCTATCTCGGCGGGCACTGATCTTCAACCAAGCCGCTCTCGGAGGGTGCCGAGGGCGGTATGCCGATTCTTCTCATCCAGCCGCATTTCCATCACTCCTCCGTTTAGGCAGGCTAAGTTAAGAGTGCAGTCCTCGGATGCTTCTGAGGCGGTGCAGGAGTGGGTGACTCAGAGCGCAATGGCTATAAAAAAGTGGATCCTTTTGATCGATGAGCTGAAATCTGCGGCGAAGGATGACTGGAGCGTGTACACGGTCGCTAACATTCAGCTGATGGGGCTTTCATCAATCTGATTCGGGCTTAAGTTCATGCATAAGTCCGTAGGTTGAACTTCATCAGGGCGATATGCAAAAGTTGAAATTGTCAGTTGTGGTTGACTATTGCTTTGCATGGGCGGTTTGGTGCGATTTGTAGTTGTTGCACATCTTATGGTGGATTAATTATGAATATAAAACAAAAGCTCACTTTGGCTTTTGCGGCAATTGCATTTACACCCATTTTTATTGTTGCAACGCTGGTTGTCTTGAATTTACGCTCGGAAGCAAAGGAAAACTTTATTGATAGTAGCGGTCGAGAGATTCGCCAAGTATCAAACTCAATGCAGATTTTTTTTGAAGGGATCAGCCAGAATGTTGAGTTTCTGGCAAACGAGCCTTTGCTAAAAAGTGTTGATGATGGCGTTAAGCAGTACATGTCCGCCGATGCACCCTCTATCGAGCCAGGCGCATTGGATAAGCAGCTGACTGAATATTTTTCGGGTTTGGCTGCCAGCCATCCTTCGTATGCCTATATCGCGGTGGGCACGACGGAGGGTGGTTATGTGTTCTGGCCCGGGGATCCGAAGATGGCCAGCTACGATCCCCGCCAGCGACCCTGGTTCAAACTTGCACAGGCGAATCCAGGGAAGACAATGCGTACCGACGCTTATTACTGGGCGGGCGATGATGCTGTACTAGTTAGCACCGTTCGTACGATGGCCAACCGTCTTGGACCGCAGGGAGGGGTCGTCAATATAGATGTCTCGCTGAAGCAACTCACTGAAATTGTGAAACAAATAAAACTGGGTGAAAGTGGCTATTTGATGCTGCTTGAGCGCAATGGCGTTGTTCTGGTGGATCCACAGCGCCCAGAACACAATTTCAAAAAGCTAAGTGATCTTGGTGAGGGGTATGAGCAGCTAGCAACTGCTGGTAAAGGGTTGATTGAGGTTGAACTCGGCGGCGAGCGATACATGGCGAACGTATGGCCGTCCGAACAGCTTGGCTGGAGCTTTGTAGGGCTGGTCAAGCGTGATGAAGTCATGGCTTCGACTACACGCTTGACCTGGCTTGTCGGCTTGATCGCCGGCGTCATGGCAATGGTGTTTGCGTTGGCTGGGTATATTTTTTCCAGGATGATTGTTCGTCCCATTTTGGACGTGACGAAAGGTCTGGAAGACATCGCCCAAGGTGAAGGTGACTTGACCCGCAGTCTAGGAATACGCGGTAACGATGAAACGTCCCAGTTATCAGGTTGGTTCAATCAGTTTCTGGGGGCTATCCGCAATTTAATTCACCGCATCAGCCAAGCGGCTGAAGGTATTTTAGCCAACTCGAACAGCTCCACTAAGGTCTCCGGTGAAATGGCTGACGCAGCGGTCCGTCAGAGAGAGGCCATTGACATGGTCTCAACCGCATTCCATGAAATGGTGGCGACAGCTAATGAAGTGGCTCGCTCATGCAGCCAGGCGGCGGAGTCTGCCGACAATGGCCGGCGACAGGCCCGCGAAGGACAGCAGGAGATTGACGCTGCAGTCTGCAGCGTTGATCAGTTGAGTGAAGGCATCGAGCACTCCGCACAGTCTATGCAGCAACTGGAGCGAGACAGCAATGATATTCAGTCCATCCTGAGTACCATCCGCTCCATTGCCGAACAAACCAATCTGCTTGCACTAAATGCGGCGATTGAGGCAGCTCGTGCCGGTGATCAGGGTCGTGGATTTGCTGTAGTTGCTGATGAGGTCAGGGCACTTGCCAGGCGAACTGCAGACTCCACAGAGGAAATTGATGGCCTGCTTGGTAATTTAGCGCGCCGCACTAGCCAGGTGGCGTCCCAAATGCATGAAAGTTTGAAAGTGTCCCAAGAGTCGGTCAATCGAATTGGGCTTGCTCGGAACAGATTCGGCCAGATCCGCGAATCAGTGGATGTGATTCGCGACATGAACATTCAGATAGCCACTGCAGCAGAGGAACAACACCAAGTTGCCGAAGATATCAATCGGCACATAAGTCTTGTCCATGGGGATGCTCAATTGGTCGCTCAACTGGCCGACGATGCTCGAAGTGATTCGCTGGCCCTAGTCCATTTGTCCCATGAGATGGACGTGCTTGTACGTAGATTCAAGATATAACCAGCTGAGATTATTGTTCTGCGTGTTGTTCGCTCGTACTTCGTGTTAATGCGTGTTTGCGCAAATTAAAGGTAAAAAGGTAACGTGATGGCCAAAGCCGCTGATGTTGTCGTGCAATGCTTGGAAAACGAAGGTGTTGAGTACGTATTTGGTATTCCAGGTGAAGAAAATCTTGACTTGCTGGAGTCTCTGAGGAGATCCAGGCAAATAAAACTAGTTCTTACACGACATGAACAATCGGCGGGCTTCATGGCTGCCACCTATGGTCGGCTAACTGGAAAAACGGGAGTCAGCTTATCTACTCTTGGCCCTGGTGCCACTAACTTGGTTACGGCGGGGGCCTATGCCTACCTCGGTGGCATGCCAATGTTGATGATCACTGGTCAGAAGCCAATCAAAAAATCCAAGCAAGGCCGTTTTCAGATTTTGGACATCGTGGGGATGATGGCCCCGCTAACGAAATACACCCATCAATTAGCGTCAGCAGACAACATTCCTTCTCGAATTCGTGAAGCAATTCGCTTGGCAGAGGAAGAAAAGCCAGGCGCGGTTCACCTCGAACTGCCGGAAGATGTGGCTGCAGAGCACACTGACAGCACACCTATACCACCTTGCCTAACCCGCCGCCCGTTGGCTGAGTGCAAATCCATTCAAGCAGCAGTTGCGAAGCTGAAAGATTCGAAGAGTCCTATTATTGTTATTGGCGCGGGCGCAAACCGCAAAATGACTGCCCGGGTGCTCCTTCAACTTGTGGAGAAAACAGGGATTCCTTTCATCACCACACAAATGGGTAAGGGCGTGGTCGATGAGCGCCACCCGATGTTTCTCGGTAACGCCGCGTTGTCATCAGGGGATTTTGTACATCGCGCGCTGGAATCCGCGGACCTCATTGTGAACATTGGCCACGACGTCATTGAGAAACCACCATTTTTCATGGTTCGTGGGGGAACCGAAGTTGTTCATGTAAATTTTCGGTCTGCCGAGGTCGATCCTGTCTACTTTCCGCAGATTGAAGTGATCGGCGACATCGCTAATTCCATTTGGCAGATTAGTGAGGCGCTTAGTGATCAGGAGCAATGGGATTTCACTCGTATCCTTAGCATACGGGAGGCGAACGAGGCTCAGATTATTGAGGGGGCGGACGATGGCCGTTTCCCGATGTATCCCCAGCGTGTCGTGGCGGATCTGCGTAAAGCCCTACCTTCGGAAGGAATCGTCGCGTTAGATAATGGTATCTATAAGATTTGGTTCGCTCGTAACTATAAAGCGCACATGCCCAATACCGTTCTGCTCGATAACGCGCTTGCTACTATGGGCGCCGGTCTGCCCTCAGCTATGGCTGCGCGATTGGTTTATCCCGAGAAGCCCATTGTCGCAGTATGTGGTGATGGTGGATTTATGATGAACAGCCAAGAGCTTGAAACTGCAGTCCGTATGAAGATGAACCTGGTCGTGGTGATCCTGCGTGATGACGGCTACGGCATGATTCGTTGGAAGCAAGCCCAGATGGGGTTTGAGGATTTTGGTCTGGACTATGGCAATCCAGACTTTGTTCTGTACGCCCAGAGTTACGGTGCCAAGGGCCACCGTGTGGAAAGTGCTGCAGATTTTCTTCCACTGATTCAGCTCTGTATTACGCAGCCAGGAGTGCATGTCATCGATTGCGCTGTCGACTACTCGGAAAATGACTTCATTCTCAACGTTGCGTTGAGAGAGCGTAGTGCTGCTTTGTAAGCATTCCCTTACGCCGTTCGACGCCAACTGCGTGGCGGCAGTGCAGCAGGCAGTGGACACGCCGGGCTACGCTCAACAATCGATTGTCAGCAGCACCGGCCACGACGCGATTCATCTGGCGCGGTTATGCCCGACTGTCATGGTATTCATCCCTTGTGTCGGCGAGTTGAGCCATAACGAAACTGAAGATGTGCTACCCGAAGACGTGCGCCAGGGCACTGATGTCCTGCTCAACGCTGTGCTGTCCCGCCCTCTGTAGGAGCAGCCGGTCGCGGAGTGTCAGCCGACGCAAATGTTGTTTGCCACATCGCTTTCGCGAGCCTGCTCGCGAAGAACGATAACGCGGTGCAACGGATCAAACACAAGCGCCGTAAGGCACTTGCCATTGCCCTTACGTTAACGTAAAGATTGCGGCAGGGCGCTGAACTTAAAAAAGCGCAGGGCGGACCGATCCGGAGCGCTTGATGACACTAATAAAAACAACTCCACCCCAACAGCACCGTGAAGCCCGGCTGGCCCGAGAAAAACTCCATCTCGAGGGCGAAGTCCCCGATGGCGTATTGCGGGCGGAAATCGATGCATCGTGGCGGCGCAGCCTTAGCCATGGCGTGCATTTCAACAGCACGTTCGAGCTGGCGCTGGAATCAAGTGCCAGCCTCGATGTGCTGCTGGCGAGCAATCGATTGTTGATCGACGCCGCGATGCCGGCCATCGACTACCTGGCCGCGCGCCAAGGCAAGGAAGGACTGATCATCCTGGCCAACTCCGACGCGACCATCCTCGCCGTCGAAGGCCGTGCCGATCGCCTCAAGGGCAGCGGCCTGCAAGACATCACCCTCGGCGCCTGCTGGAGCGAAGCGGCGCGCGGCACCAATGCCCTCGGCACCGCGCTGGTCGAAGCCCGGCCGACGCTGATCGATTGTGGTGAACATTACCTCGATCGCCTGACTGATTTTTCCTGCACCTCGGTGCCCATTCATTGCCCGCAGGGCGACATCCTCGGCGTGCTCGACCTGACTCGCGAAGGTCCACTGGGCCGTGTCCACGACAGCACCGCATTGCTGGCGATGGCCGTCAGCCAGATCGAAAGCCGAGTGTTCAACGCCAGTTTTCCGGACCAGATCGTCCTGGCGTTCCACAGCCGTCGCCAATACCTCGAATCGCCATGGCAAGGTCTGTTGGCCGTGAGCCTGGGCGGGCAGATCCTCGCGGTCAGCGCCCAGGCCTGCCAGTTGCTCCACGCCGAGCGTTCGGCATTGATCGGTCGACGCTGCGAAGAGTTTCTCGGCGTTGATGGCCTGCAACTGTTGGCGCGCCTGCATCAGGACGGCGTCGGCAGCCTGCAGACCGCCAAAGGGGAATTTTTCTACAAAACCCTGCGTGCACCGCAACGTTCGATCAACGTCAGCAGCCCTGCGCGCAGCACCGCCAAAACCGCTAAACCACAGCCAGATCTGGACACCCTGGCGGGCAGCAATGTCCGTTATGCCCGGGCCTTGCGCATGGCCCGACAGGGGCTGGCCAATGAGCTGCCGGTGTTGCTGCTCGGTGAGACCGGCACGGGTAAGGAAGTCATCGCCCGCGCCTTGCACATGGCCGGCACCCGCTGCGACAAACCCTTCGTGGCAGTGAATTGCGCGGCGATCCCCGAAGGCCTGATCGAGTCCGAACTGTTCGGCTATCGCGAAGGCGCCTTCACCGGCTCCCGTCGCGGCGGGATGATTGGGCGCCTGCAACAGGCCCATGGCGGCACCTTGTTTCTTGATGAAATCGGCGACATGCCGCTGGCCTTGCAGGCTCGCTTGTTGCGGGTGCTGCAGGATCGTAAAGTCGCGCCGCTGGGCGCTGGCGAGGAGCAAGACATCGACGTTGCATTGATCTGTGCCACCCACCGTGACCTCAAGCGTCTGGTGGAGGAAAAGCACTTCCGTGAAGACCTGTTTTACCGGGTCAATGGCATCAGCGTGATGCTCCCGGCCCTGCGAGAACGCGAGGATTTCAGTGCTCTGGTCGGCCGCCTGCTGAGCAAACTCGACGCGCCGACGGTGGTCCTGCATGACGATTTGAACCGCTTGCTCGCCGGCTATCACTGGCCGGGCAACATCCGCCAACTGGAAATGGTGCTGCGCACTGCACTGGCCATGCGCGAGCCGGGCGAAACCGTGCTCACCCTCGACCACTTGCCCGACAGCATGCTCGACGAATTGACCGCCAGTGAACGTCCCCAGTCGGGCAGCATTCGCGAAAACGAGCTTGAGCTGATTCGCCAGTCCCTGGACAGCCATCAGGGCAACGTCTCGGCCGCCGCCGACGCCTTGGGCATCAGTCGCGCGACCCTGTATCGCAAGCTCAAACAGTTGCGTTCGTGATGCAGCGCTTGATCGTTCGGCTGATCGACAGCCAGCACCCCGAAGCCCTGCAGGCGGCGCTACGTTGGCTCTACAGCTTTGTGCGACCCCATCGCCTGGCGATTGCCGGGTTGCTGGGGTTGTCAGTCTGCGCGTCATTGCTGGTGCTGGTGCAACCGTGGCTGACCAAGTTGTTGATCGACGATGGGCTACTGGCGCGCAACTTTGCGAAGCTGGTGCTGATCGCCGGGCTGATGATCATTGCCGGGTTGCTCGGCACCGGGTTGTCGGGGATCAATCGTTACCTGCATACGCGGCTTTCCGGGCGAATTCTGTTTGCCCTGCGCGACGACCTCTACCGGCATTTGCAGACGTTGTCGCCGAGCTTCTACGGTCAGCGCCGGATCGGTGACCTGATGTCGCGCCTCGATGGCGACGTTGCCGAGATCCAGCGCTTTGCCGTGGATTCGCTGTTCTCGGCAGTCTCCAGCGTGATCGGACTGGTCTGCGCGGTGGCCATGTTGCTGACCCTGTCGTGGAAGCTCTCGCTGCTGGCGCTGGTGCTGATTCCCCTCGATGTGCTCTGGCTGCGCTGGATGCGGCGCAAGGTCGAGCGAGATGTGCGGCAGTTGCGCGAGCGTTCGGCGGACATGTCGTCGTTCATGGTCGAGACGCTGCCGGTGATGAAATTCATTCAGTCCGCCGGTCAGCAGCAACGTGAATCGCGGCGGCTGGAGACATTGGGGCAGGGCTACATGAGCCAGTTGTTGCGCCTGCAAGTCACCGAGTTTTTCACCCAGGCTGTGCCCGGTACGCTGACCTCGTTGTCCCGGGCCTGCGCCTTCTTGATCGGCGGTTACTGGGTGGTGCAGGGCACTTGGCAACTGGGTGCGTTGATCGCGTTTTCCACTTATTTGGGCATGGCGGTCGGGCCGGTTCAGAGCCTGCTCGGCCTCTATGTCGCGATTCAGCGGATGACCGTCAGCCTCGGGCGCGTGATGGAATTGCGCGGCGAAGCGCCGACCGTTCTCACGCCCGTCACACCGCAGCCGATGCCAGCCTCCGGCGACTTGCGATTTGACGATGTGCACTTCAGCCATCCCGGTCGCCCGACAACGCTGCGCGGCATCGAAGCGCGAATTCCCTATGGCTTGAAAGTCGCCCTCAGCGGCGGCTCCGGGGTCGGTAAATCGACCCTGATCGACCTTCTGCAACGGCACCATGATCCGCAGTCCGGTCGTGTGCTGTTGGGGGAGGTCGACTTGCGTGAACTGGACCTGTTCCAGTTGCGTCGACGGATTGCCGTGGTCAGTCAGGACATCGTTTTGTTTCGCGGCAGCCTGGCCGACAACCTCGCCTACGCGGTGCCGGACGCCAGCCGCGAAGCGATTGCCGACGTGGCGCGGCTGGCGCAACTCGATAGCCTGATCGCGTCCTTGCCTGAAGGCCTCGACAGCCCGTTGGGCGAGCGCGGTCAACAATTGTCCGGCGGGCAGAAACAACGTATTGCCATCGCTCGGGCGCTGTTGCAGGACCCCTTGATCCTGGTCCTGGACGAAGCGACCTCGGCGGTGGATGAAGCCACCGAACGCGAAGTGATCGAGGCCATTGACCGTCTGTTTGCCGGGCGTACACGAATCCTCATCAGCCATCGCCCCTCGACCCTGGCCGATGCCGATCTGCGCTTTGAAATGCTGGACGGCGTGCTCACATCGAAAACGGTGCTGCATGAAGCCTGAGTTGCGGATTGGCGTGGTGGACAGCGGTCATTCGGCGGCGCAACGGGTGCAAGTCGTGGCCGGGCGGCGGTTTTCGTTGCTGGAAGACGGGCTGGCCGAAAACGAGTTACGGGATGATCCGCTGGGCCACGGCAGTGCAGTGATCGAGGCAATCGGGCGGTGGGCGCCTTCAGCGGTGTTTTGCGTGGCTCAGGTGTTCGATCAGCGTGGCGTCACCAGCGCCTTGCAGATCGCCACGGCGATTGACTGGCTGGTCGCGCAGGACGTGCGGCTGATCAATCTGAGCCTCGGCTTGCGTCAGGATCGTAGCCTGTTGCGGGAGGCCTGCGCGGCGGCGGTGGCGCAGGGTGTTTTGCTCTGTGCCTCCAGCCCGGCGCAAGGCGAGGGCGTGTTCCCGGCGAATTATCCACAGGTGCTGCGAGTGACCGGCGATGCCCGTTGTGCCGAACACGAATGGTCGTGGCTCAACAGCGCTCAGGCGGATTTCGCAGCGTGTGTGCATGGCACGTATCCGGGGCAGTCCGGCGCCAGCCTGGGGTGTGCCGCATTGAGTGGGCACATTGCGCGCTTCCTGGTTGAGCAGCCCGACGCCAGCAATCAACAGGTCATCGAATGGCTGCAAGAGAACGCCCAATATCGCGGCCCTGAACGGCGCGTTGGACCATGATCTTGATTCTGGGCGCAGGGCCTGCAGGCGCGGCGGTTGCCTTGGGTTTGCGACGACTTGGTTATCCGGTGACGCTGGTCAGCGAGTGGCGCCGGTTTGCCGCGCTGGAGGGCGTGTCTGTCAGGGTGCTGGACGCATTGCGCGGCGCGGGGTTGCATCAAGCGTTGGCCGACGCGGCACTGCCGTCTCAGCGACAGGTGTCGTGGAACGGCCAACAGCATGCGCAAAATATTGAATTTCTATTGGATCGTCCGAGCTTTGACCGAGGTCTGCGCGAGGATTTGCGCCTGGCCGGCGTTGAGTTGATCGAAGGTCGAGTGCTGAGCGTGCAGGCCTCAGCGGCGGGGCATCAGGTCGAGATCGAAGGGCGTGAAGCGCTGCTGGCGGACTTTCTGGTGGAGGCTCGCGGGCGTCAGGCGCCTGCGCTCGGTAAAGGCCGGCGTGGGCCAGAGACGGTGAGCCTGTTGAATCGCTGGCAAGGTGCACCGGGCGACACGGCCAGTGCTGTAGAAAGTCTGGAGGACGGTTGGGCATGGATGGCGCGGCGGTCCGACGGTCAGTGTTATTGGCAATGGACGGTGGACGTGGCCAGCGCGCAATTGCCGGGCAAGGCGCAGTTGCTGGATTACTGTACTCAGCGGCGCCAAGGCTCGGCGTTGGCGCGGGCTTTTTTCGGCGCTGAGCCTGAGGTGGATCTACAGCTGCACGCACGCAGCAGCACTGCGATTCTGTGCCCACGGGTGTGCGGCGATCACTGGATTCGGGTCGGCGATGCGGCGATGGCAGTGGATCCGTTGTCGGGCAACGGGATATTTCAGTCGCTGTCCTCGGCGTTGCAGGCACCGACGGTGATCAACACGTTGTTGCGAAAACCGGAGCGAGCAGCGCTGGCGCAGCGGTTTCATCAGCAGCGAGTGGAGCAGTTGTTTTTACGATTTGCGCGGATCGGGCGGGATTTTTATGCCGATGAGAAGCGTTGGCTGGCGCAGCCGTTCTGGCTCGCGCGGCGGCAGTGGCCGGATGCGGAGGTTGCCCATGCCGAGGCGGATTTTGAAGCGTTGAGGATTGAGCGGGCTCCGGTGTTGAAGGATGGTTTTGTCGATGAAGCCGAGGTGGTGATTACGGCGGATCAACCCTTGGGGATTTGGCATGTTCAGGGGGTTGAGCTGGCGCCGTTGGTGCGGCGGTTAAGCAGTGAGCCGGCGGATCAGGTGTTGGCGGGGATGACGGCGGAGCAGGGGCGGATGGTTCGTAGTTGGTTGCTAAGTCAGGGGTTCAAACCCTGATAGTTGGATTGGCTGTGCCGGCCTCATCGCGAGCAAGCTCGCTCCCACAGGGGATTTGTGAACGAAACAAAACCACTGTGGGAGCGAGCTTGCTCGCGATGGGGCCCTAAAGGGCGCCGGTAATTACAACTTGATCAACACCGATTTCAACTCGGTGTAATGCTCAATCGCCGCATACCCCATTTCACGTCCAACCCCCGACATCTTGTACCCGCCAAACGGCAGTGCCGGGTCCAGGGCACTGTGGCAGTTGACCCACACCGAGCCCGACTTGATTCGCGGAATCATCCGGTGCACCGCCGCCAGATCATTCGACCAGATACTCGCCCCGAGGCCATAAGGACTGTCATTGGCCATGCGCAGCGCGTCGGCTTCGTCATCGAACGGAATCGCCACCAGCACCGGGCCGAAGATTTCTTCCTGCACCAGTGAGTGCTTCTGGTCGACGTCGACAATTACCGTCGGTTTGACGAAAAACCCCGGCCCGAACTGCTCGCCGCCGCAGGCAATCGTCGCGCCACTTTCCCGTCCCTTTTCGATGTACCCATACACCCGTTCCTGTTGACGCGCGGAGATCAGCGGTCCCATCTCTACACTCGGGTCCAGCCCGTTACCCAGCTTCATCGCATTGGCGATATCGGCGATGTCCGCCACCACATTGTCGAAATGTTTGCGCTGCACATACAGTCGCGACCCGGCGCAGCACACTTGGCCCTGATTGAAGAAAATCGCGCTGGCAGCACCGGCTGCGGCGGTCTTCAGGTCGGCATCGGCCATGACGATGGTCGGGGATTTGCCCCCCAGTTCCAGGGTGACCCGGGTCATGGAATCCATGGCGATCTTGCCGATCTGCTTGCCCACGGCGGTGGAGCCGGTGAAGGTAAGCTTGTCCACCAGCGGATTGTGGGTCAGGGCCGAACCGGCGGTGATGCCGGTGCCGGTGACGACGTTGAAGACACCCTCGGGGTAACCGGCTTCCAGCACCAGCTCGGCGAGTTTCAAGGCGGTCAGCGGTGTTTCGTCGGCGGGTTTGAGCACTACGGTGCAACCGGTGGCCAGCGCCGGACCGAGTTTCCAGCAGGCCAGCAGCAGCGGGAAGTTCCAGGCGACGATGGCGCCGACCACGCCTACGGCCTCGCGACGGATGAAGCTGTGGAACTGATCGTTGGGCATCAACGGTAACGAGACCTCGACGCTGGAGCCTTCGATCTTGGTCGCCCAACCGGCCATGTAGCGCAGGAAGTCGATGGACAGCTGCACGTCCATGACTTGGGCCACCGCCGCGCTTTTACCGTTGTTCAGGCATTCCAGCTGCGCGAGCAATTCGGCGTCGCGCTCCATCAGGTCTGCCAGTTTCCACAGCAGGTTCTGCCGCTCCCGCGGGCGGGTGCGGCTCCAGGTGGAATCATCGAACGCCTGACGGGCGGCGAGTACCGCACGGTCGACGTCGTCGGGCGTGGCTCGTGGCACCACGCAGAGCACTTCGCCGGTGGCCGGGTTGTGCAAGGGCATGGTCTGGCCGTCGGCGGCCTCGACCCAGTCGCCACCGATAAGCATGCGTGGGGCGCGTTGAATGAACACCGAGGTGGCAGGGAGCAGATAAGGGAGCGTCATGGCGAGGCCTCTTGTTGTTCGGGAGAACAAGGCTTTCGCAATGGCTGTGCCAAGTACCGGGAAGCGCTGGCAAGCCCTTTGTCGACAGGGTTCTGCGTGACGCAGCGGGATAATGACAGCCTTTGGTTTGTCGCAAATCGCGACAGCGGCTGAGATTCAAGAGACTGATTTTGCTGGGCTTTAAGACTCTCCCCAACACCTCCCAAAAATCCACTGTCAGAATGTTCAGCCTCTGGAGCTCATCCATGAGCCACTGGAGAGAGTGCTCTGCCTGACCTAGAGTCTGAACTTGCCCACCAGACTATTGAACGAAATGGCCAGGCGCGACAGCTCCTGGCTCGAAGCGCTGGTCTGGTTCGCACCTGCGGCAGTCTGGGTCGACAGGGTCTGGATGTTCACCAGATTGCGATCAACCTCGCGTGCCACATGGGCCTGTTCCTCGGAAGCGGTGGCAATGACCATGTTGCGGTCATTAATCTGAGCGATGCTCTGCGCGATACGCTCAAGGGACTGACCTGTGGCCTGGACCAGCGACTGAGTACTGGTCGCCAGCGTACGGCTGCTGCCCATCGAGCGCACGGCCTGGTTGGCACTGTTCTGTACCGTACCAATCATCCCCTCGATCTCACCGGTGGAGGCTTGAGTGCGGGCGGCCAACGCTCGCACTTCATCCGCGACTACGGCAAAGCCTCGGCCTTGCTCGCCAGCGCGGGCAGCCTCAATGGCGGCATTCAGTGCCAACAGGTTGGTCTGTTCGGCGATCGCGCGGATGACGTCCAGCACCTTGCCAATGTCTTGCACCCGTCCCGCCAGCTCTTCGACAAAGTCAGTGGACGCGGTGATTTCGGCGCTGACACTGTTAATGGCATTCACCGCTTCAAGCGCCTGGTCTCGGCCGTTGGCAGTTTCTTCGGTGGTGCTTTTCGATGCGTCGGAAGTGGAAATGGCGTTGCGGGCGACTTCTTCCACCGCCGCGGTCATTTGCGTGACGGCGGTCGCGGCTTGCTGGATTTCATCGTTCTGGCGTGTCAGGCCGCGGCTGCTTTCCTCGGTCACTGCATTGAGTTCTTCGGCAGCGCTAGCGAGTTGTTCCGCTGCGCTGGCGATCTGTTGGATCGTAGCCTTGAGACTGCCCTGCATTTCGCCAAGAGCGGTCAGCAGTTGGCCCGTCTCATCACGGCCAGTACTGATGATCGTCTGGCTCAGGTCGCCGGCCGCCACACGCCGAGCACTGGCAACGGCTGCGGCGATCGGCCGACTGATCACGCGACTGATGAACAAGCCCAACATCAGCGCGGCAATGAATGCGACGGCAATGCAGATGTAGAGAGCAGTATTGGCCGAGAGCGCCTGTTGCGAGGCATTCACGGCGCCTTCGTCAATCTGCCGGTTATTCGACTCCACCATGATCGCCAGTTCGTCCATCACCGTCTGGTAAGCTTTTTGCACATCAGTATCCAACAGTGTTCTCGCCCCCTCGACATCCCACTTGGCAATCAATCCGACAGCTCGGTCGACCAGTGCCTGATAGGCTGGCCAGTCCCTCTCCATTTTGTCACCGGCGGCGCGTTCATCGTCTTCCAGAGGGGTGGCACGGTATATGGAAAACGCTTTTTCACTGGCCGCCCGGTTGGCCGTCATACTGGCCAGAATCTCACTCTTCACGCTCTGAGGCCCATTGGCAGCGATCACCGCCATGAGTCGATACAAATCGCGGTTCTGAGAGACCGCGCTGGTCTTGGTTTCTCCGATTTTGGTGACAGACAGCAAGTTATTGGAGAAGACCTCCTTGAGGGTGCTCGAAAGGGTGGTGATACCCCGACTTCCCAGTACCCCCACCCCTAAGGTAATGAATGCGCATAGCGCGAATGAAAAAATGAGTTTGGTCGACAGCTTGGCGTCATAAAACCAGTTCATGCTGAGACATCCTATAGTGGGCAGCAGGGCATTAAATGCGATAGGTCGCAAGAGAAAGCAGGAATGAATCGTTCCCACAGAGTGTGTTATCGACCGCACGGCAAGGAAGTGAAGGGGTAACCCCCCCTTGGCACACTGAACACCTCCAATAAGTCCGCCTCTCCTTTCTATTGGCTTCCAAATGACCGCAAAGTAAGGGCTTTTTGGGTCGGGTTTTCCGGTTAAAGCCTTGATTAAAAAGGCCTACATCGGCTTTTGTGTGCGGTCGCAACTCGCGACAGTGGCTGAGACGACGAGCGACCGGTTTGCGAACTTGAGCCGCTTCCCATTGAGGACTAAAATTTTCAGGTTGGGTGGGTGAAATGACGGAGCATTTTCCCGGCCACCTATCTGGCGTGAGGGAGGTAGCGATGTTCCTTTCAACCCTGGAAATTCAAAATATCATTGAGCACAGTTTTCTGCCCTCCGTGTGCACGTGCAGCATGGATGCCGACCAATCCCTGACCATTCGGGTCTGTGATTGCATGACCGGCCAAGTGGACCTGGTCGCAACTCACGTTCCCATGTGGACGCTGGACAGTCCCCACGCGATTGCGACACTGGTGGCGGAGATGCAACAAGAGATCAGTGCGCACAAAGCCATTCACCCGACGTTTTACATCTAAGACAGTGGCACGCCACACCGCGCCGGCGGTGCGGCATGTGCCCGCGATCTCATGAGTGCAACATGCGGGAAATTTCTTCAAACGCATTGCTATCAACGGCAGCCAAGAGCTTTTTTCCGTCCTTGAACGTTGCCAGAAACGTCACTTCGGTTTCCTTTCCGGCCAGCATGAAGCCAGCGATTGCGCCGATAGGGCCCAGCAGCATCGCGCCGGCCACGCCAAAGCCGATGGCGTCCTTGATGTTGTTGATCGATTCCTCATTGGCCACTTCTATGCGCTCGATCGAAGACAGCGCAAGGTTAATGCCGGGCCAGGGATGAAGTGACGTTCTGAGGGTGAAAACCCCGTCTCTGTACTCTCCATCACCCTGAAGAAAGTCCCCCGCCAGAACAGTCAGGTTTGCCATTTTTTGTCCCCTGTTTGGCAATCGGTGAACAACCATTTCGCACCTGCAGCCAAACCCCGTCAATTCTCGGGCGATGAACTGTTTCCGACAGGGCATCTATCCTTGTCTCAGACTGCAACATCTGTCGCGATATTAGACGCAGGTCATCTTGATCAGGCAGGGTCAACAGCAGTCAACTTCACGCAACTGCTTGATAAAAAAGGTAATCGTCAAGCTGGCACGCTCTGTGTATTGCTCATCACAGACGTTTCTCTTGCCTCCGTCGGCGGTTCGCCGCCGGCGGCAGAAACCATAAAAACGACTAGCCACAAAAATAAGAAAGCACCGTGCGAGGTTCGACGTTGATGAAGAGAAGACACCGATCAGGCCTGAGCGCCAGCCTGCTGGCCGTGGCCGCATGTGTGGCGCTGCATTCGCCTTACAGCCTGGCAGCCCGTGACGCCCAGACCATCCTCAAGGAAACCTGTCAGGGTTGTCATACCCCTGAAGCCGATAACGCCCTGAGCCGTATCAGCCACCAGCGCAAGACCCCGGAAGGCTGGCTGATGAGCATCGCCCGGATGCAGACCATGCACGGTTTGCAGATCAGCGATGACGACCGTCGCACGTTGGTCAAATACCTGGCCGATACCCAAGGCCTGGCGCCGAGCGAAACCGCCGGCGTACGTTATGCGCTGGAACGCCGGCTTAATACCGTCGAGAAGTTCGATGACCAGGTCAGCCAGATGTGCGGCCGCTGTCACTCCGGTGCGCGGATTGCCCTGCAACGACGTCCGGCCCAGGAATGGGAACGCCTGGTGAACTTCCACCTCGGCCAATGGCCGTCGCTGGAATACCAGGCCCTGGCCCGCGACCGTGACTGGTTCGACATTGCCCGCAAGGACATGGTGCCGCTGTTGGCCAAGCGGTATCCACTGGACAACCCGGCCTGGAAAAAATGGCTGAGCACTGCACCCAAATCCGAGACGCTGGTGGGCAACTGGAGCTTTAGCGGCCACTTGCCGGGTAAAGGCGAAGTCGCCGGGGTGATGAGCGTCAGCGCCGATGGCAACGACACCTTCAAGGTCAGCGTCAAAGGTCAGTATGCCGATGGCAGCCCGTTCAACGGCGATGGCAGCGCCATTCTCTACACCGGTTATGAATGGCGCGGCAACGTGACCATCGACGGCGTAACGATGCGTCAAGTGTTCGCCGCCCAAGGCAACGCCATGCAAGGCCGGATGTTCGAGGTCGACCACGATGAGCGGGGTCTGGATTTCGTCGCGGCCAAGCAGGGCAGCAGTCGTTTGCTGGCGGTGCAACCGGGTTACCTGAAGGCTGGCGCCGAAACCGAAGTCACCTTGATCGGCAGCGGTCTCACCGGCAAGCCAAACTTCGGCAAAGGCGTGGAAGTGGTGGAAGTCGTCGAGCAAAGCCCGGATCGGATCAAGGTCAAACTCAAGGCCGCCGCCAATGCCCAACCGGGTCTGCGCGAGGTTACCGTCGGCTCGTTGAAAGGCCCGACCCTGTCGGTCTACAACAGCATCGCTCAAGTCAAAGTCGTGCCCGAGTTCTCGGTGGCACGGATCGGCGAGGGGGGCGGCTCGACGCCGAAGGTCCAGGGCCGTTTCGACGCTGAAGCCTGGGGCAAGGGCGCCGACGGCAAGCCGTATCGCATCGGTGTGTTCCCGGCGCAATGGAAGGTCGAGGCCTTCGACGATCGCGCCAAGGAAGACGAAGACGTCAAGTTCGCCGGCACCATGCAGGCTGACAGCGGCGTGTTCACCCCAGGCGATGCCGGGCCGAACCCACAACGCAAAATGTCCACCAACAATGCCGGCAACCTGAAGGTGATCGCCGCCGTCGACGACGCAGGGAAATCCCTGACCGGCGAAGGCCACATGATCGTCACCGTGCAACGCTGGAACAATCCACCCATTCCATAAGTTGGCTGATCCAAAAAGGCTTCAGACACTTTTCGGAATGACCGCAGGCTCCGCCAGGCGGGGTTTGCACAGGAGGTTGCAATGGGCGCTATTTTGAATCTGGTCGAACGGAACCTGCACGAAGTGCACGTCGACGCCGACCGCATGCTGTTTCACATTCCCAGCAGTTCGCTGTTCGCCAGCGACGAGCTGACGGGCACCATCATCGATACCTTGCGCGGTCCCGGTTGCACATCGGACGACCTGATCCAGCGCTTGGCCGCACGCTTCAACGGCGAAGAAATCACTGAGACCCTGCGTGAGCTGATGGCCCTGGAACTGGTCAGCGACGGCTCGCCGCTGACCCCGGACATCGGCACCAAACGGGTCGAGCGCACCGCAATCAACACTGTGGTGCTCAACGTCAACACCGGCTGCAATCTGAGCTGCACGTACTGCTACAAGGAAGACCTCGACAAGCCGTCCGCCGGCAAGAAAATGGACGTCGAAACGGCGGTCGCCTCGGTGGAAATGCTGCTGCGCGAATCCCCGGATGAGGAGCGTTTCACCGTGGTGTTCTTCGGTGGTGAACCGCTGAGCAATCGCAAGCTGATCGAATACATGGTCGACTATTGCGAGAAGCGTTTCCGCGAGGCGGGCAAGTTTGTCGAGTTCGTCATGACCACCAACGCCACGTTGCTCACCGAAGAAACCGTGGACTACCTGAATGCCCACCGCTTCGGGCTCTCCGTCAGCATTGACGGGCCGAAAACCGTGCACGACCGCAACCGCATCACCGTGGGCGGGCAGGGTACCTATGACGTGGTGCGACGCAAGGCCGAGATGCTGCTGTCGCGCTACAACAGTCGTCCGGTGGGCGCGCGGGTGACCCTGACCACGGGCGTCACCGACGTCGAAACCATCTGGGATCACCTGTTCAACGAACTGGGGTTTGCCGAAGTCGGATTTGCCCCGGTGACCTCCGGTGACATCAGCACCTTCAACCTGTCCAGTGACGAGCTGATCGAAGTCTTCGCCAACATGAAGAAGCTCGGCCGTCGTTACCTGGAAGCCGCGCTGGAGCACCGCAACATCGGTTTCTCCAACCTGCACCAGTTGATCACCGACATTCACGAAGGCCACAAAAAAGCCCTGCCGTGCGGCGCGGGCCTAAAGATGCTGGCGGTGGACCACAAAGGCGAACTGAACCTGTGCCACCGCTTCACCGGTTCGTCGCTGCCGACCTTCGGCAACGTCCACAGTGGTGTGAAACAGGTGGAGTTGAATGACTTCCTGTCCCAACGCCTGGACCGTACCAATACCGGTTGCGAGGACTGCCAGATCCGCAACCTCTGCTCCGGCGGTTGCTACCACGAGAGCTACGCCCGTTACGGCGACCCGACCCACCCGACCTATCACTACTGCGAACTGATGCGTGACTGGGTCGATTTCGGCGTCGAGGTCTACACCCGGATCATGGCCCACAACCCTGCGTTTATCAGCAGCTACATCACTCCGCGCAAGGCTCACTGATATGAAACATCTCAAGGCAATCAATAACAAAGCGTTGAAACTCGATGAAGCTGCGGCCGAAAACCGTATTGAAGAAGTGGTGGCGATGAGCTCCGTCGCGGGCTGCGCCTCAACCACTGACCCGGGTTGGGAGATCGATGCGTTTGGCGGTGTGTCGTCGCTCTGCCAGCCGATGGAGGCGGACCTGTACGGTTGCTCCGACCCTTGCTGGTGGCCGGCCCAGGTGCCCGACATGATGAGCACCTACCCGGACTGGAACAAGGATGCCCAGGCGTCCAACGAAAGCTGGCGCAACCTCGGGACTGTCTTTCCAAAAGACAAATAGCCCGTAGAAAAAAGTGGAACAGATAAAAGGATTCCAGCATGCACAGCATCAAAGCCTGCGGCCTGGCCGCATTCGCCGTCCTGAGCACGTTTTCGCTCACGGTACTGGCCGATGAAAATACAGCACTGCAAGACGGTCACGAGTACATGTTGACCACCAATTACCCGAACAACCTGAACGTCATCGACCTTGCCACCGACACCGTGGTCAAGACCTGCAAGATGCCGGACGCTTTCGGTCCCGGCACCGTCCAGTTGTCGCCGGACCGTAAAACCGCTTACGTGCTCAACAATCACTACGCGGATATCTACGGCGTCGAACTGGACAGCTGCAAGCAGGTGTTCCACGCCAGCATCACGCAGAAACCGGGGGAGAAAGCGAGGTCGATGTTCGCCTTCACCCTCAGTCATGATGCCAAGGAACTGTTCGCCATCGCCAACCCGACGTTGATGCTCAATGACCGCTACGAAGTGCAGCAGCCTCGGCTTGACGTGTACGCCACCGACGCCGGCATGGATGCCAAACCCGTGCGCAGTTTTCCGGCACCCCGGCAGCTGACCATCATGCAGAGCGGTGACGACGGCACGCTGTATGTGGCGGGGGCGGATGTCTACAAGGTCAATGTGAAAACCGGCAAGTTCGACGTGTTGATCCCCAGCCGTCACTGGAAACGCCCGAACTACAGCGCGCCGGACGTGCTCTACGTGTGGAACCAGCAGACCTATCGCCATGATTTCTCGCTGCTCTACACCGCGGCCAAATTCAAGGACAAGAAGCAGGACCCGTTGACCGCCGAGTACCTCTATGGGCTGTTCAGCATCGACCTGAAAACCGGCAAGACCGAAACCACTGACTTCGGCCCTCTGACGGAAATCTACTTCAGCGGCATGCGTTCACCCAAGGATCCGAACTTGATGTTCGGCGTGCTCAATCGCCTGGCCAAGTACGACATTAAACAGAAGAAAATGCTGCAGGCGGCGACGCTGGATCATTCCTACTACTGTATTTCGTTTAACAAGGACGGTAGCAAGATCTACCTGGCCGGGACGTTTAACGATGTGGCGGTCTTTGATGCCGACAGCCTGAAACAGATCGGCAGCATCAAAATGCCGGGTGGGGATATGGCGATTACCACGGCGCAGGTGTTTGTCCGGTAGCAGCGGCGCCTGAAATGACGCCATCGCGAGCAAGCTCGCTCCCACAGGGTTCAGTGATGTTCACACAATAGTGATCACACTGGAGATCCACTGTGGGAGCGAGCTTGCTCGCGATGAGGCCTTTGAAAACAATCGAGTCATTACTGCCCGGGCACCGGGCAACTCAAATCCCCCTCCTGACACTTCAAATATTTTTTGAAAGTCTCCACCCGCGCCTTGGTCAATTCAGCCATGCAATGGCTGTAAATCAGTGGATACACACTCCCACCCTCTACCCCCGACGCCGAGAACGTGCACTCGGCATCCCGAAACGCCACCCACGCTCGCTGCGCGCTGACCATCAGCTTCTTACTATCGGGGCTATCCTTCAAACGCGCGGTGATCTGCTGATAGTGCGCATTCAGCTCCTTATCGGCCACTTCGCTTTGTTGCGCCGCGCATTGATTCATTGTGCTCTGATCGGTGGCGCTGTCGCAGTCCACGGCATGGGCCCAGGCGGTGAACAGCAAAGGCGTCAGCGCCAGAAGAAAGCGTGGGGACATGGGATTCTCGCTGTGACAGGAAAAGTTGACGTGCAGGTTAACCAAGAGCTGCGGCCCCACACCTTCAAGCCAGAACTTATACTCGCAAATACAGACGAATATTTTAGACAGGGTTGATCGCGACACCCAATTGATACAACTTTAGGGTGGGTCTTGTGGTCTTACAGGCCTACTGTTCATTACAGGAGGTGACCTATGAACCCAGCATCAGATCGCATCGAAAGGAAAATCCTGCTCAAAGCGCCCCGCGCGCAGGTCTGGCGGGTGCTGGCCAATGCCGAAGCGTTCGGGCAGTGGTTTGGCGTGGCACTGGAAGGCAAGCGTTTTGTCGCCGGTGAATGGACTCAAGGGCAAATTACGTACCCCGGTTATGAGCACTTGCTGTGGAATGTGCGGGTGGAACGGGTTGAGCCGGAGCGGGTATTTTCGTTTCGCTGGCACCCGTACGCGGTTGAGCCCGACGTTGACTACTCACAGGAACCCACCACCCTGGTGTTGTTCGAGCTCGAAGACATGGATAACGGCACCTTGCTGAAGGTCACCGAGTCCGGTTTCGACCACGTTCCCCAAGCGCGCCGACTCAAGGCGTTCCGCATGGACAGTCGCGGTTGGGATGAGCAGATGAGCAATATTGAAGAGTTTTTGAAAATTAGCGCCAAGGCACGGGAGCATCAGGGGCGCTGAAGCTTGCTTCTAAGGGTTTTCGGAAGGGCTGCTATGGCGAATGTCTTACACGTCGTAGTAACTATATCGCCTATTGCGAATTGGATCCGATGCGTAATCTAGCCCCATCAACTGAAGCACAGGAAGCGCTTCAGGATCACGGACGATCGACCATCAGCAAGGATTCGCTACCGACAGGGAGTCGACATGGTCTTGGGAAAAACCCGCCTCTGGCGGGTTTTTTTTCGCCTGCTGAAAAATCGACCCTGTGGGAGCGAGCCTGCTCGCGAAGGACGTTAACGATAACGCGTTCTTCCTGAATAAACGCGTTGCTCTCAAGTCCATCGCGAGCAAGCTCGCTCCTACACTCCCGGTCCACATAGAATCTCCCACACATTGATCTTCTACCGCTCAAGTGTTGCTGCCACCCGCTCAGTAATCAACGTCCGCTGCTGCAACGACTGCGCTGAACGCCGATTGGCTTCTTCCAGCACCGACGCTGGCGCGGTTTCCGGGCTGCCCGAAGCAAACGGCGGCGCCGGGGCGTATTCCAGTTGCAATTGCACCAACTGCGCCGTGTCCTTATCGAACAATTCAGCGGCCAATGTCAGGGCAAAATCGATCCCGGCGGTGATCCCGCCCCCGGTCAACAGATTGCCGTCACGCACCACTCGATCCTTGACCGCAATCGCCCCCAGTGGCTTAAGCAGGGCGTGATAAGCCCAGTGAGTGGTGGCGCGTTTGCCCTTGAGCAACCCTGCCGCGCCGAGCACCAGTGCGCCGGTACAAACGGAAGTGACATAACGCGCGTTGGCGGCTTGAGCCTTGATGAACGCCAGTGTCTCGTCATCCTCCATCAACGGCCCGACGCCACTCCCTCCGGGAATGCAGATCACATCCAGCGCCGGGCAATCGTCGAAGGTAGTGCTCGGTTTCAGCATCAGTCCCGTGCTTGAAGTGACGGGCACCAAATCCTTCCAGATCAAATGCACCTTCACATCCGGCAGCGAGGCCAGCACGTCGTAGGGGCCAGTCAGGTCCAGTTGCTGAACCTGTGGAAACAACAGAAAACCGATCTGCAACGTCATGGCATCTTTTCTCATGAAGTGGGTGGACGGCTTGACTGTAGGCTCGTAGGATCTGGCGCATACGCCAATCACCCCACGAATTACGCCAACATGCCTAAAACCATTCACGTGCTCGCCTTTGCCAACGTGCAACTGCTCGACGTCACCGGGCCGTTGCAAGTGTTCGCTTCAGCTAACGACATTGCTCGCCAGCAAGGATTGCCGCCGCCCTATGCACCGTCGGTGATTGCCAGCGGTGGCGGGGCGGTCATGTCCTCGGCGGGGTTGGCGTTGTTGGCCGAGCCATTGCCCGACCAGGCAAGCGATACTTTGATCATTGCCGGCGGCTGGGGCGTTTACGCAGCGGCGGAAGACGCCACGCTGGTGGCCTGGGTGCGTGAGCATGCGACGGGATGCAGGCGAGTGTCATCGGTGTGCACCGGGGCGTTTTTGCTGGCGGCCAGTGGCTGGCTCGATGGCCGTCGGGTGGTCACTCACTGGACCCGATGTGAGCAGTTGGCTGCGATGCATCCGCGATTGCGGGTCGAACCCAATCCGATTTTTATCAATGACGGTCCGGTCTGGACGTCGGCCGGCGTCACTGCCGGTATTGATCTGGCGCTGGCGATGGTCGAGGAAGATCTCGGTCGCTCCCTGGCGTTGGACGTTGCCCGACAACTGGTGGTATTTCTCAAGCGGCCGGGTGGGCAATCGCAATTCAGCGTGACCTTGTCCTTGCAGAACGAAGGCAACCGTTTTGACGAACTTCACGCCTGGATCAGCGAAAATCTCACCATGGATTTAGGCATTCCGACCCTGGCGTTACAGGCGGGCATGAGCGAGCGCAGCTTCGTTCGTCACTATCGCGCCGACACCGGACAAACGCCGGCACGGGCCATTGAGCTGATTCGGGTCGAGACGGCCCGACGGTTGCTCAGCGATACGGGCGTGCCGATCAAGCGTGTTGCCGTGCAATGCGGGTTTGGCAGCGAAGAGACCCTTCGACGCAGTTTTTTGCGGGCCATGGGCGTAACACCACAAGCCTACCGCGAACGGTTTTCGGTCAGCACTCAAACAGATACAGTCCTGTCTGTCAGTCTTAGGGTTGGCTGATGGCTCCATCGTCGGATCGCCGCCCGGAGCAAGCTCGCTCCCACAGAAAACCCAATGTGGGAGCGAGCTTGCTCCGGGCGGCAATCCGACGATATAGGCAACTCGGTCTCAAGGCTGCCAGACACTCTTCTCGACACTCAATCTTCGATCCAGAAAACACGCCGCGCTGATCAGCGCCAGGTGCGTCAGTGCTTGTGGGGTATTGCCCAGATGTCGCGCATGGCTGTCGAGTTCTTCGGCGTACAACCCCAGCGGGTTGGCGTACCTCAGCAACTGTTCAAATTCCAGGAGGGCCTTTTCCACCTGGCCTGCCCGGGCCAGACATTCGACATACCAGAACGAGCACGCGGCAAACGCCCCTTCGGTGCCTTCGAGGCCATCGATCTGGACGTCGTCGTTGTGGTAGCGGTAAACCATGCCAGCACGCACCAGGTTTTTTTCGATGGATTCGAGGGTTGCGAGCCAGCGCGGGTCCTTGGCACTGACAAAGCGCACCAGCGGCATCAGCAGCATCGAACCGTCGAGGGTGGTACCGCCCTTGTACTGGACGAAATGCCCGTGTTCTTCGTTCCAGAAGTTCTCCCAGATGTCGGCGTAAATCGCCTGACGGGTCTGGTCCCAGCGGGCGAACGGGGCGGGCAGCGAGCGTTTGGAGGCGAGGCGAATGGCCCGGTCCACGGCGACCCAGCACATTAGCCGCGAGTGCAGGAAGTGATGCTGCTCACCGCGCATTTCCCAGATGCCGACGTCCGGTTGCTGCCAGGTTTCGCAGACCTGATCGACCACTTCCACGGTGTGTTTCCAGCCTTCATGGGAAATGGCTTCACCGTACTTGTTGACCAGGTACACCGCGTCCAACAGCTCGCCGAAGATGTCGAGCTGGACCTGATCGTAAGCCTGATTGCCGATGCGCACCGGTGTTGCGCCGCCATGCCCGGACAGGTGCGAGAGTTCGGTTTCCGGCAGGTTCTGGCGGCCGTCGATGGCATAGAGAATGTTGAGTTTCATGGAATGGCCGTGGCTATCGCTGACGCGCCCGCGCAGCCAGCGCATGAAATCGTTGGCTTCCTGGACGAAACCCAGGCGCATGAAGGCGTAGACGGTGAACGAGGCGTCACGGATCCAGGTGTAGCGATAGTCCCAGTTGCGCACACCGCCGGGTGTTTCCGGCAGGCCGAAGGTCGCGGCGGCGAGGATTGCACCGTGTTTGCGCGACGTCAAAAGCTTCAACGCAAGGGCTGAGCGGTTGACCATTTCCCGCCAGCGGCCGCGATAGCTGGACTGCCCGCTCCAGTCACGCCAGAACTTCAGCGTGCGTTCCAGGCACAGCGCGGCGGCGCCCTCCTGAAAGCGCGGGTCGTCCAGGCCGCCGAGCAGGAATTGGGCGCTCTGGTCCTGTACAAGGGTGAATTCGGTGACTGCTGCATGGCCGTCAATCCGTAAAACCTGATCTGAAGACAGGCGCAGGGACGGTTGATCAGTGGCCTCGAAAACCACGTCTTTTTTATCCATCCGCGCGCGGGTCTTGGCGCGAGCGTAGTCATGACGCACGGCACAACGCAGGTGAAACGTCGCTTGACCGCTGACCACCCGCACCCGGCGCATCAGCATCGGCAAGTCGTCCTCGCTGTCGCCGATGGGCAGCAGGTCAGTGACTTCGACCACCGCGCGCTCACTGAGCCAGCGGGTTTGCAGCACGTTGGTGTCCGGCAGGTAAATCTGTTCGCGACGGGCGTCTGGCAAATCGGGAGAGAGTTGGAAAATGCCGGCCTCGGGGGTGTCCAGCAGCGAGCAAAAAATCGAAGGACTGTCGAACTCCGGCCAGCAGAAAAAATCCACGCTGCCCTTGTCATTGACCAGTGCCGCACTGCGCATGTCACCGATGATGCCGTGGGCTTCGATGGCACTTTGTCGTTCGGGATGATGATCAGCCATTGCCGCGAAACTCCGGATAGAGGCTCATGCCGCCGTCGACGTACAACCGTTCGACGTCGGCTTCTGCGCCAATGCCGGAGCGGGCGCCAGTGATCAGGGCAACTTGTTGGTCGAGGGAAATCTGCATGAGCGTTAGCGCCTTGAGGCGAGGGCCTAATCAGCTGACCGGTTTGAGCCGCAGAGAGTTCATTTGTGCGCAGCGGTCAGGTGACGGGTGCCGGCCTCTTCGCGAGCAGGCTCGCTCCCACATTTGTCCTGCGAATGCAGTCCCACTGTGGGAGTGAAGTCGTCCGGTCAGCGGAGGATGCGTCTGGTTTTTTAGGAAAAGTCCTACATAAAGCCCGGCGGGTCTTCCGTAGCCTTGCGCCCTCACGAATCTGACACCCTTCTGGGGGGCACGTTGTCGAACAAAACCTTACGTATCCTGATCGCCGACGAGCAGCATTTTTACCGCATGAAGATTGAGCGCCTGTTCAATCAACTCGGCTACTACCGGATAGCGCCGGTGCACAGTCTGGAAGAGCTATTGACCCTGATCGAATACGGCAGCGAGCCGTTCGATCTGGTGGTTATCAATGCCGAGATGGCGGCGGGGGCGTTGGACCTGTCGGGTTACTTGCGCGATAACCGCCAGGTTCGTCACGCGTTGATCTACAACGACCGGTCGGCGACGTTGTCGCCAATCCCCGCCGGTGTTCAACAGACGGTTCAAATAAGCCATGCACTGCTGCCTGATCTATCGTCCCTCCAGCGGCGGATGACGCTGATCGATCCTCTGCTACCGTTCGTCGGCACTGTCACTTCTGTCAGGTAGTTGCAGGCGGATTTCCATGCAACAGTCTCAGCGCAGCCGCTGCGTCTAACCCGGGCCTGGCCCATGGGCTTTCATTGCCCGATTGTCGTGCCTTTGCACAGGGAGTTGCCATGAAGTCAGCATTGATAGCGGACGATCATCCGGTGGTTCGCGCTGCTGTCAAAATATTGCTTAAACAGGAGGGGTTCAAACGCATTCACGAGGCTTCCACCGGCAATGAGGTGTTGCCGATGATGCGTGAACAAAAACCGGACCTGGTAGTGCTGGACCTGGTCATGCCCTCACTCGATGGGCTCGATGTGCTGGCACGGATTCAGGCCAGTGGCGTGGCGTGCCGAGTCCTGGTGTTCACCTCTCAGGAGCCGATGTTTTATCAGGATCGGTGCATGCGCGCCGGTGCCGCGGCGTTCGTTTCCAAGACCAACGATCTGGAGCATTTGAACAAAGCCGTGCAGGCGGTCATGGCCGGTTATAGCTATTTCGTCCAGTTGCCCTCGGCGTCGGTGTCGCTGAGCACACTGCAACGCAGCGAAAAACAGATGATCGACCTGCTCTCCGACCGCGAGCTGGCGATCTTTCAGCATCTGGCCCGGGGCATCAATAACAAGGCCATTGCCGAGGTCATGCACCTGAGTCACAAGACCGTCAGTACCTATAAGACCCGATTGATAGAAAAGCTCAACGTGGATTCATCCGTGCACTTGCGCGATTTTGCCAAGCGCAATCATCTGATCTGAGCGAGCCTGACCATGCGTGATTGTTTGTGGGCTCTATGGCTGTTTTGGATACTGGGGCCGTCGGTGGCGATCGCTGACGAACCGTTGCAGTTGCAACTGCACTTGCTGGGACGTTCTTCGGTGGCGGGCTATCAGGTCCAGCTGGAGAGTAAAGACTGGCAATGGCTGCGTGACAAGCAGGTCTTGCGCCTCGGGGTCTCGGGGCCGGACTATCCGCCGTTCGAGATCACGCGCAACCGCGATGAGCTGGAAGGCATCACCGCAGACTATGCCGCGCTGGTGGCGGAGCTGCTGCACGTCAGGATCGAGGTGCTGCGCTACCGCACGCGCGATGCGGTCATGGAGGCGCTCAAGCGCAATGAGGTCGACCTGTTGGGCACGTCCAACAACTTCGAGGCGGCCGATCCCGCACTGAGTCGATCCAGTGCCTACGCCGAAGATCAGCCGATGCTGGTCACCCAACAGGACGAACAGATACCTGTGGATCTGGCGGGTAAACGCATCGCCATGGTCGATGATTATCTGCCGGCGGCGACCGTCGAAGCCTTTTATCCCGACGCCAGCCTGCAGCGCTACGCCTCAACGCTGGAAGCACTCGGGGCCGTGGCGTTCGGGCAGGATGACGTGTACCTCGGGGACCTGATCAGCGCCAACTACCTGATCAACAACAACTACCTCAACAACGTTCACCTGGTGGGGCCGTCCGGCCTGGACGCCAACCCGTTCGGCTTTGCCTTGGCCTCGGGCAATACGCGCCTCAAGCGCATGGTCGACATGGCCTTGGCGGCGATTCCCATGGACCAGCGCCTGGCCATCGAGCAGCGCTGGAGTGCCGGCCGGGCGACGATGGCGGGTCAGCAGCGAGTGAGCCTGAGCGCCAGTGAACAGCGCTGGCTGGATCGGCATCCGCGCGTGATCGTCGGGGCCGTCGAGAACTTTGCGCCGCTGAGTTTCTATGATGCTCAAGGCCGGTTCAGCGGACTGACGGCACAGTTGCTGAGCCTGATCAGCCAGCGCAGCGGTTTGAACTTCGAGGTGCAACGGGGCAACGCCCTGGACCAGCAAATTCAGCGCCTCAAGGTCGGTGAGATCGATGTCGTGCCGGCGATCATCCCCAGTCTCGAAGGCGAAGCGCAGATGCGTTTCACCCGCGCTTACTTGAGCAATCCATTTGTACTGGTGAGCGCCAACACCCCTGGCAGCCCGAAGACCCTGGACGATCTGGCCGGTAAACGTTTGGCGATCTATCACAGCCACCCCATGCGCGAGTTCATTCAGACGCGGGCGCCGAATGTGCGGATCGTGGACGTGGACAGCCTCGGCCAGGGCCTTGAATGGGTGATGAAGGGGCAGGCCGATGCCGCGCTCAGCTCATTGTTCATGACGCATTACCAGATCGCCCGGCATTACCGCGACCGCCTGCGAATCACCAGTACCGTGGGCGATGAACCGGCGCGGATCACCCTGGCCACCGCCCCCGGTGCGCTGGAATTGCACTCGATTCTGAACAAAGCGTTGCTAAGCATTTCGCCCCAGGAGATGGATGAGTTGGTGGCCCGCTGGAGCAATGATGTCGTGGTGGATGACAGCTATTGGCTGCGGCATCGCCAGGGAATTCTCCAGGGATTCGCCGCTGCGGCAGCGTTGCTGCTACTGGCGTTGAGCTGGATCGCCTGGCAGCGTCGACAGATTCACCAGCGCCAGCAGTGGCTCAGGCAATTGCAGGACGCCAAGGACGCCGCCGACGAGGCCAACCGCGCGAAGACGACGTTTCTGGCGATCATGAGCCATGAGATCCGCACGCCCATGAACGCCCTGCTGGGCATGCTCGGACTGGCACTCAAGCGCGCGGAAGAGGGCGTCACCGACCGCTCCGCCATCGAGGTGGCCTCCAATGCCGGGCAGCAGTTGCTGGCGTTGATCGGCGACATCCTGGACATCGCGCGAATCGAAGCCGGTCATTTATCGCTGACACCCGAGCGCGCCAATTTGCGGGCGTTGGTCGAGTCGGTGAGCCGGGTTTTTGAAGGTCTGGCTCGGGAGAAGCATCTGCAATGGCGGGTCGAACTGGACGAACTCAGCGACTGCGACGTGTTGATCGATCCCACGCGCTTCAAGCAGGTGTTGTCCAATCTGTTGAGCAATGCGATCAAGTTCACCCGTGACGGTGAGGTGAGCCTGACACTGCGGGTAGCCCCCGGTTTATCGGGGCATCTGGTCGTCAGCGTCTGCATTGCCGACAGCGGCGTCGGTATCAGTGTGGTCGATCAGCAGCGACTGTTCAGTCCGTTCGTGCAGGCCGTCGCCGGCCAGCAGGCTGCTCGCAATGGTTCCGGCCTGGGGCTGGTGATCAGCCGCTCGCTCTGCGAAATGATGGGCGGCCGGTTGCAGCTCGACAGCGTTTTGGGGCAGGGCACCCAGGTACACATCAGCCTCGATCTGGTGGCGTTGCAACCGTTGCCCTTCACCGCGTGCATGGACAGCGCAAAGCAACGACCCACTCGGTCGCTGACGATTCTGGTGGTCGACGATTACCCGGCCAATCGATTGTTGCTCTCACGACAGCTGAGTTATCTGGGGCATCGTGTGCGGGAGGCTGAGGATGGCGCGCGCGGTTTGGCGCTGTGGCGTGATCAGGTGTGCGATTTGGTCATCACTGACTGCAACATGCCGGTGGTCAGTGGTTATGAACTGGCGGGTGCGATCCGCGATGCCGAGCACTTCGATGGATCACCGCCGACATTGATCCTGGGTTTTACCGCCAATGCACAGCCCGAGGAAAAGATCCGTTGCCTGGAGGCGGGGATGGACGATTGCCTGTTCAAACCGATCCGGCTGGCGGACCTGAGTGGCTGGTTGGCGTCGAGGTTTGTGAGTGAATCGGCAGGGAAGGGTGAAGCGCCCTCAAATGCCGAGATCGATTTGAGCGGTCTGGAGCAATACGTGGGCACGGACCGAACGCTGATCAATGAGTTGTTGCGCGACCTGGCGGTGACGAACCGGGAGGATCGCCAGCAACTGCTCGTCGCACACGCCGGTGCCAATCGTCGTGACCTGCAAGACCTGGCGCACCGCATCAAGGGCGGCGCGCGCATGGTTCGGGCGCTCAATCTGATTGAGTGTTGCGAGCAGCTTGAACGTGCTTGCCGCGAGGGCCGCGCGGCGTTGATCGACGAAGCCGTCGATCACTTGCAACACGCCATGACGCGCCTGGACCAAAGCCTTGAACAGGGCTGACATTCAGTCCCAGTTCGGGGCGATACCTTTGGGGCTGGTCAACCGCTGACCGCGATCAAGGCCGGCGATCAACGCCATGTCGGCGTCGCTCAACGTCAACGCGCAGGCGTTCAGGTTGCTGGCGAGATTGGCGCGTTTGGTCGAGGAGGGGATCACGGCGTAACCCTGTTGCATGGCCCAGGCCAGGGTGACTTGCGCCGGTGTCGTCTGCAGGCGATTGGCGATTCGCTGGATCACCGGGTCTTTCAGCACTTCGCCGTAAGCCAGTGTCATGTAAGAGGTGATCGGGATGCCGTGGCGCTGCGCGAACTCGACAACTTTGCGGTTTTGCAGGTACGGGTGCAGTTCGATCTGGTGGGTGGCGATGTTCTCGGTGCCGACGGCGGCCATCGCCTGTTGCATCAGGTCAATAGTGAAATTGGACACGCCGATCTGCCGGGTCAGGCCCAGTCGCCTGGCGTCGAGCAGGGCGCCCATGAAGTCTGCGACCGGCACCTGATCTTCCGGAGACGGCCAGTGAATCAGGGTCAGGTCCAGGTAGTCGGTCTGCAGTTTGCGCAGGCTCTCTTTGAGGCTGTCGATCAGGCGATCCTTGGCGAGGTTGGCAACCCAGATTTTGCTGGTGATAAACAGGTCTTCGCGGGCAATACCGCTGGCGGCAATGGCCTCGCCGACCTCGGCTTCATTCTCATAGATTTGCGCGGTATCGATCACCCGGTAACCCAGCTCCAGGCCAGTGCTCACCGAGTCGATGACCACCTGGCCTTGCAAGCGAAAAGTACCGAGACCGAATGCGGGAACAGACATTGATGACTCCTGGGGGCAGTGGGAATAGGCAGGAGTATCCGCGTCTGCATCCTTGGGAAAAACCGCTGGGACGGCAAAGCACTGTTTACCGCAAGTCATGAATCGGTAGCGGTTTGGGGCATTGGTGGTGTTTGAACGGGCCTCATCGCGAGCAAGCTCGCTCCCACAATGATTGACGCTGCCCACACATTCTGTGTCCACCCACAACCTCTGTGGGAGCGAGCTTGCTCGCGATGGCCGCGCCTCGGTCATTCGCTTACAACCGCCGATCCCTCAAGCAATGTCGGCATGGCTGAACTCCTCACCCAAAAAGTCGATCAACGCTCGCACTGACGGCAGCAACCCACGGCGCGAGGGGAAGATCGCGTGGACGATTCCGCATTTCGGCGCCCAGCCTGGCACCAGTTCCACCAGGCGTCCGGCACTGATGTCATCGCGCACCACGACGCTGGGCAGGTGGGCGATGCCGATTCCGGCGAGCACCGCCTGCCGCAACGCCAACAGGTCATCGGTGACCATGCGCGGCGCGTGTCGAATCACCGCGCTGGCGCCGTCCGCGCCGAACAACTCCCACTGATATTCACGCTGCGCCGCACCCCAGTGCACGCTCGGCAAACCGCTGAGGTCGGCCGGGGAGGCCGGTGATGACAGCCGTGGCACAAACGCCGGGCTGCTCACCAGGCACTGGGTGCTGTTGCCCAGTACCTTCATCACCATGTCGGTGTTTTCCAGTGGCGGAAAGCGCACCCGCAGGGCGATGTCGAAACCTTCGTGAATCAGGTCGACCCGGCGGTTGGTGCTTTCAATGAACATCTCCACCAACGGGTACTTGAGCAGGTAGCGGGTCAGCATCGGCCCGACCCAGGAGTTCAGCAGCGCCGTCGGGCAACTGATCCGAACCAGCCCCTGGGGCTCGGAGCGGTTACGTTCGATCAGTTCGGCGGCACTTTCCGCTTCCACCCGCATGGCCAGGCAGCGCTGGTAATAAGCCTGGCCGATTTCCGTCAGTGAACAATGCCGGCTGGTGCGGTGCAGCAGGCGCACGCCAAGACGCTCTTCGAGCTCGGCGATGCGCCGGCTCAGCTTCGATTTGGGCATGTCCAGCGCTCGCCCGGCGGCGGCAAAACCACTGTGCTCCACCACTTGGGTGAAGTAGTAGAGGGTGTTCAGGTCTTCCATCATCGTTCTCCAAATAGAACGCTATGACTGTTTTTTGCAGTCTAGCGCACCAAAGGGTTCGGTTTTAAGCTTTGTCCATCGCGTCAAACACCTGATTCGGAGGCAAGCATGAAAAACATCATCGGCATCTACACCAGTCCACGGACCCATTGGGTCGGCGACGGTTTTCCGGTTCGCACGCTGTTTTCCTACGACAACCTGGGCAAACACATCAGCCCGTTTCTGCTGCTCGATCACGCCGGTCCTGCTGAATTCACCCCGACCACTGAGCGTCGTGGCGTGGGTCAGCATCCGCACCGTGGTTTCGAAACAGTGACCATCGTTTACAAGGGTGAGCTGGAACACCGCGACTCCACCGGCAGCGGCGGCAAGATCGGCCCGGGTGACGTGCAGTGGATGACCGCCGCCTCGGGGATCCTGCATGAAGAGTTTCACTCGCAAGGCTTCGCCAAAAGCGGCGGCACCCTGGAAATGGTGCAGCTATGGGTCAACCTTCCGGCCAAGGACAAAATGGCCGACGCCGGTTACCAGACGATTGTCGATGGCGATATCCCGAACATCGCGCTCAAGGACAAGGCCGGCAGCCTGCGATTGATCGCCGGTGAGTTTGACGGTCATACCGGCCCGGCGCGCACGTTTACCCCGATTGACGTCTGGGATCTGCGCCTCAATGGCGGCAAATTGCTGACCCTGGATCTGCATGAAGGTCGTAACACGGCGCTGGTGGTCTTGCGTGGCACGGTGCAGGTCAACGGCCTGGAACTGGTGCGCGAAGGGCAGTTGGCGTTGTTCGAGCGTAATGGCCATCAGCTCAGTCTTGAAGCCAATAGCGACGCCGTGGTGTTGCTGCTCAGCGGCGAGCCGATCGACGAACCGATCGTCGGCCACGGCCCGTTTGTGATGAACAGCGAGCAAGAGATTCACCAGGCTTTTGTCGACTTCCAATCCGGCCGCTTCGGCCAGATGAGCGGTTGAATTGATTGTTGCAATGCTGTGGCGTGCCGGGCTTGGGTGACTACGCTTGCTTGGCTGCGGTTTAACGAAATGTCAGGTTTGCTCACGCCGGCCAGTTCGGTATCGATTAAAAGCGAGGATTACTCCCATGACTACTTCCTACAAACGTCTCGACAAGGATAACGCCGCCGTTCTGTTGGTGGACCATCAAGCGGGCCTGCTGTCGCTGGTACGCGACATCGAACCGGATCGTTTCAAAAATAACGTGCTGGCGCTGGCTGACCTCGCCAAGTACTTCAAGTTGCCAACTATTCTGACCACCAGTTTCGAAACCGGCCCCAACGGCCCGCTGGTGCCTGAGCTCAAGGCATTGTTTCCGGAGGCGCCTTACATCGCCCGTCCTGGCCAGATCAACGCCTGGGACAACGAAGACTTCGTCAAGGCGATCAAAGCCACCGGCAAAAAACAACTGATCATCGCCGGCGTCGTGACCGAAGTGTGCGTGGCATTCCCGGCGCTGTCGGCACTGGCCGAAGGCTTCGACGTGTTCGTGGTGACTGACGCTTCCGGCACTTTCAACGAGCTGACCCGTCAATCGGCCTGGGATCGCATGTCGGCCTCCGGCGCGCAATTGATGACCTGGTTCGGCCTGGCGTGTGAACTGCATCGCGATTGGCGTAACGACGTGGAAGGCCTGGGCACGCTCTTCTCCAACCACATCCCGGACTACCGCAACCTGTTTACCAGCTACAACGCCCTGACCAACAGCAAGTAAGGAACCCTTGTAGGAGCGAGCTTGCTCGCGATGGTGTATCAGCTACATTGATGTCGACTGACCCACCATCGCGAGCAAGCTCGCTCCTACAGTATTATTTCCATACCTTGCTGGAGTTGCTCGATGCTGTCGTTGCTCACCGATCATCCGTTGATCTGCGCGTTGCTCCTGATCCTGATCGATCTTGGTTTATGGCGCTTGATCAGTGCCAATGGCAGCAACTGGAAGCTGGTCGTACGGCTGTTGATTTTTTCGTTGTACAGCATGCTGCTGTTCAACGAAGGCCTGAACCCGCTGGAGCCGGCACCGTGGGCCGACAATGTGCCGTTGCACCTGGCCGCCACCGGTTTGCAGATTGCCTGGTGGCTGTTCGGCGCGCGAACACTGACGGTGCTGATTGGCGCAGCGATGATGCAGCGGGTCGGGCACACCGGGCGATTGTTGCAGGACTTGCTCGGCGCGGTGATTTTCCTGATCGCGATCATCGCGGCCCTGGCGTATGTGCTCGATCTGCCGGTCAGAGGCGTGCTGGCAACCTCCGGCGCCCTGGCGATCATCGTCGGCCTGGCGCTGCAAAGTACCCTCAGCGACGTGTTTTCGGGGATCGTCCTCAATACCACCAAACCCTATCTACTGGATGACTGGATCTCCATCGACGGCACTGAAGGCCGGGTCACCGATATCGACTGGCGCGCCACACGCCTGCAAACCTCCCAGGGCAGCATGGCGGTGATTCCCAACTCGTTGGCGGCCAAGGCCAAGATCATCAACTTCAGTCGCCCGAGCGATATTTTCGGCGTGTCGATCAGCCTGCAATTGAGCCCGCACGCGCGCCCGCAAACGGTGATCGATGCGCTGGAACGGGCGATGGAGGGTTGCCGATACCTGTTGGCCAAACCGGCGCCGTGCGTCGCCCTGAAAGGCTCCAGCGCTGACGGCGTGGAGTACGAAATCAGTGGCTTCGTGGTCTCGATGGATCAGAAACGCATGGTCCGTAATCAGCTATTCGACCTGGCGTTCCGGCATTTGCAGGCGTCCGGTGTGAGCCTGTTGTCGAGCGTCGAACCCACTGCACCTGGTGGTCTGTCACGGCCACGGGCGTTGCTGGAGAGTTCGGCCATCTTCTCGACGCTGCGTCAGGAAGAGAAAGAAACCTTCAGCCAGCACATGACCCTGCAACAATTTCGCGCGGGTGAAATGATCTTGCCGGCGGGGGACGTCAGCGATCATTTATTCATCATCGAATCGGGCGTGGTGTCGGTCACGCTGAGCCGTGGCGGCGTCAAGTTAGAAACCGCGCGCATGGGGCCGGGTGAGGTGATCGGCGAGGGCGGGATATTGTCGGAGACGGCGCTGCCGGCGGACTTCAGCGCCAAGACGTCTTGCAGCCTGTACCGAATCGAAAAAGACTACCTAAGACCCTGCCTGGATGCGCGGCATGACATCGGCGAAGCGATGAAGGCGTTGCTGGATTTCCGCTTGAACAAGGCGCAGACGTTGATGCAGGAAGTGCCGAAGGTGGTGGAGAAGAAGGGGTTTCTGCAGTGGTTGCGTAACAGGGCTTAGCGGTTTTCGGTGGATGGCCGCTCTCCCATTGGCCTCCTCGACTTCTGAAATATTGGCTATTTGTGTCAGTCAGTCGTGAGGCTACCTTATCTGCACACCCACTTGCCCTGGAACACACCATGAAACCTCGTATCGATTTCTACACCGCTTCCCCAGACGCTCTCAAAGCCATGATTGCCCTGGAAACTGCAGTCTCGAAGCTGCCGCTGGAAAAGACCCTCATCGAACTGGTCAAGCTGCGCGCGTCGCAAATCAACGGCTGCGCCTTCTGCATCGACATGCACACCGCCGATGCCATCAAGGGCGGGGAAACCCCGCGTCGTCTGTTCGCTGTGACGGCGTGGCGTGAAGCCCCGTTCTTTACCGACCGTGAACGCGCCGCCCTGGCCTGGACCGAATCCATGACGCTGGTGAGCCAGACTCATGCGCCGGATGAAGACTACGAATTTGCCATCGCTCAGTTCAGCCCCAAGGAAATGATCGACCTGACCGTGGCCATCTCCACCATCAACGCCTGGAACCGCCTGGCGATTGGTTTTCGCAAAATGCCTCAAGCCTGATCAGTGAGCGTCCGCTGACGGCGCGGCCGGTGGTTGCACTTTTCGCATCAGGGGCACCATCGCCGCCTCTTGGCAGATGTTGATCAATTCGGACCGACTTATAAGTAAATAGTCTAGCGGACTGTTACTTATGACAGTTACAGGGGGGTATTTGCTAACCCTAAGCTCTCCGGTACTTCAATCATTAGTGCCGGAGTTATTGAAATGGCTGACAAAGAACAGCACACCTCCCTTGTTCACACTTTTTACAGTCTTGAGAGACCTGACTGGTTGATGAATTCGGGCATGGGCAAAGGTATCCACCATGATCGTTATACCCTGGGCGCCGTTCTCTCTGCGGGCGTGAAGATTCGATTTCGTCAGTCTTTCCCTGCATCGGGAATGGGGTCAATACTGCATCTGTTGAACAACGATTCGAAAACAGAATTTCAGCAGGAGGTAACTACTGCTTGGCAGGAACTTATTTCGAACGTTCCTTCCGTCCCTTTTTTTACAACGCCTTATACCGAGCGTGCACGTGAACATATTAGTATCGAAGTGGAAATAGAAGGTGATTGGAAATTTCTGCCTCTTTATAAAGCGGGGGGGAATGCTGATTTGTTTTTTTATACCTGGGATTCGTTGGATGCTGAATACGCGCTGTTTGATTCAACTTACGCGAAAATCCTGATTCCGGCTAAAGATAAAGCAGCGTTGAAAGCGTTGCATCAGGTGTCTGGGCTGGAAAGTCTGACTGATTATTACGCTGGTATTTTCGAGCACTTCAATTACCTTGCCGGGCTTTCATTCGATTCAACGGTGCCAACCGATAAAAACATACCCAATCGTTATTTTATGAAGGCTGACAAATCGGGGGCTGGCGCTGCTTATTATGGATGGAGGGCGACTGCGGTAACCTCAGATTCGGTTGCAGAATTCTGGCTGGATATCAAAGGTACTAATTGGGGGAGTATTCATGAGATTGGTCATGGCTATGAAGGTTCGTTCAGAGACAATAGTACGATTAATCTGAGCGAAGTCTGGAATAATTTGTTTGCGGCAAGTTACCAAAGCAAGGTGTTGGGGGAGGAGGTTTATCAATTTGGTTGGTTATATAGTGGTGGCGAGGAAACAACCTATAGGTTAGCCAAGGCGGGATTTGATAATGGAACCGTTGGCAAGGATTTAGGATTAACTTTATATTTTTTACTGTTGATCTTTGCGCGTGCGGGTGACCGATCTATTATAGAATTTCATAAGCGCTATCGTCGAGTTAGTAATGAGCCAGGCTTTCGAGTTGTAGACCTTCCGACAATGGATTTTCTGAGTCGTGTCACTATTGATGTCGCCAATGTCGATGTTTCCGCGTTTATGGAGTTTACAAAAGCGTCACTTACTGCACGGCAGGTTGTTGAAAATTCTTATAGTAATGCTAACCCATTTTACCCGCTGTATTTACTGGTACCTGAGAGCGATCTCAAGCAGGTTCAAGTGTTGCTGGGGTTGAGGAGTCCGTTGGATTTGGTCAGTTGCACTCAACTTGCCGTTACTGGTTTAAAGAGGAGTAAGTCTTTCGGTTTTGATAGTTCTATTTATCCTAAAATTGCTGGCAAAAGCTTCATGTTGAGAGGTGGACGGGGGGCGGCCAGGATCGTGAAGATTACAGGCACATTGGTGGTTGTTCATGATTTACCTGTGGGCGTTTATGCATTGCAATTACCCTCCCCGGACGATGGGAGTTATCTGCCCGTCAGTCATTATGTGACGATTAAAGACAATAATCCTACTTTTCAAATTGTCTATGAGAGGAAAGTTGCAAGTGTCTTGACTGACCAAACTGTGATGCTGGGTGGGTTGTATGGTGTTTTTTGTAAGCTTGATGTTAGCACTTCGAATGGACACCTATTTGTTGATGTTGTAAGCACGTCGCCGCATAGCCATTTTCAAAGTCAGGTGTATGCGGAAGTGACAATAAGGAATGCGCAGGGTGCCGTTGTGTTTTTTCGAAGCATGCTGGGCGATAAAACTGAGTTGTTCTCCGAAAAAATTTCGATCGGCACGAACTTTGTTATCGAAATTCTGCATAAAGAACCATCGCGCTTGAGTATATCTAACAAATTGGCGTCGGCAGTGATTGACACAGATGCAGAGATCAATCGTTTGAAAGTGACTGATCAGGGGCTGGTGAATATTAGTTTGGTTACTGATGCAGGTGAAAATTTAAAAGCTGAAATTGATAAGTGTGCAGCGATTTTCGAGCAATCCCCTCATCTTGTACTACATGATGGGTTTCCGTTGAAATATGACATGCGTCGCGCGATCAATGCATTCGCCGAGCCCGTTCGTAGTGAGTTATTTGAGCGTTATCGTACGGTTGAGTTCTCTCGACCAAAAGTTGATCGCTCAGCCTTGGGTAGCAAGTTTACGTGGCACTTCCAAGGCAACGCCGGACGAACCGTAGGGTCTGTAAGGATTGATCTTCAGACCCAAAAAATTGACATCAGTTTTTCTGCTGGCACTCCTCATGAGTATTTTTCTTCGGTTTATGTCTCTGTCATGGTGAAGTCCAAGGAAGGTGAGGTGCTTTATCTGCGTGAACTTCGCGGGGATGTCTTGGCTGAAGCGAGTCACGTGCAATTACCTCTTGTACTTGGATGTACAGTGAGTGTTATGCATAGAGAGCCCAGCCGTAGCTGGATTGTCAATGAAAGCTATCAGAAAATATTTCCCGCGGGGCGCGTCCAGCATCTTATGTACGATTTCATTTTAGGTGTTAACTTCGCTAGTTATTGGCCAACGACAAATAATGAATCCTTGATAGAGGAATAAGGGCGAGCCTCAATGGCCATCGGCACTCGGCGCGGCCGGTGGTTGCACCTTGCGCATCAGGGGCACCATCGCCGTGGCGATGATGAAGCAGACCATGATCATCAGGAACGCGTCGCCATAGGTTTGCGTCTGGGCTTCGCGGTAGGTCAGCAGCCAGAGCTGATGCAGGCTGGCGGTCACCCCGACATCGCCGCTCTGGCCCAGGGCGGCGAAGTTGTTGCCGACCTGGGACAGCCACTGGTTAAGGGCTTCGTTGGTGCTGTTGAGGTTCTCTGCCAACCGCGTGAAGTGCAGGTTGGTCCGGTCGTTGAGAATGGTCGCACACGCGGCGATGCCGATGGCGCCGCCCAGGTTGCGCATCAGGTTGAACAACCCCGAAGCATGTTTGAGCCGCGCGGGTGCCAGTCCGCCGAGCGTCAGTGTCACCGCTGGCGGCACCGCCAGTTGCTGGGCAATTCCGCGAAAGGCTTGCGGCAGCAGCAGTTCTTTGGCCCCCCAGTCATGGGTGATCGGGCTGAAATCCCACATCGACAGGGCGAACAGCCCCAAGCCGGTCATCATGATCCAGCGCAGGTCAACGCGGTTGGCCAGAAAGGCGTACAGCGGAATGGCCATGATCTGGAACACCCCGGTGGAAAAAACCGCCAGACCAATGTCCAACGCGCCATAGCCACGCACCCGACCGAGGAACAGCGGCGTCAGGTAAATCGTGGCGAACAGGCCGATCCCGGTGACGAATGAAAAGAAGCAGCCGAGGGCGAAGTTGCGATCTTTCAAGGCGCGCAAATCGACGACCGGGTTGGCCACGTGCAGGGTTCGGCCGATGAAGGCCAGGCCGGCGAGGCCGCTGATCCACGCCGTGGTCAGGATGGTGCTGTCGCTGAACCAGTTCCAGCGCGGGCCTTCTTCCAGGGTGTATTCCAGGCAGCCGAGAAACAGTGCCATGAACAGCATGCTCAAGTAATCGGCGCCTTTGAGCAGCGAGAGTTCCGGCTGGTCGATTTTCACCAGCATCGGCACCGCCACCGCGACGAAAATCCCCGGTACCAGGTTGATGTAGAACAGCCAGTGCCAAGAGGAAATATCGGTGATCCAGCCGCCGATCACCGGACCGAGGGTCGGTGCCAGCGAAGCCACCGCACCAATGGTTGCGGCAGCGATTACCCGTTGTTTGCCGGTAAAGAAAAAGAACGCCGTGGTGAACACCAGCGGGATCATCGAGCCGCCGAGAAAACCTTGCAGGGCGCGAAAGGCGATCATGCTCTGGATGTTCCAGGCTGCGCCGCACAGGAGGCTGGCCAAGGTGAAACCCACCGCCGAGGCGCAGAACAACCAGCGCGTCGAGAACACGCGGGACAGCCAGCCGGACAATGGGATCACGATGATTTCAGCAATCAGGTAGCTGGTCTGCACCCACGCCGTTTCATCGGTGCCCGCCGAGAGCCCACCGCCAATGTCGCGCAACGAGGCGGAAACGATCTGGATATCCAGCAGCGCAATGAACATGCCGATGCACATCGAGGCGAAGGCGAACACCTTGGTCGCCGTTGCCAGGTCGGCGGCATTGAATGGCTGGGCGGGGACGGCGAGGGCGCGGTTCATGGCGCGCTGGCCACGGCTGGCATTTCAGGCGCCTTGCGCGTATCCACTTGCACGGTCACTGACAGGCCTGGACGCAAATGACCAAGCACACCATCAGCCGGATCCAACTGAATGCGCACCGGCACCCGCTGCACGATTTTGGTGAAGTTGCCGGTGGCGTTTTCCGGTGGCAATACGCTGAACTGCGAACCACTGGCCGGGGCCAGGCTGTCCAGATGACCGTGGAATTCCTGTCCCGAGAGCACGTCGGCATGAATGACCACCCGTTGGCCGGGCGTCATGCGCGCCAGTTGATCTTCTTTGAAGTTGGCATCGACCCACAAACCGCTGGACGGCACCACCGACAGCAACTGCGAACCGGCCTGCGCATAAGCGCCGACCCGCGCCCGGCGATTGCCGATCACGCCGTCCACGGGGGCTTTCAGTTCGGTATAGCTCACGTTCAATTGCGCCAGGTCACGTTCGGCCTTTGCCTGTATCAACGCTGCGCGGGCTTGCTGTTTCTGGGTGGCGATCACATTCAATTGCCGCTGCGACGCCAGCAGTTCAGCCTGAGCGCGGGCGCTTTGGGCCTGGGCGGTCTTGAAGGTGGCGTTGGCCCGTTGGGCGCTTTCCACCGAGACGGCGTTGCTGCCCACCAGTTTTTTGTAGCGAGCATCGTCATCCCGGGAGCGGGCGGTTTCGGCACCGGCGGCATCGATGCCGGCGCGAGCCTGGCCGATGACGGCCTGTTGCAATTGTTCGGTGGCATCGAGGTTGGCGAGCAAGGCCTCTTCAGCGGCCACTGCGCCTTCAGCCTTGGCCAGGTTGGCGCGGTAGTCGCGAGAGTCGAGACGAATCAGCACATCGCCGGCCTTCACTTGCTGATTATCAGTGACCAGCACTTCTTCGATATAACCCGCCACCTTCGGCCCGATCACCGTCACGTCGCCACCGATGTAGGCGTCGTCGGTTTCTTCGATGAAGCGGCCGGCGGTCCACCAGTGGGTGGCGTACAGCCCGGCGAACACCAAGGCAGCGATGAACGCAATCAGCAGGATCAACCGTTTGAGCAGGGGAGGCTTGGGTGCACTCACCGGGACGGCGAGGTCGGGTTCAAGGCTGGGCATGCTGGTCATGGACGAATACCTGTGGAAACGGGTGTTTATTACGCTTGTAATATGACGCATGTAATATTTGGTGGCAAATGATTTTTGTTGCCGGCCGTCAGGTAATTATTTGGGCCACGTGCCGGGCGTAAAACCGGTCATGTCCTTAAAGAAGGCGATGAATGCGCTGTCGCTGGAAAAACCCAGCTCGAACGTGCTGTAGCCGATGTTTCGCCCCGTCGACAGCAGCTCGATGGCGCGCATCAGCCGCCACTGTTGGCGCCATTGCTGATAACTCATGCCGGTTTCACGCTGGAAGATTCGCCCAATGGTTCGGCCGCTGGCGCCGACTTGCGCTTCCAGAACCTGAAGCTCCGGCGGCAAGTGCTCGACAGTGGAGAGGAGCGGTGCCAGGCGTTTGTCGCGAGGTAATGGCAAGAGCATCGGTTGGTGCGCGGCGTCGCGAATTTCGCTCAGGCACAGACCCAGTAAATGAACAAACCGGCCCTGCTGCCAATCGGTGCCGAAGTCGGTGTGGGCGATTGCCTCCAGCACGGCTCGCAGCAACGGGCTGACTTCAATCACACAGACATGTTGCGGCAGCTCGGCGCACAACTCGGGTAGCAGGTAAATCGACCGGTAGTCGACGCTGTGTTGCATCACTGCTCGATGGGCGACTCCCGGTGGAATCCAAGCGGCGCGGGAGGGCGGCAGCAGGCATAGCTGTTGCGCCAGCGTAATGCGCGTGCAGCCTTGGCGGGTGAACAACAGTTGTCCGCGTTGATGTTGATGCACGCCGGAGTCGTGATTGCCAAGGGTCGCAGCAATACCGATAACCGACGCCTGATAGCTGTCGGGATCGAAGGGTGCGTGGGCGTCGAGCCAGGCCATGGTTTGTCCGATTTAAACGATTAATTGGCGGAATTCAGATAATACGTCAGTCACGACTTCTTAAGCTGCTCGGCAGTTTTTCTTGAAAAGAGAAGGTGTGATGAATTCGAAAAATTTAACGATGTTGGCCATCGCCTTGCTGATGTTTCCGCAGATCGCTCAAACCCTTTACAGCCCTGCACTGGTGGACATCGGCCAAGCGTTTGCCATCGGCTCGCAAGAGGCTGCGCAAATCCTCTCCGTGTATTTCCTGGCCTTCGCGTTTGGCGTGGTGGTGTGGGGCCGGATGTGCGACCGGATTGGCCGACGACCCTCGATGCTCGCCGGTCTGGCGTTGTACACGGGGGCTTCGATCCTGGCGCTGAATGCCCGTACGTTCGATGCGCTGCTGATGGCCCAGGCGCTGGCCGCGTTTGGTGCGGCGGTCGGTTCGGTCGTCACACAAACGCTGTTGCGCGACCGCTTCAAGGGCGCGGAACTGGCGCAGGTGTTTTCAGTCATGGGCATCGCACTGGCGGCCAGTCCGGCCATCGGCCTGTTCACTGGCGCGAGTTTGGTGCAGGCCTTCGGTTATCGAGGGGTGTTGGGATGTCTTTTTCTGGTGTCCTCGGCGTTATGGCTGTGGTGCCTGCTGACCTTGCCGGAAACCAGGCCGCAGCCGGTCAAGACGCCCCCGCTGTTCGAGACGCTGTGGCGAATGCTGCGTGACCGCGATATCTGGTATTCGACGCTGTTAGTGGCGTTGTTCAACATTGCCCTGTTCAGCTACTACAGTCTCGGCCCATTCATGTTTCAACGCCTGGGCCTGAGTGCGCAGCTGTTCGGCTACAGCGGCGTGATTCTGGCCCTTGGCTCCGGCCTCGGGGCGTGGCTCAACAAGCGATTGCTGCAACGAGGCGTAAGGGGGTCGCAACTGATTCAGGTGGCGGCGGCGCTGACCTTGGTGGGGGCCAGCGGCGTCTTGCTGCTTGAAGAAAGCGCCGTATTTGTACTGGCGATGTTGCTGGTGGTGCTGGCGTTCGGCATGGCAATCCCGAACATCCTCGGCTCGGCACTGGTGAACTATGGCGATCGGCTGGGAACGGCTGGCGCGCTGTTTGGATTGCTGTACTACCTGTTGATTGGCGGTGGGTTGATGTTGGCAGCCTGGGGACAAGCGCTGGGTGAAACATTGATGCTGTGTGGCGCGGTGGCGTTGCTACTGGCGTCGACCGATAGAAAATCCACTGGTTGATCGTTCTCCGGCACTGCGCCATCGCCGTGCCGCTGGATAACGGCAGTCAATGTCGTTTCCCGTCAAGTGCGCACAAGGCGTCTCTCTACACTGCCAGACAATCGATAACGAACACTGGGGATGCCATGAGCCAACCTGTCGAACAACTGAGAATTCGCCTGGCCTGCGCCTTTCGCTGGGCCGCGCGGCTGAACTTGCACGAGTCCATCGCCAATCACTTCAGCGTGGCGGTATCCGGTGACGGTCGGGAATTTCTGATCAACCCTTACGGCACGCATTTCTCGCGGATCAAGGCCAGCGACCTGCTGCTGGTGAATGCCGATGATCCCGCCAGCCTCGATCGCCCGGACGCGCCGGACATCACCGCGTGGGCCTTGCACAGCGCCTTGCACCGCAATCAGCCGCACGCCCGTTGCATTCTGCATACCCACTCCCGATACGCGACGGCGCTGGCCTGCCTGGCGGATTCGCGGCTGCCGCCCCTCGAGCAAAACTCGATGAGGTTTTTCGAGCGGGTGGCCATCGATGACGGGTTCGACGGCATGGGTCTGGGGGACGAGGCCGAACGCGTCAGTCACCTACTGGGCGATAAACCGATTCTGTTGATGGGCAACCACGGTCTGTTGGTCGCGGCGCCGACCATCGCCCAGGCGTTCGATGATCTGTACTACTTCGAGCGTGCCTGCGAGACCTACATCACCGCGCTGTCCACAGGCCTCAAGTTGCGCATTGCCAGTGATGAAGTCGCGCGCAAGACCTGCCGGCAATGGCTCGACTATCCGGGCTTTGCCGACAAGCATTTCAATGCGCTGATGGGGATTCTGGACGAGGAGGAGGCGGATTATCGGCGATGAGATCAATCCGCCTCGGCTGGCCGATGCTCTTTGCGCAGCGGCTGGCGCATCACCGGGGCGCTCCAGATCTGGCGGCGATCCTCGCTGGGCGGGCAACCGAAACGGGCGCGGTAGGTGCGGGAAAAATGTTCCAGCGAACCGAACCCGGAGCACGCTGCCACCTGGGCGACGCTGAGGCGTGTTTGTTGCAGCAAACTGTGGGCCTTGGCCAGACGCAGGGTGATGTAGTACTTGAGCGGCGACAGGCCGGTTTGATGCTTGAATTGGCGTTCCAGTTGCCGCCGCGATAAACCAACCTGACTGGCAATCGCTTCGCAATCGAGCGGCTCCTCCAGTGCTTTCTCCATCAGTTGCACCGCACGGCGAATCTTGCTGCCATACATCCCGGTATGGGTCAGGCCGCCGTCGAGTTGATTGTCCGCTGGCGCACGCACCTGGCCCATCAGCAGGTGCATGCCGATTTCCCGCGCCAACTCGTTGTCGATGGTGTGGTCGATCCAGCCGAGCAGCATGTCCAGCGTGGTGGTCGCGCCAGCGCAAGTCATACGCTGACGCTCAAGCGTGTAGAGCTGCGGCTTGGCATGAACGCGCGGGTAGCTCTCCTGGAAGCCCTGAAGATTGTCCCAATGCACCGCGGCTTCATAGCCATCGAGTACACCGGCCGCTGCGAGTAATTCCGTACCGGTTTCCACGCCCGCCAACACCGCGCCGAACAACGCCTGTTTGCGCAGCCAGCTCTTGAGCGCCAGGTTTGGACTGTGTTTGTGCACATCGAAACTGGCGATCACCAGGCACACATCAAAACCCTGATCGGCGCGCAGACGGTCGTTCGCCACGGTCATCAGGCCATTACTGGCCTGCACCGGCTCGCCGTCCAGGGACAGCAGCGACCACTGGAACAACGGGCGTTGGGTCAGCCAATTGGCAATGGCCAGCGGTTCGAGCACCGCCGCCAGGCCGAAGTTGGAAAACGACGGCAACAGCAGCACCGCCACCCGCAGCGGCGCGACTTCGCCACGCCGCCAGGTGAAGCGGGTTTGCACGGGCGGAGCACTGTCGGACGGTTGATTACTCATAAGTCATCTCTATCGTTGCCGCGTCTGCCACTGCGGATGAATCCACACCGGCACATCATTGCTGGGCAGCGGTGGCCTGCCGCGAATCATGTCACTGGCTTTTTCCGCGATCATCACCGTTGGCGCGTTGGTGTTGCCGCTGACGATTTGCGGCATGATCGAGGCATCCACCACGCGCAAGCCATCGAGGCCATACACGCGCAATTGCGCATCGACCACCGCTTCGACGTCGTCAATCGGCCCCATCTTGCAGGTGCCGCTGGCATGGTAGCCGGTTTCCGTGACCTGTCTGGCCCAAGCGTCCAGCGCCTCGTCGCTTTGGGCATCGGGGCCGGGCACCAACTCGTCACCTTTGAACGCGGCCATGGCCGGTTGCTCGATGATCTCGCGCACCCACCGCGCACCGGCGCGCATGTCGGCTCGGTCCTGCTCGGTCTTCAGGTAATTGAACAGGATGCGCGGCGGCTGTCGAGGGTCGGCGCTGTTCAGGGTCACGCTGCCCAGGCTGGTGGGGCGCATCAGGTCGATATGCACCTGAAACGCGTGGCCCGGCACCAGGTCGACGCTGCCGGGTTTCACCGCCAGCGGCATGAACGTCAGTTGCAGATCCGGATGTTCAACGCCCGCCCGCGAGCGAATGAAGGCCCCGGCTTCGAAGTGATTGCTCGCCGCCAAGCCATCGTGGGTGGCGAACCAGCGCGCACCGATCCACCATTTGCCGGGCACCGTCGTCCACGGATACAGCGACACCGGTTTCTTGCACAGGTACTGCACAACCGCGTCCGGGTGATCGTTAAGGCGGCGGCCAACACCGGGCAAGTCATGCTTGACCGTGATCCCCATATCCCGCAATTCTGCTGCCGGGCCGATGCCGGACAGCAACAGCAGTTGCGGCGAATTGATCGCGCCGGCCGTCAGCAATACTTCACGCCGGGCGTGGGCCTGATGCGTTTCGCCGTTTTGCTCGTACTCGATCCCGATGGCGCGATGGCCATCGAACAGAATGCGCAACGCCAGCGCATCGGTCGCCACGCGAACATTGCCCCGCGCCAACGCCTCGCTCAGATAACCCCGCGAAGTGCTCCAGCGACGTCCGTCGCGCGTGGTGCGATCCACTGGCCCGAAGGCCTCCTGGCGATAGCCATTCAAGTCGCTGCTCACGCCATACCCGGCCTCGGCACCGGCCGCCAGAAACGCTGCGCACAACGGGGTTTGTGTATCGCCCGCGGTGACGTGCAAATGCCCGGTCGCCCCTCGGTAATCGTCTGCGCCGTCGGCATGGGTTTGTGCTCGCTTGAAGTACGGCAATACCTCCTGATAACTCCAGCCGTCACACCCTTGCTCAGCCCAACCGTCGTAATCCCGCGCATGGCCACGGACATAGACCATGCCGTTGATCGACGACGAACCGCCCAGCGTCCGGCCGCGTGGTGTGCCGATCCGCCGACCGTCCAGATACGGTTCCGGCTCGGAGGTATAGCACCAGTTGTAGCGCGAGCCGCCGACCACAATTCCCACCGCGGACGGCATGTCGATAGTCCAGCTCTTGTCCGCCGGCCCGGCTTCCAGCAGCAGAATCCGCACCGCTGGATCTTCGCCCAAGCGGTTGGCCAACACGCAGCCGGCTGACCCTGCGCCCACAATCAGGTAATCAAACTCATGCTCGGCCATGGTTCGGTGTACTCCATCAATGAAAAAGCCGATCAGCCAGTTGCAACACGGAACCTGTGGGAGCGAGCTTGCTCGCGATAGCGGAGTTCCAGTCGACCAAGATGTTGAATGTCAGTCCGCCATCGCGAGCAAGCTCGCTCCCACATGGACCGCGTTGAACTGACAGATTCAGACCGCGGACGGACCATGAATCCCGTTGAACACCAGCCGATGAAAGTGATGCACCAGATGCTCACTTTCATTACTGCGTTGGGCGTCGATCATGTAGCGGCCCTGGTCGTAACCCAGGGAATGCAGGCCTTTCTGCACCGAGATATTCAGCGCAATGTCTTCCGGCCCCAGGTCTTCATTCATCCACTTCATGCACGACTCGGTGACCGCAGCGGTTTCCGCATTGTTGGAGTAATACCCGAAGCGCAGCAGCGAGCGCTCGGCGTCCAGCGGGATCATGATGAACGAGCCCAAAAACTCGGAAAACGGGAAGGTATAGAAGGTGTTGTTCGGCCACATGCCAATGTTGAAGAAGCATTCGTTTGGGTTCACATCTGGCTTCAGCGGCACACCGTAGGCCTCACTCACCGACAGATTGGCCGGCGCGATGTAAGTCCACCAGTTGTCGCGTTTGCTCAACTGATAGCCCTTGAAGTCGATCAGCCTGGCGAGGTCGATATGGCACGGTCCAGACAACTTGAAGTGATAACCCTCGATGGAGTTGTCCATGATCACTTTCCAGTTAGCGGGCACGATCACGTCCTGTTCCTCGATCAGGCGCATGTTCTCAAGGTCGGGAAACACCCGACGCATTTCTTCATCGGCCCCGGGAAACAGATCGCGCAGCGACGGCGCGGCCGGGTCGAGGTTGAAGTAGACGAAGCCGCCCAACACTTCAGTGCGGATCTGAGGAATGTTGAACTGCTGCAACTCGAAGTTCTTCATCTTCTCGCAACGCGGCGCGCTGCGCAGGCTGCCATCCATTTCGTAGCACCACGAGTGATAGGCGCAGCGCACCACCCCGCCCGTGGTGCCACGACGCGCTTCGAGCAGGCGATTGCCGCGATGCTGGCAAACGTTGTGGAAGGCATGGATCTGGCCCTGACGGTTCTTCGCCACCACCACACTCTGATCAAACAGATCCGTCACCACGTACTGACCCGGTTCGGCGAACTCGCTGACGTGCCCGGCCACATGCCAGGCGTGCATGAAAATGTTGTCGCGCTCGGCCTTGAACAGGGTCTCGTCGAAGAAATAGCGCGAGGGCAGGGTGAACGCTTCTTCCGGGTCCTGATGGTCCCAACCCTCGACGGGGCTTTGCTGTTTGCGGGTTTGGAAGTTTTGCATGAGGCGATCTCCACAGTGACTGGCCGCACGGCACGGCGACGTGTTCTGAGAGTTAATCTAGGGCGCGGGGAGGGGGCAGGATTGATGGATTGCGACCAGTTGATGGGAGAAATCATCAAGCGGCAAAGAGATGACACAAACGGAAATCGGAGACGATCATTTCGGAAGCTTCCCACAGCCAGAATTTGAGCTTCCCGGTAGGGTCAACAGCCCCCGCACCCCGCAGGGACATTCCAGGGAAGAACGAACCATGACTAGAAAGGCCGTTATCGTTTTCAGTGGCGGACAAGACTCGACCACCTGCTTGATCCATGCATTGCCGATGTACGATGAAATTCACTGCATTACGTTTGATTACGGCCAGCGCCATCGTGCGGAAATTGAAGTGGCGCAGCAGCTTTCAAAACAGCTTGGCGTGATGGTGCACAAAGTACTCGACGCTTCATTGCTGAATGAACTGGCCATTAGCAGATTGACGCAAAACAACATTCCCATTGAAAGGAGTACGGGCAACGGCGTTCCAGATACGTTCGTACCTGGCAGGAATATTCTGTTTTTAACATTGGCTTCTATTTATGCCTATCAAGTGGGCGCTGAGGCTGTTATCACCGGTGTTTGTGAAACAGAGAGTTCGGGCTATCCCGATTGTGGCGATGAGTTTGTTAAGGTATTGAACAGCGCTATCCATTTGGGTATGGACTATAAGGTGCGAATTGAGACGCCGCTCATGCGGCTAAACAAAGCTGAGACTTGGGCCTTGGCTGATTACCATAAGCAGCTGGATTTGATTCGCTATCAGACGTTGACTTGTTACAATGGCGTAATCGGAAGTGGATGCGGCGACTGTGATGCATGTGCTCTCCGAGCAAAAGGATTGATTGAGTTTCTGGATAGCGGAGCGGAGGTTTTGAATAATCTAAAATTAAAAATAGGATTGTAAAACAATATTGTGTTGCTGGGAGAGTGCGTAACTTTAAATACCCGCGCTCTCCCTTGGTTCAAGCTGGTTTGGGCTCTGCAATGTAACTTTTAAATAATGATCTTGCTCCGTATGCTGGAAAAATGTTAAATACAGCGAAACACATCTTTATAGCTATCTGCGCGTAAACCATGTTGAGTATGTCGCTATTTTGCATTGCGCCGTAAAACGCAATGTAGCAAAAAAGAATGCTGTCTATTATCACTGCGAAGAAAGTGCTAAGGAATACGCGCAAAAAAAGAAATCTGGAGTTTGTTAGCTCTTTTATCTTGTAAAGCAAATACGAATTTACGTATTCGGAAAAAAGGAATGAGACTGATGACGCGACTAGAACGGACGATACATGAGTGACGACTTCTGTATACGGTACATCAAGCTTCCACCCGGGTAATCCAGGTAGGTAAACAACAGCGTTCATCAGTAAAATAATTAGTGCATTGCTTGAAAATGCAAATAGAAGGGCCCTCCTTGCCAGTCTAAGTCCGTAAGTTTCGTTTAACAAATCAACGACTAAAAATGTCAAAGGGTAAATAAAAACAGCAGGGGGAATTACAAGATTGAACCATTCCAGGTAAACAAGTTTGGTCGCGGCGATATTTGAGAAGATGTAAAGTGAAAGTAGAAGCATATTTAGAATGACATAAATCATCCAAGACCTTTCATTACGATCATTCATTTCGTAGGTCGTGAGCGCAGCCCCTCCAGAGTAATGTTTGCGGTATATATCCTTGACTTCCCCCTTACTCAGGTTATCTATTATTTCGCTTCTTAATACCTCGGCTAGCTTTATTTTTATAATTTTTCCTGTGGAAATCACCATAATCACGACAAGGTTTTTGTTTTTTTCAAATCCCAGCAGTTTGTATTTTCTGTTTTCTACTCCATTGCTACTTTCCATTAAACCGCTCCTCGATCACGTCTCCAATAATGCAAGTCGTATCAGAGTCAAAATAATCGCCACTGATTATGGTTGGCTTTTTTGTTATTTTGTCGTACGCCAGCTTATCTCCGTTACCATTTGACAACCCCCTCTTTACTATTAAAATATCTCCTGCCTCGTTCATTCCGCTGATTTCATTCTCCAGAAGCACGCCTATTAAATTGCAGGCTGGGCCGAAGTAATAGGTTAGCGGATGTGTGATGGACAACTCACCAATTCTTTTGTCGAGGCTCTGAATCAGTAAACTCTCCTTAATAACCGGAACCGCTGCCGGATTCATATTTCCGTCCGGGGATGAACTACTCTCTATAATTTCTTTTTCTTCAAAATCAACCGTCTCTATTTCCTTATAAGACACGCCAAAAAAATCCGATATCTTTCGAATTGTAGATTGTTGTACGTGTATAACCCTCCCTTCCAAAATGTTATAGATGGTTGTCCGGGTCAAGCCGCTGGAATTGCACAAGGAAAGCCGAGTCTCTCCACGGCTCTTTATCAGATACTTGATGTTGTTTTTTAATTTGTCTGTTCTGTCTTTCTTGTGCATTCAATATCTACCATTTAGCTATTGTTACAATAGGTTGCGCGTACGGAGGAGATTCTCTTTGAGCGCTGCATCCTACACAGCTGTCATGCGGACGAAAAAGATAATTTTTCAAACAGGGCCAACAAAATTAAATGGTTTTTCATCGCGTGGCTTGGTGCTGCCACAATATGTAAGACGTTGCCTACACTGGGTGAAGAATGGTCTTACAGCAATTATGAAGTGATGAATCATTTGCGATGTTGTGCAGTTTTTTGTGGTCAGTGGCAAGAATCATTTAATTACACAGATGTTCATTTATTTGGTTAATTAAATTGAATTTTCTGGTAATAAATCTACCGTTCCGCCATGTATCACCTTCAATCAAATCTGGTTGAAGGCAAGAGACAAGAACTTCCTTAATCTTGCAAGGAGCTCCGGCATGAAAAAGTCCAGCCCAATCGCTACCGAACCGTCAGGCCTTCCGGCCGGCGCCACCGTCGATTCATCCAATCATTCCAAAGTCACCGAACAACTCGTCAGCGTGCCCCTGCGCAATCCCTATCGTCCCGAACCGGCCAGTCATTTCTTCGCCGTCGTTGCGGATGTCGACACGGAGTCCCTGCTCTGTCACGCCTCTGAAACCCTTGCCTCCCTCAGTGTCATGGCCACCGATCTCTCCCGTGAACTGGAAGGCCCGCGCCGCCATGTGATTTTGGCCATTCAGCAACTGTCCGCGCTGGGCGAGTTGCTGGTCAATCGAGCGCTGGACAACCTGGAACCACCTCGGGGATCGTCTGATGTGCCGTCTAACTGCCAACGCTGAAAAGTCGTGTCCTTTTCCCTATGGAGGTTTTTCGTCATGGATCGATACATGCCTGTTACCGGCATCGACTGCAGCGTTCCATCGTTGCTGATCGACACTGAGGCGCCATTGGACGTGTTGCATGAAATTGCGGCCTACCGCATTCGTACCGCAACGCAACTGCTGGAAAGTTTTGCGTTTAGCGAGGGTGTCCACAGTGAGTTGGCGCGGGTGTTGGTGACTTCACTGCGCGATGGCTGTGATTTGCTGGATGTCGTGGGACGACGATTGCAGGGGCAGGTTTCAACGTAGAGAAAAGGGCGCCATTGGGCGTAATGAATGGTGCAAAACTTGTGGGAGGCTACTCCGGGCGGCGTTCCGACGAAGGCGGACTGCAATCCGCCATTGATGTTGACTGACACTGCCCCTTCGCGAGCAGGCTCGCTCCCACAATAGATCGGCGGCGTACACCAGTCTCGTGCCGACGAAAATCCAAATGTGGGAGCGAGCCTGCTCGCGATGGCGGTGTGTCAGGCACGCAGGTGTTGGCTGTGCAACATCGCGAGCAAGCTCGCTCCCACAATAGATCGGCGGCGTACGCTAGTCCCGTGCCAGAGAAAATCCAAATGTAGGAGAGAGCCTGCTCGCGATGGCGGTGTGTCAGGCACGCAGGTGTTGGCTGTGCAACATCGCGAGCAAGCTCGCTCCCACAATAGATCGGCGGCGTACACCAGTCTCGTGCCGGCGAAAATCCAAATGTGGGAGCGAGCCTGCTCGCGATGGCGGTGTGTCAGGCACGCAGGTGTTGGCTGTGCAACATCGCGAGCAGGCTCGCTCCCACAATAGATCGGCGGCGTACACCAGTCTCGTGCCGGCGAAAATCCAAATGTGGGAGCGAGCCTGCTCGCGATGGCGGTGTGTCAGGCACGCAGGTGTTGGCTGTGCAACATCGCGAGCAAGCTCGCTCCCACAATAGATCGGCGGCGTACGCTAGTCCCGTGCCAGAGAAAATCCAAATGTAGGAGAGAGCTTGCTCGCGATGGCGGTGTGTCAGGCACGCAGGTGTTGGCTGTGCAACATCGCGAGCAGGCTCGCTCCCACAATAGATCGGCGGCGTACGATAGTCCCGTGCCAGAGAAAATCCAAATGTAGGAGAGAGCTTGCTCGCGATGGCGGTGTGTCAGGCATGCAGGTGTTGGCTGTGCAACATCGCAAGCAGGCTCGCTCCCACAATAGATCGGCGGCGTACACCAGTCTCGTGCCGGCGAAAATCCAAATGTGGGAGCGAGCCTGCTCGCGATGGCGGTGTGTCAGGCACGCAGGTGTTGGCTGTGCAACATCGCGAGCAAGCTCGCTCCCACAATAGATCGGCGGCGTACACCAGTTCCGTGTGCCAGCGAAAATCCAAATGTGGGAGCGAGCTTGCTCGCGAAGGACGTTAACGATAACGCGTTCTTCCTGAATAAACGCGTTGCTCTCAAGTCCATCGCGAGCAAGCTCGCTCCTACAGAAAGCAGATCGGCGTACCGCTTTTGATTTTCACCACTCATCAGGCCGAGCGTTAGCTCGCCTTCAGCTGTTGATCTTGAGGCACCGCCCCCTCGAGAGGCCGAGCGCAGGTTCTGCGCAGTGGGCAACCCGGCATGGATGCCGGGTTAGCCGCCCCCGGCCATGGATGGCCGATGGCGGCGGGCCCACGGAGCAGGACCGGAGCGAGGGCATGCCGAGCCTAAGCGAGGCACCGAACGAAAGGGGCAAGAGCCCTTTGGTTACTTTGGGGCTTTTCCAAAGTGACCCGCCGTAAGGGCGGAACCCTAAGCAGCCATTACCGCAAAAACGGATATGCCCCCAATCGAGCAACCCCTCAAACCCGCTCAAAAATCGCCGCAATCCCCTGGCCACCGCCAATGCACATGGTCACCAGCGCGTAACGGCCGTTGATGCGGTGCAGTTCATGGATGGCTTTGGTAGCAATGATCGCCCCCGTCGCGCCCACCGGGTGGCCGAGGGAAATACCCGAACCGTTCGGGTTGACCTTGGCCGGGTCCAGATCCAGTTCCTGGCTGACCGCGCAGGCTTGAGCGGCAAAAGCGATGTTGGCTTCGATCACATCCAGGTCAGCCACCGTCAGGCCAGCGCGCTTCAGCGCCAGGCGCGTGGCGGGAATCGGACCCAGGCCCATCAGTTCCGGTTCGACACCGGCATGGGCATAGCTGACCAGGCGGGCGAGAGGCCGCAGGTTGTTGACCTGAACCGCGTTGCCGGTCGCCATGACCAGCGCAGCGGCGCCATCGTTCAGACCCGAAGCATTGCCGGCCGTGACCGAGCCGTCCTTCTTGAACGCCGGCTTCATCTGCGCCAGCTGTTCCAGAGAGGTGGCGCGAGGATGTTCATCGACGCAGAACAGCTTGGTTTCCTTGCGATCACGGATTTCGACGGCGGCGATTTGCTCGCTGAAGTAACCGTTGGCAATCGCGAACGCGGCGCGCTTCTGATCTTCGAGGGCAAGAGCGTCCTGCATTTCGCGGGTGATGCCGTTGCGCTCGGCAACGTTCTCGGCGGTGATGCCCATGTGGATGCCATGGAACGGGTCATGCAGGATGCCCAGCATGTAGTCGATCGCCTGGACGTTGCCCATGCGCGCACCCCAACGGGCCGAAGGCAGCAGGTACGGGCCGCGGCTCATGGACTCGGCACCGGCGCCGATGGCGATGTCGGCGTCGCCCAGCATCAAGGTCTGGGCTGCGCTGATAATGGCTTGCAGGCCAGAACCGCAGAGGCGATTGACGTTGTAGGCGGGTGTCTCTTTCGGGATGCCGGCGTTGATCGCGGCAACGCGGGAAATGTACGCGTCACGGGTGTCGGTCGGGATCACGTTGCCCATCACCAGGTGACCGATTTGCGCCGGGTCCACGCCGGAGCGTTGCAATGCAGCTTTGACGGCCGTGGTCGCCAGATCGGCCGGAGGAACGTCTTTGAGCGAACCACCGAAGGTGCCGATGGCGGTACGTGCGGCGCTGACTACAAAAACTTCTGGGGTGTTCATGACGGCTTTCCTTTGGATGGGTTCTTTTCTGTACTGCGATTAAGTATGGCGTTCAACGCTGTCTGTGCTTCAGGGCTGTTCAAACGGTCGATGAACAACAGGTTTTCCTGGCGGAGGGTGGCTTGCAGTTCTGCCATCAACGGTTGTTTGAGCAATTGCCGGGTCTGGCGCAGGGAATCCTGAGACATGGACAGCAGTCGCCGGGCCATGCTCTGCGCGGCCTCCAGACACTGCTGCCCGTCGTCGAACACTTCATTAGCCAACCCACACGCGACCGCGGCGGTACCGTCGAGGCTGTCGCCCCATAGCAGTAAACGCGCCGCACGGGCATGGCCGAGCAGGCGAGGCAACAACAGGCTGGCGCCGAATTCCGGGCACAGGCCCAGGTTCACGAACGGCATGCGCAGCTTGGCGTTTCGCGTGACCAGCACCTGATCGCAATGCAACAGCAACGTGGTGCCAATCCCGATGGCCGCCCCGCAAACGGCTGCGATCATCGGCTTTTTCAGGTGGGTGACGATACCCATCAGGCGAAACACCGGGCTGTCCAGATGGGTGGGCGGATGCTGGAGAAAGTCCGCCAGGTCATTGCCGCTGGTAAAGCATGTGGTGCCACCGGTGAAGATAATCGCGCCGATGTCGTCATCTTCGTCCGCCGCCAGCAACAGGTCGCCAAGCTGCGTGTACATGCTGTTATTCAGCGCATTGAGCTTGTCGGGGCGGTCAAACGTGAGCGTCAGCACGCCGTCGTTACGTTGTTGTTTGATGAGGTCGGTCATTGAGTGCCTCTGCGTATTTGTTGCGTAAGGCACTCTAAGCGCCTGACCTGCGCCGCTGCTATGACAAAACGAGTCAACCAAACTGCTGTTTTTTGCCATGTTGCGCCACACCGGTACAGGTAAACCGGCGCACACACCCATTCGGGGTATGGTGCCGTTTGCCGAATCGCTCGATAGTGGATTCATCCGGTCATCCAGAACGGAACCTGCTTGATAAGGTGAATTTGCTATGCGCAAGGCATTCAAGTTGATTTTCAGTGTGTTCCTTGTCCCTCTGTCAGTCAGCGTCCATGGCGCCGAAGTCAATGATGCCAATACGCTGCGGTTGTATAACTGGGCGGACTATATTGGCGAAAAAACCATTTCGGACTTCGAGAAGGCCAGCGGCATCAAAGTGATTTATGACACCTTTGATGCTTATGAAACGGTCCAGGCGAAATTGCTCACCGGCCATTCCGGTTATGACCTGGTCGTATTGAATGCCTCCCTTGCGCCACCGCTGATCCAGGCCAAGGTATTCCAGCCGCTGGATAAAAAGTTGCTGCCCGGCTGGAGCAACCTTGACCCGAAAGTCTTGCAGGACTTGCAGGGCTATGACGCCGGGACGAAGTACTCGGCGCCTTATACCTGGGGCAGTAACGGCATCACTTACAACGTCGACAAGATCAGGGAGCGCATGCCGGACGCGCCGATTGGTTCGCTGGCGATGATCTTCGATCCGAAAATCGTTTCGCGCTTCGCCGACTGCGGCGTCACCCTGCTCGATGCCCCCACGGAAGTGATTCCCCTGGCGCTGATGTACTTGGGGCGTGACCCAAGAAGTGCTGCGCCGGCCGATCTGAAAGCCGCGCAAGATTTGTTGTTATCCGTGCGGCCGTACATCAGGAAATTCGATTCGGTGAACTACCTGACCAGTCTGCCCAATGGCGATGTGTGCATGGCCATGACCTGGTCCGGCGACTATGCGACCGCTATGGCCCGCGCCGAAGAAGCCAAGCTGAAGATCAATCTGGCCTATTTCATTCCCAAGGAAGGTTCATTGATCTGGTTTGACAATATGTATATTCCGGCCGACGCACCGCACGTCACCAATGCCCATAAGTTTCTTGAGTACCTGATGCAGCCACAAGTGATGGCCGACGTCAGTGATTACATCAATTACGCCAACAGCAACGCGGCGGCCACGCCGTTGCTCAATGCCAGTGTGCGAAACAATCCGGCGATTTATCCCGATGACGAAATACGTCAACGGCTGTTTCCGCAAAAGACCCAGGACGCGAAAGACATGCGCGCCATCACGCGCGTCTGGAGCACGGTGAAGAGCGGGATCTGATCGTTCAACTATTCGGTTTGAGGTTTTTGTATGGCTACTCCAACTAAGCAAGTATTGTCCGCCGCTGATGAGTCCCGACTGGTCAAGGCCGATAAAGCCCACTACATGCACGGCTATCACATGTTCGACGAACATGCCGAGCAGGGCTCCCTGAACATTGTGGCCGGTGATGGCGCCTATATTTACGACGCTCAGGGCAACCGTTTTCTCGATGCAGTCGGCGGCATGTGGTGCACGAACATCGGTTTGGGCCGCGAAGAAATGGCCCTGGCGATTGCCGATCAGGTGCGGCAACTGGCCTATTCGAATCCGTTTTCCGACATGTCCAACAACGTCGCGATCCAGTTGTGCGAGAAGCTCGCCAGCCTGGCACCGGGGGATCTCGATCATGTGTTCCTCACCACCGGCGGTTCTACCGCCGTGGACACCGCGTACCGATTGATTCAGTACTATCAGAACTGCCGCGGCAAGCCGGAAAAGAAACATGTCATCGCCCGTTTTAACGCCTATCACGGCTCCACGATGCTGACGATGTCGATCGGCAACAAGGCCGCCGACCGTGTCCCGGAATTCGATTACGCCAACGACAAGATTCACCACGTCTCCAATCCCAATCCCTACCGCGCACCGGACGGCATGGACGAGGCACAGTTTCTGGAATTTCTGATCAACGAGTTCGAAGACAAGATTCTGTCCATTGGTGCGGACAAGGTCGCGGGCTTCTTTGCCGAGCCGATCATGGGGTCGGGCGGGGTGATTATTCCGCCCAAGGGTTACCTGAAACGCATGTGGGAAGTCTGCCAGCGCTACGACATTCTGTTTGTCGCCGATGAAGTGGTGACATCGTTCGGCCGTTTGGGCAAGTTCTTCGCGTCCTACGACGTGTTCGATGTGCAGCCCGATATCATCACGACGGCCAAAGGGCTGACCTCTGCTTATTTGCCGCTGGGCGCCTGCATCTTTTCCGACCGTATCTGGAAAGTCATCGCCGAACCGGGCAAGGGTCGCTGCTTTACCCACGGTTTCACTTACAGCGGTCATCCGGTGTGCTGCACGGCGGCACTGAAAAACATCGAGATCATCGAGCGGGAAAACCTGTTGGAACATGTCGACGTTGTCGGCGCTTATCTGGAAGAGCGATTGGCGACACTCAGCGATTTGCCGCTGGTGGGCGATGTGCGCTGCCAAAAGTTCATGGCCTGCGTGGAGTTCGTCGCCGACAAACACACCAAGGCGTTATTTGCCGATGAAATCAACATCGGTGAGATGATTCATTCCCGTGCGCAGTCCCGAGGGTTGCTGGTGCGGCCGATCATGCACCTCAATGTCATGTCGCCGCCGCTGATTCTCTCCTGCGCCCAGGTCGATGAAATCGTCGAGACCCTGCGGGTGTGCATTCTTGAAGTGGCGGCCGAGCTTCAGGCGAACGGTCAGTATTTCGGGCAATGAGTTCGCCAGACAGGCTTTTACCCGGTGCCGGCTCACCCGCTAGACTGCGCGGCATGAGCAAACCAAACGACGATACGCTGATCGCATTGCCCTTTGGGGCACTGCACAAATGGCATGGGGGAATGCGCGAGGCATTCGCCCATATCGACGAGCCTGACGCACTGCAATACCTGGCGTCAGCGTTGGCGCAACTGGTGTCCATCGAATCGATGATGATCAGCCTGGAGCGCAAGGACCGTGCGCCACAGTTGTTGCATCAGCGCGGTATCGCACAGGAGTATCAGGTCTCGATCCTTGAACGCTATTTTTCCGGGGGCTATTTGCTAGACCCGTTCTGTCTGGCGGTGGAGCAAGGGTTGGCGCAAGGGTTCTATCACCTGGAGGAAATTGCGCCGGACAACTTTTTCGACAGTGACTATTACAAGACTTACTACCTGAATGCGGGCTGTTCGGAAGACAGCTACTACATCGTCGATACGGGCAACGACACGAAGATTTCCGTCAGCCTCTTTCAGGGGTTCGGTGGTGAATGCCTGCGGGTCGAACAGCTCAACCTGCTGCGCGCCGTCGAACCGCTGGTGCGCGAATTTATCAGCGAGTTCAGTCAGCGTGGCATGCCGTGCAGTACCGAGATGCAGAGCAGTAACGATCAAGGCTTGCGCGATGATCTCAAGCACCGGGTGCAGTCGGCTTTCGAGCAATTTGGCTGCGACTTGTTGACCGAACGCGAGCGGGAAGTGGCGCACATGGTGCTCAGGGGGCACTCCGTGAAGTCCACGGCCAGCCAGTTGAGTATTTCGCCGGAAACGGTGCGCATGCACCGCAAGAATCTTTATCTGAAGCTGGATATCGGTTCACAGTCGGAGCTGTTTGCGCTGTTCATCGAATGGTTGCGCAAGCACTGAGCCAAGGGTTGACCACGACCCCTGTAGGAGCGAGCTTGCTCGCGATGGTGTGTCAGTCGACATCAATGTAGCTGACACACTATCGCGAGCAAGCTCGCTCCTACAGTTTTTTCAGTCTTCGCCTTTCGTTCACCCGCCGTTCTTGAGCAACTGGCTGAACGCCTCCAGTTCACTTTTCTCCAGATCGGAAACCAGCACAAATCGCATGTGGTTCGCTTGCCAGGACACCACGTTAAAGCCACGAATCGTCTGACTCTGTCGCGGTTTATCGGCCTCCGGCGTTGGCAAGATAAACACGTTGATAATGTGCTTGGCCCGCCCATAACTCAGGGCTGCCGTGGCCTGATGCTGCAGATAATCCAGGCGCCCACCCAACAGCGGAAAGCCTTGTGCCGAGTAATCGAATACCGGCGGCGAGAAGTCGAGTTTGCCGGTGAACCAAGGCTTCACGGTATGGCGGTCGGACGAAACCACATCGTTCAAATGCTCGCCCATCAATGAGCGGACGTGGCTGGAGACCGCCTCGTCCATCAACGGCTGCTCGCTGGCAGGCGTTGCCACATAAAGCACCACCGCCAAGCTCAGCGCCGCTGCTGAAAAAGCCGGTGCGAACCATTTTCGCCAACGCTCGGCAGTGCGTGCAGGGGGGGCGTCAAGGGCGAACACACTGGCAGTCAACGACGCCGGCGCCGCGTAATACGGCGCGTGGCGCTTCACGCTGAGCATCAGCAGTCTCGCCTGATCATGCCGCCGCGCGCACTCGGCGCACTCGGCCAAATGCCCGGCCACCGTCGCCGCCGTCGCAGGATCAAGTTCCTTGTCCAGATAGCCGCTCATCAGCGTCTGGCAAACCGTGCAGTCGAGTTCATTCATGATCGTACAACTTCAGTAGTTCGAGCTTGAGCATGGCGCGAGCTCGGGCCAGTCGCGACATGACGGTGCCGATGGGAATGTCGACCACCAGGGCGATGTCCTTGTAGGGCATGTCTTCGAGCTCTTTCAGGACAATCACCTCGCGAAACGCCGGCGGCAGGGCGCACAGGGCTTGCTGGATCAGCGCCGCATTTTCCATGTGAATGGCCAGCAGTTCCGGGGTCTGACTGTGGCTCAGCGCCGCGTCGTCTTCGCAAAGTTCATCGCCGATAGCAACCCAACGGTGTCCGGCCGAGGCCTTGAGCCAGGTGTAGCTTTCGTTACGCACGATGGTCAGAAACCAGGCCTTGGCGTTGCCGTCGGCAAAGCGGTGCGAAAATCTGAAGGCTCGCAGGGCGCTTTCCTGCACGACATCGCGCGCGGCGCTGTCGTTGCCAGTGAGCCAGCGCGCGAGGTTGTAGGCCGCGTCCAGGTGGGGCGCAAACAGTTCCTCAAATCGCTTCATAGTGGTTCCCGCACTGTCTCACCCCTATAACCGTGGTATGCCGCATTTTATTCCCGGTGAAAAGCCTTTTTCCAAAGCACGACGCCAATCCTTGTAGCAGCTGCCGAGGCACGAGGCTGCGTTGCGTGTCCGCAGGACCGCCCTCCGCCGGGGACCACCCTCCGGGGGCCGCTGCGCAGCCCAACGCAGCCTCGTGCCTCGGCAGCTGCTACAGGCGATTCAATGTCGATGTGGAATAAAACACCCTCCTGGCTGGTTGTATCTCGTGTCAGCTACATCACTGTAGTTCGCCAGCGAGGGCATAACGATGGACATTCATTCAACCAATCAACGACGCACCGACGGTCCGCTGAACCCTGACCGTCGAACGCTCCTGAAATGCTCGGCGTGGGCCGGGGCGGGAGTGATCTGGGCCCTGAGCGGCGGTATTCCCCGGGCCTTTGCACTGGATGAGTCGGGCAACGTCTCCGACCCCAAAGCGCTGGCCAGCACGTTCCACTTCGTGCAGATCAGCGACTCGCACATCGGCTTCAACAAAGAGGCCAACCCGGAACCGCTGAAGACCTTGCAGGTGGCCATCGACAAGGTCATCGCGCTGCCAAAACCACCGTCGCTGATCCTGCATACCGGCGATATCACCCACCTGTCCAAACCCGAGGAGTTCGACACCGCCGCACAGCTGCTCAAAGGCCTGCCATCCACCGTTCACTATGTGCCGGGCGAGCACGACACCCTCGACGAAGGCGGCGGCAAGCTCTACCTGGAACGTTACGGCAAGGGCACCAAAGGCAATGGCTGGTACAGCTTCAATGACCACGGCGTCCATTTCATTGCGCTGGTCAATGTCTTCAACTTCCAGGCGGGCCACGAGGCGACCCTTGGCGCCGACCAACTGGCATGGCTGGCCGATGACTTGCGCGCCGTGTCGAGCAGCACGCCAATCGTGGTGTATACCCATATTCCGTTGTGGACGATTTATCAGCCGTGGGGCTGGGGCACCGAAGATGGCGACCAGGCGATTGCCATGCTGCGCAAGTACGGTTCGGTGACGGTGTTGAACGGGCATATCCATCAGGTGATCCAGAAGGTCGAAGGCAATATCACCTTCCACACCGCTCGTGGCACCGCTTATCCACAACCTGCACCAGGTACGGCGCCAGCACCGGGGCCAATGACGGTGGCGGCGGATCAACTGCGCAATTATTTGGGGATCACCGAAGTGCGAGCGACGCAGGGTGATCATCCGCTGGCGCTGATCGATTCGACATTGGTCTAGGGGAGGGCGCTCGGATGAAAAAGCAACTGTTGGCCTTAGCCTGCCTGATGCTGTCGATGCCCGTGTGGGCTCAAGACGTGAAAATCGATATCAAGGAGTTCATGTTCGGACCCAAGGAGTTGACCGTGGCCGTGGGCACCACAGTGACCTGGGTGAACGACGACCAGATCCCGCACACGGTGGCGGAAACCCACAAGGTGTTTCGCTCGGGCGCGCTGGATACCGATGACAGCTTTTCCTGGGTGTTCAACACGCCGGGAGAGTATGAGTATTTTTGTGTGCTGCATCCGCAGATGATCGGGAAGATTGTGGTCACACAATAAATGCCCCCCCTGTAGGAGCGAGCTTGCTCGCGATGGTGTATCAGCAACATTGGCGTCGACTGACACACCATCGCGAGCAAGCTCGCTCCTACAGGGGGGGAAAGCCAATGAAAGCGACGAGGGCGTGCGGCCACCCCTTTGCCATTCATGAAGACGTCTTATTACACTGCCCCTTTTTACGGTAATCAAAGCAGATGGATATTGAACTGGCTAAAACATTTTTAGAGATAGTCAGGTGTGGCAGCCTTATAGCTGCAGCGGACAGATTACATGTGACACAAACCGCAATTACCGCTCGAGTTAAAAAGCTGGAACACAGTTTGAACAGCAAGTTGTTTGTTCGAAATAGAACGGGGGCAAAACTGACCGCGGACGGAGAAGCGTTTGTCGTCTATGCCAATCAGCTGGTGCAGACCTGGGAGGCTGCCGTTAGAGATCTACCACTGCCGGAAGGTTTTCATAAAATACTTCACATCGGCGGGGAGGTCAGCTTATGTAACCCTCTGATTCTGAATTGGGTCAGTGAAATACAAAAAAACATACCTTCGCATGCTATCAAGACGGAAATAAGGGACGGGGCGGCGTTACTGCATCAACTGGAACTGGGGCTGTTGGATGCCGTACTGGTTTATCAGCCAGTCTATTGGCCAGGGTTTCAAGTCGAGCAGATTCTTGAAGAGAAATTAGTGCTGGTGCGCCTGGTCAGCAAACCTGCACCGTATGTTTACATCGACTGGGGAGAGGCGTTTCGACAGGCCCACGACGCTGCACTCCCCGAGAATGCTCGAGCGGCGCTCTCATTTAATCTGGGACCGGTGGCGCTGCAATACATATTGGATAACGGCGGCGCAGGGTATTTTCGTACTCGGGTCGTGCAATCCTATATTGAAAGCGGGATTCTGGAGCGAGTCAGTTCGGCCCCGGAATTCAACTACCCGACTTACCTGGTGTATTCCCGTAATAGATCGTCTGCGGAATTGCAATTGGCGATCGAATTATTGAAAAAGGTTGTCGCGGATGACAGTGATTGGTCCCAGCGTTGGGATCCGGTGATTTGATGGCGGCACCGATCAAATGTGGGAGCAAGCCTGCTCGCGAAGGCTACTTCCAGGTCGATAACAGTGTCGCCTGACACACAGCTTTCGCCAGCAGGCTCGCTCCCACAAGGGTTCTTCGTGTTGCCCGCGAAGTGTTTAAACCTTCAACACCTTCCCGCCGATGGCCACGGCCACCAGCAGCAGCGCCATCAACCCGAAGGCAAAGCTCAAACTGCTGCCGTGGGCGATAAACCCGATCACCGCAGGCCCGGCAAGAATCCCCGCGTACCCCAAAGTAGTAATTGCCGGCACGGCAATGTGCTCGGGCATGACCGTCTGTTTGCCCACGGCCGTGTACAGCACCGGCACAATGTTCGAGCAACCCGCACCCAGGAAGGCATAGCCAATCAACGCGGCCTCCCAGCTCGGTGCGAATGTCGCCAGCGCCAGGCCCGCCGAGGCTGTCAGCCCGCCGAACACAATGACCCGCGTAGACCCCAGGCGTCGCACAATCTGGTCACCGGTCAACCGCCCGACTGTCATGGTCAGCGCAAATGCGGCATAACCCAGCCCTGCATACGCCGTGTCGATCCCGCGCTCCTGCACCAGGAACACCGCGCTCCAGTCGAGCGCCGCGCCTTCGGCCAGGAACACAATGCAACACATAGCGCCGATAAACAGCACGATCCCGTGAGGTATGGCAAATGCCGGACCGGAGCTGTCACTGCCATAAGGCAACAGGTGTGGCGCAGCCTTGAGCAGCGCCACCACCAGGCACACGACGACCACCACCATTGCCCCCAGCGGTGAAAAGCCGAAGCCGAGCAGGGCGCTGACCCCCGCTGCGCCGACGATTCCACCGAGGCTGAACAGTCCATGAAACCCCGACATCATGTGTTTGCCACTGGCCCGCTCGACGATCACCGCTTGCAGGTTCACCGTCGAATCCACCGTGCCGAGCCCGGCGCCAAACATGAACAAGGTGGCGATCAACGCCGGCACTGACGACACCGTCGCCAGCAGGGGCAGGGCCGCGCAGATCAACAACGTCCCGCCAGTTGTCACCCGTCGACAACCGAAACGCGTCGATAGAATCCCGGCCAGCGGCATGGCCAGGATCGAACCCACCCCCAGGCACAACAGCAGAAACCCGAGGGTCCCGTCATCCAGCCCGGCCCGGGCCTTGGCATAAGGCACCAGCGGCGCCCACGCGGCGATGCCCAGACCGGCGATGAAAAAGGCGATGCGCGTGGACATCTGTTCCAGACGCCCGGGAACGAAGGTGGTTGGAGTGTTGAGGTTGCTCATATCAATCCTTGGCAAAAAACGTAGCGTCCCCAACGGACAGTAACCGACCCGCGTGGGTTCATCAGTGCCCGTAAGGTTTTCGTGCTCCGGCAGGCTGACATCCTTGCACACCGATACCGTGTTTCGCGATATGTTGAGCCCGACCAATTATTGCAGAAGGGAGGCGCCATGGCGCGGATGTACGATGCACGAGGCAATATCTATATGGTTGTGGCGCCTGACGAATTGCGCCGCAACGGAATTGATCTACCGGAGCAGGCCAGTCACGCCGCTCAAACCCACGAGGCATGGGCGTCGGCAGCCATCGAGAATTGCTGTGGCTGGGCGCCCGGCTCACAACCCCCCGGCAGCAAGGACCATTGCAGTGATGGTTTGCTGGTCGGACCGTTCCAGTCGTCACCCCCTTTTGATCTGTTGATTGTGAACACCGACGGTACCCTGGCCGAGCGCAGCGGCAACGGGTTGACGATTTTTTCCCAAGCCCTCAGCGACCAGGGGCTTTTGCCGAAGAGCGGGGCGTGCCTGCTCAGGGTTCATCACGACAAGGTCGATGTGCTTTCACCGGGGGAGGCAACGGTGAGCCCGGCACAGGTCGAAGGTGTGCAGGGGTTCTGGCTGGACTTGGGCAAACCTTCGTTCGGGCCGCAAGCGGTCAGCGCTGACGGGGTTGAGAGCGTGGCGTTCAACGGCCGTGAGCTCAGTCATGTGCAACCGTTGTCGTCACTCAATGCCGCGTGGTCGCGAAGCCAGTTTGCGCGGGTTGGCAATCCACATTGCGTGACGCTGGTGGATGACGCCGGTGCCTTGCCGAGCAATGAACAGATGCGTCAACCGGGATTGTCCGAAGGGCTGACGCGTATCGCTTATGCCATGCCCACCGGGGCAGGGGAACCGTGTCCTGCCGGGATTAATTTGCAATGGGCGATGCTTGAGTCCGAGGGGCGAGTCGTGGCGCGTGTATTCGAGCGTGGTGAAGGGCCGACGGCATCCTCGGGCACCAGCGCCAGTGCGGTGGCTTGCGCGGCGTGGCGCGTGGGTTGGGTGGCGGCGGGTGAAGTGAAGGTCGTCATGCCCGGCGGGACTGCGCCGATTTTGCTGGAGGAATCGGACGGCGAATTAAGTCGGGTCAGTCTGTTTGGTACGGCTCGATTGATGGGGTGATAGTTAGATCGCCATCGCGAGCAGGCTCGCTCCCACAGGGGATTTGTGAACGACACAAGACCTCTGTGGGAGCGAGCCTGCTCGCGATGGCGTCAGTCCATCCAACCAAACCTTCAGCCCACATCGCCGAAAAGCTCTACCACCGGCATCTGCCGCTTCATCAATACCTTGCCATCGCGAACCGAATACAGCGGCAAGCCCTGGCTGCGGATCACCTCGTAATCACTTTCCGCCGACAGAATCAGCAAATTCGCCGGTCGCCCGCGTTCCAGTCCATATCGATCCCCCAGGGCCATGGCCTTGGCGCTGTTGTCAGTCACCAGGTCCAGCGCGCTTTGCAGGTTGCGGTAACCGAGCATGTGGCAAATGTGCAGACCCGCTTCGAGTACCCGCAGGATGTTGCCGTTACCCAGCGGATACCACGGGTCGACAATGGAGTCCTGGCCGAAACACACATTCATCCCCGCTTCGAGCAACTCGTTGACACGCGTTACGCCACGGCGTTTCGGGAAGTTGTCGAAGCGCCCCTGCAGGTGGATGCTTTCGGTGGGACAGGAGACAAAACTGATCCCCGACTGCCCGAGCAGGCGAAACAGTTTGGCGCAGTAGGCGTTGTCATAAGACCCCATCGCCGTGGTGTGGCTGGCCGTCACGCGCGAGCCCATGTCGCGGCTGCGCGCTTCTTCGGCCAACACTTCAAGGAAGCGTGAGTGCGGGTCATCGGTTTCATCGCAATGCACGTCCACCAGGCAACCGGTGCGCTCGGCCAGGTCCATCAGGAACTTGACCGAACTGACGCCCTGGTCGCGGGTGTTCTCGAAATGCGGAATGCCGCCGACCACATCCGCGCCCATGCGAATGGCTTCTTCCATCAGCTCTCGACCGTTGCGGTACGACTCGATGCCTTCTTGTGGGAACGCGACGATTTGCAGGTCGATCAGGTGACGGCTTTCCTCGCGTACTTCGAGCATTGCCTTGAGTGCGGTCAATGTCGGGTCGGTGACATCGACGTGGGTACGCACATGCTGGATGCCGTGGGCGGCGAGGGCCTGGATGGTTTTCTTGGAGCGGGTCTTGGTGTCTTCCAGGGTGATGGTCGCCTTGCGCTCGCCCCAGCACTCGATGCCTTCGAACAGCGTGCCGCTCATGTTCCAGCGTGGCTCGCCAGCGGTGAGGGTGGCATCGAGGTGGATGTGCGGTTCGACGAACGGCGGCACCACCAAATTGCCGCCAGCGTCCAGATCGTCGGGCCCCAGGGTGGGCGCTTCGGTCTGTCGGGCGATATTGCTGATCAGGCCGTTTTCCAGGTGCAACTCATGCAGGCCTTCCAGGTTGCGCAGGCGGGCATTGATGATGTGCATGAGGCGAGTCCTTTGAAAGAGTCGTGTCGTAATACCTTACGTTAGCGCGGCTGCGGCAATTCCCGCCAGCAGCATTGGTCAACACAGTTCAAATGTAGGAGTGAGCCTGCTCGCGATGGCGGCTTGACAGTCACCTTGATGTTGAATGTACCGCCGTCATCGCGAGCAGGCTCGCTCCCACAAGGAATGTTGGTTACTTCAGGGGGATTTGAATTGCGCTAAAAATCGCAGCAGCGCCGCGACGATGGCTTCGGGCGCATCTTCCTGGACCAGATGCCCGGCATTCGGAATCGGAACCAAAAAAGCACAGGCATAAAAAAACCACCGGTCTCGGTGGCTTTTTTGATCGGTCGGCTTATTCGCCGTGATAGATACAGCCGCTGGTGCAGGTTTCGTGGATACGGATCGCACTGAGTTCCGGCAGCAGAGGCTTCAATTCATTCCAGATGAATTTGGCCAGCACTTCACTGGTCGGATTTTCCAGGCCGGGAATGTCGTTCAGGTAGTTGTGGTCCAGACGCTCGTAAAGCGGTTTGAAAATCGCCTTGATTTCAGAGAAGTCGCGGATCCAGCCCGTGTGCGGATCGAGGTCGCCACTGAGGTGGATCGCCACTTTGAACGAGTGACCGTGCAGGCGGCCGCACTTGTGGCCGTCCGGTACGTGGGGCAAGCGGTGGGCGGATTCGAAGGTGAACTCTTTGAAAATTTCCACAGTAGTTTCAGCTCTGTCAGGTGGCAATCGCCGCAGCGATGGGGGCAGACGGCGAGTTTAACAGTTTGCGTTTGGGCTTGCGGGAAAAGACTGACTAGAGGGTCAGCATACGCTCGGCAAGGCGACCGTTGGCGGCCAGTTCCAGGAACTCGTCACCCAGGCGACGGCTTTCATCCATCGCCGCGCGCCAGTATGTCTGTCGGCTCGGGGCATCGCCCATGAAGCGCTTGAAGTCGTTGCGGTCCGGCAGCTTGCCGAAGGGCAGGCGCGACAGGTATTCCTTCGACGGTGCCAGCAGCAGCACGTCCTGCAAGCGTGCCGGGCAGGCTCGGCGCCACGGCAGAGTTTTGTCGAACCAGCCGGGAATGATCCGGTCGGTGAAGTGCGGATAGAGCACGATGTCGTTGCCGCTGTAGGGCAGATCGAGGTGATAGTCCAGCAGGCCGCCATCGCGGAACGTTCCCGCGCCAGCGCCCGGCAAATCACGCACGCCTTGCATCACCATCGGGATCGAGCCCGAGGCGAGCAAGGCCTGGCGCAGGTTGCCGGCATTCAGCGCGACGAAGCGCGAGGGGAAGTCGTTCAGTTCATTGACCGGCGGGGCCCGGCGCGGGTCGTGGATGATCAGTCGTTCGAAGTGTCGCGACAACCGTGCCCGGCCGCGCAGGTTGTCGGCGATCACCGATGACAACCCCAGCCCCAGCCGGCCGCGATGATCGTCCGCCAGCAGGCCGTGGCTTTTGACCACCATGATGTTCAGGCGGTAGTGAGCGTTGTCGAGGATCGAGGCGTCGCGGCCGTCGAGCAAATCATCGAGCATGCGCTGCGAACTCTGGCTGACCTGCGCCATGGTCACCCCTTTGGCGAAGTTCTGCTCGGTGTACAGGTGGCCGAGACGGCGAATGCCCTCGGCGGCCTCTGGCAGGCAGGCGCTGGCGAAGCGCCAGGAGCCCACCGATGCGCCAATCAGCGAGCGCTCCCGAGGCGCCGCCGGTAGCCATTCACCGAACAGCGCCAGGTCCAGGCCTTGAATCCCCAGGGCCTTGGGGCCACCCGCGGCCCCCGGCAGCGTGCCCACATCGGCGGCGCTCAAACCGCGTTCACGGATGCGCGCGAATGCACGCGGGCCGGCTTTGAGGGTCAATGATGGAAACTTGATGTGGATAGCGGTCATACCGGTCTCGAAGTCTGGCGAGCGGGCGGATTATAAACGTGTGTGGACTAATGCCGTTGTAGGAGCGAGCTTGCTCGCGATAGTCGTAAACGATAACGCTTGTTTACTGGCTAAACGCAGCGTTCTTGAGTCCATCGCGAGCAAGCTCGCTCCTACAGAGGAGCACAAGTGCCTTTCAGAAGACCCCGGCCAGGATTATAGTTTTGACAGGTTCACGCGGTCTTCAACGGCGAGCTTTGGGTTTGGCCGACGTCGCCATGGTGGCCCCGCTGCAATTGATATAGGCAGACGATTTCAACCAACGCTGATCCGGGTAGTAGGAAAACAACAACTGCCCATTCTTCATCGAGTCAATCAGTCGATGGGCAATGGCCGGCCTTACAGCGGGGCAGCCGAGGCTTCTGCCAATCCGGCCATTCACCCGTGCCAGGACCGGACTGACATAAGGCGCACCATGTATGACGATCGCCCGGTCAAAGGCATTGTCGTTGAAACCCGGTTCAAGACCTTCCATTCGCAAGGAATAGCCGTTCTGGCCGACATAGCTCGACTGGGTGCGATACAAACCGAGGCTGGTGGCGAAGCTTTCGTTTTGATTGGAGAAGTTGACGGCCATGTTTTCGCCGCTGTTACGACCGTGGGCCACCAGTTCGTGGAACAGCAACTTGCGCTTCTTCAGGTCGAAAACCCACAACCGCGGCTCGGTTGACGGCAGGGAATAATCGATCACTGCCAGTCGTTGGGCAGGGAGTGCACCCAAGGCCTGGGTGCATTGTGTAGCGCGTACGGCCAGGGCAATCACTTTGGCATCGGCGTCGGGGGCTGTTTTGGCGAGCGCGGTGGCAAGCGAATCGGCGTAGGCTGCCGGTACTGACGTTATCGTCAGCAGCAGGGCCGTGCATAGAAAGCCAAAGCGTTCTCGCGACATATAGATGTCTCATCATGATAGTTTCGAGTCTAGCAGTACGTTTGCCAGGCGTTGAATGCGGAGATTAAGGATTATCCATGGTGCAATTAACAAGGTTATTCGTGATAAGCCGCATGGTTTTTATGGGCTTTCTGATCAGTGGTGCAGCGGTTGCGGAAACTTCGCCGATCGAGCCGACATTTGCGCCGAGTAGCGTGATCAGCGCGGCACCAGACGACAACGTCGCTCAAGCGATTGAGACCACGCTCGCGCCACTTCGCACCGCTTTTCCCCCGCTGCTCACGTCACCGCGGCATAAGCGGGTGGATGTCAGCCGCGTGGTCATGGATTTTTATAGTCATCGTGGCTATCGCGCGGCCTGGACAAATGACCTTGATGTCAGCCAGTTGTTGATCAGTCTGAACGCGACACAGGCCGACGGTTTGAACCCCGCGGACTTCCATGGTGACGAGCTGGCAAAATCTCGACCATCAATGCAGGCCACGGCGCCAACGCCCGAGCAACGGGCAGCGTTTGATATCGCGGCGACCCACACCTTTGTCACCGCTCTGCTGCAGTTGCGGCGGGGTAAGGTCGATCCTTCGCGGCTGGATAACCACTGGAATTTCGATCCGTCGGAGGCTGATCCCCGTGACGACTTCAATCACTTCTTCGCCGCCCTCGACGCCCATGATGTCGCCCGCGCTTTTGCTCAGGCACCGCCACAACAGGCGGTCTACCTCGGTTTGCGTCAGGGCCTGGCGCAATTGCGCAAGATTCGGGCCTCGGGTGGCTGGCCGAAGGTTGGGGAAGACCATTCACTCAAGCCGGGTATGGACGAACCTGCTGTCGCGCAGTTGCGGGCGCGGTTGGTGGCAGGTGGTTTTCTGGACCCGCGATTGGCGCGCGGGACGAACTACGACGCTGCCGTCACGGCGGCAGTGAAAAAGTATCAAGCCGAGCAATACCTTGGGGCGGACGGTATGGCGGGGGCCACGACGCTGGCGGCGCTGAATGTGCCCGTAGATGCGCGCATCGATCAGGTGCGGGTGAACATGGAGCGGGCGCGTTGGCTGCTTTATAAACTTCAGGGTACGTTCGTCATCGTGGATATCGCCGGGTACAAGGTTGCGATGTATCGCGATGGCAAACCGATCTGGCGTTCTCGGGTGCAGGTCGGCAAACCGGTTCGCAATACACCGATATTTCAGTCGGAGATTACGTACATCACGTTTAACCCGACGTGGACCGTGCCCCCAACGATTCTAAAAGAGGATGTGCTGCCCAAGATCCAGAAAAATCCGGGTTACCTTGAAGCTAACCGACTTCGGGCGATTGGCAAGGATGGCGCTGTGGTTGATCCATCGACCATCGACTGGAGTAATCCGCGTGGTATCACCCTGCGCCAGGACGCCGGGATCGATAGCTCGTTGGGTCAGGTGGCTATCCGGTTTCCCAACCAGTATTCGATTTACCTCCACGACACGCCGCATCGCGAATTGTTCGCCAAGTCGGTACGCGCAACCAGTTCAGGCTGCATTCGGGTAGAAAATCCGCTGCAGTTGGTTGAGCTGTTGTTCAATGACCCGGTTCGTTGGAACAGCGCCGGAATTCAAAAACAGCTAGCCAATGGAAAGACAGAAAATATCAGGCTCCCGGTCAAGGTGCCGGTGCTGCTGGCGTACTGGACGGTCGACCTCAGCAGTGATGGTCGAGTGACATTCAAACCCGATGTCTATGGGTACGATTCCGAGGTGCTGCGGGGATTGAATCTTCCTGCGCAACCGCCCGTTCCGGATTGGCGGCGAGGGCAAACTTCTGCCGTGGCCACGGGGAAAAACACGTTATAGCCAGTATTGTCTCAGCCTTAATTATTTCGATTCATTGTTGTGGTGTGAGAGCGATCATGGCTATGCCAAAGTACCTGCCAGGGACTTCGCCCGATAATCCATCCCAGGGAGTGGGAAGATGAAGAAATTTTATGCCGTGGCCGTGCTGATCTTGATCACGCTCGCCAGCATTGACTTGAGCACCGCTCGGGATTCAAGAAACGCCAGGCCCGAATCCGTGGCAGGCGTGTTCGATTACTACCTGTTGACGCTGTCCTGGTCGCCGACGTACTGCCTGACCCACGAAGGGGACGCCCAATGCTCCGGCAAAGGTTATGGCTTCGTGCTCCACGGTCTCTGGCCGCAATACATCAAGGGTGGCTGGCCGCAATCGTGCCCGCCCAGGGTGAATTTGTCTGCTGCGGAGCGAGCGAAGGGGCTGACGTTGTTTCCGACCCGCAAGCTGCTTGAGCACGAATGGGCCAAACACGGCACTTGCAGCGGACTGGATGCCATGGGCTATCTGGAGGCCGCCGATACGGCCGTCGGCGCGGTCAGGATTCCGCAACAACTGCAGCCCTTCAGCGATTCGTATTACTTCGAAGCCAGGGACATCGTGCAGATGTTCCGCCAAAGTAACCCCGGGCTTCCTGCGGATGGCATTGCGGTGATTTGCAATGGGCCGACACTGTCGGAAGTTCGGGTATGCATGAGTAAGGACCTGGCGTTTGCAGCGTGTGGGAAGGGGGTGAAGAACCAGTGTCGGGAGGGGGATATTCGGGTTCCGCCTTCGCGATAGCGCCTGATACAAAAACGGCAGGGTCAACGCGCACCTGAAACTCATTCTTGATGGTGGGCTAACGGACATTTGCCCCACATCACCCTCGTAGACTAAGCTCACAAAAAATAAGGGTTTTTGGGCTTTTGCCCATGCCTTGCCCTTTCAGGACGAGCTTTTGCCTATCCCCCATTACGATCCGCACCATGCCCCCGTCGGCACGTTGAAACGGCTACCCCTGCTCAAGGCGTCGGTACTGTTTATCGTGACGGTATGCCTGTGCCTCTGTGGTTTGTTGTACCTGCAGCTGGAACAGTCGCGCCGCCAGGACCTGGAGGCGGCGCAAGTGGCGTCCTCAAACCTGACCCGGGCCATGGCGCAGCAGGCCGAAGACACGTTCATGAAAGCCGATCTGGTGCTGACCGGTCTGGCGGAGTGGATTCAAGCCGATGGCTATGCCGCCGCCCAAAAGCCGCGATTGCAAAAAGCCTTCGCACGGCGGGTTCTGGCGCTGGAGCAGTTGCACGGGATTTTTCTGTTCGACAAGCAGGGGCAGTGGGTCGTGACCTCGTTTGACGAACCGCCTCGCGGCCCAGGCGTCGCGGACCGCGAGTACTTCAAGTTTCACCAACAGAACGTGACGTCAGTGGCACATATCGGGCCGGCGATCCGTAGCCGCGAGAGTGGTGAGTGGATCATTCCGCTGTCCAAACGGTTGAACGACAAGAACGGCAACTTCCAGGGCGTCTTGATGGCCGGGATCAAAATGTCGTACTTCGATGAGTTCTTCAAAAGCTTCAATATCGACGATAACGGTACGATGTTTGTCGCAATGACCGACGGAACGCTGTTGGCGCGCCGTCCGTTTGTGGAATCGCTGATTGGCGCGTCGGCGGCGAAGAGCGAAATCTTTCAGACACTCTTGCCCCGCGCGCCCTCTGGCAGCGCAATGTTCAGCTCGGTGGTGGATGGTGTCGTCCGAATGTATGGTTACCGCCAGCTGAGTGCCTACCCGCTGGTAGTGGCCGCGGCAGCTTCCAAGGACGCCATTCTCAAGGAGTGGTACGCCACGGCGTTTCAATCCGTCGTCATCGTTGCGTTGGTGATCCTCGGCGTAGGGTTGTTTGGCTGGGTGTTCATTCATCAAGTGCGCGATGGTGAGCGGATCGAAGCCGATTTGCGTAAGGCCCAGGAAGCGCTGGAACTGATTGCAACCCACGACAGCCTCACCGGTCTGGCCAATCGTCGACTGTTCGAGCGGGCCCTGGATATCGAGTTTGGCCGCGGCGCCCGACAATCGAGCCCACTGAGCCTGATCATGCTCGACATCGATTTCTTCAAACGCTACAACGACACCTATGGCCATGTGGCCGGGGACCACTGCCTGGCCGAAGTGGCGCGGGCGCTGAAAAGTTGCTGTCATCGCAAGGCTGATCTTGCCGTGCGTTATGGCGGTGAAGAGTTCGCGGTGTTGCTGCCTGACACCGACATCCATGGCGCACTGGCGATTGCCGAACAGATCCGTCGCAGCGTCATCGACAAAAACATCACTCACAGCGGTTCGCCCACGGGCTACTTGACCGTCAGCCTCGGTTGTTATTCGTTTGTGCCGACAACAGGGCATGACAGCATTGAAGCGTTCATACAGCGTGCCGACGCGGCGTTGTATCGAGCCAAGCATTCGGGGCGAAACCGTTCGGCGGTGCTGTCGCTGGAGGGCGGCGTCGAGGCGCTGGCGCGATCGGATCGCTGAGGTGCTCAGGTGTTGTTTCACCCACGTAACACCCCGGCCAGCCGGCTGTCCGGCTGTCAGAACAGCTTGAAATGATCGTCTAGAGTTCCGTTAGCCCTGCCGAGTCCGGCAGATCTTCCCTCAGCACGGACGATCGCCAGAATGTTGATTACTCAAGCATTGACAGCCGTTGCTCTAACCGTCGCAGTCTCCGCCATTTTTCCACTGGCCAGTCACGCTCAATCAAAAGTAGTCCCTCAAGTAGCTCAAGGCCCAATGAACATGTTTGTGAATGTGCCGGTGGATCTACCGATGGATTTCAAGGGTGGGGTGCATTCGAACGTCGACACGCTGTATTCCATCGCCTGGCTGGACCTGACCCAGGAACCGCTGGTCATTGCCGCCCCGGATACGGTCGGGCGCTTCTATTTGCTGCCGGTGCTCGACATGTGGAGCAACATGTTTGCCTCGCCGGGCTGGCGTACAACCGGCAAGCGGACAGGGCCGTTTCTGGTGACGCCACCGGGTTGGACCGGGACGGTGCCTGCCGGATTGAAACAATTGCCGGCGCCTGCGTCCTTCGTCTGGATCATCGGCAAGACCCGGTCCAACGGGGCTTCGGATTACGCGTCAGTGCACAAGATTCAGGCCGGCTACACAGTCACGCCATTGTCGCAGATGGGTAAACAAGCTGAGCCTCTGAGCGTGAAAGTCGACCCGGTAGTTGCGATGAAGACGTTGCCGAAGATCCAGGTCGACAGTCTGTCGGCGGCCAATTGATTCGCCTGCACTGCTGAGCTCCTCCGGGTCAGTGACACCTGTTAGAAAGCGGTCGACAACGTCACATCATCGGCCGCTTTTACGCGTTCAGCTGCCCGTTCCGCCTCCCGCACCGCCGGTTCCGCCGCCTGCCGCTCCGGTGCCGCCGCCAGCGCCAGAACCGCTGGCACCCGCATTGCCGTCCATGCCACCGCCCGCCGCGCCCGAGCTGCTATCGGCGCCGTTGGAATTTTGCCCGCCTGAGGGGGGGCTCGCGTTGTTATTGGGCGCCATGGTCGGACTATTGGCGGAGTCCGGCTTGGCGTCGGTCGCATTGAAATCGTTCGACGCTGCAAAAGTGCTCACGGACGTGGCAGTCAGTAATCCGACCAGTAACAGCGGGGTGATTTTGATGTTCATCATGGTCCGTCTCCAAAGATGAGTCGTTACATGACGTTGGTGCAAAAGGCAGGGCGGTTGGTGCCGGTTGAACGACGAGTGGTGGGCGTTTGCTTTCAGTCTGCTTAACTGGCAAGCGTTGGACGCCTATACATGAGGCCGCTGAGGCAACCACCGAATCGTCTAAGTGTCACACGCTAGAGACCTCGCCATCAGGAGCGTTGGCCCATGAAAAATTTGCGAATCGCCACCTTCAACGTTAACGGCATGCGTGCCCGGCTGCCTAACTTGCTGGCGTGGCTGGAGAGGGAAAAACCGGACATCGCCTGTTTGCAGGAACTCAAGTCGATCGACAGTGCCTTTCCCGCTGCGCAGCTTGAGGCGGCCGGCTACGGCGCGATCTGGCAAGGTCAGCCATCGTGGAACGGCGTGGCGATTCTGGCGCGGGATACGCAGCCGCTGGAAACTCGTCGAGGTCTGCCGGGCGATGACAATGACACTCATAGCCGATATCTGGAGGCGGCCGTGCACGGGATTCTGGTGGGCTGCCTGTACCTGCCCAATGGCAATCCGCAGCCGGGGCCGAAGTTCGACTACAAGCTGGCGTGGTTCGAACGGTTGATCAGCTACGCGCAGACGCTTCAGGGCAGCGAGCATCCGGTCGTGCTGGCCGGTGACTATAACGTGGTTCCCACTGACCTGGACATCTACAACCCGCGCTCCTGGCTCAAGGATGCACTATTGCAGCCAGAGAGCCGAGAGTGTTACCAGCGGCTACTCGACCAGGGCTGGACCGATTCCTTGCGTCATCTGTATCCGAAGGATCGTCTCTATACTTTCTGGGACTATTTCCGACAGCACTGGCAGAAAAACTCGGGGTTGCGCATCGATCATCTGTTGCTCAACCCGGCATTGAGCCCTTATCTGCAGGAGGCCGGCGTCGATGCCTGGGTTCGAAACGAACCGCATTCCAGCGACCACGCACCGACATGGGTCCGGCTAGGCTCGCGCAAGCGTCGCTGATGTTTACGAGTGTGGCGATTGGCTAAATCAATTGTCGGTCGAACGGCTTTTTCCTTTATACATGGCGCCCATCGGCGGAGTTATCCGCGGCCCCCTGCAAAAGGACCGAGCAATGAGCGAGCCACGCCTGACGAATCTGAGTCTGTATTTACAACGCCTGGGTTTCAACGCGCCCCCCGCACCGACTCTGGAGACCCTGCGGCAACTTCAATTGCGCCACACAAGTGTCTTCCCGTTCGAAAACCTCACCACCTTGTCGGGCGAACCTGTACTCATCGATTTGCCGTCCATCGAGCAAAAAGTCCTGCACGAGGGGCGCGGTGGGTACTGCTACGAACTCAATAACCTGTTTCTGGCCTTGCTTCAGGCGCTGGGTTTCGACGCTCGAGGCATCAGCGGCCGTGTGGTGATGGGCCAGCCTGAAGGCGCATGGACTGCGCGTACTCACCGCTTGAGCCTGGTGATTCTGCGCGGTGTGCGCTACATCACTGACGTCGGCTTCGGCGGCATGGTCCCCACCGCGCCGCTGCTGCTTGATACTCCGGCCGAACAGCTCACCCCGCACGACCCCTATCGCATCGAGCAGCATGCGGATGGCTATACCCTTCGCGCGAACGTCGCCGGCGAATGGCGGCCGATGTACCTCTTCGATTTGCAACGCCAGGAAGACATCGATTACGCCGTCGGCAACTGGTACGTCTCAACTCATCCAGAATCACCCTTCGTTAAACAATTGATGGTGGCCCGTACGGGGGAGGGCTGGCGGCGCACGCTGAACAACGGCAGTTTCGCCATTCATCGGCAGGGCAGTGAGAGCGAGCGACGGCAAGTAGCAGATGTTGATGAATTGGTCGGGGTGCTTGAGAGCGAGTTCGGGATTCGGGTGCCCGAGCACCTGAAACTGCAGCAAGTGCTTGGGCGGTTGCTGGAGTCTTGAGTGACTCAAGGCTCCAGGACGCGATGAATTTCGTTGAGGACCTCTGACAATTTTTTCTCCAGGCTCTTCAGCTCGGAGGCGGTTATCCCTTCTTTGAAATGACCGGCATTCGCAACAGCGGTGTAGGGGCTGGACGCCTTGCTTTTATCTCCATCGCCGAGCAAGGCGTGACGCAAGGTGTTGTTGATCACTGTCTGGTAACCAAACCCCTCGTTTTCCGCTACGGCGCGAGCGGCTTCCAGGACGACATCATCGAGCATGATGGTGATTCGGGTCTTTCCTTTGCTGGAAGCAACCGCTCCTCGCTTGGCATTGCTGAAGTCGTATTCGTCTTTCATTGATCAAGCCTCCATATATCGACGCCGCTCATTTTTGGTCGCGATGCGTGCCGAAATGATTCGAACGAAATTCGGATCACGATAGGTGTACGCAACGACTAACAAACGACCTTTGGAATCCAGCCCCATGATGATCCACCGCTGCTCATCGTGATGATTGTCTTGCAGCGAGAGGGCTCTCTCGTCATAAAACACAGCCTCCGTTTCCGCGAGGCTGATGCCTTGATGCTTTAATTTGTTAGCGGCGTTCTTTGCCTTGTGATACTGAATTTCGAATGGCTTCATTATGCATACTTTATATGTATAAGCGAGAGGCGTCCGTGCCGGCGGTCGCTGGAACCTCGAAGACTAGCGGGCAAGGGCAAAGGCAGCGGAAGGATGTATTTCAAAATTTTTGCAAGGGGGGGCGGTACAGATAAGGGGGGCGGGTGGACACATGTCCATAATCTGACTGGTAAGTTGTATACAACTCTATAGACATTTGTCCTTTGTCTTGCATACAGTGTGCGCATAACAAAAACCAGGGAACCCCCTAACATGAATACGCCCCATGTCTCACTCCAACGACCCGAGGATGAAAATCTTGGGATCGGCGCGAATATGGCTTACGGCCTGCAACATGTTCTGACCATGTACGGCGGCATCGTCGCGGTGCCTTTGATCATCGGTCAGGCGGCGGGACTCTCTCCCGCGGACATCGGTTTGTTGATTGCTGCTTCATTGTTTGCGGGGGGCTTGGCGACGTTACTCCAGACCCTCGGTTTACCGTTTTTCGGTTGTCAGTTGCCGCTGGTGCAGGGCGTGTCTTTCTCTGGCGTCGCGACCATGGTGGCGATTGTCAGCAGTGGTGGGGAAGGCGGGTTTCAGTCGATTTTGGGAGCGGTGATTGCGGCGTCCCTGATTGGTTTGCTGATCACGCCAGTGTTCTCGCGCATTACCAAGTTCTTCCCGCCGCTGGTCACGGGTATCGTCATCACCACCATCGGCCTGACGCTGATGCCGGTGGCCGCACGCTGGGCCATGGGCGGCAACAGTCATGCCCCGGACTTCGGCAGTATGTCGAATATCGGTCTGGCGGCACTGACGCTGGTGTTGGTGTTGCTACTCAGCAAGGTCGGCAGCGCGACCATCTCCCGTTTGTCGATTTTGCTAGCAATGGTCATCGGTACGGTGATTGCGGTGTTCCTCGGCATGGCGGACTTTTCGTCCGTCACCCAAGGCCCGATGTTCGGTTTCCCTACGCCGTTCCACTTCGGCATACCGACCTTCCACTTCGCCGCCATCCTGTCGATGTGCATCGTGGTTATGGTGACTTTGGTGGAAACGTCGGCCGACATCCTCGCGGTCGGTGAAATCATCGGCACCAAAGTGGACTCCAAACGCCTGGGTAATGGTCTGCGCGCCGACATGCTGTCGAGCATGATCGCGCCGATTTTTGGCTCCTTCACCCAAAGCGCCTTCGCCCAGAACGTCGGGCTGGTGGCGGTGACCGGCATCAAGAGCCGCTTTGTGGTGGCGACCGGTGGACTGTTCCTGGTGATCCTCGGCTTGCTGCCCTTTATGGGCCGAGTCATCGCCGCCGTACCGACCTCCGTACTGGGCGGCGCCGGTATCGTGTTGTTTGGCACCGTGGCGGCCAGCGGTATCCGTACGCTGTCCAAGGTCGACTACCGCAACAACGTCAATCTGATCATTGTCGCCACCTCCATCGGTTTTGGCATGATTCCGATTGCCGCGCCGAGCTTCTACGACCACTTTCCCAGCTGGTTTGCGACGATCTTCCACTCGGGCATCAGCTCCTCGGCGATCATGGCCATCGTGCTGAACCTGACGTTCAACCACCTCACTGCCGGCAATTCCGATCAACAGTCGGTGTTCGCGGCGGGTACTGAGCGGGTTCTGCGCTATCAGGATCTGGCAGCATTGCGCGAAGGGGATTACTTCAGCGAAGGCAAGCTGCATGACTGCGACGGGAAGGAAGTTCCGGTGGCGGAGGTGGACCATGGGCATGGAGAGCTGCACGTGGTGCATGCGAAAAGCGGTGAGCATGTCTGAGTAAAAAAGCGCCCTGCGCGCATTTAAGTCGCCGTAGGAGCGAGCTTGCTCGCGATAGACGTTAACGGTAACGCGTGTTTTCTGATTAAACGCGTCACTGTTGAGTCCATCGCGAGCAAGCTCGCTCCTACAAACAGCCACAAAAAAGCCCCTGAACCTTTCGATTCAGGGGCTTTTTCGGTACTTCTGTCTGGCTCCACGACCTGGACTCGAACCAGGGACCCAGTGATTAACAGTCACTTGCTCTACCAACTGAGCTATCGCGGAATGGCGTGTATGTTACTGATTCAAAAAGAGAAGTCAAGCATCTGTTGGTAATTTGACGGATTGGCAGTGACGGACGGTGGTTTATCGGTGATTGGCGGTTACCAGAATCGCCTCAGAGGTCTACCATGGCCGCCCGGAAGTGGTGACACGCGCTGCCGGCCATTCGCCGAAAAGGTATGCGCCATGAATCACCCAGCTCTCACACCTCAACACAACGGGGTGTTCGCATGAGCATCGCACAAATCAGTCTGCCCAAGGGCGTCGGCCCGCACGCCGAGAAACTGTTCGACGCCATCACTCAAGCCAGTACCGCTGACGAATTGAACCGCGCGGGCGGTAAGGCCGAAGGTTTTGTCCTCGGTCTTGAAAGCACCAAGGCGATCAAGAGTCAGGTGGCTGAATCGCTGTATGTCGCCTATGACGACGCTGCCAGCCAGCGTGCGACCGAACTGGCTTAACCGCCGAACGTCACCGTGGCGAGCATCAGTTTGGCGTACAACATCGTTGCGCCCAGTTGCACCAGCCACAAGGCCAGGCCGCCGAGGAACACGCCCGCCGCCACTTGCAGCACAAGGTTGTTACCGCGTTTGGCCGGTGTGCGGGGCACGAAATGGTCCTGCTCATCGCGGTCGGCGCGTAGGTCATCGTTTTTCATGTGGGTTCTCGTAAGAAATCTCGGGTGTACACAAAACCTGTGGGAGCGAGCCTGCTCGCGAAAACGGTCTATCTGTCACATTGATGCTAAATGTGCCGCCGCCTTCGCGAGCAGGCTCGCTCCCACATTTTTGGATATGTGTGCAGTCTAGAGCGCTCGGTCGTTGCGTTGAGAATTATCTGAGGCAAATAAAAAACGGGAAGCCCAAAGGCTTCCCGTTTTTCGTATCGCGTGAGACTCAGATCACCTGAACGATGGCGTTGGTCACGACATCAATGTTGCTCTGGTTCAACGCAGCCACGCAGATGCGGCCAGTGTCCAGGGCGTAGATGCCGAACTCGTTGCGCAGGCGGGTCACTTGCTCAACCGTCAGGCCGGAGTAGGAGAACATGCCGCACTGGCGACCAACGAAGCTGAAGTCGTGCTGGGGCGCGTTTTTCGCCAGCAGGTCGACCATCTGGATGCGCATGCCGCGAATCCGCAAGCGCATTTCGGCCAGTTCTTCTTCCCACTGGGCGCGCAGTTCCGGGCTGTTCAGTACCGCGGCGACGATAGTCGCACCGTGGGTGGGCGGGTTGGAATAGTTGGTGCGGATCACACGTTTGACTTGCGACAGGACGCGCGCGCTTTCCTCTTTCGATTCGCTGACGATCGACAGGGCGCCAACGCGCTCGCCGTACAGCGAGAAGGATTTAGAGAACGAGCTGGAAACGAAGAAAGGCAGGCCCGATTCAGCGAACAGACGCACGGCAGCGGCGTCTTCGTCGATGCCATTGCCAAAGCCCTGGTAGGCCATATCGAGGAACGGCACGTGACCCTTCGCTTTCACGACGTCCAACACGTTTTTCCAGTCTGCCGGGCTCAGGTCCACGCCGGTCGGGTTGTGGCAGCAGGCGTGCAGCACAACGATCGAGTTGGACGGCAGTGCGTTCAGGTCTTCCAGCAGGCCGGCGCGGTTGACGTCGTGGGTCGCGGCGTCATAGTAACGGTAGTTCTGCACCGGGAAACCGGCGGCTTCGAACAGCGCGCGGTGGTTTTCCCAGCTCGGGTCGCTGATCGCAACGACGGCGTTTGGCAGCAGTCGCTTGAGGAAGTCAGCACCTGTTTTCAGTGCGCCAGTACCGCCAACGGCTTGGGTGGTGATGACGCGGCCGGCAGCAATCAGCGGCGAGTCTTTGCCGAACAGCAGTTTCTGTACGGCCTGGTCGTAGGCCGCGATGCCGTCGATTGGCAGGTAGCCACGGGAAGCGTGTTGAGCGGCGCGAATCGTCTCGGCTTCGACAACGGCGCGAAGGAGTGGAATACGCCCCTCCTCGTTGCAGTAAACACCGACCCCCAGGTTGACCTTGTTGGCACGGGTATCAGCATTGAATGCTTCGTTGACGCCCAGGATAGGGTCGCGTGGGGCCATTTCGACAGCGGAGAACAGGCTCATTTTTGCGGCAGCTCTGAATGGAGAGTGGAGGGACGTGTCGCGCTCCAGCCGAATGCACTAGAGCGGTGCACAAACGGGGAGCTAGTATAGAGGTCATCTGCGATTGATGGCGACAGACGATTCCGCTTTTACAGTAAGTTTTTCCGATTATTTTTCGACCGTTAGTCGATTGGCGACGTCGAAGTCTTTACGCGATGTAGGACGTTTGCCTTGAAAGCGACAGCAATCGGCGCCACATTGAGCACAATCCAGTTTTTTCCTCGGGCGACGTCGGTCGTTTGCGGTCTTTCTCGTTCCTGTCCGGTTTGACCAGGCTGGCGCGATCCAGAGGTAGTTCATGTCTGAATTCCAGCTAGTCACCCGCTTCGAGCCCGCCGGCGATCAGCCGGAAGCCATCCGCCTGATGGTCGAGGGTATCGAAGCCGGGCTGGCGCACCAGACGTTGCTCGGTGTGACCGGCTCGGGCAAGACCTTCAGCATCGCCAACGTGATCGCCCAGGTGCAGCGTCCGACCCTGGTGCTGGCGCCGAACAAGACGCTGGCCGCGCAGTTGTATGGCGAATTCAAGGCGTTCTTCCCGAACAACGCCGTTGAGTACTTCGTTTCCTACTACGACTACTACCAGCCCGAGGCCTACGTGCCGTCCTCGGACACGTTCATCGAGAAAGATGCCTCGATCAACGACCACATCGAGCAGATGCGTCTGTCCGCGACTAAAGCGTTGCTGGAGCGCAAGGACGCCATCATCGTTACCACGGTGTCGTGCATCTACGGTTTGGGTAGCCCGGAAACCTATTTGAAGATGGTGTTGCACGTGGATCGCGGCGACAAACTCGACCAGCGTGCTTTGCTGCGTCGTCTTGCCGACTTGCAATACACACGCAACGATATGGATTTCGCCCGTGCGACCTTCCGCGTGCGCGGCGATGTGATTGATATCCACCCGGCGGAATCCGATTTTGAAGCGATCCGCATTGAGCTGTTCGATGACGAAGTCGAGAGCCTGTCAGCCTTCGATCCGTTGACCGGCGAGGTGATCCGCAAGCTGCCGCGCTTCACGTTCTATCCGAAAAGCCACTACGTGACCCCGCGAGAAACCCTGCTGGGTGCCATCGAAGGGATCAAGGTCGAGTTGCAGGAGCGCCTGGAATACTTGCGCTCCAACAATAAACTGGTTGAGGCCCAGCGCCTGGAGCAACGCACCCGTTTCGACCTGGAGATGATTCTCGAACTGGGCTACTGCAACGGTATCGAAAACTACTCGCGCTACCTGTCCGGCCGTGCGTCCGGTGAGGCGCCGCCGACCTTGTTCGACTACCTGCCGGCCGACGCCTTGCTGGTGATCGACGAGTCTCACGTCAGCGTGCCGCAGGTCGGCGCCATGTATAAGGGCGACCGCTCGCGTAAAGAAACGCTGGTGGAGTACGGCTTCCGTCTGCCGTCCGCGCTGGATAACCGGCCAATGCGCTTCGACGAGTTCGAAAACATCAGCCCGCAGACGATTTTTGTCTCGGCCACGCCAGGCAATTACGAGGCGGAACACGCCGGTCGCGTCGTCGAGCAATTGGTGCGCCCGACGGGCCTGGTAGACCCGCAAATTGAAATTCGCCCGGCGCTGACTCAGGTCGATGATCTGCTCTCGGAAATCGGCAAGCGCGTGGCGCTGGAAGAGCGGGTGCTGGTGACCACGCTGACCAAGCGTATGTCCGAAGACTTGACCGATTACCTGGCCGACCATGGCGTACGTGTGCGTTATCTGCACTCGGACATCGATACGGTCGAGCGGGTCGAAATCATTCGCGATCTGCGTCTGGGCACTTTCGATGTACTGGTGGGGATCAACTTGCTGCGTGAAGGCCTGGACATGCCGGAAGTGTCCCTGGTTGCGATTCTCGATGCGGACAAGGAAGGCTTCCTGCGTTCCGAGCGCTCGCTGATCCAGACCATCGGCCGGGCGGCGCGCAACCTCAATGGCCGGGCGATTCTTTATGCGGATCGCATCACCGGTTCCATGGAGCGGGCAATTGGCGAAACCGAGCGTCGTCGCGACAAGCAAATCGCGTTCAACCTGGCCAACGGCATTACGCCCAAGGGTGTGTTCAAGGATGTCGCCGACATCATGGAAGGCGCTACCGTGCCAGGCTCGCGCAGCAAGAAGCGCAAGGGCATGGCCAAGGCTGCCGAGGAAAGCGCCAGGTACGAGGCCGAACTGCGCTCACCGGGGGAAGTCGCCAAGCGCATCAAAGCGCTGGAAGAGAAGATGTACCAGCTCGCCCGCGACCTGGAATTCGAAGCGGCAGCGCAAATGCGCGATGAGATCACCAAGCTTCGGGAGCGGTTGATCGCTGTGTAGGAGCGAGCTTGCTCGCGATGGTCGTCAACGATAACGCGTCAAACCTGACGCCCCTCGGGGCTCTCGGGTTTTTCGCGAGCGAGCTCGCTCCTACAGGTACTGCGCCGGTCTCAATGTACTTCCCCTGCTTTCAACCCCGCCGGCAACTTCTTGGTCAACAACACCGCAATCATGCTGATCCCCAGCGCAATCCCGACAAAATGAAACGCATCGTTGTACGCCATGATCGATGCTTGCTGATGCGCAATCTCGCTGAGCTTGCCCAGCGCCGCCGTCTCGCTGCCCAATTGATCCGTCAGCGACGCCATCCTCTCGGCCACTTGCGAGTTGCCGGGCACGATGGATTCGCGCAAATAATCAAAGTAGGTCTTGGTCCGCGCATCCAGTAACGTGGCGAGGAGGGCGATGCCAATGGCGCCACCGAGGTTTCGCAGGATGTTGAACAGGCTCGATGCCGACCCCGCGTCCTGCGGCAGGATATACGCCGTGGCAATCAGCGAGATGGTCACCATGATCAGCGGCTGGCCCAGCGCCCGGACGAGCTGGATCTGATTGAACTGTGGCCCGGCGAAGTCCGGGTTCAGCACCCCCGAAGAAAAACTTGCCAGCCCGAACAGCCCGAAGCCCAGCGCGCACAGCCATTTCGGCGAGACTACCTTCATCAACTTCGGCACCAGCGGAATCAAAAACAGCTGTGGCACGCCCATCCACATGATCACTTCGCCGATCTGCAGGGCGTTGTAGTTCTGGATCTGCGCCAGGTACAACGGTAACAGATAGATCGAGCCGTACAGCCCGACCCCCATCCCGAGACTGGAAATGCTCGATAAGCCGAAGTTGCGATTGCCCAGGATCCCCAGATTGATCAGCGGATTAGGCTTGGAGAACTGCACGATCACAAAGGTGATGAGGCTGATCAGCGCGATGCTGCCCAAGGTCACGATCAGGTTCGACTCCAGCCAGTCCTTGCGATGGCCTTCCTCGAGGAACACCTGTAAACAGCCGAGGCCCACGCCCAGGGTGAGAATGCCCATGTAGTCGGTGCTTTTCAGTAACTCCCAGTGCGCTTCTTTCTTCTCCAGGCCATACATCAGGCCGGCGATCATGATCAGGCCGGGCGGCACGTTGATGTAGAAGATGTATTGCCAGCCCCAGTTTTCCGTCAGCCAGCCGCCGAGGGTCGGGCCGATGGAGGGCGCGAACGTCGCGGTCATGGCAAACATCGCCATGCCCTTGGCGCGATGGTGCTCGGGGAGTTTGATCAGCGTCAGCGTGAACGCCAGCGGGATGAGTGCGCCCCCGGTGAAGCCCTGCAGGGCGCGGAAAACAATCATGCTCTCCAGGCTCCACGCCATGGAGCAGAGCAGGGAGGCCGCGAGAAACCCGAGCGACACCCATACCGCCAAGCGTCGTGCCGAAAGCAACTGGACCAGCCATGCCGTCAGCGGAATCATGATGATTTCCGCGACCAGATAAGACGTGGAAATCCACGAGCCTTCTTCCAGTGTTGCTGACAGTGCGCCCTGAATGTCCTTGAGCGAAGAATTGGTGATCTGGATGTCGAGCACTGCCATGAATGCGCCGAGCATCACACTCATCACGGCAATCCAGTCCCGCCGGGTCGGCTCGCCGACCGGGCGGATCAGTTGATCACCGGCCATCGTCAGGGGCGTCTTTGACGTTCACTTTCGCGGTGACCGACATGCCCGGACGGATTTTGCCGTGCAGCGGATTGTCCGCGGCGAAGGTCAGCTTTACCGGAATTCTTTGTACGACTTTGGTGAAGTTGCCGGTGGCATTGTCCGGCGGCAAGAGGCTGAACTGCGCACCTGATGCGGCGAACAGGCTGTCGACCCGCGCGTCGATCGGCGTGTCGCTGTAGGCGTCAAAGGTCAGCTCGGCTTTCTGGCCGGGCTGCATGTGGCCAATCTGGGTTTCCTTGAAATTTGCCTGAACCCAGATGTCCTGATCCGGAACGATCGACATCAAATAGGCGCCGGCCTGTACGTATTGGCCTTCGCGGGCGGCGCGCTGACCGATCAGGCCGCTGATGGGGGCGTGGATTTCGCTGCGAGTAAGGTTCAGTTCAGCCTGGGCCAGATCGGTTTTCGCGTTGGCGATCATGGCGTCGAGGCGTTTGATCTCGGCACTCAGGGCGTTGACTTGCTGGCGCTGACTTTGCGCGTCCGCCTGGGCCTTGGTCACTTGAGAGCGGGCAATGTGATTGTCGGCGGAGAGGGTGGTGACTCGCTCTTCCGAGACGTAACCGGGTTTGCGCAGGGTTTGCGCGCGGGACAAGTCGATCTGCGAGCGGCCGAGGCTGGCCTGGCTGGAGGCCACTTGCGCATCGCTGGCGGCGATCAGGCTGGCTTGCTGGGTCAGTTTGCTCTGGGCTTGAAGGCGTTCGGCCTGACGAGTCGCGAGGGTGGCGTTGGCGCGGTCGACGGCGAGATGGAAGTCATCGCCTTCGAGCTTGATCAGCAACTGGCCTTTCTCGACGTGCTGGTTGTCCTGCACCATCACCTGTTCGATGCGTGCGCCCAACTGACTCGACACGCGGGTGATCTCGCCCTGGACATAAGCATTGTCAGTGCTTTCATAAAACCGCCCCTTGAAGAACCACTGGGCAAAAAAGCCCCCGCCAATCAGCAGGACGATCAACAGGAAAATAAACAGGCGACGCTTGAGTTGGGCAGGCATGGGGCAGACTGTAGTCGAGAAAGTGCAAGGAAAGTTATCAGCAGGCGAATCTGGCATACAGCCGATAAGCGGTAAATGCCATTGGCTGATATTCGGCCATTCACCGCCGCATACAGGCGTTGTAGGCGCAACCTTGGCTTAAATGCCCTGTTCACTGGAGCCGGGCGGGCATCGCCTGTTACCATTCGCCCTTTGTTTTATCTTCATTTCGAGACTTGCCATGACCACCGTCCGCACTCGCATCGCGCCATCGCCTACCGGGGACCCCCACGTAGGTACCGCTTACATCGCTTTGTTCAACTATTGCTTTGCCAAGCAGCATGGCGGTGAGTTCATCCTGCGGATTGAAGACACCGACCAATTGCGTTCGACCCGCGAGTCTGAACAGCAGATTTTCGACGCCTTGCGCTGGTTGGGTATCGACTGGAGCGAAGGCCCCGACGTCGGTGGCCCGCACGGTCCTTACCGTCAAAGCGAGCGCGGCGACATCTATCAGAAATACTGCCAGCAGCTGGTAGAAATGGGCCATGCGTTCCCGTGTTTCTGCACTGCCGAAGAACTCGACCAAATGCGCGCCGAGCAAATGGCTCGCGGCGAAACCCCGCGTTACGACGGTCGTGCGCTGCTGCTGTCGAAAGAAGAAGTTGATCGTCGTCTGGCCGCTGGCGAGCCGCACGTCATCCGCATGAAAGTGCCGAGCGAAGGTGTTTGCGTGGTGCCTGACATGCTGCGTGGCGACGTTGAGATCCCGTGGGATCGCATGGACATGCAAGTGTTGATGAAGACCGACGGCCTGCCGACGTACTTCCTGGCCAACGTGGTCGATGACCACTTGATGGGCATCACCCACGTATTGCGCGGTGAGGAGTGGCTGCCTTCGGCACCGAAACTGATCCTGCTTTACGAGTACTTCGGTTGGGAGCAGCCTGAGCTGTGCTACATGCCGCTGCTGCGTAATCCGGACAAGAGCAAGCTGTCCAAGCGCAAGAACCCGACCTCGGTGACGTTCTATGAACGCATGGGTTTCATGCCGGAAGCGATGCTCAACTACCTGGGGCGCATGGGCTGGTCGATGCCGGACGAGCGTGAGAAATTTTCACTGCAGGAAATGGTCGACAATTTCGACCTGAGCCGTGTCTCCCTCGGCGGGCCGATTTTCGACATCGAGAAGCTGTCGTGGCTCAACGGCCAGTGGCTGCGTGATCTGCCGGTGGAAGAGTTCGCCTCTCGCTTGCAGACGTGGGCGCTGAACCCTGAGTACATGATGAAGATCGCACCGCACGTACAGGGTCGGGTTGAAACCTTCAGTCAGGTTGCACCGCTGGCCGGATTCTTCTTCGCCGGTGGTGTGAACCCGGATGCCAAGCTGTTTGAATCGAAAAAACTGTCGGGCGACCAGGTTCGTCAGTTGATGCAGTTGATCCTGTGGAAGCTCGAAAGCCTGCGTCAGTGGGAGAAGGACAGCATTACTGCGACGATTCAGGCGGTAGTCGAGTCCCTGGAACTGAAGTTGCGTGACGCCATGCCGCTGATGTTCGCTGCGATCACTGGCCAGGCCAGTTCGGTGTCGGTGCTTGATGCGATGGAAATCCTCGGTCCGGACCTGACCCGTTTCCGCCTGCGCCAGGCCATCGACCTGCTGGGCGGTGTGTCGAAGAAGGAAAACAAGGAGTGGGAAAAACTCCTGGGCAACATCGCCTGATCCACGCCGATCTCTTGTAGCAGATGCCGTAGGCTGCGTTGGGCTGCGAAGCAGCCCTTTAGGGCAATTACCCAATCTGCCTGAAAGGGTAAGGCGTCCGTTGGAGCGAGCGCTACGCACTCGAACGCAGCCTGCGGCAGCTGCTACAGGAACGGATACACCCCGAATTTACGGGGGAGGGCGGTAAGTGATTGTTATGGCGACAAAAAATTTTGAAAATTGTTGAAAATAAGTTTGACAGCTTACCGATGCGCCATTAAGATTCGCCCCGTCCTCAGCGATGAGGGGCTATAGCTCAGCTGGGAGAGCGCTTGCATGGCATGCAAGAGGTCGACGGTTCGATCCCGTCTAGCTCCACCAATTTACACTTCAAGGCCTGGCCACACCGGTCTTGAAGCGATCAACACTCAGCGTTGATCAGTTGTATAGAAGGGTTTGCGTCCCCTTCGTCTAGTGGCCTAGGACACCGCCCTTTCACGGCGGTAACAGGGGTTCGAGTCCCCTAGGGGACGCCAGTTTTACAGAAGCGATGTTGCAAGACGTCGCTCCGCCGCGAGGCGAAAAATCCGGGGCTATAGCTCAGCTGGGAGAGCGCTTGCATGGCATGCAAGAGGTCGACGGTTCGATCCCGTCTAGCTCCACCAATTTTACAGTTCAAGGTCTGGCCACACCGGCCTTGAATCGATCAGCTCTCAGCACTGATCAGTTGTATAGAAGGTTTTGCGTCCCCTTCGTCTAGTGGCCTAGGACACCGCCCTTTCACGGCGGTAACAGGGGTTCGAGTCCCCTAGGGGACGCCACGATTACCCGCTCTGCGGGATTTTATAAGGGTCATTCAATTATTGAATGGCCCTTTTGTTTGTCTGGCGTTTGGCCAACCCCCCCTCTTTCAAACTGTTCTTCAGACCAGCGGTCACATTCACGACTTGCAGAAAATTATTATGCGAATAATATTCTAGTCGTAATATTCGGAGGCAACGATGAACGATAAAAAAGCTCAAACCCGCGAACGCATCCTCAAGGCTGCCAGCGCTGCACTGATTCAGCGCGGCCCGGCCGAACCGAGCGTGGGCGAAGTGATGGGCGCAGCTGGCCTGACCGTCGGCGGCTTCTATGCGCACTTCGACAGTAAGGACGCGATGATGTTGGAAGCGTTCAAGCAACTGCTGGGTCAGCGTCGTGGCTCGATCGCCGACATGGATGCCGAGTTGACCGGTGAAGAGCGTCGCGCTCTCGTCGCTGCGTTCTATCTGTCGCGCAAGCACCGTGACTCCTCTGAGTCAGCGTGCCCCATCCCGGCGTCTGTCGGGGAGTTGGGTCGTCTGCCGGACGAGTTTCGTGTGGCATTGAATGAGCACGTGGAGTTGATGGTCGCGCAGTTGGCGGCCAGCCCGGAAGACACCGACAAAGCCTTGGCCGACATGGCCTTGATGGTCGGTGGTCTGGCTCTGGCACGGGCGCTGGGGCCAGGAGAGTTGTCCGATCGATTGCTGCGTGCCGCCAAATCGGCGGTGCTATGACCTGAAGGCAATGGCCTGAGGAGTGAGAGCGATGAGCACCTTGAAGTGGGTTCGTGGCATTAATGGCACCTTAGGCTGGTTTGCACCGACATTGGTCGCGAGCAAAATGCGACTGGCGTTCATGACGCCGCGGGAACTGCCGCCGCGTGATTGGGAATTGCCGCTGCTGGCAACGTCCGAACGAATCACTTTACGCTTCGGGCTCTCGGCGTTGCGCTGGGGGCAAGGCCCGGCGGTATTGCTGATGCATGGCTGGGAAGGTCGGCCGACGCAATTTGCCAGCCTCATCACCGCGCTGATCGATGCCGGTTACACCGTGGTTGCTCTGGACGGGCCGGCTCATGGTCGTTCTCCTGGCCGCGAGGCAAATGTGGTGCTGTTCGCCCGAGCGATGCTTGAGGCCGCCGCCGAGTTGCCGCCGCTGCAAGCCGTCATCGGTCACTCCATGGGCGGCGCCAGTGCCATGCTTGCGGTCCAGCTGGGCTTGCGCACCGAAACCCTGGTAACAATCGCTGCGCCGGCGCGAATTCTCGGTGTGCTGCGCGGTTTCGCCCGCCATGTGCGGCTGCCGCCGAAAGCTCGTTCGGCATTCATTCGTCAGGTCGAGAAAGACGTCGGCATGCGCGCCGCGACGCTGGACGTTGCGCACTATCAGCTCGACATGCCGGGGCTGATCGTCCATGCCGAAGATGACGGCTACGTTCCGGTCAATGAGTCCCGGTTGATCCACGAATCCTGGTTCGACAGCCGCCTGTTGCGCCTGGAAGAAGGTGGTCATCAGCGGGTGCTCGCCGACCCTCGGGTGATTGATGGCGTGCTATCACTGCTGGCCGGTCGCAGCCTGCAATCGCGCCAATCGGCCTGAGCATCCGTTACACTGCCCCGGTCGAATTTATCTGACCGGGAGTGGGGCATGGGCTGGGATCGGGCAACGCCATTTATCATTGATCTGGAAGTAGGCGCCGAGGACATCGACGGGCTGGGTCACGCGAATAACGCGGTGTATGTGACCTGGCTCGAACGTTGCGCCTGGCGCCACTCGCAACGGCTTGGTCTGGACCTGGTCGAATATCGCCGGCTGGACCGGGCGATGGCGGTGGTACGGCACGAGATCGATTACGTGGCCGCCGCGTATGAAGGCGACGAGCTGCAATTGGCGACCTGGATCGTCGATTGGGACCAGCGCCTGAAAATGACCCGTCACTTCCAGTTGAAGCGCCCGAGCGACAACACCACGTTGTTGCGTGCGCAAACCACCTTCGTCTGCATCGAGCTGTCCACCGGCAAACCCAAGCGCATGCCGGCCGAATTCATCGAGGGGTATGGCCCGGCACTGCAGATGTTGGATACAACCAAAATCTAATCAATGTAGGAGCGAGCTTGCTCGCGATGGAGTGTCAGTCGACATCAATGCAGCTGACACATCATCGCGAGCAAGCTCGCTCCTGCAAGGGATCTGCGATTTTCCGCGCAATCCAGTAAACTGCCGCACGTTTTTCGTCGAGTGTGTTTTTCATGCAAATTGCTTTGGCACCCATGGAGGGGTTGGTCGACAACATCCTGCGGGACGTGCTGACCCGTGTGGGCGGTATCGATTGGTGCGTGACCGAGTTCGTCCGGATCAACGACCAACTGCTCACGCCTGCCTATTTCCACAAGTTCGGTCCTGAATTGCTGAACGGTGCGCGCACAGCCGCAGGCGTGCCGCTGCGAGTGCAGCTGCTTGGCTCCGATCCGGTGTGCCTGGCGGAAAATGCCGCGCTCGCTTGCGAATTGGGCTCCGAGGTGATCGACCTGAACTTCGGCTGCCCGGCCAAGACCGTGAACAAGTCCCGTGGCGGTGCAGTGCTGCTCAAAGAGCCTGAGCTGCTGAACCAGATTGTCGAGCATGTCCGTCGCGCCGTTCCTGCGCACATTCCAGTTACCGCCAAGATGCGCCTGGGTTTCGACAGCCCGGACGGTGCGCTGGTGTGCGCCACGGCCCTGGCCGAAGGCGGCGCTGCGCACATTGTGGTGCATGCGCGAACCAAGACTGATGGCTACAAGCCGCCAGCCCATTGGGAATGGATTCCCCGGGTGCAGGATGTGGTCAAGGTGCCGGTGTTCGCCAATGGCGACATCTGGAGCGTCGAAGACTGGCGCCGTTGCCGCGAAATCAGCGGCGTGGAAGACATCATGCTCGGTCGCGGTCTTGTCTCGCGTCCGGACCTGGCGCGGCAAATCGCAGCGGCGCGGGCCGGTGAGGAGGTTGTTGAAATGAGCTGGGCCGAGTTGTTGCCGCTGATTCAGGACTTCTGGCTGCAAGCCAAGGCGCAAATGACGCCACGCCAATCGCCGGGTCGCTTGAAGCAATGGCTGGCAATGCTGACCCGTAATTATCCCGAAGCGGTCGAGCTGTTTACGGTGCTGCGCCGTGAAACAGAACTGGATCATGTCTCGCGGTTACTGGGTCTGCAGGTATCCGAAGCGGCCTGAAAAAATCTGCAAATAATCTCTTGAAAAGTAATCGGCGGTCCCTATCTAAGGATTACGCGATGCCGAATTCGGGTCGCGGAGACAAAAAACTTGCTGATTGTTTTCAGGAGATTTGAACCATGAGTACTGCATTTTCCCTGGCCCCACTGTTCCGTTCCTCGGTAGGCTTCGACCGTTTCAACGACCTGTTCGAAACCGCCCTGCGCAACGAACCAGGCAGCACCTACCCACCTTACAACGTCGAAAAGCACGGCGAAGATCAATACCGTATCGTCGTAGCGGCGGCCGGTTTCCAGGAAGAAGACCTGGAGCTGCAGGTCGAGAAGGGCGTGCTGACCATCAGTGGCGGTAAACGCGACGCGACTGAAGGCGTGACTTTCCTGCATCAAGGCATCGCCCAGCGTGCGTTCAAACTGTCGTTCCGCCTGGCCGATCACATCGAGATCAAGGCCGCCGACCTGCGCAACGGTCTGTTGAGCATCGACCTGCTGCGTGTGGTTCCGGAAGAGGCGAAAGCCAAACGCATCCCGATCACCGGGACGCAGAAACCGGCTCTGCAGCACTAAGGCAGAGCAGTAAAAAAGGGCGCCATTGGCGCCCTTTTTTTGTACCCCTTGCCCTTTGTAGGAGCGAGCTCGCTCGCGAAGGACGTTAACGATAACGCGTATTTTTTGAATAGACGCGCCGCTCTTGAGTCCATCGCGAGCGAGCTCGCTCCTACACAGGACGTGTTATTTCAGGAGTTTCAGAAACTCCGCCACCGGCAGCGGCTGACTGTGTAAATACCCTTGGTAAAAATGGCAGCCCAGCCCCAGCAAAAACTCAAGCTGCTCAGGCGTCTCAACACCTTCGGCGATCACTTTCAATTCCAGACTGCGAGCCATGGCGACGATGGCGCGGATGATCTCTGCATCGTTAGGGTCGGTGGTGGCATCGCGGATGAACGACTGATCGATTTTCAACGTATCGACCGGCAGGCGCTTGAGGTAGGTCAGCGAGGAATAACCGGTGCCGAAGTCGTCCATGGCAAAGCTCACACCGAGTTTTTTCAGCCGGCGCATTTTGTTGATGGTGTCTTCCAGGTTCTGGATGACGATGCCTTCGGTGATTTCCAGTTTCAGCAACGAGCAGGGAAGGCCGTGGCTGGCGAGGCTGTGTTCGATGCGTTCGACGAAGTCGTTCTGACGGAACTGTCGTGGGCTGATGTTGACGCACAGGCTGAAGTTGAGTGGGTCTATCAAACCCTGCATCATCAATTGTTTGAACGCCCCGCAGACTTCATCGACGATCCAGGTGCCGACCTCCAGAATCAGCCCGCTGTCTTCCAGAACCTTGATGAACTCAGTCGGCGATTGTGCGCCGAGCTCCGGATGGTTCCAGCGCACCAGCGCTTCGGCGCCGACGATGCGATTGTTACGGGCATCCACCTGAGGTTGGTAATGCACGCGAAACTCGCCCCGTGAAAGCGCCAGGCGCAGGTCGGTTTCCATGCGCAGGCGTTCGCTGGCGGCCTTCTGCATGGTGTTGTGGTACATCTGCGTGGTATTGCGACCCGAATCCTTGGCCCGGTAGAGGGCGATATCGGCGCGTTTGAGCAGGTCGGTGGGCGTGGAGCCGTGATCGGGAATCAGCGCAATGCCGATGCTCGGCGTCACTTGCAGGCGTTGCCCATCCAGGAACATCGGCTCAGACAGCAGTTCGCGCAAGGTGTCCGCCAATTCCCGAACCTTTGCGCTGACTTCGTTGCGCGAACCTTCCAGGCCACTCAGCAGTACGACGAACTCATCACCGCCCAGCCGCGCCACGGTGTCTTCCATGCGCACGCTGGCCTCAAGCCGCGCGGTGATGATTTTCAGTACGGTATCGCCAACCGGATGACCCAGCGAATCATTGATGTGCTTGAAGTGATCGAGATCGAGAAACAGCAAGGCGCCACGCAGGTTGTGGCGCTTGAGCAGGGCGATCTGCTGGCTCAGGCGATCCATCAGGAGTGCGCGGTTGGGCAGGTTGGTCAGTGGGTCGTGATAGGCAAGGTGGCGGATCTGCGCCTCGGCGTTTTTCAGCAGGCTGACGTCTCGTGCGGTCAGCAGCAGGCAAGCCGTTTCATTCAGAGTGATGGGTTCAACCGAGACTTCAACGGTCAGGATGTCACCGCGTTTATTGCGCCCGAGCATTTCCAGATGATGCACCCGGCCCTTGATCTGTAGCTCGGCCAGCAGCGCCGAGCGTTGTTTCTCTTCGGCCCAGATGCCGACCTGGTACACCGTACGGCCAATGACTTCATCGGCGCGGTAACCCGTCAGGCGGCAGAAGCCGTCATTGACCTCCAGATAACGCCCGGTGTCGCGCTCGGTGATGGTGATCGCGTCAGGGCTGGAGTGGAACGCCTTGGCGAACTTCTCTTCGCTGGCCTTGAGCGCCGCTTCCGAACGTTGCTGTTGGGTGATGTCGCGCAAGGTGGTGACGATGCACGGTTGGTCGCCGACGCTGATCTGACGGCTCGAAATCACGCAGGTCAGGGACTGTCCGTCTTTGTGCCGAGCCTGGATCGCGACATTACTCAGGCCCTGTTCGCGGATGACTTGTTCGATCCGTTGCAGGCTTTCCGCCGAGGTATCCCACAGACCGATTTCATCGGCACTATGGCCAATCACGTCGGTGGCGCTCCAGCCGAACGTTTGCGTGAAGCTGGAATTGATCTCGATAAACTGGCCTGAGTCCTGGCGAGTCACGCAGATCGGGTCCGGACTGACCTGGAACAGCGTGGCGAACTTCTCTTCTGACGCCACCAGTCGCTCTTCGCGTTCTACCTGATCGGTGATGTCAAGCAAGGTGCCCGCCATGCGCAGCGGGAGGCCTTTTTCATCGCGATAGAGGCGGGCACGGCTTTCCAGGTAGCACGAACTGCCGTCCGGCAACTGCACGCGGTAGGTCAGTTGATAGTTGCCGGCCGGGCCCTCGCGCAGGCTGCGGTAGGCGTCGCGCATGGTGCCGCGTTCTTCGACGGGCACGCCTTCGAAAAACTCGTCGAAGGATTCATGGAAGGGTTTGGCCTCCAGTCCGTGCAACTGGGCCGCGCGTGCCGAACCGTAAAGCATGCCGCTGGGAATGTGCCAGTCCCAAGTGCCGAGTTGCGCCGAATCCAGGGCCAGGTCGAGACGCTCCTGGCTGTCTTTGAGGGCTTGTTCGGCGGCTTTGCGTTCGGTGGTATCGAGGAAGGTACTCAGCAGATAAGGCTGGCCCTCGAGCTCGACCTTTTGCGCGCTGAGGATGCCGTCGTGAATCTGGCCATTGCTGGCGCGAAACTGCACCTCCATGCTGATCAGTTCGCCTTTGGCCTTGGTGGCCTTGACCAGTTTCTCTCGTTGGTCCGGGTGCACCCACAGGCCCAGTTCAAGGGTGGTACGACCAATGGCATCCTGCACCGGCCAGCCGAACAAGCTTTCGAAATACTGGTTGGCCTCGGAGATCAGGCCATCTTCCTGGCGGGTCAGTAGCACCATGTTCGGGCACAGGTGAAACAGCGTCGCGAAGCGTTTTTCCGAGCTGGTCAGTGCTTGTTCACGCTGGCGCTGGTGGGTGATTTCGCGGATCACGCCGATCATTCTGGGCCGACCGTGTTTGTCCGGCAGCAGACTGCCGTTGATCTCCAGCCAGTGCAGGCTGCCGTCGGGCCAACGGATACGGTGGTGCATCGCCTGTTCCAGCGGCGCGCCGGCCATCACGGCGTGGAAGGCGCGAACGGTCTTCGCTCGATCCTCCGGGGGCACCAAATCGAGGTATTCCAGATCGGCCGGCATTGGTTGCCGGGGATCGAAACCGAACAGCGCCTGGGTGCCCCGGGACCAGCTGATCTGTCCACGTTCGATGTCCCAGTACCACGCACCCAAACGTGCACCGTTGAGGGCGGCGAGCAATTGCGGCGCGCTTTCCCAGCTTTGCTCGGACCGTTTCGGGTCAAGCGCCTGTATATGCGGCATCGGCGGAATACGATCAACAGATTTCGGCATTGGCAAGCCTTGGGCGCAAAGGGGCGTTAAGCACAGGGTTTCGCGGCTCTAATAGCAGTAGCACACCTTAGCCTCGTTTCCCTGGCAGATCGATTTGTGCATCCAGCAGGGCCATAAAGGCCCGTGCCGCATTCGACAGTGTCCGTTCTGTGTGCAGGATATAGCCTAGCTGGCGAGTGAGTTGTATGCCCGGCAAAGGTATTCGCGCAACCTGATCGTCGAGCATGGTGCGCGGTAATACGCTCCAGGCCAAACCGATCGAGACCATCATTTTGATGGTTTCCAGATAATTAGTGCTCATGGCGATGTTCGGCGTCAGGCCCTGAGCTTCGAACAGTCGCTGGACGATGTGGTGGGTGAAGGTGTTGCCTCCGGGGAAAACTGCCGGGTGCAGGGCGATATCTGCCAGGCTGACCGCCCCGTTGCTGATCAGCGAATGCTCGGGGGCAACCACAAAATCCAGCGGGTCGTCCCACACCGGCGTGGCCTTGACCAGCGTATGGGGTTCCGGCGCCAGGGTAATCACCGCCAGTTCGGCGCGGCCGTGGAGAATTTCTTCGTAGGCCACTTCCGAATCGAGGAACTGAATATCCAGCGCTACCTGTGGGTAACGCCGGGTGAACTCCCGTAGTAAGGGCGGCAAGCGATGCAGGCCGATATGGTGACTGGTGGCCAGGGTCAGGCGGCCAGTCACTTCACCGGTGAGGTTGGTCAGGGCGCGGCGGGTGTCATCCAGCACGTTCAGAATCTGATAGGCCCGCGGCAGCAAGGCGCGACCCGCCTCGGTCAGGCTCACTTCTCGGCCCAATCGGTCAAACAGCCGTACCTTCAATTGTTGTTCAAGCCCGGCGATACGTTTGCTGATGGCCGGCTGGGTCAGGTGCAGCCGTTCGCCAGCGCCGGAGAAGCTCCCGGTCTCGGCAATCGCGATAAAAGCGTTGAGGTTGGCCAGGTCCACAGTTGTATTCCAGTTGGTTATCCAAAGCATAAAAAATATGAATTTGAGTTATTTAATGTAACCCCCTAGGATCGACCTCACAAGCCAAGGGGTTATTGAAATTCTCTCTGGCATAGAAAAGCTGATGAGGAAACCGTCTGATGGCCGGCAAAACGCTCTACGACAAGCTCTGGGATTCGCATTTGGTTAAACAGCGCGACGATGGCTCTGCGCTGATTTACATCGATCGTCACATCATCCATGAAGTGACCTCGCCGCAAGCCTTTGAAGGCCTGCGCCTGGCCGGGCGCAAGCCTTGGCGCATCGATGCCAACATCGCGACCCCGGACCACAACGTACCGACTACCCCGGAACGCAAGGGCGGCATCGAAGCCATTGTCGACCAGGTCTCGCGTTTGCAGGTTCAGACCCTCGACGACAACTGCGATGAATATGGCATTGTCGAATTCAAGATGAATGATGTGCGCCAAGGCATCGTTCACGTCATCGGCCCGGAGCAGGGCGCGACCTTGCCGGGCATGACCGTGGTCTGCGGCGACTCCCATACCTCGACCCATGGCGCGTTCGGTGCCTTGGCTCACGGTATCGGCACTTCCGAGGTCGAGCACGTGCTCGCCACTCAGTGCCTGGTTGCCCAGAAAATGAAGAATATGTTGGTCTCGGTCGAAGGCAAACTGCCGTTCGGCGTGACCGCCAAGGACATCGTTCTTGCAGTCATCGGCAAGATCGGTACCGCTGGCGGTAACGGTCATGCCATCGAATTCGCCGGTAGCGCGATTCGCGATTTGTCCGTTGAAGGCCGCATGACCATCTGCAACATGTCCATCGAGGCGGGCGCTCGCGTAGGCCTGGTGGCTGCAGACGAAAAAACAGTGGCCTACGTGAAGGGGCGTCCATTTGCCCCGAAGGGCGCGGAATGGGACTTGGCCGTCGAAGCCTGGAAAGACCTGGTGACCGATAAGGACGCCAAATTCGACACCATCGTCGAACTCGACGCGACCCGGATCAAACCGCAAGTCAGTTGGGGCACATCGCCCGAGATGGTATTGGCTGTCGATCAGAACGTGCCGGACCCGGCTCAGGAGATGGACCTGGTTAAACGCGGCTCCATCGAGCGCGCCTTGAAGTACATGGGTTTGACCGCCAATCAGGCGATCACCGACATCCAGCTGGATCGCGTGTTCATCGGTTCCTGCACCAACTCGCGGATCGAAGACCTGCGCGCTGCAGCCGTCATTGCCAAGGGCCGCAAAGTGGCATCGACCATCAAGCAGGCCATCGTGGTGCCGGGGTCGGGTCTGGTGAAGGCTCAGGCGGAATCCGAAGGCCTGGACAAGATTTTCCTCGACGCCGGTTTCGAGTGGCGTGAACCCGGTTGCTCAATGTGCCTGGCGATGAACCCGGACCGTTTGGAGTCGGGCGAGCATTGTGCATCGACCTCAAACCGTAACTTCGAAGGCCGTCAGGGTGCCGGTGGCCGTACCCACCTCGTCAGCCCGGCCATGGCCGCCGCCGCCGCTGTGAACGGTCGTTTTGTCGACGTCCGTGAATTGATCTAAGGAGCGCAGCATGAAAGCTTTTACCCAGCACACTGGTCTTGTCGCGCCTTTGGATCGTGCCAACGTCGACACCGACCAGATCATCCCGAAGCAGTTCTTGAAGTCGATCAAGCGCACCGGTTTTGGCCCGAACCTGTTCGATGAATGGCGCTATCTGGATGTGGGGCAGCCGTATCAGGACAATTCCAAGCGTCCGCTGAACAAGGATTTCGTTCTTAACGCCGAGCGTTACCAAGGTGCCAGCGTATTGCTGGCCCGTGAAAACTTCGGTTGCGGCTCCAGCCGCGAGCACGCGCCATGGGCGCTTGAAGAATATGGTTTCCGCAGCATCATCGCGCCGAGCTACGCCGACATCTTCTTCAACAACAGCTTCAAGAACGGCTTGTTGCCGATCATCTTGAGCGACGCTGAAGTGGATGAGTTGTTCCAGCAGGTTGAAGCGACGCCTGGCTACCAGTTGCAGGTCGATCTGCAGGCCCAGACCGTGACCCGTCCGGATGGCAAGGTGTTGAGCTTTGAAATCGACGCGTTCCGCAAGCATTGCCTGCTCAATGGTCTGGATGATATCGGCCTGACCTTGCAGGACCATGAGGCGATTGCGACGTTTGAGGCCAGGCATCGCGCGAGCCAGCCGTGGTTGTTTCGCGACGCTTGATTCTCGGTAGTTAGTGCAGGCCCCATCGCGAGCAGGCTCGCCCCCACATTGGATTTGCGGCATTCACAAACCCCCTGTAGGAGCGAGCCTGCTCGCGAAGACGCCCGAATAAACACCGCAAGACCACCCCCAAAAGGAAGTCCCCATGACCAGCACCCCCCAGCACAGTCAGGTTGTCCAAAAGCAATTTGGTGAACAGGCCTCGGCCTACCTGAGCAGCGCCGTTCACGCTCAAGGCACCGAATTCGCATTGCTACAAGCTGAACTGGCAGGGCAGGGCGATGCCCGGGTGCTGGACCTGGGCTGCGGCGCCGGCCACGTCAGCTTCCATGTGGCGGAGCGGGTGAAAGAAGTCGTGGCTTTCGACTTGTCCCAGCAGATGCTTGACGTGGTCGCCGGTGCAGCTGTCGATCGTGGCTTGAGCAATGTGTCCACCGTACTCGGTGCCGCCGAGCACCTGCCATTTGCCGATGGCGAGTTCGATTTCGTCTTCAGCCGTTATTCGGCGCACCATTGGAGCGATCTCGGCCTGGCCCTTCGCGAAGTTCGTCGGGTACTGAAGCCGGGCGGCGTGGCGGCGTTCATTGACGTGTTGTCACCGGGCAGTCCGTTGTTCGACACTTACCTGCAAAGCGTTGAGGTGCTGCGCGACACCAGCCATGTGCGCGATTATTCCGCCGGCGAGTGGTTGCGCCAGGTCAGCGAAGCGGGGTTGCACACTCGCAGCACCACGCGTCAACGGCTGCGTCTGGAGTACAGCTCCTGGGTCGAGCGTATGCGCACACCCCAGGTGATGCGCGCGGCAATCCGCGAGTTGCAGCAGTCGATGGGCAATGAAGTACGCGAGTATTTTGAGATTGAGGCCGATGGTTCGTTCAGTACAGATGTCATTGTGCTGATGACTGAACGATAAGCGCCGAGCGATAGATTTTTTCCGGGAGCGCCTGCGGGCGCACCGACTGATGACATGAGGAAAGCATGAGCAAGCAGATTCTGATTCTCCCAGGTGACGGTATTGGCCCGGAAATCATGGCCGAAGCGGTCAAGGTGCTGGAGCTGGCCAACGAAAAGTACAGCCTGGACTTTGAACTGAGCCACGACGTCATCGGCGGCGCAGCCATCGACAAACACGGTGTGCCACTGGCTGACGAAACCCTGGACCGTGCCCGCGCGGCCGATGCTGTGCTGCTGGGCGCCGTGGGTGGCCCGAAATGGGACGCCATCGAGCGTGACATTCGCCCTGAGCGCGGCCTGCTGAAGATTCGAGCGCAACTGGGCCTGTTCGGCAACCTGCGCCCGGCGATCCTGTACCCGCAACTGGCCGAGGCTTCGAGCCTGAAACCCGAAATCGTTGCCGGCCTGGACATTCTGATCGTTCGCGAACTGACCGGCGGCATCTATTTCGGCGCGCCACGCGGCACCCGCACGCTGGAAAACGGCGAGCGTCAGGCCTACGACACCCTGCCGTACAGCGAAAGTGAAATCCGCCGCATCGCCCGTGTCGGTTTCGACATGGCCATGGTGCGCAGCAAGAAGCTGTGCTCGGTGGACAAAGCCAACGTCCTGGCTTCCAGCCAGCTGTGGCGTGAAATCGTCGAACAAGTGGCCAAGGATTACCCGGAAGTCGAACTGAGCCACATGTACGTCGACAACGCTGCGATGCAGCTGGTGCGCGCGCCGAAGCAATTCGACGTGATCGTCACAGACAACATGTTCGGTGACATTCTGTCCGACCAGGCGTCGATGCTCACCGGTTCCATCGGCATGCTGCCGTCGGCATCCCTGGATACCAACAACAAAGGCATGTACGAGCCGTGCCACGGTTCGGCGCCGGACATCGCGGGCAAAGGCATCGCCAACCCGCTGGCGACCATTTTGTCGGTGTCGATGATGTTGCGTTACAGCTTCAATCTGCAGGATGCGGCGGATGCGATCGAGAAAGCCGTGAGCCTGGTGCTGGATCAGGGCCTGCGCACAGGCGACATCTGGTCGGCCGGTTGCACTAAAGTCGGTACGCAGGAAATGGGCGACGCAGTAGTCGCCGCGCTGCGGAAACTGTAATCTCTCGGGCCCGCTGCCACTTTCCACTTCGAAAGCAGCGGCCCACTTTTTAAAGAAGGTGTAGTTGCGATGAAACGTGTAGGTCTGATCGGTTGGCGCGGTATGGTCGGTTCCGTGCTCATGCAGCGGATGCTGGAAGAGCAGGATTTCGATCTTATTGAGCCGGTGTTTTTCACCACTTCCAATGTCGGTGGCCAAGGCCCGTCCGTGGGCAAGGACATTGCCCCGCTCAAGGACGCTTACAGCATTGAAGAGCTGAAAACCCTCGACGTGATTTTGACCTGTCAGGGTGGCGACTACACCAGCGAAGTCTTCCCGAAGCTGCGCGAGGCGGGTTGGCAGGGTTACTGGATCGACGCTGCTTCCAGCCTGCGCATGCAGGATGACGCGGTGATCGTGCTGGACCCGGTGAACCGCAAGGTCATCGACCAGCAGCTCGACGCGGGCACCAAGAACTACATCGGCGGCAACTGCACCGTCAGCCTGATGCTGATGGGCCTGGGCGGTCTGTTTGAAGCCGGTCTGGTGGAGTGGATGAGCGCCATGACGTATCAGGCGGCCTCCGGTGCCGGCGCGCAGAACATGCGTGAACTGATCAAGCAGATGGGCGCAACCCACGCGGCTGTCGCGGATCAACTGGCCGACCCGGCCAGCGCCATCCTCGACATCGACCGCCGTGTTGCCGAAGCCATGCGCAGCGATGCGTACCCGACCGAAAACTTCGGCGTGCCCCTGGCTGGCAGCCTGATCCCGTGGATCGACAAGGAACTGCCGAACGGTCAAAGCCGTGAAGAGTGGAAAGCCCAGGCCGAGACCAACAAGATCCTCGGTCGCTTCAAGAGCCCGATCCCGGTCGATGGTATTTGCGTGCGCATCGGCGCTATGCGCTGCCACAGCCAGGCGCTGACCATCAAGCTGAACAAAGACGTGCCGATCGCCGACATCGAAGGGCTGATCAGCCAGCACAACCCTTGGGTCAAACTGGTGCCGAACCAGCGCGAAGTCAGCATTCAGGAGCTGAGCCCGACGAAAGTCACCGGCACCCTGAACGTACCGGTTGGCCGTTTGCGCAAGCTGAATATGGGCACGCAGTACGTCGGCGCGTTCACCGTCGGCGATCAACTGCTGTGGGGCGCGGCCGAACCGCTGCGTCGCATGCTGCGGATTCTGCTTGAGCGTTGATCGATTGATGCAATGAAACAACCCGTGCCTTGAAAGAGGTGCGGGTTTTTTTATGGAAGTTGTATCGTCAGTCAGGGCCTCATCGCGAGCAAGCTCGCTCCCACAGGGTTCGGCGCAATCCTTGTGGGAGCGAGCTTGCTCGCGATAGGGCCGGCACAGCCGCCACAAATCCCCGGCCGAATTGCCTGCATGCCCACCACCCGGTAAAGTGCCGCTCCCCCCGTTTCGCCAGAGGTAGAACCATGAGCCAGTCCTTTGATATTGCCGTGATCGGCGCCACCGGTACTGTCGGCGAAACGCTCGTGCAGATTCTCGAAGAGCGCGACTTCCCGGTCGCCAACCTGCACCTGCTGGCCAGCAGCGAATCCGCCGGGCATTCGGTACCGTTTCGCGGCAAGAACGTGCGTGTGCGGGAAGTCGATGAGTTCGATTTCAGCAAAGTCCAGCTGGTATTCTTTGCAGCCGGCCCGGCGGTGACCCTGAGTTTTGCCTCGCGTGCCACGGCGGCCGGATGCTCGCTGATCGATCTGTCTGGCGCCTTGCCGGCCGATCAAGCACCGCAAGTGGTGCCTGAAGCCAATGCGCAGGTGTTGGTCGGCCTGAAAAAGCCATTTCAGGTCAGCAGCCCAAGCCCGTCGGCCACCACGCTGGCGGTGGTGCTGGCGCCGTTGCTCGGTTTGCTCGATCTGCAACGCGTCAACCTGACCGCCTGTCTGGCGGTCTCCGCTCAAGGGCGCGAAGCCGTGACCGAGTTGGCCCGCCAAACCGCCGAGCTGCTCAATGTGCGTCCACTGGAGCCAACTTTTTTCGATCGGCAGATGGCCTTCAACTTGCTGGCGCAAGTCGGCAAGCCTGATAACCAAGGCCATACGCTGCTGGAAAAACGCCTGGTGCGCGAACTGCGTCAGGTCATGGCGTTGCCTTCATTGAAGATTTCCGTGACTTGCATTCAAGCCCCGGTATTTTTTGGCGATAGCTTTAGCGTGACCTTTCAATGCGCGGGTGATATCGACCTGGCGAAAGTCAACGCAGCCCTGGAGGACGCACCGGGTATCGAACTGGTGGAAGCCGGCGATTACCCGACGGCGGTAGGCGACGCGGTAGGGCAGGATGTGGTGTACGTCGGTCGGGTTCGCCAGGGTATCGATGACCTGTCGGAACTTAATTTGTGGCTGGCGTCAGATAACGTACGCAAAGGCGCGGCGCTCAATGCTGTGCAGGTGGCCGAATTGTTGATAAAAGACCTTGTGTAAAAGATACTTGGCAACAATTTGTCGAATGGTTCTAGCCGAGCGTTATGCTCTGCCTGATTGCTGAAGGCGAGCCATCCTGTGTGGCTTCGCGTGGCATGAATGAAATGATCGCGCCCGACGACTCTTCGCCGCCGCGCGCAATGCCTTACGGCAGCGGCTATCAACACCTTCTCGCTGGCCGAGGAATGTTCAAACAAAGGATGAGGCTATGGTTCAAGTTCGCAAACTGGTGTTAGCAATTGCGGCCGCCTCGGCGCTGTCCTCCGGTATGGCGCATGCACTCGGGCTCGGGGAACTGACTCTGAAGTCGACGCTGAACCAGCCTCTGGTGGCGGAAATCGAGTTGCTCGACGTCAAGGACCTCACCGCTGCCGAAGTGGTGCCGAGCCTGGCTTCGCCCGATGATTTCGCCAAGGCCGGTGTTGATCGCCAAGCGTTTCTCAATGACCTGACCTTTACCCCGGTGCTCAACGCCAGCGGCAAAAGCATCCTGCGTGTAACTTCAAGCAAGCCGCTCACCGAGCCGATGGTGAAATTCCTGGTTCAGGTGATGTGGCCCAACGGTCGTCTGCTGCGCGACTACAGCGTGCTGCTTGATCCGTCCAAATTTTCGCCGCAAACCGCCAATGCGGCCGCGCAACCTGCGCCGACCCAAACCGTCACGGCGCCCGTCACCGGTGCGACCAAGCCGACTCAATACACCACGACGCCGCGCGATACCCTGTGGGAAATCGCCGCGAAGGCGCGCAACGGTGGTTCGGTTCAACAAACCATGCTGGCCATTCAGGCACTGAACCCGGATGCCTTTATCGACGGCAACATCAACCGGCTGAAAACCGGTCAGGTGCTGCGTCTGCCGGATCAGGCGCAGAGCACTAACCTGCCGCAACCCAAAGCCATCGCTGAAGTGGCCGCGCAGAACACGGCGTGGCGTCAGGGGCGTCGTTATGTCGCCAAGCCTGGCGCCGGCCAACAGCAACTCGACGCCACCAAGCGCGCGCGCGGTGAAGGCACTTCGCCCAAAGTCACCAAGGACACGCTGAGCCTGGTCTCTGCCGGCACTGGCAAGGGCCATGGCAAGGGCGCCGCGGGCGATGCCAAGAATCTGAGCAACAAGCTGGCCGTCACCCGGGAAAGCCTCGACACGACCCGTCGTGACAATGCCGAACTGAAAAGCCGCATGACCGATCTGCAAAGTCAGATGGACAAGCTGCAGCGTCTGATCGAACTGAAGAACAATCAATTGGCCAAGTTGCAGGCAGAAGGGAGCGCAACGGCGCCCGCTGCGATTGCCCAGCCTGCGGCACCGATATCGGCCGAACTGGTGGCCAGCCCTGCAACAACGCCAGCCCCTGTGATAACGCCCGCCCCCGCGGCAACCGCACCTGAGGCTGCGCCAGCCCCGGTTGAAAAGCCAATCGAGCCGGCGCCGATCGCGTCCGACGAGCAACAATACAACGACCTGCTGACCAATCCGTACCTGCTGGGGCTGGCCGGCGGCGGTGCGGTGATTCTGCTGCTTTTGTTACTGTTGCTGGCCCGTCGCCGCAAAGCCCAGCAAGAAGCCGAGAAGCATCTGCGCATGGCCCGAGCCTTGTCTGAGGAGCAGGAATTTTCTGTGGACCAGGACCTGCCGGAGAGCAGCTTCGAAGGTCTGGAAGTTCCGCCACCGAGCGTGAAACTCGCTACCGCACCGACGCCGACGCCGACGCCCGCGCCAGTACCTGCGCCCGCACCGGTGATTGCTCCAGTCGTAGTCACGCCACCGATCGCCGCGCCACTGATATCGCCTGCTGCCGAGCGTGATAATGACGTACTGAGCAAGGCTCAGTCGCACATTGCCGCCGGTCGATTGAATCAGGCGGCGGCGTTGCTTGAGGACGGCATCAAGCAAGAACCGCAACGCAGTGATCTGCGCCTGAAACTGATGGAAGTCTACGGTCAGCAGGGCGATCGCAATGCATTCGTCGCCCAGGAGCGCCAACTGGTCGCCAACGGTGACAACTACGCTCAAGTCGAACAGCTGAAAAGCCGCTTCCCGGCCATGGTTCTCGTGGCTGCCGGTGGCATCGCTGCCGCCGCCGTCGCGGCCGAACTGGACGCGCAATACGTTAAAGACTTGTTGCAGGACGAGCCGCAAGCGCCGGAACCGGCCTTGGCCGATGACGATTTCGACAGCGCCTTCGATCTGAGTCTGGATGATCTGGAAGCTGCCTCGCCTGCCTCGCCTGCAGTGGTTGCGCCGGAACCCGAGCCAGAAGCGGCTGCCGAACTGAGCGAGTTCCCGCAAGACGATGATTTGAGCTTCGAGTCGGTGTTGCAGCAGCACACAGAAATCAAGGACAACCTTGATGACCTGTCGGACTTCGATCTGGACATGGACCTCGGTGGCGATGCCTCGCCAGCAACCCTGTCCGAAGACGATTTCCTGTTGAGCCTGGATGATGACCTCAAGGATATTCCTGTCGCTGATGCGCCGGTTGCCCCTGCGGTGCCGGACGATCTGGACCTGCTGGGCGACTTCGACCTGTCGCTGGCCGATGAAATGGGCGGTCTGGAGGCGCCGGATGCGTTCGCTGCCGAGCTGAATGATGTCAACGCCGAGCTGGAGAGTTTGTCCAGTAGCGTCGGCGAACCGAGCTTCACCGCGAAAGACGCTTTGGCTTCTGCGGATGACGAGCTGGAATTCGACTTCCTTTCCGGTACCGACGAAGTTGCCACCAAGCTCGATCTGGCCCAGGCCTACATCGACATGGGCGATAGCGATGGCGCCCGGGATATCCTCAATGAGGTAGTGACTGAGGGCGATGCCGGCCAGAAGAGCGAAGCCAGGGAAATGCTTTCGCGTCTGGCTTGAGTCATCGACACGGCGTAAACAAAACGGCAGCCCATCAAGGCTGCCGTATTTGTTTTAGCGGTGGTGCGATGGTGTCTATGGGATCGCCTTCGTCGGAACGCCGCCCGGAGCAGGCTCGCTCCCACATGGATCTCCAGTGTTCACAAAACCCTGTGGGAGCGAGCCTGCTCGCGAAGGGGCCATTCAACACCGTATTGGCTGTTGCACTGGCATCCCCGTCCGGCGGCCTTATAATGCCCGCCTTTGCGTACATCAGCAGGCTGTCACTCCTTGGCAAATATAGATAACCCGTCCGCCGAACAGGCGGCCGATGGCTTTTTCCGGATCGCGTTGGGCGTTGAATACAAAGGTTCGCGTTACCGCGGCTGGCAGCGCCAGGCCTCCGGCGTACTCACCGTGCAGGAAACCCTGGAAAAGGCCTTGTCCAAAGTCGCCGACTCACCTGTGTCGTTGCTCTGCGCCGGGCGCACTGACGCCGGCGTGCATGCTTGCGGGCAGGTGGTGCATTTCGACACGCAGGTCGAGCGTTCGATGAAAGCCTGGGTCATGGGTGCGAACATAAATTTGCCCCACGACGTGAGCGTCAGTTGGGCCAAGGTCATGCCGGCGCATTTTCATGCGCGGTTCAAGGCCATCGCCCGGCGTTATCGCTACGTGATCTACAACGATCAGATCCGTCCCGCGCACCTGAACGAAGAAATCACCTGGAACCACCGTCCGCTGGATGTCGAGCGCATGGCCGAGGCTGCCCAGTATCTGGTCGGCACCCATGACTTCAGCGCTTTCCGTGCCGGCCAGTGCCAGGCCAAGTCGCCGATCAAGGAGCTGCATCACTTGCGCGTTACGCGCCACGGCAAGATGATCGTGCTGGACATCCGCGCCAGCGCGTTCCTGCACCATATGGTGCGCAACATTGCAGGTGTGCTGATGACTATCGGCGCCGGCGAGCGCCCGGTGGAGTGGATGAAAGAAGTGCTGGAAAGTCGCATTCGCCGTTCTGGCGGGGTGACGGCGCATCCGTTCGGCCTGTATCTGGTGCAGGTCGAGTACCGCGATGAGTTCGAATTGCCCGAGCGTTACATCGGCCCACACTTCCTGACCGGTTTCACGGAACTTGACGGCTGACGCCTTCGAACGCTTTTGTTACCATCCGGGACTTTCTCGGATTTGCCTTGAGGTTCTATCGACATGTCGGTCGTTCGCAGCAAAATTTGCGGGATTACCCGCATAGAAGATGCGTTGGCGGCGGTCGAGGCGGGGGCCGATGCCATCGGATTTGTATTTTACGCCAAAAGCCCGCGGGCGGTGACGTTTCAGCAGGCCAGGGCGATCATTCAGGCCTTGCCGCCATTCGTGACCACCGTGGGTTTGTTCGTCAATGCCAGTCGCTGCGAGCTGGGTGAAATCCTCGACGCTGTGCCGCTGGACCTGTTGCAATTTCACGGTGATGAAAGCGCCACCGAGTGCGAAGGTTGGCATCGGCCATACATCAAGGCCCTGCGGGTCAAGGCCGGTGATGACATCGCGGCGGCGTGCGACGCGTTTCCGAGCGCCAGCGGTATTCTGCTTGATGCTTATGTTGAAGGCGTGCCGGGCGGAACTGGTGAAGCTTTCGACTGGTCACTGATACCGCAAGGCTTGAGCAAACCGATTATCCTCGCTGGCGGCCTGAGCGCCGATAACGTCGCCGAGGCGATTGCGCGGGTTCGGCCTTATGCCGTGGACGTCAGTGGTGGAGTAGAAGCGAGCAAGGGGATCAAGGATCACGCCAAGGTTCAGGCGTTTATCACCGCGGTACGTAGGGCGTGTAGGAGCGCGTAGATGTGACGGCTGGCACACTGCCGCCGTCCACAGGCATGGCTGAGGGTTTTTGGGGTGTACGCAGGTCACGTTTAGCTGATCCGGCAACCCATCAATCATCGCCGCACACATGAATTTAGCTCAAGGGCATACGCGGGGCTGCGAACCAGAGCGTTCGGGCCGCCGGTACTGGAGAAAGAAAGCATGAGCAACTGGTTAGTAGACAAACTGATCCCTTCGATCATGCGTTCCGAGGTCAAGAAGAGCTCGGTGCCTGAAGGTTTGTGGCACAAATGCCCGTCTTGCGAGGCAGTGCTGTATCGTCCGGAGCTGGAAAAAACCCTGGACGTTTGCCCTAAGTGCAACCACCACATGCGTATCGGCGCACGCGCGCGCATCGACATCTTCCTCGACGCTGAAGGCCGCGCCGAACTGGGCGCGGACCTGGAGCCGGTTGACCGTCTGAAGTTCCGCGACGGCAAGAAGTACAAGGATCGCCTGACCGCTGCTCAGAAGCAGACGGGCGAAAAAGACGCACTGATTTCCATGAGCGGTACCTTGCTGGGCATGCCGGTTGTGGTCTCGGCCTTCGAATTCTCCTTCATGGGTGGTTCGATGGGTGCCATCGTTGGGGAGCGTTTCGTTCGCGCCGCCAACTACGCACTGGAAAACAAATGCCCGATGATCTGCTTCGCCGCTTCCGGTGGTGCGCGGATGCAGGAAGCGCTGATCTCGCTGATGCAAATGGCCAAGACCTCCGCGGTGCTGGCGCGTCTGCGTGAAGAAGGCATTCCGTTCATCTCCGTGCTGACCGATCCGGTATACGGCGGTGTTTCCGCCAGTCTGGCGATGCTGGGCGATGTGATTGTCGGTGAGCCGAAAGCCCTGATCGGCTTCGCCGGTCCGCGTGTGATCGAGCAAACCGTGCGTGAAAAACTGCCGGAAGGCTTCCAGCGCAGCGAGTTCCTGCTGGAGCACGGTGCAATCGACATGATCATTCACCGTCAGGAACTGCGTCCGCGTCTGGGCAACCTGCTGGCACAAATGATGGGCCTGCCGACGCCGAAATTCGTTGCCGCGCCAATCGAACCTATCGTAGTTCCACCGGTACCTGCCAACCTATGACCCAACGTACCCTTGGCGAGTGGCTCGCCTACCTTGAGCAGTTGCACCCTTCGGCCATCGACATGGGGCTGGAGCGCTCGCAACAGGTAGCGTCCCGCATGGGGCTGGGCAAGCCGGCGCCTAGGGTGATCACGGTCACCGGCACCAACGGCAAAGGTTCTACCTGTGCATTCGTGGCATCGTTGCTGCGGGCGCAGGGCCTGAACGTAGGCGTCTACAATTCTCCGCACCTGCTGCGTTACAACGAGCGGGTGCAGGTCAATGGCGTCGAAGCCACTGACGCCGAGCTGTGCGAAGCCTTTGCGGCGGTTGAGGCGGGGCGTGGCGACACTTCCCTGACGTACTTCGAGATGGGCACCCTGGCGGCGTTCTGGCTGTTTCAGCAGGCAGGGCTTGATGCGGTGGTGCTGGAAGTCGGGCTGGGCGGACGTCTGGACACGGTTAACGTGGTGGACGCCGACATGGCGCTGGTCACCAGTATTGGCGTCGATCATGCGGACTATCTGGGCAATACCCGTGAGTCCGTGGCTTTTGAGAAAGCAGGCATCTTCCGCCAAGGCGCACCAGCGCTCTGTGGTGACCTGAATCCTCCGCAACCTCTGCTGGATAAAGCGCGCGAGCTGGCCTGCCCGTTTTACCTGCGTGGGCGCGATTTTGACCTCGGTGTGACCGATCACAACTGGCAATGGCGCGGTCAGGACGCTCAAGGGCGTGTGGTCGAGTTGCATGATCTGCCGTTGCTCGATCTGCCGATGGAAAACGCCGCGCTGGCGCTGCAGGCTTATCTGTTGCTCGGTTTGCCTTGGCAGGCTGCACAGATTATTGATGCCCTGAAAGCGACTCGGGTGGTCGGTCGTCTTGATCGCCGCCAGTTCGACTGGCAAGGCAAGCGTCTTAACGTGTTACTGGATGTCGGGCATAACCCGCATGCGGCAGAGTATCTGGCCCGCCGTCTGGCCAGTCGACCGCCCGCAGGCAAGCGACTGGCGGTGTTCGGCTTGCTGGCGGACAAGGATCTCGATGGTGTTGTCGGTGAATTGAATGCTAGTGTCCAGCACTGGGCTGTCGCGCCGCTGGATTCACCGCGGGCGCGCCCCGTATCCGACCTGCAGGCTGCGTTGCAGTCTCTTGGTGCTTCGGTAACAGCTTATGACAGCGTCGCCGCGGCCCTGGAAGGGCAGTGCGCGCTGGCGACGAGCGACGACGAGATTCTGTTGTTCGGATCATTTTATTGTGTCGCCGAGGCCCTCGATTGGCTGGCTCGGCGCTCCACGGAGGAAGCGGCAAATGGCATTGCTGGATAAGGCGTACAAGCAGCGCATGGTCGGCGCCCTGGTTCTGGTGGCGCTGGCAGTGATTTTCCTGCCCATGCTGTTTTCCCGTCAGGATGAACAGCGTCAGGTGATGGTCCAGGCCCCGGCTGCGCCGCAAGCGCCTTCGGTGCCGCAAGTACAGGTCGAGCCGGTGGTGGTGCCTGAGCCGCAAGCGTTGCCACAAGAGCCGGTGCCAAGTGATGACGAGATCGCTCAGCAAGAAGCACCGTTGGCGAAGTTGACGCCGGTTGCGCCGAGTGCGCCTGTCGCCAAAGCGGTCACGCCGCCTCCTGTCGCCAAGCCTGCCAAGCCTGCCGCGCCGCCAGCTCAGCCCATCACGGCCGCACCGGGCAAGCCGGACACCACGCAAAGTCGCGTCGATGCCAATGGCCTGTCGGTCAGCTGGTCGGTGCAGCTGGCCAGCCTGTCGAGTCGTGAAAGTGCAGAAAGTCTGCAGAAAACCCTGCGTAGTCAGGGTTACAACGCGTACATCCGCGCCGCCGATGGCAAGAATCGGGTATTTGTCGGGCCGCTGATCGAGCGTGCGGAAGCCGATCGTCTGCGTGACCTGTTGAGCCGCCAACAGAACCTCAAGGGGTTTGTGGTGCGCTTCCAGCCTGAGCGCGGTTAACAAGCACCGCGAACTTTGTAGCAGCTGCCGAGCCCGCGAGGCTGCGTCCGGCGGCGAAGCCGTCGTAAATCGGGCCCGCACGGTATCCCTGATGCACAGCGGAGCCTGATTTTACGGCTGCTGCGCAGCCGGACGCAGGCTTCGCCAGCTGCTACAGGGGCGTATGCTATTGCCTCTATTTGAAATGCACTGACAATCGCAGCTTACCGATAAGCATGGGCTCTGCTAAAATGCGCCGCCTTATCCGTCTGTAGGCTGCACTGTGCCATTTACCTGGGTTGACTGGGCGATCGTTGCAATCGTCGCCATCTCCGCATTGATCAGTTTGAGCCGCGGCTTCGTCAAGGAAGCACTATCGCTGGTGACCTGGATCATCGCAGGAGTTGTCGCCTGGATGTTCGGTGGTTCATTGTCCGAGTACCTCGGCGGTTACATCGAAACGCCATCGGCTCGTGTGATCACGGGCTGTGCCATCATGTTTGTCGCCACCTTAATCGTGGGCGCAATGATCAATTATCTTATCGGCGAGTTGGTACGCGTCACCGGGCTATCCGGGACCGATCGATTCCTCGGCATGGCCTTTGGCGCCGCGCGTGGCGTGTTGCTGGTGGTCGTGGCGGTCGGGCTGTTGAGCCTGGGGCCGGTACAGCAGGACGGGTGGTGGCAGCAGTCACAGCTCGTGCCAAAATTTCTATTGGTTGCAGACTGGTCCAAAAACCTGATCCTTGGGTGGAGCAGTCAGTGGCTTGCCAGCGGTATCAGCGTACCCGCTGAGATACCGTTCAAGGAGCACCTCTTGCCGATGGTCAAAACACCTCAGTAAGTTGTGTTCAGTTCAGATCCATTAAGTAGGGGTTGCGTCGCATGTGTGGCATCGTCGGTATCGTCGGTAAGTCGAACGTCAATCAGGCGCTGTATGACGCGCTAACCGTCCTCCAGCACCGCGGCCAGGACGCTGCCGGTATTGTCACCAGCCATGATGGCCGGTTATTCCTGCGCAAGGACAATGGTCTGGTGCGTGACGTGTTCCATCAGCGTCACATGCAGCGCCTGGTCGGGCACATGGGCATTGGCCATGTGCGTTACCCGACCGCGGGCAGTTCGACCTCGGCCGAAGCTCAACCGTTTTACGTCAACTCGCCTTATGGCATCACCCTGGCGCATAACGGAAACCTGACCAACGTTGAACAGTTGGCGAAGGAGATTTACGAATCTGACCTGCGCCACGTCAACACCAATTCCGATTCGGAAGTGCTGCTCAACGTGTTCGCACACGAGCTGGCCCAGCGCGGCAAGTTGCAGCCAACCGAAGAAGACGTATTCGCGGCCGTCACCGACGTGCACAACCGTTGCGTCGGTGGTTACGCGGTCGTAGCGATGGTGACCGGTTACGGCATCGTCGGTTTCCGCGATCCGCACGGCATCCGCCCGATCGTCTTCGGCCAGCGTCACACTGACGAAGGCGTCGAGTACATGATCGCCTCCGAAAGCGTCTCCCTGGACGTGCTCGGTTTCACCCTGATTCGCGACCTGGCGCCGGGCGAAGCGGTCTACATCACTGAAGACGGCAAGCTGCACACCCGTCAGTGCGCGACCAACCCGTCCCTGACTCCATGCATCTTCGAACACGTCTACCTTGCGCGTCCGGACTCGATCATCGACGGCGTATCGGTCTACAAGGCCCGTTTGCGCATGGGCGAGAAGCTCGCCGAGAAAATCCTGCGCGAGCGTCCACAGCATGACATCGACGTGGTTATTCCGATTCCGGACACCAGCCGCACTGCGGCCCTGGAGCTGGCGAACCACTTGGGCGTCAAGTTCCGCGAAGGCTTCGTGAAGAACCGCTACATCGGCCGGACCTTCATCATGCCAGGGCAGGCGGCTCGGAAAAAATCCGTACGCCAGAAGCTCAACGCCATCGAGCTGGAGTTCCGCGGCAAAAACGTGATGCTGGTGGACGACTCGATCGTTCGCGGTACGACGTGCAAGCAGATCATCCAGATGGCCCGTGAAGCCGGCGCCAAAAACGTCTACTTCTGCTCCGCGGCACCGGCTGTTCGCTACCCGAACGTCTATGGTATCGACATGCCGAGCGCCCACGAACTGATCGCTCATAACCGTTCGACTCAGGACGTGGCGGATCTGATCGGCGCAGACTGGCTGATCTATCAGGACCTGCCTGACTTGATCGAAGCGGTCGGTGGCGGCAAGATCAAGATCGACAAGTTCGATTGCGCGGTGTTCGACGGCCATTACGTCACCGGCGACGTCGACGAGGCTTACCTGAACAAGATCGAGCAGGCCCGTAACGATGCCTCCAAGGTCAAGACGCAGGCAGTCAGCGCGATCATTGATCTGTATAACAATTGAGTAACGAACAACCTCGCGGCTGGCCACTGTAGGAGCGAGCTTGCTCGCGATGGACGTCAACGATAACGCGGCTGCCCTGAATCAGTGTGCCGCCCTTGAGTTCTTCGCGAGCAAGCTCGCTCCTACAGATGGTGCATGTCTTTATTAGAGTAATGAATCAAGGAGTGGCGGCATGAGTCAGGATTGGGATGCCGGTCGGCTGGACAGCGACCTAGAAGGCGTAGCGTTCGATACCCTGGCCGTTCGCGCCGGTCAGCACCGTACGCCGGAAGGCGAACACGGTGATCCGATGTTCTTCACCTCCAGCTACGTATTCCGTACCGCCGCCGATGCGGCGGCACGCTTTGCCGGTGAAGTGCCGGGCAACGTTTATTCGCGTTACACCAACCCGACCGTGCGCGCGTTCGAGGAGCGTATTGCCGCGCTGGAAGGCGCCGAGCAAGCTGTCGCCACGGCCACCGGCATGGCTGCGATCATGGCCGTGGTGATGAGCCTGTGCAGTGCTGGCGATCACGTATTGGTATCGCGTAGCGTGTTCGGCTCGACCATCAGCCTGTTCGAGAAATACTTCAAGCGCTTTGGCGTCGAGGTCGATTACGTGCCTCTGGCGGATTTGTCCGGCTGGGATGCGGCTATCAAGTCCAACACCAAATTACTGTTCGTCGAGTCGCCGTCCAATCCATTGGCCGAGTTGGTGGACATCACCGCGTTGTCGGAAATCGCTCACGCCAAAGGCGCGATGCTGGTGGTCGACAACTGCTTCTGCACGCCTGCGTTGCAGCAGCCACTGAAACTGGGTGCGGACATCGTCGTGCACTCGGCAACCAAGTTCATCGACGGCCAGGGCCGTTGCATGGGCGGCGTAGTGGCCGGTCGCAGCGAGCAGATGAAAGAAGTGGTCGGCTTCCTGCGTACCGCCGGGCCGACCCTCAGCCCTTTCAATGCCTGGATCTTCCTCAAGGGCCTCGAAACCCTGGGCCTGCGCATGAAGGCGCATTGCGCCAACGCCCAGCAACTGGCCGAATGGCTGGAGCAGCAGGACGGCATCGAGAAAGTCCATTACGCCGGTCTCAAGAGCCATCCGCAGCACGAACTGGCTCAGCGTCAGCAGAAGGGCTTTGGTGCGGTCGTGAGTTTCGAGGTCAAGGGCGGCAAAGAGGGCGCCTGGCGCTTTATCGATGCGACGCGTCTGATTTCCATCACCGCCAACCTGGGCGACACCAAGACCACCATCACGCACCCGAGCACGACCTCCCACGGTCGTCTGGCGCCGCAAGAGCGTGAAGCGGCGGGTATTCGTGACAGCTTGATCCGCATAGCGGTCGGCCTGGAAGACGTGGCGGACCTGCAAGCCGATCTGGCGCGTGGCTTGGCGGCTTTGTGATCGAGTTGTCCACGCCGAGCACCGGTACCAATGGCCGCGTCGCGCTGGTGACCGGTGCTGCGCGGGGTATTGGTCTGGGGATTGCGGCCTGGCTGATCAGTGAAGGCTGGCAGGTGGTGCTGACGGATCTGGACCGTGTGCGCGGTTCGAAAGTGGCGAAGGTGCTCGGCGACAACGCCTGGTTCATCGCCATGGATGTCTCGAATGAAGGGCAGGTGGCGTTGGGTGTCGCCGAGGTGCTGGGGCAGTTCGGGCGACTGGATGCGCTGGTGTGCAACGCCGCGGTGGCCGATCCGCACAATATCACCCTGGAAAGCCTCGATCTGGCGTACTGGAATCGGGTGCTGGCGGTGAACCTCAGTGGGCCGATGCTGTTGGCCAAGCACTGTGCGCCGTACCTGCGCGCTCACAGCGGGGCGATCGTCAATCTGGCTTCGACCCGCGCCGGGCAATCGGAACCCGACACAGAGGCCTATGCGGCGAGCAAGGGCGGTCTGTTGGCCCTGACTCATGCCTTGGCGATCAGCCTTGGACCGGAAATTCGGGTGAATGCGGTCAGCCCTGGCTGGATCGATACGCGGGACCCCGCGGTACGGCGTGCCGAACCGCTGACCGAGGCTGACCATGCCCAGCATCCGGCGGGCAGGGTAGGGACGGTCGAGGACGTTGCGGCAATGGTCGCGTGGTTGCTGTCGAAGAACGCCGGGTTTGTCACGGGCCAAGAGTTTGTGGTCGATGGTGGCATGACCAAGAAGATGATTTACAGCGAGTAAACCGCGTCGGGCTGGCCAGCAATGAAGTTGGATGTGCCACCGCCTTCGCGAGCAGGCTCGCTCCCACAGCTGATTGCCAGTGAACACCTATCGTGTGTACGACGTCTATCGAGTGTGGGAGCGAGCCTGCTCGCGAAAGCGGTCTGGCAGTTGTCTGGAATGACACCGTTTTGTCTTTTTCAGAAAAACTTCAATCCTGCTATTGACTTAGGTTCGCTACCTGCGTAAATTTCGCGGCCTCGGAGATGCAAACGGGTGATTAGCTCAGCTGGGAGAGCGTCTGCCTTACAAGCAGAATGTCGGCGGTTCGATCCCGTCATCACCCACCACTTCCGAGAGTCTTGCGAAAGCAAGATGGAAGCCTTTAAAAGCCTCCACCGACGCGCAGCGGTAGTTCAGTCGGTTAGAATACCGGCCTGTCACGCCGGGGGTCGCGGGTTCGAGTCCCGTCCGCTGCGCCATATTTGCCGAGTCAGGCTTGCCTGGCTCGAGATTGAAAAGCCTCGAAGCTTTCAATCAGACGAGTTAATTGGACGCAAGTCCAAAGCGATACGCAGCGGTAGTTCAGTCGGTTAGAATACCGGCCTGTCACGCCGGGGGTCGCGGGTTCGAGTCCCGTCCGCTGCGCCATATCTGCCTCAAGGCCCACTGAACGCCTTGGAGCTACGAAGAAAGCCGCTGGCTTATTCGAGTCGATAGCAAAGACCCTGGTCGAAAGACCGGGGTTTTTTGTGTCTGAAATTTGGCTTTTCCTCCTTTCCTGTCACTGAATTACTCTCGGTTACGAAGACGCCTTCGCGAGCAGGCTCGCTCCCACAGCGGGCTTTTGCCGTTCGCTCAATCTGCACAACAACGCCAAACCCCTGTGGGAGCGAGCCTGCTTGCGAAAGCGGCATAAGCACCACCGTCGAATGGGTGTACTCAACGCTGCCGCGATACGCTCAATAGACAGAAAAGCCGCGGTAAATTGATTCTTTAGTCAGTTTTTTGTAATGGGTTGTTTGCGGCGAGCGTATAAACCTTTAAAATTAACCTTTCGGTCAGCTTTGCACTGTCACTACAGCCCTTTGTATCGTCAAAAAGGGTTTCTGCAAGACTCGAGATTTCCAGTACATAATCAGAAGGGCGGGCCCATAACCCACCTAGAGGATGATCCATGTCCAATCGTGATATATCCCGGCGCTCGTTCCTGCAGGGCGGGCTGGTGGCGGGTGTGAGCGTGACGCTTACACCGCTTAGCACCCAGGCGCTGGCCGCCTTGATGGAAAACAGCGTGACCGTGCCGTCCGAGCAGTGGCTCGGTAACAACGGCAAGGCGCGCTCGCGTAACGATGCCTTGTCGAAGGTCTGCGGCAGCAAGGTCTTTGCCCGCGACATCCGCGCCAAGGACATGCCGGGCTGGCCCCAGCAGCAAGGCCACGCCATGCTGCTGAAAACCGTCAAGGCCGACCGCATCTACGCAGGCTATGACCTGTCGTGGCTTGGCGCCGAGTTGCAACCCGACCGCATCGTCACCGCCGCCGACCTGGACAAGGACGGCATCGTCTTTCCGGAAGAGCACGCGCCTGATCCGCTGCTGCCGGAAGGCAAGGTGCCGATGTTCATCGGTCACCCGGTGGCGATCCTGATCTGGAACGATTTCGAGCGCTTCCGTCAAGCCAAGGCCAAACTCAAATTCAATGACAAAGCGATTCGTTACGGCGCCCAGGTGCCGTTCTACGAACGCGATCCGTACGGCAGCTTCCGCTATGTGCGCGTCGGCGGCGCGACCTCGGCGGACGAAGATGAGTTCGCCAGCCTCAAGGATTCGATCCTGTTCCCGATGCTGAAAAACCGCCGTCCGGTGTGGAACTCCCAGCCGAACCTGCACGGCAACCTGACCGAGCGCGGGCTGTTCTACGCCGAGCGCATGAAGCAGCAGATCGACGCGCCGCCAGACAACTGGCTGGTGTTCGACGAGCGTTACAAAACCCCGTCCATTGAGCCGGCCGCCATGGAGCCGGACAACGGCAACGGCTGGTACGATCCGGCGACCAAAACCCTGCATTTCGTGGTGGCGACTCAGTGCCCACTGGAAGCGGCGACCGAAACCGCGAAGATGATCGCACCGTCGCGTTTCGGCCTGGCCAGCCTGAACATGCACCCCGGCTACACCGTCGGTTACGGTTCCAAGGACCACAACATCTTCGTCTACTACGCAGCCCTGGCGGCGTTGTACGGCGCCGGTGTGCCGGTGCGCCTGGCCAACGACCGCTACGAGCAGTTCCAGAGCGGGATCAAGCGTCACCCGTTCGATATCCGTTATCAATTGGCGGTGGACAAGACCGATCACAGTTTCAAGATTTTCCGCGCCGAGATGAGCGTCGACGGCGGCGGACGAATCAACTACAGCCCATCGGTGGCGGCGGTTGGCGCCACGGCGGCGCAGTCGATCTACTACATGCCCCAGAACGATTTGCAGGTCACCGCCTATCATTCCCGCGCTGTTGAAGCCGGATCGATGCGCGGTTACGGCACCCTGCAAAGCATGGCTTCCACCGAGATGATGGTGGATGAAATTGCCGGTCGTCTCGGCATCGATGCCATCGACTTGCGCAAGAAAAACGCCATGGTCTCGGGTATGAAAAACACCCAGGGCGCCGTGCCGGCGGGTGCGCTGCGCCTGCACGAGATTCTCGACAAGGCCGCCGTGCATGACGTCTGGAAAAATCGCGACGCGATCAAAAAGCAGCGCGAATCCGAAGACCCGGATAACTGGTACGGCATCGGTTTCGCCATCTGCCAGAAAGATTTCGGCACCGGTTCCGAAGCACCGATGGCGAGCATCGAATTCACTGCTGAAGGGCACATTACCCTGCGTCACATTGGTATCGAAATCGGCACCGGTATGTCGACTTCGCAAGCCTTGGTCGTGGCGGATTTCCTTGGCGTTCCGGCGACTGAAGTGAAGACCGGCCAGACTGAATGGAAAGAGTTGCAACTCATCAGCGGCGGTAACCCGTACATCATGAGTCAGGCCGAACAGGACAGCTTGCTGCGCAATCCGCGCTGGGTCGGCAAATTGGCCTCGGCGTCGTCAGCGACCAACTCCGCGTATTACTTCAGCCACGCCACCCGTGAAGCGGCGCGCGTACTGTTCAACCACGGTTTATGGCCGGCGGCGTTGCAGATCTGGGGCCAGGGCCCGTACGGCGGACAGGCCAACCCGTACGTGGTGCGTCGCGAAGATGCGCATTGGGTCGACGGCAAACTGACCGCCAACGGCATGCAACCGTTGAGCTTCGAACAGCTGGCCAAATACGCTCACGAGCGTGGTCTGGTCACTGGTGCGACCGTGCACGGTTTCAACCGCTGGAGCTGGGCCGACGCCGAGTTCAGCATCGACGGCGTGCGCGAACGCCTGCCGCTCGACGGTTTGGCAGTCAAGTACGGCGACGGCGCTCCGAGCGTGAAAAAGGCGCAGATGAACAGCGCTGGTTTCCATCTGCTGGATCGGCAGAACGTGCATTACCCGGACACCCAGCTGAACAATGCGATGGTGACTTACTACAGCCCGGTCGCGACGTTGGTGGAATTGAAAGTGAACAAAGGTTCGGCCGAGGTTCAGGTCCTTAACCACCACTCGTGGGTTGAGTGCGGTCGGGTGCTGGTGGAAGAACTGGTCAAAGGTCAGCTCGAAGGCGGGATCGCCATGGGCATCGGCCATGCGCTGATGGAAGAGATGCCGTTGTACGAAGGCGGGCCGGGGGAGGGTGACTGGAATTTCAACCGTTATCGCCTGCCCATGGCGCGCCACGTGGCGGTCTGGAAGCAAACGGCCGAGATTTTGCCGCCACTGTCGCCAAGCGATCCATCGAAGGGCATTGCTGAAGTGGTGATGATCCCGGTGGTGGGTGCCATCGGTAACGCCGTGGCGCATGCCATCGGTAAACGGGTCCGCGACCTGCCTATCACGTCTGCACGCATCAAGGAGGCCCTCAATGGCTAACCGTCCGCTTCAACTGACCCTCAACGGTCAATCTGTCGGCCCAGTGGACATCCCTGATGATCTGCCGATGATCGACTACCTGCACGAATACAAAAACCTCACCGGCTCGCGCCTGGGCTGCGGCCAGGGTATTTGCCATGCGTGCGTGGTGATCGTCGATAACCCGGACGGCACCAGCGAAGAAGTGCGCACCTGCATCACCGGCGCGCATTACTTCGAAGGTAAGAAAGTGCGGACCATCGAAGGTCACGCGACCCGCGATGAGGAGGGCAAGGTCACTCAGTTGAACCCGATCCAGCAACGTTTCGTCGATGAGTTCGCGTTCCAGTGCAGCTATTGCGCGCCGGGGTTTGTGAATGCCGCGACGGTGCTGGTGGAAAAACTTCAGCGTCAGCCGATTGTTAAAAGTCAGCTGGAGAAAGTCATCGAGGACAGCCTCGGTCACCATATCTGCCGCTGCACTGGCTACGTCCGCTATTACAGCGCCACGCGCAACGTGCTGACCGATCTCGGCCTGGTCAAGGAGGGTTGAGCATGAAGCATCTACTTTCCCGCCTGGCATTAGCGGTCGGACTGGCTGCGCCGGTATTGCTGGTTCACGCAGACGATCAGGTCAAACGTGGCGAATACCTTGCTCGCGCCGCCGACTGCATGGCGTGCCACACCGCACCGGGTAGTGCACCGTTTGCAGGCGGCCTGCCGATTGTCTCGCCGTTCGGGACGATTTACGGCACCAATATCACCCCAAGCAAAGAGCACGGCATTGGCCTGTACAACGATGACGAATTCTTCGCCGCGCTCACCGAAGGCAAACGCCGCGATGGCGCGAACCTGTATCCGGCGATGCCCTACACCTCGTATCACCTGATGCCCCGTGAAGACTCGGACGCGATTCATGCGTACCTGAAAACCGTCGAGCCGATCGAGCGTGCGGCGCCGATCACCCGCCTGAGCTTTCCGTTCAACGTGCGTCTGGGCCTGATGGGCTGGAACATGCTCTATGGCAAAGATGTGAAACTCGCGCCGACCGAAGGCAAGAGCGAAGCCTTCAAGCGCGGCCAATACCTGGTCGACGTGCTCGGTCACTGCGGCGAATGCCACACCCCTCGTGGTTTGCCGGGTGCGATGCAGCAGGACAAGCGCCTGACCGGTGGCTTGCTCAATGGCTATCTGGCACCCAGCCTGCTGGCCAATGACCTGGCCGCTCGCGGCTGGAATCATCAGGACTTGAGCTCGTTTCTCAAGCACGGCATGAGCGCCCAAGGCACGATGTTCAATGAGATGTTCCCGGTGTTCCACAACAGCACTCAAGGCCTCAATGATCCGGATCTGGCGGCGATGGCGACGTTCCTGCTTGGCGATCAGCCGCCGGCGGCGAAGCTCCTGAGCGACATCCCGTTGGACAAGCTCAGTGCCAGCGCCCAGCGCGGCCGTCAGGAATACCTGAATGTCTGCGCCGGTTGCCATGCGGTCGGTGGTGAAGGCAAGCCGCACATCGCCGTGGCCATGCGCGGCAACACCACACTGCGCCTGGAAGATCCGCGCAACCTGGTTCGGGTGATCGACGACGGTATCGGTGAGCAGAAGTTTGCCGGGTTCGAACATATGCAACCAATGCCAGGATTCGCCGAAAAACTCAGCCACGAGCAACTCACTGATCTGCTCAACTACCTGCGTCAGGGTTGGGGTGGTCAGTCGGGTGATTTGGCGGTAAACGACGTGCAAAAAGTGCGGGCCGATGCACCGCCGCTCGAGCACAAGGCGCACTGACATGCAGCATCTCGATCTGCAAGTGGTGCGACGGGCGCTGGAATGGTCGATGGCCGGTCAGTGCATCTGGCTGTGTACGGTGCTCGCCACCTATGGCTCGGCGCCGCGTGCGCCGGGCTCGTTACTGGCGGTGAATGCTGACGGGCAATGGATCGGTTCGCTGTCCGGTGGCTGCGTCGAGGAGGATTTTCTCGAGCGTGTCGCCGAGGGCGCGTTTCTGGATGCGGTCAGCGTGGTTCGTTACGGAGAGGGCGACGATCCACGTTCGCGGGTAAGCCTGCCCTGTGGCGGCGTGCTCGATGTGCTGGTGGAGAAGCTTGATTCCGATTGCGAGGTTCAAGCTCACCTGCGAGAACTGGAGTCGGCGCTGTTGGGTCAACGTCGCTTGATCCGGGAAATCGATCTGGCCAACGGTGTACGCAGTCTGTTCACTGACCACGAGCAAGGCGTGCGCATCGAACGTGAGATCGACCGCGTGCGTGTGCGCGTCGGGGCGGCTCAGCGCTTGTTGCTGGCGGGGTATTCCAGCGTCGCTCAAGCCTGTGCGGAGTTTGCTGTTGGTTTGGGGTTTGAGGTCATTCTCTGTGATCCTCGCGACGAAGCGCTGGAAGGCGTGGTCCTGGAAAACGTCGAGATACGTCGTCAGCTACCGTCAGTATTCATTGCTGACGGCGGCTGTCACCGCGATACGGCGGTAGTGGCGTTGACCCACGATCCTCGCATCGATGATCTGGCGATGATGGAAGCGGTGCGCACCGATGCGTTTTACATCGGTGTGATGGGATCCATGCAGACCTCGCAAAAGCGTTTTGAGCGACTGCGCAGAATTGGTGGTTTGGGTGATGCCGAGCTGGCGCGGATCCATGCGCCAATCGGTCTGAACCTGGGTAGCAAAACGCCCGCGGAAATCGCCCTGGCGGTACTCGCCGACATCCTGCGGATCCGCAGCGGCATTGCGCGAGATCGGCTCTAACGTTACTCCTTTGTGGGAGCGAGCCTGCTCGCGAAGAGGTCGGCACAGTCAACATCCATGTTGACTGTTTCGCTGCTCTTCGCGAGCAGGCTCGCTCCCACAAAGGTTTTCGGTGTCTGTCAGTACCCGAGCTTATCCCGCAACCCGTAGTACCAGGCGCCCAAAGCGGCAAACGGTGTCCGCAACAGTTGCCCACCCGGGAACGGGTAGTGGGGCAGCTCGGCAAAGGCGTCGAAACGCTCGGCCTGGCCGCGCAACGCTTCAGCCAGCACCTTGCCCGCCAGGTGCGTGTAGGTCACGCCATGGCCGCTGCAACCCTGGGAATAATAGATGTTGTCGCCCAGCCGTCCGACCTGAGGAAGACGCGACAGCGTCAGCAGGAAATTGCCGGTCCAGGCGTAGTCGATTTTCACGTCCTTGAGCTGTGGGAAGGCCTTGAGCATTTTCGGTCGAATGATCGCTTCGATGTTCGCCGGGTCCCGCGCGCCATACACCACGCCGCCGCCGAAAATCAATCGCTTGTCGCCGGTCAGACGGTAGTAGTCGAGCAGGTAGTTGCAGTCTTCGACGCAGTAATCCTGCGGCAGCAGGCTTTTCGCCAACGCTTCCCCCAAAGGCTCGGTAGTAATCACCTGAGTCCCGCACGGCATCGACTTCGCTGCCAGCTCTGGCACCAGATTGCCCAGGTAGGCGTTGCCGGCAACGATGATGAACTTGGCCCTGACCTTGCCTTGAGGCGTGTGCACAACCGGGTTCGCACCCCGTTCGATGCGCACCGCCGGCGACTGCTCATAGATCGTGCCGCCCAACAACTCCACGGCCGCCGCTTCACCGAGTGCCAGGTTGAGCGGATGAATATGGCCACCGCTCATGTCGAGCATGCCGCCGACGTATTGATCGCAGCCCACCACTTCACGGATGCGACGTTGGTCCATCAGCTCAAGTTGCGTGTGACCAAAACGCTCCCAAAGCCGTTTCTGCGATTCCAGGTGGCCCATCTGCTTGGCGGTGATGGCGGCGAACACACCGCCATCCTTCAAGTCGCACTGGATATTATATTTGGCAACCCGCTCACGAATGATCCGTCCACCCTCGAACGCCATTTGCCCCAGCAGCTGAGCCTGCTTTGGACCGACACTGCGTTCGATCACATCGATATCACGGCTATAGCTATTGACGATCTGCCCGCCATTGCGCCCCGACGCACCAAAACCCACCTTGGCCGCTTCCAGGACCGTCACCCGAAAACCGTTCTCCAACAGAAACAGGGCAGAGGACAGGCCTGTGTAACCGGCGCCGATTACACAGACATCAGTCTCTACGTCATCCAGCAAGGCCGGGCGCGGCGGAACCGCATTGGCCGATGCGGCGTAATAGGACTCTGGGTAAGGTGTGTTCGCCATCCTGCTGCCTCTGTTTAATATATTTTACGAGTGCGTCGATCCTACCCGAGTTAAAAATCGACCGCCAGCCACCGGAAAATCTTCTTCGCAGCTGTGAAATTAAATATTTTGCATATTCATAGGGTTAGCGCGAAAAAAGGTGTTGACACCCCTCCGGAATTCCGTAGAATGCCGCCTCACAGCAGGCACGTAGCTCAGTTGGTTAGAGCACCACCTTGACATGGTGGGGGTCGTTGGTTCGAGTCCAATCGCGCCTACCAAACAAAATCCGCTCTGCTGGGCGGTCTAGAAGGGCTCACCGAAAGGTGGGCCCTTTTTTGTTGTTTTTGCGATTTGTAAAATCGTTTGCAAAACCCCACTCAAAACGCCGACTCGGCGCCTACCTCCAGGTGCCCAATGAGTCAGTCGCCCAAGTCCTGCCGGTACCGGTCGAGTTTGAATTTTATCTCTTCCCGATTCGTCATCGAATGCACAGCGAATAGGCAACTGGCGGAGTATAGCCATCTGCGGTCCGGCGATCGTCCTGAGCTGCTCAAATTGAGCTTTTTATAGAGCGCTTGATCCTGGCAGGATTTGCCCTGTTATAGACTGTTAAGTCATATTGAAAGATTGGCTGCTAAGTCTTTTGATATAATACAAAAATAACTAGCTCAACTAACCCTAATCGGCCTCATCAAACATGATTTTTAGCTCATGGCAGTTCATTCTGCTTTTTCTGCCAGTTTCATTTTTCGTCTATTTTTGGCTAAATCACCGGCGCCTGATCATCGCAGGGAAGGTCTGGTTGGTTGCTGTGAGCCTGTTTTTCTATGCGTATTGGGATGTCCACTATCTACCGCTAATACTAGGCTCGATTTTCTTGAATTTCGCCATCGGTACAGGGCTTGCTCAGGCGCATGAGCAATCTCTTCGCGAGACAAAGAAGCCGCACCACGGGGTCAATAGAAAGGTGGTGCTTGCAACGGGCATTGTGGCCAATTTACTGTTGCTCGGGTATTTTAAATACACCGACTTCCTGCTTGGCAACATCAATGTCGTTTTGGGTACGAGCTACGCGCTCCCACATATCCTCCTGCCACTGGCGATTAGCTTTTTTACCTTCACCCAAATCGTTTATCTGGTGGATAGCTATCGAGGAGAGACGGCCGAATATGACTTGTTGAACTATTCGCTGTTCGTGACATTTTTTCCGCATCTTATTGCAGGACCGATCGTTCATCATCGGCAGATAATGCCGCAGTTTGCCTCACGCTGGACGCTAACCCGTAGATACCCAAATATCCTGAAAGGCTTGTTCATATTTGCTATCGGGCTGTTCAAGAAGGTTGTAATTGCTGACAGCTTTGCTATCTGGGCGACTGCTGGATTTGACGGCGGTCAGACACTTGGTTTTTTTGCTGCCTGGGCAACAAGTCTGTCCTACACCTTCCAGCTTTACTTCGATTTCAGTGGATATTGCGACATGGCGATCGGCGCTTCGCTGCTATTCAATATCTGGTTGCCAATAAATTTTAACTCGCCCTACAAGGCATTAAATATTCAAGATTTTTGGCGGCGGTGGCACATTACGCTCAGCAATTTTCTTCGCGATTATCTTTACATACCATTGGGTGGGAATCGCTCGGGGGAATATCGTACCTACTTTAATCTCTTCGCCACATTCGTACTCGGCGGCCTATGGCATGGTGCGACTTGGATGTTTGTGATTTGGGGTGCCATGCATGGGGGCGCCCTGGTAATCCATCGCTTTTGGACGCGGTTGCGCAACCCAATGCCACCCATTCTCGGGTGGATCATGACCTTCATATTCGTGAACGTCACATGGGTGTTTTTCCGTGCCAGGACACCGGGTGATGCATTGCGCGTACTCAGGGGGATGATCGACATTCGCTCCGCGTTTGGCCATGCAGCGCCCTCGATTCAAACGTCAGACCTCGCTTGGGGAGGATGGTTATCAGATGTTCTGTTGAGACTGATGCCTTCCAGCTTTATCGGACAATTACCCACGTATCTGGCAATCACCGTTGCGTTTGTGATAATTGCTCAAAAGAACTCGATGGAGATGGCAAGCGGAACCATTGGGAGGGGGAAGCTGATTTACGGGGTTGCTCTGTTTTCGGTGGCGATGTGCTTTACGCTGGCGGCAACTAGCTCCATATTCCTTTACTTCAATTTTTGATCGCACTCATTATGAAACGTAGCGTACTCCTTGTTTTGCTCACGGCGTTGTTGAGTTTACTGGTCGTTCCCGTAATCAACATCCTTATTGCACCGAATCGTGAGGCAATCAAATGGAAGGAAAAATCCTACCTTTACAACGTGGATTTCGCCTCAAGATGGGCAGCAAGACTTCTTTATCCGCTGGGAATCAGCACAGATCCGAAGCAAGTGATCATTGGTAAAGATGGTTGGCTTTACCTGGGCGATTTGTATGCGAAAACTATATCCGTTGATCGAAGTCTTCCGACGGATGATGACATTATTCTGGGCAAACAAATCGGAGCAGCCACACAAGCGTGGGATGTTTATCTTGCCAACAAGGGAGTGAAAGTTTTCAAAATCATGATTGCGCCGAACAAAGGCACAATCTATCCAGAACATATGCCGGATTGGGCCAAGCCAGCGTTACCTGACTTCGCTGATGCCCTGCTCGCAGGAGTGGGTGGGGGGCACTACATTGATCTTAGGTCTCCTTTGCTGGCAGCCAAAGAGACTCACCTTGAGGCCCTCTACTACAAGACGGATACACACTGGAATTCCATGGGTGCTGGAGTCGCGTTCCGTGCCTTTGCTCAGCAAGTCGGGGAAGCTGCTCCGGAGCTTCAATGGCCACCTGAAAAGGCGTATGAGTTAACCGGAATCAAACCGCGAGGCGGGGGCGATTTGGCCAAATTTCTTCGGCTCACAGCGAGTCTTTCTGACGATGACCCGACGATTAATGCGTCAAGTCTACCCATAGAAACGACGCAGTCTGATTTTGATACCAAGCAAGTCCTTCACCAGGGTGGCAACCTGCCAGTTAGCGCACCCAACAAGCCGCTTCTGGTTAAGTCCGTGGGGGCGCTTAATAACAAGAAGGTTCTTTGGTTACGAGATTCTTTCGGAACCGATTTGTCACCTTTGATGGCTGCAACGTTTAGCGAAGTGCTTCAACTCCATTGGGCAGAGGCACTGAATCCAACGGGGCGTTTTCGGCAACTGATCGAAGAATGGAAGCCGGATTACGTTTTTTTCACTGTCGTCGAACGTGATTCGAGAAGCCCATGGTTTGCCGCTCCTCCGATGGGCTTTATGCCTGCAGACGGCGTTTTTCAGGAAGTTCGGACTTCTATGCCCGTAGAGGCAAATGATCTGATACGGAGCCCTTCCGAGAACGAATACCAAATTAATGGAAGTGACGCCTTTGTCGATTTCGCACTGTCGAACAAGGTCACCCAGTCAGATGCGCAGTACCTCCGTGTAGAACTGACTTGCTCTGATGGTTCGTCATCCGTGCCGATGCAACTATTTTGGCTTGAGGATGGGAAGTCATCCTACGACGAAGAGCACAGTGCGAGATTCTCATATCGCACTGGGCAACAGGCGATTGATATTCGTACGATACCGAAATGGAGTTCCACCGCCGCCATTAGCCGGGTTCGTGTGGATATTGATCCTGTTAATTCCTGTGCTCATTTCAAACTAAACAACCCAAGTTTTGGTCTGAAAGGCGCGAACTTGTGACGGGCTAGTGGTTGCAAACAAATAGAGTGCAGGCTAAAAAATGTCATCGTCGTCTCGAAGGTGGCGATACCAGCCATACAGCGCCAGACCAAGAGTCGAAATGATTATAGCTATGACGATGAAGGCTAGATAACGCACCATTCGGTTGCCCTGGGCGTGAGTGGTTGTGATGCGTCCCTGCGGGGGAGCGAAAATAAGCCTCTGGGAATCCGCTGTCTATAGGGCAATGCCTTAGTTGGCCGGTCTTTTTTCGTAAGTGAGGCAGGGGCCTCACATTGATGCTTGTCGTAAAAGGTTAATCACTCCGGGGGCATGAGCACCGCGAGCGTTCGCTTGATGAATGCTCTGCGTGGCCCACGGCAAGTAGGTAAATTTCCTTATCGGTCTCAGGAAACCACTTACACATCGAAAGAATTTGCGCCGGTATGATTTCTTCGTTTGTCTGACCGAGGCTCTTTACCATCGCATTGGGTGCAATGCCTCAGTTTGGCGAATTCGTATTTCTATTGTCTTGCGCTGTTTGCGTCGGGCGGTGGAGGCTGCCGAATCAGGAGACCGCTTCATTAAAAATACTGAAGAGTTGTTAAGGAAATCCCAAGAGGCGCAGGCAGAGTACCGGGAAGCGTACCGTGTCGTGAGCGATATGCTGCATAGCGGTACGGCGTGCGGCCCCGAGTGGGTGCGTCAGTATAAGCGATGGTTGGACGCAATTGACCGTTTGGCCGACTTGCGTCATGAGTGCCTGAGCGACTGACTCCCTACGCTGCTATTTCTCTGGTTTCAGTGCAGCGCCCGTTGAGGGGCTCAAATCATGACGCAGAACCTGTTGATTGAAAGGGCCAGAGCCCAGCCATCGCGCTGGGCTCTTTGCATCTGGGGCTCGGCGCGATGCCGAATTTCCTGATGAAGAGATCCTTTGAGTCAGGCAATCAACTCTACTTTGCCGGTCGCCAGGCGATAGACGCCCCCCACTATTTTCAATGTTCCTTTGTCGAGCGCATCAGTCAGCAGTGGTGAGGCATTTTCAAGGCGCTTGACCGCGTCTTTGACATTTTGTGCGGTCGCGTTTTCCATGAGATTCCCCGGCTCATGAAGCACTTTTTCGATCGCTGGCTTGAGTGCGTCAGTCAGTTTTGGGATCTGTCCAGGGAAAACGGTGTGATCTTTGACGGCCTTTATTCCTGCACTAATAGCGCCGCAACTCTCATGACCGAGTACGAGGATCAGGGGTGCCCCGAGCACTGCAACAGCGTATTCGAGGCTGGCCAGCCCCTCATCGGTGACGAAGTTGCCAGCGACGCGTATGGCGAAAAGATCGCCTCGAGCCGTGTCAAAAGCGTACTCAGGGGCGATGCGAGAGTCGGAGCAACTCAGTACCGCGACGAACGGGTTCTGACCGGAGACCAGGGCTTCTCGCTCATCCATGAAATTGTGTGCCTTGGAGGTGCCGGTAACATACCGTCCATTCCCCTCCATAAGCCTTTTGAGGGCCATTTCAGGGCTGATTGAGTTTTGGGGTTTCGGGGGTGGGGCCGTTTTCTCTGCCGCCTGGATGATGTTGTCGGGCAGCGCACTGGCCAGTAACAGCGCGCTGGCGCCGAGTCCGGCAAGCCGGAGGAATCTACGACGACCACTCGCGTGTTGAAGAGGGTTTGAATCACATGATTTACACATGATCTTGTGTACTCAGGTTGGTTGCGTGGAGTGACTGCAGTTGGGGGGCTAGTGCTTTGAGGAGTCTTCAGCACTGGTGTGGAGTCTAGACGGTGCGAAACGTTACCCCTTGGCGATACAAGCCTTCCTTTATGGGCTACTACTGACAGGCTGGCTCAACTTCGTTCTGACAGGAGTATCTCGATGCTGGTCCACTGGTTTCTTGCGGCAGTTCACCTATTGGCTTTTGCCCTGGGCTTTTGGGCAGTGCTCACTCGCGGCACAGCGTTTCGGCGTTTGGCTGTGGGGGTTGGAGACGCTCGCAGCGTATTGATCGCAGATAACCTGTGGGGGATCTCTGCAGTCATTCTCCTGGTCACTGGCGGGATGCGCGCTTTTGGTGGGTACGAAAAGGGCGCTGATTACTATCTTCATCAGCCATTGTTCCATCTGAAGATGGCGCTGTTCATCTTCGTTCTGTTGCTTGAGGTTGCACCGATGGTGGCGCTGATCAAATGGCGGATGGCGCTGGGGCGGGGTGCCGCTATAGATGCCGGTCGTACGAAGCTGTTCGCGCGGATCAGTCATGCCGAAGCGTTGCTGGTGTTGCTAATCATGGTGGCGGCCACAGGCATGGCGCGTGGAGTCGTGTTTGGTTAGTCTCGGAGTTAACCCGAAACGTCTGACCATCACCTGAGGCTTGTTGGTAGTCTCGGCTTCGGAAAACTGACGGCATCACAAAGAAGGCCGTGATCTCTCGGGGCACAGAGACACAGAAATGAAGGGCGATGCAGCGCTTGAATCTTTAGCCAGCCTTGATTCCAAAGCGAACGGGCTGGCTACTGACTGCAACAGGATTCAGGGAGTTTGTGGCTTGTCCGGAGCGGTCAGACCGGCCTGAATACGTTGATAAATTTCTTCGCGGTGCACTGCAACGTCTTTCGGAGCGTTGATGCCAATCCTGACTTGTTGGCCGCTAACGCCCAGAATGGTGATCGTAATATCGTCACCTATGTTTATGCTTTCACCGACTTTGCGGGTGAGTATCAGCATGGTCTTCTCCTTGATTGCTTTGTAGGGCACCTGATTCGAACAGTGCAGAGGTCGGTGGTATGTATAGATTAGTGCGAAGTCTCACGGTTTGGGTGCCTCTTTCTGACGTGCAGATGCTGCATTAATTCCCAAGGCGTAACTATACAGAGGCCGCAACCATCATTCTCGTTGTTTTGAGCCGATTTTGCGGCACTCGGGAAGTATTCATGAATGATAAAATCGTTGCTTTAAGCATTCAGAGGGACGCGTTGTGCGCAAAATGGTCTTGGTAATCGCGGTACTGGCGTTGGCGGGATGCGGTGAGGGCAAGGGTGTAGACGCTCAAAAGCCGAAACCGGCGATCGTTTCAACATCGGCATCGACGGCAGCAACAACCGGGCCGCAATGGGATCTCGAGGTGCGAGGCGAAACCACACAGGCGGTCAGCGACCTGAGCGGCTGGTTGATCGAACACAGCTTCATTTCCAACGTTGTCATGGAGAATGGCAAGTCTCGCATCCTGATGGGGCCATTCAATTCGAAAGCCGAGGCCGAGGCCAAACAGTCAGAGGTCGACGCAGCGCTCGTACGGGCGAAGAAACAGAACATTCAATTGCTGGTCCTCGAGCATCCTGCTGTCCAGTAGGTGCTCCAATAAAGACGGCGATTCGAAACGAACAAAGGCCTCGGGTATCACGCCCGAGGCCTTTGTGTTTTCAGCGAGTGTTCAACCGCAGGCTTTCATGTTCACCGGGCCGACAAAATCGTTGCCGCGTCCCATGACGCACGCCACGCTCTGATTACGCTGACGCTCCCAGGCTTGTACCGGATAGGTCTTGTTCCACGCTTCGTACAGTTGGCGATCCTGTTTCGACAAGCTCAAGCCGTACTGCTTGCTCATGTAGAAGTAAGTCCGGGCGATCATGCCGCGAATGGAAGGGCGGGGCATGACCTTCTTCGCCTTGAAGTCGACCTGGGTCAGGCATGAGCCATATTGACCCGACTGCACCGGTAGCCAACCGAAACTGAAGTTATTGCGATCGCCATTAACCTCACCGATGCTCGGCACCAGGTTATGCAGGTCGGCCTCGGCCTTTTGATAGACCGGGTCGTAGCGCGTGCAGTTCTTGCGCCCGCCTGCTTGCCAGCATTGACGCTGATGGCCAATCTGCCAGGCCGGGACAATGTGTTCCCACTCAATGCGGGAGGCACGCTTGGCATTTTTGCGCGGCACATAGCCGCAGGCCGACAGGTTCACCTTGTTGCCGGTGTACTTGCACCCGCAGTAAAACTCGGTGGATTGCGGCGCATACAGCTTCCAGGCGACTTTCTTGGCTTCGTCGAAGGTGCGTGGGGCATCGGCCTGTGCGCCCATGGCGAAGAACAGAAACAGCAAAGCAAAACAACGGGCGCTCATTGATTCAATCTTCCGTCGGCACAACCCAGAAAATCTGCACACCGCCATCGTCGCGATAGGCGAGGGTTACGTTGTCGTTCTCATCGATTTCTTCGAGCAACTGTTCCCACTCATCCACGGGTTCGTCCGGCAGACGAAAGATCAGTGCGGCTTTGGCTTTCTGAGCGGAGGGGGAATTGATGATTTTCTGAACGCGCAGGCCCATGCGTTCATAGGTGCCAGCAGAGACAGGGGTGGATGTCACGGGATTATCCTTATTAAGCTGTACGTGCATACAGTATTTAACTGTAAGCATTTTCGCAACTGCTTAAACTTCCAGAAAATCCTCTGACATCTGTTTTTTCCGTTTTGTGTAGGAAGAAAGATGTGTTGTTGCCAGATGAAAGGCGCGAACCACTCACCAAGGCTGGCGAGTGGTAACCGCGGAGCCCGGTCGGAGTCGACCGGGGCGAGGGTGAATCAGTATTCCCAGAACATCCGTTGCAGCTCTTTGCTGTCGTTGGTCTTGGTCAGTGCGACCATCGCCAGGATGCGAGCTTTCTGTGGGTTCAGGTCATGCGCGACGACCCAGTCGTACTTATCGTCAGGCTGTTCGGCGTTACGCAGTACGAAACCACCGGCGTTGACGTGGGAAGAGCGAATGATTTGCACGCCATCCTTGCGCAGGGCTTGCAGCGCTGGAACGACCCGCGAAGAGACCGAGCCATTGCCGGTGCCAGCGTGGATGATGGCTTTGGCGCCTGACTGAGCCAGCGCTTTGTAGGCGGTGTCGCTGACATTGCCGTAGGAGTAAGCGATTTCGACGTCTGGCAGGCTCTTGATGTTCTTGATGTCGAATTCCGAATCCATGGTGTGACGCTTGGCCGGCAGGCGGAACCAGTAGGATTTGCCTTCGACCACCATGCCGAGCGGGCCCCAGGCACTTTTAAACGCCTCGGTCTTGATGTTGATCATTTTGCTGACATCACGCCCCGACTGGATTTCATCGTTCATGGTCACCAGCACGCCTTTGCCGCGTGCATCCTGGCTGCTGGCCACGGCCACGGCGTTGTACAGGTTCAGCATGCCGTCAGCCGACATTGCGGTGCCTGGGCGCATCGAGCCCACGACGACGATCGGCTTGTCGGTTTTTTCCACCAGGTTCAGGAAGTAGGCGGTTTCTTCCAGAGTGTCGGTGCCGTGAGTGATGACGATGCCATCGACGTCCTTGCTGTCGGCCAGTTCAGCCACACGACGACCCAGTTGCAGCAGGTTGTCGTTGGTGATGCTTTCGGACGCAATCTGCATAACCTGTTCGCCACGAACGTTAGCCAATTGACTCAGTTGCGGAACACCGGCGATCAATTGGTCGATGCCGACTTTCGCCGCTTGATAGGTTGCACTGTTGGCGGCGCTGGCACCCGCGCCGGCGATGGTGCCACCGGTAGCCAGGATCACCACGTTCGCCAGTTTTTGTTTGGTTTCGACTTCTTTTGCCTGAAGGGCAGTAGGCAGGAGGAGCAGCAGGGCCAAAGCGCCCGGAACGAAGGTCTTGAAAGCAGATGTCATTATTTTTCTCTCTAGTAGTGAGACAGTGCTGATGCAGGTTCATCTAGATACGCCCCAGGACGATCTGAACGCTTGGGGTGAGTGAGAAGGAGCAGGATCCGTACCAGTCATGTCTGGTATCGAAAATAATCTCTAACGCTTTGATTTATATAAATAATTAGCGTTTCGTCGGCTACTGTTTAAACAGGCTGTTGTCCGGGTTTCCGAATATGTATTGCATTTGCGTTCGGCTCTCCGAAAAGGACTACAGCTTCTGTTGAACTAGTCGTCTTGTAATATCGTAAATCCGTGCTAAAGAAATCCGGGCGCAGGTCGATGCTTCCTTAAAGGATCTTTTTTTAAAGGGAGTTCACATGTCGTTAATCGTCGGTTTTCCTAATGCCGCTGCAATCACGATCGGTGGCAAGTCGCCCGCGACTGTCGGCACCGTGAGTGATGGGACGTCGGAGGCAGGGGCGCCTTTGCCGGGCAAGGACCAGAGTGGCAATAACAGGGTCAAGTCAGGTGGTGGCGCTCAAGACGCAGCGACATCCGAGACCAGTAGCAATCAAAGTATTGCGGTGAAGATGCTGCTCAAGCGTATGCAAGAGCTTCAAAAGCAACTTCGCGAGCAACAGCAGCAGCTCGCGGCGGCTCAAGTCGCGTCCTATCCGACACCGGAAGCCAAGGCAACCGCTGTGATGTCGATACAGTCGCAGATCGCCGAAACCAACGCCGCGCTGGCACAAGTAACTGGCAGTCTGGTCAAGGAGTTGGTCAAGAATTCCAGTTCGGGCGGCCTGATCAACACCACCGCGTAGTGTCCAGTTTTTTGACCGTTTAAACGCAAAACGAAATTTTCCGGTCGTTGACAAATGTCGGCCGGGTTCGCATAGTTTGGTCTACGCAAACGTTTGCGCGGCTCTGTCAGTGGCTCAATCCATCGGCAACCCGATGAAACCTATGCCATTGCAAGCGTTGCTCATAATAATCATAAGATCGGAGTGAACCCATGAAGCTGCCATTCGCTGGACGTCTTCTCGCTGTCGCTATGCTGGCTGCCGTATCCGCCGCGTTGCCTGTCTCTTCGGCCTTCGCCGATACGCCTGAAAAACCCAAAGTCGCGCTGGTCATGAAATCGCTGGCCAACGAGTTCTTCCTGACCATGGAAGATGGCGCCAAGGCTTACCAGAAAGACCACTCCGACGAATTCGAACTGATTTCCAACGGCATCAAGGACGAAACAGACACCGCTAACCAGATCCGTATTGTCGAGCAGATGATCGTATCCAAGGTGAATGCGCTGGTCATCGCACCGGCTGACTCCAAGGCCATGGTGCCGGTGATCAAGAAAGCCGTCGATGCCGGCATCACGGTGATCAACATTGATAACCAGCTGGACCCAGGTGTCGTCAAAAGCAAAAACCTCACCGTCCCGTTCGTAGGCCCGGATAACCGCAAAGGCGCGCGTCTGGTGGGTGACTACTTGGCCAGGCAGCTGAAGGCCGGGGATGAAGTGGGCATTATCGAAGGTGTTTCCACCACCACCAACGCACAGGCCCGCACCGCTGGCTTCAAGGACGCAATGGAGGCTGCGCAAATCAAGGTCGTGTCCGTTCAGTCTGGCGACTGGGAAATCGACAAGGGTAATAAAGTCGCCGCTTCGATGCTGAGCGAATACCCGAACATCAAGGCCCTGTTGGCCGGCAACGACAGCATGGCCCTCGGGGTCGTTTCTGCCGTGCGCGCGGCGGGCAAGGCGGGCAAGGTGCAAGTGGTCGGCTACGACAACATCAACGCCATCAAGCCGATGCTCAAGGATGGCCGCATTCTGGCCACCGCTGACCAGTTTGCAGCTAAGCAAGCCGTATTCGGCATCGAGACTGCGCTGAAAATCATCAAAGGTGAAAAGGTCGATAGCGGCACCAACGGCGTCATCGAAACTCCGGTCGAACTGGTGACCAAGTAGTCCTTCTGGCGACACAAGGTGCTTGCCCGTCCGGGCGAGCACATGGAGAGTTTTTTATGTCAGTTTGCGCCCCGAACGCTGTCCTCTCGGTCAGCGGTATCGGTAAGACTTACGCCCAACCGGTCCTGACCGGCATCGACCTGACGCTCATGCGCGGCGAAGTGCTCGCCCTGACCGGCGAGAACGGTGCCGGCAAAAGCACGCTGTCGAAAATCATAGGCGGCCTGGTCACGCCGACCACCGGCCACATGCAGTTTCAGGGGCAGGATTACCGCCCCGGCAGCCGGACCCAGGCAGAAGACCTGGGCGTCCGCATGGTCATGCAGGAACTTAACCTGTTGCCGACCCTGTCGGTGGCGGAAAACCTGTTTCTCGACAATTTGCCGAGCAAGGGTGGCTGGATCAACCGCAAGCAACTGCGCAAGGCCGCAATCGAGGCCATGGCTCAGGTCGGGCTCGACGCGATCGACCCGGATACCCTGGTCAGTGAGCTGGGCATCGGTCACCAGCAAATGGTTGAAATCGCCCGCAACCTGATTGGCGATTGCCATGTGCTGATCCTCGACGAACCCACCGCGATGCTGACGGCCCGTGAAGTCGAGATGCTGTTCGAGCAGATCACTCGCCTGCAAGCTCGTGGCGTCTCGATCATCTATATCTCACACCGCCTCGAAGAACTCGCGCGGGTCGCTCAACGCATTGCGGTACTGCGCGACGGCCATCTGGTCTGTGTCGAGCCGATGGCCGATTACAACAGTGAGCAACTGGTGACATTGATGGTCGGTCGCGAGCTCGGCGAACACATCGACATGGGCCTGCGCAAGATGGGTGCTCCGGCATTGACGGTCAAAGGACTGACCCGCTCCGACAAGGTCCGCGGCGTGTCTTTCGAAGTGCGCGCCGGGGAGATTTTCGGGATTTCAGGATTGATCGGAGCGGGGCGCACCGAGTTGCTACGCCTGATTTTCGGCGCCGATGTACCAGACAGCGGCACGGTCGCGCTGGGTTCACCGGCTCAAGTGGTGAGTATTCGTTCACCGGCCGACGCGGTCGCTCATGGCATCGCTCTGATCACCGAAGACCGCAAGGGTGAAGGCTTGCTGTTGAGCCAATCGATCAGTGCCAACATTGCGTTGGGCAACATGCCGGTGATTTCCAGTGGTGGCTTCGTCAACAACGCTGACGAGATGGCCCTGGCTCAGCGTCAGATCGACGCCATGCACATCCGCAGTTCCAGTCCGACGCAACGTGTGTCGGAACTGTCCGGCGGCAACCAGCAGAAAGTCGTGATCGGGCGCTGGCTGGAGCGCGATTGCTCGGTGCTGCTGTTTGACGAGCCGACTCGCGGCATCGACGTGGGTGCCAAGTTCGACATCTATGCACTGCTCGGTGAGCTTACCCGCCAGGGCAAAGCGCTGGTGGTGGTGTCCAGTGACTTGCGTGAACTGATGTTGATCTGCGACCGGATCGGCGTGCTGTCGGCAGGGCGTTTGATCGACACCTTCGAGCGCGATAGCTGGACGCAGGATGATTTGCTGGCCGCCGCTTTCGCCGGCTACCAAAAACGTGATGCGCTGCTCAATGAAGCAGCACCTAGGGATTTCCCATGAAAACTGCAACGCTTGCTGGCAAACATAGTGGCAATTTTTACGGCCTCGGCACTTATCTGGGCCTGGCCAGTGCCTTGCTGGCGATGGTCGCGCTGTTCTCGGTACTGAGCAGCCACTTCCTGTCTTACGACACCTTCAGCACCCTGGCCAACCAGATTCCGGATTTGATGGTCCTGGCGGTCGGCATGACGTTCGTGTTGATCATCGGCGGTATCGACCTGTCGGTGGGCTCGGTATTGGCACTCGCGGCGTCGACGGTCAGTGTGGCGATACTTGGCTGGGGCTGGAGCGTATTGCCCGCAGCGCTGTTAGGCATGGCCGTAGCTGCATTGGCCGGCACCCTTACCGGTTCGATCACGGTGGCGTGGCGGATTCCCTCTTTCATCGTGTCCCTCGGCGTGCTGGAAATGGCTCGCGGCGTGGCGTATCAGATGACCGGTTCACGCACGGCCTATATCGGTGATGCCTTTGCGTGGCTGTCCAACCCGATCGCGTTCGGTATTTCGCCCTCGTTCATTATTGCCTTGCTGATCATCTTCATTGCCCAGGCCGTATTGACCCGGACGGTGTTCGGTCGCTACCTGATTGGTATTGGCACCAACGAAGAGGCGGTGCGCCTGGCCGGGATTAATCCAAAGCCCTACAAGATCCTGGTGTTCAGTCTGATGGGGTTGCTGGCCGGTATTGCTGCGCTGTTTCAGATTTCTCGCCTGGAAGCGGCGGATCCGAATGCCGGTTCCGGTCTGGAGCTGCAAGTGATCGCCGCTGTGGTGATTGGCGGCACGAGTTTGATGGGCGGTCGTGGCTCGGTCATCAGCACCTTCTTCGGCGTCTTGATCATTTCTGTATTGGCAGCCGGTCTGGCGCAGATCGGCGCGACCGAACCGACCAAACGCATCATCACCGGCGCGGTGATCGTGGTGGCGGTGGTGCTTGATACTTATCGCAGTCAACGCGCAAGCCGGCGGACCTGAGTCATGGCAACAATCAAGGATGTAGCGGCCCTCGCGGGAATTTCCTATACCACGGTTTCCCACGTGGTGAACAAGACCCGGCCGGTCAGTGAAGAAGTGCGGATCAAGGTCGAGGCGGCCATCAAAAGCCTCGACTACGTGCCCAGCGCCGTAGCCCGTTCGTTAAAAGCCAAAACCACGGCCACCATTGGTTTGCTGGTGCCTAACAGCCTCAACCCTTACTTCGCGGAGCTGGCTCGCGGCATTGAGGATTACTGCGAGCGTCACGGCTACTGCGTGATCCTCTGTAACTCCGACGACAACCCGGACAAGCAGCGCAGCTACCTGCGCGTGTTGCTTGAGAAACGTATCGACGGGCTGATCGTGGCATCGGCCGGTGGCGACGCAGGGCTGGCAGAAGGCCTGGCTGGCGTGCGCACGCCGATGGTAATCGTCGACCGTGGACTGGATGGCGTGAATGCCGACCTGGTGCGAATCGATCACGAATATGGCGCTTATCTGGCGACCCGTCACCTTCTGGAGTTGGGGCATCGGGATATCGCGACCATTGGCGGTCCGGCAACTACCAGCGTGGCGCAGATGCGTCTGTCCGGTTATTGCCGAGCGTTGAAGGAGGCGGGTGTCGAAGTGCCACGCGAACGCATGCTGGAAAGCGACTTTACCAGCACCGGCGGTTACAGCGCCGCCGCAATCCTGCTGGAAAAGAACCCGCCCAGCGCTATTTTTGCCGGCAATGACATGATCGGCATCGGCGTGCTGCGGGCCGCCGCCGAGCGCAATATTCGTGTGCCGACCGAGCTGTCGGTGATCGGATTCGACGATATCCAGATGAGCCGTTATGTCTATCCGGCGCTGACCACGGTTGGCCAATCGATCCTGCAGCTGGGGGAAATGGCGGCGGCAGTACTGTTAAGGCGGATCGCCACACCGGATAGGGCCATCGATCAAAGGATTGTGACGCCCAGTATTGTCCTGCGGGAGTCGACTGCGCCTCTGGCCGGCGTGTTCGCCCAGTTCCGTTGAAAAGAGATTGCCGGTAAACCAAAAGCAGCGCTGAAACAGAATTGATGGGTAGGGACGTATGCCAGCGAAAGTAGTGGTAATAGGCAGCATGAACATGGACCTGGTGACTCGCGCACCCAGGTTGCCACGTGGTGGTGAAACGCTGATCGGCGAGTCGTTTGCGACGGTTCACGGAGGCAAGGGCGCGAATCAGGCGGTCGCCGCCGCAAGGCTGGGTGCGCAGGTATCGATGGTCGGTTGCGTAGGCAGCGATGCCTATGGCGAAGAACTGCGGGGGGCGCTGTTGGCCGAGCAGATCGATTGTCAGGCGGTCAGCACGGTTGATGGCTCAAGTGGCGTGGCATTGATCGTGGTCGATGACAACAGCCAGAACGCAATCGTGATCGTCGCCGGTGCCAACGGTGCGCTGACATCAGAGGTCATCGATCGTTTCGACTCGGTATTGCAGGCCGCGGACGTGATTATCTGTCAGCTGGAAGTGCCGGATGCCACCGTCGGCCACGCGCTCAAGCGTGGCCGTGCGCTGGGCAAGATCGTGATTCTCAATCCGGCACCGGCCAGTCACCCATTGCCGGCGGATTGGTATGCGTCCATCGATTACCTGATTCCCAACGAAAGCGAAGCTGCGGCCCTGAGTGGAGTGCCAGTGGACTCTCTGGAAGCCGCCGAAACTGCCGCAACTCGGTTGATCGGTATGGGCGCCGGCAAGGTGATCATTACCCTCGGCGCCCAAGGGTCACTTTTTGCCAACGGCAAAAGCTTCGAGCATTTCCCGGCGCCGAAAGTGAAGGCTGTCGACACCACGGCGGCAGGCGACACCTTTGTCGGTGGTTTTGCCGCGGCCCTGGCAGCCGGCGAGAGCGAAGCCCAGGCCATCCGTTTCGGCCAGATCGCCGCCGCGCTGTCGGTCACCCGTGCTGGCGCGCAACCTTCGATTCCTACCTTGTCCGATGTTCTGGCCTTTAAAGCACCATGAAAAAGACACCTTTGCTTAACGTTGCCCTGTCGCGGCTAATCGCATCCCTTGGTCATGGCGACATAGTGGTGATTGGCGATGCCGGTCTACCCGTGCCTCCAGGCGTTGAATTGATTGACCTGGCCCTGACCCAAGGCATACCCGATTTCGTCAGCACCTTGAAAGTCGTGCTCAGCGAAATGCAAGTTGAAAGCCATGTACTCGCCAAGGAGATCCTGGACAAAAAGCCGTCGGCGTTGACGACGCTGGATGAGTTGGATGCCGACGGTGTGCTGGGTCAGCGTGAGCTGCTCAGCCATGATCAATTCAAAGTCCTCTGCCGACAGGCGCGGGCGATTGTTCGTACAGGCGAATGCCAGCCCTACTGCAACATTGTGTTGGTGGCGGGGGTAACGTTTTAGTTCTCTGTTGTCGCTCTGCTGTTCCACGCACAAGGAGTGCGCCATGTACCGCTATGCTCAGAAACTGCACCACCTGCTCCGGAGTCTGCTGCTTTTGTCCCTGATTAGCGCAACAAACGCCCAAGCGGCGGAAAGAATCGACTTGATCATCGACACTGACCCAGGTGCCGACGACGTGGTTGCCTTGCTATTCGCCCTGGCATCGCCCGAAGAACTGAATATTCGCGCGTTGACCACCGTTGCCGGCAATGTACGCCTGGACAAAACCTCGCGTAATGCGCGGCTGGCTCGCGAGTGGGCCGGGCGCGAAGAGGTGCCGGTTTATGCGGGCGCACCGAAACCGTTGATGCGCACGCCGATCTATGCCGAGGACATTCATGGCACGGAAGGCTTGTCGGGCGTCGCGGTTCACGAACCCAAGAAGGGCCTGGCCAAGGGGAATGCGGTCAATTACCTGATCGACACCTTGAAGGCTGCCAAGCCTCACAGCATCACTATCGCCATGCTGGGGCCACAGACCAACCTGGCGCTGGCACTCATCCAGGAGCCTGGAATCGTTCAGGGCATCAAGGAAGTGGTCGTCATGGGTGGGGCGCATTTCAATGGTGGCAACATCACCCCGGTGGCCGAGTTCAACCTGTTCGCTGACCCGCAGGCGGCTGAGGTGGTGCTCAACAGTGGTGTGAAGCTGACCTACCTGCCGTTGGACGTGACCCACAAGATCCTCACCAGCGATATGCGCCTGAAGCAAATTGCTGCACTGAACAACAATGCCAGCAAGCTGGTAGGCGATATTCTCAATGAATACATCAAGGGCGACATGGAGCACTACGGTATGCCGGGTGGGCCTGTGCATGACGCCACGGTCATCGCTTATCTGCTGAAACCGGAGCTGTTCAGCGGTCGTTCGGTCAACGTGGTGGTTGATAGTCGCGAAGGTCCGACCTTTGGTCAAACCATTGTCGACTGGCATGACGGCCTGAAGGCACCCAAAAATGCCTTCTGGGTTGAAAGCGGCGACGCCCAGGGATTCTTCGACTTGCTGACCCAGCGCCTGGCTCGTCTGAAGTAATCGGCAAGCCCGCAGGTGCCAGCCTGTGGGTTTTACTCCCTTTCGGTATCCGCTGCGCCTTTAAGCCCTGCCGGATATTTCTCGAATATCTGTTTGATGAATGTCTGGGCAGCTTCGGTTCCCAGTTCCTTGACCAGGATATCGATACTGATGATCGCCAACTCCTCCGCACTGCCAGGGCTGTAAGAGCTATGGCCTTCTGGCCACTTGGCTTTGATGTCGGCGTCGATGCTTACGGTGGTCATGATGGCGCTCGTGCAGTCGGGAAGGTCTGAATGTCGAGTTAACCATTTTGCGCGACGTTTGGCACTCCGACTTAGGCATGAGGGGAGGGCTATGCGACACTTGGGCTTTAACGATTTATCAAGGATCGCGCTGTGCAGATCGATTTGAACACTCCTGACGGTTTAACGCTTGAGGCGGTGCGTCAGTTGCTGGCCTGCGCCAGTGACGATGAACACACCCAATTGCGGGTGACCAAGGTCGGCATTGCCTACATTTCGTCAGGCATCGTCGGCGGGACCGATATCAATGGGCTGCTGTTTCGTCTGGAGACGTGGGCCAAGGGTTCCGGTTATGTAGGATTGGTCGCGGCCAGTGATGAGGTCTGGGTCATGCAGATCTTCAATGCGTTGAAAGAGAACTGGCCGAATCCGCCGTTCGACTACATCGACGTCTATTGAGTGTTGTTCATATTCAGTCACGATTGAGTGATGAAGCGCCGGCGATGCTCAGGCAAACTCGCCGCTGGTCCGGATCGAGGGCAGGGTGATGGCATTCACCTTGAAACCAAACGACAGATTGGCGGTCGCAAGATCTCAGCTTAACTATTGGATAAAAGGAGGCTTCATGCCTTGGAAGCTCGCGTCATTGGGTACTTTGCTCGCCGTCACTCTGCTGGCCGGTTGCAGCAGTACGACTTCGAAATCGGCAACAGACCCTGTTACGACGGCTGACACTGGCCACAGCCGTTGTGATGCAAAGGCAGCCGAATTCACCGTGGGTAAAGCCGCTTCGCCCGAACTGCTGGAGCAGGCGCGTACCGGTGCAGGTGCACAGAATGCCCGTTTCCTGATGCCTGCCGATATGGTGACTCTGGAGTATCGTTCCGATCGCCTGAATTTGAACACCGATGCCAATCGGGTAGTCACTCACATTAACTGCGGCTGACCTCAGCCTTTTGTTTCACCCATAAAAAACCCCGTCACATGGACGGGGTTTTTTTAGTGCGCCTGGAAATTACTCTGGGCGAACTTGAGCAGCTTGCATACCCTTTTGGCCTTTCTCAGCCACGAAGGAAACGGTTTGGCCTTCTTTCAGGCTTTTGAAACCGTCGCTTTCGATAGCTTTGAAGTGTACGAACAGGTCGTCACCGCCACCTTGAGGAGTGATGAAGCCGAAGCCTTTTTCATCGTTGAACCATTTAACGGTGCCGGTTTGGCGATTAGACATGGTGTATCTCCAAGAAACATATATTTTCAGTAGTACTGTGCTGCTCAGGCCAACTGGGCACACGGGACTATCATAGTCGAAATGTTCGGTTTGGGAGCCCCCCGGAGGGATTGTTTGCTCTCATATTGCGTATTTTTCGCAGCCTTGCATGGCTGAAAGCCCCGGTTTAAGCGGCTTTGCGCTTAAAAAAAGGGGATTAAAAAAAGCCGTAAAAGCTGCGTAAATAATACAAATCAGTGGTTTTTTGCCTGTTTTTGCTGTTCGAAACACTCCAAATCAGCGCCTCGATAGCCTATTTCTGGGTTTTGCACACCGAGATTTCTTGCAGTGCCCGCTGACCCAATGCTTGTGTTGGAGGGTTGTTAGGATCCATCAGCTGCGAGATTTCCTGCGTGGTGAATTTCTTCTCCAGGACATCGGCGCCGCACGCACAGTGCTTCTGGGCTTCAGACGGGTTCACGCTCTTGCTGGCAGCGATCGTACAATCTTGCATATATTTGGTTTTCACGCCGGCTGGCCAAGCAGCCTGTGCGCTCAGCGGCAACAGCATGGCCAGCGGGGCGGCAAGGGCGATAAGACGGATAAGACGCATGACTGGAACTCCTTCGGGTCGATAATTCTGTGGCAATTCTCAGCCTATTTGAGGCAGTGCGTATATCTCAAGTTCACTGTGCGCCGCAAAAACGCAGAAATATTCATAGTCCGCATCCTTGAGCGTCGATGACCGTTCATCTGTGCTAGGATTCTTCGCTCGTGCTTTTGCAAGCTCCGGATGACCTTCAGTCCCGGTAGCGGCAGACGCACGAATAACCCTGATTTGAATCCCAGTCACTCTGGTTCGGTTTTCCGGTTGGCCGCAAGGCTCCTGCCGCTGTAAGGCAGGCGTTCGTTATTGAATGGCCTGGACCGGATCTTGTACTGGCTCATCCCAACCCACGTGACCTTTGGTAGGGGTCACCACTAGGAGAGGAGGCGCCATGCCAACTATTACTCTTCCCGACGGCAGTCAACGTTCATTCGATCACCCGGTTTCCGTAGCCGAGGTCGCCGCATCCATTGGTGCCGGTCTGGCCAAAGCCACCGTAGCCGGCAAGGTCAATGGCAAGCTGGTCGACGCCAGCGACATCATCGACAGCGATTCCACGCTGCAAATCATTACGCCAAAGGATGAAGAGGGGCTGGAGATCATTCGCCACTCTTGCGCCCACCTGGTTGGCCATGCGGTCAAGCAGCTGTACCCGACCGCTAAAATGGTCATTGGTCCGGTCATCGACGAAGGCTTCTATTACGACATCGCCTTCGAACGTCCTTTTACGCCGGACGACCTGGCGGCCATCGAACAGCGCATGCAGCAGCTGATCGAAAAAGATTACGACGTGATCAAGAAAGTCACTCCGCGCGCCGAAGTGATCGAAGTGTTCAAGGCTCGCGGCGAAGACTACAAGTTGCGCCTGGTCGAAGACATGCCGAACGAGCAGGCCATGGGCCTGTACTATCACGAAGAATACGTCGACATGTGCCGTGGTCCGCACGTGCCGAACACGCGCTTCCTGAAATCCTTCAAGCTGACCAAGTTGTCCGGCGCCTACTGGCGTGGCGATGCCAAGAACGAGCAATTGCAGCGCGTTTACGGCACCGCTTGGGCTGACAAGAAGCAGCTGGCGACTTACATCCAGCGCATCGAAGAAGCTGAAAAGCGCGATCACCGCAAGATCGGCAAGCGCCTGGGCCTTTTCCATACCCAGGAAGAGTCGCCGGGCATGGTGTTCTGGCACCCGAATGGCTGGACACTGTATCAAGTGCTTGAGCAGTACATGCGCAAGGTTCAGCGCGACAATGGCTATCTGGAGATCAAGACTCCGCAAGTCGTTGACCGCAGCCTGTGGGAGAAATCCGGGCACTGGGCCAACTACGCCGACAACATGTTCACCACTCAGTCGGAAAACCGCGACTACGTGATCAAGCCGATGAACTGCCCTTGCCACGTGCAGGTGTTCAATCAAGGCCTGAAGAGCTACCGCGAACTGCCAATGCGCCTGGCCGAGTTCGGTGCCTGTCACCGTAACGAACCATCGGGTGCGTTGCACGGCATCATGCGTGTGCGTGCATTTACTCAGGACGACGCCCACATCTTCTGCACCGAAGAGCAGATGCAGGCCGAATCCGCAGCGTTTATCAAGCTGACCATGGACGTTTATGCCGACTTCGGCTTTAAAGACGTCGAGATGAAGCTGTCCACTCGTCCGGAAAAACGCGTTGGTTCCGACGAATTGTGGGATCGCGCTGAAGCTGCATTGGCTGCAGCCCTTGATAACGCTGGTCTGCCGTACGATTTGCAGCCAGGCGAAGGTGCGTTCTACGGTCCGAAGATCGAATTCTCGCTGAAAGATTGCCTCGGCCGTGTCTGGCAGTGTGGTACCCTTCAGCTCGATTTTAACCTGCCTGTCCGTCTGGGAGCCGAATACGTCTCCGAAGACAACAGTCGCAAGCAACCGGTTATGTTGCACCGGGCGATCCTTGGATCCTTCGAACGTTTCGTCGGAATCCTGATCGAGCACTACGAGGGTGCATTCCCTGCGTGGCTGGCTCCGACCCAGGCAGTGATCATGAATATCACTGATAAACAGGCTGATTTCGCCGCTGAGGTCGAAAAAACCCTCAACGAAAGCGGATTTCGTGCCAAGTCTGACTTGAGAAATGAAAAGATCGGCTTTAAAATCCGCGAGCATACTTTGCTCAAGGTTCCTTATCTCTTGGTTATCGGAGATCGGGAAGTCGAGATGCAGACTGTCGCTGTGCGTACTCGTGAAGGTGCTGACCTGGGCTCGATGCCCGTCGCCCAGTTCGCTGAGTTTCTCGCGCAAGCGGTTTCCCGGCGTGGTCGCCCAGATTCGGAGTAATTACTATTAAGCGTGAAATGAGACAAGATAAACGAGCTGCACCGAAAGCCCCGATCAACGAGAATATCTCGGCACGCGAGGTTCGGTTAATTGGGGCTGAAGGTGAACAGCTTGGGATTGTGTCAATTGAAGACGCGCTTCTTAAGGCTGAAGAGGCCAAGCTGGATCTGGTGGAGATTTCCGCCGATGCAGTACCCCCTGTTTGCAAACTGATGGACTACGGCAAATCGATCTTCGAAAAGAAGAAGCAGATTGCCGCTGCCAAGAAAAACCAGAAGCAGATCCAGGTTAAAGAAATCAAGTTTCGTCCAGGGACGGAGGAAGGGGATTACCAGGTAAAACTGCGCAACCTGGTACGTTTCCTGAGTGATGGGGACAGGGCCAAGGTATCCTTGCGATTCCGCGGCCGTGAGATGGCCCACCAGGAGCTGGGGATGGAACTCCTCAAGCGAGTTGAAGGTGACTTGCTCGAGTACGGTTCGGTCGAACAGCATCCTAAGATGGAAGGACGCCAGCTGATCATGGTCATCGCCCCGAAAAAGAAGAAGTAATCAATAGGGCACGGCAGGCCTTCTGATTATGTTTATCAACTGAATGCGGAGTATCCGAACATGCCAAAAATGAAAACTAAAAGTGGTGCTGCTAAGCGGTTTTTGAAAACTGCTAACGGTATCAAGCACAAGCACGCTTTCAAGAGCCACATCCTGACTAAAATGTCGACCAAGCGTAAGCGTCAACTGCGCGGTAGCAGCTTGCTGGCACCGTGTGACGTGGCAAAAGTCGAGCGCATGCTGCGCCTTCGTTAATTTAGTCAAGAATAGAGGAAGTAACTCATGGCTCGTGTAAAGCGTGGCGTCATTGCCCGTAAACGTCACAAAAAAATTCTGAAACTTGCTAAAGGCTACTACGGCGCTCGCTCGCGCGTATTCCGTGTTGCCAAGCAAGCGGTAATCAAGGCAGGCCAATACGCCTACCGTGACCGTCGTCAGAAAAAACGTCAGTTCCGCGCTCTGTGGATCGCTCGTATCAACGCTGGTGCACGTATCAACGGCCTGTCCTACAGCCGTTTCATCGCCGGCCTGAAAAAAGCGTCCATCGAGATCGACCGTAAGGTTCTGGCTGATCTGGCAGTGAACGAAAAAGCGGCGTTTGCTGCGATTGTCGAGAAAGCTAAAGCCACCTTGGCTTAAGTACCCCCGACAGTCACCCGGCCTCACCTCTGTGGGGCCAGGTGTTAAACGTCATAAATAGGGGAAGAGCCTTCAAGCTCTTCCCCTATTTTGTATCTGGAGTCTGTACATGGAAAACCTGGATGCGCTCGTCTCTCAAGCACTAGAGGCTGTGCAAAGCGCTGAAGATATCAATGCCCTGGAGCAAATCCGGGTTCACTACCTTGGCAAAAAGGGTGAATTGACTCAGGTGATGAAGACCCTGGGGAATTTGCCGGCAGAAGAGCGTCCGCAAGTCGGTGCGCTGATCAACGTTGCCAAGGAGCGTGTCACAGAGGTTCTCAATGCCCGCAAGGCGCTGTTTGAAGAGGCCGACCTGGCCGCCAAACTGTCTGCCGAGTCCATTGACGTGACCCTGCCTGGCCGTGGCCAGACCTCGGGTGGTCTGCATCCGGTTACCCGCACTCTGGAACGTATCGAACAGTTCTTCACTCACATTGGCTACGGCATTGCCGAAGGCCCTGAGGTCGAAGACGACTACCACAACTTCGAAGCGCTCAACATCCCAGGCCATCACCCGGCCCGGTCGATGCATGACACTTTCTATTTCAATGCGAACATGCTGCTGCGCACCCATACCTCGCCGGTACAGGTCCGCACCATGGAATCGAAACAGCCGCCGATCCGCATCGTCTGCCCAGGCCGTGTGTACCGTAGCGACTCCGATATTACCCACTCGCCGATGTTCCACCAGGTCGAAGGCCTGCTGGTCGATCGCGACATCAATTTCGCCGACCTGAAAGGGACCATCGAAGAGTTCCTGCGGGTGTTCTTTGAAAAAGAACTGGCCGTGCGTTTTCGTCCTTCGTACTTCCCGTTCACCGAGCCATCCGCCGAAGTCGACATGGAATGCGTGATGTGCAGCGGTAAAGGCTGCCGTGTCTGCAAGCAGACTGGCTGGCTGGAAGTCATGGGCTGCGGCATGGTTCATCCGAACGTGCTGCGTATGTCCGGGATCGACCCGGAAGAGTTTTCGGGCTTTGCCTTCGGCATGGGCGTTGAGCGTCTGGCCATGCTGCGTTACGGCGTGAACGACTTGCGTCTGTTCTTCGACAACGACTTGCGGTTCCTCGCGCAATTTCGCTAGTCGTAACGAATTCTTAGGAGAGCAGGATGAAATTCAGTGAACAATGGCTGCGTGGCTGGGTAAGCCCGCAGGTAAGTCGCGACGAGCTGGTTGCTCGTCTGTCGATGGCCGGTCTTGAGGTCGATAGCGTTACGCCGGCCGCCGGTGAGTTCAGTGGCGTGGTCGTGGGCGAGGTGCTGAGCACCGAGCAGCACCCGGACGCTGACAAGCTGCGTGTTTGCCAGGTCAGCAATGGCTCGGAGACCTTCCAGGTAGTATGCGGCGCGCCAAACGTGCGCCCGGGCCTGAAGATCCCGTTCGCCATGATCGGTGCCGAGCTGCCAGGCGACTTCAAAATCAAGAAAGCCAAGCTGCGTGGCGTTGAGTCCAACGGCATGCTGTGCTCGCAAGCCGAGCTACAAGTCGGTGAAGGCAACGATGGTCTGATGGAATTGCCGGCCGATGCGCCGGTCGGTCAGGACATTCGCGAATACCTGAACCTGGACGACGCCAGCATCGAGGTCGACTTGACCCCGAACCGAGGCGACTGCCTGTCCCTGGCCGGTCTGGCTCGCGAAGTCGGCGCGCTGTACGCCGCTGAAGTCACCCGCCCGGTCGTTGCTGTCGTTCCAGCCGCGCACGACGAAGTGCGTTCGGTTGAAGTGCTGGCGCCTGCCGCCTGCCCACGTTACCTGGGTCGTGTGATCCGTAACGTCGACCTGTCCAAACCGACCCCGTTGTGGATGGTCGAGCGCCTGCGTCGTGCTGACGTGCGCAGCATCGACGCTGCCGTCGACATCACCAACTACGTGATGCTGGAGCTGGGTCAGCCGCTGCACGCGTTTGATCTCGCCGAAATCAACGGCGGCATCCGCGTACGCATGGCCGAAGAAGGCGAGAAGCTGGTGCTGCTCGACGGTCAGGAAGTCAGTCTGCGCAGCGATACGCTGGTGATCGCCGACCACACTCGTGCCCTGGCAATCGCCGGCGTGATGGGTGGCGAGCACAGTGGCGTCAACACCGCGACCACTCGCGACATCTTCCTGGAAAGCGCGTTCTTCGATCAGATTGCTGTCGCTGGCAAGGCGCGTTCCTATGGTCTGCACACCGACGCTTCGCACCGCTACGAGCGTGGCGTGGACTGGCAACTGGCCCGCGAAGCCATGGAGCGCGCCACTGGCCTGCTGCTGGAAATCACTGGCGGCGAAGCCGGCCCGATCATCGAAACCGTGAGCGAGCAGCATCTGCCAAAAATCGCGCCGGTTACGCTGCGTGCGCAACGCATCACCCAGATGCTGGGCATGGAAATGGATTCGGCCGAAGTCGAGCGTCTGCTCAACGCTTTGGGTCTGGCCGTTTCGGCCGATGGGGCAGGGCAGTGGCGCGTAGAAGTGCCAAGCCATCGCTTCGATATCAGCCTGGAAGTTGACCTGATCGAAGAGCTGGCCCGTCTGTACGGTTACAACCGTCTGCCGGTTCGCTACCCACAAGCCCGTCTGGCGCCGCAAGCCAAGGCTGAAGCCCGTAGCGATCTGCCTGAACTTCGCCGTCTGCTGGTGGCTCGGGGTTACCAGGAAGCGATCACCTACAGCTTCATCGATCCGAAACAGTTCGAGTTGTTTAATCCGGGTGTTGAACCGCTGTTACTGGCCAACCCGATTTCTAACGACATGGCGGCCATGCGCTCGTCCTTGTGGCCGGGTCTGGTGAAGGCACTTCAGCACAACCTGAACCGTCAACAGGATCGCGTCCGTCTGTTCGAAAGCGGCCTGCGCTTCGTCGGTCAGTTGGAAGGCCTGAAGCAAGAGCCGATGCTGGCGGGCGTTGTTTGCGGTAGCCGTCTGCCGGAAGGTTGGGCGCAAGGTCGCGATGTCGTGGACTTCTTCGACGTCAAAGCCGACGTGGAAGCGGTGCTGGGCTTCGCCGGTGCACTGGACTCGTTCACGTTTGTGCCGGGCAAACACCCTGCGTTGCACCCGGGTCAAACCGCACGCATCGAGCGTGAAGGCCGCTTGGTCGGTTTCGTCGGCGCAATCCACCCTGAACTATCGAAAACCCTCGGTCTCGACCGTCCGGTCTTCGTTTTCGAGCTGGTTCTGGCCGAAGTGGCGTTGGGCAAAATGCCTAAATTCCAGGAGTTATCGCGCTTTCCTGAAGTGCGTCGTGACCTGGCCCTGCTGGCCGATACAGGCGTTGCAGCCAGTGCCGTACTGGACGTAATCCGTGAAAATGCAGGTGAATGGCTGACAGACCTCAGGCTATTTGACGTGTATCAGGGTAAAGGTATTGATCCGCATAGAAAAAGCCTTGCAGTTGGCTTGACCTGGCAGCATCCATCGCGCACTCTTAATGACGATGAGGTGAATACCGCGACGCAAAACATCCTCACCTCGCTCGAACAAAGGTTGAACGCCACGTTAAGGAAGTGACGTATGGGGGCTCTGACGAAAGCTGAGATGGCGGAACGTCTGTATGAAGAGCTGGGCCTGAATAAACGGGAGGCCAAGGAATTGGTCGAACTGTTTTTTGAGGAAATCAGGCACGCTCTTGAAGACAACGAACAAGTCAAATTGTCCGGTTTCGGCAATTTCGACCTTCGGGACAAACGCCAGCGGCCTGGCCGCAATCCGAAAACGGGTGAAGAAATCCCGATCACGGCTCGCCGTGTGGTCACCTTTCGTCCAGGGCAGAAGTTGAAGGCCCGAGTTGAGGCTTATGCTGGAACCAAGTCATAACGACGAGCTACCCGTCATCCCAGGCAAACGCTACTTCACCATTGGTGAAGTCAGCGAGCTGTGTGCCGTAAAACCGCACGTGCTGCGCTATTGGGAGCAGGAGTTTCCTCAACTCAACCCCGTGAAACGCCGCGGAAACCGCCGGTATTATCAGCGACAAGACGTGCTGATGATCCGGCAGATCCGCGCGCTTCTTTACGATCAGGGGTTCACCATCGGCGGCGCACGCTTGCGTTTGTCCGGCGATGAAGCCAAAGACGACACTACTCAATACAAGCAAATGATTCGGCAGATGATCGCTGAATTGGAAGACGTGCTGGTTGTACTCAAGAAATAAATTCCTGCTTTTAAATACTTCCAGTTTTCAAAAGCTTGCGATATATTCTTGAGCGTTCCTCGAGGAGAGGAACAGGTTTCACGCCTAGTCGGGGCGTAGCGCAGTCCGGTAGCGCACTAGCATGGGGTGCTAGGGGTCGAGTGTTCGAATCACTCCGTCCCGACCATATTTCCTGAGTAAAATCAGACGCTTAAGCTGATCAGATGGATCGGCTTTTTTGTGTCTGCGCAAAACCCGCGCAAAACTGGCGCAAAACTACCCGGTGATTTCGCTAATGTTCAGGTCTGGAATCGCCTCGGACCAGACGATTTCCTCGTGGTCGCGCTGGTAGTTTTTGGTCATGCCCTCGCTCGCATGCCCAGCAATTTTCTGCCCATCCTTTCCGGCTTTCTTGTACAGGTGTAGCGACAGCGCCCGCACTTCATGGAAGCCCGGCATCTCTTCTTCCTTCCAGCCCTTGTAGCATTCAGCCGCCTCCCGGGCGTCCTTGAACGCTCGAGTCAAATATCTCTCTTCAACCTTCGTCCAGTGGTCCTTGGTCTGCGCCTGCTTCTGTTTCAGGCGATCCGGTTTGCGGTGCACCAGGTAGGGCGAGACGACATCGTCGCGGCACCGGCTGATGACCGCCTGCAGCTCTGGTGTCACCCGAAAACGAATCCACGCAGCGTCACTGGCCTTGGCCGTCTTCTTCTGCACCACGTACAAATGACCTTCCCGAACTCCGTCGAACCTCATGTCTAAGATGTCTGTCCGGCGCTGCGCGGTAATCAGGGCCAAGTCGATGGCGTTCTGCAGCCAGGCTGGCGACTTTTCCCGGATGGCCTTCAGCCCCTCGACGGTGTGGCGCTTACGCAGTTTCTTCTCGATGCGATTAATCGTGCTCGCAGCAGGGTTGTCCGGGCACAAGCCCTTGGCCGCTGCGTGGTTGAAGATGTCGGTCAACAGCGCACGACACTGGTTTGCCGTGCGTGGGGTCAGAGCGTCCAGCATTTCCGCAACCATGCGGATCGATATCTGGTCGACCGCCTTACCCTCGAACTGCTTACGGAAGCGCCTGAAGTGCACCGCGTACAGACCGAGCGTGCCCTTGGCCAGCTCGCGCGGCGGCAACACGTCGGCTTCGTACTTGTCGAGGAAGGTGGCGAATGATTCGGATGAGGCGGACAGCACGGAACCGACCAGGTCGGCACCGCGCATAAACTCTAGGTTCAACTGTTTCGCCGCGTCGATCGCTTTGATGCGGTCAGTACCGAACTGGAACCACTTCCCGTCGGTGGGCCGCCGGTAGCGATAGGTCGAGCGCCGCGCATCGAAGTACAGGTTCTGCGGAAGGCTCTTATTCGCAGTATTGCGCGGCCGTGGTGCCATCATGCAGCTCCTTTCAATACCATCGCCACCAGGTCGTTTCCGTTCGAGCGGTTGAATGCGGTCCAGTCAACGTACCAGAGTTTCCCGATCTGCTCGCCGGGCACCACGCCGTTACGGATGTGGTTACGGATGGCTTGCGGGCATTGCGGTGTGCCGTTTTCGCCCCAGCGCCGGCGCTGAAACTCGCTGATCTTGATCAGTTCTTTTTTCATTGGATGCTCCATGCCACGCGTGGCGGCAGAAGGTGGTTTTATAGGCGGTTGAGCTGCAGGTCTGACTTCCGCTGCTCAGGTGTTCTGGCTGGGAAGCCAAACGTCATTCGTCGCTTCCCTGTGTGTCCGCATTCGGAGCAGCCGCTTGCCTCGTGGGAGCAGCCATAACCATCTCCGCAATCACAGGAGCATCCGCTGCAGTCGACGGTGCAGGTCTGTATCTGCTCGACGTGACCTTCGCGCATGATCAGATAGTTGACTCGTCGATCCAGGCGGAAACCGGTCAACCGTTCGGCCTCTTCGTACGTGGACGGATCCCAGCGAAAGCCATATCTCGCAGCTGGATCCTCGACCACGCGATTTACTTTGCGCATAGCGAGTCCTCACCCGCCGTTCATCGGCAGGCTGAAAAGAGTGATTGGTCGTGATATTGAGATCGGCTGTTTTATCGAATCTCGTATGGGGGAAAAAGCAGCGCAGGCACTTTGGTTTCGTTCAGGATGATTTCGTAGCGCCAAGGTTATTCACCTCAGATCGTCCGCTATCGCTCTGAAAAAAGTGGCTAAGTAATATCAAAAAAGGTTATTTTTCGGCCCCGCCTGAATTCTCGGAGTTTTAAATGGCAGAGGTTGAAAGGAAAGCAGCCGGAATTAGATTCAAATTTCGACTTGCGTGTGCAGGCGTGCTGGTGTCTTTTTTTTGGGGTGTTTTTTGTTATCTTGTGCCCTTTGGGGGAAATCCAGGTACTTGGTTTACCCGTTCAGGAGCTGTAATTACCGTCCTTGCATTATTTAATGAGTCTCAACTCAGTGAAGGCATAGGAAGGCTCGACAAGAAAATGAAAAAAATTTGCTTGCGGCGGTTTGAGGGATGGCGAATCGTAAATTTGTTGTGCGCTGCGATTGGTACGATAATTTGGGGCTACGGCGATCTCCTATTCTGATAGGCCTCGATCTGAATGCACTCCAAATTCATTTCCGCATGGGTTTCCCGCTGCCAGATTGACGAACTGTTGTGTGATTCGATGTGGTTGGCGATGACATTGGCGCGCTGGCCGGCGGTGGGGCGGGGCATACATCTCTAAGCGGCTGATGCCCCGCCGTTCACCGCAGCGTTCGTGGAGTCGGCGGAGGCGAAGAGCTGATGCTGGAAGATCGCCGGGTCTAGCATCCGCAGGCCGTTAAGTCTGCAAGCTGGGCGGCCTTGGTCGTCGCAAATGGCGTCTATCGCCGCGGCCCCTTGTAGATGAGCCAGAGCATGTAGAGCGGGGCGAAGATCATGGCGCCACCTGCTGCGAAATGCGCCGCGCCCAGTTCACATAGGGGCCGTATTCAGTGTCGAAGATCCCCATCAGGAACCACTCAGGTCCCGGCGACTCTGGTTCCCAGCCATTGCAATGTGCTTCACCGTTCTCGTAGGGGGGACCGTCGAGTCCGTCAAGCATGTGCCAGCCTTTGCGTTCCAGCTTCTGCGAGTCAGCCCAGGCTATGTACTTTGCCGGGTCTTCGTCACCGCCGAAGTCTGGGATGCCCGGGTGAGACCAATAGCCATTTTCATCGCGCTTTACTTCAATGGGGCCGAAAGGTTTAGGGCTGTGTGTGGCGCATGGCATCACATAGAGCGCGTCGGAGTATTCGCCGCCGCCGGAGCTGAAATTCATTTGGCAGTCGCACTTGGCCGGCTCGCCATTCACGAAAGTTATCTTTTCTTCAGGCATGACTTCGTCCTTGCCGCTATAGCGGCTGACTTTGAGTTGGTTAATGAATTTTGAGTGAGAGCGCCGGATATTAGGATTTTCGAGACGGCGTTAAGATTTTCTAGGGCTGGAGTACAGATGTGCTCCAGCCGGGATACTGCTGACTTTGAAGGGGGAGGGAGTTACTGCTGTTTGGCGGCGTCTGCTTCTTTCATTGCTTCCGTGCTCAGACGAAAGCTCAGTGTCTGTGCTGCATCTGCCTGACGCTGCCAATACTCGGCCTGCTCCTGGTGAAACTTGGCCTGTTGGGTATGGCTCTGCACGTTTTCGCTGGCCAGCTTGTTCTGAGCCTTCACGGCCTCGGCCAGTTCTTTCGTTGTTGGTTTGTTCATGGCTTATTCACCCTCATTGGCGAGCTGGTTTAGTCGCTGGCCGCACGTGCTGGGGATTTCGTGGTACCGCTCCGCCTCTGCTGGCTTGAGTGCCGCCTGGAACTCCGCAAGCAGATCCTCTGGGAAGCATGACTCGGTGTAGTAGTCCAGGGTTCTGCGTAACAACCCCTCCAGCAGATCCATCCGATGGCCAGCTTCCAGGCTAAGCAGGGAAAAATCGTCATCTGCTTTGTCGAGGGCCTCATCCGCTGCGTTCAGGCGCAGCTGCAGGGCGTGCTCGCGAGCCTTCGACGCCTCGAGGTGCTGCGCCAATGTGCACGCGAAGTCGCCGGCCAGAAGCTCATTGATGTACTGGCGGTAGTCGTGACGCTTGAGCACGGTCTTGAACAGGTGGGCGATGTAACCGCGTCCGCCATCTGGAGTGTTCAGGTCAAAGCCTGGCTCGACCGGTTTGTTTTCTGTGGGCATTGGGAAACCTCGGCGTTATATTCACGGATCAATACAAGGTTGGGGCAGGAAAATGTCGGGAAGTCTTTTCCACTACACGGATGTTGGGGCTGTGAAAGCGATCTTAGAAAATTGCGAACTATGGCTTACTGACTTAAGGTTTCTGAATGATGCTCAGGAGATGAATGATGGTGTTGTATTTATCTTGGATGCGCTCCACAAGGAACTAAAAAACCTCAAAAATTCTGACGCACATTTTGACCAAGCAGTAAATTTATTGATTACTTCTTTTGATGATCATGTGTCTGTTTGGATTGATGATGAGCCAACCCTTGTATGCTCATTTAGTGAGGCGGGGAACCAGCTTAGTCAGTGGCGGGCTTATGGCAGTTACGCTATAGAGTTTGATAGAGGAGCGCTTAGCTCGGAGCTCAAACTGTTTGATTGTGTGTACGATCGAGCTAGAAAAATGGAAGTCGCGGAGGATATGGTTTCTCAATCCATTCACGGGCTCGCTGCAGATTTCAATTTATATGATGGCGCTGCCGGGCCAGACTCTCTCGACTTTCTTTATGATCTCGTCAGAACAGCTTCGATATTCAAAAACGAAAGCTTTTATGAAGAGCGAGAAGTTAGATCTGTAGTTGATTTGTCAATACCTAGCAAGGATCTAAAATTTCGTCAGAGGGGCAATCTATTAATTCCATACACGATTGCGAATTTCTCGTTGGAGTGTGTGAAGGCAGTTCACATTGGGCCGATGAGAGATCAGGATCTCGCTTATACTTCGATGCGCGCGCTTGTTTCGTCGCTGTTGCAAAATTATGTGGCTGATGGTGGCAGCATAGAGCATGAAATATCGGTTATTAAGTCAGATATTCCTTATCGAGCATCATAGTCCGGTCCTCGCTGGCTGGCGTGATTCGTTGAAGTGGGGTATTTATGTTGGGTCAGCGGCAGCTTGTTTATTAGGGAGATGTATGGACGAAAAAGTTGATTGTCCTTATGAGCGGGCGATACTGAAGGCTCGCTGGAAATTTGTTACCTACACGCTGCTCGCTGTGCTTACACCTTTAGTTGCGGTGTTTCTTTGCCATTTCCTTGAAAAGCCCAGTATTTGGATTTCAAGGTCGGGCGCCGTAATGGCGGGTATGGCATTTCTTGCTGATCTAAAGGCGAGAGATATGGCGGGCGCTCTGTATCCTGGCGGACTTGCTGGGCCGACCTATATGTATGCCGCCCTTAAATACAGAACGCAGATTGGATATTGTTTGCGATTATCAGTAGCAATGATTTTGACGGGAACAGCCGTTTGGGGATTTGGTGATTTGTTGCCACTGGGTGCGGCTTAAGCACGCCGAACCTTGAAGAAGCACATGGCCTTGGCGCTATCAAAGCAATCTTCCAAGCGCTGAAATGCTTGGTATTTGGCCTGACTTCTGGTGGCCGCCCAGACATGCTCAACGTAGCGGCGTGCATCTCCAATATCGTGCACAACGTCGAACCAGTCGTAGCACCGACGGTGATGACCTGCCACTCCTTCAGCGGAAGTGACTCGGCCATCTCGCCGTACTGCATTTCGTGTGTGGGGTGGTAGTTGCTGATCCGCTTCTTCGGGTCTTCGTCCAGCACCACGCCGATGTAGTGACCGCGGTCGGCCAAGATGACGCCGGGCTTTCCGTAGGCGATCACGCGGTGGCCGATTTCGGCGGGCACCTGATAGTGCTGCCGGACGTATGCGCAGTTGTGGCTCATGGATTTCTCCAGTCGGGCACCGCCCTCCGTGACCGGATGAGACAGTACATAGCGGTTGGTATATTGAGATTCGAGATCAGGAGGCGGGGATGAATGAAGTAGAAGAGGCGAAGAAATTCATCATTGAAAACGGTGCTGGCAGTTTTGTGCCGGATCAAGCCCACTACAAGTTTGATCGATCAAACGAAAAAATTGCGCTGCTTGAGCTGACATCAATCGCCCCGGTAACGCGAGCTCGTAGACCTTTTTTTGATCCTGCCAGGGGCATATCCATTCTCGAGGGTTTCAGAATGGAAGCCTGATTGAGCATATCCGCGTTTTAGAAAACGAAGGTCCTCAAAGCCCTTATCCGTATCAGCTTTATGATGGATTTCACCGACTATATCTTTCTCGGGCGGTAGGATTTAGTTCGATCCCTGCAGAAATATTTCCACGTTCTGATTGGTCGTCTGAGTGACGGAGTGACCACCATATCGCTCAGACATCTACGCCGTTTTTGGCGATTTTTTAAGCTGTCGCGACTGTTTTTCTGTAATAACGATTTCAGGTCGCGACATGTTGGCGAAGCGGGCGGTATCTTCTGCGGGCGCAGCGGCGAGGTTTATCAGGAAGGTCGATACCGTCTCCTGCCATTCCTCGAAGTCGTGACGTTCGCCCAGTACCTGAAGTGCATCAGCCAGTGCCTTCGACACAATCAACGTGCGCTTCTCGGCACCGATCCGGTCGAGCAATACCTTCTCCTTGGCCCGCTTGTCCTTCTGAATATCCACGTTGCTCTTGGCCATGGCCTGCCTCTTCAATTCCGTGGGCTGGTAGATCCAGCCATGTCTGTCGTCGGCGCTGTCGCACCTGGTTGCTGATGCGTCTCACGGTGGTCCCGGGAACTTGATGTTGTTCTCGCGGGCAATGAGCCTGGCGCGCTTGGTTTCCATCCCCATCTCTTTGGCTGATTCGATGACGGTCTTGCCGGCGTCGGCCAGTTCCTTGAGCCGTGGCGCGAGCTTGTTGCGCTCGATCCGCAGCTTGTTGCTGTGGGAAGTGCCAAACATGGCGTCCTTCTCGCCGGTCACGCCTGGGGCAATTTCTTGCACCGCCTTGCCGGCGCCGAAGTAGTGATCCAGTTGCTGGTTCAGGTTCGCGATGATCGAGTCCCGCGTGTTGGGCATTGGTACGCCGATCACTGCGCACCTCCGGGCAGGCGGTTGGCCTTTTCCTCAAGCTGGATGGCGTAGTCGACGGCGGACACGTGTTCGAAGCGAAAGCCGCAGGTCTTGCCTGTGAACAGGTCGATGATGTGGTACGCCTTCGGACCGACGTTCTTTACCTGATAGCGCACCGGCTGCTCAGGCATCAGCAGGTTGACGCGGCGGGCGAACTCTTCGCGGGCCATCTGGCTGCGAACCATCAGTGCGCCGAGGACATCCCGGCGTTGTTGGATCAGTGGGTGCATGGCTGATTCCTCGGTGTGGGGTTGCGTGTATTCGTCAGCACTCGGCCCTCCTGCTGGTTGCCGTTGGGCGCAGGGGAGAGTGCTGACGGATAAAGGCGGGGAAAAAGAAAGGCCCGTTGGACGTTCGGGCCTTTCACAGATGCAGCGATGTTGGGTCATGGTCTATTTCATGGCGGTCGCCCTCTGTGGGGGAGTGGAAAAACTATTCCGGTTAGGTGCAATTTGTTTCCGGTCCTACTGGATGCAGGGGGCCGCTTGCGCGGTGCAGAATCATCCGCATGTGATCTGGTGTTGAGCGCCCCGTTTCCGCGTTTCGGCGCATCCATCTAGGCGCTTGGGTTTCAGCGGCCGCGTCTCACAGATCACACCCCGATGCGCTCTCATGGAGAGGATCGGGCAGTTAACGACAGGCTGTCGCGGCGCTGGCGTTCTGGCAGAAATAGGTGCCCGGATATTTACCCACGCCGGGCCGTGGTAATCTCGCGGTCCCTACGACTGCGAGAACAACCTATGACAAAGTATTTTCATATTGCTCCCACCATGCTTGGAGAAGGAACTGTTGTACTGCCAGGAAATTTCGGTCGAAACTTGAAGGCTTACTCAGTTGGTCCGAGAGGTCCGGAAGGTCATTTTCTTAACTTGGCCAGAGAGCTGATTTTCGAGAGCGTCAGAAACCAATACCACCCTGAAAAAGTGTCTCGATTTGAGGCGTGCTTCCTTTTCGAAAGTCATGAGTATGCCCGGAGGTTTGGGCATTACATCAATACGTCTGGCGTTATCTATGAGGCATCGATCGTCAATCAGGACGCGAAGATTCATCGGGGTGATTTTTCTATGTTTCAAGATCACACCCTTCAACAACAGATATCTTTCATGGAGCTGCATGAGGGGCAGGCCAAGGACTATTGGGCCAATACACCTCAGGTGCGCATAGGGGCGGATGGAGCTTGGCGTGTTGATACAGAAATCTTGACCAACAGCCCGATACGCCTGGAGCGCCAGATAGGTTTTGTTAACGATCCGGTTCTTTGAGGTTAGGATCAATATGTTGATGGTAGCGCCAATCTCGACTTGGAACGGCCGGACCACTATCGAAGTTTCTTATCGGTGCACCTGGTGAGACTTTTTTAAGATCCGCCATAGTCGGCTGTTGGTCCCTGCTGTTCGGCAGGTCCAACGGGGCAATCACCACCATTTCTTTTTCAAATTTCATATCTGTTTCCCTCGGTTGTCATCCCAAAGCCCGCTCGGTGAACGAGCTTCAGTGATGCTTTCCGCCATGACCCGCTACTGGCGTCGGTCACTGGCTTTAATCGAATGTGCCCGGCCTCGCTACTGGCGTCAGACCGGGCTTGTTGCGTCAGCGGTGAGTGCGCCGGTTGCCCGCTGCTGATTGCAGGGCTGGCTATCGTTGGGTGGGCGTCGAGCTTCCTCCTCATGGCGTCAAACAGCATCTGTTCGCCATGGATCACAGGTCCTTACAACATGCACGCTACAGCTCTGAATGCCCGACTGAGTGGGGCAGGGTGCATGAGGTCCGGCGTTCCCAGCCGAAGCTATCGGGATCGCTAATTCGATTCGGTGTCTCTCCCTTCTGCCGCCGGGATTCGCGGGGCGCATTGTTTGCCGGGTCGTTCGTGCCTACTGGGCATACACGGTTCTGGCATTTCACCATCGAGCAGCCGTCCAGGTTGTTCCTGTCGTTGGCAGGCTTTCGGGCCTGTCTGCTCGCCGGTCGCCGGTAGAGGCAATGCGGTCTGTTGTTTGTTGCGCTGGCTGTTAAAGAGCGGTGGGCCGGTTGTGGCCCTTCGCAGTGGCTGTGTGTTGCTGCGATGGATGCAATTTAGAAAACTAAACAAAAAGAGTCAACACTATTTTTAGATAACTTAACAAAAAGCTCGGCCGAATACCGGTATGGAATCGCCACGTCAAGACTTACGGTTTAGGAAACTACAGGCTATGCTGCGTCTAAACTGTATGGATATACAGCATTGAACAGGAGGGCAGGGCATGGCTAAGAAACAGGCTAAACCGGTAGTACGTCAGGAAATTAGTGGTATCGAGCGGCTTGGCCTGCGGGTTTCGTCGATGATCAATCACCCCGTCGCACAGGACCAGCGGTGGGTCACAATCCATCGATTAGATACAGACGGGGACAGGGAGTGGGACGAGGTTATGGGGTTGCTATCCGAGACGGACGGCATAGATATGACATTCAACGACGACGAGTCGGTTACGTTGAAGTGGGAGGTATCATCAGAGAACGACCCTCAGGTCGAGGCGCATGAGGAGTTCTTAACGCTAGAGGACCTAGCGCCTTTCTGAAGTGTAAAAAAGCCCGCTATAGCGGGCTTTCGGATTCGGCATCATGGAGCAGCCAAAGTCTTCTTTCTTCGAGGTGCGGGTTTCTTTTTTGGAGGCGCTGGGGGAGGGGCAAAAGGAAAATCGACCGGATTCGCCCCCATTGCTTCTAGTAAGGGTTTTGCGATGCTGCGCAAATAGGGATAGAGCAACGACCCAAGCTCATAGTTCGCTTCTGGACTAGCCAGCGCCTCAGCGCCCCCAGGTGTCATTACTTGAAATTTCCCGATGAGGCTGAGTTCAAAGAATGGTGCATCATCGTTTTGGGATGTTTGCAGCTTCACTCTCACCTCAACAGGGTCGTGAGGTTTGAGATCTTTGACGGGGGTGATAACTGCTACCTGAAACCGGGCGTCATAGTTATCGTCCCCGTTGTCATCGTAAGGAATGCCACGTATTTCCTCGAGCTTCACGCCCTCCAGGCGTACGTCATATAGGTTCATTTCACCAATCTCATAGAAACCTTCTGGGTCGGCCTACGCTCGTGCAGGGTGAAAGATCCCTCGTAGTCCTGATGATTGGGATAATGGTGATGAACTTCCTGATGCCGACCGTGAACGTGACACTCGATGGCGTCTTTTACGAAATCGTTAAGACCTTTGCCCTCGCGTGCAGCGTGCCTAGCAACCTCTCGATGCAACTCACGGCCAATTCGGACGTTGAAAGTTCCAGAGAATGGCTTATTTGGCTCCACGCCGAGATCGCGACACATATCGACGTAATCATCAACTGCCTCGATGAACGACTCGCGAAGTCCTTGTGGGGTGTCCGCTTCGAAAGTGACCAAATCCTCGATGTGTAAGATCTTTCCATACAAGATGTTGTTTTCCAACGAAAACTCCATCGATCCCTGAAATCCATTGTGCTCAAGAATCTGTTTGCTCATGTCATATGCCCTTGCGATATAAGAGCTTCTTTTACCAGCTCAATCTGATATTCCAGCAGAGTGCTATCAGGATGTCGTTTGTGAAGAGATATCTTGTGCTGGGTCCTGCTTACGAACCGTTTACGAGACCCGCTGCCCTCATGTTCAGTGTAGCCATACCCCTTGAGAAGTCTGACAAGATCATCCCAGGAAAAATCCTTGGGTGGCGGCTTGCGAGAAAAATCGTCTCTGAGCTTTTGAAGCCTGCTCATATGATGGCTCCCGCACTGCGTCTGCAACTATAATTCAGTTGCACTGCTAGCTGCAAATTTAAGGAGCGAGCGGTCGTGTGGTTGGTGCTAGCACCCGAGGAAAAAAATTGGCGTTCCATACCTATTCCAGGGAAATTTGGCTTAAATCAGCATTAGGCTGAGAAAATGACGGCTTGATCGGAGAATCTTCACTGAATTTTGGTCGGCGGCAACGGAGAGTGAAGAATATGTAATCCGCCAAGTTAAGCCTTCCTCGCATTCCAGATCAGCAGCACTTTAGCGTGAATTGTCACGTCGTCTATCCGCGCCGTCTGGTTCTCGTAATGTTGGTTGTCCGAGATCAGTCGGTAATGATCTTCGTCCAAGCGCATGACTCGTTTGATGTATAGCTCTTGGTGCCAAGTGAGAAGGTAGATTCCTTCCCCAATGAAATCTTTGATGCCTCGATCAACGATCACTAAGTCTTTGTCGTTGATCGTCCCCTCCATCGACTGGCCCCAGCCTGTGATCATGGCTAGCGCACTGGCGGCGGTATAAATTACGCCCTTCTCTCGCAATATTTCCTCACGCACGACTAGATTCCGAACCGCCTCGTTGTACTCCGGGGGAACCTGGCCATGACCCATGGCCGCGCGGATATCGTACTGAGGAATCAGAATCTCATCGTTGGTTGGTCGGAGCACTGCGTAATTTCCTGGCAGATGTTGCTGACCAGTGACAGCAGGGCTGTCGGCCTCGGCTGCTGCCGCAAGCACCATCTCCCGAGCTTTGTCAGACAGATTCTTGCCAGCCTTTGTCGCGAGCATGTGAGCCACCAGCTCGGCACTGGTAGACCCGGCCTTCGGCCCATCCAAGGATGCGGTATCACCTGGTGAGCCTGTTCCTTCTGAAAGCCAATCAGGAGAGCACTCCAGCGCTTTAGCCAGCGCAAGAAGGTTTTTCCCCTTTGCTCCATTAGTCCCCGACACCCAAAAGCTTACCGTCGACTTGGATACGCCTGTCAGTTTGCTGATGTCTGTAGCGCTGAGGTTCAGCTTTCTCATGCGCGCGGTAACGCGATCTTTGAATTCCATATTTAGGATTCTAAACATTTCATAGTTTAGATAACTTGCCTTGTATTGTTAAGAACTCTAAACTCGACGCAGACAATGGAGACAAGCCCCATGACCTACGACGAAGCCCTGAAACATTTCGGCACCGGCCGCGCTATTGGTGACGCTCTTCGCGTGACTGGTAGTCGGGTATCGCAGTGCCGTACCTCGGGCGGATTTTCCTACCCAATGCAATGCGTTCTGGAAAAAGAGTCGCGCGGCGCACTGGTCGCTCGACGGGAAGACGACCCGGCCCAGGCGCTCGACGACTCTGCCGCCTAACGAGCTGACTAAATAATCGCCCAAGCCCCACAAGGGCACCACGGAAACAAATTTGAGGTTTTACGAATGGAAGATTTCTTGAGGGCTTGCCACACCACCGTCAAGGAAAGCGGGGCAGAGGAGCTGGCCGGGAAAATGTGCATGGCACACGTGAGCTTGCTGCAGCGCTCGAATCCTGACAACGCGGCTCATCACCTGACCATCGAGCATCTGTTCGGGATCCTGCTGCACACCGGTGACATGCGCCCATTGATGACCCTGGCTGATCAGTTCGGTTTTGAGGTCACCCCTAAGGTAGCGCCGGCGCCAAAAGCGTTGACGACATCGCTCATCCATGTGGGCAAGGAAGTTGCTGACCTGACTATCGCCATTCACGAAGCGCTGGATGACAGCCATGTATCCACCAGTGAGAAGTCCGAAATTCTCACGGAAATAACTCACGTCCGGGAGAGCCTTGCGGAGCTGGAAAGCTCGGTCAAGGCCGCCTGAATTTCAGACACAAAAAAGCCGACGTACGAGGTCGGCTTTTTCAACAGCGGCAAAACTTTGTGGAGATGATTATGCACAACCAGATCACCCCCGGCAATACCCGTCATGTCGCAACACTTTTAGGGCAATCGCAAAACGTGTCGTGGCACACCATGTCGTCACGTGAGATTGCCGAACTGACTGGCAGCTCACACGACAACGTGATGAAAACCATCCGTGGCTTAGTTGCAAAGGGTGTCGTTTCTTCAAACGACACCCCCTATGTCCATCCGCAAAATGGCCAGGTCTACCGCGAGTTTCTGCTGTCTCAGCGCGATACCCTCGTGGTGGTCTCGGGCTACAGCGTAGAGCTGCGAGCGCGGATCATTGACCGTTGGCAGGAACTGGAAGCCCAAGTAGGTCAGTTTCAAATTCCTGCCACATACGCCGAAGCATTGCAGGCAGCTGCTGACCAAGCCAAAGACAACCAGTCGCTTCGTTTGGTCATCCTCGATCAGGCGCCGAAGGTCGCGGCCATTAAGCGACTGGCGGCCGCTGGCGGTGCGATCTGCATAACTGACGCCGCCAAGCACCTGCAGGTCCAGCCGTCGAAGCTCTTCGCCTGGCTGGAACAACACCGCTGGATTTTTCGGCGCCACGGCTCTGGCCGGTGGACCGCCTACCAGCCGCGCATCACGTCCGGCTACATGATTCACAAAGTCACTTCCTTGAAGGCTGATCCTGAAACCGGCGTTGAGCGCGCGGCCTTCGATCCATTGGTCACGCCGAAAGGCCTTACACGTCTCGCTGAACTACTGCAGGAGGCCGCGTAATGGCCGGCGACTGGATCAAATTCGAACTCACCACCCTGGATAAGCCTGAGGTCTGCCAGATCGCCGACCTGGCCGATATCGATCCTGACGCTGTCGTCGGCAAGCTGATGCGCGTGTGGGGTTGGTTCGACCAGCAAACCGAAAATGGTAACGCTCCGAGCGTTAGCAAAAAGTTACTCGATCGTCTCGTCGGCGTTATCGGTTTCTGTGAGCACATGAAGTCGGTCGCTTGGATGATCGAACTCGACGGCGTGATCAGCCTTCCGCACTTCGACCGTCACAACGGGAAGACCGCTAAAAACAGGCTTCTCACGGCAAAGCGTGTTGCAAACCACAAGGCGAGTAACGGTAAAAGTAACGCTGCGAACGTTAGCGGTGCGTTACCTAAAGAAGATGTAGAGAAGAATAAAGAACCTCTCTCTGCGCTGGCTCCGGTCGATCCTCGCATGCCCAGCGAAATGACCCTCGACTGGGTGCCGGATGAAACACTACTGAAAACCTACGCTTTGCACCGCGGCTTGGCGCTCGAACTGTTCACCGAAGAAGTCCGTGTCGCATTCACTGCTCACTACGAGCCTCAACACCAGGTGAACACCCAGGCCGAATGGGTTGGCATGTTGGTCAAGTGGGTCAACAACGACAAAGCCCGGGCCGCTGCCTCGAATGTGAAGCAGTTCAAGCCGAAGCAAGCGCCGGCCTCCGACTTCGACGATGACGACACCGACTGGCAGAACGGGGTGAAGTCATGAAGACCGTATCGGTGATTGCCCAAGACCTATGGACGAAAGCCAAATCGGGAGAGTTCATCGCCGCGGGCGACGCGGCGCCGGTCGCAAATGAAACCCACCACACGCTGGTGACTGCCATCAACGAGCTGTTCAAAGAGCTGCGCTCCATTCGCTCGGCGTGGCGGCAGGCATGGCCGGATAGGGAAACCTACCAAGCATCGAAGCGCCAATGGTTTCAGGCGTTCCTCGAGGAAGGTATCTGCACTCAGGGCCAGATCGATTTCGGAATGACCCAAGTTCGAAAGCAACCGGGCGATTTCATCCCAAGCCCGGGTCAGTTCATCGAATGGTGCAAGCCAACCCCAGAAATGCTGGGCTTGCCACCACTTGTGGCCGCGCATCGGGAAGCATGCCGTAACGCACATCCTGGTATGGCGGGGCAGGGCAAGTGGTCGCACGACGCGGTATGGCACACAGCCAAGGAGTGCGGCTTCGAGAGCCTGAACAAACTCGACACGGCGCTCAGCCTTAAGCTTTTCGACCGTAATTACACCATCACCATCCGCCGCTTGCTGGCCGGTTTACCGCTTCAGTCGATGCCCAAAGCGCTGGCGGCGCGAGCGGAAGCGAAGGTCACCCCTGAGGTTGGGAAGGGTGCGCTGGCGCAACTGCGCGCCAAGTTGAGAGGCTACCGTGGCTGACTCCCGTCTTGCTCCGACCAACGCACTCGACTATCGCTTCGCCGTGCACTGCTGCGGCTACAAGTGGGATCTCACCGACAAGCCCGATCGCGCCGTCGCACTGTTCGAACACCAGGTGCTCGCGTTTCAGTTCGGCCGCGCTATGTGGCCACAGCATTTCGAGGTGATCGACGTCATCACCGGGGAGCTGGTATGCGCGTGACCTCGAAGAAGCTCCGCGCCTCGGCCAACGGCCAGGAATGCACCGTCCGCACGCCCGGTGCTTGCAACTTCGACCCAGCCACGACGGTGCTCGCTCACCTGCCATGCGGGCAGAAGGGAATGGGTATGAAGGGATTCGACACTGTCGCGGTGTACGCGTGCAGCGCCTGCCATGACGTCATCGACGGCCGCGCCGCCGGCGACATCGATTGGCAGGACATGCCGCGTCCGATCGCCGAAACACATGAGGCCTTGATCCGGGCCGGAATACTTACCGTCAAGGGGGCTGCATGATTACTGCCTTGGTTGCACTGATGTTGATTGCCAGCGGTGGCATCCTCGAAGCTTTCCGCCGTTTGGACCGCCGGCACCGAATAGCGCGAGGTGACCGAAAGTGAAGCCTGCGGCTATGAAACTTTTCAAGACCAGGATAACGCGAGCCAAGCCAGTCGACCGCGAGGGCCTTGAGCAAGCGGCATTGATGGCTGAACTGCGCCTCCGTATGCCTGAAGTTGCTGACCTGATTTATCACGTCCCGAACGGTGGGCATCGCCTCAAGTCGGTGGCCGCGAAGTTGAAGCAGCAAGGTGTGGTGGCCGGTATCCCTGACCTGGTGCTGACCATGGCGCGCGGTGGATTCTTCGGCCTATACATCGAATTCAAGGCAACACCGCCGAACGATGCCGCCATCTCGGCCAGACAGCACGAGCGCATCCGCAAACTGAACGAGCAGGGGTATCTCGCTGTGGCCTGCCGTGGTCACTTCGATGCGATGGAGCAGATCCGCGCCTACCTTCGGCTAACTCCTACAGTGGTGGCTGCATGAGCACCGCCGTCGTCAACCTCTCCGACGCCGAAATTCGCCGGCAGGCCGCTGATTCATCAGTGCATACGCTGCGTGATCCTCGGCACCCCGGTCTCTATTTTCGATTCAGCGAGGGGAGGGGGCGCGGCTCCTGGTATCTGGTGGTGAATCGTTCGTGGCGGCGGATCGCCGGGTATCCCGACCTCAAGGCCAATGCGGTGCTGGCCGTGCTACCCGAGCTGCGTCAGCGCCTGGTGCTCAAGCCGAACGCGAGCGCCGCCATCGAGGCGTGGACCACCGTCGGCGATCTGCTCGACTGGTACGGTGACCGCATGTCCCGTGACCGGTCGCTGTCGGACAAGCGTAAAGCCGGCGGCAAGACTGCGATCGCCTGCCACCTCAAGCCACGTCTCGCTGATTTGCCGATTCGCGACGTGAGTGCCCAGAGCCTCGACCAGATGCTGATGTGGCCACTGCAAGCCATCCTGTCGCTGTCCTATGTACAGCAACTCTACCGCCTGTTGTCCGCCGCATTCCGCCAGGCGCACAAGCTGGACCTGATCCCGACGAATCCCATGGCCGGCATGAAGTTCGCCGACTTCACCACCGCCCGCATCGTGCCCAAGGCCGCTCGCCTGCGTGGTGTCCAGATCCCGGACGTACTTAGCCTGCTTATCGAGCGTTTCGATACAGCACCGGGAGACGCCATGCTGGCCCTGATGATGCTCTGCCACGGGACGCGCATTGGCGAAACCCGCATGACGCGCTGGGCCGACATCACGCTACCCGAGCGTGAGTGGTTCATCCCAGCTGAGCACACCAAGACCCGCACCGAGCACCGGCTGCCACTGACCGACCAGGTATGCGCGCTGCTGCGTCGCTACCGCGATGCCCAGTTGGCCGCCGGCTATCAAGGCGCGTACCTGTTCCCGTCACGCCGTGGCCTGGCGCTCAGTGACAATCAAGCGAGTGCCGTATTCACCCGGCTGGGCATGGGCGAATGGACCAGCCACGACTTGCGCAAGGTGGCCCGCACTGCCTGGACAGACCTCGGCATCGACGGCCACATCGGCGAGATGCTCCTCAATCATTCGCTGGGCAAGATCGCCTCCACCTACATCAACACCCAGGCCACTGAGCAGCGTCGACTGGCGTTGGTGAAGTGGCACGACTGGTTAGATGGCCGTGGCTTCAATGCGATTCACGAGCAGACAGGCGTTAGATATGAAGATTCGCAAAACAGCCTGCAAGCCACGAACGACGAGGCCTGCAAGGTGGTTCCACAATTTGTTAATGGCGAGGTTTAATAATGGATAAAAAGACTCATGGACCCGTCTTCAAGGTTGATCAACTCGACCTGGCTCAGTGCCTGATCTGCAAGGGCAAGGCGGTTGTGAAGGGCGTCTTTCACGACTTGGCCTGCGTCCAATGCAACGCCTCCGGCTGGGTGTCGGCTGATACCGGCGATGCGCTTCCGCTGGAGGTGCTGGTTACTCAGCTGAGCATCCGGCTCCAGGCCGCCGAACACCGGGTCGAACTATTGAAGCGCGAGCCGCTGACGTGTGGACCTACCGCGCAGTACGAACGGAATAACCGCCGCGGCGCTGGCGGCACCAACTTCACTGGGGATTGAGGGGAAACCATGGGCATCTATAAAGACGTGATGAGCACACTTGTCCGGGTATTGGCCGCAGACAACATCGACAACAGCACCAAGCAGAGCTGGCAGAAGCTGATCGACGCTGACCTTCGCCAAGGCGGCACCGGCAGTTCGTTATCGGTGCGCGACAAGTTCGACTATGACTGCTGCCTCTACGCGCTGCTGCATCGTCAGCTTGAGCCAGTTCAGTGGGATGTACTCGTCGCTAAGTACTCGACACACAAGGCCAAAAAGGTTGCCGCCATCGGCCGGCTGGTGGCCCGCATGGTTTCCCCAGCGCCGCAATTGTTCATCTACAAGGCACTCACTGCGTGGGCCATCCCAAAGCTGAAGGGCGTCCAAACTGGTAAGCGCTCTACCGATATGATCGTGCTGCCGGCCGAATTCTATGACATGAATACCTGGGACATGGAAGGCAAGCCAGAGTCGACGCGCCGGCGGTGGAAAACCGGCATCGCAAAGCGCCTTGAGTCGTTGGAAGAGGCCGCAGTAATCCATGCAACCGAGATATTCGACCGGGAAGAAATTTTCATAGACGCTGCTTGACGTAGTGGCGGAATGATCATAAATTGCCCCTATCATGTCGATCTTGCGCGTTATGAGGGACGACACCCGAGGCCCAGTTAATTGCTGGGCTTTTTTGTGGGGAAATTTCTGTTTGTAATAGTGGCTAATTGATATATTCCCGCCCTAATTTAGGAGGAACTCATGAAAAAAGCCGCCATTGCACTACTTCTTGCCGCCGTTGCTACCTCGGGCTGTACTCTTCGTGTTGCTGACATGACCGTCGCGAGCACCAAGAACTACAACATCAACGCCTCAAAATTTGTAAAGGGCAAGCGCGTGACTGGCGAGGATAATTATCCGGTAATTATCTTCCCTACAGGCATCCCAAACATGAAGACGGCAATGGATAACGCAATCCAGCAGGATACCTGCGCAGTAGGCCTGACTGATGTTGTTATGAGTCAGCTGAACCATTCCTTCTTGTTCGGGATGATCGGCTTCCGTGTTGAAGGCGACTTGGTCATCGATACATCGCGTCCAGGGTGCGAAGCACGCGCGTAAGACGCCAAGAAATACCAAAGCCCTGGCATTTGCCGGGGCTTTTTCATTTTCGGCTACACCACACCCATCGCTGAAGCCGAACCTATTTCACTCCCCGAAAGGGAGGAACCCGAGATGCCAAACATGCCCGACAAACCAGACACCTGGCTGCTCGTTCTCGCGTGGCTGGGCCAGCACGCGCCGACGATCTATGCCGGCGCACTGTCATTCGTGGTGGGTGCTTTGCGAATCATCTACGGCGGCGGCACGCGGCGACAGGCGCTGCTTGAGGCCTCGCTCTGCACGCTGATCACCATTGGCCTGATCCCACTGCTGGAGTACTTCGGTCTGCCGCAGAACTTCGCTACCGCCGCCGGTGTGTTCATTGGCTTCCTCGGCGTCAAGAAGATCGCTGACTTGGCTGATCGCTTTGCCGACTTCAAGCTGCCTCGGCGCACTGAGTGATGGCCCGCCCCGATAGTTTTCACCACTTCAATGACGGTCGCGGTAAGCGTCGTGTCTACATCAACGGCAATGAGATCGAGCGCGTTGTCTGGTGTGACACATCGCTGGGTATTGCCGTGTTCTGTCCGTATCGCTCGCAGACGTGGCGAGGTCTACACCCGTCGCTTACGCGGTACCGTGACTGTCGAGAGGATGGACTGATGGCATGTACAGGCTGCACTGCTCGACGTGCTCGGGCGATCAAGTGGACGCAGGAAGCAATCGATCGGGCCAAGAGCCTGATCAGACCAGCGCCACCGAATCAACCCGAGGGTAAGAACGATGGCAGCCAGACCCTGTAGAGCCACACGCTGCCCCAACTTGGTCAAGTCGAAGGGCGAACAGGGGTTCTGCGATGACCACGCGACACAGCGCGGTGCCTGGGTCAGAGAGAGAAGGGCAGGCAGCACAACCTCGCGCGGGTACGGTGCGGCATGGCAGCGCCTTCGCGCCTCGATCCTCAAGCGTGACCACTACATATGCCAGTGCTCTGTCTGCTCCAGCCTCGGTCGAGTGCGGGAAGCGACCGAGGTCGACCACGTCATCGGCAAGGCGAACGGTGGCACCGACGACCCGGGCAATCTTCAGGCCATCAACCACGACTGCCACAAAGAAAAGACCGCCCGAGAGTCGAATCTGTGCGAATGATTCTCATATGAGGTCAAAAAGGACCGGAATTCATGCGGAATGCACGAAAAATGGCGAAATCTATCGATCTGGCCCCATCGATAGGGGGGTGGGACAGAAGTCTGGGCCTTTCGCCTCTCTGACCGCGCTGAGGTCTCATTCACACGACCGCGAAAAATGAAATTTAGGAGTCTCGCCGATGCCGGGGGTAAAGGGGCGGTCCGGCCGTCGCCCCAAACCCACGGCCAGCAAGGAGTTGGCCGGTAATCCCGGCAAACGAAAACTCAACAAGAACGAGCCGGATTTTGCGCTCGTTAACAAAATTGAACCCCCAGAGTGGCTATGTCCCAACTCGCAAGAAATGTGGTCAAGGGTTGTTCCGTCGCTCCTGGCTGAGAAGGTTTTGTGTGTAACCGATCTGCATAACGTCGAGGCATTTTGCACGGCCTATGCAAACTGGCGGGCTGCTCAGAAATCGGTAACTGAGTTCGGGATTGTCGTTCAGTCAGCGATGGGCTCACCCATCAAAAACCCTGCCCTGACCGCCGCAAAGGAGGCCATGGCGCAAATGGTCACGTTCGGCTCACTGCTCGGCCTCGACCCGTCGAGCCGATCCCGTCTCACGGGCGGTAAAAAGCCGGCCGGCACCAACGAATTTTCAGCACTTCTCAACGGATAACCATGGCCTACAAGCACCCCAACGTCGAGGCGGCGAACCGCTGGGCGCGGGATGTTGTGCGAGGCCGGAAACCCGCATGCCGATTTGTGCAGCTCGCCTGCCAGCGGCACCTGGACGACCTGGTCAAAAGCAAGTCGGCCGGGTTCCCGTACAAGTTCGATCCGAAGAAAGCCGAGAAGAAACTGGCGCTCGCGCAGCTGATGCCGCACGTAAAAGGGGAGTGGGCATTTAAGCGTCAGCTCATCACCCTGGAGCCTTGGCAGAAGTTTGGCCTGGCCGCGACGTTCGGTTGGGTCAAAAAGAAGTCTGGTCTACGTCGGTTCCGCGAAAGCTACTGGGAAGTGCCTCGCAAGAACGGCAAAAGCGTGATTGCCGCCGCAGTAGGCATCGGCATGTTCGTCGCGGACAACGAGTTCGGCGCCGAGATCTACAGCGGCGCCACCACTGAGAAACAGGCATGGGAGGTATTCCGCCCGGCCAGGTTGATGGTGAAGCGCTCGCCGATGCTGATCGAGGCCGCTGGCATCGAGGTCAACGCCTCGAACATGAGCCGGCCGGAAGATGGCGCGCGGTTTGAGGTCGTCATCGGTAACCCGGGTGACGGCGCATCGCCGAGCTGCGCGATCGTGGACGAATATCACGAGCATGACAGCGCGGCGCTCTACGAAACCATGCTCACGGGCATGGGCGCCCGCCGGCAACCGCTGATGTTCATCATCACCACCGCCGGGAGCAACATCGAAGGCCCGTGCTACGACATGCGCGGCCGTGTGGTGGAAATGCTCGAGGGCACCGTCCCGGATGACGAGTTGTTCGGCTGGGTCTGGACGATCGACGAGGGTGATGACTGGACCGACCCCAAGGTCATGGCCAAGGCCAACCCGAACATGGGGGTATCGGTTTACGAAGACTACTTGATCAGCCAGCAACAGAAGGCAATCAAGAACGCCAGCTTCCAGAACACCTTCAAAACGAAGCACCTGAACGTCTGGGTGTCGGCCCGCGAGGTGTATTTCAACATGGAAGCCTGGCGCGACTGCGCTGATCCGGGGCTGGCCATGGAAGATTTCGAAGGCAGCGAATGCCTGATGTGCCTCGACCTGGCGTCGAAGACCGACATGTGTGCCCGCATCAACCTGTTCTACCGCGTGATCGACGGCGTGCTGCACTACTACAGCGTGGCGCCGCGCTTCTACCTGCCGGATCAGACGATCCAGTACGGCACCGAGAAGTCGGTCGTAGAGCGCTACCAGAAGTGGGTGAACATGGGGCTTTTGACTTCGCACGACGGCGCCGAGGTGAGCTTCAACCAGGTGCGCGACGATCTGCTGGCAGATGCCAAAAATGTATCCCTCACCGAGATTCCGCACGACGAATGGGGCGCGTTTCAGATCGCCCAGGACTTTGAAGGGGCAGGGCACACGCCTGTGAAAATCCCCAAAACCACGAAGACCTTCTCGCCGGCAATGAAGGAAATGAACGGGGCGATCCTCAACGGTCGTTTCCACCACGACGGAAACCCGATCCTCACCTGGATGCTCGGCAACGTCACCGCGAAACCTGACGCAAACGAAAACGTCTTCCCTCGAAAGGAAAAGGCGGCGAAGAAAATCGACGGCGCTGTGGCCACGCTCATGGGCGTCAATCGGGCGATGTTGCTGTGCAACGTAGACAGCGCTGATGCCTTCCTCAACAAACCATTGAGCATGTGATGGCAGATACCGACTACAGCATTGACCTGCGCACCCGTAGCCCGTTTTGGGCGCGTATGGCGAGCTTCTTCGTCGGCGGCCGGCTTGTCACTCCAGAAAAAGGATCGCAAACCGGTCCTGTTTCAGCCTCCGGGGTGGTTGGAGAGTCGGTGGTAAACGATGAGCGCTCGCTTCAAATCTCAACAGTTTTTGCCTGTGTCCGACTGATCTCCAGCGTAACCGCGTGCCTGCCGCTGGATGTTTTTGAGACCAAAGGTGATGACAGAACAAAAGTCGGGCTGGATAACCCGCTTGCTCGATTGCTTCGGTACAGCCCCAACCAATTCATGACAGCATTCGATTTTCGCGTGGCCATGACCATGCAGCTTTGCTACTACGGCAATGCCTATGCACTGATCGAACGCAACTCTACCGGGGACATCATCAGCCTTGTTCCGCTGATGTCGGTCAACATGGACGTACGGCTGGAAGGCAAGCGCATTGTTTATAGATATCGCCGCGACAGCGAGTACGCCGATTTCAAGCAGAGCGACATTTTTCACCTGAAGGGGTTTGGCTTTAATGGCCTGGTCGGTCTGTCGCCCATTGCCTTTGGCGCAAAGACCGCCGGTGTCGCGGTGGCCATGGAAGACCAGCAGCGGGACTTCTACGCCAATGGCGCGAAGTCACCTCAGCTCCTCATGACTGACGGCAAGATTCTCAGCAAGGATCAGCGTGCGCAGCTTGAGGAGAATTTCAAGGAGATCTCCGGCGGCCCGGTCAGGAAGCGGCTGTGGATTCTCGAAGGCGGATTCACCACCCAGGCAATCGGTGTGAGTCCCCAAGATGCCGAAACAATGGCCGCCAGAAAATTTCAGGTCAGCGAACTGGCCCGCTTTTTCGGCGTGCCTCCTCACTTGGTGGGCGACGTTGAAAAGTCCACCAGTTGGGGCTCTGGCATTGAGCAGCAGAATCTCGGGTTTCTGCAGTACACCCTCGACCCATACCTCGAGATTTGGGAGACCAGCATTCAGCGCTGGCTCGTAAAACCAGCCGACGTGGGTCGCATCCACGCCGAGCACAATCGTGCTGGTCTGTTGAGCGGTGACTCGACCGCTCGCGCCAACTACATGAAGACACAAGTCGATACGGGTCTTCTGACCATCAACGAAGGCCGCCGTATTGATAACAGACCGCCGCTCCCAGGCGGCGATGTCGCCACCCGGCAGTCTCAGAACGTGCCGCTTACCCAACTTGGCCAAACGAACCCCGCACCCAGCGGGGTTTAGTTTTTTTGGAGGCTGAAATGCCGAGTATCTGCAAGACACTGGCCTTTGAGCAGGCCGCAATCAAGTTTGCCGATGGTGGCGCCCAAGGTGTTTTCGAGGGCTACGCCAGTGTGTTTGGTATCACCGATAGCGACGGCGACATTATTCAGCCTGGGGCTTTCGCAAATACCCTGAAAAGTCAGTCACGGGCTGTGGCGATGTTTTTTAATCACCGTCGAAACGAGATCCCAGTGGGCAAATGGCTTGGCCTCTCCGAAGACAGCACCGGCCTTCACGTGAAAGGTGAACTCACGCCCGGCAATCCTCAGTCTGAGGCTCTAAAGGCCGCAATGATTCATGGAACAGTCGGCGGGATGTCTGTCGGGTTCTCAGCAGCCAAGGGTGATTTCTCACAAATTGCCACCGGCTACTCGTTCACGAATGTCTCCCGCCTCAGCGAGATCAGCGTCTGCACGTTCCCTGCGAACGAGCAGGCCACGGTATCCACGCTCAAGAGCATGGATGCCATCGAAAGCATCCGCGACGCGGAAAGCTGGTTGAGGGAATCGGCCGGCCTCTCCAAGTCCGAAGCGCAGGCATTAATCGCCCGCATCAAGTCCGCAGTTCGGAGCGATTCCGAAGGTGGCGAAATCACCGCGATCCTGGATCGCCTTAAGTCCTTCCCAACTGTAGGAAAATAACCCATGTCCGAATTGGCCCAGATCCAAAAGGCAATCGAAGACGCGCAGTCGAACATGACTCAACTGTTCGATGCGCAGAAAAAGGAAATCACCGAGACCGGCGCTGTTAGCAAAAAGCTGCAGGCCGATCTCCAAACCGTTCAAGAAGAGCTAACCAAATCCGGCACTCGACTGTTCGATCTGGAGCAGAAGCTGGCTTCCGGCAACCTGGACAATCCTGACGCCAAAAAGTCGTTTGCCGAGCAGACTGCGCTCGACCTGCAAAAGTCCTGGGACGGCAAGTCCTCGGGCAAGGTGGACGTCAAGAGCTTCAACAAACAACTCGGCAGTGGTGCGGGTTCGGCTGGCGCTCTGATCGAGCCGCAACGCAACGCAGGCATCCTGATGCCAGGCCTGCGTCGGCTGACCATCCGCGACCTGTTGGCCCAAGGTCGCATCAGTTCCAACTCGCTCGAGTATGTTCGCGAGAATGTGTTCACCAACAGCGCGGCGCCGGTGGCGGAGGGCACTCTGAAGCCTGAGTCGAACCTGACTTTCACCAAGGAAACGGCGAACGTCAAAACCATTGCTCACTGGATCCAGGCGTCGCGCCAGGTGATGGATGATGCGCCGATGCTCGAATCTTACGTGAACAACCGTCTGCTGTTCGGCCTCGCCCTGGTCGAAGAAGGTCAGCTGCTGAACGGTGACGGTACCGGCGACAACCTGACCGGCCTGAACAAGGTAGCCACTGCGTACGACGCCGCCCTGAACGTCACTGGTGACACCCGTGCCGACAAGATCGCTCACGCAATCTTCCAGACCAGCGAATCCGAGTTTGAAGCCTCTGGCATCATTCTCAATCCGCGCGATTGGCACGCCATCGCGCTGCTAAAGGATGAGAACGGCCGCTACATTTTCGGCGGACCGGCTGCGTTCGCTGCCAAAGTGATGTGGGGCTTGCCGGTGGTCGCGACCAAGGCGCAGGCGCTGGGCACATTCACCGTCGGCGGTTTCGATCTGGCATCCCAGGTATGGGATCGCATGGACGCAACCGTTGAAGTCAGCCGTGAAGACCGTGACAACTTCGTCAAGAACATGCTCACCATACTCTGCGAAGAGCGCTTGGCGCTGGCTCACTACCGTCCAACTGCAATCATCACCGGTCCATTCGCAACCGCACCATAACCAGGAGACGGGGCAGGCAACTGCCCCGGTTTCACGATGATTAAAATTCGCGCACTGCGGCAGTTCTCGCACTACCACGCCGGAAACTTCGACCAGTTCGAAGTTCGTGAAGTGAAGGACGAATACGCCGAAGCTTTGGTCGGGATGGAGTTGGCAGAAGTGGTCGAGGATGAGCAGGCATCTGAAACGGTACCCACCACGACCACAAAATCGAAGAAAAAGGAGAGCTGAAATGGTGGCGATAGATGCGCTGGCCGTGGTCCAGATTGAAACGTTGCGCCTTCAGTGCGAGATCGATCATGAGGATCACGACCTGCTGCTTCGTCAGTACTGCCAGGCTGCGTTGGATTACTGCTTGTTCACTTGCGATGACCCGTTGATCGACACGCCGGATAAGGTGCCGGCTCGCATGATCCAGGCAGTTCTTATGCTGGTCGCGCATTGGTTCGCGAATCGCGAAGCAGTGGTGACCGGCACCATTACGGCGCAGGTCCCACTGTCTGTTGAAAGCCTGCTTTTCACCTGCAGAAACTTCTACGGTGCCGCGCTTCCGGAGGCTTGATTATGCGAGCTGGCCTACTGCGGCATCGAATCATCATTCAGGAGCCAGTGCTGGTTCAGGACCCCGAAAGCGGGGAAATGATTCAAGGCTGGCAAGATCGCTGGGTCAAGGTTCCTGCCAAATTCGAATTCGTGAACAGCCGTGAATTGCTGGCGGCGCAAGCCATACAGTCGGTGGTCACGGCAAAAATTACGATCAGGCATCGGGACGGTGTCGTTGCGAGCATGCGTGGGATTCACCGTGGTCGCATCTGGAATTTTACAGCGCCCATGACCGATAACGACTCTGGCTTGGATTACCTGGTGATCCCGGTATCGGCGGAGGTGAACGATGGCTGACTGGGTGAGCTACAAGCTGACCGGCGCCGATGAGTTGTCGGCCAAGTTCCGGGAGTTGTCCCAGGGCATGCGCACCAAGGTGGCGGTGCCGGCGGCAAAAGATGCGATGGCATTGGTCATGATCGACGCAAAGGATCGCGCTGACCGAATCGACGACCCGGAAACCAGAAACCAAATCTCCAGCAACATTGCGATGATCGAACAGAAGAAGCTCGGTGAGGAGCTGGGGGCGGCCATCGTCTCGGTCGGGGTGAAGAAGTCGAGGTCAGGCCAGCGCGGCGGCAACACCTTCTACTGGTGGTATGTCGAGCTTGGCACTGAGCATTCGGCGGCCTTTCCCTTCATGCGCGGTGCATTGGCGAGCAAGCGCGAGGAAGTTTTCAAGGAGTTCCTCAGCTCGGCCAAATACCAGTTGATCAAGTTGGGGGCGAACTGATGGCTGCACCAATCTTCAAAGTTTGCGCTGCGGCACCGGCGGTGACCGCCTTACTCGGCGCATTACCCACGCGAATCTATCCATTTGGTGAGGCGCCTCAAGGCGTGGCCAAGCCCTATGCGGTCTGGCAGGTCATCAGCGGTTCACCGATCAACTACGTCAGCGGCCGGCCCGATACCGACCGATACGGGCTGCAGGTCGATGTGTACGCCGATACCGGCGCCGTGGCCGAGCAAGTCGCTGCTGCGATCCGCAGCGCGATCGAACCACAGGCCCATGTCACCGGATTCAATGCCGATGGCCGAGACCCAGCCACGAAAAACTATCGCAAGAGTTTCGATGTTGCCTGGCTGGTGAGTCTGTAGCCGGAAACCAGAAAGAACTACCCGCTTCGGCGGGTTTTTTTATGCCCGTCCAACAGTGATTTTCCAAGAAAATCGGGGAGTATCAATTGACCATTAAAACCCAAGGCACCGATCTGTATGCGATCGATCCGGCGACCAAAACCATCCTCGAGGTCGGCTGTTTCACCTCGCTGGACGGCATCGACACCACGATCGCGCAGATTGAAACGACCTGCCTGAACTCCAAGGCCCGTACCTACGAGGCTGGTTTGGCTGAGCCAGGTTCGGCGTCGTTCGGCATCAACATCGACCCGCAGAATCCTGCCCACATCCGTTTGCATCAACTGAAGACCGCCGGTACCAGCTTGGTCTGGGCTGTTGGTCTTTCGGATGGTCGAGTCATCAACAGTGCGGGCGAGGAAGTTGGTATTCCGCCAACCGTAAGCGCCATCGGCGGGCTCTCTGCGTTGAATCTCACCAATCCCGGCACCGGCTACACCACTGCTCCAACCGTGGCCCTCACCGGCGGCGGCGGTACTGGCGCAACGGCGACCGCCACCGTATCCGCTGGCAAGGTCACGGGCCTCACCATCACCAACGCAGGATCCGGCTACACCAGCGCTCCAACTGTCGCGTTCACCGGTGGTGGCGGTACCGGTGCAGCGGCAACAGCAGTGGTAAATAACGAAGTCGATTTCAACCTGCCAACTACTCGCACCTGGATCACCTTCGAGGGCTACATGAACAGCTTCCCGTTCAGTTTCGCGCTGAACGACGTGGTGAAGTCGACCGTCGGCATTCAAGTGTCTGGCGATCCTGTTCTGGTACCGAAAGTCATCACCCCGTAAGGAAGCCCCATGGACCTCAGTATCAACGCACTGAAAGCCGCCGGCGCCTTTGTCGCGGCGCCGGTAAAGAAAGACATCGCCTGGCACGCCGACGGAAAGCTGCAGGAGGCGACGATCTACGTCCGCCAGGACTCTTTCCATACGCTGACAAAGCGTTGGGAGGAACAGCGTGAAGGCGCGGAAGCCACGGCGATTCGCATTGCCGCCAGTGTCTGCAATCAAGCCGGCGAGCCGGTCTTCACGCTTGAGGACATCCTCGGCTCCGAAGCATCCGGCCATGGCCCGCTCACAGCTGAGCTGACCATCGTTTTGCTGGCCGCTATTCAGCAAGCGAACGGTGTTGGCAAGGATGACGCAGAAAAAAAATAGAGCCCGCCGATGAGTTCTGGCATGAGCTGGTGCTCAACGGCATTGGCGGGCGATCAATAGCTGAAGCGAAGGCCAGCCTCACGTATCCCGAGGCTATTTCGTGGATGGCGTACGTCAGACAAACCGGCTCGCTGAATCTCGGCAAGCGCATAGAGCAGGGTTTTGCCTTGCTTGCGACGATCCTCAACCGGGTCAATGGCGGTTCGGCTGAGTTTTCCGACTTCCTACCCGATCGAGAGCCCAGGCCTGAACCGGCTGAAGCAACGGCGGACGACATCATGCGGCTGCTGCAGTCGGTTAAGAGGTGATTTATGGCGGTTGATTCACTTGGCCAACTGACGGTCGACCTGGTAGCGAACACCGGCGGCTTCGAAAAAGGTATGGACCGGGCGCAACGCGCGCTCAAGTCAGCGACCAAGGAAGCTGCCTATCAGGCTGGCCAGCTGGATAAGTTGGTCGGCCAGATTGACCCAGTGGTTGCGGCCTACGGTCGTCTGGACAAAATGGAAGACCAGTTGCGCGCACACCGCGCGGCCGGGCGCTTGGATGATGCCGACTTCAAAGATTATCTCTCCAAGCTGGCAGAGCAGCGTAATGCCCTGACCCAAACCGACGCGATCATGCAGAAGGGCGGACAGTCGGCGAAAGCCTTTGCTGCAAACTTGCGTAACGTTCCGGCGCAGTTCACGGACATCGCTGTTTCGTTGCAAGCCGGCCAGAGCCCGCTGACGGTATTCCTGCAACAAGGCGGTCAGCTCAAGGACATGTTCGGCGGTATTGGTCCGGCGGCCAAGGCCTTGGGCGGGTATGTGCTCGGGCTGGTGAATCCGTTCACTGTCGCCGCCGTGGCGGGCGCGGTACTGGCTCTGGCATACAAGCAAGGCTCTGATGAGGCGACCGCTTTTCGCACCTCGTTGATCCTGACTGGTGGGGCGTCAGGTGCGACCGTCGATTCACTGGGTAGCCTCGCGAGGACAGTTAGCGTCACCACTGGCACCGTCAGTGCTGCCGCTGAAGTTCTGGCGCGACTGGCAGCCTCGGGCAAAATCCCGGTCGAAAGCTTCGACAGCATTGCCGTCGCCGCGCTGAGGATGCAGGAAGCCACCGGCAAGGCAGCCACTGACACTGTTGCCGACTTCGAAAAGCTGGCCAAGGATCCGGCCAAAGCGTCAAAAGATCTGAATGACCAACTCGGTTACCTCACCGCCAGTACCTACGCGCAAATTGCCGCGCTGGAACAGCAGGGAGACCGCCAGGCGGCCGCGAACCTTGCGGAGTCGACCTACGCTGAGGCACTGAAATCCCGGGCCGACAAGATCATCGACAACCTTGGCCTGGTCGAATCTGCTTGGCACCTGGTGAAACAGGCCGCGAAGGAGGGGTGGGATTCCATCCTCGATATCGGTCGTGAGTCGACGCTTGATCAAAAGCTGAAGACCCTGCGCGAGCAGATGCAGGACATGACGCGCGACGGCCGAAACGCTGCCGTTGAGGATCCTTTTCGCTACGATCAAAACGTCAAAGACACCACGAATATTCTGGTTCAGAAGGCAGAAGACGAACGCCGGGCGAAAGCCAAGGCGCAGATGCTTGTGCTCGACAAACAGTCCATCGACTCCCAGGAGGCGCTCAACCAATCGCTCAAGGACACCGCGCCGAATGCTGAAAAGCTGAGGCTCCGCTATGCCGAGATCGAAAAGCAGGTTGAGTCAGCCCGGCAGAAGGGAAAGTTTTATTCCGAGGAGCAGGTCAATCAGTTACGCGACGCGGCAGCCAAGCAGTACGCAGATCCGAAGGCGCCAAAGCCGCCAAAGGAAAAGGCGTACACCGAAGATGCCGGCATGCGCATGCTCGACAGTCTCCGCGAGCAGAACGCCGCTCTGCAGGCTCAGGATGCCACCTCTCAAAAGTTGAACCAGTCCCAGCAGGCGCTGGCGAAATGGGAACAACAGATCGCCGACATCAAGACCAAGCAGGTTTTGACGGCTGATCAAAAGTCGTTGTTGTCCAATGAGGCGCTGATAACCGCGCAACTCAAACGAAATGCCACACTCGAAACGGAAGTGGACCTTCGGAAAAAGGCCACCGAAGAGGCGAAGAAGCTGCTGGCGTTCCAGGAGAATTTGAGCAGCCAGCTTTCCAGCGCGCAAACCGGCCTCAGCAACAGCCTGGCGGGCCAGGGTCTCGGCGATCAACAAAAGCAGCGCCTGCAAGAGCAGCTGAGTATTCAGCAGTCCTACCAGTCGCAGCTGGATCGTCTGGAGTCGCAGCACAACAAGGGTCAGATCAGCGACAGCCTGTACTCGCAGGAAACGAGTGCTTTGCAATCTGCACTTGATCAGCGCATGACCATGCAAACCAAGTACTACGACGATCTGGATGCAGCGCAGTCTGATTGGTCGCTGGGTGCGAGCTCGGCGTATCAAAACTATATGGACAGTGCCAGCAACGTCGCGGCGCAGAGCAAAAGCCTGTTCACCAACGCGTTCAGCTCGATGGAAGATGCGATCGTCAACTTCGCCATGACCGGGAAGTTGTCGTTTGCTGATTTCGCCAAATCAGTTCTGTCTGACATGGCTCGTATCGCGGTGCGGCAGGCTAGCTCGTCTGCGTTGAGTGGGATCTTCGGAGTGGCTGCTTCTGCTGCAGGTTCTTACTTCGGTGGTGGCGCCCAGAACGTCGGCTCTGCAGCATCGACCAGCGGGTACTCCACCACTGGCTACGCCGGTGCTTATGGCTTCGATGATGGCGGGTATACCGGCAACGGTGGCAAGCACGAACCGGCCGGCATCGTCCACGGTGGCGAGGTGGTCATCCGTAAGGATGTGGTTGATCGGCCGGGGATGAAAGACTACCTGGTGAGCTTGAACAAGCGTGGCTATGCCGATGGCGGGTATGTCGGACTTGCTGCTGGCTCGGGACCTACGAGCGATGGCGGGTCTGCGCAAAGTCAGTCAACAACACGTAACGGCACAGTTGCCCAATACAACATGACGTTCTACGTGGACGCCAGTGAGGGAGCTCTGCCCGATCCAGCGAAATTGGCAAAAGCCGTCGAAACCGTAACGAGGCAGGTAATCGCTCAAGAGCGCCGTAATGGCGGGCAACTTAGTAAATAAGGAGGAATCATGCTGGAGTTCACATGGCTGGCCAGCTATGACGCCGCCAAAACCGTTACTCCGAACGCCAAGGTCATCAAGTTTGGTGACGGCTACGAGCAACGACAGGCATCCGGCATCAACCGCAAGCCTCGGCAGTTTTCACTTACCTTCACACGCAAGATCGTTGAAATCGACGCCATCGAAGGATTCCTATCCGCCAGAGGGGCCGTCGAGGCCTTTAAATACATCCACCCCGGCCAATCTGCCGGGGTTTTTGTTTGCCGTGAGTGGAAGCGCACCGATATTTCCTTCGGTGTGCATGGGCTGGCAGCCAACTTCGATGAGGTATTCGAATGAGTGCTCTACAGGGCCAGCTGTCGCTGGCGACCGGGCTGACGATCTGGGAAGGCTTCGAGCTGGTGCTGCCTGACCAGACGCTCCGTTTTCACGCCGGGACCAACGAACTGTTGGGGTCGGTCATCTGGCAGGGGAACGTCTACACGCCATGGCCTATCAAGGCTCAGGAGTTCGCCACGCCCAGTCAGGGGTCGCCGGCCCGGCCAAAACTTCAGGTCGGCAATTTTGGCGGGAACGTTTCGGCGCTGTGCAGGCAGTACGAAGACCTACTCGGCGTGAAGCTCAAGCGCCGCCGCACAATGGTCAAGTACCTGGATTCGGTGAACTTCGCTCAGCGCAACTATCTGTTGTGGTCGGAAGATGCAACGCAAGCGGTGTGGACGAAGTCGGGCGTCACCGCATCGCTGCCAGCGCTGACTGATCCATATGGATCGCAGGTCAGCCAGCTGGTCGAAGGGGCGGGCACCACTCACCAACTTCGACAAGTTGGAACGGCCTTCCCTGGCGAGTATTACACCGTGTCGGCCGTGGTCAAACTGCGCGACGCAAACCGGCCCCAAGTGCGTATTCGCCTGGCTGATAACATTGGCTTCCGTGCTGATAACTACATGAATCTGCAAACTGGGCTGACGCTAGCCGCAGCAAGCCAAGACCGGGGCCTGCTGGATCTTGGCGGCGGATCTTATCTGATCTGGTGCTCTGGCCTTTTAGACCCCGCGGCAATCTCGTTCGATTTCCGAGTCATACCGCGCGACTCTTCAGGAAGTGAAACATATGCGGGCGATGGGGCTAGCGGCGTATACGTCTCAAGCATGCAGGTAACCAGGTCGCGTGGATTGCTGGCTTACCAGAAGACCGGTGCCAGCTGGAACCCATCTGCAAACCCGGCCGAGGAGTATCCGGTTGAAACGTGGATCATCACGCGCAAGGCCAACGAAACACCGGCTGCGATTGAGTTCGAACTCGGCTCGCCGCTCGACCTGCAGGGTGTGAAACTGCCGCGCCGGCAAGTGGTCGCCGGCACTTGCCTGTGGGCTTACCGATCGGGGGAGTGCGGATATGGTGGCGGCCCGGTGGCCGACTATGCCAACCGGCCGACCAGCGATATCAGCAAGGATCAGTGCAGTCGTTCCATGATCGGCTGCAAGCTGCGCTTCGGCGAAAATGGTGAGCTTCCTTTCGGTGGCTTCCCAGGCATCGCCCGCGTTCCGAGGCTTTAACCATGATCGAACTATTCAGCAAGTGCCGGGCTGACGCCGAAGCGCATGCCCGTGCCGAGTGCCCGCGTGAAGCCGTGGGCCTGGTCGTCAGCGTGCGCGGCAAGCCGTCGTATGTGCCGTGCCGCAATCAGTCCGAAGAGCCCGACCATTTCATCCTGCACCCAGAAGACTACGCCGCCGCCGAAGACCTGGGCGACATCATTGCCGTCGTGCATTCGCACCCGGATGCCGGTCCCGAGCCGAGCCTGCATGACATCGCCAGTCACGCGGCCAGCCGCATGGCTTGGTGGATTGTCGGGCTCCAGGATGGCGCCGCTACCTGGCACGTAATGCCGCCCGCCGGTGAAATGCCGCTCGAAGGCCGGGTCTTCGTCCACGGCGTGATCGACTGTTACACCCTAGTTCGCGACTACTACCGACAGGAACTCGACATCGAGCTGATGGATTTCTACCGCAAGGATGATTGGTGGCACAACGGCGAGAATCTGTACGTCGACAACTTCGCCAAGGCCGGTTTCGTTCCGGTCGATACGCCGGAGCGCGGTGATCTAATCGTCATGGCGATCGGCAGCCCGACTCCGTGCCATGGCGCGATCTGGCTGGACGGTGATGTCCTGCTTCACCATCTATATGGGCGCCTGAGTTGCCGCGAGGTCTACGGCCGCGCCTACCGTGAGTGCACGACGCATATCATGCGCTACCAGCGATAGGCTCTGTATTTGTGCGCATCCGGCCTGTTAGAGTCGCCAAAATACAGGGAGGGAGTGACATGAAACTGTTCATTGGGGCTTTGGGGTTGATCGCGCTGGCTGGGTGCGTTACATCGCCAGTCCCAGCGGAAAAAGCAAAGCCAGTGCCGGCCGATCGTGCTTTATTGCTCCAGAACAAGCCAACTGTGCCGTATGGAACGATACTCGTAACACGCGATACCGGCTTCTTGGGTGGAGGATGCTTCCTGGCTGTCCATGTTGATGGGCAACTTGCAGCGAGGATCGATACTGGCGAGGTAGTAAGCTTTTTTGTTCCTGTTGGCGACCACCTTGTTGGCATGGGGGGCGACAAAAGTGGCGGCGGAATGTGTAGCTGGACAGACATGCTCAAAGAGCAATCAGTCAGTTTGACAAATAGCCAGACCAAGCGATTTCGTATCGGCGGCGACTCACAGGCAGGGCTGGATATCAGGCCCAGCTCTTTTTAACTCAGATAGCTTACAAACCGCCCCCGGGCGGTTTTTTATTGCCCGGAGAAAAGCATGTCTGCTCCCAATAACCAACCAATTACCACCATCAAACTGTCCGGCAGCCTGGCTCAGAAATTTGGCAGAAAGCATGAGAAATTGCTCGAAGGTGGCACCGCCAATGAGGTGTTCGGCGCGCTAAGGAACACCGTTGAAGGTTTTACGGATGAGATCATGCGACTGTCGCGCCTGGGCATACGTTTCGCCATCTTCCGTAACCGCGAGAATATCGGGGCGGGTGAGTTCGCCTTGAGCGGTACGAGGGAAATTCGCATTGTTCCCATCATTGCAGGCAGTAAGAATAGCGGCTTGTTCCAGACTGTAATGGGAGTTGCACTGATCGTGGTTGGCGCCGCGATCAACTACTTCTCCGGCGGCGCCCTGGCGTGGATTGGTACGCCAATGATGCAGGTCGGCATCGCCATGACGCTTGGCGGGGTCGCCCAGATGCTGACGCCAACACCGTCATCGAAGGCAGGAAGTCAGCAAGAGCAGGCCAGCACCGAAAACAAACCGAGCTACCTGTTCAACGGCGCATTCAACTCGACGCAGCAGGGGCTCCCTGTGCCTGTTGTTTACGGCCAGATGCTGGTCGGCTCCAGCGTTATCGCAGTCGGCACCTGGTCGGAGGCTCTACCGGTATGAGCGAAGTAATTATCGGTAGTAAGGGGGGCGGGAAGGGCGGCGGAAGCAGTAGCGGCGGCAGCTCCGTACGTGCCGCCGTAGAGGCGCCGGATAGCCTGCGCTCGCGTCAGCATGTGCGGGTACTGCATGCAATCTGCGAGGGGGAGATTGATGGCATCGTCGGCGGCAACCAAGGGATTTTCTTCGACGATGTTCCACTGCAGAACTCCGATAGCAGCTACAACTTTTCCAGCGTTAGCATCGATACGCGCACCGGTACCCAGTGGCAGGGCTATATGCCGATCACCGGACTTGAGGCTGAGCAGTCGGTTGGTGTCGAGCTGAAGGCATGGGTCGCCATCGAGCGCGCCATCACCGATACAGACGCTGATGCGGTGCGGCTGACGGTCAGCGTGCCGCAGCTGACTGAGCAGAACACGTCGACCGGCGACACCAATGGTTCTTCCGCCGTGTTCCGCGTTGAGGGCAAGCTAGGATCGGGCGGATGGTATCTGCTGTGCACCGACATTTGGATTAGTGGCAAGACGATGTCTCGCACGCAGTTTTCCTACTACCTGCGCCTTCCTGCATCCGGCGGCCTACCGCGTTATGTCCGGCTCACTCGACTGTCTGGCGATTCGCCCAGCGCGGCGATCCAAAATCGCACCTTCTTCGACAGCATGACCCTGCTGTGGGATGAGAAGCTGCGCTATCCGAATACCGCGCTGTGTGGCGTCAGTATCGATGCGCAGCAGTTCTCCAGTATTCCGCGCATGGCGTTCATGGTGCGCGGCCTAAAGGTTCTAGTTCCAAGCAACTACAACCCTGCAACGCGCACGTACAGCGGCTCATGGAATGGCTCGTTTAAGCGCGCATGGTCTGATAATCCGGCCTGGGTCTGGTACGACATGCTGACCAATACCCGCTATGGGTTGGGTGGATTGCTCGACACGGCGCTGGTCGATAAGTGGTCGCTGTACAACATCGCTCAGTATTGCGACGCGATGGTTCCGAATGGATACGGCGGCTGGGAGCCGCGCTTTACCTGCAACCTCGCGCTGACCACTCAGCAGGACGCCTGGAAGTTGGTAAACGACATGGTTTCCGTGTTCCGCGCTATTTGCTTTTGGGCAGGCGGCACGCTAACAGCGGTGCAGGACGCGCCGCGCTCCAGCCGATACCTGTTCAATAACGCCAACGTAGTCGGTGGCGACTTCAGCTACCAGTCCGTTTCCTCCGACCAGCGATTTAACGTCGCCGCCGTCACCTGGAACGACCCAAACCAGCAATATAAGCAGACGGTCGAAGTGGTCGAGCGCCCCGAGCTCATCGTGAAGTGGGGGCGTATCCAGCAGAGCGACGTTGTTGCCATCGGTTGCAGCTCGCGTGGTCAGGCGCGACGCCTGGGGCGCTGGCTGCTGTACGCTGAGTCTGAGGCCGTAACGTTTGCCGTAGGTGCGGACGGCGCAATTCCGCTTCCGGGCGACATCATCGACGTCGCTGATGCCAATCGGGCCGGTGCACGTAATGGCGGGCGACTGCTGGCAGGGAGCACGGCTTCAACCCTGCTGTTGGATGCTCCTATCGGTATGGCGGGTGCGGGCGTTGTTGGCGTGGTCATGCGTGATGGCAGTTATGCCAGTGCGAATGTCACGGTGTCGGTCGGCGCGACACAGATCAAAGTATCGCCACCGCTGGCCTCTGCACCTCTGGCCTCTGCTCCATGGGTGTTCTCAACAGCGGCGCTGGATACGCAGAAGTTTCGCGTCGTCAGCATCAGCGAGGGCGACGACGGAACGTATGCGATCAGCGCCGTAGCGTTCGACCCGGACAAGTTCAATGAGGTCGAGTACGGCACGCCGGACGTCGACAACCCGACCAGTATCGTTAACCTGGCCAAGCCTGATCCAGTTGGTCAGCTGACATTCTTCGAGTCGCTCTATGACACCGGTACTGGTCTGGCTGCCGCACGACTGTCGGTCAGCTGGACCCAGCCGGCGCGGGCGATGCGCTATCAGATCGAGGTAATGAGGCCGGGAGGAAACTGGGAGTATGTCGGGGAGGTCTCGACGCCCAGTATCGACTTCGACTCTGCATCATCGGGCCTGTGGTCGGTTCGCGTTACGCCGAAATCGGCCCTTGGCCTTTCCGGTCCGGCTTCCATTCAAACCTATACCGCTCAGGCACTGCTGGCGCCGCCATCGGCTCTGGCTGGGCTGAGGTTGGACGTCATCAGTAGCGTAGCAACGCTGGCGTGGGATCCCGTTCCAGAGCTGGACGTGAAGCTTGGCGGCAGCATCGAAGTTCGTCATGCGCGCAACACCGCTGCTACCTGGGACGCTGCTTTGCCCCTAATCGAGGTGGCGGGGCGCTCTACGTCGTCAGTAGTTGCATTGCTGCCGGGCAAGTACCTGGCAAGAGCAGTCGATTCGTCGGGCATTGGCGGTCCTATCACCGAGGTCTGGTCAGATGCTCAGGTGCCTCTACCGGCCAACGTGATGCTGACCATCACCGAGTCGCCTGATTTCACGGGGGTAGCAGTCAATGCAGTAGCCACCAGCGGGCTCCTTAAACTCTCTGGCGCCGGACTTCTGGACGACATGACGGATATCGATGCGCTGATCTCGGAAGTCGATAAATTCGGCGGCTCGCTGCTGTCCGCGTCCTATCGTTTTGCGGCACCGGCTGACCTTGGCCACGTCTATGACTGCCGACTGACCGCTGATGTAGAGGCTGCGATCTACGACGACGGCACCTACATCGATCCGGTACTGGATTTTGATTCGCTGATCAGCATCGATGGCGACCCGCCAAACGGCGCATCGCTGTCGCTGTGGGTGCGTACATCAGACGTTTCCCCAGCAGTGTGGTCGGCATGGAAACCTTTTGTGGTTGGCGACTATCGCGCTCGCCAGTTCGATTTTGAGCTGCGCGGGTCAGTACCGCAGACCACCAACTGGATCGACGTTTCCAAGCTTGAGGTCGTTATCGACATGCCCGATCGCATTGATAGCGGCAATGACCTTGCCGTGCCTGCTGGGGGCCTGATTATCAGCTATTCACCACCGTTTGCCGCGCCTCCAGCTATCAGCCTGACGGCGCAAGGGTTGTCGCCTGGTGACTGGCTCGACGTTTCAGGCAAGAGCGCAGCCGGATTCACTGTGTTCATCCGCAATGCCAGCGGAGTAGCCCAGTCGGGCCGCTCGATTGACTACATCGCAAAAGGATACTGATATGTCGCAACATGATATGGAAATTGCAAACGGCCCCGGATTGACGTTTCGAGCGGACATGAACGCCGCATTGAAGGCGCTCGTATCGCTGAGTAGTGGGCCAGCAATGCCAAACCCCACATACCCGTGCCAGGAGTGGGCGGATACTGGCACTAACCGACTATGGCAGCGAAACATCGCCAACACGTTATGGATCGACCGTGGGCCGCTTGACTCAGCAGCGGCTACCTTGGCTGACCTGGGGCTCACTATCGCGACCCAGGCGCAAGCGGAAGCAGGCACCGACAACGTCCTGCCAATGACAGCGCTGCGAGTGCGCCAGGCAACTGGCAACCTCATCAACGGCACCCCGCTTACCGCGAATGCCACGCTGACCTTCAGCCAGCGCGGACTGGTGTTATTTGACGCCAGCGCCGGAAACCGGACCTTTACGCTACCGGCGTCTAACGCGGCCCTAGGCGTGACTGACTTCATTGTTCGCCGCGTTGATAACACCGGTAACCGCCTTGTCGTCCAAGCGTCAGGGACCGACAAAATCAAGTTCCACACGCACTTGAATACCGCGGGCTACCCCTTCCTAGTCCTCATGGGAGCGGGGGACTGGTGGCATTTGCGCAGTGATGGGGCGGGTGGCTGGTGGCCTGTCGGTCGCTTCGACAGCACACCGCTTGGACGGCCGCTGCTTGAAACCACGACCGTGTTTAATCCGGGCGGTTACGGCGCTGTAAGCGGTGCGCTATGGCTCCGGGCAGAATGGCCGTGGTTGTGGGACCACGCCCAGCAGTCGGGAATGCTGACCACGGAAGCTGCTCGCGCCGGCATGGAGGGTGGATGGACCACGGGCGATGGCTCGACAAACTTCCGCGGCCCTGAAGCGCGCGGCGAGTTCTGGCAGGTTCTGGATGAGGGTCGCGGAGTTGATCCGAGTCGCGCTGCGGGTAGCTGGAAGGCTTCCGATAACAAGGCGCACTCCCACTCGTATGGCTCTGCGACCTTCTTCACTACAGCAACTGGCGGCGGGTCCACTACAGTGGCCGCCTGGTCTAATGGCAATACAGGGCTAACTGGCGGCTCTGATGCCCGTCCTCGCGGTATGGCCTACCCTGGCCGACTCAAACTAATCTGAGGTGTTTTATGTCCATTTATATGTTCGATACGCTGGGCATTTTGTTCGGGCCGGTATCGCTGCCTGAAGTGCCTGGGCTGGGCTGTCAGTTGCCAAGCAATGCCATTGAGTTGGCCGACCTGTTGCCGGCCGCCGATCCGGGCAATGTATGGGTGCTCGTTAACGGATCGCCTGCACAGCTTGCCGATCACCGCGGCACGGTCTACAGCACGGCCACCGGGGCCGCGGATGAGTGGCGCGAGCCTGGCGAGATCCCCAGCGGATACACGTTGATTCCTTGCCCTGGCGCGCACTACGTCTGGAGTGGCACCGAGTGGCTGCTGGATGCCGCTGCGGTCGCTCAGGCTCAGTGCAATTTGCTGATGGCGGAAGCCAATCAAGCTACTGCTGGCATGGCAGATGCCTACATTGCTGGCTTGTTGGATGCGGCCGACATGGCGACCTTCAAGGCTTATGCGGTCTATAAGCTGGCGCTGAGCAAGATCGCCCAGCAGTCAGGCTACCCGACCACTATTGACTGGCCGACCCTGACCTAACCGAGACCACAACTCCAATGCCCGCCAAGTGCGGGTTTATTTTTGCCTGGAGAAAAGTATGCCTGTCACCGAAAAAGATCGAGACATTCTCGCCCGCACTTTGTGGGGGGAAGCTCGCGGAGAAAGTCTTGCCGGCCAGATCGCCGTAGCCTGGACCATTCGCAATCGCGTGGATGATGGAAAAACCAAATCGTGGTGGGGCGAGGGCTATTCTGGTGTGTGCCAGAAGCCGTACCAGTTCAGCTGTTGGAACAAGAACGATCCGAACTTCGCCTACCTGAGTGGCGCGAAGTCGATCCCGTTCCGCGAGCTGGCCCAAGCACAGATCGCTGCTGACCAGGTGATGGCTGGAAAAATCTCAGATCCCACCGGCGGTGCCACGCACTACTATGCGACCACCATGCCGAAGGCTCCGGACTGGGCGGCAAAGGCCAAACAGACGCTGAAGCTCGGGCGCCATGTGTTCTTTAAGGATGTGCCATGAGTTCCGCCGCGTGGCGGCTCGCCGGTATAGGTTTCGCGCTGCTCCTGCTGTTAGCCGCTGGCGTCGGCGGCGGTGCTTGGTTCGCTGCTGGTCACTATCGGCCGCTACTCGATACCGCGAATAATGAACTATCCACCGCCAAGGCCGCCCGCTCCAACCTGGAGGCACTGGCAGGCGAGCAGGGCAGGAAGCTCGGCGAGTTGGTGTTGGCCGGTGAGTTGCGGGAGCGAGAAGCAACTTTGGCGCAGGCCCAGGCCAAGAAAGAGGCCCAGCCAGATTACGCTGCAGCCAATCGCCTGATGGGGGAGCGGACCGGCGGCGATCCGGCTCAGGCGGTTGCATCAATCATCGATCAGGAGTTGGGGTTATGAGGTTGCTGCTGATGGGGTTGGTGGCGTTGCTGGCAGGGTGCACGACCAAGGCGCCCGAGGTGCGCAGTGTGCGAATGGAGGTGCCGGTGCTGGTGCCATGCAAGACTCAGGAGGTGGCGGTGCCGCCTTGGGCAGCGGCCAGCCTGAAGAGGGCCGATCCGCTGGAGGTGAAGGTGCGGGCGTTATTGGCGGAGCGTCGGCAGCGAATAGGTTACGAAAAACAGCTGGCGGCCGCGGTCAGCGCGTGTAAATGATCGCTAGTTTAAGAGCTTAGTGATCGGAGCAGCGTCGTCAAATCCTAGCCGCAGGTCTCTGACCAACCACAGTGCATTCTCGATATCATCCTCCGTGAAGGACAGCGGGCTGGTAACTTTTCCTGCCAACGCCAGCGCCAGCAGAGCCGTAAATACTGGCTCTGGGCGAGTGCTCTGAGCCCGCTTCGTGATTTCCCGGCAGATTGCAATCTTCACTTTGTCGTTGATGCTTTTGTCCACATCCAGCTCGACGCTAAACCAATATTCAGCGTCATTTACCTGTTTCTTGATGGACTCTTGGGGCATGTTACTTTCCTTTGGTTGGGCCGAGCTTCGAACATGGTGGCAATCGGCCGCTTTTTCAACTTCGAGCTGGAGAAAATGTATGGCCGCGCCCTAATAGCCGGGCTTGCCTGTGATTCATTGACCTCAGTCTAGGCAGTCGAGTGCCTTCGCCTAGGGGCTGATTAGCTGATGGATGCCGTTCACCAGTATCAGCTGCGGGCTCTTGGCGGTGACTTAGAAACGCTTCATTGATGGAGTGATTTTGGTCGGCAGGACGCCGGAGGTGAGAGTTACTACGGGAATTTCTTCCCCAAAACGCAACCGTTTGGACCAACGTTGATTAGGTTTAAAAGAGTCGCAAAAGACAGTGTTTTTGGTGTCTGGTTTGTAGCTCAAGGCCTTGATAATAAAGGCCTTGTTTAGTTTTTATACGGCATCCAGGCTTTGACACCGCAAAGTCATTCCGGCGTCAGCAGTACCGCGAGCGCCATCTTGACGAACTCTTCGTTCTTGTCGATCGTTTCCAAGGCACCACGCACATTGCCACCGACCTCGGTTGCTCCACGTTGCTCGACCCAAAGCGTAAGCTCCATGATGGCAGCCTCTAGGGCGAGCTGGTTTTCGTTGATCTTGAAGAGCAGGGAAGGGAGCAGGTCTGAGTTTGGCATTACTGTCCTAATAGCTGTTTTCACTGGATCGAAAGATGGACGCCAAATCTCATTTAAAACGATAATGACGCTTTCTATGCAGCGTCCTGTTGGAGTTCGGTTTCGATTACTTTGAAAACGTCTTTGACATTTTTGACTTGCGCCTCAGCTTCGGCAGCAGTCACATGCAAATGGAAGAAGTAATCGGAGCGAACTCTCATTGCATGTAGGGCGTGCATCCGAGCACCTATCCTACGAATGGTTTTCTGCTTGTCTTTATCGTCGCAAATGAAACGGCTAAGAGTGTCTGACAGATTTATATGCGTACCACCTTTCATATTCGCAACGCCAAGAGACAGAGTCTCGTCAGCCAGGAATAGAACTTCGTGAAACGCACTGTAGTAGGATCGACTGATTATTATGCGGTGCTCGGTTTCGCCAAGTTCCGTATTGTTAAGTAGTACATCCGACCATTCCAAAAAACAACTACTGGTTATTGGCATGTGCGTAGTCCTTTTTCACTACAGATATTTCCGAATCTTGTTCGTCTTGGCCTGTATAAGGTACAAATATAAAAGCAATGTCCCTCAATACGTGACCCGCATCGACGTCAATGACTCTATCACAGAAAGTCAAGTTCATTTCTGAGATAAAATCACTTTCCCCCGATATTTCAGCATAAAAGGTAAGCTGCGAGCCTCCATACATGCCAGTGCGCTTAAAGTATCCGGACTTAATAAGTAGATCGTTTTCTATAAAGATACTTTCTGCGGTACGATGTAACTTGTTGGCGTCATCATCTGCTATCCCTAGCTCAATAAATAGTTCAGAGAGTTTAAGGGTTCTAATGACGTCAACGTTTTTGTTCAGAAACTCAAGATCAACTTTTTGTGAGTTTCTATCCAGTGCGTTAGTGAAATCGCTAGGACGGAAAATCATTTGCGCCGTTTCGGCCAAATCAATCATAACGCTAGTGCACTCATCGCCATAATCAGCGGCTATAAGGTAATGTTGATGAGCTGCATTGGTCATTCGAAACTTTGCAAGTGAATGGCCGTAATTGTGGTGCATATTTGCGTCGTTTGGAGCGTAAGCGAGAATCTGCTCAAAAGTTTCGATAGCTTTTTGAGCATTTTTCTCGATGGTGTAGAGGATCCCATTGCAAAGCAATGCAGCCATCGAATCAACCTTCTCAAGCTTTCCAATTTCTCGGCGTAGTCGACTGGCTGTGAATGGATCGGGCTGGGTGCTCGACAGGGAAAATACGTTGAGCTCTTCCAACACCGTGTCGCAGATTGTCTTTGCTACCGCCATCAGCCGCTCCTGGCTTTAATTTTGGTGTGATGCTGGGGTACAGAATGCATTGAAGTATATAGAAACGAACGGTAGCGCGCTCTTAAAGTTGGCGCAACCGACGGCCAAGCATCCCTGCTGTCCTAGCCGGGCCTCTGTGTCAGTGGCATGTTGTGCGCAAAACCTCCGCGCCAGGCCACGGTTTACCGTTTGCATAAACACAAAAAAGCGGGTGTTTTGGCAACCTGAAAATGGTTTATATTCTTTTTAAAACAACGGGTTAGGTCGCTACAGGCCCCAGCATGGGGTGCTAGGGGTCGAGTGTTCGAATCACTCCGTCCCGACCATATTTATCAGTAACTTAGCCGAACTCTAGCCAGTTCGGCTTTTTTACGCGTAGGGACTTTTGCGGGGGATCATCCCGTTTTTCTCCTCAAGATGGTCAGTGCCGGTCCACGCGAATCGGTTGCTGATACTGCCTTTCTATCATGCCTCGCTCAGACTCCCATCGTTATCAGGAGCTCTAGGACTTGAGGTCGTGTCAGCTGGTGCTTCTCCGGGAGTTCATCGAGCAGGCTAATCACTGTTTTCGAGAGCGCAAACATAAGTAGTTCTTGGTGGTTGCTGCTAATAGGGTCCCGTAGAGAAAGTGGGGATAACCGATTTTTTTGCAGCCACTCGCAAGGTGCACATCTCTGCAAACGCCACATTCCACCTCTCTCAGGATAATTCAGAGGAGATGGATCGGTACTTCCATCGCGTCAGTTATCTGCAAGGCGGCTACCAAGGACTACGGCAGTCGATGCCGGGCATTTGGTTGCAGCAGGGACTGAGCGACCGCATCGCCGCTGCAGCCAGAACGTGCCTTCCCGCAGCGACGTCATCTTTGATACCGATCCTGATCGGCTGGGTGCTCACCTCGCTACTCGTTCGGCGCTGTGCTTCGGCTTCTTCTGTCTATTGATCGTCGGGTTGGGGCTTTTCGCCGTGAGTGAGGCTTCGGAGTTAAACGAGGCAGCGGTGAGTGGACAATTCCTTACCGCAGCGGTGCCTCATTTAGTGAATCTACTGATCCCGGACTTGGATCGGCTGTCATGAAATGAAAATCTGCTGTCGTTCAATGAGAAGCGTGCGAGTGAGAACCTCGATATAAATGCCCGCGGATCGACTGTGCATGGCGAAAATTGTTGTGCGCTGACGCGCGTGATCGTCCAGTGGGGCTTTGACCACATTCCGCTTCGGGGTGGTGGGATCACATCGCTTGGGTCTTGCAGTCGTTTGAGCGCTTTTGCGACTGCGGCATTCAGATTTTGTTTCATCGATCAAATCGCTTGTCGTGATGCTCCCCGCATATGTCAACGCTGTCAGGGGCTACTCACCATGACCTTCCTTCCGCCAACTAGCGCACCGATTCGAACCAAGAGTGGTCATGAGCAATAATCTCGATGTTACTGCCAAGGCTGTTGTGCTGGTGGTGGACGATGCGCCGCTGAATCTCAGACTCATGAATGACGTGTTGGAACACGCCTATACCGTCAGGGTCGCATCAAACGGTGCTCGTGCCATTGCCATCGCGCAGTCGAGCGCCCCGCCTGACCTGATCTTGCTCGATATCATGATGCCGGGCATGGACGGCTATGACGTCTGTCGACAACTCAAGGCCGATCCGCGAAGTTGCTCTATCCCGGTGATCTTTCTCACGGCGAAAACCGATACGGGCAGTGAGCAAATTGGATTTGAATTGGGGGCGGTCGATTACATCACCAAACCTATCAGTCCGCCGATCCTGCTGGCGCGCCTTGAGACCCACCTGACCCTGAAGGCTGCAGCCGACTTTCTGCGCGAGCAAAACGACTTCCTGGAGCAGGAAGTGGCGAACCGCACCGCAGAGATGCAGGTCGTCCAGGATGTCGCCATTCTTGTGGTGACCTCGCTGGCGGGAACCCGCGACAACGAAACCGCGAACCATATCCTGCGCACCCAGCTCTACGTCAAGGCATTGGCCGAGAAGCTGCAAACCCATCCGCGCTTCGCCGCCGTACTCAACACGCAAAACATCGAGCAATTATATAAGTCCGCACCGCTGCACGACATCGGCAAGGTCGGTCTCCCGGACCACATTCTGCTCAATGCGGATCGACTCTCCCCGGATGAATTCGAGGTGATGAAAACGCATACCACGCTCGGCCGGGATGCGATCGAACAAGCCGAACGCCGGCTTGGGGCGACCGTACCGTTTCTGCAACTCGCCAAGGAAATCGCCTACTCGCATCAAGAAAAATGGGACGGCAGCGGGTACCCGGACGGTCTGCAAGGCGACGCCATTCCGGTATCCGCACGGCTGATGGCGGTGGCGGATGCCTACGACGGACTGATCAGTCGTCGTGACCTTTACACGCCAGCAATGACGCACGAGCAAGCGATGGCGCAACTACAGGAAGGCCACGGCACCCATTTCGATCCTGACATGTTAGAGGCCTTTGTCGACATTCAGGATACGTGTTGTGCCATTGCCGAGCGCTATGCCGACACCGACGACGATCTGCAACGGGAGCGCATACGACTCCAACCCTTCCTCTCACACTCGACGAATACCAAATAGGCGCAAAATGGAACTCAAAGACATGCACGTCCTGGTGGTCGATGACATGGCGGTTATGCGCCTGGCTAACGTCGGCCAATTGCGTACGTTCGGCGTGACTAACGTTGATACGGTCAACAACGGCAAGGAGGCGCTGGACTATATACGCAACCGGCGCTTGAAAGGCCTGCGCCTGGATCTGGTGCTGTCGGATTGGAACATGCCGGTCATGACCGGACTGGATTTGCTACAGGCCGTGCGCGGTGACGCAAAACTCGCGCACCTGCCGCTTATCATGGTGACGGGGGAATCCGACCGCGAGCAGGTTGAACAGGCTATCGCCGCCGGCGTTTCCGAACTGCTGCTCAAGCCTTACAGTCCGCAAAAATTGCGCGAAAAAATCATCAGGGCCTTATTGCGTGCGCGGCGCCTTGGCGAGTCGGCAAATGCGCCGACGCCGGATGCAGTACAGGCAGTTGCGCCAGTTGTATCTCCCGCACCGCTCAAGCGCCCAACCGGTAGTGCAAGGCAGCCCACTATTCTGGTGGTGGACGACACGCCGGACAACCTGCGCTTGATGTCGGGGCTGTTCGACGATCAGTACCGGGTGCGCATTGCCCACAACGGTCAAAAGGCTTTGACGATCTGCACCTCGGACGATCCGCCGGACCTGGTCCTGCTGGACGTGATGATGCCGGACATGGACGGCTTCGAGGTGGCGCAACGTATGCGCGAGCATCCGACCAGTGAAACGATCCCCATCATATTTGTCACCGCACTTGACGACCTGAAGTCCCGGCATCGCGGCCTCGATTTGGGCGCGATGGATTTCGTCCGCAAGCCGATTGACCCGAACGAACTGCAGTTGCGGGTGCGCAATTTCATGCGTTACATCGAACTGCACAAGCAGCGCCAGGCCCATTACGACGACATGTTGAGCGCCGCACGCCTGCGTGAAGACATCGACCGCATGCTTCGGCATGACATCAAAGGGCCGCTGGCAGGCGTTATCGGCCTGACGCGCCAAATGCTCGACGGCCAGTTGCTGACCAACTCGCAAAAAGAAAAGTTGACCCTGATCGAAGACACCGTTGCGCAAGTCCTCGGCACCATCGATCTTTCGGCCGAAATGTTCAAGATCGAAACCGGTCGTTACCAGCCACAACCGCAACCGGTGCCGCTGGGCGATCTGTTGCATCAAGTCGCCGACCTGGCTCGCGCTACCTTCGCCTCCAGGAACGTCGCGCTGTCAGTCGATACGGATACCGGGCCGGGCACCGAGCAGCCGATGGCCCAGGGTGACCCCAAGCTGTGTCTTTCCGCCTTACACAACCTGATAAAAAATGCCTGCGAGGCAGCGCCGAGTGGCAGCAGGGTCGACGTGAAGCTACATGATCGCAGCCCGTTGGTGGTAACGATCGAGAACAAGGGCACGGTGCCACTGGGCATGCGCGATTTGCTGTTCACCAAGGGGGCCACCAGCAAGCGCGGCGGTAGTGGACTGGGAACCTATTCGGCCAAGCTGCTGATCGAAGCGCAAGGCGGAACCATTAGTTTGGAAACCTTCGATGATGACAATCGCACGGTCGTCAGTGTCGCTCTACCACGCTAAGCGCTGAACCTGATGGCCAGCCAGTGCTGGGCCAATTCATTCGCCGATCCTGGGATATCTGCCACCGACCGTTTACGAACGGAGTATGCGAGGTGTCTGGAATTAGTTGACCACTACAAAGCAGCTTGCAGGCTTTTATGGCTGCTTCGACCAAGTTCCGGGTCAACGCTCATATGCCTTTTCCCTGCCTTGTTTATAAGGTAATGCCCGTGTGGCAGCGTCAGGAATACTATAAAAATGAGAACAGTCAAAAGTTCTAAATTTATCCAGTACGTGCTGGTTGCGATAGCTGCAACGTTCGCAGGTCTGTTTTATGCCTTCATAAGCATCAAGCAAGCGGCATACGATGCACGGGAGGCCAGCGAGAAGCGCCACCGGTCTTATTTACTTGCCGATGAAGTGCGTGGAAGTTCCGATGATTTGACGCGCTTAGCACGTACTTATGTGGTGACGGCGAACCCGGAGTATGAACGCGAATACCTGAATATCATTGATATTCGCAACGGCAAGGCACCGCGCACGAAAGAGTATCACCGTACTTACTGGGATTTTGGCGCGGCGGGCAATGCACAGCCTCGCCCCGATGGGGAGGCGGTGGCGTTGCAAACGCTGATGAAACAGGAGGGAGTTTCGGATCAGGAGTTTGTGAAGCTCAAGGAGGCTCAGGCCAATTCCGACAATCTGGCCCAACTCGAAGTCAAGGCGATGAACGCGGTCAAGGGCAAGTTTGTTGATGCCCGGGGCAATTACACGGTGAATGCGGAGCCCGATCTAGCCTTTGCCCGCACACTGCTGTTCAGCCCGCAATACCATGTCTTCAAGGCACAAATCATGAAGCCGATAGACGACTTCTTTGAGCTAATGGACGCTCGCACCTCGCAGGAAGTGACCTCGGCGAACAACGCGTTGAACTTTGTGCAGAACTTGTTCGTGGCAATATTACTGATACTAATTGTTGAGTTTGGCTTACTGATTTACTTTGGGCGCCGGCAGATCCTGGAGCTATTGGGAGGTGCCCCCGCCGAGCTTACTCGGGTGTTGAGTGAGCTTGCTACCGGCAATCTGGAGGTATCGATTCCTGATGCGCCTGACAATAGTGCCCTAGGCCGTGTGCGGGTGATGGCCGACAAGTTAAGCACTCTGATCGATGCGACGACCCAGGCCAGTGAGCAGTTGCGTTATTTTTTCACTGAAATCCAGGAAAAGAATCGTCAACTTGAAATAGCCGACCAACACAAAAGCGACTTCGTGGCCAACATGAGCCATGAAATCCGCACGCCAATGAACGCCATCATCGGCATGAGTTACCTGGCGTTGAAAACCGAATTGAACTCGCGCCAGCGAGACTACATCGAAAAAATCCAGCAGTCCGGCAAACACTTGCTGGGCATCATCAACGACGTGCTCGACTTTTCCAAGATCGAAGCCGGCATGCTGCGTGTCGAACAGACCAAATTCACCCTCGAGGAACTGCTCGACAATGTGGTGAACCTGGTCGGTACACGCGCCATACAACGCAACCTGGAATTGATCGTCGATGTGACGAGCGACGTCCCGACCACGTTGGTGGGCGATGCGTTACGCCTGGGGCAAATCCTGGTCAATTTTGCCGGCAATGCGGTCAAGTTCACCGAGCAGGGCGAGATCGCGATCGTGGTTCGTCTGCATGAGCGCAGCGAGTCCGAAGCGCTGCTGTATTTTGCGGTCCGGGACACTGGCATCGGCCTGTCCGAAGAACAGATGGGCCGTCTGTTCCAAAGCTTCCAACAGGCGGACACCTCGACGACCCGCCAATACGGCGGCACCGGTCTGGGTCTGGCGATTGCCAAGAACCTGGCCGAATTGATGGGCGGCGCGGTCGGCGTGGACAGCGTCGTCGGTCAGGGCTCGACCTTCTGGTTCACGGCCCGTGTCGGCATCGCGTCAACCGCGTGCAGAAAACTGCAGCCCCTGAACCCGCATGGCTGCCGGGTGCTGGTGGTGGATGACAATAACAACGCGCGTCACACCCTTTCGGAAATGCTGATCGAGATGGGGTTTGCAGTGCAGTCAACGGAATCAGGATTAGCGGCCATAGAAGCGCTGCGCGACGCCGATGTTGCCGGGGCGCCATTCGATATTGCTTTGCTGGATTGGCAGATGCCCGACATGGACGGCATCGAGACAGCGAAACTCATCCAGCGTGGCGATGCCGGCAAGGTGCCGCGCATGGCGCTGGTGACGGCTTACGGACACGACAACCTGCTGGCCGACGCGAGCGATACCGGCCTGGAGGCGGTGCTGGTCAAACCGGTCAGCCCGTCCACGCTATTCGATGCCATGAGCAGACTGCTGGGTGACGGACCCAAGAAAGTCAGGGTCGCGGAATCGGCCGTGGATGATCTGATGGAAGCCATGGCGGTGATTTTCGGCGCGCGGATCCTCCTGGCCGAAGACAATGTACTGAACCAGCAGGTGGCGAGCGAATTGCTGGCCGACGCCGGATTGCTGGTCGATATCGCCGACAATGGGCAAATTGCCGTCGCCAGGGTGCAAGCGGGCGACTACGACCTGGTGCTGATGGATATGCAGATGCCGGTACTCGATGGCGTGAGCGCGACGCGTGCCATACGCGCCTTACCGGGCAAGGGCGATCTGCCCATCGTCGCCATGACCGCCAACGCCATGCAGGCCGACCGCGAACGCTGCCTGGAGGCGGGCATGGTGGATTTCGTCGCCAAGCCGATCGACCCCGATGAGTTGTTCCGGGCTCTGCTGCGCTGGGTCAAACCGACCGGCGCAATGCCCTCTCTGCAGACGCATGAGGCTGTCGGTGCCGCCGCCCCTGATGAGACGCTGCCTGCAGCCATCCCAGGTCTCGATCTCGAAGCGGGCTTGCGCGCAGTGCTGGGCAAACCGGCGCGCTACATCGCCATGCTGCGCAGCTTTGCGAAGAGCCAATCACTCACGATGCAGGGCATACGCGAAGCGCTGGCGCGCGACGATGCCCCGACAGCGGAGCGCTTGGCGCATACGTTAAAGGGCCTGGCCGGTACGATCGGCGCGCGCGAGTTGCAGCAACACGCCGGCGACCTCGAAAAGGAACTGCAGCAGGATGCCAGCGGGCGCCACGGCACGGCATCGCCGCAGACACTGCAGGCGCTGCAGGTCTTGCTGGCGCGACAAATCGCCAGCATCACGACGGCGTTGCCCGAACCTGTGACGAGGATGGACGAGCCTGTTGATTTGACGCTGTGCGACACCGTGATTCCTCTATTGGACACCCTGCTGCATGAGGACAATCCGAAAGCGGAGCAACTGTTGCACGAACATAGGACGCTGCTGACCGCCGCATTCCCTGGACATTTCCGTCAGTTGAACGAAGCCATCGAACAGTATGATTTTGAACAGGCGCTACGGGTCCTGACCGAGGCAACCACAGTAGCCACATGAGCATCGACAAAAAAACAGAGCGAGTCGTGCAATGAGTTGCAATGATAATCCGAGCCGCAAGCCGACGATCCTGGTGGTCGACGATACGCCGCAAAATCTTCGCATGATCTGCGATTTATTGGAAAACGACTACCAACTAAAAGTCGCGTCGCACGGTACCGGCGCGTTGAAAATTGCCTGCTCCGATACCCCACCGGATCTGATTTTGCTCGATATCATGATGCTCGACATGGATGGCTATGAAGTCTGTCGGCAACTCAAGGCGAATTCTGAAACAGCGGGCATTCCGGTGATCTTTCTCACGGCGAAAGCCGATACGCAAAGTGAGCAAGTCGGCTTTGAATTGGGGGGCGTCGATTACATCACCAAACCCATCAGCCCGCCGATCCTGCTGGCGCGGGTGAAAACCCACCTTCTTCTGAAGGCATCGAGCGATATGTTGCGCGATAAGGTGCGTTTCCTTGAACGAGAAATCGCGCAGCGCACGCTGGAAATCCATCGGGCCCAGGATGCCACCGTTCTTGCAGTCGCCTCGCTGGCCGAAACGCGTGACAACGAGACCGGCAACCACATCCTGCGTACCCAGTGTTACGTGAAGGCCCTCGCGGTCAAACTGCAACAGCATCCGCGATTCTCCGATTATCTCAGCGATGCGGCGATTGAGTGCCTCTACAAGTCGGCGCCTCTGCACGACATCGGCAAGGTCGGCATTCCAGATCGGATCTTGCTCAAGCCAGGCAAGCTGGACGCCGATGAGTTCGAAATCATGAAGACACATACCACGCTGGGTCGCGATGCCATCGCCAGCGCAGAGCAACGTCTGGATAAAAACATCGCCTTTTTGCAATGCGCGAAGGAAATTGCCTACGCCCATCAGGAGAAATGGGATGGCAGCGGTTATCCGCTGGGCCTGAAGGGCGATGCGATTCCAATTTCCGCACGTCTCATGGCCGTTGCCGACGTTTACGATGTATTGATCAGCCGCCGGGTCTACAAACCGGCTTTTTCCCATGAAAAAGCGCTTGCCATCATCAACGAGGGGCGCGGCAAGCATTTCGATCCGGATATTGTCGATGCATTTACGGCCATACAGGAGCAATGCCGGGCAATTGCCGAATGCTATACAGATACCGACGACGACTTGGCAGAGGCGGCGGCTCGCGCGAGCACGGCTGGTTTCTGAAAGAGCTGGGCAGAAGTGCCGGACAGGAGCCTTCCGGCGTATTGTGTTGCTGGATCTAGGGAGGTGCTGAACAATTCCTGGTTCGCGCCTTGCACCCTATTCAAACCAGCGCTATCAGCCTGCCGGCCTTATTTGCTTTCCCAAGCAGGTTTCAGCCCCTCTATCGCCGATTAGCCGGGCAATCCCATATTTCACCGCCGCACGTTGCAAAAGTCGCTTGGCTAACTTCAGATTGGCCAGCCCGTTACGGCTTGCTGACTCAGCCAGGCTGCGAGAAAACGGCGGCGTAGGTGTTTTTCTACAGAGTGTCCCAATCCTCTGAACGGAATACAGAGGAAAACCAGCTCATGAGGATCATTCGCCTGAAAGATGTCAAGCATTCCACCGGCCTGGGTCGGTCCACGATCTACAAGTACATCAGCGAGGGGAGCCTTCCGAAGCCAGTGTCGTTGGGCGACAGGGCTGTCGGCTGGGTTGAAAGCGAAGTCATGGGCTGGGTCATGGCCAGGATCGAGGCGCGCGACTTGGTTACGGTAATCGTTGCGTGATTCACAAGCATCTGGGGTGAGCTTTAGATGCCTGTACCGGCCAGTCTCAATACATCATGGTAGGGCTTCTCCGGTCATGGTGCTTTATGCCGCTTTAGCAGGTTGCCGTGGTGGTATCCCAAGCAACTCCCTCGGTGGATTCATAGCCAAAAGTCTCGGTAGGCAGGGCGATATCGCTTTTCGGACAATTCGTCGAGCGCGATCGGTTCGCCGAGCTTGGCCTGGGCCATCGCATAGCTGACCAAGATATTTATTTTCTCGCGGGCAGCGTCCTCGCCCAGATCTTCGCTTTCAACGAAGTCGCTGGCTACGTCTGGAATGCGAAAGGAGAGGAATTTTGAACAAAATCCAACACGCCCATGAGGCAATGGTTTCACAGGCTAATAAGTAGATAATTTCGAGAGCAGCACACTAGAAAATGTTGCGGGAATAAGGCTCAGAATGGCAAGTAGTGAGGTTTAAAGTTTTTAGTTATTCAAAATAACAATTAAGCAGTGCGGCTTTAACTCCGCGCGCAATCAACACTCATTACCGTCCTATATACGAACGCCATTGGGCTGGTCTGAGAGGGGCGCCATGTAGTAAAAATAGACATTGACACGCCGCCAAACAGTCTATACTCAATCGGGAAGCGCTTGTAGTACGGATAAATTCAAGATTCTTTATCTTTGGCGCATATCAATGTACCGTTTTACCTCTTTATGTAAAGAGGTATTATCCAAATATTGGGAGCAGCTTAAAATGACCTATAAAGTTTTTTGCAATATGGCCCTAGCTGGCTTGATGTTCTCCTCCGTTGGCGGTGTTTATGCCGCTGCGTCCCCAACTACGCCCGATAATATGACGTGTCAGGATTTTCTCGATATGACCCCAAGTGCCTCGTCCCCAGTCCTGCTTTGGGTCGTAACCGACAATACAGTAAATTCAAATGGTGGTTCTTTCGATAAAACAACAGTTGATGCAACTGTTCTTCCTCAGGTCGTAAAGCTGTGCAAGGCAAATCCAACTAAAAAAGTAACTAGTTTGAAACAAGAAATATTAGGCTTTTTCAAATAAATATACTTGCATGCTTAAACGCCTCGCCGGCATTCTAGCGTGCTATTCTCGAAATAATCTACCCATTAGCCTGTGAGGCCATTGCCTCACGGGCGTGTTGGATTTTGTTCAATATGCCCTATCCTTACACCGTGATGTCGCGACAGAAGCGCTCAACCATGTTCATCCACGAACTGGAAGTCGGGGTGAAGTGCAAGTGGAAGCGTTTGTGCTTCTCAAGCTTGGGCGAATGGTGGATGCGCTTCTAAAGGATCCCGCCAAGACGAAGTTTGAGCGTTGCTCAGGCATACCGGAAGTCTGGGGTGCGGTCGTGGTCAGTCGGAGTTCTACAGCAGAGAGTTTTGACAGGCCGGAAGATCGACCGGGCATGTAATACAGTGGGCGATGCAGTGGGTCAACGAGCATCGCGAGGACAACCGCTACTGAGAGTTCGCGCGGACGGCCTGGGGCGTGAGCCAACAGGGAGGATCGTCGAACGGTGATGACGGGATGCCGTCTGGCCGGCATTGCCCGCTGCATTCAGGCGAGCATTGAGATGATCGCGCTGGCTACGGTCACAAAGGCCAGTCGTGGAAAGACCTTGTCGAGCAGGACGCGGTGGACTTCCGTATCACTGTCCGAGCAGCAGTCCCTGACAACGAAAAGGCGGTAGTCTGCGTCCGCTGCGTCGCATAGCGTCGAGAGCACCACACCACTTGTCAGGATGTCAGTGAGCAATAGCGTGTCGATGCTGTTTGCCCGAAAGATCATCTCAAGATCGGTCCCGGCGAAGGCGCTTACACGGATCGGATGCGTGTTCAAGGTAGAACACGAACAACGGTATTTAGCGATGGCTCGTTCATGTTTGCGCATTGAGCAAGTGTTCGATGACTTGGGTATTCACACATCGCTGGTTAGCGCCGCGTGCGTGTAAGTATGAGCACCGCGAAGAGTTATCGTGTCGTGGCAATTGCGACCTCCGATCCGGAGCCTCCCAGTGCCAGGAACAACTGTGCCGTGTCCATATAGCGCTGGGCGCGTACCCGCACGTAGTCGAGACTCGCCTGCTGATAGTGCCGTTGGGCATCGAGCACCTGTAGTACACCGACATTGCCTTCGCGATAACTCATGCGCGTCAGTTCAAGATTGTCGCGTGCTGCTTCCTGCGCATGTGTCTGTGCAGCGAGCTCCTCGGCATCATGATCCAGCGCCTGCAACGAATCGGCGACCTGACCAAACGCCGTCAGCACAGTTTGCTGATACTTGGCCGCGCTGGCCTGCATCGCATCTACGGCAGCTCGCCGCTGCGCATGCAGCGTGCCGCCGTCGAATAGCGGCGCGACCAGCCCGCTCACCAGGCTCCAGCCATTGTTGCCACCGGCAAAAAGCTGTCCAGCCTGGGTAGACTGCTGCGAGAAGGATGCACTGAGGTTGATCTGCGGATAGAGATTTGCCGTAGCCACGCCCACGGAGGCGGTGGCCGCGTGCAGCTGTGTTTCGGCCGCTAGAATGTCAGGTCGCCGATGTGCCAACTCGGATGGCAAGCTCACCGGGAGGCGGTGCGGCAATGTCAGCTCCGCAAGGTCTAATTCGGGCAAGGAGCCATTGGCCGGTGCCTGCCCGAGCACAATGGACAAGGCGTGCTGGGCGACGCTCAATTCCTGATGCAACGGCGGCAATAGCGTCGTATCGCTGGCCAGTTGGCTCTCGGCGCTAACGATATCGAGACGTGAAACAGAGCCGGCAGCGAAGGCCTCATGCACCAGCGTCAGATTTTCACGGTCTTGATCGAGCAGGGTTTGCACGGTTGCGACCTGCGCGCGTAGGGAGGCAATCTTGAGCGACTGCATGACAGCGTTACCGGTAACCGCCAAGTAGGCCGCATCAAGCTGCTGCTGCTGGTAGTCCGCCAGCGCTTGCTGCTGTTCCACCGAGCGAGCTACGCCGCCCGTGTAGTCAAGCGAATAGCTGATTGTCGGCCCGACGGAGAAATAGTTGAAAGCCGGTTGTTTAGTCGAGGTGCCGAGAAACGCGGCACCGTATTTTTCTCGACCAGCGCCGCCTGCCATGGAAACTTGTGGATAGAGGGCGCCAGCCTGCGCGGCCGAGAGTTCCTGTGCCTGCGCCAATGTGTAGCTGGCGGCGACGATGGTGCGATTGTGCACTAATGCTTGCTTTACCACGCCATCGAGCACGTCCGACTGAAACAGCAGCCACCACGCCTTATCCAACTGCTCACCCATGACGGTCTGCTGCGCCGTTTCTTCGCCTGCACGCGGCGTTTCCATTTGTAGCGGCTGCGCAGTATAGCGATCCGTCGTCGGGGTCTCAGGATGCTGGAAATCGGGGCCGACCGCGCATCCGGCAAGGATCGTTGCCATTGCGGCCAGAGCAGGCAGCGTTGATAAGTTTGTGAGCTTCATTCCATCACCATGGGTGCTTCGTCCTTCTTTACCTGCCCCGTTTTCAATAGTGCGATCAGCGGAATCGCGCATAGCGTGAGCACCATCATCAATTTGAAGTCATTGTTGTAGGCAATCATGGCCGCCTGGCCGCTGACCATTTCATTGAGTCGGGCCAGGCCACCCGCGGTGGACAACGCCTCATGCGGCAGCGCATGCAACCCGTTGGCATAGGGCGTGACATGTTCGGCAAGGCGTGAATGCATCAGCTGCGTGTTACGCGTGAGTAGCGTCACCACGACCGAGATGCCCACGCTGCTGCCGACATTGCGCACCAGGCTGAACATGGCGGTCCCTTCATTGCGAAACCGCGGCGACAGCGTGGCAAAGGTGATCGCTGCCAGCGGCACATAGACGAAGCCGGTACCGAGGCCCTGGATAAAACCCGACCAGACGACCTGGGGGCTGTACATCTGCAGATAGAAGGCGCTCATCTGCCACAGTGAATAAGCCGTGAGCAAGAAGCCGCCGGCGATGATCAGGCGCGTATCGATCTTGCCCATGATGCGGCTGACGATAAACATCGCCACCAGCGTGCCCGCGCCACGCGGCGCCGTCACCAAGCCAGTCAGCACGACGGGATAGTTCAGCAGATCTTGCAATAACGGCGGCAACAGGGCCAACGTGGCGAACAGTACGACGCCAACGATAAAGATGAACACATTGCCGGTAAGAAAATTACGGTCCTTGAACAGTGCAGGGCTGACGAATGGCACCTCTTTCGTGGTCAGCATATGGACCACGAACAGATAGAGCGCCAGCGCGGAGACGATTGCCTCGACCCAGATTTCAGTCGAATCGAACCAATCCTGGTTTTGACCACGATCCAGCATTAGCTGGAAGGTGCCGACGGCAATGCTCAGTGCGGCGAAGCCAAAGAAATCGAAGCGCGATTTGCTAATTTGCGATTCCGGCATGAACGAGACAATGCCTAAGTAGGAGAGAATCCCAAACGGCACATTGATGTAAAACACCCAGCGCCAGTTGTAGTTCTCAGTCAGCCAGCCACCCAGCGCCGGCCCAAGGATCGGGCCGATGGTCACGCCCATCACCCACAGCGCCATGGCGCTGGCGTGCTTTTCCGGCGGGTTGATGTCGAGCAACACGGCTTGCGACATCGGGATCAGTGCTGCGCCACACAGGCCCTGAAACAAACGAGCGAGCACAATTTCCGGCAGCGATTGTGCCAGGCCGCACAGGGCCGAGGCCACGGTAAAGCCGACAATGGAAAACAGGAATACGCGGCGACGACCGATCTGCCCAGCCAGCCAACCGCTCAAGGGCGTCATGATGGCGGCCGCGACGATATAGGAAGTGAGCACCCAGGTCATCTGATCCTGCGTCGCCGACAGCGAGCCTTGGATGCGCGGCAACGCGACATTGGCGATGGTGTTGTCAAGCGCCTGCATGATGGATGCCAACATCACCGACAGCGTGATAAGGCCGCGATGCCTTATCGCGCCGTGCTCCCCGGCAGTTGTCGCTGCGCTATTCACTTGCCTGCACTCGTCGCGAGATTGGCTTGGCCCGTCTCCTCGCTGGCAATCAGATGGCGCTGGTAGCGTGTATCGACGCTCACGGTGGCGCTCAAGCCGCCCGGCAGAGGGGAGGCGGGGTCAAGCTCGTCAAGCTCGATACGTACGGGTACGCGTTGCACTACCTTGACCCAGTTACCGGTCGAATTCTCCGGTGGCAGCACCGAGAATTGCGAACCGGTGCCTGGGCTGACGCTGACCACCCGGCCGGCAAAGGACTTGCCGCGATAGCTGTCAATCTGCACGCTGGCCGTCTGGCCGGGGCGCATATGCGCCAACTGGTCTTCCTTGAAATTCGCCTCGATCCAAATATCGTGAGTGGATACCAGCGCGAATACCGGAGCCGCAGCGGCAATATAGCTACCGACCTGCAATTCTTCTACCCGTGTTACCACGCCATCGGCCGGTGCCTTGACTACCGTATAGGAGAGATTGAGCTTGGCCCGGTCGAGCAGCGTCTGTGCCTGTTGCACCTCGGGGTGTTGCTCTGCGGCGATATTGGGGTTGCCGGCCAGATTGGCGAGCACGGCGCCGATCTGCTGCCTTGCGCCATCAGATTGCGCACGCGCTTCATCGAGTGCATGAGCAGCCTGGTCGACCTGGGCCTGTGACGCGATGCCGGATGCGAACAGGCGTCGCTGCCTGTCATGTTCGGTTTGCCTGAACTTCAACGTATTTTGCGCCGCAGCCAATTCCGCCTGTCGCTGGCGGTAATTCGCCTTCAGCATATCGATCTTCAAATGTGCGGCGGCAAGCTGCGCATTGGCCTCTTCGAGTGCAATGCGAAACGGTGCGTCGTCCAGCCGGAACAGTAGGTCGCCCTTGTGCACCAGCTGGTTGTCATGCACGGCGACTTCCTTTACGCGACCGGCGACGTCGGCGCTGATTGCCACGCGTGCGGTTTGCACATAGGCGTCATCCGTCGTTTCAAAGCGCCCGCCGCTGAGGTAGAAATAAGCAGCGCCCGCCAGCACGACTACCGGCGCCAGCAGCATCAGCGGCAGGCGCAAGCGTGTGCGTAAATCCCGCACTGATTGCGTTTGCGGCGCGCTAGCAGCTGGTGTGTCTTGGTTAGCTTGGTCCATGATGGTCATTCGCGGTTAGGTCCGGTGGAACGCCGCTGAGTGCGGGCTTTCGGCTCTGGCGTGCTCGCGAGGGAGCATGCGGCCGCCTCGTCCGGCGATGCGTTGAGCTGGCACAGATTGCCGTACAAACGCTCCAGCACGTCGAGAAACACGTCGCGCTCCGTGTCGCTGACGCCGGCAAACACCTCGGCGCGGGTCAAATCGGCGAGGCGCCATATCTCGTTCAGCGCAGGCTTTGACTTAGGCGTGAGGTGAAGGCTGCGCGCCCGCCGATCGGCAGGGTCTGGCCGCCGCTCAAGCAGCCCGTCCGCTTCCATGCGGTCGATAATGCGCACCATCGCCATTGGCTCCAGGCTGGTCAGTTCGGCAAGCTTGGCTTGGTTGACACCCTGGTTTCGTTCCAGGTGGCCCAGCACCTTGCATGACGCAAGCGTCAAAGACATCTCGCCTGCATGTTGCTCAAAGCGCAGTACGTATCTGCGAGTAACTTCCTTGAGCAAGAAACCGAAATTGCGTAAACGATCCATGGGGCGATGATTTCCTCTACTGGTCGACAAGACAAGCGATCTCAGAATGCCTGATATAATATCGTTTAATATAATAACAATTGTTATATTTTCAAGCGGTAGCAGTCATGTCAATGCACTGCTGTTGCAAGCAGCGCGATGTCGCCTGGCGACCATCTGATGGTGAAACAAATTCACTACGCAATCGACCGGCTCAACGCCTTTCCGTAGCCGTTGTGGTTTCCATGAGTCAACCGGCAAAGGCCTCCGTTCCAATGCGCGCCTCATGCCAGGTCAGCTCGGGCGGTGGAGGGGGAGCGATCAGCTACAGTTGAGCGAAAAGCTGAAAGGAGAAATTCATGACTTGTTTCATTTGCAATGAGCCTGCTGTGGCAATTGATGCTGATGAGGAATACCTGGAAAGAGCCTGCCCGAAGTGCGGACGCTATAGAATCACCGGTGCGGCGCTTGTACTGATGAAAGCCCATGGCTGGCGATTTGACGTGGCGCTGACCCGGAAGTGGCTTGAGGAACAGCAGGTCTCGGGAACGATTCCAATCATCGATTCGCACCAGGCGGGTCGTCTGATTGACGCTTAAGCGGAGACTGCTCGGGTCAGGTGATCATTGGCCCGCTTAGGTAGATGCGCTTCATGCTGCCACCGCAACTGGCTGGCGAAAGACAGGAAGGGCACTGGCCTGCTCCCGCACAGCTTCATGCGCACTTCGTCGTAACCCCAGATGTTGCTGTCATTGAATCGTTCAGGCCCGAGATAGCCAGGGTGCAGGGGGGCACCGGGTCTGATGTAATCCCGGAACTCCTTAACCAGATCGCGAAGTGTGCCGCCGGGGCTGAAAAAGGCCTGGTGACTTTCCGAGTGACTTTGTAATTCGCTGTTCCGCACTATTGGGCATCGTTGCAGCGAGCGCCAAGCGCGAAGCCTTGTGTCTAGCGGCCTGTAGAGGGTTCAGCATGCAAGGGGTGCCAGGGGGACGAGTGTTCGAATCACTCCGTCCCGACCCTATTATTCAATGACAAAGCCCAACCTCTTGAGGTTGGGCTTTGTCATTTGTGGGTTTCGGTGTTTCAGGTTGTTCGCCTGTATGCGGCCCCCGATTTACTTCAAATCTCCACCCAGGCTCGGCGTGCCGAAGCCCTCCAACGATGCATTGGAGTTGCTGAAGTAGCCCGCCCAGAACTCATTCAGCGCGTCCATGGTCTTGCCTGAGCGATAGCTTTGTTTGATGCCATCGGTGATCAGGCCGGCGCCCGTGACGTAGATTCGAGCGCCGGACAGGTCGGCGAACAGGTTGTGGGCTTGGGCTTTTTTCAGCTCGTCGGCGACCACCAGGTTCTTGATCTGATTTTTGGCGTAAAAGCTGGTGTAGTCACTGTTTTCCAGCATGTCGCTGATCAGGAACACCACGTGGTCGTGGGTGTTCTCGGCGGTCTTGATGTCGTCGCCGATTTTGCGCAAAGCGTTCATGATTTCGCTTCTCGGGATGTCTTGACGGGCGTCACGCAGGCTCTTCACGAACAGTTTGCCGAAACCGGTTTCGAAGTCTTGCGGCTGACGGGCGAGGCACTGGTCCAGAGTGTGTAGCTTGCGTGCGCTGGCGTCGTCGCGGGCGTCTTCTCCGATGTTTTTGTCGAGCTTGCCGGCGTAGATCAAACGCAGGTATTCGCCCGGCAGGAACGCCGAGAAGCTGTAAAGCTTGACGTTGTCACCGGGTTGCACGAAGCGGGTGATCTGACCCCAGGCCTGCTTCTGGATGTCTTCCGGAACGGGCACGGTTTCATCGACCACGACAATGAGTTCACGGCCTGACGAGGCAGGCTTGAGTTCGGACAACTGGGCCGTTTCGTAGCAGCTTTGCAGGTCATTACGCTCGTTGGCCAAGGCGATGCAAGGCATCACCAAGGTTGCGAGCATCAGTGCCTTGAGGGCCTTCATGCGCTGACTCCACCGACCTTGAAAATGCCCAACTGTTTCAGCAACTGCTGTTGTTCGCGAACACTCTTGAGCGTGGCTTCGTCGTGCTTAAGGGCCTTTGCCAGGGTTGGCAATTGCTCATCGGTAACGCTCGTGAGGTCGTGAAAGGTGTTGGCATCGATGTCTGCCAATCGCGCCACAGGTGCCGATGCCACAGGTTCGGACACCGCAGCAATGGCTGCTTGCAAGGCCGGGACGGGGACCCCCCGTGCCGCTTCAATCGCTGGAGCTGGAGCTGGAGCTGGCGTCGCGTTGATGCGCTCTTGGTCATGTTTCAGCGCTTTCTCCGCGGTACGACGCACCATCACATAGGCATTGAAGTCGCGCTTTTGAATGGCCGAGCCTTTCATCGCATTGAGGTGCTCGGCATTGTTGGTCACACGGGTGGATAGCTTCTGCTGCAACATGCTCAACTTATGGTCGGCATGGCCGGAGATTTTTGTGCGCTCGCGTTCCAGCCAGCGAACCATTTCGTCCGCACTGTTGAATTTGTGTGTGTAGTCGTAGGCGCGACGCGAGTGGACACCCGCGAAACCAAAGATGCTCGCGAGCCAACAGGTGATGCACTGGATGGCGATGTAGATGACAGAAAGGATCAGGTAAGTGGTCAGCGATGCTTCTCGGATCGCCTGCATTTTGTCGTCAATGGTCTTGTCGTCGGCGGAGTTGTTGACCGCTTTGGATTCGTCCGGCAGTTCAAACGGGCTGGCTTTGGTTGAGCCGGTGCTGTGTGCGCTTTCGGCACGCAGCGAATTGACCATCTCGTCCTGAATGCTGTCGAGGGTCTTGGCGCGAACCACGAATGCGGCGACCGACATAATCATGATGATTCCGACAAAGGCACCGATCAGCAGGTACTTGGGTGTGACGTCGACCGAGGTGGCGATGCGCGACAGGATGCGGTTGTAGTCTTTGTCGTTGCTGTCACTGAAGCTGTCTTCGATGTTGATCGAGTCGATTTGCTTGAGGTGGTTCGAGCGCGAATCGGACGCGTCGCCACGCCACCAGGCACGGGCCTTCTTGATCAGGCTGTTGTGATGGATAGCGTGACCGGCCGCCTCGGCAAAACCGCAGGAAATGACGGCCAGCAGAATGGCCACGCCGATCGCCTGATAGCGTTTGTCACTGGCTGACGCGTCGAGGCTCAACCACCCCGACAGTACGTAACCAAAGCCGACTGCTTCGACCACCAACAGGACTGCGGCCAGGATAAACACCCAGGCCGGACGTGGTTTACGGCCGGCTTCGCCGATCTTTTTCAAATAATCCTGGCACTGGCGAAAGAACTCCGGGCTTTTGTCGACCTGGCCGTACGCCTCGTAGTAGTCGTTGCACAGGTCGTACTCGGAGTTGGTCCAGCCATCTGGGCGAATGGTGGGTTCTTTGCTGGCCGAGCGCGATACCGTGCCAATCAGCGGCATACCGTGCCAGATACGCATGGTGAAGTAGCCGACTTTATCCCAGTAATACTTCAGCAGGCATAGTAGGACGAGGAGGGCAGTGATGCTGATTATTGCCATCTCGTTTGCAGCCATAAAGGCTTTGAATGCAGCCATCGCGGATTCTTGCACGTTCGATTTCTCCGTTTATCTACTACTGAGTGCTGACAGGGGCATAGGCGACGGTGTAACTCTGCTCGCCGACGGGGTAGAAAAGCGCGCCGCGTTCTGCGGTTGCATTGCCCTTGCTGAAAACAACGTCCATGCAGGCCACGGGTGCCTTGGGCTCGCTGATGAATACGCGGTACAGCACTTCTTTCTCGCCTTCGTAGGTGTTGGCGACAGCGTTCATTTTCGGAAGCGGCTTGCGGTTGCCTTCGCCATAACCTTTCACCACTTGAATGAAGGGTTGTTTGCCGACTTCGGCGCCCTCGCGCAGGATGGAAACCGGGGAGATGGTGACTAGGTTTCCGTTGACGGTATTGGCCCAGACCCGGTTGTTGTAGCCCGGTAGGTAGTCGTGGGTTTTCACGTCTTCGAGCGGTTTGTCAGTGGCCAGGCTCATGACTTCGCCGCTTTCCCGTGGCATGTCGTCCTGGCAACTGCCGACCGGAATTTCGCTGGCATTCGCCGTGCTGATAAAGCTGAAGCCCCCGGTTTTCGGGGTGATGTTCTGGCCCAGGTTCCAATGCATGCTGGAGGTTGGCACGCCACCAAAGTCCACTGCTGGTTTCGCGCCGTTACTGTTTTTGGTGCTGGTGTTCTCCATTGGGGTGACGGGTGCAGGAGTAGGTGAGGCCGAATTTTTGGCTACCGCGGGGGCGGCGGGCTTGGTCACCGGCTTGGCTGTGGACGCGCCGTGGGCCAGGTATTTGGCGTTCGATTGCTCGGCCTTGGCGCGCATCACCAACATCTCCTGGGAGGTCAGCTCCGCGATTTCAACCCGGCGGTTCTCGGTCCGACCTTCGAAGGTGCTGTTGTCGGCAAGTGGCCGCGAAGCGCCAGCGCCCTGGTAGAAAATCGAGGTGGAAGGAATACCTGCGGCCATCAAGACTTTGCCAACGGTCCGCGCACGGCGTTCAGACAGCTTCTGATTAGTGGCGCTGCTGCCTGTAGCATCGGTGTGGCCCACCACCAGTAAACGCCGAGTGTTCGCCGCTTTAGGATCGACATTGGCATAGGCCGCGGCCACTTTGGCGATGCTTCGCTGGCCACTGACGGTGAGTTGATCGGAGCCAGTGTCAAACATGCCGGAGTCTTCGATTTGCGTCACGATTCCGGCATCCACTGGCGCTGCACTGGAGGTGGCCGACGCGGTCTGAAGTTGTTCTGAACGGATCTTCAGGTTTTCCTCTTTGGCGATGCGATCCAGCTCTTGCATCCGGCTTTGCCAGACCGACCCGGCGTAGCAACCTGCTGCTGTGCCCGCCGCCGCACCAATGAGTGCGCCTTTCTTGCCATTGATGGCGTAACCCGCTGCGCCTCCGGCAACCAGTCCGGCACCACACAGGATCGCCGTGCCATAGTTTTTGCCCAGTTGATCGAGTTGGGCAGTAGAGCACCCGGCAGCCAGCAGCAATGCACTGGCAAGCGTCGTGAAACGAAATGCGTTGGTCATCTCAAGTCCATTTCAATGCTGTTGTACAAAACGCTGTTACACCGAAATGCTGAAAAGAACTCAGCAGTCAGGCAAAACGAAATGCGTTCCGGAAGTCCGTATTGGGGGCGAGGTCACGTGGAAACCGCGGTTAGAGGTCTCCAGCGTTTATCAATGGGTGCGTGCTGCTGGGAAGGGTATAAATGAACAAGTATCGGCGAATTTTTTTAATCCGCGTGGCGGGCCAGAGGGAGGTGTGGCCGACACAAAGAGGGTGATCTTGTTCAAGCGAAGTCCTTTTCCACGGTAGGCAGGATTGAGTCCTGATTGATGGCTAAAGGACACCATCACTTTTTTGATACTAAATGCAACAAAGAGGGATGTCACGAAAAAGTTCGGACTAGAGCGGTTTGTACATAAGAACGGCGTCTGGATTTTTGGGGGCTGAGGTGAGCTACTACTCCGCGTGCATACGCTGTGATCCAGCACTCGTCGCTCAGGAAGTCATTGTTCTGATGGACTGTCCTTGATGTTCAACCATAACAGCCTCCGTTACCTTCCATTGATGACCGCTCTGGGGATGTCGCCCAGGGTTATCACCCGATCCACTCCACCCAATTTGATGGCCTCTTTCGGCATGCCAAACACCACACAACTTGCTTCATCCTGAGCGTAGGTGCGTGCCCCGGTCTCATGCAATTCCTTTAAGCCACGGGCGCCGTCATCGCCCATACCGGTCATGATGATGCCGGTGGCATTTTTCCCGGCGAACTTGGCCACCGAACGAAACAGCACGTCCACGGAAGGGCGATGGCGGTTGACCAGTGGGCCATCGACGACTTCGACGTGGTAGTAGGCTCCGCTGCGCTTGAGCAGCATGTGCTTGCCGCCGGGGGCGATAAGGGCCAGGCCGGGAATCACCCGGTCATTGTTCTTGGCTTCGCGCACTTCTATCTGCGACAGCGTGTTCAGGCGCTCAGCGAATGAGGCGGTGAACTTTTCCGGCATGTGTTGCACGATGACGATGCCCGGGGAAACGCGCGGCAGCGCTGTCAGCACCAGCTCCAGCGCTTGGGTGCCGCCGGTAGAGGTGCCGATGGCGACAATCCGTTCCGTGGTTTGCGCCATGGCCTGGCCGCTGGAGGGTGGCAGAATGGCGTCGGCATTCAACTTGACCTCCACCGGCTCAATCGACGCCGCATTCCTGACCAGTTGCTTGACGTTGGCCTGCGCGGCGGCTCTTACCGCCGCCACCAGTTCGGCGGATGATTGTTCCAGGAAGCCTTTCAGACCGACCTTGGGCTTGGTAATGATTTCCACCGCCCCGGCGGCCAGTGCCTGGAGCGTGGTTTCCGCGCCTTTTTCCGTGAGCGAGGAGCAGATCACCACCGGAGTCGGTCGCTCGGTCATGATTTTCTTCAGGAACGTGATGCCGTCCATGCGTGGCATTTCCACGTCCAGCACAATCACGTCAGGCCACTCCTTGGCCATTTTGTCCATGGCGAAGAGGGGGTCGGAGGCTGCGCCTATCACCTGGATATCCGGCTCGCGTTGCAGCAGCGCCAGCACTACCTGGCGTACCACGGCAGAGTCGTCGACCAGTAGAACCTTGATTTTTTTCATAGGCGTTTTTAGTTCTCGATTAAGTCTTGATGGCGGACCCAGACATGGCCGCTACTGATATCGAAGATCACATTGCGGTGCCCGTTGCGCCCCAAATCCTCAGCGCTCAGTCTCAAATGGTGTCGCGTGACCAACAAGCGCGCGGCGTTGATATTGCTGTGGGCGATGCTGGTTTCCTCGCTGTAGCCGGGGAACATGGTGCCGCCCCCGAACAGCTTGACCTGGTATTCCTCCAGCCGCGTGTGGTGGTGGGTCGCCTCCAGCAGAAAAAGCGCCATGGCCTCGTCGGCATATTTGCCGTCCAGAGACCTGCCGGGCTTCTGCCGAGTCGGCAGCATGTAGTGACACATGCCGCCGATCATGCGCGTCGGGTGCCATAGGGTGATGGCGACGCAGGAACCCAGCAGGGTATGGATACGTGTGGCAGCACCGCCGAAATAGAACTCGCCGGGTTGCAAGAAAATCTCTGTGGTGCCGGTGGGCATACTCACGGTTTGCGGTAAATCGAGGGTGAGATCAGTTTCAAGGAATCGGTGATGCCGTTCAGGCTTTCCGAATGGCTGACGATGAAATAGCCGCCTGGCTTGAGCAGTGGCAGCATGCGTGCGACCACCTTGCGCTTGGTCTCCTGATCGAAATAGATCATCACGTTGCGCAAGAAGATCACTTCGAACTCGCCGATATTGGGTAGCGTTTCGTTGAGATTGATGGGCATGAAGTGCACCCGGCTGCGCAGGCCTCGCTCGATCAGGAAAGTGCCTTCCTGGCGGCCCGTGCCTTTCAGGCAATGTTTGGCCAGCAAGGGATGCGCAATGTTGCTGGCGCGCTCGATCGGGTAGTGACCCGTGCGGGCTTTGTCCAGCATCTGACTACTGATGTCGGAACCGATGATTTCCCAAGGCGTACTGCCCAGGCCATCGGCCAGGGTCATGGCCAGGCTGTAGGGTTCCTCGCCAGAGGAGCTGGCGGCGCTCCACAGCCTGAAGGTTTTGGCCGGTGTAGCCTTGGGCAATACCTGCTGGCGCAGGAAGTCGAAATGTTTGGGTTCGCGGAAAAAATAGGTTTCGTTGGTGGTGAGCAGATCCAGGGCAATCTGCAGCTCCGCAGTGGCCTCGCGGCCCATGATCAACTGGAAATACTCGCCGTAGCTGTTCAGTTGATGGTGTTTCAACCGTTTGGACAGGCGCCCGGCAACCAGTGCCTTTTTCGCGGGGGTCAGGTTGATGCCGGCGGCACGATAAAGCCAAGCCTGGAACAGCTTGAACTCGCTATCCTTAAGTGCTTCTGCATTCACGATCAAACATCCTTGCCAGGTGCAGGAACGGCGCTGCAAAGGAAACCAATCCTGACCGAGGCGCACCAGGCGCCTCGACCAAGGGGAGCGATTATCAGCCGACCGAGCAGCTAGCCCGACGCGGCGTCCGCCAGTGCGTTGACCTCGGACAAGCTAGCCATCTCGTCGACCGACAACACGCGGTCGGCGTTGAGGACGATGACGAACTTGCCCGCCACCTTGGCCATGCCGCTGATGAAGTCGGAACGTATCCTCGCGCCGAAACTGGGCGCCGGTTCGATCTCGCTGGCGGGGATTTCCAGTACCGCCGAGACCGCATCCACCATCAGTCCCACATCCTGAGTGTCCGCCTCGGAGTCTGCCTCGATAATGACGATGCACGAGCGCCGGGTAACATCGGAGTTGTGCCGGCCGAAACGCGCCGACAGATCCACCACCGGCACCACCGCACCGCGCAGGTTGATCACCCCACGGACGAAGGCGGGCATCATCGGCACGCTGGTGATGTTGCCGTACTCGAGGATCTCCTTGATCCCGAGGATGCCGATAGCAAACATCTCGCCGCCCAGCATAAAGGTCAGGTATTGCGCCTCCTCCTGGTGGACGGCCTCGGATCGATTTGTACTAATCAGTGCACCCATGCTGACCTCCAGTTAAAACCGAGTGAATTCGGCTTCTGCGGCGCTGCTTGCAGCCTGATAAGTGGCAGCCCTGTGGGGCAGGTGCTTGGGGGGCTGTGCCAGTTTTTTGCCAAACGCCTGTGTCCTGTGCGCGACCGCCTTAGGCTGGCTGTCGTTAACATCGGCCGCGCGGGAAAAGAAGCTCATCGCCTGCTGCAGTTGCTCAGCCTGGCTGCTCATCTCCTCGGCGGTGGCAGCCAGCTCCTCACTGCTGGAGGCATTCTGCTGGGTGATCTGGTTCAGTTGGGTCATGGCCGTGTTGATCTGCGCCACCCCAGTGGATTGTTCTTCCGAGGCGGCGCTGATTTCCTGCACCAGGTCGGAGGTCTTGTTGATCGAAGGCAGCATTTCGTTTAGCAGTTTGCCAGCCTTTTCGGCCATTTCCACGCTGCTGGAGGACAGCTGGCCGATCTCCTGAGCCGCCACCTGGCTGCGCTCGGCCAACTTGCGCACCTCTGCAGCCACGACCGCAAAGCCCTTGCCATGCTCGCCAGCCCGCGCCGCTTCGATGGCGGCGTTGAGCGCCAGCAGGTTGGTCTGATAGGCAATGTCGTCGATGATACCGATGCGCTGAGCGATCTGCTTCATCGCGGCGACCGTCTGTTGTACCGATTCGCCACCCTCGGTAGCTTCCTTGGAGGCCTTGCTGGCCATACCGTCGGTGACCTTGGCATTTTCGGTGTTCTGGTTGATGCTCGCACTCATCTGCTCGATAGACGCGCTGGTTTCCTCGACGCTGGCGGCCTGTTCGCTGGTCGCCTGACTCATGGACTGGGCGGTGGCGCTGACCTGTTCGGAAGCGGTGACCAACGCATCTGCAGCTGCAATGACGTCGTCAATAATCGTGGTTAATTTCTCTGCAGTAGTATTCGCATCGTCTTTAACCTGAGCGAAGACACCGGTCGATTCTCGCGTGATGCGCTGCCCCAGGTCGCCATTCGCAAGCCCACTAAAGACACGACTTACGTCCTCAATAACGTTCGATAATGCATCACTGCTGGCATTCGCATCGTCTTTGACCTGTCCAAATACGCCCGAATACTCGCGCGTGATGCGTTGTCCCAGGTCGCCCATTGACATGGCGCCAAACAGTCGTCCCACGTCGGAGAAAATAACGCCAGTGGTTTCCATCAGCGTGTTGACACCGGCGCACAGCACCAGAATCGGGCCGCTCTTGCCTTCCAGTGGTATGCGTTGGCTCAAATCGCCATCCTTCGCTGCCGACGTCACTTGCTGCGCTTGCTCTACCGCCTGCACCAGCATGTTATTGGCATTGACCTGCGCAGTAACGTCGGTTGCATATTTGACGACTTTAAATGGCTGGCCATTCATGTCCATGATCGGGTTGTACGAGGCTTGTATCCAGATTTCCTTGCCGCCTTTGCCGATGCGCTTGTACTCGCCGGCGTCGAATTCACCGCGCCCGAGCTTGTCCCAGAACAGGCGGTATTCAGGAGACGCGCGGTAGGCTGGATCGGCAAACATACTGTGATGTTGCCCCTTGATCTCGGCCAGGGTATAGCCCAGCGTGTTCAAGAAATTGTCGTTGGCGTGCAAAATCTTGCCATCGAGCGAGAATTCAATCACCGCTTGCGCCTTGCCGATGGCGCTGAGCTGACCCGCGAAATCGGCCGCCTGCAACTTGCTCTCGGTAATGTCGGTTGCATACTTGACGACTTTAAATGGCTTGCCATTCATGTCCATGATCGGGTTGTACGAGGCTTGTATCCAGATTTCCTTGCCGCCTTTGCCGATGCGCTTGTACTCGCCGGTATCGAATTCACCGCGCCCGAGCTTGTCCCAGAACAGACGGTATTCAGGAGACGCGCGGTAGACTGGATCGGCAAACATACTGTGATGTTGCCCCTTGATCTCGGCCAGGGTATAGCCCAGCGTGTTCAAGAAATTGTCGTTGGCGTGCAAAATCTTGCCATCGAGCGAGAATTCAATCACCGCTTGCGCCTTGCCGATGGCGCTGAGCTGACCCGCGAAATCGGCCGCCTGCAACTTGCTCTCGGTAATGTCGGTTGCATACTTGACGACTTTAAATGGCTTGCCGTTCATGTCCATGATCGGGTTGTACGAGGCTTGTATCCAGATTTCCTTGCCGCCTTTGCCGATGCGCTTGTACTCGCCGGTATCGAATTCACCGCGCCCGAGCTTGTCCCAGAACAGACGGTATTCAGGAGACGCGCGGTAGACTGGATCGGCAAACATGCCGTGATGTTGCCCCTTGATCTCGGCCAGGGTATAGCCCAGCGTGTCCAAGAAATTGTCGTTGGCGTGCAAAATCTTGCCATCGAGCGAGAACTCAATGACGGCTTGCACTTTGTTGATGGCGTCGATTTGCCCTCTTAAATCAGATAAAAGCTCTTGCTCTTTAAGGCGTTCTTCTTGGTTATAGCTGAACCGATTAATAAAGCGATTGATCAATGATTGATTAGCCTGATTCATGACAACTCCCAATGGAATTTAATTTTTTTATCTCTGGCCTATTACATTGCTTCAAGTTTTATCGAATACGTCAGTTATGCGCCCCTTGTGACACGTATTATTGACCTTTCAATCAGCATCAATTGCTTTGCACCGGCGTTCAGTCATGTGCTTCAGCCAACGCCGGTTGCATTTGGTTGTGCGCCTGCTGCTGGGTCACCTGCTGCAGCAGGTTCGGTACATCGAGAATCAACGCCACCTCGCCACTGCCCAGAATGGTCGAGCCGCCGATTCCGCGCAGAGCGCTGAACAGCTTGCCCAAGGGCTTGATCACGGTCTGGAACTCACCCTGCAGTTCGTCCACTACCAAACCGGCTTTCTGCTCGCCGCAACGCACCACCACCACGTTCTCGCGCCGGCCCGAGCTGCCTCCCGCGTTGAACTGCTCACGCAAGTACACCAGCGGCAGTACCTCGCCACGCAAGTTCAGGTAAGTACGCTCGCGGGTCGCTTGACGATCTTCTTCGGTCAGCTCGATGCACTCTTGCACCATGTCCAGGGGCACTACGTAAGTGGCCTGACCGACGCCAACCAAAAAGCCATCGATGATCGCCAAGGTGAGTGGCAGGCGGATGCGCACCCTGGTGCCCTGGCCAGCCTGGCTCTCGAGGTCCACGCTGCCGCGCAGCGCGTTGATGTTGCGCTTGACCACATCCATGCCGACGCCTCGGCCGGAGAGGTTGGTGACTGCCGCTGCGGTGGAGAAGCCCGGCTCGAAAATCAGGTTGTAAATGTCCTGATCGGACGGTGTGGCAGTGGCGGCGATAAGGCCGCGCTCTCGGGCCTTATGCAGGATGCGCTCGCGGTCGAGTCCGGCGCCGTCGTCGACGATCTCGATGACAATGCTGCCGGAGTCGTGGTAGGCGTTGAGGCTCAGTCTGCCCTTTAGCGGTTTGCCCGCCGCCTGGCGTACCTCGGGCGACTCAATGCCGTGATCCATGGCGTTGCGTAGTAAGTGCATCAGGGGGTCGCCGATTTTTTCCACCACGGTCTTGTCCAGCTCGGTGTCGGCACCACTGATCTGCAAATCTATATCCTTACCCAGTTCCAGGCTGACATCGCGCACCACCCGCTGGAAACGGTTAAAGGTGTCGCCGATCGGCACCATGCGCAGGCGCAAGGCGCTGTCGCGGATTTCCTCGACCAAGCCTGAGACCCTGGAGCTGGCTTCCTGCAGGGCGTCGTTGTGGCTGCGCTGAGCCAGCAAGTTGGCGCCGGCCCCCGCGATCACCAGCTCGCCGACCAGGTTGATCAGTTCGTCCAGCTTGTCCGCATCCACGCGAACGTAGCGGTTCTCCTTGCTCTTGCTCTCCTGGATCTGGCTTTGCTTGTTCAGGGCGGCCTGAACCAGTGCGGGCGTCACCGAACGCTGCTCGACCAAAATTTCGCCCAGGGGTGTCGCCAGGCTAGTGGGTTCAGTAGGGGCTCGTTGTTCGCGCAGGGCTTTTTCCAGCTCTTGCGGCGTAAGAGCTCCGCTGCTGACCAGTAGCTCACCCAGGCGGAGCGCATCTTCCGGCAGCCGATCAATCAGCTCGATGTATTCGGTGATCTTGCTGTGCGGCGCAAGTATGTGGATAAGGCAATCGTCGCGCACGAAGTCGAAGGCTTCGGCGATGGTCGCTTTGTCCGCTGTCGACTGGTAATCAATCTCAAAGCCCAGGTAACAGGCTTCGGCATCCATTGCATTGGCCTGTGGCATACCATCGGCAATGGTGGTAATGCGGACGATCTCGCCCAGGTTGTTGAGATAGCGCAAAAATGACAGTGGGTCCATGCCGTTGCGCAGCACTTCCTGGCCAAAGCGCAGGGAGATGTGCCAGAGGTCGGAGGCCACGCCTGCATCGGCGCATACGTGGGTCAGAAAATCCGTATTGAGCGGTGCAACGGATGTGGCGGGTAGTTCCAGCGAGCTGCCCTGATAGGTTTTCAGGCGTTGGCGCAGGCCGCTTTCCCGAGCCAGGGCAGGGGTGTCCAGTTGACCACCTTGGGCCGCAACTACGTCGACCAGCTCTTGCATATGGTCGCCGCATTCCAACAACAGCGCCACCAGTTCGCTGTTGATGACAACCGCGCCGTCACGTACGCGATCGAGCACGTCTTCGATTATATGGGTGAAGCCAACGACAGGCTCCAGGCCGAACATGCCGGCCGAGCCCTTGATGGTGTGCGCGGCACGAAATATGGCGGCCAGGGTGTCGCTGTCGTCCGGTTCGCTCTCCAGTCGCAGCAGCGACTCTTCCATATCCTGTAGCAGTTCGCGGGCTTCGGCGATAAAGGTTTGCAGGGCTTGATCGAGATTTATACTCACACTGAATTCCTTTTACGCTGGGGTCAGCTAGTGGCCGAATGGGAAATAACCAGAGGATCGCCAAAGAAGGCGGCGAGGTTGCACAGGTCGAAGACTTCCAATACCGCGCGGCTGTGACTGGCCAGGCGCAAGGTAATGCCGACGCGCGTGGCTTCGCGTTTGGCCAGCAGCAGCTGCTGCAAGCCGGCGCCGTCCAGCTCGCTGACCTGGGATAGGTCGATTTCAAGCTCGCCAGGTTGGGTCAGGTGGGGCAATAACTGTGCCTGGAACTCGGCCGCGGTATAGATGCTCATCTCGCCTTCGATATGCAGCTGGCACAGGCCATTCTTTGTTGCAGCGCGGATCTTCATGCTTGCCCCCAGGCTCTTCCGATCAAGGCAGGATCAGTTTGGATACGGCGGCCAGCATCTGCGCCGGCTGGAAGGGTTTGACCACCCAGGCCTTGGCTCCGGCCGCCTGGCCCTCCTGCTTCTTCACTTCCTGGGATTCGGTGGTCAGCATGATGATCGGGGTGAACTTGTAATTGGCCAGCTTCTTCACCTCCTTGACCAGGGTGATGCCATCCATGTTGGGCATGTTCACATCGCTGATCATCAGGTGAATTTTCTGTCCGTTCAGCTTGGTCAGCGCGTCCTTGCCATCGCTGGCCTCGATCACGTCGTAGCCAGCCCCCTTCAGGGCGATGCTGACCACCTGGCGTACGCTGCTGGAGTCGTCGACGACCATTACGGTTTTAGCCATATTGCTCTCCTACTAGAAGAAGGTGATTTCCTGTTCCTTGGTTGAGCTTGAACTGTGTCCATGATGGATTTGCCGCTGTTCATCGGTGGCGTAGGTCAATTCCATACTCGCCAACCAGGCTTGGGCATCGATCTGCTCCAATTGATCGGGATTGTGACGGCCGTCCTGCAAGTGCTGATGCAAGGCCTGCATGTTGTCGCGAACATGGGACAGGATCTGGCTGACGCGATCCTGGAATTGCAAGCTGATCAGTACTTCGCTGATTTCGTCACGGATGCCAACGCTCTCTTGCTGCAGCAGCTCGGTGGAACCTGACAGGCGCTGGGTAATGCTGTGAAAACGATCCAGCACATGCTGAATGCTGGCTTCGGAGGCGGAGACCGAGTGCTGGTCATTCGCAGCAGTGTTGTCGGCGACTTCGACCAGACGGGTGATGGCGCTATTGATGATGCCGACGGTGGCCGACATCTTTTTCCCGGTTTCGCTCGAGAGACTCGACAAGCTGCGCACGGCATCGGCCACCACGGCGAAACCACGGCCGGTTTCGCCGGCGCGAGCGGCTTCAATCGCGGCGTTCAGCGCCAGCAGGTTGGTTTGCGCGGCAATCGCCGCAACCTCTTTGGCCATGCTGAGCAGTTCGCCGGTGTAGCCCGTGAGGCCGCGGACTTGTTCCAGCATCTCGTCGCGGCTCAGTTGCGTAGCCTTGAGGGAATTGACCACATGCGTGAGTTCGGTTTCGCTTTGCGCAAGCACTACCAATGCGCCGTTCTGGGCATCGCCGGCCAGGCCATCCGCCGCTTGTTGCGAGGTCTGCACGGCGTCTTCCAGCTTGCTGTAGATGCCGGAAAAGCGCTGGCTCAGGGTGATGATGGCCTGCTCGGTCTGGCTGCGGGAGTTCTCTATCTGCTTGGTCCAAATGGGCACCGCCTCCAGGCACACCGCCTCCAGACCATTGGCTGCGGCCGCCGCACTTGAGGCCTGGTGTTGGCTCAGGCTATTCGCATGGACTTGGCTCAACGCCTGGTCAAACAGCTTGCGCTGGCAGTGGACACTCCAGGCGCTGGCACCGCCGCCGCAGGCGAGCAGAATGAGGGCGGCCGCCACCTGCAGTGCCGCCACCCCGGCCAAAGCCAGGAGCAACACAGCACCGCCCGAGGCAATTGAGAGGACGGGCCAGACCAAGGCGGTGAAATCAGGGCGAACGGAGGAATAATTATGGTTAATGTCGTAGGAAGACAAGAGGCGGTCCTTAATCAAATTGTTCCAATCGAGCGGCCAAACATTTCACCGATGGCGGAGGGATCTGCCCCTGTGTTTGCAGCCGAACCGTTGCAATTCCAGCGTTTTAATCAAGACAGGAGACAGGTCATGTTGCTTGCGGAACGACTATCAAGTTCTGCTGTCATGGACGGTAGCAGTAGGCCATCTTTTTGCAAGGTGGTTGCCGCATCAGCCGTGTTTTTATGCCGTAATTTTTAGGGCCGGTTGCGTCGGGCGGGGGAGGCGAGTGCCTGCAGGGGATGTCTGTGGGGAAGGGGGGCGTTGTTAATTCAGGCTTTGGATTTGGCTTTTTGGCTTGCCGTATTTCGCCAATGAATCATTGATCTAACTCGCGGTCACAGGCCTGACCTTTTCGATCAGGATATTCAAATGAAGCGCGCAGTATTAATGCTCTTGGCCATGTCGAGTTCTTTCCTGCTGGGAGGCTGCGTACCTATCTGGGACGAAGGAGGCGGGTACGGTCGAGACCATGATCACGGTCGTGGATACGACCGAGGGTATGACGATGATCGAGGGCATGACCGCGGATATGATCGTCGTGACAATGATCAGCGATATGATCGCAATCACGGTCGCGATCGTGACGATAGAGACGACTGATCCTTTCTTGCCTGTCCCAGAACGAAAAAGCCCGGCGCTAGGCCGGGCTTTCTGTAGACGGGGCCAAATCCTTTTGGCTGACTGCAGTATGCGTGTGGGATGTTACAAACATGTGACTGGACTGACTCGAAAGCCTGGGCGGGGGGCATTGAGTCGGATCGGGATCAGATCTTCCGGATCTTCGGTTGGAGGGTCAGGCATGGCCTGACCTACCGCTAGAGGGGACAGCGTAGCCGCGACAAAAAAATGGCCCGTATGCGGACGGGCCTAATGGGAATTCTTTAAGGAGCAGGGTCAGACTGCGCTCTGCCCTGTCAGTGTTTGGTGAAAAGGATGTCGCAGAGACGAAAAATACCGGCACTTGGCCGGGCTCTAACGGGTTCAGCTATGAGCAACGGCAAGCGTCTGGCTCTAGACCACGGCGCCAAATAAGTGCCCCACCAATGCGGTGATCCCCATGGCCAGAGCGCCCCAGAATGTCACTCGCCAGGCACCGGTGATCACCTTGGCACCGCCGGCCCTGGCGGCAATGGCGCCCAGTGTCCCGAGAAACACCAATGACATGCCCGAGATCCAGGCCGCCACGCTGTGCTCCGGTGCTACAAACGTCACCGCCAGAGGCAACGCCGCACCCACCACGAAACTGGCGGCCGAGGCCAGGGCGGCCTGCAAGGGTTTGGCGCTCAGGGTGTCGCTGATACCCAGTTCGTCCCGGGCGTGAGAGCCCAGCGCGTCATGGGCCATTAATTGATCGGCCACCTGATGGGCCAGTTCGGGCGATACGCCACGATGCATGTAGATGTTGGCGAGTTCGAGGTGTTCGGCTTTCGGGTCACTGGCCAGTTCTGCCCGTTCGCGGGACAGGTCTGCCTGTTCGGTATCGGCCTGGGAGTGTACGGAGATGTATTCACCAGCGGCCATGGACATGGCGCCGGCCATCAGCCCAGCCATTCCTGTGACCAGGAGGGTCGCGTGGCTGGCGTTGGCGGCGGCCACGCCGATCAGCAGGCTGGCAGTGGAGACGATCCCGTCATTGGCCCCCAGGACGGCAGCACGCAACCACCCAATACGATCGTTTCGGTGGGACTCGGTGTGCCTGTGCATGAATTTCATTGTTTAGCGGGACTCACTGTCATTAGGCGCTTCAACGTTTCACGTTGCGGGCAATCGGCGTCAGCGCGTTTCAATCTGCGCTTGCAACTGGCCGCCGACAATCGATATTTCATTGAACTGTTCACCGTCGCTCAGCACGAACAATGCATCCATCCCGCGCTCCTGCGCCAGGCGTGGGCCTTCGGTTTCGCCCAATACCATCAGTGCCGTGGCCCAGGCATCGGCGAGCATGCACGAGGCCGCGACCACAGTGACGGCCGCGAGTGGGTTGCACAGTGGTGCGCCGGAGGCCGGGTTCATGGTGTGGGCATAGGACTGCCCCCTCACATCGACCCAGTGTCGGTAGTCGCCGGACGTGGCGATGGCGGCATCGCTGAGTTCCATTACACCCATGACTTCACGTGCGCCCCGGCAGGGCTTTTCAATGGCCACGACGTTGAAGTACGGCACAACGGATCAACCGATCGAAGTCAGCCTCACCGAACAGGCACAGCTGCGGGTCGTCAATGGCGGCCCGGCGGTGCCGGCGTCGGTATTGCAGCACCTGACCGAGCGGTTTGTGCGAGGTCACAGTGAAGTAAGCGGTTCAGGATTGGGGCTGGCGATTGCCCAAACCATTGTGCAGGGGGGCAACGCGAGAATGAAATTGCTATCCCCTGCAACAGGTCGATGGGAGGGATGCGAAGTGTGCGTCTGGTTATCGCTCGCGTCGACTATCGAAAGCTGAGGGCTGTTTGGTAGTTCGAATCACTTCGTCATGAACATATTCATAAGGGGACCAAGCACTTAACGGCTTGGTCCGTTTTCTCGTTTCAGGTCCGCGCAAACCCACGCAAGATCACTCTGTGCCTTGGATCACTGATACTTGATCACAATCCCTTTGAGTTTCCGGCCCTGGATGGTTTCGATGTCACGATTCCACATCGGCCCGACGACATAAGTGGCTACCGGCTGGATATGGTCGTAGACCACCACCACGGCATCGCCGCCGAGCTTGGCTGCCTCTTCTCGCAGTTTTTGTTCTACCTGGGTGATGGGCGGGACGGGGTCGACGCTGGCGTCGATCACCACTTCACCCAGGCGGACATAGGGGCGGGTGGGCTCGGTGCGTAGCACAACCACCTCGCTGGCTAGCGTCGGCGCGGAATGCTCGACGCCAACATAGGCGGTGGTCTGCGCATTGACAGTCGCGCAACCACTGACGGCGAGCAAGGCGCCAGTGAGCCCTCCCGCCAGCACTAATAGTTTGAAACGGGTGGACCAAGACACGTCATGGACAGGCATGGTGCGCTTCCTCCTGAACAGCTGTTCTAGAATGGTTTGTTGACGTTAGCAGACGGTCCGGGAGTTGCCAGAAAGCCCAACCTGTCGGGGCTGGGCTTTTTAACGCGTTGAAATAGTCAGTTTCACTGATCTTTCTCGCAATTCACCATCCACGACACACCAAACCGATCGACCAGCATGCCGAAGCGCGCGGCCCAAAAGGTCGCTTCCAGGGGCATTTGCACGCTGCCATCTTCCGACAGTGCCGCGAAGACTCGTTCAGCCTCGGCAATGCTGTCGACATTCAACGAAATTGAACAGCCGCTCATCTCGTCCGTGGGACGATCGGGTGTGGTGTCCGAGCCCATGATCGCCTGGTCGCCCACCAGCAGGCGGGTGTGGATGATCAGGTTGTGGAGGTCTGCCGGAACGTGCTCGCGAGCAGGGCTTTCGCCGAAGGTCATCATGACTTCGATCTGGCCTGGCAGGCTTTGGGCGTAGAACGTGAAGGCGGCTTTGCAGTCGCCGTTGAAGATGAGGTAGGGATTGATTTTCATGGTTGCGCTCCCAGTCATTGAGGGTACACACCGGTTTGACGTCGGGGCCGTCAGTGAATTCCGATGAGTGTTGACCCGGGTAGCAAAGCGCTAAATCGTGGTAGGTGTCGGCGTATTTTTAGATGATTTTCCTATAGGGTGGGCAAGGCTTATTGCTTCCAGCGCCCGCCGCGGCGCCAGCAAGCGCTCGATGGCGCCACTCACCAGACTCTCCAGCAGGTCATCGCGTTCGTGTTCATCCAGCGAATGTTGCGCCAACCAACCGGGAGCGCTGTTGAGCAGGGAGGTAATGGCGTGTCCAGTGGCCAGCAAACGCTGCTCACTGACGCGGGGGCGCACGCCCAGTATCTGTAGCACCTTGCGTTCGTACTGCTCACGCAACTGCTGGACCCGTGCCTGTTGCTCTTCATTCAGGCAGCCGCTGTCACGTTCCACCAGGCGAAAATGCCAGGGCATATCCTGATGCAGATTCAAATGCGCGCGAATAAGGCTGTTGAGTCTGTCGCGTTTCGCCGGAGCTTTTTGTTCGATGCGTCCGAGGGTCGCCAGCAGCTCTTCGTAGAACTCCTCGATCAAGTCGAGCAGCAAGTGCTGCTTGCTGGGGTAATGGTGATACAGCGAGCCCGAGGAGAGCCCCAGGCACGTCGCGAGCTCACGCATGCCGACCTGGCCGAAGCCCTTGCTGGCGAACAATTCCAGCACTTTGTCCCGGTATTCGGCGAAACGTGAGCAACGCTCAGGCATAGGCATGGAAGCCGCGCCCCGTTTTACGTCCCAGGTAACCGGCGGCGACCATTTCCTTGAGCAGTGGCGCGGGGCGGTATTTGCTGTCGTTGAAGCCGTCATGGAAGGCTTCCATAATCGACAGCAAGGTGTCCAGACCGATCAGGTCCGCCAGGGCCAACGGGCCGATAGGCTGGTTGCAGCCCAGGCGCATGCCAGCGTCGATGTCTTCGGCGCTGGCCAGGCCTTCCTGCAAAACAAAGATCGCTTCGTTGATCATCGGTACCAGAATCCTGTTCACCACAAAACCCGGGCGGTTGCCGGCGGTGATGGCGGTTTTGCCGAGCGTGGTTGCCATCTCCAGCGCCAGCGTGTGGGTGGCGTCGCTGGTTTGCAGGCCGCGAATCACTTCAATCAGTCCCATCACCGGCACCGGGTTGAAGAAGTGCAGGCCGATGAAACGCTCAGGCTGGCTGACACTGGCAGCAAGCTGGGTGATCGACAGCGATGACGTGTTGGAGGCGATCACGCACTCAGCGCTGACCTGTGCGGCGATCTGTTGCAGCACCCGCAGTTTCAAGTCGAGGTTTTCGGTGGCGGCTTCGATCACCAGTTGCACGCTCTGCAGGCTGCTGTAGTCAGTGCTGGTGCGAATCTTGTCCAGGGCCCCGAGCTTTTGCTCTTGCGTCAGTGTTTCCTTGGCGACCTGCCGATCGAGGTTTTTGCTGACGGTCGCGACCGCTTTTTGCAAGGCGCTCTCGGAGATGTCGAGCAGGGTAACGTTGAAGCCGGCCAGGGCGCACACTTGCGCAATGCCATTACCCATGGTGCCCGCGCCGATCACGCCAATGTTTTGCAGCTTCATGTTCCCGTCCTTCCGGTCAAACCCTGCGATACCTTGGCCGCCGCAACGGTCGAAGGCGTACTATTGGCCGTGAGTCTAGAGCCGGCCGGAAGGTTGTCCTATGCCGAAACTGTTCAACGGCACTGGTGTTTTTTGCCATTTCAGGTGATGAGGAGAGAAACGTTCACATGCGGGAAAAGGACTCGGTGGCCGCCTACTTCGTGCAGGCAATGATCCATGGGCAGGAGGAAAATCCTCAGCGTCTGCGGGCTGCGCTTGAGCAGGCAGGCATTGACCCGGCGTTGATCGCGCAGCCCTCCGCGCGCATACCGGCCAGCGCATTTGCCGCACTGTGGTTGATTCAGATCCGCGAACTGAACGACGAGTTCTTCGGGCTCGACTCCCACGGCATGCCGCCCGGCAGTTTCGCCCTGATCTGCCGGGCGTTGATTCAGGAACCTGATCTGCACAAAGCCATGCGCCAATGCCTGGCCAACTTTGCCCTGTTCCTGCGGGATTTTCGCGGCACGCTGGCCGTGCGCGGCAAACGAGCGGTGATCAGCCTGGAAACCCACGCGCAGAACAGCGACGCCAGCCGGTTTGGCGAAGAGACGTTTCTGGTGTTGATGATCAGTTTGCTGTGCTGGCTGGGCGGGCGGCGAATCCCCATCGACCGTGCGCATTTTCGGCATGAGCGCGTGTCTCTCAGCGATGACCGATTGCTCTGGGGGCCCAACCTGACCTTTGGTGCCGAGCGCACCGAAATCGAATTTGCCAGTCATTACTTGCGCCTGCCGGTGGTTCAGGACCTGGCATCGCTGAAAGTGTTTTTGCGCACCGCCCCTCAGTGGCTGGTGATCCGCTTCCGCAACCAGCATGGTCTGGCCTCGCAAGTCCATCAGCGCCTGCGTCGCAGCCACTACAGCGAATGGCCGACCTTGCAGGCTTTCGCCCTGGAACAACACCTGAGCCCCAGCACCTTTCGCCGAAAACTGGAACGTGAGGGTTGTTCATATCAGGAGATCAAGGACGAAGTACGGCGGGGCGTCGCATTCGAGCAACTGCGCGAGAGCCGGGCGAGCATCAGCGACATTGCCGAGCAGCTGGGGTTTCAGGAACCGAGTGCGTTTCATCGGGCGTTCAAGAAGTGGACGGGGGAGAGCCCGGGGCGGTATCGGGCGCGGTTTCAGGAGTAAATAGCGTGGGATTCTAGTCGAGTGTTTGTCCGATTATTCTCTGTCGCTTGCACGAAAAATCTCTGCGTTTAACCTTGAAATTTCTTGTGACGACAGCGACGCATCAGCGGATGACATACGGCGTTGTGATGAGGTATTTGTTTGTTCCAGATTGAAGCGTTCAATGGATTGAAACTGCATGGATGATTTGGTTAAGGAAGTGATTCCGTTGCTTCAGTATTTGATCCCGGGGTTTTTAGCTGCCTGGATTTTTTATTCCCTTACAGCATTCAAGCGGCCAGACACATTTGGACAGATAGTCCAGGCCCTTATTTTTACTTTTGTGATTCAGTCGCTTGTAGCCGGTTTGGGGGCGTTGTTGCTTTTGACGGGAGAGCGCTTTTTTTCGGTCGGCTTGTGGGACAAGAAATCGGAGGCTTTGTGGTCTGCGGTGATTGCGGTGGTTCTGGGTTTTCTCTCCTGTCACGTCGCGAGTAATGACAAGTTTCACTCCTTGCTCAGAAGGCTGAAAATCACCACGCAAAACTCATTCCCTTGTGAGTGGTACGGTGCTTTTTCATCGAGACCTGGATTCGTCATCTTGAATTTAATTGATGGGAAGCGATTATTTGATTGGCCGACTGCATGGCCATCGGAGCCTGAAAAAGGGCAATTTGTACTCGAATTCCCTCGTTGGATTGATAATGAAGGTAAACCATTACCTAGCAGGGTGGGAGTTGTTGTCATTGATGCTTCAAAAGTTCAGTTGGTCGAATTCGCAAAATCGATAGGGTGATCCCATGACATGCAAAGCACCGAACGAAATGCCGCCAGAACTTAGGCGGTTAATGGAGGACTGGGATAATGGCGGTCCTCCTCCCCCCGGGTTGGTGTTTCCAATCGGTCCTCCGCCCTCAAGAAAAGAGTCTGAGAGACCGCGTCGGCGCAACAGATAAATATGCCCGCTGTCCTTACCCGCTTCTCATCATTGCTCGATCAGGCGAGGCGTGCCCTTCTGCTGGTCTGGGGCACATCGCGCGGTTTGTTCCTCGGCCTGGTGCTGGCAACGCTGATCGCCGGTGTCCTCCCTGCGTTGGCGGCGTGGTTGGGTCAACGCATCGTCGATGCGGTGGTCTTCGCCATGCAGTTGCACGCGCAGCAGGGCAGTGCGCCGTTGTGGCCGGTTGTGCGTTACGTTTTATTCGAGGCGGGCGTGCTTGCCTTGCTGTCCGGGACCCAGCGTGCGCTGTCGGTTCAGCAATCGCTGTTGCGGGTGCAGTTAGGGCAGCAGGTCAATACGATGATTCTGGAGAAAGCCCAGACCTTGTCGCTGGTGCAGTTCGAGAATTCCGAGTTCTACGACAAGCTGGTTCGGGTACGGCGCGAGGCGTCGACCCGGCCGTTGGCGCTGGTAATGAAGTCGCTGGGGCTGATCCAGAACCTGATCGTGTTGATCAGCTTCGGCGTGTTGCTGGTCCATTTTTCGCCCTGGGCGCTGGTGCTGTTGGTGGTCGGCGCGTTGCCGGTGTTTTTCGCCGAAGCGCATTTTTCCGGGGATGCCTTTCGGCTGTTCACCCGGCGCGCACCGGAGAGTCGGCAGCAGAGTTACATCGAGACACTGCTCTCCAATGAAGGTTACATCAAAGAGGTCAAGCTGTTCGGCTTCGCGCCGCTGCTGTTGAAGCGCTATCGCGAGATCTTCGACCGTCTTTACGCTGAAGATCGCCGGCTGACGTTGCGTCGGGATGGCTGGGGATTTGCTCTCGGTCTGTTGGGTACGGGGGCGTTCTATCTGGCCTATACCTGGGTCGTGGTTGATACCGTTTACGGCAACATCAGCCTGGGCCAGATGACCATGTATCTGGTGCTGTTCAAGCAGGGGCAGACGGCGGTGAGCAGCAGCCTGAGCGCGATCAGCGGTCTTTATGAGGATGGTCTCTATCTGTCCAGCCTCTATGAATACCTGGCCGAACCGGTTGTTGCCGACTGCGGACAGCTGACCGTGGGGGCGGTACCTGGCGACGGTTTGCGTTTTGAAAACGTCGGTTTCAGTTATCCAGGCGCGAGCCGCGCCGCGCTGGAGGGCATCGATCTGCACCTTGTGCCGGGCCATAGTGTTGCGTTGGTGGGGGAGAATGGCTCGGGCAAGACCACGCTCATCAAATTGCTGACTCGGCTGTATCGCCCCGATCAAGGCCGCATCCTGCTGGATGGCAGCGATTTGCAGGCGTGGGAGGAAGATACGCTGCGGCAGCGCATCGGCGTGATTTTTCAGGATTACATCCGCTACCAGTTCTCGGTCGGCGAGAACATTGGCGTGGGCGATACCCTGGCGTTCAACGATGAACAACGCTGGCAGGAAGCCGCGGTGGAGGGCATGGCCGCGCCGTTCATCGAACGTCTGGATCGAGGTTATGCCACGCAGCTGGGACGCTGGTTCGCCGGGGGGCAGGAGTTGTCCGGCGGGCAATGGCAGAAAATCGCTTTGTCTCGCGCCTACATGCGCCGCAACGCCGATATCCTGATTCTCGATGAGCCGACCTCGGCGCTCGACCCGGCGGCGGAAGCGGCGGTGTTCGAGCATTTCAGCCAGCACACTGAAGGCCGGATGACGTTACTGATTTCCCACCGGTTTTCCAGCGTGCGTAATGCCGATCACATCATCGTGCTGGATCAGGGGGCGATTCTGGAGCGCGGTGACCACGACAGTCTGGTCGCCGCGGGCGGGCGCTATGCGCAGTTGTTCAACCTGCAAGCCCGGGGTTACCGCTAGGCCCGGCTATCTGCGGTGGTTTTGCCTTCATCAAGCTTTCGATTGCCTGGCGATACTGGTTTGCGCCCAGGCTCATGGTGTTGTTGTGCGTACCGCCAGGTACCAGTAACAGGCGTTTGGGTTCGCTGGCGGCATTGAACAACTGTTGGCTGAACCGCGAGGGCATGAACGGGTCGGCCAGGCCATGGACCACCAGCAGCGGCATATCGATGCCGACGATCTTGTCGATAGAGTCGAATTTTTGCGACAGCAGCCAGCGCACCGGCAGCCATTTTACGGGCAGGTTGTTGTCGGCCACTTGGGCCACGGCATCGCCCAGCGACGTGAAGGTGGACTCGACCACCAAACCGCGCACAGGCACCGCGACATGGTCCTTTTTCGCCTGTGCGGCCAGGTCAGCCGCCAGGTCGATGGCCACTGCACCGCCCAGGGAGTGGCCGTAAATCAGGCGCTTGTTGGCGTCCGGTTGCATGACTGTGAAGCGGTCCCACGCGGCGTGGGCGTCTTCGTAGACACTGGCTTCCGAAGGCAGATCTCCCTTGCTCTGGCCAAACCCGCGATAGTCGATGGCCAGCACCGAGTAACCCATGGCGCGCAATTGTTCGATGCGAAATGCCTGGCCGGTCAGGTTCCAGCGCACACCGTGCAGGTAAAGGATCGACGGCGCATCACGGCGCGCGGCCGGCCACCACCAGGCGTGCAGGTTTTGCCCGGCCTTGAAGCCGGCGGGCTTGATGTCGAATTCCTCAACGTCTTGTGGCAAGCCCTGATACCAGCCAGCCGTACCCGGCTCGATGCGAAACAGCAACTCGCGCTCTGTTTGCTTGAGCACCCCACAACTCACGGGCAGGCCGACGATCAGCGCGGTCATGCACAGCAGCGTCAGCCAGCGTCGGCGCAGACGAGTGAGAAGGGAAGCGGGCATTGGGTGGTCCACCGGTACAGACACAAAGAACGGGTTTTAACAGAAGCGCGCAGGGTGCAGGAATTATTTCGACAGTCGTTCACCTGTCCCCCTGTAGGAGCGAGCTCGCGATGGTGCGTCAGCTACATTGTTGTCAACTGACACACCATCGCGAGCAAGCTCGCTCCTACCGGGTTTTTGTGTTGTTCCCGATATCGTTGATCAATCCACCTGCAACACTATCTTGCCGATGTGATCTCCCGCCTCCATCCGCGTATGGGCCTGCGCCGCGTCGGTGTACGGATAGACCTTGTCGATCATCGGCCGGCAACGCCCGGCAGCGAGTACAGGCCAGACATACTCGCGCAGCTGTTCGGCGATCGAGGCTTTTTCTTCGGAGGTGCGTGGGCGCAACAACGAGCCGGTAATAACGGCGCGTTTGCTCATGATTGCCAACAGGTCGACGTCTTTGGCGTGAGCGCCGCCGAGAAAGCCCAGCATCACCAGTCGACCTTCCATGCCTAACGCCGCGATATTCTGATTCAGGTACGAGCCGCCCATGATGTCGAGGATGACATTGACACCCTTGCCGGCGGTTTTTTCCTGGATGACCTGAACGAAGTCCTGATCGCGATAATTGATCGCCTCGGCGCCCAATTTGCGGATCGCCGCACACTTTTCCTCACTGCCCGCCGTGGCAAATGCCTTGACCCCGAATTCGCGGCAAAGCATCAATGCGGTGGTGCCGATGCCGCTGGTGCCACCGTGAATCAGCGCACGCTGGCCTTTGCTCGCGCCGCCCATGTCGAACAGATTGGCCCAGACGGTGAAAAAGGTTTCCGGGATCGCCGCCGCATGAACCCAGTCCATTCCCTCCGGAATCGACAGTGTCTGGCTGGCCGGGGCGACGCAATATTGCGCGTAACCGCCGCCGTTGGTCAGCGCACAGACGTGATCGCCAATGATGAACTCAGTGACGCCTGCGCCGATGGCCACTACTTCACCGGCCACTTCCAGTCCAGGAATAGGGCTCATGCCCGGTTTCATCGGGTACTTGCCCGCGCGTTGGATCACATCGGGGCGATTGACCCCGGCAGCATGCACGCGGATCAGCACTTCGCCAGCCCCGGCGGTGGGCACCGGCTCCTGGCACGGCTTTAAAACTTCTGGACCGCCGGGTTGGGTGATTTCAATCAGGGTCATGGTTTGGGGTAGGGTCATATTGGCTACCTGTAGTGAAAGTGTTCAGTAAATGAGACCGCGTATTGGTGGGGAAAATCAAAAGATCGCAGGCTGCGCCAGCTCCTACAGGGGAACGCGCACAACTGTAGGAGCTGGCGCAGCCTGCGATCCTTTGATTTCAAGAATTCCAGCAACAGCCCAACCACAATGGCACCCGCCGCAATGATGAACAACACTGCCAGATGCTAGCGTTGAATGGCGCCGAATACCCAAACCCCATACCGGAGCGTTGCGTTATGCCTGAATCCAACCGTTTCGAGGAAGTCGTGACCCTGGTCATCAAGCATCGGGTCAGGGCGGGCTTTGAAGTGCCCTACGAAGCCTGGTTGCGCAACATTGTCAGGATCGCGGGACAACAAGAAGGGCACTTGGGTGTGGACGTGATGCGCGGTAAAAACGCGGGGCTCGACATGTACACCTGCGTGCTGCGTTTTTGCTCGGCCGAGGCGATGCAGCGCTGGCTCGACTCACCGCAGCGGCAGGAACTGGTCAACGAAGCCGTACCGATGCTCGCGGATGGCGACCAGACTGAGGTCAACCCGGTGAAGGAATTCTGGTTCGCCCCACAGGCCGACGCTGCGACGCCACCACCTCGCTGGAAGCAGGCCGTGGTGACGCTCCTGGTGATTCTGCCGCATACCTTGCTGGTGCCGCTGATTTGGGGCCCGTTGCTGAGGCTCAACGCCTTTTTGTCCAGCTACGTGGTCGCCACGTTCTTGATCACGCTGACCATCGTCGTCTCGGTGGTGTACCTGTTCATGCCGATGGCGACGCGGGTGTTCGCACCTTGGCTGTCCCGTTCCACTTCAGCCAAGGAACCGCGATGACGGACGGAATGGAGCGATGCGATCAGCGCCTGACCTGCTTCAACGTCTCAGCTATCAAAAACGCCAATTCCAGCGACTGGTCGGCATTCATCCGCGGATCGCAATGGGTGTGATAGCGGTCAGACAACCCGTCTTCAGTAATCGGTCGCGCGCCACCAATGCACTCGGTGACATTCTGCCCGGTCATTTCGATGTGGATCCCGCCGGCGTAGCTGCCTTCCGCTTGATGAACCTGGAAGAACTGTTTCACCTCGCCAAGGATCTGCGCGAAGTCGCGGGTCTTGTAGCCGCTGCTGGCCTTGATGGTGTTGCCGTGCATCGGATCGGAACTCCAGAGCACCTGCTTGCCTTCACGCTGCACCGCGCGGATCAGCGCCGGCAAATGATCGCCGACCTTGTTCGCGCCCATCCGCGCAATCAGGTTCAGACGGCCCGGATCGTTGTCCGGGTTGAGCACGTCGATCAGACGAATCAGATCCTCGGGGTTCATGCTCGGGCCGACCTTGACGCCGATCGGGTTGTTCACTCCGCGCAAGAATTCGACATGAGCACCATCGAGCTGACGGGTGCGGTCGCCGATCCACAGCATGTGCGCTGAGCAGTCATAGTAATCGTTGGTCAGGCTGTCGCGACGTACAAAGGCTTCCTCATAATTCAATAGCAGCGCTTCGTGGGCGGTGAAGAAGCTGGTCTCGCGCAATTGCGGCGAGGTGTCCATGCCGCACGCGCGCATGAAGGCCAGGGTTTCATCAATGCGGTCGGCGAGGTGGCTGTACTTTTCCGCCAGCGCCGAGTTGGCGATGAAGTCCAGGTTCCACTTGTGCACCTGATGCAGGTCGGCAAAACCGCCTTGGGCAAAAGCGCGCAACAGGTTCAGGGTGGCGGTGGACTGGTGATAAGACTGGAGTAGACGCTCCGGGTCCGGCACGCGGCTTTTTTCGTCGAAACCGATGCCATTGACGATATCACCACGGTAGGCCGGCAGGGTCACGCCGTCGATGGTCTCGTCATTGGCCGAACGCGGTTTGGCGAACTGCCCGGCCATGCGCCCGACCTTGACCACCGGGCACCCGGCGGCGAAGGTCATGACGATCGCCATTTGCAGCAGGACTTTAAAGGTGTCGCGGATTTTCGCGGCAGAGAACTCGGCAAAGCTTTCGGCGCAGTCGCCGCCCTGCAACAGAAAAGCGCGGCCCTGGGTCACTTCGGCAAACTGACGACGCAATTCCCGTGCTTCACCGGCAAACACCAGCGGCGGATAGCTGGCCAGGGTTTGTTCAACCTGCAGCAAATGCGCCGCATCGGGGTAGTGGGGTTGCTGCTGGATCGGCAGGGCGCGCCAGCTGTCAGGACTCCAGGGTTGGCTCATCACGGTCTCGGTTGTTTTACGCTCGGACGCTCATGTTATCAGCAAATTAGTGCGTGACCTGCTCCCGTCGCTTCGCCGACAATCGCGCCTTTGCAGCGGCATCAGTGGTTTTAGTGCGCTGCCGTTTATTGCGTTGTAGGCCCGGTAACGATCAGGAGATGAAATGACTGAGGAGCGCGTCGAGCATCTGCTCGCCGAGGTGCAGGATGAGTTCGGCGTGATTCGCGTGCTGGAAGTGGCCGATTACCGGTTTCTCGAGTTTGGCGACGCCATCGAACAGAGCTGCGTGTTCACCGCTGACCCCAGCTGGCTCGAATACGATTACACCCGGGCGATGCTGATCGGCGCGTTGTGCCACGAGCAGCCGGAAAGTGCTCTGTTCCTTGGCCTCGGTGCCGGTACGCTGACCCAGGCGTGCCTCAAGTTCCTGCCGCTGGAGGACGTCGAGGCCATCGAATTGCGCCCCGACGTACCGCGCCTGGCCATCGAATACCTGGGGCTGGATGACGATCCGCGGCTGTATATCCGTGTGGGCGATGCGCTGGAGCTGCTTGATACCGCCGAGCCGGCCGACCTGATTTTCGTCGACCTCTATACCGATGTCGGACCGGGCGTCGGGCATTTGGCCTGGAACTTTCTGGAAAACTGTCAGAAACGCTTGAATCCTGGTGGCTGGCTGGTGATCAATCAGTGGGCAACAGATGATGGCAAACCCTTGGGCGCGGCGTTATTGCGCGGGCTTTATCACCGGCACTATTGGGAATTGCCGGTGAAGGAGGGCAACGTGATTCTGATCGTGCCGTCGGAGCTGGATCAGGAGCTGGACATGAACGGCTTGATCGCCCGGGCCGAAGGGCTGGCACCGCGATTGGGGTATTCGTTGCAGTCGTTGATCAAGGCGATTCGCCCGGCGACCTGATGTGGTGTCTGGGCGGGCCCCTTCGCGAGCAGGCTCGCTCCCACATTGGAATGCATTCCCTTGTGGGAGCGAGCCTGCTCGCGAAGAGGGCGCTACAACGCTCAAACCCCTTTGAAGACGCCCGGCCGCTTCTCCACCATCGACCGCACACCTTCCTTGGCATCGTCACTCGCCAACACCTTCTTCACCAGCGCTGGCAACCCAAGCGCCGCCGCTGTTTCCCCTTCATACCGGGCCTGCCGCGCTGACATCAGCGTCGCCTGAACCCCCAGCGGTGCCTGGCGGGCAATCCGCTCAGCCAATTCTATCGCCCGGGGCAGCAAATCCTCGCTGGCCATGACTTCCTGCACCAACCCCAGGTGCAACGCATCATGGGCGTCAAACTCATCGCCGGTCAGCAGCCAGCGCATGGCATTGCCCCAACCGGCAACTTGATGAAAGCGCAATGTGGCGCCGCCAAAGGGGAAGATGCCGCGCTGCACTTCCTTCTGGGCGAATCGCGTGTTGCTGGCACACAGGTTGATATCCGCCGCCAGCATCAATTCGATCCCGATGGTCAGGCAGTAGCCTTGCGCGGCCACAATTACCGGTTTGCTGACCCTGGGGCCGGCAAATACCCCCCACGGATCACAGCCGCCGGGCGGTACCTGCCAACCTTCGGCCAGGGCTGTGCCGGCGCTGACCAGATCGAGCCCGGCGGTGAAATGCTCGCCATGGCCAAAGACCACCGCGACGCGTGCCTCACTGTCCGCCTCGAACTCGCCGTAGGCCAGACTGAGTTCGTTGAGCAGGTCGAGATCGAAGGCGTTGCGTTTGGCCACCCGGTCCAGGCCGATCAACAGGACATGACCGTGCCGTTTGCGGCTGACTCGACTGGTGCAGGGCTGATTCATGGTGCAATTCCTCGGGCGGGAAGAGGCGGGAAGGGGCAGGTGAGACCGCAAGTCTGCGTCGCAAGGGTGAACCGTTTTAGCGCCATCGCCAGCAGGGCCGGGCCTTTGAAAAATAGACCGTTGCACGATTATCCGCAAAGCTTGTGACACAACGGCGTATCCGTCAGTTTTCCGACAAATAATGCTCCCTTTTTGGGCAATTTCCGGTATAGTGCGCGCCGGCCTTTAACCGGGCCGCGTTTAGGTAGCGCAATTCCCCGAAGTCAGCTTCGGCTGCACGTCCGCACAGCGGACTCTCCCTTGACGAATCTTTTTCATTCATTCGTTTTCGCAAATCCCCGCCGACAAAGCAGCCAGGGCGACTCTTGAGTCTTACACGGCATGCGCAGCTTTGGAGCATGGGTCTTTGCGGATGCACTTAGAGGCAGACCCATGACCCAGGAAACCGGCGGCTTCGCCGCTTTTAACCTTAATCCGAATATTCTTGCAGCCGTCATTGCGACTGGCTACGAAGAGCCTTCGGCTATTCAGCAGCAATCGATCCCGATCATCATGGCCGGCCACGACATGATTGGTCAGGCGCAAACCGGTACGGGTAAAACCGCCGCGTTCGCCCTGCCGATCCTGCATCGCATCGATCCTGCCAAGCGCGAGCCGCAAGCCCTGATCCTGGCGCCAACCCGTGAGTTGGCGCTGCAAGTAGCAACCGCTTTCGAAACCTACGCCAAGCAAATGCCGGGCGTTACCGTTGTGGCCGTTTACGGCGGCGCCCCTATGGGTCCACAACTGAAAGCAATCCGTAATGGCGCACAGATCGTTGTCGCCACGCCGGGCCGTCTGTGCGACCACTTGCGCCGTGACGAAAAAGTGTTGGCTACCGTGAACCATCTGGTTCTCGACGAAGCCGATGAAATGCTCAAGCTGGGTTTCATGGACGACCTCGAAGTTATCTTCAAGGCCTTGCCTCCAACCCGTCAGACCGTATTGTTCTCGGCGACCCTGCCGCAGTCGATCCGTGCAATCGCTGAGCGTCACCTGCGTGATCCGCAGCACGTGAAGATCCAGACCAAGACTCAGACCGTTACCGCGATCGAACAGGCTCACCTGTTGGTTCACGCTGACCAGAAGACCTCGGCTGTACTGAGCCTGCTGGAAGTCGAAGATTTCGACGCCCTGATCATGTTCGTACGCACCAAGCAAGCGACCCTGGACCTGGCCAGTGCCCTGGAAGCCAAAGGCTACAAAGCCGCTGCGCTGAACGGTGACATTGCTCAGAACCAGCGCGAACGCGTCATCGAATCCCTCAAGGATGGCCGTCTGGACATCGTTGTGGCGACCGACGTTGCTGCTCGTGGTCTGGACGTTCCGCGCATCACTCACGTTTTCAACGTTGACATGCCGTACGACCCAGAGTCCTACGTTCACCGTATCGGCCGTACCGGCCGTGCGGGTCGCGAAGGTCGTGCGCTGTTGCTGGTGACTCCACGTGAGCGCCGCATGCTGCAAGTGATCGAGCGTGTAACCGGTCAGAAAGTGGCCGAAGTTCGCCTGCCGGACGCTCAGGCCGTTCTCGATGCCCGCATCAAGAAACTGACCAACAGCCTGTCGCCATTGGTGGCTGATGCCGAATCGACTCACGGTGATCTGCTCGATCGCCTGACCGCCGACATCGGTTGCACTCCGCGTGCACTGGCCGCTGCGCTGCTGCGCAAGGCGACCAATGCTCAGGCGCTGACCCTGGCCGCGATCGAGAAAGAACGTCCACTGGTGCCGAACAACGCACCGCGTGGCGATCGTCCAGAGCGTACCGGTGATCGTCCGGACCGTGGTGATCGTGAGCGTCGTGCTCCGGTTCCATTGGCTGAAGGTCGTGCTCGTTGCCGTACCGCGCTGGGTGCGCGTGATGGTATCGCTGCCAAAAACCTGCTGGGCGCCATCCTCAACGAAGGTGGTTTGGCTCGTGAAGCTATCGGTCGCATCCAGGTGCGTGACAGCTTCAGCCTCGTCGAGCTGCCGGAAGATGGTCTGGAGCGTCTGCTGACCAAGCTGAAGGACACTCGCGTTGCCGGTAAGCAGTTGAAGCTGCGTCGCTACCGCGAAGATTAATCCGCTCTCGGGCTGATTGATCGAACATAAAAAATCCCCGACTGGTTCGGGGTTTTTTTTGCCTGCGTTTTGTTGTCCCTATAAATCCTGTGTTCGGCTGCGATACCTGTGGGAGCGAGCCTGCTCGCGATGGACGTGAACGATTACGTGTGCGGTCTGAGTAAGCGGGGTGCCTGTGCGTTTTTCGCGAGCAGGCTCGCTCCCACAATGTTTGGGTTAATCCGTTACCGGCCCGCCCCCCGCCGTAACCACATGCACGCTCATGCGCGGTGTCGCCAGGTCGAGCCCGGCTTCATCCGGGTGCGTGACAGCTTCAGCCTCGTCGAGCTGCCGGAAGATGGTCTGGAGCGTCTGCTGACCAAGCTGAAGGACACTCGCGTTGCCGGTAAGCAGTTGTAGCTGCGTCGCTACCGCGAAGATTAATCCGCTCTTGGGCTGATTGATCGAACATAAAAAATCCCCGACTGGTTCGGGGTTTTTTTTGCCTGCGTTTTGTTGTCCCTATAAATCCTGTGTTCGGCTGCGATACCTGTGGGAGCGAGCCTGCTCGCGATGGACGTGAACGATTACGTGTGCGGTCTGAGTAAGCGGGGTGCCTGTGCGTTTTTCGCGAGCAGGCTCGCTCCCACAATGTTTGGGTTAATCCGTTACCGGCCCGCCCCCCGCCGTAACCACATGCACGCTCATGCGCGGTGTCGCCAGGTCGAGTCCGGCTTCATCCAGATGCCGTTTGAGCGACAGGTTAAACGCCCGGGAAACCTCCCATTGCTTGATCGGCGCGGTCTTGAAGCGAGCGCGAAGAATCGCATTACCCGACTCGAAACTTTCCACGCCTTGAATTTCCAGCGGCGACCAGATGTTGCGACGTTGCAGCGGGTCGGTGCGCATCTTCTGCCCGACGTCGCGCATCAGTTTGATCGCGTTGTCGATGTCCATGTTGGAGGGCACTGCTACCCGGAAGATGGCGTAGCCGAATTCGCGGGAGTAGTTCTTGATGCTTTTGATTTCGCTGAACGGGATGGTGTGGACGATGCCATCGATGTCCCGCAGTCGCACGGTACGAATGGTCAGGCCTTCGACAGTGCCCAGGTGACCGCCGACATCCACGTAATCGTCGATGGCCAGCGAATCTTCGATGATGATGAACAGCCCCGTGATCAGGTCGGCAACCAGTGACTGTGCGCCGAAGCCGATGGCCAGGCCGATCACGCCGGCACCCGCCAGCAGTGGCGTAACGTTCATGCCCATGTTCGCCAGGGCGACGATCAGCGCAATGATGAAAATGGCCACGAACAACACGTTGCGAATCAGCGGCATCATCGTCTGCGCACGAGCATTGGCCAGGCCTTTGCGCGAGCGGGTGAGTGCGTGGTGCACGGCGGTGTCGCTGAGAATCCAGATCAGCCAGGCAAATATCAGCGTGCCGCCGAGGCTGAACAGTTTGACGCTGACTTCATGGCCGTCGCCTTCGGTAAAGCGAATCAGCGACAGGCCCCAGACCCGCAGGCCGAGTTCGATGAACGCCAGCCAGACAAGCAGATGGGCGAGGGTGTAGAAGAAGCTTTTCAGGCGATCGGAATACAATGCATGGCGCTTCGCGCCGCGGTGCGGTTTTAGGGCATGGCGGCGGACCAGTCCGTTGATGACCATGCATAACACCAGCAACACGGTGCAGATCAGCGACTGACGCAGTGCGGTGCTGGTGTCGCCGGCGGAGACGAAGGTGGCGAACAGTGAAATGCCCACCAGTACCAGCGCCGGCAAAAACCAGAAGGTTCCGAGAATGTCGATAGTGTCGCTCAACGCCCGGCGAGTGAGGCGGCGTGACAGCGGCTGATTGCGGATCAGGTGCGCAATGGGACGGCGGAACCGCAGGATGAACAGCCCGGTCGAGATCGCCGCCAGCACGTTGGCGAGCGTCGACGCGGTGTGCGCCAGGTGAGTGCCAAGGCTGTCGACCATTTTCGGATCGCTCAGGGCTTCACCGAAGGCGGCGAAACTGCCGATCAACCACAGCGGCCGAAAAGCCTGGTGCCGCAGGATATACAGGGCGCGGTGGCGGTGGGGACCGTCGAGCAAGGAAAAGGCAATCACGCAGATCGCTGAAAAACAGGTGCCGACCACCAATGCGTAGGCCAGCACCATGGCCAGGCTTTTGCCCAATGATGAGGGTAGGGCGTAGCTCATATAGACCGTTATCACCAAGGCAATCAGCCATGGCCCGAGTTTGCGCAGGGCGAAGCGCAACATGTCGAGGGCCTTGGGGTGCTGCGGCAGTTCCTCGGTCAGGCCGAAGCGCATGCGCACCCGGTGGCCGAGCCAGATCAGCGCAGCGGCCAGCAGACTCCAGACCATCAAAATCATGGCGAAGGCAAATATGATCGGCAGCCATTCATTGGCCGGCAGCGCCAGTTCCTTCAGTTCATCCTGGGCCAGATTGAGCTCTTCGGACCAGCGATTGAGCGGGCTGTCGGCCCCGGAAAACTGCTTTTCGAAACTGGCCAGGGTGCCACCGATCAAGCCCAGCACACCTTCTTCGGTGGTCGGCTGGGCTTTTTTAGTGGTGTCGCGCAACTTCTTCAGGTCCGTCAGCAGCTGGGTTCGTTGCTGGTCGTTCTCCAGCGACTTGATCACTTCGTCCAGCGATTGCCCCAAGGGCGCTTGTGCCTCTGGCTGGGCTTTCGCCGGGCTGTTAAGCAGGCTCGGCAAACTGACAGCCTGGGCAGGCGCCATCGGCAGCAGTGTCATGAGGCAGGCAAGGAGAAAACATGGCAGGGTAAAAAGACGAGCGAACACTAGGCGGTCAACCTTGAATGGGCAGATCGACCGAGTGTACGAGCCCGCCAAAATCAATGCGAGCCGGGGGTGAGGATTTATTCGTTGAGTTTGGCGAGAATCTTGAAAACCACAGTGGCGAGGATCGTCAGCATGCCGATCCACATCGCGAACACACCCGCGTTTTTGTCGCGAAAATTGAAGCCGACCGCCAGCATGATCATCCCGGCAAGAATCGGGACCAGCATGGCGTGAAAAGAGGACAACGAGATCATGGCGACTACCTTGTCGAAAGGGATAGTTAAAGTCTAGGTGGCTTTTGGCCCGCCGGGGTGCTGTCTGTAGGAGCGAGCTTGCTCGCGATGGGCGTGAACGATGGCGCATGCTGCCTGGAAAAATGCGTCGTCTTCAATTTCATCGCGAGCAAGCTCGCTCCTACAGGGGCGGTTACGGTAGCTCGCGGCAGGTGTAAAACGCGCTCAGCACTTTGACCAGGTGCGCCAGGTCATGGCTGCCGCACAGCTCGCGGATCGAGTGCATGGCGAACGTCGGCAGGCCGATGTCCACGGTGCGCACGCCCAGATGGCTGGCAGTGATCGGGCCGATCGTCGAGCCGCAGCCCATGTCGCTGCGCACCACGAAGCTCTGAACCGGCACTTCTTCGGCCATGCACAGATGGCGGAAGAAGCCGGCGGTTTCGCTGTTGGTCGCGTAGCGCTGGTTGCTGTTGACCTTGATAACCGGGCCTGCGTTGAGTTTCGGGCCGTGGTTGGCGTCGTGTTTGTCCGCGTAGTTCGGGTGCACGCCGTGGGCGTTGTCGGCCGAGACCAGCAGGGATTTCTGAATAGTCCGTACGAACTCATCACCTTCGGGCAGCAGGCGACGCAGTGTCTGCTCCAGCATCGGGCCATCGGCGCCGCAAGCGGAGCAGGAGCCGACTTCTTCGTGGTCGTTGGCGACCAGCACGCAGGTTTCGTCGGTTTCGGTGGTCAGCAAGGCTTGCAGGCCGGCGTAGCACGACAACAGGTTGTCCAGGCGCGCGCCCGCAATGAAATCGCCATGCAGGCCGATGACTGCCGCGCTTTGGGTATCGTAGAAGCTCAGCTCGTAGTCGAGCACGACGTCAGCGTTCAGGCCGTGTTCGCGGGCGAGTTGGTCGGTGAGGACGGCGCGGAAGTCCACGCGCTCGTCACCGGCAAATTGCGCAAGAATCGGCGGAAGCTCGGTCTGGGCATTGATCGCCCAACCCATGTTGGCTTCACGGTTGAGGTGAATGGCCAGGTTCGGGATGGTGGCAATCGGTGCCTTGAAGTCGATCAGCTGGCTCTCGACCTTGCCATCTCGGCGGAAGGTCACGCGGCCAGCCAGGGACAGGTCGCGGTCGAACCACGGCGCGAGGAGTGCGCCGCCATAGACTTCGACGCCCAGCTGCCAAAAGCCCTGGCGTTGCAGTTCCGGCTGGGGTTTGACTCGCAGGCACGGGCTGTCGGTGTGGGCGCCGACCAGGCGAATGCCGCCGTGCAACGGTGAATGACGGCCCATCTTGAACGCGACAATCGACGAATCGTTACGGGTGACGTAGTAACGACCGTTGGCTTCGGTCGTCCATGGCTCGCGCTCGTCGAGACGCTGATAGCCTGCCGCTTCCAGGCGCTGGACAAGGCTGGCAGTGGCGTGGAACGGGGTAGGGGAGGCCTTGAGGAAGTCGATCAGGCCTTGGTTCAATTCTTCGCGCATAAGTAGCTCCAGACAGCAATGGCGCCAGTTTACCGTATTGGTCACATAATTGGCGGCGGGCTGCTGTGGAAGATCCCTGTACTGTAGGAGCGTGCTTGCTCGCGATAGATCTGAGAACGCCGCGGGGTGTCAGGTTTCCAGCGTTATCGTTGACGACCTTCGCGAGCAGGCTCGCTCCTACAGTTTTGGATTGTATTGGTCTTTAAAACGGTGCAGGGCACTCGAAACGCAGGCGCTCACCGCTCTGGGGGTGAGTGAAGCTGAGCATGCTCGCGTGCAGGCACAGCCTTGGCCAGGCAGCCAGCGCTTGCTCATGGGCGTACAGCCCGTCACCCAGCAGTGGGTGGCCGATGGAAAGCATGTGCACGCGCAACTGATGGGAGCGGCCGGTGATCGGCGTCAGTTCAACGCGGCACCAGTCGCCACAACGTTCCAGCACGCGCCAGAACGTGAGGGCATGTTTGCCAAACTCATGGTCCACCACATGGCGCGGCTTGGTCGGAGGGTCGTAGCGCAATGGCAGATCGATGCTGCCACTGTCCAGTTCCGGTTGGCCCCAGCAGAGTGCGGTGTAGGCTTTTTCGGTTTCGCGGTCGTGAAATTGCCGAGACAGCTCGCGATGAGTGTCCGGGTCACGGGCCAACAGAATGATGCCGGAGGTTTCCCAATCCAGCCGATGGACGATTCGCGCTTCCGGATAGCCATTTTCTTGCAGGCGGGTAATCAGACAGTCCTTGTTGTCATCGGCCCGACCGGGCACAGAGAGCAACAGGGTGGGTTTGTTGACCACCAGCACGGCGGCGTCCTGATGGATGATGCGGATGTTGGACAGCGGCATTAAAACAGCCTCGTAACAAACGCCAACGGCGGCTCAGGCTTTCGCTGCCCCTTGTAGGCGCGAGCTTGCTCGCGATGGTGTGTCAGTAGACATCAATGCGTCTGACATACCATCGCGAGCAAGCTCGCTCCTACACGACGCCTGGAAGGCCTGAACCGCCGTGGCTCCCGCCGGATCGACTCAGCGATCAGGCAGGGTGATATTGAGTTCCAGAATCGAGCAGCTGCCCTGGTTTTCCAGAGCGACGTGCACGTCATCGGACCCGATATTGACGTACTTGCGGATCACCTCGACCAGTTCCTTCTGCAAGGCTGGCAGGTAGTCCGGGGTACTGCGTTGGCCGCGTTCATGCGCCACGATAATCTGTAGACGCTCTTTCGCTACCGATGCGGTACTTGGCTTCTTGTTAGCACGAAAGAAGTCAAAAATGTTCATTACCGGCCTCCAAACAGACGCTCAAAGAATCCTTTCTTCGTTACATCGAGAAACCGATGCTCCACGGTTTTGCCCAGCAGGCGATCGACCGCATCGCTGTACGCCTGACCGGCGTCGCTCTGATCGTCGAGAATCACCGGCACGCCGGAGTTGGAAGCCTTGAGTACCGCTTGGGATTCCGGAATCACACCCAGCAGGGTAACGGCCAGAATTTCTTTGACGTCTTCGACGCCGAGCATTTCACCGTCACTGACGCGTTGCGGGTTGTAGCGGGTCAGCAGCAGGTGTTCCTTGATCGGTTCTTCGCCGTTTTCAGCGCGACGCGACTTGCTGGCCAGCAGGCCCAGCATGCGGTCCGAGTCACGAACCGAGGACACTTCCGGGTTGGTCACGACAATCGCTTCGTCCGCGAAGTACATGGCCAGGTGGGCGCCTTTCTCGATGCCCGCTGGTGAGTCACAGACCACGAATTCGAAATCTTCTTTCAGTGCCATCAGCACTTTTTCTACGCCTTCGACGGTCAGCGCGTCTTTATCGCGGGTCTGACTGGCGGCCAGTACGTAGAGGTTTTCCAGGCGTTTGTCTTTGATCAGGGCTTGCTGCAGGTTGGCTTCGCCGTTCACAACGTTGACGAAGTCATACACCACGCGACGCTCGCAACCCATGATCAGGTCGAGGTTACGCAAACCAACGTCGAAGTCGACGATAACTGTTTTGTGACCGCGCAGTGCGAGGCCGGTACCGATAGCGGCGCTGGTGGTGGTCTTACCCACACCACCCTTGCCGGATGTAACCACGAGAATCTTGGCCAAGGTGTTTCACCCCTAAGGAAAAAGGACTTTTAGCCCCTGAAAAACATCTCTTGAAAAACTACTGCAGTCGGACAGCCTTGGATGGAATCCGGTCCTGGGCGGTGCTTACCTCCGGTAAACACTGCTTTTGGCCTTTTTCCTACTTCGTTTGAGCCGTTTTCGCTACGTTTTAGAGATGCTTGGAAAATGCGGCAGTATCCGTTAAAGCCGAATGATGTTCAACACATCGCCCGACAGACTGACTTGCACGCCGGCGCCCCATAAAGGGTCGCGACGCAAATCTTCAGAAACCTTGTAGTGGCCTGCAATGGAGACCAGTTCAGCACTCATTTGCTGACAGAAAATCCTGGCTTTCGTATCGCCTTTGACCCCGGCCAATACGCGTCCGCGCATAGGGCCGTATACATGGATGTTGCCATCGGCGAGAAGTTCCGCCCCCGGGCTGACGGACGAGATCACGACCAAATCGCAACCCTGGGCATAAATCTGCTGGCCGCCACGGACGGGCGACGTGATGATTTTCGTCGGTTTGACGGTGGGCTCCGGTGGTTTTTCCGGCTTTTTCTTCACTTGGCCTTCGAGCGGGTCAAGCGGGCGTTCCCGGGCACCGGACGGCGGCAGTACGGGCAGGTCGACTGCAATGGCGGCGGCGATGTCTTCAATCCGGCTGGCGCGGATCGCCAGGGTGCGCAAGCCATGCTGGCGACAGACGCGCATCAGGCCTGGCAGATCGATGGCGCCTTCACTGGCCGGGAGTTTGTCCAGGGCCAGCACCAGCGGTGCATTACTGAAGAAATTAGGCGCTTGGGCGACTTTGGCGGCCAGCTGCCGATCGAGGCTCTCGAGGTCGTTGCGGGTCAGCTCCAGCACCGTAATGGCGAGCATGCTGCCCTTCAACTGGAACACGGGATCTTGGACTAACGGTTCGGTTTGGCTCATGGTCGGCATACAACGACTTGTCACTAAAAGTGCCGAGACTTATAACGAGAACGCCCGCGAGCCGCAAGCCGGGTCGAACGATGTAGAATGCGCGGCCATTGTCTTGACGGAAGCTTTAATGGATCGCCCGCGTTTTCGAACAGCATTTCTTTCTCCGCGTTTTTGGCCTCTGTGGTGTGGCTTGGGGCTGTTGTGGCTGATTGTCCAGTTGCCATATCCGGCGTTGCTGTTTATCGGACGCGGCCTCGGTGCATTGATGTATCGAGTGGCAGGCGACCGACGGTGCATTGCCAAGCGCAATCTGGAACTGTGTTTCCCGGAAAAATCCGCGGACGAGCGCAAACGCCTGCTCAAGGAAAACTTTGCGTCCACCGGCATTGCATTCTTTGAAATGGCCATGAGCTGGTGGTGGTCGCGTCAGCGTCTGGCGAAGCTGGCCCATGTCCAAGGGTTGGAGCATTTGAAAAAAGCCCAGCGCGACGGCAAAGGCGTGATTCTGATGGCGGTGCATTTCACCACGCTGGAAATCGGCGCGGCATTGCTCGGCCAGCAGCACACCATCGACGGCATGTACCGTGAGCACAAGAATCCGCTGTTCGACTACATTCAGCGAAGTGGCCGCGAACGGCATAACCTCGACTCGTTGGCCGTGGAGCGCGACGACGTGCGCGGCATGCTCAAACTGCTGCGGGCGGGCCGGGCGATCTGGTACGCACCGGATCAGGACTACGGCGCCAAGCAGAGTATTTTCGTGCCGTTGTTCGGGATTCAGGCCGCAACGGTTACCGCCACCAGCAAGTTTGCGCGACTGGGCAAGGCGCTGGTGGTGCCGTTTACCCAGGAGCGCCTGGCCGATGGCAGCGGTTATCGTCTGGTGATCCATGCACCGCTCGAACATTTCCCCGGCGAGACCGAAGAGGCCGATTGCCTGCGGATCAATCAATGGGTCGAGGGCGTCTTGCGTGAGTGTCCTGAGCAATACCTCTGGGCGCATCGCCGCTTCAAGAGCCGTCCGCCGGGCGAGCCGAAACTGTACAAGAAACGCGGTTGAGTCGTTGATCCCCTTGAGCACCATGGAGTGTTGCGATGAGTCCTGCTGAACCGGTAACAGGGTTGATTCTTTCCGGCGGCGGGGCCCGGGCGGCTTATCAGGTGGGTGTGCTGGCGGCGATTGCCGAGCTGTTGCCGGTCGGTGCCAGTAATCCGTTTCCGGTGATCGTCGGCACTTCTGCCGGTGCGATCAACGCCGTCAGCCTCGCCAGTGGAGCGATGGACTTCCGTGGCGCCATCGAGCGCCTGACAGCTTTTTGGCAGGGCTTTCGCAGTCATCTGGTGTTGCGCAGTGACTGGCCGGGGGTCATTCATCAGGCCAGCCGCTTTGTTGGGCACAGCTTGCTCGGCATCGGCGCACAGGTTCCGGTGGCCTTGCTCAACAGCTCGCCGCTGCGCGAGTTGCTTAATGACAAGCTGCACATGAGCGGCATCGCCGATGCCATCGCGCAAAAGCAGTTAAACGCGGTAGCGGTCACGGCATTCGGTTACGAGTCCGGCCAGGCCGTCACGTTTTATCAGGGCGGTGGCACCATTGAAGCTTGGTTGCGCCATCGGCGCATTGGCATTCCGTCCCAATTGTCCGTCGAACATTTACTTGCCAGTTCTGCCATTCCGCTTTTATTCGCGCCGGTAAAAATCGGCGAAGAGTATTTCGGCGACGGTGCGGTGCGCCAGTCGGCACCCATCAGCCCGGCCCTGCACCTGGGCGCCAGCCGAGTGCTGGTGGTCGGTGTCAGCGGCAACCCTCGCGGGGTCGACCCACAACAGCCGCTGCAACGCGCCTATACCGGTCAACAGCCAACCTTGGCGCAGATCGGCGGGCACCTGCTCAACAGTACGTTCATCGACAGCCTGGAAAGTGATATCGAGCTGCTGCAACGTCTGAATCAGTTCAGTCATCTGCTTCCCGACGGCACGCCGACCCGTGCGCTGGGTGTGGCGCCGGTGGACGTGCTGGTGATTTCACCGAGTCAGCCGATTGATGAAATTGCAGCGCGACATCGGCAGGAATTGCCGGCGGCACTGCGCCTGTTTCTGCGCGGGCCGGGGGCGACCAAGACGAGCGGGGCGGGGGTGCTGAGCTATCTGCTGTTCGAGTCGGGGTATTGCAGCGAATTGATTGACCTTGGGCGGCGGGATGCGCTGGCCAAGAAGGATGAGCTGTGTCGGTTTCTTGGGTTGGTGGAGCCTGTAATACCTGCCTGATATTTGCGGTGTGGCCATCGCGAGCAAGCTCGCTCCCACAAGGGATCTTCAGCGCGACGAAGATCAATTGTGGGAGCGAGCTTGCTCGCGATGGCGTCCTTCCAGACGCCCGCTAAATCAACTGATCAGAAGTGGTACTTCACCAGCAAGCTCGTGGCGCTCTGATCGGTCTTGAAGGCCTGGCTGTCTTCGATGCCGTACTTGTCCTTCCAGTAGTCGTACTCCACACCGACGTACAGCTGTTTCTCGCCAATGTTCAGCGCTTTGCCCAAGTCGTATTTGATCTGAGGATTGAAGTGCAGGTTGGCGTGGTAAGTGCCTTTGGCGTTCGTATCATTGTCGACCACCCAGTCCATGTAGCCATCGATCAGGACGCTCGAATTACCCACCGGAATGGTGTAGGACCAGACCGGAGTGATCTGCCAGGTGTTGCTACCCGGACGGCCGCCTTCGGTGTGACGCTGGTAGAAGTTCAGCTGGAAGTAGTCGAAGCCCGGGATCGCCAGGTCGAAACCAGGACCGATCAGGTAGGACTTGGTATCGCCTTCGCCGAACTCGTAAGTCATGGCCAGCAATACGTCTTTGATCGGGCCAAATTCGAGTTTCTGGTCGAAGATCTTGCCGAACGACAAGCGCGGGCTGATCTCGCCATAGTAGGTGTTCGAACCGACGTAGCTGTCAGGCTTGCCGTTGTAGAAGATCTTGTCGACAAACATGAAGTTATCTCCATATTTCCAGGCGTCGGCGTGTTCGAATGTGACCGTCTGCTGAATGCTCGGATTGACCTGGAAGTCCTTGCCATAGAGATAGGTCAGGCTGTTGTTCTGCCATTGCAGCAAGTCGCCGGCCATCGCCTGGCCGCCGGCCAGTAAAGATCCCGCGAGCATCAGGCTGGTGCACGTACGTTTCATTCGGTTGCTCCCAAAAAGTAGGTGGTTCCACGTTATTTTTCTAAGGTCGGCGCTCTGGTTTGGCGCCGTTATCTGTAGCGGTAATAAATCGTCCATTCGGTCAGCGTCGGTGCGGTTGGCAAACGCTGAGCCAAGGCTTTCAAAAAGCAAAAAAACTCCCGCTCGGCTGCTCAAGAACAGTCGATTGAGAGGGGGGTTGGAATGCCTTGATACTGTCCAGGGCCGGGATAAGTTGGCTATTTGGTCAGAAAATAAATCCGGACTTTTTTTTAAAGCGGATTCAGGCGGCCGCGGAGAATACTGACTACTTGGCCAGGTCTCAAGTGCTCCGCAATAGCGCACCGACGACAGGTTTGCGGCGTGGTTGCGGGCCATCTTAAAAGTGCACCTTCACCAGCAGGGTGGCGGCGCTCGGGTTGTTGGTCTGCCACAGCAATAAATCGCCGGCCATGGCCTGGCTGGCGGCCAAGAGGCCACCGCCCAACAACAAGTTTGGCTGTGTCCGAATCATCTGTTGCTCCCCGTCGTTTTATTGTTTGAGGCGCAGGCAGCCGCTGACCTTTGTAGGAGCGAGCTTGCTCGCGATGGTCTATGGAGCGCCGTGTTTATCCAGGAAACACTCGTTATCGTTAGCGTCCATCGCGAGCAAGCTCGCTCCTACAGGGTTGTCGGCCTTTACTGTGTCAATGCGGGTGGGCGTGGCAGTCGTTGATGGCCGCGCGTTCGGCGCCGCCGAGGATGTTAAACAGCAGGTTCAGCGACAACGCACTCAACGTCGCCATCGCAATTCCGCTGTGGGTGATCGGGCTCATCCACAGTGGCAAGTGTGCGAAAAACTCCGGACGAACCACCGGAATCAGCCCCATGCCGATGCTGACCGCTACCAGCAACTGGTTGCGACGGTCACCGATGTCGGCTTCCTGAAGAATCTTGATGCCGGTGGCCGCCACCATGCCGAACATCGCAATCGCCGCGCCGCCCAGTACGGCGGGCGGTATCGAGGCGACCAGGAACGCTGCTTTCGGCAGCAGGCTCAGCACCACCAGCAAGCCGCCGGCGACGATGGTCACCGAGCGGCAGCGCACGCCGGTCATCTGCACCAGGCCGATGTTCTGCGCGAAAGAGGAGTGAGTGAACGTGTTGAAAAAACCGGCGAAGAACGAAGCGCCGGCATCACACAGCAAGCCGCGACGCAGCATCCGTGGGCAGACTTCCTGACCGGTTATTTTGCCCAGCGCGAGGAACATCCCGGTGGACTCGACGAAGATGATCACCACCACCAGGCACATCGACAGAATCGGTGCGAGTTCGAACTTCGGCAGGCCGAAATGCAGCGGGGTGACGATTTGTACCCAAGGCGCCTGAGCCATGCCGCTGAGGTCGACCATGCCGATCAAACCACAGATCACATAGCCGAGGCACATGCCGATCAACACGGAAATGTTGACCCAGAAACCGCGCATGAAGCGATGGACCAACAGAATGGTGGCCAGCACCAGCGCGGCGATGGCCAGGTAAATCGGGGAGCCGAATTGAGCAGCACCCGCACCGCCGCCTGCCCAGTTAACGGCCACGGGGAACAGCGACAAACCGATCGAGGTGATGACGGTGCCGGTGACCAGAGGTGGGAAGAAGCGGACGACTTTGGACATGAACGGCGCAATGATCATGCCGAAAAAACCAGCGGCGATGGTGGCGCCGAAGATCCCTTGCAGACCGATACCCGGCATGCCGGCCATGGCAACCATGCTGCCAACGGCGGCGAAGCTGGCGCCCATCATCACCGGCATGCGGATACCCATCGGGCCGATGCCCAGCGACTGCACGACGGTCGCGATCCCGGCCACCAGCAGGTCGGCGTTGATCAAAAAGGCAATTTCTTCACGACTCAGGCCAGCGGCCTGTCCGATGATCAGCGGCACCGCGATGGCACCGCCGTACATCAGCAAAACATGTTGCAGACCGACCAGGATCAATTGCAAAAGGGGCAAACGCTGAATGGCGGGTGCGTCGGGGATGCGCGCTGCGGATAGCTCGGACATGCAACACCTCGGATCTTTTTTTATTCTTGTGATTTTGTGCATCAGGTTGGCCGCGGCGCGGCCATTCGCGAGCAGGCTCGCTCCCACACAGGCCATACAAATCCTGTGGGAGCGAGCCTGCTCGCGATGCTGTTACTGCTTAATTGGTCTGGGCACCCTGAACAATCCACGCGCCGATCAGGTCACGTTCCTGCTGGGTCATCTGGGTGATGTTGCCCAGTGGCATGACCTGGCTGGTGACAGCCTGAGCCTGAATGCGCGGGGCGTTCTGGCGGATCTGCTCAGGGGTGTCAAACATCACGCCGGCCGGTGCAGCACTGAACAGCGGGCTGGTCGGTTTGGCCGAATGGCACACCGCGCAGCGTTCCTGAATCACACTGTGCACCTTGTTGAACGCCGGGCCCTGATTTGAAGCCTGGTCCGGTGCAGCGGCTGGTGCAGCAGGTTTCGCCACTTCAGGCTTGGCACCACCACCGAGGGCCGTTTCCGGCAGCGGCTGGTACTCAATGGTGCCTGGCGCCTTGACCACTTCAGGCGCGCTGTTCATCGGCGCCGGGCCAGTCACGTAAGCCAGGCTGATCATGCCGACGGCTGCCACGGGCAGGGTCCAGGCAAACTTGTGGCTGTCGTGACGGGTGTTGAAGTAGTGACGCACCAACACCGCCAGCACTGCGATCCCGGCCAGGATCAGCCAGTTGTATTGGCTGCCATAGGTGCTCGGGAAGTGGTTGCTGATCATGATGAACAGCACGGGCAAGGTGAAGTAGTTGTTGTGACGTGAACGCAGCAAACCTTTGGCCGGCAGGGCCGGGTCCGGTGTGCGGTTCTCGGCAATCGCTGCCACCAGCGCACGCTGTGCGGGCATGATGATGCGGAACACGTTGCCGACCATGATGGTGCCGATGATCGCGCCGACGTGCAGGTACGCACCGCGACCGCTGAACACTTTGCTGAAGCCATACGCGGCGCCAATGATCAGCACGAACAGGATTGCGCCTAGCAGGGCAGGGCGTTTGCCAAGGGCCGAGTCGCAGAGGAAGGAGTAGACGAACCAGCCGACGAACAGCGAGCCGATGCCCAACATCACGCCTTCAGGGCCGGTCAGGCTGCTGCCAGGTGCCAGCAAGTACAGCGTCGGGTTGGAGTAGAACACCACGCACAGCAGCGCGATCCCCGACATCCAGGTGAAATAGGCTTCCCATTTGAACCAGTGCAGGTTGTCCGGCATGGTCGGTGGGGCCAGTTTGTATTTTTCCAGGTGGTAGATACCGCCGCCATGGATCGCCCACAAATCGCCCGCCAGACCACTTCTCGGGTTGACCCGATTGAGGTTGTTTTCCAGCCAGACGAAATAGAACGACGCGCCGATCCAGGCCACGCCAGTAATCATGTGAACCCAGCGCACGCTCAGGTTCAGCCATTCCAACAGATGTGCTTCCACAGTCTTTACCTCTCGCCTGTCACTCTGTCGTCGAGTGATCAGACCTTCTCTTATTGGTGGGGGGCAAGGATCAAACGCTCATCCTCTTTGAAAAAATGCTCATCGCAGTTATTGCCTGTGCCACTGCGATCAACCACCAGGAAGTCATCCCGCTTTTCGATCGTCAGCACCGGGTGGTGCCAGACGCCGCGATGGTAATTAATGCCCTGCCTGCCGTTGGTGACGAAGGCGCGGACCAAGCCTGATACAGGTTCATCGCCAAGTGGCGCGACCACGATCAGAAAGGGGTTGCCGAGCAGCGGAATGAAAGCCTGGCTGCCCAGCGGATGACGCTCCAGCATGCAGACAGTCAGCGGCATGTCCTGCGCGTCGGCGCGGAAGATACTGATGATTGCCTTGTCCTCTGGCGTGGCGGTTTCAACCGTCGCCAGTTTGTGAAAGCGCATGGTCGAACCGTTGTTGATCATGAAGTGATCGCTGCCGTCGGTTTCAATCACGTCACCGAAAGGGGCGAAGGCTTCTTTGGTCAGCGGTTCAATCGTCAGTGTGCGCATGCTGGTCTTCTTACCTTGAATTCGTTGTTGTCTGTTCTATTGTCTTCGCGAGCAGGCTCGCTCCCACATTCGACCGCGTACCCCTGTGGGAGCGAGCCTGCTCGCGAATGGCCTCACCGCTTATTTAGCGACCTTGCCCAATACACGCAGGCGGCTCACACCACCATCCGGGAATACGTTCAGGCGGATGTGGGTGATCGGGCCCAGCGCCTTGATCTGCTCGGCGAAGGTGTGCTCGGCATGCATCTCCAGTTTCTGCGCTGGCAGCAGTTCGCGCCAGAACAACGATTGGGTTTCGATCTGGCTGTCGGTACCGCCCTTCACGAACGCGCCCTGGATCGAGCAAGTGTCCGGGTAGTTGCCCTTGAAGTGCAGGGTGTCGACGATGACTTTTTCGATCTCGCCGGCATGACCCAGCGCGACGATGACCCAGTCATTGCCCGGGGTGCGACGACGTGCAGTTTCCCAGCCGTCGCCCATGTTGATACCACGGCCCGGGTTGAGGATGTTGCTCATGCGCCCGAAGTGTTCGTCGGAGCAGGCGAGGGCGCGGCCACCGTTCAGGGCTGCGGCCAGGTCGACTTGCTCGTTGTCGCCAACAGCCGACCAGTCGCGGAACGGAATGCCGTAAACGCGCAGACGGGCCACGCCACCATCCGGGTAGATGTTGAAGCGCAGGTGGCTGAAGGCCTGGTCGTTGTTGATTTCGTGGAAATGGTGGCTGTTGCCTTGCAGCTCGACCGCTGAAAGCACTTCAGTCCACTGGGTGTTTTCGTCCGGCTCGCCCGAGGCCAGGAAGCAGGCTTCCAGGGAGGCCGACGGCGGGAAGTTGCCGGTGAAGAATGAAGTGTCGATGTCCACGCCTTTGATCGAACCCGGTACACCCAGGCGGATCACGGCACTGTCGTAGCCTTCGAAGCGCTTGCGGCGCGACTCCCAGCCGTCCATCCACTTGCCGTTGTCATCGAACACGCCCTCCTTCCATACGGCCGGGGTCGGTTGGAACAGACGATTGGCGTCTGCGAACCAGTCATCGGTGACCGAGATGATTTTGGTGCCCAGGCGGGCGTCGGCCAGGTTGACGAACTTCTCGAAAGGTACGGCGTAAGCTTTCATTCTTCTTGTCTGCCTTTAATAAGTTGGCTTGGGATACTCGCGAGGCCCTGGGTGCTTTCCGCGTTCAAGAACACTCGGGCCATGCTTGCTATAGGGTCAGTAAACGGAACAGGGCAATTTGGTTGATCTGCGCCAGCGCACATTTGAATTCGGTGTCGACCGAGTTGTGAATGCGCGTTTCGAACGCTGCGAGGATCTGATGCCGGTTGCTGCCTTTTACCGCCATGATGAAGGGAAACTTGAACTTGGCTTTGTAGGCATCGTTCAGCTCGGTGAAGCGAGAAAACTCTTCGGCCGTGCATTGGTGAATACCCGCGCCAGACTGTTCTTGAGTGCTGGCTGCGGTAAGCTGGCCCTGGACGGCGGCTTTGCCGGCCAGGTCCGGGTGAGCGTTGATCAGGGCCAGCTGGCTGGCGTGATCGGCGCTCAACAGGATGTCGCTCATGCGTTGGTGCAGGGTTTCGATCTGGTCGATCGACGCGTCCTGGCCCAGGTCGAAGGCTTTTTCGGCCACCCATGGCGAATGTTCATAGATATCGGCGAAGGCGGCGACAAATGCGTCGCGGCTCAGGGTTGATGGCTTCAATGTTTGAAAGGTGCTCATTTGGCAGCCCCTTGGTACGGGTGGGTTTCGTGCCAGTGGCGAGCGATGTCGACGCGACGGCTGAACCACACCTGTTCATGACCTTTAGCGTATTCGATAAAGCGTTTGAGCGAGGCCAGACGCGCCGGACGGCCGATCAAGCGGCAGTGCAAGCCGATGGACAACATCTTCGGTGCTTCGGCACCTTCGGCATACAGCACGTCGAATGCATCTTTGAGGTATTCAAAGAAGTCGTCGCCCTTGTTGAAACCCTGGACCTGGGTGAAGCGCATGTCGTTGGTGTCCAGTGTGTACGGGATCACCAGGTGCGGCTTGCCGGTCGGGTTGTTCGGTTCCCAGTAGGGCAGGTCGTCGTCGTAGGTGTCGCAGTCGTAGAGGAAACCACCTTCTTCCATCACCAGTCGACGGGTGTTCGGGCCGGTGCGGCCGGTGTACCAGCCCAGCGGACGTTCGCCGGTGATTTCAGTGAGCACGCGGATCGCTTCGAGCATGTGCTCGCGTTCCTGTGCTTCGTCCATGTACTGGTAATCGATCCAGCGGTAGCCGTGGCTGCAAATCTCGTGGCCGGCATCGACCATCGCGCGGATCACATCCGGGTGGCGCTGGGCGGCCATGGCCACGGCGAAGATGGTCAATGGAATGTCGAATTCCTTGAACAGCTTCAGAATCCGCCAGACGCCGGCACGGCTGCCATACTCGTAAAGGGATTCCATGCTCATATTACGCGCGCCTTGCAGCGGCTGTGCCGAGACCATTTCCGAAAGGAAGGCTTCAGACTCTTTGTCGCCGTGCAGGATGTTGCGCTCGCCGCCTTCTTCGTAATTGAGTACGAAGGACAAGGCAATGCGGGCGTTGCCCGGCCAGTGTGGGTGAGGAGGGTTACTGCCGTAACCGATCAGGTCGCGTGGGTAGTCAGCGCTCACTGCAGTCTTCCTTCTTATTCGTTGACAGGTTGTGTGGCGGCCTGGCGGTGAGATGACAGGCTGGCGTCACAGCGATGGGCTAATTGTATACAACTTTATATTCACTTTGTAAGCCTGAATTTTTGCATTTTTGATGAACTGTCATCATTGGCTGCTCCAGGAGTGGCCCGCGCAAGAAATCTGCCTGGGTGGTCAGCTAACAGATCATTGGGCCGCTGGTCGTATGCTTTGGCTACAGATTCGTGCGCAAATAGCGGATGCCGGTGTTTGCCGTAAAAATGTCGTTTTTATTGTGTACAATTTTTTTGAAAAGTGTCTTAATCAATCGCTCGCCGTAGCGTTTCGTGCCTCGAAACGGTGCGGCCTCCTTTCAACTGACTTCGGGAGGCGCGAGGTCTGACTGCTTGATGCAGGCGGGCGCGCAGAATCAATGGGACGTTTGACTACTCATGTTTTGGACGCTGCACACGGTTGCCCGGGCAGCTCGATCAAGGTCGAGCTGTACCGCGTTGAAGGTTCGCAGCTGGAATTGGTCGCTAGCGCGATGACCAATAGCGATGGCCGTGTCGATGCACCACTGCTGCAAGGTGATGACTACCGTTCCGGGGTCTATCAGGTTCAGTTTCATGCGGGCGATTACTACCGCGCCCGTGGCGTTCAGCTGCCGGAACCGGCATTCCTGGATGTGGTAGTGCTGCGTTTTGGTATCTCTGCCGAACAGGATCACTACCACGTGCCATTACTGATTTCGCCATATAGCTATTCGACCTACAGAGGAAGCTAGGACTTTCCCCCCAAAAATCCTGCGCATAAAGCTTCTTTGGTCTTTCGCCCGCTCACACTGCGGGCTTTTTTTTGCTAAAAAATCCCTGCGGACGCTGGCTGCTTCCGCTGCTACATAGGGCTCACCCCGCCAAAATAGGGGGCAACAAGACAATTCAGTTACGTATTGAGCGGGCAAAAAGCCAATTCATGTAGTATAACTACAAGCGTGCTACATCCCCGGCGCCTGCCAATAACAAAGAGTCCAGCCCCTTGAATCTGCTGCAACACATCGCCCAGTCGCGCCACCTGTTACGCAAGTCGGAGCTCAAGGTTGCCGACCATGTACTGCTTGACCCCGCAGCCGTGATGCACAGTTCCATGGCTGACCTGGCCCACAGCGTGGGGATCAGCGAGCCGACCATCGTGCGTTTTTGCCGGGCCATCGGGTGTTCCGGGTTTCAGGATCTAAAGCTGAAACTGGCGCAAAGCCTGGCGGCTGGCGCGAGTTTCGGGCAGTTTGCGATCCATGAAGACGATTCGGTCGCTGACTACAGCCTGAAAATTTTCGATACCACCTTGCACACCCTGATGGAGGTTCGCGAGAAGCTCGATCCGGTGGAGTTGCAGCGAGCTGTGTCTCTCATGTCGCAGGCGCAACGCGTCGAATTCTATGGATTTGGTGCGTCGGGCGCGGTGGCGGCGGATGCCCAGCACAAGTTCTTCCGTTTGCTGCTGACCGCGGCGGCGTATTCCGACCCGCACATGCAGGCGATGTCGGCGGTCACCCTGAAGCCGACCGATGTGGCTATCTGCATTTCCCAGTCCGGGCGCTCCAAAGACCTGTTGATCACGGCCAACCTGGTGCGTGAGAGCGGTGCATCGCTGATCACGTTGTGCCCGAGCCAGACGCCGCTGGCAGAGCTGTCGACCGTCAATCTGGCGATCGATGTGCACGAAGACACCGAAATCTATACGCCGTTGACCTCGCGTATCGCTCACCTGGTGGTGATCGACGTCTTGGCAATGGGCGTGGCCATGGCGCGCGGGCCGAGCCTGGTCAATCACCTCAAGAGCGTCAAGCGCAGCCTGCGCAGCTTGCGGTTGTCGCCCAAGTCGGTGAAAGCGCTCGACGATTGATGCTGATCTGAAATGGCTGGAAGGTCGTTCCGACCTTATCGCGAGCAGGCTCGCTCCCACATGGGATTTGTGCACGCCACAGTTCAACTGTGGGAGCGAGCCCGCTCGCGATGGCGTCCTCAAAGGCGCCGAATATTCACATCCCTGTAACCCGCCCGCCGCCAAACCGTCATCCGCCGCGCCTATCTTGAAACTCCCGTACTCGCCTTGGGAGACTAGAAATGGCCCAACCCTACGAAGAACGCAACAGTGCTGTCAAAACCCGTCGCCAGCAGGAAGATCGGCGCCGCATGGTATTTCGCCGCGCCATCGAAGATCGCTGCGAACGCCGCCAGCTTCTGGCCGAGATCGGCGATTTTCCTGACGGACTGGAACTTAATTACTGGCAGGCAGCACCGGTAGCTTCCCGTCGAAACGCTCAACCAGCGCGCTGATCTGTACTCGCTCGCTGCGGATAAACGCAAGGAATGCGTGAGCTACCGGTGACAGCCGTTTAGCCTTGGCTTGCACCAGGCACCAGCTGCGATACAGCGGCAATTCTTCGACCGGCAGTTCGATCAGGGCGCCGGTCGCCAACTCAAGGTTCAGGGCGTGGCGTGTCAACAACGCCAGGCCCAGACCCGCCAATACGCATTCACGCTGGGCTTCAGCCGAAGCGACCTCCTGGGTCTGCGTGAAGTGCACGCGCTTCTCTTTGAAATACTCCTCGCACGCCAGCCGCGTACCGGAACCGGGCTCGCGCAGCAGTAGCGTGTAAGGCTCGAGGTCTTGCAAGCGCAGAGGGCCCATGTGGCTCAGCGGATGGTCGGGCGGCGCCACGGCAACGATCGGGTTGTTGAGAAAGGGCAGAAACTCCAGTCCCATGTCCTGTGGCACCATCGACATGATGACCAAGTCATCGCGGTTGTCCGACAGGCGCCGAATGACCTGGCCGCGATTCACCACCGTCAGGTGCAGATTCACTTCCGGATGCTGACGCTTGAACGCAGCAAACAGATGCGGCACAAAATACTTGGCACTGGATTCCACTGCCAGTTTCAGCTGGCCCTGCAGTGATCCCTGCATGTCCGAGAGCTGCATGTCGAGGTTTTCCAGGCGGCCGAAAATGTCTCGACTCGCCCGTTGAAGGGCTTCGGCGGCCTCGGTCATATAGAGCTTTTTGCCCACATAATCGAATAATGGCTGACCGATCAGCTCCTCAAGTTGACGAATCTGTAGGCTCACGGCAGGTTGTGTGAGCGACATTTCGTCAGCCGCCCGGCTGTAGGACCTCAAATCACAGACTTCGTTGAAGATTTGTAATTGACGTAATGTCATACGCATCAAGGACTTACGCATTTTTAGTAACTCTGTCCGCAGGCTGATGCATCAACTATAAGTCTTTACTTATGCCTAACCCAATAATTATTCATTTTTGTTAATCCCTTGTGGGCGCTAGTGTGGTGTCGCGACTGAATTGAAACATTTGGTCACGCGTCGACCTGGTCTAGCAGGTCGTGGGTACCACCGGCTCAAGGGAACCTCCAAGTGATAAAAAAGATCCTGATCGCCAACCGTGGTGAGATTGCCGTACGAATCGTGCGTGCCTGCGCCGAGATGGGCATTCGCTCGGTCGCGATCTATTCCGACGCCGACCGTCATGCCTTGCATGTGAAGCGTGCGGACGAGGCCCACAGCATTGGTGCCGAGCCGCTGGCCGGTTACCTGAACCCGCGCAAGCTGGTGAATCTGGCGGTGGAAACCGGTTGCGACGCATTGCATCCCGGCTACGGTTTCCTCTCGGAAAACGCTGAACTGGCCGATATCTGCGCAGAACGCGGCATCAAGTTCATTGGTCCATCGGCTGAAGTGATTCGTCGCATGGGCGACAAGACCGAAGCGCGCCGCAGCATGATCAAGGCGGGCGTGCCCGTCACCCCCGGCACCGAAGGCAACGTCGCGGACATCGCCGAAGCCCTGACTGAAGGCGACCGCATCGGTTACCCGGTCATGCTCAAGGCCACCTCCGGTGGTGGCGGCCGCGGTATCCGTCGCTGCAACAGCCGCGAAGAGCTCGAACAGGCGTTCCCCCGGGTGATTTCCGAAGCCACCAAGGCTTTCGGTTCGGCGGAAGTGTTCCTGGAAAAATGCATCGTTAATCCGAAGCACATCGAAGCGCAGATCCTTGGCGACAGCTTTGGCAACGTGGTGCACCTGTTCGAGCGTGACTGCTCGATCCAGCGCCGCAACCAGAAGCTCATCGAGATCGCCCCGAGCCCGCAACTGACCCCGGAACAGCGCGCCTACATTGGCGACCTGTCGGTGCGTGCAGCCAAGGCCGTGGGTTATGAGAATGCCGGCACCGTGGAGTTCCTGCTCGCCGAGGGCGAGGTGTACTTCATGGAGATGAACACCCGGGTGCAGGTGGAACACACCATCACCGAAGAAATCACCGGCATCGACATTGTCCGTGAGCAGATCCGCATTGCCTCGGGCCTGCCGCTCTCGGTGAAACAGGAAGACATCCAGCACCGCGGTTTCGCGCTGCAGTTCCGGATCAATGCTGAAGACCCGAAAAACAATTTCCTGCCGAGCTTCGGCAAGATCACCCGTTACTACGCACCCGGCGGCCCCGGTGTACGTACCGATACGGCGATCTATACCGGTTACACCATTCCGCCGTTTTACGACTCGATGTGCCTGAAACTGGTGGTGTGGGCGTTGACCTGGGAAGAGGCGATGGACCGTGGCTTGCGTGCCCTCGACGATATGCGTCTGCAAGGGGTCAAGACCACCGCCGCGTACTACCAGGAAATCCTGCGCAACCCGGAATTCCGTAGCGGCCAGTTCAACACCAGCTTTGTAGAAAGCCACCCTGAACTGACCAACTACTCGATCAAGCGCAAACCCGAAGAGCTGGCCCTGGCCATCGCCGCCGCCATCGCCGCCCACGCAGGCCTGTGAGGAATAAAACAATGTCCAAGAAGATTCACGTAACCGACACCATCCTGCGCGACGCCCACCAATCGCTGCTCGCCACGCGCATGCGCACCGAAGACATGCTGCCGATCTGCGACAAGCTCGACAAAGTCGGCTACTGGTCGCTGGAAGTCTGGGGCGGTGCAACATTTGACGCCTGCGTTCGTTTCCTGAAGGAAGACCCGTGGGAGCGTCTGCGTCAACTGCGCGCGGCGCTGCCTAACACGCGCCTGCAAATGCTCCTGCGTGGCCAGAACCTGCTGGGCTACCGCCACTACAGCGACGACGTGGTCAGAGCTTTCGTCGCCAAGGCCGCGGTCAACGGCATCGACGTGTTCCGCATCTTCGACGCGATGAACGACGTGCGTAACCTGCGGGTGGCCATCGAAGCGGTAAAAGCAGCGGGCAAACACGCCCAAGGCACCATCGCTTACACCACCAGCCCGGTGCACACCATCGAGGCCTTCGTGGCGCAAGCCAAGCAAATGGAAGCCATGGGTTGCGATTCTGTAGCGATCAAGGACATGGCCGGCCTGTTGACCCCGTACGCCACCGGCGAACTGGTCAAGGCGTTGAAATCCGAACAGTCGCTGCCCGTGTTCATTCACTCGCACGACACCGCTGGCCTGGCTGCCATGTGCCAACTCAAGGCCATCGAAAATGGTGCCGACCACATCGACACCGCGATCTCCAGTTTCGCCTGGGGCACCAGCCACCCAGGTACCGAGTCGATGGTTGCCGCCCTTAAAGGCAGCGAATTCGACACCGGCCTGAACCTGGAACTGTTGCAAGAGATCGGCCTGTACTTCTACGCCGTGCGCAAAAAGTACCACCAGTTCGAAAGCGAATTCACCGCCGTCGACACCCGTGTGCAAGTCAACCAGGTTCCGGGCGGGATGATTTCCAACCTGGCCAACCAGTTGAAAGAGCAGGGCGCACTGAACCGCATGAGCGAAGTGCTGGCCGAAATCCCGCGCGTTCGTGAAGACCTCGGTTTCCCGCCGCTGGTGACACCAACCTCGCAGATCGTCGGCACCCAGGCGTTCTTCAACGTGCTGGCCGGCGAGCGCTACAAGACCATCACCAACGAAGTGAAGCTCTATCTGCAAGGCGGCTACGGCAAGGCGCCGGGCACCGTGAACGAGCAGTTGCGTCGTCAGGCCATCGGCAGCGAAGAAGTGATCGACGTCCGTCCAGCCGATTTGCTCAAGCCGGAAATGACCAAGCTGCGTGCCGATATCGGCAACCTGGCCAAGTCCGAAGAAGACGTGCTGACCTTCGCCATGTTCCCGGACATCGGCCGCAAGTTCCTCGAGGAACGCGCTGCCGGCACCCTGACGCCTGAAGTGCTGTTGCCGATTCCGGAAGCGGGCGGCGTGACCTCGGCCGGTGGTGAAGGCGTGCCGACCGAATTCGTTATCGACGTCCACGGTGAAACCTACCGCGTCGACATCACCGGTGTCGGCGTCAAGGCCGAAGGCAAGCGTCACTTCTACCTGTCCATCGACGGCATGCCGGAAGAAGTGGTGTTCGAACCGCTCAACGAATTCGTCAGCGGCGGCAGCAGCAAACGCAAGCAAGCCACTGCACCGGGTCACGTCAGCACCACCATGCCGGGCAACATCGTCGACGTACTGGTCAAGGAAGGCGACACCGTCAAGGCCGGCCAAGCCGTGCTGATCACCGAAGCGATGAAAATGGAAACCGAAGTTCAATCGGCCATCGCCGGCAAAGTCACCGCCATTCACGTGGCCAAGGGCGACCGGGTAAACCCGGGCGAAATCCTGATCGAGATCGAAGGCTGAGTTAACAGCCGAGATAACACCGCTTTAAACCTCGGGGGGGCATGTGCCCCCCTTTTTTTCGCCCTGGATTTGTGGGGGCTAGAAGCTCATTCGCCACTGGACCGTCACGCCATGAGTTCGGCTGTCGGTGGCCATCTCTCCCGTGATGCCAGCAATGCAATATTTTGCGTTTTTTGACGACTAATAATCTTCGATATGCATTTAATTGCGTTTCAAGAGAGTTCTGCAGAACAAAAATGCACTATATTGCGTTCATGGCTCACTAAGCTTTCAAGAAAATGCATTTAAATGCAGGCGACGATGGAATGTACAACCTGACTTTACAGATCTTCACGACAGGGGAGTGGCACGACGCCATGACCTTAAGCTTCGACGGCCCTGAAAAAGGCTTTGAAAGTCGATGCAACTTCGGCTACGAAACCCCCTATCTCGTCGAAAATATTGAGGGTATTGGAGCACCCTTTGCCAAGGCAGTGAGTGCCAGGTTTCCTTTGGACTGGGAAGGTAAGCGATCCAAGGCACCAGCATTTCTACATGACATTGCCCCTGCCGGTGCTGCCAGAAAATTTCTTTTGGCACACATAGGTCGTGACAAGCCCGATGACATGAGTGCCGACCTTTACTTGCTGTCCAGAAGCACTCCGGCACCTATTGGCAACATGCGGATAAAGGAGTCTGCAGAGGCAGTGGACCAACGTCAGCCGATGGGGTTTAAGCGGCATGATGTCATCACTCGCGACAATAGATTTCTCGAGTACGCCTATGAACAAGGCGCTGCGATTGGTGGCGCTACAGGCGCAGGCGGCGAGGCGCCAAAACTCTTGTTGGCTCAGGCTAAGGACGGACTTTTATACCCTGATGCCGTATTGGACGATGCAGACGTCACCCAGCATTGGTTTGTGAAATTCGCTCGCAATAAAGGGAGTGCGACTGATCAAGACATCCTCAGAAGCGAATACCACTACTACAAGGCGTTACAAACTCTGGGGATCGAGACGGTCGCCGCACAAGGTTTGGCTTTGGAAGAAGCGACCAAACCCAGCTTATGGGTGCAGCGTTTTGACCGTGAGGTGACCCCTCATGGCGTCGAGCGTTTTGCCGTTGAGTCAATCTACTCGCTGGCGGATGTAACTACGCCAGGTAGTCGGATGAACCATATGGAAGTTATCCGGCTACTTGCCGGACTCTGGCGAGACGCCGGCCAAGCGATGCAGATTCCGGGGCTGGTTGCCGACTACTTGCGTCGGGATTTGCTCAACAAAATTCTTGGTAATTCGGATAACCATGGACGCAACACCGCAATCATTCGCGAAGCTTCCTCGTTTCGCCTGGCACCGATCTATGACCTGGCGCCGATGGTAATGGACGAAGAAGGTGTGACACGCACCACCAAGTGGCCAAAAGACCTGGAACGTGCGGGTGATGTTGATTGGCGTGGTGTGTGCCGTGCCTTGGCCGACATTGCCGATCCGTATGATCCGCTGGCAGCGTTGAGTGATTCGCAGGATTCCTTTGAGCGACTGCGAGAGGATGCGAGGCGACTGATGGCGCTCCCCGATATTCTGGCGGTCAGCGGCTTGCCTGACGCGACCATGAATCACCCGCAAATTGCATTGAAAAATCTGGAGAAGCGTTTGAAGGAGTGGGACTTGATATGAGCATGACCGTTGCCGAACGCACTGTGCTTATAGAAAGTATTCAAGAAGCGCTGGTGCAAGGCACTCTTGAAATCGGTGAAGCAGTTCGCCGCTTGCGAGTGGAAGTCACCGGTTTGCACCAGACCCAGTTTGCAAAGATGTGCAAAATCTCAGTACGCACACTGGTGCATATCGAGCATGGCGAAGGGAATCAGACTCTGAAATCGCTGAATGCAGTGTTCCGCCCGTTTGGGCTGAAGATGGGCGTGGTGCGCATCCGTCGCAATCTTGGCTGAGCACACTTCATGTCGCGGGAAGCATTCCCACGCCGGAGCGTGGGAACAATCATCAGGTGCGGCACTCGACCAGGGTTTTCAACTGCCCGGAATCTGTCTGGTTTTCATCGCTCAACCAGCGCTCAAACCCCGCGCCAATTGCTGGCCATTCCGAGTCCAGAATCGAATACCAAGCCGTGTCGCGGTTCTGTCCTTTCACCACCATGTGCTGGCGGAACACCCCTTCAAAACTGAACCCCAGCCGTTCAGCCGCGTACTTGGAGCGGGCGTTGCCGTTGTTGCACTTCCACTCGAGACGCCGATAACCCAGGGCAAACGACGCCTTCGCCAGCAGGTAAATCGCTTCGGTGCTTTTCGGCGAGCGTTGCATCGGTGCGCCAAACGTCACGTGGCCGATTTCGATGCGGCCTTGTGCCGGGACGATCGACATCAAGCTGAGGATGCCTTGCACGTCACCGCTGGCACGATCGATCACGCTGAAGAAATACGGATCACTGGCGGCGGCATTATTGTTCAGCCAATCGTTGAACGCGCTGCGCTCCGGGAAGGGACCGTAAGGCAGATAGTCCCAGAGTATTGGATCGGACCCCGGGCCTTGCAGGGCGCTCCACAAGCCGTCGGCGTGGCGCGCCGGGTCGAGTTTTTCCAGGCGGATGAACCGTCCTTCGATGGTTTGAACCGTCGGCGCCGGGACGCCTTTCCAGTCCGCGAGTGAAATCGACATGCTGTTCTCCTTGAACCTTAAATGGCTTTGCGAAACTGGATGAAACCGGGGCGTTCGGCAATGCGCTCGTAGAGCTGGATCGCGGTGGCGTTGGTTTCGTGGGTCAGCCAGTGGACCTTGCTGCAACCATCGGCTTTGGCGGTGGCGTAAACGAATTCGATCAGTTGCCGGCCAACGCCGGTGCCACGGGTTTCGGGCGTTACCAGCAAGTCTTGCAGGTAGCAGGCGTTTTCGATGCTCCAGTTCGAACGATGGTAGATGAAGTTCACCATGCCCACCGCGTTGCCATCGACCCACGCCAACGCCGAATGAGTCGGTTCGTTCGGATCGAGCATGCGCTGCCAGGTGCTTTGCGTGACCGCTTCGGGCAGTTCGGTGTTGTAGAAGCGCAGGTAGGCTTGCCATAGCGGCAGCCACGCGGCGTGATCGTCGGCGGTGACCTGGCGAATGTCGATCTGACTCATGTTCGTTCCTTAACGCATCAAGTGGGCGAGGGCTTGGTCGTGCACGTCGGGGCTGGCGGCGAGCCCCTCGCGCACACCGGCGATGTCTGCAGTGCTGCGGTTCTGGCTGAGCTTGCGTTTGCCTTCCAGGCGCTGGATAGGCAAGGCAAAACCGACGATGGCTTTGAGCATGCCGTCAATATAGTCGACGGGGGCATCGGCGACTTTCCATGGTTGGGCACGACCGGCTTCATGGCGATCGGTTAACGCGCTGACCAGATTGCGCAGTCGATCAGCCTCGGTGAACACCTGCGCCGTGCCGTAAGCGTGCACGGCGACGTAGTTCCAGGTCGGTACGACTTTGCCGTGCTCGGCTTTGCTCGGGTAAAACCCCGGGCTCACATACGCATCGGCGCCGGCAAATATCACCAACGCTTCAGCACCGTTTTGCAATTCCTTCCACTGTGGATTGGCCCGGGCGAAGTGGCCGTAGAGGGTGCCATTCGGGCCTTGGTCGGGGCTGAACAGCAGGGGCAGATGACTGGCTTGCAGGCCTTGTTCTCCATGAGTGACCACCATGGCAAGGCGAGTGCCGAGTATCTGCTGGTGCAGTTCATTTAAATCGTCGATGGCAAAAGCGCTTGGCGTGTACATGTAAATTTCCCTTGGCGAATGCTTGCATCGTAGGCAGGCTATTGGTCTGTTGTAAGAGCCATTACCGACCAATTTCATAGGTCCAATGCCATGTCCAGCGAACCACTGTCCTTATCATTCAACCCCGCGGGAATCGAGCTCGACCGTCGCCAGGGGCTGAGTCGTCAGCTCTATCAGGCCTTGCGTGTGCGCGTGCTCGACGGGCGGCTGGCCAGTGGCACGCGTTTGCCGGCCAGTCGGGATCTGGCAGCGGCCTTGGCGATTTCACGCAACAGCGTGGTCCGAGCCTACGATCAGCTCTACGCCGAAGGGTTTATCGAGGGACGGGTAGGCGACGGGACGTATGTGGCGCAATTGCCTCAGGCGTCATTGCCGGTGAAAAAAATCGCCAAAAGGCTAGCCACGGCCTCATCCACACAGGGGGCGGATTTACCAGTGGCCCCCACCAGCACCGTTGTTTACAGCGGTGCCTTGGAGCGGGTTGAAAAGAACCATTTGGCGACGCCCCCGAGTGGCCCGCCCCGGGCTTTTCGAGTGGGCGTTCCGGCATTCGATCTTTTCCCGTTCGAGGTGTGGGCCAAGCTGAACGCGGCGTTCTGGCGCAAACCCGATTTACAGCAACTGTGTTATGGCCCGCCGGAAGGGGATGCGCGCTTGCGTGCAATGATTGCGGCGTATTTGCGCAGTTCGCGCGGCATGCAGTGCACGGCGGAGCAAATTGTGATCACCAGTGGCGCGCAACAGGGGATTAGCCTGTGTGCGCAATTGCTGGTGGAACCGGGTGATGTGGTGGGTATCGAGAATCCCGGGTATCGGGCGGCCGGTCACGCGTTCGCGGTGGCGGGAGCGCGATTGCAGGGGGTGGCGGTGGACAGTGAGGGCATTGACTGTACCGAGTTGACGGGTTTGGGCGATTGTCGTCTGGCGTACGTCACACCGTCGCATCAGTACCCGACGGGGGTGGTCATGAGTCTGGCGCGGCGCCTGGAATTGCTGGCCTGGGCCGAGCGCGCCCAAGGCTGGATCGTCGAGGACGACTACGATGGCGAATACCGTTACAGCGGAGCGCCGCTGGCGCCCTTGGCCGCACTGGATCGTCAGGGACGGGTTTTGTACGTCGGGACCTTTGGCAAAGTCGCGTTCCCGGCGCTGCGTCTGGGGTATCTGGTTTTGCCGCCGGCGCTGGTCGCGGCATTCTCTCAGCGTCGGGCGGTGGATGTCCGGCATTCCGAGGTGAGCACTCAAGCGGTCATGGCCGAGTTCATGGCCGCCGGGCATTTCCAGCGCCACATTCGCCGCATGCGCCGTGCGGCACTCAGTCGACGTAATACGTTGTTAGCCGGTTGGCCGCAGAACATTCCCGGTATTGGTAGCCTGCCGAGTGTCGCGGCCGGGCTGCATCTGACGGTGGCAGTCGAGTCACAGGCCCGCGAGCGTGAGCTGGTGGAAAAAGCGGCCAGCGTCGATGTCGAAATCAATGCCTTAAGCACTTACTGGCTGGCGGACTCGCAAACACCGGTGGACCAGCGTGCAGGGCTGGTCCTGGGTTTTGCGGCGGTGCCCGAGGCGGCGATCAGTGCTGCACTCGGGCGTTTGGAAAAGATCTGGCGTGCATAAGCGGCGCCTTGCCTCCTGGGTTTTACGTAAAGAACAACGAACTGGCCAGGCGGAGGTTGATTTCAGCACGATAAATGGCAATGGACTGAAGTGCGTTCAAGCGGGCGTGCTTTTCGTAGGCTCCCCCTGAGCCGCGTTGTTCGACGGTCTTCAAGTGCGCTGCAGAGAAGGCTGCTCTCGGGCTGTCAGACGCCGGGTAATGAAAGTGCGCATACCAAAGTACTCTGCGAGTTTCGTGATCGCGAATCTCGTACTCATCCATATAGTCCTTGCGCGGGCCCTTCAAACGCCGATGCTCCGGTAGTGGTTTACCCATCCGGTGGATTGTCACCAGCCCCTTGGAATGCAGCCACTCAACCCGGCCTGCGGTGGGCAGCTGTCGTTTGGTCATGCTGATACGAATATCAGTGCCCTTTTTGTAAAGCGCGGTTGCCCCATCGTTTAGTTTTTTGGTGACGGTGGCAGCCGACCCCGGACCGCCTTCGGTGGCATTGTTATAGGTCAGGGTTTCCTCGATAGCCTCCGCCGCCGCTTCCATTCGGCGGGCCTGCTGATGAAACATCTCCTCGATTTCCAACGGAATACGTCGATCGGCTTTTGAGTGCACCTCGGTACGTCGGATGAATGGCTCCAGCTGTTCCAGTAACGTTTCACCGTTTTGCAGGCTGACCGTCAGTGTTGGAGGACTGACAGCGGGTACAGCCGTTTTGACAGGCACATGTTCAACCCAGACACCGGGTGTTTTCTCATGGAACGTAGCGATCACCTTCCCGGTGAGTGGGGAGGTCACGTCGACCAGATCGGTGTCGGTGGTGCTCGCCCGTGTTCGGGACTTGCCGACGACGGCGCCCTTGAATCGCGTTTTGATGAGGCGATGCGGGGCAATTGCTGGTCGCGATGGCCCCGAAACCGGTTCGAGGATCTTGCGTTCATCCAGCAATCCCGTCAGTTGATTCACTGCGCGCTGATTGAACGCTTCGATACGCTGACGCATCAGGTCCAGTGACGGTTGCACCAGCTCCCCGGGGTACTCGTCGGGCAAGTCGAGAATACGTTGGTCGATGGTTGCAAATTGCTCTACCAGATCGCTGAACCCTTCAATCCGTTCGGGTAGCGCCAGGAGGCGATCATCCTTGGCGAGGTCCAGTGACGACTGGATGATCAGACCCACATCTTCGACAAGGGTTACTAGCGCCTGTCGGGCAGCCTCGGTGGCGACTGTTCCAGAGTCACTAAGGCAGAGCTCCTGCGCGAGGCTGATCTGAAACAGCTTCAGGTCCTGCAGGTCAAAAGTCGGCAGCGTTGCCGTGTATTCCCTGGCAGATTCGGCGGCCTCCCTGCCCAGGCGTTTCAACTCGTCGATCCGGGCCTGGGCAAACTCGATTCTTTCGATAAACCCTTGGGTCAGATCGCTGGTCTGTTGATGAGTCTGGCGTGGTGTTTGGGTGAGTTTATTCGGCTCTCCATCCAGTAGGGCTAATGAGCGACGCATGTAGGTGCCAAACACAGGATTTTGCCGGTTGAACCACTTCTCCGTCAGCAAGAGCTGTTGATCCAGGCAACTGACCAGAACGGCGCGGAAGTTGGTAATCGAACCCCGCTCGTTGAATGCTTTGAGCTGTTCGATGTAGACGCTATAAACGGCCACCTGTTTATCCAGCGTTTCGATCAGTCTGCGACCATTGGGATCATCAGCGCCCGGTGCGGAGGGGACAGCCGCTTTCTCTGCGGTTTCGAGCGCTGTCTTCAGCACCTCTTTGTTCGCATCGAAGGTCTCCAGTTGCTTTCGCAGTTCGTCTATGCGCCTCGTATTTTCCTGCGCCAGCTCTTTTCGGCTGCGGCCTCCGCCGCGCAACCTCAGGCGTGTATCGACGATCCATTCTCCCGTTGCGGTATGGGTCAGCAGGGGGCCGGTCTTTGCCGGGGACTGACGGCTATCGATGATTTGCACGAACTCATTGTCGTTAACCATGACTTCGAACCAGCGTTGGCCAACCTGGGCATACCATTTGTTGTTGAACTGGCTCAAAAAACGATGAGGTCCGACTTGGGTCGAGGGGCTTGCCAAGCCGTCAGGTTTTGCAATGGCCAGCCCTTCCAGCAACGTCCCCAGGCTCGTTCGCGCGAGGGCGCCATGGGTGTACAAGTGGGTCCTGTGATTCGTTGGCAGCGGTTGAGCGGTGATATCGGGTAAGCGGGTCACGGTGATTGTCGGCGTTGGCGTGGGTTGTTGCCCAGGCGTGAAAAAAACCTCCTTTTCAACGACACGGCTTGCTGTGTGACGAGTCGCCGCGTAATGGGCCAGGACCATGCCCAGTGACAGGAACAGGTCGGTCAATGCGGTCCATGTAGTGTCACTGTCACCTTTCTCACTGGCTTCATTCGCTTCATCCAGGTCGCTCATGATTTGCCATATCCAGGCTGCGCTGGCAGCCGTTTTACCCAGAAATGGCAGGGCAATGTTGAATAGCATCCAGGCCCCATGCTTGAGGGTCTCCCAACGACTTTGAGCGTTGGAGACCGACTGCCGGTCTGCCAGGGTAATCATCGCGTTGGCATTGGCGGTGAACAGTGTCGACAGTGAAGGTTGCGCAAGTGGCGCTGCCGCTAGCGTGACAGCCCCCATCATGCCGAGTGCCGACGTTGGATCGACCAACCATTGCGACATTGTCCAGACGGAAGGCAGCTGGCCGGGAAATACGTACTGTGAGTAGTTGAAGCGCATGTCGTCCGGCAACCAGGCCAGCACTGACTGGCGAAGCGTCTGGTTATGTTTGATCGCATACAGCAGGTTGGTTTCGCGGGGATATTGCAAAAGCGGGGGATCAAGCAGTGGGCGAAAGAGCAGGCAGGGCCCCTTGTCGACGAGACTTGGGCTGATGACGAACATGTTGGCCACCTCGTCGGCCTTGTTGTCTGTGCGGCCCCCGGGAATAAACGCGAGAGGACGAATGATGATTTCCAGGCCGTCCACAAAACGGTCGTCGGGCTTTTCCTGCATCGCCGCGACCACATACCGGTATCCCTGATCGTCGATGCCTGCCTCGCCACGAATTTTGTGCTGCAGCGTCTGAAGCGGCAGCTGAATACGCAGGTGGCTGGCGAACAGGTCTTGCCGGCGTTGTGTTTCCTTGGTGTCGCCGAGCAGTTTTTGCTTGATCAGCGTGGGATAGGTTTCACCGATGTTGACCTCGGTGACCAGTTTTTCCAGATAGGTCGGGGTCATCCACGATTCAACGGTACTGCCGTCGGTACGACGAACGGTCTTGTTGCCCAAAGGTACGGCAATCAGATTCTGCAGGGCCAGATCGATCAGCGACATCGTGACGGTTTCGGTTTTGCCCGGCACAGCGATAGCACCGAGGATCACAGGACTGGTGATACTGAACTCGATATTTTCGAGCTTGGCGTCCGTCGCCTCCGGGTGATCTTTTAACACCTGGTCTTGCAATGTTTGCAGGGTAAATTCCGGTAGCGATGGAATGTCATCCAGAAAAGATTTACCCGCGTGTTGCTCCCGAAGCAGGGCCAGATCCATCAAGTGTCGGCTGTAGCGGGTCAGGTCCGCCGGTTGAGCGCGGAGCACCCAGTCGGGCAGCAAGCGCTCGATCCGGTTGAAGCGCTCTTCGTCGAAGTCCTTGCGGTTTCTGGCGGCGGTGCTGGCTCGACGCGCGAGACCACCTGTCGTAATAGTGTCTTGAAGTTGGCCAATGGCAGCGATTTCGAGCGCGATCAGCGCACAGGCTTGATGGTCGAAAAAATGGCCAGTGGGTTCATACAAACGCCACTGCACGATGCGCGGACTCGACGCCATGCGCGCAGGCAGCGTTTCACCGAATGATTCCAGCGAGTCGTAATGCTTGAAGCCCTCTGTGATCGAGTGGCTGATTACCAAGGTGCGCTTGCCCAGCGTACCCACCAGCACCGCCAAGTCGAGCACCCACAGATGCTGGTCCGGCTCATCGATGTCGATCAGGCAGGCTCTGGATTTGTAGACGTCGTCGCGGTGTCGGGCAGTTTGATCCGGGCTGTTGAACAAGGCCTGTGCCATTGCCTTTTGGTCCTCGTCCAAGCCTGAATCTGGCTCGATGTCCCAGAGGTTGCGCAGTGAGCCCGAGAGTTGATGCCAGCGTGGTGTGTCGTCTTCTGCCTGCTGGTTCCAGTAATCCAGTTGCTGCTCTTGATAAGACACAAACAGTAGAGGGATCAGTTGATTGATCAGCCGGGAAATGGCATCGATCTTGACAGGCAAGTGGATCGCCGGACCTACCTCCGATTGCAGGGTCAGGAAGTGTTCTCCATCAATGTAGGTCGCGGTCTGCGCCGACAGCGTGAGCCGCACCAACACGTCGGTCAGCGACTCGGATCGGCGGATGCCGGGCGTGACCTGGCTCCCGGTGACGGTCCAGGTGGGTGTCACGACCATGGCCTGGGTCGGATCGATATGAAGGCTTGGGTATGCGGCATCGAGCGCCGTGCGCAGTGCGTTCGACGCCACCTCCCTGAGCGAGGGGCCAGTGACCAGTTGGGTCAATACATCTTCGGAGCGGGTAGAGGAGGTGTCGGGCATGACCATTTCCTTTGTGCTGATGAGGACGCTGGCCGCTGGGCCGCGTTGTATCGAGGTCAAGGTAAAGGGCCGTTGAGGGCGAGCGGTGGTAGATAGTTATCGCGGGCAAAAAAAGACCCGCTCGTTGGCGGGTCTTCTCTATCAACAATGTTTCAGGTCCCGGATTTGATCTTGGTCCAGGCCCGGGTGCGCGCGCGTTCGGCATCGCGCGGTAGCGGTTGCAGGGTATAGAGCGTGCTCATGGCCGTTTCGGTCGGGTACAGGTTAGGGTTGGTGCGGATCGCCGGGTCGACCATTTCGGTGGCGTCCTTGTTAGGGTTCGGGTAGCCGACGAAGTCGCTGACTGGCGCGATGACCTGTGGTTGCAGCAAGTAGTTGATGAAGGTGTAGCCGTCTTCCGGGTTTTTCGCGCCTTTAGGGATCGCGAGCATGTCGAACCAGATGGGCGCGCCTTCTTTCGGCAGGCGCATGTCGACGATCACACCGTTCTTGGCTTCCTTGGCGCGGTTGGCCGCCTGGGAGAAGCTGCCGGAGTAACCGACGGCGACGCAGATGTCACCGTTGGCGATGTCGGCCATGTACTTGGACGAGTGGAAGTAGGTGATGTAGGGACGGATCTTCATCAGCAGCGCTTCAGCTTTGTCGTAGTCCGCCGGCTTTTTGCTGTTCGGGTCCAGACCGAGGTGTTGCAGGGCCAGCGGCAGGATCTCAGACGGCGAGTCGAGCAGGGCTACGCCGCATTGCTTGAGCTTGCTGATGTTCTCTTCCTTGAAGATCAGGTCCCAGCTGTCCACCGGTGCATTGTCGCCCAGCGCCGCTTTGACTTTGTCCGGATTGAAGCCGATCAGGATGGTGCCATACATGTACGGCACGGCAAATTTGTTGCCCGGGTCGTTGGCTTCGATCAGCTTCATCAGCTTCGGATCGAGGTGGTTCCAGTTCGGCAGTTTGCTACGATCCAGCGGTTGGAAAACCCCGGCCTCGATCTGCTTGGCAAGGAACACGTTGGACGGCACCACGACGTCGTACCCGGAGTTACCGGTCAGCAACTTGGCCTCCAGCGCTTCGTTGGTGTCGAAAATGTCATAGACCAATTTGGTCTGGCTGTTCTGCGCCTTGAAGTCGTCCAGCGCCTTGGGGGTGATGTAGTCGAACCAGTTGTAAACACGCAACGTTCGCTCTTCAGCATGAACGGCGCCGCTGAGCACCGTGGCGCACAGCGCTGGCGCGATCAAACGCTTGAGTCTTTTCATTGTTCTAATTCCTCATTGGGCGCTTTCAAAACCTTCGAGAACGTTCACGGCGTTGATGCCGATTTCTTCCACCGCGTAACCGCCTTCCATCACGAACAGCGTCGGTTTTCCGAGGCCGGCGATGCGCGCGCCCATCGCCAGGTAATCCGGGCTGTCGAGCTTGAATTGGGAGATGGGATCGTCTTTGAACGTATCGACGCCCAAGGACACGACGACGATGTCCGCGCCGTATGTTTCGATCTCTTTGCACGCCAGTTCCAGCGCCGCGCTCCAGCTGTCCCAAGCGCTGCCGGCGGGCAACGGGTAGTTGAAGTTGAAGCCTTCGCCTGCGCCTTCACCCGGCTCATCTGCATAGCCAAGGAAGAACGGGAACTCGGCTTCCGGATGGCCGTGGATCGAGGTGAAAAGCACGTCGCTGCGCGCGTAGAAAATCGATTGCGTGCCGTTGCCGTGGTGGTAATCGACGTCAAGGATCGCGACCTTTTTGTGGCCCTGATCGAGGAACGCCTGAGCGGCGATGGCGGCGTTGTTGAGGTAGCAATAGCCTCCCATCAAGTCGCTGGCGGCGTGATGTCCCGGTGGACGGCACAGGGCGAAGGCACTGCGGGCGCCGTGTTGGATAGCGGCTTGGGCGGTCAGTGCGACTTGGGCTGCGCTGTACGCCGCTTGCCAGGTTCCGGCCGTGATCGGCGCACCGCCGTCGAAGCTGTAATAGCCGAGCTGGCCATGCAGGCTGGTGGGCATGATTCGACGCAAGGTGCGGGCCGGCCAGGTGTAGGGCAGCAAATCGCCGTCGGTGCCGAACTCGGTCCAGCGGTCCCAGGCACCTTTGAAGAAATCGAGGTAGTCGCGGCTATGAATGCGTGCGATCGGGTCGAGGCCAAAATCCTGTGGCGCTTCGACCAGCCCGAGGTTGCGCTGTTGCACGCGTTGCAGAACGTGGTCGGCCCGCGAGGGCATTTCGAAGCAGGGCATCAGTTGCCCGTCCATCAATTCACAACGGCCGTGGTGCAGGTGGTGATCGTCCGAGTAGATCGTCAGCATTTCTTGTTCTCCGCAGGCTGATTCGGTTGGACACAGTCTTACGGCGGGCGGCGTTTCGGAGAACGGCAGGAAAGGCCAAAAGGGGATTTATATGGCCAAAAGGTTTGACCGAAAATCGCCCCCTAGTGGCGAGGGGATGCCCTCACGTGGGCGCGCTGCTCTGCCGGGCGCCATCGCGAGCAGGCTTGCTCCCACAGTGGATCTTCAGTAATTCTCGTATTTGTGTACGACGTAAAACCCTTGTGGGAGCGAGCCTGCTCGCGAAAGCGGTATCTCAGGCACCACATCACTCAAGGTCTGAACTGACTCGGCGCCACGCCGCTCCATCTGACAAATGCATGGCGAAAACTCGCAGTCTCGCTGAAGCCCAGTGCCTCGGCGATCCGGTAGATCGGCAGGTGATCCTCGCAGAGCATTTGCTTGGCCTGCTCGAAGCGCAATTCGTCGAGCAACTCCTGATAGCTGCACCCCAGGTCCTTGAGGTGTCGGCGCAGGGTCCGCGCCGAACACTTCATCTGTTGCGCAAGACCTTCGAGCCCGGGAGCCGCGTTCAATTGAGCCCTGAGCAATTGGCGAATCCGCCCCAGCCACGCCTGGCGTCCGGTGAATTCGGTGTTCTGTTTGCGGCAGCGTTCGGCCATGGCCTGGTGGGTGATGACGTCGGCGAGCGGCAGCAGCTGATCGAGCCAGCATCGGTCGAAGGCGAATGCGTTGTCCCGCGCCTCGAAGCGCAGTGGGCAGTTGAAGTGTTCAGCGTAGGTCGATTGGTAGTCGGGCGCGGCATGTTCGAAGCGAGCGGCCAGCAGGGGTAATGGATGGCCCAGCAGGTCGTCGCAGATGACTTTCAACGACACCAGACAAAACTCGGCGTTGAACGCCGCCAGTGCCGGGCTCTCCCGATAGTCGGCGGCGACGAACCAGATGCGCTCCCCGTCGTCTTCAAGGCTCAACTCGAAAAGTGTTCCCAACAGCGCCGGATAGCGCATCGCCAGCCGTAAAGCGTCACCGAAGGTGGCACTTGTGAGCAACGCATAGCCGAGCATGCCGTAGGACGAAACGTGCATCCGACGGCCCAGTTCCAGGCCTATATCGCGCTTGAGGGCGACCGCATTGGCGCAGACCTGCATCTCTTGATTGGTGGTGATGTGCGTGTCCGCCCGGCTTAAATCCGCCGCGCTGATACCGCTGCCGGCTAACAACTCTTTGCTGGACAAACCTTCGGCCTTGAAGGCATCGAGCACCAACGAGACGGCGTTGAGGGTGGTGAGGTGGGAGTGGAGCATGCTCGGTTCCAGCGTGGGGATGTGGGAACCGAGCAACTTGTATGCCGATCTGTGGGCGACGCGTTAATGACCACTCAATAACGAGGCCGCTCCGGCGCCACTGAACAAACCTGCGCTGATCCGGTTAAACCAGCTTTGGCCTTTGCCACTGCGCAGATACCGCGCCGCGCCATGGGCACCGAGGCCATAGGCCAACTTGCACAACAGGTCCAGCAGGGTCCAGGTTGCAATCATCACCAGCAATTGCGGCAAGAAGGGTTGCTGGGCGCTCAAAAACTGCGGCAGGAAGGCGGCGAAGAACAAGATGTCTTTCGGGTTGCTGGCGCCCAGTACGAAGGCGCGGCCGAACAGTGCACGAAAACGCGGGACCGGCGCAGCCTGAGGTACTTCAGCGCCCCGGGATGGCTGACACGATTGTTGCCAGCTCTGCCAGGCGAGGTAGAACAGGTACAGCGCGCCCACGATTTTCAGCGCGCTGAACAGCTGTTCCGACGCGAGCAGCAGGGCGCCCAGACCCAGCGCCGAAGCACTCAACAAGCAGATTGAGGCCGTCACGCCGCCCAGAAACGCCGGGTAGGAACGGCGTAAACCGTAATTCAGACTGTTGCTGATCATCAACAAAGACAGTGGCCCAGGGATCAGGATCACTACCAGCGCAGCGCCGCTGAACAGCAGCCAGGTTTCCAGACTCATCACTTTCCTCCAAATGTGCAAAAGCCCCACCCGACAGGGTGAGGCTGGTTGAAGCTATGACCGCTTACAAGAAAATGAACTTGGCGATGAAAATCACGCAGAGCACCCACAGGCTGGCGGAAATTTCCTTGTACTTGCCAGTACCGGCCTTCAGCACCACGTAAGTGATAAAGCCCAGCGCGATGCCGTCGGCAACCGAGAAGGTCAACGGCATCATGATCGCGGTGACGATCGCCGGAATGCTGTCGGTCGCTTCATCCCATTTGATGTGAGCCATACCGCTCATCATCAGCATCGCCACATAAATCAGCGCACCGGCGGTGGCATACGCGGGGATCATGCCGGCGAGTGGGGCGAAGAACATGGCGGCAATAAATAGCACACCAACGGTCACGGCGGTAAGACCAGTCCGACCACCCGCTGCAACCCCCGCGGCACTTTCCACGTAACTGGTGACCGGCGGAACACCGACCATGGCCCCGAATACGCTGGAAGCACTGTCGGCTTTCATGGCGCGGGAAAGGTTCTCGATCCGGCCGTCAGCGTTTACCAGGTTGGCGCGCTGGGCGACACCCATCAGGGTGCCGGCGGTGTCGAACATGTGCACGAAGAGGAAGGCCAGCACCACACTGATCATACTGACGTTGAATACGCCGGCGACGTTCATCGCCATCCAGGTCGGTGCCAGGCTTGGCGGGGCGGACATGATGCCCTCGTAGTGCACCAGGCCCAGGCCCCAACCGGCCAGCGTCACGGTGATGATGCTGATGAGGATCGCGCCGAAAACTTTGTGGTAGCTGAGCACAGCGATCATCAGGAAGCAGATGGCGGCCAGCAGCGGGGCAGGTTCGCGCAGGGAGCCGAGCTTGATCAGCGTCGCCGGGCTGGCGACGATGATGCCGGCGGTTTTCAGGCCGATGATCCCCAGAAACAGTCCGACACCGGCGCCCATGGCGTGGCGCAAGCCGACGGGAATGCTGTTGAGCAGCCATTCACGGATCCGGGAGAAGGTCAGAATCATGAACAGCACACCGGAGACAAATACCGCGCCGAGGGCGGTTTCCCAGTTGTAGCCCATGGTGCCGACGACGGTGTAAGTGAAGAAGGCATTCAAGCCCATGCCTGGCGCCAGGCCGACCGGCCAGTTGGCGTACAGGCCCATCAACAGGCAACCCAGTGCAGCGGCGATGCAGGTGGCGACGAACGCGGCACCGTGATTGATGCCGGCGTCGGCCATGATGTTCGGGTTGACGAAGATGATGTAGGCCATGGTGATGAAAGTTGTCAGACCGGCAATCAGCTCGGTCTTCACCGTGGTGCCATGAAAGCTCAGTTTGAAGATGCGCTCCAGCCAGCCATTGCGTAATGGCGGCGAGAGTTCCAGCGTCGGGGCTTCGGATTTGCGGCTTTCCACAGCGAGTACTCCTCAAGAGTTTTATTGTTATTTCCAGGGCCGGACCCATGAGGGTGGCAGCGACCCTTTGAGGCACTTGCGAATTTGTTGACCGGTTGGTCAGAAACTCGCACGAAGTGGATTATGCTTTTGTATACAAATAATGCAAATAATGTTTTTTGTTTTGTGGACGAAAAGTTTGGCAATAGGGATATATCGCAGGGCAGAAGCAGCCTGGGGGGAGGGTAAAAACAAATAAACCGGCGCATGGGCCGGTTTATTTTTGTCTGAAATTTGTGGTGTCTGGTCTGGCCTCTTCGCGAGCAGGCTCACTCCCACATGTGGGAGCGAGCCTGCTCGCGAAGGCGTCGCTCAGAGCACCACAAAACCATCAGGCTGCAGCGAAACGCTTGTCCAGATAATCAATGATCACCTTGGACTCATACATCCAGGTGGTCTGGCCGTTTTCTTCGATGCGCAGGCACGGCACTTTGATCTTGCCGCCTTGCTCCAGCAGGGTCTGGCGACCCTGTTCGTTGTTTTTCGCATCGCGCAATGCCACCGGCACATTCAGGCGGCGCAGGGTGCGGCGGGTTTTCACGCAGAACGGGCAGGCGTGAAATTGATACAGGGTCAGGCCCTTGGCGGCCGTTTCGACCTGCGCCTGAGCGGCGGCAGGGCGCTTTTTCTTGCCCGGGCGGGTGATGAAGTCGATGAAGATGATCAGTTGGCCAAGGCCGATACGAAGCGCTTTAACGAACACGGTATAAGCCTCACGGGGCGAAAGAAGGCGCGCAGCTTACCTGATTTTCGCGGACGAAAAAAAACCGGCGATGAATGCCGGTTCTCTTCGTGCTGCCAATTACTTGATCAGGCTGAGAAACTCGCTGCGGGTCGCCGCGTTTTCGCGGAACTCGCCGAGCATCACAGAGGTGATCATCGACGAATTCTGTTTCTCCACACCGCGCATCATCATGCACATGTGCTTGGCCTCGATCACCACTGCAACGCCCAGGGCGCCGGTGACTTGCTGGACCGCGTCGGCGATCTGGCGGCTGAGGTTTTCCTGGATCTGCAGACGGCGGGCGTACATATCGACGATTCGCGCGACCTTCGACAGCCCCAGCACTTTGCCGCTCGGGATATAGGCGACATGAGCCCTGCCAATGAACGGCAGCAAATGGTGTTCGCACAAGGAGTACAACTCGATGTCCTTGACCAGCACCATTTCACTGTTGTCGGAGCTGAACAAGGCACCATTGGTGACTTCTTCCAGTGTTTGTTCATAGCCGCGGCAGAGGTACTGCATGGCCTTGGCGGCACGCTTTGGCGTGTCGAGCAGGCCCTCGCGGGAGACGTCCTCGCCCAGTTGGCCGAGAATCGCGGTGTAATTCTGTTCCAGTGTCACAGGGGCTGATTCCATAAGGGTTTCAGAGGGGTACTGTTTCTGTCTGTACCAATTGTGTACCAATCAAGCTCTTTTCAAACTTCCCGGGTTCGCTCCAATCGGTGCTGGCGCTGATCCCTCGGGTGCAGGTCGATAGCAACATCTGAACGCTATGACCGAGCTGAATGGCAATAAACGCAGGGTTCATCCCCGACATGAGGCACATGGTAGCGTATGTGTGACGGCAGTTGTATTGCCGGCGGGCGCGAATACCCAAATCAGTACGCGCGACCTGGAAGTGTTTGTCGGTCACCCTGACCTGCTGAAAGTCATCACCTTCTGGCTTTTCCGGCTCCCCGTAGCTGCAATCCGGGTCACCAGATTCTAATTAACGATCGGCCGTTGCCTCGTCGGCATATTCAAGGCTGACCATTCCCGTGGTCAGGCCCTGTTCGGCGATTCATTGCCTGACGGTTCTGGCGGACAGCAACAGAGTCTGATCCGGTTACCAGTATGAAAAAGTGGTCAATAAATTTGATTCGGGCCTGAAAAGAACCCACGCAGTCAGTCGGCTTGAACCTTCTAAATTCAGGGGTAATCAAACGATTACAACGTCAGGCTTTGCCTGCCCGGAGATGATCAAATGAAACGCACAACTGTATTAATTTTGTTGGTGTCTGCCACCTTGTTGCTCGGTGGCTGTTGGCCGTATTGGCATGACCATGATGGTGGTCACGGAAATGGGAATGGTCACTACTATGGTGGTAACGGTCAGGAATACCACCGGTCTTAGTGTTTAGGAGAACCGCAGTGGACTACCGGGCTTAATCACGGACGGGCAGGGTGAAGTCGATGTCGCTTGATCCAGGCAGGTCGAGCAGTATCGCTGCCGCCAGTCACGGCTACGTTACTCGTCGCGGCCTTCCATCATGGTCCGTTTGAGCATCACATAAACCGCTCCGGCGCCGCCGTGTTTCGCTTGGCACGAGGTGAAGCCCAATACCTGTGAGTGCTGACGCAGCCAGGTGTTGACGTGGCTTTTGATCATCGGGCGCTTGCCGTCCAGACGCACGGCTTTGCCATGGGTGACGCGTACGCAGCGGATTTCGAATTTGGTCGCTTCGGCCAGGAACGCCCAAAGGGTTTCCCGGGCCTTTTCCACGCTCATGCCATGCAGGTCGAGGCTGCCTTCGAACGGAATCTGCCCGATCTTGAGCTTGCGCATCTGGCTTTCCTGCACACCGTCACGCGCCCACATCAGTTCGTCTTCCGGACCGACGTCGATGACGAACTGATCGGACAGCCCGTCAACAGTCGTGGCATCGTTACGCACGGTAGCAGCCTGGCGCAGCTTGGCGATGTGCGCGCGGTCAGCTTTGGGTTTGCCGGTTTCGGCGCGATCGTGCTTGATCGGCTTGACGCCTTGGATCGCACTTTTGAACAGGGAAAAATCGTCGTCTTGCATGTCAGCCTCCGCGAAGGGCGGCCAGTTTACCCAAGTCGAGGCGTCATCCATAACAATTGGGCCCGCCAAATAGGCGGGCCTTCAATTCAATCGTGTTTTTTCATCAGGTGCGGGGACATGTTCAGCTCCCGCGACTGACGCGAGCGGCGACGGCAACGCCGCCACAACCACACGCCGATGTACAGCACGAACAGGCCAATCGCCAGAATCACGGCCGAGCCGACCGGGCTGGCGTTCAACTCGCTCAGGGCGGGTGGGTGACCGAGCAGGCTGGCAGCACCGGCCAGTGCGAGCAACACACCGCACATTGCCAGCAAGGCAGCGAACGCCGCGCCGAAACGAAAACGCCAGTTGCGTTGGCCTTTGGGCCGTAAGCGGCGAGCGTCAAAACCATCGGATAACTTCATTCCGACCTTCCTCAATAGGTATCGGCCCTTCGACCGGGAGTTGACCGGGATGTTCCTGAGGCTAAGACAATTACAGTAAATGATAGACTTTTGCGGATGAGCGGCGGCATGGACCGCTCATCAAATGTCGATTAAATCAGATCTCGGGTCAGGGCGAGGGTGGCGAAGTTGTCCGCCATGATCGCCATTTCGGTCTGTTGAACATGCTCGGCGCTCAGGACGCCGCCCTTGTAAGGCAGGTCGCGGGTGGCGCAGGCATCTTCCACCAGAGTGCAACGAAAGCCCAGGTTCTTCGCGGCACGCACCGTGGTGCTGACGCTGGAATGGCTCATGAAACCGCAGATGATCAGGTCAAGGGCGCCGAGGTCCTGCAGGCGTTTTTCAAGCTGGGTGCCGTGAAAAGCACTCGGCAGCAATTTGCCAATGATTGTTTCGTTGTCTTGTGGCTCCAGGCCCGGGATGAACTCACCCCGTTCGCCCTGTGGATCGAACAGCCCACCGACGGTGCCGAGGTGGCGCACATGGACGATCGGCCGACCGGCGGCACGGGCGGCGGCCAACAGGTGCTTGATGTTCGCGACGGCAGCATCCATGCCGCTCAGGGCCAGAGGGCCACTGAGGTATTCTTTCTGGGCATCGATCATCACAAGGGTCGCATGGCTCAGATTGGCTGCAGCGTAACCGCGGCCGCTGAGTTGAAACATCGTTTTTGGAACGGACATTCTGGGGCTCCTTCGGGTGGGGCTTTTGCGACATTGTCCTCTGGCTGAGCGCTTCTGTGAATCGCTACCATCGTAGACGCCGTCGTTACTGGCTTGCAGCCTTGTCAAGATGCACGTTTTGTTCAATAGCCAGCCAAATAAATAGATTAGTCCTACATCCGGGTCGGTGTTTTTCACGCGTCGTCGTGGCGCCGATTGGCTGGTAGAATCGCCAGTCGTTTTTTCTGGAGTTTGCCGCTGTGATCACTTCCCGACTTCGTACCCTGCGTGACCATATCCGTTGGGCCGTCAGCCGCTTCCATGGGGAGGATCTGTTTTTCGGCCATGGGGCCGACAATGCCTGGGACGAAGCCCGTCAACTGGTGTTGGGTGCCTTGCACCTGCCGTGGGAAATTGCCGACAGTTACCTCGACTGCAGTCTGGAAGAAGACGAGCTGGTGAAACTGCAACGCCTGCTCAAACGACGCATCGAAGAACGCATTCCCACCGCGTACTTGTTGGGTGAAGCGTGGTTCTGTGGCATGTCGTTCATCGTCGACGAACGCGTATTGATCCCCCGTTCCCCGATTGGCGAGCTGATTGAAAAGCGCTTCGAACCGTGGCTGGGCGCCGAGCCTGCGCGGATTCTCGACCTGTGCACGGGTTCCGGTTGCATTGGGATCGCCTGTGCCTACGAGTTCCAGAACGCTGAAGTGGTGCTGGCCGACCTCTCATTCGAAGCGCTGGAAGTGGCCAATCAGAACATCGAGCGCCATGGCGTCGATGAGCGGGTGTACACGGTGCAGGGCGATGGTTTCGATGGGTTGCCGGGTCAGCGTTTCGACCTGATCGTGTCGAACCCGCCTTACGTCGACGCAGAAGATTTCGCCGACATGCCGGACGAATACCAGCACGAGCCGGAGCTGGGCCTGGCCTGTGGCGAGGATGGTTTGAACCTGGTACGACGCATGCTGGCCGAAGCGGCAGATCACTTGACCGAGAAGGGCTTGCTGATCGTTGAAGTGGGCAACAGCCAGGTACACGTCGAGTCGTTGTACCCGGAGGTCGACTTCGCGTGGCTCGATTTCGAGCGCGGCGGGCACGGCGTATTCATGTTGACGGCGCAACAGTGCCGCGATCATCAGGCGCTGTTCGCTTCTCACGTCTGACCCTATCCCTTGTAGGAGCGAGCTTGCTCGCGATAGACCTGAAGGCGACGTGTTTATCCAGAAAACACGCGTTATCGTTAACGTCCATCGCGAGCAAGCTCGCTCCTACAAAAAAACCGTTAACGGTGCGTAGCAATCCAGATCAACAACCCCGCCTGGAACACTGCAAACGACACCAGGCAGGTGATGGTAAAGCGCAGGCCGGCGTCTTCACGCTTGTACTTGCTGACTTTCTCTTCGTGTTTCTTCAGGTTCACTTCCTGTTCGGCCAGATTCTGCTCGGCTTGCTGGAGCATCTGCGCCGCCTCCAGAATCTCCACCACCTGCAATTTTTCGGTGTTCCATTCAGCCAGCAGGTCGCCGACCTGCGCTTCTTTGACGCTGCCCTTCAAATGCTGGACATCGGCATATATCACCTCAAAACCATGCGCCTTTAGAAAGTGGTCGCGGCGTAGGCGGGTGTCTTCATTCAGCGCATCTTTGTTATTGAGGTCGGAGCCATCGACGGCATAACCGGACCATCGCTTCTTCGCCCAGCTAATGCCGTGCGCGGCCATGAAACGGCCGATGCCTCGGTTCAATGGTTCGATCTGCAGACCGCTGTCAGGCCCGAAATGCACGCGTTTGGTGGCGTGATCGACCCACACGTCCAGATGGTTCTGTTCTTTGCGCACGCGCTGGCCGGGCAGCGAAATGCTCATGCGCATCAGGCTGCGTTCCTTGCTGTTGCGTTCGGCGTAACCGAACTCGACAAAGCGCAAGGGGCGCCCACCGGTGTTACGGTCGGTCTGCAATGGCGCCAAACGGAGCATCTTGTGGTGCTCGACGTGGACGTCCGCCCATGGCAGCTCGGCCGCTGGCGGTGCGTCTTTTTCAGCGGTGGTGTCGGGTGAAGTCTGGGTATCGGTCATAACGGCGAGATCCTGTCCAAGCTCTGTTGCCGCCAGCCATAGCGCTGGTGATAAAGGCTTATCGGCCGTTTTTTTCAGGACTGGAGGGCAAACAGCGCTTAACTGGCGCGAAGAGCGTCAATAAACCCGAGGATTCGCGTGCCCAGCTCCGCCGCCAGCGGCAATTGCGGATCTTTATAGGAGGCCAACTGCTGTTTAAAGTCGTTGGGCACGATGCGCATGACATGGTTCATGCCTTGGATCAGTGCCAGTTCGGCGTCCGGTTTGGCATCCTTGAGCATCTTCGCATCACCGACGCCGACCTGAATGTCATTGCTCCCCTGAATGATCAGCGCTGGCATTTTCAATTTGGCGAACGCCGCCGCCGGGTCCTGGCGGAACAGCGAAATCAGGTACGGTTGCACAGTGGGGCGGAAAATCCCCTGCAATTGCGGCGGGACGTTGTCATCGGTGTGGCCGGCCTTGAGGCTATCGAGCAACTCGTTGCTGCGCAGCATCAGTGGCGGCGGCAGGCGATTGCTCAATTGCTGGCGCAGCACTTGATCGACCGGCCGGGCGCTGCCGGACATCGAAATCACCGCCGCGGCATCGAGGCTTGGCGCCGCGAGGGTGGCAATCAAGGCGCCTTCGCTGTGCCCCAGCAGAATCAGCTTGCCAAAGCGCGGATCGGATTTGAGTTTCTGGCCCCACGCCTCGGCGTCGGCGACGTAAGCCTCCACGGTCAGGTTGCGTTCATCCGGTGTGGCGGCAAGGCTCGCCGCCACGCCGCGTTTGTCGTAGCGCACGCTGGCGATGTTGTGGTTGGCCAGCACCCAGGCCAGCCGTTTGAGGCTGTCGTTGCGTCCGCCATCCGGGTTGTTTCCGTCGCGATCCGTAGGACCGGAGCCAGAAATAATCAGGACAACCGGCACAGGCTTGTCGGACTTGGGCAGCAACAACGAGCCAAAAAGCTCGCCGGTGCCGGTGTCTAAAGTGATAGGCCGTTGCAGGACGGTGGCCTGAACAAAGCCGGTAAACAGGGTAAGGCTCAAGGCTAGAATTCGCAGCATCATCACGCCATCATGAACAAGATGCCGGTTGGACTCGCGGGCACCCATAAGGTTCGAGGATGAACTAGTCGGGTAGCCTGCGTATACTGGCGCGCATTACGTATTAAGGTTCATTTCACGGAGCGTCCTGCATGTCCGGCAATACCTACGGCAAGCTGTTCACTGTCACCACCGCGGGCGAAAGCCATGGTCCGGCGTTGGTCGCCATTGTCGATGGCTGCCCGCCGGGCCTGGAGATCTCTCTGGAAGATCTGCAGCGCGACCTGGATCGGCGCAAGCCCGGCACCAGTCGCCACACCACCCAGCGTCAGGAGGCCGACGAAGTCGAAATCCTCTCCGGCGTGTTTGAAGGTCGCACCACCGGTTGCTCCATTGGCCTGCTGATCCGCAACACTGACCAGAAGTCCAAGGACTACTCGGCGATCAAGGATCTGTTCCGCCCGGCCCACGCCGATTACACCTACCACCACAAGTACGGCGAACGCGATTACCGCGGTGGCGGTCGCAGTTCGGCCCGGGAAACCGCCATGCGCGTGGCGGCCGGGGCGATTGCGAAGAAATACCTGGCCACCCAGGGCATTGTCATCCGTGGCTACATGAGCCAGCTCGGCCCGATCGAAATCCCGTTCAAAACCTGGGATTCGGTGGAAGAGAACGCGTTCTTCAGCCCTGATCCGGACAAGGTGCCAGAGCTGGAAGCCTATATGGACCAGCTGCGCCGCGACCAGGATTCGGTCGGTGCGAAAATCACCGTAGTGGCTGAAGGCGTGATGCCTGGCCTTGGCGAGCCGATCTTCGACCGTCTCGACGCTGAGCTGGCCCATGCGCTGATGAGCATCAACGCGGTCAAGGGCGTAGAAATCGGCGCCGGTTTCGCCAGCGTTGCCCAGCGCGGCACCGAACACCGTGATGAAATGACCCCGGAAGGTTTCCTCAGCAACAACGCTGGTGGCATTTTGGGCGGAATTTCCTCCGGCCAACCGATTGTTGCGCATCTGGCGCTGAAGCCGACATCGAGCATTACCACGCCGGGCCGTTCCATCGACATCCATGGCAACCCGGTGGAGGTCGTTACCAAGGGGCGTCATGACCCGTGCGTCGGCATCCGCGCCACGCCGATTGCCGAAGCGATGATGGCCATCGTGTTGATGGATCACTTGCTGCGTCATCGCGGGCAGAACGCCGATGTGCGGGTCAGCACCCCGGTGCTGGGTCAGCTTTAATGGCTGATGTAGGGTGTGTACGAAAACTCGCCGAGCGGCGATCAGGCAAGGCAAAAACAGGCGAGCAAGCGGAGTGTAGGAATCTACATGAGCCTTGCGAGCCTGTTTTTAACGCAGCATGATCGTCGCGCAGGCAGTTTTCGTACAGAGCCTCACAGCCGCTGCGGTCTGACGACGATGGCGGCGCTCCCGTACTGGCGGCTCTCCAGTTTCTATCTGTTCTATTTCGCCTTGCTCGGTTCGACAGCGCCGTTTCTGGCGCTGTACTTCGATCACCTGGGCTTTTCCAGTGCGCGGATCGGCGAGCTGGTGGCGATCCCGATGCTGATGCGCTGCGTCGCGCCGAACATCTGGGGCTGGCTCGGCGACTACACCGGCCGGCGGCTGGCCATCGTACGGTTCGGCGCCGTGTGCACCTTGCTGACGTTCTCGCTGATTTTCGTCAGCAAAACCTACGCCTGGCTGGCGATGGTCATGGCCTTGCACGCTTTTTTCTGGCACGCCGTGTTGCCGCAGTTCGAAGTCATCACGTTGGCGCATTTGAACGGCCAGACGCAGCGCTACAGTCAGATTCGCTTGTGGGGCTCCATCGGTTTCATCATCACCGTGGTCGCGCTGGGTCGGTTATTCGAATGGCTCAGCCTTGATGTCTACCCGGTGGCGCTGGTGCTGATCATGGCCGGTATTGTGGTCAGCAGCCTGTGGGTGCCCAATGCTCAGCCGGCCCAAGGCAATCGCATAATGGGGGAGGGGTTTTTCAAGCAATTGCGCAGCCCCGGCGTCCTGGCGTTCTATGGTTGCGTGGCGCTGATGCAGATGAGTCACGGACCGTATTACACCTTTCTGACGCTGCACCTTGAGCGATTGGGTTATAGCCGTGGGTTGATCGGCATGCTCTGGGCGGTCGGTGTGGTGGCCGAAGTCCTGATGTTTCTGGCGATGAGCAGGATCCTCCCGCGCGTCTCCGTGCGCCGGGTGCTGCTGGCGAGTTTCCTGCTGGCAGCGCTGCGTTGGCTGTTGCTCGGTTCGTTCGCCGAATTCTTGTGGGTGCTGCTGTTCGCCCAGGTGCTGCACGCAGCTACCTTCGGCAGTTTTCACGCCGCTGCCATCCAGTTCGTGCAACGTAGCTTCGGCGCACGCCAGCAAGGGCAAGGCCAGGCGTTATACGCTGCACTCGCCGGCGCTGGCGGCGCACTCGGCGCGTTATATTCAGGCTACAGCTGGAACGCCCTCGGGCCCACGTTGACCTTTAGTATTGCCAGCCTCGCAGCCCTGGCGGCTGCCGTTATCATTGCAACACGACTGCAAGAGGACAGGCCATGAGCCTTACCCGTGAACACCTCGCCCAGGAAATCATCGATGCCGGGCGTTTTCTGTATGGCCGCGGCTGGTCGCCGGCCACCAGTAGCAACTATTCAGCGCGCCTGTCGCCGAGCAAAGCCTTGCTGACGGTTTCCGGCAAGCATAAAGGCGAGTTGCGCATCGACGATGTGCTGGCCACCGACCTGTCGGGTAACAGCCTGGAACCAGGCAAAAAGCCGTCAGCCGAAACCCTGCTGCACACCCAGCTCTACCGCTGGCGGCCGGAGATCGGCGCGGTGCTGCATACCCATTCGGTGAACGCCACGGTGTTGTCGCGCCTGACGCCACAAGACTTCATCGATTTCGAAGACTATGAACTGCAAAAAGCCTTCAGCGGCATCTCGACCCACGAATCCCGGGTGCGCGTGCCGATTTTCGACAACGACCAGAACATTGCGCGCCTCGCCGCCAAGGTGCAGCCTTGGCTGGACATCCACCACGATTGCGTTGGCTACCTGATTCGTGGCCACGGCCTCTATACCTGGGGCGCGCGCATGAGCGATGCCTTGCGGCAGATCGAGGCCTTTGAATTTTTGTTCGAGTGCGAGTTGAAGACGCGCTCGCTCTTGAACTGTAAAGCATGAACCGCTAAGGAGTTGCCCTGATGAGCAGCCTGTCCGTTTACCATGTCTCAAGCCCTGACATTCCGAACAAGGTGCTGACCCATTTCGAGGATATCGCCTCGACCCTGGCCGAGCAGGGTGTGCGCTTCGACCGCTGGCAAGCCGCCGCGAAGATTCAGCCGGGCGCCAGCCAGGAAGAAGTGATCAGCGCCTACCAGGAGCAGATCGACCAACTGATGACCGAGCGCGGTTACATCACCGTGGATGTCATCAGCCTGAACAGCGATCACCCGCAAAAAGCCGAGCTGCGCGCCAAGTTCCTCGATGAACATCGCCATGGCGAAGACGAAGTACGGTTTTTCGTTGCGGGTCGTGGCTTGTTCACCCTGCACATCGACGATTACGTCTACGCCGTGCTCTGTGAAAAGAACGACCTGATCTCGGTCCCGGCCGGCACCAAACACTGGTTCGACATGGGCGAGCATCCGCATTTCGTCGCGATTCGCCTGTTCAACAACGCGGAAGGCTGGGTGGCCAATTTCACCGGCGAAGACATCGCTAGCCAATTCCCGCGTCTTGAGGACTGAGCCGATGCCGATCAAAGCGATTCTCACCGACATTGAAGGCACCACCAGCGCGGTGAGTTTTGTGTTCGACGTGCTGTTTCCCTACGCCGCCAAGCATCTTCCAGCGTTCGTTCGACAGCACGCCGCGCGCGCTGATGTGGCCGAGCAACTGGCCGCCGTACGCCGGGACAATAACGAACCGGACGCCGACGTTGAACGTGTCATCGAAGTCTTGTTGAGCTGGATTGCCGAAGACCGTAAAGCCACGCCGCTCAAGGCGTTGCAGGGCATGGTCTGGGAGCAGGGTTATCAGGCCGGCCAGTTGAAAGGTCATGTTTATCCGGATGCCGTTGAAGCGCTGAAGCGCTGGCACCAGGAAGGCTACACGCTGTTTGTTTATTCCTCGGGTTCGATTCAGGCCCAACGGCTGATTTTCGGCTGCTCGGAGGCCGGTGACTTGTCGCCTCTGTTCAGCGGCTATTTCGACACCACGTCCGGGCCCAAGCGTGAAGCGCAGTCTTACACGCGCATCACTCAGGCCATTGGCCTTGAGGCATCGCAGATTCTATTTCTGTCTGACATCGTCGAGGAGCTGGACGCGGCGCGCGTGGCCGGGATGGCGACGTGCGGGCTGGCCCGGGAGGGCGGTGAACTGGCGGGGCATGTCACCGTGGACAGTTTTGCCCGGATCAGTCCCACCACATTTTAACCGTCGAAGCACAAACCCTGTGGGAGCGAGCCTGCTCGCGATGGAGTGTCAGTCGATGGATACGTAGCTGACACACCATCGCGAGCAGGCTCGCTCCCACAAGTGTTTTACGCCGAGTGATACGACGGCAGGGCAAACCGTTGCTGACTTTGCAGCATGCAGATCTGTGGCAGCTCACTGGCATGTTCGGCAATGTCGCGACGAATGGCGCTGATCACCCACGACAGCTGGTCACCGGCATGTAATTGCTGGTAGGAAATCGAGCGTTTGAACACTTTGCCATCGGCGTTACTCAAGGTCAGCAAGATGCCACCGTCAGGTCGTGCCTGGATGGTCACGTCGAAGTTAGAGAACAAAGAAGAAAATTTTTCCTGGATCAGGCTCATGTCTATCAGCTCCGTTAGCGCTTGAATGGCAAGCATGGAGAGGTAATTGCAGCCTTTGTGCCAGCATTTAAAAATAATAAAGTCGTTATAAATCAATAAGTTAATATTTATGTCGTTTTTCGCCTTCGTGCAATCTGCATGAATGGCCATCGTGCATCCTGCATTTTGCGAGGTCGGCGGCAATTGGATTGAACCAATTGCCCGGCCAATGCTCCCCCTGTCCAGCGCATCGGTCGCGGATACAAAACATTTCAAAAACCGCGTGTACAGCTCAAGAACCGCTGACGTATTTTCGGGGTCAATCAACGCCGCCCGACAATAAGAATATTCAACGGGAACATCAATGAGCGACACGATTACCTGGGGCATGATGCTCCGCAAGCTGCCTTCCATTGCCAACGCCATACCCCGATTGGTGAAGGGCATGAAAGTCGCCAACGTCAAGGACCCGATCCAAACGTGTGGTCTCGGCTGGAGCTTCGAGCAGGCGACCTTGCGCAATCCCGATGGCCCGGCCTTGATGCAGGGGGAGGTGGTGCTCACGTATTCACAGGTTAACCAGTGGGCCAATCGCATGGCCCATCACCTGATTGCCCAAGGCATTGGCAAGGGCGACGTGGTGGCGGTCTTCATCGAGAACCGCCCGGAACTGTTGGTAACGATTCTGGCGGTGGCCAAGGTCGGTGCAATCAGCGCCTTGCTCAACACTGCGCAGGCGCGCGATACCCTGGCACATAGCCTGAACCTGGTGGTGCCAGCGGCGATTGTTGTGGGCGAAGAGCTGGTCCCGGCGTATTCAGCCATCCGCGAGCGGGTGGCAATCGAGGCGACGCGCACCTGGTTTGTTGCCGATCAAAATACCTACAACCATCCGGGCATTGCGCCCGACGGTTTCATCAACCTGATGACCGCCTGCGCCGACGGTTGCGATGATAACCCCGCCAGCAGCCGGCAGGTGTTCTTCGACGACCCTTGTTTCTATCTCTACACCTCGGGTACCACCGGTTTGCCCAAGGCCGGTGTGTTCAAACACGGTCGCTGGATGCGCAGTTACGTGAGTTTCGGGATGATCGCGCTGGATATGCGCCCGACGGATGTCATCTATTGCACGTTGCCGCTCTATCACGCCACCGGACTATGCGTGTGCTGGGGGTCGGCCATCAGCGGCGCCTGCGGGTTTGCCATTCGCCGCAAGTTCAGCGCCAGTCAATTCTGGAGCGACGTGCGCCATTACCGCGCGACCACCATTGGCTACGTCGGCGAATTGTGCCGCTACCTGGTGGATCAACCGTCCGGCACCAACGACAGGCAACACGGCGTGAAGAAGATGATCGGCAACGGCTTGCGCCCGGGCGCGTGGGGCGAGTTCAAGAGACGTTTTGGCGTGAATCACATCTGCGAGCTGTACGCCGCCAGCGACGGCAATATTGGCTTCAGCAACATTCTCAACTTCGACAACACCGTCGGTTTTTCGCTGATGTCCTGGGAGCTGGCGGCGTACGACCACGACAGCGGTGCGCCGACGCGTGACGCAACAGGTTTCATGCGCAAAGTTGCCAAGGGTGAGCGGGGGCTGTTGCTGGCGAAAATCGACGACAAGGCGCCACTCGACGGTTACACCGATCCGCAGAAGACTGAAGCCGTGGTGCTCCACGACGTCTTCGTGAAGGGCGATCGGTACTTCAATACCGGTGATTTGCTGCGCAACATCGGTTTTGGTCATGCCCGGTTCGTCGATCGTTTGGGTGACACCTACCGCTGGAAGGGCGAAAACGTCTCGACCACCGAGGTCGAGAACACCCTCCTTAAATACCCGACTATTTCCGAAGCCGTGGCCTACGGCGTCGAGATTCAGAACACCAACGGGCGTGCCGGGATGGCGGCGATCACGCCGGCCGAATCCTTGGCGACCCTGGATTTCAGCGAGCTGCTGGCTTTTGCCCGCCAGCAATTGCCTGCCTATGCGGTGCCACTGTTCCTGCGGGTGAAAGTGAAAATGGAGACCACCGGGACGTTTAAATACCAGAAAACCCGGCTCAAGAATGAAGCCTTCGATCCCGGCAAAACCGGTGATGATCCGATCTACGCCTGGCTGCCGGGCACCGACACTTACGTGCGAGTCACCGAACAGCTGCTGGCACAGATTCAGGGCGGCCAGTACCGCTATTGAATGTGGCTATGGTCGTGCATGAGAAAAAAGAAGTGACAGTCTCGGGGCTGCTCGGGAAACTGTCGGCTTTGCGAATAACTGAACGTGGAGTGCTTCAATGTCAGACCAAAGCCGCCAGATGACCCCCGAAGAAGCCGCTGAATTTGCCGAACAGGTATTCAACAAGGCGCGCGAGGGCGATGCGGCCATGATGGCTGCGCTGCTGACCAAGGGCTTGCCGCCTAACCTGCGCAACCACAAGGGCGACACGCTGCTGATGCTGGCCGCCTACCACGGTCATGTGGACACCGTGAAAGTCCTGCTGGAGCACAAGGCTGACCCGGAAATCCGCAACGACAACGGTCAGAGCCCGATTGCCGGCGCGGCGTTCAAGGGCGACCTGGCAGTCGTCACCGCATTGGTTGAAGGTGGTGCGCAAGTGGAAGGTTCGTCCTTTGACGGCCGCACTGCGCTGATGATGGCGGCGATGTTCAACCGCGTCGAAATCGTCGACTACCTGATCAGCAAGGGCGCCGATCCGAAAGCCAAGGATGCCAATGGCATCTCGGCACTGGATGCCGCCAAGACCATGGGCGCGGTGGACACCACGGCGCAACTGGAAAAACTGCTCGGCTGATTCGTCCCGAGTAGCAGCTGTCGAGCTTGCGAGGCTGCGTTCGGCGGCGAAGCCGTCGTGAAATCGGGCGATGTGGTCTTTCAGGTAAATCGCGTGTGTAGGGTTTACGACGGCTTCGCCGCCGAACGCAGCCTCGCAAGCTCGACAGCTGCTACAAGCCGTCAAGCCGTCAGTAAACCCATACCTCAACCCGCCGATTCTTGATCCGCCCCTCATCCGCGCTGTTGGCGGCCACCGGCATCTCGGCGCCAAAGCCGCGAATTTCGCGAAACACCACACCGCTTTTCACCAGTTCCCGCCGTACCGCCATCGCCCGCAATTTTGACAACAGATCAGCGCGTGCCGGGTCACTCTTGGCATCGCCAAACCCCACCAGCGTCACCTGCCGATTGGTTTTGTCGCGCTGCTTTATATAGTCCAGTACCCGTGACAGGTCCTGCCGGGCCTTGTTGTCCAGGGTCGCGCTGCCTTCCTCGAACCGGAAATTCACCGACAGCCGTTGGGCATGGCGACCGAGCGCCTGATAGCCTTCGGGCATCAACGCATTCGGCGTGACGGTCATGGCCTGGACGGTCTGTGCGATAAAACCATTGGCGGCGACGATGGCCTGACCCTTGCTGCTCTGGGCAAATGCCACCAGCGCTTGGGCCCAGGGATTTTTCCCGTTAGGCGGCAGGTAAAAGAATAGCCGGCGCGACAACGGATAGTCCTCCGTGGCGATCAGGCTGTTGAGCGGCAACATGGCCTGGGATTGACCATCGACAATCGCGACGGCTTTGGCCTCCCGCACGTAAGGCAGGCCGATGAAGCCGATACCGTGTGGGTCGAGACTGACCGCGTCGGACAATTGCTCGCTGGATTCGAAGCGTTTCGCGGCGCCACTCAGGGTTTTCCCATGACCGTTGAGGACCAATTCTTTAAACGTGTCGTAGGTACCGGATTGGTCATCCCGCGCATACAGGTGAATTGGCCCACCGGTGCCGCCGAGTGCTTCCCAGGTCTTGGCCTCGCCACTGAATATTTGCGCCAGTTGCTCAGTAGTGAGTTGATTGAGTGGGTTTTGTGGATGAAGGATGATCGCCAGCCCATCAATGGCGATGACCTGCTCGGCAGCGGAACTCTTCAGATCGCCCAAGGGCTTGAGGTCCACCCGTTCGCGGTCCTTGATCGGACGCGACGACGCGGCAAGATCGGCCGTGCCGGTTTTCAGTGCCGTGAATCCGGTGCTGGAACCGTGAGCCGCAATGTCCACCACGACGCGCCGCCCCTGAACCGTTTCACCGACGACGCGCAGTTCGTTGGCGGTCTCCGGCGTTTCGCTGTGAACCTTGAGCAGGCCCTGTTCACGCAATAAGCCCTCGACCAGTGCCGGACCCAACGCCGCGCCGATGGTGTTGGAACCCTGGATTCGCAGCACCGGGCCCTGGTCGGGCGTCGGTAAAACGCCGGCAGTAGCGGTCATTGGCAGCCAGGCGCCCAGCATCAACAGGAATAACACACGCAGCGTCATGCCGGCACCTTATAAGCCAAAGGAAGTGCCGGGAGAATAAGTCAGTAAGGTTTCCGAAAGATGACAGTTACCAACACTGTAGGAGCGAGCTTGCTCCGGGCGGCGTTCCGACGATGGTGTGTCAGTCGACACCCAGGTAGCTGACACACCTTCGCGAGCGAGCTCGCTCCTACAGGAATCAGCTCAGCTCAAGCCAGATCGGCGCATGATCCGAGGGTTTCTCCATCCCGCGCAGTTCGTAATCCACGCCCGCATCCTTCACCCGCGGCAGCAGGCCATGGGACGCCATGATCACGTCGATTCGCAGCCCACGCTTGGGTTCATCCTCAAACCCACGGCTACGGTAATCGAACCAGCTGAAACGGTCGGCCACCTCCGGGTTCAAGTGACGGAAGCTGTCCACCAGGCCCCAATTCTTCAAACGAGCCATCCACTCGCGTTCCTCCGGCAGGAAGCTGCATTTGCCGGTTTTCAGCCAGCGCTTCATGTTGTCCGGGCCGATGCCGATGTCACAGTCTTCCGGGGAAATATTCACATCCCCCATCACCACCAACGGCTGATCGTTGCTGAACTGGCTTTCCAGCAAGTGCTGCAGATCGTTGTAGAAACGTTCCTTGGCCGGGAATTTGGTGGGGTGGTCGCGGCTTTCACCTTGTGGGAAATAGCCGTTCATGATGGTCACCGGCACACCATTGGCGTCAGCGAAAGTGCCCCAGATAAAGCGCCGCTGGGCGTCTTCTTCATCTGTGACAAAACCTTTGTGCAGGTCAATCGGCTCCTGGCGCGAGAGCAGTGCGACGCCGTAATGACCTTTTTGCCCATGGAAATACACGTGATAGCCCAGTGCCTGAACCTCGGCCAATGGAAATTGGTCGTCGTGGACCTTGGTTTCCTGCAGGCCGATCACGTCGGGTTGATGCTTTTCGATCAGCGCCGCCAGCTGATGGGGGCGAGCGCGCAGCCCGTTGATGTTGAAGGATACGATCTTCATGGTCGGCAGTCCTGGCAAAAGGGCGATGCTAGCTGACCTGTAGGATCGGGGCCAGTGCGGGGAGAGGGGATTCGTGTTTGTCAGTAAGCGTTTTATCGTCAGGCCGGGCCTCTTCGTCGGATCGCCGCCCGGAGCAGGCTCGCTCCCACAGGGGATCAGTCTGGTCTATACCTTTGTGGGAGCGAGCCTGCTCGCGATGGCGGCATCACTACCGCCACTGATTTCGATCAGTAAGGAACTGTGTCGTCGCTTATAGGCTCGTACCAATAAGAACGGGGCCTTTTTGAGCCTCGTCCAGGGGAGATCTTCCGTAATGCCTGAAACCTCGACCGTCATCGCCGATATTCACATGCTCGACAGCGGCTATTCCCGCGAAGCTCGGTCCCTGCTGTATCAGGCCTACCGGCACGAACCGACGTTCGGTTACTTGTTCGAAGCCGAACGCCCCGGTTATGAACAGCGGGTTCGCGCTACCGTGCGTGAGCTGGTCAAACAACACTTTCTTCAGGACCTGCCGGCCATCGGACTGCTGGTCAACGATCGGTTGATCGGTATCGCGCTGATCGCACCGCCGCAACGTCGGTTGGGCATCACCGAAAGTTGGGCCTGGCGTCTGCGCATGGTACTGAGTACCGGTTTTCGCTGCACCCGACGCTACCTCGAGTATCACGATGCTGTGGCGGCCTGCGTGCCGTCCGATGCGGTGCATGTGCTGCCATTGCTGGGGATTCATCCGCAATTCCAGGGCAAGCACTTCGGCGAGCAACTGCTGCAAGCGGTCCATAACTGGTGTGCGGTGGATGAACACTCTCAGGGCGTGATCCTCGACACCGGGAATCCGCGTTATCTGGAGTTCTATAAGCGTCAGGGCTATGAGGAAATCGGTGAGGTCGCCATAGGACCGATACGCGAGCATGTGTTTTTCCATGCCAATCCTCAGGTGCTGCAAACCGCAACGGCGTAGAGGTCGAACTTTCCGCGCACGCCAGGCTCTATCACGCTCCCAAGCTCGTGATAGCATCCGCGCCTATGAAGTTTCCAGGAAGAAATACCAGCGGCGTGCTGATGCTGATTTTCAGCTGCGCAGCGCTGGCCCAAAGTGAATTGGATGTGCGGGTCAAACCGTCCAACGATGAACTGAAAGCCAATATAGAGGGCTATATCGGCAGCCTCGGCGATCGTGACGAAAAAGCCTTGTTGCGCTTCAGTCGTGGCGCCGAAGAACAGGCACGCAAGGCCGCCCAGGCCTTGGGTTATTACCAGCCGCAGATCGAGACAGACGTGAAGGGCGGCAAGACGCCGCGCCTGGTGCTCACCATCGACCCAGGTGAACCGATCCATTTGCGCAACGTCACCGTGCGCATCGACGGGCCGGCCGCTTCCCTCAAATCCTTTCGTGTGCCCCACAGCGATGCACTGAAAACCGGTGCGGTGCTTAACCATGGCCAGTACGAAGACGCCAAGCGGCTGATCCAGAATCAGGCGTCGCGCTATGGCTTTTTCAGTGGGCGTTTTACCAGTCAAAAGTTGTCGGTCGACCCGCGAGCCGGCGTCGCCGATATCGAGCTGATCTACGACAGTGGTCCGCGTTATTCTCTCGGCAAGGTCAAGTTTGAAGGCGATACGCCCTTCGACGAAGACTTGCTGCAGCGCATGGTGCCGTTCAAGGCGGGCGCGCCTTATGACTCCGAATTGATCGCTGAGCTCAATCAGGCGCTGCAATCGAGCGGCTATTTCGAGGGCGTGCGAGTGGACGCTGCACCCACCGCGTCGAAGGACGATGTGATCCCGGTGGACGTCAAGCTCGAAACCCGCAAGCCGCGGACCATGGGGCTCGGCCTGGGGTATTCGACTGACGTCGGTCCCCGGATCAAGGCCAACTGGACCCGGCACTGGGTCAACCCTCAAGGTGATAGCTATGGCTTGGAGACTGAAGTCTCGGCGCCACGGCAAAACATCGGCGTTTTCTACGACATTCCCCTGGATCCGCCCCTGACCGACAAGCTGCGTTACGCCGGTGGCTATCAGTACGAGGAAATCGCCGACAAGGACAGCCTGAGCAAGCTGCTGACCCTCGGTCCCGAGTGGCACAGCAAGTTGCCCAGCGGCTGGCAACGGGTGGTGTCGCTTAAATGGCAGCGCGAGGAATATCGCCTTGGCGATGATTCTGGCCTGAGTAATTTGCTGATGCCTGGCGTCAGCTATTCCTACCTGAAAAGCGACAACCGCATCGACCCCCATAACGGTTATCGCCTCGAATTTGCGACCAAAGTGGCCAAGGAAGGGCTGGGCTCGGACAACAACCTGGTGTACGGCACTGCATTGGTCAAAGGCTTGACCACGGTCTTCGATAAACACCGTTTCCTCGCTCGGGTGCAGGTTGGCGGCAGCGCCACCAACGGCTACACATCGGTGCCGCCGTCGCTGCGCTTTTTCGCCGGTGGCGATCAGAGCGTGCGCGGTTATGACTATCAGAGCCTGTCCCCGGAAAACTCTGAGGGCGATCGCATCGGGGGCCGCTACATGGTCACCGGCAGTGTCGAGTACCAGTATTCCATTGCCGAAAAATGGCGGGTCGCGACCTTCATCGACCAGGGCAACGCGTTCAATAAACTCGAAATGCCGAACCTCAAGACCGGCGTCGGCATTGGCGTGCGCTGGGTGTCCCCGGTGGGGCCACTACGCCTCGACCTGGCCCATGCGTTGGACGATGACGGCGGCATCCGACTGCACTTTTCCATGGGGCCTGAGCTTTGAATCGTGGTTTGAAAATAGCGCTGCTGGCGATTCCGGCGCTGCTGATGCTGGTCGTCCTGGCCGTGTCCACGGTCTTGGGGACAGCGGCGGGCAGTCGTTGGGCGCTGGGCTTCGTGCCGGGTTTGACCGTGGAGAATTTCCAGGGCCGGTTAGGCGGGCAGTGGAGCGCCGACCATCTGTTGTGGCAGCAGGACGGTAGCCGGGTTGAACTGAGCACCGTGATTTTCGCCTGGTCGCCGCTGTGCCTGACGCGCAGGACCCTGTGCATCGAGCAATTGCAGGCGGATCAGGTCAGCCTGCAATTTGCGCCGGGCACGGAAGAAAAAAGCACTGCGCCGATGACGCTTCCGAACCTGAAATTGCCCTTGGCGATTGAGCTGGGTGAGGTCAAGGTGGGCCGCTTGCTGTTCAACGGCAGCGAAGAACTCAAAGGCTTGCAACTGGCGGCGCACTGGACCGAACACGGTGTGCAGATCGACGCCGTGCAGTTGCAACGTGACGAGCTGAATCTGAACCTCTCCGGCCTGCTGCAACCCAACGGCAACTGGCCGCTCAACGTCCAAGGCACACTGACCCTGCCGGCCCCGGGCGCTGAGCCTTGGGCGTTGGCCCTGAAGGTAGACGGCGACTTGCTGAAAACCCTGCACCTGAAAGCCGACAGCAGCGGTTACTTGAACGGCCAACTGACTGGCGAGCTGCAACCGCTGGTGGACAACCTGCCCGCCAAGGTGCGGATCACTGCCGACGGCTTCAAGCCCAGCGCCGATTTACCGGACACCCTGCAACTCAATCAGCTTGAGCTCACCGGTGACGGCGACCTGAAAAACGGTTACCAGCTCCTCGGTAACGCCACATTGCCCGCGGAACAAGGCCCTATCGCCCTGATACTGCAAGGCAAGGTCGACGCCAAGGGCGCACAGATCGCCGGCCTCGACCTGACCGCCAGCGACAAACAAAGCCTCAAGCTCAGCGGCCAAATCGACTGGAGCAAAGGCCTGAGCGCCGACGTAAAAATCGACTGGCTGGACTTCCCGTGGCACCGCCTCTATCCGCTGATCAACGAACCGGAAGTAGCGCTGCGCAGCTTAAATGGCGACATCTCCTACACCGACGGAAAATACCTCGGTAGCTTCAACGCTGCACTCGATGGCCCGGCCGGGGCGTTCAGCCTGAGCAGCCCGTTCAGCGGCGACCTGACGAAAATCTACCTGCAACAAATCCAGCTCGGAGCCGGGCAGGGCAAGGCCGAAGGGCATCTGAACCTGCAATTCGCTGATGGCATCGCCTGGGACACCGCGCTCGATGTGTCCGCGATCAACCCGGCGTATTGGGTCGCCGAGTTGCCGGGCACGCTCGCCGGACCGGTGCGCAGCCATGGCGAGATGAAAAATGAAAAGCTCAGCCTGACTGCCGATCTCGATTTGAAAGGCAAACTGCGTGGCCAACCGGCGGTGATTCAGGCGAAGGCCGAGGGTGGTGGCGAGCAATGGAACCTCAACGCGCTGCAGATTCGACTGGGTGACAACAGCATCACCGGCAAGGGCAGCCTGCAACAGAAACTCGCCGGCCAGATCGATATCAAGCTGCCGCGCCTGGCTCAGCTTTGGCCGCAACTGCGCGGTCAACTCAATGGTCGCGTTGATGTCGCTGGCACGCTCAAGGCGCCGCAAGGCAGGCTCGATTTGCAAGGCACGCAACTGGCGTTCGAAGACAATCGCCTGCAAAGCTTGAACCTTGACGCGACCCTCGACAGCGCGCAACGGGCGAAAATAGACCTCAAGGGCAGCGGCATTCAGGCTGGCGACACCTCGGTGGGCGCACTGACGGCCAGCGGCCAGGGCGATATCAAAAGCCAGAAACTCAACCTCGACCTGCAAGGGCCGAAACTGACACTGGCGCTCGGCCTCGATGGCAGTCTGGATAAAGGCAATTGGCGTGGGCGCTTGGCCAGCGGCGATATCCAGGCCGGTGGTCAGGACTGGAAGCTGCAAGGGCCGGCGAAACTGGAGCGGTTGGCCGACGGCAAGATCAACTTCGGCGCGCATTGCTGGACGTCCGGCCCGGCCAGCCTGTGCGGTGAAGACCAGCGTTTGATGCCAGAGCCGAAGCTGCGTTATCACCTCAAGCAATTCCCGATCGATAGCCTGGCCCAGTGGTTGCCGAAGGATTTCGCCTGGAAGGGCAATCTCAATGCCGACGTGCAACTGGACCTGCCCGCCAGCGGTCCGAACGGCCAGATCAGCATCGATGCCAGCGGCGGCACCTTGCGCATGAAGGAAAAGGATCAGTGGCTGGACTTCCCGTACCAGACGCTGAAGCTCACCAGCAAACTCACGCCCAAACGCATCGACACGGACCTCGACTTCGTCGGCGGCAAGCTCGGAGAATTGAGTGTGCAGGCGCAGATCAATCCGCTGCCGAAGAACAAACCGCTGACCGGCTCGTTCCGTCTCAGTGGGCTGGATGTGTCGGTGGCGCGGCCGTTTGTGCCGATGGTCGAGAAACTCACGGGCCGTTTGAATGGCAGCGGCACGATCTCTGGCGGGCTGATGGCACCTCAGGTCAACGGCAATCTGCTGCTCAGCGACGGTGAGGTGTCCGGGCCAGAACTGCCAATCGAGCTCCAAGCCTTGCAGCTTCAAGCCGTGATCGCGGGCGAAACCGTGCAATTGAACGGCGGCTGGAAAAGCGGCAAGGCCGGGCAGGGGAGTTTGATCGGCAACATCGCCTGGGGGCAGGCGTTGGCGGTGGACCTGACACTCAAAGGCTCGCAATTACCTGTCACCGTCGAGCCGTACGCCAAGCTCGAAGTGGCGCCGGACCTGAAGATTTCGATGAAGGGCGACGAACTGGCCATCGCTGGCAAAGTCCTGGTGCCCAAGGGAGAAATTACAGTGCGCGAGTTGCCGCCATCGACGGTCAAGGTCTCCGGTGACACGGTGATCGTCGGCCAACAGACCGAAGAGGGCAAACCGCCGATGGCGATGAAGATGGACGTCGAGGTGGTGGTCGGCGACGACAAACTGAGCTTTGCCGGGTTTGGCCTGACCGCCAACCTGCAAGGCCATGTGCACATCGGCGACAACATGGACACCCGCGGCGAACTCTGGCTCAACGACGGGCGCTATCGGGCCTACGGCCAACGGCTGACCGTGCGCAAGGCGCGGCTGTTGTTTGCCGGTCCCATCGACCAGCCGTATCTGGACATTGAAGCGATTCGCCAGACCGACGACGTGATCGCCGGTATTCGCCTGAGCGGCAGTGCCGATCAGCCGACCACGCAGATCTTCTCCGAGCCGGCCATGAGCCAGGAACAGGCGTTGTCCTATCTGGTGCTGGGGCGTCCGCTGGCCAGTAACGGTGAAGACAACAACATGCTTGCCCAGGCAGCGCTCGGGTTGGGCTTGATGGGCAGCTCCGGGGTGACCAGCGGGTTGGCCAAGGAGCTGGGTATTCAGGACTTCCAGCTCGACACCCAGGGCAGTGGCAATACGACCAGCGTGGTGGCCAGCGGCAATCTCTCCGAGAAGCTGAGCTTGCGTTATGGCGTCGGGGTGTTTGAGCCGGCCAACACGATTGCCTTGCGTTACAAGCTGAGCAAGAAGGTCTACCTCGAAGCGGCTGGCGGCGTGGCGAGTTCGCTCGATATCTTCTACAAGCGGGATTTCTAGGTCCCGTCTTCTTCCAACACCGAGTCGCCCCTTTTCGCGAGCAGGCTCGCTCCCACAGGTTTGGTGTGATCCCTCTGTGGGAGCGAGCCTGCTCGCGAACGGGTGCGCTGCGGTCGTCGATCAGACGCAACTTCCTCCCACTACTAACTACCTAAATACAAAGCTGGCTAACTATTTCGTTGACATTAGCTGCCTAAGCAGTAATATCTCGACATACATTCTCTGCCTAGGCAGCTAATTGGTGGTCAGATGAAACATTTCACCCCAGACGAATTCAAAAATTGCCACCTCGGTCTCCTGCTCGGGCGTGCTGCGTTGCTCAAGGACCGGCTCATCGACACGCACATGGAACCCCACGGCATCACCTCCGCGCAGTTCAAAGTGCTGATCATCATGGCCCAGTTCGGCGTCGATACGCCGGCCGAGCTGTGCCGGCACCTGTCGCTGGACAGCGGCTCGATGACCCGAATGCTCGATCGTCTGGAACAGAAAGGCTTCCTCGCCCGCCAACGCTCCGAGGCGGACCGCCGTCAGGTTCAGTTGGTGCTGACTGAAGAGGGCCTGAAGCTCGCCGACCTCCTGCCGCACATCGGCGCCGACGCCATGAATGAACTGGCAGGTGCGATTACGCCGCAAGAGTTGGACACCCTGGAACAGATCCTGAAAAAAATTTTGGTGGCAGCCGGTGACTCGATCACCCTGCTGCGGGTAGGTGACAAATGAGCAGTACAACCTTGCGTGCCGGCCTGAGCCTGGTGCTGGCGGCCATGACCCTGGCCGGTTGCGCCAGCTATAGCGGCCTGACCACCGAAGGTGTCAGCCTCGATGCGAAAAACCTCAAGGCCGGCCAATCCCTCAACGGCGTGACCCTGTCATCCGCCGCTTGGCCGAAAAGCGACTGGTGGAAAAGCCTCGGTGACCCACAGCTCGACGGTCTGATTCGCGAAGCCCTGCACGACAGCCCCGACATGCAAATTGCCGATGCCCGCGTTCACCAGGCCAGCGCAGCCGCTGATGCAGCCGATGCCGCGCGGATGCCGACGCTCGATGCCAGCGCCGGTGTCAGCCGTTCGCGCCTGGCCAAGTATCAAGACCCAACCGGGCAAGGTGATACTTACGCCACCGTGCGCAGTATCGGTGCCAGTTTCAATTACAACTTTGATCTCTGGGGCGGTCAGCGTGACACCTGGGAAGCCGCGTTGGGCCAGGCCCGAGCAGCGGAAGTCGATCAACAGGCCGCGCAGTTGACCCTGTCTGCCGATGTCGCTCGCGCTTACAACAATTTGGGTCAGGCGCATATCGTGTATGACCTGGCGAGCGACGACCTCAAACGGACCCGGCAGATGCTCGACCTGGGCCAGCGTCGCCTGAGTTCCGGGATCGACAGCCAGTACCAGTTCCAGCAAACCGAAAGCCTGGAAGCCACGTCCGAAGCCAGCCTGATCGACGCCGAGAAACGCCTGCAAAGCGCCAAAATCGCCCTGGCCGTGCTGCTCGGCAAAGGCCCGGATCGTGGCAATGAAATTGCCCGACCGAAAACCCTACAGGCCAGCGCCGTGGCGTTGCCCTCGGTACTGCCGGCGGAATTGCTCGGTCGTCGTCCAGACCTGGTGGCAGCACGCTGGCGGGTTGAGGCTGCGAACAAGAACATCGCCGCCGGCAAAACACAGTTCTATCCCAACCTGAACCTCAGTGCGGCAGCGGGTACCGAATCTTTGCTGGGCGACGCGATGTTCGGTTCGGCCAGTCGTTTCTTCAATATCGCGCCGACGATCTCGGTGCCGATTTTCGACGGCGGCCGCCTGCGTGCCAACCTCGATTCCCGCGACGCCGATTACGACCTCGCGGTGGCGCAGTACAACAAAAATCTGGTGAAAGCCCTGGGTGATGTCAGCGACACCATCAACCAGTTGCGCGATATCGGCCGGCAGATCGGCGCTCAGCAGCACGCCACCGACATCGCTCAGGATTCTTACAACACCGGGGTCCAGCGGTACGGTTCCGGCATCGGCAACTACCTGGACGTGCTCAGCATCGAACAGCAATTGCTCCAGGCCCAGCGTCAGCTGGCCAACCTGAATGCCGAGCAGATCGACCTGTCGATCCAACTGATGCAGGCGTTGGGTGGCGGCTTCCAGGGCGAGACCCTGGCTGCAACCAAAACAACCCCAGCCACGCTGACCCACTAATTCAAGGTATTTGTCATGGCCATTGCCGAAACAACTCCCGCTCCAACTGATAAAGCGTCTGATAGCGCTCAAGACACCAGCAACCCGCGAAAACGCAAAGTCATGCTGGTGGTACTGGCCATCGTGGTGATGCTCGCCGGTGTCGGCGTCTGGGGTTATCACCAATTCTATGGTCGCTGGAACGAAAGCACCGATGACGCCTACGTGAACGGCAACGTGGTGGAAATCACCCCGTTGGTCACCGGCACCGTGGTCAGCATCGGCGCCGACGATGGCGACCTGGTCCATGAAGGTCAGGTGCTGATCAATTTCGACCCGAACGACGCCGAAGTCGGCCTGCAAAGTGCCCAGGCCAACCTGGCTCGTACCGTTCGCCAGGTTCGCGGCTTGTACAGCAACGTCGACGGCATGAAAGCGCAGGTCAACGCTCAACAGGCAGCAGTGCAGAAGGCGCAGGACAATTTCAATCGTCGGAAAAACCTGGCCGCTGGCGGGGCGATTTCCCAGGAAGAACTGTCCCACGCTCGCGACGACTTGACCTCGGCGCAAAACGCCCTGGCCAACGCCAAGCAGCAACTGAAAACCACCAGTGCCCTGGTGGATGACACGGTGGTTTCGTCGCACCCGGACGTAATGTCCGCCGCCGCGCAATTGCGTCAGGCGTACCTGAACAATTCCCGCAGCACCTTGATCGCGCCGGTCACCGGTTACGTGGCCAAACGCTCTGTGCAGCTCGGTCAACGCGTCCAGCCGGGAATCGCGTTGATGGCGGTGATCCCGCTGGATCAGCTGTGGATCGACGCCAACTTCAAGGAAACCCAGCTGCGTGACATGCGCATCGGTCAGCCGGTGGATATCCAGGCCGACCTCTATGGCAGCGACGTGAAATTCAGCGGCACCATCGACAGCCTCGGTGCCGGTACCGGCAGCGCGTTTGCCCTGTTGCCGGCGCAGAACGCCACCGGCAACTGGATCAAGATCGTCCAGCGTGTGCCCGTGCGGATTCACATCAACGCCGAAGAACTGGCCAAGCACCCATTGCGGGTCGGCCTGTCGACTCAGGTCGATGTGAATCTGCGCGACCAGAGCGGTCCGGTGCTGGCGCAACAGCCGCCGCAAAAGGCCTCGTTCAGCACCAACGTCTACGACCGTCAGTTGGCCGAGGCTGACGCCATGATCGCTCAGTTGATCCACGACAACAGCGCCGCGGTCAGTAAAACTGCTCAACGCTGATTCGCCATCACACCGACCCTGTGGGAGCGAGCCTGCTCGCGATAGCGGTGGATCAATCAACAAAGATGTTGAATGTTAATCCGCCTTCGCGAGCAGGCTCGCTCCCACAGGGTTAGCTGCGTCTGTAACAGGCGCAGCACCCATCAGGTTCCAAAGGATTCGCGATGAGCAATAACGCGTCTTTCACGCCGCCCAGCCTGGTGCTCAGCACCATTGGCCTGTCGCTGGCAACTTTCATGCAAGTGCTCGACACCACCATCGCCAACGTGGCGCTGCCGACGATTTCCGGCAACCTGGGCGTGAGTTCGGAGCAGGGCACCTGGGTGATTACTTCGTTTGCCGTGAGTAACGCCATCGCACTGCCGCTGACTGGTTGGCTCAGTCGGCGCTTTGGTGAGGTCAAGCTATTCCTCTGGGCGACGATTCTGTTTGTGCTGGCCTCGTTTCTTTGCGGGATCTCCACGTCGATGCCGGAGCTGATTGGCTTCCGTGTCTTGCAAGGCTTGGTGGCAGGCCCGTTGTACCCGATGACCCAGACGCTGCTGATCGCGGTCTATCCGCCCGCCAGGCGCGGCATGGCCCTGGCGTTGCTGGCGATGGTTACGGTGGTGGCGCCGATTGCCGGCCCGATCCTGGGCGGCTGGATTACCGACAGTTATAGCTGGCCGTGGATCTTCTTTATCAACGTCCCCATCGGGATTTTCGCGGTGATGGTGGTGCGTTCGCAGCTCAAGACACGGCCGGTGGAGACCAGTTACCAACCGATGGATTATGTGGGGTTGATCACGCTGATCATTGGCGTTGGCGCGTTGCAGGTGATCCTCGACAAGGGCAACGACCTCGACTGGTTCGAGTCGAGCTTCATCGTCGTTGGCGCGGCCATTTCGGTGATTGCGCTGGCGGTGTTTGTGATCTGGGAAATGACCGACAAGCACCCGGTGGTGAACCTGCGGTTGTTCGCTTACCGCAACTTCCGCATCGGCACCCTGGTGTTGGTGTTGGGGTATGCCGGATTCTTCGGGATCAACCTGATCCTGCCGCAATGGCTGCAAACCCAGATGGGCTACACCGCGACCTGGGCGGGGTTGGCAGTGGCGCCGATTGGCATTCTGCCGGTGATCCTGTCGCCGTTTGTCGGCCGATACGCGCACAAGTTCGACCTGCGATTACTGGCGGGCGGCGCGTTTTTGGCGATTGGCTTGAGTTGCTTCATGCGTGCCGGGTTTACCAACGAAGTCGATTTCCAGCACATCGCGCTGGTGCAGCTGTTTATGGGGATTGGCGTGGCGCTGTTCTTCATGCCGACCCTGAGCATTTTGATGTCGGATTTGCCACCGAGCCAGATCGCCGACGGCGCAGGCCTGGCAACGTTCCTGCGGACGTTGGGCGGTAGTTTTGCGGCGTCGCTGACGACGTGGATCTGGATTCGTCGGGCGGATCAGCATCATGCGTATTTGAGTGAAAGCATCACCACCTATGACCCGGCGACCCGGGATGCCTTGCACAATCTGGGCGGGGCCGGTAGCCCGGCGTATGCGCAGCTGGATCATGTGCTGACCAGCCAGGCGTACATGCTCTCCACCGTGGATTACTTCACGTTGCTGGGGTGGGGGTTCATGGGGCTGATACTGATTGTATGGCTGGCGAAACCGCCGTTTGCGGCGAAGGCGGGACCGGAAGCGGCCGGTCACTAAACACAACACGGTCAATGTGGGAGCGAGCCTGCTCGCGAAGGTGTGTCAGTCGACATCAATGTAGCTGACACACCTTCGCGAGCAAGCTCGCTCCTACAGGGTTTGGTGTTGGGTAGTCAGTTAGCGGGTGCTGCCAACTGCGGTGGCGGGGCGAAATCAAAAGGTGCCAATGCAAACCCTTGCTCATCCACCTGCAACGCCCACCCCTGACGATCCCAATCCCCCAACACAATGCGCTTGGCCGCTTGCTCGCCGATCTGCAACTTGTGAATGGCCGGGCGATGGGTGTGCCCATGAATCAACGTTTTCACGCCATAGGCCTGCATGATCCGCGGCACTTCGTCCGGCGTGACATCAACAATGTCATTGGCCTTCATCCGCGTCTGCGCACGGCTTTCGCTGCGTAGCTTGCGCGCCAGTTTATGGCGAGTGCGCAAAGGCAGGTGGCGCAGGATGAACAGGGAGATAGGGTTACGCAGGTAACGACGCAGCTTCATATAAGCCTCGTCGCGGGTGCAGAGGCTATCACCGTGCATCAATAGCACCGGCTCACCGTAAAACTGCACGACACTCGGGTCCTTCAGCAGCGTGCAGCCGGCCTGTTTGCAAAAGGCCTGGCCGAGCATGAAGTCGCGATTACCGTGCATCAGAAAAATGGCCGTGCCGCTGTCGCTGAGTTCGCGCAGGGCCTGGCAGATGGAGCGCTGAAAGGGCGTCATGGCATCGTCGCCAATCCACACCTCGAAAAAGTCGCCCAAAATGTACAACGCACTCGCCGAGCGGGCGCGTCCGGCGAGCAAATCCAGAAACGCCCGGGTAATGTCCGGGCGCTCCTCTTCCAGATGCAAGTCTGAAATCAGCAATATCACTCAATGATCTCGGCTTTCTCGATGATCACGTCGTCTGCTGGTACGTCCTGGTGGCCGGATTTCATGGTGGTGGAAACACCTTTGATCTTGTCGACCACGTCAGTGCCTTCAACCACTTTAGCGAATACCGCGTAGCCCCAACCCTGAGTGGTCTTGGCGCTGTGGTTCAGGAAGCTGTTATCAGCCACGTTGATGAAGAACTGGGCGGAAGCCGAATGCGGCTCCATGGTGCGCGCCATGGCCACGCTGTACTTCACGTTCGGCAGGCCGTTGTCGGCTTCGTTCTGGATGCTTGGGCGCTTGTCTTTCTTTTCTTTCATGCCAGGCTCGAAACCGCCGCCCTGGATCATGAAGTTACCGATGACGCGGTGGAAAACAGTGTTTTCGTAGTGACCGGCTTTGACGTACTCGATGAAGTTGGCCACGGTGATCGGGGCTTTCTCAGCGTTCAGTTCCAGGACGATGTCGCCATGGTTGGTCGTCAGTTTGACTTGGGTCATGATCGGTACTCTTTCAAGGAATTCGTGTGTCTCGGGGCAGTCAAGACCCGAGCCTCTAGGCTAAGTAATGGCCAAGGCGTGCAGTTTAGCGTGAGATTTCCGGGTTTTGCGCCGGAATTTTTACCGCCTGGTATTAAAAGCAGCAGTTTTAGGTCTTGCTCTGTCAGGGGGTTAACGGCATCGGCTATGATAGCGGCTTTGATTTATCTGGCTATCAGGCCACGCACTTTGTCTGTTCAAGGATCCTATGAGCAAGCCCACTGTCGACCCTACCTCGAATTCCAAGACCGGACCTGCTGTGCCGGTCAACTTCCTGCGCCCGATCATCCAGGCGGACCTGGACTCGGGTAAGCACACGCAGATCGTCACTCGTTTCCCGCCTGAGCCCAACGGCTACCTGCACATCGGTCACGCCAAGTCGATCTGTGTGAACTTCGGCCTGGCCCAGGAGTTTGGCGGCGTGACGCACCTGCGTTTCGACGACACCAACCCGGCCAAGGAAGACCAGGAATACATCGACGCGATCGAAAGCGACGTCAAATGGCTGGGCTTCGAGTGGTCCGGTGAAGTGCGCTATGCCTCGCAGTATTTCGACCAGTTGCACGACTGGGCCGTTGAATTGATCAAGGCCGGCAAGGCCTATGTCGACGACCTGAGCCCTGAACAGGCCAAGGAATACCGTGGCAGCCTGACCGAGCCGGGCAAAAACAGCCCGTTCCGCGACCGCAGCGTCGAAGAGAACCTGGATTGGTTCGCCCGCATGCGCGCCGGCGAGTTCCCTGATGGCGCACGCGTGCTGCGGGCCAAGATCGACATGGCTTCGCCGAACATGAACCTGCGCGACCCGATCATGTATCGGATCCGTCATGCTCACCACCACCAGACCGGTGACAAGTGGTGCATCTACCCGAACTATGACTTCACCCACGGTCAGTCGGACGCCATCGAAGGCATTACCCACTCGATCTGCACCCTGGAGTTCGAAAGCCACCGTCCGCTGTACGAGTGGTTCCTCGAAAACCTGCCCGTGCCGGCGCAACCGCGTCAGTATGAGTTCAGCCGTCTGAACCTGAACTACACCATCACCAGCAAGCGCAAGCTCAAGCAGCTGGTAGACGAGAAACACGTCAATGGCTGGGACGATCCGCGCATGTCCACGTTGTCGGGCTTCCGCCGCCGTGGCTACACGCCGAAATCGATCCGTAACTTCTGCGAAATGGTCGGCACCAACCGTTCCGACGGCGTGGTCGACTTCGGCATGCTGGAATTCAGCATCCGTGACGACCTCGACCACAGCGCCCCGCGTGCCATGTGCGTGCTGCGTCCGCTGAAAGTCGTGATCACCAACTACCCGGAAGGCCAGGTCGAGAACCTCGAATTGGCGTGCCACCCGAAAGAAGACATGGGCGTGCGCGTTCTGCCGTTCGCCCGTGAAATCTACATCGACCGTGAAGACTTCATGGAAGAGCCGCCAAAAGGCTACAAGCGCCTGGAGCCAAACGGCGAAGTCCGTCTGCGCGGCAGCTACGTGATCCGTGCCGACGAAGCGATCAAGGACGCCGATGGCAACATCGTCGAGCTGCGTTGCTCGTATGACCCGCAAACCCTGGGCAAGAACCCTGAAGGCCGCAAGGTCAAAGGCGTGGTGCACTGGGTACCCGCAGCGGCCAGCGTCGAGTGTGAAGTGCGTCTGTACGATCGTCTGTTCCGTTCGCCGAACCCGGAGAAGGCTGAAGACAGCGCCGGTTTCCTGGACAACATCAACCCTGACTCGCTGCAGGTGCTTACCGGTTGTCGTGCCGAGCCTTCGCTGGGCAACGCACAGCCGGAAGACCGTTTCCAGTTCGAGCGCGAAGGTTACTTCTGCGCGGATATCAAGGACTCGAAACCGGGCGCTCCGGTATTCAACCGTACCGTGACCCTGCGTGATTCGTGGGGCCAGTGATTCAAGGGATTTAACGTGCTTACGATCTACAACACGCTCACCAAGAGCAAAGAAGTCTTCAAGCCGCTGGATGGCAATAAGGTGCGCATGTACGTCTGCGGGATGACCGTGTACGACTACTGCCACCTCGGCCACGGCCGCAGCATGGTTGCGTTCGACCTGGTCACCCGCTGGTTGCGCTTCAGCGGTTACGACCTGACCTACGTGCGCAACATCACCGACATTGACGACAAGATCATCAATCGGGCCAACGAAAACGGCGAGTCGTTCGAGGCGTTGACCGAGCGCATGATCGCGGCGATGCACGAAGATGAAGCGCGCCTGAACATCAAGAAACCGGACATGGAACCGCGGGCCACCGATCATATCGCTGGCATGCAGACCATGATCCAGACCTTGATCGACAAGGGTTTCGCCTACGCCCCGGGCAATGGCGACGTGTACTACCGCGTCGCCAAGTTCATGGGCTACGGCAAACTGTCGCGCAAGAAAATCGAAGACCTGCGCATCGGCGCGCGGATCGAAGTCGACGAGTCCAAGCAGGACCCGCTGGACTTCGTGCTGTGGAAAGGCGCCAAGCCGGGCGAACCGAGCTGGCCTTCGCCTTGGGGCGACGGTCGCCCGGGCTGGCACATCGAGTGCTCGGTGATGTCCACCTGCTGCCTCGGCGAGACCTTTGACATTCATGGCGGCGGCAGTGACCTCGAGTTCCCGCACCACGAAAACGAAATCGCCCAGAGCGAAGCGGCCACTGGCAAGACTTACGCCAACGCGTGGATGCATTGCGGCATGATTCGCATCAATGGCGAGAAGATGTCCAAGTCCTTGAACAACTTCTTCACCATTCGCGATGTGCTGGAAAAGTACCACCCGGAAGTCGTGCGTTACTTGCTGGTGTCGAGCCACTACCGCAGCGCGATCAACTATTCGGAAGACAACCTCAAGGACGCCAAGGGCGCACTTGAGCGTTTCTACCACGCACTCAAAGGCTTGCCGAACGTGGCACCGGCCGGTGGCGAAGCCTTTGTCGAGCGTTTCACCCAGGTGATGAACGACGACTTCGGCACGCCGGAAGCGTGTGCGGTGCTGTTCGAAATGGTCCGCGAGATCAACCGCCTGCGCGAGAGCGATCTCGATGCGGCGGCCGGTTTGGCGGCACGCTTGAAAGAGCTGGCCAGTGTGTTGGGCGTGTTGCAGCTGGAAGCCGATGACTTCCTGCAGGCGGGCGCTGAAGGCCGGGTTGATGCCGCTGAAGTGGATGCGCTGATTGCTGCGCGCCTGGCGGCTCGTGCTGGCAAAGACTGGGCCGAATCGGACCGCATCCGCGACCAGCTCACCGCCATGGGCGTGGTGCTGGAAGACGGCAAGGGCGGCACGACCTGGCGTCTGGCTGACTGATCGCTACTTTGATTAAAAACAAAAACCCGCCTTGTGCGGGTTTTTGTTTTTGGGCTTGGCCCTAGGGACCTTTGAGCTGAGTCAGCTCAAGAGGCCGGTGCTGACGGCGACGATCAGAAAAATGCCCAGTACCGCGCGGTAAATGACAAAAGGCCAGGTGGAAAATTTTTCCAGGAACTTCATCAAGCCCCAGATTGCGAAAAACGCCGAGACACTGGCGACAACCAAGCCGAACACCAGGTGTGCCCAAGCTTGCGTGGAGAGTTGGGCATGGTACAGAACCCACAGTTCTTTCAGGCCAGCCAAGGCGATAGCGGGCAGACCCAGCAGGAAAGAAAAGCGCGCCGCCTCTTCGCGTTTGAAATTAAGGAAGAGCGCGGCCGTAAGGGTTGAACCGGAACGGGAAACCCCGGGAATCAGCGCGCCGATCTGGGCAATACCGACAATCAGGGCATCACGCAGACGCATTTCGCCAACGGTGCGGCGGTGGCGGCAACTGAGCTCGGCGGCTGCCAGCAAAACGGCCATCACCACGCATGAAATCCCGATCACCATCAGGCCTCTCAATGGCGAGTTACAGGCGTTGAGTGTTGAGGATAAGGCCAGCCCTGCAATGCCGATCGGGATGGTCGCCAGCAGGATGGCAACGGCCAGCTTGAACCACTGGTTGTTGTAGTCACCTTGCCGCACCGCGTCCACACTGCCGGTGACAACTTGTCTCACATCGCGCCAGAAATAGCTGACCACAGCCGCCAGCGCGGCCAGTTGCATGGCGGCGGAAAACGCCGAACCAGGATCGGGCCAGCCAAGAAGGGCGGGTACGATTCGCATATGAGCAGTGGAAGAAACGGGCAACAATTCGGTGATGCCTTGAATGATGCCCAGAATGCCTATTTGCAGGTAATCCAGAGATGCAAACCCTATATCAAGGCCGCTGGAACAGATATTTGTCAAAGCACTTATCCTGTGAGAATAAGAGGGAAGGGAGGTGTTTGGTTCAAGACAAGCAGGTCTAAAATCTGAAACATTTCGTCACGTTTAGCCGGCGCGGTCAATGGCTTCATTCAGTAGACGGAGACTGGATGACAGTTGATGAACACTGGATGAATCAGGATTGTCAGAAACGGGTGTCTGGGCTGAGATCTTCGCGAGCAGGCTCGCTCTCACATTTGGACTGTGCTTACAGGAGACCCCTGTGGGAGCGAGCCTGCTCGCGAAAAGGTCAGACCGGACACCAAACTTATTCAGCCGAGCAAATACCTTACAGCACTGATGTAAATGTCTGCGGCGCTCTCAATGAGCTTTCTGGCATTGCCCGATAATCTGGAATCATCACTGAGTATCCAAAGCAGGATGTGCGTGTCGAGCAGAAGCCTCATTCTTGAGTGCCTTCGAAAGCATCGAGTATGTCGTGCGGAAGTGGCGTGTCAAAGTCTTCAGGAATGACCAGTTTGCCTTTCATCGTTCCGATTCGCTTGCCGCAGGGTTTCCCTATTGGCTCCAGTGGCCGGTGGGTGAGGGTCGCTTTGTCGGGTAGCCGCGTGACATTGCCTTGGCGCCGGGCGGCCAAGGTGTCTACTAACTCAAAAAACAGGTCACGTTTCATTATTGGCTCTCGTCTCGATTGCTCCATCCAGTCGTCATCCAGGATAGAGCTAAATCCCCAATGCTGGCTGTAGGACGAAACGGACAAACCGGCGAGGGCTTTCCAGGATTGTGGGAGGAGGCGAGTGCAGCGGTAACAATTCTTACAAAAGCAAAAACGGCACCCGAAGGTGCCGTTTCTGTTTTCTAGCCACTACTGCTTAAGCGATCAACCCGCCAGTACGGCCTGCTTAACCAAAACCAGCAACGGCTGCGGATACAGACCGAGGAAGAACGCAAGGACGGCGATGGCCAGCAGCATCACGCCGCCAGCACGTTGTTCCCAGTGCAGTTGCGCATCGTGGCGACGCAGGTTCGGCTCGATCAGGTACAGGGTGACCATGACGCGCAGGTAGTAGAAGACGCCGATGGCGCTGCCCAGTACCAGGGAACCGACCAGCCACCATTGGTGCGACTCGACGCCGGTCGCAATGATGTAGAACTTGCCGATGAAGCCCGCGGTCAGCGGGATACCGGCGAGGGACAGCATCATCACGGTCAGTACGGCGGTCAGGTACGGACGGCGCCAGAACAGGCCGCGGTATTCGTACAGGGCATCGGCGTCACGGCCGTTGTACGGCGAGGACATCAGTGTGATCACGCCGAACGCACCGAGACTGGTGATGACGTAGGTGACCAGGTACACGCCGATGGCTTCCACGGCCAGGCCTTTGCTCGCCACCAGGGCGATCAGCAGGTAACCGAAGTGAGCGATGGACGAGTAACCCAGCAGACGCTTGAGGTTGCTTTGGGTCAGTGCCAGCAAGTTACCGAACAGGATCGACGCGATGGCGATGATGGTCAGTACGTCGCTCAATACACCGCTGCTCGCCGCTGGCGAAATCTGGAACAGGCGCACCATTACCGCGAACACAGCGACTTTCGACGCGGTCGCCAGGAACGCGGCCACCGGTGCCGGAGCACCTTCGTAAACGTCCGGGGTCCAGAGGTGGAATGGCACCAGCGACAGCTTGAACGCCAGACCGATCAGCATCATGCCCAGGCCCATCTGAGCCAGCGAGCTTGGCAGCCCGGTGGCCGCCAGGGCCTTGCCGATACCGACAAAGCTCAGGGAGCCTGCGTCGGCGTAGAGCAGGGCCATACCGAACAACAGGAACGCGGAACCGGCGGCCGACAGCACCATGTACTTGATGCCGGCTTCCAGCGAACGCTTGTTGAAGAAGGCGTAAGCCACCAGACCGTAAACCGGTACCGAGAGCAGTTCCAGACCGACGAACAACCCGGCCAGGTGCTGCGCGCTGACCAGTACCAGGCCACCCGCAGCGGCCATCAGGATCAGCAGGTAAAGTTCTTCACGGTTGCCGGGGTAACCCGAACCGCCATCGCCGAGGTAGGCGTGGGCGAGGGTCACACAAGCGAGGGTGGCAACCAGGATCAGCGCCATGTACAGACACGCGAAGCTATCGATTTGCAGCAGTGGGGTCACCGCCAATGGCGCGACTTTCAGCGCTGGCAGGATCGACAGCAACGCCAGGTTCAGACCTGCCACGGAAATCAGGAAGGTCTGCGAGTGGTTGCGGCGCCAGGCGATCGCCAGCATCACCACGATGATCGTGGCGCTGGTGATCAACAACGGCGCAAGCGCGATAAAGTGTTGAGTCGTGAATTCCATAGCGCTCTTACCGGGCCGAAGCGAGTTGAGTGAAGGCGGAGCCGAACCACTGCTGCACGCCATGCATCGTCGCGGCAGAGGTATCGAGGAACGGTTGCGGGTACACGCCGATGTAAATCAGCAGCGCCGCCAGCCCGACCACCATGATCAGTTCGCGACCATCCATGCCATGCAGCACCGCGTCCGATTTGGACGGGCCGAAGTAGGCACGGTGGATCATGATCAGCGAGTAGACCGAACCGAACACCAGGCCCGCCGTCGCGATCACGGTGACCCACGGTGCAGCGGCGAACGTGCCGATCAGGATCAGGAACTCGCCGACGAAGTTGCCGGTGACCGGCAAGCCCAGGGACGCGGCCGCAAAGAACAGGCTGATGGCCGGCAGGTAAGCGATCTTCGACCACAAGCCACCCATCTCACGCATGTCGCGGGTGTGGGTACGTTCGTACAGTTGGCCACTCAAGATAAAGAGTGCCGCGGCCGACAGACCGTGAGCCAGCATCTGCATCACCGCGCCCTGCAGCGCCAGTTGGCTGCCGGAGTAGATGCCGATCAACACGAAGCCCATGTGGGAAACGGAGGAGTAGGCGATCAAACGCTTGATGTCGGTTTGTGCGAAAGCCAGGAATGCACCGTAGAAGATCCCGATCAGACCGAGGGTCATGGCAAACGGCGCGAACTCGGCCGAAGCATTCGGGAACAGCGGCAGGGCGAATCGCAGCAGACCGTAAGCCGCTGTCTTCAACAAGATGCCGGCCAGGTCGACGGAACCCGCGGTCGGTGCCTGGGCGTGAGCGTCAGGCAACCAGGAGTGGAACGGCACCACTGGCAGCTTCACCGCGAAAGCGATGAAGAAGCCGAGCATCAGGATGTACTCGGTAGTGAGCGACATCTTGGTTTTCAACAGGTCGGCGTAGTTGAAGGTAATCACGCCGGTGCTGTTGAAGTTGACCAGTACCAGGCCCAGGATCGCCACCAACATGATCAGGCCGGACGCCTGAGTGAAGATGAAGAACTTGGTCGCCGCGTAGATCCGGGTTTTCTTGCCGTCCGAAGAACTGTGACCCCAGAGCGCGATGAGGAAGTACATCGGCACCAGCATCATTTCCCAGAAGAAGAAGAACATGAACAGGTCGAGGGCGAGGAACACGCCAACAACGCCGCCCAGGATCCACATCAGGTTCAGGTGGAAGAAGCCAACGTGACGCTGGATCTCTTTCCACGAGCAGAGTACCGAGAGGATACCCAGCAGACCGGTCAGCAGGATCATCAACAGCGACAGGCCGTCGAGGGCCAGGTGCACGCTGATGCCGAAGCGCTCGATCCAGATGTGCTTGAACTCAAGCGCCCAGGTCGGATCGGCGCCAGGCGCCGGTGCAAATGAATAATTACCGTGGGCCCACAGCCAGAGGCCGAGCGCGAGTTCCAGGGTCATGGTCAACAGCGCAATCCAGCGGGGGAGGGTAGCGCCGAAGCGCTCACCCATCCAGCACAGCAGGCCGCCGATGAAGGGGATCAGGATTAGCCAAGGCAGAATCATGACGGGCTCAATTCCTTTCGCAAGTTCGCAAGGTTCATATTCAGACCGCTACCAGCACGATGGCGCCGATGACCAGCACGGAGCCGGCAGCCATCGATGCCGCGTACCAACGCAGTTGACCGGTTTCGGTACGGCTCAGGGCGGTGTGACTGCCTTTGGCCATACGCGGGATCAGACCGATGGTCTGGTCGAGCGGGTCTCTGCGTAGTACGTGGCTGATCGCAAGGTATGGCTTGACGAACAGTTTGTCGTAGATCCAGTCGAAGCCCCAGGCAGCGAACCACCAGGCCGAAAGGAAACGGCCGATGCCGCTGTTGGCGATTGCAGTGACGAAACGACGCTTGCCGAGGAACAGCAGCGCGGCCAGCAGGATACCGGACAGGGCGATGGCGCCCGAGGCGATTTCCAGACTGTGCTTGGCTTCGCCACCGGCATGGCCGACGCTTTCCGGCAGCACACCGTGCAGTGGCGGAACGATCATGGCGCCGACGAAGGTCGACAGCACGATCAGCACCGACAATGGCAGCCAGTGAGCGATGCCGTGACCGGCATGCGCTTCGGTCTTCACTTCACCGTGGAACGCGATGAAGATCAGGCGGAAGGTGTACAGCGACGTCATGAACGCACCGACCAGACCTGCATACAGCAGACCGTGGTTGCCGCTGGCGAAGGCTTCCCAGAGGATTTCGTCCTTGGAGTAGAAGCCTGCGGTCACCAGTGGCAGGGCCGAAAGGGCCGCGCCGCCAACGATGAAGCTGGCGTAGGCCAGTGGCAGTTTCTTCCACAGGCCGCCCATCTTGAAGATGTTCTGCTCGTGGTGGCAGGCAACGATCACCGAACCGGAAGCAAGGAACAGCAGCGCCTTGAAGAAGGCGTGGGTCATCAGGTGGAAGATCGCGCCATCCCAGGCACCGACGCCCAGCGCCAGGAACATGTAGCCGATCTGGCTCATGGTCGAGTAGGCGAGGATACGTTTGATGTCGGTCTGCACCAGTGCGGCAAAACCTGCCAGCACCAGGGTCACGCCACCCACGACGCCGACCAGGTGCAGGATATCCGGTGCCAGGGCGAACAGGCCGTGAGTACGGGCGATCAGGTAAACACCGGCGGTCACCATGGTCGCGGCGTGGATCAGTGCCGAAACCGGAGTAGGACCGGCCATCGCATCCGCCAGCCAGGTTTGCAACGGCAGTTGTGCGGATTTACCGACAGCGCCGCCCAGCAGCATCAGGGTCGCCAGAACGATCCAGAAGTCGCCGACCTTGAAGTGTTCAGGCGCCTTGACCAGCAGGTCCTGGATGTTCAGTGTGCCCAATTGCGCAAACAGGATGAACAGGCCGATGGCCATGAACACGTCGCCGATGCGGGTGACGATAAAGGCTTTGAGCGCCGCGTTACCGTTGTTGCGGTTGCTGTAGTAGAAACCGATCAACAGGTACGAGCACAGGCCCACGCCTTCCCAACCGAAGTACAGGAACAACAGGTTATCGCCCAGGACCAGGAACAGCATGCTGGCGATAAACAGGTTGGTGTAGGCGAAGAAGCGCGAGTAACCGGCTTCACCGCGCATGTACCAGGATGCGAACAGGTGGATCAGGAAGCCGACGCCGACAACCACGCCGAGCATGGTCACGGACAGACCATCCAGGTACAGCGCGAAGTTTGGCGTAAAGCCTTCCACCGCCATCCACTGCCACAACACCTGGGTGTAGTGGCCACCTTGCGGTGGCGCGACGTTGAATTGCCAGATCACGTAAGCCGCGACGATGGCAGACAGGCCGATGGAACCGACGCCAATCAGCGCCGACAGGTTTTCCGAGAGGCGGCCGCGAGAGAACGACAGCAGCAGGAAACCTATGAGAGGGAATACGAAAGTCAGATAGAGAAGATTCATCCGCGCATCTCGCTGGCAGCGTCGATATCGAGAGTGTGGAAGCGGCGATACAGCTGCAACAGAATCGCCAGGCCAATACTGGCCTCGGCCGCTGCCAGGCTGATCACCAGGATGAACATGATCTGTCCATCCGGCTGCGCCCAGCGGCTACCGGCAACGATGAACGCCAAAGCGGAGGCATTCATCATGACCTCCAGGCTCATCAGCACGAAGAGAATGTTGCGGCGGACCATCAGGCCGACCAGACCGAGGCAGAACAGGATGCCGGCGACCGCCAGACCATGCTCCATAGGGATAGCAGGCATCGTCATTGCTCCTTGGCTTCGTTGCGGCCCAAGTGGAACGCCGTGACGGCTGCGGCGAGCAGCAGCATCGAGGCGAGTTCGACCACCAGCAGATAAGGACCGAACAGGCTGATGCCCACGGCCTTGGCGTCTACGGTGGTGTGGCCGACGGCCTGACCGCTGGAGTGGCTGAACAGCACGTACAGCAGCTCAGCCAGCAGCAGGGCACCCAGAATGACCGGGCCGAGCCAGATGCCGGGCTTGAGCCAGACGCGCTCTTGCTGAACCGAGGCCGGGCCCAGGTTCAGCATCATCACCACGAACACGAACAGCACCATGATGGCGCCAGCGTAGGCGATCACTTCCAGCACACCGGCAAACGGTGCGCCGAGGGCGAAGAACGTCATCGCCACGGAGATCAACGAAATGATCAGGTAGAGCAGGGCATGCACAGGGTTGGTGTTGGTGATCACGCGAAGCGTGGACACAACAGCAATACCCGATGCGAAATAGAAAGCGAATTCCATCTTTCTTCCTTAAGGCAGCAAGCTCTTCACGTTGATCGGTTCGGCTTCATTTTGCGCGGAGCCTTTAGGCTTACCGGCAATCGCCATACCTGCAACACGATAGAAGTTGTAATCAGGGTTTTTGCCGGGGCCGGAGATCAGCAGATCTTCTTTCTCGTACACCAGGTCCTGACGTTTGAACTCGGCCATCTCGAAATCCGGTGTCAGCTGGATCGCGGTGGTCGGGCAGGCTTCCTCGCAGAGGCCGCAGAAAATGCAGCGCGAGAAGTTGATGCGGAAGAACTCCGGGTACCAGCGACCGTCTTCGGTTTCAGCTTTCTGCAGCGAGATGCAACCGACTGGACATGCCACGGCGCACAGGTTGCAAGCTACACAACGCTCTTCGCCATCTGGGTCGCGGGTCAGGACGATACGGCCACGGTAGCGCGGCGGCAGGTACACGGCTTCTTCCGGGTACTGCAGCGTGTCGCGCTTGCGGAAGGCGTGGCCGAAAATCATCACCAGGCTGCGAAGCTGGGTGAAGAAGCCATGCACGATGTCAAAAATGTACTTCATGATTCTCTATCCTCACTGAGCCGCGACGGCGGGCGTGTTGAGCAACACGATCGCAGCGGTCACCAGCATGTTGACGAGGGTCAGCGGCAGGCAGAACTTCCAGCTGAAATCCATCACTTGGTCATACCGTGGGCGCGGAATCGAGGCGCGCAGCAGGATGAAGATCATGATGAAGAACGCGGTTTTCAGCGCGAACCAGATGAACGGGATCTGCGGCAGAATATCGAACGGACCGTGCCAGCCACCGAAGAACAAGGTCACCAGCAGCGCCGAAATCAACACGATGCCGATGTACTCGCCGACGAAGAACATGCCCCATTTCATGCCGGCGTATTCAATGTGATAACCGTCGGCCAGTTCCTGCTCCGCTTCCGGCTGGTCGAACGGGTGACGGTGAGTCACGGCGACGCCGGCGATGAAGAAGGTCAGGAAACCGAAGATCTGCGGAATGATGAACCACAGGTGCTGGGCCTGGTAATCGACGATGTCACGCATGTTGAACGAGCCGACCTGGATCACGATGCCCATCAACGACAGGCCCATGAACACTTCGTACGATACGGTTTGTGCCGAGGCCCGCAAGCTGCCCAACAGGGCGAACTTGTTGTTACTCGACCAACCGGCGAACAACACCGCGTAGACCGACAGACCGGCCATGGCGAAGAAGAACAGGATGCCGATGTTCAGATCCGCCACGCCCCAGGTCGGGGTGATCGGGATGATCGCGAAGGCAATCAGCAAGGCGCTCATGGCCACGACCGGTGCCAGCGTGAAGATCATCTTGTCGGCGAACGGTGGGGTCCAGTCTTCCTTGAAGAACATCTTGATCATGTCGGCGGCGATCTGGAACGCGCCGAACGGGCCGACGCGGTTCGGACCGTAACGGTCTTGCCAGAGGGCGAGCAAACGACGCTCGACCCAGCTCAGCAGTGCACCGCAGACCACCACGGCGAGCAGAATCACCACGGCCTTGAGGACCGCGATGATGATGTCGATCACTTCAGGAGTGAACAAGGTCATTGAGCTGCCTCCTGCAGACCGTCAACGGTTTTGCCAAAGATCGCTGGCGGAATGCCGGCGATACCGGCCGGCAATGCGACCAGGCCGGCACCCAGCTCTTCGTTGATACGGAGCGGCAGACGCAGGGTCTGACCGGCCACGTTCAAGCTGAGCAGGGCACCGTCGTTGACACCCAGACGGTCAGCTTCGGACTTGGCCAGCGACACGTAGGCGGCCGGGATGCGTTCCTGAACCGGTGCGGCTTTGGAAGAGGTCTCTTCGCTGCCGAACAGGTGGAAGAACGGCACAACCTGCCAGGTACCCGGAGCCGGGTTGAACGCACGCGGAACAGCGGCGAACCAGTTCAGCGAGTCACCGGTGCTTTCGATCAGGCGGGTGCCTGGGTCGCCAGCGCGGATGTGACCACCGACTTCGTCCTGGAATTTGTTCCAGGCTTGCGGCGAGTTCCAGCCCGGAGACCAGGCGAATGGCACTTGCTGACGTGGTTCGACCGAGCCCGAGTAACCTTCCATCGAGAAGTTGAACGCGGTGTCGTTGTCTTGCGGAGTACGCGGTTCGTGCACGCTGATGTCGGCGCGCATGGCGGTACGACCGGAGTAACGAAGCGGTTCGCGGGCCAGTTTCATGCCCTTGATGCGGAACGCGGCGGACGGTGCGGCATCAACGATACGCGCCAGTTGCGGCGTGCTCGAAGCGACGGCAGCGGTGACGTGGTCCAGTTGCGTCCAGTCGATCGGCTGGTTCAGCAGGGTGGCGCGCAGGGCATGCAGCCAGCGCCAGCCTTCGTGAACCAGGATGCTGGCGTCCATGTATTTCGGATCGAACACCTGGAAGAAGCGCTGGGCGCGGCCTTCCTGGCTGACCAGCGTACCGTCGCCTTCAGCGAAGCTGGCGGCTGGCAGAACCAGGTGCGCGCGATCGCTGGTGGCGGTCTTCTGATGGTCTGCAACGATGACCACTTTCGCGGCGTTCAGGGCAGCATCGACACGGGCTTTGTCGGTACGGGTGTACAAATCGTTTTCCAGCACGACGATGGCGTCGGCCTTGCCATCGATCACGGCTTGCAGCGCGGCGTCGACCGATTCGCCACCGAGCATGGCCAGGCCGAGGCTGTTGGCCTCTGGCACGATCAGGCTGATGGAACCGTTCTTCTCGCGCAGCTTCAACGCTTTGGCAATGTTCGCCGCCGCTTCGATCAGCGCCTTGGAACCCAACGAGGTGCCGGCAATGATCAGTGGACGCTTGGCCGCGAGCAGGGCGTCGGCAATCCGCTTGGCCAGTGCGAGGGCTTCAGCATCGAGGCCTTCAACTGCCGGGGCGCTGGCGTCGAGGGCGTGAGCCACGGCGAAACCGATGCGGGCCAGGTCGTCTGGCGCGGCGTGAACGCATTCTTCAGCGATGTCGTCGAGCTTGGTTTCAGCCAGGCTGGCGATGAACAGCGGGTTCAGCGCGTGCTGACCGATGTTCTTCACCGCCGCGTCGAGCCAAGGCTGAACGCGCATGGCATCGGCCATGTCTTCGGCTTTGCCTTTGACCGATTGACGCAGGGACAGCGCCATACGGGCGGCGGTCTGGGTCAGGTCTTCACCGAGGACGAAAATGGCGTCGTGGTCTTCGACGTCGCGCATGTTCGGGATCGGCAGCGGGCTGTCTTTCAGCACCTGCATGACCAGGCGAATGCGTTCCAGCTCAGCGGCTTCGATACCGGAGTAGAAGTGCTCGGCGCCGACCAGTTCGCGCAACGCGTAGTTGCTTTCAAGGCTGGCACGGGGCGAGCCGATACCGACGATGTTGCGACCGCGCAGCAGGTCAGCCGCTTTATCCAGCGCTTCGTCGAGGCTCAGCTTGGCGCCGTTGGCCAGCAGTGGCTGACGCGGGCGGTCTTCGCGGTTGACGTAGCCATAGCCGAAACGGCCACGGTCGCACAGGAAGTACTGGTTTACCGAACCGTTGAAACGGTTTTCGATACGACGCAGTTCGCCGTAGCGCTCGCCCGGGGAAATGTTGCAACCGCTGGAGCAGCCATGGCAGATGCTCGGCGAGAACTGCATGTCCCACTTGCGGTTGTAGCGCTCGGAGTGCGTCTTGTCGGTGAACACACCGGTCGGGCAGACCTCGGTGAGGTTGCCGGAGAACTCGCTTTCCAGTACGCCGTCTTCTACGCGCCCGAAGTACACGTTGTCGTGGGCGCCGAACACACCGAGGTCAGTGCCGCCGGCGTAGTCCTTATAGAAGCGCACGCAGCGATAGCAGGCGATGCAGCGGTTCATTTCGTGGGAAATGAACGGGCCCAGTTGCTGGTTCTGGTGGGTACGCTTGGTGAAGCGATAACGGCGCTCGTTGTGGCCGGTCATCACAGTCATGTCTTGCAGGTGGCAGTGACCGCCTTCTTCACAGACCGGGCAGTCGTGAGGGTGGTTGGTCATCAGCCATTCAACGACGCTGGCGCGAAATACTTTCGCTTCTTCGTCGTCGATGGAGATCCAGCTGCCGTCGGTGGCGGGGGTCATGCAGGACATGACGATCCGACCACGCTTGTCGTTTTCGTCGGTGTACTGCTTGACCGCGCACTGGCGGCAAGCGCCAACGCTGCCAAGGGCGGGGTGCCAGCAGAAATAAGGGATATCGAGGCCTAGCGACAGACATGCCTGTAACAGGTTGTCTGCCCCATCGACTTCGAGCTCTTTGCCGTCTACGTGGATAGTGGCCATGGTTCAAAGTTCTTCGTTGGCCCGGTGTCAGCGGGCGTGGCTAATGGAATCTTGTTATTCGCGTGAATCAACACAGCCGTTCAAGGCGTCATCACACGAGAAGGCGAAGGGCACGGACCCTTCGCCTTTTTTAAGCGTTTACGCGCCGACTACGATCGGCCTTGCCAGAGGCGGGACGGCGGCGCTGGTAGGCGCGATGCCGGCTTCGAACTCTGGACGGAAGTATTTGATTGCGCTGCCCAATGGCTCCACGGCGCCCGGTGCGTGAGCACAGAAGGTCTTGCCTGGGCCGAGGAAACCGACCAGACCCAGCAGGGTCTCGATATCGCCGGCTTGCCCTTCACCGTTCTCGATCGCGCGCAGAAGCTTGACGCTCCACGGCAGACCGTCACGGCACGGGGTGCAGAAACCGCAGGATTCGCGGGAGAAGAACTCTTCCATGTTGCGCAACAAGGACACCATGTTCACGCTGTCGTCCACCGCCATGGCCAGGCCGGTACCCATCCGGGTGCCCACTTTGGCGATGCCGCCGGCGTACATTTGTGCGTCCAGGTGTTCCGGCAACAAGAAGCCGGTACCGGCGCCGCCTGGCTGCCAGCACTTGAGCTTGAAGCCGTCGCGCATGCCACCGGCGTAGTCTTCGAACAGCTCGCGGCCGGTGACGCCGAATGGCAGTTCCCACAGGCCCGGGTTCTTGACCTTGCCGGAGAAGCCCATGAGCTTGGTGCCCATGTCTTCGCTGCCTTCACGGGCCAACGATTTGTACCAGTCCACGCCGTCGGCAATGATTGCCGGCACGTTGCACAGGGTTTCAACGTTGTTCACGCAGGTCGGCTTGCCCCACACGCCAACGGCGGCAGGGAAGGGCGGCTTGGAGCGCGGGTTGGCGCGGCGGCCTTCGAGGGAGTTGATCAGTGCGGTTTCTTCACCGCAGATGTAACGCCCGGCACCGGTGTGGACGAACAGCTCGAAATCGAAGCCGCTGCCCAGGATGTTCTTGCCCAGCAGGCCGGCGGCCTTGGCTTCTTCCACGGCACGGTTCAGGTGCTTGGCGGCGGTGGTGTACTCGCCACGCAGGAAGATGTAGCCACGGTAGGTTTTCAGCGCGCGAGCACTGATCAGCATGCCTTCGATCAGCAGATGGGGCAGTTGCTCCATCAGCATGCGGTCTTTCCAGGTGTTCGGCTCCATTTCATCCGCGTTGCACAGCAGGTAGCGGATGTTGATGGATTCGTCCTTGGGCATCAGCCCCCACTTCACGCCCGTGGGGAAGCCTGCACCGCCGCGGCCCTTAAGGCCGGAGTCTTTCACGGTCTGGACGATGTCGTCCTGGGCCATGTCGGCAAAGGCTTTGCGCGCAGCGGCGTAACCGTTCTTGGCCTGGTACTCGTCGAGCCACACGGCTTCGCCGTCGTCACGTAGACGCCAGGTCAGCGGGTGAGTCTCGGCCGAACGCTTGATGCGGTTGGCAGGGCCGAAGGAAGTCAGGGTCATACGTAGCCCTCGAGCAGTTTGGCAACGCCGGCAGGCTGCACATCACCGAAAGTGTCGTCGTCGATCATCAACGCTGGCGCCTTGTCGCAGTTGCCGAGGCAGCAGACCGGCAGCAGGGTGAAACGACCGTCGGCGGTGGTCTGACCCAGGCCGATGCCGAGCTTGCTCTGGATTTCGCTGACCACGGACTCGTGGCCACCGATGTAGCAGACCATGCTGTCGCAGACGCGAATGATGTGGCGGCCGACTGGCTGACGGAAGATCTGGCTGTAGAACGTCGCCACCCCTTCAACGTCGCTCGCCGGAATGCCGAGGATCTCGCCGATGGCGTAGAGCGCGCCGTCAGGCACCCAGCCACGTTCCTTCTGGACGATCTTCAAGGCTTCGATCGACGCCGCGCGCGGGTCTTCGTAGTGATGCAGCTCGTGCTCGATGGCCGAGCGCTCGGTTTCGCTCAAGGCGAAACGGTCTGTCTGGATAAGCGTGCTGTTCATGCTTAGCGGTCCACGTCGGCCATAACGAAATCGATACTACCCAGGTACGCGATCAAGTCCGCGACCATGCTGCCTTTGATCACCGAAGGGATCTGCTGCAAGTGCGGGAAGCTTGGAGTACGAATCCGGGTGCGGTAGCTCATGGTGCCGCCATCGCTCGTCAGGTAATAACTGTTGATGCCCTTGGTCGCTTCGATCATCTGGAAGGATTCGTTGGCCGGCATGACCGGGCCCCACGAAACTTGCAGGAAGTGCGTGATCAAGGTCTCGATGTGCTGCAGCGTGCGTTCTTTCGGCGGCGGCGTGGTCAACGGGTGATCCGCCTTGTACGGGCCTTCCGGCATGTTGCGCATGCACTGCTCGATGATTTTCAGGCTCTGGCGCATTTCTTCGACGCGCACGATGCAACGGTCGTAGGCATCGCCATTGGCTGCCAGCGGCACTTCAAACTCGAAGTTCTCGTAGCCGGAGTACGGGCGAGCCTTGCGCAAGTCGAAGTCGCAACCGGTCGAACGCAGGCCTGCACCGGTGACGCCCCATTCCAGGGCTTCTTTGGTGTTGTAGGCGGCGACGCCGATGGTCCGGCCTTTGAGGATGCTGTTGTCCAGGGCGGCTTTCTGGTATTCGTCCAGACGCTTTGGCATCCATTCGACGAAGTCTTTTACCAGCTTTTCCCAGCCGCGCGGCAGGTCGTGGGCGACGCCACCAATGCGGTACCAGGCCGGGTGCAGACGGAAACCGGTGATGGCTTCGATCACCGTGTACGCCTTCTGGCGGTCGGTGAAGGTGAAGAACACCGGAGTCATGGCGCCGACGTCCTGGATGTACGTCCCCAGGAACAGCAGGTGGCTGGTGATCCGGAAGAACTCGGCCATCATGATGCGGATGACATCGACCTTCTCGGGCACCTTGATGCCGGCCAGCTTCTCGACCGAGAGCACGTACGGCAGGTTGTTCATCACGCCGCCGAGGTAGTCGATCCGGTCGGTGTACGGAATGAAGCTGTGCCAGGACTGACGCTCGGCCATCTTCTCGGCACCACGGTGGTGGTAACCGACGTCAGGCACGCAATCGACGATCTCTTCACCGTCCAGCTGCAGGATGATGCGGAACGCACCGTGCGCGGAAGGGTGGTTCGGGCCGAGGTTGAGGAACATGTAGTCCTCGTTCGCACCGGAACGCTTCATGCCCCAGTCTTCAGGCTTGAAGCGCGCGGCTTCTTCCTCAAGCTGTTGCTTGGCCAGGTTCAGGGTGAACGGGTCGAATTCGGTGGCACGGGCCGGGAAGTCCTTGCGCAACGGGTGACCTTCCCAGGTCGGCGGCATCATGATGCGGGTCAGGTGCGGGTGACCGGCAAAGTTGATGCCGTACATGTCCCACACTTCACGCTCGTACCAGTTGGCGTTCGGCCAGATGCCGGTAACGGTTGGCACGCTGAGGTCGCTCTCGGACAAGGCAACCTTGATCATCACGTCACTATTACGTTCGATCGACATCAAGTGATAGAACACAGTGAAATCGGCGCCGCTTGGCAACCCTTGACGCTTGGTGCGCAGACGCTCGTCCACGCCGTGCAGGTCATAGAGCATGACGTACGGCTTGGGCAGGTTGCGCAGGAAGGTCATCACTTCGACGAGTTTGGCACGGGCAACCCAAAGCACCGGCATGCCGGTGCGGGTAGGCTGGGCGGTAAACGCCTCGGGGCCAAAACGGTTATTCAGTTCGACGACCACATCCTGGTCGTCTGCCTTATAAGGCGGGATGTACAGAGCACTGCCTGTAGTCATGGTTATTTATCGCTTTCGGTCAACGTAAAGAATGAAGCCAGTTTCTTGTTCTATTAAAGAAGCAGGGCTGGATCAGACTTCGTCGGGGCTGCGCAGGTTGGTGACTGCGATTCGCTGTTCGCGGCGCTTTTCCTTTTCGGAAGGCATCTCGGCGCGATAGACGCCTTGATCACCAACGACCCAGGAAAGTGGGCGACGCTCCTGTCCAATCGACTCCTGCAACAGCATCAAACCTTGCAGAAAAGCTTCAGGGCGGGGCGGGCAGCCAGGCACGTAGACGTCCACGGGCAGGAACTTGTCCACCCCTTGAACGACAGAGTAGATGTCGTACATGCCACCGGAGTTGGCGCACGAACCCATGGAAATGACCCATTTAGGTTCGAGCATTTGCTCGTAGAGACGCTGAATGATCGGCGCCATCTTGATGAAGCAGGTACCGGCGATAACCATGAAATCCGCCTGACGCGGCGATGCCCGGATAACCTCGGCGCCAAAGCGCGCGATGTCGTGGGGCGCCGTGAAGGCGGTGGTCATTTCCACGTAGCAGCACGAAAGACCGAAGTTATACGGCCACAGGGAGTTCTTGCGCCCCCAGTTGATCGTGCCGTTAAGCACGTCTTCGAGCTTGCCCATGAAGATGTTTTTGTGGACTTGATCTTCTAACGGATCGGAAACGGTTTCCCGTTCGCCAATCGGATACTGCTCGTTAGGAGCATCGGGGTCGATCCTGGTGAGATTGTATTGCATTGCCAAAGCCTCATTGTTTCAGCTTCGCCTGCCGCTTGCGACGAGCTTCCGGAGCCCAGTCAAGGGCGCCCACTCGGAACAGGTAGACAAGACCTGCCAACAGAATTGCTATGAAAACGAGAGCTTCGACAAATCCGGTCCAGCCGCTTTCGCGGACGGACACAGACCAGGCAAAGAGAAAGAGGGCTTCGATATCGAAGATCACGAAGAGCATCGCGACCAGATAGAATTTGGCTGAGAGCCGCAAGCGGGCGCCACCTGTAGGTAGCATGCCGGACTCGAACGGTTCGTTTTTGCTGCGGCCCCAGGCTTTTGACCCAAGGAGGCTGGAAACGCCAAGCATGAAGGCGCAGAGGCCGACAACGCCCAGAAGGAAAATGGCAAAGCCCCAGTTGTGGGCCATGAGTCCTGTCGCTTCGGGCATGCTGGTAATCCTTAACAGAGAGCAAAGGTCTCTGAGCTTGAAAAAAGAAACAACGCAGTGACGATATGTCGCAGCAATCAATCCCGCTGATTTTATGGCTAAACACCGTGCAAGTAAAATTCAGATAGCGAATTTATTTATAGGAATAAGGACATAGCGAACGGCAAAAGCGCCGTAGCCCTTGCGATGCGGGCATTAGGCGGCATTTCGTCAATTATGTTTTGTAGGGAATGTAACGAACATACTTGGCGCTAAATGATAATCAATATTGTTTGGCTTGGTTTTTGATCTGTTTAACGGGCAAGTGTTCATGAAGTTGTCTTATATGCGTCTTACTGCAAGTAGCGACGGCGTCTGTTTTAGCTGATTTTTTGCCGTGGGTACGGCCCAGGGTCAATGTTTTTCTGTAGGAGCGAGCTTGCTCGCGATGAATTCGAAGGCGGCGCATTTTTCCAGGCGGTACGCGTCATCGTTCACGTCCATCGTCGGAACGCCGCCCGGAGCAAGCTCGCTCCTACAGGATTTTGTGGTGTTGGTGAAAACGCGGGCAAAAAAACACCCCGAACCAGTCGGGGTGTCAGATGTGCGACGTTGCGGTTAGCTTTCTATCCGGTCCGCAACGGCCGTTTGCTCAGGCGAAGGCGATCAGTGGAACTGTTCTTCTTCAGTCGAACCGGTCAGCGCGGTCACCGAAGACGAGCCACCTTGAATCACGGTGGTCATGTCGTCGAAGTAGCCGGTGCCCACTTCCTGCTGGTGAGCCACGAAGGTGTAACCCTTGGCAGCGTCAGCGAACTCTTGCTCTTGCAGTTTCACGTAGGCAGTCATGTCGTTGCGGGCGTAGTCGTGCGCCAGGTTGAACATGCTGTGCCACATGTTGTGAATGCCGGCCAGGGTGATGAACTGGTGCTTGTAACCCATGGCGGACAGTTCGCGCTGGAACTTGGCGATGGTCGCGTCGTCCAGGTTTTTCTTCCAGTTGAAGGAAGGCGAGCAGTTGTACGACAGCAGTTGGTCCGGGTATTCCTTTTTGATCGCTTCAGCGAAGCGACGAGCCTCGTCCAGATCCGGCTTGGCGGTTTCGCACCAGATCAGGTCGGCGTACGGAGCGTAAGCCAGGCCGCGAGCGATGGCCTGGTCCAGACCGGCGCGCACTTTGTAGAAGCCTTCCTGGGTACGTTCGCCAGTTACGAACGGCTGGTCGTACGGGTCGCAATCGGAAGTCAGCAGGTCAGCCGCGTTAGCGTCGGTACGCGCCAGGATGATGGTCGGAGTGCCGGCAACGTCAGCCGCCAGACGAGCAGCGGTCAGCTTCTGTACCGCTTCCTGGGTAGGAACCAGTACCTTGCCGCCCATGTGGCCGCATTTTTTCACGGAAGCCAGTTGGTCTTCGAAGTGAACGCCGGCAGCGCCTGCTTCGATCATGCTTTTCATCAGCTCGTAAGCGTTCAGCACACCGCCGAAACCGGCTTCAGCGTCAGCCACGATCGGTGCGAAGTAGTCGATGTAGCCTTCGTCGCCCGGGCCTTTGCCGGCTTTCCACTGGATCTGGTCAGCACGACGGAACGAGTTGTTGATGCGCTTGACCACGGTTGGAACCGAATCCACCGGGTACAGCGACTGGTCCGGGTACATCGATTCTGCGGAGTTGTTGTCCGCCGCTACTTGCCAGCCCGACAGGTAGATCGCCTGGATGCCGGCTTTAACTTGTTGTACAGCCTGGCCGCCGGTCAGGGCGCCCATGCAGTTGACGAAATCTTTCTCAGGGCGGAAGGACGGCTTGGCGCCCTGGGTTACCAGGTTCCACAGCTTCTCGGCGCCCAGTTTTGCAAAGGTGTGCTCAGGTTGAACCGAGCCACGCAGGCGGACGACGTCAGCAGCGGAGTAAGCGCGTGTCACGCCTTTCCAGCGTGGGTTTTCAGCCCAATCTTTTTCGAGGGCTGCAATTTGCTGTTCGCGTGTCAGTGCCATGGAGATAAACCTCGTCGCATAGGTCTTGGTGGAAAATTCCTGCTCCTGCCAGATACGCATTCTGAAAGTGGCGTAGATGGCTGCTCGCTGACCAGAAGCTTAGGCGGTCAAGTCGGATTCGGCGGGGTGGCGACGGGATGAACGATGGCTCGAGGGGAAGTGAGCAGGTAAGGGCGAACTGGCGAGCGCATTTGGGCGTCGTGGGCCTTTATACGAACTTCAGTGTGATGCCGGGTTTACCTAAATACGCTTCCGTCCCTCGGGACAACTTCGTTCCAGTCGGCAACCTCGTCAAACACACCTTGTAGGCGGTACAGACACGAAGCGGCTCGCGGGGTGGGTGCGAGCATCGCTTCGAAGGCCCTTGCCAGGGCCCCTGATTAGCGGGAGCGAGGCCATCATGCCTTTGCTTTTTTCGATCGTCAAACGTTTTGTAGTGCTTTTTTTACGGCACTACATCTTTGGTCTAATACGACTAATCAGTCAGTTTTCGGTGGTTTAGTCCAAAGTATCGACTTTCACCCGCAGCGTCATGTCATTCCGGCCCTGAGTCGCATAGTTGCGGGTCTGGCCCTGTTTGTCGGCCTGAGTCTGGCTGTTAACGCCAGCCAGAGTGATCCATTCGCCGAGATGGCCCGTGACAGTTGTGTCGGTACTTTGCACGTTCACTACATCGGGACGTTCCTGGCTCATGCGGTCACGGTTGGTGCTGATCGACAGGTGAACGATCTCGCCCGTAATACTGGCTGTGACGTAGAAACCCTGGGTGACGTTGCGGTATTCGGTCTGGCTGCGCAGATCGCCGGAGGAGTCGGCCTGAGTGCTGGTCAGCGGAACACTCTGGCCGACCTGGATCAGCGCGGGTGCACCTTCGCTGGTTTGAACCTGCTGGATGCCGCCATCACGACTGTCGGTGCTGCGAATGATGATCCGGGTCTGGCTCGGTTTGGCGCCATTCACCGAGTAACCCTGGTCGCCCTGGAAGTTGTTTTCATTGGTGTCGACGGTAATCAGCAGGCGCTTGGGTCGCGTGTCGAGTTGCGCGATAAGTGCTTTAAGTTCGTCGATCTTGCGCTGATCGGCAGTAACGATCAGTTGATTTTCGTAGGCGCTGACCTCGCCGTCCTTGCCGATGAAACCCTGTGCCGTCGGCAGCATGTCAGCGCTGGTGCGGTAGTTCAGTGGCACGATCTCGGTGGCGGCCATGACCGAAAAACTACAGGTCAACAGCAGCGTGGTGAGCAGGGTGCGTAGGGACATGTCCGTTATCTCCGACTGTGTGGTGTGTCTGTAGGAGCGAGCTTGCTCGCGATGGATGTGCGAGCGCCGCGGAGTGTCAGGCTTACAGCATTATCGTTGACGTCCATCGCGAGCAAGCTCGCTCCTACAGGTCTTGATATTGCCAGTTTGTCGGCCCGGCGTGGGGCAAGTTGAATCGTAGACAGCAAAACGCCCCGGCATCCGAAAATGGCGGGGCGTTTTGTGGTGTTCTTCAGGGCCTCTTCGCGAGCAGGCTCGCTCCTACAGTGGATCAATGGTGTTGCTGCAATCTGTGGCAACACCTAAAACCCTGTGGGAGCGAGCCTGCTCGCGATGGCAGCACCTCGGTCTCAAGCCGAGTGGCGCACCATGTCCACATGCGGGATGCCTGCTTCCAGGAACTCCTCACTGACCAGGCTGAAGCCCAAACGCTCATAGAACGCTGTGGCCTGCACTTGCGCGCTTAGCATCTGTTGCTTCAACCCGCGCTTCTCGGCTTCGAAGATCACCGCTTGCATCAGCGCGTCGCCGACCTTCAATCCGCGCCAGTCTTTCAGTACCGATACCCGGCCGACTTGCCCGTCGGGCAGCAGGCGGGCGGTACCAATCGGGAAGTCGCCTTCGAAGGCTAGAAAATGCACCGCCGATGCGTCATCAGCATCCCATTCCAGCTCGGGCGGAACGGATTGCCCGGCGATGAACACCGTCTCACGAATGCGCCGGATCTCGGCGTTGTCCTTTTGCCAGTCTGCGGCACGTACGTGAATTTTATTCATCAGCAAACCCCAGGCTTCCTTGCTTGATCAGCTCGCACAGCAGGCCGCGACTGTCTTCGTCGCTCAGCCAGTCGCCCAGATTGTCGACGTGCAGCGCGTCGGCGGCGCAGATCATTTTCAGCAGATCGCGCAGCTTGCCCGGCAGGTAACGGCTCTGGCCGCTGGCGAACAACAGCAGGTCGTCATCGACTTCGGACCAGGCCAGGCGTGCGCTCGGGTTACGAATCAATACAGCGCCTTGCTCGAGGCTGGCGAGCAGGTCGTCTTCTTCGATTTCTTCCGGGCCCACCACCAGTTCCGGGTAGCGCGGTTCGGTCATGAACTGGCCGAACCAGGTCAGCAGCAGGCGTTCGTCGCTCATGTGCTCGGCCAGCAGGCTTTTCAAGCGGTCGAGGGCGTCATGCTGGATCTGATGAGGATCGACCGCAGGCTGGGCGTCGGCGTCGGTGTAGCGCTCTTCGTCCGGCAGGAACTGGCTGAGGAAGTCGGTGAAGTGGGTCAGCACTTCCGCAGCGCTCGGTGCACGGAAACCCACGGAGTAGGTCATGCAATCATCGACGGCCACGCCGCAGTGGGCCAGTCGCGGCGGCAGGTAGAGCATGTCGCCCGGTTCCAGGACCCACTCATCGGTGGCTTCGAACTCAGCCAGGATGCGCAAGTCTGCATGTTGCAGCAGCGGGCTTTCGGAATCGCACATCTGGCCTATTTTCCAGTTGCGCTTGCCGTGACCTTGCAGCAGGAATACATCGTAGTTGTCGAAGTGCGGGCCAACGCTTCCGCCTGGGGCGGCGAAGCTGATCATCACGTCATCGACGCGCCAGCTCGGCAGGAAGCGGAAATGCTCCAGCAACTCGCTGACTTCCGGCACGAATTGGTCAACCGCCTGGACCAGCAGGGTCCACTCGCGCTCCGGCAATTTGCTGAATTCGTCTTCAGCGAACGGGCCACGGCGCAATTCCCAAGGACGCTCGCCGTGCTCGATCACCAGACGCGATTCAACTTCTTCTTCCAGCGCCAGGCCCGCCAATTCGTCGGCGTCGATCGGGCTTTCGAAATCAGGAATCGCCTGACGGATCAGCAGAGGTTTTTTCTGCCAGTAGTCGCGCAGGAATTCGCGCGCCGTGATGCCGCCCAGAAGTTGAAGAGGAATGTCAGGATTCATGTGTAACCTATTGAAAAAAAGCACTTTTCAGACGGGAATAAAAACGCCCGGCGCTGCCGGGCGTCTCAAACGGGTAAAACGGTCGATCAGATGCGCTTGGCTTGCTCTACAGCATTGCCGATGTAGTTCGCCGGGGTGAGCAATTTCAGCTCGGCCTTGGCGGCGGCTGGCATGTCCAGGCCGTCGATGAAAGTTTGCAGCGCTTCAGGGCTGATGCCTTTGCCGCGCGTCAATTCTTTCAGTTTTTCGTACGGGTTTTCGATGTTGTAGCGACGCATCACGGTCTGGATCGGTTCGGCCAGAACTTCCCAGCACGCGTCCAGGTCGGCAGCGATCTTCTGGGCATTCAGCTCAAGCTTGCTGATGCCTTTGAGGCTGGCTTCGTACGCGATCACGCTGTGGGCAAAGCCGACACCGAGGTTGCGCAGGACGGTGGAGTCGGTCAGGTCGCGCTGCCAGCGGGAGATTGGCAGCTTGCTCGCCAAATGCTGGAACAGTGCGTTGGCGATACCCAGGTTGCCTTCCGAGTTTTCGAAGTCGATCGGGTTGACCTTGTGCGGCATGGTCGACGAACCGATTTCACCAGCGATGGTGCGCTGTTTGAAATAACCCAGGGAGATGTAGCCCCAGATATCACGGTCGAAATCGATCAGGATGGTGTTGAAGCGTGCGATCGCGTCGAACAGCTCCGCGATGTAGTCGTGCGGTTCGATCTGCGTGGTGTACGGGTTGAAGCCCAGGCCCAGTTCGTCTTCGATGAAGGCGCGGGCGTTTTCTTCCCAGTCGATCTCAGGGTAGGCCGACAGGTGGGCGTTGTAGTTGCCGACCGCGCCGTTGATTTTGCCCAGCAGTGGGACGGCCGCGACTTGAGCGATTTGACGCTCCAGACGGTAAACCACGTTCGCCAGTTCTTTGCCCAGGGTGGTCGGCGAGGCCGGTTGACCGTGGGTGCGCGACAGCATCGGGACGTCGGCGAACCGGATGGCCAGTTCGCGGATGGCGTCGGCAGTCTGGCGCATCAGCGGCAGCATGACGTCATCACGGCCTTCACGCAGCATCAGGGCGTGGGACAGGTTGTTGATGTCCTCGCTGGTGCAGGCAAAGTGGATGAATTCGCTGACCTTGGCCAGTTCCGGCAGCTTGGCTGCTTGCTCTTTGAGCAAGTATTCAATGGCCTTGACGTCGTGGTTGGTGGTGCGCTCGATCTCTTTTACACGCTCGGCGTGCTCCAGAGCGAAGTTTTCCGCCAGGGTGTTGAGCACAGCGTTGGCTTCGGCGGAGAACGCCGGCACTTCGCTGATGCCTGGGTGAGCGGCCAGGCGCTGGAGCCAGCGCACTTCAACCAGAACGCGAGCACGGATCAAGCCGTATTCGCTGAAAATTGGGCGCAGGGCCTGGGTTTTGCCGGCGTAGCGGCCGTCAACAGGGGAAACCGCAGTGAGCGAAGAAAGCTGCATGGGGTGTTCTCGGACAGTCGGGCAACGAAATGGGGCGCGTATCATACATGAAAAAATCCGCCGGTCCGTTGCCAACTGACCGGCGTACTACGCGTTACAGATTAAAAACGATGTTGCGGGCGCGGTTCAGCTGCTGCGCATCAGCGGGTAAAGCTCTTTCAGCAATTTGCGACGACTGACCACCAACTGCCAGCGATGGCCGCCCAACTGCCGCCACAAGCGTGCCGAACGAATCCCGGCCAGTAACAGCGCGCGGATTTTCGAGGCGTTGCTCGGTTGCTGCAGGTTGCGCATGTCGCCGTGGACCTGAATCCGTTGGCGCAAGGTGCTCAAGGTGTCCTGATACAGCGCACCGCAGGCGGCGATCACGTTCTCGTGCACCGGGCCGAAGTGCTCGACCTGAGACTGGATTTGCGGCAATCGCTTGCCGATCACGTCGAGCATGTCGTTGCGTTTGGCCAGTTGTCGTTCAAGGCCGAGCATCGCCAGGGCGTAACGCAACGGTTCGCGTTGCAGGGTGCTGGGGTCGCGTTCCAGGGCACCAATCAATGCGCGGTAGCCTTCACGCAGATTGATATCGTCGCCGCCGTACACTTCCAGCGTGTCCTTGGGGTCGCGAATCAGCAGGCTGCCGAGCATGCAGCTCAAACCGGCTTCGGCGATCTGGCCGGTCTTGGCAATCTTGTCGACGAGTACGGCGGCGAGAAAAACGCCGCCCAGCGCCGTCAATTGCTCCTGGGTCGGGCTCATTGTGGCTGGCCTTTACTGGTCCACGGTTCGGCAATTTCGATGACGCCGCCGCCAAGGCAGATTTCACCGTCGTAGAACACCACGGATTGGCCTGGGGTCACCGCGCGTTGCGGGTCATCGAAGGTCGCGCGGTAACCGGTGGCGGTTTTTTCCAGCGTGCAAGGTTGGTCGCTTTGGCGGTAGCGGACTTTGGCCGTCAGCTTGCGTGGCTCGGCAAGGTCGATCGGGTTAACCCAATAGATGTCCGAGGCGAGCAGGGCACGGGAGAACAAATAAGGATGGTCGTTGCCCTGGCCAACGATCAGCTCGTTGTGTTCCAGGTCTTTGATCAGCACGTACCACGGCTCGTCGCTGGCGTCTTTGAGGCCGCCGATACCCAGGCCCTGGCGCTGGCCGATGGTGTGGTACATCAAGCCGTGGTGGCGGCCAATGACGTCACCTTCGGTGGTCTTGATCTCGCCGGGTTGAGCCGGCAGGTACTGTTTGAGGAAATCGCTGAAACGGCGTTCGCCAATAAAGCAGATCCCGGTGGAATCCTTTTTCTTCGCGGTGGCCAGGTCGTGCTTCTCGGCAATCGCGCGCACTTCGGGCTTTTCCAGTTCGCCAACCGGGAACAGGGTCTTGGCGATCTGTTCGCCGCCGACGGCGTGAAGGAAGTAGCTCTGGTCCTTGTTCGGGTCCAGGCCCTTGAGCAGTTCGGTGCGCCCGTCGATGTCGCGGCGGCGCACGTAGTGGCCGGTAGCGATCAGGTCGGCACCGAGCATCATGGCGTAGTCGAGGAACGCCTTGAACTTGATCTCGCGGTTGCAGAGGATGTCCGGGTTCGGTGTGCGACCGGCCTTGTATTCGGCCAGGAAATGCTCGAACACGTTATCCCAGTACTCGGCAGCGAAGTTGGCGGTGTGCAGCTTGATGCCAATCTTGTCGCACACGGCCTGGGCATCCGCCAGGTCATCCATGGCGGTGCAGTATTCCGTTCCATCGTCTTCTTCCCAGTTCTTCATGAACAGGCCTTCCACCTCATAACCCTGCTCGATCAGCAGGAGAGCGGAAACGGAAGAGTCCACGCCGCCGGACATACCGACAATGACGCGCTTCTTTTGTGTGTCAGAAGGGGCTGGATCACGCATAGGGATTCAATGAGTGTCTTGAAAAAGGACGCGATTCTAACAGGCCGAAGCCCGCAAGGCTAAAGAGAAGGGCGGATCAGTTCGAGACCGAAGTGTTGGCCGTCCAGATAATCATCGATACAGCGGATGATCAGCTCACTGCGCCAGTTTGCGCGCTGTGCCAGCAGTTCGTCACGCGTCAGCCATTTTGCGCCGACGATGCCGTCGTCCAGCTGATAGTCGGGGTGGTGTTTCAACGGTTTTGCGATAAAGCAGACGCGTTGGTAAGTCACGCCGTTGCTCGGGGCGGTGTAAAGGTAAATGCCCACGACACCTGTCGGCTCGACGTCCCAGCCGGTTTCTTCAAGGGTTTCGCGCACGGCGGCGTCAATCAGGGTTTCGTTCGGGTCGAGGTGGCCGGCCGGCTGGTTGAGTACCGCTCGTCCGCCCTTGAGTTCTTCGACCATCAGGAAACGGCCATTGTCTTCGACGATAGTGGCGACGGTGATGTGGGGTAGCCAATCCATGAAGCTTCCTCGGTTTCAGGTTTGCGGAAAATCTAAAGTGGGGCGCCGACCCCTGTGGGAGCGAGCTTGCTCGCGATAGCGGTGGGTCAGCCAATATCAATGTTGGATGATAAACCGATATCGCGAGCGAGCTCGCTCCCACATTCGTCCGGTGTTGACATTGAAATGTGTGCCAGAAACAGAAACCCCGGCACTGGGCCGGGGCTTCTTTGCATCCTTACAACCTTAAACCAGCGCAGCGATCGCGGCGTTGAAAGTGTTGCTTGGGCGCATGGCCTTGCTGATCAGATCGGCATTGGCGTGGTAGTAACCGCCGATGTCCACCGGCTTGCCCTGAACGGCATTGAGCTCGGCAACGATGGTCGCTTCGTTCTCGGTCAGGGTTTTGGCCAGCTGGCCGAACTGCGCCTGCAGTGCAGCGTCTTCAGTCTGGGCGGCCAGGGCTTGAGCCCAGTACAGCGCCAGGTAGAAGTGGCTGCCGCGGTTGTCGATGTTGCCGACTTTGCGCGATGGCGACTTGTTGTTGTCCAGGAACTGGCCGGTGGCCTGATCCAGGGTCTTGGCCAGCACCAGCGCCTTGGGGTTGTTGTAAGTCACACCCAAGTGCTCAAGGGAAGCGGCCAGGGCCAGGAACTCACCCAGGGAATCCCAGCGCAGGAAGTTCTCTTCCAGCAGCTGCTGAACGTGCTTCGGAGCCGAACCGCCAGCACCGGTTTCGAACAGGCCACCGCCATTCATCAGCGGAACAATCGACAGCATCTTGGCGCTGGTGCCCAGTTCCATGATCGGGAACAGGTCGGTCAGGTAGTCGCGCAGTACGTTGCCGGTCACCGAAATGGTGTCGAGGCCGGAGCGGGTACGGCCCAGGGTGAAAGCCATCGCGTCGACGGGCGACATGATGCGGATGTCCAGGCCCGACGTGTCGTGATCCTTCAGGTAAGCCTGAACTTTCTCGATCACGACGCCGTCGTGGGCGCGCATTGGGTCCAGCCAGAAAATCGCTGGCGTGCTGCTGGCGCGAGCACGGTTGACGGCCAGTTTGACCCAATCCTGGATCGGCGCGTCTTTGGTCTGGCACATGCGGAAGATGTCGCCGGCTTCAACCGATTGCTCCAGCAAGGTACGACCAGCGCTGTCGGAAACCCGAACGACGCCATTGGCCTTGATCTGGAAGGTCTTGTCGTGCGAGCCGTACTCTTCGGCTTTTTTCGCCATCAGGCCAACGTTTGGCACGCTGCCCATGGTGGTCGGATTGAAAGCACCGTGCAGCTTGCAGTCTTCAATCACCGCCTGGTAGATGGTCGCGTAGCAGCGATCCGGGATCACCGCCTTGGTGTCGTGCAGCTGGCCGTCGGTGCCCCACATCTTGCCGGAGTCACGGATCATGGCGGGCATCGAGGCGTCGACGATGACGTCGCTCGGCACGTGCAGGTTGGTGATGCCTTTGTCGGAGTTGACCATGGCCAACGACGGACGAACGGCGTAGACCGCCTGGATGTCCGCTTCGATCTGCGCTTGCTGCTCAGCCGGCAGGGCTTTGATGCGAGCGTACAGGTCGCCGATGCCGTTGTTCAGGTTGAAGCCGATCTGTGCCAGCACGTCAGCGTGTTTGGTCAGTGCGTCTTTATAGAACTCGGCGACGATCTGGCCGAACATGATCGGGTCGGAGACCTTCATCATGGTGGCTTTCAGGTGAACCGACAGCAGCACGCCTTTGGCTTTGGCGTCTTCGATCTCGGCTGCGATGAAGCTGCGCAGAGCGTTTTTGCTCATGACCGCGCAATCGAGGATCTCACCAGCTTGCACGGTGGTTTTTTCTTTCAGGACGGTGGTGGTGCCGTCTTGAGCGATCAGCTCGATTTTGACCGCGTCAGCGGCGTCGATCAGGGCGGCTTTCTCGCTGCCGTAGAAATCGCCGGTGCTCATGTGCGCGACGTGGGACTTGGAGTCCGCAGCCCAGGCGCCCATTTTGTGCGGGTGCTTGCGCGCGTAGTTCTTGACCGACAGCGGTGCGCGACGATCAGAGTTGCCTTCGCGCAGAACCGGGTTTACGGCGCTGCCCTTGATTTTGTCGTAACGCGACTTGGCGAGCTTGTCGGCATCGCTGGTAACGGTTTCCGGGTAGTCCGGAATGGCGAAACCCTGGGCCTGCAGTTCTTTGATCGCGGCCTGCAGTTGTGGAACCGAGGCGCTGATGTTCGGCAGCTTGATGATGTTGGCTTCAGGCGTAACGGCCAGGGCGCCCAGTTCGGCGAGGTGGTCGGCTACGGCTTTGTCGCCCAATTGCTCGGGGAAGCTGGCCAGGATGCGCCCTGCAAGGGAGATATCGCGGGTTTCCACGGCGATATCAGCCGAGGCGGTGAATGCCTCTACGATAGGCAACAGTGAATAGGTGGCGAGGGCTGGGGCTTCGTCGGTGAAGGTATAGATGATCTTCGAGCGGGTGGGCATATTCGGATTAACTCTCTCTTCTTTGCTAAAGAGTGCGCAGAAACTCGAGGGGGCGCCGGGTAAGCGCGCGTTCGTTCAAAGTCATCCATGAGCCGAATGTCGAGATTTGTGCGCGGTGATGTTGGGTGCATCAGTCGAGCGTCAAGCGGGTGGACTGCGGTAACAGTCCTGCTTTTTCGGGCTAGGAATCTCGTCATAGAGAAGGCGGCCGTCGTGACTCTGCGGTCAGCGGGCCGCATTATACATAGGTAGCTGGCAATCTGCCGATGGTTCATACGCAACGAATATCGTCCATTGGTCTAAAGGTCGCAGGAGAGCGTGGGGCGTAGAGTCTTGCACCGTGCTTGAGTTTGGCGCTTTTCCCTTTGCTTTCAGGCTTGTACGTCGCGAACTGCGCAGCTTCGCGGCAGATGGATGGAACAGAGGGTTTGCGTGTCGATTTAACTGGGGTACGCTCGAACGAAGCCAGATGTTCAATCCAAACAATGGAGTTCAGCATGGGATACAAGAAGATTCAGGTTCCAGCCGTCGGCGAAAAAATCACCGTCAACGCGGACCATTCTCTCAATGTTCCTAACAACCCGATCATTCCCTTCATCGAAGGCGATGGTATTGGCGTTGATATCAGCCCGGTCATGATCAAGGTTGTCGATGCTGCTGTTAAGAAGGCTTACGGCGGCGAGCGCAAAATTTCCTGGATGGAAGTCTACGCCGGGGAGAAAGCGACTCAGGTTTACGATCAGGACACCTGGCTACCTCAGGAAACCCTGGACGCAGTCAAGGATTACGTGGTTTCCATCAAGGGCCCTCTGACCACGCCGGTCGGTGGCGGCATCCGTTCCCTCAACGTGGCCCTGCGTCAGCAACTCGACCTTTATGTCTGCCTGCGCCCGGTGCGCTGGTTCGAAGGCGTGCCAAGCCCGGTCAAGAAGCCAGGCGACGTCGACATGACGATCTTCCGCGAAAACTCGGAAGACATTTATGCCGGTATCGAATGGAAGGCCGGTTCGCCGGAAGCGACCAAGGTCATCAAGTTCCTTAAAGATGAAATGGGCGTCACCAAGATCCGTTTCGACGAAAATTGCGGTATCGGCATCAAGCCGGTTTCGCTGCAAGGCACCAAGCGTCTGGCACGCAAGGCACTGCAGTATGTGGTCGACAACGACCGCGACTCGCTGACCATCGTGCACAAAGGCAACATCATGAAGTTCACCGAAGGTGCCTTCAAGGAATGGGCCTACGAAGTGGCCGCTGAGGAATTCGGCGCGACCCTGCTCGATGGCGGTCCGTGGATGCAGTTCAAGAATCCGAAAACCGGCAAGAACGTCATCGTCAAGGACGCTATCGCCGACGCCATGCTGCAGCAGATCCTGCTGCGTCCGGCCGAATACGATGTCATTGCGACCCTGAACCTGAATGGCGACTACCTCTCCGACGCCCTTGCGGCCGAAGTGGGCGGTATCGGTATCGCGCCGGGTGCCAACCTGTCCGACACCATTGCCATGTTCGAGGCGACCCACGGTACCGCGCCGAAATATGCCGGCAAGGACCAGGTCAACCCGGGCTCGCTGATCCTGTCCGCAGAGATGATGCTGCGTCACATGGGCTGGACCGAAGCGGCCGATCTGATCATCAAGGGCACCAACGGCGCGATTTCGGCCAAAACCGTGACCTATGACTTCGAACGTCTGATGGATGGGGCGAAACTGCTGTCGTCTTCGGCGTTTGGTGATGCGCTGATTTCGCACATGTAAGCGCAATGCAGTCGTAAAAAAAACCGCCTGGCTCATCAATGAGTCAGGCGGTTTTTTTATGACCGGGAGATTGCAGCGAGCTTAAGCTGTAACGGTTTGTTGCCCGGCGGGTACGGGCGCCTTTGGAGTGTCCTGAGGTGAGTCGATGTTGACGGCGTGCAAGCCTTTTGGTCCTTGAATGATCTCAAAGACGACGGCCTGCCCGGCCTTCAGGGTTTTATAACCGTCCATCTGGATGGCCGAGTAGTGGGCGAACAAGTCTTCGCTCTTGCCATCCTCGTTGATGAATCCATAACCCTTGGCGTTGTTAAACCATTTGACCTTGCCGCTCACCTTGACACCTGACATACCCATATCCCTCTGCAACAGACTCCATCACTGGAGTATCATCCAGTTTATCCGCAGTCACTTATCATAAATAAGGTTGACTCCGCGGACCTTTTTTACCCACTGTGGGCTCTATTGGTTGTAACACCGTTTTGCCGATAGTCAAGGTGACCAGGCAGTCGGAGTTGAAATCGTTCATAGACGTCCCCACTACTGTATTCGCACAACTGACGAACCTTTCTTTCCATGCATGCAATCAGCCAGATTCGACTAACATTCAATCAGGATCGCCCTGATTCACACGACGACGATTCCGCAGGCATTGCTGTTCAAGAGGCTAAGCCTGCGTTACAGGCGCCGCCGATGTACAAGGTGGTTTTGTTCAATGATGACTACACACCGATGGATTTCGTCGTCGAAGTGCTCGAGGTGTTTTTTAACCTGAATCGCGAGCTGGCGACCAAGGTCATGCTGGCCGTCCACACAGAAGGACGGGCAGTATGTGGAGTGTTTACCCGCGACATCGCCGAGACCAAGGCCATGCAGGTCAACCAGTACGCCAGGGAAAGCCAGCATCCGCTACTCTGTGAAATCGAGAAGGACGGTTAATCGCCGACCACTTGGGTATGAGGTGAAGCTATGTTAAACCGCGAGCTCGAAGTCACCCTCAATCTTGCCTTCAAGGAGGCTCGTTCGAAGCGTCATGAGTTCATGACCGTCGAACACCTTTTGCTGGCCCTATTGGACAATGAGGCTGCCGCCACCGTATTGCGTGCCTGCGGCGCAAACCTCGACAAACTCAAGCATGATCTGCAGGAGTTCATCGACTCCACCACGCCGTTGATCCCCATCCATGATGAGGATCGCGAGACCCAACCAACCCTGGGCTTCCAGCGTGTTCTGCAGCGTGCTGTCTTTCACGTACAGAGCTCGGGTAAACGCGAAGTGACTGGCGCCAACGTGCTGGTTGCGATCTTCAGTGAGCAAGAGAGTCAGGCGGTGTTCCTGCTGAAACAGCAGAGCGTTGCGCGCATCGATGTCGTCAACTACATCGCTCACGGTATTTCCAAAGTGCCGGGGCATGGCGATCACTCTGAAGGTGAGCAAGACATGCAGGACGACGAGGGCGGTGAGTCTTCTTCCTCAGGCAATCCACTGGATGCTTATGCCAGCAACCTTAACGAACTCGCGCGCCAGGGTCGAATCGATCCGTTAGTAGGCCGTGAACTCGAAGTTGAACGTGTCGCGCAGATCCTCGCACGTCGTCGCAAAAACAATCCGCTGCTAGTGGGCGAGGCAGGCGTGGGTAAAACCGCAATTGCCGAAGGCCTGGCCAAACGAATTGTCGACAACCAGGTGCCAGACCTGCTGGCCAACAGCGTGGTGTATTCCCTCGATCTGGGCGCCTTGCTGGCTGGGACCAAATACCGTGGCGATTTCGAGAAACGCTTCAAGGCGTTACTCAATGAACTGAAAAAACGTCCGCAGGCCATCCTGTTCATCGACGAAATCCACACCATTATCGGTGCGGGTGCTGCGTCGGGTGGCGTCATGGATGCCTCGAACCTGCTGAAACCGCTGCTGTCGTCGGGTGATATCCGGTGCATCGGTTCCACCACGTTCCAGGAATTCCGCGGGATCTTCGAGAAAGACCGTGCTTTGGCTCGGCGCTTCCAGAAGGTCGATGTGTCGGAGCCGTCGGTGGAAGACACGATCGGCATCCTGCGCGGCCTGAAGGGTCGTTTCGAAGCGCACCACAACATCGAATACAGCGATGAAGCGTTGCGTGCCGCTGCCGAACTGGCCTCGCGTTATATCAATGACCGGCATATGCCGGACAAAGCTATCGACGTGATTGACGAGGCCGGTGCCTACCAGCGCCTGCAACCGATCGAGAAGCGTGTGAAACGCATCGAAGTGCCTCAGGTCGAGGACATCGTTGCGAAAATCGCGCGGATTCCGCCAAAGCACGTCACCAGTTCCGACAAAGAACTGCTGCGTAACCTTGAGCGTGACCTGAAGCTGACGGTATTCGGTCAGGATGCGGCGATCGACTCGTTGTCGACCGCGATCAAACTGTCCCGTGCCGGCCTCAAGTCCCCTGACAAGCCTGTCGGTTCGTTCCTGTTCGCAGGGCCGACCGGTGTCGGTAAAACCGAAGCGGCGCGTCAGTTGGCCAAGGCGTTGGGGATCGAGCTGGTTCGCTTCGACATGTCCGAGTACATGGAGCGCCACACCGTATCGCGTCTGATTGGTGCGCCTCCAGGCTATGTCGGGTTCGATCAGGGCGGTCTGCTGACGGAAGCCATCACCAAGCAGCCTCATTGCGTGCTGCTGCTCGATGAGATCGAGAAGGCGCATCCGGAAGTCTTCAACCTGCTGCTGCAGGTCATGGACCACGGTACGCTGACCGATAACAACGGGCGCAAGGCGGATTTCCGAAACGTGATCGTCATCATGACGACCAACGCCGGTGCCGAAACGGCCGCGCGTGCTTCGATCGGTTTCACCCATCAGGACCACTCGTCCGATGCGATGGAAGTGATCAAGAAGAGCTTCACGCCGGAGTTCCGCAACCGTCTGGACACCATTATCCAGTTTGGTCGCCTCAGTCATGAGGTCATCAAAAGCGTGGTGGACAAGTTCCTTACCGAGCTTCAGGCGCAGCTGGAAGACAAGCGCGTGCAGCTGGAAGTGACAGACGCTGCGCGCAGCTGGCTGGCCGCGACTGGCTATGACACGGCAATGGGGGCTCGGCCGATGGCGCGTTTGATTCAGGACAAGATCAAGCGTCCGCTGGCGGAGGAGATTCTCTTTGGCGAACTGGCTGACCATGGTGGTGTGGTGCATATCGATCTCAAGGATGGTGAGTTGACCTTTGAGTTCGAGACCACGGCTGAAATGGCCTGAGGGTTGTTGCTGTAAAGCGAAAGGCGCCGAAAGGCGCCTTTTTGCTGTCTACCGAATTTTGATTGCCTTGCGTATAAACCTGTAGGAGCGAGCTTGCTCCGGGCGGCGCTCCGACGATGGTCGTTAACGATGATGCGAGGGAGTCTGACTTGACGCGGCGTCCCCGAATTTTTCGCGAGCAAGCTCGCTCCTACAGTGGTTTGGAGCTGAATCGCACACACAAAAACGCCCGGCAAAAAGCCGGGCGTTTTGTATTGACTTGATCAGCGAGCAGGCCCTATGTCTGTAGGAGCAAGCTTGCTCGCGATGGTCGTCAACGTTGATGCGGAGAGTCTGACTTGACGCGGTGCCCTCAGGTTTTTCGCGAGCAAGCTCGCTCCTACCTTAGCGAGCGCGGTAAGTAATGCGCCCTTTGCTCAAGTCATAGGGCGTCAGCTCGACGCGCACTTTGTCACCGGTAAGAATACGGATGTAATTCTTGCGCATCTTGCCGGAAATATGCGCGGTTACGACGTGCCCATTTTCCAACTCCACACGAAACATGGTGTTGGGCAGGGTGTCGACGACAGTGCCTTCCATTTCGAAGCTGTCTTCTTTCGACATGCAGTAAAGCCCTCGGTGTCCAATGAGTGGCCCGGTGCAACTGCGCCAGGCAAAAGCGGCGTGCATTGTGCCCGAAAAATGGGGTTTAAGCCAAGGGGTTTAGGGCTTGCTCTAGTTCAGGATGACCCAGCGTTGATTAATCAGCAGTTCGATAGGGCGATATTGAGTCTTGTAGCTCATCTTTTTGCAGTTTTTGATCCAGTAGCCCAGGTAGACCGCTTCCAGCTCCAGCCGTTGGGCCTCGGCGATTTGCCAGAGAATCGCGTAACGTCCCAGGCTGCGGCGTTCTTCGGCAGGTTCGTAGAAGGTATAAACCGCCGACAGGCCGTTGGGCAGCAGGTCAGTGACGGCAACAGCCAGCAACCGGCCTTCGAGGCGGAACTCGTAGAAACGGGAAAATGGCAGGTCACGTACCAGGAACGTCGAAAACTGATCGCGGCTGGGCGGGTACATATCGCCATCGGCGTGGCGCTGTTCGATGTAGCGCTGATACAGGTCGAAATATTCTTCGCTGTACTGCGGTTTGGCCGGGCGTACCTGTAAGTCGGCATTGCGTTTGAAAATACGCTTCTGCTGGCGGTTGGGTTGAAATTGCGCCACAGGGATACGTGCCGGGACGCATGCATTGCAATTTTGGCAATGAGGCCGGTAAAGATGATCGCCACTGCGACGAAAACCCATTTCGGACAGGTCTGCATAGACATGCACATCCATGGGCTGGCTAGGGTCGAGGAACAGGGTGGTGGCCTGCTCCTCGGGCAGATAACTGCAAGAGTGGGGCTGAGTGGCATAGAACTTCAAACGCGCCAACTCGGTCATGATCAACCCTCGGGATAAGCTTTTGAATTAAGTGTAAGCCACTCGCGCAAAAGTCGCTCAGCAAACCCAGGTGGCACTGTTGGGCTGGTCCAGATGCTGCGCAAGGTAGCTGGCAAACGTGCGGCGGGGAATCGCTCGGGCGCCGAGACTGTGCAGATGATCGGTAGGCATTTGGCAGTCAATTAGCACAAAACCCGATGCTTTCAGGTGGCGGACCAAGGTGGCAAAGCCATATTTCGAGGCGTTATCGGCACGGCTGAACATGGATTCGCCGAAAAACAGCTGACCCATCGCCAGGCCATAGAGGCCGCCAACCAGTTCGCCCTCGTCCCAGACCTCCACCGAATGCGCGTAGCCGCGCCTGTGCAGGTCAAGGTAGGCGTTCTGCATCGCTTCGGTGATCCAGGTCCCGTCGGCGTGCTCCCTGGGGGCGGCGCAGGCGCGGATGACCGAGGAAAAATCCTGATCAAAGCTCACTTGATAGCGTTGTTGGCGCAGTAACTTGTTCAGGCTGCGTGAAACGTGCAGTTCGTCGGGAAACAGGACGGTGCGCGGGTCCGGTGACCACCAGAGAATCGGCTGGCCTTCCGAGAACCATGGAAAACAGCCGTGGCGATAGGCCTGGATCAGGCGATCGGCGGATAGATCGCCACCCGCAGCCAAGAGCCCGTTGGGATCGCGCATGGCTTTTTCCAGCGGTGGAAATGTCAGGGTGTTGCGTTGTAACCAAGTCAGCATGGTATCCGGGCTTGCGAAAGGGGAGGGCAGTGGCGGGCTGATTGGCCCGCGGTGAAGTGTGCCTTCAAACGGTTGGAATGTCGTCGAGGTATTTTTCGGCGTCCAGGGCGGCCATGCAACCGGCACCGGCAGACGTGACGGCCTGGCGGTAAACGTGATCGGCCACATCCCCCGCGGCAAACACCCCCGGGATTTCGGTGGCAGTGGCATCGCCTTCGTTGCCGCTTTTGACCCGCAGGTAGCCATCGCGCATGGGAAGCTGGCCGACAAACAGATCGGTGTTGGGCTTGTGGCCGATGGCGATGAACACGCCGGCCAGCGTCAAGTCACGGGTTTCGCCCGTGCGGCTGTCTCGCAGGCGGGCGCCGGTCACGCCACTGGCATCGCCGAGGACTTCGTCCAGATGCTGATTCCAGTGCAAACGAATATTGCCATTGGCGGATTTTTCGAAGAGTTTGTCCTGAAGAATTTTCTCCGAGCGCAATTTGTCGCGACGGTGAATCAGGTGAACTTCCTTGGCAATATTCGATAAGTACAGGGCTTCTTCAACCGCTGTATTGCCGCCACCGACGACCGCCACCACTTGATTGCGATAGAAGAAGCCATCGCAAGTAGCGCAGGCTGAAACCCCTTTGCCGGCAAACGTTTCTTCCGATGGCAGCCCCAGGTATTGCGCCGAGGCGCCGGTGGCAATGATCAGCGCATCGCAAGTGTAAGTTCCACTGTCGCCGATAAGTTCGAAAGGGCGCTGTTGCAACTTGGCGGTGTGGATGTGGTCGTAAACGATCTCTGTGTCAAAGCGCTCGGCGTGTTTTTGCATGCGTTCCATCAGCACCGGGCCGGTGAGGCCTTCGACGTCGCCCGGCCAGTTGTCGACTTCGACGGTGGTGGTGAGCTGGCCACCTGCCTGTATGCCGGTGATGACAACCGGTTTGAGGTTGGCGCGGGCGGCATACACGGCTGCGCTGTAACCGGCAGGGCCGGAACCCAGAATGATCAGGCGGGAATGCTTCGCTTCGCTCATAAAAACACCTCATAAGCCTTTGTCACAAAAGAGAATGCATGCTCAAATTGAGCTGTGCGTAATGTGCTGTTGGTTAGGCTACGCCCAAGGCTTCAAGCATGGCATCGGACGAACAAACCCGTACAATGCCGCCTGTTATGCAATATTCAGTGCGCACCGTGTTTATAAAAACCGGGGCGCAGTGTTAAAAGTAGTCCCAGTTACGCCTGTTAACTTTTTTACCTGCCTGGATTGGGCAGTTTTTTATAGTCTTTCAACAGATGGACGCGCCACAGGCGCAGGAAAAGAAGCGTTTTGAAGAAATCCACCGCAGCACCTAAAACAGTCGTCGTTCCGCTCTGGCGTCAACAATTGCACTACCGACTCAAGGAAGGTGCATTGATCGCCATCGGCGGCTTGTGCCTGTTCCTGATGATGGCCTTGTTGACCTACGGCAAGGACGATCCGGGCTGGAGCCATAACAGCAAGATCGACGATGTGCAGAACTTCGGCGGGCCGGTCGGCTCCTACAGCGCTGATATTTTGTTCATGGTGCTGGGTTACTTTGCCTACATCTTCCCGTTGTTGCTGGCGATCAAGGCCTGGCAGATCTTCCGTCAACGCCACGAGCAGTGGCAGTGGAGCGGCTGGCTGTTCTCCTGGCGCCTGATTGGCCTGGTGTTTTTGGTGCTATCGGGCGCAGCACTGGCGCATATCCATTTTCATGCTGCCACGGGTCTTCCGGCCGGCGCGGGCGGCGCGCTGGGCGAAAGCCTCGGCGACCTGGCCAAGAACGCCCTGAATATTCAGGGCAGCACACTGCTGTTCATCGCTCTGTTCCTGTTCGGCCTGACGGTGTTCACCGACCTGTCGTGGTTCAAGGTGATGGACGTCACCGGCAAGATCACCCTCGACCTGTTCGAACTGTTCCAGGGTGCGGCCAATCGCTGGTGGGCGGCCCGTGTCGAGCGCAAGCAGCTTGTTGCACAGCTGCGTGAAGTCGACGACCGCGTCCATGAGGTGGTGGCCCCGACCGTCACCGACAAACGTGAGCAGGCCAAGGTCAAGGAGCGCCTGATCGAGCGTGAGCAAGCGCTGAGCAAGCACATGTCCGAGCGCGAAAAGCAGGTGCCGCCAGTCATTGCGCCCGCACCACCTGCGCCTGCGGCTCCCAGCAAACGCGTGGAAAAAGAGAAACAGACGCCATTGTTCGTTGACAGTGCCGTCGAAGGTACCTTGCCGCCGATCTCGATTCTCGACCCGGCCGAAAAGAAACAACTCAACTATTCCCCTGAGTCGCTGGCTGCGGTTGGCCACTTGCTGGAAATCAAACTCAAGGAGTTCGGCGTTGAAGTCTCGGTGGATTCGATTCACCCGGGCCCGGTGATTACCCGATACGAAATTCAACCCGCGGCCGGCGTCAAAGTCAGTCGCATTTCCAACCTGGCGAAAGACCTGGCGCGCTCCCTGGCCGTGACCAGCGTGCGGGTGGTGGAAGTGATTCCGGGCAAGACCACCGTCGGTATCGAAATCCCTAACGAAGACCGCCAGATCGTGCGCTTCTCTGAAGTGCTGTCGACGCCGGAGTACGACAACTTCAAATCTCCGGTCACCCTGGCCCTGGGCCACGACATCGGCGGCAAACCGGTGATCACCGACCTGGCGAAAATGCCTCACCTGCTGGTGGCCGGTACGACCGGTTCCGGTAAGTCGGTAGGTGTGAACGCGATGATCCTGTCGATCCTGTTCAAGTCCGGCCCGGAAGACGCCAAACTGATCATGATCGACCCGAAAATGCTTGAGCTGTCGATCTACGAAGGCATTCCGCACTTGCTGTGCCCGGTCGTGACCGACATGAAGGACGCGGCCAACGCCCTGCGCTGGAGCGTGGCGGAGATGGAGCGTCGCTACAAGCTGATGGCGAAAATGGGCGTGCGTAACCTGTCGGGCTTCAACGCCAAGGTCAAGGAAGCCCAGGACGCCGGCACGCCACTGACGGACCCGTTGTACAAGCGCGAAAGCATTCACGATGAAGCGCCGCTGCTGACCAAGCTGCCAACCATCGTCGTGGTGGTCGACGAGTTCGCCGACATGATGATGATCGTCGGCAAGAAGGTTGAAGAACTGATCGCCCGTATCGCCCAGAAAGCCCGTGCTGCCGGTATCCACTTGATCCTCGCGACCCAGCGTCCATCGGTGGACGTGATCACCGGTCTGATCAAGGCGAACATTCCGACGCGCATGGCGTTTCAGGTATCGAGCAAGATCGACTCCCGGACCATCATCGACCAGGGCGGCGCCGAACAATTGCTGGGCCACGGTGACATGCTCTACATGCCACCGGGCACCAGCCTGCCGATTCGCGTTCACGGTGCCTTCGTGTCCGATGACGAGGTTCACCGGGTGGTTGAAGCCTGGAAACTGCGCGGCGCGCCGGAATACAACGACGAGATCCTCGCCGGTGTCGAAGAGGCGGGCAGTGGCTTTGAGAATGGTGGCGGTGGCGGTGATGACGATGCCGAAACCGATGCGCTGTACGACGAAGCGGTGCAGTTCGTTCTGGAAAGCCGTCGTGCATCCATCTCTGCGGTTCAGCGCAAACTGAAGATTGGCTACAACCGCGCCGCGCGCATGATCGAAGCCATGGAAATGGCCGGGGTCGTGACGTCCATGAATACCAACGGTTCGCGTGAAGTCCTGGCCCCCGGCCCGGTACGCGACTGATTTGAATTGAAAAAGGGTAGTGCACATGCGCTACCCGCTCTCCCACGAATGTTATGAGGACTCCCATGCGTCTTATCCGCATGCTGTTGCTGCCGGTACTGGCTTTGACCACGCTCTCGGCCCACGCCGATGACAAGGACGTGGCGCGTCTGACCCAATTGCTGGAAAAATCCCAGACCCTGACTGCACGTTTCTCGCAGTTGACGCTCGATGGCAGCGGCACTCAGTTGCAGGAAACTGCCGGCGACATGTCGCTGCAGCGTCCTGGACTGTTCTACTGGCACACCAATGCGCCGGCTGAACAAACCATGGTCTCCGACGGCAAGAAAGTGACCCTGTGGGACCCGGATCTGGAACAGGTCACGATCAAGAACCTTGACCTGCGCCTGACCCAGACACCGGCACTGCTGCTGTCCGGAGACGTGTCCAAGATCAGCCAGAGCTTCGATATCAGCGCCAAGGAAGCGGGCGGTGTGATCGACTTCACCTTGAAGCCGAAAACCAAGGACACCCTGTTCGACAGCCTGCGCCTGTCGTTCCGCAATGGCCTGGTCAATGACATGCAACTGATCGACAGCGTCGGTCAGCGCACCAATATCCTGTTCACCGGGGTCAAGGCCAACGAGCCCATCCCTGCGTCCAAGTTCAAGTTCGACATCCCCAAGGGTGCCGACGTGATCCAGGAATAAGACGCAAAACCTGTGTGTAGGAGCGAGCTTGCTCGCGATAAACCAGAGCACGCCGCGGGGTGTCAGGTTTGCCGCGTTATCGTTGGCGACCATCGCGAGCAAGCTCGCTCCCACAGGATCGCAGTGTTGATCGGCATCAAGACCCAGTGAGGTTTCAACAGTTGTGATGGACCTGTTTCGCAGTGCCCCGATAGCTCAGCCCCTGGCCGCCCGTTTGCGTGCGGCCAATCTGGACGAGTACGTCGGTCAGGAACACCTGCTCGCTCGCGGCAAGCCTTTGCGCGAAGCGCTGGAGCAAGGTGCCCTGCACTCGATGATTTTCTGGGGGCCGCCGGGCGTGGGTAAAACCACCTTGGCGCGACTGTTGGCGGAAGTCTCGGACGCGCACTTCGAAACGGTGTCGGCGGTACTGGCCGGTGTGAAGGAAATCCGTCAGGCGGTGGAAATCGCCAAGCAACAGGCCGGTCAGTACGGTAAACGTACCATCCTGTTTGTCGATGAAGTGCATCGCTTCAACAAGTCGCAGCAAGACGCGTTCCTGCCCTACGTTGAAGACGGCACACTGATTTTCATCGGCGCGACCACCGAAAACCCGTCGTTCGAGCTGAACAACGCCTTGCTTTCCCGGGCCCGGGTTTATGTGCTCAAAAGTCTCGACGAAGCGGCGCTGCGCAAGTTGGTGCATCGCGCGCTGACCGAAGAACGCGGCTTGGGCAAGCGGCAACTGACCCTCAGCGATGAAGGTTTCCAGATGCTGCTGTCCGCCGCCGATGGCGATGGCCGGCGTTTGCTCAACCTGCTGGAAAACGCTTCGGATCTGGCGGATGACAACAGCGAGATCGGCGTAGATTTGCTGCAAAGCCTGCTCGGTGATACCCGCCGGCGTTTCGACAAGGGCGGAGAAGCGTTCTACGATCAGATTTCCGCGCTGCATAAATCGGTGCGCGGCTCCAATCCCGACGGTGCGTTGTACTGGTTCGCGCGGATGATCGATGGCGGCTGCGATCCGCTGTACCTGGCCCGGCGCGTGGTGCGCATGGCCAGCGAAGACATCGGCAATGCCGACCCGCGGGCTTTGAGCCTGTGCCTGGCCGCGTGGGAAGTGCAGGAGCGCCTCGGCAGCCCCGAAGGTGAGCTGGCGGTGGCCCAGGCCATTACTTACCTGGCTTGCGCACCGAAAAGCAACGCGGTGTACATGGGGTTCAAAGCGGCCATGCGCAGCGCCACCGAACACGGTTCACTGGAAGTGCCGCTGCACCTGCGCAATGCGCCGACCAAACTGATGAAACAGCTGGGGTATGGCGACGAATACCGTTATGCCCATGATGAGCCGGATGCCTATGCCGCTGGCGAAGACTATTTCCCGGAAGAGCTCGAGCCACAACCGTTTTATCAGCCGGTGCCCCGTGGCCTGGAGCTGAAGATTGGCGAGAAGCTCAACCACCTCGCACAACTTGACCGTTTAAGCCCCCGTCAGCGGAGAAAATAGTGATTCGAACTATTCTTGCGGTGTCCGTCGCCGGTATCGCTGGTACATTATTGCGTTTTGCCACCAGCAACTGGGTCAGCGCCAACTGGCCACGGCATTTTTATTTTGCGACGCTGGCTGTCAATCTGGTGGGCTGCTTGATCATCGGTTTGCTCTACGGGCTGTTTTTGACTCGCCCGGAAGTGCCGATCGAAATCCGCGCCGGTCTGATTGTCGGCTTTGTAGGCGGTCTGACGACCTTTTCATCCTTTTCACTGGATACGCTGCGCCTGTTGGAAAGCGGGCAGGCACCGATAGCCTTCGGTTATCTGGCCATCAGCGTATTCGGCGGGCTGCTCGCCACCTGGGCTGGCCTATCCTTGACCAAACTTTGATAACGAGAGACCGACATGCTCGATTCCAAACTGTTGCGTAGCAACCTTCAGGACGTAGCGGACCGCCTGGCATCCCGTGGCTTTGCCCTGGATGTTGCGCGCATCGAAGCGCTGGAAGAACAGCGCAAGACCGTCCAGACCCGCACCGAGGCATTGCAGGCTGAACGTAATGCACGCTCCAAAACCATCGGTCAGGCCAAGCAGCGCGGCGAAGACATTGCGCCGTTGATGGCTGACGTCGAGCGCATGGCGAACGAATTGAGCGCCGGTAAAGTCGAGCTGGACGCGATCCAGACCGAACTGGATTCGATCCTGCTCGGCATCCCGAACCTGCCACACGAATCCGTGCCGGTCGGCAAAGATGAAGAAGACAACGTCGAAGTACGCCGTTGGGGCACCCCGACTCCCTTCGATTTCCCGGTTCAGGACCATGTCGCCCTGGGCGAGAAGTTCGGCTGGCTGGACTTCGAAACCGCCGCCAAACTGTCCGGTGCACGCTTCTCGCTGCTGCGTGGGCCTATTGCTCGTCTACATCGCGCCCTGGCGCAGTTCATGATCAACCTGCACACCAGCGAACACGGTTACGAAGAGGCTTACACGCCTTATCTGGTCCAGGCGCCGGCGTTGCAAGGCACGGGGCAGCTGCCGAAGTTCGAAGAAGACCTGTTCAAGATCGCTCGCGAAGGCGAAGCCGATCTATACCTGATTCCGACGGCTGAAGTGTCCTTGACCAACATCGTGGCCGGCGAAATCGTCGACTCGAAACTGCTGCCGATCAAGTTCGTTGCTCACACGCCGTGCTTCCGCAGTGAAGCCGGTGCGTCGGGTCGCGATACGCGTGGCATGATCCGTCAGCACCAGTTCGACAAGGTCGAGATGGTCCAGATCGTTGAGCCATCGACGTCGATGGAGGCGCTGGAAGGCCTGACCGCCAACGCCGAGAAAGTCCTGCAACTGCTGGAACTGCCTTATCGCACGATTGCACTGTGCACCGGTGACATGGGCTTCAGCGCGGTCAAGACGTACGACCTGGAAGTGTGGATCCCGAGCCAGGACAAGTACCGCGAGATTTCGTCGTGCTCCAACTGCGGCGATTTCCAGGCCCGTCGTATGCAAGCGCGTTTCCGTAACCCGGAAACCGGCAAGCCAGAACTGGTTCACACCCTCAATGGTTCCGGCCTGGCCGTCGGTCGTACCTTGGTCGCCGTGCTGGAAAACTACCAGCAAGCCGACGGTTCGATCCGCGTTCCAGACGTGCTGAAACCGTACATGGGTGGCCTTGAGGTCATCGGCTAAATGGACTATCTGCCGCTGTTTCATAATCTTCGCGGCAGTCGTGTGTTGGTCGTCGGTGGGGGGGAGATTGCCTTGCGCAAATCCCGCCTGCTGGCCGAAGCCGGTGCGCTGCTGCGGGTGGTCGCACCTGAAATCGAACCGCAACTGCGTGAGTTGGTTGTCGGCAGCGGTGGCGAGTGCCTGCTGCGTGGCTACCTCGAAGCGGATCTGGACGGTTGCGGGCTGATCATTGCCGCCACCGACGATGAACCGTTGAACGCTCGCGTTTCCGCCGATGCTCATCGGCGTTGCGTGCCGGTCAACGTGGTGGATGCGCCTGCGCTGTGCAGCGTGATCTTCCCGGCGATCGTCGACCGTTCGCCTCTGATTATCGCCGTTTCCAGTGGCGGCGATGCGCCGGTGCTGGCGCGGTTGATCCGGGCCAAACTGGAAACCTGGATTCCTTCCTCATACGGGCAACTGGCGGGGCTGGCGGCGCGTTTTCGCAATCAGGTCAAACGCCTGTTTCCGGATGTGCAGCAGCGTCGTGCATTCTGGGAAGATGTGTTCCAGGGGCCGATTGCCGATCGGCAGCTGGCCGGGCAGGGCGCCGAAGCCGAGCGCTTGATGTTGGCAAAAATCAACGGCGAAGCCCCTGTCTCCACGGGCGAAGTCTATTTGGTGGGCGCCGGGCCGGGCGATCCGGATCTGCTGACCTTCCGCGCTTTGCGTCTGATGCAGCAGGCCGATGTGGTGCTATACGACCGTTTGGTGGCGCCTGCGATTCTGGATTTGTGCCGTCGCGATGCCGAGCGGGTCTATGTCGGCAAGCGTCGCGCCGATCACGCCGTGCCTCAGGACCAGATCAACCAGCAACTGGTGGATCTGGCCAAGCAGGGTAAGCGCGTCGTGCGGTTGAAGGGCGGTGATCCGTTCATTTTCGGCCGTGGCGGTGAAGAGATCGAAGAGCTGGCGGCCCATGGCATCCCGTTCCAGGTCGTGCCGGGTATCACGGCGGCCAGCGGTTGCGCGGCGTATGCCGGGATTCCGCTGACACATCGCGATTACGCACAGTCCGTGCGTTTCATCACCGGGCACTTGAAGGATGGCACCACTGATTTGCCGTGGGCAGACCTCGTCGCGCCCGCGCAAACCCTGGTGTTTTACATGGGCCTGGTGGGCTTGCCGGTTATTTGCGAACAGTTGATTAAACACGGTCGCGCCGCGCACACCCCGGCCGCCTTGATTCAGCAGGGCACCACTATTAATCAGCGGGTGTTTACCGGCACCTTGGCCGATCTTCCACGGCTGGTAGCGGAGCATGAAGTGCATGCGCCGACGCTAGTGATTGTTGGGGAAGTGGTGCGGTTGCGCGAGAAACTGGCGTGGTTCGAAGGGGCTCAGGCGCAAGTCTAAAGACCGCGTCGTCGCCTTCGCGAGCAGGCTTGCTCCCACATTTGATTTGTGCCGTTCACAAATCCCCTGTGGGAGCGAGCCTGCTCGCGAAGGGGCCCTCAAGACTTACATAAACCTCAGGCCCTGCGCCAAACTCCTTTCCCGCTCAGCCGCGCCCGATCATGCGGTGCCGTAAAGTCCTGCGCCGGCCCTTTCGGCACAATCCCGGTCGGGTTGATAGTTTTGTGGCTGCCGTAGTAGTGATGCTTGATGTGGGTGAAGTCCACCGTCTCGGCAATCCCCGGCCACTGATAAATCTCCCGCAGCCAATTCGACAGATTCGGATAATCGACAATCCGCCGCAGGTTGCATTTGAAGTGCCCGTGATACACCGCATCAAAGCGAATCAGCGTAGTGAACAGCCGAATGTCCGCCTCGGTCAGGTATTCGCCTACCAGATAGCGATTGGCGCCGAGCAGCGCTTCCAGTCGATCCAGTTCCGCAAACAACCCATCGAACGCCTCTTCATAAGCCGTCTGCGATGTCGCAAACCCGGCGCGATAGACACCGTTGTTCACCGCCGGATAAATCCGTTCGTTCAGCGCGTCGATTTCACCGCGCAGGGGGGACGGGTAGAAGTCCAGGTCATTGCCGGTCAGGCCATCGAACGCGCTGTTGAACATGCGGATAATCTCCGCCGATTCATTGTTGACGATGCGATTCTGCTGTTTGTCCCAGAGCACAGGCACGGTGACGCGGCCGGTGTAGTCGACGGTGTCGGCGGTGTAGCGCTGGTGCATGAAATTGAAGTGATCGAGTTTGTCGCCAGTTGAACCGAGGTTCTGGTCGAAGGTCCAGCCGTTTTCCAGCATCAGCCAACTGACCACCGACACGTCGATCAGGCTGTCCAGGCCTTTGAGTTTGCGCAGGATCAGCGTGCGATGGGCCCACGGACAGGCGAGGGACACATAGAGGTGATAGCGACCGGCCTCGGCGGTAAAGCCACCGAGGCCGCTGGGGCCTGGCTTGCCGTCGACGGTCAGCCAATTACGACGCTGCGCCTGTTCGCGCTGGAACGTGCCGTCCTTGTTGCTTTCGTACCACTGGTCATGCCAGCGACCTTCAACTAACAAACCCATGTTCAGGACTCCTCAACTGATAAGCGTTGGAATGGAGTCTATGCGCATAGGTTCGAACAAAAAGCGCAAAGGTTGGGCGGTTATGATCGGTTAAATCGATCTGTCACGGGCATCCCAATACTGCTGCGCGGTTTCGAAGGCTTGTTCACGGGTCTGGCCAAGGCCGCGCAAGGCCAGGGCGATGGTCGAAATCAGCGCCATTTGCGGGTAGCTGTCGACCACGTCGCCGCGCCACACGGCTTTCAAATGCTCAGGCTCAAGCGAGGCAGGTTTGACGTGGCGCTGGCTCGACAGCTGCGGCCATTCCTCATCCCAGCTTTCGCCGCCGGTGGTGCCGTACAAGTGACTGTCGGTGTCCGGGTTGATTTCGATCTCGCCACCATCGCCTTTCACCACAATCGCGGTGTCGCCGAGCAAGCCGCTGGCATCGCGATGCACAGCCTGGTAGCCGGGGTGGAAAATGCTTTGCAGGCCACAGCGCGCGTTCAACGGATTGAGAATCCGCGTCAGCGAATGAATCGGCGAACGCAGACCCAGGGTGTTGCGCAAGTCGATCATGCGCTGCAGTTGCGGCGCCCAATCCACCAGCGGCATGAACGCCAGCCCCCCGTTATCGAGTGCCGATCCGACCTGCTGCCAGTTACGGCATAACGGGATCTTCAATTCGTCCAGCAGCTGTTCGCTGTACAGCCGACCCGCCGTGTGCGCACCGGCGCCATGCATGAAAATCCGCACGCCGTTTTGCGCCAGGCACTTGGCGGCCAGCAGATACCACGGCAAGTGACGCTTCTTGCCGGCATACGTCGGCCAGTCCAGATCGACATTTAACGCGGGGGCCTGCAAACGCTCACGCAAGGCTTCGGTGAACCCGGCCATTTCCTCGGCGCTCTCTTCCTTGTGCCGCAACAGCATCAGAAACGCGCCGAGCTGGGTGTCTTCGACCTTGTCGTCGAGCACCATGCCCATGGCTTCGCGGGCTTCCTCGCGGGTCAGGTCGCGGGCGCCGCGTTTACCTTTGCCGAGAATTCGCACGAACTGGGCGAACGGGTGCTCGGCGGGCGTTTCGAGGGTCAGTGCTGGAGAGTCGGTCATAAACAATTCGTCGGTTTGGGCAGGCCCGCCAGTTTCGCGGCGAGTTTGGCAGGGGTGCCTTTGAACAGTCGGTTCAGGTGCAGGCTGTTGCCTTTGAGCGGGCCCAGCTTCGTTGCCGTGTACTTGATCAACGGGCGGGTGGCCGGGGACAGCTGGAATTCGGCGTAGAAGCTGCGCAGCAGTTCGAGGATTTCCCAGTGTTCGGGGCTTAACTCGATGCCTTCGGCGGCGGCCAGGGCGGTGGCCACGTCGTTAGACCAGTCGCTGAGTTCGACCAGGAATCCGTCCTTGTCCAACGGGATGGCGCGAGCGCCGACCGTGAGGGAATTCATAGCCAACTGTTGACCTTGTCGTAGTGAATCGACAGCTCGACGAAGGCCGGATAATCGATGGCCTTGGCCGTGTCAGGAACATCCAGAGCGCGAGCCTGGGCGTCTTCGGCCAGCACGAACAGCGTCGGACGCCGGGCGGCCAGCGCGTTGAATGGCGCGGTGCCCGGTTGCAAGGCATATACCGCGTCGCCCGTCAGCAATAGCGCATCGTTCGTGCCAATGACGCGCAGGCAACTGGTCAGGCGATCGTCGCTGAACGGGGAATGAGACAACACATGCAAAGTCGACATCAGAGGGTGATCACCTGGTCGTAGCGGTCAATAAGTGCAGTGATTTCGAGGGCGGCCAACACTTGAGCGTCTTCGAGCGCTAAACCTTTCGGGTCCAGACCGCGCGCTGCAGCGCTGTCGCCACAGACAAACAGGTCTTCAACGCCGAACATCGGCAACGCTTTCAGGTTGGCACTCAGGTCTTTCTGTTGCAGGGCCTTGGCGTCCTGTTTCGCGGCGAGCTGGAACACCCCGTCATCGAGAAACAGCAAGCCAATCGGCAAATCGAAGGCACCGCCGGCCAGCACGATGTCCAGCGCTTCCCGTGCGTTCGGTCCGGACCACGGCGCCTGACGGCTGATGATCAGCAAGGATTTAGGCATTTCAAGCGCCTCCGAAACAGATCAGGCGGTCAGCGTCCTGCACCGCGTCATGTAACTGGCCGAGGCCGGACAATTCCCACGGCGCGCCCACCGCAACGGCTTCACGCTGATAACGCCCGGCTTCTTCTTCATTCAATACGCCACGGCGCAGGGCGGCAGCGATGCAGACGACGCCGTCCAGTTGGTGTTCGATGACAAAGGCACGCCATTGTTTGGGCAGGTCCAGCTCATCCTGAGGCGTGACCACGCTATCGGAGGCGTTGTAGACGCCGTCCTGATAGAAAAACAGCCGGACAATCTCATGCCCGCCGGCCAGCGCGGCCTGGGCGAACAACAAGGCGCGGCGCGAGGAGGGCGCATGGGCGGCGGAAAATAGCGCGATGGCGAACTTCATGACGGACTCGGTCAGCAAAACTGCGGCCATGATAAAGCTTTATCGTCGGGGCGGCGAAGGGGTGTTTGCCGTGAAGGCAATCTACCTGCTGTACACCATCCCCTGTAGGAGCGAGCTCGCTCGCGAAAACCCTGAGAACGCCTGGGGGTGTCAGGTTTGCAGCGTTATCGTTGACGACCATCGCGAGCGAGCTCGCTCCTACAAAGGGGGACTGGTAGTCTCCGCTTAGCGCGGCATGTAGCCCAACTGCCAACGCCGTGGAATCTTCAGCGACAGCAACCCCAGTGCACCCGCCAGCAACCCGCTGGCAAACAACGCCTTGAGCCCAAGCTGATGTTCCAGCGCAGCACCCAGCACCGCGCCGGCAAACATGCCTGTCCAGGGGATCAGTTGAACCCGCCAGCCATTGCGCCGCTCGCCGAGCATCCAGCGCCCCAGCCCACGACCGAAGCGTGACAGCGCCCCGGTAACGTAAGTGAGGCCGACCGGCAGGCCGTTCACATCTTCCACCGCCGCATTGAGCATGCCCATGGCAATGATCGCCGCCAGCAACGCCGGCAGTTGTTCGTCATACGGCCAGGCTGCGGCACCGCAGAGCAGCGTGGCGATGCACAGCAACAAGGGCAGCGCGCGACGCCCGCCGAGACGGCTGACGATGATGCCCATGGCATTGCCGATGATGAACGTGGCCACAAGGATCAGCAGGCGCAAGGACAGCCCGAAATTGCCGTCGCTGATCGCGACGGCAAGGCGCGTGGTGTTGCCGCTCATGAACGAAACGAAATCGCCGCTGGCCATGAAACCGATGGCGTCGGTCATGCCCGCAAGCACCGAGAGGCTGGCGACCAGCGACAGGCCGATGCGTCCGCGCCATTTCTGAGTGTGCAGATGACCCGGGCTGGCGCGGTGACTGGAGGGTGAAGGCAGCATCGGTGATGGCATCCTTGAGCGGCGACGGTTACTTGCTTAAGCCATACAGCTCGCAATACTCCAGCCAGGACATGCCGGCCATTTCGGCCACTTCCTTGTGCACTTCCAGGCGTTGGGCCTGATAGTCCTCGTCCGAGGTCGACATCAGTTGCAGCGTCAGTTCCCAGGCAAACAAACCCCGGCGCTCGGCTTCGGCTTCGAAGGCTTCATGCAAGCGCTCTTCGCGGTACTGCTGCGCCGTTTCGCCCTTGGCTTGAGCCAACAGCGGATTGAGGTTATCAAGTTCAGCGCGCAGTTCAGGGCACGCATCGAGAAACTTCTTCAGTGCCTGTTCGTGTTGCTGTTCGGTTGCCGCCATGGTCGCTCCTTGAGGCCGGGGTTACGCAGATTGCTTCTTGGCTTTGGCTGCAGCGGCCAGGCATTCGAGCGCAAACTGCTCGGGGTAAGTCATCTGGATCGGCGTGGTTTCACCTTTGACGGTTCTTTCGCCGTCGAGGATGTAACGAATCCGTTTGTCGGTGACACCGATTCGCTTGGCGATCCAGGAAGGCGTCTGACCGATTTGGCTGATCAGCTTGTCAGCGTATTCAGCAGTCGGTTTGTAAAACTCGGCGTTGGGTGTCATGGCCTTTCCAGAAAAATGAGCCCGGGAAAATGGGCGATGTGGCGTTAATGGCGCAACAGGGTGCGTGAATCGCCACGCTGTGTCGCGGTATAAATAAAGTAAAGCAGAACGATACGCCGTGCCACGGTGATACAGTCCGCTTTTTTATTGAATGAGCGAACGCAATGCGAATTCTGATGGTGGCGCTGGCCGTCACGTTGCTGGCGGGATGTGCGGGTTCGGTGATGGATGATGCCCGCACTGGAACGCCGTACAAAGTCCTGCACTCGGACAAACCGGAAAAAGACGTCGCCCAGTGCGTGCAGTTTTCCTGGCAGGACGAGGCGGTGTTTGGCGTCGATGCCGCCGCGTATTTGCAACCGGGCAAGAAGGGCGGTTCCACCGTATACACGCGTTCGGCAGAATTTTTTGTGGACGTGACCACCGATGCTTCAGGCACGGTGTTGAGTTACTACACGCAACATGAAGACTTTGTCGCCAAGCGCCGATTGGCGGCATTGGCGACCTGCCTCTGATGGGTTGACCCCTATCCCCTGTGGGAGCGAGCCTGCTCGCGAAGGCGGATTATCAATCAACATCGATGTCGACTGGCCCGCCGACTTCGCGAGCAGGCTCGCTCCCACAGGTCAGGCGCTTCTGGAAAAAGAAGCGTTTGTGGCCCGGCGGGTAGTCAATGATCTGGCCTAGCTCGCTGTAGCCCAGCTTTTTGTAAAACCCTGGCGCCTGAAAGTCGAAGGTGTCGAGCCAGATCCCGATGCATTCCTTCTCCCGCGCCAGCGCTTCGGCCATCTGCATCAACTTCGAGCCCATGCCCTGGCCCCGGGCCTGTTCCGGTACTGACAGCAATTCAATAAACAGCCATTGGTAAAACACCCGGCCATACAGACCACCGAGAATCTCGTCGTGTTCGTCGCGGATCAGCAAGGCAATCGGCTCTGAGACGGTGACGCCGGCTTTTGAGGTGTTATAGGCCCGCAATGGCAGCAGGATCGCTTGCCGCTCTTCATCCGTGGGGTTTTGCGATCGTTCGATTCGCAGGTTCATCAACTAAATCCTTATGGTTATGAGGGGGCAGCAGACCAAGCCTATCTCGGCCAGCGGTCGGTGTTCCAGTCCTTGAACTGGAACCGTCACCCACGCGTAGCTGTCTAGCCTTTATAGCGTCATTCCAGACGCGGCCGATGAGGACGCCCCGTGAACATTTTTGAAGCACTGCGCGAAAGCCATGATCGCCAACGCTCCTACGCCGACGCGCTGGTCAAGACCAGCGGCGATACCCCGGAACGAGTCGAGGCTTACAAACAACTCAAGTCCGAACTCCAGGCTCACGAAACCGCTGAAGAACGGCATTTTTACATCCCGCTGATGGCGTTCGATAACGGCGTCGACCTCAGCCGCCATGGGATTTCCGAGCATCACGAGATGGATGAAATGATGGAGGAACTGGACGAGACCGAGATGTCCAGCCCGGCCTGGCTGGCGACGGCGAAGAAACTGGTCGAAAAGGTTCATCACCACTTGAAGGAGGAAGAACAGAAGTTCTTCCAGATGGCCGGCAAGTTGCTTGACGACACCCAGAAAGAGACGCTCGCGGGGCAGTATGTGAAAGAGTACAAGGCTCAGCTGCCGTAAGGGAGTTTTCGTCTACTATGTCGGCCTTCTGACGAAATAAGGACGCGTTGTCATGTTAAACACAGCCGAGCGGGTCAACATCATCGAGACTCAGGTGTTGTCCCACGACTGGTACTTGCTCAAGAAATTCACCTTTGATTACCTGCGCAACAACGGCGAATGGCAGCGTCAGACCCGTGAGGTCTACGACCGGGGCAATGGCGCGGCGATTTTGCTGTTCAACCGGGAAAAGAAAACCGTCGTCCTGACCCGGCAATTCAGAATGCCGGTGTTCGTCAACGGCCACGACGGTTTACTGATCGAAGTGGCGGCGGGGCTGCTCGAGGGAGCCGCGCCTGAAGAGCGCATTCGCGGTGAGGCGGAGGAGGAAACCGGTTACCGCGTGCACCATGTGCAGAAGGTATTCGAGGCCTACATGAGCCCGGGTTCGGTGACCGAAAAGCTGCACTTTTTTATCGCCGAATACGACGCCACTTCGAAGGTCAGCGAAGGCGGTGGGCTGGAGGAAGAAACCGAAGAGCTGGAAGTGCTGGAGTGGACGTTCGAGGAAGCGCTTGACGCGTTTTATCGCGGGGAAATCTGCGATGCGAAGACCATCATGTTGCTGCAGTACGCTGCGATGAAAAACATCTTCGCCTGAACCTGATACTCCCGTTACCTGTAGGAGCGAGCTTGCTCGCGATGGACGTAAACGATGACGGTTACTGCCTGGATGAACGCCGCGCCCTGACGTCCATCGCGAGCAAGCTCGCTCCTACACAAAGATCAAAAGCCTTCCAGGCGGCCGGTTTCGCCCTGTTGTCCGCCTTCAAGCGTTAGCAACAACGCTTTCGCCTCAAGCCCCCCGGCAAACCCCGTCAACTGTCCCGACGCGCCAATCACCCGATGACACGGCGCGACAATCGAAATCGGATTCTTGCCATTTGCCGCGCCTACCGCCCGGACCGCACCGGGGTTGCCGATTTGCTCGGCAATCTGGCTATAGCTGCGGGTCTCGCCAAACGGAATCGTCAACAACGCCGCCCAGACCTTTTTCTGGAATTGCGTCCCGGCAAAGTCCAGTTCCAGTTCAAAACATTTGCGGGTTCCAGCGAAGTATTCCTTCAATTGTTGTGCAGTGCGCAAGAGGATCGGGTTGTCTGCGACCTCGCTCATGGGGCCAAGCCGTACCCGATCCGGTTTATCGTTTTCCCAGAGGATGGCGACCAGTCTCGAACCGTTCGCTACGAGCTTTAGCTCACCCACCGGGGAGGCGAGGAAGGTGCAGGTGAAGGACATGCCGGCGGACTCCGCAGAAGTGCTGAATGGGGCAAGCATACTGCCTGGTCGGGGAGGCGCAATACGCAATCCGAGCCATACTTGCCTGTGCTCTTGAACCGTCCCCTCTGTTTTTGTACAGAGCCTAAAAACAAAAAGAGACCCACTCATGAAGTTTGAGCCTTTTGCCAAATCCCTGATTGCGACCTCATTGGCGCTCAGCTGCCTCAGCACGTACGCGGCCAACGTGGCCCCGGTCGCCGCCGAAAACGGCATGGTGGTCACCGCCCAGCATCTGGCCAGCCACGTGGGCGTGGACGTGCTCAAAAGCGGTGGCAACGCCGTCGATGCCGCCGTCGCGGTGGCTTATGCGCTGGCGGTGGTATACCCCGCGGCGGGCAACCTGGGTGGCGGTGGTTTCATGACCATTCAGTTGGCGGATGGGCGCAAGACCTTCCTCGATTTCCGCGAAAAAGCGCCGCTGGCTGCGACCGCAAACATGTACCTCGACAAGGCGGGCAACGTCGTTCCAGACCTGAGTACGCGCGGCTACTTGGCCGTCGCTGTACCGGGCACCGTGTCAGGCATGGAGCTGGCGCTGTCGAAATACGGCACTAAACCTCGCAAAGAGGTGATCGCCCCGGCCATCAAACTCGCCGAAGAAGGCTTCGTACTGGAACAAGGCGATGTGGATTTGCTGGATTACGCCACCGACGTGTTCAAGAAAGACATCAAGGATTCCGGCGCGATCTTCCTGAGCAACGGCGAGCCGATGCAGGTCGGCCAGAAACTGGTGCAAAAAGACCTGGGCAAAACCCTGCGGGAAATCTCCGAGAAGGGCGCCGATGGTTTCTATAAAGGCTGGGTCGCCGACGCCATCGTCACCTCCAGCCAGGCTAACAAGGGCATCATCACCCAGGCTGACCTCGACAAATACAAGACTCGCGAACTGGCTCCGATTGAGTGCGATTACCGCGGCTACCACGTAGTCTCGGCACCACCGCCAAGCTCCGGTGGGGTGGTGATCTGCGAGATCATGAACATCCTCGATGGCTACCCGATGAAAGACCTGGGTTACCACTCGGCCCAGGGCATGCACTACCAGATCGAAGCCATGCGCCACGCTTATGTGGACCGCAACAGCTACCTTGGCGACCCGGCCTTCGTGAAAAATCCGATCGCGCACCTGCTGGACAAAAACTACGCCGCCAAACTGCGCGCCGCTATCCAACCGCAAAAGGCTGGCGTGTCCAGCGAGATCAAACCCGGCGTAGCGCCGCATGAGGGCAGCAACACCACGCACTTCTCCATCGTCGACAAATGGGGGAATGCGGTGTCGATGACCTACACCCTCAACGACTGGTTCGGCGCCGGCGTCATGGCCAGCAAAACCGGGGTCATGCTCAACGATGAAATGGACGACTTCACCTCGAAAGTCGGCGTGCCGAACATGTACGGCCTGGTGCAAGGCGAAGCCAATGCCATCGCTCCCGGCAAGGCACCGCTGTCGTCCATGAGCCCGACCATCGTCACCAAGGACGGCAAAGTCGTGATGGTCGTCGGCACCCCCGGCGGCAGTCGCATCATCACCGCTACCTTGCTGACCATGCTTAACGTGATCGACTACGGGATGAACATCCAGGAAGCGGTGGATGCGACGCGTTTCCACCAGCAATGGTTGCCGGAAACAACCAACCTGGAAACCTTCACCACCAGTCCGGATACGGTGAAAATCCTCGAAAGCTGGGGCCACAAATTTACAGGTCCCCAAGACGCCAACCATGTCGAAGCGATTCTCGTCGGAGCGCCTTCGCTGGAAGGCAAACCGGTGGGCAAGAACCGTTTCTATGGGGCGAACGATCCTCGGCGTAATACCGGGTTGTCTCTCGGTTATTGAGGCAGATACGGGGTCATCCAACTTCGTGAGGATGGCCCCCGATCCCGTAGCAGCTGCCGAGCCTGCGAGGCTGCGTTCGGCTGCGCAGCAGTCGTGAATTCAAACACTGCGGTCTTTCAGGAAAACCGCATGCACAGGATTGACGACTGCTGCGCAGCCGAACGCAGCCTCGCAGGCTCGGCAGCTGCTACATTTTACAAAGGGGGGGGATTCGAAATCCGCCTCGGATCCACAGACCTATCAAGGACAGAACCATGACTACCGCACTGCTGATCATAGATGTCCAGCGCGGCTTGTGCGCTGGCAAGTACGAATGCTTTGATATCCAGCGCGTCATCGAGAACATCAATGGCCTGAGCGCCAGGGCCCGCGAAGCCGGCGTTGCGGTGATCTTTATCCAGCACGAGGAGGATGGCCTGCTGAAGTACGGCTCCCAAGACTGGCAACTGGCAGAAGGCCTGAAAATTTCATCCGACGATCTGCGTGTGCGCAAAACCGCTGCGGATTCGTTCTACCAGACCGACCTGGAAAAGCTGTTACCGAGGGAAGAATTCGAACGCCTGATCATCTGCGGTTTGCAAACCGACTATTGCGTTAACGCTACCGTGCGGCAGGCGCTCCGACTGGGGTATGACGTGGTACTCGCTGCTGACACGCATTCCACCGTCGATAACGGCAACCTTACCGCCGAAGAGATCATCTGCGAGCACAATAAGGATTTGGCGCACCTGACAGGTGCCGTATCTCGAATTGACGTGGTGCCGGCCAAAGACATCCTCATCTGAAACGACCGCTCACCCTGCAGCAAGTGAGCTTGCCGCCGTTGGGTCGGTCCGCGCTCGGGGAGCCAGTCGCGACGTTGGCTATCAGTTGTTCGCGCCTTTACGCGGGTGCAAAAAGCGCGTTCTGCGGGGCGGAAATCCCACCGGCCTCAACGACGGTCAAAAATACCCGGATCAAACGAAGATCCAGTTCCGATACAGTTCCCAGCATGCGTACCCCCCCGATGCTCACTCACATAGACGTAAATCTATGTAAGCAGTGTGCCTGCGATATTTTATAGGCCTGACCAACCCCATACATTGCAGGGAAGCCGGCGCTCTGCCCACAAAAACAACAATTACCAGCATAGGAACAATCGCATGTCAGGGTCCCCACAGTCTGCGCACGCCACAGAGGCGAGTAGCGGGTTGGCCATCGAAGGCCACTCGATCGATTACATCCCGACTGCTTCGGATAAGGACAGCGCGGCGAGCAGATGTTGTTGGCGTCGTTGAACCTCGCTGAGGCGCGTAATAAGCGGATCAGCGAGCGTAATGACCTGCATCGGGATCGGCGGGCTGAGTTGTATGGCTAGTCTCAGGCGCGTCTGCCTATTTATGGTGGCTCACCTGGGGCTTTGATTGGGTATATATCCGGTTTTTGGTGATGGCTGTGTATGGACCGCAGACAGGGTGGACAGGTGTGCGGGGGCATGGTGGACCCACTATGGGCTGTGTTCCGGGTTATTCACGTCGATAGGGCTGATGCGAAAGCTGCGCACTCGAGCGGGAGCAAGCGCCCTCGCCACCAAAGTGTTACGGCACCAGACCGACTATCCGAAGAAATGCCAGCTTTGCGCTGACAGCTAAAATTGAGAAGGGGGATCACTTCAACGCGTTAAAAAGCGGGAGTATCACGATGAAAATCGTATCTTCGCTGGCGTTGGTGGTAGGAGTCGGGTGTATTTCTGGGTGTTCATCAGTTCCTGACAGCCAGGTCATCAACGTTCCCCTCCATGCTACCCCCATCAACGCCGGTAAAATTGCCAGCCCCGTCATGATGGCCGACGGTAATGCGACAGTCTTCTGGTTTGCCGTCACTGGCGAACCCATGGGCAGCGCATTACCGGGCCGTTTGTCTGCCTACATCTATCAGGGAAGCTGTACGAACCTGGGTCCGAAACCAGCCTTTGACATGAACGACGGCCCGAACGCCCGGTTCTATTCGTCGGCATCGCTCCAGTATTTCTGGAAAAGCGCGCCTGTAGCCATCGATACGCTTCGCGCCGGTGGCTATGCGGTGGTTGTGCGTGAAAGCCCGGCTGATGGCAACCAGAATATTTTCTGCGGGAACCTGAGCTGACAACCCTTGTAGGAGCAAGCTCGCTCCTACAAGGGTTTCGGCACCAGGAACCTGACACCGTGGGCTTCACCGATCTCAAGTATTCGCGGCATATCCTCTGGCACCTTAAGCTGATCCATTGCAGCAAAGAACTGGCCACCCCGCGGATCAGACACTACACCGATCATTTTCGCGGTCGCGCTGATGTTCTTGTAGGCATGAATGGCGCCACCGGGAATATGCACGTAACCGCCGCTCGAGATCGTGGTTGATTTGCCCTCAACCGTGATTTCGACTTGTCCGTCAATAACGTAAAAAGCCTCGTCCCAGGGATGAAAGTGCGGCGGTGGCCCACCTCCCTGGACGCCTTCCTGTATATGCACTTCAAAGGGTTTGGTCAGATCGCCGCCCGCGAGAATGGTGATCCTCTCGCCAACGACATTGACCGGCCCTGGCTTTTTTTCGGACTCGATGACATGAACCGTTCGCATGATTGCTCTCCGGGGATACGTTCACTCGTTGAGTATATTCACTCAAATACTAACCACGTCCCGCGAACAAGCCCGTCTGTCCGGGCAATTTCAACACCAATTGAATTTTCTTCCGGGCGAATCGCTCTGCTGATGTAGAGAGGCGTTGAATCGGCATCAGGTGGGTGAGCGATGAGCAAGAATCTGGATGATTACAACCGCATGCGCGACTTCTCGGCGACCTCTGAACCGGCCGCTAAACGTTCGGGCAAGAAAACGGCGAAAAGCCACGCCTTGCAGTTTTGCATCCAGAAGCATGACGCCTCGCACCTGCATTACGATTTTCGCCTCGAGCTCGATGGCGCGCTGAAGAGTTGGGCGGTGCCCAAGGGGCCGTCGCTGGACCCCAAGGTCAAGCGCCTGGCAGTGCATGTCGAAGATCATCCGCTGGATTACGCCACGTTCGAGGGCAGCATTCCCGAAGGGCATTACGGCGCCGGTGATGTGATTGTCTGGGACCGTGGCGTGTGGATTCCCCAGGAGGATCCGGCCCAGGCCTACGCCAAGGGCAAACTCAAATTCGAGTTGCAAGGCGAGAAGCTCAGCGGTCTGTGGAACCTGGTGCGCACGCACATGCCGGGGAAGCAGGAGCAATGGTTTCTGATCAAACATCAGGACGGCGCGGCCAAACCTGAAAGCGATTACGACGTGGTTTCAGCCGAGCCGGACAGCGTGCTCAGTGACCGAACCCTCGTGACCCAAAAGCCGAAGGCAGCCGATAAGCCCAAGCCGGTCAAGAAGCCGGCGCGCAAGGTGGCGCCTAACGCGCAATCGGCACCACTAACCGGCGCGCACAAGGCCAAACTGCCGGATCAGCTCAAGCCGGAACTGGCGACACTGGTCGAACGGGCTCCACAGGGCGAATGGAGCTATGAGATCAAATTCGACGGCTATCGGATCATGGCGCGCATCGACCACGGCGAGGTCAAACTGTTCACCCGCAATGGTCATGACTGGACCCACAAGTTGCCCGGTCAAGCCGAGGCGTTGGCAGCGCTGAACCTGGAGTCCGCCTGGCTCGACGGCGAAATGGTGGTCGCCAACGAGCAGGGCGTACCGGATTTTCAGGCCCTGCAAAACGCTTTCGACGCGGGCCGCAGCGCCAACATCGTGTATTACCTGTTCGACATGCCTTACCTCAATGGCGTGGACTTGCGCGAAGTGCCTGTCGAGGAGCGAAGAGCGGCACTGGCGACGGTGCTTAAACCCAATAAAAACCCGCTGCTGCGCTTCTCCGACGCGTTCGCTGAGAACCCTGACGCTTTGCTCAACAGCGCCTGCCAAATGCAGATGGAAGGACTGATCGGCAAGCGCTTGGGCTCGCCGTATGTGTCTCGGCGCAGCAGCGACTGGATCAAGCTCAAGTGCAAGCACCGGCAGGAATTTGTCATCGTCGGCTACACCGATCCGAAAGGCTCGCGCAGCGCCTTTGGGGCCTTACTGCTCGGGCTGCATGACCGTGACAGCGGCAAGTTGCGTTACGCCGGCAAGGTCGGCACCGGGTTCAACGAGTCGACCCTCAACAGCCTCTATGAACAATTGATACCCTTGAAAGCGAAAAAGCCGTCGGTGGTCAACCCGCCGAGTGGCGTTGACGCCAAGGGCGTGCATTGGCTCAAACCTGCCTTGCTGGCGGAAATCGCATTCGCGGAAATGACCAAGGAAGGGTCGGTCCGTCACGCGGTGTTCCATGGCCTGCGCAATGACAAACCCGCCCAAGACATCACCGAGGAGCGTCCGACCGTGGTGAAGGCCAAAGAGAAAACTGTTGAAAAATCCGCACCGTCACAACTTGGCCTGGACAAAGGCAAGGTGCGCATCACCCATCCAGACCGGGTCATCGACGCCAGCAGTGGCACCACCAAAATGCAGTTGGCCGAGTATTACGCCCGTGTCGCCCAATGGATATTGCCCGAACTCAAGGACCGGCCGGTGGCGCTGGTTCGCGCGCCGGACGGCATTGCCGGTGAACTGTTTTTCCAGAAGAACGCCGAGCGCCTGGCCATTCCCGGCATCACCGTCCTGGACAAGAAACTCACCGGCCAGCCGGTGATGATCATCAACAACGCCGAAGCCTTGATTGGCGCGGTGCAGATGAGCACTGTGGAGCTGCATACCTGGAATGCCACCTTGGATAACCTCGACAAACCTGACCGCTTTGTCCTGGACCTCGACCCGGACCCGGCGCTGCCCTGGAAAAGCATGGTCGAGGCGACGCAGCTGACGCTGTCGGTGCTCGATGAACTGGGGCTCAAGGCGTTCCTCAAAACCAGTGGCGGCAAAGGCATCCACCTGGTGGTGCCGCTAACCCGCAAGCTCGGTTGGGATGAGGTGAAGGACTTCAGTCACGCTATCGTCAGCCACATGGCCGCGTTGCTGCCGGAGCGCTTTTCGGCGGTGTCGGGCCCGAAGAACCGGGTCGGGCGCATCTTCATCGATTACCTGCGCAACGGTCTCGGTGCCACCACCATCTGCGCTTACGCCGTGCGCACCCGTGAGGGGCTGCCGGTGTCGGTGCCGATCTTTCGTGAAGAGGTTGCAGAGCTCAAGGGCGGCAATCAGTGGAACCTGCACACGGTGTATGAGCGCCTGGCCGAAGTCGGGGATGAGCCTTGGGCGGATCTTGAGAAAACCCGTCAAACCATCACCGCCGACATGCGTCGGCGGGTCGGGATGAAGCAATAATCAGTAGGCAGGGGGCTGGCTGATGAACGCCTGCATATCGGTGCCCAGTTTATCGATCGCCGCTTTGAAATCCTTGGCGGTAACCTGCTGGCTCTCGTTCGAAAGCTGGGTGCCGAACACTTTGCGCACCACTTTGGCCACCGTCTGATTGGTTTTCGCGTCGATGAACTCGGCTTCGATGAACAGGTTGGTGTCCTGATCCCGATGTCCGCTGGCGGCCTGTGCAGCCCCGACCACCGCCGCGACCGGTATCACTTCATACCACTTCATGCCTTCGTTGGAGGCACTCACTCCGGTGATCGCCGCGCGCATGATCAAGGTTTTTGAACCCGCGGGGGCCGAGCTGGCGCTCGACACCACCCGGTATTTCTGACCCAGTATATTTTTGGCCTTGCTGGTCATGTAGTTCTGAATGTCGTTCAACGTCTGCTGGTTCACCCGCTCATTGGGCTTGGGCGCCGGATAGAGTTCCAGCCTATTGAACGCCACGGTGTCATAGGCATTCGGGTTCCACGACGGGCTCACCCAGCGCATGGCTGTTCCGCCGCTGGGGGTGGTCACTTCTTGCAGGTCGTTATAGCTGGACAGGAAGCCGGAGTATTGATTTTGCTCAGTCACTTTCGAGGTGCAACCGCCTAGCAACAGACTGGCCATCGCGGCGCCAATGAACAATTTTCGGGACAGGTTCATAGTGGTGTGTGCTCCATGGATAAAGTCATTTTTTCGGTAGCAGGGCATCAGAATCGCCAAGTCATGTTTGCTGTCAGGGCTTGAATCCAGGCATTGTCGAACTGACCGGAAGTTTGAATGCCTGACGTGGATTTGGTCTGGTCGACCGGCATATCACCCAGCCAGATCAGCGCCCAACTGACGTTGACGTCGGTGTCCTTGTTCAGAGCATAGGTGGCTCCTGTCGCAAGGCGCCAGGAATCGCTCATAGGCACGGTGAATGTGCGATTGGCGTCCGAGACGGCGCTGCTGTCGTAGGCCACGCCGAAGTTCCACAACAGTTGCTGGGTGGCCTGGTACTGCGCGCCCAGTGCCAGTTGCCAGGTGTCTTTGTAGTGGGCCTGGACCGTGGTCGATTGGGCGCCGACCGCCGTGGTGTCGACTTGCACCGCGACGTCGCCGAACTGTGACCAGTCCTGCCAGTTCACCGAAGCAAGGAAGGCCCACTTGGGATCAAGTTGCTGGAACAGGCTGAGGGTCGCGGTTTGCGGCACCGTCATGTCGAGCTTGGTGTTCAGGCCATTGAGGCGCTGTAGCAGCGGGCCGTTGCCGGAGACCTGCAGCCGGTCTTCGAAATTCAGATCGACCTTGCTGGTGTATTCCAGGCCAATGCGGGTGCCGGGTTGCGGGGCATAGATCACCCCGACATTCCCGCCAAAACCCCAATCGTTGTCTCTGTACTTGAACTGGCCGTCAGTGCGGTCGGCGAGGCCGAAGGGCGAGCGGTCAATCGCTGTTTGCGCTTTCAGCATGCCGTACATGGCTTTCACGCCGACGCCGACCGACCATTGTTCGTTAAAGCGGTACGCCACGCTGGGTACAAAAGATATACCGGCGAGGCTGGCGTCCTGCACGAAATAGCGCCCGGACCAGCTATTGCCGTAATTCTCCGCCAACCCAAAGTCGGCATATTGGCCGAAGCCGATGCTCCAATGGTCGTCGAGTTCATGGCTGATGAAGAAACTACCGCCGGGAATGGGGGCGAGGATGTTGCCACTGCCGCTGCCAGTACCATTGGTGTTGGAATCGCGATCAAAAGTCAGGTCGCCGTACAACACTTGCAAACCAGCGGTGATTTGCGTGCCTGGCAGGTAACTCATGCCCGCTGGGTTGCTGGCAATTGTCGAGGGACCCTGGGCTCGGGCGGCGGCACCGGCGTTGGCCAGGCCGGTGTTATCGGTGCCGATTTCGTAGAGCAGGAGGCCGCCGGCGTGAGCATGCTGGCAGCACAGTGCAAGCAGGGTGATGGCGGGCAGTGTGGTTGTTTTTATCTGCATTGGGTCACCTCAGCGAATGTCCTTTGTGAACGCAGGTGGCCAGCGTTGGCCACCCGTGTACTCGACCGCTTACTTGGCCATGGCCGCCCGAGCTGCTTCGATCTTGGCCTTGACGGCCTCGAGGTTGAAGCTCGCGCCTTTTTGCATGGGTGGGTATTCAACTGCAGTCATTGCCAGTTTGCTCACCTGATCCTGCACAAACACGAAACGCCAGAATTGGAATTTGAACCATTCGAAATAGGACAGTGAGCCATTGGCTGTCAGATTTTCAGACCAGCCCATGCGTTCGAACGGATCGAGTCTCAAGTTGGTCAGGACCGGCATGTCTGGCTGTACTTTTGCCCCGAGCCAGCCGCCAGGCTGATCGATGAAGCGATACTTGTAGTCATCGACGCGGATAGCGCCGAGTGTACTTTCACCGAAGTAGAAGATCTCATGGCGATTTGACGGACCTTTGCCGGTAATCATCGGTGTCTGGTCGTAGCCATCCAGGTGAACCTTATAGGTAGTATCGCCCAGCTGTTTGCCCTTGAGCAGTTCTTGAGTGATGTTCGGGTTGCCTGCTGCCGCGACGAAGGTCGGGAACCAGTCCATGCCGGACATGATACCGTTGCCAATCGTGTTCGCAGGTACCTTGCCAGGCCAGCGAACGATCGCCGGAACCCGGAAGCCGCCTTCCATCACCGTGCCTTTACCCATGGCAAACGGGGTGGTGCCGCCGTCAGGCCAGGTGAAGTTTTCCGCGCCGTTGTCGGTGGTGAAGACCACGATGGTGTTGTCATCCATGCCTTCTTTTTTCAGCTTGGCCATGACTTCGCCGACGATATCGTCAAGCTGTGCCATGCCGGCTTCCTGCTCCGACCAGCCATTTTCCGAGTTGCGCAGTTTTTCGTACTTGTCGGAAAGGTGCGTGACGATGTGCATGCGAGTCGGGTTGAGCCACAGGAAGAACGGTTTGTTGTCCTGTTTGGCCTTGTCTACAAAAGCAAAGGCCTTATCGCGGATTTCGTCGTCGACAGTTTTCATACGTTCTGGGTAGAGCGTGCCGGCGTCTTCGATTTTCTGTTTGCCGATCTTGCCCCAGCGTTCCATCACGGTCGGGTCATCGGAAGTGGTTGCCCAGCTGTGAACCATGTTGCGAGGGCCGAACTTCTCCAGCTCAGCCTGCGGGTAGTTGGGGTGCGCAGGGTCTTCCATGGCATCGAGGTGGTAGAGGTAACCGAAGAACTCATCAAAACCGTGCACGGTTGGCAAGAACTGGTTGAGGTCGCCCAAGTGGTTTTTGCCAAACTGGCCGGTGGCATAACCCATGGCTTTAAGCGTGGTGGCAATGGTCACGGCTTCGGCGGGAATGCCAATCGGAGAACCAGCCTGACCCACGGTGGTCATGCCGGTGCGGATCGGCAGTTCACCGGTAATGAAGTTGGCGCGCCCGGCTGTGCAACTGGCCTCGGCGTAATAGTCGGTAAAACGCATGCCTTCGGCGGCCAGTTGGTCGAGGTTGGGTGTTCGACCGGCCATCATGCCCTGATTATAAACGCCGATATTGGACCACCCAATATCGTCGCCCATGATCACCACGATGTTCGGCGGCTTGTCGGCTGCGTGAGCCATGCCGGGTATAGCCATAGCTGATAACAGTATGGGTAGAGCGAATAGCGAAGATAACGTTGTCCGGTTCATATGTAGATCCTATGTACTAGTGCCAGCACGTGAGACGGACCCCACCGCCTTTTAATTTTGGATCCCCCGCGAGTGAGCGTAGGTTTGAATTGTGAAATATCCAGTAATAGCTATCGGAAACCGGGCCGGGTTCACTCCAGCTACCGCCATTTATTGTTTGATGGGAAAGCGAACGTCATAAAACGGGGCTTTGCGCTTGCCTGGCATAGCTTTCGCAGCAGGAGCCCCGGAAAAAATCCGTCCCGGTTCTACTTCCGTTGCTAGGCTTAAAGCCTGACCTGATCTCTTCGGGGTACAAACAATGTCTTCCCTCCAACAGTTTGTCCGGTTGTCTTCCCTCACTTTGGTCTTAGGCTTGTTTGCTGCCTCCTTGCATGCGGCCCAGACGCCTGCTGTTGACGCGCCAGCGGTGCAACTGGAGCCCAAGGCGTTGGAGATTCTGAAGACCATGAGCGCGAGGCTGGCAAGTGCTCAGGGCATGAGCTTCAAAGCCGTCACCACTTATGAGAAACCTAGCCGGTTGGGGCCGCCCTTGGCCTACTGCACAGTGGCGTTAGTCAACATGCAGCGGCCAGACCGACTGCGCGTATTGACCTCGGGAGATGGTCCTGCGACCGAGTTTTACTACGACGGCAAGAAAGCCTATGCCTTTGCACGCAAGGAAAATCTACTGGCGCAAGCGGATGCGCCACCGACCATCGATGCGACCCTTGAAGCCGCGTATCAGCGTGCAGCGATCTACTTTCCGTTTACCGACGTGATCGTTGCCGATCCGTACAAGGATTTGGCCAGAGATATGCGTTTGGCGTTTTACATCGGCCAGTCCACGGTGATCGGTGATACCACGACCGATGTCATTGCTTACGCCAGCGATACCGTGTTCGTTCAGGCGTGGATCGGTGCGCAAGACAAGCTCCCGCGGATGTTGCGCGCGGTGTTCCGCGATGATCCGACACAATCCCGGCATCAGGTTGAATTCAGCGACTGGAAGCTCAATTCGTCGATGCCTGCGGACTTCTTCAAGCCCGACCAAATTGAATCGGCGCAGCGGATTCAGTTTGCTCCGCCGCCAGACATGCGCGCCCCGGAAGGGGTTAAATCGCCGGTGGCAAATCCCTGAACAAGGAGACTGAACCATGAACAGATCTACCTTGAAATTCGCCGGCATGTTAATCGCGGCGCTGACTTGTAATCATGCGTTGGCATGGTCTCACGCTTCCAGTTTTGGACGCTCATACGGTGGTGGCGGCTCCTGGAGTCATTCTGGTGAGTACGGCTCTGCTTCAGGCGGCGGAGGCAGTTGGAGTGGCGAAAGCAATCGCGGTGGCTCGGCTTCAGGCGGGGAGGGGAGTTGGAGCGGCTCTGGCTATCGCGGCGGCTCGGCTTCCGGTGGTGACGGCAGTTGGAGTGCCAAAGACGAAAATGGCGGCTCTGCATCGGGCGGAGAGGGCAGCTGGCACGGCACCGGGGCAGAAGGTGGAACGGCATACGGAGGTGAAGGGTCGTGGCACGCACAAGGTGAGTCTGGCGCCACTGCCAGCGGCTACCACGCGGAGGGGTATGGTGCGACGGCCTATCATCCGACTACATACGGTACGAGTTACTACCATCCGCCCACCGCGGTATATGCCAGTAGCGGTTGCTACAACTGTGGCTATAACGAAGGAGTGAATCCCGCTGCAGCGGCCGCCGTTGGCATGGCGGCCGGAGCGACCATGGCCACGGTGGCCAATGAGAGTGCAGTAGCGAATGCGAGCAATAACGCCTATGGCACAGGCTATAACGCCGGGATGGTGGCCTCCGCACCGCCGACAATGCCCATGGGTACGACCTTTGTCAGTCTTCCCCAAGGGTGTGGGTTGAGGACCGTCTCAGGCGGCACTTACTATCAGTGCGGCAACTCGTGGGTGCGACCTGCTTACGGTGCCAATGGCGTTTTCTACACCGTGGTGCCGATGCCGTAATCAATTCAACGAGACGGAAGCCGGCATAACTCGATATCGACGTTGACCAAGGCCTGCCAGAGAAGAGCGACTCGCGGGCCGTGGCCCGGGTCGCTCTATTTGACGCGTTCTAGCTTTGTGGAACAACGCGGGCATCGTTGCCGGTCCCCTCGATGTACACGTTCATGCCTGTGTTCAGCGCCGGGTTGATCGGCTGGGTCACCGACACCAGCACGCCATTTCTCACCCGCACGATAATCTGCTGCGCTTCCTGAGGCCGGTCATACTTTTTCTTTTCGGCGTAGTTGCCACCGGCTGCGCCAGCCAGGGCGCCAGCGACCATGGCGACATCTCGACCGGTACCGTGGCCAATCAGGCTGCCGATGCCGACACCGGCGATCCCGCCAAGAATGGCGCCGACGCCGCTGTCGTGGTTAGTCTGCATCTGTGTCAGCACGATCTGCTCGATCCGGCCTGAGCGGATCTCCGTCTCACCGGCACCTCCGCTAGTGGCTCCTACGGTGGCGCAGGCGGTAAGCAACAGACTTGTCAGTGTGATCATTAGCCGGGAAACAGTGATATTCATTGCCGAACTCCGTCATCCAGAGGATGGGTAGATTCATACGCATCGCATCGCGTGAGAAAAAAGCCTAGCACAGGGTTTTTTGGGGGCACGGGTCCCGACCTGAAAAAGTCGCTTCACTCGACGGCCCTACAGCAGGACACGACTCGGCCAGGAACTTTCACAATGCGACATGGAAATTCCGGCGGACTCAACAATACTCACTAGTGACTCCCCCCCGTCAGTACATTCTCCCAACCGTTTTAGTGCAGGAGATCGGATCAATGAACATACACCGTCAATGGTTGGCCAGTGTGGTACTGGGTGGACTACTGCTTTCAGGCTGTACCTCCAAGGTGACTGAGCAGCAGCAATATTCAGGTTTTTTGCCCAGCTACGACGGTTTACAGCAATTGGAATCGCCCACCGGCGAGCCAGTGTTGCGGTGGGTGGCACCCGGTTTCGCCCCCGGCGCCTATTCGACGGTGGTGTTCAGCGGATTGCAGTTTTATCCTGCCCCCCAGCCCAACGAACGGGTAAATATGCAGACACTGCAAGACTTGCAGGCCTACACCAGTGCTAATGTGAAAAGCGTCCTTGAACAAAAATACCGCGTCGTACCGGCGATAAGTGATGTTCGCGCGGGTCAACGGACGCTGATCCTGCGGGCGGCGATTACCGGGGTAACGGCCTCCAACGAGGGCATGCGCTGGTATGAAATTGTGCCGGTGGCGGCAGTGGTGGGCGCGACCGAGGCGGCCACGGGACATCGAGATCAGAACACCGAGTTGTTTATCGAAGCGGAGCTTATCGATGCCGCTTCCGGCTTACCGGTGCTTAAGGCGGTGCGCAAAATGTTTGGCAAGACCCTGAAGAACGCCAGTCAGCCCGTTACCGCCGAGGATTTCAAAGCGGCGATCAGAGGCATGACCAGCGATATTCAGACGTTGATGATGTAAAGGTAGAAAGCGCCGGGACTCAGCTGATCTTGCGCAGCGTCCCCAACCAATACTTTTCCCGCACTTGCCGGCGCAATACTTTGCCGACTACCGAGGTGGGCAATTCATCGACAAACACCAGCGACTTCGGCGCCTTGTAGCCCCCCAGTCGAGTGCGCGTTTGTGCGATCAATTCTTCAGAGGTGACCGTTTCACCCTTACGCAGGATCACTTCGGCGTGCACCGCTTCACCCCATTCGGGATGCGGGATGCCGACCACGGCCGCCATCAGCACCGAGGGGTGTGCTGCCAGCGCCGCTTCGACTTCCACGGCATACACGTTGAAACCACCGCTGATGATCATGTCCTTGAGCCGGTCAACGATGTACAGGTAGCCTTCGGTATCGATGTAGCCCAGGTCACCGGACTTCCACGCGCCGTCGTCGAATTCGGCCGCCGTCGCTTCCGGGTTTTCGTAGTAACCCTTGATGATGGCTTTGCAGCGAATACGGATTTCACCGGTTTCGCCAATCGGCAATGCGTGGCCGTCGGCATCGGCGATAAACACTTCGACACCGGGGGTAGGCCGGCCAGCCGACGACAGATGTTTCAGCGCGGCGGCATTGCCGGGTTGGTGCGCAGCCTTGTCCAGCGCCGCGATCATCATCGGCGACTCGGTAGCCGCGTAACCCTGGACGAAGATCTGCCCGAAGCATCCCACCAGTTCTCCGAGTTTGTCCGGGCTCATCGGTGCAGCGCCGTAGATCAGCGTGGTCAGGGACGAGAAGTCTTTCGGATTTGCCCGCTGCAACTCCAGCAAGCGATACAGCACGGTCGGCACCAGGAACGAGTGGGTGACGCGCTCGCTTTCCACAATCTGCCGCCAGACTTCCATGTCCAGCTGGTTCAGGGTGATGTTGGTGCCACCGCCGTAAACCGTGGGGAAAAACAGCATCAGCGTGCCGTGGGACAGTGGCGAGACGTGCAGCAACCGTGTCGCGCTGGACAAGCCCAGATCGGTGTTGATGAACGCCGCGTCGCGGCAGGCCATCCAGTTGTCGATGGAGTACATCGCGCACTTGCCCTTGCCGGTGGTGCCACCGGTGAAGCGCAACATGCAAATGTGCTGGTCGGTATCGAGGGTCACGTCATTGTCGAGATCGGAGGCGGCGTCCACCAACGACCAAAAGCTGTGCACGCCGGGGAGGGCGGCTTGCTCGGCAGTGGGCGGGTCCATCACCACGATCTCGCAATCGCGGCTGCGCAGCGTGTCGTAGTAGCTGTCGAGCAAGCGGGTTTCGAGAAACACTACTCGGGGTTTGACCAGTTCGATTTGCCGCGCGTGTTCCTCAAGCGGGTCGCGCAGGTTGGTCATGACCACCGTGCCTTCCTGCTTGAAGGTGCTGGGAAACATCATCAGGCTGAGGTTGTCGTTTTCCAGGATCAGCATGAAACGCTCGCCTGCACGCACCTGCAGCACGGAGCGCAGGACATCGGCGATGCGGTTGGTCAGCAGGTGATATTGCTCGTAGGTGAAACGTCGATTGCGCTCGACGTTGACGATCGCCTCCTGGTCGCGATGACGCAGCGCGAGCAAGCGCATAATTCGGCTGAAGTTCATTTTCATGGTGTGTTGGCCCTGTATGACTGGCTCAAGAGAACGAGACGCTTACCGGGCACGCATGCGCGAGGCGGCATCGAGACGGATGGTCTCGCCGTTGACGTAGGCGTTCTCGATCAGGAAAGCGCAGCAATGAGCGAACTCGCGCATGTCACCCAGACGTTTCGGCGCTTCCATTTGCTCTTTCAGGGAGTTCAGAACCTTCTCGTCCAGACCGGCAACCATGGAGGTCAGGAACAGGCCCGGTGCGATGGCGTTGACGCGAACGCCAATAGCGCCCAGCTCGCGCGCGGCCGGCATGTTCATGCCGATTACACCCGCCTTGGTGGCGGCGTAGGCGCACTGACCGACCTGGCCTTCATAGGCGGCACCGGACGAGACGTTGATCACCACGCCGCGCTCTTCACCGGCTTCGGCTTCGTTGTTGGCCATGTGCTCGGCGCACTTGGACATCACGTTGAACACACCATTGAGGTTGATCGCGGTGGCCAGGGCGAATTTCGACAGCGGCGCAGCCTTGCCTTCCTTGCCCAGCACTTTGAAACCGTTCGGTACGGCAGCGCCGTTGATGCACACATGGATTGCGCCAAATTTGGCGATCACGGCATTGACGGCGTTCTGCACCGAGGCTTCATCGCTGACGTCGGTCTGCACGAACATCGCCCGGTCGGCGCCGATCTCGGCGACGGCTTTTTCGCCGGCTTCGATGTTCAGGTCGAAAATCGCCACGCGAGCGGCTTTTTCGCCCGCCATGTAACGCGCAGTGGCCAGACCCAGGCCCGAAGCGCCACCAGTGATGACGATAACTTTGTCTTGAATACGCATGAGAGTGTCCTTGTTCGCTGCCCGGCTCGAAGGAGCCGGGTTGTTATTGTTAGGGATGGAACTGACGGTTAATCAGAACGCGTTGACGCCGGTCAGGGCGCGACCAATGATCAGTTGTTGGATCTGCGACGTGCCTTCCGGAATCGGCACGATGATGGCTTCGCGGGCCAGCTTCTCAACGAGGAAGTCGGTGGTGACACCGGCGCCGCCATGAATCTGCACGGCTTGACGGGCGACGGTCACGGCCATTTCACAGGCAAAGTACTTGGCCATCGCCGCTTCCATTTCTGCCGGGACGCCGGCACCGATCATCTCGGCGGCGCGGTAGGTCAGCAGGCGGGCGGCATCGACGTTGGTGGCCATTTCCGCGAGCATGCCGCTGATCAATTGGTGGCCGGCGATGACCTTGCCGTGCTGCTTGCGCTCTTTGGCGTAACGCACCGCTTCTTCCAGTGCGCGACGGCCGATGCCCAGGCCCTGGGCTGCGACGAACACGCGCGAGCGTTCGAAGAAGGAGAGGGTGTTTTTCAGTGCCTGGCCTTCGCCGCCGATGATGTTGCTGGCCGGAACGCGCACGTCATTGAGGAAGATCTGCGCGGTGGACTGGCTGTTCCAGGCCATCTTGTGGATGTTCTGAACTTCGTACGGGTGTTCTTTGCGGTCCAGCAGGAAATGCGTCAGGCCCTTGCGCGGATCTTCGCCGGTGCGGCAGGTGCAGATCAGGAAGTCCGAGTACGAGCCGTTGCTGATCCAGGTTTTCTCGCCGGTGATGATGTAGTCGTCACCGTCGCGACGGGCGCGGGTCTTGATTTCCAGCACGTTGGAGCCGACATCCGGTTCCGAGATACCGACGCTGACGAACGAATCGCCACTGATCAGGCCCGGCAGGTAACGCTCGCGCAGGTGATCGGGGGCGAGTTTTTCCAGCATTTGTGCGCCGAAGGAGTTGATGACCACCGGCGTCGACAGGTCTACCGAGCAGGCGGCCACCTCTTCGAACAACATGGTCATGGTCGGCCAGTCCAGGCCCAAACCACCGTTGGCTTCGCTGACCGCGCCGCTGACCATGCCGAACTCGGAGAGCTGGCGCATCATCTCGGCCATTTTCTCTTTTGGCATGAACTTGTCGCGGTATTCCTTGTTGAACACCGGGTCGATCTTGTCGGCCAGGAAACGACGGAAACTCTCGACGGCTTCGAGTTGTTCCGGGGTGCGCATGACGTGTCCCATGAGGGGGCTCCTTAAATATTTTTGTTGGCGAGAATGTTGACGGCGACCACGGCTTCTTCGATGCCGAACAGCCCACCACCGTTCTCCTGAATGGCGATACGGGCGCCATCGACCTGGCGCTTGCCGGCTTCACCGCGCAGTTGCGTGACCAGTTCATGGATTTGCCCCAGACCGGTGGCACCGATTGGGTGGCCCTTGGATTCGAGGCCGCCCGACGGGTTGATTGGCATGCGGCCGCCGACGGTGAAGTCACCGCGTTCAGCCGCCGGGCCGCCTTCGCCAAATGGCACCAGCATCAGCGATTCGGCGTTGAGAATTTCGCCGATGGCCGAGGCGTCGTGGACTTCCGCGACATTGACGTCGGATGGGTTGATACCGGCCTGCGCGTAAGCTTTTTTCGCGGCGAGGTGAGCAACGATTTTTTCCGGCTCATCCAGGCCGCGATTGGTGCCGGTCTGCACGATGCTGGCCAGTACCCGAACGGCACGGTCGCCGGAGTTTTTCAAACGCTTGAGACCATCGGCGTTGCACAGCAGCACAGCCGCCGCGCCGTCGCTGATCGGCGAGCACATAAGAGTGGTCAGCGGGTAGCAGATCGGTGGCGAGGCCAGTACTTCTTCGATGCTGAAGGCTTGCTGGAATTGTGCGAGCGGGTTATGCACCGAATGCTGGTGGTTCTTCGCCGCAACAGCTGCGATCTGCCGTTGCGTGGTGCCGTAACGCAGCATGTGGTTGCGGCAAATCGCGGCATAAACGTCCATGAACACGCTGTACGGACGTTCGGAAACGGTGCCCGGCGGCGGTACGATGCCTTCGCCCATGGCCAGCAAGGTCTGCTTGTTCTGCTCGACCGTGGAGACGTCCCAGCCGCCATCGAACACGGCGAACATCTTGGCCTTGTCGGGGATGTTCATTTTCTCGGCGCCGACGGCCAGGGCGATGTCGCACTGACCGGCACGCAACGCCAGCGTGGCGAGGTTGAACGCCGAAGAACCGGAGGCGCAGGCGTTTTCCACCGAGAACACCGGCACGCCTTCAATGCCGATGCGGCGCATGGCGATCGGCCCCGGAATGCCGGTCTGGCCCTGCAACATGCCATTGGTCATGGTGCTGTAATACACCGAACCGACGTCAGCGCTGGTAGCGCCGGCATCTTTCAAGGCCAGGCCGACGGCTTCTTCGACCATGTCGTAGACGCTGCGATCCAGCAACCGCCCAAACGGCGTCATGCCAACGCCTACTACGTAGATATCGTTCATTGTCTGTTCCTGATGATGCTTGGGACGTTGTGGCCTAGCGGCCCTTGAAGTTCGGTGCGCGTTTTTCGCCAAAGGCCTGCAAGCCTTCCTGGAAATCGGCGGTGCGCAGGTGTTGGCGCAACATCACTTGCTCGTGCTGCAAGGCGTCGTCGCGGGACTTGTCGGAAGAGGCACGGGCCACTTCTTTCATGCGGCGCAGGGCAATCGGGCTCTTCTTGGCGATCTGGTTGGCCAGCGCGAGGGCGGCATTGGCCAGTTCGTCATCGGCATGGACTTCGCACACCAGGCCGTAGACTTTCATTTCCGTCGCCGACAGGGATTTGCCGGTCATCAGCAAGTACATCGCCATGTTCAACGGAATCAGGCGTGGCAGGACGGCTGCACCGCCAGCCCCAGGGTAGACGCCGAAGTTGGCGTGGGCGTCGGCGAGCGTCGCAGATTCTGCTGCGACCACGATGTCGGCGCACATGGCCAGTTCCAGGCCGCCGGCCATGGTCACGCCGTTGAGGGCGGCGATCACTGGTTTGGGGAAGTTGCGCAATTGACCGAAGACTTGATTGGCACGGTCGAGAAAGTCGGCTTCGCCCGCGGGCAGGCTGCTGCCGGCCAGCACTTCTTTAAGGTCGGCACCGGCACAGAAGGCAGGGCCATTGCCGGTGAGGATCACCGCACGCAATTCGTCATTGCCCGCGATTTCGTTAAGGCAGCGTTCGAGCTCGGCGAGGGTCGCCAGGTTCAGCGCGTTCATGGCGCGGGGCCGATTGAGCGTCAGGCGTGCCACCGGGCCGACGATTTCATACAGCAAGACATCTTCACTCATGACAACTCCCCTTATTGTTAGCGCTCTGTTGGCGTTGTTGATGGGGCCGATAGTAGGAACGCTGCCCAACGCCGCGCAGGTCATTGCAACGAAAGCGCTTGTCCGCAGGGGAGGCCCAAGACTCTGCAATCCTTGTGGGAGCGAGCCTGCTCGCGAAGGCGGTGTGACAGGCATATTTGTATTGACTGACAGTGCGCCTTCGCGAGCAGGCTCGCTCCCACAGGTTGCGCGCCTGACTCGCTGGCAGGGCCTGCGAAGACAGATGAATTGATCGAGAAGACCAGCAATCCGCACGCACTTGCTTGCACCATCGAAACGGCATTCGAATAACAATGAGAGAGAGACCGTCCGATGAAAAAAATCCGTGTAGTGCTGACGGTGTCAGTATTAGCCGCCAGCATTGTCGGGGCGCTGCAATGGTCGCGAGGTCAAGCCGGCGTTCATTGGCAAACGGTCGAAAACAGTGGCCAGGGCGGCCAGAAAGCGGCGACGGCGGCGACCATCGCGGTCAACGCCACCACGGCGCACGCCATGCCTGCAGTGGATCCCGATGTAGAAGCCGACGTCCAGCGCGGCTTTATTGCCAGCATCCCCGACGCCGAAACCTCGGCCGCCGATGGTCATGTGGTGTACAGCCTTAAAGGCTACGAATTCCTCGGCAGTGCTGATGCGCCGGCAACGGTCAATCCGAGTCTGTGGCAGCAAGCCCGCAAAAGCATGGCCAACGGGCTGTTCAAGGTCACCGACGGTTTTTATCAGGTGCGCGGCCTCGACCTGACCAACATGACCATCATTGAAGGCAAGACCGGTCTGATCATTGTTGACTGTAATCTGGCCACCGAAGTGGCGCATGCCGCACTTGAACTGTATTACCAGCATCGGCCGAGAAAACCGGTGGTGGCCGTGTTTTACAACCACAGCCATGTCGATCACTTTGCGGGCATTCGCGGCATCGTCGATGAAGAGGATGTGAAATCGGGCAAGGTGCAGATCATTGCCCCGGCCGGGTTCATGCAGACAGCGGTGGCCGAGAACGTGATGGCCGGCAACGCCATGAGTCGACGCGCCGAGTACCAGTTTGGTACAACTTTGCCACGCAGTGCTCAAGGCCAGATCGACCTCGGCGGGGCCAAGGCATTGTCCAGCGGCACCATCACCATGATTCCACCGACCATCGAACTCAATCAGCCCGTGCAGACGCTGACCATCGATGGCGTGGAGATCGTCAACATGCTTGCCCCCGGCACCGAGGCGCCGGCCGAGTTCATCCACTACTTCCCTCAGTTCAAGGTGCTTGATACCGGTGAACTGGCGCTGCCTACCCAGCATCAGTTGCTGACGTTGCGTGGAGCGACCATCCGCGATGGCCTGGCGTGGTCGAAATACCTCAACGAGGCGCTGCATCAGTTCGCCCCAGGTGCCGACATCCTGGTGGGGCAGCACGGTTGGCCGGTGTTCGGGCATGAGCGCGTAGTCAACTATTTGACCAAGCAACGGGACATGTACAAGTGGCTGCACGACCAGTCATTGCGCCTGATCAACAAGGGCTACAAGCCGGTCGAGATTGCCGAATACATGCGCGACCACGTGCCGGCAAGCCTCGCTACTGAAACCTTCACCCATGGTTTCTACGGTTCGGTACAGCGAAACTCCAAGGCGGTGTATCAGCAATACATGGGTTGGTACGACGCTAATCCAGCCAATTTGGATGCGTTGTCTGACGGCGATTACGGCAAGAAATTCGTTGAGTATGGCGGCGGTGCCGATGCGGTTCTGGCCCATGCGCGGACTGATTTTGCCAACGGTGAGTACCGTTGGGTGGCACAAGCGATGAGCCATCTGATTTACGCCGAACCGAACAACGCTGCGGCGCGAGAGTTGGCCGCCGATGCCCTGGAACAGTTGGGTTATCAGGCCGAGTCGGCCGTCGAGCGCAATAGCTATCTGGCAGCGGCCATGGAGCATCGCAGCGGTGGCAAGAAGCTCGCCTCGCCGCTGCGCACAGCCAGTCCCGACATGCTTCGGGCGCTGACTATCGACAATATTTTCGATTACCTGGGGGTGCGTCTGAAGGCGCCGGATGTCGAGGGCAAACACATTGTCCTGAACTGGAACTTCACTGACATCGGTCCATCGGGCAAGCGTTACACGCTCAATCTGGAAAACTCGGCGCTGACCTATATCGCCGACTACAACGCCGAGAAGGCCGATGCCACGATTTCCCTGACGCGCGAAACGCTCAACGCCATTCTGGCGGAGAAAGTGACGCCGATTGAGGCGGTGTTCAAAGGTGACCTGAAGATCGATGGCAGCAAACTGGCGGTCTATGAGGTGCTTGGTTCGCTGGACAAATTCTCTCCGGACTTTGAACTGATCGGGCCTAATGCGCCTGCAAAATAGGATCACGACCATGCACTCGCCGCTATACGATCTGACCAAAAGTTCCGATGTTCAAGCGCAGGCCTTGTCGGCCTCCGAGCGGGTAGCGGCGGTGCTCGCCGCTCAGCAGGCCGCCTCGTTGTCCGAGGGGCCGCCTTCGGCCGAGCTGCGCATCGAGCGTATCAATCGGGTGATCAACCTGTTGCTGAAAAATCAGCAGCGACTCTGCGAGGCGCTGGCCCGCGACTTTACCTGGCGCAGTCATGACCAGTCGCTGTTGGCGGATGTCCTGTTGCCCGTCCAGGGCCTCAAATACGCGCGTGATCATGTGCGTCGCTGGATGCGCCCTGAGCGCCGGCGGGCCGAGTTGGGCAGCGGCTGGCTGGGTGCACGGGCGGCCATACATTTCCAGCCGCTGGGTACGATCGGCATTATTTCGCCGTGGAATTTTCCCATCGCCATCGCGCTGGGGCCGCTCGCCGAAGCACTGGCGGCCGGTAACCGCGCCATCATCCTGTTCTCCGATCAGTCACCGGAAACGGCAGGTCTGTTGATCAAGCTGCTGGCCGAACAGTTCGAAGAAAACGAGGTGGCGGCCTTTATCGGCGATGCCGAACTGGGGGCGGCATTCTCCGCCCTGCCACTGGATCATCTGGTGTTTACCGGCAGCCCACGGGTCGGACGGTTGGTGATGCGCGCTGCGGCACAAAACCTGACGCCGTTGACCCTTGAGCTGGGCGGTAAATCGCCGACCATTATCGGTCGTGGCGCTGACCTGGAAAACGCCGCCAAACGCATCTGGGGCGGCAAGGGCGTCAGCAGTGGGCAAGCCTGTATTGCACCGGATTATGTGCTGGTGCATGAGGATGACCGTGAGCGCCTGTTGAGTTGCATGCAGGTCGAACTGCGGCGGATGTTCCCGACGCTACTGAACAATCCGGACTACACGGCCATGGCAACGCCGGGGCAGTACCAGCGGATGCAAGCCTGTGTGCAAGACGCCCGGGAGCAGGGCGTACGCGTTATCGAGGTTAACCCGGCCAACGAGGACTTGAGCGCTTCACGCAAGATTGCTCCGACGCTGCTGGTTGAACCGTCGGACACGACACTGGCGATGCAAGAGGAAGTATTCGGGCCGCTGTTGCCGATTCGCGGCTATCGCCATATCAACGAAGCGCTGGATTACATCAATGCGCGTCCGCGGCCTCTGGCGCTGTATTACTTCGGTGATGACCGCGCCGAGGCCCGGCATGTGCTGGAACGTACCCATTCGGGCGGTGCCTGCATCAACGAAGTCATGCAGCATCTGTTCCAGACCGATTTACCTTTTGGTGGCTGCGGTAACTCCGGGTTTGGTCGTTACCGCGGCGGGTATGGATTCAAGGCGTTCAGCCTCGAGCGTCCGGTGTTCATGCCGCCGCGATGGGACGTCATGGGCCTGCTGCGTCCGCCCTACGGCAGGTTGTTTCGACGGGTGATACGCACGCTGTTGAAACCCTGAGTTGACCCCCGTACGCAGATAGTGTTTTCACCTGGATCAACTGTGGGAGCGAGCTTGCTCGCGATTGGGTCGGCACATCCAACATCGATGTGGTTGAGAGGCCGTTTTCGCGAGCAGGCTCGCTCCCACAAAAACAAGGTAACCCTGAATGATCTCTTCCAAACAACTTGCTCTGGCCCTGTTGTGTGTGACGTTTGGCAGCCACTGCCTCGCCGAACCCAAGCGCCCGAACATTGTGGTCCTGGTGGCCGACGACTGGGGCTACAGCGACGTCGGCTCCTTTGGCAGCGAAATCGCTACGCCGAACATCGACACCCTCGCTCGTGAAGGTGTGCGCTTCTCAGACTTTCACGTCACGGCCTCGTGCTCGCCCACTCGTTCAATGTTGTTGACCGGCGTCGATAACCACCGCAACGGCGTGGGTAACATGCCGGAAACCATGCCCGACGAGCACCTGGGCAAACCCGGTTACAGCGGCGTGCTTAACGACAATGCGATCACCGTGGCCACGCAGCTCAAGGACAGTGGTTATCACACCTACATCAGCGGTAAGTGGCACCTGGGCAAGACCGCTGATACGTTGCCAAACAATCGCGGTTTCGAGCGTTCGTTCATTCAGGCCGACAGTGGCTCGGACAACTGGGAAGAGCGCCCCTACGCGCCGTTGTATGACAAGGCATCCTGGTTCGAGGATGGCAAACCCGCGCACTTACCCAAGGACTATTACTCTTCGACATTTATTGTAAACAAGGCCATCGACTACATCTCGGCAGGTCGTCAGGACGGCAAGCCCTTCTTCGCTTATCTGGGGTTCCAGGCCAACCACATCCCGGTGCAGGCTCCGAAGGAAAACATCGAAAAGTACCGGGGGGTTTATGACAAAGGCTGGACGGCGCTGCGCGAGGCCCGCCGAGCCAAAGCCGTCGAGCTGGGGCTGATTCCCGCAAGTGCCGGTATGGTGACCATGGGCAGTACCGCCGACTGGGACGCACTCAGTGCGGATCAAAAACGTTACGAAGCTCGGCGAATGGAGGTGTATGCCGGCATGGGAGACGCCATGGACCAGGAAGTCGGTCGGCTCGTGGCGAATCTGAAAGCAGCGGGGGAGTACGAGAACACGGTATTCGTGTTTCTCTCCGATAACGGCAGCGAGCCGACGGACCCCTACGCCATTCCGGCAATCAGAATGTGGCTGGAAATGAAATACACCCGCGAGCTGGACCGTTTGGGCGCCAAGGGTGCGTTCAACAGTATCGGCCCGAGTTGGGCCAGCGCTGCGGCGTCGCCTTTGAGCGGTTACAAGTTCTTTGCGGGCGAGGGCGGACTGCGCACGCCATTGATTGTCTCCGGCGTACCGGGTATGCAGGGCAACCGGATTTCCAAGGCCTTTGCCCATGTGACCGACATTGTCCCGACGATACTGGACGTGGCTGGGGTTGCGCCTCATAACGGCCAGTATCTGGGCAAGACTGTGGAGCCGATGATTGGCAGCAGCCTGGTGCCGGTACTCAAGGGTTTATCCGAGCGGGTCCATCCTGAAGACCAGGCCATCGGTTATGAGTTGTCTGGCAGCGCCGCCTTGTTCAAGGGCGATTACAAACTGGTGAAAAGCCTCAAACCGGTCGGCAACGAACAATGGCACCTCTACAACATCGCGACCGATCCCGGCGAAGTGGTCGACTTGCAGCAGCAGATGCCGGAGCGTTTCCAGAGCATGCAGGCTGACTACGCCGAATATGCCCGCGTCAACGGCGTGCTGCCGATGCCGGTCGGTTATGACTACATGCACCAAGGGCAGATGTACGCCTTGAAACACGTGGTGATTCCGAAACTGAAGGCCGCCGCGCCGCCGGCTCTGGCGATCATCGTGGCGCTGGTGGGTGTGCTGGTATGGCGTCGTCGTTGCAAGAAGGTGGCGAAATCATGATCGATGAAGTGGATGAGTGGGGTCGTCGCCTGATCCATCGGCGCAAGGTCGAGTGCCAGGGGTACTTGCGTGCCGATGGGTTGTGGGACATCGAAGGCCGATTATGCGATAGCAAAACCCACCCCGTTACCCTCGCTGAAGGGCGGACGGTGGTGGCGGGGCAGACCTATCACGGCATGTTGATCCGCCTCACGCTGGACGATGACTTCGTCGTGTGTGAGGTGCAGGTGGGCATGCCAGACGTCCCGACCAGCGAATGTCGTGGCGCGGCCCCGGCTTATCAGAAGTTGGTCGGCGAGCGGATCGGCCCGGGGTTTTCGCGACGAATCAAAGAGTTGTTTGGCGGGGTCGGCGGCTGCGTGCATTTGACCGAGTTGCTACTGCCGATGGCCACGACAGCGTTTCAGACCATTCCCATGGCGCGGGCGATGGTTGCGCCGCGCACGGCGCAAGATGTCGAGGCGTATCGTAACGCCACGGGCCACCTGCTCAACACCTGTCACGCATTGCGCGAGGACAGTCCAGTAGCGGTATTCCTTAAAAATTAAGATCTGAACGCGACCTGTAGCAGCTGGCGCAGCCTGCGTTCGGCTGCGCAGCAGCCGTGAGATCTGAGCGCGAGGTCTTCCTGAAACACCGCATCGTCTGATTTGCGACTGCTGCGCAGCCGAACGCAGGCTGCGCCAGCTGCTACAACAGGTCAGATCAGTCGCTGGATTTGCTCTTCGCTCAATCCTGCTTTGCGCAGTATCTGTGCGCCATGTGCGCCGCGTTTGGGCACCACGCCGGCCACCGAAGGGGTTGTCGAGAACCGTGGTGCCGGCGCCGCTTGCAGTACACCGTCCTTGCGCGAATACACACCACGTTCGGCCATGTGTGGGTGCGTCAGGGCTTCGGCCGGCGTCAGTACTGGCGCGAAGCAGGCATCGCTGCCTTCCAGCAGGTCGATCCAATGCTGACGCGGTTGGCTGGCAAACACGGCCGTCAATCGCTCGCGCAACGGTGCCCACAGGCGTGGATCGTAGGGGTTCTTGAAATCCGGGTCGTCGCCCAGGCCGAGCTTGTTGAACAGCAGCGCATTGAACTGCGGTTCGAGGGCTTGCACGCTGACAAACAAACCATCAGCACAGGCGTAGGTGCGGGCCCAGTGCGCGCCATCGAGCAGTCCACAACCGCGTTCCAGGGGTTGTTGACCGGCAGAGTGGGCTGACAGCAACAGGTTCATCAGGTTGGCGCTGCCATCGACAATCGCCGCGTCCACCACCTGGCCGACGCCGTTGGTACTGGCGTTGATGATCCCGGCCAGAATACCCATCGCCAGGTACAGCGCACCGCCGCCCAGATCGCCCACCAACGTAGGGGGCGCCATTGGCGGCTGGCCGGCCTCGCCGCTGAACCACAAGGCGCCGGACAGCGCGATGTAATTGAGGTCGTGACCGGCTGCTTGCGCCAATGGACCTTGCTGGCCCCAACCGGTCATGCGTCCGTAGACCAGCCTTGGGTTGCGTGCCAGGCAGTCTTGCGGACCGAGGCCCAGACGTTCCATGACGCCTGGGCGCATGCCTTCGATCAGGGCATCGGCGCCTTCGATCAGGCGCAACACTGCTTCGATGGCTTCGGGGTCCTTCAGGTCCAGGGCGATCGACTGCTTGCCTCGATTGACGATGGCGTGCTTGCCAAGGTCCAGCATGTCGCCACCCTTGGTGCCGGCACGCTCGACCAGAATCACCTCGGCGCCCATGTCGGCGAGCAACATGCCACAAAACGGCCCTGGGCCAATGCCAGCGATTTCGACGATACGAACGCCGTCCAATACGCCCATGCGAGTACTCCTTTGAATCAATAGAAAGTGATGAGGAAAATCAAAATGCTCCTGGCACCTGTAGGAGCGAGCTTGCTCGCGATGGACGTGAACGATGACGCGTACTGTCTGGAAAAACGCGCCGCCTTCGAATTCATCGCGAGCAAGCTCGCTCCTACAGGTGTATGCCGATCCATGTAGGAGCTGCCGCAGGCTGCTATCTTTTGACCTTAACGACGGAGGAACAACGCGGTCATCACGGCGTGAAACACGACGGCTGGCCACAGCAACAATCCGCTGCTGACAAACACACCGACATACGCCAGATACAATGCAATGGCCCCGTTGTAGAACAGCATTGCGCGAATCGCGGCGATGCTGTCCGGCCGTGGCCAACAGGCAATGCCGAAGGCGATTAGCGCAAGACCAAGGAACCGCGCAAACAGATTGGTGGCGTCGGTTCCGCCAATCCCCAGCAGCAGATGGCTGATCAGTCCGGGGGTGAGCAGCAATGCCAGCCCGGTGGCGAGCTCCACGACGGCTGAAACCGTCAGCAGCTTATGCGCAGTGATGAGGCGTGTTGGATTCATGATTGTCTTCCGATGAGGTGGAGGCGCTGGCCGCGCGGTCCTGGCGGATAAACTCGGCGGCCTTTTCGCCGATCATCACGGTGGCTGCCGTGGTGCTGCATCCAATGATAGTCGGCATGATTGAGGCGTCGACTACACGCAATCCTTCCATGCCGTGAACCTTCAACGTTGCGTCCACCACCGCCATGGCATCTGTACCCATTTTGCACGTGCCCACCGGGTGATAAAGCGTGTCGGAACGGTTGCGCAGAACCTGTTCGATCTCGGCGTCGGTGTTCATCGGCGTTTCAAGCACATCCCGTGGATTGAACGCCTTGAAGGCGTTGGTCGCCATGACTTTTTGAATCACTCGATAGCCCTGGATCAGCGTCTTGATGTCGTCCGGATGGGTCAGGAACGCCGGGTCGATCAACGGTGGCACCATGGGGTCGGCGCTCGCCAGTTTCAGTTGCCCGACGCTCTTGGGATGCAGAAGGCAGGCATGCACGCTAAGGCCGTGACCGCCATATAGCGTACGACCATGGTCGGCAAACATGGCGATGGTCAGCGCCAGTTCGATGTCGGCCTGACGCAACTCCGGGGAGGTTTTGACGAACGCGCAGGCCTCGGCAAAATTGGTGGTCAGCGGGCCGCTGCGATGGCGCCAGTAACGGATGGCCGCTTTGGTCAAGTCCCAGGCTCCCGCCAGTGACAAGCCGATGAGGTGGCGCGACTTGATGCGGTAGGAGTGCACGTAATCGATGTGATCGACCAGGTTCTGGCCTACGCCCGGCAGTTCATGCACCACCGGGATATCGAACTTGAGCAGATCGTTGGTCGGGCCGACACCGGACAGCAGCAGTAGCTGCGGCGAGTTGAAGGCGCCGGAACTCAGAATCACCTCATGGCGCGCATGCACACGGCGTTTGACGCCGTTCTGCACGAATTCGATGCCAACGGCCCGCTTGCCGTCAAAGATGATTCGCGTGGCGTGGGCGTGGGTTTCGATGTGCAGATTCGTCCGGTGGCGGTTAGGCGTCAGATAGGCTTTGGCCGCGCTGCAACGCTGTCCGTCCTTTTGCATCACTTGCAGGCGGCCGAAACCTTCCATGCTCGCGCCGTTCTGATCGGGGCACGCCGGGTAACCCGCCTGCACACCCGCCTCGACGAAGGTTTCGCCAAACGGATTGGGCGAGGAGTGGAAGCGCACATTGAGCGGGCCGTTCTGGCCGTGCAACGCGTCCTTGAAGTGTTCGTTGTGCTCGGCGCGCTTGAAGAACGGCAGCACCTCTTGATAGCTCCAGCCTGGGTTGCCCAAGGCCGCCCAGCGGTCGAAATCTTCCGGGTGGCCACGATGGTAGGCCATGGCGTTGATCGAAGAACTGCCGCCCAGGGTCTTGCCACGAGGCTGATAACCGATCCGGCCGTTCAAGCCCGATTGCGGCACAGTCTGGTACTGCCAGTTATTGATCGAGGTCGGCACCATGGCCGCGACGCCGGCCGGCATGTGCACCAGCGGATTAGTGTCCGGGCCGCCGGCCTCCAGCAAGCACACCGAAACAGTCGGGTCTTCTGACAGTCGACTGGCGACCACACAGCCGGCAGCGCCGGCGCCAACCACGATGTAGTCGAATTCTGCGTTCTGGTTCATGCTTTTTTCTCTTTATTCGATGCACAACTTGAGCGCATTGTGAGCACATGGCCGATTTGTCACTGGTCAATTGAATGAATTCGCTGGTCAGCGGGGCAGGTGACTATCGCGCCAAGCACTGGAACATCACGGGCATGCCGTTGACTGATCATTGACCGATGCATGATCGAGAGCGAGTATTTGCGTTCGCATTCCTAACAGGCAGGCACATGGACGATTCGAAAATGGAGACGTCGGGCGACGATTTTTTGTTGCATGAAGAGGCGTTACAACCCACCACCATTGGCAGCTACACCGTGGCCATCGCCCGGGCGCTGGACGCCAGTGGTGTGGACAGCAAACGGATTTTTACTGCCATGGGGATTCCGCTGGGTGTCTCTACCGATCCAATGACCCGTTTGCCGGTCGCGACGATGACGCGTCTGTATCGAGCCTGCGTCGATGTAACCAACAACCCGTATTTCGGGCTGGCCGTGGCCAAGCATATTCATCTGACTCACCTGCATGCCTTGGGCTATTCCCTGGCGGCCAGCGGCACGTTGATGGATTTCTGTCGACGGCTGGAGCGCTATTTCCGGTTGGTGTCCCAGGTCGCCAAGGCCAGCCTGACCCAGGCCGACGACCAGGTCCTGATGCGGTTCGATCACCTGCTTGAGCTATGCGACGAGACCGAAGATGCTTTTTTCGGCTTTCTGATACGCACGATGCGGTTGCTCTACAAGCAGGATTTCAAGCCGGTACGAGTGGAATTTTGCCGGCCGATGCCGCATGAAGGCGCCGGCCCATATGAGGCGTTGTTCAGGGCGCCGGTGTTGTTCGGTCAGGCTTGCAGCTTGCTGGTGTTCGACAAGGCTGACCTTGTGCAGGCACTCAGCGGATCCTGCCCGGAGCTGGCTCAGGTCAACGACAACATCATTATCAGTTACCTGGCACGCCTGGATAAAAGTGACGTGATCACGGGTGTGACGCAGAAAATCATCGAGTTCCTCCCGGACGGCGATTGCACCCGGGACAAGGTGGCCAGCGCCTTGTGCATGAGCCCGACCAAGCTGCAACTCAAACTGTCCCAGCGCGGAACAAACTTTCAGCAATTGCTCGACGACACGCGCAAGGAGCTGGCCTGCAGCTACTTGAGCCAGGCCTCCCGCCCGGTCACGGAAATCACCTTTCTGCTGGGCTTCAGCGACACCAGCAACTTCACCCGCGCCTTCAAACGGTGGACGGGGTTATCACCGACGGATTTTCGTCTGCAGGGTTGACGATCTCTTCATTTTTTAAAACCTGATTGCATCTCCTGAACAGGCGCGCCTCAGGAGCTCCTGAGGCCGGTCACGCGTGCGCGTCGATAAAGCGATGTAGGCGGCATGGGTACTTTATCGCGCCCACGTTGTGCTGACCGATGATTTGGCCCAATTGACCGGCGACCCACCCACCCCTCGCGATACAACAGTCTCGACCGATCCAGCGTGTGCCCCTTAGAGCAGGACGCAGCTGGAATCGGCATTTTCCTGAATGACTTTTCGTGAGTCCACAGAGAAGGCGAGCACGTTAGATGAATAACAACAATAAGATCTGCCATCCAAATCTCCGTCGCGGGCTGCTGGCTTCAGCCATTCTGGCGGGACTAGGGGTGACTCCGGTGCAAGCCTTTGAGCTCGACACAGGAAATCCGGATTTTTCGGTACGCTTCGACAACACGGTGAAGCTTAACTACGCCCAGCGTGCGCAAGGTGCCGACTCCAAGTTGACCAATTCGTGGAACAACAACGACGGCGACCGCAATTTTGCCGTAGGCAAGCCGGTCACCGAGCGCGCTGATGTACTCTCCGAGCTGGATGTGGCCTACAAGCAGAAAGTCGGCTTTCGGGTCAGCGCCAACAGCTGGTACGACCATGCCTATGAGGATGTCGACAGCAACAACCCGTCGACTAACCAGCTCAACAATGGCAAGCCGGACTCGAACCACCAGAGCGGTTATGTCGACCGTTACTACAACGGTCCTTCTTCCGAGATTCTCGATGCCTTCGTGTTTGGCAATACGGAAATCGGTGATCAGTCGTTGCTCAGCGGCCGGTTGGGTAAAACCACCCAGTACTGGGGCGAAAGCATTTTGTCCTTCGCTCATGGCAACAGCTACGGACAGTCTGGCCTGGACATTACCAAGGCACTGACGGTGCCGGGTACCGAAGCGAAGGAATTGTTTATACCGCGTAGCCAAATCTCCACCAACCTGACGATCAACCCGCAGTGGACCATCGGCGCGCAGTACTTCCTGGACTGGAACGCCGCGCGGCTGCCGGAATCAGGTACTTATCTGGGCTTCAATGACGCTATCCAGAATGGCGGGAGCAACCTGTCGCTGATCGGCGCACAGAATCCTCGTTTTGGTACGCCGGGTCCGCTCGGTGCCAACGAGTTCCTGCGACTGGACAATGGCCATACCTTTACCCCGAGCAAGACGGGCGATTTCGGCCTGATGGCCAAGTGGAGTCCGGAGTGGCTGGATGGCACGCTGGGTTTCTACTACCGCAAAACCTCCGACATTCTGCCTAACGTGGTCCTGCAGCCGACCGCAGTGGGTACAGCGCAACTGCTCTCGGGCAATATCGGCAGCTACAACCAGTTCTATGTCGATGACATCGATATCTACGGCATCAGCCTGTCGAAGAACATCGCCGGCGTCAGCGTCGGGCTGGACGTGAACTATCGCAACAACATGCCATTGACCAGCGTCCCGGCCACCGTCAATCCTTCGCCGGCGGCCGCTGGTACACCCGGCGTCATCTCAAGCTTTAACGGTGAAAACGGCGTCGCACGCGGTAATACCGTGCACGCGGTGCTCAACGGGCTGACCACTTTTGGCCAGACGCCGGTGTGGGATAGCTCTTCGTTGCTGGTCGAACTGGCCTACAGCCGCTGGCTGTCCGTCACCGATAACGAGCAACTGTTCAAAGGTGAAGATTGGTACCACGGCATCGACAAGGTCACCAAGGATAACTACGTACTGGGCGTCAACTTCAACCCGACCTGGTACCAGGTGTTCCCTGGCATCGATATGTATATGCCGCTCACCTATAACGTCGGCCTCAAAGGCGAATCCTCCGTCCAGTTGGGCGGCAACAAGGGCGCGGGCAACTACTCGGCCGGCGTCGGCATGGATGTACACAATAAATACCGTTTCGACCTGAAGTACGTGGCCAACTTTGGTGATTTCGATATGTGTAATTCGCCAGGCAGCGCGGGTAAACCCGGCGATGGTACATCGCCTGGGGCCAACGGACAGTACAACTGCACCCTTGGTCAGCCCACCGCTTTCGCTGGCACATTTGCCCAGATCAGTGATCGCGGCATGGTCACCGCTACCTTCAAAACCACCTTCTGATCGAAGCGTTGCCTGATAACAGGAGACACCCCATGAAATTCGTTAAAACATTACTGGCTACTACGTTGGCGCTGGTCGTCGCCGGCGCCGCTCAGGCGGCCGTATCTCCGGACCAGGCTGCGAAGCTCGGTACCACGCTGACACCTGTCGGCGCCGAGCGGGCTGGCAACGCCGATGGCACCATCCCGGCGTACACCGGTAGCCCGATGGCGATCCCGGCAGGCTTCAAGGCGGGTGATTCGTTCCGTCCCGATCCGTTCGAAAGCGAAAAGCCGCGCGTGGTGATCACCGGCAAAAATGCCGCCGAGTATGCGGACAAGCTGACGGTGTCGACCCAGGAACTGCTCAAGCGGTATCCGACCTATCGTGTGGACGTCTACCCGACTCACCGCACTGTGGTCTTGCCGCAGAAAATGCTGGAAAACACAGCGGCAAACGCCGTGGGTGCGAAGGCGACCGAGGGCGGTCTGGCGCTGGAAAATGCCCTGCCGGGGGTGCCGTTCCCGATCCCTGCCGACGGTTACGAGGCGATGTGGAACCACTTGTTGCGTTACCAGGGCGTGGCCATGAGTAACAAGTACGACTCGTGGATCAACGATGCTTCCGGCACGGCGACGCTGAGTTCGACCGGTATGTTCTCCATTGAAAACCCATTGTCCGATCCGAAGCGTCCGGCGGGCCCGATCGCCGGGGATGAAGCCTTCTACAAAATCAAGGTGTCCTACACCGGGCCGGCGCGTCGCGTGGGTGAAGCACTGTTGCTGGTCGATGCGGTCAATCCGCTGAAACAGCCACGCCGTGCCTGGCAATACCTGCCGGGGCAACGTCGAGTCAAGCTGGCGCCGGATCTGGCCTACGACACGCCGAACCCGGGTACCTCGGGCATCATGACCTACGACGATACTTTCCTGTTCAACGGCGCCATGGACCGTTACGACTTCAAACTGGCCGGCAAGAAGGAAATGCTTGTTCCGTACAACACCTACAAGCTGAACTACCACAAGACCGCCGACGATCTGGTCACCGCCAAGCATTTGAACCCTGATCTGGTGCGCTGGGAACAGCATCGCGTGTGGGTGGTCGAGGCCACGCTGAAACCGGGCAAGCGCCACATCTACAGCAAGCGCACCTTCTACATTGACGAGGACAGCTGGACCGTTCTGGCCTCTGACGAGTATGACGCTCGCGGCCAACTGTTCCGTGGTGGCTTTGCCCACATGACCTACAGCTACGACGTGCAGGCGCCGGACAGCATCAACCACATGCTCTACGACTTCGTCGCAGGCTCCTACAACATCAACGGTTTCTACGGTCCTTATGGCGGCCTCAAGTACATCGAACCCCTGTCCAAGGCCCAGTGGACGGCCGAGTCGCTGGCCGGCACCGGTGTCCGCTAACCGCCTCTGAAACAGCTGTACACCACCGGGGGTTTCCACTCATTCCCCGGTGGTTTTCAACCGAGATAATAATAATGACAACCTCCAAGTGGATCCTGCTCTGCGCCTTGGCGACAGCGCTGGCGCTGCCGTTTACCCGTCCTGTGGTGGCGGCGGACTTTGCCGATGTGCTGGACACCCCGGCGGTGCACAGTGAGCTTGCTGGCAAAGGTCTGCTGACAGGGCTTACCCGCGCAGGTGAGCGTCTGATCGCTGTCGGCCAGCGCGGCCACATTCTCTATTCCGACGACGCGGGTCAGCATTGGCTACAGGCTCAAGTGCCGGTCAGTTCTGACCTGGTCGCGGTGTATTTTCCTTCTGCGAAACAGGGCTGGGCCGTCGGACATGACGGGGTGGTCCTGCACAGCAGCGATGCTGGGCAGACCTGGAGCCGTCAGCTGGACGGGCGCCAGGTGGGTCCGCTCCTGTTCGATTATTACCAGAAGCAACTCGCCAAACAACCGGACAGTCCGGAACTGCAAGCGCGGGTTGCCGATGCTCAACGGATGAAGGAAGAGGGCGCCGACAAACCCTTTCTGGATGTCTGGTTCGAAAATGATCAGGTCGGTTACATCGTCGGTGCCTTCAACCTGATTTTCCGTACCGATGACGGCGGCCACAGTTGGACGCCGTGGCTGGACCGTACCGACAACCCGACGGCGCTGAACCTCTACGCGTTGCGTCCGGTCGGTGATGATCTGTTTATCGTCGGTGAACAGGGGCTGGTGCTGAAACTGGACCGCAGCACCGAACGCTTCAACGCCACTCCCACGCCGTACAACGGCAGTTTTTTCGGCATCACCGGCAAGCCGGGGGTCGCCCTGGTGTTCGGTCTGCGCGGCAATGTCTATCGCAGCGTCGATAGCGGGGCAAGCTGGAACAAGATCGACCTTGGCCTGCCGCTGAGTATCACCGCCAGCACCCTGACCGCCGATGGCCGGATCGTGCTGGTCAGCCAGGCTGGCCACGTGCTGGTCAGCGCCGACGATGGCGCCAGTTTCAAGCTCCAGCCGCATACCGTACAGGCTCCGGTGGCCGCCGCGCAGATATCCGCTGTCGGTTCCCTGGTACTGGCAGGCACCCGTGGCCTGCGGCAGTTGCCTCTTGAATAAGTCCGGCATTACGAAGAGAACACCATGATGGGTCACTACGAAACCGATACGATGCCGGTGATCCGCGAGCTCAAGGGCTTCGATGCCCGCTCCGGAAACCTGCTGGAACGCCTGATCTTCAACAACCGGTTACTGGTGGTGCTGACTTGCCTGCTGGTCACCCTGGCGTTGAGCTACTTCGCCAGCACCCGGCTGACGCTCAATGCCAGCTTCGAAAAGATGATCCCGCAAAGTCAGCCCTTCATCAAAAACTACCTGGAAAACCGCCAGGCCTTGCGCGGTCTGGGCAATGCGGTGCGGGTGGTGGTGGAGAGCAGCAACGGCGACATTTTCGACCCGCATTATCTGGACGCCTTGAAGGAGATCAACGACGAACTGTTCGTCACGCCAGGCGTCGACCGTGCCTGGATGAAGTCGCTGTGGACCCCGGCCGTGCGCTGGACCGAAGTCACCGAGGAAGGTTTTCAGGGTGGCCCGGTGATGCCCGATTCCTATGACGGCTCGGCCCAAAGCGTGCAGCAACTGCGGCAGAACATTGCCCGTTCGGGAATCGTTGGCAGCCTGATCGGCAACAACTTCAAGTCGAGCATGATCTTCGTGCCGCTGCTGGATAAAGATCCGGTGACCGGGCAAGGCATCGATTACCACCAGTTCTCGCACACCCTGGAAGAGAAACTGCGCGACAAATACGAATTCGCCGGCAGCGTTCGCGTATCGGGCGAAGAGGGCAAAGGCCCGATCAAGATCCGCGTGATCGGTTTTGCCAAACTGGTGGGTGATCTGCTCGATGGCCTGATGCAGGTGATGCTGTACTTCGGCGCCGCGGCGCTGATCGCCACAGCCATCATCTTTTACTTCACCCGCTGCGTGCGCAGCACCGCGCTGGTGATTCTCTGCTCGGTCATCGCCGTGGTCTGGCAACTCGGGTTGGTGGCGCTGTTCGGTTTTGCCCTGGACCCGTTCTCGATCCTCGTGCCGTTCCTGGTGTTCGCCATCGGCGTGTCCCATGGCGCGCAGAAAATGAACGGCATCATGCAGGACGTCGGACGCGGCACGCACCAACTGGTCGCCGCACGCTACACCTTCCGCCGCCTGTTCCTCGCCGGCCTGACTGCCTTGCTGGCCGATGCCGTGGGCTTTGCGGTGCTGATGCTGATCGACATTCCGGTGATCCAGGACCTGGCGATCACCGCGAGTATCGGTGTCGCCGTGCTGATCTTCACCAACCTGGTGCTGCTGCCGGTACTGCTGTCCTATACCGGCGTGAGTCGCAAGGCTGCCGAGCGCAGCCTGCGTCAGGAAAACAAAGAGCTGCGTGGCAAGGGCCTGGGCGCCTTCTGGAATTTTCTCGATCGCTTCACCGAGCGTCGCTGGGCCACCGTGGCGGTAGTGGTGGCAGGTCTGCTGGCGGTCGGCGGCCTGGTCGTCAGCAGCCATTTGAAAATCGGAGATCTTGACCCCGGCGCCCCGGAGTTGCGTTCCGACTCGCGGTATAACCGTGACAACGCCTACATCACCGCCAACTATTCGCTGTCTAGCGACCAGTTCGCGATCATGCTCAAGACCCCCAACGAAGGTTGCCTGAAATACGAAACCCTGGTGGAGGCTGATCGCCTGGGCTGGCTGTTGCAGCAGCAACCGGGGGTGCAAACCACGGTGTCGCTGGTCAATGCCGTGCGGCAGATCACGGCGGGTTCCTACGAAGGCAACCCGAAGTGGCTGACCATCGCGCGTAATCAGAACGTGCTGAACTACGGCGCGCAGCAGGCTTCGGTCAGCAGCCCGGATCTGTTCAACAACGATTGCTCGATGATGCCGATCGTGGCCTACCTGTCGGATCACAAGGCCGAGACCCTCGACAATGTGGTGCGGGTGGCCGAGAACTTCGCCCGCGAACACAGCACGGGCGACCGTCAGTTCATGCTCGCGGCCGGCAGTGCCGGCATTGAAGCGGCGACCAACATCGTCGTGCGCGAAGCCAACCACACCATGCTGTTCTACGTGTACGGCGCGGTGATCGTGTTGTGTTTCATCACCTTCCGTAGCTGGCGTGCGGTGGTGGTGGCGGTGGTGCCGCTGATGCTGACCTCGATCCTCTGCGAGGCGCTGATGGTCTGGTTGGGCATGGGGGTGAAAGTGGCGACGTTGCCGGTGATCGCGTTGGGCGTGGGCATTGGCGTGGATTACGCGTTGTACCTGCTCAGTGTGCAGTTGGCGCAGCAGCGTGCCGGTCTGTCGTTGACCGAGGCGTATCGCAATGCAGTGGCCTTCACCGGCAAGGTGGTGGCGCTGGTGGGCATTACGCTGGCGGCAGGCGTCGTCACCTGGGCGTGGTCGCCGATCAAGTTCCAGGCCGACATGGGCATCCTGCTGACGTTCATGTTCATCTGGAACATGGTCGGAGCCCTGGTGCTGATCCCGGCGTTGTCACACTTTCTACTGCGTAAAGTGCGATAGGCCAACGGACCGCCGGCAGTGATCGTTTGATCCTGGAGGTTGTTTGAGATTGAGGCAGCGAGTATTCCTCGCCGCCTCAATGGCGCTTATTGACCGACAGTGGCTGCCAGCAGCGGCGCCATTTGCGCGTCGGTCAATGCCGCGTGGACTTCCATACTCATGAGATCGTTCCAGTCCAGCACCCATTTCTGAATGAGCACCACATCACTGGCTTCGGCAATCCCGAAGCCGGCCGAGCCTCCGACCGCATGCCAGCGCCCTAGCATCGTGACGCCTGCGGGTGGGGCGCCGCCGGTCTTGATAAAGCGTTCGATTGCGGCGTCGCGATTGTCCGGGCTGATCGACCAACTGACGATGAATAACATCGGCCACCTCCTGTTGCGGATTGGCACCCGTATTGCTTTGCACGCCTGGTGAGTGCCGGACCAGAGGCGCGTTGGGTTTCCAGTTCCGTCCTGGCTGGTGTGCAGCGAAATCTCCCATGTGAAGGCATAGCAGCACAGCGCATTGTGCGTACGACCGCTGATCCTCTATGGCATTTTTTAGAGGGGGCAAGCGTTCGCCCGCATCATGCGTCGCGTAACAGGTCGTTGGCGTTAAGCAGTGCGTAGGCGATCTCCGGTCGCTTCTCCAGCGCGCGGCGAATGGCGGCCGGGATCGATGCACGGGTCTTGCGACATAATCCCGGCAGCTCGCCGAGGCTGATGCTGATGCCGCGCATGGTCCGTACTTCATTGAAGCCGGGGGCAATGCTCACGCGGATACCCAGCTGCTCGTACATGCGTTGTAGCAGACGCTCCAGGTCGTTCAAGCTCTGGAGGTTTTCCAGGCGTTCGATGAGGTGCTTTTCTTCCGTGCGGGTCAGCAACAGGATGCGCACATCGGCTCCCGGTGTTTCCAGCAACGGGTCACGCCCGCAGTCGCAGGCGCCGGGCGGGCAGGGTTGGCGGATCGGAGCAGAGGTCATCATTGGGTTCAATCATAGAGCGCAGCGATCGAGTTTGCCCATAGGGAATCGGGTGGGAGAGAGTCCGTAGAGCCTGTGGACGCCAACGCACCAACGACTTGTTGCTTGCCATTTCCCAAACCTCAGGCTTTTTCATATGGATAGCCTGTTTAGCAGAGGATCGAGCGTTTGCTGTGTCGTTATTTTGACGCCATCCGCTGGGATTTTTTATTTTGATTTATTATTGTGACGAGCTATTGACGTAATGGCGATGTGCTTATACATTTCATTTAACCTGATCCGAAATCCTTCATTCACAAAAGAGTAACCCTCTGTGCAGGGAGGCGGTGTTATGCATACGAAACTTGTGTTTAAAAACGTTTTGTTGTTGATGCTGCTCGGTGGCGCAGCGGTATCGGGTGCTCACGCGACCAATTTGGCCTATGAAATTAGTCGCATAGGCAATGCTTGCGGAGATTCCGTGCCTCAACTCGGCGCGGCTCTGGAAGAGCACCCGAATGGCGCACTGTATGCTTTTGGAAACGTCCTTGGCGCGCCTTCTTCAATCACCGATAAGTACTTCGATGATGCCCAACCTGCCAAACTCAACAGCAAAAATAATCAGTCGGGGGCTAGTGTTTCCGTCAATACTTTATCGTGCGACGGTTTAATGGCGGCTCTTTCCAATACCCCGTTAGTGGTTGATCTGTCTACTCAGGATAAAGGTCTGGCGGTCGGGGCTGGCGCTTTTATCAATCAATCGAATGCAGTACCGCTTCCGGCGGCGGCCTGGTTATTTTCGTCCGCGCTGATTGGTTTTATCGTGGTTGCCAACCGGCGGAAGATATAGGTAGTGGGGTTAGGCTTTCGGCGCTCAGAACTCGTAGTTCAAGTAGCTGGAAAGAGAAAAGATTTATTTGATGTTGGTTTTTTGTGAATGGTTTTATGTATTGCAATGACACGTTACTTGTGATGTTAGAGGTCAGTTAGTTGCGCGGTTCGGTGTAGGTGCGCTAAGTGCTTTAATTTTGGCATATGGGTGTCGGAGGTGGCGTGATCAACTCCAAGATATTGTTAAATAAGGCTATTTTTCTATTTTTGGCTGCTATTTCGGTGGCTGGCGGGTTGCGTCAGTAAAAAATTCGCTGCCAGATGCACTGTTTGATCGCTTCTTTGACACGAAATGGGATAGAGTGATTTTGTCCCGTTTTTATGTGAAACTCCTTGCATTACCACTTAGGTGGAGGGAACCCAATGTTGCGTTCATTGATACCTGTACTCTGCACGCTGGCTATCTTGCCCGGCGTTTCCAGGGCTGACGAAAAAGACACGGATTACAAGCTAAAAGCGGGCGACAACGTTGTTGTTTCCGTTTGGGGCGAAGACAAGCTTAGAGAGGAAGTGCGTGTACTTCCCGATGGCAGCATTACCTTCCCGCTGGCAGGGAAGGTCGAGGTTCAGGGGCTTGACTCTACTGGCGCCGCGAAGAAAATCGCTACCGAGCTTGTAAAGTACATACCCGATCCGAATGTCAGCGTTGTCATCAAAAGCATTGAAGGCAATGTCGTCTACGTGCAAGGCAAAGTGTTGAAGCCAGGTCCAGTGCCGATGCCGGGTTCGCTTGACGTACTGCAAACACTGAGCAATACGGGTGGTTTCGACAAGTTCGCGGACAAAGATGAAATCAAGGTCATTCGGCGCAAGGGTGCCACTCAACAGGTACTGCCCGTGCACTACAGCGATCTGATTTCCGGGCATGACATGTCCACCAATATCCAACTCCAGGCCGGCGATACGCTGGTTGTACCCTAACCTTGCTTGATGCATTAAGGATTATCTTGTCTGTACTGCGAACTACCGGAGTTGCTACGGCTATCCTGATCTTGCCGTGTTCCGGTGTGGCCTATGCAGCCACTTGGCAATCAGCGATCGTTCTCCCCTCGACGGTCGAGTACGATAGCAACCCGGTGCTTGCTACGAGCAATGTAAAGGGCGTGACTCGTACAATCATCGCCCCCGATTACACGCTCGTCGGGACTTCCGACCGGGATCAGTGGACTTTTGGCCTGGGTGTAAACGTTGTGCACTCCTCCGATACCTCCGTCGTTTCGGATCGTCAAGACCCCGATTTGAAGATGGGGTGGCAGCGCGACACCGAAAACGGTGGTTTTGGACTCAACGCGCAGTATGTCCAGAGCTCGACGCTCTCTTCCGAGGTCCAAGGAACCGGCGTGATTGCCCCTGACGGTACGCAATCGCTATCGATGTTCGGCGGCAACTGGAGCACTGCGCTCAGTGATCGTACTACCCTGGTTGATGAAGCCGATTACACCCATGTCACTTACGATGTTTCCACGCTGACCAACTATGACCAGCTGTCGAACCTCTTGAGTTTGAACTATACATGGAGCGAGCGTGTGGAGTTGTTCGCGCGTTTTGGAGCCAAGCGTTATGAACCGCAGCAGGGATCCGGGGTGTCGTCTTCAAACAGTTATACCCCCGCTGTGGGTATGAACTTTGACATTTCTGACCGGCTTAAAGGGTCGGTTTACGGGGGCGTCAATCAAGTCTCCGGCTCGAGCACTCCCACTGGTCAAGGCGGCTTTTCGTTGCGCTATACCGGTGATCGTGTCGAGACAAGCATCGACGCCAGTCGTAGTACTGTCGCCAGCGGTGACGGCGGTTTCGTCGAGTCTGATAACGTGAGCGGCCTATGGAGTTATGCACTGGACGACACCAGTCGCACCGGTTTTATCACCTCATGGCAAAAAACCACGGGGCAGACGCCAAACACCCTGCGCACTGCCGGTGCCTGGTTTAGTGAAGAACTCTCGCCTTTTTGGGTGGCGCGCCTATCCTACACGTACAAAGAACGCCTGCAAGATAACTTGCCGGATGCAACCGCAAACGTCGTGGGGCTGACTTTGACATATAGTCATCCCGATTTCTGACATTCAGCATTGTGATAATTATGACCTCAGAATACGAAATGTCGGTCAACGACTACATCGCTATCATCAAGCACCATGCCCTGCTGTTGATCCTGAGTGTCGCGGTTATACTTGGCCTGAGCGTGGCGGTTGCGCTCGCTATCCCGCCCATTTATGAGTCATCCGGCACGATTCTGGTCGAGTCTCAGCAGATTTCACCGGACCTGGTGGCGGCGAACAACAATACCTTTGCCGATGAGCGCATCGAAGTCATTCGCCAGCGTGTGATGACCCGTGAGCATCTGGAAGCGATCATCGACAAGTACCATCTTTTTGCTTCGCAAAGCAGGCCGCTGAGCGTTACCGAGAAGATCGACGAAATGCGCAATGCGATTACAGTCTCCTTGGTCAGTGCCGCCGTTAAGGGGCGCGGGGAAGTGACGATTGCTTTCCGCCTGGGCTTTGAGCACCGCCAGCCCGAGATTGCGAACAAAGTGGCCAACGAGCTGGTGACGCTGTTTCTGGATGAAAACATCAAGCAGCGCACCGAGCGCGCCAGTGAGACCACGGAGTTTCTGACGCAGGAGGCGGACAAACTCAGGGTCGAACTGGAAGCCCTGGAGAACCGGTTGGCGGACTTCAAGCAGGCACACAGTAACGCGCTGCCTGAGCATCAGGAGTTGCGCATGAATATGTTGTCGCGCGCCGAAACCGAGCTTAAAGAGGTAGATCGCGACTACAAGGCGGCCCGTGAGGAGTTGCGCTTTAACCAGCTGGAGGTTTCCGCGGCCAGTGCCGGGGGCGCGGCCAAGCCTGGGGCGGCGGGAGCTGAGCAACCGCAAGATTTGGGTAGCCTCAAGGCGGAATACAACAGGTTGCTGTCGATCTATACCGAAGCCCACCCCGATGTTCGCGCCGTCAAACGCAAAATTGCTGCCCTCGAGTCTGTCAAAGGAGTGGGGGGCGGTGCAGGGGCTCCCGTCAGTATGGAGGTTGCCAAGGCTCAGGCCCAGGTCGCGGCCACGGAAACACGGATCCAGTCGCTGGCCGATCAAAAGCGGGAACTGCTCAGCAAAATTGAAGCCTACGAGGCGCAAATTCTTGAGACGCCGCAAGTCGAGCGTGGCTTGGTCACGCTGACGCGTGACCATGACAACGCTCGCAAAAAATATGAGGAAATCCGCACGAAGGAAATGGGTGCGAAAATTTCCGAAAGCCTGGAGCAGGAAAACAAAGCGGAGCGTTTTGTGCTGCTGGAGTCGCCGCTGATGCCCGAAAAGCCGGTCCGGCCGAACCGCAAAAAGGTGGTTGCCATGGGCTTTGTACTCGCCCCGGTGGGCGCTGGTGCACTGGTGATGCTCCTCGAGATGTTGAGTCAGCGCGTGCGTGGTGTTGAGGCCCTGGGCAGTGTGGTGGGCAGGCGCGTACTGGTTTCGATTCCCTACATTCACACCAAGGCGGAACTGGCGCGTCGCAGGAAGTGGCGAACGCTTTTGATCGTCGGTGGGGTCGTGATAATTGCGATCTCGTTGGTACTATTGCACTTCCTCTACATGCCTCTGGACCTTCTAGTATTCAAAACGCTGGGCCGGTTTGCATAAGGAAAATAGACATGGAAATAATCAAGCCCGATACCGAAAATTCGGAGCAACAGCCTTCGTCAGGTCTCATGACAACGCCAAAGGCGATGACAGCGACCACGCAGTCTGCAGGGCTGAATGCGCTCAGTTATGTGCACACACGAGTTGTACCGCTGCGGCCAGACCATCTCGAGCGCAATCGCATTGTGGCTTACAACAAAAATTCGAATATGAGCGGGGCTTTCGATCTGCTGCGCACGCAAGTTCTGAAAGTCATGGAAGAAAATGGCTGGCGCACGCTCGCCATAACCTCGCCGACGCCAGAGGCAGGCAAGACGGTATTGGCGATCAACCTGGCAATGAGCATCGCCCATCACACAACCAAGACGGCATTGCTGGTGGATTTCGACCTGCGTCGCCCGACAGTGGGTGCCTGCCTGGGCCTGTCGATGGAGAAATCGCTCAACGAATTGCTGGCCAATGAAGCAGAGTTGCAAGAGGTGCTGGTCAACCCGACCTTGCCGCGCTTTGTCGTCCTGCCGACGCGTGTGCCGATTCCTCACTCCACTGAGGTGCTTTCATCGCCCGCGGTGAGCCATTTGATTACGGACCTGCGTGAGCGTTACGACTCACGTATCGTGATTTTCGACTTGCCGCCATTGTTGAGTTCGGATGATGTGATTACCGTCTTGCCTAAATTCGACTGCGTGCTGCTCGTGGTCGCCAACGGCATGAACACCAAGAAAGAAATCGAGGAAAGCCTGCATCATCTGGGGACAGCCAATTTGATTGGCACGGTGCTGAACAAGGCCGAACACCAAAATCGCTCTTATTACTAGAGCGTCATCCTCAGGCGCTCGGCGTTAAGCGCGAGCGCCGACTGTCAGTACCAAGGATACTTCTGCTCCCAGCTCCAGGCGTGAGCCACTATCTGTTCAAGCGAGGCAAACTGCGGTTGCCAGCCAAGCAAGGCGCTGGCCCTTCGTGGGTCGGCCACAAGGCGTGGCGGGTCGCCGGCACGGCGTGACGCTTCGCTGATGATGATGTCCTGGCCGGTTACGCGGCGCGCGGTATCTATCACTTGCTGTACTGAAAACCCTTGACCGTTGCCGAGGTTGAAAGCCGTGCTTGCACCCCCGGCCAATAGGTAATCCACGGCAAGTGCATGAGCGGCAACCAGATCGACAACGTGGACGTAGTCACGAATACACGTGCCGTCAGGCGTGTCGTAATCACGGCCGTACACAGTGATGTTTGTGCGCCGGCCTGAGGCCGCTTGCAGGACCAGTGGCAGCAGGTGGGTTTCCGGTTCATGGCGTTCACCCAGCTGTCCCTCAGGGTCTGCACCGGCGGCATTAAAGTAGCGCAGGCACACCGATTTCAGCCCATAGGCGCGGTCGAAATCTTCAAGCATCTGCTCCACCATCCACTTGCTGCGACCATAAGGGTTTATCGCGGCCTTGGGATGTTCTTCGTCGATGGGTACATACATCGGGTCGCCATAGACGGCGGCAGTCGAGGAAAAAATGAAGTTTTTAATCCCCGCTCGAACCATGGCTTGCAACAGCGTCAGGGTGGCAGCCAAGTTATTTTGGTAATACTTGGCAGGTTCTGTCACGGATTCGCCTACCTGAATAAATGAGGCGAAGTGGAACACGGCATCAAAGTGTTGCGCGCAAAACAAGGCGTCCAAGGCTTGCGCGTCGGCGATGTCCAGTTCAACCAATTTCCCGCCCACCAAAGCGCTGCGGTGACCCGTGGAGAAGTTATCTGCCACCACCACTTGGTGATCTGCGCGCAATAGCTGCTTAACCATGTGCGAGCCAATGTAGCCAGCGCCGCCAACCACTAAAAATTTCATCTTGTCCTCCTGGAAACTTTGCTGTGCAAGCGCAGATTAGAGCGTCAGAGAGGGACGCTTTTTTTCAGAAACAACCAGTTGGAAGCTTGCCGACCGTCGAACTTGATCGTATAGCGCCCATCAAGGTAGGTCGCGGGTAGCGGCTTCATTTGCGCAAGTATGCCGTGGGTGAAAAGTGTCAGGCCTGGCGGTGCCTTAATGGTCAGCGTGCCTTCGAGGGGCTCAACATAAAAAGGTGTTTTGTCGCCGTCTTTGGGGATGGCGCGGGTGCCTAGCGAGATCAGCAAGTCCTGCGAATGGTCGACTGGCACGTTGTCCAGGCTTTGCACCACCACACTGGCATTAGCCGTCTTCACTTGAACCTGGATGTTGCCAAGGTTGATCGACTCGCCACCGATCCAGCCGGTCGCTGCCTGGGTGCGCGGCGTGTCGATGGTGTAGATACCTTGTTTCCAGTTGCGCTTTATTTCACCCGTGTCTGTCGTTGACTCGCTGGCATTGGCGTCCAGCAGTGACTGGTCCGGGTCATGAAATACCTGTGCATTGCTCGGGATAACGCTCTGCTGCAGCCAGGATAATTCCGGCGTCTGTGGCATGGCGATTTGCAGCTTGCCTTTCTCCATGGCCGTGCGCAGTAACGCAGAGTTGGCCGGTGAAATGTTTTGATTGAATAGAGTGCCTGGTGTCGGCGCGAAGACATAGGTGGTGTTTGCTTCGCGAACATCTGCACGACGATAAAGTAAAGCGGCGGCAGGCAGGGTGGCCAGCAGTTCAGGGTCGTTATAGGCGTGCCAGTTGCCGGCAGTCATCCATTCGCCGGTTAACGGCTCCTGGCTGTAGGCATATTGCATCAGCGCATCCCAGCCTTGGTAGCTGGCGGTGCCGGCGATATAAAGTGGCAGCGAGTGGCGATCGGGTGTCGGGAAGGGTTCATTGTTCCACTCGGTGACGGTCAGGGGTTTGCCGATGACCTGGCCGGCGGCAATCCAGTCAATTAAACCGTCGCTGGTGAGCGGGTTTTTCTCTAGCTGCCCCGTGCCGCCGTAACTATGAACGTCAATCACGTCGCCGGCCGTAAGGGCAGGCAAGGAGCTCAGGCCATTGCCGCCCCAAGTGCTGGTCGTGGCGATGGGCACCTTCACGCCTAATGCGCGCAGGTGCTGAATCATATCAACGTTGAAACTTCGCTCCAGATCGTTAAGGAACAGCTTGGAAGGGCCGGGCTCCCAGGCGCGCCAGGTTTTGTTGGCCGATAGATTGTGTTCGTTGGCAAAACCCGAGGCCGCTTGCATATAGAGCTTGTTGTGCTTTGGAACGTTTTTGTCTGGCAGCAGGGCATTGCCATAGTGATGGGTGACGTCGTTTTCGTTGGTAATCAGTACTGCGGCGATCGCCGGATCGTCTTTGTAGGCGAGACCGGTATAGGTGTTTACGTGAGTCAGATAGGCTGCGGCAAAGCGCTTCATCGCCTGCTGAATAGTGATGTTTACATACGCATAGCCCTTGATGTCGGCGTTGTTGATGCTGTTTTTTGGCATCTCTTCGAAGCCATAAATATTGTCTTTTGCCGTAACGGTTCGCTCGACGTGCATATCGAGCCATACATAAATGCCCTCGTCTTTCAGGCACTTGATCCACCAGTCGATTTTTTTCAGCGATTCCTCGCTTGGTTGCTGGGTGTCCTGTGTGAGCCTGGGGTCGCCAAAAATGTTCGGGCTGGCCCAGGGGGAGTCATGGTGATGAAGTCGCACGAGATTGAAGCCGAGTGCAGACAGGCGTTTAGCCTGTTGCTTGATTTCATCGTCTGGCGTGCGGAACAGTGCATACGAGGTGACGTTGGTACCCCAGAAGCGAGCCGGGGTGTTGTCCGCGAATAGCAGTTGCTCACCGGACGCTTTGACGAAGCCGTGCTTGCCTGCAGGTTTTTCGTCAGCGTTAAGAAAGGACAGATCGACTGGTGAGGTTTTCCAGTCGAGCTTGTCACTCGGCCAACTCTTTGGGTCCGCGAGGCCGAAGCGCTCGGAAGTGGTAGGGCCGAGTGCCACATCGCCAGATATGCTTAAGGTGGCCTTGATGTTCTGACTGCCGGGCTTGATCGTGTCTTTATAGAAGAAAGCTCGTACCTCGGATTTATCACCCGGTTCAAAATACACTCTCGCCAGTGCAGGCTCGAAACGCATCTCGATGTGTCGCCCTTGTGCATTCCCCCAAGACCAGCCTTTGTTGTCAGGGAGCAAAACCGGCTCGCCCATTTCTCCTGAGAAAAGGGCAGGGTCGAACTTGAAGACAACACCTCCGCCCATCACGCCCGTCTTCGTGCTGTGTGCATCCAGGGCAAAATCCCAGGTCAGTTTCTGCTCGTCTTCCTTCTGGATTTTCGTAGCCAGGTCGAAATCCAGCTTTTTGTTCTGGCCTGCCAGAGAGTAGTTGTAGGGGGCGTTTACCTTGAATTCGGTTGCAAAATACGTCCAGGCCCAGTTGCCCTCAAAGAAGATGAATTTAGAAACAACGACGGGGCTGCCGCCATGCACCAGCACTGGCAGGCCGGTTTGATCATCGACGCTGGCGACCCAGTCTGATGCCCAGGTGCTAAACGGCCAAATAGTTAAAGACAACAGAACCGGAAGCAGCAGGCGGGTGCGGCGAAAAAGTTTGGCCATGGGGGTTACCGGAATTGGAGGTGGGCACTTGTAGTGACTGTAGTTGAGGTGCGCTTGAGTCCGCGCGCCATCTGAGCATAGGCAACGCCCAGTCCGGCGACCGACCAATACACCACAGGGATCACAGTGATGCTGCTAACGGTAACGATGGTCACCAGTATCCCGACCAGTGTCGCCAGGAGCGCACGCCCAAGTCGGCGCGACTCATCGTCTTTACCGGGGAACGAACGCATCCCCTTGCGAATGCCTTGCAGGACACAGACGAAAAAAGCCACGAAAAGCGTCAGTCCAATCAAGCCGAACGACAGTGCTACGCCAATATAGGTGTTCACGATATCGACGATGCCCTGGCCCTGAGTCAAGGACTGCATTTCCGGTGTGCTGCGGAAATCGAAAGAACCCAGCCAAGGGTTGCGCTGGATAACGATCACTGCGTTATCAATCAAGCGCTGCCGGTAGGTGATGTTCTCTACTTCCACTGTGCCAATGAACGGTAGCAGATCAAGTACTTTTTGCCCGCCCGGCACAATGGCCAACAGGGGAAGGGCAAGCGCGCTGGCGACCGCCAGCAGCATCAGGCGTTTGACAGCTTTACGGCCTGAGCCGATGAACACGACGATCATGGTGGCAGCACCGATCCAGGGGCCACGCGACAGCGGTGCGAACAGACCACCGGCGAGCAGGAGCGCGCCGAGGCTTCTTTGCAATCGGCTGCGTACATTTTCCTGCAAGTACAGGTAAAAGCCGATGGCCACGCTGATGACATACCCCAGCGCGATGGCCTGGCCGGTGGTGACGCTGGCGCGTAATGAGCCACCACGGTTCAAGTAGCTGGACAATTCAAATTGCAGGCCCATGGCGTAAGTCAGCGCATTGTAGAGCAGCCAACTCCGGGAGAACTCGAAGAGACCTATCAGCGACAGCAGCATGGCGGCGAGAACAAAACCGAACATAGCGTCCTTGAAGTCGCTGAGGTTCTTCAGCGCTCGGCTGGCAACGTAGTAAGGCAAAAAAACTTCGAGTAACAGGTAGAGCGTTTGGCGCAACGTGTCGGTGATCGTGGTTTCGCGCAGGTAAAGCACGCTCGTCAGCATAATGAAGGCGGCTAACAGCTTGTCAGGCCAGGTGCGTCCGAAAGGGATCGTGTCTGCTTGCTTGCGTAATGCGAGATAAGCCGGAAGCAACACACACAACGCCAATAGACGAATTTGGTTAAGGGCAAAAAAATGGTTCATCAGGCCGAAGCCGGGAATTTCCGCCGCGGCCGGCGGGATGAGAAACAGCAGAAGGAAAAACAGCGCCACCGGGTTGCGTTCACTTTTTTGGGTGAAGGACAAAATGAGGGCGGCAATGCCCGCGTACACCCAGAAGCTGTGCGAAACAAAGGCCAGTAGCGTCAATGCGAACCATAGATTGCGCCGACGGGTGAAACTGCGGTCAGGAATCAGGTCGGCTGCTGGTCGACGGGCGATGACAAAAACGATGCCAGCAAGGACCAGAATGACGATTAACGCGCGAAAGTGTTCAGGCATGGATGGTCGGACTTATAGATTGATGAGAGAACCATTAGTTGAATGGCAAAATGCGACTATAGTACCTTTCGTGCCATTGAGTCCGAGGTTGTTATGTCGTTAGTTGATTTATCGCCATCGCCAAGCCTTCGCAGGCGAGCGATATCTGCTGGGGCGTGGAATCTCGGCGCGCTTGTTACGTCTCAAGCCATTCGTTTGGGTGGCAACCTTGTCATGGCGCGCCTGCTGATGCCGGAGATGTTCGGCATCATGATGATCGCCACCACCGTTTCGGTGGTTCTGCACTTGCTCTCCGATGTTGGCTTGCGCCAGAACATCATCCAGAGCCCGCGTGGCGACGATCCGGTGTTTCTCAATACCGTGTGGACGGTGCAGATTGTCCGGGGCCTTATACTTTTTGCTTCGACACTTTTAATTGCTGGCTTCACCTGGTTCGCTCAAGTCATTAACTTGTGGGCGCCCAATTCCACCTATGCAACACCGGAGTTGCCGCTGGTGCTGGCGTTGACTGGTGTTTCAGCGATCTTCTATGGTCTCCAGTCGACCAAAGTCGACTTGGCCGTACGCGCTTTCCAGCAGAAAAAAGTCGTGCTCGCCGAGTTTGCATCCCAGCTTGTCGGTCTTTTGGTGATGCTGGTCATCGGTTACTTCACCCGGTCTATCTGGTCGTTGGTGGGTGCGGGTCTGGTCTCGGCAATTGTCAGCGCTCTGCTGGGACATTTCTGGTTCGAGGGCCCGCCTAACCGTCTGCATTGGGAGCGTGCTGCTCTCCAGGAATTACTCGTCTTCGGTCGTTGGATACTGTTGTCGTCGGCAGTGGGCGTATTGGCCATGTACGGTGATCGCTTCTGGTTCGGCGGCAGCATGACGGCTAACGAATTGGGCGTTTACTCCATTGCTGTGTTGATTTTGGGAGCGCTTCAACTTGGCTTGCAAAGGTTGTTCGGGGCGGTGGCCCTGCCGGCCTTCAGTGAGGCCTCAAGAACCAATGACACCGTACGGCTCCACGCTTTGTACTACCGCTTGAAATTGATGTTCGATCTTGTCTCGCTGTTTTTCTGTGGACTGTTCTGGACCGGCAGCACACTGCTCATCAGCATCTTGTACGATGCGCGTTATGCCCAGGCCGGCAGCATGATGGCAATTCTTTCACTGTCTTTTTTCACAATGCGCTATATGGTGGCACATCAGGTCTGGATTGCCTTGGGACTCACCAAGTACCAGGCCATGGACAACATTATTCGCGTGGTCTCGTTATGGGTGCTGCTGCCGCTGCTGCTGGCAATTGGTGGGGTCAAATATGCGATTTGGGGCGTCGCCCTGCATACCTTTCCTACACTTGTCCTGATTTTCTATGTCAATTGTCGTCTGGGGCTGTTCAATCTCAAACGCGAGCTGGTGGTGCTGCCGATGCTGGCAGTGGGGGCTTTGTGCGGGGAGCTGTTGACGGGTCTTGCTAAATGGCTTTGATTCGATCTGTTTCTCTTCTGGTTTCCAGCGCTGCGACAGGGCGTCGCCATTGAGGGGTTGATGGTGATTCCAAAAATGTTGACCGTGATGTGTAGTTGAAATCTCCAACGCAATCTCGATGTTGTGGAACTTTGGATCATGAGAAAAACTGATTTGAATATCCCTGTAATGGGACGCAGAGGCTTCCTTCAGGCGTTTGCCCTGTTAAGCCTTGGGGGAATCACATTTGGATTTTCCAAAGCCGTTGCTCGACCTTCTGCTGGCAAATCCGAGTATGTTGTTATCAACGGATGGGTGCTGCCTGCCCAGCATTTTCGGCAAACAAAAGCATGATTAAAGACTACCAGTCGCAAAAGGAACTCCGGCCCTTCTATGACTTCTGCATCGTAGGCGCCGGGCCGGCCGGCATTACGCTGGCCTTGCGTCTCGCCGGCAATGGTTGGCGTGTGCTGCTTATCGAAGGTGGGGGGCACGAGTATTCAGAGAACTCGCAAAACCTCTACAAATGCCCTTCGACAGGCCTTGACGTCTACGCCGAGGAAACTCGCCTGCGCTACCTTGGCGGGACCTCCAATCACTGGGCCGGGCGATGCCGTCCCTTTGAACCCTCCGATTTTAGCGTGGGCCCTCCCGTGCACTTGCCCGGCTGGCCAATCGCGTTTTCCGAGATCGAGCGTAATCTGCCTGCGGCCATGGATATTTTAGATCTTCCGCCGCACTCTGGATTCAAGGCTATCAATGCGACGTTGGACGGTAACGACTTTGAGCCTGATCGTTTCTTGCTCAGCCCACCGACGCGATTTGCACAAAAATATGCCAAGGAACTCAATGAGACCGAAGGGCTTGATGTTTTCATCAACTGCAACTGCGTCGATCTTGAGTTTGACAGCAAGACCGGCCGCATAGAGACGATCGTCGTCTCGGACTACGAGCTACATCAAGAACGAATCACGGCAAAACAATTCATTTTGGCGACAGGCGCGATCGAGAATGCCAGGCAGCTACTCAACAGTGAATCCCTGATAGCGGGCGGCATCGTTAGCAAGGATGGATTCGTCGGTAGATGTTTCATGGAGCACCTGAACGTTGATATGGGGACCTTCATCCTGAAAGACGGGCAGAGTGAGGATACTCGACAGTACTTCACGACCGATGCATTCGTGAAGGAGCACCAGTCGGGCAAAGGGAACGTGACGGCCTCACTTGTATCTGAAGTGAAATCCTATGGACGAATGGCGGCCATCAAGAGTTTTTTCGAGAATCTCGTTTGCGAAGCAGGCGGGGAGCAAAAAATCGAATTTATTACCAGGTTCGATTGCCCTGGGGATGGGGTTCTCGGCACGTTGATTGAGCAGTTCCCCAACCCCAATAGTCGCGTTTCTTTGCTCGAAGGGCGAGATGCGCTGGGGATGCGCAAGGCAAGCATTCATTGGGAGCTGAGCCCTGCAGACAGGAATACCATCAAGTCCATAGGGCTGGAAGTGGCGAAGAGCTTTGCCGAAACAGGGTTGGGCTTTGTCAGGTTGGATGAGTGCGTTTATGACGCGACTCTGCCACTGAAGGTCAATCCCCATGCTCATCATATGGGGACCACGCGAATGGCGAGCTCGCCTGAGTTTGGAGTGGTCGACGAGAACTGCAAGGTGTTCGGTGTCGAGAATCTTCATGTGGCGGGCAGCAGTGTTTTTGCTACCGGCGGCGCCAGTAATCCTACGATGCCTCTTCTACAGCTTGCCCTGAGGTTGGCGGATTATCTTAACCAACAATCGGGGCCCGTGGTGGGCAAGTATTCCTGAGAAGAATATTTGTGGTTTATCAGATTGTTAAGTTTTCGAGAGGGGCTATTCTGAGGTAGTGGGTAACCAAGAATCAGGGTGAATTCAACCCTGGCACGAATGTATATCGCTGAATTTTTGAGGCTGACAGGATGATTGGTCTACTAAAGCGCGCTATTGCTCATTACGCCAAAACAACAGGCCGGGGAACCTCACTCTATAAAAAGCTATGTAAACCAGACGGGTATGAATGGGCTAAGCATATGGCGCGATGGGGGGGGCTGCACTCCGCCGGTAAAGGCGCATGGATCAACCTCGGGTGCAACATCACCGACCCTGCGATGCTTCGAATCGGTGACAACGTAGGTTTATCGGATTGCACAATCTTCGGCCACGATGGCCTCGTCCATGTGCTCAATGCGCGTGACGGAACAAAACTCGATTCTGTCGGCGCCGTCGATATCCGTGCGAATTCCTTTATCGGCCATGGCGCTATCATCATGCCGCGCGTGACGATCGGCCCGGATTCAGTGGTGGCCGCTGGTGCTGTTGTACTGAGAGACGTTCCACCCGGGATGGTGGTCGGGGGTAATCCAGCCAGAGTTATCTGTACGATGGAAACGCTGGTGAAGAATATCGAAGAGCGTTGCGCCACTTATCCGTGGATCGACCTCATCCAGCAGCGGGATGGTTTATTTGATCCGGAACTGGAGCCAAAGCTGCAAGCGATGAGAGCAGAGTATTTTTTTGGCGAACAACCCAATGGTTAATGCTCCTCTGGATGTATTGGTCGTTAATTACAATACAGCGGATCTGTTGCAACCAATGTTCAAGGCGTTGCGCCAGCCCGATAGTGCGAACCCGGCGCGCTATCTGGTGGTGGACAATGCCTCTGTCGATAATTCGCTGGAGCGCCTGGCAACTGTTTGCCCCGAGGCATTGTTGCTGGCCAATGAAAATAATGTCGGTTTTGGTCGGGCCAACAATCAACTGGTTGAACACCTGCAGGGCAAGTACGCGTTACTTCTCAATACCGATGCCTTCGTGGCCGCGGATACCCTGAACAAGACGCTCGAGTACATGGAAGCGCATCCTGATTGTGGTGTGCTCGGCGTTCGGTTGGTCGGGCGAGAGGGTGATTTGCAACCGTCCTGTCGTTTTTTTCCGACGCCGTTGAATGTGTTTCTGTCTCGCACAGGGCTTGAACGATTTTTTCCGGTGGTGAAGCAGGTCGATGATATGGCCTGGGATCACGCCTCGGTCCGCGAGTGCGACTGGGTGCCCGGCTGCTATTACCTGATCCGCCGTGAAGTCATCGACCAGGTTGGTCTGTTCGACCCGCGCTACTTCCTTTATTACGAGGAAGTGGACCACTGCAAACGCGTCAAACAGGCGGGTTGGAAGGTGGTGTTCTACCCACACACCACCGTGGTGCATATTGGTGGTGAAAGTGCCAAGTCGGTGGTCGAGCTCAATGCGGTCAGTCGACAGATACCCAAATTACAAATCGAAAGCGAATTGTTGTACTTCCGCAAGCATCACGGTCGGTTGGGGTTGGCCTGGCATATGTCTCTGGTGTTTCTGGGGGATCTGATCCTGGCGCTCAAGGCCTTGTTGAAGGGCCGCGGCCGGGCCGCAATTGGCGCGTGCTGGGAGCATGCCCGGGTGACCTGGGCGCTACTGCGTGAAACCAAATTCGCTAGCCAACCCACACGGTAGAGCCAATTATGTTCGAAAACATACGTGCGGATTTGCATGCCTACGCGGGTGACTGGGGGGCTCAGGGGTTCTGGGTGATGCTGGTTTATCGCTTTGGACGCTGGCGCTACGGGGTGCGCCCGGCGCTGTTACGCAAACTGTTCTCCTTTATCTATAAAGTGCTCTTCAAACTGGTGCAGATCATCACGGGTATCGAGCTGCCGTGTGAGGTGGTGGTCGGGCGCAACTTCGTCATCGATCATTTTGGCGGAATCGTCATCAGCGGTTACGCGCAGTTTGGCGATGATTGCCGTATCCGTAATGGCGTCGTTGTGGGCTTGAAGAATGTGAATGAGCCCATTGCTCCGGTGATGGGCAACAACGTCGATATCGGCGCCGGGGCCAAGGTGCTGGGCAATATCCGCATTGGTAATAATGTCGTGATTGGTGCCAACGCCGTGGTGTTGACCGATGTCCCGGACGATTCGGTAGCGGTGGGTGTTCCTGCGACTATCAAAAAAAGGCGGCGGGCAGAAGAGAAGGAATTCTCATGAGCCATCCGATGGGCTATTTCGATTGCGTCGCTGAGTAAAACTCCATGGCTATGGGCATTGGTGTCGTTGTCATCGGTCGCAATGAAGGCCTGCGGCTTGAGCGTTGCCTGGCTTCGCTGGCGGGCACGGCGCAGAAGATTGTTTATGTCGACTCTGGATCAACGGATGGTTCAGTGCAGATGGCGCAGCAGTTTGGGGTCGAGGTGGTCGAGTTGGACATGACGATTCCCTTTACGGCCGCGCGCGCACGCAATGAAGGATTTGCCTGCGCGAAACGCTTGTTGCCGACGATGGGTTATGTGCAGTTCGTCGATGGTGATTGCGAGGTTGACGGCGGCTGGTTGCTCCAGGCACAGGCCTTTCTTGATGCACATCCTGATGTGGCGGTGGTTTGTGGACGGCGCCGAGAACGTTACCCAGAGCGCTCGATATACAACTTGTTGTGTGATCTCGAATGGGACACACCGATCGGTGAGGCCAAGGCTTGTGGTGGCGATGCGCTGATGCGGGCGGACGCGTTCGCCGCGGCGACCGGGTTTCGAGCAGATCTGATCGCCGGGGAAGAACCCGAGTTGTGTGTGCGCCTGCGTGCGAATGGATGGAAGGTCTGGCGTCTGGCTGCGGAAATGACCTTGCACGATGCGACCATGACCCGGTTCGGCCAGTGGTGGCGGCGAACCCTGCGCGGTGGCTATGCCTTTGCCGAAGGCGCCTCTTTGCACGGGGCCGCGCCGGAACAACACTGGCTACGTGAGTCGCGCCGTGCCTGGTTCTGGGGCTTGGGTATCCCACTGGCGACTATGTTCACGACCCTGATGCTGGGAGGGTATGGGCTACTTTTGCTGCTGATCTATCCATTGCAAGTCGTGCGCCTGGCCCGCCGGGGCAGTGGATCGGCGCGCGAAAACTGGCTGCTGGCGTTCTTTCTGGTATTGGGAAAATTTCCCGAGATGCTCGGGCAGGTCAAGTTTCTTTTGAACAGATTCGGCGCCGGAAAATCCGCGCTGATCGAATACAAGTGAGACTGTCATGAATCATTGGCTGATCGTCAAAAACGCATTGTCCTTACATGCCGGGTATTCTTTAAGAGCGTTGAAAAACAAGCTTAAATTAATGATTTTAATGGGTGAAAACAGGGCCGAACTGAAGTTGTTTTTGGGGCGAATGTCGAGCGCTCTGGGTAGCGCCGGTTTTGAGAAGCTGGGCGGGGATTGTGTGGGGGTTGTTCATTGGCCATACATCAGTAAACGCTGGAGCCTTCAGGATAAATTAGATGTATTGGCTTCGCACTATGAAGTGGTCACAAAAAATTGTCCGCAGTTATTGCTTTTGGGTCGAAATGAACGTCTGGTGTTAAGTGACTTGTCAGCGTTCGCTGCGGGTTGTTCCCTGGTACTGGATCGTCCGATATGGTTTATGCGTGAAGGGGAGTTGGTTCTGAACTTGTTTCAGGGCGATTTGCGTATAGCATCAATAGCATTCACCTTGAGCAGAGCAGGAGGTGATACCGTTATATTTATTGGTGCCGTTCAAGGGATACACAAAGGCGTGGACAGCGAACGATCCTTGAGTATCTACCGGGAATTAACAAAAAGCTTTGAAGGGCTTCGGCCCAGAAGCTTCCTGATTGAAGTTATTAAATATATTGCACGTCATATTGGCGTTACGAAAATTTATGCAGTAGGGGATGAGGATCGTCACCACCGTCATCCTTATTTTGGAGCTCATAAAGCGCAGGAGCTGGCGGCAAATTATGATGTTATCTGGCTGGAGCATGGAGCGATTCCGTCAGAGCGTGAAGACTTTTTTGAAATCCCCATGGCCCTGTCCAGCAAGGCGCCTGAAAGTATTCCTTCGAAAAAACGCGCCATGTACCGCCGGCGTTATGAACTTCTAAATGATACTTTTCAAAAAATAGACAGCGTGCTGCAAGGCAGCTATGCAGCCAGCGCCGCTGTGCTGTTTGTAGCGCCTGACAACTGTACCGCTGTGGAAAATACCTACAGTAATAACTAACTATAACGACATCTGAATTGGTTCCTATGCGTATCGCTTATTTCATCAATCAATACCCCAAGGTCAGCCATAGTTTTATCCGGCGCGAAATTTTGGCGTTAGAGCGTCAGGGCCTTGTGGTACAGCGTATTGCGCTGCGTGGCTGGGATGCCGAGTTGGTGGATGCCGAGGACGTGTCCGAACGCGATAAAACTCTCTATGTGCTGCAGGGCGGATTGAAAGCGCTGTCAGGGCCGGTGCTGCAGGTGCTCCGCGCCCAGCCACGACGCTTTTTTTCGGCGTTGTGGCTGGCGCTACGCATGGGCCGGCGTGCTGATCGTGCCTGGCCGTACCATTTGGTCTATCTGGCTGAGGCGTGCCGCCTGCTGTCCTGGTTGCAGACGTTCGGTGCCGAGCATGTGCATGCGCATTTCGGCACCAACTCCACCGAGGTGGTGATGCTGGCCAACGCACTCGGCGGGCCGGCGTACAGTTTTACCGTGCATGGCCCCGAAGAGTTCGACAAACCTCAGTTTATTCATCTGGGCGAGAAAGTCCGGCGCGCGGCTTTTGTCGCGGCTATCAGTTCTTATGGGCGCAGCCAGCTGTTTCGTTGGGTGGATCATGCGTACTGGTCAAAGGTAAAGGTCGTGCATTGTGGGCTGGAGCCTGCGTTTCACGATGTGCCTGCCGTGGCGGTACCGTCGGTGCCGCGATTTGTTTGCGTGGGGCGCTTGTGTGAACAAAAGGGCCAACTATTGTTGCTTGAGGCCGCTCGCATCCTGGCAGCGCAAGCCTTGGTATTTGAGATAGTACTGGCTGGCGATGGGGAAATGCGTGCAGAAATCGAAGCGCTGATTGCACGGCATGGCTTGCAGGCGCATGTTCGAATTACAGGCTGGATCAGTAGCGAGCAGGTGCGCGCGGAAATTCTGGCGGCGCGGGCCTTGGTGTTGCCGAGCTTCGCCGAAGGCTTACCGGTGGTCATCATGGAAGCCATGGCCTTGCGTCGCCCCGTACTGACAACCTATGTGGCGGGTATTCCCGAGTTAGTGCGTCACGGTGAGAACGGTTGGTTGTTTCCCGCTGGAGCGGTGGACGAATTGGCCGCGGCGCTGGCGGACTGCCTCGCGCAACCTGTCGAGGTGTTGCAGCGGATGGGCGAGGCGGCTTATCAGCTCGTGCTGGAGCGACACGACATCGATACCGAAGCGGCCAAGCTGGCTAATTTGTTTAAGGCGCAAGCATGATCACATTACTGGGTTGGATGTTCAGCGCACTGTTGTTACTCATTGTCCTGCCGGTGTTGGTGCTATTTATCCAAGTGCTGCTGGCCTGCCTGCCTGTGCAGTCGCTCCCGTCGGCGCAAGGATTGCGACCACGGCTGGCAGTGTTGGTGCCGGCACACAATGAATCCTCGGTCATCGTCGCGACGCTCAGTACCATTGTGCCGCAGTTGCTGGAAGGGGACCGTCTGTTGGTGGTGGCGGACAACTGTTCTGACGACACGGTCGCGCTGGCGCGCACGGCGGGCGCCGAGGTGGTGGAGCGCCGCAATGATCACCAACGTGGCAAAGGTTATGCGCTGGACTTTGGGGTGCGTTATTTGGCGAGCGCTGCACCAGACGTCATTATCATTGTCGACGCTGACTGCCAGGTGAGCGAAGGCTCGATTGAGCGTTTGGCAATTTGTTGCATCGAATCAGGGCGGCCAGCCCAATCACTTTATTTAATGCGTGCTCCAGCAGGTTCCGGGCTAAAAGTGCAGCTTGCTGAATTTGCCTCGTGTGTGAAGAATCTGGTGCGGCCGCAAGGTTGGGCCCGGCTCGGTTTGCCCTGTCAGTTAATGGGCTCGGGAATGGCTTTCACCTGGCGGGATCTATCCTTAATCAATTTAGCCAGTGGCCACATCGTCGAAGATTTGAAGATGGGCCTGGATTTCTGCCGAAGCGGCAAACCGCCGTTGTTTTGCCCCGATGCTCTGGTAACAAGTTATTTTCCGCGCAGTGAAGTGGGCTTAACTACCCAACGTACGCGCTGGGAACATGGCCATCTAGGGGTCATTCTGGGTGATACGCCAACGTTGCTGGTGGAGTCGATTGGCAAGGGCAACAGGAATCTGCTGGCCATGACCCTGGATTTGCTGGTCCCGCCGCTGGCCTTGCTGACATTGGTCCTGGTGGCGGCATTTGGTCTTTCATGGCTGGTATTTCTATTGGCCGGAATCTTGGCGCCAGCATTGATAGCTTCCATCGGGGTCACCCTACTGGGTGTGACTATCTTGTTGGCATGGAGCCAGTTTGGCCGCGGAATCATTTCTTTTTCAGCCTTGTTGTATGCGCCGTTCTACGCGCTGAAAAAAATCCCCCTGTACCTGGGCTTTGTGCTGAAGCGCCAGGTTGAGTGGGTGCGTTCGAAGCGAGATGACAATTGATGCGCGCGTTAGCCTGGCAGCGTAACTGGCAAACGATTGTCCAGAAACTCAGGGTGGTCAACGATAGTGCTGATGAACAAAGATTGGTTGATGCGTTATCCAGTACTGAGGTAACGACAGTGCTTGGATTCGTCAATGCCCATGCCATGAACCTGGTGGCGGGCAACGCCGACTACTATGACGCGTTGTCTGCTGCTGACGTGTTGTTGCGAGACGGCTCCGGCATGGCCATCCTGTTTCGCCGACTCGGCCTGGAGCCGGGGCTGAATATGAATGGCACAGACTTTATCCCCAAATTACTGGCTGCATTCAAGGGGCGGCGTGTGGCTTTTTGGGGGACTGAAGAGCCCTTTCTCGCCAACGCGGTACGGCGTAGCGAAGCGGTCTATGCGGTCAATGTCGTTTCTGCTCACCATGGATTTGATGAGGTTGAGGCCTACATAAACCTGGCCCGGCAGTGTCAGCCAGAGTTGGTTGTGTTGGGTATGGGCATGCCCAAGCAAGAAGCCGTCGCTGCCAGGCTAGCGGACAGCGGCGTACCCTGTCTGATCGTATGCGGAGGGGCAATCCTCGATTTTCTCGGCGGCAAAGTGACTCGTGCTCCGCAATGGGTGCGTGGCCTCGGTTGCGAGTGGGTGTTCAGGTTAGTCAGTGAGCCAAAGCGGCTATTCAGCCGTTATGTGGTGGGCAATCCGATGTTCTTGTTGCGCTCGCTGATCTGCAAAGATGCTGGACGTTAGATCAATAGCCCGGTTGTTTGACGCCCAGCCGGGTTTCCGGGCGGCATCATCAAACACGGCGCGTGCCACAACGGCCTTGCAAAACGCTGACGTAGCATCTTTACTCTGCTTGGCATTGTCGGCTTGATGGGTATGTTAAATTATTTTTTTCATTAAGGTTGGAGACAGCTAAATGGCGTCAGAAAATCTTAATGCCCGGGCCTCATTTCAGTAGTTGGTTTATTGATGTGCAAACGCGTATCACCTTCCCTTGGCTTGTGCTAATAATCAAATGAAAGAATATATAGCAATACTGATACGTAAGTTGATATCTCCTTCGGCGCGATTCGAGCTAAGGAAGGCGCTCGCATGGCTGCGCGATATAATTGATCGCGCCTGTTTTTGGCGCTGGGAAATTGTCAGATTCAAATTGCGGGAAGATAGCCATTACGACATCCTCTATGTGGGCAGGAAAACCCAGCGGGAGTTTGTGAAGGTTCTCCTCGGCGCTAAATCTCAAGTAGTTGAAACCAGGTTAAAAGCAGACAAATCTAGCCAGACCGTGGTGGTCAGTGAAATGCCGACTGTAGGTGCATTGTATGTGCCTCACTATTTGAGTGCTGTCGTGCCGCTGAGCAGGTCAATGGATGAGATTACCGCAAGATATAACACGGAATTACGTCGAAATTTGCGCAAGAACCGCCTGCGCTACAGTATGAAGCAGGCGTTGAACGATGATGAAATCGAAGCTGCAGATCGGGAAATGCTTCAACCTTATGCACGAGCAAGACATGGTTCAGCGGCCTCTCAAATTGAGTCGAACGAAGTTCAGAGGGTGGCCAAAAGTGCCGGGCGGCTCGATCTGGTACTGTTGGAGGATAATGTTGTCGCCTGCCATCTTGGTTGCGTAATAACGCGCGGAGGGAAGCGCTACTGGAGCACAATCCGTTTCGGTTATCCGGATGAAGTTTTTTCCGATGCTAAAAAATTACGTGAAATCAATTCTATTACCACGTTCATGGCGCTCGAGTGGGCGATAGAAAATGGTTTCGATTATTATGATATCGGAACGTGTCTGGCCCGACCGGACGATGGACTTCTTGAGTGGAAAAGAAGACGAGGGGGGGATGTTGATACGCTGGGTAACTACGGCTATTTGTTCGTTCGACTGCCCAAGGTGGGCGCGGCGCAATTTCTTTGGGAAACACCATTATTTGCGGTCGAAGGCAATAAACTCACCCTTCATCTTGGGGTGCCGGACGGCCCAAGTGATGACGAGATTGCGAGTCGATATAGGGAAATGGGGTTCGGTGGGCTGTTCAGAATATACCTCCATTGTTCAAGAACACCAGGTGAGACACTCCTCGACACCTTGCGCAGCCGCTACAGTCATCTGAAGTCGCCCCCTATTCTGGAAACTATTATCTCCACCTGAACAGGTCACTGACTTTAAAGAGATACAGTTTGCGCGTCTGGCCAAAAACGTTGTTTCGGTATAACCACATCAATAGAGGTGCCTATGTCGGAAAACAATACATTGAGGCGTAGCGGTCAGTCGAAGTGGAGTCTTGTTGCGTATAAACACATGATTAAAACACGCTTGGCACGGAGACCGTCGTTGGCACTGAAAAGTCTCGCAGTGAAAACGTGGGACATTGCTCCAGGCAACATCGCGATTGCCCCGCCCGCTTTTTTTCTTCCCAACCAGCTCGAACGTGTGACGGGATGGGAAGAGAAGCTTTTTTATCCTTTCGAGCATCCCCGTCGCACCATGGAAGGCATCGGTCGTGTTGAACATGGTCCAACACAAGGCTATCTGCTTAAAGATGTCTGGCTCCTCGATGGCGCTCTGTACAAAGATAATGCCAAATCCTGGTTGTCGCCTAAATCTGGATGGTTACCGAAGATACGCGTGGAAAACGAAATTGATCGCGGGGCGATGTTTTGTACGGCCGGGGGGAATAAATGGTTTGGCACCTGGTTAATGGATGATTGTATTACCTATCCATTGGCTTGCGACGAAGGCGTTCCGGTGACCACCGCACTCGCGGCCAACCCTGTTTCCACCGCCAGGATGGGCATGCTTCACGGGCCCGACTATGAGAAGTGGCTGGGCTTGAAGCCGGTTCGTTTACGTAATGCATTTTTTCGTGAACTCGTGATCTTTGACGATCTAAGTCAAAATCGGCACAAACACATGCGCTTTCGTGCGATGAGTGAAAAGTTGCTGTCTCACGTAAACGTCAGCACTCACCCAGGCGTGTTCATCTTACGAGGTGGCACGGGTGACTTGCGATTGTTACGCAATGAAATGGAACTGGCTGAACGTCTGCGTGACCGCAGAGGTTTTCGCATTATCGATCCTTCTAAATCCGATGTGGCGACTATCGTAGCGACCTGCGCTGGCGCCAGAACCGTTGTCGGGATTGAGGGGAGTCATCTGATACATGGTGTTAATGTGCTCCAGCCAGGAGGCTCGCTGCTGGTGTTGCAGCCCCCTAATCGTTTCCTTTGTTTTTTCAAATACCTGACGGATCGCGATCAGCAAAATTTCGGTTTTGTGGTCGGTAAACAAGAGGGTGATGGCTTTAGTGTCGACCCCGATGAGGTCGAGCGCACGCTGGATCTATTTCCGTCATAGTTTTACAAGTGGTTGCCGGAGTTGAGTTCATCAGCACTATTGAATAGAGCGGGGTGGCGTACGCCACCCCGCTGTCCTGAACAATTTTGCGCTAGTAGGCATGCTTGCCGGAGAAGGCAAACAGCGTCCGCACAAGAATGACGAAATCGAGCCAGAGCGACCAGTTGTTGATGTACTCGATGTCCGAATCAACTCGCCGAATCATCTGTTCTATATCTCTGGTTTCACCGCGATAACCCCGCACCTGAGCCAGGCCGGTAATACCTGGCTTGATATTGTGACGTGCAAAGTAATCCGAGATATCGGGAGAGTACTGCACATCATGCTGAATAGCGTGTGGGCGGGGACCCACCAGGGACATTTCCCCCATCAATACGTTGAACAGCTGGGGTAGCTCATCCAGGCTGGTCCGCCGAATGAAAGCTCCAACCCTGGTCAAACGCGGATCGTTCTTTTGTGCTTGCTTGACGATGCCGTCTGATGGTTGATGGACGACCATGCTTCTGAATTTCCAGATACGAAATGCTTCGCCACTCCACCCCATGCGTTGTTGTCGAAAGAACACAGGCCCGGGACTGTCGATCTTGATGGCGATAGCGACAATCGCCAGCACCGGCGCGGCAAAAAGCAAGATGAGAAAGGCCAGGACTTTGTCTTCAAGATTCTTCAGAAACAGACGCATGCCCATCAGCGGCGTTTCAGACAAGGTCAGCACGGGAATACCGGCAATTTCGCGAACACTGTGATTGATCAAGCGCAGCGAAAAAATATCCGGTACCCAGTTAACAGAGATGTGCTTATCAAACAGCCTCAGGTAAACATCCTTGATAACCTCCGACCCTCCCAGAGGCGTAACGAAATAGACGGTACGAATGGAGTGTTTTATGACGAGCTCATCAAGGTCGGCGATATCGCCCAGTATCGTCAAACCTGACCCGATAGCTGAGCCGGCCTTGCCCTGATCGTCGCCCTCAGCAATCAACACGCATCCGACGATGCGCTCACCCAGCCAGGGGTTGTTGCTTATTTTTTTGTGAAGATATTTCGCCAGCTCGCCCGAGCCAATAATTAGCGCATTTTCCAATTGAGTCGAGTGGGCCAAATATTTCTTCTGCATTTCACGTGTCGCAAGGTGCAAAAGCAATTGAGCAACATACCCAAGGACAAACAACTGCCCCACCAATAAGCGCGAGTACTGTTCGCTTTGTTTGGTGAGAAAAGCCATCGCAACGAGAAAACCAAAAGTGGCCGTCCATGCCTTTAAAAGCTTAAAGGCTTTTACCGCGAAGCCGACATTGCTGCGGTAAATGGCATAGTGGTCGTACACGACAGACAATGCCCCCAGCAGCAACAGGACCAAGATGACATAAGCCTGCGTTATGAAGCCGATATGATAATTGATCAAAAACCATGCGACACCGGTCACCGCTAACCCATCGAGACCCGCCTGAATGACGATACTGGTACTGCTTCTGCGCTGGAGGACGGAACGGCTACTGTTGGGCTCAAAAATCATGCTTAAACCTCATTTGCTTTCCCTCGCGCTTAATGTGACGAGATTCAGTTCAACCGCTCTCGCTTGAGAGTCTTAGCGTCACCGGCAAGCTACTCATGCTCGTGCCAAGCCGCCCACCGCCGAAATGTGTAACCACGGAGAATGCGGTCACGGGCTACTGTCACTTTAGCACTACTGTGCAATCATTTACTCAATCGCCGCGGTTCGTCGTGCACCGTCAGCAACCGGGACTGTCTGGCGAGTGTCTGATCGCCATCGACGGCAACGAATTCTAGGCGGTCTACGACCGCGAGCGCAATTTCACCCGTGGGAAATCTGGCCGGGGAATGGGAGATAGGCCTTGGCTTAATGCCGATCAGTTAAGCAAATTCAGCAGCAACGCATACCCTGTAGCAGCTGGCGAAGCCTGCGTGCGGCTGTGTGTAGGAGCGAGCTTGCTCGCGAAGATGGAACATCCGACACATTTTCTGTGGCTGAACGACCATCGCGAGCAAGCTCGCTCCTACACACAGCCGCACGCAGGCTTCGCCAGCTGCTGCACTTCGTTTACGGCGTGCTCAAGTCGGGTCAACCCTTTGACCCGAAACTTGCGCTTGCTCGGTGAGGTTCAAGACGGTATCTACAGGGGAATACGGTCCCTGTAGGCGCTGCCGCAGGCTGCGATCTTTTGACGTTGTTTCTTAGCGAGCGAGGGGGAGTGAGAAGGTAAAAACGGCGCCGCAAGGTTCCAGGTTTTGCGCCCAGATATCGCCACGGTGGCGGCCGATGATGTTTTTGCACAACGCCAGGCCGATGCCGTTGCCGCTGACTTTGGAGGAGAAAAAGCCGTCGAAGAGCTTCTCTTGCGCCTGGGCCTGGATGCCGCGACCGCAGTCTTCGATGCGCACCAGCGCCACGTCGTTGTCGGCGCTGGCATGAATGCGCAACACACGACGCTCGGTGGGCAGATCGGTCATCTCTTCAATGGCATTGAACGCCAGGTTGAGAATGACCTGGCCGATCAGCACCTTCTCGCAACTCACCCGCAGCGGCTCGGGGTTGGTGACGATTTCAACCCGGATCAGACTCGGGTCGGCCCGCAGGCTGATGAAGTATCGGGTTTCGCGCAGTAGCTCATTGAGGTCGATCAACTCCTCGGTTTGCTCCAGCTTCACCACGTAATCGCGCACGCTTTTGATGATCAGCGATGCATGCTCGATTTGCCGCACGGCATTTTGCAGACCCCAGGCCACGCCTTCATCAGTGGTTTGCTCTTTGCCCAGGCGAATCAGCGCGCCTTCGATAAAGTTGCGAGTGGCGGCCAGCGGCTGACTCAGCTCATGGGCGATGGCCACGGCCATTTCGCCCATCGCGTTGTAGCGGGCCAGGTATTCGAGTTTTTGTTCACTGACGCGGCGGGCTTCCTCGGCGCGCACCTGCTCGGTGACATCGCGAAACAACAGCAGATGGCCGACCAGGTCGTCTTCAATCTCGATGAAGCGGCAGGTTGCCTCGTGCCAGCGCCACTCACCGTCACGCCGTTGCAGGTGGTAGTGCACGCTAAAAGGCGCATGTGCCGGTGTTTCGCTGGCCAGTTGCAGCAGCAGGCGTTGGCGTGAAGGGACATCGCACCAGTCCAGGAAGTTTTCACCGATCAGCGCGTGTTCCTTTCCTTTGAGCAGGTGCGCACCGGAATCACTGATAAAGCGGATATCACCCTGGGGGCCGAGCACTGCCACACCTTCGGCCAGATCCTGCATGAACGCCTTGAGGCGGCTTTCGAAACGCTTGAGGTCGCGCTTGACCTTGTCTTCCTTGGAGATGTCGCGGAACTGCACCATCAACACATCGCGGCCATCCAGGTGCACCAGGGTCGCGACCGCCTCGGACAGAATTTCCACCCCTTGCTTGGAGCGATAGCACCACTCGATGGCGCGCTGGCCGGTGCGAGCTGCGCCTTCCAGCCAGCGCAAACCGACCGAGCGCCGGTACTTGGGCGCGTCGCGGGTCATGTCGGGGGCTTTCAGCGGGGTGAGTTCTTCCAGCGTGAAACCGAGCGCGCTCAGGGCGGCGGTGTTGGCCCAGAGAATCTCTTTGCTCTGCGCATCGTGAAGAATGATGCACAACGGCATGGCTTCGATGAGGGTGTAAAAGTCGTTCGGTTTTGGCAGGTACATCGCGCAGCCCTTTACGCCTGAGGCGTTCTATAGCCGGTGAAACGGGAGTATGGCGTTTTTATACCGGCTTGCGTGTGGGTTTGCGCTCAGAGGTAACCGGGGTGGGCCTAGGGGTTTTCTTTAGTCCTGGGGCTACACGCCCCAATAGTGGCGAACGGATGCGGTTTTTACACTGGACCCCAATGCAAGGGTAGCCAGGCATCTTCTCTGTAGGAGCGGTGTCGTTTAGCCACGCCCTACTAACAGTAAGCAAAACGGAGAAGACGCCCATGCTGTGTTCAGCTGTCACGGAGAAAGACCCTCTGCGAGCCGTCGAAGAGAACATCGTCGACAATCAGGACTTTGAGCAGGTGCTGGATGAAGTACGTCAACGTCGCGACGAATTCGACGCCCGTTCTCACGTGCCGCGGGACATGATCGAGCGCTTCAAGCAGGTGGGCATTTACCGCGCAGCCACGCCGAAATGCTTTGGCGGTGACGCCCTGGCACCCTCGCGTTTCCTGCGCATGATTGAGCGTATTTCCGAAGCCGACGGCTCCGCAGGCTGGGTCGCCAGTTTCGGTAGCGCTGGGGTTTATCTGGCTGCTTTGCCAAAAGAGACCCTTACCGACATCTACGCACAAAGCCCCGATCTGGTGTTTGCCGGCGGCCTGTTCCCGTTGCAACCCGCCGAAGCCGTCGACGGCGGTTGGCAGGTCAACGGTACCTGGAAATTCGCCAGCGGCTGCAAAGGCGCTGACCTGCTCGGTGTCGGCATCGGCGCTGCCGGTGGAAAACCGCGCACCGCAGTGTTCCCGGCCAACCAGGTTGAAATCGTCGAAAACTGGGACGTGGTTGGCCTCAAAGGCACCGGCAGCCATGACCTGCGCGTCACCGACAAACAGGTCGATGAGCGCTGGACGTTTATTCGCGGCGGCGCCTCGAACATCGACGAACCGTTGTTCCGTTACCCGTCGATCGCCTACGCCGCGCAAGTGCTGGCGGTGGTCAACCTCGGTCTGGCCCGCGCGGCCCTCGACGAAGTCAGCCGCATGGCCGGCGGCGGTGGCATCACGGGCGCGCCGAAGATGGCCGACCGCGCTTATGTGCGTATCGAGATCGCCAAGGCCGAAGCGAAGCTGAGCGCCGCTCGGGGATTCTTCTACGGCGCCACCGATCAGGTTTGGCATTCGATCCTTGCCGGCAACCCGGTTACGGCCGAACAAACCAGCCTGTTGCGCCTGTCCGCGATTCACGTTTCCCAAGCCGGTGCGGCTGTGGTGCAGAGCGCTTACGGCCTCGCCGGCACCGCCGCCATTTACCTGCGTCATCCGCTGCAGCGTTACCTGCGCGACTCGATGGTGGTCACCCAGCACGCGTTCCTCAGTGAAGGCCTGTACGACGGCGCCGGGTCGGTCTTTCTCGGCGTACCGCCATTTCCAGGCTACCTCTGAACCCTCTACTCAAGGATCAAAATCCATGTCCCAGACCACCCAAGAACCGCTGCGCGTCGTCTTCTGCATCGGCATCACCCAGAATTTTTTCGACCTCCCGACCGGTGAGGGCTTGAGCGTCTGGAAAGGCTTCAGCCAGATGATGGGCTCCCTTGGCGCCATGCCTGGCATCACCGTGCTCGGCGCGATGGACGATGACCGGCTGATGGTCGGCCCGTCCACCACTTCACCCTGGACCGTCTACATCATGGCTGACGTTGATTGCCACCAGTCGGTGATCGACGCCTGCAATCTATTCCGCACCACGCCGGTCAACGAATACAGCCTGTGGCGCTACGCCAGGGTTGAAGCGCGCATCGGCCGTCCACTGACCATCCCTGACGCCGCCAGGGTTTAAGCCATGAACCAGGCCTTGTTACAGCGTCTGGAGACGCTAGAAGGGGAGAGTCAGGTGCGCCGCTTGATGGCGCGCTACATGGACCTGTGCGATGTGCCGAGGGCCACGACGCAGATCAGCGAGTTGGCGCAGTTGTTTTGCGTCGATGCGATCTGGGAAGGCGTGGGCAGTCAGACGGTGCAGACCTTTGGACAGCATCGCGGGCGAGATGCCGTGGCGGCGTTCGTGGGCGGTTACTTGCCGCCGTCGGCTCACTTTCGGCTGAACCTGCATTACCTCACCAGCGAATCGATCATGGTCGACGGCAACACGGCTCGAGGGCAGTGGATCATGCAGCAGATTTCCACCTACGCCGATAGGCGCAGCGAGCTGTTCGGCACGCGGTTGAACATTGATTTTCGGTGTGACGACGGCGTCTGGTTGATCGCACATTTTCGCACTCAACGTTTGTTCAACACGGGGCTGGGCGCATGAGCACGTTTATCAGCGAATTTTTACTCGGTGGCAGCGGTAAACGGGTTGCGATCAAAGACACGATCGACATTGCCGGCCATCCAACCCGTTCGGGCAGCCGTGCGTTTGCCGAGGCGACACCCGCGACCCGCAACGCCGACGTGGTGGACGCGATCCTCGACGCAGGCTGGCAAATCGTTGGCAAAACCAATCTGCATGAGCTGGCGTTCGGCGTCACCGGGATCAACGACTGGACCGGCACGCCAATCAACCCGCAAGCACCGGATCGGGTGCCGGGTGGCTCATCCAGCGGTTCGGCCGCGGCGGTGGCGGCAGGTCTGGCGGACATCGCCATCGGCACCGACACTGGTGGTTCGGTGCGTGTGCCGGCCGCCTGTTGCGGCATTGCCGGGCTGAAACCGACCTATGGCCGAGTCAGCCGGGTCGGCGCGCACCCAGTGGTTTCCAGCCTCGATTGTGTGGGGCCATTCGCGGCGGACATGGCGGATTTGATCGCAGCGATGCAGGTGATCTGCCCCGGCTTCCACGCTCAGGCTTTGCCCTCGAGCAATGCGTCAGTCGGCTTTCTCGACGTCGCTTGCGACCCGCACTTGCAAGCGTCCCTTGGCGCCGCCGCCGACCGTGCAGGCTGGCGCCGCGGCAATCTACATCTGAGTGAATTCGACGCTGCGTTTGCTGCCGGCCTGACCGTAATCAATTTTGAAAACTGGGCCGCGTTCGGCCACCTCACCGGTAAGGGCCTGCTTGGCGCGGATGTCGAGCAGCGCTTGTTGGCCGCTAGCCGCACCACGGCCATGGACTTGACGCAAGCCGAAAAAGTCCGGGTGCGTTTCAGCCAACAGGTGGATATCGCCCTGGAATCGTTTGAAGTGCTGCTTTTGCCGACACTGCCGAGCCTGCCGCCGACGCTGATCGAAGCCCGCAGCGCGAGCAAAGCCGTGGCCGGCATGACCCCACTGGTACGGCCTTTCAACCTGAGCGGCCATCCCGCGCTGACAGTGCCGGTGGAGCTGGATTGCGGCGGGCTGAAAGTCGGACTGCAAATCGTCGGCCGTAAAGGTCAGGACGAACAGGTTTGCGCCTTCGGTGCGCAGCTGCAATTGCGCATGGCCGATGAACGGTCCACCGCTAAAAAAAGTCATAAAAAAGCCATGAGGAGAACCGCATGAGCACTCATGAATACCGGCTGATCGCATCATCGAAAAGCCCGGACGAACTGGTCAGTCACGACCGCGTCGACGTCTCGCTGTACAACGATCCGGCGCTGTTCGAAGCCGAGCTGGAAAAGATTTTCTACCGCACCTGGGTGTGGGTTGCCCACGAAAGCGAAGTGCGCAACAGCGGCGACTTCAAAACTGCCACTATCGGCCGTCGCCCGGTGATCGTTGTTCGCGACAAGAAGAACACCATCAACGTCCTGGAAAACCGCTGCCGGCACCGTGGCGCTACCGTGTGCGAGAAGCACAAAGGCAATGCCACCGGTTTCACCTGCCCGTACCACAGCTGGTCGTATGGCCTGGACGGAAAACTGCGCGCGCTGCCGTACCCGGATGGCTACGAAGGCATTCTGGAAAAGTCCGAGTTGCCGCTGACCAGCCTGCGCGTCGAAAGTTACGCCGGCATGGTCTTCGCCAGTTACAACGACGAGATCGAACCGCTGGTGGATTTCCTCGGCGGGGCCAAACACTGGATGGACCTGTTCATGAAGCAGGGCGCCGGCTACCCGATCAAGACCCAGGGCGAACACAAATTCAGTTTCAAGGGCAACTGGAAGATCCAGCTGGAAAACACCACCGACGGTTATCACTTCCCGATCGTGCACAAGTCATTCATGTCGTCGGTAGATGAAGAAACCTCGCAAATGCTCTCGTTCATGACCGACGAACAAGCGGTCACCCACTCGTTGGGCAACGGCCACAGCGTGATGGTGATGGTGCCGGAGCACGTCGATCTGGATCACGACGACGGCACCGAACAGTTGCAGGAGCGCTTTGCGCATGTGACGCAAGAACTGTCGAAAACCATGCCGCCCGAGCAAGTACGCCGCATCGTGCGCTCGCTGCACGGCGCCGGCTTCAACCTGAACCTGTTCCCGAACGTCGCGATGTCGATGTCGTTCTTTCGCGTGCTGCGCCCGGTCTCGGTCACCGAAACCGAGATTCGCCATGTCGCCCTCGGCATGGACGGCGGCCCGGACATCGCTAACCGCGAACGCCTGCGCATTCACGAACACTTCCAGGGCCCGTTCGGTTTCGGCAGCCCCGACGATGCCGAGGCCTGGGACCGCGTGCAGCGCGGCTCGTACGCCGGCGTCGACGCGCCCATCCTGGTCAACCGCGGTCTCAACCGCGAAATCATCGCCGAGAACGGCGACAGGGTCTCCCACGCCACCGACGAAGGCGGCATGCGCGGTGCCTATGACATGTGGAAAAGGATGATGAGCGAATGAGCAATCACGACACCCTGAACGGTTTTTCCGGCCCGTTGGCCCAAGCCATCGAATTCATCTGGCGTGAAGCTGAACTGCTCGACCACAAAAACTACGCCGAGTGGGCGACGTTGTGGAGCGAGAGCGGGCGGTACATCGTGCCAATTGACCCGGACACCGAAGATTTCGAGGCCAGCCTCAATTACGCCTACGACGATGCGCGCATGCGGGACTTGCGCATCGAACGCCTGACCGCTGGCTACTCGCCGTCGGCGGTGGACGCGGCGAAAACCGTGCGTAGCGTTTCGCGTTTCCGACTGGTGGAAGCGGCGGGGGACAGGGTCGAGGTCAATTCCGCGCAGCTGCTGTACGCCTACAAACGCGGGGTGCACACGCCGTTCGTGGCCGACCTGAACCATCGCATTCGCTTCACCGACGGTGTGCCGATGCTTGAACGTAAAGTCGTGCGTTTGATCAATTCCACCGACAGCCTCAGCGCGCTCGGTTTCCTGCTGTGAGGGCCAACACCATGAACCGAGTCGCCCTGGTAACCGGTGCTTCGCGCGGGCTTGGCGAATGCATCGCTCGCCGTTTGCATGCGGCGGGTTATCGCGTCGGCCTGGCGGATGTGCACCTTGACGGCGTGCAACGCCTGGCTTCGGAGCTGGACAGCAGCGGCGCGAGTGCCGTCGCCATCGAACTGGATGTGCGCAACAAGGCCGATTTTGTGCGTGCCCGTGACCTGCTCATCGAGCGTTGGGGCGGCACCGACATTCTGGTGAACAACGCTGGCGTGTCGAAAGTCGCAGCGCTGATGGACATCACTCCCCAAGAGTTCGACGAGTCGATGGCGATCAACCTGCGCGGCACCTTTGTCGCCTGCCAGGTGTTCGGCGCGCACTTTGCCGAGCGAGGTTTTGGTCGCATCGTCAACATCGCCTCCCTGGCCGGGCAAAACGGCGGCACCGCCACCGGCGCGCATTACGCGGCGGCCAAGGGGGGCGTGGCGACGCTGACCAAAGTTTTCGCCCGTGAGCTGGCCCCACAAGGTGTGACGGTCAACAGCCTCTCGCCGGGGCCGCTGGACTTGCCGGTGGTACGTGAAACCGTGGCCCCGGAGCGGCTGGAACAGATTCTGAAAATGATTCCGGCCGGCACACTCGGTGCGCCCGAGTACATCGCTGACAGCGTGTTGTTGTTGATTGCCGACCACGCGGCCTCCGTTACCGGCGCCTGCTGGGACATCAACGGCGGCCTGTTCATGCGCTGATATTTGTCGCGACGCGAACCTGTAGCAGCTGCCGAGCCTGCGAGCCTGCGTCCGGCTGCGAAGCAGTCGTGAAAATCAGGCGATGTGGTGGATCAGTAAGACCGCGTACTCAGTTTCACGACTGCTGCGCAGCCGAACGCAGCCTCGCAAGCTCGACAGCTGCTACGAGCGGACGCAGCCTCGCAGGCTCGACAGCTGCTACGAGCGGACGCAGCCTCGCAGGCTCGACAGCTGCTACGAGCGGACGCAGCCTCGCAAGCTCGACAGCTGCTACGAGCGGACGCAGCCTCGCAGGCTCGGCAGCTACTACAGGCTGCGTTGTCCCTTAAATAAAAATCGTATCTCAGGTGATGCAATGATGAAGGTGAAGATCGAAAGGATCGTCGACGAAGCGCTGGATATCCGTTCCTTTCGCCTCGTGCGCAGTGACGGCCAGCCGCTCGATACGTATGAACCGGGTGCTCATGTCGACCTGACCGGGCCGACCGGGGTGACCCGCCAATACTCGCTATGCAGCCCGCCGCTGGATCGCAGCGCGTACCTGGTGGCGGTGAAGAAAGAAGCGCAGTCGCGTGGCGGCTCACTGGCGCTGCATGAGCAGGTGCAAGAGGGCATGGAGCTGGAAATGGGGGCGCCGCGCAACCTGTTCCGCCTCGACCCGACGGCGACCGGACATGTTCTGTGCGCTGCCGGTATCGGCGTGACGCCGTTGCTGAGCATGGCCTATCGACTGATGGAAAACGGCCAGCCGTGGCGCCTCCATTATTTCGCCCGTTCGCCAGAATACGCGGCGTTTGCCGAGCTGCTGGCGAGTACGTTTGCCGGACAAGTGCAGTTCCACTATGGCGTCGAACCGGGTGATATGGATGCCACATTGAGTGAGTGCCTGAACCAGGCGGGAAGCCTCGCGCATGTGTACACCTGCGGTCCGGCACCGTTCATGAACAAAGTGGTTGAGGTCGCGGCGCGCAGCCGCTGCGAGGACGCCATCCACCTCGAACACTTTCAGGCCGACCCGGCGGCGAATGCCGGCCCGAGCGGCAGTTTTGAAGTGGAACTGGCCGGCTCCGGCGTGGTGCTTCAGGTGCCGGCCAATACCCGCCTGGTGGATGTGCTGCAGGCCCATGGCTGCGACATCGACACCGAGTGCCGCGAAGGGATCTGCGGCACGTGCATCGTCGAGGTGCTTGAGGGCGTGCCAGAGCACCGCGATAACTGTTTGTCGAACAAGGAGAAGGCTTCCAACAAGCAGATTTGCGCGTGCGTTTCGCGGGCGCTTTCCGCTCGTCTGGTACTGGACATTTAACCGCAGAGAAAGCTGACAAGCCAACGCGGGAGCACGAGCTTTTCCAATTTTGGCCAGAAGCCGAAGACGGCTTCCACGAATAGGCCTGATACATAGATGCAACGGGGCGACGGTTTTTCAAAAGCGGGTAGACAGTGGGGGGCGAGTCCATACATAGCAGCTGCCTCGCAGGCTCGGCAGCTGCTACGGGGGACAGGGCTGTCAGTGCCGCACCGCCTCTTCAGCCGGCAAGTGCAGAACTTCGCGCACCAGCATGGCGATGCTGCTGACACCCATCTTTTCCTTGATCTTGGTCCGGTGCACATCCACGGTCTTTACGCTGATGTTCAGCTCGCGGGCGATCACCTTGCTGGCCTTGCCGTCGATCACCAGCATCAACACTTCGCGTTCGCGCCCCGTCAACAATGCCAGCTTGCGCTGCATGTGCAGGCGTTGCTCCTGATCGACCTGAGCATGCACGGCGGTTTTCAACGCCGCCTGAATGCGGTCGATCATTTGCTGCGGGTTGTAGGGCTTTTCGACGAAATCCAGCGCACCGTTCTTCATCGCCGTGACGGACATCGGAATGTCGCCGTGGGCTGACACGAAGATGGTTGGCAAGGTGCTGCCGCGCTGGTTGAGGATTTCCTGCAGCTGAAAGCCGCTGGTCTGCGGCATGCGCACGTCCAGCACCAGGCACGCCGGTTGTTTGGGGTCGTAGTGACTGAGGAATTCTTCAGCGCCTGCAAAGCACTGCGCTTGCACACTGACCGACTCCAGCAACCAGGCCAGCGAGGTGCGCAAGTCTTTGTCGTCATCAACGATATAAACAATTGGTTTACGGGTTTCCATCAGGGGCTGCCACGATAATTTCTAGTTATTGTTTTTCGCACACAAACACGCTGCGGCGGACATCAGCTTTCATTGGAGCCAGGTAGCAGAATACTCACTGTGACGAGCCCTGACGATAAAGAAACCACCTAGTCGACTAGCGGAAAGCCAACCTCGGCATGGGGATCGTCAGGATGGTTGCGCAATGCGTTGGACCTTAGTCTTGTTCCATCACCTACGGACCGCGAACGGGCGGTCCTCCTGAAGGAAGGGGCATCGACATGGCCAACCTGAGCCAGCAGCAAATCGACTTTCGCAACGCCATGGCGCAGTTGCCTGCCGCAGTGAACATCATCACCACCAACGGCCCGGGCGGGCGCTGTGGCATCACGGCCAGCGCCGTGTGCTCGGTGACGGATTCGCCGCCCACGGTGCTGGTCTGTGTCAACCGCAACAGTGCCACCCACGATGTGTTCCGCACCAACGGCCATTTGTGCGTCAACGTGCTGTGCGGCGAACAGGAAGAACTGGCCCGACACTTTGCCGGCATGACCCAAGTACCGATGGCCGAACGATTTGCCTGGGACTTGTGGGACGACGGCGCTGCCGAGGTGCCGGTGCTGCGCGATGCCCTGGTACAGCTCGAAGGCCGGATCACCGAGTGCAAGGAAGTGGGGTCGCATTCGGTGATGTTCGTTGAGCTGTCGAAGGTCGGTGTGCGCGGGGAGGGGGACAGTCTGGTGTATTTCAACCGTCTGTTTCACCGTGTCGAACATGCGGGGGCGCATTGCTGAACACCGCGTTATCGTTCTTCGCGAGCAGGCTCGCTCCCACCTTTGATCAGCGTCGTACGCACCATTAGCGCTCAACGAAGATCCCGTGTGGGAGCGAGCCTGCTCGCGAATGAGTGCCCCTTACCCAAAGCGATACCCAAGTGGGGGTATGCTGAACCTGGGCGAGGCAGTGGCGCGAGGCAACTACAACCGCCACGACTCCACTACTCGCCGATCCAGCTCTTCCCAATCCGCCATACCCAACACCCGAGTGGTGTTCAATCCCCGCAAGTAACCTCGCAACTGATGGGCGACTGCACGGACCGGTTCGGCGTCGGCGGCGTCCTCGTGCAGCACGGTTTCGTATTCGACCAGGTATTCGGTTACCCGATCGCGAAACTCCGGCAGGATGGCGTCGCGGATCAGATCAAAGGTTCGCTGTTTCTGGTGGGCGTTCACGGGTGATCCTCAAGAGTCTGTTCAACAATGGGTGAGCGTGCATCAGTCGGTACGTCGCACAACTATCGGTTCAGATGATAGTGACCATCAAGAAACACAGGTTTTGTTTTTCGTAGAAAGGGGGAAAATCGCGACGCCGATGCTGAACCTCGTTGCTCAACGAATCAGAAAATTTTATTTCAGGACTGTATTCATGCGCCTTTTATTTGTTCCTGTCATGGCCTTCGCCCCCTTACTGCTGGCCGGTTGCGCCTCCGCGCCGAATAACCCGACGCTGGTGCTGCAGACCAAAAAAACACCCGCCGAGTACACCCAGTGCGTGGTGCCGAAGTTGCAAGGCCGCGCAATGAACCCAACCGTGTCGCAAACCCAGCGAAGTTACCGGATTGTAGTGGCCAGCAAAGTCGCAGCGGACAATGTGCTGGAGGCCTACAAAGCCCCGAACGGGGGCAAAGTGTTTTTATACGAGCGCCAATTGCTGGCCTCGAGTTTCATGCCTTCCAGTTTCGAACAGGCGGCACAGGACTGCCTATAAGCGGTTAGTCGCCTGCAACGGTTTCACGCGATCCTTTGGTTGGCCGCAACCAACCCATTTTTTGCCCTGCGCCCCATTTGGTCGCGGGGCTTTTTTCGATATTAGTTTGGGGAAATGCCTAAAGATATTTATCCGTAACAGCGCCCTCCGAGGCACTGGACACGGTCTTCGCATATTTCGCCAACACCCCGCGTTTGTATTTGGATTGCGGCCGCACCCAGCGGGTCTTGCGCTCAGCCAGCACGGCGTCAGAGACATCGACCGTAATCTGCCGGGTTTCAGCGTCGATGGTGATGGTGTCACCGTCTTCGATCAATGCAATCGGGCCGCCATCAAAGGCCTCAGGCGTGATATGCCCCACCACAAAACCGTGCGAGCCGCCGGAGAAACGGCCGTCGGTAATCAGCGCCACGTCCTTGCCCAGCCCTTTGCCCATGACCGCCGATGTCGGAGAGAGCATTTCGCGCATGCCGGGGCCGCCCTTGGGGCCTTCGTAACGGATCACGATCACGTCGCCGGCTTTGACTTCGCCATTGAGGATGCCGGCCAGCGCGCCTTCCTCGCCATGGTAGACCCGGGCCGTGCCTTCAAAGCGCAGGCCTTCCTTGCCCGTGATCTTGGCCACCGCGCCGGTGGGCGAGAGGTTGCCGCGCAGCACCACCAGGTGCGAGTCCTTTTTAATCGGCTGGTCGAACGGCAGAATGACATCCTGGCCGGCGGGGTAGTCGGGCACGTTTTGCAGATTTTGCGCCAGTGTCTTGCCCGTGACCGTCAGCACATCGCCATGCAACATGCCGGCGGCGAGCATGCGCTTCATCAAGGGTTGAATGCCGCCGATGGCGACCAGCTCGCTCATCATGTATCGGCCACTGGGGCGCAGGTCGGCAACCACCGGGGAAATCTTGCCCAACTCGACGAAATCATCCAGCGTCAGCTCGACATCCACCGCATGCGCCATCGCCAACAGGTGCAGCACGGCATTGGTAGAGCCGGCGAGGGCGATCACCACCCGGATAGCGTTTTCGAAGGCTTTGCGGGTCATGATGTCGCGCGGCTTGAGGTCCAGCTTCAGCAGTTCCATCACCTGCTGACCGGCGCGGAAACTGTCCGAGGCCTTGTCGCTGCCGACGGCGTCCTGGGAGCTGGAACCGGGCAGGCTCATGCCCAGCGCCTCGATGGCAGAGGCCATGGTATTGGCGGTGTACATGCCGCCGCAGGAACCGGGGCCGGGAATCGCCACTTCTTCGATCTGTTTGACCTGAATCTCGTTGATATCACCCCGCGCATGCTGGCCCACGGCCTCGAACACGGAAATGATGTCAGTGTGGCCGGCGCCTGGCCGAATAGTGCCGCCATACACAAAGATCGAAGGCCGATTCAGCCGCGCCATGCCGATCAGGCACCCCGGCATGTTCTTGTCACAACCGCCCACGGTCACCAGCCCGTCGAAGCCTTCGCACCCGGCCACCACTTCAATCGAGTCGGCGATCACTTCCCGCGACACCAGCGAATACTTCATGCCCTCGGTGCCATTGGCGATGCCGTCGGAAATGGTGATGGTGTTGAAAATCACGCCTTTGGCGCCAGCGGCGTTCGCGCCTTTTTCGGCCTCAATGGCCAGCTTGTCGATGTGCATGTTGCACGGCGTGACCATCGCCCAGGTCGAGGCGATACCGATTTGCGGCTTCTTGAAGTCCTCATCAGTGAAACCCACGGCGCGCAGCATGGCGCGACCGGGCGCACGCTCTACGCCGTCGACCACTTGAGAGGAATATTTGCGCAGATCGTCTTTATCGCTCATGACTGCTCCTCACGGTCTCACCGAGAAATTCAGGATCAGTATAGTGGCCCCGGCGCACGTGCTCGGACTAACCAGTCGGTAACAGACGCGCGGGTTCGAGATGTCGTGATATTCTTCGCCCCAACTTGGTTTGACCTATTCAGTTTGCGTGTCCTTGAGGCGCGCCAACAGAATCACTGTCGCTCAAGTAGCTGAGGCCAATAATGATAAAAAGTCAGTTCAGTAGGGACATATAACTGAGGTCGATGGAGACACGTCGGCCTTGTGTGCCCACCCTCCAATCCTTATGTGCGAACACCCGCGACAGACTGCCTGGATGTCGTGAACACGGGAGCTCGTAAATAAGGAGGGAAGGGCGGATGACGTTTTATCAAAGGTGCTACAGATGTTTAAAAAAATGAACACGGCCCTGTTGGGGCTGGCTTTGTCGATGGGGATCACGTCCGCTCACGCGGAAGAGGCAAAGAAGGTCGATGTACTGCTGATCGGCGGCGGCATCATGAGCGCGACCCTCGGGGTCTGGCTCAATGAGTTGCAACCGGACCTGTCGATGGAAATGGTCGAACGCCTCGACGGCGTCGCCCTGGAAAGCTCCAACGGCTGGAACAACGCGGGCACCGGTCACTCCGCCCTGGCTGAGTTGAACTACACCCCCGAAGATGAAAACGGCAAAGTCTCGATCCCGAAAGCCGTTGAAATCAACGAAGCCTTCCAGATCTCCCGTCAATTCTGGGCCTGGCAGGTTCAGCAAGGTGTGCTGAAAAACCCGCGTTCGTTTATCAACTCCACGCCGCACATGAGCTTTGTGTGGGGCGACGACAACATCAAGTTCCTGAAGAAACGCTACGAAGCGCTGCAAGCAAGCCCGCTGTTCGCCGGCATGCAGTACTCCGAAGACCCGGCGGTGATCAAGAAGTGGGTTCCGCTGATGATGGAAGGGCGTGACCCGAACCAGAAAGTCGCGGCCACCTGGACGCCAATCGGCACCGACGTCAACTTCGGCGAGATCACCCGTCAGTTCGTTGCGCACCTGCAAACCACACCGAAGTTCGACTTGAAGCTGTCTAGCGAAGTGCAAGACATCACCAAGAACGAAGACGGCACCTGGCGCGTCAGCTACAAAAACCTGAAAGACGGCAGCAAAGCCGAAACAGACGCCAAGTTCGTGTTTATCGGCGCGGGTGGCGGTGCCCTGCACCTGCTGCAGAAGTCCGGCATTCCTGAAGCCAAGGAATACGCAGGCTTCCCGGTAGGCGGCTCGTTCCTGGTGACCGAGAACCCGACCATTGCCGAGCAACACCTGGCCAAGGCCTACGGCAAAGCCTCCGTTGGCGCACCGCCGATGTCGGTTCCACACCTGGACACCCGTGTCCTGGACGGCAAACGCGTCATCCTGTTTGGCCCATTCGCGACCTTCAGCACCAAGTTCCTCAAGGAAGGCTCGTACCTGGACCTGCTGACCACCACCACCCCGCACAACGTGTGGCCAATGACCAAAGTCGGTATCAAGGAATACCCGCTGGTCGAGTACCTCGCCGGTCAGCTGATGCTGTCTGACGAAGACCGCATGAACGCCCTGAAAGAATACTTCCCGAATGCCAAAGCCGAAGACTGGCGCCTGTGGCAAGCCGGCCAGCGCGTGCAAATCATCAAGCGTGATGAAGCCGCCGGTGGCGTGCTGAAACTGGGTACCGAGATTGTCACTTCTGCCGACGGCACCATCGCCGGTCTGCTGGGCGCATCGCCGGGTGCATCGACCGCAGCGCCGATCATGCTGGCCGTGCTGCAAAAGGTGTTCAAGGATCAGGTGGCTAGCCCCGCCTGGCAGGAAAAGCTGCATCAGATCGTGCCGAGCTATGGCACTCAGTTGAATGGCAGTCCTGAAAAGGTTGCGCAAGAGTGGGCCTACACCGCCAAGGTGCTGCAGCTGACTCCGCCGCCGGCGATTGGGCAGATGGTGGCTCCGGCTGCTGCGCCGGCTGATGCTGAAAAGGCGAAAGCGCCGAAGGCTAGTGCTGCTAGTGATATGGCTTTGTAATCAGGATCTCCATCAGATTTTTGATGGGGCGTCTGGATGATCTGATCCATAGTAAAAACCCGCTGAACCGGTGACGGTCAGCGGGTTTTTTGTGGGCGATGCGGTTGCTAAAAAGAAGGCGGCACGGACTCTCAATAATGGGTCGATTGCAACCTTTCACGACAGGCAGCAATCGGCCGACACTGTTGAAAAAGTCGGCCATGGTTTTTGCAGCTGAAAGGGTCTGCCAGCGATGCCCGTTTGATCAGCCCCCGTTCTTAAACGCGAAACTGATTGATGAGCCGGCGTTGTTGCTCGGCCAGTTTGATCATTTCGGCGCTGGCCTGGCTGGCCTCGTCGGCCCAACCCGCCACTTGCGAGGCAACTAAACCAATATCGGTAACGTTACGATTGATGTCCTCAGCGACGGAGCTCTGCTCTTCAGCTGCGCTTGCGATCTGGATATTCATGTCGTTGATCACTGACACCGCCTGAGTGATAGACACAAGTGCATCCGCCGCCTCATTAGCGTGGCGCACACTGGTATCTGTCATCTCCTGGCTGCCCTGCATCACTTTGACCACTTCACTGGTGCCGCTTTGCAATTCTTGGATCATCGTCTGAATGTCTTCGATAGCCCGCTGAGTTTTTTGAGCCAAGTTACGAACTTCGTCAGCCACTACGGCAAAACCTCGGCCCTGCTCGCCTGCTCGGGCGGCCTCAATGGCGGCATTCAACGCCAGTAGATTGGTCTGTTCTGCAATACCGCGAATAACAACCAGGATTATGTTGATGTTCTCACTACGCATTGCCAGGTTCTGAACCACGTTGACAGCACGACCAATCTCGATGGCCTGGGCAGAAATTGCATTGGCGGCGCTCTGGACAATGCGTTTTCCGTGATTCGCTGCCTGGTCGGCATGGTTAGCAGCCTCCGCCGCCCGAGTAGCGCTGCGCGCAACATCCTGGGCGGTAGCGGACATTTCATGCACGGCAGTGGCCGCGAGCTCAATCTGCGCCAGTTGCTTCTGCATTCCTTGATTGGTGCGGATGGCAATGTCGGCAGTCTGCTCGGAAGAGTCGCTGACCTTTTGTACCGACGTTACCACTTGGCTAATCATCAACTGTAGCTTGCCAAGAAAGGTGTTGAATCCTTTTGAAATATGTCCAAGCTCGTCGGCGCGATCAACGTTCAGCCGCACAGTCAGGTTGCCGTCGCCCTTGGCGATATCGTCAAGCATGCCGACCATGCGTTTTAGTGGGCGAGCAATTCCGTAACCAACGAACCCTATTACCACCAGACCAAGGGCGGCCACTAGAAGGCCTATCAGGGCCATTCCCAGGGTCTGCTCATGCACCTGACCTGCAAGTTCATCCTCTAACTGATGCAAGTCGGCCAGAACGGCTTTGGCAGGTAGCTCAATGGCCAGTGTCCATTGGGTGTCGGTGCCAGCCACGCGAAAAGGCATCAGTAATTGGTACTTCTGACTGTCCTGATTCAGGTTGATGATGGCGGATTCGCTGGTGCTCTGCTTGAGCTGCTGCAGGAGACCAGGATCTATTACTTTCTCGGCAGACTGCCCGACCAGACTGGGGTCGCGGGTAGAGGAGATCAGATTGCCATTGGCCGCGATCAAGGCCAGATCGCCCGCGCCAGAGTAAAGCTTTTGCTTGGCCTGGCCGAGCATGTCCTGGATGAAGTCAAGTGCCAAGTCGTTGCCGACGATGCCGCGAAACTGACCGTCGACCATGATCGGCGCATTGAAGGACGCCACGAGTACCTGTTTGCCACCGTAGTCGTAAGAAGCAGGATCTATGACGCAAGGTTTTCCGGTTTCCCGTGGGCATAGGTAGTACTCGCCGGTACGTACGCCAGTGGGCTGGCGTTCCTGGCTCTCCATTATCTCTACGGTTAGTGGTTCGAGCTTGAGTTTTCCACCATCGCGGTACCACCAGGGCATGAATCGTCCTGTAGCGTCATACCCGGCTTCCTTGTTCCCGGCATAAACGACATCGTTCTTGTCAAAAGCGTTGGTTTCCCAGCCGATGTAGAGATCGAGCAGCTTCGGGTTGTCCTTGAGGTATTCACCGGCTAAAGAAGTAAGCGCTTTGCGGCTTATCCCGAGTTGTGTGCCGTCATCGCCAGTTTGGCCAAGTCGACTATTGAGAGTGGCCAGGGATTTGGCCACGATCATTGGGTATTCGAACTGGCGCTGTAGCTGGCCAACTTGGGCGTTCGCCATGGCCAGCAGATGCTCATTGATTGCTTTGTGCATCAGACTCTCTGTGCGCTGATGCACGAGGTCTTGAGTACGGGAACCATCAAAGTTTGCATAAAGTACCAAGGCTGCAACCACAGCCAAAATACTCGCACCGGCAAAAGCCGAAACCGAAAATTGGATAGACTTAAATCGCATATGACTTCCTGATCATGTAGCTCCGCCCGTCGCTGCCTATAGAACGCAGGGTGAAACATGCTGGGCTGCGTTTAAATTCGCAACAACAACTATCGATCAGAGCTAAGACAGAGTTGGAAGTGGGATAGCTGCTAGCGCTTCTACGCAACTCAAACTACGCGGAGGGCGATCTTTATTGCCCCTGAGGCATGGCCTATTAACCTGGTGGTACGGTTACCACGTGCCGATGCAATCTACATCACATTACCCAATCGTCCTCAGCTCGAACTGGTCAAGTTGGCGGCGCTAGATATAGGGGACAACGTTAGGAGAGCGGCGCACACGCCAAGTTGCCCATGCGCCTCCCTATTACCTGTTACTCGAGCGAGTTGCTATAGAGTTGAGGACGACGATCACGATGCAAGTCATTCTGGTCACTGATGCGCTTGTTACGCGCTTCGGCGAGGTTCAGCGTCGCCAGCAAAATCTGCTCGCCTGCCAGCTCCGTCGGCCCTGTCATAGGATAGCCGTCAGCGTCGACGACAACCGATCCCTGGACCCAGTCGACACCGCGCTCGTGGCCGTGACGATCACACGCGGCGATGAACATCCGATTGACCGAGGCATTGGCCTGAACTCGCACCACTTCAGTCGGGCGCTCGGTTTCTGGTCGAGGACCATTAGGCCAATTGACAGGCGCGCAAAGCAGCTCCGCACCCGCCAACGCCGGTAGCCGTACCCACTCAGGGAACTCCAGGTCGTAACAAATCATCATGCCGATTCGCCCAAAAGCAGTTTCCACCACCGGAGGCTGCGCGTTTCCGGCGCTGAAAATTGAATTTTCCGCGTCCCAGAGGTGCGCCTTGCGGTAAACCGCGCGCAAACCCTGGGCATCGATCAGCGCCGCGCTGTTGGCCACTCCTTCGTCCTCTAACCGCTCGCAGAATCCTGCAACGATGACGATATTCAGTTCACGGGCCAGTGCTTCCCACAAGCGTAAGGTCGGTCCATCTGTCGATTCAGACGAGGCCAGCGCTTCGCTACGGTCAGCGAAGAGGTAGCCGCTCTGCACCAACTCGGGCAGCACCACAACCTGGGCGCCGCGAGAGGCTGCCATACGAATCACCCGTTCGGAGAGCATTCGGTTGTAGGCAAGGTCGCCAATCTTTGGCGCCACTTGGCAGCACGCGACGGTGATACTTTTGGGTGTGTACATTTCACAGACTTCCTTTGTTCTTGAATATGGATCCGCTGGTCATGGTCAATGCCGCTTCACTGCAACCAAACGGATCCCAAGCAATTTCAACGCTAATCAGCTGTCGACGCATGCACCATCGAAAGAATATCTCTTTCGGTAATTGACGCGATGACCCGACGTTCGGACTCAAGATCGATCGAACGACTGAGTATGTAATAAGTCAGGCCAGAGACCAGCAGACCTACCAGCCAGGAGATGTCCACACCATTCAGCATATGCGCCATCGGGCCCACAAAAACCTCTTTGTTGGCTGTGGCATCAAAGATGTAGAAGAACGGCACCATGGCGGCAAATCCAACCAGGTACGAAATAATCCCGCGGAATTGCCAGGCACCATAAATGCCTTTAGGGGTGAAGAAGTGTGGAATCGCGTACTGGCCTTTGCGAACAAAGAAGTAATCCACCAGGTTAACGGCAGTCCATGGCACGAGGAAGTACAGCAGCACGACCAGGAAGGTATTCAACAGCGCGATACCATCGCCTTTGATCGACAGCACGCAAGCCAACAGGATGATGCTGATGGCGAAGATCGACATCACACGAGCGCGAGGCGTTGGGGTGATTTTCTTGATCGAGTCGGCACCGGTCAGCAGCGTCAGCATAGCGCTATAGGTATTGAGCGCGATGATCGGCAAGAAGCCCGCAACCGACACCAGCACCAGCACGTTGCCCAAGCCAGGAATCATGGAAGATCCGACCTGATTCAGCGCCACCAGTGCATCAGTCGCTTGCAACTGCTGCGCCAGCCAGGCACCCAGGCCGATCATCCAGGCGCCCGACAAGGAGGCCCCCAGGAACACCGCAGCGATCAGTTTCGGCCTGCTGGTGTTTTTCGGCAGATAACGGGAGTAGTCGGAGACATACGGTGCGTAGGAAATGTTGTAGCTGGCACCAATAGCAAACAGGGTGGCAAACGCGACCCAGTTGAAGCCGAGGGTGGTTGCGGGAGCGACATCGCTGTGGCCTACGCCAAACATCAAGGCGATGGTGACGAGCGTATAGAGCGGTAAGGTGGCCAGCAGCGCCCACTTGAACGCCTTGTGCATCAGATCGTGGCCATAGATCGCCAGCAACGCGCCGATCAGCACGACGGCGACGGCCACAATCGTCGGATCGAGTCCGAAGACATGCTTGAGGCCATCCATGATGAGCGAAATGTTCACCACGTTGAAGCCGACGAACACAAACATCGTCGCCATCAAGGCGAGGATCACGCCGCGATAGCCGAATTGGGCACGCGACTGGATCATTTGCGGCAGGCCCATCTCAGGGCCCTGGGAGCCATGGAAAGCCATAAAAATGGTGCCAAACATGATGCCGAGCGCACCGGCCAACATCGTCCACAGTGCCGACAGCCCCAGGCTTGGGCCAACAAAACCAATGGAAATGGTGAAGAAGTGGAAGTTACCCAAAAACCAGAATGGGCCCTGGCTGCTGAGTTTGGCGTGCCGTTCATTTTCCGGAATGTAATCGATCGAGCGGCCTTCGATGGCCATCCCGCCGCTCGCCTCGATGGCGCGCGCTGAGCTCTTGGACTCTGACATACGATTCTCCTTTTGCTTGGAATCGATAGTGAAAATTGTTTTTATATGGGTGTAGCTGTCAGTTGTGTCGACGACTACCCTTGCTCGACTTCCAGATCAGATGGCGCTCCAAAAAACTTGCGATGAGGTCGCTGAAACGTTGTGGTAACTGCACCAAAACGCGACCTATCATTGCCCGCCAGTACCATGAGACATCCGCTCACGCTCTCCAGCATTCAGGCTGTGAGTACCGGCCCTTTGCAATGTATGGATTTGATCGGGGCTGTAAAATATCGCAGGCCAACTGTTTACATTGATGTTTGTCTATGTAGCTGATTATCGGGAGCACGTATGCTGGGGACTGTATCGGAGCTGGATCTACGCTTGATCCGGGTGTTTCTTGCCGTCGTTGAGGCGGGGGGGATTTCGGCAGCACAAACGGCGCTCAATACCACGCAGCCCACCATCAGTGCGCAACTCGCCACGCTGGAAGCGAGGCTGGGGTTTCGCCTTTGCGAACGAGGACGGGCCGGTTTTTTCGTCACGCCCAAGGGTAGCCAATTCCTGGATGCGGCCCGCCGATTGATGGCCGCGACGGAGGGGTTTCGCATCGAAGTCCAGCACATCAACCGCAAGATCACCGGCAACATCAATATCGGATTGCTTGGCCAGATCGACCCCGTGGCCAACAAAAAAATTGCCTTGGCCATCGCCCGTCTGCGATCCCATCATGAAGGGCTGTATTTCCACTTTACCGAGCTGTCGTCATCGTTCCTGGAAGAGAAACTGATCAATGGTCATCTTGATCTGGCGATTGGCTATTTCTGGCACCGTCTGCCCAACATCGATTATTTTTCGCTGTTTCAAGAAACACAAATTGCCTATTGCGGCCCCACGCATCCTCTTTTTGACAAGGTTGGAGCGCTCAATAATGAGGATGTTCGCGAGCACGACTGGGTTTGGCCCAGCCACCCGTTACCAGAAATGCCGGCACCCACGTCCCTTGAGCGTTTGACGGCGCTCACCGACAGTATGGACGGGGCCGCTTTGCTCATTCTGTCGGGCCAACACCTGGGTTTTCTGCCGCAGCATTACGCCGCCAAGCATGAAGCATTAGGGCAGTTGCACCCACTTAACCCTGAGCAGTTGCGCTATGAGGTCGGCTTTCATGCAGCGGTTCGACACTCTACTCGCCAGCACGATGTGGTGAGCGCCTTCTTAACAGAGTTGATCGACATTTTTGGGGCGAAATCGGTAAGCACCTGACAACTTGATTTGACTAGCTCCGACTCAGCGAAATCCAAAGTTATGCGCATTGTCACACTGCACTAACCCAACGGCAGCACCGTGCGCATGTCAATCGACATATATCGCCATAGCCGCTTTCGAAAGCGGTAATACAGCTCATTCTCAAGGAATTAATTAGAAGCACAAAGCAGGCGCTACGTCTCAGTTTGACATCCATGCTGGACTGTCTGCTTTGGTAGCGGGCAATAGCGGACTGTTTGAATAGACTCAAACCTGCTGTGCTTTGCCGAAGGTACCCTGCAGGCTCATCACCCAGCTGCAGAACGTTGCCTTTTTATTCGGTACATATCGTCATCCGCATGGCTGAGCAGCGTATCGGCATCCTCTCCGTCCGCGGGATACAAGGCCACGCCTATACTGCAGGACGGCATGTTGATCCCCCCAAATTCAGCGCCCAGCGGCTCGGCCATGATCGCGAGAATCTGCGCCATCTTCTCGGAAACGGCGACCTCCGACTGGATATCCGTCAACAGAACAGTGAACTCATCACCGCCCATCCGGGCCACCGTGTCTGTCTCACGTACGCAGCCTTCCAGCCGTCGTGCAATCATGCAGAGCACACGATCGCCCACGGCATGGCCATGGACATCATTGATACCCTTGAAGTCATTAATGTCCAGAAACAGCAAAGCCAGCGTGCTGTTGTGGCGGTGTGCCGCTCGCAGGGCCGAGTCCAATCGATCATTGAAAAGAGACCGGTTGGTCAGTTTTGTCAGCGGATCATGATGGGCGAGGAAACGTAATTCCTCCTCAGCCTGGCTAAGCGCCGTCACGTCCCGTGCGACACCGATCCGCGCCCCCACCTCTTCGGACCAGAGGGCAGCCCACAGGATGTGTACGATGCCTCCGTCCTTGCGGATATATCGGTTGCGGAAATCGAAGTGGGGTTGACCATTCATGACCCGGATAATGGAGGCTCGTGTGACCGCCAGGTCGTCAGGATGCATGTAGTCGGTGATCGGGGTGCCGGTCAGCTCGTTGGCACGGTAACCAAGCAGTGCCTCACAGGCATCACTCACAAATACAATCTGGTTGTCCCTATCAACCACGAAGACCGTGTCCAGCATCAGATGGATCAGTTTGGGGTAGAGCTCTTGCAGGTCAACGGGCATAGGTCAGGGAGTCCGGTTCATATAGCTTGATCATAGCCCGATCGCTTAGGGCGGCGGCAAGGAATCCTGCAGGCTTTTAGTACGCATACGCAAGGTCTGGTAACAGTGTGCTTCGCTAATACGACACGCACACGTCAGTCCGTCCCCGGTTTTATGCGCCCTGTGGCGGGCCTATACTTAAAAAGTCGGCACACTCGATGCGACATGCAATCGTGTTTAAGTCTGGGGTGGCGCGTCGAGTGATCGTTCACGCAGGCCACGGCCTGCCTTCGTCGTAGAGGAGAAGATCATGGCGCGTAAATACATCGACTGCCGCGAATTTCCAAGCGATTCCAAATGCTCGGTCGCGCTGTCCGCAGACTCTGAAAACGAACTGCTCGAAGCTGCCGCACTGCATGCGGTCAGTGTTCACAAGCACACTGACTCACCGGAACTGCGTGCTCAACTGAAGACGATGTTTCACGAAGGCACCCCGCCTGTAGAAGCACCGCGCCCCGCTTAGCATCAAAAGGGACAGACCACGATTTAACGCAAATGCCGACCATTCGTAGTCTGCCCCTGTTTTTCTCTGAGATCAGCACCCACCCCGGTGGGGTCCGAAGCGCGACACTCCCTGCCATCGCTTTACTCAACCTTTACCGAGCCTAGACCTGCGCTTACACGAAATGGGTGTTTCATACGTCCATGGCGAATCCACACCTATCCGCCAGAGGAGACACCATGTTTTCAAAGATGACTCAAGCCTTGATCCTGTCCGGTTGCCTGGTCGCCGCGGGTGCGGCATCCGCTAACGAGCGAGATGTGATAGTGCCAGTCATCGCCGGGGCGGCAGTGGGTGCGATACTGGCCACCGTCATCGCCGGTTCGGGCCATGACCACTACCGTCCACAATACCAAGGCTACGAACCACAACCTCGTTACCCCTCGCAATACCAGCGAGTCGCCTATGTACCGGTGGCGCCGCGGATTGAATACCGCCGGTTCGAGCCAGCGCCACCCCGGGGCTACTACGACGGTGGTTATCACAGGGGATTTGATCACGACTTCTACCATGGCCGTGGCGACGGTCGCTGGTAAGTTCCATAAAAAAGCACCCAGCGCGGTTAATGCCGATCAGTTAAGCAAATTGTAGGAGCGAGCTTGCTCGCGATGGATTTCGATGCGACGCGTTATCCAGTAAACACGCGTTATCATTAACGTCCATCGCGAGCAGGCTCGCTCCCACATTGGGTTTTGGGTGTTTCCGAGACCGAACTCCAGTGTCCTGACAAGAAGCCGCTGACATCACTGTCAGCGGCTTTTTTCATACACCTCAGCGATTGCAGCTCTCGGCCAAAAGTGGATATCCCTCGTCTATGGCATAAATCATGCTGAATCCAATAGCAATGAGTCGGTACTGACTATACGGATGACACTTTTGAAATGAACCGTTTCAGTGGCTGCTCCGATAATCGAACGCTTATGGATGAAATGTCGAGGTTCAGCATGACAAGCGCAGCTACAGAGCAAGTCAGCCCGAAAACGCTGAGAAAAGTGATTGTCGCCGCTGCCATCGGCAATTTCGTCGAGTGGTTCGACTTCGCGGTCTATGGCTTCCTGGCCACGACCATCGCCCAGCAATTTTTCCCCAGCGGCGACGCCAGTGCCGCGTTGCTCAAGACCTTTGCGGTGTTTGCAGTGGCCTTTGCGTTTCGGCCCCTTGGCGGGATTGTCTTCGGCATGCTGGGCGACAGGATCGGCCGTAAGCGAACCCTTGCGATGACAATCCTGATGATGGCGAGTGCCACGACCTTGATCGGCTTGCTGCCCACTTATGCCGCTATCGGGGTCATGGCGCCGATTCTTCTGACCCTGATCCGTTGCGTCCAGGGCTTTTCCGCTGGAGGCGAATACGCAGGTGCCTGTGCCTACCTCATGGAGCATGCACCCAACGATAAAAGGGCGTGGTATGGCAGCTTCATTCCGGTGTCGACATTTTCCGCCTTCGCTGCGGCAGCAGTGGTGGCCTACACCCTTGAGGCATCATTATCGGCCGAAGCCATGGGTAGCTGGGGCTGGCGCCTGCCGTTCCTGATTGCCGCGCCGCTGGGCCTGATTGGTCTTTACATGCGCTGGAAGCTGGATGAAACCCCGGCTTTCCAGGCCGTGAGTGAGGAACATGCGGTTGCCCATTCCCCGCTCAAGGACACTTTACGCAACCATGGCGCGGCGATCTGCTGCCTGGGTGCCTTTGTGTCGCTGACGGCGCTGTCGTTCTATATGTTCACCACCTACTTCGCGACCTACCTGCAAGTCGCTGGCGGGCTGAGTCGTGCAACGGCGTTGCTGGTATCGCTGATCGCGTTGATCTTCGCCGCGGCGATGTGCCCGCTGGCCGGGCTATATTCAGATCGGGTAGGGCGTCGGGTGACGATGATGACGGCGTGCGCTCTGTTGATTGTGACGGTGTATCCGTCGTTTCTGATGGCCAGTTCCGGCGTGTTCGCAGCGTCTATCGTCGGCGTTATGCTCTTGGCGATTGGCGCGGTGTTGTGTGGCGTGGTTACCGCGGCCTTGCTCTCGGAAACCTTCCCCACCCGTACTCGCTATACCGCTTCGGCTATTACCTACAACATGGCCTATACGCTCTTCGGTGGCACCGCGCCGCTGGTGGCGACAGGGTTGATCAGCATCACCGGCAGCAACCTGTCGCCGGCGTTCTATCTGATTGCAGTGGCCGTGCTCGCGCTGGCCGGTGGTTTGGCATTGCCGGAGACCTCAAGGATTTCCCTGCATGATGTTCCGACGGGGGTAAAGGGTGACGGCGTGGGCGCGGCGGCCTGAGAGGCGAACTGGCGGGACGGGCTCGTGACTGCCGGCTTCGATGCCAGCAAGCCGGCAATCGTTGTCTCCACGGGCGTCAGAGAAGAGGATCGGGATTGGTCTCGCTACGGGCGAGCCGCTATACCCCACGCCTGCAGGCCTTAAAATAGCCTGGTGATTTCATTCAAGATCCGATCCTGGGTTTGAGTACTTGGCCTGTGGCGATAAGCCACTGCTAAAAAAGCAACGCCTTCGTAGTCGCAGCGAATCGAAAAAGTCATACCTTCACGCAACCCAAAGACTGATCTGTCTCCTGCTTCAACAAAATATCTCGCTTTTGTAAGAGCCGCGCTGGCGTGCTCCAGACAGCCAGTTTGGCTGAGTGAGTGTTGTAGCCAACTAGTCGTGATTCGCACAGACGAAGTCTCGCTGTCATCGATAGGTGGTCGAGTAATTTCTTTAGGTGCAGTCATGTCCTTGTCGCTGCTGCAAGCGGTCAGCCCCATTGAGATAACACCCAGTAAAAAACCAAAACGAACTCTCGAATGCTTAAGTGGATTTCGCATGGTGGGTCGTACCTGTGACGATCTGCAATGAATGAAGTGGCAATTACTTACGTAATAGCGGATTTCTGATCTTTTGCTATCTATGTTCGGTAATTACGACGAGAAGCGGCAGGATAGACCGTCTGCTCATGGGGCACGATTTTGGGATTGAGTGTCCGTTTCTGGCCGTTTCTGCCTGTCGCCATGGGCCTCGGCAGGCACACGAAGGGAACACCATTTGTCACCCATTTCAAATTATGGTTACGGCAGCTCCGTTAGTGAGATCGCCCTCAGCAAGCATTTGTTTGAGGCGTTCGCGCTCTTCGTTTCCGGGCAGGACGCCGGTCGTCGTTGCCTCCAGCACCATGACTCCCTGCGCGTTGAGTATCCTGACTTCGGCTTTTGCGTGACCACGTTCGTTGATGTCAGCGATGAGCCAATGGCAGGCGATTTGTTCACCTGCATAAACCGGTCGTTTGAACTCGAAATTCATCCCTGTGGCCAGCCAGCCGATTTGCCCGCCAATTTCGGTGACGAGGCTGGCGGTCAGAAGGCCATGGGCAATGGGCGCCTTGAACCTGCGTAGTTCGGCGTAGCGCGCATCGCAATGAACCGGGTTGTAGTCTCGAGAGATCTGCGCGAACTGACGAATATCATCCTCTGTAAAACAGCGAACTATCGTGAACCGGTCTCCCACCTGGAGACCTTCGGCGGCACGTTCTCTCGGGCTTTTCATAAGTGCTCCCTGGCAGCAATTGGCTGCGGCTAAAAAAGAAAGGCATGTCTCGCTTAAGAGGGATCAACCGCGCATCTGTTCGATCAGCAGCACCAGCGCGATGATGATCATCGCGGCTCCTGAGAAACGGCTGACCTGTTGAGCGGCGGCAGGGCGCGCCCGAAGAATGACCTGCGAGCCAAATCCGACCAGCAGGTAGATCACGCCACACTGACAGTGTGGACGAGTCCGAGCGCAATCATCGGCATCGGCACCGGCCAGGGAGCAGTGGCGTCGGCAAATTGAGGCAAGAGCGCCAGGAACAGCAGGAGGACTTTCGGATTCAGCCCGCTCACGCACAGCCCCTTGAGCGCCCAGCGCTTCCATGAGCCTGACGGCTGAATCTCATCCGCGTGGGGGCTGGAAGGGCGGGCAAGCATGTTGGCGCCCAACCAAAGCAGGTAGCGGGCCCCGGCAATCGTAAGCGCCGACAAGGCCACAGGATGGTTGGCGACCAACGTGCCAACACCGCCGGCAACAATCATTGTGGCAATCAAGTGGCCGGATAACAGGCCGCCCACAGCGGGCAGGACGACTCGATGCTTCAATCCCGCCGAAATCGCGTAGGCCCAGTCTGCGCCTGGCGTGATGATGAACAGAATCGACACGGCCCAGAATGCAACGAAAACGCTGAAGGTCATGGTGCTACCCGCTCCTTGCGGGTTCGGGCACTGGAGGAGTCCGGTGTGTTGCTGGGCTATCGTGCGCAACTGGATCCAGGCGCGCTCGGCCTGAACTTTTCTGCCATGGTATTTGCCACGCTCCGGGAGGGTGACAGGCAAGCTGTCGAGGTGTTCGAGACGGCGCTCATCGAAATACCCCAGGTGGTCGATGCCCAGCGTCTGTTTGGGGAACCGGACTACCTGCTGCACGTAATCACCCAGGATCTGCCAGCCTTTCAGAGACTTTACGACGAGAGCCTTTCAACGTTACCCAATGTGCAACGGCTGACCTCGATGCTCGTCATGAAACGGGTCGTCCAGGACAGGCCACTTCCTTTGTGATGGGCAGGCTGCATAGGGTTCTTTATGAGTGTCGGGAGTGACCGCTTCTGGCCGATTCTGTTGAAAAAGTCGGCCATGGTTTCCACGGCAGAAAAGTACGCGCTTGAGATTGAAATCTTTGCTATGAGCAGAGGATTCAGGGCTCAGATTTCGCGCAGCTGCGCGCAAAAAAGGCGTTTTCAGCAACCAGTATGCGGGCAGTCTGGAAGGACCGACTTTTTCAACACAATCGGCCGAAAACCGCCCGTCATGAACGCCGACGGCTGACCCCATAAGCCGAAGCGTCGCCATGGAGGTGAAAACTTCACCGCCGCACTAACGCTTTTATCCCGTCACGGAGTCATAGCGTTAGCGCGTAGCACATCTCAGAAATACACCAGCGCTTCCACAGTTCCGGTCAGCTGGTTGCGCGCATCACCATTGCCAAACGGGCGAGCATCGTCGTGACCATTGAACCAGTCGTAGCGCAGCTCCGGACGTAGCGACAGGTACTTGTTGAAGTCGTAGCGCAGGCCCGTTGTCAGCGCATTGAACGCGCCTCGTGACGTGGAGGAGGGGAACAGAATGTAGCCGTCCGGGTCGTCGAAATGCTCCGCCCGCACAGAGAACGACAAGTCCTTGCGTTGCTGGTAGGTCAACACCACGTTGGCGCCCCACCAGTGCGCCCCATCAAAACCGGGACCGGTGACGATGTCGACGGTCGAGGCTTTGCCGTCGCCCGCTTGACGGCCGTAGACCATTTCCCCGCCCATTGACCACTTTTCATCGAACCGATGCCAGCCATTGAGCGAGTGCTGCTGCTTGAACTGGCCGTCGCTGGAAATCAGACGACCGCGAGGTGTTTGTATGTCGTCGCGGCTCTCGTTTTGTGAGTCACCGACGAGAAATTCATAGTCGATCCAGGTGTTCATGTCGGGCGTACGCCAGCGTAGTGCGCCCAGCAAGGCCTTGCTGTCGTTGTTGTCGCGCAGATTGCCCTGGCCCTGAATCACGCCTAACTCGGCGCCGAGCAACATGCTGGAGTTATTGACCAGACGTTTGCCCAGCAGGAACCCGGAAACAGTGCCGGACTCGGTCATAAAGGCGTAGGAACGGCTGGCAAACGGGTTGCGCGCCGCACGCACGTTGGGTGGGATTTCGTAGCCGAGCCCTGATCCAAAGATGCCGGCGATTGCGGTAAAGCCGCCGGCATACGGCAGGTAAGCCGTGGCGGCGATGTTAGGTACGGCGAGGAAGTTCTGTTTGTCGCGTCGGGCCTTATCCGGATCGTCGTCACCTGGAGAGTTGATGCCCCAGTGCATGTCCCAGCCGTAAGTGCGGGCCTGCTGCGCATTGCGACCGTAGGCGGCCTCGAGCGTGAAGCCGAAAGAGGCGTCAGTGGGTGCCGGGCCGGGCAAGGGCGTGACGCGGGGGATGAAATTGGCCTTCAACGCTTTGTCGGCAAAAAGGTGAAGGGTGCCGAGTTCAAAGCCTTCGTCGCCGAAACCGGCCACGGGGGTGTTGGTCTGTCCGGACTCGCGATCCTCATGGGATGAGTTGTTGTTGCGAGAGTAACCGGCGTCGAGCAGGCCGGACACCTTGATGCCATAGTCGCGCTCCAGCGAGTCACCGAAAATGCTGCGAAACACAGTGCCTTCGCCGACATCGGCCGGTTGGCCTGCCAGGCAATGACCCGTGGCGAGGGCGAATAGAACCGCACCAAACGATTTGACGTTGATGTTCTTCATGGGGTTTCTCTTGTTTTTATCGGGATGCGGCCATCCGCTGGCCGCAGTGCGGAACGCTTAGTTGGTGACTGGCACAGCCGTCGTCCGATTCAGGCGCCAGAAGCCAATGATGCCGATGGCGGTGATGCTGGCGGGAATGGCTGCGGCCACCAGCAGGTCACTCGTCGACCACTGCAGATGCAGCAGAGTGGCGCCGATGAAAGGACCACAAATGCCCCCCAGGCGACCGAGTCCCAGCGTCCAGCCAGTGCCGGTGGCGCGCAGTGCAGTCGGATAAAAGGTAGAGGTCATGGCGTTCAGTGCCGCTTGGCCGCCGAGGATGCCGAAGCCGGCGACCGCAATGGTCACGTAAGCCAGGTTGATCGAGGTGTAGTACTGACTGAACAGAACGATGGCCACGGCAGAGACAATGAATGTGGGGACGAGCACGGCGCCGAAGCCGCGTCGGTCGACAAACCAGCCCAAGAGCCAGCCGCCTGCCAGGCCACCCAGCCACATGGACGTGCCCGCCAGTACCGCCTGCGACGGTGAATGGCCCGCGCCACTCATCAGCACCGGCGTCCACGACGCGAGGAAATACACGCAGAGCATATTCATGAAGTTGATCAGCCACAGCAGCAAAGTGCCGGGCAGCCTGCCATCGGCAAACAAGTGAGCGAGCGACAGGCCTTTCTTGCGCGGTTCACCGATCACCAGGGTCGTTTGTTCGCTAATTTGAAGGCCGGGCTCTATACGGGTCAGGATGGCCCTGACGCGGTCGAGTTGGCGTCCGCGCAGAACGCACCACTGCAGCGATTCGGGGAGTGCAAAGAACATCAGCACACCCACACACAGTGGGGCGATGGCACCCAAATAGAAAACTGCTTGCCAGCCATACTGCGGAATCAGTGCGGCAGCGAGGGCGCCGCCGACGAGACCTCCCACGACCATTCCCGATGACACCAGCGTCAATAGCATCACACGGTTGTGCCGGGGGGCATATTCCGTCACCAGGGTGGCGACGTTAGGCACGATTGCACCCATGGCGATCCCGGTAAGAAAGCGCAGTGCCAATAGTCCGTCCACCGTCGTGGTGTGAGCGGTGAAGTACATCAGAACCGCCATCACTAACGAGGCGGTCACCAATACTGGCCGGCGACCGATACGGTCGGCTATCGAGCCCAAAGCGAGCGAACCTATCAACATGCCTAGCATGCTGATGCTGAACACCGGCCCCAGGTTGGCTTTGGGAATGCCCCATTCAGTGATGAGGCTGGGCGCGGCATAGGCCATGGCTTGAATGTCGAACCCATCGACGACCATGCACAGGAAGCACTGTACGAGCACAAGTACCTGAAAGGCGCCCAAGCGACTCCTTTCGACTATCGTGCAGATGTCGAGTTGATTGTTCACGACTGAATACCTCTGTTGTAATTATTTTCGGTAGTGGTGCTGTTCGGGACGCAAGGTCAAAGCGGTTGCCGGGTGCGGGAAAATCTCTGTTGTGAAGTGGGCGATAGCGGGTTATCAGTCAGCGAGCCACGCGCTGGCCTCGGTCCGCATGGTCAGTTCAAGGTCGCTGCCGCGGGTGGCGAATACCCGATTGAGCGGGAAGCCGCTTTTTTCCAGAAGGTAGGCAAGCGGCGCGTATTCGCGCGGGTAGCGCGCCACGGTTTCACGATCAATCTCGATCAGGCCTTGGGGGAAGGTGAAGCCGCCCATGTCATAGATGCTCTGGCGCTTGACCAGCTTCCACAGGCCTTGGCGTTTCTCGACAAGGTCGTAGAAACGGTTGTGCACGCTGCAACCCAGATCCAACCGGAGGTTTTCGCCAACAATTACCGCGTTGGTTTCAACGATGGCCTTGCTGCCATTGATGGTGACCACTGGCGTGCCGATCAGGTGTTTGGTGCGCAAGTCGGACTTGCCCATGCGCTTTGAACCTTCGACGAACTCGGCAAACGGTCCTTCAAACCAAGTGACTTCTATGGTCCCGTCAGGGTGGGCAAGGTCGGCCAGTTGATCCCATTGGCCTAAATCGCGATGGATCCAGCCGGTAATCAGGTCGGTAATTTGGAGGCGGTCTTCCAGGTAAGTCTGCATGCGGTGTCCTTGGCGGGTGGTGGGGTGTTAGCGTCAGCATCTTCCCCTGGACAGATAACTTCAAATAGATTGATATGAAGGATCGATCACTAATTCTGATGGGTAAAAACACTCATGGATTTGCGTCATTTGCGTTATTTCCTTGCTGTCGCAGAGGAAGGGCATTTCGGCCGGGCAGCTCAGCGCCTGCACATTGTTCAGTCCGCGTTGAGCATGCAGATCCGCGCCCTGGAGGAGGAACTCGGTGGTCCTTTGTTCTTGCGCACGAGTCGTCGCGTGGAACTCACGGAAGCCGGTGTGTTGTTGCGTGCCGAAGCACAGCGCACCCTCGATCAGGCGGCGCACGCCCAGCGTGTGGTACAGCGCTCGCTACGAGGAGAGATGGGCTGCGTGCGAATCGGCTTCGCCGGCAACGCCGTGTTCAGCGGCCGGTTGATGGCTGACGTTCGCGCCTTTCGCGCAGCTTATCCGGACGCGGAAGTCATCCTCCGCGAGCTGGCGCCGCAGCTACAGGTCGAAGCCATTCAGAGCGGTCAATTGGACTTGGGTTATGCGCCGAGTCACGGCGGTCAGGCCCTCGACAGTGCCTTGTTATTCGCGCGCATCGGCACTTGGCCCTTAGTGGTTGCATTGCCCGAAGACCACCCGTTGGCGAACCAGCCAACGTTGCGCGTGCCGATGCTGGGCGCGGAGTCGTTGATCATTTATGCCGATCACGGCGCAGATGAATACATGCTGGCCAGGCTGCGCAAGGCATTGGGGCGCGAGCCGAAGGTTCAACGGACAACCAGCACGTTAAGCGTGCTCGCGCTGGTTGCTTCCGGCATGGGGGTCGCGATGGTGCCTGCGCCGTTGATGCAGGTCAGCATTCCGGGCCTGACCTACCGAACATTCGACGACGTAGAACCTCACACCGACTTGCTGCTCATCAGCCGCGTCAACGAAACCGGCGGTGCGGTGCGCGCATTTCTGAGGGTTGCACATCAAGGCGCAGTGGCGCCAGCAACGTTGTGATCGTTGGCGCGGGGGCAATGAAGCCGGCTCGCCGTCGACCCTCCCGGCCTCAAGCCGCGTTCAACTTGCCGTATTGGCCAGAGAAGAACAGTAGCGGTCGCGCCTGTTCTGCTTCGACAAGCTCGACCACCTCAGCGATGTACAGTTGGTGGTCGCCAGCCGCATGGATCTGGACTACCCGAGCAACAATGTGGGCCAGGCTGCCCTCGATGATTGGCACGCCCTGAACCTTGTTCATGGCCACGTCCAGTCCCTCCACGGCACGCCCGGCGAAGTGGCCGCTAAGGTGTTCCTGTTGTTCGGTCAAAAAGTTCACGCCGTAACAGTCGCCTTGCTTGATGTGGTTGCAAAAGCGTGACTCGTTCTTGATCGACACCAGGATCAGTTGCGGCTCCAGTGACACCGACAGGAACGCATTGGCCGTCATACCTGCCGGTTGGTTTTCCCGTTCGTAGGTCACCACTGTTACACCCGTGGCAAAGCGGCCCATCACGCGGCGAAATTTGGCAGCGTCATTGTGTGCATTATTCATTGTCATTCTCCATTCGTTTGCCGAGCGGCCAGTGCGCGTGGCCGCTGCCTGAATCGTGCATTACACCAGAGGTGTATTGGCCTCTTTGCCACACAGGATTCGCCCAAACAGTTCCAGGTTGGTCGAGGTACACACCACACCGTGCAGATTGGCCACTCTGGCGTCGCGCCACAGGCGGTTGAACGGGTTGGAAGTACCCGCCAGGGAACCGCCGCTGGCCGTGGCCAGCAGGTCGACGCCTTCCCAGATCAACTGACTGGCATATCCGGTGTCGCGACGGATGCGCGCGCGAGTTTGTCGGTCCATGGCCAAGCCGCGAGCGGCACAGGTGTCGATTTCGTCCACGCAGCGCTCCACCACCAGGCGTGCAGCATCGAACTTGGCCGAGGCCTCACCTACCTGCAGGTGGGTCACTGCAGCCTCGTCCTGTTGGCTGTACCAGGTGTACTGAATGCCGCGGCCGGGCAGTTTGGCGAGAAAAGTTTCCAGTGCTGCCTTGGCGATGCCCAAGGCCGGAAACACCAGGATGATTGCCAGCAGCGGGATGAACGCGCCACGATAAAGCGCTTCACCTTGCAGGTGTGTGGACGCGTAATCGCCGGCGATGGCTTTGGACACCGAAGCGATGCGCTCATCGGGTACGAACAGATTTTTTACCGATACCGAGGTACTGCCGCTACCGCGCAGTGCCATGGTGTCCCAATCGTGCAGCAGGGTGATGTCCTGGATCGGGATGAGCGCCAGCCCCTGGTCCACGGTTTCACCCGCTTCGTTGACGATCGGAATCCCCAGCAGGTCCCACTGTGCGTGGTACACGCCGCTGTTGAATCCCCACAGGCCTTCTTCGATAAGAATGCCGCCTGCCTGGCGCTTGACCTTGGCTTTGCGTGGCGACAGCACACCGCTGCTACGCACCTTGCCGCCGCTGGCGAAGATGGGGTCGCTGACCGCTTTGGGATAAAGGGTTGCGACCATCCAGTTACAAATATTGATCAGCGCGCAGGCCCAGCCGGCCGAGGCATCTCCACGGCCAATTTCGCTGACCATTTCCATGTAGGTTCTGACGCTGGTTTGCAGGCCGCCATGCTGGCGTGGAATCATCAGGTCAAAGGCGCCGATGGCGTCGAGGTCGGCCACAGTGTTTTCGGGCAGACGGGCCAGTTCATCGACTTCACGGGTACGCGAGCGCAAGGTCTCGACCAAACCGCTGGCGCGGGCAATAAGGTCGCTGCTATCGATCTGGGCGTCGACAACCGCATTTTGGAGGACGGAATTCATGGCTTTTCCTGTTATTGGGATTATTTGGATGGGCATGTGACACAATAGTGACGAATCCGTCACGGTGACGAATTCGATATTAATTAAAATATATTTTTGCAGTCAAGATATATATTCATCTGGGCGAGTGGGCGATTTGATGCAAAAAGGCATAACGCAAATGGAAAGTCCGGCCACAGTGAGAGCGGACATGGACGCACCGCCGGATCACCGAACCGTGACCGCTCGGCGCAAACGTGATGCGATGCGCGCTCGAATACTTTCGGCGACCATGGACTTGCTAGCCGACCCTACGAAGGTTTCAGTCAGCATCGAGGATGTTGCCCGGGTGGCGCAGATTTCCCGAGGAGCGTTCTACAAACACTTTGCTTCACTGGAGGAGGCATTGGCTGCCATAGGCCAGGAAGCCACCGACGGCATGACCCTGCACATCCTGCCCGTGTATGACGTGCTGACTCATCCGTTGGAGCGCATCAGCACGGCGATGCGGCTTTTTCTGCTTCGTGCACATACCGACCGTCGCTGGGCGGCGTTTTTCCTGAGGGCCGAGTTAGTGCAGCACGAGTCGATCCTGCTGAAGTACGTATTCGCCGACCTGGAGGCGGGACGAGGCGCAGGCTTGCTAGAACTGCCCTCGATGCAGGCAGGCGTCGATGCTCTGATCGGCGCGACGCTGGAAGGGGTTCGCAGCATGACCCAGCGCAAGGTGGACGACCCGGAGGTTTATATCGACGCGGTCATTTTGATGGTGCTGCGCGGTTTCGGTGTGGCGAACACCCCGGCGCAGGAGGCCGTGGCGTTTTCCAAGGTCTACCTGCAGGCGGGAGTGGCATCGGCTGCGGGTGACCCGGCGAGCCCCCCCACTGATTCGCCTTGATTTGAACGGCAGCCTCAATCGTGCCAGCAGCGATACCAACCGTTGTTCTCGGTGATTTGTAGCCTGGTCTGATACAGCTCCGACAAGTTTTTACTCGTGAGAATTTCGGGTTTTGGGCCGTCAGCAATAATTTGTCCTCGGTTGATCAGCACCACGCGGTCAATTTCGGGAATGATCTCGTCAACGTGGTGAGTGGTGATGATCAATGACCGGTTCTCACTGCAAAAGCTGCGCAACAGCGTCAGCATGGCCAGGCTGGCGCCCATGTCCAGGCCATTGGCGGGCTCATCGAAAATCAACGCCTCGGGATGATGAACAAGTGCTCGGGCGAGCAGGAGACGCCGCTTCTGGCCGGTGGAAAGGCGCTGAAACATGCAGGCCTCATCCTGCGCAATTCCGAGTCTGGTCATCATTGCCCGCGCCTGATCGACCTGGATATTCGTCGGTTGAAAGTGTTCATGACTGCCAATCGCACCGAAAAACCCGGAAACGACAACCTCTAATGCCGTGGTATAGGGCGTGTAGTTCTCTTGCAGGTCGTGCGAAACAAAACCGATCCTGTCCCGCAACTGCCAAAGATGAATGGTTTCGCTGTCAAAAAGCTTCAGGTAGCTGCCTTCCTGCACAACGGGATACAGCTCCCGGTTTATCAGTTTAAGCAGGGTGCTTTTACCCGCGCCGTTGGGGCCCAGGATTGCCACGCGCTCGTGCGGCTCAATCTTCAACGACAACCGATTGAGCCCCCGTGTCTGTTGTTGGTACGCGGTGACTTGGTGGAATTCGATCATGTATAAAACCTCGCGCAAAGAATGCTGAACGCCCGAGCTAGAGGCGAAACTTGTTGATGTGACCGCGCAGGCCCGTGGCCAGGAGCGACAGTTCTTCGCTGGTCGAATGAATCTGTACCGCGCCCGCCGAGGTTTGCACCGACAGATCACGAATGCTGATCAAGCTCCGGTCAATTTCCCGAGAGACTTGGGCTTGCTGCTCCGACGCACTGGCGATGACGATGTTCATTTGACTGATTGACTCGACTGCAATGGTTACCTGTTGCAATGCCGAATCCGCCTCTTGAGCAAGGCCTAAGGTTGAGTGGACACGATCCGTGCTCAGTTGCATGGACGACAATGTGTGCGCCGCCACGCTGCTTAGCTCGCTGACCATCAGTTCAATCTCACCCGTAGATTGTTGCGTCCGAAAAGCTAATGCCCGCACTTCCTCGGCGACGACAGCAAAACCTCTACCTGCTTCCCCCGCCCGGGCGGCTTCAATGGCCGCATTAAGCGCGAGGAGGTTAGTCTGCTCGGCAATAGACCGTATTACCTCAAGCACCCGGTTAATGCCGGACACGCTGCTTGCAAGTGCTTCTACGCGATCTGCGGTAATGGAAATGCGCTCTGCTAATAGTGAGAGCGACTCAAGTGTTTCGACGACACGAGCTTTACCAGTTTGTGCCGCGACATCCGTGGTTCGTGAAGCGTGTGCCGTTGCCGATGCATTTCTCGCGACTTCATCGACCGCAGCGGTCATTTCATTCACGGCGGTGGCGGCTTGCTCGATTTCCCTGTTCTGTTCCTGAAGCCCGCTCGTAGCGATCGCTATCACTGAATGAAACTGCTGCGAGGACGAAGCCAGCAGGGTGGAAGAGTCCGTTATACGCAGAACGGTGTCGTGAAGATTGCCCTGCATGGCCCTCAATGCTCGAAGCAATAAGGCTGGCTCATCGTTCCCCGTATCGTCGATTGAAGAGGTCAAATCACCTTGCGCAATGTTCTCCGCTACCTTAAGAGCGTCGAGCAGTGGCTGGTTAATACTTCTGGTGTAGAGCGTCGCCAGCAGCACAGTCAACAGGGCGGCCAGTGCCATTGCCGCAATGACCCCCGTCACGACACGATCACGTGTCTGCTGTTCGTTTTCAGCCGCCTGATGGTAATGCTTCAGATAAAAATCCAGCAGCTGCCCCGAGCTGACGGCCAGTTCCATGGCAAATTTATCGATGGGGCCGTTCAGTATCTCGATAGCCGATGCCGTTTGCCCACCTGCTGCGAGCCGGATGACTTCGAGTCGCTCATGACTGAAAGCCTTGTAGGCCTGAAGGTAGCGTTCGAAGATTTCCTGCTCCGACTTTTCGTGCAGGTGCGCGGCAAAATCATCTTGCTGCTGTCGAACGCTTTCGAGTACTTGCTTCAACGCTGTCTGATTGGCGGCCAAGGCAGAGGGGTCCTGTAGAACCACCATCCTGAAGGTCATTATTCCGGCTCGATCCTCCGTTGTGTTCAACGCTGCAAGCCGGATGATTGCGGGGACCCAGACTTCTCTGATGGCTTCGGACTGCACACTCATTTGCTTGACCATACTCAATGAGAACAGGCCAAGCAGCAGGACGACCAAGCCAATCAAACCAAAGCCGAAAATTGAGCGCGGTGCCAACTTCATTTTTCTGAAAAACAACGGATTTGTCCTCAAAGAAGGGGATCGCAGCGTGCGCATTGATGGACGCTTTGTTTTTTTGCCGCTGTCTTAGCGAACATCAGATGAGACGGCGCCGGCTTGTGGCCGGCGCCTTACTTCGATGAAACGCTCAAGGGATAAATCAGCGCCGGGCGATCGTGGCGCCTGGCGCTGGCACGCTCATCGTGTGCGTGGCGCGGGAGAGCTGTTCTTGCGAACAAACAATCCCATCCCGACCTCCTGTCGCTCCCCGGGTGGAGAGTGAATTTTGTTAAACGCTGTCGATGCCTTCGACCCCAGGCTCGGCCAATCTGGCGGGTGCGGTTTCACGTAAACAGGTCGCGACCAGTAACCCGACCACCACCGCGCCGAGTGCCAGATACATCGTGTTTTCGATTCCGTGATGCTGTGCGATATAACCCGCGATAGCCGGCGCGACACCGCCGCCAAAAATCTCACCAATGCCCACCACCAACCCGGTAGCGGTAGACGTCAGCTCGGCCGGCACCGATTCACTGGTGAGTGGCCCGACCGTCATGCAGATCATGCTGAAGTTGAAGAAAATCGTCAGAAACAGTAGCGCGAACAACTTGACCGGCTCGGCACCAGTGCCCATCAGCAACCAAAGAAATGCGCCGGTGGCGACGAACGAAATGAGCACTACCGGTTTACGGCCGATGCGGTCTGACACAGCAGGCATGATTAATTGCCCGAGAAAACCACCCAGGCCGATAGCCGACATGACGAAGCCCATCTGCTGCACTTCCAGGTGCAAATAGTCCATCAGGTAGTTAGGCATCATCACGCTGATCACGAACAGGCAGGTCAGCATGCAGAACATGCCGACGATGTTCAGCAGTACGTTGCGATAGCGCAGGGCATCCAGCCAGCGCGGGTGATCCACTGCGGCACTTGCTTCGGCTTTTTTCGGAGTGGCTGCGCGCGTTTCCCGCAAGTAACGGTACATCGCCAATGCCAGCAGGAAACCCGGCAGCGAAACGATTGCGAACACCCAGCGCCATGAAGGCACGACGAGCAACAGCTGTGTGGCGAGTATGGGCGCGAGACCCAAGCCGAGGATCGGGAAAAACGCCTGCTGAATGCCGATGTTCATCCCGCGCCGGCGAGGATGCGATGACTCTGCCGTGGCCGCCAGGGCTGTTGGGGTGAAAGCGCCTTCGGAAATGCCCATGATCGCGCGAATCAGCATCAACCCGCCGATGCCAGTCGCCAAACCGGAAAGGCCTGCGAGCAGCGAAAACACCAGCACGGCCGGAATCAGCACTTTGCGTCGACCGATGCGATCGGACAGCCGCCCCATGAAGATCGAGGAAATGCCCCAGGCCAAGCCCAGTATCGCCGTCACGTTGCCCAGATCCTGATAGTTCAGGCCCAGGTCTTTCATCATCACCGGGAAAAGCGGCAGGATGATAAACCGGTCCAGGCCCACGAGGCCGAAGCCCAAGGCCAGCAGGGCTACCGCTTTGAATTCGTAACGCACATCCCACGCATGCTTATTGTTGTTCATGGTTGTTACTCGGATGAAGTTGAGGGTTAGCGGCCGTATGCAAGCCCGGCCGCCAAGGTCTTAGAAATAAAACAGCGCTTCAACTAGGCCGGTCAGCTGCGTGTTGTAGCGACCCGCGCCAAACGGGTGATCGTCGGCATTGCCATCAAACACGTCGTAACGCACTTCAGGGCGCAACGAGATGTACTTGTTCAGGTCATAGCGCAGGCCTGCAGTGAGGGCATTGAAATTGCCGCGAGCGGTAGATACCGGCAGCAGGATGAACCCGTCGGGATCGGCAAAATGTTCGGCTCGCACCGAGTAGGAGAGGTCCGGGCGTTGCTGGTAGGTGAGCACCGCATTGGCACCCCACCAATGGGCGCCATCGAAACCAGGACCGTTGATGATGTCGATGGTTGTGGCCTTGCCGTCACCGTTCTGACGGCCATAAACCAGCTCGGCGCCCATCGACCAGTTTGAGTCGAAACGATGCCAGCCGTTGAGCGAGTGTTGTTGCTTTAACTGACCCTCTGGCGACACCAAGCGCGACGTTGGAGCCTGCACATCGCTGAAGCTGTCGTTCTGTTCATCCCCTACGATGAATTCATAGTCCACCCAGGTCTGCATGTCCGCAGTACGCCAACGCAAGGCCCCCATAATCGACTTCTGGTGGTTGTTATCGCTCAGGTTGTCCCAACCCTGGACGACGCCCAATTCGGCGCCGAGAATCGACGATTCGCCGTTGTACAATCGGGTGCCGAGCAGCACGCCACTTACGGTTCCCGGCTCGCTGACGAAGGCGTAAGTCTTGCTGGCAAATTGATTGCGCGCAGCACGGATGTTGGGCGGTATCTCATAGCCCATGGCTGGGCCGAATATACCGGCCATGGCAGTGATACCAGGGCCGTAAGGCAGGTAGGCGGTGGCGGCGATGTTGGGAATGGCAAGGAACTTCTGCTTGTCGCTCTGGGCCTTGGCGAGGTTGTTATCACCAGGAGCGTTAACGTCCCAGTACTGGTCCCAACCCGCGGTGCGGGCGAACTGCGCATTACGCCCGTAGTTCATTTCGAAGGTAAAGCCGAAGGATGCTTCGCTCGGCGCAGGACCTGGCAACGGCGTGATACGTGGTACCATGGTGCCCTTCAGTGGCTTGTCGACGAACAGATGCAAGCTACCCCATTCCAGGCCCTCGTCCGCGAAACCAACCACCGGGAGATTGCTCAACCCACCCTGACGCTCATCGTGTGTCGAACGATTATTGCGAGAGTAAGCGACGTCAAAAAGGCCAGAGACCTGAATCCCGTAATCCTTTTCCAGCGTGTCCCCAAACAGGCTACGAAACAGTGTGCCTTCACCCGTTTCAGGGGATTCGGCTGCGTGTGTGTTGAGCGTTGCGAAGGCGGCCAGAACCGCACCAAGCGTTTTCACCTTGATGTTGATCATTATCTGTCTCTTGTTTTTTTTGTCAGAGTTTTAGGGGCGGGGCGTCCATGCCACCGGAAAATCGTCTCAGGCGTGGCGGGCCTTTCCACCATTAACGACGTGGGGTTGGCTGCTTTGTTGCAATTGTTCGCGCAGGGAGTTGAGCAATTTGGGTAGCGCAGACAGCTCTGCAACGCCGCCATAGCAGTAGTAGTCGGGGCGCACGATAAGAGCTTTGAGTCCGGCCTCGGCCATGAAGCGCAAGTATTTGCCAGAGACGTCGCGATAGATGCCTTTGCTGCTGTCAGCCGTTTCTGCGAGTCGAACGACTTTCAGATCGTAGTCATGGATGAAGCTCTGCTGTTCAGGCGTGAGCGATGCCAGAGGATCCTGGTTACCTCGGACAAGCAGGTGGAAACCGCGTCCAATAACTTCGTCATAGCGGCTGACCTTGCCACCGATTTCGATCGAGCCGTGAACCCCAAGAATGCCGCGCAATTGGCCATCCTTCTGCAATAGACCATCGGTTAAACCCGGGAACGGCGGCAGTGGTGCTACGTTGCCGCTCAAATAGGCTGCATCGCGCTCGGCGGCCTTCGCCGGGTCCGATACGCAAACGACTTTACCCATGGCCATGGACGCTTCGATGACGGCGCGGATCTGCGGTTTGCGCTCCAGCGTGTAGCTGTCCAACAGGCTGTCGTCAGCCAAACCGCGGAGCAGCAAATCGAGACGCCAGGACAGGTTCCATGCATCCCGGATCCCCGAGCACATGCCTTGGCCCATGAACGGTGGCATCACGTGGGCCGCGTCGCCGGCCAGCATGACCCGACCGCTGTGCCAGTTCGAGGCAATACGTGAACGGAACTGATAGACCGCGTGGCGCACCAGGTCAGCGGTGTCCGGCGTCACCCAGCGCGACAGCAGCGACCAGACCTTGTCGGTGTCTTGCAAGTCTTCGATGGTTTCATGGGGCAGGCGCATGAATTCCCAGCGGCGATAACCGGGGCCGCCAGGGACCATGGTGGTCGGTCGTTCGGGGTTGCACCATTGGCCGATGTCCGGCACATCCAGTTGCACACCGGGTTTGGGTTGCAAGTCGACCACCAGCCAGTCTTCCTGAAAGCCCAGATCCTGCCATTCAACTCCCAGCGACTGGCGCACGAAGCTGTTGGCGCCGTCGGCACCGATCACATAACGAGCCCGGACACTTTGCTGCTCTTCACCGAGTGAAAACTTGCCGTCTTCGCGGATGACCCGATTGAGAACCATATCGCAGCCTTGGGTGTCTTGTTTCAGCGCAGTTGCTTCCCAGCCCTGATGGACCTGCACGTTGCCGATGCTCTTGGCTTTGCGGTCCAGTGCGGCTTCCAGCGATGGCTGATTGAACAGGTAACCGAACGGCCCATCACTGATGGATTCAGCCGACCAATCGATCTCTACCAGGACTTTCCAGTCAGCGTTGAACCACTGGTAGCGTGCCGACGGCTGGGAGATTTTCGCCAGTTCTTCGCCAAGGCCCATGGAAAGGAAAATGCGGCGAATCTCATGATCGTAAAATACTGCCCGCGGGAGCGGGTAAAGCGCTGGCCAGCGTTCGAAGACGGCGACTGAATAACCCATTTGGCCCAATAGAATGGCCAGGGTCTGGCCCACGGGGCCGTAACCGGCAATGGCGACATCGACTGTAGTGTGCTGGTTCATGATCTGTGCCTCGTGTACTTCGCAATGATTTCCGGACATGGCCGGGCCTGTTGCGCGAACCGGGGAGGCTCGCGCAATGCAGGAATTCCAGTTTTTTTAAACAATAAGCGGCAGGCGACTCAGGCAGGTGCCGGGGTGTCCGCTTCAGTGTTGAAAATGAAGTTGTCCGGCACGTCCGGGCCCCAGAGGTACAGTGAGTTTTCCGGGGGATAATCGCCGGCAGGCCATTCGCTGCCTTCGGAGATGTAGTCCATGTCTGCCGAGTACTCGCAGAACGAACCCCACGGATCCTGCACGTAATGAAAGTAGTTCGAACCCAGGCAATGACGGCCCGTGCCCCAGCCTTTCACGTGTCCCGCCGCTGCCATTTGCGAAGCGCCCGCGCCAACTTCATCAATGCTGTCGACTTCCCATGCCGCATGATGCCAGCCCTTGGCGCTGCTCTTGGCGAACGCCACCAGATGATGGTCGCAACCGTGGGCGGCGTGGCTGAAGGCGATAATGTCCATCGACTTGTCGGAGAGCTTCAAGCCCAGGGCCTGTTGGTAAAAGTGCAGCGCGCCAAGCACATCGGGAGTAAACAACAGGACATGGGACAAGCGGCGAGGGCGGACCTGCGCCATGGCGTCGCGGGTGGTCGCGCCGCGGCTGTTGGACGGGGTGATGCTGTTGTGGTGGTCGGACTTTTGATCGGGCATGGTTTTTTCGCCGACCTTCACGTGCAACAGGTTGCCGTCCGGGTCGCGAAACCAGATTCCGGCTTCGGGACGATCTTCGAACAGCCCGCCAGCGGTTTCGATCTGCTGGCGCAAGGCAGCGTAATCCTGCTCGTAGCAGTTGAAACTCAGATAGGCGAGGGACTTGGAGGCCGCAGGGAAAATTTTTGCCCAGACGTGGCCGTCAGCTGCTCGCAAGAGAAGCTGGTCCTGTTCACGGAGAACGTCGAGGCCGAAGCTTTCGAAGAATTGGCAGGCTTCGTCCAGAGACGGGACGTTCAGCGCGTAATGATCGATTGAATGCACACCATGGGAAACGCTCATGATTGCCTCCATTTAATTATTCTTGTAGTGGGGCGCAGGGGCGAGGTCGGCCCTGCGCCGAGTTCGAAGCCGTGTCTGTATCAGACTTCGTCGACAACCGGGTTGACCAGTTTGCCGATGCCCTCGATCGATACTTCGACCACATCGCCTGCTTTCAGATAAACCTTGGGATTCATGCCAAAACCAACGCCAGCCGGGGTGCCACTGACAATCACGTCGCCTGCTTCGAGAGTGACCGCTTCACTTAACGTAGAGATGATGGTGGCGACGTCGAATAGCATGTCTGTGGTGTTGGCCGATTGTACAACCTTGCCGTTGACGCGTGTCTCAAGCAACAAACCTTTGCCACCCGCTGGCAACTCATCGGCAGTCACTAGCACCGGCCCGAACGCACCCGTGTCATCGAAGTTTTTACCGACGGTCCACTGCGGCGAGATGAACTGGTAATCGCGTACCGAGCCTTCGTTGAACAGCGCATAACCAGCGACGTGATCGAGTGCGTCTTCCTTGCGGATATGACGACCGCCGCTTTTCAGAACCACAGCCATTTCACCTTCGTAGTCGAGGGTGTCGGAGATGCGCGGACGAATCAGCGGTTTGTTATGGGCTGTCAGGCTGGAGTTCCAGCGAGGGAACAGGGTGGGGTAGGTCGGTTGAGCGTAAGGGGACTCTTTGGTGTGATCGGCGTAGTTCAGGCCGACGCAAACGATTTTGGTCGGACGTTCCATCAATGGCAGGTAAGCGTCTTCGGCGATTTCGACGATAGCGCCATTGGCACCTTGGGCATGAGTGGTCAGATCGACACCTCGCGCCAACAACGACTCAAGCGTTTCGGTTCCTAGTACGCGTACGCCGTCGGCAGTAACGACACCCAGAACAGGTTGACCTTGATTGAGGAAGCGGACGTAGCGCATGACGGGTTTCTCTTGTTGACTTGATGGGCGCCGGTGGTGAAGGGCAGTACCGACTGCGTGTTACAAAGCTAGAGCCAAAAAAATATACCGTCAACAAAAAAATATATATTTCAGATGATGTGAGAAATTATTCATTCTGTGTATGATTCGCGCAGACAAGCGAAAAATGGAGTCGACCTTGAATTCCCCTTTGATCAACTGGCAATCGGCCGAGCCCACCGAAAAGCGCACCATGGCTTCGCAGCTGGAAGAACGGATCCGCCAGGACATCATCAATGGCCAATTGGCTCCGGGCAGTCGCCTGCGTCTCAAGGAATTGTCCGAAGCCTACGATGTCGGTGTGATTCCGCTGCGTGAAGCCTTGTCGCGCTTGGCCAGCAGTGGCTTCGTATCTGCCGCCGATCAGAAAGGTTTCAGTGTCGGCCGTATCTCCGCAGCAGAAATCGCCGACATCACTGCTGCGCGATTGCACATTGAATGTAAGGCGCTTGCCGATTCGATTCGTCAGGGTGATGTGGAGTGGGAGAGTCGTGTTCTTGCCGCTCACCACCGATTGGATCGCCTGACCATCGTCGAAGGCCCGGAGCGACTGCTAAAACCCGAGTGGGAAAAAGCTCACGAAGTATTCCATCAGGCGCTGATCTCCGGCTGCAATTCACCGACATTACTGCGGCTGTGCTCGTCACTGCGAGACCAGACAGCGCGCTATCGTTTTCTGTCGATGCACTATGCCGACAGCAGCGCACGTGATGTGCCCAACGAACACCGTCAGTTGATGGATGCTGCGCTTGCCAAAGACATAGACAAGGCTTGCGAACTGCTGTCCAGTCACTATCAGACCACGACCGACTCGGTGCTCAAACACGCACTGCTGGGATAGCGGTGACGCTCTCTCGATCAAATTTCGTTGTGAAGCCGGGCGTGCCACAGGTTACGTAGATAAAACTAAATGACCGACATTGATCATTTGTGAGTGACCGTTCCTGGCCGATTTCTGCCTGTCGTCAAGGGCTGCAATCAACTGTGGATTCAACCGGTCGATGCAACAGATTGGCTAAATCATTCAGCGTGCGGATCGGATTCTCGGTGCCACCATCGTCGCTCGGCATGCGGGTGAGTTGATCAACGAAATCACCCTGGCCATCGTCGCCGGGGTTGGCCTGCGTACATCGCCCTGGTGCTTCACGCTTATCCCACGCAGGCGGAGGCGATTTGCAAGGCCGCCGACGCCTACAATCGTACGCGCCTGCCGTCGCGGGTCAGGCTACGGCTGGCGCGTTGGATGGAGCGCTGAGAAACACCCTACGACCGTGTCAGCAGCGCCTTGGCGCGCACGCAGACATTGTCGATGGTGAAGCCGTATTCGCGCAGCAAGACGTCGGCCGGTGCCGAGGCGCCGAAACGTTCCACCCCAAGCATGTCACCACCAGCGCCAATGTAGCGTTCCCAGCCTTGCCGCACCCCCAACTCGACCGCCAGTCGCGCGCCGACCGAAGGCGGCAGTACGGCGTCGCGCTCGGCCTGCGGCAAAGCCTCGAACAACTCCCAACTCGGCATCGAGACACAGCGCACGGCGATGCCTTCGCCCTCCAGGCGTTTACCCGCCGCCAGGATCAAGGCGACTTCCGAGCCGCTTGCGAGCAGGATCAGCTCGGGCTTGTTGTTCGCCGCGTCGCTGAGCACATAGGCGCCACGGCGCAACCCCTCTGCCGTGGCGTAGTGGTTGCGATCCAGGGTTGGCAACGCTTGCCGGGTCAAGACCAGTAGCACAGGGCGGTCACGGGTGGTCAATGCAACCTGCCAGGCGACCGCGGTTTCATTCGCGTCGGCGGGGCGGATCACAATCAGGTTCGGGATGGCGCGCAGGCTCGCCAGTTGTTCGACAGGCTGATGGGTAGGACCGTCCTCGCCGAGCGCGAGGCTGTCGTGGGTGAACACATGCACCACATGCAGGCCCATCAGTGCCGCAAGGCGTAGCGGTGGGCGCATGTAGTCGGAGAAGATCAAGAAGGTCGCACCATAGGCAATGAAGCCGCCGTGTGCGGCAAGACCGTTGACGATGGCGCCCATCGCATGCTCGCGCACGCCGAAGTGCAGGTTACGACCCGCCCGGCTCCAGCCGCCAACGTCGGAGCCTTGCCGGTCCGTGCCCGTGGTGAGTGGCGGGTTGAAGTCGCCGAGGCCCTTGAGCGCTGTTTTCGTCGAGGGGTCGAGGTCGGCGGAGCCTCCGCTCAGTGCTGGCAGCCGGGGCGCGATGGCATTGATCACCTTGGCGCCGGCGTCGCGTGTGGCCAACCCCTTGGCATCGGTGGGAAACACCGGAATGTCTGCATCCCAGCCCGACGGCAGTTCGTCGTTCAAGCGCTGCTCCAATTCGCGGGAGAGCTCTGGAAAGGCCTTGGTGTAGGCGTCCATGCGCACGCGCCAGGCGGTCTCGTTCTGTGCCCCGTGTTCCACGGCCTTGCGAAAATGCGCCAACGCCGCGTCGGGTATCAGGAAGTCTGGGTCGGTTGGCCAGCCCAGCTTCTCCTTGGTCTTGCGCACGTCATCCACACCGAGCGGTGAGCCGTGTGCCTTGAAGGTGTCTTGCTCGGGTGAGCCGTAACCGATGTGCGTACGAACCAGAATTAACGACGGCCGCGCAGTGTGTTCCCGTGCCGCCTGCAGTGCGGCATTTATCTGCGTGAGGTCATTGCCATCCGCCACCGATATCGTATGCCAGCCATAGGCTTCGAAGCGCAGCGCGCGGTCTTCGGAGAATGTCATGGCGGTTCCGGCAGCCAGGGTGACCGAGTTGTCGTCGTACAGGCAGGTGAGCTTGCCCAGCCCCAAGTGGCCGGCGAGCGAGGCGGCTTCGCTCGCCACGCCCTCCATCAGGTCGCCATCACTGACGAGTGCGTAGGTATGGTGGTCGACGGCCACGTGACCGGGACGGTTGTAGCACGCGGCCAGTTGCGCCTCGGCCAGGGCCATGCCGACAGCGTTGGCCAGGCCCTGGCCAAGAGGACCCGTGGTGGTTTCTACGCCGGGCGTGTGCCCGCGCTCGGGATGTCCCGGCGTCTTGCTGCCCCATTGGCGGAAGCGCTTTATCTCCTCCAGCGTAAGCTCGTAGCCGCTGAGGTGCAGCAGGCTGTAGAGCAGCGCCGAGCCGTGCCCGGCAGAGAGTACGAAACGGTCGCGGTCAGGCCACTGTGGGTTGCGCGGGTTGAATGTGAGCCAACGTGTCCACAGCACATAGGCCATCGGTGCGGCGCCGAGCGGCAAGCCGGGGTGGCCGCTGTCGGCCTTTTGCACCATGTCCACCGACAGGAAGCGCAGGGTGTCGATGCATTGCTGGTCGAGTTTGCTGAACATGGTGGTCTCCTGAATCGGCGAATGGGGTATCGCCGGGAAAGTGCTCTACATCGCCATGAAGCCCCAGAACATCGCGATCACGACAAGCGCCATTGCGATCGAACAGCACCAGCCCAATGTTCGCAGCCCAGGGTGAATGACGAACGTGCCCATGATGTCTTTGCGCGACGCCATCAACATCATGATGAACATGATAGGTACCGCGATCACACAATTGATTACGGCGCTCCAGAACAACGCTTTAATGGGGTCAATCGGCGCAAAGCAGATCACGACACCCAACAAGGTTGCCGCGCTGATAATGCCGTAAAACGCCTTGTCCGCTTTTGGCTTGGCGGCCAGGCTATTGTCCCATTTGAATGTACCGGACACTGCATAAGCGGCTGAGCCGGCCAGCACAGGGACCGCTAACATGCCGGTGCCAATGATGCCCCCACTGAACAACCAAAAAGCGAACTCCCCCGCAATCGGTCGCAAGGCACTGGCCGCCTGGGAGGATGTTTGAATGTCTGTGACACCATGCATATTGAGTGTGACGGCCGTGGTCAACATGATGAAAAAAGCAATGATGTTGGAAAAGCCCATGCCCACGATCGTGTCCGTTTGAATGCGACCAAAGCTGCTTCGTGCCTGGTCGGGCGCATCAATCAGTGGCCGGGCGTCGGGGGCGGCGGTCATGTCTTCAACTTCCTGCGATGCCTGCCAGAAAAAAAGATAGGGGCTGATGGTGGTGCCAAAAATGGCCACCACCATTGTTATGTATTCCGGCTTCCAGGACAGCTGGGGCCATACGGTCTGGCGAGCGACCTGGCCCCAGGGAATATGCACGGCAAACACAGTGCCCACATACGCCAGCAACACGAGTGTCAGCCATTTAAGTACCCGCACATAGCGTTTGTATGGAATGAACACTTGCAGCAGCAGTGAAATCGCGCCAAAGCCGACCGCATAGAAATGTGCGGAGCCACCGATCAGCAGTTTCATTGCACTGCCCATCGCGGCGATGTCCGCGGCAATATTGATGGTGTTGGCAAGCATCAACAGCGCGACGATGACAAACAAAAAAGGCCTGGGGTAATGACGGCGGATATTGGTCGCGAGCCCGTGCCCGCTGACGCGGCCTATTTTGGCGCTGATGATCTGAATGCCGACCATCAGGGGGAAGGTGAAAAACAAGGTCCAGAGTGTATTCAAGCCAAACTGTGCGCCAGCTTGCGAATAGGTCGCTATACCGCTTGGATCATCATCCGCCGCGCCCGTGATAAGGCCAGGCCCCAGTTTTTTTATCCACGAGCGATGGGCAACAACCGAAGCCTTGCCTGCGATTTCTTGCTTATTCATTTTTTATTTCCCAGGGGCACAGGATGCCGCACCCAGTTTTGACTTAGGACCTTTAACGGGAGTTCCGGAATGATTTTCAGAGAACTCTTACACTTTCGTGTATGGGTGCATCCGTGCTTGGGGCTGAGTGGCTACCCAACCTCAATGCATCGACGGGATACGCAGCAAAAAATCCGCTGAACCGATAACGGTCAGCGGGTTTTTGGGGGGAGGGGGCAGCAGGTTCGGGACGTCTTTTTCAGGCATCCCTCAAGCCAGCGTCATGCGGGGAACAGGTCCAGTGTGCGTTCAACCTCTGCAATGTCGATTTTGAAGCCATCGCCCTCTGGCGTTCCGACTACAAATCCAAAATTCTGCCGGTCGCGATCCGTCAGGTACTTGTAGTAGCTGACGAAACGGTTCGGTGGCTGCAGTGCCAGCAACGAACCACCCGGCTGGAGTACATTGATGCCGTGTACGAGCTGGCTCCCTTCGACCCCTATCACAGTCTGCGCCCCGGCACAGGTCGCTACTATGGTTGGGACATCGGATTTCGAAGGGTCGATGATGCGAAATCCCCGGTTCTGACGCAGATGTTCCGCGAGCTCAAGTTCATTGCGCATAAAGCGCACTTCACCGCCGCTACCCCGGAGAATGAACACGCCAGGGTGAGCGTCATGGCTCACGTGCGACAGTAGTTTTTCACCCATGGCACGGAAACGTGAATACCGGCTTCGGTTGTTGCTCATATCGTCGAAAATCACCAGCTCACGAAAAAATGCACTGTGCGAGCGCACCGGTTTCATACCCAGCCAGTCCTCATAGGCGGGGCCTTGGGGAAACAGGGGAAACCGGGTGGATGGCGCGGTAGTCACCGGGACGCCTTCGTTGCAGGCCAATGGATAGGTCACGCAGTCTTCCATCAACCAGGTACCGAACCATGTATTGCCATTTTGCGTGCAGTAGACGGCTGCGCGATCGAATTCGTGTTCCACGGAAATTCGCGGAAACCTACTCGGTTTGAGAGACACCCAGAGACTGGCATTGTCCTTGTAGAGCGCACCATCGATCAGCCAGACATCCTTGATCAAGTAGCCGCGTGTCGGGCCTTGTTCTACGCGGCCCAGCCCATTCATTGTGCGAGCGGGGTGCTCAAAAGGATAAAAGCGCTTCGCCTCCCATCCTGTCACGCGTTCCAGTTGATTGGGCAGGAAGAACGCCGACGGCGCATGCGATGTCTCGCCCGGCGCAATATCCCAGCTTTTTGCAGCGACGCTTTTCAAGTCGATCTCTGCCTTTCGGGCGAGTCTTTTTCTTGCAATATATTTGTAGGCGGCCAGGGTCCATTTTTTTCGATTACCCGCCGTCGACGTGCGTATTTCCGAGACATCGCTTTCCATAAAGAGTCCTCCCAGTGGGATAGGGTCAATAGTCAGGCGTGAAGCGCGGTATTCAGTTCAGTCCTGGAAATTGCTCAGCTGGATGAAATCCTTTCCACAATGGGCAGGGTCTGCAAATTGGCGTAGCGACTGCGCAAGGTTTCGAGAAACTGTTCGCCCGAGCTTTTGGCGCAATAGAGATAAATTTTGTGCAGCCCGCCAAATACCATTTCATGATAGCGGTTGGCGACTTCCTCATCGCTTGGCCCGTCCGGCAAGCCAAGGTGGAGAGTCAATTTGTTTCCTTCGACGGCGAATAGCGGCGTGGCCCAGAGGAATTTGGCTATGCCCGTCTTGGGCAGCCGGATAAACATATACGCGTGGTTTCCCAAGGAATCGATATCACCGCCACGCCTTCTTTTCCATTTCAGAAGGCCGTCATCCGGTCGTGCCAGGCAAAGACCGATGTCGTAATAATCGAAGCCATTATCTATTGCCCATTCAAGTGCCATGAACGTGGTAATCGAATTGACTTCACGCAGTCGCTTGGCATCTGAAAAAACCGCCTCGCAATAGCCGAAACGCAGCGTGCTCCAGTAGCGCTTTGCGCCCCGTGTTATGACACAGCCAAGGTGGCAGGCAACAACCTCGTCCCCGAGCATTATCAGGTCGAGCCGGCCGACAGTCTTGGCTATCCTCAACACCTCCTGCGTGGCAAGTTGCGCAGCGTGGATGCCTTGCCTTGCCGCGGCATAAGGGCGAAGCAATTCCCTGTCCGCCTTTTCGATTTCCTCATCCAGCAGGGTTTGACGCATTCGGTAGTGCGGTCGGTTCTTGCGAATACTTCGACGCAGTTCGCTATCGTATTTTGCGGTGATGTCCTCGATGGATCGCCCCAGCGGTACGACGGCGCTCAGATAGATGGGTACAGACAAGGCCCCTGCGCTCGGCGCTTCACTGACCACTACCACATGATTCGACGTCACAGGTTCCGGTTCGCCGTCGACCATGGGGGAATCCTCTGGGGACTTGCCCCCTATGAGCAGCTTGGCCATCTCCCGCTGCTTTTTCCTTCCGATATAGAGGATTTCGTAAGGACTTTCCTTCTGCAATTTGAATCTGGCAACTTCCCAGCGCCAGATACATGCACGTCCAAGGATATCTCCTGTCCAGTTTGCAGCATTTCTTATCTCATACCGTATTGAAGGAGATATGAGTTTTCGCAGAACTGCCGTCAAACGCTCTTTCATGTTCTTCATCATCCATTGAGTTCTCCAGGTAGATCCGGAAGAGAACAACGCGGAATTTCAACAAGCGTGTTTAACCCTTGTTGTGGAAGACCAGTTTGATGAGGTTATGTTCAGACATTCTGTAACGAGTAAAGGTGCAAGCTAGAGACTTTGCAAGGTTTATTCAGGGGACAGAATTCCCTGCTCCGGACCGAGAGTCATGAGCGCGATGAGTCTCCCTTCCAGAGGCGCGCCTGTTCGCCCGGATTTAAGTAGCATCATGGGTTATCGCCTATGAACTAGACTATTTCGGAGCTCAACAGCCTCCTTCCGGAGACCTGAAATGGCCGATCCTCCTCCAGACCTTGAAGCCTTGCAACGACGCCTTAACGAGGGGCTGAAGGCTTTTATCGATGCGGACGAAAAAAGTATCGAGGACGATGAATTGGGTCGCAGGATCATCGAAAGCTATCTTTGCGACTTCCGTGACAACAACCCCAAACGAGCCGAGAGAACAAGTCAGTCTGCGCTGGAGGCACAACGTTACATCACCAGCTTCCCGGAGAAGCGAGGGTCGTTTGCGAGCAAGGTAAACCTGGTACACATGAAGATGGAGCAGGCCATTACCGCCCTCATGATCCGAGGGTTTGAGCTTCAGCAGGAGCCCTTCAATCTTCCGCCGGTCGATGAGGGTGATGCCGTAGAGCATGATCTGACGTCGAGCGCGTTAAAAGCGTTCAAAAAACTGAGCGATGACACCCAACAAGCCCGGGAAAACCTCGAACGATATAAGGCTGAAGCTTTCCCACGGGCTGCCGAAATCGGCAATCTGGTGATTCGGGTTCAATGTCTGGCGACGATCGCATTGCTGATGCGTCGTTCTACGTTTCAAACATTTTCAAGGGATAAGCTCGATGTCAGTTGGGAGGAGATTGGTCGTCGTATCTCTGAAGCGCTGAAGGGGGCACCCAAGGATTTTCCGGTGGCGAAAGCCCTGGATGTCGCCGGCAAGATCGCTATCGAGATTGTAAAAATCGTCATCGAGGAAAAATTGCCGGTTTCCACCGTGCACCACATTTTTACCAGACTGGCGCAGATACTCGGTGTCCGTAAGGCCGATACAAAGCCTGGGGGGACGGACGACATGCTAAAGCTGCTCGAGCAACTCGAAAAAGAAAACGATCTGCTGGATCAGTTGGACAGGACCTACAATCAAGCGATGGACGAGATCCCTTGACTGTCACCGCTTAAAACGCCGGAACAGTGACGTCCTGGCGACACGCTCGACTTCGCTGATTGAAGGAGGGCGATAGCAAGTCGTTCGATCAAGGACGTTTCAACACGCTGTCACCCATTCGCGAAGGAGGTTCGCAATGAAGCTCAGATACTCACTTGCAGTCCTGATGACCGCTGCAAGCCTCTTCGGCTGTACCACGTCATCAGACCATGGAGTGTCGGTTACTCTGGTTGCGACACGGCAGAACATGGGTCAGATCGGTAATGTAACGTTGACAAGCTGGGACAAAAAAACCGGATTCGATTTCTTCATCAGTGGTGCTCCAAGCGGAGTCTCTCTGCCGTTGCGCCTCTACACCTTCATCAATAAAGGCAGCTGCCAGCAACCTGGCCCCGTCGCCTTCGCAATGAATGATCAGGTCACCACCGAGCGCCAACCCATACGCGGCTGGTCTTTTACACGAGGCGCACCGGTCGAACTGCCCGTTCTGCTCTCCGGTGAATACTCCATCGTTGTGCAGACCGCACCGGACAGTGGCAGCGTCGATATATTTTGCGGAGATATCAAGAAAGGAAGCGCGGTGAAATAGCCACGGCCATTTCAACCTGCCCCTGACGAACGCAGCCGAATGAGTGAGGTCCGCTAAACAGGTCCCGGTGGCAGCCGCGACACCGTCTAATCTAAATAGCGCACGACCACAAACATGCCGCTAGCCTCTTGATACAGGGGGAATGGGATGGACGGAAAAACAGCGCGCCACTGCTTGTTCTGGGTCCTACCGTGCCTACTCGCCATCAACCTCGTGCTGTCAGGGTGTGCAGGCAAAAATGCCAGGACCCGCTATTCGGCCTCGAACAGCGGCTCAAGCTGCTATGCAAAAGCGCTACCCACTGCCGGCGAGGGCGGCCTGGCTTGGGGTTCCACTTTGAGCACGGCTCGCCAAAAATCACTGGATAATTGCATACGCTATGCCGGCCGATCCGGTGGGACACCGAATACCTGTCAAGTGGTGTTGGCCGAGTGCAGGCATTGATTGAACGGCAGTGAAGGGCATTAAAAGGTAATGTCCGTGGCTGTTTTCGTTCGACAATCAGTCAAGCTGGTCGTGAGCCTTGATGAAATCTCACTCGGTTGATGGTGAACGCCGAATGTATCTTCAAGCAGTAAATGCTCTGCATTTCCGTGCCAGAAGCAGGGTGCACAATTGACCCGTGTTGCACTGAAATACAATTTTTGACCGTGACATTGAGTACGAGTGAGCTGTATTTCTGTATCGTGTGCCGACGAGAGACAATAGTGCTGCGCTGATTAGCGAATTATTGGAGAGCGATTTGACGGAGCTTCGATCAGAAATGGGGTGTTAGGGGTGCGCTCTTCATCTCATCATCTTCTGGCATGACGTCTTGTTGAGTCTTGAGTCGGCCCACGTCATCCAGATGCCTCCAGAGAAATTGCGCGGCTTCTTCACGCCGATCAGCCTCGATGAGGTCGAGCAAATGGATGTGTTCCTGGCATTGCGCCATAAGACGAGTGCGATCGACGTTGGCTTTGTAGCCCATGAAACGTCTGAGCCGATTTTGCTGGCGGGTGGCATCGATGAAAAAGACATTTCTGGAGCACTGCACGATCAGCTCGTGAAACTGGGCGCCCACTTCAAACAGTTGGGAACGGGACAAAGTGTGGATATCCCCATCGAGCAACGCCTGCTGCTGTTGCCTGGCCTTGGCAAACGCGGTTTTATTGATCTGATAACCGGGCTCAAGCAGGGCGGCCGGCTCGATAGCCATACGAAAGCGGTAGCTTTGGATGTATGTCTGGGCGTTATGCACGAAGTCTTTGAGCACCCATCCTTGCCCCGGCTTGCGCTCCACCATGGCTTCGCTGGCCAGCCTGTTCAATACCTTGAGCAATTGTCCGCGGGGCACTTCGTAACGGCGCAACAACTGTGCTTCGAAAAAGTGGGCAGGTATTTCGCCGCCAAGAATGTCGTCGACCACGCGAAGGTAAAAGTCTTCGAAAGGATCACTGGAGAGAGGGAATGTTGTTTCCTGAAGTTGCCCTGCGCCTTGTTTCAGAAAGTAGCCACGATTGGGCTCCTGGACGGCGAGATCCCACTCCGCGAGCAAGGCAAAAACTCGCCGAATAGGCGAGCGCGAAACACCAAGCGCTTGCGCGAATGTCTCCTCGCGCAACGGCTCACCGGCTTTCATCGACCGGGCGCGAACCATCTCGATAACGCGAGGGGCCAATTGCAAGGCGAGGTCTTTCTTGATCACAGGCTCTATCTCGAATGGTTTGCTTCAGTCCGTGCTCGTTGGGGCAGATACCACCAGCGGACTGGCGCTGGAAAATACCATACGAAGAGGATGTGGGTATCTGCACAAAGAGCGCTGCTGGACGTGTCGAACAACCTTGTAGAGGCATACGAGCGTCCCTGGTGCAACGCAGGCGGCGCAGGGCCAAGCTCAGGCCCGCTCTGGTTTGCCTGTATTGACCACTCCCGATAATGCAGCGCTGGAGCTGCGAAGGATGCTCCAGGCTGATGATTTCGTTTCTTCCCAGGATGGATGTTTACCCCATGCTCAAGTTCAATGCTCATCTCGGTTTCCAATTCAATGAGTTGCCTTTTCTGCAACGCATCGAAGCTGCCGCCGCCGCTGGTTTTCGGGCGGTGGAGTTCCCGTCGCCCTATGAATTCGACGCGAGCCTCCTGGCGGACCACCTGGCTCAATACGGTCTGCCGTTGATTCAGTTCTCCGCTCCGGCTGGCGTTACCAAAGGCATTGCTGCCTTGCAGGGCAAGGAGGAAGAGTTTCGCAACGGGTTGCTCCAGGCCACCCACTATGCAAAGGCGCTGGGGTGTTCGGATGTCCACATCATGTCTGGAATTACGACGCAGGATGAGGCAGCGCTTATCTTCGAGGGTAACCTTGAATATGCAGTCAAGTACTTCGAAGATCAGGGGTTGCGGCCGCTTATCGAAGTGATCAGTTCGCAGGAGATGCCAGGCTATTACATGTCTGAATTCAGTAAGGCACAGCAGGTGCTGGAGACCTTCCCGAGTGTTGGGCTGATTCTCGATCTTTACCATGCGCAGGTTCTGACCGGCGACGCACCCGATGTCCTGGCGCGGTTTTATGACAGAACCGTCCATGTGCAAATCGCCGACTGCCCGGGTCGTCACGAACCCGGAACGGGGAGCATCGATTTTGCTGCGTTGTTCGCTGCGCTGGAGCAGCGTGGCTACTCAGGGTGGATCGGGTGTGAGTACCGTCCTTCCGGTACAACTGTTGCGAGCCTTGACTGGATTAAGCAGGTGAGTGCTTAGCGCTTACGACGCGCGAACAACACCATAAGGATCTATCCGGTGCGATACGTGCCACGCAGTTAAGCCGCTGAACGTCAGTGGACTTATCTGCGCGGTTTCCACGCTGATCCGCCTTTTCCTTCACCATCTGCATCTGTAATGCACCCAGCCTCCGGCTCACAATGACGGCACACTCCGCGGTTCTGTAGCGGCTGCATCGCAAACTCATATGTTAGGAGGCCCCAATGGGCAAGATGGCTATTTTTCTCGGTGGATTCCTGCTGTTAACCATTTTGATTGGTGCGCTTGCCACGATCTCTCCTGTGTGAAGACAGGCCTGATCAAGGGCGCTTCAAGACACTTTCCCCTGCATGCTTGGGCAACTTGAGCACATCAACCAGGGCAAGCGACCCCAACAGCGCTACGCCTAGAAAGGCCACTCGAAAGTCGGCGATCTGGGCCTGCAGGTCGTGGTTTTGCACGGACATGGAGGCACGCAGTAGCAGTGCGGCGACGGTCACTCCCATCCCCATGGCCAGTTGAAAAAACATACTGAACAGTGCCGAAGCCTCGCTCATACGTTCCATGGGGACATCGGCAAAGCCGATGGAGTTGTAGCAAGTGAATTGCATGGATCGCGATAATCCGCCCGCGAATAGCACGGCGGCGATCAACGCGAATGGGGTCTGTGGGGTGAAGAGTGCGCAAGCCAAGATCGAGATCACACCCATGACGCCGTTGACGAGCAGGACGTTGCGAAAGCCATAGCGCTGCATGATTGCCGTCGTAAACGGCTTCATGGCGAGGTTGCCGGCGAAGACCGCTAACACCAGGAGGCCGGCGTCGACGGGGGACAGCCCGAACCCGACCTGGAACAATAGCGGCAGTAAAAACGGCAAGGCGCTGATCGCCAGGCGAAAAAGCGATCCGCCGAAGAGGCTGACCCGAAAGGTGTTGATCGACACGGTGCCTAGGGGCAACAGCGGGCTGGCGTGATGCCGACAGTGATGCACCGCCCACACGGCAAGGATCACCCCCGCAATCACCAGTCCAAACCCTGAAAACATCGCGTTGCCGTCCTGGCTGCCCAGCCATTCCAGACCGCCCAGAAGGGAGGCGCAGGCGCCCGCCAGCAGGGCGAAGCCTTTCCCGTCAAATGTACGTACGTTTTCTTCACGGCCTTCGGGGACGAGCCAAAGCGCGGCAATCAACGCCAAAACGCCGAGTGGTAAGTTGACGTAAAAGATCCATGGCCAGGACGCATGGGTAACGATCAGGCCGCCCACTAACGGCCCGAGGATAGGGGCCACCAGGCCGGGCCAGGTAATCACCGCAATCATGTTCACCAGGTCTTTTTTGTCGGTGTTGCGAAGGACCGCGAGGCGTCCCACCGGCACCATCAGTGCGCCGCCAATACCTTGTAGCACCCGAGCCAACACAAACATTTCAAGGTTTTGGCTGAGCCCGCATAAAAGCGAGGCGAGGGTAAAGACCACGATTGCCCCGGCGAACACCCGCCGTGCGCCAAACCGGTCGGCGATCCAGCTTGAAAGCGGAATGAAAATCGCCACCGCGAGAATGTAGGCGGTGATCCCCACGTTCATGTCGACCGGTGTAATCGCGAATGCTGTTGCCATGGTTGGCAACGCCGTCGCGATGACCGTGGCGTCGAGGTTCTCCATAAAAAAGGTCACCGCGACAACCCATGCAATCAGGCGGGTTTGCACGCTGAGACCCGCCTCGGCGGCGACACTTGAATCTGGCGTGGCGGGAGGCTTCACCGATGTGATCCTTTTCAGGTGTTTTAAACAGAAGACTTCGCCCTGTCTTTTACCATCCTGGGGCCACTCACAGAAGGGTGAAATTCACCAAAGCTTCCAGGTGTAGTCGACGTTCACCCGCAGCTCATTATCATCCCGTTGGCTGGCCTGGGCGGTGAAGTCGTTGCGGTACCAGGCGTTGCGTACGCGCAGAGCCAGGCCCTTCAGGGGCGTGCCCTGCAGTACGTACGACAGTTCGATATCTTTTTCGCTTTCCGTCAGGTTAGAGCCCCCCAGCTGGGGCAACTCGATATTGTCGCCGCTCACATAGCGCAGCATGCCATTGAGACCCGGCAAGCCCATGGCCACGAAATTGTAGTCATACCGCACCTGCCAGCTGCGCTCTTTCGGGTTGAGAAACTCCGAGCTCAGCGTACCTTCGGTGATCACCAGTGGCTCGGTACCAAAGAGGTAGGGCATGGCGGTCTTGCCGGTCAGTTGCATATAGCCGGCACCGAATTTGTGAGCACCCAAGGCATACGTCAGCATCAGTGCCGCGTTTCGATTGTCCACCGGGCCGGCCTTGGCTGCGCCATCCTCGCCGGTGACGAACAGACGAAAGTCGCTTTTCAGGCTGCCAGGCCCCATCGGACGATTGTCGACAAAGCCGTAGAAGTCCTTGCGATACAGGTCCGCAAGTTCCGCGTGGTAGTACTTCAACGTCAATTGCGGCGACCAGGCGTAGTCGCCGCCGAGGAAGGAAAAACGGTCCGACTCGGCGGCGCCATTGAAGCGTCCGTTGGGTGAAGCCACCGACATTTTCTGGTAGTTGGTGGAGTCGCGCAGGTTGATGCGATCCAGCCAGCCGAGGTGCAAGGTCAGGTTGTCGATTTCCTGGGACTTGAGGTACGCGCCGCGAAAGGTCTGTGGCAGTAGGCGGGTAGGGCTGGCGAAGGCAATAGGCAGAAACGTGCTGATGGTGCCCAGTTGCAACTCGCTTTTCGATGCCCTGACCTTGGCGGTCAGGCCCAGTTCCGAATATTCACTGGCCGGTTCGTGGGTGGTTGGGTTGGATGGCAGCAGGCCGGTTCCCGTGCGATCAGGCGAAGAATCTAGGCGTACACCCAGTAAACCCTGAGCATCCAGGCCGAACCCCACAAGTCCATCGGTGTAACCCGAGCGCAGGTTGAGGATGAAGCCTTGCGCCCACTCACGGGCAGCCGCCTGGGGCGTGGTATTCACATAGTTTCGGTCGAAGTAATAGTTGCGCGTCGTCAGATCGGCGTGGCTGTCATCGACAAAGCCGCTGGCGCAAGCCTGACCAAGGAGTAAAGCACAGGCGCAGGCGTTGAGCGCCCGAAGAGTGATCTTGAGCATGAGGGTGTTCACTTTTTATTGTTGTTGGGAGGGCCCCGTGCTGTTCAGGCACGGGGTATTACGAGTGGGTTGTCAGTCAGACTGAGAGCCGTTGCGTCGAACCGACAGGTAAAACATCGCCAGTGCCGCGATGACTATCCCCGGTGCCGAGGCCATCATCACGCCGGTCGTACCGGTGCCCAACGCGAGCATTTTGCCGGCCACCAACGGGCCGCTCATCGCGCCCAGCCGACCAATGGCGACCGCACTGCCCACGCCGGTGGCGCGTACCGATGGGCGATAGAAATGCGGTGCCAAGGCATACAGCACGCACTGCCCGCCGGTGGCGAAAAAACCGGCGACGAAACCGGCCGCCAGCATGCTTTCCAATTGTCTGGCCATGCCCAGCGCGGTCAACGAAGCGAGAATGCCGACATAGATCAGTGCCGACAGGGCCCAGGCCGGCAGTCGGTCCATCACCCAGCCCAACAGCAAGGTCCCGGTCGCAGCGCCAAGCTGTAGGGCAAACATTACCCAGCTGGCCTGGCGACCGCTAAAACCCTGGCTGACCAACAAGCTGGGCAACCAGTTAATCAAGATGTACACGACCATGAGCGTAAAGAAGTAACTCACCCAGATCATGGCGGTCGGCAGTGCCGCGCCCTCGCGGAACAGGCCCCGGACCACACCGATGGGGGCGACGTCCCGGACGCTGTGAAAGTGCGCCGACTCCGGCAGATAACGCCCCAGCAGGGGCACGATCAACAGTGGCACCAGGCCGCCCACGTAAAACACCACTTGCCAGCCGCCGGCCAATTGCGCGATGCCAATGCTGGCCGCCACTGCGGCGCCCAGGGGCACACCGCAATACATCAGGCTCACGGCCATGCCCCGCAGACGCGGGCCGGCCACTTCACTGGTCAGGGCGATCAGATTAGGCAGGGCAGCGCCCAAACCCACGCCCGTGAGGCAACGGGCAACCATCAAGCTGTTGAAGTCCCAGGCCATGGCCGTGATGAGCGAGAACAACCCGAACAGAGCGATCGACGCCATCAAGACCCGTTTGCGGCCGATGCGGTCAGCTAGCAGGCCGCCCAGGAAAGCACCGGGCAGCAGGCCGAAAATCCCGGCGCTGAACACCCAGCCCATGTGTAATTTATCCAGCTCGAAAGCGGCAGCCATGCCTTGGGCGGCAATTCCGGAGGCCTGCAGGTCAAGGCCTTCCATCAAGGCGACGAGGAAACACAGAGTGATGGTCCGCGTCATGTGCAGGGGTGTTGGCAGGTTGAGCGTTGTCATGGGCAGTACCCGTTTTATTGTTGTTATGTCAGCCATAATGCGAACCCTGTGGGAGCGAGCCTGCTCGCGATGGCGGTGGGTCAGTCAACGCATCGGTTGAAGGTCATAACCATTCGCGAGCAGGCTCGCTCCCACAGGTTGTGTGGTGTTAATGCTTGAGCAGATCCAGCGCGACGTCGACGATCATGTCTTCCTGACCGCCGACCATGCGCCGTTTGCCCAGTTCGACGAGGATATCGAGGGTCTTGAGACCGTACTTCGCGGCGGCGATTTCGGCATGGCGCAGGAAGCTTGAGTAGACGCCGGCATAACCCAGCGCCAGCGTCTCGCGGTCGACTCGAACCGGACGATCCTGCAGCGGGCGGACGATGTCATCGGCGGCGTCCATCAGGGTGTAAAGATCGGTGCCATGGTTCCAGCCCAGTCGCTCGGCGGCGGCGATGAACACTTCCAGTGGCGCATTACCGGCCCCAGCCCCCATGCCCGCGAGGCTGGCGTCGATGCGGTCGCAACCTTCCTCGACGGCGGTGATGGAATTGGCCACACCCAGGCTCAAGTTGTGGTGAGCGTGCATGCCGGTTTCGGTTTCCGGCTTGAGCACCGCCTTGAACGCACGGAAGCGCTTGCGCACATCCTGCATGTTCATCGCCCCGCCAGAGTCGGCCATGTACACACAGGTGGCACCGTAGCTCTCCATCAACTTGGCTTGGGTGGCCAGTTGCTTGGCCGGGATCATGTGGCTCATCATCAGGAAACCGACGGTGTCCATGCCCAGTTCGCGGGCGTATTCGATGTGCTGTTTCGACACGTCCGCTTCGGTGCAATGGGTGGCGATGCGCACCACCCGGGCCCCGGCGTTGTAGGCCGCTTTCAGGTCATGCACGGTGCCGATGCCGGGCAACAGTAAGGTGGTGATCTTGGCGTGGCTGATGACATCGGCGGCGGCTTCGATCCACTCCAGGTCGGTGTGCGAAGCGAAGCCGTAGTTGAAGCTTGAGCCTTGCAGACCGTCACCGTGGGCGACTTCGATCGAGTCAACCTTGGCCTTGTCCAAGGCGCGGGCGATGTCCTGCACGTTCTGCAGTGAATACTGATGACGCACCGCGTGGCTGCCGTCGCGCAGGGTGACGTCGGAGATGTAGAGTTTCTTGCCAGGATTAAAAGTCATGTCGGTCTCCTCAGGCGTTGAGCATCGACTGCGCCATGCGCTCGGCGGTGGCCAAGGCTGCGGAGGTCATGATGTCGAGATTGCCGGCGTAGGCCGGCAGGTAATGGGCGGCGCCTTCGACTTCGAGGAACACTGAGGTCTTGAGGCCGGAGAATTTTCCAAGGCCCGGAATATTTAACGGCGCATCTTCAGGGATCACATCGAACTGCACGTGTTGTTTCAGGCGATAACCTGGCACATAGGCCTGTACGGCTACGGCCATCTCGACAATCGAGGCCTCGACCTCAGCCTGATCGGCGGCCTCGGACAACACAAACACCGTATCGCGCATCATCAGCGGCGGCTCGGCCGGGTTCATCACGATAATCGCCTTGCCCTTGGCGGCGCCGCCGATCACTTCGATGGCCTTGGAGGTGGTCTCGGTGAATTCGTCGATGTTGGCCCGGGTGCCCGGACCAGCCGATTTGCTGGCAATCGAGGCAACGATTTCGGCGTAATGCACCTTGGCCACGCGCGACACCGCCGCGACCATCGGGATGGTCGCCTGGCCACCGCAGGTGACCATGTTGACGTTGAGCTGGCAGAGGTTCTGCTCCAGATTCACCACTGGTACGCAATACGGACCGATGGCGGCCGGGGTCAGGTCGATCAGGCGGATGCCGGGTTTGATCGAGCGCAGGAACGCATCGTTCTTGACGTGGGCACCCGCACTGGTGGCATCAAAGACGAAATCGATGTCCTTGAACACGTCCAGGCGGGTCAGGCCTTCGACGCCTTCATGGGTGGTGGCCACGCCCATGCGCTGGGCGCGGGCCAGGCCGTCGGAGGCTGGGTCGATGCCGACCATGACCGCCATTTCCAGGTGTTTGGCGTTACGCAGGATCTTGATCATCAGGTCGGTGCCGATGTTGCCGGAACCGACGATGGCGACTTTGAGTTTCTTGTTCATGGTGATTACCTCGTTTGCACGCAAGTCGCCGATCACTCGGCGGTGAACCCAATACCAACCCGACCAATGCCTTCAATCTCGGCCTCGAACCGATCACCGGCGGCGACCGCCACCATCGGCCCGAGTGCCCCGGTCAGAATGATGTCGCCCGCCCGTAGCGGATCACCCAGGCGAGCCATGGTGCGTGCCAGCCATACCGCCGCATTGAGGGGATGACCGAGGCATTCGGCGCCGCTGCCGCTGGACACTTCTTCACCGTTGCGGGTCATGCGCATACTGGCTTGACGCAGGTCCAGGCCATCGAGTCGACGGGCCGGACCACCGAGCACGAAGCAGCCGCTGGAGGCGTTGTCTGCCACGGTATCGACGAAGCGAATGTTCCAGGCCTGCACTCGGCTGCCGACGATTTCCAGCGCCGGCACGACCCAACCGGTAGCCGCCATAACGTCGGCAAACGTGGTGTCGGCTCGTGGTAGATCGCGCTCCAGAATCAGCGCGATTTCGGCTTCGATCTTTGGTTGCAGCACGCGGCCCGCCGGCACGGTTTCGTTGTCGCCATAGCACATGTCGGCGAACAGGGTGCCGAAGTCAGGCTGGTCGACGCCCAGTTGTGCCTGCACTTTGGGGTTGGTCAGGCCGATCTTGCGGCCGACCACGCGACGGCCGCTGGCCACACCGTGGGCGACGTTGAGGCGCTGAATGATGTAAGCCGCCTCAGCGTTGTCTTCGCCGATCTGTTCGCGCAACGGGGCGATGGCCTCACCGTGGGCTTCGGCCCGGCGCAGATCCGCGGCGAGTTGTTCCAGCGTGTCTTGAATAGGGGTCATGTCAGCCTCGGTGATCAGTGGGTCAGGAAATCCAGGACCATGCGGTTGAACGTCTCGGCGTGCTCCCACTGGGCCCAGTGGCCGCAGCGGTTGAATACGTGCAGTTGTGCATCAGGCAGGCCGGCCAGCAGGCGCAAGCCTGTGTCCATGGGCACGAAGCGGTCCTCACGACCCCAGACAAGGAGGGTCCGGGCCTTGACTTCGTGCAAGCGGTGGCTGAAATCCGGGAACTGCTTGGGATTGAGGGTGCTGCTCTTGACGAAATTCTCGAGGTGGTCGCGGCGCGCGAGGATGTTGTCCAGACGGGTCTGGAACAATTCATCGGTCATGCTGCTGGCGTCGAAGACGAACACGTTCATCATCTTCTTCAGGTTTTCGATGGTGGGTTCGCGGTACAGCGCGCCGATCAGCTTGATGCCTTCGGTCGGTTGCGGCACGAAGGCGCTTGGGCCACCGGTGCCGCCGCCCATCAGCACGAGTTTGCCGACGCGCTCCGGGTTTGCCAGGGCAAAGGCTACGGTGCTGTGGGCGCCCATGGAGTTGCCGAGAATGTGTACGCAGTTTAGATCCAGCTCGTCGAGCAGCCCCTTCAGGGCACGCGCGTTGAGGTCCGAACGCGAGCCGTCGCAAACGATCGGATCACTTTTACTCCAGCCTGGGCAGTCCATCAGGATCACACGGAAACCGGCGGCCACCAGCGGTTCGATGTTGCGGTGGAAGTTGGCCCAACCGCTGGCACCAGGGCCGGAGCCGTGGAGCATGACCACGGTCTCGTTTCCCTCACCAACGTCGTTGTAATGCAGGCGCAGATTCAATTCGCCTTCGCTGATGTCGACAAAACGGCTGGTGGAGGCTTCGGTGAAGGCAGGCGCAGTGGCAGTCATGGCAGTGTTCCTCGGATTCATTGGTTGTTGTTCAGCGGCTTGGCGCCAAGGGCGGCGAAGCCTGCGATCCATTCGGGAATCGGACGGTAGTAGCGTCCCTCGGTCTGATAAGGGCCGAAGGCGCAAAGGGCAGCGAACGCGGCGACCCAGGTTTTCACTTCGTGAGTGGATTTGCCGGCCAGTGCCGATAGCTCGTCATTGCCCAAGGTATCGAGGTCGCTCAGGCGGCCCTGTTCGAGGGTGTCGAGAAACTGTTGATCCCAAGCGGGATTGAGCGGGTGCAGACTGTGTTGGTCTTCAACGAAATCCCGAGCAGCCTGGATGACGCGTTGCTGGCGCGCCTGTCGCTCATCGGCGGGCAACTGGCGACCGCTGCCCATCAGCCGATCGGCCATGCGTGAATCGACCTTGGCCAGTTCCGGTACAGGGGGTTGGTGGGACAAGCCGCCGGAAGCCAGGAACAGCACCCGCTTGTTCAGCGACTGTGCCCACCGCCCAATCGCGTCACCGAGCAAACGAGCGCGCTTGAAGCCGGGCAACGGCACGGCAACCGAATTGATGAACACCGGAATCACCGGACACCCTTGCAGGCCGCCCAACAACAGCTCCAACGGCTGCGCGAATGCGTGGTCAACTTGCATACGGTAGGAAACGGCAACATCGACACCAGCGTCCAGTACGGCTTGGGCGCAGGCTTCGGCCAGCGCTTTTGGCACCTCCAAGGGGCCGGCAGCTGTATCAAAATCGCCGATGGCGTGGGCTGCCATGCCGATGCAGAAGGCTGGCATCACGTCATAGAAAAAGCCGTTGTAGTGATCGGGGCCGAAAAGCACGATCAGCTCCGGATCGAAGCGGGCGATGCGCTCACGGGCGTCGGCGATCATGCCGTCGACCTCGGCCAGCACTTGCGGCGTCGGGTCGACGTAGCCCACCAGCGGCGTGTGCGACAAACAGTGCAAATACGCGCTCATGTCAGGCCACCTTGCTGGCGAGGATCGCCACTTCGGGTTGCGGCAGCGCCGTGAGCGCCAAGGCCAATTCATCACAGGCCTGGCCGACGGTCTGAGGAATGGCCAGCCCGGCGAGGAAGCGGTCTGGACGCACTAAGGCGATGGACGCCGAACCACGGGCGAACCATTCCTTGAGACGGCCGGTGCTGTCGCCGACGCGGATCACACCCTGGCTGACGTCACTGGCGGCTTTGAGCTGAACGTCTGGCAGTACCTGGATAAAGCGCGTGCCCAGTGCTTGCCATTGATTGACCTGTGCAGCCGTCAGGCCCCAGGTCGGGTCGCAGCCCCAGGCGATAATCGCGAAGTGCTCGCCGATTACATCATCGAGCAGCACGGTGTCGCCAGCTTCGGTCAATACCCGAGGCTGAATGAACATCCTGCCCACGGGTGAGTTTTTTTCGCGGGGTACAATCAAGGCGCCCTGGGTGTATTGCGGCATCGGCTTGAAGCGCATTTCCACGAAATAGCGTTTGATGGGTGGCACATAGTTGAGCAACCACGACAGGCCATCACGTAAGGTGCCTTGCCAGCGTTTTGGCGGTGCCAACACGTGACCGGCCAACACAGACAGGTCAATCATTGCCTTCGCGTGGTCACGGCGCTCCTGTTCGTAGCTGTCGAGCAGGCTGTCGGCGGCCAGGCCTTTGATCACCAGCGACAGTTTCCAGGCCAGGTTGGAGGCGTCGCGCATGCCGCTGTTGTAACCCTGGCCCTGCCATACCGGCATGATGTGCGCGGCGTCGCCGGCCAGTAGCACCCGCCCTTCACGGAACCTTCCGGCCAAGCGGGCATTATGGGTGTAGACACGGCTGCGGATCAGTTCGATGCGATCCGGATTCGGCAGCACTTTAGCCAACAACTTGCGCATGTTTTCGGGTTTGCTCAGCTCGGCTTCGGTCTCGCCGGGCATCACCATGAATTCGAAACGGCGCACGCCGTGGGGCAGGGCGGCTGAAACGTAAGGGCGCACCGGGTCGCAGCACAGGTAAACATGGGGCGTGCTCAGCGGGTCGTTGGCAATGTCGACGACGATCCACTGATTAGGCGCGGTCTTGCCTTCGAAACTGATGTTCAGGCTGCGCCGCACCAGACTGTTGCCACCGTCGCAGCCGATCAAGTACCGGGCATGCAGGCGCTCGCCGCGGCCGTTCTGATCCTTGAGGTTGAGCACTACAGCGCTGTCGCTTTGTTCAAAGCCTTCGAGCTCACGACCGAACAGTACTTTGATGTTGTCGAAACGCTGCAAGCCTTCAAACAGTACGCGGTCGGCCAAGGGCTGGATGAAGGCATTGCGTCGCGACCAGCCGAACTCATCGGTCTTGGGCTGTATGTCGGCAAAGCAGCGACCCTTGGGCGTCAGGAAACGCATGGCGTGCCAGGGTGTGGTGTGCGGCAGCACGGCGTCGGCCAGACCGACAGCCTGGAAAGTACGCAGGCTTTCGTCGTCCAGACCGATGGCGCGGGGGTAGTCGATCAGGCTGTCGAGCTTTTCCACCAAGGTGACATTCACACCACATTGGCCCAAGTAATTGGCAATCATCAATCCGACGGGACCGGCGCCGACAATGGCGACGTCAGTGGTCAGGTCCAATGTGGAAGGAGTGGGTGCAGAACTCATGGGTATCTCCGTACAGCGCTTTTGGATTTCTTGTTGGGCGCAGTATGGAAATCACGGGACTGGTCGACAACGACAACCCTTGTTAATGTGCACTGGGTGCACATGATTGATTTTCAACAATAAAGGATCTATCCATGAGCGAGACCGAATACAAAGCCGTGCGCGGTCTGATGCGCGGTCTGGCACTGATCAATGGTTTGAACCGCGTTGATGGCGGGGCCAGCACCGCGCAACTGGCCGAGCAGAGCGGATTGCACCGCACCACGGTTCGACGGTTGCTGGAGACCTTGCAGGCTGAGGGCTATGTACGGCGTAGCGAGTCGGATGACAGTTATCGGCTGACGTTGAAAGTGCGCGAGCTCAGCGAAGGCTTTCGCGATGAACAATGGATCTCCTCCATAGCTGCACCCTTGCTTGGTGAGTTGTTGCAGCAGGTCGTTTGGCCGACCGACCTGTGCACACTGGACGGTGATGCCATGGTTATCCGCGAGACCACTCATCGTTTCAGCCGGCTGTCGTTTCACCGCTCCATGGTCGGCCGGCGTCTGCCGTTGCTCATGACCGCGACCGGGCGCGCGTATTTTGCGTTTTGCCCACCTGCGGAGCGAGAGGAGCTGATTGAGTTGATGGTCAGTCGCGAAGACGAACAATCGACGTTTGCCGCGGATCACCGATTTGTCGATCGGTTGGTGGAGCACACGCTCAGCAAGGGTTATGGCGAAAATAATTCGCATTGGGGAGCGGAGCGCAAGATCGCCGCCATTGCAATTCCGATCACCCACGAAGCGCGGGTCATGGGTTGCCTTAACCTGGTTTACATCGCCAAGGCGATGCCTGTTGAGGAGGCCGCTCGCCGCTACTTGCCAGCGATGCGCAGCGTGGTGGAAAAGATTCAGGCTCAACTGGGGTAGTTTTTCGGCATTTGGCACCCCCCGCATTTCGCCACACATTCCGCCCGCCATCGGTAATGGCGAACAATCAGGAGTCGATATCTGACACGCCTTGATGATCCCTGACGCCGACAATCGGATGAGTTCCCGACAACTTTGAAGCGGCGCGGAGATCAACGATGGCTATCAGTGGTTTTGACCTGTTCAAGCGTGGAGTCGAGCACCCTGCGCGATGCACGACATGCTGCAACTGACTGAATCTGGCCGGCCACAACCGCCGGTGTTGCGCATTGGCTTCTGGTTGATGGAAGCCTTCGATTTGTTTGCCCTGGCCAATGCGCTGGAGCCCTTGCGCCTCGCCAATCAGTTGGCGGGGCGCAGTGTTTGCCAGTGGCAAATTCTCAGCCTGGAAGGCCAGCCACTGCACGCCAGCAATGGCATCGCTACGGCGACTGTACGACTGGAACAGGCACAAACGCTTGATGTGTTAATCCTCTGCGGGGGCGAGAACCTGCCTACAGGCTCGGATCATCCGGACGTTCGACAGCAGCTGCGTTACTGGGCCACGCAGCCGATCAGCCTCGGTGCTTTGGGCAAGGCCGGTTGGCTGCTGGCGCAGATGGGCGCCCTGGAGGGTTTTCGCTGCAGCCTGCCGGAGCTCGACCCTTCAATGGCATTTGCGGCCTTCAGCGAATTGACGCCGGTGGCGGCACCGTTTTGCGTCGATCGCCAACGCCTGACCTGCGTCGGCCCGCAGGCCGTCCAAGGGTTGATGCACGAACTGCTGGCCCGGACCCACGGCCGAGGCCTGATCCTGCGCATGGAAAAACATGCAGCGCGCCAGGCCCGGCCGCTACTGCCCATACCCAACGCCCCGGCCAAACTTCAAGCGACATTGGCATTAATGAATGAGCACCTGGACCAAACGCTGGGTATCGACGAATTGGCCCAGGCCATGGGCATTTCGCGGCGGCATCTGGAGCGGCTTTTCAAACGCAGCCTGGGGTGTTCGCCCTCCAGGCACTATCTGGACTTGCGTCTACAACAGGCGCGTCAGTTGTTGCGGGCCGGCGAACAGCCCCTGTCGGATGTCGCTCGCGAGTGCGGATTCGTCTCGCTGCAACATTTCTTTCGCTGCTATCGCCAGTACTTCGGCGCTCATCCTCGCGAGCATGTGGGAGCGAACGTGCCCGCGATGGCGGCAAGTCAGCCGACATCAATGCTGAAATAAAAAGTGGTCCCCCCACGCCAACCCGTAACACCACATTCCCTGTAGCACCTGGCGCAGCCTGCATCCGGCCCCTGTAGGAGCGAGCTTGCTCGCGATGGAGTGTCAGTCGACATCAATGCTGCTGACACACCATCGCGAGCAAGCTCGCTCCTACAGGGGCCGTGAGTTATGGCTTAGTTGGCATTGGCCTTGAGCAGGCACTTTCGCAAACAGCGGATATGACCAACTACAGGTCGGATTCGCGCAAAAAAACTCACCTTGCATCTGTTCGAATGATCTTCAACGGCCCGCCAGATTGGCGCCTTCTGTAGCTCAAACAATGACAAGGATCTATGACATGCAAATGCCTAAAACCATCCAGATCAAGAACGGCGAAAAAGAGAACCCGACGTTCTCCGCTCAGGAATACGCCAATCGCCAAGCGAAATTGCGGGCTTACCTGGCGCAGAACAATATCGACGCGGCGGTCTTCACCTCCTATCACAACATCAATTACTACAGCGATTTCCTGTACTGCTCCTTCGGTCGTCAATACGCGTTGGTCGTGACTCAGGACAGCGCCGTGACCATCAGCGCCAACATCGATGGTGGCCAGCCATGGCGCCGGACCGTCGGCACCGAAAACATCGTCTACACCGACTGGCAGCGCGATAACTATTTCGTCGCGATCCAGCAAGCCTTGCCAAAGGCCGGGCGGATCGGCATCGAGTTCGACCATCTGAACTTGCTTAACCGCGACAAACTCGTCAGCCGCTATCCGCAGGCTGAACTGGTGGATATCGCCGCACCCTGCATGCGCATGCGCATGATCAAGTCCGCCGAAGAACACGCGATCATTCGTCACGGTGCCCGCATAGCGGACATCGGCGGTGCCGCCATCGTCGAAGCATTGCGTGATCAGGTGCCAGAATATGAGGTGGCCTTGCACGCCACCCAGGCCATGGTGCGCGAGATTGCCCGCACCTTCCCGGATTCCGAGTTGATGGACACCTGGACCTGGTTCCAGTCCGGGATCAACACCGACGGTGCCCATAACCCGGTGACGTCGCGCAAGGTCAACAAGGGCGACATCCTGAGCCTCAATTGCTTCCCGATGATCGCCGGTTACTACACCGCGCTGGAACGCACCTTGTTCCTGGATCACTGTTCCGACGAGCACCTGCGCCTGTGGGAAGTGAACGTCAAAGTGCACGAGGCCGGGCTGAAACTGATCAAGCCAGGCATGCGCTGCTGCGATATCGCCCTGCAGTTGAACGAGATCTTCCTGGAACATGATCTGCTGCAATACCGCACCTTCGGCTACGGCCACTCCTTCGGTACGCTGAGCCACTACTATGGCCGTGAAGCCGGGCTGGAACTGCGCGAAGACATCGACACCGTACTGGAACCCGGGATGGTGGTGTCCATTGAACCGATGATCATGCTGCCTGAAGGCCTTCCGGGTGCAGGCGGCTATCGTGAGCACGACATACTGATCGTCAACGAACAGGGCGGTGAAAACATCACCAAATTCCCGTATGGCCCGGAGCACAACATCATCAAGAAGTGATAAATACGCGCCGCACAGTGCATCTGTGCGGCGTTGCTTTTTGACGAGGTACAGATGGAGTAGAAACCGTCCCGGCGGCTGAGTTGTACCGAAGAAAAAACAACGGTTGCACGCCAATAACGCGCAGCCTCTACTGACCCTTAACCCTGCCAAGTAAAACAATAGAGGGTTTTGTCATGTTTAACGTCCCGACTTCTTATCTCACTCAACGCACCTCTACCACCGGAGGTGCCCAATGAGCACCCAAAGCGCAAGCCTGAACCTGGCACAGCAACTTGAACAAACATCCGAGCGCAAAGCCTTGCGGCGTGCTGCCAGCGCCAGCTTCATGGGTAATTTCGTCGAGTGGTTCGACTATGCAGCCTATGGCTATCTGGCAACCGTCATCGCAGCGACGTTTTTTCCGCAAACCGATAAGGCGACCGCGCTGCTGGCGACATTCGCGGTGTTCGCGCTGTCCTTTGTCGTCCGCCCGTTGGGGGGATTGGTCTGGGGCCACTTCGGTGACAAATACGGGCGACGCAGTGCATTGTCCTGGTCGATTCTGATTATGTCGATCTCGACCTTCTGCATCGGCATCCTGCCGACCTACAACCATATTGGCCTGTGGGCACCTGCCTTATTGTTGCTGATTCGCTTGTTCCAGGGCTTTTCCGCTTCGGGTGAATACGCCGGAGCATCAGCCTTTCTCGCCGAGTATGCCCCTGAGGGAAAACGGGGTTTGTACACCAGCATTGTCCCGGCGAGTACCGCGGCCGGCTTGCTGTTCGGCGCCGTATTTGTGGCCGGTCTGCATTCATGGATGAGCGTCGAGGACCTGCACAGCTGGGGCTGGCGTCTACCCTTTATGTTAGCGGCGCCGTTCGGGTTGGTGGGGCGCTATATCCGCATGAGTTTGCAGGACACGCCCAAGTTCCTGGAGATGGAAAAGCGACTGGAAGCCAAGGAGTGCGCGACCCACGCGCCGGTTCGCGAGTTGCTGACTGTCCACCGCCGCAGTGTGATGATCGGGATTGGCGTGACCTGCCTGAATGCGGTGGCGTTTTACCTGTTGCTCAGCTACATGCCGACCTACCTGTCTACCGAGATGGGCATGAGCGAGAGTGATTCGTTCCTGGCGTCGACGGTGTCGCTGGCGACCTATATCGGGCTGATTTTCCTGATGGGAAAACTGTCGGACCGGTTCGGGCGCAAGACCATGTTGCTGACCGCTTCGGTGCTGTTCCTGGCGCTGACATTTCCGCTGTTCGGCCTGCTGGAAAATCAGCCGCTGATTGTGATTCTGATGATTCAGATTGCCTTTGGCGCCATCCTGGCGATGAACGACGGCACCTTGCCGTGCTTCCTCGCCGAGATATTCCCGACCCGTGTGCGCTTCAGTGGTTTTGCCTTCAGCTTCAATATTGCCAATGCGGTGTTCGGCGGCACTGCGCCGTTTATCGCGACCTGGCTGATTCAATTGACCGGCAACAAAATGGCCCCGGCCTGGTACCTGCTGGCGGCAGCGGCGGTGGCCTTGATTGCCATGCTGGCGAGTCGCGAAACCGCGCATAAAGCGTTGCAGGACTGACCAGTACTCGGCGATCTCACGAACGCCATCGCGGGCAAGCCCGCTCCCACATTTGATCTGTGTGAACACAGGATGTGTGTTCACTGAAGATCCCCTGTGGGAGCGGGCTTGCCCGCGATGAGGCCCTTCCAGCCAACATCAATGTTGAATACCAGCAATCAATGCACCGCAGCCACTTTTTTACGCTCGCCAATGGGCGATACACCAAAGAAACGGCTGTAGCATTTTGAGAAGTGCGCCGGTGAAACGAAGCCGCAGGCGAGGGCGACATCACGTACTTGTGACTCGCTGCGCAACAGCAATTGCCGCGCCCGTGAAAGGCGCAGCTCCAGGTAATACTGGCTCGGCGTGCGTTGCAGGTGCTTGTGAAACAGGCGTTCCAGTTGTCGCACCGATACCTCATTCAACCGAGCCAGCTCCTCCAGGCCTACCGGCTCCTCGAGATTGGCCTCCATGATTGCCACCATCTGGCTGAGTTTTGGCTGAGAGGTGCCCAGCTTCTGCCGCAATGGCACACGCTGCTGCTCTTGCGCGCCACGTACCCGATCACACAACAATAACTCGGCCGCATGCGCTGCGATGTCCCGACCACCCGGTTCGCGGGCAATCAACTGCAGGGTCATGTCCATGGAGGCGACGCCACCGGAACAGGTGTAGCGATCACGATCGAGCTCGAACAGTTGGTTGGAAATAATGATGCCCGGGAAACGCTCCTTCAGCGCTTCGATGTCTTCCCAGTGAATCGTGCAGCGATAGCCCTTGAGCAAATCGGCACGCGCCAACAAATGGCTACCCGTGCAGATTCCGCCGAGTGGCACCTGATCATGCGCCAGCTTGCGTAGCCAATTGAGCAGCGGTCGACTGCTGTGATTGGAGACGATCGGGTTTGATCCGACAACGAACAGCACGTCGAGCTTGGGGGCATCAGTGATGGCGTAGTCGGGCAGGATACGCATGCCGTTGCTGGCGGTGACCGGGTCCAGGCTGGCGGCGATGATGACCGTGCGGAACATCGGTTGGCGCGCGGCCATATTGGCCATGCGCAAGGTTTCCACCGCGGAGGCGAAGCCGATGGTGGTGAAGTTGGGGATGATCAGAAAACCTACGGTTTTTACCGGCCGTTGTTCATTAGCCGAACGTCCTGCGGCGGGTTTCGCCGCGTGGAGTTTCGCCATCATTACCGCTCCTCAACTGTGTCAGTGACGTGCGCTGTGGCAAGTGGCCGACAGGGGCAACATCATCTCGTTTTTATGATTGATAACCCTGTTTCGGGTCTCTGGATCTTACACCGAGAGCCAGACGAATAGGCCTATCGGGGGGAAAGAAGGGGGGGCAAAAAAAAACGGCCCGCTCATCGTGGAAAGCGGGCCGGAAAGAGGTGAACGGTGAGTCGTTGGAGTGCTAGGTCAATCAAGCATCGAGCGCTTTGGTTTACGCCAATCCAGCTTCCCGTATGGTGCTTTTCCTGGCGTTAAAAATGGCCCCCATACAAACGATGGACAGTGTGAGCGCACCCGTAGCAATCACCTCCATGCGATGCTCCGGCAAAATCAGCATGACCACCAGGATGCTCAAGATACAGAAGATAACCAGGTAGCTGAGCCAAGGGTAAAACCACATCTTGAAGACGATCGGCTGTCCCGAAGCGTTCATTTTTTTGCGAAGTACCAGTTGCGAAACGGCAATGGCCAGGTAGACCAGCAGCGCAACGGCGCCTGAGCTGGCCAGGAGGAAGGAGAAGACTTCGTTGGGTGCAAAATAATTGAGGGCCGTGGTCAGGAAACCCACCGCGGTGCTGGCCAGCACCGCGATATAGGGCACCCCTGATGACGAAGTCTTCTGCAGTACCTGAGGGCCATCCCCGCGTTTGCTCAGCGAGTAGACCATGCGTGACGCGGTATAGATGGCGGAGTTAAGGCAGCTGGCTACCGCAATCAGCACGACGATATCTACCATCATTTTCGCGTGTGGAATGTTCATCAGCTCAAGCGCTCTCTGATAAGAGCCGACCTCCATCAGCATCGGGTCGTTCCAAGGGACGATGGAGATGATGAGGAACACCGAGACGATATAGAAAATCCCCATACGCCAGACAACGGAGTTTGTTGCACGGGTGATTTGTTTCGCCGGGTTCTGCGATTCGGCAGCAGCAATGGTGACGATTTCTGTGCCCATGAAGCTGAACACCGTGGTGAGCATCGCGCCAACAACGGCGGTCATGCCATTGGGCATGAACCCACCAAATTGGTTGCTTAACTGAACCACACCACTCACCGTCGTTTCGGGTAATGCACCGGCCAGGGCCAGTGCGCCCAGCGCGATAAAGCCCAGTACCGCAATGACCTTGAGCATGGCGAACCAGAATTCGAACTCGCCGTAACGAGCGACACTGAACAGGTTCGTCAACGTCAGCAGGCCGGTGACCGCTATCGCAAACTCCCACGTTTGGATCGCGGGAAACCAGGCATGCAAAATAGCCGCAGCGGCGATGGCTTCGATAGGAATGACCAGCACCCAGAACCACCAATACAGCCAGCCGATGGTGAAGCCGGCGCTGCGTCCCATCGCGCGCTCGGCATAGGTCGAAAATGACCCTGTATCCGGCGATGCTACGGCCATTTCTCCGAGCATGCGCATGACCAATACCACAAGGGTGCCGGAAAAAATGTACGCCAGGATGGCGGCGGGGCCCGCGGAAGCGATGGCGTGTCCTGATCCGATGAACAGGCCGGCGCCGATGGCCCCGGCAATGGACAGCATGGTGACGTGACGCTGCTTGAGGCCTGGGGCCAAGGTTGAACTGCTGGACATGAGACTTACCCTTTTTATTATGTTTTGGAGGGTTAACGACGGGCTGGAAATTGTGAATTGTGGGAGCGAGCCTGCTCGCGATGGACTTGAGAGCGACGCATTGATTCAGAAAGCACGCGTTATCGTTTACGTCCATCGCGAGCGAGCTCGCTCCTACACCAGATCAAAAGCCTCTCGGACGGCGGCGCTGATGCCAGAGATGCACACTTGCAGAATCAGCTCACCTTTCTCCCGGCTGGAGCCTTTCGGGGATGACAGTGTTCCGCAGGCTGGCGTGCGCGCCGGGATGATGGGGAAGACGTCGTAAGGCGGGAAGGTCGCTGGCGGGTGATCTACGGCACGACTCAGATCGACCTTGTCGGGGTGAAGAGCCAGCATCAAGGACGTTTCGAAAATACCGCCATGTTCTATATCCCAGCCGAGGAATCCATCGGGATACAGCTTTTCGATGACGCCTGGATCGTTAACGAAGTCCCAATAGGACAGCACGACAACCTTGAAGTCATTGACGCCACCGTAGCGAAGTTCTCTTAGCGCAAGGTCAATGCCCTCGACAATGAACATCGAGTTTTCATAGTGACCATTCATCATCACCAGTTTGCGTGCGCCATGGCGTGCAAGTTCTCTGATGATGTCTTGCACGGTGTGGGTCAGCGTGGCGCCATCGAGGCTGGTCGTTCCAGGAAAGTGATTGCCGCCTCCGGATTTCTGCTGGGACTTGTAGCCATAGGCAAGTGCAGGCAAGACCAGGCCGCTGACATTTTGCGCGACCGCTTTGCATATCGCGGTCGGCAGCAGAACATCGACCTCCATGCACATGTGATGTCCATGTTGTTCCAGTGCACCCACTGGCAGAAAGATCGGGCAGCCGGCCGCGACCTTCTCTGCATAATCTGGCCAGGTGAGTTCTCCAATAACGACGCTGTTGTTCATCTACGCACCCTCTGAAAGTGATTGACCGCTTGGTAATTTTTAACCGGTGGATGGGGGGGCGTTTGCCGAGTGTTTGACCGCCCCTTTGGATTGCAGGAATCGACGGTGGCGCCTGGAACAATTCGATCAGAGGGGGCGGGCGGCGATTTGTCTAAATCCGACCCGTAATTGACAAAACACCCTCTGGTTTGTCGTTTATGTCCGGTTATCGGACGAGGGTTCGCCGCTTTTGAGTGAGAAGCGTCATGAGTCGGATCTGACAAACTTCAGGTCGGACGCGTACAAAAATGGGTGATGGCAACCTGCTGCAATGGATCCAGCCAGCCAATGATGCGTGGGACTGGCAGCGCAGCAGCAGGAAGCAACAGCAAAAGGATGAAACGGACAGAGGCACTTTCCATCACCCAGGAGAGACAATAATGAATAATCGCATCGACCTTTCACGCCGTACCTTCCTCAAGACCACTAGCATCCTGGCAGGCACCGCAGCGCTTTGCGGCGTGCTGCCCCTGAGAAGCTTTGCCGCCGCGGAAAAAGAACTGGTGATCCTGGCATGGGCCGGGCACGCGGAGCCGGACATCGTCGCCGATTTCGAGCGTAAATATGGGGTCAAGGTCCGGGCCAAGTACTACACCGGCGGGGACAACATGCTGGGGCTGATCTCGCAATCGCCGCCCGGCACCTTCGATCTGATCCTGTCCGACGCCGAATATGTGCAGCAACTCAATGCCGCCGACTACATCGAGCAACTCGACCCGGCTGACTACCCCTTCGATGACTTCTACCCCGAGTTCCAGCATTTTCCCGGCCACTGGCAAGGGGACAAGCTCTACTCGGTGCTGATCCGCTTTGGCTTTCTCGGCATCGCTTACAACACGCAACTCGTGCCCGAAGCCAAGGTGCGCAGCTACGACCTGTTCTGGGATGAAAGCCTCAAAGGCAAGGTCGGACACTTCGACTGGCACCTGCCGAACCTTGGACAGGTCAGTTTGCTCAATGGCAATGCGCGTCCCTATGACATCGATGCTGCGCACTGGCAAACCGTGCAGCAGAAGATGATGAGTCTACGTCCGCAGATCGGTGGCTTCTTCGATTACGGCGGAACCTTTTCTTCGCTGAAAAACGGTCAGGTCCATGCCATGTGCGGCATCGGTGACTGGATCACCGGGGTCCTGCAACGCGCCGGCGCACCGGTAAAAACCGTGCTGCCGCAGGAGGGCGGGTTGCAATGGACGGAGTCTTACTGCATCGCCCGAAAAGCACACAGCCCGGATCTGGCGAAGAAGTTCATCCAATACATCACCTCACCGGAAGGCCAGGTCAAGTCGGCGAAGATGGCGGCCTATCCAGCACTTATCCCGAACAAAAAAGGATGGGAACTGCTGAACCGAACGGACCCCGCCGAAGCGAAGCGTCAAGGCATGGTGCTCGGTCAGCGCAACGTCATGGATGATATCCGCGACGGCCGTATCAAGTACCGCGAGCTACCAGTCCAGCAGAACCTGGAGGAGTGGAACGACTTCTGGTCGCAATACAAGGGTGCCTGACGAGACGCGTGGAGGTGATCGCAATGATGACAGACAAGTTAAAGACTTCACCGCCGGTACTGACGGACAACGCTTCTGCCGAGCTATTGGTGCGGCAGCGAGGCCACAAAAGGGGATGGCGTCTGCCCTGGTATGGGCTCGGTTTCTCGATGCCGATCCTGATCTGGCAGTTGATCTTTTTTGTATTTCCGCTGGCGTTCCTGGTCGCTATCAGCTTCTGGGTCGTGCGCAACTTCCGAATGGTGCCGACGTTTGAGTGGCTGAACTGGAGCTACATGCTCAGTCGCGGCTTCTTTTGGGATGCCTACGTCCACACCCTTGCGATGGCGGCGGGGGCCACCGTACTGGTCAGCATGGTGGCTTTCCCCTGTGCCTATACGATCGCCTTCAAGTTCCGCGAGTCGATCAAGCAGTTGCTGGTGTTGCTGCTGATCACGCCGTTTTTCACCAGCTACCTGGTTCGCACCTATTCCTGGCAAGTGTTCCTCAGCGATAACGGGATCTTCAATTGCGCGCTGGGTCAACTCGGCCTGGAGCCATTGGCGATGCTGAACACAGCGTTCGGCACCTATGTTGGCTACTTCACGCTATGCCTGCCATTAGTGGTGCTGCTTCAACTCTTCAGCCTGATGTACATCGATCGTTCGTTGATCGAGGCGGCGCATAACCTTGGCTGCGGAAGACTGAGAACAGTGTTCCTGGTGGTCGTGCCGTCGGCGCGGATCGGCATCGTTGTCGCGGCGCTGTTCTGTTTCATTCTGACCTTCGGCGACTTCGTCAGTCCGCTCTATCTGGGCGGAGGTCAGCCACCGACCTTGAGCACCCTGATCACTGATACCACCAAGTCCGGTCAGCAATGGCCACGCGCGGCGGTGATCGCAACGATGATGATCGTCACACTGCTCATCGCGGCCTTTGGCGCGGTTCGCTTTGCTTACCGGAGACGCGCATGAACGAGCATCGTTTGATTAACTTCTTGCTGCGCAGCTTTGTCGTACTGGTGTTCATCTTCATCTTTACGCCGATTGCCGGCAGCTTCGTATTCTCGTTCAACATCGACCGTTTTCCGTCGTTGCCGCTGGGCGGTTTCAGCCTGCACTGGTACGAGGTGATCGCCGCTGACCCGGCGGTTTGGCAAGCCTTCAGGAACAGCCTCACGGTAGGGGTGGTCGTGTCGTTGGTATCGACGCTGCTCGGATTCACTGCGGCATATACAGACTTCCGTTACCAGTTCTTCGGCAAGTCGATCTACATGGCGCTCGCGCTAATGCCGCCCACCATTCCGGTGGTGATCATGGGGCTGGCAATGCTGGCGTTTCTGTCGCGGGTCGGGCTTTCCGGCGAGATTTACGCGGTCATGATCAGCCACATCGTGATGTGTGCACCGTTCGCGATGGCAGTCATCAGGATGCGCCTGGCGCAGATGGACCCGAACATCGAGGCGGCGGCCTGGAACCTTGGGGCCAATCAGTGGAAGGCCATGCGTTATGTGATCCTGCCATTCACTGCGCCCAGCATATTCGCTGCGCTGTTCGTGACCATGGCCGTTTCCTTCGATGAGTTCGCCGTCGCCTGGTTCGTGTCGGGACTGAACGAGACCGTCCCCGTGCGCATCCTCAATACCCTGCAAGGCCAGGTGAGCCCGACCATCAACGCGATCGGCACGATCGTCTTCATCACGACCATGACACTGGTGACCCTCGCGCAGCTGCTGTTGATGCGGCGGCGTAAGCCCGCGAGTGCCTGATACCACCCTGACAATCATCCGGACACGAAGGATTCAGCCATGACTCAACCGCTGGTGGTATTCGACAACGTGGTCAAGCACTTCGGCAGCTACCAGGCCGTCGAGCGTATGAACCTGGAAATTTACAAAGGTGAGTTCGTCGCGATCATGGGATCGAGCGGATGCGGCAAGACCACAACGCTGCGCATGCTCGCGGGCCTCGATAAGCCCAGCGAGGGTGAAATTCGTCTTAACGGTGAGCGAATCAATGACCTCTGCTCCTGGGAGCGAGAGACGCCACTGGTCTGGCAAAACCTGGCGTTGTTCCCGTTTCTTAACGTGGTGGAGAATGTCGAGTTTGGCCTGCGCATGCGCGGCATGGCCAAGGCCGATCGGCGCAAAAAGGCACTTTACTGGCTTGAGCGGCTTGGATTGGAGGAGTTCGCCACCCGCGATATCAGCCTGCTTTCCGGGGGGCAACGCCAACGGGTGGCGTTGGCACGTTCGTTGGTGACCGAACCGCCGATCCTGCTGCTCGACGAGCCGCTGAGCGCGCTCGATGCTCATCTGAGCGTGCGCATGCAAGGCGTGCTGACCGGACTGCAAAAAGACTTGGGTATCACCTTTGTCTACGTCACTCACAGTCAATCCGAAGCGTTTGCAATGGCCGATCGGGTGGTGATCATGAGTCGGGGCCGGGTTGAACAGATCGGCGCGCCACAGGAGATTTTCCTTGAGCCTCACAACCGCTTTGTCGCCGAGTTCGTTGGCGGCAAAAACATCCTCTGCGGCGCGGTCGTCGGCTTCAACGATGCGGGATTGGTACGCCTCGATTGCGAGCACGGTGAATTCCTGGCGCGGTTGCCAGAGGGGAAGTCGGTCGTCCCCGGAGAGCGAGTCACTGTCTGCGTCAGCGCCGAGCATATCGACCTGACCGCGCAGCCGGTCCGGCACAACCGACTGACCTGCACCGTCGTCGGTGAAGAGTTCATCGGCTCGATGGTTAACATCTACCTCGAAGCCAGCGACGGGCTCGAACTGCAGGTGCAGAAACCCCATGCCGATTACAACCGGCTTGGCGTGCATTGCGGGCAAAAAGTCTTCGCCGAATGGGACGGTGTGCATGCGCTGATTCTGCGAGGGGACTGAGGTGTGGGCGCCTGCCCGCGATGGTTGGCGTACGTCGGTCACGGTAGCGCAGGGGCAGATAGATTCGTGCATGTGCTGAAGGGGCGGGAAGGGGGCTGACCTGCCCGAGGGTCATGTAGTTTGAACGTCGCAAAGCGGGTTGCGACGTTTTTGCTTATTGCTGTACATCATCGAATCGGCACTCGCCAGCAGTGCTTCCAGGGGGATCAGTTCATGAGGTGGGCAGCTGACGACGCCTGTGCTCAGAGAGAGCGGGAAGCGACAGCGACCGCTGGTGTTGAGCTCATTGATCAGCGCCTGCATGTGCGCGTTGATGGCGGCCGACGATTGGCCGCAGTCCACCGCCAGGATGACAAACTCGTCGCCACCGATGCGAGCGACGATATCCGTGTCCCTGAAGCACTCCTTGAGGACTTGGGCGGTAGCGGCAATGACGAGGTCGCCCGCCTCATGCCCATAGGTATCGTTCGTTTGTTTCAACCTGTCGACATCCGCGAAGAACAGAAGGCTGGTGACTTTCTTGCGGCGAGCAGCTCTCAGTTGTTGATTCGCTAGAAGGAAGAAGCTGCGACGGTTGTGTAGTCCGGTCAGTTCGTCGGTCAGCGAAAGTTGCCTCATTTCCTCTTCCACTCGTTGTCGTTCGGCGATTTCGGCCACCAGGCTGGCGTTTACCCTTTCAAGCTCTTGCGTCCGATCTGCAACCCTGTGTTCAAGTGCCGTCTTGATATCGGCAAGTTCGGTTCTTGCTCTTTCACGGGACAGGTCAATGCGGTGCAGGCGGGTGGAGACTTCGGCTATCACCAGCACCAGGACCACAATGCATATGGTCGCCATGAGTGCCAGGGTCAATCGGCTGTCGTAGTAGGCGCGGTTTTCTCCGAATATCAGCGCGGCGCCAATTGAGAGCACTGAAATAGGAATGGTGGCAAGCAGGCTCCTGGAGACAATCCCCCCCGCTGTATCGCTAATCAGAACACTGACGAATCCGCTGGTTGGCTCCGCTGCCAGGATGCCGATGCTCAGTAGCATGAACGACATGGCCGTTTGGATCGCCATCGCTGTGTAAGCGCCGACGGTGTAAAGCGAGCTAACGCTGAAGGCATACCCGACCACGGCGGTCAGGCTGATAAGTAAGGTGAAATACGCAAAGGTTTGGGCAAGTCGTTGGTGGATGCCGAGCACAAACAGGCTCACACCACAGAAAATGACACACAGCGCCGTTGCCGGCGCCATTCGTCCTGGATTCACCGTCAACGCTGCGGTCGGGCTATCAAGGAAGAATAATTGGTCGATGCCGAGGTCAACCTGGAAGAGGTATTCGCCGAGCGTCAGGCTGCCTGTCAACGTCACCAGGCTAGCGAGGATTTGTCTGAGCAACCGTCGACCGTCAGGGGTTGAGTTCGGTGGTCCAGCCCAAAGGGCTATGCCTGAGGCCAGCAGAGCGAGGGCAGTGTTGACCTTCATCGAAACCGCGCCAGTGACAAGACTCTTCAGGCGATCGACATCGAAGATCCATCCCAGCAGTACGACGGCACCCACAAGGACTACAACGCAGATGACAAGTTGAGAGCACGTACCGAGCCAGCGTGATCTTGAGTGTTTGAGCGGCCCTTTGGTTTCACCCATCAACGAAAGTCCACCGTGCAAGTCAATTGGTCAGGGAATGCCCAGCGCCACGGCCTCGCAGTCCATGTACGGTAAAGAGCTGCAGCAGTGGGCGAGAATGGATTGTCCAGCCACCTTTCCGAGCGGTATATAAGGAAAATCGGAAGTCTCACCCCCGGATAAATACTGATCCGCCCAGCTCGGAAGAGGAATTTTCAGCGATGTGGCTTGCAACCCGGAACGTCGGCTATTTACGTCAACGGATATAAACGATCATCGAACTGATTCATACGCGGGTACTCCATTGGCTGATCTTCACCGATGTTCTCCAGTCGTTGTCGATAGCTCTGCAAAAACGCCTGTCGATCCGAGTGACTGACGTAGGGAACATGCCAGCCAACGAAAGGCGGCAAGACCTCCAGCCCGATATACGCCAACGTCCCGCGCAGCAGCGGACGCAACATATCTTCCAAAGGACCGTGGATGGCATCTTCGCCGAACATGTGTTCACGTCCGCCGAGTGTCACCGTCACCAGTGCTTTTTTGCCTCGCAGTCCACCTTGATCATAAAAGCGCTTGCCGCCATAGCAGATGCCGGACACCAGTACCCGATCAATCCAGCCCTTGAGGATGGCCGGTGTCGAGAACCAGTAAATGGGGAAGTTGAGGATCAGCAAGTCCGCCCACAACAGCTTGTCCAGCTCTTGCTGTATATCGGCGGCGAGCGTCTGCTCTTTGCTGCTGCGTCGTTGCTCAAGCGCGTAAACGAGGTACTCAGGGTTTTCCCTGGCGGAGAAATCCTCGGCACTGGCCACCGGGTTCCAATTCATCGCGTACAGGTCCGAGACCTGGACCTGATGTCCTTGCGCTTGCAAGGTCTCCACCGCTTGGTCGCGCAGGGCCGCGGTAAAGGATTTTGGCTCGGGGTGGGCGTGCACGATTAAAACGTTCATGGCGATTCCTTGAAATTCATGCGGCGTGATTGCGCGTAAAGCGAACCCGCCGCACGTCAATGATTAATGGCTTTGCTGGCCGCTGGTCAAAAGTAGGTCGGCCATGTACTCATTTCGTGACGCCCGACACCGTTATTGAATCCGCGCCGCTGAGCTACCAGCGCCTCGACGAGGAAACGGCGGGTTTCACTCGGTGCAATGACCTCGTGGGTGCCCATTGCACCGGCCAGGGCAAAGGCCGACGTGTCTTTTGAAAATTCAGCGTGTAGCTGGGCATAGCGCTCGGGATTGGTCTCACGTGTCACGTCATGCACGACGCTGACCGCCACGCCGGGGTCGACGAAACTGACATCGGCCATGCACCAGGCGGCCGACTGGTCGCTGTTGCGGCCTCCGCCGAAATTCAGATAAGCCTGACCGAAACTCTTGCGCACGATCACTGAGAGTTTCGGCACCGAACAGAGTTGCACGGCGTGAATCATGTTCATGATGTGTGCGGGCGCGCTGCGTTTCTCACCTTCGATGCCCACGAGGAAGCCGGGCGTATCGACGAGAAACACCAGCGGGATGTTGAACGAGTCGCACATAGCGATGAAACCGGTGGCCTTGCGGCAGGCATCGGCGTCCAGCGCTCCGCCTTTGAATTGCGGATTGGAAGCGACGATGCCAATGCTGGCACCTTCAAGACGGGCGAGGGCGGTGACGACCGAGCGCCCGAAACGATCCTTGAGTGGAAACAGGCTGTCGCGATCGACCAGCGTGGCGAGCAGCTTGCGCATGTCGTAGGTCTTGCTGCGCTCGACCGGGACGATGGTTTCCGGTCCCGAAGCGTCCGGGTGGTCCTCGGGCTGACAGGGCTGCACGGCGGGCGTCTCATTCGAGTGCGAGGGCAGGTAGCTGAGAAAGCGCCGGATAGCGGTCAGCGCTTCCTGGTCAGTATTGACCACCATGTCGGCCAGCCCGGTGATCTCAGCGTGCATGCGCCAGCCACCGAGTTCTTCGGTGTCCGAAGATTCACCGATCGCGACTGAGGTGACTTTCGGGCTGGAGACGGCGAGCAGTGCACCCTTGCGCATCACCGTGAAATCGGCCAGGCACGAGTACCAACTCGCCGATCCGAAGCACGGTCCGAGTACGGCGCTGACCCAAGGGATCTCGCGGCGCCGGCAGTATTGCTGGGCGTCCTGACCACCACTGGCCATGCTCGCCGCGCCCATCGCATCCTGCATGCGTTGGCCCGACGATTCGCCGAGGAAAATCAGCGGCATGCCGTTGCGGGTGGCGCATTCCTTCATGTAGGCGATCTTGCGTGCATTGATCCACGAGGACGACGCGCCTTTCACGGTCATGTCGTTGGACACCACGGCCACCCGGCGTGAGTCGATGCGGCCAAAGCCGGTGATCTTGCCGTCGGCGGGTGTGCTGTCCCGATCTTCGGGGCGGGACGAGTGGGCCAGCATGCCGATTTCGCTGAACGACTGCGGGTCGAGCAGGCCATCAAGACGTTCACGTGCGTTGAGCACGCCGGTATCGCGTCGTGCCTGGAGTTTTTTCTCGCCGCCCATTTGCAGGGTGCTCGCGCGGCGGACGTGTAGTTCCTGTTCCGGTGATAAGTGTTCGTGGGTCATCAGTCAGTCTCATTGGGAACTATGACGGCACGCCCGACGATTTCGCCGCGACGCATTTGGCGCAAGACCTCTGGCAATTCGTCCAGCCGGTGGCGCTTCAGATGGATCGGTAAACGGCCGGTGGACGCCAAAGCGACGAGTTCGATCAACTCGGATTTGCTACCACCGAAGGTGGTGCTGATCATCGCGCCATACGGTAGCGAGCCATTGCGTAGTTCAAATGCACCGCGTCCGCGCCCGACTACCACGATGTGACCGAGGGGACGAATCACACCGGCTGCCAGACGCAGGGTGTCGCCGCTGCCGACAAAATCCAGAACCGCGTCGACCCGGCCGATGCGCTTGAGGAACAGCTCAGGTGTTAGGCCGTTGGCATCCAGAACCCGATCCACCCCTTGGCTGACAGCAAGTCCCAAGGCCTCGACACGGGTATCGATGGCGATGACTTCGGCCGCCGTAATCGCGCCAAGCGCGGCGATAGCGATATGCCCCAGTCCACCGACACCGATGACCAGTACGCTACTGCCCGGTTGCAGTATCGGCGCGACGCGCTTGACCGCGTGGTAGGCGCTGAGTCCGGCGTCGGTTAGCGGCGCGGCCTTCCAGGGTTCGAGATTGCCGATGTCCACCAGGCAGTCCTCGCGAACGACGACGTACTCGGCAAGCCCGCCGTCATACCCGCCGCCATAGATGCGCCGCGAGGCCGAGCAGTAGTTGTTCCAGCCGTCGATGCAGGCGCGGCAATGACCACAGCCGGGGATGCTGACGGCGCAGGCCTGACCGACAGACCAGCAACTGACGCCCGACCCGAGCGCATCGATCCAGCCCGCGATTTCATGGCCCAGGGTCATCGGCAGTTGCACATCCAGATGCGGTGGCGAACAGCACAGATCGTCCAGCGCATGCAGGTCCGACTGACAGAGACCATTGCCGCCGACTCGCAGTCGCACCTCGCCGGGGCCGGGAACCGGCACCGGCACTTGGCACAGGCGGCCGCCGTCGTGCCAGTCGAACATGCGAAAGGCCTGCATAGTGGGAGACGGGTTTGTTGTCATCATTGTTAATCACCGGCATCCTTCGCCAACACCATGGACATGAATGCCGACATCAAGAGCCCGCTGGCCTGGACCAGACAGCTGTTGGCGTTGGCGACCTGACGCTCTGCGCATTCGCCACGCAGCTGGCGCACGGATTCGATCATCAATTGCATGCCGAATTGACCGGAGTGGTTGAAGGCCAGTCCACCGCCCGACGTATTCACCGGTAGTGCGCCGCCTGGCGCAGCGATGCCACTGCGCAGGAACGCGCCGGCCTGACCTGGCGCGCAGAAACCCATCGCTTCGAGTGCGACGAGCACGTTGATGGTGAAGGCGTCATAGATCTGCACCATGCTCAATTCGTCGCGCGTGATGCCGGACATGTGCAGCGCGCGCTCGGTGCAGCCGGCGATAATGCCAGGGTCGAGCCAGTCGGTAGAGCTCAGTGGTGTCATGTGATGTCGATAGGTATCAGCGAAGCCGCGGATGAAGACGGGTGGCTTGGCCAACGTGCGGGCGTGTTCGGTTTTGGTCAGGATCAACGCACCAGCACCGTCGCTGACCAGGCAAATATCGGCCTTGCGCAACGGGTCCGAGATCAGCGGCGAAGCCAGATACTCTTCCATCGTCAGCGGTTTACGCAGCGTGGCCTGTGGATTCAATTGCGCCCAGCGCCGCGCATTGATCGCCACTTCGCCGAGGTCCTCGACGTTCGCCTGATAGCGATGCAAATACTGCTGAGCGAGCATCGCGTACCAACTGATCGGGCTGAGCACACCGTACGGCGCCACGAATTGCCCCGAAGGGGAGCGCGGGTCGGTGACTACGCCGCCACGGCTGCGGCTGTGATCCAGGCGCTGGGTGCTGCCATAGGTGACCAGCGCCACGGAGCACAAGCCGGCATCGATCGCCGCCATGGCGTGGATCAGGTGAGTGAGCGGCGAGCCGCCGCCCACCACGGTGCTGTCGACATAGCGCGGCGTGATGCCCAGATACTCACTGACCAGCAGCGCATTGGCGCGGTCGTCCCAATGGGCGAATACCCCATCGACATCGGCCAGCGTGAGCCCGGCATCGAGCAAGGCATCGCGAGCCGATCGGCATTGCAGCGACAGCGCAGTGTCACCCGGCTGCGCCTTGCCGAGACCGGCCTCGCCGACACCGACAATGGCGTAGCGGCCGGCCAGACGGGAAGCGTCGAGCGTCATGGTTGAGGCTCCTGCGCGATGAGCTGCGCCCGCACGTCTTTCTTCAACACCTTGCCGACCGGGCTGCGCGGCAGGCTTTCCCAGAACAGCACCTGTTTGGGCGTCTTCAGGCTGCCGAGTTTTTCGCGGCAGGTCGCGATGAACTCCTCGGCCGTCGCGCGTGCGCCAGCCTTGAGTTCGATGACGGCGATCACTCTCTCGCCCCAGTCAGCATCGGGGATGCCGACCACGGCACAATCCATGACCGCCGGATGTGCCCAGATCACCTGCTCGATCTCGCTCGGGTAGATGTTGAAGCCGCCGGAGATGATCATGTCCTTGGTGCGATCGACGATGTACAGGTAACCCCCTTCGTCGAACACGCCGATGTCACCGGTGTGGTGCCAACCGAAACGTCGAGCCTCGGCGTTGGCTTGCGGGTTGTCGTAATAACCCGGTGCGACCAGCTCGCCACGGGCGACGATCTCGCCGCGTTCACCGGACTCGACGAACTGTCCTTCCTCATCCATCAGTGCCACTTCGCAGGCGCCGGTAGGGCGGCCGGCGGAACCCAGGTGCTTGCCGTCACGCATGTGATCTTCGCGGGTCAGCACCGTGATGACTCCCGGTACTTCGGATTGGCCATAGGCCTGAACGAACACCGGTCCCCACAAAGCGATGCCTTCACGCAGTTTGTCCACGGACATCGGCGCCGCGCCGTAGATCACGTATTCCAGGGAGGAGCAGTCGCGCGTCCTGGCATCTGGATGCGACAGCAATCGATAGATCAGGGTCGGCGGCAGGAACAGGTGGGTGATGCGTTCCCGTTCGATGGTTTCAAGGACAGCGCCCGGATCGGCTGAGGGGGCGATCACGTTACGCGTGCCGAAACTCGACAGCGCCATGGCGGTCGCACCCGCAGCATGGGTCAGCGGTGCCACGACCAGATGCGCGGGACTCTTCGCCGGTGGCATGAACTGGTTGCTGATTCGGTAGCAGGCCAGCAGGGCACGATGGCTCTGCATGATCGCCTTCGGCCGTCCTGTCGTGCCGCCGGAGGATTTGATCAGGGCCGTGTCGTCGAGGGATTGGCGCACGGTGCAGCGCTGGCCTGCGTGTTCGCGGCACCAATCGGCGATGCTCACGCCGTCGATGGGTTCGTCCAGACCGATCACGGTTTTCAGTGTCGGCACGCCAGCGCGAATGCGTTCGGCGTGTTCGGCATACTGGGAATGCAGCACTAGCACGGACAGCTGGGTGAAACTCATGAACCAGATCAGGCTTTCGATCGAGTCACGGGCATTCAGGGGAATGAAGGCCGCTCCCGCGCGCAATGCGCCTAGCATGGCGACGAAGCTTAATGGATGATTGGGCGCCAGTACGCCGACATGCGGGGAACGGAGTTTCAGCAGCGTCAGGGCATGGCCGATGGCATGGGAGTCGGCTTGAACCTCAGCGTAAGTGAGGCTGAAGCCTGTGCCTTGCAAGCAGACATTATCCGGGTGGCGATTGGCGCCGGCATCGAAGTGGTCGGTAATCATTTCCATGGTGACGGCTAATCCAAAAGAGTGAACTGGGGCAGCGTGCAGGATTCGCTGACGGACTCGAAACAGACGCTGACGCGGGCGCCGATGGCGATGCGTTCGAGGTCGGCGTCCAGGATGTTGGTCAGCATGCGCACGCCTTCATCGAGGTCGATCAACGCAACGACATAGGGCAGCCGAGACTCGAAGGCCGGCGAGGGCGCTATCCGACAGACCGTGTAGGTGTAGATGCGCCCATGACCGCTGGCATTGATCCATTCGATGCTGTCAGACAGGCAGCTGATGCAGAACGCCCGTGGGTAAAACTGGCAGTGGCCGCAGCTGCCGCAACGCTGGATGACCAGTCGAAGCTCCTGCGCGGCCGCCCAATAGGCGGCCGTTTCGGTGGTGGGTTGCGGCAGTGGCCGTGCAGAAGGAGGAGTCGACATGGCAGCCTCAGCGAGTACGCAATTCGAAACCGGCCATGGCGATATGCACATGGCGTTGCTCCGGGAGCTTGGCCAGGCCGGCGATCAGCTCGTGCAGCGGACGACGCACACTGAAGGTGTCGTCGACCACGGTCGGTACCAGCGCGGTGATTTTTTCGTCGCCGTACATGGCGCGCAGCAGCAGTTCGTCATCCGACAGGCCGGGGTAGCGGCGACGCAGCTCGGGAACCTTTGGGGCCAGCACCGGCGGTTCTATGGCGATCTCACGAGAGCCGTTGGCGAGCACGCGGTCTTTGACGTCGGGATCGACCGGCAGGGGCAGGGCGCCGAAATAACCGCATACGTATTTTTTCACCTCATCCGGCACCACCTTGTAACGCTCGCCGCTCAGTACGTTCATCACCGCCTGTGCGGCGATCATGGCGGGGAAGGGCGTCGCCATCACGGGCGAACCCAGTTCCACGCGGATGCGGCCGATCTCCTCGAGCACGACCGGCAGCTTGTCGGCAATTCCCGCGAGCTGAAGCTGCGATTGCAGATTGGACATGGCGCCGCCAGCGTACTGGGTGACGAAGTGAGCCGGGTCGTATTCCGCCGGGACTCCCACGGGGAAGCCGTTCTCTTCGGCAATCCCGGCAAGGTAGTCACCGATTTCGTCAGCCGCGCGGTCATCGAAACTCACCTCGAAGCCGATCTCACGCAGGTTGCGAGCCAGCATCTGTGCCGATGGTCCGGCATTGCCGTTGGCCAGCGGATCGATCGAGCACAAAAGGCGATCGGCACCGTGCACGGCTGCTTCCAGCGCCACCAGCGAACCGGTCGCGTTCAGACAATGGGTGATTATTTCCAGCGGTCGATCACCGATTACGGCCTTGATCGCCGGCACAATGCTGCGCACCTGCTCCACCGTCATGCTGCCGCCGGCGTCGCCGAAGGTAAAGGCGTCGATATCGAAGCGCTGAATGGCCTCCCGTGCCTTGGCTGCATAGAACGGCGCGTCGTAACCGGGGGCCAGGTTGTAAATCATGGCGAGGGTCGTGGTGGCGCCCAGGCGTTTGGCCGTGGCCATTGGAGTCACCAGGTTGTCCCAGCAGTGCAGTGAGTCGAGAAAGCCGATGTCGCGGGCACCGTTGGCGACCAGACGTTCGACATACAGCTCGCTCAGATCGTCCGGCTCGGGATAGAAACTGCGCAGCATGTTGCTGCGCACGACACCACGCAGCGGCGTGCGGCGAATACGCTCGGACAACAGACGTAGCCGTTCCAACGGACTCTGGTTGAGGAACAGCACGCTGGCGTCGAACTGCACCAACGCAACGCCTTCCATCGCATCAAATCCCAGTGCATCCAGGCGCTCGGCCATTGGCAGCATGTGCTCGGTGCGCATACGGGTGGCCCACAGGCACTGGTGCGCGTCGCGCAGGGTGGCATCGACCAGCTGGATACGCCGACGTTTGCCGGTGCGGGCAAATTCCGCGTTCACTTTTTCGCGTAGTTGATTCAGCACATGTCACCCCTTGCTGTGTTCGAGATGGATGGACAGGCCGGGACCTGTGACACTCAATACGGTGTAGGCGGGCCAGCGTTGCAGCAGCCCGTGCGTCAGGGCTTGCTCAGGCGAGCGCACTTCATAGTGAAGCTTCTGCTGCGGCGGCAGCGCAGGGCAGCCGCAGATCAGCGCCGCCAGCGCTTCTTCAGTGGCGGGCACCTTGACCGGACGGCAAGGGTTCGCGACTGCGCCGATGCGCTGTTGCAGGCCGATCAGCGAAGTGTTGACCGGGCCGTAACAGCCTTGTAGCCAGCGGCGTAGCGCGGGTTGCAACGTCGCGAAGCGTGGGCGGGCATCGAGGTGTTCAAGTGCCTGTCGAGCGATCGCTTGTGCGAAAGGTTGCAGCATCGGCGGATGGCCCAGCTCCTGGCGAATGCGCGTGCACTCGCGGGAAAATTCAAACACATCAGCCAGGCGCCCGCGCTTGCGCAATGCTTGCATGGCTTGGTCAGCAATTTCGCCCGGCAATTGGTGTTCGTAAGGGGCCAGGTCGAAAGCCCAGGGCAGGCTTTCGGCAAATCCTTCCTGATCCGCCACGGCAGCGAGCTGAGCCTGGGCTTGTTTGAGACGATCCTGATCCGGTGACTGCAGCGGCAGTTCGAGCAACGCCGCAGAGCGGATCAGCAACGGCAACGAAGGCACCGATGCACCGTTGGCGACGCCGGGCAGCGCAGCATCGAGGCGGTCGATGCCGAGTCGAATCGCTTCCAGCGCCACCTGCGGGCCGAGGCCGGTATGGCAGCGTGTGTGCAGGTCCAGAGGTTTACCCTCCACGCCGCTGCGCAGGGCCGAGAGCAAGCCGGGCAGGCGATCCACATGCAGCAGGCCGGCTTCGTCGCGCAGCATGATGCGCTGTGCACCGGTCTGGGCCAGCCGTGCAGCACAGACCGAATAGAAGGCGTCGCTATGCTCGTGATCATCGGCGTAGGGCAGGGCGGCGATTGCCGTCAGGCCGTTCGCCAATGCCATTTGCACGGCGTTACCCAGACGCTGGAAATCCAGCTGAGGATCGATCAATACCACTTCGCTGATGCCATGGCTGACGAGCAGGCGCAGCCAGGTGTCCAGCGCTTCGCCGGCGAGTACATCGATGTGGCCATGGGCGGGCAGCAGGTTCACGGTTGCGCGCAGGGGCGTGCCATTGGCGCGTTCGCGCAACGCGGCGATGCGTTGCAGCGGGTTTTCATCACGGCTTATGCATTGTGCGATCACGGCCGGGCTCAACACCTCGATGGCGGCCAGTCGCGCGTGCCCAAGTGAGCTCATCGTCCCCAGTAGCATCGCGGTGCTGGCGGCCCCGTCCCAGACTGCCGTCTGGCCGTCGCTCAGGCTGACATCGACCAACGTTGTCATGCTCATGCGCGCTCCTTGGCTTGTTTCAAGGCCTGTTTGCGGGCTGGAACGAAGACGTCTTCAACCCAGCGGGTGGTAACGAGACCCGCAACGAAATCCGGGTGGTCGAGCACGGCGTGGTGGAAGCTGGCAGTGGTCGACAGCCCCACGACTTTCATCTCCTCCAGTGCCTTGCGCATGAGCGCGATGGCTTCGCTACGGGTCGGCGCGTGCACGATCAGCTTCGCGAGCAGGGAGTCATAAAACGGCGGAACGGTGGCGCCGCTGTAGCAGTGGGTATCGACCCGCACGCCTTTACCTTCGGGTGGCTGCCACTCGCTCACCTGACCTGGGCTCGGCAGGAAGTTGCGATCCGGGTCTTCGGCATTGATCCGGCATTCGATGGCATGACCGACCAGTTTGACGTCGGCCTGACTGAACGACAGCGGCAGACCGGCAGCGATGCGAATTTGCTCGGCGACCAGGTCGAAGCCAGTGATCATTTCCGTCACCGGGTGTTCGACCTGGATGCGGGTATTCATTTCCAGAAAATAGAATTTGCCATCACGGTCATCGACCACGAATTCGATCGTACCTGCGCCGAAGTAGCCGACATTCTTCGCCAGACGCACGGCGCACTCGCCCATTTGCTCCCGGGTTTGTGGCGCGAGGCTGGGGGAGGGGGCTTCCTCGATCAGTTTCTGGTGACGGCGTTGGGTCGAGCACTCCCGCTCGCCCAAATGCACCACGTTGCCATGGCGATCGCCCATGATCTGGATTTCGATATGGCGCGCCAGTTCGATGAACTTTTCGACATACAGCGTCGGATCGCCAAAGGCTGCTTGTGCTTCCGAGGAGGCCGAGCGGAATGCCGCCTCGGCTTCTTCATCGCTGCGCACGATGCGCATGCCACGCCCGCCGCCCCCGGCTGTTGCCTTGAAAAGCACGGGATAGCCGATCTCGCTGGCGATGGTGCGAGCGGTCTCTGCATCGGCCACGGCATCCGAGCCCGGTACTCGGGGGACTTCGGCCTTTTCCGCCAGACCGACGGCGGTGATTTTGTCGCCCATCGAATCAATGATTTCGGCCGATGGCCCGATGAAGACAATACCGGCGTCTTCGCAGGCTTGAGCGAAATGCGAGCGTTCGGAAAGGAAGCCATAGCCCGGGTGGATGGCGTCGCAGCGGTGTTCCAGCGCGGTGCGCACCAGCAGATCGGCGCACAAATAGCTTTGCGCTGCCGGCGCCGGGCCAATGACGACGTATTGGTCAGCCAGACGGGCGGCCAGGCTGTCCTGATCCGCTTCGGAGACGGCCGCGACCGATTCGATACCCAATGTTTTGCAGGCACGCACGATACGTACGGCGATTTCGCCACGATTGGCGATCAATACCCGACGAATGTCACGGGTTGCCACGGGAATGCTGCTCATCAGCGTGCCTCCGGTTCAATAATCATCAATAGCTGGTCCCGCTGCACCATCTGCAGGTCTTGGGCGACGATGCGCACGACGCGGCCGTTCACCGGAGAAGCGAGGGTGTTGAAGAGTTTCATGGCCTCGACCAGGCACAGGGGCGCCCCGGCCTCCACGCTGGCGTTCTCTTCAACGAAAGAGGGTTGGTCGGGGCTGGGCTTGCGATAGAAGGTGCCCATCATGGTCGCTCGCACGGCCACCAGGCCTTCGGCGACTTCCGGTTCGCTGGTGACCAGCACGGAGGGCGCTGCCGGTGCGGGTTTCGCGGGCGTAGCGCTGCTGTGTGCAGGCTCAAGCGAGCGCTGAATCGTGCCCGATTTACTGGCCGTCAGCGTGGTGTCACCGACGCGGACTTCAAGGAAGTCCAGATGCGTCGTGTGATCCAGTATTTCAAGGATTCTTCGTGCTTCTTTATGTGTGAGCGACATGCCTCAGGGCCTCTTGTTGTTCGAATTGCCTTGACCGATAAAAACATTGATACGTAGGATTGTCAACAATCAGACAATCATGTAGTTTGCTGATCATCACCTGGGACGTTTGTGTGGCACTTGATAGAAAAAGCGTAGCGCGCAGCAGCCAAGGGCCCGGCGATTTCAGAAAACAGTTGTGTTTTGGAGGGGGCGAGAATGAGTACAATCGCGGTTAAATCGGATGTCGCTGGAACGGTGTGGCAGATCCATGTGCGTGAAGGCGATATCGTTGAAGAAGATCAGACGCTGATCATCATGGAGTCCATGAAAATGGAAATCCCCTTGATGGCCGCAGAATCGGGTCGTGTGCTGAGCGTTCTCGTTGCCGAGGGTGACGTCGTGAAAGACGGCCAGGATGTTTTGCTAATGGAGTGCGATTGAAGTCTATGTCAATGAATGCAGGTTCGGCATCGACCGCCAAGGGCGGTAGTGCAATAGGTATCATGCGGGCTGGTCGCCAGCGCGTGTTGACGATGCCGGAGCAGATTGCCGAGAGCATTACGCTTGCGATTCTGCGGGGTGAATACGGGCCGGGTGACTCCGTGCGTGAGCAGGAACTGGCCGACCACTTTCAGGTCAGTCGTGGTCCGATTCGCGAGGCCCTGCGCATTCTCGAGAAAGTCGGCGTCGTGACCATCGTGCCGCAGCGTGGCGCGCATGTGACTTCATTGAGCCGACAGGAAATCGATAACCTGTTCGAGATCCGCGCCGTATTGGCCGGGTTGGTGGCCAAGTACCTGGTTGATCCTGATGCGTCAGTGGTCAATCAAATGGATGCCATCGTCACCCGGCTTGAGCTGATCGCTGCGCAATCGGATGCGCTGGATGAGTATGCACAGGGCAGTTATCGCCTGAGCACGCTGTTGTTCCAGGCTTGCGATAACAAACAGTTGGCTGAGCTGATGGGTGCGCTGGCGATTCAGACTGCACGCTACACACGCCTGGGATTGCGTTCTCCAGAGCGCCGGCAGGCGTCCGTCAACTATTGGCGAAACCTGGTCGAAGCACTCAGACAAAACAGTAATACGGTCGCTGGGGAAATGATGGTTGAACTCATCAACGCTTCCCATCAAGCCGCATTGAATCATTTGGAATAACTCACACGGGGGCACAACACTCCCAAGTGCTGTGTCAAATTGTCGACAATAAGACAAAAAAGATCATGACAAAAAAACGTACCGCAGGATTCATGCTGAGTTGGGCTGCCCGACAGCACCGTGGCCGCACCGCCCTGATCTTCGGCGAAAAAGGCCTGACTTACGACGAAGTCGAGGCGGGCAGTAACCGTCTGGCCCATGCCCTGATTTCCCTTGGGTTGCAGGTGGGGGAGCGCGTCGCTGTGTTACTCAACAACTCGCCCGAGGCAATCGAGAGCGTTTTCGCGGTCGAGAAAGCAGGTTTGGTCTACGTAGCGCTTAACGCGCGGCACACATTGGCCGAGCAAATCGCGATCCTCGACGACGCGGGTGCAAGCCTGCTGGTGGTGGGGCCAGAGTTTCGTGAGATTGGCGAGGGCGTTCGCGATGGCGTCGCCAGTTTGCGCCATGTCATTGGGCTTGATTGGCAGGCTCCGCAGGTAGTGGATTACCGCGAAGTGCTCGCTTCAATGCCGGCACATGCGCCGAATGTGCAGGTCTGCGCGGATGCGCTGCTGCGTATCGCCTATACCTCGGGCACGACCGGCAAGCCCAAGGGCGTTACCTACACGGTCAAGCGCTGGTACGAACGCTTGAGCAACCACTTCTACGCCATGGAATACAGCCTTGGCATAGAGGATGCCATGTTGCACGTCGGACCCTTGACCCATGCCGCTGGCGTCCATTTGCTGCCCTGCTACTTGCGTGGGGCGCGCAATGTGATTCTTGAGAAATTCGAGCCACTGGAGACGCTGCAACAAATCGAGCGTCACCGGATCAGCCAAATGATGTGCGTGCCCACTATGCTCACGCGCTTGCTTGACACACTCGACAGCGGTGTCGAGGCCGATCTCTCGTCGCTCAAGTGCATTCATTACGGGACCGCTCCGACCTCCGTTGACCTGATCCGCAGAGCCATTGCGCGGTTCGGTCCAGTGATGCGCCAGCAGTATGGAATGACCGAGGCGGTACAGCCGCTGGCGGTGTTGTATCCGCACGAACACGCTGAAGACGATGTGCTGCGCTCCTGCGGCAAGCCGACCGCCAATGTGCAAATCACCGTGCGCGATGTCCATGGTCAAGAGTTGGCGATGGGTGAAATTGGCGAGATCGCCATCGCCACCGACGGAATCGGTGAAGTGGCTTTCTGGCGCCGTCCCGATCTGGAAGCCGAGGCCATCCGCGATGGTTGGTACTACTCGGGCGATCTCGGTTACCTCGATGCGCAGGGTTTCCTTTATATCGTCGGGCGCAACAAGGACATGATCATTTCCGGTGGCTTCAACGTCTACGCGCGGGAAGTCGAGGATGCGCTGGAAAGCCATCCGCAAGTCGTCGAAGTTGCTGTTCTTGGTTTACCCGACCCGGAGTGGGGCGAGCGTATCGCGGCGTTCGTCGTCAGACGCGAAGGCGCCACGGTCGACACCGAAGCGCTCGGCAATCATTGCGTTGCATTGATCGCAGGCTACAAGAAGCCGCGACTCATTGAATTCGTCGACGCGCTGCCGCGCAACAACGCTGGCAAGGTCGTAAAAAACATTCTGCGCGATGGCTATCTCGCGCGCCTTGAGAGGAATTAATCATGAGCACGCCTGTTGCCCCTGAATGGTCGTTGGAGCTCGCCGACATCCGTGCGCGTCGCGAAGTTGCCTATGCATTGGGTGGCCCCGAAGCGGTGGAAAAGCATCATGCCCAAGGCAAACTCACGGCGCGTGAGCGAATTGGCCATTTGCTGGAAAGCGAAAGCTTTGAAGAGTTTGGCATCCTGGCCGGGGCCGTGAAATACACAGCGGAAGGCAAAATTTCCTCGGCCACACCGAGCACGGCAGTCGTGGGCGTGGGCACGATCGAACAGCGGCGTACCGTGGTGGCGGCGGATGATTTCACCATTCGAGGTGGTTCGTCGGAAGCGGCGGTCGCGGAAAAGTGGATCTACGCCGATCGTTATGCCTGGGAATACAAGCTGCCGATCATTCGCATGATCGACAGCGCTGGCGGCAGTGTGAAGCTGCTCGACAAGCTCGGCCATACCAAGATTCCGGGTTACGCCCTGTTGCCGATCACCAGCCTGTTGGGTGCCGTGCCGGTTGTCGGCATTGCCCACGGTGCCTGCGCAGGACTGGGCGCGTTGCGGGTTGCCGCCTCGCACCTGGCGATCATGGTGCGTGGCCAGAGCCAGGTATTCGCAGCCGGCCCGCCCGTGGTGAAGCAGGCGTTCGGTATCGATATCGACAAGAATGACCTCGGCGGTTACGACCAGGTGCATCGTCACAGCGGCATGATCAATCTGGCCGCCAACAGCGATGCCGAGGCGTTGGATCTGGCCAAGCGTTTCTTGTCTTATCTGCCGGGCAATGTCTGGGAACAGCCGCCGCGGGTGGCATCGACGGACGCTCCCGGTCGCCGTGACGCTTGGCTCAACGATGCGATTCCCCATGACCGGCGCAAGATTTTCAATCCGCACAAGATCCTCAAGTCGCTGGTCGACAAAGACAGTCTGTTCGAGATGTCTCCGGATTTCGGTGCGTCGACCATCACCGCGTTTGCCCGCATGAATGGCTACTCGGTCGGGATCATCTGCAACAACCCGCGCGTCGGCGGCGGTGCACTGACCCGCGCGGCGGCGCTCAAGCAAACCCGCTTCATCGACCTGTGCGACACCTTTCATTTGCCGATCATCTTCCTCGTGGACCAGCCGGGTGTCATGACCGGGCAAGAAGCAGAAATGCAGGGCACCATGAGTGCGGCGATGCAGGCCGTGCATGCAATCGAGCAGGCCAGTGTGCCCGTCATCACCATCGTGCTGCGCCGCTGTGTCGGGCTGGCCGGTGCGATGGTCAGTCCCTGGCATGGCCCGACGGGCACGGCACTGCCACACCGTTTTGCCTGGCCTTCGGCGCAGTGGGGTTCGATCCCTATCGAGGGTGGAGTCGCCGCAGCCTACAAGCAGGAAATTGCTGCCGCGGAGGATCCGCTGGCGCGGCGTAAAGAACTGGAGGCCCATTACCAGGCCCTGGCTTCACCGCTGCGTACGGCCGAACGCTTTGGCGTCATCGACGTCATCGAGCCGGACAGTACGCGCCCGCTGCTGTGCAACTGGGTGGGTGACGCGTATCGCATCACTGCACTTTCCCTTGGGCCGAAGCGGCGGACCATGCGCTAGTCCGGGCAGGACGAGCGGCATCCGGCCTTACCTTCATAACAACAACTCAAAGGTACAGACGATGTTCTGGAAAAAGAGTCCCTGCGCCGTTTTGGCAACGCTGATGGTGATTCACCTGCTGGCCCAGGTGGACCGAAATATTCTGCTGGGTTTCGCGCCGCAAATCACCGGCGAGCTGGCGATCAATAACGCGCAGTACGGCTTTCTGGTCGGTGCGGTCTGGGTCCTGAGTTATGGCGTGATGGCGGTGTTTCTCGGCGCCCTGGCCGATCGTCATAGTCGGCCACGGGTGATCGGTGCAGGCATGCTTGTCTGGAGCGTCTGTACGGTGGCCTCCGGTTTGGTCCAGAACTTCGAGCAAATGGTGGCGGCGCGTTTTCTGGTGGCCACCGGTGAAGCGGCGTTAGTTCCCGCTGCCACGGCGTTGTTGATGGAGCTGTTCTCCGAGAAGCGTCGGGGCACGGCGGTGGGGTTGTTCTACCTCGGTATTCCATTGGGCATTGGCTGCAGCTTTTTGTTGGCGGGCACGCTCGGTGCCGCGCATGGCTGGCGCACGACGTTTTATGTCCTGGGTGTTTGCGGGGTGGTCATCGGCTTGCCTTTGATGTTGATGAGCGACAAGCGCAGCAACGCTACGGTGCAAGAGCGCGGAGCCCCGCTCAAGACGCAAATGGCCGCGGTGTTCGGTGAGCTGCACAGCAACCGGGTCGTGCGCTACACCGTGATCGGTTTTGTGCTGGCGCATCTGGTCTATCCGGGCATTTCGTTCGCGCAACTCTGGATTGCCCGCGAACGGGGCATGGACCCGGCCACGATCGCCATGACCATGGGCGTCATGCAGATTGTTTTCGGTTCGTTGGGCGCGTTGGCCGGTGGCGTGTTGAGCGATCGCCTGGCCCCTCGTTTCAAGGGCGGCCACGCCAGTGTGCTGGTACTGCTCATGTTGGTGTGTGCACCGTTCATGATCGCGTATCGCTTGGTACCCACCGATTCACCGCTGTTCTACGTGGGGATGGCAGTCGGCATCTTCATGTTGATGTCGCTGTATGGTTCCGCGACCACTGCGATTCAGGGCGCCGTTCCCGTGCGCATGCGCTCAACGGTGATGGGCTGCTCGATGCTGCTGTTGAACCTGTTTTCGGTGGCCCTTGGCTCGTTTGTCGTGGGCTGGATCAGCGATGCGCTGACGGCTGCCGGGGTCGCCTCGCCGCTGACCCATGTGTTACTGGTCAGCGACATTCTCGCCTTGGTACTGGGTGGGTTCTTCTTTCTGGTGGCGGCTCGTGTCAAGCGTGAGAGCGCGTGTTCACTGCCGGCGATGGGTATGAAGGTTTAATTATGACCAGGTCCGCCGTCATTCAATTTCAGTCGGTTGTCAGCCACTACCTGCCGGGTGTTCTGGCCAGCATTGTGGTCGCCATCGCGGCGCGTTTTCTGGCCGATCAATACCAGGCGCCGGTGATGCTGTTGGCACTCTTGCTCGGCATGGCCATGAATTTTCTGGCGGCGGGGCCGAGCAAGCCGGGTATCGATTTCAGCGCTCGTGAAGTCCTGCGCGTCGGGGTTGCCTTGCTAGGCCTGCGCATCTCCCTGGAGCAGATCGTGGCGCTTGGTTGGCATCCGGTGCTGATCGTGGTCGTGTCGGTGGTGGTCACCATTTTGGTGTCCATGCTGGCGGCGCGCGCGATGGGCTTCAATGCGCTGTTCGGTCTGTTGTCCGGTGGCGCCACCGCGATCTGCGGGGCATCCGCGGCGCTGGCATTGGCGGCGGCGCTGCCCGCCCATCATGCCAAGGAGCGCGCGACGCTGTTCACGGTCATTGGCGTATCCGCGCTGTCGACCCTGGCGATGATTCTGTATCCGGTGATTGCCCGGGCGCTCGGCCTGGACCCGCTGCAAGCCGGGGTGTTTCTCGGCGCCACCATCCATGACGTTGCTCAGGTGGTGGGTGCCGGCTACAGCATGTCGCATGACATCGGCGATACGGCCACGGTGGTGAAACTGATGCGCATCGCCATGCTGCTGCCGGTCATCGTCAGTGCTGTTTTGATCACCCGTTCTCAGGGTGGGCAAGGGACAGGTGAGCGGCCACCGTTGTTGCCCTGGTTTGCTGTGGCCTTTATTGCCTTGGCGGCGGTGACCAGTTTTGGTTGGCTGCCTTCAGCGGTGCAGAGTCTGGGTAACCAAATGTCGAGCTGGTGCCTGGTCGTCGCCATCAGTGCGCTGGGGATGAAAATCCAGTTGAAGGAGCTGGCCACGGTGGGGCTCAAACCCATTCTGTTGATGGTCGGTGAAACCGTGTTCTTGCTGGGACTGGTGTTGCTGTTGATACGACTCGCAAGTTGAGTCTGGTCGTTCAATACCGTGGGGTGTGCTGACTCCTGCGGTATTGATTGGGTCACTTTAAATGAATCGAACACTCCCCTGATGGGGATAAGAGTGGTGAGCACTGTTGCGCCCGGATTGGGTGGCCAGATGTTTTTTCATAAACACAAAAACAACAACAAAAAAAATCGGAGCCAAGGTATGCGTATACACAAAAAATCGGGTGTGAGTGTCTGGGAACCAACGCTGCTGGCCTCGGCGCTGTTGGTCGCGGCGTGGCCGGCGGCTCACGCCTTCGAACTGGACACCGGAAGTGAAGACTGGGCTGTGCGTTTTGACAACACGTTCAAGTTCAACTATGCCCAGCGGGTCGAAAGCCCCAACAGCAAGTTGGCCAACTCGTGGAACAACAACGACGGTGATCGCAACTTCTCCTCCGGCAGTGCGGTGGCCCAGCGTCTCGATGTGCTTTCCGAACTGGACGTGACCTACAAAAAGCAGGCAGGTTTTCGCGTTAGCGCCAACAGTTGGTACGACCATGCCTACGACGATGTCGGCAGCGACAACGCGGCGACCAACCAGATCAACAATGGTCACCCGGACTCACACCATATCAGCGGTTACGCCGATCGTTACTACAACGGGCCGTCGTCCGAGATACTCGATGCCTTCGTTTTTGGCAGCACCGAAGTCGGCGAGGATTCGATCCTCAGCGCCAAGCTCGGCAAGCACACGCAGTACTGGGGCGAAAGCGTCCTGGCCTTTGCCCACGGCAACAGTTACGGCCAGTCTGCCCTTGATATTTCCAAGGCATTGGCGGTACCAGGCACCGAAGCCAAGGAGTTGTTCATCCCGCGTAATCAACTGTCCGTCAACTTCACGTTGAACCCGGAGCTGACCCTCGGTGCGCAATATTTCCTCGACTGGGACGCTTCGCGCCTGCCGGAGTCCGGTACCTATCTGGGCTTCAACGACGGCATCGAGAACGGCGGGCACAACCTATCGCTGATTGGCGGACAGAATCCGTTTTTTGGTGCTCCGGGCGCAATCGGTGCCAACCAGTTTCTGCGCCTGAGCAATGGTCATACGTTCACCCCGGACAAGCACGGTGACTTCGGTTTGATGGCCAAATGGAGCCCGGAATGGCTGGACGGCACGCTCGGTTTCTACTACCGCAAAACCTCCGACATCCTGCCGAACCTGGTGCTGCAACCGACCGCCGTCGGTCCTGCTCAACTGATCTCGGGCAACATCGGCAGCTACAACCAGTTCTACGTCGATGACATCGATATCTACGGCATCAGCCTGTCGAAAAACGTCGGCGACGTCAGCGTCGGATTCGACCTGAACTACCGCGAAAACATGCCCCTCGCCAGCGTGGCGGGCACTGTCAGCCCGGCGGCGGCCGCCGCCGGTTTGCCGGGTTTCATCGGCAGCTTCAACGGCGAAAACGGTGTGGCTCGCGGTAATACCGTGCACGCGGTGCTCAACGGCCTGACCACCTTTGGCGAAGCGCCGGTGTGGGACAGCTCGACCTTGCTGGTTGAACTCGCTTACAGCCGCTGGCTGAAGGTGACCGACAACGAGCAACTGTTCAAGGGTGAGGACTGGTACCACGGCACCGACAAGGTCACCAAAGACAACTACCTCATTGGCGTCAACTTCACCCCGACCTGGTTCCAGGTCTTCCCAGGCATCGATATGTACCTGCCGATGACCTACAACGTCGGCCTTAAAGGCAACTCCGCCGTGCAGTTGGGCGGTAACGAGAACGCCGGCAGCTATTCGGTCGGTGTTGGCATGGACGTGCACAACCAGTACCGCTTCGACCTGAAATACGTGGACAACTTCGGTCCATTCGACACCTGCAGTTCGCCAGGCAGCGCTGGCAGTCAAGGAGACGGCGCCGCACCGGGTGCTAACGGTCAGTACAACTGCGTACCCGGTCAAACCACCGCATTCGGCGGGACCCCGGCCCAACTCAAGGATCGCGGCATGGTCACTGCCACCTTCAAGACAACTTTCTGATTCGCGATTGCTTAAAAACAATCAGGAGAACGACAAAATGAACTACTTGCACAATCTGTTGACTGCTTCCGTTGCGCTGGCCTTCGCCGGCCTCGTCCAGGCCGCGGTACCCGCCGCGGACGCCGCTAAACTGGGGAGCAGCCTGACCGCGGTCGGCGCCGAAAAAGCAGGCAATTCCGACGGCTCCATTCCGGCCTACGCCGGCGGACTGACCACCGCGCCGGCGGGTTTTAAATCAGGGGACACCATGCGTCCCGACCCCTACGCCAACGAGAAGCCGCTGCTGGTAATCGATGGCAAGAATATCGCTCAGTACAAGGATAAGCTGACCGCCGTCACCGTCGAATTGGCCAAGCGTTTTCCGAGCTTTCACGTTGATGTCTACCCGACCCACCGTAGCGTGGCGTTGCCTCAAAGTGTGCTGGATAACACCTTGAAAAACGCGACTGGCGCCAAGTCGCTGGAAGGTGGCAACGCCATCGAGAATGTATTGCCTGGTGTGCCGTTCCCGATTCCACAGTCAGGCGCCGAGGCCATGTGGAATCACCTGCTGCGCTATCAGGGTGTCGCTTATTCCACCAAATATGATTCCTGGAACGTCGATTCCTCGGGCGCGCAGATCCTGGCCACCAGCGGCGAGATCGTCAACTCGTTCCCGATCTTCGAAGACCCGAGCAAGGTCATCGATGGCAAGGACACTTACTTCCAGACCCGCTTGTTCTACACCGGCCCCGCGCGCCGTGCGGGTGAAGCGATCATGCTCAAGGATGCGGCCAACCCGCTGGTGCAGGAGCGCCGTGCCTGGCAGTACTTGCCGGGTCAACGTCGCGTGAAGCTGGCGCCGACCTTGGCCTACGACACGCCAAACCCGGGCACCGCCGGTTCCGGCACCTATGACGACGTGTATGTCTTCAACGGTGCGCTGGACCGTTATGACTGGAAGCTGGTCGGCAAGCAGGAAATGATCGTGCCGTACAACACCTACGCACTGAGCTACATCAAGGATCCGAAAGCCCTGACTACCCCGAATCACTTGGCGCCGCAATACGTGCGCTGGGAGAAGCATCGGGTGTGGGTGGTGGAAGGCACGCTCAAGGCCGGTGCCCGTCACATCTACGCCAAGCGCCGCTTCTATCTGGATGAGGACAGCTGGGTTGCTCTGGCATCCGACCAGTACGATGCCCGTGGTCAGCTATACCGTGGTTCTTTCAGCTTCCTTTCGCAAAGCTACGATGTGACGACCCCCAACACCACGCCGCACGTGATCTATGACCTGGTGGGCGGGACTTACAACATCAATGGTTTGTCGGGCGCCTACGGCGGCATCAAATACATCGCGCCGCTCGCTAAGTCGCAGTGGTCACCGGATGCGCTGGCCGGTAATGGCGTTCGCTAAGTACCGCACAACAAGAGTCTGGGCCGGTTGCTGTAAAGCGCCGGCCCCAGCTTTGGCAAGAGGACGCACTATGTGTTCATTCAAAACGCGCGCGCCGCTGATGTGGGTGATGCTGTTGGCGTTGTGGCAGAGCCTTGCCCAAGCCTCCGGGTACGTTGATGTGCTGGACCTGCCCGCAAAGCCGAGTGCATTGGCCGTGCGCAGTCCTTTGCTTGACGTCGCGAATGCCGGGCAACGTCTGGTCGCGGTCGGGCAGCGCGGCCACATTCTTTATTCCGATGATGCCGGCCAGCAATGGCAGCAGGCCAATGTGCCGGTCAGCAGCGACCTGAATGCTGTGTACTTTTCTTCCCCAGAACAAGGCTGGGCGGTCGGCAACGACGGTGTGATTTTGCACAGCAGCGACGCTGGCGTGACTTGGAAAAAGCAGTTGGACGGCCGAGAAATCGGTGCGTTGCTAGTCAAACATTACGCGGCGCTGGCAACTGCCGAGCCCGCCAACGAACAATGGCCGTTGCGGGTTGGGGAAGGCCAGCGGCTGGTCGAGGAGGGCGCCGACAAGCCCTTGCTCGACGTCTGGTTTGCCGACGACAAGCACGGTTATGTGGTCGGTGTGTTCAACCTGATCCTGCGCACCGAGGACGGTGGCCAGACCTGGACACCTTTCCAGGACCGCACAGACAACCCGCAGAACTTTCACTTGAACGCCATCACGTCGACCGGCGATGCGCTGTACATCGTAGGTGAACAAGGTCTGGTGCTGAAATGGGACGACGCGCAGCAGCGATTCGCCGCCCTGAACACCCCGTATCAGGGCAGTTTTTTCGGTGTCGTCGGCAAGCCTGGCGAAGTCGTGGTTTATGGCCTGCGCGGCAATGTATTGCGTAGCACTGATGGCGGGTCGAGCTGGAAACCCTTCGATACCGGCCTGCAAGTCAGTGTCACCGCCGCCGCGATTGATGCCCAGGGTCACTATCGGCTGTTCACCCAGGCGGGGCACATGCTGGTCGATCAGGCCAACAACGCCCGATTGCAATTGATGCCACAACAGAACCCGTCACCGGTGGCCGGTGCCGCCCTGGCCAGCGATGGTTCGCTGATCGTGGTGGGCAGTCGCGGTGCACGTGTGCTTCTCAAAGAATAAGCGCCAGAACAATAAAAGCGAGTACTCAGACATGGCCATTACCAAGCAAGACAACATGCCGGTGATCCGCGATCTGCATGACTTTGATCGGCGCTCCGGCAACCTGCTGGAACGGCTGGTGTTCAACTACCGTCCGCTGTTCATCGTGCTCATGACGCTGGCCACCCTGGTGTTGGGTTTTATGGCGGCGACCCGTCTGGAGTTGCGCCCCAGCTTCGAAAAAATGATCCCGCAGAGTCAGCCGTATATTCAGAATTTCCTGGAGAACCGCCAGTCGCTACGCGGTCTGGGCAACTCGGTACGGGTGGTGGTGGAAAACACCCAGGGCGACATCTTCGACCCCGACTACCTGAATGTGCTCAAGCAGATCAATGACGAACTGTTCCTCACCGAAGGTGTTGATCGCGCCTGGATGAAGTCGCTGTGGACACCGGCCGTACGCTGGACCGAAGTCACTGAAGAAGGTTTCCAGGGCGGCCCGGTGATGCCCGACAGTTATCAGGGGTCGCCGTCGGACATCGAACAGCTGCGGCAGAACATTACCCGCGCCGGCATCGTAGGCAGCCTGGTGGCCAGCGATTTCAAGTCAAGCATGTTGGTCGTGCCGCTGCTGGACAAAACATCGGCCACCGGCCAGAGCCTCAACTACCACCAGTTTTCGCGGATGCTCGAAGAAAAGCTGCGCGACAAGATCGAGTTCGCCAGCGGCACCCCACACAAGGCCGGGGTGGAGGGCACGGGCCACTACAAAGTCCGGGTGATCGGCTTCGCCAAGCTGATGGGTGACCTGATCGACGGTCTGATCCAGGTGATGATGTTCTTCGGCCTGGCCGTGGTCACCTCGCTGGTCATCATCTACCTCTACACCCGTTGTGTGCGCAGCACGTTGCTGGTGGTCGGTTGTTCGTTGATCGCGGTGGTCTGGCAGTTGGGCATCGTCGCCTGGCTGGGTTATGCCATCGATCCGTATTCGGTTCTGGTGCCGTTCCTGATCTTCGCCATCGGCGTGTCCCACGCGGCGCAGAAGATGAATGGCATCATGCAGGACATCGCCCGTGGCACCCACAGGCTGATTGCCGCTCGGTATACCTTCCGCCGTCTGTTCATCGCCGGGGTCACCGCATTGCTTGCCGATGCGGTGGGCTTTGCCGTCCTGATGTTGATTGATATCCCGGTGATTCAGGACCTGGCGATCACCGCCAGTATTGGTGTCGCCGTGTTGATCTTTACCTCCTTGCTGCTGATGCCGGTGGCGCTGTCCTACATCGGCGTCGGGCGCAAGGCCGCCGAGCGCGCATTGAAAATAGACACGCGGGCAGCGGCGCATAGCGGCTTCGGCAAACTGTGGGACAAGCTTGATCGCTTCACGACACCGAGATGGGCCACCGGTGCCGTGCTGGTGGCAGCGTTACTGGGGATCGGTGGCTTTGCGGTCAGCCTGCACCTGAAAATCGGCGACCTCGACAGCGGCGCCCCGGAGTTGCGCGCTGACTCGCGCTACAACCGTGACAACGCCTACATCACCAGCCACTACGCGCTGTCCAGCGACCTGTTCGCCGTGATGATCAAGACCCCGGCGGAAGGTTGCCTGAATTACCAGACGTTGATCCTTGCCGATCGCCTGGCCTGGGAGCTTCAGCAATATCCAGGCGTTCAAGCCACGGCATCGCTGGTCAATGCTGTGCGCCAGATCACGGCCGGCACCTATGAGGGTAATCCCAAGCTCAACAGCATCCAGCGCAATCAGAACGTGCTGAACTATGCCGCACAGCAAGCCTCGGTCAACTCCCCTGAGTTGTTCAACACCGATTGCTCGCTGATGCCCGTGATCGCCTTCCTCAAAGACCACAAGGCCGAGACCCTGGATGCGGTGGTGGCCATCGCCGACAGATTTGCCAAGGACAACAGCACCGAGGATCGCCAGTTTCTGCTGGCCGCCGGCAGTGCCGGTATCGAAGCGGCGACCAACATTGTGGTGCGCGAGGCCAATCACACCATGTTGCTCTACGTGTATGCGGCGGTGACGTTGTTTTGCCTGATCACCTTCCGCAGCTGGCGCGCGACACTGGTAGCGTTGCTGCCGCTGGTGCTGACCTCGATTCTCTGCGAGGCGTTGATGGTGGCCATGGGCATTGGCGTGAAGGTGGCGACCCTGCCTGTGATCGCTCTGGGCGTCGGTATCGGTGTGGACTACGCGCTGTATTTGCTCAGCGTTCAATTGCAATACCAGCGTCAGGGTTTGTCGTTGTCGCAGGCCTACCGCAAGGCCGTGTCGTTCACCGGCCGCGTCGTGGGATTGGTGGGCATTACCCTGGCGGCCGGCGTGGTGTGCTGGGTCTGGTCACCGATCAAGTTCCAGGCCGACATGGGCCTGCTGCTGACCTTCATGTTTTTGTGGAACATGTTGGGTGCCTTGATCCTGATCCCGGCGTTGTCGCATTTTCTTTTGCGCACTCATCACGTCTTGGGCAAGAAAGCAGAGGCGATGGAGCAACTTCAGGCAGCAACGCATACGTTGTAGCAGCTGGCTTCGCCAGCTGCTACATGGATCGCGGGGTGTTCAATAAACGACCGTTCAGGGAATAAAACGGTAACCCACACCCGTTTCGGTCACCAGATGACGCGGCTGGGACGGGTCAACTTCGACTTTTTTGCGCAACCCCCCCATGAAGACACGAAGGTAAGGGGTATCGGTGGTGTGCGAGGGCCCCCATACCGCCTTGAGTAGCTGCAGATGCGTCAGGACCCGATTGGGGTGCGAGCAAAGGTGAACCAGCAAGCGGTATTCCAGTGGCGTCAAATGCAAAGGCGTACCGGAACGTTCCACGACGCGCCGTTCTATGTCGATGCGGACGTCGCCGAAGGTCAGGACGGAGGTGTTCTCGGCCTCTTTCGCCTGCCTGCGTAGCAGTGCGCGCACACGGGCGAGCAGTTCCCCGGTGCCGAAAGGTTTCACCAGATAGTCGTCAGCGCCGGTGTCCAGTGCGAGGATTTTGTCGGACTCTGCACCCCGGGCAGACAACACAATAATGGGCACCGGTGACCAGCTCCGTACGTCCCGGATCAGATCAATGCCGTCGCCGTCAGGCAGTCCCAGATCGAGCACGATCAGGTCGGGTCGGCGCGTTCCTGCGTCGATGAGGCCCCGGTGAAAGGTATCGGCTTCATGAACTTCCAGGCCTTCGGCTTGCAGGGCCATTCGCACGAAGCGGCGTATTTCCTTCTCGTCTTCAATGATCAGAACGTGCGGCACTGATTCGGTCATGATTGCTCCTCGCCAGCCTGCTGCGCAAAAGGGTCGATGATCGGAGGGGCTTCACGGGGCAGACGTAACGTGAAGCAAGCCCCACCCACTGCCCGTGTGGCACCGACAATGGTCCCGCCATGCGCCTGGGCAATGGCCCGGCAGATGGCCAGGCCCAGCCCGACACCAGGAATCGAGCTTTCCTTCTTGCCACGCATAAACTTGCTGAAGATTGCCTCTTCGTGACCCTGCGGCAATCCTGGGCCTTCGTCGGCGACCCACAACTCGATGTTATCAGGCGTGGCCCTCGCGCCGAGGCTGATGGTGGTGCCTGGCGGCGTGTACTTCACGGCGTTTTCGATCAGGTTGATGAGGACGCGTTCGATCAGCACGGCGTCGATTTGAACCAGTGGCAAGTCATCGTCCATAACGACTTGCACCGAGCGCTTGCCCAGTATCGGCTGCATTGCTCGCAGGGCGCTGCCCACCACGTCTTCGATGGGTTGCCACTGACGATTCAACACCACCTTGCCAGACTCAAGACGCGCCATGTCCAGCAAGTTGTTGACCAGTGTGTTCATGCGCAGCGCGGATTCACCGACCGCGACGGCGATCTCGGCGGCTTCGCCGGTGAGCGGTGGCTTCGTCAGTTTGAGTGCTTCGGCGAGCCCGACCATCACTGACAGCGGCGTGCGCAAGTCATGGGAGATGGCTGACAGTAGCGAATTGCGCAACCGCTCGGACTCCATTTGAACCGTGGTGTCCTGCGCCACGTTGATGTAGTGAATCCGTTCGAGCGAGATGGCCAGCAATGACGCACAGGTGTCGAGCAGGCGTCGCTGTTCCGGTACCGCCAAGCGAGTGGTGTTCCGCGGTTGCACCGCTAAAACCCCGCGTACCCGCATGGGCGCCGACAAGGGCAGGTAGAGCGTCGAACTGGAGGGCAGGGTGTCGGTGCCATAACCGGCCGGTTCGGTTTTATCGAATGACCACTGGGCAATGGCCATGTCGACTTGAGGGGCATCGCCGGTGACCATGGGTGGCAGCAGTTTGTTATTGTCATCGGCCACCAGCAAAGCCGATCGTGCACCAAACTCGGCGGACAGAAACCGTGCACCGATTTCAGCGACCTGTTCGGTCATCAGCGCTGCGGAGAGCAGGCGAGACATCTCGTACAGCGCCCGCATACGGTCTTCGCGCCGTTGCGCCACCCGCGCCTGGTAAGTCAGGCCGGCCGTCATTTGGCCGATGACCAGGGCGACCACGAGCATGACGCTGAAGGTCACCAGGTACTGGACATCGGAAATGGCGAACGAAAAGCGCGGCGAGACAAAGAAAAAGTCGAAGGCCGCCACTGACACGAAGGCCGCCATGACGGCCGGACCACGACCAAAGCGTACCGCGACGGCGACAACGGCCAGCAGGAAGAGCATGACGATGTTGGCCAGTTCCAGGAGCCCGGCCAGAGGCAAGGCCAGCAGGGTCGTCACCGCGCAGAGTACCGCGCTCCAGATATAGGGCCGCCACACGATCTGGCTTTCACCGGAGGTGGCCGTGCTCTCGGCTTGCGGGCGGCGGTTGGCCGGCAGCGAGACTTGAATCACGTCAAGATCGGCGCCCAGCGCACCAATCCGCTCGGCAAGCTCACGTCGCCATAGTCGATGCCTTGGGCGTTCGTCCCGGCCCAGCACGACTTTTGAAAGGTTGTGCTGCCGAGCGTATTTGACCAGAACTTCGGCGATGTCCTGACCGGCCAGGGTCGAAATCTGCGCGCCCATGTCCTGCGCCAGTTTCAGCGTCGCCAAAATGCGACGTCGCTCGGCTTCAGGCAGGCGCTGCAAGGCTGGGGTTTCGACATACACGGCATGCCAGGGCACATTGAGCTGAGCGGCCAGACGAGCCGTTGAACGTACTGTCTTTTCTGCCTGCTCATGGGGGCCGACGCAGGCGAGCAGAGAGTCGCGGGTACCCCAGACCGGTTTGACCGCACTGCTTTTACGGTACTGCAACATGTCGCTGTCGACGCGGTCGGCCGTTCGGCGCAACGCCAATTCGCGCAGGGCAATCAGGTTGCCTTTGCGGAAGAAGTTCTGCACCGCGCGCTCGGCCTGTTGTGCCATGTAGACCTTGCCTTCCTTCAAGCGCTGCAACAGGTCGTCGGGTGGCAAGTCGACGATGACCACCTCATCGGCCGTGTCGAAAACATGGTCAGGCACCGTCTCCCAGACCCGAATACCGGTGATGCCGCCGACAATGTCGTTCAGGCTTTCCAGGTGCTGGACATTCATGGTCGACCAGACGTCGATACCGGCGCTAAGCAGTTCCTCCACATCCTGCCAGCGCTTTGGATGCCGGGAGCCGATGACATTGGAGTGAGCCAGTTCGTCGATCAGAATCAAGTCGGGATTGCGCACAAGCGCGGCGTCCAGATCGAACTCGGTCACGGTACGGTTCTTGTCGACGACTTGCTTGAGGGGCAGCTGTTCGAGGCCTTCTGTCAGGGCCAGGGTCTCGGCGCGGCCATGGGTTTCGATTACGCCGATCAGTACATTGATGTGCTGTTGTTTCGCCGTTTGGGCGGCCGCCAGCATCGCGTAGGTCTTGCCGACACCGGCACTGGCGCCGAAAAAAATCTTCAGCCGACCGCGTTTGGCTTGCGCTTCCTCTTCGCGAATCCGGGCCAGTAGCTGGTCCGGGTCGGGACGTTGTTCGGCCATCAAGCTCACCGTGTGTACTCAATGTGCGGCGTCGAGTGCCAGGTTCAGTGCCAGGACGTTGACCCGGGGCTCGCCAAGAAACCCAAGCAGTGTGTTTTCAGAATGCTCGCTGATCAGTTGATGAACCCGCTCGATGGGCAGGTTGCGCACCCGTGCAATCCGGCCCGCCTGGTACTGTGCTGCCGCGATACTGATATGCGGATCAAGACCACTGGCGGAACTGTAGACCAGGTCGGCGGGCACGGTGGCGGTATTGCCTGGATCAGCTGCGTGCAGGGCGGCGATCCGGCCCTTGATCGCGTCCGCCAGTGCCGGGTTCAACGGGCCCAGGTTCGAGCCGCCCGAGGCCAGCGGGTTGTAGGGCATTGGGCTGGTGGCGGAAGGGCGACTCCAGAAGTACTTCGGATCGCTGAAACCCTGGCCGATCAGCAGGGAGCCCACAGCTTTGCCGTCTCGTTCAATCAGGCTGCCGGCGGCCTGATGGGGAAAGACCAGCCTGGCGATTCCGGTGGTGACCAGTGGATAGGCCAGTCCGGTGATCAGTGACAGAGCAACGAACAGAGTCATCGCGGGACGGAGCAGAGATAACATAGCCGTACTCCCTCAAGTCAGACCGACAGCGAACAACGCCATGTCGATCACTTTGATGCCAATGAATGGAACGATCACCCCACCCAGTCCGTAGATCAACAGATTGCGCCGCAACAGCAGGGCCGCACCGACCGGGCGGTACTTCACGCCTCTGAGCGCCAGGGGAATCAGGAAAATGATAATCAGCGCGTTGAAAATCACCGCCGACAGCACGGCGGAGTTCGGGCTCGTCAGGCCCATGATGTTGAGTGCCGCGAGCTGCGGGTACGTGGTGACAAAAGCTGCCGGCACGATAGCGAAATACTTGGCGATGTCGTTGGCGATCGAGAAGGTGGTCAGCGAGCCACGGGTCATCAGCATTTGTTTACCGGTTTCCACCACCTCAATCAGCTTCGTCGGGTTGCTGTCCAGGTCGACCATGTTGCCGGCTTCCTTGGCCGCTTGGGTCCCCGAGTTCATCGCTACCGCGACATCGGCCTGCGCCAGCGCCGGGGCGTCGTTGGTGCCGTCGCCGGTCATGGCCACCAGCCGGCCTTCGGCCTGATAGCTACGGATCAGTTCCAGTTTTTGTTCGGGGGTCGCCTCGGCCAGAAAGTCATCGACACCCGCTTCAGCGGCGATGGCGGCGGCGGTGATCCGGTTGTCCCCCGTCACCATGACCGTCTTGATCCCCATGCGCCGCAACTCAGCAAAGCGCTCCTTGATGCCGCCCTTGACGATGTCCTTCAGTTCGATGACACCCAGCACCTTGGCCCCATCGGCGACCACCAGCGGCGTACTACCCCGCTGAGACACCTCTTCAACGATGGTTTGCACTTCTGCCGGGAAGTGGCCGCCCAGGCTTTGGACATGCCGCAGGATCGCTTCGCCGGCGCCCTTGCGCACTTGGCGGCTACCCATGTCGACGCCGCTCATGCGGGTCAGCGCGGAAAAGTGCACGAAGTGGGCGTCGAGCGCGGCAATGTCGCGTTCACGCAGGTTGAAGCGTTGTTTGGCCAGCACCACGATGCTGCGGCCTTCGGGGGTTTCGTCGGCCAGGGAGGCGAGCTGCGCCACGTCTACCAGGTCTGCTTCCTTGACCCCCGGCGCCGGCAAGAATGCCGAGGCGTGACGGTTGCCCAAGGTGATGGTGCCGGTTTTGTCGAGCAGCAAAACGTCCACGTCACCGGCAGCCTCCACCGCGCGGCCGGATGTCGCGATCACGTTGGCTTCCATCATGCGGCTCATGCCCGCCACACCGACTGCTGAGAGCAAACCGGCAATGGTGGTGGGAATCAGGCACACCAGCAACGAGATGAGGACGGTGATCGAGACGGGCGTCCCGGACTGAGCCACTGCAACCCCGAACAGCGAGAAGGGCAGCAGCGTCACTGTCACCCCGAGAAACACGATCGTCAGCGCCACCAACAGGATCGACAGGGCGATTTCATTCGGGGTTTTTTGCCGTTTGGCGTTTTCGACCATGGCGATCATACGGTCGACGAAGGTTTCGCCCGGGTTGGTGGTCACGCGGACAACGATCCAGTCCGACAGTACCCGCGTACCGCCGGTCACGGCAGAGAAATCGCCGCCGGACTCGCGGATTACCGGAGCCGATTCGCCGGTAATAGCGGACTCATCCACCGAGGCCGCGCCTTCGATCACTTCGCCGTCGGCGGGGATGATCGAGTCCCCGAGGTCGCCGGACTCGACCAGCACCACATCGCCTTTGCACAGACCGCTCGATTGCGCCAATTGCCACTCGGCGCCGTAGTGCGGTTCGTGCAATTTCTTGGCCCAGGTTTCCTTTTTCAGGTTCCGCAGCGAAGCCGCCTGAGCCTTGCTTCGGCCCTCGGCCAGGGCTTCGGCAAAGTTGGCGAACAGCACGGTGAACCACAGCCACAAGGTAATCGCGAGGATGAACCCGGTGCTGGCCTCACCCTGGCCACGCAGGGCCTGGACCCACAGGGCGCTGGTGATGATCGCGCCGATGTAGACGACAAACATCACCGGGTTGCGCCACTGGATCCTGGGATCGAGTTTGTGCACGGACTGGACCATGGCCGGGCCAATCAGTTTCGGGTCGAACAAGGTGAACGCTTTGCGTGTCATGTTCGTGGTCTCACTTGATCAATATGAGGTGTTCGACGACGGGGCCCAGCGCGAGCGCCGGCACGTAGTTAAGCAACCCGACCAGCAACACCGTCCCGATCAGCAGCACCACGAACAGCATCCCGTGGGTGGGCATCGTGCCGCCGGTGACCGCCAGGCGTTTTTTCCCGGCCAGGCTGCCGGCGACGGCAAGCACGGGGACGATCACGCCGAAGCGACCGAACCAGCAGCCGATAGCCAGCATGATGTTGTAGAACGGGGTGTTGGCGGACAGCCCGGCGAAGGCGCTGCCATTGTTGTTGGCTACCGAGGTGAAGGCGTAGAGGATTTCCGAGAAGCCATGGGCGCCGGGGTTGGCGATGCCCAGCCTGCCGGCGTCGGCCATGACCGCGATGGCGGTGCCGAACAGCACCAGCAACGGCGTGGCCAGAATCGCGATGGCGACCATCTTCATCTCGTAGGCTTCGATTTTTTTGCCCAGGTATTCAGGAGTCCGGCCGATCATCAAACCGGCGATAAACACCGCGAGGATCGCGAATATCAGCATGCCGTACAGACCCGAGCCGGTGCCGCCGAACACCACTTCACCCAGCTGCATCAGCACCAGCGGCACTGCGCCGCCCAATGGAGTGAACGAGTCGTGCATGGCGTTGACCGCACCGCAGGAAGCGGCGGTGGTCACCGCGGCGAACAGGCTGGAAGCGCTGATGCCGAAGCGCAGTTCCTTGCCCTCCATGTTGCCCGCCGCCGTATCTATCCCCATCGCGGAAAACTGCGGGTTACCCAGTTGTTCGTAATGGGTGACGGTCACCACCGCGATCACAAAGATGATCGTCATCGCCGCCAACAGCGCCCAGCCTTGGCGGATGTCACCCACGATGTGGCCAAAGACGAAACAGAGCGCGGTCGGGATCAGGAAGATCGCGATCAGTTGGAAGAAGTTCGTCAGTGCGGTCGGGTTTTCATAAGGGTGTGCCGAGTTGGCATTGAAGAAGCCGCCGCCATTGGTGCCGAGCATCTTGATCGCCTCTTGTGAGGCAACGGGGCCCATGGCGATGGTTTGCTTGTCGGTGCTGGCGGCCACGGTGACCGGACTGCCCTGGGCATCGAGCTTGGGCTGACCGGCATCATTGAGCACCGGGGCCTGATACTGCATGACCTCCATCGTCGTGACGTCCTTGTAAGGGTCAAGATTCTGGATCGCCCCTTGGCTGACAAAAAACAGCGCGAAGATCAGCGACAGCGGCAGCAACACCCACAGTGTGATGCGGGTGAGGTCCGTCCAGGCATTGCCAATACTGGTTGCACTGTGGCGCGCGAACCCACGAATCAGGGCGACGGCCACCACAATCCCGGTCGCGGCCGAGAAGAAGTTCTGCACCGTCAGCGCGAGCATCTGGGTCAGGTAACTCATCGTCGATTCGCCGCTATAAGCTTGCCAGTCAGTATTGGTGACGAAACTGGCGGCGGTATTGAACGAAGAGTCCGGCGTAACGGCGGGAAATCCCTGAGGGTTGAAGGGCAGGACACCTTGCAGCCGTTGTAATGCGTAGACGGCCAGTAACCCTAGTGCGTTGAACAGGATCAGGGCCAAGGCGTACTGAAGCCAACCCATTTGCGTTTCAGGTTTGACGCCGGCCAGGCGATACAGCGGCGACTCGATGCGCGAGCCGAAGGCAAACCGGCCCTCCATCACGATGGTCAGCCAACGCCCAAGCGGCCAGGCCAACAGACCCAGCGCCAGCAGAAAGATCCCAAGGAGGATCCAGGCTTGAGTCGTCATAGGAAGTCCTCCGGAAACAGCAGCGCGGCGATCAGGTAAACCAGCAACCCGACAGCAATGATGCCGCCGAACAGATAAAAGCCTGTCATGACCGTCTCCTGTCGAGCGCCGCACAGCCGCGCGCCAGGCCAACCAGGATGATGAAAAACAGAGCACCAAGTACCAAATAGATGAAGTCCATGGCATTTCCTCCGGTGATGAGGGGAGCCTAGTTGGATGTTTGGTAAGTTGTTAACAGGATGGGGGGCAAGCGCATAAAGATCTTGTAAAGGCCCTGCTCAAGTACGGCTGGCGCCGCAGAGTGCCGTGTGGGTGCCGGGTCTGAAGAGATGCAGGGGGGATCATGCCGGTGCGCTGGGTCATCCGGCAGGCCCGATGCCTGCCAGAGAACGGTTTACCCACTCACGCGTTCTAGCGCAGCAGATGCACTGCCAAACCAGTGAGCGCGCAGGCCATCAGTACTTGAATGACGCCACGCTTGAAGCGAAACAAGGCAATCGCGGCGGCAATGGCGATCAGTGCAGAGGGCCAGTCGAGGGTGCCGCTGAACCCTTTGGGCCACAGCACGTGATAGCCGAAGAACACCGCCAGATTGAGAATGACCCCAACGACCGCCGCAGTAATCCCGGTAAGCGGTGCGGTGAACTTGAGTTCGTTGTGAGTCGCCTCCACCAGCGGACCGCCGACGAGGATGAACAGGAACGAGGGCAGGAAGGTGAACCAGGTCACCAGAGTGGCCGCGACGGCTCCGGCGAGAAATACATGATCGGCGCCGAACACTTGCAACACATAGGCACCGATGAAACCAACAAAGGCCACGACCATGATCAGCGGCCCTGGCGTGGTTTCCCCCAGTGCCAAGCCATCGATCATTTGTGTCGGTGTGAGCCAGCCATAGTGACCTACTGCGCCTTGGTAGACGTAGGGAAGCACGGCATAGGCGCCGCCAAACGTCAGCAGCGCCGCCTTGGTAAAGAACCAGCCCATTTGGGTCAAGGTGCCCTCCCAGCCAAAGAGCGTGGTCAAGATCCCCATTGGCAAAACCCACAGCGCCAAGCCGACGAGTACCAGCAGCGCCAGTTTTGCCCAGCTGAATCGGGCATGGTCAGGGGACGGGGTGTCGTCATCGATCAAGGCTGGGCCATAGGATTTTTTGGTAGCGCTGTGACCTCCGGTCCTGAATTTCTCGGGAGCCAGGCGGCCTCCTGCATAACCGATTAACGCGGCGCCCAGCACGATCAGCGGGAACGGCACATTGAACACGAAGATCGCGGTGAACGACGCCGCCGCCATCGCCCACAACCAGTTGTTCTTCAGCGCGCGCGAGCCGATTCGATGGGCCGCTTGCACGACGATGGCCGTCACGGCGGGCTTGATACCATAGAAAAGCCCGGCCACTGCCGGTACTTCGCCGAAGGCGATGTACATCCAGGACAGCGCGATCAGGATGAACAGCGACGGCAGCACAAACAACACGCCCGCGATCACGCCGCCCCGGGTTCGGTGCATCAGCCAGCCGATGTAGGTCGCCAGCTGCTGAGCCTCCGGCCCTGGAAGCAGCATGCAGTAGTTGAAGGCATGCAGGAATCTGCGCTCGGATATCCAGCGTCGCCGTTCTACCAACTCCTGGTGCATGATCGAAATCTGTCCCGCTGGCCCGCCGAAACTGATAAAGCCGAGCTTCAGCCAGAACCAGAACGCTTCACGCAAGCTGATCGCCACCGGCATCGATAGATCCTCCTCAACCTTTGAGGCCGAAACCTTACTCATGGGGTTGTTCCTCTTTCACAAACCCGGCGAGCAGGCCGTTGAAAATGGCGCTCGCAGCCGCCAGCAATTGGTCGTCGTGGGTAATGGTTTCGCGCAGCCCTGCCAGCACGCGCTCGATACCGGCAGCCTCCACGGGCTGAATGCCTCCGATATCGAGGTAGTGCACCAAGGCCGCGATGCGGTTCAGGCCTGGCGCTTGAAGTTCAAAGCTGGCTTGCAGGGTTTCGAAGGTCACGCGATTGCCGACATGACTGAACGTCGCGTCATCGAAGTCGAAACCCAGTGCATCGGCGGGACAGTCCTGTGGGCTATCGAGCCAGATGATCCGAGCCTGTGGATCAATGAAGCGCCGAATCAGCCAAGCACACGCCAGTCGGTCGACCCAGGGACGTTTGCGGGTTGCCCAGGTACGGCCTTGATAGTCGCCACGGTCGAGTGCCGTTATAGGCAGGTCGCGGCTACGGGGTTCATCAGCTGACAACGCCCTGCTGATAGCCGTCTCAAGCTCCTGCAAGACTGCGTCAACCTGCTGCTTCGGCTGACCCGGGAAATAATCGATGTGGGTGAGTTGTTCGTAGGTTTTGCGTAGCTTGCGAACTTGTCTGGTGGTGGCCAATGCGTTTTCTGGATTGAGCTGCCCACGGCATTCTTCGATCTCTGCGCGTAGTTTGCTGTAGTCATCGCTACGGTCAAACAACTCGACAAAGCGCTCACCGTCAGGATCGACGACGGGCAGGATATAAGCAGTGCCATTGATGGCCAAGATGTCGCGCTCAACAGACGCCAGTGCTTCACGGCAGACGGGGGTATCAGGCAACAGGTAGGCACCGTCGCGCAAGACTGCCGCGCCGCAAGCTTTCAAGGCACGCCAGGCTCGCATGCGCTCGGTGGCATTGGCAGTGGGTAAGCCAAGAATAAGCGTTAGCCAATTTTTCATGTAGAGTTAGCTATTTATTGTGTAGATATATTCACATTACTTTCTTTTTTGGCGTATGGAAAGCCGTCCTTCGTTGCAAGAGACTTTTGCGAAGCCTGATGAATGAAAGCTCATGCAGCCAGGGGGGAGGGCGCGCCAGTAGCAATGGAGTTTCAACACGGGAATGACTGCTTTTGGCTGTGGATTCAACCGGTCGATGCAACAGATTGGCTAAATCGTTCAGTGGGCGTTTCGTAGTTTAGTGTTTTCCGAGGGCGGCTATTTAGCTGCCTTGCCACTTCATTGAGCGTGGCTTGCGAGTGATCCGCTCGCCCATCAGCGCCTTTAGCCGGTGTTCAATCTGCTCACGCTACTCGAACCACTGAACCTTTGGTTTGCCAGACAGAGAGCGTTACGCTGGGCGACGAGTTTTTTAGCCCGTCAATTTTCAAGGAGGCTCAATTGGACAAGTTGCTCGCCCTGCACATGTTCGTCCAGACCGTGGACGCCAAAGGCTTTTCCGCGGCCGCGCGACAGCTTGGGTTAGCGACGTCCACCGTGACAAGAATGCTCGATGGACTGGAGACCGAGCTGGGTGCGGTGCTGCTCAATCGCTCCACCCGACAGGTCACGGTGACCGATGCCGGCGCGGCATATTACCTGAAAGCCCGGGAAATTCTCGAGGCTATGGCCGATGCCGATGCGTCAGTCACCGACCGTGGCGAGGCGCCTGCCGGGCAATTGCGCATCTCCGTGCCAGTGGCGTTCGGCCGTCGGCTGATTGCGCCGCATATTGGCGTGTTGCTCAAGCGCTACCCGAAGCTGGGGCTCGACATGACCCTGACCGACGACATTGTCGATCTGCTGGGCGAGCGCATCGACTTGTCGATTCGCCTGGGCTCGGCGGCGGCCATGGATGGCGTCGTTAGCCGGCCGGTCGGCGAATTTCGCCGGCGTGTGGTCGCCAGCCCGTCTTACCTGCATGAACGTGGATTTCCCGAGCAGCCGATAGACCTATTGCAGCATGAGTGCCTGCGCTTTAGTTATGGCCCGAAGCAACAGCTCTGGACGTTTCTCAAGGGAAAAGAGGAACGCCGGGTGCCGGTCGATGGACGTTTCAAGAGCAACAATGCCGAGGTATTGCGGGAAGTGGCGCTGGAGGCAGGCGGGGTGGCGCTGTTGCCCGACTGGCTGGTCCATGAGGACGTAAGCAGTGGCCGGTTGACCGCGTTATTCGAACACTGGGTCGTCAATCCAAATAACGCCAGCTCGGCGATTTCCGCGTTGTACCTGCCCAATCATCGCGGCTCGAAACGGGTCAATGCCTTTATCGATTTTCTGGATGAGATACTCGCACCGAGTCGCTGATCGTTGCCCGCAACGCAATGCAACGTTGCGCCGCCGGTGGATTCTCTGAACAAGCGTGCAGGCCTAACGTGAAGGCCTGAACACCTTCAACGGAGACCACCATGAAACGCCAATCATCCCTTGCTGACATTCAAGTGACCTATGATTTTATCTGCCCCTGGTGCTGGATCGGCGGTGAAAACCTGGTTCGCGCCATGGCAGCTACTGGCCTGTCAGGCACTCGTCGCATCACCTATGTTCCTTATCAGCTGAACCCGAACATGCCGGTGCAAGGGATGGACCGCAAGGCCTATCGCTCGGAAAAGTTCGGTAACTGGGCGCGTAGTCAGGCCCTGGATGCACAGGTCACCCAGGCTGGCCGCGCGGTGGGCCTCGTCTTTGACTACGAGCGCACTGAGAGAACCCCAAACACACTCGCTGCGCACCGGTTGATCTGGCGTCAACAGCAGTCCGACACAGATGCGTCCGGACTGGTGAAGGCGATTTTCAGGGCCTATTTCGCCGAAGGGCGTGACATCGGAGACGTTGAAGTGTTGGCCGACATCGCGGGCGAAAACGACCTCGACCGAGCCCTGACTCTCAGCTTTCTGAAGTCCAGTGAAGGCCTCGCCGAGGTCCTGGCTTTGGAAGCAGCGGCCAAAGCCAATGGTGTGCGTTCGGTACCCGACTTGCGGATTGGTACAGACGCCATCAGTGGCGCCCAACCGGTGGACGTGATTAGCCACAGCCTGCTCGCGGGAGAGCGTTCATGAGCCTTGCAAACGCACCCAAGGCCCTGGTGATCGGCGGCTCCCTCGGCGGTTTGTTCGCAGCCACGGCGTTGCGGGCCATCGGTTGGCAGGTCGAGGTGTACGAGCGCTCCCCCGCGGCGATGGACAGCCGCGGCGGTGGCATCGTGCTGCAACCGGACGTTCTCCAGCACTTGCGCTTTACCGGGATCAAACCGGCCAAGGCATTGGGCGTGCGCTCCCATGACCGACTCTACCTCGATCGCTTGGGCGCGGTGGTCAGTCAACAACAGATGCCGCAGACCCAGACCTCCTGGAACACCCTCTACAATACGCTGCTTGCCGAGTTTCCGGCCGAGCACTACCACCGAGGCATGAAGCTGGTCAGTTTCACCCAGCACAATGGCCGGGTAACTGCTCGGTTCGAAGATGGCAGCAGCGCCGAGGGCGACTTGTTGATCGGTGCTGACGGCGCCGGTTCGACCGTCCGCAGCTTGCTGCTGCCGGGAATGGAGCCGTCGTATTCGGGCTATGTGGTCTGGCGCGGTCTGGTCGATGAACTGCGACTGCCCGAGTTCGCCAAGGCGCAGATCTACGAGGATTTTGTGTTCCAGCAGGATCCCGAGTCGATGATGCTGGAATACATGGTGCCGGGAATCGACGGGTCGGTAACCCCCGGTGAACGTCGCTTCAACTGGCTCTGGTACCTGAAAGCGGAGCGTGGCCTGCCGCTGGACAAGGTGCTGACCGACCGCGACGGTCATCGGCGCAGTCACTCCATTCCACCGGGTGCCCTGGCGGCAGAGCAAGAGGCGTGGATTCGCGCCAAGGGTGAAGCCTTGGCCAATCCGGCCTTTCGCGAGCTGATTCGTCAGACCGACGATATTTTCGTCCAGGCGATCCTCGATTTCAGCGTGCCGCGCATGGTGTTCGGCCGCGTGCTGCTGACCGGCGACGCCGCTTTCGTACCGCGCCCGCACACCGCCGGCAGCACGGCCAAGGCAGCGGCCAATGCCCTGGCGCTGGCCCAGGCCCTCGACAAAAAAACCGACTTGGACACCGCGCTGCACGCCTGGCAGCACCAACAGCTCGACGAAGGCCGGCGCATGGGCGAGTGGGGCGTGCGGATGGGTAACCGGATCATGGGCATCGCCCAATAAACTCTATTTTCTGGAGAGCCGAGATGCTCGATGTTGACGTTTGGGGTCGACAGACTGGGCCGGGCGCCAGGAATCGACGCTGAGGATGTCATGGTGGTGATTACCACCACCGCGGCAGAGGAGTGGTCGTTTGGTGGTGGGCGGGGCAACTAGCCTTCGGGTTTTACACTTAACCCTGTATTCCGTAAATGCGGACCATCTGTGTCTATCGGCAGCATGGCCAGGTTGATACGGTCCGCATTCACTGTATTTCGATGAGGCAACAATGGATCTCACTGCTATCCCATTTGGTACTACCGACTGGTCGACTATCGAACCTGTAAAGCATCCCGGACAAACAGGCACAGCCTATTGGCGAACCTGCCAGTTTGGTTCGACGCGTGTGCGGATGGTTGAATACAGTCCCGGATATCTGGCCGATCATTGGTGCTGGAGAGGTCATATCCTGCTGTGCCTGGAAGGTCAGTTGCACACTGAACTGGAGGATGGTCGTCAATTCACGCTCACTGCCGGGATGAGCTATCAGGTGGGCAATAATGCTGAAGGGCACCGGTCGTTCACCACCACCGGCGCGAAGTTGTTCGTTGTGGATTAGCAGCGTGGGAACCTCACTCCATACCGCGCCACTTCAACCTTTTTTTGCGGTCTCTGCGGCCACATCTTTGGGGTATAAGTTAGAACTACGCGAGTGTCTGCTATTGGCTGTGGATTCAACCGGTCGACGCAACAGATTGGCTAAATCGTTCAGCGGGCGTTTCGTAGTTCAGTGTTTTTCGAGGGCATCGATTTCGCGTCGGATGTCCTCCATGCCCGCACACTCTGCGGGTTGCAACTGATTGATGACTTCCATGTAGGTGACTCCGTTTATTGAAAAAGTGATGAGCCTTCGGAAGAGGATCGCCGCGGCATCTCCGTGCGTGATACACGCCCGAATACCATAACATCCGCTGTCCGCAGCACGAGGAGCGGTCTTTGACTAAGGCAGATCGGCGAACTATTTAAGCCACGTTACTCGATTAGATCATAGGTAACAGTGTCAGCCCGTTGGGTGGCTGCGCTGGAGATGGACTTTATGTCGAAACTTTCCCCACTGTACTCATCGCTCCATTGCGGATTGGAGCCTGACTATTTTGTGTGAGTTGCGTGATCTTCGAACGCGCAGACGATGCCATCAATCATGGCTGCGATGCGCGCGGTGTGCCGAAGGTCTTGATGCGTGACGAGCCAGACTTCATAGACCGTCCCTCGTGCGGGTTCCGGCCATATCTGCACGAGGCCATCGTGTTCAGCCAGATGTATTGGAAGCTCGCCGATGCCGATGCCGGCCTTCACCGCAGTACGTAGCATGAGGCTGGAATTGAAGGTCGATACGACGCGCCCCGCGTGTATCGGTTCGCCAGCAAGCGTCGGTGATCGATTACCGGCCCAGAGGACAAGATCGTGGCCCGCGAATGCGCTGCCAACGACGGGCTTGCCGTGTCGCTCTACATAAGCGCTCGATGCAAAAAGCGCCATGGGCCACCGGGCAATGCGGCGCGCGACAAGATCGGGGTTGTCCGGCCGGACTGACCGGACCGCGATATCCGCTTCACGCTTTGCCAGGTTTAGCATGCGTGTCGAAGTGTCCAGCAGGACGCGCACTTCGGGATGCAAGGCATGCAGTCGTTCGATGGCGGGCAGCAGGAACTCCAACGCGATCAAGTCGGTACTGGTGACGCGCACGTCCCCCGCAAGCCGTGTATCCGTACCTTGAGTTTGCCTGACGAGCTCGTGTGCGAAGTGCTCCATTTTTTCCGCTGATCTCAGCGCGACCTCACCAGCGGTGGTCAACGCGTAACCCTCAGACGTGCGCAGAAAGAGCGTTGCACGTAGAGCATGCTCCAGTGCCGCAATCCGCCTGCCGACCGTTGCCTGATCGAGATTGAGCGCTCGGCCCGCTCCACGGAGCGTTTTTTCACGCTCCACCGCTAGAAACACTCTCGCATCATCCCAATTCATCGTGCCCTCCTGCTGAAGCATATTTGCATCTCACGACAGGGATAATGCTGCACGCCAGCATCAGTGTCGATACCTATACTGCGCTGACTTGGGGGCCTCGCTCACTGATCCGCACGGATCAATCGAGCATCATTTTTTAAAGGAGTGACAGCCATGTCTGTTCCAACTTATCGCGTACCGTCCCACATGACGGCCATTGAAATTCAACAGCCCGGCGGCCCTGAAGTCCTGGTACCGACTACGCGCTCGGTGCCGACGCCAACCGCCGATCAGGTGTTGATCCGCATCCACGCGGCGGCCGTCAACGGACCGGACGTGTTCCAGCGCAAAGGGTTGTACGATCCACCCGCTGGCGTTACGGACATTCCAGGGCTGGAGGTTTCAGGTCAGGTCGTCGCCGTTGGCTCCAACGTGTCCAACTTCCAGATCGGTGAGCTGGTGTGTGCGTTGATTCCTGGCGGTGGTTACGCAGAATTTGCAGTCGCGGATGCCTGCAACACGATGCATATCCCTAAAGGCCTGTCGCTCTTGGAAGCGGGGGCTATGCCCGAAACGTTTATGACGGTATGGCTGAACGTTTTCCAGCGCGGCAAGCTGGTTGCTGGTGATTCGGTGTTGGTCCATGGCGGCGCGTCGGGTATCGGTACCACGGCGATCATGCTGGCGAAGGCATTTGGCGCGTCGAAAATCATCACGACAGTCGGCTCGCAGGCGCATCAGGAGGCCAGCCTGGCGCTCGGTGCGGACATCGCGGTTAATTACCTCGAGGCCGACTTCGTCACCGAAACGAAGCAGTCCACCGATGGAAAAGGCGTCGATGTGATCCTCGACATCATTGCCGGCGACTACGTGCAGAAAAACTATGACGTCGCTGCCATGGACGGTCGGATTCTTCAGGTCGGTGTGATCAAGGGCCCGGCGAAGGACCTCAACGTCGTACCGATGATGATGAAACGTCTGACGCATATGGGCTCAACCTTGCGATCGCGCACATCCGCGGAAAAGGCGACCATCATGAATGAACTCGAGCAGCAGGTTTGGCCGCACATCGAGAGCGGCAAGATCAAGCCGGTTATCTACAGGACCTTTGCGCTCACCGACGCTCGTGGCGCGCACGAGCTGATCGATTCCGGCACGCACTTTGGAAAAATTGTCCTGACGACAGGCGCAACGCTCATCGGCTAAAAGCCTGGCGTTTCACCAAACCGGCGAACCTCTGCCGGTTTGGTGCATTTCACCCCTTTACCCGCACATTGACAGCCATTAAAAAGACAGCCCTTTGGGTAATGCCGATCAGTTAAGCCATAACTCGATCCGTAGCAGCTGGCGAAGCCTGCGTCCGGCTGCGCAGCAGTCGTAAATCCTGAGGGCGCGGTGAGTCTGACGCACCGCATTGTCTGGCTTTACGACTGCTGCGCAGCCGGACGCAGGCTTCGCCAGCTGCTACGGGGTATGTGTTGCTGCTGATTTGCTTAACTGATCGGCATTAGCCCTTTGGCAGCGATAACATCGTTTCTCGGGCGAGCAAGTTGGGTGCACATCGTTTACGCGGCACTTGTCATTACGCAGAATGTAAACGCTGCTCAGCACTAATCTGAGTTGTAATGGTCAATAAGTCCCGCACGACCGTCAGCGGTCGTGCTGCTCGGAGCCGACCGGATCAGCATCGGTATTTTGAACAAGGACATTGAAAACATGCTCGCTGCACTATAACCAGCCACTGCCTCCACCTGGTTCCGTGAATCGGGACTCGCTATACGTTTGCCCTTCAATCCAATTCGAAGATTTTAAAGCATGTACCTACGCAAAATTGCAGTTGGGCTGTCGGCCCTTGTTTTGCTCTCGACCGGGGCAGAAGCCCGCAGTCTGCTGGATCTTATAAAGCCACCCACCCAGCATCAGGAACAAGTATCACGCTCGGGCTCGATCAGCCAGAACGCGGCGCTGGACCTCTATTCAAACAAACAGAAACAGGCATCGTTCGACGGCTGTGCTGATCTGTTTCCGGCTGCCAATCCAATCAACATGGCCACAGTGCCTGCAACAATGAAACCCTTGGCCCTGTGTTCCGACAACTTTGCGGTGCTGTACTCGCAAACCAGCAAGACGCCGCTGGTGGTGGTAGAGCGTCTTAATGCAGCCCAGCTTCAGGACGCAAAAGGCGAGGAGCGCACCAACCAGTTCTATCCGGACCCACGCATCCCCAAGAGCGGGCGGGCAGAGTTGAGCGACTACCGTAGCCAACACCCGGCGGTGGACCGTGGTCACCAATCCCCGGCAGCCGATGCACCGAGCCCCAATGCAATGGCCCAATCCTTTGCGCTGTCGAACATGGTGCCGCAAGACCCAACCAACAACCGGAAGATCTGGAGCAAGGTCGAGTCGGATGTCCGGAAGTTTGCCAAGCGAGCCGATGGTAATGTTTTTGTCTTTACCGGCCCGCTCTTTGACCCAGGCCACACTACCGTTGGCGACAACAAGGTCTGGGTGCCGACGCGCCTGTTCAAGTTGGTTTACGACGCATCGTCCAAGCGGGCCTGGGCTTATGTATTGCCCAACGCAGAAACCCGTATCGAGAAACCGATGGACTATGACGCTTTCGTGAAAAGTACAGGGCTCAAGTTGTTGGGGAATCTACCGGTCACAGGTTCTGTAGGGCGCACTTGATGGGTTGAGGGCTGAGGACCTGCGGGAGCGAAACCATGCCAGCGCTTGTTCTAGCTTCTTTTCAGGTATCCCCGCAGATAGTCGGCGAGTGCTGTCGTAAGTTCGGCGGCACTGCTTTCTACCTTCCACACGAGAAAGTAAGCGTTGGTTGCCTCTAACGTCGTTGCGAATGGCCGAACCAGACTGCCTTCGGCCAAGTGAGCTTGCGTGACCACATCGGAGAGCAAGGCAATTCCCTTTCCCTGGACAGCTGCCGCTATCGCATGGGCAGCGGAGGGTACTTTTACCCGGATGTTGTCGGCGAGTTTTACCCGTGCAGCCAGTGACCATCGGCTCCACTGCTCGCCGCCATCTTCGTGCAAAAGCGCGAAGCCATGGAGCTTGCGATCTCGGCTGGACAGATCCATTCGACCGAGCAGGGTGGGAGCGCACACCGCGCAGAGCCGGACTTCACTGAGTCGCTCCCAGCGCCTGCCGGGGAACGGCGGCTGGTCGTAGACGACTGCAATATCATTGGCATGCCAATCTACTTCTGCACACGTAACCGCCTGATTAATCGACAGGTTGGTCATATTGCGGCTGATCGCAAATTCGACAATCGCGGCCGTCAGCCAAGCGATGCCGATAGAGGGGGGAAGTGATACCGACAGTGAGCGTTCCTTTGGCTCGCCTTCGCGCTCAACCGCAAGTCGTACCAGGTCCGACAAAGTTCCTAATGCATCAGACACGGATTGATAAAACTCATGCCCGGTTTCAGTCAGTGTCACATTCCTGCCAGTGCGCGCGAATAGCTGAACGCCGGTGATGTTGCTCAGTTTCTTTAGCTGCAATGAAATCGCGCTTGGGCTGAGATGGAGTTCGTCTGCGGCACCGCGCAGCGTGCCGAGCCTGGATACCGCTTCGAAGGCTCGCAGGTAAGGAAGAAACGCCAGTTTGTTGGTCACTGAAAGGCTCTGCGCAGGTAGCAATTGATTAGCTGATTAAAACAATAATGTGCTGGATTAATCGCTTTAACTCACGATACCCGATTGCTAGGCTGACTTGAAACCCAGGAGGAAACCATGATTACTGCTCAGCCTTTCAATTATCCCTACGACGGCAAATTGGTGCCTGCGGCAACGGCATTGCTGGTGATTGATCTTCAGGAGGACTTTCTGTCCAACACGGGCTACTTCGCTCGAAGCGGATACGATCCAACGCCTTTAAGGGCAATTCTCCCCACGGTAAACCAATTGATCCAAAAGGCCCGATCAGTGGGAATACAGGTCATTCACACCCGGCAGGGTTACCGGGGCGACCTGGCTGACATGACGCCCTACGAAAGATGGCGTCGGCGACAGGCCGGGCTTGAAGGTACTGACGTGTTACTACGCTCCAGTCCGGGCTTTCAATTGGTGGCCGAACTGGATGTGGGGGGCGATGACATCATCGTCGACAAAACCTGCAACAGTGCCTTCACCTACACCGAGCTTGAGCACATTCTGCGTGCGCGTGGCATTACCCATTTGCTATTCAGTGGCTGCACAACCGACGTCTGTGTGCATACGACCTTGCGAGAAGCGTGTGATCGCAACTTCCAATGCCTGACTATCGCTGACGCGTGTGCCAGCGGTGACCAGTACGCCCACGATGCCGCGTTGTACATGGTGACCGTGGAGAACGGAATTTTCGGCGCACTCACTGATGCTGCCGCCGTGCTGGAAGGACTGGCTCGACTCGATGGTCAGACGCTATGAAGTGCTCGGACCCGCTCACCGTTGAGGGTGTTTCGCAGTGCTATATATCGCTGATGAAGCTCACGCCCAAAGGCTTGGCCGAACTCCATGACAGCCCATCGCGGCGGGCAATGAGTGAAAGTCGTGTAGCCCGCCAAGGAGGGCGCTCTCTGGCGTTTTACGCAACCCTTGGGGAGTACGACTTTGTCCAGGTATTCGAGATGCCCAGCAATCAGGCAATGATGCAGTATGTGCTCACCGCACGCCGCGATGGCTATGTAGAGCCTCTGGTGCTTCCCGCGTTCAGCCATGAAGACTTTGACCGAATCCTGGCGAACCTGGCCGAATTGGCTTGATCTGGTCGGTCCCGCAAACGGTAGTGTTTCTGACCAATATCAGTGATCACGACTGGCCAGCCGTGCAACCCATGGATTGGCACTCAGACCATGCAATATCACGCTGAGTAAAACGGTACAGACAGCAGCGGCCACCAAGGTACGACTGGCTTGAAGAGGGTAGGCCAGTATCATGACGGCGAAGACAATGCTGGCCAGGCCTCGCGGGCCGAACCAACCGATGAAGAGGCGGGTTTCGAAATCGAAGCGGGTTCCCACCAGACTGATCAGCACGGGCAGTATGCGAATCACGGTCAGGCTGAGCACCGAGTAAAGCCAGATGTTCAGTGTGAGACTGCTCCAGGCCCAAGGGATCACCAGTGCGCCAAATATGACCCAGGTAATGACTGATAACAGGCTGGCGAACTCATCGCTGGCCTTGAGCATCTGGTGCTTTTGCTCGGTAAACAGAAAACTTGCGAACAACCCACCAACGAACGCGGCGATAAACCCGCTACCGCCTAGTGTTTGCGCGGTGGCAAAGCACAGAATGGCGAGCCCGGGCAGGGTCAATTGTGACCACATGGGCGTTTGCCAACGGTGTTTTCCGGAGTAGCGCTGCAACAGCCAGGCGATGAGCGTAAGGGCGATACCGATGCATGCACCGATGCCCAGTTCCTCGATAACCAACTCCGATGCCAGTGAGAGAGGGGACTGCGTTTGCTCTTCGACCAGCAATGCCAAAAACATCAGCAACACTGGAACGCAGATCCCGTCATTCAACCCGCTCTCAACGTTTAACCCTTCACGCACGGGTGCGGGAACCTTGCTATTGCTGACAACAGCTTTACCGAGCGCAGCATCGGTGGGCGCCAGAAGGGTTGCCAGTATGGCCAATTCCAACGGCGGAACCTGTGGGAACAGCCAGACGCCGACTAGCCACCCACCCACTATGGTCAGTGGTAGCCCGATCATCAGCAAGCGTAGCGGCAGTCCTTCATTGGCCCGCAGGACCTTGAGGTCGGCGTTCGCCGCATCGCTGAACAGAACAATTGCCAATGTCAGTTCAGCCAGGAGCTTGAGGCCATCCTTGTCAATCCGGGGTTGCAGAATGCCCAGAAATGCCGGGCCGAGAATCAGACCGACAAGCATGAACATAAGCGGGCCATTGAGCAGGCGTGACTCAAAACGCCCCGCAAATATGCTGTAGGCAAGGAGGAAGGCGGCAAGCAGCGCTATGTTCTGATACATCAATGACCTGCCTGTTCCGGGATGCTCAAGCCGATCGGCAGGCACAGTTCCAACACGCTGCAGTTGGAGCATGCAGCCTGGTGGTACTGAATTTGAAGGGGACGGGATTCAGGCATGAGAGATGACGCCTCATGGGGGTGTGCTTAGCATAGGTGGTGGCCCTACGGATGCGCATCTCATTCGGGGGTTCGCCGGTAGAATAGACGAACGGGAAACCCGCCGGCCTCCAGCGGCATGGATCGATATCGATAGCCCCCCCGGGATTCATGTCGACGGTATCGCTTCGGCGTGCCTGGGCAAGGCGATAGAAATTAGCGCGGCCAGCATGACAAAGGCCGTAGAAACCCACAGGCAAGCCTCCAGTCCCCAGGATTGGTAAATCCAGCCGGACAGCACCGTGCCAAGCAGCCGCCCGAGTGCATTGGACATATAGTAGAAACCAACATCCAGCGATACTCCGTCCTCTTTGGCATAGGAGACGATCAGGTAGCTGTGCAAGGATGAGTTGACCGCGAACAGCGCACCAAACACCGTCAACCCGGTCACGAGTACAGCCTGAGGAGGCCAGCCCGCCGACAGACCGAGGGCGATAGCGGCCGGCAGGCCGGCCAGCAACGCCGCCCAAACGAAGGCCGCTCGCCCATCCGGGACGTGGCTACGCGTCTTCCCGGTGATGTTCGGGGCGAGAGACTGGACGATGCCGTAGCCAATAACCCAGGCCGCCAGAAACCCACCCACCCACCAAAAATCCCAGCCCAATACTTCACTCAGGTACACCGGCAAGGCAACGACAAACCACACATCGCGAGCACCAAAGAGAAATAGCCGCGCCGCCGAGAGGATGTTGATTGCCCGGCTCTTGGAAAGCATCTCGCGAAACTTCGGCTTGGCTTTGGCTTTGCCCAGATCCTTTTTCAGCAAAAACAGGCTCGCCATCCAGATCAGCGCCAATACCGTTGCCATCAGGAGCACGGCCCCTCTGAACGTCAGCCATGCCAGCAAGGCGCCGCCCAGGAAGAAACCCACACCCTTGAGAGCGTTTTTTGAGCCGGTGAGGATGGCTATCCACTGATAAAGCGTGCCTTGCTGCTGGTCGGGCACCAGGAGTTTGATCGAACTCTTGGCGCTCATCTTGTTGAGGTCTTTGGCGATACCAGACAACGCTTGAGCACCCATCACCCAAGGGATGGTCAGCCAGGTGGCAGGCACGGTGAGCATTAGTAGGGCAGCCACTTGGAGGCCGAGACCGATGTTCATCGTGCGATTCAAGCCAAGGCGAGCTCCCAGGTAGCCGCCCACCAGGTTTGTGATGACGCCGAAGAACTCGTAGAACAGGAACAGCGCGGCAATTTGCAGCGGCGAGTAGCCCAATGTGTGGAAATGCAGCACCACCAACATACGCAGCGCGCCATCGGTGAGGGTGAAGGCCCAGTAGTTGCCGGTGACCAGCAGGTACTGCCGGATTTCCGGGGAAAGGGCTGACAACGCCTTCATGATCGCTCCTGTTAACCGGCCGAACCAACCAGCTTGGCCAGTTCGACAACGCGGTTGGCGTAACCCCACTCATTGTCGTACCAGGCGTAGATCTTCACTTGGGTGCCGTTCACCACCATGGTCGAGAGCGCATCGATGATCGAGGAGCGCGGATCGGTGCGGTAGTCGATCGACACCAACGGACGCTCCTCGTAGCCGAGGATGTTTTTCAACGAGCCCGCGGCCGCAGCTTTGAGCAGGGCATTGACCTCGTCCACCGACGTCTCACGCTCTACCTCGAACACGCAGTCAGTAAGCGAGGCATTGGCCAGCGGTACACGCACGGCATGGCCGTTCAGGCGGCCACGCAACTCCGGGAAAATTTCAGCAATCGCTGTCGCCGACCCCGTACTGGTCGGGATCAGGCTCATGCCCGAAGCACGGGCACGACGCAGGTCCTTGTGCGGCTGATCGAGAATGCTTTGCGTATTGGTCAGGTCGTGGATCGTGGTGATCGAACCATGGCGGATACCCAGGTTTTCGTGGATTACTTTGACCACGGGAGCCAGGCAATTGGTGGTGCAGGATGCGGCGGTAACAATTCGGTGCCGAGCTGGATCGAACAGGTGCTGATTGACGCCCATGACGATGTTCAGCGCACCCTGTTCCTTCACCGGTGCACAGACCACCACGCGCTTTACACCTTGTTCCAGATACGCCTGAAGCACGCCAACGGTCTTCATTTTTCCACTGGCTTCGATGACCAGATCGCAGCCGGACCAGTCAGTGTCGGCAATGGATTTGTTGGCCGTCACCCGAATGCGTCGGCCGTCAATGACCACGCCATCACCATCGGCGCTGGCTTCGTTGTGCCAACGGCCGTGCACCGAGTCGAAATTGACCAGGTGCGCATGGGTGATAGCGTCGCCAGAAGGGTCATTGATTTGCACGAACTCAAACTCGGGCCAGTGCCAGGCCGCGCGCAAGGCAAGACGACCAATACGACCGAAACCGTTAATACCTACTTTGATGCTCATGGCGTTGTTCTCTTTCGTATGCTGTCTTCGGAGGGGCAGGACTGGCCTGATCGAACTGGCTGTTACGTTAGCAGCAGGCTGCCCCGCGTTCAGGGCGGTCACCCATTTGATCAAGACGCTTTTCATCCTGGCTCAACCAGTGACGGTTGGCGTCGAGTGTCACCTGGAGCACGTCGAAGACCCACTGTGGAAGTTCAGGGTGCAGCCGGTAGTAAATCCATTGATTTTGACGGCGATTTTCGAGCAGGCCGCAGGCGCGCAACTGAGCCAGGTGGCGTGAAATCTTGGATTGACTGTCATCTAGCGACCAGATCAGCTCACACACGCAGAGCTCGCCTTGAGCACAGAGCATCAGCATGATCCTGGCGCGGGTTTCATCACCCAGGCATTTGAAGACAGTGAAAGGTAGGAGGCTCATGGCACTGCTCGTATATTCGATAATCCGAATATACAGATATTGTTGAATAGAGAAAATCCCCCCTGTGAATACCCAAGCCCGGTGAGTTCTGTCAGGCCAGAAATTGACTTGTCGTAGTGATATTGAATGCTTGGAGGGCACGCTGAGTGTCGGCTTCCATTGCGCTCGGTCAGTCAACGCAACAGGACGTAGACGGGGGAGCCGCCCATTATTTAATGGGCGGCGGACTGACATTATTGCTTCGATTGCTCTTTCATTTTTTCAGCGATTTTTTCATCTACCGCAGCACGGATCTGATCAATGCTGAAACTGGCCGGTTTCTGGCTAGGCGGGTACTCAATGAAGGTCTGGAGGAACCTCGCAGCCTTCATGGTCGCTATCCCGATGAGATAGACGTTCTTGGCCGTCCAATCGTAGTACTGATCGGAGACTACGTCCGCACGTTCATAAGGGTCCATGCGCAGGTTGAAGATTTTCGGTACGCGCAGTTGGACGAACGGGTTGCTCCAGACTTCAAAGCCACCAGGGGCACGCTGTTCGGCGAACACCGCTTTCCAGTCCCCGAAGCGCATGGCAACCAGCATGCCATCGTCGTTGAAGTAGAAAAACTCGTGACGCTCGCCTTTTGGCTGCTGACCCGTCAGATAAGGCAACTGATTGTAGCCATCCAGGTGCACCTTGAAGCTGGTATTACCGGCAACCGGCGCCCAGCCTTTGAGCAGTTTGTCCTTTACACCGGTATCGCCGGCAGCGGCCAACAAGGTGGGGAACCAGTCCAGGCCGGAGAACATTTCGTTGGACACTTCACCCGGTTTGATCTTGCCCGGCCAGCGGACCAAGGCGGGTACGCGGTAAGCGCCTTCCCAGTTGGAGTTCTTTTCGTTACGGAACGGTGTCGTTGCCGCGTCCGGCCAGGTGAACTGGTTCGGGCCGTTATCGGTGGTGTAGACGACGATGGTGTTGTCGGCGATTTTCAGGTCGTCGAGGGTTTTAAGCAGTTTGCCGACATCGCTGTCATGTTCGAGCATGCCATCAGCATACTCATTACCGGGCATGCCGCTCTGGCCCTTCATCGAATCGCGCACATGGGTGAATGCGTGCATTCGGGTGGTGTTCATCCAGACGAAAAACGGTTTGTCGGCCTTGGCCTGTTTCTCCATGAACGCCTGCGCGGCGGCGGTGGTTTCGTCGTCGATGGTTTCCATGCGCTTGGCGGTGAGGGCGCCGGTGTCTTCGATCTTACCGTCGGCGTAGCTATGAATCACCCCGCGCGGGGAAAATGCCTTGACGAAGTCCGGATCATTCTTGGGCCAATATGGACGCTCGGGTTCTTCTTCTGCGTTGAGGTGGTACAAGTTGCCGAAAAATTCATCGAAACCGTGGTTGGTCGGCAGGTATTCATCCTTGTCGCCCAAGTGGTTCTTGCCGAACTGGCCGGTCGCATAACCCTGGGACTTGAGCGCCTGGGCAATGGTAATGTCACGCTTTTGCAGGCCTATCGGCACGCCCGGCAACCCCACTTTTGTCAAGCCGGTACGCAACGGTGACTGGCCGGTGATGAAGGATGAGCGTCCTGCCGTGCAACTGTTCTCCGCGTAGTAGTCGGTGAACAGCATGCCTTCCTTGGCAATCCGGTCGATGTTGGGCGTCTTATAGCCGACCACGCCCATCGAATAGGCACTGATGTTGGTCTGACCGATATCGTCGCCGAAGATCACCAGAATGTTGGGTTTTTCAGCGGCCCCGGCAGTTGCCGAAAGCGCCATGACCGACGTCGCCACCAGGGCGAGTCTCGGTAACCATTTGCGTATGCGAGTCATCTGACTTGCTCCTTTTACTGACTGGAGTCGCCTTTAATGCGACCAACGTTACTGTTTTGAGGCTCGAAGAACAGCGCTGAACCAAGACGCTGTCCAAGGTTGTTCGCGGGGTATAGCCAGCCATTTGGTTGGACTTTCTGTGTGTTCGGTCGCTCTTTGGCGTTAACGCTTTAAGGGCCGCGATCAATGGCTGAAGGAGAAAATAGAATGAACAAGAGACAGCGTGGCAATACTGTCGCAGGCATAAGGAACTCTATTTATGAGAAAGCACATAAGTGCGTTCTCTTTGCACTTGTGTGGTCGAGATCAATTGATCTGCCTGCACATGCCTTTCCAGTACTTGTCCTTTACGTTGCGCCGTACCACCTTCCCGACGACCGATGTCGGCAATTCGTCGACAAATATCAACGATTTTGGCGCCTTGTAACTGCCGAGTCTGGCTTTGGTATGCGCGATGAGTTCTTCCGCCGTGACCGTCTGGCCGGTGCGCAGGATGACTTCGGCATGTACGGCCTCACCCCATTCAGAGTGTGGAATGCCGACCACGGCGGCCATCATCACGGCAGGGTGAGACGCCAGCGCCGCTTCGACTTCGACCGCGTAGACATTGAAGCCACCGCTGATGATCATGTCTTTCATCCGGTCGACGATGTAGAGATAGCCGTCTTTATCGATATACCCCAGGTCACCGGACTTCCACGCGCCATCTTCGAACTCTGCTGCGGTAGCTTCCGGATTGTCGTAATAGCCTTTGATAATGGCCCGACACCGTATGCGTATTTCGCCAGTCTCACCAAATGGCAATGGTTTGCCATTTTCGTCGGCGACAAAAATTTCGACCCCAGGCGTGGTGCGGCCAGCCGATGACAAGTGTTTGATGGCCGCTTCATTGCCTGGATGGTGATCTGCCTTGTCCAGGACCGAGATGAACATTGCTGCTTCGGTTGCGGCATATACCTGGACAAAAATCTGCCCAAAGCAATCAACCAACTCACTGAGCTTGGCCGGACTCATTGCGGCGGCGCCATAGACCAGTGTGGTCAACGACGAGAAGTCGCGCGGGTTGGTACGCTGCAGTTCGAGCAGACGATACAGCACGGTTGGCACCAGGAACGAATGGGTGACTCGCTCGGTTTCGACCACTTGCCGCCAATACTCCAGATCCAGCTGGTTCATCGTGATGTTGGTTCCACCCGCATAGAAGGTGGGAACCAGAGACATCATGGTGCCATGAGAAATAGGTGACACATGTAATAGACGCGTCGCACTGCTGAAGTCCAGATCGGTATTGATGAAACCACCGTCGCGGCAGGCCATCAGGTTCTCGATCGAATACATGGCGCACTTGCTCTTGCCGGTAGTACCGCCCGTGAAGCGGAGCATGAAGATATGCGTGTTGGTATCTAACTCGACGTCGTTATCGCGATCGGAGGCCGCTTCGATCATGTCCCAGAAACAGTGCACGCCAAGGCGCGGCGTTTGAGTCTCGGCTGGCGCATCCATCAACACGATCTCGCATTGATGACTGCGCAACATGTCGTAATAACTGTCGAGCAGGCGCGTTTCGATGAACACAACCTTCGGCTTTACCATTTCCACCTGGCGCGAGTGTTCCTCCATTGAATCACGCAGATTGGACATGACCACCGTCCCTTCCTGCTTGAAGACGGTGGGAAGCAGCATCAGGCTGAGATTGTCGTTTTCCAGAATCAGCATGAATTTATCGCCATAGCCAACCTCCAGCGCGGTGCGCAAGACGTCGGCAATGCGGTTGGTCAGCAGGTGATATTCTTCATACGTGTAGCGTCGATTGCGTTCGACGTTGACGATAGCCTCCTGATTGCGAAAACGTAGTGCCAACAAGTGCATTACACGACAAAAATTCATTTTCATTATTGTTCTGGCTCCTGAGTCGCTCTAAAAATTCTCGGGCAATAACTCGGCTGTGCACCGCATTTGTGTGCATCGGAATTTCTAAGGTTTATGCCGGGAAATGATTGATGCCACGCCTTAGCGTCACGATTCGGTCAATTAAAGTGAGAGAAGTCCGGCTGGCGTTTCTGAATGAAAGCCGTGATCGCTTCTTTGACTTCCGCGCCATCAACCATTGACATCAGATGGTCCATTTCCAGCTTGTTCGCTTGATTGGCCAACTCGAGGTTCCATCGGCGCATCAACATTTTTGTCGTCCGCACGGCATGAGGTGCTTGTGCTGCAATAGCCCTGGCTTTGCTTCGCGCAAATTCTTCGACTTGGGCATTTGGCAATACTTCATTGACCAGCCCGTATTCACGCGCCTGTGCGGCATTGATTGCGTCACCTGTCAGCAGCAGGGCACAAGCACGCTGGTGTCCCATCATCTGTGGCAAGACATAAGAAGAACCCAGCTCCGGGCAAACGCCGAGACTGACGAAGGGCGTGCGCAGCATCGTCTGTTCGCCGCAGTAGACCAGATCGCAATACATCAGCAGGGTCAAACCGATGCCGACAGCCATGCCACATGGCGCCGCAATCACAGGTTTGGTGCAGTGCATGATCGCGTCGATGAAACGTCCAAGTGCACCATCCAAGCCATCGGGAGCATCGGACAAGTCGTTGCCGCTGGTAAAGCAGTCGGTCTGACCGGCCAACAGGATCACCCGCACTTCATCGTCTTCCTGCCCCTGCAGGATGGCGTCGGCCAACGTCGCGTACATAGACGTGGTCAGCGCGTTCTTCTTTTCAGGGCGATTGAAACGGATAGTCAGTATGCGATCCGCCTGTTCGATCAAAATGGGGGTGTTCACTGTATTTGCTCAATAAAATTCATTGTTGTTGTGAGCCGGCGGGCCACCGATCGCGCTAGAACCGGTTCATCCGTGATGTCGCCGATCTTCATTGGCTGGGAGTCAGTGTTTAACGTTTCCTCGCAAAAAACCGGTCATTACAGCGCAATTGATGGTCTGCGCGGGACACCTTGGTGATTGCTACAAGGGTTCACGTGGCGCTGTGTAGCCGATATTTGTCGTCTATCCCGGAATCGTCGCTTTTGCCGCTGATTCCCTGAAGGCGCAGGCACGTCGCTGGATGTAAAGTGTTGGCAGATAGTGCTATCGCCGATAGGAAAGCAGGCTCCAGATCGAACTTCGATGAGGGGCCTGCGTTCAAGCAGAAGGCTTGATCTTACGGGTGGGTATGCAGACGCGTTTATCGTGCACACAGGGAGGGGGGCAGAATGAAAACCACAATGCAGGCGGTCGGCGCGCAAACGTCTTTGCTTGAAAGCGCGCACCAACCCACCACCATTGCTAGCTACGCGCTGCCGATCGCCCAGGCATTAGAAGCCAGTGGGATCGACAGTGCGCGGTTTTTTCAGTCCATTGGAATTCCTTCGGATTTGGCCATCGCCCCTCTGAATCGTCTACCGACGACCACGTTGGCGCGGCTATTCCGGGCTTGCGTAAACGCCACCAACAATCCGTATTTCGGTTTGACGGTCGCCAGATTCATTTTGCTCAACCATTTCCATGCACTGGGTTATGCACTGGGAGCCAGCAGTACGTTGATGGATTTCTGCCGGCGTTTGGAGCGCTATTTTCGACTGGTCTCCCATGTGGCCAGGATCAGCGTGACCTTGGCCGATGACGAGGTCTTGATGCGCCTGGAGTATCCGTATGAGGTCGGTGGTGAAACCGAAGACGCCTTTTTCGCTTTTCTGATAAGGATCATGCGCATGCTTTACAAGCCTGAGTTCAATCCGATCCGACTCGAGCTTTGTCGACCAATGCCACTTGAGGGCGCCGCACCCTATGAGGCAGTGTTTCGCGCTCCCGTGAGTTTCTCAAATACGACGAGTCTGCTGGTTCTCGACAAGGCTAGTCTGTTGCAACGTCTGGACGGATCTAATCCAGAGCTGGCGCAGGTTCATGACGATATTGTCATTAGTTATCTGGCGCGCCTGGACAAAAGCGATGTGATCACGGGGGTGATACAGAAGATCATCGAACTGCTGGCCGAAGGTGATTGTTCCCGAGATAAGGTGGCGAGTGCGCTATGCATGAGTTCGACCAATCTGCAGCTCAAGCTGTCGAAGCGGGGCATACACTTTCAGCAGTTACTGGATGACACCCGTAAAGAGCTAGCCTGCAATTATCTTCGCCGGCCTTCACGGTCGGTGACAGAAATTGCCTTTCTGCTTGGGTTTAGCGATACCAGCAACTTCACACGGGCTTTCAAGCGCTGGACAGGACTATCAACCAAGGCGTTTCGCTTGCAATTATGAGCGTTCCTCAAGAATCCAGTAGGTCGACTGCGATGCAGCGGTGGTTACCTGTCCACAGTCTGCTCTTGGCCCAGAGTATGTAAAAACGCGGGCGCCGTTTTGAAGTCTGCGTTGCTACGTAAAATCTGCCAGTGCTTGGTTATTCAGCTGACCTGAAGTTTGCGTAGGAACGCGATTTTTGTTCTGGTTCTGACCGTAAATCCTGCTCTAAAACGTTTTTACACAGCCTCGGCCGATTGCTGCCTGAAGAAAATATCAGATGAGCCGGTGCGTTTTAAAACAGTTGGCGTCGACCAGAGGTAATTGCGTGGTGGCGCTGTAGCCGCTACCAAAGGCTGCGCTGACCTTGATGCGATGCCACCCCCACTGACTCCCTCGCGCGTGGCAGCACACCCGGACACCCTGGAACGGACTTGCAGAGCCTCGAGCAACTGATGGCGCCCGGGGCGCCGGGCGCCTTGACCAAAGAACTGATCCAGTGCTCAGCAATGCGTATGGCCATCGAAGAGCTTGGGCAGATAGTGCGCTGGTTGACTGCTGCACTACGAACCAGTGGATTTGCCACTTTTCGACAACGCGGTAAATAGCCTGTGTGAGTTAGCGAGGTGCGGCGGCAGATACGACAGCACAGCCGGACCTCAGTGAGTGGCTTTATGCCATCACTTTGTTAACATTCCCGTCCTAAACTGTCGGGAGTTATCATGCGTGCCTTGCCTTTGCTCTGCCTACTCTCCAGCTGCACTTTGGCCGCCTGCGCCATCCCGTACCAAACTCCCGAAGCCAGGGCTCAGATAGAGCGGGAGCTTGACGTCAATGCCAATGACATCATCAATATTTCCGAGACCAACTTTTGTGCGCTGAGGTACGGTGATGAGGCGTTGTGCCACGCAAAAATCGGACTCGGGGTGCTGACCCGAAAAGGGCTCGTTCTTGCCCTCTATGATTTTGGTCATTACCGCACCGACCTGATCGTGAGGACCAGGGATGTCCAGTGCGGTCAAACTGCGACTTCTCGTGGAACGCCAGAGCCGGTCAATATGTTCACGCAGGAATATGCCGTGGTGCTTCTCCCACTCAATGCACAAGGAAAATGGAACGGCAGCATGCATGCTCAAATGATCGATTACCTGTTGGCAAACGGTCAGCCGCTGTTGGTCGGCGCGGCTGGCAAGTCGGCGCGGACGAGTGACAAGGACAAGATCGTGACGGGGACTGTACCAGGGACAAAAATCCCCTACATCACCGAGTTCAGGTACATGGAGCAATTCAATCCGTGCTCGGCGCCGGTTGGCGGGTAGAATTTTCATAAATTTTTTTTGCCCGCGTCAACCGTGCCAAACGACTGGCCAGTCGCCATCGGTCGAACAATCCAGAGGGGCTTTCCGGCCCTCGCGGCAGCGAAAAGGTACGATACCCACTTTGCCAATGGCAATGATTTCCATGACCTCGACTATGGCTATCTCGGTTGTGATCGATGCGACGACTATTGTCCGTCCGTTAAAACGCTAGCCACCATGGGAGTCGTTCGTGGGAAAGGAAATCAGGCAGTAGTAGATGAATTGGTTCGACGGGAAGATGTCGATCCTGGCATCGTCGGAGAATACTTCAGCCATAGGATGAAGCTGAACTGCGCGCAAAAAGTCGCACATTGCCGATTCTGCGGCGACCAATTAAGGACGTGGCGGACGCGCCAATGCACGCACTGCTTCAAGGATTGGCGCTGGTTGTTATTCAGCGAACTGGAGTGTTCGATGCAGCGCAAGCATTTCGACGCCTCGTTCGATGACCGCTTCTGGCCGATTTCTGACTGTCACGACTGACCGACATTGGCCGATTCTGTTGGAAAAGTCGGCTTCGGTTTCCACGGCAGAAAAGTGCGCGTCTGAGATTGAAATCCGTGTTTACGCAGAGGGTTCAGATTTGACGTAGCAGTGTGCAAAAAATGGCGTTTCACCGTTCAAAGTAGGGTGCACCAACCCGGGTCGACTTTTTCAACACAATATGTTGTGTGCAGACCTTCAATGTTTGAATTCACTGGCCTGTGCGGCTTACCGCGCAGGCCAGTAAAATTAGAGGTTGGATCTCGCAACGATCCAGCCCCTCGCCCGAGGCTATTTGTCGGCTTCCACCCTCGCTTCAGATTCCTGCAGCTTCTTCACGTCCTCGGGCGACAGCTTCGGCCGGTCGAGCGCGATAGTTAGCTTATTGATCGTGCCGGTGAACGTAAACGGGATCTGGTAGTCCTGGTCATTCACGGGGGTACCGGAGGCCGCGCCGATGTTGAATACAGTGTCCAGAGGCTTGGTGAGAGGAAGGGTGTGCTCGATCCTTTCGGTTGATACAGGTTTGCCATCCACCTTCAACGTCCCGGTCCCGCCACCACCGATACCGCTCAAGTTGTTGTATGCCAAGGTGTCGGCGCCGAGTCCGTCATACTTGAAGTCGAACACGACCGTGTGTTTGCCCGGTGTAAGTTCAGGCCCCTGCCATTTGGTTCGTTTGAGACCGAGGAGGTTATAGGTGAACGTTGGAGCTCCTTTCACCAGATAGAGCGCATAGCCCCAAAACCGCCCGCCTTCGTTCACGATCATGCCGTCGGTACCTGCCTTGGGTATATCAACCTCTGCTGTGATGGTGTAGGAGCTGTTGAGCAGGCTTGGCATGTTCCCTGCCGGGATATTGGTGACAGTAGCGCCCGAATAGTTGAAGACCGTTCTGCCCGCCGCAAGGCTGGGGCGGGGCGATACGAACCGCGTTGCCGCCGAGGCATCGAGTGGCAGTACTTGATATTTGGCAAACTCACCAAACATCAGATCCTTCATTTCCTGAACCTTCACTTGATTCTGTGCGGAGACATCTGTGTATTGTGTCCAGTCTTTACTGAGGTCGTAGAGCTCGAATTTGAACGCTGTCGCGGGATCGGTGATCGCTGCCCCGGTAAGGTCCCACGGTGCGCGAAGTGGCACCGCGCTCAGCATCCAGCCATCGTTGTACAGACCCTGAGTACCCAGCATCTCGAAATACTGGATGGTGTGATGCGACTTGGCATCGCGCCCGCCGGCGTTGGCGTCGAACGTGTAGGCCATGCTCACACCCTCAAGCGGCTTCTGTGCGATACCGTCAACCTGGACGGGTGCGGTAATGCCGGCGGCTTCCAATAGTGTTGGCATAATGTCGATGACGTGGTGGAACTGCCAGCGGATACCGCCAACGTCCTTGATATGACCGGGCCACGAAATCGCCATGCCGTTCTTGGTGCCGCCGAAGTAGGATGCGATCTGCTTGGTCCACTTGTACGGCGTGTCGAAAGTCCAGGCCCAACCAATGGAGTAGTGCGGATAAGTCAGTTTGCTGCCCCAGGCGTCGTACATGGGCATCTGCTCGGCCGCGGTCGGATTGACACCGTTGAATGGAAGAAGCTCGTTCCAGGTACCCATTGGCGAGCCTTCAGCCGAAGCACCATTGTCGCCGCTGATGTAAACGATGATCGTGTTGTCAAGCTTGCCCATGTCTTCCACGGCCTGGACCACGCGACCGATCTCATGGTCGGTGTAGGCGAGGTAGGCGCCGTAGACATCTGCCTCTTTAATCAGCAATTTCTTTTCTTCGGGAGTGTATTGGTCCCACTCCTTGAGCAAGTCCTTTGGCCAAGGTGTCAGCTGGGCATCCGCCGGGATAACCCCAAGCTTTTTCTGATTGGCAAATATCTGCTCCCGCACGGACTGGTAGCCTTTGTCAAAGAGGTGCAAGGCGCTGATTTTTTCAATCCACTCCGGCGTCGGATGGTGCGGCGAGTGCGTGCCCCCCGGCGCGTAATAGATCATGAATGGGATCGACGGGTCGACGTCGTTGATCTGACTCATCCAGTTGATGGCTTCGTCGGCCATGGCCGTAATGAGATTCCATCCCGGATGCCCGTCGAAGGGCGTGATCGGCGTGGTGTTACGGGTGAGCATCGGCTCCCACTGAGAGCTGTCACCGGCGTTGAATCCGTAAAAGTAATCGAAACCCATGCCGGTCGGCCATTGGTTGAACGGCCCGGCCTGGCTGGTCTCGAAAGCGGGAGTATTGTGGTTCTTGCCGTACCACGAGGTGCGGTAGCCGTTCTCTTGGAGGACTTTGCCTATGGTTGCGCTTTCAGGCCCCATGATGCTGTCGTAGCCTGGAAAGCCGGTTGCAACTTCGGAGATTACACCGAAGCCAACAGAGTGGTGGTTGCGCCCGGTGAGCAACGCTGCTCGCGTCGGGGAGCACAGCGAAGTCGTATGGAAGTTCGTGTAGCGAAGGCCGTTTTGGGCAATGCGGTCCATAGTCGGCGTCGGGATGAGGCCTCCGAAGGTCGATGGCGCGCCGAAGCCGACATCATCGGTCATGATGACCAGGATATTCGGTGCACCCTTCGGTGGCACCACGCGCGCTGGCCACGCCGGCTTCGACTGCATGGCATTCAGGTTTATCTGGCCTTGGAACGGTGGAGGTGGTGGCGGCAGGTACTTGCCATCAATCGTGGTGGTCGCTTCGGGCGAACCCGGCGCACCGGTGGTTTGCTCGGCCATGGCCGGCGCCACCATTATGGCTGACAACATACATGCCAATATCCCCAGTACCAGGGATCCTGATTTCGATGCCCCTGATGCGGAGCTCACCGCAAGCGCTGTTGACCTCTTCATTGGAACTCTCCCGAATATGCCGAAGTTCCCCCGTGTGCAGCGTAGTCTGATGTCAATAAAACCACGTCCCAAATGAGCCTATGACCGACAGACGGCTACATTCAAGGTAGTCGTCGCGTCATCAAACGGTGCTGTTTTTTCGATCTGCTGCTCCCGATCTGGGTTCAGCAGTCCTATCGACTCCCAGTTATGCGTCTGACCTGACCAGCATTCCAGGAACGAAAAGTACGGCTATGTCGACCGTCAGGCCGTCCCCTGTAGAGGCTGCTGCCTGACGGTGCTGAGCACGCTAGTGCATACCAAGTTGACGCTTTAAATTGAGCAGGCGCTGATCCTGTGGTGCAACTGCTTCCAGGCGACGGACGTATTCGAATGCCTCTTGTAGCTTATTGCCCGATCCAAGCAGGTACACCATCGCATAGAGCAAGTCTGCATCATCCGGTGCCTGGGCCAAGCCCGCTTCCAGTGCCGCCTGTGCCTCTGCACGGCGTTGCATTTGCAGTAGCAATAGACTTTGGTTGTAGCGAATGCGCGGGTTCTTCGGCAGCTCGGTTGCCGCTGTCTCAAACAGCGGCAACGCCTCGTCGGCGTTGTTCCGTTCAACCAGCAGCAACGCCAGCATGTAGGCGATATTGCCGTGATCGGTCACGGGCATCTCCTTCAAGGCGACACCGTCGCGCAGAACCTGCTCGGCCTCGTCCTGGCGCAACATCGAGCTTGCCAGCGTCGCCAGGTTCACCCGCGCAGGGGCGAAGTACGGGTCGAGCTTCAAGGCCTGGTGATACTGCTCCAAGGCTTCCTGCTGGCGCCCATCGCGCTCGAGCAATACTGCCAGGTTCAGGCGATTGCCCGGAAGGTCGGCATTACCGCGCAGGCGCTGTTCATAGTCCGCCTGCGCCGCTTTGAAGGGTTCGCGCTCAACTTCAGGCAAGGCAATCACCGAGATCCCGACCAGCGCATTCAAGGCCTGATCACGGACGGCGCGATTTTCGTCGTGCAGCAATGGCAACAGATACTTGACCCGCTGTACGGGTGTTTGCCCACTGAAACCGGATGCCGCGTAGGCCCGTACCAGAGAGCTATCGTCTTTGAGTGCCTGAGCCAGGCTTGGCAACGCCGGGTCACCCATCGACGCCAGTTGCTCGGCGGCAGTGGCGCGAACGATGGCGGGCTTACCCAGGTCGCCGATCAGCGCCGTTAATTGTTGCAGCGAGTCGACCTGGTCAGTGCGAGCGGCATGTAGGGCCTGGCCATAGTGCTGTGGCCGTTGCGGAGTCCCGAACCAGCCCTCGATGACTTTCGCCGCCCATGCTGGCTCCTTGTCCTTATGGCAGGCGGTGCAGGCATCGGGGCTCCCGGTCTGTGCATCCAGGTCCGGACGCGGCAGACGGAAACTGTGATCGTGTCGCGGGTCGATCACCATATAAGTCTGGGCCGGCATATGGCAATTGACGCACTGTGCCCCCTGAGAGCCAGCCGCATGGTGATGGTGCTCGGGGCTGTCGTAGTTCTTCGCCTGCAGGCTGGGAAAGCGGGTGGGTGGATGGGGGTTGTGGCATTGCTGGCAAAGGCCATTGCCCTGGATTTTGACTTTGGTGGTATGCGGATCATGGCAGTCGGTACAGGTCACGCCTGCAGCAAACATCTTGCTTTGGGTGAAAGAACCATAGACATAGACCTCACCCTGCATTTGCCCGTCGGCATGGTACATGCCAGGGGCCAGGGTCGCTGGCAATACGCTGTCGAGTAATGGCTTGCCCGGTTGCTGCCCCACATTCAAGCTCTGTCGACGACTGTGGCAGTAAGCGCACTGATCCCCCAGTCCCTTGCTACCCAAGGCCTTGTAATCGACGATCAGGCCGATTTCGGCGGGCGAATTGTAACTGACCTGCGCAGGCTTCTCCTTGGCAGCCCAGTCAACATGAGCCTGACCGGGGCCATGACAGGCCTGGCAGCCGACATTCTGCTCATGCCAAGTGGTGGCAAAAGTATCGGTTTTGTCGTCGTAGCCCTTGAGTAGATTGCTCGAATGGCAATCGGCGCACATGGCGTTCCAGTTCTGGTAGCGGCCGGTCCAGTGCAAGGGATCGGTGGGTGCGAAATGCTGCCCTGGGTAAAGGGAAAACCAGCGTTGTCCGCCCTCGTCCTTGGTTCGCGTGTCCCAGGCGATGGTCAGGCTTTGCAGGCGACCACCGGGGAATGCCACCAAGTACTGCTGCAAGGGTTTGTAGCCGAAAGTGTAGAGGATTTCGAAATCAGCAGGTTTACCGTCAGAGCCTTCGGTGTTGACGAAAAATTTCTTACCCTTACGAAAGAACCTGGCTTCGACCTTACCATCCTTGAAGTGCGCATCCTTGAAATCACCCAGCACACTGGTCTTGGTTGCTGAACGCATGGCCCAATCGTGGTCAGAGTTTTTCCAGGCGGCGGCCTGCTCGGCATGGCAGCCGATGCAGCTTTCGGCGGACGCATAACCCTTGGCATCAGTGGCAAGGCCGGGGGGCTGCGCGCAAGCACTCTGGGCAAATAGCAGAACCGTCGTGAACGACAATCCCCGGAAAGCGTATTTGAGCAAGTGCAAAGAATTATCCTTGAGGCAGGTCGACGGAAAAGAACTGCAAACCACAAAGTTATAGCCTCATTGGGGATTTACGCTATTACGCAAAAGGTGCAGGCACGATAACTATCCTGACACCGGGGCGATTCAATTCTGTGGTCGACGCGTAAGATCGAGGCGCTGTTGCATCGACCGGTTGAATCTACAGCCGTTTTCTGCCTGTCACGACCGACCGAAATCGAGTCAGATCAGCCGTTCACCGTCGCGTGTTCACGGTGCAGTTCGGGGGTGATCCCCATAAACCTGCGCACTCGCTCCCCAGTAACCTCTCGCCGTATGGCTTCGGGAGTCGCATCCAGTTGGACATTGCCATTCTCCATGAAAATCACCCGGTCGGAGATGCCCATGGCAAAGTCCATTTCATGGGTCACGATCAGCATGGTCATACCTTCCTTGGCCAGGTCGCGGATCACGTTCAACACGTCGTTGACCAGTTCCGGGTCCAGTGCCGAGGTCGGCTCGTCGAACAACATGATCTGCGGTTCCATTGCCAAGGCCCGGGCGATGGCCACGCGCTGCTGCTGACCGCCGGAAAGCTGGTGCGGATACTTGTGGGCATGGGCCAGCAGGCCGACCTTGTCCAGTAGCGCATAGGCGCGGTGTTCGCTCAACTCTGTGGCAATGCCGTGGTAGCGCGGCGCGAGAGTGACGTTGTCGAGAATGGTGCGATGAGGGAACAGGTTGAAGTTTTGGAACACCATGCCGATTTGGCGGACGCCCCGACGCAGCAGTACGCTGTTGGGTTTGTCCGTGGGGCTGATGAACTTCTCGCCGAACAGCAGGATCTCGCCATTGTCGATGCTTTCCAGGCCATTGACGGTACGGATCAATGACGTCTTGCCCGAACCTGACGGTCCAATAATCGAGACCACCTGGCCATACTCGACATTCAGGTCGATACCCTGCAGCACCTTGTGCGTGCCGTAGCTTTTCTGGATGTTCTTGAGCTGCAGGATCGACACCGTGCCGGCGTTGGCCGGCTTGCGGGCGCTGTCGGGCAAGGCTTCGGCGCTAGCCTTGAGCTTGGCCACAGCAGCATCGCCAAGGGTTTGCGGCTTGCGGAAGTTCAAGTCCAGGTGACGCTCCAGGCGCTGCAGGAACCAGCCGAACACGGTGACGATCAACACGTAGTAAACCGCCACGGCTGCGAGGGTTTCCATGACCAGGAAGTTGGTCGCGTAGAGGCGTTGACCGACAGTGAGGATTTCGGTCAGGGAGATCACCGACACCAGCGAGGTGAGCTTGACCACGGTGATGTATTCATTGATTAGTGTGGGTAGCGAGATTCGGAAGGCCTGAGGGATCACGATCAATCGCTGTAAACCGAACAGGCCGATACCCAGGGCGCGGCCGGCTTCGCGCTGACCCTTGGCAACCGAAATCAAGCCGCCGCGATGGATCTCCGCCATGTACGCCGCCTCGGTGGCTACCAGGGCCAGTAAGCCGGAGTAAAAGGGGTTGGAAAGAATCGGGCCGCCTCCCGGAAACATTTGCGGCAGGTTGTAGACGAACACCACCAGCACCAGTAACGGGATGCTGCGAAAGAACCAGATGTACACTGCCGCAGGAATGCGCAGCAAGGGCGACTGGGACAACTTGGCCGAGGCCAGCAGAAAGCCCAGCAGCATGCCGATGAACCACGCCAGGGCGCTGAGCTCGATCACCGTTATGCAGGCTTTCCAGAAGTCCGGCAGGGAGAACAGGGAGAAAAAGTACGACCATTCGAATTGCATTTAGGCACCTCACTCTGCCGCCCCCGGGCGAGGAGGGCAGACAACCAATCTATAGGGACAGATTCTTATTTGGCGGTGGGTTCTACCAGGTCGTATTTTTTCAAAATAGCTGCGTATTCACCACTCTTCTTGGATTCCTCGAAGGCGTTCTGCACAGCGGTGAAGGTCTCATCGCTGCCTTTTTTGACGAAGATACCGAGGGTCTGCTGATAGATCGGCGTATCAGTAGTGACCACAACGCGACCATTGGTCTTTTCAGCGATCATTTTTGCGGCACCGGCAATTTCAACCTGGGCGTCGACGTTCTTAGACAGGAGCGCCTGGGTCACCTCTGGGGCTGATGGGAATTCGCTGACGGAGATAGCACCTTTGCCGTTAGGCACACAGTAGGAATCGGAGAGTTTCTTGAAGTCGGCAACCCAGGTGGTGCCTTGTTCCAGGCCAAGTTTCAGGCCACAAAGGTCTTCAGGCTTCTTTGCGTTGATTTTGCTCCCCGCGGGCACCATGACCGCAGCGCCCGTGTTGGCGTAGGCGATGGTCTGGGCCTGGGTCTGGCGCTCAGGGGTGATGTACATGCCGGAAATGATCGCGTCGTACTTCCCGGAGTTGAGGCCGAGGATCAGGCTTGGGAATTTGGTGTCGACGAATTCCACTTTGGCATTCATGTGCTTGGCCAGGGCTGTGGCGAGCTCAGGGTCGGAGCCCACCACGTTTTTATTGGCGTCGTACGACTCGAACGGCGGATATGTAATTTCCATGCCGATTTTCAGCACGCCAGGAGTGGCGATGACGTCCGCCTGGCTCTGACCGATGCACAACAATGACACGGTGAACAGGGCCACGCGGGTGATACCGGAAGATTTGGCAAACATGAGGAAGAGCTCCAGTGTCGGCAGCGCCCGCAGGCGCCGCTCAGGGTTTATTATTGTGGGATGAAGCGCTCAGTACCGCTGGTGATTACTCGTCGTCGCGGGCCGGAATCCACCATTCCTCACCGCGCACGGTGCTGATGTATTCCGGCCAGCGGAAGCGGTGCGGGACCTGGAAGTCTTCGGGCAACAGCGGCGCCTGCCACTGCGTGCCACCGATCCCGCCGCCGGTACGTTCGTTGAATTCGCGCCGGGCGGCATGCAGCAGGTCAGGTTGGGTAAACAGGTCCACCAAGGTCGCGCCGATGGTTTTCGCAGCCACGTTGATCATCGGGTCGATGGTCTGGCGGATGCCGCCTAGGGCGTTGGAGACCCAGTCCGGGTAGGTAAAGCCGGCCGGTGCGCTGAGCATCGGACGCGCCACATACAAGCGTGCAGTTGGGCAGTGCCAGGTGTATTCGGGGTAGTCATCGGAGGTCAGGTACTTCTGCCACGCGGGCATCTGCAGGCGCATCTGCCGCTCGCACTCGCGGGGCTCCATCAGTGCCTCTGTCGCCGGCAGAAAGGGTTTGGTCATGGGTTGCAGGTTGAGATTGGTCTGGATTTCCTGGGCGATGGCGATGGCTTCGTCGTCCCAGCTTGGTGCACCGATAGCGGCGAGGTTGTCGTAGGTGGCCTGGGCCATGATGTGGTTAGGGAGACCGCCGCGGGATTTGCAGACCCAGGTTTTCTTCCACTGGCAGCCGGTGGCCATGGCCACGGCGGTGGCGTTGTTGTCCATGACCTGGGAAATGGTTTCGGCTTGTTCGATGGAATCGCAACGCAGCAGGTACTGGATCTGTGCAACATGTGGTGGCAGGTTGTCAGCGGTGGCCTGGCCGGCAGTGAGAATGGCCTCGTTGAAACTCCAGAGCCCGGTGAACGGCAGCGTTGAACGGCGCAGGCTCTCGTTCAGGTTGTAGAAATGCACCAGTGCGTCGTTGGCTCCCGGAGCCCGAGCGGCGAGATGATTCTGCGGAATCGGGCTGTACTTGTCGGCGGCGATCCAGTTCTGCGGCTCTTCGCAGGTGAAGGTGTAGATGTAGGCGTAGGCGATACCGCAGTGGGTATCCCAGGTCGTGGTGTTGTTCAGCGGCAGCATGTAGGTGGGGTGGAAACTGATGGCGGCGTCTATGTCATCGTAGTAACCCTTGGCGGCGTGCACCGGTTTCGACGCACGGAGTTTTTCCGCCGGTTCGCCGAAGAACTTGATAGTGCCCTGGATGCCGAATTCGAGCATCGCTGCCTTGGCTGCCAGGGCGCCGCCCAGAGCGCTGATGCCCAGTGCCGAGTGGGGGTCGGTGTGACCCGGGGCGAACTTTGAAAGGCCATCGCGGGGCATCTTTTTCGTGGCGGCGGCCTGGCAGTTGCCAGGGACTGCGTCGTATTCGGCGTAGGTGGCGAGGATCGGTCCTTCGCCCCGGGTGAAGGTGGCGCAGAACGCGGTGGGCATACCGCCGCTCCCTTCTTCCACGGTGAAGCCTTCATTGCGCAGCAACTCGACGTACCAGGCGCAGGATTTGTACTCGCGAAAAGCCGGCTCGGCGAAGTGCCAGATTTTCTGGTGCCAATCGGATAATTTCTGACGGTTACTGTCGATCCAGTCCAGGACAAATTGCTTGTGCTGCAACATTGCGGCCTCCTCGGCTTTTTTGTTTTTAGGGTTCGGGACGATCAAGTTGACGTCCCGTTTCGCCTTATTATTGGTGAAGAGAAACAAACAACAATCGAAAAAAACTGGCGGTTATTGAGTAAATAGTTTTACCTATTGCCCGGCATCCAGGTGCTTGTAGACGCCAGAGAAGAACAGGAGCTGTACCATGCGATTTCCCTCAATGACTGCGTTACGAGCCTTCGATGCCTTGTCGCGTCTGGGTAGCGTTACCGCAGCGGCCGTGGAGTTGAACCTGACCCGCAGCGCTATCAGCCACCGGATCAACACCCTGGAGGAAGGCCTTGGTTATCTGCTTACCGAGCGCACCGGGCGTGGTGTCAAGCTGACCTACGAAGGCGAGCGCTACGCCCGGGAAGTGCACAAGATCCTCGCCAGCATGCAAGAGGCCGGACGTCGCTCTGATGACGACCAGTTCACCGGGCGCCTTTGTGTCAGCTGCAACCCGGGGTTCTCCACCTATTGGCTGTGCCTGCACATCGGCTCTTTCCTCAAGCAGTTCCCCAAGGTGCGCCTGAAGATCATTTCGCCTCGGACCACCGAGGACACCAGTGACACCAGCGCCGATGTGTTCATCGCCTATGGCGTTGGTGAGTGGCCCAATCAAGTGACGCGCCAGGTGGTCGGTCTGCACTACTTTCCGGTGTGCAGCCCGCGCCTTGTCAACTCCAGCCCTGGCCTGAAAACTCCGCAAGACCTAGAGGCCTACCCGCTACTGCACATGAATGATTATTCGGACTGGCGGACCTGGCTGGGTGCGGTCGGTGCCACAGACATCGACGTCACCACCGGCGTATTGTTCGCCGATGCCCACTGTGCGATTTCCGCGTGCATTGCCGCTCAAGGCGTGTCGATCGGCGACAATCTGCTTGCCGGTGATGCGCTGACGCGAGGGTTACTGGTGCGGCCTTTTGAACTGTCCATCCACTCCAATCGCGGTTACTACCTCGTGGCCGATCCGCTCAAGGCCGAGCGCCCGGTGGTGAAGGCCTTCAGTGACTGGCTGACGAGACAGGTGTATGCAACGACCCCGAACATGAGCGGCATCTTTGCCCCTGAGCCAGGCGCTGCGGTTTAGCTGGGCAATTGGGGCTATCGCGCTCCATGTCATGAGCTCTTTGGCTATGACGGACGCAGGGCTCCCTCCCTCGTGTTCCAGCTTCGGGATTGATTTGAATTGACCCTAAATTCGTAGACGTTGATTGACTGCTTTTGGCCGATTCTTGCCTGTCATGAGGGGCAGAAAACGACCCATTGTAGACCGTCGACTTTCCTACAACCGTTGACGGTTCCGCTGCTGTTTCACCTTATACATCTCGCGGTCTGCCAGCTTTGTGGCCTCGTCCACAGTCATGCTGCCCGGTATCACTGCCACTACCCCGACACTCGCGCCGGTATAATGTATATCACCAAGACCGTGGCCCAGCTCATATCGTCCAATCGTCGCTTTGGACAGACGATCCTGAAGCAGTTCGGCTGCATGTCGCATGTCCTGCGCCAGGTCCGAGTGTTCGGAAGGTGTGCCCAAGGCGATCACGATGAACTCATCACCGCCAGTACGCCCGATGATGTCGCTGGTTCTAAGGCCATGCTGCAATTGGGCGGCCACACTGCGCAGCAATTGGTCTCCTACCAGGTGACCGCGGGTATCGTTGATGAGCTTGAACCCATCCAGATCGATGACACCCATGAGTATGTACTTGTTCTCCCGCTGGGCCAGGGCGAACAGGTGCGCGGCATCGTTAAGAATGGCACGCCGGTTGGACAGGCCGGTGAGTGGGTCTGTCAGGGCCAGCTTGGTCAACTCGGCGTTGGCAGTCTGGAGTTGCTCAACAAGCAGCCCACGTTCAAGGGAATATCCCAGCAACCCTGACAGCAGCATCAGCAAGGGTTCCACTTCAGGAGAGCGGGTCACCTGATCCGAGCTGGCGGCACAGACCGTCCCCAGCAGTTGACCATCCTGGGATCTGATGGGCGCGCTCACGTAGGTTCTGATGCCCAAGGCCGCGGCGGCCTCCGAGTCCCCCCAAACTTCGGCAACGTTATCCGAGTACATGCGATTCTCGTCCAGCGCCCGCTTGCACAGCGTATCTGTCCAAGGCACGACCAGCCCTTCAGGAATCACCATGTCACCGACGTTGCGTGCGAACTCGACACGCTGGACACCCTCGTCGGTATTGATGGTCGTCAGGTAGGTCGACTCCATACCGGTTATCCGGCTGAGCAGGGTCAGCAAGGGACGCGTTAGCTGCTCCAGGGTTTTGGCTTTAGGAATGGTATCGGAGAGAAGAGAAAGAACCTGATCCATTTGGGCATGCCGATAGCTAAGGGGTATTTTGATTATCGACTAATCGGCGGATTACTGAACAGTGCAGGGTTTCACCAAACCGAATGAGGCTGCCAGCGCGCTCGCTCAGTCAAGCGGGCAATCGCAAAACCCTCAACGCTAGCGTTCAATGGCAGAATCCCCTCAACTTGACCGTTTTGGAGAACACCATGCTTCGTGCTTTTGAACGAAGGCTCGACCCTTTTCCTCCTGACGAGGTACCTCCGCCACCCAACGGCCTGACTCGCTTCCTGTGGGCCTGCACACGGGGCGCCCGCGGTTACATCCTTGCGCTTGCGCTGCTCAGTGCCGCTGTGTCGATTTACGAAGCCTGGCTGTTTTCCTTCCTCGGGCAGGTCGTGGACCTGCTCTCGACCTGGCAGGCAGGCGGTGAAGCGGCGGCGCAGGAAAGTCGCGTGTTATGGGGCATGGGCATCGTCATGGTGGGCAGTGTCGGGCTGGTGGCGTTGCGCACCATGGTGCAACACCAGATATTGGCAATTAACTTGCCGTTGCGGCTGCGCTGGGACTTCCATCGACTGATGCTGCGGCAAAGTCTTTCGTTTTTTTCCGATGAGTTTTCCGGCCGGGTCACTACCAAGGTGATGCAGACGGCGCTAGCCGTGCGCGACGTGCTGTTCACCCTGATCGAGATCGCACCCGGGATCGGGGTGTATTTCATAGCAATCATTGCACTGGCCGGTGGCTTCGCTCTGAAACTGATGCTGCCTTTCGTTGCCTGGGTCGCGTTGTTCGGGCTGGCCATGCTGTACTTCGTGCCCCGCCTGGGGAAAGTCGGGCAGGAGCAGGCCAATGCGCGGTCGATGATGACTGGGCGTATCTCGGACGCTTACACCAACATCACGACGGTGAAGCTGTTCTCCCACTCCAATCGTGAAGCGCATTTCGCGCGTGCCGCGATGGAGGATTTCAAGCAAACCGGCTTTCGCCAGATGCGCCTGGTCAGCCAGTTCGAGATCGTCAACCAGGCGTTGGTGGTGGCGTTGATCATGGCCGCCGGTGGCTATGCGCTGTGGCTATGGCACCAGGGTGAGGTCGGCGCAGGTGCCGTGGCGGCAATCACCGCCATGGCGCTGCGTATCAATGGCATGTCGCACTGGATCATGTGGCAAATGACCTCGCTGTTCGAGAGCATCGGCACCGTGCAGGATGGCATGGCAACCTTTACCCGTGGCCCAAAGGTGAAGGATACGCCGGACGCCGGCGTGCTGGTGACCTCCGGTGGCGCGGTAACCTTCGATAAGGTGAGCTTCAACTACAACGGCGAACGTCAGGTGCTCGATGGCCTGAGCCTGAGCATCCGCCCGGGCGAAAAAATCGGCCTGGTTGGCCGCTCTGGCGCCGGCAAATCCACGCTTATCAACTTGCTGCTGCGCTTCTATGACGTCGACAGCGGGGAGATTCGCATCGATGGCCAAAACATCGCACACGTGACACAAGACAGCCTGCGCAGCTCCATCGGCATGGTCACGCAGGACACCTCCCTGTTGCACCGTTCCATTCGCGACAACATCGCCTACGGCCGTCCCGATGCGACCGACGCGCAAATCCGCAACGCCGCGGCCAATGCCCAGGCCGATGAGTTCATCAGCCAATTGAGCGACTGGCAAGGCCACACTGGCTACGACACCCTTGTGGGTGAGCGCGGCATCAAGCTGTCGGGCGGCCAGCGCCAACGCGTCGCGATTGCCCGGGTGATGCTCAAGAACGCCCCGATCCTGCTGCTTGACGAGGCCACCAGCGCGCTGGACTCGGAAGTCGAAGTGGCCATTCAGGAAAGCCTTGATGAAATGATGCAGGGCAAGACCGTGATCGCCATCGCCCATCGGCTGTCCACGATTGCGGCCATGGACCGGCTCATCGTCATGGATGACGGACGCATCATCGAACAGGGGACTCACACCGAATTGCTTGGGAAGAACGGCGTCTATGCGCGGCTGTGGCAGCATCAAAGTGGCGGGTTTTTGGGTGAGGATATGGGAGTGGTCGAGGCTATGGATCAGGTGTGAGCGTGAAGGGGGCGCGGCAGGGGGCGAGAGAAGAGGGGCACGGCCATTGCCACTTGGCAAGTGCTGCAGCCGACCCATAGCCGACAGTTGATTGCCTTATTTCCCAAGCGTCTAGCAACCGGACCTTCGAGACTAGTGTCCGTCGGTCAGTTGCGGTCGATCTGGTGCATGTGCATCTCAGACATGCGCTCGCCATGCACCGTCAATTTGGAGAACTGCTGCTCCATGGCCAACAGGTCGTCGCTTTTCAGCTGAATATTCAGTGCGCCAAGGTTTTCCGTAAGGTGATCGACTCTGCGTGTGCCGGGGATTGGCACGATCCAGGACTTCTGAGCGAGTAACCAGGCAATCGCGACTTGTGCAGGCGTCCCGCCTTTTGCTGTGGCCACATTTCTCAGGATATCCACGACCGGCATGTTCGCTGTCATGTTTTCAGGGAACATGCGTGGGAATGTTCCTCGGAAATCAGTCTTTGGATCGAACCTGGTGCTAGCGTCCATTTCGTCGAGCAACGGTACGACGCCGGGATTCGTTTAGGCGAGCAGGTGGCCAAGGACATGATCGGGGTTCGGATAGGTCCTGACTTTCGGCAGGCCGTGGTCGGATCGCCCTCATACTTCGAGCGGAGGACCAAACCCGTAACGCCTCATGATCTGACAGCCCATATCGGAATTAACTTGCGTCTGCCTACATCCGGAGGGATCTGGTCCTGGCCGTTTGCAAAGAAGGGGCGGGAGGTCAGGGTTCGAGCGGAGGGTCACATGGTTTGCAATACGATCCCTCTAATGCTGGACTTTGCGCTTGCCGGCGTCGGACTTGCTCATCTCCCCGAAGACATCGTTGAACGGCACATCTTGGAGGGCCGTCTGGTACGTGTATTAGACGATTGGTGTCCTACGGTGACCGGCTATCACCTCTACTATCCAAGCCGCAGGCAGCCAAAGCCTGCGTTCAGGATTTTGCTGGACTTGCTGCGTTTAGGTGTTTGATTTGGCATTGAGAAGAGCTAAGCGAGATTCGTCGTCAGCGGGGATGTCCGCTTCTGGCCGTTTCCTGCCGGTCGTGACAAGCAGAAATCGGCCAAAAGCGGCCGGTGGTACGGCCGTAATGAGATTAGGTAGTGATTACAAAACTAGGGGCGATTCACGTTTAAATCGACATTTCGCAAAACCGTGGTCTGCCCCTTATTGGCGGGCGGTAATTTGCTACCTGCGCCCCCTGTATTCCGGAGGACGCGTTTCAGCCTATTGCGATTCGCCGCCAGCGGTAGTCGTCGTGGTTTTCAAGTATTGATCCAGCGGTATCAGCAGATTCTTGGCTTGGCCTAGCTCATCCGAAAGTGTCTGGGCTGTTGTGATCATGTTGGTGGTTAAACCCCTGGTCGCTGCAATGTTACTTTTGGCTTTGTTTGTGGGCGAGTTGTCCATGGTTGCCGACTGTATAAGCAGAGCTAGGCCGAGATTTTTGTCCACCTTCACGCCATCGCCGCGCATATAGAGCATGCCCAGATTACCGACGGCGAGCGCATCGCCTTGCGCTGCTGCCTTGCGATACCACTGATTGGCCTGCGCAAAGTCCACGGCAGTGCCGCGACCGTTTTCATACAGCACACCGAGATTGTATTGCGCGTTGGAGTTGCCTTGCTGCGCAGATTTTTCATACCAACTAATTGCTTGTGTTTCGTCCTTGGCAACCCCGATGCCCTGCTCGTACATTAGAGCCACATTGAACTGGCCATCGGCGTTGCCTGTGTCCGCAACGGTGCTAAATTCCTTAAATGCCAGCGGCAAGTCACCGGCTTGATAGGCCGTAACGCCTTCCTCTAAGCCGGCTTGCGCCGGTCCGCTCAGGAAGCTGAAGATCGTCACGAGCGCTAGGGCTGTGGCGGGGTGAAGTATTCGATTCATCGCTATCATGTGAAAGTCTCTGGTTCGTTGGTGAAGACCGCTGATCTATGATTAACACTTCTAATGACAACCAGAGGCAGACCACGGTTTAGGCTGTTACGGTTTAATCGTAGTCTATCCCTCGATATTACTGCCCTCACATCTCTTTCGCGAAGCTTCTCCGGTCTTACCGGCCACCTCTCGCTACAGCCCAATGCCAAGCCTTCGCCCCCGCAATTCTGCAAGTTGCGACCGGCTGCTTCTGGCCGATTACTGCCTCTCGAGAAAGGCAAATAGCAGCCCAAAGCGGGAGGCGTCTGCAATTGAAAACGTTGTCTGCCCGCGTTCGCCACGCAGCCTTTTTTACGCGAGTGGCAGGGCGCGTGGCGGGAGTCACTGGCCTTACCGGGCGAGTAAGGCGCCCGGCAGGTCATCGTCAGGGACAAGTCTGGCGCGGCACTAACACCGGTGCCGTCGTGCCGGCGCGGCTCCAGAACGCAATGGCAACCGCCACCAGCAACAGCGCGGCCGAGATCAGCAATGCGCTCCGCACGCCGCCCATGACGGCTGCGCCGGTGCCGCTCGCCACGATGGCGCCGAAGATGGCAACCCCGGTCGCGCCGCCCACCTGGCGCGCCGTGTTCAACACGGCCGACGCCGTCCCCGCCTGGTGCCGTTCGACGCTGGACAAGATCGACGTGGTCATGGCCGGCACCGCGAAGCCCATGCCGATCGGGACCAGCGCCAGGCCCGGCAGCATGTCGAGGAAGGTCGCATGGTCCGAGATGCCGAAGATGCCGAGCAGTGCGTAGCCGGAGCAACCGATCAGGCCGCCCCCCACCATGAGCGCGCGCAGTCCGAGGCGCGCCGATAGCCGGCCAACGGCAATGTTAGAAAAGAAGGCCGTCCCGGTCAGTGGCAGAAAGGTCAGGCCGGTCTCCATCACCGTATATCCGCGCACTTTTTGCAGGTAGAAACTGAGCACGAAAATCACGCCGTAATAAGTGAAATTAGCGAGCACGCCAAACAGCACGGCGCCCGAAAAACGCGTGCTGCGGAACAGTGTCAGCGGCAACATCGGCGCCCGCACGCGGCGCTCGACCATCAGGAAGGCGACGCCAGCGACGAGGGCCAGAACAAAGCCGCCTTGCACCACCGGGCTGGAAAAGCCCAGTGCGTGCACCTCGATCACTGCGCCAACAAAGCCGATTAGCGCGAGCACCGACAGCAGCTGGCCCGACAGGTCGAAATGGCGCGACGGTCCCTTGCTCCTCATGCGCGGCACGACGTAATACGTCAAGGCGAAACCGATCACGCAGATCGGCACATTGACCCAGAAAATGCTGCGCCAGCCCGCCGTCGACAGCAGCAGGCCACCGATCACGGGGCCGGCCGCGATCGACACGCCGCCGGCTGCCGTCCACCAGCCGATTGCCTTGGCCAGCATGTTTTTATCGTGGGCATAAGTGGAATTGAGGATGGCCAGCGAACTGGGCACGAGCAGCGCCGCGCCCACCCCTTGCACGGCCCGCGCCACGTTCAGCGCTATCGCCGACGGTGCCAGCGCGCAGGCAATGGAGGCCAGGGTAAACAGGGAGAAGCCGCTCAGGAACACCCGCTTGGAGCCGAATTTATCGCCCATCACGCCGGCCGACAGCAGGAAGGTGGCGAAGCCCAACGTGTAGGCATCGATCACCCACTGCAGGGCGCTGACCCCGGCGCCCAGATCCGCACCCATCTTGGGCAGCGCCACGTTGACGATGGTGACGTCCAGCTGGACGATGATGAAGGCGAAGCTGCTGGCTAGCAGCACCGCCAGTGACGGCTGCTGCGCCGCCGGAGTTGATGTTGTATGCATATTGTTTCCTGTAGATACACTGAAAAATGCCGGCCTGAATTCCAGCAGCGTCGGTGGCGATGCATTTTTCGGCGTTTCAGGGAGGGGGCCGGCGGCGACGATTTGACGTCGAATGCAATCCGTCCGGCAGACAGAAAAGTCAGCGAGATACCAGTGCCGCCGTCACTTTGGAAGTGTCATGTAGAGCCCTTCGCGATCGCGGCAAAGGGCTGCGTTGGTGTCCCTTACCGACCGGCGCTCTGGCCGCCGTCGACGTGCAGGATTTCTCCCGTGATGAACTCTGCCGAATCCAGGAACACGACGGCGCTGGCGACTTCGCTCGCTTCGCCCATGCGACCCAGCGGATGGAAGCCGCCCAGCATGTCGTGGTATTCCACAGGATGCATAGGTGTCTTGGTGACGCCCGGCGCGACGGCGTTCACTCGGATGCCTTGCTTGGCATATTCAATAGCCAGCGCCCTGGTGACGGCGTTCAAGCCACCCTTGGTCATCGCCGCCAGTGCCATATGTGCGCCACTGATGCCGTTGTCGATGCTGGCAGTGACAGTCACCACGTGGCCGCTCGCATGATTTTCCATTTCGGCGATGGCCAGTTTGGTGATGTGATAGAAGCCAGCCATATTCACGTTCATGACGGCGTTGTAGTCGTCGGTGGTGTATTCGGTGAACGGCTTGCCGATGTAGATGCCGGCGTTGTTCACCAGCGTGTCGATCCGGCCAAATCGCGCGACACCTTGCGAAATGACACGCTGGGCGGTCGACGGATCACCGATATCACCCGCTACGGCCAGGATGTTCGGGTCGTCCGAGGGCTTGATCGTACGAGAGGTCGCGACAACGCGGTAATCGAGCTTTCGAAACGCCTTCACGACTTCAGCGCCTATGCCTTGCGATGCGCCGGTGACGACGACAACCTTTTGTGATGCACTCATGCTTTACTCCGAAAAATCAGCTATTCGGGTTCAGGGCCGATCGCGGCACCGGTACCCGGCAGGATCAGTAATTTTCTCGTTACCGATGAGTAAATTTTATGAGTTATGGGGTTTCACTGAAGCGATGGATGTGATGATTTAGGGACAGTCCCTGCGCATTCTTGGCCACCCGCTCTAAATTTCCAGAATCTGTCTCGAACCAGGTGCTCGAGCAGAGTCCCATGATCACCCCAGCGCCGCACTTCGCAGCGCCGGCCGCTTCAACGCTGGCCTGCTTTCAACCAGACCGAGACACAGAGTCCGCTTTTGTTTATCTCGTCCGCGAAGCCCAATCGAACCTGAGCCCCGGTGCGATCTGCTATCGCCTTGACGATGGATAGCCCCAACCCGGACCCTGCTTCATCGGTTCCCACGCTACGGTAAAACGGATCGAACACCCGCGTTTGTTCGTCTTCGGTGACACCGGGTCCCGAGTCCTTGACCTGCAGGAGGATCGTCTCCTGTACCCGCTCTACCGATAGGTCGATTCGTCCACCTGCGGGGGTATAACGGATCGCGTTATCCACCAGATTCCTGACCAGTATTAGCAGGTCGGTTTCGTTGATGATGACCTGCGCGTCCTCAAGACTTTCAACACCAATATCGATGCCCTTACGATCTGCCAGCGGTAATAAATCCTCCAGTACGCGTCGATAGACTTCATGGATTGAAACCGTTGCCTGTGGCCGGTTCGAGGTTGATTGTGCCGTCGCCAGGCTTAACAGTTGATCGATCAGTTTTCTGCCGCGCTCTATTCCCTGGGTCAACGGCAACAGGCGCTCACGCGCTGGCGCCGGCATCGCTGTGGCTGCCAGCCGCTCGGCTTGCAGGGACAGGGCTGTCATGGGCGAACGCAGTTCGTGGGCGGCGTCGGCGACGAAGCGACGCTGGTTTTCCATGGACTGCGCGACGCGTGCCAGCAAGCGATTGATGGCCACGACGAAAGGCCGGATCTCGGTTGGCAGGTGGCGTTCGTCGATCGGGTGCAAGGCCTGTTCATCGCGTCCATCGATTTCAGCCGAGAGGGTCGCAATGGGGCGGAACAGTTTGCGTACCAGATCGCCCACCACGAGCAGCAGCACAGGAAACAGAATGAAAAATGGCAGCAGACTATGCCAGGCGCTTTCGCGGGCCTCCTTGTCGCGTGCGCCGGTTTCCTGGGCGACGACGATGCGTTCGCCGCGGGCTGTGGTTCTGACCAGCACACGAAAGTCTTCGCCAGCGACAGTCAGGGTCGATAAGCCGTCGGCCAGCGTTGTGGGGAAGGGCAGTGGTATCAGGGCGTCATCGTTGCCGATCGCTTTGCTGCCGTCGGCCAGGTATTGCACGATGACCCTGGATTCTTCGTTGTCGCCATCGACCTCGTTACTGGTGGGATAGTGCAGGGGCATCTGCTGCCGATCAAACAGGACGGCCACCTGATGCAACGTAGCGTCCTGCATTTCGTGGGCTTCATCGAATGCCGAGGCGAAAGCAAAAATCCCGGCCACCACCGCTACGATCAGGATGGCCAGCGACAGCGTGACGGACAGCCGTAATTGAACCGAGTCCCTCAAGCGCTTTTTGAAACCATCCATCCCATCCCCCTGACGTTCTTGATGACATGGTTGCCTAACTTGCGCCGTAGCGCGTGAATCAGAAACTCCACCGCGTTGCTTTCCACTTCATTGCCCCAACCGTAGATGCGGTCTTCAAGGTCAGTGCGCGAGAGGATTGCGCCCGGCCGCATCAACAGTGCCTGCAACAGGGCGAACTCGCGACTGGACAATTGGACGTCGCGATTTTCTGCGGTGGTGGCTTGTTTGTAGATCAGGTCCAGCGAAACCACGCCGTTGTCCAGCACCGACAGGGCGCTGCCACCTTTGCGGCGAAGCACGGCGCGCATACGGGCCAGCAGCTCCGCCATGTTGAAGGGTTTGAGCATGTAGTCGTCGGCGCCGCCGTCGAGGCCGCGCAGGCGGTCATCGAGGCTGTCTCGTGCGGTGATGATCAGTAATGGCACCGGGTTGTCTCGGCCGCGAATACTGTCGAGTACATCCAGCCCGTCTTTCCCGGGCAAACCCAGATCCAGCAGCACCAGATCGTAGTGCTGGGTTTCCAGCGTCGCCAGCGCGGTGAGACCGTTTTTTACCCAGTCAGTGGCGTAGCTCGCATCGTTCAGGGCGCCCTGGATGGCATCGCCAATCATCGAGTCGTCTTCGACCAACAATATCCGCATTTCCCGCTCCAGAAAAAAGGCGCGACCGTCATGACCGTCGCGCCTGTATTGAAACACCTGTGCAAGCGTTTGTCCGCTGTGGATCAGCGCTGCCTGGGGATCATGCGGTGCCCTTCAGTGAATCGAAGGCCTTCAACAATTCACTCATCATGGCCTTGCAGTCGTTCTGTTGCGGGTTACTGGCGCGCAGGGCATCGAGTGCGTGGTCAATTGCCTTGTCTACCACATGCCAGTCGCTGGCAGCGCGAGGTTTGATACCGGCTTCGGCGGAGTCCCAGGCGGTCTCCAGATCCTTGATGCGGGTTTTCGCGCCCGGCAGATCATTTTTGTCGACAAGCACGGCAACGTCGGCGGCAATGTTGCGGAACTCGGACAGGTCTCCCAGTTTTGAGCCCGATTGGGTTTGCGTGCTCACCGAACCGGAGCTGGCACCTGCATTGGGCTTGTCGGCAGGTTTCGAACAGCCGGCGGCGATGCTGAGCAAAAAAATCGACGAAACGATGGCGACGTGGCGAATGATGTTTTGAATCTGGCGCATAACGATTCCTTGATGGGCTCTTGAGCGTTTACTGAGTGATTGCTTTGCGATTGCCGGTGCTGATTTGCGCGACCGCAACCAGCAGGACAATGACGCACAGGAAGATGGCACTGGTCCAGGCGGCGCCCATTCCAAGGCCACCGTAGGTTTTGGCCTGGGTCAGCAAGTCGCCGAGGGAGGCGCCGAATGGACGCGTCAGGATGTAGGCGATCCAGAACGTCAACACCATATTGCAGCCCATGCGCCAGGCCACCAGTGTGGCAGCGATCAACGCACCGAAAATCACCGCGCCGAGGGTGAAACCAAGGCCCAGAGCTTCGGTCGCCAGGTCACCGGCGGCGGTGCCAAGGGCAAAGGTGCAAAGCACGGTAGCCCAATAGAACATCTCCCGCCGCGGCGTGATGATTTCACGGATCGACACGTTGTGTTCCACCCGGTACCAGACCAGAAAGTTGAGGGCGAGCAGGGCGGAAAAAACGGCTGTGCTGGTGTACAGGCTGACGTTCAGCATGTCTGTGAGAATGTCGGTAATTTGTGTCCCGACAATGCTCACCAGTACGACGGTCAGCCAGTAGATCCAGGGCGTGTAGGCTTTAGTGCGCAGTTGGCAGAACAGTGCGATGGCCAGCAACGCTGCCATGCCGATACTGGTCCAGCCAGCACCGAAGCCGACATCGACGGCCAGAAAGTCAGCGCCGGTTTCACCCACGGTCGTGGACAAAATCTTGATCACCCAGAATGACAACGTCACTTCAGGTACTTTATTTAGCCAGCCGGCTATTGCGGGTTTCATAGGCGGATAGCCTCTCCTGAGCAGCGCCAAATGTGCGCGTAGGAGAAGGTACGTAACGAAACTTAGCTGAGCCTGAGGGACGGTCTTTTTTCCTCAGACAGGCCGAATCCGGCCAGGCGGTTCGCCTTGTCCGAGCTCATTGACTGAAACTCAACTCCGCTGCTCGGCCACCAACAGCAACGATTGCGGCTCAGGACTTTGCGGGTGCTGCGGCTCCTGCAGGCCGACCAGCCTAAAACCGGCCATGTCCAGGGCATTGAGCCAACTGGACAAGGTGCGCAAGTACCACGGCATGGGCTGCCACTGCCCCTTGAAGCCAGTGAAGGTCTCTTCCCGCCAGCCATCCTGATAATTGCCCGCCGCGACGGTCCACGGATGCAGCGTCTGGATCACCAGCGCGCCGCCAGGGGCGAGCAGGGCGTTCATGGCGGCCAGCAGCGGGATGATGTCCTGCTGCAGCAGAGCGAAGTTGGCGCAGATCAGATCGTAGCCGCAGCCGATGTCCACCTTCGCCTCCACCAACGCTTCATAGCTCGCCAAATGCACCTGCGAAGAGCCCGCCGCCCGCGCGGCCTCGACCAGCGTCGCATCGCCATCCACACCGACCGCCTCGATGCCCCGTTTCGCCAGCGCGCGCAACAGCCAGCCCTCGCCGCAACCCAGGTCAAGCACGCGTTCGGGTTGGCGGCCCAGCACCGCCAGCAGGATTGCCTGGTCGGTGACGTTGAGACGGCTTTCAATGGCGCCGGTGCGAATGGCCTCGATCCAGGATTGGGCGTTGTGGTGCCAGCTTTGGAGAAGGGTGGTTTCAGGGTTAGGCATTTAGATCTCCGGGGCGGTAGATGGATGCAAGGATAGAACACGTGTGGGTGCAGCGGACCTTGTTGTTCTGATCGTCCTTTCGAATGGCAGCGTTAGTCAGGGGGCGGCTTTCCGGGCGTTGAGTATTAGCGTCTATTGTTGCCTTCCCTGCCGGAGAGGCAACGAACTCACCCAATGCTATGGCTGACGTTTACGCCGTACCAGCCAAATCACGCCGATCAATACCTACGGATTTTCGGCGGCGACCGTTTGCGCAGCAGTATCAATGCTCACCACTACCGACATTCCCGGTCGCAGCCGATCCATTTGCTCCTGACCCGGATCAACCGCGATCCGCACCGGCACCCGCTGGGCAATCTTGACGAAGTTGCCGGTGGCATTGTCCGCTTGCAACAGACTGAATTCCGACCCGGTTGCCGGGGAAATCCGTTGCACCCGACCATGAAATTTACGGTGGTTCAGTGCATCCACAGTGAAGCTCGCCGGTTGGTCGACCATTACGTTGTCCATCTGCGTTTCCTTCATGTTGGCGATCACCCACAACTGGTTCGGCACCAACGCCATCAACTGCGCACCCGAGTTGACATAGGCGCCAAGACGCACGCCGATTTGCCCAAGCTGGCCGTCGCGCGGTGCAATGACGCGGGTGTTGGACAAGTCGATCCGCGCCAACTGCACCGCCGCTTCTGCGCTGGCCACCGCGGCTTCCAGGGAGCCTCGATTGACGATCACCGTCTGCAGGTCCTGTCGAGCGATTTCCAGGCTGGCCTGGGCCTGGGCTACCGCCGCAACGGCCTGAGCGTTTGCCGCCAGGGTGACGTCCAGCTCGCGTCTGGACACCGAGCCGTCATTGACCAGCGCTTCGTTGCGTCGTAAATCAGCCTCGCTTTTACGCGCCTGGGCCTGACTGTCAGCAATGGCGGCCTGGCGCAATTTGATGGTCGCCTCAGCGCTGTTGCGTTGCTGCACCACGTTGGCCAGTGCTGCTTTCTGCACCGCCAGTTGCGCCAGGGATTGATCGAGGCGCTGCTTGTAGATCCGGTCATCAAGGCGCACCAGCAGGTCGCCGGCCTTCACAAACTGAAAGTCCTGAACCGGCACTTCGTAGACGTAACCGCTGAGCTGCGGGCCGATGATCGTCACCTGGCCGCGCACCAAGGCGTTTTCCGTGGTCTCGACCGCGCTGCCAAACGGCGGCAGTTGCCAGGCGTACAACACGATCAGTACGCCAACCAGTGCAATTGCCGCGAAACCCATGGAGGAAATGATCCGCACGGGCAACGAACGAGGCTCGGTGGCGGGCGTGGACGGTGGCCCCACGCCTTCAGGGGTGGCAGCGATGGCATTGGTTGTGGTGATGGTCGGTTCGGTCATGAAGAAGAGGCACCGCTGGGTTGTACGGAAGGAGTGGCAGGCGCCGGGGCGACGGCTGTTGTGGTGCTCATCAGCCACAGGGCGCGAATCGAGATCCAGATCATCGTCAGCACGGCAATCACCGCGATCAGCATAAACACATCGTTATAGGCCAGCACATTGGCCTCACGGGTAGCGGCCGTGGCCAGGCTGCGAATACCCTGAAGATTACGCAAGCTGGGGTCGGCGATCAGTGAGCCGACCGCTGAACCGCCGCTCTGCACTCTTGCTTCGACGCGGGGATCGAGCAAGGTCAGATGCTCGACGATGTTGTTGGAGTGAAACTTCTCGCGCACGATCTGGAACGTCCCCAGTAGCGCCGCACCGATCAAGCCGCCGAGGTTCTGACAGATCCCGAACAGTACCGAGAAGCTCACCAGATTGCGTGGGTTGGTCAGCACGTTTCGCGTGCCCAGGACCATGGTCGGGCCGAGGAAAAATGTTCCGCCGAAGGCCAGCAAAAACTGACTGAAGTACAGATTTTCCGGCCGGGTCAGGTTGTTCGAATGGCTGTCCATCACTGAGCCGACGGCCATCAGCGCCAGGGAGATGATCAGCGGCATGAGCAGGTGCTTGGGGTCGATAGTCAGGGCGCTGGTGACAAGGCCGGCGATGCTGCCAACGAACATCACTACGTACAGGCTGTGCAACTGCTGATAGCTCATGTTCAGCGTTTGCATGAAACCCACGGCCCCTGTGGATTGTTCCGAGGTCACCATGCGAATCAAAATAACCGCCAGGGCCAGGCGAATCATCGCACCGCTGCCGAGCCAACGAGTCATCAACATCGGGTTGCTGCGGTTGTGCTCGATGGCCAGCCCGGTGAGGATCAGCGCAATGGACGCCGCCGATGCGACACCGATCCACGGCGCTTCCAGCCACCAGTCGATCCTGCCGAGCGACAGCACGGCACAGAGCAACGCCGCACCGCTGGCGAGAATGACAAAGGTCAGGAAGTCGAGCTTTTCAAAGGTTTTGAAGCGGTCGCCCGGCGGCAACTTGAGCAAGAATACGCAGCCCAGCGACAGCAGTGCCATGCCCAGTTCGAACAGATAGAGCCCGCGCCATTCGGCAATTTGCAGCAGGTCTTCGGAGAATAGCCGGGCCAGCGGCAAGGCCAGCTGCGAAATGCCCAGCCCCAGCACCAAGGCCTTCATCCGCCATTTCGCCGGAAACGCCTGAATCATGTAATACAAGCCCAACGAACTCAGCGCCGCGCCGACCATGCCGTGGGCGGCCCGGACGGCGATTGCCGAGTTCAAGTCGTTGACGAACAAGTGGCCGAAGGTCACCAGGGCATAGAGCACCAAAAACACCTCGGTGAACGCGCGCAGGCCGAACTGCTGACGAAATTTCACCAGCAGCAGGTTCATCGACACGTTGGTCATGACGTAAGCGGCCGGCAGCCAGGCCATTTCGGCAGTTGTCGCGCCGAGGACGCCCTGCAGGTAAGGCAAATTGGCAATCACCAGCGAGTTTCCCAGGCCACCGGTCAATGCCACTAGCAAGCTGACCAGCGCAAAGGCCAAGCGTTTTGGGAGGGGGTGTTCAGGCGTCGAAGGCGAGCCGGGCAGGCTAGGTCTTTCATGGGGTAGCCAGGGGCGTGGGGCGTAGCGATCCATTCAGAGGCCTAGTAAGAGTCGAAACCCGAGTACTGCCAGTAAGCCTGAACTCGGCGGTTCTGACTAGTTTGCACGTGCCAGGTGAATCGCCCCGGATTCGTGAAAAACGGCCCATGGAAAAATCCTCATATCAGATTAGGTGCAGAACCTGACATGAGGAGAAGGGTGAATCAGTGAAAAAGTCGGCTCGGGGCGGGTAATGCTGTTCATTTAAGCGATGTGATCTGCTGTAGGAGCGAGCTTGCTCGCGATGGACGTTAACGATTACGCGCGGCTGCCTGGATGAACACGGCGCCCTGACGTCCATCGCGAGCACGCTCGCTCCTACAAAATCCTTAACTGAACAGCATTAACTCGGGGGGCGACGCGTTTCAATGCCGCACGATTTCACGTCGCGACGCAATGAAAACTGCGAATTCAGAAAACGTTAACAGCGCGAACTACGTGATTGCGTCAACCGGCGAGTTTGTTTGCAAGTTCCGCTACGTGCTTGCCCTGGAAGCGCGCTATGTCCAGTTCATTCTGCGACGGTTGGCGTTTCCCGTCGGCCCCGGCCAGGGTGGTCGCACCATAGGGCGTGCCGCCCGTTATTTCACTCATGTTGGTCAGCCCTGCGCAGGTGTAAGGCACACCCACGATGATCATGCCCTGATGCAACAGTGTGCTGTGGAACGAGGTAATGGTGGTTTCCTGACCACCGTGCTGGGTGCCTGTCGAGGCGAAGACACTGCCGATCTTGCCGACCAGCGCGCCGCTGGCCCATAGGCCTCCGGTCTGATCGAGAAAGGTGCGCATCTGGCCGGCCATGTTGCGAAAGCGGGTCGGCGTGCCAAAGATAATCGCGTCGTAATCGGCCAGCTCGGCAGGTGTCGCCACCGGTGCCTGCTGGTCGAGCTTGACGCCAATGGTGGCGGCCTGCGCAGCCGCAATGGTCTCGGCGACACGCTTGAGCGTCACCTGGGCGCCAGGCACGGCGCGTGCACCCTCGGCTACAGCGTTGGCCATGGTTTCGATGTGGCCGTACATTGAGTAATAGAGAACCAGTACTTTTGCCATGATTGCTTCCTCGATTGAGAGACATTCAATGGATGTGCAGGGACCTCGGGGACGCAATGGCTATTGCCATGTGCCGGCACTGGGCGCGAGCAAAACATCCCATAGGACCTTCGCGGCAGACGGGTACACCCTCTTATAGCCACTCTAAAATTAGTCGTGATCTTAACCACTTGCCTCCTAGCGCCCCAGAAATTTGACCGGCGGCCCGACTCTGGTCACGGTGGAAAGGCAGCTGCCTTGATACAGGTTCATACGAAACTACCGCAGATGGCTCCTGCCTCAGGTATGTGACGCGAAGCCTTCAAAATGCGATCTGCTTGATGGGGTTCAAGATGTGGATGCCATCGCCCTGTTTGGTGGGGCAGGACGATGCCAGCGTCCGCGTTCACCCCATTCTCCGTTGGCGACAATTCGCGGGGCAGATATCTCTGTCAGTCCTCCAGTGCTTCGGGTGAGACCACCCACACGCTGCACGGCATTTTGTATAGCAGGTGTTCCACCGTACTGCCGACCAATCGGCCCATGCCACGATGGCTGACCCGGCCCATGACTATGACGTCAATGTCATAGGCATCGGCGTAACTGGACAGTACCTTTTCCGGGTTGCCCATGATCATGTGCTGGCGCTCCGGCGAGATACCGTTGCGCTCGGCCAGTTCGCGGAAGGCCTCACCCTGGGCATCGAACAAGGTCTTGGCGTTGCCTGAAGAGAAAAACGCCGAAGCATTATCGAAACCGAATTCGTCTGCGCTGATGGATGAAAGGTCATGGGCATAGATCACATCGAGTTCGGCGCTACAGGTGCTCGCCAGTTTTGCGGCCTCGCGCAGAATCCTGTCGTTGAAACCTTCGTATTGGCCATCCCGGTGGAAAGGGTCGACGGCAGCGACGACTCTGCGCGGCAAGGCATGCCGCACATGGCTGACAAAATGCAACGGCACCGGGCATTCGCGCAGCAGATGGATATCGAGGGGTGTGAACATCAGGCGTGACAGCAGCGATTCGTGCTCCAGTGCCTTGATCAGGGCCGTCATCGGCTGTTCTTTGAGGTGAATGAGGATTTCCTGCAAGGGTCTTTCCACCCAGACCACTTCAGTGGTGACGTGCACCCCGATTTTGCGCAAGGGACGGGCCTGGTCGTCGAGCCATTGGCGATGGCGCTCGACATACCCGAGTTGCATCTGCTCCCGCGCTTGTTCGTTGACCATGCCGGCGGTCGCCAGCCCCTCCAGGTAATCGAACGCCACGATGTGCAGTGCCGCGCCTGAAGCCTTGGCCAGTGCGGCGGCCCGGTCGAACGCAGGGCTGTTTTCCATCAGGGGCGAGACGACCAGCATGAAACGTGATTGCTCAGACATGACAACTCTCCCGTCGATCATTGCAGAACCGCTTGTGCTCACAGACAACGCTGCATGTGGGCAGTGGAATCTTGTGCTTATTGTGCTGCTGGTCGAGGGAGGCGGCTTGATTTTTGTCAAACAGGCGGCTGACAGGAAACACCGCCTGACGTGCGGTGAGTCGCGCGCGCCCACCCACGGATTGTTGACCGACGTTGTTGCTGATAAAGATCAAGTCGCCTCCAGCAGGATCGCTCATTCTGGATGTCTGTTCACACCATCCAGATGGCCGCGTGCCGAGGTGCCCCATGTCGCAGACTCAGCGTTTACTGTTAATTGCCCCGCCCGCCATGACCCGCACACCGGCGTTCGACCGTGCCGCGGCGTTGGCGCTCGCGATGCAACTGCCGTTGCACATCGTGGCCTTCGATTACTTGCAGGCCCTGGCGGTGGCTGGCCTGTTCGCCCCTGAACAAATCAATCTGGCCCGTGAAGGGTATTTGCAAACCCATCGGCAATGGCTCGCGGAGCAAGCTGCTTTGATGAGCAAGCACGGTGTCGGGGTCACCAGCGAAGTGGTGTGGGTGCAGCATCCTTACGAGGAAGTCCTGCATTTCGTCAACGAAATGTCGTTGGCGTTGATCATAAAGGATGCCCAGGAAGAATCCGCGTTGAAACGGGTGTTTTTCACACCGCTGGACTGGCAGTTGCTGCGCGATTGTCCAGTGCCGGTGCATCTTGTGGCGAATACACCCCACCCAAGGCCGCGCAATGTGTTGGCGATTGTCGATGTGCTGCGCAGCGAAGAGCAGGACTTGGTGTTTAACGATCAGATTGTCGACGCTGCGGTGAAGCTGGCCGAGCAATGCGTTGCCACGCTTGAACTGGTGCATGTGTATGACTGGGCGGCGGTGTATGCCCAGGATATCGGCTTTGGCGCACTACCAATGGCCACCGGGATTTATGAAGCCTTGGGAACGGCGCAGCGAGAGGCGTTTGCGGCCTTGGCCGAACGGCATGGCGTACCTGTGCAATCCCGGCACTTCATCGAGGGCTCACCGCTGATGTGTATTTGTGATTTTGCCGCTGAGCATCACACCGACGTCATTGTCATGGGGACGGTGCAGCACAATGGTTTGAACAAGCTGTTGGGGACCACCGCCGAACAACTGTTGCACCGGGCGCCTTGCAGCGTGCTGGCGATCAAACCGGGCAGGGCGTTGCAATCCTGAGTATCGAAAGGCCCCGCGATGAACCGTTGGCCGGTGCATCGCAGGGCGATTTTTTACAAGTAGAGGCGGTGAATGACCTGACGGGTGTCATCGGGATCATTGTGTGTCTCAAAGCCCAGGAATTTGGCCAAGTCGCGCATCGGCGCATTACTGGAGGCATCCACCGAATACATCTGGCGAAAACCGTTCCTGCGAGCCGCTTTGATCAAATGATCCATCAGTAGCGTACCCAGGCCCAGGTGCGTCCATTCATCGGCAACCGTCACGGCGCATTCACATTCATGCTCGCCAGTGGCGGCGTAGCGGCTGACACCGATCTCGATCAGTTGGCCGTTGTCGTGGACCAGCGCGATGTAGGCCATGCGCTGTTTGTTATCGGTGTCCATCAATTGGTCGAGCATGGCGGCACCGGGTTCATTGATCTGCGCCAGAAAGCGCATGTGCCGGGATTCGGGGGACAGCCGCTTGATGAAGGCGTATTCACGCTCGCGGTCTTTTTCAGACAGTGGCCGGATCAATATATGGCGGCCATCCTTGAGCGCTTCGATCCAGTATTTTCCGGTGACCGAGGCATAGGCTGCGGCGGCCCGATCATTGTGGTCTTTGACTGTGAGCATGGGGTGATCCTCCATCCGGTTTGAAAGGTTGGCGCGCGGCGACGAACCACACGGATCATTCCTTTCTACGCCGCTGACGGTCCTTGAATTTGATCTGGATCAGAGACCTTGATGTGAGGCGTAGATTTGCGTGTGCTTGATGTAAATCAACCCGTGGGAGGGGGCGAGGAGCGCAGTCTTGAATCTACCGGCGCTTGAGAACTGGTGTCGAACCGAGGTGTGTGATGGGTCAATATCAACGTCTGTTACTGATCGCCGACCAAACCCTGCATCAGTCCCCCGCCATGCTGCGTGCCGTCGCGCTGGCCAAGGCCAGCGGGGCCGCGCTGGATGTACGGGCTTTTGTCGAGCCGGCGCCGGTGGTGCATGTATGGGAGGAAAAAATCGACGAGGCCGGGTATCAGCGCTACCTGCGCCGCCATCGTCGCTGGGTGGCCGAAGAGCTCGAGCGGCTCAGCAGCCTGGGGCTGGAGGTGACGGTCGAAGCCGTGTTCACGACTCATCCACTGCTGGATATTTTAAAGGCGGTCGAAGACCTCAAACCCGACCTGCTGATCAAGGATGTCACCCTGGAGCCCGTGCTCAAGCGGGTGTTCATCACACCGCTCGATTGTCACTTGCTTCGCGAATGCCCAATCCCCGTGCACTTGGTCAACCAGGCCCGTTACGGGTTGCCGCATCGGGTCGTGGCGGCGGTGGACCCGTTTGACCCCTCCACGCAAATCAGCGGGCTGAACGACACCATCATCCAGACTGCCAACGCATTGGCCCTGCAATGCGATGCGCCGTTGCACCTGCTGTACGCCTATGACTTGTCGCCGGCTTTCAATGGTGATGCGCCGCTGGTCAGCGGTGGCTGGGGAGTGGATTTCATCGAGGAACTGCGCGAATCCCTGCACCTGGCTTTTGTCACCCTGGCAGACCGCTACGGTGTGCCGCCGGAGCGACGGCATTTCGTCATGGGCTTGCCGGTGCCGGTGATCAGTGAATTTGTCGAGCAATACCTGGCGGATGTGGTGGTGATGGGGACCGTGCATCGGGTGGGGATCGACCGCTTGATCGGCAGCAACACCGAACGCGCACTGTATTCGGTGCCGGGAAGTATTCTGGCGGTCAAACAGTCAGGTCCCAGTGTCAAGGGGTGAGCACGATCGCCCCTTTGATCTGGCCGGCCCTGAGGCTTGCCAACGCCTGGTTGGCATCTTCCAGTGCGAACACGGTGACATGGCTGTGCACGGGCGTATGACGCAGTTCTTCAAAAAAAGCCGTGCCGTCTGCGCGGGTCAGGTTCGCTACGGAGCGCACGCTGCGCTCGCCCCACAAGAGCCGATAAGGGAAGGCCGGTATGTCGCTCATGTGAATACCGGCGCAAATCACGCAGCCTCCCTTGACGGTAACCGCCAGCGCCTGCGGCACCAGCGCACCGACAGGGGCGAAAATCAGGCTGGCATCGAGCAGGTGCGGCGGCGGCTGATCCGAAGGGCCGGCCCATTCGGCCCCGAGTGATCGGGCATAGGCCTGGCCTTCACTGTCATCCGGCCGAGTGAAGGCATACACCTGCTGCCCGCGCCCGCGCGCGACCTGGATGGCCAAATGTGCCGCCGCCCCAAAGCCATAGAGGCCCAGGTGGCGTGCACCTTTGGCCATTTGCAAGGCCCGAAAGCCGATCAGCCCGGCGCACAACAGCGGTGCGGCTTCGGTGTTGGAGAGTGCTTCAGGAATAGGGAAGCAGAAGCGTTCGTCGGCCACGGTGTACTCGGCGTAACCGCCGTCCAGATGACAACCGGTGAACTGCGCCTGATCACAAAGGTTCTCGCGGCCAGACTCACAAAACGCACACTGACCGCACGTCCAGCCAAGCCAGGGCACGCCCACCCGTTGACCGATCCAGTCGCGTGCGACGTCGGCACCCACCGCCGTCACTTCACCGACGATTTCATGGCCCGGCACACGTGGCAATACCGCTTGTGGCAACTCGCCGTCCACCAGGTGCAGGTCGGTGCGACACACGCCGCAGGCCAGGACTTTGATTAACAGGTGGTGTGCGCCGGGTGTCGGGATAGGGCGTTCTTCCCATTGCAGCGGTTGGCCGGGAATGCGTAGGACCATGGCACGCATGACGATGCTCCAGACGTGCAAGTGTTAGCTGAGGGATCGATGACAGCCCGCGACCAGTTGCTTGAGCCCTTCCATGTTCTGGATTTTGACGTCGCGACCGGCTATTTCCACCAGTCCTTGATCCCGCAGGTGCGCAATGCCCCGGCAGATGGTTTCCAGACGCAGCCCCAGGTAGGAGCCAATTTCTTCGCGACGCATTTTCAGCACGAAGTCCCTGGATGAATAGCCTCGGATACTGAAACGCTGCGACAGGTTCAGCAAAAAAGCCGCCAGCCGCTCGTCCGAGTTCATGTTGCCCATCAACATCAACATGTTGTGATCACGCACGATTTCACGACTCAGGAGCTTGTTAAGGTTGTGCTGCAGTGACGGCAGGCTCTGGGCGAGTTTCTCCAGTTGCGCAAAGTGGATGGGGCAGACTTCGCTGTCCTCAAGGGCAATCGCATTGCAGGCGTGTTCTTCGGCACTGATGGCGTCCAGACCGAGCATCTCGCCGGGTATGTGAAAGCCGGTGACCTGTTCACGCCCATCGACTGACATCATGCTGGTCTTGAATGAGCCGATACGGACCGCGTAAAGCGAGCGCAACGGATCGCCAGTGCGGTACAGCGCTGCACCTTTTTTAACCTTGAAGCGTTGCACGATCAGCGTGTCCAGGCGTTCTACCTCCTTCCCGGTCAGACCAATCGGCAGACACAACTCCAATACACTGCAGTTGGAGCATGCAGCCTTGAGGTAATGAACTTGAAAGGGACGAGTTTCAGGCATGGAATATGACACCATCTGGGGATGCAATAAGCATAGGTGGTGGGTCTTCGGACACGCATCTCATTAGGGGATTTGCCGGAGTTATGGACGAACGGCGCAAGCCCGCCTCGGGCAGAATCAGTGAGGACGAGCTGTCGGCCCTCCTGTATGGCTATGGCGAAAAAGTGATGTCACTATTTGCTCTTCCAGTATCGTTGCATTTCGAGAAACAGAAACGAGGCGGTCCAGGAAATGAGCACCAGGCCGGTCAGCGCCTGGAGCCCGGTCAGGTACTTCAGGTTGCCCACGGGGGAAATATCGCCAAAGCCGATGGTCGTGTACGTGGTGAAGGAAAAGTACACGCAGTCCATGAATGTGCCATCGAAGGTGCCTGTCAGGCGGCCCCATTCGCCGGAGCGTGACATCAGGTAGTAGACCAGCGCGAAGCACCAGACTTCCATGGCGTGGGCCAGCAGTGCGCCGAACACCCCGACAACGATCCTGAACCGGCTCCAGATTTTGAGCATCGGTAGCCAGTCGTTCAGGCGTGACAGGCATTCATAGTGGATCACCACGACGACGATCACTACCAGGGTGTTGATCAGCGTGACGGCCAGCATGGCGAACCTCCAGCGATAATGGGTGGCGTCACGGTGAAATGAGGGCTATCGGGGCACTTTGCATCGGCTTGAGCGGCGCAAACTCCTCGGGTGTCAGGTTTTCTTTTTCGAGCAAAAGACGGGCCCCCGCATCCAGATCGGCCCGCAGACCCTCGAGCAAGGTCTTGGCTCGTTCGTAGGCTTCATCGAGCAGAGCACGAATACCCAGGTCGACTTCCCTGGCCGTTTGTTCCGAATAATCTTTATCACCGCCCCCCGACAGTCGCTCGCCCAGGTAAGTCGCGGTTTGCCGCTCCAGCACCGACTGGCCAAGCTCGGCACTCATGCCGAACCGGGTGATCAATTGACGGGCGATATCAGTGGCACGGGCCAGGTCATCGGCAGCCCCGGTAGAAATCTGGCCATAAGCAAGGTATTCGGCGGCGCGTCCGGCCATCAGGACGACTATCCGGTCCTTGAGCATTTGGCAGCTGATGAGGAAGTGATCCTCGGTCGGCCGCTGCAACGTATACCCCAACGAGCCGATGGCGCGAGGGACGATCGAGACTTTGTGCACGGGGTCCATGCCCGGCAGATGGCTTGCGGCCAAGGCATGTCCCATCTCGTGATAGGCCACTACCTGACGCTCGTCAGGACGCAGCAGGCTGCTCTTGCGTTCAACCCCCGCGACGAGTCGCTCCACCGCCGCCGTGAAATCGTCGAGGTTGACCGCTGCGGCACTGCGCCGGGTGGCGACAATGGCGGCTTCGTTGACCAGGTTGGCCAGGTCAGCGCCCGTGAAACCGGTGGTGATCTCGGCAATACGCTCGCCGTCGAGGCCAGGTTCCACGGTGATTTTTTGAAGATGAACCTTAATGATCGCCGCTCGACCTTTGCGATCAGGACGATCGATCAGCACTTGCCGGTCAATCCGTCCGGCGCGTAGCAGCGCCGGGTCGAGAATCTCGGGCCGATTGGTCGCGGCCAGCAAGACAACACCTTCACGGGGATCAAATCCGTCCAGCTCTGCCAGCAGCTGATTGAGGGTCTGCTCTTTTTCGTCGTTACCACCAAACGCGCCGACCCCACGCATTTTGCCCAGGGCATCCAGTTCATCGATGAAGATGATGCAGGGCGCTGCCTGCCGTGCCTGTTCGAACAGGTCGTGCACGCGGGCGGCGCCGACGCCGACGAACATTTCGACAAACTCGGAACCCGAGATCGAGAAAAAAGGCACACCGGCTTCACCGGCGATGGCTTTAGCCACCAGCGTCTTGCCGGTGCCAGGCGGACCGACCAGCAACGTCCCCTTGGGAATGTGCGCGCCCAAGCGAGCATATTTAGCCCTGTCCTTGAGGAAGGAGACGATTTCCACCAGCTCGGCCTTGGCTTCATCAATTCCGGCGACATCGGCGAACGTCACCCCGGTATCGCGCTCGACGAACACTTTGGCCCGGGACTTGCCGATGCTCATCAACCCACCCATCCCTTGTTTTTCCGCCAGCCCACGAAACAGGTAATGCCAGATCACCATGATCAGCATAAAGGGCAGCAGCAAGCCCAACAGTCCACTCAGAAAAGTGTTTTCGGTGACCCCGGTAAAGCCGACACCGGATTGAACCAGATCCGTCGCCAGCGCCGGATCGACCCGCACTGTCGAGAACTGGGTGTGCCCCTCGATAGGCTCTTGTAATTTGCCGCTGATCTGATCCTTCTCGACCCGCAAATCGCTGACCTTTTGCTCCTTCAGCAGTTGTAGGAACTGACTGTATGGAATGCTCTGCACCGCACCACGTTCGACAAACAAAAATTGAGCGAGGGTGAACACGACAAACGCGATCGCGAAGTACGATAGATTCCATTGGTGATTCTTTTTCATGTTCGTGGCTCGACAAGGGACACGGGCCGGGCAGGCAGCCTGTTGATCCCCTGGGAAACCGCCGGTTCCCCAAGGTTTTTGGCTCAAGCAAGCAGCAAATGGTCTTCCACTTTACTCACGCGTGGCACCGACCACGCTGCCCGTTGACCTCAATTTCTTCGCCAAGCGCACGTACGCCTTTGATGCCTTTTACCGCGCGTTCTGCGCTGATTTTCTGAGCATAGCTGCTGACGTGGCCGCAGAGGGTGACGACGCCGTTGTCCACGGTCACACCGATGTTGGCGGCGTCGATTTCAGGCTGGAATTCAAGTTCTTCCAAAATGGTTTTACGCAGACTCAAATCGCTCATGACGCTGTCCTCTGACTGATTCGGCTTTGCGACGGACCGTGAGTGCCCGTCCGTGTTTTCTACGCCTGATCGCCGAAAAATCATTGAGCTATATCAACAATGCCTCTGTAAACCTGCCGTCATTTGGCGTGCTGAGCGAAAGCCCCATTAGTTGACAAAAATCAGAGCCCTCACTCGACAAGTAGGGAGTAATTGCATGAGGCCTGGACAGGAAGTCGGGGTTGTAGTCAGGCAGGTAAAGCGTTCCCAGGACGAGGTATGAGATGGTGAAGCTCAAACGAATTCTATTGATTGCGTCTACCGAAATGATCCGCACCCCGGCGTTTGACCGAGCGCAGGCGTTGGCTTGTGCAACCGGTGCGGTGCTGCACATTGTCTCGTTCGATTATGTGCAGGCACTGGCGGTCGCCGGCCTGTTTAACCACGATGCGATGGCCCAGGCGCGGGAAGGCTATTTGCAGGTGCATCGACACTGGCTGGAGCAGCAAGCGCGGTTTCAACGGTGCATCGGTTTGCAGGTGAGCACTGAAGTGGTCTGGGCCAAGTCGACCCCGGCGCACGTGCTCGAATACGTCAATGATTTCCATGCCGACCTGGTGATCAAGGACACCCATCATGTGCCGGCACTCGACCGCGCCTTTCACCGTCCGATTGACTGGCTGTTGTTGCGTGACTGTCCGGCCCCGTTGCATCTGGTAACCGACGCCAGACAGCCAAAGCCGTTGAAAATTCTCGCGGCCATCGATTTGTCTCATCTGGAGCAGCTCAGTCATGGGCTGAATGAGCGGATTCTCGACCTGGCCTCAACGTTGGCGGCCGCTTGTGGTTCCGCTTTGCATGTACTCAACGTCAGCAGTTGGTCAGTCCTGGGGGACAGTGACGTCAGTGTGCCGACGCTGAGCCTGGACGTCAGTCTGAGAGAAGCGGTCAACGATGCTCAGGAAGAGGCTTTTGAGGGGCTTGCCGAACGCTATGGCATTGAGAAAAAACGTCGACATTTACTGACCGGGATCCCCCACCAGATGATCGGACTTTTCGCCCGACAGAATGCCTTCGACATGGTGGTGCTGGGCACGAGCTATCATCATGGGATCGACCGTTTCATCGGCAGTACCGCCGAGAGCGTGTTGAACCGAGCACCGTGCAGCTTGACGATCGTCAAGCCATTGTCCAGGTTCAACTGAGAAGGCCACGGCCCCCAATGCCTCGGACGTATTGCGCCGGCGCATCAGGAGCCGGGTTGGTCGGTGTCGGTGCCGGAGTATCGCGACAGCGTCGAACTCACTCCCACTCGGAGGAACGCACAATGAGCAACGAACAGGTGGCACCTGAGACTAAAGGTGTTGCAGTGAAGTTACTTGCAACGGTTGACCTGGGCCCTGAGATCGAGGGCATGGCAGGGCGCCAACTTAGAATGCGTTTGGTGACCATCGAACCAGGGGGCGTCTTCGGGCCGATTCACAACCATAAAGACAGGCCAGGCACTGTCTACATACTGCAAGGAGTGATCACTGACCATCGTAATGGAGTCGCCACGGACTATGGACCGGGAGTGGGCTGGCCCGAGGACAGGAACACCACGCATTGGCTTGAGAACAGGGGAACGATGGCGGCGGTGGAGATCTCGGTCGATATTGTCAGGCAAGCGTAAGCTCAGGCCCGACACCTGACAGGGGCGGGCCTGACACACGGCTCAACTGGACGTGCTTCAGTCGGCTGCATATTTAATCCAGCTATGCAGCTCTGTAACCAAGTCACGTTGCAAGATGCTTATAAGGACAATATTGGTAGCCCGGAGCCGGAGGAGGTTTGGAAATGGCTGGGCTACCTACTAGCAGAGTGATTTATCGAGTAATGAGGCGCAGAACTGGCACGCTCGAGGTCGTTTCGCAGATCCTCGATGAGGGTGGCGATTGCATAACCGGTGTTGAGCTGGGCAATGGAGATCCCGGTAACAACGAGAACTTCTTGATTCGAAGGGCTTTTATAAAAACGAACGGTCAGCGCTGCGGGTGGATCGACAGTACATTCGCAGCGGGTCGGGAGAAAGCTTTGCTCAACGAGGTGACGCAGTTCCAGAGTCGACAACATGGCGACATACCTCGACGGGAGTCAGCCAAATGACTTTTGTCAGACGTGAGTGAGGAAGTTCCTGAAATGGATGCTTGGCAGGCTCCTTAATCACGTTTGGCCAAGAGCCCTGCGTTGAGTGTAACCCCCAGCCCCCCTGACGGATTAGACCGTTTTCCTCTGGCGTCCCTGAAAGACGGCGCATTAGTCGTGGTCCATTGCGTTCAGTCGGGGCCTTTTCTGATGAGGGGATCAAGCCCGCTGAAAGGGCTAGTGGCAGGCCTCCACTAATCACAGGCATCTGCTACGGCCTTCGCGGCGCGTTCCATTTCCTGCTTGATGTCAGTGGTTATGCGCTGTTTTATGAGTTTCTGTTCGAGAAACTGTTGGCTTCCCTGGTTTTTCAGTTCTGCGTCGGTTGCGGCGTCCTGCGCTTTCAGCTCGGCAGCGTGTGCGTCTATGACGGCCTCAACCTCGGCATCATTGGTGGCGGTGTCCAGGGCGCTGACCAATTTGTGCACTTGCGTGTTCTCGGCCTCGGCATAAGCCTCGACAGACAGTCCGGCAGCCATTGCTCGCGCTCGAACGTCAAGGGTTTTGATATGTTCCTGTGCTGCCTGGCACAGCGCATCCTGCCGTTCGCTCTCGCCAGCTCTCCAATCCATAAACACATGCGCAGTAACACCCACCACGGCCAGGGTGATGGCGGTACCAATCAAACCAATCGACAGGCCTCTCACACTCAGCAGCCTCAGCGGTCAATGGGAACACTAGTTCGTGATTATCGTCCGACTTCATTCAACGCAGCGTAGCAGGGTCGGGCGATACTGAAAAACTGCTGCCTGTCGTCGCTTGCCGTACGTCGTCGCCGGTGAACGTCCCGATTTGCGAAGCGCTCTACCGCAAAACGGTCTTTTGGAGTTGTCGCCATGTACGAAGATCCGAAATCGCAAGCGCTTACGACCTGGCAACAATTGCTGGAACGGGCTGACGTTCGAATGACTGCGCAAGAGCAATACGAGGAACTGCTCCGACTTGCAGAGAAGTTCCTGAAACAAGGTTTCATCGATCGTGACGAGCGTAAGCAACTCGTGACCGAGGCGACCAAGCGTTATGCGCGGGCAGTGGCAGGCGTGGGCGGCGGGACTTAGGGTTTTTTCGACGACTGTCAGACCGGAACGCGCTTGCATGAATAGGGCCACTGACAGCACAACGCCGACCCTGGGCCGGCGTTGTGCTTTTCAGTTTTTAGCGTAACGCCACGCTGATCTCTGGCGTGTGCTTACCCAGCTTCATCAGCCAGTAATAGCTCATCGCGGGTACCAGGAGCCCGACGATCCAGGCCAGGTCCACACCGTCCAGCGCGCTCGCCACCGGTCCCACATACAACGTGGTGTTCATGAACGGAATTTCCAGAGCGATTGCCAGCAGGAAGCTGCCACAGGCGATCCAGTTGATACGCCCGTAGATCCCGTTCAGGTTGAAGATGTCATCGATCTGGTACCGGCCTTTGCGCAAGCAGTAGTAGTCCACCAGGTTGATCGCCGTCCAGGGGATCAGGAAGTAGCTCATGAAGAAGATAAAGTTGAGGAAGAAGTTAATGAAGTTGTCCTGACTGATGGTGCACAACGCCGTGGCCAACAGGCTGATCAGCAACATGAACAGTCCGCGTACCCGAGGCGTTACCTTGAGTCGGGCAAAGGGTTCGATCACGGTGATGGTCGACATGAACGCGCCGTACAGGTTGAAGACGTTGATCGACACCTGGCCATACAGGATGAACACGAACAACAACACGGCGCCACCGCCGAACAGCCCGGCGACATGACCTCCGACGTTGCCGGAAAAGTCAGTGATACCTACGCTGAGGATCGCACCGAGAATCATCATCCATGCGCCGCCACTGACCGTGCCGGCGTAGCTGTACCAAAACACTTTGGCGGTGGGTGTTGTGCTCGGCAGGTAGCGTGAGTAATCGGCGACATAAGGTGCGTACGACAGCTGCCAGGTGACCGCGATGCTCACCGCTACCAGGAACTTCGACAGTGAGAAACCGGTTGGCAGCCATTGTTCAGCAGGTATCGGCAGCTGCAGCGCCAGCAGTGTGGCGGCAAAGAACACCACCAACGACAGCAGCGACAGCCACTTCTGCAAACGGTGGATCAGGCGATAACCATACAGCGCAACGACGAAGCACAAGGCCCCGATCAGGTAGACATTAGCCGTTGCCGACAGTGGGCTGACCGACTCTATGACGAAGAACCCCAGGTAGATCAGCATCACAAACAGCAGCGGCAACACCGCGCCCAACACGCCGAATTGTGCGCGGCTCTGGATCATTTGCGGGATGCCCAGTTTTGGTCCTTGGGCGGAGTGGGAAGCCATGAAAATCGCCCCCAACAGTGAGCCGATAATGATCGCCAGCGCACTCCAGAACAGATTGAGCCCCATCACTACCGGCAACACGCCGGAAGCGATGGTCGTGATGTTCATGTTGGCGCCGAACCAGATGAAAAACAGTGAACCGGGGTGGCCATGGCGTTCGGATTCAGGGATGAAATCGATGCTTCTTTTTTCGACTTGCATGGCGATTACTCCTGAGTCCGGGCGAGGTGGGTTTGCAGACGGGCGATGGTGCTTTCGAACTCATGCGGTTGATGAGCGAACAGGTCCGGGCTCTCGGGGATCAAGCTCAGGTAGTCGCGAGATTCAAGGGCGTGCGCACATTGAGCGCTGGTCAGGATCTCCAGTGAGTAAACCCAGTTGGCCATGATCAACAGTGCCGAGTAATGCCCTGACAGGGTGGTCGTGGTGCAGGCATCGCTGACCAGCCGAACGTGATAGCCCAAGGCGAACGCGTCGAACACGCTGCTGAGGACGCAGACATCGGTCAATACGCCACAGACGATCAGCGTATCGACGCCTTGCGCCTTGAGCCGGGCATCCAGATCTGTGCGGTGGTAGGCGCTGTAGCGGCCCTTGTCCAGCACCTGCTCGCCAGGCAGCGGTGCCAGTTGCTCGAGTATTTCCACTTGCCGGGTGCCGGCGCGGTAACTGCTCGGACCGCCGTCGGCTGCCAGTGGTTCGCCGCGCGGCATGTCACTGCTGTCGGCCTGATTGATGTGACGGGTATAGATGACAGGTATCCGCTGACGGCGGGCGGAATCGAGCAAGGCGGTCGTGTTAGCCACCACCGTGTCGAAGTTTTCCAGGACGAAACCGTCCTCCTGCTGCATGTCGATGATCAACAGCGCGTTGTTATTGTTCATTGAGCAAACCTGATCATGAGCCGAAGCGCAATGCACCGTGCACGTCGCCGCGATGGCGAGACGTGTGGTGCGTGAATGTCTGTTCGGGTGGGCTCAGTGAACTATTTGCCAGAAACCGTTCTGCTTGGCTGAAACGCTGGCGCGCAGACGCTTGAAGTGGATATGCGAAGCGGTCCATTCGCCGCGCAGGTAAGCCTGCTCGGCGCCGGACGGAGGGGCGAGTGATGGGAGACGACCGTTCTGCATTGGAATCGACCCTACACGTCAATCAGCCCCCCGGCTTCGCGTCCGGGGGACAGGGCTGCGGACTCAGCGAAACGCCGGGACCACGTGTTTGATAAACAGCTCCAGGGATTTTTTCTTTTCCGCATGGGGCAGGCTGTTATCGCACCAAAAGCTGAACTCGTCGACGCCCAGTTCCTGGTAATACTTGATGCGCGGGATGATTTCTTCCGCGGTGCCGATCATGGCGGTCTTGTGCAGACTCTCCAGTTCGAACTCCGGGCGACCGGCGAATTTTTCTTCCGGGCTCGGTGCCAGGAAACCGTTGACCGGTACTTCCTTGTTGCCAAACCAGGCGTCGAAGGTGCGGTAGAAACGCGAGATCGCCTTGGCCCCGACTTTCCAGCCCTCGGGGTCATCGACCGCATGGATGTGGGTGTGACGCAGCACCATCAACTGTGGGCGCGGCACGTCCGGGTTGTTATCCAGCGCAGCCTGGAACTTGTTCTTCAGGTCCAGAACTTCTTCATCGCCCTTCATCAGCGGCGTGACCATGACGTTGCAGCCGTTGGCCACCGCAAAGTTGTGGGAATCCGGGTCGCGGGCGGCGATCCACATCGGCGGGTTCGGCTTCTGGATCGGCTTCGGTACGCTGGTGGACGTCGGGAATTTCCAGATATCGCCATCGTGGGCGTAATCGCCTTGCCACAGGGCGCGAACGACCGGAACCATTTCCCGCAGTGCCTGGCCGCCGGAAGAAGCAGGCATGCCGCCGGCCATCCGATCGAACTCCACCTGATAGGCGCCACGTGCCAGGCCGACTTCCATGCGGCCATTGCTGATCACGTCCAGCAGCGCGCATTCACCGGCCACCCGCAACGGGTGCCAGAACGGCGCGATGATGGTGCCGGCGCCCAGATGAATGGTGGTGGTCTTGGCTGCCAGGTAGGCCAACAGCGGCATCGGGCTTGGCGAGATGGTGTATTCCATGGCGTGGTGTTCGCCGATCCAGACGGTGCTGAAACCACCGGCTTCGGCTATCAGGGTCAGTTCGGTCAGGTCTTCAAACAACTGACGGTGGCTGACGCTTTCGTCCCAGCGCTCCATGTGCACGAACAGGGAAAATTTCATGACGCTACCTCGAATCTTTTGTTGTCGGCCTGTCGACTGCGGGCCTGTTGCCTGGAATGAGCGTTGAGCGCTCCCGGGTGTTCTCGCCGTGACGCGTTGCTGAGTGCGACGGGTCTGTTGATGGGTTATTGGTATACCATAATACGTAATAGCCGCAAAATATTTCTCTCCGACGGTCGCTTATCTGGCCGAGCCCCCGCAGCCGCAGAACATTGATGCCAGCCTGAAACGCTATTTGGCAAGCGATGCGGCTCAAGTTCCGATGGGTAAGAACGTCGTTCTGAACGTAAGGCAAGCACGGCAGCGGCGGTGTTACACGCCGCTGCTGTTTGATCGAATCAGGCGAAGACGGGCAGGGCGCCCATCTTGCCGTGGCAGTACACCAGTGGCCCGGCGTTCTGCTGGGGCACGATCAGGTTCTTCACCGCACCGACCATGATTGCGTGGTCGCCACCTTCATATTCACGCCACAGCTCGCATTCGATCACCGCCGTGGCATTGGCCAGAATCGGATTGCCCAGTTCACTCAATGTCCATTCGATGCCTTGCGCCTTGTCCTTGCCTTTGCGCGCGAAGGCGTAGGCTTCGCTTTGCTGGCCGCCGGACAGCACGTGAATGGCAAAGCGTTTGTTCTTGATCAGTACCGGATAGGAGTCGGAGCTGTAATTGGGGCAGAACAGCACCAGAGCCGGGTCCATGGACAGCGAACTGAACGCGCTGGCGGTCAGGCCGACGATTTGTCCGTCGTCATCGAGCGTGGTGATCACGGTGACCCCGGACGGAAACGAACCCATCACTTGTTTGTAGATGGCGGCATCGATCATGGGACGGTCCTCTGGCGGTGAAACAGGTTTTTATGAATTTGTAGGTATGATGGTATACCGTAATACCGTGTTTGCAAGGGCTTTTTCAGTCACCCGATAAACGCACGATTTGGGTCTTAAACTCAATGATTACGGGGCTTTCAGCTAGCCTGCACAGGTGCATGTACGTCAAAATGGCGGATCAGATGGACGTACAAGGACCGGATCAGTCTTGTTAAAAGTTTGGAATACCATAATATGATCGGCACCTGAGGGGAGGCCAAAGAGCCCCCCCGGTTTGGCTTCATACAAATATAAGATCAGACAAACTCGAGTTCATGCACATGTCCCAGATGTCCCGGCAAGACCCCCTGATCGAGAATCACACGGTCGACTACGTCCCACTCGCAGAGCGCCACGGGAAGGCCCGCGATCTATTCACCTTATGGTTCAGTACCAACATTGCACCACTGCCTATCGTCACCGGTGCCATGGTGGTCCAAGTGTTCCACCTCAATCTGTTCTGGGGGTTGCTGGCGATCGCGCTTGGGCACATGGTCGGCGGCTTGGTGATTGCCCTTGCGTCGGCTCAGGGGCCGCGGATGGGCATTCCGCAAATGGTGCAGAGTCGTGGTCAGTTCGGTCGTTATGGCGCGCTGTTGATCGTGTTCTTTGCGGCACTGATCTACATCGGCTTTTTCATTTCCAATATCGTGTTGGCCGGCAAATCCATCGTCGGCATCGCGCCTTCGGTTCCCGTGCCGGCCAGCATCCTGATCGGTGCCCTCAGCGCCACTGCCATCGGGGTCATTGGTTACCGCTTTATTCATACCCTCAACCGCATTGGCACCTGGGTCATGGGCAGTGCCTTGCTCGCCGGGTTCCTGTTTATCTTTGCACATGATCTGCCGGCGGACTTCTTCACGCGCGGTGGTTTTAACCTGTCCGGCTGGTTGGCCACCGTGTCGCTGGGGATTATCTGGCAGATCAGCTTCTCGCCGTATGTGTCGGACTATTCGCGTTACCTGCCGGCGGATATCGGGATTGCACGTCCGTTCTTCGCCACTTACCTGGGCGCAACGCTTGGCACCATTCTGTCGTTCTCCTTCGGCGCGGTGGCCGTATTGGCGACCCCGCAAGGCACTGAGGCAATGGTGGCGGTGAAGCAGTCCACCGGTTGGCTGGGGCCGATTCTGATGGTGCTGTTTTTGCTCAATATCATCAGTCACAACGCCTTGAATCTGTATGGCGCGGTGCTGTCGATCATCACCTCGATCCAGACGTTTGCCAGTCAATGGACGCCCAGCATCAAGCTGCGTGTGGTGTTGTCGGGTCTTGTTTTGGCGGGCTGCTGCCTGGTCGCGCTGAGTGCTTCGGCGGATTTCATTTCGCAGTTCATTGGGCTGATTCTGGCGCTGTTGCTGGTGTTGGTGCCGTGGGCTTCGATTAACCTGATCGACTTCTATTTGATCAAGCGCGGCAGCTATGACATTGCTTCGATCTTTAGTGCCGATGGCGGGATTTATGGGCGTTTCAACCTGCATGCGATCGTTGCGTATTTCATCGGGATTATCGTGCAGTTGCCGTTTGCCAATACGTCGTTGTATGTGGGGCCGTATGCCAATTGGGTGGAAGGCGCTGATTTGTCGTGGCTGGTGGGGTTGGTGGTGACGTGTCCGTTGTATTACTGCCTGGCGACGCGCGGGCAGGCTCAGGAAGCCCGGGCTTCTCGCCTTGGTTTTGCTGATTAGTTTTTGATGGGTGTTTGTCTGGAATGCCCGGGTTATGCCGGGCATTTTTGTGGGTCGTGTGTATAGCCGGTTTTTGGGTAGCGGCGGCTCCCGCTAACGGATGCTCGCCGCCCAGGTACCTCTGGATTTTCCCTCGCACGCCAGCGCAAGTCCTACGTTTCAAAGCCCTCCGCCGAAGCGATACTGCCAAACTATGCCAATCGCATCGTATTCGCTGCCCGTGCGGGTATGCCCGCCATTGCTCGCATTCAGCTTTACCGAATTGTTCCTGTTCAACGGCAGTGTGAGGGTGCATCCGTAGCGCGTGTTTTCCTGAAGATCGTGGTTGCCGACGCCATCGATCGAGGTACTCCCGCCAGTGAAGTAGGTCGTATCCAGCGAAGCCCAAATACCGTTGCTAAAGGCATAGATAAGATGCCCCTGTACCTGGTAAATCGGGTTCTGGGACAGTGTGTGGTCGCCGAGGTACTCATTGTTGTCGGTGTAAAAGGTTCCCGCGCCAGATAGCTCCAGGGTCACTGGCCCCAGGCGCTTGGAAATCCCGAGTTCGGGCTTGAATGACCAGCGGTTGTTGCCGAGATTTACCAGCTTGCTCGCGTCGTATTGGCCGAGTGGTGCGGTGATCGCCAGGCTGGTGCCGATAATCAGATCCTGTTGATAGCTGGGGAAGTCAGCCAGGGACATCGCCGGGGCGCCATATAAGTTGATCGAGAACCGGAATCTTGGATCGATCAACCCCGTAACATTACGTTCCTTGGGTTCACCGGCGAACAGAGCAGAACCCGTCAATTTTGCCTCAGGCACGACGATATCGAACTTCCCGGAGCGGCCCCAGACGTCCAGGGATCTGGCAAAGCCAAACACGACGGTCTTGATGTTGAGCTTGGCATCCTGGAGCGGGACTGAGGGGTTGGCCGTCACGTTGCCATGGATATCGTTGTAGCCCATGAGCAGGAAATTGATACCGACCGGCGTATTGGCGTAGGACCTGGGTTCGAGATCCTCTGCGACTGCACCAGGGGCGACGATGATGAACGAAGCGGATGCGAACCCAACCAACCTGAGGACGCATAGTTTGTGTTTCATCCACATTCACTCGCTTCCTGTGAGGCCCCCCGGAGTTCTATGTATTGTTGTAGCGCATCTGCATTCGTTCGGCACTTATAGCGGCCACGCATCATCAACCTCAATACCAAAGGGCGTTTCGCTTTGCTCATATCGATATGGACGCGGGTGGGCTTTTGTAGGATTGTCCTGTGCTATGTCTGATAGATCCAACTGCCAAGAAAGAGAAAAATGGATACCAGGAAACTACGTCACGTTCTAGGGTTGGTAGAGCACCTGACATTCACCCGGGCCAGTATCGAGGTCAACCTGAGTCAGCCGGCCCTGTCTCGGAGCATTCAGTCGATTGAAGCCGAACTTGGGGTTCGCTTGTTCGATCGTGGGCCAACAGGCGTTGAGCTGACACCCTACGGCGAGGTGTTCACTGAGCGGGCGCGCAAGGTGCTGGCCGAACTCAATGAATTGCGCCGGGACATCGAGTTGGTGCGGCGAGGCGAGTATGGCGAGATTGCCCTGGGTTTCGGCCCGACGGCGGCCGCCTTGCTCAAGGCGCCGCTGCTGGAGCATTTTGCCGTGAATGCACCGCAGGTACGGCTGACTGTTAAGGGCGGTACCTATGAAGAATTGTTGAGGTTGCTGCTGGAGGAGAAGATTGACATTTTTTTCGGCGATGTGGCGCTGCTGTCCTATCGTCAGGATTTGCAGGTCGATACGCTGCCCTGTTGGCGCAGCGGTTTCTTTTGTGCCACCAGTCATCCTCTGGCGCAAAGAAGCCAGGTCTCCCCGGCCGAGTTGTTGAATTACCCCGTGGGCTGCATCAATTTGTCAGCCTGGGCCATGGCTGACCTGGATATGTATTTCGAGGGCTCTATCGAGGCCGCCATTCACTTTCAGACTGATGTGCTGGCGGATCTGGAGGCGTTGGCGCTGGCCGGGAACGCAGTGATCTTTGGCAGTCGTCCGGCTTTTTGGCAGGCGTTGGACTGTGGTCGGTTGCAGGAAGTCGCCTTGAGTCCGCCGTTGCAACGAAGTGCGCGTTTCGGTTCGGTCAGTCTTGCGGGACGCACTTTGGCCCCCTCGGTGAAGGGGGCCAAGACGTTGGCACATCAGATATTCGCACGTTACGCCGAACTGCTGGCCGTGGAGCCCGCAGTTGACGGTTGAACAACCTTGGCCCGCGTGCCTTCAGCGTCGGTCGCCCGCTGCATCTCACGCAACAGCGGATCAATGCGGTGGTTGGCGTACCAGGTGTAGAAACCGGTGACGGCAACACAGAACCAGTACAGGCCAATCCCCATCACGATGCCGGTGGTCAGCCGTGACTCTGTCGACAGCGGTAGGGTCAGCCAGTGGGGATCAAATGCCACCAACAGGATAAAGCCGAAGTAGGCGCTCAGGGTCAACAAGGTCAGTCCCAGGCTCAACCTGAGGCGGACCTTTTTCAGGTTGGCCAGAGGCGTGTCGCTGTCTGGGGCATTGGGCAGGGTTGGCATGGTAGATACCTCGTTTGCAGTGGGAGGTTAATGAGCCACGGCGTTGCTGGCGTTGATACCGGTTAGCGAGCGGTAGTGCTGGGCATCAAACCTGGCGCGTTCGGCTTGGGCCGATGGGCTGCGGTCGGTGACCGAGGCGACCCAGGCTGCGAAAAAGGCCACGCTCATGGAGAACAGCGCCGGATTGGAATAGGGGAAGATCGCCGTATCGTGCCCCAGCACACCGACCCAGATCGTCGGCCCCAGTATCAACAGGCCCACTGAGGTGACGAGCCCGCACAGGCAGGCGGCGACCACTCCGCGGGTGGTCAGACCACGCCAGAAGATCGACAGGATCAGCATCGGGAAATTGGTACTTGCGGCAATCGCGAACACCAGGCCGGCGAGGAAGCTGATGTTCAGGTTCTGCACCAATTGCGAGAGCAACAGGGCGACGACGATCAGGATGATGCTGGCACTCCGGAAAATTTTCAGCTCCCGTTGGGGATCGTTTGTTTGCCGGTTGAACAGGTGAGTGTAGATATCATGGCTGACTGCCGAAGCACCGGAGATGGTCAGGCCGGCGACTACCGCGAGGATGGTGGCGAAGGCCACGGCGGACATCACCCCAAGGAACAGTTCGCCGCCAAAGAACGTGCCCAGGTGCATGGCCGCCATATTGTTACCGCCGATAAGGACCTGGCTGCCGGCGTCGAGAAATGCCGGGTTACCTATGACGAAGATCGCCGCCCCCGCGCCGATCACCACCAGCAAGGTGTAGAAGTAGGCAATGATGCAGGTGGCGTAGAAGGCCGACTGGCGGGCGGCGGCGCCATTTTTGACGGTGAAGAAGCGGATCAGGATGTGGGGCAGGCCGACCATGCCGAAGATCAGCGAGACCCCCAGGGAAATGGCATCTACCGGGTCGGCGATCAGCTTGCTAGGGGCCAGCACGGCCAAGCCCTGGGGATAGGCATGGACCACTCTGTCGAGTAACTGGTTGCCACTGAAACCCACACTTTTCAGCACCATGAAACACAGGAAACTGCCGATCGCCAGAATCAACAGGGCTTTGATGATTTGCACCCAGGTGGTGGCCAGCATGCCTCCGACAAGCACATAAAACAGCACCAGAAGGCCGACCATGCCCACCGAGAACAGGTAGGGCGTGCCGAACAGCAGTTGGATCAGTTTGCCGGCACCGACCATCTGCACCACCAGGTAGAACAGCACGATGACCAGGGAGTTGGCGGCGGTCAGCAGGTGCACCGGGCGCTTTTTCAGGCGGAACGAGACCACGTCCGACAGGGTGTAATGGCCAAGATTGCGCAGGGGTTCGGCCACCAGGAACAGCAGGATTGGCCAGCCGACCAGGGTGCCGACCCCATAAATCAGGCTGTCATAGCCGTACAGGGCCTGCATGGCCACAGCGCCGAGAAAGGTCGAGGCCGACATATAGTCGCCAGCCAAGGCGAAGCCGTTTTGCAAGGGGGTGATGCCGCCGCCAGCGTTGTAGTAGTCAGCGGCGCTGCCATTACGACGGCTGGCCCAGCGGGTGATGCCGAGGGTCAGTGTAATCAACAGGAAAAAGGGCACCAGCGTATGCCAGTTGGCAGTGTAACTACTGCCAGTAGCCGCACTGGCGGGGTTCGAAAGCAGCAAGAGCAGTAGTGAAAGACAAGCAGGCAAGGTTCTGGGTGTCATGCCGGGCTCCAGGCTAGTGTGTTGTTGTTGTTGTTGTTGTTGTTGTTGTTGTTGTTGTTGTTGTTGTTGCGTCAGGCGCCGAGTCGCAAGCACACCAATTGCTCGAACATGGCGACGCCGATGCTCGCCACCTCATCATTGAAGTCATAGTGTGGGTGGTGACACATATGCCCGTCCTGCCCTAGCAGGAAATGACAACCGGGACGTTCCTGGAGAAACACCGCGACATCATCGCCCGCCATGATCGGCGCAACGTTGTCGATCAGGTTTTGGGTCCCGACCACACTGTGCGCGGCGCTAATCACGTACTGGGTATGATCTGCACTGTTGACCACTGGCGGCGTGTTGTTGGACAGACTCATATCAATGTTGCACTTGTAACTCAGTGCCAGTCCCTGGCAGACCTCGCGCATGCGCTCAATGACCTGCTGACGAACGCGGGTCGACAGGGTGCGCACGGTACCATCGAGCTGGGCGAACTCCGGGATGACGTTATTGGTCTCGCCCGCCTGGAAGCGGCAGACACTGATGACTGAGCTTTCAACCGGATCGACGTTACGACTGACGATGCTTTGCAGGGCACCGACCAGGCTCGAGCCGATGACGATCGGGTCGATGCTCAGGTGCGGCATACCGCCGTGGCTGCCCACGCCAGTGACGCGGATCGAAAAAAAATCCACCGAGGCCATCAGGCCTCCGGTGCGCACGCCGATGGTGCCCGCAGCCAGAGCAGGGTGGTTGTGCAGGGAATAGACTTCATCGAAGGGAAAGCGTTGCAGCAAACCATCTTCAAGCATGGCCAGGCTGCCTTGGATAATCTCCTCGGCGGGTTGGAAAATCAGCACCACCTTGCCGTGAAAATTCCGCTTCTGGGCCAGGAGACGGGCCGTGCCCAGCAGGATGGCGGTATGACCATCGTGACCGCAGCCATGGAATATCCCCTGATGCTGGGATCGGTAGGAGGGCTGGCCTTCCTCGACGATGGGCAACGCATCCATGTCGGCGCGAAAGGCGATACTCGGCCCAGCGCCAAGGCTGCCGTGGATCACCCCAACGACGCCGGTCTGGCCGATACCGGTATGGGTTTCGATATCCCATGAGCGCAGATGTGTGGCGACGAAGTTAGCGGTCCTGTGTTCCTTGAAGGCGATTTCCGGCTGGCTGTGAATCTGTTGGCGCCAGACGCGCATATCGGTGGCCAAGGCTTGGATTTCAGGGCTAATAGACATATGAATGGAACCTGGATTTGGAGGCTGAGAGGAGAGCTGGCCAACTCTTGCCCGCATCATGCCGCACCGTAAATGCCTTGGACCAATGCAAACTTCAGGCGTAGCTATGCGCACTTTGCATAGCCGATACATCCTGCAGTCATTGGTGGTTCAGCTAACTGGTCGAGATCTTCCGAACAACCTGGATATCATCGATCCCGCCTCAAACGCCCCTCGATCCCGGTTTAAGTTCACTACAGATCGGCGTACGGGCTCGCTTGATTTTAAGGTCTGCTGTTGGTCGATTTCGTTTGGGTATGCGCGGCAGCAATCGCCCCATAGCGGCATGTCAGAAGTGCCTGCGGAACCGGGGGCGATTCATTCAGGTTGTTGAAGACCCATCATTGCGTTAAAAGGCGAGGCCTAATTTTGCGCCATATTCTTCCCTGGTTTGGTTTTCGATATCGGTCACCGCAAATTGCCCATCCAGGTCATATTTGAAGCGGTTGTAGTACAGGGAGGCTATCACCGGAATCGAACCCTGCTGATTAAACAGGTAGCTCAGCTCGATGTAAGGATTGGTGCTGTCTTTTAAACCCTGATTCTCGCTGCTGATTCCATGGATTTTTAGCTGTGAATCACCGTTTATGGATTTTCGAACTCCCGCTTCAAAACGCAAAGCTGAAGTGTTGAACTGATGATTGTAGCCCGCAGCAATTTTAGCGAACGGCGTACGGCTAGTGAGATCAATGTTGTACTTGTCAGAGTCCGGTTGAAATCGATTCCATTTGTACCCGCCGCCCAGCAAAACATCCATAAAATTGCGCGCATCAAAAGCCATCCTCCAGCCAAAATCCAAGTCGGCTTGGCCATCCTTTACTTTCTGATTCTTTTTTTCAGAATACTGCCCACTGATTTCTGCCTGATAAATAAAGCCAGTCTGAGCCGTCATTTTGTTGCCGAAGTTGAGAAATAATCCTCCTTCCGGCATGTACTCGGTGTTCGAGCTTTTGCGCCCTGTGAATTCGAGAACGCTGTAGCTTCCCAGCAAGCCAAATGCAAAAAGCGGATCTGTAGGAGGTGCGGCGCTAGAAGTTGTGGGTACGGCTCCCGCGAGCAGGAGGGTGACAACAGCAGTAAGAATGGTCCTTTTCATAAGAGCTCCATCAGTACGCTACAGGTCCAGATTAGACCGGTCACTGACAACCATAGCCGTTTTTTTGTGTTGGACTCGTTATCGAAAGTGTTGGCTCTCCCGGGGAAAGGGAACGCCTCTTGGGGGCGCTGCCTGGTTTTCTGCTGATTCGGAGGAGGCGGTCGTGAGAGCGGACGATCACATCTATGCGAAGCAAATATACAAAACTTGCGACGGTGATAGTGACCGTGAGATCAACCGGAAGGGCGCCCTAGTTGATCTGCACAATGACCGGACCTTCTGTAACGATCGGTGGGTTCGCGTGGATATTCGAGGCATTTTTCTGAATCCAGTCGCGCGCGACTTTCAAGCTCGCATCGGTGCTGGCCTTGTCCGTGCAAACGGTCACTGCCGTACAGCCATCACCTGTATTCAGCAGTGTGTAGCTTACGAGGCCAGGCACTGTGCGCAGGGTGGCTTCGACGTCGGCCTTGCGCTCCTCTAAAAGCTCGAAAAGCTGCTTTGCTCCAACACCCAAGTAGGTTCTTATAACCGCATACATAGTCGTCTCCTTTGGGAGCTACCTTCTTGAGGCCAATCCAGATTCGCTGATGGTCGCTATCACTCAGGGTTCATTTCGTCCCGATATATTCAGCTTAGCCAAACGCCGGCGACAGGCGAAATGCAACGACCGCCGGCCGCGTCTGCCGATTTCCGCCCGTCTCGAAGGGGGGAAGCAGCCCATCATTTGTGTCTATAAAATCGAGAGCGATTCACATTGCTGCCGGTCAGCTCGGTAAGAATCGGCCAACAGCGCCTAGGGTTCAGCATGTTTCACCGGCGCCACCCGATGACGCTTCGCCGCCCAGACGACCCCGCCCACCAGCAACACGATCGACACCACTTCCATCAAGCCAGGCACTCGCTGGCTGAACAGAAATCCGTATACACAGGCAAACAGCGTTTCGAACACGATCATCTGGCCGCTTAATGAGGTGGCCATTCGACGCGAGCAGGCATTCCAAAGCCCATTGGCAACCCATGAACCACAGAGTGCCAGGAACAGGCAGACCCACAGGAAAACCATCCAGCGGCTGCTTTCAACCTCAGCGGGCACCAGGTTGGGGAACAGTACCAAGGCCGCGATGCCGAACACGATCGCTACGATGCCCGTCACGATGCCCAATAGCGTCGACCATTCGCTGCTGTTGAAATGGCTTTGTTTGAGATAACGGGCATTGTGGGTGGCGTACCACGACCAGCAGACCACACCGCTGAATCCGCAGGCCAGGCCCAGCAACTGGGAAGACAGCGAGGTACTCGCTGCCCGCGCGCCTGAATGTTCCAGACTGACCGATACGATGCCCAGGAATACCAGCAACAGGGGCAGCTTGAGTTTGGTCAGGGGCAGCGATCCTGCATCGCTGCGCGCCAGAAAGGTAATGGCAACCGGCATCATGCCGTTGATAAGGGCGGCCGCGGTGACCCCGCTCAGCTGTACGGAAGCGCCCAACAGCGCATAGTTCAGCACATTTCCGGTCAATGACAGACGCAGCAGCATCAAGGCATCGCCGCGCGTCAATCGTGACAGCAGCCGTGACGCGATCGGCAAAGCGAAGAGGAGCGAGAACAGCCCGTACAGGGCAAACCGCACACTGCTGATCAGCACGGCATTGAACTCCGGCAGCAACGAAGGGCCGATAATCACTCCGCCCCAGATGGCCCCCGCCAATATTGCAAATACAACCCCACTGTTCATCATCTCGGCTCTGACAGGCTATTTGGCGGCATTCTAGCCATGGTATATAAAGCGCCACCTGCGATATAAAGTTGGCCACCCATTCCAGCGCGGAATGTCTTGGCGCAGTCGCCCGCCCAGGAGAACGCTCATCAACCGTTACCTGCGTACCTTGCCCCCCTTGGAGACCCTGATCACGTTCGAGGCCGTGGGCCGACACGCCAGCTTCACGGGTGCCGCTGGCGAACTTTTTCTTACCCAGAGCGCGGTGAGCAAACAGATGCGCCAGCTCGAGGACTGCATGGGCGTCCCGCTCTTCGAGCGCAAACCACGGGGTGTCAAGTTGACCAGCGCAGGCGATGAGCTGCTGATGACGGTCAACGTGCTCCTCGCCACGATGTACCAAAGCGTCACGCGAATTCGCAACGTCCATCAATCCAACGCCGTCTCGGTGCTCGCGACCCACGCCCTGGCCCAGTTCTGGTTGTTCCCGAAATTGATCGAATTCAACAAGGCATACCCCGATATCGCCGTGCACGTTCATGCGATCAACGAGTTCGATGAGGCCAGCCTCAATGATTTCGACGTCGGCGTTCTTTATGGTTCTGGCCAATGGCCCTCGCTGGATAGCGATTTCCTGCTGCCGGAAATCGTCTATGCCGTGGCTCATCCTTCACTGGACGTCTCGGGGGTTGAGACGCTGGAGCAATTGGCACAAGCCAACCTGGTGCAGATCGACACCTGCGCCTGGCAGTGCCTGGACTGGCATCAATGGTTCGGCCACTTTGGCATCGACTTCATAGCGCAGGAAAAGGCCCCGGTCTTCAACCAGCTGACGTTGGCGTATCGGGCCGTTCAACAAGGCATGGGCATCGGCCTGGCCTGGACATTCATGGCGGATGAGGCGCTGGCCAAGGGAGAATTGCAGCGGGTTACGCCTTTCGAATGCGTGACGGGCAATGGCGAGTTCCTGGTGTCGGTCAAGCATCGCAAGCGTTCTGCATGTGCCGAGATTTTTCGGCAGTGGCTCCTGGGATCGATCGGCGACTGACGCAGAACGCCGCGGCGTTTCAGGTTTTCCTGGCGGAGCGGTGCCTGCGCATCAGACGGCGTGGGGTTCGTTTCGGTTAGAGGGCGTGCAACCCGGCAGCGGAATTTTGAACTCCCGATCCGGGCGCTAACTCCTAACTCACAAGGCACTGCACAAGACAATGATGTGGCGATGACCCACCTACAGCTGCATAGCCGCGAGCCCGGCGCGATATTCGTAACCAATCTTCCAGCACGCCTGGACCGCTTGCCGTGGGGCCGCTTTCACTCCCTGCTAGTGTTCGCGCTGGGAATCACCTGGTTACTCGATGGCCTGGAAGTGACCCTGGCCGGGTCGGTGTCCGGCGCGCTGAAAATCAGCCCCGATTTGCGCATGAGCAACTTCGATATTGGCTTGGCCGGCGGCATCTACATCGCCGGGGCAGTGGTCGGTGCCTTGGTGTTCGGCTGGCTGACCGATCGCCTGGGACGGCGCAAGCTGTTCTTCATTACTTTATGGCTGTATGTAGGCGCCACGGCGGCCACGGCGTTCTCCTTCAACCTGGAAAGCTTCCTGCTGTTCCGCTTCCTTACGGGCATGGGCATCGGCGGCGAATACACGGCGATCAATTCGACCATCCAGGAATTCACCCCGGTACGCTATCGCGGCTGGGTCGACCTGACCATCAATGGCACATTCTGGTTAGGCGCAGCGCTTGGCGCCAGCGGGGCCATCCTTCTGCTGGACCCGCATGTGGTCGGCGGTGACCTGGGCTGGCGCCTGTGCTTCGGCATCGGTGCAGCGCTGGGCCTGTTGATCCTGGTGATGCGCCTGTGGCTGCCGGAAAGCCCGCGCTGGCTGCTGATCCATGGTCGGCTAGATGAGGCGCGACACATCGTCGAAGGCATCGAAGCGCGTCTGCGCGAACAAGGCCATGAACTGCCGGCCGTGACCGGAAAACCACTGCGCCTGCACGCGCGGGACCATACGCCGCTGGCGGAGATCTTCCATACCCTGTTCATCCGATTCACCCGCAGGGCGCTGGTGGGGATGACCCTGCTGACCGCGCAGGCCTTCTTTTACAACGCGATCTTCTTCACCTATGCGCTGGTGCTCACCGATTTTTACCAGGTGCCCGCCGAGCGGGTCGGTTGGTACGTATTGCCCTTGGCACTGGGCAATTTCTGCGGGCCGCTGCTGCTGGGGCGCCTGTTTGACGTGATCGGCCGCCGTGTGATGATCAGCTTCACTTACGCGACGTCCGGGATATTGCTGGCGCTCAGTGGCTATGCCTTCCAGCAGGGCTGGTTGGATGTCACCCAGCAAGCTGCGGCGTGGATGGTGATCTTCTTTTTCGCTTCGGCGGCGGCCAGCTCGGCCTACCTGACCGTGGCGGAAACCTTCCCACTGGAAATCCGCGCCTTGGCCATCGCCGTGTTTTACGCGTTTGGCACTGGCCTGGGCGGCATTATCGGGCCGATGCTGTTTGGCCAACTCATCCAGACCCAGCAGCGCAGCAGTCTGTTGATCGGTTATCTGATAGGCGCCGCGCTGATGTGTGTGGCGGCGGTGGTGCAAGCGGTTTGGGGGGTGGCTGCGGAGCGTCGAGCGTTGGAGCAGGTGGCCAGGCCTTTGTCGCAGGCTGGGGATTGAGGGTGGGTGGGGGACTACTAGCCCATGAGCAAAGGTGTTGACCCTTTCTCCAGGGTGACCACCTCAGGCTTCCCCCAGCCATCCTGCATCATCGACTTATCGCTCGGACATTCTGGTTCCTCGATGCCAGAGTGTCGGAAAAAGCTCGTGTTCCATAGGTACGCCTGATGCCAGAGCATCTTTAAGCCCAGGAAAGTCGGGTGAGGTGGCCCAAGGTCTCGGCGCATGGCGCACGTCATCGCCTATGACCCTCACTGAATACGCACGGCGACGGTTATGCCCGCCCACGCCAGCAGAGGCGTGCAAGGTCAACATGTTGAAACACACCATGTCCCCCGGCGACAACGTCCATCCGAGAATGGGAAAGTCCTCGCGATGGCTTTCAATATCCGGTAGCTCGCCCAGTGTCCCCTCGGAAAACCATTTGGCCTGGCTGTCCATGAAGGACCGAGGCATCAACCAGGGGCCCTTGTGTGAGCCGGCGATGAACTCGAGGGTCGATTCCCTGGGCACGGGGTCAACTGGAATCCAGAAACTCACGGTGTCCGAACCCGTGATGTTGTAGTAAGGCTGGTCCTGGTGCCAAGGTGTGCGTTGGCGCGTATTGGGCTCTTTCACCAGCAAGTGATCATGGTGCAGGCGCACCTGTTGGCTGTTCAGCAGGGCGGCCGCGATGGGGGCGATGGCGGAGTTGAAGATGAAGTCGCGATAGTGTGCATTCTCTTGCCAGTTACAAAAGTCCTCGAAGAACCATCCCGGGTCCGTAGGGCTGCTCGCCACTTTTGCGCGAGGGCTGGGATGGGCAAGATTGCGCTCGATGCCTAGCGTCAGTTCACTGATTTGCTGCGCAGTAAACGCATTACGGATGCACACTGCACCATCAGTTTGAAAGGCACGCACCGTCTCGTCACTGACGGGGATGGCACCGCGTTGTGTCATATCGTTCATCGGGATTGCCTCATTCGCCGTAAATATCGAAGTTGAAGTACTGCTTCGCGATCTGGTCGTATTGGCCTGATTGGCGAATGCCGGCAATGGCGGTGTTTAGCTGCTCTCTGAGATCAGGCTCGTTTTTTCGCACACCGATAGCGACGCCATCGCCAATGATGCTTTTGTCGGTGATGGGTTCACCGGCGAAGGCAAAGCCCTGGCCTTGAGGTTTTTGCAGTAATCCGATGTCGGCTTGTACCGAGGCCTGGAACGAGGCATCCAGGCGTCCGGTGATGAGGTCTGAAAACACCTGGTCCTGGGTTTGGTATGAAAGGATATTGACGCCTTGGCGGCCCCATTGTGACGTGGCATAACTTTCATGTAGCGAGCCTTGAACCACCCCAACCGACTTGCCTTTCAATGAGGCTGCCGTCGGCAGCAATCCAGAGTCTTTTCTGGCAACGAGAGAAGAGGGTGCGGTGTAGATTTTGTGGCTGAAATCGACCTGCTGGCGACGTGCCTCGGTGGCGCTGAATGCAGACAGGATGGCGTCGAACTTCTTCGCCTTTAACGCCGGGATCATGCTGTCGAAGGTCTGCTCGACCCAGATACACTTGACCCGCAACTCGGCACATAGGGCGTTGCCCAGATCGATATCAAAACCACTCAATGAACCATCTGGCTGCTTTTGCTCGAACGGTGGGTAGCTAGGGTCGACGCCGAATTTGATCACCGGTTCCGCCTGCGATAGCGGGGTGATGATCAGCCCGAACAGCAGGGTGATGGATTGAAATTTGCGTACTTGCATGATGACCTCATTTTTTATTGGTTTTCACGGTTTGGCAGGTCTTTGCTCAAGCGTTGAGTGGCAAGAAGGCCTCAGTCAATTTGACCCAATAACCAGCACCCCGAATCAGGATGTCGTCATTGAAGTCGTAGCGAGGGTCGTGAGCCATGCAGCTCTTTTCACCGTCGCCATTGCCGATGATCAGGTAGCTGCCAGGGCATTGCTGCAGGAAGTAGGCGAAATCCTCGCTGCCATTGAAGGGCACGATGTCGTTCAGCACCTCGTCCTCACCCAGCCAGTCGATGGCCACCTGACTGGCAAACCGGGTCATTGCTTCGTCATTCACCAGCAAGGGGTAGTCGGCACTGTAGTCGATGTCGGCGGTCGCGCCGAATGCCTGCGCCTGGGCGTGAATGAGGTGTTTTATCTGGCTCTCCAGGCGGTCCCGGACGGCGTTGTTCAGTGCACGGACGGAAATCAGCATGTGTGCGCTGTCCGGGATCACGTTGGACGCCTTGCCTGCGTTAATGGCCCCGACGGTGATAACGCTCATTTCCTGAGGTGAAATGTTGCGCGAGACGATTGTCTGCAAGGCCATGATGATGCTTGCGCAGACCACCACAGGGTCGACGCTCAGATGCGGCATCGCGCCGTGACCGCCTTTTCCGTGAATCGTGACATTGACCTGGTCGGCGGAGGCCATGAAGGGCCCGGCTCGGAACCCGAGCTTTCCGACAGGGTAGCCAGGCATGTTGTGTGCCGCGAACACTGCATCGCAGGGGAACTGTTGCAGCACACCTTCCTGAATCATTCGTCGGGCGCCGGCCAGACCTTCTTCAGCCGGCTGGAAAATCAGGCGGACGGTGCCATCGAACGGATGGCCATGGGCGAGGGCGTAGGCGGCGGCGAGGAGCATGACCGTATGCCCGTCATGGCCACACGCGTGCATCTTGCCCGGAATCCGGCTTGCATAGGGGAGCCCGGTTTTTTCCAGAATAGGCAGTGCGTCCATGTCGGCCCGTATGCCGATCACCCGCGAACTGGTGCCTTTTTTCAGCGTGGCGATGACGCCGGTTTCGGCGAAGCCGCGCGTCACGTCATAACCCCATTTGATCAATCGTTCGGCTACCAGCTCGCTAGTCTCGACCTCCTGATAACCGAGTTCAGGGTTGGCATGGATCTGGTGGCGCAGTTCGCGCATTTCCTGCTCAATCTCTTTTAACAGCGTGATGGACTGTGTCATTGGCAGCGTTTTTCCTTGGTGGCCAAGAGGAGAAACCAATCTGTCGCAAGGGCCACATCCCACGATGGCTTACGGCATCATGCGTTTCATCAAAATGCCCGGGCTTTTTCTGGTACGGTCTTTTGGTGACATTCGAAGCCCAGGTGGTGTTGGTCCCAGAGTAGAGGGCCAAGGCAACAGCTGACAGGCAATCGAAAGTGAACAAGGCAACCCTGGGTTAACACCGGCGGACACTATGAAGTTCTATCAACTCAATGCACTGGTGGCGGTGGCCGACGCGGGCAGTATTCGCGGCGCTGCAAAAAGGCTCGACACTTCACCGGCAGCGGTCACCAAGGCCATCCAGAAGCTGGAGGCAGACACCGCTACACAATTGCTGATCCGTAATACCTCAGGGATTGTGTTTACCGAGCTCGGCAAGAAGCTGTTGATTCAGGCACGTCTGCTGGTGGCACAGATGGTCAGCGCGCGTCAGGTGTTGGGGGCTTGCCAGGGGGAACTGGAGGGGCGCTTGTCGGTCGCCGTGACACCCTGGTTGGCGATGACGCTCATGCCAAAATCCGTCGTGCGCTTTCGCCAGCTGTTTCCAAAGGTGCAACTTGAGTTGTATGAGGGGCTTTCATCGGTCGCGTGTCCGCTGCTGCGGGATGCGAGCGTCGATCTGTTTATCGGACGGCTTGATACCCGGTTTTCCAGCACCGACCTGACCTGTCTGCCACTGTTCACGGCCGATTGTGCGGTGGTGGCCCGTCAGCAACACCCGTTGTCAAACAGCAGGACCATGGAGGATCTGGCGTCGGCTGACTGGATACTGGCCTCGCAGCAAGACGGAACAATTTCGACGCAGGGGCATGTGCATTTCGCCCATTCGCTCTCGATCATCTTGAGCTTGCTGCGTGAAACCGACATGTTGAGCATCTTTCCCTGGCCGCTGGTGGAGATATGCGCTCAGCGCGAAGGCTTGTGCGCCTTGCCTCTGCGCGAGCCGGTCGGCAGTGCCTCGGTGGGCGCCATCAGCCGAAGCGGGCAGCCCCTGCGGCCGGCGGCCGAGCGATTTCTGGAATGTCTGATCGAAACCATTCACCTGGAGATGGGGCAAGCTCATTCGCCTTATCGGCGCATGTTGCAGACCGTCGATTTGCTGGTCTGAGTGGGGCGCTTAGAGTCGAGCGCCCCCCCAACATCAATTACAACAAGAACCCAAGACGCACGATATATTCACCATCAGAATGGCTACTTATGCGCTTTAACCGGTCCCTGATAATAAGGCAGCCTGTCAATCCGTGGTTTATAGGCGCCCGTGGATATACTGCGCTGGACATGCGCGGCGATCTCATCCATCCGTGCAAACCAGACATCACCTTTCGCCATCATGTATTCGATCAACTTCGAAACCTCATGCCATCGTGACAAACGACCGGAAAGGAAAGGATGCCAGACGGGTATGAAGAGCGCGCCATACTCCCAGGCAGCATCGAACTCGGCCTTGAACACCTCGACGGCGCGTTGCGGCGACTGAATCGGCATCTGAAAATCCAGGTCGATGCTGTGCATGTACTGAGGCCAGTCATCCAGCGCCCAGCTGGATGGAAGCTCCACCAACTCTCCCGCACCCGTGCGCAACAGATAAGGCACATCATCCCCCATCAAAGAGGCGTCATAACTGAAGCCTCGCTCGATCAACAAGTCAGCCGAGTGCTCTGACATATTGTAGAGGGGAGCCCGCCAACCCCGCGGTGCCTGGCCGGTGAATCGCTTGATGGTGTCGCAACCCCGATCGAGCCAATAAGCTTCTTCTTCCCGGGTCAGCTCGTTTGGATGCTCATGTATATAGCCGTGATGGGCGATTTCGTGTCCACCTTCGACGATCGCCTCAATGGCCTCCGGGTATTGTTCGATGCACCAGGCCGGTATGAAAAACGTCTGTTTAATCTCGAAGCGTCGATACGTTTCCAAAATCCTTGGAATCGCCACTTTAGGTCCATAGTGCAGCATCGAAATACTGGCAACCCGGGTCGCGGAATCGTTGGGGTGCGCCACATGCAGAATGCTGTCTGCATCCATATCAAAAGTAAAGGCTACGGCGCAGCGAGCACCATTTGGCCAGACAATAGGATTTTCAATCATCTTAATCACCCGTGGATACTGAACGTTATCGAATAAGACCCCCTATCAATACTCGTGATCAATCAACCAGCTTGAATAATTTGTGAGTCCTTTTTCAAGTGACCATTGTGCTCGATAGCCCAGCTCCCGTTCGGCTGCACTGAGATCCCATTCCCCATGGCGATCGAGATGCCAATAACCGTCGCCAACTTCGATGCGGGCATCAGGAATAATTTTCCGGATTACTTTAACGGCTTGATGCAGCGTCCAAGAGCGATCACCGGCAATGTTAAATACACCGCCTTTCAGATCTCTGGTTTCAGCCGCCATCAGTACCGCACGCACAACGTCTTCAACATGAATATAGTGGAACCGATGATCTCCGCCGGAAGGCAAGGTAAAGGCTTCACCACGATGAACGGTTTTAAGTATATCCCTGAGAACTTGCGGCATTTTATTTTCCGGGCCATACACTTCCGCAATTCGCAGTGAAATTACCTCCATGCCATAAAGGTCATTGTAGACTCGGCCAAAGTGCTCGGTGGCAATTTTGGTGACACCATAGGGTGTGGTTGGGTAAGTCGGTGTTTGTTCATTAATCACACCCTCGAAATGCCCATACACCGTTTCGGAAGAAAAATTGACTAATTTTTTGATTCCCGCCAATCGCATTGCTTCAAGCAAATGGACAGTACCATCGATATTCGCCGTCACCGTCGTAATTGGCAGGTCTATGGACAAGTCAGGATGTGACATGGCCGCCGTGTGAATGACACGATCAACTCCATAGTCCTGGATAGTTCTGACAATCCTGGGTATATCGAATAACTCCCCTTGCACAGGGGTCATGAATTCAGACTTGGCTTCGGAGTAGTCACGGTTGTAACTCACCACCTTAACACCTTGTTCGCTGAGCTTTTTAGTCAGGTATCTGCCCACATAGCCCAAACCACCGGTAATCATTATAGCGCTCATTTTATATCCTTCTTTTTATTAGCAGAATAAGGGCCACATCGTTGACGGGTACATTCATGACTCAGTGAAGTTAAAGGTCGAGACACCCAACTAGATCGCCGCCCCACCATTGGGGCTAATGATCTGTCCAACCATATAATCACCTGCGGGCCCTGCCAGAGCCTCGACCATGGCGGCAATTTCATCCGGCTTGCCGAAACGCTTCAATGGAAGGGCCGCGCGGGTCTCATCGTTGTATTCGATGGTGTCGTTGATCAGCATGTCTGTTTCAATCGGCCCCGGCGCCACCGAATTGACCAATACACCTTGTGGGGCAACTTCCTTGGCAACCGCTTTTGTCAGCGCGATCACCCCGCCCTTGGAGGCACAGTACGCGGCGTAGGTCGCAAATCCAATCAGCCCCAGCTCGGAGCTGATATTGATAATCCGCCCCTGACGACGTGCCAGCATGCCCGGCAACACGGCTTGCATGCAGGCCCACGTCCCACCGAGATTGGTACTGATCATCTGCTCCCACTGCGCCCAGGTCGTTTGCTCTACTGTCGCCGAAACCAGCCTCCCTGCATTGTTGACCAGAATATCGACCCGACCGTAGCGACTCTCCGCCGTCCGGATGATTCCGGCTGCGGCTTCGGGATTACTGATATCCGCCTGAAGGGTGATCCCGTCACCACCGTTGTCTTCGGCAATCCGTATGACGGCGTCCAGTTGATCTTTGGTGTCGAAGTAATTGAGTACCAAATGATCGCCACTTGCAGCAAAACGCTTGGCGATTGCCAGCCCAATGCCCTTTCCCGCTCCAGTGATAACGACAACACGCTTCATAAGTTCACCCATGATTTTTTAAATGAACGCCGCACGCAGGCGTCAATGTCGGGCCAGTGCAAGCTGCAACATTGATCACATGCGTTAACGTGGAAATCAGGACTCTTGCACTTTGGAAAGTGCGGGTTGCCGGGAAACTCGCGACTGCCATACCAGAATCATTGCGCCAGACAGAATCGTCAGCGCGCCGAGGTACCAGGCCGTGTATTGATCTTCCGGCGAAACCGGATTCGCACCGGCGGTGTAACCGATGTATCCCAGCACGAGAATGGCAAGAGAAGCAGGGATCGACAGTGCCAATGCAATGCCGAAACGCTGACGTCGGAAAGTCATGACAATAAAGGCGGCGATCGCGGCCATGTAGGACATCACCAGCGTGATGGTCACGACATCGTAGTACCACACAATCTTATCCAGGGGTTTCCACCACAGCAGTGCAATAGCGACGGACGAGACAATAACGCTGGCCAGCCACGGCGACTTCGTTTTGTTAACGGCGCAAAGCGCTGCTGGCAGATGCCCTTCTTCGCTCATTCGATAGAGCGTACGCGCAGCCGCACTCGAAGAGATTTGCAAGCCGGCGCATGCCGAAGTAATCACGACGAACAATGCAATCCAGGCCATGGCCGGTGGCAAGTAGACATTCGCGACAGCTGCGATGGGCCCACCGTTGCCGTCCTCAATAATTGCCGCCAGTTTCTCTACCGGCACTGCGTACTGCCAGCCGATAGCCGCGAGGGTGTAAATGACAAATGCGGAAGTCAGAACGAGCAACATGGAGCGTTGTACGGTACGAACCGGAACACGCGACTCCTCGATGTAGTTGATCGCAGAATCGAAGTTGGCGAGCATCCATACGCCGAACAGCACCCCCGGTCCGATCGCGGACCAACCATCCGACCCTTGCAGCGTGTACATGGAAATGACCGACAAATCTGGAACCTGAGGGTTGATGATGCCCATCAGCCCGAGGCCGGTAACGACACTGATCTCGAAAATCAGAAAGACGCTGGCGACTTTGGCGGTGGCATTGACGCCTTTGCAGGAAATGCCCAGAAAGATCAGAACCATACCCGTCCCGATCAGTTTGGCGTTAAGCGGACCCGCCATGGCCGGAATCAGCGCCTGGATGTATTCGGTTCCGATGATCGCGCACATGGCCATCACCGCCATGCAGGCAACGGAGTACGCCCAGCCGAGAATGGTCCCGACGCTGGTGTGCAGAAATCGCGAGGTGAATGTAAACACTCCGCCAGCGGACGGAGCTTGCCGAGTGAGGGAGATCATGCAGAAAGCCATGACCAACATTGGAAAGAAGTACGCAATTAGAATGGCCAGCGGAGCGTGGTGGCCCGATATGGAGTAAAGAATCGACATCGAAGAGGCGGCAATCCAGCCGGGTGCATTAAAACCAAGCGCTGAAAACGTCACATCCTTTGTGGTTAGCGTACCTTTGTTTAGCGCCGTATCAAGTTCACGAACAGTTCCGTCACGGTCATAACCGATGATGTCATAGAAGTTCATTTTTCAGGCTCTGATTAATAGCTATAGAAGATGTTGTAGCGTCAAGCCGTCTGAGCTGACTTGAACGCTGCTCTTATTATTCAACTAAGCAAAATGCAGATACTCAAAACCCGAACAAGCCAAACAGCGGTAGCTTATTCAGAGTTGACTTGCAGCTTTATTATTTTTTTATCGCCCTCCAGGCAAGTCCTCCAGCCGAGAATGATTTTTTCAGCCGCCAGCAGTCACTTCAACTGCATGGCTACGTGTGTAGCCAGTTGTGTCGCTTAAACCTCTGAATCGGGGGGCCAGTATAGAAACAGCCAAAAAAAACCTACCATCAGAAATTACCGATGTTTGAATCTGGATCAGCGAAGTAAATCCTGGTCAATAGCGGCCTGCGCACACCCTGGCGGCGCTGGTTACTTCCAGCGCAAACACTATTCACACCGGTGTGCATACGCTTAGAGCGATGCCCGCTCCAGAAACTTCCTGATCTCGAGAGAGTAGGCGCCAGGATGCGAGAACCTGAACATGTGGCCGGTGCGCGGCATGATGACTTCCTGCGAGCCCTTTATGCCCTTCAGAAGGATCCCCGCGGCTTCTTCGCCGATCAGCTTGTCTTCCTCGGGAGTCAGGATCAGCGTGGGGACGTCAATCTTCTTCAGCAGGGCCGTATAGTCCACCTTCTCGATCGAGCGTATGCGGTTGACGTAGGCTTTGTGGGGCGTCTCCTTGACGAAGAAAGCGCGACTCTTTTCGGTTGACCAGGGGATTTCCCCCTCCTTGTCAAACGACGAAGCCAACTGCGCTGCGTGGACCCGAAGGGTCGTCTGGCGGTAAAAGGGCCCGGGGAAGAACGGTACAAGCGCTGCCAGCGTCTTGAGCAGGGGCGAGGTGATCGGGCTCTTGGCAAACCCCCCTGAGAGCACCAGGCCCTTAAGGCCCTTCGGCTGCCGCGTCGCCACCGCGATCGAGGATACCGCGCCGTAAGAATCGCCAACTAACACATAGCTATCGAGGTCCTTCACCTGGTCAGCGATGAAGTCGGCCAACGTTTCCAGCTCGCATACGTCGTCCGGCAAACGAAGGGTACGCATGGCGCGGCTCTGCAAGTGGTTCAACTGGTCAAGCTGCCATGGGGCCCCTGCGAAGCAAGGGATCATGACCAAGGTGGGCTCTGTTTTCATGAGGTACTCCTAGCGGGTTGAACAACAACCGAACTCTAGGAGGACCGAGGCATTCGATCCAATGGCATTAACACACCCTGTCCATGCACGAGATTCATGGCCCCGGGTCGCTCCGGCCGCGGCAAGCCCCCGCCGATGTTTAGCCGGCAATCATCATGTTCGTAATCCACTCAACGGCGGGCTCGTTGGCGCGCCCTCGTGCTCGAATAACGAGTACCTCCCAGGTGGGTAGCGCCAAGGGCAGCTCAAAAAGGCTCAGTTGCGCGGTCTCCTGCATCTGCAATGCGACCCGCTCGGCAATAACGGCAATCGATTGCGAAGCACCGACCATGAACGGAACAGCCAGAAAGCTGGGGCAGGTGACGTTCACCTTGCGGGTACGACCGAGGCTCTCCAGCGCATCGTCGACAGCGCCCCGCGTATCGCCGCGCGGCGAGACCAGAATGTGGGGCAGGCGAGCGAAGTCATCCAATTCCATGTGCAGCTTCTTGCCTCGCTTGACCAGGGCTGGGTGGCCCTTGCGCGCGATGCCGACGAAACGCTCCTTATGGACAAGCTGGCAAGCAAAGCGCTGCGGGATCTGGGCAAAAGAGCCCGACCCTAGCACGATGTCGATCTCTGCGGCGTCTAACATGCGCAGAGCGGATTCGACATCGGCCGGCCTGAGCCTCAGCACGGCGTCCGGCGCAGCGGCCTGGATCTTGGCCAGAACAGGGGCGATGACGGTCAATACGGCGTGATCGGTCGCCGCCACGGAGAGTGTCGCTTGCAAACGACTTGGATCGAACGGGCCACGTGGACTGGCGACGAGCCTGACCGACTCGAGCACTGCCGTCACTCTCGGCATCAATTCTATGGCCAGCGGCGTCGGCGCGATCCCGCGGGGGTTACGAATGAAAAGCTGATCAGCAAAAGCTGTACGCAGCCTCGATAAGGCGTGGCTGGTTGCGGACTGGGACAAATGCAGTCTTTCGGCCGCGCGGCCGACGTGCTTTTCGGCCCAAAGCGCCTCAAGTACAACCAGAAGGTTGAGATCGAAACGCGTCAGATCCAGGGGCTTCATGCTGTATTAGCCTCTTCGTTCATAATTTGAAGTATGGAGCTTTCGTACAGCCCTTACGGGGCTGCTACCGCGCACGACAAAGACAAGGGGGGATGTCTGGCATGCCGGCAAGCTTACCGCGAGCAGACAGGAGCGCTTCGTGACGTCTCGGGGGCGCATCAAATTCTTCGTGATTCTGCAGGGGCTGCGTCTCTCAGCAGCGCCCGGCGCGACCTGCGCCACGATAGCGTGAGCTCCTTGCAGCTCGCAACTCCGAAGCCGCCGGATACGAAACGAGGGGCGACGAGCCGTCCCAAGCTCAGGAGCCCCACCGCGCCTGGAGCCGGGTCTGGTTCCAGCCCATGCCCCCGTTCTTTGATGCCTCAAGGCAGACGCTCACGGGCGACCGTTTTGTGGCCGTTATCTACCTGATGCACAAGCGAGTTATCCCTGGCAACGCAGCCGGCCTGATGTGCCCGGCTATCGGTCCAGCAGCGGTGCCAGCAGTGCACACATGCCGCGCCAGTGTGAACCCTCCCAGTAAACCCGTTGGCAGGCGTCGCAGTGCAGGAAGTGCGAATAGAGGGCGCCAACGCGTGGCGGCACCTGTGGCCGGGCCAGTTCCGGGCTGATTTCGCGCAGCGGCAGGTTGCAATGAAGGCACAGGCTGAATGGTCGCGCGCTACGCGCCAGGTCGAGGCGCTCGTACAATTCGCGCAACTGCAGCGACGGTTTCAGGGCATGCACGTAACAGCCGTGGCTGATGATCCGTCGCTTGAGCAGGTCGCGGTCACGGGTTAGCACGATGCGTCCTTGCTGCGCAGCGATCTCGGCGATCTCGCCATCCTCGAAGCCATTGTCGTAAAGGGTGTCGAAGCCGCTCATGCGCAGCAGGCTGGCCAGCCCGCCCAGGTGCGCGTCAGCGACGAAGCGCAGCACCCGTAAAGGTTGCGCACGAATCTTCAGCAGCGGGCTGATGTCCAGCGCTTCGAACTTGGGATACACCGCCAGCCGGTCACTGTCGAGAATCACCCGCTCGAAGCCCACCGACTCGCCGTTGAGCAGCACCAATTCGACCTCCGTGTGCGGTATCCCGAGCGCCTCGATCATGTGCTTGACCGTCGCCCCGCGTGCGCACTCACAGGTGAATGACTGCCGCCGCCGTTCGGCCGGCAGGAAATCGTTGAGCTCCTCGTAGAAGCGGAAGGTTGCACTGGTCATGTTGAACAGTATGGCAGGGCTGCAAGATGACCGAGTCTAGTCCGGACATCTTCTCCGGCATTGAAAGCAAGCGCAAAATGGCCGATTGCTGCCTGTCGCGAAGGACAGCTATCGACCCAAAGCAGTCATTTTCCGTATGAAGTTTGTGCTACTTAGATGCAGTTTCTTTGGAGAATCCAACACCGTTTTAACTCATGGAGAGAAATTGCGAATCTACATCAAGGGCGCTTCGTGTGCGGGCGTGACGACGGCCATACCCGCCTGCCAGCCCAGCGCCAAGCGTTGGGTTGATCTGGTTGTTCCAAGTAGTCGAGGAGGTTGTGGATAAGGACGGGGATGCTACTGAACAGCCGCCGCAAGAGGGTTGCGGCGGCGGGTCAATCAATACTGGCCGAGGCGGGCGGTATCGGTGTAGGCATTGCAGGTACTGGGGTCCAGGCACACTGCCATGTACACCGCTTGCTTGCCGCAACCACGAACACCCACGGTGTATTCGGTACGGCCATAGCCATATTGCAGTTGGACTACTTTGCTCGACAATATAGTCGGCGTTACAGCCTGGCAGTTCATTTCGAAGGCTGCGCGAGTGGTAACCACCTTCATCGCGGCATCTTGATTGGCAGCAATAAATTGCTGATTAGACTGGCAACCGGCAAGACCAGCAGCCAGCAGTGCCAAACCCAGGAGGGCACGGCTTTTGTTTTTGATATTCATAGTGACTGCTCCATAAATGTGATTTTGCCTAACCAGCGAAGGGCTTTAGTGTCCTGCCTGTGTTCTGCTCAGCGAACCGCTGGCAGTACTCTGATGATCCGGACCAAGTTAAAGCTAGTCGCTCAGGCCGCGACAAGCCAGTGCTCTATTTAGCCATTCGCGCCGGTTACCTGTTTGGCAGCAAAATATTGATGAGTAAAGATTGCCAAGTACCTTGCTTGCATGGGGCAGCCCAGTAGCATCGGCAGATGCCCTCCGGTGTTTGCTCACCACTGCGGGGGTGTCACTACGAGTGACCATGGAGGCGTCCGACCAACAGCTTCAAGGCGGCTAGATTGGGACAGCCAATGTCACTTCAGGGTCGAAAAATGACGCTCGCGAGTGACTCCTATTGGCCGTTTTTTGCCTGTCGCGAAGGACAGCTATCGACCCAGGCTGTGTGAAAACGCATGCACTGTTTTGTAGTCTGCGTTGCTACGTAAAATCTGTCGGTGATTGGTTAGTCAACAGACCAATAATTTACGTAGGAACGCGTTTTTCGTTCTGATTCTGACGGTCAAACTCGCTCTAAAACGTTTTCACACAGCCTGGACCCAAAGCAGTCATCTGAACCGCATTGATCGACAGCAATGCCATCCACCTATCTTAGAATCGGGAGGGTGGCTCATTTCCGGCCTTGATCTGCTAAAAGGATCTGATCCGGGTTTGGCTGGCACCCATATCTGAACAGAAGGCGAGGCTCGGTATTTCCGAAATATTGATCCACGATGGTCTCGAGGGCGTGGTGAGTTTAGGTTCTCGCCATTGCTGCGCAAAAGCACCTGGTTTTGGCCGTTAACGCCGTCGGGCTGACCGTTAGCTGTAGCCTGATCCTTGGCATTCCTTTGTCCTGGTTTTGGGATAGGTGCAGGGGGTTAGGAATAGAGACAAAGCGTGTATGACGGCGTGGGGCTGGTCATACACCAAGACCGCGAATATGTAACATGTCTTTTTTTTCATGTTGGGCAGTCGCGTTGATGCGCCGTCTACACTCAGACGCTATAAGACATACCTACCGCGACCGGCAAATGGCCGTGATAGTTATCGGGTCCTGCCATTGCGCACAATTCCGAGAGCCATTCAATGAAACTGGATCACGCTCTGCACAGGGATAATAACAACGCGGATTTGCTACGCCTCATCGCTGCATGTGCAGTCATCTGGGGGCATGCTTACGCTCTTGTTCCAGGGCCTTCGACGACAGAGCCTATCGGGCGGTTGCTTGGATTTGACTATTCGGGATCGCTGGCCGTTGAATTCTTCTTTTTCTTAAGCGGTATTCTTGTAACGAATAGCTGGATAAACAATAGTTCACCACTTAATTTTATACTGGCACGGTTTTTTCGGGTGTTCCCAGCCATCCTCGTTAGCGCGACCGCTTGCGTGTTACTGCTTGGACCGATGTTCACCACACTACCGCTGAACAGTTATTTTGCTGATAGCCCCGTTCTTACAGCAATATTTCGGCACCCCTATGTCGAATATTCGTTGCCCGGTGTGTTTGAACATAGCAACTACCCGCTGACCAACGGATCTATTTGGACGATCCGATATGAACTTATTATGTACACTATGTTGCTGGCAGCAGGGCTCTGCGGGGTATTCCGTCATAGGCTCTTCGCGACGGTGGTTCTCGTCGTAATACTTGTCATTTCAATGTTTTTTCCGGAAAAAATTGAACTGATTGGCCTGATGAACGTAGATATTGGTGGTCGCCTCCCGGCCTTTTTTGCTTTTGGGGCTCTTCTTGCGCTTTACAAAGACCGGGCAGGTATCAATATCCGTGTCGTTTCCGGCTTAATCCTCTTTGCTTGGATCTTCCGGCATGGGTCGGCGTTCCAGTTTGTGTTTTATCCGGCATTTTTGATTACTGCGCTTTGGCTGATGACCACCGAGCCAATCAAGGCATTGCGGCTTCCAGGCGACTTTTCGTATGGTGTTTATGTCTTCGGATGGCCAATACAACAGGTTATAGCCGCCGCTTTCCCGAGTTTCGGCGTTCATGCAAATCAGGCTGTTACGATCACCGCATCTCTTGCGTTGGCCAGTATTTCTTGGTACGTAATTGAAAAGCCCTGTATCCGATTTGGGCGCCAGTTAAGTCAGCAATTTGCTGCGTATAGCAGCCGCGAAGCCAATTCAGAGGCGATGCTAGCGACTGACCGTAGGCCCAGGGAATAACTACAGGTATGTGAGTTGTAACTGCGCCAAGAGGGGGGGTTATGTTTCGAGTCTTTTCTTAAGTGCTTGATCAAAAATTACAGGCCCTGAGTTGGTTTCGCCCAACGAGTCTTGTGGATTAAGCAATGGGCACTCTCCCATGGTTAAACAGCCGCAACCGATGCAGCCTCCAGGCTCGTTGACAGCTTCGTTAATTGCTCGATGCGTCGCTTCAGGGAGGACGCCCAGGCTTTCGACACCGTTTCCCATTCCTTGGCGGACGCTTTGCGATCATGCGGGATGGGTTCAAGGGCTGTCTTGATGTCCGCAAGGGAAATCCCGCTGGCTTGCGCAATTCGAATAATCGCGATCCGACGAAGCGTGCCGCGAGCGTAGACACGATGATTACCGGCTGGGCGGATGTCTGCTTCTGGCCGAAAGCAGTCTTTCAAGAAACTTTATTTAGGCAATCGTTGGCTACCTTGATCAGGCTCAGATTCAACCACAAGAAGGGATAGTGCCTTCAGTGTGGGCGCTTTAGTTCGTTTATGAGGGAGAAGCTTCGTAAGCGTCCGGCCAACACACCTTTCTGATCCCAACGCCTCATGGCGTTAGCAGTAATGTCCGATACACTCCTGTGAGAGAATTTTTTACAGCACTCAGGTTGTGCGTCCGATTAACTATTAACATGTGGTGCTTTGATGGGGCGAAAAGTTAATCGTGTCGTCATTTTTAGCCTAATGCTTGCAGGCTGCTTTCTACAGGTATCCGCAGAGCCGGTTCCTCCGGAGGCTGATCAGGCGATTGGCCGTTCGTTGTCAATAATTCGTTCAGCAACTCCAGAGACGCCGCAGGTCCTGAAAATTCTTTTCTATGGACAGTCTATCAGTACGCCGAAATGGACCGATCTGGCTATTGCGACTTTGCGAGCCAAATATCCCAACGTGACCTTCGATTACCATAACCTCGCCTTGGGAGGGTGGGGCGCCGCTCTCTTGGAGCAGGCAGTTGCCCGCGACGTGGAGGAAGTCTATCCCGATCTGATCGTTTTCCACGCTTATGGCGATCACCGTGCCTACGAACGAATTATACGGACCCTTCGCTCAAAAACGGCAGCCGACATCATCATTCAAACCGACCACGTCGTAAATCCGCTTGAACCCGTCTGTGACACTGGCTTTCATCTTCAATGGTCGCCGCCCGAGGGCTGTGTAGGCCATTTTTGGTTCAAGCAAAGGAACTGGGAGGAGTTCATGTCCCGCGTCTGGGAGCCAGCCCTGGCGGCGAAATATGACCTTGCGCTGGAACCGCGCCGTCAGCGCTGGAATACCTATTTGCAGGAGCATAATCTTCAAATAGCTGATCTTCTCGCCGATTCGCCTCATCCCAACGCCAAGGGGTGGACCCTCATGGCTAACCTGTTCACCTCTTGGGTCGAGGAGCTTGGGGATGATTATCAAAATAATGGGTGGAACGCTTCCGGCCAGGTTCGGAGTTTTACTGCGCCGGTCCCTGGCGAAACGACCCGCTATGAATTTGATGGAAACCGCGCCGAACTAATCGCCGCGGGGCCCTTGGACGGAAAAGTAAATCTCAAAATCGACGGAAAGGACCCTAGCGAGGTCGACGGCTGCTGGCAGACCAGCCGCGTGACGCGTTTGACTAATGTCCCGGATTGGCCGGCCCTGACAAAAGTCGGCGTCCGCCTATCTTATCGAGAAGCGGATGTTTGGACGCTTCGGGTACGGAATCTCGACATCTCGCAGGAAAACTTCGACTTTGACGTCGAGAGCGCTCGTACAGGAAAAGAGGGAAGCGGCTCGAGTAAGGACGTTTTCAAGTCGCTCTCGGGAAACGTGACCATACAGCCGGGTGCCTGGAACCTTTCCTATGCCAAGACGACATCCGGTAAAGGTCTCGCGGAGGAACAAAGCTTTCAATGGGAGCGACGCTTCGTCTGCGGAGACGAGCTGGGGACTGCCCTGGCAAATGGCTCGGTGCAGCAGCGTCATGTACTGGCAACCGGCCTTCCAAATACACATCATGTCATCGAGTTAACTGTTCCTTCTGATACGCCCGCGATTTTGGAATTGCGCGCTTATCGGCCGCCGCTTATTGACTGATAATCACACCGCTCAGGTAAAAAGCGTCCGGGCATACAGCTAATGACCAAAAGCGACATCTCAAAAAAATCGTATTGACAATCATTAGGCTTGCTGGAGCCCAGCTTGATTTCACCACAACTTTGGCGGGACGATCCTGCCTGGGAGGCTGCGTTCGGTCCAGGCTGTGTGAAAACGCGAGTGATTGTCTAACCTTCTGATCGTCTAGATCGTATCGGGGGCGATCATGAAGCGATTCATCGAAGGTGAGACTCGGACGCAAGTGACGTTGCTGCCGGAGTGCCTGGACGATTATGTAGCCGAAGAAAATCCGGTCCGAGTGGTCGACGTTTTCGTCGATGAACTCGATCTGGGTGCACTTGGGTTTGAAGGTGTTGATCCAGCTGCAACGGGGCGTCCGGCCTACCATCCAGCGATCTTGCTGAAGATCTATATCTACGGCTATCTCAATCGCATTCAGTCCAGTCGCAGGCTTGAACGTGAGGCCGAGCGCAACGTCGAGTTGATGTGGCTGACGGGGCGCTTGGCTCCTGACTTCAAAACCATCGCCGACTTTCGCAAAGACAACGGCAAAGCCATTCGCAGCGTCTGCCGTCAGTTCGTAGTGCTTTGTCGCAACCTCAATCTTTTCTCTGCATCGATCATCGCCATCGATGGCAGCAAGTTCAAAGCCGTCAACAATCGTGACCGTAACTTCACCCAGGGCAAAGTGAAGGCACGTATGCAGCAGATCGAACAGAGCATTGACCGTTATCTGGCGGCGATGGATTCGGCGGATCGGGCAACGCCCGAAGTGGCCGAGGCCAAGGCCAAGCGGCTGAAAGAAAAAATCGAAACGCTGAAAAAGCAGATGCAGAAACTCAAGGATATCGAGGCGCAGCTCCACGACAGTCCAGACCAGCAAATCTCCCTCACAGACCCAGATGCACGCTCAATGGCCACGAGCGGACGAGGCACCGGAACGGTTGGCTATAACGTCCAAACAGCTGTCGACGACAAGCACCATTTGATCATTGCCCATGAGGTGACCAACGTTGGTAATGATCGTGGGCAACTGAGCAATATGGCGAACCTGGCGCGTGAAGAAATCGAGGCTGAAACGCTAACGGTGGTGGCCGACCGAGGCTACTACAAAGGTCTGGAAATCCTTGCCTGCGAGCAGGCGGGCATCACCACCTTTGTACCAAAACCCCTGACATCAGGCAGCAAAGCCGAAGGCCGATTTGGTAAGCAGGACTTCATCTACGTTGCTGCATCGGACGCGTATCGATGCCCTGCGGGACAGTTGCTGACCCGGCGGCATTCGTCGATGGAAGACGGCATGTTGTTGCACTGTTACTACTTCTCGGGCTGCCAGTCCTGCGCAATGCAAAAGCAATGTACGACGGGTAAGGAGCGCCGAGTGAGGCGCTGGGAACATGAGGCGGTAATCGACGCGATGCAGGTTCGACTAGCACATGATCCAGCGATGATGAGGGTTCGCCGAAAGACAGTTGAGCATCCTTTCGGAACACTCAAATATTGGATGGGAGCCACCCACTTCCTGACTAAAACTCTGCCGAGGGTAAGTACCGAGATGAGCCTTCATGTGCTCGCCTACAACCTCAAACGAATGATGAGCATCTTCGGCATCGCAGGACTGCTTGAAGCGATCAGGGCGTGAATCCAGCCGTTTGATCGTCCGTGAGTGGCTGTTTGGGCCTCTGACGCGGCCCAAACAGCATTTACGGGCGCCTATGTAGCTGACGAGGGCAATTCGCGCTTCAGTCTGCTGGTTTCGCAGGCAACGCCCGTAGGCCTCAATTTTCGACGTATTCAGTGCGTTTTCACACAGCCTGGACCCAAAGCGGACTTTCGTAGTGACCTGTGCACAAGGTCACTACGGTGGTGAAGCTTTCACTTTGCCTGCACGATGCCTGGTGGCGACCATGTGCCGGAACCAGCTGGAAGAATGGAGGGCGCCTGCGTCTTCGGCCAGTAGAGGCGCATAACGAGGTAGATGGGGCCGTTGGGGGCTGGCAACCAGTTTGCTTCTTTCGCCTTGCCTGGGGAGTCCTTCTGGATATAGAGGGTGAGTGACCCGTCTGCATTCTTTTTCATGCTGGACAACATGGGCGAATTGATGAGGTAGCGGTTGATCGGGTTCTGGATCAACAGCTGACTCTTGCCGTCGTACATCGTGACTGACCAGAAAGCGTTTACAGGCGGGAGTTGCCCGGCTGGAAAGGTCAGCGTGTAATTGTGTTTACTGCCATCGAGCAGTTCACCTTTTGCGTCGTTGCTGGCAATGGGGTACACGGCTTCGACAGCATCATTGCCATAGATACCAGCCTTCGCAGCGGTGGCACGCATCAGCCAATTGCCGTTGTAAAAGTTTTCGTCTCCAAAAACAGAGCCGACCTTCCATCCATTGACGTGCTTGAGCCCTGATGCGAGAAACTTTTCGATTTTCTCTTCACCGTCCTTCATGCCGAGCAAAACGGCGGCTTTGTATTCCATGGAAAGATCTTTGAACTCAAAGGTCTTTCCGGGCCCGATTCCGATGCTGGCGAGTCTGGCGCGCAGGTTTTTATCCCGTGGGGTTTCTGGCACGAATTGAAGCGCGGCATCCAGGTACTCGTAGAAGTTGTCTTTGATTCCCTGGGAGGTGGCCGGGAGGAAATCAGTATTGGGTGCGGCGGCTGGAGCCGGTTGTTTGAGGAATGCCGAGAGCGGCTGCGCTTTGTACCCTGCCTGAACCTTCACTACGTTCGGCATGTCCGCTGCGTTGAATAGTTGAGTCCGAAAAACAGTGAGCGCGAAGGGGGTGGTCGAGTGAAAGACTTTTTTGACTCCGGCAGGTGTCGAACCTTTCCAGTCAGGGCCAACGACCAAATAGTCGCCAGGTTCCGTTCCAGTGGCGCGACTGCCAATGTAGCCGTAGTTATAAGTGTTGCCATCGATAAACTGCACCGAGTAGTAACGTTTTTTATCGACTGCCGGTACGGAAACAACCATGGGCTCAGAACGCAGATCCAGCCAGAGCATGGAATATGGCGTATCGCTGTTGGGCGTGACGACGGCGGTGTCCTTATAAGTAAAGACACGCGCTTCGTTGAAAAGCTGGTTGAAAGGGCCTTTGTATTGCGCTGAATTCTTGTTCAGTACGAACTCGTTCATCACGGCATAGTTCATCACGAGAGGCAGTCCGTAGATGAACGCCTCCTCAGCAATCGCTTTGGTCTCGGTGATGCTGGGGGCCGCTACGCCCGCTTTTTTGTCGGCTTGACTGGCAGCGTTGATGGGGTCGTCCTTTCCTGCACAGCCGGCCAGTAGTAACACTGAAATGACGCTGTACAACGCGCCAGCGAAAAGCATGCTTGTCCGTGATTTCATATGCGTTTCTCGGCCAGGAATTGGACTGCGGCTCAGCTTACCGGTAGGGCTCACTGATTAGAGTTGAGAGAGTAGTCCAGATTGATGACTCAGGAAGGAATGTCAGGCGCCGGTTTACAGCAACCAAACGCACCGAAACAGCTAGGGCCGCGCTTCATTTTCGATCACTGTCCGAGACGAAAAGGAGTCATTCGTGACTGACTGCTTTTGGCCGTTTTCTGCCTGTCACGACCGACCGAAATCGAGTCATTGCTGCCCTTCATGAAAGGCAGAGATTGGCCGATTACTGCCGATCACTCCGAGCCGGAGTCGACCCGAAACAAGCGCTCCGCGAGCGCTACAAAACTTTAAGTGATTCAGTATTAAAGAATCTGACCTGTGAAGGGGGGGGCAGTGGCGGCGTACGCTGGAAAAGACATAATCGATTCGGCCGGAGGGTGCTCGTAGGTCGAGGACAGCACGTCACTGAGTCGATCGCCCAGCAGAACATCGAAACGGCCGAACACCCCGATCATTCACCCGTGCCCGATTCACTTGAGTTTGCGCGCCGGGCGCAATGTGATCCTGTAGTTTCTCGAAAGCCTGCGTGCGGCCGGTGTCAACCATGTGGCTTTGAATTTCCAGTACGGCGAACGCTATGCCACTCAGGTGCAGGATGAAATTGGCCGAGAAATTTTGCCGCGTCTCGAGGAAAGCGAAATCAGCCAAACGGAGGCAATCTGATGCTGTTTTTTATGTTGGATCTGAGCCTTTTTTTGCCTGGTTGGTGCTTTGTAAAGTGCGCGACCGATGCACTAGTGGACAGTGGTCGGCCGCCTACTATTTCAGGCTCTCTGAAGACCGGACGACCTCGAGAGTCTTCAGGACCACCATGAATACTCGTCCTAGCTTTCACAGCAAGACACTCCCCGAGTCGCAACGTGACATTCTCGGTATGATCGCGACCGATCATCATCTCGGCGACATACTCTGCGCCATTTGCCAGATGCTCGACGCACAGGCCCCCGAAACCGTCTGCTCTATCCTGCTCACTGATGCCGAGGGCAGACACTTGCTGAGCGGCGCGGCGCCCGGCCTGCCGGCCGAGTACAGCGAGGCGATTCATGGAATGGCCATTGGTCCACAGGAAGGAACCTGCGGCACCGCAGCGTTCCGGCGCGAGCTGGTGGTCACCGAAGACATCGCCCGGGACCCAAACTGGGAGCGTTTCCGCAGCCTGGCGCTGGGGCATAACCTGCGTTCCTGCTGGTCGGTACCTTTGCTCTCCCATCAAGGAAGCGTGTTGGGTACATTTGCCCTGTACCAGAACCGCGCCCAGGCGCCGGACGAGGCGCAGATTCAACGACTGACCTACGCAGCCCAACTGGCAGTCATTGCGATCCGCCATGAGCGTGACGGCCAACGTCTGGAGAAAAGCGAACAACAATTTCGTTCATTGTTCACCTACAACCCCAACCCGGTGTTCGCCCTCGATCTGGCCGGCAACATCCTGAGTGTGAATCCTGCAGGCCTGAAGCTAAAACCGCACACTGCAACCGATTTCATTGGTCATCACTTTTCCCATCTGGTGCTCGAAGAGGACCTGGAACGGGTCAGTCAGCATTTTTCCGCAGCCCGCGCCGGAGAGCCTCAACGCTTCGAGGCACGGGTTCGCGATGAGAGCGACAAGCTGTTGACCATGGACATTTCAAACCTGCCGATCATGATCAATGGCGAGATCGTGGGAGTTTTTGGAGTGGCCAGGGACATCAGTGAGCAAAAGCATTACGAGCGCCAGTTGAGCTTCAACGCCTGCCATGATCGTCTGACCGGTTTGCTTAACCGTGTATCTCTTGAAGATCGGCTTATTCTAGATTGTCACATCAGTCGGCGGCGTAAGCGTCGTCTGGCAGTGATTTGTATTGATCTGGATGGATTCAAATCCATCAACGATTCGATCGGGCACTACTTCGGCGATCAGGTGCTGATTGAGGTGGCGCAGCGTATGACCCAGCAGGTTCGTCCCGGTGACACCGTCGTGCGCATGGGCGGTGACGAATTTATCGTTCTGCTGCCGGACCTGCTTCGTGATGAGGACGTTGTACCGGTGGCCGAGCGATTGATGGCCAGCATTGCCAGACCCTACTGCATTCAGGGCATTGACCTGCACGTGAGCGCAAGTATCGGCATCACCTTGAGCGATGGTCACATCGAACAGCCGATGCAACTGATCCAGCAGGCTGACATGGCCATGTACAAAGCCAAGCAGCAAGGGCGCAACAATTTTCAGTGGTACACCAGCGATCTTAATCAGCGGGTTTGCGAGCAGGCGAGCCTGCGCAATGACTTGCAGAAGGCCATCGAAACTCAGTCGTTAAAGCTGCACTATCAACCGCAGATTGATGCGCGCACGTGTCGGGTGGTCGGGATCGAAGCGTTGCTGCGCTGGGAGCATCCGGAAAAAGGATTTATCTCCCCAGCGGTGTTTGTACCGGTGGCAGAGGACAGTGGCCAGATCATCCCGCTGAGCCTTTGGGTACTCGATACGGCTTGCGCGCAGCTGCGCCAGCTAGGCGAGCAGGGCATCACGGGCATCTCGGTGGCCGTGAATATTTCGCCGATGCATTTTCAGCGTGGCCATTTCGTCCAGTGTGTCCAAGCCACCCTGGAGAAACATGGTCTCTGTGGTGAGCAGCTGGAGCTGGAGATCACTGAGTCGCTTCTGTTGCATAACGCTGAACAGGCGATCGACACGTTGCACCGGCTCAAGGCGTTGGGGGTGCGCATTGCTCTCGATGATTTCGGCACTGGTTTTTCCAGCCTCAGCTACCTCAAGCGTTTGCCGATAGACAAGATCAAGATCGACCGCTCGTTCATCCAGGAAATCGCCACCGATCATCACGATGCAGCGATCACCCAAGGCATTATTTCCATGGCCCATCACCTCAGCCTGACGGTGGTCGCCGAAGGCGTGGAAACTGCGTATCAGGTGGATTTCCTGAAGGGCAGTCGCTGCGATATTTTTCAGGGGTATTACTTTGCCAAACCGATGCCTTATGCAGAAATCGAAGCTTTCCTGAGCCATCCCGCGTCCCATCCTTGACCGGCAATTCTGTCTGGTCCCAGACCTGAAAATCAGACGCTAAGGCAAATTTTCAGACCCCAGCGCAGAACTCCCTCTCCCCAGGCAAGGCGCTCCCTGCGCCTTTCTCACACACTCGGCTCTAACGCTATCGCGCTGGATAACAACAAGAGCCGCGAAAAAAATGACTAGTTTCCAACCTGCTACCGAAAGCCAGACCGGCCACATCGGCGCCCCTCAGACCCGTGTCGAGGACGCCGCATTGTTGCGCGGCCTCGGCTGCTATGCCGATGACGCTGCGATCCCTCCGGGTACGCTACATGCGGCGATCATCCGTTCACCCCACGCTCATGCGCAGATCACCTCGATGGACTTTTCCAGAGCGCTGCTGATGAAAGGCGTGCACGGCGTGCTGGTAGGCGAAGACGTCAAACGCTGGGCGCTGCCGTTCCCCGTGGGTGTACGTCAGCCGATGGAGCACTGGTGCGTCGCCGTCGACAAGGTGCGCTACGTTGGAGAACCGGTGGCGGTGGTGATCGCTGAGAGCCGCTATCTGGCCGAGGACGCCATCGAAGGTGTGCGCGTTGAATACGAGCCGCTGCCCCCGATCATCGATCCCGAACTGGCCACCGCCGAACAGGCGCCGATCCTGCACGAAGCAGTCGGCAGCAACGTGGTCAACGAACGGCGCTTTCGTTATGGCGAGCCGGAGCAGGCGTTCGAGCAGGCGCCGCACAAGGTCTCGCTCAAAGTGAAGTTTCCGCGCAGTTCCTGCACACCCATTGAATGCTATGTGGTGCTGGCTCAGTACGAGCGCGCCACCGGCATTTATGACGTGCTGGCCAATTTCCAGGGCCCCTATGCGTTACACACGGTCATGGCCCGTGCACTGAATGTACCCGGCAACCGCTTGCGTTTGCGCACACCGAAAGATTCCGGCGGCAGTTTTGGCATCAAACAAGGGGTTTTCCCTTACGTGGTGATGATGGGCCTGGCGTCACGCAAGGTCGGCGCACCGGTGAAGTGGGTCGAGGACCGTCTGGAACATCTTCAGGGGGCTTCTTCGGCGACCAATCGGGTGACCGAAATTGAAGCGGCGGTAGAAGCAGATGGCCGCATCACCGCTTTGCGTTATGACCAGATCGACGATTGTGGTGCCTATCTGAGAGCGCCCGAACCGGCGACTTTCTACCGCATGCACGGCAACCTGACGGGTGCCTACGCAATCCGCAATTTGCAAGTGCGTAACCGGGTGGTGCTGACCAACAAAACCCCTTCCGGCCTGAACCGTGGTTTCGGCGGCCCGCAGGTGTATTTCGCCCTGGAGCGGCTGCTGCAACACATCGCCGTGCAGTTGAAGCTTGATCCGTTGGACGTGATCCGCCGCAATCTGGTGCCGGCCGATGCCTTCCCTTATCGCGCGGCCGCCGGTGCGTTGCTCGATTCCGGCAATTACCAGGCCGGCATTGCCTTGGCGGCGGCTGATGGTGGTCTCGACGAGTTGCTCGAACGTCGTGATCAGGCGCGTGCCGAAGGCCGAATCTATGGCATCGGTTATGCCGCAGTCATCGAACCATCGATTTCCAATATGGGTTACATCACCACCGCGATGACGCCCGAAGAGCGGCGCAAGGCCGGTCCGAAAAACGGCGCTGTCGCAACCGCAACCATCAACGTCGGCCCGCTGGGTGACGTCAGTGTGCACGTGTCCTCGGCACCGCAAGGGCAGGGCCATCAAACCACCGTGGCGCAGGTCGTGGCTGAAGTGCTCGGGGTCGCGCTGGAATCCATCGTGGTTAATGTCGAACTGGACACTCAGAAAGACGCATGGTCGATTGCCTCGGGCAACTATTCCAGCCGCTTCGCCGGTGCTGTGGCCGGTGCCGTCTACAAGGCAGCGCTGAAGATCCGCGATCGCCTCGCCGCGATTGCCGCCGAGCAATTGCAGGCCAGTCCCGAAGATATTCGTTTCGCGGGCGGCAAGATTTTTGTCGTCAATGGCGGGGCGGTGGCGCCATTCCATCGGATTGCCGGTGCGACCCACTGGTCGCCGGGCCTGCTGCCGGAAGGTGAAAGCGGTGGTCTGCGCGAAACCGCCTTCTGGAGCCCGCCGCAATTGGTGGCACCAGACGACCAGGATCAGGTCAATAGCTCGCTGTGCTACGGCTTTGTCTTCGACATCTGTGGTCTGGAAATCGACCGCATGACCGGCGAGATCCACATCGATCGCTACGTCACCTGTCATGACGCCGGCCGCCTGCTCAACCCGGCGCTGGTCGATGGCCAAATTCGTGGTGGCTTCACTCAAGGCCTCGGCGCGGCGCTGATGGAAGAATTCGCCTATGGCGAGGACGGCAGCTTCCTCTCCGGGACTTTCGCCGATTATCTGGTGCCTACCGCACCGGAAGTGATCGAACCGGTAATCCTGCACATGGAAACGCCATCGCCATTCACCCCACTGGGCGCCAAGGGTGTGGGCGAGGGCAACAATATGAGCACACCGGTGTGCATCGCCAACGCGGTGGCCGACGCCCTCGGTCGCTCGGACATTCGTCTGCCACTGACGCCATCGAAAGTACGCACGTTAATCGGGATCGACGAGCCGCCACGGCCCGCCGGTATGGAGCCTGATGAAAACCTGGACGCAGCACCTGCCGGTGGACCGGCACTGCGGGCGAACGACTCGGTGGTGATTCCTGCTTCGCCGCAACAGGTCTTCGATACCTTGCTCGACCCGCAGACGCTGGCGGCGATCATTCCGGGTTGCCACGACCTCGTGCTTGAAGGCGCGAACCGTTACCGCGCAGACGTCACCGTCGGCGTCGGCATGATCCGTGCGCGCTTCGAGGCCAAGGTTGCCCTGAGTGATCTGGACCCGCCTCATTCATTGCGTCTGTCCGGTTCCGGCAGCAGTTCGATGGGCTCGGCCCAGGGCCACGCCAAGGTGCGTTTCGTCGAACTGGAAAATGGCCACACACGTCTGGAATACCAATACCAGGTGGCGGTCAGCGGCAAAGTCGCCGCGGTCGGCGGCCGAATGTTGCAAGGGGCCTCGAAGGTGATCATCGGACAAATATTTACTCGCCTGTCGCAACGGGTCAGTGGCCAAGCCATCGCCATCGGCTGGTGGGCGCGCCTGCGTGCCTCGCTTGGCGCGCTGTTAGGCAAAGGAGGTGCGCAATGAAACCGGCGGCTTTCGATTACGTTCGGGCTGACACCCGTCGTCAGGTGCTTGAGCTGCTCGCCGAGTACGGCCAAGAGGCTCGCATCATCGCCGGTGGTCAATCGCTGATGGCGGTGCTGAACATGCGCCTGGCTCAACCCAAGTTGCTGATCGATATCAATCATGTGGCTGAGCTGGCCTATATCGAACTGCGCAAGGATTGCCTGGCTGTAGGTGCCGGGGTACGACAGGCGCAGTTGCTGGCGCGTTCGACCCTGATGGACGAGGTGCCTTTATTGGCACTGGCGATGCCCTGGATCGGTCACTTCCAGACGCGTAATCGCGGCACAGTCTGCGGCTCGGTGGCTCATGCCGACCCGAGCGCCGAGTTGCCGCTGTGCCTGGTGACGCTGGGCGGCGAGATCGTTCTCGAGTCGAAAAAAGGCAAGCGCATCGTCAAGGCTGCCGACTTCTTCCAGGGCATCCTCACCACCGACAAGCGTGCGGATGAACTGGTCGTCGAGGTGCGGTTTCCACTCAAGCGCGAAGGCATCACCTATCGTTTTCGCGAAATCGCGATGCGCCATGGCGACTTTGCAATTGTCTCCCTGGCCGCCGCCATCGGCACGGACCAGGTCGAACTCGGCATTGGCGGGGTCGCCGACCGTCCGCAACGTCGCAGTCTGCCTCGTGGTGCGGGGCTGCCGGACGCGCTCAATCAAACCGCCTGGTCGCTCGATGCACAAGACGACGTGCACGCCAGCGCTGCCTATCGCCGCCAACTGATTCGCGAGCTGGGTCATCAGCTGATCGAAGGAGTCTGAACATGCGTGTAACTGCCGACCAAACCTTTCCGATTCGCCTGGAGCTCAATGGCCGCTCCCGCGAAGCGCTGGCCGAACCGAGGACCCAACTCTGCGACTTCCTGCGCCACGACCTCGGTGCCACCGGTGTCCATGTCGGATGCGAACACGGTGTCTGCGGTGCCTGCACGGTGCTGGTGGACGGAGTCGCCATGCGTTCCTGCCTGATGCTCGCGGTACAGGGGCACGAGCGGCGTATCGAGACCGTCGAGTCCCTGGCCGCCGACGACACACTGAGCGACCTGCAACAAGCCTTTCGCCGTCATCACGCCTTGCAGTGCGGCTTTTGCACTGCGGGCATTCTCATGTCCTGCGTGGATTTCCTCGAACGGGTACCCAACCCGGACGAGACCCAGGTACGCGACATGCTTTCGGGGCATCTATGTCGCTGCACGGGCTACACCGGCATCGTCCAGGCCGTGCTCGAAGTCGCTGCCCAGCGCCAAACGAACAAAGGGGTATAACAAGAATGTTCGATCTCGGACGCAGTTTCCTCGCTGCCGTTGAACGCCGACCGCACGCCGTGGCGGTCAGTGACGGTGCGTTGAAGAAAACCTATGAAGACTGGTTCGTCGATATCCAGAGCGCCGCTTGGGGCTTGCAATGCCTTGGGCTGCAACGTGGTGACCGACTGCTTGTAGCAATGCAAAACCGCTGGCAGATGGCGACCCTGCATTGGGCCTGTCAGTTTGCGGGCATCGTCATGACCCCGTTGAACTGGCGTTCGACTGCCGATGAACTGGGCTACTGCATCGAAGATGCGCAAATCCGTGCACTGGCTTACGACGACGCTACCGTGACCGCAGTGGCCGGTTGCAGCGCCGCCACAAGGCTGCCACGGATCGCCACTGGTATCCGTGCTGCCAACACCGACCTAAGTTTCGAGGAACTGTGTTCGCAGACCCCCTCCGGCATCATTTTGCAGGCAGACGCTGAAGACTTTTCACTGCTGCTGTACACCTCCGGAACCACCAGCAAGCCCAAGGGCGTGCCCCGTCGGCACCGTTGCGAACGCGCCGCGGCGGTTGCTCACGTAGCGCAAAACCTTTACCGCCAGGGTGAATGCACGCTGGGTGTCATGCCGCTTTACCACACCATGGGCGTGCGTTCGTTGCTGTCAATGGCGTTGATCGACGGACATTTCGTCTGTGTGCCCAAGTTCGACGTGGAAGCCACGCTGCAGGCCATCGAGCGGGAAAAGGTCAGCAACCTGTACCTGGTGCCGACGCTCTACCACATGCTTATCGAACACCCGGCCTTTGCCCGCGAGCGAGTAGCCAGTGTCGAGAAAATCGGCTTTGCCGGTGCGCCGATGAGCGACGGTTTGATGCATCGCGTCGAGCAGGCATTCCAGCCGCAATTGTTCGTCAATCATTACGGCAGCTCGGAGATTTACACCTTCACCATCGACCAGCAAGCCAACCGCAAACCCGGTTCGTCAGGGCGCAGTGCAATGAACCAGCGAGTGCGCGTGGTGCCGATCGATGCTGAAACGGTGGACGTGCAAGTCAACCCATTGCAGGAGGGTCAGATCATCGCGGACCTGGCGAGTGACGAGGCGTTCGAAGGCTACCTGAACCGCCCCGAAGCGACCGCCAAGGCGTTGCGTGACGGATGGTATTTCACCGGTGACATCGGCTACTTCGATCTGGAGGGCGATCTGTTCGTCACGGGTCGTGTCGATGACTTGATCATCACCGGCGGCGAAAACGTCAGTCCGGCAGAAATCGAAAACATGCTCTCTCTGCACCCGGCAGTGGAAGAAGTGGTGGTGGTCGGTCTGCCCGACGAGCAGTGGGGCAAGATCATTGCTGCGTTTATCAAGGTGCGCGCCGAGGTCTCGGAATGCGACCTCGATGCCCATTGCATCACTTCGGGCCTGGCCAAATTCAAGCGGCCACGGCGTTACCAGTTCGTCGATCAGATTCCCAAATCTCCAGTTGGCAAGGTGCTGCGGCGCGTGTTGCTGGCCCAATTTCAGGAACAGGCCTTGAAGGCCATCAGCTAATCATCCAGAGGACACTCCCATGCAACAACAAGCGATCCAGCAATTTCTCGACACTCAGTTCGATGGCTTCCAGGTTGAAGTCGATGTGTCCCGCGAGCGCGCTGACATCATCCTCAACCGGGCGCCGTTGAACGTCATTTCCATGGGGCAGCGCGATCAACTGCGCCTGGTCTTCGAAGCCCTCGACGCACACAAAGACGTTCGCGTCATCGTGCTGCGCTCGGTAGGTGAACACTTCTCCAGCGGCGGCGACATCAAGGGCTTTCTCGAAGCGTCGCCGGAGCACGTTTCGAAGCTGGCCTGGAATGTCGCGGCACCGGCACGTTGCGAAAAACCGGTGATCGTTGCCAACCGTGGTTACACCTTCGGCGTCGGATTCGAACTGTCCCTGGCCTGCGATTTCCGCATTGCTTCGCAAACCACTCGCTACGCCTTGCCTGAGCAGAACCTGGGTCAGATCCCGGGCTCGGGTGGCTCCGCACGCCTGCAGAAAACTATCGGCATCACCCGCACTAAGCACATGGTGATGCGCGCCAAACGCATCACGGGCGACCAGGCCTATGCCTGGGGTATCGCAACCGAGGTCGTGCCGGATACCGAACTGGAAAGCACCGTCGATGCGTTGGTCGATGAACTGCGGCGCTTCTCGCCGCTGGCTCAGCGCACGGCGAAAAAACTGATCAACGACAACGAGGATGCGCCGCTCACCGTCGCGATCGAAATGGAAGGTCACTGCTATAGCCGTCTGCGTAGCTCCAAGGACTTCAAGGAAGGCGTCGAAGCGTTTCACAGCAAGCGTGCGGCCGTGTTTATCGGCGAGTAAATCGTACCGGCGAGCAGGCCCGGGAGTATGTCGGTAACGGCGTACGCCCCTACGGAGCAGGGCCTGCCGCCCCTTCAATGCAACTGAAAGGGCACATCAAGATATCACCGCTGACCTGCTGATTACCCGCAACCCGCGCACCGGGATGCAGAACGTTTCGATTCACCGTTTGTGTGAGGCAACCATGACCACGACAACAACAATAACTGCATCACCAACCAGCGCCGCTATCGATACACCGCAGATTCCACCGGGCAAGGCCTTGCTTGCGGCATTTGCCTCGACATTCGGCTGGGCGCTGGATTTGTTTGACCTGTTCATTCTGCTCTATGTGGCGCCGATCATCGGCCGCATGTTCTTCCCCTCGGACACCCCGACACTGTCGCTGGCCGCAGTGTATGCCTCGTTCGCCGTGGCCTTGCTGGTGCGTCCGCTGGGCTCGGCGATCTTCGGCGCGTATGCCGATAAACACGGCCGCAAGCGTGCATTGATGGTATCGATGGTCGGCGTCGGTATTTCCACGGCACTGTTTGGTGCGTTGCCGACCATTCACCAGGTCGGGGTGTTGGCCCCGATACTGTTTTTGGTATTGCGGGTGATTCAGGGCGTTTTCGTTGGTGGCATCGTCGCCTCCACTCACACCATCGGCACCGAATCCATCTCGCCGCGCTATCGCGGCTTGATGTCCGGGTTGATCGGTGGCGCCGGCGCCGGCATGGGTGCGCTGTTGGCATCAGTCACTTATCTGGTGTTGTCGGAAATCTTTCCCGGGGAGGAATTTGACTTCTGGGGCTGGCGCTTCATGTTCTTCTGCGGCCTGCTAAGCACGTTTTTCGGTCTGGTGATGTTCCGTTACCTGGAAGAAACCCCGGTCTGGCAGCAACTGCAACAAGCCCGCAAAACCAAGGGGCCGGCAATAGTGGTCGTGTCGCCACTCAAGCGTCTGTTTGGTCGCGAGTACCGCGGCGTGATGATGGTCAATCTGCTGATTACGTTCGGGGGCGGTGCCACGTATTACCTGGCCTGCGGTTATCTGCCGACATTGCTTAACGTGGTCGCCAAAGTGCCCCATACGCAGACTTCGCAGATGCTCATGTACGGGTCGGTGGCAACAATTGTCGGAGCGCTGGCCTTCGGTTACCTCAGTGACCTGATCGGTCGCAAGAAGACCTTCATGCTGTTGGGTGTGATCAACCTGCTGAGCCTGCCGACGATGTTTCTTGGTGTCGCCGAGCCGGGTTCGCTGACCCGCACTGCGCTGTATTGCGTGGGCATCGGCTTCATGGGCGGGGCGATCATCGCGCCGATTCTGATCTTCCTCAATGAACGCTTTGCCACCGAACTGCGAGCCAGCGGCACCGGGTTGTCCTGGAACATCGGTTTCGCCCTCGGCGGAACCATGCCGACCTTTGTGTCCCTGGTCAGCAGCAGCCCGGCGCAGATCCCCATGGTGCTGGCGATATTCGCTGCCGGTCTGTCGGTGATCTACCTGATCGGCAGCGTGGTGATTCCGGAAACCCAAGGCAACTTCAAATAAAGGTGGGGAGGCGCTCCAGGAATTCGCAGATCAGCTGCAAGGTCCGCTCGGTCGCTTCGGTTTGGGGAAAGTGCCGACAGTCATCCAGCAACACACAGCGGCACGGTCCAGGCACCTGTCGCTGGATGACCACCAGTTGCTCGGGCGTGGCGTAGTGGTCTTCGCGACCCTGAATGACCAGCAGCGGCTTTTCGATAAAAGCCAACTGCGCTTCGAGATCATCCAGGGAAAAGTCCGGGTGCAACCAACTGTCGCTCCAACCGTGAAAAGCGCCATCGACATTTGTCCCATGGTGGCGTGCCAGGCGTTCGCGCAATTCGCCCTGATGCCAAACCTCAGTGGTATGGCGAATGCCATCAAGGCTCTCTGTCTCGACAATCACGTGAGGCGCCAGTGCAATGCTACCCAACACGCGTGGATCGTTGGCGGCGGCATAGGCGAGGACGATGGACGCACCGTCACTGTGACCGAGCAAGACCACCTGCGGCAGTTGCAAAGCATCGAGCAATTGCCGCAGCTCACGAGGGCCGTCGCTGCTCAGGTAGTTCAGTGGACGCGGCAGGGTTGCCGGGCTCGATTGCCCATAACCCTGACGGCTGTAAGTGACCACACCGTAACCGCTCATCTGGGCCAGGCGCAGGGGGAAGTCTTTCCATTGTTCGGCGCTCCCGAGGCCTTCGTGCAACAGCACAAGTGTCGGTCGCGATGGGTCAGCCGCAGGCAGTTGGCGATATTCCAGGCGCAGCGGCCCAAGTTGCAAAAATTGTTGTGGCGACATGTTGAATCAACGATTGAACAAGGTTGCTCGCAGGTTACCGTAAACGTAACCCCGCATGCAGCACCACGCTTTGCTTGAGGTATAGAAAACATGCGTCATCTCGATGTTCAGGTGATCGACCAGGCACTGCAATGGGCTCGCGCCGGGCAGGCCCAGTGGCTGTGCACGGTGCTCTCCACCTATGGCTCGGCGCCGCGTGCGCCGGGTGCGATGCTGGTGACCAATGGCACGGGCGAACACGTCGGCTCGCTGTCGGGTGGCTGCGTCGAAGAGGAGTTTCTCGAAAGCCTGACGCGCGGTGAACTACGCGAACCGGCGCAGATCGTCAGTTATGGCGACAGCGTCGAGCAACGCCACCGTCTACGATTGCCCTGTGGTGGCGTGCTGATCGTGCTGGTCGAGCACCGCGCTGCCAGTCTCGAATGGATCGTACACCTGGAGAGTCTGCAAGCGGCGTTACTCGGCCAGCGACGTCTGCAGCGTCATGTCGAGCTGAGCAGCGGTGCCTTGCGCCTGGACCCAGACACTGGACACGGCAGCGAGCGGGTGCAAGTCGACGACGAGAGGGTGCGCATCAGCGTTGGCCCGGCGTTACGTCTGATTCTGGCAGGGCTCTCGCCGGTCGCGGAAGTCTGCGCCAGTTTCGCCCGCGCCATCGGCTGCGAAGTCATCGCCTGCGACCCCCGGGAAGAGATGCTGTATGTACATCTCGAAGGCGTGGAGATGCAACGTGTGCTGCCCTCGATGTTTATCGCCGCCGGAGGTTGTCACGCGGCGACCGCGGTGGTGGCGCTGACTCACGATCCGCGAATCGATGATTTGGCGCTGATGGAAGCGGTTCACACCCCGGCGTTTTACATCGGCGCCATGGGGTCTCAGGCAACCTCGGCCAAGCGCGCCGAGCGGCTCAAACGCATCGGTGGTCTGAAGGATGAACAGATTGCCCGTTTGCACATGCCCATCGGCCTCGATCTGGGCAGCAAAGCCCCGGCGGAAATCGCTCTGGCGGTGGTGGCCGATATCCTGCGCGTTTATCATGGGAAAGAACGCCATGCTTTGTAATCCGGTTATTCCGACCAGCGTGGGGGCTGCGAAAGTCGAGGTAGACGCTCGGTCATTCGCACGCGATAGTGGCCAGCCAAGTGCTGCTGAACCATTGAGTGATCGCCGGGGTCCGGAAACAGATAGACGCCGCGATGATCCTGCATTGTGGCCGATAACAATATCGCTTCAAGCGAGCGGAGGAATCTGATGTCGATTGCCCAACGGGTTTTCCACGGCAGGTTTGGCCGGGTCGCCTTGCTGAATATGGATCGTTCGCTGGTCACCCACACCCATTCCGAATGCCATGTGTTGGTCAAAGTGTCTGGCGAAGACACTTACTTCAACGTCAACGGTCGGCGAGTTCCGCTCAGCGATCGCACGGCGGTGCTGGTCAACGCCTGGGAGCCGCATTTCTACGATCCGCAGCCGGGTGCCGGTGCCACCCTAATCCTGGCGCTCTACATAGAGCCCGCCTGGCTAGCCACTGCCCAGCAGTCGCTGGCGCTCAGCGGTCGGCCGGACTTTTTTGCCCAGTCATGCATCGAGCTGTCGAGTCGTAATCGCACGTTGGCCGACATCCTGGTCGCCGAAGCGCATGGCTGCGGGATCGTGCCGAAAGAGCGCATGGAGTTCATACTGTTCGACTTCCTGATCGAACTGATCGAGGACTTTTCCAGTTGGCGGCATTTGTCGCTACTCGGTGCGCCGAACTCAGGTGAGTTCCGTGACGCGCGCGTGCGCCGTGGCACCGCCTGGTTGCTTGAGCACCTCGATGATCCCAACCCGATCGACAACGCCGCGCGGGCTTGTGGTCTGTCTCGGGCGCACTTCTTTGCGCTGTTCAAGAAAGATACCGGCATGACGCCGACCCTGCTGCTTAACGACGCGCGCATGCGCCGGGCTTTTGCCTGGCTTGAGCGTGAGCGCAGTGGAACGTTGGGCCTGTTGTCGGAGAACCTCGGGTTCTCCGAGCAAGGTCATTTCACACGGTTTTTCCGTCAACACATCGGAGCTTCACCCAGCCAGTATCGGCGTGTAGTGGATTGTTATGCGACGGTTTGAACCGAGGGGAGGGCGGGGGGGTATTGGGCAACCCTCCCGCTGATAAAGTTAGTCTTTCATCTTTAAAGCTGGCGGCTTGTGCAGGCTACGAAAGTTGTAGAGTCTGCTAATCGTCCAGAAAGTCATAAATCTCTTTCATGCGTTGTTCGCGCATCAACTCAAGCTCTTCCTTAGTTTCGGCTACCCACTGCAGGATGAAGTCCCAGCAATCGCAGTCGTGAGCGTCTGCTTCTGCTTCAAATGCTTCTTGCAGAAATTTCAGGCGATATTCTTCCGGCGACAATCCGCAATTTTCAGCGAGGCTGTAGTTCAGCTCGGTGAGTTCTAGTTGGATCCATAAATTTGCGGCCAGGAATTTTTTCAGGGCGAGTTCGGCTCTAAGTTCCTTTGCGATCATGAATGCTCTCTTGTTTCATAAAATAAGTAGCCATTTGTTCGAGGTCAGTGCAGCGCTAAATAGGATTGTGTCAATTTCCCGCCATCAGCCATCCTCTAACACCATGACGTTCACTCAACTCTTTCACGACTCGTGCCGCGTCCTGCTTTTGTTTATACGGGCCGATGACGACAAAGTTGTTTTCTTTACGCGCTACCGGCAACTCCAGCTGTTGAATGGCTTTTTTGGCGCGATGACGGCTGGGTGTGTTCAACGCAATTTCGATCACCCACAGTCCGGATGAAGGCGTGGCTGAAGCGGATTTTTCAGCGTGGAAAATGAAACAGCCGCACGTCAAACACGGGCATTTCAGCGTGATTAGAGAGCCTGGAACGGTGCGAAAGACGTGCCATTGCGGATCAATGGTTTTTTTGCGGGCGAAGAGTGCCAAGAGCAGGCCGGTAAAAGTCATCAGACCGCTGAGAATAATTGTCCATTTGTGTGCCTGTGTGGGCAATGAAGGCAGCATAAGTACTGGTGTTTCGTCTGGCTTTGCGATCAAAAACTGTACGGCGTCGGCCTCCGTTGAATCGAGTATGCGGGATTCGTTTCTCGCAAGGTGCGCGAGCCTGTCGGAATGTTTTGTACTGAGCTCTGTCGCAACTTTATTAGCGGTGTCATCAAGTAGTTGTTCGAACTTTGTCACTTTTTGCTGGATGTATGAATTGTCGACGTTATTTTGACAGTTTGGGCCTGTGGACGTGTAGGTCCATAGTAGTGCTGATAGTTGCCCCAAAACGCCAGTTACCAGGAAGCCCAAGCCAAGCTTTCGCACAGCGGCCATCTCCAAAACAAGTGAATAGTTATCTGTCCCGTTTCTTTCTGATAAACGGGGTTCTATTGTTGATCCTGGGATGGTCTAAATTCTTGAGCGCGTCAGTGTGCCCAAGAGCCAAAACTGGTTGGCTGATTTTTGTTGTTTGAAAGAACATCGGGCTTGCACTTTATAGACTGTTGGTTGACGAAAAAGGCTCAGGTGATCGAAAAAAAAACGTATCAGATGGATTTTAGGGGGATCCATTAAAATACTTGTATTTAAGATGAATGTCGTGGTCAAAGTGCCTTGCTGTCGGAAAAACGCGACAATTAGCATCCGCCACTTATTTGATGAGCGTACCAAGTTCAAAAGTTACAGAATCCGGTAGCCAGCTTTCTATAAAGCAATCTTCGCTTTTGGCGATTGAAGCCGGTCACGACAGACCGCTTCTGACCGTTTTTTGCCTGTCGCGAAGGACGGCAACCGACCCAATATAGCTGACGGTGGCGACAGGCAGAAATCGGCCACTGACAGACTGAGCATGGCGAATCGCACCACGGATCATCAGCGCATGAAGCTGGTCGAGCGCACCGCCCGGATCCGGATAAGCCTCTACATCAACGCAGCCAATGCAACGTCAAGTGGCGCCAGGCTCGTGATCAATACACCAACCCTTTGCGGATCGTGTCGGGAGGTATCGGTCCCGATGGCTTAGTGCCTGGGGCTTGCGTCCATCTCTGAGGCCCGCGCCAGTGCTTGCGTGTCGACATATTCTCGAATGTTCGTCAGCTTGCCATTGCGAACAGTGATGGCGAAGACAAAATAGTCCTCAAACGTCCTGTTCGTGGCTTTGACTTTCCCCGTAGCGAAGCCGACGACCAGAACCCGGTCTCCCTGCGCTACGAACTCGGGGGGCTCTGGGGAGGAAGTTTCCATCTCTGCGGAAGCCTTCTGAAGCAGGTCTGCCAATCCCGCGTGCCCGCGGTGCGTGCCGGCCAGCGGCCAACCCTCTCCCGGAATGATCCACTCGATATCTTCGGCAGACAACGCCAGCAGACCTTGCCGATCGCCGCCGCCCATTGCTGCAAAAAAGTCCTTCACAATCTGGATATTCTCTTGAATGCTCATAAAGACTTCTCCATTGCTCTTACAGAGGATCGCGTAGTGTCTGTCATTCAGCCGGGGACGAGGCCGAGTTGTTGCTGCATCGCGGAAGCCTCGTTGTAGCAATGGAAAGATTTGACCTTCCCGCCTTCGAGGTGGAAAACATCGCATGACGGGACATCTATCGTCTTGCCCGTGGGAGCTAGCGTCCCTGAAGCAAGAGGCAGATCACCCTTGTGCGTTCCCCGAATCGCGAGTTCGACAACGACGACGTCTCCCGCGACATGGATGTTAAATATCTCACGGTGGACATCGGGGAACGCCCTGACCATACCCGCGATAGACTCACCAATGGCCTTCCCGCGAAACTTCATGCCGGATGCCATATCCCACATGTATCCTTCCTCAGAGAACATGGAGACAAACTTCTCGATATCCGTTCCTTGGCCTTCCGCGGCGGCGCAGAGTTCTCTGATTATTCTTTCATTATTAAGCATCATCGATCCTCTTCTTCATTATTGGGCACTTATCCAATCGTATAAGTTGTGGACCTGCGGGCGAGGACGATGGTTCAGCCGATACCGACGTTCAAGGCGACGTCCGAGGTGTCGGCGCCGTTTTTGGCAAGGCCGATGAGCATCAGGCCGGCCGCCTCGAGCGTCTGGGCCATGTGCAGGCCGTCGACATCCAACGGACGCAGCCGAGACTCTCGAGTCCACCCTTAGCAAGGACGTGGCCGAAGAGGGTGTTGAACGCCTTGCTGCCGGCGTCGTCCTCGCTTCAATCAAACTGTGGCTACCCTTTGTCCAGGAGGCAGGACCGCATCAAAATTTGCGATCGCGATTCATCGGTCGAACTTGACCAAGTCCTTGAAGATCAGTTGTCCCCAGATATTTCCGCGCGCCTGCACAAGCAGTCCACCGTCCGAAAGCCCGCCAAGTTTGATCGGCGAGAAACCGAGATTTTGCGCAAGCGCACCAATCTCCGCTTCGGCGCTGTCATCGTCGCTCGCCAGAAACACGACTCTCCTGCCACCCTGCACGGCCGGATCCTGGCCAAGGACGGCAGCGCCCAAATGATTGAAGCCCTTGACCAGTCGTCCACCAGTGAAGGCCTGCGCGACGACCCTGGAAGAAGGCTCTCCTCCCAGTTCCTCAGGGGACACGCCGTAGGCATTGGTCACATCGATGATGGTCTTTCCCTTCCAGGTCGGCAGCACCTTCGCGACATCCGGGTGTGACTCGAAACGGACAGCCAGAAAGACGATGTCCGCCTTGACCGCATCCGCCAGTTTTTTGGGAATGATCTGGGGTCCGATGGCGGCCGCGGCGGATGCAAAGCTTTGCGGGTCGCGCGTAGTTGCAACGGATACTTCGATGCCATTGCGGGCAAACGCCTTGGCCAGGGCCTGGCCGATATTGCCGAAGCCGATAATTGCGTAGCTCATAAGTTCTCCTTGGGTTTACCGAGCCCTACGGCGCTCCTAACGATCGAATGGAGCGCCGTAGGGCGTAGCGCGTCAGATTTGCGCCAGGCCGCCGTCGACGGCGACCTCACTTGCGGTCATGAAGCTGCTGTCCTGCGATGCGAGAAACGCGGCCGCCGCTCCGATCTCCGCCGGATCGGCCATGCGCTGGAGCGGATTCATCGAGGCGAAGACCTTCATGCCTTCCTCGCCTAGCGCTTCCTTCGCAAGTTCGGTCGCTGTCGGCCCGGGCGACAGCACGTTTACCCGGATGCCGGTACCCTTCAGGTCCTCCGCCCAGGTCCGCGCGAGGTTGCGCACTGCCGCCTTGCTTGCGCTGTAGACGCTGAATGCCGGGGCGCCCGTGGTGCCGGCGCTCGATCCGGTCAGGATGATCGAACCGCCCTGGCCCATCAGCGGCAGCGCCTTCTGGACCGTGAAGATCAAACCCTTCACGTTGGTGTCGAAGATTTCGTCAATGTGCTCGGCGGTGATTTTGCCGAGTGCAAGCTGGCTTCCCGCCCCGGCATTGGCGAAGACGATGTCGAGGGTTCCGCGCTCGGCCTTCACCGCCGCGTAGAGTCGGTCGAGGTCGGCCAGATCGGAGACCGAGCCCTTCACCGCGCGGGCATTGGGCCCGAGGGCGGCCACAGCGGCGTCGAGCGCTTCCTGTCGGCGACCGAAGATGAAGACGAAGGCGCCCTCCTCGATGAAGCGCTTTGCCGCTGCGCGGCCGATACCGGTAGCGCCGCCGGTGATCACGGCGGTCTTTCCATTCAGTCTGGTCATGTCGTGCATCCTTCGTTGGAGTTGTACCCAAGCAGGAAATTGCTTGCTTGAGGACGAGGATGCAGCTCTGATAACCTAAGGACAAGTATGCACCTTTTGGTAAGTATCAAAAAATGACGACGACTTCTGAAATCTGCGGTACAGGTTGTGGGCTCAACGCCACGCTGCGCATCATCTCGGGCAAGTGGAAACCGCTGGTCCTGTTTTTCCTGCGCGACGGCCCGAAGCGCTACGGCGAACTCAAGCGCTTGGTCCAAGGCGTCAGCGACAAGGTGCTGATCCAGCAATTGAAGGATCTGGAAGCCGACCACGTGCTGGCGCGGACCGACTACAAAGAAGTGCCCCCGCGCGTGGACTACACGCTGACCCTGCTCGGCCGCAGCCTGGCTGACGCGATCGTCCCGCTGTGCAACTGGGGAACCGAGAACGCGGCGGAAATGGCAAGCATCTTCGCCAAGCGCGACACTCTGCCCTAGCAGGATGCTGAAGAACCGCTGAGTCGGAAGCCTTCCGCATTCGAGGGGGGCGGCAGGTCGAATTCTTCCGATCAGACTGTCAGGACGCGGTTTTGGCGCTCTAACCCATTTTTGTTTTCAGGCGATAGCCGGAGGTCCGCTTCTGGCCGATTACCGTCTATCGCGATGGGCGCTGTAATTGATCTAAAGCGGGCGCTTGAGACAGGTTATTTCAGTGGGCTCCAGCCAAACGCACCGCGACGGGATGACAACTACCACCAGCTTTCCATCGCTGTTGGGATTGCAAGAAAACCAACTCCGTTACCAACCTGTCATAAAATTTATTTTGTGGCGAACAGAGTGAAGGGTCGAGAGCTTCAGGATGAGTTCAAGCCAGCCAGTAGTGGGTTGGCTGAACTCAATACTGGAGATATTTCATGAACAGCTTAAAGGTTTTTTTGATCGTGACGTTGATGGGGGCCTCTGTAGCCGCGATGGCCGAAGGCGGTGGCGATACCGTAATGGCCAGGATGGAGGCTGCAAAAGCATCCGCTATGGCGACGTCCCAACAGTCAGGTTCTGTAACGGCGACTGCCAGCAATCAGGCAACATCGTCTGGCGACGTCGACCGTTCCAATTGATCGTGCACACGCTCCGTTAACATTAAGAACGTCATCCGCTGTATCGGTTAAAACAATCAAGGTTCAATAGGCTTTGGTTCGCCAATCGCCGACAACAGCAAACTACGGCATTGCGTTGGTTAGCGACAGGGAAGTGTGGCATTGATAGCCGCAACTGGCCGGATAGCGACGGTTTGACAGGGACCGTCGCTGGTTTTATGTAAGCCTCTGATTATTCAACTATTTCCAAAGCTTCAATCAGTTGAGGCCAAGGGGCGTAGGTGAGCCCGCCAACACTGCCTTGCCAAGCAGATCGATCCGGCAGCCAGGTTTCGCGTCACTGACAGTCAGTTTCAGATCGTGCAGGCGCGCCACGGCCGATACCATGCTCAGCCCCAGACCATTGCCGGGCGTATGGCGGCTCGATTCGGCCCGGTAAAGCCGGCGCAACACCGCTTCGCGTTCCGCCTGGGCGATACCGGGGCCGTTGTCTGCGACGCGAACCCCGACCGCGCCATGATCAGCAATCACCGTTAGACTCACGCGACTATGGTCGGGAGAAAACTTGATGGCGTTGTCCAGCAAGTTGCAGATCGCATCGAACAACAGCTGTGCGTCCCCGGCAATAATCGCAGGTGCCTGGCTTGCGTTGAGCGTGAGGCTGATGCCGCGCTCCTCGGCCAGTGGCTCATACAGTTCGGCGGCATCGGCGCTGATCAGATTCAGGTCCAATGGCGCGAAGTGACTGCGCCGGGCGCTGTTTTCAATTTCCGAAATGCGCAGCAAGGCCTTGAAGGTCAACAGCAGGGCCTTGGCCTCGTTCAACGCCGCATCGATACTGGCGGCGTATTGCGCTTCATCCAGGCCTCGCCGTTGGGTGCGCTCAAGGCCGGCGATCAGGCGGGTCAGTGGGGTGCGCAGGTCATGGGCGATGTCGTCGCACACGCCCTTGACCTCGCTCATCAGACGTTCCAATTCATCGAGCATGCCGTTGACCACCGAGGCCAGGCGGTCGATGTCGTCGTTGTTGCCCTGAATCGGCAGCCTGCCGGTCAGGTCACCTTCGATGATGCCCTTGATCGAGCGACTGACTTTGTCCAGGCGCCGGTGGGCCGAATAACCCAATGCCACCGCGCCAAACAGGCCGACTACCAGCAACAACACGCCGCCGGAAATCAGCGCTTTGATCAGCAGTTCATCGAACTCGCGTATGTCGTGGATATCCTGGGCCACCAACAAGGTCTTGCCGTCGGCCAGGCGATGGACGATGAACCGTACAGGGCGCTGGCGTCCATTAGCCTTGCGCCAGTCGAATTCCTGGGGTTTGTCGTAGGCGGAGAAGGGCGGCAACTGCCGGATGGCCCCGGCAATAAACTGGCCCTGTGCGTCGAACAGGCTGTGGGGCAGGCGTGCTTCGACGTCCTGCACGGCGTGATTGCGGATCTCCTTGAGCTGCAACTCGGGGTCTTGCGCGCTGCGGTTTTCCACCTGGCGGTACAGCGCGGTATCGGCCTCGGTTTTCAGGTAGAACGCCGTTTGCCAATACACGTAGCCGAACAGCGCCAGGAACGAGCAGCCGAACAACCCGAGAAACATCAGCCCGGTGCGAAAACTGATGGTGCGCGGGATCTCACTCAGGCGAACGGAGGACATAACCGGCTCCACGAATGGTATGAATCATGGGTGGCTCACCTTCGCTGTCGACCTTGCGCCGCAAACGGCCCATATGTACTTCAATCACGTTGGTGCGCTCGTCGTAGCTGTAATTCCAGACCGCTTCGAACAACATGGTGCGCGTGACCACTTGCCCGGCGTTGCGGATCAGGTGTTCAAGCAACGCGTATTCCCGGGGCACCAGTTCAATGACCCGTTCACCACGTCGAACTGATCGGCTCAACAGGTCGACCTCCAGATTGGCGACCCGCAACCGTGTTTCCCGGGCCTCGGAGGCCGGCTCGGCGCGGCGACGGTTCAACGCATCCAGGCGCGCGGTCAGCTCGATGAACTCGAATGGCTTGGTCAGGTAATCGTCACCGCCGGCACGCAAGCCGCGAACCCGTTCATCGAGGGCGCTCAGGGCACTGAGGATCAACACCGGGGTGCTCACGCTCGCCGCACGCAACGCGGTCAGCACGCCAAGCCCGTCAAGGCCGCCGGGCAACATGCGGTCCAGAACGATCAGGTCGAACGGTTCACTCAGGGCCTTGAGCAAGCCTTCGCGACCATTGTTGACGCAGTTCACCGTGAAGCCGTGGTCACACAGGGCCGCTTCGATTTCGCGGCAGGTAGGCAAGTCGTCCTCGACGACCAGAACATGGGTCATGGCAGTAGAACCGCTCACATAATCGGGCAGAGGTGGCATAGTGTGGCAGAGCCTGCGGTGGTGCCACGTCGCCGTCGGGTAAATAAAAGTTTAGGTTTGATTTCTGGAGACGGTTCCTTGCGCATTCTTGTGGTTGAAGATGACGCCCAGACGGCCGCGTACCTGCTGCGCGGTTTGACCGAAAGTGGTCACGTGGTCGATGTCGCCACCGATGGCAACACGGGACTTGGCATGGCCCTTGAGGAAATTCACGACGCCTTGATCGTTGACCGCCGCTTACCCGGCCTCGACGGCATCGGTTTGATCAAGGCCCTGCGTGCGCGAAAGCTGCGGGTACCGATCCTGATGCTCAGCGCGCAGGCCTCTACCGCGCAAAAGGTCGAGGGTCTGCAAGCGGGCTGCGATGATTACCTGGCCAAACCCTATGCGTTCGCCGAAGTGCTGGCGCGGCTTGATGCCTTGCTGCGCGGGCGCGAGCAGACGACGGGGCCGCCGCGTCAACTGGAAGTTGGGGAGTTGCAACTCGACTGTGCCACGCGCACCGCCGTGCGTCAGGGCCGGGTCATTGCCTTGCAGCATCGCGAAGCACTGTTGCTGGAAAAACTCATGCGCCACAGTGGTCAGGTGGTGACCCGCGACATGCTGCTGGACAGCGCGTGGGATTATGCCTTCGACCCCAATGACAATGTCATTGATAAACATATCCATCGCTTGCGGCGCAAACTCGATGAGGGTTTCGACCACTCGTTGATCAGGACGGTGCCCGGCGCCGGCTACAGCTTTCAGGTGACACCGGATCAAGGCTAAATAAAAGTTTATCTGCCGACGAACGCTCTGGCAGGCACTCATCGCTATCTTCGCTGCATTCGTGGATCGCTCCACAGAGGCTTTAGCGGGGGATAGCTTGCCCATGTCGGTTTCAACCTTGGCGGCGCTCAGCAGGCGCGTCGCGTGTCTTTCAACCATTTCGTCGACGTTGCTCGCTGTGCTGATGCTCGGCGGCTGCTCCATGGTGCCGGAGTACCGGCAGCCCGAGTTGCCCCTGGCCCAACAGTGGAGTGGCGCTGCAGACACGCCGTCGGCCCAGGGCGGGCAATGGTGGCGCGAGTTTCACAGCACCGAGCTGGATCAACTGATCGCCCGTGGCCTGGCGTCCAACTACACCCTCAAAGCGGCGGTGAGCCGGATCGATGAAGCGCGCGCGTCGGCGCAAGTCGCGGGGGCGGCGCAATATCCGGCGTTGAATCTGGGGGGGGTACTCCAACGCCAGAACAACTACGGCACGACAGAAAAACGCAGCGTTTTTGCCGAAGCCACCTATGAGATCGACTTCTGGGGCAAGCAACGTGCTGCGGCTGACTCCGCCGACGCCTTGGCCAACTCGACGGTGTTTGATGCCCAAACCCTGCGCATGAGCCTGGGCGCGAGCATTGCCGACCGTTACTTCGAGGTGTTGTCCCTCGAAGATCGGCTGCGTCTGGCCCAATCGATTGCCGACGATGCCCGGCAAGTGCTGGATCTGGTGGAAGTCCAGGCCAGCCAGGGCGCCGTGTCGAATCTGGAAGTCGCCCAGCAGCGCAATGCCATGCAGACCTTTGAAGCGGCGATGCCGCCACTGCGTCAACAACGGGATCTGGCGCTATACCAATTGGCCATTTTGGTGGGTGCACAGCCTGAGGGCTTTCATCTGCAAGGTAACGGACTGAAAACCCTGCAAGTGCCGCAGCCTTCGACAGGGTTGCCAATTGGCTTACTGCGTCAGCGGCCGGACATCCAGGCCGCCGAAGCGCGGCTGAAATCCGCCAACTTCGACGTGGGCGTGGCCCGCGCCGCGTTTTTACCGAACCTGTCGCTGGACCTGCTGGGCGGCGTCGATACGCTGGCCGGCGGGCAGATCTGGAGCGCCATCGGCACCCTCGGCCAGCCTGTATTCGCCGGAGGCCAACTCACGGGCCAACTGCATTTCGATCAGGCTCATGTTCAGGAACTGACGTCGAGTTATCGAGAGTCGATCATCGAAGCCCTGCAAGACGTCGAAACCCAGCTCAGTGCCGCCCGCGAACTCGACAAGAGCTACGCGCTGAATCAATCAGCGGTGGACTCGGCCCGCGAAGCGGCGCGGCTGGCGCAGGTTCGCTACCGCCTCGGCTCGACCGATTTCCAGACGCTGCTGATCGTCGAACGCACCCAATACCAGGCCGAAGACACGCTGTTGCAGGTACGCCTCCAGCATTTGCAGGCCGCCGTCGGCCTGTTCCGGGCACTGGGCGGGGACTTTTCGACTGACACCATTGCTTCCAATTCTTCTGCTCAGGTGGCTCACCCATGAATGCCTTGAACCCACGTCGTCACGTTATTTTTGGGGGGCTGGTGGTGCTCTCGCTGGCTGCCATCGGCGGTTTTCAATGGACCAGGCAGGCCCATGCCGCGCCGGTGAAGGCCGATACCGCTACCGTGCCGGTGCAGATGACCCAAGTCAGCCGCCAGGACCTGCCCGTCTGGATCAGCGCCATCGGCAATGTGCAGGCGCTCAACAGCGTGAATGTGCGGGTGAGGGTGGACGGTGAACTGCAAAAAGTCCTGTTCAACGAAGGGCAGACCGTCACCGCCGGCAGCTTGCTGGCGGTCATCGACCCGCGGGTATATCAGGCACAGGTGGCCCAGGCCCAGGCCTTGGTGGCCAAGGATCAGGCGCAACTGGCCAACCTGAAGGTCAACCTTGACCGGGCCAGCAAACTGGCCGCCGCCAAGGCCGGGCCGACCCAGGACGTCGACACCTACCGCGCCCAACTGGCCGCCCAGCAGGCCACCTTGCAGGCCGATCAAGCGGGACTGGACGCGGCGCGCCTGCAACTGGAGTTCACCCAGGTCAAGGCACCGTTGACCGGTCGTACCGTCCAGCGCCTGCTGGACGTCGGCGCGATTGCCCACGGCGCCGAAGCCACCGGACTGGTGACGATCACCCAGATGAACCCGATTTCCGTGGCCTTCGCCGTGTCCCAGGACGAACTGGCGAACATTCTCGAAGAGAACGCCAAAAGCGCATTGCAGGTGGTCGCGATGACCCGCGATGGGCAACAGGAAATCGCCCGCGGCCAGTTGAGTTTTATCGACAGTCAGGTCACCGCCGCCAGTGGTCAGATCCAGCTCAAGGCGCAGTTCGACAATACCGCCGCGAAACTCTGGCCGGGCGAGTTGGTGAGCGCGCGGTTGCTCGTGCAGACGCATAAGGACGTGGCCGTGGTACCGGCCGACGCGGTGCAATTGGGGCGTCAGGGTAACTTCGTCTATGTGGTGGATGCCGATCAACGGGTGCAACCGCGTCTGGTCGATGCCGCCACTGTCGTCGATGGCAAGCAGTGGATTCGCCAGGGCCTGGCGGCCGGTGAAACCGTGGTGGTGCAGGGCCAGTCCCGCGTCGCGCCGGGGCTGAAGGTCACGCCGGTCAAGACCGACACCACTGCCGATTTGGCGGAGGCAGCCCGATGAATGCGCTGGCCGGACTGATTCAACGGCGTGTGGGGCTGAGTCTGTTGGCCCTCGGGGTTCTGTTGCTCGGTGCCTTTGCTTACTTTCATCTGCCTGTGGCGCCGCTGCCGACGGTGGATTTCCCGACCATCCAGGTCACCGCCAAACTCTCCGGGGCCAGCGCCGAAACCATGGCGTCTTCGGTGGCGACGCCCTTGGAGCGCGCCTTTGCGGCCGTGCCGCAAGTGACGTCGATGACCTCGTCGAGTGCGGCGGGTAAAACCCAGGTGGTGCTGCAGTTCGATCTGTCGCGAGACATCGACGGTGCTGCGCAAGATGTGCAAACAGCGATCAACACCGCCACACCGAATCTTCCCAAGACCATGTCCAGCGCACCGACCTTCAACAAGGTCAATCCGGCCGAAGGTACAGTGATGTCGCTGGCGGTGACTTCCCCAGTCCGCACGTTGCCGGAGCTGGACCGCTACGCCGACAACTACATTGCCCAGCGCTTGTCTCAGATGCCCGGCGTCGGCCTGGTGGATTTTCACGGAGAACAAAAACCGGCGGTGCGGGTGCAGATCGATCCCGATGCGCTGGCCGCTCGCGGCCTGACCCTGGAGGATGTGCGCAGTGTGATCGGCGTCAGCACCCTGGATCAGCCCAAGGGCACCCTCGATGGCCAAAGCCGTTCGATCACCCTCGGTGCGACCGATCAATTGCTCGACCCACAGCACTATCGCGATCAGGTCATCGCCTATAAAAACGGCATGCCGATCAAGCTCGGTGACCTGGGCCGGGTGATTGCCGGCGCCGAGGACACCCAACAAGCTGCGCAATTGGGTGCCGAGCCAACGGTTATCGTCGACATCCACAAACAGCCAGGTTTCAACCTGCTGTCGACCATCGCCACGATCAAGGCCAAGCTGCCCGAGCTGACCGCCTCTTTGCCGCGAGACGTACAGGTACAGGTGGTGGGTGACCGTACCCAGACCATCGAAGCCTCGGTCAATGACATGCAGTTCACCTTGCTGCTGTCGATTGCGCTGGTGGTCGTGGTGATCTTTGTGTTCCTGCGCAAAGCCACGGCAACGCTGATTCCCAGCCTGACCATCCCGTTGTCCCTGGTGGCCACGTTCGGGGTGATGTACCTGTTGGGCTACAGCCTCGACAACCTGTCGATCATGGGCCTGGCGATTGCCGTCGGGTTCGTGGTGGACGATGCCATCGTGGTCATGGAAAACATCGTCCGGCACCTGGAGATGGGCAAGTCGCGCCTGCAATCGGCGGTCGACGGTTTGCGCGAGGTGGCGTTCACCATTGTCTCGATGACGGTGTCGCTGATTGCGGTGTTCCTCCCGATCCTGTTGATGTCCGGCATTGTCGGGCGCTTGATGCGTGAATTTGCGGTGACCGTCAGCGTCGCGATCATCATGTCCGGCATCGTTTCCCTGACCATCACACCGATGCTCTGCGCGTGGCTGCTCAAACCCCATGCCGATCGTGAAGAGGGGCGCTTTGCCCAGGCCTGCGAGCGGGTGTTCGTGGGCCTGCACAATGGTTATCGCCGTAGCCTGGATTGGGTGCTGGACCATCAACGCATCACCATGGCGGTGGCCATCGCAACCGTGGTGGCGACGGCGGTGCTGTATGTTGGCATCCCCAAGGGCTTCTTCCCGCAACAGGACAACGGCTTGATCCAGGGCGTGGCCGAAGCGGCGGCTGATATTTCACCCATCGCGATGCGTGCACAGGTCAACCGCGCTGCCGACATCATCGGCCAGGACCCGGCGGTGGCCCGGGTGTATTTCTGGATCGGCCCGAACCCGACCGTGAGCCAGGGCAAGGTGATGATCAACCTCAAGCCGTTCAGCGAGCGCACCGCCAGTGCCGCCGAAGTTATCCGTCGCCTGCAACCAGCGCTCGACACATTGTCCGGGGTCAAGGTGTTCATGCAGGCCAACCAGGACATCCAGATCGGTGGTCGGGCCAGCAAGACCCAATACCAGTACACCCTGCAAGACCCGGACAGTGTCGAACTGGATCATTGGAGCGGTGTGCTGCTGAAGAAGCTCGAAAGTTTGCCGCAGTTGCAGCACGTTACTTCGGACCAGCAACAGGCCATCGCCCAATCGACCCTGGTGATCGACCGTCCCACGGCTGCACGGCTGGGCGTAACGGTGCAGGCCATCGACGACGTGCTGTACGACGCCTTCGGTCAGCGACAGATTGCGACGATGTTCACCCAGCTCGATCAGAACCACGTGATTCTTGAACTCGACCCGAGCTGGCAAACGTCCACCGCCACCCTTGAGCATTTATTTGTCCGCGCAAGTTCTGGCGCCATGGTGCCGCTGAGCCTGCTGGCCAGCCTCAAGACCGAACAAGTGCCGATCATCATCAACCACCAGGGCGTGTTCCCGGCCATTACCCTGTCGTTTGACCTCGCGCCCGGCCATGCCCTGAGTGAAGCGGTCACCGCGATCAATCAGGCGTCCCTGGCCGTGGCATTGCCCGACACCGTGCTGGGGAGTTTCCAGGGCACCGCCCAGGCCTTCCAGGACTCATTGAAGACACAACCCTGGCTGATTCTGGCGGCGATCCTCACGGTCTACATCGTACTGGGTGTGCTGTACGAGAATGCGATTCACCCGCTGACCATCATCTCGACCTTGCCTTCAGCCGGTTTCGGCGCACTGCTGGCATTGATGCTCTGTGGTCAGGATCTGTCGGTGCTGGGGATGATCGGCATCATTTTGCTGATCGGTATCGTCAAGAAGAACGCGATCATGATCGTCGACTTCACGTTGCAGGCTCAGCAGCGGGGCCTGTCGCCCCGGGAAGCGGTGCGCGAAGGTTGCCTGTTGCGCTTGCGACCGATTCTGATGACCTCACTGGCTGCCTTGCTGGGTGCCGTGCCGCTGGCGTTCGGGCACGGTGCCGGCTCCGAGCTGCGCCAGCCATTGGGCATCGCGATTGTCGGAGGCCTGGCGGTATCGCAGATTCTGACGCTCTACACCACGCCGGTGGTCTATCTCTGGTTCGAGCGCCGGCGCCGCACAATGCTGCCTGTAACCGCTGACGTCACCGTTTGAAACCGTCAACTGACCCGAGCGGCCTTATGTGGGGCGCACAACATCAAAGGTGCATCGCAGCCGCGGTCCGGAAAAGAAACCGCGGCGACCGATCAATCAGGCGGCGGGGAGCAGACCTTTCTGTTTGGCGACATGAGTCGCCAGTGCGTCCATCAAGTCCGGGGACAGGCAATCATAGGGTTCCAGGCCGATCGAGCGCAGGCGCGCGCGGATAGCCTTCATTTGCGCTGGCGGTGTGCCGGTTTCGATGATGGAGGACACGAACGCGGCGAATCCCGGCGCAGCCCATCCGCTCTGTGGAGAAAGCTCGGTGTGGACGAAGTCCAGGCCATAAAACGCATGGTCCTTGTTCTCGATGCGCCCAAAGAGATGGGCGTGACACTGCTTGCAGGCGTGGCGTTGGATGGTGGCGGTTTCGTCGACAATCGCCAGTTTTTCGCCGTGGGCAATGACGCTGACCTTATCTCGAGGCACCACGGCGATGACGGCAAAGGTCGCGTTTTGTGGTTTCCAGCATTTGCTGCAGCCGCACGCGTGGTTATGCAGAGTTTGTGCGTCGATCTTGACCTCGACCTTGTCGGTCGCACACAGGCATTGCAGGGTGCCACCTGCGAAATTCGCGGCGGCGGGTTGGATACCATTGTCCAGTGCAGGGTGAAGTTGCAAGGTGCTCATGCTGGCGTCTCCGTTTCAGGGTGTCAGACAGAAGTGCCTGGGGCCGTGCCCCAGACCGGTGTTTCATCGGAACTCAATGACGGCGCGAATCGATTTGCCTTCATGCATCAGATCGAGCCGCGACGGATTTCGAAAAGGTACAGTGCATAAACGAGTGACCTCCTTCGGTGCGACCGGTCGGTTACCCAGATCAAGAATAGTCTGCGATGACGCCTTGAGCGCGGCTCGGGCCAGCGCACGGGGGAGTGTGCCGAATTCAGAACGCCGGCGTGAGCCACGCGCGGTACCCCACTTGACGCATCAATGGTCACGCAGCAGATCGTGTGTAGGGACGGACTTCATTGCCGTGGTGTCTGTATGCGCCGGGCAGCAAACGCGAATAGCATGTACACGTTCACTGCAGTGGATGTTGTGCGTTAAGCAGTCATCGAGACTGAGGCCAAGACACGCTTCTAGATGCAGCGGCTGCATGGGCGGCTGCCTGCGCGGTGATTGTCGTGCGCGCGCGAGCCGCCCTTAGCCGAGTTGCTCGGCAAGCCCGACGATGATGCCCTCAGGCCCACGAATATAGGCAAGCCGGTACGATTTCTCGTATTAATCAGTCAAATTGAACCGCACTGATTTAGGCAGGAGTAGTGAGAGCCAATGCTTTTGAGTGGCAGTAAAATCAAAAAACTTTGCAGTCCTACTTTGCAACAGCGTTGAGTAGCACCCCATACGACTGGAGAAACTCCACCGTCCCGTGAAAAATCAGACCTACGCCCATCGCCGAAACGAAGAAGCCGACGATACGGGTCGCGGCGTCGATGCCTTGCGGGCCAATCTTTTTGAGAATGTTATTGGCGTAAGCCAGAGAGAGGTAAGTGATTAACATGGTGGCGCAGATCGCCAGTGCCACTACGGCGAAGGACAGTATGGCGCGGTCGGAGTCCTTGATGGTGCTGGTCAGGCCAATCACTGTGGCAATGGCGCCGGGGCCGAACATGATCGGCATGGCCATTGGTATGAAGGATACGTCCTCGTTGCCTTTGCCACCGCTTGGAATCAGGCTGCTGTTGGGTGAGGGAGCAAAAAGCTCGAAGCCGATCCGCATCAGGATCACTCCGCCGACCACCCGAATCATGCTCAGGGGAACGCCGAACAAGCGCAGCAGCAAGTTGCCGAAGATCAGAAAGAAAAACATCAACAGCAGTGCATATAGGCAGGCTTTGCGTGCCACCCGGCGCTGTTCGGCGGCGTCTTTGTCTTGCAGCAGACCCAAGAATACCGGAATGGCCTCAAGTGGATTGATGATTGCCAGCAGCGTGGTGAACATGCTTAGGAAAAGAGCGAGGTATGAGTCCATGGATGATCTGCCCAAAAGCGTTGCCTACCGAATTACCATAGCTGATCAGGAACAACTCACCTCAACTCATTGCCACAAACGTTCGGAGCGTCCGCTCTTGGCCGGTTTCTGCCTGTCACGAATGACTGGTTTTAGGCGACTCTTGCAGCACAGCTCATCAGCTGTCACTACCACACACTCATTCCCGACAACGTGTTACCTAACATCTCGCCATGGTGCGAATAAACACCTCAGGGCTCACCGGTCCAAGGATCGGCGGAGGCCTATTCCTTTCGCTTTTTTTATATTTTAACCAGTGTGTTGTGCGGCTTCCCGGCGTTCTTGAGGCAGGACAAAGACGGATGGAGGGCGACTGGTCGTAAAATTGCATACATGTATGTACAAGTCTGTATGTCCACCATGGACGGATCTGAAAGGGGGGAACTCCTGATGAAGTCGAAGGGCATTCATGATGCCGGCACCTCCTCGCCATAAAGATCCGAGAGCAAACTGTTATGAAAACCAAAGTATTTCCAGGATGGTACGTGGTGTTCGCGGCGCATCTGCTGCTGGCGCTTATCTTTGGCGGCGCCTACTCCTTCGGGGCGTTTTTTTCGCAGATCCAGTCCAACTTCGATGTAGGGCGTTTTTCTGTAGCATCGGTGTTTTCTCTGACGGCGTTCATCTACTACGCGGTCGGGGTCTTCTCCGGATCTCTGGCGGATCGCATCTCGACCCGGGTTGTGGTCTGCGCTGGCATCATCTTGCTGGCACTCGGATTTCTCCTCAGTAGCCTTGCCTCTGGCTCGTTGCAGTTGTTCCTGATGTGCTTCTGTTCCCTGGTCGGGTTGGGAGTCGGACTGGTGTATGTGCCGACGGTGGCAGCGGTCCAGCGCTGGTTCGTCAAGAACCGCAGCAAGGCTTCGGGCATTGCGCTGGCAGGAACCGGCGTCGGGACTTTTGTCGGACCGACAGCTGCGGGGCTGCTGATGCAGCATTTTTCCTGGGAATCGACAATGCAGATCTTCGCCGTGGCCATTCTTGTCGTTGGTCTGCTGGTGGCGTCGCTGGTCAGGAGCAATCCGCAGGAGCTGGGCCTTTTGCCGGATGGCCTCGTGCCCTCTTCTTCGAGCGCCAGGCGTCATGTGGAACCCAGCGGCATGCGCTTAGCCGAAGCCGCGAGGACGGGACGATTCTGGTGGTACTTCGGAGCAATTTTTTTGGGCTCGGTCGGGCTGTTTCTCGCGCTCGTGCACATCAACCCCTACGCTCGCCAGCTTGGCATTTCCGCCACCCAGGCCAATTTGTTGATCGGGCTTATCGGCGTCGGCAACGTAGCCGGCCGGTTGTTCCTGGGAAGTATCGGTGACCGGATGGGGGCTCGCCGCCTGCTGATCGTTTTGACCTTCGCGCTGGTGCTGCTCAATCTCCTGTGGCTGGGCGCCCATACATTCATCACGCTGGCGCTGTTCGCCATTTGTTTCGGCGTGGCCAATGGTGGCTGTATATCCCTCTATCCGTCGGTGGCTGCCAGTTGGTTCGGCACAGCGAACCTGGGGGCAATCCTGGGCGCGCTGTACATTTCGGTCGGGGTGGCCGCCCTGATCGGCGGGAGCGTCGCGGGGCTGTTGTTCGACCTTTATCAGAGTTACGCGGCGTCGATCATGCTTGGTGCGCTCTGTGCGCTGCTGTCAGTGGTATTCATCTTGATTGCCGGCCACCAGTGCGCAGGGTTCACCGTTAAAAACCTTCCTCGTCGGGACTGATATGGAAGGCATTGATTTGAAGCCCGACTGTTGGTCGTCATCCCACCCCAGGCAGCCATGAGGCATTAGCAGGAAGCGACCCATAGTCGTTATTCGAAAGGGGGGATTGGCGGACGTTGCTTTCAATCAACTTTCTTAGCCGGGGCCGTCGTATTGACCAAAGTGGAAGCGCCCAAGAAGTAAAACACTCCACCCGCAACAATGAAGAGGGCGAGCATGTAGAAGATGTAGTGAGGAGGCTGGGTCGCCAATACGACTCCGCAAAGAACCGGACCCAGTGCCGCACCGAGGTTGGACAGGTTTTGCGCTCCGTAATACATGCCTCGCAGGTGGTACGGAGCGATTTTGTCGATGAACATGTATTCAGCGGGGAATACGATAATCTCACCGACAGTGAAAATGGCCATGGAAATCACCCAGAGCACAACAGTGGTCGACAGGGCGAAACCCACCAAACCCATCATGAACATACTCAGTCCCGCCGCCAGCCACAGATTCAGATGTCGGTGGGAAATCTTTCTGCCAATGGAGTATTGCAAGCTGATCACCATCAGAGCATTGGTCGCCACAGCGGTACTGATGATCTGGTAGGTGGATTCAGGCGTTGTCGTGACCACCAGATACTGTGAGAGATACGCCGTAAACTGGCCAAAGACCACGGCGCTGAGCAGCCCGCCAAGGGTGAAACACACTAGCCGATAATCCTGGATCAGAAGTTTTCCCACGGCCAGAAACGGTGCGGGCTTCTGAGTCGCATCGACGGAGGTCAGGTCTCTGTCACCCCAAACGAAATAGATGAAAAAGAACCCTGCGCCAAGTCCGGCAGACAACAGGAATGGCAAGCTGATATCCAACTTGGCCATCCCGGCCCCAAGAAACGGGCCGATTGCATACCCGATATTGGTCAGCGTGTATTTGATCGAGAACACTTCGCTGCGATCAGTGACTGGAAGCAGGCGGCCAAATCCTGACTTGACCGCGATATCAATGACCGCATAAGCCAGGTTGATCAACACCAGGCAGATGTAGAACAGCCAAAGATCGCGAGCAAGAAACGTCCCGAGAAACCCCAGCGTGAACAAACCGCTGAAGCTCAGAATTAGCCGGTAACTGGACATCTTGTCGACCAGAAAGCCACCGTAAAAACTCAATAGCGATCCGATGATCAGTGTGCTGCCAATGACCACGCCGATATCAGCGACGCTCAAGCTGAAACTGCCGGATAGGTAGATGACCAGATAAGGCAGGGTGATTGCTCGCGCCAGGGTCAATATCAGGGACGCCGAAAGCAACAAGTTTACCGTCGTCGGATAGTTTTTTAGAGTGGTCAGCATCCTTGCCTCATCGTTGAGCTGGTTATTTTTATGGAATTCGCTAGTCGTACATCGTTGATTGATGCCTTGGAATCAAGCTTACTGGGGAATATTGTTCTGATTTATGATGTTTTTTATCAAGTTGATGGAACTGAATTCATGAATATGGGACGTCTATGTTTTCCTCCGAACGATTAAAAGGTATCGATGTGTTTGTCTGCGTCGCGGAATCCGGCAGCTTCAAGGCCGCCGCGGAGCGGATGAGCCTGACGGGCTCTGCAATCAGCAAAAGCGTCGCTCGGTTGGAGAGCAGGCTTGGGGTTCGGTTGTTCCAGCGTACGACTCGACGCGTATCGCTGACGGACGCGGGGATTGCGTTCTATCGCACGTGCACAGGCGTGCTTGCGGACCTCGAAGAGGCCGAACTGTCTCTACATGCCGAAAACGCCGAGCCACGTGGCAGGGTTCGCATTGACCTTCCAGGTGCCTTCGGTCGGTCGCAAGCGCTTCCAGTTATCTTGCGGTTTGTCCAGGATCACCCTCTACTGGTACCGCACATTTCCTTTTCCGACCGGTTCATCGACCCTATCCAGGAAGGTGTGGATATCGTTGTACGTATCGGTGGTTCGGACGTTTGGCCCGACGCATTGGGGAATCGCTACCTAGGCAGTGAATGGCATGTTTTCTGCGCATCGCCCGCGTATTTGGCCAAGCATGGCATGCCCCTGACTGATCGCGATCTGGAACATCACCAGTGCATCGCTTACGGCTGGGCGGACGGAAAGGTCAGCCCTTGGAATTTTGCAGGGAGCCTCCCGGGCGAAACGATAAGAAAGCTGGTACCGGCAAAGTTCGTTGTGGGAGACGGCGAAGGCTTGGTAGTTGCGGTATTGGCAGGGTACGGTATTGCGCAGTTACCTTCGTGGTTGATCAAACGGCAACTTGAGGAAGGGACATTGGTTGAAGTGCTTGCCCATTTGGCAACCGATGGGATGGCGATCAATCTGGTTTGGCTAAAAAGCCGTCAGGCGCTTCCCAAGGTCAGTGCTTTGTTAGAGGTACTTGCAGCCAGTTTGACGCCGACGGGAGGAAAATCAGGTAGTCCTGGGCGTTTGTGATGCTTGTGGGTGATCTACTCGGGATGTAACTCCCGGAGATACGTCGCCAATGCCCATTTCTGGCAGATTGCTGTCTCAGGCGAAGGGCCGCTAATGGCCCAGGCTGTGTAAAAACGCAGACGCCGTTTTGAAGTCTGCGTTGCTACGTAAAATCTGCCAGCGCTTGGTTAGTCAGCAGACTTGAAATTTGCGTAGGAACGCGACTTTCGTTTCGATTCTGACTGTTCAACCTTGCTCTAAAACGTTTTCACACAGCCTGGACCCAAAGCGGTCAACTCACTTAACACGTGTCCCATCGACAAAGAATGGAATTCGCTGAATCTCCACCTCGCTCATTACTCGCCCTATCGAAAAGACGGCACTATGGCTCACTTCGCGGGTCTTTGGCTTATGAGAGAACAGGAAAAATCTAATGGAGACGCCTGTGAGCATCAGAGGTAACCCCGAGGACTACCAGGATCTGAAACGGGCCGTTGGTTTGCTGGAGTCACCCTCCCTGACGGCGAGGCTGTCCGGCATGATCGGCTCACCCATCGAAAGCGCGGTGAAGGCATTGCCGGGTGTGGTTTCAAAGAGGATCAATGGTGCAGTGGCGGCGGCGCTGCATTCGTCCGCTGACGCGGCGCTGTGGAGCCTGGAGAACAGCCCGAAAAAGCCTGCCTCGACCCGGCTGCACAAGATCTATGCCGCGACCTCGGGTGCCATCGGCGGGGGCTTCGGTATTGCCGCGCTGTTTGTAGAACTGCCGATCTCCACCACCATCATGATGCGCTCGGTCGCCGACGTGGCGCGCAGCGAAGGTTTTGACATGGGTGACTTTGCCACCAAGCAGGCGTGTATCGAGGTGTTTGCCATCGGCGGTAGCAGCCAGGCCGACGACGCGACGGAGACGGGTTACTACATGACCCGCAGTTTCACCACTCAGGCTATGCAACAGCTGTCCAAAGAGCTGGCAGGGATAGCCGCCAAGCAGGGCTCCAAGGCCATCAGCAGCCTTTCCCCTGGGCAGGCCGGGAAATGGCTGGCGATACTGATCGATAAGGTCGCGACACGTTTTGGCTTTACAATTTCCAGCAAGTTCGCGGCGCAGGCCGTTCCCGTAATAGGGGCCTTCACTGGGGCGACGATCAATGTACTGTTTACCAATTTCTATCAGGACATGGCGCGAGGGCACTTCATCGTCAAAAGGCTTGAGGACAAATATGGCTTTGAGCAGATCAAGAATGAGTACACAGTCATCAAGGCCGCGCCTCGGGCGAGCTAGAAGCGGCGATTTGAGTCAACTATGCCCTTTCATCGTTCTTGAGAACAGAGGGGTGGCAACGTGTTAAATCGCCTCGCCGCATTCCAGTCAGCGGCGTTTGATGATTGCTCTTGGTCGACAATGGATTAGCGCCAAATGACTGCTTCTGGCCGTTCTCTGCCGACATGGTCACAAAGTGTGCCTGGCAAATCCGGTGCAATCGGTGGTCAGCACGAATGCAAATGACTGGTCAGGTCGAATGCAAACGGGTGGTCAAATGGAGTGCAATTTCGCAGCGTACGAAAAAAGCCCGCAAAGTGGGCTTTTTTTGTGTCGGCAATTTAACGTAAATGCCGTTCTATCTTCCTGCCGCTTGAGGCCGCAATCGACCCAATACTGGCATCAGGCGATGGATGCTCTTGGCCAATAGCCGTGATTACGCAACCAGCGTAATCTTTCGGCCTTCTCGCACAATTGAGGCAATCAACAGATAACGGAACAGCTTTGCGTTGTATTCATTCCGGCGCTTTCGGTGGCTTTGCAAAGCGCCGAAACGAACAAACGCTCCCCACTTACAGAGTCCGAGGCACTCAAAATCCGTGATCAAGCGACGTGTGTTGCAGTTCCATTCGACGTCGCCCTGGATATGGAGAACGAACGTGGTTTCCGGGACTTAGTTGCCGAGGACTGCTGGAATGAATGGCAGCGACTACGGCTCTCAATGAAGAAATGACCCCTCTGAATTGCACCAATGCTCAGTCATAAGATGCAGTCTTCACCTACCCATTGCTGCCGAATGAGAGGCAGCTATTGGCCCAGAGTGTGTAAAAACGCCTTCGCGAACCCTTGCTATGATTTCTGAGGATTTCATCGCAGGGATCGCCCATGAAGCGCTTTATCCAAGGTGAACATCGAGGCCAAGGCACCTTACTTCCGTCGAGCCTCGACGACTACGTCAGCGATACCAATCCGGTGCGGGTAGTCGACGTCTTCGTCGACGAACTCGACCTGGTCAATCTGGGTTTTGAAGGTGCCATTCCAGCTGATACTGGCCGGCCGGCTTACCACCCCGCGATCCTACTGAAGGTCTACATCTACGGCTATCTCACCCGCATCCAGTCGAGCCGACGTTTGGAGCGAGAAGCCCAGCGCAACGTCGAACTGATGTGGTTGACCGGGCGTTTGATGCCGGACTTCAAGACCATCGCCAACTTCCGAAAAGACAACAGCAAGGCCATCCGAGGCGTCTGTCGCCAGTTCGTTGTGCTATGTCAGCAATTGGGACTGTTCGGAGAACATCTGGTCGCCATTGATGGCAGTAAATTCAAAGCAGTCAACAACCGCGACCGCAATTTCACCAGCGCCAAACTGAAGCGGCGCATGGAAGAAATTGAATCGAGTATCAACCGTTACCTGGCGGCACTCGATGCTGCCGATCGGCAAGAACCCACAGCTTCCGAGCCCAGTGCCGGGCGGCTGGAAGAGAAAATCGCCAAGCTCAAAACTCAAATGAAGGAGCTTCAAGCGATCGAAATCCAGCTCAATGAATCGCCGGATAAACAGGTCTCACTGACCGATCAAGACGCCCGTTCCATGATGACGCGCGGCACAGGAATCGTCGGCTACAACGTGCAAACAGCGGTCGATACTCACCATTTGATCGTTGCACATGAGGTGACCAACGTCGGCTCCGACCGCGATCAACTCAGTTCAATGGCCAAGCAGGCCCGCGAGGCGATAGCGTCAGAAACGTTGTCGGTGGTGGCGGACAGAGGTTATTTCAAAAGCGAACAAATCCTGGCTTGTCACGATGCCGGCATCACCGCCTATGTGCCCAAACCGATGACCTCTGGAGCCAAGGCTGACGGGCGCTTCAATAACGATGTCTTCGTCTATGACGCGGCAAAAAACGAATACATTTGCCCGGCTTGAGAGGCGCTGATCTGGCACTACTCCTACGTTGAAAAAGGCCTGAAGTTGCACCGTTACTGGAGTTCGAAATGCCAGGGCTGCGCGTTGAAATTGCAGTGCACACCGAGCACGGAACGACGAGTTCGACGCTGGGAGCATGAAGACGTATTGGAGGAGATGCAGCTTCGGCTGAGCAAAGCACCAGAGATGATGCGAGTCCGAAAACGGACTGTTGAGCATCCCTTCGGGACGCTCAAACAATGGATGGGTGCAACGCACTTCCTGACGCGAAAGCTGGCCGGGGTAAGCGCGGAGATGAGCTTGAATGTGCTCGCCTAGAACTTGAAACGGGTCATGAAAATCATTGGTACCCATCACTTGATGAAGGCGCTAACGGCCTAAAAACCGGCCTGTTTTTACGTGTCCCGATGATCTGGCGCGTTGCTGGGGCGGTTTAGCTCATCAGGAAGGGACATCGTGCCTTGATCAGGCTATGAAGCCGGACAGCCGCTCAGCCTTGAAGATCGAAACGGGATCTAGCGTTTTTACACACTCTGGGCCGTTTTCTGCCTGTCGCGGCGGGGCAGGTCTCGCCCCATCGCCGCCCGTGATGACCGGCAGAAATTGGCCATGGCCATTAATTGCCTGTCAAAAATGGCTGCCCCCTCAGCAGTCGGTAAATACCTCGAACAAATGTTCCCGAAGGGGGCTGACCCAGATCCCTGTAGGTGGTCAACAGGCGCATGGCTATCGGCTAAAACGCTCGGCCAGGCTGTGCAAATACTCGGCCATTACTTCAAGATCCTGGCTGATCGCGGCGCCTTGTTTAGCCTGTCCGGCACTGTGATCACACAACTGAGCAATGCGCGTGATTTGTTGATTGATATCTTCAGTCACGTGACTTTGCTCTTCTGATGCCGACGCCATCTGCTGGCTCATACCGGTGATCCGGCTGACCGCTTGACTGATGCCGACCAAGGCCGTCTGCACCGCCTCGACACGCTGCATGCTTTCGTGGGAAATCTGCTCACCCCTGCTGGCTGTTGATACTGCGCGATCGGCACCTGTATTCAGTGAAGCTATGATGCCGTGGATCTGCTCGGTGGAGGTGCGGGTGCGTTGTGCCAGGGAGCGCACCTCGTCGGCCACCACGGCAAAACCTCGGCCTTGCTCGCCCGCCCGGGCCGCCTCGATCGCCGCATTGAGCGCCAGCAGGTTGGTCTGTTCGGCAATTGAAGTGATGACATCCACAACACTGCCAATCGATTGCGTCTCGCTCGCCAATGCGTTGACTGCCTGGCCGATTTCGTTGACGGCCTCATTCATGGCTTCCATGGCGCGCAGACTTTGCTGGGCCAGCTCACTGCCTTCTTTCGTCAACTGGTCGGCTTCGGACGCGGCGTGCGCAGTATTGATTACATTCTGAGTGACTTCTTGAATCGTTGCCGCCATCTGCGAGATGGCGGCGGCGGACTGATCCGTCTCACTGCGCTGGCGATCAAGGGACTGTGCTTGCGAACCGGAGAGTTCGGATGACTGTGCCGCCTTGGCTTTCACATTGATCCCGGCATCGACAAGCCGGCTCAAGGCTGTCTGCAAGCGAGCTTCCTCACTGAGCATGGCCATATCCAGTTGACCCTGGGCACCGTAGTTGTCGCTATAGGTGAGCGCTACCAACGGATCGGAAAATGCTTTCGGATGCTCGGCCAGGGTGCGCTCAATGGTTCTGCGCTGGCGAGACTCGATCAGGTACCAGGCAACGATAAGGCTTGCCGCCAGAACCGCCTGGGCCGCAGTTTTTGGCAGCCACTGATCACCCAGTAGTGAAATCCCGCCTGCTATCAGCAATGGCCAACCGCGTTGCAGTGGCCGGAAAATCCGCGCGCTCAGCGCAACTTTCGGCTTGCCGGCGCGCATCCTTGCATAGAGCGCTGTTGCCCGACGGACCTGATCTCGGGTGGGCACCGAGCGAACCGACTCGTAACCACTCATGCGTCCGTTTTCATAGATGGCCGTGACGTAGGCACTGACCCAATAGAAATCACCATTTTTCGAGCGATTTTTCACAATACCCATCCAGGGTTTGCCTTGCTTGATGGTGTGCCACATATGGAGGAATACCCCAGGTGGCATATCGGGGTGTCGGACCAGGTTATGAGTCTGACCGATCAATTCGTCGTAAGTGAAACCGCTGATGGCAATAAACGCGTCATTGCAGTAAGTGATTCGACTATCAAGATCGGTTGTGGATATCAATCGTTGTTCGGCAGGAAATACTCTTTCATGTTCGGTTACGGGCAAATTCACACGCATGTAATGCGATCTCTATTCGGATTATTATTATGATTTTGAACATGTAAATCAGAGCTGCGGCTGAACGGCAGCACCGGAAAAATCCCTTTTGCTACAGCATTCCCTTGTCCTTTTGGAACAGCTTGTCGACATGTCCGGTAGTGGCGTGGCTCACACCCAATCATCTCGGCATCGATACGGCTACTGGCGTGTTTTACGCGTACTTTGTTGTGGTCGACCATTCATCCGACGACAAACGTTTGTCATTTCATGACAGGCCCATTATGCGAAGCGTTGACTTGATGGAGTTTTTGCGTCGGTGTTGACCGACGGATTCAGGCTAGGCACTGGCATCGTCTTCATGCTCGTCGGCGAAGTCCATGAGCACCTCCAGGTCGAGCACATCCAGTTTGATCCGGGCGATAAAGGCAGAGAAGGCCAGGTTGGCGGCGAGCAGACGCAGGTCGCAGGCCCAGGCCGGGAGACGGACCGGTGCCTGGAGCCAGCCGGACTCGAAGAGCGGCGCCAGGCGTACGGTATCCCCCAGGCTGAGGCGCCCGGCGAACAGGTAGCCCACCAGTTCCGGTCGGTTGTCGCGGATCGCAATGCGCAGCAAGGTATGGACGCCGAGCAACCCGGTCAGGTAAGCGGCATCTTTGGTGAACGCCGAACCGCCACGCAGGTCGGCGCCACGGAAAACCCGTTGGGTCGAGCGGAAGGATTCCTCTTGGGTCTGACCGGCTGCGAGAAAACCTTCAAATACCTGGATGAAATCGGCGCCATCCAGCGCCTGCTGGACCGCGAGCACGCGCAGCGCGAGGCGACGCAGGCGGTTGATGTCCATGCTGCCGGTGAACAGCTCGGCCAGGGTGGCGATGCCCTCCTGAGTCTGGGTCGTGCGTGGTGCCCCCAGACCCAGGCTTTTCAGGTTGGGTTGCAGCGCACCGTTTTGTGCCGTGGCGACATGCACGAAAGCCTCATGTTGCAACAGCTGGTTTTTGTCCAGTTCCGAGAACAGGGCGCTGGCCCGCAGGCGTATGCGGCTCGCCCCGGCGATGGCCTTGGCGGCCAGGGTCGGGTCAAGCATTACCGTGATTCGGCCCGGTCCGAAGAAGCGGTCCAGTTCCGGCTGCATCCACGCGGCGAAGGCTTCGGCCGGAATCTCGGCCGGGCTCGGTGGAATCCGGGCTCCACCCAGAAGGGCGTCGGTGGTCTTCAGGAAAAATTGGGCGGCGTCGAGCATGCTCAGTTTCTGGTTCGAGTAGTAGAAGTCCGGGCGCCGATACAGCGCTGACGAATACTGGGTAAAGGCGGGCGTACCCATGGCGCCGAGCATGCGCCCGGCCGTGGCATAGCTGCGGGCTGTCATGGCGAGGTGGTGCCCGGCCGGGTGGCCCTCATCGCAGCGGGTGATAAAGGCTTCCAGGGCAGCAATGTCGGCGCTGTGCTCACGCGGGCGTAGATCGACGCTGGGCAGTTCGGCATGCCCTGCGCGCCACTTCGCCAGGAAGGCTTCCTCGACCCCGTCCGGCCAGGCCAAGGCATCCAGCACGCGGATCTTGCGGGCCAGCCCGGGCAGTGCGGCATCGAGCTCGGACAGAGGAGCGCTGCTCACAGAAATCTCCTTGGGCGGCGAGGTTCAATCGTAAAAGCTTAGCCGCTGTCGATGCATCGCGTTGTGAAGGGGGCAAATCGGAATCAGGAGCGAAAACGACTTTTAAAACTACACTCAAGTGGGTTTAAACCGTCCCATGAAAAAAGATCGGAGCTTCGGTCAGTGAACCTGCCGGAAAAGGGCATCACGCTAACGCTGCCGTGGCGAGGATGACCGCATGCAAAAGACAGGAGAACCAAAGCGGGCGCGGGTGCTTGATCCGGTCGAGCGAGTTACGGAAGTGATCTTTGGCCTGCTGATGGCAATGACCTTCACAGGAACCATCAGTGTGGCGACGTCTGGCCAGGAGGCGGAGCGCACGATGATGATCGCCGCGCTGGGCTGCAACCTCGCCTGGGGACTGGCCGATGCAGTGATGTATTTACTGCGTACGCTGATCGAGCACACGCGTAACCGCACGCTCCGCTCAAACTTGTGCGGCGCAACCGACGCCGCCACCGGGCAGGCTCTTATTGCTGATGCGTTACCACCGCGTCTCGCGGCAGTGGTCGGCACCGATGAGCTGGAATCGCTACGCCGCCGCGTGATCGAGTACGCATCGACGCCGATGCCGCCGCGCCTCGGCTGGGATGATTTCAAGGGTGCCATCGGCGTTTTCCTGTTAGTGGTGTTATCGACATTCCCGCTTGTGGTGCCGTTTTTATTTCTTGATCAGACGGCACTGGCGGTACGCCTCTCTAACCTGATCGGCCTGGTGGTGCTGTTCTCCGCCGGTTGGGTGCTTGCGAAATATGCAGGCGGCAAGCCTTGGTTAGGCGCCACAGCGTTGGCCGTTACCGGTGCTGTTTTAATCACCGCGATCATCGCGCTCGGCGGATAAGCAGGCAGCCATCTACGCTGTTTAGCTATTGGCAATTCATCTTGGTGAGGTCTTGGTCATGGCAAAGGACAACAAGAAAGCCGCTAAGCGTAATCCTGCTGAAAGCCTGAAACTGAAGAACAAGGATTACCTTGAACAGCTGCGCCGCCTGCACGTTGAACTGGTCAAATTGCAGGAGTGGGTAAAAGCCAAGGGCATCAAGGTCTGCGTTGTCTTCGAGGGGCGCGATGGTGCGGGCAAGGGCGGGACGATCAAAGCACTTACCGAACGCGTGAGCCCGCGAGTCTTTCGGGTGGTGGCGCTACCTGCGCCGACCGATCGAGAGAAAAGCCAGATGTATGTCCAGCGTTACCTGCCGCACCTGCCAGCGGCTGGCGAAGTGGTGATCTTCGATCGCAGTTGGTACAACCGTGCGGGCGTCGAGCGGGTGATGGGGTTTTGCACTAAAGAGCAGGTGGCCGGTTTCCTCAAGTCTGTCCCCGCTGTTGAGCGTGCAATCGTCGACTCGGGCGTTATCCTGCTCAAATATTGGCTGGAAGTCAGTCCGCAAGAGCAGACCCGCCGGCTTGAGGCGCGCATCAAGGATGGACGCAAAATCTGGAAACTCACCCCCATGGATCTCAAGTCATACAGCCGCTGGTATGACTATTCACGGGCGCGTGACGACATGTTCAAGGCGACCGATACCGACCATGCGCCATGGCTGGTGGCCAATTCGAACGACAAGCGGCGAGCGCGCCTTAACATCCTCTCCGATTTGCTCAGCCGCATCCCGTATCAGGACGTAACGCGTGAGAAGGTGGTTTTGCCTAAGCGGCAGAAGCCAGGCGGCTATCGCGAACTGGATCATCCGCTGCGGCGCGTTCCCGAAAAATTCTGAGGGGGCGTTTAAACCAATCTGTGCTTTTTCACCAAAGGGCCACAGTCCAATGAGCCATTCGGATTCTTCGCCTCCCGTCCCGGAGTCGGGCCGGATCGAACGTCGGGGCGCCGGCGATAAGACCGGCTGGAGCCGCTGGCTCCCTGGACTTCGAACGCTGCGCGAATACCAAGTGGCCTGGCTACGTCACGACATCATGGCCGGTTTGGTGCTAACCACGATGCTGGTACCCGTCGGCATCGCCTATGCCGTGGCCTCGGGTGTACCCGGAATCTATGGCCTCTACGCGACCATCGTTCCGCTACTGGCTTATGCAGTGTTCGGACCAAGCCGGATTCTGGTGCTGGGGCCGGATTCCTCCCTGGCCGCCGTTATCCTGGCCGTCGTCCTGCCACTGTCGGGTGGCGACCCCCATCGCGCCGTCGCCCTTGCGAGCATGATGGCGATCGTGTCGGGAGCCGTGTGCATCCTGGCGGGCATCGCGCGCTTGGGCTTCATTACGGAGCTTCTGTCCAAACCGATTCGCTACGGGTACATGAACGGGATTGCAGTGACGGTATTGATCAGTCAATTGCCCAAGATCTTCGGTTTTTCGATCGAGTCCCATGGCCCGCTGAGAAACCTCTGGGCCATCGCCACTGCGGTGATGGAGGGAAAAACCAACTGGATCACGTTTATGGTGGGCGTAGCCACCCTGGTCGTCATCCTTCTACTCAAAGGCAATAAGCGTATCCCAAGCATCCTGATCGCCGTGGCAGGAGCGACCGTCGCCGTGGGTGTATTGGACCTTGCCGCGCGCGCGGGTGTGTCGGTCCTTGGTGCGCTTCCGCAAGGTTTGCCGGCGTTCGCCATTCCCTGGATCGACCAAGCCGATATTGTCCCTGTTGTCATTGGCGGGTGCGCCGTCGCCCTTGTTTCGTTTGCCGACACCAGCGTGCTCTCACGTGTGTATGCGGCGCGGACCCGTACCTATGTCGATCCGAATCAGGAGATGGTGGGGCTTGGTTTTGCCAACCTGGCCGCTGGATTTTTCCAGGGCTTTGCAATCAGTAGCAGTTCTTCACGTACCCCCGTGGCCGAAACCGCAGGCGCCAAAACACAGTTGACCGGCGTTGTCGGCGCGTTGGCAGTTGCTGTACTGCTAATGGTGGCGCCAAACCTGTTGCAGAGTTTGCCCAACAGTGCCCTGGCAGCGGTCGTGATTGCGTCGGCCATCGGCTTGATTGAAGTGGCCGACCTGCGACGGATTTATCGCATCCAGCGCTGGGAGTTCTGGTTGTCGATTGTCTGCACCATTGGCGTAGCCGTGTTGGGTGCGATCGAGGGTATCGGCCTGGCTATCGTGATCGCCGTCATCGAATTTCTGTGGGATGGCTGGCGGCCGTATTCTGCGGTGCTGGGGCAAGCCGAGGGTGTCAAGGGCTACCACGACATCCGGCGTTATCCGGACGCGAGCCTGATACCCGGACTGGTCCTTTTTCGCTGGGATGCGCCGTTGTTTTTCGCCAACGCCGAACTGTTCAACGAACGAGTGCTGGACGCCGTGGCGGCATCGCCTACGCCCGTGCGCTGGCTGGTCGTTGCGGCGGAGCCCGTCACCAGTGTGGACGTGACTTCCGCCGACATGTTGGCCGAGCTGGACGAAACCCTGCACGCGGCGGGAATCAAGTTGTGCGTGGCCGAAATGAAGGACCCGGTCAAGGACAAGCTCAAGCGATTCGGGCTATTTGCGCGGCTTGGCGTAACGGCGTTCTTTCCAACCATAGATGATGCTGTCGGCAACTATCTTGTGGTTTATCCAGCGCAGAGGGCGGGGCAGCAGGACGAAGAGCGCTGAGCGGGATTGGAAACACTCAGCGACCCACCAGCAAGGTGATTCCACTCGTTCCTGTCCCTCCTGTTACGCCACTCGTTCAATCGTATCGGAACTGCCCTTCTTTACGCCTCCATTCCAGCGCACGACAACAAATCGGACTACTTTATTCCAGACATAACCAACCCCAATCCCGCCGACTATGGCAATGGCTGTCGCGAGCACCGGCTGGTCATAGATATGGCGGGTCAGGGACTGAAACTGAAAATGCGTTAAATAGATAAACAGCGTTGACGACGCTATTAATGCAAGTCCCCGTGCGATGATGCCGGGTACTGGAATAGACTTGAGCCAAATCACTGCAAGAACGGCAGGCAGGGCGATATCAATATATTCATTGATTTCGGATAGCTGTAATCCTTGCCCGACGATTGTCCAAATATCTTGCCCGACTATCAAGATCACAGCAATCGCACTGGCGATCCATTTCTGGACGCTTGAATTGGCATAGTGAATGGCCATTCCGAGTACCATGATCGCAAGGTAGTGCTGGGGGACTCTGTTATAGAGGGGTGTCGCATCAAACAGAAATACGCTAATCATGACGTCTGCCGCCGCCAATGCACATGACGCCACGACAAGATTACGAAACGGGTTTGAAATTATCAGGGTTCTCACGCGCTTGAATGACAGGGCGAATCCAATGATTATTATCATTTGCAAGAGCACTTCAATGTACCAATAAGCAAAGACGCCTATGACATCCATCGGGAACCAATTGGAAATAAGTAACAGTGTTTGCCAATGAACTTTATCGAAAATAATTTGATTCAAGAGGGTGTACAGTATTGTGGGTGTCGCGATAATGGCAATGGATTTAAAGAGCATGCGTGCATCGCCGCGTTCATGTATCGCTTTGAATTGAAACCTTGCCAGGCTGATGCCGGACACTAAAAACAACGCTGTCGTCTCGCCTGAAAATGGCCATTTTGAAAAAACCTGAAAATGCCCGGCGACAATAAGAAGTATAGACATCGCGCGTAAAAAAACGGGTACTTCCATTGCCCGAATTGATAATTTTGACGGTTTGGTTTTGTTGGTCAGTTCACCAATTTGTCGTATGGGGATCATTTCCCATCGATCAGGCAAATGGCCAATAAGCTCTTCAAGAACCATTGAAGCCTGGACAAACGAGAGTGAATCGCCACCCAGCTCCACGAACGATAAACTTGCATCGACGTGCGTGACTTCGAGTATTTCAGACCAGGCACCTGCCAGTTTCAGCGCGAGCGGCGATAGATCCTGGTTCGAATTTACGGACGCGGCCTCTGTGTTGCCGGTAATCGAAGGAAAGGCGCGCTTGTCAATTTTTCCATTGGGGGTCAGTGGAATCGCATCCAGAAAAACGAACAGCGCTGGAACCATATAGTCCGGGAGTTGCCGGGTGACATACTCACGCAATTCAGTCGATGAAACAGGCGTTGTTGAAACGCAATAGGCCACCAGTCTTACACTTGAACTGTCATTGTTCGCCAGAACAACGCACTGCTTGATCCGGGCATGCCGTGACAGGGCACTTTCTATTTCACTGAGTTCGATACGATGACCGCGAATCTTGACCTGACTATCACCCCGCCCTAGAAAACTGACACTGCCATCTGAAAGATAAGTGCCAAGGTCACCGGTCTTGTAACAAATGTCGTCCTCGATATTCGTGAACGGATTGACCACAAATTTTTCCCGGGTTTGCGCGGTATCACCCCAGTAACCCTGGGATAAATAGGGGCTGCGTATAAAGATTTCTCCGATCTCTTCTTCGCAGACCAACTGATTAGCATCATTGACGACCAGCAATTGGGCGCCTTCAATCCCTTTGCCAAGCGGAATTCTGGCATTGCCGGATTCAGGGTCGATTTGATGATACGCCATGGCCTGCGGTGTTTCCGTCGTACCGTAAAAGTTCACACTGACGGCATTGGGTGCAATCACGCGTATTTGTTCATATAGCGTAGGGCTTAATGCGTCTCCCCCCCAAAACAGATACCTCAAATCAATAAATTTTAATTGATTGATTTTCGCCCCGGTTTCAATAAGTTTTCCCAAGGGCGGGGTAAGGTGAATGATGGATATTTTGTATTTATGTATCCACGCCGCCAAAGCCGAATGATCGATGACGGTCGACTGCGCAGGAACGATAACTTTCGCGCCAATGGAGAGCGGGGTAAATACGTCCCTGTACACGGGGTCGTGACCAAGCCCGGACAGCAAGGAAAAACAATCGTCTTTGGAGAGTGAATGGCGCTGGGTGTGCCACTCAATAAAGTGAACCAAAGGCGCATGATTTGTCACAATCCCCTTCGGTTCGCCGGTGCTGCCGGATGTAAATGTTACATAGGCCGGATTACAAGGATTGATCTCTGGCAACGTCTGATGATCAGCGGCGAACTCATGCAGTGATGCGGTGGGACTTTCGGGAATTCTAACGACCTGCGGATACGAACTCCCTGGCTGTGGCTCAAACTGCTCGGGATTGAGGTCGACGGTAGCCTCACCGCACAGCAGGATAAAGGAAGGCTGAAGCACTTGAATGATTTGACGTACGCGTGCAGGAGGATACGCCATGTCGGCAACAGTGAACGTCAATCCGGCACGCGAGGCACCGAGCATTGCATACACCAAACCCGCACAGCGACTTGAAACGATAACAACCCGGTCTGATTCGGTCGCGCCATTTTTAATCAAGAAACCAGCAATGTTCTGGCTTATCTCTTCAAGTTGACGATAGCTGCAAGTCGCGTCTTCAGAGATGACAGCCACTGCATCAGGCGAGTGTTTCGCCTGTTGCAGGAAATCCATGAAAATCGGACGTTCGGAACAGTATTCCAGCGTAAGTGTCGGGTTGGGGCGGGCGTCCTGCATGTTATTTGTATACTCCGCATGATCTATACGAGGTTAGCGTAGTGACCCGAAAATCCTGATTCAGATCATACGGAATTTCTAGATGGCGAGGCACAAAAATGCAGCGTTGTTTCGCGGTACCTTTCTAGCGATGGACAGGGAGGGTTGAGCGGCCTGTCAAGGGTTCAGGGTCGCCAGGCGACTGTCAGGAGTCGCCGCGTTTGTGTCCTGATCCAATGGTTGTGTAACGCTGTGTAGGATCGCCAGGTAATATACAGGCCGATACAAAGCACTCCTCGATTCCTTCCGGGCCGCGAGCGGGTTTGCTGCCGGCGGTTTACCGGCACAAGCGTCAGTCTGTAAACAGCCACTGATTGGGAACAGAACGTGAAGAATGTCGCCGTACTTACTCTCGCTTTGCTCATTGCAGGATTACTCAGCCCACCTGCATTCGCGGCCGGTGATGCTGAAGCAGGTCAGAAGCTATTCGGCCGAACCTGTGGCGGCTGCCATCAGGTAGGGGAGTCCGCGCGGGGAGGCTTTGGGCCGCAACTCAACGGCATTGTCGGGCGCCTGGCCGGCAGTACGACGGACTATCAGTACTCCGACGCGATGAAATCATCAGGCGTCGTCTGGACCCGTGAAAAACTGGCCGCGTACATCGAAAACCCTAAAAGTGTGGTGTCTGGCACCCGGATGATATTTTGGGGGATCAGCGATCCGGAGAAGATCGAAAACCTGCTGGCTTACCTGCAGACATTCCAGCCGCAGTAATCAAGACGCCGCACACAAGTCGTTGCTACGTCATCGGGTCTTACTGGCCGCCAGGTAAGCGCCAAGGCGTTGTCCCATTTGCTCGCCCAAGGCGTGCAAGCCACTCAAGGGACGGACCATCACCTCAAACTCAATGATTTTTCCTTGTTCATTGAACCGGATCATGTCGATACCCTTTAACTCTTTTCCGTCGACGGTAGCGCTGAACTCCAGGACCACGTTCAGCCCTTCTGCCGTCGCGAGTTCGCGGTGATAGACAAAGCCTTCAAACACCTCGAATACCGTGTTGAGGATCATCGAAACCACTGGCGCTCCCGGGTAAGGCGTGTAAGCCATCGGGGAGCGGAATATGGCGTTAGCGTCCAACAAATCGGACAAGGCCCGCAAGTCGCGCGTGCGGATCATGGTGTGCCATTGGCTCAAGGATTCGGCGGCGTTGGGGTGCAGTTTCAGTTCAGACATTTCAACTCCAGTATTTTTATTGTTCTGTAAACGTCGAGAGGTGTGAGGGCTGCATGAAACGGAATTTATTCGGTCATCGATCAACGACGCACAGTTCCCCGGTGGCGCGAATCAGGGCCTGACCGTGCAATTGATCCTTGATCAGGCCCGCTCGCGCGGTACCCAGCCAGCTAGGGCAGTCCGGGTCCTTGCGATAGGGCGCGAAAGCGGCGTATTGCTGCAACAGAAGGTTTTGCAGTTCATCCAGCCGTGGCCTGATTTCATTGGCAAGGTCCGGCCGTGGCGTGTTGGGCGCCTTGTCAGCCGCTTGCCATTGAGCGATCAGTCCGTACTGCACCAATTTGTTGGCTTCGATCTGTGCGGCGGTCAATTCGGCCACCTCATCGGGGTCCAGTTTGCGCTCAATCGCCATCTCCCTGACGTGGGCGATGATTCGCGCTTCCCGAGCGCTGTCTTGAACGGGTTTACTACTGTCCCACTTGGACAGCGCCACCAAGTCAGCAATGATCAGGCGCTCATTCATCGTCACCAGCAGCGGCTGCAAACTATCGGGCGCAGGGGAGGGTGTGCTGGCTTGTGCAACACAAACGAATAAACCGAACAACGCGCAGGTCAGCCGCAGTGGGAAGCGTGGGGAACGGGGCATCTGTACACTCTCTTCTGAAGGTTCTCGGCGATGGCAACTCAAGTCGAACCGCGTCATCGATACAACTCGCTATAGAGGGGCGTTCGCAAGCCTGCGCCCACCTGCCCCGATCAGTAGGCGCTCAACCTGCGCCAGTTCCCAGGTGCTGAGCAAACTGACCGGATCGGTGCCGAAACGTTGCCAGCTGTCGCACTCGCCTTCGCGGCCGTCCGGGCTCTGACACTGTTGACAGTGGCGCAGGTGATTGCCATCAAAATCGAGGGTCAGGCGCCAGCCCTCGACATCGACCTGTACCTGGCCGGGTTCGGCGTATTCCTCAAGACGCTGTAGCGAGCGAATGCCCAAGGCGGCGTCTCGCAGTTGCTGGTAAACCTCGCGGGCGGTCAGGGGGTGCACAGAAATCTCCGGTGGGGGCATGACATGCGTAGAGTTGGGGCACAGCATAGACGACAGGATGAAATCTCAGCGAGCTTCTATGGCTAGCGGGAAATGTCAGAAGTTTCAGAGACTGGCGTAGGCTCGGTCCCAAACGTTTTCGGGGCCCTCAGATAGCGCTGGATGACGTTCCTATCCCTGTTAATACTTCGTTTCTCGGCGGAGTTAATGGGCAGGAGCATCAGGTGACGGCACTCCATGGATGGACACCATCCGTTCTCTACAACAGCCTGTCGTTGCGTCTTATATGCCGACAACTGGCTCGCGCACTGGCAATCAGCACGTTGGCGCTTGCCGCTGGCGGTTGTGTTTTTGCGCCCACCGAAAGCTTTACCTTGCAGGCTGAGGTGCCGGCCGATTTCAGGGTCAAGGCTGATGCCTTTTATGTGCCGGCCACCGGCGAAACCTGTGTGGCGCCGCCCCGTGAAAGCGGAAAAGTGGCACCGAATCGCAAGTTCTTCACCAGTGAATACCAGGGCGTTGCGCGCACGGCCGAGTTTCAGGTGCCGCTGACCACGCGTGCGGGGGGCTGTCCGTTGGTGTTGAGTAGTTTGAAATTGAATCTGCGAGCGAGATGGGGGCCAGACCGTTCTGATACCGATGGCGACTTTGCCAGCCTGTCCTTTTACGACGAACTTGCAGATGACCGTCCAGGTTTTCCAGCCTCTGGCATTCAGGAGTTTCAAGGGCGATGCCAGTGGTTGTTTCGCACCATGGGTCCGTATCGCTACATCGTGAAAATCCTGCACTGCCGGGCCGTCGACGCGGACGGACAGATGGTGAAACGCATGGCGGGCGGGGTGTTGCAGCGCGATCAATTGCCGGGCAGGACGGTGAGGATGGTGTTCAGAATGGCAACGGAAGAGGAGCCTTACATGGGGGATAACTGGATTCGCTTTCCGCAAGGCTGGAAACGCTGCATGGGCAAGAGTCTTGAAGACCAGTATGCCTTTTGTCGCGGTAACACCACAGATTTCAAATCTTTCAAAATGCCCGACGGCAGGACTTGCACCGTTTACCCCAACTGTACTGAATAAGGGAGCAACAACATGACAGTCAAGGAGCAAGACGATAGCTGTTTCAGCGGAAAAATGTTGGTCTGTCCACTGCGGGGGCATTGGACGAGTTTTCGATTGGTTGACGAGCAGGGGGGATGGAAAACCCTACGGCGGTTTGCCTTACACCCTTCGAGACAGTCTTGGTCAGACATGAACACTCTGCACATTTTTCAGCGAGTGCAAGGCTGGAGCTGTCAGACGTTTCAATGGCGATTGTAAGTCCGATCCGAAACGTTTTCGGGCCCCTCAGATAGCGCTGGATGACGACCCTATCCCTGTTAATACTTCGTTTCTCGACAGAGTTAATGGGCAGGAGCATCAGGTGATGGCACTCCATGGATGGACACCATCCGTTCTCAACAACAGCCGGTCGTTGCGTCTCATACGCCGACAACTGGCTCGCGCACTGGCAATCAGCATCTTGGTGCTTGCTGCTGGCGGTTGTGTTTTTGCGCCCGCGGAGCGTTTTACGTTGCAGGCCGAAGTGCCGGCCGATTTCAGGGTCAAGGCTGATGCCTTTTATGTGCCGGCCACCGGCGAAACCTGTGTGGCGCCGCCCCGTGAAAGCGGAAAAGTGGCACCGAATCGCAAGTTCTTCACCAGTGAATACCAGAGCGTCCCGCGCACAGCCGAGTTTCAGATCCCGCTGACGACGCGTGCGGGTGGCTGTCTGTTGGTGTTGAGTAGTTTGAAGCTGAATCTCGATGCGAAGTGGGGCACGCGTTGGTCTGACATCGGTGGCGACTTTGCCAGCCTTTCCTTTCGCGACGTACTTGGGACAGATCTTCCAGCCTTTCCGGGCGCCGGTGCTCAGACGTTTCAGGGGCAATGCCAGTGGTTGTTTCGCACAGTGGGACCCAAACGCAATATCCGGAAAATCCTGCACTGCCGGGCCGTCGACACGGATGGACAAATGGTGAAACGCATGGCGGGCGGGGTGTTGCAGCGAGATCAGTTGCCGGGCAGGACGGTGAGGATGGTGTTCAGGATGGCAAAGGAAGAGGAGCCTTACATGGGGGATAACTGGATTCGCTTTCCGCAAGGCTGGAAACGCTGCATGGGCAAGAGTCTTGAAGACCAGTATGCCTTCTGCCGCGGTAACACCACAGATTTCAAACCTTTCAAAATGCCCGATGGTCGCGAGTGCACCGTCTACCCCAATTGCACTGAATAAGGGAGCAACAACATGACAGTCAAGGAGCAAGACGATAGCTGTTTCAGCAGCAAAATGCTGGTATGCCCACTACGGGGGCATTGGACGAGTTTTCGATTAGTTGATGAGTTCGGTGACGGAAAACCCTATGGCGGTTTGCCTTACACCGTTGTGGACAGTGTCGGGCAGGAGTACACCGGAAGACTGAACGGCGAGGGTTTTGCCAAGTTGGAGAATCACTATCGCGGCCCCGTTGTACTCACGCTGAATACCACTTATCGAGGTATCGATGACTTTTACGGCGCCTTATTGAAAAGGAAACACTACCCCCTCCCGATCACCGAACTCCAGTTCCGCGCCGAACAAACGCGTTTCTTCCACGAAGACGGATTTCGTCGTGAACACAACCCTGTCATCAAAGACGCCGACATCTTCGTCCAGGTCGAGGTGCGGGACCTGGTCCGCCAGGGCGCGCATCTGCCGCCGGTGGCCCAACGCTTTTATGAACCGCAACGGTCACTGGTGCGCGCCATGAGTGAACTGGGGTTCGGCCCCGAGGTACCGTTCGGCGTGGCCTTGAGCCCTAACCAGCACAACGTGCTGGAAGTGCGGCCGATGCGCGCCTTGCGGCCTATGCTGTCCACCGATGACCAGTTCTGTGCCCTGAACCTCTATCAATTGGCGTTGATGGCGACCTTGAGTTACACCGATTTCGCCCAGGATCCACGTACAAAACCGCTGGATAAAGTGCGCTTTCCAGAAGAGCCGAGCATTGGCAATCTATTTGGCGAAGCGCTGGCCAGTTACCGGGAAAACTGGCAAGTCGATAAAAATCAGCCCCTTCGGTTTTTCCCGTTGTACGAAGACGTGCCGTATTCAAAACGCCTGGAGATCCTGCCGTTCGACCCGACCCTGTATGAGCAGAACCACCCGGACAAAGGTAAAGACCAGGAGCACCCGGCCAACCAGCATTTTTTCGATGACAAGGAGGATGGCGGCGATACCCAGGCGTTCATTTGTCATCACGACGAAGTTATTTTGATTTCAGTGCGGGGCACGGCGAGCCTGAAAGATGCGGTTCGGGATGTGCACGCGCTGCAGGTTCCGTTCGAGGAGGGCGTGGGGCAGGTTCATAAGGGTTTTTACACCGCGTTTCAGGCGATGAAAAACTTCGTTCTGCGTTATCTGGATAAATTCCACACTGGGCAAAAAATCATCATTTGCGGCCACAGCCTCGGCGGTGCCATTGCCTTGTTGCTGGCCGAAGCACTGCGCCGATTTCCAGATGAGGATTACAACATCCTCCTCTACACCTACGGCGCCCCACGCGCCGGCGACTCGACTTTCGTTGAAGGCGCCGCCGACCTCGTTCATCACCGCATGGTCAACAACAACGACCCGGTGCCCGGTGTACCGGCCCCCTGGATGAATGCTAACTGGAAAGTCTGGGTGCCGGGCCTGACGATGACGGTCGTCAGCGGGTACGGCTTGTTGGTGTTCGGCGCGGGTCTGGTGCGTGTCGGCGGTGATCCCTATCACCATCATGGGCAACAACAGCACTTCATGCCCGTGCATTTCGATGCGAAGGAGCCGTCGGCCGTGTTGTGGGACCCAACCTGCGAGTCCATCCAAAATTCCGCGTGCACCGCGATGCTGGAGAAGACCCGGCGTAGCGATATGCCGGTGCGCGACGGCCTGCTGGCCCAACTGATCAACTACAAAGACCACATGATGGTTGCCAGTTACATTCCTTTCGCCTGGGCGACCTTGCGCCGCTGGCAGCAAACCCAGGAAACCGGTGCAACCGTGGTCACAGGACGTGAGTACCTGGTGATCGACGATGCCCTGGCAGTGCTCAAGGACAAACTTTACGAGTATGCCCGCCAGATGCGTCATGACGAGGGCCCGCGAGGCGCGACGGCAGATGAAAGTGCCGCTAGAAATGCTTTGTTCAGAGAGCGGGATCGGCTGACGACAACCCGCCAGCGCTTGGAAGCCTTGCGCTATCGCCGGCTAACGCTGGCGGATGTCTACGGCAGCGCGGCGCAGTCGCCGGAGTTCACCGGTAGCGTGGAGCGTTGGGCAAAACACACTAAAAATAAGCATATGGTGCAGTACGCGAAGATTCCCCAGCCACTGGAAAACGAACGTTTGCTGGTGGGCAAGCCGTTCGACATTGATTCGATTATCTGAGTACCGCTAGCGTTTAATTTAAAGGACTAAAAAAGATGCATGGCTCATTCTCTGAGCCGCGCTTTTGTATTGAAATAACCCCGTCCCTTGATTGGGCCGGGCCCTTTTTAAAATCAGGCCTCACTAATCTTGCTGACACTCGTGACCTGACCATTCCAGACCATCTCGTAATGCGCGGCTTGAATAACCGACAACACCGGTCTCGGTGTCATCAACGCCCAGCAATAACTGCCTCGCATACGCACCGAGTGGTAACGAATGCCGGGACATCCCGCCTCTTTGACGGACCTCCCCAACAGGCGGGAATGCGTGTAATCGTCAGGCGCGTAAACAGGATCAGTCACCACAATGGCGCCAGCATCTTTCATCGTTGCATCCACAAACGAACAGGACAAGCCCCGAAAAACGAACCGCTCATAGTTGAGGCTCGGTACGTTCGACCAGTACAGACTCTGGTGATGCCGCACCTCGGCCAGCGCCGTTTCCATGGAGTCCGCCAGATACAGCACCCCAAAGCTGCCATCGCTGAACCGCGAGCCCGCCGGGTTGACGTGGGTAAAAGGTGCGGTTGCGTAAGAGCAGCCAGGAATACCGAACGGGATCTCACGCCGTGGAATCAACTCAAGGCGACCCACTTCATTGTTCAGCCTGGGGTTAGTCAGCGCCTGTATCTGATACAGCACCTCAAACTCGTCCGCGTCCGCGACGTCATCAAACAACGCTACAGGCGGAAACTTTGAATTGACCAGTCGATAGGCCTGTAACGGCTCACCGGCAAACGCTGCCAGTTCGCTCAGCCTCACCATTGCGCGCCTCGCAGTACGTCAATGCGCCTAAAGGTTTCATACAAAGAAATCATATCGCCCTGAGACATGATCGCGAGCGGGGAGCGGCCATTGAAAAACTCGTTGTCATTGGCCATCGACGGGAAGCCGTAGACGTTTTCCGGGTTATCGAAAACGAGGCGCAGAGCGGCGTGGATGTTGAGCACAAAACTGATGCGCTGCATCTGGTCCGAATCCAGCGCCACGGCCCAGTCGGGATCGCGCTGCCGGGCGCGGGTGTAGGTGCTGCGGGATATGCGCAGGATACGGCAGGCCTGATCGCTGGACGCCGCCCATTTTTCGAGAATGCCGACAGCGGCGCGCAAGCCTGTCACACACTGGCTTTTGGTAAAGGCTTGTTCCTGGAGGGCAACGGCCATGTTCTCTACCTCACTGTGAATCCGTAGACTCAAATGTAGGTAAAAAGCATCTATAGAGCAAGTGTGCCGCGACCAGTGGAGATCGACATACCCGCACTTCCTTAGCTTCTGGCATTGACACTATCAATGTAACCCGCATTGCATTTGTGAAAATTACGCTGTATTTTTTCATGAAATTATAAAAACATAATTTCACGAGGCCTCGAATGTTTCAGCAATCCAAGCGACATGTCGCCAGCTATTACGCCCACAGTTGCGCCAATCTCCTGAGTGCTCGGCCCGCGCTCGTGGGGGAACACGACACCGAAGTCGTGATCATCGGCGCGGGGTTCAGTGGCCTGCACACTGCATTGCGCCTGGCGTTGGCTGGAAAACGGGTGACGCTGCTGGAAGCCAGCCGCGTGGCGTGGGCCGCCTCGGGGCGCAATGGCGGGCAGGCTATTCTCGGCTGGTCGTGTGACATGCCACCGCTGGAGGCCGCGTTGGGTTATGAACGCGCCAGGCGACTGTGGGACGGCATGCGCTGGGCCGCCAAGGAGTTGCGTGAATTACCGGGGCGTCATGGGTTCGACTGTGATTATCGTGCCGGGCATCTGTGGACTTCGGTCATGCCGCGCCGGGTCAGCCTGCTGACCGAGTGGCAAGAGGAGGCCGGCCATAAATGGGGGCATGATGGCTTGCAGTTCATCCCACGCGAGCAGTTGCCCAATTGGGTGGCCAGCTACCGCTATCAGGCCGGCCTCTACGATCCCGAAGGGGCTCACCTTAATCCGCTGAAACTGGCGTTGGGCCTGGCAGCGGCTATCGAGCGTGCAGGCGGCCACATCCATGAACAAAGCAAAGCGTTGAGTTATCGAGAAGAGGGCGGTCGTTTTCGGGTGGATACCGAGCATGGGTCGATTAAGGCCGACGTGCTGGTACTGGCCTGCAATGCCTACCTGGACCGGCTCGATCCGAAACTGGCCAGTTGCGTGTTGCCGGTCGGGACGTATCAGGTCGCGACCGCACCCCTGACGCGTGAGCAGGCCACGGCGTTGCTGCCGACCAATGTGTGCGTGACCGATAACCAGTTTGTCCTCGACTACTTCCGTCGCACCCCGGACCACCGCTTGCTGTTCGGCGGTGGCTGCACCTACCTGGGCGGCATGCCCAAGGACATTGCCGGGGCAACACGGCCGTTTCTGGAGCGTGTCTTCCCGCAGCTCAAGGGGGTCGATCTGGAGTTTGCCTGGGGCGGACACATCGACCTCACCTTGAACCGCACACCGGACGTCGGACGCCAGGGTGATCGTTACTGGCTACAAGGGTTCTCCGGGCATGGCGTGCTCCCGACACTGGCGGCCGCCCGCGCGGTGGCCGATGCGATTCTCGGTCAGGGGGATGAATTGGCGTTGTATCAAGGCTTGAGTAATGGCAGCTTTCCCGGCGGCAAGTACCTGGCCGCGCCGCTGGAAGCCATTGGCAAAGCCTGGTACCGACTGCGCGACAGCATTTGATGAGTCATTTATCGGAATCCCAGCCATGAACAAGCAAGAAGAAATCGCTGCACTGGCCATCCTCATTCACGATTTGCGCAAACACAAGAAATTCACCTTGAAGGACCTGGCGGACCAGATCGGTCGTTCAGTGGGTTTTTTGTCTCAAGTCGAGCGTGGCTTGTCTCGGCCAACGGTGGCCGATCTGACGGCGATCAGCGAAACCCTGGGCGTACCGACGACCTATTTCTATAGCTTGCCAAAACCCAAGGTTCTGCCATGGGTGACCCGGCCTGACGAACGTCGCACGTTGTATTACGCCAACGGGATTACCGATGTACTGGTCTCGCCCAAGATGCGGGCTTCGTTCTCGATGCTAGAAAGTCACCTGGAAGCTGGCGCCAGCAGTGGTGACAGGCACCTGACCGACAGCTCGGAGCAGGGCGGCTACGTGCTCGAGGGCGAGTTGACGCTCTGGCTGGGTGACGACGAAGACCCTGTCACGTTCCGAACCGGCGACAGTTTTCAGTTCGACAGTCACACCCGTTGCCGTTACGGCAACCTTACCGAGCATCTCACGCGAGTGCTCTGGGTCTACACCTGATAACAACAAAGGAACAATCATGATGGATGCTGCCTGCTCTGATTTGCTGTCCGAAGTGCGTGCTTTTCGCCAACGGTACCCCGAGGTGCGTTATGTCGACCTGATTTCCCTGGACATTCCGGGGCACTTCTACGGCAAACGTTATCCCGTCGAGATGCTGGAAAAAGTCGCAGCCGGCAGCGCGCTCAAGCTGCCTCAGAACTGTGTGTTGCTGGGCGTGCAGGGCGGGTTGTTCAAAATCGGTGACTACTGCTTTAACGACGGTGACCCGGACGCGCTGCGTCGACTGGTTCCCGGCACACTCAAACCGGTGACCTGGGAAGCGCAGCCGCTGGGACAGATGCTGATCACTTCGGACGGCACCGAAAAGCCGATTGTTTTCGAACCGCGTGAAGTGCTGGCGCAAGTGCTGGATCGGCTGGCGCGCAAAGGCATTCACCCGGTGGTGGCCTTTGAGCTGGAGTTCTACCTGTTCGATAAACAGCTGCGTGACGGCTTGCCTCAGTTCCCACGAGATGGGTTGACGGACGATGCTGATGATCAACCCAACATGCACATCGAGCGCCTCTCACGCTTTGCCCCGGTACTGGATGAAATGGTTGAGGCGACGCGGGCTCAGGGCATTGACGCCACCGTGATTACGGCTGAACTGGGGCCGGGTCAGTTCGAGATCAACTTCGGTCATCTTGATGATGGTCTGCGTGCTGCCGACTGGGCCGCACTGTTTTGTCGGAGCAGCCGTGGCGTCGCGCTCAAGCACGGCTACCGCGCCAGCTTCATGGCCAAGCCTTACTTGCAGCACCCTGGCAGCGGCATGCATGTGCATGTCAGTCTGTATGACAGTGTCGGCAAAAACCTGTTGGCGGCGAACCAACAGCAACCGCTGCGCCATGCCGTGGCGGGGTGCCTGGAGCTGCTGCCGCACAGCATGCCGATCTTCGCGCCGAACCAGAATGCCATGCGCCGCCTGGGCGGTACGGTAAACGTGGCCACACAAGCGAGCTGGGGTTTCGAGGATCGCGATGCGTGCTTGCGCATTCCGGAATCGGACTCGAAAAACCTGCGCATCGAATACCGTCTGGCCGGTGCCGATGCCAACCCGTATCTGGTGCTGGCGGCGATTCTGGTGGGGCTGGAACATGGCCTGGAAGCCGGCAAAGAGCCGATCCTGCCGCTCAACGAAGACCGTAACAGTGGAGTCGACTTCCCGCTGGAAATGCTTGAAGCCGTTCGCGCGATGCAGCACCAGCCGCAACTGCGTGAAGGTTTGGGGGCGGAGTTCGTGGATGTGTATTGCGAGAATAAACGTCAGGATCATCTGGCGTTCATGCAGGAGATCAGTGCCCGGGAATATCGCTGGTACCTGTAATGCGTGGGTGTTGAGGGGCACATGACACCTCAACACCCGCTGGCCTATCACGTTACAGGAACTATCAGGCCCGCCCGCTTGGCCTTTAAAGCCCCAACTCCAAGGCCAGCAAGTCCGACAATGGCTGCGGGCGTCTGATCAATCTGGCTTGCCCTTGCTCGATCAATACTTCCGGCAACAGGGACCGGCTGTTGTAATTGGATGACATAGAGGCGCCGTACGCGCCCGTATCGTGCATGACCAGCAAATCGCCAACCTGCGCCTCGGGCAGCAAACGGGGCGTCACACCTTCTTCATCCTGCGTAAAGATATCGCCAGATTCACACAGCGGGCCGCCCACCACGTAGTCGTGTTCAATGCGATTGACGGGTGCACCCTCGGCGTCCAGCAAGGTCATGTGGTGATAGGCGCCATAGAGAGCAGGGCGCATCAGGTCATTGAAGCCGGCGTTCACCAGGATGAAGTTGCGGCGACCCACTTTTTTGACCGCGCGGACTTCCGTCACCAGGCAACCTGACTCCGCAACCAAAAACCGGCCGGGTTCGATTTCCATCCGCACCGGATGACCGAGAAACGCCTCGATGTCCTGCCGGGCCTGATGCCATGCGTTGGCGTAACGCTGGATGTCCACCGGCTCATCGCCCTCGCGGTAGGGTGTGGAAAGCCCTCCACCGATGGAAAACGCTTCGATATCGTGGTCGAGCATTTTCACGGCCGAGACCATTGCATTGCCCACCTGCTCCAGATGCAGGTAATCCACGCCCGAACCAATGTGCATGTGCAATCCCACCAGCTTCAGCCCGAATTGCCGAATGACGTCGAGCGCTTCGTGAACCTGGTCATGCCAGATGCCATGCTTGCTGTTTTCACCACCGGTATTGGTCTTGCGGCTGTGACCGTGGCCGAACCCCGGGTTGATCCGCAACCAGACGCGATGGCCCGCAGAGCGCTCGCCCAATTGACGGAGCATGTCGATCGAGCCGGTATTGACCTCGATGTTCAGCTCGACCACGCGGCGCAATGTCAGCTCGTCGAACAGATCACAGGTAAAGACGATACCTGCTGGTGTGCCGACCGGGCTGAAACCTGCCAGCAGCGCCCGCTCGATTTCACCGAGCGAGACGGCATCGACCCGAACGCCTTGTTCGCGTATCAAGCGCAGGATGTGCAGGTTGGAACAGGCTTTTTGTGCGAATCGAACGGTTTCGAAGCACGCCAGTTGGCCAATGCGCGCCTTGATGGTCTGGGCGTCATAACACCAGAACGGGGTGCCATGTTCTGTGGCGATAGCGGCCAGTTGCTGGAATGGGAGCTGGTTGGGCATAGAGAAAGTCGATCTGATCTAGAGAGTGGAGGCCATCATGCCGATTGCGGGGCATTCAATAAAATATCTTCTTTTTGTTTGTCGATTCAGTTTTGATATGGGCTTCAATCGATCAACGAAGGTTGGGTATGAAAGTCTCGTTGCGACATATCGAAGTTTTCCGGGCAATCATGCAAGCAGGCAGCGTCACGGGAGCGGCGCGCTTATTGCTGACTTCCCAACCGACACTCAGCCGGGAACTGGCACGGCTTGAAAGCCTTTCAGGTTTGCGTCTGTTTGATCGGGAGGGCGGAAGGTTGGTACCGACGGCGCAGGCAATGATGCTGCTCGAAGAGGTCGAGCGCTCCTATATCGGGCTGGAACGAATCAATAGCGTTGCGCAATCGATCCGTCGTTTCGAACATGGGCAACTCAGCATTGCGTGCCTGCCGCTGTTCTCCCAGACGCTATTGCCCAACGTTTGCAAGCAGTTTCACCAGCAGCACTCGGGCATAGGCTTGAGTATCAGCGCGCAGGAGTCGCCCCTGCTCGAGGAGTCACTCAGCGCCCAGCGTCACGACCTCGGGCTGACTGAAAGTGAACATGTGCCGCGGGGTACCCGAGGGGATTTGCTCTTTTGTGCCGACATGGTCTGCATTCTGCCAGAGGGGCACCCGTTGTTAATCAAGCCGCTGCTGGTAATGGAGGACTTTCGCGGTGTCGATTTCATCAACCTCTCGGGCCTGGATATTTATCGTCAGAAGCTGGATGAGCACTTTCGTAATGCGGGAGTCGATCGGCACACCGTGATCGAAACCACCAATGCCGCTTCAGTCTGTGCCATGGTCAGACAACAATTGGGCGTGGCGATTATCAACCCGCTGACCGCGGTGCAAGAGTCGGGCAGAGGATTGGCCATTCGGCCAATCAACGTGTCCATTCCCTACCGAGTCATGCTGATCAGGCCAGATTTTCGACCCTCCTCGGTTTTTGTCGACGCCTTTTGCAAGGCATTGAGTGTTGAGGCGTTGAGCCTTGCCAGTGCTCTGGACAAGAGAATGGCGGGGGCCGGTTAGGTCGGTGTTTTTAGGCTCCGCAGGTGTTCTACATCCAGGTTCTGAGCATGAGGTAGCCAGCGACTACCATGCACACAGCGGAAAAACCCAGTTGTATCGATTTGGCGGGGATCCTGGGTGAGAGGACTCTTCCCAGCAGCATCCCGCTGACACTCGCACCGATAAAAACCCCACCTGTGACCGTTATATGGGCACCTGCATGAATAGCGCCTGTCACCGCGATAGCCGAGATCAGGGCGATGGTCATGAGTGAGGTCGCGACGATGCCATGCATGCGGATGTCTGAAAGCTGTTGAAACGCAGGCACGATCAAGAACCCGCCTCCCACACCCAGCATCCCGGTGAGTAGCCCTGAAAGTGAGCCGACTACGGCAAGGCTCACTGAGCATTTCGGCGTCCAGCGCAATCGGCCTGTCTGAGGGTTGAGCATGCAGTTCTTTTGTTGCCAGCACGGCTCATTGTCGGCGGCGTTAACCGAGCTGCCGCGAGCCTGTCGAATCATGCGTATCGCCACAATGACCATGACCAGGCTGAACAGGGACGTCAGTACGGCGTTGGGCAGCAGGTGGGCAAAATGCACGCCCAGGCGCGAGAACACGGCCCCCAACAACGCCATCAGCAGGGCTGCGCGATAACGTACCAGGCCTTTCCTCAGACCGTCCACGGCGCCTACAGCGGCCGCTGCGCTGACAGCAAACAGCGCAACGGGGGCCGATTCAGTCATCGACCACCCCAGGCCGATCACGAGCGCCGGTACGGCCAGAATTCCACCGCCGGCACCGGTAAGGCCAAGAATGATGCCGATGGCGATCCCGAACACTCCACTCAGTAGCATGCTCGCTCCTCACTCTGCCTTGGAAAGGCTGGTCAACCACTCACGGCCTTTGAGCATGCCGTTCCAGTAGAACCAGGGCAGGAATCGTGCTTTGAGGAACCATGCGCTCTTGCGGGCGACCGTTGCGTCCAGGGGAAATGTGGGCAGCAGTTTCCCGCCGTAGCCGAACTCTGCGAGCACGACTTTGCCTTTTTCAACCGTCAGCGGGCATGACCCATAACCGTCGTAGCGCAATGGCATGGGCTGGTTGCGGCGTACTGCCAGGAGGTTCTCGGCCACGACGACGATTTGCTTGCGGGCAGCGGCAGCGGTCTTGGCGTTACTGGTAGAGCACACATCGCCCAGGGCAAAGACCTCCGGATAGCGGCTGTGTTGCAGCGTCCCCGGATCCACCTCGCACCAACCGGCGGCGTCCGCCAGAGGGCTGGTGCGGATGAAGTCGGGGGCGACCTGTGCAGGGACGACATGGAGCATGTCGAAGGTCTTGGCCTGGAGAATGACAGCGCCCTGTTCGTCCTTGCTTTCAAACCAGGCTGTCCGGGCCGGCCCGTCGACCTTGACCAGGTTCGAACCGAATACCAGCTGCGCTTGATACTTCTGGATGTATTTCATCAGGGGAGGGACGAAGGCCGCCACGCCGAACAGCGTTGCGCCGGCAAGGTTGAACTCGACCTTCACGTCCTGCAGGGCACCTGACTTTTGCCAATGATCGCAGGAAAGGTACAGGGCCTTTTGCGGGGCGCCGGCACATTTGATCGGCATGCCGGGTTGGCAGAAGAGGGCCTTGCCTTTGCGCAATCCCTGCACCAGTTGCCAGGTGTAGGTGCAAAGGTCATAGCGGTAGTTGGACGTCACCCCATTCTTGCCCAGGGTTTGCTCCAGCCCTTCGATTTTCTCCCAGGCCAGCCTGAGCCCCGGGCAGACGATGAGGTTTTGATAAGCGACGCTTTTACCGTTGCTCAGCGCTAGACGTTTTCCATCAGGCAGCACCTCGACCACAGCCGCCTTGATCCAGGTTGCCCTGCGCGGGATGACCTGCGACATGGGCCTGACAGTCTTGCGCACGTCATACGCCCCTCCACCGACCAGCGTCCAGGCCGGCTGGTAGTAGTGCTTGTCGTTGGGTTCGATCAGCGTGATCTGCAGGTCGGGCGTACGCTTGAGCAGGCTTGCCACAATCCCGATGCCTGCCGATCCTCCACCAATGACGACAACGTCGGCAATGATATCGGGGCGTTCACGGGGCTCTTTGGTCCCAGAGGCTGTTGCGTTTTGGTTGAGCGTAGTCATCTGCATTCCATTCGATTGCTTAAATCGGATATTCCTGTCGTTCTGCCTGAGTTCCGATACTCATTCAGAACCTATTGAGCGGTATCTTCAGATAGCTGATGCCATTGGCCCTGGCCGCGGGTGTCTCACCGGCCCGCATGTTGATCTGCACGGACGGCAGCAGCAGCCGGGGTTGGTTCAGCGTCTTGTCGCGCGCCGTACGCAGCGCGACGAAATCAGCCTCGGAGCTGCCTTTGCCGATATGGATGTTGTGCGCGCGCTCCTCGTCCACCGTCGTCTGGTGACAGTAGGCATCGCGACCGGGCGCTTTGTAGTCGTGGCACATGAACAGGCGCGTGCTGCCTGGCAGCTCGAACAGCCGACCAATCGAGCGGTACAGCTGGTGTGCGTCACCGCCAGGAAAATCGCAGCGGGCAGTGCCGCAATCGGGCATGAACACCGTGTCGCCGACGAACGCGGCATCTTCGATCAGGTACGTCACACAGGCCGGCGTATGGCCAGGCGTGTGCAGCACGCTGACGGGCAGGGCGCCGATATGGAAGGTTTCGTTGTCGGCGAACAAACGGTCGAACTGGCTGCCGTCCGGGCACACATCATCGTCGGCGTCGAACAGCGTGGCAAAACTCTTCTGTACCTGAGGAATGCAGTCGCCAATGCCGATCTTTGCGCCCAGTTGCCGCTTGAGGTAGCGGGCAGCCGAGAGGTGGTCGGCATGCACGTGGGTTTCCAGAATCCATTCCAGTGTCAGCGCGTTAGCGCGCACGTGTTCGATCAGGCGCTCGGCACTCGAATACGAGATACGCGCGGCGGCGGCATCGTAGTCGAGGACCGGATCGATGATCGCGCAGTGCCGGGTCATCGGGTCGCTGACCAGATAACTGTAAGTACAGCTGTCGGCGTCGAAGAAAGCCTCGACATGAAATTGCATGGTTATTCTCTCCATTCTCAAGGGGGCGGCTATCGAACCTGCCCCCTGTACTCCATTCAACAAGCTTGCGGCATACCACTCTCGGCCCAGGGCGAGCGGATATCGGACAGGAATCGCTGTGCGCGAGGGTGTTCGGGGCGCAGGAAGAAAGACTCGGGCGTCGCTCGTTCGAGCACCTTGCCTTGGTCCATGAAAATCACGCGATCAGCCACTTCACGCGCGAAACCCATCTCGTGGGTGACGCACACCATGGTCATGCCTTCCTTGGCCAGGCTTTTCATTGCTTGAAGCACTTCGCCGACCATCTCTGGGTCCAGCGCCGAAGTGGGTTCATCGAACAGCATCACCGGCGGGTTCATTGCCAATGCCCTGGCGATGGCCACGCGCTGCTGCTGGCCACCCGATAACTCGGAGGGGTAGGCGCATGCCTTGTGGGCCAGCCCTACGCGTTCCAGCAAGCTCATGGCCAGATCGTCAGCTTCCTTGGCGCCCAGCTTGCGCAGGCGACGCGGAGCCAGGGTGCAGTTCTCGAGAACGGTGAGGTGCGGAAACAGATTGAACTGCTGGAACACGAAGCCAATACCGCTGCGCAATGCGTTCACACTGACGGATCGATCATGGATATCCACGCCATCGATGAAAATATTCCCGCTCTGGATAGCCTCCAGCCGATTGAGCGTGCGAATCATCGTCGACTTTCCGGAGCCGGACGGGCCGCAGACCACGACCACCTCACCCTTGGCGACGGTTTCGTTGATGTCAGCCAGGGCATGGTAGTTGCCGTACCACTTGTTAACGTTTTTCAGTTTGATCATGGGATTAAACCTTTGCAGTTCGGACAGCGAGGCGTCTTTCCAGCCAGAAGGCGAAGCGCGACAAGCTGAAGCACATGACGAAGTAAGTGAGGCCGAGCACGGCATAGACCTGGACCGGCTTGGTGAGCAACTGAGCGCTGATCTGGGAGGCGACGAACGACACTTCCGAGAGGCTGATGATGTAGCCCAGCGAGGTCTCCTTGATGGTGGAGACAAACTGATTCACCAGTGAGGGCAGCATGTTGCGAAAGGCCTGGGGCATGATGACCAGCCGCATTGTCGCAAGGTACGAAAAGCCGAGTGAACGAGAGCTTTCCATTTGCCCGCGAGGCAACCCCAGAATCCCGGCGCGAATGATTTCTGCGAGGTAGACCCCATCAAAAATCACCAGGGCCGCCAGCATGGTGCCGAATTGTTCGGTGCGTTGGCCGGTCAGGGTCGGCAGAAGGAAATAGGCCCAGAAGATCACCATCAGCAAGGGTGTGCCACGCAGCACATACACCACGCTTGTGACCGGTACGCGCAACAGTGCATACGGGCTGATGCGGCAGAGCGCGAGCAATACCCCGACAGGGAAGGCCATTACCAGAGCCAGCGCTGCCAGGATCAATGTCATCGCCAAGCCACCCAGGGGGCCGTTCGGGTACTGGCCGATCAGGTAGAAAAGCCCGTAGTTTTGGATGATATCTAGCATCGTCAGGCACTCCGTACGGGATAGCGTTGCTGGTACCAGCTGGACAGCAGCGTGATGATGATCGAGACGCCGACATAACCTGCCGTGGTAACGGCGTACGATTCGAAACCCCGGAATGTAGAGCTTTCCACCTGCTGGGCCTGATACATCATTTCAGCGACGCCGATCACCATGGCGATGCTGGTGTTCTTCCACAGGTTAAGTGTCTGGCTAATCAACGGTGGCACTGTCACCCGCAGTGACTGCGGGAGGATGACCAGGCGCATGGTGCTGATGAAGCCAAAGCCCAGGGTCCGGCCAGCCTCCATTTGTTCCTTGGGAATGGATCGCAAGCCGCTGCGGATGTCTTCGGACATATAAGCCGCGGTGTACAGCACCAGGGCGATAACCGCACTGACCGCTTCGATATTGTGTTGGTAGATCCATGTCTTGATCGGGGTTGGCAGCAGCTCCGGAGCGCCGAAATACCAGAACAGCATGTGTGCCAGCAGCGGGACGTTGCGTATCGCTTCCACATAGGTGATCGCGATTCCCCGGAGTGCCGCGTAAGGGGCCAGGCGCAATACAGCGATGACGATTGCCAGCGGCAGGGCGATGGCCAGCGAGATCAACGCGAGTTGGATGGACAGCAGGAAGCCACTGAGGAGCCACTCGTGATACTGCCCGGAGAGCACGACCGACAAATCAAACGTATTCATAAATAGGCCCGTGGCCCGACCAAAGGTCGGGCCCTCAATGAAGTTAGTTGATGTTGTCGGTTTCGATCTTGAATGAGCGGCTGGCGAATTTCATGTTGCTGTCAGGGCCAAACCACTTGGTGAAGAGCGTCTCGGCCTTGCCGGAAGTCTCCAGATCACGCAGCGTCTTGTTCACCTGCTCCTGGAAGGCGGGTTCGCCTTTTCTCATGCCCAGCGCAATGTGCTCGCTCGACAGGGGCGTCGGGAGAATCAGAAAATCTTTTGCCGCATCACCCAGCTTGGCGAAGTTGCCGGCCAATGAAGTTTCATCGTTGGCATAACCCATGCCTTTGCCTTGTTGCAGGGCGAGCAGGGCCTGAGGGTTGCTGTCGAACGATACGATCTGGGCGTCAGCGATCTTCGAGCGGATGCTCTGCTCCATGGTGGAGCCTTTGATCGTCAAGATCTTCTTGCCAGTCAATTGGTCGAGTTGGCTGATGCCGCTGTCGGCCTTGACCATGACTTTCTGACCGGTAATGAAGGTCGAAAGGGAGAAGTTGATCAATGCCTCGCGCTCCTTGTTATGGGTCAAGGAGGCAGCCAGGAGGTCGACACGGCCCTGTTGCAATTCGGGAATGCGTGCGGCAACCGTCAATTGCTTGAGCACCGGTTTCACCCCGATGTTCGCGGCAATGGCATTGCACATGTCGACGTCGTAACCGACGATTTGGCGACTCGCCGGGTCCTTTATGTAGCTGAACGGCTCGTCGGTGCCGAGCACACCACAGACTAACTCACCCTTAGCCTTGATATCGCTTAGCTGATCAGCTGCAGCAGAGAAACTGGTGACCAGCGTCAGTGCCAGTACTGCGGTTTTCCAGTGTTTTTTGAGCACGCGGTTCGTTTGCATTTTATAGACCTTATTGTTAGATAAACGGAACGCCAGTTTTTTGAATCGTCAGTGCAGTGGACTTCGTGAGCCTCTTGTGGGTGGAGTGGGATTTTTTTGTTATTCGACGTTGGTCGTGCGTAGCCGCTCAAAGCCCGCATTCAAGTCGGCGATCAGATCGTCGACATGTTCCAGGCCGATGGAGAGTCGGATCAGGTTCTCGCCGATGCCCAGGCTGATTTTCTGTTCATGGCTCAACGAGTTATGCGACATGCTGTAGGAGTGGTTGATCATGCTCTCCACCCCGCCCAGGGAATCGGCCAGCACAAAGATCGACAGCTGCTCGATGAAGGGTGCCATCGCCTTGCGGTCGGCCTTGAGCATCAGTGAAACCACCGCGCCGCCAGAACGCATCTGGCGTTTGCACAGTTCGTGCTGCGGATGGCTTTCCAGCCCCGGGTAGTACACGGCCTCGACCTGCGGGTGCTCGCTGAGGTAGCGGGCGATCTGTAGCGCATTGCTGCACTGGCGCTCCATGCGTACGTCGAGGGTCTTGAGCCCGCGCAGGGCGAGGTAGCAGTCGAACGGGCCCTGGACCGCTCCGATTGCCATGCTGATGCCGCGCAGGCGGGCGAACAGTGGCTCATCGGCGGCCACTACCACACCACCGATCAGGTCGGAGTGCCCGCCGATGTATTTACTTGCCGAGTGCATCACCAGGTCGACGCCATACTCGATAGGACGCTGGTTCCAGGGTGAGCAGAAGGTGTTGTCGACGCAGGTCAGGATGCCGTGGTCGCGGGCGAACGCTGTCACACACGGGATGTCCACCAGTTGCAACAGAGGGTTGGTCGGTGTCTCGATCCAGATCAGCCGGGTGTTGTCGCGACGGCTGGCAGCCAGTGCCTCAAGGTCATTGAGATCGACGTAGGTGGTGCTGAGCCCGGAAGTCTTGCTGCGGTAGTCTTCCATCAGGCGGAAAGTGCCCCCGTAGACGCCCGCCATCACGATCACATGGGAATCCTTGGGCAGTAGCTCAAGCACGGTGGCGGTCGCAGCCAGGCCAGAGGCGCAGGCTACGGCACCGAAGCCGTTTTCCAATTGTGCAACGCAGCTCTCATAGGCATGGCGGGTTGGGTTACCCACTCGTCCGTAGGCGTATTCCGGGTTGTCATCGAGGCTGCGCTTGATGAACGAACTGGACGTGACGATTGCCGGAAAAATTGTATTGTCGGCATAGGTCGACTGTTCGCCGGCGTGGATCACTTGGGTCGAAAAATTGCTTTTGTTCTGGCTCATGGTCAGCAATGACTCGCGTGTATTAGAGGTAGCGATCGAGTTGTTTCGCATAGGGTGTGATGTCGCCGATGTTGCGAGCGACCCAGTCGCGGTCGTAATAGGTGTCCAGATAGCGGTCGCCGCTATCGCACATCAGGGTCACGATAGAACCCTGCAGGCCTTGCTCCTGCATCTGCGATGCGACTTTCAGCACACCCCACATGTTGGTACCGGTGGAACCCCCGGCCTTCTTGCCGAGTACCTTCTCCAGCCAATAAAGGGTGGCGATGCTGGCCGCGTCGGGGATCTTGAGCATGTCGTCGATCACGTCTGGCAGGAACGACGGCTCGACCTGGGGACGACCGATGCCTTCAATGCGACTGCCTTTGCTGCCGGTAAGACTTGAGTCGCCTGTTCGATAGCTGTCATAGAAAACCGAGTGCTCGGGGTCCACCACGATCAGTTGAGTGTCATGACCCTTGTAGCGGATGTAGCGGCCGATGGTGGCGGTAGTGCCGCCAGTCCCTGCGCTCATGACAACCGCGTGGGGAATGGGGTGCGCCTCGCCGGTCATTTGCTGGAAGATACTGTCGGCAATATTGTTGTTGCCGCGCCAGTCTGTTGCCCGCTCGGCGTAGGTGAACTGGTCCATATAGTGCCCGTCGCTTTCGCGCGCCAGGCGCTGCGCCTGGGCATAGACCTCTGACGAATGATCGACGAAGTAACAGTGCCCGCCGAGCAGTTCGACCTGTTCTATTTTTTTGCTCGCGGTGTTGCGCGGCATGACGGCGGTGAAACGTAGGCCAAGCAGTTTGGCGAAGTAGGCTTCGGACACAGCGGTGCTGCCCGAGGAAGCCTCGACCACATGAGTACCCTCACGGATCTTGCCGCTGCAAATAGCATGCAGAAAGAGCGAGCGCGCCAGTCGATGCTTGAGGCTGCCGGTTGGATGTGTGCTCTCGTCCTTGAGGTAAATGTCGATGCCCTTCAACCCTGGAACTTCCAGCTTGTGGATGTGGGTGTCGGCGGAGCGCAGCAGATCGCAGGAGATTCGGCTGATGGCTGTACGGATCCATTCGTTCACAGAGTTTCCCTCGCCCCGGCAGGCGTCAACGGCATAAGGACCATCGCCTGAGGCGTGGCGAGAGGGGCGATGATCTTGTTCATTTGAGTGGCTCCGAGCCCGTGTTTTATGGTGTAAATCCTACTGCCGCCCACTCGAAAATAAATTTCCATTTCTTCAGCTCTTAAGCTATTTTTTAGAAAAATTTTCTACGTACTATAAAAAAAGAAGAAAAAATGGATAGTTTTGATCGCCATATCCTCTCGCTCCTGCAACGCGATGCCGACATGCCCATTAAAGATCTGGCCGAAGCCGTCAACCTTTCGACGACCCCCTGCTGGAAGCGGATAAAAAAGCTCGAGAAAGAGGGCTATATCCGGGCCAAAGTGGCCCTGCTGGACCCAGTCCTGCTGGGCCTTGGGCTATCGGTGCTGGTGCAGGTCAAGACACAGCGTCATGACAAGGTCTGGCTGGATACTTTCGCCAAGACCGTGTCGCAGTTCGAGGAAGTCATGGCGTTCTATCGGATGTCGGGGGATTGGGACTACATGTTGCACGTGGTGGTCAGCGACATTGCTGCCTATGACACGTTCTACAAGAAGCTGATCACGAGCGTCGACGGACTTTCCAACATCACATCAAGCTTTGCCATGGAGCAGATCAAGTACACCACAGCACTGCCTTTGCCTCGATAATCTGCTCTACGTGGCAGGTGCAACTGCCACACCGCGATCTCTGGCAGGACGACAGAACCGATGCTGGCGAGGTGGGGGCGCGAATGGCGCAAGCTCAGGCGGGTAGGATGGTTTGATCGCGGGAATTGCAGAGAACATTTAGAAGTCGATCAGGAGACCAACGAAACAGGGCACAGATGTACCCTGTCTGGATGGTCACCCTATGGCGCGTTAAGGGCTATAGGCTGCCTTCAACATCTTCCAGGCTGAAGGTCTCGGTATGGTCGTCATAGGAGAAAATTTCAGCGTATCGCCCCCAGGTGATCACGCTCTCCAATGTTTTTTCCACAAACGCATCGGTCAGTGAGTCTTCCAATTCCTGCTCGAAACGCACTCGCGGCGCGCGGTGGCCGTTTCGTTCCTGCAAAACCTGTCGAATGCGGGCAGCCAGTGGCACGTGTTTGACCAAGTGTTCGGCAAAGAGGGCTTTGCGTTCTTGGGTGCCATAGTCAGCGAATAGCTTGCCGGCCTCGGTGAGGGTGATGTCGGCGCCCTTGAGCTCGGCGAAACCCAGGTGCTCCAGCATTTCAGCGACCGGGAACAGGTCGTCCACTTCCAGCAAGCGCCGTTCTGCAACGTCGGGCAGGCCTGCCTCACCGTTATAGGGTTCGGCTGCCAGGGTTTCGATCAGGCCGGCGATGAGGTTGGTGGAGACTTCCGGCAGCGGGCTGCCCATTTTCAGTTCGGCTTTGCCGGTGCTGGCGTCGGCGCGGCGGCGGTCTGTCATCAAGGCATAGATGTCGTCGACCATTTGCCGAAAGGTGGGGTCCAGTCGGTTACGTGGATGCTCGAAAGGCACTTTGATTTCGGCGACGACCCGCCCGGGGTTTGATGACAGGACCAGGATGCGGTCGCACATCAAAACGGCTTCTTCGATGTTGTGAGTCACGATCAGGATGGATTTGATCGGCAGTTGTTCACCGCTCCACAAGTCCAGCAGGTCGGTGCGCAGGGTTTCAGCGGTCAGCACGTCCAGTGCGGAGAACGGCTCATCCATCAACAGCAGGGTTGGGTTCACCACCAGGGCGCGGGCAAAGCCGACCCGTTGCCGCATACCGCCGGACAATTCCCGCGGATAGGCGTTTTCGAAACCATCGAGGCCGATCAGGTCGATCGCCGCCAGCGCACGCTTGCGGGCGGCCTTGCGTTCGACCTGTAGTGCCTGAAGGCCTGCCTCTACGTTTTCGAGAACGGTCAGCCAAGGGAACAGCGCAAAGGTCTGAAAGACCATCGCCACACCTTCGGCCGGCCCGGTGAGCAGGGCACCGTTGTACCGGACCTCACCCGACGTTGGCGGTATCAGGCCGGCAATAATTCGCAGCAAGGTGGATTTGCCCGATCCGGAGCGTCCCAGCATGCCCACGATCTCGCCTTCGCGCAGGGTCAGGTCAACATCGCTGAGCACCTGCAACTCGTCCTTGCCCTTGCCAAACGCCCGGCTCACGTTGTTCAGCGCGTAGATTTCGGGGGATGCCTGTGTGTGTTCTGTAAAGGTATTCATGACATCGAATCCCGTTAATTGAGACGGAGTTTGTTTTCAGCAATGGCGTACATCGGCCGCCATACCGCACGATTGAAGGCCACGACAAAGAGCGACATTACCACCACACCCAGGGTGATTTTAGGGAAGTCCCCGGCGGCCGTGTTCTGGGCGATGTAAGCGCCCAGGCCGTGTGCCACGACCTTGTCCTGTCCCCATGAAACGAATTCGGAAACGATACTGGCGTTCCACGCGCCGCCAGAGGCAGTAATCGCGCCGGTCACGTAATACGGGAAGATGCCCGGCAGCATGACTTTGCGCCACCACAGCCAGCCGCGAATGCGAAAGTTGGCCGCCGCTTCGCGGAAGTCGTTCGGGAACGCGCTGGCACCCGCAATCACGTTGAACAAAATGTACCACTGCGTCCCCAGCACGATCAGCGGGCTCAGCCAGATGTCCGGGTTCAACTGGTAACGCAGGATCACGATGACAAACACCGGGAACAGCAGGTTGGCGGGGAAGGCCGCGAGGAACTGCGCCAATGGTTGGATTTTTTCTGCCAGGTGCGGACGCAAACCGATCATCACGCCCAGCGGCACCCAGATCAGCGAGGCCACGGCAATCAACAGCACCACACGCAGCAGGGTAATCAGCCCCATGCCGAGCACGTGACCGACCTCGCCGAGTGTCACTTCGCTGCTCATGTAGAGGGCGATGTGGTACAGCGTATAGAGGGTCAATAGGGCAATCAGCGCGCCCCATACCCAATCGATCAGCCGTGAAGTGGCCGGGTTCGATGGCGCGGCGCTACGGGGTGAGCGCGGCAGGCTGAAGCGGCGATTGCCGATTCGGCTGACGGTGCGGGTGATGGGGCGCAAGATGCGCTGGACCATGCGGGTGCGCTGGATCAATTTCAACACCCATGACTCCGGCGCGCCGGCCTGGGAGGCGGTGTTTTCCATGCGGAACTTGTCGGCCCACGCCACCAGTGGCCGGAACAGGAACTGATCGTAAATCAGGATGACCGCGATCATCGCCAGGATCACGTAACCCACGGCATGCAGGTCTTGCTGCTGGATAGCGACAGCCAGGTACGAACCCACGCCCGGCAGCATGACGGACTTGTCACCGACAGTGATGGCTTCAGAGGCCACCACGAAGAACCAGCCACCGGACATGCTCATCATCATGTTCCAGACCAGTCCCGGAATGGCGAACGGCACGTCGAGCTTCCAGAATTTTTGCCAGCCGGAGAGCTGAAGGTTGCTGGCCACTTCTTCCAGGTCACGGGGCAACATGCGCAGTGACTGGTAGAAGCTGAATGTCATGTTCCAGGCCTGGCTGGTGAAGATGGCAAAAATGGCGGCGAATTCAGCGCCGAGCACCCGCCCTGGAAACAACAGCAGAAAAAACGTCACGGTGAACGAGATGTAGCCCAGCACCGGCACCGATTGCAGGATGTCCAGCACCGGCACCAACAGTTTCTCGGCCCGGCGGCTCTTGGCTGCCAGGGTGCCGTAGAGCAAGGTAAAGACCAGGGACGCGGCCATCGCTGCGAGCATGCGCAGGGTGGTGCGCATCGCATATTCGGGCAGGCTGGCCGGGTCGAGTGAGATGACGTCACCCTGCAAGGTGGACATCGGCGCCCAGGTTTCCCGTGCGGCAATCGAGAAAAACAGCAAGAAGCCGATGACGAGCGGCAAGGCGACCAGGTCCCAGCGATTGGGCAGTAATCGCTGGGTCGTGGCCGGGATGTAATGACGGAATATTTTGTTCATATTCAGTGATTCCAACAGCGTTCTGAGTAAGGTTCATGACCACAAACCAACACTTTCTTGAGCGCACGCGTCTAAATCTGCTCAGTACGCAGTCAAAGCACAGCACACTCAGGGTTGGTAAAACAACGAAGTGAGGTCACGCAAACGAACACTGAAGGCAGAAGCAGAAACGGCACGTTAAATCAGCAAGGGAAATTGCCGGGTCAAACGCTACGCTCGGCTTTATTACGCCTGGCTTCTGTATGCATGACCCACCGAGAATGGGCAGGGTCCATGGCGGACGCTCCTTTGGTGGGTTGAAATGGGGTTATGGGCGGGGGGAATTATACGGATCAAAATGTTACAAGTGGATAAAATTAACTTAACTTTTGAAGGTTTAAAAATTCACATTACCAGTGTAGTGCGCCGCATCCAGTGTGAGCGGACCTGCTTGAAGAACCCAAACGCTTCACGGAAACTGTTCTGCTCTGGCCTCGGCAGTTCCTGATCAGCGGCGAGGTGAAATCTCATTGGTTTGCGCTTCTTCATATACTGAGCCGCCGAATCGGCGACCGAAGAAGCTGCCAGAATTTTCCTGAGGTCGGTGACTGAGTCTCCTCATTTTTTGTTACCGCACACCCCAACCGCGTACAAAATCCAGCGGCGGTAACAACCTCACGGCTGTTCCAATCCTTGCGCTTTACTATGTGCAAACCCCATCCCAGGCGGCTTCGTGCGCTTTCATGGGCGGCCACGCAACGAATTGGCCGGCCGATTGCATATGCTTGTCTGTACAAGTAAGCGTGTGTGCATAAGACCGTTCACTTCGCAGTACCCCTGCAATTGCGCCACAAGCGCTTTCGATAGATCTTGGAAATAAAAACAATGAAAAAAGCATTTCTGACCCTTTCTGCATTGGCATTGTGTGTGGCTGCCGGCTCTGCCCTGGCCAAGGAATACAAGGAACTGCGTTTTGGTGTCGATCCATCCTACGCGCCCTTCGAATCCAAGGCCGCCGATGGCAGCCTGGTGGGCTTCGACATCGACCTGGGCAATGCGATCTGCGCTGAGCTGAAGGTCAAGTGCAAATGGGTTGAAAGCGATTTCGACGGCATGATTCCGGGCCTCAAGGCCAACAAGTTCGACGGCGTGATCTCTTCCATGACCGCAACGCCTGCCCGTGAGAAGGCCATCGACTTCTCCAGCGAGCTGTTCTCCGGCCCGACCGCGCTGGTGTACAAGAAAGGCACTGCCATCGGCATCGATCCGGCCTCGCTCAAGGGCAAGAAGGTCGGTTACGAGCAAGGCACCATCCAGGAAGCCTACGCCAAGGCCGTACTGGACAAGGCCGGTGTCGAGACCCAGGCCTACGCCAACCAGGACCAGGTCTACGCCGACTTGATCTCCGGCCGCCTCGATGCCTCGATCCAGGACATGCTGCAAGCCGAACTGGGCTTTTTGAAGTCGCCGCAAGGTGCCGACTTTGAAGTCAGCAAGCCGGTCGACAGCGAGTTGCTGCCAGCGAAAACCGCAGTGGGCATCACCAAAGGCAACACCGAGCTCAAGGCTCTGCTGGACAAGGGCATCAAGGCGCTGCATGACAACGGCACCTACGCGGCCGTGCAGCAGAAGCACTTCGGTGACCTGAACCTTTACAGCGGCAAGTAATGCCCCTGCGCCCATCCCCGGATGGGCGCTTTCTTGATTGCCAAAGGGCTGCGCAATGTTCGAAAACCTACTGCAGATTCTGGGACTGTCCGGCTTCAGCCTTAAGGGCTTTGGCCCGCTGTTGCTGCAAGGCTCCTGGATGACTGTCAAATTATCTTTCCTGTGCTTGCTGGTCAGCGTGGGCCTCGGCCTGATCGGCGCCAGTGCCAAGCTTTCCAAGTCAGCTTTGCTACGCGTCCCGGCACAGGCCTACACCACGCTGATCCGTGGCGTGCCGGACCTGGTGTTGATGCTGCTGATTTTCTACAGCCTGCAAACCTGGCTGACCAGCCTGACCGAAGCCCTGGGCTGGGACTATATCGAGATCAACCCGTTCGGTGCCGGGGTCATTACCCTGGGCTTCATCTACGGGGCGTATTTCACCGAGACCTTTCGCGGCGCGATCCTCGCCGTACCGCGCGGCCAGATGGAAGCGGCTACCGCCTACGGACTGACCCGCGCCCAGCGCTTTCGCTTCGTGGTGTTCCCACAGATGATGCGCTTTGCCCTGCCGGGCATTGGCAATAACTGGATGGTGATCCTCAAGGCCACTGCCTTGGTCTCGATCATCGGCTTGGCCGATCTGGTCAAGGTGGCCCAGGATGCGGGCAAGAGCTCCTATCAGCTGTTCTTCTTCCTGGTGCTGGCCGCCTTCATTTACCTGGTGATTACCACCGCTTCGAATTACGTCTTGCGCCGACTGGAAATCGTGTACGCCGCAGGCACCCGGGAGGCTGTGCGATGATCGAACTTCTGCAGGAATACTGGCGCCCGTTCCTTTACCAGGACGGCAGTCACATCACCGGGCTGGCCATGACCCTCTGGTTGCTCAGCGCCTCGATCTTCTTCGGCTTTGTGATGTCGATTCCGTTGTCGATTGCCCGGGTGGCGTCCAATGTCTGGGTGCGCTGGCCGGTGCAGTTCTACACCTACCTGTTTCGCGGTACGCCGCTGTATATCCAGTTGCTGATTTGCTACACCGGCATCTACAGCTTTGCTGCGGTCCGTGCCCAGCCGTTACTTGATGCGTTTTTCCGCGATGCGTTGAACTGCACCATTCTGGCTTTTGCCCTGAACACCTGCGCCTACACCACGGAAATCTTTGCCGGGGCGATCCGCAGCATGAACCACGGCGAAGTCGAGGCGGCCAAGGCCTATGGCCTGCGCGGCTGGAAACTGTATGCCTACATCATCATGCCATCGGCCCTGCGCCGCTCGTTGCCGTACTACAGCAACGAAGTGATCCTGATGCTGCACTCGACCACCGTGGCTTTTACCGCCACCGTGCCGGACATCCTCAAGGTCGCCCGGGACGCCAACTCGGCAACCTTCCTGACCTTCCAGTCGTTCGGTATCGCCGCAATCATCTACCTGGCCGTCACTTTCTCTCTGGTCGGTTTGTTCCGCCTGGCCGAACGCCGCTGGCTGTCTTTCCTCGGCCCGGCTCATTAATTCAGGAAGCTTGCACATGTACAAACTGACCGTTGAAAACCTGCATAAAAGCTACGGCAACCACGAAGTCCTCAAGGGTGTTTCGCTGAACGCCAAAACCGGCGATGTGATCAGCCTGATCGGCGCCAGTGGTTCGGGCAAAAGCACCTTCCTGCGTTGCATCAACTTCCTGGAAACGCCCAACGACGGCGCCATGAGCCTGGACAACCAGCCGATTCGCATGGTCCATGACCGCCACGGCATGCGCGTGGCCGACGCTGATGAACTGCAACGCCTGCGCACGCGCCTGGCGATGGTGTTCCAGCATTTCAACCTGTGGAGCCACATGACCGTGCTGGAAAACATCACCATGGCCCCGCGCCGGGTGCTGGGGGTCAGCAAAAAGGATGCCGAAGAGCGCGCTCGTCGGTATCTGGATAAGGTCGGTCTGCCGGCCCGAGTCGCCGATCAATACCCGGCGTTTCTCTCGGGTGGCCAGCAGCAACGCGTCGCCATTGCCCGGGCCCTGAGCATGGAGCCGGAGATCATGCTGTTCGACGAACCAACTTCGGCCCTGGACCCGGAGCTGGTGGGCGAGGTGCTCAAGGTGATTCAGGGGCTGGCCGAAGAAGGCCGCACCATGATCATGGTGACCCACGAAATGAGCTTCGCCCGCAAAGTGTCGAACCAGGTGCTGTTCCTGCACCAAGGGCGCGTGGAAGAGCAGGGCGCACCCGAGGACGTATTGGGCAATCCCAAGAGCGAGCGCCTGCAGCAGTTCCTCAGCGGCAACCTGAAGTAACAAGAGCACCTTCGAGCGACCGCCGGGTCGCTCGAAGGCATCGGCTCAACCTTTCCAGGTCCGGGCGGCGGGCCATGGTGCCGGCATCGTTCAGCACGCTGCCTTCACGGGCACGCAGGGGAAAGATAGGGTTCGCCACCTCTGGCGGTGTATTGATTGGGTTAATGCGCACTGCATTCCGTTAGTCGCAGGACTTGAACTGTCCGGGGCTTAAAGCGTCATAAGTCCGCGATATCAACCTTACGGAAGCAATCATGCTTTTAAAGAATAAGAGTCTCATTGCTGTAATGTCATGCGCCCTGATGCTTGCGGCCGCCCCGTTACTCCCTGCTGATCTGTCCATCATGAACTCCGCCTTTGCGAAGGACGGTGGTGGTGGTGGTGGTGGTGGTGGTGGTGGTAATGGGGGAGGCAACGGAGGGGGTAATGGCGGTGGCCATGGCGGCGGTATAGGCGCCGGTCACAGCGGTTCAAGTCACGCCGGCGACTCTGACGGTAATGGCCACGGCAATGGACTGGCCAGCGATCATGATCATGTGGGCAAGGCTGTTCGCGACCATGGTGTAAGCGGACATCACTACGGCGGTGATCGCAAAAGTGATCGCGGTCATGGCTCGACGACTTCAGGCATCGCCCATTCCAAAGATACTCACGGCTTGACCAAAGCCCGCGCAATCGCGACCTCGACGCCTGGGGATCACAACGCCAAAGGGTTGAGTAAAGCCGGCATATCGGTATCTAGAAATCCCGCTGATCCTCTATAACGGCTGACAGGGAAGCACAACAGTCTCAACCGCAAAGCCTGCCGTACGCTGAACTCACTTCGATTTCTTCGGCGGATAGTTACCGCGTAAGCTCCCGGACTCGTTGCCGGTTTTGCCGGGCAGGTCGGGCACAACCGGGCGCGATCTGGGCTGAGGGTTGGAACGGCTGCGGGGTTGAGGTTGTTTGCTCATTGTTCACCTCCTGATTTTTCAGCAAAAAGGGGGCGGTTCAATCCGCAAATGGATTTGTCGCCTTTATCCTTGGCGGCACTGTCCGGCACTGTTGTTGACTGGCGCATCCGTGCGCCAGACGGCCGGTCTTAGCGCTTGATCAGGGAAATCTTCGTTCCTTCGATGCTGACCCCAGCCATTAACCCCTCCTGGTCGAAAATGAACGCGTAGGCTTCGTCCTTCAGCGTGGAGCTGGACAGGTTCTTCGCGGCCCCTTCATCCAACACGACAACTGTGGGGCCTACGCCGATTTCCCAACCCTTGGTTTCGCGAATGTACTTCAGGGCTTTGTCGGTCATCAGGAATACCGCGTAGCCGTACGACTGGGCGCCTGCCTGCAGCCCCCATGACCCGGTTACGGAGTTGTAGTAACCGTCTACGGTCTTGCCTTCCAACAATTCGCCTTCGCCATAGCTACCACCAAACACGAGGCCCGCCTTGATGATTTTCGGGAAGACAAGTATCGCCTTGGCTTTGTGTGACATGGCTTCGGCAGCGGGTATGGCTTTGTAGAGCCGTTGCAACGCCAGGTGAGATTCGCTATTCAGATCCTCGGCGGTTGCCGCTCCCGCAGTGTTGAGAAAACTCGCCGACGCCAGTGAGGCCGTCGCGAGGATGATCGATAGGAAAAAGCGCATTGACTGAGTCATTTTCGTACTCCAATTCGGGAGCATTGGATGTGAGCAGCAGTCAGTGTCTGTCCCCGGCAGAAGAGCCTACTGGAAATTATCCGGCGCACCCTAAAGTGTGTGAACAACTGGCTTCGCCCTTGAATGAAGCAACTAGCAGTTTTGATCATCGGCGGTGCCATCACCTGCTTTGACCGCTGCGCAGGGACGGGGTTCGTCGTCAAAGCCTGTAAAAGGCTAACGTGTAGGAGCGAGCTTGCTCGCGATGGACTCAAGAGCGGCGCGTTTATTTAGAAAACACGCGGTATCGTTAACGTCCATCGCGAGCAAGCTCGCTCCTACACTTGTTTATTGTCGCTGACGCTATCCTCTAGAATCCCATCCCCGCAGCCGAGCTGGACGTCCACCCAATGCAAACCCCGACCACCCAACACCCCCTCTGGAAAACCTACCTCCTTTTCCTCGCCCCCATGGTCCTCTCCAATTTCCTCCAATCCATGACGGGCACCGTCAACAGCATCTATATCGGCCAAATGCTCGGCACCCAAGCCCTGGCAGCCGTATCGGGCATGTTCCCCATCGTATTTTTCTTCATCGCCCTGATCATCGGCCTCGGCTCGGGTGCGGGTGTGCTCATCGGCCAAGCCTGGGGCGCGCGGGAACCGCATTTGGTGAAAGCCATCGCCGCAACCACCTTGCTGCTGGGGGCAATCATCGGTCTGGTGGCTGCGGTATTGGGTAGCGTGTTCGCAAGAGCCGCCTTGCAAGGCCTGGGAACGCCGGCAGACGTACTCGACGACGCTGTGTCCTACGCCCACGTGATGATGTGGATCATGCCGTCTTTGTTGGTGTACGTGCTGTTTACCCAGCTGTTGCGCGGGGTGAGCGATACAGTGTCGCCGCTGGTGGCGCTGGTGGTGTCGACGTGTATCGGGCTGGCGCTGACGCCGGCGTTGATTCGCGGTTGGTTCGGGCTGCCGATGATGGGGATTCAAAGTGCGGCGTATGCCGGGTTGGCGGGCAACTTGTCGGCAATGGGCTGGCTGGCCTGGCGGTTGATTCGCAAGGGCCATCCCTTGGCGCCGGATCGGGAGATGTTGGCGGCGATGCGGCTGGATGGGTTGATTCTCGGCAAAGTGCTGCGCATCGGCTTGCCGACCGGGTTGCAGATGGTGGTGTTGTCATTGTCGGAGTTGGTGATTCTGGCGTTGGTGAATCAGCACGGCTCTCAGGCGACGGCGGCCTATGGCGCGGTGACGCAGATCGTCAATTACGTGCAGTTTCCGGCGTTGTCGATTGCGATCACGGCGTCGATTCTCGGTGCTCAGGCCATCGGGGCAGGGCGCCTTGAACGCTTGGCGCTGATCCTGCGCACGGGGCTGATGATCAATGTGTGTCTGACCGGCGGGTTGGTGCTGTTGGGTTATGGGTTGTCGCACTGGTTGCTGGGGTTGTTCCTCACGGAGGATTCCACCCGGGCGATGGCGGAGCACCTGCTGCACATCATGCTTTGGAGCATGTTGGTGTTTGGCTTCCAGGCGATCATCGGCGGCATCATGCGCGCCAGTGGCACGGTGATGGTGCCGATGGCCGTTTCGATTGTTTGTGTGGTACTGGTGCAATTGCCCGTGGCGTATGTGCTGGACCAGCAGTTCGGGTTGCAGGGTGTGTGGATGGCGTTTCCGGTGGCTTACCTGGGGATGCTGGTATTGCAAACGCTGTACTACAAATGGGTTTGGCAACATCAGAAAATCGAGCGGTTGGTGTAGGCGCAGGTGTTGGATGTCGGACACCGGCACAACCGATGGATAAGGCTGCTGGATCGGACCCGAGACGTGTAGGAGCGAGCTCGCTCGCGATGGTGTGTCAGCTGCATTGATGTCGACTGACACTCCATCGCCGGCGCCGACAGAGGGTAGGAAGTCTCGGCGGGGGGGTGGAATAAAGAGCCGTTCTTTGCTTAAGTCCATCTATCGCTGGCCCGTGTGTGCGGGCGCCTCAGCTCTTGACGGTAGCCCCGACCGGACAATCCCATGAATCCTCGATTCCCTCGGCTCGCTGTGTTGGCCGCCGCGCTCACTGTCGGCTTCTTGCCCTGTGCCCACGCGGTGGAATACACGCGGGTGAATGAAACTGCCAGCACGATCTCCTTCACCTATAACCAGTTCAGCTCACGGGTGTATGGCACGTTCGGCAAGTTCAACGCCACGCTTGATTTCGACACGGCGAACCCCGAAGCGGCCCATGCCGCGCTCAGCATTGAGCTCGACAGCATCAATGCCGGCAGTGAACAGGCCAACACAGAGCTGCAAAAGCCAGCGTGGTTCGACACGGCAACGTATCCGGTGGCGACGTTTGAATCGACCGGTGTAAAAGCCCAAGGCAAAAACCATTACACGATCACCGGCAAACTCACACTCAGAGGTGTAACCCGTGAAGTAGCCGTTCCGGTCCTCCTGAAGGCGGCGAACGCCATTGGTATCTTCGATGGCCAGCTAACGCTCAAGCGTAGCGACTTCAAAGTCGGCGAAGGTGAATGGGCCGATAGCGTTGTTTCCGACGACATCAATATCCGGTTTCGAATGGTTGCGCCGCAACGCTAGCGTGCCCTGCTATTCAAGACTCCAGTGCCCCGAGTCCACATCGGCCGGGGCGCGACTCACCTCACCCAATGCCCTTCGACCCAGCGCCAGTTCGGCCCGTGTGCTTGCCAATGCCCCGGTTTCCAGCGCGCGCCGTGCATCACCGGCTGCCAGTGACCGGGCACCCAGGCATAACCGCGACCGTCCCAGCGCCAATGGCCTTGATCCCAGGCATAACCGGGACGTCCCGGGGGCATCATCTCCGCCCGCATGGGGGGCGGCGCTTGCTGGACGATGATTTCGGTCTGAGCAAAGACTGGCGTGCTCGATAAAGCGGCAAGCGCCAACGGGACGAGCAGAATGTGCCGCACATTGATCAGGGAACGCACAAATTGCATGACAACTCCTCAAGCCTGCATCCGAAAGTGAATGCTCCTGAAGAGTTGAACGCGCGAAAGGGAAAATATCCATCGTGAGGAAAATGAAATTTTTGTCAGGAACAGCAAGAGCCCGCAGCCTCGGAGCGGGCCTTCGCGAGCAGGCTCACTCCCACACTGGATTTGTGATTGACGCAAATCCCCTGTGGGAGCGAGCCTGCTCGCGAAGAGGCCGGGGCGGTTTCAGGTGCGATAACGCAGCGCATCCAGCAGCAGCGCAAACGCGGGCGAGGCCTGGCGCCGGCTGGGGTAATACAGGTGGAACCCGGAAAACGGTGCACACCAGTCCTCAAGCACTGGCACCAGTCGACCGGTTGCAATGTGCGCGGCGACCAGATCTTCCGGGATGTAGCTCAAGCCGAAACCGTCGAGTGCTGCGTGCAGGAGCTGGTACACACCGTTAAACGTGACCTGTCCCGACACCCGGACATTCAGGCTTTCCTGAGCCTTTTTAAACTCCCAGGTGTACAAGCCGCCGTGGGTGGGCAGCCGCAGGTTATTGCACGAGTGCTCCGTGAGGTCGCGCGGCGTCAGCGGTTTCGAGCGGTTGGCAAAGTACGCCGGGGAGCCCACCACCCGCATGCGCATGTCCGGCCCGATACGGGTCGCGATCATGCCCTGCGCCACGTCCTCGCCCAAACGCACACCGGCATCGAACCCCTCGGCGGCGATGTCGACAAAGCTGTAGTCGCAACACACCTCCACCGAGATGTCCGGGTACTGCGCCAGAAAGGGTTTCAACGCTGGCCAGAGGATGAACTCCAGCGCATGGTCCGTTGCATTGAGGCGGATTTTACCCGCCGGTTTGTCGCGCAGAACACTCAGCTCGGCCAGTTCGATCTCGATTTCTTCGAAGTGCGGGCCAACCGTTTCCAGCAGACGCTGACCGGCCTCGGTGGGCGACACGCTGCGTGTCGTGCGCGTCAGCAGGCGCAGTCCCAATCGCGCTTCCAGGCCGCGAATCGTATGGCTCAGCGCCGACTGGGAAACACCGAGCTTACCGGCCGCCTTGGTAAAACTTCGCTCCCGCGCAACCGCGAGGAAGGCGAGCAGATCATTGGCGTTTTCCCGAAGCATTCATGAGCCTCCCTCATAGGTATTAACTGATTCTAGCGGCTAATCAGAGGAGTGAGCAGCGGGTAAATTGAAGGGGATTGCACTTTACTTACCGAGAACAGCCATGAAGAACCTTACAGCCATAGCGCTCTCGCTTTCGCTACTGGCCTTCGATTCACAGGCTCAGGAGACCCCGATGCTGACAGTGACCCCCAACGGTTCCCAACCTTCGATGAAAGGCCCCGCCGACTATTTCACCGGCACCGTGCGTGTCGATGCGCCATTCAAAGGCTCGGAGCCGGCGGCGGTCAGCGGCGCCACGGTCACCTTCGAACCCGGCGCCCGCACCGCGTGGCATACGCATCCGTTGGGGCAGACGTTGATCGTCACCGCAGGCACCGGCTGGGTACAGCAGTCTGGTCAACCCGCTCAAGTGATTAAACCGGGCGACACCGTGTGGATTCCACCTCATGTGAAACATTGGCACGGCGCCACGTCCACGACGGCCATGACCCACATCGCCATCGCCGAAGTGCAGGACGGCAAAGTAGTCGACTGGTTGGAGCAGGTTGGCGATCAGGAATACGCTATCGCCCAATAACGGATACGCGCCCGAAATCCAATCGGATTGCGGGCGCGAGTCATTCACATCATCGGCGGTAATTTATCCAGGATCTTGTCCAGTGTGATCGGGTAGTCGCGAACGCGCGCACCTGTGGCGTTATAGATCGCATTGGCAATGGCCGCGCTGACACCACAAAGCCCCAACTCCCCGACACCTTTGGCTTTCATTGGTGATGACATCGGGTCGATTTCATCGAGGAAAATCACTTCCTGATGCGGGATGTCCGCGTGCACCGGTACTTCATACCCCGCCAGATCGTGATTGACGAAGAAGCCCTGGCGCTGGTCCACCACCAACGCCTCCATCAATGCCGCACCGACCCCCATTGTCATCGCACCAATCACCTGACTGCGCGCCGAGATCGGGTTGAGAATGCGCCCGGACGCGCACACGGCCAGCATCCGTCGCACGCGGGTTTCTCCCGTCGCGACGTCAACAGCGACTTCGACAAAGTGCGCGCCGAAGGTGGATTGCTGGTACTTATTGCTCAGTTCAGCGAACTCGATGGCGTCTTCGGCGACGATCTCCCCGCCTTGCGCGGCGCTGCCCAATGGCACTATTTTCCCGCCGACACGCACTTCACCGTCGATGAACACCGCTTCGTCGGCACTGACGCCCAGGCGCTGCGCAACCGCCTCGCGGAGCTTGACGCAGGCTGCATACACGCCTGCCGTCGAACAGTTGGCGCCGAACTGCCCACCGGATCCGGACGACACAGGAAAGTGTGAATCACCCAGGCGCACGACGACTTTTTCGAGTGGCACGCCCATCATTTCCGCCGCCGTCTGGCCGATGATCGTGTAACTTCCGGTGCCGATGTCGGTCATGTCGGTTTCCACCGTCACGGTTCCCTGATCATCCAGCCGAACGCGTGCCCCGGATTTCACCTGGAGGTTATTGCGAAACGCGACACCGACGCCCATGCCGATCAGCCAGCGGCCTTCGCGCTGCGTGCCCGGTTGCGCATGACGCTTGTCCCAACCAAAGCGGTTGGCCCCGTTGCGCAGGCATCCGACCATTTGCCGCGTTGAAAAAGGCCGGTCAGGGTGGGTCGGATCGACCTGCGTGTCATTGAGAATCCGAAACTCGATGGGGTCGAGTTTGAGTTTTTCCGCCATCTCGTCCATGGCGATTTCCAGCGCCATCAGGCCGGGGGCTTCACCCGGTGCGCGCATGGCATTGCCTTCAGGCAAATCAAGCGTCGACAGGCGCATCGTCACCCGTCGATTTTCGGCGGCATACAACAGTTTGCTCGGTTGCGCGGCCCGCTCGACTTTGCCTCCGGGCAAATCGCCGGACCAGCTTTCGTGGCCGATGGCGGTCATCTTGCCGTCGCGCGTGGCACCGATGCGGATGCGTTGGATGGTTGCCGGGCGGTGGGTGCTGTTGTTGAACATCATTGGGCGCGCCAGTGCGACTTTCACCGGCCTGCCGGCCAGGCGCGCGCCGAGGGCTGCGAGCACGGCGTCCGCCCGGATGAACAGCTTGCCGCCAAAGCCACCGCCAATGTAGGGCGAAATCAACCGCACGTTTTGCTTCGGTATGCCGAGGGTGGTCGCCAGATCGCTGACAGACCAGTCGATCATTTGGTTGGACGTCCACACCGTCAGTTGGTCGCCGTCCCATGAGGCCATCGAGGCGAAGGGTTCCATCATCGCGTGGGCCTGATCGGGGGTGGTGTAGGTCTCGTCCAGTTGCACGGGTGCTGACGCGAACGCACCGGCAAAATCGCCATGGGTGACGTCTGGCATTTCGGTGGTTGGCGCCGCCGATTCGCGGGTGCTGGCAAGATTGAAGGCGCCCTCTGCGGCAGCATAATTGACGGTGACCAATTCAGCAGCGGCTCTAGCCTGTTCGAACGTTTCGGCCACCACCAATGCAACTGCCTGGTGGTAATGCTGAATGTCGGGGCCTGCAAGCAGTTTTGCGGTGTTGTATTTGCCTTGGCCGAGTGGGCCGGCATTTGCCGCCGTGACAATCGCGATCACCCCCGGCGCGGCTTTGGCAGCGTCCAGCGCCATGGAGCTGATGCTCCCTTTGGCGATGGCCGAGCCGACCACCACGCCATACGCCTGATTCGGTACGGCATCGTGGTGCTCATACGCGTAGGGCGCAGTGCCGGTGGTCTTTAACGGCCCTTCGATACGGGTCGTGGGCTTACCGACTACTTTCATCTGATCGATGGGATTGGCCGTGGCGGGCGTGTCGAATTTCATGCCTGAGCCCTCGCTTGCGTCATCAGCGAAGCGAGCGTGCGCTCGACCAGGGTCAGTTTAAATGCGTTTTCAGGGGTCGGGGTGGCGCCGGCGAGCAACTGTTCCGTGACCGCCTTTGCGCCTTGCGCCATCGCCGACTCGGCAGACTCCACACGCCAGGGCTTGGGCGCGACGCCGCCCAGCGCAACACGGCCTGAGCCGTCCCGCTGAATCACGGCGCCGACGGCAATCAGGGCGAACGCGTAAGACGCGCGGTCACGCACCTTCTGGTAAATGTGCGTGCCGCCGAGCGGTGCCGGGAGTGTGACAGCCGTAATCAACTCGTGCGCGGCCAAGGTGGTTTCGATATTCGGCGTATGGCCGGGCAGGCGATGCAAGTCCGCCATCGGAATGACGCGTGTGGTGCCGTCGGGTCGTACCGTTTCAATTTGCGCATCCAGGGCACGCATCGCCACCGCCATATCGCTGGGGTGCGTAGCGATGCAGGCATCGCTCACACCGATGATGCCCAGCGGCCGACTGAAGCCATTGATGGCGGAACAGCCGCTGCCAGGCTGGCGTTTGTTGCACGCTTGATTTGTGTCATAGAAGTAAGGGCAACGGGTGCGTTGCAGCAGATTGCCTGCCGTTGTGGCCATGTTGCGCAACTGGCCGGAAGCGCCCGCGAGCAGGGCGCGGGAGAGCAAGCCGTAATCCTTTCTGATGCGTGCGTCGGCCGCGAGGTCGGTGTTTCTGACCAATGCGCCGATTCTCAAGCCGCCTTCCGGCGTGGCTTCGATCCGGTCCAGTGCGAGGCCGTTGACGTCGATGAGTTGGGTCGGCGTTTCGATCTCGAGCTTCATCAGGTCCAGCAGATTGGTGCCGCCCGCAATGAACCGTGAGCCGTTGTCCTGTGCGGCCAGCGTTGCGGCTTCGGCAGGGGATTGGGCGCGTAAATAGGTAAAGGGCCTCATGCGCTGGCCTCCGCGACTTCGGTGATCGCCTCGATGATGTTGGAATACGCACCGCAGCGGCAGATATTGCCGCTCATGCGCTCCTGGAGTTCGCTGGCGATCAGCTGGGGCTGTTCGGTAAGACTGGGGCTGGCATGGCTTGGAATGCCGTTGCGGATTTCCTCCAGCACCGCGACCGCAGAGCAGATCTGCCCCGGCGTGCAATACCCGCATTGATAGCTGTCGTGCTTGATGAACGCAGCCTGCATCGGATGAAGTTTTCCCGGCGTTCCCAACCCTTCAATGGTGGTGACCTTCGAGCCTTCGTGCATCACCGCCAGCGTCAGGCAGGCATTGATGCGCCGGCCATCGGCAATCACCGTGCAGGCGCCGCACTGACCGTGGTCACAGCCTTTTTTGCTGCCGGTGAGCTGCAGGTTCTCGCGTAGCGCATCGAGCAGTGTGGTGCGGGTGTCGACCTCCAGCGCGCGATCTTGGCCGTTCACAGTGATCGACAGCTTCGATTTGATGGGGCGCGCGGCATTGGCCGCAGAGGCTTGCGCGCAGATGAACGGGGGAAGCGCCAGCGCCGTCGCAGTAACGGCACCGACAATCAGGAATTTACGTCTGGATATCGATGTCAGGTCACGGTCGTCCATTGGTTCGATTCCTATGCGGAGCCGGCGTTGGTTACCAGAAATAGTGACCCTTATGGGCGCTGAAGGTTTTTGCGTTTTTCGGCTATAGAGTTATGTGTCCTGCTCATGAATCGCCTTCGCGCACGGGAAGCGCCAGCACGTTATGATTGGCACGTCCGCACTCAACGTCAGAGCCACAATGCCCCAGATCACCCATTTCAAAACGCCGTGCCCCGAACACCTCAACAGCCAGATCCTGCAGATGGTCGTCGACAACCTGACCGACATCAGTATGGTCGCCATCCCGCCGAGCAACCTGTTGTACAACGTGTACCAGTACGCGATTGGCTATGAGGTTCATCTCTATCTGGAGGCGTTGAACGGGGCAAAAGGGATTGCCGTGGAATTGCTGGTCGCGACGGACGTCGACGATCCGGACACGGTCGTCGGCTTTTTGCTGTTCCTGCCCATCAAGGACGATCCCGAGGCGTGTGGCGTGGCCTACATGGCGGTGCAGGCCGGCCATCGGCGGCAGGGCATCGCGCGGCGCCTGCTACGGGAAATGGTTGGCCGCTACCCGCACGCCGAGCTGACGTGCGCGGTTGCCAAGGTCTCCTGGTTTGAGTCGATGGGGTTTCAGGTCGTGGGCGTGCGCGGGACTCAGGTGTTGATGAATACCCGCGATCATGGCTCCGACGGCTTGATGGGGCTGTTGGATGTCGCCTCGATCTACAGCTCGCTGGAGGTGCGGCAGATTCATACGTACCTGCTGCAAAAGCACGGCAAGCGGGCGATGCTCGATGCGGAAAAACAGCGTGACCGGCATCTGGACCAGATGACGCGCAAGGCCAATGAATTTGTCCGCGAACGCTTGGGTGCACTCGGTTAAAAAGGTGGGAGCGAGCCTGCTCGCGAAGGGGGCCTGGCATTCAACATTGATTCGACTGACACACCGCCTTCGCGAGCAGGCTCGCTCCCACAGGAGCCCGGCCAGTGCCGGGCTTTTGGGTGTCTGGACGTCGTGTGATTAAAAAAGAGCCTCAACGCTCTCTGATGGGGAGGAAGTGGAGCCCTGAGGCTCAAGATGCGCGTGAAACAAGTGATGAGCTTGATAGGGGTTCAGATCACTCACCACTTACGCAACGGCTTGAGTCAACAAGTGGCTGCGTAAATCCATCGTAGAAAGTTGCGGTTTTACACTCAAGTACCACTAGTCGAATCCCCCGGCCCCCCCTGTGGGAGCGAGCCTGCTCGCGAAGAGGCCGGCACAATCACCGCAAATCCCAGACAAAATAAACACGCTTCCTGTAGCAGCTGGCGCAGCCTGCGTTCGGCGGCGCAGCCGTCGTGAAACCTGTGCACGAGGTATTTCTGATGCACCGCGTCGGCTGATTTCACGACGGCTTCGCCGCCGAACGCAGGCTGCGCCAGCTGCTACAGATCGCATTCCGGATGGCATTCACCGTCATGAACAACCGGAGCGCAGAACTCAATCCCCGAGGGTGAACACCAATGCCTTCAACCCGCATTCGACATCCGCGTCAGGAAACTCTGGCGGATTGTCCAGCCGTTGCACAAAACGCAGGCTCGGTGCTTCACGGGTGACGCCGTCGATGAGGAAGTCCGCACCGAAGGCCGGGTCGTTCATGCAGGCCAGCACAGTGCCTTGCGGGCCAAGCAATTCCGGCAGGCGGCGCAGCACGCGCTGGTAGTCCTTGGTCAGCAGGAAGCTGCTTTTCTGAAAGGATGGCGGGTCGATGATCACCAGGTCGTAAGGGCCCTTGCCGATCACCTTGCCCCATGACTTGAACAGGTCATGGCCGAGAAAACTTACCTTGCTCAAGTCATGCCCGTTGAGCCGGTGATTGTCGCGGCCACGGCTCAAGGCCGGGCTGGACATGTCCAGGTTGACCACCTGGGTCGCGCCGCCTTCGATGGCCGCCACCGAGAACCCGCAGGTGTAGGCAAACAGGTTCAACACCCGCTTGCCCACGGCATTCGCCCGCACCCAGTCGCGACCGTAACGCATGTCGAGGAACAAGCCGGTGTTCTGTTTGCGGCCCAGGTCCACCCGATACTGCAGGCCTCCCTCGGTGATCGTCAGCTCGTCGATCTCATCGCCCACTAACCACTCGGTGGTGCTTTGCAGCAAATAGCGGTGTTGCAACAGCAAGGTGCGCGCACCCGATTGTTCCCAGGCGGGCGCCTGCGTGAGCGCCAGCAGCTGCTGTTTCAACGCCTCCAGTTGCGCCGCTTCAGGTTCCTTGAATAACGACACCAGCACAACGCCTTGCAGCCAGTCCACCGTCAGTTGCTCCAGCCCCGGCCAGCAACGACCACGGCCGTGGAACAGCCGGCGGGTTTCTGCGGGGGGCGTTGCCAGGGCGGTCAGCAAATGGGCGTGCAGGGTGCAGAGGGCGTCTGAGTTCATCGGGCTGGGTCGGCAATTTGAGGGGGCGGCATTTTAACCACAATTACGCAAAACCTGTGGGAGCGAGCCTGCTCGCGAAGGCGGCATCACATTCAACAGCAATGTTGACTGATCTACCGCCATCGCGAGCAGGCTCGCTCCCACAGGTTTTGAGGGGGTAATTATCACGTTTAATTTAACTTTACGTGAGGATTTGGCGATCTTCAGGCCCCCATACTTGGCCCCATCGATCAACCGCCGGGAGCCCGACATGTCGCCATTACCTGCTCCACCCACGGTCAACACTCATCCGCGCTGGCTGCGGCTGACCCATTGGCTGAACGCCCTGGCGGTGCTGGTGATGGTCACCAGCGGCTGGCGAATCTATAACGCCTCACCCCTATACGATTTCAGTTTTCCCAAGTCGATCACCCTGGGCGGCTGGCTTGGCGGCGCGCTGCAGTGGCATTTCGCGGCGATGTGGTTCCTGGCGTTCAACGGCCTCATCTACCTGATCATCAACATCGCCAGTGGCCGTCTGTCGCGGCGCTTTTTTCCGGTCTCGCCCAAAGGTGTCGTGCATGACCTGTGGGCAGCGTTGCGAGGGCGGCTGGGGCATGCCGACCTGAGTCATTACAACCAGGTGCAACGGGTGGCCTACCTGTTCGTGATGGTCGACATAGCGCTGCTGGTGGTTTCCGGGCTGGTGTTGTGGAAATCCGTGCAGTTCCCGCTGCTGCGTGAATTGTTGGGCGGCTATGACACCGCACGGCATGTGCACTTCATCGCAATGTCGCTGTTGGTGGCTTTCGTCGCGGTTCATCTGGTGATGGTGGCAGTGGTCCCCAAAACGCTGTTGGCCATGATTGTCGGTCGCAAGGAGTCGGTATGAAAAAGCGCATAGACGGTTCAGGGCTGGACGAGTCGTCCATCCTGACAGACGCCCGGAAAATCATCGCCCCGCAGATCGAGGATCGCTCACGCCGCTCGTTTCTGATGCGTGGCCTGACCCTCGGCGGCGTTGCCATGCTGTCCGGGTGCAACCTGACTGACAACGAAAGCGTCGAGACTGCGCTTTCTTCCATGTCCCGCTTCAATGACCGGGTGCAGGGCTGGTTATTCAACCCCAATGCACTGGCGCCGACCTATTCCGAGTCGATGATCACCCGACCGTTTCCCTTCAATGCCTTTTACGGCATCGATGAGGCTCCGACGGTCGAGGAAGAAAGCTATCGCCTGGAGGTCACCGGACTGGTCGCCGACAAACGCAGCTGGCGGCTCGAAGAACTGCGGGCCATGGCGCAGACCGAGCAGATCACCCGGCACATTTGCGTCGAAGGCTGGAGCGCGATCGGGCGCTGGGGCGGCGTGCGGTTCAGCGATTTCCTGAAGCGGGTCGGTGCCGACACGGAGGCCAAATATGTCGGTTTCAAATGCGCCGACGACTACTACACCAGCATCGACATGGCCACTGCGCTGCACGCGCAGACCTTGCTGACTTTGACCTATGACGGCGCGGTGCTGCCGCGTCAATACGGCTTCCCGATGAAGCTGCGCATGCCCACCAAGTTGGGCTACAAAAACCCCAAACACATTCAGGCGATTTTCGTCAGTAACACCTACAGCGGTGGCTACTGGGAAGACCAGGGCTACAACTGGTTCGGTGGCAGCTGACGGCGCCTGCCCACTTCACCGCGTAGCGTTCGCTGCGCTCACTCGCCACCTGTGCTTCAAGGAGTTTTCATCATGAAAAAGTTAACCACCGCCGTTCTGTCCATGTGCCTCGCCCTGGGCGCCGCCAGCGTGTTCGCCGCCGAGGCAACAACGACTAACGGTATGAGCAACGACTCGATGTCCAAGGATGCCATGCAGAAAGACACCATGAAAAAGGACACCATGTCCAAGGATGCCATGAGCAAGGACACGATGAAGAAAGACACCATGTCCAAGGACCCCATGAAGAAAGATGCGATGACCAAGGACCAGGACGCCATGAAAAAAGCCACGCCGTCCTACTGATCCGGACACCGTCATTCAAGGGTATGACTTGAAGTCATACCCTCATGACTTTTAATGGTTACAGCCCCGCAAACCCCCAGTGTTAAAAAATCGCAAACACAGCTCATCAACTACAAAAAGAGCGTTTGCACCCATGCCTGATTCTCTGCGCCACGTCCTTCGCTCTTCAATCCCCGACAGTTGTCACGCGACCTCCACGGTCTGCTTGCGCATCGATTAACCCAAATCCCTGAAGAGAAATACCCCATGAAAGAACTCGACCTGTACATCGGTGAAGGTTTCGAAGGCCCTGGCGTGAACGCCGCACACATCAACATTCTGATCGGTCCGCGCAACGGTCCAGCGGGGCAGGCGTTTGCCAACAGCCTGGCGTCGCCGAGCCAGGGGCATTGCCCGTTCATGGTGATTGCGCAACCGAACATCCCGGTCAAACCGATGACCCTTTACGTCAACAAAGCCGCGATCGGCAGCGACCTGCACGGTAACGCCACCTGGGGCGCGTCCCAGGCCGGTATCGCCAAGGCGGTGCTCGAAGCGTTGCTGGACGGCACCTTGCCGCCGGAAGCCGAAGACGAATGGGCGATCGTGACGGCCAACTGGGTCAACCCGGCCTGCGATGACCTCGATGCGGTCTACCTGAACAACTACAACGCCTGCCGCACGGCGATCCGTGCCGCGCTGACCGGCAAGCCGGAAACCGCGCAACTGGCGGATGTGGTCAATCACATCAGCAACCCTTTCTACACCCCAAAAGCCTGAGGTCCGCGCCATGCAATACATTCGTTTGGGCAACTCCGGCCTTGAAGTCTCCCGCCTGTGCCTGGGCACCATGAACATGGGCACCCCGGATTGGAAGCCGTGGATCTTCGACGAGAAGAAAAGCGAGCCGATCATCAAGCATGCGCTGGACAACGGCGTGAACTTCATCGACCTGGCGGACTTCTATTCCGCAGGTACAGGCGAAGAAGTGGTGGGGCGCATCGTCAACCGCCTGGCCCGTCGCGAAGACCTGGTGATCACCACCAAGGTCGGCTATGGCACCCGTACCGGGATCAACGCCAGCGGCCATTCGCGCAAGCACATCATGGACAGCATCGACGCTTCGCTGAAGCGCCTGAACATGGATTACGTCGATGTGTTCATGCTGCATTACTTCGACGTGAACACCCCGGTTGAAGAAACCATGAGCGCCATGAACGACATCGTGCGCTCCGGCAAGGCCCGTTATATCGGCGTGTCGACCATGCTCACCGGGCAACTGGCAAAAATCCTCATGGCTTGCGAGCGCAATGGTTGGGTCAAGCCGATCAACATGCAGCTGCAACTGAACTGCGCCTACCGCGAAGAAGAGCGCGAGATGATTCCGTTCTGCCGCGATCAAGGCCTCGGCGTTTCGGTGTTCAGCCCACTGGCCCGTGGTTTGCTGACCGGCGACGTGCAGTCGACACGCAACCAGACCGACTTCTTCACTCAGCAGATGTACAGCGACCAGGCTTCGTTTGAAATCGCCCATTCGGTACAACGCGTGGCCCGTGCCCGTGGCGTGTCGAACGCACAGATCGCCCAGGCCTGGGTCGCCAACCATCCGGGCGTGGATTGCATGCTGGTGGGTGCCGACACCACCGAGCAGTTCGACAGCGCGCTGGCCGCGCTGGAGACCAAACTGGATGCCGAGGAGTTGCATGAGCTGGAGCGCAACTACACCCCGTGCGACGTGATCAACGATTACACCGCAGGCCGGCGTATCTTGCGTTCGGCCCGTCCGGGCCTGGAACGTTTCAACCTGACCGAGGCGGTGGCATGAGCGCGCTGATCCGTAACGGCAACTACATCGACGGCCAATGGTCCAGCGGTGGTCCGACTTACCCGGTGCTGAACCCGGCCAATGGCGAACTGATCATCGAGGTGCAAAAGGCCGGCGCCGAAGCCACCAACCTCGCCATCGACGCCGCCCATCGGGCTTTGCCCGCCTGGCGCAAGCTCACCGCAAAAGAACGCAGCCAGAAGCTCAAGCGCTGGAGCGAGCTGATGCTGAGCAACCAGAAGGATCTGGCGATATTGCTCAGTCGCGAGCAGGGCAAGCCACTGGCCGAAGCCATGGGCGAAGTGGTCTACGCGGCGAGCTTTCTGGAGTGGTTCGCCGAAGAAGCCAAACGGGCTTACGGCGATGTGATCCCGAGCCATAAGGCCGATGCGCGGATCATCGTGGTCAAGGAAGCCATCGGCGTAGTCGCGGCGATTACTCCGTGGAACTTCCCGCTGGCCATGGTCACGCGCAAGGTCGGCCCGGCGCTGGCGGCCGGTTGCACGATGATTCTCAAGCCGTCGGAAGAGACGCCGTTGTCGGCGTTCGCCCTGGCCGTGTTGGCAGAGCAGGCGGGCATTCCGGCTGGTGTGTTCAACATCGTCTCCGGCGACGCCGTGGCCATCGGCGGTGCGCTGCAAGCGTCCGGCATCGTGCGCAAACTGTCGTTCACCGGTTCCACCCGCACCGGCAAATTGCTGATGCGCCAAGCCGCCGACACCTTGAAAAAGGTCTCGCTGGAACTGGGCGGCAACGCGCCGTTCATTGTCTTTGATGACGCCGATCTGGACGCTGCCGTCAAAGGGGCGATGGCGTCGAAATTCCGCAACACCGGGCAAACCTGCGTCTGTGTGAACCGCTTCTTCATTCAGGACGGCGTGTACGAGGCCTTCACCGGCAAGTTGGCCGAAGCGGTGGCGGCAATGCGCGTCGGCCGTGCGCTGGACGGTGAAACCGAGCAAGGTCCGCTGATCAACGCCGCCGCACTGGCCAAGGTCGAACTGCATGTCGGTGATGCGCTGGAGAAGGGCGCCAAGCTGTTGTGCGGCGGTCGTCGCCATGCGCTGGGGGGCACGTTCTATGAACCGACCATCCTCGCCGAAGCCAACAGCGACATGCTGATTGCCCAGGACGAAACCTTCGGCCCAGTGGCGGCGTGCTTCCGCTTCAAGGACGAAGCTGAAGTGTTGCAACGGGCCAACGACACGCCATACGGCCTGTCGGCCTACTTCTATAGCCGCGACATCGGCCGTGTATGGCGCATGGCCGAAGGCCTGGAAGCCGGCATGGTCGGGATCAACGAAGGGATCATTTCCACGGAAGTGGCGCCGTTCGGCGGCATCAAGGAATCGGGCCTCGGCCGCGAGGGTTCCAAGTACGGTCTGGAGGACTACCTGGAAATCAAATACCTGCTGATGGGCGGTCTGTAGGAGCGAGCTTGCTCGCGATGGTCGTCAACGATAACGCTGGATGCCTGACACCCCGATGCGTTCTCAGGTTTATCGCGAGCAAGCTCGCTCCTACAGGTGTCACACGTTTCACTTCTCCGTCAATAACAACAAATTGGAGATTTACATGTCCGTTCAACCGATAAAAATCGACGACCTGCCCATTGGGCGCTTTCACCTGAAAATCGCCGGGTTGACCTTCGGCGCACACTTCACTGACGGCTACATCCTGGGCCTGATCGGTATCGCGTTCACATTGCTCAGCCCGCAAATGCACCTCGATGCATTCTGGCAGGGCCTGATCGGTGCATCGGCGCTGATCGGTTTGTTCCTTGGCAGCCTGTTTTTCGGCTGGATTTCCGACAAGGTCGGCCGGCAGAAAATCTTCCTGGTCAGCTTCGTGCTGATCACCATTGCTTCGGTCATGCAGTTCTACGCCGAAACAGCCATGGGCCTGTTTCTCTGCCGGGTGCTGATCGGTATTGGCCTGGGCGGTGATTTCAGCGTCGGCCACGCCATGCTCGCCGAGTTCTCGCCGAAGAAACACCGGGGCGTGTTGCTCGGTTCGTTCAGCGTGATCTGGACCTTCGGCTATGTCGCCGCGACCTTTGTCGGTACCGCCATGCTGAGCCTTGGTGACGATGCCTGGCGCTGGATGCTGGCGTCGTCGGCCATTCCTGCGGCGTTGATTCTGATCGCCCGCATCGGTACGCCGGAGTCGCCGCGCTGGTTGGTGAATCAGGGCCGAATCGCCGAGGCGCGCGCCATCGTCAAGAAGCACCTGGGCGACAACGTCGAGCTCGACGAAACCCAATCCAGCGAAACCCGTTCCGGCTACGCGGTGCTGTTCAGCCGTGAATACCGCAAGCGCACGGCGTTCAACTGCCTGTTCTTTGTTTGCATCGTCATGCCGTACTTCGCGATCTACACCTTCCTGCCGTCGATCCTGCAGAAAATGGGGCTGGCCGAAGGCTTTGGCACCGAGTTGATGCTCAACTTGCTGCTGATTCTGGGCGCGCTGATCGGGATTTGGTGCACGGTGAAATTCTCGCGCCGGGGCTTCCTGATCAATTCGTTCATCATTCTGGCGGTGGCGTTGTTTTTGCTGGCGGTGCTGCCGGGCAGCGCAGCGTTCCTGATGGTGCTGGTGTTCGGGCTTTTCACCCTGGTGCTGTCGGCAGTGAGTAACCTGGTGGGCGTGTTTCCGGCGGAGAGTTTTCCGACTGAAGTGCGGGCCAGCGGGATCGGCCTGGCCACGGCGGTGAGCCGCCTGGGCTCGGCGGTGAGTACGTTCCTGTTGCCGGTGAGTGTGGCGGGGATTGGCCTGAGCCCGACCATGGGCATCCTGGCGGCGATTCTGGCGCTGGGGGCGATAATTTCCTGGGCCTGGGCGCCGGAAACCAAGTCCCTGACGCTGAGTCAGGCGTGCAAGGCGCAGAGCCCGGTGGAGGGGAGTGCATCGGTGGCAACGAAAGTCGCAGCCCCGATCTAAATAGCTACACAGATCAACTGTAGGAGCGAGCTTGCTCGCGATGGAGTGTCAGTCGATATCAATGTAGCTGACACACCATCGCGAGCAAGTTCGCTCCTACAGTGGGGCATCGGTGTTCTAGGGATTGCTGACCAACCCCAACCAATCCGTAAACAACCGGACCTTCGACAAGCCCTGCTTGTCGTTCGCCACATCCAGCCAATAGCCATACGGCCCGATCACTTCCACCGGGGTGATCGGCAACAGGCTGCCATTGGCCAGTTCCTTATCGATCATCTGCCGGTCGATCACCGCCAACCCGCCACCAGCCAACGCCGTGTGGATCACCTGATCCAGGGTGCTGAATTCCAGACCTTGCCCGGCATCGACATCTTCGCGGCCCATCGCCGCCAGCCAGTTCTCCCAAACCTTCAGGCGTTTGCCATCGTGCAGGATGTGCAGCAATGGAAACTGTCGCAGGTCTGGCGGCTGACCATCGATAAACAACTCCGGACTGGCCACCGCCATGTGCCGCTCCATCACCAGCAACTGACTGCTGCAATGGTTGGCCGCTTCGAGGCCGAAGCGGATATTGCAGTCGATTTCCGCGAGGCTGTCGTGGCCGCTCTGGTTTGTGACGCTGAGGCTGATGTCCGGGAAGCGTTGGCAGAAGGCGCGCAAGTGCGCCGACAACCAGCGCGTGGCCCAGGTCGGCGGTGCAGCGATGCGCAGGCGCTGGCGCAGGTTAGGCACGCGCACCGCTTGCAGGGCGCGTTCGACGTGGTCGAAGGCATCGCTCAGTTGCGGGGAGAGGGCGAGGCCGGTTTCGGTTAGCGTCAGGCCCTGAGGTGTGCGGGTAAACAGGGCTACACCGAGATAGTCTTCGAGCTGCTTGATCTGACGGCTGACCGCGCCTTGGGTGACGTTCAGACCCAGCGCCGCCTGGCTGAAACTGCGATGCCGCGCCACTTCTTCAAAGACGCGCAGCATGTTGAGCGAGGGCAGTTGACGCATGAAAGAAAGGCTCCGCGGTGTTGCGTGGGGCAGGCTGATTGTGTTGTTTTGGATGGCTATGTTTTGTGGGGCCTATCTGACTATTAGTCATGGGCTGATGCAAGTGTTGTTTGGGCTGGCGCCTTCGCGAGCAGGCTCGCTCCCACAGGGGAACACAATTCTGTGTTCCCCTGTGGGAGCGAGCCTGCTCGCGAAGGCGTCCTTAAGGACGCAAAAAAATCCGGATCAGAAGTAATACCCGATGTTCATGTACAACTGGTTTTCCCACTGGTTGCTACCACCGGCCCCCAAGCTCTGGGTGTAGCTGCTACCACCGATATACGGATCATTCTTGCCATACAACCACTCCGTGGCGACCCACAGTTTGCTGACGGAGAACGAGGTGCCAAAAATCATCCGCTGCGAAGTCTTGAAGTCGTCGGCGGATTTGTCGAAGGCGCTGTAGTTGGCGTACACCTTCACACCGCTGATCTGATCGAACAGGTACTTGCCGCTGACGTCGTAGCTCACGTCCGCCACGTACAGATTGCCGCGACTGGCGACGTTAAAGGTGCCGTCGTAACCGCCGAAGGTCACCAACTCATCAGAGCCGGGGTTACGCGGCGACATCTGCTGCCGCGCCGCTTGCAACTGCACCCCCCACGGGCCGTTCTTGCCCAGGTAATGCACGGCCACGGCGTTGCGTCGGCCATCGTCATTGGTGTCCTTGTTCTCCAGCGACGAGGTCAGGCCGGAGAGGCCGACCTCGGATTTCCATGGCCCCAGGTCCAGGGCCTTGGCCACCCGCAGCACCACGGTGTTGCGTTCCTGGTTATTGCTGCCATCGGTGACGTAGCTGTCGGCCTCGGACACCACGGTGGAGTAGGTGACCCCGTTGCTGGTGCCTTTGCCTTGCCACGCCGGACGCAGGTAGTAACCGGCCTGGACGTTCCAGTCGCCCGATTGCTGGATGTACTTGGCGCCGATTTGTTGTACATCTTCCAGGCCGATGACGTTGCCCAGGGTTTCGTAGAAAGTGCTGCCGAAGTATGGCTGCAAACCGAACGGCACTGAGTTCAGGCCCACTTGCACTTGCTGGTCGGGGTTGAACTTGTAGCCGGCCCATGCGTACTTGGCGAATTGGATATCGCCGTAGTTCTTGGTGTACTTGTAGGGATAGGAACGGCCATAGAAACGGTACTGGGCCTCACCGATCCAGGTGTCGGAGTTGTACTTGGCGCTGAGGAACACCGTGTCCAGGCCGAAGTTCTGGATGTCACGATCCGGGTCGTAGTCCCAACGGGCGCGAATGGCGCCGCCCAGGTCGAGGTTGTCGGTTACTTGCACGGCCATGGCCGGTGCGGCAAAAGTGCAGAGCAGAGCGAGGTACGACGGACTAAGGCGCAGGGAAGCAGGGAGGGGCATGGGGCAGCTCTCGGTCATTTTTATTAGAGATGCTGGCCAGTCTTGCGATCAACGATGTGTTGAACAAATGATAAAAAATGCGAGACAACGTTCGTCAAACGCATGTTACTGAGAAAATACTGTAGGACTATGCAAGGCGGGCGTGGGATGCTTTGTGCCTCGTAACCCCAATCGAGAGCCTTCCATGAAACGGAAAATGCCCGGCCTCAACGCGCTTAAAGCCTTTGAAGTGGCCGGCAGCACGGGCAGCTTCACCCGCGCTGCCGAGTTGTTGAATGTGACGCAGAGTGCGGTCAGCCGGCAAGTGCGACAGCTGGAGGAACAGCTCGACGAGAGTCTGTTGGAGCGGCGTCACCACCACCTCGAACTGACCAGCGCCGGTCGGATTTTGCTGCGCGCGCTGCATCAATCCTTCGACAAGATCGAGCTGACGGTGCGTAGCATCCAGCAGAAATCCCATGCCAACCGCTTGCACATCAACGCACCGCCGACCTTCACCAGCCGCTGGCTGATGCCTCGCCTGGGACGGCTGCGCGAAAAGCATCCGGAGCTGGAGCTGAGCATTACCACCCGTCTGCAAGACAGCCTGGCGGAAACCAGCACCCTGGACTGCGCGATCCGTTTCGGCGACGGCGAATGGGACGGGCTGGACAGTTCGCTGCTGATTCAGGAACGGCACATCGCAGTGTGCGCACCGTCCTTGTATGCGCGGGAGTGGAACGAGGGCGGCATTGACCTCAATCGCCTGACATTGCTGCATGTGCTGGCCCGGGAAGACCAGCGCTACCTGACCTGGAAACACTGGCTGGACGCGGCGAAAATCAGCGGTGTCGACACCCAGGGTGGTTACGAATTCGATCTGCTGGACCTGGCCATCCGCGCCGCGACAGACGGCTTGGGCATCACCATTGCCGACTGGCACATGGTGGCGCCGGAATTGGCCAGCGGGCAGTTGACCCAGGTGCTCAACGTGCACGTGGAAGGGCATCAATCGTACTGGCTGGTAACCCGCCCGGAGCAGACGTTGATGCCGCAATTGCAGGTGTTCAGCCAGTGGTTGCAAGAGGAAATCTGGTTGGCGCAAAGGCAACTCGAACCCTCCACCGCCGCCAGCTAACCCCACAGAACCCTGTAGGAGCGAGCTCGCTCGCGATGGACGTAAACGATGACGCATGCTGTCTGGAAAAAATGCGTCGCCTGCAAATTTATCGCGAGCAAGCTCCCTCCTACAGGGAATTTTATCAACTGGGGGGTAACCTGCATTTTTAGAATGTTACACCGCTCAATAAATCGTTTGTTCAACGCAGTCCAGATGCCAAGACTGCAAGCACTGGATAAAAACAACGATGGGCGATGCACATGCGACTCGAACGAAATTTTGTTAACGGTCACTTCATTGAACCTGCCAGCGATGCGCTGATTGCGGTGTACAACCCGGCGACTGAAGCGCTGGTTGGCCAGGTCTCGGCGGCCACTGCCGATGAAGCTACCGCCGCGGTCGAAGCGGCCGCTGCTGCCCAGAAAACCTGGGGCAAACTCACCAGCATCGAACGCGCCGAACACCTGCGTTCGTTTGCCGATGCCCTTGAAGCCTGTGCCGAAAACATCGGTGAAGCCCTGGCCGCAGAATCCGGCAAGAGCGTCGTCGACGCCAGCAACGAAGCCCGTTATGCGGCGCAGATCACCCGCTACCACGCCGAATGGGCGCGCCGGATCGAAGGCGAGATCATTCCCAGCGACACCCCGGACGAAAACCTGTTCCTGCACCGCGAGCCGATTGGCGTAGTCGCGTGCCTGATTCCATTCAACTACCCGGTCTATACGCTGCTGCGCAAAATCGCCCCGGCGCTGATTGCCGGCAACACCGTGGTGGTACGCCCGAGCAACAACACCCCGACCTCGGCCTTCGAAATCGCCAAGGCGGTGCAGCAGTCCGGTTTACCTGCCGGTGTGGTGAACATCCTGACCATGGACCACGCCACGGCGGCTGCGGTTTGCACCCATAAGGCGGTCGGTTTGATCACCCTGACCGGTAGCGTCAACGCCGGGCGTATCGTGCTCGATTACTGCAAGGCCAACATCGCCAAGCCATCGCTGGAACTGGGCGGTAAAACCCCGGCGATCATCGAAGCCGACGCCGATCTTGAAGCCGCTGCTACCGCGATCGTCGCGTCCAAGACCACGCATTGCGGCCAATTGTGCACGGCAGTAGAGCGGGTCTATGTGCAGGAAAGCGTCTACGACCAATTCCTCGCGTTGCTCAAAGCCAAGATCGGCGCAGTGAAGTTCGGCGACCGCGCCACCGATGCCAGCCTGATGGGGCCGTTGGTCAACGCCAGTTCGCAACAGAGCATCCACGCCATGGTCGAGCGCGCCGTCGCTGACGGTGCTGTACTGGAAACAGGCGGTTTTATCCCGCGAGGCAACGGTCATTTCTACCCGCCAACGCTGCTCAGCGGCTGCCGCCAGGACATGGAAATCATCCAGGAAGAGATCTTCGGGCCAGTGTTGCCGGTGCTCAAGTACCGCGACATCGACGAAGCGCTGGCCATGGCCAACGACCATCAGTTCGGCCTGTCGTCGGTGCTGTACACCGAGAACTACCGCACCACGATGAAAGTCGCCAACGCCATTGAAGCGGGCGAGTTGTACGTCAATCGCACTCCGGCCGATCCGTACCAGGGCTTCCACGCCGGCTGGAAACGCTCGGGCCTGGGCGGGGATGACGGCAAGCACGGCATGCTTGAATTCACCCAGACCCGTCTGGTGGTCATGAAGTACTGAACCACCTGAAATACGCCTCACGCCTGACCTATAAAAACAATTTTCAGGGGCGCCCGGACCACCGGGCTGCCCGAGGTTTCCTAGATGTCCAAGCCTGCATCCACTGCTGCCGCTGTTCAGGGATCGAACGCGGTTTCAAAAAGCCACAGTGACAAGGGAAGTCGCTATTTCCAACTGATGCTTCTGGTGCTGGCTGCCGGCGCGATCTACCCGATCCTGTACCTGCGCCAGGTCTACCAGACCACCATGCTCGAAGTGTTCCAGATCAACCACAGCGAACTGGGTTACCTGTACTCGATGCTGGGGACGATTTTCCTGCTCAGCTACCTTCCAAGCGGCTGGCTGGCGGACCGGATTGCACCACGCTTTCTGATTTTCTTCTCGTTGGTCGCCACCGGCGCGTTGGGCCTCTGGTATTCCACTGCGCCATCGATGACCGGGTTGATGATCATCTTCGGTTGCTGGGGCCTGACCACTGGCCTGACCTTCTGGGCCTCGGTGCTCAAGCGCGTGAAAATGATCGCCCATCATACGGAGCAAGGCCGGTTTTTCGGCGTCCTCGATGGCGGTCGCGGGTTGGTTGAGGCGTTGTTGGCGACGGTCGCATTGGGGTTGTTTGCCTTTGCCACCGAAACCCGTGGCGAATCGGCCGCCGAAGGCTTCAAACACGTGGTTTACCTCTATGCCTTCACTTGTATCGCCATTGGCTGTGTGCTGGTGTTGATCAAGGACCCGAAGTCCATGGAAGACACGGCACCGGTGGAGAAGGGCACGTTCAACCTGCTCAGCGATCTGACGACGCTGGTGAAAATCCCCGAGCTGTGGCTGGTAACGGCCATTGTGTTCTGCGGATATCACATCTTCTGGGCCACCTACAGCTTCTCCGATTACTTGCAGGGCGGCGGTATGACTGCGGTCATGGCCGGCACCATCACCACGATCAAGTTGTGGATGCGCCCGATCGGTGGCATCGGCGGTGGCTGGCTCGGTGACAAGTTCTCGAATATTTCAGTGCTGATCGTGGCGCTGTTCTGCGCGACATTGGCGATGGTCGGCCTGATCGTGTTCCCGGCGCTCAACAGCATGGGCCTGCTGATTGGTACGGTGATTTTCATCGGCCTGATGACCTACGCCATTCGCGGTTTGTACTGGGCGATTCTCGACACCTGCAACATACCGCTGCGCATCACCGGCCTCGCCATCGGCATCGTCTCGGTGGTCGGTTACCTGCCGGATGCCTTCATTCCCTTGATCAACGGCTACCTCACCGAGCATTTCCCCGGCGCCGTTGGTTACAAGCTGTATTTCGGCTACATCGCTTTCGTCGGCCTGCTCGGGACCCTCGCGGCCCTGACCTTGCGCGCTCGTATCAACCGTAAATCTTTGATCAAGACAGGTGCCTGAGATGAAAATCGTCGCCCTTGAAACTCATATTGTTGCCGTTCCGCCACCGCACATTGGCGGCATGTACTGGCTGTTCGTCAAGCTCAAGACTGATTGCGGCATCATCGGGGTGGGCGAGATCTACGCCGCGACCTTCGGCCCGAAAGCCATGCTGCCGATCATCGAAGACGTGTTCGAGCGCTACCTGCTTAACCATGACCCGCACCACATCGAGCGCTTCTTCCGTCAGGCCTATTCGAGCGGTTTCACCCAGCGCCCGGACTTGACCATGATGGGGGTCGTCAGCGGCCTGGAGATGGCGTGCTGGGACATTATCGGCAAAGCGGCGAACAAGCCGGTGTATGAACTGTTGGGCGGCAAGGTCAACGAGCGCCTGCGTTCCTACACCTACTTGTACCCGGTCAACAGCAAGGGCGAGTACGACTACGACGACCCGGACCTGGCCGCCGAATGCGCCATCGAGAACATGAACAAAGGCTTCACCGCCGTGAAGTTCGACCCGGCCGGGCCTTACACCGCGTACTCCGGGCACCAGATTTCCCTGGAAGTGCTGGAGCGCTGCGAAACCTTCTGCCGCAAGATCCGCGAAGCGGTGGGCGACAAGTGCGACCTGCTGTTCGGCACCCACGGGCAGATGGTGCCGTCCTCGGCCATCCGCCTGGCTAAACGTCTGGAGAAATACGACCCGCTGTGGTTCGAAGAACCGGTACCGCCGGGTCAGGAAGACGCCATGGCGCAAGTCGCGGCCAAGACCAGCATTCCGATTGCCACCGGCGAGCGGCTGACCACCAAGTACGAGTTCTTCAAGCTGCTGCAAGCCGGTGGTGCGTCGATTCTGCAGATGAACGTCGCGCGTTGTGGCGGCCTGCTGGAAGCCAAGAAAATCGCCAGCATGGCCGAAGCCTACTACGCGCAAATCGCGCCACACCTCTACAACGGGCCGATTGGCGCCGCCGCCAGTTTCCAGTTGGCGACCTGCACGCCGAATTTCCTGATTCAGGAAAGCATCATGACCTGGGGCGGTTTCCACGCCGAGGTCCTGACCAAGCCGCTGCAATGGGAGGACGGCTACATCATTCCGTCCACCGAGCCGGGCCTGGGCGTTGAGCTGAATATGGACGTGGTGCGCAAGCATTCGCCGTACACCGGCGAGCGCCTGCACCTGCAAATGGCGCCGACCCCGGCTGACGTCAAAGACACATCGCCAGCCCGCGGCTGACGGAAATTGTGGGAGCGAGCCTGCTCGCGAAGGCGGCAGCACATTCAGCATCAATGTTGACTGACCCGGCGCTTTCGCGAGCAGGCTCGCTCCCACAATAGGAACGGCGCTAATTGGCGGTTTTTTTGTACAACGACTTACGCGGTAACCGTGCATGACTTACGACTACATCATCGCTGGCGCTGGCGCCGCAGGCTGCATCCTCGCCAATCGGCTCTCGGCCTGCGGGAAATACTCGGTGTTGCTGCTGGAAGCGGGCGGCAAGGACAGTTCCCTGTGGTTCAAGATTCCGGTCGGCTTTGCCAAAATGTATTACAACCCGACCTTCAACTGGATGTATTACAGCCGGCCGCAAAAGCAGCTGAACAACCGTGAAATCTACGCACCGCGCGGCAAGGTGCAGGGCGGTTCGGGGTCGATCAACGCGATGATCTATGTCCGTGGCCAGGCCCATGATTTTGACGATTGGGCGGCCAACGGCAACGACGGCTGGGGCTTCAAGGACGTGCTGCCGTACTTCCGCAAACTGGAAAACCACCCGCTGGGCGACAGCGAGTACCACGGCGGCAGCGGCCCGATCAGCATCACGCCGATGAAGGGCCAGACGCATCCGATTTGCGACGTATTCCTCAAGGGCTGCGACGAACTCGGCTACCCGCACAGCGACGACTTCAACGGTCCGAAATTTGAGGGGGCGGGCATCTACGACGTCAACACAAAAAATGGCCAGCGTTGCTCCAGCAGTTTTGCGCATTTGCACCCGGCATTGAGCCGGCCAAACCTGACCGTCGAGCATTTCGCCCTGGTAGACCGGGTGCTGTTCGATAACGGCCGTGCAACCGGGATTTCCGTTACTCAACACGGGGTTGTGCGAACCTTCACCGCCAACAAAGAAGTCATTCTTTGCGCCGGTGCCGTGGATTCGCCAAAGATCCTGCAATTGTCCGGTGTCGGCGATCAGTCGCTGCTGGCCAGACACAGCATCCCGCTGGTCAAACACCTACCGGCGGTGGGGCAGAACCTGCAGGATCACCTGTGCGCCAGTTATTACTACAAAGCCAGCATCCCGACACTCAACGATGAGCTGAGCTCGCTGTTCGGTCAGTTCAAACTCGGCCTCAAATACCTGTTCACCCGCAAGGGCGCACTGGCCATGAGCGTGAATCAGGCCGGTGGTTTCTTCCGAGGCAACGAACAGCAGGCCAACCCGAACTTGCAGTTGTACTTCAACCCGTTGTCGTACCAGATTCCGAAAAACAACAAGGCCAGCCTCAAGCCCGAACCGTATTCAGGTTTCCTGCTGTGCTTCAATCCGTGCCGGCCGACCAGTCGCGGGCACATCGAGATTGCTTCGAAAAATCCCCGCGACGCGGCGCTGATCGACCCGAACTACCTGAGTACCCAAAAGGACATAGATGAGGTGATTCAGGGCAGCCGCTTGATGCGCAAGATCATGCAGGCACCGGCGCTCAAAGGTATCACCGTCGAAGAAGTGCTACCCGGCCCGGCCATCGAAAGCGATGAGCAGATGCTGCAGTATTTTCGGGAGAACAGCGGTTCGATTTATCACCTGTGTGGTTCCTGCTCGATGGGGACGGACACACAGCAATCGGTGGTCGACAAACGTTTGAAAGTACACGGCCTCGATGGAATTCGGATCGTCGATGCGTCGATTTTCCCTAACGTGACATCGGGCAATACTCACGCCGCCGTGTTGATGGTGGCAGAGAAGGGCGCTGACCTGATTCTGCAGGACGCCTGATTTTTCACATCAACCTGTATCAAAAGTGAATTTCCGCCAAGTCCGCTGCTCATACCTGATAGGTAGCGGATTTGAGCCCGCGAAATCATTGATGTCATCAGGGAGTAACACGGTCATGAGCCCAGTATCGATGGAGGGCGTTCCTGGCAGGTTGATTCTTGTGGTTGAAGACGACCCGTTGATCCTGGAGTTTCTCTGCGAAATTCTTCAGGAAGAAGGCTTTGTGGTTGAACCGCAGATCAGCGCAGACGCCGCATCGATTTATCTGCAACAGCATGCGCAGGACGTGAGTTTATTGCTGACCGACATCACCATGCCGGGCAAGCGCAACGGTGCGGACCTGGCCAATGAGTTCGGCGACCGCTGGCCGGACAAACCGATCATGATCATGTCCGGGTTCGAAACGCCGGAAAGTGCCGGGGTCAGGCATTCTGTCTCGTTCATCAAGAAACCCTGGGCACTTGGGCAATTGCTCGATTGCGTGCAAAGCGCATTCAAGTCGCACCGTAACTTGTAGGAGCGAGCTCGCTCGCGAAGGACTTGAGAGCAACGTGTTTATTCAGGATGAACGCGTTATCGTTAACGTCCTTCGCGAGCGAGCTCGCTCCTACATTTGAAGTGTGGCTTCAGTACAGGCCGGGGATCAACCGCCAACTGCGACTGCAATAAGCCTCGTATTCATTGCCAAACTTCGCCCTCAGCAGCGCCTCTTCGGAGTGGATACGAGCAATCAGCGGAACCAGCGTCAACACCACCAACACCAAGCCGACTCCTGAGCGAAACGCCAGCGCCCAGCCCAGCGCAATGACCAACATTCCCAAATAGCTGGGGTTGCGCAGGTTTCGGTAAATCCCTTCGGTCACCAGGCGGTGCTCCGGTTGTATGGCTACCAGGCCGCTGAAGCGGTTGCCCAGCACAAACACTGGCCACAGCCGCAGTGCGCCGCCGACGATGAACAGCAGCGCCCCGAGCCAACGCACGCCTTCGCCACCGAACGTCCAGAAGTCGACCCGGTCGGTGTAGGCCGGCAGGTACCCGCTCAATAACCCGATCACCCCGAAGGCCGGAAGTACCCAGCGATTGGCCCGGTCCTCTTGTTCTCCGGAGCTGAGGTTAACTTCGCTGAACAACGAAACAATCGTCATCACCAGGGTCGCCAGCGCAATGGCCACCAGCGCCGAATGAGAGCAGTAAGCCGCCAAGCCACCCAGCCCCCAAACGGCAAGCGCCAGGTAGGCGAGGGTGGATACGATGGCGAAGAACGCCAGTTTCGGCGAGATTTTCATGGACGCCACCACAATAGGAACATACCCCTCAGTGTAGCTGCCGCAGGCTGCGATCTTTTGACCTGCGGGCTTCGATGCACCATGAATTGGCGATTCGAGGCCTTGCGCGTAATCGCTGAGACGCTGAGCCCGGGGCCGGGTGAACTAAACTTGGAATAGGATCCTTCACCCTCGACTCGTCGAACCCTCGATGAGTCGGCTGCGAGCTATAGGGAGCCGTCCATGCTTCACATCAGAACGCCCTTGATTCTGCATCCAGACCTGTCGACCCCATCCCGGCGAATCTGGCTCAAGCTGGAAAATCTGCAACCCAGTGGTTCGTTCAAACTGCGTGGCATAGGGCTGTTGTGCAGCCAGGCAGCGGAGCAGGGTAAGCGCCGGGTGGTCTGTCCTTCCGGTGGAAACGCCGGTTTTGCCACCGCTGTGGCCGCCGCCCGCCTGGGGTTGAACGCCTGCATTGTGGTACCACACACCACGCCGGAAGCGACCCGCGCACGGATCAGGAAAACCGGCGCCGAGGTGATCGTCCATGGCAAGGTCTGGGATGAGGCCAATCAACGGGCCAAGGAGCTTGCGCAGGGGGCGGATACCGAATATGTGCCAGCCTTCGATCATCCGGTGTTGTGGGAAGGGCACAGTACGATGGTCGATGAAATCCTCGAGGATTGTCCTCGGGTCGATGCGTTCGTGATGTCGGTGGGCGGTGGAGGTTTGCTGTCAGGGATACTCACCGGATTGATCCGCCACCATCGCATGGATTGCCGGATCGTCGCGTGTGAAACTCAAGGGGCGGCGTCATTCGCCGCCGCAGTGAGCGCCGGACATCCGGTGATATTCCCCCGGATCGATACGATCGCCAAGTCGCTCGGCGCGACTCAAGTGGCGGCGTGGCCGGTGCAGCACATCCTCGATTTCCCCCATGAATGCGTGGTGCTCAGTGATGAGCAGGCGATCATGGGCGTGGTTCGTTATGCCAGCGACTTGCGCCAGTTGGTCGAGCCCGCGTGCGGCGTTTCATTGGCGATCGGCTACCTGGATCACCCCGCCATCGCTGGTGCCCACGACGTGGTGATCGTGGTGTGCGGCGGTGTCAGCATCAATGCGTCGTTGGTGGCTGGATGGGCGCGCTCATCGGCGAGCGTGGAAGCAAGGTAGGGCCGCAAAGTCGATCCAGTGTTCGCGAGCCCTACCGCTGCTTTATTGACCGCCAGCATCGGTTTCCTGGATGAGGATCGCTCTGGCCAAGTCCTCGTCGCTGGCGTTGAGGCCAGGATTTTCCTGACGAATCCGTTGTAAAACCGACTCCAGATAAACCCCGCGAATCGCACCGCCACTGGCGACGAAACTGGAGGCGTCATCCCGGGCGGGAATCACCAGTTTGTGCTTCTTGAAGGTCGAGTACAGCGAAGCAGAAACCCCGGCCGATGTGGCGACATCGCCCGCATCCACACTGGCCATAGCTGAGCCGAAGGGTAAACACAGCATCAGGGAAGAGATGATTATCAGACGGCGCATGTTGGTGTCCTCTGAAAGCGTGAAGCAAAAAAGAAGGTCTTTCATAATTTAGGATGCTTGGCGATCGACAGGAGTTCCCGGTTGATGCGTGATAAGTCCAAAGCCGAAAATCCCGCTACCTTCTGATTTTTTTGGCTTGAGAGGAGCGCAATGCAAGTGAACGTCGATATCGAATGCCTGGTGGTCGGGGCCGGGGTGGTCGGGCTGGCGGTTGCCAGAGCCCTGGCGCGGAGCGGGCGGGAAGTGATTCTGGTCGAGGCGGGCGAGGGCATCGGCACAGGCATCAGTTCGCGCCATTCGGAAGTGATCCATGCCGGCATCTATTACCCGAGCGGCAGCCTCAAGGCGCAACTTTGCGTGGAGGGCAAACAACGCCTTTATGCCTTCTGCGAGGCGCGCGGCGTCGGGTATCGGCGACTGGGAAAATTGATCGTTGCCACCGATGATCACCAGCGCGTGGCGCTGCAAACGTTACTTCAGCAAGGCCAACGCAACGGTGTCGATGACTTGCAATGGCTGGACGCCGGCCAGGCGCGCGAACTTGAACCGGCATTGTCCTGTGTCGCCGCGCTCTGGTCGCCGTCCACCGGGATTGTCGATTCCCATGCGCTTATGCTCGCGCTCCAGGCGGACGCTGAGGCCCGCGGTACGTCGATTGCCTTTCACACACCGCTAATGTCGGCCCGTTGCAGGGGGCAAGGTTTCGAGGTGCAAATGGGCGGTGCCCAGCCGATGACCTTGAGCTGTCGCGAGTTGATCAACTGCGCCGGATTGTCCGCGCCCGAGGTGGCGAGTCGCATTGAAGGGTTGCCGTCGCGGCATGTCCCGACGCCTCACCTGTGCAAAGGCAGTTATTTCAGTTTCAGCGGCCGTGCGCCATTCCGGCATTTGGTCTATCCGGCACCAGAGAGTGCCGGGCTGGGCGTGCACATGACCCTCGACCTCGGCGGCCAGGCGCGTTTCGGACCGGACGTCGAATGGGTCGACCACGTGGATTACCGTGTGGATCCACAGCGAGCCGATACCTTCTACGACGCCATCCGGCGTTACTGGCCGGGCTTGCCCGATAACAGCCTGCAACCGGCCTACAGCGGTATCCGCCCGAAGATCACCGGGCCGAAAGAGCCGGCCGCCGACTTTGTCATCAGCGGGCCGGCCATTCACGGGATTTCCGGGCTGGTGAACCTGTTCGGCATCGAATCCCCGGGCCTGACCAGTTGCCTGGCGCTGGCCGACAGGGTGGTAGAACACCTGAACATGTAGCAGCTGCCGAGCCTGCGAGGCTGCGTTCGGCGGCGCAGCCGTCGTAAAACTGCCTGCAATATTTTCCTGAAACTGCGCGGAACCTGATTTCACGACGGCTGCGCCGCCGAACGCAGCCTCGCAGGCTCGGCAGCTGCTACACGTCGCGTGACGGCTGGCGACCGGTAATCAGTGTCTTAGATGCAAGTCTCAGTGCGGACTATGCTTGGCAGTGCGCCCATCACAATGGGAGAACGACGATGATCAACGTACGCACTGCCCGCCTGCTTGCCGATTACAAACAATGGGCCGATCAGCGCCTTTTTGACAGCCTGGCTGCGCTGCCGCCGGGCGAGCTCAACAAAGAGCGGGTGTCGGTATTCAAGAACATGATCGGCACCCTGAACCATATCTACGTGGTGGACTGCATCTGGCAGGCCCACCTCGAAGGCCGAGGGCACGGCTTCAAAACCTCGCATGATTTGCTCCACGCTGAACTCCCGGACCTGCGCCAGGCGCAAAGGGACATCGACCACTGGTATTGCGACTGGAGCGCGCGGCAGACCGAGGCAACGCTGGATCAGCCGGTCGAGTTCAGGTTTGTCTCGGGAGAAAGCGGCACCATGAGCGCCGGCGCAATGCTGCTGCACGTGGTCAACCACGCCAGTTATCACCGTGGCTGGGTGATCCAGATGTATTTCGACATTCCGGCCATGCCGCCGATGACGGACCTGCCGATCTTCCTGCGCGAGACCAATCCGGGTTTGCGCTCGCTCAGTGCACCGGCAGTGACGCCGACCTGTGCGCCGCAATTCGCGAGCGCAACCAACGTTCTGCCGAATCGTTATCGTTGATGCTGGCGATTGGTGTTGGCGGTGGTGTTGTCGACGGCATGGCGATCTGAACATTGTTGATTAAGAGAGCGGCCACCGAGTACCTCGCGACCATCAGGGTTGACGCGCAAGGGCAGGGGGCTCGGGTGACGTGGTCAGGGCGGTTTGCGCCTGTCGGAGTGAGTGAGGAAGAAGTCGTGGCGCTGTTTACCGGGATCTACCAGGGTGGTCTCGAAGCTCTGCGGGCGAACTACCCAACCTGACAACGCCACCCATCCCCTGTGGGAGCGAGCTTGCTCGCGATGGCGGAGTGTCAGGCGATACATTTTTACCTGTTAGACCGCTATCGCGAGCAAGCTCGCTCCCACAGGGGGACTACTGTGGTCCTGAATTAGCGTCAGGTTTGGGAAATCAGGCGCTGTCGGCAATCGAGCACCAAGCGCGCACCACCGAGTTCGCTGGTCCCCACGTCAAGCTTAAACCCATGCAGGCTGACAATCGCCGCAACGATCGACAACCCCAACCCAAATCCGCTTTTCTGATGACCGCCCTCGGCACGATAGAAGCGCTGGAACACCACCTCTCGTTCGGCCTGCGCAATGCCGGGGCCGGAGTCGAGCACTTCAATGCGGGTATGCCCACCCTCACTGATCCCACGCAAAATCACCTCGCCACCGGATGGGGTGAATTTGATCGAGTTGCTTAGCAGGTTGGCCACCGCCTCGAACAACAGCGCTCGATCGCCAGTCACCGCAGGCAACGACGCCGGCAATTGCAACCTGAAAATCAGTTCGTCTTCCTCTGCCAGCGGCAGGTAAAAGTCGTGCAGTTCTTGCAGCAACGGCACTGGATCAAGCTGCACAAAACCGGAACGCCGCTGGCGATCCTCCAGTTCGGAAATCCGCAATAAACCACGAAACCGCGCCATCAGCGTGTCCGCTTCGGCGAGCACCGAATCCAGCTGTGCGGCCAGCGTCGAACCTTCGTCCGCCTGCTGCTGAATCCGGTACAGTTGCGCCCGCAAGCGGGTCAGGGGTGTGCGCAAGTCATGAGCAATGTTGTCGCACACGCCCTTGACCTCATTCATCAAGCGTTCGATGCGTTCGAGCATGGCGTTGACAATGGCGGCGAGCATGTCCAGTTCATCGCGGCGATTGGACAGGGGCAGGCGGCGGGTCAGGTCGCCGGCGACGATGGCCTCGGCGCTGGCCTGAATCGCGCGAATTCGCCGCAGCGGACGGCGGCGCAACAAGTGCCAGCCGGCGATGCCCGGCAGGATGGTCAAGGTCACGCCCCAGAACAACGCGTGGAGGATGATTCGGGTGACGGCGAACAGCGAGCCGTTGTCCCGCACCAGCACCAGCCAGCGACCGTCCCTGGTCTCGGTTGCCACCGCGTCGCAGCTGTCGGCGGGCAGGGTCGGGTCGTCGGCCTCGACACAATCGCCGAGCGTGTGGATCTGGCCGTCCAGCGGCAGGCCTTTGGGGATCTCGCGCATGGCGCCGCTGAGGTAGCGATGCTCGCCATCGAACAAGCCATAGGCGTCGATGCCGCGAATGTCGAAGGTCATGCTGACGGCGAGGGCATCTACCAGTTGTTCGCCCTGAAAGCGCGAAAACAAATGCTGACGTTGCATCAGCGAGTGTTTGGCCAGGTTGTCCAGGTAAGCGGAAACCTCGTAATACATGACGCCCATGAGGATCGCGCTCCAGATCACGAACAGTGAACTGTAGAGCGCCAGCAAGCGACTGTTGGAAGAGCGCCAGCCTTTAGACGGGTTCGGCAATGACATAACCCGAGCCTCGCACGGTCCGAATCAATGGGACATTGCCAGGCGGGTCTATCTTTTTGCGCAACCGGCCAATGTGCACGTCGATCAGGTTAGTGCCGGGATCGAAGTGATAGCCCCAGACTTCTTCGAAAATCATCATCCGCGACAGAATCTGGCCGGTGTTGCGCATCAGGAATTCCAGCAACTTGTATTCGGTGGGCAACAGCATCAGCAACTCACCGTCGCGGCTGGCTTCGTGGCTGATCAGGTTCAGCTCCAGATCCGCTACTCGAAGCGTGGTGGCCTGGGCGGTCACCGTGTTCTTACGGCGCAACAGGACTTCGACGCGGGCGGCCATTTCATCGGTGGCAAACGGTTTGGTCAGGTAGTCGTCACCACCGGCGCGCAGGCCACGCACACGTTCGTCCACGTCGGAGAGGGCGCTGATCATCAGTATCGGTGTGGCCACTCCCATGGTGCGCAGCGTGGTGACAATCGCCAGGCCATCGAGCTCGGGCAACATGCGGTCGAGGGTGATCAAGTCGTAGTTGCCGCTGACCGCACGCTCCAGACCTTCGCGGCCATTATCGACCCAATCCACCTCGAGGCCGTGGCTGCTCAGTTCGGCGACAATTTCCCGGGCGGTCACGGCGTCGTCTTCGATGGTCAAGATGCGGGTCATAGGGCTTGCCTGATTAAGTGTTCACAAACATTGCGCGGCATTTTGCCAATAAATGATGGCAGGCTTTCTAAATTAAACTTCATTTCCGTCGCGTCACCTGGAAAAGCCGAATGCGGGTCAATGCATAAAACCCGCTGATATTACCTGTTCCTTGCAATTTGCAAGGGCGTAGAAAGTTCCAAGCTTATAAAAAATTGAAATATAACGATTTATTTGAAATCGACGATTGGCACGGTGGCTGCAATTCCTCCGTTGAAGAGTTGTAACACCATCTTTCCTGCCTGGAGCGATATAACAATGAATAGATCCTCTGATGGTTTCTATCCTGCCGAAGACGAATCAAGCACGCGCTCGGGTGTGTCCTGGGGTGCGATCTTCGCCGGGGCCGCTGCGGCAGCGGCATTGTCGCTGATTCTGGTGCTGCTCGGTTTTGGCCTGGGTTTTTCGGCGGTGTCGCCGTGGGCCAATGAAGGGGTGAGCGCCAAGGGGCTGGGCATTTCAACGATTGTCTGGCTGGCCTTTACCCAAATCGTTGCTTCCGGGCTTGGCGGTTACATCGCCGGTCGGTTGCGGGTGAAGTGGGCGAACATGCACGGTGATGAAGTCTATTTCCGTGACACCGCCCATGGTTTCCTGGCCTGGTGTGTGGCGACATTGGTGACTGCGACCCTAGTGGTCGGCTCGGTCAGCGGCATGGTCAGCGCAGGTGTGCGGGCCGGTGCGAGTGTCGCCGGCGGTGCTGCAAGTACCCTGACTCAGGCCGCTGGCACGGCGGCCGGTAACACCGACAGTGACCAGTATGGTTATTTCGTTGACAGCCTGTTCCGTGACGACCGTCCGGCTGCCGCCGGTGATGACGCCTCCCGTGCCACCGCTACCCGCATTTTCGTTCGGTCCTTGAGCAACGACGGCCAACTGGCTGCCGAAGATCGGACCTACCTCGCGCAACTGGTGGCCCAACGGACCAACCTGACTCAGGCGGACGCCGAGCGTCGGGTCGATGAAGTTTTCGCCAAGGCCCATAAGGCCCTGGAAGACGCCAGGCTCGCCGCTAAACAAGCCGCAGACACCGCCGCCAAAGTCGCGGCCATGACTGCATTGTGGATGTTTGTCGCGCTGCTGATCGGTGCGTTTTTCGCCAGTTTCGCAGCAATCTTTGGTGGTCGTCGTCGGGATGCGGTGGTGTATATCGAATCCGAGACTTACGTCACCACTCCCCCTATTCGCTAACCCAGGAGAATCATCATGCGCTCACTGTTGCTGTTCTTTCTTGGCGTACCCATCCCGATCATCATCCTGATCGCCCTGTTCATGCACTGATCTGCTAAAAGGCAAAAAGATCGCAGCCTGCGGCAGCTACATGAGAATGCCGTATACCTGTAGGAGCGAGCTTGCTCGCGAAGGACGTTAACGATAACGCGCCCTTTGCGAGTAAACGCGTTGCCCTTAAGCCCTTCGCGAGCAAGCTCGCTCCTACAGGTATACGGCATTCCCATATAGGAGCTGCCGCAGGCTGCGATCTTTTGATTCTGTGTTCTTCAATCTATCGGGGTGTTTACAAACACCTCAAGCCCCTCGGCATACGCAGTGAATTCAGCGATCCGTGGAAATTGCCCAGCCTCCACCTGATCCGGCACCACGAGATTGGTAAAGCTCCAGGCCACCGCCAGGGTGATTCCATCCTGAGTCAGCGAACCGTCGGTTTTCAGTGGCTGCTTTTCCAGCTCCTGCTCCAGCACTGCCCAGGCTGCCGCCAATTGCCCTTCAACCCGTTCTACCCACGGTTCGAATTGAATCTCAGCCGGCCGCAGATTGCGCTCGTAATAGAGCTGCACGGACTTCTCGCACGCCGCCAACGCCAGGCCAATCAGGCGCAATGAGCGCAGTCGCTGATCGAGCTCACCGGGCATCAAGCTGTGATCCGGTCCGGCCAGCGCTTGGAGGTAGTCGATGATCAACGTCGAATCCATCAACACGCCACCGCCGTCGAGCACCAGCGTCGGCGCCTTGACCACCGGGTTGATCTGCTGAAACTGCTCGAAGTGCCGAAACACCGACACCGACTGGTGCTCCAACGGTATGCCAAGGCATTTGGCGGAAATGGCGACGCGCCGCACATAGGGCGAATCCAGCATGCCGATCAGCTTCATTGAACTTCTCCTTTATAGAGCCATTTCGGGAGGCACAACCTTAGCTGAGGTTCGGTGGGCTGCAAGCGGCGTGGCGCCGTTACAGCCGTTTGTCTTCTATATACAGCCGCTCGATTGAATTTCTTGCTATAAACGCACTCCGATGACCGCCACAAAGGCTGCTATAGAGCATTTTCCGGGCGTTGTCGGACAAATTCGCTGTCTTTTCAGTTGCTGAGGCCTCAAGTCGGCCTTAGACTGCCGCCCCTCGTAAATTGAGTGCCGGGTGGCGCTTGGAATAAACGGCGCCTTTCCGCTGACCGACCCAGGTCTGCCGGAACGCTCCCTAATTCGCCTTAATGCACGTTTTTTTATAGAGATATCAATGACAAAGGACAAGTTGCTGGCCATGCCGGCGGATGACTACATGAATGCCGAGCAACATGCTTTTTTCTCTGAGCTGTTGCAGAACATGAAAGTCGAAACCCATGAGCGAATCGAACAGAACCGCATCGCCATCGAAAGCCTGGACACCCCGGCCGATCCGGCCGACGCAGCGTCTGTCGAAGAAGAGCGCACCTGGCTGGTGAACGCAATTGACCGCGATCAGCGCATGCTGCCTCAGTTGGAACAGGCGCTTGAACGTATCAAAGAAGACAGCTTCGGCTGGTGCGATGACAGCGGCGAGGCCATCGGCCTGAAACGCCTGCTGATCAGCCCGACCACCAAGTACTGCATCGAAGCTCAAGAGCGTCACGAACAGATCGACAAGCACCAGCGTCAGGCCTGATTTCGTAGCGCCCCGCATCGCGGGCAAGCCCGCTCCTGTAGGAGCAAGGCTTGCCCGCGATGCTTTTTTTCGCCCTGAAGAAACCTGAGTACTTCTATTGATCCTCGGCAATGCCCCCTACTAACGGACCATAGATAATGGCCTTGTGGTGGCGTTAAATGCTGATAGAACAATTAGAATTATTGGTGGGGTGACGAAGATGACGCGTGACGGATCTCTGGTTGCGGCAGTGCCTGCACCCGTGTTTTCGCCGAAAAACCTATGGCTGACGCCGACCCTGCAAAGCATCGCCCTGATGCTCTTGTTGTGCGGCATGACGCTGGGCGACTGGTCGCTTTACCTTGGCCTGCCCTTGGCCGTGCTGATTATTTGGTTGCCTCGCCTGCGCTCGCGTGCCATCCCCGAGGCAACCCCCGCCGACAGCGTCAGCGCTATTGTCGAGTTGACTCGCGATCTTTCCCACACCACCAGTCATAACGCGTTGTCTGCCGCCGGTGTGGCCTTTTCGGTCAAGCAACTGGCCGACAAGCTGCAATCGCAACTCGGTGCCGCGGCACGGATTGTCAGCAACGCCGAAGTGATGATCGCGACCGAACAAGCCACCTCCAAACTCAGTCGAGAAGCCCTTGGTGCCGCCAGCCAAGCTCACCAGAGCAGCGCAGCAGGGCGCACGGCGTTGATCGAATCCATTGCCTGTATGCATCAACTCAGTCAGCGTGCCAGTAACAGCCGCGAACTGATCGAAGCCCTGAGCCTGCGCAGTGACGACATCCAGCGGGTCACCCTGGTCATTCAGTCCATCGCCAGCCAGACCAATCTCCTGGCATTGAACGCGGCGATCGAAGCGGCGCGGGCCGGGGAGCACGGGCGTGGTTTTGCGGTGGTGGCCGATGAGGTTCGCGGTCTGGCCGCGCGCACGGCGACGGCAACCGGCGAGGTCGGGGACATGGTCGCCGATATTCAGCAACGCACCGCGCAAGTGGTGGAGCAGATCCGGCAACTGTCCAGCGACCTCGACACCGGTGTCGAGCAGGTCGAGCACACCGGCCAGCACCTGGAGAACATTGCGCGTCTGGCGGCCGGCGTCGAAAACCAGGTCGGGGAAATCGCCAAGGGGGCCGACACCAACCGTGAACAACTCGATAGCCTGTTTCACGCCATCGAACAGATGCGCAGCGACCTGGCGATCAGCGACCAACAGACCCAACGCCTGGCCCAGGCGGCAGTGCAAATGGAAGCCCAGGCTGAAACCATCAGCGAGCGTCTCGCCGAAGTCGGGCTGGATGACTATCACCAGCGGATTTACGACCTGGCCCGCGAAGGCGCGAGTCAGATTGCGGCGCGCTTTGAAGCGGATATCGACGAGGGCCGCGTGAGTCTCGATGATCTGTTTGATCGCAATTACCAGGTCATTCCCAACACAATCCCGGCCAAGTACCAGACCCGCTTCGATCGCTACGCCGATCAAGTCTTGCCGGCGATCCAGGAACCGCTGCTGCCTCGCCATGAAGGCCTGGTGTTCGCCATCGCCTGTACGCAGCAGGGCTATGTGCCGACCCATAACAAGGTCTTCAGCCAACCCCTGACCGGTGATGCGCAGATCGATACCTTGCAAAACCGTACCAAACGCAAATTCGCCGACCGCACTGGCATTCGCTGTGGCAGCCACCAGCAGGCTGTACTGCTGCAAACCTACACCCGCGACACCGGTGAACTGATGCACGACCTCTCGGTGCCAATCATGGTCAAAGGCCGGCATTGGGGTGGCTTGCGATTGGGTTACAAGCCGGAAAAAACTCGCTAGACACGATGAATTGTAGGAGCGAGCTTGCTCGCGATGGACTCAAGAGCGCCGCGTTTAGCCAGTAAACACGCGTAATCGTTAACGACCATCGCGAGCAAGCTCGCTCCTACAAGTGCCACATTTGCTTTAGTGAATCTGGTGCATGCGCAGGTTCAGGTCGTCGACCACCCGTGACCAATCGGCGTCTTCACGCAGTTGTTCTTTCAGGAAGCCTGCTTGCTGCGGGGTCCAGAACTCGGCATCGATGAGTTTCTTGTCGTCCGCCAGGGGTGAATGACTGGCAATGAAATCGTCGATCGCCTTCTCGCTGGAGTCCAGGCCGAGTTGGTCGAACAAGCCTTTCAAGTCGTGCGTCGGTGAATCCATCTTCATCTCCTAGAGGTTACTCAGGCATATCGAGTGCGCAATCGGCAGTGCAGTCATTGCATCTGAGGGTGCCGCGCGCCAAGCGTTCGATAGGGGTTTAGCAGCTTTCTGCGGATTCGCCACAGTGATGGCATTAGGCTATTGCTTGTCGGGGTTTCAACGATTACGATGCCGTCGCGTTTTTGGCGTCATTGAGCCGCCATTCAAAGAGTTCGAACAAGGAAGTAGGCGACTCGCGTCCCCAGGCTTACTGCGCTTTCAGTGCTGGATTGCCCATCCCTTGCGCGATTTCTTTCAAACCGACGCGTCACCGATCCCGCATGAAAAGGATGTAAGCAGTGAAGCGTCTTGTTTATTTGATGGCCATCGCGCTTGGCCTGTCGTTGACCGGTTGTGTGTCCTTCACACCCCTGGGGCCTATCGGCGAACCTTTGAAGCCCGCGCCATCCACCCTCGATCGGAATGCCGAGATCAGTGATGTGGTGATTTCCGCCCCCGAACTGGACGAGAAGGTGCGTGTCGCCGGCAGCCGGCAATTGACCGAGCAGATCAGCACCTATGTCGACAAAAGCGATTACTTCAAGCGAATCGTGGTGTTCCCGGCCAAGGCGGGCGAGGACGACGTGGTGCTCAAGTTCAACCTGACCTCGCTGGCAGGCAAACGCACCATGCACCCGGCTTACATTCCCGGTGCGCTGGTGACCTTGACCCTCTGGATCTGGGTCGACGGCCCGATTTACATCGACAAATACGACCTCGCAGGGGAGTTGATCATCGAAGACCGTCAGGGCAAGCAACTGGCCAGGTCGGTCCAGCAGATCAAGCTCAACAAGAATGTCGGACTGTGGAACGCCGATTATTTCAATCCCCGCCTGGGCGGTACCCAGCTGCGTGAACTGATCGCTAATCTGTTGGCCGGGGCCACCCCTCAACTGCATACACCGTCAAAGGAATTGGCAGCACATGAATAAATACCTTTTGGTTTTGCTGTTGTTGGTCAGCAGCACCCTGACCGGCTGCATTTCCTATTCCCAACATGATTTGCCTCCGGTGGATCAGTGGCCACCGGCCCAGGCCCGACAAGACAAGCCCAGCGCTTATCTGCACGTGAGCACTCAGCAGCAGTTCAACGGCGAACTGTCGGGTGGCGTGGGCAATGCGGCGCTGGTGGAAAAGAACATGCTGGAAACCTTCAAGGAATCCGGACAGTTCAAAAACGTGACCACCGATAAAGTCGACTCGAACCTCTACGTCGCGAGTACCCTGACCAATAACGAGCAGGGCAATATCGCCAGTGCCTGGCTGACGGGGTTCACGTTGTTCGTGATCCCGACGACGTTCAGCAATACCTTCACGCTGGAAACAGTGTTCAAGGATCAGGAAGGCAACGTGCTGGGCAAAATCGTCAAACAGGAGAGCACTCGCACCTGGATGCAGATTCTGCTGATTGTCGGGTTGCCGTTCAATGAACGAGGGGACGTGTTGCTCAAGCACCTGACCCAAAGTACGCTGGATGAAGCGGTCAAGCGCAAGCTGATCTGATTATTTGTCGACATTAAAGCGTGCTGCCTGCGCCCGGTTGGCACGCTGCAGACACCTCTCGGGCCGAGGTGTCGACCCTGCCGGCGAGGCAGGGTCTGGCCTGAAACAGCAAACTGGCGGCGTTGAAAATCGCGCTGTGCAGCGCCAGTTCCCGGACGAGTCCATCCCGTCTCAGGCTTTCAAAGCCCCACCATCGACCGCAACCTTCAGCTCTTTGGCCGCGTCCTGGGCGGCGACGGCGGCGACGTCCGATGTCTTGAACCAGCGATCCTTCTCGACCTGGTGATACGTTACGGTGGTCAGCGGTGGTTTGGCGCGCATGACAATGACTGCCTGGAATTCGCCTTCGATTTCTCTGGCTTCGCCCCGGATAAAAAATTCGCCGATATCAAATTCCGTCACGTAGCCGCCTTCCTTTGGAAATAGTCTGTTGTGTTGAACGCTGTCCGCCATGGGGACGGGTTTCATTGGTCGGGCAGTATGGCAGTAGTTGCCTGCTGGCGGCTGAGTTAAGTCATCGGCATGACGAAACGTCTATGGCCGTAGCCCATCAACGGCGTAACTCAAGAGCACGTGCAAGGGCGCAGGCGTCGTTGTGGTTGCCACGAAATCCTCTGACATGGCCTGTGGAAACTTCCTTGATGTGGAAGAAGCAATTGCCGGCCAGAATCACTTGAAACCGAGGCGGGGCAGGCTCCTCAGGGTGGAATTCATACTGGGGAAACACCGCCGGGTGTAGCATCGGCGAGCTGTTTGTGTACGGTGCCTGAGGGGAAGCGAAGTGTGTCAGGGTGCACATATGAAGTCCTTTTCGTTGATTTGCCGACGTGTGTACGTCGTTATGGGTAGTCTCAGTGAGCATCACTGCTCTAGAATCACCGTCACTGGACGACGATTGATGTTCATCTAAAGCAATTTTTTGCGAGCGATATGTCGGAAAAGTGCTTTTATTCAAGAGTATTTTCCCTAAAGTCGGTAGTCCGGTTTTCTCTGACCGCTAGAAGCACGTTTTCCTATTGCTGCTTTTTTTCTGCTGCGAACTTTTCAGCGCGCGGCATCATTTTCAGATGTGGGGATGTTTCCTTGGCAGTAAGTAATCTCGATATGCATGCTTTGTTCGTGCTGGGTGATTTGCGCGCAAAGCTGGTTAAACAGTTCCAGTCACGTTTTGTTTACATCACCGAACAGAACGCTGAAGGCATCTACATTGCCGAGATCGACACCGAGTCAGCCCTCGTAGTGGACGACAAACCAGGGCTCAAGCTGAAGGTCGGCGATCATTTCAGCGCTTCGGTGTTACCCAGTCGCGAAGGCGGCAAGTTGGACATCAAGTTCCGTGACATCAAACTGACGGTTTACGGATTGGGCGACTACGCATTCGTGACCACAGCCGACGGCCACGCCATTGTGTTCAAGGAAGGCCACAGTGTTGTGATGGTGTTCGCTGCTCACCAACAGTTGCAGGAAGGCCTGACCAAAACCCTGAAAGCCGTAACCGCCAAGGCTGCCAAGTGGCGCAAGGGTGAACTGGTGACTTTCAAGGCCAGCGAATAATGGCTCCGGGCTTGCAGGATCTTTCCGGAAGTTAATTACTCCCTCCTCGAAAGCAGGAACCTCTACTACAGTCAATTGACTGAGTATTTTGAGGCTTGCGGTCTTCTGACAGGCCATCCTGCTATTGCTGTGAACAGCACGAGGTGCAAAAGCATGAACGGAGTTCGACGGTTGTTGGCCGCGTCCTTGGCCGCGTTCGGTTTGTTGGCTTCACCCGTTCCGGTATTCGCTGCCCAGACGCCTATCCACTTCGCCGACCTGAACTGGGAAAGCGGCAGTCTGATCACCGATATCCTGCGGATCATCGTCGAGAAGGGGTACGGGCTGCCCACCGATACCTTGCCGGGCACGACCATCACTCTGGAGACTGCGCTGGCCAACAATGATATTCAGGTCATTGGCGAAGAATGGGCCGGTCGCAGCCCGGTCTGGGTCAAGGCAGAGGCTGAAGGCAAAGTCGTGAGTCTTGGCGATACGGTCAAGGGTGCCACCGAAGGCTGGTGGGTGCCGGAGTACGTGATCAAGGGCGACCCGGCCAAAGGCATCAAACCGCTGGCACCGGACCTGCGCAGTGTCAGCGACCTGCCGCGCTACAAGGGCGTGTTCAGCGATCCGGAAAGCCCGGGCAAGGGGCGCTTCCTCAACAGCCCGATCGGCTGGACTTCGGAAGTGGTCAACAAGCAGAAACTCAAAGCCTATGGGCTGGACGACAGCTACGTGAATTTCCGCAGCGGTTCCGGGGCGGCGCTGGACGCGGAGATCAGTTCGTCCATCCATCGCGGCAAACCGGTGCTGTTTTATTACTGGTCGCCTACGCCATTGCTCGGCCGCTACAAACTGATCCAGCTGGAGGAGCCGCCGTTTGACGCCGAAGCCTGGAAAACCCTGACCGACGCCGACAATCCGAATCCCAAGCCAACCCGTTCGTTGGCCTCCAAGCTGTCCATTGGCGTTTCCACGCCCTTCCAGAAGCAGTATCCGCAGATTACTGACTTCTTCAGCAAAGTCGATTTACCAATCGATCCATTGAACAAGGCACTGGCCGACATGAGCGAAAAACACACCGCACCACGTCAGGCCGCCGAGGCGTTCATGAAGGCGCACCCGGATGTGTGGCGGGCCTGGGTGCCCAAGGATGTGGCGGACAAGGTGTCTGGCGCGTTGAAATAAAGGGGGGTCATGGCGGGCCGTCATCGATCAGTCAACGATGACGGCCCGCCCCCACTGACGAATACCCTTACAAAATACTTCAATGAAGTTCATCCTCCTGCAACATTTCACGCTGGATGTCTGAATATGAGCCTAATGATCGCGCAATGGATTGCTGCAATCTTCCTGTTGATCAGCCTAGTCCACCTGTATTGGGCGGCGGGTGGCAAGTTGGGTAGCGAGGCGGCAGTGCCGCGAGTGCCTGGGGAGGGCGGCGGCAAATCAAGGCCGGCGTTCAAGCCTTCGGGTTTTGCAACGTTGCTGGTGGCGGTGGGGTTATTGCTGATTGCGATGCTGGTGTGCCTGCGAGTCGGCCTCTATTTGCCGACGGTGCATCACTGGTCGCTGCAATGGGTGATCAGCGCCGTCGCGATGCTGATGTTCGCCCGTGCAATCGGCGATTCGGAGCTGATGGGGTTCTTCAAACAGGTCAAGAATTCGAGATTTGCCCGGCTGGATACCTGGGCGTATTCGCCGTTGTGCGTGGTGTTGGGGGTGGGGTTGTTGGCCGTCGCCTGGATCTGAAAAGCATCGCGAGCAAGCTCGCTCCCACAGTGGAATGCGTTCTCCTGTGGGAGCGAGCTTGCTCGCGATGAGGCCAGCCCAATCAGCACAATACTATGGATCAACTCCCGCTTTCGGTACGCCGGCTACTCACCTCGGCCGGCACATCATCCCCGGCCATGCGTTTACGAAACAACGCCGCCCGAGCCAGCAGCAGGGTGGTCACCGGCATGGTAATCGCCAACAGGATCGGAATCAGCCAGGCATGCAACACCGGCCCGGACTTGAGCGCCGAAAAATAAATGATCGACGCCAGGGCCACGCACCAGGCACCCAGAGTCGACGCCAGCGCCGGCGGGTGCATGCGCTGAAAGTAGTCCTTCATTCGCAACAGGCCAATGGCGCCGATCAGCGCAAACAGGCTGCTGAGCACTAGCAGGATCGCCACCGGAATTTCCACCCATAGAGACAGTTCTGAGCTCATTCGATCACCTCGCCGCGCAACAGGAATTTCGCCAGGGCAAATGAGCCGACGAAGCCGAACAGCGCAATCAACAGTGCCGCCTCGAAGTAAGTGTCACTGGCGTAACGAATGCCCAGCGTCAGCATCATCAGCATCGCGAGGATGTACAGATAGTCCAGCGCCAGAACCCGATCCTGGGCGGACGGTCCTTTGAACAGACGAATCAGGGTCAGAATCATCGCCACGCAAAAGATGAACAGACTCAGCAGGACCGCGTTCGACAGCAACTCGCTCATTCGAAAATCTCCATCAATGGACGCTCGTAAGCCGTCTTGAAGTGCTGGATGAACAGCGCTTCGTCATCCAGATCGAAGACGTGCAGCAACAGAATGCTGCGGTCCAGTGCCAGTTCCGACCAGACCGTGCCAGGCACTACCGTACAGATCATCGACAGTGCAGCCAGACCGTTGGCATCACGCAGGTCCAGCGGCACCTTGATAAAACACGAGTGTGGCGCACGCCGACCCGCGTTGAGCACGCCCCAGGCCACGGCGACGTTGGAGACCAGCACATCGCGACCGACGAGGAAGAACAGGCGCAGGATCACCCCGGGCCGGCGAATGCGGATCGGCAGCGGACGCAATTTACGCATCATCAACGGCGCGCAGAACCCCAGCATGGCGCCCAACAACAGGTTGCCGGGGCTCATCGACAGGTTCAACACCAGCCACAACAGCCACAGCGCCAGCGATAACCACGGCGCCGGAAACAGACGGTTCATGGTTGCACCTCCAGCATCGCTGCCTTGGCTTCAGGGCTCGGAACCGCCCGGGTGCCGAGCACCGCCATCACGTATTGCTGTGGGTGGTTCAACGCCTCGGCGGCGGCCTGCGTGTAACGCAACAGCGGCTCAGCCTTGAACGTCAGCAGGATACTCAGCCCCAACAAGGCAACGATCGGCACGCATTCGAGCCGTCGCAGCAACGGCGACGGTCGTTCTGCCGGCGTCCAGAAACGCTGGATGCCCAGGCGCGAAAAGGCGATCAGCGATGCCAGCCCGGACAGGATCAACAGTGCCAGCAAGCCCCATGCGGCGTTCGACACCGGTTCGTCGCTACCATTGCCCAGGCCCAGCGGGTTGAGCAGGGCGCTAAGCAGGCTGAGTTTGCCAATGAACCCCGAGAGCGGTGGCATGCCGATGATCAGCAGCGCGCAGGCAATGAAACTCAAGCCGAGGAACGCCATGGCCCAGGGAATCACCTGACCGACCAGCGCTTTCTGTTCGTCATCGAGGTTGATGCCTTTGAGCGGTTGCGGCGATTTCATCGGTCGCGCAAGCAGGTCTGCGTCATCGAACAAGGGCATTTCATTGACCGAGCGCGAACGCTCGATCAATTCGGCCAACAGGAACAGCGCACTCAACGCCAGGGTCGAGCTGACCAGGTAGAACAACGCAGCGCCGATCAGGTTCGGCTGGGCGAAACCGATGGCCGACAGCAGAATCCCCGCCGACACCAGAATGCTCAGGCTGGCCATGCGTTCCAGCCGTTGCGCGGCCAGGATCGCCAGCGCTGCGCAGGCGATGGTCGCCATGCCGCCGTAGATCAGCCAGCCGCCACCGAAGTACGCCGAAGCGCCGGCCTGACCGGAGAACAGCAATGTCCATAAACGCAGCAAGGTGTAGACGCCGACTTTGGTCATGATCGCGAACATCGCCGCCACCGGCGCACTGGCCGACGAATAGGCCGGCACCAGCCAGAAGTTCAGCGGCCACATCCCGGCCTTGGCCAGGAACGCTACCGCAAGTATCCCTGCGCCGGCATGCAGCAACCCGCGATCGGCTTCCGGCACCAGCGGGATTTTCAGCGCCAGGTCGGCCAGGTTCAGGGTGCCGGTGACACCGTAGATCAGCGCCGCACCAATCAGGAACAGCGACGAGGCCAGCAGATTGATCGAGATGTAATGCAAGCCTGACGACACCCGCGCCCGGCCCGAACCGTGGAGCATCAAGCCGTAAGAGGCGGCCAGCAGCACTTCGAAAAACACGAACAGGTTGAACAGGTCCGCCGTCAGGAACGCGCCATAGAGGCCCATCAGCTGAATCTGGAACAGGGCATGGAAACTCGAACCGGCACCGTCCCAGCGGGCCATGGCGAACAGCAGGGCGCTGACACCGATGATCCCGGTCAGCACCAGCATCATGGCCGAGAGGCGATCGACCACCAGCACCAGGCCGAACGGCGCTTGCCAGTTGCCGGGCAGGTACACGCCGATGGAGCCGGGTACGCCGGTGGTTTGCGTCCACTGCAACAGCAACACGGAAATGCCCAGGCCCAGAAGGCTGGAGAACAGGTTGATCCTGGCCTTGAGCGGACGGTGTCGCTCGCCGAGCATCAGCATGATGGCGGCGGTCAACAGCGGCAGCAGAATCGGCGCAGCGATCAGGTGCGTCATTGCATTCATTCTTTAGGCTCCCGGCCATCCACATGGTCGGTGCCGGTCAGCCCCCGGGAAGCCAACAACACCACCAGGAACAACGCGGTCATCGCGAAGCTGATGACGATCGCGGTCAGCACCAACGCTTGCGGCAGCGGGTCGGTGTAGTGCAACAGGTCCTGCGGCACGCCGTCCTTGATGATCGGCTCCCTGCCGATGAACAGGCTGCCCATGCTGAAGATGAACAGGTTGACGCCGTAAGACAGCAGGCACAGGCCCATGACCACCTGGAATGTCCGGGGCCGCAGGATCAGCCAGACGCCGGACGCGGCCAGTACGCCGATGGCGATTGCGATGACTTCTTCCATCAGACGGCTCCTTGCGTGGCGACGGATTTAGGCTGGGCGGCGGTTTTGTGGCCGCGAACCGATTGGTGGGCGAGGGCGGTCAGGATCAGCAGCGTCGAACCCACCACCACGGCGTACACGCCGATGTCGAAGAACAGCGCGCTGGCGATGTGAATGTCGCCCAGCACCGGCAGCTCGAAATGCCAGGTATGAGTGGTCAGGAACGGATAACCGACCGCCATTGCCCCAAGCCCTGTGACCGTGGCAAACAGCAGGCCGATGCCCATCCAGCGCAGCGGTCGCAGGCTCATTTGCGCTTCGACCCACTGGGTGCCGGCGACCATGTATTGCAGGATGAACGCCACCGACATCACCAGCCCGGCGACAAACCCGCCACCCGGTTGATTGTGGCCGCGCATGAACAGGTAGAACGACACCACCAGCGCAATCGGCAGCAGCAGGCGCACCAGCACCGCCGGGACCATCATGAAACCAAGCGCGGTGTCGCTGGCATGACGCGGGTTGACCAGGTCGGTGACCACGTCCGGCGCCAGCAGACGTTGCTGGGCTGGCAACTGCAGGCTTTCTTTGGGAGGGCGGAAACGACGCAGCAGGGCGAATACCGTCAGGGCCACGGCCACCAACACGGTGATTTCACCGAGGGTGTCGAAGCCGCGGAAGTCCACCAGCATCACGTTGACCACGTTGCTGCCGCCGCCCTCAGGCAGGGCGCGGCTGAGGTAGAACGAGGAAATATCATTCGGCGTCTGGCGCGTCAGCATGGCGTAGGCCAGCAACGCCATGCCGCCGCCGACCACGGTCGACAACAGCAAGTCGCGGATCCGCCGGATGCGCGCCTTGCGCAGGCTGCTCGGCAACGGCGACACCTCTTCGATTCGTCGAGGCAGCCAGCGCAGGCCCAGCAGAATCAACACCATGGTCACCACTTCGACCACCAATTGCGTCAGCGCCAGGTCCGGTGCCGAGAACCAGACGAAGGTCACGCAGGTCATCATGCCGCAGACGCTGACCATGGTCAGGGCGGCGAGTCGGTGATATTTGGCCTGCCACGCCGCGCCGAGTGCACAGGCGATCGCCAGCAGCCAGAGGATCACGAACACGATCGAGCCTGGAATCTTCGGCCGGTCACCCCAGCTCAAGCTGCTGTGGAGCATCGGGATCAGCCCGGCGAGCACCGCCGCCAGTACCATCAGGAACAATTGGGTTTGCAGGCGTTTGGTGTTGATGCGCCGCTCCAGCCGGCGGGCCAGGCGCATCATGATCACCAGGCTGCGCTCGAACAAACGCTTGCCGTTGAGTTGGCCGATGAATGGCGGGTACTTGAAGCGCCCGAGCTTGAGCTGATTGCGCAACAACAGGTAAAGCACGATGCCGCCGGACATGGCAATCAGGCTCATGATCATCGGCGCGTTCCAGCCGTGCCAGATCGCCAGGCTGTATTCAGGCAGGATGCCGCCCACGACCGGCAGGGCCGCGGCGGCGAGCAAAGGGCCGACCACCTGCGCGGGGAAGATCCCCACGATCAGGCACGTGAACACCAGCAATTCCACCGGCGCGCGCATCCAGCGGGGTGGCTCGTGCGGGGTGTGTGGCAGGTCGGTGGCGGTGGGGCCGAAGAACACGTCGACAGTAAAGCGCAGCGAATAGGCGACGCTGAAGGTGCCAGCGATGGTCGCGACAATCGGCAGGGTCATCTCGACCCAGGCAGTCGCGTTGATGAACACGGTTTCGGCGAAGAACATTTCCTTCGAGAGGAAACCGTTGAGCAGCGGTACACCGGCCATGGAAGCGCTGGCGACCATGGCCAGGGTGGCGGTGAAGGGAATCAGTTTAATGAGGCCGCTGAGTTTGCGAATGTCCCGGGTACCGCTTTCATGGTCGATGATCCCGGCGGCCATGAACAGCGAGGCCTTGAAGGTGGCATGGTTGAGAATGTGGAATACGGCGGCCACGGCAGCCAGCGGGCTGTTCAGCCCCAGCAACAGGGTAATCAGGCCGAGGTGGCTGATGGTCGAGTAAGCGAGCAAGCCTTTGAGGTCGTTCTGGAACATCGCGCAATAGGCGCCGAGCAACAGGGTGCAGGCCCCGGCCCCGCTAACGATGTAGAACCATTCTTCGCTGCCGGACAGTGACGGCCACAGTCGTGCGAGCAGAAACACCCCGGCCTTGACCATGGTCGCAGAGTGCAGATAGGCCGAGACGGGTGTCGGCGCGGCCATCGCGTGGGGCAACCAGAAATGGAAGGGGAATTGTGCGCTTTTGCTCAGGGCGCCAATCAGGATCAGGGGGAGCAGGATGGGGTAAAGGGCATGAGCGCGAATCTGATCGCCGGCGGCCAGGACCTTGTCCAGGTCATAGCTGCCGACCACATGGCCAAGCAACATGACCCCGGCCAACAGGCACAAGCCACCCGCGCCGGTGACCATCAGCGCCATGTAGGCACCCCGCCGGGCATCGGCGCGATGGTGCCAGTAACCGATCAACAGGAACGAAAAGAGGCTGGTCAGCTCCCAGAAAAACACCATCTGGATCAGGTTGCCGGAAATCACCAGCCCGAGCATGGCGCCCATGAATGCCAGGAAAAACGCAAAGAAGCGCGGTACCGGATCATCCGGCGACATGTAGTAGCGGGCGTACAACGAAACCAGCGCGCCGATGCCCAGCACCAGCATCGAGAACAGCCAGGCAAAACCGTCCATGCGCAGGACGAAGTTCAGGCCCAGGCTCGGTAGCCAGAAAAACTCTTCACGAATGACGCCGCCATGGGCGATTTGCGGGTACAGGAAGGCGACCTGAACGGCGCCAATCAAGGCAACCAGGCCAGCCAATAACGATTCGGTATTGCGCGCGTTGTGTGGCAGCAATGCTGCCACACAGCTGCCGATAAAAGGCAGAAGCAGTAGAACTATCAGGGACATAGGCTTCTAATCTGCGGAAGTTTGTGAAGCATCATACGTGCCAGTTCCCGGATCACCAAACGACAAGCTGTCGCAGAATCCTACACGGTAGACTGAAAATCCCTGATTCACATTGTTTCAAAGGGTTGTGTTCGACCGGTCAGACCCCATCGCGAGCAAGCTCGCTCCCACAGGGGTTGCGCTAATCCTGTGGGAGCGAGCTTGCTCGCGATAGCTATTGTTCAAGTGCCGCAGATTTCACGCCTTAACCTTGTATTTCCCGCTCCAGCTCTTCTGCAGGCGCCGCCGCCTTACCCTTGGTCTTCAGCTCACTGACAATCACCGCCGCCACAATCAACCCTGCCCCCACCAACGCAATCGCCGGCAACCGTTCCCCGGCGATCCGTCCGACAATCCCGGCCCACACCGGCTCCCCGGCATAAATCAACGTGGCCCGAGTCGGCGAGACACTCTTCTGTGCCCAGTTCATCGCCACTTGAATCGCCGCGCTGGCCGCGCCCAGGCCCAGCGCGCTGCACAGCAGCAACCAGGAAAAGTCCGGAATCCTTTCCTGGGTTGGCACCACCATCACAAACGCCAACGCAGACGTCACCGCCAGTTGCACCGCCGTCACCCGCCGCACATCGACCTGGCCGGCATAGGTGCTGATCAGAATGATCTCCGCAGCAATCGCAACAGCACTGATCAACGTGGCGATTTCACCGGGGCTGAAATTAAACGAAGCGCCGGCAGGGCCGGACAACAGCATCAACCCGGTAAACGCCAGCATGATCCCGATGCTCGGCATCAGCCCCGGTCGCCGCCCCAGCACCAGCCATTGCAGCAAGGGCACAAAGGGTACGTACAACGCGGTAATAAACGCCGACTGGCTGCTGGGAATGCTCTGCAATCCGACGGTCTGCAAGCCATAACCGAGCATGATCGCCACGCCGATAAAAGCCCCGGCCTTGAGTTCGAACAGGGTCAATTCGCGCAGGCTGCGCCAGGAAAACAGGGCGACGATACTCGCGGCAGCGGCAAAGCGCAGGCCGACGAAAAACATCGGTCCACTGACGGTCATCGCATGCTGCACCAGCAAGAAGGTCCCGCCCCAGACCATGGTAATCAGCACCAGCACGCATTCGGCCTTGCTGAACCGTGAGAAACGGGAAGAAGCCTGGGGAGAGTTCACCGACGTCATAACCTTGCGCGCTACCTGAGGGGGACGCACAATGCGCCGAATGTTGCGCAGTATACTGCCCAACCCCACTAAGTGAGCAATATAGTGCACAAAGATTCCACGCCGCGGGCTTCGGTCCTCCAGCACGTCAGTCAGAACGTTCGACGTTTGCGCCATGCCGCCGACATGAGCCAGAGCGCACTGGCGCAAAAGTCCGGCGTCAGTCGACGAATGTTGGTGGCCATCGAAGCCGGCGAGAAGAACGTCAGCCTGACCACCCTCGACCGCGTGGCGGAAGCGCTGGACGTGGCCTTCAGCGACTTGATCCAGGCACCCGATGCCCGTGACACAAGCCGCATCAACGAAGTGGCCTGGGCCGGCCTCATTCCCGGCAGCAAAGCCGTTTTACTGTCCAAAGCCACCGCCACCCGCGAGGTGGAACAATGGGAGTGGTGCCTGCAACCAGGCGAAATCTATCCGTCGCAACCCGATGCCGAGGGCTGGAGTGAGCAGATCTACGTGTTCGAAGGCTGCCTGACGCTGATGCTGGGTGACACGGCGCATGACATTGCCGCCGGCGAGTTCTTCATGTTTGCCAGCCACCAGCCTCATGCTTATCGAAACGATGGGGCGGTGGCCACGCGCTTTGTGCGAAACGTGGTGATCTAACTGTTTGCCGATCAACAGCGGATAAACACTTTGCTGTCTTTCAGTTGCAAGCGTTTCTATAATAAATATATAAGTAATTGAATTATAAGGAAATCGTATTTAGGCACGGCTCCTGCAAAAGCGCTGATGTATTCATTTCGGAGTGCCGTTCGATGGCCCGTGAAATTCGTCTTAACGCTTTTGACATGAACTGTGTTGGCCATCAGTCACCGGGTTTGTGGGCACATCCAAGGGATCGCTCGTGGCAGTACAAGGATCTGGAATACTGGACCGATCTGGCGAAAATCCTCGAGCGCGGCAAGTTTGACGGCTTGTTCATTGCCGACGTACTGGGCATCTACGACGTCTACAACGGCAACGGTGACGCGGCAATTCGCCAAGCCGCACAGGTGCCGGTCAACGATCCGTTGCAACTGATCCCGCCGATGGCGCTGGTCACCGAGCACTTGGGTTTTGGCCTCACCGCGTCGTTGTCGTTCGAGCATCCTTATCCGTTCGCCCGACGGCTATCGACCCTCGATCACCTGACCAAGGGACGTGCGGGCTGGAACATCGTCACGTCTTATCTGGAGAGCGGCGCGAAGAACCTCGGCCAGAAAGCCCAGACCGAACATGATGCACGTTACGACTTTGCCGAAGAGTACCTGCAGGTGTGCTACAAGCTCTGGGAGGGCAGCTGGGAAGAGGGCGCCATCCTGCGGGATCGCGAGCGGCGGATCTTCAGCGATCCGAGCAAAATCCACGAGATCCGGCACGTTGGCAAACACTTCCAGGTGCCGGGCATTCACCTCTGCGAGCCCTCACCGCAACGCACTCCGGTGCTTTATCAGGCCGGCGCGTCGAGTCGCGGCAAGCAGTTCGCCGCCGAGCATGCTGAATGCGTGTTCGTCGCCGCGCCGTCCAAAGTACTGCTGAAAAAGACTGTCGCGGACATCCGTCGACGGGCCGCCGAGGCCGGGCGCGATCCGTCGAAGGTCCTGATTTTCAACCTGCAAACGGTGATCCTCGGCGAGACCGACGCCAAGGCCAAAGCCAAGTTCGAGGAATACAAAACCTGGGTCAGCTACGAAGGCGCCATGGCGTTGATCTCCGGGTGGACGGGCATTGATTTCAGTCAGTTCAAACCTGACGAACCGCTCAAGCACGTGCACACCAACGCCATTCAATCAGCGGTGGAAGCGTTCTCCACGGCAGATCCGAACAAGGTCTGGACGCCCAACGAGCTGGCGGACTGGGTGGGCATTGGCGGTTTTGGGCCGCTGTTCGTCGGCAGCCCCGAAACCGTCGCCGATCTGCTTCAGGAGTGGGTCGAGGAGACGGACGTGGAGGGCTTCAACCTGGCTTATGCACTGACTCACGAAACCTTCATCGACGCCGTGGAACTGCTGGTGCCAGAGTTACAGAAGCGCGGGGTGTACAAGACCGAGTATGCGCCGGGGACCTTGCGCGAGAAGTTGTTCGGCGAAGGGCCGCGCTTGCCGGACATTCATCCGGGTGCCGGTTACCGAGACCTGGCAGCCTTGCGTCAGCATGAGAGAAAAGAGGCCGTGGCTTGAACCCCGTCGCGAGCTTCCGGTTTGCCGGGCAACACATTAATGTGGCATTCAACTACGCCTTAGCGGCCTTCATCCTCGACACTGACCAGTGAGAACGGTATGACTGAACCCCAAAGCGGACTGGCGACTGCCGCCATCCGTCACGCAGACATCCTGATCGTCGGCGGCGGCCTCAGCGGCGCGATGCTGGCGGCGCAGTTGTTGCGTTTGCCGGGCAAACGTTCGGTGCTGGTGATTGAACCTCGTGCCGAATTGGGACGGGGGGAAGCCTACAGCGCGGTCGAGTTGGGCCATACGCTCAATGGCAATGCCGCGCGCATGAGCGTCGACCCGGACAACGCCGACGACCTGACCCAATGGCTGACCGGGTACATCGCAGCCGGCGGCTGGCCGGAGTCGGATGAGCAGCATGTGCCGGTCAGTGAATTGTTCCCGCCTCGGGGGATTTTCGGCCTGTATGTGCAGCAGCGACTGGCTGAGGCGCAAGCTGTCGGGGCACTGAACGGTTCAACGGTCGAGCACGTGCGGGCAGAGGTGGTGGATCTGCAAACGCAGGATGATTCGGTGCGGCTGAGCCTGAGCGACGGACAATGGCTGCAGGGCACGTTTGCCGTGCTGGCTACGGGTATGTTCCCTGCCGCGCGTACAGCACAGATCGAGTCCAGCGGTTTGAACGCCGCCGCACTTGATCCGTGGGATGTTGCCGCCATGCGACAGCTCGATCCGCAGTCGACGGTACTGATCATCGGTTCGGGCCTGACCATGGTCGATGCCGTGGTGTCGCTGGAGCAGGCCGGGCATCGGGGGCCGATTGAAGTGTTTTCCCGGCATGGCTTGTTGCCGCACGTCCGTCGACAGCCACCCGCCTGGGTGGACTTTCTCGCCGAGGATCACAGCTTTCGCACGCCGCGACAATTGGTGCGCGAGCTGCGTCGGCAGTGCCGGGACGCCATCGCGCAAGGCATCGACTGGCAAGCACCACTGGATACCGTGCGGGCGCATATCGGGCGGTTGTGGAATCAGGCCACGGACGTGCAGCGTCGGCAGTTCGTGCGGCATGTTCGACCGTGGTGGGAGAGTCATCACCACCGCTCGCCACCCTTGAGTGCCGAACGGGTAGCGCGGTTGCACGGGGAAGGGCGTTTGCGGATTCAGGCGGCGTCGTTCAAAGGGCTGGAGCCGTCATTGGGCGGTGAGGTCAGTATCCGTATTCGCCGTCGTGGCGAGACTGAAACGTGCGTGGTCAGTGGTGCGGCGTTGATCAATTCCAGTGGCATCGAATATGACTGGCGCCGGGTTGCGCGACCGTTGCCACAGCAATTGCTGGCGCGTGGGTTGATTCGGCCTGGGCCGTTGGCGTTGGGGATTGCAGCGGCCGTTGATGGGGCGGTTTTGGATGCCCAGGGGCGGGTCGCCAGTCGGCTGTTTGCCATGGGGCCGCCGTTGCGTGGGATGTGGTGGGAGAGTACGGCTGTAACCGATGTGGCGAGTCAGGCCAAGGCGTTGGCCGTTCGCCTCGCATCACTTTCGTTTTTGCGGTGAGTCGTTGGTTGGGGCCCAATCAAAGTGTCTTGCATACCCGAGTCAACGTAGCACCGCGATCACTCACCCCTCAGGCGGAAGTTCGCGAGTGGTCCGCTGCAATGGGCTGCATGGATGGCCGTCCGGAATCGACAGGATTGCCCGCAGCCCGCCTTCAGGCCGATTGACCAGCGTAATCCGCCCACCCAGCCGGATCGCGATAGTGTTGACGATGGTCAGGCCCAAACCCGCTCCCTGAGCATTCCCCCGACTGTAAAAACGTTCGAACAATCGCCCGCGATCGGCTTCGTCGATGCCGGGTCCTTGATCCTCGACACTCAGCGAATAGAAGCCATCGCCCTGACTTAGCTGCACAGTGATAACGCCCTCTTTGGGGGAAAAATTGGCGGCGTTACTGATCAGATTGTTCAGGGCAATGTCGATGGCGGCGGCGTCGGCGATCACTTCAAAGGGCCGGTCGTTGACCTCGAACGCCAACTCAAGGTTTTTACTCAGCAACCAGGGTGTGAGCTGTACCAGGCTGTCGCGCACGGTTTCGGTCAAATCGATGCGGTGCAACACCGGCGCCACGGCTTTGGGCTCGAGGCGGGCCACGGTCAGCAATTGATTCACCAGGCGGCTGGTACGGTCTACGCCCGCGATCAGAAACTCCAGGGACTCTCGCCGCTCCTGTTCGGTGCCGGCCTCCAGCAGGTTTTGCGCATGCACTCGCAGCACCGCCAGGGGCGTGCGCATTTCATGGGCCGCGTCGGCGATGAAGCGACGTTCGCGACCGAGCACTTCCTGTATCTGCGCGAGCATGCGGTTGAGCGCCGCTTGCATCGGTTCCAGTTCGCTGGGCAACGGATTCATTTGCAGCGGTTCCAGCGAGCCGCTGTGCCGCACCCGCAAGGTTGCCGCCATGTCGGCCAGAGGCTTGAGGCCCCAACCGATGGCCAACCAGACCATCGCTGCCAGCACCAGGCTGCCCAGAATATTGGGCCACAGGGTATGGAGAACGATCCGGTCCACCAGGTCCGAGCGCACGTCGTCCCGTTCGCCGACCCAGATGCGCAGGTTGTTCTGTTTGTCTTCGAGCATGAACGCGCGCCAGTGACGGGCGTTCAGGTCCACGACATCGCTGAAGCCGGGTTGCGCCGCAGGTGCGGTGAAGGAGGGCGCGCTGGCGGTGTGCACCAGCACTTCACCCTCGGCATTCCAGACTTGAAAGGCAATCTTGGATTCATAGGGATGGCCGTCGACCCTTGGCTCTGCTTCGCCCAAGGCCTTGTTGAACGCCTGATACAGCTCGGAATGTTCCCTGCCGGCCAAGGGCATGCGCATGACACCCTGCAGCAACCGCGCATTCTGGGCGAGTTGGGCATCGTAGACTTCGGCGATTTCATGGTTGCTGTCGTGCAGGTTGAACGCGCTGATCACCGCCAGGCCGGTGAGCATCAGGCCGATGATCAGCGTCAGCGTACGGCGCCGGATGGAAGTCAACGACGCTCCTCCACCAGGTACCCGACACCGCGGATGGTGCGGATCAGGTCAGTGGAGAATTTCTTGCGCAAGTGATGGATGTGTACCTCCAGGGTGTTGCTTTCAGCTTCTTCGTTCCAGCCGTACAGCAACTGCATCAAATGATCACGGGTCATGACCCTGCCCGGTGGCGAGAGCAATTCGTGGAGCAGCTGGTATTCCTTGGGCGTCAGAGCCACCGGTTCGCCCTGATAACTGACTTGCTGCGTGCCGGGGTTCAGGCTGATGCCGGCGTGTTCGATCAGCGCCTGGGCGCGGCCAGCGCTGCGCCGTAACAAGGCCCGCAGACGGGCCTTGAGTTCGGCCAGGTCAAAGGGTTTGATCAAGTAGTCATCGGCGCCTGCGTCCAGCCCTGCGATGCGGTCTTCGGTGGCATCGCGGGAGGTGAGGATCAGCACTGGCAGGTTGGAACCGGTGTCACGCAAGCGGCGCAACACTTCGAGACCGTCTAAGCCTGGCAAACCGAGGTCGAGCAGGGCCAGATCAAAGGTTTCGCTGAGCAGCGCATGTAATGCACTACTGCCGTCCTGCAACCAGTCGACGGTATAACCCTCGCGGCTCAGGGCCTGATGAATACCCTCGCCGAGGGCCACGTCATCCTCGATCAGTAATAAACGCACATGGACTCCTGTCAGTTGAGTTTCTTGTTCACGTCCACCAGCAACGCTTCGATTTCCTTGCGGCGTCCGGCATCGGCGGTTTCCCGACCTGGCCGTGGTGGCGCTTGCTAGGGTTGTTGCAGCGCCGATTTAGCGTCAGCGTAGCGTTTCTGACGGTAAAGATGATCGCCCCAGAAGTACAGACTATCGATGCCGTTCGGGTTGAGTTGCAAGGCCTGTTTGAGTAACTGCCCGGCCTTGTCCGAGTCACCGAAGCCGATGGGCCGGATGCCGGAGAGGCGTTGCGGGTCAGCGTTATCCAAGGCCCAGACGCTCTGACTCAGGGCGGCCTTGCGGAAACGTTGCTGGATAAAGGTTTCGAAGACTGGACGCTGAGGCTCGTCCTGCAACGCCCTGGCCAGACTCAGCGGCGGGGTTTCGGCGTGGCCGAAGTGCAGGGGCAGAGGGATTTTCCAGTCAAAATCGGGCATTGGAAGACGCCTCCCCGGGGTGAGTGTGGGAGGAGTATCGGAGGCGTTTCTTAACGGAACCTGAAGGTGGCAAAGAGGTGCGTTCGCGGCTGTCTTCAGATTGCCTTAAGCTTGCGCTGGCAGGGTGGCCGCCCAGCGGAGCGGTGACATACCGGATTCCAGGCTGCGCGAATGACTCGACAGCCGACAATGACCTTCACGAGGCCCTTTATGACCCGCGAATCAGTGACACAGCGTTACGGAAAACTCTCGATCACCTTGCACTGGCTGATGCTGGCGCTGTTTGTTTGTGTTTATGCCAGCATCGAAATCAAAGGCCTGGTGCCAAAGGGCAACGCCTTGAGGGGATTGTTTCTTGGGTTGCACGGCGTGTTCGGGCTGAGCATTTTTGTGTTGGTCTGGGTGCGTTTGCTCGGCCGCTTGACGCCTCGGCCGCCCATTACCCCGGCGCTTCCAAAGTGGCAGATCGGCGCTTCGCACCTGATGCATCTGGCGCTCTATGTGCTGATGATCGCCACACCGGTACTCGCCTGGTTGATGCTCTCGGCGGGGGACAAGCCGATGCCCTATTTTGATTTCTACCTGCCATCACTGGTCGCGGTTGATCCGGACCAGGCCAAGCAGTTCAAGCATTGGCACGAACTGCTCGGCAGCACCGGCTACTGGTTGATCGGCTTACACGCGGCAATGGGTTTGTTCCATCACTATTGGGTTGGCGACAACACCCTGACGCGCATGCTGCCCGGCCGGTCCGGCAATGGCGTCAGTCAGCGTCAGCGATAATCTCCAGGCCCGTGCTGGACCGCAGTCATCCTGGTTTGTCTGAATTACCGCGTTATCGTTCTTCGCGAGCAGGCTCGCTCCCACATGGGTTCTCAGTCGTACACAAATCATGTGTTTACCAAAGAGCCCCTGTGGGAGCGGGCTTGCTCGCGAAGAGGCCCTCAAATACACCTCAACGCCTGGCCGATTGCTCCTCCAACTGATCGGCCTCAAACAACCTCGCCAGTTCCCCCCGGGCCTCCTGCGCCGTCTGCAACACCTTCGCCGCGTCGTCATACACCGCATGCTGTGCTTCCAGCACCTGTTCGTCGTGATGTTTGAAACGCTTGATCCGCGCATCGGCCTGGGCCTGGGTCAGCCCGAGTCCGACCAGCGTGCGCCGGCTCATTTCCAGGCTCGAATAGTAGGTTTCCCGAATCGCTTCGGCGCCCAGGTCCATCAAGCGGTGCACATGCTGGCGGTTACGGGCGCGGGCGATGATTTTGATGTGGGGATACAGCTTGTGTACCAACTCGGCGGTCTTGATGTTGGTGTCCGGATCATCAGTGGCGATGACAAAGTATTCCGCCTGCCCGACCTTGGCCGCGCTGAGGATTTCCGGGCGCATCGGATCGCCGTAGAACACCGGCACGCCGCCGAAACTGCGTGACAGCTCAATGGTTTCCACCGAGGTGTCGAGGGCCACGAACTTGATGTTCTGCGCGCGCAGGATACGGGCGATGATCTGCCCCATTCGGCCCATGCCGGCGATCACCACGCGGGGTTCGTCGGTGTCTATGTCACGGAATTTTTCCGGCACCACCACCGGCTGCACCTTCGGGCTGACCAGTCGCGCACAGATCAGCAGCAACAGCGGCGTCACCGCCATGGACAACGTGATCGTCAGCACCAGCAAGTCGTACAGGCGCGGTTCGAACAAGCCCTGATCCCGGCCGATCTTGAACACCACGAACGCAAATTCGCCCCCGGCCGCCAGCACGATGCCCAACCGAATCGCACTGACCTTGCCCAAACCACCGGCAAATCGACCCACAATGAACAGCAGCGGCAGTTTGATAGCGATCAATAGCAGCGTCAGGCCCAGCACAGTGATCGGCGCGTTCAGCAACAGACTCAGGTTGGCGCCCATGCCGACACTGATGAAAAACAGCCCCAGCAACAGGCCTTTGAAGGGTTCGATCTGCGCTTCCAGTTCATGGCGATACTCAGAGTCCGCCAACAGCAAACCGGCGAGAAACGCCCCTAGCGCCATGGACACACCGACCAGGTCCATCAGCCATGCCGTGCCAATCACCACCAACAGCGCGGTGGCGGTAGAAACCTCCGGCAACCCGGTTTTGGCCACGACGCGAAACACCGGCCGCAACAGATACCGCCCGCCGATCACCACCACCGCGATGCTGCCCAACACCCGTAAGCCGTGGTTCAAATTTTCGGCAGCACTGGTGGAGTGATCACCGCCCGCCAGCAGCGGCACCATGGCGATCAACGGGATCGCGGCGATGTCCTGGAACAGCAGAATCGCAAACGCCAGTCGCCCGTGGGGACTGGTCAACTCTTTGCGTTCGGCCAGGCTTTGCAGGCCAAATGCAGTGGACGACAGCGCCAGGCCAAGGCCGAGCACAATCGCGCTATTGAGCGGCTGGCCAAACACCAGCAACGCCAGCAGGCCAATCACCGAGCCCGTCAGCAGCACCTGCGCCAGGCCCACACCAAACACCGATTTGCGCATCACCCACAAACGGCGTGGCGACAGCTCAAGACCAATGATGAACAGCAGTAACACCACGCCGAGTTCGGAGATGTGGCTGACGCTTTGCGGATTGCCAATCAAGCCGAGCACCGACGGCCCGATGATCACGCCGGCAAACAAATAACCCAGCACCGCCCCCAATTGCAGACGTTTGGCCAAGGGCACGGAGAGCACGGCTGCGAACAGAAACACGACAGCGGCTTGCAACAGGTTGCCTTCGTGGGGCATGACGAACTCCAAAGACTCGGTGCGGCGGAGCGTCAAGGATAAGGGTTGCAGGCACAGGCGTCAGCCTGAACATAAATGGTTGTTGACTCACACACCGCTATCGCGAGCAGGCTCGCTCCCACAATGAATTTGTGTCATTCACAGAACCCATGTGGGAGCGAGCCTGCTCGCGATGGCGGCCTAATTGGCGATCCGTCTGTCAGAGATGCGCATCGATATGCGCCATCCCCCTGGCCACATACTCGTCCTTTTCGCCGACCGGGGCGAAGTAGTGCAACACTTCCCGCGCGGTTTCTGCACCCTTGAGCCGGGCCAGCACCCACGCCGACAGGTATTGCGCGGAGAAACAGCCGCCGGCGGTGGCGATGTTGCCGTTGGCGTAGAACGCTTGATTAACAATGTTGACGCCCGCCGCCTGCACCCAGGGTTTGCTGGTGGTATCGGTGCAGGCCGGTGCCTCGCCCAGAAGCCCAAGCTTGGCCAGCAGGAAGGTTCCGGAGCACTGAGAGCCCAGTAACTGGCGGGACGGATCGAAACACAACTGATCCATGATTGCTGGATCATTGGCCACTTCACGGGTTTTCATGCCACTGCCCACCAGCACTGCATCGGCCTGACAGGCCTCGGCCAGATCGATATGAGCGTCGATGGTCAAACCGTTCATGGACGTGACCCGAGCGGTCGGTGAAGCGATGCTCACCCGCCAATCCTTGTCGCCGATCAGGGAAATCCGGCTGAGCATTCCGTAGGCGATCAGGGAATCCAGTTCGTTGAAGCCGTCAAAAGTCAGAATGGCGATGTGCATGGCGAATCCCGAGTGTTTTTTCGCAGCCTACGCCGACGATGCGCGAAGCATCCCATACAGTCCGGCACAGAATCATCGCAACAGTAATGAATGATTGCGTCCGCGCGCAGTCGGAGTTCGGGTACCACGACATCACAGGAGGTTCACCGATGAACAGCAAGACCCTTATCGCCAGCCTGGCCCTAGTCGCGGGCATTGCCGGTATCAGCCCGATCGTTCAAGCCGATGACCCACCGCAAAAAACCGTCCAGCCCGGGGTCAACAATGCCCGCAATCTGGTGGTCGGCGACCGCGCGCCGGAGGTCTACCAACGCAGCGAAAAAGCCCTGGTCAACTGGAAGCAGAAAGGGCTCAAGGCACCGAAGGATCAGGCCCAGTGGGTGCAGATCAACGATAAGTACATGATGGTAATGATCACCAGCGGGACGATCATGGACATCACGCCGGTGGAGCGGTAAGTCGCCGGTAACAATTGGCCATGGAAGGCTGATTGAAATCATCCTGCGTTCCGGTAAAGCTCGAGGGCGATTTTGTTGACTGGATGTCAGGAGCGACCCGTTGGAAAAGAAACCCCTCTACCGCAAGGTCAATACCCGCACGTGGGGAGTTTGGCGTAACGATTTCACGGGACATTATCGGCATCAGCGCAACACTAAGGCTGAAATTCATAATGATGTGCAACGCAGTTCTATGCATGGAACTCGTCGGCACGGGTTTGATTACACGCCGCTCTTTCGGTTTCTGTTGTCTCGCGTCGGTAGGCAATGGGATGAAGTTTTCAGTGAGGCGGTGGCTCGTCTCGACCGGCATGAACCGGTGTTCTGGATGGTTGCCCTGCATGAAAGCGAAAGGCAGGAGCAGGTGTGTCTAGGGGAGTCGAGCTATTTCAGTGGCTTGTTTGTGGATGACCAGGGGCTTCTGCGAATCGTCAATCCTGAGCTGACGGCTGAGCGCATGACTCCTTATTGTCATTGTTGCACCCACACGTTTAACGGCATTCCTTTTGGCCAACGCAAGGACTGAAGCGTTTACTCAACTCGAATATGACTCACCGTCTGATCACCCAACCGATACTGATTATTCCCGCTGCGCTTGGCTTCATACATCGCCAGGTCGGCGATGTGAATCAACCGGTCCATGCTCGGCGCATGGTCCGGGAACACCGCGACCCCAAGGCTGGTACCGATGTGCCGCTGGTCATTGCCGATGGTGATCGGCGGTGAGAGTTCGACGAAAATTTTCTGGCAGATGACGCGGGCTTCGTCTTGCAGGCTGTTGCCCTGTGGCAGGCCTTGCAGGATGACCACAAATTCGTCGCCACCAATCCGGGCGACGGTGTCGGTTGAACGCAGGATCCGCTTCAACCGGGTGGCGGTGGTGATCAATACCCGGTCGCCAGCCGCATGGCCGTAGCGATCATTGATTGCCTTGAAGCCATTGAGATCGACAAACACCAGCGCGACACGCGTGGCGCTGACACGGGCCTGCTCCAGGGCTTCGCACAGGCGCTCCTCCAGCACCAGGCGATTGGGCAGGCCAGTCAGCGGATCGTAGTGGGCCAGGTGTTGCAGGTAACTGGCAGAGGCTTTTTCCTCGGTGATGTCGCGCACCACGCCCATCATTTTGATGGTCATGTCGTGATCGTTCTTCACCACATTGCCGGTCTCCCTCAGCCAGCGGATGGTGCCATCGGGCCAGACGACCCGGTATTCCTCGTCATGGTTGTCGCCGGTTTCCAGGCAGCGCAATTCACCGGCCCGAACCGTTGCACGGTCGTCCGGGTGCACGCAGGCGCAAAACAGGGCGTAGGAGGGCGTCACTTCACCGATTTTGAAGCCGAACATGCCGTAAATCGCGTCCGACCAGTAGAGCTTGTCGGTGTCGACATCCCAGTCCCAGGTGCCGATGCGGGCGAAATATTGGCTGCGTTTGAAGCGTTCGGCGTCACCGTCCTGGTGGATGTTTTGCCCATCGGTCAGGCTGGCAACCAGCACGCGAAGCTCGGCCAGCTGTTTTTGCAACGCGCGCTCGCGACAGATCAAGGCGACGATCAGGGCAAGCATCACCAAGGCGATGACCGCGCTGGTCCAGTCCATATTCATTCAGGGATTGCCATCATGGCGTATTGAACCGTCGGGTAGGTTGTTGCCTATCTTAGTTCACGGTGAATGCCGGAAACAGGTCGAATGGGTTGCCAATCGTGCGGATTTCTGGGAAAACGGCGCCCATTACGCCCTGTTGGATGGGTGCACAATAGAGTGAACGTGATGAATGAGGAATTGCAGGTAATCGATCTTGAAGTGGGCGAAGGCAAAGCCGCGGTCAAAGGTGCGCTGATCACCACCCAATACCGCGGCTGGCTGGAAGACGGCAGCGAATTCGATTCTTCCTACAGTCGAGGCAAACCTTTCCAGTGCGTGATTGGCACTGGAAGGGTCATCAAGGGCTGGGATCAGGGGATTATGGGCATGCAGGTCGGCGGCAAGCGCAAGCTGCTGGTGCCGGCGCACCTGGGCTATGGCGAGCGTTCGATGGGGGCGATCACGCCGAATTCGAATTTGATTTTCGAGATTGAGTTGTTGGAAGTGCTCACGCGGGATGATTGAGGATAGCGAGAGCTGAATTGAGTTGTTGTGGTGAGGGGCAAGCTTCCTCACCACAATGTCCTGTATTCGAACTTTCGGTGGGGTCAGGTGAATGCGTCAATGTCGTCAAGCGTGTCCGCAATAACTCCCTCCAAGGAAGGGAATTTTTTCTTCACGGTTTCGAGTGCCGGAAGGACCGTTTCCTTATCCAGTTCGCTATGCCTGCGAGCTATATGACCAAGAGCGGTGACGGCGGATGCTGCAACCGATTCAGTCTCACTTGCGAGGTACTTAAGGCAAGTGTCCTGAGCCCAGGTTCTGTCTCCTTCATTCAGACCGATAGAAATCAATCCCGCAATGACATTCATATCCCTGCCGCTGGCAAGAAGCTTCGTCGCTTCATCGTGGCTCATTGATGGATCTTGATAGCGAAGGCTCACTTTTTTACTCCCGGAAACAGTTGTAGCTACTCCCGAACTCCTATGAAGAGGTCTAGCTCAGTCGGTAACTGCTCACTGAGAGCTATAGCGATCTGTTGAACTTGCAAGTCGGTTAGCAACCATTCCCCATCCGCACATTCATCAAGATTTTCCCAGCCCAAAACACTCATTACCAAGGTTTCATACTCTGGTCGAACAGTAAGTTCGTACTTTAACGAGTCATCCTCGTCATCACCTTTTAAAAATCCACTAATCCATAAAAACATCGATATTCTCCTCATTTATTTCTCGGTGAATCTGCCGGGTGTGGCGGGGTCTATCTGCTCACCTGTTTCGTGGTTGAACTCACCAAGATGCTTTCCTTGCTTATCATAAATCTCTATGGCGCCTGTCTTGCTATCCCATTCATATATTCGCCCCTTTCGATCCTTCCACCGACTTCGTTTACCTCCACCGCCCTGAACACTGCTTTTTGATTTAACAGGGAGGGCATCTGGGAATGCAGGTAAAGACAGCGGCGGCCGGTGGTACTTTATATCACCACCGATAGCAGGCCTTGAAATCACAACATACAGCGGCTGGACACCGGAATACGCCGGGAATACAAGGATGAAATCCTTATATTCTGGCGGGTGGATCGGGTTGACGATGATGCTGTCGGCGGCTGGAGTAGGCGGATAAATCCAGATGTGCGGGGCTTGTGGCGCACTTTCTAGCGGAGGGATTCCTGAAATACCGGACGGATCTACGGCGGGTGTCCATATCAGAGTTGTCCCATTACCAAAGTCAGCCACTTGCTGAGAGCCTTGAGCTACGAACTGTATTACAGGGATCATTTCCCAATCGCTGCGATTTTGGGTGTTGTATCCGTATCCCTTCAGGGTGCCATCGGCCTGTTGTTCGACATGCAGTCGAACACGTGTACGGCCTTCCTTGAGCGACTTAAGTTGTTCTTCTGTGTACAGCGAGCTATCCGCGAGACTCGACGGCCAGAGCAGGGCAACCATTCCCACCAATGCGCCAGCAACAACACCAGCCGTCACTACGCCTGCTCCAGCAGTACTTGTCCCGGTGCCAGCGAGTTGGCCTAGGAGAAGCGTTCCCAGCGCAGCAGGTAACGCGCTACCACTGATTTTTTTGAGAGGGATGTTTCCCGCTGCATCCCTTGCGCGGCCACCCAGCAGGGAGAATTTTCCGTAATCAGCCAGATTCTCGACAGGGACAAACCCGGTTGGGTTGTCGTGGTTGATTACGCCGTCTGGGAGGTTGCAGCTTTTGGCGAACACGCAACCCATGGAGCCAGGATTGTCCCGTTGTTGAGGTTGCCTGATGAAACGGTCCTCATACTTCTGTTGTCGAGCCAACATGTCGTCATACGTTTTTTGTCTGGCATCCCGCTGTGCCAGTTCGGAGGCGGTCATGTAGCGGCTGGTGATGTGGTGCCCGTCGCCTGACGGTGGGTTTTGAACCCTGGGTATGTCTGTTTTGCGAGCCATGAGCGTCCTTGTTTCATCGTTTGAAGGCGATGCGGACGCTATATCAAGGGTCATTTGATAGATGTAGGACTGATCTGAAACTTTGGCCGTTGTTACAAGTGGCGGCCCTCACGCCGAATTCGAAGCTGATTTTCGAGATTGAATTGCTGGAAGTGCTCACGCGGGACGATTGACGGTCAGGCCTGAAAAGATTCCCGGTAGGCATACAAACCCGGGGTGCCGCCGGTCATCACAAACAGCACATTGTCCCCGGAGCGGTAGCGTCCTAGCCTGAGATCGGCCAACAACCCGGCGAACGCTTTGCCGGAATACACCGGGTCGATCAACAGACCTTCGGCGCGGGCCATCAGGCGTACCGCGTCCTGCATGTCTGGCGTTGGCAGGCCGTAACCATCGCCCAGTTGGCTGCCGTCAATGGTGATTTCGTCAGCTCGCACGATGGCGCTGCTGCCCAACAACGCCAGCGCGTTCTGGGTCAATTGCACGGTCCTGGCCGCCGATGAGTCCCGGTCGGATAAAACCGCGTAAGACTTGACGATAGACGTGCCTCGGCCCAGCAATTGGAAGCCGGCCGCGAGCCCGGCGTGGGTGCCGGCGCTGCCGTTGGGTACCACGACCTGGTTAAAGGTGACGCCCAGTTGCGTTTCCTGCTGCGCGATCTCGGTTGCACAGCGCGAATAACCGAGACTGCCCAACGGCGTTGAGCCCCCGGTGGGGAGCACCATCACGGTGCGCCCCGCGTCCCGCAGCTGCGCTGCACGTAGTTCGGCCTTGGCGAGTGAGTCGGTGCCAGCGGGAAACACGCTCATTTCTGCGCCGAACAACTGGTCGAGCAGGACGTTGCCATTGAGTTCGTAATCCACTTCGGCTTTAGGCACTGACCGGGTCAGGATCAATTCGCACGCAATGTCCAGGCGAGCACACACGGCGGCGGTCAGGCGCGCATGGTTGGACTGAAGGCCGCCGATGGTAATGACCGTGTCGACACCCGCGGCCAATGCTGCGCCGATATGAAATTCAAGTTTGCGCAGTTTGTTGCCGCCACCGCCTATCAACATGTGATCGTCGCGCTTGAGAAACAGGCCAATTCCCTGCGACTTCAAGCCCAACAACTGTTCGATACGTTCGGCCCGCTGGATGGGCGTGGGGCCTTGCAGGAGGTCTGTCCGTGGAAAAGAACTCAGCGCCTTGTCCAGTAGGGTCTGCATCAATGGAGCCTCGTTGTTCACTGTTATCCAAGTGACTGTAAGGACAAAGCCATTCGGGATAAATGTATCGTGGGTTATTACTCCTATTACCTGATGTATCTAATTCGTTGGATTGTCCGCTTGCCAGTTCCGTCAGGATCGGTGACTATGCGCGGAAAATAGGGGTAGGGGGTATAGGTATGTCGCATATCCACGAACACAAAGATGACTTGCTCAACCGCGTTCGGCGCATTTCAGGGCAGGTCCAGGCCGTTGAGCGGGCGCTTGAGTCCGACGCCGATTGCGCGAAAACCCTGCATCTGGTCGCGGCCGTTCGCGGTGCGGTCAACGGCTTGCTGGATCAATTCATCGAGGCCCACGCCCGTGAACACGTGGCGCATCCCGGACTGAGCGATGAAGAGCGCGCTGAAGGTCTGGAAGATTTACTGCAAGCCATCCGTCGTTATTCGAAATAGAGACCCGCGCACATGACACTGACGCCACAGGCTTCGCATTTTGCCCACGATCATATGTTTCTCGGCGCCAACCACGATGAAAATGCCCGCCGCACGTTATGGGTGGTGGTACTGACCTTCGTCATGATGATTGGCGAGATTGCTGCCGGCTACATCACAGGCTCCATGGCACTGCTGGCCGATGGATTCCACATGGCGACACATGCCGTAGCCTTGGGGATCGCCGCGGCGGCGTACGGTTTTGCCCGACGCCATGCCAACAATACCCGTTACAGTTTCGGCACCGGCAAGGTCGGTGATCTGGCCGGTTTTGCCTCGGCCATGGTGCTGGGCCTGGTGTCGCTCGGCATTGCCGCTGAGTCCATTTTTCGTTTGTTTCAGCCAACTACCGTGGCGTTTACAGAGGCGACGTTGATTGCAGTGGTCGGGCTCGCGGTGAACATCGTCAGTGCGCTGTTGCTGGGCGGTCATCATGGGCATAGTCATCACGACCATCACGACCATGATCACGGGCACAGTCATGACCACGAGCATCATCACGACAACAATCTGCGCTCGGCTTACGTCCATGTGCTCGCTGATGCCTTGACCTCGGTCCTGGCCATCGCCGCGTTGTTGGCCGGACGCTTCCTGGGTTGGGTCTGGCTTGACCCGGTGATGGGTATCGTCGGCGCCATGGTCATCGCGAACTGGGCCTATGGCCTGATGCGCAGCAGTGCTTCAGTGCTGCTCGATGCCACCGATGAGCATGTTGCCGAGGAAATTCGTGAACTGCTGGAATCATCGGATGATGTGCGCATCAGCGACCTTCACGTCTGGCAAGTCGGGCCTCAGGCGCGGGCAGCCATTGTCAGCGTCGTGGCCGCTGCTGGCGTCAGTGCCGACATGGTTCGTGAGCGCCTGGCGCCGGTTCATGAGTTGTCCCACCTGACGGTCGAGCATCGCAACGGCTGATACGTGTTCAGGGGCAGTCGCTGAAAAGCGCAATGCGCCCGTTGAGAGAAGGGCGATAGTGCCATTCCAACTGGTCTGGCGCGGGTTTCATAGCCAGAATTTCCTTCAGCGTGGCGCTGGCAATAGTCAACGCCAACATCTGCCCCGGACATTGATGTCGCCCCGCGCCAAAGGTAAAGCTGCGCCGCTGCGCACGGTCCAGAATAAAAGTGTCGGGACTGTCATTAAGCAGCGGATCGCGATTAGCCGAAGCCAGCAACACCAGAATCACATCGCCTGAATTGAGGCTCACACCCTGGATCTCACACGGCGCGGCGACAAACCGACGAGTGTTCTGCACCGGCGGATCGAAACGCTGGGTTTCGGCGATCAAATCCTCAACGCATGCCGCACCTCGCCATAACGCGGGGTTACCAATCAACGCCACAAGCCCATTGCCGATCAGCCCGGCAGTGGCCTCATAGGTCTGGGAGAACAAGCCAATCAAATTGGCTATCAGCGTTTCCTGGTCGCCAGCGAAGCGCTTGCCAATCCCGGCGAGCAGCGGGCTTTTTTGGCCTGGTTCATCCAGCAGCTCAACGAAATAACCTCTCAGTTGCTCCGCCGCAGCCTGTGCAGAATCCAGCTGAGCCTGATCGCTTAGCGGCGACAGACACGCCACGAAGGCCTGCGTCAGCTCGCTGATCGCCCGACCCTGAGCCGGCGAGAACCCCAGCAAACCGGCTACAACGCAAACCGGCCCCCGAAACATCGCCTTGTACAACCCATTGGCATCCGGCGTAATCAACCGTGCACCCACCAACGCATTGACCTCGTCCACATCGATCAACGCCAGCCCCGGCTGAATCGCCGACCTCGGGCAGCGCTGCCGTTCGCCCTCGTTCATCCGCATCAATTGCCCGAACACTGCGCCGGCCATGCCGCCGACAATCGCCTTGGGCACCGGCTCGCCGGATGGCCGGACGTGACAATCAGGATGTGCCAGCACCGCCTCTACAGCCCTGGCGCTGCTGGCCACCCACATTTTCAGCCCTTGATGAAACACCAGCCCGCCCTCGGCGCGCAGTTGCGCGTAGTAGGGATAAGGATCGGCATGAGTCGCAGCGATGATCGGGTCCATGGGTCGCAGCCTTGTTCGTGGTTGGGAAAGAGTTGCTACTATCTCCAGTCCGAAAGGCCCTTGATTCGTCCGGGAGCGAAATATGAACGTAGAACAACACGACATCGGCGTCTCTCACGTGGCGGCGGCCATCTCGGAACCGGCCCGGACGAAAATCCTCTGCTCGTTGATGGACGGCCACGCCCGCACCAGCACCGAGCTGGCAGCGATTGCCGAAGTCAGCGCCTCTACCGCCAGTGCGCACCTGGCCAAGCTCAAGGAACTGGCGCTGGTGCGGCTGCACGTACAAGGTCGCCATCGCTATTACAGCCTCGCGGACAAGCGCGTGGCCCAGGCCCTGGAAGCGCTGATGGTGATCGGCCAGAACGCTGCGCCGACCTACACCTCCCGCACCCCGGATCGCCTGCAGTTTGCCCGCACGTGCTACGACCATATGGCTGGCACATTGGCGGTGTTGTTGCATGACCGGATGCTGGAAGAAGGATGGTTGCTGGAAACCGGTGACCAGGCTTATCGGCTGAGCGACAGTGGCGAGGCGTTGCTGGAAGGATTAGGCATTGAGGTCAATGACCTGAACTCCCTGCGCCGGCGGTTCGCCTGCCCGTGCCTGGACTGGAGCATGCGCCGGCCTCATTTGGGTGGTTCGTTGGGCGCAGCGTTGCTGCAAATGGCGGTCAAGCGCAAATGGGTGACGCAGGATCTGGACAGTCGGGCGCTGACGTTGACGGCGATGGGGCGAAAGGAACTGGGCAGCCGGTTCGCGCTTGAGTTGCCACTGCAGGTCGCGACAGCACAACACACGTCCATCGAGACCCGACGCCGCGCACAGGCCAGCCTTTTACCTTAGCGACTGGCCGAAGCCATCAGCACACCAAAACCGGCGAAGGTCACCCCCGAGACTTTTGCTGCCAGCCAGGAACCCCGAGGGCTGGAGAGCCAGCCTTTGGCGGCATTGGCGAGCAAGGCATAGCCGCCATGCACGAAAATCACCAAGGCAACATAGGAGGCGACCAGTTTGAAAAACTGGGCGGAGAACTGCGCCGAGGTGTCGATAAATTGCGGGAACACTGCCAAAAAGAAAAATACCGCCTTGGGGTTCAAAAACTGAATCGAAGCCGCCTCCAGATAGCGATAGCCAGGGCTGGAGGGGCGCGTTTCAAGCAGTCTGTTAAAACGATCGGAGCGCCAGCTTTTGTAACCCAGGTACAGCAAGTAAGCTGCCCCTGCGTACTTCAACAGGGTGAAGGCGTGCGCGGAGGTGCTGAGGATCAAGCCCACGCTGGTGGCACTGATGGCTGCGACGACAAATGCACCCGACGCGATGCCCAGAATTCCGGGTATCGCCCCCGTCCAGCCGTGGCGTACCGCATTGGACAAGGTCAGGACCACGCCAGGCCCTGGACTCAGAATGGTCAGGGTGGCAAACAGTAGAAAGAGTCCGTAGCTGTTCATGTCTTGCTCCGTCAGATGACGCTGGCTGCGTGCTGGCAGATTGGCCTGACGACGGGTGCGTGACAAACGCTTTAATTGCGCCGCATATGTGACTAAATTAGACGCATGATCAATCAACTACCCCCGCTTAATGCTGTTCGCGCCTTCGCCGTTGCCGCTCGTCATCAGAGTTTCAGCCTGGCGGCCGAAGAGCTGCATGTCAGCCACAGTGCCGTCAGCCGGCACATCAAATTGCTTGAGGAGCACCTGGGCGTGCAGCTGTTCGAGCGGCGTGTCCGTCAATCGCTGTTGACGACCGCCGGCCAGCGCTTTTATGAGCAGGTCAGCGCCGGGCTGTTGCAGATTGCCAACGCCGCCGCAGCGCTCAAGCAGCATGCCTCGCTGCCGACCGTGAAAATCAATGTCCGGCCGTCCTTTGCCATGCTTTGGCTGACGCCCCGGCTGGAGGATTTCATGGCGCGGCACCCGGGCATCAAACCGCAGGTGATCACCCAAACCCAGGCACCCGATCATGCGCGCGACGGGTTTGACGTCGTTATTCGCCGTGGTCGTGATGATTGGGCGCCAGCGATTGAGGCACGGGCACTGTTCGACGACGAATTGTTGCTGGTCGCGGCGCCATCGCTGATTGGGCGCCAGGACCTTGAGGACCTGACTGACCTGACCCCATACACGTTACTGACCGCCAAGGCGCGTCGCGAGGACTGGCACAATTGGGCCATGCACTTTGGTCAAAGCCAGTCCGCCACTCAGAGAACCCGGCAGTTTGATCATATGCACCTGGTGCTGCAGGCCGCTGTGGAGGGACAGGGCATAGCCTTGTGCCCGACCTCCTTGCTGGGCACCCATCTGTTGAGTGGGCGCCTGATCTGCCCGCTGCCCGAGATGCGCATGCCGTTGCCGCGTTATTACTACGGTGTTGCGCCGGATGTGACGACGCAAACACGGGTGTTTGTGGAGTGGCTGTTTGCCCGGATCGAAGAGGATGCCGGACAGGTGGGGCAATTGATTGCAGGGTGATTTGAAGATCAAAAGATCGTCTGACCGAGCCTTCGCCAGCGCCTATAGATGACCGGCGCATAAAAAAACCCACCCGACGCATTCGCGAGGGGTGGGTTTTTTAGTGCTTCAGGGGCTGGATCAGACCTTGACGATCCAACCCGCTGGCGCTTCGATGTCGCCGGTTTGCACGCCAGTCAGCTCTTTGTAGAGCTTCTGGGTGACCGGGCCGACTTCGGTTTCGCTGTGGAACACATGCAGATGGTCTTTGTAGCTGATGCCGCCGATCGGGGTAATCACGGCAGCCGTACCGCAAGCACCGGCTTCCTTGAAGTCGGACAGCTTGTCGATGAACACGTCACCTTCAACCACTTCCAGGCCCAGACGCGTTTTTGCCAGCTCGATCAACGACAGACGGGTGATACCCGGCAGTACCGACGGCGAGTTCGGTGTGACGAACTTGTTGTCATGAGTGATCCCGAAGAAGTTGGCCGAACCGACTTCTTCGATTTTGGTGTGGGTCATCGGGTCCAGGTAGATGCAGTCGGCGAAATGCGCCTTCTTCGCCTGGGAACCTGGCATCAGGCTGGCCGCGTAGTTACCACCGACCTTGGCCGCGCCGGTGCCTTGTGGGGCTGCGCGGTCGTAGCTGGAGATCAGGAAGTTGTGCGGGGTCAGGCCACCCTTGAAGTAAGCACCGACCGGAATGCAGAAGATCGAGAAGATGAACTCGGGCGCGGTACGCACGCCGATGTTGTCACCCACGCCGATCACGAACGGACGCAGGTACAGCGCGCCGCCAGTGCCGTAAGGCGGGATGAAACGCTCGTTGGCGCGGACCACTTCCTTGCACGCTTCGATGAACTGCTCGGTGGACACCTGTGGCATCAGCAGGCGGGCGCAGCTGCGTTGCATGCGTGCGGCGTTCTGATCCGGGCGGAACAGATTGATCGAACCGTCCTTGCAACGATAGGCCTTCAGGCCCTCGAAGCATTGCTGGCCATAGTGAAGGGCAGTGGAGCCTTCGCTGATGTGCAGCACATTGTCTTCGGTCAGGGTGCCTTTGTCCCACTCGCCATTACGCCAGTGCGACAGATAGCGCTTGTCTGTCTTGATGTAGTCAAAACCCAACTTGTCCCAATTGATGCTTTCGTTACCCATGACACCCTCTATCACTTAACAACCGCCGAAACGGTTCAAGGCTTCTGACGTTTTTCTGGATGGGGACAACAATACTTCATTCCGAGCCGATTTCGCAGCCCGGAATGCGATCTCTGCGACCATCGATGCACCCCGATGTAGCAGCTGTCGAGCAACGCGAGGCAGCGTTCGGCGGCGTAGCCGTCGCAAAATCTGCTTTCGCGGCCGGATTACGACGACTTCGTCGCCGGACGCTGCCTCGCGGTGCTCGTCAGCTGCTACGGGGTTTTGCGTCCGGTTTACAGGTGCAACGCGTGACCGAGGGCACGCAACGCCGCTTCCTGGACCGCTTCACCCAGCGTCGGGTGCGCATGGATGGTGCCGGCGATGTCTTCCAGCCGCGCGCCCATTTCCAGGCTCTGACCGAACGCCGTCGACAACTCCGAAACGCCAACACCAACGGCCTGCCAGCCAACAATCACATGATTGTCCCGACGAGCGACGATCCGTACGAAGCCACTTTTCGATTCCAGTGTCATCGCCCGGCCATTGGCCGCGAACGGGAAGCTGGAAACGATACAGTCCAGACCGGCCGCCTTGACCTCGTCCGGAGTCTTGCCGACCACCACCAGTTCCGGGTCGGTAAAGCACACGGCAGCAATAGCGGTCGGGTTGAACTCGCGGGCTTTACCGCTGATCAGTTCAGCCACCATCTCGCCCTGGGCCATGGCCCGGTGCGCAAGCATCGGTTCGCCGCTCAGGTCGCCGATGGCGTAGACGTTGCGCATACTGGTCTGGCAGCGATTGTCGATCTTGATCGCTGAACCGTTCATGTCCAGGTTCAACGCTTCGAGGTTAAAGCCCTGTGTATTCGGTTTGCGACCGACAGCCACCAGCACCTGATCGGTTTCCAGGTTCAAGGTGCCGCCGCCAGGCTCAAGCACTTGCAGGGTATTTGCAGCAGAATCAAAGCCTTGAACGCTATGTTTCAAGTAAAGCTTTACCCCGAGCTTTTTCAATTCGTCATGAACAGGCTGGGTCAACTCGGCATCGTAGGCTGGCAGGATACGGTCCTGAGCCTCGACCACGCTGACGTCGGCGCCGAGCTTGCGGTAGGCAATCCCCAGCTCCAGGCCGATGTAACCGCCACCGACCACGATCAGCCGTTTTGGTACGGACGTCGGTGCCAGGGCTTCGGTGGAGGAGATGATCGGCCCGCCAATCGGCAGCATCGGCAGGTTTACGCTTTTCGAACCGGTGGCCAGCACCAGGTGCTCGCACTGGATCCGCACGTCGCCGACTTCGACGGTTTTGCCGTCGATGACCTTGGCCCAGCCTTCAACGACCTGGACTTTGTTCTTTTTCAGCAGCGCCGCAACGCCGGTGGTCAAGCGATCAACGATGCCGTCCTTCCACTCGACACTTTTGTTGATGTCCAAAACAGGCGCCGAGACGCTGATGCCCAGGGCTGAATTTTTGCTGTGGTGTTGCGTCTGGTGAAACTGTTCAGCGACGTGGATCAGCGCCTTGGACGGAATGCAGCCGATGTTCAGGCACGTTCCGCCCAGCGATTGACCTTCGACCAGAATGGTTGCAATGCCCAGCTGGCCGGCACGAATGGCCGTCACATAACCGCCAGGGCCGCCGCCGATGATCAGCAGCGTGGTGTTCAAAGTCTGTTGCATGCCTTGCTCCACAAATGCTTATTCCACAAACAGCGTGGCGGGTTGTTCGAGCAAGCCGCGAACGGCCTGGATGAATTGCGCCGCGTCCATGCCATCGACCACACGGTGATCGAAGGAGCTGGAGAGGTTCATCATCTTGCGAATCACGATCTGGCCTTTGACCACCATCGGGCGTTCGACGATTTTGTTGACGCCGACAATCGCCACTTCCGGCAAGTTCAGCACGGGCGTGCTGACGATGCCGCCCAAGGCACCGAGGCTGGTCAGGGTGATGCTGGAGCCAGACAATTCATCGCGGCTGGCCTTGCCATTTCGGGCCGCCGTGGCCAAACGGGCGATTTCGGTGGCGCTGTCCCACAGGCTGCGGGCTTCGGCGTGACGCACCACCGGCACCATCAAGCCAATGTCGGCTTGTGTAGCAATCCCCACATGCACCGCGCCGAGGCGGGTGATGATCTGGGCTTCATCGTCGTAACGAGCGTTGATCTGCGGGAAGTCGCGCAGGGCGACGACCAGGGCGCGAACCAGGAACGGCAGCAAGGTCAGCTTGCCGCGCGTTGCGCCGTGTTTTTCGTTCAGGTGAGCGCGCAGTTCTTCGACGGCAGTGACGTCGATTTCCTCGACGTAACTGAAGTGGGCGGCGCGCTGGGTGGCGTCCTGCATGCGCTGGGCAATCTTGCGGCGCATGCCGATCACCGGGATTTGCTCTTCATCGTGACGCTGGGCGTAAGCGGCGGCAGCGCTCGATTGCGGCTGCTGACCTTGCGCCAGATAGGCTTCGAGGTCTTCGTGCAGGACACGACCGGCAGGGCCGGTGCCGCGCACCAGACGCAACTGGATGCCGAGGTCCAGCGCATGTTTGCGCACCGCCGGGGACGCCAGCGGACGTTCATCGGCTTCGCGAGCGACCATCGGACCCTGGCAAGCGGCGGCAGGGAGTGGGGCCGCCAGCGGTTTGCTTGCCACAACGGATGCAACTTTCGGGGCTGCAACCGGCGCTTCTTTCACGGCAGCGGCAACCGCCGGCTGGGCCGACTCTTTGACGTTGCCCGCGCCTTCAACTTCAATGCTGATGAGGATGCTGCCGACCGCCATGACTTCGCCCGGCACACCGCCCAGCGCAATCACTTTGCCATGCACGGGCGAGGGGATGTCGACCATCGCCTTGTCAGTCATGACATCGGCCAGCACCTGATCCTCGACGACCATGTCGCCGACTTTGACGTGCCACACCGACAATTCAACTTCTGCAATGCCTTCACCAATGTCCGGCATTTTAATAACGTGCGTGCCCATTCAGACCTCCATAACCCGATGCAAAGCCGCGCCCACACGGGACGGACCAGGGAAATACGCCCACTCTTGTGCGTGCGGGTAGGGGGTGTCCCAACCGGTGACGCGCTCGATAGGCGCTTCCAGGTAGTGGAAGCAGTGTTCTTGCACCAGGGCGACCAATTCGGCGCCGAAACCGCAGGTGCGGGTCGCTTCGTGGACGACCACACAACGGCCGGTCTTCTTCACCGACTTGACGATGGTCTCCAGATCCAGCGGCCACAGGCTGCGCAAGTCGATGACTTCCGCGTCGATGCCGGTTTCCTCGGCAGCTACTTGCGACACATACACGGTGGTGCCGTAGGTCAGGATGGTGACGTCCTTGCCCGGACGGGTAATGGCGGCGACATCCAGCGGCACGGTGTAGTAACCGTCCGGCACTTGCGCGGCCGGGTGTTTCGACCACGGGGTTACCGGGCGGTCGTGGTGACCGTCGAACGGGCCGTTGTACAGGCGTTTTGGCTCCAGGAAGATCACCGGGTCATCGTTTTCGATGGAGGCGATCAGCAGGCCTTTGGCGTCGTAGGGGTTGGACGGCATGACGGTACGCAGGCCGCAGACCTGGGTAAACATCGCCTCGATACTCTGGCTGTGCGTCTGGCCACCGTAGATGCCACCGCCGCACGGCATACGCAAGGTCATCGGCGCGGTGAACTCGCCGGCCGAGCGATAGCGCAGGCGTGCCGCTTCGGAAATGATCTGGTCCGACGCCGGGTACACATAGTCGGCGAACTGGATTTCAGCCACCGGACGCAACCCGTAGGCGCCCATGCCGACGGCGACGCCGACGATGCCGCTTTCGGAGATCGGCGCGTCGAACACCCGGGAGGTGCCGTACTTGGTTTGCAAGCCTTCGGTGCAACGGAACACGCCGCCGAAGTAGCCGACGTCCTGGCCGAAGACCACCACGTTGTCGTCACGTTCGAGCATCACGTCCATGGCCGAGCGCAGGGCCTGGATCATGGTCATGGTGGTTGTGGTCATGGCGGTGTCCAACTGGATATTGTTGTTGTGGTCGTTCATGTCAGATCCCCAACTCTTGACGCTGGCGCTTCAAGTGCTCCGGCATCTCTTTATAGACGTCTTCGAACATGGTCGCGGCGCTTGGAATCTGGCCACCGGCGAGGGTGCCGTACTGTTCGGCCTCTTTCTGCGCCGCGATGACTTCGGCTTCCAGTTCGGCGCTGACGGCGACGTGTTCCTCTTCGGACCAGTGGCCGATTTTCACCAGGTGCTGCTTCAGGCGGGCAATCGGGTCGCCCAGCGGGAAGTGGCTCCAGTCGTCGGCAGGACGGTATTTGGACGGATCATCGGACGTGGAGTGCGGGCCGGCGCGGTAGGTGACCCATTCGATCATGGTCGGGCCGAGGTTGCGGCGCGCTCGTTCGGCGGCCCAGGCCGAGGCGGCGTAGACCGCGACGAAATCGTTGCCGTCGACCCGAAGGGAGGCGATCCCGCAGCCAACGCCACGACCGGCGAACGTGGTGGCTTCACCACCGGCAATCGCCTGGAATGTGGAGATCGCCCACTGGTTGTTGACCACGTTGAGGATCACCGGCGCCCGGTAAACGTGGGCGAAGGTGAGGGCGGTGTGGAAGTCGGACTCAGCGGTGGCACCGTCGCCGATCCAGGCCGAGGCGATTTTGGTGTCGCCCTTGATCGCCGACGCCATGCCCCAGCCCACACCCTGGACGAACTGGGTGGCGAGGTTGCCGGAAATGGTAAAGAAACCGGACTCTTTGACCGAGTACATGATCGGCAACTGACGGCCCTTGAGCGGATCGCGCTCGTTGGACAGCAGTTGGCAGATCAGGTCCACCAGCGGTACTTCCCGCGCCATCAGGATGCTTTGCTGGCGGTAGGTGGGGAAGCACATGTCATCGATGTTCAAGGCCAGGGCCTGGGCACTGCCGATGGCTTCTTCGCCAAGGCTCTGCATGTAGAACGACATTTTTTTCTGACGCTGGGCGACCACCATGCGGTTGTCGAAGATCCGCGTCTTGAGCATGGCGCGCATGCCTTTACGCAGGATCTCTACCGGAACGCCTTCACCCCAGGGACCGAGGGCGTTGCCCTGGTCGTCGAGCACGCGAATCAGGCCCTTGGCCAGATCAGCAGTGTCGGCAGGTTCAACGTCGATGGCGGGTTTGCGCACCGTACCGGCATCGGTCAGACGCAAGTAGGAGAAGTCGGTTTTGCAGCCAGGGCGGCCCGATGGTTCGGGAACGTGCAGGTGCAGCGGTTCGTACGCTTGGTTCATGGCTTCTACGCTCGATCTTGTGAATTTCTTGTAGTGAGCTGACAGAGTTCCTTCGATAAAGGAATTCTTGTCCTACAACAATCATAGGCCCGGCCCAGAAGAATATTTATCTCTGTTTCGTTGCGTTGGAGATCATTTGAGGATAAAAAATCTGCACAAACAAAAAAAACAGGTGTTTTTATCTCATGCGTAAACTGGACCGTACCGATATCGGCATTTTGAACAGCCTTCAGGAGAATGCCCGCATCACCAACGCCGACCTCGCACGCTCGGTCAACCTGTCGCCGACGCCGTGCTTCAATCGAGTCAAGGCGATGGAAGAATTGGGCCTGATTCGGGAGCAAGTGACCCTGCTGGATGCCGACCTGCTTGGGCTGCACGTCAATGTGTTCATCCATGTCAGCCTGGAGAAGCAAGTGGAAGAGGCGCTGGCGCATTTCGAAGAGGCGATCTCGGATCGCCCGGAAGTGATGGAGTGCTACCTGATGGCTGGTGACCCGGACTATTTGATCCGCGTGCTGGTGCCAACCATCCAGTCGCTGGAGCGATTCATGATGGACTTTTTGACCAAGGTGCCGGGCGTGGCGAATATCCGCTCAAGCTTTGCGCTCAAGCAGGTGCGCTATAAGACGGCGCTGCCGTTGCCAGCCAATGGCCTGACCCTGGCGGGCTAAACCCAACCTCGGTAGCCGCTGCCTGGCACCGCGAGGCAGCGTTCGGCGGCGCAGCCGTCGCAAACCCTGCAACCGGGTTCCTTCAGGTAGACCGCAGACGCAGCCTCGCGTTGCTCGACAGCTGCTACGGGTTGTGGGGGGATGTCAGAGTTTGTTGATCGGGATTTTCAGGTACGTCACGCCGTTGCCTTCGGCCGGTGGCAAATTCCCCGCCCGTACATTCACCTGAATCGCCGGTAGCAGCAGCGTCGGCATGCCCAGCCCTGCATCGCGCTGGGTGCGCATCGCGACGAAGGCCGCTTCGTCGATGCCGTCGTGGACGTGAATATTGCTTTTGCGCTGCTCGCCAACCGTGGTCATGCAGCGGGATTCGCGGCCCTGCGGCGGATAATCATGGCAGACGTACAAACTCACGCTGGCCGGGAACGCCAACAGTCTGTGGATCGACGTGAACAGCTGATTGGCGTTGCCACCGGGAAAGTCGCAGCGCGCGGTGCCCACGTCCGGCATGAACAACGTATCGCCCACCAGAATCACATCGCCGTCGATCAAGTAGGCCATGTCCGCCGGGGTGTGGCCGGGCACATGCAGCGCCGTGGCCTTAAGGTTGCCGATCATGAACGACTCGTCCGGGGCGAACAGATGATCGAACTGCGAACCATCGACGCAAAACTCCGGTTCCAGATTGAACAGGGTCTTGAATACGCCCTGAACCTTGCTGATCGACTGGCCGATGGCGATCTTCCCGCCCAGCTCCCGGCGCAGGTAAGGCGCGGCGGATAAATGATCGGCATGGGCATGGGTTTCCAGCAGCCATTGCACCTGCAATCGATGTTCGCGGACGAAGGCGATGATCTTGTCGGCTTGCACGGTCGCGGTGCGTCCGGCGGCCGGGTCGTAGTCGAGCACCGGGTCGACGATTGCGCAGTGCCCGCCATCGTGCTCATGGATCACGTAGCTATAGGTCGACGAGGCGGGATCAAAAAAAGCTTCTATCAAGGCAGGCATGGTGGCCGATTCTATGAGGGCAGACTTTGAGGTTAGATTCATTTTCCCCTCGCTGACCAGCCCCCGATCAATTCAATGAAGGAAAAAAGTCGCGCGGGCTCTATCCTGTCAGTCATCGATACCGGGCGCTCCCGGCCTTTTTTCACAGATCACGAGTGTTCTATGTTGCTGGCGAGTTTCTTCGGCGTGGTGATGGGGTTAGTGCTTGGGTTGACCGGGGCCGGTGGCGGCATTCTGGCGGTACCGGCCCTGGTGCTGGGGTTGGGTTGGACGATGACCCAGGCAGCGCCCGTCGCGCTGTTCGCGGTAGGCAGTGCGGCGGCTATCGGGGCCATCGACGGGTTGCGCCACGGTCTGGTGCGCTATCGCGCGGCATTGTTGATTGCGCTGCTGGGGGCGGTTTTTTCGCCGTTGGGCATTTTCTTCGCCCATCAGCTACCGGAAAAGGTGTTGATGGTCCTGTTCAGCCTGCTGATGGTCCTGGTCGCTTCGCGAATGCTGCGCCGTGAGCGACACGACGAAGGACCGAGCGACCACGGCCACGCCAACTGGGGGCAGAAAAACTGCATGCTCGATCAACAGACCGGGCGGTTTTCCTGGACCGCCAAATGCACCGCGACGCTCGCCGCACTGGGCGCGGTCACCGGGGTCGTGTCCGGTTTGCTCGGGGTGGGCGGTGGTTTCCTGATCGTACCGGCGTTCAAGCAGCTGACCGATGTGCAAATGCGCGGGATCGTCGCCACGTCCTTGATGGTGATCAGCCTGATTTCCGCGATCGGCGTGGTCGGCGCGTTTCAAGCCGGGGTGCGTATCGACAGCCTCGGTTACATCTTCATCGCCGCGAGCATCGTCGGCATGATCATTGGTCGAAAGCTGTGCGCGCGCGTACCGCATCGGGCCCTGCAAACAGGCTTTGCCGCCGTTTGCATCGTGGTCGCCGTTTACATGTTGTTCAGAACGGCCGCGTAGGAGGGCTTACATCCCGCTACCAGGCTCCGGATATTACCGATTCCATGTTCAATTCCGTCACCTACGTGGGGCGGTGTTGACCTGGTAACCCTTGGCAAAGGACATTGGAGATCCAGAGTGGGAGTGAGCCTGCTCGCGAAGGCGGAGTATCAGGCAACTTCATTGGTGACTGGATGGCCACCTTCGCGAGCAGGCTCGCTCCCACAAGGGGATCTGAATCCGACACTTCTCTCATCCCATCGAAGCGCCTGACCGCTACCCAAGTAGCATACGTCGCCGCCCACAGGCTTCGTACACTCGTGCTCCATACAGGCGCACCCGCGGGAGGCCACAATGCAACAGGTCCAGAGCGAAGGCGTCGTCAGTGCAATGTCCCAGGCCACCGAGGCCCAGCAGGTGGCTCAGGAGCTGGCGCGACAGTTGTTGCACCCGCACCTGGGGTTTGTGCTGTTCTTTTGTTCCGCCGAGTACGACTTGCAGGCACTGGGGCAGGCCTTGCAGGAAAGCTTCGGTGGCATTCGTCTGGTGGGTTGCACCAGTGCCGGAGAAATCACCCCGCTGGGTTACGGCCGCAACTGCGTGACGGCGGTGGGTTTCGACCATCGGCATTTTTCCATCGACGCCGAGCTGATCGACGAAATGGAACGCTTCAGCCTGATCGATGCCCAGCACATGGTCGAGCGACTGGTCCGTGGCTGTCGTAGCAATACCCTGGCGCCAATCAAGGGCAACAGCTTTGCCCTGACCCTGCTCGATGGTTTGTCCAGCCGTGAAGAAATGGTCCTCGCCGCCTTGAGCGCGGCGTTGGGCGACATTCCTCATTTCGGCGGTTCGGCCGGTGACGATAACTACCTGACCCACACCCACGTCTATTTTAATGGCAAGTTCCACAGCGGCGCGGCGGTGGTGGTCCTGGTCAATACCTGGCTCGACTTTGAGGTGTTCACCACCCATCACATCCTGCCACGGGCGGAAAAACTGGTGGTCACCGGTGCCGACAGCGCTTCGCGCCGGGTCTTTGAACTCAATGCCGAGCCCGCCGCCGAGGAGTACGCCCGCCACATCGGCGTACCGGTGACCGAACTCGACCACCGAGTCTTCGCCGCGCACCCGCTGGCGGTGCGGATCCACGATCAGTATTACGTGCGGGCGATCCAGCAGGTTAATCCGGACCTCAGCCTTAGTTTCTACTGCGCGGTGGAGAACGGCATCGTGCTCACGGTCATGACCCCCGGCCCGATGCTGCCAAACCTGCAAGCGCTGTTCGAGGGGCTGCAGGAACGCCTCGGCGATCTGTTGCTGACCCTTGGCTGCGACTGCTTTCTCAGGCGCCTGGAATTGGAGGACGACGGCCGTCTGGAGCAGATCGGGGCGTTTTTGCGCGACCAACGGGTGATGGGTTTCAACACCTACGGAGAACAGTTCAATGGCATGCACATCAACCAGACCTTCACCGGGGTTGCCATTGCCCGAGGCCGCTCCCTTGGACACCGTTGAGCTTGAGGCGCAGATCGCCAGCCTGCGCCACGAAAACCACAAACTGCAACGCATCAATGACGCGCTGATCGAACGGATCGAGTCAGGCATCACGCGGGGTAACGACCCGTACGCGGCGTTCCAGCATTCCGTGGTGTTGGCCGAGCAGGTGCGTGAGCGCACCGACGCCTTGAACCAGGCCATGGCCGAACTCAGGGCCGGTAATCATCTGCTCAGCGAAGCGCGGCTGCGGGCTGAAACCGCCCACCAACATTTGATCGATGCCATCGAGAGCATTTCCGACGCCTTTGTGCTGTTCGATGCCGAGCAACGGATCGTGCTGTTCAACAGCCGTTTCAGGGCGTTGTGGGGCAGCAGTCGGGTGCGGATCAACGCCGGCATGCGCCTGGGTGAGGTTAAGCGGTTGATGACGAGCACCGGACTGTTCACCGAGGAATTTCGGGGGCATGCCGACGAAAATCTGCTTTATCGCCTGCAGGACGGGCGCTGGCTGCAAGCCAGCGAGCGGCCCACACAGGAAGGCGGGCGGGTCATCCTGTTCACCGACATTACCGACGTCAAGCACAGTGAAGCCGTGCGTCGTGAGCAAGCGGTGGCGCAGAAATCCCATTTGTTGCAACGGGCGGTCGACAACCTGTCCCAAGGTGTGGCGATGGTCAATGCCGAGGGGATTCTGGAATTGTGGAACCGGCGTTTTCTGGAGCTCAGCGGCCTGGCGCCGGTGGCGGCCCATCGCCCGTTCGTCGAAGTGATCGCCGACAGTGAACTGGACCTGCTGACCCCGGCCAGTCGCGATTCAAACGGGCGGCACGTGCAAGAGTGCGAACAACGTCTCTACGATGGCCGAGTGCTGGAAATTCGCACGCATCCGTTGCCCACCGGCGGCTTTGTCAACACCTTCACCGACATCACCGAACGCTACCAGCACGCCGAAGCGCTGATCGAAAGCGAGCGCTGGATTCGCCTGATTACCGACCATGTGCCGGCGTTGATTGCCTACCTCAATGCCGATCTGGTCTACGAATTCACCAACAAGGTTTATGAAGAGTGGTACTGCTGGCCCCGTGGCGTGATGCTTGGGCAGAGCCTGCGGCAAGTGCACAGTGAACAGCATTACCAGCGCCTGGAGGCCTACGTGGCTCGGGCCCTGGCGGGTGAGAGCGTGACGTTCGAGTTCGCTGAAATGAACATCAACAATCAGGAGCGTTACATGCTGCGCTCCTACGTGCCCAATCGCCTGGCCACCGGGGAAGTGGTGGGGATTTTCGTGTTGATCCGCGACATCACCGAGCGCCGACGCACGGCCGAGGCGCTGCATCAGGCCTATCAGAATCTAGAGCTGCGGGTGCGCGAACGCACGACCGAGCTGACCACCCTCAATGACCAGTTACTGCGTGAAATCGATGAGCGTCGGCGCGTGGAATCGCGCTTGCGCGAAGCCAAACTCGAGGCCGAGCAGGCCAATCTGTCGAAGACCAAGTTTCTCGCGGCCGTCAGTCATGACCTGCTGCAACCGCTGAATGCCGCGCGACTGTTTACCAGCGCGTTGCTTGAACGCCGGGAGCCGCTGGCTAACGCGGTGTTGGTGCGCAATGTCAGCAATTCCCTGGAGGATGTGGAAAACCTGCTGGGCACGCTGGTGGACATTTCCAAGCTGGATGCCGGGGTGATCAAGGCCGATATTGCGCCGTTCGCCCTGAGTGAACTGCTGGACAACCTCGCGGCCGAGTACACCCAGGTGGCCCGCAGTGAAGGCCTGGAATTGCATTTCATCCCCTGTTCAGCATTGGTGCGTAGCGACATTCAATTGCTGGCGCGGATTCTTCGCAACCTGCTGAGCAATGCCATTCGTTACACCTACAGCGGTCGGGTGGTGTTGGGGTGCAGGCGTCATCACCAGCGGCTGTCGATCGAGATTTGGGACAGCGGCATGGGCATTGCGCAAGACCGTCTGAAAGAGATTTTCCAGGAGTTCAAACGCGGTGACGTGCAGCGGCCGGACCAGGACCGTGGCTTAGGCCTGGGGCTGGCGATTGTCGAGAAAATTGCCGGGATCCTCGGCCACCGGATTCACGTGCGTTCGTGGCCGGGCAAGGGCTCGATGTTCTCCGTCGAAGTACCTTTGAGCGCCACGGCGCCCAAGGCATTGCCGAGCCTGTTGATGAGCGAACCGATGCTGGAGCGTCTGCGCGGGGCCCGCGTGTGGGTGCTGGACAACGACGCGGCGATTTGTGCGGGTATGCGCACGTTGCTTGAAGGCTGGGGGTGTCGGGTGGTGACGGCGTTATCGGAGGAGGACCTGGCGCGGCAGGTGGACAACTACCATGAAGAAGCCGATCTGCTCATTGCTGACTATCACCTGGATAACGATCAGAACGGTGTCGATGCCGTGGCCAGGATCAACGCCCGCCGTGGCACGGCCATTCCGGCGATGATGATTACGGCGAACTACAGCAACGAGCTCAAGCAGCAAATCCGCGAACTGGGCCACACCTTGATGCACAAACCGGTGCGGCCGATGAAGCTCAAGACGGCGATGAGTCATTTGCTGGGCAGGCCTTGATGCTTGTGGTGCTTGTGCTGGTCCCTTCGCGAGCAGGCTCGCTCCCACATTGGATCTGAGTCGACGCGGTCACTGTGGGAGCGAGCCTGCTCGCGAAGGGCACGACGCGGTTAACGCCGCAAATACGACCCGAAATCAATATCCCCCGCACTCAAAATCGCCTGCACCCGATTGTGCACGTTGAGTTTGCGCAGGATCGCCGAGACGTGGGCCTTGACCGTGGTTTCGGCGATTTCCAGGGTGTAGGCGATTTGTTTGTTCGACTCGCCCTTGGTCATGCGTTCCAGTACCAGCAGCTGCTTGCGGGTCAGGGCCTGAAGCAGTTCCGGCGGGAAGCTCGGGGTGTCGTTCATCCGGCGGTGGGTGCCGCTTTTTTGCGTGCGGATGATGTCCGGGGGCAGGTAGACGTTGCCGTTGAGAATCTGCTGGATGGCTTCGGTCATCTGAACACGCGGCGAGGACTTGGTGATGAACCCCACCGCGCCGTAGGTGATGGCCTGCAGCACAATCTGTTTGTCTTGTTCGGCCGAGACAATCACCACCGGAATGGTCGGGGCTTCGTTGCGCAGGTTGATCAGTCCGTTGAGGCCGTGCATGCCCGGCATGTTCAGGTCGAGCAGGATCAGATCGAGGTCGTCATGGTCGTGAGTCAGCAGCAGGGCGCTGTCTAGATCGGCGGTCTCCATGACTTCGCTGCCGGGAAACCCATCGCTGATGACGTTGTGTATGGCTTCGCGAAACAGCGGGTGATCGTCGGCAATCAGAATTTTATACATAGCCTTTCACCTCATTATTTTGTTTAGGGTGTGGCAACAACACGCCAGCGTAAAGGTCAGGGAAAGGGTTCAGGTTGGGCCGGCGTCACGGGCAGGTTTGCCGCTTGCCAGGCGTCCAGGCCATCGCGATACCAATACAAAGACTTATAGCCCATGGCGGCGGCGCGTTTGACCGCGTTCCAGCTCAACCAGCAATCGGCGCGGCAGTAGAAGACCAGCGGTTGCGCGAGATCGCCCGCGCTCAGGGTGTTCAGGTGACGCACAAAATAGTCGTGCCAGGCGGGCGTCAGGACACCGTCGCCGGTATTGGCCAGCCAGTAGCTGCCGGGAAGGTTCTCATGGGGCTGGTCTTCGATGAAGCGTCCTTCCAGCCATTGGCGGCGGTAAACGTCGATCAACACCGGACGCGGCGTGCGGGTCAGCAGCGTTTGCAGGGCGGCGGTGTCGATGATGGCCGCGCCCTCGACCTGATGGGGTGTCGGACTGCGGTAAAGGTTGATGCGGTAACCGTCGGCGGAGAACAGGTCTGTTTCGGCGTGCGCGACGCCCAGCAACAGGCTCAGCGATAGCGCAGCGAGAGAAGGGCGCAACAGACGATGTCGGGCACGCAACATGAGGTTCAATCCTTGTAGTTATGAACCTATTACATGCCAGCTACGGTGCGATTGGAATGCGACGATAGACAGGTAAACCCGTACTAAAGTAGTAATTTGTCCTGCTTCTTCCCCTATCGCATGATCAATGAAGATCAAAATGTGGGAGCGAGCCTGCTCGCGATGGTGTGTCAGTCGACACCAATGCCACTGACACACCATCGCGAGCAGGCTCGCTCCCACAAGGGGGATTGTGGGGTTAGCTGGATTTACGCAAGGCGGCATGCTGCGGGTTGAAGGTGAGTACCGCCAGTAGCGTAAACAGCAGCGTCAGCCCCATGCACACCGCCAGCGCCAACGGATTGAAGCGTTCATACAGGGCAAACCGTACCAGCTCCACCGCATGAGTAAACGGGTTCAACGCGCACAACCAGTACAACCATTCACTGGACTCGCGCATTTTCCACAACGGATACAGCGCCGACGACAGGAAAAACAGCGGGAAGATCACAAAATTCATCACCCCGGCAAAGTTCTCCAGTTGGCGGATCGCGTTCGACAGCAACAAGCCCAGGGCACTGAGCATCAATGCCACCAACAACAGCGCCGGCAACGCGATCAACACACCCATGGCCGGCGGTTGCACGCCGTACACCCAGGCAATTGCCAGGAAGGCATACACCTGCAACAGCGAAATCAGGGAGGTGGCCAACAGTTTGCTGCACAGCAGAAAGGTTCGGGGCAGGGGGCTGGTCAGCAGCACCCGCATACTGCCCATCTCCCGGTCATAGACCATCGACAGCGAACCTTGCATGCCGTTGAACAGCAAGATCATGCAGGCCAGCCCCGGAATGATGTAGACCTCATAGGGAATGTAGGTGTCGTAGGGTTCGATGATCGCGATGCCGAGTGCCGCGCGAAAACCTGCCGCGAACACCAGCAGCCACAACAGTGGCCGCACCAGCGCGCTGAGAAACCGCGTGCGCTGCAAAACAAACCGCAGCCATTCGCGCAGTACGATGCCGCTGAAACAGTACCAATAGGCATTCATCGGGCGGCTCCTGAGGTTGTCAGTCGAGCGAAGGCTGAACCGAGGTCGCCGCCGTGCTCCAGGCTCAGGGTGTCGGCCTGCCCGCTGGCCACCAGGCGGCCTTGATGCAGGATCAACAAATCGTCGCTGGCCTGCACTTCGTCAAGCAGGTGAGTGGTCCAGAGCACGCTGATCCTTTGCTCGCGGCACAGGCTGCGGATGTGTTGATTGAGCGCCAGGCGACTGGCCGGGTCGAGGCCGACGCTGGCTTCATCCAGTAGCAACAAACGCGGTTCGTGCAGCAACGCCCGGGCAATTTCCACCCGGCGGCGATGGCCGCCATTGAGCTCGCGCACTTTTTCGCGACGGCGTTCGGTCAGGGCCTGGCGGGCCAGTTCAGCCTCTACCCGCAGGCCGGTCTGCCGCCGGGACAGGCCATGCAGCGCGGCGTGATAACGCAGGTTTTGCTCGACACTGAGGTCCAGGTCCAGGGTGCTTTGTTGAAACACCACGCCCAATTGCTTGAGCGCCGGGCGCGGTGCATTGTGTAACGAGCAGCCGCCGACCCGGATATCCCCGCGTTGCAAATCATAGAGCCGGGTCAGCAGCGCAATCAGCGTCGATTTACCCGCACCGTTCGGCCCGAGCAGCGCCGCAAAACGCCCGGGTGCCAAGTTGAAACTCACCTGACGCAAGGCCTCTTTCGCCCCATAGGCAAAACTCAGCTCGCTGACTTCCAGCGCGTTCATGGCGTCACCACCACGCCCCACGGATAGCGCCCGACCTTGATCGATTTACTGACCTTGAGATTGTCGACATCGATCACCGAGACGTCGCCGCTGACGCCGTTAGTGGCCAGTAATTGCTTCTGATCGGGAGTGAACGACATCTGCCAGACGCGCCGGCCCACCAGTAGATAATCGAGCACTTCAAACGTCTTGGCGTCGACCACCGCCACATGGTTGGCCGGGCCGAGCGCTACGAAACCGTACTTGCCGTCGGCGCTGAGCTTGATGCCCACCGGCTGGACCTTGTCAGGATGCACGCCCTTGATCTGGAAGGTCACGGTCTTGAGGATCTTGCGGGTCGCCACGTCGAGCACCGTCACCGTGCCGCCGATTTCCGCCGAGGCCCAGAGTTGCGAGCCATCGGGCGAGAACTCGACAAAGCGTGGCCGCTGATCCACCAGGGTGCTGTCGGCCAGGGTCTGGGTGCTGGTGTCGATCCAGTGCAGCATGTTGGTAGTTTCGCTGGTGTTCACCGCCCATTTGCCATCGGGGCTGACCGCCATGCCTTCCGGTTCGACGCCGACGTTGATCTGGCTGAGCACCTTGGAGGTTTCGGTGTCGATCACCGTCACCAGCGCATCGTCTTCGTTGGAAACGTAGAGCCAGCGATTATTCGGGTGCAGGGCAAATTGCTCGGGGTCTTTGCCCGACGGCAGTTCCTTGATGATCTTGCGCGTGGCAACGTCCATCACCTGGACCCGATCCGAGTCGCTGGCGCAGATGTACAGCAACTTACTGTCATGGGACAGCAGCAGGCCGCGCGGGCGCAGGCCGACGGGCAGGGTATCGGTGACTTGCAAGGTTTGCATGTCGATCAGGCTCAGGCTGTTGTCCTTTTCGTTAGAGACCCAGGCGGTGCTGGCTGCCACGTGGCCAGCGGCGAGTAGCAGGGCGCAAGAAAGCAGGGTGCGGCGCATGGCAGATTCCTTTGTTGTTATGATTGTCGGATCAGGGAAAGCGGCAACTGACCTCGGGCTTGTCGTAACCCAGGCTGTCCATCTCGTTGAAAGGGTGCAGAAAGCCGTCCTGTGGCGAGGTGCTGACCAGTGCCCGGGGTTGCACGATGGGAATTGGCTGGCGCAGTTGGCCGTTCCATGGTCGATAGCTGAGCTTGCGACCCTTGAAGCCATCCAGCGGCAGTTGATCGCTGATTTCCAGCTGACGAATCGCCATCGGATCGGTCTGGCGCAGTTTGCTCACCGCGCTGGCAATGCTGCGCACGGCGACCCACGCTGCAAAATCGCGATCGTTCATCCAGCGCCCGGCCATTGCTTCGAAGCGCTTTTGCAGTTGGGCGGCGCCATAGGTTTCCACGGTTTTGTGCCAGCCCACCGGGGTCAGCCCTTGAGTGCCGGCGACCGGGCGCGGGTACCAGGTCTGGTAGGGCACGTACTCGCCGAAATCGCCGCGTTCATCGGCCACCAGCACGACGTCGTATTCGGCGGTCTGGGTGAACAGCGGCATGTCGGCCTGGGCGCTGCGGCGTTGATCGTTGTCGAAACTCCAGGCTTTTTCCGCCACCAGTTGCAGACCGAAGCGTTTGGCGGCACGTCGCAGGGCGGCGGCATAGGCTTGATCGTCCGGGGTCGGGCCGACGATCAGCAGTGCCCGTTGCCATTTGCGCACCACCAGAAATTGCGCCAGCGCATCGGCCAGCATCGCCCGGCTTGGCAAGCTGTGGAGCACGTTGGGCAGGCAATCGGTGGTGCGCAAGCTGTCGTCGGGGCTACCGGCATTGAACAGCAGGCTGTCGGGCAGCACTGCGCTGAGCCGGCGCAAGGTTTCCACCGGCGCGTTCACCACAAATAGCCGCAAGCCTTGCTCGTGTTGCGCCTTGGCCGCGTCGATCAGCGCATCCGCACTGTCGGTGCTGGCACTGACGAGGCTGTAGCTGTGGTTGAGAAAGCGCCCGGTGCTGTTGCTGTCGGTGATCGCCAGTTCGGCGCCACGCAGCCCGGCATCAGTCGGTTCGGGAATGATGTTCGACAGCAGCGGCCCCGGGTCGGGTCGATAGCCCAGGTAGCCGATCCGTACCTGCAACGGCGCGTCTGCGGCTTGACTCTGGGTCGCCAACCCGGCGGCGCAGGCAATCGCCAACAGGTAGATCAAGGCGTAAGGGGCAAGCTGGCGCATAAGTCACTCCATTACAGGTAACGCCAGCATAGGAACCCTGTGGCAGGGAAGAAATATGCAGAAAGTATCGGAGAGCCAGTACCAAGGTCGTAACTCCCCCCGCAAAACATCGGCGTAACGCGATTTGTAGCCGCTGGCGAAGCCTGCGGCTACAGAACGCGTTACGGCTCGGCGTCAGGCGTACTACCAAGGAACTAGACGGCGACCACCAAAGCAGCATGGGTTCGACGCGACGGCGTTCCTAAGATGGGTGCCATAGCCTCTGCCAAGAGGTTTTGCGTGCAATCCTGAGGGCATAACAATGACAACAAAACGCAACGCCTTACTTGTTGCCGGACTGCTGGCCGGTTTTATCAGCGCAGGCTCTGTCTGGGCCCACGGTAACGTGGTGCCGCAAGCAGTCGAAACCCCGGGCCTGACCCCGATCAAGGACGCCGGCGTGCCGGTCGATGCCGATGGCTGGGCGCAGGTGAACCCCTACCGGTCCTCGCCGCAACACGATAAAGCGCTGGAAATCGGTTCTTCGGCCTACAACCAGAACTGCGCGGCCTGTCATGGCCTGGAAGCCAAATCCGGCGGCATCGCTCCCGATTTGCGCCTGCTGGATGTCGGCGACGCCGGTGATGAATGGTTTGTCCAGCGGGTGCGTAACGGTGCAGTGCGTGATGGCCGCGTCTACATGCCGAAAATGGCCGATTACTTGAGCCAGGAAGCTTTGTGGGCGGTGCGGACCTACCTGGACAGCGTGCACTCCGAGGAGTAACCCATGCGCCTGCTCACCGTGTTGATCAGCGCCATGTTGCTGTGCTGCCAGATGGCGCAGGCGCAGGTCCGTACCTTTGACCAAATGATCGCCGCCGGGGAACTGAAAGTCGCGGTCTACAAAGACTTCGCGCCCTACAGCTTCGAAGACGCCGGCCAGCCACGAGGGGTGGATGTCGAACTCGCCGAGGCATTGGCCAAGGCACTGGGCGTGCACTTGACGCTGATCTGGGCGCCGGCCGGCGAGAAACTCGATGACGATTTGCGCGACTACATCTGGCGGGCCAGTCAGTTGCACAACCAGCAACTGGCCGACCTGATGATGCGCGTGCCGTACGACCGCGACTACTCGCAAAAACGCAATGAACTGGGCGAGCTGGAGAACGACCACGTGGTGATGTTCGGTCCGTACCAGAACGAGCAATGGCAAGTCGCCTATGATCGTCGCCGGCTGGACTCGGTGGGCAGTGTCGCGGTGTTCGAGCAGCACCCGATCGGTGTCGAAGTCGACAGCGTGCCCTCGTTCTACCTGACCTCGGTGTTCAACGGCATGCTCGCCGGCAAAACCCACCATTATCCGGGTGTGCCCCAGGCGTTTGCCGCGATGAAGGCCGGTGAAGTCGACGCGGTGATGGCCATGCGCGGCGAGATTGACTGGCAAGTGCACGAAGCGGCCGACCCGCAAGTGGCGCTGGCCGAAAACGCCTACCCGAACATGGGCAAGCAGCTCTGGGAAATCGGCATGGCGGTGCACGAGAGCAACCGTCAACTGGCTTACGCCGTGGAAGAGGCGCTGGAAGCGTTGATCCGCGACGGCTCGGTCAAAGCCATTTATGCCCGTTACGGCCTGCGGTATGACGTGCCCGAGATGTACCAATAGTGAACTGGCGAGTGAGTTGCCTGTTGGCCTGTTGGCTACCCATCGCCGCGCAGGCGGCGCAGATCGAGCCGGGGAAAGACCCGGTGCCGTCAGTGATGTGGGACTTCTATCACAAGCAGATGCTCGGTGATGCACCGTTCGTTTTCGATGAGCGGGTCAAGTTGCTCGCACCGCCGTTCGCCGAAGACTCGCGGCAAGTGCCCCTGGAAATCGACGCCCGGGCGTTCAAGGGCGAGGTGGTGAAAATCCTCGCCTGGGCCGAACTTAATCCCTTGCCGAAAATCGTCGATTTCCAACCCGTGGATCGCGTGCTGCCCTGGCTGTCGATCCGCATCCGTATCGAACAAGCCACACCGTTGCGTGCCGCCGTCCTGACCCGCGACGGGCTCTGGCACGTCGGCTCGACCCTGATTGACGCGGCGGGCGGCGGTTGCACGGCGCCCAGCGTAGTGCGCACCCAGCCAGGCTGGCAGGAGCACATTGGCGAAGTGCTGGGCGGTCGCTACCCCCGTGGTGAGTTCAGCCGCTTGCGCTTGCAGGTGGCGCATCCGATGGACAACGGCATGGTGAGCGGCATCCCGGAATTCTTTATCAACCATGCCGAGCTGCGGGATCAGAACGGTCAGGTGTTGGCTCGCCTTGAACTGTTTCCCGCCGTCAGCGAAAACCCCAACCTGACCTTCGACATCGAAGGGGCGGGGCAGACGCGCCTGTTGCTGCGGGACAACAGCGGCAATCAATTCGATGCGGCCATACCCTGACCCCGAGGAACGCATCATGCGCTGGATGCTGTTGTTGTTCATAAGCCTGAGTCTGCCGGCACTGGCCGACCTCGACTACGTACTCAAGCCTCGGCAAATCGCCGAAGACACCTGGCTGCTGGAAGGCAGCACCGACAATTTCGCCAAGGCCAACGGCGGCAACATTGTCAACACCGCCTTCATCGTCACCGAACGCGGCGTGGTGGTGATCGATACCGGGCCGTCGAAGCGCTACGGCGAGGCCATGCGCAAAGCGATTGCCGCGACCACCGACAAGCCGGTGATCCAGGTCATGCTGACCCATCATCACCCGGACCATGTGCTGGGCAATCAAGCCTTCAGCGATGTGCCCATTGGCGCGCTGGCCGACACCACCGCGCTGCTGCATGAACAGGGCGATGCCATGGCCGAAAACCTGTATCGGTTGGTGGGCGACTGGATGCGCGGCACCGAAGTGGTGTTGCCGTCAGAGACGCTGACACCCGGCGTGCGACATTTTGGGAATCACGATCTACGCCTGCTGAGCCTGGGTGGGCACACGGGCGCGGATCTGGCTATTCTCGACCAGCAAACCGGCGTGCTGTTTGCCGGGGACCTGGTGTTTTATCAGCGTGCGCTGACCACGCCCAACAGCCCAGGGCTGTCGGTGTGGCTGGCAGACATCGCGACGCTGCAAGGCTTGCCGTGGACGCTGATCGTGCCCGGACATGGGCCGGTGGCCACGGACTCAAAGCCCTTCGAGCAAATGCATGACTACCTGACCTGGCTCGACCAACTGATGCGTGACGGCGCCGCCAACGGCAGCGACATGGCCGAGATGATCCGCAGTCCCATCCCCGAACGTTTCGCCGGCATCAACCTGAGCCGCTATGAACTGATCCGCAGCGTAAGCCATTTGTACCCGCGCTATGAGCGCGCACAAATGACCCGAGTCGATTCCACCGCAGGAAAATGAGCAAACACAGAACCCCCTGTGGGAGCGAGCCTGCTCGCGATGGTGGGTCAGCTACATTGATGTCGACTGACCCACCATCGCGAGCAGGCTCGCTCCCACAGGGGGGGCAGTGTTGATCACAAATCCGGGACTCATCTCATCCGACCCGGTACTAAGGGATTAGCAATCTCAGCATTGCGGGTAATTGTTGCAAAGGCGGCGGCGCCCAAGAATCTGCACCAGACCGGGAAAATTTCCCGGGTATAACAAAAAACCGCAGAGGTAGCCGTCATGACCCAACCCGCACGTCGCCAACCCTTCGTCTTGAGTGTGCTGCTCAGTGCCATGCTGTTGTCCGGCCAGGCATTGGCCGCCGTCTCCGATCAAGACATCCTCCAGGACCCCAAGAACCCGGAGCAGATCGTCACCAACGGTCTGGGCGTCCAGGGTCAGCGTTACAGCCCGCTGGACACTCTCAACGTCGACAACGTGAAGGAGTTGCGGCCCGTGTGGGCGTTCTCCTTCGGCGGTGAAAAACAACGCGGTCAGCAAGCACAGCCGATGATCAAGGACGGCGTGATGTACATGACCGGCTCTTACTCGCGGGTGTTCGCGGTGGATGCGCGCACCGGCAAGAAACTCTGGCAATACGATGCGCGCCTGCCCGACGACATCCGTCCGTGCTGCGACGTAATCAACCGTGGCGTGGCGCTGTATGGCGACCTGGTGTTCTTCGGCACCCTCGACGCCAAACTCGTGGCCCTGAACAAAGACACCGGCAAAGTGGTGTGGAGCAAGCAGGTTGCCGACCACAAGGAAGGCTATTCGATCAGCGCCGCGCCGCTGGTGATCAACGGCAAGCTGATTACCGGCGTGGCCGGTGGCGAGTTCGGGGTGGTCGGCAAGATCTCGGCCTACGACCCGAAAAACGGTGACCTGCTGTGGACCCGGCCGACGGTCGAGGGCCACATGGGCTACGTCTACAAGGACGGCAAAGCGATAGAAAACGGTATCTCCGGCGGTGAAGCGGGCAAGACCTGGCCCGGCGATCTCTGGAAAACCGGCGGCGCGGCGCCTTGGCTGGGCGGCTATTACGACCCGGAAACCAACCTGCTGCTGTTCGGCACCGGCAACCCGGCGCCATGGAACTCGCACTTGCGTCCGGGCGACAACCTCTACTCATCGTCGCGCTTGGCCCTCAATCCAGACGACGGCACGATCAAGTGGCACTTTCAGAGCACACCTCACGACGGCTGGGACTATGACGGCGTGAACGAATTGATCTCGTTCAACTACACCGAAAACGGCAAAGAAATCAAAGCCGCCGCCACCGCCGACCGCAACGGTTTCTTCTACGTGCTGGACCGCACCAACGGCAAATTCATCCGCGGCTTCCCGTTCGTGGACAAGATCACCTGGGCCTCTGGCCTGGATAAAGATGGCCGGCCGATCTACAACGAAGCCAGCCGTCCCGGCGCCCCAGGCACAGAAGCCAAAGGCAGTTCAGTGTTCGTCGCCCCGGCCTTTCTCGGCGCGAAAAACTGGATGCCGATGGCCTACAACAAGGACACCGGGCTGTTCTACGTGCCGTCTAACGAGTGGGGCATGGACATCTGGAATGAAGGCATCGCCTACAAGAAAGGCGCGGCGTTCCTCGGAGCCGGGTTCACCATCAAACCATTGAACGAAGATTACATCGGTGTGCTGCGCGCCATCGACCCGAAAACCGGCAAGGAAGTCTGGCGCCACAAGAACTACGCGCCGCTGTGGGGCGGTGTGCTCACCACCAAAGGCAACCTGGTGTTCACCGGCACGCCGGAAGGTTTCCTCCAGGCGTTCAATGCCAAGACTGGCGAGAAAGTCTGGGAATTCCAGACCGGCTCCGGCGTGCTCGGCTCGCCTGTGACCTGGGAAATGGACGGCGAACAGTACGTCTCGGTGCTGTCCGGCTGGGGCGGTGCTGTTCCGCTCTGGGGCGGCGAAGTGGCCAAGCGCATCAAGGATTTCAACCAGGGCGGCATGCTCTGGACGTTCAAGTTGCCCAAGGATCTGGTGGCCAAACACTAACCCTGAACCCACCGCATAACCCTGTAGGAGCGAGCTCGCTCGCGATGAACCCGAGAACGCCGCGGAGTGTCAGGTTTCCAGCGTTATCGTTGACGACCATCGTCGGAACGCCGCCCGGAGCAAGCTCGCTCCTACGACCAAATAACGAGACTCCCCCTGCCAACGGCGCATTCGTCTGGCACGCGGGGCTCGCTACCATCGATTCATCGCCTGTTTGCCCGACAGGCATCGACCCAGACAGAGGCCCACCATGATCTACGCACAACCCGGAACACCTGGCGCCGTCGTTTCGTTCAAAGCGCGCTACGGCAATTTCATCGGCGGCGAATTCGTCGCGCCGGTCAATGGCCAGTACTTCACCAACACGTCGCCGGTCACCGGTGAAGTGATTGCTGAATTCCCGCGCTCCAGCGCCGCCGACATCGACAAAGCACTCGACGCTGCTCATGCCGCCGCGGATGCCTGGGGCAAGACCTCGGCCCAGGACCGTTCCCTGGTGCTGCTGAAAATCGCCGACCGTATCGAACAGAATCTGGAAATCCTCGCGGTCACCGAAACCTGGGACAACGGCAAAGCCGTGCGCGAAACCCTGAACGCCGATGTGCCGCTGGCCGCCGACCATTTCCGTTACTTCGCCGGTTGCATCCGCGCGCAGGAAGGGGGTGCCGCCGAGATCAACGAACTGACCACCGCCTACCACTTTCACGAACCGCTGGGCGTGGTCGGGCAGATCATTCCGTGGAACTTCCCGCTGCTGATGGCCGCATGGAAACTCGCCCCGGCCCTCGCGGCGGGCAACTGCGTGGTGCTCAAACCCGCCGAGCAGACGCCGCTGTCGATCATGGTGTTCGCTGAATTGATTGCCGATTTACTGCCGGCCGGGGTGTTGAACATCGTTCAAGGCTTTGGTCGCGAAGCCGGTGAGGCGCTGGCCACCAGCAAGCGTATCGCGAAGATTGCCTTCACCGGTTCCACCCCGGTCGGCGCGCACATCCTGCATTGCGCTGCCGAGAACATCATTCCAAGCACCGTTGAGCTGGGCGGCAAATCACCGAACATCTTCTTCGAAGACATCATGAACGCCGAGCCGCAGTTCATCGAGAAGGCCGCCGAAGGGCTTGTGTTGGCCTTCTTCAACCAGGGTGAAGTCTGCACCTGTCCGTCACGGGCGCTGGTGCAGGAGTCGATCTACGAACCGTTCATGGCCGAAGTCATGAAGAAGATCGTCAAGATCAAGCGCGGTAATCCGCTGGACACCGAGACCATGGTCGGCGCCCAGGCCTCGGAGCAGCAATACGACAAGATCCTCTCGTACCTGAAAATCGCTCAGGAGGAGGGCGCCGAGTTGCTCACCGGCGGCGCGGCCGAACGTCTTGAAGGCGACCTGTCCAGCGGCTATTACATCCAGCCGACGCTGCTCAAGGGCCACAACAAAATGCGCGTGTTCCAGGAAGAAATCTTCGGCCCGGTGGTGGGTATCACCACCTTCAAGGACGAAGCTGAAGCCTTGGCGATCGCCAACGACAGTGAGTTCGGCCTCGGCGCCGGCTTGTGGACCCGTGACATCAACCGTGCGTACCGCATGGGTCGGGCGATCAAGGCGGGACGTGTCTGGACCAACTGCTACCACCTGTACCCGGCCCACGCTGCGTTTGGTGGCTACAAGAAATCCGGGGTCGGCCGTGAAAACCACAAGATGATGCTCGACCACTACCAGCAGACCAAAAACCTGCTGGTGAGCTACGACATCAATCCGATGGGGTTCTTCTAACCCCCCCCGTAAAAACACTGAAAAACTTGTGGGAGCGAGCTTGCTCGCGATAGCGGTCTGACAGTCAACATCAATGTTGAATGTACTGGCCTCATCGCGAGCAAGCTCGCTCCCACAGTGGTTTTGGGTAATGCCTGGAAGTCTTTCGGCACCCCCTACCAACGCACGCCGCCATCTCCTTCGAAAGTAGCATTCGGTCACCTGGCCCCCCGTGCATTAATGGCTTTACCGGAATTGACCGGCACAAGAAGAGGATTGACCCATGTGGAATAAACCCGCGTTCACCGACCTGCGCATTGGCTTCGAAGTGACGATGTATTTCGCCAACCGCTGATTGTTCACCCGGCCAACCGTTGCGTTGGCCGGGCCTGCCTTCTGGAGCATCGACCATGCATATCCGCGTTCTCGGTTCCGCCGCTGGCGGCGGTTTTCCGCAATGGAACTGCAACTGCCGCCAGTGCACGGGTGTGCGCAACGGCAGCTTGCGGGCGCACCAACGCACGCAGTCTTCCATTGCCCTGAGCGACAACGGTGTGGAGTGGGTGCTGTGCAACGCTTCACCGGACATCCGCGCGCAACTCGCGAGTTTCGCGCCCCTGCAACCGGCACGCCGGTTGCGCGACACCGCGATTGCCGGTGTCGTCCTGCTGGACAGTCAGATCGATCACTGCACCGGCCTGTTGAGCCTGCGCGAAGGTTGCCCGCATTCAGTGTGGTGCACCGCGCGAGTCCATCAGGACCTGAGCAGCGGCTTCCCGTTATTCACCATGCTGACGCACTGGAATGGCGGCTTGCAGTGGCAACCCATCGGCCTGGACCGCGAGCCGTTCAGCATTGCGGCCTGCGAACACCTGCAGTTTCGGGCGATTCCCCTGGTCAGCAACGCACCGCCGTACTCGCCTAATCGCGGCCATCCGCAACCCGGCGACACGATCGGCCTGTTTGTCGAAGACCTGCGCAGCGGTGCCTCACTGTTCTATGCGCCGGGCCTGGGGCAGATCGATGACGACGTGTTGAGCTGGATGCAGCGCGCCGATTGCCTACTGCTGGACGGCACGTTATGGCGCGATGACGAGATGCGCGTGTGCGAAGTCGGCCACAGTCTGGGCAGTGAAATGGGCCATCTGGCACAGAGCGGACCCGGCGGCATGCTTGAGGTGCTGGAGGGTTTCACCCGCCAGCGCAAGGTGCTGATCCACATCAACAACACTAACCCGATCCTTGATCAAGACTCGGCGGAGCGGGCGTTGCTGGAGCGGCGCGGGATTGAGGTCGCCTATGACGGCATGGACATTGTGTTGTAGCGAATGTCCCCATCGCGAGCAAGCTCGCTCCCACAGGGGGCTTGTTTGCGCAACAGATCCAATGTGGGAGCGAGCTTGCTCGCGATGAGGCCAGTCCAAACGCCGCCAAATCCGGAGAACTGCAATGACCAACACCCCCATGTCCCCCGCCGAATTCGAGGCCGCCCTGCGTGCCAAAGGCGCCTACTACCACATTCATCATCCGTTCCACCAAGCCATGTACGCCGGGCGCGCCACCCGCGAGCAGATTCAGGGCTGGGTCGCCAATCGCTTCTACTATCAGGTCAATATCCCACTAAAGGATGCCGCGATTCTGGCCAACTGCCCGGACCGCGACGTGCGCCGTGAATGGCTGCAGCGCATCCTCGACCATGACGGTGCGCCCGGCAGCGAAGGTGGCATCGAGGCCTGGCTGCGTTTGGGAGAAGCGGTGGGGCTGGAACGCGAGCACCTGCTGTCCCAGGAACGGGTGCTCCCCGGTGTGCGTTTCGCCGTGGATGCCTACGTCAATTTCGCGCGTCGCGCCTGTTGGCAGGAAGCCGCCAGCAGTTCACTCACCGAGCTGTTTGCTCCGCAGATCCATCAATCCCGGCTCGACGCCTGGCCCACTCACTATCCGTGGATCGACGTCGCCGGTTACGACTATTTCCGTACGCGGCTGGGGCAGGCGCGGCGGGATGTCGAGCACGGTTTGCGCATCACGCTGGCGCATTACGTCACCGCCGAAGGCCAACAACGGATGCTGGAGATTCTGCAGTTCAAGCTCGACGTTCTCTGGAGCATGCTCGATGCCATGAGCATGGCCTACGAACTGGAACGCCCGCCTTATCACACCGTCACCCCCCACAACGTCTGGCACCGGGGGATCGCCCTGTGAGGCAGATTGATCAGCGCCCCGGCCCACCTTTGTGGTTGTTGGCAGAGCTGACTTACCGCTGCCCGCTGCAATGTCCTTACTGCTCCAATCCATTGGATTTCGCCGCATCAGGCGAAGAGCTGAGCACCGAAGAATGGATTCGGGTCTTTCGCGAGGCGCGAGCAATGGGCGCCGCGCAACTGGGGTTTTCCGGTGGCGAGCCGTTGGTTCGACCGGATCTGGCAGAGCTGATCAAAGCGGCGCGGGACATGGGTTACTACACCAACCTCATCACCTCGGGGATCGGTCTGACCGAGCAGAAAGTGCGCGACTTCAAGGTCGCCGGGCTGGACCATATCCAGATCAGCTTTCAAGCGGCAGACGAAGCGGTGAACAACATGCTCGCCGGCTCGCGCAAAGCCTTCGCGCAAAAACTCGCCATGGCTCGAGCGGTGAAAGCCCAGGGCTATCCGATGGTGCTGAACTTCGTCACCCACCGGCACAACATCGATCAGATTGCTCAGATCATTGAGCTTTGCCTGGAGCTGGAAGCGGATTTCGTCGAATTGGCGACGTGCCAGTTTTACGGCTGGGCAGAACTCAACCGCGTCGGCCTGTTGCCGACCCGCGAGCAACTGCAGCGCGCCGAGCGCATCACCAACGAATATCGACAACGCCTGGAGGCGCAGGGCCACCCGTGCAAGCTGATCTTCGTCACCCCGGATTACTACGAAGAGCGCCCCAAGACCTGCATGAACGGCTGGGCCAATCTGTTTCTCGACATCACCCCGGACGGCACCGCGTTGCCTTGCCACAGTGCCCGGCAGTTGCCGGTCGAGTTTCCCAATGTGCGCGAGCACAGCATCGAACACATCTGGACCGCCTCCTTCGGTTTCAATCGTTTTCGCGGTGATGACTGGATGAAAGAGCCGTGCCGTTCCTGCGATGAAAAGCACAAGGATCTCGGCGGCTGTCGCTGCCAGGCGTTCATGCTGACCGGCGATGCCAGCAATGCCGACCCGGTGTGCAGCAAGTCAGCGCATCACGGCGTGATCCTCAAGGCCCGCGAGGAAGCCGATGCGCCGGGGCAGGGCATGGAGCACCTGACGTTGCGCAACGAAAAGGCCTCGCGACTGATCTACCGCGGATGAATCACGCACAGCGCCACTGTAGGAGCGAGCTTGCTCGCGAAGGATGTCAACGATGATGGGTACTCCCTGTATGTCCGCGGTGTTTTTACGTCCTTCGCGAGCAAGCTCGCTCCTACAATGAATCTTTAGAGAATGGAAGCAAGTGCTACCCATTGGTCTGATTGCATTCGCAGCCGGATGCTTTAGTGTGGAATCTACCTTTCAAAACAATAAAAAACAGGCTTTCCAATGAGCCAGAATCTCAGCCAGCTGCGTAAATTCGTTTCACCTGAAATCATCTTTGGTGCCGGTTGCCGGCACAATGTCGGCAACTACGCCAAGACCTTTGGTGCGCGTAAGGTGCTTGTGGTCAGTGATCCCGGGGTGATTGCCGCCGGGTGGGTCGCCGATGTCGAGGCCAGCCTGCAAGCGCAGGGCATCGATTATTTTTTATATAGCGACGTTTCACCCAATCCGCGGGTCGAGGAAGTCATGCTCGGCGCCGAGCTGTACCGGGAAAACCACTGTGATGTCATCGTGGCGGTCGGAGGTGGCAGCCCGATGGATTGCGGCAAAGGCATCGGCATTGTCGTCGCCCATGGACGCAACATCCTTGAGTTCGAGGGCGTGGACACCATCCGCGTCCCAAGCCCGCCGCTGATCCTGATTCCGACCACCGCCGGCACATCGGCGGATGTCTCGCAGTTCGTGATCATTTCCAACCAGCAAGAGCGGATGAAGTTCTCCATCGTCAGCAAGGCTGTCGTGCCGGACGTGTCGCTGATCGACCCGGAAACCACCCTGAGCATGGACCCGTTCCTGTCGGCTTGTACCGGGATCGACGCGCTGGTCCATGCCATCGAAGCGTTTGTCTCGACCGGTCATGGGCCACTGACTGACCCCCATGCACTGGAGGCGATGCGGCTGATCAACGGCAACCTGGTGCAGATGATCGCCAACCCCACGGACATTGCCCTGCGCGAAAAAATCATGCTGGGCAGCATGCAGGCCGGGCTGGCGTTCTCCAATGCGATCCTGGGCGCGGTGCACGCCATGTCCCACAGCCTGGGCGGCTTTCTGGATTTGCCCCACGGCTTGTGCAACGCGGTGCTGGTGGAACACGTCGTTGCGTTCAACTACACGTCGGCACCGGAGCGTTTCAAGGTGATCGCCGAGACGTTCGGTATTGATTGCCGGGGCCTCAATCACCGGCAGATTTGCGGGCGTCTGGTCGAACACCTGATCGCTCTAAAACGTGCCATCGGCTTCCATGAAACCCTCGGTTTGCACGGGGTCAGCACAGCAGACATCCCCTTCCTGTCGCAACACGCCATGCACGACCCGTGCATCCTGACCAACCCGCGAGAGTCCAGTCAGCGTGATGTCGAGGTCGTCTATGGCGAAGCCCTCTGACGAACAGCAACGGGCGCTGGCCGGGTTACTGGGATTAGGCAACCACTCGGCGCGCAAGAGCCATTACCCGGAACTGGCCGCGCGCCTCGACGAACTGGAAGCCGAGCGCAATCGCTACAAATGGCTGTTCGAAAATGCGGTGCACGGGATCTTCCAGGCCAGCCTGCTCGAAGGCATGCGCGCCGCCAACCCGGCGCTGGCGCGGATGCTCGGCTATCAGGACCCGCAAGAGGTGCTGTTCTCCCTGGCCGATCTGGCGAGCAACCTGTTTATCGGCGGTGCCGAAGAACTGGAAAACATTGGCGAAATCCTGAAAACCCAACGCAGTCTGCACGGCTATGAAACCCAGTTGCGCCGCAAGGATGGCAGCAGCCTCGACGTGCTGATGAACCTGCTGCTTAAACCCGATCAGGAAGGTCTGGTGGAAGGTTTCGTTGCCGACATCACCGAACGAAAACTGGCCCAGCAACGCCTGCAACAACTCAATGACGAGTTGGAACAACGGGTCACCGCGCGTACCGATGAGTTGCTGGAAGCCAACCGCAATCTGCAACAGCAGATCACCCAGCGTGAGCAGGTCGAGCAGGCGCTGCGCGATGCCCGTGACGCCGCCCAGGCCGCCAACCGCAGCAAAGACAAATACCTCGCGGCCGCCAGCCACGACCTGCTGCAACCGCTGAATGCCGCGCGGTTGCTGATCTCGACCTTGCGCGAGCGCCGGCTGCCCGACGTCGAGCAGGTGCTGGTGGAGCGCACGCACCAGGCCCTGGAAGGCGCGGAGGATTTGCTCACGGATCTGTTGGACATTTCCCGGCTCGATCAGGCGGCGGTCAAGCCAGACATCGCACTGTACCGGCTCGACGAATTGCTCGGGCCGTTGGTTTCGGAGTTCCAGTCAGTGGCGCAAGCGGCCGGGTTGACCCTGCGCTCGCGCATCGGCGATTACGCCGTTCATACCGACCTGCGTTTGATGACCCGCATCCTGCGCAACTTCCTCAGTAACGCCTGCCGCTACACCGACCAGGGCAGCATCTTGCTGGGGGCCAGACGCAGGGGCGACGTGTTGCGTATCGAGGTCTGGGACACCGGACGCGGAATTGCAGCCGATCGGCTCGACTCGATTTTTCTCGAGTTCAACCAACTGGACGTCGGACGCGCCGCCGACCGCAAAGGCGTGGGGCTGGGGCTGGCGATAGTCGAGCGGATCGCCAAAATTCTCGACTACCGGATACAGGTTCATTCGCTGCCGGGGCGCGGTTCGATGTTCAGCATCGACGTGCCGATATCCCATGAGATTCCGCTGCCCATCAGTCTGGCGGCACCGCAGCCGGGGATGGGCAACCCATTGCCAGGCCGGCGTTTGCTGGTGCTGGACAACGAGGTGAGCATCCTTGAAAGCATGCGCGCATTGCTCGGGCAGTGGGGCTGCGAAGTGCTCACCGCCACCGATGAGGTCACAGCGCTGGCCGCGTTACAGGGCCAGGCGCCGGAGCTGATTCTGGCGGACTATCACCTCGATCACGGCGTTGTGGGCTGTGATGTGGTCAGGCATTTACGCGAGCATTTCAACCAGACGATTCCAGCGGTCATCATCACCGCCGACCGCACCGACCAGTGTCGGCGTGCGTTGCAACGGCTCGACGCACCGCTGCTGAACAAGCCCGTGAAACCCGGCAAGTTGCGTGCGGTGCTGAGTCAGATGCTGGGGTCGTCAAGTGCGCGATAGTGCAGGCTGAACCCCAACTCGGCGGTTTGCCCCTGGCCCAGTAACCGCAACCCCGGCCGACCCGGCAGATGGTGCGCATTGACCGGATGACTCACCGGTTCGATACAGAAAAAGGCCAGGTCCACCGGGCAATACAGCAGGTAGTAGTCGCTGCCGGTGACCTGGCAGTCCAGTTCATAACCGAGGTCGGGTTGCTGGATCAGGCAATGGCCGTCCCATTCGCAGAAACCGTTGTCGACCAGCGTGTCAGGCAATCCCTTTGATTGCTGGAAATCCCACTCGGCGGGTAATGAACTCAGGTGGGTCGGCAGTTTTGTGGCATCGCATAACCAGACGTGTCGAGCCGGCGCCTGCAACTGCGTTCGGGCGGTGCGCGGAAAGTAAGGATGCAAACCCAGCCCATGCCAGGCAGCCCGTTCGTCCAGGTGGGTAACGTGCAATTCGATGCTCAGCTTGCCTTCGCTCAGATGGAAGCGTTGGCGGGCACGGTAGGCGAAGGGGGTTGTGCTGTCGAGTTGCAGGACGACTTCATTGCGTGTCCGGGAAATCACCTGCCACGGCTGTTGCCAGGCGCTGCCATGAATCGGCAGGGGATCGGTGAGGCTGTTGGGCGTCAGCGCCAGCCATCCCTCGGGGCAGTTGAAACCGCCTTGGGCAATCCGGTTTGACCAGGGCGCCAAGGGATAGCACGCAAGTTTCCCGGGCAGCCCGGTGTTCAGGGCGTGGGCGTCGCTGTGGCGCAACAGCGGTTGGCCGGTGCTGCGAACGGTCCAGTTGACGATGCTCGCGCCGGTGTCGGGGGCGAGGGTGAGGCGGGTGAAGTCGTCTTCGAGTTCGAGGAGTGTTGGCGTCATGTCAATTGAACTCTGATGTGAGAACACCGCTGAGCCTTGTAGCAGCCGTCGAGCACCGCGAGGCAGCGTTCGGCGGCGCAGCCGTCGCAAACCCTGCAGCCAGGTTCCTTCAGTCAGACTGCGGACGCAGCCTCGCGGTGCTCGGCAGCTGCTACAAGGGGCGGATGTTTTTCATTGCTTGAAAAGAGGTTCAGGCAAGCCCTTGACGCCCGGGTCGAGGGCGAACACGCCGCCGGCCAGCGATTGTTCGTCATGATCGTCAGCAGGGCGGATCGAGGTCACGAACAGCGTGTCCAGTCGACTGCCACCGAAGGCGCACATGCTCGGTTTTTTGACGGGCACGGTCAGCGAACGGTCCAGTCGACCGTCGGGGGTGAAGCGGTGAATCAGCCCGGCGTCGTTGGCACAGATCCAGTAGCAACCGTCGGCGTCGATGGCGGCGCCGTCGGGGCGTCCGTTGAAGTGATTCATGTCGACAAACACCCGACGGTTCGAGGGTGTGCCACTGTCGATGTCGTAATCGAAGGCCCAGATCTGTTGGACCAAGGGATGAGAATCCGACAGGTACATCGTTTTTCCGTCCGGGCTGAAACCCAGGCCATTGGGCACCATGAGCCCGTGCAGTTGTGGATCGAGCGGGCCGCGCTGGCCGGCGCTGTAGCGATAAAGCGTGCCGGCGGCGGCGTTGGCGCCCATGTTCAGCACCATGCTGCCGGCCCAGAAACGCCCTTGACGATCGCAGCGGCCATCGTTGAGGCGCATGTCGGTGCGGGCGTGATCGACGTGGGCCAGCAGGTCGCTGTCGAGGCTGCCGTCGTCGTGCGCACGCAAATGAAAGAAGCCGCTTTCCATCCCGGCCATCCAGCCACCTGCGCGGCTGCGGGTAATGCAGGCGAGCATTTCCGGGGCCGTCCAGGTGTCGACTTGGCCGCTTTCGGCACGCCAGCGCTGTAGCCCTCCGGCAGGAATGTCAACCCAGTACAGGGCGTTTTCCTCGGGAACCCAGACCGGGCTTTCACCGACCGCGTTACGGGCATCGACAATCAATTCGGCTTGCATGGCAACGGTTTACCCTGGTGTCTATTGCTGGGATTCTGGATCAGTCGCCGAACGGGCCGGCCACGCAAAAGGCCCCACCCTGGTAGACCCGGATCGGATCATCGGCAGATGGCAGTGGCAGCGCCTCGACCTTTTCACGAAACACGTCGGAGCTGTCCTGCGGGGCATAACCGAGGCAAGTTGCCAGATGATTGTCCCACCAGACGTTGTTGTTATCGGACATGCCGTACACCACGGTGTGGCCGACGCCTGGAGCATACAGCGCACGTTCAATCAATCGAGTCAGGTCACCGAAACTCAGCCAGGTGCTCATCATCCGGCGATTTTGCGGTTCCGGGAACGCTGAGCCGATGCGGATGCTGACGGTCTCGATGCCATAGCGATCGAAGTAGAACGTGGCCATGTCTTCGCCGTAGGATTTGGACAGCCCGTAGTAGCTGTCCGGGCGGCGTGGGGAGTGGGCGTCGATCACTTCGTCTTGCTTATGGAAACCGATCACGTGATTGGAGCTGGCGAAAACGACGCGCTTCACACCATGACGGCGTGCGGCTTCATAGATGTGGAAGACGCCGCAGATGTTGGCGCCGAGAATCTCTTCGAAGGAACGCTCCACCGACACACCGCCGAAATGCAGGATCGCGTCTACGCCTTCGACCAGTTGATGCACGGCATGCTTGTCGGAAAGGTCGCAGGGCACCACTTCTTCGCGGTCATCGATGGCCGGCGCGATGTCGGCGATGTCCGACAGGCGAATCACGTTGGCGTACGGGCGCAGGCTTTCGCGCAGCACTTTACCGAGGCCACCGGCGGCGCCGGTCAGCAGTAGGCGGTTGAAAGGGGCTTTAGAAGGGGTGGTCATGGAAGTCCTGGGCGCGCAGTTATTGTTGGCGGGTTCGTTGTAGGTTGTCGTATGACTAAATCGAAGTATCGTTAGGCTTTCCGGGTCTTGTCAACGCAACGTTGGTTGAAAATGACGGAGGGTTATCCTCTCCCTTGTAGGAGCGAGCCTGCTCGCGATGGACGTTAACGATAACGCGTATTTTCTGAATAAACGCGCGGCTCTTGAGTCCTTCGCGAGCAGGCTCGCTCCTACAAAAATTTGTGTCAGCCTGTCTTACAGCAACGAGATCGGATAGCTGATGAACAGGCGGTTTTCGTCGAACTCGTTGGTGCTGAAATCTTTGCGGATACTCGAGTTGCGCCATTTGACGTTGAGGTCTTTCAGCGCGCCGCTCTGCACGGTGTAAGCCAGCTCCGATTCGCGACCCCATTCCTTGCCATCGGTGATTGCCCCGGTGTGCACGTTATCGCCACTGATGTAGCGGTTCATCATTGTCAGTCCGGGAATGCCCAGCGCGACGAAGTTGTAGTCGTGGCGCACCTGCCAGGATCTCTCCTGGGCATTGTCATAGCTGTTGTTGTAGCTGTCATTGGCCAGGGTGCCGCCGCTGGTGCCGTTGACGCGCATCCAGACACTGTCACCGGTGAGTTTTTGCAGGCCGACATAGAAGGTGCTGCCGCCGTATTTGGCCGAGAGCAGGGCGAAGGTGGTTTTGTTGTCGAGGTCGCCGGCCAAGGCGCTGCCGTTTTCCTTGCCATTGAAGAAGCCAAGGTTGGCGCCCAAGGTCCAGTCGCCTAGCGGTTGGCTGTGGTTGAGGTTGTAATATTGCTGCTGGTAAATGTCGCTGAGTTCCGAGTACCAGACGCCGACCTGGGTGCGCTTGTCGTTGAACGTGTACTCGCCACCGCCGAAGTTGAAGCGGTCCGAGGTGAACGCCGGTTTGCCGTTCATCGATATGTCTTCCATGCTCGCATCGTTGCGCGGGCTGTTCTGCTGGAACTGGCCACCGTAGAGCGTCAAGCCACTGATCTCATTGGACGTCACCTGGCCGCCGCGGAAGGTTTGCGGCAGGGAGCGGCCGTCATCCGAGCGCAGGATCGGCAGCACCGGCATCCATTCACCGACTTTTACTTCGGTTTTCGAAATTTTGCTTTTCAGCGCCACACCCAGGCGGCCGAAGTTATCGACAGGGCGGCCATCGCTGCCGATCGGCAGCAACTGTGTGCCACCAGTGCCTTTGCCGCCGTCGAGTTTCTGCGAGTACAGGCCCAGCACATCCACGCCGAAACCGACGAAGCCCTGGGTGAAGCCGGACTTCGCATCGAGAATGAAGTTTTGCGTCCACTCTTCGGCCTTGCCCTGGGGGTACGCCGGGTTGGTGAAGTTGCGATTGAAGTAGGCATTACGCAGGTTCAACGTCGCTTTAGCGTCATCGGCAAACCCTTCGGCATGGCTGGTCATCGGCAGGGCAAGTGCCAGGCTGCTGCAACCGATCAGGCTCAAGGTATGGCGACGTGCGAAGGTCGGGCGAGGGGTGCAGACGGAATGGCGGACGAGCTTGCTCACAGTAACGCTCCCTTGTTGCTTTTTGTTTTTATAATTGTCGTACGTCGTCGTACAACAAGGGGGCGATTATTTGCGAGGCTTTCAGGGGTTGTCAATCAGAAGTTGTACGATGACTAGGCGGGGTTTGGATTAACCCGTGGGAGCGAGCCTGCTCGCGATGGACGTAAACGAAGACGCATGCTGCCTGGGAAAATGCGCCGCCTTCGGATTCATCGCGAGCAGGCTCGCTCCCACACCGGATTTGTGTTCTAGCCTGCGATCATGGGTGGCATGGTCCCCAGCAACGAAACCGCTGCCACAGCGCCCATCCCCAGAAACCACTCCAGCACCACGCTGGCGCGCAAGGTCGTCAGGCGTTGTTCGCTGTCGTTGATCCACAGTCGATTGAACAGCGCCAGGCCCAGCATCACGGCGACCAGCGACACCTTGATCAGCAGAATCAGCGCGAACCCTGTCAGCAACGGCGTCGGCCAAAAAGCCCCGGTGAGCACCCGTACGTTGATCAGGCCGGTCACGACCAACCCGGCGACCAAGCCGTAGCCGACACCGCTGAATCGCCCCAGGATAGCGCCGACAGCATGGCCGGCCGGTTGACGCAGGATCATCACCAACAGCATCAGCCCGCCAAGCCAGGCGCCGACGCAGATCAAGTGGACGATTTGATTGAAGATCAGCAATTGGCCGCTGAGACCATCGAGCATCGCCCCGTGGCCGACCGGGGCAAGGGTCGCCAACAAAAGGCTGGTGAGGCCGATGCGTAGCGGGAAGTTCGAACGCAATGGCGTCAGCACCAGCACCACCAGTAACGCATTTATCAGCAGGTGCCAGCGCCAGACCTGACCGAAGAACGTTTTACCCAGCACCAGGCCCAGGGTCGATGGCTCGAATGCTGCACTCCCGCTTCCGGCCATGCTGACGGTGATCAGCAGCAACCAACAGACGCCGCTGATCAATGCCACGGAGGCCAGCCATCGGGTGACACTGGACAGCGGTTGGTCCAGCACCGCCTCACGGCCCAGCAGCAGAGGCCTGAACAGGCAGGCCCCGAACAGCATCAACACCACGGTGAAATGCAGGAAGCGGCACAGCACCATCGCACTCGTCATGAATTATTGGCCAACCTTGAAGCTATAGGCGCCTTCACTTTTGTGGGTGTCGACCGATACGGCGTGCCATTCGACTTTGTAGGCACCTGCTGCCAAAGGGGCGGCTGGTGTGACGATCAGGGTTTTCTTGTCGCTGCCTTCGGTGGTCAGGCTTTTCACCGGAACATCGGCACCGTCCTTGCTGATCGTGACCTTGCTGAAGGTTGATTCAACGCCTTCGGAAAACACCAGGCGCAGCTCCGACGGCGGGCTCACGGTGCTGTCGGCGGCCGGCGTCTGCTTTTTCAGATGGGCATGGGCAAACACCGACGATGCGGCGAGAAGCGAGCCCAGCAGGGCGACGGTGGTCAGGGTGGTCTTGAGCTGCATCGTGGAATACCTCTGAGGCGGGGTCGAAGGGGTGTCAGTTTACCTGCGAGAGGCGGGCTGTACGAAGTTTCGTTTTCCCCTGTCGCCGCGATGTAGAGCGGGTGTTAGTCTTGACCCATGCTGTTGTCAGGGAGCCCTCATGGGCAATCACAAGATCGAGATTCGTCGCAGTAACGTCGAGAAAATTCTGCTGGGGGCCGAGAAGGTCTTCGCCGAAAAAGGCTTCGGCAGCACCGCCATGGCGGACATCGCCGCCGAAGTGCAACTGCCGCGCTCCAATCTGCATTACTACTTCAGCACCAAGAGTGAGTTGTACAGCGCGGTGCTGTTCGATCTGCTGGAGGTGTGGAAGCAGGATGCGCTGTGCTTCGAGATGTTCGATGACCCGCGCGTGGTGCTCAGCAGCTACATCCGCGCCAAGATGAACCATTCCCGCAGCCGGCCTTATGGCTCGAAAGTCTGGGCCAACGAGATCATCCACGGTGCGCCGACCCTGGGTGAGAAACTCGACGTCAGTCTGTACGACTGGGCCAAGATGAAAGAGGCGAAAATTCGCCAGTGGGTGGACGACAAACGCATCCTGCCGGTGGAGCCTTCAAGCCTGCTGTACATGATCTGGGCGTCAACCCAGCATTACGCTGACTTCGATCATCAGGTGAATATTCTGAACGATCATCAGCCGTTGTCGGACATGCAGTTTGAGCGGGCGATTCAGACAGTGACCAGTGTTATTTTGCGGGGGATCGGGTTGGAGCCTTGAGGTTTGCGCTGCTGTTGCCGACGCCTTCGCGAGCAAGCTCGCTCCCACAGTGGTTTTATGTCGTACACAAATCCCGCGTACACCCGAGAACCCTGTGGGAGCGAGCTTGCTCGCGAAGGCGCCCGTTCAGGCGCCGCAGATTTCAGACTGCAACATGGTAGGGATTGCGCGGATCGTGGTTCCAATCCAGAAACGGCTTGCCGTTCTCGATCGGCACCATCTCGATACAATCCTGCACCGGGCAGGTGATCTGGCACAAATTGCACCCCACGCACTCATCGTCAATCACTTCATATTTATGCGTCCCGTCCGCCTGCTTCAGGCTGGCAATCGCCTGGTGCGCGGTGTCTTCGCAGGCGATGTGGCAGCGCCCGCAACCGATGCACGCTTGCTGATCAATCTTCGCAATCACCTGGTAGTTGATGTCCAGGTACTTCCAGTCAGTGGTATTGCCCACCGCGCGCCCGGCAAAATCCGACACGCTGGCGTAGCCTTGACTGTCCATCCAGCGTGACAAACCGTCCTTCATTTCCTCGACGATCCGGAATCCGTGCAGCATTGCCGCCGTGCACACTTGCACCGAGCCGCTGCCCAGCGCAATGAACTCCGCCGCGTCGCGCCAGCTGCCGATGCCGCCAATGCCGGAGATCGGCAGCCCTTGGGTCTGCGGGTCGCGGGCGATTTCGGCGACCATGTTCAGCGCAATCGGCTTCACGGCCGAGCCGCAATATCCGCCATGGGTGCTCTGGCTGCCGACGGCAGGATTGGCGACCATCTGCTCCAGGTTGACGCTGGTGATCGAGTTGATGGTGTTGATCAGCGACACCGCGTCAGCCCCGCCACGATGGGCCGCGCGGGCGGCGACGCGGATGTCGGTAATGTTCGGCGTGAGCTTGACGATCACCGGCAGCGAGCAATACGTCTTGCACCAGCGCGTGACCTGTTCGACGTACTCCGGCACTTGGCCGACCGCCGCACCCATGCCGCGTTCCGGCATGCCATGAGGGCAGCCGAAGTTCAGCTCGATACCGTCGGCGCCGGTGGCTTCCACCAGCGGCAGGATGTTTTTCCACGATTCTTCAACGCAGGGCACCATCAGTGAAACGATCAGCGCACGGTCTGGCCAATCCTTCTTGACCTGGGTGATTTCCCGCAGGTTGATCTCCAGTGAACGGTCGGTGATCAGCTCGATGTTGTTGAAGCCCATCACCTCACGGTTGGCGCCGAAGTGTGCTGAGTAGCGCGACGAGACGTTGACCGCCGCCGGGTCTTCACCCAGGGTTTTCCAGACCACGCCGCCCCAGCCAGCTTCGAAGGCGCGGACCACGTTGTAGGCTTTGTCGGTGGGCGGCGCAGAGGCCAGCCAGAACGGATTGGGGGCTTTGATGCCAGCGAAGACAATCGAGAGATCGGCCATTTACGCAGCCTCCACGTTGAGCATGAGTTGAGCGTTGATGGCTTCGGCGGCCCGCTTGCCGTGCTGCACGGCTTGTACGGTGAGGTCCTGATCGAGGCTGGTGCAATCGCCTCCGGCATACACGCCGGGGATGCTGGTGCGCAGGTGCTCGTCTACCAGGATTCGATCACCCTGACGCTTGAGCTCCCGGGCCAGTGGATCGGCCAGGGCACTGCCATCAAAGGCCTGGCCGATGGCTTTGAAGATGGCGTCGGCCACCAGCTCGAAGGTCTCGCCGGTGGTTTGCAAGCGACCTTCGAACATTGTTGTACGAGCGAAGCGCATGCCGCGCACATTGCCCTGATCGTCGAGCAGCACTTCTTCGGGTTGAGCCCACGTCAGCAAACGCACCTGATTGGCTTTGGCGATGTCCTGTTCGTGCCCGGTGGCGCCCATGTCTTCGGCGCCGCGGCGATACACCAGGTTGACGTCATGCGCGCCGAGACGAGCCATCTGCACGGCCATGTCGATGGCCGTGTTGCCGGCGCCGAGGACGATGCAATGGTCGGCGAGTGGCAGTTGGGTCAGGTCGTCGCACTGGCGCAGCTCGCGGATGTAGTCGGTGGCGGCGAGCAGACCGGGTGCGTCTTCATGGGCCAGGCCCAGGTGTTTTGCGGCGTTGAGACCGAGGCCGAGGAACACGGCATCGAATTGTTGATGCAGGTCGCTGAGGGTCAATTGCTCGCCGAGTTTCTGGCCGTGGCGGATCTCGATGCCACCGATCTGCAGCAGAAACTCCAGTTCCTTCTGCGCGTAATCATCCACCAGTTTGTACTTGGCAATCCCGTACTCATTGAGGCCGCCAGCCTTTTCCCGTGCCTCGAAAATCACCACGTCGTGACCGTGCATGGCGCTGCGATGGGCACAAGACAACCCGGCCGGTCCTGCTCCGACCACGGCGATGCGCTTGCCGGTTGCGGCGGCGCGTTGGAACGGGTGTTCGCTGAAGTGCGCGTTGTCCACCGCGTAACGTTGCAACAGGCCGATCAGTACCGGGGCGCACTCGTGGTCGTTGTTGCGCACACAGGCTTGCTGGCAGAGGACTTCCGTCGGGCAGACCCGGGCACAACTGCCGCCGAGTATGTTCGCCGAGAGGATTTTCTGCGCCGCGCCCTGAACATTGTCCTGATGGATATTGCGGATGAACGACGGAATGTCGATCTCACTCGGACAGGCATTCACACACGGCGCGTCGTAGCAGTACAGGCAGCGCGAAGCTTCCAGATGCGCCTGCCGGTCATTGAGGGGCGGCGCCAGGTCGGTGAAATGACCGGCGAGGGCGGCCGCACTCTCTTGGGGATGCGGGAGATGGTTCAGGGTCTTGATCACGGTTTAAGGCCTCATGTTGTTTGAGGTTATGCCTCTGACGGGCATTGGTCTTTGTATTGCCTGTGCCGACGCCATCGCGAGCAAGCTCGCTCCCACAGTGGTTTAGTGAACACTGAAGATCCCTGTGGGAGCGAGCTTGCTCGCGATAGGCCGAAGGCCGCTCTCAGCGTTTCACAGCCGTGGGCTTATGTTGCTCAGCCCGCTTACTCAACAAATCAAACACCGCCGGATACGCCGGCCTCTCGACATACCGCCCGGCACCACGCTCGGCGCGCAGATCGCCATCGGCCCACACCACTCGGCCCTGGCTGATGGTATGGCTCGGCACGCCGCGCACGGTCTTGCCTTCGAAGATGTTGAAGTCGACCTGCTGGTGGTGAGTTGTCGCTGAAATGGTCCGCGTGCCCTGCGGATCCCACAGCACCAGGTCTGCGTCAGACCCGACACGAATCGCACCCTTGCGTGGGTAGAGGTTGAAGATCTTCGCGGTGTTGGTGGAGGTGAGCGCGACGAAGTGCTGCATCGACAAGCGGCCGGTATTCACCCCTTCGTCCCAAAGCACGGCCATGCGGTCTTCGATACCGGCGGTGCCGTTGGGGATTTTGCTGAAGTCATCACGCCCCGCCGCTTTTTGCTCGGCGCAGAAGCAGCAGTGGTCAGTGGCGGTGGTGTGCAGGTTGCCCGATTGCAGGCCGTGCCATAGTGCTTCTTGATGGCCACGAGGACGGAAGGGCGGGCTCATCACGTAACCGGCGGCGGTCTGCCAGTCCGGGTGTTGATAGACACTGTCGTCGAGCAGCAGATGCCCTGCCAACACTTCACCGTAGACTTGTTGGCCCTTGCTGCGGGCGTAGGTGATTTCGTCGAGGGCTTCCTTGGTCGAGACGTGCACCAGGTACAGCGGGGTACCCAACGTTTCGGCAATGCGGATCGCCCGGCTCGCGGCTTCGCCTTCCACCTGCGACGGCCGCGACAATGGATGCGCTTCAGGCCCGGTCATGCCCTGGGCCATCAACTTGCGCTGCAGGTGATAAACCAGTTCGCCGTTTTCCGCGTGCACCGTCGGCACCGCGCCAAGCTCCAGGCAACGCTCGAAACTCGCCACCAGGGTGTCGTCGGCCGCCATGATCGCGTTCTTGTAGGCCATGAAATGCTTGAAGCTGTTGACCCCGTGATGGCTGACCAGCTCCGCCATTTCCTCGCGGACCTGCTCGCTCCACCACGTGATGGCGACGTGGAAACCATAATCTGCGGCCGACTTCTCGGCCCAGCCGCGCCATTGGTGAAACGCCTCCATCAGCGATTGCTGCGGATTGGGAATCACGAAGTCGATGATCGACGTGGTGCCGCCGGCCAGTCCCGCCGCTGTACCACTGAAAAAATCTTCGCTCGCCACCGTGCCCATGAAGGGCAGTTGCATATGCGTGTGCGGGTCGATGCCGCCGGGCATCAGGTATTGGCCGCTGCCGTCGAGCACTTCGGCACCCGCCGCAACATCGAGGTTGTCACCGATGGCTTTGATCACGCCGTCGGCGCAATAGACGTCGGCTCGGTAACTTTCATCATGGGTAATAACGGTGGCGCCACGGATCAACAGAGACATTCCGAGTTCCTCGCAGGCAATGACCGACTGGTGCCGGTTCTAAATGTTTTATATGAAGCTGGCGCAAACAGGTGTATTCCTGTCAACGCTGTCAGGAATAGACGCTAGTCTGAGATTCAGGAATGAGCAAGAATATTTTTTATAAGCTTATAACGTTAATAAGTGTCTGATAAATAACGATTAAAGTTTGAAATACCCAAAATGGTTCACGCACTCACCATTTTGACGCACTTGACAGGTTCCAAAAATAGACGAGATTTCCTATGTGAAATCAGCCGGTTGAGAAAGGTCTATGGTTGATGCGCTACATTCAAAAAAAGTTCGATGCACCTGATTGAGTCCTGACTTTTCGGACGACGTGCCTGGCATTCAGCCTGAGTGAGCAGGCAAGTCACCGTGGACTGATTAGGTATGCCAATAAAACTGATAAACATCAGTGGGTTGCAAAGTTTAGTGGAACTGCCCGATGCGCAAACGGGGTGCGCGGCACGGTTATTGATGCCGCAAGTCCTGATGAGCAAAAAATAATTCAAAGAACAGTGGAGCGGCCATGCAACAGATCAGATCGCAAGTGACCGAGCGCGACGGCTTGTTTGAGCTGGAAGCCGGCAGCGACGTCCTCGACAGTCCCCGTTACAACCACGACATGGCACCGACCAAGGTCCACGAACGAACCTGGAACAAATGGCACATCACCGCGCTGTGGATCGGCATGTCGATCTGCGTGCCGACCTACACCCTTGGAGGGGTGCTCACGGCCTATTTCGGTCTGAGCGTGGGCGAAGCGCTGCTGGCAATTCTGTTCGCCAATCTCATTGTATTGATCCCGCTGACGTTGAATGCTTTTGCCGGCACCAAGTACGGCATTCCGTTCCCGGTGTTATTGCGCTCCTCCTTCGGCATTCTCGGTTCCAACGTGCCCTGTTTGATTCGGGCGCTGGTCGCGTGCGGCTGGTTCGGCATTCAGACGATGTTCGGCGGCCTGGCCATTCACTTGTTTTTGGGTTCGATTTTCGAAGGCTGGAAAGCCCTCGGTGGCACCGGTGAAGTGATCGGCTTCATGATCTTCTGGGTGCTGAATTTGTGGGTGGTGCTACGCGGCGCCGAGTCGATCAAATGGCTGGAAACCCTCTCGGCGCCGCTGCTGGTGCTGGTGGGTGTGGGCCTGTTGGTATGGGCCATGCCGAATGTATCGATGACCGAACTGTTGGCGATTCCGGCCAAGCGACCGGAAGGGGCCAGCGTCGTCAGCTACTTTGCCGCCGGCCTGACCGCCATGGTCGGATTCTGGGCCACCTTGTCCCTGAATATCCCCGACTTCAGCCGCTACGCCAAAAGCCAGAAAGACCAGATACTCGGGCAGGTTTTTGGTTTGCCGCTGACGATGTTCCTGTTCGCTTCCCTGGGCGTCGTCATGACCGCCGCCTCGGTGAAACTGGTGGGTGTCACCGTCTCTGATCCGGTTAGCCTGATCGGTCATATCCAGAGCCCGGTGTGGGTGGCATTGGCCATGGCGCTGATCATCATCGCCACGCTGTCCACCAACACCGCGGCGAACATTGTGTCCCCCACCAACGATTTCCAGAACATCGCGCCCAAGGTGATCAACCGCACGAAAGCGGTATTGCTGACGGGGTTGGTGGGCTTATTGCTGATGGGCCATGAACTGCTGAAAAAGCTCGGGCTGATTGTCTCGGACGTGAGCCTGGAAACGGTTTATTCCAACTGGTTGCTGGGTTACTCCAGCCTGCTCGGACCCATCGCCGGGATCATGGTGGTGGACTATTTCCTGATCAAGAAACAGCAGCTGGACCTGGCCGGGTTGTATCGCGATGACGTCTATCCGGCGTGGAACTGGTTCGGGTTCACCGCCTTCGGCGTGCCGGTGGTGTTGACGCTGTTGTCGCTGGGAAGCAATGCATTCAGCTGGTTTTACAGCTATGGCTGGTTCACCGGCTCGGCATTGGGCGGGCTGATCTATTACGGGTTGTGCTCGATGCGGCCCACTCCGTCAATCGTGAAATCTCCGGTGTGATGGATGGCCTCATCGCGAGCAGGCTCGCTCCCACAGGGGAATGCATTTCAAATGTGGGAGCGAGCCTGCTCGCGATGGCGGCCTCAAATGCACCAGATAATTACCTGAAGAAACCTATAAAAACTGCCTGAGGAGATCATCATGAACGCTGCCGTAGACGTTCTGCAGTCCACCCATCAGCACATCAACCGCGACCGTCTGTGGCAGTCGCTTATGGAACTGGCCACGCTCGGCGCCACGGTCAAGGGGGGCGTCTGTCGCCTGGCCCTGACCGACCTCGACCGCCAGGCCCGCGACATCTTCGTCAAGTGGTGCGAGGAAGCAGGCTGCGCGGTCAGCATCGACGCCGTCGGCAACATCTTCGCCCGCCGCGCCGGCCGCAACCCAAACCTGCCCCCGGTGATGACCGGCAGCCACATCGATACCCAGCCTACCGGCGGCAAGTTCGACGGTTGCTTTGGCGTACTGGCCGGCGTCGAAGTACTGCGCACCCTCAATGACCTCGGCGTAGAAACCGAAGCGCCGCTGGAAGTGGTGGTCTGGACCAACGAAGAAGGCTCGCGCTTCGCCCCGTGCATGATGGGCTCCGGTGTGTTTGCAGAAAAATTCACCCTCGAAGAAACCCTGGCCAAGGTCGATGCCGAAGGCGTGACCGTCGGCGAAGCGCTGAACGCCATCGGCTACGCGGGTCCACGTAAGGTCAGCGGTCACGCCGTCGGCGCGTATTTCGAGGCTCACATCGAGCAAGGCCCGATCCTTGAAGACGAACACAAAACCATCGGCGTGGTGATGGGCGCCCTCGGCCAGAAATGGTTCGACCTGAAACTGCGCGGTGTCGAAGCCCACGCCGGCCCGACACCGATGCACCTGCGCAAGGACGCTCTGGTCGGTGCGGCGGTGATCGTCGGCGCCGTCAATCGCGCCGCCCTCAGCCATCAACCGCACGCCTGCGGCACCGTGGGATGCCTGCAAGCCTACCCCGGCTCACGCAATGTCATCCCCGGCGAAGTGCGCATGACCCTTGATTTCCGGCACCTGGAGCCGGCGCGTCTGGACTCGATGATCGCCGAAGTCCGTGAGGTCATTGAAACCACCTGTGAAGAACACGGACTGACCTTCGAACTCACACCCACTGCCGACTTTCCTGCGCTGTACTTCGACAAGGGCTGCATCGAGGCGGTGCGCGGTGCGGCACAAGGTCTGGGCCTGTCGCACATGGACATCGTCAGCGGAGCAGGGCACGACGCGATCTTCCTCGCCGAACTCGGCCCGGCCGGGATGATCTTCGTGCCGTGCGAAGGCGGCATCAGCCACAACGAAATCGAAAACGCCGCGCCGGATGATTTGGCGGCCGGGTGTGCGGTGTTGTTGCGGGCGATGCTGGCGGCGTCGGCCGCGATTGCCGGCGGTGAGCTCGCGGCCTGAAGCATCACAAGATGCTTCTGTGGTGAGGGGGCGCGTCGCTGCTTCAGGATGTTTGCTGCACTATCCCGACCCCCTGCGGTCGACATCTTCACAGGCCGGCGCGTGAATGCGCCGGCGCACGTGTGGAGATCCAATGAGCCAGGACGTCCTGATCACCGAAACCAATCGCCGGCAGTTGCAGCAGATCATCGCCGGCTTGTCCGATGGCGTGATTTTGCTGGAGCTCGACCAGACGATCCTTTGGGCCAATGACGCCGCGCTGGCCATGCACGGTGTCGCGCAGATCAGCGAATTGGGCGCGAATGCCAAGGCGTACGCCAGACGCTTCGCCTTGCGCTATCGCAATAATCATCCAGTCCCGGTCGATAATTACCCGATCAACCGTGTCGCCCGTGGCGAGACGTTCAGCGATGTGGTGGTGCAAGTGCGTTCGGATCAGGACCCGGAACGCACCTGGGTTCACAGCGTGCGCAGCATGGTGTTGGCCAATAGTGCGGGCGACCCGGAGTCGCTGGTGCTGATCATGGACGATGTCACCGAGTGGGCCAGCGCCGAGCAGCGCTTTGAAAAGACTTTCAGCGCCAACCCGGCCCCCGCGGTGATCTGCCGACTCAGTGATTTGCGCTACATCAAGGTCAATTCCGGTTTTCTGGAAATGACCGGCTACGCGCGTGATCAGGTGATCGGCTGTTCTACGTATGAGTTGGACGTGCTCGAAGGCGCCGAAAACAAAGACTTGGCCAAGCAGCGTTTGCGTGAGGGGGCAACCATTCCGCAGATGCAGGCCGAGCTGCAATTGCCCGAGGGCGGGAGCAAGCAGGTGATCGTCGCCGGTCAGCCCCTGGAGCTCAATGACGAAGCGTGCATGCTGTTTTCCTTCGTCGACATGGAGCCTCGACGCAAGGCCGAGGTCGCCCTGCGCCAGAGTGAGGAGCGGTTCGCCAAAGCCTTTCGCCTGACACCGGTGCCAATCCTGGTGTGCAATGCGGCTGATCAGGTGGTGATGGACGTCAATGAAGCGTTTCTCGACACCCTCGCATTTCCCAGCGAAGAAGTGCTTGGCAAGACCATCGCCGAGATCGATTTCATTCACGACAAGGGCGCACGGGTACGGCTGTTCGCGGCGCTGGAGAAAAGCGGTGGACTGGATCGCATCGATATTCGCGTGCGTAAAAAAGACAACGAACTGATCGATTGCGCGGTGTCGGCCGACACCGTGAACATTCAGGACAGCCCTTGTTACTTGCTGGTGCTGATGGACATCACCGACCGTAAACGCACGGAGCTGGAGTTGGTGGCGGCGATCGAAGAGGTGATGAAAGACGCTTCGTGGTTCAGTCGCACGCTGATCGAAAAACTCGCCAACGTGAAGAACGTAAACTCGCCCAGGTTACCCAGCGTCACGTTCACCGAGCTGACCGCCCGGGAGCGCGATGTGCTGGGGCTTATCTGCGAAGGCCTGGCCGACAAGGAGATCGCTGCACGGTTGAAACTGGCGCCCAATACAGTGCGCAATCATGTGTCGACGGTATATTCCAAGCTCGACGTTCACAGTCGCAGCGAGGCGATTGTCTGGGCGCGAGAACGTGGTTTATTCTCCGGTGAGTGGCGGCCCAAGGCGCAGCGATAAGGTGCAAATGCACTAATTGGGGAGGTGCAAATTCGTGTGTTGGCGCATTGCGTCTGTGCTTAGCCTGTGAAGGTGCGATAGGGGGTGTTCAGGCCGGGATCGCATCCTTGGAACAGCTACAGGAATGAGCAAAATGATTCATCTGGCGCAATTGCGTATGCATCTGGAGCGTAGTTTTTCGCCATTGGCCTGTGATTGCACTGTCACGGGTGAATATTCATTGACGGTGAAGCTCTATCACCCGGTTTCAGGGCAGGTGGACCTGGTGGTCAGCGGGCTGAACCTGGCAACGCTAAGGACGCCGGACGCGGTGAATGCACTGATTGAAGAACTGCGTTATGAACTTGAGAGCAGTTGCTTGCATCGCCCCGGCGCGATTTCGTAGGAATTGCGGGGTTTACTGGCGTTGAAGACTGCCTAAACCATCAGGAAAACACGGTTACTGTTCTGTGAATGGACTTTCCAGTGATGTTTTGTTGTCACACAAGGGTGTCGATCACTTATAGCGGGTCAACCTATGAACAGTCCTGTGAAACGTATTTTATCGCCTCTGTCGCTCGCGCTCTGCGTAGCGATCCTCGGTGGTTGCGCCAGTCCACCACCGCCACCCCCTGCCGCACCGCCGCCCGATCCCGTGCGTACCTGCCAAACCAATGAAAACACCGATGTGCAAGGCGACGCGAGAGCTGACGCGCAGGTGACCCGGGTTACGACCACGACTCGTTGCGTCACCCAGTAGGAGCGAGCTTGCTCGCGAAGGACGTGAATGCAACGCGGTTATTCAGGAAGAACGCGTTATCGTTCACGACCATCGCGAGCAAGCTAGCTCCTATACAAGGTATGCATCTCAGGACAGGAAACCACCATCCACATTCAGCGAAACCCCTGTCGTGTAACTCGACGCATCGCTGGCGAGATACAGAACGGCACCGGCCATTTCACTGGGGTCCGCCACGCGCTTGAGCGGAATCTGCTGCAACGCGGTGTTCAAAATGGCCTCGTTTTTCACCAGCGCCGACGCGAACTTGGTGTCGGTCAGGCCCGGCAAGAGGGCGTTGCAGCGGATGCCGAACGGCGCACACTCCTTGGCGAAGACTTTGGTCATGTTGATCACCGCCGCCTTGGTCACTGAGTAGATGCCCTGGAAGATCCCCGGCGAAACGCCATTGATCGAGGCGACGTTGATGATGCTGCCGCCGCCGTTGTCACGCATCAGCTTGCCGGCTTCCACCGACATGAAGAAGTAGCCGCGGATGTTCACATCGACGGTTTTCTGAAAGGCGCTGAGGTCAGTGTCCAGCACGTTGCAGAATTGCGGGTTGGTCGCGGCGTTGTTGACCAGAATGTCCAGGCGTCCGAACTGTTCGCGGATGCCGGCGAACACCTGGCTGATCTGTTCCATCTCACCGATGTGGCATGCAACAGCGGTGGCCTTGCCGCCAGCGGCGATGATGGCATCGGCCACGTGCTGGCAACCGTCGAGCTTGCGGCTCGAGACGATGACGTGAGCGCCTTGTTGGGCCAACAGTTTGGCAATGGCTTCACCGATGCCGCGGCTGGCACCTGAAACGAAAGCGATTTTGCCGTCGAGGTCGAACAACTGAGTCTTGGACATGGGATTCTCTTATAAAAAGTCTTGTTATTTAGCCAGGGGCGCAATCAAAGGCTGGATTTCTGGATGACCTGCAGGCTCATCTGCTCCAGCAGTTTGTTCATGTGAATGAACTGCGCGAAGCGTTTGTCCTGGGTCTGACCATGGAAGAAGCGGTAATAGATCTGCTGCACGATGCCGGCCAGACGAAACAGGCCGTAGGTGTAGTAGAAGTCGAAGTTGTCGATCTGGATGCCTGAGCGTTCGGCGTAGTAATCGACGAACTCGCGGCGGGTCAACATGCCCGGGGCATGGCTGGGTTGGCGGCGCATCAGTTGCACGGGCGCCGGGTCGCTGGCTTCGATCCAGTAGGCGAGGGTGTTGCCCAGGTCCATCAGCGGGTCGCCGAGCGTGGTCAGTTCCCAGTCGAGCACGCCGATGATTTGCATCGGGTTGTTCGGGTCGAGGATCACGTTGTCAAAGCGATAGTCGTTGTGAACGATGCTGGAGGTCGGGTGATCGGCCGGCATCTTGTCGTTGAGCCAGGCCTTGACCGCTTCCCACTGCGGCGCGTCGGGAGTCAGCGCTTTTTCGTAGCGCTCGCTCCAGCCTTTGACCTGCCGGGCCACGTACCCTTCGGGTTTGCCGAGGTCGCCCAGGCCATAGGCGTTGTAGTCGACCTGGTGCAGCTCCACGAACTTGTCAATGAAGCTCTTGCACAGGGCTTCGGTCTTTGCCGAGTCCAGGCCCAGTTCCGGCGGCAGTTCGGAGCGCAGGATGATCCCGTTGACCCGTTCCATTACATAGAATTCGGCACCGATCACTGATTCGTCCGTGCAATGCACGTAGGCTTTGGGGCAGTACGGAAAGCCGTCCTTGAGTTGGTTGAGGATGCGAAATTCGCGGCCCATGTCATGGGCGGACTTGGCTTTGTGACCGAACGGAGGCCGACGCAGGACAAACTCCTGCTCGGGGTATTCCAGCAAGTAGGTGAGGTTCGATGCGCCGCCGGGAAACTGGCTGATCCGTGGCAAACCGCTCAGGCCCGGAATATGGGCCTTGAGGTACGGATCGATCAGGCTGGCATCGAGCTCTTCGCCGGTGCGGATACGGGTGGACTGGTCAGTAAGCGCCATGCTTATCCCTTCTGCTTATTCTGGAGGCCTGAGACTATTGGCTAATCTAATGCGCACACCCGACACCCACAACCACGAGCAGCCCTTATAGGTGAGCGTGTTGCCTGCCAATCATTGCTTTTGATACACCCGTTTGAAAGAGCTTCAGAACATGGCCTTGCTCATTGCCGGAGGCAGGGCGACTGGCGTCAGCACCGGTTGATTGGAGAAAAACGCCATCAGGTTGCGGCCCACCAGCTCCACCGTGCCTTGCGTGGCTTCCGGCGACAGACCGGCGACATGCGGGGTCAGGATGACGTTGGTCAGGCCCTTGAGGGCGTCCGGCACGTGGGGTTCGGCATCGAAGACATCCAGCGCGGCGCCGGCAATCCGCAGCTGCTCCAGCGCATTGATCAGGTCTGCAGTGACGATCACGCTGGCTCGGGCGATGTTGACGATGAAACCTTTGGGGCCCAACGCGTCGAGCACCTGTCGGTTGATCAGGTGTTTAGTGGCAAGGCCGCCGGGCGTAGCGATCATCAGGAAGTCCGAGACGCGTGCCAGTTCGGTGGGGGTCGAACAGAAGGTGTAAGGCACGTCGCTGCGATGCTGGCGATTGTGGTAACTCACCGTCATGTCGAAACCGTGGGCGGCACGTTTGGCGATGGCCATGCCGACGGCCCCGAGGCCGAGGATGCCCAGGCGTTTGCCAGCCAGCGAGGGGCGCATGATTTTTGGCCATTCGCCGCGGCGCACGGCGGCGTCGCAGCGCGGAATGTCTCGCACCAGTGACAGCAGCATTGCCATGGCATGGTCGGCGACCGAAGAGGCATTGACCCCGGCACCGTTGGTGACGGTGATGCCCCGGTCTGCGGCGGCTTGCAAGTCGACGTGTTCATAACCGGCGCCGATCACACAAATGATCTTGAGATTGGCCAAGGCGGCGATTTCATCGGCATACAGCCCCAGCGGGCCGCGCGTCAGGACCGCATCGATTTGCCCGGCGTGCCGTGTAATGGCCGCGGCGCGCTCGGCAGGGGTGGGAGCCAGTATCAGGTGAAAGCCCTGATGTTCGAGAATCGGCAGGTAATCATTAATGGTTTCAACCAGTACCAGAACGGTTGCAGGCATGCTGGGCTCCTGTAGGCGGCGGAATGTCGAGACTCGAATATCACTGGAGATTGCTGGCTCCAACGCCGTTTGGCAATGGCCAAAACTCCTGCACGCTGTAGCTTAGGCAGAGGAGCCGTGCGGCGTCAGAAAAGTCCGCGCTGCATCGAGAGTTTCGTCGGACAATGCGTCAGCCCGAGTGGCGCGGGCCAAGGTCAGGGCACCGACCATTAACGAATAATCCACCCGTGCTTTTTGCCGATTGGCTTCGGGCAGATCGTCACCCATCAGCAGCAACGCTTCAAGCCCCTGAGTGTAGGTCTGGCACTAGTGACATGACGCTAATCTTTTATTAAATGGAAATTTTAAAGCATCTATTCAATAGCGCTCGAAAAACCTGATCCGTAGCACCACTCCTCAGCTAAGTCTTTGCTTCTGTTCACTAATCCCGGACAATCGCGCCCCTGTTTCGGTCAGGACGCTGCCTGTCGGATTTTTCCGACTCGTTCTGACCGGGTAGCAAATGACCGGAATGCGGAGATCTCACCGGATGAATGATCAGGCCAATAGCGTCGACGAACGCTATGTAGCGGCGACACCAGCGACTCTTTCGAACTGGAATCGCCATGACACCACATGGATGCTGGGCCTGTTTGGCACCGCCATCGGCGCCGGTACCCTGTTTTTGCCGATCAACGCAGGACTGGGCGGGTTCTGGCCATTGCTGGTCCTGGCGGTGTTGGCGTTCCCCATGACGTTTTACGCGCACCGTGGCCTGACCCGCTTCGTGTTGTCCGGACGCGAAGGCGCGGACATCACCGAAGTGGTGGAAGAACACTTCGGAATCAAGGCCGGTGCGCTGATCACCTTGCTGTACTTCTTCGCGATTTTCCCGATCCTGTTGATCTACAGCGTGGCGCTGACCAACACCGTGGGCAGTTTCCTCGAACACCAACTGCACATCATGCCGCCACCGCGCGCCGTGCTGTCGTTGGTGCTGATCGTTGGCCTGCTGGCCGTGGTGCGTTGCGGCGAGCAAGCGATCGTCAAGGCCATGAGCCTGATGGTTTATCCGTTTATTGTTGCGCTGCTGTTTTTGGCGGTGTTCCTGATTCCCCACTGGAATGGCGGCATCCTTGCGACTGCATCGACCCTGCCTGAGCCGTCGGCGTTGCTGCACACCTTGTGGCTGGCGATTCCGGTGATGGTGTTCTCGTTCAACCACTCACCGATCATCTCGGCGTTCGCCGTGGATCAGAAACGCCGTTACGGTGAGCACGCCGAGGAGCGCAGTTCGCAAATCCTGTCCCGCGCCCACGCCTTGATGGTGGTGATGGTGCTGTTCTTCGTCTTCAGCTGCGTGTTGACCCTGTCGCCCGCACAACTGGCCGAGGCCAAGGCGCAGAACTTGTCGATCCTGTCATACCTGGCCAACCACTTCAGCAACCCGACCATCGCCTTCGCGGCGCCGTTGATTGCGTTCGTGGCCATTTCCAAGTCGTTCCTGGGCCACTACATTGGCGCCAGTGAAGGCCTCAAGGGCTTGATTGTAAAAAGCGGCAAACGCCCGGCGCCGAAGACGCTGAACCGTATGACTGCCGGGTTCATGCTGGTGGTTTGCTGGATCGTTGCGACGCTGAACCCGAGCATTCTCGGGATGATCGAAACCCTTGGCGGGCCGGTTATCGCGGCGATCCTGTTCCTGATGCCGATGTACGCGATCCGCAAAGTGCCGGCCATGGCGCGTTATCGCGGTCAGGCGTCCAACGTCTTCGTGACGGCGGTGGGCCTGGTGGCGATCTCGGCGTTGATCTATTCGCTGTCTGCCTGATTGATCCTGTGGGAGTGTGAGTCCGCCTTCGCGAGCAGGTCGAATCGTCGCACCGTCGCTCCCACACGTTGTGTGCAGTCTCTGTGGGAGCGAGCCTGCTCGCGAATGGGGCGACGCGGTCTTCAATAAAAAACGCCGCTCTTCTAACGATGGGCGGCGTTTTTTATGGCGTGCACCCAGCACCTGACCTGGAGCACACATCCAACCGGATAAACGGCTACCCTAGAGCCTACATTGACGCGTCGTATACGACCTGTTGATCTTTATCTGGAGACGCTTCATGGCAGGTGCTCACGGCGTATCGACTCAACCTCGCATCGATACGCCCAACCGATGGCTGGACGTCCTGGCCGGGTTATCGATTGCCGGCTTGTTGTTGCCCGAGGCTGTCGCCTATTCAAGCATTGCCGCGCTGCCGCCACAGACCGGGGTCATTGCGTTGTTTGCCGGTCTGCTTTGCTACGGCCTGTTCGGCACCAGCCGCTTTGCCATCGTTTCCGCGACTTCATCGTCGGCAGCGGTCCTGGCCGCCGCCACCGCCACGCTGGCCAATGGTGACTCGGGCTTGCGCATGATCCTGGCGGTCGGCCTGGTGTTAGTGACCGGTGGTTACTTCCTCCTGGCCGGGCTGTTCAAACTCGGCAGCATCACTTCATTTATTTCCAAACCGGTATTACGCGGCTTTGCGTTGGGCCTGGCCATCACCATCATCCTCAAACAGGTCGCGAGTGCCGTCGATGTGCACTTGGACAGCGCCAATCTGATTCGTTTCGTGCCGCAATTGCTGGAGCAATTGCCCCAGTGGAATAGGGTCGGCGCGCTCGTGGCGGCCGTGTCATTGCTGGTGTTGTGGCTGTGCGCACGCGTGCGGCGATTACCGGGTGGGTTGCTGGTGGTGGCGCTCGGTATTGCAGCCGGTCAATGGCTGGATTTGTCGGCCTACGGAGTGAAGCTGATTGGCGTGATCGATTTAAGCCTGGATGTGCCTCATCTTCCGGTGTTGCCGTTTACTGATTGGCTGCGTCTTGGGGAGTTGGCGTTTGCCATGGTGATGATTCTGTACGCCGAGTCCTACGGATCGATCAGCTCCTTTGCGCTCAAACACGGCGACCGGGTTTCCTCGAACCGCGACCTGTTGGCCCTCGGTGCGGCCAATCTGCTGTCGGGCTTGTTCCACGGCATGCCAGCGGGCGCAGGCTACTCCGCGACCTCGGCCAATGAGGCCGCGGGTGCAGGTTCGCGCATGGCGGGCGCAGTAGCGGCGGGGGTGGTGTTGCTGATCGTCTTGACGGCGTTGCCTTACATTGCACTGACGCCCGAGCCGGTGCTGGCCGCTATCGTCATTCACGCCTTGGCCCGGGGCTTGAGTCTGCAACCGTTGGGTCGCTATTTCATCTGGCGCCGCGACCGCCTGCTGGTGATCTGTGCAGTGGCAGCGGTGCTGGTGCTTGGCGTGCTGGACGGTTTGTTGGTTGCAGTGGCGATCAGCGTGCTGCTGATGCTCAAACAGATGTCATCGGCGGATATTCAAGTGCTGGGGCAAATGGCTGGCGGTCACGATTTTGTCGACCTGCACCTCCATCCTCAAGCCAGGGAAATACCGGGCATGCTGATCGTCAGGCCGAGTGAAGCGCTGTTTTACGCCAATGTGGAGCGCATTCTGGGCGGCGCCTTGCACTTGGCTCGCCACGCCTCGCCGCCGATTCATACGATTATTTTGAGCCTGGAAGAATCTCCGGACCTGGACGGCACGAGCATCGAAGCGCTGGAAGCGTTCTTTTTGCGGGTGCGTGCCGAAGACAAATTACTGATTCTGGCGCGGCTCAAGGACCAGGCTAAAGCCGTTCTCGCGCTGTTGCCGGCGCAGGAGCTGGAGCAGGTGCTTCTCAGCGATTTGAGTGTCGACGGTGCGGTGCAACAAGCACTTAAGTTGTCGGCGGAAGCTTGCGCTTAACCTGTGGGAGCGACGGTGCGACGATTCGACCTGCTCGCGATGGTCTTCAACGATGACGCGATTAGCCTGAATAACCGCGTTGTTCTGAAGTTTTTCGCGAGCAGGCTCGCTCCCACAGGGGGCCAGGTCAAACCTGGCAGGCATAAAAAAACGCCGCTCATCTCACGATGGGCGGCGTTTTTTATAGCGTTGTAACGTTAGGCTTGAACGACCGGAATATTGGCGTTCGCAGCAGCTTCACGGAACTCGGCGATCTGGTCGAAGGACAGGTAGCGGTAGACATCGGCCGCCATGCTGTCGATCTTGCCAGCGTATTCCATGTACTCCTCGACGGTCGGCAGGCGACCCAGGATGGAAGCAACAGACGCCAGCTCGGCCGAAGCCAGGTAGACGTTCGCGCCGTCACCCAGACGGTTCGGGAAGTTACGGGTCGACGTCGACACCACAGTGGAGTTCGGCTCTACACGTGCCTGGTTGCCCATGCACAGCGAGCAGCCTGGCATTTCCATGCGTGCGCCGGCCTTGCCGTAGATGCCGTAGTAGCCTTCTTCGGTCAACTGGTGAGCATCCATCTTGGTCGGCGGAGACAGCCATAGACGGGTTGGAAGCTGACCCTTGACCTGATCCAGCAATTTACCGGCAGCGCGGAAGTGACCGATGTTGGTCATGCACGAACCGATGAAGACTTCGTCGATCTTCTCGCCAGCAACGCTGGAGAGCAGACGGGCGTCGTCCGGATCGTTTGGCGCGCAGAGCACAGGCTCTTTGATGTCGGCCAGGTCGATTTCGATGACTTCAGCGTATTCGGCGTCAGCATCGGCAACCATCAACTCAGGGTTGGCGATCCAGGCTTCCATCGCTTGAGCACGACGTTCCAGGGTACGCGCATCGCCGTAGCCTTCGCCGATCATCCAGCGCAGCAGGGTGATGTTGGAGCTCAGGTACTCGGTGATCGACTCTTTCGACAGCTTGATGGTGCAACCGGCAGCCGAACGTTCGGCCGAAGCGTCAGACAGCTCGAACGCTTGCTCGATGCTCAGGTTGTCCAGGCCTTCGATTTCCAGGATGCGGCCGGAGAAGGCGTTCTTCTTGCCTTTCTTCTCGACGGTCAGCAGGCCAGCCTGGATCGCGAAGTAAGGAATGGCGTGAACCAGGTCACGCAGGGTGACGCCCGGTTGCATTTTGCCTTTGAAGCGCACCAGGATCGATTCCGGCATGTCCAGCGGCATAACGCCGGTGGCTGCAGCGAACGCGACCAGACCGGAACCGGCCGGGAACGAAATGCCCATCGGGAAACGGGTGTGCGAGTCACCGCCGGTACCGACAGTGTCCGGCAGCAGCATGCGGTTCAGCCAGCTGTGGATGATGCCGTCGCCCGGACGCAGGGAAACGCCGCCGCGAGTCATCATGAAGTCTGGCAGGGTGTGGTGGGTGGTCACGTCGATCGGCTTAGGGTAGGCCGCGGTGTGGCAGAAGGACTGCATCACCAGATCAGCGGAGAAGCCCAGGCACGCCAGGTCTTTCAGTTCGTCACGGGTCATGGGACCGGTGGTGTCCTGGGAACCGACGGTGGTCATTTTCGGTTCGCAGTAAGTACCCGGGCGAACGCCCGCTACGCCGCACGCCTTGCCGACCATTTTCTGCGCCAGGGTGTAACCCTTGGTGCTTTCAGCCGGGACTTCCGGCAGTTTGAACAGGGTCGAAGGTGGCAGGCCCAGTTCGGCACGCGCCTTCTCGGTCAGGCCACGGCCGATGATCAGCGGGATACGACCGCCGGCACGGACTTCGTCCAACAGCACCGGGGTCTTCATTTCGAAGGTGGTCAGGACTTCGTCGGTACCGTGTTTGCAGACTTTGCCAGCATGTGGGTACAGGTCGATCACGTCGCCCATGTTCATGTTGGTGACGTCGAATTCGATCGGCAGGGCGCCGGCATCTTCCATGGTGTTGTAGAAGATCGGAGCGATCTTGCTGCCGAAGCAGAAACCGCCAGCACGCTTGTTCGGCACGTAAGGCACGTCGTCGCCGAAGAACCACAGCACCGAGTTGGTCGCCGATTTACGCGAAGAACCGGTACCGACCACGTCACCGACGTAGGCGATCGGGAAGCCTTGGCCGCGCATTTCTTCGATCTGCTTCATCGGGCCGGTGACGCCCTGGGCGTCAGGCACGATGCCTTCACGGGCCATTTTCAGCATGGCCAGAGCGTGCAGAGGGATGTCTGGACGGGACCAGGCATCAGGGGCAGGGGACAGGTCGTCGGTGTTGGTTTCGCCGGTGACCTTGAACACGCGCAGGCTGATCTTGTCGGCCAGTACAGGGCGGTTTTTGAACCACTCGCCATCTGCCCAGGATTGCAGCACGCCTTTAGCGTGAACGTTACCGTTCTTGGCTCGTTCCGCAACGTCGTGGAAGGCGTCGAACATCAGCAGGGTGTGCTTGAGTTCTTCGGCGGCCACTGGCGCCAGTTCGGCGTCGTCCAGCAGGTTGACCAGAGTGACGATGTTGTAGCCGCCCTGCATGGTGCCGAGCAGTTCAACAGCGCGCTTCTTGTCGATCAGAGGGGATTTGGCTTCGCCTTTGGCGAGGGCAGACAGGAAGCCGGCCTTTACATAGGCTGCTTCGTCCACGCCAGGCGGAACGCGATTGGTGATCAGGTCAACGAGGAAAGCTTCTTCGCCAGCCGGGGGATTCTTCAGCAGCTCGACCAGGCCTGCAGTTTGTTCGGCGTTAAGCGGCTGGGGAACGATACCCAGTGCTGCGCGCTCTTCGATATGTTTGCGGTAGGCTTCAAGCACAGTTATTACCCTCATCAGTGGTCCCAAATGGGTGTCCGGGACGCTCATCCCGAAATTGCCGTACTCATGCGCTGCGTGGCGTTGTGGGCCACTTAGCCAGAATTACCGACAATTCCTTACAGAAGCTGCTTTCAAAGTTTTACGCCTGCAGAACGGGAGCTGATGAGGGTTGACGTTGGGCTTTTCCCCGCTGGAAAAACCCTTCGCCAACACCGCTCTGAAGGAACGACTGTGCTCGTGACGCTTTGAAAACAGCTTCTAACGGACATTGGCGCCTTAAAAGGCTGGCTGATTCTACGGCAAAAAAAAATTAAAGGTAAGTTAGGCCCTGAATTTTCAGGGGTGATGAATGTTAGACAAAGGGCTAACATGCCACTCTGTTCTGCTTCCCCGTGTTTTCCTTATGCCCAATCAGACCATCAAGACCCCATGCGTAGGCCTCTGCTCCACTGTTTACGGTGATCTGGTGTGCCGTGGCTGCAAGCGTTTCCACCATGAAGTGATCAACTGGAATGGTTACAACGAGGAAGAAAAACGCGCGGTGTGGCTGCGTCTGGAGCAGCTGTTATCGCAGGTGATGGCCAGCAAGCTGGAGGTTTTTGACCCTCAACGCCTGCGTCTGCAGCTGGAGCAGCGCAAGATTCGCTTTGTGCCGCATCAGTCGGAATATTGCTGGGCTTATCAGCTGATCGCTCGGGGGGCGCGGGTCATTAACAATCTGGAAGCCTATGGGATGGTGCTGATGCCGGAGTTCCGCGACTGGAATTTGCCAGAACTGCGCGACGCCATTGATCGGGAATTCTTTCTGCTCTCCGAGGCGCATTACCAGCGGTACATCGCCCCCGGGTTCCTCAAGGACGCCTTCGGCGGCTAAGCGCTTCGCGAGCAGGCTCGCTCCCACAGTTATCTTCGTCGTTCACAAATCCCTTGTGGGAGCGAGCCTGCTCGCGAAAGCGGTCTAACCCGCACCGCAAAATCTCAATGCCGGGTCACAACTTCCTCTAAATGGTCCGAGATCTCATCCGGTTTCAGCACCAGCACATCGCTCTCCACCGAATCCAGCACCACCTCCGCCGTATTACCGATCAAAGCGCCCGACAACCCGCTGCGCGCCACGGTGCCGATCACGACCACCGCCGCCTGCAGTTTGTGCACCATGAACGGAATCAACACATCCGCCGGTCCCTCCTCGATATGCAGGTGGTTGTCGTCGATGTCGAACTCAGCCTGGAACGCCTTGCACTGCTCGCGATAGCGCGCCTCGATGGTTTCGCTCAGCTGCAACGCCGGGTCGGGCGACGACAGCATGGGTGACGGGTGGGCACTGATCACATGCAATTTGGCCTTGGCCAGGCTGGCGATGTCATAGCCGTAATCGATGATGGTGTTGTGCAGGTGGCGGTGTTCGCCATCCGTGTTGCCCACATCGATTGCCGCCAAAATCACTTTGTCCTTCCACGAACCGGCGGTTTTTACCAGCAGTACCGGACTCGGACAGGTGCGCAGCAGTTTCCAGTCGTCGGGAGTCAGCAACGCTCTTTTTAACGGGTTGTCCGGGTAATGCTGTTTAACCACCAGCCCGCAACCTTCCGCCTGCTGCACATCGACAATGGTTTCATGCAGGCTTTCATTCCAGGCCTGCTCGGTGGTGACGCTGTATCCGTCTGCCAGCAGCGCGGCCTTGAGCACGCCCAGCATGGCGCTGTGGTCATGTTTGCGGTCGCAGACCAGCAGGTGCAAATGGGCCTGGGTCACGCCGGCAATCAATTTGGCGCGCTTGAGCGCCAGGCTTTCCGAGTGTTCGGGCTCGATGACCACCAGAATGCTGCGAATGGCTTGCATGATCGGGATCTCCAGGAAGTAAAAAATACTGCGTGGAACAACTATAGTTGCTGGTCGGGTATTCGGGACTTGATGCATATCAACGGTTGGCGACTGGTGGTCTGCGGGCAGGCCGGTATAATCGGCGCCCTTCGTTTTGAACCTTTTATCCGTGAGCCCCATGATCCTTCCCGAAATTCACGAGTTCCTCGGCTGCCGTACTCCCGACGGCTGGGTCCAGGCCGCGCTGGCTGATCAGGAAACCCTGCTGATCGACCACAAGAACTGCGAATTCAAGGCCGCCAGCACGGCGTTGAGCCTGATTGCCAAGTATCACTCCCATGTCGATCTGATCAACCTGATGTCGCGTCTGGCCCGGGAAGAGCTGGTGCATCACGAACAGGTCATGCGCCTGATGAAAAAACGCAAGATCGAGCTGCGTCAGCTGTCCGCCGGGCGTTACGCCTCGGGCCTGCGCAAAGTGGTACGTAGCCACGAGCCGGTGAAACTGGTGGACACGTTGGTGGTCGGCGCCTTTATCGAAGCTCGCAGCTGCGAGCGTTTCGAAGCGCTGGTGCCGCATCTCGACGAAGAACTCGGCACGTTCTACTTCGGCCTGCTGAAAAGCGAAGCACGACATTTTCAGGGTTACTTGAAACTGGCTTATCAATACGGTGACGCCAAGGATATCGCTCAGGTGATCGACAGAGTCCGCGCCGCCGAGCAGGAACTGATCGAGTCGCCGGACGTGGAATTCCGTTTCCATAGCGGTGTGCCTGCCGCGGCCTGACGCGTGGTCCATTTTGTAGGAGCGAGCTTGCTCGCGATGGATTCAGGAACGCCGCGGTTAGCCAGTAAACACGCGTTATCGTTGAAGACCATCGTCGGAACGCCGCCCGGAGCAAGCTCGCTCCTACAAGTACCCCCTTAGCGATTCAAACCCAGGCGTTGGTGCCAGTCGGCGATGGATTCTTCGGGGTAGACATCGAACTGTTGATCGCCGGGATGTGCCTCGACCTCGACCCACGGCGCTTTTGAACCCAGCATCAAATGCGTGTACTCCGGCGGCACTGGCAATGGAGTGTCGATGGCCGACGCAAACGGGTGAATCAGCTCTGGCCATTCAGGGCTGAACAACCACAAACCTGACCCGCAAAGTGAACAAAAATGCCGCTGCGCCGTGCTGCTGTGGGCGCGCCTGTCACCTTCGTCCTTGAGTCGCGCATGGTAAATCGCGATGTGCTTGCGGCCGCGAACCTTCAGGCTCGCGGCGTCGCCACCCAGGTTGATCGCATAACCGCCACCGCCCTGGGTCTTGCGGCAAATCGAGCAGTAGCAACGTTGGTAAGGGTAGGGGGTTGCGCTGTTCAGACTGAACGACACGGCGCCGCAATGGCAGGAGCCTTCGAGTTGCATGGGGATCTCCGATGGGTCTTGGACTGACCTCAGACAGCCTAGGTTGGATTTGCGGTGGCTGTGCAGGCCTCATCGCGAGCAAGCTCGCTCCCACAGGGATCTTCAGTGAATACAAGTTTTGTATATGACATCACTCCCCTGTGGGAGCGAGCTTGCTCGCGATGAACGATAACGCGGTGGCACTGGACGCCCGCCGGTGGCCCGGTCAGCATGCGCGCCTCGACATCGGAAGCTGACTCATGCGACGACTCCCCTCCCTGGCAGCCCTCAGAACCTTCGAGTGCGCCGCGCGCCACGCGCATTTCGGCCGGGCCGCGGCAGAGCTGTGCGTGACCGACAGCGCTGTCAGCCACCAGATTCGCCAACTCGAAGAGCAATTAGGCGTGACACTGTTCGTCCGCGAAGGCCGGCAGATACGCCCGACGATGGCGGCCGGGCGTCTGATGCAAAGCTTGCAGCAGGCTTTCGAGCTGATCGGCGATGCCTGCGATGAACTGCGCGATCCGTCATCCCTGGCGGTTTTGCGTTTAGCGGTCACCGCCGAACTCGCGCAAAAGTGGCTGATGAGTCGCCTCACGGATTTCTACGCCCGCTATCCGCACATCACCTTGCACCTCTACGAGCAACCGATCGATGCCACGGCGCCGGGGGAAGACATCGACCTGGCGATCACTTACGGCACTGGTCCGGTGGACAGCAGCGCGTACTTCGTCAGGCCCTTGCCGGCACTGCAGTTCTTCCCGGTGTGCAGCCCCGGCCTGTTCAACCAGGGCACCCTGAAAAACCCGAAGGATCTGGCCCGTCACTGCCTGTTGCACGACGATCAGGACGGCAAGACCTGGACCGCCTGGCTCACCAGCCATGCCGGTGATCAGCGCCCCGAACGGCAGCTGTATTTCGCCCATGCGGGTTTGGCACTGGAAGCAGCGGCTCAAGGGCAGGGTGTGGCCATGGGTGATAATTTGACCGCGCAGGAGGATTTGCTCAGCGGCCGTCTGGTCCGGCCGTTCACCTCCAGCATGACTGCGCTCGGCCAATACGCGTTGGTGTGCGAGCGAGTGCGGCTGGAGCGCCCGGCCGTGGCGCAGATGCTGGAATGGTTCAACGATCAGCTGATCGATTGATGAGTTGAATTCAAGTATTCCGAAATAATCATCGTTGGCGAGCAGGGCGCTCGCGCACTTAGCCTGTGGTCATTCCAATCCCCGCTGATGAGGTTTGACCATGGCACGTTTGCTTGATTCCACGCCCAAACAAGACGGTTTTCGCCTGCCCGGCGAATTCGAAACCAAGTCCGGCTGCTGGCTCGGCTGGCCGGAGCGCACCGACGTGTGGCGCAACGGCGCCAAGCCTGCGCAGAAAGTCTGGGTGCAAATCGTCACCGCCATCTCAATGAGTGAACCGGTCACTGTGTGCGCCTCTGCCGCGCAATTCGCCACCGCTCGCCGGCAGCTGCCACCCCAGGTGCGGGTCGTGGAAATGACCTGCAATGACACGTGGTTCCGCGACAGCGGCCCGTGCTTCGTGGTCAACGACAACAGTGGTGAGGTGCGTGGGGTCGACTTCGAGTTCAACGCTTACGGCGGCCTCGACGGTGGCTTGTATTATCCATGGGACAAGGATGATCAGATCGCCAGCAAGATCCTCGAAATCGAGCGTTTCGACCGCTACCGCGCACCGTTGATTGCCGAACTGGGCGGTATCCAGAGCGACGGTCAGGGCAGCATCCTCACGACCGAGCAATGCTTGCTCAACCGTAATCGCAATCAGCATCTGGGCAAAGAAGAGGTCACTCGCCGGTTGACTGATTACCTCGGCGCCGAGCAAATCATCTGGTTGCCACGCGGCTGCAAGTTTGATGAAACCGACGGTCACGTCGATGATCTCGCTTGCTTCGTACGCCCGGGCGAAGTGGTGCTGCAATGGACCGATAATCGAGATGATCCACAGTGGGAAATCTATCAGGAGGCCTACGACATCCTGCGCAGTACCCGCGATAGCCGTGGCCGCGAGCTGATCGTGCACAAGCTGCCACAACCGGACGTGCTGGAATGGACTGCTGAAGAAGCCGAAGGTCTGGATCAGCAAGACAGCACTCATACCCGTCAGGCCGGGACCAAAATCTGCGCGTCGTACATCAACTACTACGCCGGTAATACCTCGATCGTGGTGCCACTGTTCGGCGACCGCCATGATCAGGTGGCACAGGCGACCCTGGCCGAACTGTTCCCGAACCACACAATCGTCGGCATCGAAAACTCCCGGGAAATCCTCTTGGGTGGCGGCAACGTCGCCTGCATCACCATGCCGCAATACGCTGGCGCTGCCTGCAACAAAAAAGGAGTGTAAGCATGGGCCTGCACAAACTGACTCAAGCGTTATTGCTGGTGCTTGCACCCCTGTGTGTGCAGGCCGCCGACTCCGCCAAACCGGTGGTGAACCTGTACATCTGGGGCGAGTACCTGGCCCCGGATACCCTGACCAACTTCGAGAAGAAAACCGGCATTCACGTGGTCGCCGATCACTTTGATTCCCTGGAAACCGTCGAGACCAAACTGCTCACCGGCCGTAGCGGCTACGACCTGGTGCTGACCGCCGGACAGCACCTGTCGCGGGCGATCCAGAGCGGGGCGATCCAGGCCCGGGACCCTGGGCAGACGCCGCACTTTGCCGGCGTTGGCGAGGAGTTCCGTCAGCACATGGCGGTGTTTGATCCAGGCAATCGTTATGCCGGCATCTATGCCTGGGGCACCACGGGCGTGGGGTATCAAGAGGAGGCGGTCAATAAACGTCTGCCCAATGCACCGCGGGACAGTTGGTCGATGCTGTTCGACCCGGCGGTGGTGTCGAAATTCGCTGATTGCGGGGTCAGCCTGCTCAACGATCCCAACGAGGTGTTCGCCGGCGTCATGAAGTACATGGGCCTGGACATCAACCGTCAGAACCTCGATGACTTGAAGCTGGCCGAACAGCAATTGGCGAAGATACGACCCTACATCCGTTACTTCGACAACGACCTGAACATCAGCGACCTGGCCAACGGCAACACCTGCGTGGCGATGTCCTGGAACGGCAACGTGGCCATCGCAGCCGGGCAGGCTACGGCTGCGAACAAGCCGTTCAAGCTGAGTTATCGGATACCGAAGGAGGGCACGTTGATCTGGTTTGACGCCATGGTGATTCCCAAGGATGCACCGCATCCCCAGGCCGGTTTGGCGTTGATGGATTATCTGATGACGCCTGAAGTGATAGCGCCAATCACCGACACCATACATTACGCCAACGCGATTACGGCGGCGGATGACTTGATTGACCCGGCGATTCGCAATGATCCAGGGACGTACCCGACGGCGGAGGTTCGCGCCTCGTTGTATAGCAAGAATGACAACGGCAAGGCATTTAACCGGGCTTTGATTCGGGCGTTCAGTCGGTTGAAGTCAGGGTTGTGAGTGATGTATTGACCTTTCGGTCGCCATCGCGAGCAAGCTCGCTCCCACAGGGGATTTGTGAACACTGGAGATTAACTGTGGGAGCGAGCCTGCTCGCGAAGAACGATGATGCGGTCTACCGGTTGGGCACCCGCCACAAATACCAGGAAGCCACCGTCCGAAACGGACTCCACCCCAACCCGATCTCGACCATCTGCTTACGCGTCGGCTGCACCTCCAATCCCTTGAGGCGCCGATACCCCTCACGCACGCCAAAGTCATCGGCCGGTAAAATATCCGGCCGCTCCAGGCTGTAGATCAGCAACATCTCAACCGTCCAGCGCCCGACCCCGCGCAGGGTGATCAGGCGCTCGATCAGCGCCTCGTCCTCCATAGCCAGTGCTGTGGCGTAATCGGGCACCACACCGTCCAGCGCCGCGTGAGCAATGCCCTGAATGGTCGCGATCTTGCTGGCGGAAAAACCGCAACTGCGCAGTTGATCGAACTCAGTCGCGACAATCTGTTCAGGCCTCGGAAACGCGCCCGTCCCAAACAATGCCAGCAACCGACCGACAATCGCATCCCCGGCCTTCGCATGCAGTTGCTGGTAGGCAATCGCCCGCACCAGCGACTCATAAGGATCGCGCGCCGCATGGGGCTGGTGCAGGCAGGGGCCGATGGCAGCGATGTGGCGACGCCAATCGTCGTCGATGGACGCCATGAACTCAGTGGCGGCCAGATAGGTAGCGGGCATAGTGGTTAAACGTTCCTGGTCGGTGCCAACAAGGCGTTAACTTCCCCGTATGTGAAGGCCTTGAGGTGGCTGGTGTCGAGCTTGCCTGTTTGCAGGAAACTCTTGGCCAGGGATGCCATGGCACCATACAGAAACTCGGCGATACCCGAACCTGCGCTCAAGCGACGTACGCCGAGCGCTTTCAATTCTTCAGGCGATGGCAGGCCGGGGAGCCCGAGCACGTTCACCGGCAGCGAGGTACCCTGGCACAACGCAGCAATCTCGTACTCTGCCGTGACGCCAGCGGCGAACAATCCATCGGCACCGGCCGCCTGATACAACGCGGCGCGCTTGAGCGTCTCTGCCACGCGATCTTCGGCGGGCACCAGACTTTTGAGGTACACATCGGTTCGGGCGTTGATGAACAGTTTTACCTGGCGGCGACTGGCAACTTCGCGAGCGATTTCAATCTTGCGCACCAGCAACTCTGGCGCGGACGCTCCGTCCTCGATGTTGATCCCGACGGCCCCGGCGGCCATAACCGCATCAATGACTTCGGCAACCCGCGTCAGGTCATCGGAATAACCGGCCTCGATGTCCACGGTCAATGGCACCGAAATCACCCTGGCGATGGACTCGACCGTTGATACCAGACGCTCAAGGGGCAGGGCGTTGCCATCCGGATAACCGTGAGCCCAAGCCACCGCCGCGCTGCTGGTGGCAACGGCTTTGCTGCCCAGTTGCTCGACGATTCGTGCGCCAGCGGCATCGGCGACGTTGGTGAGAATCAACAGGCCGTTTTGGTGTAACTGGTGAAATAGGGTGTCCATCGAATGTCCTTCCTTATGACTTTTTGAGAAACCTGCCAGTAATCAGAATGCAAATTGTTGCGTGATCTGCACCGCCACTTTTTCCAGCCTGAGCAAGAATGCCTTGCGCGCCTGTCCTCCACCATAGCCCGTCAGCGAGCCGTCCGCGCCGATCACCCGGTGACAGGGCACCACAATCGAGAGACGGTTATGCGCGTTGGCCAGGCCCACGGCGCGACCGGCGCCGGGTTTGCCCAACAGGGCAGCGATGGCGCCGTAGGTGCTGGTCTGGCCGTAGCGGATTTTCATCAGCTCGGCCCAGACTCCTCGAGCGAAATCGCTGCCAGGCAAGTGCAGTGGAACGTTGAAGTCAGTGAGTTCGCCAGCGAAGTACTGCGCCAGCTCCTTTTCGATTTGCTGCAAATGCGCGTTATGTCCTGGCGCGACCGCATAACCGTATCGATTCTGCAATTCTTCGACTTCCCTGGTCAGCGCTGGTCGATCAAGAAACTCCAGCAGCACCAGCCCGCGTCGCTCGGCCATGGCGATCATCGGCCCCAGTGGTGTGGTCAGGCGCGTGAACAGCAGCGGCTCGCTGCTAGCGGCCCGCCCCGGCGTGATGTGGAAGGATTTCTGAAACGCATCGCGAAAGCCGCTCAGGGACTCGTAGCCGGAGTCGAACGCGGCGGCGTCGATAGAATCACCCTGCTTAATGCCGCCCAGCGCCATGCCGAGGCGTCGGGTGCGCAGCCAGGCGTGGAAGGTCATGCCGAAATGCTGCTTGAACCAGCGGCGCAGTTTCAGCGGCTCGATGCCCTCGGCCAGCAACTGGGCATCGGTCCAGCGCTGGTCAGGCTCGGCGTCTACCGATTTGAGCAGCCGCTGCACCCAGTCCGGGGCAATGGCCGCCGCGTCCAGCGGTTTGCAGCGCAGACAGGCGCGGTAGCCGGCCGACATGCACTCATCGGCATTGGCGAAGAACTCGACATTCTCCGGTTTCGGTTTGCGCGCCGTGCAACTGGGGCGACAGAAGATGCCGGTGGTTTTGACCGCGGTAAAGAACACCCCCTCGTAGGCGGTGTCTCGTTCGAGCATGGCGCGAACCATCTCGGCGTGGGGCGGAAGAAAAGCGTTTTGTAGGTTCATGAAGTGAGCATAAGGCGCGTCGTCTAACGCCTCCACCGGAAAATCGACAGGGAATTCCAGTCATTCATCATCACGGCTGACTAATGGTCATGTCGGTGATGGATGTCCGGAAAATGTGCATGACTGTGGCGCAGCGGCGTGTGTTCATGTTCGTGACTGTGGGGTTCGGTTCCGTCCCACTGAAACGAATGCTCATGTTGATGGTGCTCGTCGTGCACGTGGCGATGAGCATGCTTGAGCACCTCATGTTGATGCTCATGGGCATGACTTTCCTTGAGATGAATCCATACCCCAAGGCCCATTAGCAGCGACGCGGCCCAAAATGTCAGCGTGACGGGTTCATCCAGCAGCAGGATGGCAATCGCTGCGCCGAGGAAAGGTGCCGTGGAAAAATAGGCGCCGGTACGCGCAGTGCCCAGGCCTCGAAGCGCCAGAACGAACAACACCAGGCTGATGCCATACCCCAGGAAACCGACGATCAACGTAGGTCCAAGCACCGTCATGTGTGGCAGTGTTGCGCCGAGCACCAGCGCCAGAGAACAGTTCACCACCCCGGCGACCAATCCCTTGATGCCGGCGATAAATAGCGCGTCCGAGGCCGATACCTTGCGCGTCAGGTTGTTATCGATCGCCCAGCAGGCGCAGGCCAGCGCTACCGCCAACGGTCCGATCCAGCCCTGTGGCTGAGCCGAGTTCTGGGGCCAGGCCAGCAGCAAGCCACCGGCGACGATTGCCAGCATTCCGGCGACGATGCGCCGGTCAGCGTTTTCCTTGAATACCACCCAGGCCAGCACCGCGGTCAATACGGATTCAAGGTTGAGCAGCAACGAGGCCGTGGCGCCGGAGGTCAGGGTCAAACCGAACATCAGCGCCACCGGCCCGAGCACGCCACCAAACGCGATGGCACCGATCAGCCATGGCCACTCCGACGATTTCAAGCCGCTGCGCTGCCAGCCGCGGTCACGCAACAGTCTGACAAGCGTCAGGCCCACACCGCTGCCCATGTACAACAACCCGGCCAGCAGGATGGGCGAAAGGTTCAGGCCCAGTAACTTGGCCAATGGCGTACTCGCACCAAAAAGAGCGGCAGCGCCAAGGGCGTAGACAATGTTCAGGTTCATTAAAGGCTCGTTGGGTATTGATTCGGGATCAAGCGCAGTTTGAACCTGTGTTGCATCCCGTCAATCGATAACCTCAGGCTCGCCGCGCCATCAGCAACACCGAAGCTGCCGCCGACAACAAACCTGCGCAGCAACGGTTGAAAATCCGCTTGCCCCGGGGTTCGGCAAACCAGCGACGCATGTGCAGGCCCATGTAGGCGTAGGCAGCGATGGCGATCCATTCCAGCACCAGGAACAACGCGCCCAACACGGCGAATTGCGGCGATACGGCGTGGGTCGAGTCGACGAACTGGGGCAGGAACGCGGTGAAGATCAGGATTGCTTTCGGATTGCCGGCCGCCACCAGGAACTCCTGCCGCGCCAACGCCAGAATCCCCATCGGCGCGCCCGCCACCACGGTGCCCGCCCCAGGGGCCGCGCGCCACAATTGCCAGGCGAGGTAGAGCAAATACGCCGCCCCCAGAATCTTGATCCCGTAGAACAACAACCGCGACGTTTGCAGCACCACCGCCAGCCCCGCCGAGGCGAGGGCGATCATGCCGGCGAACGCGAGCAGCCGACCGATCCCGGCGACACAGGCGGTGCGATAGCCGTAGCGGGTCGAATTGCTGACCGACAACAAGTTGTTCGGCCCGGGCGCCATGTTCAAGGCAAAGCAGGCCGGAAGAAACAGGGTGAGGGTGGCGAGGTCCATGACGGGGCTCCAAAAGCAGGCACGGTATTTTTATCACAGGCGTGGGGTGGCTTGACCCATACAGTGGTAGACGCCGGTCGCGGTACAGCTGAGGGGTGTTTTGTTCAATACAGCCATCAGGTTGCTATTTACCTTGAGGCCTCGTTCAACTGAAGTGAAGAAGGTCTGTGATGAGTCTGATTATCTCCATGGCGGCGTTCGCATTGGTGGCGTCGATTACGCCGGGGCCAGTGAATATCGTGGCGTTGAGTTCTGGCGCGCAGTTTGGTTTTCGCGCCAGTCAACGGCATGTCGCCGGGGCAACGCTGGGTTTCGTCGCGTTATTGGTGTTGATGGGATTAGGCCTGCATGCAGTGTTGCAGCGATGGCCAGCGCTGACGCAGGTCGTGCAATGGGCGGGCGTGGCATTCCTGTTGTACATGGCCTTCAAGTTGGCGGCCGACAATGGGCTTATGGAGGTGAAGGCGTCAGGCCGGGCGCCGTCGATGGTGTACGGCGCCGTCATGCAGTGGCTCAACCCGAAAGCCTGGCTGGCCTGTGTGGCCGGCATGGGCGCATTTGTCGCCGACGGCGAAGCGCGGCTGGTCTGGCAGTTTGCAGCGGTGTATCTGGTGATTTGCTACCTGTCCGTCGGTTGCTGGGCGTATGCGGGGACATTTTTACGCGGCTACCTGAGTAACCCGGCGGGCATGCGCCTGTTCAATCGGAGCATGGCGTTGCTGCTGGCCGCGAGCGCGATGTACCTGCTGTTCTAGCCGCGATACTGCCCCGGGGTCGCCGCCAGGTGTTGTTTGAACGCACGCTGGAAATGCGCCTGATCGGCAAACCCGGCTTCGAGTGCCACATCGGCGATCAACTTGCCGCTACGTAATTGATCCTGGGCGAACTGGATGCGCTGGTTGACCAGAAACGCATGGGGCGTCATGCCGTAATGTTGCTTGAACGCGCGAATCAGGTAGGACGGCGACAGCTGAGCGGCTTCGCAAATGTCTTCGAGCTTAAGCAGGAGCGTGCAGTGGTCGCGGATGTATTCGGCGGCGCGCTCCAGTTTGAAATTGGGCTCGCGCAGCGGTTGATCGCTGGGGTTGAGTCGTTGCTGCACCTCGGTGAAAAACTCCACCGTAGCGCTGTGTTTGCCCAGCACGTCTTGCTGTGGATCGACCAACAGCTCGTACAAACCCTTCAGGCCGTGAAACAGGCTGGCGTCGCGATTGTGGCTGACGGCGAACCGGCGGAAGGCCAGGTCGTGGCTGAACCCTAGCTGGTGCTGCAAATCGGTGAGCCACGCCGTGTCGACGTACAGCATCAGGTAGGACCAGGGCTGATCGTCAATCGGATTGCAGGCGTGAACATCGCCCGGATTCATCAGCACCACGGTGCCGGCGCTGACCTGAAACTCCGATTGCTCATGAATATAAGTGCTGCACCCGGCGGTGATTGCACCGATGGAAAAGTGCGCGTGGGAATGCCGGGTGTAGCAGACCTCGCGTCCATCGGCGATGGACCGGGCTTCGATGAAGGGCAGGGCGTCGTCGCGCCAGAAGCGCGGGGCTTTGTCAGCATCCTTGGCAACAGTGTGCTTCATCGTCAGTATCCTCGGCCGGCGAGCACAGGAGTGTATTAGCTCTCACCGTTAAAGGCTCGTTGCAACGTGGCAATATCGAGTTTTTTCATTTGCATCATTGCTTGCATGGCGCGCTGGGATTTTGCCGTGTCCGGGTCTTTCAGCATGTCCATCATTGCGATCGGCACGATCTGCCACGACAGGCCGAATTTGTCCTTGAGCCAACCGCATTGCTCGTTCTGCGGATGAGCGGACAGTGCCCCCCAGAAATGGTCGACTTCATCCTGGGTCTGGCAATTGACCTGAAACGAGATCGCTTCGCTGAACTTGAATACAGGGCCGCCATTGAGGCCGGTGAACGGCTGCCCATCCAGTTCGAAACTGACCGTCAGGACCGAGCCTGCTGGCCGGCCATGAGTTTCCTGGCCAGCCTTGCCGTAGTGGGTAATGGCGGTGATTTTCGAGTGATCGAAGATCGAGCAATAAAACGTTGCCGCTGCTTCAGCCTGATCGTCGAACCAGAGGCAGGGAGTCAGTTTTTGAACGCGTTGCATGGTGGTGCTCCTCTACGGGTTACGCATGCCGGACCTTCAGCGTAGTCAGGCTCTGGTCATCTGGCCGTACCGTAGATCGACAAATGCGGCGGATTAATCCCGTTCAGTTAAGTCGATATGACTACTGATGGAGTCATAACGACCATTTCTGGGAGTGGTCGTTTTGACATCGAGTGATGTCAGGGCCTTGATTTACAAGGGTTCAATAACTGGCACGACACTTGATACGTCACACGTACAACTGAACTGCTTCAGGAGTACGGAAAATGTTCGATTTCTTCAGCAATCCTCAGAACGTTCTGCGTCTGTCGAGCCGAGTGCTGGGCGTTGGCCTGGCGATGCTGTTGGCTGGCATCTACGGTGCTTACGTCTACGCGGGTCACCTGCCTATCGTCGCGCTGGTGTCGATGCACGCCATGACCATCATCGGGCCAACCCTGCTCAAAATCGGCTACGTCATGCGTCTGCTGTCCCAGCATCGGTTGAGCCCAAACCTGGTCGGGGCAATGGCCTGATGCGCAAGTTCGCTGCCGCACCCGTCTTCAGTCTCGGTTTTCGGCCTTTCTTTCTCGCCGGCGCCGGGTTCGCGGCCATTGCGGTGGCGATCTGGGCGCTTTGGTTGTACGGCCGTTTACCCAGCGCACAACCCATCGGCGGGATGCTGTCCTGGCATCGACATGAGATGCCATTCGGGTTCGCCACTGCCATCATCGCCGGGTTCCTGCTGACGGCAGTGCCAAACTGGACGGGGCGTCCGGGGCTCCAGGGCTGGCCGCTGATCGGGCTGCTGCTGGTGTGGCTGGTGGCCAGACTGGCATGGCTGATGCCACTACCGGCGGCGTTGTTGCTGCTGTTGCAGATGCCTTTTCTGCCGTTGCTGGCCTGGATGCTGGGGCGGGATCTGGTGGCGTCCGGCAAACGCGACAATTACCCGATCCTGCTGATGGTCGCGCTGCTGGCCGGCTGTCAGGCGATGACCTTGTGGGGGCTATCGACGGATGACACCGGCCTGCAACGGCGGGGGGTACTGGCGGCATTGTGGTTGGTGGGGGCGCTGATGAGTGTCATTGGCGGGCGGGTGATACCCTTCTTCATTCAACGTGGCTTGAACCGTCCCGCCGCACCCGCGGCGAATCCATGGCCAACCAAGGCCCTATTGATCAGCGGCTTACTGGCAGCGGTATCGTTTGCCGCCGGTCTGAACGACGTCCCCCGGCGTTGGCTGGCGGTGCTGTTTCTATTGATGAGCGCGTTGCATCTACTGCGCCTGTGGCGCTGGCATGACCGGGGCATCTGGCGTGTGCCGCTGCTCTGGTCGTTGTATCTGGCTTACGTCTGGTTGGTGCTGGCGACATTGGCCATGGCGCTGTGGCACGCAGGCGTCATGCCGCAACAAAGTCTCGTGACGCATTCGCTGGCGGTGGGTGGCATTGGCGGGCTGATCCTGGCGATGATTGCGCGGGTCAGCCTGGGCCATACCGGGCGAGTGTTGCAGCCTTCGAAAGGGATTATTTTCGGTTTTGCCTTGGTGTCGATCGCGGGTGTGTGCCGGGTGTTTCTCGTGCCGTTTTCCGCGGTTGGATTGGGGTTGTCGGCGTTGCTTTGGTGTGGGGCTTTTGCCCTGTTCCTGGCGCATTACACCGGGATCTTGCTCAAACCGCGGGTCTAGCGCCGCAAACCGCCCTGGTCCGCGATCCACTGCGTCGCCATGTCGATAAAGGCGCAGTTTCGGTTGCGTCTGCGTGCGACTGGGGAAGTACAGGTACAACGCCGAACTCAACGGTACAAACGGTTGCAAAACCCGCTGTATGTAGCAGCTGCCGAGCCTGCGAGGCTGCGTTCGGCGACGAAGTCGTCGTAAACCCTGCGAACGCGATTTTCCTGACGCACCGCGGGGTCTGATTTCACGACGACTTCGTCGCCGAACGCAGCCTCGCAGGCTCGACAGCTGCTACAAAGCAATCCAGTTCGCCTTCATTGTGTGACCGGTGGTCGATGAACCGGTCTCGCCCGGTAATTTGCGCTTAGCTGAAAGGATAAGCCGGCCTTGTAGGAGCGAAGCTTGCTCGCGAAGGCGTCAGTCCTGACACACCGCATTAACGTTCTTCGCGAGCAAGCTTCGCTCCTACCAAAACAAAAACGGCGTCACCGTGAGTCTGAGGAAATTCGCAATGCTGACCCTCAACATTAACGGCAAGGATCAGGAGCTGGATGTCCCCGCAGACATGCCGCTGCTCTGGGTCCTGCGCGATGTCGCACACCTCACCGGCACCAAATTCGGTTGTGGCATGGCCCAGTGCGGCGCCTGCACCGTACACGTCGATGGTGCGCCACTGCGTTCCTGCATCACGCCGGCCACGGCGGTAGCCAATGGGCAGAAAATCCTCACCATCGAAGGCCTGTCCACCGATGGTTCGCACCCGGTGCAGCAAGCGTGGGCCGAACTCGATGTGGTCCAGTGCGGTTACTGCCAGTCAGGGCAAATCATGTCGGCCGCGGCGCTGCTCGCGAAAATCCCCAAACCCACCGACAGCGACATCGATCAGGCGCTCTCCGGCAACATCTGCCGCTGCGGCACCTACCCAAGAATTCGTGCCGCAGTCAAACGGGCCGCCGAGATCGGTTGATGCCACGTTGGTTGATGGAGACTGAGCAATGAACAGCATCAATCGTCTGTCGCGTCGGGGATTTCTAAAGGGCAGTGCGCTGTTGGGCAGTGGTCTGGTGGTGGCGTTCGTCATTCCCGGCGCCCATCGCTTTGCCCAAGGCGCCGAGAATCAAGGCAACGTGTTCGCGCCCAATGCCTTTTTGCGAATCGGCAATGACAACAGCGTCACGGTGCTGCTTGGCCATTCGGAGATGGGGCAGGGTATCTGGACCGGTCTGACCATGCTGATTGCCGAAGAGCTGGAGGCCGACTGGTCGAAAATCCGCGTCGAACACGCGCCCGCTTCGGCCGCTGACTACGGGCTGCCCGCATTTGGCGGGATGCAGATCACCGGTGGCTCGACGTCGACCTGGATGGAGTTTGACCGCTACCGCCAGGCCGGCGCGGCGGCGCGTTTGATGCTGATCGATGCGGCCGCCAAGCGCTTCAACGTCGCGCCCTCCGAGATCCATACCGAGTCAGGCGTGGTCATTGCCGGTGACCATCGCGCCTCTTACGGTGATCTGGCCGATGACGCTGGCAAGCTGCCGGTGCCTGCTCCGGCCTCGATCAAGCTCAAGGAGTCCAAGGACTGGACACTCATCGGCAAACCGACCAAGCGCCTGGACACACCGGAGAAAATCACCGGCCGCGCCAAGTTCGGCATGGACGTGCAGTTCGACGGGCTGATGACTGCCACGGTCGCGCGCTCGCCGGTGTTCGGTGGCAGCGTCAAATCCTTCGAAGGCGCCGAAGCGCTAGAGATTCCGGGCGTGCACAAAGTCGTGCAGGTGCCCACCGGGGTGGCGGTGATTGCCGATCATTACTGGGCCGCGAAGCTGGGGCGCGACGCGCTGAAAATCGAGTGGGATCTGGGGCCGAACACCGGGCTCGACAGTCAGAAGCTACTGGAAAGCTTCCGCGCACTCGCCGCCACGCCGGGCATTTCGGCCAGCAAGGCGGGCGATGTCACTGCCGCACTGGGCAAGGCGGTCAAGACGATCGACGTCGAGTACAGCGTGCCGTATTTGGCCCACGCGCCGATGGAACCGCTCAATTGCACGGTGAACATCAGCAAGGACACCTGCGAAATCTGGACGGGCACCCAGTTTCAGACGCTGGATCAAATGATTGCAGGGAAAATTACCGGGCTCAAACCTGAGCAGGTCAAGATTCATACCGAATTTCTCGGTGGCGGATTCGGCCGCAGGGCCAATCCGACCTCGGATTTTGTCGCTGAAGCGGTGCAGGTGGCCAAGGCTGCGGGCGCGCCGGTGAAAACGGTGTGGTCGCGGGAGGACGACATTCGCGGTGGCTATTACCGCTCGGCCTTCCTGCATCAGGCACGCATCGGGCTGGGGGCCGACGGTATGCCCATTGCCTGGAAACACATGATGGTCGGGCAGTCGATCATGGACGGCACTGCGTTTGCTGCAACCATGGTCAAGGACGGCGTCGACAAAACCTCGGTCGAAGGCGTCGCCGACAGCCCTTACCTCGAAGACCTGGGCAATCATCAGGTGGAATTGCACTCACCAAAAACCGGGATCAGCGTGTTGTGGCTAAGGTCGGTGGGGCACACTCATACCGGTTTCGTCATGGAATCGCTGATCGATGAAATGGCCGAGGCGGCCGGCAAAGATCCGGTGGAATACCGACGAACCTTACTCAAGGCGCATCCGCGGCACTTGGGTGTGCTGAATCTGGCGGTGGAGAAAGCCAACTGGAACGCGCCGTTACCGGACGGCCATGCGTTGGGTGTGGCGGTGCATGAGTCATTCGGTAGTTACGTGGCCCACGTTGCCGAGGTATCCCAGGACAACCTGGCGATCCGCGTGCACCGGGTGGTGTGTGCGGTGGATTGCGGGATTGCGGTCAACCCGATGAGCATCGCGGCACAAATGGAGTCGTGCATCACCTTCGGCCTCGGATTCACCTTGCACAGCAAGCTGACCTTCAAGGACGGTCAGGTGGTGCAATCCAATTTCCACGACTATCAGGTCCTGCGGCTCAACGAAATGCCAGTGGTCGAAGTGCATATCGTGCCGAGCACCGAAAGGTCCGGCGGCATCGGCGAAGCCGGTGTCCCACCCACAGCGCCAGCAGTCGCCAACGCGGTGTTTGCCCTGACCGGGCAGCGCTTGCGGGAACTGCCCTTGCAACTGTCGGGGGTGTGAGATGAGACGCCATCTGATTCTGGGTGCGGTGGTGTTGGTCGGCCTCGCGGTCTACGCCTCGGAAGTGTTAGCTGACGATAAGGAAGCCTTGAAGGCTTTCGACATCGTGCAGAAAGTCTTCCAGAGCCCGCGCTGCCAGAACTGCCATATCCCCGGTGATTCGCCGTTGCAGTTCGACGCGGGCATTCCCCATGCGATGAACGTGGTGCGTGGCATGGATGGCAAGGGCGCCGCCGGATTGCCCTGTGCCACCTGCCACGCCGAAAACAACCCGCCGGCCAGTTACGGCCCTCATGCCGCACCGGGAGCGCCGCACTGGGGCCTGCCGCCGGCTGCGCACAAAATGGCCTGGATCGGCCTGCCGGCCGACAGGTTGTGTGCCCTGATCAAGGACCACTCCAGCAACGGCGACCGCGATTTCGCGGCGCTGATCAAACATGTGAGCGACGACAAACTGGTGCTGTGGGGCTGGAACCCAGGCGGCAATCGCGCGCCGGTGCCGGTGCCGCACGACATTTTCGTGACTCAATTCAAGCTCTGGGCGGAGGCCGGTGGGCCGTGCCCGGTGACGGGAAGCTGACCAACGGCCCGTAGACAGGGAGTCAAACCCGGTATCGAGGACTCTAAACAACATACCCACCCATGGAGTATGTGATGCTGATCTCAGGCAAACCGCACAAATCAGGTGTACGTGTAGGGACGCCACAACAGGAGCGCGAGCTGCTGCGCGATCTGGCCCGCAAAGCCGAGCAAGCGTTGATCGGGGTGCAGATGGCGAGCATGGATGAGCTGACGCTGCTGCCCAATCGGCACGGTTTCATTGCCTTGGCTCAATTGGGCCTGGACGCCTGCCAACAACTGGGCAGGCCGGCGACGCTGCTGTTCTTCAACCTCGACGAGTTCAAGCGCATCAATTACCTGTTCGGCCGCACCGAGGGCGACAACGCGCTGAAAACCTTTGCCGATGTGCTGCGCATCGGCTTTCGGGAAAGCGATGTGGTCGGGCGGCTGGACGGTGCCACCTTCGTGGCCTTGCTCATAGGGTCCGCTTCAGTGGAAGTCAGCGCAATCAAGGCGCGCCTTGAAGAAATGCTCGATGAGCGCAATGCCATCGCGCATCGCGGGTATGAGATTCGTTTCAGCATTGGGCAGATCGAATATGACCCGGTTCTTCATGGTTCGGTTGAAGAGCTTTTAGATGAGGCAGAGAGGGTAATGAGCCACTAGTGTGGTGTTGAGTCGGCGGGCCCCTTCGCGAGCTGGCTCGCTCCCACACTGATTTTCTGTGATTACATAAATTTGTATGCAACACAAACCCACTGTGGGAGCGAGCCTGCTCGCGAAGGCGGTCGTGCGGATAACACTATTTGGCAAACAACTGCTCAATATCCTTGAACGCCTTGAATTCCAGCGCATTGCCGCACGGATCGAACAGAAACATCGTCGCCTGCTCGCCCACCAGCCCCTTGAAACGAATCCCCGGTTCAATCACGAAACGCGTCTTCAGCGATTGCAACCGCTCGGCCAACGCTTCCCACTGCGCCATGCCCAATACCACGCCGAAATGCGGCACCGGCACGTCGTGGCCATCCACGGCGTTGGTGTGAGCCGCTTCTTGCGAGGCATTTTTTGGCGCGAGATGAATCACCAGTTGATGACCGAAAAAGTTGAAATCGACCCAATGGTCGCTGGAGCGGCCTTCTTCCAGACCGAACACTTCACCATAGAAACTGCGCGCAGCCGCCAGGTCATACACCGGGATGGCCAAATGAAAAGGAGAGAGTTGCATCGAATTGCCTCGCAGTTGTCGGTCGATGGGCTGAGTTTAGCGCTGTGCTTTTTGATTGAAAGACGATAGTTTTTGCGTCGAGCACAAATTATTTCGATTGATCGAGAACGCCATGTTGCGGGAATTGAAGACCTTCATCGCCGTCACCCGTTACGGCACCTTCGCGGCGGCCGGAATGCACATCGGCCTGACTCAGTCGGCAGTCAGCGCGCAGATGCGCAATCTGGAGCACGCATTGGGTATTCGGCTGTTCGACCGCACCGGGCGTCAGGCGATTCTCAATGCGGCGGGGCAACGGGCATTGCCGATGGCCAGGGACATGCTGGAAACCTTCAGCCGAATGGCCGTCTGCGATGACGTTGGCGAATACCGTGGCGAGTTGAAAATCGGCGCCGTGGCGACGGCGCAGACAGGGTTGTTGCCGCAAGCATTGGTTCGATTACGGCAACAAGCGCCGTTGCTGGAGGCGAAACTGGTGCCCGGCGTCTCACTGAACTTGTTGAGCCAGGTCGACACCGGGGAGGTGGATCTGGCGATTCTGATCAAACCGCCGTTCGAGTTGCCCAAGGAGCTGTCGGCGCAGGTCATTCGCCGGGAACCGTTCGTGTTGATTGTGCCGGCGAACCTCGAAGGTGATGACCCCTTGCAGTTGCTGGCACAGCATCCGCATGTGCGCTACGACCGTAATTCATTCGGTGGACGCCTGGTGACACGGTTTTTGCGCGAACAGCACATCGATGTGCAAGTAGCCCTGGAGCTGGATGAGCTGGAAGCCATTGTGAAAATGGTCGAATGCGGCCTGGGTATCTCCTTACTTCCCGAAGCCGGGTTGTGGCTCGAGTATGGCGCGAAGGTCAGAATCATCCGCTTGGGCGAACTGACGTTCAACCGTGAGATCGTCCTGTTACAGCGCTACAGCCAGCGTACACAGCCGATCCAGCAGCTATTTGCTAACTGCCTGACCCAAAGCTGACTAAACACCAACCCCCTGTAGGAGCGAGCTTGCTCGCGATGGTGGTCGGCACACCTCGGTAAATCAGGGGCGCCGCGTTATCGTTAACGCCCATCGCGAGCAAGCTCGCTCCTACAAGGGATCGGCCATAAAAAAACCCGCCTGAAGAGGCGGGTTTTTTAGTTGGCTAGCCGAAGATTACTCTTCGAGGCTGCCCATGGCCGTGGTGTTGAAGCCACCGTCCACGTACATGATTTCACCGCTGATGCCGGACGCCAGGTCCGAGCACAGGAACGCGCCGGCGTTGCCGACTTCGTCGATGGTGACGTTGCGACGCAGCGGCGTTTGCGCTTCGTTGGCGGCCAGCATCTTGCGGAAGTTCTTGATGCCGGAAGCCGCGAGGGTGCGGATCGGGCCAGCCGATACGCAGTTGACGCGGGTGCCGTCCGGGCCCAGGGAGCCGGCCAGGTAACGCACGCCAGCTTCCAGGGAAGCCTTGGCCATGCCCATGACGTTGTAGTTTGGCATGGTGCGCTCGGCGCCCAGGTACGACAGGGTCAGCAGGCTGCCGTTGCGGCCTTTCATCATTTCGCGACCAGCCTTGGCCAGGGCCACGAAGCTGTAGGCGCTGATGTCGTGAGCGATGCGGAAACCTTCACGGGTGGTGGCTTCAGTGAAGTCGCCGTCCAGTTGGTCGCCCGGCGCGAAGCCAACGGAGTGCACGATGCAATCCAGGCCGTCCCACTTCTTGCCCAGCTCGACGAAGACCTTGGCGATTTCTTCATCGCTGGCCACGTCGCACGGGAAGCACAGGTCCGGGTTGGAACCCCAGCTTTGTGCGAACTCTTCGACACGACCTTTCAGTTTGTCGTTCTGATAAGTGAAGGCAAGCTCAGCGCCCTCGCGATGCATGGCGGCAGCGATGCCGGATGCGATGGACAGCTTGCTGGCGACACCGACGATCAGTACGCGCTTACCGGCGAGAAAACCCATGTGTTGCTCCTCTCTTTCAGGTTATTGCGCAGTGGCTGGTGCCAGAAAAGCGGCTTCCAGCAACTGCTGTGTATACGGATGTTGGGGGGCGGCAAAGATACTTTGCGCGTCTCCCTGTTCGACCACTTGGCCATGCTTGACCACCATCAGCTGGTGGCTCAGCGCTTTGACGACAGCCAGGTCATGGCTGATAAACAGGTACGTCAGGTTGTACTTGGTTTGCAGTGAACGCAGTAGCTCCACCACTTGGCGTTGCACTGTCCGGTCGAGGGCCGAAGTCGGCTCGTCCAGCAGAATCAACGCCGGTTTTAACACCAGTGCCCGGGCAATGGCGATTCTCTGCCGTTGCCCGCCGGAAAATTCGTGGGGGTAGCGGTTCCGGGTTTCCGGATCCAGGCCTACCTCCTTGAGTGCCGCAATAATCGCTTGTTCCTGTTCCGCCTCGGTGCCCATCTTATGGATCCGCAGGCCTTCGCCAACGATCTGGCTGACGGACATCCGCGGGCTCAGGCTGCCAAACGGGTCCTGAAACACCACCTGCATCTCCCGGCGCAGCGGTCGAACCTGTTGCTGCGTCAGGCAGTCTAGCTGTTTGCCTTCAAAATGGATCGCGCCTTTGCTGCCAATCAACCGCAAAATCGCCAAACCCAGTGTCGACTTGCCGGAACCGCTTTCTCCCACAATCCCCAGGGTCTGGCCCTGGGGCAGGCTGAAATTGATGCCGTCTACCGCTTTGACGTAATCCACCGTGGTTTTGAGAAAGCCTTTTTTGATCGGGAACCAGACTTTCAGGTCCTCGACTTGCAGCAAGGGCGGGCCAATCACATTGGTCGCCGGCTTGCCGCTGGGCTCCGCTGCCAGCAATTCCCGAGTGTACGGATGCTGCGGCGCGCGGAACAGCTCTTCGCACGATGCCTGTTCGACGATGCAACCTCGCTGCATGACACATACGCGATGCGCAATTCTTCGCACAAGGTTCAAATCGTGACTGATCAGTAGCAATGCCATGCCCAGGCGGGCCTGCAATTCCTTGAGCAATTCGAGGATTTTCAACTGTACGGTGACGTCCAGAGCGGTGGTCGGCTCGTCGGCAATCAGCAATTCCGGTTCGTTGGCCAGGGCCATGGCGATCATCACCCGCTGGCGCTGACCACCGGACAACTCGTGCGGCAGGGCCTTGAGGCGTTTATGCGGTTCTGGAATACCGACCAGTTCCAGCAATTCCAGCGTACGTTTGGTCGCTACTTTACCGACCAGGCCTTTGTGAATGCTCAGTACCTCGTTGATCTGCTTTTCAATCGAGTGCAGCGGATTCAGCGAGGTCATCGGCTCCTGAAAGATCATCGCGATCCGGTTACCGCGGATGTGGCGGATGGTTTTCTCTTTCAGGCTCAGCAGGTTTTGCCCGGAATATTCGATGGTCCCGGACGGGTGCCGGGCGAGCGGGTAGGGCAACAAACGCAGGATCGAGTGGGCGGTGACCGATTTGCCGGAACCACTTTCGCCCACCAGCGCCAGGGTTTCACCGCGCTTGATGTCGAAACTGACGCCCTCGACGACTCGCTGGCAGCGGTCACCGACGACGAATTCGACGGCCAGGTCGCGCACTTCGATCAGATTGTCCTGATTCATTTCACTTCCTCGGGTCGAAGGCATCGCGAGCGGACTCGCCGATGAACACCAGCAAACTCAACATCAACGCCAGCACGGCAAACGCGCTCATGCCGAGCCAAGGCGCCTGCAAGTTGGATTTGCCCTGCGCCACCAGCTCGCCGAGAGACGGCGCGCCGGGCGGCAGGCCGAAGCCGAGGAAATCCAGGGCGGTCAGGGTGCCGATAGCGCCGGTCAGGATGAACGGCATGAAGGTCATGGTCGAGACCATCGCATTGGGCAGAATATGGCGGAACATGATCGCACCGTTCTGCATCCCCAGCGCCCTGGCCGCGCGTACATATTCGAGGTTGCGTCCGCGCAGGAACTCGGCGCGGACCACATCCACCAGGCTCATCCAGGAAAACAGCAACATGATCCCCAGCAGCCACCAGAAATTGGGCTGCACGAAGCTGGCCAGAATGATCAGCAGATACAGCACCGGCAGGCCGGACCAGATTTCCAGAAACCGCTGCCCGGCCAGGTCGACCCAGCCGCCATAGAAACCCTGCAAGGCCCCGGCGATCACACCGATGATCGAGCTAAGGATGGTCAGCGTCAGGGCAAACAATACTGAAATCCGGAAGCCGTAGATCACCCGGGCCAGTACATCGCGCCCCTGATCGTCAGTGCCCAGCAAGTTGTCGGCCGAGGGCGGCCCGGGTGCAGGCACTTTCAGGTCATAGTTGATGCTTTGGTAGCTGAACGGAATGGGCGCCCACAGCACCCAGGCGTCTTTGGCCTTGAGCAGTTCGCGGATGTACGGGCTCTTGTAGTTGGCTTCCAGCGGGAATTCGCCGCCGAAAGTGGTTTCCGGGTAGCGCTTGAGGGCCGGGAAGTACCAGCTGTTGTCGTAGTGCACCACCAGCGGTTTGTCGTTGGCGATCAACTCGGCGCCGAGACTGGCACCGAACAGCACCAAAAACAGCCACAACGACCACCAGCCTCGCTTGTTGGCTTTAAACAGTTCGAGACGGCGTCGATTGAGCGGGGACAGGTTCATCTCAATGCTCCCGGTTTTCGAAGTCGATGCGCGGATCCACCAGGGTGTACGTGAGGTCGCCGATCAATTTCACCACCAACCCTAACAATGTGAAGATAAACAGCGTGCCAAAGACCACCGGGTAATCACGGTTGATCGCCGCTTCAAAGCTCATCAAGCCCATGCCATCCAGCGAGAAGATCACTTCGACCAGCAGCGAGCCGGTGAAGAAAATCCCGATGAACGCCGAAGGGAAACCGGCGATCACCAGCAGCATCGCATTGCGGAACACATGGCCGTAGAGCACTCGATGCTGGGTCAGGCCCTTGGCCTTGGCGGTCACCACGTACTGTTTATTGATTTCGTCGAGGAAGCTGTTCTTGGTCAGCAGGGTCATGGTTGCGAAGTTGCCGATCACCAGCGCGGTCACGGGTAACGCGAGGTGCCAGAAGTAATCGAGCACCTTGGCGCCCATGCTCAGCTCGTCGAAGTTGTTCGAGGTCAGGCCCCTTAGCGGGAACCAGTTGAAATAACTGCCTCCAGCGAAGACGACGATCAACAGAATGGCGAACAGAAACGCCGGGATCGCGTAACCGACAATGATCAACGAACTGGTCCAGACGTCGAAATGGCTGCCGTGTCGGGTGGCCTTGGCGATCCCCAGCGGTATCGACACCAGGTACATGATCAGCGTGCTCCACAACCCGAGCGAGATCGACACCGGCAACTTTTCCTTGATCAGGTCGATGACCTTGGCGTCGCGGAAGAAGCTGTCGCCAAAATCCAGGGTGGCGTAGTTCTTGACCATGATCCACAAGCGTTCCGGTGCCGATTTGTCGAAGCCGTACATGTGCTCGATTTCTTTCACCAGCGTCGGGTCCAGGCCCTGCGCACCGCGATAGGTGGACCCGGCCACAGAGACTTCGGCGCCGCCACCGGCGATGCGGCTGGTGGCGCCTTCAAAGCCCTCGAGCTTGGCGATCATTTGTTCCACCGGCCCACCGGGGGCCGCCTGGATGATCACGAAGTTGATCAGCAGAATGCCGAACAACGTCGGGATGATCAGCAGCAGTCGCCGAAAAATATATGCCAGCATCTGATTACTCCGTGCCCGCAGGGTCGACTTGCAGTTTGGTTTCGATCTCTATCGCCGGCGTGACGTTGGGTTTGATCCACCAGGTGGCAATACCGATGTCGTACGTGGGCGAGATTTTCGGATGGCCGATGTGGTTCCAATAAGCGACCCGCCATGTCTTGATGTGCCAGTTGGGGACCACGTAATAGCCCCATTGCAGCACGCGGTCCAGTGCGCGGGCGTGGGCCACCAGGCTTTTGCGCGAGTCAGCGTTGATCAATTGCTCGACCAACTCATCCACCACCGGGTCCTTCAAACCCATGGAGTTGCGGCTGCCGGGTTTGTCGGCGGCAGCAGACATCCAGAATTCGCGCTGTTCGTTACCCGGCGAGTTGGACTGCGGGAAGCTGCCGACGATCATGTCGAAGTCCCGTGAACGCACGCGGTTGATGTATTGCGAAACGTCGACCCGACGGATAACCAGGTCGATGCCCAGGTCGCTGAGATTGCGCTTGAACGGCAACAGCACACGCTCGAATTCGGTCTGGGCCAGCAGGAATTCGAGGGTGACGGGTTTGCCGGTGGTGTCGACCATCTTGTCGTCGACGATCCGCCAGCCGGCCTCTTGCAGTAATTGATAGGCCTTGCGTTGCTGGGTGCGGATCATGCCGCTGGCGTCGGTCACCGGGTTCTGGAACGCCTCGCTAAACACCTGTTCGGGGATCTTGCCGCGGAACGGATCGAGAATCGCCAGCTGATCGGCGTCCGGAAAACCGGTGGCGGCCATCTCCGAGTTCTCGAAATAGCTACGGGTGCGCACGTAGGCGCCGTTGAACAGTTGCTTGTTAGTCCATTCGAAATCCAGCAACAGGGTCAGCGCCTGGCGCACGCGCACGTCCTGGAACACCGGGCGACGCAGGTTGAATACGAAACCTTGCATGCCGGTCGGGTTGCCGTTCGGGATCTGTTCCTTGATCAACCGGCCTTCGGTCACCGCCGGGATGTTGTAGGCGTTGGCCCAGTTCTTCGCGGTCATCTCCAGCCAATAATCGAACTGCCCGGCCTTGAACGCTTCCAGCGCCACGGTGTTGTCGCGATAGTAGTCGGTGGTCATCACATCAAAGTTGTAGAACCCACGGTTCACCGGCAGGTCCTTGCCCCAGTAGTCCTTGACCCGCTCATAACGCACCGAACGCCCGGCCTTCACCTGGCTGACCTTGTAAGGGCCGCTGCCCAGCGGTATTTCCAGATTGCCCTTGGTGAAATCGCGCGTGGCCCACCAATGCTTGGGGAGCACCGGCAACTGGCCCAGGATCAATGGCAGCTCACGGTTGTTGTTGTGCTTGAATTTGAACAGCACCGTGAGCGGGTCTTCAGCGATCACTTGATCGACGTCGTTGTAGTAACCGCGGTACATCGGCGCGCCGTCCTTGATCAAGGTCTGAAAGCTGAACACCACGTCTTCGGCGCGTATCGGATGACCGTCGTGGAAGCGGGCTTCGGGGCGCAGGTAGAAACGCACCCAGCTGTTGTCCGGGGCTTTCTCGATCTTGCCGGCGACCAGTCCGTACTCGGTGAACGGTTCATCGAGGCCTTGTTTGGCCAGGGTGTCGTAGATCATGCCGACGTCGTCGGCCGCGACGCCCTTGCTGATGAAGGGGTTGAGGCTGTCGAAGCCGCCGAAACCGGCCTGACGGAAGATCCCGCCTTTGGGGGCGTCCGGGTTCACGTAGTCAAAGTGCTTGAAGTCGGCCGGGTATTTCGGCGGCTCGTTGTAGAGGGTCAGGGCATTCTGCGGGGCGGCGCAGGCCAGCCCGGCGAACAGCAGACCGCTGGCCTGCAGGAGCAGGGCGCGTACGGTTTTCATTGATCTTTCTCCGAAGATTTCAGCCACCACGCGCTGAGACCCAGGGTATAGGGCGGCGTGGTGACGAAGGCTAACCGGTTGCGGTAGGCCAGGCGGTGATAATTGAGGTACCAATTGGGAATGATGTAGTGCTGCCACAACAACACCCGGTCCAGGGCTTTGCCGGCGGCGACTTGTTCATCGCGGGTCTGGGCGGCGAGTAATTGGTCGAGCAACTGGTCGACCACCGGGTTGGCGATGCCCGCGTAGTTTTTGCTGCCCTTGACCCCGACCTGACTGGAATGGAAGTACTGCCATTGCTCCAGGCCCGGGCTTAGAGTCTGGTTGAGGGTCATCAGGATCATGTCGAAATCGAATTGATCGAGGCGCTGCTTGTATTGGGCGCGATCGACCGTGCGCAACCGCGCGTCGATACCGATGCTCACGAGGTTCTCGACGTAAGGTTGAAGAATCCGCTCCAGGTTCGGGTTGACCAGCAGAATTTCCACCTGCAACGGCTGGCCCGCAGTGTTCTGCAGTCGCTGACCGTTGAGCTTCCAGCCGGCCTCGGCAAGCAGGCTCACGGCCTTGCGCAGGGTTTGCCGGGGGATGCCGCGCCCTTGGGTCTGCGGCAGGCTGAACGGCTCGGTGAACAGCCTGGCGGGTAACTGCTCGCGATACGGCTTGAGCATCAGCCATTCCTGGCCGACCGGCAGGCCGGTGGCGGAGAACTCACTGTTGGGGTAGTAACTCAAGGCGCGTTCGTAAGCGCCGCTGAACAGCGTGCGGTTGGTCCACTCGAAGTCGAACATCAGCCCCAGGGCTTCCCGGACCTTGACGTTGGAGAAGGTCGGGCGACGGCTGTTCATGAACAGGCCCTGGCTCTGGGTCGGAATCTGATGCGGGATCTGTGCCTTGATCACGTCGCCACGGGTGACGGCGGGGAAGCTGTAGCCGTTATCCCAATTCTTCGCCTGATGTTCGATGTAGATGTCAAATTCGCCCGCTTTGAAGGCTTCGAACGCGACGTCGCTGTCACGGTAGAACTCGACCTCCATGCGATCGAAGTTGTACTTGCCACGATTGACCGCCAAGTCCTTGCCCCAGTAATCCTTGACGCGTTCAAATACGATTTGTCGTCCGGGCGTTACCGAGGTGATGCGATACGGCCCGCTGCCCAGTGGCGGCTCGAACGTGGTGGCCTTGAAGTCGCGACCTTTCCAGTAATGCTGCGGCAGTACCGGCAACTCGCCCAGGCGCAGGATCTGCAGCGGATTGCCGGCGTGCTTGAAGACAAAGCGAATGCGCAGGGGGTTGAGGATATCGACCCGCGACACCTCCTGAAGACTGGTGCGGTACTGCGGATGACCTTCCTTGAGCAGCAAGCGGTAGGAAAACGCGACGTCGTACGCGGTAATCGGCGTGCCATCGTGGAACCGTGCTTCGGGGCGCAGGTTGAACACCACCCAGCTGCGGTCCTCACTGTATTCCACCGATTGGGCGATCAGGCCATAGCTGGACGTCGGTTCGTCACCGGAAGGTGCGTACTGACCGGTGCCGACCATCAGGGGTTCGTTGAGTTCGTTGATGCCGTATTGCAGGAAATTGGGGGTCGAAACGGGGCTCGAGCCCTTGAGCGTGTAAGGGTTGAGCGTATCGAAGGTGCCAAACGCCATCACCCGCAACGTTCCGCCCTTCGGCGCTTGCGGGTTGACCCAGTCGAAGTGGGTAAATCTGGCCGGGTACTTGAGCGTGCCGAATTGCGCGTAACCATGGCTTTCGCTGATCGTCGCACTCGCGGGGGAGCTCAAGGCCAGGCTGATCAGGAGCAGGAGGAGGGGACGCTTCAAGTCAGAGATCCGATCCAGGCGGCTTGGGCTTTATGGACCGTACAGTAACAGCTTGTTTGGACAGGAAAAAGACAGGGGCTTAATGCGCTGTTAATAGCGCAGGCGGATGCCTTGTAGCAGCTGGCGAAGCCTGCGTTCGGCTGTGTGTAGGAGCGAGCTTGCTCGCGATGGTCGTCCAGCCACAGAAAATGTGTCGGATGTTCCATCTTCGCGAGCAAGCTCGCTCCTACCCCCCCCCCCCCCCCGAACGCAGGCTTCGCCAGCTGCTACAGGGAGTTGAGCTGCTTAGCGGGCAAAAAAAAACCCTGAAATCAGGGGGTTCTCTTAGTGCGGGGAGTAAACCGTCAACATCTGCCCCGGCTTCAACGCCTGGCCAACCCGAGGATTCCAGCGCTTGAGGTGTTGCATCTCGACATTGAAGCGCTTGGCGACCATGTACAGCGAGTCGCCTTGCTGGACTTTGTATTGGGTCTGCGGCTTCTTTTTGTCGGCTTTGCTGTTAGCCGCCACAACGGTGTTGACTCGACCGCTGTTGCGTTTGGTCGTGTCCCGCATCACCAGCGTCTGGCCCACCTTGAGCTCCTTGCCGGACAGTTTGTTCCAGCGCTGCAGATCCTTGATATCGACTTTGTTTGCTTTGGCAATGGTGCCCAGGTTGTCGCCACGCTTAACGCGGTAGGCGCGTTTGACGCTGGCGACTGCGGATTCGTCGGCGCCTTCGAATACGGGTTTGAGCGGCTTCTTGCTGATCAAATCCTCAGGACGCATGGTCGAGAGGCTCGCGGTCAGCAACTGTGCCTTGGACGTTGGCACCAGCAAATGCTGGGGACCGTCGATGGTGGTGCGCTGTTTGAAGGCCGGGTTGAGCTGGAACAGCTCGTCTTCGTCGATGTTGGCCACCTCGGCAACCTTGGACAGGTCCATGCGCTGGTTGATTTCGACGACCTGGAAATACGGTTGGTTGGCAATCGGGCTGAGGTTCACCCCGTAGGCTTCCGGCGCCAGCACCACTTGCGAGAGTGCCAGCAGCTTCGGCACATAGGCCTGGGTTTCGGCAGGCAGCGGCAGGTTCCAGTAGTCGGTCGGCAGGCCGAGCTTTTCATTACGCTCGATGGCGCGGCTGACGGTGCCTTCACCGGCGTTGTAGGCCGCGAGGGCCAACAGCCAGTCACCGTTGAACATGTCGTGCAGGCGGGTCAGGTAATCCATCGCCGCAGTGGTCGAGGCGGTGATATCGCGACGGCCATCATAGAAACGGGTTTGACGCAGGTTGTAGTAACGCCCGGTGGACGGGATGAATTGCCAAAGACCCACTGCATCGGCCCGGGAATAGGCCATCGGGTTGTAGGCGCTTTCAATCACTGGCAGCAGCGCCAGCTCCAGCGGCATGTTGCGTTCTTCAAGGCGTTCGATGATGTAGTGAATGTACAGGCTGCCGCGTTCGCCGGCGTTTTCGAGAAAGGACGGATTACTGGCGAACCACAGGCGCTGTTGTTCGATGCGCGGGTTGACGCCCAGGCCGTCCTGCAACTGGAAGCCCTGGCGCATGCGCTCCCAGACATCCTGGGCTAATTGCGGGCTTGGTTTTTCGCTGAGCCATACAGGTTTTTGCTTGGCTCGAGCCGCGATGTTCGGCGTGTGTGCCGCGTCGGTTTGCGGAACATGGCTCGAGCAGCCCGCCAATGTGGCGGACACAGCCACCGCGATGGCTTGAGCCAGGCGGGTCAATGCGTCTGAATTGATGGCTTTACGAATAGATGACGACATTGGCTGGAAGTAAGTTCCGGGCAAAAATGTCGGGCGATTCTAGAAAGCGTACCCCCTGCGGTCAACCATTCAGAATTTTTGGACCCTTACGCAAACTACTTAGAACTTATCTTTCCAAGCGCGTAGGGCAGCAAAAACCGCACTCGGAGCCCGGTTATTGGTACCCGTCCGTTCGTCCGCTTTTTCTTTAACAGATGTTTCGCCAGTACGCAAAAACGGGTTTGTCAGCTTTTCGAGGCCGATGCTGGAAGGCAGCGTGATGATTCCGGCTTCCCGTTCGCGGGTGACTTTTTCGAGGCGAGCCGCGGTATCGGTGTTGCCCGGTTCGACCGCCGCGGCGAAGCGCAGATTGCTCAGGGTGTATTCATGCGTGCAGTAGACCCGCGTCTCTTCAGGAAGCGCCGCGAGGCGTGTCAGCGAGGTGTACATTTGTTCGGGTGTCCCTTCAAACAACCGCCCACAACCGGCGGCGAACAGGGTGTCACCGCAAAATAGCAGCCCGTGATGATAGAAGGCGATATGACCCAGGGTGTGGCCGGGTACGGCAATGACGTCAAAGTCACAGCCCAGCACACTGATTCGGTCGTTGTCCTTGAGGGCAATGTCCCGCGCCGGGATGGTTTCGCTGGCGGGGCCATAGACTTGCGCGTCTGTCGCTTTTTTCAGCTGCTCGACACCACCGACATGATCATGATGGTGATGAGTGATCAGAATATCGCTCAACACCCATTCCGGGTTGGCCTTGAGCCAGGCCAGCACTGGCGCGGCATCGCCCGGATCGACCACTGCACAGCGCCGGGAAAGGGGATCTTGTAACAACCAGATGTAGTTGTCGGTAAAGGCGGGCAGGGCACTGATCTGTATCATCGTCGGATTCGCCAAGCGGAAAACAATGGTGCATCTTAGAGCTTCCTGGCGCGTTGGAGAATGCAATGACCGATAAAGCGTTCGCTCAGGCCGATCCTGACTGGCTGGCGTTGATCAGCGCGGCACGTGAGTGGCTGTCCGGCCCTCTCGGGCAATTTTTGCTGGATGAAGAACGGCGCATGCTCGAAGGCGAGCTGGGGCGTTTTTTTGGCGGCTATCTGGTGCATTACGGTCCGTCGGCCCAGACACCGCCCTCGGCGCCGCAGGTGCAGCGCAATGTGCGGCTTGGCGCACCCTTGCCGGGGGTCGAGATTGTTTGCGAAGAGCAGGCCTGGCCTTTAAGCGAGCACGCGGCCGATGTGGTGGTGTTGCAGCATGGGCTGGATTTCTGCCTGTCACCCCACGGTTTGCTGCGTGAAGCAGCCAGCAGCGTGCGGCCCGGCGGGCACCTTGTCATCATTGGCATCAATCCCTGGAGCAGTTGGGGTTTGCGGCATGTGTTTGCCCATGATGCCTTGCGCAAGGCGCGCTGTATTTCCCCCTCCCGGGTCAGCGACTGGCTGAACCTGCTGGGCTTCGCGCTGGAGAAACGCCGCTTCGGGTGCTATCGTCCGCCGATTGCGTCACCCGCCTGGCAAGCCCGTCTGGCCGGTTGGGAACGCAAGGCCGGCGAATGGCAATTGTCTGGCGGCGGCTTCTATTTATTGGTGGCGCGCAAGATCGTAGTAGGCCTGCGGCCGGTCCGCCAGGTGCGGCGCGAACCGATGGGCAAGCTGATTCCATTGCCGATGGCCAAGGTCAACCGTCGCCATATCGAGCCGTAAAACACTTTTTGTATTCCCGGCCGGGATTGCCCCGGCCTCGGGCATCGTCGGTCACCGATCGACGAGCCACCGCATTTTCTGGATAGATTGGCATGAGCGATAGCGTAGAACTCTTCACTGACGGCGCCTGCAAAGGCAACCCTGGCCCTGGCGGTTGGGGCGCATTGCTGGTGTGCAAGGGTGTTGAAAAAGAACTCTGGGGCGGCGAAGCCAACACCACCAACAACCGCATGGAACTGATGGGCGCAATCCGCGGCCTGGAAGAGCTCAAGCGCTCTTGCGACGTGTTGCTGGTCACCGACTCGCAGTACGTGATGAAAGGCATCAACGAGTGGATGGACAACTGGAAGAAGCGCGGCTGGAAAACAGCAGCGAAAGAGCCGGTGAAAAACGCCGATTTGTGGAAGTTGCTCGACGAGCAGGTCAATCGCCACAACGTCACCTGGAAATGGGTGCGCGGGCACATTGGCCATCACGGCAACGAGCGTGCGGATCAACTCGCCAACCGTGGCGTGGATGAAGTTCGCGGTTACAAGCAGGCCTGATTTCGACTCTGCCGATGTACCGCGTCGCCGCCATTCGCGAGCAGGCTCGCTCCCACATTAGATCTTCAGTGAAGGCAGAATTTGTGCCCAGCAACGATCAAGTGTGGGAGCGAGCCTGCTCGCGATGGCCGCGACGCGGTGTACCTGAAAGACCCCGGCGAGCGTGTTAACATCGCCGCTTTTGCACGAATGACCCGTTGAGAGCTGAGCACTGATGGCCACCAGATCCGTTGTACTCGATACCGAAACCACCGGCATGCCGGTGACCGACGGCCACCGGATTATCGAAATCGGTTGTGTCGAGTTGATCGGTCGGCGCCTGACGGGCCGGCACTTCCACGTTTACCTGCAACCGGATCGTGAGAGTGATGAAGGCGCCATCGGCGTCCACGGCATCACGAACGAGTTTTTGGTGGGCAAGCCGCGTTTCACGGAAGTGGCCGATGAGTTCTTCGAATTCATCAAGGGCGCGCAGCTGATCATCCATAACGCGGCGTTCGACGTTGGCTTCATCAACAACGAATTCGCCCTGATGGGTCAGCACGATCGTGCGGATATCACCCAGCATTGCTCGATCCTCGACACCCTGATGATGGCCCGGGAACGTCACCCGGGGCAGCGCAACAGTCTCGACGCCTTGTGCAAACGCTATGGCGTCGACAACTCCGGTCGTGAACTGCACGGCGCCTTGCTCGACTCCGAGATTCTCGCCGACGTCTACCTGACCATGACGGGCGGCCAGACCAGCTTGTCGCTGGCGGGTAATGCCTCCGATGGCAATGGTTCCGGTGAAGGCGCCGACAACTCGGCTACCGAAATCCGGCGCCTGCCCGCCGATCGCCAGCCGACGCGGATCCTGCGCGCCAGCGAAGACGATCTGGCCCGACACATGGCGCGTCTGGAAGCTATCGCTAAATCCGCTGGCGCCCCATCGCTGTGGCAGCAACTGGCCGAGGCCAAGGCTCAGGCTTAGCTTAGTAGCAGCCTTCGGCAGCTGCTACGGGGCGTGCAATCATGCGACATTAGGGTGCACCCACCGTCCCGCTTCGGGGCGTCGCGCTCGCCACATGCGCTCGAACCCTCTACCCTGAGGTTATTGGCAGGCCACGGCCCGCCGCCTCAGGACACTGAGCCTCATGTATAAAGATTTGAAATTTCCGGTCCTGATCGTCCACCGCGACATCAAGGCCGACACGGTCGCCGGTGATCGCGTGCGTGGCATCGCCCGGGAGCTGGAGCAGGAAGGCTTCAGCATTGTCTCGGCAGTGGATTACACCGAAGGGCGTCTGGTCGCGTCGACCCATCACGGTCTTTCCTGCATGTTGATCGCCTCCGAAGACGCCAGCGCTCACTCCCATTTGTTACAGAACATGGCCGAATTGATTGGTCTTGCACGAGTGCGTGCCCCGGATTTGCCGATCTTCGCCCTGGGGGAGCAGGTAACCCTGGAAAACGCACCCGCCGATGCAATGGATGAACTCAATCAATTGCGTGGCATCCTTTATCTGTTCGAAGACACCGTGCCGTTCCTGGCCCGGCAGGTCGCCCGCGCCGCGCGTAAATACCTGGATGGTCTGTTGCCACCGTTTTTCAAAGCGCTGGTTCAGCACACGGCCGACTCCAATTACTCCTGGCACACGCCTGGGCACGGCGGCGGCGTGGCTTATCACAAAAGCCCGGTCGGTCAGGCATTTCACCAGTTCTTCGGCGAAAACACCTTGCGCTCGGATTTGTCGGTGTCGGTGCCGGAGCTCGGTTCGCTGCTGGATCACACCGGCCCGCTGGAAGAAGCGGAAGCCCGCGCGGCCCGTAACTTCGGGGCTGATCACACCTTTTTCGTGATCAATGGCACCTCGACCGCCAACAAGATCGTCTGGCATTCCATGGTGGCTCGCGATGACCTGGTGCTGGTGGATCGCAACTGCCACAAGTCGGTACTGCATTCGATCATCATGACCGGCGCTATCCCGCTGTATTTGTGCCCGGAGCGCAATGAACTGGGGATCATAGGCCCGATCCCGCTGAGCGAATTCAGCCGCGAATCGATTCAGGCCAAAATCGACGCCAGCCCGCTGACAAAGGGACGTGAGCCGAAGGTCAAACTCGCGGTGGTGACCAATTCGACTTACGACGGTCTCTGCTACAACGCCGAGCTGATCAAGCAGAACCTGGGCAATAGCGTCGAAGTGCTGCATTTCGATGAGGCCTGGTATGCCTATGCGGCGTTTCACGAGTTTTTCGCCGGGCGCTACGGCATGGGCACTTCCCGCAGCGAAGACAGCCCGCTGGTGTTCACCACCCACTCCACCCACAAATTGTTGGCCGCGTTCAGTCAGGCCTCGATGATTCACGTCCAGGACGGCGGCGCGCGGCAGCTGGACCGCGACCGCTTCAACGAAGCGTTCATGATGCACATCTCCACGTCGCCGCAGTACAGCATCATCGCTTCACTGGATGTGGCCTCGGCCATGATGGAAGGGCCGGCCGGGCGGTCGCTGTTGCAGGAAATGTTTGATGAGGCCCTGAGTTTTCGGCGGGCCCTGGCCAATCTGAGACAGCACATCGCCGCCGATGACTGGTGGTTTTCCATCTGGCAGCCGCCGTCGGTCGAAGGCATTGATCGCGTGGTGACCGAAGACTGGCTGCTGCAGCCAGATGCTGACTGGCACGGCTTCGGCGGTGTAACCGATGACTACGTGCTGCTCGATCCGATCAAGGTCACGTTGGTGATGCCTGGCTTGACCGCTGGCGGCGCCTTGAGCGCGCGCGGGATTCCGGCGGCAGTGGTCAGCAAATTCCTCTGGGAGCGTGGGCTGGTGGTCGAAAAGACCGGGCTGTACTCGTTTCTGGTGCTGTTTTCCATGGGCATCACCAAGGGCAAGTGGAGCACGCTGCTGACCGAGTTGCTGGAGTTCAAGCGCAGCTACGACGCCAACGTCAGTCTGGCGACTTGCCTGCCCTGTGTGGCGCAACAGAACGTGGCTCGGTATCAAGGCATGGGGTTGCGCGATCTTTGCGATCAACTGCATGCCTGCTATCGCAGCAATGCCACGGCCAAACACCTCAAGCGCATGTACACGGTGCTCCCGGAAGTCGCCATGAAGCCGGCTGACGCCTATGATCAATTAGTGCGTGGTGACGTTGAGGCGGTATCGATCAATGCTCTGGATGGGCGGATCGCTGCCGTGATGCTGGTGCCATACCCGCCGGGGATCCCATTGATCATGCCTGGCGAGCGTTTCACCCAGTCGACCCGCTCGATTATCGATTACCTGGCGTTTGCCCGTACATTCGACAGCAGCTTCCCAGGGTTTGTCGCTGATGTGCACGGCTTGCAACACGAAGACGAGGGCAATGGACGGCATTACACCGTCGATTGCATCAAGGAATGAGGACCTTTCCCAGTATGCAACCGCTCATGAATCCAAAATACCCAGGGCTGTCGGTGCGAGTTGCCGACGACGGCTTCGCCGCTTACATCTGGGGCAGCGATTTCAGTTTTGAAGTCGCGGCCTATGGCGCGCCCGAAATCGGCAAACCGGTGGAGCAGTGGCGGGTGACACCGATCACGCCTTATCGCAAGTGCTACGGCATTGACCCCGAGGAGTTCAGCAGCTTCCGTGACGCGGCGGACAGCGCCATTTTCATGGCCTATCTCGATGACGAGCCGGTGGGCCATTTGGTGGTCAGCACCAACTGGAACGGCTTTGCCCATATCGACGAGCTGGCAGTGCATGCACCGGCGCGGCGACATGGCGTGGCCAAGGCGCTGCTGGATGTGGCGCAATTCTGGAGTCGCAAAAAGAAACTGCCGGGCATCATGCTCGAAACCCAGAACAACAACCTGGGCGCTTGCCGGCTCTACGAGCGCAGTGGTTACGTGATAGGTGGGATCGATCATCTGCGCTATCGCGGCATCGACCCGAACACCGCCGAAGTGGCGCTGTTCTGGTATCGATTGTTTGAGAACCCGCTGGAAAACCCGCTTAGCTCGCCAGCATCGCCGCGGCTTGTTCCGTGACGATGTCCAGCAGTGCCTGAACGGCCGGTGATGGGCCGCCGTTCTTCAGGGTCAGGGCATACAGGCTGATCGGCACGGCAGGCGCCAGTGGGCAGGCATCCAGTCCAGCCGACCTGGCGCCGAGGGCGGTGAAAGGATCGACGATGGCCAGGCCTTCACCGGCCTCGACCATGCTGCGCATCATCTGATGAGTCTGTACCCGGATCTGAATGAGCGGGGCAGGGCGCAAGGCATGCAGTTTGTGATCGAGCGCCGGGCTTAACGGATCATGACCTTCCAGCCCCACCATCGACTGGCCCGCCAGATCCTGCAACGAGATGTATTTCTGCTTCGGTTGCAGCCAGCCATGCGGCGCCAGTAACTGAAGCTTGCCTTGGGCGATCACCTGGCAATGTATGTCGGCGTGATCGGGATCATGCAGGCTCAACCCCAAATCGCTTTCGCGCAGCAGCAGGCTTTTGACGATGTCGCGGGTAGGTTGGCTCAGGAGGGTGCAAGGCGCGTCGGGCAAGCGTCGGCGAAGCGCCGCGATGCTCTGTGGCAATAGCTGCTGCGCCAGGGGCGGTGTGCAGATGATTCGAAGCGGCGGCGCCTGATATTGTTTCAGGCTGTTAGCCAGACGCTGGACCGGTTCGAGCGCGTCGTAGACGTGGGCAATCTCGAGTTGCAACTCCCGCGCCTCGCGAGTGGCCTGCAAGCGTCCACGCACGCTGGAAAACAGCATGAAACCCAACTGATCCTCAGCGTCACGCAGCGTGCGTTCAACCTCGGCCACTGGCAACTGCAGCCATTCGGCTGCGGTACCCAGATGACCGGTCTGCAAGAGCGCCTGGATCACTTCGATATGACGTAAACGCATGCGTGAAGTCCATGTTCAGCAGGTGGGGAGCCAGTGGCTGAATCCTAACCCAAGTCTGCCCATATGACTTCAGCTCATAACACGCGGTTATGAGGCGACGGTGGTTTGCGTCACGCCAGCGACGTAGGTATCCGGTTCGCGAACGATGGTGACATTCGATTGCACCAGCAAGAACTGGTTGTCATCGAGCTTGTTAACGCGGTCGCCAATGGCCAGCTTATAGGTGCTGACAGGCACGGAGCCGGTGAGGCCGTCTGCCGGCGGGGTGGAATCCTGGAACTCATGCACGGAATAAACACGGCCTTCCGCGTCTCTTGCATGGAACTGACCGACGAGTACTGCTGCCATCTGCTTAGAACCTCTGGAGATAAATCACTCAATTTGCGGTTCTGTAGACCGTGCTTGGGCGAAGTAAGTTTTCCTACAGGAAAAAAATAGTCAGGGGCGGCCATTTACAGTCGCCCGCTGGTTGAATCGTCATCTATAACTACAAGCTCTTTCCATCGAACAGTCGAGAATCTGCCATGAGCAACGTCTATACGATCGCCGTTTTGGTCGGCAGCTTGAGAAAGGAATCGATCAATCGCAAGGTTGCGCGGGCCCTGGTGGACCTGGCGCCGGCCAATCTCAAGCTCAATATCGTCGAAATTGGCGATTTGCCGCTCTACAACGAAGACATCGATGGTGCGTCACCGCCGGCAGCCTACAGCACTTTCCGACAACAAGTGAGTTCATCCGACGCGGTGCTGTTCGTAACCCCGGAATACAACCGTTCGGTGCCGGCGCCATTGAAGAATGCAATTGACGTGGGGTCGCGTCCGTATGGCAAAAGCGCCTGGAACGGTAAACCTGGCGCAGTGATCAGCGTTTCACCGGGAGCGATTGGCGGTTTTGGCGCCAACCACCATTTGCGCCAGTCCATGGTGTTTCTCAACGTGCCGTGCATGCAGCAACCCGAAGCCTATCTGAGCGGCGCCGGTTCGGCCTTTGACGAGGCGGGCAAACTGTCCGAGTCGGTGAAGCCATTTTTGCAAAGTTTCATTAATGCTTATGGCCTGTGGGTCGAGCAGCACAAGAAAATGTGACAACCCCCTGTAGGCGCGAGCTTGCTCGCGATGGACGTTAACGATGACGCGTTCTTTCAGGATAAACGTGTTGCCTTCAACTCCATCGCGAGCAAGCTCGCTCCTACAGACGCAGCCTGCTACACCCGTGGGGTGATCTGCGTTACTTTAGCGGCCCCTGATTGAAGGCTGCTTTTGCATGCTCGTAGCGTCGTTGATTTTCCTGCTGACCATCACCTTGGTGATCTGGCAGCCCAAAGGCCTTGGTGTCGGCTGGAGTGCGGTATTCGGCGCGGTGTTGGCGCTGATTTTCGGCGTGGTGCACCTGTCCGACATCCCGCTGGTGTGGCAGATCATCTGGAACGCCACGGGCACCTTCGTCGCACTGATCATCATCAGTCTGCTGCTGGACGAGGCGGGATTGTTTGCCTGGGCGGCGCTGCATGTGGCCCGTTGGGGGCGGGGCAGCGGACGCAAGCTCTTTGCTTATATGGTGCTGCTCGGGGCACTGGTGTCGGCGCTGTTCGCCAATGACGGGGCGGCGCTGATTCTCACGCCCATTGTGATTTCCATGTTGCTGGCGTTGCGTTTTTCGCCCGCGGCGACCTTGGCATTCGTCATGGGGGCCGGCTTCATTGCCGACACCGCCAGCCTGCCACTGGTGGTGTCGAACCTGGTTAACATCGTCTCCGCGGACTTCTTCCATATCAGCTTCAACCGCTACGCCGCGGTGATGATTCCAGTCAATCTGGTGAGTGTCGCGGCAACGCTTGCGGTATTGATGGCGTACTTCCGTCGCGACATCCCCAAGGATTACGACCCCGAGCAGCTTGAATCTCCCCAGTCGGCAATCCACGACAGCGCGACGTTCTATGCCGGTTGGGCGGTCCTGGTGATTTTGTTGCTCGGCTGCTTTGCCCTGGAACCGCTGGGGGTTCCGATCAGCGCGATTTCGGCAGTGTGCGCGGCATTACTGCTGGCCATTGCTGCCCGGGGACACAAGATTTCCACGCGCAAAGTGATGAAAGAAGCGCCGTGGCACATCGTGATTTTCTCGTTGGGCATGTACCTGGTGGTGTATGGCTTGCGCAATGCCGGGCTGACCGGCTATCTGGCCGGTTGGCTGGACGGTTTTGCCGGGTACGGCGTCTGGGGCGCGGCCATGGGCACGGGCGTGCTGACGGCGTTGCTGTCGTCGATCATGAACAATCTGCCGACGGTGCTGATTGGCCTGTTATCGATTGATGCGAGCCAGGCAACCGGGGTGGTGAAGGAGGCGATGGTCTACGCCAACGTCATTGGCAGCGATTTGGGGCCGAAAATCACTCCGATCGGTAGTCTGGCGACGTTGCTGTGGCTGCACGTACTGGAGCGCAAGAGCATCCGGATTGGCTGGGGGTATTACTTCAAGGTCGGGATTGTGTTGACGGTGCCGGTGTTGTTGGTGACCCTGGCGGCGCTGGCTTTGCGATTGTCCGTTTAGACCGGGTTGACCCTATCGCGAGCAAGCTCGCTCCCACAGGATCACCACTGTCCATGTGGGAGCGAGCTTGCTCGCGATGAGGTCAGTCCAGTCACCGTAAAACTCAACCTTGGCCCGGCACATTCGGCCAAAGATCCGCCACCAGAAACAACCGCTCTGCTTCCTCCCAGTCGCCTTTAGCATTCTCAACCAATCGAACCAGCAACTGCGCAGGCGCCAGCGGCTCCAGATCACTCAGCCACGCCGCCAACTGTTCAGTGCTCCAGGTCTGCTCGACAGGATAGTGCGCGGGCGCCAGCCAGGCGTGTCGGGGCAGGGGCTGCCAGCGACCGAATGGCCGCTGCACGACAAACGCCGGCCAGTCCTTTTGATGCAACCAGCTACCGCGCAAATGCTGCGGATGGGCGCCGATGGGGGGCTCGGCCTGTCCCGGCCATGGATACAGTAAATAACCGCCCAGCCACAAATGCGCGCTGAACTGCTGGATATCCAGCGCTGCGAGCACCTCGCGGCTCTCCGGTCGTGCGGAAATCGGTAACTGATGTTGGGTCAGGTGCGCCAGTTTTCGGTCCAGCCGATCGTGGCAGCCCGGGCCGAGCCATTGCGCGGTGTCGTGGCCGTCGCCATTTTGCGGACCGAGGTAGAGTTTGATTGCCAACTCCAGATGATGCACGCCGTCGCGATCACGCAGAAGCATGTCCAGCTCGCCCAAGGTATGACCTTCGCGGCGGATGGGCATATTGGCAGCAATCAGTTCGATGCCCGGCGCGTGCCGCACGGCGTATTGCCACAGACGCTCGTAATACAAGCCCAGGCGCCGGGTTCGCGCCTGGGCCAGCCAGTGCAGCAAGTCATAACTGTCGTGATCGAGTTGCCGCAACCACCGCTCCAGGCGTTCCGGTGCCTGTGCCCAATCGCTGCCGGCCAGCGGATGGCGCTGCGGCCACGGCGTGTCGCTGAGCATCGGCGGTGCGAGGATGACCCACGCCAGGTCACGCACTTCGGGGTGGCGTAACTGGTGGGGTAACTGCAACAAATCTGGAAATAGGATCATCTTGCGAGCATAGCCTCAAACAGGAGTACATCCTTGCGGCTGAAAGGATTTTGTCTATCCTGCGCTTTCGCCCATAATCGTGCTTTTCGCCGTCGCTGCCCTTAGTTAGGAGCCCCATGGAGCAATTTCGTAATATCGGCATCATCGGTCGCCTGGGCAGTTCGCAGGTGCTGGATACCGTCCGCCGACTGAAACGGTTTCTGCTCGATCGTCACCTGCACGTGATCCTCGAAGACACCATCGCCGAAGTACTGCCCGGTCATGGCCTGCAAACTTCGTCGCGCAAAATGCTAGGCGAAGTCTGTGACATGGTGATTGTGGTCGGCGGTGACGGCAGCCTGCTTGGCGCCGCACGTGCCTTGGCCCGACACAATATTCCGGTGCTTGGTATCAACCGTGGCAGCCTGGGCTTTCTGACCGATATCCGCCCTGATGAGCTGGAAGTCAAAGTCGCCGAAGTGCTCGACGGCCACTACCTGGTGGAAAACCGCTTCCTGCTGCAAGCCGAAGTGCGTCGCCACGCCGAGGCCATCGGTCAGGGCGATGCCTTGAACGACGTGGTGCTGCACCCCGGTAAGTCAACGCGGATGATCGAGTTCGAGCTGTACATCGATGGCCAGTTCGTCTGCAGCCAGAAGGCCGACGGCCTGATCGTCGCCACACCGACCGGTTCGACGGCTTATGCACTGTCGGCGGGTGGCCCGATCATGCATCCAAAGCTCGACGCTATTGTGATTGTGCCGATGTACCCCCATACCTTGTCAGGCCGGCCAATTGTGGTCGACGGCAACAGTGAGCTGAAAATCGTCGTGTCCAAGGATATGCAGATCTACCCGCAAGTGTCCTGTGACGGGCAGAACCACTTCACCTGCGCGCCGGGTGACACCATCACCGTCAGCAAAAAGGCGCAGAAACTGCGGCTGATTCACCCACTCGACCACAATTACTATGAAGTCTGCCGGACCAAGCTCGGCTGGGGCAGTCGATTGGGTGGTGGAGGCGACTGATGCTCGATCCCGCGCGTAGCTACGACCTGATCGGTGACGTGCACGGTTGCGCTCTGACCCTTGAGCACTTGCTCGACCGACTCGGTTATCACAAACAAGCGGGTGTCTGGCAGCATCCATCGCGCATGGCCGTGTTCGTCGGTGACATCATCGACCGCGGCCCGCGGATTCGCGAGGCGTTGCACATCGTGCATGACATGGTCGAGGCCCGTCAGGCGTTGTGCATCATGGGTAACCATGAATTCAACGCACTCGGCTGGAGCACCCCGGCGCCTCCAGGCAGCGGCAAGCAGTTCGTGCGCGAACACACTCCGCGTCACGCGCGCCTGCTCGGTGAGACCCTGGCTCAATTTGAAGATCATCCAGGCGACTGGCACGACTTCCAGCAATGGTTTTATGAAATGCCGTTGTTCATCGATGCCGGGCGTTTCCGGGTCGTGCACGCCTGCTGGGATTCCGGCCTGATCGAACCGCTTCGGGCGCTGTTTTCCGATGGTTGCGTGGATGAGCATTTTCTCCAGGCTTCGGCCGTGCCGGGCAGTTTTGCGTGCACGGTGTTCGACCGCCTGTTGCGCGGCACCGACATGCGCTTGCCTCACGGGTTGACGATGACCAGCGGCGATGGGCTGGTGCGCTCCTTCTTTCGCACCAAGTTCTGGGAAGACGACCCACAAACCTACGGTGATATCGTGTTTCAGCCTGACGCTTTGCCCGAACCCGTGGCCCGGACCCCGCTGTCTTCCACTGAGAAAAACACGTTGTTGCGCTATGGCATTGACGAACCCTTGTTGTTCGTCGGCCACTATTGGCGCAGCGGCAAACCGGCACCGATCCGCCCTAACCTGGCGTGCCTGGATTACAGCGCGGTGCTCTACGGCAAACTGGTTGCCTATCGCCTGGACCAGGAAACCCGGCTCGATCCGCATAAATTTGTTTGGGTCGATGTTGAACGGCCGGAGGCGTTGCAATGAGTACTGTTGCCGTATTGCGGCTGCCGTTGGCGGTAGATTTGAGCGGATTCGTCAATCTGTTGCAACGCATGCAGGTGCCGTTTCGCGTCAGCGAAGAAGCAGGCGAGCAAGTGTTGTGGGTGCCCGCCAGCATCAGCGAAGACGTTCGTGCTTTGTACGAACGTTTCCCGACGGGTGACCCTGATCAGCAACTGGACATCCCGGTGGCGCAAACCCTGAATCGCCCCGGTTTTGCCGAGCAATTGCGCCACGCCCGGGCGACGGGTCTGGTGTTGCTGTTGAGCCTGATCGTTGGTGCCGTGACGCTGCTTGGCGAAAACCTCGACACGATGCGCTGGCTGACCTTCCTGGATTTCCACGTGGTCGGCGAGTACATCCATTTCGTGCCCTTGGCCGACAGCCTGGCGGCGGGGCAGTGGTGGCGTCTGGTGACGCCGATGCTGATTCACTTCGGCATCCTGCACCTGGCCATGAACGGTATGTGGTACTGGGAGCTGGGGCGGCGTATCGAGTCGCGCCAGGGCAGCATCAACCTGATCGGCCTGACGTTGCTGTTCAGCGTGGCCTCCAACTACGCCCAATATTATTTCAGCGGCCCGACGTTGTTTGGCGGGTTGTCCGGGGTGCTGTACGGCCTGCTCGGTCATTGCTGGATCTTTCAGACGCTGTCGCCGAACCGGGCTTATCGCCTGCCGCGTGGCGTGCTGGTGATGATGCTGGTGTGGCTGCTGCTGTGCCTGTCCGGGCTGATCTCGATGATCGGCTTCGGTGAAATTGCCAACGCGGCCCACGTCAGCGGGTTGCTCGTCGGATGCCTGACCGGTTTGTTGGGTGGTTTGTACAACCGCCGTAAACTGCACGCCTAAACAAGCTATGTGAATTAAAGAGCGCGGAGACCTTGATGTCCTCTTTTAACGAAATGATTCAAAACATCACCCACGATATCTACCAGAACCTCAAATTGGCGGTGGAAATCGGTAAATGGTCTGACGGCGGCAAACTCACCGCCGAGCAACGCGAACTGTCGCTGCAAGCGATGATCGCCTGGGAAATCCAGAACCTGCCCGAAGAACAGCGCACCGGCTACATGGGCCCGCAGGAATGCAGTTCGAAGTCGATCAGTGTGCCGAATATTCTGTTCAAGTCGGATGCCATCCATTGATTGAGATTGGCCGCGGTGCAATCAGTAAAATGTCGACGCGCCTTGACGGGTCGAACGTGCAGTACGCGTTTCGCCTGGGCGACGTCGAGGTTCCGGTCAACCCGTTGATTGGCACCACAGTGCGCCTGGAATACCTGGGGGCGATCTTTTGCTCTCATTGCGGGCGCAAGACCAAAACCAGTTTCAGCCAGGGTTACTGCTACCCGTGCATGACCAAGCTGGCTCAGTGCGATGTCTGCATCATGAGCCCGGAGCGCTGCCACTATGACGCCGGCACCTGCCGTGAGCCGGAGTGGGGCGAGAAGTTTTGCATGACCGATCACATCGTGTACCTGTCGAATTCGTCGGGCGTGAAAGTCGGGATTACCCGCGCCACACAGTTACCGACTCGCTGGATCGATCAAGGCGCACGTCAGGCGTTGCCGATCATGCGCGTGTCGACTCGTCAGCAGTCGGGCTTCGTCGAAGACCTGTTCCGCAGTCAGGTGGCGGACAAGACCAACTGGCGTGCTTTACTCAAGGGCGAAGCGGTGTCGGTGGACCTGGCCGAGGTTCGCGATCAGCTGTTCGATCGCTGCGCGGAAGGGCTGCAAGGTTTGCAGGAACGATTCGGCCTACAGGCCATCCAGACCATTTGCGACGTAGAACCGCTCGAAATCCACTACCCGGTCGAGCAATACCCGACGAAGATTGTCAGCTTCAACCTGGACAAGAATCCGATTGCCGAAGGCACGCTGCTGGGGATCAAGGGCCAATACCTGATCTTCGATACCGGCGTGATCAATATTCGTAAATACACGGCCTATCAGCTCGCCGTGCATCAGTAAGGACTCCAGCATGCGCACCGAACAACCGAAGATGATCTACCTGAAGGACTATCAGGCGCCTGAGTACCTGATCGACGAGACGCACCTGACCTTCGAGTTGTTCGAGGACCACAGCCTGGTCCATGCGCAACTGGTGATGCGCCGCAATCCTGAACGTGGCCCTGGCCTGCCGCCGTTGGTGCTGGATGGCCAGCAGCTCGATTTGCTGTCGGTGACCCTGGCCGACCGCGAGCTGAGCACCGCTGATTATCAGTTGACCGAGAATCACCTGACCCTGCACCCGACCAGCACCACGTTCACTGTCGACACCAGCGTCAAGATCCACCCGGAAAGCAACACCGCGCTGGAAGGTTTGTACAAGTCCAGCGGCATGTTCTGCACTCAGTGCGAGGCCGAAGGTTTCCGCAAGATCACCTATTACCTCGACCGCCCGGACGTGATGAGCAAATTCACCACTACGGTCGTCGCCGAGCAGCACAGTTATCCGATGCTGCTGTCCAACGGCAACCCGATTGCCAGTGGTCCGGGCGAGGAGGGCCGGCACTGGGCAACGTGGGAAGACCCGTTCATGAAACCGGCGTATTTGTTCGCGCTGGTGGCCGGTGACTTGTGGTGCGTCGAAGACACGTTCACCACCATGACCGGGCGCGCCGTGGCGTTGCGCATTTATGTCGAACCGGAAAACATCGACAAGTGCCAGCACGCCATGAACAGCCTGAAAAAGTCGATGCGCTGGGACGAAGAAGTCTACGGTCGCGAGTACGACCTGGACATCTTCATGATCGTCGCGGTCAACGACTTCAACATGGGCGCCATGGAGAACAAGGGCCTCAACATCTTCAACTCCAGCGCCGTGCTGGCCCGGGCCGAAACCGCCACTGACGCCGCGCATCAGCGGGTCGAGGCGATCGTTGCCCACGAATACTTCCACAACTGGTCGGGCAACCGCGTGACCTGCCGCGACTGGTTCCAGTTGTCGCTGAAGGAAGGTTTCACCGTGTTCCGCGACTCGGGCTTCTCCGCCGATATGAACTCGGCCACGGTCAAGCGTATTCAGGACGTGGCGTACCTGCGCACCCACCAGTTCGCCGAAGACGCCGGCCCCATGGCCCACGCCGTGCGCCCGGAGAGCTTCATCGAGATTTCCAACTTCTACACACTGACCGTGTACGAAAAGGGCTCGGAAGTGGTCGGCATGATCCACACCTTGCTCGGCGCGCAAGGCTTCCGCAAAGGCAGTGACTTGTATTTCGATCGCCACGACGGCCAGGCGGTGACCTGCGATGACTTCATCAAGGCCATGGAAGACGCCAATGGTGTCGAACTGACCCAGTTCAAACGCTGGTATAGCCAGGCAGGGACACCGCGATTGGCGGTGAGCGAGTCCTACGATGCGGCAGCGAAAACCTACAGCCTGACGTTCCGTCAGAGCTGCCCGGAAACGCCGGACAAGGTTGAAAAACTGCCATTCGTGATCCCGGTCGAGTTGGGCTTGCTGGACGCCAAAGGGGCGGCGATTGCGTTGCGCCTTTCCGGTGAGGCCAGTGCGCAGGGCACTTCGCGGGTTATTTCGGTGACCGAGGCCGAGCAGACTTTCACCTTTGTCGACATCGCTGAACAGCCATTGCCTTCATTGCTGCGTGGCTTCTCGGCACCGGTGAAACTGAGCTTCCCGTATAACCGTGATCAGTTGATGTTCCTGATGCAGCATGACAGCGACGGTTTTAATCGTTGGGATGCGGGTCAGCAATTGTCGGTGCAGGTGCTGCAAGAATTGATCGCTCAACAGCAGAAGGGTGAGGCACTGGTGCTGGATCAGCGTCTGGTGTCAGCCTTGCGCACCGTATTGTCCGACGAGACGCTGGACCAGGCGATGGTTGCAGAAATGCTCTCGCTGCCGGGTGAGGCGTATCTGACTGAAATCAGCGAAGTGGCTGATGTTGATGCCATTCACATTGCTCGCGAGTTTGCTCGCAAGCAGTTGGCCGAGGGTTTGTTTGACGCGTTGTGGCTGCGTTACCAGGCCAACCGCGATCTGTCGAAACAGACGCCTTATGTGGCCGAGGCGGAGCACTTTGCTCGTCGTGCGTTGCAGAACATCGCGCTGTCGTACCTGATGCTGAGCGGCAAGCCGCAAGTGTTGGCCGCGACGCTTGAACAATTTGAAACAAGCGACAACATGACCGAGCGCCTGACGGCGTTGGCGGTGTTGGTGAACTCGTCTTTCGAAGACGAGAAAGCCAAGGCGCTGGCCAGCTTCGCCGAGCACTTCAAGGCCAATCCGCTGGTTATGGATCAGTGGTTCAGTGTTCAAGCGGGCAGCACATTGCCGGGTGGCCTGGAGCGGGTTCGTCAGTTGATGCAGCACCCGGCGTTCAACATCAAGAACCCGAACAAGGTGCGGGCACTGGTCGGTGCGTTTGCCGGGCAGAACCTGATCAACTTCCATGCGGCGGATGGTTCGGGGTTTCGCTTCCTGGCGGATCTGGTGATTGAGTTGAACGGGTTTAACCCGCAGATCGCTTCTCGCCAACTGGCGCCGCTCACTCGCTGGCGCAAATATGACGACGCTCGTCAGGCGTTGATGAAAGGCGAGCTGGAGCGGATTCGTGCTTCGGGTCAGCTGTCCAGTGATGTGTTTGAAGTGGTCAGTAAAAGTCTGGCCTGAGTCTGGTTTCGCTCCCCCAGGGTCCACCCGGCCTCTGTAGGAGCGAGCTTGCTCGCGAAGGTGTGTCAGTTGAGAACAATGTAGCTGACACATTTTCGCGAGCAAGCTCGCTCCTACAATAGCCGCCGCTACCAAAAAAACGGATATGCCCCCCAAAATCCAATCCCCAAATCACCCCGCCTGATACCCAATCATTCAGCCACCCCCCCAGCCCCCCCAGGTTAACAAAACATAACGTGGCGTCGATTGTCAGGCCTTTCCAAACCCCGATAGGATAAGCCAGCTTCCGAAGGGGGCTCTAGATTGCGCGTTTCAGGACCACGCTCCAACGCCAATCCCAACGAGCAGCCCTTGCGGCGCCCTGAAAGGTTGAACGACCTAACAATAATAATGGGGGAAGGTCTATGAGTGAGCCTGTCATGGGTGTGGGTTTCTGCCGCCCGCCGGCAATACGCCAATTCGCGTTGCTGGCTACAGCGCTCTCGCTGTTGGGCTGTGCCGTGTTGTCGGCACCTGTGCTGGCCGCTGCCGCACCAGCAACCGACGTTGTTTATTCCGTTGAATCCGCCAAGGCCAGCAAAAGCCTGATGCTCGACGTCGTGCACGCCGGTCAGCGTCTGGTGGCGGTCGGCGATCGTGGGCACATTCTGTTTTCCGATGACCAGGGCACGACCTGGGCCCAGGCCAAAGTCCCGAGCCGTCAGCTGCTGACATCGGTATTTTTTGTCGACGACAAACACGGCTGGGCTGTCGGCCACGACGCACAGATCCTTGCCAGCGAGGACGGCGGCGTCACCTGGACCAAACAGTTTGAAGATCTGAAACGCGAATCACCGCTGCTCGACGTCTGGTTCAAGGACGTCAACAGTGGCTTTGCCGTGGGCGCTTACGGTTCGTTGATGGAAACCACCGATGGCGGCAAGCACTGGGAAGACGCCAGCGACCGCCTCGACAACTCAGACCAGTACCACCTCAACGCTATCGCAGCGGTCAAGGATGCCGGGCTGTTCATCGTCGGCGAGCAGGGCAGCATGTTCCGCTCCGCTGACTGGGGCCAGACCTGGGAGAAGCTCGAAGGCCCGTACCAAGGTTCGTTGTTCGGCGTGATCGGCACCGCCCAGGCCAACACGCTGCTGGCCTATGGACTGCGGGGCAACCTGTTCCGCTCGACCGATTTCGGCACCACCTGGCAGCCGGTCGAGCTCAAGGCTACTCGCGGCGCACTGGAGTTTGGGCTGTCCGGCGCAACGTTGCTCGACGACGGCACCCTCGTGATCGTCGGCAACGGAGGTTCGGTGATCCGCAGTAACGACAACGGCGAAACCTTTAGCGTGTTCAACCGTCCGGATCGCATTTCCGTTTCGGCGGTCACCGCGGCGGGCAACGGCAATCTGATTCTGGCAGGACAGGGCGGCGTTCGCGCCACTTCGCCAACCGGCGCCGAGCTGGGCAAATAACAAGAAGGGCGGAGCTATGACATCAATGACAAGTCATCACCAAGACAAGGCGACGTTTCTTGAACGCCTGATATTCAACAACCGTCCGGCTGTGATCACCATCTGCCTGCTGGTCAGTATTTTCCTGTTCTGGCAGGCGACGCTGATCCGGCCGTCCACCAGCTTTGAAAAAATGATCCCGCTCCAGCATCCATTCATTCAAAACATGATGGAGCACCGCAACGATCTGGCAAACCTGGGCAACACGGTGCGGATCTCGGTGGAAGCCACCAATGGCGACATCTTCTCCAAGGAGTACATGGAGACCCTGCGTCAGATCAACGACGAAGTGTTCTACATCTCCGGCGTTGACCGTTCCGGCCTGAAGTCGCTGTGGAGCCCGAGCGTGCGCTGGACCGAAGTGACGGAGGAGGGTTTTGCCGGTGGTGAAGTCATTCCGCAGAGCTATAACGGTTCCCAGCAAAGCCTCGACCTGCTGCGCAACAACGTGCTCAAGTCCGGCCAGGTCGGGCGTCTGGTGTCCAACGATTTCAAGTCGAGCATTGTCGATATCCCGCTGCTCGAGTCCTATCCGGACCCGCAGGACCAAGGCAAGTTGCTGGCCCTGGACTATCGCCAGTTCTCCCATGAGTTGGAAACAAAGATCCGCGACAAGTTTGAAAAGCAGAACCCTGACGTGCAGATCCACATCGTCGGTTTCGCCAAGAAAGTCGGCGACCTGATCGATGGCCTGGTCATGGTGGTGATGTTCTTTGGCGTCGCCTTCATCATCACGTTGATCCTGCTCTACTGGTTCACCAACTGCATGCGCAGCACCGTGGCGGTGCTCAGTACGACGCTGGTGGCGGTGGTCTGGCAGCTCGGCTTGATGCACTTCTTCGGCTTCGGACTTGATCCGTATTCGATGCTGGTTCCGTTCCTGATCTTCGCCATTGGTATTTCCCACGGTGTGCAGAAGATCAACGGGATTGCCTTGCAGTCCAGCGACGCGGACAACGCCCTGACGGCAGCGCGGCGCACCTTTCGCCAACTGTTCCTGCCAGGGATGATCGCCATCCTCGCGGATGCGGTGGGCTTCATCACGCTGTTGATCATCGATATCGGTGTGATACGTGAGCTGGCGATCGGTGCCTCCATCGGCGTGGCGGTGATCGTGTTCACTAACCTGATCCTGCTGCCGGTAGCGATTTCCTATGTCGGCATCAGCAAACGCGCTGTGGCCCGCAGCAAGAAAGATGCAACCCGCGAGCACCCGTTCTGGCGTCTGCTGGCGAACTTTGCCAGCGCCAAAGTTGCTCCGGTGTCGATCGTTTTGGCCTTGCTGGCCTTCGGTGGCGGCCTTTGGTACAGCCAGAACCTGAAAATCGGCGACCTTGACCAGGGGGCTCCGGAGCTGCGTCCGGACTCGCGCTACAACAAGGACAACAGCTTCATCATCAACAACTACTCCACCAGCTCGGATGTATTGGTGGTGATGGTCAAGACCAAGGCTGAAGGGTGCTCGCGCTACGAAGCCATGGCGCCGATCGACGAACTGATGTGGAAGATGCAGAACACCGAGGGCGTACAGTCAGCGATTTCTCTGGTGACCGTGTCCAAGCAGATGATCAAGGGCATGAACGAGGGCAACCTGAAGTGGGAAACCTTGTCGCGCAACCCGGACGTGCTGAACAACTCCATCGCTCGTGCTGACGGGCTCTACAACAACAACTGTTCCCTGGCGCCGGTACTGGTGTTCCTCAACGATCACAAGGCTGCCACGCTGGACCGCGCCGTCCATGCCGTCCAGGACTTCGCCAAGGAAAACAACAAGGAAGGGCTGGAATTCATCCTCGCTGCCGGTAACGCCGGGATCGAGGCGGCGACCAACGAGGTGATCAAGGAGTCCGAGCTGACCATCCTGATCCTCGTGTACATCTGCGTCGCAACCATGTGCATGATCACCTTCCGTTCCTGGGCGGCGACCTTGTGCATCGTGCTGCCGCTGGTGCTGACCTCGGTGCTTGGCAACGCACTGATGGCCTTCATGGGCATCGGCGTAAAAGTCGCGACGCTGCCGGTCGTGGCGCTGGGTGTAGGGATTGGCGTGGACTATGGCATCTACATCTACAGCCGACTGGAAAGTTTCCTGCGTGCTGGTCTGCCGTTGCAAGAAGCTTATTACCAGACGCTGAAATCGACCGGTAAAGCGGTACTGTTCACCGGCCTGTGCCTGGCGATCGGCGTGTGCACCTGGATCTTCTCGGCCATCAAGTTCCAGGCCGATATGGGGCTGATGCTGACCTTCATGTTGCTCTGGAACATGTTCGGTGCGCTGTGGCTGCTGCCTGCACTGGCGCGGTTCCTGATCAAACCCGAGAAACTGGCGGGGCAGAAGGGCAACTCGCTGTTTGCTCACTGATCGGACGCTGAAACAAAAAAAGCCGCAACCCAGGTTGCGGCTTTTTTTATGCCTGAAGCGTTAACACAAAACCTGTGGGAGCGAGCTTGCTCGCGATTGCGGTTTACCATTCAATATCTTTGTTGACTGACACTCCGCTATCGCGAGCAAGCTCGCTCCCACATTAATCGGGGTTGAGGTTGGTGAGTTTTGTCCCCAGCGCTGGGGCGCCCCACATTGAGCTATCATTGCGTTTTTCCCCTTCAAAGATTGACTGCCATGACTGCCGTAACCGACACCTTGCTCAACACCCTCGAACATTGCGACATGGTGGAAATCGACGGGCTGCACGCCTTTGAATTTTCCCTCGATGAAGACGACAACCTGCACATCGAATGCATGGATGGCCGTGCGGCCAAACACTGGGAGTTCACCCCGGCGCAGATTGCAGCGGCGACTTTCGATCCGACCCTGCAAAGCTGGCTGATCACCGGTGATTCCGGCGAGCACCGGTTGGTGTGCTTGACTGCGTTCGGTGGTGGTGATGACGAGGATGAAGAGAATGAGGATGCGTAAGCTCTGGCCGCTGTTGATGGCCGGCAGTATGGGCGCGATGGGCGTTCAGGCAGCGTTCGCCGACGAGTATCAATTGTTGGTCGGTTCTTACACTGCCGGCCAGAGCCAGGGTATTTATCGCCTGAGTTTCGACAGCGCCACCGGACAGATCAACGCCAAACCGTTGCAAGTGGTCAAAAGCGAAAACCCGTCGTGGCTGACCCTGTCCAAAGATCAGCGTCACCTGTTCGTGGTCAACGAAAACGGCCCGGGCCAGGCTGATCCGGTAGGGCGTGTCAGCAGCTATGCGATCGACGCCAAGACCCATGAACTGAGCCTGATCAATCAAGTGCAGAGCCTGGGCAACGAACCGACGCATTCAAGCCTCAGCGGTGATGCCAGTCACTTGTTTGTCAGCAACTATTCGGTCGCTGAAGATCCGGGCGGCACCTTGGCGGTGTTACCGGTGAGCGCCGATGGCAAGCTCAAACCAGTGGTGCAAATGAGCAGCCATCCTTCCAGTCGGGTCAATCCCGAGCGGCAGATGTCGGCCCATGTGCATTCGACGATCTCGTCACCGGATGGCAACTACGTGTTTTCCAATGACCTGGGGGCGGACAAGATTTTTGTCTACCGCTTCAACCCCAAGGGCAATCCCGAGCTGCCGTTGACCGCCGCGACTCCCGCATCGGTCCAGCTGCCTCCGGGCAGCGGGCCGCGGCATCTGCTGTTCAGCGCCGATGGCAAGCACGCCTGGCTGACCATGGAAATGAACGCTCAGGTGGCCGTGTTCGACTACAAGGACGGCACACTGACGCCAACCCAGATGGTCGACCTGGCAGCGGGGCAACCAACGTCGGACAAGGCGGCTGCGGCATTGCACGCCTCGGCGGATGGAAAATTCCTCTACGTCAGCAACCGTGGCACCGCCAATCAACTGCTGGTGTTCGCTATCGACCCTGCGACCGGCCACCTCAAGGAGTTGCAGCGCCGCTCGGTTGAAGGCGACCACCCGCGCGAATTCACCCTCGATCCAACGGGTAAGTTCCTGTTGATTGCCAACCAGAAGAGCAATCAGATTGTCGTCGTCGAGCGCGATGCCAAGACCGGTCTTTTAGGTAAAACCGTGCAAAAGCTACCGATGGACGCCCCGAGCGACCTCAAGTTTATGCTGCGTCAATAGGCCGCAGGCCCCGGTTGATGGGGCCTGCATTGTTCTATCAATGACGCTGATATGTGCTAATGCTACAAAGCATTTCAGGCACGGACCCTCGGAGGTTAAGTTTGCTTCACGGCCCCACCGGGCAAGCAAGCCAACTGAATCCGAGGAATACCGCCATGAACTTCAATCTCTTCTCCATCATTGCTGCTTCCGCTATCTCCGCCACCGTTGCGCTGCCGGCCAGCGCCAACGTTGAAATCAAGGAGAGAAAATCCCACACCCAGAGCTACACCCAGAAATACCTGCAACAGAGCGCCAACTTCTACGCGGCGCTGGACCACAAAACCCACGCCTGAAATTCCAGCCCTGCACCTTTTATGCAGGAGCGAAGCCACTTGCGTCGATCGAGCTGAAAAGCACCGGGAAACGTGAGTGATGTCGCTCCTGCATAACGCGTTTACGACAGCATCATATTGATATCACTGTATTCCTTGATATCAAAAAGCTGTGAGTTTAAATTTGACGCTTATTTTTTGACTCCTTCCCGTCACAAGGATCGACAGCATGGCGATGCGTCTGACAGTGGTGCTTTTGTTGCTCTATTCAACGCCCATTATTTCGGCCGTCCAGCCCGTTCCGGGCGAGCCTGAGGCAGCGCGCGAGCGCTTGATGAGTTTTATCGAAGACTGAAATAGACTGGCTTAATGATCAACGAAGCTGATGTTTACTATGGACAGCCCTGAGTGGTTATCCCTGCTTTTTTGATCGATTCTGTGGGCTCTGAAACATGCCCACGGAGAACACCATGGCCAGCGCAATCCTCACTTCTGCCAAATACGGCGCCTACTTGGCCATTGGTCTTTATGTGGCCTTGGTGCTGATCGTGAGCCTGTCGACTCAATCGCGACAGTCCGTTGAAGCACCGATTCAGGTCGCTTATCCCGCCATCCAGTTCGAACATCGCGCTCAAAACGTGAGGGTCGATCCCGCAGACGTGGCGGGAGTGGTGGGGGCATGAAAGGGCGCAAACTCTGGGTCATTGCCTTCCTGGCATTCATGACCAATGGCGCTTCCCTGTTGGGAATCGGGCAGGGCTCGGCAGGGTCCGTGGCACGCTCCATCGAAGCCAATCACAACCTTGCTCGTAATATTGAAACGGCCAAGGCCATGGGGTTGCCGGCCGGTAATCCGCCAAGCAAACGCCAGGCCGATTTCTTCGGGCCGTTCCAGGTGGATTGCTCGGTGTTGCAGATGTGCGAAGTGTTCGCGTAAGTGCGCAGCGATGCTCTTTGTAGCAGCTGGCGAAGCCTGCGTTCGGCTGCGCAGCAGTCGCATAGCCGTTACGTCAATTCTTACTGGAACACTGCGTGTTCTGATTTTACGACTGCTGCGCAGCCGGACGCAGGCTTCGCCAGCTGCTACAGGCAAGTGCAGCTACTTCTGCATCACGCCCACGAATAGCGCCGACTCAAGAAACCGCTGCAACCAGGCTTGCAACCGTACGTAAGGCGTCTGTGCGAACCACTCGCGATCGACATGGGCGAACTGCCGCACGAACGGCATCAACGCCACATCCGCCAGGCTCGGATGCGCCGCCAGCAAATAGTCCCGGCCTTCCAGCAACGCATCGAGCTTGCGCAAAAAGGCCTCGCCCTGGGCACGATAAAACGTCATCGGTTGCTCGGGGTAACGCTCGGCGTATTTGTAGCGATTCAGATAGACCTTGAACACGTGATCGTTTTCGTCGATCAGCCCGGCAATGTGTTGCTGCCCGACAGGATCATCCTTGAGCAACCAATCCTGCGGATCGTTCTGCGCCAACGCCCAGCGCATGATTTCCAGACTTTCGTCGATCACTTGACCGTCGACACTCAGCACAGGCACCGTGCCCTTGCTCGACAGCGCGAGCATGTCGGCCGGCTTGGCCTTCAGGCTGACCTCGACGATCTGCACCGCAACCCCTGAATACCGCAGGGCCATGCGCGCCCGCATGGCGTACGGGCAGCGACGAAAGGAGTACAGCGTATTCATTTCACCTCCAGGGTGCTCAGGCCGTTGCCCTGACGGCGCACTTGAATCTGCACCGGAATCCGTTCGTGCATTTCCTGTACGTGAGAAATCACCGCGACTTTGCGTCCTTGAGCCTGCAAGCCGTCGAGGGCATCCATGGCCAGTTGCAGGGATTCCGGATCGAGGCTGCCGAAGCCTTCGTCGATGAACAGCGATTCGATTTTCAGCGTACTCGATGCCATCGATGCCAGACCCAGGGCCAGGGCCAACGACACCAGGAACGTCTCGCCACCGGACAATGAATGCACCGAGCGCAATTCGTCGCCCATCTCGGTGTCCATCACCAGCAAACCGAGCATGCTGCCACCGCGTTTCAGGCGATAGCGACGGACCAGTTGGCGCAACTGGACGTTAGCGTGATGCACCAGCAGGTCGAGGTTGTAGGCCTGGGCGATTTTACGGAAGGTGTCGCCGGTGGCCGAGCCGATCAGCGCATTCAACCGCGCCCAGCGCTGGTACTCGCTGTAGGCGTCGGCGATCTGCTGCGCCAGGGCTTGGTTGGCCGTTTGGCGCCGCTGGTCCTCGGCCTGCTCGGCACGCAGTTCGGCGCAGTGGTGTTCGTTGGCGGTGAACAGGGTTTGCAGCTCGGTCAGTGCGGATGCGAGCTGCGCGGCATCGAGATTGCCGTTGTGCTGCGCTTGATGGTTGAGCAGGCGCTGGTCACGCTCCTGCAACAACACCTCGAACTGTTCGATGGCTTTTTCGCTTTGCTGCAGCTGCTGACGCAACGCGTTGACGTGCTGATCGTCGGCCTTTAGCAAGTCTTCCAGCCCACTGTCGTCCAGCTCCGGGTGCAAGGCCCGCCAGTCGGCAATCTTGATGCCCAGATCACGATCTTCGGCCTCAAGTGCCAGTGAGCGTTCTTGCAGCGCTTTAAGCTCGGCGGCCAGTTGCACCAACCGTGTGCGCACGGTTTGCAGCTCCTGATTGGCAGCGGCTTCGGCGCTGCGCGCCTGGTCCACGGCGGTATCCAGTTGCTGCTGCCACTGCTCGGCGCTGGTGTGCGTGCCCAACAGTTGAGTCAGTTTGTGTTGGCAAGTCTGTTGTTGCTCGGCGAGGGCGGTGAACTGCTGCCGGGCGGCTTCCAACTGCTGGGCGCGCGTCTGCTGGCGATCCTGTTCCTTCTCCAGCGTTTGCTGGCGCTGTTGCTGTTCGCCCAGTTCATCGCGCTGTTGCTCGAGTTGTTCCAGGCGCTGGGCGATTTGCCGGTCGAGTTGCATGAAGGTTGCTGCGGGCTCGTTGCGCAAGGCTTGCAGGGTCTCGGCCGGAAGCAGGGCGCTGAAGGCACTCAGCTCTTCGTCCAGGCGCTGGCGATCACTGCCCAGTTCACGTTGCTGGTTGGCCAGATGCTGGGTGGCTTGGTGGTTCGCCGATTCGGCATTGCGCAGTTGCTGCGCCAGTCGCGCCGCGTCCTGTTGCAGTGTGAGCAACGCGGTTTGCCGTTGTTCGTCCTGGCTGATGCTCTGGTTCAACTGGTTGTCTTGTTGCGTCAGCCAGGCATCGCGCCGGGACCCGTCTTGAGCCAGCAGTTGCGTGGACAACGGGTGCGCTTCGAGAATCGGTGTCAGGCCTTGTTGCTGGACGCCAAGCTGTTCCTGTTGCTGCAGAAATTCTTTTTGCTGCGCGATCAAACCGCCGACTTCGGCGCGCAAATCAGTGAGTTTTTCTTTGAGCAGGTCGACGGCTTTCTGGGCGTTGGCCTGTTCACTTTCGTCGTGCCGGCCGAGACTTTGCAGCAGCGCTTCGGGCTGATGATAAGGATGGTCGGGGCTGCCACAAACCGGGCAGGGCTGATCGTCCTGCAACAGCTCGCGCAGTTCCTCGACGCTCGCGCTGCGCGCCAGGCGCTGGCGCTCCAGCAGTTCGCGCGTCACCGTCAGGGTCTGCTCGGCAACGGCTAATTCGCGCTTGGTTTTCACCCCGTCCTCCGTCAGGCGATCACGTTCCTGCTGCGCCGCGAGTTGTCGTTGCTGAAGTTCTGCGCCGCGCTTATCCAGTTCCTTTTGGCGGGTCCACAGGCGCGTCAGTTCTTCCAGCGCCCGCAGTTGCTTGCGGTTGTCCTGCAACAGGTTGCCGAGCAACTGGATCTGTTCAGCCACGGCTTCAGGCTCAGCGCCGGCTTCTTTGTAGAGCACTTCAAGATTCTGTCGTTGCGCTGCCAGTTCTTCAGTGGCACGTAAGGCGCTTTGCTCAAGGGCAGCCAGTTCGGCGTGGCCCTTGTTCAGCCGATTGCTGATCAACATCAGCTGTTGCAGACGATCGCGGTAGGCATTCCAGGCATCGCTTAACGGCGCCAGGTGAGTGCTTTGCTCAAGTGCTACGGCGATACTCTCCAGGCGTGAAACGACCCGTTCTTGTTGGTCGAGCAAACCTTGAATGGTGCTTTGGCCTTCAGTCCAGGCCAACTCGGTCCGCTGCTTGAGGTCGGCACTGAGACCCGTGTCTTTGGCCAGTCGGGCGAGGGCACTTTGCTCTTCGAAGGCCTGACGCAGCAATGGCGCACTGGTCGTGTGTTGGCGTTGAGCGTCGACCAGGGCGGCCTGCGCCGCGCCCAGGGTGTGTTCGAGTTGAGCCTGACGCTCGTTCAGTTGTGCTTGCTGCTGCGTGTACTGCTGAATCTGCTCGGCCAGTGGAGTGAGCTGGGCGGTGAGTTCGGTCTTGCGGGCGAACTGGTGGCGTTGCGGAGCCAGTTGTTCCAGGCGCGTCAGCTTCAGGCGTTCGCCGGTCATGCTTTGCCAATGTTGGCGGGCGCTGGTCAGCTGCTCGGTGGCGCTTAGCTGCTGGTCCTGTAGCTGATGCAGGTCCTTGAGCCAGGTGTGTTGCAACTCCAACTGCTTGAGCTGTGCCTGCTGGGTCTTGAGTTGCTGTTGAGCCTGGTTGAAGCGCTCATCGAGTTCGGCCCGGGCTTGGGACGACAGCGGCGTGACCCCGGTGGCTTGATCCTGCAACAACTTTTGGGCTTCGCGAGCCTCTTTGGTCTTGTCGAAGGCCCGGCGACCGAGGCGGGTGTAGAGGGCGGTGTCGGTGAGTTTTTCCAGCAGCTCGCTACGTTCGTTGTCGTTAGCCTTGAGGAACGCGCTGAATTCACTCTGGGCGAGCAGTACGGCGCGAGTGAACTGCTCGAAGTTCAGGCCGAGCACAGATTCGAGCTGGGTTTTGAATTCAACTTTCTGGCTGGCCAGCAATTGATCCAGATCGATGTCGCGCAAGCTCTGACGGCTGGCTTGCAGCTTGCCGCCGGCTTTCTCCCGGGCACGATTGGCTTCCCAGCGCGCGCGATAGCGACGGCCGTCGATGCCCACGAAATCCACTTCGGCATACCCTTCACCCGTGCCGCGACGCAACAATGTGCGGGGATCGCCCGTGCTGATTTCGCCGTCGGCGTCCGGTGCTTTGGCAGACACCTGAGCGTTGCTCAGTCGAGGCACGGCGCCAAATAACGCCAGGCACAAGGCGTCGAGCAAGGTACTTTTGCCCGCGCCGGTCGGCCCGGTAATGGCGAACAAGCCTGCACTGGCCAGTGGTTCGGCCGTAAAGTCGATCTCAAAAGGCCCGGCCAGTGACGCGAGGTTTTTCAGGCGAATCGCGAGGATTTTCATACGGGTTCGCTCTCCATCTGCACGTCCTGCAATAGCTCGGCAAAGTCCTTCAGCGTTTGCTCATCGACCTCACTGCCGTAGTTGTCCTGCCAGGCGCGGCTGAACAATTCCTGAGGGGTGAGCTGGTCGAGTTCGATCAACATGGCGCCGTCATCGACACCCTCGCGGCTGCCGTTGCCGGCATACTCGGCGGCGATGCGCACCAGGCGCACGGCTTTGCCTTGCAGGGCAGTTTCCACCTGATGACGCAGGTCGGGTTGCGGCTCATCGAGACGCACACGGACTTCCAGCCAGGGTTGCCGTTGAATATCGGCCAGCAGGTCGATGTTCGGCAGGTCCGCCAGTTGCAGCAGGATGTCTGCCAAAGGCGCGGGGCCGACGCGTTGCAGATTTACCGCGCGTGGAATCAGTTTCGGCTCGACGCTCATCAGGGTTTCGCCGTCGAGCGTGACGTCGAGAATCTGGTGCTGATACCCGATCTCGGAGAACGACAACGGAATCGGTGAGCCGCTGTAGCGAATACGCTCTTCACCGTTGACCTTCTGCGGCTTGTGCAAATGGCCGAGGGCGACGTAGCTGATGGTCGGCCCGAACAGGCTGGCGGGGAGGGCTTCGGCATTACCGATGATCAGGCTGCGCTCCGAGTCTTCGGAGACCGAGCCGCCGGCCATGTGGGCATGGCTGATGGCGATCAGTGCCTGGCCTGGTTTGCGTTTGGCGTTTGCCGCTTCGATCAGCCATTCGTGAACCTGACCAATGCCCCGCAGGTAGTTGTCGCCCAACTGCGCGCCAGTCACTTCGGCCGGACGCAGGAACGGCAGCGCCAGGCACCAGCCGACAATGTCGCCGCTGGCATCCGGCAACGGCAGCAATAACCGTTCGGCATCCAGCTGGCCGTCGTCCAGCCACAGCACCCGACCCAACGCATGGGTGCGCAAACGCCGCATCAACGGCGCGGGTAGTTCGATCCGTGAGCCGGAATCGTGGTTGCCGGCAATCATCACAATGGTCAGCAACGGTTGCTGCTCATGGGCGCTGACGATGAAATCGTAAAGCCGTTCCTGGGCTTTGACCGGCGGGTTGACCGTGTCGAAGATATCGCCGGCGATCAGCAGCACATCAGGCTGATCCAGCTTCAGCTGACGCAGCAGCCATTCAAGGAAACAGCCGTGCTCGAAATCGCGTTCCTGGCCGTGCAGGTTCTGCCCAAGGTGCCAGTCGGAGGTGTGAAACAGACGCAAGGCAAACTCCGTAGGAAATAAAGTAATGGCCGCGTGGAAAATGAAGGCGGCTAAAGGGGGGAGAGTTTACTGGCAAACCCGCCGGATGTGGCCAAGCGCTGACATCGTGATCAGCAACGCCGCAGCCTATGTAGCAGCTGGCGAAGCCTGCGTTCGGCTGCGCAGCAGTCGCAAAATCAGCACATATGGTGTATCTGGCGAACCTCGCAAGCAGGATTTACGACTGCTACGCAGCCGAACGCAGGCTTCGCCAGCTGCTACATCGACTGCGGTGGGGGTTTATTTGGGATACAGCGGCGGCAACCCACTGTCACCCACCGGATCCTGAACCCGCTCGGCAATCGGAATTGACTTGATCGCGCGCCACAGGTCTTCACCCTGCCAGTGCTGGCCGGTTTCGCTGTACAGCGCGCCGTTCAAGCCGTCGAGCGCGTCGGACAGTGGCACGAAGCGTGCGGCCATATCGGCCAGGGTTTCCGGTTGTTGGCGGGCCCAGGCGTCGAGAGCCTGGCGGGTGGCGTGGGAGTCGTTGGCCTGGCAGGCGCGCTTGAGGTCGTCGAGGACGGTGCGTGGGCTCGGGCCGGTTTGCGCGACGCGCAGGATCGCCGGTTGCCAGCGTGCGCGCCACCAGAGGCCGAAGCCGAGCAGGGTGGTGCAGGCCAGAATCAGGGTGCTGAGTTTCCACCGCCAAAGGACCTCACTGTCGGCAGCGTAACTGACTTGAGGTGCGCCGGCCGGGGTATCGACCGCCAGGCTCGGGTTGTTCGCCACTTCCAGGCTTTGGGCTGGCAGGCTGCTGTGTTCCAGATGATCTTCGAAGGTGTTCCACCACACCACGTCCACCGCCGGCAATTCGATTGAGCCGCTTCGCGTCGGCACCAGGGCCTCGCGCTCTTCGCGACTGCCGATCAAGCCGCGCTCGCCGTTTTGATTGGCCAGCACGGGTTGATCCGGATAGCGCCGCAGGCCGTTAACGTCGGTGGCGGGCAGCGGGGGCAGTTGTGAACTGGCCAGACCTTCGGCTTTCAGGGTCAGGCTGCGGGTCAGCGAATCGCCCACTTGAGTGTGGTCCGGTTCAGGATTCCAGCTTTCGCTCAGGCTGATGCTGCGCGCTGGCAACCATGGCGTGTCAGCCGGGTAACTGGCGGGCTTGGCCTTGACTGTCAGCAGTAACTCGGTGGAGCTGACACGCATCAGTTTGCCGGATTTCGGCGCTTGGGTGGTGGCGTCCTGGGCGGGCTGTGCGTCGACCAATGCCGCGTTGAAGGTCTGCGCGGGAATGGTCAATACGCCGCTGTGCTGCGGATAGATCGCATAGCGCATTTCGATCACGCCATGGCGCACGCCATTGATGGCTTTCTCGTAGGTCCGCGATTCACCCAACTGTTCGATGCGCACATCGGGGATCTGCAGAGGAGGGAGGCTGCTGTCGTCGTACAGCGACACCGAATGGTAGATGCGCAAGGTCAGGACCGCCTGGGCTTGCACATAGACGCTGTTTTGATCGAGGCTGGCGTCGATGAACACCGGGGCCAGCGTGTTCGCGGTGTCCTGGGTTTCGCTCTCGACCACTTGCACAGTGATGGGCTGGCTTTGCACGTCACCCAGTTTCAGTGATGGAATCACCACGCTGCCGTTTTGCCGAGGCAGCAGGGTGATGATCCAGCGGGTGGTGGCCTGGTTGTCGCCGCTGAGGGTATTCAACTGGTTGACCTGGCGGGTGCCTCGGACTTCGAACAGAGGTTCCAGGGGGGTCAGGTCCGGTTTGCCGAACAGCGTCACGTCGTTGGATTCCAGGGTCAGTTCGACGGTCTCGCCGGAGTTCAGACGACTGCGATCCACACTGGCGACCAGCCCCGCGGCCTGCGCCTGAACGGTGCAGAGCAGCAGGGCGGGCAACAGCGCGAGTGAGAGAGCGGTGAAGCGGGTCATCGAGTTTTTCCCTGATCCTGATGTTGTTGCTGTTCGTACCAAAATTTGCGCCTGAGCAATTCACCCGGATCATCCGGGATTTTGCGCAACCACTGCTCCAGTGCCTGGAGTTGTTCGCCGTCGATTGTGGCGTTGGCTGGACGCATGGGCGGCGTAGTGCTTTGTTCATCCCCCAACTCGCTGCCAGGGACTTCATTGGTGCCGGCTTTCGGTCGCACCGTCGACGACTGTTCGGCGTCTGCTGAAGACTGCTGCTGCGCATCGGTTTTCGGTTCGCCGCTGCTCGTTGGTTGCGTGGCGGCGCCTGGGGGTGGCTCCTGAGTGGTGGTCTCGCTCTCGCCTTTGTCGTTTTTGTCCTGTTCAGCGGGGGGCGCTGTGGCTTTCTGTTTGATCAGGCTTTCCACCAGCGCCTTGTTGGCCTGCGCCGGGCGTAAATCCGGTTGCAGTTCCAGCGCTTGTTCGTACGCATCCAGCGCGGCTTCCAGCTCTCCGCTTTTGGCCAGGGCATTGCCACGATTGTAGTGGGCGTGGGCGTCGCTGCCTTCGGCGAACCGCTGGGCGGCGCCACTGTAGTCGCCCGCCTCATAGAGCGCCATACCTTGCCATTGCCGGTCTTCGAAATGTTGCGCAGCCTCGGCCGGGCGTTCTTGCTTGAGTAAATGCAGACCCCGTTGGTCGGGGCGCAGCCACAAGTCCTGGAAGTCAAAAGCGTAGCTCGGTTGTGGCACCAGAAACAGCAGCGGCAGGCAGAACAACCAGCCTCGACGACCGGCGCAGGCTGCCAGCAGCAACAGCGGCAACAGTAACCAGTAACCCTGATCGGCCCAAGTGTCGAGGCGCAGGGTCTGGCCGTCGTTGCGCAGCGAGCGTGGCCCGTCGAGAAGGCCGAGGGCGCGCAGGTCGGCATCATCCAGGCGCGCGTGCTGATAGCGCCCGTCCAGTCCGTTGGCAAAGGCTTTCAGGCTGGATTCGTCCAGGCGCGGGACCAGAATCGCGCCCTGATCGTCCTTGAGGAAACTGCCGTCCTCGCGGGCAATCGGCGCGCCTTCGGCGGTGCCGATCCCGAGCATTAGAAATTGGGTCGACTTGCCGTCCAGTGCCCGGCGAATGCCTTGGCGCTCCTGCTCGGTCAAGGTGGAACCGATCAGCAGGATCCTGCCGTCGCCGAGTGCGCCTTGATTGAGCAACGTCAGTGCCTTGGTCACCGCCAAGTCAGCGCGATGGCCGGCTTCGGGCATCAGCGAAGGCTTGAGCGCTTCCAACAGGTTATGACTGGTGGCCAGGTCATCCGAGAGTGGTACCAGCGTGTGGGCACTGCCGGCATAGACGACAATCGCGGTCTGGGCGTCGCTGCGGTTTTGCAGCAGGTCGAACAGTTTGCGTCGGGCCTGTTCCAATCGGTTGGGCGCCACATCGGTGGCGAGCATTTCCGGAGTCAGTTCAAGGATCACCACCAGCGGATCGGCCGGTTTCTGGCTAGTCTGCTCGACACGCTCCCAACTGGGACCCAGCAGCGCCAGGACCGTCAGCACCCAGGCCAGGCCCAGCACCACCCACGGCAACTTACTGTCGCGACCGTTGCCGCCACTGAGCAGCACGGCATGAAAGGCGGGCGGCAGAATCATCTGCCAGCGCCCGGCACGCTTCTGTCGATGCCAGAGTTGCCACAGCAACCAGCCGAGCAACGGCAACAGCAACAGCCACCAAGGGCGGAACCAGTACGGCCACAGCGCACTCATCGGCGCCTCCGCAGACGCAGGCGGTTCAGCCGCTGGCGCCAGTCGGGCAGTTGCGTTTGCAGAAACAGCTCCTTGGTAAACAACCGCTGCAACGGGTTATCCGGCCAGCGCTCACGAACCACCAGCAGCATGCTTAACAGCAGTGCCATCGCCAGGGGCCACTGATACAGCGCCTGGGCCGGACGGGCCTGAGTCGGTTGCTGGGTCACCGGTTCCAGTTTATCGAGGGTGTCCTTGATGGCTTGTAGCTCTTTGCCGTCGCGGGCGCGAAAGTACTGGCCGCCGGTGGCTTGGGCAATGGCCTTCAAGGAGGGCTCGTCGAGGTCCAGGCTTGGATTGACCCCGAGGAAACCCAAGGTGCCACTTTTCTCCGGATCGGCGCCGATGCCGATCGGGTAGATTTTCACGCCTTCTTTAGCCGCCAGCCGCGCCGCCGTGAGCGGGTCGATTTCACCGCCATTGTTGGCGCCGTCGGTGACCAGAATCATCACGCGGCTCTGGGCCGGACGCATGCGCAGGCGTTTGAGGGCCAGGCCGATGGCATCGCCGATGGCGGTGTTTTTGCCGGCGATACCGATCCGCGCTTCGTCGAGCCAGACACGCACGGTGTGGCGGTCGAAGGTCAGCGGCGCTTGCAGGTAAGCCTGGCTGCCGAACAGGATCAGGCCGACCCGATCACCTTCGCGACTTTCGAGGAAGTCACCGAGCAAATGCTGGACCAGCGAAAGGCGGCTGACGTCCTCGTCCTGCCATTGCATGTCGGGGAATTCCATGGAACCGGAGACGTCGACCGCCACCAGCAGGTCGCGGCCACTGGCGGCAATCGGCAGCGGTTCGCCAAGCCATTGCGGGCGCGCGGCGCCGATCAGTAGCAACAGCCACAGCAGGATGAACGGCGCTTGCTGGCGCCAGGCCGGCAGGTTGGCACGGGCGCGGCGCCGGGCCAGGCCTTCGAGGTCGCTGAGAAAACTGACTTTGAGTGCAGGCTCGCCGCTGTCGGCAACCGGCAGGACCACGCGCATCAGCCACGGCAGTGGCAGCAGGGCGAAGATCCACGGCCAGGCGAACTCAAACATGTTTGCGAATCCAGGTGTCGACGGCTTGGGTCAGGCCGGCGATGGCCTTGTCGTCAAGTTTGCATTCGGGTTTGTAGGCGCCTTCCACCAGCACCATCCAGCGGGTCAGGCCGGCGGCCGGGCAACGGTTGTCGAGGAACGCCAGCCATTTGCGACCGTTGAGGGTGTGGCTCTGGCTATAGGGGTAATGGTTGCGGCACAAGCGTTTGAGCAAACCGTTGAGTTGTTGCAACCAGGCGCCGGCCGGCGCGCCGTCGTAGGGTTTGGGCATGCGCGCCAGTTCGGCGAGAGCGGCGACGCGCACCGGGTCCAGCGGTTGTTCAGCGCGTACCACCGGGCGCTTGTCCGGAAGGAAGCGCCGTGCCTTCCACAGGCCAAAACCGATTAGCGGCAGCAACAGCAGTAATAACCACCAACCCGGCGCCGGGGGCCAGAAATCGATCGGCGGCGGGGAGATCAGTGGTTGTAGTTGATCGAGACTGCTCATCGCCCTTTCCCCGGCTTCTGTGGGTTCAGGTACTCGCGCAATTGCTCGACCATTTCGCTTTGGGTGCTCAATGGCATCAGCAGTACACGCAGCTTCTGTGCGAGCAGTTCCCAGCGGGCGATGCGCGCTTCGGCCTGGGCGCGGTAAGTCTGGCGCAGGTCGAAATTCAATGTGTCGAGTTCCAGTTGCGCGCCGCGTTCGGCAAAGCGCAGCAGGCCGGCGGCAGGGAGGGCGTGGTCCAGCGGATCGGACACGGGCAGCAGCAGCAGGTCGCAATGGCGCGACAACAGGCTCAACTGTTGCTCGGCGCCCTCGCTCAAGGCGCGCTCGTCGCAGATCACGATCACCAGACTGCCGGGGCGCAGCACTTCCCGGGCACGCCGCAGGGCAATGCCGAAGGCGTCGCGGTCCGTTTCGCTTTCGGTGTTCAGCGACTGATTGACCCGCACCAGACGGTTGAGCAATTGCAGCAGGCTTTGTTTACTACGGCGGGGTTTGATCTCGTAGTGCTCGTTGTCGCCGAACACCAGTCCGCCAACCCGATCGTTATGGCCGAGCGCCGCCCAGCCAATCAGGCTCGCGGCCTGGGCGGCGAGCACCGATTTGAACATCAGTCCCGAACCGAAAAACAGCCGACGACTTTGCTCGACCATGATGAAAATCGGCCGCTCGCGCTCTTCATGGAACAGCTTGGTGTGGGGTTCCTGGGTCCGCGCGGTGACGCGCCAGTCGATGCTTCGCACGTCATCGCCGGCCTGATAGACCCGCACCTGATCGAAATCCACGCCACGGCCGCGCAGCTTGGAGTGGTGCAGGCCGATCAACGGGCTGCGCTGACTCGGCGTGGAAAACAGTTGCACTTCGCGCACGCGATGGCGCATCTCGATCAGCTCGGCGAGACTGACACGGATGCCCGGTTCGGGCGGCAGGGTGGCGTTCATCGGGGTCAAGCGACGGCTACGACGTCGAGAATCCGCTGGACCACCCGGTCCTGATCGATGCCAGCGGCTTCGGCTTCAAAGGACAGAATGATGCGGTGGCGCAACACGTCGAACAGCACCGCCTGAATGTCTTCCGGGCTGACGAAGTCGCGACCGGCCAGCCAGGCGTGGGCCCGGGCGCAGCGGTCGAGGGCAATCGAACCGCGTGGACTGGCGCCATAGGCGATCCATTCGGCCATCTCCGGGTCGAACTTGGCCGGGGTGCGCGTGGCCATGACCAGTTGCACCAGGTATTCCTCCACGGCGTCGGCCATGTACAAGCCGAGGATTTCCTTGCGCGCGGCAAAGATCGCCTGCTGGCTGACCCTGCGCTCGGGTTTGGTTTCGCCGTTCAACGCTTCGCCACGGGCCTGTTGCAAAATCCGCCGTTCGACGGCCGCGTCCGGGAAGCCGATTTTTACGTGCATCAGAAAGCGGTCGAGCTGGGCCTCGGGCAGCGGATAAGTGCCTTCCTGCTCGATGGGGTTTTGCGTAGCCATCACCAGAAAAAGCGGTGACAGCTCGTAAGTGCTGCGTCCGACGCTGACCTGGCGCTCGCCCATGGCTTCAAGCAGGGCAGATTGAACCTTGGCCGGGGCACGGTTGATTTCGTCCGCCAGCACCAGGTTGTGGAAGATCGGGCCTTGCTGGAACACGAAACTGCCGGTTTCCGGCCGATAGATTTCGGTGCCGGTGATGTCGGCCGGCAGCAGGTCGGGGGTGAACTGGATGCGGTGGAACTGGGCTTCGATGCCTTCGGCGAGTTCTTTGATGGCCTTGGTCTTGGCCAGGCCAGGGGCTCCCTCGACCAGCATGTGGCCGTCCGCGAGCAAGGCGATGAGCAAGCGCTCGATGAGTTTTTCCTGGCCGAGAATCTGCGTTGAAAGAAAGGTTCGCAGCGCCAGCAGCGCTTCACGATGTTCCATCGATGACTGTTCCTGGAAAGGGTGACCGAAGACGTTCGAATAACGCCAGGGTTGGGGGCGTTACTTTAATGCATCGTGGGGTGCGGCGACTAACGGCATTTTGTGCAAAGTGTGGGAATTGGTGGGTGAAATTGTTTGAAATGTGTAGGCAGGGGGAACGGCGGAGAGCTCTCGGGCCTCATCGCGAGCAAGCTCGCTCCCACAATGGATCTGTGCTGGAAGCGAAATTTGTATCCGCAGCAGGTCCCCCTGTGGGAGCGAGCTTGCTCGCGATGAGGCCGGCACCGGCGCTGAAATTCAGAGCTCGCTGATATAAGTGCCAGTCCCTTTAAGAATGTTCTGCAACGTTTCCTCCACTTCCGCCAAATCACTCGCGGCGGTGCTGTGCGTGATCTCCAGCGAATCATCGCCGTTCAGCGCATCGGCATCCGCCGCCGCGATTTCAATCAGCAGACGGGTAGGGCTGAGGGTGACTTTCACGCCATCGAGGGTCGAAGGCTCGCCATCGAGGGTGATTTCCAGTTCGTCTTCGTCCGGGTAGCGGGTCATCAGGAACATCTCGCCCTGTTCGCTGTGGCAGGCGAGCATGGCCATGTTGTCTTCTTCGTCGTCGCACGGGTTGACGATCAAAAGGGCGGTAGTCATTTGCATAGGGGAGTCCTGGCGCTGTGCGCGGTGTTGGCCGACAAATCGCGATTTTGCCAGCGTCGGGAAATTTTTGCTGGAGTGTGTTGGACCTAGCAGTTCTGCTAGTTGTTGTTTTCGGCAAAACGGTCGACAGTTATGGACGTTTTGTCGATCCTGGAATGTCAGTGCTCCCCATGTCCAGCCAACCGAAAGCCCCGCTCATCCGCTATCAATACGATGCTCTGGATCGGCTAACCAGTCATAGCCAGTCGGGTCATCTCGAGCGTCAGCGCTTCTATTGCGATAGCCGCTTGACCACCGAAATCGAAGGGGGTGAGCAGCTGACGATTGTTCAGCACGGCGTTCAACTGTTGGCGCAACAACAGCGCCAGAGCGACGGGGTCAGTAGCACGTTATTGGCCACTGATCAGCAGAACTCTGTCCTTAATGCGCTTCAAATGAATTCGAGATGTGCCATTGCCTACTCACCTTATGGTCATCGCCCATTCGATAGTGGGTTGATCAGTTTGTCGGGTTTCAACGGTCAACGACCGGATCCGGTGACCGCGCATTATTTGTTGGGTAATGGCTATCGTGCGTTTAATCCGGTGCTGATGCGGTTCAACAGTCCGGACAATTTGAGCCCGTTTGATAAAGGCGGGTTGAATGCGTATGCATATTGTGCGGGGGATCCAATTAATCGGAGTGACCCTACGGGGCACTTGTTTTCTAGCATAGCCAAACTACTTTTTAGGCGTGCGCCGAAATATGTATACGACGATGTGACTGGCGTAATTGGTAAATCTGTTAAAAAAACTACTAGGATCTCCGAGGGGATCTTGGTGTTTCAAGACAAGTATAAAAAAGGCTCCAGGCTGAATTTTTGGGGGCATGGGAATGCTGAGGATCAATTGATCGGGCGAGGGGACGGTCAAGGTTTAGACGCACTAGAGCTCATCACTCTAGCGGAAAGCCATGGTATACCTGTCAGGAAATTCGATAGTTATCGTCTGATAATGTGTCATTCAGCTAACAAGGGTTCGAATGGTATTCCGTTCGGCCAAGAGTTTTATGACATCGTAGGTCGACCTGTCAAAGGTTACGAGGGGATCGTTTCTACACCTTTAAATTTTGAGAAACCAGACCTTGCGATTGGCAACACCTATAAGGGACCGCATTATTTTGGTGTAGCAAAAAGACCACTGCCTAATGAAATAAACTATCCAAACTATCGTCCCGTTATCTTTGATGGGACCGGTAGAACAAGTAATAAAATCCGGAGGTAGCGCTCCAGTTTCGCAGAATTGTTTTCCTGGCGGCCAGAGGTTCAAGACACCCATAGGTGCTCCTCGTGTGACTTGTTGACCATTCGCCCTTCAACGAGCTCAATGGCCGGAAATAATAATAATTCGTTCGTCCGTGAACGGATTTCACTAATTAGTCATTTCCGATACGAAAGCACCGAAAAATCCATCCTGAAACGCTCATTTCCCCCGCTCGGCTGCTAGTGTTGTCATGCACAGGTCGCAAGCAGCGTACCGATGACCGAATATGTCGCAGCATCGCAAGCATGGGTCTTGCCGCACTGGTTAAGCTGCGCAACGGATGAGCACCCGTAAAGACATTGCGCTGCACGCAGCCCAGTCGTTTTTGCAGATGCCCATTCATGGAAGGTGAATGTGACCCGAGTGTCTCGTCCAGCTTCACCCACCTGTCATCCTGTTTCCTCTGCCCGAGAATCAGGAGCAGGGTGACGGATCGCCCCGAAAGGGGTTTTGCACGCGACGCTTCCATCAATAACAAGCCCAAGCGGAGTACCACAGATGGCGTTCTTCACCGCAGCCAGCAAAGCCGACTTCCAGCACCAACTGCAAGCGGCACTGGCGCAGCACATCAGTGAACAGGCACTGCCACAAGTGGCGCTGTTCGCGGAACAATTTTTCGGCATCATTTCCCTTGACGAGCTGACCCAGCGTCGGCTGTCCGACCTCGCTGGCTGTACCCTTTCTGCGTGGCGCCTGCTTGAGCGCTTCGATCACGCGCAACCACAGGTTCGCGTCTACAACCCTGATTACGAACGTCACGGCTGGCAGTCGACCCACACCGCGGTCGAAGTGCTGCACCACGATCTGCCATTTCTGGTGGACTCGGTGCGTACCGAGCTGAACCGTCGCGGCTACAGCATTCATACCCTGCAAACCACTGTGCTGAGCGTACGTCGCGGCAGCAAGGGCGAGCTGCTGGAAATCCTGCCGAAAGGCACCCATGGCGACGACGTTCTGCAAGAGTCGTTGATGTACCTGGAAATCGACCGTTGCGCCAACGCGGCCGAAATGAACGTGCTGAGCAAGGAGCTGGAGCAGGTTCTCGGTGAGGTCCGCGTGGCGGTCGCCGATTTCGAGCCGATGAAAGCCAAGGTCCAGGAAATCCTGACCGGTCTGGACAACAGCCAGTTCGCTGTCGACGCCGAAGAAAAAGCCGAGATCAAAAGCTTCCTCGAATGGTTGGTGGGTAATCACTTCACCTTCCTTGGCTATGAAGAGTTCGTGGTCAGTGATGAAGCCGACGGCGGCCACATTGTTTACGACCAGAATTCCTTCCTCGGTCTGACCAAATTGCTGCGCACCGGCCTGACCTACGATGACCTGCGCATCGAAGACTACGCGGTGAACTACCTGCGCGAACCGACCCTGTTGTCGTTCGCCAAGGCTGCGCACCCGAGCCGCGTACACCGTCCGGCCTACCCGGACTACGTGTCGATCCGTGAAATCGACGCCGACGGCAACGTCATCAAGGAATGCCGTTTCATGGGCCTGTACACCTCCTCGGTGTATGGCGAGAGCGTGCGGGTCATTCCGTACATCCGCCGCAAGGTCGAAGAAATCGAACGCCGTTCCGGCTTCCAGGCCAAGGCTCACCTGGGCAAGGAACTGGCGCAGGTGGTTGAAGTGCTGCCACGGGACGATCTGTTCCAGACCCCGGTGGACGAGCTGTTCAGCACCGTGATGTCGATCGTGCAGATCCAGGAACGCAACAAGATCCGCGTGTTCCTGCGTAAAGACCCGTACGGTCGTTTCTGCTACTGCCTGGCCTACGTGCCGCGTGACATCTACTCGACCGAAGTGCGCCAGAAGATCCAGCAAGTGCTGATGGATCGCCTGAAAGCCTCGGACTGCGAGTTCTGGACCTTCTTCTCCGAGTCCGTGCTGGCCCGCGTGCAGCTGATTCTGCGCGTCGATCCGAAGAACCGTCTCGACATCGACCCGCTGCTGCTGGAAAAAGAAGTGATACAGGCCTGCCGCAGCTGGCAGGACGATTACGCCGCCCTGATCGTCGAAAGCTTCGGCGAAGCCCACGGCACCAACGTGCTGGCCGACTTCCCGAAAGGCTTCCCGGCCGGTTACCGCGAGCGTTTCGCCGCGCACTCGGCTGTGGTCGATATGCAGCACCTGCTGAGCCTGAACGAAAAAAATCCGCTGGTGATGAGTTTTTATCAGCCGCTGGGTCAGGTCTCCGGTCAGCGCGAGCTGCACTGCAAGCTGTATCACGCTGATACCCCGCTGGCATTGTCGGACGTGTTGCCGATCCTGGAAAACCTCGGTCTGCGCGTGTTGGGTGAATTCCCGTACCGCCTGCGCCACAACAATGGCCGCGAGTTCTGGATTCACGACTTCGCATTCACGGCGGCAGAAGGCCTGGAACTCGACATCCAGCAACTCAACGACACCTTGCAGGACGCTTTCGTCCACATCGTGCGTGGCGATGCCGAGAACGACGCGTTCAACCGCCTGGTGCTGACCGCCGGCCTGCCATGGCGTGATGTGGCGCTGCTGCGTGCTTACGCGCGCTACATGAAGCAGATCCGCCTGGGCTTCGACCTGGGTTACATCGCCAGCACCCTGAACAACCACACCGACATCGCTCGCGAGTTGACCCGGTTGTTCAAAACCCGTTTCTACCTGGCCCGCAAGCTCGGTACTGACGATCTGGAAGACAAGCAGCAACGTCTGGAACACGCGATTCTGAGCGCACTGGACGACGTCCAGGTGTTGAACGAAGACCGCATTCTGCGTCGCTACCTGGACTTGATCAAAGCCACCCTGCGGACCAACTTCTATCAGACCGATGCCAATGGTCAGAACAAGTCCTACTTCAGCTTCAAGTTCAACCCGCACCAGATCCCTGAGCTGCCGAAGCCGGTACCGAAGTTCGAAATCTTCGTCTACTCGCCACGCGTCGAAGGCGTGCACCTGCGCTTTGGTAACGTTGCTCGCGGTGGTCTGCGCTGGTCTGACCGTGAAGAAGATTTCCGTACCGAAGTCCTGGGCCTTGTAAAAGCCCAGCAAGTGAAGAACTCGGTCATCGTGCCAGTGGGCGCGAAGGGCGGCTTCCTGCCGCGTCGCCTGCCACTGGGTGGCAGCCGTGACGAGATCGCGGCCGAGGGCATCGCCTGCTACCGCATCTTCATCTCGGGCCTGTTGGACATCACCGACAACCTGAAAGACGGCGCGCTGGTGCCGCCGGCCAACGTCGTGCGTCATGATGACGATGACCCGTACCTGGTAGTGGCGGCGGACAAGGGCACTGCAACGTTCTCCGACATCGCCAACGGCATCGCTATCGACTACGGCTTCTGGCTCGGCGACGCGTTCGCCTCCGGTGGTTCCGCCGGTTACGACCACAAGAAAATGGGCATCACCGCCAAGGGCGCGTGGGTCGGCGTGCAACGCCACTTCCGCGAACGCGGCATCAATGTTCAGGAAGACAGCATCACTGTAGTGGGCGTCGGCGACATGGCCGGTGACGTGTTCGGCAACGGTTTGTTGATGTCCGACAAGCTGCAACTGGTCGCGGCATTCAACCACCTGCACATTTTCATCGATCCAAACCCTGAGCCTGCGAACAGCTTCGCTGAGCGTCAGCGCTTGTTCGACCTGCCGCGTTCGGCCTGGTCGGATTACGACACCAGCATCATGTCCGAAGGCGGCGGGATCTTCTCCCGTAGCGCGAAAAGCATCGCGATTTCCCCGCAGATGAAAGAGCGTTTCGACATTCAGGCGGACAAGCTGACCCCGACCGAACTGCTCAATGCCTTGCTCAAGGCACCGGTGGATCTGTTGTGGAACGGCGGTATCGGCACCTACGTCAAAGCCAGCACCGAAAGCCACGCCGATGTCGGCGACAAGGCCAACGATGCGCTGCGCGTAAACGGTAACGAGCTGCGCTGCAAAGTCGTGGGCGAGGGCGGTAACCTCGGTATGACCCAACTGGGTCGTGTCGAATTCGGCCTCAATGGCGGCGGCTCCAACACCGACTTCATCGACAACGCCGGTGGCGTGGACTGCTCCGACCACGAAGTGAACATCAAGATCCTGCTGAACGAAGTGGTTCACGCCGGTGACATGACCGACAAGCAACGTAACCAGTTGCTGGCGAGCATGACCGACGAAGTGGGCAATCTGGTGCTCGGTAACAACTACAAGCAGACCCAGGCCCTGTCCCTGGCGGCCCGTCGCGCCTTGCCGCGGATCGCTGAATACAAGCGCCTGATGAACGACCTGGAAAGCCGTGGCAAGCTGGATCGTGCCATCGAGTTCCTGCCGTCTGAAGAGGCGATCAACGAGCGCGTCCTGGAAGGCCAAGGCCTGACCCGTGCCGAGCTGTCGGTGCTGATCTCCTACAGCAAAATCGACCTCAAGGAGCAGCTGCTCAACTCCCTGGTGCCGGACGACGACTACCTGACTCGCGACATGGAAACCGCTTTCCCACCGAGCCTGGTGAGCAAGTTCTCCGCCGCCATGCGCCGTCACCGCCTGAAGCGCGAAATCGTCAGCACCCAGATCGCCAACGATCTGGTAAACCACATGGGCATCACCTTCGTTCAACGACTCAAAGAGTCGACCGGCATGAGCCCGGCGAACGTAGCCGGTGCGTATGTGATCGTGCGTGACATCTTCCACCTCCCGCACTGGTTCCGTCAGATCGAAGCCCTGGATTACCAGGTATCGGCCGACGTTCAACTGGAGCTGATGGACGAGCTGATGCGTCTGGGCCGTCGCGCGACGCGCTGGTTCCTGCGCAGCCGTCGCAACGAGCAGAACGCTGCCCGTGACGTCGCGCACTTCGGTCCACACCTGGCGGCGCTGGGCCTCAAGCTCGACGAACTGCTGGAAGGTCCGACCCGCGAAGGCTGGCAGACCCGTTATCAGGCCTACGTTGCGGCTGGCGTACCTGAGTTGCTGGCACGCATGGTTGCAGGCACTACTCACCTGTACACCTTGCTGCCGATCATCGAAGCGTCGGATGTGACCGGCCAGAACGCGGCAGACGTGGCGAAGGCTTACTTCGCTGTCGGCAGCGCGCTGGACATCACCTGGTACCTGCAACAGATCAGCGCTCTGCCGGTTGAAAACAACTGGCAGGCCCTGGCCCGTGAAGCGTTCCGTGACGACGTCGACTGGCAACAACGTGCGATCACCATCTCCGTCCTGCAACAGGGCGACGGCACTCAAGACGTGGAAACACGCCTGGCGCTGTGGATGGAAGAGCACGAAGGCATGATCGAACGCTGGCGCGCCATGCTGGTGGAAATCCGTGCCGCCAGCGGCACGGACTACGCCATGTACGCGGTGGCTAACCGTGAGCTGCTGGATTTGGCATTGAGCGGGCAAGCGGTAGTGCCTGCCACTGCCACTGCCACAGCCAGTGCCGAACTGGAGCCTGCTGCCTGATCAGGCGCTGAATGAAAAAACCCCGCATTGAGAGATGCGGGGTTTTTTTTGTCTGTTGTTTTTATGGCGTTTGGTCGGGCCCCTTCGCGAGCAGGCTCGCTCCCACAGTTGAAATGCATTTCAACTGTGGGAGCGAGCCTGCTCGCGATGGGGCCATTAGTCCTAATACAACTTTTGGCCTGAAGTGTTATCAATCATCGACACTTTATCTGTCGGCCTGGTCAATAAATTACTGAGCGACTGGTCAAACTTCTGCAGCGCCCGAACTTGTACATTTTGTTGTTCGTTAATATCCGCCACTATCTCTTCACTGGGCTTGAAATCTGCCCATAACGGACTCAACGATTTGGCGTCATGGCCTTGCGCGGTGCCAATGTAATTAAAGTGCTTGTCGTAGAATTCCGCGCTGACATCGGCTTTGATGTCCGAACTGCGCGAGGTCATCAATTGACTGCGGCTGTCGACGATGGCGATCACGTCCGGTTTCGCGGCTTTGAGGCTTTGCATGTCCGGATACACCGTCACCGCGCCGAACTGACGTTGCAAGGAAGCCTTGACCCAATCCACCGCCATGTCGGGCCTGGAGGTGGCCACATAAGCGTCGTGAATCGATTGCACCAGCAGGCTCTGGCCGAAACCGGTGCCGGCATTGGCCTGGTAATCCTCGAGGTAGGCACGGTTGGTCTGGGTGTTGCGGCTGTAGACAATGCCCAGCGAGACAGTGCGGCCATTGGGAATACTCGTCGCCGTGCTGCGGCCAACAGGCTCAGTGAAGATGCCGTCCAGTGAAGACACCGCTGTCGGCGCGGTGGGAATTGAGCAGCCGGTTAAAACGGCTGTTATCGTCAAGGTGCTGACCAGCGAAAGTTTCATGGTGGTTCTCCAGTGAAACAACTTCAGTCTGAACATTTAAGTGGCCGAAAGTTGTCGGCGGTGATGTCAGACTAGACCGTGGGCGGCTGAATAAAATAGCCAATATCAGTACTTGTCAGGCCGCGAATAGTTTTATTTGGATTAACCGGAGACGGTTAATTGCGTGGAGAAATAAAAAGGCCCGAATCATCAATTCGGGCCCTTTTATTTATGGCTGTACGTCCAGCGATCAGTTTTCCAAGGGAATCAGCACTTTCTCGTCCGGGCCCAACACCATGAACACCAACAGCTTGGCAGGTTTGGTCATGCTGGCGTTTTTCGACACTAGATGTTCCGAGCCTGCGGGTTCGTACCAGTACTGGCCCGTCTTGTAGGTGATCGCTTTACCCCCTTTGACTTGAGAAGTGACCGAGCCCGAGAGCACATAAGCCATGGCCGTGCCTTCGTGTTTGTGGGCAATGGACGATTGCCCGGGTTTGTAGTCGACCTCGATCATCATGGCCTTTTTGCCGGGCACGTTTTGCAGCATCTCGTCCTGCAACACCGTGACTTTTTCCGAAGGGTCGTGGGCAAATGCCGACGCTGAAATAATCAGGGCCAGGGCAGCGAAGGAGGCAGCACAGAAGCGCAATGGGTTCATGGTTCATCACCTGCGGTCGTTAGTTGTGAGAGACCACGATAGTCCGCAGATTGGGGCGATCAAACAGCCAATTTTCGGGAAGGTGAGGGGGCCAATCCGCAACCCCGAAACCTGTAGGAGCGAGCTTGCTCGCGAAGGACTCAAGCGCCGCGCGTTTATTCAGAAAGCACGCGTTATCGTTAACGTCTATCGCGAGCAAGCTCGCTCCCACAGATTGTTTTAGCGGATAGGAAAGCTGTTGAAATCCACGGCATTCGCCAATTGGTTGTCGATCAGGCCGATAAAGCCTTGTACTTCAGGGCAATTGAAATGCATGCGCATGGCCGCTTCCGATTGCCAGTGGGCGCTGACGTTCCACAGATTGCTGTCCTCGGGGCAGCGGTCGACCATATAGGAGTCACAGCCCGGCTGTTCGCGCAGGGTTTCGACAATCTTTTGCAATTGCTTGCCCAGTTCATCCGAGCGGCCGGCGGTGGCCTGCACCTTTACGGTATTGATCACTTCGTAGGACATTACTCACACTCCTGAATCAGGCCGGACGAATCCTGCTCATTGAGGGATAACGCCTATGCAGGATAGGCCTGCCCCCTTGGGGCGCCAATAGCCAATCGCCGGATAAAGCCACAGACCAATCCGTCAGCCGACCTGCTGCAAAATGTCCCGCAGGCGGTCCAGGGCGATGTCGATGTCGAGGGTTTCGATGGCACCAAAGCCCAGCAAAAGCCCGGCCCGCGGCGGGTGCTGGTAGAAAAAGCCATCGATGGAATAGAGGCCGACCTCGACCTTTTTTGCCAGGTCGATCACCAATGGAATATCGATAGGCACTTTGCATATAACCACCATGTGGAACCCCGCCGTGCAGGGTACCGCCTCCAGCCACGGTGAAAGATCGCTGGCGATACGCGTCAAAATCCGCTCGCGACGCCCGGCATAGATCGTATGGCAGCGACGGATGTGCTTGAGCAGGCAGCCTTCAGCGATGAATTTGGCCAGCGCCCATTGGGGCAGGGTGGAGGTGTGCAGGTCGGTCAGTTGCTTGGCGCGGATCACCGCTTCAAGAATCGCCGGCGGCAGGATTGCATAGCCCAGCCGCAGCTCCGGCAGCAGGGTTTTGGAAAAGGTCCCGACGTAGGCGACGATGCCGCGCTCATCCATGCTTTGCAGCGAATCGGTCGGGCGGCCCTCGTAGCGGAATTCGCTGTCGTAATCGTCCTCGATGATGATCGCACCCAGTTCATAGGCCCGTTCCAGCAGTGCAGACCGGCGCGCCTGACTCATCGGCATGCCGAGTGGAAACTGGTGGGACGGTGTAACGTAAATCAGTCGTGTACCCAAGGGGATTTTATCGACTTGAATGCCTTCGTCATCCACGGGAACCCCGATCACGGTGGCCCCGTGGGTGCCGAACAGCAAGCGCGCCGGTGGGTAACCGGGGTCTTCCATGGCGACTATGCTGCCTGGCTGGGTCAGCACCCGCGAAATCAAGTCCAGCGCCTGTTGAGCACCGTTGCACACCACCACGTCATCGTCCTGGCAATTGACCCCGCGAGAAAATGCGATGTGCCGGGCGATGGCATTGCGCAGCGCCGGCAGGCCTTCGGGCTGGCTGTACAAGCCTTTTGACCCGGCGATCTGGCGCAACGCGTGGGACGTACAGCGCCGCCAGTCGTCCTGGGGAAACTGGCCCTTGCTGGTCGCGCCACCGATAAAGTCGTAGCGTAATGAGCCTTCCAGGGTCGGATGACGCAAAAATTGCGGCAGATTGCGCCAGGATTCGATGACCTCAAAGCTCGCCAGCTCCGAATGGCTCTGTTTTCGGGTGACTTTCGCAGCACGGGCGTTGACGTAGGTGCCTTTGCCGATCACCCCGGTGAGGAAGTTTTCGTAGGTCAGTTGCGCATAGGTGTCGGAAATGGTCTTGCGCGAAATGCCCAGCTGTTCCGCCAGCAGTCGAGTGGGCGGCAGCTGCGTGCCGGCGCCCAAACGGCCGGTTTCGATGGCGCTACGCAGTTGGTTGTACAGCTGGCCTGCCAGGTCCTTACGGCCGTTGATGACGACATGAAGTTCCATACCGACGAGTTTCCTGGGCGAGTGAGGCGCGTGTGCGTCGCGCCAGATTACCCGCATGCGCGGCTGCACAGTAGTTGTGTGGTCGAAAAACCTCCGATTGGTCTGTTGTCAGGTGGTGCACTGGTTTTTCGCGCAATTGGATCTGTGACGGCCGTCCGTGACCTTCTAACTTAGGCATACAGATCCGATCCTGGAGGTCGCGCCATGAACCCCCGTCTGGACTACTACAGCGCATCGCCCAAAGCGATGAAAGCCATGATTGCCATGGAAGCCTTGACCAGTAACCTCAGCATCGAGCCGGCCCTGCTGCACCTGATTAAAATCCGTGCTTCGCAGCTCAACGGCTGCGCTTTCTGCACCGACATGCATTCGGTGGATGCGCGCCGGCTCGGCGAGACCGACCGTCGCCTGTATTCGATTGTGGTCTGGCGCGACAGCGGCTTCTTCAACCCTCGGGAGCGCGCGGCGCTGGCCTGGACCGAAGCCGTCACCTTGCTCGCCGAAAGCCATGTGCCGGACGACGTCTACGCACAGGCGCGGGATCAGTTCAGCGAAAGCGAGATGGTCGACCTGACCATTGCGGTCACCACCATCAACAGCTGGAATCGCCTGGCGGTGAGCTTTCGGCAAGCCCCCAGCGGCTGAATCGATTTTCTACCGCAAGTGTCACATCAGCTTCATAAACGCTGAGCACGATGGCAATGTTGTTCACTGTGTAGGAGCGAGCTTGCTCGCGATGGTCGTTAACGATAACGAGTGTTTACTGGCTAAACGCGGCGCTCTTTAGTCCATCGCGAGCAAGCTCGCTCCTACAGTGGTTCACTTGCGCTTATAGAAGGACAGGGAGTCATCGATGTCAGTCATGGAATCCACATTCGTCGCCGCCATCGATCCGGTGCTCGCGCACGCTTTCCGGGTCAGTGCCCGTTGTGGCTGCTTTATGCAAGCGGCTCGTAGTCTGAACATCAAGGCCACGCTGCTGCGCAAACAATTGGCGCAGCTGGAAGCGCACCTGCGCTGTTCGCTGTTCAGTCACTCGGACAATGGTTTTTCCCTCAGTCGCGAAGGGTTGCAGCTCCATTCGCAGTTGATTGCCCTGTCCCGCGAGCGCGATTTGCCGGTGCTCGAACAGCCAGTGATTCGCCTGGCTGTCGCCGAATCAATCCTGCATGACATTCTCGGCCGCGATCTGGTTGCCTTGCTGCGACGCAACGCCCGCGTGCGCCTGGACATCATCAGCCTGGACAGCGAGCTGTCCTTGCAAGCAATCAGCGCCGATGTGGTGGTCTGGTTGGGCGGCACCGATTCGCCGCTACCAGGTCCGAGTTTTGCCGTCGCTGAACCGCAGCGTCTGGCGCGGCTGGATTACTTTCCACACATCGCCAAGCGTTACTCACGGGTGGCGGCACGCCCGGACAGCCTCGATGATCTGGCTGATTTTTTGTTGGTGCAATGGCAGCATGACCGCGGGGTCGACAGTTTCCGGCCGTGGAATACCCTCGTGGAACAGCGTCTGGCCGGGGTGGTGCAGCTGCATTCCTACGAGCTGATGCTGGAAATGATCCGTTGCAGCGCCTGCATTGGCCTGTTGCCCGGGTACATGAGTCACTTCGACCGGGGGCTGATTGCGTTGCCGGGGTTGTTCGACCAACCACCGCAACGTCAGGTGTGGATGGCGGTCAATGCCCAATCCCGGGAAGAGGCGCAGGTGCAGATGATCGTCGAGCTGATCCGCAGCACCTTCAGCGAGCGCAGGGAATGGTTCGAACCTGTATCCAACTGTAGGAGCGAGCTTGCTCGCGATGGACGTTAACGATAACGCGCTCTTCCTGAATAAACGCGTTGCTCTCTAGTCCTTCGCGAGCAAGCGCCCAAGGCTCATTGACTCAGTCGCCCAGTGCGAACGCCACCGCCGCCTGCGCATGCAGTTCGGTGGTGTCGAGCAAGGGCAGGGCGCTGTGCTCGGGTTTGATCAGCATCCCAATTTCCGTGCAGCCGAGGATGATCGCCTGGGCGCCACGTCGGGTCAGGGATTCGATGACCTGTTGGTACACCTTGCGCGACGCTTCGCTGATCACCCCGACACACAACTCGTCATAGATGATCCGGTGGACCGCCTGGCGTTCCTCGGTCTCCGGCACCAGCACGGTCAACCCTTGCGCGGTCAGGCGGTCCTTCAGAAAGTCCTGCTCCATGGTAAACGCCGTGCCGAGCAAACCGACCTTTAGCGCACCCGCATCGACGGCAGCCTGACCGGTCGGGTCGGCGATGTGCAGAAATGGAATGTCGATCGCGGCCTGAATCTGCCCGGCGACCTTGTGCATGGTGTTGGTACACAGCACCACGCAATCGGCGCCGCCCGCCTGCAATCGCTGCGCCGCATCCACTAGAATCGCCGCCGCATCGTCCCAGCGTCCGGCATGTTGCGCCTGCTCGACAGGCCCGAAGTCGACGCTGTACATCAGCAGTTTTGCCGAACGCAACGGCCCGAGCCGGTCGCGTACCTGTTGGTTGATGAGACGGTAATACTCGGCGCTGGACTCCCAGCTCATGCCGCCGATAAGGCCGATAGTGCGCATGTTGTGTTCCTGTTGAGGGCTGACGGGCGCTCCTACAGTGCCCGCGAATTTTGCGTGATGCAAACCTCTGATGTACCTCTTGGCGTTTAGTTGTACGCTGGCAACGCGCATCTGCCATGCTCAAAGTCCGCAGCACCGCTTCAACCAAAGGAACACCGCAATGGACGACGTACAGCAACTGGGCGAGATGCTTCGCCACTATGCAGAAAGCGAAGCGCACAAAAAGCAACTGTTTGAGTCGCAATCGGCCGTGTGGGCGACGCGTATTGGTGAGCTGTTCGATCAGATCCAGCAGTGGCTTGAACCGGTCCAGGCACCCAATCTGCTGGAAGTCAGCCGCGAAGCGTATGTCGCATCGGGTCCCAGCGTTCCGGTCGAAACATCAACGTTCAAGACCGAGAAACTGGGCATCGTGATCGCCGGCAAACCCGTGGAGTTCGTGCCGGACGTGATGGGCGCGGGTGGGCAGATTTCATTGGCGGTGATGGGCCTGACCGCCGCGCGGTATGGCAGCATCTCGCTGGTGTGCCTGCCGCCGTCAAGCAGTTGGCAGTGGCGCAAGACCAATGGCTTGAAAGACCCGGACACATTTGCATTTGATGCGAACTTTTTGGCGCAGCAGTTGCAGAGTTTGATCCCCCGCGAACGCAGCTAAACCCACCGGACGACGCACATTCCCCTGTGGGAGCGAGCCTGCTCGCGAAGGCGGTATCACAGTCAACATTTATGTTGAATGTTCTGGCCCGTTCGCGAGCAGGCTCGCTCCCACAGGTGTTTGTGTGAATCACTTCAACGCCGGATCTCCCATGTTCATTTTCTTCCAGCCTTGCAGCAACACCTGGGCCTTCGGTTCCTGCCCGTTGTTGAGGTAGTACTGGATCAACGCCAGGCGTGCAGTGCGATTGGCCGGTTGCACCTTCAACAACCTTTCCAGCTCTGCGCAGGCCTGATCGATCTTGCCGCTGTCGTGCAACGCCACCGCCAGTACATAGCCGTACTGGGCGTTTTGTGGCTCCAGTTGCGCGGCTTTGCGCAGGGCGGCCATGGCTTGGTCTGATTTGCCGGCACGTACCAGCGACAAGCCTTGGGTGTGTTGCAGCAGCGCAGCGTCAGGGTGTTCTTTCAGGCTCTGCGCCAGTAGTGCTTGAGCTTCCTGGCTGCGTCCGTTGGCCTCCAGCCATTGCACCAGTGTCACCAGGGCCGGGTAGAAATCGGGGTCTCGCTTGAGCGCGGTGCGCAGCAGCGCTTCGACTTCGCCACTACGGCCGTTGGCCTGATAAAGCATGGCGAGGTTGAGGTTGGCTTCAGCGCGTTCGGCCAGGCTTTTTTGCACGTCCTCGTATTCGGCGATGGCGGCATTCCAGTTGGCCTGGGCATTACCCAGACCATTGCGGGCCACGCTGAGCAAATCCCGGGCAGCGGCAATGCGCACAGCCTTCACAGGGTCGCTCAGCAACGGCGTCAGCAGCGGCGCACGTTCGGGCGGGGGCAGGAACGCACTGATGGCCCGAACGGCGCTTTCGCGCACTTGCGGTGCCGGGTTGCTCAGGGCCTGGGTGGCCAGTTTCAATGCCTGTTCGCTCGGGTACAGCGCCAACTCCGCCAGCAGGGTCGCCCGCTGAATCGCGGGCAAGTTGCTGCGTTGCAGCTGCTCGTACAAAGCCTGCGCCGCGCCGGGCTGGCCGTTGCGAATCAGCCACAGGCTTTCGTCGTAGCGCGGGGCTTGCGCGGCGGTGGACGTGTTCCAGAGCTTGAACTGTTCGGTGACCTTGTCGCCAGCCTTGCCCTGGTGGCAGTTCAGGCAGGCGTCAGGCGTACCGAGCTTTTTCGCCCGTTCAGGGTTGGGAATGCTGAAGCTGTGGTCATGCCGGAAGTCATTGCCCATGTAGAACTTGCCGGGCATGTGGCAATCCACGCACTGCGAACCCGGTTGTCCCATGGTGTGGCGGGTGTGTTCGATGGAGTCGTAGTTCTTTGCTTGCAGGCCTTTGCCGTCGACGCCTTCGACGGCGGTTTTGCCGGCAGTGTTGTGGCACTGCAGACAGACGCCGTTGCCCGGTGCCTTCAGTTCGGTGCTGTGAGGGTTGTGGCAGTTACTGCAGCGCACGCCTTTGTCGAACATTTTGCTCTGGGCAAAAGAGCCGTGTTCGAACACTTCATCCTTGATCTTGCCGTCCAGTGCATACAGCTCGCGAGTCAAGACGCTTGGCAGGTAGTCGTCCATCAGGCGCTTGCCTACGGTAAAACCGTCATCCAGTGGCGCGCGGCGCGAGTGGCAGCGGGCACAGGTTTCGATTTCGACGGTGGCGTTCTTGTCCTTGAGGTCGACGGCAAAACCGGCATGGACCAGGTCAGTTTTCCCGGCGGTCCATTCCAGGTGATTCGAGGCGGGGCCGTGACAGGCCTGGCAGCCGACACCGAGGCTGTTCCAGTGACTGTCGAAGGTGTTTTTCGCCGCATCGAAATTGCGCTTGTACCCGGTGGTGTGGCACTCGACGCACATGAAGTTGGCGTTCTGACTCGGTTTGCTCCAGTGCAGCGGGTCTTTGAAGTTCACGCCCTGACCGGGATAGAGGTGAAACCAGCGATGCTTCTCGGTATCCCAGGCGATGCCCAGCGCTTGCAACCGACCTTCGCCGACTTCGATCAGGTATTGCTGCAACGGCGCAATGCCAAAGGTGTAGGCCACCTTGAAGTCAGCGTTCTTGCCATCGATGCCGGGCGTGTTGACCCAGAATCCGTTGTCTTTGCGTGAAAAACGGGTGGTTTCGCTTTCCGCTTTGAAAGTGACGTTGTTGAAGTCACCCAGCATCGTATCGGCATTGGCTTCCTGCATCGCCAATTGGTGATGGGAGCCTTGCCAGTCCTTGACCTGCTCGCTGTGGCAGCCTTGGCATTGTTGCTCTTCGACCATCGTCGCCGGTGCGACGGCGGCCGGTTTTGGCTTGACCGTCTGAGCAATGGGAGCGCTGATCGGAGCGGCAGTCACAGGGGCCGGTTTGCTGCTCAGCAAAAACCATCCAATGCCCGCAACGGCCGATAACAAGACACCGATGGTGACGGGAAACAGGTAGCGACTAAACAGGGTCGGTTGCGAGTCAGGCTTTGGATTTACCGCATTATTCTTATGTTTCGGCATTACGACTTCCGTAGTCCAGGGGCGTTTGCCGTCAGGCGCGGCTTTTAACTGATGCAGCTTTGCCGGATGGCCGGCGTCTGTCAAATGACGGTTGTGAACGGGTAGTCAGCGTTAGATGGATATTGAAGCTGATGGCCTCATTCGCGAGCAGGCTCGCTCCCACACGGGGCGGGTGAACACCCGAGAACCAATGTGGGAGCGAGCCTGCTCGCGAAGGCAGTTTTGCCGCCGCATCACTCCCCCATGAACCACCGAAAATACGGGTTGCCGCCATCCCCGCGCATCACTTCGCGCGCATCCCGGGCCCACGCCTCGCGGTCACCGTCATAGGCATGCAAACTCGCCCGATAGAACTGCATCAACCGCTGCTGGTGCGTGTTCATCCGCTCAATAAAACCTGCGTCGGCATTCACCAATGGCGGCGCTATACGCAAGTCCAGCAGGGCCGGCAGCACACGCGTGATTTCCTTGGCCCGCACCCATGGCGCATATTCGATACGCGGTTGATCGTCGGTCACCGCTTGCGCGTCAGCAGCAAAACGTTCCAGCCCCGCGCGATCAGTCACCCAAGTGGCGAGCAACGCGGCGGCGGAGCCGATGCCTACGTCCTGCAAGGTGCTGCGCACGGTATCCTGCTGGAAGCGTTGGCTGATTTTCGCCGCATCCAGTTCAATCGGTTCCATCGAGCCCACCAGCAGCATTTCGTGAAACTCGCTGGTCCACAGGGTGGCGTAGGGGAAGACATCCAGAAAGCTGCGCACCAGTGAGCGCGAATCGTCGATGTTCTGAGTGGGCAACGGCAGCCATTGGGCGACCAGGCCCTTTTGCTCCAGACGACTGGCGGCCAATTGGTAGAAGTCCCGGGAATACAGATTCACCACGCCGGCAGCGGAGGGCGGTGGTGGTTCGAGGGTGATCAGGTCGTAATGCTGTGGGCTGCGCAGCAGTTCCTGGCGACCGTCACGCAGGCGCACATCGACCGCCGGGTCGGCGGCGGCGTTGAAGTTGCCCTTGAATAAAGGCGCGGCTTTGACGACTGAGGGTAGCAACTCAGCCACGACGCGATGTTCCAGCCCTGGATAGCGGGTCAGCGCACCTGCGGTGATGCCCGTGCCGAAACCGATGACTAGCGCCGAGCGTGGTTCGCCGTTGTGGATCAGCAGCGGCAGCAACGCCTGGATACGCATGTAGCGCAGGGACGGCATGGCGTCACCGGTGTTGGACACGCCCTGAATGTACAAGCGCTGGAACGCTTTCTGGCCCTTGCCCTGGGTGACCACGGCCACGGTTCCGCCGCGGCCTTCTTCATAGAACGCCAGCGTGCCGTTGCGTGCGCCGGGGAGCAGGCCGGCGAGTTTGTCGACCGGAGTGAAAATCGCCACAGCCACTGACAACAAGCCGATGGCAACCACGGCCTGACGCCGTCCTTTCTTGACGTGATGGCCCTTGCGTACCGCGAAATAACCTATCCCGGCGGCGACAATCGCCAGCAGCCCCAACGTGTGCACCAGCCCCAGCAGCGGGATCAGCACAAACCCGCAGAGCATCACCCCGACAATCCCGCCCAGCGTATTAAACGCCACCACCGCACCGACATCACGGCCGATCCGCTCGCGACCCACGCTCAGGCGCAGGGCCACGGGGAACGCGGCGCCCAGCAGCAAGGTTGGGACGAAAACGATGCTCAAGGCCGCGACCGCAAACCGTGCGCTCATGCCCAGCAACTCACTCGCACCCAACGACAATACCCAGGTTTCCGCCAGGCTTTGGGCGAGCACCAGCCAACGCCCGAGCAAAGCGATTTCCAGCAGGGCAATCAGCCCCGCGCCGGCAATCAGCAAACCGAAGACACCCCAGGGATCGCGAAGCCGATCAACCCGACGGGCCAGCAGCGCACTGCCGAGAAACAACCCGGTGAGGTAAGTCGCCAATACCACCGCAAAGGCGTAAGTGCGCGTACTCATGAATTGCACGATGGACTGCGACCAGACCACTTCGTACCCGAGGGCCACACCACCGGCGATCGAATACAGCCACAGTGCCAGACGATCAGGCGCTTTGTTTGTGTGGTGCTTGACCGGCGCCTCGGTCGGCAGCGAACGATGGCGCTGGAACCACAAGGCACCGGCGGCGGCCAGCAGGTTCAGCATCGCCGCCGCGAGGGCACTGCCGCGTACGCCGAGGGTCGCGATCAGCAAGAACGCAGCGAGCAGGGTGCCGGCAATGGCCCCGGCGGTATTCGCCGCATAGAGCTGGCCACCGGCCTTGCCCAACTGCTGCGGGTCGGCAGCTAATGAGCGAACCAGCACCGGCAGCGTTCCGCCCATCAAAAGCGCCGGAATGCCCACCAGGGCAAACGGCAAGACCCAGGCCAGCAGGCCCACGTGCTGTTGCAGCCAGGCAAAGGGGCTGGCCGCGAGGCTCATGGCGAAGGTCGCGCCAACGCCGAGTACGGCCACCAGGACTTCCAGCCCCGCATACAACAGCACCGGTTGCTGCAAGCGATCCGCCCAGCGACCGAACAACAAACCGCCCAAGGCCAATCCGGCAAAAAACGCGCTGATGCCGGTGGTGATGGCGTATACCTCGACGCCCACCACCAATGACAGCTGCTTGATCCACAGCACCTGATACACCAGCGCGGCGCTGCCTGAGACGAACAGCAGCAGGGCAGGGATCAGCAGGGCCGGGGGCGCGGCGGTGTGAGGGGCAGGTATGGCCGACGACTTGCTGGCGACACGTGAGGACATTGCGGATTGCCTTGTGCAAATTCGAAAAATAGACGTCTGCTCACTGCGAACACCGACCTCTGTAGCAGCTGCCGAAGGCTGCGTCCGGCTGCGAAGCAGCCGTAACCCGGACAACGCGGTGTCCCGGATACACCGCAGCTCGATCGGCGAGGACTTTGTCCTCGAACGCAGCCTTCGGCAGCTGCTACAGGGGGCGTGTTCACATTGAATGGGGCCGCTCGCCGGTGAGGGCGAGCGGCGGTCAAGCGATCTTACTGTGCAGCCGGTGCAGCTTTCATTTTTTCTGCGATTTTGGCGTCTACTGCAGCACGGATCTGATCGATGCTGAAGCTGGCCGGTTTTTGGCTTGGCGGGTACTCGATGAAGGTCTGCAGGAACCCTGCAGCCTTCTGTACCGCTTGAGCGGCCAGATAGACGTTTTTGGAACTCCAATCGTAATACTGATCGGAAACCACGTCGGCGCGCTCGTACGGATCCATTCTCAGGTTGAGGATTTTCGGTACGCGCAGACACACGAACGGTTCGCTCCAGACTTTAAAACCGCCTGGTTCACGTTGTTCGCAGAACACCACTTTCCAGTTGTCAAAACGCATGGCTACCAACATGCCGTCATCGTTGAAGTAGTAGAACTCCTTACGCTCGCCTTTAGGCTGTTGGCCAGTCAGATACGGCAGTTGGTTGTAGCCGTCCAGATGCACTTTGAAGTTGGTGCCGCCCGAAGTCGGCGCCCAGCCTTTAAGCAACTTGCCTTTCACGTCGGTTTCGCCAGCAGCGGCGAGCAGCGTCGGGAACCAGTCCATGCCCGAGAACATTTCGTTCGATACTTCACCGGCCTTGATTTTGCCCGGCCAACGAATGATCGCTGGAACCCTGTAAGCGCCTTCCCAATTGGAGTTCTTCTCGTTGCGGAACGGCGTGGTCGCCGCATCCGGCCAAGTGAACTGATTCGGGCCGTTGTCGGTGGTGTAGACCACAATGGTGTTGTCGGCGACTTTCAGGTCATCGATGGTTTTCAGTAGTTTGCCGACGTCACCGTCGTGTTCAAGCATGCCGTCCGCATAGTCGTTGCCGGGCATGCCGCTCTGGCCCTTGATCGAATCACGAATGTGAGTGAACACGTGCATACGGGTGGTGTTCATCCAGACGAAGAACGGTTTGTCCGCCTTGACCTGTTTCTCCATGAACGCCTGCGCCGCGGCGACGGTTTCGTCGTCGATGGTTTCCATACGCTTGGCGGTCAGCGCGCCGGTGTCTTCAATTTTGCCGTCCGCGAAGCTGTGAATCACGCCACGCGGGGTGTTGGCCTTGACGAATTCGGCATCATCCTTTGGCCAGTAAGGGCGTTCAGGTTCTTCCTCGGCATTGAGGTGGTAGAGGTTACCGAAGAACTCGTCGAAACCGTGGTTGGTCGGCAGGTATTCGTCCTTGTCGCCCAAATGGTTTTTACCAAACTGGCCGGTCGCATAACCCTGAGACTTAAGCGCTTGCGCGATGGTGATGTCGCGTTTTTGCAGGCCGACCGGTGCGCCCGGAATGCCGACTTTCGACAAGCCGGTCCGCAACGGCGTCTGGCCGGTAATGAACGATGAGCGTCCCGCCGTGCAGCTGTTCTCCGCGTAATAGTCGGTGAACATCATGCCTTCCTTGGCAATCCGGTCGATGTTCGGCGTCTTGTAGCCGACCAGGCCCATCGAATAGGCACTGATGTTGGTCTGGCCGATGTCATCGCCAAAGATCACCAGAATGTTGGGTTTCTCAGCGGCCCCGGCCGTTGCCGAAATCGCCATCAACGAGGCCGCCACCAGGGCGAGTTTCGGTAGCCACTTGTGTATGCGAGTCATCTGACTAGCTCCTTTTACTGACGTCGCTGAATGCGACAAACGTTTTTGCTGTCCTGCGTAACGCTTTCTATTGCACTTGCTCGGGTGTAGCGGCGTCGAACGGATAGATCCGGCGCCATTCGGCGGCCATGTCCACGACAGTCCAACCACGTGATTTCGCTTCATCCAGGGCCTTGTCCAGACGACCGATGTCGGAGTGGCGGTCGTAGGCCCATTCGCGCTTGGCGTCGGTGTGATGCACCAGCCCCATGAATCGTTTGCCTGGCCCCGCTGCGGTCCACTGCAGCATTTGCAGGTCGCCATCGGAGTTACCGAACGCAAGGATCGGGCGCTTGCCGATCACCGCGTCGATACTCTCGGGTTTGCCTGGGCCGTCATCGAAGTGCGCCAGTTTGGGGGTGCGCATGATCGACGCTTTGCCGTCCTTGTACTGAAACGTCGTGACGAACGTGGTGCCGATCACTTGCTCCGGCGGAACGCCATAGACCTTCTCGGCAAAGGCGCGCATGAACGCGGTATCCCCGCCAGAAACGATGTAGGTCTTGAAGTCCTGGCTGCGCAGGTAGTCGAGCATTTCCAGCATCGGCTGGAAGACCATCTCGGTGTAAAGCTTGCCGGTCTTCGGGTGCCTGGCCTGGCTTAGCCAGGTCTTGGCGTAGTCATCGAAGGCTTCGGTGGTCATGCCGGTGTGAGTCGCAACAAAAATTTTCATGAGGCCGCCCATACCGGCGGCGGCCAGCGCCTTGTGGTCGTTTTCCAGAACGGCCTTGAACGGTTGGGTGGTTTTCCACTCCGGGTGCTGAGGCGCGGTGCGCTTGACCTCTTCCAGGGCAAACAGAAATTCGAAATACATCGGCTGCTCGCTCCACAAGGTGCCGTCGTTATCGAACACCGCGATGCGGTCCTCGGGTTTGACGAAGTCCTTGTTGCTTTGATCGGTGACAGCCTGGACGAACTCGATGATGCTCTTTTTCGACGGGCCGTCGTTCCACGACGGTAATGGCTCGGCGGCCAGGGCCAACAGCGGCAGGCTCAAGGCCAGTGCCAAGAGCAGTTTCAGTCCGTAACGTGGGCGGTTTGCTATCGGGTTCGTCATGGCAAGTCCTTTTCATCAACGGGATTGAGCGGTCGAAGCGCGGGCGTGCTTGAAACCGTGTTGCGTTGCGCCTTACTGTGCAGCGCAGCCAAGGAATTCTTGAGTTGCCGCAGCGCCTGATCTTCGTTGGGAACACGGCCGTAGCAGGCGCGCAGAAGGGCTTGCAGACGTGGGCCGAAGTTGTTCAGTTTCAGGCCCATGCGGCTGCGTCTGGCCCAGAGGTACAGCGCGCTCAGTTGTGCGGGTTTGCCATCGATTTGCGCGGGTATTTGCCGCCAGGCGTAGTCGGCGGATTGCAGCCAGGCGTCGTGTCGAGCGCGGCGACGGGCCAGGGCTGCAAGGTACGCACGCTGGATCAGTGGACGGATAAACCAGCCGAGCAGCACCACGAACAACAGCAACCCCACGATGACCAACCCATGCCCGGAGAGGTGCAGACGACGTTGCTGGCCAAGCTTTTTCAGGTCTTCGGTGATCGAGAACACCGGCCGATAAGCGCTGTTGGGAACGGCGTCGAAGGTCACTGCCGGGACGTCGGCGGTTCGGATCTGTTGGGTATTGGCATCCCACCATTTGAGCTCGATGGCCGGCAGGCTGTGGCGGCCTTCGGTGTCGATCCGGTAAGTCGCGGTGTCAATGCGCTGGCCACCGTTGAAGTTGCCACGGCCGTCGTCCAGATTGCTGATCTGTGGGCTTTTAGGGTAACGGCTCAAACCGCTGACGTCCCCCAGTGACGGCGTTGGTAACGACATGGCCAAGGCTCCGTCCGCCTGAAGCGTCAGTTGCCGGGTGATGCTGTCGCCCACCTTCAAGGGTGTCGCCGAGTTGACGATTTTTTGGGTGAAACGCAGTCCTTGTGCCACCAGCACCGGCTCACCGGGTTTGAACCCTGGCGGTTGCTGTGCGGTGAAGTGCAGCGGTTGGCTCTGGACGCTCAACTCTGCACTGGCCTGGCCGGGAGTGGCGCTGATGGTCAGTGCCGGAATGTCGAAACCTTGCACCTGGTTCGGGACGATCAGGTAGCTGTAACGGATGCCGAAGAACGGCTTGCCGTCCAGCGTTTCGGTGGTGTGTTGGCCCAAGCCATTGGGCGGCATGACCAGCGCACCGGGCAACTTCAGGTCTGGAAGTGTCGGCGCGCTGGTGAACCAGCTGTCGGTGAGCACTTCGACCTGCAATTGCAGGACGGCGCCGACCATCACCGTATCGCCGGGCTGCAATGTAGTCTGCACCCGCAACTGCGGTTCGGCGGCGAAGACACAGGTCGAAAGCAGGCTGCACAGCAGCACACTCACTCTCATGGCTGGCCCCCGGGCTGGGCCGCACGTTGGTCCTGCAAGCTGAATTTTTGTCGCAAGAACATAGCGGGAGAGGTGGTCAGACTCTGCAGCCACTGTTCATCCGAGTCGGGCTGCTGAGGTTGCACTTCCATGCTTTGGCCCTTGCCAGTTTTTTCATGCATCACCTTCGTGCCATCTTCATCCTCAGGCTCAGGTGCGTTTTTCAGGCCGCTGTCGGTGTCCTTCTTCAGGGCGATGGCCAACGTCAGGTTAGCGGTGGCTTCCGGAAACTGCGGTTGCAACTTCAGCGCCCGGGTGTACGCGTCTATCGCGTCGTCGAACTTGAAGCGCCGCACGTAAATGTTGCCCAGATAGAAGTAGGCCTGTGGCGTGTCGAGCCTGGCGAAGGTGGCCAAGGCCAGATCGTAGTCGGCGGCGTTGTACGCGGCGATGCCTTTCCAGTACGGGTCGCTGAACAGTTTTGCAGCGGCGGGGAAGTGCTGATGCTCGAAGGCCCAGCGGCCTTGCTGGTCGGCGGTGAAGAACGCGTCGGTCAGGGCATTGGCTTGCGCGGGCGCCGGTTGCAAGCCAAAGCCTGCGCTCAGCAGCAGCGCGGCCATCCAGTTCAGGCTCCAGCCTTTGCGGACGCTGAAGAACGCGATCAGCAGCAGTGGCCAGCACAGCCAGTACCCGGCGTCTTTCCAGTGCAACTCACGCTGTTCGGCGCTGGCATTCTGGAAGTGGTGCTGGGCATGCAGTTCGATCCAGTCCAGATCGTCGTTGTTGAGGGTCAGACTGCCCAGCGGTGCATCGGTGGCAGACGCCAATTGCTTGAGCGCGGCCGGGTCAAAGCTGCCCAGTTCCGGGCGGCCGTTGCTGTCAATGACGGGAGTGCCGCCGGGGCCGCGAATGATCCCGCCGTCCTCGCTACCCACCGCGAGAATCAACACTTGCAGTTCACTGTCGTTCAGTTGCCTGTCCAGCCCTGGCAGTTGCGTGGTGTCGGCGCCGTCGCTGACCAGCAACAGCGTGCCCGGGGTTTTTTCCGCCGCCAGCAGGCGCGTGGCTTGATCAATCACGGCACTGACGTTTTTCCCCGGCGTGTTGATCAGGGTAGTGCCCAGGGCCTGAATGAAGGTGTCGAGCAGTGCCGGGTCGTCGGTTGGCGGCAGCACCAGGTGGGCGCTGCCGGCGTAGGCGATCAAACCGGTCCGGGCACCGCTGCGACGCTGGATCAGCTCGTGGAGCTTGTGCTTGGCCGCTTCCAGGCGACTGGGCTGTACATCACTGGCGTCCATCGATGGCGACAGGTCGATGGCAATGATCAGTGGCGCACGGTTTTCCAGGAAGTCCGGACGATCCTGTTCCCAGGTCGGGCCGGCAGCGGCGATGGCGCCCAGCAACAATAACGTGCAGAGCAGATGCACCGGCCTCAACCGGTGGTGGTCCTGCGGGGTGATCAATAAATGCGGCAACAGGTGCTCGGCAATGTTACTGCGCAAGCGCTGTTGCACGTCGCGGCTGCGGCGCCAGAGCACAGGGAGCAGCGCGGCGAATGGCACCAGCAATAGCCAGAACGGGCGCAGGAAATGGAAGTCGCTGAAGTTGATGTCCATCTCAAGCCTCCGGCCGCTGACGCGGGAGTTTCAGGTGCGGCCGAAGCAAGGCGCCCAGGTGATACAGCGCGAGTAAGCCGATGGCAGCGCCAAGTGGCCACCCGAAGAGGTCCTTTTTGGGCTGGTGGCTGAGGGTTTTCACTTGGTGCGGGGTGAGCGTGTCGAGCGTGCTGTAGACCTGATCCAGCGCGTTGCGGTCTTCGGCCCGGAAGAAGCGCCCACCGGTGGCTTTGGCAATCTGCTGCAAACCCTGCAAGTCAACCTTGGCTTCGCCTTCAGCCGTCGGATCGCCGATACCGATGGTATGAATCACCACGCCTTTGGCCGCGGCCATGTCGGCGGCGTGATCCGGGGTGATAGCGCTGCTGGTGTCATTGCCGTCGGTGAGCAAGATCAGGATTTTTTCCTGTTCGTGAGCCTGGTCGAGCATTTTCAGGCTCAGCCCGATGGCGTCACCGATGGCGGTATTGGGGCCGGCCATGCCGATGCCGGTGTCGTCGAGCAACAGCGACAGGCTGGCGTGATCCAGGGTCAACGGCGCCTGCGGATAAGCGCCGCTGCCGAATACGATCAGGCCCAGGCGATCATCCTTACGTTTGTCGATAAAGCCGTGGACCACGTCTTTGACCGCTGCTAGACGATTGATCTTTTGACCGTTGGCGTCGGTGAAATCGGTAGTTTCCATCGATTGGGAAAGGTCGATGGCCAGCATCAGGTCGCGCACCGGTTGCTGGTGCTCGATGGGTTTTTCCACGAGCACCGGTCGGGCTGCGGCCAACAGCAACAGCGCCCAAACCAGCAGATTGAGCAGCAGCTGCCAGTGATTGCTGCGAGTTCCGGCCTGGCTCGGGGTCTGGCCGACCGCGCGGCTCATGGCCCCGAAAAACGGCACGCGTACGGCACTGCGAGCCTCACGGTAATCGGGCAGGTAGCGATAGCCCAACCACGGCAACGGTAGCAACAGCAACAGCCACGGGTAATCAAGCTGCCACATGGTGACGCTCCACCCAGAATTTGCAGGTAGCGAAAAGCGCTTGGCGTTTATCGCTTGGCAGGGCTCGCAACGTTGCATCCGGTGCGTAGGCCAGTTGCGCCAGTTGCTGACTGAAATCGGCAGGCAAGGCCTGTGAACAGTGGCGCACCAGAAACGCCTGCCACGCCTCACCTCCAAGCGCAGCAACTCCCCCCTGTGGGAGCGAGCCTGCTCGCGATAGCGGTGTGTCAGTCACCTTAGATGTCGAATGTCCGGACGCCATCGCGAGCAGGCTCGCTCCCACAGGTTTTGCATTCCAAGGGGATGGCATCGACAGGGCGACACGTTTGAGCAGTTCAGGCAATTCGCGCAATGCGCTCAAGTCATCGCTGCGTTTTTGCAACTGCGCCAACCGCATCAGCGCCTCGCGGCGATAGCGATCACGCCGCCATTGCCAGTAACGCCGTGCCGCCATCAGCGACACCACGCCAACCAGCACCGCCAATAACACCCACCAACCCCACGTCTGCGGCGCATAACTGACCGGTGCGGGCAGGGCGATTTCCTTGAGTTGATCGATGCTCGGAATGTTCGGGTTCATCGCCGACCTCCACCGAGCTTGCCCAACTCAGCGCGCAGTTGTTCCTGTGCATCGGTCGCGGTGCTGAACATCATCAGCGGCACCTGACTGCGCCGCAGCAGTGTCGCCACATCCTTCAGCCGGCCCCTGAGAAAATCGCCCAGCGGCTGGTGAACGCTGCGCTGGTCCACGGCCAACTCCACTTGCAACTGGCCTTGGGTAATAAGCAAGCGGCCGTTCTTCGGCAGGTTCAGCGCCACCGGGTCATAGACCTGCATGGCGATGACGTCGTTGTGCGCCGCCAATTGCCGCATCAACTGCAAGGTGCGCTCGCCGGCGCCGGCAAAGTCGCTGACGATGCAGATCAGGTGATCGTGGCCCGCCACGGCCAGGCAATGCTGCAAGACCTTGTCGAGTTGATCTTCGCCCTCGGCGTCCGGGTTTGTGGCGTTCAGTGCCTGATTTTGCTGAGCGATACGGCTGCACAGCGCTTCAATCCGTTTGCGGCTGCGCAATGGGGCAATGGCGTCGATGCGTGAATCGTTGAACACCAGCCCACCGACTCGATCGCCCGCGTTGAACACCATCCAGGCTGCCAAGGCACCGAGTTCAGCCGCAATGGCGGATTTGAAGCTGCGTTGCGAGCCAAAGAACATCGACATGCGTTGGTCCACCAGAATCAACGCCGGGCGGTCGCGCTCTTCGGTGAAGGTGCGAACCACCGGTTTGCCGGTGCGCAGCGAGGCTCGCCAGTCCAGGTGGCGCAAGTCGTCGCCCGGCTGATAGCGGCGCAGCTCATCGAAATTCAAACCCCGGCCACGCAGGCGCGAAGCATGGTTGCCGGCGAGGATGCTGCCTTGCGGCTGGCGGGCCAGAAAACTCAGGTCATGGGCCTTGAACTCCAGCGCCATCAATTGCGCCAGAGAGACGTAGACCAGGCCGTCGGTCATCATGCGGGAATTGCTACCTTGTCGAGCAGACGATCAAGCACCTGATCGGCCGTCACACCGTCGGCAACCGCGTCATAGCTGAGCTGCAAGCGGTGACGCAGCACCGGGTGCACCACCGCGCGCACGTTGTCCGGCGACACAAAATCCTGCCCTTGCAGCCAGGCGTCGGCGCGGGCGCAACGGTCCAGGCCGATGCCGCCGCGAGGGCTGGCGCCGAGGGCGATCCAGCGACCGAGATCGGCGTCGTAATCGGCGGGATAGCGGGTGGCGTTAATCAGGTCGATCAGGTAACGGTCGATGGCCGGGGACACGTGCACGGTGCTGACTTCACGGCGCGCCGCGAAAATCACCTCCTGGGACAGCGCGAAACCTTGCACCGCAACGGTTTTGGTGCCGAACGCCTGCTCTTCTTCGCGCAACAGGCGCAGCACTTGGCTCTCGTTTTCTGCGCTTGGGTAATCCAGCAAGACTTTCATCAGGAACCGGTCCATCTGCGCCTCGGGCAGCGGATAAGTGCCTTCCTGTTCAATCGGGTTCTGCGTGGCCAGTACGATGAACAGTTCCGGCAATCCGTGGCTGTTGCCGGCCACGGTGATTTGCCGTTCTTCCATCGCTTCGAGCAACGCGGCCTGTACCTTGGCGGGGGCACGGTTGATTTCGTCGGCCAGAATCAGGTTGCCGAACAGCGGACCCGGCTGGAACTGGATCTCGTGTTTGCCATCGATTTGGTGTAACACCTCGGCGCCGGTGATGTCCGATGGCAGCAGGTCGGGCGTGAACTGAATACGGCTCATCTTCGCGTCCAGGTGCCTGGCCAGCATCTTCACCGTGCGAGTCTTGGCCAGTCCCGGCAGGCTTTCCAGCAACAAATGCCCGTTGGCCAGCAGGCCAAGGAGAATCTGCCGGATAACCTGATCCTGGCCGAGCACGGCTTCGGCGATGCTGGCTTGCAGGGCGTTGAGGTCGTTAAGTGCGGTCATGGGCAACACCTTGCTTGGAACATAAAGGTCGGAATGACTGGAGCCTTCCAGTAGACAGGCCGGGAATGTTGCGCAGGGGTGCCGCCAAGCGCGGGAAAATCGCCGTTGGCGCAGGCGAGCCCGCTGAATAACACGCTGCATAAAGCCAATCGGGAACCGATGGCCATCCCTGGTCACTCCCTAGAAAAACGCTAACGTGAGGTTAACCGCAATACCGTTGCCTTCAGGCCGGTTCTTGGTGTCGAATTCGGGCACCCAACGCGCGTTGACACTGGCTTGGGCATCGTTGAACTTACCGGCCCAGCCGATGATCGGACCGGCACCGACAGAACGGCCACGAAAGCCATTTAGAGTGTCAGCGGTATCACCTGTGTCGTCGGTAATCTGCTGGATATAACCGCCGACAAGGCCGGCGCTCCAACCGTTGCCGAAACCGTGGGTCCAGAGGGCGTCGAGGGTGAAGATGTCGCCGTTACGGTAATCCGTGGCGTTGTTTTCGGTGTAGAACTCCAGCCCGCTCGATAGCGTGAACTCGCCACCCTTGCCGTCCAGGTGGGTGTAGGCAACGGTCGGCATGAAGGTGTAGGTGTTCTGACCCGGATTGGCCAGGCGATTTTCGTCATACGCGCCGGTCGGCACGTAGATCGGCAGGGAGAACGAGAGGTGGTTCACTTCATCGATGTGATAACCGGCGGCAATCGGCGTCACCAGCATGTCGGCAAACTGCGTGCCGGTGTCTTCGGTGCCGAGGGTCCGACCGCGAGGGCCGGTAATGCTGATGGACACATCGGTGTACTGCACCGGCACGCCGATCGCCGACGCATAGTTCCAGCGACCCTTGCCCGTATCCCAGACATGGGTGAGGTTGGCCATGGTGTAAGAGACTTTCATGTCCAGGTCCACACCGACCGTTCCGGAAATCGGCACGCCTTTGCTGCCCTTGAGACTGCCGTCATACCAGATGCTGGTGAAGGACGTGACCCAGCCAGCTTCCGGCGGCACGATCCCGGCGTTGGAAAACACTTGTTGGCCGGTGATTGGCCGGCCGACGCCACCCTCGACAGCGAGCACCAAGGGGCTTGCCCCGATTACAAACAGGGCCAGTAAAGGACGTACTACACAAGGCTTGACCATGACTGACTCTGCTTATTGTTTTTGTTGGGTGACGGGGGTCAGCGGAGGCATGTTCCATTGGCCGTTGGTGACTTCCGGTTTTGGCAGGTACAAGCGCAGAACGCCATAGAACGGACCGTTCGGTGCCGGCAGCCAATTGTTCTGCAAGTCCTTGGCCGGTGCCTTGTGCTGGACGTATAGCGTCAGGCCACCGTCAGCGTCGAGCTTGAGGTTCGGCAGCATGCGCGAGTTGATCAGGTAACGGTTGAGCGGATTGGCCACCAGCAACTTGGTCTTGCCATCGTACATCGTCAGGGACCAGAACGCGTCAGCCGGGGGCAGGGCACCTTTGTCAAAATGCAGGGTGTAAGCGCTTTTTGATGCGTCGACCGGCTGGCCGTCCTTGTCGACGAAGTAGCCGATGTAATTCGCTTCTTCGGCGGAGTTGCCAAAGATCCCCATGTTGGCGCCGGCGTAGCGGTACAAGTAGTTGCCGTTGAGGTGGTCGCGAGTACCAAAGAAGTCACCGCTGGTGACCTGGTGGCTATCGACTTTGTCTTTTTTGAACTGGGCGAATTCGGCTTTGGCATCGCTGATACCGTCTTCCAGGGCCTTGCGCTGCTCGGCCGTGAGTTCGCTGAGCTTGAAAGGCTTGCCGGCTTCGATACCGATTTTGGCGAAGCGCCCGAGCAGGTCCTTTTCAGCGTCCTGCGCCGGGGCGAACGACAGCATGAAGTTCAGGTAGCGAAACAGATCCGGGGTTTCGCTCATGGTCGGCGTGGGTTTTGGCCAGTCGATCTTCGGCGCCGCTGGCGGGGCCTTCTGTTTGACGTAGTGGCTTAGCGTTTCGACTTTGTAGCCTTTCTGGATCTGCTGAACCTTGGCCAGGTCCTTCTCATCGAACAGCTGCGTGCGATACAGCGCGTAGGCGATGTTGCTTTCGCTGCGCAGTAAACGGTCCATTTCAACCGGTTGCTGACCCTGCCAATTCGGCCCGGCGATCATGAAATGGCCGCCGTTGTTGCCCGTGCTGCGGGTGCCCAGATAGGCAAAGTTTTGCGTATAGGCATCGATCAATTGCACCGAGTAGTAGCGGTGTTCTTCGATGGGCGGCAGGGTCAGCACAATCGGTTCGGCGCGCAGGTCCATCCACACAAATGAGTAGGGCGTGTCGGCGTTCGGCGTGACAAACGCGGTGTCCTTGGCGGTGAATGCCTTGGCGGTGTTGCCGATCTGGTTGAGCGGTGCCTTGAAGTTCGGGCTCTTCTTGTCCACGGCCTGGGTGTAGAGAGTCTTGTACATCTCCACCACCGGGAAGCCATACAGGTAGGCTTCCTTGGCAATGCCCCGGGCTTCTTCCGGGGTGGCGGTGAAGTTGGCCCAGGCGCCGGTGCTCAGGGCGAGCGAGAGTGCGATGAGCATCAGGTGTGGCGTTTTTTCAAACAGCATGTCGAATCCTTTTCAAGTAGTGCCTGCGGTGTGCCTGATCCTGGGGTACTTCACGGGGCAAGCCCATCGCCACCTGGCTTGTCGCGGAGCGCTTCCTGCCATTGGGCGTGGAGCTTGGCAATCGACTCATGGGCCGGCAGTTCGCTTTCCATCGCGATCTTGCCGATTCGGGTATCGAGGTCCTGAGCGCCGACGCCACAGCTGACGAACATGGTCATCAGGCTGAAGCCGGCTGCGCGAATTGCACCGTGCATAAAAGGTCCTTATTTACCGAAGGTGAAGTTGATTCCGGCGAACAGCGTGAACTGCGGCTGCGCATCGCCTTTGTGCTCGACGGTCCGCTGCGGTTCGATGAAGGCGTTGAGGATATTAGAACCGGACTTCCAGGCTTTGCCGCCACCCAAACCGAGTGGGATGTAGCGGCTGTCATTCTTCAGGTCGAAAGTCCAGGTGCCCGTGCTGGTCGGTAAGGTGGCACGCAACAAGGCGTCGTTGGTATGGGCGTTGGTGGCGAACAGTTTCGGCGTGTAGGCGTTCTGAAGGTTGGCGCCCGGGGCCAGGCTCAGCGGCTTGTTACTTTGAATGGGGATGCCGGCGTTATCGCCTTGAGCGCAAAACGCAGGCGCAATAAAAGTCGCCAACAGACAGGCGTGCTTCCCCATTTTCTTCGACATGATTCCCCGATTCCTTGGTGGCTCATTGGACGACTCGGCCCTTATCTTTGGCCGTTACTGCGTAATCTCTTTCCGATCAAGCCTGTAGGACGAATCTCTTGAAGTTAGCAGCTAGCCACGGGTTAGCCAGTCGAAGGGATTAATTCTTTGGTTTTTTTGCGTAGGTTCTCGTTAATTTTGTGTACTGGAAAGTTAATTAAGGTCAATGGCTTGTGCGCTATATCTATGCTTCTGTCGAGAAGATGTCGCCGGCCATTACGCTTTCGCGAGCAGGCTCGCTCCCACAGGGGATCAGGTTGGACCGGAGATTTGTGACCGGCCACAAACCAAATGTAGGAGCGAGCCTGCTCGCGAAGAGGCCATAACTGTCGACATCATCGTCGACTGTCAGTCCGCCTTCGCGAGCAGGCTCGCTCCCACAGTTGATTGTTGTCGTACGCGTATTTTGTGGGCGCAGAAAATCAGTATAGGAGCGGGGTGCCCGCGCAGGACTTATATGCTCAGCACTTTTTACCTTTCCCAAATGCTCGTTCTTCCTGCTCCCGAAGCTCCGGCGTTAGCTGCGCACCGAAATCTTCCATCTCAAACACTTGCCGAATCTCGATCTCAGCCTCGGTGCCCGGCATCGGGTTGGGGCAGCGTTTGACCCACTCGATGGCTTCCTCTTTCGACTTCACCTGCCACAACCAATAACCAGCGATCAGTTCCTTGGTTTCGGCAAACGGGCCGTCGATCACCGAGCGTTTGTCGCCGGAGAAACGCACGCGGGCGCCTTTGCTGCTGGGGTGCAGGCCTTCGCCCGCGAGGAGGATGCCGGCCTTGGCCAGTTCCTCGTTGTAGTTGCCCATTGCGGTCAGCAGTTCCTGGCTTGGCATTACACCGGCCTCGGAATCCTGGCTGGCTTTGATGATGATCATGAATCGCATGGTGTTATCTCCGCTGGATTTGAGTGATTCACCGTCTAGTCGAATGGCTGTTTCCAAAATCGACAGAGCTTCGAATAAAAGACTGTTGAAACAGCCTTTCGTCACGAACATCGGGTGGTGGCAGGCGAGGGGGTACCCTATATCAGTCTGTATGCGATCCTGTGGGAGCGAGCTTGCTCGCGATAGCGGTATAACACTCAACACATAAAGTGACTGCCGGTCTGCCATCGCGAGCGAGCTCGCTCCTACAGGGTTTTGTGTTGGCAGGCACGGTTGTATCCAATTGATGCGGCGATACATCACAATTTGTATCTGGGCATAGGTCGTCGGGCCATTTCGTGGTTAACTTCGGCCTCGTCAAAATTCTCTACATCAACGTTCAGAAGGACTCCGTTCATGGCTCAAGTCACTCTTAAAGGCAACCCGGTTCAAGTCAACGGCCAACTGCCACAAGCCGGTTCCAAGGCGCCAGCCTTTTCCCTGGTTGCCGGCAATCTGTCCGACGTGACCCTGGCGAGCTTCGCCGGCAAGCGTAAAGTGCTGAACATTTTCCCGAGCATCGACACCCCGACCTGCGCCACCTCGGTTCGCAAGTTCAACGCGCAAGCCAACGACGTCGCCAACACCGTGGTGCTGTGCATCTCCGCTGACCTGCCGTTCGCCCAGGCCCGCTTCTGCGGCGCTGAAGGTCTGGAAAACGTACAGAACCTGTCGACCCTGCGCGGTGCCGAGTTCATCGAAAACTACGGCGTGGCAATTGCCGATGGTCCACTCAAAGGCCTGACCGCCCGTGCCGTTGTGGTACTGGACGAAAACGACACTGTGTTGCACAGCGAACTGGTTAGCGAAATCGGTCAAGAACCGAACTACGAAGCCGCGCTCGCCGTTCTGAAATAAGCGCAGTTTTACACTTGTTAACGGCCTGGCCCTGTCCAGGCCGTTTTCATTTGTGATTCAGTGTCTTGGATAAACATCCTGTTACGTAAGCCGAAGGTAAATTGCCGGTAAAGGCGCTTTGCTTAATAGTCGCCAGTGCTTATCGTTCAGCCTCATGTAAAAGAAGCCCACGCGCCCAATGGTTGATCATTCAATGCAATCCTCCGCTTCCCGCAATCCCCGTCGCTGGCTGTTTGGCCTGCTTGTCCTGTTGGTCATCGCGGGTCTGTGCTGGAAACTCTGGCCCGCCGGCAGCAGCCATAAAGCGGGTGCAGGGCAAAAGGCCGTCGCCGGACATACCGGCAGGTCGGGGTCAATGCGTCCGGGGTTCGGCGGGGCGACCGGGCCGGTCCCGGTGCGTGTGGCACCGGCGGTCAAAGGTGACTTTGCGCTGTACTACAAGGCGCTGGGCACCGTCACGGCGCTGAATACCATCAATGTGCGCAGCCGTGTTGGCGGCGAATTGATGAAGATCGCCTTCGAAGAGGGGCAAATGGTCAAGGCGGGCGACTTGTTGGCTGAAATCGACCCGCGCCCTTACCAAAACGCCTTGCTTCAAGCCGAAGGCACTTTGTTGCAGAATCAGGCGCAATTGAAAAACGCCCAGCTCGATGTCGAGCGTTATCGCGGCCTGTATCGCGAAGACAGTATCGCCAAGCAGACCCTGGACACCGCCGAAGCACTGGTGGGCCAGTATCAGGGCACGGTCAAGACCAATCAGGCAGCGGTAAACGACGCCAAGCTCAATCTGGAATTCACTCAGATCCGCGCACCGATTTCCGGGCGTGTGGGCCTGCGTCAGCTGGACGTCGGCAACCTGGTGGCGGCCAACGACACGACCGCGCTGGCGATCATCACCCAGACCCAGCCGATCAGTGTGGCGTTTACCTTGCCGGAAAACAGCCTGGAAACCGTGCTGGCCCGTTATCACTCCGGTGCAAAACTGCCCGTCGAAGCCTGGGATCGCGGCGATACGAAATTAGAAGCGAGCGGCGTATTGCAGAGCCTGGATAACCAGATCGACGTCACCACGGGCACGCTGAAATTCAAAGCGCGTTACGAAAACCGCGATCAGTCGTTGTTCCCTAATCAGTTCGTCAACGTCCACCTGCTGGCCGATACCCTCAAGAACGTTGTGCTCGCGCCCTCGGCCGCGATCCAGTTCGGCACCAACGGCACGTTTGTCTATGCGCTGGACGGTGACAAGAAGGTCACGATCCGTCAGTTGAAAGTCGGCGCCAGTGACGGCAATAACACGGTGATTATTGAAGGCCTGGCTCCCGGTGACCGGGTGGTCCTGGAAGGCACTGACCGCCTGAAAGAAGGCAGCGACGTGGAAGTAGTGAACGACACTCAGGACGTACCGACCACCCCGACCGGCCACCTGCAGGGTAAATCGGCGGCCGGCGCGACTGAGCCGGCGACCACCGACAAGGCGAAAAAGGGCGGCGCATGAACATCTCGCGGCTGTTCATCCTTCGTCCGGTTGCCACCACCCTGAGTATGCTGGCCATTGTGCTGGCCGGCCTCATCGCTTATCGCCTGCTGCCAGTGTCGGCGTTGCCTCAGGTCGACTACCCGACCATCCGCGTCATGACGCTCTATCCCGGTGCCAGCCCGGATGTCATGACCAGCGCCGTGACCGCACCCCTTGAGCGGCAGTTCGGGCAGATGCCCGGCCTGACTCAAATGGCCTCGACCAGTTCTGGCGGCGCGTCCGTGCTGACCCTGCGTTTCAGCCTCGACATCAACATGGACGTCGCCGAGCAGCAGGTGCAAGCCGCGATCAACGCCGCGACCAATTTGTTGCCCAAGGACCTGCCGGCGCCGCCGGTGTACAACAAGGTCAACCCGGCGGACACCCCGGTGCTGACCCTTGCCATCACGTCCAAGACCATGCTGCTGCCCAAACTCAACGATTTGGTCGACACCCGCATGGCGCAAAAAATCGCCCAGATCAGCGGCGTCGGGATGGTCAGCATCGCGGGCGGGCAGCGTCAGGCCGTGCGAATCAAGGTCAACCCCGAAGCCCTCGCGGCCAACGGCCTGAACCTGTCGGATGTGCGCACCTTGATTGGTGCGTCCAACGTCAACCAGCCCAAAGGCAACTTTGATGGCCCGACCCGGGTCTCGATGCTGGATGCCAACGACCAGCTGACCTCGCCCAAGGACTACGCCAACCTGATCCTCGCCTACGCCAAGGGCGCGCCATTGCGGCTCAAGGACGTGGCAGAGATCGTCGACGGTGCCGAGAACGAACGTCTGGCGGCCTGGGCCAACGAAAACCAGGCGGTGCTGCTGAACATCCAGCGTCAGCCCGGCGCCAACGTCATCGAGGTGGTCGACCGGATCAAGGCGTTGCTGCCGAGCATTACCGACAACCTGCCGGCCGGCCTCGATGTCACAGTCCTTACCGACCGGACCCAGACCATTCGTGCCTCGGTCAAAGACGTGCAACACGAATTGCTCATCGCCATCGCACTGGTGGTGATGGTCACGTTCCTGTTCCTGCGGCGGGCCAGCGCCACGATCATCCCGTCGGTCGCCGTGCCGTTGTCGTTGATCGGCACCTTTGGCGTGATGTACCTCGCGGGTTTCTCGGTCAACAACCTGACCCTGATGGCCCTGACCATCGCCACCGGTTTCGTGGTGGACGATGCAATCGTCATGCTGGAAAACATATCGCGATTTATCGAAGAGGGTGACAGCCCCTTGAACGCGGCGCTCAAGGGCGCCAAGCAGATTGGTTTTACCCTGATCTCCCTGACGCTGTCGCTGATTGCGGTACTGATCCCGCTGCTGTTCATGGCCGACGTAGTAGGGCGCTTGTTCCGCGAGTTCGCCATTACCCTGGCGGTCGCGATCCTGATTTCCCTGGTGGTGTCCCTGACCCTGACGCCGATGATGTGCGCGCGTTTGCTCAAGCGAGAGCCCAAGGAAGAGCAACAGGGGCGTTTTTACCGCGCAAGTGGTGCCGCAATTGATTGGATGATCGCGGCTTACGGGCGCAAGTTAAAGTGGGTTCTCAAGCATCAACCGCTGACTCTGCTGGTGGCCGTGGGCACGTTGGCCCTGACCGTGTTCCTTTACACAGTCGTGCCCAAGGGCTTTTTTCCTGTGCAGGACACCGGCGTGATTCAAGGTATTTCCGAAGCGCCGCAGTCGATTTCCTTTACGGCGATGAGCGAGCGTCAGCAAGCACTGGCCAAGGTAATCCTCGCCGACCCGGCGGTCGAAAGCCTGTCGTCCTACATCGGCGTCGACGGCGACAACGCGACGCTCAACAGTGGTCGCTTGCTGATCAACCTCAAATCCCACAGCGACCGCAACTTGAGCGCGACCGAAGTGATTGCCCGCCTGCAACCGGAACTCGACAAATTGCTCGGCATCCGCCTGTTCATGCAGCCGGTGCAGGACCTGACTATCGAAGATCGGGTCAGCCGCACGCAGTACCAGTTCAGCATGTCATCACCGGACTCGGAATTGTTGAGCCTGTGGAGCGGTCGCTTGGTGGCGGCATTGGCCCAGCGGCCTGAGCTGACCGACGTCGCCAGCGACTTGCAGGACAAGGGGCTGCAGGTCTATCTGGTGATAGACCGCGATGCGGCGTCGCGGGTCGGCGTGTCGGTATCGAATATCACCGACGCGCTGTACGACGCCTTCGGTCAGCGGCAGATTTCCACCATCTACACCCAGGCCAGCCAGTACCGCGTGGTCCTGCAATCGCAGTCCGGCGAGAAAATCGGCCCCAGTGCGCTGAACCAGATCCACGTCAAGACTACCGATGGCGGGCAGGTTCGCCTGTCGAGCCTGGCGCACGTCGAGGAGCGTCAGGCGCAATTGGCGATTACGCACATTGGCCAGTTCCCGGCCGTGATGATGTCCTTCAATCTTGCCCACGGCGTGGCCTTGGGGCAGGCGGTGCAGGTCATCGATCAGGTGCAGAAAGACATCGGCATGCCGATTGGCGTGCAGACCCAGTTCCAGGGGGCGGCCGAAGCGTTCCAGGCGTCGCTGTCGAGCACCTTGCTGCTGATTCTGGCGGCGGTGGTGACCATGTACATCGTGCTGGGCGTGCTTTACGAGAGCTACATCCACCCGATCACCATTCTCTCGACCTTGCCCTCGGCGGCGGTAGGCGCCTTGCTGGCGTTGCTGTTGAGCGGCAATGACCTGGGAATGATCGCAATCATCGGCATTATCTTGTTGATCGGCATCGTGAAGAAGAACGCGATCATGATGATCGACTTCGCCCTCGACGCCGAGCGCAATCAGGGCATAGACCCGGAGACGGCGATCTATCAGGCGGCGCTGCTGCGTTTCCGGCCGATCCTGATGACCACGCTGGCGGCATTGTTCGGTGCGATGCCGTTGATGCTGGCCACCGGTTCCGGCGCAGAACTGCGCCAGCCGCTGGGTTTGGTGATGGTCGGTGGTTTGTTGGTCAGTCAGGTGCTGACGCTGTTCACCACACCTGTGATCTATCTGTATTTCGACCGCCTCGGCCGGCGCTGGGGCCGCAAGTCTGAGTCCATGGAAGCGGTAGAGCAGCCATGAACCTCTCGGGACCTTTCATCAAGCGCCCGGTCGCGACCATGCTGCTGAGCCTGGCGATCATGCTGCTGGGCGGCGTTAGCTTTGGCCTGTTGCCGGTGTCGCCGCTGCCGCAAATGGACTTCCCGGTGATCGTGGTTCAGGCCAGTCTTCCCGGCGCCAGCCCAGAGGTGATGGCCTCGACCGTGGCCACACCGCTCGAGCGTTCCTTCGGCGCCATCGCCGGGGTCAACACCATGAGCAGCCGGTCCAGCCAGGGCTCGACCCGGGTGATTTTGCAATTCGACCTCGACCGCGATATCAACGGCGCGGCGCGAGAAGTACAAGCGGCGATCAACGCCTCGCGCAACCTGCTGCCGAGCGGGATGCGCAGCATGCCGACCTACAAGAAGGTCAACCCGTCCCAGGCACCGATCATGGTGCTGTCGCTGACGTCCGATGTGCTGGAAAAGGGCCAGCTCTACGATTTGGCCTCGACGATTCTGTCCCAGAGCCTGTCCCAGGTGCAGGGCGTCGGTGAAGTGCAAATTGGCGGCAGCTCCTTGCCGGCGGTGCGTATCGAACTCGAACCCCAGGCGCTCAGCCAGTACGGCGTGGCGCTGGACGATGTGCGCAACACCATCGCCAATGCCAACGTGCGTCGGCCCAAGGGGTCGGTCGAAGACGACCAGCGCTTGTGGCAGGTTCAGGCCAACGATCAATTGGAGAAAGCCAAGGATTACGAGTCGCTGATCATTCACTACAACAATGGCGCGGCGCTGCGGTTGAAGGATGTGGCCAAGGTCAGTGACGGCGTCGAGGACCGCTACAACAGCGGCTTCTTCAACGATGACGCGGCGGTGTTGCTGGTGATCAACCGTCAAGCCGGTGCCAACATCATCGAGACGGTCAACGAGATCAAGGCCCAATTGCCGGCGTTGCAAGCCGTGCTGCCGGCCAGCGTCAAACTGAATCTTGCAATGGACCGCTCACCCGTGATCAAGGCTACGCTGCACGAGGCGGAAATGACCCTGCTGATTGCGGTGGCGCTGGTGATTCTGGTGGTGTTCCTGTTTCTCGGTAACTTGCGTGCGTCGCTGATTCCTACCCTCGCGGTACCGGTGTCGCTGGTCGGCACCTTTGCGGTGATGTACCTCTACGGGTTCTCGCTGAACAACCTGTCGCTGATGGCGCTGATTCTGGCCACCGGGTTGGTGGTGGACGACGCCATTGTGGTGCTGGAGAACATTTCGCGGCACATCGACAAAGGCGTGCCGCCGATGAAGGCCGCGTACCTCGGGGCTCAGGAGGTCGGTTTCACGCTGCTGTCGATGAACGTCTCGCTGGTGGCGGTGTTCTTGTCGATCCTGTTTATGGGCGGGATCATCGAAAGCCTGTTCCGTGAGTTCTCCATCACGCTGGCGGCGTCCATCGTGGTGTCGCTGCTGGTCTCGCTGACATTGACCCCGATGCTCTGCGCCCGCTGGCTCAAGCCGCATACGCCCGGTCAGGAAAATCGCCTGCAACGGGCGAGTCAGCGGGCCAACGAATGGCTGGTGGGCAAATACGCCACCAGCCTTGACTGGGTGCTGCGCCACCGTCGCCTGACGTTGCTAAGTCTGCTTGTGACAATTGGCATTAACATTCTTCTGTATGTGGTTGTTCCTAAAACATTTCTTCCTCAGCAGGATACCGGCCAGCTGATCGGTTTCGTGCGTGGCGACGATGGCCTGTCGTTCAACGTGATGCAGCCGAAAATGGAGACTTTCCGCCGTGCCGTGCTCAAGGACGAAGCAGTGGAAAGTGTGGCCGGCTTCATCGGTGGCACCAACGGCACTAACAACGCCTTCATGCTGGTGCGTCTGAAGCCGATCAAGGAACGCAACCTGTCCGCGCAGAAAGTCATCGAGCGGCTGCGCAAGGAAATGCCCAAGGTGGCCGGTGCACAACTGATGTTGATGGCGGATCAGGATCTGCAGTTCGGTGGCGGTCGCGAGCAGACCACGTCGCAGTATTCCTACATCCTGCAAAGCGCTGACCTTGGCGAGCTGCGCCAGTGGTACCCGAAGGTCGTGACCGCGCTCAGGGCCTTGCCGGAGCTGACCGCGATCGATGCCCGCGAGGGACGCGGCGCGCAACAGGTGACCCTGATCGTCGATCGGGATCAGGCCAAACGCCTGGGCGTCGACATGAGCATGGTCACCGCCGTGTTGAACAACGCGTACAGCCAGCGGCAGATTTCGACGATTTACGACAGCCTTAACCAGTATCAGGTGGTCATGGAGGTCGACCCGAAATACGCCCAGGACCCGATCACGCTTAAACAGGTTCAGGTGATCACGGCTGCTGGTGCACGGATTCCGCTGTCGACCATCGCCCATTACGAAAACAGCCTGGAAGATGATCGCGTCAGTCACGAAGGCCAGTTCGCCTCCGAGAGCATTTCCTTCGACATGGCCGAAGGCGTGACCGTGGAGCAGGGCACGGCCGCCATTGAGCGGGCGATAGCCCGGCTCGGCATGCCGGAAGACGTAATCGTGAAAATGGCCGGCACCGCCGATGCCTTCGCCGCGACTCAAAAGAGCCAGCCGTGGATGATTCTCGGTGCGCTGGTGGCGGTGTATCTGGTGTTGGGTGTGCTGTATGAAAGCTACATTCACCCGCTGACGATTCTGTCCACCTTGCCGTCGGCCGGTGTCGGCGCATTGTTGTCGATTTACGCGTTGGGTGGTGAGTTCAGTCTGATCTCACTGCTGGGGCTGTTTTTGCTGATCGGCGTGGTGAAGAAGAACGCGATCCTGATGATCGACCTCGCGCTGCAACTCGAACGCCATCAAGGCCTGGCACCGCTGGAGTCGATTCGCAGTGCTTGCTTGCAGCGTCTGCGACCGATTCTGATGACCACCCTGGCGGCGATCCTCGGCGCGGTGCCGTTGCTGCTTAGCCGTGCCGAAGGCGCGGAAATGCGTCAACCGTTGGGCCTGACCATTATTGGCGGGCTGATCTTCAGCCAGGCGCTGACCCTTTACACCACCCCGGTGGTTTACCTCTATCTCGACAAACTGCGCCATCGCTTCAATAAATGGCGTGGGGTGCGAACCGATGCTGCTCTGGAAACTCCGCTATGACTGACCGTTCGCTTATCAATCTGGCCACCCCGTTGATCGCGGGTCGGGGTTCGCGTTTGCTGAGCCTGGCGCTGTGCGTGGCGATGCTCAGCGCTTGCGCGGTTGGCCCGGACTATCATCGGCCGCAAACCGCCGCGCCGGCGCAATACAAGGAAGCGGCAGGTTGGCGTCAGGCCAGCCCGAGCGATTCCCTGGCACGAGGTGCCTGGTGGGAGCTTTACGGCGATCAGCAGCTCAATGGCCTGATCGAGAAACTCAACAGCGCCAACCAGACGGTCGCCCAGTCCGAAGCGCAATACCGCCAGGCCCAAGCCTTGGTACGCAGCGCCCGTGGTGCATTTTTCCCGACCGTGGACCTGACGGTCGGGAAAAATCGCTCCAGCCAGGGCACCGGTAGCAGCAACTCAAGCCTGACCAGTTCTTCCAGCGGCATTCGTGACACTTACACCGCGCAGGCCGGCGTCAGTTGGGAGGCCGATGTCTGGGGTAAATTGCGCCGTGGACTCGAAGCCGACACCGCCAACGCCGAGGCAAGTTTTGCCGACCTGGCGGCGATGCGTCTGAGCCAGCAATCGCAACTGGTGCAGAACTACCTGCAACTGCGGGTCATCGATGAACAGAAGCGTCTGCTGGAAGCGACGGTCGAGGCCTATCAGCGCTCACTGACAATGACCGAGAACCAGTACCGCGCCGGTGTCTCCGGTAAAAACGCTGTGGCTCAGGCCCAGGCTCAGCTCAAAGGCACTCAAGCGGACCTGGTCGACCTGATCTGGCAGCGTGCCCAATTCGAGAACGCCATCGCCGTTCTGATCGGACTGCCTCCGGCCGAGTTCAGCCTGGCCGAAATCAGGGACATCCCGGCGTTACCGCAGATTCCGCTGAACGTACCTTCGCAGCTGCTGGAACGCCGCCCGGACATTGCTTCTGCCGAGCGCTCGGTGATGGCAGCCAACGCCAATATTGGCGTGGCCAAGGCCGCCTACTACCCGGATCTGACGCTGAGTCTGAACGGTGGCTATAGCAGTAGCACGTATGCGAACTGGTTTAGCCTGCCCAATCGCTTCTGGTCGGTCGGGCCGCAATTGGCCATGACCCTGTTCGACGGCGGCCAGATTTCGGCGCAAGTCGACAGCAGCGTAGCGGCTTACGATCAAACCGTGGCCAAGTACCGCCAGACCGTGCTCGACGGTTTCCGTGAAGTGGAGAACTTTCTGGTCCAGCTCAAGGTGCTGGAAAACGAATCCGAAGTGCGCCAGCAGGCACTGGATGCGGCACGTGAATCCTTGCGTTTGACCCAGAACCAGTACAAGGCCGGGCTGATCGCTTATCTCGATGTGGTGGTGGTTCAGGCTACGGCGTTGAGCAACGAACGCAACATGCTGGACCTGCTGCAAAGTCGCCTGATTGCCAGCGTGCAATTGATTGCGGCATTGGGTGGTGGTTGGGATGGGGCGTTGCAGATGAGCGAAAACGAATAGCCATCGCACCTCAAAACCTTGTAGCAGCTGCCGAGCCTGCGTTCGGCAGCGTAGCTGTCGTGAATTCAGGCGGCGCGGTGTTTCAGGAAGACCGTGTGTGTAGGATTTACGACTGCTACGCAGCCGAACGCAGCCTCGCAGGCTCGGCAGTTGCTACAGGCAATCAAGGGGTCAAACAAGCGTTTCATCAGGTTGATGGCCTTTTGCTAATTTTGTCAGTGCGTTCTTTTGCGCAATCAGTACAATCGCCGCATTTGCCCGCCTGGATTGGACGCCGTAAGGTGGGTGCTTGCGAGAATTCCAATGCTCATCGGTAGCTATTCCTCCACGCTGGTTGTCATCTCGCTCTTTGTAGCGATTCTTGCCTCCTATACCGCGCTCGACCTGACCGGCCGCATTGCCACGGCCAAGGGGCGGGCGGTTCATCTGTGGACGGCGGGCGGTGCGTTTGCAATGGGGGTCGGCGTGTGGTCGATGCATTTCATTGGCATGCTCGCGTTCAAACTGCCCATCGATCTTGGCTACGACCTCAGCATCACGGTGCTGTCGCTGCTGATCGCGATTCTTTCCTGCGGCTTTGCCCTGTGGCTGGTCAGTCAGCCGCGGCTGCCTGCCTGGCAACTGGCGTTCGGCGCGCTGACCATGGGCGCCGGGATCAGTGCCATGCACTACACCGGCATGGCGGCCATGCGCATGCAGCCGGGCATTGATTACGATCCGACGCTGTTCGGTACGTCGCTGTTGATCGCGGTCGTCGCCTCGGGCGCGGCGTTATGGATCGCCTTCCGGCTGCGACAGCACACGCCTTATGTCGGCCTGATCCGCGGCGGCGCGGCGGTGGTCATGGGTTTCGCCATTGTCGGTATGCACTACACCGCCATGGCGGCGGCCCGCTTCCCGGATGGCAGTTTCTGTGGGGCGGCCATCGGCGGCCTGAACGGCAAGGGCCTGGACAGCCTGGTGCTGATCACCACCCTGGCGGTGCTGAGCATTGCCTTGTTGACCTCGATTCTTGATGCGCGTCTGGAAGCCCGCACTGCCAGTCTTGCCGACTCGTTGACCGAGGCTAATCGCGAGCTGACCCAACTGGCCTTGCACGACACCCTGACCGGCCTGCCGAATCGGGTATTGCTGGCCGATCGCATTGATCAGGCGATGTCGAGGGTGCAGGAGCAGGGCGGTTGTTTTGCCTTGATGTTCATCGATCTGGACGGTTTCAAGCCGGTCAACGATGCCTTCGGCCATCACATGGGCGATCAATTGTTGCGCGAAGTCGGCCTGCGACTGCGTGAAGATTTGCGTAGCCAGGACACCCTTGCGCGAATCGGCGGCGATGAGTTTGTGCTGCTGGTGCAACTCGGCGAACAGAACGACGCATTGAGTCTGGCGGCCCGTCAGGTCGGATTGATCGCGCGCTCGTTCCAGGTCGCCGAACATGAGTTGCAGATTTCCGCCAGCGTGGGCATCGCGATTTATCCGGGCAATGGCCAAACCGCCCAGGAACTGCTGATGAACGCCGATGCGGCGATGTATCACGCCAAGGGCGCCGGCAAAAACGGTTACAGCTTCTTTGACGCTTCGATGAACAGTAACGCGCGCAAACAACTGCAATTGCTGCAAGACTTGCGCGCGGCCCTCGATCAACAGCAATTCAGCCTCTATTACCAGCCCAAGTTCGACGCCAGCAACGGCCGGCCGGTGGGTGCCGAGGCGCTACTGCGCTGGGAGCATCCGACCCAGGGCATGTTGCTGCCAGACAAGTTCATCGAACTTGCGGAGAAAACCGGGCTGATCATTCCGATTGGCGAGTGGGTGCTGAACGAAGCCTGCCGTCAGATGCGCGAGTGGTATGTTCTCGGGTATACCGACTGGCGCATCGCGGTCAACCTCTCGGCCTTGCAGTTCTGCCACGTCGGCTTGGTCCAGAGCGTCGCCAAGGCACTGGCCACCCACCGTTTGCCGGCCAACAGCCTGACGCTCGAAATCACCGAAACCACCGCCATGAGCGATGCCGATGCGAGCATGACGGTGCTTCAGGAGTTGTCGGAAATGGGCGTTGACCTTTCCATCGATGACTTTGGCACCGGCTATTCGAGCTTGATGTACCTCAAGCGCTTACCGGCCAACGAGCTGAAAATCGACCGGGGTTTTGTTCGCGATCTGGAACGGGACAGCGATGACGCCGCCATCGTTTCCGCGATCGTCGCCCTCGGCCAGGCGTTGGGCCTGCGAATTGTCGCAGAAGGGGTGGAAACCGACGTTCAGCAGGACTTCCTGACCCAGCTCGGGTGTGACTCGTTGCAGGGTTACCTGCTCGGCCACCCGCTGCCGGCCGACCGGTTCATGGTGGATATTCATCGCGCAGAGCGCTTGGTGACGACTGAAAAATTACCCGTAGCAGCTGCCGAGCCTGCGAGGCCGCGTTCGGCGGCGCAGCCGTCGTAAACCCGGAGAACCAGATCCTCCTGAAACACCACGCTGTCTGATTTGACGGCGGCTGCTACGGGATAAGCCCATGCAAAAAACGGCAATGGCGGTTATTCTTTGCCCCGACCGCTTACGCTTGGAACGGGGGAACGCTCACATGGACAAAGTCATCGTCATTACCGGGGGCAGCCGCGGCATCGGCGCTGCCACAGCCCTGTTGGCCGCCGAACAAGGCTATCGGATCTGCATCAACTATCAGGCCGATGAACAGGCCGCGCAGCGTGTGCTGGAGCAAGTCCGCGCCTTGGGTGCCCAAGCCATTGCAGTACGTGCCGATGTCAGCATCGAAGACGAAGTGATCGGTCTGTTCCATCGCGTGGACACCGAACTTGGCCGGGTCACGGCACTGGTGAACAACGCCGGCACTGTGGGGCATAAGTCCCGTGTCGACGAAATGTCCGAATTTCGCATCCTCAAAATCCTTACAACCAACGTTCTGGCGCCGATCCTCTGCGCCAAGCACGCGATCCTGCGCATGTCGCCCAGGCATGGCGGGCAGGGCGGTAGCATCGTCAATGTGTCGTCGGTCGCCGCACGCCTGGGCGCGCCCAACGAATACGTCGACTACGCCGCGTCCAAAGGGGCGCTCGACACCTTTACCATCGGCCTGTCCAAGGAAGTGGCCGGCGAAGGCATTCGCGTCAACGCCGTACGGCCGGGTTACATCTACACCGATTTCCATGCGTTGAGCGGTGATCCGGATCGGGTCAGCAAGCTAGAGTCGGCGATTCCAATGGCCCGGGGTGGCCGGCCGGATGAAGTGGCGGAAGCGATTGTGTGGTTGTTGTCGGACAAGGCTTCTTATGCGACCGGCACGTTTGTTGATCTGGGTGGTGGGCGTTAGTCCTCAAGATTTGGGTTGTTTGTTCTGGCCTCTTCGCGAGCAGGCTCGCTCCCACAGTGGATGGATGTGAACACAATAATTGTGTATGGCACCAAACCCCTGTGGGAGCGAGCCTGCTCGCGATGGCGATAGACCAGACAGCGCCCCCCTCAGAACGACCGCACAATCCTGCCCAACGTCTCCATCGCCTTTTCCGCCGCCTCATCCCACGGGCTGCCATAGTTCAACCGAATACAATTCCTGAACCGCTGCGTCGGTGAAAAAATCGGCCCCGGCGCGATGCTGATCCCCTGCGCCAATGCCATCTGGAACAACTTCAACGAATCCATCTGTGGCGGCAACTCCAGCCACAAAAAATAACCGCCAGCCGGCTGACTCACGCGCGTCTGCGCCGGAAAGTAACGGGCGATGGCCGCGAGCATTGCGCTTTGCTGTTCTTCCAGTGCGTAACGCAACTTACGCAGATGCCGGTCATAGCCGCCGTGCTGCAAGTAATCGGCAATGGCGGCTTGGGCCGGTATCGAGGCGCAGAGCGAGGTCATGAGTTTCAGGCGTTCAATTTTCTGCGCGTAGCGACCGGCAGCGACCCAGCCGATGCGATAACCGGGCGCGAGGCTTTTGGCGAAGGAACCGCAATGCATCACCAGCCCTTCGGTGTCGAAGGCTTTCGCCGGTTTCGGTGCTTGTTGCCCGTAATAGAGTTCGGCGTAGACGTCGTCTTCGATCAGCGGCACTTGATGGCTGCGTAACAGCGCCACCAGTTCCTGTTTCTTCGACTCGGACATGGTCGCGCCCACGGGGTTCTGGAAACTGGTCATGCACCAGCACGCCTTGATCGGGTGGCGTTCGAGCGTCTGGGCGAGTACGCCAAGGTCAATGCCATCACGCGGGTGCACGGGAATTTCCACGGCTTTGAGTTTCAGCCGTTCCAGTATTTGCAGGCAGGCGTAGAACGCCGGGGCTTCGATGGCCACCAGGTCGCCAGGCTCGGTCACCGCTTGCAGGCACAGATTCAGGGCTTCGAGGGCGCCATTGGTGATCAGCAGTTCTTCCATGGGCAGCATCAGGCCACCGACCATGTAGCGCAGGGCGATTTGCCGACGCAGTTGCGGGTTACCCGGCGACATGTCGGTGACGACCATGCGCGGGTCCATCTCCCGGGAAGCGCTCGCCAAAGATCGCGACAGCCGCTGCAAGGGAAACAGGGTCGGGCTGGGGAACGCCGAGCCGAAGGGGACGGTGTTCGGGTCCTTGATGGAGTCGAGCACCGAGAACACCAGTTCGCTGACGTCGACTTCGGTGGATTCGTTGACCTGGCTGCTGATCACCGGCTCCGAAAACGGGCTCGGTGCATGCGCGTTGACGAAGTAGCCGGAACGCGGCCGGGCGCGGATCAACCCGCGACGCTCGAGCAGGTAATAGGCCTGGAACACCGTGGAGGGGCTGACCCCGTAGGTCTGACTGGCGTAGCGAACCGAAGGCACGCGCTGGCCAGGGCCGAGGACACCGGAGCGGATCAGTTCAGCGATGTCGTCGGCGAATTTTTCGTAGCGTTTCATCGAGTGCCTGGATTGATTTCATTCTGGAAGATCGAGTCGCCTTTTTTCGCGAGCAGGCTCGCTCCCACAGGGGCCGCGTGTTTCTTGTGGGAGCGAGCCTGCTCGCGAATGGCAGCACCGCAGTCTAAGGGATCAACGATTCATCGGCGCCACAAACCGGCTTTTCGCCACGCTATAAATACCCGGCTCATCACTGTCGACAATCTTGAAGCTGATCGTCTGCGAGCTGCTGCTCGGCCGCTGCGCCGTCATCGCCACCGACACAGGCACATCCACAATTTCACCGGGTGCAAGGCTCAGTTCAGTCTTGCCTTGCAGCTGGAAGCCGTCGCCATCCACCAGGCTCAGCCGGTAGTCCTGACGTTGCTGGGTTTTGTTGATGACCTTCAGGCTGTAGATGTTTTCGATCTGTCCCTGACTGTTCTCGCGGAACAGACCCCGGTCCTTGCTCACATCCAGCGACACCATCGGCCGTTCCACCAACGCCAATGCAAGCGCCCCGATCATCAGCAACAGCAAGGCGCTGTAGCCGATCAGTCGTGGGCGCAGCAGGCGAGTCTTGCCTCCCTGCAACTGATGCTCCGAGGTATAGCTGATCAGCCCTCGGGCGTAGCCCATTTTGTCCATGATCGAATCACAGGCATCGATGCACGCCGCACACCCGATGCACTCCATCTGCAAACCGTCGCGAATGTCGATGCCGGTCGGGCAGACCTGCACGCAGAGCTGGCAGTCGATGCAATCGCCAAGGCCGGCTTCGGCGGGCTTAACCTCACGTTTACGCGGACCACGGTTTTCGCCGCGGGCGACGTCGTAGGAAATGGTCAGGGTGTCTTTGTCGAACATCACACTCTGGAACCGTGCATACGGACACATGTGCATGCACACCGCTTCACGCAGCCAGCCAGCATTGATGTAAGTCGCGCCGGTGAAGAACAGCACCCAGAACAGGCTGACACCGCCCATTTGCAAGGTCAGCAGCTCTTCGGCCAGCGGCCTGATCGGCGTGAAGTAACCGACGAAGGTCAGGCCGGTCAGCAGGCTGATGGCCAGCCACAGCGTGTGCTTGGCCGAGCGGCGCATCAATTTGTTCAGGCCCCAGGGCGCGGCTTGCAGCTTGATACGCTGGTTGCGCTCGCCCTCGGTGATTTTCTCGCACCACATGAAGATCCAGGTCCACGAACTCTGCGGGCAGGTGTAACCGCACCAGACTCTGCCGGCAAACACGGTGATCGCAAACAGGCCAAACGCAGCAATGATCAGCAGTGCCGACAACAGAATGAAATCCTGCGGCCAGAAGGTCGCGCCGAAGATGTGGAATTTGCTTTCGCTAAGGTCCCAGAGCACCGCCTGGCGACCGCCCCAGTTCAACCACACCGTGCCGAAGAACAGCAAAAACAGAAACCCCGCGCCGCTCATGCGCAAGGTACGGAACAGTCCGGTGAAACTGCGGGTGTGGATCAGGTTGTCGCTGGACTTGGCCTTCATTTTTGGACGCGAAGGCTCAAAGTTCTGTACTAAAGGGGCGCTTTCAACTATTCGGACGGGGATTCTATCGCTCATGGTCTTTCGCTCATCAGCCTCCATCAGGCCAGAGCACTATGAGCGGCGATCTGTTTGCATAACAGACTCAGGTATTGCAATAAAAAGCGGATCAGATGAGCGCTGATCCGCTGCCTGCGACAAGTTGATGCACCCGCTATTGCAGGACACGGGTGCCTAAATCAGGCACCGGCGAGTGTTACTGATCTGCATCCGTCAAATCACCGAACCACTGTCGCTAGCCTTCAAATGTTTACGACCGTCAACGGCGCCTGCTACGGTCAATGCGTCGGCTTCTGCTTCGGTAATGTAAAAGCGCTGGCCGTTGATTTCCACCGCGGACATGGCTTTTTCCGAGTCGGTGATGATGGTCACGTCGGGACACAAACGAATTTCTTCGCCGTCCTCGGTGATGAAGAAGCAGGCCTGGTTTTCGATGCGCACGGTCATAGAGAGGTCCTTTTTTCTGCGGGTTCTACAGTGTTAGGGCGCATCCGCCGGACATCGTTCTGTGCAACTGATTAATGGTCGGCGCGGGCCATTCTCAATCCACCTTTCACAGGACAGCATCATGAGCGGCTGGTGGTATGGGGGTTGGGTGACTCAGCAAGCTCTAAAATGTGTTCCTTTGTCCCGGTGTCTAAAAGCTCATGCTGGCTAAAGTCGGTATCACACATTTCCAGCTCCTTGAAGATTGAGCTTCTTGGGGATTTTTCTGAAAGGCTACGTTTCGTATGGAAGTAAAGGAGTTCGTAGTTGACGTTTTTCAAAGTGAGGCCAGCCGTCAGTCAGTCGTCCACGGTTGAGCGCATTTCTCTGTGCGCTCGCACTTTCTGTGAAGCTGTTGACTCTGAAAAATAGTGTCGTCATGGCTGACTACGCTCACGGCTGGAGAGGGAGCGGCTATATAGGGGCATCCGACGCATGTGCGTAAAGTAAGGGAAGGGGTGCAAAAGCCACTATCGGATGGGGACTACAGCTTTTCAGGAAAAGTCATTCAGTTTTTATTTCGATCGTTCCCATGTGCAGCAAAGGAGCGCAGCCAGCGACACGTGGCGTCTCATCCGAAGTTCAGACTCGGAACGTCCGATTTTGCATCCTTTGCTGCTTTAGGGATCGATCAACTGTCTTCATTCCGGATTCACAATCACCGGCGGCACTGCACTTGGCGGTTCCTCCCGCGGCGGCGCGGTCGTGCCCGGCGGGTCTTGCTCCGGCACGGGTTGCGGCTCCGTTGGCGGGACGGTGGGTTGATCGATGTTCGGATCCGGTGTTTCCGGTGGGATCGGAATACTCATTGTTAAAGCCTCCGGGTGGCACATGGCGTAAGTCGTGCTTAAGTAGGTTGACCACTGCGCGAAGGAATTGATTCCCCTGTGGCTCCAGGCAAATCCCTGTGAACTTTTACCTCCGCCTGCCGCTCCGAACCTAAGTGAGTTTTTTCACGGAACATCAGACACAAGAGCGTCCATTGGGCGTAAAGGAGAGATGCTCGATGACTGCTGAAAAACCGACAGAGCTGAATTACAACCCTCATATGCCGCTGTCGCAGGCGTTGCTGCTGCCGCGTATCGTGATTGAAAACACCCTGCCAACCCTTGATGGCGGGCAGTTTGCCGTTAAGGCCGTGGTCGGTCAGGACGTGGTGGTGACCAGCAAGGTGTTTGCCGATGGTCACGACAAATTGGCAGTGCGCATCCGCTGGCGCGCCGAGGGCGATGAGACCTGGCACAGCGAAGTGATGAGCGACCTCGGCAATAACGGCTGGCAAGGCCAGTTCCGTGTGGTGCGCCAGGGCCGTTATGTGTTTTGCATTGAGGCGTGGATCGATCAGTTCGCCAGTTTTTGTTATGAGCTGGAAAAAAAGCACGCGGCGCGGGTACCGGTCAGCCTTGAACTGCAGGAGGGGCGAACCCTGGTGCAACAGGCGGCCGAGCGCACGGATGGCTCGCTGAGCGAGGATCTGGCGGCGTTGCACCTTGAACTGGCCGGGCTGCTCGAAACCGAGCAGGTCGCGCTGTTTCTGCACCCGCATAGCGCGGAGCTGATGGCCCAGGCTAATCATCGTGCCTACGTGAGTCTCAGCCCCGAGTATCCACTGGAGGTCGAACGGGAACTGGCGCAGTTCGCCAGTTGGTATGAATTGTTTCCGCGCTCGATCACTGACGATGCGGCTCGCCATGGCACTTTCAACGACGTGCATTCGCGGCTGCCGATGATCCAGGACATGGGCTTCGATGTCCTTTACTTCCCGCCGATCCACCCGATTGGTCGCAGCTACCGTAAAGGCCCGAACAACTCCCTGACTGCCGGCCCGGACGATCCGGGCAGCCCCTACGCTATCGGCAGCGAAGAGGGTGGGCATGAAGCGATTCACTCGGAACTGGGGACCCGCGAAGATTTTCGCAAGTTGGTGGCGGCTGCGGCTGACCATGGCCTGGAAATCGCCCTCGATTTCGCGATCCAGTGTTCTCAGGATCACCCGTGGCTCAAGCAGCATCCTGGCTGGTTCAACTGGCGGCCGGACGGCACGATCAAATACGCCGAAAACCCGCCGAAAAAGTATCAGGACATCGTCAACGTCGATTTCTACGCCGTCGAAGCGATCCCCAGTCTTTGGGTCGAATTGCGCGATATTGTGGTGGGGTGGGTCGAAGAGGGCGTGAAGCTCTTTCGCGTCGATAACCCTCACACCAAACCGCTGCCATTCTGGCAGTGGTTGATCGCGGATGTGCGAGCGCTGTACCCCGACGTGATTTTCCTCGCCGAAGCCTTCACCACGCCGGCGATGATGGCGCGGTTGGGTAAGGTTGGTTATTCCCAGAGCTACACCTACTTCACCTGGCGCAATACCAAGTACGAACTGGCGACGTATTTCACCGAACTCAACGAGTCACCGTGGCGTGAATGCTTCCGCCCGAACTTCTTCGTCAATACCCCGGACATCAACCCGGCGTTTTTACATGAGTCCGGCCGTGCGGGATTTTTGATCCGCGCGGCGCTCGCGACCATGGGCTCCGGTTTGTGGGGCATGTATTCAGGCTTTGAGCTTTGTGAGGCCGCGCCGGTGCCGGGCAAAGAGGAATACCTCAACTCGGAAAAGTATGAAATCCGTCCACGGGACTTCAACGCGCCGGGCAACATCATTGCCGAGATTGCTCAGCTCAATCGCATTCGCCGGCAGAACCCGGCACTGCACACGCATTTGGGCCTGAAGGTCTATAACGCCTGGAACGACAACATTCTGTATTTCGGTAAACGCAGCGCGGACGGCAGCAACTTCATTCTGGTGGCGGTCAGTCTTGATCCGCATAACGTTCAGGAAGCGAATTTCGAATTGCCGCTGTGGGAAATGGGCTTGCCTGATGACGCCAGCACCCAGGGCGAAGACCTGATGAACGGCCACCGCTGGACGTGGCACGGCAAGTACCAGTTCATGCGGATTGACCCGGCATACCTGCCGTTCGGGATTTGGCGTATCACTGTCTAGACGCACGACCCGTAGGAGCGAGCTTGCTCCGGGCGGCGTTCCGACGATAAACCTGAGAGCGCCTCGGTGTATCAGGCTTGGCGCGTTATCGTTGAAAAATTTCGCGAGCAAGCTCGCTCCTACAGGGTAATCATCGCGTTTGAAGCAGGTGATCGGCTCAGAGGCTTTTTCGAATTCAACAGGAGTTTCAAATGGCGAAGAAACCCAAGGCAGCCGCCTTCATAAAGGACCCTCTCTGGTATAAGGATGCGGTGATCTACCAGGTTCACGTTAAGTCTTTTTTCGACTCCAACAATGACGGGATCGGCGATTTTCCCGGTCTTATCGCCAAACTCGATTACATTGCCGATCTGGGCGTCAATACCATCTGGCTGTTGCCGTTTTATCCGTCGCCACGTCGCGATGATGGTTACGACATCGCCGAATACCGTGGCGTACACGCCGATTACGGGACCATGGCCGACGCCAGGCGCTTCATCGCCGAGGCGCATAAACGCGGCCTGCGGGTGATTACCGAACTGGTTATTAACCACACCTCGGATCAACACGCCTGGTTCCAGCGTGCGCGCAAAGCCAAAAAAGGCTCGGCGGCGCGGGATTTCTATGTCTGGTCTGATGACGATCAAAAGTACGACGGCACCCGCATCATCTTTCTCGACACTGAAAAGTCCAACTGGACCTGGGACCCGGTGGCTGGCCAATACTTTTGGCACCGGTTCTATTCCCACCAGCCCGACCTGAATTTCGATAACCCGCAAGTCATGAAAGCGGTGTTGTCGGTGATGCGCTACTGGCTCGACATGGGCATCGACGGCCTGCGCCTGGACGCGATTCCGTACTTGATCGAGCGCGACGGCACCAACAACGAGAACCTCCCCGAGACCCACGACGTCCTCAAGCAGATTCGTGCCGAAATCGACGCCAACTACCCGGACCGCATGCTCTTGGCGGAGGCCAATCAATGGCCGGAAGACACGCAGTTGTATTTCGGTGACACCGATGCCAAGGGCTTGAACGGCGACGAGTGCCACATGGCGTTCCACTTCCCGTTGATGCCGCGCATGTACATGGCGCTGGCCCAGGAAGATCGCTTCCCGATCACCGATATTTTACGGCAGACCCCGGAAATCCCCGCCAATTGCCAGTGGGCGATCTTTCTGCGCAACCATGATGAGCTGACCCTGGAAATGGTCACCGACAAGGAGCGTGATTACCTGTGGAATTATTACGCGGCTGACCGTCGTGCGCGGATCAACCTGGGCATCCGCCGCCGCCTTGCACCGTTGATGGAGCGCGACCGCCGCCGTGTGGAACTGCTCAACAGCCTGCTGCTGTCGATGCCCGGCACGCCGACCCTGTATTACGGCGATGAAATCGGCATGGGTGACAACATCTACCTTGGCGACCGCGACGGCGTGCGTACGCCGATGCAGTGGTCGATCGATCGTAACGGCGGCTTTTCCCGCGCCGACCCGGCGAGCCTGGTGCTGCCGCCGATCATGGACCCGCAATACGGTTACCTGTCCGTCAACGTTGAAACCCAGGCCGGCGACCCGCATTCGTTGTTGAACTGGAACCGACGCATGCTCGCCGTGCGCAAGCAGTCCAAGGCCTTCGGGCGCGGCACGCTGAAAATGCTGTCGCCGAGCAATCGACGGATTCTGGCCTACACCCGGGAATTCACCGGGGCAGACGGCAAGCACGAAATCATCCTGTGCGTGGCTAACGTATCGCGTAGCGCGCAGGCGGCGGAGCTGGATCTGTCGGCTTTCGTCGGCATGGTGCCGGTGGAAATGCTCGGCGGTAATGCCTTCCCGCCCATCGGCCAGTTGAATTTCCTGCTGACGCTGGCGCCTTACGGCTTCTATTGGTTCGTGCTGGCCGCTGAAAACCAGATGCCAAGCTGGCACGTCGAACCGGCGCAAAGCCTGCCGGACTTCACCACGCTGGTGTTGAAAAAACGCATGGAAGAGCTGCTCGAAGCGCCGTCGCGGGGCATGCTCGAGCAGGGTATCTTGCCGAGCTGGCTGCAGAACCGCCGCTGGTTCGCGGGAAAAGACGCGGATATCGAGCAGGTCAGCATCGCTTACGGCGTGCGTTTCGGCGATCCACTGCACCCGGTGTTGCTCAGTGAAATCGATGTCACCAGCGGCGGGCAGACCAGCCGCTATCAGCTGCCGTTTGGCTTTATTTCCGAAGATCAGGTCGGTGCGGCGTTGCCACAACAACTGGCGCTGTCGCGGGTTCGGCGCGTGCGCCAGGTCGGTTTGATCACCGATGCGTTTAGCCTGGAAACGTTTATCCAGGCGGTATTGCAAGGCATGCAGGCCGACACGGTATTGCCATCAAGTGCTGGCGAGATCCGTTTCGAACCGACTGCAGAGCTGGCAAAACTGGGCCTGACGGGCGAGTCCGAAGTGCGTTATCTGTCCGCCGAACAGTCCAACAGTTCGGTGGTGATCGGCAACAGCCTGGTGTTGAAACTGATCCGTAAACTGGCCACGGGCATCCACCCGGAACTGGAGATGAGCGCGTATTTGACCCATGCCGGTTACCGCAATATTTCGCCGTTGCTGGGGTCGGTGGTGCGCCACGACACGGCGGGAGATGGGACGCTGTTGATGATCGCCCAAGGCTATTTGAGCAATCAGGGCGACGCCTGGGAGTGGACGCAAAACAACCTCGAACGGGCGTTGCGCGATGAATTGGCTGACGCCGTGTCGGAACAGGAACAGCACTACAACGCGCTAGGCGAGATGAAGGACTTTGCGAGCATGCTCGGCCAGCGCCTCGGTGAAATGCACCAAGTGCTGGCAGCGCCCACCGATAATCCGGACTTCGCCCCCCAAGTGACCACGCCAAAAGACGCACTGGCCTCGGCCAAGGCCGTCGCTGCGCAACTGGAACATGCACTGAAGTTACTCAAGCAGCATCAAAACGAACTGAACCCGACAGACAAAGCGCTGGTCACTCGTTTAATGGATAACAAAAAAGCCATCCTCAGTCATGTGCAGGAGCTGGGCAAAAAAACGGCCGGTGGATTGCGCATTCGCGTCCATGGCGATCTGCACCTGGGGCAAGTGCTGGTGATCAAGGGCGATGCTTACTTGATCGACTTTGAAGGCGAGCCGGCACGGCCGTTGCACGAGCGAAGAGGCAAGCACAGCCCGTATAAAGACGTGAGCGGGGTGTTGCGTTCCTTCGATTACGCGGCGGCAATGACGATCAACGTGCAGAATGTCGATAACACCGCCGATGCACGGGCCGCTCGCCAGCGCGTCGCTGACCGTTATTTAAGTGAGGCGCGACAAGCATTTATCGACGCTTATCGGCTGGCGGCAGCTAGTCTTGCTCATGCATGGCAAGATCCTGAAGGTGATGACGCCGCGCTGGCGTTGTTCGGTCTGGAAAAGGCAGCGTATGAGGTGGCGTATGAGGCTGAGAATCGCCCCACGTGGCTGCCTGTGCCGTTGCATGGTTTGTTTGGATTATTGAGTGGGCTTAAACCCTTTTCCGATCTTGGTGGAGAGTAGTCATGAGTTTCTCGAACAAGGAACAGGGGCACGCTAAAGAGGCGTTGCTGCCCAGATCGCGGGACATCGACGCGCTGGTACGCGCCGAACATCACGACCCCTTTGCAATTCTCGGCCCCCACGGCGATGGCGGTGGCGGTCAATTCATCCGGGCTTATCTGCCCGACGCGTTGAGCGTGCAGGTGGTCGCCAGGGACTCCGGGGAAGAACTCGGTCACCTTGAGGCCACCCAGACGCCGGGTTTGTTCGTCGGGCATTTCGAGCGGACGCAACCGTACCTGCTTCGAACCCGTTGGGCCGGTGGCGAGCAACTCTCCGAGGACCCTTACAGCTTTGGCCCGTTGCTCGGCGAAATGGATTTGTACCTGTTCGCCGAAGGTAATCACAGGGACCTCAGTGCTTGCCTTGGTGCGCAACTGATGACGGTCGACGGCGTGGAGGGTGTGCGGTTTGCCGTATGGGCACCGAATGCCAAAAGGGTGTCGGTGGTCGGAGATTTCAACAACTGGGACGGCCGTCGTCACCCGATGCGGTTGCGTCATCCTACCGGCGTGTGGGAAGTGTTCATTCCGCGGATGCGGGCGGGGGAGGCGTACAAGTACGAAATCCTCGGGGCTCACGGCATTCTGCCGCTCAAGGCCGACCCGATGGCCTTAGCCACCTCTCTGCCGCCCGATACGGCGTCAAAAGTCGCTTCGCCATTGACGATCGACTGGCAGGATCAGGCGTGGATGCAATCGCGTGGCGATCGTCAGCATTCAAGTGCGCCGCTGTCGATCTATGAGCTGCATGCCGGCTCCTGGCAATGTGAGCTGGATGACCTGGGCGAGGTCGCCCGTCAGTACACCTGGCATGAGTTGGGCGAAAGACTGATTCCCTATGTGAAGGAATTGGGGTTCACCCACATCGAGCTGATGCCGATCATGGAGCACCCGTTCGGCGGTTCCTGGGGGTATCAGTTGCTCTCGCAATTCGCCCCGAGTGCCCGTTATGGGTCGCCGGATGATTTCGCCGCCTTCGTCGATGCCTGCCACCAGGCCGAGATCGGTGTGATCCTCGACTGGGTGCCCGCGCATTTTCCGACCGATACTCACGGCCTGGCGCAATTCGACGGCACCGCGCTGTATGAATACGGCAACCCGATGGAAGGTTTTCACCAGGACTGGGACACGCTGATCTACAACCTGGGTCGGACTGAAGTGCATGGCTTCATGCTGGCCTCGGCGTTGCACTGGCTCAAACATTTCCACGTCGATGGACTGCGCGTCGACGCCGTCGCCTCGATGCTCTATCGCGACTATTCGCGCAAGGCGGGCGAATGGGTGCCCAATCGCCATGGCGGTCGGGAAAACCTCGAAGCCATCGACTTCCTGCGCCATCTCAATGATGTGGTCGACCTCGAAGCCCCCGGCGCGCTGGTGATTGCCGAAGAATCAACGGCGTGGCCGGGTGTCAGTCAGGGCACACAACAGGGCGGACTGGGCTTTAACTACAAGTGGAACATGGGCTGGATGCACGATTCGCTGCACTACATTCAGCAGGACCCGGTGTACCGCGCTCACCACCACAATGAGCTGAGTTTCGGCCTGGTGTATGCCTGGTCCGAGCGGTTCATCCTGCCGATTTCCCACGATGAAGTGGTGCATGGCAAGCATTCGCTGATCGACAAGATGCCTGGCGACCGCTGGCAGAAATTCGCCAACCTGCGGGCCTACCTGAGTTTCATGTGGGCGCATCCGGGCAAGAAGCTGTTGTTCATGGGGTGCGAGTTTGGCCAGTGGCGCGAGTGGAATCACGATCAGCAATTGGACTGGTACCTGCTTCAGTACCCCGAACACCAGGGGGTGCAGAAACTGGTCAGCGATCTGAATCAGCTCTATCGCCAGGAGCCTGCTCTGCATGAGCAGGACGATGTGCCTCAAGGCTTCCAGTGGTTGATTGGTGACGATGCGATCAACAGTGTTTACGCCTTCCTGCGCTGGAGCAAAGAGGGGCGGCCGGTGTTGGTGGTGGCCAACTTTACGCCGGTACCGCGTCAGGCCTACCGCATTGGCGTGCCGTTTGCCGGACGCTGGACGGAGGTGGTCAACAGCGATGCGGCGATGTATGCCGGCTCCAATTACGGTAACAGTGGCGGGGCGTCTACCGAAGAAGAGCCGAGCCATGGGCAGGCGCTGTCACTGGTGCTGAATTTGCCGCCGTTGGCGGTGTTGATGTTGCGACCTGAAGGCTGATCCAAGACCGAGTCGCTGCCATCGCGAGCAAGCTCGCTCCCACAGGTTTACAGTGATCCCTGTGGGAGCGAGCCTGCTCGCGAAGGCGCCAGCCCAAACAACACAGTTCTCGAAGTCAGGTCCTCACCACCGCATCCGCACGCCCAGGCTCCCGATGAACCCGTTCAAATCACCGGCATTCACATCGCTGCTGTAATCGGCACTGACGAACACACTCATTGTCGGCGTCACTCTGGCCACCAATCCCAATCCCATCTCGACCGTCGATGAATTGCGGCTGCTGCTGATCTTGTCGACCTGATCAAGGGACATGGTGCTGCCAGTGTGCGCCGTGTGCCACAAGTTGGTCCGCACATAAGGTTCGACGGGCATGCCGTCAATATCGTAACTACCTGTCAATCGGGCACCGATCCGACTGGTCCAGGAGATCAAGTCAGTCGAAGACGCATTGCCCGAGCCTGCATAGGGGGCATCCAGGGTGACGCGCTGATTGATCAATTGCGCCTGGGGTTCGATCACCCAGTGATCGCTCAGGCTAATCGGGATACCGCCCTCCGCCGAGAGGATCATCGCGGTGCCCTCGGTGGCTTGCCGAGCGCCTTGGCTGTTGAGGCTGTAGCCGTTGACCCTGCCGCCACTGGCCGTCAAGTCCATGTGCCAGCCCTCGGAACCGGTCAGGCTCCAGTAAGCGCCGAGGCTCTGGCCTTGAAGGTTGAGGGTGTTACTGTTCGGATCGGCAAGGGTGGGGCTGGTCAGTACCCCATTGCTGTTGCTCTGGAGCTGAGTGGTGCCGCTGACCAGGCCGACCCGTTGGGTTTGGCCGCTGCTGCCTTGTAACGTCAGAATGGGCGGGCCTTTTAATTCGCCGCCGCCAGCGAGAGAAGCGCTTTGGTTCTGGTAATTGGTTTGTGCCTGCCGCGAAGCCTGCCCATAGAGTTGGTCCCAGGCCAAGGGCGCAGCATCCTCGGTCGTCAGGTGTGAACTTCGCAAGTCTGGCATGGCGCTGAAGCGGCCGGGATATGTGGTCGGGAGAGCGGTCAAGGCGAGGGTCGGGACATCCTGGCGATACCAGGGGGTTACATCTGCCTCGGGAGGTGAGGCCTGCACTTCCATCGATGAGCACAACAGGAGTGAACTCGAGACTGTGCAAAAAGTGACTTTGATCTCATGTTGGGTGAATGAAGTTCTCATGGGGGTCTACCTTGCAATCTATTCCATATCTCGCTCTGGCGTCTCTCCTACCCCGAATGAGGGGCGACCGAATGGATTGGGGGCAAGCCTCTGACCGCCCGTTTTTGCGGGAAGCTGCAAGGTTGTCCCTGGTGGAGTTTCCGGGGGTAGTACGGTGTAGCTAAGAAGACCCAAGCCACTGCGTCAAGAAAGTGGCCGATAAATGGTATGTCTATTTTAGTGGTTGTAAGTTATTGATTTGAGTGGCCTCTCTAAGTGATTGTTTGTACGAAAAAACGTCGAAATACCCCCGTCCTAGACACTTTCGGTAGCACGCTATCGGCTTTCCAACTGACGTCTTACGCCGACGTTTGATACCGTTTTTCGCAGCTTATTACTGTCGATATTGCGAATTTAGTCGGCACTGGCATACACAATGGCGGTCGACGCCAGACTGAGTACGACCCCGATGCCCGGATCGGCCGACGTTCAAAGGCCTCGTGCAGGTAGTCGTAGCGGGCGAGGGCGGCGTTACCCTGGAGCTGCCAGTCGTTGAAGTCACCGGCAATGATCACGGGGGCTTCGTCGTGACAACAAATCACCGCAACCCTGTAGCAGCTGCCGAGCTTGCGAGGTTGCGTTCGGCTGCGCAGCAGTCGTAATCCTGAGCGCCAGTTTTTTACTGATAGATCCTGTTGTTTGATTTCACGACTGCTGCGCAGCCGAACGCAGCCTCGCAGGCTCGGCAGCTGCTACAGCGCGGCTACAGCGCGGCTACAGCATGCGGAGTTAGACGAAGACAATCTCATAAGGCAACCGCATGCGCTCCAGCAACACTGGCGGCAGCAGCGGCGCGAGACCGATGGCCGGCTCGCCGTCCAGCTGGCTGGCGTAGGCGTGGGTAGCGTGGCTTTTGCGTGCGACGGTCCAGGTGTCCAGACGCACCTTGCGTGCACGGTGCCAAGGGATCAACCCTCGATCGCGAGTCGGCCAGTGCCAGGCCCACACGGGCACTTCGTTGAATGCAGCGCCGACCTGGGCGGCGGCCTTGGCGCTGGCACGACCAACGACGTCATGGTCGACGTTACCGTCCTCGCGCCAGGTGCTGAATACCACGTCGCCGGGGCGCAAATAGCGGGCAATGAACTGACTCAATTGAACCTCGCGCTCAGCCAGGGCGTTGTCGGTGAAACCACCGCGAATCCACTTCAGGCTGTGCATCGGCAAGCCGAGTCGCCGCAAGGCTTCGACGCTTTCCTGGGGGCGGAACACACTCAAGCGTTTTTCCGACCATTGCTGCGACCCTGGATGACTGGCACTGCCATCGGTAATCGAGATCAATTGCAGAGGGTGGCCCAGCGTGTTCAGTAGTTGCAGCAGACCGCCGCAGGTCACGACTTCATCGCCAGGATGCGGGGCGATCACCACGGCGCGTGCACCGGCGGGGACCAGGGTCTGAGTGCTGATGACGGGGATGTTGTCCAGTTGCGGGGCGCTGTTCCAGATCTGTGCTGGCAGGCTGTTTTCACTGATGGAAACCGGCTTCATGGGGTTACGTCCTTGTTCTGGTTGATAGCAGTGTGCAGCGCTCCAAACCCTGGATTGCCGCGAGCAGAGTATTGCTCATGAATCGCTATCCGTCGCCTCTATGTAACTTCTGGCAGGTTTTTTTATCCGGCCTCTACCAGCGCCCGCAGGCAGCGGCCTAACGCCTGTGTGTCGGCGTAGTCCGCTGGCGGGTGCCGGGGAACCCCCTGAAGGTCCATTTCACTCTTCTTCCTCATGCTGCAATTCGAACAGCAGCAGCGAACGGCCGGTGACGGAATATTCGTGACCGAACTCAAAGCGTTCCTGGCCGCGAATCGACGGTTGATTGGTGTCGATCATGCAGGTCCAGAAACCGCCGTCGGGCACTTCCGGAAGCAGGAAATTGACAATGTCGTGGTGGGCGTTGACCACCAACAGCAGGGTGGCGTCGGCGCCTTTGCGACGGATACCGGTTTCCTGGGCGCGGCCATCGAGCAACATGCCGAGGCAGCGGCCATGGCCTTCCTCCCACTGTTCGGTCGACATCTCGCTGCCATCCGGGGCGAGCCAGGTGACGTCCTTGACGCCGATGTCCTCGTTGTAATTGCCCACCAGAAATCGTCCGCGTCGCAGGATCGGGTAGGCCAGGCGCAACTTGATCAGGCGTTTGACGAACTTGAGCAGAGCCTTGCCGTCGTCGCTCAAGTCCCAATTGACCCAACCAATCTCGCTGTCCTGACAATAGGCGTTGTTGTTGCCCTCCTGGGTGCGGGCGAACTCGTCACCGGCCACCAGCATCGGCGTGCCCTGGGACAGCAGCAGCGTGGCGAAGAAGTTGCGCATCTGCCGTAGACGCAGTTCTTTGATCTCGGGGTCGTCAGTCGGGCCTTCGACGCCGTGGTTCCAGGACAGGTTATTGTTGCTGCCGTCCTGATTGTTTTCGTCGTTCGCCTCGTTGTGTTTGTCGTTGTACGACACCAGGTCGTTAAGGGTAAAACCATCGTGGGCGGTGACGAAGTTCACTGAGACATACGGTCGCCGCCCCCGCTGATTGAACATCTCCCCGGACGCCGTCATGCGGCTGGCGAAGTCGGCGAGCTGGCCGTCGTCACCTTTCCAGAACGCCCGCACGGTGTCGCGGAATTTATCGTTCCACTCGACCCAGCCCGGCGGAAAATTACCGACCTGGTACCCGCCGGGACCACAATCCCAAGCCTCGGCGATCATCTTCACCTGACGCAATACCGGGTCCTGGCGACAGGCGACGAGGAAGCTGTGACGCTCGTCGAAGCCATCGTGGTAGCGCCCGAGAATGGTCGCCAGGTCGAAACGGAAACCATCCACGTGCATCTCCGAGGCCCAGTAACGCAGGGAGTCGGTGACCATTTGCAGGACGCACGGGTGACTCAGGTCCAGCGTGTTGCCGGTACCGGAGTCGTTGATGTAGAAGCGCTTGTCGTCGGGCATCAAGCGGTAATAAGAGGCGTTGTCGATGCCGCGCATCGACAGCGTCGGCCCTTGTTCGTTGCCCTCGGCGGTGTGGTTGTAGACCACGTCGAGAATCACTTCGAGATTGGCTTCATGCAGGTGTGCGACCATCTCCTTGAATTCGGCGATCTTGCCGCTGGCCAGGTAGCGCGGGTCCGGGGCGAAGAACGCAATGCTGTTGTAGCCCCAGTAATTGGTCATGCCTTTGTGCAACAGATGCTGGTCGTTGACAAACGCGTGGATCGGCAGCAACTCCACGGTCGACACGCCCAGTTTGCGGATGTGTTCCAGCACATCATCGACCATCAACCCGGCGAAGGTGCCTCGCACGTTCTCGGGGACAGAAGGGTGGCGCATGCTGATGCCACGGACGTGGGTCTCATAAATGATTGTCTTGTCCCAGGGCACGCTGACCCGATGGTCGTGGCCCCAGGTGTGTGCCGGGTCGATCACCTTGCACTTGGGAACGAAGGGCGCACTGTCGCGCTCATCGAAACTGAGGTCGGCGTCGGGGTGGCCGATGGTGTAGCCAAACAAGGCTTCGGACCATTTTAATTTACCGACCAATTGCTTGGCGTAGGGGTCGATCAGCAGTTTGTTGGGGTTGAAGCGATGACCATTGGCCGGATCGTACGGCCCATAGACGCGGTAGCCGTAGATCAGCCCCGGATGAGCGTCGGGCAGGTAGCCGTGGTAGATCTCGTCGGTGTATTCCGGCAGCTCGATACGTTCCTGTTCGACCTCGCCGGCATCATCGAAGATGCACAGCTCGACCTTGGTGGCATTGGCGGAAAACAAGGCGAAATTGACCCCCAGGCCATCCCACGTCGCGCCCAGCGGGAAGGGCAAGCCTTCACGGATTCGCGAGGCCTCGGCAAGAGGTTCTGGCGCGGCTTTCTTTGGACTGGTCATAGGTGCTCCTGCAAATGGGGGATCGGGTGAATTCGTTCCTGTAGGTACGCAATCCCTGTGGGAGCGAGCCTGCTCGCGATGGCGGTGTGGCAGCCAACATAGGTGTTGAATGTGCAGCCCTCATCGCGAGCAGGCTCGCTCCCACAGGAGAAACGGTGTTTGATTCATCGCTCTTTTTTAGGGCGAACGAACCCTCGGTGGCGAGAGGGCTCGCCACGAAGTCAATCAGGGCAACCAGGTGAAGCGTCAGACAGCGGGCGGTTTGCGCGCGGCTCGAGGCTTTTTCTCGGTGGCTTTTTCGCCCGGCGCAATCACCTTGGAAGCCGCTGCAGGTTTGGCTTTCACCTGGGCTTTGGGTTCGCCGGCCTTGCCATTGGGGGCTTTGCTGGCAGGCGATTTGGTGGTGGCGGTTTTGCTGCCAGTGGCCTTTGGCGATTTGCTGGGTGCCAGCGCTTCAGCTTCGGCCAGCTTGCGTGCCATCTCCCAGTGACGGGCTTCCTGGCCCTCGGGTTTTCCTTCGGACTCCCAGATCTGATAGGCAAATTCGCGAACGCGTTTATCGTCTGTACTCATCGCAATGCTCCTGAACTGAACTCAAGTGTGACTAGTTTCGATAAAGAGATTGACCGGGAAATCCCCCAGCGCGGCGCTGATCATCAGCTCCCTGTGATTTGTGACTGCGACGCTTGAAAAAAGTCCCTTCAGATTTTTATCAGGGGCGGCGAATGGCAATCTGACTCTCGTATCGCCCCACAGCGGCGCGCCAATGTGTGGCCCGGCATCGTTTTCCAGCAGGTCGGCGCAGTGTATCGGTACGATCACGATGGCCCGTTCACCTGCTTGTTCTCGCACGAAACCGAGGACCCGATGCGCTTGGCTGCCGACAATCTCCAGGGCTTGATAAGTCCCTCGACGGAATAGCTCGGCATGCTCGGCGCGCAGGTTCAAGGTCTGCGCAATCAACGTTTGCTTGATGCGCCCATCACGCCAGTTGGCCAATAAACCGGGCAGGTCGAGCGGCACCTGCATTGACTGCTGACGGCTGGCGTAATCCACCGGCCGGCGGTTGTCCGGGTCCACCAGGGTGAAGTCCCAGAACTCATTTCCCTGGTAGAGATCCGGCACTCCCGGCACGGTCATTCGCAGCAAGGTTTGCGCCAAACCGTTGAGCGCGCCGGGGGCGGCGATTGTCTGAGCGGCCTGACCCAGCGCCGAGCGCAATGCCTGGCCCTCAGGGCTCAACAACAGCCGCTTGAGAAAAACCTCGGTCGCTTGCTCATACGTGTCGTTGGCGGCGCTCCAGCTGCTTTGCAATTTGGCTTCGCGCAGGGCTTTTTGCTGCCACTGCCAGAGGCGTTTAGTGTAGTCCTCCAGACCCGGCTGATCGTCGCTGCGCAGTGTCAGCGGCCAGCTGCCGAGGATGGCTTGATAGAGAATCAACTCATCGCCGGCCGACGGTGCGCTGTCGTCGGTGCGCAGCGGCATGGCGAGGGTGCGCCAATGATCGACCTGCCCGGCGTACCAGTCGCTGCGTTCACTCACGACCGCCAATCGCGCGCGGGTGTCTTCGCCGCGTTTGTGATCGTGGGTGGCCGTGGCCAGTAAGTTGTCCGGGAATTCCTTGAGGCGATTGAGGCAGGCTGCATGAAAGTCGGCCACTGGCGCGCTGAACTGTTCGGTGTTGAACCCGACGTCATTGCGTGACAGCAACACCGCCGAACGATAGAGCGCGGTGTCTTCGACGGCCTTGGCGGCTGCCGGTGAAGTCAGTTGCTGAAACCGTACGCAGGCATGTTTGAGCAGTTTGCGCGGGCGACCTACCGGGCGCTTGCGCCAAGGCTCCCCCCCCAGCCAGCCGGCCAGGCAATCGAGCACTGGCCAGTCAGCTTCGCCGAGGGTTTGCCGTGCACCGTCCATAGCCTGCTGGAAAAACACATCGTCTTGGGCCGAGCGGCCACAGGGACTGATATAGGTGCGATACACCGGAAAATGCACGATCAGTTCGTGCAAGGCCCGACGGATCGCGCCGAGGGTCAGGTCGCGGGTCATCAGGTCGTCACGGGCCACTTGCAACAGGGCTTGGGCGACACTTTCAAAATCCCCGGCGAGTGAGCCGTTGAGGATCTGTTGGCGAGCCAGTTGGGCTTCCTGGCGGAAATCGGCGGGCCGTTCGCTGTACTGGCTCCAGAGATCGCCCAACAACTGGGCGCCTTCGGGTGCCTGTTGCAGCAGCGACAACTGGTTCATGAATTCGTAACCGGTGGTGCCGTCCACCGACCAGTCGCGGCGCAGGGTTTCACCTTCGCCAAGGATCTTCTCGACGTAGATCGGCAGGTGCCGCTCCGGCACCAGGCTATCGATCCGACGCCGCAGTTTGCGGCAGTAACCGCGCGGGTCAGCGAGGCCGTCGATATGGTCGATACGCAAGCCGTCCACCATGCCCTTAGCCACCAGCTCAAAGATCTTCGCGTGGGTCGCTTCGAACACCGCCGGGCGTTCGACTCGCAGCCCGCCGAGTTCATTGATATCGAAAAAGCGCCGCCAATTGATGTCATCCGCTGCCGTGCGCCAACTGGCGAGGCGATAGCTCTGGCGCTCAAGCAGGTTGTGCAGGCGTTGAAAACCTTCCGGCGTGAGTGAGTCGTAGGCGTTCAGGTTCTGCTCAATGACCTGAAGCATAGCCGGATCACGCGCCAGTTCCTGCAGTTCCTCCTGCAAGGGAATGGCCAGGCTGTGTGCGTCGGTCTGGTAACTCAAGGTGCTGAAGCGGTCCGCGAGAGACTTGAGCCGTTCGGCGTCCGACTTGAGCAGTTCGCCGTAATTCATCGGGCAAATCGGGAAGTGATGATCGTAGTGCTCGACATGAAACGCGCCGCACTGCGCATCGAAGCGTAGGGGCAGGGTGCCGTCCTGCAACGCTACACCGTAATCGCTGCCCAGAAATGGCAGCAGCAACTGGCCTTCCATTAACGGATCGGGCGAATGCCACTGAATATCGAAGAACTCGCCATAAGGGCTCAGGCGTCCCCATTCCAGCAAGTCCAGCCACCAGGGGTTATCGCTACCGCCGACGGCCATGTGGTTGGAAACGATGTCGAGGATCAACCCCATCTTGTGTTCACGCAACGCGGCCACCAGACGACGCAACGCCGCTTCGCCGCCCAGTTCCGGGTTGACCCTGGTCGGGTCCACCACGTCATAGCCGTGCAGGGAACCGGCACGGGCGGCGAGCAATGGCGAGGCGTAAACGTGACTGATGCCCAAGCGGGCGAAGTACGGCACCAGCGGCACCGCCTGGTCCAGCGTGAAGCCTTTATGAAATTGCAGTCGCAGGGTGGCTCGCAGCGGCTGGACCAAGGTCTGATTCATTGGTCACGCTCGGCCGCCTGTAGTCGCGCGCAGGCGAGCAGTTCGAGACGTCGGGCCGCGTCAGCGTTATCGAGCAGCGCTTCGCTGTCGCCGGGTAGTCGGCGGGACCAGTTGGGGTGTGTGTCAATGGTGCCTGGCAGGTTGGCTTGCTGTTCGATGCCCAGGGCATCTTCCATGGGCAACAACACCAGCGGTGCTCGGGTATGCCCAAGGAAGCGCGTTGCAGCGTCGAGCACCTGATCGGTTTCGTGAGACTCTTCACGGAAGTTTTGCGGGTCTTGGCTCAACACTCGACGCAAGCCCTCGCGTTCCCGTTCACGATGATGGCGCCAGTCGATTTCGCCGTTGGCATCGGTGAGGCCGAGGCGGGCATTCCAGTCGATATCGCGGCCATGCCACCAGCCATTGAGGGTCGGCAAGTCATGGGTGCTGGTGGTCGCGAGGGCGTTGTCCGGCCAGTCGAGAATGGGCTTGAAGTGCGCGTTGTCCTGTTCGAACAGCAACACGCGCATGCCTAGGATCGAGCGGGCGATGAGTTTTTCCCGCAGACCGTCCGGCACAGTGCCGAGGTCTTCGCCGAGCACAATTGCCTGATGACGATGGGACTCAAGTGCCAGCAGCCGCAGCAGGTCGTCCACTGGATAATAGAGGTAGGCACCGTCGGCGGGCGGTGAGCCATTGGGGATCACCCACAGCCTTTGCAGGCCCATGACGTGATCGATCCGCAGGCCGCCAGCATGGGCGAAGTTGGCTCGGAGCATTTCGATGAACGCACGAAATCCATTGCGTACCAGACCTTCGGGAGAAAACGCGGAAATTCCCCAGCCTTGGCCGGTGCGATTGAGTATGTCCGGCGGCGCGCCAACGGTCAGGGAGGCGAGCAGTTCGTCCTGCCGGCTCCAGGCCTGACTGCCACCGCCGTCGGCACCGACCGCCAGATCGGCAATCAGCCCGATGTTCATGCCACTGCTGCGGGTGACAGCTTGGGCCCGCTCCAGGCAGCGTGTGATCAGCCATTGGCAGAAGGCGAAAAAGCCGATGCGACCGGCGTTCTCTTCGGCAAATTCGGCCAGCGCAGCACTGCGCGGGTCTCGCCATTGTTCCGGCCATTCCCGCCAGTCGAGGTTTTCACCTGTGGCGGCGCGGGCCTCTTGAATGGCTTCGAAGCGGCAGTGATTTTCCAGGGCTTCGCCACCGGTATGGCGGAAGCTGCTGAAGTCGGCGTGCAGTGGGTGTTCACCCTGGACGAATGCTTCGTACAGCGCCTGCAACAGACGATGCTTGGCTTCGGCGGCGGACGGCCAATCGATCAGCGGCATGTCTTCCAGATGCTTCAACTCATCGGCCAGGCCGGTGGCTTCAATCGCCGCACGCAATGCTCGCTCGCCAAGGATCGCCCCCGGTGCCGCATAAAGGCTGTTGAGAAATAATCGGCTGGAGGGCGAGTACGGGCTGTAACGCTGGGTGTCGTTGCTGAACATTGCATGCAGCGGGCTGATCGCCAACGCATCGGCGCCGCGCTCGCCGGCTACTCGGGCCAGGTCTTCGAGTGCCTGGGTATCGCCGAATCCGCCATCACCCGGACGACGCAGCGAGTACAGCTGCACGCTCAATCCCCAGGCACGGGGGATCGGGCTGCCAACGGCGTCGCCTACGCTGTAGCAGTGCGCTGGCGCGACCGCCAGGGTGAATGTTTGTCCGTCGATGCTGACATGCTGATAACCAACCGGGATCAGGCCGGGAAGTACCGCATTGGCATCCAGTTTCAGGTTGAGCCGCGAGCCATCTTCGAGGTGTATTTCGCAAGGTGTTTCGGGCCCAAAGTAATGGGCCAGATTCAGCCCGACGCCGGCGTCTGCAGTGATCAGCGGCGGCAGGTGGTGAGTCTGTTGCACCTGCTGCAATTGCACCAGGCTGGCGTCGATTTCCTGAGCGCTGCCGGCCGGGTGGCCGAGACAGGTGAGGACCGTGCGTAATACCGAGGATGTCACTTTTTGCGGGCGACCGTTGGCGTCGATCCAGTCGACTGCCAGGCCCGCTCGGGTGGCCAGTATTTCCAGTTGCGCGTCGCTCATGGGCGCTCTCCATCCGGGGGTAGCAAAGGGGCTGCGGCCGTGAGGCTGACAAGCGCGCAATACGGGGCAAGTGTGCCCTGATCCAATAGCCTGGCTGATGTTGGCGGGTATTCGAACAACACCTTGGCGTCAGCCTGTGGGGTGTGGACCACGGGCGTATTGCCGAGGTTCAGATCAATGCGCAGCTGACTGCCATCGCCCAGTCGCCAGCGCGCCGAGACGGCGCCTTCGGCCAATACATCGGTACCCAGGGCCTGGGCGCCGGGCAAGTGTGGAACGATCTGCTGATGGCGGATCTGTAACAGGTCGCGATACACCTCGTGCATGGCCGATTGTCGGGTAGGGGTGAGCGTCGGCCGTGAAGCCTCAAAGGTGCGGGGCGCGTTCGGGTCGGGGATCTGTTCGCGTTTGTGCGGATCAGTAAACGCACTGAACGCTGCAAACTCGTTACGCCGTCCTTCGCGCACCAACTCCGCCAGTTCACCGTGGTGGCTGGTAAAGAACAGGAACGGTTGTTCGGCAGCGAACTCGTCGCCCATGAACATCAGGGGAATCATTGGCGACAACAGCAACAGCGCCGTGGCTGCCTGCAGCGCTTGAGGGTTGGCCAGTTGATGCAGTCGCTCACCAAAGGCGCGATTGCCGATCTGATCGTGATTTTGCAGAAACAGCACAAACGCACTCGGCGGCAAATGACCGCTGGGTTCTCCGCGGGGTGTCCCGTGGCGGGTGACGTGCCCCTGGAAAACAAAGCCTTCGCTCAGGCAACGGGCCAACTGTTCGGTGGGGTTCTGGGCATAGTCGGCGTAATAGGCGTCGGTTTCACCGGTCAGCAATACATGCAAGGCGTTATGGCCATCGTCGTTCCATTGGGCGTCGAATCCTTCCTCAAGCAGGCTGGCCTGATTGTGCTCGTTTTCCACGGTCAGCCACACATGCCGCGCCGGATCGGTTTGCTGGCGCACCCGTTGCGCCAATTCCTGAAGAAAGTCCGGGTCTTCGATGGCGTGCACCGCGTCCAGGCGCAAGCCGTCAAAGCGGTACTCGAACAACCACATCAAGGCGTTTTCAATGAAGAAGTCCCGCACCTCGCGACGCCGGAAATCAATAGCCGCACCCCACGGGGTGGGTTTGTCTTCACGGAAAAAGCTTTTAGCGTAGCGGTGCAGGTAATTGCCGTCAGGGCCGAAGTGGTTGTAAACCACGTCGAGTATCACCGCCAGGCCATGGCCGTGGGCGGTATCGATCAGGTGTTTGAGTTGTTCGGGTGAGCCATAGGACGCCTGGGGCGCGAAGGGCAGAACCCCGTCGTAGCCCCAATTGCGCTCGCCAGGGAATTGCGCCAGCGGCATCAGTTCAATCGCGGTGATGCCCAGCTCGACAAGGCGCGCCAGGTGCTGCTCGACGGCACTGAAGCCGCCGAGCGCACCGACGTGCAGTTCGTAAATCACCGCCTGATGCCAAGGGCGACCGGACCAGGCGTTGTGTTGCCAACGGTAGGCGAAGGGATCGACCACCACGCTTGGCCGGTGTATATCACCGGCCTGTGCGCGGGAGGCCGGATCGGGCACCTCGATTTCACCGTCGATGTTGTAGCGGTAACGCGTGCCAGCGGGGCACCGGGTCTGGATCACGAACCAGCCATCGTCCTGAGGCAGTAGCGGCAAGGATTGTCCATCTTCCAGTTCGACACTGACGTAAAACGCATCGGGCGCCCACAACGCAAAACGCGTGTGCTCTGCGTCCAGCATGATTGCGCCGTGGGGCCAGGTCTCAAGGGTCCGTAACGGCATCTTTGAAAACCTCTTCCTATTTATGGCCCGATTTACCCAACGCCTTGGCGACCAGCTGCTCATAGAGTTCGGCGTACGGTTCGACGGCTTTGCACCAGTTGAAAGGCGCCGCCATGGCGCGGCAGCGCATGGCATTGAGCAACTCTGGGAAGGCGAACACTTTGAACGCGCGGCTCAGGGCTTCCTCATAGCTCTCTACCGTGGACTCGTCGAAGAGGAATCCGGTAACGCCGTTCTCAATGGTATCGGCCAACCCACCTGTGTTGCGTGCTACCGGCAACGAACCGAAACGCTGGGCGTACATCTGGCTCAAGCCGCAAGGCTCGTAACGCGAGGGCATCAGCAAGAAGTCGCTGCCGGCGAACATGCGGCGGGCATCAGTTTCGTTGAAGCCGATACGCACACCAATCTGGCCAGGGAAACGCAGGGCCAGTTCACGCATGGCTTGTTCTTCTTCCGGCTCGCCCCGACCGATGATCGCGATCTGGCCGCCCGACTTGACGATGTATTCGGAGACGGCCTCGGTGAGGTCCAGGCCTTTCTGATACACCAGGCGCGAGACCACGGCGAACAGCGGACCTTCGGAGTCGTCCAGGCCGAACAGTTCGCGCACATGCGCTGCGTTGACCGCTTTGCCGTCCCAATCGCCGATGGCAAAGGGGCACAACAAGTGCGGATCGGTGGCGGCGTCCCAGCTTTCATCAATGCCGTTAGGAATCCCGCTGAGCAAACCCTGCTGGGTCTTGGCGGCGAGAAAACCGTCGAGACCGCAGCCGAAGTCCGGGGTCGTGATTTCCTGGGCGTAAGTGGCACTGACCGTGGTGATGTGGCTCGAATAGGCCATGCCGGCCTTGAGGAACGACATCTTGCCGTAAAACTCCATGCCTTCCTGTTGCAGCGCATGCAGTGGAATGCCCAGTTCCGGGCAGGAGCCCAGGCTGGTCACGCCTTGATAGGCGAGGTTATGAATGGTGAACAGCGTCGGGGTGCGCTGCCCACGCCAGTGCATGTACGCGGGCGCCAGACCGGCAGGCCAGTCATGAGCATGCACCAGGTCCGGGCACCAGTGAATTTGCGCAAGGTTGGCGGCGATATCGGCGGCGGCCAGGCCCAGACGGGCGAAACGGATATGGTTGTCCGGCCAGTCACGGCCGTTGTTGGCGCCGTAAGGCGAACCTTCGCGCTCGTAGAGTTCAGGGCAAATCAACACGTAAATGACCAGACCATCAGGCATGTCCATGCGCCCGATCTTGCAGGGCGGCAATGCGGCGTGACCGCCTAGCTCGCCAATAATATGAATCGGATTTTCGCTGTGCAGCACCTGCGGGTAGCCCGGGATCAACACGCGTACATCGTGCAATTGGGCCATGGCCCGGGGCAGTGCTGCAGAGACGTCACCCAAACCACCGGTCTTCACCAGGTCGGCGATTTCCGAGGTCACGAACAACACTTTCTTTCTGTTGGGATTCTGACTGGCAAGTGGTGCCAGTGTCTTGGTGCCGGGAACGATGACCGATTGGGCCGTAGGTGCACTCACGGCGTTCGATTCGCCGACCTGCTGATGAGCACGTTCTCCCTGAATATCTAAAGCCGTACTGATCATATGAATCTCCCGTGTTGTTGATCTAATTCTTAGGTCTGGCACAAACGGTGTTTCGTGGCCAATTCCTGTGGCCGGGCGCAAACGCGCTTCGCATCGGTAAGCAAATGCTGCCCATACGTTGAAGCAGAATGGCTGGAGTGGTCGTTGCAAGGATTGCACCAGTCGCAACGCACTTACCTTTCAGAGGACCGATCACAAACGGCAAAAGTTTCGATTTTTTTTACACTTTGTGACCGACCGGTTTTGCCCCGCGGAAATGAGTCTAGGCCAGAAGTTAGAGCGGTGCAGGCCAGATGGCAAAATTGTTCGACAATCGGTTAAAAGAGGTACGGACGTACCGAATCGGAGCGCCAACGCTCCGACGAAGGGCACGTCTTTTTGCGATAAGGCCCCAAAAAGTAACCTGGCAGTCACATTAATGTGCGAGGTGCTGCGCTCGACTCGCACTGTATTGGTGCGCTCCGCAACCCTGTAGGAGCGAGCTCGCTCGCGATGGTGGTTAACGAAGTGGCCTATTTACTGGGTAAACGCGGTGCTCCGGCGTTCATCGCGAGCGAGCTCGCTCCTACAGGATTTTGTCTTGAGGCCTTGATATAGTTCCGAGCTCATTTTTGCCCGGTAAAGGATCACTACCATGTCTCAGTACACTGCATTCACCGTCGAACTGGCCGACAAAATCGCCCACGTGCAGATCAATCGCCCGGAAAAGATCAATTCGATGAATGCCGCGTTCTGGAGCGAGATCATCGATATCTTCCAGTGGGTCGACGACACCGACGAAGTGCGGGTGGTGGTGCTCAGTGGGGCCGGGAAACATTTTTCATCGGGCATCGACCTGATGATGCTCGCGAATGTGGCCAATGAACTGGGCAAGGATGTCGGGCGTAACGCACGCTTGCTGCGCCGCAAGATTCTTGCTTTGCAGGCGTCGTTCAATGCCGTCGACAACTGCCGCAAACCGGTGCTGGCAGCGATTCAGGGTTATTGCCTGGGCGGCGCCATCGATCTGATTGCGGCGTGCGACATGCGCTATGCCGCCGAGGATGCGCAATTCTCGATCAAGGAAATCGACATCGGCATGGCGGCGGACGTCGGCACCTTGCAGCGCTTGCCGCGGATCATCGGTGACGGCATGCTGCGTGAACTGGCTTACACTGGTCGCACATTCGGTGCCGAAGAAGCGCGTGGCATGGGCCTGGTCAATCGGGTCTACAACGACACGGCCAGCCTGCTCGACGGGGTCATGGGCATTGCCCGTGAAATCGCCAGCAAGTCACCGATTGCCGTCACCGGTACCAAAGAGATGATCAGCTACATGCGCGATCATCGCATCGACGACGGCCTTGAATATGTCGCCACCTGGAACGCCGCCATGCTTCAATCCACCGATCTGCGCGTGGCCATGGCCGCCCATATGAGCAAACAGAAACCCGAATTTCTGGATTGATTGAAAAATGACTTCACGCTGGACCACCGCAGTACTGGATACCGATCAACCGGGCGGCTGGGCCGTAGCGCGCGGCCCTGAAGGCTTTCTGTTCGATGACAATGGCGCACTGTTCCCGCGCGAATGGCTCAAGCGTCAGGACCTGACGATCCTCGCCGAACACGGTATTGGCCATCTGGATGGCGAGCCGGTCTATTTGCTGGAACTGCACAGTCACAGCGAAGTGCCGGGTTGCAACTGGAAAGGCCTGCGAGCGTTTATGCTCGACGGCGACCACACGGTCTACAAGGTGCTGGGTTATGCCGCGCAAATCGGCACCTGGGCCCGTGAGCACCGCTTTTGCGGCAATTGCGGGCAGGCGACGAACCAGGTCATCCGGGAGCGTGCGATGTATTGCGAACCCTGCGATATACGCTATTACCCACGGATTTCGCCGAGCATGATCGTGTTGGTCACCCGAGGCGATGAAGTCCTGTTGGCGCGCTCACCGCGCTTTGTCAGCGGTGTCTACAGCACGCTGGCCGGGTTTGCCGAGCCGGGCGAATCCGCTGAAGACTGCCTGATTCGCGAGGTGCGCGAGGAAGTGCAGATCGAGGTCAAGAACATCCAGTACCTTGGCAGCCAGTGCTGGCCATTCCCGCATTCGATGATGCTGGGCTTTCACGCGGAGTACGCCGGTGGCGAGATTGTTTGTCAGGAAGACGAGATTGAAGACGCCCAGTGGTTCAACGTTCACGAGCTGCCGCCGTTGCCGGCGTCCCGCTCGATTGCCCGTTACCTGATCGACGTCTACGTGGCGCGGCGTTTAGGCCATGCTGAACCAGTGTTGCCAGGCTAACCGCACGGTCAGCCCCAGCACGACAGTGATGAACACCGGCCGGATGAATTTTGCACCGCCACTGATGGCGGTGCGGGCGCCGAAGAAGGCGCCGACCATCACCGACAGGCCCATGCTCAGGCCGATGATCCAGTCCACTTGCCCGGAAAATACGAACACCGACAGCGCCGCAATGTTGCTGACGAAGTTCATGCTGCGCGCCACGCCGCTGGCCTTCACCAGGTCGATGGGGTACATCAGCAGGCTGCTGACCGTCCAGAACGCGCCGGTACCGGGGCCGGCCACGCCGTCGTAGAAACCGAGGCTGAAGCCTTGGGTCGATTGCCACTTTTTCTTGATCGGCGCGTCGCTGTCCAGCGGCGCTTTCGGCGTGCCGCCAAACAACAAATACAGGCCGCAGGCGAAGACGATGATCGGGAGCATTTTGTTCAGCCATTCTGCCGGCAGGTAATGCGCGACCACGGCACCGGTCAACGCCCCGACCAGGGTGCCGACAATCGCGTGCACCCACTGCCTGGGATGGAACAGCTTGCGGCGGTAGAAGGTGAAACTGGCGGTGGCCGAGCCGAACGTCGAGCTCAGCTTGTTGGTACCCAGCACCAGATGCGGCGGCAGGCCGGCGGTCAACAGCGCCGGCGTCGTCAACAGACCGCCGCCACCGGCAATGGCGTCGATGAAACCCGCGATGAACGCGACAAAGGCCAGAATGGCCAGGGTGGTGAGGTCAACACTGAGTTCGAAAGGCATGGAATCGGCTTATTCGGCGGGGCGCAGGAAAGGACTGCGGGAAGGGGCGACATCTTACCTATATCCAACTTTTGCGGCGACCGGTCAGAGCATCTGTAGGAGCGAGCTTGCTCGCGAAGGGCGTTAACGATAACGCGTTCTTCCTGAATAAACGCGTTGCTCTCACATCCTTCGTCGGAACGCCGCCCGGAGCAAGCTCGCTCCTACAAGGGAGGGCGTGTTTACAGGCCTAGATCAGACAAGCCCGGATGATCATCCGGTCGGCGTCCCAGCGGCCAACGGAATTTGCGCTCGCTTTCCTTGATCGGCAGGTCATTGATGCTGGCAAACCGGTTGGCCATCAATCCGTCTTCATTGAACTCCCAGTTCTCGTTGCCGTAGGAACGGAACCAGTTGCCGGAGTCGTCGTGCCATTCATAGGCGTAGCGCACGGCGATGCGATTGCCGGTGAAGGCCCAGAGTTCCTTGATCAGTCGGTAGTCCAGTTCCTTGGCCCATTTACGGGTCAGAAAACCTTTGGCTTCTTCACGGTTGTTGGCGAACTCGGCGCGGTTACGCCACTTTGTGTCCAGGGTATAGGCCAGGGACACTCGCTGCGGATCGCGGGAGTTCCAGCCATCTTCGGCCAGACGAACTTTTTCAATCGCCGATTCACGAGTGAAGGGCGGCAATGGCGGACGAACTTCAGCGTTAGACATATAAGTCTCCCTATCAACGTACAGTTCAAAACAGTGTCGGGCTTGATTGAGTCATGACAGGTCCAATAACTTTCGCGCCATGCATTGCGCATTATCGGCCGCACTGTGATCCCCCATGACAAGCGCCACGGTGATGGCGCCATCGATCAGGATCAGCAGCTGTTTGGCCAGCCTCTCCGGGTCTGTAGCGCCATATTCGGTACAGAGCTCGCGCACGTAGTCGAGCAGCTTCTGTTTGTGGTTCTTGGCGACCAGGCGAACGGGGTCCTGTGGGTCGCCGGTTTCGCCGCTGGTGTTAATGAATGCACAACCGCGGAAGCCTTCGGAGGCGAACCAGGCCTTGAGTACGGTAAACAGGTTGAGCAATCGGTCGACCGGGGTCTGGGCCTGGTTGACTTCACTTCGGTACCAGTGCATCCAGCGCAGGTCGCGGCGTTGCAGGGCCGCGACGATGAGCGCCTCTTTGTTGGCGAAGTAACGGTAAATGCTCTTTCTGGAGACGCCGGCGGTTTTAACCAGAAGATCCATGCCGGTGGCAGCGATGCCACTTTTGTAGATCAACTTTTCGGTGACATCCAGAATGATGTCGCGTGTGTCGTTGCTGGTTAGTTCGTTCATGTGGTGAACAGTAGAACGAACGTTCTTCATGGTCAAGCGGGTATTTTAAGCGCCAATGAAATCGCCATCGCGAGCAGGCTCGCTCCCACATTTAAAATGCGTTCCCCTGTGGGAGCGAGCCTGCTCGCGAAGGGGCCATTACAGACAGTAACAAGACCCGAACCCATCCATGGTGTAAGCTCTCGGGTTCTTCGGATTCGACCCATTGCGAGCCCTATGCCGTCGCTTTTCAAACGCTCTCTGCTGCCCAAACTGCGCAGTTTTCCGCTGAACGCGGATGCCGTCACCATCCTCTCTGGCGCTGCCGCGTTCCGTCGTTGCCTGCTGGAAAAAATCGCCAGCGCAACTCAGCGCATCTATATCGTCGCGCTGTACCTGCAACAGGATGAGGCCGGCCAGGAAATTCTCGACGCCTTGCACGCCGCCAAACTGGCGCGTCCGGAACTGGACGTCGTCGTGGTGGTTGACTGGCTGCGGGCCCAACGTGGTTTGATCGGCGCCGGCAAGCAGCCGGGCAACTCGGCCTGGTATCAGGAAACCACCCGCACTCACGACAGTGAGGTGCCGGTGTACGGCGTGCCCGTGCAGACTCGCGAGCTGTTCGGTGTGCTGCATTTGAAAGGTTTCGTGATCGATGACTGCGTGATCTACAGCGGTGCAAGTCTGAACAATGTCTATCTGCACAAATTCGACAAGTACCGGTACGACCGTTATCACCTGCTGCAGAACCGAGCGCTGGCCGATTCGATGCAGCACCTGATTCAGCATGGGCTGATGACGTCAAAAGCGGTGCATCGTCTCGATTTACCGAACTTGCCGACCACCCGCAGCCTGCGCAATGACATCGGTGACCTGCGCAGTCGGCTCAAGCACGCGACCTACGACACCACGCTAGGCAGCACGATGAAGGGGGCTCTGTCAGTCAGTCCGTTGCTGGGGTTGGGCAAGAATAACCCGTTGAACCGGGTAATTTGCGAGCTGATCGCCAGCGCCCAACATCATCTGATCATCTGCACGCCGTACTTCAACCTGCCGCTGGCCGTCACCCGGGAAGTCAACCGGGCGCTGGCGCGGGGGGTGAAGATCGACATCATCGTCGGCGACAAGACGGCCAACGACTTTTACATCCCGCCGAGCGAACCGTTCAAGGTGATCGCGGCGTTGCCGTATCTTTACGAGATCAGCCTGCGACGCTTTGCCAAAGGGCATCAACCCAGCATCGACAGCGGTCAGTTGAACCTGCACCTGTGGAAGCATGGCGATAACACCTACCACCTCAAAGGCATGTGGGTCGATCAGCGCTACACCTTGCTGACCGGTAACAACCTCAATCCGCGAGCGTTTCGCCTCGACCTGGAAAACGCGTTGCTGATCGATGACCCGAAAGGCGAATTGCTCGAGCCGCGTAACAAGGAACTGGCGGAGATCTTCCAGAACACCACGCGTATCGAGCGTTATCAGGACCTGGAAACATTGCTGGAATACCCGGCGGCAGTGGCCAAGTTCCTCAAGCGTGTCAGTCGTGTGCGGATCGAGCGGTTGCTCTATCGGATGTTGTGAGGATTAACACGGCCTGATAGCGGTGTTATTTGTAGGAAGCCATCGCGAGCAAGCTCGCTCCCACAGGGTTTTGTGTCGATCACATTATTGTGATTTGACACACATCCACTGTGGGAGCGAGCTTGCTCGCGATGAGGCCAAACCAGACGCTGAAAGTCTTAATTCAAACCCAATTTCCCCCGCAACGTGGACAGGTCTTCAGCCAGTGTATTCACCGGCCCGACCAGCGCTTTACGGTCGTTCTCTTTCACCTTGTCATACGTCTCGAAACCGCCATCCTTGGTCTTGTACTTGGCCAGGGTTTTGTCGACGGACGTGAAATTCTTGTCGACCTTGGCAATGAACGCGGCGTCCTGTTTCTCGATCTGAGGACGGAACAGGTCGACGATTTTCTTCGCGCCGTCGATGTTGCCCTGGAAGTCATAGAGGTCGGTGTGACTGTAGCGATCTTCCTCACCGGCGATCTTGGTCGCTGCCACTTCTTCCAGCAGCGCAGCAGCGCCACCGACGACTTTTTCAGGCGGGAAGGTCAGGCCGGCTACGCGCGATTGCAAGTCTTTCACGTCCTTGTTCAGGCCGTCGGCCAGTTCGCCCAGGCCTTGGGTGCTTTTTTCCGTGAACAGCGAATATTCGATGCGGTGAAAACCGGTGAAGTCTTCGGCTTTCACGCCTTTCTCATGGTCGTTGACACGGGAGTCGATGGACGCATCCAGGTCGCTGAACAGTTCGGCAATCGGCTCGATCGACTCGTAGTAAACGCGGGTCGGTGCGTAGAGTTTTTGCGCGGTGGCCAGGTCACCTTTTTTCACCGCGTCGGTGAACTGTTGGGTATGGCTGGCCAGTTCGCCCAGTTGCTCGGTGACGTAGATTTTGTAGTCCGAGACAGGCCCCACCAAATCCAGCGGCGCCGTCGCCGCGAACGCCGAAAACGGGGTGTTGAGCAAACCAAGGGTCAGCAATAATGCGAGAGGCGACTTTTTCATGAGACGGTTCCGTGTGGGGTTTTTCATGCGTTTGTTTTTAGATGAAGTGCGGGTTGTGTGGCATCAAGCAGCGAACGACCGATGAAATCCTTGTCGCCCGTAACACCCGGCAGGGTGAAGAAGTACCCGCCGCCGACCGGCTTGAGGTATTCCTCGAGCGGTTCGCCGTTGAGGCGGGTTTGTACGGTAATGAAACCTTTGTGCAGATCGGCCTGGTAGCAGATAAACAACAGGCCCATGTCCAACTGGCCATTCTTGTTCACACCGTTGGAGTAGTTGAACGGTCGACGCAGGATCAAGTTGGCCTGGGTCGCGGCGGTGCGCGGGTTGGCCAGGCGAATGTGCGCATCGAGTTTGGTCAGCTTGCCTTCCGGGTCCTTGGTGTAGTCCGGGACCTCTGTTTCATGCACGCAGCCCATCGGTGCGCCGGTGCTTTTGACCCGGCCGAGGATGCTTTCCTGTTCCTGCAACGGCGTACGGTCCCAGCGCTCGACGAAGTTGCGGATGATTCGCACCGCTTGATAGCTGCCGTTAGCTGCCCATGCCGGTTCATCGCTGCCAGGCTGGACCCAGACGATGCTGTCCATGGCCTTGGCATCGTTGGAATTCGGGTTGGCCGAGCCATCGCGAAAACCCAGGAAGTTACGCGCGCTCTGCGCCGGCACACCCGGTTTCACCGGAGCCTGCGGCGGCACGCTGCCTTCCTGTTTCCAGCGCACCAACAGCAAGTCCGGCAGGTTTTTCAGGATGTCGCGCAGCGCGTGAATGTTGGTGTCGGTGGTGTTGGAGCAGAACTGCAAACTGAGGTCGCCATGGCAGCAATCGGCTTCCAGCGCATCGTTGGGGAAGCCGACCATGCGGATCAGCCGCTTCGGTTTGGCGTTGGCCAGGCCGAATCGCTCGTCGAACAGCGACTCGCCCACCGACACGGTGATGGTCAGGTTGTCTGGCGTCACCACCGGGCCCAGAATCCCTGAATCCACGGGTGGCAGTTTCGGGTCGACCTGAGTCACCGGGCCGCCCTTCATCAAAAACGCAATGCGTTGGTTGAGGGTGCGGAACAGGCGTTCCAGGTCCTCGCGGTCGCTGGCCAATACATCGAATGACACCAGCATGCCAGACGCCGGACGCGGCGTGATGATGCCGGTCTGGTGTTGGCCATGGAACGCGTGGCGATCTTCGGTCTTGTCGCTGCTTGGTGCTTCAGTCACTTGGGCCGGGCTTGCGGCCATGGCCGGGCAGCTCAATGCCGAACCGGCGAGGGCCACGCCGGCCGCGCCCATGCCCATCAATACCCGGCGACGCTGAAGGTTGAAGTGTTCTAAATCGTTCATCTGATAAGTCGTCTTCTGCTTATAGGCCGGACAGGCCAAGGGCGGGATCGATACCATCGAGTGCATCGGCCAGGGTCTTGGCCTTGTCGGCGATCTGTTTGCGCTGTTCGGCACTGATCGTGTCGTAAGTCGCGTAGCCGTCCTTGACCTTCAAGCCATTGAGCTCGGCATCCAGGGCAGTGACGGCGCTGTCGATCTTCGGCAGCAGTTCGACGGCGGTGTTGGTGAGTAACGGACGCAACAGGTCGATGACTTTATGGGTCACTTCGAGGTTCGCGGCGAAACCGTTCAAATCGAGGTGGCTGTAGCGTTCTTCTTCGCCACTGCTGGCACGTACGTCGGCGAGGCTGTTGAGGTTACGCACCACACTGCTCACCAGTTGTTCCGGCGGCAGGGATTGGGCCAACAGTTGTTGTTTGAGCGCAGTGACATCGGCGACCAGGCGCTGGGCAATCGGCGCCAGACCGTCGAGGTTGCGCTGTTGAAACAGGGCGAATTCGATGCGGTGGAAACCAACGAAATCCGGATCCTGCTCGCGCTTCTCGAAGTAATCAGCGCGTGCGTTGATCGCGTTATCCAGTTCGGCCAGGCGCTGGGCGGCCGGGGCGATTCGTTGATAAGCGGCGCGGGCCGGCACGTACAAGGCTTGTGCCTGGCTGAGGTCGCCGGCATTAATCGCTTGCTCCAGCGCCGCGACGGCCTTGATCAGCGCGCTGCTTTGGCTGCTAAGGTAGACGCGGAATTCCGATAACGGTCCAACGAAAGCGACCATCGAAGGTTTTGCCTTGGCCGCGGCGTCGGACGCCGAGGTTGGCGTGACATGCAAGGTGCCGCGCGGGTTGCTCAACAAGCCGCAGGTGATCGCGTAGTCGCCAGGCAACAGGTTGGCGTTGATCACCTGACTCAGGCCGGGGGCGATGTTTTCCCGTTCTTCGAGCACCAGCACGCCGTCGAGGATTTCCCATTCAACGGCCCGATCCGAACGGTTGACGATACGGAAACTGGCGTGACCCGCCGGCACCGTCAGGGCATTCGGCTCGCAGCTGTGCGGGTGAATGGTGACCGTCACTTCGTCATGGTGGGTCTGGCGCTTGGCCGCGGCCATTTTCGAGGCGTAATAAAACAGGCCACCGGCAGCGATCATCACGATCACCGAACCGGCCACCACCCAGCGCAAGGCACGGGGAGGCGAGGCCTGAGGAGAGGCTTGATTTGGCATGGGCGCCCTTATTGGCTGTAAATAACTGCTGAAATATCGCAACCCTGTAGGAGCGAGCTCGCTCGCGATAAACCGGAGTACATCGCGGAGTGTCAGGCTCGCAGCGTCATCGTTCACGACCATCGCGAGCAAGCTTGCTCCTACAGAGAAACGGAAGAAGATTGTTTGGCGGGTGTCGGGGCCGGGAGAAAGAACATCACCAGGGCCACCACCAGATAAATCAAATAAGCGCCAAGGGTGCTGAGGGTCGGCGCGTCCTGATAACCGAACATGCCGGCCAGCACCGAGCCCAGCGGGCCATCCATTGGCAGTGTCGCGCTGACGTCGAACAGCACGGTTTGCAGGTGATTCCAGACCCCGGCTTCATGCAGCGCCTGTACTGAGTTGGCGAGGATGCCGGCGGCCACTACGAGGATGAACAGCCCGGTCCAACGGAAGAACGCACCGAGGTTCAGGCGCATGCTGCCGGTGTAGATCAGGAAGCCTGTGATGATCGCCAGGATCAGGCCGAGCAGGGCGCCGATCGGTGCCGCCGGCCCTTCACTTTGCTGGAACACCGCGAGCAAGAAGAACACCGTTTCCAGGCCTTCCCGGGCCACGGCGAAAAACACCATGGCGATCAGCGCTGTGACCTGATGTGTTGAGCCGGTCAGCGCGTGATCGAGGGAAACATGCAGCGAATGCTTGATCGAACGCGCCACCTTGCGCATCCAGAACACCATCGAGCTGAGAATGCCGACGGCCACCAGGCCGACGACGCCCTCGAACAGTTCCTGTTGTTTTTGCGGGAATTCAGCACTGACCAGTTCCAGGCCTCCGCCCACCAGCAGGGCCAGGGCAACGGCAAGGAATACGCCAACCCACACGGCGGGCATCCACTGGCCACGGCCGGTCTGCTTGAGATAACTGGCGATGATGCCAACGATCAACGCGGCTTCAATGCCTTCGCGCAGCATGATCAGAAAAGGAACAAGCATTCAGCACCGTCGCGTCTGTAGAGAAGGTGCGCATTTGTAACATAATGACACTCATTCGCATACGCATTTGATTGACATTACCTGAACCCAAGCTGAACTGCCGTGCACATCACCCCCTGTAATGTAGGAGCGAGCTCGCTCGCGATGAACTCGAGGGCGGCGCATTCTTCCAGACAGCACGCGTCATCGTTCACGTCCATCGCGAGCGAGCTCGCTCCTACAAGTGCGGTAAGATGCTGGCACTCGAAAAACAATAGGGCTTGCCTCGCTCAATGTCAGAAAAAGACACCATCGCCGTTCAACTGGTGCGCGAAGCACTGTTGCAAAGCTGCGCCCCCGGACAGGCCACCGACGAAGTGCTGAACAAGGTCGGCATCAATCCGGCGCTGCTGGACACTAGCGATGGGCGAGTCCCGGCCACCGCTTACGCTCGCTTGTGGCGGTTGCTGGCCCGGCGCGGTGACGATGAGTTTTTTGGCATGGACCCGCGCAAACTCAAATCTGGCAGTCTGGAGTTTCTGTGTCGCTGCTCGATGATCCAGCCGAGCCTGGCGGCGGGATTGACCTCGGGCCTGAGCTTCCTGTCGTTGATGCTCGAACACATCCCCGCGCAGTTGGTTCGTCAGCAAAGCCTCGCCGAAATCGTGTTACTGGAGGACGAGCAGGCCCCGCGTCGCGCCTTCACCTATTTCACTTACTGGATGATCGTCCATGGCGTCGCCTGTTGGCTGGCGGGGCGGCGGATTCCGATCCTGGCCATCGAGTTGCGTTGTTCAGAGCCGGATTTTTGCGACGATTATCGCGTGATGTTCTCCGAGAACCTGCGCTTCGACCGGCCGCGCACGCGGATGATTTTCTCGGCCGATTGCCTGGACCTGCCGATCAAACGCAGCGCTGAGGAACTCAAACGGTTTCTGGCACATGCCCCGGCCAACATTTTGGTGAAGTACCGTGATCCGCAGAGCCTGGCCAGCCGGATCAAACATGACCTGCGGCAGCTGCCCGCCGAACACTGGCCTGAAACCGAGCCGCTGGCGCAACAGTTGTGCATGTCGGCGTCGACGTTGCGTCGTCGGCTGGCGGAAGAGGGGCAGACGTATCAAGCGCTCAAAGACAGCGTGCGCAAGGAGTTGGCCATTGTTTGGCTGGCTGAACCGAGCATCAGCTTCGCCGAGATCGCCACCCGCCTGGGGTTTGCCGATACCAGTTCGTTCTACAAGGCGTTCCGCAAGTGGTCCGGGTCGAATCCGGGGCATTACCGTAGTCTGATTCTCAATGAGGCTGACTGATCCAAGGCCTGTGGTGCCTGAGCTGACGCTATCGCGAGCAGGCTCGCTCCCACATTTGGACTGCATTTCCCCTGTGGGAGCGAGCTTGCTCGCGAAGAGGCCCTGACAGGCGCCGCATCTCTCAATCCTTGGCCAAACCAGTCAAGCAACTTGATAACTTTGACCATTGCCGTGTTCTACGCGTAGAGCGAGTATTTCCCTGTTAATTACGGTTCCCCAACCTAATAAAAACACAGAGGGATTCTGGCAATGCGCGATTACTTGTCTGCTGCATCACAGTTCAATTATCAGCACACCGTCGAGGCCGCACTCGCTGGCGACTTGACTGCCCTCAACGCCTGCGTCGAGTGTTGTGACCGGCATGCCTTGCCGGGGCGTATCGCGTTGTTCTGGGAAGGCCGCGACGGTAACGGCGCGACGTATACCTTCACCGACTTGCAAGACAAAGCCGCGCGTTTCGCCAACTACCTCTTGGCCCAGGGCGTGAAGAAAGGCGACAAAGTCGCCGGTCTCCTGCCACGTAATATCGAATTATTGATCACCGTGTTCGCTACCTGGCGCATCGGCGCGGTTTACCAGCCCTTGTTCACCGCGTTCGGCCCGAAAGCCATCGAGCACCGCCTCAATTGTTCGGGCGCCAAAGTGGTGGTGACCGACGCGGTCAACCGCCCGAAACTCGCTGAAGTCGCCGACTGCCCGACCATCGTTACTGTCGCTGGTGCCAAAGGACAAGGCATCGTCCATGGCGATTTCAGTTTCTGGGCCGAACTGGCCAATTATTCCCCGGTGTGCGAACCGGTACTGCTGACGGGCGAAGACCCGTTCCTGCTGATGTTCACCTCGGGCACCACCGGGCCATCGAAAGCACTGTCGGTGCCGCTCAAGGCCATCGTTGCGTTCCAGAGCTACACCCGCGACGCGGTGGACTTGCGCCCTGAAGATGCGTTCTGGAACGTCGCCGATCCGGGTTGGGCCTACGGCATTTATTTCGGCGTCACCGGGCCGATGTCGATGGGGCATCCGATCACCTTTTACGATGGCCCGTTCACCCTCGAAAGCACCTGCCGGGTGATCAACAAGTACGGGATCACCAACCTCACCGGTTCACCGACGGCTTACCGTCTGCTGATCGCGGGAGGCGACGAGTTCGCCCGTTCGATCAAAGGCAAACTGCGCATCGTCAGCAGTGCTGGCGAGCCACTGAACCCGGAAGTCATCCGCTGGTTCGCCGACAACCTCGGCGTGGTCATTCACGACCATTACGGCCAGACCGAGCTGGGCATGGTCTTGTGCAATCACCATGGTCTGGAGCATCCCATCCACATGGGCGCCGCCGGTTTTGCCTCGCCCGGCCACCGTATCGTGGTGCTGGACGAGGAATATAAGGAACTGGGCGTCGGCCAACCGGGCATTTTGGCGATTGACCGCACCCAGTCGCCGATGTGCTGGTTCGCCGGTTACGAAGGCGCACCGACCAAGGCCTTTGTCGGCAACTATTACCTGAGCGGCGACACCGTCGAGTGGAATCCGGACGGCAGCATCAGCTTCGTCGGCCGCAGTGATGATGTGATCACCACCTCCGGCTACCGGGTCGGCCCATTCGACGTGGAAAGCGCCTTGATCGAACACCCCGCAGTGGTCGAAGCAGCGGTCATCGGCAAGCCTGATCCAGAGCGTACCGAACTGGTCAAAGCCTTTGTCGTGCTCAACCCGCAATACCGGGCCGGCCCGGAGCTGGCCGAAGAGCTGCGCCAACACGTGCGCAAACGTCTGGCCGCGCATTCGTACCCCCGTGAAATCGAATTTGTCAGTGAATTGCCGAAAACCCCAAGCGGCAAATTGCAGCGCTTTATCTTGCGCAACCAGGAAATCGCCAAGGCTCAAGAGGCCGCCGCGAAGAACGTTTCAGCTTGAATCAAGGAAACAATGATGCAGATCGCAAACAAGGTTTTTCTCGTCACCGGCGGTGCCTCCGGACTCGGTGCGGCCACGGCTGAGATGCTGGTCGCGGCGGGCGCCAAAGTGATGCTGGTGGACATGAATGCTGAAGCTGTTGCGGCTCAGGCCGCACGTCTCGGCGCAAAAAGCGTGGTCGCGGACATCAGCGACGAAGCCGCGGCAGAAGCGGCCGTGCAGGCGACGGTCAAAGCCTTCGGTGGCCTCAACGGTCTGGTCAACTGCGCCGGTATCGTGCGTGGCGAGAAGATCCTCGGCAAGAACGGCCCCCACGCACTGGCCAGCTTCAGCCAGGTGATCAACGTCAACCTGATCGGCAGCTTCAACATGCTGCGCCTGGCTTCAGCGGCCATCGCCGAAACGGACGCGGACGCCGATGGCGAACGCGGCGTGATCATTAACACCGCCTCGGCAGCAGCGTATGACGGCCAGATCGGCCAGGCGGCCTATGCCGCGTCCAAAGGCGCGATCGTCAGCCTGACGTTGCCTGCTGCCCGTGAACTGGCACGCTTCGGCATCCGCGTGATGACCATTGCCCCGGGCATTTTCGAAACCCCGATGATGGCCGGCATGACCCCGGAAGTTCGCGCATCGCTGGCCGCCGGCGTGCCATTCCCGCCGCGTCTGGGCAAACCGGGCGAGTATGCCGCGCTGGTCAGGCATATCATTGAAAACAGCATGCTCAATGGCGAGGTGATCCGTCTCGACGGCGCCTTGCGCATGGCCGCCAAATAAGGAGGATTTATCATGACTATTGCCAACGATCCTATCGTTATCGTCAGCGCCGTCCGCACCCCAATGGGCGGTTTCCAAGGGGAACTGAAAAGCCTGACCGCTCCACAACTGGGTGCTGCGGCGATTCGCGCAGCGGTTGAGCGCGCCGGTGTCGCCGCCGATGCGGTTGAAGAAGTGCTGTTTGGCTGCGTGCTGTCCGCTGGCCTTGGCCAGGCCCCGGCGCGCCAGGCTGCACTGGGCGCGGGCCTGGATAAATCAACCCGTTGCACCACGCTGAACAAGATGTGCGGTTCGGGCATGGAAGCGACCATTCTGGCCCACGACATGCTCGTCGCCGGCAGTGCCGACGTGGTCGTGGCGGGCGGCATGGAAAGCATGTCCAACGCGCCATACCTGCTGGACCGCGCCCGCAGCGGTTACCGCATGGGCCATGGTCGTGTGCTCGATCATATGTTCCTCGACGGCCTCGAAGACGCCTACGACAAGGGCCGCCTGATGGGCACCTTTGCCGAAGAGTGCGCTGACACCAATGGTTTCACCCGCGAAGCCCAGGACGCGTTTGCCATCGCCTCGACCACCCGCGCCCAGCAAGCGATCAAAGACGGCAGCTTCAAGGACGAAATCGTGCCCCTCACCGTGACTGTCGGCAAAGAGCAGGTGCTGATCAGTAACGACGAACAGCCACCCAAGGCCAAGCTCGACAAAATCGCCTCGTTGAAACCGGCGTTCCGAGACGGCGGCACCGTGACAGCGGCGAACTCCAGCTCGATCTCCGATGGCGCGGCGGCACTGGTGCTGATGCGTCGCTCTGAAGCTGAAAGGCGCGGTCTCAAACCGCTGGCAGTGATTCACGGCCACGCCGCGTTTGCCGACACGCCGGGCCTGTTTCCGGTGGCTCCGGTGGGCGCAATCAAAAAGTTGATGAAGAAAACCGGCTGGTCGCTGGACGAGGTCGAGTTGTTTGAAGTCAACGAAGCCTTCGCCGTGGTCAGTCTGGTGACCATGACCAAACTGGAACTCCCACACGAGAAAGTCAACGTGCACGGCGGCGCCTGCGCGTTGGGCCACCCGATCGGTGCGTCCGGTGCACGGATCCTCGTGACGTTGCTCTCGGCCCTGCGCCAGAAAGGCCTGAAACGCGGCGTTGCAGCAATCTGCATCGGCGGCGGCGAAGCCACGGCCATGGCCGTTGAGTGCCTGTATTGAGACTGACGCTATCCCCATGTGGGAGCGAGCTTGCTCGCGATGGACGTTAACGATGACGGGGGCTGCCTGGATTGAACGCGGTGCCCTCACGCCCTTCGTCGGAACGCCGCCCGGAGCAAGCTCGCTCCTACAACAGAAGGGCGATCAAATTTTTAAGGATTTGGCATGATTCCCAATGACGAACAACTTCAGATCAGCGACGCGGCCCGGCTGTTTGCCCAGGAACGGCTGAAACCGTTCGCCGCCGAGTGGGACCGTGAGCATCGCTTCCCCAAAGAAGCCATCGCCGAGATGGCTGAACTGGGCTTCTTCGGCATGCTGGTGCCGGAGGAATGGGGTGGTTGCGACACGGGCTACCTGGCCTACGCCATGGCGCTGGAAGAGATCGCGGCAGGCGACGGCGCCTGCTCGACCATCATGAGCGTGCACAACTCGGTGGGTTGCGTGCCGATTCTCAAGTACGGCAACGACGATCAGAAAGAACGCTTCCTCAAGCCGCTGGCCAGCGGCGCGATGCTCGGCGCTTTTGCCCTGACCGAACCGCAGGCCGGTTCCGACGCCAGCGGCCTGAAGACCCGCGCGCGTCTGGAAGGCGATCATTACGTCCTCAACGGCTGCAAACAGTTCATCACCTCCGGGCAAAACGCCGGGGTGGTGATCGTATTCGCGGTCACTGACCCGAGTGCCGGCAAACGCGGGATCACGGCGCTGATCGTGCCGACCGACTCCCGGGGCTATAAAGTCGCGCGGGTTGAAGACAAGCTCGGTCAGCACGCGTCCGACACCTGCCAGATTCTGTTTGAGGACGTGAAAGTCCCGGTGGCCAATCGGCTGGGCGAGGAGGGCGAAGGTTATCGGATCGCCCTGGCCAACCTTGAAGGCGGCCGTGTCGGCATTGCCTCGCAATCGGTGGGCATGGCCCGTGCCGCGTTTGAAGCGGCCCGCGATTACGCCCGTGAACGCGAGAGCTTCGGCAAGCCGATCATCGAACACCAGGCCGTAGCGTTTCGTCTGGCGGACATGGCGACGCAGATCGCCGTGGCCCGGCAGATGGTGCATTACGCCGCGGCGTTAAGAGACAGTGGCAAACCGGCACTGGTCGAAGCTTCGATGGCCAAACTGTTCGCCTCGGAAATGGCCGAAAAGGTCTGCTCTTCGGCGTTGCAAACCCTCGGCGGATACGGTTACCTGAACGACTTCCCACTGGAGCGGATCTACCGTGACGTGCGGGTCTGTCAGATCTACGAAGGCACCAGCGATATTCAGCGCATGGTCATTTCGCGCAATCTTTAAACCGGAGTTGTTTATGAATTACGAAACGATTTTGTTGGAAACCCACGGTCGCGTGGGCCTGATTACCCTCAACCGTCCGCAAGCGCTGAACGCGTTGAACGCTCAAATCATCAGCGAACTGAACCACGCCCTCGATGGCCTGGAAGCGGATTCGAACATCGGCTGCATCGTGTTGACCGGCTCGAAAAAAGCCTTCGCCGCCGGCGCCGACATCAAGGAAATGGCCGAGCTGACCTATCCGCAGATCTACCTGGATGACCTGTTCAGCGACAGCGATCGCGTGGCCAACCGCCGCAAGCCGATCATCGCAGCGGTCAGCGGCTTTGCCTTGGGCGGTGGCTGTGAACTGGCGCTGATGTGCGATTTCATCCTGGCCGGTGACAATGCCAAATTCGGCCAACCGGAAATCAACCTCGGCGTGCTGCCGGGCATGGGCGGCACCCAGCGCCTGACCCGCGCCGTGGGCAAGGCCAAGGCCATGGAAATGTGCCTGAGCGGGCGTTTGATTGATGCGGTGGAAGCGGAGCGTTGCGGGATTGTCGCGCGGATCGTGCCGGCGGATGAGTTGCTGGACGAAGCACTGAAAGTTGCGGCGTTAATTGCTAAAAAATCATTGCCGATTGCGATGATGGTCAAGGAAAGCGTTAACCGCGCGTTTGAAGTAAGCCTGTCGGAAGGCGTACGTTTTGAGCGCCGGGTGTTCCATGCGGCGTTTGCGACGCAGGATCAGAAGGAAGGGATGGCGGCGTTTATTGCCAAGCGTGAGGCGGAGTTCATCGGCAAGTAATGCGGGTTCTCGCGGACAAGCCCGCTCCTGTAGGAGCGAGCTTGCTCGCGATGGGCGTAAACGATGACGCGTACTGTCTGGAAAAATGCGCCGCCTTCGAATTCATCGCGAGCAAGCTCGCTCCTACCATATATCACACCAGATAGTTTTTCAGCTCGCGGGCGATGACCATTCGCTGTATCTCGCTCGACCCTTCATAGATCTGTGTAATCCGCGCATCCCGGTAGTAGCGCTCCACCGGATAGTCTTCCAGATACCCGTACCCGCCATGAATTTGCATCGCCGACGAGCAGACCTTCTCGGCCATCTCCGAGGCAAACAGCTTGGCTTGTGACGCCTCCGACAAACACGGCTTACCGGCGCTGCGTAACCGCGCGGCATGCAGGATCAGCAACCGCGCCGCGTTCAGGCGGGTGTGCATGTCGGCCAGCATGTTGGCGATGCTCTGGTGCTCGATGATCGCCTTGCCGAACTGCACACGATCGCGCGAGTAGGCCAGCGCTGCTTCAAAGGCTGCCCGGGCAATGCCCAACGCCTGCGCGGCAATGCCGATGCGACCGCCTTCAAGGTTGGACAGGGCAATCGCCAGGCCCTTGCCCCGTTCGCCCAGCAGGTTAGCTTCGGGAATCGTGCAGTTGCTCAGGGTCACCGCGCAGGTATCAGAGGCGCGAATACCCATCTTGTGTTCGGTGCGATCAACAATGAAACCCGCGGTATCCGTTGGCACCAGGAATGCCGAGATGCCACGCTTGCCCAGATCCGGGTCCGTGACTGCAAACACGATCGCCAGTTTCGCCCGCTTGCCGTTGCTGACAAATTGCTTGGCCCCGTTGATCACCCACTGGCCGTCGCGCAGTTCAGCGCGGGTGCGCAGGTTATGCGCTTCGGAACCGGCTTGCGGTTCGGTCAGGCAGAAGCAGCCAATCGCCTGGCCGCTGGCCAGGTCCGGCAGCCAGGTCTGTTTCTGTTGTTCGGTGCCATAGTTCAGAACCGGTCCGCAACCCACCGAGTTGTGGATGCTCATCAGCGCGCCAGTGGCGCCGTCTCCGGCGGAAATCTCTTCAACCGCCAGGGCGTAGGCGACGTAGTCGACATAGGTGCCTCCCCATTCTTCGGGCACCACCATGCCCAACAGACCGAGCTCACCCATCTTCGCCACCAGACCATCATCGATCCAGCCGGCCTTTTCCCAGGCTTGTGCGTGGGGCGCGATTTCGCCGCGGGCAAAGTCCCGGGCCATATCGCGGATCATGACTTGCTCTTCGCTCAATTCGATATCGTGCATGGCTCAGCTCCAGCTTGGGTCAAAACCGCTGAAGAAACTCGCAACGTGCTCGGCGTCCAGCGCCTGCAAGGTCGGCGGGTTCCAGCGCGGGTTCTTGTCTTTGTCGATCAGCAAGGCGCGTACGCCTTCGATCAGGTCGCCGCGCGCGAACCATTGACGGTCCAGGTGCAGCTCAAGGGCGAAGCAGTCTTCCAGACTCAAGTGCCGACCACGGCGGAGCATTTCCAGGGTCACTGCCATCGCCAGCGGCGAGCGGCTTTGCAGCAGGTCGGCAGTGGCAACAGCCCATTCATGGCTGTCGGCGACCGTCACTTCACGCAGTTGCTCAACAATACTCGGCACATCGGGCAGGGCGAAGAAGTGATCGATAGCCGGGCGTAAAGCCGCCAATGGCGCATCGGGCAACTGTTGTACGGCGAGTTTCGCCAGCAGGCCTTGCAGGTCTTTGAGAGGGGTGTCGTGCCATTCGAGCTGATCGAGTTGCGCGTCCAGCGTTCCCAGGCGGGTGCTGTCCAGGTACCAGTCGGCCAGGCCGCAATACAGCGCATCGGCGGCGCGAATCTGCACCCCGCTGACCCCCAGATAAATGCCCAGCTCTCCGGGAATGCGTGGCAGGAAGTAGCTGCCGCCGACATCCGGGAAATAACCGATGCCCACTTCCGGCATCGCCAGACGGCTTTTCTCGGTGACCACCCGCAGGTCGGCGCCTTGCACCAGGCCCATGCCGCCGCCCAGGACAAATCCGTCCATCAAGGCGAGCACGGGTTTGCGGTAGTGGTGGATAGCGAGGTCGAGTGCGTATTCCTCGACGAAGAACGTTTCGTGCAGCGTGTCGCCACTTTTGAAACTGTCGTACAGCGAGCGAATATCGCCGCCGGCACAGAACGCTTTTTCGCCCGCACCGCGCAACACCACCGCGTGGACCTGCTCATCCTGCGCCCAGGCATCGAGTTGGCGCTGCAGGTTGCGAACCATGTCCAGGGTAATGGCATTGAGGCCGGCGGGGCGATTGAGGGTCAGGTGACCGATGTGATTGCGAACCTCGGCCAGCACGTCGTTTTGCGTGGCATCCATGGACTGAGTCCCCGGAGAAGATACCTGAGCAGTCATCACTAACTCCCTGCTTTTATTGTTCTTTATAAAGAAGCTCGCGCGCGAGCGATGCCGGATCGTACCAGTGCAAATTTGCCATGTACAACCCGGATATGTGCAGGTCCCGTGTGCATTTTTGTAATACCTGTGCAGGATTTCCCCTCGATACCGCCCTGGACCGGGCTCGCGACCGATTCGGCTGCGAAAACAATCTTATCAGCGCAATCGGGGTGTCTATCTCGGCGCTTACGACACCTGTGCCCGGTCATCTGTTGGCATTCTGGCCGCGGGTTTGAAACCGTCTGTGCCGAAGGTTTCAGGCTGGGTGCCGCCTTGTGCGGCCCACCGTATAAAACAATAAGAACGCGGTTGCGGCCTACGCCGCATCGACTCTCTGTTCCTGCCCATAAAAGTGGCTCGGTTCGCCTGGCCGCAATAACTCCAAACAAATCGGGATTCAAGAAGATGAAGACTAAATGGCTGAGCTTGTCGGTACTCGCGCTGCTGTGCTGCACCACCGGCGCCAATGCCAAGGAGTGGAAAGAGCTGCGATTCGGCGTCAACCCAAGTTACCCTCCGTTTGAATCCACCACCGCCGATGGCGGTGTGCAAGGCTTCGGTGTGGACCTGGGCAATGCGATTTGCGCCGAACTTAAGGTTAAGTGCGTCTGGGTCAGCAATGACTTTGATGGCCTGATACCAGGCCTCAAGGCCGGCAAGTTCGACGCCATCGAATCCTCAATGACCGTCACTGACACACGCAAAAAACAGATTGATTTCACCGATCGTCTGTACGCCGGGCCGACCGCTATCGTCACCCGCAAGGACTCCGGGCTGCAGCCCACCGCTGACTCCCTGCGCGGCAAGACCATCGGGTACATGCAGGGCACCATTCAGGAAACCTACGCCAAGGCCAAATTGGCCCCGGCCGGGGTGAAGCTGCGGGCGTATCAGAATCAGGATCAGGTCTACGCCGACCTGGTTTATGGTCGTCTCGATGCGTCGATCCAGGACAAACTGCAAGCGCAGATGAGCTTTCTGACTTCACCGCAAGGGGCCAATTTCCAAAACAGCGAAGGCATCAGTGACCCGCTGGTGCCGTCGGAAATCGCCATCGGTGTACGCAAGGACAACGAAGAACTCAAAGGCATGCTCAATGCCGCCATCAAGGCCCTGCATGACAAGGGCATCTATGCGCAGATCCAGCAGAAGCACTTCGGCAATCTGGACCTCTACAACAACTGAGCCTCGCCACCTGACGGTCGCTGTGTTGCAGCGCCCGTCCCGGTGGCATCAAGACAGGTGACTGGCGTGAATTCCTTCCTGAATATTCTGGGGCTCGATCTTTCGGCCTTGCAAGGCTATGGCCCGTTGTTGCTGCACGGCACCTGGGTCACCCTGAAATTATCGGCACTTTCGCTACTGGTGAGCATGGCGCTGGGATTGCTCGGCGCGGCGGCCAAGCTGTCGCCACTGAAGCTGTTGAACCTGCCGGCAACCTTTTACACGACGCTGATTCGCGGGGTGCCTGACCTGGTGCTGATGCTACTGATTTTCTACAGTCTGCAAGGCTGGTTGAGCAGCCTGACGGAAGCGTTGGGCTGGCCCTACATGGAAATCGACCCGTTCGTGGCCGGCATCGTCACCCTCGGTTTTATCTACGGCGCTTACTTCACCGAGACCTTTCGCGGGGCAATTATGAGCGTGCCACGCGGTCAGCAGGAAGCCGCCGCGTGCTTTGGTTTGAATCGCTGGCAACGTTTTCGCTTTGTGGTGTTCCCGCAAATGATGCGCTTCGCCTTGCCCAGCCTGGGCAACAACTGGCTGGTGCTGCTCAAGGCGACGGCGCTGGTGTCGATCATCGGCTTGTCGGACCTGGTCAAGGTCGCGCAAGAGGCCGGTAAGAGCACCTTCAACATGCTCGACTTTCTGCTGTTGGCGGGGGCTCTGTACTTGCTGATCACCAGCGCCTCGAACTACGTCTTGCGCGTGTTGGAACGCCGCTATAACCAGGGCGTACGGGGGATGACGCGATGATCGAATTGATTGCCGAATACTGGAAACCCTTTCTGTTCACCGACGGCGACACCCTCACCGGACTGGCCATGACGTTGTGGTTGCTGGTGGCCAGTATCGCGATGGGATTTTTCCTGTCGTTGCCGTTGGCGATCCTCCGCGTTTCGCGGTGGGGCTTGCTGCGCTGGCCGGTTCAACTGTTTACCTACGTGTTCCGGGGTACGCCGTTGTATATCCAGTTGCTGATTTGCTACAGCGGCGTCTATGGCATCGCCGTGGTCCGCTCGCAGCCGCTGCTCGAAGCATTCTTTCGCGATGCGATGAATTGCACCTTGCTCGCGTTCACCCTCAACACCTGCGCCTACACCGTGGAAATTTTCGCCGGGGCGATTCGCAGCATTCCCTACGGTGAAATCGAAGCGGCCCACGCCTATGGCCTGAGCGGCTGGCGCCTGTATTTGCGGTTGATTTTGCCCTCGGCACTGCGCCGGGCGCTGCCGTATTACAGCAACGAAGTGATCCTGATGTTGCACGCCACTTCAGTAGCGTTCACGGCCACCATTCCCGACATTCTCAAAATCGCCAGGGATGCCAATGCCGCGACGTTTATGACCTTCCAGGCTTTCGGCATTGCCGGCCTGTTGTACCTCGCGCTGTCGTTCGGTCTGGTCGGCGCCTTCCGGCTGGCAGAGAAACGCTGGCTGAGCTTTCTCGGTCCGGCTCACTGAATTCCATTCTTTATCCAGAGCGACGCCGATAAGGGCGCCGTTCCAGGAGTGCTTGCATGTACAAACTCACGGTTGAAAATCTGTATAAACGTTTTGGTGACAACGAAGTGCTCAAGGGCGTCTCGTTGAATGCCAAGGCCGGCGATGTGGTTAGCATGATCGGCGCCAGCGGATCAGGTAAAAGCACTATGCTGCGTTGCATCAATTTCCTGGAACGCGCGGACGAAGGCGCCATCGCACTCGATGGCGAGCGGATCCTCACGCGCCCGGGGGCGGGCGGCATGCGCGTCGCCCATCCGGCGCAATTGCAGCGTTTGCGTACTCGGCTGGCGATGGTGTTCCAGCATTTCAATTTGTGGAGTCACTTGACGGTATTGGAGAACATCGTGCTGGCGCCGTGTCGGGTGTTGGGGATGAGCCGCAAGGCCGCCGAAGATAGCGCGCGGGCTTACCTGGACAAAGTCGGATTGCCGCTGAGAGTCGCCGATCAATACCCGGCGTTTTTGTCCGGCGGTCAGCAACAACGAGTGGCCATTGCCCGGGCGCTGGCGGTGGAACCGCAGATTCTGTTGTTCGACGAGCCGACCTCGGCACTCGATCCGGAACTGGTGGGCGAAGTGCTGAAGGTCATTCAGGCGCTGGCTGAAGAAGGCCGGACCATGTTGATGGTGACCCACGAAATGGGCTTTGCCCGGCAGGTCTCCAGCCAAGTGTTGTTCTTGCATCAGGGGCGGGTCGAGGAGCAGGGTGACGCGACGATCCTCGACCAGCCAAACAGTGAACGTTTACAGCAATTCCTATCGGGTCGTTTGAAGTGAGGCAAGACGTACATGGCGGAAATCCGCGATCTGTCGATCGTGCTTGATCGTATCGATCAGGCAATCATCGAAGTGCTGCGCCACGATGGGCGCATCACTTATCAAAAGCTCTCCGAGCGCGTGCACTTGACCCCAAGGCCCTGCCTGGAACGGGTGCGCAAGCTCGAACAGCTCGGGGTTATCCGTGGTTACGGCGCGATTCTCGATGAGAAGAAACTGACGCCGGGCTTGTCTTTGCTGGTGTTGGTAGCGCTGTCGAATCAGAGTGGGCGGGCGGCGCAAAAGGCTTTCGAGGCCAAGGTCCGCGCCTGCCCACAAGTGCTGGAATGCCGCTTGATCAGCGGTGCGTTCGACTACAGCCTGCGCATGCGGTGCCGGGACATGGAGCATTATCGGGTGCTGACCGAAGTGTGGTTTGACGACCCGGAATTGCATATCGACAAGTTGGTGAGCCATCCTGAACTGGCGACAGTCAAGACCACGATGGAATAGGCATCGAACGCTGTATGTGGGAGCGAGCCTGCTCGCGAAAGCGGTGGGTCAGCCAACGAGGATGTCGCCTGACAGGCCGTCTTCGCGAGCAGGCTCGCTCCCACAAGGATTGTGGTATTCAGGTACTGCAATTCAGGGTTCCCGACCCGCGCCGAATCGGCTGAGGCAACCAGAATCTTCAGCCGTTTCCATCACCGCCAGTGCCCTCATCAACCGGCTTTTCCCCGCCCCGAAACAGACAATGAGCACTTCTCAACCCTCATTGAATCTGTGCCCATGCAAACCACCAATACTGTTTTGATGATTCGCCCGACACGTTTCTCCTTCAATCAGGACACGGCGGCGAACAACCGTTTCCAGCGCCCGGCGGCCGCGTCCGAAGACGTGCAGCTCAAGGCTTTGCAAGAGTTCGATGGCTACGTCGCTGCGCTGCGCAGCCAGGGTGTCGAAGTGTTGGTGCATAACGACCTCGAAGCACCGCATACCCCGGACTCGATTTTCCCCAACAACTGGTGGAGCAGCCATCCGGACGGCACGTTGGTGCTGTACCCGATGCAAGGCCATAACCGGCGCCTGGAGCGGGACAAAGGCGCACTCGACTGGCTGCGCAACGAATTTCGAGTCGAACAGTTGCTGGACCTGTCCAGCCTTGAACAGCAGGAAGTGTTTCTCGAAGGCACTGGCAGCATGGTGCTGGATCGTCAGCAGCGGATTTGCTACGCCGGCTATTCCACCCGCACCCACGCCCGCGCCTTGGATCAGGTGGTCGAACATTTTGGGTACGAGCTGTGTGCATTCAACGCCGTGGACCGCCAGGGCGTCGCGATTTACCACACCAACGTGATGATGAGCGTCGGCACGCGGCTGGCCGTGGTCTGTCTGGCGTCGGTCGCGCAAACCGACGAGCGCCAGGCCTTGCACTCACGGTTGGAAAGCAGCGGCAAGCAGGTGATCGCGCTGAACTGGGCACAACTGGAGTCCTTCGCCGGCAATATGTTGGAAGTCCACAACTCGGCAGGGGACCCGGTATTGGTGATGTCGCGCACGGCGTGGCAATCGCTGGATGCCGGGCAGCGCCGCTTGATCGAAGCCCACACGACGCCGCTGCCGGTGAACATCGACACCATCGAGCGCATCGGTGGAGGCAGCGCACGCTGCATGTTGGCCGAGGTTTTTCTACCCAAACAACAGGCTACCCAGGAGCAAACACGATGATCGTCCGTCCAGCCACACCGGCCGACCTGCCGGCATTGTTAGCCTTGGCCCATAGCGCCGGCACTGGATTGACCACCTTGCCGGCCGACGCGTCGCGCTTGCGTCATCGTCTGGAATGGGCAGCGAAAACCTTTGCCGGCGAAGCCGAACGCGCCGATGCCGATTACCTGTTTGTGCTGGAAAACGAGCAGCATGAAGCGATAGGTATCTGTGCATTGGCCGGCGCTGTCGGTCTGCGCGAGCCCTGGTACAACTATCGATTGGGTTTGTTTGTCGCCGCGTCGAAAAACCTCGGAATCAACCAGCACCTGCCAACGTTGTTCCTCGGCAACGACATGACCGGCCATTCGGAACTGTGCTCGCTGTTTCTGCACGCCGATCACCGCAGCGGTCTGAACGGTCGTTTGCTGTCCAAGGCGCGATTCCTGTTCCTGGCGGAATTTCGTCAGCTCTTCGGGGACAAGGTGATCGCGGAGATGCGCGGCTACTCAGATGAAGAGGGGGTTTCACCGTTCTGGGAAGGGTTGGGGCGGCACTTCTTCAAGATGGATTTTGCCGATGCCGATTACCTCACGGGCCTGGGCAACAAGACCTTTATCGCGGAATTGATGCCCAAGTTTCCGCTGCCGACCTGCCTGTTGCCGGAAGCGGCGCGAACGGCCATTGGCCGCGTCCACCCCAACACCGAGCCGGCGCTGGGCATGCTCAAGGCTGAAGGATTCGAACACCGGGATTACATCGACATCTTCGACGGCGGCCCGCTGATTGAATGCGCCACCGGCGATATTCGTGCGGTGCGCGACAGCCAGGTACTGCAACTGAGCATCGGCACGCCGGGTGACCAGGCGGAGAATTACCTGATTCATAACCGCCAGTTCGCCGAATGCCGGATTACCACGGCAACGGCGCGGGTGGCTGCCGGTACGTTGATCGTCGATGCAGACACCGCGAAAACCCTGGGCCTGAATGTCGGCGCATCGGTGCGCGCGGTGAGTCTGGCGGTGCCTGTCCAGCAGCAATCAGCGGCCTAAGTCTGTAGCAGCTGGCGAAGCCTGCGTTCGGCTGCGCAGCAGTCGTGAAACCAGAGTGCACGGTCTTCCTGAAGTATCCCGTCCTCTGATTTTACGACTGCTGCGCAGCCGAACGCAGGCTTCGCCAGCTGCTACAGGTTGCGATAGTTGCGATGGTTGCGATCAGAGTCTGGGGCTCAGCACCTCACCAATGCTACGACGCTTGGCGTGCAATTCACTCGCATGGATCAACTGTTCAAGGTCTTCGGGCGTGACGTCAAAGAAGGCCTCCATGTCGGCCAATGCCAGCTTCAGGTCTTGAGCGGTAATGGCGTGGCTGTCGATGGGGGGATGATCGGCCGGCACCACGGCCGCCGGCTCGCTGGCGCGTTTAGGGTAACGAATGCCCGTCAGGTTGTTGTACGCCAGGGCGCTGAGCAGCAGGGTCGATGCGCCCACCATCACCGGGCCGAGGGCGTTCCAGTCCATGGCAATGGTAGCCGGGTCTGCCAATACCAGCGTCAGGGCCAACGCGCCGGCCGGTGGATGCAGGCAACGCAGCCAGCACATCAGCAACAAGGCCATGCCGGCCGCCAGGCCGGCGCTACCTAGCGTCCGGCCCAGCACGTGGGCCACGAGCAGCGACACCACTGCGGCGCTCAAATACCCGCCGACAATCGACCACGGTTGGGCGAGCGCACCGGAGGATACGGCGAACAGCAGCACCGCCGACGCCCCCAACGGGCCGATCAAGTGTTGCGCCACGTCGATTCCGAACACCTGCCCGCAGACCCAGACACTGAGCATCGTTCCAAGGGCCATGCCGATGGCGGCGCGGCTCCATTCGGTGGGGCGGGTGTTGATGGCGGCGGGTAACCAGCGAGCAAGCATGATGAAAACCGATCCGTTAACAAAACCGAGGAAAAAAAAGGGCTTAGCTGGAATACCCAGAAAGCCCTTGAAGGTGTTCCAACTATTGGGGGAGGAACGGCGACAGTGTGCCGTTCATTACCGATGCTGACAAATTCATATTAATGCAGTTTCAATGCACTATTTTTGCAGTATCGCCACCCGTCGGCCACTGAGGAAACACAGGGAGCCGCCCATGGCGGTCAGCGCACTCAGTGCATAAAACATGGTGGGCGCGGGCGTGTGCATCAACAGGTAGCCGCAAATCACCGGGCTCAAGGCGCCGCCGAGGGCTGCGAGGTTTTGTGCACCGTAGTAGCTGCCGCGCAGTTCTTCCGGGGCCAGGGTGTCAACGAAGAGAAATTCGGCGGGGTAAATGATCATTTCGCCCAGGGTGAAGATGAACATCGCCACGCACCAGCTCAGCAGGCTGTCGGCCAGACTGAAACCGATTAACCCGACGATGAACAGACTCGTGCCGCCGGCGATCCAGTAGCGCAGCTGTTCACGAATGAGAAAGCGGCCGATCTGGTATTGCAGCAGGATTACGCTGATGGCATTGCAGGCGAGCAGGGCGGCCATGGTTTCCAGGGCGCGCTTGGAATCGTGGGTCACCAGCAGGTATTGCGACAGGTACAACGTGAAGCGGCCATGAACCACCGTGCTGAGCAGGCAGCCGCCGGTGAACATGATCAGGGTGCGATCGTTTTTCAGGGTGATCAGCGTCTTGAGAAAGCTTTGCGGCTGGCCGATGGCGGGTGTCTGGGCCGAGTCCCTGGGGATGCCGATCATCAGGAAAATGCTGAAAAACGCGATGCCCCCAGCGATCAGGAACGGAGCAATCGGATACACGCCAGCGATCACTACGCCGAGCATCGGGCCGGTGGCATAACCGATGTTGGTCAGTGTGTAGCGCAGGGAAAAGGCCTTGGCGCGCTGCCCCATGGGCAGGTTTTCGCTGAGAATCGCTTTCGAACCGATGAGGAACAACGCCGAGGCGGTTTCGGTGATCACCAGGGTGACGGTGGTCAGGTAGAGGTTTTGCGCAAAGGTCAGCAGCACGAAACCGATGGCGCTGGAGAGCATCGCCAGGATCAGCAATCGGCGCTTTTCCAGGCGGTCGATGATGTAGCCACCGTAGAGAGCGAGCAGGGTGGCGATGAACACCGCGATCCCCAGCAGCAAACCAACGTCCTGCTGGTTGAGGCCGAGCTTGTTGCTCAGGAACAACGTGAGCAACGGGCTGGTGATGGCGCGGCTGACGACGATTGTCAGGGAGACGATCATCAGTCGGCGGATAACGAGCGAGTAAGTGGCCACAGTGGGGCAAATGTCCTTATTCAGGTGTTGTAGTGTTCGACGCGAAACCGTGTCGCTGCCATCGCGAGCAAGCTCGCTCCCACATTTGAAATGCGTTCCCCTGTGGGAGCGAGCCTGCTCGCGAAGAGGCCCGATCAGGCAACGCAAGTCTCAACCCAGCCACCGATCCAGCGAACGAACTGACTCAAGCGTTTCCAGCCGCCACAACTGCTCAAGCAATTCCCCGGCTTGCGCCTGAGGCATTACCCGCGTCGCCAAACTAAAAAACTTCTGTTCCAGCGCTGCATCACTCAGCGGATTCGCCGGCGCCCCCAGTGGCGGATCGACACACAGGCTCGCCCGTCGACCGTCCACGGTCCCTACGCTGACGACGGGCTCGCCATCCTCTGACAGTTGCGAATCCACTTCAAGGTGAATGCGCGACACCCAGTGCGCGATACGCGGATCGCCACGTTGTTCATCGTCATAAGCCTCCAGCTGGCAATGACCATGGACCAGCCGCGCGGCCAAGGCATACGGCAGACTCATCTGCGCCGCTGCCAAGGTGCTGACGTCACGCCCGCCACACATACCCAGAAGAAAGCTGCACAACGAAACGTGAACATCCTCGACCTGATCAGCCCCCACCTGCAGTTGCTCGAGTAACAGACCCAACGCGTCGATCGCCGAATGAGTCCCCCGACACGCGGCGTAGGGCTTGATCGAGCAGCGGGCGAGCTTCCACACCACGCCCAGGTCGGCATCCAGCGCTTCAGGCTGTGAACTCACCCCAGCCAACGTTTTCAAAAAACCGCCCCAGACATCATCGAACAATCGGCTCGGCCCGGTGATGCCCCGTTGGGCAAACCGGGCCGCCAGCAACCCGCCTTCAGCCGCGCGCCCAGTGTGAAGTTTTTTGCTTTGCGAACCGTCATGAATAAAGGCCCATAGCCCTGCACTGAAGCTGCCGGCAATGCCCAGCGCCGACTGTGTTTGGCCAATATCCAGCCGCAAAATTCGTGCACTGGCAGCGGCCGCACCGAACACGCCGCAGGTCGCGGTGGAGTGCCAACCCGCGCCGTTATGCGCGGAGTAACCGCCGCAGGCTTCGAGCACCCGACGGCCGACTTCGTAGCCGATGACCACCGCTGCAATCAGCTCGCGACCGCTGACCGGCTTTGTAAGCATCGACACGGCGGCCATTACGGCCGGCAGCACCACTGCGCCGGAATGATCGCAACCGCCGGTGTCATCCAGCTCCAGTGCATGAGCGGCGACACCGTTGAGCATCGCCGCCTGAGCGGCACCGACCTTTAGCTCGGTGCCCCAGACTGACGTTTGGCCGGTTTCACCATCGAAAACCTGCCGCGCCTGTCTGGCGACATCGCTATTGGCCCCGGCGAGCGTCACGCCAAAGGTATCGAGAATGTGCCGCGTGGCTTGTGCCACCAGCGCCGCAGGCAAGTCTTCAAATCGGCTGTCAACGCAGAACTGCGCCAGTCGCTGCATGCGCTCCGTCATGCGATGTACTCCCGATAGTGCCGTTCATAGACCGCAGCCGGGTGATCCTCGGTCAACGCTGTGGCCGATTGCGCCCACCACCGGGCCACTTCAGCGCCCGTGGCAATCCACACGTCATCGTGCTGCTGAATGCCCTGGAGCAACTCGCGCAACACGCCAATTCTCCCGGGGGTGGCAATAATCTCCGGGTGCAGCCGCAGCACGTAACACAGCCCAAACCGGTGAAACCCGGCGAAGTCCATTTGCAGGTTGCCCAAGGTGTGGCTGTAGGAGGCGATCCGCGATTGCGCTGGTGGCACCGCCGGGCTCAGGTTGAAGGCAAAGTAGGGCTCATCCTCCAGTTCGTAATGCAGGGGCAGCTCGATCACTTCGGGTGCCGTCGGGTGCGCGAACGGCAAATCATCACCGCGCCATGACGATGACCAGCGAATGCCTTGGTCCCTGAGTGCTTGGCTAAAACCCGGAGCGCCATTGCCCGCCGGAATGCGGAAACCTGTCGGGCGCTGGCCGGTCAGCGCTTTCAAGGCTTCGCAGCCCTTGGCGATTTCCGCACGTTGCGCGGCCAGGTCCAGTGCGTCGTAGTGCTGATGGCGATAGCCTGCGCAAGCAATCTCATGCCCTGCGGCCTGGATCGCGCGGAGGTGTTCCGGGTTTTCCTCGGCGACGATGCCTGGCACAAACCAGCTGCTGGTAACCCCCAGTTCGGCGAACAATGCCAGCAAACGGTCGACACCGCGCCGAGTGCCATAGCGCCAGACCGACAGGGTCTTGTCGCGCCCCGCGACTTCCGGGGCCTGGGTCAAAATGCCGTGGATGTCGTTGTAATCGACGGTCAGTACCACGGCGCATCGGTAGCCTTTGGGCCAGAGAGGGGAATCAGCCATGGTGATGCTCCTTCAGCCACCACTGCGCGACATCGCGGCAGGTGGCGAACCAGACGTCGTCGCGCTGGCGCATGTGTTCGAAGAGTTTTTCCAGCAGCAGGATGCGCCCCGGCTTGCCGGTGATCTTGGGGTGGAACAGGGTGGTCAGGCACAAGCCTTCATTCATCGCACCGTCGTATTCGCGGCACCAGTTGTCCAGCGTCAATTCGTAGCTGGCGGTGCGATCCAGTCCGGAAGGGAAATCCGGCGCGCGGGTGTAGGCGAGGGAGGCGTAGTCGTCCATTTCCCAGCGGCCGGGAATTTCCACCAGTGGTGTATCAAAGCCGGGCACTTTCACCAGGTAGGGCCGGTCATCGCCGCGCATGCTGCTGGAATAGGTGACGCCGGCTTCCACCAACATGGCCGGGGTTTCGGCGCGCCAGTCACCTGACGGCGTGCGGAAACCTTCGGCGCGGATGTTCAGGTGTGTCCAGAACACCTCGCGGGATTTATTCATCACGTCCTTTTGCTGTTCCAGCGTCAGGGCGTAAAAAGATTCGTGTTTGTAGCCGTGGTAGGCCACTTCATGCCCACGCTCGACAATGGCCTGGCACTGTTTCGGCCAGTTTTCCACGACCCAGGCCGGGATAAAAAACGTCGTCGGGATTCGGTACTCATCGAGTACATCGAGCAGGCGTGGCAACGCTCGGTAGGGGCCGTAACCGCCGAAGCCGAAGTACTCGGGCTTGTGCCAGATCGAGCCATTAAGCATGGCATCGCCGGTGGGGCCGTCGAGGTCGAAGGCCAGGGCGAGACAGGCGTTGTGCTGGTCGGGCCAGGCGGGTCGGGTTGAGGAGGACATCGTGTGGCGCTCCGGAATTTATGGTTGAAACACCTGTAGCAGCTGCCGAGCCTGCGAGGCTGCGTTCGGTGGCGAAGCCGTCGTAAACCCTACACGAAAGGTTTTTCGGTCACACCGCGTTGTCTGATTTCACGACTGCTTCGCAGTCGAACGCAGGCTTCGCCAGCTGCTACACCGACCGAGATTGCGTCGGTTACTGAGGTTATTTCCCGGCGTTGATGCTCACGGTCTTGATCGCACCCAGCTCCAAGTCCCATTTCTTCAGGATCGCCTGATAGCTGCCGTCATCCACCATGCTCTGCAACGCCACCTTCACCGCGTCGCTCAACTCAGGCTTCTTCTTGCTCACACCCAGCCCGGTGAACTGCACGGAAATCGGCATGCCGACCGTCTTGTACATGTCCTTTTCCTGAGTCTTCAGGTAGGACAACGTCTCGCTGCCTTGCATCGCCGCATCGATACGGCTCTGACGCAGTTGCGCACGCGCATCCGCCGAACCTTCGGTGCCGATCACCACGATGGCCGGTTTGCCGGCGGCTTCGCAGTGGGCCTTGCTGTATTCAGCGATTTCCGCCGGGAAGGTGGTCCGTCGGCTGGTGCCGACTTTCTTGCCGCACAGATCAGTGATTTCGTTGAAATCCTTGTTCTTCTGCAAGGTATAGAACTGCGGGCCGCTGGTGAAATAGTCGACGAAGGTGACACTGGCCTGGCGCTCGACGGTATCGGTCATGCCCGACAGCACCATGTCCACGCGGTCGGTGGTCAAGGCGTTGATCATTTGCTCGAAACCGGTTTCCTGCCATTTGATTTTCACGCCCAGACGTTCGGCCAGGGCGTTGCCCAGGTCATAGTCAAGGCCGGTGAGGGTGTTGGTGGCCGGGTCTTTGAAGTCCATCGGCGGGTAGTTCGGCATGATCGCGACGACGATCTCGCCCTTGCTCTTGATGCTGGCCGGTAATTCGGCGGCGAAGCTGACGCTGGACGCCATCAAGCTTGCGAGTACTGCTGGAATAACGAAGTTCTTCATGGTCGTTCTCTTATGAATGTTGTGAGCGCCAAAGGGCACTTAGGTTCGAACGGCAGAAATGAAGCTTTGGGTGCGCGGGTTTTGCGGACTTATTAGAATTTCTTCGGGGCTTCCTGCCTCCACGATCTGGCCGCCGTCCATGAACACCATGCGGTTGGAAACCTCGCGAGCGAAGCCCAGTTCATGGGTGACGACGATCATGGTCATGCCGGTTTGCGCCAGATCGCGCATCACCGACAGCACCTCACCGACCAATTCCGGGTCGAGTGCCGAAGTGGGTTCATCAAACAGCATCAGCTTGGGGCGCATGGCCAACGCACGGGCGATGGCAACGCGTTGTTGCTGCCCCCCCGAAAGTTCGATCGGGTAGCTGTTGCGCTTGTCGGCCAGGCCGACGCGGGCGAGCAATTCCACCGCTTCGTCGTGCGCTTCTTTGGGCGAACGCTTGAGCACCTGGCACGGCCCTTCGATGATGTTTTGCAGCACAGTCATGTGCGGGAACAGGTTGAAACGCTGGAACACCATGCCAGTGGACAGGCGCTGGCGGGCGATCTGCGACTCGTTGAGCTCGTGCAGTTTGTTGCCGACCACGCGGTAACCCACCAGCTCGCCGTCGACCCAGAGGCCGCCCTTGTCGATCTTCTCCAACTGGTTGATGCAACGCAGCAACGTGCTTTTACCCGAGCCGGACGGGCCGATGATGCACAGCACTTCACCTTGTTCGACTTCGATATTGATGTCCTTGAGCGCGTGGTACTGGTCGTAATATTTGTTCAGGCTCACGGCCTTGACGATGCTTCTCATGGTGAACTCCTCAAGAACGCTTGCCGGCGCCGCGAGCGAAACGACGCTCCAGACGGCTTTGACCAAAGGACAGGACGGTGACGGCGACCAGGTACCAGATACCGGCGACGATCAGCAGCTCCATCACGCGGGCGTTGGCGTAGTAGATGTTCTGGGCGTTGTAGAGCAGTTCCGAATACTGGATAACGCTCGCCAGCGAGGTCATTTTCACCATGCCGATGAATTCGTTACCGACAGGCGGAATGATGATCCGCATGGCCTGGGGCAGGATGATTCGGCGCAGTGCTTGCAAGCGCGGCATGCCGATCGACTTGGCCGCTTCGTACTGCCCCGTGTCCACCGACAGCAGGCCGGCGCGTACCACTTCGGCGGTGTAGGCGCCCTGGTTGATACTCAAACCGAGGAGGGCGGCCACGAACGGGGTCATCAGGCTCACGGTGTCCATTTCGAACAGGCCGGGGATGCCGATGGTGGGGAAAATCAGCGCCAGGTTGAACCACAACAGCAGTTGCAGGATCAGTGGCGTGCCGCGAAACAGCCAGGTGTAGGTCACCGCCACGTAGCGCAGGATCGGGTTGGCCGACATGCGCATGATCGCCGTGATGACCCCGAACACGATGCCCAGTGCCATCGCCAGCACCGCCATGACGATGGTGTTGAACAACCCCCATATGATCGCTTGCGAGGTGACGAACTGGCCGATGTACGACCATTCGATCTTGCCTTCGGCAAAGGCGCGCACCAGCCCGAGAAGGGCGATGACGATGACGGTGGCAAAGAAAATCCGCCCGTAATAGCGCCGAGGCACGTGGTGGTACTGGGTAATGTCGAACTGGTTTTCCGCCAGTTTTCGCTCCGACTGGAGTCGTTCTGCCTGGGTCTGGCTCATGTTGCTTCTCCGTACACTGGTAATCCCTGTAGGAGCGAGCTTGCTCGCGAAAGCGGCACATTCAACATCCATGTTGACTGACTCGCCGCCATCGCGAGCAAGCTCGCTCCTACAGGTTTTTCGCCGTGAATCAAAGGCGGAAGCCCTGATAGTTCTCGGTCCACGCTTGCTGGGCGGCGAGGGCGGTTTTCAAGCGGCCGATTTGTTCACGCACCTGTTGCGGCGCGGTGCCACCCCAACCGCTGCGAGCAGCGATGGCGGCTTCAAGGGTCAGGCTGTCACGCACTTCGGGTGTCAGGCGCGGGTCGATCTCGGCCAGCAGCGCCGGCGACGCTTCCCACAGTTCGATGTCGCGTTTCTCGCAGGCTTGTACCAGCGCACCGGTGATTTCGTGGGCTTCCTTGAACGGTACGCCGCGCACGGCCAGCCAGTCGGCGACTTCGGTGGCGAGGGTGAAGCCAAGCGGTGCCTGGCGCCGCAGCTCCTCGACGTTGACCTTCATGGTGGCCACCATTCCGGCCATGGCCGGCAGCACCAACAGCAGGGTGTCGACGCTGTCGAGCACGCCGTTCTTGTCTTCGCTCAAGTCGCGGTTGTAGGACAGCGGCAGGGATTTGAGGGTGGAGAGCAGACCGGTCAGGTTACCGATCAAGCGACCAGCCTTGCCCCGGGCCAGCTCAGCGATGTCCGGGTTCTTCTTCTGCGGCATGATCGAGCTACCGGTGGCGTAGGCATCGTCCAGTGCGACCCAGCGAAATTGCCGCGACGACCACAGGCAGAATTCTTCGGCGAGGCGGGAAATGTTGATCCCCAACATGCTGGCGATAAACAGGAATTCGGCGACGTGGTCGCGGCTGGCCACGGCATCGATGGAGTTTTCACAGACCCCGCTGTAGCCCATTTCCTTGGCCGACTGCTGAGGCAGGCGAGCGATGGCGGAGCCGGCCATGGCCGCCGCACCGAGTGGCGACAGCGAAGTGCGCACGTCCCAGTCCACCAAGCGTTGCACGTCACGCAGCATCGATTGGGCGTGAGCCAGCAAGTGGTGCGCGAAGACGATGGGTTGGGCTTGCTGCAGGTGAGTGAACCCAGGGCAGATGCTTTCGATGTGCTGCTCGGCCTGATCGACCAGTGCGTGTTGCAGGGCCAGCACCTCGACGGCCAGGGTGCGGACGTGATCGCGCAGAAACAGGCGCAGGTCGTTGGCCGTCTGGTCGTTGCGTGAACGACCGGCACGCAGTTTGCCGCCGAGTGCGCCAAGGCGCTCGGTCAACAGGCGTTCGATGAAGGTGTGGACGTCTTCGTCGTCGAGGGTCGGCGCGATACTGCCGGCGCGGAAGTCATCACCAATGCGCTCCAAGGCGTCGAGCATGCTCAGGGTTTCTTGCTCGCTGAGCAGCCCGGCGCGTTGCAGTTCACGGGCATGGGCCTTGGAGCCGGCGAGGTCATACGGCGTGAGGCGAAAGTAGCGCTCAGGGCAACGGGACAGGGCCGCCAGGGCTTCGGATGGGCCGCTTTTGAAGCGAGCACCCCAGAGACGGTCGGTGGTTTGAGACATTGTTGTTTTCCTCGTCGGTAAAGCGAACTGAAATCGGTGTGCCAAGCCCGGAACATCCGCCGGAAATCATTCGGGCGTGGTTCGGCTCAAGCAGGTTTGATGAGGGCAGTTGCGAAGTGGCGAGAGTTGATCGTAGTGTCAACTTTTAATGGTGCGAAATCAGTGGGTTGGCACTGAAGTGCGAAAATTATTAGCGGTTGCCAAGCTTGGTTTTCTGTGTTCATTATTATTGGCCAGCTATGTTTTTGTTGTTGGACACAGGTTGTTGAATAGCGCGCCAGAGGTAAATAAGCATTATGGAAACCCCACTTTCCAATTCCGGAAACCCGCCGCCGAAAACGGCGTATCGGGCACCGCTGGCCCTCAGCGGTCTGGACTTCAAACTGCTCAAGGTGTTCAAGGCAGTGGTCGAGGCCGGAGGCTTCAGTGCGGCGCAGAACGAGCTGAATGTGGGGCTGGCAGCCATCAGCAAACAGATCTCCGACCTGGAAATCCGCATCGGCATGCGCCTGTGCACCCGAGGCCGAGAAGGTTTTCATCTAACCGAAGAGGGCCGTCTGGTGTATCAGGCGTCCATCGATTTATTTGCCTCTGTCGATAACTTCAGGGACAGGCTTAGTTCCGCGCAAAACGAACTGATCGGCGACCTGGGTGTGGGGGTTATTGATAATACGATTACCGATATTAATTCGCCGTTAGTTGCGGCGCTTAGACGAATTAATGAAGCGTCGCCGAAAGTAAGGTTTCAACTTCAAACTTCTCAACTGGATGAAGTGGAAAGAGGCGTCGTGGAGGGGCGTCTAACAGCGGGGATTGTTCCGGTTTATCAAAAACGGGAAGAGTTTGATTACTACGCACTGTATGAAGAACGCTCGGAGGTTTATTGCGCCGTCGGACATCCGTTGTTCTCGATGCCGGACGCGGAAATGGACAGTCAGGTGCTCAAGGATCACGCGTGCATCAACCACCGCTATGCGATTCATCGGGACAAGCTGAACTTCGCCCATTACGACAGCTTCTCCGCCTCGGCCACTCAGGTGGAAGCCGTGGCTTTGCTGATCAAGACCGGCCGTTTCGTGGGTTTTCTACCCCAACATTACGCCGCGCCGTGGGTGGCCCAGGGGCAATTCCGGGCGGTGCGCCCGGACCTGATCAGCATCATCACACCGTTCAATCTGATCCTTCGTCACAACACTGTGCGCAGTCCGCTGGTGAAGGCATTTGCCCAAGCGTTGGGGGTGGATCTGAAAGCGCCGGTTTAACTGTAGGAGCGAGCTTGCTCGCGATGGTCGTTAACGATAACGCGTTCTTCCAGAATAAACGCGTTGTCCTTAAGTTCTTCGCGAGCAAGCTCGCTCCTACCTCCTACAAGGGGCTTGGGAGATGCAGCAAGACGAAATCATTCTTATCGAAACGCCCACTCAGCACGGGTGGTAACGCACCCACAACAGTGCCTTGCAGTGCGTTGTAATCGTTCAGATCCATCATCAACCAGGCAGGTCCCGCCAGACTTTCCAGTTCCTGAGTCGTTTCCGTGAAAACCGGTTTCAGGTCTTGCTCGGTATTGACCATAAACTTGATGGCCTTGGCGTCCTGGCCCATGCGATGCAACACCAGTGGCGCGGGTTCTTTCTGTACAAGCGCAAGCGTGTCAAGGCTGAAGGTCCGCGAGTCATAGAGCTGCCGTTCCACCGGTTCGAACACCAGGATATACATCGACCACAATCCGAGGGCCGCGCAAAATGCCAGCGTTTGCGCCCGCCAGCGGGGCCTGAAAAGCGCTGCCAGTGCGACGACTTGCAGCAGGCCCAGAACCATCAGGGCAGGCGTGAGCGCGGTCATGGTCAGCTGTTCGGGAAACCGTCGATGGCCGAAGAGCAGCGCGCCGATCAGTAGCGCTGGAATCACCAGCCACAACCCTTGCATCAAACCCCGCAACCAACCGAATACCCGACCCTTCGCAACCTCAAACGGATACGCCGCAATAATCGCCGCCATGGGCAACATCGGCAGCAGGTAACGGGCCTTTTTCGCTTGGGGAATCGACAACCCGACCATCACGATCAGTCCGGCAGCTGCGCAGTATTGCAACAGCTGCAGCTCGGGTCCGGCCTGACGCGGTTTGACCAGGAACACCGCCGCCAATGCCAACAGCGCCAACGGGTACGCCAGCGCATAGTTACCCATCGAACTGGTGAAGTAATACAGCGAACCACTGACGCCCTCACTGCCGTTCATGCGTCCCATGAACTGCATGCGCACCACGTCCTGCATAAAGACCGGGCCGCCACTTACTTCGGCCAGCCATAACAGAACGCCGACGCACACCGCGAGGAGCACGGCCGCCGTCAGGCCGAAACCGAACAGCCGCTGCCATTGACGATTGAGCAAGAAGTAACTGCACAGCATGCCGGTCGGAACGACCAAACCAATCGGCCCACGCACCCCGAAACCCAGGAGCAACAGGGCAAAGATCAGCAGCCAGCGTCGAGGCGACCCAAAATGATCGGCGGCATAACCCACATAGAACACCGAAAACGCCACTGCCGCGAGTATCAGGTCCTGAGACACGGCACGGGTTTCGGTGACAAAGGAGTTGGTCAGCAACAACAGGGCGATGCTCAGCAGCGCCCATCGTTGGGAGTAGGGCGCCAACAACCGGTACATCAACGTGACAATCACCGCCGCGGCGATGGCGCTCGGGAACCAGGCGCTGAAGCTGTTGACCTGCCCGAATGGCAGGGACAACAACCAGATAAACAGCGTCGAGACCGCCGAGTAATCAGCGTAAGGCTGGCCGTAGGTGGTCGGAAACACCGTCGGGCCATGGCGCAGCATTTCCTGGGCAAACAGCACAAACCGCGAATCGAAGCCGATCGGCGCCTGCTGATAGACCCCGGCGCTGAACAGCACCAGCGCCAGCAGCCCGAGGATGAGCGACTGCTGGCGAACCGGTATGGACATCACAATTCAGTGATGGCTGGAGTCACCGGCCACTGTTGATGTGGAATCGGCAGTTTGCGTGACTCACCGCGTCCCATCGGGAAATACGTGAACCCGTTGCGAGCCAGGCGGTCGGCGTCGTAGAGGTTGCGTCCGTCGAAGATCACCGGTGCATTGAGGCGCTGCTGGATCAGGTCGAAGTCCGGCGCTTTGAACTGCTGCCATTCGGTGCAGATGATCAGCGCATCGGCATCGATCAACACCGATTCCGGCGTGCCCATGAGCATCAGTTTCGATTCGTCTGGATACAGCTTCTGGGTTTCCTGCATGGCTTCCGGGTCGAACGCGCGAACGTTGGCGCCGGCCGCCCACAGCGACTCCAGCAGCACCCGGCTCGGAGCATCGCGCATGTCGTCGGTGTTGGGTTTGAACGCCAGGCCCCACACGGCGAAGGTCTTGCCCTGCAACTCACCCTTGTAGAACGCATTGATGCGGTCAAACAGTTTGTTTTTTTGCCGTTCGTTGATGGCTTCCACCGCCTGCAGCAGATCGCTTGAGCAATGGGCTTCTTCAGCGCTGTGAATCAGGGCGCGCATGTCCTTGGGGAAGCAAGAGCCACCATAACCGCAGCCGGGATAGATGAAGTGGTAGCCGATGCGTGAATCGGCACCGATGCCCAGGCGCACCGATTCGATGTCGGCACCCAGGTGTTCGGCCAGTTCGGCGATCTGGTTGATGAAGCTGATCTTGGTCGCCAGCATGCAGTTGGCGGCGTACTTGGTCAGCTCGGCGCTGCGCAAGTCCATGAACATGACGCGGTCGTGGTTGCGGTTGAACGGTGCATAGAGATCACGCATCACATCACGCACAGCATCGCTTTCGCAGCCGATGATGATCCGGTCGGGACGCCGGCAATCGTTCACGGCCGACCCTTCTTTCAAAAACTCCGGGTTGGACACGATATCGAACTGCAGCGACCGGCCGGCTTTGTCCAGGCATTGGTCGATATGTGCACGCAAGGTATCGCCGGTACCCACCGGCACGGTGGATTTTTCCACCAGAATCACCGGTTGTTCGCGGTGACGCGCAACCGCGTCTCCCACGGACAGCACGTAGCGCAAGTCTGCCGAGCCGTCTTCCCGTGATGGTGTGCCGACCGCAATGAACAGCACCTGGCCGTGCTGCACGGCAAATTTCTCGTCCGAGGTGAACTGCAACCGTTTGCTTTCCAGACCTTCGCGAACCAGGCTGGCCAGCCCAGGTTCGAAAATGCTCACGTGGCCGTGCTGGAGCAGCTCGACTTTCTTCTCGTCGATGTCCATGCAAACGACATCATGGCCGACTTCAGCCAGGACGGCTGCTTGCACCAAGCCAACGTAACCGCTACCAAATACACTGATTTTCATGGAGTACTCCTGAGTTCGCGCGCGCGAGCAGGTCGAGAGTTGATGGTGATGACGCCTAGTATGACCAGGGCCACCCCGAGGCTTTTTGAAAGAGTGAAATCTTCGTTGAACAGCGGCAGGCTGGCGGCCAACAGGTACACCAGCGCGTAGCTGATGCTCAGGAGTGAATAAGCCCGGCCCAACGGCACATCCCGTAGGGCAACCAGCCAGCAAAGCATCGACAGGGCATAAGCGAAGATCGCTGCCAGCACCACGGCGACGGCGTACAAATCGATGTTGGAGCTCAATAATTGTTGCGGGACGGGCAGGCGACTCATGCTCCAGCGCATGCCCAACTGCGCGGTGCTGACCAACAGCACGCTGCCCAGCGCGAAGGTGATTCCGCGACGAAGGCTCATGTGTGTTGCCCCAGCAGAACCACGCCACCGATCACCAGTGCCACACCCAGCCAGTGGCGACGGTCGATGGTTTCGTGGAACACGAATCGGGCGGCCAGGGTGATGAGCACGAAATTCAGGCTCAGCATCGGGTAGGCGACGCCGACTTCAAGACGCTGTAGCACCAGCAACCAGACCAGCAGCCCCAACCCCAGGGCGGCGAGCGCCAGCCAGAGCCACGGTGAGCGCAGTTTTTCGGTCCAGCCTGTGGTTTGGCCGCGCCAACTTTCCACGGCGTACTTCTGGGCGATCTGGCCCAGGCACGTCAGCAGGCACGCGGCCAACAACAGAAGCAGACTCATGACGGCTCCTGTGGGAAGATCAGGATCACGATATTGCCTCGTTCATAGCGTTTGCCATCCTTTGGCAGCAGTTCGACTTCGTGCAATTCGTCGTCACCCTTGACGCGCATGACCACACCGACCGAGCCTTTCCGGCGGGCTTCGTGCATCCACGCTTGAACCTTATCCAGATCAATCTGTTGCTGCGCGCCGTCAGGGTAGGCAAGGCCATATTTCAGTTCGCCAATCGTGTTGTACAACGCCACGTCCGGGCGTTTCAGGCGCCAGGCCAACGCCGAAGCTGCGCCCAGGTCATTGCTCAGCAACTCGCCGGCCTGGCCGAGTTCCGGCGCATGCTCAAGGATGAATTGATCCGGCATTTTGTTGGCGACCACCGATTCGGGCAGCCCCGCCGGCAACAAGCCAATGAACAGCAGGCTGCCGATTGACGGCGCTGCCCAACATTGCAGAGGCCGGAAGGCTTGCAGCAGGTTGGCCATGATCCAGCCGGTCAGGCCGATGAACACCAGCATCAGATGATGCAGCTCATGATTGTACAGCGGCTTTTTCAGTTGCAGGTAGACCAGTGCCAGCAGGGTTATCAGGCCCAGGGCCATATTCAGCAAGCCATTGATGCCCAGCACCCGGCCTTGCTCGAGTTTCAAGCGGTCTGCCAGTACATTGCCCAGCAACAACGCCAGCGGCAGCAGGCACGGCATGATATAGGTCGGCAGTTTTCCGTTGCTCAGGCTGAAAAAAAACAGCGGCATGAATAGCCACAGCAACAGGAATCCGATGCTCGCCTGGCGTCGTGTTTCCCAGGCTTGTTTGAGCGCCGATGGCAGCAACCCCGCCCACGGCAGACTGAATGCCACCAGCAACGGGAAATAAAACCACCACGGTGAATCGTGCTGCGCGTCGTCACCGGCGAAGCGTCGAATATGTTCGTGCCAGAAGAAGAAGCGCCAGTAATCGGGCTCTTGAGCGTGCACTGTCAACACCCACGGCAGACTCACCGCAACGGCCACGACAATCGCCACCGGACCGTAGATCAACAGTTCACGCCAGCGTTTTTGCCAGATCATCCAGGGCAGGGCGATCAGCACGGGCAGCAGCCACGCGAGGAACCCCTTGGTCATGAACCCCATGCCGCAAGCCAGGCCCGTCACGACCCAGCCAGTCAGGCGCTGGCCACGGTTGACGCTGTCCAGTGCAAACCACAAACCGACAAGGCTCAGATTGACCCAAAAGGTGAACTGCGGATCGAGGTTGGCGTAACCGGCCTGGCCGGCAATCACCGTGAAACTCATGTACAGCAACGCGCAGGCGAAGCTTTTGCGCGGCTCGTTCCACAGCTTGCGGGCGATCAGGTAACACAGCAGCATGCTGAGCCCGGTGCTGACAGCTGAAGCGATGCGCACGCCAAACAGGTTGTCGCCAAACACCGCTTGGCCGATGGCGATCATCCAATAACCGGCCACCGGCTTTTCAAAGTAGCGCAGGCTCATGAAATGCGGCGACACCCAGTCGCCGCTCAGGAGCATACCCTGGCTGATCTGGGCGTAGCGGGTTTCGTCGGGAATCCATAAGCCATGGGTGCCCAGTGGCAGCAAATAGGCCACCGCGCAAACAATCAGTAATAACGGCAACGCCCAGCGCTTGGTCATGCGCCCTGGACTCCCAGCCAGCCTTCGCGGCCTGCGAGCGTGCCACGTACCACTTTGCCGATCGGCAGAGTGCCGGGGGCCTCGGGCAGCAAATCGCCCAAAGGTTGAAAACAGATGCCTCGCTGGCGTGCGTCGGCCAGCAGTTGGCGGAAATCGTTGGCCATCAGAATCCCTTCTACTTCGGCATGAATCGTGTAAACGTTGAGTTGTTCAGGGGTGAAGCGGTCAAGAATGTACGCATTGAAATCCTTGGACGCCACCATCGGGCCGACGACCTCATCGAAGGTCGGCAGGTCCACCGGGATTTGCGGTGCACCCAGGCCTCCACCGGCCAGGGTTGGCTGGAACAGGCTGTGGCCGCGACAGTCGCTGTTGTAGCGAAAGTTGAAACCTTGCTTGGCTTCGATCACACGCTCGTCCGCCCGCCAACCGGCGGAGGCCGAACACGTGACGTGCTGCCCGAGAATGTCACTCAGCTCGTCCACGCCTTGACGAATCTGCTCGACCAGCTGTGCATCGCTCCAGCGCCCGGCATTGGCCTGCCACGCATGGTGATCCCAGGCGTGCAGACCGATTTCATGCCCGGCGGCCTGGGCCTGACGCATCAAGTGCCCGAGGTCGCGGCCAATCGGTTTGCCTGGCCACGCGGTGCCGGCCAGCAAGATGTCCCAGCCATAAAGGCCGGCTGCGTTGGAACGGAGCATTTTCCAGAGAAATTGCGGGCGGATGAGGCGCCATAAATGGCGCCCCATGTTGTCCGGACCGACACTGAAGAAAAAGGTCGCTTTGACCTGTGCTTCATCAAGGATTTCCAGCAGCCGAGGCACCCCCTCACGGGTGCCTCGGTAGGTATCGACATCGATCCGAAGGCCTGCCTGCATCAGCGCTTGTCCGCGATTTCGAGCATGGCTTCACGCAGGAAGAAATCCAGTGTGTTGCCAATGGTCTCGTTCATCTCCACGGTTGGCGCCCAGTCCAGCAGACGTTTGGCATTGTCGATGCTCGGCTTGCGATGGGACACATCCTGATAGCCAGTGCCGTAGAACGCCTTGCTTTCCACGTCGCGGAAACCGGCGAACGGCGGGAAGTTGCTGCGCAACGGGTGAGCTTCGAACTGGCGCAGCAGCTCTTCGCCCAATTGACGAATGCTGGCTTCGTTGTCCGGGTTGCCGATGTTGATGATTTGACCATTGCAGACGTCGTTGTCGTTGTCGATGATCCGCGCCAGGGCTTCTACGCCATCGGCAATGTCGGTGAAGCAGCGTTTTTGCTCACCACCATCGAACAAACGAATCGGCGTGCCTTCCACCAGGTTCAGGATCAGCTGGGTAATGGCCCGGGAACTGCCGATACGCGCCGAGTCGAGACGGTCCAGGCGTGGACCCATCCAGTTGAAAGGACGGAACAGCGTGAAGTTCAGGCCTTTCTGGCCGTAGGCCCAGATCACACGATCGAGCAATTGCTTGGAGACCGAGTAGATCCAGCGTTGCTTGTTGATCGGACCAACGATGAGGTTGGAGGTGTCTTCGTCGAAGTTGCCGTCCTGGCACATGCCATAGACTTCCGAAGTCGAAGGGAAGATCACGCGCTTGTTGTATTTGACGCAGTAACGAACCAGTTTCAGGTTCTCTTCGAAGTCCAGTTCGAAGACGCGCAACGGGTTGCGTGTGTATTCGATTGGCGTGGCAATCGCCACCAGCGGCAGGACCACGTCGCACTTCTTGATGTGGTATTCGATCCACTCGGAGTGGATGCTGATGTCGCCTTCAACGAAGTGGAAGTTCGGATGGCTGCGCAGGCGTTCGATGGCGTCCGAGCCGATGTCGAGGCCATACACTTCGTAGCGGTCGTCACGCAGCAGGCGCTCGGACAAGTGATTGCCGATGAAGCCGTTGACACCCAGGATCAGCACGCGGGTGCGACGCGGGGCACGACCTGACTCGGCGCCACGCAACACGGAGCCGTCCACCAGACCCAGCTCATTGGCCAGCTGTGGGCCGCTCAGGTACAAGCCGTTTTCGTTACGCTGCCCGGCGTTGACCACCAGGGAGTCTTCGCCGCAGGCAATACGCAGTGGGTCGACGCTGATGACACGGCCAGGTGCCAGGCCTTCATTGCCCTTGACAACTTCGGCGCTCCAGACGATCAGCTTGTGTTCGCCTACGGCACAGAAAGCGCCCGGGTATGGCTGGGTCACGGCGCGGACCAGGTTGAACAGTTCTTCGGCCGGTTTTTGCCACAGCAGTTTGCCGTCTTCAGGCGTACGACGACCAAACACCGTCGCTTTCGATTCGTCCTGTGCAGTTTCGCTGATTTTGCCCTGAAGCAACGCTGGCAAGGTTTCACGCAGCAGCTCGGAAGCGGCCGAACGCAATTTGCCGTGCAGGGTCAGTGCCGTGTCACTGCGCTCAATCGCCACCCGTTGCTGGGCAATGATTGCGCCAGCGTCGGCACGTTTTACCATGCGGTGCAGGGTTACGCCGGTTTCGGTTTCGCCTTTGACCAGGACCCAATTGGCCGGTGCGCGGCCACGGTAGCGTGGCAGCAACGAACCGTGCAGGTTGAACGCGCCTTTACTGGCCGTGGCCAGCAGCGGTTCACTCAACAGGTTGCGGTAGTAGAACGAGAACAGGAAATCCGGGTTGAGCTTGCTGATGCGCTCGATCCACAGCGGATGGTTGGCATCTTCCGGTGCATGCACCGGGATACCGTTGCGGGCACACAATTGCGCAACGGAGCCATAGAAGGCGTTTTCCTTCGGGTCATCGGCGTGGGTAAACACGGCCGCGATGTCATAGCCGGAGCTGAGCAGGGCTTCGATGCCGGCACAGCCGATATCGTGGTAGGCGAAGACAACAGCTTTTGCGCTCATGAGAGAACCTGATCTGAAGAAGTGGAATTGAGACCGTCAACGAGGACGACAGGTGCAGGCGTGGCGGATTGGCTACGCAAGACCTTTTCGATAAAGAACCGGGGGCGGGCGCGGACGTCGCTGTACATGCGACCCAGGTACTCGCCCAACAGGCCCATGCCGATGAATTGCCCGCCAGTGAAGACGAACAGCACGGCGAACAACACGAACGTACCGCCACCTGCCCAACCGGCGCCGAAGACCAGGCGCAGCATGACCAGCGCGACGGCGAAAAGAACGCCCAGTGCGGCCATGGCGAAGCCGACGATGCTCAACAGCCGCAGGGGCGTGGTGGTCATGCAGGTCACCAGGTCAAACATCAGGTTGACCAGGCGCATCGGGCTGTACTTCGATTCGCCGTGTTCGCGCTCGGCGTGCATCACCAGGATTTCCGTGGTGTGCCGGGCGAAGCTGTTGGCCAGGATCGGGATAAAGGTGCTGCGTTCGCGGCAGGCGAGCATCGCGTCGACGATGGTGCGCCGGTAGGCGCGCAACATGCAGCCGTAGTCGCTCATGGCGACGCCGGTAGAGCGCTGCACGGCGAGGTTGATCAACTTCGACGGCCAGCGACGCAGGGCAGAGTCCTGACGGTTGTTACGCACTGTGGCAACGACGTCATAGCCCAGTTCGGCCTGGGCCACCAGACGCGGGATCTCTTCGGGAGGGTTTTGCAGGTCCGCGTCGAGGGTGATGACTACATCACCCTTGCACTGTTCGAACCCGGCCATGATTGCGGCGTGCTGGCCGTAGTTGCGATTGAGAATGACCGCCACCACCGAACTGCCTTCACGATTGGCGGCGTCTTCGAGGAGTTGCGCCGAGTCGTCGCGGCTGCCGTCATCCACCAACACGATTTCATACTCATGTTGCAGCTGCTGACACGCCGCTTCGGTGCGCCGTAGCAGCTCCGGCAGGCTATCTTGCTCGTTGTAGACCGGGATGACGATCGACACGCAGCGGATGGGATAAGGTTTCACAGGTTTTTGTCCAGTGTGTTTTTAATGGCGCCGACGACACGATCAACATCATCGAGGGTCATATCGGGGAACAACGGGATCGAACACAATCGCGCCGAGTTCCATTCGGTGTTTGGCAAGTAAATCTCGGGGTAACGCTGGCGGTAGTAAGTGTGCAGGTGTGTGGCGATAAAGTGAATACCTGTGCCGATGTTCTGTTCCTGCAAGGCCTTCATGAACGCTTCGCGGTCGAGCCCGCAGTGCTCGGCGTCGATACGCAGGATGAACAGGTGCCAGGCGTGCTGCTGCGGGTAGGCAGGCACGGCCAGCGGTTGCACGGGCAGGCCTTCGAGCCGCTGCAAGTAGGCCTGGGCCAGTTCCGTGCGCTTGGCGTTGATCTCGTCCAGACGCTGCAACTGCACCAGGGCAATGGCGGCATTGATGTCCGCCAGGTTGTATTTGAATCCGGGCTCCATAACCTGTGCCTGAGGCTTGCGCCCGTGGGTCAGGCGGTCGTAGGCGTCGACACCGAGGCCATGAAACTTGAGCATGCGCACACGATTGGCCAGCGCTTCATCGTCGCTGACGAACATTGCACCTTCGGCGCAGGTCATGTTCTTGATCGCATGGAACGAGAAGATCGCCGTGCCCTTGGCGCCGACGTGGCGCCCTTTGTAGTACGTGCCCGCCGCGTGGGCGGCATCTTCGATGACAGGGATGCCGTGTTTGTCGGCCAGCGCATAGAGCGGGTCGAGATCGAACGCCGCGCCGGCGTAATGCACGGGAATGATCGCCCGGGTGCGAGGCGTGATGGCGGCCTCGATGCTTGAAAGGTCGCTCATCAGGGTGTGGCGGTCGACGTCGACAAACACTGGCGTCGCGCCCAGAAGACTGATCATGTTGGCCGTGGAGACCCAGGTCTGGGACGGTGTGATCACTTCGTCGCCGGGACCGATGCCCATTGCCAGCAGCGTGATATGCATGCCACCGGTAGCCGAGGAAAGTGCAACGGCATGCTTGCACCCAACGTAGTTGGCGAATCGTTCTTCCAGTTCCTGGCTTTTTGGCCCGGTTGTGATCCAGCCGGAGCGCAATACTTGCTCGACGGCGGCTATTTCTTCATCGCCGATACTGGGTCTGGAGAACGGGAGAAACGCCTGACTCATGGGCACCTCGGGGCGTAAATTGGATAGCCTTGGAGGCTACAAATGTGGATCCAGTATAAGGATAGACGCTAAACACACATGGTATCAATAAGTTACGAGCATCTGCAGAGAAACTACATCAGTTGACTTTTCCTTCTGTGAGCGGCAGGTTGGAGCCTCGCAGGGGGTCGCGCGTAATCCTCTGAGATTAGGCCCAATTTTGTGAAAGGAACATGAAAAACCGGTCGGGGAATCATTTATCTGAGGACGATTAAGCGAATGTTCAGACTTCTGCCGCTCATCACGCCCTTTATGTAGAAATGTCCTACGGAACTACTCTGTTTTATATGAAGGTTGTTTCCATTCTTAGTTGTTTTAATAAGCTGTTTTTCACTCAAGGCTGTTACGTTTGATTGACCTACCTGTAGCTGATTCAAGTGCTGCCAAGACCAATCCGCTGACGCTGTACCTGGCGCGACTTGCTCCCTCCAGCCAGCTGACCATGCGCTACATTTTGCAGGATGCCGCTGACCGCCTGGGCTTCGAAGACATGAACGTCGAGGAAATACCCTGGCACGCACTTCAGCCTGAAAACGTTGTGGCGCTGGTGGCGACCCTGCGCGAGGACGGCTTTGCACCGAACACGTCATCCTTGTACGTCAACGCGCTGCGCGGGGTCATGAATGAAGCGTGGCGCATGAGCCTGATCAGTCAGGAGCACTTGCTGAAAATGCGTTCGGTAAAGGGCATTGCCGGCACGCGATTGTCCCAGGGCCGCAATCTCAAGCGCACGCTGATCCAGGAGTTGATGGCGGTCTGCGCCGCCGATCCACGGCCACAAGGCCTGCGGGATGCGGCGATCATAGGTATTTTGTACGGTTCGGGAATGCGTAAATCCGAATCGGTGAACCTGGACCTCGATCAGGTAGATTTCACCGAGCGCAGCCTGCGGGTGACTGCCAAGGGCAACAAACAATTGATCAAGTACGCACCCGCCTGGGCTTTTGCCAAGCTGGATGCCTGGCTGGAGCTGCGGCGGTCGCTACTGGGGGAGGGGCAGGACGATGATCCGTTCCTGTTCAACCGGATCCGTCGCGGCAGCCACATCACCCGCGAGCGCATCACCAAACATGCGATCTATTACATTGCCCGGCAGAGGGGCGCGCAGGTGGGGGTGAAAATCATGCCGCATGATTTTCGGCGCTCGTTCATTACCCGAGTAATTGAAGAGCACGATTTGTCGATCGCGCAAAAGCTCGCCCATCACAGCAATATCCAGACGACGGCCAACTACGATGTGCGCGATGACAACGAGCGGCGTCGAGCGGTTGATCGCTTCGATCTTTGAAGGGCGCGGTTCAAGGCTCTCTCAGTACGTGGGCGTGGCCAATCGTCGAAACGTGAACCGTGCTCCCCGCAGGCGGAGCGTGCAGGCCGGAACTGCGCACCAGTATCGAGCGCCCTGAGGTGTCTGCGGCGAGCAGAGGCTCCAGTTCCACGGTCAAGGTGCAGGTATTGCCGCCGAAATCGCGGTCCGTCACCACGCCTTTACAGCCTTGCGGATGCTCCGCGCCAGTCGTTGGGTTGCTGACCTGGAGTTGCTCGGGTCGCAACATGATCTGTGCGCAGAGGTTATTCCTGTGGTTGTTGACCGGTACCCGTCCCAGATCGCAATGAGCCCAGCCGGCTTCGATTCTGGCGGGCATAACCACGGCTTCTCCGAGAAACAACGCGGTTTGCTCGTCGTCGGGATACCGGTAGAGATCCAGCGGATGCCCGGACTGTACCAGTCGCCCCTGGCGCATCACGGCCAACTGATCGGCGAACGACAACGCTTCGCTCTGGTCATGGGTGACCAGAATGGTGGTGACGCCAGTATCGGCCAGCAGTCGCGCGACCAATTTTCGCATGGCGGCGCGCAACCCGGTATCGAGTGCGGAAAACGGCTCGTCCAGTAGCATCAAGCGCGGTTGTTGTGCCAGGGCCCGCGCCAGCGCCACACGTTGCTGCTGACCGCCCGAGAGTTCGTGGGGCCAGCGATTAGCCATGTTCGCGTCCAGGGCAACACTGTCCATCAACTCGGCAATGCGCTCGTGTTTTTCGAGCCCCTTGGTCGACAGTCCGAAACCGATGTTGGCCGCTACGGTCATGTGCGGAAAGAGCGCACCGTCCTGTGGAACATAGCCAATCAAACGCTGATGCGCTGGCACCTCATGCGTGCCGTCGACGAGCGTCTGCCCATTGAGCGACAGGCGGCCGGTATCGGGAAATTCGAAGCCGGCAATCATCCGCAGCAAGGTGGTCTTGCCGGAGCCTGAGGGGCCGACGATGACGGTCCGGCTGCCAGTGGGCACGGACAGGCTGATGTTATCCAGGGCTCGATGTGAACCGTAGGACTTAGAGATCGAGTGCAGTTCAAGAGCGTTCATCGGCCTGCCGTTCGTTTGGATTGGTGATAAAGAAGCCCGGTCAACGGAAGCGACAGCAAAACCATGAGCAAGGCATAAGGCGCTGCGGCGGCATAATCGATTTCGCTGGTCATCGCCCAAAACCCGGTTGCCAGGGTCCGCGTGCCGTTGGGGGCGAGCAGCAGCGTGGCGGTCAGTTCATTGGTAATCGCCAGGAACACCAGCGCAGCACCGGCCGCCGCCCCAGGCGCGGCCAGTCGCAGAGTGATCAGCCACAGCGCCCGAGCCGGCGAGCGCCCGAGGCTACGGGCCATATTTTCCAGTTCCACCGGGGCCTGGGCGATACCCGCACGCAGACTCACCAGGGCACGGGGCAAAAACATCAGCAGATACGCCAGCAACACCGTGATCGTGGTCTGGTAAATCGGTCGTGCAACATGGATCGTAAACGTCACCAGGGCCAGGGCGACGACAATTCCGGGCAGCGAACTGGTGATGTAGTTGCAGCTTTCCAGAAGCCGTTGCAGCCGCCCTGGCGAGCGAATCGACAACCAGGCAATCGGGATCGCCGCGCAGGTGGTCAGCACCGCACCTGCGGCTCCGAGCAGCAGCGTCTGCTCCAGTGCCGGCAGCAAATCGGCGGACTCCCAGACTTGCGATCCGCCCGCGATCAACCATTTGCCCAAGGTAATCAATGGCACGCCGAGCGCCAGTGCACAGGTCACGATCTGCAAGGTCAGCGCCAGCGCGGTTGTCGCGCTGCCGAGGTGCACGATTCGCTGCTCCCGTGCGCTTCCTGATCCCACTCTGGCATAACGCGCATTGCCACGAGCCGCCGATTCGGCGGTGAGCATTGCCAGGCAACACAGCGCCAGAATCCCGGCCAGCATGTTGGCGGCGGGGCCGTTGAAGGTGGATTTGAACTGATCGAAGATCGCCGTGGTAAAGGTGTCGAAGCGAATCATCGCGTACAGGCCATATTCAGCCAGCAGGTGCAGACCCACCAACAGCGCGCCGCCGCAGATTGCCAGCCTCAATTGTGGCAGCACCACGCGAAAAAACACCGCCCAAGGCTTGAGCCCCAGTGACTCTCCGACATCTTCGATCGCCGGATCAAGCCGGCGCAACGTCGCAGCAACCGGCAGGTAAAGAAACGGGAAATAGGCGATGACCGAGACCAGAACCCCGGCAAACAGCCCATTAATCGGCGGCACCAGGCTGACCCAAGCATAGCTGTGAACGAAGGCGGGGACCGCCAGCGGCGCGGTTGCCAGCAACGACCACCAGCGCCGCCCCGGCAGGTTGGTGCGTTCTGTCAGCCACGCCAACGCCACGCCGAGCGTGACGCACAAGGGAATGGTGATCACCACCAGCAATACAGTGTTGATCAGTAACTCGCCGACTCGTGGCCGCCATACCAGCGTCACAAGGGTTGCCCAGCCTGTCTGGAAGGACACGCCGATCACGAACGCAATCGGCAGCAGTGCCAGGAGTGAAACCAGCACCGACAAACCGGTCACCCACGCGCCACCGCGGCCCGCAAAGAGACCGCGGGAGCGTCGGCGCAAGTTCGCGGGTATCGCCTGGGCGACACCCGCCGGTAAGGTTTCAGGGATCAATTAAAGCAGTCCCGCCTGAGTCATCAGTTCCACGGCTTTTTTGCTGTCGAGTTTTGAGGCATCGACAGTCGGCGCGTCGAGCTGCTGCAAAGGCACCAGTTTTGGGTTGGATTCGGCGTTCTTGCCCACAGCGTATTCAAACGATGTGCCGTTCTTGAGGACTGCCTGGCCGTCTTTGCCGGTAATCCACTTGAGGAACGCCTGTGCTTGTTCCTTGTGTTTGCTGGAAGCCAGCACGCCGCCGCCCGACACGCTGACAAACGCTCCCGGGTCTTTGTGCTTGAAGTAATACAGCGCGGCGTTATTGCTGTTTTCGCCGGTCTTGGCCTGATCACCAAAGTAGTAATAGTGATAGATCACGCCACTGTCGATCTGCCCGGCATTCACCGCTTTGAGCACTGCGCTGTTGCCCCGGTACGCGGTGGCATTGGTTTTCATCGCTTTCAACCACTCGAGGGTGGCGGCTTCACCCTTGAGTTCGAGCACGGCGGCGACAATGGCCTGGAAATCAGCACCTGCAGGTGAAGCACCCCAACGACCTTTCCAGCGCGGGGAGGCGAGGTCCATCAGCGACTTGGGCAGTTCGGCTTCTGGCAGTTTGCTCGGGTTGTAGACGAAAACGGTGGAGCGCGCTGCGATACCCACCCATTTGCCATGTGCCGGACGGTAGGCCGCGCCTACTTGTTCCAGAGTGGTCGGCGCAACCGGTGCAAACAGGCCCGCGTTGTCGACCAGCACCATCGCCGGGGAGTTCTCGGTGAGGAACACGTCTGCCGGCGAGGCGGCGCCTTCCTGCACGATCTGGTTGCCCATCTCGGTGTCATCGCCGTTGCGTACGGTGACTTTTATGCCGGTTTCCTTGGTAAAGCCATCAATCCAGGCTTTGGTCAGGCTTTCGTGTTGGGCGTTGTAGACCACGATGCCGTCGGTATCTTCGGCATACACGTGACCGGCGCTCAACAGGGCGGTGACCAGCAGTGCTTTTTTCAGGAAAGAAGGCAGGGGGAAATTCATGCGCTGACAGCTCCAGTTTTTTAGAATCGTGCTACAGACTTGAGAGATTGGACGGGGAAGGTCGTCGATTATTGTAGATCAATACGAATCATTTGCATGTTTGAAGCGCGGCGAATGTAGAGTTTGAAATGAGAAAAAAATGTGAAAATAACGGTTAAATTGTGTGATTGGATTCGCTGGGGGGATTGGGGGGGATATCCGTTTTTTTGGGTGCGGCGGGTATTGGTTCCGCCCTTACGGCGGGTCACTTTGAAAAGCGCAAAGTAACCAAACGCTCTTGCCCCTTTCGTTCGGTGCCTCGCTTAGGCTCGGCATGCCCTCGCTCCGGTCCTGCTCCGTGGGCCCGCCGCCATCGGCCATCCATGGCCGCGGGCGGCTAACCCGGCATCCATGCCGGGTTGCCCACTGCGCAGAACCTCCACTCGGCCTCTCGAGGGGGCGGTGCGTCAAGATCAAAAGCTGAAGGCGAGCTAACGCTCGGCCTGATGAGTGGTGAGAATCAAAAGCGGTACGCAGACCCACTGTAGGAGCGAGCTTGCTCGCGATGATCTATCAGCTACATTGATATCGACTGACACAGCCCCTGTGGGAGCGAGCCTGCTCGCGAAGCTGTTGATCTTGCTGCTGCTTTGCTTTGCCTTTAGATCTTTCGCCCATTTTCCAGCGACCGAGCTCGGGGGGCTGATGCTCATTGCATGACATAACGCCCGGGTGCTGGCTCCAGTGCCGGGTACTGGGGGTTTCCGGTTTGCACTACCGAGGGCTGGCGTTCGCCGGCGTGTTCGGCCAGCCAGACGAACCAGTCATTCCACCAGCTGCCGGGGTGTTGCTGGGCATTTTTGAACCAGGTTTCAGGGTCCTTCGTTACCCGGTTGTTGGTCCAGTAGTGACGCTTTTCCTTGGCCGGTGGGTTGATCACCCCGGCGATATGGCCCGAAGCACCCAGCACAAAGCGTTTGGTGCCGCACAGCAGCTCGGTGCTGGCGTAAGCGCTTCTCCAGGGCACGATGTGATCGTCGTGGGTGGCGAGGATGTAGGCGGGGGCTTCGATGGCGCGCAGGTCCAGTTTTACCCCGCAGCAATCCAGCTCGCCGGATTTCAGGTCGTTCTGCAAATAGGTGTGGCGCAAATACCAGCAGTACATCGGCCCCGGAAGGTTGGTGCTGTCGTTGTTCCAGTACAGCAGGTCGAGGGCGGTCGGTTTTTGGCCCTTGAGGTATTTGTCGACGTTGTAGTTCCACCACAAGTCGTTGGGGCGCAGGAGCGAGAAGGTGTTGCCCATGTCTTCGCCCTTGAACAGACCGATGGGGCCATTCAGGCCGCCGATGGTGCGCTCGCGGTAGGCCACCAATTGTTCGTCGACAAAGATGTCGATGGGGCCGGTATCGAGGTAATCGAGGAAGGTGGTGAGCAGGCTCACGCTGGCGATGTCTTTGTCGCCACGGGCAGCCAGCACGGCCAGCGCCGAGCTTAACAGCGTGCCGCCGATGCAGAAACCCACGCAGTTGGGCCGTTGCTCACCGCTGATCTCACGGGTCACTTGCAAGCCTTTGATGATGCCGGTTTCGATCAGGTCATCCCAGGTGGTATTGGCGTGTTCCTGATCGAAGTTGCGCCACGACATCAGAAACACCGGGTGTCCTTGCAGCAGCAGATGGCGAACCATCGAGTTTTCCGGGCGCAGGTCGAGGATGTAGTACTTGTTGATTGACGGCGGAACGATAAACACCGGGCGCCGATACTGGGTTTCGCTTTGCGGGTAGTACTGAATCAGCTGGTAAAGTTCATTCTCGAACACCACTTCGCCGGGGGTGTTGGCCAGATCGACCCCCACTTCGAAGGCGCCGCTGTCGCACTGGCGCATCTTGCCTTCCTGCAGGTCGCTGGCCAGGTGCAACAGGCCTGTGATCAGGCTCCCGCCTTGGGTCTCGACCACGCGCTGCAGTGCATCGGGGTTGCTGGCCAGGAAGTTGCTCGGTGCACCGGCAGCAATGGCCTGTTCAACCAGATACAGCAGGCGCTGACGCGGTTTTTTTTCTTTGATGGGCAACGTGTCCAGCAGTTTCAGCAAAAAACCGGCATTGAGCAGGTAAAACGCCGCGAGGGAGCCGAACATCGGCGCGCTCCAGTTTCCGCTGGCGAAACGTCGATCTTCAAAGGTGAAGGGCTGACCGCTCAACAGGCGCTGGCCAAGCTCGCCCCATTGCATCTGATAGTCGGACTGAAGGCTGTCGAGGGTGCCGCGCGGCAACTCGAACCAGTCGTTGTATTCCTGCCCCGTGAACCACGGATTGGTGCTGACCCAGAGACGTAATTGTTGCACTGCAAAGGAGGCAACGAACGGGACCTGGCCTGACCAGAAGGTGTTGAACGTATGCGCGTTGTTGTCCATGGAACTCCTTGCCCGCATCAGTAAACCGGGCAGAAAAAAACCGCGGCGCCGGACTTCGGCGCCGCGTCAGCAGTCAAGCAAGCAGTCCTGCGTTTCTTCTATCGTTCGATGACCAGGCTGACCCCCTGGCCGCCACCGATGCACAACGTGGCCAGGCCTTTCTTGCCGTCGCGGCGAATCAGCTCGTGCACCAGCGACACCAGAATCCGCGCGCCCGATGCGCCGATCGGATGACCCAAGGCAATCGCGCCACCGTTGACGTTGACTTTGCTGGTGTCCCAGCCCAGTTCCTTGCCGACCGCCAGCGCCTGCGCGGCGAAGGCTTCGTTGGCTTCGATCAGGTCGAGGTCATCCAGGCTCCAGCCGGCTTTTGTCAGGACCAGTCGGGTGGCTGGTACCGGGCCGATGCCCATGATCTTGGGGTCCACACCAGCGCTGGCATATGCCTTGATGCGCGCCAGTACGGGCAAACCGAGTGCCAGCGCCTTGGCTTCGCTGGCCAGTAACAACACGGCGGCGCCATCGTTGAGGGTCGACGAGTTGCCGGCGGTCACGCTGCCGTTTTTCTGGAAGGCAGGCTTGAGGTTGCCGAGTGCCTGGAGTGTGCTGTCCGGGCGCGGTTGTTCGTCGGTGTCGAAGACCAGCGGATCGCCCTTGCGCTGAGGAATCAGGATCGGGGTGATTTGACGCTTGAAGTAACCCGCTTCGATGGCCGCTGCGGCTTTCTGTTGCGAGGTGGCGGCGAAGGCGTCTTGTTCTTCACGACTGATGCTGTATTGGTGGGCGAGATTCTCAGCGGTAATGCCCATGTGGTAGTCGTTGAAGGCGTCCCACAAACCATCCTGAATCACGCTGTCTTGCAGTTGCGCATGACCCAACCGCAGGCCAGTGCGTGCCTTCGGCAGAACGTAAGGGGCCAGGCTCATGTTTTCCTGGCCGCCGGCAATCACCAGTTCGGCATCGCCGCAGCGGATCGCCTGGACCGCTAGCTGCACAGCCTTGAGGCCGGAGCCGCAAACCTTGTTCAGGGTCAGGGCAGGGGTGGTAACGGGTAGGCCGGCCTTGATTGCGGTCTGGCGTGCCGGGTTTTGTCCAGACCCTGCGGTTAGCACCTGGCCGAGGATCACTTCATCGATCTGGCTCGGTTCGACACCGCTCTGTTCCAGCAGGCTGCGAATCACCGCAGCCCCCAGTTCGGTGGCGGGAATCGCCGACAAGGCACCCTGAAAACTGCCAATGGCGGTACGCGTAGCGGCAACGATTACGACTTCGTTCATGCATGACCTCATTAAATTTGTCTCGAACGGGAGCGGGGCGTCCAAGCCCCGACAGGCCTATTGCATGTTCATGCCGCCGTTGACCGAGAAGTCGGCGCCGGTGCTGTAGCCCGATTCATCGCAAGCCAGCCACGCCACAATGGAAGCGATTTCTTCGGGTTGGCCGAGACGCCCGACCGGAGTGGCCGCGATCATGGCGTCGAGAATGTCCGGGCGGATGGCCGCGGTCATGCTGGTCTGGATGTAGCCTGGGGATACGGTATTGACGGTCACGCCCTTGCCGGACACTTCCCGGGCCAGGGCCATGGTGAAACCATGGATTCCGGCTTTGGCGGCGCTGTAGTTGGTCTGGCCGAACTGACCGCGCTGACCGTTGATCGAGGAGATATTGATAACCCGTCCCCAGCCCTTGGCCAACATGCCTTCAATCACCTGTTTGGTGGTGTTGAACAGGCCGGTCAGGTTGGTGCCGATTACGGCGTTCCAGTCTTCTGGGGTGAGTTTGCGGAAGGAGGCATCGCGAGTGATGCCGGCATTGTTGACCAGTACATCGATCGGGCCGAATTGTTCACGTGCCATCTCGAAAGCTTTGCGGGTCGATTCCCAATCGGTGATGTCGCCGTAGATGCATTCGAACTGATAACCCGCCGCCAGCTGTGCGGCAATCCAGTCGTTCTTGCGGGCGGAATCAGAGCTGCAGCCCACGATGACTTTGAATCCTTCTTTGTACAGGCGTTGGCTTATCGCAGTGCCAATCCCACCCATACCACCCGTTACCAACGCAATACGACCAAGTGACTTCATACACTCTCTTCCCTTTTTTATATTGCGCTGCAAGATGGGAGGATTGTTCGGTATTGGCGGGATGTGCGGAAGTGTTGAGAGGTGACTGTCTGGTGTCCAACGGTGCCATGCCCGGAATGAAATAGAACTGTTCGATACTTTTGTCGTCGCGTAGCAGCTGCCGAGCTCCGCGAGGCTGCGTTCGGCGGCGAAGCCGTCGTGAAATCGGTCACCTCGGTGTGTCAGAACAACCTCGCATGCAGGGTTTACGACGGCTGCGCCGCCGAACGCAGCCTCGCGGAGCTCGGCAGCTGCTACAAGTGCAGATGTGGCAAAAAAGCGTGAGTACCTATACTCAGATCAATTCTTCAAATTAAACCTGCGGGTACTATTTGCTGTAACGTAGATCAGTCATGGCTCCGGACAGGATGTTCGGTTCCACGGGTCATTGAGGACGCCATGTATAGAATGAGTTCAGGCTATGCCAGCGTGCTGGTAAATACGCTCTCGGCTCAAGGACTGGATGTTGCCAGTCTGTGTCGGGAGGCTGGGCTAGACATTGATCTCGCGAACAAACCAGGAGCATTTTGCGAGCGAAGGGCGATCTATCGACTATGGAATCTGGCCGCTCAGGCCTCGGGCGATCCGGACATCGGCTTGAAGGCTTCTGGAAGTTTCCACCCCGGCAGCTTTCAGATTGTCGGCTACACCATGATGTCCAGCCTGAATCTTAAAAAAGCCCTTGAACGCCTGGTCCGTTTCAGTCCGTTGATTGGCACTGGCTTCAGCCTTTTCTTTACATCGGAACAGCAGAATTACCGGCTGTCCGGGCTCGATCATCAACAAAAAGGTTCGGTCAAACCTCGCCAATACACCGATGCAGGGCTGGCTTCATTGCTGGGTTTCTGCCGTAAGCTGGTGGGAGGCAACTCACCGCAACCCTTGAGCGTCGGATTCACCTATCCCGAACCTGAAGACACCTCCGAGCATCGACGGTTGTTTGACTGTGCGCTGCATTTCGACGCGGCGTACGACAGCATTGTGTTTGACGAGCAGGAGCTGCTGCGTCCGTTGAGCATGGCCAACGAAGCGTTGGCGGTCATGCATGACAGTTTTGCCGAGGCCCAATTGGATCTGCTGTTTGGTTTCTGCATTGTCGGCCGTGTTCGCGCGCTGATAACCGAGCGCTTGAGCCAGGGCCAGGGGCAATGCGACATGGAGTCGATTGCCGCGGCGTTGAACATCAGCAAGCGAACGTTGCAGCGCGCCCTGGAAAAGGAAGGAACGCAATTCAAGGACGTGCAGAACGCGGTGCGTCGGCAGTTGGCCGATTTCTATTTGCGCCATTCTCACTTCAATATGAAGCATGTTGCCTATCTCCTAGGCTTTCATGACCACAGCAGCTTTAACAAGGCTTGCAGTCGCTGGTTTGGCATGACACCTGGTCAGTATCGGGCCGATGAGTCGTTCGGCATCGAGGTTGCCGCGTCGGTCTGACGCGGTTCTCGTCAACGATTCAGAGTGGCTTCTTTGCACCTTTCTTGTGTTTGGCCGATTTGTTCAGCGGTCTCGCAACCTTGGCCCGTGGTTCAGGGCGTGGCGCCGGAAGGTCTTCTTCGATGGCTGCAGTGGCTGTCAGCACTGGCGGCAGCGGGTTGTCGTGCAGACGCTCGATCAACGCTTTGTCGTGCTGCTCGGCATGGGCCTGAAGATTTCGCCCGGATGGATTGCCGTTCAGGCTATTAAGCGCGCCGTACACGCCGTAAAAGCACATCTCCTGCGCGGCATCGCGCAGATCACGATAACCGTTCAAGGCATCCTGCATCTGATTGGAAAACAGTGCCTGCCAGGCCAGTAACGGGTTATCCGGGCTGGCGTGATGACGATCCTTACTCACTTGCGCGGCGCTTCCTGCCAACCACCACATCGCAGGGTTCAAGCTACTCCACATCACTTGCTGTTGATGGAAGGGGTGCGCCCTGCGCATGAGTTCGGCGCTGGGTTCGTTGATCAACTGACGCAGCCATGGACGTATGAACCCGTCATACAGGCTGTTGTTGATCGCTGAGGCGCGTTCGACCAGCGCGAATTCACGATCGTCATCGCGCGCAGGCTGGACATCGCCATGGATGTCGGCGATCAGGCGGGGTTCAAACCTGACGTCATACCGCGCATCGGCGCTGCCTGATGCGTCCGGCAGATCATCGATGAGCATTTCATACAGCCCGGCGGGCAGGGCGTTGATCGCGTCGACCGCACCGAGCAATTCGCGGTGCTCACGCCGGGCCACTTCGCCCGAAACGAAGATGCCCAAATGGCCGATGGTGGCATGGCGCAAGTAAACGATGGTGCGTCCGGCACTTTGCAAGGCGAGATCGCTGGGGTACACGTCGGTAATCCAGTCCAGCGCTTGTTGCGGGGAGGTGATGTTGTCACCGTACGAGCAGAACACCACCACCGGGACTTCAATCAGCTTGAGGTCAAGCCCGCTGCTTTTGCGCCCGAGTCCGCCGGACAGCTGATTGCCGATGAACAAGTCGTCGACAATCATCTCGATTTCCTCGCCATTGAGCAGGGTCGGGCTGCCCCACCAGCGCTCGAAATCGAGAAACCGCGCAGCTTCGCTGTCGACTTCACTGAACAGATGGTAGTACTTGCCCCACCAGGTGTTGGCCGGGTCCAGGCTCTCGAAATTGCTGACCAGCCAGGTCCCGTCGAATCGATTATTGCCCAGGTCGCTACCCAGGCGCGCCATCCAGCCACCGCCCAGCAAACCACCGGTGTAGCGCATCGGGTTGCGGCCATTGACGCCGGCCCAGTACGACAATGGCGCACCGTTGATGATGATCAGCCCTGGCAGTTCTGGCCGGGTGGCCGCCAACCCCATCAACGCCCAGCCCGCCTGGCAATTGCCGATTACCACCGGTTTGGCGCTGTCTGGATGCCGCTCGCTGACGACCTCAATGAACCGGGCTTGAGCGTCAACGATGTCCGCCAGGGTTTGCCCAGGGCGTGGCGAATGGCTGAACGAAACAAAGTAGGTGGGATGGCCGGCTCGCAGGCTTTCGCCGATGACCGAGTCCTGCTTGAAGCCGCCGATCCCCGAGCCGTGGCCGCCACGGGGATCGATGATGATCACGGGCTGTTTTTCGGCATCGATCTGTTGCCCGGGCCCCGGGAGGATCTGTAACAACGAGTAATTGACCGGACGGGGCAGGTCTTCACCGGCGACCAGCCGCTCATGATTGAACTTCAGTAGCAGCGGATACCCGGCTTGCTCGTGGGCCAGCGTGTTGTCACCGCGCTGACGCAGAGTGTCCCAGAACAGCACGCTGCGTTGGCCGAGATCCGTGAAGTATTCCTGCCAGTCAGCGGACGTTGGTTGTCTGAGCTGCCCAAGGCTTAACGGTGCGAAGGTTTTTGCCTGGCGCTTTTGCACGGCGTCGAGGAGGTTGCGGGTATTGAGTTGCTGCAGATGATTGAGGTGGTCGAACAAGCCAGCGGGTGTGGAAACCCTTTCATCGTGCGCTGCAATATTTCCTTCCTGACCCATCGTGATCTCCTGACGCCGTACATGAGGAGCGGTCCGTTTCATCCCTTTAATTCAATAAGGTAAGGCGGGCCGTTCGATTTTCAGGAGTTTATCGTTAATAGAGGCCGGACAGACAAGCTTTATTTTGCACTGCACAAAAATAGACGTTGCCAAATAATTTTGTGCGCTGCAATATCAAGGCTAGCGCGATGACTGGCCGGATCGCTGTCGCGTCCTCAGGCCCCTCTGGGCCTTCCAGTACCAGGAGATTCAAGCATGTCTTTTTTCAACTCGGAAAAACTGCAAGCCGCTCAGAAAGCCAACCTCGATCTTTTGCAGCAAATCAGCGGCAAAGTCTTCGCCAGTGTTGAACAGCTCAGCCAGTTGCAGTTCAAGGCACTGCGTGATTCCACCGAAGAGCACTTTGACGGTGTCCGCAAGCTGCTGGCTGTGCGTGATCCACAAGGGTTCGCTGAGCTGCAGGCTTCTTTCACCCAGCCGAGCGCGCAGAGCGAACGTCTGGCCGAGTTCAATCGTCAGGTTCAAGCGCTGATCGTCGGGACGCAGTCGGACATCGCCAAACTGACGTCGAGTCAGGTCGAGGCGGGCACCCAGCAGGTGCAAGAGTTCGTTGAAGCGATCAGCAAGAATGCACCGGCCGGCTCCGAGCCTGTCGTGGCCGCGTTCAAGTCGGGCCTGGCGAATGCCGGTACGGTGTTTGAAAGCGCACAGAAAGCAGTGAAACAGGCTGCCGATGTGGCCCAGAGTGGTTTCGAGAGCGCGACTGCCGCCGCCGCAAAAGCGGCTCCGGAAGCAAGCGCCAAGGCCACCAGCGGTAACAAGTAAGTCAAATCAGTTCGGCAACACCGATGGCGATGGGATTATTCCCCATCGCCATTTTTTTTCTTTGCGCCATCCGCGTCAGGCTTGCCGCCAAACATGCCGAACAGGTTCTGGGTGTTCAGATAGAGCGCCTTGGACTGGTCGACGTACTGGCGCATCAAATCCTGCATCACCGGCGCTTGCTGGTGCATGAACGTGCTCCAGGCCTCGGATGACTGTGCACCCGTCTGGGATTGAACATCGATGACGGTCTGAATGCTCTTGTCCAGGTAGCTGCCCAGTACACCCTGATAGGGGCCGTAGAACTGGATGATCCCCATCAGCATCTCGCTGGTGAAGATGGGCTCACCGCCGCTTTCAGCCTCCAGAATGACTTGCAGCAAGATGCTGCGAGTCAGATCCTCGCCACTTTTGGCATCGACCACCTGAAACGCGATTTTATCGACGACCAATTGGCGTATGTCCGCCAGGGTCAAATGGCTGCTGGTGTGAGTGTCATACAGCCGGCGATTGGGGTATTTCTTGATCAGGCGGGGAGTGTTCCGACTGTTATCTGTCATGCGGGGCGTCTCGTGGCGAGCCTGGTTTGCAGGCATCTTATCCTACTCTCATCTTTGGTGCCCTTGAGGGCGCCTTCGCGAGCAGGCTCGCTCCCACCGTTGACCGAGTCCCCCTTTGTGAAGCCTGAACTGACTCACCAGATCGGTTAGAACTGTTCGGCACTCAAGCCATACAACGAGCCACTGCCGGCGCGAATGGATTGCTCCAGACTCAAAATGCGCGGCAGCAGGCGGTGGATGTAGAAGTCGGCGGTGGCGATCTTCGCGCCGTAAAACTCAGGGTCGTCGCTGTGTTTTTTTTGCGCGACCTGGGCCATGCGCGCCCAAAGCCAGGCGTAGGCGACGTAACCAAACAGATGCAAATACTCCACCGAGGCAGCGCCGACTTCATTGCGATTGGTGGTGGCCCGCTCCTGCAACCAGTCGCTCAGGTCCTCCAGGCGTTGCACCGCGTCGAACAGCTGAGCGCTGTAGGGCGCGTCAGGCTGATGAGCGAAATGGCGGATTTCAGCGGTGAACTGACGCAGGGCGACGCCATTGTCAGCCAGCACTTTGCGCCCGAGCAGATCCAGTGCCTGGATGCCGTTGGTGCCTTCGTAGATCTGCGCGATACGCACGTCACGGACCCGTTGTTCCTGGCCCCATTCGCGGATATAGCCATGGCCACCGAACACTTGCTGGCCGTTGATGCAGCTTTCCAGACCGGTGTCGGTGAAGAAGGCCTTGGCAACAGGTGTCAGCAGGGCGACCAGGGTCTGGGCAGTGTCGCGCTCCTGGTCGTCAGCTGAAAACTTCGCCAGATCGAGTTGCTGGCCGACATAACTGGCGAACGCGCGGCCGCCTTCGGTCATCGCCTTCATGCTCAACAGCATGCGTCGCACATCGGGGTGGACGATGATCGGATCGGCCACTTTATCGGGCGCGATGGCACCGGTTGGTGCGCGGCTTTGAACGCGTTCGCGTGCATAGCGCACAGCGCTCTGATAAGACGCCTCGGCACAACCGATGCCCTGAATGCCGATGGACAGGCGTTCGTAGTTCATCATGGTGAACATCGCCGCCAGGCCTTTATTGGCTTCGCCGACCAGCCAACCGCTGGCGCCGTCGAAATTCATGACGCAAGTGGCCGAAGCCTTGATGCCCATTTTGTGTTCGATCGAACCGCAACTCACGGCGTTGGCATGACCGAGGGAACCGTCGGCATTGACCAGCACTTTGGGGACCACAAACAGCGAGATGCCTTTGGGGCCGGCAGGCGCGTCCGGCAGTTTGGCCAGCACCAGATGGATGATGTTTTCAGTCAGGTCCTGATCGCCACCGGTGATAAAGATCTTGCTGCCGGTGAGGCTGTAGCTGCCATCGACCTGAGGTTCGGCGCGGGTGCGGATAATTCCCAGGTCAGTGCCGGCATGGGCTTCGGTCAGGCACATGGAACCGGCCCAGCGGCCTTCATACATTGGCGGCAGGTACAGGTTTTTAAGGGGCTCACTGGCGTGGGCATCCAGCGCCAGGCAGGCCCCGGAGCTCAGTGCCGAATACAGCGCAAAGCTCGAGTTGGCGCCGTAGAGCATTTCTTCAAACTGCACGGCCAGCATCTTGGGCATGCCCATGCCGCCGAATTCGGTGTTGCCGGACAGGCCCACCCATCCGCCTTCGATGTAGGTGGCATAGGCCTGCTTGAACCCCACGGGGGTTGTGACCTCACCGTAAACCCAATGCGCGCCTTCTTCGTCGCCACTGCGGTTCAACGGCGCGATCAGGTGGCTGGTGACTTTCGCCGCTTCCTCAAGAATCGCGTCGGCGGTATCGGCATCGACGGTGTCGGCCAGGGCCGGCAACCGCGCCCACAAGGCCGGGGCGTCAAATACTTCATGCAGGACAAAGCGCATGTCGCGCAGCGGGGCGTTGAATTGGGGCATGACGTAAACCTCAATGGACGGTTGTGCGATAAACACGGTGCACTTGAGCGGGCCGTGCCATTTCAATCAATGACTGGAAGCGCTGGCGACACCGAGGCTGGCCTGCACGAACCCGAAGCGGCAGGTAAAGCACCAGCCGCCGGGTGGATGAAATTCACGTTCGGGTTAGAGGGCTTTGGCCCTGTCGCGCAGAACGTATTTCTGAATCTTGCCGGTGGACGTTTTCGGCAACAGGGTGAAGATCACGGTGCGTGGGACTTTGAAGCCGGCCAGGTGTTCGCGGCAGAAACTGATGATGTCCGCCTCGCGCACGTCCTGGTGATCGGCTTTCAAGGTGATGAAGGCGCAAGGCGTTTCGCCCCATTTCTCATCGGGACGTGCAACCACTGCCGCCTCCATCACGCCCGGGTGGCGATAGAGCACGCCTTCGAGTTCGATGGTGGAAATGTTCTCGCCGCCGGAGATGATGATGTCTTTGAGTCGGTCCTTGATCTCGACATACCCGTCCGGATGACAGACCGCCAGGTCGCCGGTATGGAACCAGCCGCCGTCGAAGGCTTCAGCGGTGGCGGTCGGGTTTTTCAGGTAGCCCTTCATCACGGTGTTGCCGCGCATGAAGATCTCGCCGATGGTCTGACCGTCACGCGGGGTGGGTTCCAGTGTCGTGGAGTCGCCGACCATTACGCCTTCGAGCGTCGGGTAACGCACGCCCTGACGGGATTTGATCTGTGCCCGCTCATCCAGGGAAAACTCATCCCATTCGGCATGCCAGGCGCATAGCGTCACCGGGCCATAGGTTTCGGTCAGGCCATAGACGTGTGTGACCTTGATGCCCATTTCCTCTACAGCGCCAATCACTTTGGCCGGCGGTGCGGCGCCTGCGACCATGGCGTTGACCGGGTGGTCGATGGCTGCTTTCGCCGATTCCGGCATGTTAACCAGCGCGTTGAGCACGATCGGCGCGCCGCACAGGTGAGTGATCTGGTGTTCACGGATCAGCGTGAGGATTTTCTGCGGATCGACGCGGCGCAGGAACACGTGCACACCGGCCAGCGCCGTGATAGTCCATGGGTAGCACCAGCCGTTGCAATGGAACATCGGCAGCGTCCAGAGGTACACCGGATGGTTGCCGATGGACCAGGTCATCTGGTTGCCCAATGAATTCAGGTAAGCGCCGCGATGGTGGTAGACCACGCCTTTCGGGTTGCCGGTGGTGCCGGAGGTGTAGTTCAGCGAGATGGCTTGCCATTCGTTTTCCGGCCAATGCCAGGCGAAGTCCGGGTCGCCTTCAGCGAGCAACGCTTCATAGTCCAGGTCGCTGACGGCCTGACCTTCGCCGTACTCTGGGTCGTTGACGTCGATGACCAGCGGCGGATGATCCAGCATGCCGATCGCAGCGTGAATCACGCTATGGAACTCACGGTCGGTGATCAGCACCCTGGCCTCGCCATGCTGCAGCATGAAGGCAATGGCTTCGGCATCCAGGCGCACGTTGAGCGGGTTGAGCACGGCGCCAATCATCGGCACGCCGAAATGCACTTCAAGCATCTCTGGAATATTGGGCAGCATCACCGCCACGGTGTCGTTCTGGCCGATGCCGCGACCGGCCAACGCCGAGGCCAGGCGGCGGCAACGGGTGTAGGTCTGCGCCCACGTGCGGCGAATCGAGCCGTGGATGACGGCGGGGTAGTTCGGGTAAACGCTGGCGGTACGCTCGATGAAGCTGAGCGGAGACAAGGCAATGTGATTGACAGCCGTAGGGCCTAGCCCTTGTTCATAGATCGACATGACGGGTACTCGGTGGCTGATTGTTAGCTCTATCGGTGGCCTTTCAGCTTAGCCGCTGAGGTCACCTTTTATGTCCGGTGTGCTTTATATAACAGCTGCCAATGGATATGGAAGTACAACCTATATCGTATAGAATAACTACTATATTTGATTCTTTCTGATCTAAATGACTACAGTCATATTGCTAAGGTCGGTATATCCTTATCTTCCCTGACGAAGCGGACCTGTGATGACCCTGACTCCCGTTCGATTGCACAGTTGGTTGCGCCTGCAGCGCGAGGGTATGCCGCTGGCTGCTCGGGCCGATGCCTTGTGCCGTGCGTTGCAGGAGTGTCCCGAGGTGCGCCGGGCGGTTTATCTGAGCTGGCAACCCCAAGCGCGGATTTACAGCCATGAAGGCTCCGCCCAGCACTTCCCACCCGGCCAGGGTGAGCCGACGCTGGCCAGTGATCAGTTGCTGTTCGATGGATTGGTTGAGGCCGGGCGGCTGGACCTGGCGAAAGTCCGTCAACTCGATTGCTGGCTGTCGGGTCGGTTGCGCCGGGCCGCGATCAGCCATGGCCAGGTGTTTAATCTGGCGTTACAGCCAGGGCAGGCAGGGTTGTTGCTGGTAGAAGTGTGCGAGGGCGTAAGTTTCGATTGGTTGGGTTGGGTGCAGGACTTGCTGACCACCTTGCTGAGTAGCGTCAATGGCATGCTGCGCGGCTCACCGCTGTTGGGGCACGATCCGCAACCGAGCCTGTTACTCGATGCACAGGGCCGACCGCTGGAGTTCAACGCGGCGCTGCTGGCATTGCTCGCTGAAAAACCGCTGACTGAAGTGCTGGGCTTTCTACCGGTGAATCACCGGGTGCTGGTGCGCGCGTGCCTGGACCAGCAACGCGCCATCGAAGGCGTCGAGGCTCAATTCGAAACGCGGATCCTGATCTGGACGTTTATTCCCGATCCCCAGGACAACCGCGTGCTCGCGCGCTGCCGCGATGCCACGGTACAAGTGCTGGCCGAGCGTGAAGCGGCCACGGCACGACGGCTGTATCGGCTGATCATCGAGAACACCACCGACCTGATTTCCCGGCATACACCGGACGGGCGCTTTCTTGATGCGTCACCCGCGTCCTGGACGTTGCTCGGCTATTGGCCCGAAGAACTGCGCGGCAAAATGGCCCAGGGTTTGTTCCATGGCCAGGACCTCGCCATCCTGGTGCAGCGCGCGCGGGACGCGTTGGAGCAGGACGGCTATCACACCATGACGTATCGCATCCGTCATCGTGCCGGGCATTACCTGTGGTTCGAAACCGCCAGCCGGGCGATCCGCGAAACCTATACTGGCGCGGTCGTCGAAGTGGTCAGCGTCTCCCGGGACATCACCGCCCGTGTGCAGGCCGAAGAGAACAAGCGTCGCCTGGCTGAAGTGGTCGAGGCCAATACCGACCCGGTGTTGTTCATCGACCCCGAGGGGCAGGTCACTTACCTTAACCCGGCGGCGCGGCGCATCCTCGGGATCGACGAGCAACAACCGATGCCGGAACTGGCCGAGTTATTCGCCAGCGCCGACCTGACACGTTTGCAACGGGACGGCTGGAGCAGCGCCGAACGTGAGGGTGTCTGGAGCACCGATGCACGCTTGCAACCACCGGGTGGTGGCACGTCCGTGCCGGTGTCGCTGGTGTTGCTGGCGCACCGTTCGGCGGGTGGTGAGCGCTATTACTCGCTGGTGGCGCGGGACATGACCGAGCGTGAACTGCGCGAAGTGCAGCAGCGCCGCCATCAGGACGAACTGGCGCACACCGCGCGATTGGTCACGTTGGGTGAACTCGCCTCAGGCATCGCCCACGAAATCAACCAGCCGTTGGCGGCCGTGGTCAATTATGCCAATGCCAGCCAGCGTTACTTACAGACACTCGACTCCAATCCTCAAGCGGCCGAACGCGTGGCGCAAGGACTGCAACGCATCACCCATCACGCCACCCATGCCTCGGAAGTGATCAAGCGGTTGCGGGCGTTTCTGCGCAAGGGGCAGCGGCGCATGCAGGCCCTGAATTTTACCGACGTCGCCCGCGAGGCGGTGCGTTTATGTGCCTGGGAAGCGAGCAATTGCCAAGTGACAATCGAGGATCGACTGCCGGATAATCTGCCGCCCGTTTATGCCGACCGGGTGTTGCTGGAGCAGGTGCTGCTCAATCTGCTGCGCAATGCCATCGATGCCAATCGCGAACAACATCCGGGGCTGCCTTCGCTGATTGTGATGGCGGCGGAGCAGGGCGGTGGCGCAACGGTGGAAATCAGTGTGCAAGACCAGGGGCCGGGCGTCAGCGAGTCCGAACTGGAGCAGATATTTACCCCGTTCTATACCAGCAAGGCCGACGGCCTGGGGCTTGGCTTGTCCATGAGTCGCAGCATCATCGAAGGGTTCGGTGGCGAATTGCAGGCCCGGCGTCAGTCTGTCGGGCTGCTGATGGGTTGCCGCTTGCCGCTCGCCGGCCCACCAAAACAACAACAGGAATAATGCAATGGCAGGTGTGACGGAGCACGTGGTGTACGTGGTCGACGATGACCAGGGAATGCTCGATTCAACGGTTTGGCTGCTGGAGTCGGTCGGGCTCAAGGCGTTGCCGTTTACCAGTGGCGTCGAGTTTCTCAATGCCTGTGATGCCACGCTCGATGCCTGTGTGCTGCTGGATGTGCGCATGCCGGGCATGGGGGGGTTGAACGTCCAGGAAGAAATGCGTGTGCGTGAGTTGAACCTGCCGATTATCTTCGTCAGCGGGCACGCGGACGTGCCGATTGTGGTGCGCGCCTTCAAGGCCGGTGCCCATGACTTCATCGAGAAACCCTATAACGAGCAGTTGCTGCTGGACAGCGTGCAGCAGGCACTCAGCAACTGCGCGAGCAACCGCTCCGGTAACCAGGGCCACGACGCCTTGCAGGCGCGTCTGCTCACACTGACACCACGGGAGCGCGATGTGTTGCTGCCGCTGGTGCAGGGTTACACCACCCGCGAAATCGCCGAGCAACTGGGCGTGAGTGCAAAAACCGTCGACCTGTACCGCTCGCGCGTGATGAAGCGCATGCAGGCCAATACGTTGCCGGACCTGGTGGGCATGGCCATCGCGGCTGAAATGGTCGATCCGCTAAAGCTGCGTTGAACCGTCACGCTGCGTATTTGGCGTCTATGCTGGGCAAACCGATCCCAAACCTTTGCAGCGACCTGCAAGGAGGCAGCATGGTGCCCTCGTCTACGCCTGAAAAATCCTTCTCCCGAGACCTGCTCAATGTCCTTATTCGCGCCGGGCTGATTGTCGTTCTGGTGCTGTTCTGCTTCGAGATATTCCGTCCGTTCCGTGACTTGATGCTGTGGTCGGTGATCCTTGCGATCACCCTTTATCCCCTGCAAAAGCAGCTCATGGGCCCGCTGGGCCACAAAGAAGGGCGTATTGCCACACTGATTGTGTTGATCTCCATCATTATTCTCATGGTGCCGATCTACCTGTTGGGGACCTCGATCGCAGACTCGGTCCAGAATACGATGAGCACGGTCAAGGCAGGCGATTTTCAAATTGCTCCACCGCCCGATTCAATCGCCGGCTTGCCGTTGGTGGGTAAGCGTCTGTCCGGTATTTGGCTGCAAGCCTCAAATGATCTGCCGGGGCTGACACAGAAGTACTTACCGCAAATAAAAGACGTCAGCCTGACCCTGCTAAGCAAGATTGCCGGTGTCGGCATGGGGTTTCTCACCTTTATCTTTGCCTTGATAATTGCCGGCATCTTCATGGCCTATGGTGAAGCGGGTAGCCGCAGCGCTGTGCAGATCGCCTCGCGCGTCAGCGGTCCGGACAAAGGGCCGACAATCGCCGCACTGTGCACGGCAACAATCCGGGCGGTCGCGTTGGGCGTGGTGGGCATCGCCTTCATTCAGATGCTGCTGGTGGGTGTCGGGTTCGTGATCAAGGGGGTGCCGGGGGCCGGTTTGCTGGCGTTGGGGGTGTTGTTGCTCGGCATCTTGCAGCTGCCGGCGACGCTGATTACGGTGCCCGTGATTGCGTTTGTGTTTGCCACTGAAGGGGCCAGCACGGCGACCATCATCTTTGCCATCTACGTGTTCGTCGCCGGGCTGGTCGATAACGTACTCAAGCCGTTGCTGTTGGGGCGCGGAGTCGATGTGCCGATGCCGGTGGTGCTGATCGGCGCCTTGGGCGGCATGGTCACGGGTGGGATCATCGGGCTATTCATCGGGCCGGTGGTGCTTGCGGTCGGCTATCAGTTGTTCTGGCAATGGGTGGACGACACCCCGTAAGCCGCTGGGCACCTGACTCAATCTTCCAGGCAGGAGGGGGGCGCCGCAGCCGGTGGCTGGCTGATGACGGTGAATGGCTTTTCCTATACATTTTCCAACCGCCCCCTGCATGGTGAAACCGCTTCATGTCTCTTGCGCTCGAACGTCTAATCGCTGGCACGCCGATCCCGTTTGCCGGTAATCGTGTCTCTGTGGTCAGCCCCGAACTGGCGGCGCGTTTTCAGCCCGGCGACCACCTTCTGGTGGAACAGGTCAGTGGCGAATTGTTGCTGGTTCCCGTCGCCGACCAGAAAGCGGCGGCGGTGGCGATCGAGCGGGCCGAAGCGGCCTTTACGGCGATGTCCGCTGTGTCGGACCAGGCGATCAGCGCGTTCTTCGACTGCTTTGCCCAGCGTCTGGAGAATCCGGATTGCTGGGCCTTGATCGAGGCTGCCAACCTGGCCGACATCGAGTGGGCCATCTCGCGTGGACGTTCGACCACGCGGTTACTCGCCGATGAGCGCATGCGCCGTGACATGATCGCCGGCCTGCGGGCCTGGCGCGATGCGTCAGCCACGCGCGGCAAAGTCATCAGTTGCGTAGAGCATGACGGCTGGAAAGTCGAGCAAGTGGTCTCGCCCCTGGGCATTGTCGCATTCGTCTTCGAAGGCCGGCCAAACGTCTTCGCCGATGCCGCTGGCGTATTGCGCACCGGCAACACCGCCGTGCTGCGCATTGGCAGCGATGCGTTGGGCACGGCGCAAGCCATCGTCACTCACGCATTGAACCCGGCACTGAGTGACGCCGGGTTGCCGGCGGGCGCAGTGTCGCTGGTGGAAAGCGTCAACCACGCCGCTGGTTGGGCGATGTTCGCCGACCGGCGTCTGTCGCTGGCCGTGGCCCGTGGTTCGGGTCGCGCCGTCAGTCAACTGGGCAGCATCGCGCAGCAGGCGGGCACCGCCGTCAGCCTGCACGGCACCGGTGGCGCCTGGTTGATTGCCGATAAGGACGCCGACGCCAAGCGTTTCGCCGCTGTGGTGCGCCATTCCCTGGACCGCAAAGTCTGCAACACCCTGAATGTCTGCCTGATTCACCGCGATCGCGCGGCCGAACTGGTGCCGCTGTTTCTGGACGCCTTGCGACAGGCGGGCGCCACCCGGGAAGAGGGCTGCAAGTTGCACATCGTCGAGGGCAGCGAATCATATTTGCCTGGCAATTGGCTGACCGAAACGGTCGACGTCTACCGTGCCGACGGCTACCAGACCGAAGCGTTGGCCGAGCCACTGCCCGAAGATCAGCTGGGCCGCGAATGGGAATGGGAGGAAACCCCGGAAGTCAGCCTGAAGATCGTCGACGACCTGGACACGGCGATCGCCTTGTTCAATCGCTACAGCCCGCAATTTACCGTGTCGCTGATCAGTGAAGACGGTGTCGCGCATGAACGTTTCTACAACGCGGTCAACGCACCTTTTGTCGGCAACGGCATCACCCGCTGGGTCGATGGCCAGTACGCGCTGAACAAGCCAGAACTGGGGCTTTCGAACTGGGAGAGTGGCAGGTTGTTTGCTCGCAGCGCCATTCTCTCGGGAGATGGGGTCTTTACCATCCGCAGTCGCATGACCCAGACCGATCTGTCAGTCAAACGCTGAACATCCTGACGCCGAACTATACTTAATAGGTGTTTGTGTCTGTGATTCGAGAGAGGGGTCTGCCATGAAACTTCAATCCTTTAAGCATTACTCTGATCAACTGGAAACAGTCGCTCACGACGCGTGGATTACCGCCCGGGTGAAGTCGGCCCTGGCACTGGGCGAGCCGTCCCTTGGCCTGCAGATCCATGTCAAAACCTATGCGGGTACAGTGGCGTTGAGCGGTCGCGTCAACACCCATAAACAGTGTGAGCAGGCTGTTGCTCTGGCCCGCACGGTGCCGGGTGTCGTCGAAATCGATGCCCGGGAATTGCTGACTCACGTGTTCACGCCTGGCAGTGTTCCAACACCGCCCAACGCCGAGGAAAACATGGAGAGTCGCGCACAATCGTCAGAAAAACCGGACGACAAATGAAGCACACCCGTTGAGTCGATGCGGCTTTCCTGTGAACCGGGGGCCGCATCGATTGTTATGCGCGGTAAATCAGCCTACCGGCTCGGCAGTACAACTCATTTGCGCTGAGCCAGGTTTCTGGAAAAGGACCACATCACCGTCTTGCCAGAAGCGATAGTTCCCGAGGGAATCCTTGCCCGTGTATTGGGTTCCGGAATCACTCGGCACCTGGTTCAGGGTGATCGAGGTGTTCGCCCATTTCAGGTACACGACACCCGGTTGCGTGGTAAAGAAGGTGGCGGCAATCAGCGCGTTAAACCCTGTACAACGAAAAGCCAGAGGGCCTTCGGTGAGTCTGTCCGGGTCCTTGGTTCGCACAATGGCCGAGCCTTGGCGTAGTTGATGGGCGCGCTCGGCATAACTGCGGATCGTGCACGTCTTGGGCTCCCGATCGGAGGCACACTGATTGCGGGCGTCGATCCAGAACTGCTGGTCGATCATGACTTTGTCTGGACGCGGTACTGAATGTTCATCCGTGAGTGCCAGGCGATAAAGACGCGTCAATTCGATATCCATCTGCGCGAGTTGCGAATCGCGACAGATCAGCTTTTCGATGGACGCCCTTGCCGTGGCGCAGTCGAAGCTGGTCTTGAAGGACGCTGCGTTCGCACAGGTGCTCGTCACCGCGAACATACTGGCAGTGACCAGACAGGCAAGAAGGGCTGTGACCGTTTTCATGTGGGCGTTACCCAGATCATGAGGAGTAGACAGACTAAAGATCAAAGAATGCGCTACTGCATAACAGGCTGAAAACTGTATTTTTGACTTTTTCCATTCAGCCTCATCTCGACATAAAGTTGCGGAAAACTCAATACCGCAACCGTCCCTCGATAACGGCGACCTCAGCTCTGCGCGTTCAGAAACAGTGAGAACAGCTCGGTCTGGGATTTAATCCCGAGTTTGCTGTACATGTGCTTGCGGTGGACCTTCACGGTCTCGGCGGAAATCGCCAGCTTGCGCGCGATCTCCTTGTTCGAGCAGCCGCTGAGCATTAGCCGACCCACTTCCAGTTCGCGGGCAGAGAGCGGCGAGTCCAACTGCTGGTCAGTGGCATCCAGCCAGTTCTGCCAGCGTGGTGTCGGCGCCGGGGGCTGCTCCGGTACCTCTCGTTCGAACGCCATGCGCTGACGCATCAGGGCGGCGACCCAGGACTGGATGAGGCTGAGCAAGGCGATCTGCTCTGGACTGAAGCGGCCCTCGCTTCCCAGCGACAGGCTGAGGGTGCGTTCTGCGTCCAGCTGGACGTTGATGTGCACTTCGTCGGCAACCACATTGAGGCGGAAATAGCGTTGGTAGTAGTCGGTCTGTTCGAAGCACTCCGGCGCCACATCAACAAGCCAGAATAAACCGTTCTGCGGTGCTTCCCGGTTGGCCTGGTAAAAGGGGTCGAGCAGGTACAGGCCTTTGAGGTAGTCCTGAAAGAGCGGGTCCGGCCCGCCATCCTTGCCAGGGCATTCGGCGAGCACCTGCGGCCGCCCATTGCTGAAAATCAGCACGACCCAGCTGTCCACCGGAATGTATCGGTCCAGCAGACGCACCAGGGACAGCCAGAAACCAGGACGGTCAAGCGCTTCAATCAGCCTGCCAATCGCCTGGTGCCAGGCCATGTCCTGCAAGGTCATGCTCACGTTTCTACCCATACGGGGTTACCCCATCGATGTGATTACTTTCCATTCTGTGGCTCTCCATACTCCATCCAGCCCTGGCGGGTGCTGTGCAGTTTGGCGAGCCCACATACACGTGAAAGGATCACCGATGAAGATTGAACTCGTACAACTTACCGGTCGCGATGGCGACACCGCTTATAACCTAGAGCGTACCTTGCAGGCCATCGCTACCTGTGCAGATGATACCGATCTGCTGATATTTCCAGAAACCCAGTTGATGGGATTCGCCAGCGCGCGACAGCTCGCCGAAGTCGCCGAGCCCCTGGACGGACCCAGTGTTCAGGCTGTGCAGCGAGCCGTAAATGAGCGGAACGTCTCGGTGGTGGTCGGCATGGCTGAAAATGACTCCGGCACCTTCTACAACACCTCCCTGCTGGTAACCCCGGAAGGGATCGCCTTGAGCTATCGCAAGACTCACCTTTGGCCTTCGGAACGCGGCGTGTTCCAGCCGGGAGACCGCTACGCCACCGCGCTCTGGAAGGGCGTCCGTGTTGGACTGCTGATCTGCTACGACATTGAGTTGCCGGAAAGTGCCCGAGCCCTCGGTCAACTCGGTGCCGAGCTGATCCTGGTTACTAACGGCAATATGGATCCCTACGGCCCTGTCCACCGCACCGCGATCATGGCTCGCGCTCAGGAAAACCAGGCATTCGCGGTGATGGTCAATCGCGTTGGCGACGGTGATGAAGGCCTGGTTTTTGCCGGTGGGAGTACAGCAATCGATCCCTTCGGGCGCACGCTGTTCGAAGCAGGGCGCGCAGAGTGCCGTCAGGTGGTAGAGCTGGACCTCGACCTGCTGCGCACGGCCCGCCGCGACTATGACTACCTCAGTGACCGCCGCCTGCTCCTTCCAGGCGAGCAGATTGAGCACGAAGAGGGTCTGCGTGAACTACTGATCCCCTGATTTCATCCCAACCACAACAATAATTCACACACTAGCAGGAGCAGTGCGGGTGTCCTTGGACCCGGTACTGACGCTCTGGAGCATCCCGATGAAACCGACTCGTTACATGCATTTCGCGCTGGCCTCACTGTTCAGTTTCGGCCTGGTCTGCGCCGAGGCCGATGACGCTGCCAAGCCCAGTGTTCATATCTACAACTGGTATGACTACATTGCCCCGAACACGGTGAAAGACTTCCAGAAAGAAGCGGGCGTCAGCGCTGTTTACGATGTGTTCGACAACAGCGACGTCATGCAAAGCAAACTGATGGCAGGGCGAAGTGGCTATGACGTAGTGGTCGCCAGTGCCGACCTGCTACCGAACCTGATCAAGGCGGGTGTGCTCAAGAAGCTGGATCGCAGCAAGTTACCCAACTGGTCCCATCTCGACCCTGCCATCCTCGCCAAGTTGCAGACCAACGATCCCGGAAACAGCTATGCGGCCCCTTATCTGTGGGGTACCACGGGCATCGGCTATGACGCGGACAAGGTTAAATCGATCCTCGGCCCGGATGCGCCGGTTAATTCCTGGGACCTGATTTTCAAGGAAGAAAACCTGGCCAAGCTGAGTCAATGCGGCGTGGCCATGCTTGACGCCCCTAGCGAGATCATTCCCATCGCGTTGCACTACCTTGGACTGCCCTACAACAGCCAGAACCCGGAGGATTACAAAAAAGCCCAGGAACTGCTGCTGAAACTGCGTCCCCATATCGCCTACTTCGATTCTTCCAAGTTCATCTCTGATTTGGCCAATGGCAACGTCTGTGTTGTGCTCGGCTGGGCCGGGGGGGTCTCTGATGCACAAAAAGCGGCCGAACTTGCTGGCAGTGGACGCCACCTGGTCTACAGCATTCCACGTGAAGGTGCCCCGGTGTGGGTGGAGAGTCTGGTGCAGCTCAACGATGCGCCGGACCCGGAACAAGGGTTAGCGTTCATCAACTACATGCTGCGCCCCGAAGTCATCGCTGAGTCATCCAACTACCTGAGCTATCCGAACGCCAACAAGGATGCCACCGCGCTTGTCGAGCAGAAAATCCGCGACAACCCCGGGGTGTATCCGTCCAAAGAGGTGTTGGACACGCTATTTCCGCTTGAACCACTCCCGCTGAAGATGGAGCGCGTGCGTACCCGCACCTGGAACACAGTCAAGACCGGCGCTTGATTGGCAGACGCGGCTCTGCTGCTGACTCACCAATCCTTTTCCTGAAACAAGTCAAACAAGAGACAGATGATGAAAGACACGATGAAACCGCGTGCTCGCGATCTGAACATCCAGTTCGGCCAACTGCAACCGGGTCCCCTCAACGCCATCACCGATGTGCCGGGCGTACGGGTCGGCCACAGCAATGTGCGAGGACGCACCGCCAACGGCCGTGACATCCTGACCGGCGTCACCCTGATCGAACCGCGTGCCGGTTCCACCAGCCAGCAACCGTGCTTCGCCGGCGTCCATGTGCTGAACGGCAACGGCGATGCCACCGGTCTGGAGTGGATTCGCGAGGCGGGACTGTTGACCAGCCCGATCGCCTTCACCAACACCCACAGCCTGGGTGTGGTGCGCGATGCGCTGATTGTGCTGGACCGTGAGCAGCAACCGGATGACGGGCGGCTCTACTGGAACATGCCCGTGGTGCTGGAGACCTACGACGGCTTGCTCAACGACATCAACGGCTTTCATGTGAAACCCGAACACGTGGCCGAAGCCCTGCGCTCGGCGGTGAGCGGCCCGGTCACTGAAGGCGCGGTGGGAGGTGGCAGCGGCATGATCTGTCATGAATTCAAGGGCGGGATCGGCACGGCTTCACGGCGTCTGAACGCTGCCCAGGGCGGCTGGACCGTTGGCGCCATCGTCCAGGCTAACCACGGCATCCGCAATGAATTGCGCGTCGATGGCTACCCCGTCGGACGCTACATGGAACAGGTCGACTCGCCGTTTCTCAAAGCGTCACTGCCGCATCCGGGCATGGGCTCGATCGTCGTTTGCCTGGCCACCGATGCGCCGTTGCTGCCGCACCAATGCACGCGCCTGGCGCAGCGTGCCAGCCTTGGCCTCGCCCGTACCGGCGGCGGTAATGAAGACCACAGCGGTGACATTTTCATTGCCTTCGCCACCGGCAATCAACACGTGCCACCGGCTGCTTACGAGAGTAAGCGCGCGCCAACCACCGACAACCTGAGCATGGTCAACAACGACCACATCAGCGAGTTGTTCCTGGCCGCCACTGAAGCCGTGGAAGAAGCCATCATCAATGCCTTGCTGGCCGCCGACACCGCCGAAGGCAACGGGCATGCGGTGCCGGGGCTGGATGCCGAGACGCTGCTCAAAGCCTTGCATCAGGCGGGCTGGCCGGGAGCGACGCACGGCTAACTGACTGAGCAATATTGGGGCGGTGCGTTCGCTTAGCGTACGTGCCGCCTCGATCACATGACATCGCCGGGTTTCAGGGAAGAGATCGCAACTGCGGTGAAGCTGACTGGCTAAAACCTGAATGTCGGTCTGTAGCAGCTGGAGAAGCCTGCGTTCGGCGGCGCAGCCGTCGTAAAACCTGCGCACGAGGTGTTTCTGATGCGCCGCGTTGGCTGATTTCACGACGGCTTCGCCGCCGAACGCAGGCTTCGCCAGCTGCTACAGATCGCATTACCGCTTAACTGATCGGCATTAGGTGCCTGCGCACCTTCTTTTGTCTCCCTTATCTGGACTTCAAGACTTTCGGATTGGAATTGCCCCAGATCGTGTACAGGTCCGCCGACAGCGCGCCGTTGATGGTCTCAAACTCGGTCTGGGCAATCTCTTCATCGCCTTGTTTGCCGTACACCACGACCGACTAATACCGTGTTCATGATTCGGCCTTCGCGCTTCTCCTTTAACGTTGATAGGGATTGACGTCTGCGCGCACGCTCAATAGAGCAGGTTCTGCTGCCGCAGTGTGGCGAAGTGCGCAAGCGCCGCGGCGTCGAGTGTTTGCGCCGCATCCGCTCTTACGCCGTCCTGAATCGCTTGCCACACGGTTTGCGAACCGACCGAACCGTGGGTCGCCGCAAGGTTGAATCTGTCGGGGTAGAGCGCGTGCAGTGTGGCGAGCAGCGACAGTCCCAGGTTTGCCACAGGATGTCGATCGGGGGCCGCGTCGCGAGTGATGCTCACACCATGACAGAGTTGGCCGTGCCAGTTGGACTCGGTGGGGACGAAGTCGACCGGCTCGAAATGCGCGCCCGCATCGAGCGCATTCAGCGCGGTGGCGAGCCGGCGTGCGTCGATCCACGGCGCGCCGAGCCACTCAAACGGATGCGGTGTGCCACGCCCGACACTCACATTTGCGCCTTCGAGCAAACCGACATCCGGGTACAGGTCGAGTTGGGACAGCGTGCGCAGGTTCGGCGATAGCGGCACCCAACCCAGGCCGGTGTCGGCAAAGGTCATTGTGCGTAGGTAGCCCTGCATCGGCACCACGCGCAAATCCGCGCCAATGTGTTTGTTGCGATTGAACAGGTTCGCCAGTTCGCCGACCGTCATGCCGGGCTGAAGCGGCGCGGGGAAATAGCCAGTGAAGGATTCATGGCCGCTGTCCAGCACCGGTCCGCCGAAGCGCTGCGCACCCAGCGGGTCGGGCCGGTCCAGCACAAACAGCGGAATGCCTCGCGCCGCGGCGGCTTCCAGTGCGTAACCGAGCGTCGTTTCATAGGTGAAGAAGCGCACGCCGGCGTCTTGTATGTCAAAGATCAGCGCATCCAGCCCATGAAGTGACTCCACCGGGAAGCGCTGCGTTGCGCCGTACAGGCTGTGTACGGTGAGGCCCGTCGCCGCGTCGCGTGTGTCGCCGACCCGTTCGTCCACATCGGTATCAAGCCCGTGTTCCGGCGAGAACAGCGCCGCCAGGGTAACGCCTGGTGCATGCGCGAGTACGTCGACGGTGCGTCTGCCTTCGGCGTCAAAGCCGCTGCGATTGGTGATCAAACCCACGCGCAGGCCGGCGAGCGGTGCAAACTGCTGCGCCTCCAACACGTCAATGCCGGCCTGCACGGGTCCCGTTGAGGTCGGCAGGCGATTGGCTTCACGCAGCGCCGGCAACGCTGACGGTAACGACCGACCGATTTGTGCAGCGCTCACAGGCGCGGCCCGGCTTGCCAGCAACGCGAGCAACTGCGCACGAAGCGGGCGAGCATCACCGCGGTCGTTCGGGTACACACGGTTGGTCAGGATAACAATGAATTGGCCTGTTACCCGATCGATCCACAGACCCGTACCGGTGTAGCCGGTGTGGCCGATGACGCCAATCGGCGGCAGGCGGTCATGATTCTGCACGAACGGTGCGGCCAGTTCCCAGCCGAGGCCGCGCCACGGCGTGGCCGCGAGCGGTGAGGACGCCGCCGAAAGTGCGGCGATGCTCTCTGGCCGCAGAATACGCACGGTGCCCGCGCGCCCGTCGTTGAGCATCATCTGCGCGAAGCGGGCGAGGTCGTCTGCGGTGGAAAACAGCCCCGCGTTACCCGAAACGCCGCCCATCCATTGGGCCGTCGGATCGTGCACGTGTCCGCGCAGGATGCCGGCCTGGTTGACGATGGTCGGTGCGCTGCGTGCCGCTCGTTCGGCGTCCGGCAGGAAGACGGTGTCGCGCATAGCCAGTGGGCCGAAGATATGCACCTGGCAATACGCGTCAAGCGGCAGGTGGGTGATGCGCTCGACCAGTTCGCCAAGCACCACAAAATTAAGATCGCTGTAGATGACACGTTCACCGGGCGCGCTGCGCGGACGCTGCGCCGCGATCGCGCTCAATACGGCTTCCCGGCCGGCTTGCGGGGGGCGTGCAGGCAGGTCTGGTGGCAGCCCGGAGGTATGCGCAAGCAGGTCACGCACCGTCACTGCGTTTTTGCCGAATGACGCAAAGGCCGGCCAATACTGCGCAACGGGTGCGTTCAGGTTGATACGGCCCGTTTCGGCCAGTTGCATCACCGCTGTGGTGGTCGAGATGACCTTGGTCAACGACGCGAGATCGAACTCGGTGTCCAGCGTCATCGGTTCAGAGGAGGGCGTCGTCGCCCGTTGTCCAAAGGCCTGGCGATAGAATACATGCCTGGCGTCCCCGATCAGGATGACGGCGCCCGGAATACGTCCGGCGGCAATCTGTCCCTCGACGATCCCGGCGACTTGCAGGCGCGTCGCCGCATCGATCTCGGCGGCATCCGCGATCTGCGTAGCCATTGCCGTCGCCATCGCGAAGCCAAGCAACAGTGCCCAGCGTTTGAGTGTACCGATCAACGGCTTGGCAGATCTGCGGCGTTGTAGTGATTGTGTGGGTTCCATAACATCCATCCATCGGAGTCGGCGGCATCAGCGGCGTTTACCTGCGGACTGATTGCCGCCGCGTCAAACACGCGATGATCGAACGCATAGTCGCGAAAGGCTTGCAGCCACGGGCGGAAACGCACGCCTGGCAGGTGGGTGCGATGCACCGCCTTTGTCAGGGAGCGCCTGACAATCTGGCCGGGATCGGCGACCGGGTCGGTCAACCCCGGCAGCCCCCAAGTGAAGCCGGACGGATACAGCATGGGAGAAATATAGTCGAGTGGCGCGCCAAGCCGTTCGATTTGCTGGCCGATCGCGGTGTCGTCGAGGTTCCAGCAGACATAGCCGAAGATGTCCGCGGAGATGAACACGTTATAGGGCGCGAGCCGCGTACGTGCGGCCTGCAGGAACTCGACGATCGCCGCGGTGCGGTTGGTCCGGGTGTTCGGGAGGGCAAAGCGTAGCCCGCTCTTGTCGGGAAAGCGCACATAGTCGAACTGGATCTCGTCGAAGCCCATCCGCGCCGCCTCCTCGGCGACATCAATATTGTGCTGCCAGACGTCGTGGGAAAACGGGTCCATCCATTGCAGGTTTTCGCTATCGCGCCAGGGTTCGCCGTCTGCGGTATGCACGCTCCACTGCGGATGTGCGTCGGCCAGTGGATCGTCCTTGAACACCACGATGCGCGCGATCAGGTAGAGGTGTTGATCATGCAGCCTGGCAAGCAACCCAGGAAAATCCCGTGCATGAGGTGCGCGCGTTGTCACAAGGGCCTCCGCGCCGATGGCCTCGCGTGCCGCACTGCGATAGGGCGTCAGGCCGCGGTCACCCTTGACGTCGATGACCAGTGCATTGATCACGGTGCTGTCGGCAAGGGCGGTGGCGCTGTTGCGCAGGGGTGCGCTGGTCACACCGAACACCGACAGATAAACGGCTTTCGGACGAAATGGAGTCAATTCGAGCGTCACAGGGGTTTCGTCGGACACCTTAGTCTCGGTGCGCAGATACCCTGGGGCGCGGGCCGCGACGCTTTCGGCCGCGTCAGCGGTCTCGAACCGCCCCTGGTCATCGGTTTTTGTCACACCGGCCGACGTCGTGATGGTCGCGCCGGCAATCGGATTACGGGTACTCGAGTCGAGTACGACGCCGCTGAGGGCCAGGGCTTGATCCGCCAGCAGGGCGGTGAAGGCGAGCAACGCCGGGGCGGCCAAACGCCGAAAGGCGCGGATCAAGGTCATGGTGCGCTCCCTGCGGCGGGCGTTGGCTGGGTGGTCGGTTCGCCGAGCAGGCGCGCGAAAGTGTTTGCGCCGTAAGCATCAATCATCAGAAAGCGCGGCAGTGCAAGCAGCCGTGCGTGCCGATCGGCCTTTCGCGCGTCCAGTGTCAAGCCGACGGCATAGCCTTCATCGGCGGCGAGCTTGATCAATTCGTCGTCGTAGATACCGAACGGCCACGCGAGCATGTCGACATGGGAGCCGGTTTGCGACTCGATACGTTGCCGTGATTTGTCGAGTTGTGTGCGCACGAATTGCTGGAAATCCGCTGGCGTACGGTGTCGACGCTCGACGTTGAAATTGGGATGCCAGTACGTATGCGACTGGATATCCGCGAGCCCGGTCTGTTTGAGGGCACGTAATTGCTCCCAGGTCATGGCATAGGACGCGTTGGAGATCGCCGATGGGTAGATAAACAGCGTGACCGCGAACCGCTCGCGCAGCATCACCGGCAGCAGTTTTTCGTATACCGACCGATGCCCGTCATCGACGGTGATCACCACTGGCTTGGGCGGCAACGTCGCATTGGGATCGCGTAGCCAGTCGACCACCTCACGCAGTGGCACGATGTGGTAGCCATGCTCGCGCAGGACACGTAGTTGGGATTCGAAGGTGCTCATGCGCACCGTCATCGAGTCGTCCGCCGTCTCCGAAAAACGGTGGTAAACCAGGATCGTGACGTGTGGTTCAGCGCTGTCCGCGCCCCAGGCCAGTCCGCAAACGCACACCAGCACGGCGCGCATTAACAGCTGGAACACGGTGCTTCGGTGGAGATACATCATGATTTTTCCACACATGTCAGCGCTCCTGCGCGAGCCATTTTCACCGTGTTGCCCGTCTTGCGAGAGCGAGCCAACCGTACCCAGTGTGCAGTGAGCGCACAGCGCCCATCTGATGCAGATCAATTTCGCTCGACGTGGCGTCGTCCACACGTGAGCGAGTTGTCAGATGAAACGAGAGCTCGTTCCGCATTGATTTGATTTAAGTCGACAGCAGGGCCTCATGGGTGGACGATTTTATGAAAAGACCCTATTTGAGGTCTGCGCTCATGAACATCGACAAGGTCATCTACGGCCGGCGCTCGGCGCGTGGCTCCGGCGACGCCCCTTGGCCGCATACGCTGAAGGGGGAGGGCGGCGCTCGGCCTAGTGGCGTAGGACGTCGCTCCAGTGGACGGGTTTTGCGTGGGCATTTGATAAAAATCAACGCCAGAGTAGCCTCAACAGAGGACTCTGAATCAACGCTGGCGCCGGATTCGGCGCAGGCGTCACGACGGGCCTCGGCAACGGGGCAGTGAAGGTCCTGTATTACGAAACGACAGGCGCAGTCGCCTGAGGAGGTATTCCAATGACTCAGATCCCCTCATTGCAAACCACCTTGCAAAACCGGGTAGACGCCGGCCAACGTCTGGTGGAACCGTTGCTCAAATACGCGCATCGACGCGATGTCATCATCCTCGCCTTGCCCCGTGGCGGTGTACCGGTGGCGTATGAAGTGGCCGCCGCGCTCGAGGTGCGCCTGGACCTCATGTTGGTCCGCAAGCTGGGCGTTCCGTCCCACCCGGAGTACGCCATGGGCGCCATTGCCAGTGGCGGCATACAAATCGTTAACGAAGACGCACTACGGGCGCACCCGATTGATCAGGCCGGTTTCGACGCCGTGGTCGCACGGGAAACACGGGAGCTGTTACGTCGCGAGCAGGTGTACCGGGGAACCCGCCCACCTGTGCAACTCAAGGATCAGGTGGTGATTTTGATCGATGACGGTCTGGCGACTGGCGCCTCCATGATGGCGGCGATCCAGGCGGTGCGATTGCAGGCGCCGGCTCGCATCGTCATTGCGGTGCCGGTTGCGCCAGTGGATACGGCAGAGGCGCTGCGCAGCGAAGTCGATGAGGTGATCTGCCCACTCACGCCTGAGTGGATGATGTCGATCGGCTATTGGTACTTGAATTTCTCCCAGACTTCAGATGAGGAGGTCATTGATCTGTTGCGGCGGGCCTGGCAGCGAGAGTCTGATGCCGGGGCCTCCACTCAGGAGCATTTCGATGCTTGAATCTCAATCTCGACAGTTGGACCTGAAGGACGTTGTGTTGTCAGCCGATTTGCGGCTGCCGACCAACGCCAGCGGTCTGGTGGTCTTCGTTCATGGCAGCGGCAGTGGGCGTTCAAGCCCGCGTAATCAGTATGTCGCAGAGTCGCTGGCCAGGCGGCGGCTGGGATCGTTGCTGTTCGACTTGCTCACGGAGCCAGAGCAACGCCTGGACAACCACACTCGGGAATTACGTTTCGATATCGCCTTCCTTGCCAGGCGACTGGTGGCGGTGATCGACTGGGTTGGTCGGGACGTAGCCTTGCATTCGCTACGAATCGGTCTGTTCGGCGCAAGCACTGGCGCTGCGGCGGCGCTGGTAGCGGCGGCCGTGCGCCCGGAGGTGGTGCATGCGGTAGTCAGCCGGGGAGGGCGCACCGACCTGGCGGGTCCGCAACTGTCGCAGGTTAAGACACCCACTCTGCAGATCGTTGGCGCACAGGACCCCGTGGTGCTCGAACTGAATGATCAAAGCCGTCATGCCTTGCGGTGTGAGCAGCGTTTGGACATTGTGGCAGGCGCGACCCATCTGTTCGAAGAACCCGGAGCCCTTGAGGAAGTCGCCAGACTGGCTGGCGACTGGTTTGAAAAGCATCTACGCAGCAACCCTTGATTAGCCTCACACGCCAAACGGAAAGGTTTCGTCTTCCGGTTCGAGTTGCTGGCTTTTCGGCAGTGCCAGAGCTGTCACTGGCTGGGTCTGTTCAATCCAGATCATGGCGTCGAACTGTTCGGCCAGCATCGCTTCGAAGTAGTGACTGCCACGCTCGGTTTCGGGGCGGTAAATCACCCCGATGGCCCGCTCCAACAGCGGTTTGGACAACACCCGGCGCAGTTCTTTGCGCTGAGGGGCTCGCCAGTCGGTCAATGACGCCGGCACACCGGCCTTGAGAAACTGATGTTCCCAACTGTCCGGGCGAGAGGGCAGGATGTCCTTGATGCGCATGTCGCCGTCCCAGTCGTCGGCCGCGGCCACCTGGCCACGGTCGGTGCTCATGCCGATCAGCACGACATCGCGCCCATAGGCACTGCGGCACAGCTGACCGATGTTGAATTGGCCCTTGCGGCCCATTTCCGTGGCGGCCGCGTTGCCAATATGAGAATTGTGCGCCCAGACCACGGCTTTGGCCTGCGGGCCCCGGTGCTCAAGCAGTGCACGTAGTGTGTCGAACATGTGCCGGTCACGCAGGTTCCAGGAGGTGGTCGAGCCTCGATAAATCGCGCGGTAATACTGTTCCGCCGCCTGTACTACACGGGCATTTTGCGCCGCATTAAAGAACGCCTCGTCGTCCTGGATGAGCCCGGCCAGTTGTTCGGCCAACATGGCGTTGAGCTGCTCGATCACCGGCTGCTCACAGGGCATCAAGCCGCCACGTTCGACGAAGTGGCCGTACTGCGCCGGTTCATCCTGCCAAGGCGTCAAACAGCCGTAGCGGCGCCGGGCTTCATGGGCCAACTGCGGGTCGACTCCGTCGAGATAACTCAACACCTCATGAATCGAGTTGCGCAAGCTGTAAACGTCCAGACCGCGGAACTCGACGCGACGCTCAGGGGCGTGTTGGTGGTTAAACTGATGCAGCCAGTGGGCGAAGGCTCTTACCTCGGTGTTGCGCCACATCCAGGTTGGGAATCGGCTGAAAATATGGCGCTTCCAGGCCGTGTGCGCCAACCCCCGGACATACCGGTCGACATAGCCGGCGTCGGGCCAGTCCGCTTCAACGGCCAGAATGTTGAACCCGTGCTGCTCAATCAACCGTTGAGTAATCGCCGCCCGGGTTCGATAGAAATTGCTGGTGCCATGACTGGCTTCACCGATCATCACCACACGCGCGTCCGCGTAGCGATCGAACATTTCACCAAAAGCGGGAGAATCCAGTGTGGGCAGTGGCTCAGCGTATTGGCGCAAAAGAGGTACGATGGTCGCCTCGTCGATGTGCCGAGATGAGCCATACAGTTTATCCAGCAGGTCTTGGGAGGGGGTGTTCATGACCGTTATCCCATAAAAGTGGGTTACCGCCAGTGGCATTGCGCGTGCCTTTTCATCGAGTGCTCAACCGCCCGTAATCAACACGCAGGCTCTCGACACATAGCATTGTCCTGTTAGCTTATTCCTGCACACGGATCACGCGCACAAAAAAACCTTGCCGGTTTCCCGGCAAGGGGCAGGGCAGCCAGGGATTCACTCGCCTTTGATTGGCAGGACTTTATCCGCTTTCATGGCTTCAGGCTTTTTCGGCATCGAGATGCACAGCACGCCTTTGCTGAAACTCGCTTCGATCTTCTCGGCATCGACCCCTTTGGGCAAGTTGAACACCCGCTCGAAGGAGCCATAGTGACGCTCGCTAAGGTGATAGCCCTCTCTTTTTTCTTCCTTGTCCTCTTTCTTTTCCCCTTTGATGATCAGGCTGCCGTTGGACAGTTTGATCTCAATGTTCTTCTGATCCATCCCGGGCAATTCGGCGGTGAGTTCGAAGCTTTTTTCCTTCTCGGTGATGTCCACGGCGGGAATGCTATGGCCGATCAGTTCACGACGCCAAAGTGGATCGACATCGAACAATCCCCGACCAAAGGGTGAAAGCCCCGAACCACGATTGAAGTCTTCGAACAGGTGATCGACCTGGCGCCGCAGTTTTTCCAGGGGCCGCCAAAGGTCTGTCGTCACCGGATGGTGGCTGGATTTTTCTTCGGAGGTGACCGGCATTTTTTTCGTGGAATCGCTCATTTCCAGTACTCCTCTTCGGTAGAAGGCAGACGGCGAACTTCATCTGCGCTGGTCTGCCAGGACAAAACGAATTCGCGACACTCACCCTTACAAGATTAGCGTCAGGGGGCGTAGAGCACCCGTCGATCATTGCAGAAACCAGATCATTGATATCAAAGAGCAACAGACAACCCATGGCTGGGTTGTGCACATGGCCACTGCCTTCAAGCGTCTGGGGCGGGCCTCGACATGCATGCGCTCATTTCCCTCTGACATAAGTCTCAGCAGACGTTTTCCCCACCTGAGAACGCTCGTCCGACCGCTCGGTCATCTTCTTGATAAATTTTTTTCGACGCGTGTTGACAGGTCGCTGCGTTCGATTCTAGTCTGCATACAGCGCTGCACACATGTCGGCGCACATGGTTGTTGAATTTGTACCTTCCTGCCTACAAGAACGAAATCATCGGAGAGGTCAAAATGGCTCAGTTTCTTCCTCGCACCATCCGCAACATGCTCGTTTGTGCTGGCGCCATCGGCGCATTGCTCGCTCAGGTTCCAGCCCAGGCGTCTGATGTTTCACTCTGGAAAGACATTCAGAAAGCGGGGGTTCTAAAGTGTGGGGCAGCCGTGGCTGCGCCTTACGTCATGCGTGATGCCCGTTCGGGTGAATACAGTGGCTACTTCGTGGATCTGTGCCGCGACTTCGGCGAAAGAGTGCTGAAGGTGAAAGTCGAATTCGTCGACACCAACTGGGACAACCTCGTGGCAGGGCTACAGGGTGGCAAGTGGGATATGGCCATGGCCCTGAACCAGACCCCGGAACGCGCGCTGGCTGTGAGTTTTTCAGTGCCGGCGACTGACTACCAAGTCTCGTTGCTGATCAACAAGGACAACCCGAAACTGACGAGTGTCGGCAACTCCATCGCCGACTTCGACAAGCCGGACGTGACCTTCGCGGTGATGTCCGGCACCGCTCAGGACAAGGCCATTTCGTCGGTCGTCAAGCAAGGCAAGATCATGCGCCTGCCAGGCATGGACGAAGTGCGTCTGGCGGTCATGTCCAAGCGTGCCGATGTCCTGGTGGATGCCAGTGACACCAACCATCTGTTTGCCGTGGCCAACCCGGGTTGGTCGAAGGAAATACTGCCCAAACCCGCGCTGGCCAAGCAGGGTGTCGCGTTCGGTGTCCGCCGGGATGTCAGTGCCGCGGACTTGCAGACGCTGAACATCTATCTCTCCCAGCGGCGCGAAACCGGTGAAATCGACGCTTTGGTCGATAAAGCCTCGCAACTCGCCAACGCCGACAAAACCCCTCAGTAAACCCCGCTGATGCCGGGCGCGCAGCGGGCTGCGCGCTCTCGGAGAATGTTCGATGAAAGCTTCCAATCTAGCGGCGGTACCGCCGCGGGCTCAGCACGCCTATGAAACGAAGAGCAGTGAGTTCATTCAACTGCGCGACGTCTATAAATCCTACGGTGAAAACCTGGTGGTGATGGATCACCTGGATCTGGATATGCGGGCCGATGATCGCTTGGTCATCATTGGCCCGAGCGGTAGCGGTAAAAGCTCGTTGCTTCGGGTCATGATGGGACTCGAGAGCATTCAGGGCGGCACCATCCGCTTTCAGGGCAAGCCCTACATCGATGGCAATGCTCGAGGCAAAGGCAAGCCAATGGACTGCTCGCTGCAAACCCAGGTGGGCATGGTCTTCCAGCATTACACCTTGTTTCCGCACCTGTCAGTGCTGGGCAACCTGATTCTGGCGCCGATGAAAGTGCATGGCCTGTCCAGGGCTCAGGCGATTGAAAAGGCTCGACAGTTACTGGCTCGGCTGGGGCTGGAGAGCAAGCTCAATGTTTACCCCAGTCAGTTATCCGGCGGCCAGAAACAGCGTGTGGCAATTGCCCGGGCGCTGATGCTCGAGCCCAAGTTGATGCTGTTCGATGAGGTCACCTCCGCGCTCGATCCCGAGATGGTCATCGAGGTGCAGAACGTGATGCTGCAATTGGCCGAGCAGAAGATGGCGATGATCATCGTCACCCACGACATGCACTTCGCCCGTCATATCGCGACTCGCGTGGTGTTTTGCGCCAACGGCAAAGTGGTCGAACAAGGCCATCCCGATCAGCTGTTCACGCACCCCAAGGAACCCCGCACCCGCGAGTTTCTGGAAAAAGTGCTGCACCTGGACTGAGGACGGCGATCATGAATTATCAATTTGACTTCAACTTCCTTAACGGCAATTTCGGTCTGTTGTGGGATGGCCTGAAAGTCACCCTGCAGCTGGCGCTGGTGTCGAATATTGTCGGTCTGGTGCTGGGCTTTGGCCTGTGTCTGCTGACCCTGAGCCGCTGGTTTTTCTTGCGCTGGCCGGCACAGCTGTTCATTGAGTTCTTTCGTTGTACGCCGGTGCTGCTGCAAATCGTCTGGTTCTTCTATTGCGTGCCAATGCTGTTTGACGTGTTCATCGACCCGATCACCATGGGCGTGCTCGCCCTGGGCCTGAACCTCACCGCGTTCAACGCCGAAGCCTACCGGGCCGGCGTGCAGGCCGTACCGCGTGAACACTTGGATGCCTGCGTTGCATTAGGTCTGCGCCCCTGGCAGCGCACGCTCTACGTGATTCTTCCGCAGGCGCTGCGCAGTGCCATACCGGTGTTGATGACCAACGGCATCTCGATCCTTCAACAGAGCGCACTGGTGGCGATCGTCGCCGTAGGGGATTTGATGTATGTCGGCAAAAGCATCGCCACTGAAGCCTACCGCCCGCTGGAAACCTACTCGCTGATCGCACTTATCTACTTCGCCCTGTCGCTGCCCATCGCCCAGCTGGTGCAGTGGCTGGAGCGTCGTCAGGACGCTGCGCTCGCGCGCTGAGGAGACTGTCATGAATCTTGATTTCACCGTGGTGTTCTCCTACTGGCACGCCTTGTTGCAGGGGTTGGCCCTGACCCTGGCGTTCACCGTGGGGTGCGCCATCCTCGGCAGTTTGTTCGGCTTCTTGTTGAGCCTGTTGCGATCGTCCCGTAGTCGCTGGCTGAGCGTACCTGCCGGGCTTTATGTGGAGCTGTTTCGCGGCACGCCGCTGTTGATTCAGTTGTTCTGGGTGTTCTTCTGCTTCCCGGTGGTGTTCGGCATCGATGTCCCACCTTACGTTTCGGTGTTGCTGGCCCTGACCCTGTACATGACCGCCATCACCAGCGAGACCTTCCGTGGCGCCCTGAAATCGATTCCCGGCGAACAGCATGACGCGTGCGTCGCATTAGGGCTGGCATCGTGGAATAAAACGATCTTCGTCGTATTTCCCCAAGCCTTGCTCAGGGGCATTCCTCCGCTGCTCTCCAATGTGGTTTCGCTGTTCAAGGAGAGCGCACTGATTTCTTCGGTGGGTATCGCCGACCTGATGTTCGTGGGCCAGAACATCTCCAACAGTACAGCCCGCCCGGTCGAGTTTCTCTCGGCGGTGGCTGTCATCTACTTCCTCGTCGCGTTCCCGTTGACCCGTCTGGTCAGCGTGATCGAGACGCGGATGCTGCGCCGCTATGCGTACTAACCCCAACCCTGTCATCCAACTCAGTGGAGTGTCTTCAATGACTCAACTCAAAGGCATCCTGCCTGCCCTGGTCACGCCTTTCGACAAGAGCGGCAATGTCGATTACGACATGCTCTCCAACATTATCGAGTTTCAACTCAAGGCCGGCGTCAAAGGCTTCGTGCCGCTGGGCTCCACCGGTGAATATTACGCACTGACCAATGAAGAGCGGCGCCAGGTATTGGCCACAGTGCGCGAAGTGGTGGGTGACCGTGGTGTGCTGATTGCCGGTGCCAACGGTTCCTGCACCCGTGAGGTCATTGAGCAGGTGAAGCAGACCCGTGACGCGGGCTACACCAATCTGCTGATCGCTCCGCCGTATTACGCGCTGCCATCCCAGGACGAGCTGATCGGTCACTATCAGGCCATCCTCGATGCGGCACCCGATATCAATGTGGTGTTGTACAACTACCCGATACGCACCAACGTTGAAGTCGGTTTTGGCGTGCTGGATGCGTTCAAGGACAACAAGCGCGTGATCGGCATCAAGGAAAGCAGCGGCAACCTGCTGCGTGCCATCGAAATCGGCGGCACCTACAAGGATCACTACCAATTGTCCTGCGGCTCCGATGACCAGGCACTGGACTTCTTCCTGTGGGGCGCGACCAGCTGGATCTGCGGCCCGGCCAATTGCCTGACCCAGCAGGTCTGCGACTTCTACACCCGCTACAGCAGCGGCGACTTGTCTGGCGCCCAGTCCATTGTCCGCTCGCTGTTTCCGGTATTGGCGGATATGGAATCCGGCAAGTTCATTCAGAAGGTCAAATACGGCTGTGAGTTGGCAGGCTTCGACGCCGGCAAGGCACGGATGCCGTTGCAACCCCTGACCACCGAAGAGAAAGCCAGCTTCCGCAAAGCTTTCGAACTGGCTCAGGGTTAATGGCGACTGCCGCATCGGTGGCGACGCCCGACCGGTGCGGCTCTACGGAGTGATATGAGATGACCCGACACGTATTCAACTGCATCGAAGGCCATACCGAGGGGATGCCCGTGCGTATGGTAGTCGCCGGAGCGCCGGAGCTTGAAGGCGCGACCATGAGTGAACGACGCGAACATTTCATGGCCAGGTTCGACTGGATTCGCCGCGCCTTGATGCTCGAACCTCGCGGCCATTCGCACATGTCGGGCACGATTTTCTATCCGCCGATGCGGGCCGACAGTGACTTCAGTCTGCTGTTCATCGAGACCTCCGGCTGCCTGCCGATGTGCGGGCATGCCACCTTGGGTTCCATTACCTTCGCACTGGAGGCCGGCCTGATCGAACCGAAAATTCCAGGTACGGTGGTGGTGGATGTTCCAGCGGGTCAGATTCACGCCACCTACACCCGCAGCGGTGACAAGGTCAGTTCGGTGTGTTTCACCAATGTCCCGTCATTCTTGCTGCACCGTGATTTGATCATCGACTTTGCGCCATTGGGGCCGTTGAAGGTTGATATTGCTTACGGTGGCAATTTTTATCCGATTGTCGACGTGCAACCCAATTACCCGGGTTGTGAACATTTCAGCCCGCAGCAGCTGCTGGACTGGGGGCGGCAGATGCAGGATCTGGTCAACCAATCGGTGGACGTAGTCCATCCAGAAAACCCGGCGATCAAAGGTGTCAAACACTGCATGTGGACAGGCGCGCCATTATCGGCCGAGTCCCAGGGGCGGGCGGTGGTTATTGCAGGGGACAGCCTCATCGATCGTTCCCCGTGTGGCACCGGCAGTTCGGCCCGGGTCGCTCAGCGATTTGCCCGTGGCTGGCTTGCCGAAAACGGCGCCTATCGCCATGAAAGCCTGATTGGCAGTTTTTTCGTGGGGCGTGTGGCGCAGCAGCTTCAATTGGAAGATGGCCGTTCTGCGATTCGCCCCAGCATTGAAGGACGGGCGTGGATCACCGGAAGCGCGGAGTTTATTGTCGACGATACCCAACCCTGGTGGGATGGCTTCAGTCTGGAAGATTTTGCCGCTGCGGCCTCGGCGCAAGAGAATTCGCTATGACACCTCTGCAGTCCGTTGCACAAGCACCTTTCTTGCGTGAAAAGGCCGTCGTGGTCGGCGGGGGAATCGTTGGCGTCTGTTGTGCCCTTTATCTGCAACGAGAAGGTTATGCGGTGACCTTGATCGACCCCGCAGCGGCGGGTGACAGCACCGCCAAGTGGAGTTGCGGACAGATGGCGGTCAGCGAAGTCATCCCGCTGTCCAAGCCCGGCATTCTGAAAAAAATACCCGGTTGGCTGCTCGACCAAAAAGGCCCTCTGGCGCTAAGACCCGGCGCGTTGCCCGGCATCTTACCGTGGTTCCTGCGGTTTCTGGCGTGTGCCAGGCATTCGAAAATCGTCGAGATTTCCGAGGACATGGCGACCCTCACGCATCATGTCTACGAGGACTATGCGCCCTTGCTGGAGGTCTGCCCGGACAAGAACCTGATAGGGGAGAGGCCGATCATCGAGGTGTTCGACTCGCCCTTGGGGCTGAATCACGAACGTCCACACCTGGAGCTGCGCAAGGCGCTGGGCTTCAAGTCCGAGGTACTCGATCACGCTGCAATCTCCGACCTTGAACCTTCCCTGGCGGGTAAATTCAGCCATGGCCTGCTGTTTTCGGACTGGCGCTCGGTCAGCGACACCAAAGGCTTTATCGAGGCGCTGACACAAAGCTTTATCGACCAGGGCGGCGTGCGGGTGCGTGCCCAGGTCAAACGGCTCGATGAAGTGGCCGACCGTGCCAGTGGCGTCACATTGACCAACGGTGAGCGCTACGCTGCCGACCATGTGGTGATTGCAGCAGGTACAGGTTCGCGACAGTTTTTCCAGCAGATTGGCGCGCAGATTCCCTTGGCCGGGATCGCGGGTTATCAAGTGCTGCTGCCGACGCCAGGGGTGGAGCTTCGGCACTCGGTGATCTATGCCGATGGCGGGTTCGGCTTCAGCCCGATGACCCGAGGCTTGCAGATCGGAGGAACCATCGAGTTCGCCAGCCAGAATGCCGAACCCAACTTCAAGCGCGCCGACATCATTCTTGAGAAGGCCCGAAAGATCCTTCCGCAGTTGCAACTGGACAACATTGAGTACGGGATCGGTTATCGCCCGTTTCTTCCCGACACCAAACCCGTCATTGACCGCAGCAGCCGTTTTTCCAACGTATTCCTGGCATTCGGCCACGGCCAGCTCGGCCTGACCTTGGGCGCGACGACCGGGCGACTCATTGCCGACATGGTGGCCGGTCGCACCCCCGCCCAGGACTTGACCCCTTTTAGCGCCAGGCGCTTTGCCCTTTTTGGAGACCACGCATGAAATCCTATGACCAGCTCTATATCGACGGCCAGTGGGTTCGCCCGAACAAAGGTGGCACGTTTGACACCATCGACCCCAACACTGAGTCGGTCATCACTCAGGTCGCTGCAGCAACGGCGGAGGATGTCGACCTGGCGGTAAAAGCCGCGCGCCGTGCCTTCGATGAAGGCCCGTGGCCGCAAATGAGCGGAGCCGAACGTGCGACGATTCTGCGGGCCATCGCCACCGGTATTCGCGCACGTCAGGACACACTCGCTGAGCTTGAGGTGCGTGACAACGGCAAACCATTACCCGAAGCCCTTTGGGACATTGGTGATACGGCGGGTTGTTTCGATTTTTACGCCGATTTGGCAGACGACCTGGACGGTCACCGTGAACAGCGCATTTCACTCGCGGATGAACGCTTCACGTCGATCGCACGCAAGGAGCCGATGGGGGTCGCGGGGGCCATCATTCCCTGGAACTTCCCAATGTTGATGGCCGCCTGGAAGGTGGCACCGGCCTTGGCCGCGGGTTGCTGCATGGTGCTCAAACCGTCGGAGCTGACCCCGCTGACCGCCCTCGAACTGGCAGACATTGCCCATCAGGCGGGCTTGCCTGCCGGTGTGCTCAATGTCGTGACCGGCCTGGGGCCTGAGGCCGGCGCGCCGCTGAGCGAACATCCAGGCATCGACAAACTGGCCTTTACCGGCAGCGTTCCGACCGGCACCCGGATCATGCAAGCAGCCGCTCGCGATATCAAAAACATCAGTCTGGAACTGGGCGGCAAGTCGCCCTTTATCATCTTCGATGACAGTGACCTCGAAGCGGCTGTCGAGTGGATCATGTTCGGGATTTTCTGGAATCAGGGCCAGGTGTGTTCGGCAACCTCCCGGGTGCTTGTTCAGCGGGCGCTGTATGAACCGTTGCTCAAGCGTCTGGTGGCGCAGACTCAAAGCCTGAGCATCGGTAACGGGATGAACGAGGGTGTATTGCTCGGGCCTCTGGTCAGTCGCGGTCAGTATGACAAAATCCTGGAAGCCATCGCACGCGGGCGAGAGGAGGGCGCAACGCTGCTCACCGGTGGGACTCGCCCGGCGAACTGTGAGAAAGGCTACTTTCTGACGCCGGCGATCTTTGCCGATGTGCCGGAGGACAGCTGGATCTGGAAAGAAGAAATTTTTGGCCCGGTGGTGTGTGTTCGTCCCTTCGACGATGAGTCTGAAGCGCTGCGCAGTGCCAATGACTCACGCTTTGGCCTCGCCGCTGCTGTGATGTCGCGGGATCTGGAGCGGGCCGAGCGTGTCGCTCGTCGTCTGCGGGCGGGTATTGTCTGGATCAATTGCTCGCAACCGACCTTTACCGAAGCCCCTTGGGGTGGTTACAAACAAAGCGGCATCGGGCGTGAGCTGGGGGAGTGGGGATTGAACAATTACCTGGAAACCAAGCAGATCACTCGCTATGACAGCGAGCAGCCGTGGGGCTGGTACATCAAGTAAAGGAGCCCGCTATGCGCTGGAAAAAAACGCTGCAAATGGCTGATGTGCACTGCGAGGGGGAGATCGGCAAGGTCATCACCGGCGGTGTCATTGATATTCCCGGCAAGACCATGCTCGACAAGATGAACTACATCAACGAAGTCGATGACAGTCTTCGACGGCTGGTGATTCTTGAGCCGCGCGGTTGCCTGCAAATGTCGGTGAACCTGCTATTGCCACCGACCCGGCCTGAAGCCCAAGCGGGTTTCATCGTGCTGCAGGCGGACAAGGCTCATCCCATGTCCGGGAGCAACTGCATCTGCGTGGTGACCGCGTTGCTGGAACTCGGCATGCTGCCGATGGTGGAGCCCGTTACCACGGTTGTGCTGGATACGCCTGCCGGTTTGGTGACCGCCCGTGCGGTATGCGAGGACGGGCGCTGCCAGAGTGTCTCGCTGGATATGGTGCCGTCCTTTGTCGAACAGCTGGATGCCCCGATCCAGACACCTGAGTTCGGCGTAATCAAGGCTGATATTGCGTTCGGCGGTGTGTATTACGCGCTGGTGGACGTTGATCAGGTCGGTTTGACCATCGCCCCGGAAAACGCCCGTGAATTGGCGACCCAGGGTGTTCGCCTGAAAGGGCTGATCAACCAGCAAGTCAAGGTGAGTCACCCGCTGTTCAAAGAGCTCAACGAAGTGGCTTATGTGATGTTCCGCAACCGTCTGGATAAGAACACCTATCAGACCTGCACCACGCTGCCTCCCGGGCGGGTTGACCGTTCGCCTTGCGGGACGGGCAGCTCCGCCAATCTGGCGGCCTTGAGCCTGCGAGGCCTGGTCGAGGTGGGTGACAAGCTCACCTCTCGTTCCACCATTGGCGGTGAGTTTCAGGTCGAGCTGCTGGGGCTGACAGAAGTGGGCGGTAAACCGGCGGTGCTACCGAGAATCACCGGGCGCGCCTGGATTTACGGCCTGCATCAGATCGGCGTCGATCCCGACGACCCGTTGGCCGCCGGTTTCATGCTGAGTGATACCTGGGGTGAGGGTTTCTAACTCGCCCAAGGCAGGTGTTAAAGTTGCACGCTGGACAGATGACTGGCCGGCACTGCTGAGAGCATGACCTTATGAGCAAAGAACCGACTGAGATCGCTAGTGGTGCGAAACGCCATGGCGGTCGCTATATCTATGAAGAGTTGCGCAAGCAGATTCTGACACTGAAGCTTAAGCCAGGCACGTCGCTGGATGAGGTGTCCCTGGCCGCCCAATTCGGTCTTTCCCGCTCCCCGGTGCGTGATGCGCTTGCCCGTTTGATCAGCGAAGGTCTGGTCACTATTCTGCCTAACCGCACGCTGTTGGTGACGCCTTTCGAAATCGAAGCGTTTCCAAACTATATTTCTGCCCTGGATTTGATTCAGCGCGCGGTGACCAGGCTTGCGGCCCTGCAGCACACCGATGACGATTTGGTTCGTATACGCGAGGCCGATGCGGCCTATCTGGAGGCGGTCAGTACCGGGGACTTCCAGGCGATGTCCGAAACGAACAAGGCCTTTCACATGGCCATCGCCGAAGCCGGGAAAAATCCGTACTTCATCAGTTACTACGAAAAGCTGTTGGGTGAGGGCCAGCGCCTGCTGCATTTGCACTTTGACTACATCATCAGCGCAGCCAGCCCCTCAACTCGATTAGGTCGAGACCACGATGAAATGGTGAATGCCATCGCGGCCCGCAAGCCTGATGAAGCCGAGCACGCGGCGCATGAACATACGATGCTGTTTCAGCGCCGTTTTCTAGCTTACTTGCAGCAAAACCTTACGGAACGGATGTCTGTTGTTTGAGGTTGGGAATAGACGTTCTCGGGGTAACCAGGGCATCTCATTCGGTTTGCCCAAACGCAAACTGCCAACGCGCTGGCGGCTCCCAGAGCGTCGGCAGGCTTTGAATCTGCAGTGACTTACGCTTTGCTGGATGCCTTTGCCGCAAAGGCACCGTCACCCAACAACGCTACGACCAGCGCCGTCACGGACAGGTAGACAGGATATTCCCAGCCGCCATGGGCGTTGGTGAAGCTCCAGCCATTGCCGAAGTGGACGGTCGCGGCAACGAACAGCTGGACCACCGCCAGCGCGGCCACCCATCGTGCGTAGACCCCCATCACCAGCATTAAACCGCCGATCACTTCAAAGGCCATGACCGGGTACGCCAGAAAGCCAGGAAAACCGATGGATTCAAAAAAGCCAGCGGTACCTGCCGGGGTGAATACCAGGACTTTGGTCAGGCCGTGGGCAATGAACATGAGGCCGAGGGCCAGGCGCATAGCGAAGGCAGCGTATGGAGCGGTACGTATGTCGATCATGGTGCAGTTCCTTTTGTTTATTTGGAGAGTGACAGCGTGTGGGTCAGCCATTGCGAGAAATCCGCCAGTTCTTCAGCGACGATCTCGTGGCCCATGTCGTAGAAATGCGTTTCGTGTGCGACGCCGATTCGACTCAACCAGTCGTCCGCTTCTTTCGCCCACGTCACGGGTAGAACGTTGTCCTGATGACCATGGGCAATAAACGCGCTGACAGACTTGAGCCGATCGGCTGAAGCGATCCGAAAATCAAGTTCGCGCAGCATCCGGCCGCTCAATATCGCGAAACCGGCAACCAGCTCGGGCTCGGTCACCCCAAGGCTCGCGCTCATGATGCCGCCCTGGCTGAAGCCGGCAATCACGGTCGGCAGCTTGGGCAGCGCTTCGATGAAGTGGTGTAACAATTTGCGGCTGGATTCTGCCTGCACTTGATTGAACGAAGGGCCGTTGCCGGTGAAGCTCACCTGATACCAGGCGAAGCCTTGGGGGCCAACCTGCAGCGGCCCGCGCAGCAGAATCACTTCCAGCTCCTCGGGTAGCGAAGCGGCCAATGACACGAGATTCGCTTCGTTTGAACCGACGCCATGCAGCAGAAGCAGGCGGCCCTTGGGGGTCGACGTTCTGCCCCCTTTGCGGAAAAACAGGCCCGTTTGCGGCTCGCGAACGGCTTCGGAAAATGAGGTGTCACGCATGATCAGTAACGCCTTGGCTGGGTTGAGTGGAGTCGAAACCAACAGGGTTGGTCGAAGAAAACAGGTAGCTGTCCATCGCCAGTACGCCGTAGCTCACGCCGCCTTCCAGGACCCGGGTCTGGTAGTGTTCGCCGGCCGCGCCAAGGGCGATGAGCAGCGGTAAAAAATGCTCATCAGTAGGGTGGGCACGTTCTGCTGAAGGGGCGTGCTGTTTATAATCCAGCAGGAAATCGGTGTTGCCCGCCTGCAGGGTTTGAGCTGTCCAGGCAGCAAACTCTTTCACGTAGTCAGCCCCATGGCTGGCAGCCCCCCGAAACTCATACAAGTTATGGGTCAGGCTTCCGGAAGCCACGATCAGCACATTCATCTCCCGCAATGGCTTGAGGGCCTGGCCCAATTTCCAGGCCTGATGGGTATCGAGGCCGGCAGGCATCGATACCTGAACGACGGGTATGTCGGCCTCAGGGGCCAGATACAGCAGAGGCACCCAGGCGCCGTGGTCCAGACCTCGGCGGGCATCAAGCCGGGACTTCCATCCCGCGTTCTGCAACAGGTCTACGATATGAGCGGCTAGGGCCGGTGCGCCCGGTGCGGGGTAGCGCAACTGGTACAACGCGTCGGGAAAACCACCGAAATCGTGAATGGTTTCAAGGGCGGTGCTCGCCGTAACGCTGACTTCGCCACGCGTCATCCAATGCGGGGAGAGGATGACGATGGCGTCCGGGCGCGGCAGTTCGCGACCGAGCTCGGCCAGACGTTGACCCGCCAGGCCAGGCTCGATGGCAAACATCGGCGCACCATGCGACACAAACAACAGGGGGAACGAAGTGTTCATAGTGAATGCTCCTCACTGATTACTTGTTAAGCCAGATACCCACTACTGTAATTTTCATAGTGACCTCAGTTGCTTTGACGTGCGTTTCGATGGGCTCAGTTTATAGATTGAGATATTGAGATAAATAAGGCCAAATGCGACTAACCGTTCCACTTACTGAGACAATGATGGACAGAGCGTTGGAGATGCAGGTCTTCTGTACCGTGGTTGATAAAGGCAGTTTTGTCGGTGCAGCCGAGCCCCTTGGAATGTCCAAGGCGGCCATCTCGCGCTATGTGAGCGGCCTTGAAGAACGACTCGGTGCGCGGCTTCTGCACCGCACGACCCGACGGCTTTCATTGACGGAGGAGGGGCGCCAGTTTTACCACCAGGCGCGTGAAGTCCTGGCGCTCATGGATCAGGCCGAGGAAGCCGTATCGTCCACCGCACCGGAACCCAGTGGCGTTTTAAGGGTGAATGCGCCGGTCAGTTTCGGCGTGCTGCACTTGGCGCCGCTATGGGGCGACTTCATGAAGGCCTACCCCAACGTCGAGTTGGATATCAGCTTGAACGACCGACTGGTGGATCTTGTAGAGGAGGGCTTCGATGCCGCTGTTCGTATTGCGCGCATGGAAAGCTCTTCCCTGATCGGGCGCCGTCTGGCGGGCACGCGGATGTGCCTGTGCGCTTCACCCGATTATCTGGCGAGCCACCCTCAAGTGCGCACTTTGTCTGACCTGACAGAACACGGAGTGATTGCCTACACCAACTTCGCCAGCGGCAATGAATGGCAGTTTCAGGGGCCTGACGGCAGCGAAAGTGTGCGCACCCGCTCGATCGTTCGCTGCAACAATGGCGATACCTGCCGCAGTATTGCCTTGGCGGGAGGCGGTATTGCCTTGCAGCCCAGCTTCATGGTGGCCGAGGATTTGCGGACAGGGGGGCTGGTGGAAATCCTGCCTGAATATCAGTCGGTCGAACTGGGCATCTACGTGGTCTATCCCACCCGCAAGCACCTGGCGACCAAGGTCCGGGTGCTGATCAATTTTCTGGCTGAGCGATTTGCCCACCCACAATGGGAACAGTAGAGGGGGGCGCGAATGGAGTCTGACTCAGCGCCTATCCACAATACCTGCGCGAGACGCTCTGTGGTATGGACGAGCGCCTCGATGTGCATTTATAGAATGATACGCAGCGAAGGCAGAACTGATGTCCACCTATTTGAATGCCTTGAGGACGCGCGGTTCACCGCTCCTGAAGAACCTCGATTTAGGTTGACTGACTTCCTCAGGGCGTGAAGCGGACTATCAGAGATGCCCCGAAGTCAGGGGAGATTCGTCGCGTCAGGAGGTAGTGCCTCGGGGGCTCCGGACATCAAAAATTTGAATCGGTCAAAGGTGTTCATCCGCCGCACTGACACTGATTTTAGCTTCTTGGGCGAAGCGAAACAGACCCGCACCGAGGAAGCATGTGGCGACTATGAAAAGAAGGCCGGCACCATAGGCGTACTTGAAGCCCATGAACTCAGTTAAAAAGATGATAGCGAGCAGCAGGGTGGCGCAAAGTCCGCCGCGCAGAGAAGACAGGATGCCAGCGTTCAATAAGTTAGCCCGCCGCCTCAATCTATCCAGATCAGCCCTGAGATGCGCACGCCTCGGGTCGTCTTCGGGGATCGCATTGAGTACCCGTGTACGGTCGATGACAGCTGATAACCTCGAAGTCATTAACGAAACGAACGCAGCTATTGCACCGAGGAAAAACGTCGGGGCTGTTGCTTGTGAAAAGATGTGCGACAACCGCACAGCGTCAGGAATGAATTCGTTCAATTTAGGGACCACCTAATAGTAATAGGTCGAGTATTTGCAATTCTCCATTTGACATAATTCGCGGTCAAAAGGTGGGGCGCATCCTGTTATCAGCTAGGGGGCTCAGTACAGTCTTGGGGGCCGAGTTTTGCTGATAACAGGGAACCAACGTCAGGCTAGGCCTGCAAGTTGGTCGGAGCGCCCTGTCGTAGAGCGTAGAGCAGCTCAGGAGACTTTCCACAGTGAGCAAGCGTTTTATTCTGTGACACTGAGGAAAATAAATATGACCGACCGTCAGGTGATATGAAACTTTCGCAATGTCTGTACTCCGCCGCCTGAGGAACAGCTGCTTTTCAATGGCGGTAATACCCGCCCGGGGCTCATGCAATGATATTGATAGAAGATTTCAGAACCCAATCCCATGCGCTCCGGATCGAGCTGGAGGCTTCCACAATGGGCATGATAATGCTCGTCTCATTGATCGTATGACCCAGGGAGATCTTCTACAGCTCGAGGACCGCTTTTGGCCACTTGCTGCCTGTGATGACCGAAATCCACAACCCAAAGCGGACATCCATCGCCCCTACTACCCCCCCTTGATCGCCTCTTGGTAAACAAAATTGGCAGGGCAGTCAGTCAGAAACCGTACTCGATGTGCCGAAAGTGTTCGAATATTCGAGAACAGCAACTGGTCGAGGCTTTTGAGGGCAGGAAGCTGCCGAATCGGTCCCAGAGCCAAGTAGTTCGCTGGGTGCTTGGCGAATCGCTTTAGCCAGACAGTGTCGCCGGCCACCAGGTGGTTCAACGTCCCGAGAATTGAACCAAAGAATGCTTTCCTATCCACTGAGAGTTCTTCATCTGGCAGGCATCTGGCTGCCTCAAAAATCTTTGCGTTCATCCACTCGTTATAGGTCGCCATCAGGCGGATATGACTGGTTCGGTTCATCATGCACATCCCTTAATGAATACTTGATAAGCAATCCTCGCTCATCTTGAAACCCGGTCTAGTGTTGGGCTTTGTTGTTTCGGGGGCAACAGGGTGAGGGACCGTTCTTGCTGGGTGCTTGCATTTGGCTCGGCAAATGTCTTCATTTGGCCGTTACTTGCCTGTCACGACCGCAGCCGACTGCTGCTGGATGCGAAGAGCCGCCCGAGCTTGTATTCCGAGATTGTTCATTAGCGATTTGCACGCGAGAGGTCGATTGGCTCACCGGCATTGCCCCACAAGCCCTCAAACCTGAAATCGCTTTTAGATTTCTGTGCCTGCCTCTCATCTCAAAAATCATCGATTTTTTGAAATCACACCCCCCATGTATTGATTCAAATCGCGCAGATCTTTAATACTCCATGAGTACGGCGATAGCTTTACACCATTTTCTCGCAAGGTTTTTGGAATCAAGTCTCCATTTGGACGAAGTATTATCGATGATACAATCACGCCCGGATAATCATTTAATCGTTTTTTGAAAGCGGATGTTGTTAGATCAGGTGTAGGAGGATTGCTTTTGTTAGCCAATGGTCCTGTTGCTTTGAGATCTATCCCGTGGCACATGGTGCATCGCTGTAAATATAGATTTTTTCCATTAATGTTATCAGCGAAGGATAGTAATGTTTGAATTAGCGATAAAATCCCTAGCGAAGCGATGAATAATATTTTCATTGTTTTTATCTTCCTTGATGGGATCAGCATTGATTGGATGCGATTTGGCGCGCGGGAAAGATATCAGCCATCGTGTCGGCAAACACAGTCATTTCTGATGCCCATTGAATCAACTCGTTCTCTAGGCGCATCCCAGTGACCGCTTCTGGCCGATTTCTGCCTGTTACGACTGAGCGAAATCGACCCTTTGCGGACATTGCTTGCTTGTACGCCAAGCACTGATCGAGCCTAGCTCTCGTGATTCAACGGCATCAGGGTTTTCCCACTCTGTTTCTCATGGAATTTTCCTCAGGGTATTGCAGGTATATTTTATGTACCTAGGTGATAAAAAAGTGCCTTCTTCCATTTATATACCTTGTCCCTAAGATGGTCATTCATCACTTTCTGGGTGGAAGTGATGTACCAGACCTATTAGGAGATCGCTCGTGAAGCTTTACTACATCCCTGGCAGCTGCTCCCTTTCCCCTCATATCGTGATCAATGAACTTGGTCTTGATGTCACGCTGCTCAAGGTAGATCACCGGGAGCACACGGTGGACGGTAACGTCGACTATTACGATGTAAATCCTCTCGGCTATGTGCCGATCCTTGAATTGACAGATGGAGCCAGGCTTCGGGAAGGCCCGGCGATCGTGCAGTATCTGCACACTGAAAATTTTGGTGAATTTGCTCATTGACGCCTATGACGGGAGAGCCCGCCCGTTTGAACCCCGCGCCAGATGGCACCTTTTAAACACCGCTATATTGATACACCGTCGCACCCCAATACTGGCTGCCGTTACGTTTTTGGCAAATCCATCCATCGGCCGCCAGTTGTTTGGCGATCATTCGATTCATAAAGCCATGACCGAGCAGCAGAACCGGTCCTTCGCTGGCAAGGGACTGAAGTCGTCGAGCTGCTGTGCTGGCGCGCATCCTCGCATTGCCGGCGGATTCGACTCTGCGTGAGTAGCCGCACAACCATAAGACTCGAAGGATAAATGCCCAGGTAAACGGCGATAGCCGAGGCAGATTCCAGTGACCATAAGGCAGTTGCGCTTCACAGAAAAGCGCGTCGACGAGGGCCGGCTTCAGGCCAAGAGCCTGGACGGAGGTGAGCGCACGAGGTGCGCTACTTGAGACAATCACCGTGGCGGTTGCGGCGAGCTGCATGCTGGCATCCGGCACGGGTTGGTTGGTAATTTCGGACTGGCTGTATTGCTCGATCCAGTCTTTCATATCGAGCGCTGACATTTTGTCGGTTGCGACCCGCTTTGGCAGGCCGTGACGCATCAGGATTATTTCCCTACTCACAGTATGTTTACGTCCTTGTTCTGGTGTGCGGTCAATGTGGAAGAAGTGCTGTTCCGGGAATTTAAGGTTTGATTCTCAAACCAATCGTGATCGCAGTACCACGCTACGGTGTCGGTGATTGTCAGTTCTAGCGCCCGGAAACTCAGGCCAAGCTCTTGTTCACTCTTGCGGTGGTTGAAACAGGTGCGGTCCTTCTCTCGTACCAACAGGCGCAACGTGGCCATGCTCAGCAGAATGGGCTTGCTGGTCAGACGCGCATAAATCTCCTGCACAGCCGCCAAGGTGAATAGAAAGGGGAGCGGTAGTTGTCGAACGGGTGTCTTGACGCCCGCTATACGTCCAAGAATAGGCACCAGCTCACGCATTGTCATATGCCGGCCCGCCGCGAGATAGCGCTCACCTCGCCGCCCATGTTTGGCAGCGGCAATCTGCGCTGATGCTACATCGCGGGCATCAACAACGGAGAAGCTACCGGGGATCAGTCCGGGTAATTTGCCGTGCACGACATCGTTAACCAACTGTCCCGAGGAGGTCGGGCCAATGTCGGCAGGGCCCCACATCCAGCCAGGCAGGACCATGCAGGCATGCATCTCGGGATGGAGTTCCAGGAACGACAAGACGACACGGTCGGCGAGGATCTTGCTTCGGTAGTAGTCATCCGCATCGGCGTCGGCCCGCAGACATGTCTCATCGATGGATGTGCCAGGTGCGCCGTCGAGCACGGCAATGGAAGACGTATGGATGAACCGTCGTATACCGGCGCGGTAGGCCTGGTGAATCAGGTCCCGCGTACCGTTGACATTGATCTTTTCGAGTTCCTTCCAGTGGCTGCCGCCCTTGTAGTTGTCGCGAAAAAACGCCGCGGTGTGAAACACTGTATCGCAGCCTTGCAGCGACGCTGCGAATGCGTCGACATCGGCCATGTCCCCAACGACCAGTTCCACACCCGGCAAATTGTTGAACTGCTGTTCACCTTTGGCTCTTGAACGGACCAGGGCTTTGACCGCGTAGCCACGAGCGACCAATTCACGCACCAGGTTGTTGCCCAACAAGCCGGTTGCGCCAGTAACGAATGCGCTGTGCATGGCTCAACCCTCAGCCGGATAGGCTAACGGCATCAGCACCGCACTGTCGAAGAAGGCCTCTTCACGGATGGCCAGTCCGTCTCTGAAGGTGAAGTGTGCGGCGTAGTGCACGGTAATATGGCGTCCAAGAGGTGGAATCACCCGGCCTGGCAGCACCAAGGGTGCGGCGAAGGTGCCGGTCAGGACGGCTGTCAGCGCCAAACGATCGTTACCGACGGCGAATGGGCTGAAGATCACTTGGGCATCGGGGAGCGCTTCGAACAATGCGTTCTCTCGTTTGCGCATGGCTTCGCGACCGGTTTGAATCCCCATGCCATCGAGGTAGATGAAGTCTTCGCAAACCAACGCAAGCATCGCCTCCACATCACGGTGATTGAAGGCTCTTGAGGCGAGTTCCGCATAGTCGTCGGGGCCAGTAGTCATACAATCCATTCCATTCGTTTCGAGGGCCTGTAGATATACCTTTGAGGCATCTCCCGAAAAACAGCGACTACTGCATAATGGATTTGCACATATGCAGACCAGGGAGGACAGGACGCATGGCGTTGCAAGCAAATTGGGACGATCTTCGTCTGCTGTTGGCAGTCTCGCGGCGTGGCAGCTTCCTTCAAGCTGGCCAGTTGCTGGGTATCGCGGCGTCTACCGTGTCCCGCCGCCTGACCCAACTTGAGGTCGCACTGGGCGAGCCACTCGTCGAGCGGGGCGTTGAAGGATGCTGGTTGACCTCGCGGGGCCAATCCCTCGTGGAAGTTGCCCTGGCTGCGGAGGCTGGCTTGAGGCGTCAAACCGCTGCTGGCTTATCCGAGCTACACACAGGGCTATTTGGCAGTGTCCTGGTCAGTGCAGGAGAGGGGTTCTCGTCTTGTGTGCTGGAGGCCGCGAGTCGCTTCACTTCTCTGCACCCGCGTTGCTCGGTGGAGCTGATGGTAACAGCCGACTTTCACAAGATCGTCCGCGGCGTGGCAGACATTGCTGTACGTACAGCTCATCTGGGTGAGCCGTCGCTGATTTATCGACCCATAGGCCGGCTCGCCTACGGTGTCTTCGCTGATGCAAGTTATCTGAAGCGGTTTCCAGGGGTGACCCCGGCCACTGCGGTCAATATTGCCTTGCTTCCTCCGTTGGACATGTTGCCGCAAATGCGTGCGGCAAAGGCTGCGGGCCTGGAACGCGCGCAGATCAGCATGAACTCGTTCGCGGTTCAGCTCGAATCGGTGAGGCGAGGAATGGGTGTGGCCGTGCTGCCCCGTATTCTGGCAAAGGACCTGATCGAGTTGTTCCCGGATCTCCAACTTCCAGATATGGAAGTCTATCTGGTGACCCGGCCTCAGGCATTGAAACAAGCTCACATCAAATGTTTTTTTGCCATCCTGGAGCAGGTGCTGCTCGAAGCCCTTTCCATAGCAAATGCGGAAGGTTACCTCTTGGGGGGCAACCCGAAATGGGAGGATGGGGGCGCTAGCCATAATATTTGAGATTGGTTCAGTCAAGACATCAGCTAACGAAGTTACCAATGAAACCATGACCGGTTGAATCCACAGACGTTTGTTGGCGCTGAATGTGTTTTTACACACTCTGGGCCGATAGCTGCCTGTCAAAAGGGCTAGTCCTGCCAAGAGTCCTACAGATGCTACCGGTCGGGTTGGTCATCGGAAAACCCATGCCACTCAGCCTGGATGCGACATGGCGATGACCTTCTCCTTTACAAACTCCAAAAATGCCTGAGTCAAACGTGAGGCCACTAAGCGCTCAGAAGTAGCAATTCCATATTCGAAGTCAATCTCAGGCATGAATGGACGCACTAGAACTTTGTCGCCCAGCGTATCGGCCACCGCAGGATCGATGATGGAAACGCCGGCGCCGAAACTGACAAAGGAAGCGATGACCGTTGATAGCTGGCTTTCAATGCTCAGTCGGCGCTCCACCTGATACCTCGCAAACAGTTCATCAATAATGCGTCGGGTATCCAGTTCTTGAGGAAAGGAGATGAAAGGCTCACCGGCCAAGTCCTCCGGAGTGATATGGGCATGGTCTGCCAGTCGGTGGCCGATCGGCAGAATGCAACGCATGGGGGCGGTGAATAGCCGCTCGAGCTTTACGCCGGGTTGCCAGGTTGTATAGGTCACGAAGCCGACGTCACATTGTTCGTTGGCCACCATTTCACTCACGGTTTTGGTTCCATGGATGGTGAATATCACCGTAACCCCTTCATGCAGAGCCATGAATTCCGAGATCCAGGCGGGCAATAATCCTGCGGCCAGGGCAGGGGCGCAGCATACGGTCAGTGCGCCCTTGTTCAGTGAGCGTATTTGGCGCGCGGCATGGGCAATCCGTTCGACGCCGACAAACGAGCGCTCCACTTCCCGATACAGCAGTTCGGCATCGGAGGTCGGAAACAGACGGGCCTTTTCTCGTACGAAGAGCTTGAACCCGACATCCTCTTCCAGATCAGCAATCAGCCGGGTAACCGCGGGTTGAGTCACGCTCATCATCTCCGCTGCGCTGGTGACCGAGTGCCTGATCATGACCGCGCGAAACGCCTCTAGCTGCCTGTTTTTCATAGCGATTTTCTACTCATTATATTTTGACATTTGTTTTAATAAAATTTTGCCGTGAGTATGCTTATTTTGAGACGGAACTCATCGGTTAACGCAGGACTCGACGCAGATAATAGCTTTTTACTTAGGTGGAATAAGCGTTTAAGCAAATTATTTGGGCTCGATGGCACTGAAAAAAACCATAACATTTAGACATTGATTATGTGTTAATTGTGATTGGACCCCCTGATATCAATTGCAGACACTGGGGCTGCCCGGAAGGTGCGGGCATCGACAGTGGTACTCATATCAGGAGTCAACATGATCAGAAGGTTTGCCCCCGCACTCATCGCGGCCTCGCTGTTTGCCAGTCACGCACAAGCCGAGCAACCCACGCTTTACGTCGCTGTTTTCGGCGGCTCTTTCGAGCAATTGCTTAAAGAGCAAATTGTGCCGCCTTTCGAGAAGACGACCGGCAGCAAAGTGATACTGGTTCCGGGCGACACGACCACCACGATGGCTCGTATGCAAGCTCAGAAAGGTAAGCAGACGCTGGACGTGGCGTTTCTGGATGACGGTCCCATGTCCCAGGCCGCGCAGCTGGATTATTGCGAAGCGTTGAACGATGCCCCCGTATACAAAGACCTGTACGACGCTGCTCATTTCAAAAGCAACAAGGCCGTAACGATCGGTCTCGACGGCACGGGCATTGTCTATAACGAGCGGGTCTTTGCCGCCAAGGGCTGGGCACCGCCCACGTCCTGGAAAGATTTGGCCAACCCTTTGTACAAGGGGCACGTGCAGTTTCCCAGCGTCACTAACGGCTACGGGATTGAAAGCCTGGTGATGTTTGCGCGTCTCAATGGCGGCAGTGAGCAGAACATCGAGCCGGGTTTCGCTTCGATAAAAGCCAGCGTGGCCCCTAACGTTCTGTCCTTCGATCCATCACCGGGCAAAATTTCCGAGCTGTTCCAGAACGACAGCCTCTGGATCGGCGCCTGGGGTGCAGGTCGCACCCAATCACTGCGCAACCAAGGCGTGCCGGTGAAATTCGTCGCTCCCAAGGAAGGCGCGATGGCTCTCGGCTTGAGTGTTTGTCCGGTCAAGCACGATACCGTTAACGCTTTGGCCCAGAAGTTTGTTCAGTACACCTTGACCCCGGAAGTACAAGCACTGTTCGCCGATGAAGAGGGTGTGGCACCGGTCAACAAGCACACCGAGCTACCACCCCCAGTGCTGGCGAAGGTGCCTGACCAAGCGACCGTCGCGGGGATGTTGAGCGTTGACTGGGACATCGTCAACGCCATGCGCCCCACCTGGATACAGCAGTGGAATCGCCAGATCGAGCAATGATATTTGCGTCACAGGCAGGGCGGCCGAAGGTCGTCTTGCCTGGGCCTGCACGCGCCCGCACAAGCGAATAGTGAGTCTAATAAAAATGAGTTATTTGAGTATCGAAGGCCTGAGCAAGGCGTATGGGGACGTGACGGTCCTGCATGGGGTCAATCTGAGCATCGAGCAGGGTGAGTTTATTTCGCTGCTGGGGCCTTCGGGGTGTGGCAAGACCACGACATTGCAAATGATCGCCGGCTTCATCGACCCCAGCCATGGAGATATCCGTTTACAAGGCAAATCGTTGTTGGGTCGGCCGCCAGCACAGCGTGGCTTGGGGATGGTGTTTCAAAGCTACGCGTTGTTTGTGCACATGACGGTTCGGGAAAATATTGAATTTGGTCTACAGATGCGTGGCGTGGCACGCGCCGAGCGAATGCGTCAGGTGAGTCAATCGCTGGAGCTGGTGCAACTGGGAGCCCACGGCGACAAGTTTCCTCGCGACCTGTCCGGCGGACAGCGGCAGCGGGTCGCACTGGCCCGGGCACTGATCATCAAGCCGCCGCTGCTGTTGCTCGATGAGCCGTTATCCAACCTGGACGCCAAACTGCGTCACGACATGCAAACCGAGTTACGCAGCATCCAGCGCCAAGTGGGCACCACGACGATAATGGTCACCCATGATCAGGACGAAGCCCTGGCCATGAGTGACCGGGTTGCGCTGCTGGACCGTGGTCGAATCGTGCGCTTCGATAAGCCCAACCATTTGTACGACGATCCGGGATCGCACTTCGCCGCTGATTTCATTGGCCGTGCCAATCTGCTGGACGGCGAAATAGTGCTGCGTGACGGTCAGCGACAGTTCGTCTGCGGTGCCGGCAGCCTGGTTCTGGACGCCGAGCTGCCATGTGGTCGCGCAACCTTCTCGTTGCGGCCTGAGCGTATCGATTTTGTTGAAGGCCCTGCCGCCATCCTTTACGGAAAGGTGGTGGGTTGCGTGTTCAAGGGGAATTGCTGGCTGCTCACGGTCATGACCGAGCTGGGGGTTCTGCAAGTCATGCGGGCCAATCGAGGTCAGGTGGCCGTGTTGCCCGGCGCCCAGGTTGGTTTGTCGTGGGAACCTTCGGCCCTGCGCCACATGAGGTCCAATAGTGATCTGACGACATCACATTCCGGGGTGGCGCGATGAGTCTGGCGACTGTGTTGATCCCCCGGCGACGCGCCTTCGAATTCAGCGGCAGAGCATTGCTGCTCTTGCTGCCAGCCAGCCTGTTGTTCATCGCGCTGCTGGCCATTCCGATGCTGATGACGGGCGAACTGAGCCTGCATGGTTTCAATGTTGAAACCAGCGCCATGCTTGAGACGCGTTCCTGGCACAACTACGCCCTGGTGCTGTTCGATCCTTATTACCAAACCATCTTTCTGCGGACCCTGGGTCTGGCGTTGGCGGTAACGGTGGGGGCCGTGCTATTCGGCGTGCCGGAGGCGTACATCATTTTTCGGATGCGACCGCGCTGGCGTGCGTTCTTTTTGATCATGACCCTGGCACCGTTACTGATCTCGGCGGTCGTCAGAACCTTGGGCTGGTCAATCCTGCTGAGTCAGAACGGGGTCGTTTCCACCACCCTCGTGTGGCTGGGTCTTATCGACGGCAACGCGCAGATGCTGTTCTCGTTTTGGGCTGTGGTCATCGTCTTGATCCACGCGCTGGTGCCACTGGTGATTTTGTCGGTATGGACCTCGTTGCAAGGCATTGACCCGCAAAGCTGTGATGCTGCGCTTAGCCTGGGGGCTGGGCAGATGACGGTCTGGCGGCGGATCGTCTTGCCGCAAGTTTTACCCGGCGTGCTGTCCGGTAGCCTGATGACGTTCGCCCTCAGCGCAAGTGCCTTTGCCACCCCCGCGCTGATCGGTGGCCGGCGCCTGAAAGTCGCAGCCACCGCTGCATACGATGAATTTCTCAATACCTTGAACTGGCCTGTCGGCGCGACCATCGCTGTCCTGTTGCTGCTGCTCAATCTGCTGGTAATCGGCGTGTACGGCAAGCTGGTTGAACGCAGAATCCAACGACGACTGGGGCGCTGAGATGAACAAGAATGGAATGTTAGCGCTGGTTTTTCACACCCTGTTTTCAGTGTTCCTGGCTGCGCCATTAATCATCGTCTGCCTGGTCGCCTTTACCCCGGACAACATGCTGAGCGTCCCTACATTGCACTTTTCAGTGCGCTGGTTTGTTGCGCTGTTCAATGACAACGGTTTCACCACGGCGTTCTGCAACAGCATGGGCCTGGCGACGCTTGCCGCGACCGGCGCGGCACTGCTTGGCGTGCCCGCCGCGCTGGGACTGTTGCGTTACTCGTTCCCCGGTCGGGCAGCGTTGAACGGCTTGTTGTTGTCGCCGTTGATGATTCCGCCCGTGGTATTGGGGGTCGCGTTGTTGCGGCTGTTCAACGGGTTTGGCGTCAACGGTTCGTTTACCTCGTTGGTATTGGCCCATGTGATGTTGATTTTCCCTTATTCACTGCGCCTGATCATGGCGTCGATGGTGAGTTTGTCCCGTGAGCCGGAGCATGCGGCGATGTCTTTGGGCGCCAGCGCCTGGACGACCTTTCGACGCATCACGCTGCCAGCGCTGCTCCCGGGCATTCTCGGCGGCTGGGTATTGGCCTTTGCCAGCAGCTTCGACGAACTGACCGCCACCATTTTTCTCGCCTCCCCGGCGACGATCACGTTGCCGGTGCGCATCTACATGAGCATGACCGAAACCATCGATCCTATGGTGGCTGCGGTAGCGGTGGTGATCATCGTGGTCACTTTGGGTTTGATGTTTGTGCTTGACCGTCTGGTGGGGCTCGACAAAGTTCTGATGGGGAAAAACTGATGAAGAACGACTACGACTACGTAGTGGTCGGTGGCGGGTTGGTCGGGATGGCCATCGCTTACGGACTGGCCAAACGAGGTGTCAGCACACTGGTGCTCGATGGCGAGGATTCAAGCATACGTGCCGCTCGGGGCAACTTTGGCCTGGTATGGGTTTCGAGCAAAGGTTCGCGGCAAATCGATTATGCGCGCTGGTCATTGGAGTCATCGCAGCTGTGGCCCGGCTTCTGCCAGGAACTCGAAGACGCGAGCGGTATGAAGCTGGGTTACGAAAAGCCCGGTGGAATAATGATCGCCATGAACGAGGAAAGCCTGGCCAGCAGTGCGGCGGCGTTGGCAAAGCTGCATGCGCAAGACAGTCGCTTGACCTATGAAGTTCTCGATAATGCGCAATTAACACAGCGTATACCTGCCGTGGGTCCGGACGTGGCGGGCGCGGTTTACTCGCCCCACGACGGGCATGTCAGTCCGCTCTACACCTTGCGCGGTTTGTTTGCTGGTTTCGAACGCGCCGGGGGCGTTTATCGCGCCGATGCGCGCGTCGATCAGATCGTCCCGCGTGACGGCGGCTTCCGGCTGACCGCAGGCAAGCAGACCATCGAAGCCGGGAAAGTGATCCTCTGCGCCGGCCTAGGAAATCGCGAGCTGGCACCGATGGTAGGCCTGCGGGCACCGGTAGTGCCGCTACGTGGGCAGATTCTGGTCACCGAGCGGGTCAAACGCTTTCTGGATTACCCGACGCTCTCTGTCCGTCAGACCGCTGAGGGCTCGTTGCTGTTGGGGGATTCGGCGGAAGACGTGGACATGGATGACGGCGTGACGCCGGGGATCATTGCTCATATCGCCCAAAAAGCCATTGCGCCTTTTCCGATGCTCAAGAACGTCCGCGTAGTGCGCGCCTGGGGATCGTTGCGGATCATGACCCCCGACAGCATGCCGGTTTACGAAGAGTCGCTCGAGCATCCCGGGGCGTTTGTTGCCTTGTGCCACAGCGGCGTAACGCTGGCGGCCGCCCATTGCGAAAAACTCGTGCCCTGGCTCATGGGTGCGCCTCGTCCCTCACTTCTCGACTATTTCTATGCCAAACGATTCGCTGTTTAGCGCGCTCGCCGCTGCGCCAGCCGCCCAGGTCTCAATCCTGATTAATGACCGGCCGTTCAGCGTGCCGAAATACATGACGGTCGCCGCGGCGCTGCTGAGCGTGGGGGTTACCCAGCTACGTGAAACGCCGGTGTCGAACGCACCGCGGGCGCCTTTTTGCATGATGGGCGCCTGTTTCGAATGCCTGGTGGAAATCGACGGTGTACCAAATCAACAAGCCTGCATGACGCTGGTGCAGCCGGGAATGACGATCCGATCGATGATCGGTGCCAGGAGTCTGAAATGACCATGATCCATGTTGACCTGCTGATCATCGGTGCCGGTCCGGCCGGCATGAGCTGTGCATTGCAAGCCAGAGAAGCGGGCCTCGATGTGTTGCTGTTGGATGAAAACCAGCAGCCCGGCGGGCAGATTTATCGCAGCGTGGCTCAGTCGCCGCTGGCTGATCCTGATTTGCTGGGCAAGGACTATATCGCCGGCGCGGCACTGGTTAAGCGCTTCCTGGCAAGCGGTGTGACCTACTGGCCCGGCACCTTGGCGTGGCAGATTACCCACGACCGGCAGGTGAGCTTCACTCGCAACGGACCCAGCGGCGGCAGTGGCCAAATCCAGGCTCGCGCACTCGTCATTGCCAATGGCGCCCAGGAGCGGCCCGTTCCGTTTCCCGGCTGGACGTTACCGGGCGTAATGGGCATCGGTGCCGCGCAAACGCTGTTGAAGTCCGCAGCATTGCTGCCGAGCCAACGCGTGGTGCTCGCGGGTAGCGGGCCATTGCTCTATTTGTTTGCCTGGCAGTTGATCAGGTCGGGCAGTTCAGTGGCGGCGATTCTCGACACCACGCCCCGAGCCAATCGTTTTCCTGCGCTGAGCTATCTATTTTCAGCGTTGCGGGCGCCGGGCTATTTGCTCAAGGGGATGGGCTTGTTGAGGACGATTCGCGGTAGTTCCATACCGCATATCCATCATGTCGAATCTCTCTCTGCGCTGGGGCAGGGCGCTGTCGAGAGCGTTCGCTATTCAATTGGCGGTCGCGAAGCGCACATTGCCTCGGACCTTCTGCTTGTCCATCAGGGCGTCATTCCCAACGTACAGCTGACGCGTTCGCTGGGCTGCGAGCATATTTGGGACGAAATACAGCTCTGCTGGCGCCCTGACCTTGATGAGTGGGGGCAGACGTCGCTAACCGGGACATACGTCGCTGGAGACGGTGGTGGCATCGATGGCGCCAAAGTAGCAGAGCTTTCGGGGGCACTGACCGCCCTACAGATCAGCCTGCAGCTGGGCTGTTTTACAGAAGCAGTTCGCGACAGCCAGGCGCGTCAACTAAAGCGCCAGTTGAATCGCCATCGGGCAGTACGGCCATTCCTGGACACGTTGTATCGGCCTGCGGACATTTTTCGTCGGCCAGCAGATCAGACCATCGTCTGTCGCTGTGAAGAAGTCAGCGCGGGCGATATCCGTGCAATGAGCCGATTGGGCTGCAGTGGGCCTAACCAGACCAAGTCATTCTCGCGGTGCGGAATGGGGCCCTGTCAGGGGCGTATGTGCGGGATCACTGTTGGGGAAATACTGGCTGAGGCCAGGCATGCGCCTATGCAGAAGGTGGGTTATTACCGGATTCGTCCTCCGATCAAACCCGTGCAATTGATTGATCTGGCAAACGCTTACGTTCCGGATGCGAATGCGGCGCCGTTGGAGGCGTTTGTACCGAAATAAGGGCATCGATGAATTTGGATCGAATGCGGGTAGCTCTGCGGATTGCCCGCCTGGACTTACTGACACTCCACACCAGGAATTTAAAATGAAAGATATTGTTCGTATTGACAGCAATCATCGTATGAGTCGGGCGGTTGTCTGTAATGGCTTTGTATTTATCGGCGGGCAAACAGCGTCAGACGCTACGCAAGACATCAAAGGCCAAACCGCTCAAGTCCTGCAAAAAATAGACGGTTTTCTGGAAAAGGCGGGACTGGATAAAACACGCATTGTTTCCGCGCAGATATGGCTTGCGGACATTCATTCTGATTTTTCAACAATGAACGAGGTGTGGGATTCGTGGGTGCCCGAAGGTCACACTCCCGCCCGTGCAACGGTCGAGTCGCGTCTGGCGCTGCCGGAGTTGTTGATTGAAATCACGGTAGTGGCCGCTGCCTGATACCTGAAAATATATTCTCGTTTATATGGGGATTCATTATGAACAGGCTGGAAACCATTGCTGGGCGAAGGACGCAGCGGCCGCTGCGAAATGTGTTCAGAGGGCTGCACCGGCCGCTTGAACTCAACGCTTTACCTCTAACGCATCAAACCCTTTTATGCGGTAGAGCATCACCGAAATGGCCCAGCTGGTGATAAAGATCCCGATGATGATGTAGCCGAGCAGGCCAAAGTGATCGTTGAGCTTGCCGATCACATCCCATGCTGGGCCCTGCAAGGCCAGCTTACTCGAGATCAGCCCCAGCGCTTCGATACTTGCAATGACCACTGCGACCACAACCGACACCAGAGTGATTGTCATGTTGTAGTAGATCTTGCGAATCGGCTTCATATAAGCCCAGCCGTACGCGCCCAGCATCAGGTGACCGTCCAGTGTGTCGACCAAGGACATGCCGGCACTGAAAAGAACTGGGAACACCATGATTGCCCACGGCGATAATCCTTGGGAGGCCTGGCTGGCGGAAATTCCCAACAGGGCGATTTCAGTGGCGGTATCGAAACCCAGGCCGAACAGGAAGCCCAAAGGGAACATGTGCCAGCTGCGGGTGACCAAGCGAAACAATGGCCGAAAAATTCTCGCAAGAAGACCACGATCTGCCAGCAGCATGTCAAAGTCGTCCTCGACATAAGCACCACCCTGCCTGACGTGTCGCCATGCCTTATAAATCGACCTCAAAATAATCAGGTTCATCAGTGCGATGACGAAAAGGAACAAGGCGGAAACCGAGGTGCTGATAACGCCCCCCATCTCCCTATAACCCGCAAAGTTGTCTTTCAACACTGACGTGGCGAAGGCGACACCAATGGAGGCGAGCACAACAACGGCAGAATGACCGAGGGAGAAGAAAAAGCCCAAAGTGACCGGACGCTTCTTTTCCTGCATCAGCTTGCGAGTGACGTTGTCGATAGCGGCAATATGGTCAGCATCTACCGCATGCCTGAGCCCAAAACCATAGGCCAAAAGAGCGGTGCCGAGCAATATCGGGTGGTCGTGGAAAGCCACGAGCGCCCACACCCAGGCAAGAACGTTAATACCGATCAATACGCTATAGATGCCAAAAAGCTTGGCTCGAACATGGCTATTTGAGTCGCTGAAAATCTGAGCGAGACGAAGAATCATCAGACATTACCCTCAGGGAATACGCGCCCCGGTTGGATTCAGGAGAGCACAAAACGAGGTCTGACTCCTGGACTCACTCGGCTCAAAGCCTTCGATCCAGATACAGTGGCGCGACCGTGCCGGGATTAAACCGGCTTCTCGTTTTGCAACATATGAAAACATTATGCCTGAGCAGAGACTCAATGCGCTGTCAGTAACGGCGTCACGAGTTTATCCAGTAACGGCAGATCTATTTTCGGGTCCCCCACGCTGCCGTCCTTGCGCACCACACCTTGCCTGTCGATGACGTAGGTCATCGGCATACGCCAGATTCGGCCAAAGCCCTGGAAGTCGGCATCTCGCTGGAACGCCGCAGGATAGCTGTAATGGGCCATGACCTTGTGCACCATAGCGTCGTCTTCCGGCTCATCCATGCTGATCGCAATAATCTTTAGCCCTTCGGCTTTGTGCTGCTGGTAATAGGTTTCCATGGCCGGCATTTCTTCACGACACGGCTCGCACCACGACGCCCAGAAATTCACAATCACCACTTGACCAACCTGTTTGTGCAAGTCAAACGTTTCGCCATTCAGAGTTTTTGCGGTCAGGCTCGGAGCGTGCTCGCCTACATCAATCGCCCATGCAGGCAGACCCACCAGGCTGCAACAGAATAAGAACAATGGCAGTAGTCTTTTTGTCGACATCAGGGTTCCCTCGGCTTCATGTGCTCAGCACAGCAGGCTCAGTCGGTTTCCGATCATAAAAATACAGTGACGAGGCGTCGGTAAGTGCTACCGACGCCCGACATCATCAGTCAGTGATCTTGAACGTGTAGTTGCCTTCGCTTTTGTGGGTGTCGACTGAAACGGCATGCCATTCGACTTTGTAAGATCCTGGCTTCAATGGTTGTTCTGGGGTAACGATCAACAGTTTCTTGTCGTTCGTATCCGTCTCGATCCCTTTGATGGCAACCGGTTTCCCGTCGTCAGTGATGGTCACTTGCGTGAACTTTGCTTCGACGCCTTCGGAGAAATTCAAACGCAGCTCTTTGGGAGCCGTAACGCTGCTATCGGCGGCAGGCATTTCGCTTTTCAGGTGAGCATGCGCAAAGGCATTGCTGATCGATGCGAGAGAGGCAATCAGGGCGACAGCAGTTATGGCTTTCTTGGTGAAATGAGCAGACATCTTCAAGTACCTCGATAGTGGGACAGGTGGTGTATCAACTCGGCATTTTCGAGCCCGGCAGGGCTGTATGCGCCTTATCTCGAATCACAAACTCAGGGTAGTACCGAGGGAGGGTGTGCTTACCCGTCACCCGGTGAGTGTCGGCGGCGAGCCGCCGACAGTCGGCGAACTAGAACGCGTAGCGTGCGCCCATGGTTGCGGTATAGCGCGGAGCAAGCTGCACGCCGTTGACGTTTTGATACACCGGCACCTGCACGAAGCTGTAGAGCGAAACCTTTTTACCGAGCGGCACCGTCACGCCTGGGCTGAGGTAGGCAAGCGTTCCGCCGGTACTAGTGGTATCGGCATTGGCGCCGTCGTCGTGCTCAACGTGTCGCACGTTCAGCTGAATTTGCGGTATGACGTAGGCGCTGCCCATGTAACGCAGACCCACATTCAGATTGACGCCGTCGCCGGGGCGATAGTGATCGCTTGAATCCAGCGCCTTCTGCACCAAACCTTGTGCAAAATAATCCCAGTTCTTGTTGAGCGTATCCATGTAATAGACACCCAGGATGCCATCAGTGGTGCCAGAGCCGGGTTGCAGGCCGCGATCGATAGCCACAGGTCCTGGAGCGGTAGGGTCAGTCGACGTACCCGTGTCGTCATGGGCGCCGGTGGGCAGTTTCAAGCCGAACAACACTCCCAGATTATGCTGCGGTGTGAACCCCTGGTAACGGCCGATGATCTTGACGTCACCGAGACTGGAGGTTTTGGAACTGTATTGGCCGCCACCATCACCCGGCGTGTAGCCGTTCGATGCTGTTCCCAGCGTGTTGTGGCTGCGAAAGATATAGGGCACTTGCAGATCCACACCCCAGCTCGGATTGAAGCTGTAATCCAGACCTAGTGTCAGATAATCATTGCGCGTGTACTTCTCCACTTCCTGCGGGTTGCCGTTGTTGGAGACTTGGCTCGCGGCGCTCGGAGAAATGGTACTGGTACCGCTGCGCAACTGGTTTTGATTCAGGTAGTCGTAGCGCAGATCCAGTTTCAGCCCGGACGAGTTACTGATACCGAGGTTGTCCCAATCAGAGCTGAGGGTGCAGCCGCAACTAGCGCAAGCCAACGCAACGTGCGGGAATAAAGCGGTGATAGACAAAACCGTGAACGGCAATACGGTACGCCGGGTACGGCGGCGTGATGGCATGACCATGGAGGTGACATTCCTTGATTAAGTTGCAACGCATAGGGGCAAACCTCCCGAGCAGGCTGGGGATGGTTTGTCATCGCAAAAGAAATCAGGAAAAAGCAGGTGGGCCGCGCGGCTCTGAGATCAGCCAGACTGCGCTGACGTACGGTTTATAGGCCGCTTGCGCAAGGGCTATCTCTGCGCGGCCGGAAAGCTGCCACTGTACGACGCTGGGCGGTAAACCGATGTCTACCGCATGCACGACGCACAACAGGCAATGGCATTCGTGATACTGATCCGGCGCGGGCTTGCGACTGTCTGGAGCCTGGGCGTGCCCGGTCATGCCGGCCATGTCGCAGTGTTCGCCCATCTCCATCGGCTGCCCATGTATAGCAGGCAGCATCAGCATCACGCTTGGCAGCAATGCTGCAAGCATGGCCAGGCACATGGCGAGCTGACGCAATGAGTGGGGAACCCGGGACATGGACACGAAATGAACGTCGCTAATTGTTATTAGGCCGAAATGGCAAAATCGAAATACTGGTATTGCCTCGGGTGCACTTCAAACCGGGTGCCCAGCTCGCGAACGCTTACAGTGATCCCGCGACGTTCGTCCTTCGTCGGCGCTAAGGGTGACAAACAATGGTAACAAGCACAACGCATCAACAATGCGTGCGGCATTGCGCCGCAACACGCGACAAAGGCACTGATACTGGACCTGGCAGAAGCACACAACCGACTCGGGTGGGCAGAGGCCATCTGATTGCGATCCCGCAATCCACCCCATCGGACACAGGAGGCGAATGGCGAAAGCATCTTTGCCATCCGCTCCACTTAATTGTGCCTGGGGCCTTTATTGGCTGGAGCGAACGGCCCCGCCATCAATCAACAGGTTCTGCCCGGTCAGGTAGCCCGCATGACTGCTGCAAACGAAGGCGCAAAGCGCACCGAATTCCTCGGGTGAGCCGAAGCGCTTGGCAGGGATTTCGCTGCGGCATTCGTCGAGGAATGCCTCACTGTCTTGCCCCAACTCCTGGGCAGCGTCGACCAGGTTGCCACGCAGTCGATCGGTATCGAATGAGCCCGGTTGCAGGTTGTTGATCGTCACATTACGACTGGCAATGTTTTCTTGCCGGGCAAGCCCTGCGATAAACCCGGTCAGACCACTGCGCGCGCCATTGGACAGACCCAGGCTTTCGATCGGGGACTTCACGGCACTCGACGTGATGTTGATGATTCGGCCAAATCCGCGTGTCGCCATACCGTCTACCGTTGCCTTGATCAACTCGATAGGGGTGAGCATGTTGGCATCCAGTGCCTTGAGCCAGGCGTCGCGGTTCCATTCGCGGAAATCCCCGGGAGGAGGGCCTCCAGCGTTGTTGATCAAAATATCGAAATGCTCATGGGCCATGAGGGCGGCCGCCCGACCCTCAGGCGTTGAAATGTCCCCGGCCACGGCGATGACCGTCACATCAGGATTTATCGCTCTGAGTTGACGGGCTGTTTCATTCAGCGTCTGTTCGCCGCGGGCGGTGATCACCACGTTCACGCCTTCGCTGACGAGTGCCTGTGCGCAGGCTTTGCCCAGACCTTTGCTGGCGGCGCATACCAGCGCCCAGCGTCCAGCTATTCCAAGATTCATGCGTGTTTTCCTGAAAGAAGGAAGCTCAAAGAAAGTGGTTGCCTACTGCAGCACCATGCTCGCGCATGATCCTCAGTCGTAGACAGGTTTGGCTAACGAGTACTGATTCCCATAGAGCGCCGCACGCTCGATTCCGGCATCGCAACATATGGATTCAGGTGCAGCATCCAGTCGGATATCGACATGGCGAAGTCCATTTCATGGGTCACCATAACCATGGTCATACCTTTACTACAAGGTCGCTTATGACGTTCAGCACATCGGCCATGGGGATGTGTGGACTAAAAATCCGATTGGCAAGTTGCCAGCCGAGGTCAAGTAGTGGCCATCCGTGCTGTTTTGCGCAAGTCAGCTTTCGTCTTTGGTAATGGCTGCTCCGCGACATCCCCCCTATCTTGAACTGGCGTAAATACCCGACATGAATCGGGTGTTACTCAAGAGCTCTGTCCTACAAGAAGCGTTTTCGCTAACTGCCAATAAAAAACGAGCCTGGGAACAAACATGAAACTCTACGAACTTTTCGGTTACGACCGTCACGGTGTAGTCAGTGAGCTTGATACTGCGCTCAACAAAGGAAAGCTCAATACCAAGGATGTCAGCTTTTCCGCGTTGGGGTTCAACGCTCCTGCCTGGGTGGCGGCCTCGTCGATGTCGATCCTCTATTCTATTTCCGGCCATCAGGCGCCCCTGGCGATCTTGATTGCGTTCTTTTTCCCTATGCTGGTGTTGGCCGTCTGCATGGTTTCGCTGACGCGCCAGGCACCTTCGGCGGGGGGCATCTTTACCTTTTGTTCGCGTTTTTTGCATCCGGATATCGGCTGCATTCTGGGCTGGACCTATGCCGTCGCCTGCATCGCCGTAACGCCGATGTGTGCGTTGATCGGCTCCGAGTACATCCAGGCGCTGATTCCTTCGCTCGCGGGAGAACTCAACGCGAAGATAATCGGCACCTTGTTGATCGTGACCTTCTTTGCGGTGTCAGTACGCGGGGTGGGTGTGACCGCGAAGCTCGCCAGTACCTTTCTGGTCTTCGAAATTGCCGTGGTAGCCGGGCTGGGCTTCATGGGGTTGATCCATCCTCAGGTCGAGAATCTGTCGTTTACCTCGATGTATTCACTGCAAGGCGCCGGTGGTTTGGCGGCGATTGGCCCGGGCGTACTGTTTGGTGTGTGGATGCTGGCGAACTTCGATTCAGCCATTAACTACATCGAAGAGGCGCGCGTGCCGGTTCGAACCGTACAGCGCTCACTGTTGATCGTTCTGAGCTCGGCCTTCGTGATCTACAGCCTGGCGGCCATCGGCTGGCAATACGCTGTTCCGGTCGAGCAACTGGCTGCCATTGTTGAAAACGGCAACGGAGGGCCTATCGCTGCTGTCGCCAATGTCTACCTGCCACCGGCCATGGCTTGGCTCGCGCTGTTCGTGGTGATTACGTCGGCTTGCGCCGGCCTGCAGATTTCTTCCAATTCATCGGCGCGCACGCTGTATCGGATGAGTGAAGAAGGGCACCTTCCGGGCGCCTTTCGCGCCGTCAACCGCTTCAAGGCACCGTGGTTCACCCTGGGGTTGGTGTCGCTCGCCGGCATCGCTTTACTCTGGTGGAAGCCGCTGGACAAGATCGTTTGGTATTACGACGTCGTCACCATCACCCTGGTGATGTCCTACATTTCGGCGCTGGCGGCATTCATGGTCATGACCTGGAAGCAACACAAGGTGCTCACCGCAACACTGCTTTCGATCCCCGCATTGCTGGCGCTCTTTGTACTCGCTTACATCGGTTACACCGCAGGGGCCAACCCGGTCTCCCCGGACGATCTCTATACCGCCTGGTATTTGGGAGCGCTGTCACTGGTGACCGGCGCGCTGATCGTGCTCTCGGGTAAACGCCGCCGCAGAGAGGTCGGTGCGGTGCCGGCGAAGGCGTGAATGCTGTCCTGTAAATCCCTTCTTTATTTTCAATTCATCTGCTGATAGCCAGGAGTAATCTTGATGGCCAATGATTTCCCGCAACCTCTGGATGCCTCCGTCATCCCACGTTTTGCAGGCATCCCGAGCTTTATGCGCCTGCCCATATTCACCGATCCGGCCGATGTGCAAATCGCTTTGCTGGGTATCCCCTGGGACGGCGGCACCACTAACCGCGCGGGCGCCCGACATGGTCCGCGGGAGGTGCGCAACCAGTCGAGCATGATGCGCAAGGTTCATCACGTCAGCCATATCGCTCCCTACGACCTGGTGCGGGTCGGCGACCTGGGCGACGCGCCGGTCAACCCGATTGATCTGCTCGACTCGCTCGAGCGCATCGAAGCGTTCTATCGACAGATCCATGAGGTCGGTACGGTGCCGTTGTCCGTCGGTGGTGATCATCTGGTGACCCTGCCGATCTTCCGCGCCATCGCCCGGGATCGGCCCATCGGCATGGTCCACTTCGATGCCCACTCCGATACGAATGACCGTTACTTCGGCGACAACCTTTACACCCATGGCACGCCCTTTCGCCGTGCGATCGAGGAGGGGCTGCTCGACCCCAAACGCACGGTACAGATCGGTATTCGCGGCTCGATCTATTCGGCAGAAGACGAAGACTTCGCCAAGGACTGCGGTATCCGTGTGATCCATATGGAGGAGTTCGCCGACATCGGCGTTGCCGCAACGATTGCCGAGGCGCGACGCATCGTGGGCGACGAGCCGACCTATATCACCTTCGATGTCGATGTTTTGGACCCGGCGTTTGCCCCGGGCACTGGCACCCCTGAGATCGGTGGCATCACTACGCTGCAGGCGCAGCAACTGATCCGGGGCCTGCAGGGCCTGAATCTGGTCGGCGCCGATGTCGTGGAGGTTTCGCCGCCCTTTGACGTGGGCGGGGCCACGGCGCTGGTGGGCGCGACCATGATGTTCGAGTTGCTGTGCATTCTCGCCGACTCAATCAAGCGCCGCTCGTAGAAGGAATCTATTGATGACTGCCTGGCCTGAGAACAAACGTTTTGCCGTGACCTTGAGTTTTGACCTGGATGCAGAAAGCGCCTGGGAGCCATTAAGCCTCTCCGGGCGCCGGCTCTCCTTGCTGTCGATGGGCGCCTACGGTCGCCGTGTCGGGGTGCCGCGCCTGCTGGAGTTGCTGGCCCGCTACGGTGTTCGAGCGCAGTTCTACATTCCCGCCCGGGTGGCCGAGATCGACCCAGATGTGGTCCGCAGCATTGCCGCTGCCGGCCACGGGATTGGCTGCCACGGTTACTTCCATGAGCGCGTCGATGAACAGACGCCCGAGCAAAACCTGCAGATTCTCAAAGACTCCAAGGCGTTACTCGAAGCCACCATCGACCGGCCAGTCACCCATTACCGCGCACCGTTATGGGAGCTGACCCCGGACGTCATTGACTCGCTCATTGCCCTGGGCTTTCACAGTGACAGCAGCTTGATGGGCGATGACCGGCCGTACCGCGTCGGTAGCACCGAAAAGAGCCTGCTGGAGTTGCCTGTCAGTTGGTTGCTGGACGATTGGGAGCAGTTCGCTTATTCGGCAGAGCCTGCGGTGGGCAGTGTGATCGAAGACCCGGAAAAGGTCTTTCGACTCTGGTCGGCGGAGCTGGAAGGGATGCGTCACTACGGCAGCCATTTCATCCTGACCATGCACCCGCAATTGATCGGCCGTGCGTCGCGCATCGCGATGCTTGAGCGGCTGATCCAACAGGTTCAACGCTATGACGATGTCTGGATCTGCACGCCTGACGATATCTACTCACGCTGGCAGGCGGGCGATTTGACTCTGCCGCTGCATCCTTACTGAAGGACGGATCATGAACATACTGGTAACCGGGGCCAACGGATTTCTTGGCCAGGAAGTGGTACGGCAGTTACTGGCTCAGGGCAATGAAGTGGTGGGCTACGACCGCAGCCTGGTGTGCGCCATTGAGCACGCTGCTTATCGTTACGTACAAGGCGATCTGGCTGACCTGGCGAGCTTATTGGAGAGCTGCCGGAGCCGTCCGGTCGACGCGATCGTTCATACCGCGGCGATCTCGCACCCGGTGGACTCGCGGCGTATTCCCTTGCAGACCGTGCTGACCAATGCACTGGGCACCACCCATGTATTTGAGTGCGCCCGGCTCAGTGGTATCCCTCGGGTGGTCAACCTCAGCTCCGAATGCGCCTATGGCCCCAACCGGGAAATGGACGTGATCGATGAGCGAGCTCCCCTCGAACCGACCACGCCGTATGGCTGTACCAAAGTGTTTACAGAAAAGCTGGGCCAGGTTTACAGCGACCTGTACCAGGTCAGCGTAGTGTCCCTGCGTCCGGGCTGGATCTATGGGCCTGGCCAGTTCATGCAGTGCTATTTGAAGAGCATGCTCAGAAGCGCGATCGACAACGAGCCGTGGCATGAGGAGGAGGGCGGCGATTACCGTTTTCAGTACGTGCACGTCGTGGACGTCGCCCACGCGTGTGTGCTGGCTGCCACCGTTCAGGAAGAAAGGTTGCAACAGCGGGTGTTCAATGTGACAGCCGGCGAGCAGGACAGCTACCGGTCGGTCGCGGCGCGGATTCGCAAGTCCTACCCCCATGCCCAGCTCAGCATCGGCCCCGGGACCTTGAACGTGCTGGATGAAAATGCGCGTTTCGACATTTCGGCGGCAGGCGAACAATTGGGCTACCGCCCCCAGTTCGACCTGCACGAAGGCATTGCCATGTATGCGCAGTGGCTGGAACAGCATCCTTACTAATAGTCTGAAGGCTGAGGTGATTCATGAAAACCTTTCTGGTAACCGGTGCTGCCCAGGGAATCGGCCACGCGGTCGCGCTCGCGCTCGGTGAGCGCGGCAGTCTTGCCATTCTCAACGACTTGCACGAAAGCCCGGCGCTGATGGCCTTGGCCGATGAGCTGAGGGCGCGAGACGTGGAGGTGCGTCTTGTCGTGGGCGATGTGTCGGACCCCGCAACGGCAAAACGCGCATTTGCCGGGCTGGAACGCCTGGATGTGTTGGTCAACAATGCGGGATTCTTGCAAGAAGCGCCGCTGAGCGAGCTCAGTTTCGAGGACTGGGACCGGATGATCCGTGTTCATCTCTATGGTGCGTTCTTGTTCTGCAAGCCGGCGGCGGCCTTGATGACAAGCCAGGGCAGTGGTGCGATCGTCAATATCGCCTCTGACCTCGGGCAACTTGGGTGCGCTAATCTCTGCCATTATTCGGCTGCCAAAGGCGGAATCATTGCACTGACCAAGTCATTGGCGAGAGAGTTGGCGGTTCAGGGTGTACGGGTAAACGGAGTAGCCCCCGGCGGCACGCTGACGCCGATGGTCGAACGCTTGGGTGAGGCTTATATTCGCGAAGAAGCGCTACGTTACCCTATGCTGCGGCTCGGAACGGCGGAAGAAGTGGCGGCCGCAGTAGTATTCCTTGCCTCGCAGAAGGCCAGTTTCATGACCGGGCAGATATTGGGTGTCAATGGCGGTGGCGTGATGAACGGCTAATTGTGGTCGGGCCGACAAAAACGAGGAGAGGGCTGCATGCTGGTGAATTTGACGGATGTGGATCTGCGCATGCTGCGGATTTTCTGCGCAATCGTGGATGCTGGAGGCTTTACGGCTGCACAGGTTCCGTTGAACACCAGCTTGTCACGCCTCAGCGTGCTCGTTCGAGACCTTGAGGTCAGGCTCGGCTACTCGTTGTGTAAACGCGGGAAAAGCGGTTTCCAGCTGACTGAAGAAGGTGAAGAAACCTACGCCGCGGCCCAGGAGCTATTCTCCAATATCGGTCATTTTCGCCAGCGCACTGCAGTGCTCAGTGGGCGTCATCGGGAGTTGCTGCGCATCGGCACGGTCGACAGCCTGATTACCCTTGAACACAGCCCTGTCCCTGCAGCCATTGCTCAGTTGCGCGCTGAACAGCCCGACGTCCATATCGATTTGCAGGTTATGCGTCCCGACGAGCTTGAACAGGCGGTCCTCGAAGAGCGCATCCAGGTCGCCATTGGCGCGTTCCACCATCGTTTGTCCGGGCTCCACTATCAGGCGCTGTTCGAAGAAGAGCAGCATTTGTATTGCGGCAGCGGTCACCCGTTTTTCCTGGGCTCGGATCAGAACCTGACTTTTGAAGCGTTATGCGCGGCGGACTATGTCGATAGAGGTTATGTCGCAGAGAACAAACGACCGTGCGAGCTCAGGTTCGCCAGTGCAGTCAGTGCCTTTTCCATGGAAGCCATTGCGTTGCTGATATTTTCCAACACTTATATTGGTTATCTGCCAACCCACTATGCGGCGATCTGGGTCGAGCGAGGCAGGCTTCGATCAATCATGCCGCAACGGTTAGCTTATCGTTCTGCCTTTCATTGCATTACCCGCCAAGGCGTAGAGCAAAAACGTACCGTAAGCCGGTTTCTCGATAGGCTCACAGCTCATGCGACACTTCATTTGCCTTAGATCTCGACGTTCCGGGTTCCACACGTGGGATTATTTTTCTGCGTTCGGGTAGGCGTCCAGCGCGATGTACAACTGCCCGGTGAGTAATTTATCGCTACGAGCCTGGGCAATATAGCGAGGCTAATCATCCTCCCTCAGCGCTTTGATCTTCCCTGTTTTTTCTGCAGCCACCAGCGCCGCATGGTCCTTCGCATTTTGATCTGCATAGCTCGCTGCAAACTTTCCGATGGCCTGATCGAATGTGTCCGATTTTCCCAAATAGCCACTGATGAGTGCGGCGTCTCCGGATTTGGCATGTGCGCGAGCCAGTGTGAGACCGCACAACTCGGCGTACAACTTCATTTGCGCGGCCGATGCGCCTTCAATAGGCGCGGACATTTTCATGTCCCGCAATTGGCGCACAAAATAATGGCGATCTTTTTTGCCTTGCGTCCAGCCCAGGAAAATGTCGCTGGACGACTGCATCAGCCGTTGCCCGGTGACCACGCGTTGCCCTTGATTTCCGTAGATGCTTTTGCCGGCATAAGGCGCCAGCACGGAAGGGCACGCTTCCTTGAACTGCAGGAGCAACGGGTGATTTTCCGCAGAAAAAAACAGCCCGACAAAACAATACGTACCGACGCTGCCGATGCCCACGGCTTTCACGGCAAAGTCTTCCAGGCGATAGCGATCAAACAGCACGCGCCGCTCATCAGGCAGCGTCAATCGGTAGGCTTGCAACGCCAGCTGAACTCTGTGCTCGAAGCCTTTTTCGTAAATGTGAAAAAGTAACGGCGGTTGATCGATCAGGCGCCGTCGCCCCGCGACCTCACTACTGATTGTTGGATAAAGGTAGTCGCCGACACGAATCCTCGCCTTCGCCACAACTTGCTCACGGAGTTTTTTGACGTTGGCATTGGGAGCCATGTCGATAATTGTTTGGGTATCAAGGCGGTCATACCAGACGTGCAGCGGACTTTGTTTCGAGAGTTGGCGCAACCGTTCACGATAAGCACGAACACATTCGACGGTGACAGCCAGCGCTTGCTTATCGGTGAGTTGGTTATTGCGCGCGGCCACGGTAAAGCTGATCGCTAGACGTTTAACATCCCATTCCCATGGGGCCGGAAGTGTTTCGTCGAAATCATTGATGTCAAAAATCAGATTGCGCTCGGGCGTCGCAAACAGTCCGAAATTCAACAGATGGCAGTCCCCGCACGCCTGTACCCGAATGCCCGTGTTCGGTGTAGTCGCCAAGTCGTGGGCCATCAACCCGGCAGCGCCGCGTAAAAAGGTGAAAGGGCTGCGCAGCATGCGACCGTAGCGCACCGGGATTAGATTGGGGAGTCGAAACCGGTTTGACTCTTCAAGGAGTTCGATAGGGTCGCGGTGCTTGCTCGGTGGTTTCCATACAGCGTGAGACGAATGTGGCACGCTTTTGCATAATTGCTCACCGGCGCTCAAACGTTCTTTGCGCGAGCGAAAGATTGGTTCGTCCCCTATGCCTTTCGCAGTTTTTGTCGAGCTTGCGACAGTCGTTGTTTTGGCGGGCGACATTTCCTCTCCTTTGCTCAACAGACGTAAATCGCCATTACGAACAAGCCTTTCACGGGCATCAATGTCCATCGACAACGACCATTCTTCAAAGCGTAGCAGCTGAAGCATCGGGCGCTATTCCACCCAGGCCAAGTTGAAAACCCGCTCGCCAGGCTTGCTGCGACAGCCCCTGGCGGTGGACAACCTGCCTGTCCGACACGGTGTAATTATCGAGCCCGATATTTCTCGCTTGTACCTAAGGTATCGCATAGACCTTGAACAGCTTTTTGGCCGTGTCGCCGGCGCCACCCAGGTATTTGTCGAATGCCTGCTCGATTTCGCCGGAGCGGTACATGTCGCTCAGCGCGGTGTCGACCAGCAAACGGAAACTTTCATCGTCTCGATCCACCGCCATTGCAGTCGGTGCGTACTCAAAAATACGCTCCAGTAGAATCAGATTTCCTGCTGAGTAATGTGTACTGAGGCGGTTCTTGAGCATCATGCGCTCAGAGAAGAACGCATCGGCTTTGCCTTCGGCAACCAGCTTAAGGCCTGCGTCAGTGTTCTCTACTGTGACCAGAGTAGCTACCACACCCAGTAATCGCATCTGCTGACGGATCCATGTCTCGGTGATTCCGCCAGCGGTGGTGACATAGGTTTGGTTGGACAGCCCACGGTTGACAGTCGCTCGCCACGCTGGCCCGGTATTAGCCACCTTGCCATTAAGCGCATTGAGCAACTCCTCTGATGCATCCTGGCGCACCACCGCCGAGAGGCCGGCCGTGTAGATCGGCACCGAGTAGCTCACAACCTTGCGCCGCTTGAGTGTGGGGGGAGTGGGCGAACAAAGAATGTCGACTTTCCCCGAGCTGACGGCACTCATCTCGTCGGTGGCTGTAACGGGCTGGTAGCGTATTTGCAACCCGGGCAAACCCAACTCGGTCTTGACTTTGTCGGCGATTTTCAGACAGAGATCGATGGCATAACCGCTGGCTTTATCGGCTGCCTGGACGCTAAAAGGTGCGAAGTCCGGCAGGTAGCCGAGGGTGAAGATATTGCTCGTCCGCACGCGTTCAAGTGTGTTGGCATCGGCCAGTACCGGTACTAGCGTGAGCAAGCAGGCGAGCAGCAGGTGGTTGGCTTTGGTCAGTTTTACGTTCATGTCCTGGTTCCCCGAATTCAGATGTCTGTGCAGTCCTGAAGACAACGGTCAAGGGTTGTCGGCCCGGATCTGAGCAGTTGGAGATACCTCGACAAAACGTTTGGCGAGGAAGCCATAGAGCAGGTAACCGAACGCAAGGACAAGGGTGCCGCCGAACACGGCGTCTTTGCCGCAGGCATACAGGGCGTACAAGGAATAGGCCACGGCAACCAGTAATAGCGTGGTGTTGCGGATGTATACGCCTGCACTGACTTTGGCTTTGTACATCATGACCAGCAGGCCGGTGGTCGCCGTCACGTAGGGGATCAGGTTGGTCACTGCCGCGAGGCTGACGAGTTTTCCGAACTGGGCGCTGGCATTGGGCGAAATGGTCGACAGCGCCATCAATGTCTGCAGCACACCGCAGACCAGCATGCCGACGATGGGTGCATTCAGCGCGTTGACCTTGCTGAACAATTTCAGGAACAAACCTTGGTCAGCCGTCATCTTGGCCGTTTGCGCCAGGGTGAATTGCCAGCCCAGCAGCGAACCAACACAGGCGATCACCGCCAGGGCCATGATGATGTGGCCCACTAAAGGGTTGAACATGTGCGCATAGACGAGCGCGAAAGGGGCCGATGAGTTGGCCAGTTCGGCGTTGGGTATGATGCCCTGAATAACCGTAGTCGACAGCACATAGACCACTGCCGCACCCAGCGTGCCGAACAGGCAGGCCAGCGGCACGGTGCGCTTGGGATCTTCCACTGCATCGGACGCCTGTGCCGCGGACTCCATGCCGAGGAAGGCCCACAGGGTCAGGGGAATAGCCTTGCTGATGGCTTCGGAGATTGGCAGGGTGTTCGGGTTCCAGGCGGCGGCAAACAGATCGGGCTTGAACCAGAACCAACCGATGATGCTCAAGCCGGCCACCGGGATGATCACCCCCCAGACGGTAATCGCACCGATCTTGCCGGTGATGCTGGGGCCACCAAAGTTTGCCACGGTGGTCAACCAGAGCAAGCCGACCGTCCCTGTGAACAGCGGAATGGCGCCACTCCCCAGCCAGGGTACGAACGATGTCATGTACCCGACAGCGGAGATGGCGACCGCCACGTTGGCGATGGCCAGCGAAAGGAAGTACAGATACGAGCAAAGGAAGAACCCTGATTTTGCGTGCGCTTCTTCGGTGTAGGCGGACAATCCGCCTGAGCGCAGACAGTAGATGCCGCACTGGGAGAAGCAGTAGGCGATGGCCATGGAGCCTATGGCGGTGACGATCCATGACAGCAATGAAACGGCCCCGAGTTGGGCCATGCTCGTCGGCAACATGATGATGCCCGAGCCCATCATGTTCACCGTTACCAGTGTGGTAAGCCCCATGAGGCTCATTTTCTTGCTTGAGTCGGCCATCGGAAACTCCTTGATCTGCTCAACGCATTGACCCTGAATCCGGCGCTGACTACTTGTCGTCGGGCGAGGGGCTAAACCCTGGTTTTTGACCACATAGATCTTGTAGCTGCGAGCTGATCATGTCCTTGTGCATGGACTCATCAGTAAGCCAACCCCTGGCTCAACCTTGCCCGAGCGGACAGGGATCATCGAGGCCAGTGAAAGCGTAGCCAGTAACGTGTGGATGCAGTGAAATATTGGCAACGCTTATATGTTTGCTACCATTAACGAACGGCATCGAGGCTGAGCTCTGTGGCTTGCAGAGTCGGCTTTCACCTCCCTGATATTTATCGGCTCATTTCAAGCCTGCCTGACCAAAATGGGGGGCGGCGTGTACGTCCCCAGTTACAACCCGACAACAACCTACGGCACCTGGCCCTATCCTGCGTCGCCTCCCGCCTCCCGCCTCGTGACGGTGACGGCGCCCTTGAGTATGCGCAGAAAATCTTCAGCACCGCCGGCAAGCACGACGGACTCTATTGGGCGGACGACGATAGCGGTCAGATTAGCCCGTTGGGCCCCTTGTTCGGCAAAACTATTGCCGGCGAAGACTGGCATGGTTATCACTTCCGCATCCTTGAAGGCCAAGGTCCTTCGGCACCGGGTGGCGCCTACAGTTACTTGATCGGTGACAAGATGAGCCGTGGCTTTGCACTGATCGCCTGGCCGACGAAATACGACGACACTGGGGTGATGAGTTTCATGATCAGTCATGAAGGTGAGGTGTTCGAGAAGGACCTGGGACCCAGTGGTGAAAAATTGGCTCAGTCGATGAAACGCTTTGATCCAGACGACAGCTGGAAGATAGTTACTGCAGATGAAGAGAAGCAATAGTTCTCTCGGCCTTGCCCACCTGCTACGGGCTAGTGGTAAAAATCCAAATCATGCCTAAACTCATTTGGAAGTCCAGTGCTATTTCGAAAGATAATGTTAGGTAAAAACAATGCCGGAACTCATTAAACTCCGCAGCTCCTTGTTACGAAGTGTTTTCAGGTGTTTGCAGGATATACAGCGATGACTAGTTTATTTGACGCAATTTTGCTCGGATTACTGGCACTGCTGCCCTTGATCAATCCCCCTACGACAGTGGCACTTTTTTTAGCCTTATCCCAAGGGCTCAGTCGAGAAGAAAAAAATAAACAGGCATTCCTGACAGCCTTTTACGTATTTACCATTATGTTACTTACTTATTACATTGGTGAATTTGTTATGGGGGTTTTTAGTATATCCATCCCTGGCTTGCGGATTGCCGGCGGTGGGATTCTCATTGTAATCGGCTCAAGCATGTTGTTCCCCAAGCCCCCAGAAGCCTCTTCTTCTCGCGATAGCGGGGCAAAGCGAACCAGCTTTGCATTCATACCATTAGCCATGCCCAGCACGGCTGGCCCTGGTACTATTGCGATGATCATTAGTGCTTCTGCCACCATTAAAAACAACACATCGTTTCCGTCCTGGGTATTGTTGGCAGCACCTCCATTAATCTTTCTTTTAACCGCTTTATTATTGTGGTGTTGCTTATACGCTTCGGACTTGATTATGAAGGCAACAGGTGAGTCAGGCATTGATGCGATCTCACGCTTAATGGGCTTTTTGCTCGTGTGCATGGGGGTTCAATTCGCTATCAACGGATCGGTAGAGATTGTACAAACCATTATCAATAACAATACTCAACTATTGCACTCTCCGTAGGCTCGTTTATTCCCTTCTCTGACTCGAGATCCATCGCGCTGTTGTCTCAGCCATCTCATGGAAAAGCAGGCCTATGAAACCGATCCGCTCCCTTACCTGCGTTGTTGCCCTTGCCTCAATCATCTCCACTGCCAGCCTTACCGCCCGTGCAGCCGATGTGCCGCTGGGAAGCCATACTATGGAAGGTCACATCATTACGCGGGTGCTGGCCGTTGATCGGGCGAATGATCAAATCACTATAGAAGACGCCAACAAAAGCCCGGTCTCCATCCAACTCACGGACAAAGCCAAGGCCCTGCACAATTTGAAAGTCGGCGACGAGGTCGATATACACGTTATTCGCTCAATCGCCTACGTGCTCGACACTGATGTCGATGGCGCGCCAGGCATAAGCGACGAATCAACGACTATCCGCGCCAACAAGGACAATCCTAATCCGGGCGGTGAGGCGGTTCGCCGGGTCAAGGTCACTTCGAAGATCACTCACATTGACTTGAAAACGCATGAAGTGACCTTGCTTCCTCCAGAAGGAAAAGTGACCGTTCTGAAGGTCGAGGACCCCAAGCTTCGGGCCCGAATGAAGAAGCTGCGGGTTGGTCAGACGGTCAATGCCATTTACACCGAAGTAATGAAGGTAAAAACCTCACGCTAGTCCAGCCTTTGAGTAAAACCGTCCACCCTCACTAAGTTGTCACTGGCGGTGCGTTGCAGACGAAATTAAATGGCCTATCTTTATAGTTCCGCCCACTGACGCCGATGTGAACCCATCCGTCAGTCTCAGCCGGCGACATTTTCATCATCTACCCTCCATGGGGCTGACCAAGAAGCGGCAATATCCTTAAAACAGGTTCGGAGCGCGTTATGACAACATCAAATCGGCCTATCCGTGCACTGATGCTGATGTTTGCATTGTTTGTCGTCCCGCCGCTCCGAGCCGCAACACCGGACCCCGGCTGGCCACGTGAACTTGTCCGGGCCGACGCGACCCTCATTTACTACCAACCACAGGTCGACGAGTGGAGAGATTTCAAGGAACTGAGCGGTCGCATGGCGATTAGCATTACCCCGAGCGGCCACAAGCCACAGGTCGGTGTGGTCACAATACAGGCGCATACCGATGTGGATCTCGACAGCCGCACTGCACTGTTAACCAATCCTCAAATTACCAGCACCGCATTCCCCGATGTGGATCAGGCAACAAGCCAAAAGCTGGATCAGCTTGTGCGCACGTTTCTCAATCCACAGGTTTCGCTGACCCTGTCCGTCGACCGCTTGGTCGCGAGTGTGGAGAAAAAAAACACGCCTCCCGTTGCAGAGGTCAAGAACGACCCGCCAGCAATCCTCGTGAGTTATGGACCGGCGATCCTGCTGTATGTGGACGGGGAGCCAACGCTCGCACCGATTCAACATTCAGACCTTTCGTTCGTGGTGAATGCCAACTGGCCACTGTTCGCCGACACTGCCAGCCACCAGTACTATCTGTTCAACGGGCATTCATGGATGACGTCGACCGACCTGAAAAGTGGCTGGGTGGAAACGAAGGCGCTTCCCGCCTCGATGTCAACGGTGCCGGCCGATCCTGCCTGGGCAGATCTGAAGCCCTACATTCCGATGCCGAAAGCACAAAAAGCCTTGGCCCTTGGCGTGTTCTACAGCAGTCCGCCTGCCGAGTTGATTGTCTTTGACGGGCAGCCGGTCTATACCTCGATACCCGGCACCCAACTGGTGTTTGCCAAGAACACCGATAGCAGTGTGTTCGTCTACTCACCGACCGGGACGTTCTACTACCTGACCGCCGGCCGATGGTTTTCCGCTCCAGGCCTCGGCGGTCCATGGACGTTCGCAACGAATGAGCTGCCACCTGACTTTGCCCGGATACCGCGTGACAGCGCAGCTGCCTGGGTCCTCAGTTCCGTGCCCGGCACACCGGAAGCCGCGGATGCGGTACTGCTCGCACAAATCCCGACAACCGTTGAGGTGAACGCCGCTGCCGCTGCGAGTGCAGTCAAGGTCTCGTACAGCGGAGAACCGGAGTTCCAGCCAATTGAAGGCACTGCACTCTCATACGCAACCAATACACCTGACAAAGTGATCAAGGTCGAGAATCGTTACTATGCCTGCGCTCAGGGAGTGTGGTTCGACTCTTCGACACCCGCTGGACCTTGGCAAACCACGACCTCGGTACCACCTGTCATCTATACAATTCCGCCCAGTTCGCCCGTCTACAACGTGACTTATGTCACGCAGCAAGTCACGCCCACCGGCACTGTACAGGCGAGTTACACGCCGGGATATCTGGGTGTATTCATCGCCGGCGCAGTGGTGGGCGCGATCATCGCGCAAGGTAATGGGTATTACTATCCGCCTTACATCGGTATAGGGCGCGGTCGTTATCCTGCTTATTATCCACGTCCGATGCCCTACGCCTATCGTACTTACAACCCTTACACGGGGGCCAGCGGCATAAGAAGAGGCGCTTATGGACCGAATGGCGGTGGGCAATGGGGGGCGTCGTACAACCCCTACACTGGCACCTACGCTCGGGGCGCAGCGGTGAACGGGCGATACGGCAGCGCGGGTGTCGGGCAGGCATACAACCCCTACACCGGGGCCTATGCTGCTACGCGCCAAGGCTCGAATGCTTATGGTCAATGGGGCAGTTCCGTCGTGACGAAGGGCAACCAGTGGGCGGCGACTCAGCATGCGACGACGGCGAGAGGCGCGGTCGGTACGTATCAGAATTCGGCAGGCGGTAAGGCAATTGCCAGCACGAGTATCAATGGCCGTGCGGCGGCGGCTAAAACCGCGAGCGGCGATATGTATGCCGGACGTGATGGAAATGTCTATAAGAACACCAATGGCAGCTGGCAGAAATACCAGGATGGCTCCTGGTCTTCGGTCAACAAACCCACGCCAAAAGGCACGTCACCAAAAGCACAAAGTGCTCAACCACAACGCAGCAACGTGGGACAGGCGCCCAATTCAGCGACCAACCAGCAACGAGTAAAACAACCTCAACAGCAGCGCACCGAAGTTAACCAGTCAAACAATTCAGCGACCACACAGCAAAGAGTGCAGGGCGCTCAACAACAGCGCTCGGTGCCGTCGACCTCTGAAAGGCCGAGCAGCGGTTCTACACAACGCCCGGCAAGTGGCTCTAGCCGATCAAACGGGCAGGCGTCCGTGGGTGAATTGGATCAGGACAGGCAGAATCGACAGAGAGGTGCAGCCCAGAGTCGCCGCCAAACCCAAGCCGAGCGTGGAGGGGGTGATTTTCGTCGGTAGGAGGAAAAAGGGACCGCCCGGATAATCCGGGCGGCGCTGAAACGGCGGCACATACGTTACGTGAACGTCGTTGACCTTGCGGTTGAAGGCGAACTCGGGAAAGCGTAGACCTCTTTGGGCGGCGTGACAGCACGTCGTAAACAGTCGGGGCGATGTCATTGACGTAGTGGAATTGCGGCTTACAGATGCCATTCCAGGTTCAGAAATGGCGTATTGGCCTCGGTACCAGGTGTGTTGGCAGAGTTGTTGCCAAACTTGTTCTTCCAATATTCGTAACCCACCCCGGCAAAAAAGGTGTTTTTCTTGCCAAAAGTGAGTTCACCCACGTCCACTAGTAAGGATGCGTGCACGAGCGTCTCACTCACGGTGCCGTTACCGAAGCCGTCCTTACCCTTGGGCGGGACGAAGTTGGCAAAGCCCTTGAACTTGAGCGGTACCGAACCGAGCTGGAATGGAATGTCCCAAGCGGTTTCAAGGTAATAAGTGTTGTTGAAGCGGATATCGTGCTCCTGGGCGAACGACAGGCCATTGTGGTTGCTCTCGGAGCGGTACATCACACTAAAGTCCCAGAAGCCCGGCACATCGAAATTGATCGTCGGGCCAATGACGAGCATGCGTTTTGCCGGCGCAAAGGTAGTGTTTTTGGTGTTCCAGTCGAGGCCGCCTGAGAGTGACCAGTCCCGAACGGGCCCCCACTTGAAGTTCTGGCCGGAAATTTTGTTGAGTGAAAGTTGATGGCGATACACCACATACACCTCGGTAGCGCCGTTGTCGCCACCGTTGGCTGGATCGTGTGTATCGGAAAATAGCGTCTGTACGTCGAAGAAGTTACTGCCGTATTTGTATCCATCACTGTGAGTGAACTCAACTATATTCTTGGCAATCGGACCATTGATACCCGGCTCGGCGAAACGAGTGCCATACAAGTAACTAATGGAGCTATCGCTCCAATCGGCCGCTTGTACTGAAGTGGCTGCGCTTAATAATAGAGTACTGAAGGCAAAGGTCTGGCGGACGAGCAACTTATGGTTATTCATCTTATATTTCCTTGAGTGGTCGCCCATTTCGAATAAAGGGCTGTTTTTTATATTTGCCTCAATTAACCGCTGCCGCCTCTTCAAGCTTTTCACACACTCGCAAGTCCACCTGATGAATCGGCTTGCTCCGATGTTTCAGCATCCCGCCATGACGCTGATTCAACACTGCCGTCATCTCCGCCAGATTCGAGAGCGCCACGCTTTCGGGCGCATCGCCGCCAAGGTCCAGGCCCATTGGGTAGTGCAACTGTTGCAACGCATTCAGCACCGGAATGTGTTGGCGAATGTCGCTCAACAATCGCTCGGTCCGCTCTCGGGGACCGAGTTGGCCGATGTAGGCCGGTGCGGCTTGCAGCAACTGGCCGAGCCAGTGACGGTCCTGGCGGTAGCTGTGTGTCATGACGGCCACCGCGGCGCCCTCGATCAGCGGTCCGAGGATGAAGGGGGTGTCCAGGTTCGCGCAGATCACTTCATCCGCCTGCGGGAAACGCTCGATCCGGGCAAAGTGGCTACGGCTATCGATGACGCTGACGTGCCAGCCCAGCAGTTTTGCCATACGCACCAGCGGCTGGGCGTCATGGCCGGCGCCGAAGATCACCAGGCGCGGGGGCGGGGCGACATACTCGAAGAACACTTCGACTTCGCAACGGGCATCGGTGTAGAGCCGCAAGGAGGACTTTTTCTCGGTGAGAGTTTTGCGCAGTTTTTTGCGGATAGTGCTTTCCAGTGCTGGATTTCGAAGAGAGGGCGCTGCGTCCGACAACACCCGATCACCGACCCGTACCAAGGCATTGCGTGACGTGGCAATGATGGTCGCCATGGCGGCGGGTTGCCGACTGTCACGCACCTGCCGCAACAGTTCGACGGCCGGTGACGGGGTTTTCGCGCGCAGGCGTTCGAGCATGACGAATACCGTGCCGTTGCAGCCGAGACCAAAGGTCAGGTTGCTTTGTTCGTCGTCTTCATCCTCGGTGGCGCCAGTGCTGTAGCGGCGTACCACCGGCTCGCCGGAATCGGTCAGCCACCAGGCTTTTTTTGCCAGTTCCTGTTCCAGGCATCCGCCACTGACGGTGCCGATGGTGCGGCCGTGGACGGGGATGAGCATGCGTGCGCCGGGGCGACGGTAGGCCGAATCTTCGACCTTGACCACGGTGGCGAGGATGGTTTCTTCGCCTTGCCGGGCGGCGGTTTCAATGGCTTGGAGGAGGTCGTTGAGGCTGGACATAGTGTGTTATCCAATGATTGGTGCTGATTCTGTAGGTATCGGCTTGCTGGCGACGGGCCCTTGAACCAGGCACTGGCCTTCCGACCACCATCGCTGGCAGGCCAGCTCCTACAGAGGTTGTGTTGGCGATTGGATCAGTCGTCGACCTGCATCAACTGCTGCACCCCATCCCACGCTTCAGCGCGCATGCGCTTCAGATCCAGTCCTGGTATCACTCCGTCGTCAACCACCAGTCGCCCCCCGACCATGCTGTACCGCACGGCAATCGGCTCACCCGCGACCACCGGCGCCACCGCAATATCGTGGAAGCCAAAGAAACGCGGATGATCAAGGCCATAGATCACCAGGTCCGCCGCTTGCCCGACTTCTAGTGTGCCGACCGAACCCAACCCCAATACCTGTGCGCCTCCGGCCGTACCCCAATGAATCACGTCTTCGGCTGTGGTAGCCGACGCCCCTTGCTCTGCACGATGGATTAGCCACGCGCTATGCGCTTCACCGACCATGCTCCCGGACTCATTCGACGCCACACCATCCACCCCAAGGGAAATTGGCACACCCGCGTCGTACATTTGTGGCACCGGCGCGACGCCGCTGCCCAGCCGCGCATTGCTCACCGGGCAGTGGGAAATGCCGGTGCCGGTTTGGGCGAGCATGCGGATTTCCCCCGGTTGCAAATGCACCGCGTGGGCGAACCAGACGTCAGGGCCGAGCCATTCGTGTTCGGCGACGAATTCCACCGGCAGGCAGTTGTACTTCTCACGGCAGAAGTTGACGTAGTTCTGAGTCTCCGAAAGGTGCGTGTGCAACCGCAGGCCCAGGCCACGTCCGGTTTGGGCCAGTTCGCGCAGAAGCGTTGGTGGCAGCGAGAAGGTCGGCGTGGTCGGCGCGATCACCACCCGGCGCATCGCATCCGGGGTGTCCTGGTGGTACAGCGACTTGAGTCGTTCGATATCACCGACCATCTGGTCTAGCGTCTCGGGTTGCAGAGCGGTTTTCGAAAAGCCCGGGTGTGCGCTCGCCGATTCCAGCGCCCCGCCCCGGCACAGCACAAAGCGCATGCCGAACTCATCGGCCATGTCGAACAGCAGGTCACCGGTCTCGGTGGTGCCGTTGGCGTGGTAGAGGTAATGGTGATCGGCGCAGGTGGTGACGCCGGACAGCAGCAACTCCGCCATTCCCAGCCGCGCAGCGATCCGTGTCAGTTGCGGGGTAAAGCGGTTCAGGCGCGGGTAGGGCACGCTGGCGAGCCAGCCTTGCAGGTCTTGATTCAAACCTTCGGGCACGGCTTTTAGCAGGTTCTGGAACAGATGATGGTGGGTGTTGATCCAGCCGGGATAGACCACCGAGTGCCGCGCATCGATTACCCGCTCACCCGGTTGCGCCACCAAGCCAACCGCCATGTCAGCGATGCGTCCATTGACGATGCGAATGTCGACGTTGCCGGCTCGGGCACGGGGGCCGCGCAGGCCGGTCATCACTGCCAGCGGGTTTTTGATCAGGATGTTTTGAAGTTGAGTCATGGGCTACTCCAGTCAGAGGCTGTGGGACGCAGGCTTGGTGGCCGCGCTATCGGGAACGCTGACGCCGTTGAGCGTGGCGTTGAGCAACACCGACACCAGGCAGGCGATCACCACGCTGCTGTGCAGGAACGGCTGGCACCACTCGGGCATTTGCTTGAACAGCGTCGGCGCCAGCACCGGCACCAGGGCGGCGGCGATGGTGAAACCGACGATCAGCACATTGAAGCGATTGCGCTCGTAATCGACTTTGGCCAGGGTCTGAATGCCTGCCGCGGCGACTACGCCGAACATCGCGATGCCGGCTCCACCCAGCGCGGCCGTTGGCATCGAGGCGATGATTGCCCCGGCCTTGGGCACCAGCGCCACGGTGCACATCAGCAAGCCGCTGATTGCCACCACCCAACGGCTGCGCACGCCGGTCAGGATCACCAACCCGACGTTTTCCATGAAGGCAATAAACGGAAAGGCCGCGAACATGCCGGCGATGGTGCTGGCCAGGCCATTGGCGCGCAGGCCGTTGATGACTTGTTTCTCTTCCACCGATTTGTCGACGATGTCGCCGATGGCCACGAACAACCCCATGGACTCGACCATCTGCACAATCATCACCACGACCATGGTGGCGATCGGGATCAGGCTGAACGTAGGCAAGCCGAAGTAGAACGGGTAGGGCACGGTGAACCAGGGTGATTCCTGCACGCTGTGTAAATTGCCCATGCCCAGCCCGTAAGCCAGCCCCGCGCCTACCAACATGCCGACCAATACCGCCATGTTGCGCATCAGCGGGCTGCCATAGCGGTTGACCAGCAGAATGGTCACCAGCACCACGGCGGCTACTGCGAGATAGGCCGGGGCGCCGAAATTACTGGCGTTACGCCCGCCACCGACCCACTCATAGGCAATTGGAAACAGCTGCAAGCCGATCACGGTGACGATGCACCCGGTGACCACCGGCGGGAAGAACCGCCGTAATCGACCCACGAACGGCGCAGCGAGCATGGTAAATACCCCCGCACCGATCACCGCCCCGCAGACCCCGGCGAACCCCACGTCCGGGTTGCTGCCGATGGCGATCACCGGGCCGACACTGCTAAACGCCACGCCCTGGAGAATCGGCAAACGCACGCCAAATTTCCAGAAACCCACGGTTTGCAACAGGGTGGCGATGCCGGAACAGAACAGCGTGGTGCTGATGAGCACCACGGTATCGGCTTGGGACATTTTCAAGGCGCTGGCGACAATCAACGGCACGGCAATGGCGCCGATGTAGGAGACGGCCATGTGTTGCAGGCCGAGGGTGAGCATTTGCCTGACCGGCAGAATCTGGTCGACCGGGTGGACGGTGGAGACGGTAGTGGCTGACGACATGGAGAATCACCTCTTGCTGTTTTTGTGTTGTAGAGAGGGGTATTCGTTCTGATGCCAGGCAGCGAAGCTGCGACCTTGTGGGAGCGAGCTTGCTCGCTCCCACAGGGTTTTGCGTCACTCGCGGCCTGGTTTCAGGCATTTCGTTCTATGTGCCCGGAACCGCCATCCACCGGCTCCGATGCCGTTTTTTTAACCTGCCAGGCAGGCGACAAAGCCCTGGTTCAGCGCTGCGCGGTCCAGGTCGCGGCCGATGAACACAATCTTGCTGGAGCGCGGTTCGGTGCCCCACGAGGTGGAAGCGCGGAACTCGACCAGGCTGTGAACGCCTTGCAGCACGTAGCGTTGGTCCTGATTCGCAACCGACAAAACGCCTTTCATGCGATAGAGGTTGTCGGCCTGCTCGGTGCGCAATGTGCTGATCCAGCGATGGAACGCGCCCAGGTTCACCGCGCCGTCCACGGCAATTCCGACTGAGGACACGCTAGGGTCGTGCTCATGGTCCGGTTCATCGTGATGATGTTCGTCGGCGTGATGGTCATGCTCCGAACCGATCTCCATCAGCTTCTGAGTCGATTCGAACGCGCCGATGCCAAGGATTTTCGTCAGGTCGATCTCGGCATAACTGGAGGTGACCAACTCCGCCGTGGCGTTCAAACCGCGAATCTTTCCGCGCAGCGCCTCCACGTCTTCGGCGCTGACCAGATCGACCTTGTTGATCACAATCCTGTCGGCGCAGACGATCTGATCCACCGCCTGGTTGTCCACACCATCGAGTTGCAAATCCTCCAGATGTTGTGCGATGTGCTTGGCGTCGACCATGGTCACGATGGCGTCCAGTTCCACTTCGTCGGCAATCGGGTCATTGATGAAAAAGCTCTGCGCCACCGGGTACGGATCGGCCAGGCCGCTGGTTTCAATCAGGATGTGATCAAGCCGCACCGGGCGAGCCACCAGTTCGCGGACGATACGCACCAGGTCTTCGCGGACTTCGGCGGTGCAGCACACGCAACCGTTGATCATCTCGTAGATTTCTTCGGTTTCGGAACTCAGCACCAGGTCACCGTCGATGCCGACTTCACCGAATTCGTTTTCGATGACGGCAATCTTGCGCCCATGGTTTTCCTTGAGGATGTAGTTGAGCAGGGTGGTTTTGCCGGCGCCGAGGAAGCCCGTGAGGATGGTCACCGGGATTTTGCGGTTCGGGGTTGGGGCGTTGAAAGGTGTGTTCATGAGAGTTCCTTTAATGACGGACTGACCGGTACACGATGTGTTGGGGGGATACGCATTGTGGGAGCGGGCTTGCTCGCGAATGCGCTGTGTCATTCAACGTTGAAACGTTGATGATCGACTGATCAACCGCTTTCGCGAGCAAGCTCGCTCCCACAGGGTTTTTCTTGAGGTTCACCCCAGCGCAGCGCAGCGCCGGCGTCGAGGCCGAACAGGTCGAGGACACGGCCAAGGCTGTGATCGACCATTTGCGAAAGGTTTTGCGGGCAGGCGTAGAAGGCCGGCACCGGCGGGGCAATGATCCCGCCCATCTCGGTGACGGCAGTCATGTTGCGCAGGTGGGCAAGGGTCAGCGGGGTTTCCCGGGCCATCAACACCAGCGTGCGGCGTTCCTTCAAGGTGACGTCCGCTGCACGGCCGATCAGCCCCGAGGAGGTGCCGGTGGCGATTTCCGCCAGGGTACGCATAGAACAGGGCGCGACCACCATGCCCAGGCAGCGGAACGAACCGCTGGCGATGCCGGCGGCAACGTCGTCGGCGCGGTGGTAGTGGCTGGCCAAGGCGATGACATCGGCCAGTTTGTAGTCGGTCTCATGGGCCATGGTCAGCAGCGCGGCACGGCTGATGATCAGGTGGCTTTCGATGTTCAGTTCGGCCAGCAACTCCAGCAGACGCACGCCGTAAATGAACCCGGACGCACCGCTGATACCCACCACCATCCGCTGGCGGTTCATGACTGATAGCTCCTGAGCAGGTTGCGTGCGTGCTCGACCACGGCCTGATCCAACTGAGCCTTGATCCCGTCGAAGCCCGAGCCGCGCGTCGCATCGAGGCCCATGCGCGAGGTGGTGCCGTTGACCGAGGACGACGGGTCGAGCGGACTGCCGGGCAAGCCGTCGATAACGAAGATGTCTTGATGCGGCTGGAAGTGCGTGGCCAGTGCCCACAGCACCTGGCTGTCATCGGTGATGTCGATGTCACTGTCCACCGCGATCACGGTTTTCAGGTACGGGTCCCAGCCAAGCAGGGCGAGCATGATTTGCCGCGCCTCGCCATCACGACTTTGATCCAGCGCCACGTAGCAATGAAAGTGCGTGCCGGAATTGGGGTAATGCACCGCGGTGACGGCAGGGAAACGCGCCTTGAGTTTCTCGCTCATCTCCGCTTCTCGGGGCAGCCGTGCCAGGGTCAGGTGTTCGGCGTAACGTCCACCGACCACGTCCACCAACCAGGCATCCTTGCGCCGCATCAGGGTATCGACCCGCAACACGTTATTGGTCGAACGGTCTGAGGAATAACCGCTGAACTCGCCAAACGGCCCTTCCTCGGCGTAGGCCGTCGGGTCGATGGCGCCTTCGAGCACAAACTCGGCATAGGCCGGCACACCGATGCCGTAACGCGGGGTCTTGACCAGTTCCAACGGTGCGCCAAACAGGCCACCGGCCACCGCGCGTTCGTCGCTGCCATAGGGCAAGCGTGCCGCCGCGGCGAGCATGAACAACGGATGCGCGCCGACCACCATGGCCACGCGCAACTCTTCACCGCGCTCGCGAGCGGTTTGCAGCATCCGCCACAGGTGACCGCGTGAGTGCAGGCTCGTGGCGAGGGTCTGGCGGGCATGGCGCATCGAGCGGTGATAGCTCATGTTGGCGACGCCGGTGACCGGGTCTTCGGCAATGATGATTGCGTTAGTGATGTATGGCCCGCGATCGCTGTCGAAATGCTTGAGCATTGGCAGCAGCGCCAGGTCCACGGCTTCGCCTTCGAAGATCTCATCGAGTACCGGACCGGTTTCGACGTAACGCGGCGGGATGGGGTTATTTGCGCGGGCCTGGAAGGTTTCGTGCAATTGCGCCGGGCTGACGCCGAAAATCCGTGCGATACGGGTCCGGGATGCGAACAGGTTGGTGGCCACGGGCACGCCGAGCCTGCCGACGTTCTCGCAGATCAGCAGCGGGTCGCGGCCTTGTGTGGCCAGGGCATCGACCAGGGCAGTGACATTCTGATCGGCCGACAGAGACTGGTGAATGGTCAGCACATCGTCCGGGTACTGCCGGCGATAGGCGTCGATGAAGTCGTGGAAGTCCTGGGTATCGCCGAGCGTAGAGAGGGTCATGGTTTCACCTCGTAATAAGCAGGCGCGCAGGGAGAGCGCCGTTCGATCGACAAGCCGTTGGCCTGCCAGTCGATTGAACGCCGGGTCATCTGAACGCCTGAAGGGTCGCTGTACTGCCAGTAGGTAAAGACTCAGAACCTGTGGGAGCGAGCTTGCTCGCGATGGCAGTGTGTCAGTCGACATTCATGCTGAATGTGACGTCCTCATCGCGAGCAAGCTCGCTCCCCCATGGGTTGTGTTCCAACCTAGAGGTACGTCGTGGTCAGACGAATGTCCGCCTCGATCAGGTCCTTGGGTGGCGGTGTCGGTTCGATGCCGCACAACCGGGCGATGTTGTTGCCCAGGTAATCCTCAAGGTGATCCTCATCGATCCCCAACCCTTGCGGCGCCGGTGAGCACAGCACTTCCAGTTCCCGTAGCCACATGCCGGGTTCGTTCGGCGGTGAGTCGGTGCCGAACACGATCTTGTTGCGCGGCAGATCCTTGGCGAACTCGACGATCCGCGACTGGAAGCACCAGCCGGATTCGCAGTACACGTTCGGCGTGTCCATGGCCATCCAGAACGCTTCGAACGAGTAGTTGCCGCCAGTCTGGATACCAAAGTGGCCGATGACGAAGTTGACCATCGGGAACTCGCGGATGATCGGGTAGAACATCGTCGGGATGGTGTACGGGCCGTCACCGGTGTGGATCAGCACCACGATGTTGTACTTGGCGCAGACTTTCATGGCCGGACGCAGCCAGTCGAGGGCGCGGTCCGGGCGATAGCCGTGCATGTTCGCGTGCAGCTTGAGCATCTTGAAGCCGTATTCCTTGATGTGGAATTCCAGCTCCGCCGCGCCGTTTTCCGGTCCCCAGCGCGGGTTGAAGTTGAAGTTGCCGATGAAGCGATCCGGGTACTTCACGCACAATTCGGCGACATAGGACATGTAGTCCCGCACGCCTTCACGACCTCGACGGTTGCCATCGCGATAACCGGTGTTGCCGGGTGGCGGCTGGATGAAGCCCATGTCGATGCGGCGCGGTTTGCCGTTGATCATGTAGGGGCCGTCCATCAGCTTGAGCATGCGCTCGCCAGTGAACGGTTCGCCGGTGTGGCGCCAGGCCTCGTCGACCAGGTTGGTAGGGTGCAGATGGGTGTCGATAATCATCGGTTCAGCTCCTGGCCAGTGGGGTGGTGACTGGGCGCTTCAACTGCGCCTCGGCTTCGGACACGGAACGCGGCGGCGGAGTTGGCTCCAGGCCGATCATCCGTGCCGTGTTGTTGCCCAGGTATTCTTCGAGCGTGTCCTCGTCGAGGTTCAGGCCTTGCGGTGGCTCATGGCAGAGCACTTCGAGCAGGCGCAGCCACATGCCCGGTTCGTTTGGCGGGGTGTCCGTGCCGAACAGAATTTTGTGGGTCGGCAGGACCTTCGCGAACTCGACAATCCGCGATTGCAGGCACCAGCCCGATTCGCAGTAGACGTTAGGCAGCTCCATCGCCCATTGCATCGGTTCGAACACATAGACGCCGCCGGTCTGTACACCGAAGTGGGCCATGATGAAATCGACGTTGGGGAACTCCTTGATCATCGGCACCCATTCCGATGGGATGCTGTACGGACCGTCACCGGTGTGCAGCTTGACGGGGATGCCCAGCTCTGCACATTTCTCGAAGGCCGGGCGCACCCAGTCGAGCGCGCGGTCCGGACGATAGGCATGCATGTTGGCTTGCATCTGGACCATCTTGAAACCGTGTTCCTTGACGTAGCGCTCGATCGCTTCAACGCCGTTTTCCACGCCGCAGCGCGGGTTGTAGACGAAGCAGCCGATAAAGCGATCCGGGTAGGTCTGGACCATTTTCAGGGTGTAGGCCATGTAGGCGTCGATGGACTCGCGACCGGTCAGGTCGCCGTCGGTCCAGGTGTAAATGGTGTTGCCTTGCGGCGGTTGGATGAAGGCTTTGTCGATGCGGCGAGGTTTGCCGTTGACCATGTACGGGCCATCCATCATCTCCAGCAGACGCTCGCCGGTGAACGGGTCACCGTCATGCCTCCAGGCGAGGTCCACCAGGTCGGTGGGATAGCAACTGATATCGATGATCATTGAAGTCGATCTCCTGATAGCGGGGAAGGGAGCCTCTGGGCTCACAGCAACCGCGTCCCGGGTCATCGGCCATTTCTATGCGCACGAATGCGCATTCCCTCGCCTGGTCGCATCCGGCTCGGGACGCTGGTTGCTTGGGGGGAAGTATTGGAAGGAGGTGTCGGGTTCGTACAATATTAATTGGGCGGCGTGTTGATACGTGTTCGATATGGGCGGGTTGTTTTAGTGAGTCTGGCGGTCTCTTCGCGAGCAGGCTCGCTCCCACAGGGAAATATCGCCGTACACAAAACCACTGTGGGAGCGAGCCTGCTCGCGAAGAGACCGTCAGTAAAGTGTTTGCAAAGCCAGCTGCTTGATCACTTCGACCACCGGTGCCACCCGCTCAGCTTGCCCCGGCGGCCATACTGCATACAGGTTGTAATGTGCCGCAATCTTCGCGTCGTTCAGTTCCACCAAGCGCCCCGAACGCAACGCATCCGCCGCCAGCAACCCACGCACCAGCCCCGCGCCAACCCCAGCCTCGGCGGCGGCTATCAGGTTGGCCGCATTATCAAAAATCACCCGCGCTCCCGGCTCGGTCGGGGTCATGCCGGAGGCGTCCAGCCAGGGAATCCACGACCGGCGCGTATACCCCAACAACGGCAATCCCAAAACCTGCGCCGGGGTTAACGGCACCTGCAAACCATGCCGTTCCAGCAACGCAGGGGAGGCCACGGCCCGGACGCTGTCGCCACAAATCTGCGTCATCTCGCAGTCGTCCCAATCGCCATAACCGTAGCGCAACGCCAGGTCGAGCCGCTCAAACGTACTGCGATCCGTGCGCGGCATCGACAGCAACACCACCTCATGGTCCGGCAATAAATCCAGCAACTCGGGCAAGCGCGGATTGAGCCAGCTCTGGGCCAATTCGCTGTCCACATCAATGGTCAGCCGTTGCGCCACGCTGCGGTTTTTCACCGAGGACAACGCCCGATCAATCTGCGCCAACCCGTCGGACAACACGCTGGCAAACAATTGCCCGGCATCGGTCAGGTTGCTGCCGCCGCCTTCACGCACAAACAGCGGCTGTCCGATGAAGTCTTCCAGCGAGCGGATCTGTTGGCTGATGGCGCTATGGGTCAGGTCGAGTGTGCGCGCCGCACTGGAAAAACTGCCGCTGCGGGCAGCCTGGATGAATGCGCTCATGGACTGCACCGACGGGTATCGCTTGTACATGCTGTTAGTCCTACTTACACAGGATGGCAGAAATCGTCGCTGGCCCGCTTTAGCGCAGGCTTCCAATAATTGATCACCAGGCCTGCACAAAGACGGGCCGCTCTCTTGGAGCCTGACAATGATCGAATTCACGGTAAACGGCGAACGACACGAGCTGGTAGAGACGTCGCCCTCCATGCCCTTGTTATGGGTGTTGCGAGATCACTTGAAACTCACCGGCACCAAGTTCGGTTGCGGCATGGGCCTGTGTGGCGCCTGCACCGTGCACCTGGACGGTGTCGCGGTGCGTTCCTGCCAACTGCCGGTCGCCGCCGTGGCGGGGCACAGCATCACCACCATCGAAGGCTTGTCACCCACTGAACAGCATCCACTGCAACTGGCCTGGGTTGCCGAAGATGTTCCGCAATGCGGTTACTGTCAATCGGGGCAGATTATGTCCGCCGCCGCGTTGCTCAACACAGGGGCGGCTGTCACCGATGATTCGATCCGCAACGCCATGTCCGGCAACCTGTGCCGTTGCGGCACTTACGGTCGAATCAACAAAGCCATCAAGCGTGCGGCGTCCGCGCCGAAGGAGGCGTGATGACGTTCATTGATGACACTCAAGTCGAACTGCCGCGCCGACTCTTTCTCAAGCAAGCGGCTACTGTAGCCTCGGGTCTTGCGATTGCTTTCCATTTGCCCTCAGGCATGGCGGCAACGCCTGTACCGGTGGGGGAATTCGAGCCCAACGCCTGGGTCCGCGTGTTGCCCGATGGCACGGTAAAACTGGTGGTGCACAAGCACGATTCCGGCACCGGTACCCAGACCGCGCTGGCCGCTTGTGTGGCCGAGGAACTGGACGTCAACCCAATGACGGTGCAGGTCATTACCCCGGAAAATCCGTTCTTCGAGGCCTACATTCATCCCCTCTGGAAAGTCTATTCCACAGGGGGCAGCACCAGCGTGTCGCTGGAATACGAGCGCTTGCGCATGGCCGGCGCCACGGCCCGAGCACTGTTGATCACGGCGGCAGCCAAACAGTGGAACGTCAGCCCCGACAGTTGCAACACCGAAGAAGGCCGCGTGGTGCATCCCGCCAGCAAACGCAGCCTGGGTTACGGCGAACTGGCAGGTGCCGCCGCGCTGTTGCGGGCCCCGGACAAGGTCACGCTGAAGGCCCCGGCGCAGTTCAAATACATCGGCAAACTACGGCATAAGCGCGATGCAGCGGCCAAGGTTTGCGGTCGCTTCAAGTACAGCATCGACGTGGATCTGCCGGAGATGTTGGTGGCGGTGATACAGCGCACGCCCGTGATCGGCGCGAAAGTGCTGAAGGTGGATTCCAGCGCCACGCTACAAGTGCCAGGCGTGCGTAAAGTGATTGCGATTCCAGGCCGGCCTGAGGTGCTGGGAGGCAATCAGGAAGGCGTCGCGGTGCTCGCAGACAATTACTGGGCAGCTCATGAGGGCCGCGAGTTGTTGAAGGTGCAATGGAGCGATTCGCCCCTGGCCGGGTTTGATAGTGATCAACTGGCAACTGCGCAAGCAGCGGCTATCGACGACAAGACTGCACAGCGAGTATCAGCCATGGCGGCGGGAGACGTAAGCGCTCAATGGCCAAGAGCGGCGAAGCTGCTCGAAGCCGATTATCGTATGCCGCACAAGGTGCAAAACCCGCTTGAACCGGTGTGTATCACCGCACAGGTGAAGAATGACGCTATCACCTATTGGGGTGGTGTGCAGGTGCCCTCGTCCGCGCTGGAAGCCGCAGAAACGGTGTGCAAGATCACCAAGGTCAAGGTCACCATCAACGAGCGGGTCTCCGGCGGCAGTTTCGGCGCGCGTGAGGCCAAATACTGGTTGTTCGAAGTGGCGTATCTCGCACAGCAGGTCAAGGTGCCGGTCAAATTGATGAACAGCCGCGAAGATGAAATGCGTGCACTGTTCATGCACCCGGCCACATTGCATCGCGCAAAAGGCGCACTGGACGCGCAGGGCCGGTTGACGGCGTTGCAACTCAATGCCGTATCGCCAGCCTCGCCGGAACAGTGGGAACCCGGCTACTTCGAACGCCCCGACCAGATGGACTACAGCACTACCGAGGCCATCACCGCGTGGGACTTTGCCTATCGCCCGGCGAATCTGGACTTGGTGTGGGTCAAGCATGAAAGCAACGTGCCCAGCGGGTGGTATCGCTCGGTGAGCTTCATCCCCAACGTGTTCGCCGTGGAAAGCTTCATGGACGAACTGGCCCATGGCGCCGGGCAGGATCCGTTGGCCTTTCGCCTGGCCAACATGCAGGAACGGCCCAGGCATGTCGCGGTACTCAAAAGCGCCGCTGAACGCGCCGGTTGGGGCCAGCCATTGCCGGAAGGTACGGCGCTGGGCATCGCCACGAATCAGGGTTACACCAGCTTCATCGCGGTGGTCGCCAGGCTTTCGAAAAAGGACGGTGTAATCAAGGTCGATAAGCTCACCTGCGTGGTCGATTGTGGCCTTGCGGTGTCGCCGGGCGGTGTCGAAGAGCAGATCTATGGCGGCCTGATGTGGGGCCTCGGCCATGCACTGTTCGACCGCATGGACATCAAACAGGGCAGGGTGGTGCAGAGCAACTTCCATGACTATCGGGTGACCCGCATGTCGGACATGCCGGCAGTGGACATCCTGGTGCTGGACGGCGAGCCGGGCAAACCCGGCGGCGTCGGTGAACTGGGCAGCCCGTCGGTGGCCCCGGCCATCGCCAATGCACTGTTCAGCCTGACCGGCGTGCGTCAGCGCTCGACGCCACTGACTCTGGGATAAGCCGCGATGGACCTGCGATTGCTGCGGTACTTCATGGCCCTGGCGGAAGAGCTGCACTTCGGCCGGGCGGCCACGCGTTTGCACATTTGCCAGCCGCCGCTGAGCCAGCAGATTCGTCTGCTGGAAGAGGAACTGGGTACGCCGCTGTTCGAGCGCAGCCATCATCGGGTCGAGCTGACGGCGGCCGGGGCGATGCTCAAGGAACAGGCGCCTCTAGTGTTCGAACAACTGAATCGCGCGCTTGATCTGACTCGTCAGACCGGTCGCGGCCAGTTGGGAGAGTTGGAAATCGGCATGATCAGTTCGGTGATGGTCGGAGTGCTCCCACGGGCCTTGCATCTGTTTCGCGAGCGCTATCCGCACGTCACCTGGTGTCTGCACGAAATGACTCCGGCGGCACAGGTCATGGCATTGAAGGAAAAACGCATCGATGCCTGTGTATTCAGGGTCGGCTATGACGATCCACAGTTGCGAAATGAATTGCTGATCTACGAGCCGATCCGGGTGGTCATGCCCATCGATCATCCGTTGGCCGGACGCGAAAGCCTGGCGCCTTCAGATCTGGCGCAGGAGCCATTCGTCGCGTTGGAGCTCAAGCAGTCGCGGTTTGCCGATTTTCTCTACCAGTGCTGTATCAAGGCCGGATTTATTCCGCAGATTCGTCAGCAGGTGATCGAGGTTCAGACCTTGCTCAGTCTGGTGCGGGCGGGTTTCGGTGTGGCGCTGTTGCCAGCGTCCATCGAGCAGATGGCGCCGGCCGGGCTGGTGTTTCGTCGCCTGACACCGGCATTGCCGGAAGTGCCGCTATACGCCACGTATCGCGCGGACGATGACTCGCCGGTGCTCAAGCTGTTTCTTGATACGTTGCGCGAATTAGTTCTCGAGGAAAGGGTGGGCGAGCTTAAAAGTGAATCGCCCCGTTCCTCGTCACTCGTTTGAGTTCAGCACGTAGACGCGAAGGCCGGCGTTCCGGTCTTCCTCCTGAACTCGCTGCTCCCAAATGAGCGAGCAACGTGCTCAGCGGCCCGGTCTATACAAGACCAACAAACGACAGAATAACGAGGGCGATCACAACTGCGCCGACGATGTAGATAATACTGTTCATGAAACCACCTCTCTATATGAACGGGATTCCGACACGAAGGTGTCTATTACAGACGACACCTCCATTCGCAATTCCGTTCAACAAACCTGTCTCTTGGCTTTTCCGTTTTCGCCGAGGCTGAATCCTTCGGGGGCAAGGACGGCGAACGTCTCGGCGACGGGCATGGGCTCTTGAATCCCCGGCGCTGGCGGGGTTTGCTGACGAGGTTTGTGGAAGGCGTCTCCCCTCAGGGCAATACTTACTCGGCACTTCTATCGTTATGGCTAGATACGAATTGCCGAAAGCGTTCGGTAGGCAAACCTTCGAAAAGTTCTGCTGACGTGCCTTGGGCATCGATCAGGCCGCCGTGCATGAACACCACCCGATTTGACACGTGCCGGGCAAAGCCCATCTCGTGCGTGACGACCAGCATCGTGCGGCCTTCTTCGGCCAGAGAGCGCATCACCCGCAACACCTCGCCAACGAGTTCAGGGTCAAGTGCCGAGGTGGGCTCATCGAACAGCATGACTTGTGGGTTCATCGCCAATGCACGGGCTATCGCTACGCGTTGCTGCTGGCCTCCGGACAGGTGCGCGGGGTAGTAGTCGCGGCGATCGTACAGCCCGACCTTGTGCAGCAGTGCCTCGGCTTCCTCGACACATTCGGCGCGGGAACGTTTGAGCACCCGCATCGGGCCTTCAATGACATTTTGCAGCACCGTCATGTGCGACCAGAGGTTGAAGCTTTGGAACACCATGCCCAGGCAACTACGCATCCGTTCAACCTGGCGGCCGTTGCTCGGGGTCTGGCGGCCGTCGGCATGCTGCTTCATTTCGATCACTTCACCATTGACGCTGATGATGCCTTGATCGGGTGTTTCCAGAAGGTTGATGCAACGCAGGAAAGTACTTTTACCGGATCCACTGGCGCCGAGGATCGAGATTACGTCGCCCTTGTGGGCTTCCAGGGAAATGCCCTTGAGGACATGTGCGTTGCCGAAGGACTTCTGAATGTTAGTGACCGACAAGGCTGAAGCGGGCTGAGTGCTCATGGCATGCTCCGTATAAAATCAGGAATGGGTAGGCAGCGAGGGGCTGACTTTTTTGATGGCGTCGACTGGCCGCTCACGCAAGTGCGGCGAGAGGCGATACTCGAGCCAGGCGACAGCACGGACGACCAGGAAATTCAGCACCAGGTAGATCAAGGCCGCGCAAATGAACACCTCCATCGTGCGATAGGTGCGCTGGATGATCTGTTGCGCAACGCCAGTGACGTCCCAGACAGTCACCAGGCTGGCCAACGCAGTGGACTTGACCAGCAAAATGGCTTCGGTGGAGTAGGCCGGCAGGGCCTGGCGCAAGGTAACCGGCGCAATGATCCGGCGCAGCAGCTCCCAGGGCGACATGCCTACGGCCTTGCCCGCCTCGATCTGCCCCTTTGGCACGCTAAGCAGCCCGCCGCGAATGATTTCGGCGGTGTAACCGGCGGTACACAAGGCCAGTGACACTACCGCGCAACCATAGGGCGACTTGAGCAGCACCCAGGCGAAACTGTCGCGAATGGCAGGGAACTGGCCCAGCCCGTAGTAAATCAGGAACATTTGAATCAGCAGCGGCGTACCGCGAAACAACATGATGTAGAAACGCGCCGGATAGCTGAAAAACCACCAGCGGCTGACCCGCAGGCTGACAATGCCTACGGACAGGGTAAGGCCGATCACCAATGAGCTGAAAAACAGCGTCAGCGTTGTGGGTAACGCTGCCAAAAGCTTGAGCATGGTGTCAGCGAGGAACGGAAAATCGAACATAAATGGCGCTCCCGACTCGAACTAGACTGGGCTGCGTTGCTGCGTGCGACGCACGCGAGCTTCAGCCATATTGAAAAGCCGACCGGACAGGCCAGTGAGAATGAGGTACACGGCGCCCCCGATGATATAGAACGTAAAATATTGACGCGTCGACCCGGCCGCGACCTGACTGGCACGCATCAATTCCACCAAGCCGATGACTGAAATCAGCGCGGAGTCTTTCAGGCTCATTTGCCAGACATTACCCAGCCCGGGCAGCGCGAATCGCAGTACCTGGGGGACCAGAATCCGTTTGAAGCGCATCGCACGGGTCATGCCAATGGCCAGCCCGGCTTCAAGTTCGCCCTTGGACACCGCGAGAAAAGCGCCACGGTAGACTTCGGCCTGATAGGAGCCCGAAATCAGCCCGACAGCCAATGCACCGACCAGAAAAGGCGGCACGTCGATGTAGCCTTCACCGCCGAACCAATGGCCAACCGCTGTGACCACACTGGCTCCGCCAAAGTAGAACAGGTAGATCACCAGCAACTCGGGGATACCCCTGAACAGTATCGAATACAGATCCCCCAGCCAGCGCAAACTGCGCTGACGGGATAGCTTGGCAGCAGCAACCAGGCTGCCAAATACCGCACCCACCAGCAGGGCTGCCAGGGTCAATATCACGGTCATGCCCGCCGCTTTGAGCAACGCCATTCCCCAGCCTGAGTCACCGAAACTGAGTAGCTCCAAGAGGTTCATAGAGGGTCCCACTTATGAAAAGGTTTAAGCAGACCCGGCAACCTTTACGGTGCCGGGACATTCAGATTTATTGCTTAGGGGTAAGGTCTGCCTTGAACCACTTCTCGCTCAGTTTCTTGATCGTACCGTCAGCCATCGCTTCTTTGAGGGCAGCGTCGAACTTGGCTTTCAGGTCAGTATCTTTCTGACGGAAGCCCAGCGCTTCGCCTTCACCCCAGATCGGGCCTTTGATGACCGGGCCGGTAAAGACCAGCGGTTTGTTCTCAGGCTTGTCCATGACCGAGTTGAAGAAGGTCACGTCATCGAATGCTACGTCGATACGGCCCGCCAGCAGATCGAGAATGGCTTCGGCTGAGCTGCCGTACTCTCGAATGGTCGCCACATCCTTGAAGTTTTGATCAATGAATGATGTGTAAATCGTGCCCGAGGCGATACCAATGGTTTTGCCCTTGAGAGCCTTGCGCAGCTCTTCAACGCCGGCGCGTACTTCCTTGGTATCGGTACCCAGTGTAATGGCGGCATCAACACCGGTTTTGCCCGGCAACAGATCGGATTTGAGCGCGACAAAACTGGCCGGTGTCTGGGCATAAGGGACCGAGAAGGCCATGACCTTCTGGCGTTCTTCGTTGATGACAATGGCGTCCATCAGCACGTCGAATTTACCGGCATTGAGACTGGCGATCATCCCGTCCCAGTTCTGTACAACGATGTTGCACTTGAGCTTCATGCGCGGACAGATGACATCCATCAGCTCAGGTTCGAAGCCGCCGATTTTCCCACCCGGGAGCGTCAGGTTCCAGGGTTCATAGGCGCCTTCTGTTGCAATATTCACCGAGGTCCACTCTTTGGCCTGCAGTGCCGGAGCACACGCCAGGACCATTGCACTGAGCGCTACAGAACCCAACCAGCTTGATTTCTTCGACATCTTGCTACTTCCTGCCTAATCAATGGAGTGTTGCGAACTGATCCGGCTCAGGCCGAATCTCCAATATCTGTGCGCACAACTATTTTTGTGCACACAGGACAAAACCATAAAAGCCAACGGTCAGTTAAGCCGTTCAATTCGCACCCATAATGGTTTCAGCCTGGACAGCGCCCCCATCTCCATGTGCCTTCAAACCAGCCCTGGCCGAGTGCCCGCATTCATACGTCTTTACTTGTACATACAAGCATATGCAATCAAGCGGCCAACTTATTGAATAGTCGCTCAATAAAGTGTTGGAAATGCTGAAAAGCCCTAGGAACAACGGTTTGCCAGGTATCGAATTTTTTCCGGAAGGTTTTTGCGAAGGCGTGCTGGTTGTAACTTGAATGTGATTTTGCGCCACGCTGGGGCATTCGGTAACAAGTTGGTGCGGTTTGGAAACGGCTTAAAGCCAGGGGGTAAAGCGGGAGAGGTGATCGACTTCCCGATTTGCTGCTTGATGAGCACGCGGAGGAAGGGGCCCCACGCTTGCGAAAGCGGTGATGCAGATCCAGGTTCGGCCCCAAGGCAATCCTTCAGTCGTCGGGAGGTAGCGAAATGCATACCCGTGACAGCCAAAGGACAGCCTTGGAGTCCAACACATTTACTTCAGGTTTTTCAGCACCGTGGTAAGGACTTCACCACTACGTACCTGCTCGGTAACACTCACCATATCCAAATAGAATGCACGATCGTTGTCGGCGACCGGCACTCGGCTACGCACCAGGTCATAAACCGCCTTGGTGACGCTAGACGCCTTGCGCACATCATGGAAGTCCAAGGCCTGGCAACCGACCAGCAGTTCAATTGCCAGCACCGACTCAAGTTTTTCGGAAACCTTGTAAGCCTTGATGACGGCGTTATAGGCGAGGCTGACCAGATCCTCCTGATTGCCGCAGGTCGAGATACTGTCAACAGAGGAAGGGAACGACAGTGTCTTCATTTCCGCATACAGGCCAGCTGCCGTGTATTGAAGGATCATGTACCCGCTGTTAAGGCCCGGGTTGCGCACCAGAAAGGCCGGCATTTCACTGAAGTGGGAGTTGACCATACGGTCGATACGGCGCTCGGAAATCTTCGCCAGGTTGGCCAGCGCCACACACAACGAATCCGCTGACATGCCGATGTAGGTGCCGTCGAAGTTGGCGCCGGAGATGGCAATGCCGTCGCCGTCGTCAAACGGGTAAATGACCGGGTTATCGCCCGAGGAGTGAATTTCGTTCTCGATGTTTTCGCGTGCGTGATCAATGAATTTTTTCGACGCACCATGCACCTGGGGAATGGAGCGCAGGCTGTAGGCATCCTGAAGCCGGTAATCAATGTTTTCGGCGATCAGTTGGCTGTCATGCAGCATCGCCTTTATATCCCTGGCAGTTTGCGCCTGCTCTTTGTGTGCTTTGACCGAGTGATAACGAGGGTCGAATGCGCGAATCGTGCCCTTTAACGCTTCAAGCGAAATAGCCGCAGCGACATCGGCAATAGAGGCTGTCTGCATGGCGTTGTAGAGTGCCAGAATAGCAATGGCGGTCACTGACGTGGTGCCGTTGAGCAGGGCTAATCCTTCTTTGCACTGCAGGTCTGTCGGTTGCAGGCCGACCTGTTTAAGCGCGGTGGCGCCATCCACCCATTCGCCGCCATTGACCCTGGCTTGACCTTCGCCAAGCAGCACTAATGCCAGGTGCCCCTCGACTGCCAAATAGCCCACCGACCCCTCACCTGGCGCAAACGGCACTACTTCGTTGTTGAGCAGGCCGGCAATCAGCTCCAACAACTCCAGGCGCACCCCCGAAAAACCTTTGCCAAGACTGACCAGAATCATTAACTGGATAGCACGAACCTGCTCACGCTTGAGCGGCTCGCCCACTGCAACGGCGTGGGAGCGCACGATGTTGACCTGGAGCTCCTTGGCATTCTGCGCAGAAATCACATGCCGAACGTTATCGCCAAACCCCGTGGTCACACCATAGACCAAGCGATTTTCATCGAGGAAACGCTCGACCAAACCACGGGACTTTTTCACGCGGTTCTTGTAGGCCTCGGAAAACGACACCCTGGCTGAATAACGGGCTACCGCTACGAACTCTTCGATGGAAGGTTCTCTATCGCCGAGGATGACCTGAGTGATTTGCTGAGGATGAGTTTTCATTGCTAACTCCCGAGAAACGAAATGATTGAGGGGGTAGGGCGGACTGAGTCGTCAGCCCGATTGAGTGTGCGAGAAGACTAAAGCGATTTTATAATGAAGAAAATATGGTAATTTCTGTCAGTATTAGTAGTTTTACTAAACCTAAAATGCTTTCGAGGCCTTCGCATCGCCATGAGTCGCTTACCGCCCTTACGATCCCTCCAAATATTTGAAGCCGTCGGTCACTGCGGCAGTAATTCCCAAGCGGCAATGCGATTGAACATTTCCGTGGGCGCGGTGAGTCAGCAAATGAAGTTGCTTGAAGAGGCGTTGGGTATGAGCCTGACGGTCAAGGAGGGACAACGCTTGCGACTGAACGCCATTGGCCAGCGTTTTCATGCGCGGTGTTCTATAGCATTTGAAGAATTGAGAGCCGCCGTTTCCGAAGTAGAGCGGTCGAAAAACCCCAACAATTTATATGTCAGTGGCCTGCCTTCTCTCATGACCAAGTGGCTGGCGCCTCTCACCTACGAATGGCAGCATGAAGATGATGATCTCGACATCTATCTGGATGGCACGCTGGCGGATACTTCGGAGGAGGAAAACGCAGATTTTCGAATCGGCTATGGCGAACCTGGCCAATATGCCGGGCATAGCGTTGTCCTGTTCCGCGATTGTGTAGTGCCGGCATGCTCACCAACGTTTTTAGGCCATCCCGGCAATGTGAAGCAGGCGAGTGACCTGCTCCAATACCCTCTTCTGCGTATCGATTCACGGCCGAAATTTGACTCCCCCCCCTCATGGGCCGAATGGTTTGAGCTGGAATGCGCTTCTGTCGAGCATACGATTGCCATACGTCGTAGTTTTTCTTCGTCCAGCATGGCTATTCAAGCCGCCATCGATCACCAAGGCATCGTGTTGGCGCAGTTTTCGATGATTTCCCGTGACATCGATGAAGGGCGCCTGATCATTCCTTGGCAGCGCGCCATGCCTCTTCCTTCGCCGTATTACCTGAGTTGGCACCCCAACACGCTGCAGAAAGCGCAATGTCGGGCATTTCAACGCTGGTTGATTGGCCGAGGGAAAGCACAAGAGGAAATTACTGATTCCTTGATAGCTGCGCCGCCTGGTAGACCTCAGTGAGTAGCAGCCATGTCCATTGCATCATTACGTTGCCGGATGCGGGACCGTGTTTCATGGGGCCGCGTACATCTATCCGGCGATCTCCATTCAAACGTTAGTTCGGCAGAGGCGCAGCGGGCGCCTTGACCTGCAGGCACAACAATTGAGTGCCAATGTCGGCCTCGTCAAAGCGCTCGGTGGGGGATGGGACTCCACCGAGCTCGCCGTGGAAGTTCGATGAAGATCAACCGGGGGAGGGGCGCTTCACGTCGATGCTGAGGCGAGGGGCGTCCGGGCCGGTTTGAAAGCCGGCCTGACGCTCTTGCTGATCCCGCATGGGGAAAAACAGCTCGAAACAGGTCACGCCATTCTCGCTGGTGACGCTGTAGCGGCCACTGTGCAACTGCATGATAGTCGCTACGATCGAAAGCCCCAGGCCATTGGACTGCGCCGAGCGCTCGCGTGATTGATCAACGCGGTAGAAACGCTCGAATAATCTCGGAAGGTGTTCCGCCGCAATGGTTGTTCCGTAGTTGCGCACGCGCAGATTGATGCCACCCTCGGAGGGTGTGGCCTGGATCAACAGTTCGGAATGAGGTGCACCATGTTTTATCGCGTTGGCACACAGGTTAGCCAAGGCGCGGCGTAGCAACATTGGCTCGGCCCAGATAAGGCCGTCGCCCTCCGCACGGATGGTGATGTCGGCTTCCGCGGCCAGGCCTTCAAAGTAATCGGCTACGCGCTCCAGTTCGTCGGCGGCGCCCAGCTCCTGGCGCTGATCACGAGCGCTACCGGGGTCAGTGCGAGCGAGGAACAGCATGTTGTCGAGCATGCGAGTCAGGCGTTCGAGCTCTTCGATGTTGGAGGCGAGCAGCTGCTGGTAATGTTCCACGCTACGATTCTGCTGCATGGCGACCTGGGTTTCACCCAGCAAGTTGTTGATGGGCGTGCGCAGTTCGTGGGCCATGTCAGTCGAGACCTGGCTCAGTTGCGCAAAACCCTTGGCGAGTCGCTCAAGCATGGTGTTGAAAGAGTCGATCATCGGGAGCAACTCCTTCGGGGCGCCTCGGCCGTCGAGTCGCTCTGTCAGATTGCCAATGCCGATACCGTGGGCTTGATGCGCCAGGCGTCTGAGAGGCAACAAACCGCGGTGAACCACTACATATCCAGTCAGCGCCAGGACAAGGGCCGCGAGACCGGCGAGGACGTATACGCTGAGACGATAGCTGGCGAGCACTGCGGTTCGTTCGGTCATCAGGCAGCCAATGGTCACTTTCAGCTTGCCCGAGTCGATACTCGCGGAGATGGCCGCGAAGGGGGTACCGTTCACGGCGGGTAGATGCTGCACATCTGTCAGAGCCAGGGAATGGTCCATTGCCACGGGAGTGAGGTCGGGAATATCGATATCTCTTGGATTGACCTGTAGTAAAGGGGCTTCCCCTGAAACGCCAATAGTAAGTACGTACTCGCGATTGCCCAGCATGTTCTGAAACAGCACAGGTTTGGTCCTGATCAGTTCCAGCGTATTACCGCCATTGAGAAAATTACGCAGCTGATCTACGCGGTAAACCAGGGTGGACTCGTCGCGTTGTATCAGTTCGCGTTCAAGATCGCGGTACAGTGCGACGCCGGTGGTTGCCAGCAGGGCGAAGGCCAGCAAGGCAAACACCACGGCCAGGCGTAACGTCAGGGAGTAATGGCGATGGTTCATGGTTGCGTATCAAAGCGGTAGCCAATGCCCCGCACACTGTGGATCAGCTTCAGCTGGAAAGGGTCGTCGATTTTCAGGCGCAGGCGTCGCACCGCCACGTCCACTACATTGGTGTCGCTGTCAAAGTTCATGTCCCAGACCCGGGAGGCGATCAGTGAACGAGACAGCACCTGATCCTGATGCGTGGCGAACAGGTGCAACAATGCGAACTCCTTGTTTGTCAGCGTCACTCGCACGCCCGCACGGGTGACGCGGCGTTTGATTACATCAATCTGCAGGTCAGCGATATGCAGTTGCTCTTCTTCCCGGGTCGGACCTCGGCGGGTCAGGGTGCGCAGGCGTGCGACCAGTTCGGCGAAAGAAAAGGGTTTGATCAGGTAGTCGTCGGCCCCCAACTCCAGGCCTTTGATTCGGTCGGCGATATCATCTCGCGCAGTGAGGAACAGTACCGGCGTGTCGGCTTCCTTGCGCAGGCGGCGCAGTACTTCCCAGCCGTCCATCTTCGGCATCATCACATCCAGCACAATGACGTCGAAAGGCGTTTCCAGGGCCAGGTGTAAACCATCAACACCATCGCGGGCTAGGCTGACGGAGTATCCCTGCTCTTGCAGACCATTGAGTAAGTAGTTGCCCGCCTTGGGTTCGTCTTCCACGACAAGGATGTTCATGAGAATGACCTTGGTTCGGTTTCGGTATTCGATCCACAAAAAGCGGACCTGGACGCCACGAGCAGGTAGCGCAAGTATAGCCCTGCCATCAGGTGGTGTTGCGTATTGCCTGCTCGCGGACAGTCGTGTGCACTTCATCAGTTTTCGTTCGTGCAACGTCCTTGAACCAAGTAGTCCAGTACATGTTCCTGGCCCTGATGATCCAGGTAATCGAGACGGGCCGGAATGACGCCGCATTGGTCCGGCATGTCAGTCATGGATTTGACTTTCGCAACGTCCAAGTGAACGAAGAAACCGGTCTTGTCGTGGATCACCGCCGAGGTGTCGGTGGTGTCGGTGGTGTCGGCGAAGGCTGAACCGGTGGCGAGGAGGGTGGCGAACCCGAGCATGAACAGTTTCATGGCAGTATCTCCCTGTCTAAGGTGGGCTGCCTGTTGTTTGGCAGTGAGTTCACGGTAACAAGGCAACTCCAACAGCCGACGAACAGCACAATGACAAAGTTGTAATGCAATCTTGTCCGAGGCTGAAGCCGATAGCTCACCAGTGGAAAACGCTAATTTGATCGTCTGCTGTCGATTCTTGGCAGCTGTCGCGGAGACTTGGGGGGGACTTTGAGAAAAAAGGCGCCTGGTAAGTCGTAAATCAGGCGCCCATAGGGAGGAAACGGGTACGAGCTTATCTTTTGCTTGATTGCTCTCTGATCTGAGTCAAGCTGAGTCGAGGTGTCAGTGCTTCAGGGTCGACTCTGATCTCAATCAACGATGGTCGAGACATGTTAAGGCAGCGTTCAAAAGCTGGTTCAAACTCGGATGTGTTGGTTACTACCTCGCCATGCAGTCCGTAGGCTCGAGCAAGGGCTGAAAAATCCGGGTTGTGCAACTCAGTTCCCGAAACGCGCCCTGGGTAGTTGCGCTCCTGGTGCATTCTGATTGTTCCGTACATTCCGTTGTTGATAACAAGGAAAATCACGTTGGCACCATACTGCGCTGCAGTGGCGATCTCCTGACCATTCATCAAGAAGCAACCATCGCCTGAGAAAGAAACAACCACTCTATCCGGGCATGTCAGTTTGGCCGCCACCGCAGCAGGAACGCCATATCCCATTGAGCCGTTTGTAGGGCCTAGCTGGGTACGGTAATGGCGGAACTGATAGAAGCGTTGAAGCCAGACGGCATAGTTTCCAGCGCCATTGGTTAAGATCGCGTCGTCCGGAAGTCTACGATTCAGCCACTCAATGATTTCGGCCATTTGGACGCTGCCAGGGGAGGGAGTCCGCTTCAGGTTTTGCTGATAGTAGCTGTTCAGTGTACGCGTCCATTCGCGCTTTCTTTGGGGGTTAGCTGCTGGGAGCTTTGCTGCTGATTTAGCAAAGGTCGACAGGCTGCTGTTTATCGCCAACGCAGGTTGGTAAACCCGTCCAAGTTCCTCGATACCTTGGTGAATATGAATCAAGGTTTGTTTGGGTACCGGGATCTCCAAAGCAGCATATCCACCTGTCGAAACCTCGCCCATTCGAGAACCGACTACGAGTAAAAGGTCAGCCTCTCTGACCGCTGACGACAGCTGCGCTGACGCGGCGAATCCAAGGTCTCCCACATAGTTGGGGTGTCGATTGTCGAAAAGGTCTTGGCAGCGAAAGGAAGCTGCAACCGGGATGTCTTGCTGTTCAGCGAAGAGCCGAATGTCGTGCACTGATTCTGCATCCCAACCGCTGCCACCCAGCACCATCAATGGTCGCTCTGATTGCTCAAGTAGTTGATGCATCGAGGCCAGTTGCTCGGCCGCTGGCGTCATCAAGACACGCTTGAAAGGCCCGGCATCACTTACCTCCGCCATTTCAGTCAACATGTCCTCTGGTAATGCGACCACTACGGGCCCCGGTCTACCATTCACCGCTCGGTGGAACGCCTGGCTTATCAGTTCCGGAATTCGGCGGGTGTCGTCTATTTGGACAACCCATTTTGCCAAGGGGCCGAACATCTGGCGAAAGTCGATTTCCTGAAAGGCTTCGCGATACTGTTGATCGCGAGCTACTTGGCCAATGAACAGAATCATGGGCGATGAGTCTTGGAACGCGGTGTGAACGCCAATAGAGGCGTTTGTAGCCCCTGGGCCTCGGGTGACGAAGCATATGCCTGGCTCACCAGTCAGTTTGCCATAGGCTTCGGCCATGTAGGCCGCACCACCTTCTTGACGACTTTTTGACCCAGTACCCTTTCGAGCTCATCTTGATTTGAGCTGCCGACGTGATGGGTTTGCGAATCATTGCCAAGGTTCGATTGAAAGATTCCCGTTGCGACTCGTCGCCCGAATCAAACCAGATTGGGCCGCATCTCGTGCACCAGATCAATCAGTGCTCGCAATCGCACCGGCACGAAGCGATGACCCGAGTAATAAAGCCTCAACCCGCCAAACGACGGGCTCCACGGCATCAGCACCGGCACCAGGGCGCCGCTTGCCAGTTCTTCCTGGATGAACCACTCGGAAATGAAACCGATGCCAAGGCCCAACAACACGGCCTGTTTGATGGCCAGCAACTCGTTGAATGCGAAGCGCACCGGCAGATCCATCTGCATCTTTTGGCCGTCGCGCTCCAGTTCCCAATGGTAGAGGCCACCGTGGGCCATGCGCATGCCGATGCTCTGGTGGGTGAGCAGGTCTCGCGGGTGCTCGGGCACGCCATGGCGTTCGAGATACTCGGGCGTTGCCACCACGAGCATCCGGATGTCACCTGACAGCGCCACGGCAATCATGTCTTGCGGTACAGACTCTGCCAGGCGAATCCCGGCGTCGAAGCCCCCGGCGACGATGTCGACCATGCTTGATTCGCTGACGATGTCGATGCGCACCTCGGGATAGCGCTCAGCGTACTGCTTGAACAGCGGTTCCAGCAGCAGGTAGGCCGCGCCATGCGGTGCATTGATGCGCAGTGTACCGCTGGGTTCGTCGAGGCCGACGCTGGCCTCTTCGTCGGCACTTTTGATCTGCGCCAATGCAGGGGCAATGCGCTCCACATAGCGTTGCCCGATGTCGGTGAGGGCAACGCTGCGCGTGGAGCGATTGAACAGGCGTACTTTCAGCCGCGCTTCCAGGCCGGCCACCGCGCTGCTCACGGCGGTGGTGGACATGCCCAATTGCTGTGCCGCGCCACGAAAACTGCTGCGGCGCGCAACGGCCAGAACCACTTCCAGCTCGGTCATTCCTGTTCTGTGCATGGATTGTCCTGAAAATGCGGATGCTTCATAAGCCAAAGGATAGCTTATCGGAACAATGAACCCTTCTTAGACTTCGCTTCACAGAGGCTCGATTCAGGCGAGTCATTTTGAACGAGGAGTTGCCATGCAGCGCATTGAACACATCTACATCAACGGCGAGTTCGTCATTCCGCATGGTCAGGAATGGTTCGACCTCCATAACCCGAGCACCGAGCAAGTCATCGGTCAGGTTCGGCTGGGCGATGCCCTGGACGCCCAGCGTGCCATTGCAGCTGCCAAGGCTGCGTTCCCGGCCTGGTCTCGTACCAGTCGGGAGGAACGCATTGCAGCACTGCAACGCATGCACCGGGCCGTGGCGGCAAGAGAGGAAGAGTTGCTGGAAGCCATCCTTTTGGAATACGGCGCACCTGCAGTTCGTGGGCGCTGGATGGCGACTTATCCGGCGGATGTGATTGCGCAAGCGATCGACGCACTGGAGGCGTTCGATTTCGAGGAACAGGTCGGCAGGGCCAGGGTCATTCTGACGCCCGTGGGCGTTACCGGTCTGATCACGCCCTGGAACAGCAATGCGGGCTTCATCTGCAACAAGCTGGCCACTGCGCTGGCGTCAGGCTGTACTGCCGTCATCAAGCCCAGCGAGATGAGCGCGTTGCAGACGCAGGTCGTGGTCAGGGCGTTGCATGAAGCGGGACTGCCACCGGGTGTATTCAATATCGTCAACGGACGGGGCGATGTGGTTGGCGAAGAAATCGCCCGCCATCCCGACGTTGCCAAGATCTCGTTCACGGGTTCGTCCGCAGTCGGTCAGCATCTGGTAAGAGCCGGCGCCGACACCCTGAAGCGCGTGACGCTCGAACTCGGCGGCAAGTCGCCCACCGTGGTGCTCGACGATGCGGATTTCCAGGCGGTCATGCCGTTGGTGCTGCAAGCCGGATTTCTCAATAGCGGCCAGGCTTGCATCGCGGGCACTCGCATCCTTGTGCCGCGCAGACGGTTGGCAGAGTTCGAGAGGGTTGCGAAGGAGGGCGTCTCACAGATTCAATCGGGCGATCCGCGCAACGCCGACACCGACATCGGCCCGATGGTGAGCCAGAAACAATGGGCACGGGTGCAGCGCTACATCCGTATCGGCCAGGAAGAAGGCGCGAGGTTGCTGGCCGGTGGCGAAGGTCGCCCGGAAGGCTTGCACGCCGGATGGTTCGTCAAACCCACGATCTTCACAGATGCCAACAACCGGATGTGCATCGCGCGTGAGGAAATCTTCGGCCCCGTGCTGACTATCATCCCCTACGAGGATGACGCTGATGCGATCAGCATTGCCAACGATACGGACTATGGGCTGAGCGCCCTGGTGCTGGGAAAGAGCCCCGAACGCTGTGTGAATATCGCCCGTCAGATCGATTCGGGACGTGTGCTCATCAACACCCTGGCCCACGAACCGCGTGCCCCCTTCGGTGGATTCAAGCATTCAGGCCTTGGGCGCGAAATGGGCAGGTGGGGGATGAGCGCGTATCTTGAGCCGAAGACATTGGTCTCGTGTGACCCGTTGAAATGACCAGGTCGGGTTCCTGTCAGGGAGTACTGGGTGGATAGCATCGGAAACAGGGCGGATATCCCAATGAAGCTTCAAATCTATTCAGATTTGCACAACGAATTTGCTCGATTCGATCCGACCCCAAGCGATGCTGACGTCATTATTCTCGCAGGTGACATCGATCTGAAATCGCGAGGAGTGACATGGGCTAATGAGACATTCCAGCGCCCGGTGATTTATGTGTGCGGAAATCACGAGTACTACGGTGGTCACATCGATCACACACTGCGCAAGATGAAGGAGGCGGCCTTACCTCATGTGCATGTGCTGGAAAATGAGGTGCTGATTTTGGATCAGACTCGTTTTCTGGTTACTACGGGGTGGACGGATTACACCTCGACTGGAGATGTCCAGGCCGCGATCCGCACAGCATGGGAGTGGATGAACGATTTTCGCGTGATTAGCGCTGACGCGAGCTACCGACGCTTGCGGCCTGCTGATCTGATCAGCAAATCCAGGATTTCCTACAACTGGCTAGCTCAGGAATTAGGTACACCTTTCGACGGCAAAACAGTGGTGGTCACCCATCACGCGCCAGTAGCAGACTATCTGTCTGAAGACCATGCCGGCCACCTGGCGGCTGCCTATGCAAATAACTGGTCAGATTTGTTGGGCAAGGCTGATCTTTGGGTCTATGGCCACACTCACGTAGCAGCAAGCTTCACCAAAAATGGATGCCGGGTTGTTTCAAATCCACGCGGTTATCCAGGGCAGCACACCGGTTTTGATCCTGATCTGATTATCGAGCTGTGAAAGCTGGCGAGAGCCAGGCGGTATGTGCGCCGTGAGTCTGACATCACCCTTTACCCATTCTTTACCTGTCCTTGCGCCTCGTTCGCCAGCGGGTCGGTTAGGCTGCTAGCCATCTTGATCTGGACGACTTTGTGAATCGAATGAACCTTCAACCTCGGTACTGGCTAGCTGTGGGCGCCTTAGTGGGTAGCCTGGGATTGATCTCTGGTTGTGCGGGCGATCCGCCAGACCCGCGTACCAAGTTCACCGAGCGGGTCAATAAAGAGCTGACCACCGCCTATCAACCGTCCCACAACGAAACGGCTGGCTGGGGCGCTATCTGGCAACTCGATCAGCAATCGGTGGATGTTGCGTGGTTGGCGCCGGCTACCCATGAGCGCTTGCCGCTGATTATTTACCTGCCGGGATTGGGGGAGCCGGCCTCGGGCGGAGTAAAGTGGCGCAATGCATGGGCGCAAGCCGGTTATGCGGTGCTGTCTGTTCAGGGGCACGCCTATGATCATTCGATTTTTGCGTCGAGGCAGGCGTTGGATGGCGACTTCCGTGAGGTGGCAAGCAGTCATTACACCGCCGCCGCCTTACGCGACAGGCTGTCTACATTGCAGAAAGTCCTGACCGAGGTTCGAGCACGGGCCGCGAAAGGAGACGCGCAACTGGCTGCCATTGACTGGAACCAAGTCGTGGTGGCCGGCTTTGATATTGGGGCGCAGACCGCTGAGGCACTGGCCGGGGCGCTGGAACCTGGCGCTACGTCGGGGGTCGCGATTCAGCCCAAAGCGGTGTTGCTGCTCAGCCCTTATGTTGAAGCCGGTGCCGGGCGAGAAGTGTTCGCCCATATGTCGGCGCCCGTGCTGTCGATGACCGGTCAGGAGGATGAAGATCCGTTCAACTGGGTCAGTTCTTATCACCAGCGACAAGTGTTGGGCGAGTCAGTTACGGTGGCGGGCAGTGTTCAGTTGGAGCTGAACAACGCGACGCACAAGACCTTGTCCGGTACCGAGTTGTTCAACCGGCCGGTTAAAAAGGGCGACAAGGGCAGCGATCAGTCCGGCGATGCTTCCAAAGGTAAAGGGCACAAGCACGGCGCCAATTCCGGCGGCGGTTCCCATAGCCGGATGGTGGGCGAGCCGGCCCCGGATCCCAAACAAGTTGCTGCGATTCAGGCAATTGGTGTGGCGTTTCTGGATAGCCGCATCAAACACAATCCCGCGGCCACTGAATGGTTGCAGAAAGGCGCGCCAGGTTGGCTGGATGGGGCAGGGCGGTTGAAGTAGTTTTGGGCGGGGCAAGCTGCTGTCGCCGGTGACCCATAACCATATCATTGCCCTCAGGCAGTCCTCCCAGCTAGCGCCCATTCAGCTGGATCAGGCAGCACAAAACCGATTCATGCACTGAAACGTTGACGAAACATTCAGCCCCTATGATTAGCGTCACTGAAAACTCAGAGGGGCTATAGATGAACCGGCCATCAAGAAGCATGCGCAAACTGCTCGACGCCGTTGCCAACAACAATGAGACAGCGGCGCTTGATGTGATGCGTGCTGCTGAGCAGCTCCAAGACGAAGTGCTGCGCCAACGGTTGCTCAACTTGATTCATCAGCTCAACCAAGATGCTAATGACTTACGAATGGCGCGCGATGATATCCAGGGTAATGCCATCAAACTCGCGTGACCGGCCTTGATCAATTGCTGGCGTACGATAGGGGCAATCTGAACCATTTCTGGAGACGGTATGAAAGTCGGCGTGATTTCTGATACACACGGCCTGCTTCGTCCTGAATCCGTTGCTGTCCTGGAGGGATGTGAGCTGATCATTCACGCGGGTGACATTGGTAGCCCGCAGATTCTTGATCAACTGGCGACTATCGCGCCTCTGCACGTCGTACGCGGCAACAACGACCAAGACGCACCATGGGCAGACAATCTCCCTGATCTTCTACGTTTCGACGTCAACGGATGGCAGGCGCTGTTGGTGCATGACATTGTCGATGTCCCGGTCGTGCTTGATCATGGCATAAAGCTGGTGATCACCGGCCACTCCCACAAGCCGTGCATAGAATGGCGTGGTGAGCAGCTTTACCTCAATCCCGGCAGCGCGGGACGACGACGCTTCAAGCTGCCGGTGACGCTGGCCCTGCTTGAGGTCTCTGCGACTTCAATTGAGCCTCAGTTGATTTATCTACTGGAGTGACTCGCGTCATCCACAGTGGGGAAGTCGACCCGTTCACTCGGGTGCCATGAGCCCCGCAAGCGTCATATTGATGAACCGGTACCGTCGATCATCCCACTGAAGATGAAGTCAACGTGGGCCTGGACATTCTTATGCCGTCGCGATCAGCCAAGAGCCGGGCCGTTTGCGACTATGTCATTGAACTGATTGACCCACGCATGCTCGTTCGGGCCAGGATTGGCGCGCATGGCTTCGGCCGGAGCGACGAGGATTTCGTCCGCACCACTGTCGAACTGTTTCATCGCTTGCGTAATGAACTGGTCGAGGGGAATGGCACGTTCCTCCTCGCTGCTGTTAAGCAACTCGGTGCGTACCCACGGTGGTGCGATCTCGACCAGCTGGATGCCGTGTTCGCGTAGCAGGTAACGCTGCGACAAGGTGTAGGAGTGCAGTGCTGCCTTGGTCGCCGAGTAGACCGCCGTCACGGCCATTGGCACGAAGCCGAGCACCGAGGATACGTTGACGATGACCGCATCAGGTTTCGCCTTCAGATGCTCGACCAGCGCCGAGGTCATGCGGATCGGACCCAGCAGGTTTGTGGTGACGGTCGACAGGGCAAGCTCATCGTCCACCGGACCTTCAGCATGATCGAGCAACATGATGCCGGCATTGTTGATCAGCACATTGAGCTCAGGGTAATTGGCGATGAGGTGCTGCGCTGCTGCCTGGATGCTAGCCGTGTCGTTGATGTCGAGTTCGATGGCTGCCATGCCGGGGTTGGCGTCGAGCGTTTGCTGCAGTCGCTCCTTGCGCCGTCCGGAGATGATCACTTTATTGCCGAGCTTGTGGAAGGCTTCGGCCAGGCCCCGGCCGATGCCGGAGCCGCCGCCAGTGATGAAAATAGTATTGCCGGTCATACGCATCACGCTTCTCCTGAAGAGATGAAGTAAGGAAATGCCGCCACGAACGGACAAGTCGAACGATGTGTCGTGCAGGCAGTGACGCTAAGTTGGCAGCTTCGGCGTGAACGGAGTAGCCACTCTTTTTCGCTATCATTTATGTAAAAGATGCATAGGCATTGCTGCGCTATGCCGAGAGGTTGCATTTCTGTGACCTAGGGGAGGAGAGGTCGCGGTCAATCCGGATGGCCATTCCAGACTGCCTGAAGCTGCAAGGGCGGTCGCCACCGGCTTTCTGGAAGGAGATGCTCGGCAAAGGGACAGTCAATCCACTTGGTTCGCCCGGGATCAATCATCGAGCCTGATGCTGGCTTGAAACGTCACTTCCCTCGCCAACCAGGCTGGCTACAAGATGTTCGATCAGGGCGCGGCCGGCACTGCGAGTTCGCGAGCCGTGGGGGTAGTAGGCATGAACAGGTATGGATTCGGTCTCCCAATCGGTGAGCAGCGCGACGAGTTCACCGCTTTCCAGCTCCCGCCGACACGCCCATGCCGTTGTCGAGGTGATCCCCAGCCCAGCAGTTGCCGCCGCTACAGCGCCTTCGTTTTCGTCGGTCGAGAAGTGCGCCTCGAGCTGAATCGTCCTGGTCTCGCCATCGCGTTTGAACGTCCACCCGCTCGGAACCGTCGAGGCTGGACCGGCGATGATTCGATGTGATTGCAGGTCTTCCGGCGTAGTCGGCTCCCCAGCGGCGCGCAAGTAGGCCGGGGAGGCGAGAATAAATCTGGAGATCGTCATGATCTGACGGCTCGTAGCACTGGAATCGACCAGCCGTCCCAACCGTATGGCTACATCGATATTTTCGCGCACCAGATCCTGCCAATGATCGGCGAGCAGGACCTGGATATGCAGGTTGGGGTGTATCGCTGCGAACGGAGCTATACGCGGAATGATTTCCCTTACGCCGATGCTCGTTGGCATGCTGATCCGGACGACGCCACGCAGCTCCGCGCCGCCGCGAACGCTTTGCTCTGCTTCTTCCACCGCGGCGAGGATGGGTTCCATACGAACCAGAAAATCCGCTCCTGCCTCAGTCGGTACGACTGCACGTGTCGATCTCGCCAGTAGCAGGGTGCCAAGATCGGCTTCAAGCTCGGCCACAATCCTGGAGACCTGGGATTGAGAAAGGCCCACTTCGCGTGCCGCAGCCGAAAAACTGCCCAGTCGCGCCACCCTTGTGAAAAGCTTGTAGGAGAAAAGGTCCTTCATGCGTTAGCACCTTCCATCAGCCAGTATGTGCCTTGAGTCCGCTGGCAGAAGCTGCTGTGAAACGGGCAGTAAGCTGGCGCATCGCTGCTTGGGTGAGTGATTTTTTTGCGGGGAGGTAGCTGGGACACTATGACCGCAGTTACCAGTGGTGCCGATTATCACGCAACTTCAGTATGGAAAGGATAGCCCGTGTAACCCACTTCTGTGCCGCCGAAGAGCGACGACCGATGTTCATAAGCGGCTGTAACCCTGGATTTTAAGTCCGGTTAGCCAGAAACAAGGTTAGAGTGTTCATCAATGCCTGTTCATAAGGGCCCTCCACTCGAGTCGCGTAGTCGCGCCAAGCGGTTCCAGCGAACGACCCGGGCAAAAAAAACCGTATATCAATCGATATTTGAAGAATGAATCGTCCGCTGTTTGTTTCTCTAGATGGGCCCAAGGGAACCGGCAAAACCACACTGTTGGAAGCCATTACGAAAGTACTGAGGGCAGACAACAAAAAGGTGATCCGACTGTGCGAGAAAAAAAGCGATCCCTATAGGGGTGAAACAATGGCCCTCGTTAACAAACTCGTCAGAAATCCCACCCGGGATTTGGAGTTGGGGGTTTGTGAGCGCTTTGCTGATAGCCGTACCTGGATTTCCCAGCACGTGCTGGCTAAACAGCCGCCAGGCAGCATCATCCTGATCGATCGCTGGTACCCGTCGGATGCCGCGTTTCGCCGGATAGTCCCGTTTGCAGAGATTCTACAGTTGAACATTGATCGAAACGTGCGAGTGCCAGACCTGCATGTCGGGGTTGTCACCGCCCCGGATATTTCATGGGGGAGGGCAGCGGCACGACGGCGTGGGCTGAACAGTACTGTGATCCATAAGCTGGAAGAACATGTCGCTTGTACCAAGGCGTTCGAGCGAGCGATTGCAGATCACGGCTGGGTTTTATGCCGTAATGAAGGAACGATCGAAGACGCAACGATGCAGGTGGTTTCTGAGATCTATAGAGTCCTTCGATGCCGCGCAGGCGAAGTTCGCTGCGCCGGTCTTGATGCGGTTGATATAGCCGTAGATATAGATCGTTAGCAGGATCGAAGGGGGATTTAGCGCCGCAATGGTAGCTTTGGCATCGCGATTGCTCCGTGGAAGAGGTCAGCGCAGCAAAGGTCTGGGATGCTGGATGCGGCTCCGACACAGTCGAGTCCTGGCTGACCAAGTGATCGTTTTGAGTACAAAGCAAGGGCCCTTCGACGGCCCTTTTTGTTTATGAGGGTGACCAGCCTGCAGTCCCCACGGATCCCACCTTTTTTGTTGTTCTCTTGATGATCGCCGTCGTCAGAGTTGGTCGAACGTACTGCTGAGTCTGTAGCAAGCCAGCGCGATCGTCAGTTCATGCACCTGCCGCTTTCCACCATTCGTTCAGTCGATAGTTATCATCAAGGAATGCAAGTTCTGTTTTGCCGGCAAAGGAGGAGGATGGCGCTATACTGAAGCCGCTTCTGTAAGGAACCTGCACGATGAGAATTTCAACCTGGCTGGCCCTTGTTGCAGTATTGACCGTCGGTTTCGCCGCTACCGCACCGGCCTATGCTGGCGACCCGCAGTCCTGCCATTTTTTGCCGATGGCGGACAGCACCGCCGGCCTGCGGCATGCCCAAACACTGGGTGTGCTTTACAGCGAAAACACCGTCAACACTCTCGAATACCTGGAGCAGTACCACGCTGTAGCGCTGAACGGCGCGAAGAGCCCTGCGCTGGATTCGCGCATCAGCAACGCCTTCGTCAACAGCTCCGATCCGAAACTGGCGATCAACTGGCTCATGGGTTCGCTACAGAAAGAGTTCGCCTCGGTGACCGTCTACGACAACCTCGATGCGCTGGTGCAAGCCCATCCTGACGCGGTTGTGATGTTGGACACATACAGCCGTCTGGTATCGAAGCGCAACAACCAGGTTGAAGCGCGATTCATGGCCAAGTTCTACGACTCGAACCTGCAATATATCGGCAAGGCTGAAGGCTCGCGTGAACAACAAATGCCTTCTGTCTGGGTTCATGGCAAAGCGGCTCCGGAGATTGCCGCGCAAATTAACCAGCAACGTGACTTGCAAGTTGATGCCCTGAAACAATTCGATGTGTCGCTGAAGGCGCTGGTTACGTCCAGCGAAGTCGCTCAGCTCGCAACCAACTGATGGTGTGGCCCCTAGGCAACCGCATCCGGAGCCGCATGGATAATCAAATCGGGCGCGCGACAGCCCCGATACTTTGAGCTTCTCTTTCACTGCTTAACTACGGAGGGTGAGATACTTGCGGGCTTGCGATGTAGCGGTTAGCCGAGAAGCTATCTTGTGCAGAACTCGTCGATAAATCTCTCTCGCCCAGATGAGTCGATTTGGCATTCTACTGTCCATCCGCCGTCGCTAAACACAAGTTGATAACTTGAACAATTTCTAAACGGTTCCCTCACATCGAGGGCTCGGAATTCACGCATCAGGTCGTATGAACGAGCGTGGCCTCCATGCTTGATCAGCCAAGCAACTGCTCTGATGAATTGACCATGGCTGTAAACCAGGATGTTCTGAACATCGCTATCTGCAAGCTTGGTCAGCATCGCATCTGCGCGCTCTAGCAGATGATCGAAAGACTCTGCGCCAGGCCCATCGGTAAACTCCGCGTCACCGTTCTCCCAATAGCTTTGCGCATGTGGCTTTCGGTCGGCTTAGGTACTACCAGAGAAGCGGTTTGGGGTCAGATACGTAAATTCTTCGACGGGCCACAGTTCGAATCGAGTGTGAGGGAAGCGCTCTGCTGCTGGTATGGCGGTTGCGGTAGCGCGTTCAAAGGGAGATGAGATGATCAGGTCGGGCGCGCAGGTGATGGAGTCAGCAAACGCTCGAGCTTGAAGCTTGCCTTTTTCAGTCAGCGGTATTGAGTCCGGTGCTGTCGTGGCGAGCCCCGCATTTGCGGCGCTCTCAGCATGACGAATCAACCTAACGAGTTTCATCGCGGGCCCCTCGATTGATGTTGAGGAAACTCCTCATTTGTCCTCGGCGCTGCCGCGCTGCTCGCCATTCCAGGCTTGCGTGAGCTCGTCTATTCGATCCGCGATTTGAGGCTTTTTTGATAGGACAAGGCATCGCGTGTGGCCGACAAACTCTTCTAGCAGATACACGGCGTCGCCGACATCCAGTTCCAACTCTTGCAGCGCCTCATCGGGAATTCGTATTGCGCCGTCACCATCCCACTCTTCGATGATGATTCTCATAGGTGGCTTTCTCACGTGTGGTCTCCATTACATCTGAGTCGGCAATGGTAACGTGCTTTTTGCGTAAAGGCTCAGAGCGCGGCGAGCAAACGTTCGCCCCGCCAGTTAGAGCTGGTGCCACGCCTTCGCCTCATGTACTTCATTGCAGTTGCGCGCAATCAGCCCATCGTCGATCACGTGCAGAAGACTGTCCTCGACTACGCGAACCGCGCGGCGTTTCCGCTGGCACTGCGCTGAACGGCTTGCCGGCTTCGGTGTCTATTTTTGCGAATCGCCCCAGCAGATCCTCTTCCACGTCCTGGGACGGGGCGAACGACAGCATGAAATTCAAATAGCGAAACAGTTCCGGGGTGTCGCTCATGGTGGGTGTGGGTTTTGGCCAGTCGATCTTCGGCGGGGCCGGTGGAGCCTTGTGCTTGTCGTAATGGACTTTTTACGTTTGCAGGACGCCAGCCTCGGCCGCTGTTGGCTAAGCGCCGACAGCGGGAGATAAGTGGAAGAGGGTTGCAGCGGTAAGGCCTTGCAAACAAGGCCCTTTCTATCGTCCTTTGAACTAAATGCCAGTCAGAGACCTGGTCGCTTTAACGATGAGTTAGATGAGGCAAGATTTTTTACCGCGACAAAAGATTTTGACACTGCTCTTTTGTCCTTACCTGTTAAGCTGCTTAGCTTCGATATCCAGTTTTCGGTCTGTTCGGAATAGGGGGGCCGAAGGGGGGTTGCAGCAAAGCTGTTACTCTGGTTTAAAGCAGTAAACAGCCAGTTTGTTGCCATCTAGATCTCGGGCATAGGCGGCAAAGGCGTTCGGAGCCCAATCTCGGATACCCGCTGCACCCTCGTCTTTTCCACCTTCATCCAACGCAGCTAGGTGAAAAGCTTTGATTGACTCTCGGTTGGGGGCTTCGAAGCTAACAGTACTGCCATTCCCTACGGAGGCTAGTTGCCCATTAGCGGGCTTTAATACAAAAAAAGAGGGTTTGTCCACACCCCAGATCGAGCCATTATCACCCAAATCTGCAATGCGTTTCATACCGAGTTTACCCAGCACTTTATCGTAAAATTTACGCGCTTGGTCAAGGTTGTTGGTGCCAACAGTTACGTGTGTGAATACAGACATTTATAGCTCCAGTTTCAGGGTTGTTAAGAATAAGATCGAACCATGGGTAGAGACGAAATACGTGGGTGGAAAAAGGACTTTAGAAAGTTGTTCAGAAGTGAATGACGGAACGAATGCTTTCACCAGCATGCATTAGATCGAACGCTCTGTTAATGTCCTCCAAGCCCATTGTGTGGGTAATAAATTTATCCAACGGGATCTCGCCTTTCTCAGCCATCTCCACATAAGTAGGAAGTTCGGTACGCCCCCTAACGCCGCCGAATGCACTACCGCGCCAAACACGACCTGTCACCAATTGGAACGGTCGCGTGCTGATTTCCTTACCGGCAGCAGCAACGCCAATGATGATCGACTCGCCCCATCCTTTATGGCAGCATTCGAGCGCTGCCCGCATGAGGTCAACATTGCCGATGCATTCAAACGAGTAATCCACGCCGCCGTCAGTCATATCAATTATGACGTCTTGAATCGGACGATTAGCTTCCTTGGGATTAATGAAGTCAGTCGCTCCAAGCGCTTTCGCAATACCAGATTTAGATGGGTTGATATCAACAGCGATGATGCGACCAGCATTAGCCATCTTGGCGCCGATGATCGCGGACAATCCAATACCGCCTAGTCCGAAAATGGCCACGGTGGCTCCAGCTTCAATTTTTGCAGTATTTAAAACTGCCCCAATGCCAGTCGTTATACCGCACCCTAGGAGGCATACTTTCTCTAGAGGAGCACTCTTAGGGATTTTCGCCAAGGAAATCTCAGGTAGAACGGTATATTCCGAAAACGTCGATGTGCCCATGTAATGAAAGATGATCTCGCCTTTGTACGAAAACCTGGAAGTTCCGTCGGGCATCAAACCCTTACCTTGGGTCGCACGAACAGCCTGGCAGAGATTGGTCTTGCCAGAGAGGCAATACTTGCACGTTCTACATTCGGCTGTGTAGAGGGGGATGACGTGGTCTCCAATGGCTAAAGAGGTGACACCTTCCCCGATTGCTTCGACAACGCCACCCCCTTCATGGCCGAGGATGACAGGAAAAATCCCCTCGGGATCCGCGCCGGAAAGCGTATAAGCGTCTGTATGACAAACGCCGCTGGCTATGATTTTGACCAAAACCTCTCCTGCTCGTGGCGGGGCTACTTCAACCTCAACAATTCGCAGTGGCTGGTTGGGGCCAAAAGCTACGGCTGCACGTGACTTGATCATTTCAGGTACCTACTCGCTATAAGATCCGCGCCGATCAGTGCGGCAGCGACGTACTGTGTGAGCGTCGTCGATACATTCGTCGATTAAGAACTTGTATCGCGCCTTAATTGTTTTGTATTTTTTAGTTGCCGATTTAGGAGGCGATAGTTCAAGGCGTAATATCAGACTTAAACCATTTTTCGGACAAGGTTTTCACTGTCCCGTCCGCTAACGCAGCGCTCAGCGCTCCGTTGAATTTCGCCTTGAGTTCAGGATCGCGGGTACGGAACGCAAACGCTTCACCTGGCCCCCAAATAGGACCGCCAATCTTCGGGCCGACCATAGACAGCGATTTATTCTCAGGCTTGTCGAGTATTGAGTTGAAAAAAGTTACGTCGTCGAATGAATAATCTATACGGCCCGCCAGTACGTCAAGAGCGTGCTCGCCGGATTTTTTGTACTCGCGAATAGTCGCAACATCTTTGAAGTTTGTTTCGATAAACGCGGTGTAGGCTGTGCCTGAAGCAATACCGATGGTTTTACCTTTAACGAGTGCGCGGAGTTTGTCGATATAGGGCTTGTCCGTTGCAGTGTTGCCGGTAAGTTTTATAACTTCGTTAGATACGCCTGCACCCGCAATTAACTTAGGGTCTCCTGTAACAAATACGCCCGGGGTAGTTGCGTAAGGGATGGAGAAATCGATGACTTTCTGGCGTTCCGGGGTAATTACGATGGCGTCCATGAGCACGTCGTACTTGTTCGTATTAAGGCCCTCAATCATCCCGTCCCAGTCCTGCGCTTGTAATTTGCATTCAAGCTTCATACGGGCGCAAAGGTCTTTCATTAACTCCGGTTCAAACCCGGCGATTGCGCCGCTGGGGAGTGTCATGTTCCACGGCTCATAAGCGGCTTCTGTGGCGATGACCACTGAAGTCCATTCCTTAGCTTGAGACGTTGACGCGAAGAATGAAGCCGCGCCGATTAGCGCAAAAATTACCAATTTCAGTGATGCCTTACTCTTTATGTCCATGGTTTTTTCCAATGTTTGAAGGAAGAATGGCATAGTAAGAACCTGTGGCGGCGAACCGAGTAGATAATATAAAGCTATCATTATTTCGATGTGCGTCGCTAATGCGCGTCAGAATGCGCGCCCATAAAAACCGATTTTCTCCTCGTCACTGAACATCACGCCGGGTTTTTCATAGTAAGAGAACACCGCGATCATGCGCTCTTGTTGGCCTTGCACGGGAGTGACACGATGCGCTGTATTTTTGCCACGAAATACGTTCAGGGTTCCAGCTTCCAATTCCAGGGTTTGAACCTGTGGGTCCCGTCCCTCGAGCAACTCCACCACACCGGCATAGTTCGGATCATTGTCCGAGCGCAAGTTGCTGCGATATTGGAAACTACCACCCGATTCCGGTGCCTGCAAAAGCAAAGTTGTAGTAAATTCCGCACGGTCAAAATGCCAATTGAGTGCTTCCCCTTCGCGATAACTCATTACATTGGCCCGGGCCAAGGGATCCTGCATCACGTGAAGGGCAGGCTTGCCCATGGTAGCCGCAAGGAACCGGACCAAGGGTTCATATTCGTAGATCGCCAACACTGTGCTACACGGTATCTGGTCTGCGCATAGGGTGTGACTGATGGTCTCGACCTTGCGCAAGGCAGGATGAGACGGGGCAAGTTCAGGAATATCCGGTTTAAAATAAATATTGTGTAAACGCTTATGGACGTGCGACTGAGTGTCCATTATGGGGCTGACTTCAGCAACTGCCTTTTGGGCGGCAGCCGGTATGACGAGCTGATTCAGATTGAACATACCAGTAGTGTTCAATTCTAGGATCGCACGGTCAACCAAGGCTTGCCATTCAGGGCTTCCTTCCCGATCAAGCGGGTAGCGCTCCAGATCCAGAATGTTTTGCATGGGGGGGCTCTCTTTTTTTTTGTGAGGCCAAAAAGTAACCCTAAAAAAACTGTGCAACAACGGCACAAATTGTTAGCCTTTCAAAAGAAAATCTTTCGGATGAAACCCCAATGAATAGACTCCCGCCGCTCAATGCGGTAAAGGCGTTCGAAGTGGCGGCTCGCTTGAACAGCTTCGTATTGGCGGCCAAGGAGCTGAGCGTGTCATCTGCCGCTATCAGTCAACAGGTAAAGCACCTTGAAGACTTTCTGGGTCGACAGCTCTTTGTACGGACAGGCAACCGTCTCACACTGACGGACGCCGGGCATGCCATTTATCCGCAGACTTGTCGGGCACTCAATGATCTCTCTGCGATGACCGTGCGGATACTAGAAGGAGATTTAAATGCTCGTAGACTAATTATAAGTGTGCCGTATTCTCTTGCTGAAGTCTGGCTCGCACCGAAGTTGAGTGTGTTGTTGCAATATTACCCGCAGTTATCGATCGAGATTCGCGTAGAGGACGACCCCGTGGATCTCATGCGTCACGATATCGATGTTCGAATCAGTTATGGAGCTTATCACTACCCAGGGCTCGAGGTTATACAGCTTGTACATGACGAGGTAACCCCGGTCTGCGCTCCCGAATTTTGGTACACCCATGGTAATGATGAATTTAATCTCGCTAAAGTACCGCAGAATCTATTCATCCATACCCATTGGGGCGCAAGCTACGCATCCCATCCTACGTGGAGCGATTGGTTTACTCATATCGCCAGTAAATATCACCCCGATCCCACGCAAGGGCAGCGAGCCGGATTGTCCACTCTTTCGATTTCACTAGCCCGTCTCGGTCTAGGAATAGCACTGGGCCAAAGAATCACCGCAAAAGCAGACCTAGAGGCGGGGCGTCTGATTGCACTGTCACCGATATCGCTACAACTTGGGCATCCCTACTGCGCGTTTGTACCCACTATGAAAGCCGATCGTAAAGATATTAAACGGATGGTGTCGCTACTAAGGCAATAGCGATAAGGACTCTCCGAATAAGTTCCTGAATGCGATGAAATATGCGCTCACCACCTGACCGAGTTGCCCATGAGCCAGATGAGTTTTTCCGACGTCGAAAATGCCTGCAAGCGCTAGCAAACCCGACGTGAACGCTTTCTGGCTGAGATGGAATGGAGCGGTTTGCTGACGCTGATCAAACCGTACTATCCCAAGGCCGGTGGTGGTCGAAAGCCTTAAGGATGTCGCCCAACGCTATAAAAACGATGGACAAGCCGTTGCGAAAGTCATTGAACACATTAGCCAAGGTGGAACCGGGCGTTGGGGCAAGGTATATGATCAAACAGGGATATCCCAGCGACTGCTTGTGGCCGACTACTGTCTGTTGCAATCGGATGCAATCGGATGCAATCGGATGCAATCGGATGCAATCGGATGCAATCGACCCAATATAGCGGATATTAGTAGTAGCGGAAGTTGACCGCCCACATCGTTGCATATCAGCATGCCAGCCAGAACCATCTCGATGCCTAGGGTCGTACAACAACGCATGGCACTGGACCGGCTCTTTTTACCGGGGTCCGTATACCTAACTCAAAATTTCAATCACATGATCTGGCATCTCCTGCGGGAGCATTTGCCTAGCACTGTAATTGGCATCTTCTTGGCTATCCGCCCGAATCGGCCTTGTGCCTTCGGACCAGGACTCGCTATCGAGTGACGACTTGAGGCGATATCTGTACTTCACGGAAAAGAACTTCAGTGCTGTCATTTTTTGGCCCTGGATGAGGATTCGAGTACGAATCGCAGGAAGCGTAGCATTGAATAGCCCCTGGCTTAATGGACGCAACCGAACGCCCACTGATCTCCGACTCTTGTTGGTACTCGCCGGCTGCTTTTGGCCGTTTTTTGCCTGTCGCGAACGACGGCAACCGACCGATTCTGTTGAAAAAGTCCGCTTCAGTTTTCGCGACAGAAAAGTACGCGTCTGAGATTTAAATCCGAGTTTTGCGCAGAAGGCTCAGGGCTCAGATTTTACGTAGCAGCGCACTGAAAACGCGTTTTCACCGCTTAGTACATGGGTAGCCAGGCCGGGTCGCCTTTTTCAACACAATCGACCCATTGCAGACCTTCACCTTGATTCAACTCGGACCATCATCTCACTGCGATTGCCAGACCGTCAGCGGTAAAAATGATGGCTTGAGCTGCTTCCAGTTCATCGGACGAACTCTGGACGATGATCGAGGATGCGTCGGGTTTCACCTTCCGCTCGCGGCAAAGTGGCCAGAACAATTGCACTGCCCAAGACTCTACCTTTGCACCTGTTGGCAGTCCGTAAGCATCTTGGGCGCAGTGCGGATGGCCGCTGCTCGTCTTGTGAAGCTTGTCCCAGATATTGAGCACATTGCCATAGTTGGATGAAGCATTGCCGTAGCGGCCAACACCATGATGCACATGATGAAAATCCTGGAGCGAGAACAGGTTTTCCGCGAGATCGAGAAACAGACGGCCAGGCGCGAAACGGCGCAACCACAGGTCCCAGCGATAACCCACATGTTGGAGATAACCTACGGTCAGCTTGAGGCCCAACATGGCCGCACCCGCTTCTTCGGCACCGACAAAAACCAGTAGCGGAGCCATCACATTGACGGGAATGAGCAGGTAATAAAATGTGCTTTCGCGAACACCCATGAGTACGTTCATGCGTGTTGGAATATGGTGGGGTTTGTGCAGGCGCCACAGCCAGGGTATTTGATGTGCCTGGCGGTGAAACCAGTAATTCCCATAATCATCAAGCAACAGGACCGCGAGGAACAATAAGGCGAAATTAGCGTGAGCGAGAGCGTTTCTCCACTCGGGGAGAAATGTGACCAGCAAATAGGTAATCACCGCGAAAGGAAGAGCACGAATGGAGAACCCGATCCCCATGCTGATCAGGTTCACACCTAGTTCATTCTTGCTCAATGCGCGGGGTTTCCTGAACTCCCCCATGACAATGTCAAGTACAAGCAGCAGGGCAAAGACACTGAACCCAATGGTCATCCCCATCGCTGTTTCCTTTTACTGAGTGGCGAGCCAAGAGCACTGTTCATTTCAGATTTTCAGCAAAAAACACCAGCTTGCCGACCTTGGCTGGATTGACTGTAATTTCGACGGGAACGATGCCGTTGAAACGCTCAAGATTCTGGCTGCCGCCACTCAACGTAATCTGACCCTGGTCTCCATGTCCTGACGTTGTCTGAAAATGCGCATACAACACGCCGCCATCGGTCGTTTTGAATTCACAGTCGCCAAATCCCGCAACAACGGCCTTTCCCTTCAATGTGTCGGTGATGGCACACAGGGCATAGAAACGTACCGACTCACCTTGAGACACCAGCTTTCCCGCGCCCTCGGCAATCATGTTCAAACTTGACGTTCCGGTAGCAGTATTCACTTCAGAGACGTTTTTTACGGCAGCACCAAACTCAAGCGTGATGGGCGTATCTGCCGCTTGTGCCTGCGAAAATGCTGCACACAGGATTAAGGTAGGAAACAATTTCGATTTCATTTTTTATTATCCAAAGTCAATGAAGGCGGGGAGAACTTATTGCTGCGTCATATTGCTGCGATCAATAAAACGGTCGTAGTGGATGTAATGAGGCTCCACAACGCCTTCTAATGAGCGAAGAATCGAATCGATCATCGGTGGCGGACCGCAGAGATAGAAACTGCTGTCGGCTGGGCTACAGAATCTGGAAATATGTTCGCCGCAATACCCAGTCAGTCCACCCCAGGCGGAATCGCCGGGCTCATGTGACAGGACGGGCTCGAACAGCATCCGACCGGGACCAGGCCAATTGGCCTGTAGGTGTGCAATTTCGCCCAGGCAGTACAGATCGTTTTGGGTGCGCGCGGCAAAAAACAGCGTCACATCCGGGGCACTTTGCTGAGCGCTCAAGTGTTCAAGAATTGACTTGATGGGAGCAAGACCACTTCCACCGGCGATGAGTACCATCGGGCGCAGAGCGTTTTGGACGGTGAAATCCCCGAGCGGGCCAGTCAACTCTATGCGTTCGCCGATGCGATCCTCGGCAAACAACCATTCGGTAAATTGTCCGCCGGGGACCAGACGGACATGAAATCCCACCTCGATTTGCGGAGGACTCAATGGTGCTGAGCAGAAGGAATAGCAGCGCGGTTCCTGGGCCAGGGCCGGATGCCCTGGAATGCTCAATTGGGCGTACTGTCCAGCCTCGTAGGACATCGGCGCATCAAGCTCCAGCACCAGGTGGCGAATAGTGTGGTTCAGAGAAACGGCAGATTTGATCCGTCCGGAGCGTGTGACCAGCGCCGGCCCCTGAATATCCGAGGACAAGCCCGGCACGGCTAGCAGTACATCGCTCAAGAGTTCGGACTGGCACGCCAATAGATAGCCGTTGCGCAATGCATCGTGGTCCACATGTTGGGAGATGTCTTTCTTGAGCCTGACTTTTCCCCGCAGCAGACGACAACGGCAGGAGCCACATTCGCCGACCATGCACAAATGCGTAATTTTTACACCGCTGCGCAAACCGGCCTTGAGGACAGTCTCGCCCGGTGCCACATTCGCTTGCAGCTCGGTGCCTTCGATGATCAGTTGATAGCTATTTGGCGATGCGGAATCGCAAGCAATCGTTGACATGGGACAGTTGCCTTATTGGGTACGGGCGAACTGTAATTTTTGTTAGAGTGATGCGTCCAATGCATTATAAACATTGAAGCAATAACCCAAGGACATTACGAGGTGATAGATGGACTTGAAGCGTATTCGCTATGCCCTCGCGCTGGCGCAGGAACTGAACTTCGCCCGTGCAGCCGAAAAGCTGCATCTTAGCCAGCCCGCACTCAGTCGTGGCATTCAGGCATTGGAAGAAGAGCTGGGGCTGTCCTTGTTCGACCGTGACAATCGAGCGGTTTCGATAACCAAAGTGGGTGAAGTATTTCTGGAACACGCCAAGCGTATTGCTTACCAAATGCGCACGCTTGAGTTGGACATGGTGCAAATACGCGACGCTGATGTAGGGCACGTCGCGTTCGGGGTCGGACCTTCGCCAACCTATGGGCTGGTGCGGCAGGTGCTCCGGGAGGTCAGACTACAGAGCCCCGGCATTTGCTTCACCGTGGATACAAACAACTGGCGCTACTTGCTACTCCATCTGCGGGCTGAAGAAATCGAGTTCTTTGTTGCCGACACGCAGGAAATTTCACATGAACCAGACCTCGCCATCACACCACTTTGTCGTCAGCGCGGAGCATTCTTCTGCCGCCCAGGTCATCCATTGATAGGCAATCCGTCGCGCATGCTGAAAGATTGTTTGTCCTATGGCTTCGCCTTGAGTTGGTTCCCCAATGCGGCGCTCGTCCAACTTAGGCGCCTGCTTGAATTGTCACCCGATCAGTCACTGCCGGTGGTGCTGAAATGCGACAACCTCTCTGTGCTGAAAGACCTCGCGATTAACGACGACCTCATTCTGGGTGCAACACACGCCGCAGTGCAGCGAGACCTGTTGGCTGGAGACCTGGTTGCCTTACCTTTTCCCGAGACCGAAGCGCTATTTACTGAAATCGGCATCGTGCATTTGAGTGGACGAACATTGTCCCCGGCAGCCATGTTGGTGCTCAAGACCATTCGTGCCGTTGCTGGTGAAGCACCTGAGACCACCATGTACAAAGGATCTGGACTTTACGATGATCAATGAATCATCTTCTGAATGCGCCGCTGGCTGTTATTGGGTGCCGCTTCGCAAGCGCATTATGGTTCAGCGGGAAAATTGATCGTGTGCTTTTGGCCCGGACGCGGACTCTAGTTACTCCATGACCGCCGCCGGTTCTGCACTCGACTGAATTTTCGGCGTTTTGATAATCAGCAGCAGCGGCATGACTGCCAGTGACAACACCATCAGCAGTTTGAAGTCATCCACGTAAGCGATCCAGCTGGCTTGCACCGTGACCATTGCGTCCAGTGTTGCGCGTCCGGAAGCGATCATCGGGTCCAGAAAGTGCTTGATCGGCCACGCCTCGAAGGCGCGGTTGAATGGCGTGACGTAGGCACTTATTTCTGCGTGATTGGCCTGGATGTTCTGAGTGAGCAGCACGGTCACGATGGAAATCCCGACGCTGGAGCCGACGTTTCGTGACAGGCTGTAAAGCCCGGTGCCTTCTGCGCGCAAGGAGGCGGGCAGTGTCGCGAAGGCAACCGTGGTCAATGGTACAAACAGCATGCCCAGGCTGGTGCCTTGAATGAAGCCGACCACGATGATGGTTTGTATCGACACATCAGGCGTCCAGCCAGTCATCAGCCACATCGACAGCGCTGACAAACCCAGCCCCGTCAGCAGTAACAGGCGGGTATCGACTTTGCCCAGCAGTTGGCCGGCGAGGAACATGGTCAGCATCGTGCCCAACCCGCGTGGGCCCATCACCATGCCGGCGGTCAGCACCGGATAGCCCATCAGGGTTTGCAGGTAAGGGGTCATCAGCGCCAGCGAGGCCAGGTAGGTAATGCCGACGATAAAAATGAAGATGACGCTGATCGAAAAGTTACGATCCTTGAACAGCTTCGGACTGATAAAGGGCGCATCGCTGGTGAAGGTATGGACCAGAAACACGTAGGTGGCGACAGCGGCCACCACCGCTTCGATCAGGATTTCACCGGAAGAAAACCAGCCCAGTTGCTCACCTCGATCCAGAAACAGTTGCAGGGCCATGATCGCCACACTCAAGGAACCAAAGCCGAGCCAGTCCAGTCGTGACGAGGTGTCGGTCGACGTTTCGCTGACGTAGTAGACGATCCCGGCCAGCGCCAACAAACCAATGGGCAAGTTGATGAAAAACACCCACCGCCAACTGAAATTCTCCGTCAGCCAGCCGCCGAGCATCGGGCCCAGTACCGGGCCGACCATGACCGACACACCAAACAGCGCCATGGCTGAGCCGCGCTCTTTGAGGCTGTAGATGTCCAGCAGAATGCCTTGGGACAATGGCACTAACGCCGCGCCCGCCAGCCCCTGCAGCAGACGGGCCAGGATGATTTCCTCCAGCGACTGCGCCAGGCCGCAAAGGATCGACGAGACGACGAAGCCGGCAATCGCCCACAGCAACACGCGTTTGCGACCGAAGCGTCTGGCCAGGAAGGCAGAGGGCGGCGTCATGACGGCAGCGGCGACGATGTAGGACGTCAGCACCCAGTTGATCTGGTCCGAGCTGGCCGAGATGCTGCCTTGCATGTAGGGCAGGGCGACGTTCGCAATGGTGGTGTCGAGCGCTTGCATGATCACGGCCAGCACGACGCAAGCGGTGATCATCCCGCGATGGGCCACCGGTTGCGTCGTTGCCGGATTACTCATGGGCGGGGGCCTCGCTCGCCAACAGCCCCGAGAACAGGTGCGGAAGGCCACGTGCCGAGCCTGTGTTGATCTCTGCTTGCACACTCATGCCAGTGCGCAGCGACGGTTTGTTCGCGGCATCATCGATGCTGATACGCACGGGAATCCGTTGCACGACCTTGACCCAGTTGCCCGTGGTGTTTTGTGCAGGCAACAACGAGAAGCTTGAACCCGACGCCGGGCTGATGCTTTCGACAGTGCCGTGCCACCGGACCTCGGGGTAACTGTCGACGCTGATATCGACGGGCTGACCGGGCTTCATGTGGGTCAGTTCGGTTTCCTTGGGGGACGCTGCCACCCACAGGTGATCGGCCGACACCAGGCTGATGCCCGATTGTGGGGGTTGCAGATAGGAGCCGACTTGCAGCGAATCAACGTTGGTCACGACCCCGTCGAACGACGCCCTGACGACTGAGTTGTTCAGGTTGCGCTGCGCTTCGTCGACGGCGGCCTGTGCCTGTAGAAACGTGGATTGCTGTTCGACGGGTGTCTCGATATGCCCACCCAATTGCGCCAGCACCATTTGCGCCGTGGCCTTGGCAACGGCGATTTTTTGCCGGGTGCTGTCCAGCGCATGCTTGGCATCGTCGAAGTTGGTTTTGGACACCGCAGAAACGCTGACCAGGGTTTGCTGGCGCTGGAAACTGACCTGGTAGTACGCGAGGTCGATTTGCGCCTGATCGATTTCGGCCAGTGCCTGGTTGTAGTTGGCCTTGAGATTGAGGATCTGATTGCGCACGTTGTCCCGTTGCGCCTTGGCACTCGCCAGCGCAATCTGAAACGGCTCGGGTTTCAGGGTGAACAGGACTTGACCTTTGACGACCCGCTGATTGTCTTTGACAACCACCGAAGCGACCAGGCCCGAGACATCCGTGGAGACGCCGACATGATCAGCCTGTATGTAGGCGTTGTCGGTGGAAATGACTTGCCCGCCCGTGACATACAGGTAACCACCGACCAGTAGGGCGATGGGTAACAGGGTAAAGAGTGCAGTACGCACCATCTGCCGCTTTGGACGGGCAGGTGAGGCATTGCTCTGGCCACCCTCAGTTTGCCCCGGGGTTGGTTTGCGCGCCTCGGTTGAAGAGGGGGCTTCCAGTCGTGAGGTCGCGGGCATCACAGGCGCCTGCACCGGTGACTTCAGGTGTTGATCAGTCATGGCGGCGCGTCTCCTCGTCGTCGATGGGAAGACTGCAGGCTTCGATCAGGTTGGACCTCATCCGCTTGAGCATCTGCAGCAGCCGTTGTTCTTCTTCTTCAGAAAATCCGGCCGTGGCCTCCAGGCGTGTCGATCGGCCCATGTCACGCATGAGTTCCAGAAGCGGGTGTGCCTGCTCGGTCAAAAAAAGCAGGGACAGGCGTCGATCCGTAGGATGACTGCGTCGTTCAAGCAGCCCGCGTTCCGCCATTTTGTCCAGCAGGCGCACAAGGGTGATCGATTCCAGCTCCAGTAAATCTGCGAGGCCTTTTTGATGGATGCCCTCGTTCTTCGACAACATGGCCAGTACTTGCCACTGCGAGCGGGTGAGGCCGACATGCCGCGCGCGTTGCTCAAAGCGTTTGCGCATCAACCGTGCGCTGTCATGCAGGGCAAAGCCAAGTGTCAATGTATCAGTCATGTCGAAGTCTGCGGCTAAGGAGTTACCTCATCATAGTTTAGCTTGTAATTAGTGTGCTATCTAAATGTGTGGATTGTTCGACAAGACTGGCTGACATCAGTCAATCCGGCAGGAAACAGATCACTGTCCCGAAAACGGCCGTGTCGATTTTTGGAAAAGGTCGAGTGGTTGGGGACTTCATCTTCAAGGCTCAACCGGCAGAACCAGCGATACGCCAGGTTCAAATGGGCCTCTTCGCACAACCGCCGCTCAGAGCGAATGCCGTAGCAATAGCCCACGATCAGCATGCGGATCATCAGTTCAGGATCAATCGACGGACGCCCAATCGAGCTATAGAAATCGGCGAGGTAATGGCGCAGGTCGCTCAGATCAAGACACCGATCAATGCTGCGCAGAAGGTGATTGGCTGGAATGTGATCTTCAAGGTTCAACGAGTAAAACAGTCGTTCCTGCCCACTCGATAACTGTCCCATCATGCTGCGTGCTTCCCTGCTGGCCAATGTAGAGATTTTGCCGCAGGCCAGTCAGGGGAGCTACTTTTTCAACAGAATCGGCCAGAAGTGGACACCTGAAATGCCCACGACCTTTACATCGCCTTGGAAGAGATCGCATTGGCCAACCCAAAACGTGCCTTGAGCAAGCGCGGCTAGGCGCGTTCGCACCGCTATAGTCGACTCTATTGCCGACCGTACTTCCAGGAGCTTTTCCCAGTGTCTGACCTGCCGACCCATTTCGCTTACACAAAACGCTTCAACGCCGTACTCGCCTACATTGATGCCAATCTCGAAGGTGACCTGTCGGTGAAGACGTTGAGCCATGTGGCGAACTTTTCGGCGTTTCACTTCCATCGACAATTCACCGCGTTCGTTGGAGTGCCTGTCTCACGTTATGTGCAACTGATGCGACTACGACGCGCGGCACATAGCCTAGCCACCCTCGCGGGTCACTCGGTACTGGACGCCGCACTCGGTGCTGGCTTTGAAAGTCCCGAGGCATTTTGCAGGGCGTTCAGGCGGGCGTTCGGTACGACGCCGAGTGCGTTCAGGAAGGAACCGAACTGGCAGGTCTGGAATGCGGTGTTCGCAATCCCTCACTTTTCCAGGACTATCATCATGCAAATACGAATCGTGGAGTTCCCTGAAGTCAGGGTCGCAGCGCTTGAACACCGCGGACCCGCCGGGCTCGTCAATGAGAGCGTGCGCAAGTTCATCGAGTGGCGTAAGCAGAGCGGACAGTCGCCGGTGGCATCGAGTCGCAGCTTTGGCATTCCCTATGGCAACCCCGATACGACACCTGCGCAAGCATTCCGCTTCGCAATCTGCGGCGAGATTCACGAGGCCGTGGCGCCGAATGAGTTCGGCGTGCGCGAGATCGTCATTCCTGGCGGTCGCTGCGTCGTGGTGCGACACGTGGGGTCACCGGATCACATCGGCGAAACGATCTATCCGATTTACCGCGATTGGCTTCCTGCCAGTGGAGAGGAACTTCGTGACCAGCCGCTGTTCTTCAATTACCTGAGCGTCTATCCCGAGACACCGCAGGATCAATGGCAAACAGATGTGTATGTTCCGCTGCAATAGCGGAGCAAGCAGCTTTCGACCCTGAGCTGACGTTGACGAGTGTCCGTTCGGGGTCGACTGCAGCCGTTCTGCCTGTTGCGAGGGACGGCAATCGACCCAGGCTGTGTGAAAACACACTTGATACGTTCAGCCCTGGGATTTTTTTGGATTGCCTGGTTGTCGGTTGCTTCATTTCGAATCGCATCAAGAGCTTCATACGCTGGGGTTGTCTGCGCCGTAGCAATAGCGGGAATGAGCGCTTCATGTAAATCCTGCGCATCGTCCACCTTTAAAACGCCGCTAGCGCATCAACCCTATGGTCGCTCCTTTTAGTGAGGGCAATAAGTTTCGACCCACGGTCCTTCCCTAAATATGCCGCCAACTCGAACACTAGCGTTTCGTCAGCAGCCACCCATAAAGAGGGGATATCCCGGCGACGGGAAAATGAAAGCATGGGGCTTCTAAAAAAATAGGAGCCACTTAGATGAGCGCCATTGAATACCCGAATGCGGCCGCTGAAGGCGCCAATCTGAAGAAACAACTTACCAAGGACGCCCGCGACCTTATTGATGTCATGCCTTACTGCCTGGCCCTGCTCGATGGTGATCGTTGCAGTGAGCTTGGCGATGGTTGGCATTTCCACTTCAGCGATGGTTACACGCCGGGGCAACTGATACCGAAAATCGCCATGCCAGGCGGACCGGTGGTGTTCGCAGGGGACCTGATCCCGGGTACTCATTGGCTGCGCCTGGATGTCACCACGGGCAACGACCGAAATCCTGAGGGGCTGGTCGGCGAGAAGGAGCGGCTACTGGACCACTTGGTGGCCAACGGTGGTCGTCTGTTTTTTTCCAGTGATCCTGAAGTTGCGATGATCAAGGTCATGCGTGACCGACAATCACGCTACCTGCCGTTTGACCCATACAGTACGCTCAGCCGCTGCGACTCCTGATCCATTGAGACCTCACCCCGGGCCGTCTAAGGACGGTGGCGACTCCAGATTCCGCGTCACCCGCCTGACCGGCGGCCTCCGGTTGGACTGCGACCCTATGGCTTGCAAGCTGCCAACCAGTGCTTGCTGATCAACATCCGTTTCCCCGTCAAATCATGCACCTTCAACCGCCCGGTCGGAGAGGGCCTTGTGGGGCGCTTTCCAAGACTGTCGAAAATGACGATGCCCTGCAAGCAGGGCATCGTAAGGGGATTGCGGAACAGGCTAAAGGGTCAGCGAACGCCGGAGTTACGTAGCGCGGCGGGAAGGAAGTCATTCACCGTCGCTTGATAGCTAAAGTCAGTCCCACGCTTGGAGGCAGCGTGAAGCCCCTGACCGCTTGGGCAGTGGAGGACGCGCTCAAGGACGCCGGTTGCGACCGCAAGTGGGTTCAGGCAGCGTTCTTCGGCAATACCACTCAGGGCCTTGGAAGCCGAGCCGATTCATTGCGTTGATCCAACGTCCTAGGTGGATTTTCGGAACAGCTCCTGGCGAATTTTTCCAATGGCCCCCATGGGATTGAGGCCCTTGGGGCAGACCCATGAACAGTTGCCGATGCTGCGGCAACGGAACAAGCTGAACGGGTCCTCCAGCCGCTCTAGCCGTTCCGCCGTGGCCTGATCACGGCTGTCGGTAATGAAACGCCAAGCTTGCAACAGCCCGGCTGGACCTACGAACTTTTCAGGATTCCACCACCAGGATGGACATTGCGAGGAACAGCAACCACAGAGGATGCATTCATACAGCCCGTCGAGCTTGGCGCGCTCCTCGGGAGACTGTAGACGTTCAGTGGCGCCGGATATTAACGGGTTTTGGATCAACCAAAGTTTTCATAACTATGCGGATTACGCATTGTCCGATGATTTTGAATCGGGACTCTCACGTTTGTCAGCGCTCAGTCAGGACCGGCAGTGCGTGATCATGTGTGCGGAAACCGTCTGGTGGCGTTGCCATCGTCGGATCGTTGCTGACTACCTTCTCCACCGCGGCCGGATAGTCGTTCATCTGATGGGCCGGGCCAAAGCTGAATCAGCAACATTGAATCGGGCCGCGACCCCTGCGGGGCATTCCCTTGTCTACCCGGCGCAGACGGTCGGATGAGGTGTGCCTGACATGGGGGTTGACGGCGCGGTACACATCTCTAAGTGCGGCAGCGTACCGATCACACATTGGTTGTTGTGCATTCTGACTACACTGAAAAGCGAACATGAATCTGGCGCCTCGATCATTTTTTCACGGCGATTAGCTGCCGGAAACTCGCCACCGCTGACGCGCCCGTCTGAGCAAGCAAGTCATGAAAAAGTCAAATGCAGCGTGCTCGCCATCTCTGACACAGTGCCCTGCCTGGAAAGCACTTCAGGTGCATTATCAGGCGGTGTCCAAACTGCACCTGCGACAATTGTTTGGCGACGATCCTAAACGTGGCGAGCGCTTCAGCACGCAAGCGTGCGGACTTTACCTCGATTACTCAAAAAACCGCGTCACCGATGAAACGATGCATTTGCTTCTGCAACTGGCTGAGGCGCGTGGCTTGCGCGAGCGTATCGAAGCAATGTTCACGGGCCAGAAAATTAATGTAACGGAGCAACGCGCGGTACTTCATATCGCCCTGCGCGCACCCAAGGAGGCGCGAATTGTGGTCGATGGCATCGACGTCGTGCCGGAAGTCCACACGATGCTCGATAAAATGGCCGATTTCGCTCGCAAAGTTCGCAGTGGTGAATGGTTGGGTTTTACAGGCCTGCCGATCTGCAATGTGGTCAACATCGGCATAGGCGGCTCTGATCTCGGGCCGGAGATGGCCTATGAAGCGTTGCGCCATTACCGTCAGCGCAACCTGACAATGCGATTCATTTCGAATGTCGACGGTACTGATTTTGTCGAGGCGACACGCGATCTTGACCCCGCACAAACGCTGTTCATTGTCTGTTCGAAAACCTTCAAAACACTCGAGACATTGACCAACGCTCACACCGCGCGCGATTGGGTTTTAAGCAAACTTGGAAATGAGCGGGCAATCTCAAAGCATTTTGTGGCCGTTTCGACCAATGCCGAGGCGGTTACCCAGTTCGGCATCGATACCCAGCATATGTTTCGCTTGTGGGATTGGGATGGTGGTCGCTACTCGATGGACTCGGCGATTGGTTTGTCGACGATGCTGGCCATCGGGCCGGAAAATTTCCGCGCGATGCTGTCCGGCTTTCATGCCATGGACCTGCACTTTCGCAGCACACCGTTCGACCAGAATCTGCCGGTCCTGATGGGGTTGCTCGCCGTCTGGTACAACAATTTCTTCGGTGCTCAAACCGTCGCAGTGCTGCCCTATGAGCAATACCTGAAGCGCTTTCCGGCCTATCTGCAACAGTTGACGATGGAGAGCAATGGCAAACACGTCACGCTCGATGGCGCACGCGTCGATTATCCAACAGGCCCCGTCTATTGGGGGGAGCCCGGCACCAATGGCCAGCATTCGTTCTATCAGCTTATGCATCAAGGAACGCCGTTGATCCCGTGTGACTTTATCGGTTTCTGCCAGTCATTGAACGCCTTGCAGGCGCATCACGATCTGTTGATGGCGAATCTGTTCGCCCAGACTGAGGCGCTTGCTTTCGGCAGAACGGAAGCAGAAGTCAAGGCGGCGGGAGTACCTGACTGGCTGGTACCTCATCGCATTTTTGAAGGCAACCGCCCCACCAATACCCTCCTTGCCGAACGGCTGACGCCGGAAACGTTGGGGAGTCTCGTCGCACTTTACGAACACAGTGTCTTTACTCAAGGAACAATCTGGAACATCGATTCATTCGATCAGTGGGGCGTCGAACTTGGCAAGTCGATGGCGCAGATAACCCTCGCTGAGTTGACCAGCGATGTTGAGCCTTTGCTAAAGCATGACAGTTCGACCAATGCGCTCATCCGACGCTACCGTCAACTCAGGCAAGGGCAATCATGAACCGCATGGCTGTTGGGCGATGGGACACATTGGAGCGCGTGATTCCGCTGTTAACAAGGGGTTGAGTATGAATGCGCAAGCACTAATAAACACCGCGAAGACGCTTGTCTCAGACGACAAAGGGTTGCTGGCCATGGACGAAAGCAACCCTACGTGCAACCGACGCTTTGCCCCGTTGGGTATTCCTCAGACCGAGGAGGCTCGGCGCGCCTATCGGGAGCTCATTGTGACCACGCCGGGTCTGGGTCAATACCTCAACGGTGCAATTCTCTACGATGAAACAATCCGTCAGCGAACCAAAGATGGCGCCTCATTCAGTAAAGCCCTGAGCGATGCGGGCATTATCCCTGGCATTAAAGTGGACATCGGTACAACAGATTTGGCCGGTTATCCTGGAGAGAAGATCACCGAGGGTTTGGACGGGCTGCGTGATCGGCTCAAAGAATACGCTCAAATGGGCGTCCGGTTTGCCAAGTGGCGCGCGGTGATCACCATCGGTAGTGACATGCCCAGCACCGGTTGCATTGAGGCCAACGCTCAGGCGCTGGCCCGGTATGCCGCGTTGTGCCAGGAGGCGGGGATGGTCCCCATCGTCGAGCCGGAAGTGCTGATGGACGGTGAACATACCCTGCAACGGTGTGCTGCCGTCACGGAGGACGTTCTACGAATCGTCTTCAATCAGCTGCACGCCCAACGAGTGCTGCTTGAAGGGATGCTTTTGAAGCCTAATATGGTGCTTCCCGGCTTGGATTGCACCACACCGACAACGGTGGTCGCGGTCGCTGAGGCAACTGTGAATTGTCTCCTGCGAACGGTACCCGCCGCGGTGCCAGGCATTACGTTCTTGTCGGGGGGCCAATCGGGAGCGTTGGCTTCGGCCCGATTGAATGCCATGAATCTTCAGTTCAAGTCACGACTGCCCTGGGCATTGGCGTTTTCGTTTGCTCGTGCCGTCCAGCAACCGGCTTTGGAGATTTGGCGCGGCGAGCAGGCCAATGTAGTGGCAGCACAACAGGCGTTGTTGCACCGGCTCAGGTGTAACCACGCGGCATGTCGTGGTGAATACGACGCTGCTCTGGAAGGGCTGGCCGTATGACCGCTCCCATCATACCCGCGCCCGTGCACCTTTATCTTGTCAGGCACGGTGAAACTGAATGGACGCTTTCCCGTCAGCATACGGGCCGCACGGATATTCCGTTGACTGCGCGCGGCGAGAGCGAGGCGAAGAAACTTGCACTGCACCTGCGGGATATCCCATTCACCCATGTTCTGACCAGCCCGTTACGACGTGCGCAACAAACCTGCGCGTTGGCGGGGCAGGGGGCGCACGCCGTAATCGTCCCGGACTTGGCGGAGTGGGACTATGGTGCCTATGAAGGGCAGCGATCAGTAGACATTCTCAGGCAGCGAAAGGGCTGGAATATTTTTCGCGATGGCTGTCCGCAGGGTGAAAGCCCTGCGCAAATTGCCAGTCGCGCTGACCGGGTTATCACCCAGCTGCGGGCCCTGGAAGGCAACATTGCACTCTTCTCCCATGGTCATTTCGCTTCCGTCCTGGCCGTGCGATGGATTGGTTTACCGCTGATCGCGGCGCAGCATTTTCCACTGGATACGGCATCGCTCAGCATTCTCACCTACGATCTCCACCACCCCGACGTGACGGTCATCGCGCTATGGAATGCGTTCTCGGATGAATGACCTGTGAAGCAGAAGGCTGTATCAAACCACATTGCACTGAACGCTTGCTGGCTGGTGGTTTGACCTTTGGACTCATCGAATTGATCACTCGTTTATCTGCGTTTCGCGCTCATGACCTTCCCCGAGTCATGATTTTCAGCGAAGCGTTTTCTGCAATTTTCAGGCAGTGGACGGGCCGATCAAAGACTCGGTAATCCCGAAAATACTGGTCTATCCTGCTGAAACCGGAAGATTCTTTCCGACACGGTGGTGATCATGTCCGCAAAGCCTGCCCCCCAACAGAACCACCTCCTCGCTGCATTGCCAGCGGAGGTACAAGACCGTCTGCTCCCTTATCTCGAACTGGTACCTCTGCCTCTCGGCAAGGTTATATACGAGTCGGGCGATGCGCTGCGTCATGTGTATTTTCCCACGGACTCCATCGTTTCGCTGCTCTACGTAATGGAGAGCGGCGCCTCGGCGGAAATTTCGGTGGTGGGCAACGAGGGGTTGATTGGCGTCGCGGTGTTCATGGGTGGCGAAAGCACGCCCAGCCGGGCCATCGTGCAGAGCGCCGGGCATGCCTATCGGCTGTTGAACCAACGCCTCAAGGACGAATTCAACCGTCACGGTGACATGCTGCAGTTGATGCTGCGTTACACCCAGGCATTGATCACTCAGATGGCCCAGACGGCAGTGTGCAACCGTCATCATTCGATCGATCAGCAGCTGTGCCGCTGGCTGCTGCTGTCTCTGGATCGCCTGCCCAGCAATCAACTGACGATGACTCAGGAGCTGATCGCCAACATGCTTGGGGTACGTCGCGAGGGTGTCACCGATGCAGCGGGAAAATTGCAGCGCCTGGGCGCCATCGAATACAGCCGCGGGCATATCAAAGTACTCGATCGGCCCAAGCTGGAGCAACTGAGCTGCGAATGCTACGCGGTGGTGAAGGCCGAGACCGACCGTCTGCTGCCCTACCTCCACGTTCCTACGACTCATTAATATCGCAGGGCACCCACTAGAAATGACAGGCTGCTCAGGCATTGTCGGCGCGTGGCGCGGCTACCCACGCTGATATTCAATTGTAATGAGTGTCCTTGAGAAAAGTACGAAGCTTGATTTTCACCTGAATGCTCAACAGTCCGTCGTTGAGCTTGAACAACTCGCTCATCACCCAAAGCCGCCAGCCTTTTCTGAGTACCTTTCTCCCGATGATGAGCCTCTCGAAGATGTGTTGTGCTTCGGCCTCCCTGTTCCCCGAGGCAGAGGTACTGTTCAGCGTAGGGGCCGGCTGCAGGCATTCCGTGTCGGCTGTGACCCTCTTGGACGTGACTGGCGTTTCCATGATGACCTCCTTCCAGTTACTGAAGTTTCAGTGTGCTAGCGTTGCCCGAGGTTGTCTGTCTGCTAACGTACACAGACTGCTGCGAGGCTAGTGTCGAACGTGCGAAGAAAGCAGTCGCGCGTGAACCGCTATCAGCGCGTCGTAACACCCACAGGCTGTTGCCTCCAGGCCTTGCCGGTCCAGAATGGTGATTTGACCACGGCTGTAGCGGATGAGCTGTCGCTGCTGCAATGCGCCCGCGGCAATGCTCACGCCGCTTCTTCGTACCCCAAGCATGTCCGAGAGCCGTTCATGGGTCAGATAGACGTGATCAGCGTGTGCACGGTCATGGGCCATCAGCAACCAACGTGCCAAGCGTGGTTCGATCTCATGGAAATGGCCGCAGGCTGCGTTCTGCGCCAATTGCGCGATTAACACATAAAGATAGCGTTTGAGCGCACGAAGCAGGCCAGGATACGCATGCAATTCCTGGCGCAGCAGCGTCGCGTTTATCCGCAATGCACGGCCCGCGCCTTGGACCACTGCGCGGGTAGGGGCGGCATTGACACCCAGTGCAAACGTGGCGCCAAGCATACCCTCATTGCCAATCAGGCCAAGCTCCAGCGGACGATGGCATTCCAGTGTGGTGACCAGCGAGATAAAGCCAGTGAGCGGGAAGTACAGATAGCGCAAGGGTTGGTCGGATTCGCTGAGGATGCTGCCATACACAAGGTCCACCGGTTCACAATGCCGCAGGATTCTGTTGTGCTCCCTGCCAGACAGGCTGTCGATCAGGCAGTTGCCTTCTTGAGTCGGAAGGACGGTTGGCATGCGGGCGTCCCATAGCACAGAGCAAGCCGGTAGGTGGCCCGGGAAAAGGTGCCTGGCAATCCCGTGTCCTCAGTCTGATTGACCGCTCGCCGATGATCTGTTCGCTGCAGCACATAGTGGCTGCAGATCAATTTGATCGACACACAGACTCGGTCAGGGATTTGCTGGCGTACACACCAAAGATCCGTCAAGGCGAGGTATCGCCGTCCTTTACGGCTTGTGTGCGTCAGCGTACAGACTCATCCCCATGAAGGTGCGCAATCTGGTGTCAGTCGGTTGGCCGGATGCTCTCTGAGTGACAGCCAGCAAGCGCGCTTTTTCATGCGACCAAGGAGATAGTCATGAGCTTGGGCACAATCGTGTTAATCATCCTCATTCTGCTACTGATCGGCGCTTTCCCGAGTTGGCCGCACAGCAGGAGTTGGGGATACGCACCAACCGGTGGGTTGGGTATTGTGCTGGTCATCGTCATCGTGCTGGTCTTGATGGGGCGACTTTGACTGACAGGGACCTGGCTGGGCTGAACAGCGCAGCGGTATCGATGCGTTCGATCCTGCGCCGGGCTTTTGGGCGGCGCTCTGAATCACCACCATGGAGTGATCACGCGCCAGTACGGGAGACGCTTTTCGGTATTGAGCGGCTTGAGCAACATGCCGCCAGCCTAGCCGTCGCCCAGCGGATAGCGCCCAGGCCACCCGCCGTACTTTCCTTGCATGTGCGCCTTGACGACAATGCCGCGATCCTGCTCGCCGCCTACCGGGCGAGCGCTGCGGAGCTTGAGAGCGGCCATAGTGTGGTGCCCGCCGCTGAATGGCTGCTGGACAACTATCATATTGTCGAGGAGCAGATCCGAGAGATCCGCGATGACCTGCCCCCCGGTTATTACCGCCAGTTGCCGAAACTGGCCGAGGGGCCGTTCGCCGGCTACCCGCGGGTCTTTGGCCTGGCTTGGGCCTTCGTCGCTCATACCGACAGTCATCTCGATCTTGACATGTTGCGGCGCTTCATCGTCGCCTACCAGCGCGTTCAGCCGCTGACCATCGGCGAGCTGTGGGCGGTGGCGATCACCCTGCGTATCGTCCTGATCGAGAACTTGCGCCGTCTCACCGAGCAGATCGACGACGGTCGCGCGGCTCGCGCCGACGCCGATGGGTTGGCCGATCGCTTGCTCGCGCCCGGCTGCGCCCGCTCGGCGCTGGTTGCGGATATCGCCGCACGCCCGTCCGGGCGGTTGTCCGAGATGTTCGCCGCCCAGCTCGCCAAGCGCCTGCGCGACCAGGACCCGCGGACGACCCCGGCACTGGGCTGGCTGGACGAACGCCTGCAAGAACAGGGCGTCAGGGTCGAGGACGTTGTGCAGCATGCCCAGCAACGCCAGGGCGCCTCGAATGTCACGATACGCAACATTATCACCAGCATGCGGCTGATCTCCGATATCGACTGGGCCAATCTGTTCGAAAGCGTCAGCCTGGTCGACGTGCACTTGCGTGCGGGCAGTGCGTTCGCCGCCATGGACTTCCCGACGCGCAACTTGTACCGCAGTGCCATCGAACAACTGGCGCGCGGTTGCACACTCTCGGAACTGCAGGTCGCCGACCGGGCATTAAAGGCCGCCCGCCAAGCCGAAAGCGACGGGCCGGGCGAGCAGGGGGATGATGAGCGTGCGAACGATCCTGGCTACCACTTGATCGCCGAGGGCCGCCCGGCGCTGGAGCGGGCCATCGGATTTCACCCGCCAATACGCCTGCGCATCAGCCGCTTCAATATTCGCCTGGGCATCGGCGGCTATGTCGGCGGCATCTTTGTGATGAGTGCACTGCTGCTGGCGCTGATGGCCTGGGCGCTGGCGGTTCCGTCCGTGATGGTGGGCTGGATCGTGTTGTTCGTGCTATGGATGTTCGTGCCGGTCAGCGAGGTGGCCACGGCACTGGTCAATCGTGCAATCACCTGGAGCTTCGGCGCCATTATCCTGCCGGGGCTGGAACTGTCTGCCGGTGTGCCGCAGGCGTTACGTACGCTGGTCGCGATGCCGACCCTGCTGACCAGCGAGGCAGACTTGCTGGAGCAGATAGAGCGGCTGGAGGTCCATCATCTGGCGGGAATTGGCGGTGATCTGGCTTTCGTCCTGCTGGCCGATGGCGTCGATGCGCCGCAAGAGGAACTCGACAGCGATATGCATCTGCTTGGCGTGGCAGCCGAGGCAATCGAGCGGCTGAACCGTCGCTATGGCCCCGGCCCTGGCGGCCAGCGCTTTTTCCTGCTCTGTCGGCGGCGGCTGTTCAATGCCAGTGAGCATTGCTGGATGGGCTGGGAGCGCAAGCGCGGCAAACTGCACGAGCTAAACCGCTTGTTGCGAGGAAGTAGCGACACGAGTTTCATGCCCATCGCTGGCGAGGAACCGCATGTGCCGTCCGGGGTGCACTACGTGATCACCCTTGACGCCGATACCCGCCTGCCACGGGACACGGCGCTGCGGCTGATTGGCAAGATGGCTCATCCATTGAACCACCCATGTTTCGACGCGGTGCTGAAGCGCATCGTCAGCGGCTACGCGATTCTGCAGCCACGGGTAACGCCCTCTCTGCCGATGGGCGGCGAGGGCTCCTTCTATCGGCGGGTGTTCTCTGGTCCCGGCGGCATAGACCCTTATGCCGCGGCGGTTTCGGATGTCTACCAGGACCTCTTCGGCGAAGGTTCCTACACCGGTAAGGGCATCTACGATGTGGATGCCTTCGAAGCCGCGCTCGGTGGACGGGTCGGCGACAACCGGCTGCTCAGTCATGACCTGTTCGAGGGCGTCTTTGCCCGTGCCGGTCTGGCCTCGGATGTGGAAGTGGTCGAGGAGCCCCCGGCGCGCTTCGATGTCACCGCCAAGCGCCTGCACCGCTGGACGCGCGGTGATTGGCAATTGCTGCCTTGGGTGCTTGGACACTGGACGGGGGCCCAGGCGGTGCCGCCGATCGGCCGTTGCAAGATGCTTGATAACTTGCGCCGCTCGCTGTTGGCGCCTTTCACCCTGGCCAGTCTCGTGCTTTGCTGGTGGCTGCCGTTACCCTTGGCGCTGCTCGCCACACTTTTCGTACTGGTTACCCTGGCGGTCCCGGCCCTGCTGCCGATCGCCTGCTCCCTGATACCGCGGCGGCGCGGCATCCGCTTGCGCAATCACTTCGCGATACTCGGCGCCGATCTGCGCCGCGCAGCCCTGCAGATTCTGCTGTCGCTGGCCTTTTTGGCAGACCAGGCGTGGCGCATGGGCGACGCTATCGGGCGTACGCTGGTACGGCTGTTCTTGAGCCACAATCACCTGCTCGAATGGACCACAGCGGCGCAGTCATCCGGTTGCCCGCTGCCGGACCTGCACGGCAGCTACCGGCAAATGGCCGGTGGCACTGCGCTGGCGCTGCTGATGAGCGCAGCCGGACTGGCGTCGGTGCCAGCCTCCTGGCCGCTGATCGGGTCACTGGCGTTGCTCTGGCTGGCGGCACCGGCGCTGGCTTTGTTCAGCAGTCGGCCATCGCAGGTCGCACGCCTGCGCACGGTTTCAGCGTTGGACGCCCATGCCCTACGCCTGACCGCGCGGCGCACCTGGCGCTTCTTCGAAACCTTCGTTACACCCGAGGACAATCTGCTGCCGCCGGACAATTTCCAGGAGCAGCCAAAACCGGCGGTGGCACACCGCACCTCGCCGACTAATATCGGGCTCTACCTGCTCTCTGCAGTCGCTGCCCGTGACTTTGGCTGGGCCGGCAGCATCGAGACGGTCGAACGCCTGGAGGCGACCCTGGCCACCCTGGAGAGGCTGCCGCGCTACCGCGGGCACTTCTTCAACTGGTATGCGACCCGCGACCTGCGAGCCCTGAATCCGGCCTATGTGTCTTCGGTCGATAGCGGTAACTTCGCCGGGCACCTGATCGTGCTTGCCAACGCCTGCGAGGAATGGCAGACCAGCCCGTTGGCAGAAGAGGCGTGCAGCGGTCTGATGGACGACCTGTGGCTAGTGCGGGAGGCCATCGCCGTGCTGCCGGTCGCAGCCGGGGAGTCACTGCGGCAACTGCACGACGACCTGGAGGAAATTCACGTCCATTTGGAGGGAATGCAAGCGTTCGACGCGCTGCTGCCGAATCTGAAACGGTTGACCGAGAAGGCCGCCAAAGTAGCCGGCAGGGTCGTCCCGGCGGGCGAGAGCGGAGAGGGCGGCAACTTGCTGTTCTGGATCGAGGCGTTGCGCAAGGCAGTGGCCGAACACCTGCGTGACCGCAAAGTGCCGGACGAGGCGCAGCCGACGCTGGCAGAGCGTTTGCAGACCCTTGCCAATACTGCGCGGGCAATGGCCGGGGCGATGGACTTCGGCTTTCTGCTTGACCCGGAACGCAAGCTGCTATCAATCGGCTACTCCCAGATCGACAATCGTCTCGACCCCAGCTGCTACGACCTGCTTGCCTCAGAAGCACGGCTGGCAAGCCTGTTCGCCATTGCCAAGGGTGATGTCTCGAGTCGTCACTGGTTCCGCCTTGGGCGTACCGCAACACCGGTCCTCGGTGGCTCGGCACTGATCTCCTGGTCCGGCTCGATGTTCGAATACCTGATGCCGTCGCTGGTGATGCGCGCGCCGGCCGGCAGTCTGTTGGAGCAAAGCACCCGCCTGGTGGTGGCGTTGCAGCAATCCTATGGTCGCTTGCTGGGCATCCCCTGGGGAATTTCGGAGTCAGCCTACAATGCCCGTGACTTGGAGTTTACCTATCAGTACTCCAACTTCGGTGTGCCCGGGCTTGGCCTCAAACGCGGGCTTTCCGAAAACGTGGTGGTCGCGCCTTATGCGACCGGTCTGGCGGCGATGATCGACCCGCAGGCGGCACGACGTAACTACGATCGGCTGGCCGGGATGGGCGCGCAAGGCCGCTATGGTTTCTACGAAGCGCTGGACTTCACCCGCTCGCGGCTGCCGGACGACGAGGACGTGGCGATCGTGCGCTGCTTCATGGCCCACCACCAGGGCATGACCATCGTCGCCATCGCCAATACCTTGCACGATGGAAGGATGCGCTGCCGTTTTCACCGTGAGCCGATGATCCAGGCCTGCGAGCTGCTGCTGCAGGAGCGCGTGCCACGGGACGTTGCACTGGCACATCCAAGGGCTGAAGAGGTGACGGTTTCCGCGGCCGAGAACCGCAGCGAGACGCCCACCTTGCGGCGCATCAGAGCGGTGGCCGGCGGCGCGCCGTTCACGCAGCTACTGTCCAACGGTCGCTATGCGTTGATGCTGACCTCGGCGGGCGCGGGTTACAGCCGCTGGGGGGATATCGACGTGACACGCTGGCGTGAGGACGCCACACGCGATGACTGGGGCAGCTTTATTTTCCTGCGTGACACCCAGAGCGGGGCCGTCTGGTCAGCGACACTGCAGCCCAGCAGCCGCGAGGTGGAAAACGGCGAGGTCTTGTTCGACGAGGATCATGCCGAGTTCATCCATCGCGAAGGTTCGCTGGTGACCCGTCTGGAAGTGCTGGTATCAGGGGAGGACGACGGTGAAGTGCGACGGGTTTCGCTGATCAACAACGGACGGCGGCCACGGGACATCGAGCTGACGTCCTATGCCGAGGTGGTCCTGGCGACACCGGCCGCTGACAGCGCGCACCCGGTTTTTTCGCGAATGTTTGTGCAGACCGAATACCTGGCTGAATTCACTGCATTGGTCGCCACCCGACGCCCGCGTACGCCGCAGGACACGCCAGTGTGGGCGGCGCATTTCGCGGTGGTGGAAGGCGAGCTGATCGCCGATCCGCAGTTCGAGTCCGACCGCGCGCGCTTTCTGGGCAGAAACCGTAGCGTGCGCGAGGCGCTGGCGATCACCGGGCACCGGGCGCTGTCGAACAGCCAGGGGACGGTCCTGGACCCGATCTTCTCCTTGCGCCAGACCCTGCGAGTTGCGCCCGGCAAAGTCGCACGGGTGGCTTTCTGGACCGTGGTCGCAAGCTCGCGGGAGGCTCTACTGGACCTGATCGACAAACACCATGAGCGCAATGCCTTCGCGCGCGCCAAGACCCTGGCCTGGACCCAGGCCCAGGTGCAGTTGCGCGACCTGGGCATCGACACCGAAGAGGCGGCGGACTTCCAGCGCCTGGCCACGCCGATCCTCTATGCCGACCTACGTTTTCGCGCATCGGCGGACGCCCTCAAACGTGGCGCGGGGTGCCAATCGGGGTTGTGGCCGCTGGCCATTTCCGGCGACTTGCCAATCGTCCTGCTGCGCATCGACGAAGTCGAGGACATCGCCCAGGTCCGGCAGTTGCTGCGCGCACGCGAGTATTGGCGGATGAAGGGCCTGGACATCGACCTGGTCATCGTCAACGAGCGGGCGTCGTCCTATGTGCAGGAGTTGCAGGTGGCAATAGAAACTGCAGTGCGCAGCAGCCAGTCGCGCGTACGTTTTGGCGAGGATCACCGGCGCGGTGCGGTGTTCACCTTGCGAGCCGACTTGATGAGCGTTGAGGCGCGGGCGCTGTTGCAGGCCGTGGCGCGTGTTGAACTGGTCGCCCATCGTGGCTCTATTGCCGCCCAGCTCGCACGTCTGCCACAGCCGCCACCGCGCAACGGGATCAGCGTCCGTCAGTCGCCCTCAATGCCGGCGTGGCCATCACCAGTGTCGACGGCCGAGGGTAGCGACCTGGAGTTTTTCAATGGCTTGGGAGGCTTCGACTGCGACGGGCGGGAATACCTGACTGTCCTCGACCGTGACCAGACGACGCCGGCACCGTGGATTAACGTGATCGCCAACCCGGCGTTTGGCTTCCAGGTTTCGGTTGAAGGCAGTGGCTATGTCTGGGCCGAGAACAGCCGGGACAACCAGCTCACCCCTTGGTCGAATGACCCCACCGTCGATCCGGCGGGCGAGGCGTTGTACATTCGTGATGAGGAAAGCTACCAGCTGTGGAGCGCCACCGCGCAACCGATCCGCGACGGCGGTGTCTACCGCGCTGCGCACGGCTTTGGTTACAGCCGCTTCAGCCACACGGCACACGGTATCCAGGCGCAATTGCTGCAGTACGTGCCGCTGGACGACCCCGTGAAGATTTCCCGGCTGACCCTGCGCAACCTCTCGGGGCGACCTCGCCGGCTGTCAGTCACAGCCTATGTGGAGTGGGTGCTTGGCACCTCGCGGGGCGCCAGCGGACCCTTTATCCAGACAGAAATCGACGCGGGCAGTGGTGCGCTGCTGGCGCACAATCCGTGGAGCGTTGCCTTCCCGGGGCGCGTGGCATTTGCTGACCTCGGCGGCCGGCAAAGCGCCTGGACCGCCGACCGTTGCGAGTTTCTCGGTCGCCATTGCGGGCCTGCGGCGCCCCAGGCGCTGCTCGGCAGAACGCCGTTGTCCGGGGCCTGCGGTGCCGGCTTGGATCCTTGCGCAGCGTTGCAGTGCTTTGTCGAGCTACGCCCCGATGAGTCTGTCGAGGTGTTGGCGTTGCTCGGTCAGGCCGGCTCGACCGACGCTGCAAGGGAGATCGTGCTGCGTTACCGCGAGCGTGATCTGGACGAGGTGCTCGCAGCGGTCAAGCGGCACTGGGACGAGGTGCTCGGCGCGGTACAGGTGCGCACGCCCGATCGCACGCTGGACATCCTGCTCAACGGCTGGCTGCTCTACCAGACCCTGGCCTGCCGCATTTGGGCTCGCTCGGCGTTCTACCAGGCCAGCGGTGCCTATGGCTTTCGCGACCAGTTACAGGACTGCATGGCACTGGCTTTTGCGTGCCCGTCGCAAACCCGAAGTCATCTGTTGCGCGCTGCCGCCCGACAGTTCGTCGAGGGTGATGTACAGCACTGGTGGTTGCCACAGACGGGGCAGGGGGTTCGCACGCGGATTTCCGATGATCGTGTCTGGCTTGCCTTTGTCTGCGCCACCTATGTCACTTCCTCAGGGGATTGCAAGGTGCTGGACGAGAGCGTGCCGTTCATCGAAGGGCCGAAGTTGCACGCCGACGAGAGCGACGCATTTTTCCAGCCGATGCCTTCGGACACATCGGCTTCGCTGTTCGAACACTGCGCTCGCGGCCTCGACCAGTGCCTGGAATTGACCGGTGCCCACGGCCTGCCGCTGATCGGCAGTGGTGACTGGAACGACGGTATGAACCGAGTCGGCGCGGGCGGGCAGGGCGAGAGCGTCTGGCTCGGCTGGTTACTGTTGCGCACCCTGGAATGCTTTGCGCCTTTAGCCGACGGCCGCGATGATCAGCGTGCGGGGCTGTGGCGGGCTCATGCAGCGCTGCTGCGCGAGGCGCTGGAGCGTGAGGCCTGGGATGGCGAATGGTATCGCCGGGCGACCTACGACGATGGCACCTGGCTCGGCTCGGCGGCGTGCGATGAATGTCGGATCGACTCCATCGCGCAGTCGTGGGCGGTACTCTCCGGAGGCGCCGAGCCTGCCCGCGAGAGGCTGGCCATGGCCTCGCTGGAGCGTCTGCTGATTCGCCGCCGGGACGGCGTGGCGCTGCTGTTCACGCCACCGTTCTCGCACACGCCGCTTGACCCCGGCTATATCAAAGGCTACCCGCCAGGCCTGCGCGAGAATGGCGGGCAGTACACCCATGCGGCGATGTGGACGATCCTGGCGCTGACCCGACTCGGGGAGGGTGACAAGGCTGCCGAGCTTTTTGCGCTGCTCAACCCGATCAACCATGCGCAGACCCCAGAGCAGGTCGAGCGCTACAAGGTCGAACCTTATGTGATCGCCGCGGATGTCTATTCCGTCGCGCCGCATATCGGCCGGGGTGGCTGGACCTGGTACACCGGCTCGGCCGGCTGGATGTACCGCGCCGGCGTGGAGGGCATCCTGGGGTTGCGCCGCGAGGGTGCGTTTCTTGTTGTCGACCCCTGTATCCCGTGTCATTGGCCGGGTTTCGACGCCAGCCTGAGGCTGGACGGCAGTGACTATAAGGTCAGTTTGAAGTCGGCCGGAGTCCGTTGCCGGGGCCTCGTGCAGGCGCTGCTTGATGGTGTCCCGCAGAGCTGCGAGGAAGGATCCGTTCGAGTGCCGCTGGATGGATGTGCGCATCGCCTGGAGCTTGATCTTTAGCCCCTGGGGACACGAGTGCGCCACTGGAGAATCAGTATGTCGCAAACAATAATGCCCCTGTCCACGCTTGCCGATGACGTACTTCTGGATCGCCTGCAATGTGCCGCCTTCGGTTATTTCCTGCAGACTCTGAACCCGCTCAACGGTCTGGTGGCTGACACCTCGCGTCCCGGCTCACCGGTCAGCATCGCCGTGGTCGGGTTCGCGTTGTCAGCGTATCCGCTGGCCGTGGATCGGGGCTGGCTGACCCGGGCCGATGCGCTACAGCGCAGCCTCGCCGCGCTGCGTTTTTTCCAGGCCAGCGATCAAAGCGCTAGCCCCTCGGCGACCGGATACAAGGGGTTTTACTATCACTTCCTCGACTTCCATACGGGCGTGCGCGTCTGGCGCTCGGAACTGTCGATGATCGACACCGCACTGCTGATCGCTGGCGTGTTGACAGCGAGCCTGTACTTTGGCGCGGACACCGCCGAGGAGAACGAACTGCGGGAACTGGCGGATTTTCTCTATCGACGCATCGACTGGCAATGGGCGCAGGACAGCGGTGAGACGATCAGGCAGGGCTGGAAACCCGAATGCGGGTTTCTGCATTACGGCTGGGAGGGGTATAGCGAGGCCATCTTGCTGTATGTACTCGCTCTTGGTTCGCCAAGTAACCCGATCGTCGGCGACTGCTATCGGGCATGGACCGCCACCTACCAGTGGGAAAACCTTTACGATCACGACTATCTCTATGCCGGGCCGCTGTTCGTCCACCATTTCTCCCATGCATGGATAGACTTTCGCGGCATCCGCGATGGTTTCATGCACAAAAAACGCTCGGACTATTTCCAGAACAGTCGGCGCGCCGCTTACATCCAGCGCGAGTACGCACGACGCAACCCCCGTGAATTCGCCGGCTACGCTGAAAACTGCTGGGGCCTGTCCGCTTGTGATGGGCCGAGCGACGAGCAGCCGGAGCTGTCCAATGAGCGGCGACGGCTGTTCGGTTATGCCGCCCGTGGCGTGCCGTACGGGCCGGACGACGGCACCCTGTGCGCACCATCAGTGCTGGCGTCGCTGCCGTTTGCGCCGCAGATCGTCCTCGACGCGGTGCGACATATGATGGCGTGCTACCCGGAAATGTGCGTCGAAGGGCGCTTCTCCAGCAGTTTCAATCCCAGCCTCTGCGATGCCAATGGACGCGCTTGGGTGTCCGCAGGGCATTACGGGCTTGATCAGGGCATCGTACTGATGATGATCGAGAACCATCGTAGCCAACGGATCTGGGAGCTGATGCGCGCCTGCCCTTACATCCGCGACGGTTTGCTGCGCGCCGGATTCCACGGTGGTTGGTTGCAACAGCCGCCACGCCAGGGAGAACGCTGATGTCGCAAGACTACGATGGGTCGATCACCACCCCCCAGGATGCCTATGAGCGCCAGCGCCTGGCCAATGTGCATCCGCCGCAGTGGGTCAATCCGCAGGCCGCCGACCGCTACCACTTGGTGATAGTCGGTGCTGGCCCGGCGGGCCTGGGCGCCGCGAAAACCGCCATCGCCCTCGGTGCCAGGGTGGCGCTGATCGAATGCAGGCTGATGGGCGGCGATTGTCTGAACTATGGTTGCGTGCCGTCGAAGGCGATCATCAGGACGGCGCAGTTATATGCCGAAATGCGCGATGCCCAGCGCTACGGCGCGCAAGTTCCAGGCGATATTCAGGTCGACTTCGCTGCCGCGATGGCGCGCGTGCGGCGTATCCGCAGTCACCTCAGTGGCGGCGATTCTGCCGCGCGGCTGAGAGCGATCGGTGTGGATGTATTCTTTGGCGAAGTGCGCTTCACCGGAGCCGATTCGCTGACGGTCGATGGGCAGACCCTGCGCTTTCGCAAGGCCCTGATCGCGACGGGTTCGGCCCCGACCATCCCGCTGATCCCCGGGCTCGCGCAGGTAGGTTACCTGACCAATGAAAACGTCTTCGATCTCACCGAGTTGCCGCGCCGCGTGTTGGTGATCGGGGGTGGTCCTCTTGGCTGTGAATTGGCTCAGGCGTTCTGCCGGCTGGGGGCGAAAACCACCATCGTGCAGGACCTGCCGCTGTTCCTCGGCAACGAGGAGCGGGACGCCGCGCAACTGCTTTCGGATGCGTTCGCCCGCGACGGCATCGAGGTGCGCTTGAACACGAACGTGGTTGCCGTGCGCGTAGAAGGCGGGCAGAAGTTGGTTGACCTGATCAGCGACGATTACCGCAATACGGTCGCCGTCGATGCGATCCTCACCGGCATTGGTCACTCGCCGAATGTCCAGGGCCTGGGCCTGGAAGCCGCGGGTGTCGACTACGACGCCGAGGTGGGAATCCATGTCGATGACTTTCTGTGCACCAGCAATCCGCTGATCTACGCTGCCGGGGATGTCTGCCTCAAACACCAGTACACCCATACGGCCTTGGCCTCGGCGCGCATCGTCGTGCAGAACGCACTGCTGCGCGGTCACGAGCGAATGAGCGGGCTGGTCATTCCCTGGTGTACCTACACCGATCCGGAAATCGCTCACGTCGGTTTGTACGTGCGCGAGGCCAATCTTCAGGATATTCCGGTGAAGACTTTCACCATTCCCATGCATCAGGTCGATCGTGCGGTGACTGACAGCGAGGAGGATGGTTTCGTGAAAATCCATGTCCGGGAGCGTACAGATCGGATTCTCGGCGCCACCATCGTCGCCCGCCATGCGGGCGACATGATCAACGAAATCACCCTGGCCATGGTCGCGGGGGTTGGCCTGCGTACATTGGCCCTGGTGATCCATGCTTACCCCACGCAGGCGGAGGCGATTCGCAAGGCCGCCGACGCCTACAATCGTACGCGCCTGCCGTCGCGGGTCAGGCTACGGCTGGCGCGTTGGATGGAGCGCTGAGAAACACCCTACGACCGTGCCAGCAGCGCCTTGGCGCGCACGCAGACATTGTCGATGGTGAAGCCGTATTCGCGCAGCAAGACGTCGGCCGGTGCCGAGGCGCCGAAACGTTCCACCCCAAGCATGTCACCACCAGCGCCAATGTAGCGTTCCCAGCCTTGCCGCACCCCAACTCGACCGCCAGTCGCGCGCCGACTGAAGGCGGCAGTACGGCGTCCTCCTCGGTGCAAAAGAAGTTGAGCGTCAGGGCCTTTCCACGGAGCAGAGGCTTAGGGCATGCTACTTCTACTTCGAACCTGGCTCATGGCCCCCCTCCCTATGCTCATAGACAAAGGAGTGGTCGTGTCAAAAAACTCAAAACGATTGTCGTGTCGCGATTAATCTCTGATTTATCTGAACATTTATCGAGTCTGGGCTTAACACGTCTCTAGATCGGGAATGAGGAATGCGCTCGGTTCATCCACCGCTGACTTTCCAATGTTTGACATCATCGGCGAATACCATCTGCTGCATCTCATGCGCAATGCCGTAGGCCAGGGATTCGTGTGCTGCGATGACTTTTTCCTCCGCTGAAAGGCAATGAAAAATATCGAGCTTGGTCTCTGCGTCAGCAGTTTCGAGTGTGAAGATTTGCACGTAGCGCGCGAGGTCGTTGTCGAGGCTCGACAGGTACTCACGCAGGCGCTGATGGTCGACGGATTTTTGGCTGAAATACCAATTCATCGGGTGAATCAGGAAGCGCGAGTGGGGCGAGGTGATACGTCGGCTGGCCGCCAAAAACATAATGATGCCCATCGATTCGATGTTACCCGCGTTGATCGCGCATAGCGGTACGGGCAATGACTTCAGGAACGTGTAGAGGGTGAAGCCAAAGTTAGTGCTACCCCCGCTTGTAGAAAGGTTGAGCAGCAAGGAGGTGGCGCCTTGATCGATGGCTTCGAGGCAACAGTCCCGGAAGCGCTCAGTCGTTCCCTGATCGATCTGGCAATGAAAATGCACGATGTGTTCAGTCATCGATTGACCTCCTGAGTTTGATGCATGGAGGACTTCTACGAGTTATTGAGTCTAGTAAAAATCGATCATTTTGATCTGAAATCCGACGTAAGTTGTCCCTCAGTGCCACACACGCCGTCCATCGAATGCGCGCATTTTCATTGAACCAAATACCCAACTCCACTCGTCGCGAGTCAGTATTTCCGTTCAAACTTTCTGTTTTCTGCGCCCTCCGAATTAGACGAGCCCATGCTCGTGCTAACAATGTAGAGGTGAACAAAAATGGCCAATACTGGAAACAAAAATCCAGGTAATTTTTCTAAAGACCAGGACAAGGCTTCTGAAGCCGGTAAGAAAGGTGGAGCAGCCTCTGGCGGAAATCTTGCCAACGATCCACAACGCGCGTCTGAGGAAGGCCAAAAAGGTGGTCATGCTTCCGGCGGACAACAATCCCGCGATAGCGATCGCATGTCCGGAGGCGGGCAGGGTACGAATCGGGGAGGCGAATTTGCCGATGATAAAGAAAAAATGTCCAAACCAGGCCAAAAAGGCGGCCAGGCTTCGGGCGGACAACAAGCCAACAAAGCTAATCAATCGTCCAGCGGTGGGAAAGGAAGCGGACGGGAAAGCAATCTTTCCGATGACCGCGATAAATCCTCTGAAATGGGGGGCAAGGACGGTGGGATGAGCGGTGGTGGAGGACGCAAACCCTGATGCTGTCTGAACCCATCAAGCCCCGAATCTTTCGGGGCTTGATTTCGATATTGCCGGGTAATACTGAGATCTAAGCTTTGGCTCACAATCTTGGGGCGTGAGGAATATCGTAGAGGCGAGTGCCGATCGCCAGGATTTTAAGAATCGCTCTACCGCTTTCGAAGGAATTGGCCCCAAGACCATCATCGTTTATGAGGTAATGGTTGAAGCTGTAGATCGGCTTTGGTGGCAAAGCTATGAGCGCGATCTTGAAGAGCGTTTTCAACAGGAGGACATTCTGATCCGTGCCACCGCCGTGAATCTCATTCGCTGACCTAAATCGTGAGGGGCACGTAATGAGGTGGAGATGTCGAACCGCAAAAAAAGCCCGCTTGACGCGCGAGCTTTAGGGCCAGTTCCAATACTTTAATCAGGAACCTCTACCTAGATTCCGTTCACCAAGGAGAAGTATTTCGAGCCTAAGCGTTTGGCTTTCGGAATCATTGGTGCAGGGGATAGTCAACCGACAAATACTGTATCGGACAGGTGTCATGCCTATATCCGCCCACACCGCCTTTATTCCAAACCATCGCTCGCTGCTTCCAATGGCTGATTCCTGTGCGCGCAGGCTAACGATGGGGCCTGGGCATGGACGCGATTGATTCGGCGCTGATGGCAGCGCGTGCCCAGTTCGCGATCACCATCAGTTTTCATATCGTACTGGCGGCATTCACCATCGGGTTGGCCAACTTTCTGATGGTGCTCGAAGCGCTTTGGCTGTGGCGTGGGCGAAAGATCTACTTGGACGTCTATCTTTACTGGTTAAAGGTTTTTGCTCTCAACGTGGCGGTGGGCACCGCCTCGGGTCTGATTCTGGAGTACCAATTCGGGCTCAATTGGTCGCGGCTGTCGACCCAGGCGGGAGATATCCTTGGCCCGTTGATGTTCTACGAGGTACTTGCCGCATTTTTTCTTGAGGCTGGCTTCCTTGGCATCATGTTGTTCGGATTGAAGAAGGTTGGCCCGCGTCTGCATTTTTTTGCTACTTGCGCCGTAACAATTGGATCGCTCATCAGCGCCTTCTGGATCTTGTCAGCCAATTCCTGGATGCAGACACCCGTCGGTTACTCCCTTGGCACAGATGGCCGCTTCATCGCCGAGGATTGGTGGGCAATCATCTTCAATCCTTCCTTCCCTTATCGGCTTGTGCATATGACGTTGGCCGCGTTGCTCGGCACCGCTGCGCTGCTGGGCGGTGTCAGCGCCTGGCAGCTGTTACGTGCGCCTGAAAACCCGAGAGCACGGCTTGTCTACTCCATGTCCCTGTGGGCGATCGTCGTGCTCATGCCTGTGCAAATCGTGGTGGGTGATCTCCATGGTCAACACAGCCTCAAAGTTCAGCCACAGAAGGTCGCTGCCATAGAAGGCTCCTGGACTCGCCCAGCGGAAGGGGCAGGGGAGCCGTTACGCTTGTTCGCCCTTCCAGACATGACTGAGCGGAAAAACCATTGGGAAGTGGCGATTCCGCGCATAGCTTCGCTGTACTTGCGGCATGACCTAAGTAGCACTATTGCCGCCCTGGACGAATTCCCACCTCAGGACATACCACCTGTGCCAGCGGTGTTCTTTGCTTTTCGCTTCATGGTTGGTTTGGGCCTTTTGATGTTGGGACAGGGCATGACCAGCTTGGTACTGCGATGGCGACAACGGTTGTACGCAACGCGTTGGATGCTCCGAGTCGGTGTGTTGATGGCGCCAGCTGGTTTTCTCGCGATGCTCAGTGGCTGGGTAGTGACCGAGGTTGGCCGCCAACCCTTCATCGTCTACGGATTGCTGCGCACGGCTGATAGCCTGTCTTCGGTGTCTCGACAGCAGGTGGTAGGGGCGACCTGGACAATCCTGTCGTTTTACCTGGTGATCTTCGGCGTGGGTCTGTGGGTGCTACTGCGATTATTGCGTGAGCCGCCTCACGAGGGCGAGCCCGGGCCGCAACCCACTTTGGCTGACGAGACGGGTGAATCCTGAGGGCATGAATCCATGTTGGACAATGACTGGATAACACTACTTTCTGCCGCAGCCTTGGGGTTTTCGGTGCTGAACTATGTGCTATTGGACGGCACTGATCTTGGCGTTGGCGTACTAATGGGCCTTACCCGTTGTAGCAAGCATCGTCGTGCCATGGCCGTGACTATCTTGCCCATATGGGATGCTAATGAAACGTGGCTCGTGCTGGGTGGCGGCGGTCTGTTGGCATTATTTCCGCTGGCCTACGCCATTCTGCTGCCGGCGCTTTATCTGCCTTTTATCCTAATGTTTTTGGCGTTGATTCTTCGAGCGGTCGCGCTGGAGTTTCGTGACTACGCGCCAAGCCACGGAATCAAACGCGCGGTCGATGGCTTGTTGTTGTGCGGTTCACTGCTCGCCGGCGGATCTCAGGGAATCGTATTGGGTACGCTGGTACAAGGCGTACCTAATGATGCCGGGCAGTACAACGGTAACGGGTGGGAATGGCTGGGTCTGTTTCCGCTGTACTGTGGCGCAGTGCTTGTGGTGGGCTACACGTGGCTGGGCGCCTGCTGGCTTTATTGGCGAACGGAAGAAGAACTCCAGCGGCGGGCAAGGCGGCAGGCGAGGGCGCTGGCAAGCATTATCTTAGTGCTATTGGTCGGGTTGGTTGTCTGGACAGCGACACTGGATACTCGGTATGCACAGCGGCTTTCAGATCGTCTTGTCTGGCTACCGACAGCAACCCTGCTCATTGCACTGCTGATCGGCTTCGTCCTGGGATTTCGCAGTCGCCGACATTATCTTCCCCTGTTCGCTGCATTGGGAATCTTCGTTGTTGCATTCGCAGTGATGATCGCGGTGCTTTTTCCGTTAATTGTCCCGCCGCATCTGAGTTTGCAAGCTGCCGCCTCCAGTCCGACCAGCCAGATTTTCATGCTGGTCGGTTTCGCCGTGCTGATACCAGTGACGCTCATCTACAATACCTACGGCTTCAGAGTCTTCAGTGGAAAGGTTCGTACCGCCCGTGATTGACCATAGCCTTTAAATGCTGGCCAACACGTGGCCATCTGGGCCGCCCAGCATCAACCGGGCCTGGCCGCTGGCGATGCCAAGCACTTCATGACCTTCGGTGTGGTAGTGGTGGTAGCTATAAACCCCGTATCGCCATTGTGGCGGCCAGCCATTGGCGCTGAAGGTTTTCTCGAACAACGCAGTCGGGGCACCACCCTGAACGGCAATCGCGTTGGGGTAAATGAGTAACGGTAGGCGCGGATTGTCAGGAACCCATTTGTTGCGTTCAAACATCAGGATTTGAACGGTAGCGGTCACAGCTTGCGGTTTGTTCATTCAAGGATCTCCGAAACTTGGCTACGGCGATGGATTTTCATACATCGTGCTGTAACTCCAAATCAGCGTTTTCCGGTCGCAATCAACAGTTTTAGCGATAGGGCCGAGAAGGGTGTCGTTTAAGTAAATCAAACGTGCGTGGTCTGTCATGGCTACGTCCTTTAATGCCAGGGATTGGAGGCGTAGTTTCTGTGCTCACCTATGCGCCAGACGGTAGCTATGACAAAAGAGTTCAACGCCAAGGGCTGACCGATCCCAGACGTGCAAGTGCAGGCCGACGTACCGAGGCGCATCTATAGCTTCTCGATAACCAATCTCGGGTCTGCAGTTGAGGTACAAGCTGACTAACAATTCAGGATGGTCAGCTGCACTTGTCTTATTACGAGGATCACACCATGCGCCACTACACCTTGAAATACTTGTTCAACGGCGAGACCCGCACCCACATGTTCGAACTCAAGCAGCCTCAGCTGCCCTTGCATGAGGCGGCGATGCACCTGCTTCAGCTGCATTTTGGGGATGGAGAGAACAGCCTACTCATGCCCACTGCGGACGCGACGCCGGAGGAGATATTAGAGCAGGCTGAGCTGGTAGGGCTGACGCAGATTAAGGTCATTAATAAACCCAGTTGATGCCAGGTGCAGCGACCAGCAACGCGCGCCTCGGCAGATTTGAAGGGCTGTTTTTGGCCGACTTTGGTTAGTCGTTACAGGGACAGGAATCGGCCAGGAGCGGCGGCGCCGCTGGAGCCCAGAGCAAAAATTGGCCATGGTTCGCGAGAGCCTTGAGCCAGGACAGAGTGTGTCGGTCTCGCTCGGCGCAACGGCATCAATGCCAACCAGTTGTTCCTGTGGCGCAAGCTGTATCAGGACGGCAGCCTGTCGGCAGTCAGCGCCGGTGAAACCGTCGTGCCGGCCTCCGAGCTGAGCGATGCGCTCAAGCAGATCCGTGAACTGCAACGGATGCGGGGCAAGAAGACGATGGAAGCAGAAATCCTCAAAGAGGCCGTGGAGATCGCCCGGTCGCGAAAATGGATTGCGCACTCACCCTTGTTGCCGGGGGACGACCAGTGAAGCTGGTCAGCGAATGTCTCGGTGTGGCGCGCTCGCAATTAGCGGTGCGAATCAAGCAATCGCTATCGCCCGAGACACGGCGAAGCAGGCCTGTGAACGATGCTGAGTTAGTGGCCGAAATCCAGCAACAGGTCAGCGAACTGCCCAGCTATGGCTACCGTCGTGTCTGGGGATTGCTGCGTCGCGCCCGTGAAACCCAGTTGCTGCCTGCGATCAACGTGAAGCGGGTTTACCGGGTGATGCGTGATCACAACTTGTTGCTTGAACGCCGAATCAAACAGCCCGGCGTGCCGCGTCGGCACGAGGGCCGTATCGCCGTGAAAACCAGCGATACGCGTTGGTACTCGGACGGCTTTGAATTCCGTTGCGAAGACGGCGCCAAATTGAGCGTGACCTTCGCCCTGGACTGCTGTGATCGCGAAGCCATCGGCTGGGTCGCGAGCCCGACCGGGTACAGCGGCGATGATATCCGCGACTTGATGCTGGAAAGTGTGGAAAAGCGCTTCGGTGATCAACTGCCCGCCATCCCGGTGCAATGGCTCAGCGACAACGGCTCGGCGTACACCGCCGAACAGACACGCCTGTTTGCTCGGCAGATCGGCTTGCAGCCGGTGACCACCCCAGTGCGCAGTCCGCAGAGCAACGGCATGGCCGAGAGCTTCGTGAAGACGATCAAGCGTGACTACGTGGCGCACATGCCCAAGCCGGATCGAGAAACGGCGCTGCGTAACCTGGCAATTGCCTTCGAGCATTACAACGAGCAGCATCCGCACAGCGCCTTGAACTATCGCTCGCCGAGGGAGTTCAGGCGCTTGGCAGCCGCATCAATTTAACAGGGAGTTGGTGTCCCGTTTTGTAGCGGCAAGTCCACACTGGGCCGAATTGTTCCGCCAAAATAACGTCTGTATGCGTCTCTGGTAAGAGGTGTATTGACCTGGCCTGAACCATCAAAACTTGCTCGCCGCGATGATATTGCGCAGCAACTGTGGCGTAATAGCGAGGTTTTGACTGGTATGGATTTCGACGCACTCCAGTCTCGCATTTGACGCTGTGCGCCATTCGCACACTCTGATTGGTCGTGTGCCTGTGCCACGATCACGAGTGTTGATCGTTCACATATCGCCGAAGAGCGCTGGCTCCAATCATTTCGGAGAAGGCGAGCAAAGAGGGGGACTCATACAATGCTAATGCGATTGAGCCGTTAAACGGCCTCTGAAAAAAGGAGGCGTTTTTCAAAGATGACTTATGCAAAAATCGCATAAACATAGCTATTTATATTATTTGATCGTATTAGGAGTTGTGCTAGATTGCCTTCACCGGACAGCCGGATATTGTTCAACCCTGTTTCTATGGTACGACTATGTCCAGCTCCGGAATTCTCCAGATCAGCTTTGAAGCTCTGCCTTATGGCAGGACTCGTACTATGATCCCCTGCGCCGCTAAAGACAGCGTTGTATTTGACTCAGCTGTCACTTCCCAACTTATTCCTAGCAAACCTATTCCTTGTCAGGCTGTTAGCGAAGCTTCCAGTGCGGTTAGCGAAGGTTTGTCCTTTCTCTACTACGCCATGTGAATCGACTCTCGTCGACCCCAGCGCAGATACGTCATTACGCCGCATTTATCTTGTGTTCAGCCTAGTTTGGTTGTGCATGGACGCTCACATTCAAATCGCCTCTAAGGATAATTTCTTTTCCAAGCGATAGTGTTGCGAACTGCGGAAGTAGAAGGGCGATATCCAAAAAGCCAATATTCTTTTATAGCTCAAAAAAATGCCAAATTATTTGGATGAAATTCATCGAGCCGAAATTGTTAAATTGGCCAATTCGATGACTAGCAAAACTGAATGGCCAACGTGGCTCTTGCTGATCGGGTTTTACTCTGCTTGGCTGTGGATTGTGTTTTCAGGTGATACGCTGGGGGAAGTAATTACGATTCTTCTCTTCATTCCATTGATAACACTTTGGATGTCTATTCAGCATGAGCTTATTCATGGGCATCCCACACGTTGGCCCTTGGTCAATAAAATTTTAGGGTACTTACCATTCGCCATTTGGTACCCCTATAAACTTTATCGAAACTCTCACTTAGCACATCACGACGATGAAATGTTAACTGTTCCAGGCGTTGATCCAGAAAGCCGATATGTTACAAAAGAGTTTTGGGTGCGGGCGCCTGGGTATATCAGATTATCGTTGTTGGCTAACAAGACGCTGATCGGCCGATTGGTGATTGGAGCGCCTCTTGCGATCTTGGCGCTTGTTAAGACGGAGATAAATCGATCTCTGAAAAACAATTGCAGTGGGTTGAAGATGTGGGTAGGCCATGTAATAAGTCTTGGCATGGTCTTGGCGGCAGTCGATTATTTTAGCGCGATCAGTGCAAGCCAGTACGTGCTTTGCGTTTCAATTCCAGCATTGTCTGTAGGAATGGTCAGATCTTTTTATGAACATCGCCCAGCAGATCGAGCGGAGCACAGGACAGTAATTAACGAATCCTCAGCACCGCTGAATTGGCTTTTTCTCAACAATAATCTCCACTTGGTTCATCATGATCTTCCCGGTCTGCCTTGGTATTACTTGCCGCGAGTTTATAGGTCAAGGCGTTCGCATTGGGTAGCTCGAAATAATGGTTATGTGATTCCTGGCTACCTGCGGCTTTTTAACAGGAATTTGATCACGCCTGTGGACTGTCCCCGTCATCCAACCGAGTAGTGATGGTAAAAGTACTTCTATACAAACTGATCCGGGTGATTCAAATGATACGTTTTGAGGCTGTTAGAAAGTACCACAAGGGAAAAGATAATCCTGCTGTAAGTAATTTAAGTCTACATATTGCGAAGGGGGAAATTTGCGTATTTATCGGCCCAAGTGGGTGTGGCAAGACCACCATTTTGCGGATGATTAACAGGCTTGACGCTCAGGATAGTGGTCGTATTAGTGTCAATGGAACGGCAACACATGAGGTCGATGTGGTGGCGTTACGCCGTGGCATAGGTTTCATGATGCAGAATTCAGCCTTATTTCCTCATAAAACAGTCGCAGAAAATATAGGCGCGGTTCCACGGCTTTTGGGCTGGTGTAAAGAGAGAATTCAGGAACGGGTGAACGAACTGATTTCATTGGTTGGCCTACACCCTGAGTTTTTGAATCGATACCCAAATCAATTGTCAGGAGGTCAGCAAAGCCGTGTTGCTCTTGCAAGGGCCCTTGCGTCAGATCCGCCTGTCATATTGATGGATGAGCCATTTGCTGCGCTTGATCCAGTTATTCGCGAACGATTGCAGGACGAGTTAATCGCACTCCAGCGGCGTTTGAAAAAAACGATCGTATTGGTCACGCATGATATGGAAGAAGCAATAAAGTTGGGCGATCGAATAGCGATATTTGAGGGGGAAGGGAAGCTGGTTCAGATAGGCTCGCCAAAAAATATTCTTGCAAATCCATCCAGCGAGTTTGTTAAAAGATTCATTGGGAAAGATCCATCCCTGAAAAGACTTACCTTGATGAAGGTCTCTGAGTTGCAGCGGCGTAGTGTAGCTTTAGTCAAGGCTGGTGGTGTAGTCGCAGACTTCGATAAAGAAGCCGAAATTGATAGCAATTTTGAGTTGCTGCTCAATGAAAGATTTGAGCCGCTAAAGTGGGTTGGTGAACGAGAATTTCCCGTCCCAACGCTAACTCTTGTGTCTGGCGAGGAGTCATTGCATCACGCGTTGGTAAAGATACTCAGTACACCAAACGGCATAGTGGTTCGTGTCGATCAGAGGGGGAAGTATGAGGGCTGCATTTCCATAAGTAGCCTTTACAAGGCGCTGAATGATAGTCGCCTCGAGAGCATACAATGATTGATTGGTCTTGGATAAACGATAATTGGCGACAGATTGTTGGCTTTTTAATTGATCATGTCCAGTTGGTCGCGTTGGGTATGTCGTTAGGGACGGTCTTGGCAAGCGCAATGGTGCTTCTTGCTTTATGGAAGCCCGCGCTGGCACGCACACTAATCTACATCAGTGGGATTTTATATACCGTTCCGTCCCTGGCGCTATTCATTTTATTGATGCCATTTACCGGATTGACGAAGACCACTTCAGTCATTGGTTTAAGTTTGTATTCTCTGTTGATCATTCTGCAAAACGTTTTGGTCGGGATTGCAAGTGCTCCAGTAGATGTTTTAGAGGAGGCTCGTGCATTAGGATACACGCGGGTGCAAAGATTCTTTGGGGTGGAGTTGCCACTCGCCGTTCCATCCCTCTTGGCCGGCTTGCGAACTACAGCAGTCATGTTGGTTGGGCTAGTCACCGTCACGGCAGTAATAGGTCAAGGAGGTCTAGGGCAGTTATTTGTCACGGGTCTCACCTTGAGTTTTACGACGCCTGTGGTGGTTAGTTTAGTCCTAACAGTGCTGTTAGCCTTGTCTTTTGATTTTTTGTTTTATGCCATAGATAAAGTTCTAGTTCCGTGGGTACGATAATGAGTATTTTTAGGGATGTCTGGCAATGGTTTTTGCTACCCGAAAACTGGCTCGGCGCAGAAGGCTTGCTGAGTAGGCTTCAAGAACATATTTATTATGTGTCTCTTAGTATTGTCATTGCTAGCTCAATTGCTCTTCCATTAGGTGTGCTTCTGGCTAATTATCGCAAGGGCGCCCAGGTCGCCATGGGGATATTTAATGTTGGGCGGGCATTGCCATCCCTCGGGGTCGTCATACTTGCAATCATGGTTATCGGGTATGACACGGTTACGGTCATAATCGCTTTAGTGGCTATGAGTGTGCCTCTTATATTAACCAATACAATTGTCGGGATTCAGCAAGTGGAGTCGACGTTGAAGTTTTCGGCTGCGTCGATGGGGTTGCGAAGATGGCAAATATTCCTCCAGGTTGAATTGCCCATGGCGTTTCCATTGATTTTTGCCGGATTTCGTGCGGCGTTGGTACAGCTTATTGCAACAGCGACTATTGCCGCTTATGCAGGCTTTGGAGGCTTGGGCAGGTTTCTCATTGATGGTCTTGGTCGGAATGATACGCCCCAGATTATTAGTGGTGCGCTGGTTGTTTCAACTCTTGCAATTGTGAGTGAAACGGTTTGTTCCAACGTAGAAAAACGCATCATGAAGAAAATACGGCCAAGTGAGGCGTTACCATAAAACATCGAAGCTTGATGGTTGTTGGTTTAATTAAATAGTGTTGTTTATAGAGGCTGAAATTAAGATGAAAATTAAAATGCTGTCCGATTATTTGAGTACTCCATCAACTTCTATTTTGCTGGGATTGAGCTTGCTCGCTGCCAGCACAATCGCTAACGCACAATCTATTACAGTGGGAGGTGCGAATTTTTCGGAGCAATCCATCCTGGCAAACATTTACGCCTCCGCATTAAGGGCGCAAGGTGTTGAGGTTGAAACGAGGCTTAACCTGGGGAACCGTCAGATCATTGCAAAAGCTCTGGAAGGTGGGGATATCGATGTAGCTCCAGAGTATATAGGGTCACTGCTCAGTTTTCATGATCGTAAAACACAACTTACTGATCAGAAAGATATCGTAACCTCACTGCAAGAAAAATTACCGGAAGGTCTTAAATTGCTTGAGCCCTCGTCTGCAGGTTCTACGACCGCATGGGCAGTTACAAGGAAAACGGCAGACAAGTACAGCCTCCACACACTGTCAGACCTGGCAGCCGTTTCAAAAGATCTGACACTCGGCGGCCCTCCTGAAGTGACCACGTCGGCTTTAGGTCTGCCTGGGTTGAAAGCTGTATATGGTATCGACTTCAAGTTGGTAAAATCACTGGATATGGGCGGCCCTTTGACTCGTTTAGCGCTTAACTCAGGCGCTATCGATGTCGCTACGGTTGTATCCACGCAAGGAATATTGGCAAAAGAATCCTGGGTTGTTCTAGAGGATGACCGCCACCAACAACCCCCTCAAAACATTGCTCCACTCATCCGAAAATCATCGCTAGATCCAGTAGTCGTCAAGGCGCTGGACGACATATCTCAAAAGCTGACGAACGATGATCTCAAGGAGCTCAATCGCTTAGTCGATATTGATCACAAAGACCCTGCGAAAGTCGCTGAGCAATGGGTAGCTAAAAATACCGTTAAAGTCGCAAACTAAATATCGGCGCTCAAGATATTAATGTAATTTTATGTATTGCAAGGAGGATGTCATGTCCAGGAAAAGTATGATTCTTAATTTGTTTTTCTTTAATCCGCAAGGGGATTACCGGTTTTCGTGGCGTCATCCGTTATCTCCGACAAAAGAAATATTTGATCTCGGCTACTATAAAAAATTGGCTCAAGAAGCCGAAGCGGCTAAATTTGATGCGATTTTCATTGCTGATCACGTTGCTGTTTGGGACACAGCTAATGGCTTGAGGCACTATGCCAATCCTCGATTGGAGCCTATTACGCTCTTGTCCGCCCTGGCAGCAGTTACCGACCATATTGGCCTGATGGGGACAGCTTCAACGTCGTATAACGAACCATTTAACACTGCACGATACTTCGCATCTTTGGATCATATCAGTGGTGGGCGAGCCAGCTGGAATATTGTCACCTCCTGGTTAGAAGAGGAGGCCGCTAATTTCGGATTACCTGCGGTGCCCAAGCATGGCAATCGCTATGAACGGGCAGATGAGTTCATCCGCGTAGTCAAAAAGCTCTGGGACTCTTGGGAGAATGGCGCTTTAGAGTTCAATAAACTCACTGCTGATTTTGCGGATCCTTCGAAGATTCATGCTATCCATCATAATGGTGAGCATTTCAACGTGCGTGGGCCACTTAATGTCCCTCGCTCACCGCAAGGTCATCCTGTGCTTGCACAAGCTGGATCCTCAGAAGCCGGTAAGAATTTAGCGGCCACTCATGCAGACGTTCACTTCTGCTTCCTAAAGACTGTTGAAGAGGGTTTAGCTTATAGGGCCGATCTGAATCGTCGGCTTGCGTTGCAGGGTAGAGATCCCAGTGACTTGAAAATTATTGCCGGTGTGCTGCCTGTCGTTTTACACGATGAAACTGAAGCAGAACTCCGTCAACGGTTAGTGGATAGTTTGGTCATTGATGCTCTCGCGATTGACCTTGTATCAAGCTATACACGTCTTGACTTAACCGAGCTTTCTGCTGACGAACCCTTACCTCCATTGCCAGACGAGTCTCAGTTCGATGGTATTCGCACAGAGTTGGCTATAATCAAGAAGTACGACCCTACTTTGTCTATTCGAGAGTTAGGACGCCTGCTTTTGAAAAGCTCAAGTACTTGGCTGGTGATAGGTTCCGCTGAGCATGTTGCCGAGCAGCTTGCCGAGTTGTATGAGGCAAACGCTGTGGATGGTTACAATCTTATGTTCCCCTTCCTGCCAGTCGATTTCGAAAGGTTTTCTCGCAGTGTTGTTCCTTTGCTTCAACGTAAGGGAGTTTTTCGCGAGGAGTATGAGGGCGGCACTTTAAGGGATCGCCTTGGATTAAAGAGTCCCGGTAACAGTTTTGTGTCGTGACTGGTTGTGCAGGATATCTAATAATATTAGCTACGTTATCTTGATGTTGAAGCGGTGATTTTGCTTTTTGTTTCTTCTTTCAGTGCACTGTATAGAACCGTTCCATTGTTCGATGGACGGTGCTCGCGTCTGGCTTGTCCGGGTAGAAGTCCACTACAGTATCCTTTCAATGTGGGTAGGGGAAGGAACGGTAGTGGGCCTGGTTACTCGTTATGACACCTGACCAATAGAGGTCACAGGCTCGGTCAGGTCAACATAATCGTCTGCTTCAATACTGTAAGCGACATCCAGTGACATGGTTCCTACGTCCCTTAAATCTTACGATCCGATATTTCTTAGTTATGGAATTTTGATCAACGCATCATCGCTTTTAGAACCTTTGTACTTGCGTATAGGAGAGAGCCAATGGCGTTGATCTTACTGTAGGTTGCATCTGGCGAAGTGACGAGGTGGTAGCGATTAGGTAGGCGGGCCAGTTTCCGCTTTAGGTGGCCACGCTCTTTCGAAGACAGGTCATCACGAGCGAGTTGAGAGCTCAAATGCGAGTTTCTCTTCGTACTCACGGCTCCAGCCAGCACGAAAGAAGTCTTGTATGAACTTCAGATTCAAGTAGAAAAGCGCGTTGACGGTGAGTGCAACCGAGGCAGTCTGCAGGTTCAGGTCTCCTTGCTTCCATAGGCCGGAGAGGATCAGGCACGGCATCAATGCGATCAAGAGGAGATAGGTCATACGGGAGGGCGGATCTTTGCGTTTGAACACTCTGCTTTCCTTTGAGTGATGGGGTACAAGGAGAAACAGATAGCAATATCAAATGCACCGAATCAGTAGGCGCTACGCAATGCAGCATCACGCGCTCCCGCCTGCCTCGGATGCTCAGCGTTCAATGTCGAACAAACCGCGTCTGCCTGTGTCCTAACCTTGAACACGCCATGCTTGCTAGCAGAACCTCCCTCTACAAGATCAACGACCCTGTATCGCTTGCTGCCATCGTCCAGTGTGCTGGCCTCAATTACTCTGAATCTTGCTTGCATGGATGCGCTCCCTGCATGAGATTGGTGTACTACAAGTACCGGCAAAAGGAGACGATTTCAAGAACGGGAGGGGCTTAAGCTGAGACAATTTATGACAGTGCAACGCGCTCATCTATGCGGGGCAGCGGGTGAGCAGTAGGTGGTGTAGTGAATCGCACGTACGGATCGGTGCGGGGGTGGCGGCAACTGCCATCCCTACCGCGTGCCCACTGCGGCGTGTCTTCCTCGTTGAGAACCTCTAGTTCACGTGATGCGCTGTAATTTTTTGAAACATCTAAGACGAGGAGTGAGTCAACAGATCTCAGCCCTCTAAGAATTCCTCATGAAAACCCCTCGTCCGTCCGCACGATTAGAACCACTTTCCCAGCTTAGAAATCTTAAGATGGCCAGATCCGCACATGCCTACGTTCGAGGCAGCACGGTGCAGTTCTATGAGTGGCTGCATAGCCAGTCCGGGCGGCGTCTTCCAAGTGGGCCCGCAGTTTGGATTTGTGGAGATTGCCATGCGGGGAACTTGGGGCCGACTGGCGATTTGAAAGGACGAATTGACATACATATTCGTGATCTTGATCAGACCGTCATTGGCAATCCCGCGCACGATCTGGTCAGGCTAGCGTTGTCTTTAGCGACGGCGGCTCGAGGGTCAGATCTACCTGGGGTGGCAACCGCGCGAATGCTTGAGGAAATGATGCGTGGATATGAGCTTGCGTTTGAAGGCGATGTTGATGAAGAGCCTCCCCGACCTGCCCAGGTAAAGGCCGGTATGCGCAGCGCGGTACAGCGGACGTGGAAGCATCTGGCTCAAGAGCGCATTGAAGACACCCGGCCAACCATTCCTCTTGGAAAGCGTTTTTGGTCACTCTCAACATCTGAGCGTGACGCTCTGGAGGCGCTTTGCTCCACACCTGAAATCCATACGTTGGTAACCGCGCTTAAGGGCAGGTCAAAGGATCACTATGTGGAAATGCTGGACTCTGCGTACTGGGTCAAAGGCTGCAGCTCGCTGGGACTAAAGCGGTACGCGGTGCTATTGGGAGTCGGCGATGAGGATGATCAAGAATATTGTCTGCTTGATATCAAGGAAGCTGTGAGTGCGGCGGCCCCTCGCGCTGCCAGGGCGGCCATGCCAAGGGATAACGGTAAACGAGTGGTCGAAGGGGCTAGGTCTCTTTCGCCAGCCCTTGGAAATCGCATGATTGCGGCGCGGCTGCTCGACCACGGATTCTTTATCCGCGAGCTCCTCCCGCAGGATATGAAACTAGAGCTCGATCAATTAAGCCAACGGGATGCGATGCTTGCGGCTGGGTACCTCGCAAGAGTGGTGGGGATTGCTCATGCAAGGCAGATGGAAATGGCTACTCGGTCTTCCTGGATTAGCGACCTACAGGCTTGTCGTTCAAGGACTCTGGAAGCACCTTCTTGGCTTTGGTCGAGTGTCGTTCAACTGGTTGGGAGTCATGAGAGAGGTTATTTGGAGCACTGTCGTCGTTATGCGCTTGAGCATTGAAAGAGGGATGCCCCCAACAAAACCGGACACCAACTCCCTGTTAAATTGATGCGGTTGCCAAGCGCCTGAACCCCCTCGGTGAGCGATAGTTCAAGGCGCTGTGCGGATGCTGCTCATTGTAATGCTCGAAGGCAATTGCCAGGTTACGCAACGCCGTTTCTCGATCCGGCTTGGGCATGTGCGCCACGTAATCTCGCTTGATCGTTTTCACGAAGCTCTCGGCCATGCCATTGCTCTGCGGGCTGCGAACGGGGGTCGTCACCGGTTGCAAACCGATCTGCCGGGCAAACAGGCGCGTCTGTTCGGCGGTGTAGGCCGAGCCGTTATCGCTGAGCCATTGCACCGGCGTGGCGGGCAGTTGATCACCAAAGCGCTTCTCCACGCTTTCCAGCATATCATCACCGCTTTTACCTGGTCGGGCTCGCGATCCAGCCGATGGTTTCGCGATCACAGCAGTCCAGAGCGAAGGTCTCAGTTTGGCGCCGTCCTCGCACCGGAACTCAAAGCCGTCCGAGCACCAGCGCGTATCGTTGGTTTTCACACCGCCGACAAGCTGCCATCCTGATAAAGCTTGCGCCACAGGAACAGCTGGTTGGCATTGATGCCGTTGCGCCGAGCGACCACCGAAACGCTTTGTCCTTGGCTCAAGACTCTCGCGAGCCATGGCCAGTTTTTGCTCTGGGCTCCAGGGGCGCCGCCACTCCTGGCCCAAAAGCTTGGGGCTCGATCACCTCGGTAGGCAGATCCCGCGTCCCAAGATCCCTTGTCAGTTAAATCTTGGCACCGCTAATGGGCCTTCATTACGGTTGGATTCACACCGGCACAGAGCCTCTCGTTGCGTCGATGACCAAACCCTGGCAGCAGTGAATCTCAATGAATCTTCTGATATGCGGCGAATCGTATTAGGTAGAGCGGCATAGTAGATATGGCCGAGATTTTTAAGTTTTTACACTTCTAGGTGACCTATGACATCCCTTCAGACACTAATAGGCACGCCTGTGGATAGGGCCAAGGTAGACGGCAGCAAACCAGCAAAATCCGTCTACGATGCTTTGATGCAGCCAAGCGTGCAGTTGCAGCCTGTCGGCGTTGCCGATTTCCTCAAGCGAGAACTAGCGCGAGCCTCAAGCGAGAGCTGTGATGTCCCTGCTCCAGAACAGCTTGAAAACTGGATAGGTCGTGGTGTCGCGAAAGTCGCCGATCAATACTCGGAATACCTGCGGGAACGCCACGCGGGTTCTCCTCGGCGATTTTTCAAGGGGCGCAGTCATGCAATGTATTTCCTTCAGCATGTCTCGCCCACAAAGCTCGTGGATGGTGCTTGGTTATACGGAATGTTGCCTCATTGGGCGGATTACCGATTTCGTGGCCTGATTCGGACTTATCTAGAGGAGTTAGGTGACGGTGATCCCGCTCTCAATCATGTGTCTTTGTACAGAAAACTATTAGCAGATATGGACTGTGCCCCTTGCGATACATTGGCGGACATCTACTACGTCCAGGGCGCCATACAGCTCGCTCTAGGACATCAGGGAGCGGATTTCCTGCCTGAAGTCATGGGTTACAACCTGGGTTATGAACAGCTTCCATTGCACTTGCTAATCACCGCATTCGAATTGAATGAGCTGGGGATAGACCCATACTATTTCACCTTGCACGTAACGATTGATAACGCCAGCACCGGTCATGCACGCAAGGCTGCTCAGAGTGTGCTCTCGCTGATGCCCATGGGGTCGGAACGCGATGAGTTTTATCGCCGGGTGATGCGAGGATACAAGCTCAATGAACTAGGCATTGGCTCATTAGCTATCATTCGATCATTCGATCTGGAGCAGGAGGTCATCTCCATGCTCGAACGCAAGCGGTCTTTCGGGCAGCACATGCATTCGGACTACTGCCGGCTCGAGGGCATGACGGTAAATGAGTGGTTGGCTAAGCCCGATCAGATTCCATCGTTTCTTGAAGCTTTGCAAAAAAGAGGGTGGATCAAGCGCAATGAGGATCCTTCCAGTAGTCGATTTTGGCAGTTGGTCAGCGGCGCTGGAGCTCCTATGTTCGGCGTTTTCAATGGTTACGAAAGGCAGTTACTTTGGGACTGGATTGCAGGTAACCAATTGCTGGAAGTCCAGGACGATCCGAAAAGCACGACTGCCAGCACGTTTCGCTATCAGTTTAGGAGTAAGGCACTGGGGAAACAGGAAACTCCCGAATTGCACTCGTCGATGGATAAAGCCGACCCAGACCTCCTGGAGTTGCTCAATCAGCTTGAGCAATGTCTTCCCAATGAGCGGATGTCAGTGCTAAAGGACTTTATGCGTCCGGCAGTGCATGCAACACCGGTTGGGCTTTATGCCACGAGGGAGTTCGTCAAGGTGATGAGCGAAAGTGTGAAAGGGCGGCCTGCATGAATGGCCATGATCAAGACCTTGAAAGAGAGGGGCTCGTTGACCACTCCATCCTAGAGTCAGCACTGCTGCAGCTAGGTAACCTATTACGGGAATATGGGTATACCTTCATTACGCCGACTCCACTCACTCATCAACGAGTAAACGAGAGGGCAGGTCACATCCAAGGCAAAACGCTCCGTGATGCGTTTGGTTGGAATAGATCGTTCGAACGTGGTCTGCTGCCACCGAACGATGAGAAAGTATTGGTTGCTAGCGGGGCGCTTGAGTGCGACCTAGAAAAACTCAAAAGCACCGTACGATGGTCGTCTCTAGATAATTTTTTGTTAGTGCATTCAGCATTTCCGACAACCCAAGAAGACTCCGTTTTCTTCGGCCCAGATACCTATCGTTTTGCTCAATCGATAGGTCGGCATTTAAGCTTGAACACGTTCGTTATTCGCCGCGCTGTTGACATCGGGTGCGGTACAGGCGCGGGTGCGATGCTCATTGCTGAAGCGAACCCACATGTGGACGTCTTTGCTGTAGATATCAATCCCAAAGCGCTCAGTTTTACTCGAGTCAATGCCATGCTGGCAGGCTTGAGTAACGTGGTTTGCCACCTAAGTGATGTGCTCAGTGAGGTGGAAGGAAAGTTCGATTTAATCGTTGCCAATCCACCTTATATGAAGGATTCAAAGCAGCGCGCTTATAGGCATGGCGGTGACACATTAGGCGCCGATCTCTCCGTGAGGATCGTTCACGAATCAGTGGAGCGGTTATCCAAAGGTGGATCATTGGTTCTGTATACCGGTGTTGCAATTGTTGATGGCCACGATCCATTTTTCGCATCAGTGAAAGAAACGCTGGAGCAGCCAACGCTAGCTTGGCGTTACCGAGAGCTCGATCCTGATGTATTCGGAGAGGAACTGCTGGAGCCAGGATACGAAAATGTGGATCGAATTGCGGCTGTGGAGTTAATCGTTACTCGCACTGTGTAAGTTAAAAGCTCTCGAGGCAAATAGGATAGAGCTTGTTCCAATGTCCGGATGGCGGTCTAGGTCTGTTATTGCTAGTGGGAAGCCTTGAAAGCTACTACTAGAATAAAACGTAAGCGTCTGCCTAACACATCTTGATTCGGATGATGCGTGCTCGTTGTGGGTTTGATAAAAATCAAAAGCTTCAACCACATGGCGATCATAACGGCGGTTGTTCAGCGGCCCCGGTATCAAGCTTTGCCTTGTAGGCCCGAAGTCATATCTCAAAGCAAAAGTAGGCGGCAAACGGAAGCGAAAGCCATAAGAGGATATGTCCGAAAAACGTACCGCAAAACCATCCTATGCCGCTTGGAGTTTTCATCTCAATGAGTCATCGCTACTGAACTCTCATATCCTTTAAGTCGGAGAACTCATATCTCGGGCACTGAGCGAAATGAGAGAGGTCAGAGACTCACCGGGCCAAGCCTTGAGTGCAACAGCTGACGCCCCAAGCTGCAAATTTTCTGATGAGCTCCCTACTGGCTATGACTGAAGCAAGGGACTAAGTTTCAGAGAAGGGATTTATGCTGAAACCATGCCCCAGAACATACCTATGACGACACACGCCATCGCAACAGTGCAGCTCCAGCCCAATACTTTCAGCCCGGGATGAATGATGAACGAGCCCATTATTTCTTTGTGCGATGCCATCAACATCATGATAAACATGACAGGCACCGCAATCACACCATTGACAACTGCACTCCAAAACAATGCTTTGATGGGGTCAATCGGTGCAAAGCAGATCAACACGCCCAACAATGTTGCCGCAGCGATAATGCTATAAAACGCTTTGTTTGTTTCAGGCTTGGCCGCCAAACTATTCTTCCATCGAAATGTGCCGGCTACTGCATAAGCAGCAGAACCGGCCAGGACGGGAACCGCTAACAGACCCGTGCCAATAATACCTAAACTGAACAGCCAAAATGCAAACTCGCCCGCAATCGGTCGTAATGCATTGGCTGCCTGTTCGGACGATTGAATCTCGGTGATGCCATGCATATTTAGCGTGACAGCGGTGGTCAACATAATGAAAAACGCAATGATGTTAGAGATACCCATTCCCACTACTGTGTCAATGTTGATACGAGTAAAGCTGGCTCGCGCCTGGTTTGGGGCATCAATCAGTGACTGCGCTTTGGGGTCAGCCTCCACGTCTTCAACTTCCTGTGATGCTTGCCAGAAAAAGAGATAGGGGCTGATGGTTGTACCAAAAATCGCAACCACCATGGTTATGTATTCCGCCTTCAAGGACATGTGGGGCCAGAACGTCCGGTGAGCGACCTCACCCCACGGAATGTGTACTGCAAACATAGTGCCCACATAAGCCAACAACACGAGTGTCAGCCATTTAAGTACCCGCACATAGCGTTTATATGGAATGAACACCTGCAGTAGCAGCGAAACTAAGCCAAAGCCGACGGCATAAAAGTGCGACGATCCGCCTATCAACAGTTTCAGAGCAGCACCCATTGCAGCGATGTCTGCCGCAATGTTGATGGTATTGGCAAACATCAAAAGGATGACGATGCCATATAACAAAGGCCGTGGATAATGGCGACGGATATTGGTAGCGAGTCCGTGCCCGCTGACTCGGCCTATTTTGGCGCTGATGATCTGAATACCGACCATCAGGGGGAAAGTGAAAAACAATGTCCAGAGTGTATTAAAGCCAAATTGCGCGCCTGCTTGCGAGTAGGTTGCTATACCGCTTGGATCATCATCCGCTGCACCTGTGATAAGGCCGGGCCCTAGTTTTTTTAACCATGAGCGATGGGCAACAACCGGAGGCTTATCGATGAGTTCTTTATTATTCATTTTCGTTTCTCGGGGGCTTGCCACACCAAGTTTTTGACCAAGGATTTTTAACGGGAGTTCCGGCATTTTTTCAGAGTTTTTTGCCAAGTGACTACCCCTTCACATTGGGCTTAAGTAGAAGCGGCGAGAGGCGTTCACTCACGTCTTGCGCTATCCCCTGTGGGAGCGCCGACGATCACCTTGAAAGGCTCAGAGCGAATGGTTGTGAATGGCGGAGAATACCGCGTTAGGCAAGATGTCTGCCGTCACTATGCACTACTGTTCGGAGGGTGCGTCGATCTCAGAAGTGTCATCAACGCTGCAACCTGGATTTCGGTTTTTTCTAACGAAAGAATCGGTGATGAAAGTCGCGGACACCATTCGTCAATTGAGCTGCACTCTGGCGCCGACGGTGTCTCCAAAGAGTCTCATGACCTTGTATTGGAGGCATCTATGAAAACGTCGCCATCTACTACCCCGGGCAAACCCATAGAGGATCCGGGCAACCGCAATGATGACGGCCGCGTGCCAGGCACGGCTGGCCGTGATGAAGATCGGAATGCCACTACGGATTGGACGAGAAAAGGAATTCGATAAGCCAACGTCAAGGGCCGAATGTTCCCCGAGGGTTGCCTGGATACCCGCACGAAGTCCCTGAAGAAGAGCTCGGTATTGAAACGCCTGAACAGGACAACGACAAGGTTGGGTGACCTGCACCTGCGGTTCTAGAAGCTTTCTACGCATCGATGAAAGACGAGGGGTCTTAATGACAACGACAGTCAGCGATTTTCTGGTTGAACGACTCAGCCAATGGGGCGTCACACGGATTTTTGGTTATCCGGGTGACGGTATCAACGGTGTGTTTGGTGCGCTGAGGCGTGCCCAAGGCAAGATCGAATTCATTCAGGCCCGGCATGAAGAAATGGCTGCGTTCATGGCTTCCGCTCATGCCAAGTTCACGGGAGAGCTGGGCGTGTGCATTGCGACCTCTGGCCCCGGCGCTTCGCATTTGATCACCGGCCTTTACGATGCGCGGATGGATCACATGCCGGTGTTGGCCATCGTCGGCCAACAAGCGCGTGCGGCGCTTGGGGGACACTATCAGCAAGAGCTGGATTTGCTGTCGATGTTCAAGGATGTCGCCGGTGCATTCGTGCAACAAGCCTCGACGCCGTCGCAAGTCCGGCACTTGGTCGACCGGGCGGTGCGTACCGCAATTGGCGAGCGGCGGGTGACCGCGCTGATCTTGCCCAATGACTTGCAGGAGGCCGAGTACAAAGCGCCAGGCAGAGAACACGGCACAGTCCATTCAGGGGTCGGATATAGCAAACCGAAAGTCGTTCCTTATGAGGCGGATCTACAGCGAGCGGCGGATGTGCTGAATGCCGGCGAAAAGGTCGCCCTCCTGGTGGGCGCTGGCGCATTGGCTGCAACTGATCAAGTCATTGCAATTGCCGAGAAGCTCGGCGCTGGTGTCGCCAAGGCCTTGCTCGGTAAAGCGGTACTGCCCGACGATTTACCGTGGGTCACCGGCAGCATCGGCCTGCTCGGCACCGAGCCCAGCTACAAGTTGATGACTGAGTGCGACACTTTGCTGATGATCGGGTCAGGCTTCCCTTATTCCGAATTTCTGCCTAGAGAAGGCCAGGCGCGCGGTGTCCAGATTGATCTTCAACCTGACATGCTGAGCTTGCGCTATCCGATGGAGGTTAACCTGGTGGGCGATGCGGCCGAGACTCTGGCGGCGTTGCTGCCGTTGCTGGAGCACAAGACCCCACGCAAGTGGCGTAAAAAGGTCGAAGGCTGGCGCGCCACCTGGGAAAAAACATTGGAAAAACGCGCCTTGGTCAAGGCTGATCCGATCAACCCGCAACGGGTGGTTTACGAACTGTCACCACGCCTTCCGGAGCACGCCATCATCACCAGCGACTCAGGGTCGTGCGCCAACTGGTTCGCGCGTGACTTGAAGATTCGGAGCGGCATGATGTGTTCGCTTTCTGGTGGCCTGGCATCCATGGGCGCCGCCGTACCCTATGCGATTGCGGCGAAATTCGCTCACCCAGAACGCACCGTGATTGCCCTGGTCGGGGATGGTGCGATGCAGATGAACAACATGGCCGAGTTGATCACCGTCGCCAAATACTGGCGGCAATGGGAAAGCCCAAAATGGATTTGCGCTGTTTTCAATAATGAAGACCTCAATCAGGTCACATGGGAGCAGCGAGTCATGGAAGGCGATCCAAAATTCGAAGCCTCGCAAAACATTCCCGACGTTCCTTATCACCTGTTCGCCATTTCCATCGGGCTGAAGGGCATTTTTGTAGATCGCGAAGAGGACGTTGCCGATGCTTGGGAAAAAGCATTTGCTTCAAATACTCCTGTGCTGATCGAATTCAAGACTGACCCGAATGTGCCGCCACTCCCGCCGCATATCAAATTGGAACAGGCGAAGAAATTTGCCTCGACCTTGCTGCAAGGCGATCCGGATGAAGCTGGTGTCATTGTGCAAACCGCCAAGCAGATTCTTGGTGCTGTAATGCCTGGAGGTTCCAAAAAATAAGCAGCGGCCTGGCTGTCAGGGATGCTGGCAGCGCCTCTGACAATGCCGGCCGCGCAGTTCCATGCCCCTAATCATCCTCTTCGTAGAGTGCACGTTCTCGCCGTCCATGACGATTGAGCGCAAACAGAGCTCCGCCAATTAATAGCGTTGCGCCGACTGCCAATAGCAAGTAAGGCCTCTGCTTGGCTGCACGCCAGCCACCTTCAACGCGACGTTGACCGCTTGGCGGCGCGAAAAGGTTGCCTGATGATGATGCCGACTGCGGGCTGTGCTCAAGCCCCATACGAGTCAACCATCCATACAGAAAGGGAAAACCCGGTACCAAAAAGTGCGCTAACCGCGCCATCGTGGCGGCACCACCCACGGTGGTACTCGGCCTAGGACGTAACGCGCAAGCAACCATAGCTTGGGCGACGAGATGCGGATCATAAATGGGGGGCGGTGGCTTAAGGGCATGACCGGTGAAATTCCCCCCGTCACGAAATCCCGGAGTGTCCATTACGGCTGGATAGATGTCGCAGACATGGATATCGGGATATTCATTCAGTTCACCACGTAACGCTTCGCTCAAGCCGCGCAGGCCGTATTTGCTGGCCGAGTAAGCTGCTGCATAGGGTTGTGCGACCCAGCTCCCGAGTGAAAGGGTATTGATCAAAATGCCGTTTTTTTGCGCCTTGAAGTAAGGCCAGGCCACATAGGCGCCGCGCAGATAACCGAGCAAATCCGTTTGCAGCACCTGCTCATGAGCCTCAAGAGGTGTTTCCTCGAAGTTGCCCACCGCACCGACGCCTGCATTGTTGATCCAGATGTCGATGCGACCGCCACCAAAAGCGGCAGCTTGATCGGCCAACGCTCGCATTTGTTCGCTGTTTGTCACATCAGTTCGGACGGGTAGGGCTGTGGCACCGCGTGCAGCACATTCTTCGACGACCTCGGCAAGCGCCGCTTCATCGCGAGCACCAAGCACCAGACGGGCGCCCTCGCTGGCGAACGCATGTGCCGCCGCACGACCTATGCCGCTTGATGCCCCGGTGATGACCACCAGTTTGTCACAGAGTGGCCCAGACGCCTTGCGATGGTAAAGATCAGGGGTGGCGTTGATTCTTTGTGTGGGGGGATCCACTCGGGCTGTATAGCGCACCTGATTCAACCTCAGACGTGCACCATCGGCCAAGGTTAATGTCAGGTCTTCGATGGTGCCAGCGACCCGATTTGGAAACACCGGTTCACCTGAAGGGTCAAGTTCGTCATACAAAAATTGCTGACCTTCCAGCCACCCGACGGCGGTCATTAACTCGGGCTCCAGGAAATACTTTCCATCGAGAAAGAAGCCTGAAAAATTACGAGTGCGTTCGAGGCTTTCGACGGCGTAACGCTCGCCTGGCTTCATACCGGTTAGTGAGTGAATCATGGTGACATCCTCAGGTTCGGCTGGTGTTGCGATAGAGGACGGGTTGTAAACAATGTTCCGTCGACATGACCAAAAGGCGTACACATTGATGGGGCTGTCTTTCTATCCTTCGGCATCTACGCCGAAGTCGTATCGCTCAGGCGCTTGGCAGCTGCATCAATTTAACGGGGAGTTGGTGTCCGGTTTTGTAGGGGCAAGTCCACTTAGCGCTTGGGTAACACCTCTTGTCGGTACTCATGAACCCAGTTCGTACGTTGTTGATCCATTCAGAAATAACTCAGGATTCCACGGCCATGAACTCTTTCAGAAACCTGCTGACGCCGGCTCAGGAACAAAGACTTCGTGCATTGGATTCCTGGCACCAAGCGCTCGAAGACATCGCACTGCGCATGGAGTCTCCTGATGCATATCATGAAGAGCTGCTTCGACAATCGGACGAAATGGATCGCCAGGGGTTAGTCAGTTGGGAAGAGTGGCGAGACTTAAGAATCGAGGCTGATCAGGCTTTTTTGCGCGCAGTAGCGGGAGAGGATTATCACTTAAGCCATCGAACTGGAGTTTCAGAATGTGAGGCGACAGTGCGTCGGTTGATGGTGAGAACGGCTCCATAACGGCCTTTGTGAAAGCCGAGGGCGCATCGATGAATCAACACTTTAAGTTCGGCATCGAAGAGGAATATTTCATCACCGATCTGGACACTCGACGTATGTGCGAGCGGCCACCCTGTACTTCGATTGAGGAGTGCAAGTTGGAAATGGGCCAGTGCTTTGCCTATGAGATGTTCCAGGGGCAAATCGAAGTGGCTTCCCCCATATTTACCAGCGTGCCAGAAGCTGAGGAGTACCTGGTTACTGCTCGCAGAAGGCTGCGGCGTACGCTTGAATCTTTTGGCCTGGCAGTGCTTAGTGCAGGGAGTCATCCCTTGGCTGACTGGCGTATGCAACAGGCCACTGACCAAAATCATTTTCTGCAGCTGTTTGAAGACTACCAGCGCGTCGCTCGGCGTAGTCTGCTATCTGGTCTGCATGTGCATGTTGAGGTTCCGGGTCACCTGGATCGCATCCAAGTGATGAATGAAGTCTTGCCGTGGACGCCGTTATTGCTCGCACTGAGCAGCTCCTCACCTTTTTGGGACGGCGCCGACAGCGGCTTCATGAGCTATCGCCAAACGGCCTGTGATGAATGGCCGAGGATGGGTATTCCTGAATTCTTCAAAGATGAGGTTGCCTATGACGCTTACATCGCCTTGCTGATCCGTACCGGAACCATCAGGCATGCCGGCGAGTGTTGGTGGGGAGTACGGCCCGCTGCCAGGTATCCGACCATTGAATTACGCATTACGGATGCTTGCCCACGCTTGGACGAAGCCTTATGCATTGCGTCATTTTTTCGATTGCTGGTCGCCTACGCAATTGATCAACCTCGCCCAGGATTGGCTTACTCACATGCATCCCAATGGGTACTTAAAGAAAATCGCTGGCGGGCGAAACGTTTTGGAATCCATTCATCATTCATTATTGAAGGTTACGACCGACTCTTCTCTGCAGAGCAATGGCTTTCATTGGCGGAACAGATTCTTGGCGAAGAGGCGCGGAAGATGCGAGTGGAGACTGTTTTTTCTCAAGCTCGCCGAATTCTCCGAGACGGTACCAGTGCGGAGCGACAGAGGAACGTCTACGAGCGAGTCTTACGTGACGGAGAGAATGTCCATGCCGCTCTATCGCAAGTAGTGGATCAGTTGCTCACGGAAACCTCGGAAGAGCCATGCATAAGTCACGACCTGCAACGCTAAGATCTGGACGTTTATCAAGGAAGGCGCGCAGAGAGCATCCAGGATGCGCCAGGCGGAAATCACTGCTATTGCCAGTGATTCCTCCAGGGCAAGACAGTGTCGCTCAAGATCCATAAGGAGGACGGTACTTTTGAGGAAAAAAGGACGTTTCCTCGTGCTGCTAACCCTCGTAAATCGACGGGTTAATTCTTAGCCCTTCAGGAATGTCATAGGCAACGATTTCAAACGGCCCGGCCCCGACGATTGCGCCAGGAGCTGAGGATCGCTTTTAGATCGAGCCGCAAGATGTTTGAACTTACGGCTCTCGATAATGATTCATCTCAGATATATCCAACTGATACTCAACCTACGTAGCCAGAACTCCAGCGCTAGAGTCGCTCACTGGTAACACTACGTGATCGTCACCCGGAGTCAGGATGACCTTCCTGCAATCCTCCTCTTTCTTGTCAAAAATCTTGTATTCCTCAGCAGCCTGTTCCAGCGGCATTCGATGGCTGATGATTACCTCCGGGGCAAGGCGTCCAGTTTCGATATGATCGAGAAGCTCTGGAAGGTATCGCTGCACATGCGTCTGCCCCATCTTGAATGTCAGCCCCTTGTCGAACGCATCACCGAACAAGAAGCCATGAATGAATCCTGAATAAACGCCTGGCACGCTCGCAATACCGTAAGCGTCTGGTAAATACGTCTTCCTAACGCCATCGCCTTAGGAGCGGTGGTGTCCACTATATCCAAATGCCTCGTCATAGCTTCATAGTCGTGATGAAGCGGCGAACAGCAATCTGAATGGCTTCTCCATTGCGTCAAGCGTCAGCGCGCGCCTTTTTCTTCTCAGGGCTATGGATCCAAGCCTGCTGTCCCAATCAGGGAGTGAGGAGGGCGCTCCGATTATCCACCACTGACTTTCCAATGTTTGACATCATCTGCAAACATCATTTGCTTCATCTCATGCGCAATCCCGTAGGCCAGAGACTCGTGTGCAGCGATGACTTTTTCTTCTGCTGAAAGGCAATGAAAAATATCGAGCTTGGTCTCTGCGTCAGCAGTTTCGAGTGTGAAAATTTGCCCGTAACGCGCGAGGTCGTTGTCGAGGCTCGACAGGTATTCACGCAAGCGCTGATGGTCGACGGATTTTTGGCTGAAATACCAATTCATCGGATGAATCAGGAAGCGTGAGTGGGGCGAGGTGATACGTCGGCCTGCCGCCAAAAACATGATGATGCCCATTGACTCGATGTTGCCCGCGTTGATCGCGCATAGCGGTACCGGCAACGACTTCAGGAACGTGTAGAGGGCAAAGCCGCAGTTAGTGCTACCCCCGCTTGTAGAAAGATTGAGCAGCAAGGAGGTGGCGCCTTGATCGATGGCTTCAAGGCAGCAGTCCCGGAAGCGCTCAGTCGTTCCCTGATCGATCTGGCAATGAAAATGCACGATGTGTTCAGTCATCGATTGACCGCCTGAGTGTGATGCATGGAAGGCTTCTACGAGTTATTAAGCCTAGTAAACATCGATCCTTTTGGTCTGAAAAAATCCGATTCAGTTGCACGTCAATTAAGGACACGCCGTCCATCGAATGCATGCTTTTTCAATGGAACCAAATATCCAATTCCACTCGTCGCGAGCCCCATATTTCCGTTCAAACTTTCTATTTTGTGCGTCCTCCGAATTAGACGAGCCAATGCTCGTACTAACGATGTAGAGGTGAGCAAAAATGGCCAATACTGGAAACAAAAATCCAGGCAATTTTTCTAATAACCAGGACAAGGCTTCTGAAGCCGGTAAGAAAGGTGGAGAAGCCTCTGGCGGAAATTTTGCCAACGATCCACAACGCGCGTCTGAAGCAGGCCAAAAAGGTGGCCAAGCTTCCGGCGGACAACAATCCCGCGATAGCGATCATAAGTCCGGAGGCGGACAGGGTACAAATCGCGGAGGCGAATTTGCCGACGATAAAGAAAACATGTCCAAACCAGGCCAAAAAGGCGGCCACGCTTCAGGCGGACAACAACCCAACAAGGCTGATCAATCGTCCAGCGGTGGAAAAGGGAGCGGGCGCGACAGCAGTCTTTCCGATGACAACGATAAGTCCTCTGAAATGGGACGCAAGGACGATGGGGGGAGCGGAGGTGGAGGACGCAAACCCTGATGCCACATGACCTCATCAAGCCCCGAATCTTTCGGGGCTTGATTTCGATATTGCCGGCCAATACTGCGATCCGAGCCTTGGCTCACAACTCAGCAAACGAATATGCTTGGGGGGGAGCAATATCGTAGAGGCGAGTACCGATCGTCAGGACTTTAAGAATCGCTCTACCGCTTTCTATGGGATTGGCGCCAAGATCATCGAAAGGTTCACGCGAGAGGCAAGTGATCCTATGAACAGGCATCTGCCTCGTTCACGAAACGACCTCTTACGATGTCCAGGTTTTCCATATGCACTTGATTGGCATGGCAATGTCCTTAAGACGAACACGGTTTGAGGGCTTACGCTTTGGCCTCGCCTTTGCGCAAGACGATGCGATTGATGTTCGAGTTCAACACCAAGGGCTAACGGAGCTTTTAGACTCGATAAGAGCAAGCTGCTAGTCGCGCTATGTCTGCAGAAAAACTATTCTTCATAGAACTGCATTACCAAACCTTGACCCTAAGGACGAACGTCGTGATTTCCATTCTTGAGTTACGCCACCTCATCGAATGCGGTTTTCTACCTCTTTCCTGCATTTGCACTGTGAATCCGGATGGATCCCTAATGATCAAAGTGTTCGACCCATCCACTGGGCGCGTTGATCTTTTGGTTACCGCAGTGACGACCAGAAATCTGACGTCCAGTCGTGCGATTGCACATTTGATTGGTGAGCTTCGGGCTGAAATGGCCGCTTGCCCCACGCTGTTACATGAGAGCGACAGCGATGCGCGTGGGTTTGCCGAGGGTAGGCTGATGTAAGGCAACCTCCATCGTTCAGCGGCAGTCTTTGATGGCATGGCAAAGGTTCGACTCTGATCGCCAACCGAGCGCGTAAGAGCCTAATGTCGTGCCGATTGGAGAGGCTCAAATTTTACGGATGGGGTGGCCAGGCTGAAGGAGAGACGCTACCGCGACGACCAAGTCGTCCAGAGACCAAGGCTTATGCAAATAAATAGTTGAAGGCGGCACCGTCGCGGGGTCAAGCAAATACCCAGATGTCAAAATTGCCCCGATGGAGGGCCATTTACCCCTAACCATTTCAACGAACTCTGTTCCTTGGATTTGCCCCGGTACGCCGTGATCAGCGATCACGAGGCAGCATTGGCCATGCGCTTGCAAAAGATAGGTTAATGCATCATCAGCAGCCTCGAATGCCAATGCCTTTGCGCCTATCTCAGCCACAATATCCACCATCAACGAGCGCAACATTGGGTCGTCTTCGACGACAATAATCGCTCCTTGGATCGGTAATATCCCTGCCCAATTAACATTCACTCTTCAATTCCTTAGTCGGGCACAAAAGCCGACGCGTCCGAAGTTACGTTCTGAGTGTATCCACAATTTAGAGGTCTGCCGCCTTCCAGAGACAATTTTGCGGGATGCCACAGACATTCTTTAAACCTTCTCACAGATAGCCGTGTCGATAGTTGGAGACCACAAGCTTCGCATATCGAGGAACGTCAATGATCGGTGTCGTGATACCCGCCCATAATGAAGAGAAGCACATCACCGCCTGCCTCTCGTCCGTCTTACTCGCCGCGAAGCATCCAGGACTTGGAGGTCAACAGGTCAGCGTGCTTGTCGTCTTGGACGACTGCTCAGACGACACCGGCAGGTTGGTTTGCGCTATGCAAGTCACCACGCTTAAGGTCTCTTTTCGCAACGTCGGTAAGACAAGAGCTACGGGAGCCGAAGAACTGCTCAGCGCCGGAGCCCAATGGTTGGCGTTCACTGATGCCGATACTGTCGTTCCGCCTGAGTGGCTTGTCCGTCAGATGGAGTTCTTGGCTGACGCGGTATGTGGAACTGTCGAAGTGGATAGTTGGAGTGAGCATGGGGAATTGGTTCGTTCCAGATACATGCAGAGCTACCAGTTTATCGAGAACCATCGGCACATCCACGGCGCCAATCTCGGACTGAGCGCCGCAGCGTATAGAAGCACGGGCGGATTCCAACCTCTGGTTGCCCACGAAGATGTCCACTTGGTCGCTGATCTAGAACGGATCAGTGCACACGTTGTCTGGACAGCAACCAATCCGGTAATTACAAGTGCTCGCAAGGACTACAAATGTCGGGGTGGCTTCGGCGACTATTTGATGTCTCTCGGCGCGGCGCTGGAATCTACGACCTTTCAGTCCGAAGGGGGGGGCGACGCCGTTCCATGAATCAAAAGAACAGGGAAGATCCAGAAATGGGATACATCTATCTCGTGCAATGGCCTGCGATGGTCGTGACGGTAATTTCAGCCTAGTTCGTTGGGTCTCAACAGCCATGTCAGCGGATGATCGCCTTCACGGCTTCGTAGCGACTAATGCTCTCTGGGTAATCTGGGAACTGCATTCGAACGCCAATGCATTGATCCTGGTCGAGTGCGTACTTTTGGGCATGAACGCCCGTGGCTTCACAAAAAATGTCAATGGCTACCGCGCATCGTAAGGGATTGCCGAGGTTGAATTTGATTCGCGCATGAAAATTCATGGAGTAGTTCGTTTTTCCCTACTGACCTTCGAGGTTTTTTTTGAACCCGCGTAGGTTCATGAGGAAAAGACAAATCTGCAGGACGATCAGGGCATACGCTTCCGCGTACACCCCCCAAATCGCCCAGAGCACATTGCTCAAGCTGAAGCATACAAATCCTGTCATTCGTCTCGCTGGCCGTTGAGATCCGATCAACCACGCGGCAAACACTGTCACCACCATCGCTGGCCATTGAACCCAATCTAAATATGCCAAGATTTTCTCCTTCATCGCGGTAATCACGCTATTCCATGTAACTGACACCGTTTGGTCGCAAACCTCTCACCATGAAATGCCGCTTCAACACTTGGCGTGCGAACTGGGCCATCTTTGAACGTGTCCGAAGTCTAGCCTGCTCTGACGGGCGGATATGGCCGATTCCCAGCGATTTCGACCGTGCTTATTCATTAGTAAAATTGAACGCGGGAGCGCCGAAGATATCTATTCCAAGCGATGACTCGTTTGCTAGGAGTGATGCTCACTAAACCAGAGCGTCCCTGAATAGGAAAACGCCGACTTACACACGCGCAGACCTTCTGGGTTTCGGCAATAGGAGGGCAGTTGGGGGTGATCCCTTGGATGCGCAAACGTGCAAGTGCTGGTTGAGGTACCAAGACGCATATAGGGATCCTCGATACCCAAAAGTTGGGGTGTGCATGAAAAAGGCAAAGCCGAGCAGATGACTGCTGATTATCACGTCAGGATAGTCTGCTGCACTTCTCCCATTACGAGGATCACACTATGCGCATTTAGTCCCTTGAATACCTGTTCAACGGCGAGCCCCGCACATACATGCTCGAATTCAAGCAGCCTCAGCTGCCCGTCCATGAGGCGGCGATGCGCCTGCTACAGCTGCATTTTGGGGATGGAGTGAACAGCCTGATCATGCTCACTGCGGACGCTACGCCGACGGAAATTTTTAAAGCAGGCTGCGCTGGTAGGGCTGATGCATATCGTCGATCAACCCAGTTGATGGCCCGCATTTCGACGGTGCGCGTTTTCGATGGGAATCTGCCAGTCGTTGATCTTTATCTTCAACTGAAGCTTCAACGTCAGTCTTTATTTTGGTCTTCAGCCTCGGTAGTAGAGTCAGCTTTGGACGAGTCAGCTTCGCTGCCTAGCGTGGAGCCAGAGGTTGAACTGTCAAAATCCTCTTCGCCGGTTGATTTTTCAGCAGTGAACCAGTGCTCCAGGTCTTGTCCTTGCGGCTTCCCTTCTTTCTCCCAAAGCCGATACGCAGCTTCTCGAATTTTTTGTTCATCCATCATCAAGTTCCTCCCTTTGCTCACTGAGTGAATTTCGGGACAAAGGGAGAAAGCAGTGATGCCTCCTATTCGTCACAGCATTCAGGATAGGCGTCAAGACGGGCTTAATCGTTGCTGTTGGTCAGATATCGCATGTACATCCATGTCGCGGGTCAAGCCACGAAACTGTGCCAAGGCTTTGGAGAAAAAAGCTTCCGACCAGCGGCTGATGTTTGCTCCCATGCGGATCCGCCTCGCCCGATTGTCGGAAGCCGATGCAATGGAGGCCGCACGTTCCAGCCATGGGCATCAAAAGCTAGGACGAAATCAAGTTTGCGACCATCGAATGCAACGACATATCAATCATCCCGCGAGAACCTGACGTGTGTGCTTCTGAGCACGCTGCGAAATTGCGCTCCACTTGACCACCCGTTTGCATTCGACCTGACCAATCACTTGCATTCGTTATGACCAGCGATTGCATCAAATTTGACCTACACGCGTTGTAACCATGATCGGGAGAACGGCCAGAAGCAGACATTCAGCGCTAAGCCACTGTCGACCAAGAGCAATCATCAAAAACCGCTGACTGGAGCGCGGCGAGGCGATTTAACACGTTGCACCCCCCTCTGCTCTCAAGAACGATGAATGGCATTGTTGACTCAAATCGCCCGCTTTTAGCTCACCCCAGGCGCGGCCTTGATGGCTGTGTACTCATTCTTGATCTGCTCAAAGCCATATTTGTCCTCAAGCCTTTTGACGATGAAGTGCCCTCGCGCCATGTCCTGATAGAAATGGGTAAACAGTGCATTGATCGTCGCCCCGGTAAAGGCCCCCATCACGGGAACGGCCTGCGCCGCGAACTTGCTGGAAATGGTAAAACCATAACGTGCCGCGACTTTATCGATCAGTATCGCCAGCCATTTCCCAGCCTGCCCCGGGGAAATGCTACTGATGGCCTTGGAGCCCTGCTTGGCGGCTATCCCCGCCAGCTCCTTGGACAGCTGTTGCATAGCCTGAGTGGTGAAACTGCGGGTCATGTAGTAGCCCGTCTCCGTCGCATCGTCGGCCTGGCTGTTACCGCCCATGGCAAACACCTCGATACATGCCCGCTTGGTGGCAAAGTCACCCAGGTCAAAACCTTCACTGCGGGCCACGTCGGCGACCGAGCGCATCATGATGGTGGTGGAGATCGGCAGTTCGACAAACAGCGCGGCAATACCGAAAGCTCCGCCGATGGCGCCCGACGTCGCGGCATAGACCTTGTGCAACCGGGTCGAGGCAGGCTTTTTCGGGCTGTTCTCCAGGCTCCACAGCGCCGCGTCAGCGGACGAATGCAGCGCCGCCGCCACTGCACCATTGATCCTCTTTGAAACCATACCCGGCAATGCCTTCACCGCGCTTTCGATGGGTGAGCCGATCATGCCGGACAGCCTTGCCGTCAGGGAGGGTGACTCCAGCAAACCAACGGCCCGCTTCAGGTCATGGTAGTCCTGCGGGTTGTCTCTGATGCTCACAGGCGTCTCCATTAGATTTTTCGTGTTCTCTCATAAGCCAAAGACCCGAGAGGCGGGCCATAGTGCCGTCTTTTCGAGAAGGATAAATAAAGCGTGGATGGGTTGTACGCCGATGAACGCTTAGTGCTGACCATGAAGATCAATCGAAAGCTTCTGCACATGACCTTTAGTCACGGTACGGGGGCGTCGACATTCAATGACTACAGTCGGTCAGAAGCAGCAATCGCGAGCGAATGTGATCCTGGTTATGGGGGAGGGGGGGGGGGCTAGATGGATGGATACGACCTGATTGCATTGAAAACGTCATCTCCCAGAACTTTCGTTCGATCTTCTAAGTCGACCAAACACCAGTCTGATCATCGCATTCAATTGCGTATCAGTGGGCATGCTATGGCAGGCTGCTCATGAGTAGATCGGATACAACTATCAAATGGTGATGCCGATGAATTGTCTTATCTGTGTAGGTGTTGCTGAGCGCATTCAGTGCACTGGCCCATGGGAAGAAAGAGATTGTCCGGACTGTGGACGCTACCGGGTTTCGGACGAGCTTTTATTGACCTTGATGGAGCAGGGCCAGATTTTCGATGTGAGCAAAACCAGAGGCTGGCTAGCTAGCAGGCGTGTAGATGGATTCGTCCCCTCTATTGAGATCCATGAAGCACTGCTGGTGCCCTGAATGGAGCAGATCGTATCCCGAGTTTGTAGAGAGGCGCCGAATGTCCAAAATCATTAGCGCAAAGGATCTGCAAATCAGTCTCGTGGATGCGAACGAAGAAGGGTTGTTCAAGTGGTTGGTCGCCAGTTTTCTGATGGGCAAACGAATCCAGGGACAGATTGCCGCCAAGGCTTATCAGGTAGTTGTAGAAAAACATCAGTGTGATACGCCTCGAAAGCTCAGCCACTGCACGCACCGCGAATTGGTTGTGATGCTCGGTGAAGCTCATTATGTGCGCTATGACGAAACCACCGCGTCCCGCCTACTGGCATTGGCTCACAAACTCACCAATGAATACGCCGGAAAGGTTAGCAACATCGTAACGGCGAGCGCTGATCGCCAAGAGTTTGAAACACGTCTTTCTGCCTTCGAGGGGATTGGCCCGAAGACCATCGAGATTTTCATGCGGGAAGCGGCGAAGGTGATCTTTTGAGCATTCATCCGATTTTCATTGGCTGTGCAGGCTGGAGCGTTGGGCACGAGCAGGCGGCCGCGTTCCCTGTCGACGGGACTCACCTGCAGCGCTACGCCGCGCAATTCAATGGCGTTGAAATCAACAGCTCGTTCTATCGGCCGCATCGTCAGCAGACTTACGCGCGCTGGGCCGACTCTGTGCCACTAGACTTGCGTTTTTCTGTGAAGGTACCTAAGCGCATCTCACACGAGTTGCGCTTGGTCGACTGCGATCATTTGCTGGAAGTCTTTCTCGCTGAATGCTCAGGGTTGGGCGAACGTTTGGGCTGTTTGCTCGTGCAGTTGCCGCCGTCGCTGGTATTTGACGAAAGGGTCGCAGAAGGGTTTTTCATGGCGCTCAGAGCGCAGTACTCGGGGTCGGTGGTATTGGAACCACGGCATCCATCATGGATAAGTGCCGAGTCATTGTTGATTGCCTTTCGCATTGCACAAGCGGCCGTCGACCCATCGCGTATTCCTACCGACGCGGCGCCACGAGGAACGACTACTGTCAATTACTGGCGACTGCACGGTTCCCCTCGCACCTATCACAGTCTCTATGATTCAGCGTTTTTGCAAAGACTTGCAGCCCAGCTTCAATGTGCGGCATTCGAAGGCAACGTGTGGTGCATTTTCGACAATACAGCCAGTGGAGCTGCGCTGAATAATGCGCTGGAACTTAAGGCACTCCTGATGAAAGCCAATCGATCCACCTAATGTCCGTCGAGATTCTTCTGGAGTCCACGAAGGTTCATCAGGAACAAGCAGATTTGCAAAACGATCAGTGCATACGCGCCAGAGCACGTCCCCACATCACCCACAAAACATTGCTCAGACTGAAAGAAACAAATCCGGTCATGCGCCTGCGTGGCCGCTGTGAACCGATGATCCACGCTGCCACTACCAGCATCCCGCATGGGCCATTGAACTCAATCCAGAAGCCCAAGTTCTGCACTTTCACTAACCTCTGATTTTTTCTCGCTTCTCCAGCGGATGGCCGCTTGCGCTCGAAAAGAGATTCCAGCCTGATCAGAAAATTCAGTACTTCCGACGTCATGACCGCCGACTAACCATTCGTCCGGCATCCCCTCAATCGTTTGAACATACGCCTTATTCCTTCTGACAGATAAGTCTGAGCAGACGAAATTTTTCCTTCGTTTTGCTAATGGGAGAACAACATGAAAGCCATCGTTTATAACGGCCCTCGTGACATGAGCGTGCAAAATGTCCCGGACGCCAAAATAGAAAAACCTACCGATGTCCTGGTACGGATCACCACGACCAACATCTGTGGTTCAGATCTGCACATGTACGAAGGACGTACATCGATGGAGACAGGGCGCGTGTTCGGACACGAAAATCTCGGAGAGGTCATTGAGGTGGGCACCGGCGTTGACCGGGTAAAGGTCGGTGATCGTGTGTGCCTGCCGTTCAACATCGGCTGCGGGTTTTGTGAGAACTGTGAGAAAGGCCTGACTGGTTTTTGCCTAACCGCCAACCCCGGAAACGCAGGCGCTGCCTATGGATTTGCAGAGATGGGGCCGTATCAGGGCGGGCAGGCGGAGCTGCTCCGCGTACCTTACGCGGACTTCAACTGCCTGGTGCTGCCCGAGGACGCGCAAGAGCGTGAAGACGACTACGTCATGCTGTCTGACATCTTTCCGACTGGTTGGCACGCTACGGAATTGGCGGGTCTGTTACCTGGTGAGAGCATAGCCATTTACGGCGCAGGCCCGGTCGGTCTTATGGCTGCTCACTCAGCCATGATCAAAGGCGCCTCACAGGTATTCGTGGTCGACAACCATCCCGACCGTTTGAAGCTGGCCGCCCAAATGGGCGCCACTCCAATCAACTCGCTGGAGAAGCAAGCCGTGGATCAGATCCTCAATTTGACGCATGGCAAAGGAACTGATCGCGGCTGCGAATGTGTGGGATATCAATGCTGCGACCACCATGGCCATGAAGCCAATCACTTGACCATGAACAATCTCGTTGCATCGACCAAGGCTACTGGGGGAATAGGTGTCGTCGGCGTATTTGTTCCCGAAGATCCCGGTGCCAAAGACGAGCTCGCGAAGCAGGGCAAGATGGCTTTTGACTTCGGAGCGTTCTGGTTCAAGGGACAGCAGATCCGCACTGGTCAAGCCAACGTCAAAGTCTACAACCGGCGCTTGGCGGAGCTCATTCACCACGGTCGTGCCAATCCGGCGCAAATCATCTCTCATCGCCTGAAACTCGCGGAAGGGCCTGACGCCTATAAGCACTTCGATGCGCGTGACAATGGCTGGACAAAGGTTGTGCTTAAGCCGGCCGCCTGAGTCGTCAATGCGATGCCTGCGCCGGCTGCGCAAAAGCCGGCGTATTTCTTTAACCGTGGAAGCTGAACCACCGAAGTAGTCCGTAGGTGATTACAAACCATTTCAAACGGGCCGTCGTCATGTCCGGAATTGAGTTAAAGATGAAAGGAACAATTGTGATGAAAGACTATCCCAAACCACCCTTTAAACCACAGCAGCAGCCTATTCCTGGTGAGCAGAGCCGAATGGAGCCAAACCCCGATTGCGGTGAAAGTAGCTACGAGGGGTCGGGTCGTCTGGCCAACAAAATTGCATTGATTACCGGTGGTGATAGCGGTATCGGGCGTGCAGTGGCGATAGCCTTCGCGCGCGAAGGCGCTGATGTCGCGATCTCCTATCTCGATGAACACGAGGATGCGAAAGAAACCGCACGGTGGGTAGAAGATGCTGGACGCCAATGTCTTCTATTGCCGGGAGACCTTAGCAGCCATGCGCACTGTGCAGGGATAGTAAACGACACGGTGGCAAAGTTCGGGCGCATTGATGTACTCGTTAACAACGCAGCCTTTCAGATGACATACGAGACACTGGAAGAAATTCCCGACGAAGAATGGCTGAAGGCATTCGATGTCAACGTCACTGCGATGTTTCGTATCTGCAAGGCTGCGCTTCGCCACATGGCGGAAGGTAGCTCGATCATCAATACCAGTTCTGTGAACTCCGATGCTCCTAATCCCACCCTGCTGCCTTACGCCACCACCAAAGGGGCGATTGCAAACTTCACTGCCGGCCTCGCGCAAATGTTGGGTAAGCGGGGTATTCGAGTCAACAGTGTCGCGCCAGGGCCAATCTGGACGCCATTGATCCCGTCCACGATGCCAGAAGACACGGTGAAAAACTTTGGATCAAACACACCATTGGGCCGCCCTGGACAACCGGTCGAGGTTGCACCGATCTATGTGCTATTGGCATCGGATGAAGGCAGCTATATCTCAGGCGAACGTTACGGTGTTACGGGCGGAAAACCAATTCTCTAAAGCCTGGCCTCTATACGGGTTTGAAAAACCTTTCTAGGTAATGTCCTCAGACCTTCGCGAGAAACACAATAACTGGCCGATTCACGAGCCTCATGGTTGCCATAGATAACACCGACGACCGGTTCATTTCGACTCAAGCACTCATCTGATTAGACAGAACACAATTGTTAAAAAAGCCTCTATAGCCTAAATAACTCTCGCATACCTATGCTTGAAGATTCTGCTCATGGTATTTGCCCCAATAATTCAATGAACTCCTGTAGGCGAGCCATCTCTGAACATAAGGGCATTCCGTCGAAAGTTCAAAATACACATTTCGCCAAATGCTCCTGAAACCTCCGTAACGACCCCCGCTACCAGGGAGAGTGACCATGAGCAGATCCGCACCTCTCAAAAATCTGCTTGAGACGTTTACTTCTCGGCGCGTGGTGCAAACACCAGATAATGTTCTGCAACAATTGATGCAGAAGCTCGTCCGTAGTGGGTTTGCAAACCTGCCAATGCCTGGTCAGGGGCAAACGTTGGATCGCTGGCGGACTTTGGCAGAGGTCGCCGGCTGTGATCTAGCGTTGGTCAAGTTGTTCGAAGGCCATACCGATGCGATGGCTATTATGGCGGAGCTCCAGTCTACCGAAGCTGTGGCTTCCGGCAGTTGGGGTATTTGGGCGGCAGAGCCGCCATTCGCCAGGGTAAAAATAGTTGATCGCCAAGGAGGCCAAGTACATTTGCACGGACGCAAAGCCTGGTGTTCCGGTGCGCCAATGCTAGATCAAGCACTACTTACCGTATGGGATGAGCAACTGCGATCGCAATTGGTCGCGGTCGAGTTGCAGCAGCCAACGATAAGGCTAATTGACGATGGCTGGGAGGCGGTTGGCATGGGTAGTACAGCCAGCATCGACGTGGTGTTTGAGGGAACACTTGGTCGATGCGTAGGGGCACCGGGCATGTATGTGGATCGTCCCGGCTTTTGGCAGGGTGGAGGGGGCATAGCTGCGTGTTGGTATGGGGCTGCGTGCGGGCTTGCTGGTTACCTTCGTGAGCATTGCACCAAGCCATACCACGACGTCCATGCCGAAGTTCACCTGGGTGCCGTCGATGCGGCATTATGCGCCGCAGCGGCATCTCTTAGAGAAACTGCCACGTGGATTGACCTCAACCCCAATCACTCAGCAGAGATTCCTGTCCGGCGTGTCCGTGCCCAAGTGGAAGTCGCGGTGAGTGTTGTTCTGGAGCATGTCGGGCGTGCTCTCGGCGCAACACCATTTTGTCGAAACAGTCATTTCGCAAGACTCGCCGCCGACCTTCCTGTATTCGTACGGCAAAGTCATGCCGAGAAAGATCTTGCAGAGCTGGGAAAACTTATCGCTAGGCAATCGGTAAACGGGTGGTTGTTGTGACAGTTCAGCGGGAAGCCCAGGCAGAAAACCTTATTCGAGGCTCCGGTACAACTCTGGCCGAATGGCAGACCAGTACATTCTTGGCACGCGTGCCACACATGACCTATTCGCAACTGATTCCGGTAGGTCAACGGCTGGTGGTTGTTGCCCCTCACCCTGATGATGAAGTCCTTGGCTGTGGGGGCATTTTGGCGTGGATGAAAGGCAGAGAGTCGGATGTCTTACTGATTGCAGTCACCGATGGCGAAGCCAGTCATCCGGGATCCCTCAGATGGACAAGCTCACGTCTTCGCCAGGAGCGCCCACTGGAAAGCGCCTGTGCTCTCAATCTATTGGGACTCGATGTCAATGCGATGGACTGCCAGCGTCTGGGTTTGCCCGACGCTGGTGTAGCAGGCAGGGAGGATCAGTTGGTTAAGCTGCTCCTGGCTTTGATTCGCCCTGGAGATTGCGTTGTTTCGACTTGGCAAATGGACGGGCATTGCGACCACGAAGCCACTGGCCGGGCAACTGCTTGTGCAGCATCACAGATCGAGGCCTGTTTTATCGAGGTGCCGGTTTGGGCATGGCATTGGGCGAGACCACAGGATCAGAAAATACCTTGGCAACGCGCGCGTAAGTTGATGCTTAGTGAGCAGGTGTTGGCACGAAAGCGAGAAGCCGCTAACGCACATGTCTCTCAGACCACAACGGATGGGGAAACCTCGGCAGTGCTAACCCGAGAGACTCTGGATCGGCTGCTGCAGCCTTTTGAACTGGTGTTTGTATGAGTCTCTCGCCTGACTATTTCGAGCGTATGTTCGACTACAGTGATGACCCTTGGTCTTTCCGGAGTCGATGGTACGAAAAGCGCAAACGTGATCTGACGTTGGCTAGCCTGCCTCGACAACGTTATCAGCGGGTCTTCGAACCGGCTTGCGCCAATGGTGAGCTCAGCGCATTGCTGGCTGAACGCACTGATTCATTGCTGTGTCAGGACATTAACCAGAAAGCAGTGAGTTTGACGCACTGTCGATTGGCTGCGTTGCGTCATGTTCGAGTCGAGCAGGCACGTATTCCCAACGATTGGCCTGACGGCACCTTTGACCTGATCGTATTGAGTGAGGTGGGGTACTTTCTGGACTCCAGCGAATGGAACCAAGTTATCGAAAACACGTTGCGTAGCTTGAGCCATGACGGAGGTGTACTGGCCTGCCATTGGCTCCATCCGATTGAAGGGTGCTGTCAGAACGGTCATGACGTGCACACAGCACTTGGAGATCATCTGGACTTATATCGGTTGGTGCGTCATGAAGATGCGGACTTTTTACTCGAGTACTGGAGCCGCAAGCCAACTTCGATTGACCTTGCGGAGACTTACTAATAGTTACTGGGCTAGCGATTTCAGGTAATCACCAGAACCTTCCCAGCAGCGGCAGTTTTTGAGTGCGCTGGTCGTCACCCGCATTAGATAAATTGAACGTGGGAGCGTCGAGGATCTCGATCCCCATACAGACCGTTTGGGGGCAAATGAAAGAAGAGCTAAGAAGACTGGCCATAACTGCTTGGCGACAGCTTTTTAATCTGCCCGATAACCGCGTCGACGCTGAGGACAGTTACGACAGGCTGTTGACGTCTGCTGATGATATGGAGCGCAAAGGACTCATCTCAAGCCCTGAGCGGCGCAAGCTCGTTTAGCAAGCCGAAACATTATTCGCGAGCACCGCTGCGTCCTGAAGCGCGCGGTGTAGGTCATAAGCCCAAGGTTTGAGAGATTGTCCTGCATGGGATGTGGACGAGTGGAATGGGATTATTCAAAGAGTGAGCTAATGTTTACTTGTTCACCTCGCCAGTTGCAGCCTGATCAGCTCGTCCCTGAGCAGCTGGCGAGGTGATCTTACCTATACGACTCATATTTGTGGCATTGAGAGTCCAGCGTTACAAAGTCGTCTGTGACTGACCGTACCCTGTTTAACCATTGCGGATTGAGTCACTCCGGTGCGATTCAGGCGTCCCGTTGATGAACTCTTCATCTCTACTGATCGTATCTATCGCTACTTGCACAATGCCGACGACGTGAATTGTGGGCGGGATACGACCTATTTGGCCGAAAAGCGTCAACGCCCCGAACTTTCCGCCGGTTATTTCAGTCGATCTACCATAAGCGCCAGCAGCGCACTGAATGAGTGTTTGAGCGCACGCCTACGCAAGCGGCCCACGAAAAGGCACTCGGTTGCCCTTTAGGCTCCTGATGCAGAGGCAGTCAGTGTTGAGGCAAGCGATGGCCAAATATATTGGCGATGTTGCGGAAAACGACGGCTGGTTTGTCCTCGAAGCCCTACGTCCTACTGGCACCCTTTACAAATACTAGATCAACCATGGGGTCGAGGTGCCAGACCGCTTCCCGGGCCCAAGCAGAGGATACCTATGAGTACAGCGTTGTGGTCGATTCACAAGCTCATCGCTGGCAGCATCCGGGCTGGAGAGGCCTGCCTTGGCATGAAACTGTAATTTACGAACTCCATGAGGAGAGGGTGTGAAGATGATTTCGAGATTTGTTGTTGTCCCTGCAATACCAACAGAAACGGGATCAATGCGTAACGGAGCGCGCTTCTACTGCCGGACTGTGTCCATAGGTTTCAACATTTATGACAACGAAGAGAAACTACGTCTGACGACTACCTACCAGGCCCGAGAAGAAGCTGAGAATGAGTGTCAGCGACTGAATCTGGAGCGCCTTCAAAACGTACGTTCGGATCGAGAATCCATGACTGCGTTGTAGGAATTTATCTCTCTCACAAAGGTATCCGATTTTTAGAGTTCCATACCGAGTGGATCAAATGCTCAGGGACGGACGATGTGTGTGCCACTTTGACGCGGAGGCTCGGCGTTCAGGAGCGAACACGCAGGCTCTTCCTCCGTCCTGACTTTGAACACACCATGCTTGCTAGCTGAGCCTCCCTCGACAAGATTTATGACTCTGTATCGCTTAAGGCCATCTTCCAATCCGGTGGTCTCGATAACCCTGAATCATGGATGTATTGTGCATTCCCCGCTAAAGAATGGTGGTCTAGAAGTACCGGTAAGACTCCAGGATTTCAACAACTGCGCAGGACTGAGCTGAGACAATTTATGACAGCGAGTCAGGTTTGCTAGGTGGTGAGTGGAGCTTAGGCTCACCAGCTCACTCAGGTGTCATCAGCACCGCAAGCGTCATATTGATGAACTCTTCGTTTTTGGTGAACGTCTCCAACGCTCCGCGCACATTGCCTCCCGCCTCACTGCAACCACGCTGCTCGACTCAAAGGGTGAGTTCCATAATGGCTGCCTCGAGGGCGAGTTGGTTTTGATTGATCTTGAAGAGTAGGGAAGGGAGCAGGTCTGAATTTGGCATCGCGATTCCTCCGTGGAAGAGGACAGCGTAGCAGGCGGGTACTATTCTCGTTCAAGCTAACTGGCGTCTGATGTCACCACTTTCGGAGACCAGTCTCTTCGAGCAGATCCGCATAGCAGCGAGTGAGATACTGATCTGGCTCAGTGGGTAACACGCGAATCAACATTACGCACTGCCAACTGCCTCGGATGCTGAGCATTCAATGTCGAGCAAACAGCGTCTGCCTCTGTCCTAACCTTGAAAACGCCATGCTTGCTATCGAAGACAACTCAGCCTGAGAAAGCTAGGGCGTAAAGCCCTAGCAGAAGCAGATGTCACTTTTTCTTTTTCGCCGGCTTTTCTGCCTTCTCTGATTTCTTTGTTTTTTCTGTCTTGTTATCAGCTTTTTTTGCAGATTTCTTTGGTTCGGCATCTTTTTTCTTGTCTTTCTTTTCGGAAGATTTCGAAAAAGCCGAGCCCGCAGCTGATTTCTTTGCCGGTGACGACTTTTTGTCTTTCACTTCCTTGCTGGCTTTCGAAGCTTCACCTTTGCTTTTTTTATCGTCTTTAGCCATGTTGACCACCTCTCGGAGTATGCCGGTATTGGCACATTGCCTGTGGGATTATCCACAAGCTGATCATTAGGCGAGCGCGTCCAAAAGCGGTTCAAATTTTTTTGATGCGTCGAGATGGGCTTTGGGTGATGACCAATAGGTACTGAGGGCTGGACATTCTAAATAGGTCATCAGCTACGCCTCGGAGTCCGAGGCTGATCGATTCGAATTGTGAACGACAGCATTTGTACGATATTTGGAGCCCACGCTAGAAGGTGGCGATACAAGTCGTGGGCCAGAGCGCGTACAGGCGTACGGCTACTGCTGCGCCCAATGCTCCGGAACATCGGCAATGTGATGTCATCACCGTGCATTCAGCTGAAACCATTTGCTCCTTCAATGGCCTGCCGAATTTTCATGGCCAGATCGCCAGGAATGTAAGGCTTGGAAATGGCCGGAAAGTCGCTACCCCCTGCCTCCGTAACTTCTCAAAGAGCGTAGGCATACCCATGGTGCATATTTCTACCCAAATGTCCGCTTCTGGGCGATTCTTGCCTGTCATGAGGGGCAAAAAACGACCCATGCTGCCGGTGGCGACAAGCAAAATTCAGCCAAAAGGCGGCACTTACTCACGAAGTATTACGGCTATAAGTAGCGTCCAAGCAAAGTGAATAGAAATTACAAGCGTCATTTGCTAAGCCGCTGTAAATTCACAAAACAACTCGCAAAACTATTTCCGATGGCTAGGCTCATTCAATTCGTGCCGGTCGCACTTGCTTACCGGCACCCCATAAGTACGGAGCAACAGGCACATGGCAGCACTGCAGAACACCACGCTTGATGCGATGAAAAACAAACAGGCGCAACTGCTGGGCGAATGGATTAACGGACTGGAAACCAGGGGCGCCACCCGCAACATCAAAGACCACGACCTGCAACAACAGACCAGTGAATTCTTGCAACTGGTGATCAGCGGCCTGCAGGACGACAACGGCACCAATATCAACGCGCCGGGCTGGGAGTCCACCCGCCAGTTCCTCGAAAAACTCTCACACAGCCGCGCCCTGCTCGGTCAGGATTCGCAACAGACCGCCAGTTTCATTTTCGCCCTCAAGGGCCCGCTGTTTGCCCTGCTACAAAATCATTACCGTGAGCAACCGGCTCTGCTCGCCGAACAGTTGTGGGAAATCTCCGAACTGTTCGACGCGTTCGGCATGCATACCATCCGCATCTTCCAGAAGTCCCGCGAGGCAGTGATCAAACGCCAGCAGGAAGAACTGCTGGAACTCTCCACGCCGGTGGTCAAGCTGTGGGACGGCGTGCTGGCGCTGCCGATGATCGGCACCCTCGATTCGCAACGCACTCAGGTGGTGATGGAATCGCTTCTGCAACGCATCGTCGACACCGGTTCGGAAATCGCCATCATTGACATAACCGGCGTGCCGACCGTCGACACCCTGGTCGCTCAGCACCTGCTGAAAACCGTGACCGCGATCCGCCTGATGGGCGCCGACTGCATCATCAGCGGTGTGCGCCCGCAAATCGCCCAGACCATCGTGCATTTGGGCCTCGACTTGCAAGGCGTAGTAACCAAGGCCAATCTGGCCGACGCGCTGAAACTTGCCCTCACCCGCCTGGGCATCAGCCTCGGCAAAGCGGTCTGAGCCGATGGAACGTATCCCGATTCTACAAATGGGCGACTTTTTGCTCGTCACCATCCAGGTCGACATGCATGACCAACTGGCCCTGACCCTGCAAGACGATCTGTCCGAGCGCATCAGCAAGACCTCGGCACGCGGAGTGTTGATCGACATTTCCGCGCTGGACATGGTCGACTCGTTCATCGGCCGTATGATCGGCACCATCTCCGGCCTGTCGAAAATCATGGACGCCGAAACCATGCTGGTCGGCATGCAACCGGCCGTGGCGATCACCCTGGTCGAACTCGGCTTAACTCTGCCCGGCGTCAGCACCGCGCTGAACGTCGAGCGCGGGATGAAGCTGCTGCAGGAACGAGTACGCCAACAATGACCGTGCGCAGTAGCGGGACTCAACCGATCAACATCGAACAAGACGTGGTGCTCGCCCGGCAGACGGCGCGCAAACTGGCCACCGAATGCGGCATGCGCTTGATCGACCTGACCAAGCTGGTGACCGCCGTCAGCGAGCTGGCGCGCAACACCATGGTCTATGGTGGTGGCGGCGACATGGATTGGCAGATCCTTGACGAGAGCGGCAAGGTCGGCCTGCGCCTGACCTTCCGCGACGAGGGGCCGGGCATCGCCGACATCAAACTGGCGATGACCGACGGCTGGACTTCGGGCAGTGGTCTGGGGCTGGGGCTTACCGGCGCCAAACGGCTGGTCAACGAGTTTGAACTGGATACGGAGCCCGGCAAGGGCACGCGCATCACGATCACCCGATGGACATGAATATCGGTGGGTCGCTGACCCAGGTGCTGCTGATCGAAGACAGTAGCCAGATCGGCCACGCCCGGCGCACCGCGCAGCGCCTCGCCGAGCAACACGGCTTTGATGCAACCGATGCAGGGCGCGTGGCGCTGGTGGCCACCGAACTGGCCAGCAACGTGCTCAAGCACGCCAGTCGCGGCGAGTTTCACCTGCGCCTGTTGCCTCGCCACGGCGGCGGATTCGGCATCGAGATGCTCGCGGTCGACCGCGCCAAGGGCTTTGATCTGGACGCCTGCCTGACCGATGGATTTTCCACCGGTGGCACCCAAGGCATCGGTCTTGGCGCCGTGGCCCGCCAGACCGAAGTGTTCGATGTGTACGCCGACGCCCGTGGCGCGGTGCTGCTGGCGCGTTTGTATCCGCGCGGCGATCGGCAGCCAGACTTGCGCTACGGAGTCAGCCAGCACTCTTTGCACAACGACCCGGCATGCGGGGACACCTGGCACTTGGCGTACAACGGCGCCAACGTCAGTGCGCTGGTGATCGACGGCCTCGGCCACGGCGAGGATGCCGAACGCGCGGCCAAGGCTGGCGAACGGGTGTTCGCCCAGACACCGTTCGCCACCCCGGTGCTGCTGATGGAGGATATGCACCGCGATATGATCGGCACCCGTGGCGGCGCAGCAGCGTTTGCCCAGTTTAATTCCGCCCGCGACGGCCTGACCTTTACCGGAGTTGGCAACATTGGAGCAAGCTTGATCGTTGCCGGCAATTCCCGGGGCCTGGCCTCGCACCCAGGCATCGTCGGCGGCCAATATCGGAAAGCCCAACCCTTTGACTATGCTCAAGTGAACGGACATCTATTGATCATGTACAGCGACGGCTTGCAGTCCCGTTGGAATCTTCAAGACTACCCCGGTCTGGTGCACCGCCATCCCGCCGTGATAGCCTGCGTCCTGCACCGCGATTTCTGTCGCGGGCGCGACGATGTAACGGTGCTGGTCGTTGCCCTGGAGGCCGCCCATGGCTGAGTCGCCAACCCTGAACCCCGCCGATCAGGCCGCGCTAATCGTCCAGTTGCAGAGCGAGACCGCGGCTCTGCGCGAAGAGCTCGACGAAACCAACCAGGGCGTGCTGGCGCTCTACGCCGAACTCGACACCCAGGCCGAACAACTGCGCCAGGCCTCTGACCTGAAAAGCCGCTTCCTGTCGTACATGAGCCACGAGTTCCGCACGCCGCTGGGTTCGATTCTGAGCATCAACAGCCTGCTCGCCGATGAACTCGACGGCCCGCTCAGCCCCGAGCAGCACAAGCAGGTGGCGTTCGTCAGCAGCGCCGCCCGCGAACTCAGTGATATGGTCGATGACTTGCTCGATCTGGCGAAGATCGAAGCCGGACGGATCACTATTTCTCCGGCGTGGTTCGACATGTTCGACCTGTTTTCCGCCCTGCGCGGAATGTTCCGGCCGATCGTTGATGCGTCGGCTGTGGATCTGATCTTCGAAGAGCCGGTCGGCCTGCCGCGCCTGTACACCGACGACAAGAAACTCGCGCAGATCCTGCGCAACTTCATTTCCAACTCGCTGAAGTTCACCACCCGTGGTGAAGTGCGGGTCTCGGCGCGTCTTGAGGGTCTGGACTGGGTGCGCTTCGCCGTCAGCGACACCGGTATCGGTATCGCGCCGGAGCTGCATGGTGCACTGTTCGAGGACTTCTCTCAGGTCGACTCGCCGTTGCAGAAACGCCTGCGCGGCACTGGCCTCGGCTTGTCACTGTGCAAGCGTTTCGCCGCCCTGCTTGGCGGCGAGGTCGGGCTGGACAGTACACCGGGGGTCGGCTCGACCTTTTTCGTGATCATTCCACTGGCGCTCGCCCTGGAGAACGTCGATGAAACGTGACATCCGTCTGTTGATCGTCGACGACAACGTCGCCACTCGCTACGCCTTGCGCCGGCGTCTGGAACGCCATGGCTACGAGGTGCTGGAGGCCGGCACCGGCAGCGAGGGCCTGGCTCTGATCGAGAGCGAGCCACTCGATGCACTGATCCTCGACGTCAACCTGCCGGATATGAGCGGCTTCGACATCGTGCGCATCCTGCGCGCCGATGCACGCACCGCGTTGCTGCCGGTGATCCACGTTTCCGCCGCATCGATCCAGACTGGCGACATCATCACCGGCCTCGACGCTGGCGCCGACGCATACCTGATTCACCCGGTGGATCCGGACGTGCTGCTGGCGACCCTGCGCACCTTGCTGCGAGTGCGTGATACCGAGAACGCGCTGCGTGAGAGCGAGGCCCGTTTTCGCGAGATTTTCGTCAACGTCTCGGCGCCGATTGCAGTGCTCGATGCCAACCTGAAAGTGCATGAGTGCAACCACGCCTTCGCGCAGATGATCCAGGACAACCTCGCCCTAGAAACCCTCAGCGAATGCTTCGAAGAAGACCAGGGCGCGATTCTTAATGAGCTGCGCCTTCGGCTGGTCGATGGCGAGCGCTGGAAAGGCACGCTGAACATGCGCGTGCAGGGGGAGATCCGCGAAACCGAGTGGCAGATTTCGCCATACCGCACGCCGCAGCTGAGCCTAGTGTTTGTCGAGGATGTCACCGAACACCGCCACCGCGAGCGCTCGCATCTGGCGCGGCTGGACGACACCACTACGCAACTGGCCAAGGAAGTCGCCGAACGGGTTCGCGCCGAATCGCAGCTGCTGCAAGTGCAGAAGATGGACGCATTGGGCAAGCTCACCGGCGGCATCGCCCACGACTTCAACAACCTATTGACCGGCATTATCACCAGCCTCGAACTGATCCAGAAGCGAATGGCCGATGCGCGTCCGGAAAAGGTGCAGTACTACGCCGAAGCAGCGCTGAATTCGGCGATGAGCGCGGCGTCCCTCACCCATCGTCTGCTGGCCTTCGCGCGTCAGCAGCCGCTCGATACGCGGCCGGTGGACATCAACGAGCATGTGCGCTCGCTGGAAGAACTGCTGGTACGTACCATCGGCGAACGCATCACCCTCAAGCTTGAACTGACCACCAAACCGGCTATTGCGCTGGTCGATCCGGTACAACTGGAAAGCGCGGTGCTGAATCTGGTGATCAACGCCCGGGATGCGCTGCCCAAGGGTGGCAATATCTGGGTCAACACCTATGCGGCGTATTCCCATGGCGATCCGAATCTGGCCGATGGCGCGTATGTCGCGCTGTCGGTACGCGACGACGGCACCGGCATCGAGCACAGCGTGATCGACAAGGTATTCGACCCGTTCTTTACCACCAAACCGCTGGGCCAGGGCACCGGGTTGGGGCTGTCGACGATCTACGGTTTCGCCCGCCAGTCCGGCGGCGATGCGCACATCCGTAGCGTGGCACGTCGCGGTACTGAAGTGACAATAATGCTGCCTGCCACCAGTGACCCGACGGGGGCTGATGTCGCGCCGCTCGTTGTCGATCCGCCGGGTGCTGGCGAGCATGTGCTGATTGTCGAGGACATGCCGTCGGTGCGCATGTTTGTCACCGAAGTGCTGGAGGACGCGGGTTATCGATGCACCCAGGCAGCGGATATCGAAACCGCGCTGGAGAGCTTGCAGAATGATCTGACGATCAACCTACTGCTGACCGACGTCGGCCTCCCGCGCATGAGCGGCCGGGAGTTGGCAGATGTGGCGCGAGGCTGGCGTGAGGGTTTGCCGATCCTGTTTATGACTGGCTACGCCGAGACCGCGGTCAACCGTCAGGTGTTTCTGGGCAGCGGCATGGAAATGCTGGTCAAGCCATTCCAGATCAGCGAACTACTGGAAAAGGTTCGCCGCACATTAGATTTCAAGTAAATAGATAGCAAACGTTGGTGCTGCGATAACTGGAGCAGAATTTGGGGGTGAATGGCCGCTTCTGGCCCAAAGTGTGTAAAAACGCTCATGGCCTTCATCGTCTTGGATCATAGACGCGCGTTGGCTGAGCGATCGCACGGTCAATGCATCGGTCGCATCGGTCGCATCGGTCGCGACCTGGAACACGTCAACGCCGTTTTTACAGGCTCTGGGATGGGCCAAAATCAGCCTTTTTTTAGGCCGACAGTGCTTTCATCAAACCGTTGGCATCGATGATTTTCATGACCCGTTTCAGGTTGTAGGCGAGCACATTCAAGCTCATCTCCGCACTCGCCCCGGCCAGCTTTCGCGTCTGGAAATGCGTCGCACCCTTCCATTGGTGAGCGTCCCGAAGGGGTGCTCAACCGTCCGTTTTCGGACTTGCATCATCTCCTGGGCTTTGCCCAGCCGAAGCTGCATTTCATCCAATACGGTTTCATGCTCCCAGCGCCGAATTCGTCGTTCCGTGCTCGGTGTGCATTGCGACTTCAACGCGCAGCCCTGGCATTTCGAACTCCAGTAACGATGCAACTTCAGGCCTTTTTCAACGTAGGAGTAGTGCCAGATCAGCGCCTCGCCAGCTGGACATGTATTCATTTTTGAAACGTCGTAGATGAAGGCATCATTGTTGAAACGCCCATCGGCTTTGGCTGCTTAGGTCATCGGCTTGGGCACATAGGCGGTAATACCTGCATTGTGACAAGCGAGGATTTGTTCGCTTTTGAATAACCTCGGTCAGCCACAACCGACAACGTATCTGACGCCATCGCCTCGCGGGCTTGCTTGGCCATCGAGCAGAGTTGATCGCGGTGGGAACCGACGTTAGTCACCTCGTGCGCAACGATTAATGGTGCTGAGTATCGACCGCTGTCTGCACGTTGTAGCCGACGATTGCTTCACTCATCATCCGCTGGAAGCGGAGAGTTGATGTCGACATCGATACCGCCGACTAAAGAGTCGAGGCGAGCCAGGAAAGTTGAATCGAGGGCGATCAGACTCTCAGGGTTGCTCAATATGTCGTCTTCCAGCAATTTCAGAAACCCGCAAAGCTCCCGGTCATTCTCTGAGGCGCCTACGTGCCCCGACGCATTGCGAGAGTGGATCGTGAAAATGGATGGAGTAGGATTTGAATCGTTCATGGCACTGACATTATCTGCGCTTGAAGCTCTTGTCATGCTCTGCCTTCGGAAGCCGTAAAGCAGTGCGTATCGCCGAGGGGGGGTGTCGCTGATTCGGGCCCTTGGCCCGGCTAGCCCGAGGTTTTTCAGATGGAGATAAGAGTGCTGTCATCGATCAAGGAATACCAACCAGAGCCCCAGATCCCACCGAGTGTTTGGATAACCCTCGGGCTGCCATCACGCGGTACCAAGCTTCATGACCTGGTTCACGAAGGACTGCCTTTCGAATCTCGAGCGGATAGCGAGCTTACTGCAGGTGCAGCCTGGGGTTATCGCCAGTGCTATTTGTGTGTCTCATGCAACGTTGGCTCGCAGGGCGAAAACAGGTTGTTTTAAAACCGCTGAAAGCGACCGCCTGATTGCATTGGTAGCTGTTTTTCAGGAAGCCATTGCCCTGTTTGAAGGCGACGTCAGCGCTGCAAGTGGATGGATGAAATCATCTGTTCGTGGTCTTGGTAAACGTCCCTTGATATGGTTGAAACGCACAGTCAACCGTGAGAAGGGCTCCACACATGAAGCTTATGCGCATTGGGGTCGACCTGGCCAAGAACGTGTTTCAGATTCACAGAGTGGATCGTCATGAGCAGCCCATCTGGCGGCAGCGTTTACCTCGCGATCGCTGGCTGCAAACGGTGCTGGAAAAGATCGACATTCGCCTGCCGCTTTGATGTCCTGCTCCGGACTTTACTGAAGCTCCCTATATGGACTATCACTCAATTAGTTCGCTTCGCTGACCGAGGTCGGTTACAGTCGCGGGCGAAACTTAGTCGTCATATTTATGATGTCATATGCATGCATGAGACATAGTTGCCACAACAGTAAATCGCTTTATTCAGATATCTACGATAAGCAATGTAGGTAAGTGCCAATATATAAAACAACACAAAGCATCCCAAGTAAAAGCTAATTAAATATTATTTTATTCCCAACCTACCGTTCGTCGTCACGCGAAAAAAAATTCAAACTATTCGAAAGCGGGCGAATCTCATTAATACAGTCATAAAGGCTGCATATATATTTTCTGATTGATTGTTGGTTGTTGATAGGAGATAGCAATGAACTATGAAGATCGCGATACCTATGGCATGTACAAAACCAACCTCCTACGAGCTTCCGGCTCCGAGGAACAGGGGCCTGGGCCCGACCTAATGGGTGCAGACACACTCATTGGAAATGATGTTTATAACCATAATGAAGAGGACTTAGGAGATATTAAGGAAATCATGCTCGATGTTCGCAGCGGTAGAGTGAGTTATGCCGTTCTATCCTTTGGTGGTTTTCTTGGCATGGGAGAAAAGCTGTTTGCGGTACCTTGGAATGCATTGGCACTCGATACACTCAATAAGCGATTCGTACTAAATATAGAGAAAGAGCGTTTGGAAAATGCACCAGGCTTTGACAAGGACAGCTGGCCTAATATGGCCGACAAGTCTTGGGCTACAGAAATCCATTCTTTCTATGGAACTAAACCCTTCGATTACGATGCTGTCCAGAGACAAAGTATCGACAAGAGCTAACCGCTCTATCCAAAACGAAGAGTGATGCGCGCCGAGCAAAACAACGACATGCTAAGGCTGGCGTTGGGGGTGCCAAACCCTAAGGCGCGCATTGCGGTGACAAATGACTCTGTCGGCAGTAATTAGGGTTTAGGATGAAAACGCATGCGCCGTTTTGAAGTCTGCATTACTACGTACGATCTTGTAGCCACAGCAGTTAGGAACGTGGTTCGCGATTTCAAACTCACGCTAGTCAGCCATCGCTTGGGCATCAATGCCCTGCGTCTTGCGCTCGATTAGCCCAGCTACTGCATTGATAAACTGCCCATGGGAAAATACCGCGATGTCTTGGGCCGGATGCTCTGCAAGTCGCCCTAGGAATGACTGAACCCTAGATATAAAGTGCAAGAACGATTCGGCGCTTGCACCGTCCTTGAAAGCGGGGTCTGACCTAGACCAATATTCTTCTACCTAGGTTCGCCTTTCGGCAACGGTCGTGTTGGCACACCGCGTTGGTTCAAGGTACGTGAACTCTTGTATGGGCGAAATTTCAATCGGGGTGTCAGGGAAGGCAGCTACGGTGGCCATCGCGGTTCCTCGCGTTCGGGAGAACGGCGAGGAGACAATCAGAGCCGGAGTGTAGGGGAACGACCGAGCGACCAAGCTCGCTTGTTCAATCCCCTTCGGCGTGAGCAGAATGGTCGCGTGATCCAAAGTAGCTTCACCGGCGTTCGCGGCGCTTTCCACGTGGCGTATTAAGCCTCACATGCTTCATTAATATGATACTCGCATGGCTTCGGCCACTCGCTTCCAGCATTGGGCGTAGCGCGTCTTTGTCAGGTCGATTCAGCAATTTTCTATTCCTTTCAGAAACCCAGCACTCCGGGCTCGGAACGAGTGACCGCTTGGTGGGATTCAAATTTTTCTTTGGACTGAGGATGTGACTCTATATTTGTAATTCGGATAGCGGAGATCATCAATTTCGGCCCTGATGACTTAAGTGCTTTGGTATGCATTTCAGAAGGGGGTTGCTAGGCTGGTAATTCGAGCCTCGCGAGAACCAGACAATGCCTCACTCACCCTACATAGTGCACGAAAGAATAATTATCGACGACACCTAGGGAATGGCGCGTCTCCTGCAGGATTTCGTGCTCTATCAGTATGAAAGCGACAGATAAGCGGACGGTGAAGACAATCCTGTGGCTGCCTGAAAGCATCTGAACCTAATTTTTACCCTCCAAAGCGTTAGCTAATCGCGGCCTTAGGCGCTGAGCAGGACGTACTCAGCGTCGCCCTATAGCGGTGATTGCAGCTATGAAATTGTTTCATTTTTTTGGTGCGCGAGTCTGTTATGGTCAGATGAAAACCTTGCAAGGATAGAAAGTGGTGGATACTCCAAATGTAGCCGTATTGAAAAGCCTCCTGTCTGCCAGACGGAGTGTTAGATCTTTCAGAGAGCACCCGCTTTCTTTAACCAGTTTGGAGACGTTGCTGCATGCTGGACAAGGTCATACGTCTCCTGACGGAAAACGAACCGCACCATCGGCCCACGCCCTGCATCCACTTGGACTGACTGTGGTGGTACGTCGAGTGCAAGGGTTGACACCAGGGGTATACACATACGACGGGCATACAGGGAAGCTCTCTCGCTCCGGAGATGCGATCGATGAAGGATCATTAAATTCAGCGGCTTTAGGCGATGAAAAGTGGCTCGAAGACGCACCTGCCGTTATCGCTATTGTCGCCGACCGAGAGGCGGCAATTCGTCATTTCGCCGGTCAGCAATCTGACGGTTTGAGAGGGGCTCGCTACGTTGATTTCGAAGCTGGGGCAGTAACTCAAAATATGTATTTGTCCGCCACGGCGGCTGGCCTAGGCGGGGTAGTAGTGATGGGTTTTGATGACTTGAAAATGGGCAAGACCTTAAAGCTCGAGGCCCCAACCTTTCCAGTTGCCCTTTTCTGCGTAGGACATACTCTTTAGTCGAGTCCTGAAGGCGTTAACTTGTGTTGCTAAGCTCGCGTCCATTGATGCGGCAGCAACTCCGTAATCTCACTCACCCGCTGCGTCGGCAGGCGTGTGAGCACATCCTTCAGGTACGCGTACGGATCATGTCCATTCAGCCGCGCCGACTGGATCAGACTCATGATCGCGGCTGCCCGTTTGCCGCTGCGCAATGACCCTGCAAAGAGCCAGTTCTTGCGCCCAAGAGCCCATGGCCTGATTTGGTTCTCACACCAATTGTTATCAATAGGTACGGCGCCGTCATCCAGGTAGCGCGATAGCGCTGTCCAGCGTTTCAGACTGTAATGGAGTGCTCTGCTGATGCCTGAACCTTCGGGCACGAGGTCACGCTGGGCGAGCATCCAGGCATGCAGCCTATTTATCAGCGGTACGGCTTTTTCTTGCCGTATTTGGCGCCGTATATCCGGCTCCAGATCGCGGACTTCGCTCTCGATTTCGTACAACAACTGGATATGGCGCAGGGCTTGCTCGGCGAGCGTGCTTTTATTCGTAGCATGCAGTTCGAAGAACTTACGTCGAGCATGGGCCATGCATCCGGTCTCGGTCACGCCGAGTTCAAAGCTGGCCTTGTAGCCGCCAAAATCATCGCAGACCAGCTTGCCCCTCCAGTCTTTCAGGAAGTTGCGAGCATGCTCACCGGCGCAGCTGGCGCTGAAGTCATAAACTACAGCCGCTGCCCCGCAGAACTGGCTAGTGGCGTACGCCCAAACATAGGAACGGTGAGGTTTCTTTGTTCCCGACATGAGCATCTGCACCGGTGTTTCATCGGCGTGGATGACCTGTTGCCTAAGCATTACCTCACGCAGCGCATCGACCAGGAGGCTGCAACTGCACACCAGTCATGCCCAACCCATTGAGCCAAAGTGAAGCGAGGGATCGCCAGGCCTGCCCGACCAAAAATCGATTCCTGACGGTAAAGCGGCAGATGGTCAGCAAACTTCGCGATCATGACGTGCGCAAGTAACCCGGCAGTCGGGATGCCCTTGTCGATGACCTGCGCCGGAACAGGTGCCTGGATCAGCGTTTCGCATTCATCGCATACCCACTTGCCCCGCACATGGCGTTCAACGGTAAACACGCCGGGCGTGTAGTCCAGCTTCTCGCTGACATCTTCACCGATGCGCTTGAGTGCGCAGCCACATGAGCAGTGAGTGTTGTCCGGTTCGTGATGGATCAACGTGCGCGGGGAACTCTGCCGGCAACGCAGTGCGCTTCGGCTTCTGCTTTTTCTCGGTCGTATTTATCACTATTTGCAAGGCTTGAAGTTCGGCTTCAATCGCGGCGATATCGGTGTCGATCAGGTCATCGAGCAAACTGGCCTGCTCAGGGCTCATCTGCTAACTGCGCTTTGCAAATTTCATACGTTTGAGCTGCGCGATCTCGAGGGTCAGTTTCTCTATCACCGTTTGATCGCGGTTGATCTTCTTGCCCATCGTTTCGACAGTCTTACCCATTGTCTCAACTTTCTTACCCAACGTGTCGACCTGGTGGTCGAGCGTCTGGACACGTTGCATCAACTGCGCCGCCAATGCGCGCAGTTGCTCAGGTGTCAGATGGTCAAAAGTGGGAATAGAAGTGATGGTGCCGATTTTGCCAGACTAGGCAATTGGCAGCGATAGATCGATCGGCTAGCGTTTCGAAGCGAGTTCGCGATACGCCGTACCAGCCTGCACGAGCCTAAGCCACTATCTGGCCGCTTGGTTCAGAGGCCTAGTCCTCAAATATTTCACCCGTCGCTAAAGTTTTCCTGCACAGCGTCCGTTGTTATTTTCAAGAACAACGTATTGGTGAAATTTGTTGGCAAAAATGAAGTACGACCAGCAACGTTTTTTGCGGAGCGCGAATTTGTTTGCTGGCGTGGGCGGGAACATGACGAGCTGTATTCGTGCAAGGTGTCCAGGCAGGGGGATCACTATGTCGGTCTGATTTTAGACATCATGCCCATCAGGCTCTCCGACGCCATAGCTGAAGATATCGCGCGCTGTCTCTACGATGCCGTGCTCGTTACCGTTGGGAATTTGGCAGGATTTGTACCAACGCCTACCGCACGCGACAGCAAGCTTGAGAGGACATTTCGAAAAAGGGTGTCGGGCGAATGGAGCTACAGTTCTGATGGCCGATTCGACGGCCATGAGACAGAAGATCAAGTCTATGTTGTTGAGCTTGCAGTGGATGAGAGCGACAAAACTGAGAGGGTGGGGGTCTATACAATTGAAGGCGGTGGGGTAGAGCTTGTGTTCGACTTCATTGGTTATTCATTCAGCATGCTCGACGCGGTTTGGCTTGCTAATGCGCTAATGGAAGCGATGGGGCGTGAACCACTAGATACCCTGGAGACAACGAGCATGAGTTGCAGTCCTATGGCAGGCATCCATCCAGCTGAAATCCGAGTGTAGCTATAGTCCATTCTGTGCAATCAGCTGGGCTTTTTGTGAAGTCCTGTTTTCCGCAGAGCGTTTTCGCCACGGGGATTGTCGAGTGATACGTTGAGGTGGAATCAGATACGGCGGAGGAGCTCCTCGAGCTGGCGATGCTCGGCAGGGGTCAGAAGGTCGATAGGATCGGATGCATCTCTTGAGTTGAATTCGTACCTTCGGCCTTCGGGGCTGTAACAGCTATCGCAGTAGTCTAACTCTCCGCAGTCGTTGTAGAGCGTTATCACCCAGTCGTCGACGTTAACGGTCATCAGCCCGCAATGGATCTCATCCCAAGTGGCGTTTGTAATTCTGCGCATTGAGCGTGAAATCGTGGGGGCATCGCGCAGCACTACGTAGACCTCCCGAGCGGTGAGCATTTTTTTATCTGACATGGCGTTCCTCTCGGCCTGCGGATCTCAAACACAACAGCGTACTTCACCTTGCATAGAAATTATTTGTCCCTTTTCAGTGTGACGAAATGCCGAAGCCCTAAGCGCGCCGCTATGACTTTGTCCTGGATCTCAATTGGGTCAATGGACATGCCTCCATCCGCGGTGACGGCGAGGGTCTTGAGGTTGTTAACAGCTTTGATGAAGGCTTTTTCTCTGTTTTTCTCCCGCTCCGAACGATCATCAGTAAACCATGCCATGGCGTTACTCCTTCCTCTCTAACTTGCCTTCACGTTGTGTAGCTTAGGGCGCATCGATTTGCGCCATTGGGGCTCGAACCGCCAGCCCTGCAAATGCCCCCCCAGCATCGACATAGCACGCAAGGTAACACTGGCGGCTAGTGACGTGCGGCGCCGACCGGGGAAGAGCAGAACACCTGTAGGCTTCGCATGCCTAGGAGTCAATCAGTGCGTGGGTGATCACCGGAAATTCTTCTACTCTCAATGGAGGGCGTCTGCTGGGCCGCGCGCAAAGCAATTCCGCCGAACGACACGCTAGCATCCACATAGCGCAATGCGGATTTCATGTCCTTCCAGCCCACATAACCCATCAAACCCTTGATGTCCCAACCGTTCGCAGAGGCCCAGGTCGCAAAGCCTCGCCGCATCGAGTGGCTGCTATACAGCTCCGCTGGCAATCCAACCTCTCTGAAAATGCGGCGAAGAACGGGGATCAAGCTATGCGGTTGCATGGCCTTGCCTGACAGATTGCCCCAGCGATCAATCCGCTGGAACACCGGGCCTTTCGCGATCCCGGCAACTGTTATCCAGTTGATGTAGGCCTCCAGCCTAGTTGCAGCCACGAATCTTTGAGAGGCGGATGAGGAGCCGTTTGGGAAATAGCTTCGTCACGAGCCCGGAAAGGGATCGATCAGATCGAGTATCCGGGACTTTCTTTAACCTCTGTCGCGCATCCCTATGCCTCGCACCGAACGACTGCGCTCCTGGTCGTGCGAGTGGTAGTAGACATCCTGAGTTGTGCTGAGACTGCTATGACGCAAGTCCATCTGCAGATCCTTGGGACTTCGCAGCGGCGCATCGAGCGTCGCAGAGGTATGTCTGAGCCAGTGCGCGGAAGCCACCCGCAGACTATTCGTCTCGTGCTCGCCGCGCTCCTCCTCGCGCATCCGCGCCAACGCGTTATCGAATACCGATTGGAGGAGGGCGCGCACCTGCCGACCGGAGAGCCCTGGACGACCACGCAGAGTCATGAGCAGAGCCGTCTGTTCATTCCACTCAGGCAGCGGAGACAGCCCAACAAAACGCCGGTAGCGCGTCAGATACTTGGAAATATACTCTTCCCTGACCGCGACCTTCCCGGCCTTGTTACCTTTCCCGATCACGTGGTACCACCAGTTGCCCTCAGGATCGAGTCGGAAATCACCCATGACCGGATGCCAGTTCGGTCTGCCGACGATGTCGGACACCCGCAGATACATAGCGAACAAGGTCGCGACAATGAACAATGTGCGCTCATGCCGGTAGGGTTCCTCAACTGCCATATGCTCAGCGGTTTCCAGCACATAGTCCCACTGCAAAGGGGTCAGAGCACGGTTAGTCCCTTCCTCCTGAGGGGTTCCACGGTTGAGGCTTTTCTTCTTGATCATCCGGAAAGGGTTGGCTGCAACCGTTCCGTCTTCAAACATGTACTCAAAGAAACGGCTGCAAATCGTGTAAATCTGGTTAATGGTGCTTTGGGAAGCCTTGTATCGCGTGACGACACCGGGAGCCGCGCCAAGCTCTATATCCTGGGAGGCATCGTCAGGAGCCGGTGTCAGTCCGTCCGATATATCCTTAGTACATTTTAGGCTGAATGGTCTCCATTTTGGATTCGGAATGACGGGCTCACCCCACGCTGATTCGGTATGGTCACAAGTCACGAACCGACCGCGCACAATTGGGCCTATCCACTCAGCGGGAGGATTACGGCAAAATTCCAGATAATCTTCAGCATCTTGTCGTTTGAGCTGAGAGAAAGCTTTTTGCCTTATGATAAGTGCCCATAACAGCAACCGCTCGACATGAGTTCTATAAGAAGTGAAAGTCAGGCTATTGTCCGAAAAAGCACGAAGAAATTCCCGCGTCGTCAGATAACCCTTGTTGGCCTCCACTAACGCGGGAAACTTTTCAATATACTGGCGAATGCAAGTCATACTAGGTTCACGCAAACTAAAGTCCATATCAATGAAAATTTCATAGGTCTCAAAAATAGGCATTGGTTGCGTAGACATCTTGGTGCATACCGTATGATTTGGCTGTGATTGGAAACTTCCAATAATGGAAGTAACTGGAAGTTAGGGCAGGGCGGCTGCATTTTTCATCTTCCCTAATCTGAACTGATGAACATTGATCGATGGTAGCCCCAGAAAGACACCGCTGCAACTCCCCTTGCTCAGCGGATATAGTTTTTAGTTTCAACTTGACAAAAGCCTGAAGCGTGCACTAAGAGCGGTTGCTCTGTTGGTTTTTCCGCTAATTTTTTTGTGTGGATTTTTTCTCTTTATGTCGTGCTCGGGATTTTTTTATTTAACTATGTATTGTCAGATCCAGCTTAATTCTCCGTACCATTTATGGATTGAGATCTTTCTGAATTATTCCAAAAATCACTTAACCTAATATTGTCAGAGTGTGCGAATTCTGTTTTTGCTTCTTTGGGGTTTGTGGGCTTAAAGCGGAGTTAGGCTTGTTGGAGCGGCTTTTCTCGGCACACGGTCAGTGGCAATTGTTGTGTAATTCATGCTTCAGGCTCTGCATTGACCGAATGATATGCGCTGCAACGTAGTCCAGGCAGATCTCAATAAATGAGTGGAAAAGCACGAATGGTTTTTCCATTTAAATCTTTAAATGGAAACGCCCTCTGGAACATCCACTTATTTCGTTGAATACCTGAGAGAGCCCTGTTTTCGTGGGTTTCACGGGTTTTAAGTACGATTAGCACATGGCATTTCCACTTATTGTTTTAATAAACAACGGCGCCATCGAGGGAGGCCACGATCCAGCTACGTGTTGTTGATCATGTCGTTCAGGAGCGGCGGCGAGCAGGCATGCATCAGTGCGTGATTGCAACACGAACGATGGTGGATATGGCGCTGGCCCGGTATTACGGGGCTTTGAGGAAGTTGCAGCGGCTTTGAGAGGCTTCGGTTTAGGGGCTGGTGTGCAAGCGGACGCTGAGTTTCAGCAGGTCTACGGAAAGACCTTGGCAGCGCTCTGTTGGCATGGAATGTCCACTTGTTTCGTCTCAGGAAACGGAGGGTGGGAATGTCCACTCATTGCCTCAAAAATCGCTGGAACCCCTGTCTTTCGTGGGTTTCAGGGCAGCCATGGATTCGCACCTTCGGATCTCAGTCCATTAATTTCTCCTTGGGCTAGGGAGCTATTACATTTGAGTTTAATTAATAAATATTGTTGTTAATCAGTAGTTTACGAATTTTTACCTAACAGATTTTTCCACTGATTTCGTTAAAAAAACCTGTCGCATTGGCATGCTGAATGCGCTCAAGCCCTCGGGCATCAAGGGTTTGAGGGGAATAGCAAGGGGCTTTCCACTTAAACCGCGATTGGCGCATTGGGGGCAAAAAGTTTCAATTTCGCGGGGTCGCAAAAATGAACACCTATTGTGACCAGCCCCTAAATCCCGATCTTCCCCTCAGCCCCCGATTTTCCTGAACATCGTCCCCTCGCGAGTTGAAAAGCAGAAAAAACTTTAGGGATTTTCTCCATTTCAATTCCATGACAATAAAAATTTCACGCCATAACTAATTGATTTTATTAGATAATTAATAAGAAGAACTTTTTTTGATTGACGGGCTAGTTTTGCGTGCTAGACCTCAAATATGGCTTTTTGTTTGGCAGTATTATGTCGTTGTGCCACTACTGATTAAACATACATAGCCTAAATTTGGGGAGTGATGCTTAAACCGGGTAGTGATAGATGCAGTGGCATAAGCAGCTTCCTCATCCCTTTAGCAATGCGGACTAGTAGAGGCTCATCATGGCTGACGAACGACCCACCCTCAGACTCGTCAAGACCGACTCCGTAACTAGGAATCGTGAGAACAACAGCTTGAACAAGTCGTATCACTTTGTTCCCCGCGTACCGGAGAAATATGAGTTGCTGCCGAAGCTCAGGTTTATGAGACTTGATGGTTTGCCCATGTTTTGCATTCAGTATCTCGGCGAACGAGATCCCGAACCGGTGCTTATATTGAGCGGCTTCGTAAATGCGGACATCTTTCCTGGTGCGGTAAAAGGGCTGGCATATGCTGATCTATCCATGACCCAGGAGCCGTGGCCACACAACGTCCAGATTGATATGCAGTCGCTTGACGCCCGGGCGTTGCGCGGAATCATGGAGCGCGCGGGTGAGCAATCACCGCTTCCTCCTGAGGCAGAGGGCGTCGTCGTGCACGCTTTCCAATTGGGCTATCTACGCCAGTGTATGGGTAAGCGTGCGGTTTGGGAGATGGTCAGGGCCAAGTGCCAGGAAATAGGTATCAAGGCACCGTCCTACAGGATCGTGGCGTCGCGAGTGGATTGCTTGTTTTCGCGTGAGGTTTTGCGATTCCACCCATTGACCCGGCCAAGTCATTTTAACCACCCAAGGGGCTATCCAGCGGACTAGCTCTAAAACTCAATCCTGGCAGTTTTGCCATGTAGTCAAACTGCTGGGTTTACCGACTAGTACGGCGCTCGCGCAATAGCGGCGCCGTATTACGTCGCCCAGGAGGTGTGCCATGGGCACATACACCAATCCAGACGGTAGCAAGCAGCTCGTAAGTTATGATGAACACATTTGGGTTGTTGAGGATATTGATCCTATAACCCGCAAGTTGCATCTCAAGAATCTTCGTAACGACACGCTGCGCCTGGTGAATTCTGCGCTTGTAGAACCAGTTGATCACGACACGTTACTCCAAGCGGCCGCAGCGAAGATCGCGGACAAGGCAGCCAAGCGAACGCTAATCCTTGGGGAAGACTTTACTCCCGAGCAGAAGGAACAAGCGCGTCACCGCTTTGAAATCATCGAGAAGCAACTTGGGGGCGGGGCGTCAGCGGAAGACGCGGCGAAAGAGTGTGGATTGAGCTTGCAGCGTTACTACGAAGTGCGGCGAAGCTTCAGTGCGGAGATGGGCCCTATCAGTCTTCTTGGGAAAAAGCGTGGGCGAAAAAAAGGGACGAAGGTCATTACTCAGGAAGTTGAAAAGATCATTGCTGATCAAACCTGGCTTTACCGGGGACATGGTGCCTCATACCGAACAGTGTGGAAGGGCGTCCAGTCGGCTTGCTTTGAGCTCAAGATCAAAGACGTACCTTCATACGAAACGATATGTGATCGTATGAACAATCTGCCCGAGCATCAGAAGGATCTTCAGGTTCATGGCAAAAATCACGCAGATGATCACTTCAAGCTGCGTGATGGATTTCGCGAACTCAGTCGTCCCCTTGAACAGGTACAAATGGATCACACGGTGGCAGACGTTTTCCTTGCTAGCCGTTTTGACCGTCAGCATCCCGTTGGTCGACCTTGGATCACATTGGCTATATGCGCAAAAACAAAGGTGATACTCGGGTACTACATCAGCCTGCGGTATCCCAGCTTGTGCAGCGTTGCTCATGCTCTGAAACACTCAGTGTTGAGCAAGGCAGAGTTTATGAAGAGCCTGGGCTTGGAGGATCACGATTACGAATTCTATGGTGTGTTTGATGAACTGCTGACCGACAACGCGCGTGAATTCCGTTCCGGAAATCTGGTGGCCGCTTGCGCCATGGAAGGTATCAAGCTGCTGCATCGTCATCAGAAACAAGATGGCGGGATCTGTGAGCGTGTGCTCGGCACGCTGAACATCGGCTATGTTCAGATGCTCCCCGGCGGGACGGCGTCCCGGACGCGAAAGGATCGGGATTACAACCCTGAGAAACACAAAGTCCTGACGCTGGAGGAGCTCCTCCATTACTTCACCCTGGCAGTGTGTGAATATCATGACACCGCTGGTGAGGATGGGAAAACGCCCCGTGACCGTTGGCTTGAAGCCATGCGGGACGAGAACGGCCGCGTCATGATCCCTCGCAATGTGCACGATGCGAAGAACTTCATTATTGAGGTTTTGCCTGAAAAATACCCTACGGTCAGCAAGACCGGGATCAAGGTCAACGGTTTCCGTTATTCGAACAATCTGCTTCGCCACCTGATCGGCAAGCCTATCCGGGTCAAATACGATCCCGCAAATCTGTCTGCCGTTCTTGCACGGTTCGAGGGCGAGTGGATAGAAGTGCCCGCCTGCGAGAAGACCACCGGAACGCTGACGGCCAAAGCCATCTTGCAGAAGTACCTGAAGCGCGCCGGCAAGCTGGGCGAACGAGCGGTCAAGGCTTTTCTCGCCCGTTCCGAACAGCTTCGTAAAGTAATCTTGCTCGATACCCCTGCCATGCGGAAGCAGCGTGAAATCAGCGCGGATGACAAGGAGGATGCTCTCCTGCACCACCACGAACGGTCGGCAAAAAAACGCAAGGTCGCCCTTCGCAATTTCTCCGTCGATATCGAACCTTTCGAAGGAGAATAGCTATGGACTTGGCGCATCTCGCTCCAAAGGTTCAACAGGTGGCCATGCTCGGTGCTGCTGAGCGCATTGCGTATTGCGATAACCCTGTCTGGATCAGGACGGACAGCAGCCGTTCATTTATCAGTGATGTTGAGCGCCTGGTTGAGTTGACCCGTCTGGGCACCCGGAGCTGCATGGCACTGATCGGTATCAGCGGCATTGGCAAAACAAGGATGATCGAGCGGGCCGAGGAATTGCTCAATACTCCAGACTCTACCCAGATTTTGAACATTGATCTCTCGGACTACGGTCGCCACATCGACCTTCAACAAATCTTCTTGAGCCGCTTGGGGTTCACGGAGTCGGTTAAGTCGCTGTGCACGGCCAGCGGCATCAACCGTATCAGTGAGAGGATCAAACAGATGCGATTGGCCGTGTGCATTCTTGATGAGGGTAATGCTCTAGCCGGAGTGAAGAACATGCTTCTCCAACCTAATTACACCTATCTGCGTGCCATCGCGAATCGTGATTTTGGGCTCAGTTTGGTGGTCGCGGGGACTGAGGAACTGAAGGTGTTTTTGGGTATGGATCCTCAGCTTCGCTCTCGTTTTGGGGTCTGGGAAGTACCTGCGTGGGAGGCGGACGCGGAAAACTTCTCCCGATTCCTCAAAGCTTTTATTCGATTTATACCGCTGAGGAAATCTTCGGTTTTGGATGCGAAGGAAATTCAGGAGACGCTGGTAAATAACTGCAGGGGCAGCACTCGAGATATCGTGCGGGCTATTATCAGTGCCGCCAAGGTGTCCATTGAACTCGGGCAAGAGTGCATTGATGAAGATTTGCTCAACGTGTGCCTGGAAGCCAGGCTTCCAGGCTACATAGACTAATCATCGACATGGGGCTGTCCTGGATTAACAGTTCTCTAAACCAGGCACCGTTTGAGCGCGTGCTTGCCTCAATTGGCGAGCGAGGAGAGGATACTCAGGGCAAGTTAATCATCGTGCGGGGTGAAGCGGGAGCGGGTACAAGCGCTTTCGCTTCACACCTTCATTCAGTGCTGATCCGCAGACAAATAAGATCTGCATGCGTCCTCCGCTCACCATTCAACACTGATTTTGTCCTTTCCTCTCATCTGCTGAAATCTCTAGGATTACCCACTTTCTCTGCAGATATCATCTCGGGGGGACGGGTAGGACGCCATTACGTCGCAGCCTTTCATCTCAGAAAGTACAAAGCAGTTATTTTTGAGGATGCTCATGACTACTTTCGTAAGTATCAGACCAAAATCCAAGGTACCTACGACTCAGTCCACCAGCTGACAAAGTCTTCATATGGTCATTGCGTGGTGCTGTGCGGTCTCTACGATGTGTTGACGACTGTGGGGATTCGGGCCCGAAGCATGGGTATGGAAGTGGAGTTCGTAGACCTTGAAGCGATGAGCTGCGACGAAACTTATCTGAGCTTTGTTCGGGATGTTGCAACGGCTTGTGATCGTTCAAATAACATCCACCCATACCTGCCACCGGCTGTCTTAATTTCACAGGCCCCATACCCATCCACGGCGACCGAATCGCCTGCAGCAGCACCTGCCATTGAGTCGGCCCCCGGTGCTGAATGCCAGGCTCAGCTTGGAGCAGCGTCGTTCCTAGCGCTTCAGTCTGTATCGATGACAAGGAAGGGACTCGATGTCCGTACCCTGCATACTCATACGAAGGGGTTGGTCGGCAATACTGTGTCAGTGGTGAGAGGGCTTATTGCAGGGTTGAAAGTCGGCGGGCAACAAATAAAATCCGATGTCGTCGTGGCCGCAACTTCTAGGTTGGGTGGGGTTTTCCACGGCACAGGGCTTTTTACCGGTTCGCCAGAATCAAAGCCACCAAAAATTCCAGTCTCCCACCATCTTTCATCAAACAGCGGTTCATTCACGCACCTTGGTGATGACGTGCTCAAACGCTCCACCGATCAATCGCTCCCAAATGACGGAAACACCACAGGTCGCGGCCAACAGGCCGCTGGATCGGCAGAGCCGTCCCGTAACCAGCATGATCGGTCTCGAAATCCTCCCGCAACGCCGCGGTTACAACAGATGGAGGTGCAGCTGGAGCTTACGCTTGGAGTTCCTCCTGGAGTGATACTTAGATCCTCAAGTACATCGAGGATCAGCCTTTCGAGTGGACTCTCAGACCAACAGCCAGCCGCAGTACCTGCGCAAGTCTTTTGGGATGGCCTACCCGGTAATAACCCGGCTTTGACTAGTCAGTCAGTGCGTTTCAAGCCCAAGCAGAGCCAGCCCTTTTATGCCTTTTTGAAGCCTGTTCACGATGAAACCCTGGGGTCATGGCTTTCACGAAGTGCTACGGCTGGTTCCGTCAGAGGCCTCCACAACGGCTTTCTTGATTGGTGCACGGGATTGCTTCAAGAAGGCGCAGAGCCCCAAGGATCAAGGCCTGGTCGCGATTTTAGCCAGCAAACGCATTGGGCAAACCATCCGGGGCCCGGAATGGCTGATGCGGTAGAAGAGACGCCGTGGAATCCTGATGTCCTTCTAGGCAATGCACGCCATCCAGATTCCGGTGATCATGCCAAATGTTTAGAATACGATGAGCTTTACTGCTCTCAAGTCTTTCTGGACGTCTTTCCTGACCCATTACGCGCTCATCTTGCTATGCGTTTCGTGTTGCCGAGCAATTCGGTAAGACGACATGAGAACAACCGTTTTTGCGCACAATGCCTGGCGGACGATGTTGCTGCGATGAGAACGCCGGCGTTGCGGCGTGAATGGCGTAAACGAGGTGCTGCAGTCTGTACGTCGCATCGGCACCCAGTGCTGCTTCAGCAGTTGGAAAAGGGGAGCCTGAGTCAGCTCTCGGGAGCATGGCAAGCCTATATGCAGCACACCCAGCGAGATGATTTTGATCATGGTGTTGGCCTGGTTTCCCGGAGCAGCAAGGGCTATCAAGGTACATCTATTGAAACCAACGTTTGCCGAATTGTCCGGCGGATTCAGGAATGGGTTGAGTATGCGCCAGCGTTACCGAACGCTCTGCAGCCGTCTAAGTACGCCCTTTATTTCCTGTTAGGCTTTTTCTTGTATCAGGGAAATCTCGTGAGCGATGGCGGAGTCGCCCGGTGGTTTTTCAGGGCAGCACCTCGCTCAAAGCTGAACTCCCATGGGTATAGCAAACCGACAGTTTCTCAAATGGTCAAGAATATCGAATCAGCAAGCCCACGTTCACTGGCAGTAGCTTACTTGCTGTTAGGGTGTGCGTTTACACTGATTACGAAAGAGGAGGGTGAATTACTTCGCAGAGCTTTAATGTTCACAGGTCACTTATTCCCCGCGGATCGTGAAGAGCTGAAAGCTCTGGCGCATTGCTTTCAATCTTACCATATGAACGCTGTGTGGGAGAGCGCAAGTCGCAATCTATCGGCAGAGGATCTGATCCATTTGGCTTGGTTATTAAGGAAGCATTAGTCTGTAGCAATGTCTACGTGCTAATAGGGGAAGTTGGTTAGGTATTCCAAGGCTGGCTGGAGGTACAGGAAGCTTCGCAGCAACGTTCACACTTGTTTGGGTGAGAGTATGGTCGGCTACATAAAGGGCTTATCACAACATAAAGCTTTGGAGCCTGGCTTAACCCGCTACCTCACGGTCACCTTTAAGCGAAGTCGTTCAGCTCTTTGATAGATGTAATCAATGGGACGCTTAGCCGCCAAAGCGTACGAGGGAACAGGGCGGCGGGAGAAACAAGCCGGCCGCTGACAGGCCAACACGTGTCAGTAGGGCACAGTGGCGAAAGGAAGGGCTTTAGCTAAACCCGGCATTTCGTTTGCACCCTTCAAGCGGAAGTTTTCTCAATTTATGCATTACCCGAGAATTCTAAAAACGTCGAAAAGCCTTGAGGTAGAGCGGTTTTATTTTTCGAATTGCTACCCTTTATTTCCCGGGCCGGGCTGTGGGCTCTCAAGAAAAGCGAAATTGAACCCGAAAACTGGTTGGAAAACGGTCTGGTCGATAAGACGTTTGGGGATCATTTTGACCTAAATTGACAAGTGTCAATTGATCAACATTCCAAGGGCAATGATGGAGGCATGTTCACATCTGAAAATGGGTGGTAGCTATTATTACAAAGTCCGATACAGTCAAGTTAACCTTATGATTATCCTAGATAAAACCCTTCGCCAATGCCTATTTGCTATCAGTTCCACCGGATGGCTTTAGAGGCGCCCATTTGCTGGTTCGTGACTGGGTGCAGATGAGGAGGGACGGCAAACCTTCGGTTACCCAAAGGTTGAGCTTTGCGGCTTGGATCTCAAATCGGCTCGAAGCCTTTAACGCGCGTAGGTCATGCGCTACACTCAGTTTGAACCCGGGCCTGGTGCGGAACCATGAAACGATCCCATACCTTCGTAAGGCATTTAGAGCTTCAGTTCCTCCTGACAAGGGTAGTCAGCGAGATGCGCGAGCTTGAGGCCAGCGACGTTAACTATAAGCTGGATCGTGAGTTCAGCAGGAAGTTTGATGAACTGATCAGTCGGTATGGCTACACGGATCAGGAGGTTGTGGAGATTGTGGAGCTTGTCCAGGAGTATGAGGCCGAAGGCAACACTGCCATAACAGAGCTGATGCGCCGCACACCACAGGTGTCGTGACCTATACGCAGGGTTGGAAGATGAGTCGGTGTCAAAATCTTGGGCATAAATGGCCTCGTATCAAAGTTTTAGCGTGGCAGATTTGGAGCTGAAACCGAGGGTGGTGTATCAGTTGATTAAAATCTGTTGAGAATGGAGAGAGTTGATGACAGCCGTAGTGGATTATTCATCTCTTATGGGACGAATCAAAAAGCTGGAGAACGACGCTGCTCTTGAAAAAGATGCAGCATTCTTGTCTGAATTCATGGCACTGAAGGCTCAGTATAATTTCACTGCCGCAGAAGTTCTCCGCTTGTTAAAACCCGGTAAGTCATTTGCGTCATCGTCCCTCACAGAAAGCTTGTATGAATTGCTCCTTTCAAAGGAAGAGCAAGCTACCGCCACTAGTACCACTGCTAAGCCCCTCAGAAGGTACAAAAATCCCCACACAGGTGAGATTGTTGAGACCCGGGGGTCGAATCACAATCGCCTTAAAGAATGGAAGAAAGAATTTGGGGCCAACGCGGTGACTTCTTGGAGAGAGATCTAGGCGCCTATGTGCTAGTGACAAGTCCAAGGCATATAGTTCTCGTTTGCCATTCCCGCTCGGCTTTGCGTCATGCCAATTTTGCCCTAACGTTCTGGGGGGACTACTTAGGGCCGCGGAAGGAGAGGGGAGCGACAGGTCGTTTCGAACGATGCAGTATCGAGCGTTGCGATCCGATAAACGTCCTGGCCCTCCCGCTTGCACTTAGGCCCTGAGCGGCCTAACTGACACCTCTCAGCTAACGCTGCGATGCTCAAGCCGGAACCTTCCCTTATCGTTTTCAGCATCGTGCACATCTGAATGACGCATGCAGCGCGCATGCCTGCTTGAATGCAGCCTGCGCCCGGTGATCCTATCGGCAGATGGTTCTCGCGATAGGACGCAGGTCGTTATGGCGCTCTAAGCTGGGCTGCTGAACCCCTTAGCCACAGTGCTTCGCGCGATTAATTATGGTTACTCCGGCTAGGCGCACGCCGCTTGTCCCGGAGCCGTGGCAGTTTTTTCAAGATGGCTGTACGGTAGATCGCTAGACTTGAAACCACATCAGAGAGGGCCGTGATATGAGCAAGAACCCGGATGTTCAAGTTTTTACGACTGAAACGCTCCGAACACACGATCTCAACATTGCGGCGAAAGTACATCAGGTTACGGTTACGAGCATTGTGCGGCAGCTCAATCAAATGAATCCAGGTCAAATCCTCAACGTGTCCCGAGACAACGGCAGTGGCTTGTACTGGCCAAAAGACAAGCTTGAGAAGATTCTCGACCATATTGATGACTGATTTTGCTGGCGATTGAGGGTATAAATGCGTCTCTCACGAGACGCTTTGAGAAGTAAAGTTTTTACCTTTTTTCCAAATCAGTCGATTGCTAAATCCTCGTCTACCGATATGTTCGCTTTCAGCACCATGTGCAGGGTCAGAGGATAAGCATCGAAAGGTCAGACGACCATGAAGACACAGCCTCGATCAGAAGCCTCCCAGCTGCCCAACGCTAACCGTCGGGCGGCGCATCTACAAACCTTCTTATGACGCGCTCCAGAACCCTTTGCGGATAACGAGCGAAGCGTCTCTGTTCGCCGGCCCGCCATGAATGTAAGCACGTGATAGGCCTTGATTGAATGTCTCGCAACCGATCTCCACCTGCACGCAGCCACTACATGAACTGCCGACATCCGTGCAGACGGGGTCAAACGCACAGTTGAAGGCAAACAGGCTGGCATCATCGAACCAACGTTTCAGATAGTGTTGGAACAAAGTCAGTAGCCCGCCCGCTGTATAATTCTGCACCGACGACACGTACAGAATTACCGACAAATCCATGGGTAACAAATACTCCTGAATACTCTTGGAGTCGTACCCCGTATGGCGCCGCGCCGTGAGCATCAGCGAATGGCTGATCGTGTGCAGCAGATGGAAGGGTGCACCTTCCTCAGGGGATCCCGGTGGAATGGATTTGCTGACCAGTCCGGGGTGTATCGACAATGTTGGATACTGACTCAATAGATAGGCGTGACTTTTCGATCTGTCATTCAGTACATCGTCACCGGGTGCCTGCAGATGAGCCGACTCGACACACCAGTGCAAGACCTTGCGAGGGTCAAGCCGGATCCAGAGCGCTTCAGTTTTGGCCGACATCGCGTATACCGACGTCTTGCCGCGCATGGCCTCATCAACCCTGTCAGCAAATGCGTTCAGTACCACTGGCGGGACGTTCGGAGTAATGGAAGGGCTGCTCTTTTCGCGGGTATAACCCAATGTCGCCAGGACAACGCGCAAATCAGGGATATGGGAAATCGATTCGACACCGTAGCGCTCTCGAATGGTTGCCCAGTTTTCGATCAAGGCACCTCGCTGCGCCGTGTCTTTGGTGGCTTCGATTTGTTGCTCAATCGATATGCCACTGACGTCTTGCTGCAAGAAAACTGATTCTAGGGCGCGACGGTGCTGCATTAAGCTAATCAGGGTTCCGTCGTCGGGAATGAGTTCGTGTACGGCATTGAAACAGCCGGAAGAACTGGCAAGCTTCGCGTCGATGTTGGCGATGTCTTTTTGCGTGGACTCCAGCATCTGCGCCATGAGCTCATCGACCTCGGCGAGGGCCGCGTACTTCAGTACACTTTCCTGCTTCTTGGCCCTTGACGCTCGCAGTGCTGCCTGTTCATCAGCGTCGGAAACGCTGGATGACAGCAGTTGGGTGAGTTTTTCCTCAAGCTCACGGCCCGTTATTTTGCGCAGCAACGCCAGCGCAACACCTTCAGCGATGTCTTGGGCCGGGCCTTGTGCCACACCTTGATCGTCATGCAGGCATCGCAACAATGTCGCAATGAGTTTGCCTCGCTCTTCACTCAAGGCAATGTATTGCGTGCTTTGTGCATAGAATGATTCACCACTGGTGAGCGGTGTACCGCGCTTGTTGGTTTCCAGCGCATAGTGATCCTGGCACGCGGGGCAGTTGTCTTGCAGCGAAGCAGCAAGCTTGTCGCCGGTCTGTACGTCGAAAAAAGATGAATGGATGAACGAACCAGCGTCACGGTAACCAATATTTTGATTACGCCTCGCCGAATGGTGAACGTAGATCGGGCTGTCATAACCGCATCGATGTACGGCAAGGTAGGGAATCTGAATCATCTCGCCCGAACACTCAGGTCGCTTACACGCGATATAGCTTCGACCGGCTCGCTGCCTGATCCGCTTTTCCATTTTAGAAAGTGCCTGATCCTCCGATAGCCAGGTTTCGTAAAAATCGATGACCTTGCATTTTTTACAACTGAGCATCAGAGGCGCCGGTGTCACAGAAATTTCAGAAGGCGACTGTATTTCCAACCGTTTCTTTTCAGCTGACGCCATGAAGATTGGATCAATCGTGCCGCCTAGCCGCGCCCAGTCGTTAACGAAGTTCATGACTGCTTCCCGCAGCTGTTCTTTGTCGACACCCTCCAGCGAAGATCCGCTACTCAGCACGCCCCTCACTTGGCCGTAAGCCTGGTTCCGCAAACGGGTGTAGGCCCCGGGAAGAAAAGACTCCCGGAAAAGTCGGCTGCGACTCACATATTCCTTGTCCATGCTCGTGTCCTTACCTGGCCAATGCCGAGAGGATCTGATCAGCTGAGCTGTTAACCGGCTTGATCAATATCTGGTTTTCAATATCGCGGAATGAGCGAAACGGCGCATGACCAAAGATGTCGCCCAGCGCTTCGCTTAGCGTTTGACCATTTTTACTGCCCGGCCAGTTTTCCAATTCATAAAACGCGTTGTCCACCCGTTCCTGAAGCGCTGAATCGAAGCCGGCTATCACCCGTGCATCGAAACGGGTTTCCAGGGCCGCCGGGATTCTTAGCGAATTAATCACGACGGCTTTCACCTGACTAGCCACCGTCTTACCGTTAGTGTCACGAAGCAGCGACACCAACGGGCTGACCTTGTTGGTCAAATCAAATCCCCAAGGTTGCTGGGGCGCCCAGTTGAGAAGAACTGATGACAGGATACCGGGCAGTGTTCGATCAATGATATTGGGGGCAAACCGGTTGATTGGCACTGAATCAACCAGCCGATCCAGGAACGTGTGGTAGTCCCCGAAATTCATGAACACGCCTGATTCGAACAACTGATGAGAAGACAGAACGCAAAATACGATGCCCGGATGCACACGACCGCTGCGTGCTGACGCCTGGATGTACTCGGACGTGGACTTGGGCCATCCTGCCATGATCATGAAGTTAAGCTCGGCAATGTCCACGCCGTGGGACACGACGCTGGTCGCAATGATATGCCGGCAGGTGTCCTCCGCTGATTTGGTTTCCACGTGCCGGATGGCATCCAGGATCATGTCCAAGCGTGTTTCGCCATCCAGAAGGCGAGCGTGACGTTCGTCGCCGGTCTTGTTATTGACCTCTTCCATGTAGCGCATGATTTCAGTGATGTTGCGCTTGCTGTTGGCATACACGAGGTCGGTGTTGAGATTTTTTTCGACATAGCGCAACGCGTCATCGGCTTGGGCGGCCGCTAACCCGCACTGTCCCAGTAGGAGAATATCGGTGGCTGCAAAGCGCGCTCGCCACTGATCGACCTGATCCAGGAAACGCGAGCTAATTTCGGCCACCGCTTGCATTGCGATTCTGCCGCGGCCGATCGGAAGAATCCCGGCAAACCAGCGGCGGATCAACGGCACGTCTGTTCCGCTATCCAAGGCCTTGCGCGCATAAAACGATTCGCCCTGATTGACGCCGGGGGCAGGGAACCGTACGGCGTGCTTCAGGTACAGATGGTGAATATGGTCTTCAAAATCCTTGATCGTGGCTGTTGCGGCCAGAACCTTAGGCGCGCGACCACCGTGGCTGATCTGCAGCGCATTCAGAAGTGTCTCGTAATGGGCGTCGAAATTCCCGAGCGATTCACGAAGCAGATGCAATTCATCCTGAACCAGTAGCGCAAAACCCGGATCTTTCATCGGCGCCACAGAGACTACCTTCACCTCGCTGGTTCGAGTGTTGTTGCCGCACTGCACTGCTTCCCAGTTGCCATTCTTGCTGACGATGCGACGATGCTCGCACTTAGTTTTCTGGGAGAAACCATGCTCTGGGCAAAAGAACCGAGCACCTCCGAAGTAATTCACAAACCGGCGGTTGTGACCGATGACCGCAAGCTTGTCTACGGTGCCTACCAGAACGGATGGCAGGTAGCGATAGCACTCCTCATCCGAGACAAAGATACCGATCTCGCCTCTGATCCCCTCACCATGAACGCCGGCATCCGCCTCAGTATTAGACCAGCAATCCTGATTACTGCAGACATGCTTGATACGCGCACGCGCAAGCTCTTTTTCAATATTGATCGAGCTCGCCAATCCACAGTAAGGGCAGTCGCTGATGAATTGATAAGCTTTCAGACGCTCTTCGCTAATCGACGGTAAAAAGCCTTTCTGGATGTCATCGCCATAGGTGCTACTGATCCGGCTGGGCGTACCTTCCCCTGTGTAATAACCGATGGTGAAGGGCCAGCCACCCAGATGCTCACGCTGGCGGATCTTGTTAGTTTGGGCAAGGACATAGGACAGTCGCTGGAATTGCTGCACCGACAACATACGCAGCGGAAAGCGCATCCAAGCGGTGGTGCCATGATCACGACCGCTCATTCGTCCAAACAGCAGGGCCATGCTGATAATACCCAGGTACGCCTCGGTCTTGCCTCCGCCTGTTGCGAACCACAGTACATCGGCTGTTTCCATGCTGCCCCTGAGCTCCGTAACCTCGGCATGGCGCTCGAAGATCGAACGCACCTGGGTCAGAATGAACCCCAGCTGGAACAGGTGCCAACCGGTAAACCGCTTGCCTTGCAGCTTGATAGCCTCGGCCATCGCTTCGTTCATCCACTGGAAGCACTGCCTCAAGTTGTCGTGGTTGCGCAGCAACTCGACACCATCCCGAATTCGAGCGATTTCAAGCTGGAATGCGTCCCTGTCTGCCATCGCAATATCGCGGTCGGCCAGGAGGCCAGCGGCTTCCATCGACTGAATGCGACTTGCCCAAAGTCCCAGGTATTGCTCCTGCGCCATTAGTAAGCTGTCACACACGACTAATGGATCGCGGGCAAGCATTCTGTAATCTGGGGCGTAATCCATCCCCACATCGCCTGACTGGGGCGCATCGACCCGCGCCTGCGCACTGACGGGCATCCCGTCGGTCACGAACCGGTTTGTGTCGGTCTGCACGACACCGCAGCTGACGCCATATCCGGGGAGGCCGTCGTTATCCCGATATCGGTAATCCTCTGGTTGCAGACGATGCGGCACCTTATGGCTTTGGCCTGACACCAGCGTTGCGCTAAGGCGCGCGTCCAGAAGATACGGAAACTCAACTCCAAAGGCTCTTGCATTGGCGAGGACAGTCTGGTTTTCAAGAAACAACTCAAGAAGAAAATGCCCCTCCTGGAGCGCACCAAATGCGCTCGGGGCAGGGCGAAGGCGTCCCCGAACATTGACCTCGTAATTCAGGATCTCGTAAGGGTCATCGATTATCTGTCCGTACACCGCTCGGTTTAATCCGGGCTGATCGGACAAAGCTTCTTCGCTCCAGTCGAAACTGAATTTGGCGCCTCCGTTGCGATTGAGGCGGCAGCGACGCATGACCCGGGGATCGTCCAACCACTGTCTCTTCTCATCACCCAGTAAAGTGTTCATAGCCGCTTTGGCGGACATCCATTCATTGGGTTTCAACGAATCGAAGCGCAACGTTATTGCAGAAAAACAAACGGTATAACGCTTGAACATCATTGGAATTGTCTGGCTTTTGCGCGGCCCGGCAGCCTCTAACACGAGATCTCGCACCATGTACTGCACATCAGGAATGTATCTGTGCACGACATCGAATTGACCGCTCAGCTCGCACCTAATGAGGCCATCGCTGTCCGGAGTGACGAGCAATACGATACCAATCGAGTTTGGAGGCTGAGGGCCGGTGTAATCGACGTCAGGTAACGGGCCAAGACAACCGACCAAGCTCAGGCGATTTGGCTCAATACTGTCATATGCCTTGCCATCAGGTGGCAGTACGTCTACGTCCTTGTCGCTGAGTCTCAAACGCATTTCTTTGAGAAATGCGGACGTCAGCCCCATTTGCTCACGATAATTGAGTGCCATGGATTGTCCTTAAGATTGCGTAGTTTCCAGATGTTTGCCGGCGTGATGGATGACAAGCAGTTTGTCCTCTTCATCCCAATCGAAGTGAATGCGCAGCGTGCGTGAAGGGTCGCGTGCGTTACCCAGACAAAAATGCCTATTGATATCCGCAGGTCGCCCCTTATATTTGCGATTGTCTGAAAACATCCCCATGGTCACATTCGACATCCGGGGATGAAACTCGATGCTTTCTTGCGTGAAGTGTTCGAGGACGTCGTGAAGCCGAACAGTTTTGTGCAGGTAATGGTCGTAAAGTCTCGTCGCCATCAGCGAAAGGCAGGCGCGAAATTTCTCGGTATCTCGGTATACCGAATCACGCATGGATTTAAGCGCGGGTATTGTCAGAAGGATGCGCTCTGGGTGCTGCGAGAGGATGCTCTTCGCTACCTCGCTCAACCCCTCGTCTTTGGTGGCAACCAAGCGAGCGGTCGACACCCGAACGGAGGTCACAGTGGCGATTTCAATCATGTCGTCGAACGCGTGGCCATCGATCGTCAGTTCGCCGATTGTGATGGTCGCTGCACCCTTGCCTCGATCCAGAAGCGCCTTGCGCAATTGTCTGCCCACTTGCTGGTGAGCACTGCGCAGTTGCTCAATCGCGTTCGATACATAACCCGCGGCGGTCTCTGGCTGCTTCAAACCTGCCAAGCGAGCAAACACCAAAACAGCTGTGCGATCTCGAGGGCCATAGACGTTGTGTCGGTACCAATTGGAGACGGTGGCATCGCTGACAATGACATTCTCTTTTTTCAGATGAACCTGCACCTGGGATGGGTTCAGGCGAGCTGAGACAGCCTCTACCATCGATTTCCAGCGCTCGGCAACGCGAATGAATTGCTGCATGCCCTCGGATAACGCGAGCATTTCGAACAGCTTGTCCTGCGTCGCCAACCGCTCTTCGGTGTACCTGAGCAGAATGATCTGGTCACCATCCTCCAGTCGCTCCGGGAAAGTAGGGTGAATGTCCTCGTTTCTTAGCACCAGAACCGGACGAGTTTTGCTCCAGGGTAGCGGGGCGTCTGACTGGGCTGTATAGATCCAGACAAGGTTTGGACTGAGAACTTCTCCGTCCTGAACTTTTTGGGTGGGTTCTGTCGGCTGCTCAAGCAAGAGCTCCATCCAATTGTCAAACTCCACCTTGAGCGGCACCACTGCATGATGCTTTCGGGGAGGGTATTCGCTGTAATCGGCGCAAGGAGTGACAACAAACGGCAAGGGCTGTGCGAGGGTGTCGCGATCAAAGCATCGGTCATCGTTCCAGCCAAGCTGCCAATGCTTGAGTTTATCGCCTGTGTCCAGGCTCGCGGCACCATGCTCCTGCCACCAACGGTGCAGCGCTCGCTCTACATGATTTTTTTCGTAGCCATACACCGGAATCGTGAGTTTTTTGCATGGCGTAGCCAACCAATGCTGACGCGAAGGCCACAGCATGCCGGTGATTACGACTTCATCGATATCACGGCGCGATTGCCGATACGCTTTAACTCCGTCCATCGCCATAATCTGAACCGTATCAGTCCAGTCTGGATCGAGAGTGGTGTCCAGCCAGTTCCCAAGCGCTGTCACCTCATGAGGGCTCCCGCATAACACGAGGACTTTGCGCTTTGACTCTCGGCACGTCTGCAGGTAATGACGTAGCCAGCCCGCCTTGCCCGACACCGCTTGCATCATCAGCTCTTGATGTTCGCAGAACTGCTTGATCAGGTTGCGTGAGCCCATTTCCGTTTCGCCGTACTGACAACTTCCCTGGGTTGCAATTTCAAGCCAGCGGTGCAGGCAGTGAATGGGAAACAGGCCAGGGCGTGTCGCCGCTTGCAACGCATCTTCCAGATAGGTGAGGGGCACGGATAGCTCATTCAGTCCGCGAAAGACTTTTCCAATGATTGCCAACCGTTCTTTGAGCACCGGATCTTTGGATCGCTCAAGCTCTCGTCGCAACACGAAGAAACGCGCTGCAAGGTTCTCCAGTGCCGCATTCGCGACATCATCGCCTATCAGCGCTTGATGGACGGTTACACCCTCTGCTGGTTGCGGGCCAAGTGCGGCCATGTCCGCCAGTCGCATTATCCAGAGTTGGGTGCGAGTTCGGTTTGTTCGCATTTTGGCGATCGAATCCCCGTCCCCTAGCGACAGCAGCGTGATACGAGGTATTCGCGCAAAACACTCTTCAAGCGCCATATCGACTGCCCAGGCATTATCATTACCACCACGCGTGCCATCCACTACTAGGACGAAGGGGCGGCTGCCCTTGCTGATAATGTCAGTGAGCTCCATCAAATCAGAAGAGCCATCGACGACCAGCGTGTGCGAGGTATGGCCGACCCTGCGTTCTTTCAGATTGGCAGGACGCAGCCCGCGAGCGTGTAACGCAGCCACGCGCGACAAATCCTGAACGCCCTGACGTGGCCTGGAAATGAATACAATGTCCGGGCTCTGCTCAACATTTGCGGGATTGAGCCAAGGCGCGCGAATACCCCCTTGAAGCGCATCCAGCCGGATGCGATGCAAATAGATTATAAGCCGCGTGATGCCCTCTGCACTGAGCACAGGCAAAGCGAGGGCCACGGACTGTCCGTATTTCAAGGCACGCCCCGCCAGACCAAAGCTCGCGGCTTCAGCAACACTTGGAGGGGTAAGCCCAACTGACGTCCAGGCCTGGGACGCGGGTTCCAGCAGATCGCTGGCAGGAACGGCTCCCCAGCCGTCCTGCAGCGCCATCAGCCATCCGGCTGGGCTTGCGATTTCCTTGGCCATGTCAGGCTTTGACTTCCTGTGCGGATTTGGCCAACAACCCCGTTCTGATACTGGCGGGCACCTTATAGACATTCTTCTTGTTTTTTTCCGGCGCGATCAGGCGCAGGCGTGAAAGCCAGCGCAGCGCTTCCTGAGGTTTCACATCCGGGTACTGATCCATGAGGTGCAACTCAATGTCGTCTGCATCAAATTGTTTTTGCTCGCTAACCGCACTCAGAACAGTCCGTGCCCACGGCACCTCGGAAATGCCAGTCTTAACCAGAAACTCCTCCATGCTTTTGGGCTTGGCTTGCAAGAGCGACTGATAGGACTGGCCGAAGGAATGGATGCGCTCGACGTCCGGTTTTTTCTTTTTTGCCTCCAGCAGGCGATCCAGTGAGAAGTACCAGCCCTGGCTGTAGGTTGCGAGGGTATCGACGGACGTCGAGGTGTTTTCCAAGCCCAATTTGTTGAGAAGGTGCACCAGCGCAGTCTTCTTCCACACATCCAATGCAACGAAAGGTTGCATCAGTTCGCGCCCTGACGTCAGCTCCGAGTGAGTTTCCCACTGCCAGAGTGCTTTCGGCGTCATGAGAAAAATCACGCGCACGCGGTTACGTTTGGAGTTGATGTTGAGCCGCGCCTCATGCGCAACATCGAGCAAGTCGAGGGTTTTGCTAACTGGCTGATCACCGGTGAGTTCTACAAACAGCATGATGTGCTTGGTAAGCGCCTGCACCCCCAGGATGCTGTCATTGATCAATTTCTTGAAATCACTGGCGCTACCCAACTCGGTATCTTTTTTCAGGGCCGGCTGGTAACGGCCGAACGAATTGGCATTGATCACTGGCTCCTCTTCACCAATGGCAAGCAGCGACTCCACCATCCATGTCGAGTTTAAACCCAAGGCCTCAGACCCAGTGATAATGCCGACGGAATAGTTGGAGGAACGGGCCTCTACCGAACTCTTTGTAGACCTCTCAATTTTCTCTTCACTGATGAGGAGCTTTTCGTCTCGCAGGGTTAACGGGGAAGGGCGTAGAGCTTTTTCAGGAAACGCATGTGCAGACAGCGGATCGCTCTCATTGATGGCATCGAGTGCATCAAGCAGTTTGTCTTCGATCTTCTTCTGCGGCCCACCTACCAGATTCATGATGTTGGCGTTGCGCAGCGCGTATTCCTTGCCCCCTTCAGTGCGACGCATGTACTGCAACACACCCAGACCGCAAAGCTCGTCAAGGAACGCCTCGAACAGCGCCTCGGTCATGGGTTCGAAAATTTCGGGGGCCCACTCCTCAACGATTGCCTTGGCGCGGCTTGGAGAGAAGCTGCTGGTGCTATGCGCGATCAGGCTGTAGGCAATTAGCTTGTATCGCAAGTCGAGGTTGAGCGTGATATCAAAACGATCACATATCAACTGACGAATGCCGGGATCCTTTCGAATCTGCTCGATGTCGTCCGCGGTGATGGTCAGGCTGCCAATACGGTTCTGGTGTCGCGCGCTCAGGCTCTGGATCAGCTCGTGGCATACGATGTGAATCAATCCCGGATGACGGTTGGTCTCTACCAGGATGCGGTTGATCAATAGTGGATTTTCGAACTCATAGCCGAGGTATCCCAAGGGTTCGCGGATCAGTTGGACGGCTTCCATTGGCGTCATGATCGACACTTGAATGGCGCTTCCTAGCTGGTGCAGTGGGTAGTTGGGGGCATCCGCAAAGCGGCGCACGTTTTCCAGCCCGGCAATCACTACCTTGAATCGGCCATTGCTATTGTTTACCAGTCCGCTCAATTCCCGGAAAATACGGAAGCCGTTGGCAGCATCCAGCCCCAAGATCGGATCGATCTCATCGAGGCATACCATGAGAGCATCGGGGTTTTCTCGATGAAAATACTCTTGGAGCTCTGCCACCATGCCAGCGGTATCGAGGCCGTAGCTACCCTTAATGAGCCTGCTGTTCACCGCATCGCTATAGATGGTTTTCCATACATGTTTGCGATGCTTCTCAAGCTCATCGCCCGAGAGGTTGGCACGATCAAGGTTGCCGTCCATTTGATGAAGAAAGGCATGATGGTGTTGCTCAGGGTTGTGAAAACGACGCTGGGTCTCATGAAGCAGCGTCGTCTTGCCCAACTGGCGACCGCCAAAGATCATGGCGGCACCATTGCGCATGGTGGTGAGCATCTTGATGTCGTTCTGACGACCGTAGCGCATCTCCGGCGGCGCGGGCTGCATCTGGTTGCCCGTATATGGATTGAAGAATGTCCAAGGCAGACTCAGCTGCAGGAATGTTTTTAGACGATCAGCTTCAGAAACATTCAAGCCAGCCAGCATGGCCAGCAATACCGGATCAACATGAAAGAGTGTGTGCTTTTCGCGTTTGGAGAAGCGGGCAAGCTCGTTGCGCTCATCATTGGAGAGATCTCTCCCGGAAATCAGGATGGTTCTGTCGTGCAGAAACTGAGTTTGCTCAGTCAACAGTGCGTTCAGGTCGGCGACCGTCCACTCGCCTGCCGCAATCAAAACATTGATCGCCTGTGCTTCCGATTTCTGGTTGAAGAAGACGATACCTCGTCCGGTATCGCGTCGCTTCACTGGCATGGCCAAGCGACAGAATTTGTTATGCGTCGTGAAACCCGTTTTATTCGGTATGGAGTTGTCGAAGGTCGATGTTGATGCTTCAAGGCCCAGCGCATACAGCACACTTACCAGTTCCTCATAGGTTGCCTTGTCCAGCGATTTGATGCGCTGGCGCAAACCAACGAGATTCTCAATGGCATGTTTGGCGTAGTTGGGGAGCGTACTTAACGCCAGCCCTTCAATTTCCTCGCTTCCAAGATGGCGAATGACCTCCCTGGGGTTATGATTAGCGCTCAGGGCCTTGTATAGCTGCGGTTCAATCCTCAAAAACTGTTTCAAAAGCTCTGTGCCGGCTTCTACAGGGCCTACCAGCGAGCTTCCGTTCTCCAGTGAATGCTTAAGGTGCTCCAGCATCTCCTCGACAACCGTGGTGTCATGCGCGTGCAGGGCAGACTGAACCTGTTCCAGCCAGTACGCAGGCACCCAGTCCATCCCGCGATCTACCAAGGCCTGGTTTACCAGGCCATCCAGCATCTCTCGCAGCTTTTGTTTTTTTGCGGTGAACTTGGCAACGATGCTCGATTCAAGCTCATCAAGATTGTCATGTATCTCGCAAAGATCATCGAGCATTCGCAGTCCTTTGAGCTGATCCTGCAGGTGCTCAAGCTCGCCGCGGAGCTGGTAGTGGCGCTCGTCATCGATAAGCGAGGCAACGTTGGCGTTGTCCAGCAACCCTTTCATTTCCACGCTGCGGTTGTTGCAACGGTGTACCTCTTCAGTAAATAAACGCTTGATGGCCTCGATCTTTTCTCCCGCAGGCTCAAGGGTTCGCTCTTGGTGATGAAGAGTTAGCAGCAGCGCATGACGGAAATTTTTGCGCTCGAGGGCCTGCTCACTCAGCGTAACTTCGTCGAATCCTCTTTCCAGCAATGAACTTAGCAGCGCTATCTGCTGGTCTGCCTCATGGGCCTCAAGCGTAGCGAGCCACTCGTTCGGCCACGCCAACCAGCTGTTGATGCGTGTGCCTTCCCAGTTCAGGTCATCCTGACTTTCAGCGACGCGGCTGATGTCACTCAACACTTTCTGCACGAGATGCAACCCAGCAAGTTGCTCAGGGTCATCGGTGCGAGCCAGACGGTCACTGACATGACTCAGCGCCGTGGCCACCATTGTCAGGAATCGAGGTGCGAACTTGTTGAGTTCATCGTTGCGCTGGCTCTGTTGCGCATGCCCCTCGATCCACAAGTCGGCGATGGCGACCACATCGTCGAGCGTGCGCAGGAACCAGTTACGTGCGTTACCCTCGATCTGGGGCGCTGCTGTGCTCTCGCTCATCACCTTGAGGATTTCGGAGTGCATCAGGCGACTCTGTTCTTCCTGGTCACGATATTTTTCAGCAAAGTCCCGAACTTCATTCAGCGCCGATGCATCGTTCTTGGTGATGCTTTGATAAACCAGATCAAATTCGTCGTGCGCAAGGCACTCTTTCATAGCTTTACGCGCTGGTGCCCAGCCTGTCAGTTTGTTCTGGATCCGGTCGTGCCATTCGACAAGGCGCGCAGCAAGGCGAGTACGCACCTCTTTGTCATTGCTGGTGGGTAGTGCACGTAAGGTGTCCAGATCAAGTCGAAGGTTGTGACTGGAAAAGTCGACCACCTCCTCGATGAGGCGAAGGATCGGGCCGTCGAAATTGCTGGCTACCGACGCCAACAGGCGGGGTGCATTCGTCATATGCCCACAGCACAGCGTTGGCTGAAACGCAGCGGCAAAGACCAGATAGGGGACAACGCGTCCGCCTGGACGACGATAGATCCACGTTTCAATGATTTCGGCTGAAAGCTGGTTCGTGCTCTGCTGGACACGGCTTACGCTACCCGTGTCGCCGCGCCACACATGCATGCCGTGGTAAGCCGCCTGAACCAAGGGCAACGACAATAGCTCGCCTGATAGACCCATCCGACCCGCGACTTCCAGCGTCTTGCTGGCGAGTGGAAGTTGGCCCTGCTTAATCCAGAGCATCGCGATGTTTTCCACGGCAATGGCCGGGATAGCATCCATGGACTGCTTACAGAGCTCGAATCGTTCACACGCTTCGCTCGGCGTGCGTAGATATTGGGAGACGTTTATCCCTTCTTCCAGCTCATCGGCGTGTGTCTCTATCAAAGCGTCAGGTGTTGCCAGATGCTCAGACGACTCTGTACTTGCGATATCTTGCAGGTCGGATGACGATTCATGCTCCAGCGCCGTTTCCGCTTGGACAAATAGCTCGGACTCGAATGTAGCCGGCAGCGCTGTGAGTGAGGACGGTTCACTTGCGTCGGGCCCTTCTGTTTCAAGGACATCAATATTATCCGGCTCGGACATACCGATATCAGCCTCTACTGCGGCGTGGTGCGCCATTTTCAGGGTTTCGGAATCATCGAGCCGCCGTTCTGTAACGGAATCAGTCCGCGCCGGCGCATTCGACCACGCTTCAAGGGCGGCCTTTGCACTCGGGTGGTAGCTTTCTGGATTAAGGGTAACGTCATGCCCTTCAGGCAAAGAGCCAACGTCCATCCCCGGAGGCAGCAGAAGCTCAAAGCCATCCTGTTCAGCCTCCTGATGGTGTCGTTTGCTTTGTACCTGCTGTTCTTCTGCCTGGGTGATACTGGTGCGCAGCTCGCTCTTTTCGCGAAAGCTTGCTGCTTTGAGTCTTTCGTTGAGGCCGGCAAGGTCAGCCTCGACCGACAATCGCCTGGTCTGCGCCGTGCTAAGGCGCACTTGAACATCTTCTGATCCGACCTGACGCTCGACCGTTACGTCCCTCAACAGAGTTTCGGGAATGTCTTCCATTAGAATGGTATTGAAGTAACTGAGCCACGCCGAACGGAAGGCAGCGATGAACTCGTGATTGTCAAAATCGGGCAGGGATAGGTTACGGCCGATCGCTTCCAGAACGTGGATACACTCTCCTAAGATCCTGCGGATGGCATCCTCGCCGAGCGAATATTCCTGCTTGATTCGGGGCAGGTTTGCGGCGATAAGTGCTTCGATCTGTTCGGCGTAATCAATGTTGCCCGCATCTGCCTGAGCTCGCTGAGCAATCTGCAAAAGCTCACTGTAGAGGTCGAAGAGACTCAAAGGGGTAGCCCCTTCAATTCCAGCTGCGTTTGAATCCGCCTCTACACTGGCCTCAGACGGGTGCTCTTTTGCAGCCTTTGCGTCTTTAAGCACCTCGGTGTAATAGCCCATCAGAGCTGGCTGCTGGCTGAGAAACAGCGCAAATATCTCATCACCGAACAGGGACATGCACGCGAACGCGCCGTCGGCCAAGTTCTGCCGTGAGTTGCTGTCCAGCACGTCCCAATCGATCAGCTTATCTAGCACAAGGCCCGCGATGCCGGCGAACTGTGGATACCAGGAACGATCATTGATGAACGCTTTTTGCGCAGGGGTGGTCTTGAGTGTTTGTAACCAGGCCAGACGAGGCTCGGCCATTGCCTGCAACGCGTCCCGGTCTTCCTGCGAGAGTTCGTTATATCGGTGAGCGGCAGCCCCTGCAGTATCAAACCAGGAGTTGTCTATTCTGCGAAAAACCACCATTTCCCAGCTGCGAAAACCCGCAGAAGATTTTTGCTTCCTTTTCACGATCTGCCGCATGAGCAACAGGTCATTAATCAGCAACAGCATTCGCCCGGAAGGTTTGTGCTGAAAATCCATCGGACGCGCACCAGGCTTGTGTTTGGCCGCTTCAGCACGGCGATCCAAACGAGACAGCCCAAGCATTCGATCGAGCACGGAAGGGTCCCGTAAGCCTGTCGTAGGATTCAAAAGCGTTTGATCGGGGAACCCAGGGACGCCAGCCTCGAACTGATCAATAAAGGAATGATCGACTGCAATTTCGAAAATGAGATTTGGCATGAGATTTCCATATCATCAAAAGTGATAATTCAGCGTTCTTAAAGGCGTGCGAATTAGTGAGTACCAAAAGCGCAACGACCGAGAAAACGTTTAGAACAGCATGACTCAGTAGGAGCCGCGCATAATGAGTGGCACAACGCTACTACATTGGCGGTATCGGATCTAGCAGCGCCGAAGTTATTTCGTCTGCATCCTAGGTGGGCACCTTTGACCCACATGCACTGTGCTGAGCGGCCGGCAGACCAACGCGATCACTCTTAGCGAGAACTTAGTCGCATTGGACTTTAGTCGTAAAATGGGCCGGCCGCCCAAAGCGTGAAATGACGGCTTTCAAAAACTAATACAACGTTCACACGTCAGACTGGCAGCGGCCTGGCCATACAGACGGTGATGACGGCCGACTGATTAATCCCTCAGGGAGACAGGTTGTTTAGCTTCAAGGCAGCGTATCGGGCCCTATTGCAAATTTTGAAGCGCCAAGTAGATTCTTGCTGCGTGCCATCCAACAGGGAAAACCGATGAAGTTCAGGCACTATTTCGATCCGATCCTGCCTTCCAAAGCCCAAGCAGTCGGCGTAAGCCGCATGGTCACGCTCAATACGATTGGTCATACCGTCATGGCCGTGGCGGGGAGCAAGGTCATTACCTTTGTGGTGACGCCAGCGCTTGCCTGGGTGGCGCTCGCGATGGTTGTCTTCGTCGCGCTGTGCACAGGGAGGGAATACGGCCGCCACGTCGACGATATTCTGAAAAATACAAGCGCCTGGGGGTTGGTGAAGCTGGTAGCCCGCGCCTGGCAGTTTTGGGTCGCCTGTATGTTCTTGTCTGGGCTTGCGGCTGGCACCGTACTTTGGCAAGAGCTGGACACCTGGAAATCACTGATCTCTTGGATTGGGGCTGCAGGACTGGCGTTCGAGCTTTTTGTTAGACGGAAATCCTGAACCTCTTCATCCGCGTGTGCTGTATTCATCTGCGCTACCCACGACCGCATTCAGGTGCCATCACAGATGGAAAGGGCAGAAGCACTCAACATCAGCATGAAAAAAGGAGATCACGCATCTACAAGCGGCAAGCGTTAGACCGAAGATCTGAGGCCGGACGCTAACGCATGAGAAACCATGCTTCTAGACCTTGGTATCTCGCCGGTAGATAGAAACTGTCACACCAATGGTCACGTACGTCACTGATAAATGTAATTCAATAGTCTTTTAATAACGGTTTCTAGATTCCTTTGGGGAAATGATGGCGAAGGCTTGTAATGAAATTCTAAATGACGTGCTGACTGATTGCATCAATCTCCCTGCGACTGAAAACGTGGTAGTGCCATGGGCGTCGAGTCATGCATTGAATGGTGGCGGCCGGTTGTACGCAATTGCTGCGATAACAAACAAAAGCTTGGGTGTTGCACGCACCCAAAAGGGAAAAATCAACCTGTATTATGGCGAGGGGACTGCCGGTAACTGGTTTGCTAAAGTTATTCCAACGTGGGAGTCGGCGCTGTATACCGCGCTAGTGGGGATGTTCATTATGCCCGTACTTCATCATGGAAACTCATTCGATCACGTAATTATGCTGATCGCTTCTTTGATCGGAGCTATTGCCCTAGTACCTCGCGCATTGATGGGAATGGAAGTTCACGGAATGGTCAGTGGTGCCAGCGCAAGAAGTTATTACGCCAGCGCCCACATGGCCAATATCGCAGGGGCAGCCCTTAGCTTGGGTGGCGTATGGGCGGGACTGGTCTTTGTATTTTCTGCACATGATGCGTCAGTCCACAACGTCAACTCAGTATTTGGTTACTTGATACAGGCCCAATTCTGGTTGGGGCCGCTCGATCTTGCGGAAGCAACTGTGACGTATTCCTTATTCATTATGCCAGCGGCTTTCTTTTTTTGGCATGGCGGGTACAACCGGCAGGGAATTGAGCATACAGCGGCCGCGCTTGATAACATGCAATATCATCCCGGCGAGATAAAAGCCCTGATTGAGCATAGTGGGCTGTTTCAGATCAGCAATATAGGAAGAGTTGGGGCGGTGAGAGTAATGTTTGTAGCTGTGATTGTGGCGTTGTTGGCGATCAAGTACATATCCTAGATTAGCCAACAAAGCGGCCTGGGAACCTAGGTCGCTTTTTAATTACATCTGGGGCTAATGGCATTCATCGGCGCTTTGCAATGTCTTCCGCTTTCAGGTTCGACAATACCGAGCTCCGTCTACATACAAGCTAGCCACTGCACACCCAAAGCAATGAGGTCACGGTGCCGCATGGTGGCTGTTCACTCGGCGAAGGTACTCAAGCCTCGCTCATTCATGCCGGTAACCGTACTCAGAAACCGCTCTAATCGCACGCAGAACGTGGTTTACCAGCGTTAACGCTGCTGCTAGACAACAACGTCTATACACAGTTCGGGCTGGTCGCGATCGGCGTCAAAAGGGTGTTCGTGCTCTGCTTAGAATGAAAGTGATAGCATATGGACATCGCCGCCCAAGGTATGTGGCGGGCCGCACTGCGGCATCCTACGAAGCGTAGTTAACAAGGACAACCCATGCGACTCTCGCAGATTTTATCCCAACTGAAGCTGCCGGCCGCCCTGTTGGCCATAGGCCTCTCCACTGCGTGCAGCTCTAACTACCACTATAAGGATTACCAGGGCGATTGGATGCCGGAGTCGATGACTCCATTCGACGTGTCTGATCACTCAGCCAATGCGCCGGTAGTGTATTTCGCGACCACTCGATATCGTGAGCTGGGTGTACCGTTCCACCGACTGTTGCTGGCGACACACGTGGATGATCAATTGCTGGAAGGCGCCGGACGTCGCTCAATTCTGGACGTTTCTGGCAAGCAGGCACTTCGGCTGACACCGGGTAGGCACTCATTGACTTGGTGCTGGGCATCCATGAATGCACTGGGTACGGGCGGCGCCCAATGCGGCTTCAGTGCCCGGGATGTCGAATTTCGCGCAGGTCAGCGCTACGTAGTGGATTTCTCGACCCGAGGCGACATCAAAGGGCCTCCGGGACGCGAAGTGTCGACCATCACCATCAAATCCGAGATACGAAATCTGGATACCCAAGAAGTAGTCTATCCACTTCCCGAGGTCGCGCAGACAAAAGAAGAATAGCGACTGTGCATCATCACTACTCAGGTGATCCGGGATGAAAAAATGATTGAAGCGGGTAGCGCAAGCCGTCGCGCTGAACTCTAATCGCCGGGTGTTCAAGCAAGCCATTGTCATTAATTCTAAAGTTAAAAGGCGATTCGGGCCGGGTAATAACTGGATAACCTGGCCTCCAGTGGCAATGCTATAGTCTCACTACAGACATGATCTATGATTCGAAAAACCCGAGGAGAAAACAAATGTCAAAACTTGCAGAGTTCCGCCAGCTTGAGCAACACCTTGCCGAGCAAATCAAGGCGCTTGAAGCTTTGAAAGGCGATGCTGGCCTGCAACAAGAAATCGAGTTTGAAAGCAAATTGCGGACTCTCTTGGGTGAGTACAGCAAGAGCTTGAAAGACGTGGTCTCGATTCTGGATCCTCAGACATCCACACGCAAAATTTCCGCGACACCTGCGAAGTCTGTGCGCAAGACACGGGCCACGAAGATCTACAAGAACCCACACAATGGGGAAATGGTTGAGACGAAAGGTGGGAATCACCGGACGTTGAACGAGTGGAAAAAAGAGTACGGCGCGGACGCGGTGAAATCCTGGCAAGCGCAATGAGTTAGTTTTGAAAAGGGCCGAAAGGCCCTTTTGTTTAAAGCTCTTTGTCCTGAGGAAGGGGTGAAATCAGACCGGGTAGTACCTCGTGATACTTTTCCTGCATGGCCCTCACAACCCCTTTGAAACTCGGCTCTCCCGATAGAATGACTCCCAGCTGCAAAACCATGATGTTCAGTCCATTGGAGTTTCTAATGGCACCATCAATCAGTCCTGCCGGGTAGCCCTCTGCGTGCCTACGCAGGGGATGGATGCCGCTATGAACAAACGAATTCATCGCGTGCCAATTCACTTCCTTGAAATTCAGCAGCATTCTTGACGCTTGCACTGGAGCCTTCTCAATGACCTGGTCAAGCATGGCGGAAAACATGGGCATCTTCTTCGCGCAATGCTCAGCCTCGATGGTCAACGCCGACGACAGTGTTTCAACCTGAAGATCGGTAGCGGCATACAGCAACCATACGCCTCTGGTCAGGGCTTCATATTGCAACCGCAGCAAAGAGAGCGCCGATGTGAAACATTGTGTTCTGATCAACAGACGCAGACTCAACGCGTGCTCCAGCGCCATGCCACACGCGACCAACGCGACCTCATGACGTATGCCGGGAAAGGCTTCTACGCGTTCCAGCAACGCCAAAATCTCGATGTGGAGCTCGTCTGAGCGGTTCAACAAATCGTCCATGTGTGCAGTTGTCCTTTGGATGCGAAGGCTGTGGCCCATCGTCTGTGTCTACGGTTTGGCCGCCAGCATCACTGGGAGCTCAAACGCATCGTCCACTCTTTTTTCGGTGATGTCATCGCCATTGTCCTGCGACTTATTACGAAAAGTAGGGGGGGAAGGTCGATGATTTCATAAGCGTCATCGACGTTGGCAAGCCCCGGCTTGAATGTATGGATATGTTCTCCCTGTATTTGTCGGGTTTGCGCAGACCTCAGCATCTCGGCCGATCGCTTGGAATTATTAGGTACGCGCAGTGTTTCTGGCTATGCTGTGATTTGTGCACATACGGGGCTAGATATGCGGTTAAGCAAAAAAGGCTTTTACGCGATTTCTGTTTTATTTGCGCTAGGCGGAGCATTCATATTCGGGCAGCTCTGCCTGTCTAGTCGTCAGCCCGGCCCATTCGGGTATCGCGAAGCAAGCATTCAAACCATGCATGGAAAGTTGGTCTTTGCGATTGCGCCCGGCCCGAGACAGTATCCTGTGACTCAATACCTGTTTGAAGACACTCAAACGGGAAAGCTCAAGAAACTTTATGACCTTTTCACCAGCGACTCGATTAGGTTCGACAGGGATAAAGGCAAAATATTTGACCTATCTATTATAAATGACCAAATTCTGATTTGTGGTCTGGATGGCCAAGAGCTCTGTTCTGCAAAATGCGCTTCCCCGCCGCAATGCGAAGCTTTGAAGCTAAGAGTTTCCGCCGCCAGGGAGGGTCGATATTGGCGGGATGATGTAGTTTATCTTGTGCTTTTAGGTGTCTTATATTTTTTTAAAGTGTGGAGGAGCAGAACTTTGCGTCAAACTCCTCAGCTGCCGTGAAGTCAGAAAGTAAATTAATATCGATCAGTTTTCGGGGCAGACATACGTACCTATTTAAGAGCTTCTAGCCAGGTCTGGATCAGAATTTGTATTCACGAAAACGGAAAGGATTTTGAAAGGGAAGGGGTAACTGGTTGCTGCGGTAAAGACAAAGGTCAGAAGGACGGTATGAAGAGCGACTAATTGCCCGCATGTCTTTTGTCTGTGATGGCTCAGGCGGCCTACGTTGGCTAGAGCGGAGTTTTCCTGGCGGCGAAAGTGGGCCGGTAAACTTACGAATAAAGCGGCTAGGGTACGGGCGCTGCGGTTCGTTTATGGCCTTCCTCGAAGCGGATGCTACCTCTAGGAAGACAGCACCCCGGCCGTTTGTTAGATAGCTGTGCGATAGCTGAATATCAGCGGTGTCATCAGGATAAGCCAGCAGCCCTGCTAGCTTGGGACGCCATCAGACGCACTTACATATTCGAAGGCCCACCTCAAACGCTCCTCGAAATCAGGCCAATAATTCTGGTATCTATTATAATCGAGGGTCAGCGCATTCTTGAGCTCTTCGGATTTCAATGCTGGCCAAGCGGCTATGAATCGTGAATCCCAGTCTGGAGCACTCACGAGCAATTTGGCCAGCTTGTCATCAACGCCAACTATACAGAGCAGGAGTTCTTTCCCGTGATTCTGCCAAAATGTCTCTGCTCCGGTTTTGTCGATTAGAGCATCTACGATACGTAAAATACGGCCGATGTGTTGGAAGTCGGAGAGACTCGTGGAGTCTTCGCCCGAGCTGAGGTCATAAACTGCTATCTGAACTGCCTTGAGAGAGTCAGCGACGCCTAAAAGTTCGACGTGGATATTAACGTCTTGCATGATTTAGCTCTTTATTGTTGTTATTGATTGAATGCTATCATGGACGAATAATTGCTTACAAAACCTTTCGGCTTGACATTGCTTTGGCTTTAGTTATATGTCGACTAGTCATCGGGCGGTGATGAAAGGGGTCTAAAACTGGGGCAGGGTATTAATAGTTTTTGATCGCAGCCTGTCCTGAGGGCCAACTACTACAGCTCAGCGTGGCGGTGCTCTTGCCCGGATCATCAACATGCCGATATCAATGAAATCGGCATGTTCTTACTTCGAGTTTTGTTTCAAAACGGCCTCAGCAAATTCGACAAGGCTGCTGAAGTCACCCGCACCGGTTCTATTGAGAAGAAAACCTCGCACGCCTGCTGCGCGTGCCCCTGCTTTATCGCATTTAGGCGAGTCGCCGATCATCAACACGCGATCCGAACCGAAATAGTCGTCAGCCCGGGCTCCCGCAAGCTCACACGTAGCACGGTAGATACGCTTGTCCGGCTTCATCATCCCCAACTGAAAGCTGAAGCCGTACGCATCCAGGTTCGGATACAGCCGCTTTAACGGGGTTGCGTATGGAGCTGCAAGGTTGGAGCAAACAGCTACTCGCACACCCTCTCGCTGCAAGAGTTCGACGGCCCTAAGGCCATCCTCAAAAGCGTGGATATTCGCTAATTCCGCGTCAAGCGCTTGCTGAATCTCAGCCATATGGTCAGGCTCAATTTTGACCCCAAAATAGTCGGCTGCCTGCTGTAGATCGAGCGTCTGAGTCAGTAGCGCGTGAAGATCGTCGGGCTTGGGCCTGCGGCCTTGGCGGATGCCCGCCTTCAAAATTTGGCGGTAAGGATGTACGCCGTTTGATATCTGGAGGAGGGTGCCGAAGGCATCGAAGAGGACAGTGTTGTAGGGCATGTTTGGCTCTATTCCATGCGTGCGCTGAAAGTTGAATCGAGGGCAATCGCCCGGGCAGCATACCCTTTCTGAGGCAGTCGCTTTAGTTGATACTGTTCTCCAAATTTTTATACTGCCCCGATCGAGGCAGCATCGCCCACAGCGCGTGGTTTCCTTTGTCCTCCCACATTCAAATCTGGCAATCCCAGTTCTCCATCGACGGCCATATCGAATGTTGGACAGTCATGGAACGCTCGACCTGGCAGTTACTCGTCGCCAATGGCACGCTCAATTGCCCAGCGAACAGGGTCAACGACGATCCCATATTCCAGCAGGCCTATGCCTGGATGAAAACCGCCATGGCCGATGCCGGTCTTCATGCGCCGGGCACGGATCAGGCACCGTGGTGGTGCTGGGTCAGACGTGAAGCAGATCACTCTCAGCCCTACATCGAAGATTTGGCAGGCCACGAAGACCCCGTAGTCCTCAAGCTCTCGATCCCGTCCGACCTAGTTGCGTTGACGTGTTTCGATCTGTGGCACTTTGTCCTCAATCGCTGGTATGTGCCGGCGTCGGATGAGGACGATGCAGATTTTGACTGCGCTTTGAAGGTTGCCGAGGAGGGGTTAGAGGCTGCACTGCAACTCGAAGAACGATTGAGACAGTCATGGTCGGCTATCTTCGAGCTCGATCAGTGCCGGGTGGACATGGGGCCTTTTGAAGGCAAAAGTATCCAGGGGTGCTTTTGGACGCTGGAGTACAGTTACGTGACCGATGTGTTGGAACACGCGAACCTGGATAGCTACAACGAGCAGGAATAGCTAACGGGCCCTTTGAGATGAGCTCGTATTCAGATGATTTCGAGCGGAAAAGACTCGCCTAGGATGACGGTGAGTGCCACTTTATAAGCGTTACCTGACGCACTCCAGATCACGACTTCTTCCAGAGATCATTTACGGTCGACCTGGGAATCCCAAGCTCCTCCGAGACCTCCCTCTTGCTCTTCCCGGCGGCCTTTGCCTCCAAAACAGCGCTTACTTTCGCAGGATCGGTACGCCGGCCTGGCTTGTGCGTCACGACATTACCGTCGCGATAGTGCTCGCCGATCTGCTCCTCCACGCCCAGAGCCAAGAGTTTCTGAAATTCACGCTGTAGGAATTCAACGTAGTCCGCGGTGGAGGAGCCACTTTCAATTCGCGAAGCGAAGGCAAGGAGGGCAACGGGATCAATGTCCAGCCTGGCGGCCAACGTTTCCAAGGTGTCGAGCGTGATGCTGCTCTTGGCATGTTCGAGGTTGTGGATGTGCCTTGCTTCCACCACGCCCGAAAACTCTTCCTGAGACAGGCCTCGTGCTACGCGAACAAGCCGTAGCACCGCTGCAAGCGGGCGCATCAGCGGCATGGGAAATCCTCAAAAGCGAGGATGTAGCCATATTGCCGATTACGGAACCATGCAATATAGTGCGCGAAGCCGTATGGCGAGGTGCCATATGCCGTGTTTTGGCCTTCTAGTGGGGATCACCGCCCGAAGGCTGGCGCGATGCATGGGTGATGCTGAGTCAGAGCGGCGTGTTCGTACTGAAAGAATCAATAGCTCTGTTAATCGCTGCTGACCCTGATGGGAGCCGCGATTCATTTCAATAGTTGGCACACGCTTAGCGCGGCAGTGCGTTTGCGCATTTTCCAATGGAGTGCAGTATGTCGGATGTCAGTGTGGTTAGTGGCAAATTGGAAGTGCTTGGCCCGTCTCAAAACAAGTCCGATGGCAGCGAGTATACTTATTTGCGAATTGCCCAGCGTGACGGCACTACAAAACTGGTCAAAAAGGTGGGAGTAGGGCAGCTCATCGAGTCCTACATGAAGCGGGGTGTCGAGGGTGACTTCTTCTTCGTCAAGCTGGGTCGACTGGGCTACATTTTGTTTGCCATCAAAAAAGACGATGGCCATCAAATCTATGAAGAGAATGGGTTCTCGACATGGATTAAAAAAATGCGCTGGAGTGCAGCTTTGTTGGCGTTGCTCTTCATCCCGCTGAGCTTTGTTGGCCTACTCATGGGAGGCTGGCTCGGCATTATCGTCCCGGTCGGGTTCGTTTATTTGATGTGGAAATTGGCTGTGTCTTTTCCAAAGGTGCTGAACGAAACCTTTTTGCGCTCGCAGCTAAGTCAACTTGGATTTGCTAGCTGACGTAGCCCATTCGGAGTACCGCGCTGCCGGTACTCCGCTCTTACCCCGGCCTCATTGCAAGCGATTGGGGAGAACGACCCAATTACGTCGTGTCCCCGGCGGAACGCAGAAGGCTAGATCGAGTGTTTACCCACCGCTCTAGTCTTTCCAATACCGCTGAACCGTCGATTTAGCCAGCCCCAGCTCCCGGGTAACCTCTGCCTGGCTCATCCCCTGCGCCTTCAGTTTCAGCACTGCTGCAGCATTCTGCGCATTGGCCGGTTTGCCACGCGAGCGTTTAGAAAGGTTTTCGCCCTCGAACTGCTCCCGGATCGTGTCAAGGCCGCCAGCAGCATCAAACAGTGCAAGCTCGCGAGTCGCATCGTCCAGCACTTCACGCGGCGTCACACCTTTGTGCAACGCAACGCATATCGTAACTAGGGTGATGGGATCGAAATCGAGAGCGGCCGCAAGCTTGGTGAGCTTGTCGAGCGTGATGTTTGTTTTGCCTTGCTCAAGCAAGCTGATGTTGGCTTGGGCGCTGGCCTCAGCCAACTCTTCGTACCCGAGGCCTCGTAAACGGCGAATGACTCTGATCGCCGCAGCGACCTCGTTCCTGAGTGACATGACTATCCAAAAATAAGGATGGGGCCACAACAAGGCAGTTCCGATAAATATCAAATACTAGTAATATCGGATCATCTTGGTTTATGATGCGTCGCAGCCGTAAGCCAGCGCATGCCCTCTTCATTAGCGTGCAAGCAGCGCTGAACACAGCGGGCGCTACGAGCAATATAGGTCTAAATCAAATTTGAGCGAGTGTATGAAAATCCATATCTGGTCGGATTTGCACAACGAGTTTTCTGTGTTCTGTCCACCCTCAAATTCATCCGATCTGGTGATACTGGCAGGGGACATCGACATAAAATCGCGCGGCGTGAAGTGGGCTAATGAGACGTTCGACTGTCCTGTGATTTACGTTTGCGGTAACCACGAATTTTACGGTGGCCACATAGACCGTACGCTCAGAAAAATGCGTGATGCGGCAGCGCCTCATGTTCATGTTCTTGAAAATGAGGTGTTTGTTTGGCAGCACATTCGGGTTCTCGGCACCACGGCTTGGACTGATTTCACATCCAGTGGTGACGTTGTCGCTGCCACGCGTACCGCTTGGCATGGGATGAACGATTTTCGAGTTATCAGAGCTGATGCTTCTTATCGTCGTTTGCGCCCGGACGACCTCGTTACCCGAAACAAGCAGGCCCGTACGTGGTTGACGCTAGAGCTTGATAAGCCTTTCCAAGGAAAAACTGTAGTCGTCAGCCACCACGCCCCAACACCACACGTTTTGGGTGATAAACAGGAAGGGCATCTAAGTGCTGCATACGCCAATAGCTGGCCCGAGTTGATTGAGAAAGCGGATCTTTGGGTTTTTGGGCACACGCACCGTGGGGTCGATGCGGATCTCTCCGGGTGCAGGGTCATCTCTAATCCAAGGGGTTATCCGGGTGAAGAAACGGGTTTTCGCGCTGATTTTGAGGTTGAGATCTGATGACGTTTTCTATTGTCGATAAGAACGCTCCCGGTTACGCGTCTTACATGATTAAAACGTTTGGAGCGACTCTTGCCGACGTTCGTTTTTCGCGTCTGCCTACCGTCATTCAGAAAGCCAGAGATGTCATCAATGACTACGACATCGTCGGGTTCCTCGCTTGCGCGCTAGAGCGCCCCCCGCGAATGACTGGGCTGATGTTTTGTGACCATCGGCATCAATTTCCTGAAGGCCTTCCCGTACATACGCCGCCCATCGAACGACGGTATTACCGCGATGGTTACCTTGTGGTCGTGGCTCAGGGCGGTGGTCTTTATGTCGTTGCGCATTGGTGGTTTGAAAACGGCGCATTAGGCCCCTTTCATAAAGTGCAGTGATGAAGAAGAACAGAAGGGGACTGCTTGGCAGTCGTGTGATTACAGACGCAGACGAGCTTGTTGGGATTCCGAGCGTCGTGACTGAAGCCCTGAAGGTTGATTTTGGGGTCTTTGTCACGGGATACCTATGCTGCGCAGATTTTGAGGGGTACCACGCCATCGGCATCATTTTCCACGATATGTTCGGCCGGTTTGGCAATGGTCACGGTATCCGCACGTCGAACATTCTGAGTAAAACCGTGGTGAGTGGGTATGTGGTCGTTCAGACGCTTAATAGCCGCTACGTCGTCTGCAGTTGGGCTCATGACGAGTCAGGCCCTCGTTTCACCGGCAAGTTGCACTGACTCTCTCGGGTGACCAGCAAAGGAGCAGGTATGAATTTTTGGTTCTGGAACGTGAAGGCTCTGACCCCAGAAGAGCAGGGGGTCTCGAATTCGATCAAGGCATTGAAAACCCTAACCATGAGGGGTGGAAGGGTCTCGGTTGATGCAGAGGAGGTTCTGAATCAACCTGGCTATCTTCATGCTCGACGTCGTGCCGCCCAACTTGTCCGCTGCGCTGAAACTGGGTCTAACGGCGCTGCTGAAGTTTTGGACTGGAGCGGTGTGGACAGCATAGGGCTGCCATCGCTGTCGATCCTGATTACCACAAGCCTCAAACAATCTCGTCTGGCCGGACTTAATTTCACTCAGGCGATTGAGCGACTCAAGTACCTCACTATGAAGGAGCATTCGCATGACTGATATTTTGCAGGAAGTTGCAGCTCTGCTGGATAGCAGTGGCGAACCTGCAGAAGGCTTTGACGGGGGACAAGTTGAAGCCGAGGTAGAGGCGATCATGTGTTTCAGTGGCCGTCCATATTGTTTGGTTCGAGCGTGGAGCATTATTGAGGTGGAGGTCACTGAAGATTACCTGGCTTCACTTGCGGCAGATGGATTGTCGCCTCATGTACTTTATGCCGCCGATGTCGTTCTTCACAGCGGTGGTAAGCGCAGCCCAGGCGATTGGGTGCGGAGCACATTCCAGCGATCGCTCACCCAAGGCTTCCTGTTTGAAACGAAGAACACAACCTATGTGCTGATGGGGCCTGGCATGAGGAAAAAGGCCAGCGTCGAGGCAGTGTTGGCGATCATTAGCTGAGCGACACGAGGGACAACAACAGTGTGTTCCCGCTTTTTTAGACTAGGTAAGGCAGATATTTTTGGATATTGAACTACTGGGTGATCTTCTTTATGGCCCAGCCCACACGTTGTATGGATCAAAACTTACAGACGAAAAGCTGCTGCAGGTTACCCGGGAAACCTTTGGGTCTAGGCCGTTTTGCATCGTCAGAAATTGGATGATCATCGACGTTGAATTGACCGAACGACACGATGACCTGATTAGAGGAAATGGGCTGCAACCTACTGTGTTGTACGCCAATACTATTGTTAGCGACAGCGAAGCGGCAGGCGAGATGCACAGTGGCGTGCTCTCTGGTTTTCAAGCCAGCTACGAAGACTGTTTTTTTTTAACAGAAAACATCCTCTACGTGCTTGCGGGTAGAGGTTCCCGCAAGTCTGCCGAATTACCTGCAGTATTCGAGTTGTCGCAGCATTGCGGCGGCGAATTTCGGGTTGACGATGGACAATGATCTGACGCTGATTTCGCAGGGGCGACACCGCCTTCTGCTGGATAACCTGGTCATCCGCGAAATTGCATTTATGCCAGGCTGGTGGGTGCTGCTCGTCAAACTCTGTCAGTCGCTCCTGGGCAACCTAGGTGAGCATCATGACGTTCCAGCGATCCTGATGGTACGGGTAAAAGAAAAGTGGGGCGGGCTGCGGATTTACTATCGCAGTGGTGATGATGTCCGCCGGCAAATGATAGACAAGGCGATGAAGACTTCCCTGGTCATTTGCAAGGTATGTGGTGGGAAGGGAAAGCGGATTGGAAAACGGCGATTTAGCCTGAGCTGTCCTGACCACACGGGCTGGTCAACGCCGGCTCTTTTGAAAGCAAAAACACGCTGGGTGGACTCGCCAGTCGTGGCGCGAGACAGCTTATGAACTCGCCTGGGTTAGCCGCACTGCGAGATCCGCTGGTTCGCCGTGCATTGAGCGGGGGTGGTTCGTGACGGAAGACCTGCTGCCGTTGTTGCGAGGGCGCTATCCCGAGATGTTTTCCAGTGAGCATCTGCGGGAAATAGGTTGCTACCCAGGGTGGTTGGGCTTGATTGACGAACTCTGTCAAAGCCTTGCGGATCACCTCGGTGTAAACCCTGATGTGCCTCCCGTGTTAATACGACAGGTCAAAGAAAAATTTGGCGGATTGCGTTTCTACTATCAGGGTGGTGACGACTGGTGTCGCGCTGCTGTCGACGAATCACAAGAGGCATCATTGTCGATTTGCGAAGTATGTGGTCGGCAGGGGCGGATGGTAGGGGCTCGCTGGGTTAGCGTCCGTTGCGACGAGCATACGGTGTGGATGCCGGGCCAAGGTACTCGTGAACCTGCCGGATAGCGTTCGTAATGCGAAGAGCATTCCGTTTAACAAATCTGGATATTCGCCCGAAGGAATGGGGGTTGATGTGAAAGATATGACGTTAGAAGAGCGCAAAGCCTACATTCAGGCAGTGGCTAATGAGGTCGCTCAGGGAAAGTTGACGCTTGGCGGTGCCGTTAAGCGTCTTCGTGAAGATCTCTTGGGCGTGACCCAGGAGCGGTTCGCGATGGCCAGTAAGATCTCAAAGCGGGCCCTGTCGCAGCTGGAAGTCGATCGCGGCAATCCGACTCTCGCGACCCTGGAAGCTGTATTCAAGAAGTTCGGCCTTAAGATAAGCCTATCTCACCTTAGTCCGGTGGATTTCAACGCCGCAGACGCTCTGAAAATCCAGGCTAGCTTTGGCATTCCCGCAGGTAGTCCTGGCCGGCCCGCCTTCCATGCTCCAGGAAAGCTCATGTAGCCTGGATTTCGATCCGACACTGCGCGGGCGAGGATCGCTTATCCATACATTGGATAAAAACGGGAACTAGGCATCCGACAGCGTCCGTTTGATCGGGCGAGGTGTACTGGCAGGCGTCTGCAATCCTCTGCTTCTGCCATGTCAACAAAAATATATTTTCAATGTGCCCCTTGAAAAAATTTTTGTGCGACGGATCTTTATATTTGAGGACAACAAAAAAGCAGCGATCTCGAAGACCCTGCTTTCGGAGAACACATCGAGGAAAAGGGGGCCGTTCGCTTTTGCTGTTGCTCCTGCGTTAGTTCTTCCTGCGTTCATTCTGTCTGGCGCTGACGAACTGCTGCCCTTTGGGCTTGGCAAAATCGTTATCTCAGCGGCGGCAGCCGCTGCTTCCCCGTTTGACTCCAAATAACCGCCCCCTTTTTTTAAAAAATACCCATTTTGGACAACTTCGGCGCGGGTGGGATGCGGGCATAGGGAGGGAAGGCTGATGACTGACGAACTTGAGTTTGAGGTATGGCACTTGGCGCAGCAAACGTGTGATACGTCAGCGTTTGTGCGACTGATTGAAGAGACGGTCGACGGTTTCAAGAGAGAGCCCGGGTTCGATCCTATCGTGCGGTTACACGCATCTGGGATTGGCATGATGGGTGTCAGGGTGCTACGTGATGCGCTGAAACGTCATGATATCTATGCCGGCCCTTCAGCAGACTACGTCGAGCTTAGGTTTCGTTTGAAAATGCATTTGAGAGATCAGTTGCAGTTGCACAGTCTGATGGGCGGTTTGGCCAATGATGAAATGAAAGCAGATCTGCTGGAACGAGATTTAGGGCTGTAGTCGCCGTGGAGGCGATTGATCGAGTTTTCCGACCAGACTCAAATACGGCAAAGAGGAGGGACTCTTAATCAACCATGCCAAAAAGACGTGTACACCGAAGATCTCTTTTCTGCCATTCAACAAGAAGCCTCCGAGAAAGTAATGAGGGGCTTGGGCGCGATCAATGGCCGACCGGGTTAGGAATGCGACTGGCGAGTGTTCCAACCAATCCGGACAGGGGATGCGGCGGGAGGGCCCTCAGGTTGTCATAATGATCAATGAGCTTTCGGCCTTGTCATTCACTTTTCGCCTGGCACACCTCTGACTGTGTCTGCGAAAGTTCGCGTGCAGTTCGGGCTAACTCACTTTTAAGCCGCGACAATTCGTTGCTGTCCTGCCCGTGCTGAACGACCAAAAATGCAATGCGTTGCCGGCATGCACGGAGTTCGCGGTTGGTCTCATCAAGCTCGGATTGCAACAAGTTGCATCGATGCTCGCTCATCTCCTGAAAGGTCTGAAAAGGCGTGAATGTCTCGTCGGCAATAATCTCGTCCATAGTCGCTCAACCCATTTAAGCTGTATATATGAACAGTATACTGATCGCTCGCATGGTTCAAGGGATGAGCGAAATTTGGCGGTCATACTCCGCGTCAGAGGCGGGTCACACAGGGCTAGGCTTCGACGGGCCGATGGTTTCGCCATCTTTAACGGCAAGTCTCCACGTTTAGGATAGGCCATTGAAATTTGGTGGCAAACGTTGCTGATTTCGGTCGCGTAACCGTCAACACCGCCAGCCTCAATAACCAAGGCACTCTGGGCAGTGGCGCCAATCTGCGCATCAACGCCCCAACCATCCTCAACCAGAACGGCCTGATCTTCAGCGGCGGCGACATGGCGCTGCGCACCGACACCTTCACCAACCGCTACGCCGACGTCTACAGCCTCGGCAACATCAACATCGCCAAGGACGACAGCGGTAGTTGGAGTTCATCGATTGCCAACGTGTCGGCAACGATTGAGAGCGTGGGGGATATGACGCTGGCGGCGGGGCACATTGAGAACAGGAAGGATGTGTTTGAGGCGGTGGGTGGGTTGCTGAGTAGTTATATAGGCGTGGAGTGTTACGCCTGCTCCGGGACAGGTGATCTTTTTTCCGCACCCTCGGATAGCTATGCAGTCTGGGTCGAAAACTACAGCTCGCAGATCGTTCAGGATTCGGCTTCATCCAGCATCACTGCCGGGAGAAGCTTCATAGTCAATGGTGGAGACCTTAGCAACCAGGCATCGACCCTCAGTGCCGGAAACAACCTGACCCTGAACCTGCAGACATTCACCAACCAAGGTGCTTCTGTAGGCGACTACAGCGTGGTTCGCGACATAGCGCTTACAAAGGGGCAACAGAGTGGTGCCTTATGGTTTTGGCAACAGATCATGGCTTACAACGCCGCCTATGACCCTGCCTATGCCCAGCCGGTTGGTAGCGACCCTGACTTCGTAAACCCTAACATCCACTTCTGGAACAGTTCTGGCGTCGAATCCGTAATAGCTGTACAGAATCGTCTTGGCGGCAAAAATACGGATCACGGCATTCGCTTTGGCTCGATCTTTGTCGATACAGATAAAGCAGGTGATTTTGCATTAGCTCATTACGGCGACGGTGTGGCCGCGGCCATACCGGATGATATTCAAAACGCCACACCGTTCAATCAGGTTGAAATCAGCATCAGCCCATCAACCTACGCCAACGCCGTAGTCCAAGCCGGTGGTGCGGTCAGCATCACCGCCTCGCAAAACCTCACCAACAGTGTGATCCGCGAAGGCATGGCCCTGAACGTCGATCCATCGCGCGTCGGCTCAACCCAACTCAGTGGTCACCCAGCGCCCACGGTAGTCAGCCTCAACGCCCAACTGCCGCCCGACTTGGCACAGCAACAAGTCAACCCCACCACGCTTCCAGGATTCAGCCTACCAACCGGTCAAAACGGCCTGTTCCGCCTGAGCGGGCAGGGCACCGATACCCCAAGTGGCAGCAGCCCAACCTGGACGGTGGGTGGCGCCAGCGTCAGCACCGGTCAACATCAATCAACCACCACCGGTGGCAGCACCAGCCTGACCCGCGTACAAGGCCTGCCGAGCAGCGCCACGCCGTCGCAACCAAAGAAATACCTGATCGAAACCAACCCGGCACTCACTGACCTCAAGCAGTTCATGAGCTCGGACTACATGCTCTCGGCGCTGGGTTACAACCCGGACGACAGCGAAAAACGTTTGGGCGATGGCCTCTACGAACAGCGTCTGGTGGATCAGGCCATCGTTGCCCGTACCGGCCAAGCCTTCATCGACGGCCAGACCTCCAACGAGGCCCAGCTCAAGTACCTGATGGACAACGCCATCGCCAGCAAGGACGCACTGAATCTGACCGTGGGCGTCAGCCTCACGTCCGAGCAAGTCGCCGCGCTGACCCACGACATCGTGTGGATGGAAGACCAAGTGGTCGACGGCCAACACGTGTTGGTGCCTGTGGTCTACCTGGCCCAGGCCGATAACAACCTCGCACCCAATGGTGCGTTGATCCAAGGACGCGATGTCACCTTGATCGCCGGCCAGAACCTCGACAACGCCGGCACGCTCAAAGCCACCAATAATCTGGCCGCTACTGCCGGCAATGACATGGTCAACAGCGGCCTGCTCCAAGCCAGCGGCCGCCTTGACCTGCTCGCTGGCAACGACCTGACGAACAAAGCGGGTGGCATCATCGCCGGCCGCGACGTCAGCCTGACCACCGTCAGCGGCGACGTGATCAACGAACGCACCGTCACCACCGCCCAAGCCTCCGACGGTTACCGCAGCACCAGCAACGACTACGCCGACAGTGTCGCGAGGATCACAGCGGCCAACGACCTGAGCATTCAAGCGGGTCGTGACGTCAACAACGTGGGTAGCGTGCTGCAGAGCGGCCGCGACACCACAATCACAGCGGGTCGCGACGTCAACCTCGTGTCGGCGCAAACGGAAAACAACTACACCGTTGGCACTAAATACACCGACGACCACACCGCCCAATTAAGTGGCAGCGTCAACGCCGGTGGGGATCTGTCAATCAAAGCCGGGCGTGACGTCACCGCCGTCGCGAGCCAGATTGATGCCACGCGAAACATCGCTGTGGCCGCCGTCGATAACCTGACGCTCAGCTCTGCCGCAAACGAGGCCTACTTCTACTCGAAGACCCATCACGTCACTCAGCAGACAGACTACGTCAGCCAGGTATCGACGACGCTGACTGCTGGCGGCAATGTGACGCTCAGTGCGGGCAACGATCTGACCCTCATCGCCAGTAAAGTGGGGGCTCAGGGTAGCGTTGCGCTTGACGCAGAACGCGATATCAACGTGGTGTCGGCTGCGAATGAAGACTCGTCCTTTTATTCGAAGAAAAAGTCCGGTTCCTTTGGTCGCAGCAAAACCACGCAGAACCAACACGATGATACGACCAGTGTCGCTTCGGTGGTCGAGGCGGGACATAACCTTACCCTCAATACCAGCGAGTCCGCCGATGGCCATCTGAGTATTGATGGTGGTCGTGATGTCAATGTCATCGGTAGCCAGCTCAAGGCCGGCAATGACCTGTTGGTCGGAGCAACGGGCGATGTAACAGTCGTCTCGGATGCCAATGAACACAGTGCTTCCAGCGCGAGCAGCAAGTCCGGATTTGGCGGTCTATCAAAAAGCGCCAAGAGCCAATCAGAGTCCAGTACCACCCAAGTCGCCAGCGAACTGAGTGCGGGCCACGATGCGGTGATTGCCGCTGGCAACGATGTGAATCTGCGAGCGAGTAATGTCGATGCCCAAAATGATGTGGAACTGCACGCCGGGATAATTACCAAAACCGGTGACATCAACCTGGAGTCGGCCAGCAACACGGCGGACAGCCAATCACAAAAGCAATCAAGTAAAGTCGGCTTTTCTTTTTCCGGCGGCATGCTCTCGGTAGCGTCCGAACAGCAAGGCGGTAAACAAGCTCAAAGCAGCACCAGTGTGGGCAGTCAGATTACCGCCGGAGGAGATGTCACGCTGCAATCGGCGCGTGACATCAACGTTGCGGGTAGTACGGTCAGTGCTGGAGGCAGCGCCAACCTCGATGCCGGGCGTGATGTAAATATCGTTGCCGCCCAAGACTCGCAAGGTAATGGATCCTGGAGCAGCCAAAGTAAAACCGGCATTGGTTTTTCCAGCGATCGCAACGGCGTGTCGGTGTTCATCGGCAACGATCAACTGCAGGGCAAGACGCTCGACACATCAAGCACTGCCTCGGCCAGCCTGATCCAGGCCGGGCAAGACCTGAACATCAAAGCGGTTCGCGATATCTATCAGTCAGGCTCCGATCTCCAGGCCGACAACGACATCAGCCTCAGCGCCGGGCGCGATATCGATATCGATGCCACGCGTGAAATGCGTCAGCAGGAGCAGGAGCAAGAGGAACAGCGTCAAGGCCTCGGCGTTACCCTCAACCACAACCTTGGGAACACGTCTGATGCGCTTAAGGGCACCGGTAAGGGCGACAATGCCATCAGCCAGGGTTCCAGCGTTCTGAAGTCAGTCGACGCAATAGGACAGTTTCTTAGTGGCCCCACTGCCGATCTACGCCTCGGCACTACCGGTCAAAGTGCCAGCCAGCAACTTGGCGAACAGAGCAATCGGGTATCCACCCTGGATGCCGGCGGAAACCTGAACCTGACCGCTGGCAACGACGTCAGCGTGCATGGCGGTCAGCTCGACGCGGGCTGGGACATCAATGTGAAGGGTCGCGATGTCGTTATCGACGTGGCTCAGGGAGTTTCCACTCAGAACAGTAACGAAGGCCAGCACACCGGCGGCGTACATGGCGGTACCAGCGGCGGTTTCAAACTGGGTGTGGGCGGTAGCATGGGGGTCGCTAGCGGCACCTCCAGCCAAGGCACTTCAGATGCTGCGCAGTTAAGCGCCGGTCGCGACGTCAACCTGGACGCGAGCAATGACCTGACGTTGGTGGGTACTCAAGTTCAGAGCGGGCGGGACATCAATCTGTCCGCCGGTAACGACCTGAACATTCTCTCCGCCCAGAACGCCAGTTCCAGTGACAACGAGCGACACAACCTGGGTGGCGAAGCAGGAATTGCCGTTGGGCCTGGCGGCATTGGCGTCTATGGCAGCGTCAACTTCGGGATGGGCGATCTCGAACGCGAAGGTCAGCAACAACAACAAGCCAACCTCGATGCTGGGGCTCATCTGAATTTCACCAGCGGTCAGGACACGACCATTGCCGGTGCAGACCTCCGGGGAAATGAGGTCATCGGTCGGGTCGGTGGTGATCTGACAGTTTCGTCAGCGCCCGATACCGGTAGCGTCAAAGGTCGGGAGTTTGATCTCAGTGCCACCGCAACCGTAGGCTTTGGCGGCAGTTTCAGCGGCTCTGTGGGCTATGGGGAAACCACGGGCAAGACTAACTGGGTGGCACAACAGACCAGCATTACCGCCAAAGACCAGCTGGATATCCGCACCGAAAATCACACCCAAATCGACGGCGCACTGCTCTCCGCTGACAACGGCAATCTCAAACTGGACACCGGCACGTTGGGGTTCAGTGACATCGCGGGTCAGGACAAGGAGCACGGTTACTACCTGAACGTGGGCGGTACTTATGGCCCTGGTGGTAATGCCCAACAGGACTCTAGCCAGGTAGGCAAAGGCACAACCGGCGAAAGCGGGTGGAGCCTTAGTGGTTACGACTACCAAAAAGACCGTGAGCAGATTGTTCGAGGAACGGTAGGTGCTGGCGAGATCGTCGTACGTAGTGACAAAGACAGCGGGGCGGATTCGACGCTAGGGCTAAACCGTGATGTCGGCAAGGCTTACGAAGTCACCAAAGATCAGAGCAGCCGTACGGATCTGTACGTCAGTGGTTCGTCTTTAACCGCGGTGAGTAGCCCAGTTGAAACCTCTAAAGCTTGGGGTAAGGCACTCGCTAGCTACGATCAGACTACGATTAACAACTTCAAGGAAATTGGTGTTTCAATCAATCTCAGTCTGCATGCAATAGAAACGATCACCGGAAAACAATTACCTAAAGGCGCGACTGCTGCAGGTGGTCAGGATATTGCCGAGCAAGCCTTTGAAGGGCTAATTCGTGGGGGGGCTAGCTTAAGTGAGGCAGAGGCCACCTTGGCTGATCCGAAATTTCAAGCCGGTGTTCTCCAGAACCTAAACTCGATAGCCGCCATATACAAAGATGATCCTGAGCTTATCGCCAAGGTTGAGGCAGGGTTAGCAGAAAAAAATATCAACGTTGCGCTTCCTGCTATCACCAACGACAAATTGGCACTAGATCGTATATCTGACATTAACAAATATATTCAAGAAAACCCTGACCAAGCGGAAGCGGTAGGACTTGTTTTGGCTGCGGCTCAAGGCCCTAAAGGGCTTATCTTGTGGGCCGCACAGAAAGCTCTGGGGGCCACCTCGTTTGGTGAGGCTGTTGCGAAGGTTCAGGGGGAGCTTGCAGCGGCAGTAGGTAAAGAAGTTGCTGACGGGATAGAGGGTAAACCGCTTGACCCTAAGACCGAGCTCGGTTCCTGGAGGTTGGGCGGCGGAACGCTCTTGGGCACGCTGCTGATAGGGTCAGCTGAGGGTGTCGTTGCAAGTAAAGTTATCACGGTTGCCAAGGGTAAAGGAATTGATAGCACTACCGGCGATGGTGCGATAACGGGAGGCCCTCACCGTGATACCTCCGCGCCCGTGAACGATGGTTTTGATTCTCATCATTGCCCCGCCAAAAGCTGCTACTCTGGTGCGCCAATTAGTAGTTTGGATGGGCCTGCAATTAAGATGGATCCTGCTGACCACAGGTTAACTGCCAGTTATGGTAGCTCACCAGAAGCAAAGGCCTATCGAGCTAAACAGGAGCAGTTGCTGCAGGAGGGGAAGTTAGATGAGGCAATCCAAATGGATGTTGATGATATTCGCTCAAAATTTGGTAATAAGTACGATGGAGCAATAAAGCAAATGTTGGATTATGTCGAAACGTTAGATCCGGCTAAATTCATCAAGGAGTAGTTTATGGTTTTTCACTATAGCGAATCTGATGGTTTAGATGCGTTTTTGGGGGTTCGTGATCGAGAAGGCATCAGGCTCGCAGTCGGGCTCCCATTTGTAGTGCTCCCCAAAACGGTGTTCTCGGAGAACTCTACTGACGCGTTTGGTGGAGCAACTCTTAAGGTTTGGTACGATGCAGGCGATTTGATCTCCGGCGTACAGCTTTATTATCCGAATGCTGAGTTTTACTTGCTGGGTCACCAGTTGCTTGGAGTGAATGTAGATGAGGTTGTCCGTTTTTTGACCAGCGAGGGTATGGATATTTCTTACGATAACGATGGTAGTGGTTTTAGTGTTGGTGAGGGGAGGATTTGTTTTTTTGCCCCTGAGTTACCCGAGCAAGGTAAGCTGGCCAGAGTTGAAGCTGTATACATTGATATTTTGGTTGGTAGGCGAATGCAGAGCTGATGGTAGTAAATTAATTGATGCCGATGTAGTGTTATTTATATTGGTAAAATCGGCTACGGATCAATTAAGCACCCGAGGGGAAAAGGATAGTCCCCGGTGGATCCCCCGAAAATGCACTCTCTCGCCAGTGTCTGTTGAGGTGCCTCGTATAGCAACAGGTGTTCAAGCTTTGTCCAGAGACCTCGGAAGTTTCAGCTATAGCCGCCGCAGCGCTATGTCGCGAAAATCTGTTAGCAAGTTCAGGTTTTCAAGATAAGGTTTTGGCAAAGGAGCTGCGTTATACGAAACACAAAAAAGAGCGCTTACTGAAAATAATGTTGATAATGCGACAGTAAATCTTGATGCAGAGAATGTGTACTCTAATCTAAATCGCTAGGCACTCACCTCTTAACTGTTGGTACGTCTATAATAGTCCATTCGGATCAGATAGGGTCAGTGGTTGCAAGCAAATGTGTCGACTGGAACAACACCTGGTGGTGTTAAGGTGAGAGGGCGTTTAAGCCCTAAAGTTACCATTATCCTCTATATTAGGAGGGGTAAATGAAATTGTGCTTTTCGTGGGAGAACTCAGCTGGAAGACTTTCACCTGCCTGCACTTAAAGTAGTCTTAATAGTGGCGGCGTTAGTCCGCTCGCTTGTCTCTTGACTGATGACGGCGGTCTTAGGCTATTTCATGCGATCTTTTAGCTGGATGAGGGTGTAAGTCAAATAGAATCAGTCAGGGCATCGGAAGTTGAATTCGCGGATTGGCGTCGCGAGGCGTGGGGCGCAGAAATAACGAAGGTGCAGGTTAAAATTTATTCGCTTTATGATGAAGATTATTTTAAGGCTGGTCAGTCTTGATACATTTCAAACGGTGTTGTCGGTATGGCTAGACTTTATTTACACAATGCCAAAAGAGGATTGAATTCAAGAGATTAGGGTGTAGCCTATGGCAGGCTTCGATAGATGATTTTAAGTCGCTACCTGAGTGGCTAGAGCATTAAGCTTCTGCCCAACAAACGTTTGTAGGTTTCTGATCAGTTGGTCGATGGCTTCTTTCGGTACAGGCGGTTAAACGGTGCAACAACCAGGCACGATGTTCATTTAAAGCTTCCGACGGAGACGTAGATCTTCGTAATCGGCAATTATTCGGATACTGCGTTCGCCTGATAATGCCGCTGCGACTTCGCCCGATTCCCGCACGTGGCCATGCTGCACCAACGTCGCCGATGATTCTTCGACGTATCGATAAACACCCAGGTACACCCTTCGCATTGCTTTAGATTTGCAACCAAATCGCTGGCAAGAAGCTCATGCAGACCTAGCGCAAGTCTCTGTGGAAGAGTCGTCAAATCCATCGTGTCCAGCGGCGTTTGCCAATAGGCGTGACCTGCTTCATTACGGGATAGGACGGCGCAAGAAATTGCTTTCTTGATCGAGGTCTCAATCGTCTCCCAATGGTGGCCAGGATGGCTTTCGTTCTTAGCGATGGCTACGAATACTTGGTATACCGCTTCCCGCCATTCAATCAGATTGGTCAACGCTTGTCCTAAATCAGCAGTCATGTAAGAGCCCAGCTCGGCGATCTCGCTGCGTTCCGTAGCGTCGATCACGCTGGCCGCTTCTCCCCATGCCAAGAGCGCGCTGTAGCTTGTCAGACGGTTCTGATCATCTGACCGACCTTGAGCGTCAACGGTGTTGAGGAAGTCCAGTACAGGGTCGCCGGCGACGAACGCGGATTTTGGCCATTTATGTGGAAACATATAACCCTCAATGCTTGCTTTACAGGTTAGTCAGGACTATAGCTTATCTAACCGTTAAAAGCGTTTATGAGCGTTAAATGTCTTCCGAGCTAGCTCTATCAGAGATCTTTCATTTCGAGAGCCAGGCTGTTCGCTGGGGGCACCTTGGTGGGGCTGGCTCTCCCGTCGTCATGGTGCACGGAACGCCGTTCTCGTCACACGTGTGGCAGATACCCGATGAAGTACTCAGGATGCAGAAGCATCTGAAATTGGTCATTGGGGTAGGTGATGTTCAGGATTTGGGGCACTATGCCGATCGACCCGATCGTCAGGAATCTTTCAAAAGGACTTGTAATGCAAGCATTTATTTTGCGGATCTCACCCAGTGGTAACGACAAGGTGCCTGAGGCGCTTGAAAACGATCAGATCATAATAGGTTGGTCGGCGACCCAAGGCCTACTGGACAACGATTTGTCCTGGCAGCAGTTCCGCAAACTACTCAGTGTTGCTCACTATTCGGATGACAAAACTCTCCACCGCGCAGGGTCTGCGGCAGGTCATATGTGGAGATTTGTCCGTGAAATGGTGGAAGGTGATCGAGTGGTAGTTCCGTACGGCTCAAATTTTTATGTTGCTGAGGTGACTGGGGATCCGATCTATCTTCCAGACATGCAGAGTGATGATACCTGCTACCGCCGCCCAGTTCGTTGGCTGAACGGGAAAAATCCCATACCGCGCAGTTACGCCAAAGCGGCCTTGATATCCAGGATGAAGATTCAAGGGGCATCGGCCTCCGCCACAGACCTGTTGGACGAAATTTCGGACGCCCTCGAGCGTGCTATCGCTGGTAGCAAGCCATCCTTCAAGGATGAACTGCAGGCGAGGTTGGTCAAAGAGACCGTCAACGAATTGCAATCAGGTCACATGGATAGCTTTGGCTTTGAGCACCTCATCAAGGATCTGTTAATGGGCATGGGGGCTAAAACGGCGGAGGTTGTTGCCCGCCGTATAGACAAAGGTGCCGATGTACTCGCGACCTTCCGGGTCGCCGACACCTTCCTCTATAAATTGGCCGTGCAGGCAAAGCATTGGGATAATAGTGTTGCGGCCAACGAACAAGTGGTTGAGCAATTGATCAGGGGTATCGAAGATTCAGATGCCAATCTAGGTATGGTCATTACGTCAGGAACTATTGCAGATTCGGCATTTCTCGCTGCTAAGAAATATACCGAAACGACCGGCATACCCATCGAACTCGTCGACGGTGAGCAGTTCGCCAAAATGCTGATCGAGCAGGGTATTGGGGGAGGGTAGATGCGCGATCATCCAGCGCTGCTTCAAAGGCTCTGCGCCACATGACATGAGTAAACCGGTTCATTGCTCCTCCTGACATATAGGAGCAATGAGTGCCTGAGCAAGGGGCAGCATGGGGCCGGATGACGGTTATTTTTTGAAGACTCCAGGCTCAACCACGAACCGATCACCAGACGCCTGAAGAGCAGATACACCTCCATTAATGTAAATATACAGTTGCCATTTTCCAGCGCCTGAGTCACTTACAAAGAGAGTATGAAGGCTGTCCACAGCTTGATTGCCGGTGTTATCGACATAAAATTTATCGAAAAATAACGCCACCAGTTTCATTCCTTCAGCTTTGCGAGTCCGAATTATCCCTGCCAAGCTGTCGCAACGTGGGTCGCCCCCTTTCGCGGATTGCGCATTTTCTTTGAGGCGCTTCTCTTCTTCGCCAGCGGCAGAAACTCCGGCGACTTCGCGCATCGAGTTCAGTGCATCATCAGTGGTCACCCATTGGCCGCCGAGTTTCTCGAGTCGTTTGCCACGAGCCTCCTGCATCAAGCCCAACCACTTGGGGCATTGTGACCGAGCTACCCTCTCGTCGACGGGGGCGATGGTGTTCTCGGCTGGTGGTTGTCCGGCTGCGGGATTCTTGAATACGGCGTTTTCTGTTTTGGGGAGCAACCAGACGCATACCTTGGTTGGTGACATAGACTGCGGCAAGTCGCGTTCAAACAAGGCCATCTTAAATTGATCACCTACCTTGTAGTGTATGAACGTCCACCGATATTCATCCTTGTATCGACTGTCGTTTCTCTCTCCGTACATGTTCATGATGACTTGTCCGGAATGGGTTTTGATGATGGCATCGGCCTGTGCGACCGTAAAACATCCGCCTTTAGAGAACGGGTCATCGTCGGCTCGAACGCTGCCCACCCACATTGTTAAGGTGATTACCCAAATAGCCAGCGCCACTTTGATCATGACTTTTCTCGCAGGGAAGAGGAGCAGTCCATTGTCGGAAGGCCCAATCAACCGCCCGTTCGGCTATCCCGCCGGAAAATCTGATCTGGGTGTTATCAAAGGTGTAGGGCATTGAACGGGAATGTCAACGTATGCGAGCCTCCGTTTATGAGGGTTGAGTGATCTTCACAGTAGCCCCGGCTCCTGCTGACTGGGGTCAGCCCACAGCGACGCTTTGGTGGCCTTTTTCAATCCATCGTTCGTTAGGTCACTGCGGCTAGTTCCGCGATAAAAAATAGTGCCCTTCTTGGCGGGCACCATTGGGACGCGATCAGGAATCCAGAGCCACTGATATCTCGGGTACATGGGTCACTGGAAAATTAACCGAGCGTGCAATAAAACATTTTTCATGTGCTGCGTGGTGTAGTGCCTGAGCCTTTTCAATGTCAGACCCCGAAGCCAAGATTACCTTTGGCCTCAAAATAACAGCGGTAAATTGGCCGGCGCCGCTGCTTTCTTCGAACATGGCTCCCTGTGCATTGTCCTCATATGCCAAGACCACAATTCCCGCCTCTCAGCACATAGGCCTAGGTACCAAAGCTTGTGGCGTGCGGACAGAGAGGCTACAAGCAATTCCTCTGGGTTCCATCGTGTCAAGTCTCCCCTGAAACTGGGATCGGACGACCCGTCAATCGGTGTCTGGCCGTTTGCCCGGATCGCATGCGCTCGGCTGTAGGCGCGATACGATGACGTCCCTGTGCCTTCGTTACCCGTCCAAGATACCTGGACTTCGTAGTTGTGTACTTTCTCTGCCATTTGATCCTTCCTAGAAATGGGCGTCAGCTGCTACCGAAGCATCCAGGTATTCGGCAGCATCCGGTGTCTAATCGAGGTTGGGGAGCGATCAGCAGATCACCGCAACAACCGTTCCAAACCATCCCAGGTGCTTTTCACCGGCTCGAAATCTCGCGGGTCGAAAAGATTCAACTCCTCCAATGTGTAATTCATCTTGCCAAAATTGCAGGGAGCGCAGGTCAATACGGTATTTCCGAGGCTGTTATCACCTCCACGAGCATGCGCTAGAACATGGTCGTACTGCGCCCACAATGCTTGGAAGGCAGCATGTTGCCCGAGGTTGCTCTTCCCCCAGGGCAGCGCATTTGGATAGCTCAGTGCAAGGTGTATCCGTATTTCTGGCCTGATGACTGGCACGCCGCAAAACCTGCAGTGATACCCATCCCGTAGGTGGATCAGCTTTTTCTCAGCCGCATTGGGCATCCTGATCGGGACTCTGTCTATTTTCGGCAATGTGGGAGGGGCATGAGGGATGACCCTGAATTGCACATAAGGACTATTTTTTCCCCACAGCGATTCTGTCCATTCCCTGACTTCGTCCATGTCTGCTGCTCGGATCAAGTGCTCAGCGAGCTCAACCTGGCCCGTCGTGTGGGCTGATACTGCAGCATCTAAATATCGAACAGCATCGAGTACCTGTGCTACCGGTGTACGTAAGCACCGTCGGCTGGTGTCGAATAATTCGTCTGACATTTTCTATCCTTGAGTGGTTTCGCAAATCCGGTTGCGCTGTTTTTGGGGTAGCCTAGCTTGGATGGGGAGGTAGGGTATGGAATAGTCCTGTAACGCAGACGAGCCTCAGCCGAGAGACGGCATAACACCACATCTTCTGCACCACTCAACCGGAGGTAGTAGGTATGCATGCTTTCCTATCTTTCAGGTTCACTGGATGCGAATCAGTTCCCGAGCCAGAGCATGGTCTGAACCGTAATATGCGGATGACTTTCTAATGGCTCCCATTCATCCAGGAAAGCAAAACCCTCCTTCAGATAGAAGTTCGAAGCCCTGGCGTTGCCTGGAGAGACATTGAGAAAAACGCGATTAAAGCCTTTACTCAAAGCGCGAGCTTTTACTGTCTCAACCAGCCGGGCTGCCGCGCCAGAGCCCCGTGCGGCGGGCTCAACCCACATCCCGATCAAGTTGTAGCGATTCGCGCTACTGACTCCGGCACCGATCATTCCGACCGGCCTGTCTCCATCGAAGGCCAACCAGAACTCTGTTCCGGCTGATGACGCTCGCTCTTCCCACTGTGCATCATTGTATTTGGCGGCAGTTTGGTAACTCACACCAAACGCCGTTGGTGTGTCCAAAAGCGCGGCGAGTCGGACTTGTTTCAAAAGCATCCAGTCTGTTGTTTCCGTCGATCGAATTTCCATGATCTTCCTGAAAGTTAGCAACACCTCACTCGGCACCGTATCCACTATCACGGCGTATGTCATCTTGGATGAAGTCAAGAAATGGGGCCGAAAACCGAAGATCCGATCGGCGTTCTTGATCAGCTTGCAACGATGCTAGAAAGCTATGGAATTGCCCACTGGAGCTTGTGGGTGCGCAAGGTGACACGCTTGCTGGACTCTGATTACTCCGGGCTATCCGCATCGATAGGAGTTTCCAGTAGCGGTTCGAGAGACCGGCCTTCGCTCACACATCATTGCCAGAGTTAGTAATTTTGGAAACAGAGTGGTGATGCTTAAACTCCTGACTCATGCCTCCATAGCCATACGCACTGGCCCGGCAATCAATGACATGGATGTTTGAGTGTGGATGCAGGTTTCCGATTTCCCCGGCCAATAACGCAAAAGCCTCATATTGGAAACGCGCTTTCTGCGCTTTGGTGTTGGTCTCGTCAGTGATGGTGACTTCCAGGCGGAACGAGTTGTTTCCGAGCTCGGCCAGCGAACGACTGCTGATGAACCACAGTTCATGAGGTATGAAATGAACCATCACGAATGTCTGTTCCGGGCGTTTCTCCAGTACATCACATGTAAGCGCGGTTAGCTGGGGGACGATGCTCTGGACTAGCGCGATGTCCGGCTGGCCAGAAATTTTGAGTGTAATACCAGGCATGTTGAGATCCTTGTTGGATGTGATGTCTGGCTCAGGGTAAGTAACTTGTTGAATGCTGAAAAGCCGGAAGATATGATCGTATCTATCGGAAAAACGGTAGGATCAGCATGCGCCCTTTCGACTTTGAACTCTTGCGATCCTTCGTGGTTGCGATGGACTCAGGCAGCCTCGCGGAAGCCGCGCCTAAGCTATGTCGGTCGCAATCAACGTTAAGCGAGCAACTGCGCAAGCTTGAGGCCTTCACAGGGGTGACGTTGCTGGAGCGAGGCAAAAAAGGCGTAAAGCCAACACCGGCTGGCGAACGCTTGTTGGTGCATGCGCGAGAAATGCTTACCTTGAGTGATCGCGCCCTCGAAGACGTGCGCGGGGTGACCTTTGCCGGTGAATTGCGGCTCGCCATCACCGACTACTTTCTACCCAGTTCTATAGCTGATCTGCTGAAAAAACTGCGGATACGCTATCCACGGCTGCGCCTGCATGTGTCTGTACGCAAGAGCATGCAAATTGAGAGCGGTGCGGATTCGGGTGAATTCGACATCGGCCTCTCAATGCGAATTCTCGACGGACGCAGCCTTCCTGAGGGCATATCGGTTCGACGGGAGGCGTTGCATTGGGTGTCGGTCGCTGGGTTCGAGCTTGAGCGAGAGGAAAATACTCCTCTGCCACTTTTGGTACTGCCTCAGGGATGCAATCTACAGCGCCTCGCCAGAGAGACCCTAGAGGCCCGCGACGTGCCTTATGTGGTCGCTCACTCCGCGTCTGGAGTCGCAGGGTTGCAATCAGCGCTATTAGCAGGGCTGGGGGTCGCTTGTTTGAATGCATCCGCTATTCCAGTTGGGGCAGAGGTATGTCGATCGGCACTGCATTTACCGGTATTGCCCGGTGTCGAGTTCAGTTTGTTACCTGCTCGTCCTGGCGAGTCCCACTTTGTAGGGGCGGTGCGGGAAATGCTTGCGGGCGAGTTTAGTTAATTTTCTGCGAACCCAGCATCACAACTGTGGAACTCTTGGGCAACTGCGAACCTCGAGAGCGTGACTGCTTTTGGCCGTTCTCTGCCGGTGCTCTCTACCGCGTGTGCTGGTCAAGTCGAATGCAAGCGGTTGGTCGGCACGAATACAATTGACTGGTCAGTGACAATGCAAATGCGTGGTCAAGTCCATGCAATTACGCACAAGAACAGAGCTGGAGGGTCGCCGTTAATCACAAAGGGCTGATATCGACCCCTAACGGGCTTAGGGCTGCTCCACTCATATCAATATATTGGAGTCGACCTTTTTCCCCATACTAATGCGTGGCTCGATCAAGTAGCCCAAAGACTCGTAGAACGTTTTGACTCTCTCATTTGCACTGACAATCTGTAGGTTGATTTTCATGCAGCCTAGCGCGGTCAAAGTGTTTTCAGAGTGACGGACGAGGGACGCCCCCAAACCCTGCCTGCGATGCGAAGGATGCACCGCGATCGAATATAACCATCCACGATGACCATCGTATCCAGCGAGAGCCGTGCCCACGACCACATCCCCAACAAGCGCCACAAAAAAGAGCCCATCGGACACGGCCAGTTTCTTGTCGATAGCAATGCTTGGCGTGTTATGCGCGGTTTCGTAACCGAATACGGTTTCCCAGAGTTCAATGACGGGACGTCGATGGTGTTCGTTTGAGTAATCGACAATAGCATCCATGCCGTAGCCCTCTTGATCGTTTGACGTGGAGCTGGCTAGCGTCCACTCAACTCCGTTTTCAGTCTGTCGCGGATGGCCATGGTCATCCCCCTGGCTATCGGTCAGACTTTTTTTCGCCACGGTGGAAAAGCGCTTACAAGCGCATACCCATCTCGAATGCTCGGATCTCGAAACCCAACCCTGAGTACATGCGAGTTGCCCGTGCATTGAAGGCCCACACCGACAGCCTTAAATCTTTGGCTTTTTGCTCGACTGCCCAGTCTTTCACAAGCCTTACGAGGCCTCGACCGATGCCTTTGCCCCAATACTCTTCAGCTACGCACACCGATCCAATGCGTACGAATATCAGCGGCTGCATCAACGGGCCTGAGCTCGTCGTCAGGCTGGCAGTGATGAAGCCAGTAGGCGTATTGCCCAGATTTGCAATGAACGCAATTTGGCCCGTTTTCTCGAAAAAGCCCATCCAGTGGGGAAGGTCACGTGAAAACTCTGGGGTGGCTTCGGCATAGATATCTGGACTGGCAGCGTGGTGTATGGCATTGAGCAACTGGCCCAGTTCACTGATGACCAGAGCATCTTTGATGGTTGCCATTCGGTAGTTGATGGTCTCTTCCATGATGCTTTAGTCTCCGTGGACTTCTCAGTAGGGGAGATGATTGCTGCTTGCCGTCTTGGCTGCGCCCAATCCTTTATCTTACTCGAGTCGAGTGCTCTACTCGTGGGAACAATAAGCTGCTGCTTTTGCCTGATAATGCCGTTCCACCTTCGCCCGATTCCCACACGTCGCCATCGAGCACCAGCGCCTCCTATGATTTTTCGACGTATCGATAAACAGCCAGGTACACCCTTCACACTGCTTTAGATTTGCAACCAAATCGCTGCGGAGCAGTTCATGCAAGCCGAGCGCGAGTCGCTGCAAGATGGTCGTCAAATAGATAGCGCCGGGAGGTGTTTTCCAGCATGTGTCGCCGTTTTCATCCCGCGATAGGAAGCCATCAGAAATTGCTCTTTTGATCGACGTCTCGACAGTCCTCCAGTCGTCGCCCGGTGGGCTCTGGTTTTGGGCGATGAATTCGAATACTCGATATACCGCTTCGCGCCACTCCACCAGATTGGCCAATGCTTGTCCTGCGTCATCCGTAGCCGCTGAAGCTAGTTCGACGATCTCCTTGTGTTCCGTAGCGTCGATCACGCCCGCTGCTTCGCCCCATGCAAGAAGCGAGCTGTAGCTTGTCAGACGGTTCTGATCATCTGACCGACCTTCAGCATCAACCGTATTAAGGAAGTCGAGTACGGGGTCGCCGGCGACGAACGCTGACTTCGGCCATTTGTGCGGAAACATATAATCCTCAATGCGTGCTTTACCTAATAGGGCTAAAAGACGAGTCGCATCCTCTCCGGCTGGTCGGTCGCGGCCAGGACTGTCTTGGTAAAACTCTACCAAGGAATTATTGTGTCCAGCCGCTTAGGCGTAAGTGAACGACCGTTCGATACCAGTGAAAAAAGCATTGGCGATTACCATGGAGATTGGGTCAGTACCATCACGTGCTCAGAGAACTCAATGGATGCCATCTTGGCTGATGAACGTAATCCATGACGAAATCCACTCGATTTCATCCACTTGACGGGCTTAGAGAATCGCCTCTTTTCTAAGCCATTCCTCACGCGTCATTTCCCAGATCTCCTTCAGTAACGGCCCACTGACAAAGTTGCCTGGCTGCGTTTCAATCAGCCGCATGCCTTCACGTTCCGAAACCTTGCGCGAAGCCTGGTTGCCCACCGCCTTGGGTACCTGCATAACGGGGCGCACGAGCGTTTGGAACCAATAGGCATTGATGACTTCACAGGCTTCGCGAACATAACCCTTGCCCTGCCATTGAGGGGCCGGCCAGAAGCCACGGTTGTTGCCGGGCTGGTCATATAGGCAAATGCTACCGATGCTGTTGGCCGGATCTTCAGCAAGGCGAATCATCCAATGCCATTCGTGGCCAGCGGCAATGGCGGGGAGAGCGGTGTCACGAACATAAGTCAGCGCGCCATCAGGCGGATAGGGCCACGGCACGCGACAGTCGAGAAAACGCACCACTTCCCAATGTGGGAACAATCGCTGAATGGCCGAAGCATCGGTCAGCTGAAGGGGTGTAAGGACGAGGCGGCGAGTCTTCAATGTGGGGCTACTTTCCATAGTAGAGCTTCCTTTGCTCGCGATAGGGCTTTGTCGACACCGCTTCCGAAGCGTATCGACAACGGCTTATTCGTCCGTTCATGACTGATTACCGTCTATCACGAGTGGCTACAGTCGAACCACTGCAGCCAGACGTGGCAGATGGAAATCAGGCTAATTGCCTTGGACACTTTCAGCGATTATAGGGAATTATAGAGCGATTATAGATTGAGGCCCGGAGAGGCAGCGCAACGTCACCCGGTAGGTTGTCTAGCCTCCCGACTAACCTCAGATTCGATCACGATCTAACGTCACTGCACCTCCTTACCTATTGTGACGCAGGATCGAGAAATTCAACGCGGCAGCGACGGTGAGCCACACTAGATATGGGAAAAGGATTAGCCCTGTCATGACGTCAAGCTGCAATGCCATCACTACCATCGCTGCGACCACTAGCCATAGCAGCGAGAGGATCATCATGCCTGCGACGATACGATTTGCTCCAAAAAACACCGGCGTCCACAGTGTATTCAGCGCTATCTGAGCGGCCCATAGCGCCAATGCTGTTTGGCTGCCTGGCATCAGAGTCAGTCGATATCCTGCCCACGCGAGAAGCAAATAGATCGTCGTCCAAGCAACCGGAAACAGCCAATTCGGAGGAGTGAAGCTAGGTTTTTGAAGTGAGGCATACCAAGCGCCTGGCTTGAAAAAGATGCCGGTGCTCGCCGCAGCACAGCAAGCGATGAGAAAGATGTAAAAGGTCATTCGTAGTCCTTTGCCGCAGCAGTTTAGTGTTGAAGGCCGAGTGGCAATCCCGGTATTGGATAACTCAGAGACAGAAAAGTCCGCAGTTAGGATCAAGGTTTTGTGGCGCTCAGTGAGCGGTACCAATCGGCATATGAAGAGTTCTCCACCTTGTGCCTGTTCAAGTCCGGCGATCCATCCATCCACCAAACCGGCCCACGCTCTCCAAGTGCCACTTTGGCCGCCTGTACGCTAGCTCGAGCGAGAGTCATCTCACGTGGATCACCCGAGGCTTTCGCTGCTTTCACGGCTCGCCGCGCGCCCATAAGGTCGCTCACCAGACGCTGGCGTTCTTGCTCATCAAGCGATGGGTTAGAGCATCGCCACAATTGTCCGCTGACAACGAAATAGCGGCCATCCGGGGTCACAGGGTTCATGAGTGAAACTCCAGCGGATCACCGTGGCTAGACATCATTAGCCCTGAGCCACGACCTCAATCTCCGTCAGCCCCAGCAGTTCGGCCTGTTCCAGCACCTCTGCTGGCGTAGCATCCGCGTTTGGCATGATCAGGCTGTTCTCGCCGTCCCCAAATTGAAGTTGGAGCAGATGCATCGCTGCTTCATGAACAGGAAGATCTGTCTGGCCGAGCTCGAAAGAATGCTGGCGTGCCTCGCCATTGAATCGGTACTCAATCGTGTAAGTGCGCATGGTGAAATTCTCGGGAGGGAGGAGGGCCATAGAGTCCTTCAATGCACGCGTTCTCTAGTCATCGGCACTTGAAGGCAAGGAGAGGGGTTCCATCAGATGAGGCCCCTGATTGCGCACGTTCCCAATGTCCCTGCCAACGGGATACCAATGAAAGTCCTCAACGGGTCGGCAGTGCTCCAGCGCGATTTCTCGCGCGCGTTCGGGCGTTGTCTTCGGGTCAATCCATTCCCGGGCATGTGCCGGAGCCAACACCAATGGTTTTCGGTCGTGGATATCAACCATGCCTTGATCACTGGCAGCCGTGATGATGACAAATCCGTCGCGCTCGTCCGGTTCAAGTCCGAGATGCACTTCAGCCAGGCCTGCGAAGAACATCGGAATCTGCTCTTTCAACGTGATGAAGTAGGGCTGCTTCTTTTTCGGATCACGTTGATCTTTGACCCACTCATACCATCCGTTCGCCGGTGCGAGGGCGCGGCCATTTGGCCAGAGCTGCTTGAAGAATTTGCCCGTCATTACGGTCTCGACTCTGGCGTTGATGGGGTCGGGGCGTTTGCCCTTGGCCCAGAATGGAGACCAGCCCCAGCGTACCTTGTCCACGCTCAAGCCTTCCCCGCTGGGGCGGATGATCTCGACACGGGTTGTCGGTGCCACGTTGTACCGGTCGATCGGCCAGAGGTCGTAGCCATTGATCACGAGCTGCTTGGACGCAAGCTCTTTTAGGTAGTGATCCATGGGCTCGTAGATCGAGTAGCGTCCGCACATTACTGTCACCCGTCGAAATTTCCTGCTTATGAGATTGACCGCAAGCGGAGTAAATCGTTAACTGTATATTTATACAGCTAATCATCACAAGGTCTGCACCATGAGCATCACTATCTTGGGCCCACTGTCAGCCGGCGGCGAAAAGCTGCCCCTCTACTCGTTTCACGTGCCAGCAGGCTTCCCGTCTCCGGCCGCTGATCACATCGAGAAGCATATCTCGCTGGATGAGCTGTTCGACATCCGAGCCCCCCACGTGTACCTGGTGAAGATTGATGGTGACAGCATGCAGGGGGCCGGAATTTATGACGGCGACCTGGTGATCGTTGATCGAAGCCTCGAAGGTAAGCACGGCGACATTGTTATCGCAGCGCTGAACACTGAGCCGCTGTGCAAGCGACTGTATCTGCGTGAGAACGCCGTGATCCTTCTGTCGGAGAACCCGAAGTATCCGGCAAGGCACGTTATGGAGGGTGACGAGTTGGTGATTTGGGGAGTCGTGAAATACAGCGTTCGTGATCATGACAACTCCTGAATCGGTCTTTGCTTTGATTGACTGCAACAGCTTCTATGCAAGCTGTGAGCGAGTCTTTCGGCCAGACCTTGCACGCACTCCGATCGTAGTATTGTCGAATAACGACGGCTGCGTGATCGCGCGCAGCTACGACGCAAAACCATTTGTGAAAATGGGGGCACCATACTTTCAGATCAAAGATCACTTGCGGCGAAATGGCGTGGTCGCGTTCAGCAGTAATTACGCGCTCTATGGTGATATGAGTGAGCGCGTCATGACCATCATCGAGTCTATGGTGCCAGCGCTTGAGGTCTACAGCATCGACGAAGCGTTTGCGGATCTGACTGGTATTCCTGGTGACTTGACCGCCTTTGGTCGCAAGATCCGAGCGACGATCTTCAAAGGCACAGGCATCCCTGTGGGTGTCGGGATCGCTCGTACCAAAACGCTTGCCAAGCTTGCGAACCACACAGCGAAGCGTCTGCTCGATAAGACAGGTGGAGTGGTCGATCTTTGCGATCAGTTCAAACGCGATTGGACGCTGCGCAATACCGATGTCGGAGAGGTATGGGGTGTCGGTAAGCGGATGAAGGCGCACCTTGAGGTCATAGGCATCAAAACTGCCATGGACTTGGCCCAGGCTGACGCGTGGACGCTTCGCCAGAAATTCAGCGTGGTGATTGAGAAGACAGCGCGCGAGCTTGCTGGCACGCCATGCCTGGAGCTAGGGGAGGCCGAACCACCTAAGCAAGAAATTTGCTGCAGCCGAATGTTCGGTAATCGGCTGACTGACATTGAGCCAATTAAGGAAGCCGTTGCCACCTATACGCAACGTGCTGCGGAAAAGCTTCGGGCTCAGAACTCGCTGTGCAAGAAAATTCGGGTGAGCATCAGGACGGGCATGTTCAACCCGGAGGAGGCCAAGTACGCGAATGGCGCCTTAGTCGAGTTGCCATATCCCACCAATGACGTTCGACTGATGATCAAGGCTGCGACGGAGGCGGTCAATCGCCTGTTCCGGCCTGGTTTCAAGTACAGCAAAGCCGAAGTTCTGCTCATGGATCTGCGGCAGCCGGGCGAGTTCACCGAAGACTTGTTCGCGTTATCGCAGCCTGCTGCGGCTGACAAAGTGATGAGCGTTTTGGACGACATCAACGGACGGTGGGGAAGGGGAACGCTGCGTGCGGCGAGCGTGCCGGTGTCCCCGGGTTGGGCGATGCGCCGAGACCTGATGAGCTGCAGCTACACGACAAAGGTAGATCAGCTTTGGACTGTGAAGGCCAAGTGATAAAAATCCATGCCTTGAAATCAACGAAATGAGTACTGGGGGCCGCTTGCCCAGGGCCAAAAACGAGACACTGCTTTACGAATGCGCACAATTTCTCACGGAGGCCAGAAAATGCTGTTCGTTGTGATGCTGGGCGGCAAGCATCCTAGAGCAAAAATTGAGGTGCACGATGTAGCGTTTGTGGTGGCCGACAGTTTGGAGGCGACATATTCGCAACTACGTGAAAGCTGGTTTGGTAGCCCCGCTGGCTTACACATCGATGCGTGGATGAAAGTCGACGGTGTAGAAAAATGGAAAGTGGAGCTAAGTCAGCTTGCCCCGTCGCCGAACTCGCCACGCTTGTTCTTCATCAATCTAGGCGGTTATGAATCGAGATCGTTTGGGGAGGCTCATCACTACTTGCTTGTTGTTGCTGAGACCAAGAGAGAGGCAATGTTTCAGGGGAAGCGACACATGCTGGCCCAATGGGCTCAACCCCACACCGATACGGTGATTGACGTCGATGACTGCCTGCCAATCGATGAGGTGGGTGGCCGTTACGTCCATTTGGTGGAGGGCGCCCACGCGGGCGTAGTACAGAGGAACGACTACATCGTTATCCCAAATTGGTCTCCGCCTGGCCCAAGACAAGCGCACTCGGCGGATGGCAAGTAAATTGGTTTCATGATCGGTGGACGGCAAGCGGCTGTTCGACTATTTACTTTGCTGCTTATGCCGGGCGTACATCACCGCAGTCCCGCCCGATGTTCCCCTGGCTTGCAGCTCAAAGGTCTGGGGATACCCTTTGATCAGATCACTCAGCTTTTTGTAGCCATGGGTACGAGGGTCAAATTCAGGTCTTACCTTGGTAATGTTTGCTCCCAAAGCGCCGAGATGCGCCCAGCCGTCTTCGTCCGCGATGTCGTCCATGATTTTGGCGATGAATCCCACAGGTGCCTTTGGCGTTTTTCTGGGTTCGGGAGCTGCTACGGTTTTCGCTGAGTCGGTGATTACGGTTGAGCCAGGAAAAGTCTCACCATTGCCCGGCATGATGACGTCTGCGCGGAGCAGCTCGATGTAGATGAACTTGTCGCATGCGGCCACGAAAGGTCTAGGGGTTTTCTCTTCCCCAAACCCGTACACGGTCAATCCTTCCTCACGTAATCGAGACGCCAGGCGAGTGAAGTCACTGTCGCTGGATACCAGGCAAAATCCGTCGAATCGCCGTGTGTAGAGTAAGTCCATCGCGTCGATTATCAGCGAGCTGTCGGTGGCGTTTTTACCCTTGGTATAGGCGAACTGCTGGATGGGCTGAATAGAATGATCCAGAAGGACTTTCTTCCAGCCGCCGAGTTGTGGCCCAGTCCAGTCGCCGTAGATGCGTTTGACACTTGCGACACCGTACTTGGCAATCTCTTCAAAGAGGCCTTCGACAATGGCTGCTGGCGCGTTGTCGGCATCGATCAAGACGGCAAGGTGTTTCTGGCTGCTATTGGGGGTGTGAGTTGCCATGGATCATCCTTGATGAGCTAAACCATCACCATACCTCAAACGGCAGCCTATTCCTGACTTCCGTTGCTACCTGTCTCGGCACTGCCCATGCCTCGACCAGCTCACCCATCCTGTCATAGCTAGGTGGATTCAACTAAATCAGGCAATCGGCTGTTGTCAGCGCTCTCCTCGCTCATATAACGCGAATCACCGACCTCCACACCAGATTCTTGCTGGGCCTCATCGGCGATGCGAATCGAAAAGCTGCAGGTGTATCCTGGAAAGTACCCATCGAGACGACCTACCACAAGGTTCCAGAAACGGGACATTAATCCATGTAATCGGTCTTGATGTTCCGTTTCGGGGGCATTAGAACGCGGGCTTTTCTCGAACTATGGGCTTGCGGTTTACAGCTATACGCCGTAGCTAAACGCGGTTCTGCTGGTTTAGGTTTTTTGCACGAGTGCCTTAACGCTTTGTTATATTCAAGGATGTCGATAGGCCATCCAGGCCCATACAAGGATGTTTGATGCGCACCTCCCTGATTCTCGCTTTGGTCGCCGTGCTCTCTGGTTGCGCGGACTCACACAACTGGTCACCGCAGCAGAACGGCTCGTTACGCATTACAAAAACTGATCGAATCTACGTCTCGACGCCTGCTGATGGCGAGTATGGCGATCACGTCTATAACGGCTCTGGCCGCAACACCTCGAAGATTATTTACGACGCCGCAAGCGCCAAATCCCACCTGGTACGCATCGGTGGCTTGGCTGAAAACTTCGAGGACGCTATCGCGGAGGCTCAGCGCACCGATCAGGACATCTTGATCTTCCCGACGATTTTGCACTGGGAAGACCGAGCAACAGAGTGGTCGATGATCCCCGACAAAGTGGAGATCAAAGTAGAGGTCGTGCAGGTTAGATCTGGCGACGTAATCAGCTCGGGCATTATCAAGGGCAAGAGCGGGCTGGCTACTTTCGGCGGGGATGAACCTCAAGACTTATTGCCAGAGCCGGTGGCTGATTTTGTGTCCTCCCTGTTCTAACAGGTGGTAATTGCGCAAAAGTATGGAACGAGTAAGGATGGCCGGATGGCCGTGGAATCCCCAAGTGCGCATTCCACGCGATCCGGGTAAGCGAACACCAAACACACCTTTTGAAACTGACCCGCGCCTCTCCTGATACAAACTCCCCCTCAACACTACCCCCCGTTCCATTGGCAGTCTTCAGTCAACACGAAAATCTCCGCGACCAAGGCCCAGAAACTTCGAGCATCGTGGTCAATCGATTGGGGAGCAACTGAGGCGATCAATCAGCCATTGTCCAGCTGGCCCCGGCAGTGAGTCTGGTGCGTGAACTGCGCAGATATCTATTTTAACTCCCTCCTGCGGCGAACCTTCCACATCGAGCGGAGCCAGAGCGCCAGCCGCTACGTCCTGTTCGACCATGTGCCAAGGCATGCTGCCCCATCCAACTCCATCCTTGAGGAACGCGTACTTCGTCGATAGATCCGCCAGACGCCAGGTCGAAGGCGACAGCACGCCAAAGTCCTTCCCCGCCAGTAGTTCTGATCGATCCGTCAGCACCAGTTGAACGTGCTTGGCCAATTCCCGCCGAGAAATTTTCCCACTCAGTCTGGATAGCGGATGATCAACTGATGCCACCACCACCAAAGAGAATTCGCCAATTCGTTCGATTGATAGGGTGGGAAATGAAACTGGCAGTGACGCCAGAATGCCAAGGCTGCACCGACCATCGAGTATCGGCTGATAGCCCGCACCGAGGCCTTCGACGAAAATCTTCAGGCGAGTATGCGGGAAGCGCTCGGCGAATTCTTTGACTACGGCAGTAACGGCGGACGTCGGAAAGAATACGTCGACTACCACGGATAATTCAGGTTCCAACCCTGACGTCATGAGCTTGGCTCGGGCCTTCAGAGTGTCGACTGCCGAAATGATGTTGCGCGCATCCGTCAGCAGCAGAGCACCTTGGGGTGTCAATTTGGGGAAACGACCTGAACGGTCAAAAAGCGTTACCCCAATCTGATCTTCCAAGCCGCTCACCCAGCCGCTCACTGCCGATTGCACTCTGTTGAGTTTCCTCGCGGCCGCAGAAAAACTGCCTTCATCTACGGCAGCGACAAATGTTCTTAGCTGATCAAGCGATACACCGTCGAGCATCTCGCCCCCATCAATCTCAATTAACGATACATAGCATCTCAATATACCGTCTTTTAAGATCCTCAAGAACAGCTCATCTTTCACCTGCCCATTAAACCGAAAGCTAGGTGACTGAAATGCAAATCCTCCATCTTGACGCCAGCATTCTAGGCGCCGCATCTGTCAGCCGTACCCTGTCTTCGCAGATCGTCGCGCGACTCGCTTCGCTCCACCCGGGCAGCAAGGTGATTTACCGAGATCTCGGCCAAGATCCTGCACTACACCTTTCCATGGAGCATCTGTCAGCCTGGCAGGGCACTGTGGCCAGAGACGCCGTGTTGGTAAACGACCTTTTCAAGGGAAATGCCTATCTGCAAGAACTCCTTGATTCGCAGATCGTGGTAATCGGCACGCCTATGTACAACCTGACTATCCCGAGCACACTCAAGGCTTGGATTGACCGGGTCGCGATAGCAGGCAAATCCTTCCAATACACCGCCACCGGCCCAGAAGGCCTCTTGAATGGAAAGCAGGCTTACATCGCCTCGTCACGGGGCGGTGTGTATTCGCCTGGTAGTCCAGCGGCAGCTCTAGAACATCAAGAGAGTTACTTGATCGGGCTATTAGGATTCCTGGGCGTCATCGATACACGAGTCGTGCGCGCGGAAGGCTTGGCTGTAAGTCCTGAGGACAAGGATGAGGCGATAAATAGGGCTCTTCAACAAATCGCCACGATTGGCGCCTGATCAAATCTACTTTCATTTTTCTTCAGGAGTTAAAAAATGAAATACGCCATTATTGGTTCCGGTAACGTCGGAACCGCCATTGCTCGCCAATTTGCCCGTGTCGCGATTCCAGTATCTATTGCGAACACGAGAGGGCCGGAAACGATTCTTCCCCTCACAGCAGAGTTGGGAGAGGTGGTCACAGCCACCTCTTTGGCAGAGGCGCTCTCTGCCGACGTTCTATTCCTGGCACTTCCATTCATCGCAGTGGAGGCTCTAGCTCGTAGTCGATCTGACTGGGCTGGCAAGATCATCATCGATCAGACCAACGCCTATGGTGTAGCACCGGAAACACTTGCGGGACGGCTCTCTTCTGACATTGTTGCCCAAGCGCTGCCAGGCGCTTCGGTCGTCAAAGCTTTCAACCAACTTCCGGCTGGCGTACTGGCCCGAGATCCCTCTCAGGACGGCGGACGGCGTGTCGTATTCGTCTCTAGCAACGACGAAAAAGCTGCCTCCACCGTCAAAGCCTTAGCAGAACGACTCGGGTTCTCGCCAATCCTTGTCGGCCGAATCGATGAAGGTGGCCGCCTTCTTCACATCCCTGGCCCACTGGTGCTCCACAACTTGATCGAGCATCCACTCAAATAAGGCGATGAGCATGAAGACTGACGAGCCGATGTTCGTTCGTGAGGTAGCTCGTGTTGCTAACCCTGACACCTCAGCTGGACGTATGGCCGGGCATCGGGCTCGCCGACTAATAGATGGCGATCCAGCCTTTTCCGATCCCTTCGTAGTGATGGCCGAAGACTGGATGCCCCGTGGAGCATTTCCTCGTCATCCACACCGAGGCATGGAGACAGTGACCTTTGTGATTGATGGGGCTGTCGAGCATCGCGACAGCGCCGGGAATAGGGGCATGATCAAAGCGGACGATGCTCAATGGATGACAGCGGGCCGAGGGGTATACCACGAAGAAAATGCGCTTCCAGGAACGATGGCCCATACGTTGCAACTATGGGTGAATTTGCCAGCGGCACTGAAGATGTCCGAGCCACGTTATCAGGATCTAGCGGGCAGCACGATGCCCGTCAGGCGAGAGCCGGGGGTCGAGGTTCGGGTCTTCTCGGGTCAGTCCGGTAGCGTAATCTCATCCACTCTCAACCATGTTCCAATCATAATGCTGGATGTGCGGATTGAGCGCGGAGCGTCATTTCGGCAGATGCTCCCAGCCACAGACAACGCTTTCATGTACGTCTTGGCAGGCATACCGAAAATTGGGGAGGCTGGGAGGCTCGTCCCGGCCAGCCAACTGGCATGGCTGACCCGCTCTGGGAAAAGTGGGCAGTCAGAGGTCACGCTCAGCGCCGAGGATACGGATGCCCGGTTGCTGTTCTTCTCAGGCCGTCCATTAGGCGAACCTATCGCTCTTGGAGGCCCATTCGTGATGAATACAGAGGAAGAGATTCAACAGGCGTTTGTCGACTTTCAGACTGGGCGGTTTTGAGTAACAAAGCACTGTGTGTTGGCGCTGATTGAAAACTGACCCACCCTGCCGATTGAAAATTGACCCAGGACGGATTGCTGACTTTTGCCCCAGCAATTGAGGATAAGCTTAGCAGCAGTGTTCCGGTTGAAGACGCATCGGGCCCGACCGCATGCAGGCATGCAGGCATGCAGCAGGGCACTTATGGTGCGGATCAAAACGGCTCATCGTCCTCGATACCATCTCCGTCCTTACGCTTTCGTTCCCGTGACTTGATCTTTGTCTGGGCGGCCAAGGTGCTGTGTTGCAGGCGGTAGGTACAGGTTGCGTAACGGCAACCAGTTATGCGGCAGCAGCTCGGCGATCCCCTGGCGCGCTGCGTCGGCAGCCGCGTTAGTACATCTTTGAGATAAGCATACGGATCATGCCCGTTAAGCTTGGCCGATTGGATCAGGCTCATCAGCGCAGCCGCGCGTTGAATCGATCCTAACCGGCGGGTTTTGGTTTCGTGCAGTTGGGGCTCCGGTAATCAGGTGTTTTTACCAACTCCGAGACACTGCGACGTGCTGAGATACTGATTGAGCAGTTCATCGCATTGGAAGTGAAGGTCGAGGGGCGAGGTGGACTTGAGTGTTCTTTGTTAGGCTAGGGCTCTAACCTCAAACTAGGGTTTGATTACACCATGCTTACACACTCGTTCGATTGCCAGCCCACCCTACGCGGAACCACCTTGACGCTTCGCGCCCTCAGGCATAGCGACCTTGAGGGTATGTTTGGCGCCGCTGGTGATCCAGAGATCTGGTCGGGCCACCCGGCTAAGGATCGATATAAGCGAGAAGTCTTCGAGCCTTATTTTGAATTCCTTCTTTCAACCCAAACAGCGCTTACAGTCTTCGACATTCACTCTGGCGAAATCGTGGGTACCTCGAGCTACTACACCCCGCCAGACCTACCCAACAGCATCGCCATCGGATTCACATTTTTGATTCGCGAAAAGTGGGGTGGTACTGCGAATCGCGAACTAAAACAGCTGATGGTTGAGCATGCGTTCACAGCTTTTGACATCGTGTACTTTCACGTCGCCCCCACGAATATTAGATCACAGACGGCCATGCTGAAGCTCGGTGCGGCACATATGTATAACGCTGTACTGAAGGTTTCGACTGCACCTCAGGAAGCGAAATGTTACGGGCTCACAAAGACCCAGTGGGCACAATCACTGACGGCATAACCGATTTGTCAGGAAGGCGGTATGACGTCTACGGGGCAACCGAATCTCGCGGTTTAGCTGACTATTCGAGCCTGCAAGCCATGACCGTCATACAGATAAAAGTCTGATTCAACGCTAGGCCTATAGCCACGCAGGCACATCCGATGCCAAGCGGTAAGGCGATAGAGACCAGAGGCTTTCGCCATTCTAGGATGCGCGCTACCGCAGCACCGGCTAGGGCGCCGGGGAAGGACAAAAAGTATCCCAGCCACGCCATCGAGTCGGGGTGGCGAGCCGAGAAAACCCATGTCCCAAATAGGGCCAGGTAGATAGAAAGGGCGATAGCGGCCCCCGCGATCAATGGGGGAGACGCACGAACCACCCACAGCAAAAACAGCACGGCCACATGCGGCGCCCAGTAATATAGAAAGTTGAGGGCGAACCACTCCTGGTCATGTGGAGCTAGCCCAGCCGCCACAAATGCTCCGGAAAGCAGGGCGAAAATTGCTACCCATGTGGGCAATTTCTGAAGCGAAAGCGATTGCATGGATATCCTTATCATCGAGTTGCGGAATTGTAGCTAACGCACTACCGGACTGAATCTAGCTACCGATTGAGACGCATGATCAGCCAGCCATCGGGGCCGCGATACATACGAATATAACTAGGCATCTCACTGCACAGGTAATGTCAGTATTCACGATCCGTAATGAATCGATCAATGCGCGTGTAGGGGTTCCTGGAGATGCAGCACATTAGGAGCTCTGGGGCTCCGTAATTTTTTGATAACCTGATCGGCTCTGACACATTCGGGGCGGCGTACACCAGATGCGTCTCACTAGCCCTGAGCGTATCCGATGAGCAGAAGTCGACGCAAAACCCGCATCCTTGGTATTACCACTGCAAAGTCAGAAGCCTTCGACAAGGCTTGCTGGCATCGAGCATTTCGCCGTGCTGAACACCAGCGCTTGCAGGCTGCGCCGGATCGTATGACTCGTGATATTCGAGAGTTTTACAACCCGTGGTTAATGCATAAAGATGGAAAACTGTGGTGGACGAGGAAGCAGCTAAGCGACCGGTTGATGAGAAAGTAGGGTAGGCATGCAGTGCATCCCACCGGTATCGCTTTTTCTCGCCGTAAGGGCGTCAGTCAGCACGTTGGTGGTACTAGATATTGCTGTACGGTGGTGACGGCTAAAGGGTGGTCGCGCTGTAATGAACGAATGGATTCCGAGCCGTACTTGGGTGGTTAAGGACAGCTTATGCTGCTGCGGAAAATGATCAGGAGTGAGATTCAATGGCTGAGCTAGGCGCACCCAAGAAACCGCATCGAAGCCGCAAACCCGAGGGTGTCACACTGAACCCCGAGGGCGCGGAACTCCAAGACAATCTAACGGCTCAGCGTAATTCGGCGGCGGTCGAAGGTAATCAGGAGAAGTCGCAACATGTCCTGGTTCTGCAGGGTGCAGGCGCTTCACCGATGCAGTTTGCACAGAGATCCTCAAGCCGAGCAGACACCGGGCTGCCCGATCAGTTAGTAACGGGCATTGAGGCGCTTTCGGGCATCTCCCTGGATCAAGTCAGGGTGCACTACAACTCAGGGATGCCTGCACAATTGAATGCTCAAGCTTACGCGCAGGGCGATGAGATTGATTTGGCGTCGGGACAGGAGACGCATCTGGCGCATGAGGCATGGCATGTGGTGCAGCAAGCGCAGGGCCGAGTGCAGCCGGCCACGCAGGTGAAAGGATCTGCCCTCAATGCAGATATCGGTCTGGAGGCAGAGGCCAATTTGATGGGCTCAAAGGCTCAGGCTTCAATGGAATAAATGGCGGCAGCGCCACTGCGAGATCGAGCAAGTTCTGCCGCATCAGTGTATGCCTGCCTGATCTGTACCAGGTATGTACGCTGGCCGCTTACCCCCCACAAACTTGTCGCACAAATTGATTTGTTGGAAGGCATCATGATGCCTCACGTCTGCGTATAGCCAACTAACCGAGATTTTTTGTCATTGAGTCACGTTGAGATCCGCGATGAAGTTTAGGTCAGCGACGGTTTCAGTGGGCCAAGCTGCGAGATCAACTTTATCCCGGGCGGAGCAGCCATTACATCTGGAATGCGGTTCACCATGCATGATGCTGAGGTATGTACGCCATCGGCACGGTCGATCTGGATTTTGGATGGTGGCCTTCCATCAACGGCCCACGTCATGTTTTCGGACTCGCCTTCCGCGAGGAGACGCAGTTCAATGTGCGCGCTTGCCGTAGGCCCTTCTACGGTTTCGACAGATACGGTGATCCGCAGACCGAGCGAGGTGCCAGGCTCCAAAAACCTGTTGAGGATACGACACCACACTGGTTGATCGGAAAGTACCGGCTCGCGCAGCTCGGTCACGTTTTTGATAGTAAAGCCAAGCGCGTGCATCACGTGCGTCGGTATGCCTTTATACAGCTCTCCTAATTGACCGGGTACCTTGGTTACTTTTTCTAAAAACTCGGATTGCGTCATGTCAACGCCATAGGCGCGCATCATGCGTTCGTTCGCTAACTCTGCGTTCGTTAAGCTGCGATGCGTGAGCGAGCGAAGCTCTGTGCACGGCCCCGCAATCAGCAATCCCGCCCAGATGCGGGAGAAGTCCCAGATGCCAGTCCCGGTGAACGTGACAGCGTTGCTCTTAGCCAAGGCGTCGATTTTTTCGGCTAAGTCAGGATCGGCGCCTTGCGGAAAATAGGACTCTGAGCCGTGGCAGATGACATTGATGCCGGCTCCCAAGAGGCGTTGATAAGCCGCAAAGTTAAGGTTCAGCCTCTCGGTTTGCACCACCAACGCGATGTCCGCACCCATGGTCGCGTAGTCGGCGGTTTCACAGTCCTGTACGACGACTCCCAAGTCTTCGTTCAGCCCGGCGAGCCGCCCTAGATCCTCGCCGATTTTGGGGCCTGCCCGGTTCACCGCCGCAACGATTGGCCAGCCTTTTTTTACGAGAATGCGCACAGCCTCCATACCGTAGTATCCGACCCCGTAGATCATGACCCTGGGCCTGAGGCGTGCAGGGTCTGTTGCGGCAGTATCGTAGACGACGCTCATGAAAGTACCTTTGGCAGATGAACTCGGATGAGAAAGCTAGCGCTCCTTATGCAAGCCCGTTGATTAAAAAGAGATAAGCGCAATGCGGTTTCGCCGCACAGACAAAAGAACAAACGCTGGCCATGCCGTCGGATTGTCTCGATAAGGCGTCAGCCATTTGCAAATGACGTTGGCATAGATGCCATGAGCAATGGCAACGCTAGAAAGGGTCGCGCCGAGTTGCAGGCATTCTTAAATAATCTGGGCCTGTAATGCTGGGGTTTAGAAAATGACTTCCCCGGATGCTTACAGTTGTACAGCGTAATTATTCATCCATCCACCTCAAAGACGACCAGGCCAGCGTAGATATCAATCCACGACTGCAAGGTAATTCTTCTCATCGTAAGCGTGCCTACGGCCACATAACGCAGCACCTGATAAACCTCTCGGGGGAGTGAGACTCGGTGCCGTGTCTTTGCTTTGTTCCAAAACCGATTACCTGTGAGTGGGCCTCCCATCAAACCATGCTGAGCGTTATTACCAAAGGTCGTTTTGCCGGCAAAAAATCTTGGCTGGTCAGTACTACTGCGTGCTTAGGCTACGATGATTCTGACCGATCGCTTATCAAAATGTGATCTGTCGAGGTCGACGATGTACATCTCAAAAAGCTTTACGCCACAACAACTGTTCGCCATGGTATGGGAGACACCAGTGCTGGTTCTGGCTCGGCAGATTGGTGTCTCTGACGCGGGACTTTCCAAGGCATGTCGCAAGGCAGGGATAATCTTGGCGCCACGTGGTCATTGGGCAAAGCAGGAGTCCAGGCGCCCGAAGCGACCTAAGCCGCCGACGTCCACCAGCACTGTCGAGTTTCGGGTGCTAGATACCAAGTTCATCGCCGAAGCGCCGACACCTAGACCACCAGAGCCGCGTATTAGGATCGATGTCCCAAAGGTACTTTCAGATCCTCATGCCCTGGTACGAAAGTGGATGACCGCAGCTCGTAAGTCCAATGTTGTAGACGGCAGCCTATCTCTTGATCAAGGCGAATTCTTGGATGCAAAAATATCTAAGGGCGAGCGTGTGAGGGATATGGGGTCATAGCCCCATATCGAGCTGCATACGCCACTCAAGCATCTCTGCTGACAGCAGTTGCGCAGGTAAGGCTTGGACGATACCCCGCAGCAAATAAGCAGAATGACAATTAAGTATGGCGACGTTGGCCGGGTCATCTCCCCAGAACGCCAATTCAGCTCCCGCTCGCCGCTGACCGTTGCGCAACGCTTCTAACGCTTCGGCGCCTAACCATTCAAGGCGTAGAAAACCGTACAGATTGACCCCGCGCGTTCTCACATAGCCCCCGAGGAGATCAGCGACCAACTGCGTTAGGGGTTCTGCACCAAGCGTGGCCACTGCCAGCTTCCACAGCTGCCCTTCCTGGGATGTAGTTATCTTCATACAAGGGTCAAATCATCATTCGCGCGGGCACGGATTCATTGAGGAATGGGTTTTGGTGCCAGGAATCTTGGAGCACTGGAATCTTCCAGATGCGCCACCAAAGCCGTGTGCAATTCGGACAAAGCATCTCGCAATCGAGCATCTTCACGAGCGTCGCCTGAGCCTGGTTTGAACGATTCGACATGGTGGAGCAGGGCGTCTGCGTCGTTTTGATTGAGGTCAAAAACGATCATTAAGCTGGGTATCCATGGTTAATTTGCTCAAGCGTATCCATGACCAGCAGATATCCTTCGGCATCGTGAGCAATCTCCATAGGCGATCGGCTACCTAGAGCCTTTTTGGGGTGGGTCAGCCACGCTTCCGCTTTCTTTTTGTTGCCAAAGATCTGCTCGGCTTGTTGCTGGATCTGCTCAACATAATTCATTTCATTCATCCCCAGTCGCCAGCCCTTGCGCTGAATGTTATCAAAACCCGCATCGAGCATGGCTCTCGCTTCCTTTACCGCTGAAGAAACGTCCATCTTCAGCAAGTGTTTATTCGACATACCATGCTGCTAAGCATTTTCGATGCGCGCGATGGGGGCCTGCACAGCAAATCCTCCAAACGAAGAGCTCGAGTCGACGTATCTAATCGCTGACTTGATGTCCTTCCAGCCCACATAGCTCATCAGCGATTTGATATCCCAGCCATTCGCAGAAGCCCAGGTCGCAAACCCTCTGCGCATCGAATGACTGCTGTACATCTCAGCCGGGACGCCCGCCTGCTTGAATATCCTCCGTAGCATTGGGATCAGGCTGTTGGGATTGATACCGCCGTCAGCCAGATTTCCCCAGCGATCGAGCTTCCTGAACACCGGCCCGCGCGCCATCCCGGCCACGGTGACCCAGTTGATGTAAGCGTCGACCGGACACAGCTTCTTAAGCGCCGGTGTTTGGTAGCTCGCGCCCAAGTGCTGGCGGTCACCTTTAGTGTGCGGCAAGTAGAAGGTGATACCTGTGCCGGCTTGCGCCTGGGTGTTCTCGACCTGCAGGCGCGCCAACTCGTCGCCGCGAAAGCCTCGCCAGAACCCAATCAGTACGAGCGCGATATCACGTCGGCACCGCATCACAGTTTTGAAGTCATTGCGCTCGGCTGCGAGTGCCGCTTCTCGTTCAAGCCATCCCACTGCCTGCTCAAGGTGACTAAGAAGCAGGGGAGTTGCCTGTTTTTCCTGGGTTGGGTGCAGCGTCCGGATGCCTTTGATCATCTGGCGCACTGTCGGCGTTTTGGTCGGATCAGGGAAACCCTGAGTGATGTGCCACTGGGCTAAAGCCGCCAGGCGTTGCTTCAAGGTACTGATGGCGTGCTGATCGGCGTACTCGGCCAGGTAGCGCACGATGCCGTCTCCGGTCGTCGGCAGGAATCCGCCCCAGGTCACCTCGAAGTGCTCTATCGCAGCGCGATAGCTCTTGCGGGTGTTTTCCCGGGTGCCGGCCTGCAGGTAGCGATCAGCCTTGTTCATCTCGACCCTTCCACGGCAAACGTACCTTTCCCGATGTCAGGAAAGGCGAGAATCAGTTTCATGATGCAATAATCTTCTATTATTTTATCAAATAATTCGTCTTTTATAAGCCTTGTTTTTCCATTAAGATGGTACATAAATACGTAGTATGTAAAACAGTACGAAATCGTAGGAGCAAAAATGGCCCGTGGCGGTGTAAACAAGGCAATTGTGCAGAAAGCCCGTGAGGCGCTGCTGGCCCGTGGCGAGAACCCGAGCATCGATGCGGTGCGGGTTGAGCTCGGTAATACAGGCTCAAAAACCACTATTCATCGTTATCTCAAAGAGATCGAGGCGCACGATCCGCGCCCTGAATCCTCGCGTGAACGGCTGAGTGATGAGCTCACCGAATTGGTATCGCAGATGTTGAATCGGGTGTTGGAGGAGGGCGGCGACTACGTCAACGAGGCCCAGGCTCAGTTCAATCACGACAAGGCCACCCTTGAGGCGAAGCTGGAAGTCAGTCAGTTGGCCTTGGCCGCCTTGCAACGAGAGTTTGATATTCAGCGTGTTGCCTTGGAGACCGAGTCTGCTGAATTGCAGACCAGCCGTAGCAGTCTTCAGACCGAACTCACGCGCAATGCCCGGCTGAGCCAGAACTGCAGTGATCTGGAACTTCGCGTCCACGAGAAGGACGAGCACATCCGCTCGCTGGAAGAAAAGCACGTCCACGCACGCGATGCGCTGGAGCACTATCGGAACTCGATCAAGGAGCAGCGAGACCAGGAACAGCGCCGCCACGAGGGCCAACTGCAACAGATTCAGGTTGAGCTGCGCCAGCTCCAGCAAACAATGATCATCAAGCAGGATGAGCTGACTCGGTTGAATCGGGATAACGAGCGATTGTTGAGCGAGGCTCGACAGCAATCCAAGGCTATCGCGGCACAAGACGATTCCATGCAGCGCCTGGCAGGCGAAATCAACGAGATGAAAACGGTCGTTGCCAGGGCAGAGGGTGCAAAGGAGATGCTGCAGGAACAGATAGCCAGGCTTCAAATGGAGGCAAAGTCGCTCATCGATGCATCGACTCAGGCGCAACGAAAGTCAGCTGAGGTCACGGCACTTTTAGACGCGTCTAACGCAGAACTTACACATCTTCGGCAGATGCAGGCAGAGGCTGCAAGATAGCTCTTCGAGGCGCAACGCTCCTGATCACTTTACCTGCGCCTTGCGCCTCAAATGGTCGCTTACTCAGAAATGGAGATTGCTGTGATTGAAAACTCTTGCGGTCAAAACCCACCACGTTCAAAAGTGGCGCATTTGATATTACAGGTCGCCCATCAGAGGCTGGCCGAGATAGTAAGGGCCGGCCGTTTACCGATGGCTCCAGTCATTGTCCGGAGAATGGCCGATACCTCGCCGACTAGTATTCCTTACTGGACGCCATGACATGGGCTATTTCTGTGAACGGCGTTATCAGGCCTGCAGCGTATAGGATACGAGCGTCCACAAGACATAGGTGCAGGAGGAGAGCGACGTGCTCAGAGTTCGGACATCGAGCCCCGGGAAATCCTGGCTGACGGCGAGGAGGTCAGTAATCCCAGGATTTTCGTGATCAATACTGAACGCCTCGGGATAGGCGGTTCAATTAAGCGAGTTGATCCAGTCCATCACTTTCGATCTCGGTTTCGTCGTCGACGTTGCCACGATCAAGGAACAGGAACACCACGGCAGCGGTCAGGACGGTAATGGCCGTCAGTATCAGCAACAACGTGCTGAAAGCAGCGCTGTAGCCACTGATGAGCAGATCATGGGACGTGTTAGGCAAGATGGAAGCTGCCGTCGCGAAATCTCCTGTTACCAGTCGTTGTGCCGCCTCAACCACTCCTATCGATGCGCCGCCTGCAGACTCGGTCAGGTGCTGAGCCGTGAGCGCCGAAAGAATTGCGCTTACAACGGCCACCGCCACACCTTCCCCTGCAATCCGGGTGGTACTGAATATCCCGGTTGCCATTCCGGCGCGCTCCTTGGGAACCACACTGACGGCAAGACCATCCATCAAGCCCCAAGGCAAGCTGATGCCAATACCAATGACCAGCATGGGCAACATCACATCGAGCGTAGCGCTACCAACCGGGACGTGGCTCAGCCAATACAGACCTGCTGCCGAGATCAGCAATCCCACGCCGCAAATAGTGGACGGCTTGAACCACCGGGTCATGTGGCCGGCAGCAATTGGCAGAAACAGCAGGGGGGCCGAGAGTGCAATCATCAGTTGTCCCGCGGCAATTTCACTCATGCCGTCGATGCCGACGAAACGAATCGGCAGCAGAATCAGCAAAACCACGTAGGCATAGGCGGGCGCGGCTGCCAGCAATTGAACGCCTACAAACCGCGGATAACGGAACAGTGTCAGGTCAAGCATCGGTTGGGCGACACGTTGTTCAATCAGTACAAACGCCACGAAGGAAATGAATGAACACACCAGCAGGGCGATCACGGTAGGGTCGCTCCAGCCGCTATCGGGTGCCCTCAGGATTGCGTAGGTGAATACGGTAAGCGCCCAGGTAAAGCTCAACGCACCTGGCCAGTCGATGCCGTTCGCATCAGGGTTACGGGACTCGCGCATGTAGCGTAGGCCCAAGACCGTCGCGATTACCGCCAGCAACGTGATCAGCAGAAAGACGGTTTGCCAGCCAAAGGATGCGATCATTAGCCCCGAAGCAATGGGCCCGAATGCCAGCCCGATTCCGAAACTGCTACCCACGTAGCTGAACGCACGAACCCGATCAGCGCCATCGAATTCTTGTGCCAGTGAAGCCATGCCGCCGGAAAAGGCCGCTGCGGCAGCAACGCCTTGGGCCGCTCGTAGAATATCGAACCACATCAGGTTGGGAGCGAAGGTTGAACAGGCCGAGAAAACAGCGAAACCGGCGATACCCGCAATGAACACGGCTTTGCGGCCGTAGTTGTCAGCGAGCGCACCCGCCACCATCAATCCACTGCCAAAGGTCAGCATGAACGCATTGGTGACCCAGTTAAGCGCAATGGGTGTTCCATCGAAGGCCCGGCCAATGGCGGGTATGGCGACGGCGGCCGCGGTGAAGTTAAGAGGCATGGTGATTGATGCGATGCACACGGCTATCAGCAGCAGTGTTTTCTGCACCGCACTCAGGGCGGCAGGGGTGGACATTGTGACGATCCTCAAATCAAAAAAAGTGCGGCGCCCAGCGATTGCTTCGGTGCCGGCAAAAAGATGGGGAAAGGATAGAGGTCTCGCAATCCATTAAATAACGCTATAAATTCCGCGCATAACGGAACCAAATGATCGAATGAGGAAGCGCGACTGTGGATCGGCTGAGCGGGCTCATGGCTTTTGTGAGAACGGCGGAGCTTGGTAGCTTCGTCGCTGCAGGTAGAGCGTTGGGGCTTTCAGCATCTGCGGTTGGGAAGGGTGTGACCAGGCTTGAACAGCAACTGGGCGTCCGGCTGTTTCAGCGCTCGACTCGGAGCCTGCGTCTGACGGACGAGGGCAGTGAATTTCTAGAGCGTTGCCGGCGTATTCTGGACGACCTGGACGACGCCCAGGCAACGATTTCCCGCAGCGCCGAAAAACCTCGCGGGCATCTGCGAGTGAGTACCCCAACCGTCACCTACCATTTGCTTCTCCCCCTCATCCCTGAGCTTCTCGCGCGCTTTCCGGACATCGAGCTCGATATCGATTTCAACGACCACATGGTCGATCTAATCGACCTGGGTGTCGACGTAGCACTTCGAAGTGGCGCTTTGTCGGACTCACGTTTTATGTCCAGGCCTTTGCGTCCGGTTCAATTGCTGGTGTGTGCCGCGCCGGCTTATCTTGAGTTGCATGGCACGCCTGAATGCACGCAAGACCTCACGGGACATTCTGCCGTGCGCTTTCGCTTTCCCAACAGCGGCAAACTGCAAGATTTTCCATTGGATCTGGCGCCCGGACAGGCTGAGCCGCGCACCCACACCGTGTTTACCTGCAACAACATGGAAGCCTTGCGCAGGGCAACAATCAGCGGGTTAGGCATCGGGTGCATGCCAGATTTTCTGGCTCGTGAACCCTTGGCCACGGGGGCGCTTAAAACGCTCCTGAGCGACTGCATCAAAGGCTCCAATCCACTTAGCCTCGTCTGGCCGTCAAGCCGACACCTATCACCCAAAGTCAGGGTTTTCGTGGACTTCGTGGGGCAAGCGTTGTCTGCGGATGTTAAGTAAGCGGGACTCTACAAAGTCGACATCTTGGTTTGCTGGCAACCTCTCACTGAAGGCGTAGCGCTTTCAACAGAATCGAACCATATCGGACAGCCTTAGTCGGACACGATCATTGGGGCAGCACTCTCTGCATAAGCGATTGTTCTAGATTATTGGGCCGACGATCATCGTATCTCAAAGAGTCAGCGTCCTGGCTTCGCCTTGCCAGCGCATCTGTTGCTCTTGCCAACGAGGAAATCAAAAAGTCTGCCGTTACACCGCAACGCATAGCGCGGCTGGGGAAAAAATTGACTCATTAGGGCCAGTTTTCAGTTCCTGACCGTTGGGATTGATCTCCATTGCGGTCAGAATGCCTGCCTCACAGGGAAGCAAGCAGGGTTACGCCTGCACCTGGTCATTTTGGTGGAGGTAGAGGTTGAGCAGGGAATATATTTGGGCCCCATCTTTTATTGGTCGAATGCTGACAGGGTCTGGTCGTTGGTATCTGCGCTTGGCGGAAGGGCGCTTTGAGTTGAGTGTTGACGGTCAGCCTGTTGCGATTCGCTTGGATAAAGGCGACCGGATTGTAGCTGGTCGCGGGCTGTTTTTGGGGCGATTGAAATATCCCGGGGGCAGCTTGGGCGGATTGCCCAACGCATTGGTACCGGGGCTCAATAATGTAATTGCAGATCTGATGGCGGCTCACGACAGGCTAGAAGAAGAAAAACTGCGAGAGGCCGATCTGCTTAATCAAGCCCGTGTGGCGCGTGTCAAGCAAGCCTATGAGCAGATCAGTGCTTGGTCGGCGGAGGTACGCGGCAGGGTCAACGAGTCCGAAGCACAAAGGCGATGGGTTACTTACGAACAGCAGTTGGCACTGGAAGCTAACAGACCGAGCTTGCTAATTGTTGATCATGAGCTTGATCTACTGCTCGATGATCAAAACCTGAGGGAGGCGCTGGGTATCCTGCGTGAGGATGCCCAGAGCTTGCTCGAGTTTTGGCGGGCTGACTGGGAGATGATGTGGAGTCAAGTCAACGAAGTGCACACCAAACGAGAGCTGATAGCGTCTAATAAGTTGTTCGCCAAGGTGGAAAAGCTAAAACTGAATGAGGAGCAGGCCCGAGCGGTGATCTGTTTCGACAGGTGCCCGCAAGCCCTATGTGATGTTTCTAGTCAATTTGTCAGCAAAAACCCTGTTCAGCTCCCTAAAACGGTGTTCTCCGAAACGCTGCCAGTCGGGCCGGCGGTGCGCGTGATCATGGTCGAGGAGTCGAACCAAACACAGCATGCCATCACCACATTTTTGGAGACGCTTGTTGCTGGCCTTAAGGATGGAACCATACCTCCTGAGAAAGGCCGTCTCATAAAGGTCTACGTGCTGGGGCGCTACAACGATGATGAGAAGTTAATACCGAAAGACTGGAAGGCTCGGTTCGGTCGGCACATCGAGCTGTCCTTCCTCAGTATCCATCGTTCCAAGGGAGCTGAGGCAGACTATGTGATCTTGCCAGCTATGGTCAGTGTCAAACGGGGAAGAAGTTTTCCCAGCACGATGACAGATGATCCTGTGCTAGGCATCGTGATGCCCGGGGGGGATTCATATCCATTCGGTGAGGAGCGGCGCCTCTTTTATGTCGCGCTGACCCGGGCTAGACGCACAGTTGTTATGTTTACGGCGCGCTATAAGGTATCCCTGTTCTTGAAAGAGCTGGTGCAAGACAGCGCAGTTCAGATCGAAGATGTGAATGGGGCGCTGGTAACCATCATCCCCTGTCCAAAATGTACGGTCGGCGACGTGGTTGTGCAGAATGGTAAATACGGCGAGTTCCTAAAGTGCAACAATTTCCCGGAGTGTGACTACAAAGCGTCGAAAAAGCCGGTCTCCCAAAAAGACCAAAGTATTTTCAAACAGGCGGTTTAAAAGAGAATTGGGGGGTTCAGAGGTTGGCCAGGAGAGCATCTATTGGAAAGTTTAACCGGTCGCTGACGCCTCAGAGCCACTTGAGGGCTCTGTTCAAACCAGCGACGCAGGCCTGTTCGCGAATGTCCATGTTCTGGAAGACATCGGGAGCAGACTGCTGCTGATCCAGCACCAACAGCCTTTCTCGCCGTTCAATACGCATCCCTTCCCAAGCATCGTCGAAAACGATTTGGAGGAGGGCGCGGATCTGCCGTCGACATCTATGCGTGGTGATCAACTGAGGTTTCGATTCGACCCAATCTTGCTGAGCGGAAAAGATCTACGTAAGCGGAATCGTGACGGGGCATCTCATGCCAATCAGAATGATCCGAAGCAGCTTACCGTTCGAGTAGTCTCTTCGCTTGCAAAAAAAGATGACCCTTAACCATTGCAATGTAAGAGCTGGACACCATATTGCTATCACCTCAATCGGAGGCACTACAACCAAGGAGTGATCATGACGGACTTTTGCATCACGGCGGTTAGCTTCAGCAAAGATCGACAGCACATAGAATGGGTGCAAGTACGCGAAGAACGTCCAGACTCGATCGGCCTGCCTCGTACAGTGGCGCGTGCCTTCGTCGCGGATCTCATCAGACTCAACAAATCCAGTTTTCAAACACGGATTGAAAACGCCACGGGGAAATTTGTTCACGGTGCACATGTCCACGTTTTGGAGGGCACCTATCTGACAACTGATCGTAACAGCACAAAAAGAGACAACCTAGGAAATTTGCCTGAGTTCTGATCGTAAGTCTGTGACGCGTAAAAACGATGGTAGTGCCCGTGGATATGGTGCCATCACCGCGTTTGAGGACAACCAGGCAAGCTATCTGTACCTTCTGGCCGTCAAGCCGACACCTGTAGCCCAAAGTCAGGGTTTTGGTGGACTTCGGGGGCAGGCGTTGGCTGAGAATGTATGTAACCCCGACGCTATAACGTCGACCGATGCGGTTTAGGTAGTCAATCTACTCACAAGGGAATATCTAGTTCTTCCTTTGAGCTTGGTAAGCTCGGAGGAGTTTGGTTTTGAGGTAGCGAGACCGCGGAGGTACTAGCGCTGCCATCATGCAGTGCTTGTTGGTCAACTACTATGGGCTGCGCAGCGCCCAATGCCTCGATTGTGGGTTCATTTTGTTGCGGTGTCACTTCAGACGGTTGAGCGTCTGCGGGAGCCGGCAAGGCATCCAAATCCACGTACTGGTCACCCATCATCATTTTATAATGAGGCAATTGCTCAGTCGCCTTGAATATCTTGAAGAAAATCTTCGTATAACTGGCGACCATAGGCTCTTCAATTGCCACATACAGATCGTCATGAGTGTAATGGGAGCCGTCATTCACCCATGAAATCAGCGACCTGCAATGGATTACGTCTTCGCCCTCAAAATGCTGATAGAGGTTGTTCAGGTCGACACCGCCCAAGATTTTAAAGTAGTTTTCCAATATCCGCCTTAACGTGTTCTGGATGGTTAAGCTCTGAACTTGAGGTTTCCTAAGCTCTGCCCAAAGCAACTCGTATGAAGTCTTGATTGGGTTGGCGGGGTAGCGCTCAAGCGTCGATTCCAGCCCTGGCTTTCTCACAATCCAGAAGCTTTCATCCTTTAGGGCCAACTCGCGTCGATCCTGGTTAAAGGTGATTTCTTTGTGGAAGTAGACGTTATGGGTAAGTATGAAAATCTGTTTGATGTACCCGGTTTTGCTCCGGATCTCGGTGAACAGCCTTTTGATGAGGCTGCCGACAATAAAAAGGATGTCGCTGTCCAAGCTCGATACTGGATCGTCTATGACGACCACCCGGTCTGCAGTCACTCCTGTGGTGGTGGAACTACCCTTAAGCAGGTGATAAAAATACAAGAAGGTGACAAATGTTTTTTCCCCTTCGCTGAGCGTGTGCTTAGCATCGCTGCCATCTGCACGCACAAGCTTGTATGCGCTTCCCGTCGAAGCGATGTCCAAGCGGAAGCCTCGGAAACCAAAGCTCTTCAGTAGGTGGTTGATAGCAGTTACGGTTGGCTGAATGCTGGTGGTAGTTTTCTCAAGCGCCCCCAGTTCCCGGTTTTTCTGTGAGATTTCCGTCGCGATTTTCTGCAGCCTTGTGTTAATCCCTACCATCGCCTTGTCCAAGGCATCTTTTTTGGTATCAAAATCGACCAACGCAGCCTTCAATTCCGTGTCGAGTACGTATCTCCAGACCTCTCCGGTGAGCTTTTTCTTCTCTGCCCCGAAGCTTGCGACGATTTTATTCTGGGCTGTAATTTTCTGGTTGGCGGCATTGATGATTGCCGATATTTCCTCACCGACAACGTTTAATGATTCCAGAGTAACCTGACCGCTAGGCTCAATTTTTTTCGAATGAATGCGCTGCAGATTGATGACCAGCAACGAATGCAAATGACTGATGCGTGGAACAAGCTTGTCAGCGTCGAGGAACGAAGATTCAAGCGCGAGCAGGAGGCTTGTTTGCTCATTCAACAGTGCGACCTTGGAGTGGTAGGCGCTCTGCAATTCCTCAATAGCTCGCGTATCAGCCTCGAAGGTTTCGTCAAAATATTCAGCGAGACTGTGTTCAAAGTCTTTCGTGGTCGTTTGCTGACAGAAAGGGCAAGTATCCCCATTCCCCTCAAAATATTTTAGGCCTTGCCTGACCCAGTCGCTGTTGTTGAGTTTGGCTATCATGGCCGCAATATCAACATCGCCCTTACCAAGGACTCGCTTTTGCAGGATAGGATTGCTGTGTAGAGCCGAGATGGAATCGAGGATGATCGGGGGGATGGCAGACGCGAGCGCAGGGGTATCGCCATATAACAGCACCGCCCGTTCGGCCAGGGAATCCAGGGTGGTCAGGGCTGATGTGTTGGACTTTTGTTCCGATAGAACTTTACCTCGAAAGCTGTCAGCGCTGTTTCTGAACCCCGCAAAGGCTTCCTGAAATGCAGCATCATGTTTTCGCTTTTGATCCCAACACCTATCCTTAAAAGCACTTTCAAGCTTCTTGAGCTCAGCCGTCTTCCCACCAGTGCCGTCAGCTCCACTCAGTGTCTCGCGAAGTGAGTCCCTCAGGGCTTCCAACTTGCCAATTTCTACCTTGGTATCGGCTATCTGATCCAATTGGGCTTGCTGTGCCTCACCGAGCGTGAACACGCCCTTCAGATCCGTCGCCTTGGTGAAATTTTGCTCAATGAACTCGTTGTTGTACACCATGGCTTCAATGGGCGCGCCTTTGCGCCACTTAACTTCGCAACTTGGCCAGGAGGAGGGTGAATCAATGAGACGGCTGATACTGGTTTTACCGGAGCCATTGGCACCGTAGAAAAAGTTGATCTCCTTGAGGTTGCCTACATCGATCGGGGCGTTTCCGTATGTGGCAATGTTTGCCAGGCGCAGTGAATCGATCATTTCTCTAGTCCCTTATGAGAAAGCCACAGACCTGAGCGTGGCTACAACTTGAAGCAGCGGATACTGAGGAGGCTGGCTGGTCGGCCAAGCATCCCAGGGGATCAAATTACTCCTGGCCTGTCATGGCGTCCACTTCACGGCGACGCCACCGGAACGAACGAGAGAGTAGCCTCGGCGCCATTCATCTGGGTGCTGGTGACGTTTAGTCAGGCAGAAATTTCTATGCCCTACGCGCCCTAGCAGAATGGATGTGACAATCCTTGCATACAGCCCTAAGAGTAGCTGTACGGTGCGCCTCAATTAGCAGCGTTCCTGCTCGATGCCCCAATGGCAAGGAAAAGGCTTCTTCAGCCCACCAGTCGAAACGCGCGAATATCTGACAAATCTCGGACTCGCTCAACTGGCCAATAATCCCTTCGGCAATGACTTTGAACTCCGGTTCCACATGATCAACCTCTTGCGCCGGCAGCACACCACAAAGCTCACATAAGCTACCCGCCTTACGTGGCGCCACCAGAGGCTGTGCCGCATCTCTGAGAATCCTGGTTAGCCAGTCATGATGGTTACGGGGCCTGATGCATTGAGCCCAGGAAACCAAATGCCATCCATGGCTTGGGAAGAAGCCATCGAAGTCATAATTCTTCTCACCTGGACGGGGGAGCTTGCGAAATCGAATGGGGCGCAATTGATGCAGTGCGCAATAGTAGTGCTTTGCGACAATCAGATCAGACACAAGCTCAAATTCGAACTCCTCCAGGAACGCGTACTGAGCAATCTGCGCACGGATGATCCGCTCAAGCTCCGCCTTACTATTATCTTGGAAAAATGGCTTGCCCTGACTCATGGCGTTTATCCCTGGCAACTGGTTCGACTGGCTGCTCCGCTTTTCGCGGGCCCATCCCGCCCGCTGGCGCGTAAGGCAGAAAGGATCGGCAATGGCGAAGGAGGGCATCAGTCATTTTGGCTTACGTCCACCTCAATCAACATTGTCACCTTGTCATGATCACCCGCCCGGGACTTCACTGCCATCGCGCCTCACGATACAACGGGGCAACTGGAGCGATCTTACGGGCTGACGATGACTTTGATATCCGAACCCGAGATGCTCTTGATGTACGAGTACGGGTGGCAAGTTGGCGTACACACCCAGGCCGCTGAACCATGTCACGCTCTCAACACCTCTATCAATTGATCTGATTGCACGACTGGGTTGGCCAGTCGGAATCCGTGCGCTGGTACTGGGTATGTTCGACAGCGCCAAAGCACAAGGGGTAAACGTCGCTCTGGTGACAGTCACAGCGAGCGTTGTCCTGGATTCATCAAAAGCTCATGCTGTTGTCGATCAGTTTTGGGCACTTCAGAGGAAAACAATAAGTGCCAGGAAACCGAGGTCGGCTTTCTCGAGTTGATCTGATACATAAATCCGCAGGTCTCTGCCTCTGAGTGTGTTCTTTCCAGAGATATGTCAGTGATTGGGGCTTGAGGATTCTAGGTATTGGTAGACCGGATCTGATCCAGACCCGACCCACGCATCCATTGCTCGCTGGATAAACGCTGATGTGTTGGTGGATAGATAATGTTTTGGTTCGTAGAGGAAGGTCGGTACGAACCATATCTCACCACCGACATACGTCTTGAACTCCAGGTAGTTCACAACGGGGTCTTTGCGGCCTGCAAGCCTCATGGCCGTGATGATCTGATCATTTAGGGTCAATCCCTGGCGGCGCATGACGGTGTGAACGACCACCACACCATGTTTGTTCAGTGCACTCACCAGATCGTGAATGTCGTCCGGTGGGCTTTGAATTACTAATACAGTTTGCATGGGCGTCCTTGGTCGATTGTGGAAAGTCACAAGGTCGCGGTGTCGCGTGCTGCGATTACTCGCGATACGCTTCTGCTCCTGCGTCCTCTGGGCTTTTGGCATCCCGCGAACCTTCAGAGCTCATCGCTCATGGAGGCACCTGGTACTTCTACCTAAGATGGGGAGTACGCTGCCAGGTGCTTATTGATACCAGACCTCACAGTTTGGTGACGCTTAGAATGGCATCGGTCGGAATGCGCTGAGCTTCAGCATCAAAGCAGGTGTTGGCGAATGAGGAGAACTCCCGATTGTTGATCTTGCCCCAGCAGTAGAGCAGGGCAACGCCAAGCAAGTGTTCATCGGTGTATTTTTCCGATCGAAATTTCACAATGCACTTGCGCAAGCCCCGAGCCACAATGACATCCACAGACTCGCCAAAGCATTTTCGGTAGCCATTGCAGATGTCTTCGATGATCTCAGGCATGTGCAGGTAGTCGTGATTGGACACCAGTGCCGAATTGAACGCCACCTCGCGAACGAGCATGGCATAGGGGCCATGATGGAAGGGATCCGCGGATTTGAGCCCGTACTGAAAGTCACCCACACCGTCCCGCCTTAATGCCGCAAGATTGGCCTTCTGTTCCGGCGTCTCCATCAGGCTATCAAGCATTGCCCAGATCTCATCCAATATCTCACCCAGAGGCAATATTCCCTGTGCGAAATCGATATCCGGATGCACCCGCGTCAGATGAAACCAGCAGACCTCGCTGATCGGCAACGGGGAAACACGCAGTTGTTGCTGACACACATCCAGCAAGTAAGTATCAGGGGCACAGGCGATCCCGCCGCTGGCATATGTCGCATCCAGGTTGACGCTTCGAAGGAGCGACTCAATGTCTCGAACGCCTGTGGAGAAAATCGTAGATAGACTACTGATGGTGGAGTCGTAAGTCTCGCAGTCGAGGATCGTCATCATTCACCGCTATTTGAGGCGTCCATTTCGATTGCACCCCGATTACCCCCCTTCACAGCTCGGCATAGCGCCGAGCGAGCTTCAACGGAGACCGTCTAATATAGCCCGGGTCGCACTCGCGGCCGGACGACAATTAACGCTTGATTACTCAGAACTGCTTTGGGCTGGTCGAGCCACACTTCTGCTTTCTCTTTTTTGACAAAGATCTATTCGGCGTGGTTTTGCATTCGCCTTGGGTAATTGATTTTTTGATTTCCCATGAGGTGCGGCAACCGGTGACTCCCACTTCATCGAGTCTGCGGTAGGCCGACCCAGCATCACGGTGGTCGGCCAGTGGGAACGCAGTGACCATGCTTTTAGCTATCTCGTTTATGCCTAGCGTACATCACCGCCGTCATGCCTGATGCCCCCCTGGCCTGTAGTTCAAAGGTGTGAGGGTATCCCTAGATCAGATCACTTAGCTTTTTGTAGCCATGAGTGCGCGGATCAAATTCGGCTCTTAGCTTTGAATGTTTGTTCCCTGCGCACCCAAGTGGGCCCAACCATCCTCATCCGCAATATCGTCCAGGATTTTGGCGATGAATCCCACGGGCGCCTTGGCCGTTTTTCTCGGCTCGGCAACTGCAACCGGTTTCGCGGAGTCAGTGCTTACGATCGGCCCAGGCAAAGCCTCTTCATTGATAGGCCCGGCGACGTCTTCGCGCAGCAACTCGATGTAGATGAACTTGTCGTACGCGGCTACGAAGGGCCTAGGAGTTTTCTCTTCACCAACCCCATAAGCGTCCAGCCAACAAACCTTCCGAACTCCAACATTACTCAACTTTTGTCCCGTACAGCTTGCGCCTTACTCTGGAAATTGACGCTGATTCGCGCACTTGAAATGCCCGGCTCTTTCGGTACGCAGTGCACCCAATCCTCCTGGGCACGTCCACCCATCACGACCAGGTCGCCGGAAGAGGGAATGAATGTCATCGAGTGGCCGCCCTTCAATGGCTTGATCAGGAATCGCCGAGAGGCACCAAGCGTGAGAACAGAAACTACGCATTCGAGCTTCCTGCACGCGTGGTAGTCACGGTGCCAACCAGTGCTGTCATGCCCATCGCGATACAGATTCATCCACACGCTGTCGTACGTAATGCCATAGTGACGTGTGAGTGCGTCGACGGCCTGCTGGAGGCCATGCTCAGTCATCTTCTGGAGATCTCTGTAGACCGCCGTCAGTCGCGGCTCGCGAATAACCTTGGTGAACATCCGTCTCTCGTGCTCTGCCCAAGGAACACTGGTGCACATCTGATCGAATAGTAGGGAAGAACCCGACACCCAACCAGGCACGATCTCAATCCAAGAATGCTCATCCAGATCAATCCGCTTTGCCGTGCGAAAGGATGTATCGATCGCAATTTCGGCACTGTTGTCGCTGAACAGATCGCTCTGGCCATCCAACAGATTCATGGGGTGTGTCAGTGAATGCATGACGATCCAAGTGCTCTGTCTGATTAAAATTGCTCAGCTCGATCACTGTCCTTGAACAGAGCGAAAGTCTCCGGATCGACTGAGCGACTTGCGCGACGTCTCAAGCATGTTCCTCCGCACAGGTAGCCCGGGCACCCAGTGCTCCCGATGCAGCGTCCATCCGCGTGGGCCGGTCATCTAGGTAAAGTTGAAAAAAAGTGGGCTGCGTTGTAGGCCGCAGCCAGAAAAATCTTAGATTATCTACACAATCTAAAATCCCCGAGCGTCTCTGGCAACGCGCAACGTAAGGGACGCCACCGTCATCCTCAGTGATTAAGCACCTCGGTCAGCAGGAAAGATCTGTAGCTCCATTAATCAGCGAAGCAAAGCTCCCCTTGCTGGGAGATACGTCTGGAATCCCTGCTCTCAGTCCAGAGCGAAGGTGCCCGGCCGTAAGAGTGGCCTTCAACCGGGATAGCCAGGTTGTTAAGCACACCTGCGTCGGCTAACTCGGACAGTTCTCTTTCCAAGCGAGTAACCAGCGATTTGACCGGCTGACCACTCTCGGCACCTAGCGTCAACGCGATGAGCGTCAGCGGACTCAAACTGAGGGGGCTGCTCAGGGCTGTAATCATTTCCAGGGTTGGGCTGCACTGGCCCCGCTCCAGCTTCGAGATGTACGTCCTGCTGCTGACCTGTGCGAGGTGCATTTGCGAAAGTCCACGAAAGGCGCGTGTGGCTTTGAGGGCAAAAGCAAAAGCGGTTTTGAGTGACATAAAAAGCCTCCTGCCTTGGTTCGTTTTTCGTCAAGTTTGGCCGGCCAGATTAAAAAAAACGGCGGCGGGGAGGCTACCACGCAAGCGCGCCTGTCTTCTTTTATTAGGACTTCTGCTGCAAGGACTCGCTGCGAGCTTAGGGAATACAGACCTTGCGATTCCTGTCACCGACCGCCATGTCGCTGAGCATTGAGTTGTGGATTGAGCCTCGAAGTATTGATTCTGGATGCTTCCAACCGCATGTCGCTCAGCTGCCACGTAAGGCGGGTCACCTCTAGCGAGAGCGTGTCCCGCTCCCTAGCTGCATCAGCATGCATCGTGACCAATTTGTGGATGTTCTTGCGCGCGTCCGACAGGTTTTTCTGCAGATGGCCTACTTCGCTGGCCAACATGTGCGCTTGTTGTTTCCAGCATTCCAGGGGCGAAGGGATGCCAAGATCCTCAAATCCACTGCAGTCAATCAGATCGTTTTCCATGGCAGCCCCCACTCAAAAGCTGTTCGAATGTACAGTGAGTACAAATGTACTCCATCCCCTGGCGGAGTCTCAAGGGGAGGAAGACAAAAGGTCAGGGACGTCGCTAGGGAATGTACGGACAGGCGGGGCGGGAGTTGGCGGCGTCTAAAACTCTGCCCGCATCACGCTGGATTTTAGCGGCAGGAGGTCGATCAGCATGGGAGTCATCGTCTGCCTGATCTTGCTTGGTGAGGAAGACAGGAATCCGGGAAAATGCAGGGTTGAGGTATGGTCACGATCCCGGTGTACCTTGCCTTTCGGGGCTGCAAACGCGGAATATTTAAACCACCGGTAAAGCTTGCCCGGCCGCATTGATCCGCTGGAACCTCATGGGCGCTGCGGTGTGCAGGGGTAACACATGCACAAAAATCCAGAGGTTCGAGAGCCATTATCGGTGACGGTGTGCAACCCCTATATCCCAGTAAACATCGTCAGGGAGTGTATGCTCTCGGGCTTTCGAGGTAGCTATGTCCGCTGCAGGGAGCCAGCCAAATCAGATCTTCACCTCGAGGGTTAGGCGATGATTCGTCATGACTGATACATTGTCTTGCAGATTTCCAGTGAGTGGTCAGCAACGAAGATATGCCTGAAGAAGCTCCCTAATTTCTTATTAACTGACTGGCACTTGATCAAGATCGATATGGTTAGTGAAATAAATCTATCGGATAATTTTAATCCATAGAGAGCAATTATAGGCACGCACATAAAGAAAGGCTTTGAAAAACACCCATCTAAACGATTAATACACTAAGTATACATTCAATTTACGTATATCTTAGGGTCGTAACCTCTTGATCCGCAACGACCAGAAAAATCACAGGGCCATTAAATGCATCAGGAATATTTAATTAATTCATTTATACATAATTACATCTCCATCAATAATGATAGAAAGACATGAGCCGCCACACCCGATACAGTGCCGACATGTTAGGCACCTAACTTTTATCATCCTTGACACCTCGTCATCGCGATCTATCATCAGCCTCGCACACAGCACTTTTATCAATACCAGCACGTCGAGTGATTATCCCTTTAGTAGCTTAGATAGCTCATTGGAGACTCTATCAATGACCGAGGATCAAGTCCAAATTGACCACACGCCAATAGATGTTCTCATCTCGCCCGACCGCCCGGGAGGGCCACCGTATGGGCCTCCTACTATGACCACGATCGTAGAGAACGTAACCAGAACTATCGTTAGCGTCCACGTAAGCATCCCGGGCTTGGACGACATGATGATAGTTCCTGAAACCAAGCCCAGTGATGATCCGCTCCTTCAGCCGCAGCTCTAAGGGAGAATAGTCTATATAACTTAGGCTTTTCCAAGCTTACTCGTTAAACAAAATAACTAGGCTGGGCCGCAGCTCCATGACAAAATATTGGAGATTAGCATGACCACACACCCTATAAACGCTTTTCTGGACATTACGATAGTCGATAAATACGTCGAAACTCAGAACGCCGTCGTACGACCTAACGTTGCCTACCTAATCGATGTCGATACTGGTGTTGTTATCTCTTATGCAATCTCGTTGGACAATCAAGAGCATCTCGCAGCAATAAAAGTAATCGAGCGAGCGAAGCGCGCACTGGACGCAAATCCTCCCAGCGAATATGAGAACTCGCATTCCATTTGTCTCGCAACCATCACGACTGATAATTCCTCTGAGGTTACCCATAAACGTGTTCGCAACGTTTTAATGAAACTAGGAGTTGAGTTACAGTGTCGCAAACCAAGTCTGTGGGGATGTCCCGGCGAACGATTCGCTGGCTATCTCTATAAGCGCACTGTCTCTAATGAGACGGGGGCTGGCCTATCAGGCAATTCACCGCATTCGCCCATGACTATTGAAGAGTTTGAGCGTTGGATTGTTGGCCAAATTCGCAAATATCACAAGACTGACCCTCACAAATCAGGCAACCATCCTAAGAAAGCCTGGAAAGCTCATTACAGTTTTCCGTTACCCAGACTGCTCCGATCAACACCTCGCCTCATCTAATAGAGAAGGCTGTTCTAATGCTTTTCTCGCTGGAGTCCAGATTCAAGGGCGAGAGCTTGGTCAAATACGGTTTGAAGCAGCTGTCATCGACCATTATCAAGAAATCCAACTGGGCGATCGCTGAGGCGTATCTTCTGAAATGCGGGTACGGATTTCCGAACACCCTGCAGGTCATCACTCAGATCCTCACGACCTACCATGGCTATCAATATCCATTGAATATGAAAGCGCTGGGCGACTTCAGCCGAAACCTGCTTGGATCAGCTGCTGCAGCGAATCACCACAGTGAGACCGCCTGGCTCCTATGGCTGTGCAAGGAGCTCAGCATCCACCTCGATTCACCGCTGATCCTACAGGTGCTCCAAATGGAGAGCTCCGTATGCTCGCTCGTCGCATTTGATCTTATTAATTCAGGTTTGGTAGACGGAGAAGTGGATCTCACTGAACTGGTTGCGCTACCCGTCACGGAACAGGCGCTCAGAGGGAACAACTGGTTGCTGGCTTATGAAGGGGGACGCAGGCAGTGGCTCGGCAACCCCAACCTTGCCTTTATCCAAGGTGATTCATGCTTCGCGGCCCTGCTTGACGCGGACGTCAGTTTTTATGACCAGGGAGCCAAACTGCCTGCCATATTCCAGCTTAAGCCCGACGCATCGAACGCTGTAGATTTTGACTCGGACGAAGAAATTGACAGCGAATCTAAGTTCGACAGTATGGATGAAGAATATTTCGATTCCGCTGCCCCAGATGAGGAGGGGGAGGAGGGGGAGCCGGGCGGTGCGAACGCAGGGGCAGGCTCGGACAATCTTGCGGTAGATCCGGAAGCACCGGATGATTGGTGAGGCTATGCACAGATACTTGGTGTGTAGATATAACCCATGGCGAATGCTGGTCGAGTCCAATGTAAACATGCGCGATATCAGTAGAGAAGGCTATACCTCATTTGCTGGTTCAATGTGAAACCGATCGTAGCCGCATCATGCGATCCGCGAGGTGTTGATCCCCTTATGACCGTCACGAACACTGGGGGCTAGGGGAAGTGGGCAGTTCGGCCCAAGGTTAATGGCGAGATCACCTCGCTAGGGCGTGTACTTGCGCTCCGTATCACGATTCAAGCCTTTACAATGAGCTTTAATGCTCGCGAAACCACTGTGATGTCGGAGCCTCCCGACGGATACCAATATCTGGCCAAATATTGGTGTCGTGTTCAACCTTAACGGGTGTAAATGCCTTCGGCAGCATCCCAGCGGACTGAGCAGACTTCCTTAGCTCAAGGAATGTAAGTGAAGCATCAGGCCAGAGTTTTTCAGACCATATCCAGTACCTGCGAGTAGCCAGCTGCCCTGACCGGAGTTCCTTCAAGATATTGGCAGTGAAGTCGCTGAACAACCCTATCAGGCTGCCATTCCCGTAAGCATCAGCGCCGTGATCCAAGGGAAATAGGAAGCTTCGGGAACTCACAGCTGGATCGTTTTTATGCCTATATAGAGCAAAACGACGGTAGCAGGGGGCAAATGCCGGGCTCAACATATAACTCCTACCGGGATAGTGAGGGTTTTCAAAGCAGCCAGGTTCTGCATCTTGAGCGCCATCGCCCTTATCCGTGGTATGGGCCCTAAAATGTGAAAAAGTGGCTTTGACAGTCGCTGTCGAACCCAGCGCGCGCATGGGAATTTCCGAGTGGACTGCCACAGCGACCATGAACAGGAAGGGCTCCCATTTTCCGTTCCGCTGTGCCAATGACTCAGCAATTTTCAGCAAATCGTCCAACTGTTCCGATGTAAAAGTCGTTCTGGGCTTCTTTTCACGTTTGTCGAAGTTTTTCGACCGGATGTCACGAAAGGGATTTCCTTTCAGCATGGTTGCCTCAGAAGAGCCAGCCACTGAAGCCAAGTAATCAAAGAATTCCCGTCCTCGTGCAATGAACCAAGTGAGATGATGCCGGGAGCTCAGACCAGGGTCAGTACCCGATAGACCTTTCCTGAAGATCGGGCGCCAAGCATCGTTAATCGGCTTGTCGGCAAAATCCTGCCTGGCCTTTCTTGAGTAACGAGAACCGCCAGCGCTAGATACCCAGGATAAGGGGGGCCGCATAATGAACTTGATAAAATCTTCAGCATCATTGGCATGCCAATCTGACAAGGCCTTGCGGCGAATCGACCAACTCCAGTGCATCATTGACTCGATGATAGGACACAGAATGTTGTAATGCCTTTCATTGAAATCAGAGTGTCGACGCTGCGCCACGAGAAAATCTAAGCCTGTACGCCAGGTGCTCAGAGCCTCTAGATGAGTAGGAACTTCATCAAGACGGTTGTGCACATCATGATTGATGGGATGTGCTGATCCTGCATGCTCATAGAGCAGGGTCAAAGGAGGAAACAATGGATAAGGAGCTGGCGGGTCAACCATATGTAACAAGCCCTGGGCCAATATGCTCGGCAGTCGTTTTGATCGTCGCTTCGGTATGACAGGCAGGCGCCGAGCGGTCAGCCGCATCGGCCATAGAAGCGTAGACTTTAGTGTGAAGTCCTGCACAGGATCAGTGCGGGCCGTGTGACTAGATTGGTTGGGCGTTTGGTTGCAAAACTGCTGCGCAGGGTATTGGGGGATTCTGGCTTTTACGTCCATGCAATTGGCAACGCACTGGGCCAAACCTCAAGAGCTATGCAAGGTAGGGATGGTATGTCGTTGATTTCTCGAGAGTATGGCAATTAGTGGCAAAGTCCGGTTTTTAGGTGCCGGTGACACCTATGCGCAACTATAGAGTAATACGTGATTTAACATAATATACATTATGCGAACTTTCCTATACAGGTACGGTGGGCTCTGATGCCTCTACAGAATCCTCATCGAGCTCGTGTGCTGGCTGCGTCAGCATCGGCAAGATATTTTTCAATAAAACCACCCAATGTGAAACCACTGGACACGAAGTCCTGCAAATACAGGACTCGACCACCATTGACAGCAGCATCATATATTGGACCTTTTGAACCACTAGAAGCATTTTCCTTCTTGTCTGCAGTGATAAGCACAGACGTGAAAGATGCTACAGCCAAGGAAGCATCGGCCTCATTTTTCCCTAGTGAGGTAGATTTCCGTTTGGAGCTGTTACGCAAAAAACGTTGCGTTTCCTCACATTGCCGCCATTCACGTTCAACCTGGGACTCGAAGGTTCCCTGACCAAAGCCCGCATAACGCGCGGGCTCTCCTGGGACGTTTGCTTCAGCAAAGCCAAACACAGCGGTGGTCTCAACCTCACAAAGCCCGATACTTTACGGACGTAAGCTTTGAAGGGACGTTTGTCGTCACCATGTTTGGAAATATCAGGGATCTGAAGCAGTTCTATTTCAACCTCCCTAGTGATGTACAAGGAAAACTTTTCAGAGGGCAATTCAACGGATAGGTCAAAATCATTGTCGAAGAAATAATTCCACACGCAGCTATCAATAGTTACCGAAATGGTCATTTAGCGCTCGCCGTTGTTCCAGTATTAAGAAGACACTCTAACCTTCCTACTGCCATCTAATAATAACCCTGAATTATAACTAAACTAAATATCTGTTTAGTTTAGTTATATGTCAGGAGTTTCCTGAATCCTTCGATGTCCACCCTTCACGTCCAGCAGCCGGCATAACTTCGTGCTGTAGATGCGAGCATGCTGCCTGTCAGAGGCAATATTCGCGGACGTGAGATAACCTTGCTGTAACCACCCTTCTCCATCGCTACCCATTCCAAATCCAGAATCAACGCGCTTGAAACAAACCCAATTCCAGCATTAGAAATCTGGCTGCCCCTATCAACAATCCAACTCAACGATCCGAGCTTCGATCATCACTGAGCCCGAGGAAAATCAACGGCCCTGAGATAACGGATTCAAGAAAAATTGAGCCGGCATTTCAGTCGCATTACTCAACCTGCCGCGTGATACCGTGCCGCCCGCCAGAGGTTTTTCGATTCTTCTGTCAGATGGCGCAAGCCACTACGGTCCAACATGCGTTCCGACTCCTCTTGCACCGCAGCCAGCACAGCAGCCTCGTCGACGGCGCGTACGACGTAGTCTTCCATCAGGATCTTGCCATCGACGATGGTGGTACATACGTCCCCGCCGTTGGCGAAACAAGTGACACGGTGGACCGGCATGTTCATCGGCATCAGGTGCGGTTTGAACAGGTCGATCAGAATGATGTCGGCTTTCTTGCCAACTTCCAGCGAGCCGATCTCATGTTCCATCGACAATGCCTTGGCGGCGTCGATAGTGACCATTTCCAGCACTTTGCCCTGCGGCAGGATGTCCGGGTCGCGGAAATGGCGGCGGTGGTAGTGCATGCACTGGAACATGTGGCGGAACATGTCGTAACCGCGGTCAGGGGCGGCGCCGTCGGAGCCGAGGGCGACGGTGACATGGGCCTCGATCAGTTCCGGTACCGGGCAGCGACCCAGGATCGACATGATGGCGCTCGGGTTGTGCACGATCTTGGTCTGTGTCTCGCGGCACAGGGCGATGTCTTCCGAGGTCAGGTCAATGCAGTGCGACATGAAGGATGTCGGGCCGAGCAGGCCCAGTTCGCGGTGGGCCAGCGCCAGCGTACCGGCACGGTGGCCATCCTGGGTGAATGTAAGGCCATAACGGTGGGCCAGCGCCAGGTAATCCTGTGCTTGCTGGCGGAACAGAGGTGCCAGTTCCCGATGGCTGGGCTCGTATTGTGGCGCGTACACCGGCAACGTGATGGCGATGCGCACCCGGCCGTCACCCATACCGTCGCAGCTCCTGGCGATTTCTTCGCAGACCTCGAACATGGTCTCGAAATTGACGTCGCGCCGAGTGGGCGGTTCGGTCGACCAGTCCAGGTAGGTGCGCGGCGCTGGCGGCCCCGACGGCCCGACGGCCACCACCGAACGAGTACCGATTTCGGCGATAGCCTGGGCGTGGCGTTGCGCGTAAACCGGGTCGTCGACCCGCATGATCGAATCGCCTCCGCCCAATAGCGACACGCCGGTGGTGGTGCCGCATTTCAGCCGCTCCAGTGCCGACAACCTGGCATCGACTTCCCAGAACTCGACGCCGGAGGCCGAGGTGTAGATGGTCTGGCAAGCCTCCATCCAAGCATCGCCCTCCCCGCCGCCGATGGTTTTCAGCATCGCGTGGCCGGCATGGGCGTGGCTGTCGATCAAGCCTGGGAGCACCGCCTTGTTGCGTGCATCGATGATTTTTTCAGCAGTGAAGCGAGCCCGCAGTTCATCCGTGCGCCCCACCGCTACGATGCGGTTGCCGAGCAGGGCCACTGCGCCGTCTGTAATTACACGCCGTTGCTCGTCCACGGTGATGACCACACCGTGCTCGATCAGCAGGTCTACTTTGTTGAGGGGGGCGTTGACGTCGTAGTGGTGTGTCATACAGGGCATCCGGTTCAGACTGGGGGCAATTGGAAAAACATCCGTGGGCGCGTGTTTTGAGTCACAAGCGGCTCTGGAGCAAACTGCCATTTTTCGCCACGACGTTTCCGCGGCTGATCACCGTCCGCGCTAGCGGACGAGCCACAACGGCTTCACTCAGTGTCTCTGCAGGCAGCAACAACAAGTTGGCTGTTTGCCCCGTCGCCAACCCGTAATCACTTCGCCCAAGTGCCCGAGCCCCATTGCTGGCAGCGGCTTCGAACGCTGCGCAGATTTCAGGGTCCGTTCTCATGCCGCAGCGCAATGCGAGCAGCATCGCGCGTTCAAGCATGTCGCCATTTCCCATTGGGGTCCAAGCGTCCCGAATGCCATCTGAACCGAGGCAGACGTTTACCCCCGCCGAGAGCAGCTCAGCAAAAGGCGGTATGGCAATATCAGAGGGTGCCGTGGTCATGAGTGAAATTTGATTGGCAGCCAACCGTTCAGCCAACGGCACCACTTGAGCCCAGTTTTTCATGCCCAGGCAAAAGGCATGGCTGATCATGACTCGCCCCTGACGCTGATAGCGCTCGGTGAAATCAATGATACGAGCAATCTGCCAAAGCCCCAGCTCACCACCGTCATGCAGATGGATATCGATACCGCGATCAAACTTATCCGCGAGTTCGAACAGGATTGTGAGGTGCGCGATGGGATCATTGTCTATGCCGCAGGGGTCCAACCCCCCTACTACCTCAACCCCCAGCTCCAGGGCTTCTCGCATCAATGCCTCAACCCCAGGGCGGTTAACCAGGCCAACCTGAGGGAAGGTGACGAACTCGATATCAACCAGGTCGGCGTAGCGTTCGCGCAGCTCCAACATGGCTTCCACATGCTGGATACCCAACTCAGGATCGGCGTCTACATGACAGCGCAACATCAGCGAGCCGCGAGCGATGCATTGCTCCAGCAGAGCACCCGCTCGCTCTGCAATGGGTGATGTGAGCTCGCGCAGGATTTGACGCTCATTCGCTATGCGCGCTTTAAGATTTGGGCCAGCGCTGTGCGGCCGCCACGGTTGCCCCCACAGGGTCTTGTCCAGATGGATGTGGCTTTCTACCAGCGACGGAACGAGTAATTGACCTTGCCCGTCGAGGTCAGCGTCAACGACGGGATTGCCACTGGCTGGCTGACGATCGCCGATACGACCCTCAATAATCTGTATGTCTTCAATGTCGCCGCCGTAGGGGCGGACATTACGCAACCAGAACGATTTGATCATTTGAACCTCATCACTGTTTGAGCGAGCCCCTGCCGCCAGATAGCCAACGGGGGCACTGTTTACGGAGTCACCCAAAGGGCTACTTCAAGTTGCCGGCAAGGAACTGCTTGAGGCGCTCACTTTTGGTGTGCTTGAACAGTTGCTCCGGGTTGCCTTCTTCCTCGATTTTGCCCTGGTGCAGGAAGATCACGTGGTTGGACACCTCGCGGGCAAAGGCCATCTCGTGTGTCACCACCACCATGGTCCGCCCCTCTTCGGCCAGGGACTGCATCACCTTCAGCACCTCGCCCACCAGCTCGGGGTCGAGCGCCGAGGTCGGCTCGTCGAACAGCATCACTTCCGGCTCCATTGCCAAGGCCCGGGCGATCGCCACCCGCTGCTGCTGGCCGCCGGACAGGTGCGACGGGTACTTTTCCTCCATGCTGGCCGGCAGGCCGACTTTGGCCAGGTACTTGCGCGCGCGGGCCACCGCCTCATCGCGGCTGAGGCCAAGCGCATGCATCGGCGCCTCGATAACGTTTTCCAGCACTGACATGTGCGCCCACAGGTTGAAGTGCTGAAACACCATGGACAGCTTGGTGCGCATGCTTTGCAGCTGCTTCTGGTTGGCCACGCGCAGCCCACCGCTCTTATCCTTCTCGGTTCGGATTTCCTCGGCGTTCACCGTAATTCGCCCGGCGCACGGCTGCTCGAGGAAGTTGATGCAACGCAAGAAGGTACTCTTGCCCGAACCGGAGGAGCCGATGATGCTGATCACATCGCCTGCCTTGGCCTTGATCGAAACGCCCTTGAGCACCTCGTGTTTGCCATAGTTCTTGTACAGATCGTCTACGGTCAGTTTGTACATGGGTTTGTCCCTGCGTATGCGGCCTTCAGGCGGCCTGGGGTTTCAGGAAGGCCAGCCAGCGGGTTTCACCGCGACGAAATAGCCAGACAAGCGACAGCGCAATCACCGCGTACAACAGTGCGGCGATGAAGAAGGCCTCGAACGAGGCGTAGGTCGCCGAGTTGACGTCGCGGGCGACCTTCAGGATGTCGGGAACCGTGGCGGTAAACGCCACCGAGGTTGAATGCAGCATCATGATCACCTCGTTGCTGTAGTACGGCAGTGCGCGACGCAGCGCCGAGGGCAGGATGATGCGGCGGTACAGGTTGAACTTCGACATGCCGAAGGCCCGGGCCGCCTCTACCTCGCCGAACGGTACCGACTTGATCGCGCCAGCGAAGACTTCCGTGGTGTAGGCGCAGGTATTGAGCGCGAACGCCAGCACCGTGCAGTTGAAGCCCTCGCGAAAGAACATGTCGAGGAACTCGTGCTCGCGCACCACGCTCAGGCTGTAAACACCGGTGTAGATGATCAACAGTTGTATATAGAGCGGTGTGCCACGAAATATATAGGTGTAAAACCAGACTGGAAGTCGGATAAACCGGTTTTTTGACACGCGAGCCACGGCCAACGGCACCGACAGTACGAATCCGATCGCGACGGACAGCACCAGCAGCCACAAGGTGATTGCCAGACCGGAAAAGCTGGCACCATCCGACCACAAATACGCTTGCCAATATTCCTGGATAATAGCGATCACAGTTCAGCCTCCCGAACTCCGACAGAGTAATGATGCTTAAGCCAGATCAAGACGCCGTTCGAAACAGTGGTAATGAAGAGATAAATCAGCGCACCGATCACGGTAAAATAAAATAGCTGCATGGAACTCTTTCCGGCATCCTGAGTGGCCCTGACGATATCGGACAGACCGATGATGGACACCAGCGCGGTTGCCTTGATCATGACCTGCCAGTTGTTGGCAATACCAGGTAAGGCGAAACGCATCATTTGCGGGAATAGAACACGATAGAACGCCTGCCATGGGCTGAGGCCATAGGCCATGGCCGCCTCTGTCTGGCCGCGTGGGACCGCCTGGAATGCACCGCGGAAGGTCTCGGTAAAGTAAGCACCGTAGATAAACGCGAGCGTCGCTACACCCGCGAGGAAGGGATCAATATCAATTTGATCCATTCCAAGCCCTTCGGTGACCTGGTTGAGGAGTATCTGAATGCTGTAGAAAAGCAACAGCATGGTCACCAGATCGGGAACACTGCGGATCATCGTGGTATAGAGGGTGGCGATATTGCGCAGCCACCGATTACCAGACAACTTGGCACTGGCGCCTGCCAATCCAATAAGTACCGAGGCCAGCAGCGATAATGTGGCCAGTTTTAGTGTCATCCAGGTGCCACTCGCGATCAGCGGCCCATAGTCTGCCAAGGACATTGCACTCTCCTTGAATACGATAGTTCAGCCGATGCTGCCTATCTTGTTCAATAGTATTTTTGTTGTTTTTGAATGCCGCAAAAACCTGGAGTCGTATACGACGTAAATCAATTAGTTGTAGACATCAAAGGAGAAATATTTATCGGAGATCGTCTGGTAAGTTCCATCCTTTATAATCTCGGCAAGCGCCCCATTGATCTGTTCGCGAAGTTCGTTGTCTTCCTTGCGCAAACCAATCCCTGCACCTACACCGAGGGTTTTTGGGTCGCGCAACTCTGGGCCGGCAAAAGCAAAATCACGTCCGTTCTCGGTTTTCAAAAAACCCAGGTCGGCCTGGACTGAGGATTGCAGTGCTGCATCCAGGCGGCCGGCCATCAAGTCCTGGTAAACCAGGTCCTGGTTCTGGTACGTCGTGATGGTGACGCCTTTCTGTGCCCAGTAAGTCCTGGCATAGGTTTCCTGGGTGGAGCCCTGCTCGATCCCTACACGCTTGCCTTGAAGAGATTCGATCGTCGGCTGAAGATCAGAGCCTTTCTTCGCAATGAGACGGGGCAAGACATTGCTGATCTTGTCGGAGAAGGCTATCTGCGCCTGACGCTTCTCAGTCACACTCATGGAGGAAAGAATGCCGTCGAACTTCTTGGCTTTCAGCGCCGGGATGATGCCGTCGAAGGAGTTCTCGACCCATACACATTTGACCTTCAGCTTTTCGCAGATCGCGTTGCCAAGATCGATATCGAAGCCCACAAGCTTGCCATCGGGCGCCTTCGATTCGAATGGGGCGTAAGTGGGGTCGACGCCGAAGCGAATGACTTGCAAGTCTTTCGCGTATACGCCGCTGGCGGCCAAGGCCAGAACAACTGAAACTGCGAACTTCTTCATATTATTCTCCGTAAGCACAAGGGTACTGGGGGGGGTTAAAAGTGGCCGACCCGACCTGGGTCACACGTGTTGCATGCTGTGTCGGTAGCTCGCCGGGGAGAACTTGATCGTCAGCACCGCCATCGCTGCGAGCACCCCAATGTGCAACCACCAGCCGGTGATGAAGCTCCCGCCGGAGTCGCGCAGCCAGCCGATCAGCCAGGGAGCACTCGATGCGAGCAAGAAACCGACACCCTGAACGAAGGCCGCCAAGGTCCCGGCCGCTTGCGCACCGGACAAGTGGTCGAGGCTGACAATCAGGCTGAGCGAGAAGAACCCGCCGAGACCAAACCCGACCAGTGCGACCCACAACCAAGGCGCTGCGTTAGGGGCAAGCGCGAAGCCGGCAAAGCCCGCGACCTGCAACGCTATCGTCAGCCATAAGGCACCGCGCCGGTCAGCGCTGCGGCGGGCAAGCATCGGCATCGCGAACGCCGCCGTCGCCTGGAACATCGCCAACCACGCGAGCAAGTTGCCCGAAGCCTGCAAGCCCATGTTCTGCTGGTGGTAGAAGGAAGGCAGCCATGCCACCAGACTTGAGTAGCCGCTGTTGGTGAGTCCAAAGTAGGCGGCCAACTGCCACGCACGCCGATTCTTGAAGAACCTGCCGGTCAAGACCGGTGCCGGTCCGCAAGCCGCTATCGGCAGTGTGCGTGGGGCGTACACCAGCCAAAGCAAGAGCACAGCCAGCGCTGGCAACGCCCACATGGAAAGCCCCAGCCTCCAGCCTCCATACGCATTCAGCCACGTGCTTGCCAGCGAGCCAAGCGCCCCGCCGCCGACCAGTGCCGCGGAATAGAGCCCCATCACCATCGCTATCCGTTCAGGAAACCACCGTTTGGCAACACCCGGAATCAAGGCCTGGATCACCGCCACGCCGGTGCCGGCGATGCCGGCGCCGACGATCAACTGAGCGCCGTCCTTGACCACGGCGCGTGAGGCGCACCCGAGCATCAAGAGCAACAATGCGCCAGCCAGCGCCCGCCGCTCGCCGAAGCGACGGGCGACACCGATGCCAATGAAGGCAATCAGGCCCATCAGCACGAAGGGCAAGGTGGTCAGCATCGCAGCGGCGCGAAAATCGAGGCCAATGTCGGCGCGCACCAGATCGAGCACCGGCCCAACCGAAGTCAAAAATGGCCGCAAATTCAAGCCGAGTAGCACCAGGAGCACCAATGCGGCCAGTGACACCTCATCCTTGCTCGATACGCCCGAAGCGATGAAAACCGATCCGCGGTCAGTCATGGCGCGCACTTCTTTCCCGCCGGTGCGGGGGCGGGCTCGGCAGCATCTGCTGCATCAGCGTCTCGTCACTTGTCATCACATTTACCTTGGGGATTCTGGTCAACAGGCCGCATCAGCGGCTGTTCTGAAGATTAAGAGCAGGTGCTATTATTCGGAAATTAAATGTTCGAATGACAATTAGTGGGGAACGTAATGACGTCGACGCTGATCGATCCGTTGCTGCTCAAGAGTTTCGTCGCGGTGGTCGAGAGCGGCAGCTTCACCCGCGCTGGCGAGCGCGTGCACCTGAGCCAGTCAACCATCAGCCAACAGTTGAAGCGACTTGAAGAGCAACTCGGCTGCGAGCTGGTCAACCGCAGCGGGCGCTACGTTGTCACCACCGAGGACGGCGAGCGCTTGCTCGGTTATGCGCGCCGGATCCTGGGGCTGATGGAAGAGGTGGTGGAAGAGTTTCGCAAGGGCCATGCACAGGGCGAGGTGCACATCGGCGTGCCGGAAGACTTCGCGTCAGACTTGCTGACGCCGACGCTTGGCGCCTTCGCACGCGCGCACCCGTCGATAAGGCTTGAGATCAGCAGCGGGCTCAGCAACACGCTATGGCAACAGTTTTGTGCAGGCGACTACGACTTGGTGCTGGTCAAACAGCGCCCGGGACAGGTGGTGGGGCACGCCGCCTGGCCCGAACCGCTTGCCTGGTTCGACAGCCTCAGCGAGCCGACGTACGAGCGCGACCCGCTGCCACTGGTGGTGTTTCCGGTTGGCGGTTTGTATCGCGATGAAATGATCCACGCGCTCGAGAGCGCCGGCCGACGCTGGAGCATCGGCTACAGCAGCGCGAGCCTCGCGAGCGTCCGCTCGGCAGTCGCCGATGGTCTCGGCGTCAGCGTGCTCCCCTCGCGACTTGCACTGCCCGGCCACCGACGGTTGGGCGTGGACGAATCCTTCCCGGAACTGGCGGCACTGGAAATCGCGCTGCACCTGCGCCCCGATGCACCACGCCGCGTGATCGATCTGGCCGAACAGCTGACAAGGCTATGCGCCCAGGTGACCGGCCACGTTGGCTGACGTGTCCAAAAAACACATTGGGGTGCGGCGTCCATAACGCAGGGCGATGCAGCCGCCACCCTGACTGCCCCCCCACTTCAGGTAGTGTTTTTCAAACCTGCTGACTGACCATAATCGGGAACAGACAAGCCGTTGCTTGCACCCAATGCCCTCGGTAGATCCCGCTGATTGGCGGGGGTATACGCCTTTCGCAGGAGCAGACATTCTTTTGATGATGTGGGCGGTCACCCTCCTCTATCAAAAATTGTCTGCTGCTACTTTTTATTCTTTGCTTCGCCCGGTTGGGTGTTTACATCAAACGGTCTGGACAACTCAGTCCGGGCGTATAGATTATTGCCCGATAGAATCTTGTGCCTTGAATTTGTCGACCAGCCCAAAGGCAGTATCGATTTCTGCCCTGAAGGCCTGTATCAACGGTTCTCTCGATCTGCCATTTTTAACGATCAATGAAAACTCAGCTGTGTAGCCAAAATTTTCTGGAATTATCCGAAGCAACCGCCCCTCATCTTCCCATCGTTTAGCGAGGTGATCTGGTAAATAGCCAATATAGTTGCCTGATAAAATCAATATCAGCTCGGCTTCCATGCTATCAATTGTGGCTGAATAACGAGTGAAGCCATGCCGCATCCCCTCGGAGTTGGACCAGTAGCCACGCTTTATCAATGCGTACTCTGTGACTTGTTCAACCGAACACTCTTTCAGTGAATAGAGAGGATGACGATCGCTGCAGTAAAGCCAGTGCTGTTCGATATAGAGTGACATGTATTTAAGCCCGCTCATCTTCGTGGGCAACGAACCAATAGCAAGGTCGATCTTCCCCTCCAGAACCTCTTTCTGTAACTCAAAAGGGCTTGAAATCTTCAGGTTGACGTGAATCTTATCGCTTTTTTGGCTGAAGCTCCCAAGAAGATCGGGTATGTTGAATTTCTCATCGGTCAGCATGGAGTCTAGAATGCCGAACGTTATAGTGCCGCGTAACTCACCGTTTAGTTCCGCTACATAGTTTTCAAAGCTGTCTATCTGGCCAACCAGCTTCTTTGCCTCTTCATAAACCAGCAACCCTTTACTGGTCAAACCGAATCCAGCTCGCCCACGATTGCATAGCTGCATGCCCAACTGGGATTCAAGTTGATTCATATAGGTGCTAATGGCAGAAGTTGACATGTTTAAATCTTGTTGCGCGGCGGAAAACCCTTGGTTGTCAGCAACCGTAAGGAAAATTCTTAAGAGGCGGATATTGTATAGCGACTCTTTCATCAGCTTACCCATAAGTGCTTTTAATAATTTTAATTCACCCAGTGAATTTTTAATTGAGCGTAGATAAGCTGAGATTATAGATGACTGAAATGAGGAATGGTGAAAAAAGTCCCGCGCTTATCTTGGCGTTTTTTGCCTGAGTTCAGCTTTTGAAAACGTTAAAATACGGCTTGCGATGTATTGGTTTGCGCGACCAACGGTCGTGAAGGCGGTGCCGTGGGGCTCACCTCCGGGATAGTTCAAGGAATCTTGAACTATCAAATCGAAAAACATGGATTTTACACCTCGCCGCTTTAGGCTTAAATCTGTCTTCAACAGATCTTTATGTACCGATAGTTACTCGCTTAGTGGCGTAAATACGCCAGTTATACATCATGGTGTTTGGTTTAAATTAAAATCATGCCTCAACAAGCCACTGATGAACTATACGCTTAATATTCAGAATAAAAGCGCAGCTCCTAAAGCCAGAGGGAAGGTCATGCCTGAATCCAATATGAAAAAAGACGTTATTAGTGGTGAATTTTACGACCCGCAAAAGCGACCTCGCTTTAATGAAATCGCCTCCTTTATGCGTGCCCCCGTCGCGGAGTCGCTGGACGATGTCGATATCGGCTTGATCGGTGTTCCGTTTGATGGCGGGACTTCCTTTAGACCCGGCGCCCGTTTTGGACCACGTGGCGTACGACAGCAATCGTGCTTGATGCGTACCAAAAGCCATTTTTCTGATATTGCTCCGTTTGAGATCGCCAAAGTCAGAGACCTTGGCGATGTCTTTATTGATCGTATGTATAACATCGAAGACGCACACGCCTGCATCGAGCGTTACTACCAGGAAATATGTGCGCGAAATATCATGCCCCTGACGGTGGGGGGGGATCACTCCATCACCTATCCGATTTTTAAAGCATTGGCGAAAGACGGGCCAATCGGCATGGTGCACTTTGACGCGCACACCGACACGTGGGATAGCCTGTACGGTTCGAAATTTTTCCATGGGGCGCCCTTCAGACGGGCCGTTGAAGATGGACTGCTAGACCCTCATCGCACCATTCAAATCGGCATCCGTGGGTCCGAACACTCGGGAACCCCTAATTTCAGTCTTGAATGCGGTATGCGAGTGATCTTCATCGATGAATTTGATGAGCTGGGTGTCGAAGGCGTATTGAAGGAAATCAAGCGCGTTGTGGGGGACGGTAAAACCTATATCTCGTTTGATGTCGATGGATTAGATCCTGCTTATGCCCCTGGCACCGGTACACCAGAGGCGGGCGGCATTACGATGCGTGAAGCGCTTCGAATGATCCGGGGGATGCGTGGCCTGAACCTGATTGGCGGCGATGTGGTTGAAGTAGCGCCCGAACTCGATCCGTCGGGCATTACAGCGCTCAACGCTGCAACGCTCATGTTTGAAATGTTGTGTATTCTTTCGGAAGCACGAGCTAAACAGGCAAGATAAATATCCGTCTCTTTTAATCGCCTTTATACAAAGCAGCGAAACATTACCCCCATTGCAGTAGACATCTCACACCGGGCTTCCTGGCCATTTGAAGTACGGTGAAGGAAAAGTGTCCATCGTGGCTACTGCCGATCAGTTAAGCCGCAATGCGATCTGTAGCAGCTGGCGAAGCCTGCGTTCGGCGGCGAAGCCGTCGAACGCAGGCTTCGCCAGCTGCTACAAAAAGCTGCCGTGCTCTCATTCCCGCGTCAGCTTTTCAATCAACTCAGCATGCTCGGGAAATATGCAGTATTAGTAGCTACGCTTCGTTGATCGAGTTTCAGGGAGCACGGCCATGGGCGTGAACATTGCCGGATGGATCGAAGGAAACTGGCGGCTTTCGCTGTTCGTTGCCCTTGGCAATAAAAGCGTCAAGTATTCGATCCGTTTCGGCTTGCCAATGGCCTGTCTGATGGGGATTTCCATCCTGCTGGCCGGCTGCGGTAAAGAGCCGGACTCCCCGGCGCGTCGGCCTCCGGATGTGACGGTCATGACCGTCACCGCCCGCGATACCCCCGTCACCTTCGAATTTGTTGCCCAGACACAGAGTTCTCGCGAGGTGGAGATCCGCGCCCGGGTCGCCGGCTTCCTGGAAAAGCGGCTGTACACAGAAGGCGATTTGGTGAAGGTCGGGCAAACGCTGTTCCAAATGGACCGCAAACCTTTTGAAGCCTCGTTGCTGTCGGCCCAGGGGCAATTGGCTCAACAACAGGCACGCTGGGAACTGGCCAAGTCGACGTTGGCCCGCGTCCGCCCCTTGGCGGCGCAGAATGCAGTCAGCAAGATGGATCTGGACAACGCCGTCGGCGATGAACGTCAGACACGGGCCGCTGTACTTGCCGCCGAGGGCACGGTTCGCACCGAGCAGTTGAACCTCAGTTACACCACCATCGCCTCTCCCCTCACCGGCCTTTCAAGTTTTGCCAAAAGACAGGAAGGCAGCTACATCACGCCAGGCGAATCCGGGCTGCTGACCACCGTGTCACAGATGGACCCCATCTATGTCAACTTCAGTCTTTCGGAAAACGAGAACCTCAAATACCGCGACGAGATTGCCAAGGGACATCTCATATTCCCCCTGCGCAGTGAGTTTGTCGTAGAGGTGGTGCTGGCCGACGGCTCAGTGTTTCCTGAGCGTGGTCGCCTGAATTTTGCCGCGCCCTCTTATAGCCAGGATACCGGTACCTTTCAGGTCCGCGCCGTGCTGGCCAACCCGAATGGCTTGCTGCGTCCCGGACAATTCGTGCGGGCGCGGGCAATAGGCGCTACCAGGCCTAACGCCATTGTGGTGCCGCAGAAGGCGGTTCTGGAAGGTGCCAAAAGCCATTTCGTGTGGGTGGTCAATGCCGAGGGCAAGCCCGAGCAACGCGTTGTGGAAGTAGGTGACTGGCATGGCGATGACTGGTTCATTACCCAAGGGTTGCAAGCCGGCGAGCGCATCGTGGTCGATGGCGCGATCAGGGTTACACCCGGAGGCCCATTGAATATCATCGGCCCTCCTCCCCCGGCGCAGGCAGACAAGACGACTGCGAAAACGAAAGCCGGTACGGCGGCGCAAGACACTGGGAATACGCCATGAGCATTTCCCACTATTGCATTGATCGCCCCATCTTCGCCTCGGTGATCTCTATCATCATTACCTTGGCCGGTGCAGTGGCCATGCTCAAGCTGCCGGTCGCCCAGTACCCCGATATCACGCCGCCGCAAATTACCGTTGCAGCGACGTATCCGGGCGCCGATGCACAGGTCGTGGCCAATAACGTGGCAGCGCCCATCGAGCAACAGGTCAACGGCGCCGACAACATGATCTACATGAACTCGTCGAGCTCCGCGACGGGCAACATGACCCTCAACGTCTTCTTCGAGATTGGCACCGACCCTTCTCTTGCCCAGGTGGATGTGCAAAACCGGGTCAATCTGGCACTGCCGCAACTGCCCTCGGCAGTTCAGAGCCAGGGCATACAGGTGCAGAAAAAATCGTCGGCGTTCATGATGGTGCTCGCCGTGTATTCCGCCGGCGATCGCTATGACAGCACCTACGTTGCCAACTACGCCAGCCTCTATATTCTGGATGCGATCAAGCGCATTCCGGGTGCCAACCAGGCCAGCATCTTTGGTACCCCGGACTACGCCATGCGGATCTGGCTCAAGCCTGACCGAATGGCCCAGTTGGGAATCACCGCCGCCGACGTGCAGAAAGCCGTGGCCAATCAGAACCAGCAGTTCGCGGTAGGCCGCGTGGGCCAATCCCCCACGGGGCAACCGGTTGAACAGTCCTTTGCCGTGACCACCAAGGGACGACTGACCGAACCTGTAGAGTTCGAAAACATCATCTTGCGCGCCAGTAACAATGGCGCCGCCCTCGTACGACTCAAAGATATCGGCCGGGCCGAGCTCGGACAAAAAGACTACTCACTGCGCAGTACCTACCAGGGGCGTCCGGCAACACTGATTGCGGTGTATCAGCAACCCGGCGCAAACGCGCTCGACGTTTCAGCCGCGGTCACCTCGACCCTGGCGCAAATGAAACAGAGCTTCCCCGAGGGCATCGAATACAAGATCGTGATGGACACCACGGCGTTTACCCGCGCTTCGATTTCCGAGGTGATATACACCTTCTTTGAAGCCCTGGTGCTGGTGGTCATCGTTGTTTACATCTTCCTGCAGAGCCTGCGTGCGACGTTGATCCCGGTGTTGGCGGTGCCGGTATCGATCGTCGGCACCTTCATCGGCATGTCGGCCCTGGGATTTTCGGTGAACATGCTGACGCTGTTCGGCATGGTATTGGCCATCGGCATCGTGGTGGACGACGCCATCGTGGTGATCGAAAACGTCGAACGCAACATGCATGTCCATAAAATGACGCCCAAGGACGCGGCCAAACGGGCCATGGATGAAGTGGCAGGCCCGGTGGTGGCCATCGTGCTGGTGTTGTGTGCGGTGTTCATTCCTGTGGCATTCATGGGGGGGATCACCGGTCAACTCTACAAACAGTTTGCGATCACCATCGCCATTTCAGTGGTGATTTCCGGCCTGGTCGCTCTGACGCTGTCGCCGGCTCTGGCAGCGCTGCTGCTCAAGCCCCAGCACGGCGATAAAAACGCTTTTTTCCGCTGGTTCGAGCGCAGCTTCGAGCGCATGACCGAGGGCTACTCGCGCTCGGTGGCCTTCATGATCAAGCGCTTCGTGCTGGCGCTGTTGCTTTTTGTCGGCATGATCGTGCTGATCCTGTTGATGGCGCAGCGCATACCCAGCGCCTTCCTGCCACCGGAAGATCAGGGCTACCTGCTCGGCGCCGTGATCATGCCCGATGCCGCGAGCCTGGATCGCACCGGCGACGTGGGCAAAGTGGCCAGTGACTTCTTCATGAACGATGAGGCCGTCGAAGGCGTTGCCATCGTTAACGGCTACAGCCTGCTGGACGGCCAGAACAAGAACAACGCCGGTGCCTTCTTCGTCGGGTTCAAGGATTTCGAGGGACGCTACAAGAACTCGGAAACGATCAAGCAACAAAGCGCCCCGGCGGTGATTCAGAAAGCCGCCCGTGCTTTTTCCACGGTACAGGGCGGCATCATACTGCCGGTCAACCCACCGTCCATTCCCGGCCTGGGTACCACCGGCGGCATGGAGGTATGGGTCCAAAGCAAGGGCGACGCCAACGTCGACCAACTGGCGGAAATGGTCGGCAATCTTGTCGCGAAGGCCAGACAGCGGCCGGAACTCGGCGCCATTACCTCCACCTTCAACGTGTTTTCACGGCAATTGCTGGTCGACGTAGACCGGGAAAGAGCAGAGACCCTGGGTGTGCCGGTGGAGGATGTCTACAGCACCATGCAGACCATGTTCGGCTCGCTGTATGTCTCGCAATTCAACAAATTCAGCCGTCTGTGGCAGGTCATCCTGCAGGCTGAACCCGCCTATCGCCTCAAGGCCGAGGATCTGCAACAGATCTACGTACGCAGCAAAAACCTTGAGATGGTGCCGCTCAAAGCCCTGCTGACCACTCGCTATGTGACCGGGCCCGACCTGCTGACCCGGTTCAACAACTTCCCGGCAGTCAAACTCACCGCCAATCCGGCCCCCGGCTACAGTTCCGGCCAGGCACTCAAGGCGTTGGAAGAAGTCAGCGCTGAAGTCATGACCAACGACTACGCACTGGCGTTGAGTGGCGAGGCGTTCGAGGAGAAAAAGAGCGGCGGTGCCTCCTCTCAAGTGTTCATTTTTGGTCTGGTGATGGTGTTCCTGATCCTGGCGGCCCAGTACGAAAAATGGTCCCTGCCCGTCGGCGTACTGCTGGCGGTGCCCTTTGCATTGTTCGGCGCGCTGGTTGCCGTACTGATGCGGGGGTTGAGCAATGACGTCTACTTCCAGATCGGCTTGACGATGCTGGTTGCCCTGGCTGCCAAGAACGCGATCCTGATTTTCGAGTTTGCGGTACTGAACCGGGAAAACGGCATGTCCGCCTACGATGCCGCGATGACGGCAGCGAGGGAGCGTTTGCGGCCTATCGTGATGACGTCCCTGGCGTTCATTCTGGGGTGCGTCCCGCTGGCCATTGCCGTTGGCGCCTCTGAAAACAGTCGCCACTCCATCGGTACAGGGGTGATTGGCGGGATGCTCGCAGCGACGGTGATTGCAGTCTTTTTCATCCCCTTGTTCTACTACCTGGCGGAGCGGATGTTCGGGGAAAAGGACGGCGCCAAAAAGGCCGCTCAGCCGGAAGTACCCGTACTGCCTGCGCCGATTCCCGACGGTGCAGCGCAAAACAGACATGAGGGGGATTGAGATGCGTAAGCCCCCTCTCCCACTGTTGCTGTGCGTGGTCCTGACAGGGTGCATGGTCGGCCCGGACTACCACCGCCCTGAAACCGTGACGCCAGCGGCCTATCGTTATGCGGACAAGGAAGCGCGGAATCTATCCAATACGCTCTGGTGGGAGCAGTTCCAGGACCCCGTCCTGAATGACCTGATCCGCACCGCATTGCTCGAGAACAAAGACATCAAGATTGCCGCCGCACGGGTCGAAGAATTCCAGGGTCGTTACGGCGTAGTGCATTCCGAGTTGTTTCCACAAGTCGGACTCAACGCGCAAGGCCAGCGCAACCGAGCGCCCCGAGACAACGGACCTGTGCCTCTGGACCCGTCCGTGGACCCGGTGTCCAACAACTACCAAGCGCTCCTCAGTGTGAACTGGGAGCTGGATATCTGGGGTCGCTTGCGGCGTCTCAGCGAATCCGCCCGTGCCGATCTGCTGGCTTCGGAAGAGGGTCGCCGTGGCGTGATTCTGACCCTGGTTTCGTCGGTGGCATCGAGTTACGTGAACCTGCGCGATCTTGACCGGCAACTGGAAATTGCCCGCACCACTTCCAAGGCGCGGGGTGATTCATTCGAAATATTCAAACAGCGCTATAGCGCCGGCGTCATCTCCGAAATGGAATTGGCCCAGAACCAATCAGAATACGAACGGACCCGAGCGGCGGTGGCGGCGTTAGAACCTCAGGTGGCGGAACAGGAAAACGCGCTGGCCGTACTGCTGGGTCGCAACCCGGGCCCCATTATCAGAGGGCGCGACCTGACGCAGTTGGCCTTGCCGGGTGTGCCCGCCGGTCTGCCGTCAGACTTGCTGGAGCGCCGACCCGACCTGCAACAGGCGGAGCTGAACCTGATCGCGGCAAATGCCCGTATCGGCGCAGCCAAGTCCCTGTATTTCCCGACCATTTCCCTGACCGGGCTTTTTGGCTCCGTCAGCAATCAACTCTCGAACCTGTTCACCGGCCCCGCCGCCACCTGGTCTTATGGCGTCGCGGCGAGCATGCCGATCTTCACGGCCGGTGGTATCGCCGGGGAAGTCCAACAAGCAGAAGCTGTTCAACAGCAAACGCTCTTTACTTACCAGCAAGCGATTCAGTCGGCCTTCCGGGATGTAGAAAATGCCCTGATTGCGTCCAGCAAGTCCCGAGAGCAAATGGCCTACCAGGAACGGCAGGTCGAAGCATTGAGTACTTACGCCCATTACGCGCGGTTGCGCTATGAAAACGGTTACACCAGCTACATTGAAGTCCTCGACGCTGAGCGCACCCAGTTTGACGCCGAGTTGAGTTACACCCAAACCCGCGGCGCGGTGTTCACCACCATGATCGATCTATACAAGGCAACCGGCGGGGGTTGGGTGACCGAGGCGGAGAAGCTGACGGCGGCTGATGGGGCGGGAGTACACCCATGATCAGGCACTTGATCCCTTTGGCAGTGTCGCCATTGTCATCGTGATCAGCGGGTCGTTCCGCCGTTGGCGGCACTGTCGAGCCCGTCGAAGACCGCCATGGAGTTTTTATGTTCGTCAGCCTGTTGATCATCTTCACCGCTTCGCTGGTCGTCATCGCCCTGTTCCATCGTCTGCGATTGCCACCCGTGCTGGGCTACCTCTGTGTGGGGCTGATCGTCGGGCCGACGGCATTCGACTGGGTGAACGACAGTGATGCGTTGCCACTGCTCGCCGAGTTGGGCGTGGTGTTTTTGCTGTTCTCCCTGGGGCTGGAGTTTTCGCTGTCGAAAATGATCGCGCTACGTCAGGTGGTCTTTGGCCTTGGTAGCCTTCAAGTGCTTATATCCGGGGCAGTGCTTGGCGCTTTGCTGATGATGTTTGGCGTAACGACTCCCGCTGCGTGTCTACTCGGTGCCGGCCTGGCGCTCTCTTCCACTGCAATTGTCAGCAAAGAACTGGGTAGCCTCGGCGAGATTTTCAGCAGCCATGGCCAGAATGCCATTGGTGTGTTGCTGTTCCAGGACGTGGTGGCCGTGCTGTTGCTGACCCTGGTGCCAGTGTTCGCTGGCACCAGCGACCAGGCCTGGTATTGGGCGCTTCCCCTGACGCTGGGCAAAACCGTCGTGCTGTTCGTCGGGCTATCCCTGGCCAGTCGCTGGTTATTACCACGCCTGTTTCATGAAGTGGCGACGTCCCGTTCCGCAGAGCTGTTCGTGCTGCTGACGTTGGTGATCGTATTGCTGACCGCCGTGTTGACTCACCTGCTTGGCCTCTCCCCTGCTTTGGGCGCCTTTCTCGCCGGCATGCTGCTGGGGGAAAGCCACTACCGACACCAAATCGAGGCCGACATTCGCCCGTTCCGAGACATCCTGCTCGGGCTGTTTTTCGTCAGTATCGGCATGCTGATCGATTTGCGATTGTTTGCCAGCCACGGCCTGCTGATTCTCGGCCTGACCCTGGGGTTGCTGGCAATCAAGGGTTGCGTGGTCGCGTTGCTGGTCAAATGGCGCGGCAGCGACAGTGAAACCGCTTGGCGCAGCGGACTGGCATTGGCCCAGGGCGGGGAATTCTGTTTCGCACTGATGTCGCAGATGCAGCAAAATCAGCTGATGCCCGCCGATCTCGGCGGTCTGCTGCTTGCCGCGACCTTCTGCTCAATGGTGGTCACGCCATCGTTGCTACGTGCCGCCCCTCGCATTGCCGCACGCTTGCACCGCAAGCCCAACGAAGAAGCAAGGCTTGAGGAAATCAGTGCACTCAACGCGCAAGTGCAGGGTCACGTGGTGATTTGTGGTTACGGGCGTGTGGGGCAATCCATCGGGCGCATGTTGCTCAATGCCCAGCAGCCTTACATCGCCCTGGATAACGACCCGGTCAGGGTTGAAGAAGCAGCGGTTGGCGAGAGCAATATTCACTATGGTGATTCACATCGCGGTGATCTGCTGGTCGCGGTGGGGCTGGAGCGTGCCAGCCTTTTGGTGATTGCCGTGGACAAAACAGACATCGCACTGCTCATCCTCAAGGAAGCACGCCGAATCAACCCGAGCGTGCCGATCCTTGTGCGCACTCGGGACGACAGTCAGGGGCCCGAGCTGAAGGAGGCCGGCGCCACCGAAGTCGTGCCCGAGTTGCTGGAATCCAGCCTCATGCTCTCCTCTCATGCGCTGGTCCTGCTGGGTTATCCCGAGCAGCGAGTGCGGGACAGGGTCGACCAGATACGGCACGATCGCTACCGCCTGCTGCACGGTTTTTACGCAGGAGCTGAAGACGAGGAACTCTGATCAGCGGATGTCCAGTTTCTCTCGGCTCAGTTCCTGTTCGCGGATCAACCGCTTGTTTATCTTCCCGACACTGGTTTTAGGGATCTCGGCGACGAATTTGAACTGCTTGGGGATCGCCCATTTGTTAATACGGCCAAGCTCCACAAACTGTTTCAGGTGGGCTTCCAGCATCGGTTTATCGACGTATTTTCCAGGTTCGCAAACCACCAGCGCCATGGGCCGCTCCCCCCACTGCGGATCAGGAATGCCCACGACCGCGACCGTACTGACTGACGGGTGTTCGCTGATCAGACTCTCCAGTTCCAGCGAGCTGATCCACTCCCCTCCCGTCTTGATCACGTCTTTGATTCGATCCTTGATCTCCACGACACCCAAAGCGTCGATGGAGCCGATGTCACCCGTATGCATCCACCCGTTCTCCCACAGTTGCGCGCCCTGCTCAGGTTCCTTCAGGTAACCCTGGGTCAACCAAGGGGCGCGTACCACGATCTCACCCTGCGTCTCGCCATCCTGAGGCGCCTCGTTTCCGCTGGCATCGATTATTTTCAAGTCCACCATCGGCACCGCCACCCCGGTCTTGATACGAGCGGCCACCTGCGCCTGTGCCGGCTGTTCAAGCTCGGCCTCAGTCAGGTGAGTCAAACACAGCAATGGACAGGTCTCGGACATCCCGTATCCGCTATGGACACGCATTCCCCGTGTCGTCGCCTGGGCCGCAAGCCCGTGGGTCAATGCACTGCCGCCCAGGAGCATCTTCCAGCCGCTGAAGTCAGTGTCGGTCGCTTCGTCGCACTGCAAGATCATTTGCAGAATCGTGGGCACGCAATGGGAGAAGCTGACCTTTTCCTCACGGTACAACCTGACCAGGCTATTGGGTTCATAGCGACCAGGGTAAACCTGCTTGATCCCCATCAACGTCGCCACATAGGGCACGCCCCAGGCATGCACATGAAACATCGGCGTGATGGGCATGTACACATCGTCGGAACGTAACAAGGGCAAGCCCTGGTACACGCCCAGGGTGCCAACCGCATTCAACGTATGCAGCACTAACTGGCGGTGGGTGAAGTAAACGCCCTTGGGATTTCCGGTGGTGCCGGTGGTGTAGAAGATCGTCGCCACCGAGTGTTCATCGAAGTCCGGGAAATCGAAGTGAGGCGCAGCGTTCGCCAGCAGACTCTCGTATTCCCCCACCACCGGCAGCCCGGTCGGTGCCGCGCCGACATCACTGAGTTGGATGTAGCCTTTGACGGTCGTCAGCTGATCCTGAATCGGCTCGATCAAGGACAGGAAATCATCGTGCACCAACACCAGGTCATCCTCGGCGTGGTTCATGGTGTAGAGAACCTGCTCCGGGGAGAGACGGATATTGACCGTGTGCAACACGGCGCCAATCATCGGCACGGCAAAGAAACACTCCAGATAGCGATGGCTGTCCCAATCCAGCAGCGCCACGGTATCCCCGGCCTTGACGCCGGCATTCGTCAGCGCGTTGGCCAATTGCCTGATGCGCTCATTCAGTGTTCGATAGCTGTAGCGCAGCTTGTCCGCGTAAACAATTTCCTGATCGGGCGCATAGCGCGCGCCCGAGAGCAACAGGCTCTTGATCAACAGTGGATAGGTGTACGCGCCCTGTGCGGGCGGGATAATTTTTGTTGTTACCACGGGGGGGGCTTCCTGAATCTGTTGTTTGGAGATCATCTGCGGTTCGCTGGGTCAGAACTGCGCGGCATCGAGCAGGTAAAGCGATTCGCTACCGGCCTTGACCGACGCCGCCAACGAATGGACACGCGGCAGCAGGCGGGCAAAGTAGAAGCGTGCGGTGCCCAGTTTGCTGGCGTAAAAATCGTCTTGAGCCTCCTTGCCCATGGCTGCCTTGGCCATCAACGCCCACATGTAGGCATAGGCGGTGTAACCGAAGGCATGAAGGTACTCGACCGACGCCGCGCCGATTTCATTGGGATTGTTTTGTGCGCGATCCAGCACCCAGGCGGTGAGTTCGTCGAGGTTGTCCAGCGCAGCGTTCAGAGGTTTGGTGAACTCAGCCAGCTCAGCACTGGCGGTTGCGACGAAATGGCGGATCTCATCAGCGAACAGCCGGTACAACTCGCCGCCTGTGCCGACGACCTTGCGCCCAACCAGATCCAGCGCCTGAATGCCGTTGGTGCCTTCATAGATCTGGGTGATGCGCACATCGCGCACCAGTTGCTCCTGCCCCCACTCGCGAATGTAGCCGTGACCGCCAAACACCTGCTGACCAAGCACGGTGGACTCCAGGCCCAGGTCGGTGAGGAATGCCTTGGCAACGGGGGTCAACAGTGACACCAGTGTCTCGGCGCGTTTGCGCGTGGCGGCATCTTCGTCGAATTTGGCTATATCGAGTTGCATCGCCACGTACGTGGAAAACGCCCGTCCCCCTTCATTCGTGGCTTTCATGGTCAGCAACATCCGACGCACATCCGGGTGGACGATGATAGGGTCAGCGACCTTGTCCGTGCTCTGGGGACCGGTGGGTGAACGGCTTTGAAGACGATCACGGGCGTACTCGACGGCGCTTTGATAGGAGCGTTCAGCGCAGGCCAGCCCCTGGATGCCGACACCCAGGCGCTCATAGTTCATCATGGTAAACATCGCTGCCAGGCCCTTGTTCGGCGCATCGACGATCCAGCCTGTGGCGCCGTCGAAGTTCATCACGCAGGTGGCCGAGCCCTTGATGCCCATCTTGTGTTCGATTGAGCCGCACGACACTGCGTTGTTCTTGCCCAGACTGCCATCGGCGTTGACCATGACTTTCGGTACCAGGAACAACGAGATGCCTTTCGGGCCTGCCGGTGCATCAGGCAGTCTGGCCAGTACCAGGTGAATGATGTTCTCGGTCAGGTCTTGCTCGCCACCGGTGATGAAAATCTTGGTACCGCTGACCGTGTAGGAACCATCGGCTTGCGGTTCGGCCTTGGTGCGAATGATGCCCAGATCGGTACCGGCATGAGGCTCGGTCAGGCACATGGAACCGGTCCAGATGCCGGCATACATGTTTGGCAAGTACGCGGCTTTCAGCGCTTCGCTGGCGTGAGCGTTGATGGCCAGGCAGGCACCGGCGGTCAACATCGGGTAGAGGCCAAATGAAAGGTTGGCCGAGTTGACCATTTCCTCGACCTGGGCACCGATCACCTTGGGCATACCCATGCCCCCGTACGCTGGATCGCCCCCGACGCCACCCCAGCCGCCTTCGGCAAAGGCACGGTAGGCAGCAGGGAAACCAGCCGGGGTGTTCACCACGCCATCAGTCCAGGAACAGCCCTGCTCGTCTGCGCTCTGATTGAGCGGTGCGATGAGCTGCGCAGCGAGCTTGCCGGCCTCCTCGAGCACGGCATGGGCAGTCTCTTCATCCACCACCTCGGCCAGGGCCGGCATTGTGGCCCACAGCCTGGATACTTCGAACACTTCGTTGAGTACGAAACGAATGTCACGTAGAGGGGCTTTGTAATCAGACATGATTGAAATACTCAGGCAATATCAGGGCATTGAACATGCCCTGGTCAGTGGAAGTGTCACCCTCTCGGGTGCGTACTAAAAAAATTGAAGGGGCTATCCGTGGGCTTCCTCTAATGAGTGCACGTTGATTGACTGGGTGCCGACGCTTCGCAGCAGGAACCAGGACAGCGCTGGAATCAGGATCAATGCGCCGAGCATGTTCCAGATGAACATGAAGGTCAGCAGGATGCCCATGTCGGCCTGGAACTTGATGGGTGACCAGGCCCAGCACACCACACCGGCCGCCAACGTGATGCCGACCAGACCGACCACACGCCCAGTGAAGGCCACCGCATTGCGATAGGCCTCAGACAGCGACATGCCCTGGCGCTGGTAATGCAGCTGTACGCTGAGCAGGTACAGCGCGTAGTCCACGCCGATCCCCACGCCCAGCGCGATCACCGGCAGGGTCGCCACTTTCACGCCAATGCCCATGACCACCATCAACGCCTCGCAGAGGATTGAGGTCAGCACCAGTGGCAGCAGCGCCACCAGCGTCGCACGCACGCTGCGGAAAGTGATCAGGCAGAACAGCGTCACCGCCGCATAGACGTAGAGCAGCATGGTGTGATTGGCCTCGCGCACCACAATGTTGGTCGCCGCCTCGATGCCGGCAGTGCCCGCAGCCAGCAGGAACTGACGATCCTCATTGCTGTTTTCCTTGGCGAACTTGTCGGCGATGGCGACCACTGCATCCAGCGTTTCAGCCTTGTGGTCCTTGAGGTAGGCGATCACCGGCATCACGGAACAGTCGGTATTGAACAATTCCGGCGCATTCACCGAGGCCTGCTGCGCGGCGTAGTTCAGCACGTTCTGGTTGCGCTGGATGCTGTTCAGCTTAGGGTTGCCCTCGTAGGAGCCAACGGTGATCTGGCGTACCGCGTTGACCAGCGATGAAGTTGCTTGCACGCCTGGGTATTGCTGCAGCTCCCAGGCCAGGCGGTCGGCCAGGATCAGTGTCTTGTAGTTCAGGCAGCCTTCGGGTGCCGTCTTGATCATCACCGCGAACAGGTCGCTGGACAGCGCGTAGTGGCTGGTGATGTAGGCGTTGTCACGGTTGTAACGCGAGTCCGCGCGAAGCTCCGGGGCCCCACTGTCGAGATCGCCAATCTGCAGCCGTTGGCTGACCACGAAGCCACCGATCCCCAGCAACACCGCGACCACTAAGGTGCCGGTAGCCCACTTGGGTGTCGTGAAGCGGTCGAGCAGGTTCCACAATTGGCCGAAGCCTCGATTATGGGCGGCCCGTGTGTCGATCTTCAGTGCTCGCTCGGCCGCCTTGCGCCCGACACCGATGTAGGACAGCGTCACCGGCATCATCAGCAGCGAGGTGAAGATCAGCACCGCCACACCAATACTGGCGGTAATGGCCAGGTCCTGAATCACCGGAATGTCAATCAGCATCAGCACCGCGAAACCCACCGCATCGGCCAGCAGCGCGGTGACACCGGCGATAAACAAGCGACGGAAGGTGTAGCGCGCCGCCACCAATTTATTCGTGCCGCGGGCGATGTCCTGCATGATGCCGTTCATCTTCTGCGCCGCGTGCGAGACGCCGATGGCGAAGATCAGGAACGGCACCAGTACCGAGTACGGATCAATCGCATAACCCAGCCAGGCCACGATGCCCAGCTGCCAGACCACCGCCGTCAGTGAACAGAAGATCACCAGCAGTGTGCTGCGGATGCAACGGGTGTACAGATAAATGATGACGAACGAGGTGACCACGGCCAGGCCGAAGAACATCATCACCTGGATCAGGCCGTCGATCAGATCACCGATCAACTTGGCGAAACCGATCACATGCACCTTGTACTTTCCGGTGCCTTCTTTTCCGGCCTTGCGCGCGGCGCTGTCACCGGCGAACTCAACCTTGTCGCGCAGTTGCTGCTCGAGGGTCTGGGCGAATTGGTAGTAGTCGATGCCATGGCCGGTGGCCGAGGCGACGTCCAGTAATGGCACCACCATCATGCTCGACTTGAAGTCGCTGGCAACCAGACTCCCGACGAGACCTGCACGGTTGATATTCTGGCGCAGCTTCTCAATGTCTGACGGCGAGCCCTTGTAGTCATCGGGCATTACCGGGCCACCCTGAAAACCCTGCTCGGTGACTTCAGTCCAGCGTACCGACGGGCTCCACAGCGATTTCATCCAGGCGCGATCGACGCCCTCGGTGAGGAACAACTCATCGTTGACCTGTTTGAGCACACTCAGATACTCAGGGTCGAAAATGTCGCCCTGGGTATTTTCCACCACCACCCGCACCGAGTTACCCAGACCCCGCAGCGACTTGCGGTTCTCCAGGAAGTTTTTGATATACGGCTGGCTCTGCGGGATCATTTTCTCAAAGCTGGGACGCAGCTCCAGACGCGTCAGCGCCATATAACCCAGCAGCAGAGTGACGATCACCATGAACAGCATGAACAGCGGACGGTGATTGAACACCCAGCGTTCCAGACGGTTGCCGGAGCGCTGATCGAAGTCACGCAAGTGGCGGATCACCGGCATGGTGTCTTGCTTGATGTTGCCCATGTCAGGGTACTCGCTCTAATTGATCCAGTTCTTATTCGACGCGAAGTGCACGCACACCACGACTGCCCACCAACACCAGCGAACCATCGGCGGCCAGCGTGGCACCTGCTACGGGTGATTGGCCCTGCTGCGGTACCAATTGCAACGTCGTACTGCCTTCCTGCTCCACCAACATGTGACCGGCCTGAGTGAACAACCGGTAGTTGCCTTTCGCGTCCAGCGTGGCGGCGGTGATGTTGACCGGCAGCCCGGCGTTCAACTCGCTCCAGTTCTTGCCGGCATCGACGCTGCGAAACACATGTCCGCGCAGGCCGTAGGCCAGCACTTCGCCAGGCTTGCCAATGACGCCGAAAAAGCTGCCCTGATAGGGCGTTTGCACGGCCATGAAATGCTGACTGGACTCATCCCACTTGAGCAGCAGGCCCTGTTCTCCGGCGATGTAGAGCGCGTCACCGGTGGAGGCTATGGCTTCGAGGTGCAAGCCTTGCGGGTTTTCAGTGCGGTCCTCGAAGGGCGTCCAGTGCTGACCACCGTCTTCTGTACGCAAGATCAGGTTGAACACACCGACGACATAACCGAGTTTGGCGTTGGCGAACCAGACGCCCAGCAGTGGCTTGTCGGCGCCCTCCTCGACCAGATGCTGGCCTTCGCTGACGAGCTGCGCCCATTGTTCGTTGGCCGGATCGGCACTGGCCAAGTCACCGTAGTGTTTGACCAGCAATGCACCGATTTGACGACCATCGATCTGTTTGCTCCAGGTCGCACCGGCATCGTCGCTGTGTAGTACTACACCGTCATTGCCGACCGCCCAGCCTTGTGTTGCTGTAGGAAAATTCACTGCTGTCAGGTCGGAACTGACCGGTACAGCAGCCTGCTGCCAGCTCTTGCCAGCATCATCGGAATAAAGAATGTGTCCACGCTGGCCGACAGCAACCAGTCGCTCTCCCGCGCGGGCCACATCCAGCAGGGGGCTGCGCACCGCCAGGGTACTGGCCTTGGCTGGCAGGTCCAGCACGTCAACATAGCCGGTCGCCTGGGCGAATCCCTGCAACAGTGCCAGCGTGGCGCCCAGCACCATCGACACGCACTTTTTGTACGAACACATACGGCGTCCTCTTGAGGGAACTGCGCTGGGGCACGAACGTGCAACCCAGCGTTGAAATCAGGCACCCCTGGATTCTCGGCTTGATGCCGAGAGTTGCCCGGCCCCACTGCCGGGGAGGCAGTGGACCGGACAGGCCTTAGCGAATACCGGCGCCCGCCAGGGAGTCAGGTGACCACTGCACCTTCGAGAGCGGGTCGATGTACTTGATGCCACCGTACGGGCCTACCACACCATTGATGTTGTAGGAGCCACCGACCAGGTCGTAAATCATGAAGGGCGTGGCGTCCGGGACTTGCTTGTCATAGCTCTGGCTGAGGAAAGCGAAAGAGCCACGGTACAGCTGACCACGGGCGTCGTACTCGTCGGAGGCCAGAGCGGTCCAGGTGTCTTCATCCAGGTAGAAGCGGCGTTTCTGGTAGACGTGCCGTGCGCCGGCCTTGAGGTTGCCCTCCACGACCCAGACGCGGTGTTTTTCCCAGCGCACGAAGTCGGGTGCCAGGTGGTTGGGGGTGGTCAGCGACTTCGGATCCTGGGCATAGGTCAGCTTGTAGGTGTTGTACGGCACGATCATTTCCTGCTTGCCCACCAGCTTCCAGTCGTAGCGATCCAGTGCACCGTTGAACACGAAGACATCGTCATAGGTACCTGCGCCGGCAGTACCCGGGTTAGGCGTGTCGTAAGCCAGGTCCGGTGCCAGTTTTACCCGACGTTGTCCTGGCAGGTACTGCCAGGCACGGCGCGGCTGTTGCAACGGGTTGGCGGCGTCCTTGAGCATGACCGACTCGCCGGCCCGGCGCGCAGGACCGGTGTAGTACAGCTTCATCTGATAGTAGATGTCGCTGCTGCTGATGGGCTTCGTCATGTTTTCATAAATCGGATAAGCGATGAACGCTTCGCCAGTGATCGCCAGGCTTGGTACGCCCGCCGAGTCGACGTTCCAGGAGTCGTACTTGGAGTTGATGCTGACGCCCTGGTAGCGCAGCAGGAAGTTCCACATTGCCTCGGCACCCGATTGCGGGATCGGGAATGGCACGCCGGGCAGGACGTTGTCGATGGCCAACCCGCCTTCGAGCGACTTGGCACCGCTGGCATTTTTCAGGCCGTTGTCCAGCACCGCCTGAGGCAGTGCTGCCGTGCGGTGGGTCGGGTACACATTGATGTGATAGGTCGCAAAACGCTTGGCCAACTCCGCAGTGGTGGCTGTCAGCGAACCCTTGTATTGATCGACGTTCTTGCCATCGATCACCTGCAGCGGTTTTTCATTGGCAAAAGGGTCCGGACGCATGCTGTCGCCGGGTTTGAAGTTAGCCGGAGAGGTGGTCAAGCCGCCGGTATACGCCGGAATGGAGCCATCGGCATTAGCGGCCTTTTCGGCCCCGATCAGGGTCAGGCTGCTGCCGAGTTTGGCCGCTTCCTGAGCCGAGACGGCGGCCTGCGCATGAGCGGCGAAAGCCATGGCCAGGGATGCGGCCAGCAACGTGTGCACGAATTTCATCTTGTTATTCTCCTGCTTACTGAGGTAAGCCATTGGCGAATCAAAAAGTGGTTTTAAGCGTCAGGTAAACGGCTCCACGGTCGGCTGTAGTCGCGCTCGCACCGGAGAAGGACGAGTAGCCACCGCCATAACACGCGTAGTTTTCGTTACCACTGAAGGCGTTCGGCGTGGAGCCGTCGCCACCGTTTGGACCTGTGCTCACGCCGCTGACGTTGCACTTGTCAGTCTTGCCGAAGGAGTCCACATACTTCAGATCGACGAAGTATTTGTTGTAAACAATCGCGCCGACGCCGAAGGCATAGTTGCCAGTGTCTTTTGCACCCCCTCCGCTTACCGGTGACACGCCAGCAAGCCCCGCATTGACAGACATCGGCATGTTCAGGTCGACGCCAGGGAATACCTGGTACCACGTCGGCGTGAAGTTGACCGCAATACCCCAGTTGTCGCGAGTCGGCTTATCGATGCCTTGGTAGCTGCTATTACCCTTGTAGAGCGCGGCATTCTGGCTATCGAGGTGCAGCAAGTTGCTGTAATAGAGCTCGGCGAGCACGGTTGCCTGATCGAACACAGGGGTTTTTGGCAGGGTCATCAGGCCGTTGAGTGTCCAGTGCAACGTCTCACCGGTGGCGCTCAAGTTGTTATTGTTTGGGATTTCATCGACAACACCGGTGTCCGCCGTACGAGGAGGCAATAGGCCTAGCCCCTGGCCCAGGCCGAACGTGTTGCTATTGACGACGATTGCCGGAATGCTGGCCAGTGGCATGTTTTCGCGGATGTTCAGGTCCGAGCCAACACTCACACCGCCCACGTCCTTGGACAGGCTCAAACCGAAAATATGAATATCATCGGCATAGGCCATTTGATAGGTGGCGGTGTTCAGCGAGTTAAGCGTATTGGCCACTCCCTGCACCTGCCCCGCTGCGGTCCTGAAATTGGGCACAGTCCCATTGGGGTTAGCCGAAGTAATACCGGTGGCGTTCATCCACACCTGGGGCAAAATATCCGAGGTCTGGCGGTAGTAGACGCCCAGTGTCCCGTCCAGCCAGGCCGGCGACCATTTGGCCATAACCCCCCAGTCCCCGCTGTTATCCGGCGTCAGGTCGTGACCGCGACGCACATTGGTCAGACCGTTGCAAGGCGCCAGACCGCAGCCCAGAGCGCTACCTGGTACGGTGGCATTGGTATTACCCAGCAGGAAAGACTGTGCACCGGTACCCACCAGATCGGAGCCGCCATAGTAGGTACCAGCCTCGGGCAGGCGGGCGGCGTCCCAATGCATGAAGTACTGCGCGCCTACGGTCAGCTCGGGATTGACGGTGAAGGTCATCGAGATTTGGTTACGCGGAACGAACAGTTCCTTGGCCTCGGTACCCGGCGAAGCCGCGAGCTTGGCAAGGTCCAGGCCCGACTGGCCGTAGCTGATCGAATGCACCGGGTTCAGAATGGTCTCACCCCAGAACACGTTGTGCTGACCTGCCTTCAGGCTGATCTGCGACTCATCGCCCACTTCATGGTTCCAGAACACAAAGGCGTCGAGGATTTCCCCGGACGGACCACTGTAGTAGCGCTGGGCATAGTTGCTCAGGTGGGGACTGCCGTTGCCGACGCCGGGGTTGACGCGACTACCAATCAAAGGGCGCGTGTCATTGTTAACCAGCCCGGAGGTCGAGCCATTGCCATTGACGAAGGGATTGGAACTGGAGCCGATGTCATCATAGGCCTGGTCGTACCAACTCGCGGCACTGACACGAAACCCCTGTTTGCCCTGGTTGACCACATCCAACTCGGTCAGCACGTCAAGGCGATTGGTAATATTGGTACCCGCCCCGCGGAAGTTATAATCGCCGTCATTGTTGTTCGGCGTCGCGAGCATGCGCTTGTCAGCGTTTTCGGTACGCACACCGTAGTTGTACTTGACGGTGTTATCAAAGCGCACTGACCAATCGGGACTACCGGTATCCAGTTCGAAGGCGTGGGCTGTCGGCATGGACGCGGCCAAGATAGCCGAGGCCAACAGACTTAGACGCAACGGGTTGTAACTGTGACTCTTATTGTTATGCATTGAGTTGGCTCCGCCTTTTTGTATTTTTTTTAAAGCGTAGTAGCCCTCGCACTGGCAGCCGGTGAAAGAGCCAGTGCTTTCAGGAATGAGGGCAATTGCCGGTGGCTTGCGACCAGGCCGGCTCCTGACTAACGATCCAATTCCAGAATCAGAGCTTCAGCCTGCGGCCAGTGACCAAAGCCGGAAGCCGGGTTGAGGTGGCCGACTTCGCCGAGGTTGATCAGTTCGCTGCCCCAGCCGTGAGCCATACGGGTGACAGCCTCGAGGCTGGCCAGGTGATCGTTGGTGCTGCCTGCCACGATGCTGCGAAACGGCAGCGCACCGGCAGGCAGAGGGTCCCAGCCATTGGCTTTAAGGGATTCAGGTGACGGATAGTTCTGCGGCCAGGCGGCATCGAGATCAGGCGGTGCGGCCAGCAGAGCGCCCTTGATCAAACCGCTGTGCCGGGCGGCCCAGTGCGCGACCATCAGCACCCCGGCGCTGTGAGCGACGAGAATTACCGGCCCGTCGATTTGTTCCAGTTCATGCTGGATCGCCCGGACCCGGGCAGCGCAGTCGAGCTTGTCGGTTTCAAGCGGCGGGACGCTGCGCACCTTGCTCAATCGGGCTTGAAGTAGTGTTTGCCAATGCTCGGCAACGTGGTCACGCAGACCCGGGACGATCAGAACGGTTGCGCTAGTTTGCAGTTTGTCCACTTGAACACCTTCGTCTTCACGATGACTCGACTGGCTATTTCGCCAGAATCTTTTTGTAGTACCGACATTAAAGAGCCCCCTCCCACAATGCTTTGCATTTGACGTCAGCGACTTTTCTTTTGATGACAAGTTTGCGGTTGTTCGGATGAACTGCCGAGGACAAAAAGGAACTGAAAGCCTCCCTTCAAAACTTTTCATTTCATGACTTGCCGGATGTAGCCGGTCACGTTAAGTTCGGTCGCAATCACTACAAGAAAAAAGGTCCAGCATGACCAAGCTCGTACGCGCCGCTGTCTTGACTAACTACCTGGAGGTGGCGCAAAACCAGGGATTGAACCCACAGACCATGCTGCTCGACGTCGGCTTGAACAAAGCCCTGTTGCAAACCCCCGAACACCGAATTCCTATTGATACGGCGGTGCGCCTGCTGGAAAACTCCTCCATCGCCAGCGGTTGCCAGTACTTTGGCTTGAGCATGGCCGAATCACGCCAGCTCTCCGATTTTGGTGTCGTCAGCTTGTTGCTCACCCATCAGCGAACGCTACGTGATGCGTTACAAGTGCTGGTGCATTACCGTCACCTGATGAACGAGTCGTTGGCGATCTTTGTCGAGGAAGCGGGCAAAATGGTGATCATCCGCGAGGAGGTGGTCACCGATTCGCCAATGCCCTGTCGGCAAGCCAATGAACTGGCAATCGGTGTGATGTTTCGTCTCTGCGCCGCCCTGCTCGGTGCCCACTGGCACCCCTACAGCGTCAACTTCACCCACCAGCCCCCCAACAACCTGCAACTGCATCGCCGGCTGTTTGGTTGCAAGCTGGAGTTCGGCAGTGAGTTCAATGGCATCGTCTGCCCTGACCTCAACCTTGACATAACCAATCCCCATGCCGATCCGGGCATGGCACGTTACGCCCAGCGTTATCTCGATTCACTGCAAAGCAACGAAGGGCCTTCGGCCCTGTTCGAGGTACGCAAAGCCATCTACATGCTGCTGCCCATGGGACGCGCGACCATCGAGCAGATCGCCCAGAGTCAGGGCATGAACGTGCGCACGTTGCAGCGCCGCCTGAAAGAAGACGACTGCACCTTCAATGACCTGATCAACGATGTGCGCCGCGATCTGGTGCTGCGCTACCTGGAAAACCCGACCTATTCGCTGAGCCAGGTTGCCGACATGCTGGGCTACTCCATGGCGAGTTCGTTTACGCGTTGGTTCATCACCCAATTCGGAATGCCGCCCGCAGCGTGGCGCGCACAGACAAAACGCATCTCAAAAACTCTCGCCGGCTCCAAAAAGCCCTGAGCCCGCCAAGCCTTCGAATAATCGGTGGCTGGCGCCGGCAATACAGCTCGCTCTCGTGGACGTCCCCCCGCCTGAATTGCCAAAAAAAAACGGCGACTGCTAATACAGTCGCCGCAAAAGAACCGGAGCTTATGACACCGGTCTCGTGCCACTCCGCGTCGGAGTAAACGCAAAGCGGCGCTGCTTGCCAGACAGTGCTGCGTGCAGCCGGGCTTACAGCCCCCAGTGCAACAACAGCAACACGAGAACGGCAAGGAATACGGTTTCCCCGATCATCAACAGGATGGGCTTGATGCCGACAGAGGCCAGCTCCTTGAGCTGGGTTTTCATGCCCAAGGCACTGATCGAAACCACCAGGCTCCAGCGCGACAGCTCGTTGATGGAGCCCTGCACCGCCGGGGCAACCCACCCGGTACTGTTGATGCAGGCGAGCACCAGGAAACCGACGGCGAACCAAGGCAGCAGCGGCGGCCGCTTGCCGCCCGTGTCGGCGCCCTGCATACGCGTGATCAGGGTGGCACTGAGGATCACCGGTAGCAGCATGGCGACGCGCATCAGCTTGACCACGGTGGCGATGTCTCCGGTCTCGGTCGACAGGCTGTATCCGGCACCGACCACCTGCGCCACATCGTGGATGGTCCCGCCGAGGAACACTCCTGCCACTTGTGGCGACAACGCCAACCAGTTGGCAATCATCGGGTAAAGGATCATTGCCGTGGTGGACAGCGCCGACACCCCGATAACGGTGAACAGAGTGGCACGTTCTTTCTGCGGATGATTGGGCAACGCCGCCGCCAGCGCCATCGCCGCCGAAGCGCCACAGATTGCCGTAGCGCCGCCGGTAAGCATCCCAAACAAGCGTGAGAAGCCCAGGGCCTTGGCTGCCACCACTGAAACACTGATGGTCACCACCACCAGGATCACAACCAGTGCAAAAGGCTTCCAGCCCAACGCGGCGATCTGCTCGAGGGTGATGCGCATCCCCAGCAGGGCCACGCCGAGGCGCAACACGGTGCGCGCAGTGAATTCGATGCCGGCTTTGCATGGACCGTCACCGGAAAGAAAGTTCAGCCCCATGCCGACCAGCAACGCGAACAGCATGACCGGCGCGCCGTAGTGTTCGGACAGGAAGGACGCCGCAGCAGCAACGATCAGACTGACGATAAAGCCTGGCGCTAATTCGCGCACGCGGCTGTGGATGCTACTGATAGCAATGGCGCTCATGGCGCGGACTCCTCGGGAACAATAACGATAAATGCGTGGCCGTCGATGACTTCGACCGGGTAGTTGGCAACCTTGAGCGCGGTTGAGTTGAGCAGGTAGCCGCTGCTCAGGTCGAAGCGCAAACCATGGGCGCAGCATTGAATGACCCGGCCCTCAAGACGCCCGCCGCACAGCGAGGCGCCCTGATGCGGGCAGCTGTCGTCGATGGCAAACAACTGCCCGTCGACGTTGAACAGCGCCAGGCTTTTGTCATCGAACTCAACCAGCGCACGACCACCCGCTTGCGGGAGTTTTCCGGCAGGCACAGGAATGCGGCGCGTCATGCCGGTTGCCGCTCGTGATCACTTTCTTTCAGTGCCCGGCTCATGGCCCCGAGTAAGACCTCGGCGGGTTGCGCGCCCACTAGCGTCATGCGGTGATCGAACTGAAAGCTGGGCACGCCACCCGCCGCGCCCGGGAGGCTTGAAAACGGACTGGCGTCACCCTTCAGGCAGTCGGCCAAGGCGTCAGTATCAAAGCCGCAGGAGCGGGCAATCGCAAGCAACGTCTCACGGCAGCCCAGGTCTTCGCCCTTCTGGAAATAAGCGGCAAACAGTCGCTCCAGCAGGACGTCCCGCTGGACAGCATTGCCCTGCGCGCTGAGACGCTCGAACACTCGATGCGCGTCTGCGGTGTTGGGCATCGTCGCGATGCGGCTGAAGTCGATAGCCAACCCGACTGCCGCAGCGGCCTGCCGGACCTGGGCCTGGCGCATGCCCACGGCTTCGGTACTGCCCAGACGTTTACGGTAGAAGTCGGCGAAGGGTTCCCCTTGTACCGGCAACTGAGGCAGCAACTGCACGCCGTGCCACACCGTGGTGATCTGCACATCCGGTTGGCGACTGCGAAACTGTACCTGCGCATGCTCCAATTGGCGCTTACCGATCAGGCACCAGGGGCAAATGAAATCGAAAAACACATCTACCTGTAAACGACGACTCACAACTTCACCTCAAACACTACTTTTTTACCGACGGTGTCAGCGACGGGCTCGCCGTTAAGCCGAGCAATGTCGTTGTTGTAATGACACTTGGCGTAGAAAAACACCGCCGCCGCCACGATGCTGATCAGGGGGACCAACTGGAACGCTGCATGCAGGCCGATCAAATCGGAGACCTTGCCGGTAATGAATGGCCCCGGGGCCAGTCCCAGCATGTTGTTGGCCAGGGTCAGCGTGGCGAACGCCGTGCCGTGGACCGAATAGTGGGTCAAATTGGCAACCATCGCCCCGGCAGGCCCTGTGGTACCGGCAGCAATCAGCATGCCCAGGCAGATCAGCGCCAGTTGCGCAGGCCCGACCGGCAAGGCGAATGCCAACGACAACAGCAGGCAGCTGCCCAGGCAATAAGCGATGGCCAGGGCGATCTTGCGTTCAGGCGATTGGTGGCACAGGCGATCGCTGAGCATCCCGCACAGAATCATCCCGGCGCCGCTGCACAGCACGATGATGGCGGCCACCGCCCCCGCCTTGTCTGTGCCCATTTCGTAATAACGGTTGAGGTAGCTCGGCATCCACACAATCACCGTGCCACCGACGAATAGCTGCAAGCCGCTGCCGACATAGGCACCGATCACCGAACGACTGGAAAACAACGTGCGCAACGGACGCTTGACTGCGGCAGCAGCTTTGTTCGCGGCCATGGTGGCGCGCTGTGGAGCGATGCGCGCTTCCTTCACGATGATCGGGTAAAGCACCGCCAGCAACAGGCCAAACAGCGCCATGCCGGCGAAGGACCACCGCCAGCCCAACTTGTTGGCAATCACTCCGCCAAAGGCCATGCCCAACACCGAGCCGAACATGCCTCCGGCCATAAAGGCACTGGAAAGCGTGGCACGCATGTGCTTGGGAAATACGGAAATCACAACGGCGATGCCGACGCTGCCATAGGCCGCCTCGCCTACGCCGACCATGAACCGGGCAATAAACATCTGCTGATAGTCTTGCGCCAACGCGCAGCCCAGGGTTGCCAGGCTCCACATCAAGGCCATCAGCGCCAGGCTTTTGACCCGCCCGAAACGGTCGGCCAGCAGTGACAGGGGAAACGTCAGCAGTCCGACCATCAAGGCGACGATACCACTGAGCAGACCGAGCTGGCCGTCGCTCAACGTCCACTCGCTTTTAAGCAGCGGGAACACTGCGTTAAGCACTTGGCGAGACATGTAGTCGGAAATCAACAGGCCGAACGTCAGCGCGAAGACGATCCAGGCATATTTGCGCGCAACACCGACCGAGCCTGGCTCGTCATCGTCTGCTGCGCCGGGGTAAAAGGCCATATTGCCTCCTCGGATGTTGCTAGTGCTTCTTATTGTTATAGGGTATGCGGTGCAGCGGGGCGAGAAGCCGTCGGCCTTCCGCCCCGCTACCGGTCAGCCGCGTTGCGGCACACCTTTTTGGCCAACCTTGCGGTTGGGGGACATGCCGTTGGCCAACAGGGTCTCCTCAATGCTCTGGTACTTCACACCGATGCGGTAGATCTCACGGGCTTCTTTGCCGGTGGCAATTTCGCGACCCAGTTCATGAGCGATGCGCACGGTTTGCTTGATCTGCGCAACCGAGCCGAAACGATCGCCTTTGTGATCAATGATCGTGTCTTCATTGCCCACACGTGGGTGCATGCCCATGGCCATCGACATGGTGTTGAACGGCATTACGTTCTTGAGCAGCGACTCGGAGGTCAGGGTGCAGCCGTCCGGCGCGCGGTGGATAAAGTTGAAGAAGTTGAACGGGTTAGGACCGTCGAAACCGCCACCAATGCCGATCCAGGTCAGGTTCAGCGGGCCCATGTACACACCCCTGCGCACCAGGCGTTCGAGGGTTTCCATGGCATGCATGCCGGTCAGCTGGAAGTGCGGCTGAATGTCGTTGTCCATCAGGCGCTTAAGGTGTTCAGCAACCCAAGCTGGGCCAGCCGGTACGGTCATCTCGCTGTAGGCGGCCTGAAAAGCCGGATTGGCCAGGGAGGTGCCTTCCAGGTATTCCGGATAGAGCAGCTCCATGATGTTCATTTGGGTGGTGTTGATGGCCACTGTCACCTGATCCGGTTTTGGCGTCAGTTCAGCCAGCATGTGGCGAGTGTCGTCAGACAGCCACTTGGCGGCTTCGCCATCGCTTTCAGGGGCGAAGGAAATCGACCCGCCAACCTGAATGATCATGTCCGGCACGGCTTCACGCACACCCGCGATCAGCTCGTTGAACTTGGACAGGCGCTTGGAGCCTTTGCCATCCAGTTCGCGTACGTGCAGGTGCAAAACGGTGGCACCTGCCTCATAACAATCAACCGCCTTCTGCACCTGTTCATCCATGGTCAGCGGAATGTCTTCCGGAAAGTCTTCCGGCATCCATTCAGGGCCGTATGGGGCTACGGTGATTACCACCTTTTCCATGTTTTCCGGGTGCAGCGAATCGTCGAAGAATTGCATGAGTGACTCCTATTATTATGATTGCCTGCCCGGCGGGCGATGCCGGGCAAACGGATAGGCGAGTACGAACGGGTTGATCAGAACGTCTTGTCGCCGATGATGCCGGCACGTTCCATCTTGCGATGGCACGGCGGGTAATCCATGACGGCGTAGTGTTGGGTACTGCGGTTGTCCCAGATGGCAATGCTGTTGGGTTTCCAGCGCCAGCGCACTTGGTACTCGGGGATGTAGGCCTGGCTGATCAGGTAGCGCAACAGCTCGCCGGCACCCGGGTTGGCGTCCTGGCCGAAGCGCACTCGTTCAGGGGTGTGGTAGTTGCTGAAATGGGTGGTGAACGCGTTGACGAACAGCACCTTTTCGCCGGTTTCCGGGTGGATGCGCACCACCGGGTGCTCGGGGTCCGGATACATGGCCTTGAGCGCCAGACGCTTCTCGATCGGCATGGCCGCGCCGAAGCTGGCCTCGATGCTATGCCGAGCGCGAAGGTCGGCGATCTTCACCTTTACGTCGTCCGGCAAGTTCGCGTAGGCCTGAACCATGTTGGCCCACATGGTGTCGCCGCCCACCGGTGGACACTCCACGCAGCGCAGCACGCAACCCATCGGCGGCGCGTCGCGCCAGGTGGCGTCGGTGTGCCAGGCGTTCTCATAGCGGTCCATCGGCTGGTCCGGGTTCTTGTAGATGCGCACCAGCCCCGGATGGTCCGGATCAGTGCCCGCCACCGGATGATCCTCCAGCTCGCCAAAGCGACGAGCGAAGGCGACGTGCTCGGCGCGGCTGATCTCCTGATCACGCAAAAACACCACTCGGTGCTTGAGCAACTGAGCACGAATCTCGGCAAAAAGACCGTCGTCATGGACGGCGTCGGCGAGATTGACGCCGATGAGTTCCGCGCCGATGTTGCAGGTCAATTGTTCGACTTTCATGGCAGGCGACTCCCTTAAATGACGAAAATCGAGGAGCCGGTGGTCTTGCGCGATTCCAGGTCACGATGGGCCTGCACGGCATCCTGCAAGGCGTAGTGCTGGTTGATCTCGATCTTGATTCGACCGCTGCCGACGTGATCAAACAGTTCGCCTGCCAGGGCGGCTTTTTCTTGCGGGTCGGCGATGTAGTCGGCCAACGCAGGACGAGTCAGGAACAGCGAACCTTTCATGGCCAGCAGCACCGGGTCAAAGGCTGGAATCGGGCCGGATGCAGTCCCCACGCAAACCATCAGGCCGCGGCGTTTAAGCGAGTCCAGGGACCCCATGAAAGTATTCTTGCCGACGCTGTCGAACACCACGTTGACGCCGACACCGTCAGTCAGCTCGCGAACGCGCTGGGCGACATCTTCATGGCTGTAATTGATGACATGGTCACAGCCATGGGCCCGAGCGATTTCACCCTTGCCCTCGGTGGATACCGTGCCGATGACCGTCAGCCCCAGCAGCTTGGCCCATTGCGAAACGATCAGGCCGACGCCACCGGCAGCGGCATGCAGCAAAATGCTGTCGCCGGCCTTGAAATTGTGGATCCGGCGCATCAGGTACGCTGAAGTCAGCCCGCGCATGGTCATGGCGGCGGCAGTCTCGAAACCGATGGTTTCCGGCAGTTTGATCAGCGCCGCGGCTGGAATCAAACGTTCGGTACTGTATGCACCCAGCGTGTTGAGAAATCCGGTGTAGGTGACGCGATCGCCGACCTCGACCTGGGTCACGCCCTCGCCGATCGCCTGTACCACGCCAGAGGCTTCAACGCCCATGCCGTTCGCCAGCGGGATCGGGTAGGTGCCATTGCGAAAGTAGGTGTCGGCATAGTTCAGTCCGACGGCAACGTGACGCAGACGAACCTGGCCTGGGCCGGGCTCCCCGACTTCGACGTCTTCATAGCGAAGGACTTCGGGACCACCGGCTTCGTAGAAACGTACGGCTTTAGCCATGTTTTTATTCTCCAATCAGCCATTTTTTGGCGTTATGCGTTGATTGGACTTTAGGTCGCAAGCGGACTGGCCGCTTCTCATCAGGCGACAATGGCTTGTCATTTGATGACAAACGTGCACGCCCGTTCAGACGTCTATGCTCCCACTCATCATCCTTCATGGATCGCCATTGATGCTTTCACGTACCGCCATGCTGAAACGGTCGGCCCCCTTCCTGCTGGTGGGCGTATTCGCCCTCCACGGCTGCGTGCGGTTGGGGCCGGACTTCCAGCCACCGGGTGAAGAATGGATCAAGCACTGGGACACCCCTGCCCTTGAGCAATCCAGTCAGCGGGGCCCGAGCCCGGACATCCGTCAGTGGTGGAAAGTGTTCGCCGATCCGGTGCTCGACCGCCTGATTGCCGAATCGGATGCGCACAATACCAGCCTGAAAATCGCCGGTCTGAGCGTAATGGAAGCCCGTGCACAACTGGGCATTGCCCAGGCGGGGCTCTATCCGCAACAGCAACAAGTCAGCGCCGACAGCCTGTACGACAGCCGCAGGCAATCCGGTGGGAGAAATCCTCAGAACAACCGTTTCTGGCAATACGGTGCGGGTTTTGATGTCAGCTGGGAACTGGATTTCTGGGGTCGTTTCAGTCGCGCAATCGAGTCGTCCGATGCCAGCTATTTCGCTGCCCAGGCCAACTATGAAGATGCCCTGGTACTGCTGCGGGCCCAAGTGGCCGATACCTATTTTTCATTGCGCACCCTTGAAGCCCGTCTACGCGTCGCCCGGGAGAATGCCAGCCAGCAAAAGCGCAGCTTCGAGATCACCGAGAAACTCTTTAAAAGCGGCCAGAATGCCGAACTCGACCTGCAACAAGCCAAGACCCAATACCTGGGAACGTTGAGTACCATCCCCGACCTCGAAGACCAGTTCCTGCGTACCCGCAATGCGTTGGCGGTGCTGATCGGCCAGCCCCCCGGTGCGCTACCGCAACTGGTGGAGAATGTCGGCTTGATCCCGTTGGTCGACCGCGCCGTGCTGCAAGATGTACCCGCCACTCTACTGTTGCGTCGACCGGATGTGCGCGCGGCCGAGCTCAATGTTGCCGCCCAGTCGGCGCTGATCGGCGTGGCGGAAAGTGATTTTTATCCATCGCTGAGCTTGTTCGGGAGCATCATCTGGTCAGCCAATTCGCTGGGAGGCACTGCCAATAATCTGGACCTGATTGGCGGCCCGAGTCTACGCTGGAACGTGTTCGATCACGGTCAGATCACCAACAACGTACGTGTTCAGGATGCGCGATTGCAGCAGCTGATCGAGGCGTACCGGGACTTGGTTCGCCAGGCTGCACGCGAGGCTGACGATGCCGCCAGCGGCCTGATCAAATCCCTGGAGCGTGAACGAATCCTGGGTGAGGCCGCAGTGGCCGCCCAGCGTTCGCTGGTGTTGGCCAGCGCTCAGTTTCGGGAAGGTTATTCAGATTTCCAGCGGGTACTGGATGCTCAGAGCGCGCTACTCAATCAACAAGACAACTACCTGATAGCCCGCAGCAACGCCGTCAGCAATGTGATTGCCTTATACAAAGCACTGGGCGGTGGATGGTACAGCGGCCAACCCAAAGTGGATCAGGCCACCCGCCAACAAATGGAAAAACGCACGGATTGGGGCAATTTACTGGAACCCGCCGCTGCACAGCCAGCCTTTCCCCTCCCTCAGAAGGTAAATGAAGATGAGTGAAGCCGCGCAGCCCGCTCCCGACCTGCCCTCCCCCGAGTCGCCAGAGCCGGCCGCCGATCCTTCAAAAAAAGGCCTCCAGTGGGTGTTGGCGCTGATCTTCCTCAGCCTGGTCTGGTACTTGCTGGCTGACCGCTTCACGCCTTACACGCAACAGGCTCGCGTGGGGGCCTTTGTGATTCCGGTGGCCGCAGAGGTGGCGGGCCGGGTGACCCGGGTGAACGTGCGCAACAACCAGGACGTCAAGGCGGGCGATGTCCTGTTTGAAGTAGATCCGCAGTCTTATCAAATCGCCGTCGACCGAGCGCGCGCGGACCTTGAATCGACACGCCGGCAGATCGGCGCCGGTACCGCCGGCATTGCCTCGGCTCAAGCCTCGCTGCGAGCGGCCCAAGCCAATGAACTGAAGACGAAGCAGGACAATCAGCGTCTTGAAGGGTTGTACCGCGAAGACCCGGGCACCATTTCCGTGCGCCTGCTGGAAGTGTCACGCGCCAACCGCGAACAGGCCACCAGTCAGGTGGCCGCCGCCCGTGCCGAGGTTGAGCGGGCGCGCGAAACAGAAGGCGGCAGTGATGAAGACAACGCCAAGCTGCGCAGCGCGGCCACGGCGTTGTCCAAAGCCGAACTGGACCTGGCCAATACGCAGATCCGTGCGCGCTCGGCAGGCCTGATTACCGACCTGCGCACTGACGTCGGACAGTTCGCCGCCGCCGGCAGCCCGGTCATGATCCTGATCGCGATCCACGATGTGTGGATCAGTGCGGACATGACTGAGAACAACCTGGGTTTGGTCGCCCCGGACACGCCGGTGCGGATCATCCTCGACGCGATGCCGGGCCACACGTACGAGGGCCGAGTGCGCAGTGTCGGCTTTGGCGTCAGTGTCGGTCCGCCCACCCCGGCCGGCAGTCTGCCGAGCGTACAGAACAGCCGTGACTGGCTGCGTCCGGCACAGCGTTTTCCGGTGATTATCGAATTTTCCGAGGACTCGATGAATATGCTGCGGGACAGTCGCGCCATCCGGGCCGGCGGACAGGCTGAAGTCATGGCGTTCCCGACTCAGGGCAACCCGTTGAATGTGCTCGGTCGCGTGTTTTTCGGGTTAATGAGCTGGCTGAGCTATGCCTATTAAGAGCAGGCCGACTGAGCGCAATCCCCGGGCTCAGCGCGCGCTTCGTCTGGCCTTGGGCACGGCACTCTGCCTCGCTGCCAGTTTCGGCCTGGGGTTGCCGATCCCGTTTCTTGCACCGGTACTGTGTGTATTGTTGCTTGGCACACTTAATCGGCCGCTGCCCTTCAAGGTTGGACTGGTTCTCGCACTGGCTGCGATGTTGATCACGGGCGTCGGCCTGGTGTTGATTCCAGTCCTGCGCTACTACCCCTTCACGGGTGTGTTGCTGATCGGTGTCAGCCTGTTCCTGGCCTTTGGTTTTGGGCTGCGCGGCGGTAACAACTTGCTCGTGACCTTTCTGGTGATTGGCTTGACCATGATTTCTTCGGCGGGTGTGGCCGATTTTGACCTGGCGATGATGGTGATTGGTGCACTGGTCAAGGGGCTGCTCCTTGCCGTCATCGTGGTGGCTTTAAGTCATCAGCTTTTTCCAGAACCGGCCAACGCCCCGTCGCCACCGGCCGCCCCTGCCCTGTCGGCTGACGAGGTGACCAGGATTGCACTGCGTGCCACCCTGATTGTGTTGCCGACATTCGTGCTGGCGCTGATCGATCCCGCCACCTATTTGCCGATTATCCTGAAGGCCGTCAGCCTGGGTCAGCAAAGCGCCACAACCACAGCCCGCACCGCAGGTCGTGAGCTGATCGGGTCGACGTTGCTCGGCGGGCTGCTGGCCATCCTGTTCTGGTGCGCCCTCAGTCTGTTTGTCCATCTGTGGATGTTCTTTCTGTGGACGCTGCTGTTCGGCCTGGTGCTGGCGCGCAAGCTCTATGCCTTGAACCCGACGCGACAAACCCCGGGGTTCTGGCTCAACACCCTGATTACGCTGATTATCCTGCTGGGGCAGTCGGTTCAGGACAGCGCGGCGGGCAAAGACGTCTACACCGCATTTGCCGTGCGCATGGGGTTGTTCATCTTCGTGACGCTATACGCCTGCCTGATGGTCCATCTACTCGACCGGCGTCAGCAAAAAGACGTTCAAGGGTTGACCTGATACCCCTGCCCTTGCAGGCAATGCCTGAAACTCTTTATTTTTCGCGCCAGCACCCGCCATGGCCTAACATCAATGGTTAAAGTCGCTGGAGCATGCCAATGTGTCCTGCATTGAAATTAATCCTGATTTTCATGATTACATTGTGGGGTGCGAGCATCAGTGAGCTGTCGGCTGCCGACATCGCAGTGACTTCAACCGACACGCCAGGCACTTCGTCCGTTACAGTGTCCCCAAGTGATCTGCAAGAACTTCAAATTCGGCTTGACCGGATCAAACAAGAGGCTTCGTTGGCGGATAACCTCTCCCAGATGGTGGGTCTGCAAGATTCCATTCAATCTTTGATCAGTGATGTGGACCGCCTGCAGTCATCGCTGCTGCCTGAACAGAGGCAATTACAAGCTCAACTTGATGTGTTAGGCCCTGTCAACGCTGGCGATCTCACGCCGGAAAAGTCGGATATCGCAACGCAAAGAGCCTTTTTTTCCGAACAAAAGAGGGCCGTCGATGCCAGCTTGAAAACCTTGGCAGTGCTTAGACAAAATGCCTCCGACCTCATGGCTCAGATTGCTACGATTCGACGCAGCCTTCTGGAGTCCGAAATAACGCTTCGTAGCGGCAGTATTCTGGGGCCGGAGTTTTGGGCACCGATGTTTAACCCGCTAATGGAGGACCGTGAGCGACTGCGCGACTTCATCGAGCAGGCCAGTCATTCGATCAAAATAACCTGGCAGCCCGGCCAGCGCCTGTTTTCCATCACACTGATGGTTCTGGCACTGCTCATTTGGACCTGGGGCCGGAACGTCGCGGAGCGCGGGCTGACCTGGGTGTGCATACATCGAATGCCCGAAGGGCGTTTGCGTCGAAGTACCCTTGCACTGGCCTCAGTGGTGGCGACGATATTGACCACTGCCTGCGCGATGCAGGTGCTGTTTTATGCACTGACTCGACAACTTCCGTTGTCGCCCATGATGCAGAACTTTGCCGATGAATTCGAAAAGCTTATTTATACCTGTGTCCTGATCACCGGTTTAAGCCGGGCGATGCTCTCGACCAAACATCCCTCCTGGCGGCTACCGGCTATCTCCGACTCTGTCGCCCTGGCGATAGAACCCTTTCCCAGACTATTGGCCGGTACGCTCCTGGTGCTGGTGGGGCTGACGCAAATTACCAATGTCACCAACATGAGCACCCCAGTCGTGCTTTTTTGTCGCGGCGTGATCGGACTCGTTGTCACGCTGATTCTCGGTACGTTATTCCGGCGTGCCAGCAACGTCCGAAGGGCCGTGGCAGCCAGCGGTGAAGCCCCCGAATCGAGTACCACCCTCGCCGGCGTGATTTATTCCTTCGCCGGCATTGCGGTTGTTGTATCGCTGTTCGCCCTGCTGATCGGCTACGTTTCCCTGGCCAGATTCATCACCTACGAACTGGTATGGGGCTTTACCATCCTGTCCGGTTTTTACCTGCTGATTCAGTTGTTCAAAGACAGCTGTGAGTACCTGTTCTCCCCCAAGAGTCCCAGTGGAAAAGCGTTTAAACAATCGCTCGGGATTGGTGATGTGCGTCTTGAGCAAGTGTCGATCATTTTGTCCGGAGCGGGTCGCGCCACGTTGTTACTGCTCGCCTTCATTTCACTGTTTGTGGGTGGCGTAGGAACGACACTCGGGCAACTGGTCTCCCAAGTGCTCGCCATCCTCGGCGGTGATGGCTTGCGCAAATTCAATATCATCCCTGGCCACGTATTTAATGCATTGCTGGCCCTGTTGGTCGGTATCTACCTGATTCGCTCATTACGCCGGTGGCTGGATAACGAATTACTACCCAAGACCGATATGGACCCCGGCATGTGCGATTCCCTCAGTACACTGTTCGCCAATATTGGCTATGTCCTGGCCATTCTGCTGGCACTGTCGTCACTGGGCGTGGAGTGGACCAACCTGGCCTGGATCGTCAGCGCCCTGTCCGTCGGTATTGGTTTTGGCTTGCAGGAAATCGTCAAAAACTTCGTTTCCGGCCTGATTCTTCTGACCGAACGCCCGGTCAAGGTTGGCGACATGATCAGTATCAGCGGGGTTGAAGGTGACATCCGGCGAATCAATGTCAGGGCCACTGAAATTCAACTCAGCGACCGTTCGATAGTCATCGTTCCGAACTCACAATTGATTTCGCAAAACTTGCGTAACGTGACGCTGGGCGGCAGTGCGCAGGGTGTAGCGACACTCGAACTGATGTTCCCGCTGGACATTGACCCCGAGCAAGTACAAAGCCTGTTGTGCGACACGTATAACGAGAACGAAACCATCCTTGATAAACCGGCCCCTTATGTTCGATTCAGCAAACTCTCGCCCGACGGCATCACGTTGACAATCACGGGATACGTCAGCAGCCCGAGAATCGTCGGCATCACGAAAAGCGACCTGTTGTTTGAAATTCTCAAGCGCTTGAGTGCGGCCGGTATCGAATTGGCCAAACCGGCCACGCCTGCGTAGTGGCGAGGGCGCGATACCCTCGCCACTGCCCGTTAACACACGGCGATATGCGAGTCCGTGCGTGGCTCGGTTCCACCGCATAACACGCCAGTATCGGGATCGCGCAGGATGATCTGTCCGCGCCCGTAACTGGTCAGGTCGCACGCCACTTCCACTTGGTGCCCGCGCCGCGCCAATGCCGCGGCCATATCTCGCGAAGCGCCCTGCTCGATGCCGACCTTCAATCCTCCCAACCATTGCCAGCGCGGTGCATCCAGCGCCGCTTGCGGGTTGAGGCCGAAATCCACCAGGTTCATGACCATCTGCACATGCCCCTGGGGTTGCATATAGCCGCCCATGACGCCGAACGGCCCCATTGCCACGCCGTCCTTACTGAGAAAGCCCGGAATGATGGTGTGGAAGGTCTTTTTACCGGGTGCCAGGCAGTTCGAATGTTCGGGATCGAGGCTGAACTCTTCACCACGGTTTTGCAGAGCAATGCCGCTGTCCGGCAGCACCACGCCTGAGCCGAAACCGTGGTAGTTGCTCTGGATGAACGAGACCATGTTGCCTTCGGCATCAGCGGTGGCCAGGTACACGGTGCCGCTGGCGTGAGGCTCGCCCGGCTGCGGCGCCACAGCCTGTTCGCCGATTTGCCCGCGACGGAGAGCGGCGTACTGATCGCTCAGCAAATCTTCCACCGCCACCCGCATGTGCTCGGGGTCTGTGATGTAGTGGAGCCCGTCGCTGTAAGCCAGTTTCATGGCTTCAAGCTGACGGTGCCAGGTTTGCTGGCTATCGCGATGATCAAAGTCAAAGCCTTCGAGAATCTTCAGCGTCATCAACGCCACGAGACCTTGCCCGCTGGGCGGGATCTCCCAAACGTCGACGCCGCGATAGTTGACCTTGATCGGGTCGACCCACTGCGCGCGATAGGTGTGCAGATCACTGGCGCGCAGATAACCGCCCGTGGCCCGCGAATGCGCATCCAGCCGCTGCGCCAGTGCGCCACGATAAAGGCTTTCGCAGCCTGTGGCCGCCAGGTCCTCCAGGGTTCGAGCCTGGGCAGGGTTGCGAAACATCTCGCCGGCTCGGGGTGCCCGGCCATCGATCAGAAAGGTGTCGAACCAGCTATCGAGCACTTCGTCGCGATCCGGGGTGAAGCCCTCCAGCGCCGTTTGCCATTGCAAGGCAACCACTGGCGACACCGGGAACCCGTCGCGCGCCAGACTGATCGCCGGTTGTAACAGCTGCGCAAACGGCAGACGGCCGAAGCGTTTGGATAGTTCAGCCCAGGCTGACGCGCACCCCGGAACGGTCACGGGCGTCCAGCCGTGCAAGGGCATTTTTTCGTGCCCGGCCGCTTTCACCGCGTCGATACTCAGGGCTTGTGGCGCTGAGCCGTTGGCGTTCAAGCCATGCAGTTTATTGTTGGTCCAGACCAGCGCAAAGGCATCGCCACCGATACCGCAACCGGTGGGTTCAACCACCGTCAGCGCCGCCGCCGTGGCAATCGCGGCGTCTATGGCGTTGCCGCCGCGACGCATGATTTCAATGCCGGCTTCGGCGGCCAGAGGCTGGGAGGCGGCGACCATGCCGCGTTTTGCGAAAACACTTTGACGTTGTGAAGCGTAGGGATACTCGTGGGCAGAAAATTTGAACATGGCAGGACTCACGCAAAAGTAGTGGTCAGAAAAAACTGTAGGAGCTAGCTCGCGATGAACTTGAGAGCGCCGCGTTTATTCAGCTAGCACGCGTTATGGTTAGCGACCATCGTCGGAACGCCGCCCGGAGCAAGCTCGCTCCTACAACACTCGACTGAGAAAGGCGCGGGTGCGAGCGTGCCGGGGTTGACTGAAGATTTGTTCGGGCGGGCCTTGTTCGATCAACTCGCCCTGATCAAGCACCACCACGCGGTCAGCCACTTCGCGGGCAAACCCCATCTCGTGGGTCACCACCACCATGGTCATACCCTCCAGCGCCAACTCCTTCATGACTTGCAGCACTTCGCCCACCGTCTCCGGGTCCAGGGCGCTGGTCGGTTCGTCGAATAACATGGCTTGAGGTTTCATTGCCAATGCCCGGGCGATGGCGACCCGTTGCTGCTGGCCGCCGGATAGCATCGACGGATAGTGGTCGGCTTTTTCGGCCAGACCCACGCGCTTGAGCAGCGCCCTGGCCTGCTCCACCGCCGCGTGACGAGACACGCCCAGCACCTGAATCGGTGCTTCAATAATGTTTTCCAGTGCCGTCATGTGCGGGAACAGATTGAAGCGCTGGAACACCATGCCGATGTCTCGGCGCTGGCGCGCGATATTGCGTTCCGAATCCTTCACCAGACTGCCGTTCGCTTTGGTGCGATAACCCATTGGTCGGCCGCTGACGCGTATCTGCCCGGACTGAATGTCTTCGAGCAAGTTGATACAGCGGATAAACGTGGTTTTGCCGGAGCCGGATGCGCCGATCAGCACCACCACTTCGCCCCGTCGAACTTGCAGCGAGATGCCTTTCAGAATTTCCAGGTCACCGAAGGACTTGTGAATATCCAGCGCTTCGATGACCAGTTCTTCACTCATGTGCGCCATGTTCAACGCCCTCTCAGCAGTTTCATGGTGTTGCGACCGAACAGGCGGCTGGCCGCCGGTGCGGGCCGGTCAGACTGTCCGAACCGGGTTTCGAGCCAGCGCTGGAAAAACCCCCAGAGCGTGGTCAATGTGAGGAAGTAGAGGGCGACCACCAGGTACAACTCGAACACCCGGAAGGTTGCCGAGGTGACCATTTGCGTACTGAGCAACAGTTCCTGCACGCCGATCACGCTGACCAGCGTGGTGTTTTTGAGCATCACGTTGAACTCGTTACCCAGCGGCGGCACGATCACCCGGAATGCCTGGGGCAATACGATGCGGCGCATCAGTTTGGAAAAGGTCATGCCCAGTGAACGCCCGGCTTCGTACTGGCCCTTGTCCACCGCGCCGATACCCGCACGGATGATCTCGGCCATGTAGGCGCCTTCATTGAGTCCCAGGGCGATGATTGCAGCCTGGATGTTGCCCGGTACGATGAACCAGCCGAGGTCCAGGTCTTCGAATCGAAAAATCCCCCCGGCCGCCAGTGCCGTGTATAGAAAAACGATCTGCACCAGCAGCGGCGTGCCGCGCATCAGCCATACATAAAAGCGCACGGGGTACTGCAACAGCGGATTGCGCGACAATTTCATCAACGCCGCCACCAGCCCCAACGTACACCCCAGCAGCATGGCCGACACGCTGATCAGGCACGTCAGCCACAACCCCGTCAGGTAGACATCGCTAGGCTGCAACAGGTACTGCCAGAACACATTCCAATTGAAGTTCATCGAGTACGCCCTCAGTCCAGTTTGTCACCGTCGACATGCCACTTACCGAGTAGCGCGGCGTAACTGCCGTCGGCGCGCATGCCTTGCAGGACTTCGGTCAAGGCTGCCGTCAGCTGTGGATCGCCTTTGCGCACGCCGAAGCCGGTGAGGATTCTGTTGAACGAGGGGACGGCGGACTGGAAAAGGTCCGGCGCGAGTTGCTGATAGTGCCCGGCGGACTCAACCGTAGTGCCAAAGGCATCGACCTGATTGATACGCAACGCCTGGAATGCATCGGCGTCGACGTTGTAAACCACCAGCTTCATCGGCGCCTTGCCGGCGGCTTCAAGCTTTTCGTTCTCCTTGCCGAGCAAGACCCGGATCGTCGAACCATTGCTGACCGCCACCTTGAGACCGGACAGATCTTCCAGGGTGCTCACCGATTTCGGATTGCCCTTGGGCACCACGATGGACTGGCTGGAATACATGAAGTTGACGATATCGATCACTTCGCGGCGTTCGGGCTTATCAAACAATTGATCGACGATCATGTCGCATTGCTGCGCGAGCAGCGCCGGGATTAGCCCGGCGAAGGGAGAGATGCGCCATTCGACTTTCTTGTCCCCCAGACGCTGGGCAATCGCTTCCCCCATATCGACCTGGAGCCCCACGGGTTTCTGCTTCACGTCAAACGACACCAGCGGTGGCGAGTCCATGCCAGAGCAATAAACGATCTTGTCGCTCTTGCTTAATCGCTCAGGTAGCTGGGGGGCGGCGAGCGCCGATAGAGAACATAGACTCATGGTAAATACGGCAACTAACGCGCAAGGCTTGTGCATGGCAAGACTCCAGGTGTGCTGCAACGGATGTCCCGCGTAGGAGCTGCCGCAGGCTGCGGCAGCGCCTACGCGGTGGAATGTTTTCTATTGGTGGGCTTCGAGGAACTGGATCAGGCGCGGGATGGTGCCTTCGATGTGTTCACACACCACTTGCGCGGCTTTATCCGGATCAGCACAGCGCAGCGCAGCGATAATCGACGCATGCTCATCCCGCGCGCTACGGGGCTTGTCGGCGTGCTGTAACCAAAGGCGCATGTGCGGCTCGATCACCGAGTACAGCGCTGAAATTTGCCGCATCAGCCGCGGACGCTCACTCAAGCTGCACAGGTATTCATGGAAGGCGCGATGACGACTGACCCACTCGGCACCGTCTTCGCGGTAGTCATCCATCTCATCGAGCAAGCGCTCCAGATGGCTAAAATGGCGCTCGGTGATTTTCGTGGCGGCGACCCGAATGGCGAGGCCTTCCAGCGCACTGCGCATTTCGAAGACTTCTCGCATTTCATCGATGTTCAAGCCACGGACGATGGCACCACGGTTGGGCCTGAGAATCACCAGACCATCGGCGTCCAAACGCCTGAAAGCTTCACGCACCGGCATCCGGCTCATGCCGATTTCACCGGCGATGTCCTCGGCAATCAGCCGCTCGCCGGTGCGGTAGCGTCCTTTGCAAATGGCTTCGAGAAGAAAGTTGTAGGCCTCCTCCTCGGCTGTGATGGGCTGACGCTCGGAATAGACGGGGGCGAATTTCATCGAATGCACCTTTTGTATTTTTGTATCCAATTATCCATGTAGCCAAAAAGCATATTGCATGCCAGATTTTGAAAATGGCATTCAGGTAATTGAATTGATTGATTTATTGATGAGTCAGAGGACAACGGGCGAGCGGTTTTTCAGTGCTGGTAACGGGTTGAAATGCCCCACGTTGTGGCCTGTGGCACGAAAAAGTGCAGGCAGGTAACACAGCATCGCTGCTAATTACACAATGGGGGCATGCCCTCACTCCGGCATTGCTCCGGGTGGCGTTCCGACGATGAATTCGAAGGCAACGCATTTTTCCAGACAGCACGCGTTATCGTTCACGTCCATCGCGAGCAGGCTCGCTCCCACATACAGCAGATCGGCGTGGAGCTTTGATTCTCACCACTCATCAGGCCGAGCGTTAGCTCGCCTTCAGCTTTTGATCTCGATGCACCGCCCCCTCGAGAGGCCGAGTGGAGGTTCTGCGTAGTGGGCAACCCGGCATGGATGCCGGGTTAGCCGCCCCCGGCCATGGATGGCCGATGGCGGCGGGCCCACGGAGCAGGACCGGAGCGAGAGCATGCCGAGCCACAGCGAGGCACCGAACGAAAGGGGCAGAAGCGTTTGGTTACTTTGGGTTGGGCCGCACAGGCTTTTCAAAGTGACCCGCCGTAAGGGCGGAACCCATAGCCGCCGCTACCAAAAAAACGGATATACACACAATCACCCCCCCCTACCGTTTCAACGTTTCACTGGGAAGTTCGTTGAACAATGCCCGATAACTGCTGGAAAACCGCCCCAAGTGCCAAAACGACCAGCGCATCGCGACCTCCGCCACCGTGGTGTCCATCGGCGTACGGCTGAGTAACTCGCGACGCGCACTGTTGAGGCGGCGTAAACGCAGCCAATGCGTCGGAGTCATCCCGGTGTATGCCTTGAACGCGTGCTGCAACTGACGCAACGAAACCCCGGCGATCTGCGAAAGCTCCAACAGATTCAAGGTGTCTTCCGGAGCATCCGCCGCCCACTCACCGATGCGTTTCATCACCGCGCGTTCTTCGGTCCGGCGCTGCAAACCGCCGCGATCAAGACAGACGCATGCGTTGTCGAGGAGGTACAGGCAGTCCTCCAGCAACTGCTGAGTCAGCGCTTCCTTGCTTGGCGGATCGAGCGTTTGCGCCAGTCGGGTCAAGGTCCCGCTCAGCCAACGGCTGAACAGTGCGTTTTGCCCCGAATTCAGCGGCGCCATGAACAACCCTTCGAGCCTGGCGACATTCAGTCCGTGACGCTGAACGAACTCCGGACCGAACACCACGGCGATTTCCTGGTAGTTCTCCGGGGTGATCCAGATGTTGCGGCTTTCACCATTGAGCAGGTACAGCGCGTTGTCGCTGCGATCGAAACAGAACGCCAGCGAGCCTTCGGGCGCACTGAAGTTTTGCTCGACCCGGGTGTTCATGTGTTCCTCGTAAATCTCTACGCCTTGCAAGTCCAGATAGCGTACCAACCCGGCGAAATGCCCCGGTGACATCTGTTGGTACTGCTGCACCCAACCCGGTGTGGCGCGGATTTGCTCGGCGACATCGGCGGTGTTGAAGGCTTGGACGTGTAAGGCAGTGCACGTTGACATTGGGAGACCTTACGCACTCGTTTGGTGCGTTTTGGTGCTGCTGAAAGTGGATAGATGGATCTGCAAGGCTCGCCCAAGATAGTCGTCAACGCGCCACAGGGGAAGTGTCCGGCGGATGAAACCGTCTTCCCTGGCGTTAAATAAAACCAATAACGAGGTCTTTATGAATGTCCCTTTCGATCAGCTGCTCACGTGGCTGAAAGATCACAAGATTACCGAAGTCGAGTGCGTCGTCAGCGACCTGACCGGCATTGCACGCGGCAAAATCGCACCCACCAACAAGTTCCTGCATGAGCGAGGCATGCGCCTGCCGGAAAGTGTGCTGTTGCAAACGGTAACCGGGGACTTTGTCGACGACGACATCTACTACGACCTGCTCGACCCGGCCGACATCGACATGGTCTGCAAGCCCGTCTCTGATGCGGTTTACGTGATTCCATGGGCCATCGAGCCGACAGCGATTGTGATCCACGATACGTTCGACAAGTTCGGCAATCCCATCGAGCTGTCGCCGCGCAACGTGCTCAAGAAAGTCTTGCAGCTATACACCGACAAAGGCTGGCGGCCGATTGTTGCGCCGGAAATGGAGTTTTACCTGACTCAGCGTTGTGAAGACCCGGACTTGCCGCTCAAGGCACCGCTGGGACGTTCAGGCCGCGCGGAAAGTGGTCGTCAGTCGTTTTCCATCGATGCGGCCAACGAATTCGACCCGCTGTTCGAAGACGTCTACGACTGGTGCGAACTCCAGGGCCTGGACCTCGATACGCTGATCCACGAAGACGGCCCGGCGCAGATGGAAATCAACTTCCGCCACGGCGACGCGCTGGACCTGGCGGACCAGATCACCGTGTTCAAGCGCACCCTGCGAGAAGCGGCGCTCAAACATAACGTGACCGCCACCTTCATGGCCAAGCCGATTGGTGATGAGCCTGGCAGCGCGATGCATATCCACCAGAGCGTGGTCGACATCGCTACCGGTCAGCCGATCTTCGCCGATGGCGACGGGCAGATGAGCGAGTTGTTCCTGCATCACATTGGCGGCCTGCAAAAATACATCCCCAAAGTGCTGCCGATGTTTGCGCCCAACGTCAACTCGTTCCGCCGTTTCTTGCCGGACACCTCGGCACCGGTGAACGTCGAATGGGGCGAAGAAAACCGCACCGTCGGCCTGCGCGTACCGACCTCCAGTCCGGACGCGATGCGCGTCGAAAACCGCTTGCCGGGTGCCGATGCCAATCCGTACCTGGCCATCGCCGCGAGCCTGTTGTGCGGCTACCTCGGCATGGTCGAGCGCATCGAGCCGAGCGCTGCGGTACAGGGCCGGGCTTATGAACGCCGCAACCTGCGATTGCCAATCACCATCGAGGACGCGCTGACGCAGATGGAGGAATGCGAAACCATCGAGCGTTATCTGGGCAGTAAGTTTGTCCGCGGTTACGTCGCGGTCAAACGCGCCGAACACGAGAACTTCAAGCGCGTCATCAGTTCCTGGGAGCGCGAGTTCCTGCTGCTGAGCGTTTAACCCCTTAGCTGTCCGTAAAGGCCTCTTCGCGAGCAGGCTCGCTCCCACAGGAGACCCCATTCCAAATGTGGGAGCGAGCCTGCTCGCGAAGACGGCCGCCAGAACACCAAAGAAACGCCTGAAAATCCAATAATTCCAAGAGGTGTCGAAATGCGTCTATTGAAATCCGTGGTCCCGGTCGCGCTGGCGATGTTGTTCAGCGCCGTTGCACACGCTCAGCCCACAGTCAGCGTCTACAACTGGACCGATTACATAGGCGAGACCACCCTCGTCGACTTCCAGGCAAAAACCGGGATCAAGGTGATCTACGACGTCTTCGACTCCAACGAAACCCTGGAAGGCAAACTGCTCGCTGGTCGCACCGGGTATGACGTGGTGGTGCCGTCGAACCACTTCCTCGCTCGCCAGGTGAAGGCCGGTGCGTTCCTCAAACTGGATCGTTCGCAGCTGCCCAACTTCAAAAACCTCGACCCCAAGCTGCTGGCGTTGTTGGAAAAAAACGATACGGGTAACGAACACTCCGTTCCTTATCTGTGGGGCACCAACGGCATCGGCTACAACGTCGACAAGGTCAAGCAAGTGCTGGGCATTGACCACATCGATTCCTGGGCCGTGCTATTCGAACCGGAAAACATCAAGAAACTCAGCCAGTGCGGCGTATCGATGATGGACTCGGCCGATGAGGTGTACCCGGCGATTCTCAACTACATGGGCATGGACCCGCGCAGCGAAAACCCCGAGGACTACAAAAAAGCCGAGGCCAAACTGATGAGCATCCGGCCCTACATCACCTACTTCCATTCCTCGAAGTACGTGTCCGACCTTGCGAACGGCGACATTTGCGTGGCGTTCGGTTACTCCGGTGACGTGTTCCAGGCCGCCAACCGGGCCAAGGAAGCGAAGAACGGCGTGAACATTGCCTACGCGATTCCCAAGGAAGGCAGTAACTTGTGGTTTGACCTGCTGGCCATTCCCGCTGACGCCGCCAACCCGAAAGAAGCGCATGCTTTCGTCAACTACCTGCTGGACCCACAAGTGATTGCCAAGGTCAGCGCCTCGGTCGGTTACGCCAACCCGAACCCGGCGGCCAAGCAATACATGGACCCTGAGTTGGTGAGCAATCCAGAGGTCTATCCGTCGCAGGCAGTCCTCGACAAGCTCTACATTTCGACCACCCCGCCCCAGGCGATCATGCGTTTGATGACCCGTTCCTGGAGCAAAGTGAAGTCCAACAAATGAATAACGAACATGCACATTCCTATTACGCGGCGACGGCCAAAAGCGTGGCCCCTTACCCCACGCTGGCCGAGGATCTGTTCGCCGATGTGTGCGTGATCGGCGCAGGATTTACCGGCATCAACACGGCGATCGAACTGGCGCAACGCGGGCTTTCGGTGATTGTCCTGGAAGCGCGACGCGTTGGCTGGGGCGCCAGCGGGCGCAACGGCGGGCAGTTGATCCGAGGCATTGGCCATGACATCGCAGGTTTCGCCCGCCATGTCGGTCAGGACGGCGTGCGGTATCTGGAGCGCGCCGGCATCGAATCGGTGCAAGTGGTAGCCAATCGCGTTCGCGAACACGAGATCGATTGCGACCTGCGATGGGGCTTCTGCGAACTGGCCAACACCTCTGCGCAGTTCACGGCGCTAAAGGCTGAGCACGAACATCTCGGTGAGTCGGGTTATGCCCATGAAACCCGACTTGTCGGCCCCGGACAGATCCGTCAGCAGGTGGTGGATTCTGGCGTCTACGCCGGTGGCCTGATCGACATGGGCTCCGGTCATTTGCACCCCCTCAACCTGGTCCTGGGTGAAGCGCGGTTGGCGCAATCCCTCGGCGTGCAGATCTTCGAGCAGAGCCCGGTATTGGAACTGCTCCATGGCAGTACCGTGCAGATTCGCTGTGCCGGCGGCACGGTGCGCGCCGGCAGTCTGGTGCTGGCCTGCAACGCGCACCTGGACAAGCTCGAACCGAAATTGAGCGGCAAAGTGCTCCCGGCGGGCAGCTACATCATTGCCACCGAGCCTTTGACGGCAGAGGTGGCCAGCCGACTGATCCCGCAAAACCTGGCGCTCTGCGACCAGAAAGTCGGCCTGGATTACTACCGTCTCTCGGCAGACCGGCGCTTGCTGTTCGGCGGCGCCTGCCATTATTCAGGGCGCGATCCGGCGGACATCACGGCCTACATGCGCCCGCAAATGCTCAAGGTTTTTCCGCAATTGGCGCACGTGCGCATCGACTATCAATGGGGCGGCAAGATTGGCATCTCCGCCAATCGCTTTCCACAGGTTGGGCGCTTGAGCGAACATCCAAATGTCTTCTACGCCCAGGGTTACTCCGGGCATGGGCTGAACGTGACCCATTGGTGCGCAAAACTGCTGGGCGAGGTGATCCATACCGGCCACAGCCAAGGTTTCGATGCCTTCAGCGCGGTACCGCACATGACCTTTCCCGGCGGACCGATGTTGCGTTCTCCCCTGCTGGCTCTCGGCATGTTCTGGTATCGCCTGCGCGAACTGCTCGGCTAACGACCAATCGCCATTCCCCCTGTAGGAGCGAGCTCGCTCGCGAAGGACGTTAACGATTACGCGTTCGTCCTGAATGAACGCGTTGCTTTGAAGTCCTTCGCGAGCAAGCTCGCTCCTACAACGAGAGCATTCGCCCTGCCAGTCCTGTTGATCTGCCTTTTTAATTTGCTCAATTGCGAGTCACTTCTATATTGAGGGGGTGCTCTGACTTTTATGCCTCCTATTGAGCGCGGCCAATGGCGAAGACTGACCCACTGATCATCTGCGAGCACTGTGACTGCGTATACGAAAAAGTCACGCTCGCCAAACATCAGAAAACCCTGTGTACGCGCTGCGGCGGCGTGCTTCAGCGCTATAACGGCCTGACCGTGGAACAGCGTCTGGCATTGACCTTCACTGCGTTGATGGTGTGGATTTTCGCCAATTTCTATCCGGTCATGAGCATCAGCCTCAAAGGCCTGAAGAACAGCGCCACGCTGTGGGACTCGGTGCTGGCCCTGAGCCTGGGGCCGATCACTTTTATCGCAATGGTGGCGGCGATCGCGATGATCATCGCGCCGATTTTCCAGCTGTTGCTGCTGATCTGGGTCCTGAGTTTCGCCCTCGCCTCCCGACGCTCGCCCGGTTTTAAATTCTGCATGCGCTGGCTGGAGACCCTCAGGCCCTGGAGCATGCTGGAAGTCTGTTTGCTGGGGGCGATGGTCGCGGTGATCAAACTCGCAGGATTGCTGGATGTGCTGCCCGGCATCGGCCTGTTTGCCCTGGCCATTCTCAGCCTGATGATGATCCGCATCGCCGGGCACGATATCCGTGACCTGTGGGAGATCCTATGACAACGCCTCCGGTCGCCAGCGAACTCAACCTGTGCCTGTGTCACAGCTGCGGCCTGGCCTGTGACATGACCCTTGATCCTCACGAATGCGAGCGCTGCGGCGCACCGCTGCATCGGCGCAAAACCAATTCGCTGACCCGTACCTGGGCCTTCCTGTTCACCGCCCTGGTGTTTTATATCCCGGCCAATCTGTTGCCGGTGATGAACACCAAGATGGTCGGCCATGGCGCGGACAGCACCATCATGAGCGGCGTCCTGGAGTTCTGGGAGGCAGGTGCCTGGGACATTGCCCTGATCATTTTCATCGCCAGCATCGCGGTGCCAGGCATCAAGTTCGTCGCCCTGACGCTGTTGCTGGTCACGGTGCAACGCGACAGCCTGTGGGCACGCAAGGAACGGTCGAAGTTATACCGTTTCGTCGAGGTCATTGGCTATTGGTCAATGCTCGACGTCATTGTGGTGGCCCTGGTGGCCTCGCTGGTGAAGTTTCAGGCCCTGGCGGATATCGAGCCACGCCCCGGCATTCTGTTTTTTGGCCTTGTGGTCGTGTTCACCATGCTGTCGGCGATGAGTTTCGATCCGCGTCTGATTTGGGATAGAGAGCGGGATAGAGAGCGGGATAGAGGGCCTGATAAAGGGCCAGATAAAGCACCGCACCCAGAGCCAAAAAGACCACTAAACGAGGAGTCCATGGATGAAGTCGCAAGCCACTGATGGGCCACAGCCTCCCGGCCAGGCCCCAATCAAGACCCGTCGTTTCAGCATTTCGCTGGTATGGATCGTGCCCATCGTTGCCGTTTTGGTCGGCATTTCCCTGGTGGTTCACAGCATCTTGCAGGAAGGCCCGACGATCACTGTCAACTTCAAGACCGGTGCAGGCCTGACCGCCAATAAAACTGAAGTGAAGTATCGCAACGTGGTGATCGGTCAAGTCTCGGACGTGGAGTTGAGCGGTGACCAGAAGAGCGTCAATGCCACGATCAAATTGGCCAAGCAGGCGGAAGGTTTTACCCGACAAGACTCGCAGTTCTGGGTCGTGCGTCCTCGCATCGGTGCTGGCGGCGTGTCGGGCATCGATACCCTGCTCTCCGGTGACTACATTGGCGCTGATATCGGCCAGGGCAACGCTCGTGCAAAAACATTCACAGGCCTGGAAAACCCACCCCCGATCACCTACGGTGAGCCGGGCAAGCGCTTCACGCTGTTCACCCAGGACCTTGGCTCGCTGGACATCGGATCCCCGGTTTACTACCGCAAGATTCCGGTCGGTCAAGTGGTCGCCTATGCCCTGAACCCGGATGGCAAGGGGGTGAACGTCGAAGTGTTTGTCCACGCACCCAATGACGCCTACGTCACCGAAAATACCCGCTTCTGGAATGCCAGTGGTATCGATGTGAGCGTCGGTGCCGACGGCTTTGCGCTGAAGACTGAATCGTTGTCCTCGCTGCTGGTCGGCGGCATCGCGTTTCGCGCACCAGAATACAGCCCCGATGATAAGCCGGCCGCGGCGGAATATGCCTATGAATTGTTCGACGATCAGCAAACCGCCCTCGCCCCGCCCAATGGAAAGGGACAGTACCTGACACTGCGTTTCGACCAGGCCCTGCGCGGGCTCAAGGTTGGGGCTCCAGTGGAATTCCTCGGCATTGAGCTTGGCAAAGTCGTCTCGGTCAATCTGGACTTCGACGCGAAAAAACGCACTTTCCCGGTCATTGTCGGCATTGTCATTTACCCGCAACGACTCGGCAAAGCCCACACCCAAATGATCAAGGCATTGAATCATGATCCGAATGACGAAGCCGCTGCCGTAGCGATAATTGGCTCTTTCATTGAAGGTGGTCTGCGAGCCCAGGCTCGTAACGGCAATCTGTTGACCGGGCAACTCTATATCGCCCTCGATTTTTACCCTAAAGCCGAAAAAGTCGTGTTCGATCAGACCGCACGCCCAGTCAGCATTCCGACCATACCCAGCAGCCTGGAACAATTGCAGGAAAAACTCGAAGCGATGGTCAACAAGATCAACCAGCTGCCCATCGAGCGGATTGCCGGCAATCTTGATAGCAACCTCATTGAACTGCGCAAAGGCCTGGCGCAATTCAACTCCAAGACCCTCCCGGGCGTGCAAACCACCCTGGCGAACGCCAGCAAGACCTTGGAATCGGCCAACTCGACGCTGACCGAAGGCTCGCCGCAACAGGAACAGTTGTCCCAGACCCTGTATGAGCTCGGACGCACCTCGCGCTCCTTGCGCGACCTCGCGAATTACCTGGGACGGCATCCGGAATCGCTGATTCGCGGCCGCCCGGACAATGCCGCGCCAATTGATATGCAAGGACCACCGAGCAAATGACCACAGGAGCATCACCCATGGCTTTTTCGCTGAAGATTATGTTAGTCGCAGCGTTGTCGTTGCTCGCCGCTTGCCGCAGTGCTCCGATTGAGTTCCATACGTTGACCCCGGCTCTATCGAGCAGCGGCTCAAGGACCACTGCGGATATCCAGATCGAAAGCCTTACGGTTCCGCCTCAGGTCGATCGTCCGCAGATTGTGGTTCGACAGAGCAATACCGGCATCGCTATCCTTGACACTGAGTGGTGGAGCGCCAGTCTGGTGGAAGAATTGCATAGCGCCCTGGAGGACCAACTGGTCAACAGCCATCCGCAACGTAAAGTGTCGGTACGGGTGGAGGTGCTGCGCTTTGATTCGATTCCCGGCCAATACGGATTGATCGACGTCAAATGGCGTCTGCGCAACGCCGGTGAAGGCGACGGCACTCTGGTGACTTGCCGTAGTACGTTGCAGACGCCTTCAGGCCCTTCCATCAATGAGCTGGTGGCGGCTCAGCAGAACAATGTCAAACGTCTGGCCGTGTTGATCAGCCAGGCAACCAGCGGGACACAAAGAGGGTGTCCGTCGTCCTGATCAATCCATCCTCTGTTCAACGGTGGATCGTGTCACCGTTGAACACACACCGGCCGCCTGCAAAGGATAAGGATTATCAAAAACCAACTAAATAGGCGCTTTGTACTTTCTTAGCAATTTTTTCACATTCGTTTCACCCCTCGGCTACCCTTCTGATCTTAATTTGCCCGCACGCTCACTACTTCAGATAAAGACATGAACTCCCGATTAAAAAAATTGGTGTTTTTTATCGCTACCCTGGCGATCGTTATTTTAGTAACAGGTTATTTCTGGCTGCAGAGATCGCCCACCAATCTGGGACATTCAAGCACCAAGGATATCGCTCAATTGATGCAGCGCTGGCACGCCGGTGAAGTCGTAGTGCTTATTCGGCATGCCGAGCGTTGCGACCGGTCCAGCAACCCGTGTCTGGGGCCTCCCGATGGCATTACCCGTGCCGGCAGCGAAGCGGCGGCAGCGCTGGGTCGCGGCTTTGAGCAAATGGGCATGGAACAGACTGACGTGTTGAGCAGCCCGATCACGCGCACGGCACAAACTTCGCGCTACATGTTCGGCCACGATGCGGTCGCCCAGGAGTGGCTCGCCACGTGTGGCCACGGCCTGCGCGACGAAGTGCTGGCGCACAAACAAGCCCATCGCAATCTGCTGCTCGTCACCCACAGTGGCTGCATCAAGGACTTCGAAGTCGAGACCGGTTTTCGGCATGCGCAGAAGAGTCAGTATGTAAGTTCGTTATTCGTCAGTATTGATGCCAAAGGAGAACTTCAAGTTCTCGGTATTGTGAATACCGACGGATGGCCTACCCTGTTAAACAGCGAAAGCAAAATCAAGTAATCTAGAGCAATTTCTCTTGCACCAAGGCCCTACAATGACGTCCCATAAGCCGTTGCGTAACCCTGCGGATGATTTATCCCGTCCTGCGTCTCACACACCGTCACTCATCGACCGCTGGCTCGTGCCGGGCCTGCTGTTGGCCTTTGTCGCTTTTTATCTGCTGCCGCTGATGTTCCATGGCCTGTGGATTCCTGACGAAACCCGCTATGGCCAGATCAGCCAGGAAATGCGCCTGACCGGTGACTGGATCGCCCCGCACTTCATGGGTATTCGCTACTTCGAGAAGCCCATTGCCGGGTACTGGATGATCGCTATCGGTCAGGCCGTGTTTGGCGACAATCTGTTCGGGGTACGAATTGCATCGGCGATAAGCACCGGGCTGAGTGTCTGGCTGGCATACCTGTTGGCCGGTCGTATCTGGAACGATCCGCGCAAAAGCGCGGTCTGTGCGTTGTTCTACATGAGTTTCGGGTTGATTGCCGGTCAGGCGGGCTATGCCAACCTGGACCCGCAATTCACGTTATGGGCCAACCTGAGCCTGGTCGCGTTGTGGTTTGCCATCGAGGGTCAATCATCTCGCAGCAAAACAGCCGCATGGGCGCTGTTGGGCTTTTCCTGTGGCATGGGGTTCATGACCAAAGGCTTTCTCGCCGGGTTATTGCCGGTATTGGTCGCCCTGCCCTACATGCTCTGGCAACGCCGCTTTCTCGAACTGGTGCGTTACGGGATGTTGACGGTGCTGGTTGCGACGCTGGTCTGCCTGCCGTGGGCACTTGCCATTCACCATCAAGAACCGGACTTCTGGAACTTCTTCTTCTGGAACGAACACATTCGCCGTTTCGCCGCCGAAAATGCGCAACACGCGCGGCCGTGGTGGTTTTACCTGCCGTTGCTGGTCGCGTCGAGCTTGCCGTGGGCGGCGTTGTTGCCGGTAACCTTCATTAAAGCCTGGAAGCAAAAGCGCCAGCCCGAAATTGCATTTTTGTTGATGGGGGTGCTGCTACCGTTGGCGTTCTTCAGCATGAGCAGCGGCAAACTGCCGACTTACATCATGCCGTGCCTGTTTCCGCTGGCCTTACTGATGGGGCACGCGGTAATAGACCTGCTGAATCAGCAGCAAGGGCGAGCGATTCGCATCAATGGCGTGGTCAACACAACCCTGGCCACCATTGCCCTGATCGCCCTGATCTTTTTACAAGCCACCAAAGAGATCTACGAAAACACCGACACGTTCGCCTTGTCGCTGGTGTATATCGTTTTGGTCAGCTGGATTATCACCAATGCCCTGCAAGTCTTGCGTCCACTACGGTTCTGGGCCGCGCCGGCCATCGGCATCGGGATGCTGGTAGCGTTGTTGCCGGCAGCCATGCCTGCACAGATCGTCGAGAGCAAGATGCCGGATCAGTTTATTGCCGAGCATCTGGACGCGTTAAACAATACCACCTCGTTGCTCAGCAACGATCTCGGTGCCGCGTCTGCGCTGTCCTGGCGGGTGAAACGGCCGGAGATCTTCCTTTTCAATACTGTCGGAGAGCTGAAATATGGCCTGGAAGATCCGGCCATGGCTCCGCGGATCATCACCAAGGACAACGTCGTGCAATGGATGACCGAGGCCCGTAAAAAAGGTCCGGTGGGTGTGGTCATGCGGGTCAACAGTGTCCAGGAAATTGAAGAGGTCGAACTATTGCCGGTGGATGGGCAGCGCTTCGTACGCGGTAAGTTGGAGATTCTGATTTTTCCCAAGAGTCAGCCGTGATAGAGATGTTTTTTGGGATTAGATGGGGGGCATATCCGTTTTTTGGGTAGCGGCGGCTGGTGGTTTCGCTTTTACAGCGCGTCCCTTTTTCAAACGCCAAAAAGGATTTGCCCCTCCATTCGGTGCCTCGCTTAGGCTCGGCATGCCATAACGCAGGCATTGCACCGGGGGCGGCTACCGCGGCATCCTTGCCGCGGTGCCCCCTGCGCAACGCCTGCGTTCGGCCTCTGGGAAAGGGGCAGGCAGATCAAAAGATCGCAGCCTTCGGCAGCGCCTACAGAGCGTACGCATTCCCCTGTAGGAGAGAGCCTGCTCGCGATGAATTCGAAGGCAACGCATTTTTCCAGACAGCACGCGTTATCGTTCACGTCCATCGCGAGCAGGCTCGCTCCCACATAAAAGCAGATTGGTGTACATCCGCTTCTCACCACTCATCAGGCCGAGCGTTAGCTCGCCTTCAGCTTTTGATCTCGATGCACCGCCCCCTCACGCCCTGAGCCTCTCCGTCAACCTGTGGCCACCTCCATCGGCGCCTCTATCAACGTTGATCCGCGACGCGTTAAAGCCTGCAAGTAAGCCTTTTCGTCATAGACGGTGCTCGTTTTCCAGCACCAATAGCCGCCGCACCCAAAAAACCGGATATACACCCAAACCAACAGCCCACAAACAAAAAGCAGTAAATGGCGGAAGGCAGCCGGAGTCGAACCTGCCCAGGAACGGATGCCGTCCCCAACCGGGTTTGAAGCCCGGCCGCGCCACCGGGCGCGATTGCCTTCCTTGAAATCAGAACCCGTTTACCTGGGCCAAGGCATTGTCGAAACGGATATGACGCTGATCACCCAAGCGTCGAGTCAGGCCAATCCGGTCGAAGTACTCGAGAATCTGAATACTACGCTTACGCCCCAACCCCACCGCATCACGAAACGCCGACACCTGAATCACCGGGTTTTCGGCGGCCAGTTGCAACAGCATAGCCGCCAATCGCCTAATCACCGTTTCGGTGTAGAACAGGTCACGCACGACTTGATGCACCTGTCCTGACCTCGCCATTTTGCGCAGCAACAAGCGCACCGTCGCCTCATCATGCCCCAGGTCGCGCACCCACGGTGGGTCGAAACCGGCCGCTTCGAACAGCGGCTGCAATTGTTGCCACAGGGCTTCGTCCTCAGCGCTCAAATGCACCTGATGACCGGGCAAGTGCAGCCATGGACCGCTGGCCGCTATGGCGCCGCTGGTCAGCAATTCGTCGAGCAGGCTGATAAAGGTCGGGCGAGCCAGTGCGGTGCCGGTGAATCGACGCAAGCGATCGCGGTCCGGGCCCATTTGATCCGGTTCCAGTTGATGAAAGCGTGCGAGATGTTCCAGTAACGGCGCTTTCAGGGCTTCCCAACGAGATGCACTGAACAACCGCTGACCTTGGCGGGTGTCGATCAGGCGGACGTCAGGCGGTAGCACCCACGTCGTGCGCAGACGGTTGAACTGGCGCTCCAGCTGCTGCGGATCCAGTCCCGTGTCGCTGCTGGCCAACAGCGCGGGCAATGCGGCTTCCAGCGTATCCGTTGAGATCAAAGCCTGCAGCTGCGCCAATCGCTCGGGACTTCGGCGTTGTCGGCTCGGCGCGAAGGGGTCAAGTACCCGTCCACCACCAAGAGTGCGCTGGGCACTCTGATCGCGCAGGATCAATCGATCGCCCTTCACAGCCTGCACCGGTGCATTGAGCAGCAGTTGCGCGCACATCCGCTCACCCGGCGCGAGGCTGGAACCCTCCAGCAACGCCACCCGCCCCGTGACGTCCTGAGTTGCCAAATGAACATGCACGGATTGAAAGTGCTCGAAGACGCGAGGTTCGCAGGCCAGCAGCTGCATCTCGATATCCAGACGCTGGGTGGGTGCGAACAGCCAGTCGGCCAGCAACCAGTGCCCCCGGTGAATCTGTTCAAGCGCCAGGCGCTCGGCACTCAGGTTCAACGCAACGCGCTGGCCGGCTACCGCACCTTCTGCGGGTTGGTTTTGCGCATGCAGACCGCGCACGCGCACGGGTTTGCCTTGCGGACCGAGCAGCAGCGTATCGCCCACGGCCACTTGTCCTGACAGCGCAGTGCCGGTCACCACGACACCAGCGCCGGCTACACTGAAGGCGCGGTCAATCGACAGGCGAAAGCCTCCACTCGAGCTGCGTTGAAGGACCTCTTTTTGTGCATCCAGCAAAGCCTTCCGCAAAATTTCGATACCCTCGCCAGTCACACTCGACAGCGCAATTTGCGGTGCGCCGGCAAACGGTCCCGGCGCCAGCAAGGCCTCTATTTGCTGGCGCACGGCGTGCACTCGGGCGAGATCAACCCGGTCGCATTTGGTGATCGCGACCAGCGCCCCAGGAATGCCCAGCAGTTCGACAATGGCCAGGTGCTCGCGGGTTTGCGGCATGACGCCGTCATCCGCCGCCACCACCAGCAACACCAGATCAATGCCCTGAGCCCCCGCCAGCATGTTGTGGGTGAAACGTTCATGACCGGGCACGTCGATAAAACCGGTCAGGGCCGCACCCGGCTCCAGCGCCGTATAGAGGTAACCAAGGTCGATGGTCATGCCGCGTTCACGCTCTTCCCGGCGCCGATCCCCCGCCTGCCCGGTCAATGCCTGGAGCAACGCGGTTTTGCCGTGGTCGATGTGCCCCGCCGTGCCGACGATCACGCTTCGCGGTCCTGCGTCTGCAATTGATCGAGTTGCGCCAGCCATGTGGCTTCGTCATCCAGTTGCCGAAGGTCCAGCCACAAGGCGTCGTCATCGATGCGCCCGAGCACCGGAATCGGCAAGGCCCGAAATCCTGCTTCCAACCCCTGTAATCGTCGCCCGCGCAGACGTTTGGAGGTGTGCGGTCGCAGGCACAGCGCGGCACTGGGCAAGCGTGCCACCGGTTGGCTGCCGCTGCCGATCATGCCCAGAGCCGGGACGGCGGCGACGTCCCAGCCTTCGCCCAACACCTTCGCCAATGACGGTTGCAGGCGTTTGGCTTGAGCGAGAATGTCGGCTTGCGCGCGCGTGAGCAGTCGCAGGCTCGGCAGCCTTTCGGCCAGTCGATCCGGATTGCGATACAAGCCCAACACCGCTTCAAGCGCGGCCAGGGTCAGCTTGTCGACCCGCAGCGCGCGCTTGAGCGGGTTCTTCTTGATCCGGGCGATCAAGTCCTTGCGGCCGACAATCAACCCGGCCTGCGGACCGCCGAGCAACTTGTCGCCGCTGAAGGTGACGATGTCCGCGCCATCGAGCAACGCCTGACGTACCGTCGGCTCGGCAGGCAAGCCCCAGCGCGTGAGGTCCAGCAGGCTGCCGCTGCCGAGGTCTTCGAGCAACGGCAAACCGTGCTGATGCGCCAGCGCTGCCAATTCAGCGGTGGGCACACGGGTGGTGAACCCCTGAATCTCGTAGTTACTCGCGTGTACACGCATGACCAGGCCACTGCGCGGGCCGATGGCCGCTTCGTAGTCCTTGGCGTGTGTGCGGTTAGTGGTGCCGACTTCGTGAAGTTTCACCCCGGCGCGGGCCATGATGTCGGGAATGCGGAAGGCGCCGCCGATCTCGATCAGTTCCCCTCGGGAAATAATGCCTTCCTTGCGCGCGCCCAGGCTGTTGAGCGTCAGCAACACGGCGGCGGCGTTGTTGTTGACCACGGTCACGGCTTCGGCGCCAGTAAGTTCGCGGATCAGGCCTTCGATCAAATCATCACGGTCGCCACGCTTGCCGCTGTGCAGGTCGAATTCCAGATTGAGTGGATAACGGGCGGCCATTTGCACCGCATCGATGGCTTCCTCGGGCAATAACGCGCGCCCCAGATTAGTGTGCAGCACGGTACCGGTCAGGTTGAACACACGGCGCACATGACTGCGATGCTGGACAGCCAGACGCTCGCCCGCCCTGCCGGCCAATACTGGCGGGATGATTTCTACGGCACCGAGTTGGCCGCTCAGCACCGGCTCGCGCAGGTCGTCGAGCAATTGCCGCAAGCTGGCCAACAGCGCGTCACGCCCATAGCGCTCGGCCAGCGGCTGGCACGCCGGATGACGCAACAAACTGTCGATGGAAGGCAGGCGCAAGGCATGGCTGGCGGGTCTGGTGGACATCAGGGGCTCCCGAAAACGGCTGACCGCCTGAGTGTAGCCGCTGTGCTCAGTCTGCCCCGGGGGCGAACAACAGATTCGGCGCCAATCGCTGGTAGCCTTCCTGCTCAAGGCGCATGTCCAGCATGAGACTGGTCAGGTCCGTCGACAGCGCTTCGGCGTCGGCGTCGTTTTCCAGGTAAAGCAGTTTCAGGTAGCTGTTGCAGCCAGGGCACATCTCAGCCCGCAACGGAGCCTGATTGGCCGCGTGGCGGTCGTCATCGAGGCTGACGTATTCGAGGCCTTTGCTCTGTTCGCAATACACGCACTTGACCCGCACCACATGCCATTCGCAGGCGCACAGCGAACACACCAGATAGCGCAAACCGTTGTATTTGCCACGATGGCGAATCACCCCCGCCATGGCCGGCGAACCGCAGGCCGGGCATTGACTGAGGCTGTCACCGGGTTTCAGCACAAGGTCTGGCGTGCACAACAACCAATGACTCCAGGCGGCCTGCAATGCCGCGCCGAGAAACGGCACCACAGCGGCTGGCAGCAGTGAATATTGACCGCTGAGCAAGGCAATCGCCCAGGCTTTGCGTTGACCGTTATTGGCGTGGCGTAACGTGGCGAGAGCTTTTTCAATCGCTGAATCCGGGCGTGGCAGGAAACGCTGCAACAATCCATTGAGGTACGGCAGCCAATGGTCCTCACGCACCAACGAGTCGGCGGCAAACGGTGGCAAGCCGTGTTGCTGACAAAGGCGCAAACGTTCGGGATCGAGGGGTGCGGCAATCGATGGATCATCCATCAGGCTCTGCTGGACCTGACAGAGTTCCGCCACCAGCCGCAGGTAATCGGCCAATGGATGCCCGTCAGCCAATTTCTCCAGGCGTAACGCACGCAAGGTGAACAGGTTATTGGGCGGCAAGTGCAGAAACGGCGGTGAACTCGCCGCCGCTTCGATCTCTCCAGGCTCAAGAATCGTCGCCAAGTGCTTATCCTTTTTTGCTGATCGGCCGGTCGGGGTTTTCGTCGCGGGTCACTTCGCGGTACCACAGCTCGTGGTGCTTTTTCGCCCAGGCACGGCTGACCCAGCCATGCAACATAGCGTTGACCGACCCCTTGATCCAGATGCCGGCATAAATATGGACGATGATGCTCAGCACCAACACAAAACCCGCCAGCGCATGCAACAACATCGCCCAGCGAATCGTGGTGATGCCGAAGTACAGACTGAAATACGCGCGCCAGATCACCAATCCGCTGAACAGCAGCACCAGCATGCAGGCCAGTAACGTCCAGAACAGCAGCTTCTGCCCAGGGTTGTACTTGCCAACGGGCGGTACGCCCTCCTCTTCATTTTTAATCACCCGCCCTATTCGCCTGAGCCACAGCCCATCGTTGCGAATAAAGAAATTCGCGCGCCAGAAACGGATCACCAGTCCAAGAAACAGCACAAACATCACCACACCCATGAACGGATGCAGGATGCGCGTCCACGGACCGCCACCGAACAGGTTGCTCAGCCAGAACAGTGCTGGATGGAACAACGCCAGCCCGGACAGCGCCGCCATGAAAAACAGGATCGCCACCAGCCAGTGATTGGTGCGCTGGTTTGAGGTGTAACGAAGGATCTGTTTGCGAATCATGGTCTGTCCTCCCCGCGCGGATCATAGGTGTGCACCGACGGATCGACTTCATGCACCGCTGGATCGTTAACCGTTGGATGCTCATCTTCCTCAACCCGCTGCGGCCCGATTCGCACGTAGTGGAAGAACCCCGCCAGCACCGCCGCGCCCATGGCCAGCAAGGCCAAGGGTTTGCTCACACCTTTCCACAAACCTACCAACGGACTGATCGCCGGATCTTTCGGCAGCCCGGCGTACACCTGTGGTGTGTCGGCATGGTGCAACACGTACATCACATGAGTACCGCCCACCCCGGCCGGGTCGTACAAACCGGCGTTTTCAAAGCCCCGGCTTTTCAGGTCGACGATGCGCTCGGCGGCGTGTTCTTTCATGTCCTCCTTGGTGCCGAACACAATGGCGCCGGTCGGGCAGGTTTTCACGCAAGCCGGCTCCAGCCCCACCGCCACACGGTCCGAACACAGCGTGCATTTGTAGGCTTTGTGGTCCTTTTGCGAAATTCGCGGGATGTTGAACGGGCAGCCCGTGATGCAATACCCGCAGCCGATGCAATGGTCCTGATCGAAATCGACGATGCCGTTGGCATGCTTGATGATCGCCCCCGGGCTCGGGCAGGCCGCGAGGCAACCCGGTTCGTCGCAATGCATGCAGCCGTCCTTGCGGATCAACCATTCCAGATTCCCGGCATCGGTTACATGCTCGGTGAAGCGCATCAAGGTCCAGGTTTCTGCGCTCAGGTCCTGTGGATTCTCGTAGGTGCCAAGGTTGTAGCCGACCACGTCGCGCAGCTCGTTCCATTCCGAACAGGCGACCTGGCAGGCCTTGCAGCCAATGCATTTGGTGGTATCGATCAGCTTGGCCACTTCCTCCTGATTGCGCACTGAAGGCGGGACTGTCGTGGTGGCCGAACGGGCGATGATGTCTTGGCTGGCCATCTATATTTTCTCCACGTTGACCAGGAACGACTTGGATTCCGGGGTCTGGGAATTGCCATCGCCGAGGAACGGCACCAGGGTGTTGGTCAGATAGCCGTGACGCGTGACACCGGTAAAACCCCAGTGCAACGGGATACCGATGTGGTGCACCACCTGGCCGTTGACTTGCAGCGGACGAATCCGCTTGGTCACCACCGCCACCGCTTCGATGAACCCGCGCTTGCTGCTGACCCGTACTTTGTCACCCGCGGCAATGCCCTTTTCCTTGGCCAACACTTCGCCGATCTCGACGAATTGTTCTGGCTGGGTAATCGCGTTGAGCTTGCAGTGCTTGCTCCAGAAGTGGAAATGCTCGGTCAACCGGTAACTGGTCGCGGCATAGGGGTAATCCTTGGCCACACCGAGGGTATTCCACACCGAGTCGAAGATCCGCGCCGCCGGGTTGCTGGTGGCTTTCTTGTTGGTCGGGTGCAGCGGGTTGATGCCGATGGGCGTTTCAAACGGCTCGTAGTGTTCAGGGAATGGTCCTTCGTTCATCTTGTCGACGGCGAAGAACCGCGCCACGCCTTCGGGGTTCATGATGAACGGGTTCATCCCGGCTTCCGGCGGCGAGTCCACCTTAAAGTCCGGCACATCGGTGCCGGCCCAGGCCTTGCCGTTCCACCACACCAACCGTTTATTGTCCGCCCACGGTTTGCCTTGCGGGTCGCTTGAGGCACGGTTGTAGAGAATCCGCCGGTTCGCTGGCCAGGCCCAGGCCCAGCCCAAGTGTTGCTTCATGCCGTACGGATCACTGTTGTCGCGCCGGGCCATCTGGTTGCCCGTTTCGGTCCAGCTGCCGCAAAAAATCCAGCAGCCAGACGCGGTGCTGCCGTCATCCTTGAGCTGGGCGAAACCGGCCAGTTGCGTATTGCCCTTGACCGCTGCCCCCGTGGCGTCGGTGAAATCAGTGGTAGCGTAGCCGTTGATTTCCTTGGCCAGTTCTTCGGGCGATGGATCGTCGGGTATTTTGTACGGCCACGACAATTTCAGGATCGGGTCTGCAAACGCACCGCCATCGGCCTGATAGCGTTTGCGCAGACGCAGGAACAACTCGCTCATGATCTTGATGTCGGTCTGGGCTTCTCCCGGGCCGTCGGCACCTTTCCAGTGCCATTGCAGCCAACGGCTGCTGTTGACCAGGGAACCGTCTTCTTCGGCGAAACAGGTCGTGGGCAGGCGAATGACTTCGGTCTGGATGTTGGCGCTGGTCACGTCGTTGTACGGCCCGACGTTTTTCCAGAACTCCGAGGTTTCGGTGGACAACGGGTCCATGACCACCAGCCATTTAAGCTTGGCCAGCGCCGCCATCACCCGGTTTTTGTCCGGCAACGCTGCAATCGGGTTGAAGCCTTGGCACATGTAGCCGTTGACCTTGCCCTGCCCCATCAGGTCGAACATTTTAAGAATGTCGTAGCTGGGGATGTCGAGTTTTGGCAGGTAGTCATAGGCCCAGTGGTTCTCGGCGCTGGCATTGTTGCCATACCAGGACTTCATCAGGCTGACATGGAATTTTCCGTAGTTTTGCCAGTAAGACAACTGCCCTGGCCGCAACGGTTTTAGCGTCCGTTGGGTGATGTAGGCGTTGTAGTCCTGCTCACCATCGGTGGCCAGGGTCAGGTAGCCGGGCAGCGAGTTGGAGAGCAAGCCAAGATCGGTCAGGCCCTGGATGTTGGAGTGCCCGCGCAAGGCATTGACGCCCCCGCCCGGCATGCCGACGTTGCCCAGCAGCAGTTGCACCATGGCGGCGCTGCGAATGATCTGCGAGCCAATGGAATGTTGGGTCCAGCCCAGCGCGTAGAGAATCGTCATGGTCTTGCCCGGTTGCGAGCAGGTGGCGATTTCTTCCCAGATCTTCTTGATCGCGTCCACGGGCATGCCGCAAATCTGGCTGGCCAGGTCGATGTTGTAGCGGCTGTAGTGGGTTTTCATCAGCTGATAAACGCAGCGCGGATCCTGCAATGTCGGGTCGACTTTGACAAAGCCGTCCTCGCCGACTTCATAACCCCAGCCGGATTTGTCGGTATACAGGCGTTTGGCGACGTCGTAACCGCTGAAAATCCCGTCCTCGAAACTGAACCCGGCTTTGACGATGAACGACACATCGGTATAAGCCCGCACGTACTCATGCTGGATCTTGTCTTCGGTCAGCAGGTAATTGATCAGCCCGCCCATGAAGGCGATGTCGGTGCCGGTGCGAATGGGCGCGTAATAGTCGGCCACCGAGGCGGTCCGGGTAAAACGCGGGTCGACCACAATCAGCCGCGCCTTGTTGTGCGCCTTGGCTTCGGTCACCCATTTGAAACCGCAGGGGTGCGCTTCTGCTGCGTTGCCGCCCATCACCAGGATCAGATTCGCATTGGCGATATCGGTCCAGGTATTGGTCATGGCACCACGGCCATACGTCGGGGCAAGACTTGCCACCGTCGGACCGTGTCAGACACGCGCCTGGTTATCGAACCCCAGCATGCCGAGACTGCGAATGACCTTGTGGGTGATGTAGCCCGCTTCGTTGGACGCCGCCGAGGCCGCGAGGAAACCGGTGGTCAGCCAACGGTTCACCGTTTGGCCCTGCGCGTTCTTCTCGATGAAATTGGCATCGCGGTCGGCCTTCATCAGGTCGGCGACGCGATCCAGCGCTTGATCCCAGGAGATGCGCGTCCACTCGGTACTGCCGGGCTTGCGCACCTGCGGGTACAGAAGGCGGCTGGGACTGTGAATGAAGTCCAGCAGGCCCGCGCCTTTCGGGCAGAGCGTGCCGCGATTCACCGGGTGGTCAGCATCGCCTTCGATGTGGATGATGCTCTGGGTGACGTTTTTCGCCTGGTCACCCTGGCTGTACATGATCAAGCCACAACCGACCGAGCAGTACGGGCAGGTGTTACGGGTTTCATGGGTGTGGGCGAGTTTGAAATGACGCACTTGCTCGGCGAAGGCTGGCGCGGGGAGCAAGCCCAGCGCGCCGAGGCTCGAGCCCGCAAGGCCGATACCGGCGACCTTGAAGAACTGACGACGGTTGAGGTCCATCGTGCACTCCTGATCAGGTGGATACCCGGTATTTTTGCCGGGTTTCTCTGGGCAAACACGGTCACGGCAGCGTGACTGCCGACACTACAAACTTTAGTCAATGGAAGAACTGACTGCCTGAAAACCGACCGTCGGCCGCAATCACATCAACTGTAGGAGCGAGCTTGCTCGCGATGGACTCAAGGGCGGCGCGTTTATTCAGAAAACACGCGGTATCGTTAACGTCCATCGCGAGCAAGCTCGCTCCTACAGGGGGTTGGCGTTTATCATGGCCGCCATAACCAACCTGCTGTTACGAGACTGAGCATGACTTTCGATTTTGATCAGGTGTTCGACCGCCACAACACCGGCAGTACCAAATGGAGCCGCTACCCGGCGGACGTGTTGCCGATGTGGGTGGCGGACATGGACTTCGCGGCGCCGCCGGTGATCCGCGAGGCCCTGCAAAAACGTCTCGAACATCCGATGCTCGGCTACAGCGTGCCCCAGGATAATTTGCGCGACGCCATCGTTGCCGACCTATGGAACAAATACGCCTGGCGCGTATTGCCTGAGGAGTTGATCTTCCTGCCGGGCGTAGAGTCAGGTTTCAACATGGCCCTGAAGGCGCTGGTCCAGCCGCAGCAGAACGTTGTGGTTCAGGTGCCGAATTACCCACCGCTACGCCACGCGCCGGGGCATTGGGGGCTGAACAAAGTCGAGCTGAATTTCGAGGCGCTGGCTGACGGCACGTATGCCACGCCGCTCGCGACCTTGAGCGAGTCCCTGGCCGGCGGCGGCGCGTTGCTGCTGAGCAACCCGCACAACCCGCTGGGCAAAGTCTTCCCGCGTGAAGAACTTCAAGCCATCGCCGATATTTGTCTGGAACAGGACGCGTGGATCATCTCTGACGAGATCCACGCCGAACTGTGTTTCGACGGGCGCGTGCACGTTCCCACCGCCGCCCTGAGCCCGGAAATCGCCCGGCGCACCATTACGCTGATGTCGGCGAGCAAAGCTTTCAACATCGCCGGTCTGAAGACGTCTTTCATGATTATCCAAGACGCTGCAGTGCGTGCACGGGTCAACCACGCCCGCTGCGGCATGGTCGACAGTGTCAACCCGCTGGGCATGGAAGCAACTCGCGTGGCCTACACCGAAGGCGGCCCCTGGCTGGCCGGTTTGAAGGCGTACCTGCAAGGCAACCGGGATTATCTGGTGGAGGCGGTACGCACGCGTCTGCCGGGGGTAACGATCAATGTGCCACAAAGTACTTATCTGGCATGGCTCGATTGCTCGGCGCTGGGGCTGGATAACCCGCAGCAGTTCTTCCTTGACGAGGCCAAAGTCGGTTTGAGCGCGGGACTGGATTTCGGCGACGACAGCCAACAGTTCGTGCGCCTGAACTTTGGCTGCCCACGCGCCTTGCTTGAGGAAGGTATTGCGCGGATGGAGCGCAGTTTGCTCCACCGAAAAATCTGAACCCGGGTCAAAAAATCGCAGCCTGCTGTAGGAGCGAGCTTGCTCGCGATGGACTCAAAAGCGCCGCGTTTAGCCAGTAAACACGCGTTATCGTTAACGACCATCGCGAGCAAGCTCGCTCCTACAGTGGCATATGCCGGGCCTTGGGTTTTTCGGGTTTCATGGCCGACGCGATGACTTCCACCAGGTTGAGTTGCGTAAAAGGCTTGGACAGGCGCGGCAGGTCCGCTGCGAAGCCTTCCAGGCGTTCGGCGTAACCGGTGGCGAGAATGATCGGCAGGCTCGGCTTCATCATACGGATCGTCTGTGCCAGTTGCGCGCCATTCATTTTTGGCATGACCATGTCCGTAATGACCAGGTCAATGTCTTGCCTGGCGTCGAACATCGCAAGCGCTTGTGCACCGGACCCCGCACTGATGACGCGGTGGCCGAGGTCCTCAAGCAACAGCCCGGTACTGGTGAGCACCAGGCTGTCATCGTCCACTACCAACACGCACAGCCCGGACACGGGTGTCGCTTCGGCGGAGTCTGTAACGGGTTTGGCGACCGATGCGGTTGTCGCGACGGGAATCCAGAGTTCAGCCGTTGTGCCTTTGTTCTTTTCGCTTTTGAGTATGAATTTGCCGCCCAATTGCTCGATAAACCCGTGAACCATCGACAGTCCCAGGCCTGTGCCTTTACCGACACCCTTGGTGGTAAAGAACGGGTCCATTGCGCAGCCCAAGGTGTCGGCATCCATCCCTTCGCCCGTATCAGTGACGCTCAGGCAGATGTACTGGCCAGCCACCAGCGATAACGTTGTTTGATCAGGGACGTCTTCCACCCTCGCATCGATGACGATTTTACCGCCGTCGGGCATCGCATCGCGGGCGTTGGTCACAAGGTTCAGCATCGTCAGTTCGAGCTGATTGATGTCGGCCATGACCGGTGCTAGTTCAGGGGAAAAGCGTGTTTCGAGTATCACTGAAGGCCCGAGAGAACTGCGCAACAGGCCGCTGATACCTTCCACCAGCACCGGTAATTCCACCGATTCGAACTTGAGTTCCTGACGCCGTGCGAACGCCAGCATGCGTTGGGTCAGGGATACGCCGCGCAAGGCCCCCTGAGTGGCGTTGTCGACCAGCCGGGTGATTTTCGGATCGTCCCCCACGCGTTTGCGGACGATTTCCAGATTACCGAGGATGACCGTCAGCAAATTATTGAAGTCGTGGGCAATACCGCCGCTGAGTTGACCAATGGCCTGCATCTTTTGCGCCTGGAACAACGCTTCACGGGTCTTTTCAAGGGCTTGCTGCGTTAGTGTCGCCTCGGTAATGTCGCGGGTGATCTTGGCAAAACCGAGCAAGGTGCCTGTCTCCCCCCAAATCGGGTCGACCACCACATGCGCCATAAACCGCGTACCATCCTTGCGCACGCGCCAGGCCTTGTTTTCGAAACGACCTTCGCGCGTAGCCGTTTCCAGCGCCCGTTGCGGCTCGCCGGCTGCGCGATCTTCGGCGGTGTAGAACATCGAAAAATGTTGGCCAATGACTTCCTCGGCCCGGTAACCCTTGATTCGTTGAGCGCCAGGGTTCCAGTTGGTCAGTCGGCCATCCGGCGCGAGCATGTAAATGGCGTAGTCAGTGACGCTTTGAACCAGCAACCGAAACTGTTGCTCGCTTTGCTTGAGGACTTCTTCAGCCATCTTGCGGTCAGTGAGATCGCGGGTGATCTTGGCAAAACCCAGTAAGGTGCCCGACGGATCAATAATCGGATCAATCACCACGTGGGACCAGAAATGCGAGCCGTCCTTGCGCACCCGCCAGCCCTCGCCCTCGAAACGTCCCTCGCGAATCGCCGTATCCAGCGCACGTTGGGGCAATCCGGCACGGCGATCCTCGTCGGTATAAAAACGCGAGAAGTGCTGACCGAGAATCTCCGCCTCCTCATACCCCTTGAAACGCTTGGCACCGGAGTTCCAGCTGGTGATGATGCCATCGGGATCAATCATATAGATCGCGTAATCAACTACGGCATCGATCAACAGCCGAAAGCGCCCATCTTCGATAGAACTGGGTTTGGACCGGATATCAGTCATCGATTACACCTGTCATTGTTATTTAGGTGAAGTATGCGACAAACCGCAGGTCTGGAAAGCCGTAATACTGTTGAGCAGTAGAGCGTGGATTTCGTTCCACCTATGCTCGATGCCAACGGCCGTTGTTGCTCGATAAAAGGCGTCCCGATGATCCTGATTCTGTTGCCGAGCTCTGACTATGATCCAACCGAAAGCAGCGTGCCCTGGCAGGCGATGCGTCATGCCGGACTCGACGTGTGCTTTGCAACGCCTGCGGGGTTACCGGCCTATGCCGACGCTCGGTTGGTGGATATCGGCTTTGGTCCACTGAACCCGCTACTGATGACGCGCGACGCCGACCTTGCGAGTTACGCCCGGATGACCGAAGACGATTCGTTTCGCCGGCCACTGGCCTATGCCGATGTCGACCCTGAGCAATTCACCGGGCTGCTGATTCCGGGCGGGCATGCCAAGGGTATGCGCAGCCTGCTTGAATCCGAGCAGGCCCGGGCGATTGCCCTGCACTTCTTCAAGGCAGACAAACCGGTAGGCGCCGTCTGCCATGGCGTGCTGCTGTTGGCCCGCACGCTCGATCCCGACAGCGGGCGTTCGGTGTTGCATGGGCGCAAGGTCACCGCGTTGCTGGCGGCGACCATGGAGTTACCTGCCTGGGTAATGACAGCTCCCTGGCTGGGCCGCTATTACCGCACGTATCCGCAAACCGTTGAGGAAGAAGTCACGGCCGTGCTGTCCAGCCCAACGGATTTCCTGCGGGGTTCATTGCTGGCGGTGCGTGATTCGGCGGATCGGCTGCAACCCGGTTTCACAGTCCGTGATGGCCAGCTGTTGACCGCGCGCTGGCCGGGAGACTGTCATCGCTTCGCTGCCGATTGGGTTCATCTGCTTACCGGTACACGTGCTTGACGATATAGGCGTACAGGTCGTTGTAGACGAAGTCCGGAACATATCGGGAGTGAGTCCGGGATTTGTGCAGCGCGATGTGGCACTCCTTGACCATTTCGTTGCGGTCACTCATGGCGTAGAGGTAATTGTTGATGATTTCGCCATAAGCGCTGTAGGAAAAGGGCTTCGTCGATGCCGTGGTGTTCAGCGAGCCGTCGGTGGCTTTGGTGTAGGTGCTCTGGGCGCGCAGGGTCCGCTCTTTCAAATCGCCGAAGCCTCGCTCGTACAAAGTGGTTTGTGAGCCGCTCACCGCTTTGGCGGCGGTCTCGAACGCCAGCATGATTGCTTGCGCGTTGTTCATGCTGGCGTCCATCGCCGCGAAGGAGACAAACCGTTCCAGTTCCTGGTTTTCGAGGCTCTTGAGTGCTCTCTTGATGCTCGATACATGGGCGAACGCTTGAGTGCAGCCAACGATGTGCGTCTCGAACTGATAACCCGCAGTAGTCGCTGATGGAGGGAAGGACGCGAAGTCGATGCTATCGAAGGCGCACTCCATGATGATGTTGTATTTGCAATCGAATGCATGCGCATGGATCTTCCCGCTGACCTCACGGACGAACGCCTCTGTATGCTCGTACGCATGCAAGACGCCAAGTTTGATCATCTCTGCGTATTGGGGGTGTTTTTTCCGGTAATCGGGCAAGTACAGACGAACATAATTGCTGTAGCGGTTAGAAGGCAGCAGGGACTTTTCCAGCAAATACGTTTTGCCCGAACCCTGTAGTCCGGCCACGATCAGGATCTTGGGGATGCTCTCGGCAGTAATGCCGCTAAACAGCGTGGTTTTTATTTCGTCGAATGCCGCTGTGACTTGCTCAGGGGTGTACGTATATTTCGGTGCTTTTGACATATCCTGATTTCCTTATCAAAGAATCAAACTGAAAGTGATAACCCGCCCCTTGAATAAAGATCGCTTTCGCGGAATGTTCAAATCGACGTGTCTTTCAAGATATGTCGTTGTTTTTTAAAGTAATAAATCCTACTGAACGGTGTGACAAATCGCCGGACCAACCGTCCACCAACGCGGCAATAGCTGCTTCACCTTACTGTCACCAAACCGGTCATCAATCAACATCACAACGCCCTGATCCTGCTGAGTGCGGATCACCCTCCCCGCCGCCTGGACGACTTTCTGTACACCGGGAAACAGGTAGGTGTAGTCATAACCGGCCCCGAACATCGCCGCCATGCGATGTTTCAGCTGCTCATTGACCGGGTTGAGTTGAGCCAGTCCAAGGGTGGCGATAAACGCACCGATCAGTCGCGCACCGGGCAAGTCGATGCCTTCGCCAAAGGCCCCGCCCAGCACCGCAAAGCCGACACCCTGGCTGTCGGCGGTGAATTGGTCGAGAAACGCCTGACGCTGCCCTTCCCCCATGCCTCTGGACTGCGACCACAGCGTGATCTGCGGATGTGTCTGCGCCAGTAACTGCGCCACTTGCTGCAAATAGTCGAAGCTGCTGAAAAACGCCAGGTAGTTGCCAGGGCGTTGCGTGAATTGCCGGGCAATCAGCTCGACGATGGGCGCAAGGGATGACTGACGATGGACGAACCGCGTGGAAATCTGGCTGACGATATGGACGTGCAACTGGTCGGCGTGAAACGGTGATTCGACATCGATCCACACCGTATTGGCCGGAGTCCCCAGCAGGTCGGCGTAATAGTGACGCGGGCTCAGCGTTGCGGAAAACAACACGGTACTGCGTGCAGCCGTCAGGCGCGGGCGGATGAACCCGGCGGGTACCACGTTGCGCAAGCACAGCTGCGAGAGATTGCGCTTGCGGTCGAGGTCGCGTTTGCTGATGTCGAACAGGAACTGCTCATCGAAGAGCTCCGCCACCCGGCTAAATTGCAGCATGTCGAAATAGAAGGTCTGTAATGCGTTGTCCAGACCCTGCGGGTGATCGTTGAGGTAGTCGCCGATGCTGGCCGTGCAAGACGACAACGCCTGCAACAGCTTTTCCGGCACCTTGTCGTAAGCCTGATAGGCGCCCGGTTGCAGATTATGCAGGGCGTTCCACTCTCGATTGACGCGCTGCAACGATTTTTTTAATGCTTGCGGGGCCGATTTGCGTACGCCATTGAGCGTCGCCTGGTCGAGGCTGGCGCTGTACATCTGGCGGCCGCGTTCGACCAGGTTGTGTGCCTCATCCACCAGCACCGCAACTTTCCAGTTGTTAGCCTGGGCCAAGCCGAACAGCAGCGCGCTGAAATCGAAGTAGTAGTTGTAATCGGCGACCACCACATCTGCCCAGCGGGCCATTTCCTGGCTCAGGTAATAGGGGCAGACGTCGTGTTTCAGGGCCACCTCGCGCAATGCGCTCTGATTCAACAACGCCAGCTCACTGGCGGCTTGGCGAGCAGCCGGCAAGCGATCATAGAACCCCCGGGCCAGCGGACAGGCGTCGCCGTGGCAGGCTTTGTCCGGATGCTCGCAGGCTTTGTCCCGGGCAATCATTTCAAGTACCCGCAACGGCGGCGCATCGGCGCTATCAAGAATGACCTGCGCAGCGTCCAGTGCCAGTTTGCGCCCCGGGGTTTTCGCGGTGAGGAAGAACACTTTGTCCAGTTGCTGGGGTGCCAGGGCCTTGAGCATCGGGAACAGCGTACCCACGGTTTTGCCGATACCTGTGGGCGCCTGGGCCATCAGGCAGCGTCCGGTACTGGCCGCCTTGAACACCGATTCGGCCAGGTGTCGCTGTCCCGGTCGAAAGTCGGCATGTGGAAACGCCAACTGCTGCGCCGCGCTGTTACGTGATGCCCGATGGGCCATTTCCCGCTCGGCCCAGTGCAGGAACAGCGCGCAATGCTGCTCGAAGAACTGTCCCAGCGCTTCGCTGCTGAACGCCTCGACCAAACAGGTTTCCTTTTCGTTGGCGACGTCGAAGTACACCAGCGCGAGATTGATCCGCGCCAAATCCAGTTTCTGGCACATCAACCAGCCGTAGATCTTGGCCTGCGCCCAGTGCAACTGGCGGTGATTGGCCGGTTGCTTGCTCAGGTCGCCGCGATAGGTTTTGACTTCTTCCAGGCAGTTTTGCGCGGGGTCGTAGCCGTCCGCCCTGCCCTTGACCTTCAACATTTGGTACGCGCCTTCCAGCGCCACTTCACTCTGGTAGCCCTCGCTGCGGCGCGATGCCACCGTGCGGTGCCCGACGATCCCTTCCAGGGCGGTGGGCGACGGGGTAAAGCGCAGGTCGAGATCGCCGACCTTGGCGGTGAATTCGCACAACGCCCGCACTGCAATGCTGTAGCTCACGCGTCCTGCTCCGACCATTGCACGTAGCAAATGGCAATCGGCATCTGGTGTTCATGGCAGAACTCCAGCCAGCGCAATTGGTTGTCCTGCAGACGATCGCCGGGGCCTTTGACCTCGATCATGCGGTAGGTCTTATCCTGCGGCCAGAACTGGATCAGGTCCGGCATACCGGCGCGATTGGCCTTGATGTCGAGCAGCAGGCGATTGAACCAATGCTTGAGATGGTCGGCCGGCAAGCAACCGAGCGCCTGATCGAGCAGTTCCTCGCTCAACGCGCCCCAGAACACGAACGGCGACTGCACGCCCCACTTCGCGGTAAAACGTTCGCGGATCGTCTGAACGTAGCGACCGTCATCGAGCTCGGCGAGACACGCCTGAAACAGGTCCGCCCGGCGAGCATGGAAGTCCTCGTTCAAAAGGTCCACCGGCCCACGCTGGAACGGGTGGAAAAACGCTCCCGGCAAAGGCGCGAAGATTGCCGGCCAGCACAGCAGGCCGAACAATGAATTGATCAGGCTGTTTTCGACGTAGTGCACCGGTGCCGAATCTTCAGCCAGGTGCGCCTGAACGTAATGTTCCACCGACAGCGCGGGGTCGACTCTGGGCAGTTGCAGGTCCAGGCGCACCATTTCCCGAGGGGACGATCGCTTGATCGCCGGACCGCCGAGTTTGCGTCGCAGTCGGGGCAGTACCCGCTGCAACTGCTGCTGTTCGGCAGCGCTTTGCGGGGCTTGCTCGGCCTGCGTGGCCAGCTCCAGCGCCAGTTGATACTCGGCGCAGCGCTCCAATACGCGAATCAGCCGCACTCGCGCGCCCGGATAGGCGCAGTCACGGTAGATCGTCAGGGCCGAGGAAAACGCCGCGATGCGCTCGCAGTGCTGACCGATCTGAAACAACAGCTTGGCGCGACGCCTTTGCAGCCAGGGGTTGGATAGCATGAGCAGGTTGATTCGCTCGACAACCTCGGCCACCGCCTCACCGGCCTCGAAATCCTGCTGGCAGTCATGAAGGAACAGGCAGGCGTCCACGTCCTCACGGCTGCGCAACCCCCGGGAGTCGGCGCAAAACTCGACTTTTTCATAGATAAAGATGCCAAGGTCAGCCAGCACGAACTCGGACCAGTCCTGGTAAAGATTGCCAAAGAACATCAAGCGCAGACGGTCGCACAGGCCCATGATGGTCAGGCTGAACAAACGGTCTTCCAGTGGCGCGCACCACTGAGCGAAAGTCTGAGCTTCTGGGAACTGCTCGCTCAACGCCGGCAGCCAATCCGTCTTTTTTCCCTTGGGTTGATCGATGACGGCGCCAAAACACTGGAGTATTTCAGCCTTGAGCAGCACATCGAACAACGCCTCGATCGGCAGCGGCCATTGCTCATCGATCCAGCCCAGCGCCAGCAAGGGGCCAGCGGCGAGAGCGATGTCACCGATCTCGACGTAATGCAGCTTGCTCGCACGAAAATGAATCCCCTTGCGCATCACCATCCGCACGCATAACGCCTTAGACTCGCGGGGCAGCCGATGGAAATCGCGGATAAAGCCCTGCTCCTCGACGCTCAATACATCGGCATAGCGATGCTCAAGCCAATCAATCACTTGCATGAAGTTGTTCAAGTAGTAGAACGGATCGTCGAGAGGATTTTCAGTCACGGAGTCAATGGGCCATGGCAAGCGAATACTGGTTATGCGTACAGATACCAGTACGCCCTGCGACGTGCAAACGGAAAAGGATAAGCGGCGGCGCTATTCGGTTATTTTCGAAGACCTGTCGAACTTTCTGCCGATCCATCGCACCAAACGCGTTAGAGCTACAGTGATGATGAAGCTCGTTCGAAGCCGTCGCACTGTGTTTTTTTTGAATTATGAGAGGTGGGTATGAACATCAAGACTCTGGGTTTGCCCCTGGCAGTAGCGGCCTTTTTGGCCCTGGCCGGGTGCTCGACGCCAACGGTGGTCACTCTTCAAAACGGCACCCAGTATTTGACCAAGGACATGCCTAAAACCAAGACCAAGGACGGCTTCTTCGAGTTCGAAGATATTTCCGGGGCCAAGATCCGGGTCAACTCCAATGACGTAGCCACGATTCGCAAGGAAGATTAACTAACCACGACCGCTTCGCGCCCGAACGCAGGCTGCGCCAGCTGCTACAAAAGCGCGGGGCCCACTCTGTAGCAGCTGCCGAAGGCTGCGTCCGGCTGCGCAGCAGACGAATCCCGCCAGCCCACCGCAAGCATTACTTTGGAACCGGGTTGCATGGTTTCGCGACCGCTTCGCGCCCGAACGCAGGCTGCGCCAGCTGCTACAAAAGCGCGGGGCCCACTCTGTAGCAGCTGCCGAAGGCTGCGTCCGGCTGCGCAGCAGACGAATCCCGCCAGCCCATCGCAGCATCACTTTGGAACCGGGTTGCATGGTTTCGCGACCGCTACGCGCCCGGACGCAGGCTGCGCCAGCTGCTACAAAAGCGCGGCGTCCACTCTGTAGCAGCTGCCGAAGGCTGCGTCCGGCTGCGCAGCAGACGAATCCCGCCAGCCCATCGCAAGCATCACTTTGGAACCGGGTTGCATGGTTTCGCGACCGCTACGCGCCCGAACGCAGGCTGCGCCAGCTGCTACAAAAGCGCGGTGTCCACTCTGTAGCAGCTGCCGAAGGCTGCGTCCGGCTGCGCAGCAGTCGTAAGCCGTTATAACCAACACGCATCCCACAGCGGGTAATCATGAACGCGTGTCACTAGTCCTGCGCGAACGGGGTTGGCGACCACGTATCGCGCAAGACCTTTCACGTCATCCTCCCGCCGAACGGCGCGATCATGGTAGCCCTTCTGCCACAACCGCCCTTGCCGACCTAATGCACGATTGACCTCAAGGCTACTTCGGGATTTTATTCGGCACATCAGCTCGGCCATTGTTTTATCGCGCAATTGCACAAGGCAATGCATATGATCCGGCATCACAACCCAGGTTAAAAAATCGGCCACCCCCTCGTCCTGTGCCTGACGCAACTGCAAAGCAACCAATCTTCCCACCCGCCAATCGGCAAAAAACGGCTGCCGCTGGTGAGCGACCGCCGTTAGCAAATAGATACGTCCAGGTTCAGAAAAACGACCCATGCGCAGATTTCCCGCATTCAGACAGACAGGCATTCCATTGCCCCCTCATCAATAGATAGCAGGTCTGGAATCTACAGCGTTGCCTGCCCACCCGACTGACTGGAATGGCTACAACATATGAATCATCAACTCCCCGTCCGAATCTTGTTCCACACCCGCGTGCGAATCCGGTCGATGTTCAGCGGCATCGCTTCCAGCGCAAAGAGTTTGCCCATCATTTCTGCACTCGGGTAAACCTTGGTGTCGTTTTTGATGGAGGGATCGATCAGGCTGTCGGCCTGTGCGTTGCCGTTGGCGTAGTGCACGTAGTTGCTGATGCTGGCCATGACGTCCGGGCGCAGCAGGTAGTCCATGAAGGCGTAGCCGGCCTTTTCGTCCGGGGCGTCGGCGGGCATGGCGACCATGTCGAACCAGATAGCTGCGCCTTCCTTGGGAATCGAATAGCCGATGTCGACCCCGTTATTGGCTTCTTTGGCGCGGTTTTCGGCTTGAAGGATGTCGCCGGAGAAACCGACCGCCACGCAAATGTCACCGTTGGCCAAGTCGCTGGTGTACTTCGATGAGTGGAAATAGCTGACATAAGGCCGGACTTTCATCAGCAGCGCTTCGGCTTTTTTGTAGTCTTCAGGATTCTTGCTGTGATGCGGCAGCCCCAGGTAGTTCAACGCTGCCGGCAGCAATTCAGGGCCATTGTCGAGAATGGCCACGCCGCATTTTTGCAGCTTGGCCATGTTCTCGGGTTTGAAAATCAGGTCCCAGGAATCCACCGGGGCGCTATCGCCCAACACCGCTTTGACCTTGGCAATGTTGTAACCGATGCCGGTGCTTCCCCACAGGTATGGGAACCCGTGTTCGTTGCCTGGATCGTTGGTTTGCAAAGCCTTGAGCAGCACCGGATTGAGGTTTTTCCAGTTCGGCAATTGGCTCTTGTCGAGCTTCTTCAGCGCCCCGCCCTGAATCTGGCGGGCCATGAAATGGTTGGACGGGAACACCACGTCGTAACCGGATTTACCGGTCATCAGCTTGCCGTCGAGTGTTTCGTTGCTGTCGTAGACGTCGTAGCTGAACGCGATGCCGCTTTCCTTCTCAAAGTTCTTGGTGGTGTCCGGGGCGATGTAGTCCGACCAGTTGTAAATCTTGACGGTCTCAGCCGCTTGGCTGAGGGTCGCGATCAGTGCAAGTGGAGCAAGCGTCAGAGTCTTTCGGATCATGAGTCGATTCCTGTGTGGTTTTTTTTGTTGGCAGGCAATCAGAAGTTCAAAAATCAAAAAATCAAAACGTAGGTCTTGCGCACGGTGTCCTGGATATCCCAAACGCCGAGGCTATTGGCTGGCAACATCAGTGCGTCGCCGGCTTCTATGTGCAAGGTTTCACCGTCGTCCGGGGTGAAGGTGCAGCGCCCCTGGATGAAGTGGCAGAACTCCTGGGCAACGATCTGTCGCCGCCAGCGCCCGGGCGTGCACTCCCAGACACCGGTTTCGACACCGTCGTCGCGTTCGACGCTGGTGGTCGAAGCGACCGCCACGGGCGTACCCAAAGGCACAGCGACCGGGTTCGATTCGTCCAGTTTCAAGGTTGCGGTGTTCTTGAATTGCGTGATGCTCATGGGAGTACCTGTCGATGAAGCCTATAGATGAAGAGCGCGCCGTTTAGTGCATGAAACCTTCCATGAACCCCGCCACGCTGCTGGCCAGCTTGCGGTGCCATGGCGCGGTGGCTGGATTGGCCAGGGTTTGGTCCTCGTGGACGAAGCTGCGGATGATCGCGTTGTAGCCGAGCCAGCGGCAGGGTTCCGGCTCCCACGCCTTGAGTGCGTCGAGACCACCCTGCGGGATGACCCACGGCTGGCGCACCAACTCGGTGTCGCGCTTCAGGATCAAGTCCGCCAGCGTCCGCCCGCCGAGGTTGCTGGCGCCCACGCCCTCCCCGCCATAACCTCCGGAAATCGCAATGCCGCTGGCCTGATCGCAGAGCATGTGGGGCTTGAAACGTCGGGACATGCCCAGATTGCCGCCCCAGGCATGCGTAATCCGCACGTTCTTGAGTTGTGGGAAGAGTTCGCCAAACAGATAACGCCGCAGCTCCACTTCGCCGGTGGTCAGATTGAAATCATGGCGAAGCTTGCCGGCGAACTGATAACCGCCGCGCGCGCCAAACACCAGACGGTTGTCCGCCGTGCGCTGGCCGTAAGTGACCTGACGACTGCTTTCGCCGAAGGCCTGGCCGCGACTCAGGCCGATTTCGTCCCACGTCGCGGCGGACAGCGGTTCGGTTGCGACGATCAGGCTTTGCACCGGCAACTGATAACGCCCCAACGGCGGCAAGTCGACCGCATACCCTTCAACCGCCGGGACGATCCAGCGGCTACGGACCTGGGCCTTGGCCGTGCGCAAGCTGCCGGACTGCCACTGAGTGACCGGACTGTTTTCGTAAATCCTGACCCCCATGCGTTCCACCGTCCGCGCCAGACCTCGCACCAACTTTGCCGGGTGGATAGTTGCAACGTGCGGTGCATAGATACCGCCATAGGGCTTGGCGATTCTGATCTGTAGCGCCAGCTGCTCAGGGCTGAGCCAGCGGTAATCGTTTTCGGTCAGACCCTGACGATAGAGGCTGTCCAGATAATGCCGCAGGCTGGCTTCTTGCTCCGGATAGCGAGCGGCGCAATACAGCGCCCCGCCTTTTCGGTAATCGCAGTCAATGCCTTCACGTTCCAGGACGTTCCCGACTTCATCAGGAATGTTGTGCAGCAGATCAAAAGACGCCCGGCGCTGTTCGGGTGACAAACCGGCGAGCAGGCGATCTTCGCCCAAGATGTTCCCCATCAACCAGCCGCCATTACGTCCTGAGGCGCCAAACCCGGCGATTTGCGCTTCAACGATGGCGATATTCAGCTCCGGGGCCTGGCGCTTGAGGTAATACGCGGTCCACAGGCCGGTGTATCCCGCGCCGATGATGGCAACGTCGACGTCCAGATCCTGCTCCAGCGCCTGACGTGCCAGTAATGGCTCGTCGAGTTGGTCCATCCACAAACTGATAGTGCGCCACGCCGGCATGTAAGACTCCGCCATTCAAACTTCGATGGCGTCGATCCTAGAGCGCAGGCTTAGAGGCTGTCTTGCGCGCGTGCACGCAAAGAAATTTGTTTGACGTAGGCCTTGGGCGAAAGCCCGGTGTGCTGACGGAAACAGCTGTAGAACGCCGACAATGAATTGAACCCGGCGGCAAAGGCCAAATCGTCGATACGCAGCGGCGGCGTGGCGCTATCCAGTGCCGCAAGCAGGTGCTGCAACCGCGCCCGGTTGACATAACGGTAGAAGCTTTGGCCAAGCACTTGGTTCAGCAGATAGGAGATTTGATTGCGGCTGTACCCGCACTCCTTCGCCACCTGCTGCAGGTCAAGCTCCGGGTCGAGATAAGGTTGCTGATGCTGGAAGTACTGTTGCAGGTCTTGCGCCATGAAACTCAGCTGGCGTGGCGACAACCCAAGCCGGCTGGCGGCCGGGCGCGAGTTTGCGGCTGCGCTGCTTAAAGGTTGTTCGCGCACCAGCGAGGCATATTCGTTGACGCGCCAGATCAACCCGTCGCGTACCGTAATGGCCTCACTGGAGCGGAAAGACACCAGCCCTTCGCCACCGCGTAACGTCATCTGGTACTGGATGAACGCCGTATTACCGTCGAGGCGAATGCGGTCCGAATGCTCCAGCGCTTCGTCGGGGTTGCGAGGCATGCTGCTGCGCACATACTCGCGTAACTCGTCCAGCGCCATCGCTCGGTTCTGGAAAAAGTCATTGTATTGAATGTCCGGGTGATACAGCGCCATGACGCCGTCCAGGTCCCGGTGTTTCCAGCACAGGTGATACCGCATGACCGTCTCGCCGGTAGTGTGCGTTTGCTGCGGACCATCATCATCGGATTGCATAAAGGACTCGGCGAGAAAAGGCCGAGCTTGCCCAATAACGGCTTTGGCTTCAATGGCTGGTCTCTGCTCACTCTTCGCCAAACCCCCCGCTTTTATTGACCCGCATCAAAAAAGCGCTGGCAATCGCTAAACGGACTGAGGAAATCCACATTGTTTTCACATCTGGGTGCTACTTTTAATTGGCAAACACCGGTTGAGCCAATGAAGGTTCTTCCCTCCTAACCTGAGCTAATGGAAGGGCTCGATGAGAAAGGCGGGCAACAGATGAATAAAGGGTTTAGCAAGGTCACTTTTCCAAACGCCTGCCAGCTGATGCGCTGGCATTTTCATCCCATGGGATTCGAGGCGAGCATGGATGCGCCGGGCAGTATGATCGCCCGTCTTTTTGACCGTGCCACGGGCGAGACCATGATCGCCATTGCCGGTATTCCCTGCGCGACTGTCATGAATGCAGCAGATGTGGAACGAATAATTGAAGCAGTGGAGGATGAGCTTGAAGCGTTCATTCCGCCAATGGCCCTCAGGAGTTATGCCTGACGCTTCAGGCAAAACTATAAAAGCCCACATAACGTGGGCTTTTTGTTGCGCCCGAACGCGGACAAGCCTGCATGGATTGACTTGTACCTGTAGGAGCGAGCTTGCTCGCGAAGAACGTTAACGATAACGCGTTCTTCCTGGATAAACCCATTGCTCTCAAGTCCTTCGCGAGCAAGCTCGCTCCTACAGAAGCTGCGATTTACGCCACCGTCTTGCCTTCTCGATGATCAGCAAAGAACGCCTTGCCCTTGCCAATCCGGTCAGAGGCTTTCGGCAGATTCACCGACTGGGCGTCCTGAGCATCGACATACCAGTAGCAATGACTCACCGCCCGAGTAATACCAACGTAAGCCAATCGCAGGATCTCGTCTTTCTGAGCATTGTCGTAAGCCTCGCTATCACCGACTTTGCCCAGACCCGCCATACGGTAAACCTGATTTTTGTAAGGCGAACTGGTCAGATGCTGACAATCTCCCAGCAAGAACACTGCATCAGCCTGCAGGCCCTTGGCGCTGTGATAGGTCAGTTGTTTGAGCCTTCGCGCCTCGTATGGCAGGCTAGAATCTACATTAACTACAGACTTAATATGCTCTTCTATCAATAGCTTATCGCTGCTTTTTCGATAGAGCATCAAGATGGAATCGCCCCGCCTGTAGTGCTCGATCAAACGCCGGGCCATGCCCTGATCATCCCGATCATGCACGCTCACTGGCAGTAAAGCCTTGGGCTCGCCGCCGGCCTTGGCCTTCTTGCCGGCGATCGCGGGTGCCGCGCGAACGATGTGTTCGGCGGCATCAATAATGTGCTGATGGCTTCGATAGTTGTCGCTGAGCATGACTTTGGTGGTGCTGGGCGATGGGAATTCCTTGTTGAACTCCATGAAGTACGTCGGTGAGCTACCGCGCCAGCCGTAGATCGACTGCCAGTCATCGCCCACACAGAGCAACGAGGAACGTTGGGCGCCGCGCCCCACGTGCATGGCCGGTCCACGACTGCGAATCTCTGCCAGGCTGGCGCGGACCCATGAAACGATCTGCGGCGATACGTCCTGAAATTCGTCGATCATCAGGTGCGACATCGGTCTGAGCAGCTCATCGCTCAGCAGCTTCAGATTTTCCGGGGAATGCTCGCTGAACAAGGCAAACATCCGGTTATACGTCATGATCGGGGGCTTCTGATCCAGCAGATAATCTTCCAGCGCCCGCCAGAACAGGCTCAAGGCCTCGAAAAAAAACCGATCAGGATCGTCCTTGGCAAAACTCATTTGACTCACGGCGTTCGGTACATCCAGCCCCAGGTTCTCGATAAACCCCGCCGCGGCGACAAAACAGTCCAGCAACGGCGCAGAACCTAGCTCGCCCTTGACCTTGTAATCAAAACCCGGCCCCGCGCTGGCATCGCCAGCAATCGAGGCCAGCACTCGTCTTGATGATTCGTAACTATCAAGCCATATCAATGGCTTACGACAGAAAGCTTGAAACAACGTGCGCTTTACGGCCCATTCTGCCCGCAGGGTCAGTTTTGCGTCAGGACGACTGAGCTGTGGATTTTCCCGAGGATCGAAACCCAGTACGACCCACGCGTCCAGACTCGGGATGTAGCCATGGCAATGAAACGTCGAGCCGTTAATGTCGAACGACTGGCGATTCGGCTCGATGCCCTTGATCGGCCAGGCATCGGCGCGAAACCACAGGTCTTCAATGGCGTCGCAAAGCTCTTCGTCTCGCTTGGCGGCCAGTTCGGTTACGGCCATGCGCTTTTGCACGTCCGGATGATCGCGCTCCAACTCCTTGAGCTGCAACGCATGCCGCGACAACGGCTTGATCACATCGCGGAAACGCTCATCACGGGCGTGCAGGTTGTGGAAGCAGGCGTTGAGCTGCTGGCGCTGGGCGTCGTTGATTCGCAGGTCAAAAGGATTACTGTCGACCTCCTCATCACCCTGTTGTAAGCGCAGACTCAGGTTTTCGAAGGCTTGCAGCCGCTCAAAGCCTGGCAGGCTGCGAACCATCGGCAGAATTCGCGAGTGAAAGGTGCGAACCAGTTCCCGCGCCTCTTTGGCACTGAGCGTCCGCCCCCAGAGTGCAAACAACTCGACCAGCTTATTAATGAAGTCCTTGCGCGACTCGCGGGTAAACGTCACGACCGTCATCGAACTCAGCTCGAAGCCCAAATACTGGGTCAGCAGCAGAATGCGCAGGACCAGGGTCGTTGACTTGCCCGCACCGGCACCGGCGATCACAGACGTTGAAGGCGTATCGCTGAAGATCATTTTCCACTGAGCGGCGCTGGGCTGGGCGTGTGGCGCAAGCAGTCGGGCGACATCGGCCTTCATGCGTTTTTTCAGCTCAGCGCTCAAGGGCAGGCGCCAATCATCAAACAGGTTTTCATCAACCTGAGGCCGCCGGTGCTCGGTGGAACGCGAGTCGCGTATCAACAAGACCTGCCGGCCTTCCTCCAACCCCTCGAGCTTGCCTTCTTTATAGCCATAATCCACCCCGGCGCTATGGCCACTGCGGAAGCCGTCGGCCTGTCCGTGCAGCCAGGACGCGCGGTGCTGTGCGCGCAGGCGGGTCAGGCCATGGCCAAAGAACCGGGCGGCCAGACGCTTGAGCAATGGCATCTCAGCCAGGGGGCGAAGTTCAGGAGGAAGATCGGGGGTGTGTTGCGGCACGCGGACTGTCTCCAGGGTGTGAGGCTGCTGGGGGCTATGGTGTCTGCATTTGCCGCCGAGTTCTAGTGAAATGCTTATAGCTCATTGGCTTATGCGATGAAGTGAAGGTTGGCTGAGAGCATTTCGAGGTGAACCAAGATCAATTTTATCGATTGTATTGAGGCATTTTTTACGCTTTTTATCGATTAGTTCTTGATGGATGATACTCGCCATCAACCCCTCTTTTCAGGAGACGATCATGCTCGAACTCAGACCTTTCAATGCCTTGGGCGGCGCCCATCATGGCTGGTTGGATGCTCATCACCACTTTTCGTTCGCCGAGTACCATGACCCAAAACGGATGAATTGGGGCAACCTGCGAGTGTGGAACGACGACGTGATTGCCTCCGGCACCGGTTTCCCGAAACACCCGCACCGGGACATGGAGATCATTACCTACGTCCGTGAAGGCGCGATCACCCATGAAGACAACCTGGGTAACAAGGGCCGCACCGAAGCGGGCGACGTCCAGGTCATGAGTGCCGGCACGGGGATCGCCCATAGCGAGTACAACCTGGAAGCCACCGAAACCAGGATTTTCCAGATCTGGATCATTCCGAACGAAACCGGACTGGCACCCTCGTGGGGCGCGAAACCTTTCCCGAAAGGCCAGCGCGAAGGTTTCGTGACACTGGCCAGCGGCAAGGCCGGTGACGATCAAAGCCTGCGGATTCGTGCCGATGCGCGACTGGTGGCGGCGAACCTCAAGGCCGGCGAGTCCGCCGAGTATCACCTGGACAGTGGACGTCGTGCCTACCTCGTGCCGGCCACTGGCGTGATTGAAGTCAATGGCTTGCGTGCACACGCTCGAGATGGTGTTGCGATTGCGGATGAGCAGGTGTTGCGAGTGACCGCCATCGAGGACAGTGAAATTGTTCTGGTGGATCTGGCTTGATCGGGTAAACGCGGGACAAAAAAAGGGGCGACCGTGATGGTCGCCCCTTTTTTTTATTGACTGATCCGGTCCGGCGCCTTCGCGAGCAGGCTCGCTCCCACAGGGATATGCGCAATCCTGTGGGAGCGAGCCTGCTCGCGAAAGCGGACTCAATCACTTCGCAGAAATAGCGCCATCCACCAACGTCTGGGCTTCCGCCACCAACTGCTTGAGGTGGTCGTCACTCACAAAGCTTTCGGCGTAGATTTTGTAGATATCCTCAGTGCCCGACGGACGCGCTGCGAACCAGCCATTTTCGGTCATGACTTTCAGGCCGCCGATGGCCTGGTCGTTCCCCGGCGCGTGGCTGAGGATGCTTTGGATCGTTTCGCCCGCCAGTTGAGTCGAGGTGACCTGATTCGGCGACAACTTGCTCAGCAGTGCTTTCTGCTCGGGATTGGCCTTGGCATCGACGCGTACCGAAAACGGTTCGCCCAATTCGTCAGTCAGTGCACGATAGGCCTGGCTTGGATCACGACCTGTGCGGGCAGTCATCTCTGCCGCCAGCAGTGCCGGAATCAAGCCATCTTTGTCGGTGCACCAGACGCTGCCATCCTTGCGCAGGAACGAGGCCCCGGCGCTTTCTTCGCCACCAAAGCCCAGCGAGCCGTCAAACAGGCCATCCGCAAACCATTTGAAGCCAACCGGCACTTCGTACAGGCGTCGCCCCAAACGCTTTGCAACGCGATCGATCAAGCCGCTGCTGACTACGGTTTTGCCCACGGCCGCATCGGCGCGCCACTGCGGCCGGTTCTGGAACAGGTAGTCGATCGACACCGCGAGGTAGTTGTTCGGCGCGAGCAAACCACCGGACGGCGTCACGATGCCATGGCGATCATGGTCGGGGTCGCAGGCGAACGCCACATCGAAGCGCTCTTTCAATCCAATCAGACCCTGCATGGCGTAACTGGACGAAGGGTCCATGCGGATCTGACCATCCCAGTCGACGGTCATGAAGCGGAAAGTTGGATCGACCTGTGTGTTCACCACGTCCAGATCCAGCTTGTAACGCTCGGCAATCGCCGACCAGTAGCGCACCCCTGCTCCGCCCAGCGGATCGACACCCAGCCGCAGCTTGGCATCGCGAATGGCATCGAAATCGATCACGTTGATCAGGTCGGCGACATAGGTGTTGAGGTAGTCATGACGATGGGTCGTACTGGCCTTCAAGGCCTGCTCATAGCTGATGCGCTTGACGCCGGCTAGCTTGTTGCCGAGCAGCTCATTGGCTTTTGCTTCAATCCACTTGGTGATGTGGGTATCGGCCGGCCCGCCATTGGGCGGGTTGTATTTGTAGCCACCGCTTTGCGGCGGGTTGTGGGACGGCGTAATGACGATGCCGTCTGCCAGACCCGAAGTACGACCGCGGTTATAGCAAAGAATCGCGTGGGAAATAGCGGGCGTCGGCGTGTATTCGTCGCCTTCGGCGATCATCACCGTCACGCCATTGGCCGCCAGCACTTCCAGGGCGCTGGCACCTGCCGGGGTAGACAGCGCGTGGGTGTCGATGCCGACGAACAACGGGCCGTCGATACCTTGGGCTTCGCGATACAGACAGATCGCCTGGCTGATGGCCAGAACGTGCCACTCGTTGAAACTCAAGTCGAACGAGCTACCCCGGTGCCCGGACGTACCAAAGGCTACGCGCTGGGTGGAGATGGCGGCATCGGGCTGGCCGGTATAATAAGCCGTTACCAGTCGCGGGATGTCGACCAACAATTCTGCTGGTGCCGGTTTGCCCGCAAAAGGACTGAGTGTCATGCAAAACCTCTGAGAGAGAGTGGTTCAGGAATAGGGATGCAGTTTACTGGCAGTTTGACCGTAACGCGATGGGATCGATCCCACGTGTGTCGCGGATGTCTTGGCGCTGCCTCAATCAATCGATTCCAGGCGCAGCGCAGTCCCCAAAAGACCCAGTGCTGCGCTCAGGTCATGGTCGCCGGCGAAGGTATGACTCAGGCGTAGATGTTGCGTGTGCAGCCCTTGAAGACTGAACAGTTCTCCCGGCGCAATGACTACCTGATGCTTGAGCAGGCGCTGGAATACGCGACGAACATCAACCTGGCGCAGTGAACGCACCCAGATCGTTGCGCCGCCCTGAGGCTCGACGAATTGCAAGGCATCGCCCAAACGTTCCTGCAACAGCTGAGTCATCTGCACCTTGCGATCCTTGAGCAACCGCCGTAACACCTGAAGGTGCTGGTCGATACGTCCGCTGCTGTAGAGACGAGCAATGGCTTTCTGGCGAATGGGTGACAGGCGAAACGAACGCAGCAGGAAGTGGCGTTGCAATTCCTCGCGCAGATGCCGCGAGAGCAAATAGCCGTAAGGTGCCTCCGGCCCGATGGTTTTCTCGAAGGTGGAAAACACCAATAGCCGATCGGGGTCCAGCAGGTCACGAAAGCGCACGCTGTCTGGCTCGAATCCGAGCTCCCCGTAACAGTCGTTCTCCAATACCCAACTGCCGTGTCGCGCCAGCAACTGCGCGACGGCCTGCCGGTTGTCATCGGGCGCCAGGCTACCGCGCGGCATATTCAGCCCCGAAGACAGCATCACCAATCGCACCGGCTCGGACTCCAGCAGTTCCTTAAGTCGCTCAAGGTCCAGGCCATCATTGGCTTCTACCGGCAGCTCGAGCACCCTGACGCCCGCGGCCTGGAGTAAACGCAGAATCACCCAGTCGCACGGCGACTCCACCAACATTGTCGCGTCTTTGAGGCTCAACACCGCGATCAGTATTTCCAGCACGCCGCGAAGGTCTGCGCCGATGTAGACATCGTCGGCATGCCAGCAGCGCACTGGCGACGTTGTATAGCGTGCCGCCAGTGCGGCACGCAGCTCCAGTTCGCCGCAGGGTTGCGAAGCCGGTTGCGGTTGGCGCGGATACTGGCGCAACAGCTCCCTCTCAAGTAGCAACAACGGACTGTCGAGCGGTTGCAACAACGCCGGCTCATCGGCACTCAACACCAGCATTCCGGGACGCCTGGCGTTGACATAGACGGTTTCGAGCAGGTCATTGCCGCTGCTGAACGTATTGAGAGTGGACACCGGAACGGCGTAGTAGCCGGATTTGGCGACCGAATACACGCGCCCTTCCTTCTCCAGCAGCGAGTAAGCGTACTGAATGGTTGAAATCGACACCGCCAGGCGTTCTGCCAACTGCCGCAGCGATGGCAGACGGACGCGATCTTCGCTGGCGGGCTCGCCGATCAACTGGGTCAGGTATCGATACACCGCCTGATACGCAAAGTCGGTTTCTCGAGGCCCTTTCATGGGCAGTGGCCGACTGCAGTGCTCATCGAATCCGGCACCGTCAATGTCCCGCTGACCATTCACCTGCCTGGGCGGTGTCATCGTCATCATCGGATGCTGGTGCGCCAGCTGCTTGCGTATCGGGCACCCGGCCATCATTGGTGACCACCGGGCCCATGCGATAAAGCGTGCTGATCAAATTGACAGGCAATCCGCTGACATCGACCATCCATTGCAGAACCTGCTCCGGCACCGGATTGCCCTGCATTGCCCGGTGTAATTCAGGCATCGCCACGAGCATGCCGGGGTGGCATTGGCGCAGAAAACGTTCCAGCGTTGCGCCCTGCTCGACAAAAGGTGAAAAGAGCAGACACACCAGTTGCGCCTCACTCAAGCCCAAATATTTCTGCACCTCAGCCGTTGCCAGTGCACGCTGATCGGCCTGCGTCGCCGGGTTGCCAAACACTTTCACCGCTTGCTCGCACAAACGCTCCGGAAGTCGTTTGCGACGCATCATCACCAATGCCCGTTGCAGGTATTCGGCGACCCCGGCTTCGTAGTTCCGCCCATGCGCGAAGCACGCCTGCAAACCTCGAAGGTGTGCGCAAATGGAGAGGCTGACGAACTCGTTGTCGCTGAGCTGAGCCGTCAGTTCATCCGGTTGAAAACCGAGAAACTCGGTGAGCAACGGCCAGCGCTCTTCCAGGTTACTGACCAACACATCGTGAAGGTCGATGAACGTAGTGCGGCGACAGGCTTCAAATTGTTCGGCCGGCCGCCATGCCGCCTGCTCATGCCCGGAATAAAACGCGCGATAGCTGTCGCAGCCCAACTCGTCAAGCAGCTCGAACAGCACCTCATAACCTGGTTCGTTGTGGTTCGATGCGATTAACCCGGCCTTGGCCGCAGCGCGCTTCAAACCATCGATAAACTGTTTCTGCTGGCGCGGTGTATCGCCACTGATCAATGCGTCGACACCGCCGTCCCAACGAGCGATTTGCCCGTAGAATTCTCCGGTAGCCAGATACCCGTCATCCCACAGATCGAGCGGCCCGTCCCAGACTCGACGATGCCCCACCATCAGCAGGTTCAACCGGTTGGACTCACGACCGGCACTCGAGAGCGGCGCGAGATGATTGAACGGCAGCACCTCTCGGTTATCGACCATCAACACTTCGACCCGCGGATCGTCGTAGAGAAACAGTGCGCTATAGCTGCGATGGATATTTTCCCGGGCCTTCGAGCTGGTGCCGTTCAGGCCCAAGGACGCTACTCGCAACTGGAACGTGACAGGCGCCCGCCCGGCGATACTCAGTTGTGCGGCACGCAGCAGCGCAAGCGTGTAGCAACTGTCACGCGACCCGGACTGAATGGCCAGCACCTTGTATTCGCCAATGCGTTCCATGCCCCCGGCGGCGACCACCAGCCGCTGAATCATCAACTGTAACGCCGTGCGTTCTGCCCGGGAGAAAAAACCCAGCAACCGTTGCAGTACTTGCTGATAGACATAGTTCATCGCTTGATCATGAATATTGGTCATTTTTTATTTACCTGATGCTCGTAAGTTCGATATCGCGCAAACAACGACAGCCGCCACCGCCGGGACAGCCTGACGCGTTTGAAGCACTGGACTTTATGGCCAAATGCTAACACTTAAGTTTTTAGTAATTATTTGAAATGTTCGGGCGCCACCCGCATCCCCACCACAGGTGGAACGCCGCAAAGGCGCGTAATGCCGGTGTCTTGCGCCCGCGCGGGATATCCTAGGAAATGTCTGACAGCGTCCCACAGACATTTAGCACAAGAAATAAAGAAATAAGTCGCCCATTGTTTTTTGGAAACTGCGTAACAACGAACTATTTGCCAGACATATATCAACGGTAAGCATTGAAAAGTATCAGCCTGATACCCAGCCATGACTCATTCCTTGAGATGAAAGTAATCATTCAATTATCAAGGCTTACAAACTGATTAGAAGATACAGATCGAGAGCAAAAACCAGTTCAGTTGCTGAATGGCCCCATCGACAGGTCAATGGGCAGTCTCATTTCGGGACGCGGCTGCAAAAAAGTCCGCGCGAGCACGGACTTTTGTTGGGAGGGTTACGCGGGTTCGACCTGGAGGGCGACCCGTTCGCGGCATGGGCATTCGTCCATGTAGCGGTGTGCTTCGACAAACTCGGCAAAAGGGAACACCCGGGTTTTGAGCGGCAGCAGCACGCGGTCGGCGGTCATCTGGTTGATATCGCGCAAGGCACGTTGCAGTGCGACCTGATCCTGGATGATGCCCAGTTCCGGCTTACCGGTGAAGTTACCGATACAGTGCACGAAGAACTGGATGTTCTTCTGGAACGCTGCACAGGCCGGGAATGGCGTCTGGTTGCCACCTTGCAGGCCGTACAACACCAGGCTACCGCGAGGCGCAAGCACGTCGCCGAGCAGTGACATCTGCGGGCCACCCAGGCCATCGAACACCACATCCACACCGCGGTTATCGGTGATTTTGTTGATCCGCAGAAGCAGATCCTCTTCTTCGGTGACGATCACTTTCTCGGCACCCAGGGACAGCAGGTATTCACGTTCTTCAGCCGTCTTGGTAGCGGCAATCACTCGCACGCCCAAGGCCTTGCCCAGCTGTACGAACGAAGGCCCGGCACAGTGACTGGCGTCAGTCACCAAGGCAAATTGCCCGGGTTTGACCCGTGCCAGATCGACGTAGGCGAAATAGGCGATCAACAGTGGCGTGTAATGCACGCTGGCTTCAATCGGGCTGAGCACGTCCGGGTAGCGGGTCAGTGCCGAGCGAGGCATGACGATCTGCTCGCCGTAGACTGGATAGTCGTTCGCACTTTGGGCCGGGAAACTGGCAACCTTGTCACCGACGGCCAGGTCATCGACGCCCTCACCGACTGCGGTGACGATGCCGGACATTTCATGGCCCAGGCCTGCAGGTAGACGAGCATGGGACGAGGCCAGGTTCTGACGCCAGAGAATGTCGTACCAGCTGATGCCAATCGCCTCGACGCGCACCTGCACTTCGCCCGGCGCAGGCAGAGCGGCTGGATGCTCTTCGCATTTGAGCACCTCGGCTGGACCAAACTTGTGAAAACGGATCGTGCGGGACATCGCAAACCTCGTCAAAGAAACCTCTAATGCCATGAACTCTATCTGGGCTTTGTACCCAAGACCATCAGTGGCTATTAATAGTCGACATGCCTGTCATTGATTCCGTAGCACCGGCGGCATCGTCAAATGCCAAAAAAACCGAAACAGCCTTTTCAGGAAAACTGAATTACTCGGTGCAGAGTACCAGCCTTTACCCGTAAGATTCATGCCGGCCATTGTTCTTATATGGCCGCTCACGTCAAGCTTGCTGACTCTGCCAGGACTCCAGATGAATCGTAATGACCTGCGTCGTGTCGACCTGAACCTGTTGATCGTATTCGAAACATTGATGCACGAACGCAGCGTGACCCGCGCGGCGGAGAAACTGTTCCTCGGCCAGCCGGCCATCAGTGCGGCGCTCTCACGCCTGCGCGGGCTGTTCGATGATCCGTTGTTCGTGCGCACCGGGCGCAGCATGGAGCCGTCCGCCCGCGCGGTGGAAATCTTCGCCCTGCTCTCCCCTGCACTGGATTCGATTTCCACCGCGGTCAGCCGTGCGGCGGAATTCGATCCCGCCACCAGCACGGCGGTATTCCGCATTGGCCTTTCGGACGACGTCGAATTCGCCCTGCTGCCGATGCTGCTCAAACGCCTGCGTGCCGAATCGCCGGGGATCGTGCTGGTGGTGCGTCGGGCCAACTACATCCTGATGCCGAACCTGCTGGCCTCGGGCGAAATTTCCATCGGCGTCAGCTACACCGCCGACCTGCCGGCCAACGCCAAGCGCAAGGTGCTGCGGCGTAGCTTGCCGAAGCTGTTGCGTGCCGACACCGTCCCCGGCCCGTTGAGCCTGGATGACTTCTGCGCACGGCCTCACGCGCTGGTGTCATTCGCAGGCGACCTGAGTGGTTTCATAGATGAAGAGTTGGAAAAACTCGGACGCAAACGTCATGTGGTGCTTGCGGTGCCGCAGTTCAACGGCCTGAGCACGCTGATCAGCGGCACTGATATTGTGGCGACCGTGCCGGACTACACGGCTGAAGCGCTGACAGCCGCTGGCGGGGTGCGGGCTGAAGATCCGCCGTTGCCGGTGCGCAGTTTTGAGCTGCACATGGCCTGGCGCGGCTCGCAAGATAACGACCCGGGCGAGCGTTGGTTGCGGTCGAGGATTCAGATGTTCTTTGGGGACCCTGAGAGTCTCTAGGCGTCGTCGGGCAGGCTGTTCATCTGATCATTTTTGCCTTTCCACAAACCATGGAGCTCCATTCACTTCCAGTGGATTGCTACATTGGGGGCACATCTGAGGGCATACTTTGGATGGTTTGAAAAGGATGCCCCCAGCCTGAGGGCCCACGTAAGCAAGCGCCCAACTCACCTTGCGTAAGTCAGGTCGGCATCCACTGATGCGGCAGCAGTTGCCCGGTTTCGCTGGCCTTCTGGATAGGCAACAGCGTTAGCACATCCTTACTTCAAGCCAAACCAAAAACCATGATCTACCGCAGCCATGGTCAGTCTACTGAGCGCATCTGTGCCGCACGGCCCTGCCCCTCGAAACTATCCATCATATGAATATTGCATGTACAAATATGTAATTTCCATAATACCTGTGGATTGGAGAATATTTGTCTATCAAAAACCACGTGCCCTGGACACACGCTGTGTGAATGGAATAAGCAGACGACAGCAGTGCTGCCACCGCTTGTATTTCTGGCGGCACTGCCGTCCAGCCGTCAACTCAATGCTCTGCTAAGATTTGCCGCTCAGATTGATTTCAAGGAGAAAAGTCATCAGCCGTATTAAGGACACCGAGGCTTTCATCGCAAAATCCAAGGCGAAATTTGGCCAGCAGTTCCATTACGTCGAGACCCTCTGGCACTCGGCGAGCACACCTGTAGTTCTTCATTGCCTGAGGCACAATCCCCCCGAAAAAGTAGAGATAAATCCCGATCACCACCTGCGCAAGAAGGGCGGCTGCAGGCAATGCAAGGCTGACAGCGCGAGGGCTCGACATGGCAAGACCCGGGAGGTCTTCATCGCCGAGGCCAAAGCCAGGCACGGTGAAGCCTTCGATTACGGCAAACTGGTATATGTCAATGCCAAGACAGAAGTACTCATATACTGCCTTAAGCACTGCATCGAGTTCTGGCAACTCCCCGAGGTCCATTTGAAAGGCGGTGGCTGCCCTGCCTGCAAGAGTGCAAAGTTAAAAAAGAGCAACGCGGAGCTGTACGACCAGCGGAGCGTGAAGTATGAGGAATTCCTGACTAGGGCAAATTTGACGCATAACGGTTACTACCGGTATGAGCCCGAGAGCTACGTGGGATTTGGCAAGAACGTTCGCATCATTTGTCCCAAGCATGGCGTGTTCTCTCAACGCGCCAAGCGACACGCGAGCGGTAGTAAGTGCAAGAAGTGCGTGGCTGATAATCTCAAGATCACCGAGCCAGTACTTCGGTCGCGTATCGAGCAGAAATTTGGCTCGATTCTTTCGGTCCGATTCGGTGCCTGGTCAGGCTTCAAAACCATTGTCCAGGCATTCTGCAGTCGACATAGACATAGCTGGAGCTTAACTGCGAGTGCTCTGCTCTCAGGCGGTGGTTGTCGCCACTGCGTAAACGAACTTAAAAATCAGCCTGCTTTAGCAGCGCTGGTGAGCAGCTTGCCCCCCGAACTCCGTTATTTGGAAACCAGCCGAAACCCCGATTTTCTGAGGTTTAGCATCGACGCCACGCGCAAACACCGAGCTCAGTACCGCTACGAGGAAAACCTCTTTATCTCGTTTTCCCGGCCGTGCCAAGTGATCTGCCACACCCACGGAGCCTTCAAATTAAAGCCTGAAGAGCATCTGGGAGGCACGGGATGCCATATTTGCGCCTACCAAGACCAGTTCATCAGGTCGGCACGCCAACGCTTCGCTGACCGCTTCGATTACGGCCAAACGAATTTCAGCCATGCCAGTGGTCAAGAAAAAGTCAGTATCCTCTGCGTTGAGCATGGCGTACGCGGCAGCATCAGCGCCGCACTCCATCTGCGTGGTACGTCGTTTTGTGGGGTTTGCAAGAGCAATTCCCGGGTATTGACCACCGAACAAAACCGCCGTGCTAACCAAAATTCCTTGCTCCAAAACTTTAGAGAGGAGGCTTTCGCGGCCCACTCTGGAAAGTACGAATATCCTAACTTAGAGGAGGAGCTAGTCACACGTGTCAGCAAAATCACTGCCTACTGCAAGCAGCATGATTTTACATTTACCCCGTCTGCAGCGGCGCACGTACAAACAGGCAACCGAGCACCCTCAGGATGCCAGCGTTGCAAGGGAGACATTTCTCGACTGCGCTACCGCAAACCTTACATAGAAGTCCAAGCAAAATTGGCCGAACATGGTTTCAGCCTTCTTACCCCAGAGCATGATTACAAGAGCCAGGGTGAATCCATGTTGGTTCGCTGCAATGAAGGCCATGAGGTAAACGTAGTCCCGCAGAAAATTTTTAGTGGTCGAAGCTGCCCCAATTGCTCTCCTTTCGTTGGCGAGGCGATTACTCGGAGTGTTCTTGAAGAAGGCTTCGGATTTTCGCTGCAGAAACGGCGATTTAAGCAGAAAGATCATCCCCACTTGATTCAGCCCCACGCCAGCCTCGAACTGGATGGATACAACGCGCAGTACAAAATCGCGTTCGAATACCAAGGCGCATGGCACTCCCAAAAAGCCCGACACCGCACGGAAGCGAGCTACCAGCGCCAGCTTCAGCGAGATGAGCAGAAGGCTGTGATGTGCAGAGAGCTGGAAATCAAACTAATTGTGATAAACGAGTTCATGTATCCGTTTCAGGCTGCAGATGTGAGGAAAAAGATTATGGAAGGCATTGAAAAGGTCGGGCTGAGAAAGCAATGCGTTGTTCCAGAGCATTTGCTGCTGCTATCGCACATTCCAATGCTCAACCTGAATGGCCAAAAAAAGCTGCTGGCACTGGCGGAGGAACATAACCTCAGCGTGAAAGAAACGGCATGGTACGGGAAATGGCATACCTACTCATGGCAGTGCAAGATATGCGACAACGATTTTAAAGCGCCTTATATCGTGCGTGAAGCTGCAAAGTGGAAGTGCTGTCCCCGCTGCGCGAGAAATCATCCAGAAGTGAAAGAGCGACGCCGACACACGATGAAAGCAAAGGGTAGTGAATACCTTGAGGCGCTTCGAGAGAGGGCCCGAGTCATTGGCCTGAACTTAGTGGATACCGAGTGGAAAACTGCGTCTCAACACGTCACTTATAGGTTCAAATGCATCCACACGAAAGTTGAAGTGAAACCCAGAAACTACAACAGCATCCTTCTGGGTTATAGCGGCTGCGACTGCGATGAACACCGCCGACCACGAGTTTGACCCAGCTAACAATTTTGATTTGTATCGATCTCTTGTCCAGATTGAGGTGATTAAGTCACCTCATTTTCCGTTTTTCACGGCGAGATGATGTCGAAAAGTGGCGGACTGCCATCTACATCACCATAAAGCTGATCTCGTCCCAGAGGTCGCTTCTCTCCGCCCATGACTTTATGTCGTTCTGAGCGTTGAGAGTTCGTTACTCAAAAGCTTGATCGGGTACCGGCATACCCTCGTTTAGCTGGTCTAGAGATCGACATCGTCAAAGATGTTTCGACCGCCCTCTTGTGCAGATGGACGAATCAAATCGCTTCGGCCAACTGCAGGCTCTGCTCCCCGCTCCTGTGATACCTCATTTACCCAATCGTCAACTCGGCACCTTTGGGTATCGACCACATCATCCACACCGGGCCATTCAGGGAACGCGGCACGTATTCCCTCTAGCTGATCAACGAAATCAGAAAGGTGGTAATCAGGATCTTCCTCATAGCTGTACGTTTCCTGCTGAGACCGGCGGATCCTATCGAGGTCAGGCAAGACATGCTTCAGTACATCACTGTAGAAGTCTTCCCGCTCCTGGTCACTAAAGAACTCGTGCATGTCCTGATCGTAGATGTACCCAAGGTCATCCTCATCGAACACAAAGCCGTGAATTTTGGTCGAGATAGCATCTCTGGCTGACTCCGGTAAAAGACCTTGCCGAAGCAAGCGCAGAGCCAGGTCAGACGACTTCGTGAATAGGTTTCTCGCGAAATCTCGAACCAGGCTGGAGGCCAATTCTCCATCAGTTTTCGAGTACATGGCCAGGAATACGTGGTCAGTCCTGCGCAGCAGGAAAGAGTACAGTCTGCCCCGCCTCATACGCTCCACGTCGGCCCCAAAAGTGACGTACTGATAGCATCGTTGTGCGATCGCTGCAAACATGCTCGAGGGCAAAATCGTCGCATTCTGAATGCCCGTATCGCCGCACGTCACAAGTTCCATCAACTGTTCAAGAGGTGTGCCATCTACAAAAATCTGCAGATGATCAGGACTCTGGGCGAGTATTAACGCAAATGCATCTCCAATCGTTGGGTGCTTGTACCGCCAAAAGCGTCCTTCAGCAGTATCTGCCACTTGTACAAAGCTTCCCCGGAGACTCTCAAGCGCACGGATGCAACCGGCTTGGTTACCGCCCAATCTTTCAATTGTCTTCACCTCATCCCCTGAGAGGTTTACCGGGCTTTCGATTGCTCCGTGCTTCATGTAAAGCAAAGCCAATGCGGCCTGGCTTTCGTCATCCATGCCCTGCATTGTCTCAACGAGCCATCGCTCCTGCTTGGCGACAAACTCATCGATACTTCTTTGGTCGATCTTGAGGGCCCTGGTGAATTCAACACTGCCCAGGCGCCGAGCTGTCTCGGGAGCGAACCGACTGTGAGCTGCCACCGCAGGAAGAAACTCCTTTAAAGCCGTCCGAACCCGCCGCGGTTGGTTGCCAAGCTTCACATGGTTGTAGAGGATTTCTGACTTTTCTCGTGTGGTCAGATCTTTCACGTCGATGACCACCTGGCTTTCCTCGATCAAAGGAAATGCCGTTCTCTTGAGATCACGCCGTGCGCTGTTGTAGATGTAATCACGGCTAGTCAGGACTACCCGATGGCCCACTCGGATCATCGTCGAGAGCGCTGGGAGTATCCGGTTCCATTCCATCACCAGGTCGGCTTCGTACTGCATCGCCCCAAAGGCGTCATCAACCCAGATGAACTGCGATGCTTCGTCCGTATTCCAGTGATCTCGAATTTGCTCGGGCTTTTCCAGCTTCAATACCCTACTTCCCCACTTATCCATCGCACACATGGCCATAAGTGAGGCAATCGTCGTCTTTCCGGCAGCGGGCTCTCCAACCAGGAGAACAAAACCATGCTGCTGAAGGGCCTGGAGTGCTTTGCGATAGGTGCCAGTCACAACAAGCTTTGAAAGCTCAGGAAGCTCCGTCAGCAGCGCCTTCGTCTGCTTGTACCGTCTCTCATCCAAGATCTGACTGAGGTCACCCAGACCATAGAGCCGAGGCACATTCATGCGCAGGTTACTGTTTAGCTGGATCTTCTCGCAGATCCATGTGGAGCCCAGTAGCAGAACATGCTTGACCCCAGCATCTTCAAACGCCTGCTTGATCTTTAGATGGCTCTCCCCAGTCCAGTCGCCGTTCGTCATCAGAACATAGACATCACACTGTCCCTTGGCGACGAGTCTGCGCACCTTTTCACGCTCACCAGCTACATCTGACAGCGTGAGATTATGATCACGGCGCGATGTGAACTTGCACTGAAAGACGAACGCGCCTTCATACAACTCATTTGGCTGAGGAGACCACGTCCCCTTGAACCCACCGTCGCGACCTCCATCATTTCCCTCAAGGAACGTCTCGACCGTCTGACCCAATACCGTAGAGGCTGCGGCCATGCATAACTGCTGAAAGCTATGCCAACCCAGGAGGTGAAGGTCGTATTTGGGGACGCTCATCTGACGTTCGATCCTTGCAGCCAAGTCCTGATGCCGGACAGAGTGCCATCATAGCGGAATTGTCGAAATGCCGTGCCCTGGAAATAGCGGCAGCACTACTTTCTAATCTGGATCTCGGGACCTGATCCTTCGATGCAGACGTAGCTCATGCGCGCCGCAAGTACTTCGACCTGCACGTGGCGAATAAAAGTCAGTTGGCGGAGCAGGTGCTTCACTCGATTGGTGGGCTGTACGAAGTCGAGCGACACGCCAAGGAACTGAGCGACGAAGACCGCTGGCGATTACGCCAGGAAACAGCAGTGCCCATCGCTGAAAAACTGCATGAGTAGTTGCTGGCCCAACGCGAACTTGTGCCCGAGGGTTCTGCCACGGCCAAGGCTCTGGATTACAGCCTTAAACGCTGGGTAGCGCTGACGCGCTACCTAGAAGATGGTGCTGTGCCCATCGACAACAACCAGATCGAGAACTTGATCCGGCCGTGGGCGCTTGGGCGGTCGAACTGGTTGTTTGCTGGGTCGCTGCGCAGCGGCAAGCGGGCGGCGGCGATCATGAGCCTGATCCAGTCAGCGCGCATCAATGGGCATGATCCGTATGCTTATCTCAAAGATGTACTGACGTGGTTACCAACGCAGCGAGCCAGCGAGATCGAGCAACTGCTGCCGCGTCAGTGGATGCCTGCCTGATCTGTGCAAGGTGTGTTCGCTGGCCGCTTGCCGCCAACCTGCCCTTCAATGGCGCGCTTGAAATTTGCGCGGCGAGATAGGCACTTCATGACTGCTAATCATATGGCTAGCGCTTTCTCTTCAGCAGGTTCAGATCACCTAATCGTCCACAAAAAATAGCAGGCAGGTCACCTTCGCAATCTCACTCGCACATTGCGTTGGGAGGCGCGTCAGCACCTCTTTGAGAGATCGAGAATTAACCGACAGCATGAAGCGCAGTCTCTTGCTTGAACGAGAACCGCTCCGAGATGCACACGCTATCTCGACGAGGACCTCGTGATAGCTCAAGTGTCAGGAGGCTATCCTCGGGGAATGCAGGACTGAGCTCTAGTTTGAGGTACTCGAAGAGTTGGCGGTCATGGACAGCTATTACAACCTGCCGACCATGTTCCTTTGACAAGGTCTTCAGAAGTGCCGCGAAGTGGGCGATATGCACGTCGTCCATCGATTGCACCGGGTCATCGAGAATGAGGCACGGTAGATCACGCGGGACTGATAGATGCAAGGCGATAAACAACGAGAGGGCTCCGGTATTAAGATTACCTGCGCTCAGCATTGCACCTGGTGTCCCACCGGCTTCGCCGCCATCTCTATGCTCAGTAATTAATTTAGGCTGTAGCCTCTGAGTGGATGATTCTGGAATGCGAAATGCCGGTACAAATGGTTCGCCTGGCGCCAAGCGTACAAAGAGATCGCGCCACACAAGGTTGAGCCGATCATTGAATTCCCGACGAATAATTGCGGAACGCACCTTATCAACGGCACTACGGATCGTGTTGCCCTGCTCGCGTAGGACTTGCGCCCGCTCGAGGGCAACGTTAGCGGATTTCCAAGATTCGTCATCGGCAGAAATCCTTGCATCCACTTCTAATCGTTGCCTAATCGCGGCGCGAATCGTAGCGATTAAATCGGCAGCCTTTCGCCGCAATGAAAGACGCTTTTCAAATCGCGCCGCCTGGGTAGCCAAAAGCGATTCCAACCTAGTCGCTCCGGCCTCGAAGGACTCTCCTTCACCTAACTCAGGTGCGCGAATTGAAAGCGCAAAATCATTCAAAATGTCGTGCGCTGCGACTAGAGAAACATCGCGGATCTGGGCGTCGCTCACTGAACGACGCGCGGCGACATCGGCCGCGCGTAATTTTCCACCCAACTGCAATGCGTCGAAAATACTCTTGAGTTCGCTGATCAGAACATTGATAACAGCTAGCCGCCGGTCAAGGTTAGCTAGGTCACTCTCTTCAGGACTGCGCGCCGCAATCGTCTCAATGTCTCGCTCCAGTCGTTCAATGGCGACTTGCATTTCACTGCGCGCACGTCCGAGTGTCAGTAATCGCTCTGCCGATGCAGATAAACTTCGAACCTTGTCATGGACATGTTCGCTTAACGGAGCCAAGCCCGTTTCGGTGAAATTTCGATCGCAAACTGGACACGTATCATCAGCAATAAATGATGTCAGCTCCGAAAGTGCCGCCGCCAGACTGCCAGCACTACTGGATAAAAGAACGACTTCTTCATCTATCGTGTTCCTCTGGCGCAGAGCCACATCACGTTCATCTTGCGCTTTCGCGCGCCCTGCAATATCAGTCCGTGCTTGAGTAACACGTTCAGAAACATGCTGCTGCTCAGTGCCTAATCGCACCAGTGCCGTTTCTGCGAATTGCTCCGGGTCGCTTGGAAGCGAAATATTTGATAACACCTCTTCGACACGACTGCGTAGAGATTTGACTTGATCTCCATATGTCGCTTCCCAATGCGAAAACTCCTCACTGGCTTCATCCGCGCCAATAGTAATGAGGTCCACGGTGGTTCCGGTTGCAGCCTGCGCCCCCTCAATTTCACGCCGAATGGAAGCTAGTTTTCGTTGCTGGTCCGTCAGCAGTGAAAAAGCATCCGCGTCTTTGTCATCTGAAAGGCTAGTGGTAACTTCATCGAGTGTTTCTTCCCGCACCTCCACGGATAATTCCAACTCCGCACAGAGGATTGCAAGCTCATCAGCCACGGTTTGAACTTGCTCGTCTAAAACTGAGTGTGCCTTGCGTTGTTCGGTGAGCAGGCGATCTAGGCGTAATTTTTCATTTTCCGCAGTAAGCCAGCCTTCCACACTTTTGCGGACGTTGCGCACATCTGCAAGCGGCTTTAGCCCAGCTTCGAGCGCGTCAAGGCGATCCAGTCCTAGAAGTTTGGCTACAAATTGAGCTAGGGGGGATGTCGCATCGTGCCCCGCTTCTTGATAGATCTGAAGCAACTGACCAAGCAGAGCCTGCGGTAGGAATGCCCGCTCACGGAAGAATGTCGCACGCATATTGTCAAGCGCGTTGATGGACTGCGCACCGGTTACATTGAGAGTAGCGTTGAAACTTTGTTCTGAAATTCCGCTGAGGGCCCACAACAGAACACTGCCCTCAGAAGCTGATCGATGAAGTAGTTGCTTCTCATAGCTGGGATCAGCACGCTCCAGCGAATGAACCTTCCCTGTCAGGGCGAGCTCGATAGCTGAAAGAATGCTCGTCTTTCCCGCACCGTTTTCACCATGGATAAGCACAACCTTGGCGTCAAGCGGTGCATGAATCTTTCCGCGGATGCTTCGGAAATTGTTGATGTCGAGGCTTTTAAGAATGAAATCGCTCAAGACTGCTTCGCTCCCAGATCGGATTGGAAGGCACCGCTGATCACCTGTGAAATGGTATCGATCACCGCTTGTTCTCCGTCTGTTGATGCGGCGATAACAGCATCTATCAGTTCGCTATTAGTGTTTGCGGAAAGCGCAAGAATAAGCTGTTCTAAGGCAGGGCCATTACCAGTTGGGGATTGTCCTATCGGAGCAGGAAGCGTAAGCGGTAGTAGCACACGTATACAATCGTCCAACTGGCGTTGCGCAGCCTCGCCTGTCGGCCTCCCTTGATCATCAAGTGAGACTCCTTCGACATGCAGTACACGGCAGATTTCAGACAGAGCCTCAATCCCCTCCACCAGCACTGCACCTGCAAGGACTACCGTTACCACATAACGTGAGCCGGTTACGTCGAGCGCGCGACTTAACGCTTCGACACGTTGTTTGACACTTGCGCCTTCGCGGTCCCCGTTCTCCCCCGTTGTTGTGTCGACCACTAGCACTAGATCTAGCGCCCTACCATCGTGGCCACGCATCGCAGCGGTGAACGCGAACTCCACACCAGCAACCTTGAAAGGGATCGTCAAGTCAGTGTAATCAGCGCCGTGAAGTCGCTCCTGAATCGCATGTATGATAGGTGCAACACTCACAGCATCATCTCCTTAACAAACTCCTGCTGTAATGTCGCGGCATCACCACAGTTCGCGAGTAGATTACCGAGGCTGACATGCGTTTCGCCAATGCGTCCGGTTCGTCCCGGAGCAGCACGGACGCGTCTCGCACTCCCTCCGTTCCCGCCCATCTGATACCAGGCATCGTCAGCATGTAGGATGATTGCATTGTTGTCGGCGAATCCACCGTTCATTTTTAAAGCAATCGCCTCAGTGGCCGACTTCACGACAAAAATTGGTCGATTTATTCCGTCAGGACGTAATGCGCACGCAGATATTGCCCCTGACTTCAGATCTTCATCCGCGGGTTTATAAATATCCCAAAGCCCCGTTTCTCGCCCACATTGCAACAGCGACAAGGCGACCCCAAGACGTCCCAAACCCATAGCTTTGGCGTTCTGGTCAGTGGCGATGAGGTTGAGAGTTGAGTTGCTTAGCGTCTCGTAAGCGTCCGCGTTTGAAGGTAGGCGGCCACTTCGAAACAAAGAGAGCATACGGGACCATTGCCTGACAGCTTGGTTTACAACGTCAGTTCGGTTCCAATCCCCAGGAGTGGGAACAGCAAGTTCTGCCATGTTATCTCGTAACGACTTCAGGAAAGGCTCGAGTTCGCTTGCAACCAGGCCTTTACCGATTTCGGTAAGAGCAAGCTGCATTAATGCAGTGATCTTATCGCCGAGGACCTTAAGAACAAGCGCGATTAATACCTTTTCACCCCAGGCGCGCAGCAGCGTAGCTTCATGAATGGCAGCGGCATTTTCGTTGTATGCCTCACCATAAGAGAGGCGTAACACATCTCGCTGTCCCTGCTGGATCTTATCCTCACAGAAGATATGCGCTGGAGCAGCCGGTGCACACGGCCAAGGCCAAGCATGCGCCGCCTTGGCTCGCGCGAAAAGAGTCTGGAGATTGTTGTCTTGGATCGATAGTCCGAGCACGAGCGTTTTTTGAGCTGTTGCAAGCCCGACTACAGCATTGCACATAGCTAAGAACTCAGGCTTCTCCGGCCAATCCATTATCTGGGTGTAGCTTCCGGTTAAGAATCGGCGAAAAACTAATGGCTCACGCGAAGCATGCACAATGCAGCCATGAAACTTCAGCAATCGTGCCCGCCCGGCAGGCCCCCTAAGCTGGTCGGGGTCAACGACCACCTGCAGCACACCAGGAACACGGTTGCTCAAACGATCGACCGCCGCCTCTATAAATCCGTCCCAATTCGCCGAGGCGACCGACTGTACTGCCCCCTCTAGAATTAGGATCCCAATACAAAGATGTTCGGCGGCAGGCGGCGCGGGATCTTGGAAGGCCAGCCTGATATTGATCGCATCCCACAGGATAAAATCAGCGTTCGTTCCCACGATACGAATGTCAAGAACACGCGCGTACTTGTTCCAGAGCCGGTCAATGATGCTGTCATGCTCTGGCCAAGACGCGAGCGGTTGTACGTACTGCGCCTGAACTGTCGCGGGCTCTATCTCAGCAAGCCCGAGGGCTTCTTCAAGTGCGGGCAAGTACGCAGCGGCAGTCTCAACTGCAACTGCCCTCTCTCGAATATAATCGAATGCTCGTTCTATGAGGTTACCGAGGTTTGGAGCTTGCCTTGAAATCCCTGAGCCTACCCATAGCGCAAATTCGCCATTCGCGACCGCGCTGGCAGCCGGAGCGAAATCGGACTCGAGTTTCTCAAGCACCTCACGCACCGCAATGTCATTAGCCGTTGGAGCTGGAGCCATGTCTACCACTTCTCCCTGTTATGACATCGTCGTATTACTTTCGGACATGGACAATATAGCCATCTCAGAGAGCATTGATATAGAGAGTTTTTGCAGTTCCTCCTTGACTACCGGCGTATTCGTGTTCTTTCGCGTCGTCCATCCTCTGCGGAGGAAATGTCGAAGATGCTTGAAGAGCGTTGCCAGGCGTTCGCACAAGGGCGTGTAAAAATAGTGGTGCTCGATCTGGCACGTAGTGGTGCCAACGCTGGAGCCGAACCACGCCCTGCTATATGTCAGCCTTAGACGTCCCGTATCGAGCGGAGACGCTGCCCAACGGCGAGGCGGATATGGCGATCATCCGAATGAGGCAAGCGCTCGGACTAGAACCGTAAATCCCGATCGAGTTTCACAAGCAGTGTGGTGTAGCGGCTCGTGAAGCTCTTGCTATCCCTCCCCTTCAAACCCGCAGCAATCCCAGCTCGCCGCCCATGTAATTGGCTTTCGCGGTCGTTCTTGGGAACACTCATGATGGGTTTACTTGACCGAATCTGGGACTTGGCTTCCCCAGACAACAGGTCGGAGGCTAGGACTTAGTCCGCCATCATCATTTTCGGTAGAAAATGAATGACGGATAGGTGTATGCGTCTGCGTGCTCATTGTCCCGACCCTCACACAGCCATTCCCCCACAAACGGCTGTGGGCCCGCGACGATAAGGGCATTCTCAGGATTTTTCACAGCTTCGGCCGTCGGACGCCATGCACCAGGCATAAAGCCTACGAGGTTAGCGTCCGGCGTGTTCTCCACAAACAGCTTCCCTTCTTCTGTCAGGTAGCCCCGAAGGGAATCTAGCCCAGTGTTTTTTTTTTAAAACCAACGGTTCCCACTTCACGTCCATGCAAGTCCCCTGATTGTGATTTCCCGTGAAATGATGCGTAAGGGTCTCGCACAGCCCCCTTCAAAATTTAGAAACTAGGGACGATGGTGTCTACCAGGTACGTTGGCACCTCTCCTTCAACGATAGGAACACCAATCGTCCAGGTTAGTAGGCTCCGAGATCATCCGGTACTCGTTAGGCGCAAGCGTGACCTTGTAGACCGGGATGTCGATTTCACCGCATATCCTCAAGATCTCGAGCGCATGAGAATCCGAGATTCTAGCCCCAAGATGAACGGCCTTCAGGGGCGCAGCAACATTGAAGCCTTTGACCTCACTATCGTCGTCTGGAACCACTAAACGCCACTCTCGCTCGTACTGCCAATCGACAGCCTTGCACAACGAGGCGGCAATTCCATAAAGCTCGTTGTAGTTTTTCTCCCGGCGTTGGGCTCTGAGAATGTGCGTGACGTCGAACAGTTGATTTGTGTATGCGACGGGCCATAGCGTGAGGGGTCGGAAGCTGATTCCGATGAAGCCCTGTGAAGTCGTATTCCATGGCAAAGCCAGTGTGGTTGTAGCCATAGTGGCTCCACATCAACACCGAATCCACACGCTCGCTCAAGCTGCAGATTTTGTAGCTGCTTTTGAGCTGGTCAATTAGCCATGGGAGCTGCCCGGCCTGGTGATTTGGCGCTAAGACTCCGACTTCATGGAGCCAGTGAGCAACGTTCATGATTGGGGGCTCTTGAGCCGAAACCAATGCTACTACAGCTGAGATCGGATCCTCGGATTCAAGCGCAGTGGCGACTTGATCATCGCTAAAGCCAAGTTCATCGAGTTTTTCCCAAGCAGCGAGCTTCCGGTAGTCAACCCAGAATGCCGTGTCGTAGGGATCGTTGAATTCATTGGCTACGCCCAGATAGAGGGTTTTCTCAGCCAGGTTCTTCAGCGCAAACTCGCCGCAGGCTCTGATTTTGAACAGTCGATTGGGCGTGTTCAGGTGCTTGTCGTTGATTAGCTTCGGGATGTCCATGTCACCGATCGTGGCCGAAGAAAAATTCTCAATCAGATCTTTTACCCAATCCCTATCCACACGAACTCCTTTGTCTACGCGGTTTGCTGAGGCACGAGACGTTATCACATCTGGGTTACGCTCACTTGTCCCACCGGTATAGTGAGCAGGCCGTTTTGTAGCCTTGGGAATCAGGGGCTGATGCTCGATTCAATTTCTTCCATTCGCCGCTTCAGTTTGGCGCTGGTGAAATTGTGGTCGCGGTTGTTGACGGCCTTGAATTTGCTGCCATCGATGGCGACCAGGTGGTCTCCGAACAGTCCCAATTGCTGACACAGCACAACGAACTGCCGACAGACGCCTCGGATGGCCTTGCTGTTGTCTTTTCGGAAGTTGGCGATGGTCTTGAAGTCCGGCATCAACCGCCCGGTCAACCACATCAGCTCGACGTTGCGTTGGGCTTCTCGATCCAAACGTCGGCTCGACTGGATGCGGTTGAGATAGCCATAGATGTAGATCTTCAGCAAGATCGCGGGATGGTAAGCAGGCCGGCCAGTATCGGCTGGAATGGACCTTCAAAACCCAGATTGACCAGGTTGAGTTCGTCGACAAAGACGTCGACTACGCGCACCGGATTGGTATCGCTGACGTAGTCGTCGAGGCTCTCGGGAAGTAAGGTGCCTTGCCCTCGATGTTCACCTTGGATAAAGCGCTTCATGGGCGATCCCTGCGATGAAATCCTCAGAAATCATAGCAAGTGTTCGCAAAGGTGTTTTTAAACACTCTGGGTCGTTTGCTGCCACTCACGACAAAGGTCACATGACCTGACTCAACTCCGTTAACCAAGGCCCATACGCTAGGTGTAGCGTAGGTAGTAGATCCGGTCGCATCAGTACGTCACACCCCTCTACGCAGTACGAGTCCTCAACTGAAATCTGATCGCTCCGCACTCGCCACGTACGTTGAACCACCGCAAGGTTTCCGGCGGTATCCACCCATCTCATAGAGCCTGCGTATCCGCAATGTCGCAGATCAGCGAGCATTTGAAGACTTGCCGGAGGGACCAGTAATGAAGTCCTTCCCAACCAGTCATCAATCGGGACCCGGTTTACTAACCAAAGACTACGCTCGTCCATTAGCTCATCTGGACTGCCCGCACTGATCAACCAGTCCTCAACATACCCTTCGTTGAAAGGGCACGCATCGGGCGGGATATCTTCATCAGGATGCACTGCGACAATCCCGCCCATACGAATAATCATTCGCTGCCGATCCGATTTTATACGTGAGTTTTGAGGATGCTCCTCCTCATAGAAGCCAAGTCGAATCCAACCACTGTACTCCGGATCATCGTCGGCAACTGTGACGATCGGGTTAAGACCATTGCGTGCGCTGGCTTCCCATTTAGGGCGCGGCGTCCTGCTGGCGACAGCCATCAAGTGCGCCGGAATATTTGGCAGGATGTAGCGGAGCATCTCCTCGACCAACTCTGATTCGAAGCCTTCGGGCAGCCCTACGGGATGCGGAAGGCTAACGAGCATGGAGTCAAGAATGGATAGATAGAGTTCCATTTGCCATAGCAAGACTTGGGCTGGAAGACGGGTATTGCCATCACGACCGACACTGAGCTCCCATCGCCGGCGACCTGGAATAGAATCACGCCACACGATGTTATTCAGACGTCCCTCGATGATGTACGGGAGGTCAGGCCAGAACTGCGCCAGAAATTCCATCACTTCAAGCTGCTCAAGTGCCGCGATCATCCGTAACTGTTGACGAACGACCGGTGTGGACGACATCGTCGGATCAGTTCGGTCTGCAACTGTCACATCTATCCTGGCAAGAAGTAGTTGCGCCATGCTCGCCACTGCCCATGAGTCGGACTCGGCACACAGCGTAAGCTCGGGTGTGACATCGGCAATCAGGTGTGAAAGATCGACTGGAGACTCAAGCAACACGCGAAGCACTAGATGCAGCGAGGACACTGATGTATCAGCCAGTAGCCAGTGGCTCAAAGGACGCGCGAATAGATGAGTACGATCACGCAGCAGACGTGCTATGGCACTCAAGACCAGCCCTTTGCGTGGCAAGACCGGATTGCCCAGGCGATTCAGGAGCAGGTTGATCAAGGCCTCGTCCACTGACCAGTCGCAGCCCCCCGGCTCAAGATCTTCAAACCCAAGGTAGCGTCCCGGCAGCGGCAAACGAAGCTCCATCACATCGAATGCCTCCGCCCAAGCCTGTGTTGCGATGCCTGGAGCCTCCCATTCGGCAAGATGCTCAACCAGACGTTGCGTCACACCATGAACATTGCCAGACCGCAGCTTACGGGCCGTCTCGTCTGCTAGCACCTGCCGGGCTTGCGCAGGATCAAGCTCAAGCGCTCTGCCTACCGAAGCTGCGTGCTTACGGCCGCCGACGTTATGCCAGCCACCGCCGCCTTTTGCACAGCTATACGCAAGCACGTACGTGATGGCGGCCAATTGTACATGACCGGCGTTATCAAGCGCGTCAGCCAGGCCTTTGATGGCCTGGTAACGATCCCGAAACCAGTAATCCGTATCGTGCACATAAAAGTGGATCAGTCGTTGGGCTGCTAATTCATCGCCTGCATCGACCATTTCGCTGATGATATAAGCCAGAGGTAGTGTCACTACCCCGTCGATCTCGGAATCCGAGATTTTCGCTTCACCTAGCCTGCGAAGCGTAGACAGCACATCCGTATAGGTACGCGTTTGAGGAAAGGCGGGACGAAGCTCCTCACCTGTGGTGTCGTTTTCACGGGATCTGCTTTCACTGCGAACTATCTGCGTGGGATGACGGTAATCACGCAGGGCTGCTGGAGTTGTAAGCGCATGCTCTGATGCAAATGTAAGAAGTCGCTCAACGGCATCGATCCGATACCCCGTAGCGTCATCTAACACTTCTGCACATAGTTGTGTGAATCGATCCTGGACGTAGGACAGGTTGCTCGGGATAAGCCGTTCGAGCGGTCTGAGCCGCTCCATGACAAGCTTACTGCCGGCACCATCGTGGTCAACCACGAACAAGATTGAGCCCCAAACCCCATCGAGCAAGAGCGGATCTGCCGTTTCGGCAACCTTCGTCAATGCGCTGGTCAGCGCGGCGAGCGTGACCCAGGACTCACCCCCACGCTCACGTGCCAACGTCGACGCTAAAAGCCGAACACCGCGTACCGGGTCAACAGCCATGAGCGCACTGAACCAGGCATTCGGCGCATGCTTTGTCTCTCTGCCGTCGGTATGGTTCCTTACTGCCCGCACGAGCGGCTGTAACTTGATTAAGCCATCAAGCGCTGCGGTGGAAGACCCACTCTTCAAGGCGCTCACACTCTCGATCAGGTCAAATAGAGAGGTGTCTTTGTGAAACCCGTACCCCAGTAGAAACCCACAAGAGTGCCGCCAATAACTGGCCGCCGCCTCAGGTTGCCCTGCAACTGCTAACGCCTGTGCCACCCGCATGGAAAACTCGGCATGGTTGCTGTAGTAAGTACCGCCGTCTATCTCCTCCGCCACGAGTTCACGATCTAAAGCGTCGACCACCAACTGCGACGCTGATTCATGTTTAGCGTAGGGAATCAGTATCGAAAAAAAAGTGTTGGCCGAAATAGCCCCGCCGTCTTCCCTGTCCATCTGGGTCGCAATACCCAGACGAGCCTCGGATATGGAAGAAATGGCGTATTCCCATTCCTCCAGCGTTCTAGGGAGACTCAGTGCTCGGGCGAGGCTATCGGCTATAACTGAATGGATTAGATAGAGGTCGCATGCCCGAGGAGATCCCACGAAGGGACGAAGATCCCCGAGCAACTGTGCAAAAACGGCATTAGAGTCGTATGGCCTGTTTTGGGTGGTCGCCGCTTCAGCTTCTGCGCTTGCTATCACGAAACGTAGCCAGCAACGGTACCAGCCCTCTCCTTGAACACGATGCCGCTCTGCGTCCAGGGTTTGTGAGTTGCCAGTTAAGGCATGTAGACGTGTGGATGCGACCCAGTCACGCACTGGCTGGGCGCTGTGTAGGTGGCCATCGTCGCCCAGAGCGATGTCGAGCGTATCTGGCTCGACCAAAAATGGCTGGCCATTTCCAACTGAAGCGCCTCGCTCAAGACACCAGACAGCCTGCTCTACCCCTCTGGCGTGACGCAGCGCGTTGCTGGCGTAATCTGCTGCTGCCACAAGGTTGCTCGCCTCCCATGCAACGTCTGACAGCCCCAACCAAGTCGCACACGCGCGCTCATCGTTTAAGCCGAATCGCTGATCAGGTTGAACGCGCACTCGCCCAGCGAGACGTTCAACGGAAGACATAGGTAGCTCGTGAGAGAGCATGCTCGAAAGCCTACGTACGAAGATGAATTTGAGTTCTTCCTCGAAATACAACTGATCACAAACCTCTCGGGCGACACCAAACGTATACCCTAAGCGCAGTTGTCCACGCAGCGACGCCAGGTAAACCTTCTCCTCCTCATACAGATCAGCCTCAGGATCGAAGTGATCAGAGTGACTGCTGCGGTGGCCGTCAAACCACAACTCAAGGTATTCCGCCCAAGGTGCTACTGCGCCTTGGGCCTCGACCGCCTCACACGCGAGCAGTCCTTGAGTCGCATCCAGAGTTGGTTCCCCATCGAAAAGCATGCGTTGTGCGAGAGCGTGCGGCCCATGTAGCGCCTGGTAGGTGATCCAATACGGATGCCAGCGATTTGTACCTTCATCAAAGCACATGTCGAGTGAACGGAAGATCTCAGAGCACCTGAGCAGCACTGGCCAGTTTCCGCTGCTTGCCGCAATGTCCGCTGCAAGCGAGACGCCGTCCTCAATAGACGTTCGAGAGTGTCCATGAACGAGACTGTCACGCGCAAAGGTGGCAGAGACCCGCTCCAGAATCTCATCGTCCCGCCCCACCCGGCGCAAAGAGGGAAGCAAAAAGCGGTATGAGCGAGCGTCCTGAAAAAAGTCCTTGGATTCTAGCCAGGCGATGACCGGATTCAGGATATTGCGAACGCTTTTGCCTGCGGCTTGTAACTCGTCAAGAATGAAGCGTCTGAAGCTCTCATGAAATATCCGCACACCGCCTTGACCTGTGGCGCGGGAAAGGATGGGGGAAAGCATGGCCAGCGCTTCGGGAACATAGTCTTGCATCAAGCTCCCGACAATTTCTTGCAGCTCTGCCTCCGTCACCGAGAAATCAAGAACACCTAGGATATTAGCCACGGGGATGGTGTTGCGGCTGGCGGTCAGGTTCAAGTGTTGGTAGTAACGGGTAATGTCACCGTCCAAGGCTGGCGCTGACGATAGCCATTCATGAGGCGCTTGAATGCGCCCGCTCTTTAACCCCTCAACGAGGCCAACCGACAAATAGCGGGTGTAGAGTGGATTTCCTTGGGCCTTCGACGCCAGTAAGGTGAGTAACTCGTCTCGTTCACCTTGGTCGCAAATGGCGACGTCTTCAAATGCTTGTGAAACGCCGTGCTTGTCACACAGAGAAATTATTTCTTCGCGTTGCCACGCTTGAAGGGTGTGCTGGTGCAGTGAGTCCTTGAAACGATCTCGGAGAGGATCAAGATGTTCGCCAGGTTGAGAGCCAATGACAAGCGATACACCTTCGGGTAAAGCAAGTGTAGATAAGCGCTCCACGATATCCGTTTCATTGTCATTTAGGCTTTGAGAGGTGCTGCGTACTCGCGCAATGTGATCCAGACCGTCGACAATAATGACGACTCGGGAACCGCTTTCAACGACCTGCTGCAGGCTTTCTTCAAGGACATCAGCTCCTGCCGCGAAGGTTTGCCGAGCAGATACGCTCTCTTGCTCACTCAACCAGTCCTGGATGTCCCCCAGAAGATTTGCAAACAGGATGTTGGTGCTAACCCGCTTCTCTGCCAAACCGTCTCCAGGGGCAAGGAAACAATAGTGCTGCGCTACAACAACACCGCGATTTCGCAAAAAATCGGCAAGCTGCGTCAACTCCCAAGATTTACCTGATCCTGGGCCAGCAAGGATCAAATGAACGCCGCCCTGCAGCACCGTTTCAGCCAGATTGTCGCGAACGTGCGGTCGCGGCTGTAGCACAGAATTATCAATCGGGAACTGTTGAAGTACTCGCCCGAAATCTGTGCGCAGCATCAAACGACTTGCTACGTCCCCAGGAGTCAGTCTCTCGCCTTGAATGCGCGCGTTGGTGGCGATGTGAATAGCTAACGCTGCAACATCCTCAGGCCGTCTTTCGGCGTTGGGGTATCGCCCTATTCCAACATCCTTCTTCAACAAGTCGAGCAGTAAATCCTCTAACGGGCCGGGGCTATCAAGATCAAGCGTTGCTGAGGGCAAAGCAAGTTCAATGACAAAGCGCTCGCAAAAAGCGACAACCTGATCTCGGGTAAGCGGTGCTGGGCCCTCCTTGGAGGGGCAGAGTACCGAGAGTTTGGGGCCTTCGGCATCTGGCCATATTCGAGCTGAATCGATGCGATATCGCTTTGTAGTAAACCCTGCGAACGTGCCAGCGGCATCTGACACTTCAAATAAAGCGGACATGGCGTCGGCTATAACAGGGGCCTGCCAGGTCGCGCAGAGCCTGTACTCGTCAGCTGCGTCCATGCCTGCATGGGTGAACGTCTGAACCAAGCGGTCAAATCGAAGAGAGGAGGCATGGCCTGTGAAATCTTGAAGCTTCAGTGCGACGTCGGGGTTCAGGCTGGATTTTAGCTGGCGCCGGATTCTGGTTCCATTGGCCGTCACCTCAAGATCGTCGAAGCGGTCGTCTTCGACAGTTTTACGATCCACGATGACCGCTTCATGCTGGTGAACAAGTGCTCGAACCAGTAAGTATGCGGTAACCAAATCTTGGTAGGCATAGCCCCTATGAGCGGCGCTCAAGGAGCCCATGTGTGTCGTAATCAAAATTCCCGCTCCTTCTAAAGCCTTCGTCAGGACCCTCCTTCACTCGCGACACATATTAATCGAATGATGGCTTTCTAGTTTCTCTTTGCAAAATGCTTTTAGCAACGATGGCGCGCGCCCTCTGAGGGCGATCAACAGTGACTGCAGGTAGTTTTGCACCACGGAAATTCGCACTCGAATCGTAGAGGGCACGTGCGAGATGCGATTGCTGGAGAACAACCAGCGGTCCGGGGTGACCAGCCTCATAGAACCGCTAAATAAAAACTGGGGGAGTCCGGATCTGACTGCCAGTTGACCGCAATAGTCCTTACCCATCCTGATTTTTGCTGTCAACCGAACTTCAGGACCATGGTCGAGGCAGGATGATTCGGCTAGATTGCACCACCACACTGCAGATCCATGAGGAACTGGATGTCTATCGAAATCATTGGCCCCAAAAAATACAAATTCCAGGATCGTGTATGTCTGCTTTTGGCGCTGCAACATGCACAGAACGCACACGCGCAATTGGAAATCGAACCGCGCGGTGGCGAAGATGCGCAATTGGTTTTTGACGACAGCGTGAGTCGCAAAGTCTTTGAAATTCAGGTCAAAGGGGCGAAAGCTAAAGTCACTGTTGATGCCCTCGCCGATTGGCTTGCCCATTTCCCGGCACACGAGGCCGAGGATCCTTTGATTGCACGTCTGGTCAATACCCCTACCCAAAACGTCATGATGATCGCTTCTGGCCGCTGTGATGACGCCACATCCACTTATGTAGCCGATCTTGGCGATCCGATTGCCCCTTGGCCAGCAACTCGAATCAAGACGCTAGACCTGGCGAATATCCGAAAATGTTTTGCGTCTTATGAGGTGCCCCTCAATGGGGATAGCCCTCTGCAACAACAGCGCAGAAAGGCCATCGGCACCCTCTTCTCTCTGCTGAAGGATCCAGCGCTGCGTCAAGCCGTGCGACGTGTACGCGTAATCGAGCGGCTGGACGAAAGCACGGTGCAGCAAATGTGTGAAAGTCTTCTCCAGTCTGTTCACGGAGTCGTTCCCGACCTTATCGCCGGGACGTTGACGGCCCTGGAGACCATCATCTTCGACGCGAAAGGCACCGGCGCCGATGTGCTGCCAGCGATCCGGATGCAAATACGGGCGGCCAGACCCGACGAACGCCTGGCTCCCGCTGGCTATATAGCCCGAGGAGATGAGGAAAACCTAAAACTCAAATTAACCGCGCAAAAAGTACTGCTCCTCGCCGGTCGGCCACGCATCGGTAAGACCATGACATCGCGACAACTTGCGGGTGACTTTGAACAAATGGGGTTCATCGTCAAAATTGCCGAAAGCGTTCAATCGGCTCAACGGTTCTTGATGGACCCGGTGGACGAGAATCGCCTTGCCGTTGTGGATGATCCATTCGGTGGCGCGCACGCCACTGACGATGCCTTACGAGAGCTGGCTCTACTTGAGCAATTGCTTGGGTCGATCCGCACAAACCGTAGGCTTATCGTCGTCCAAGCGCAGGACCGGTTGCTGGAGATCGCGCGCAAGAAGTCCGTCGATGAGATGGAAACACGCGGCGTGAAGTGGATAGAACTTAGCCACCTGGACTGCGTTTTTTTATCAAGTGTCTGGACGCAGGCCTGCACAACCTACTCCGTACCGAAATGGCTGAGTGAGTGTGTGCAATCTGCCCTCTCCACTTCGGCACTCGATCTCGAACCAGGCTGCCTGCTTTATCTAGCTACAAACCACCATAAATTGTCAGCGGGTGCAACGCTGCCAGAGATAATTCGGCTCGCGCGCGAAGACGCTCAGACGCTTGGCCGAGCCTTGAAGTCAGAGGGGCTTGGCCCTCTTGTCACTGCCTTGGCCATCTCGACCACACCCGACCTGCCGGTATCCCCTACAGAGCTGGCATTCGCAATGGGTGCTGGCGGCCCTGATCGTCCTGGCAGGAGTAAGGTCATTGGCAAATCAATTTCCTTTGGTGCCCCGACGACTCGGGGCAGACGTCCTGAACCACAGTACGATCCATTACCGGAACTCGTTTCTGGCACGGATATATTGGTTGAAATTCTGGAGTCACGCCGAATTTTGGAAATTCGAGCAGGCGGCTTGTATGCATTTACTCACCCATTCTACCGAGCGAGCTCTGAGTCGCTGATTGACGGTGCTACTGCGCGCGCAGCAAAAAGTGCTCTCGAAACAGTGGGTCGTACGCTGCTGAGCCTGTCCCCGGAAAGCTCTGATGCGGCCGCCAGGAATCTTTCCTGGCTCTACGATCGACTTGATTCCCCGGATGGTCGCGCGGCGGTGATTGAAATCGCAATCGATGGCCTGAGCTCGATCTTCCCAAGAACACGCGATGACTGTTTTGGCTTCTTGGTGAAGCGACTCACGCATTTGCCTTCCGAAAAGCAAAGTCAGATTTCTAAATGGGTTTCAGCTGTCACCTATTTTAATATTGACGATGTGGAATGGTTTAACGGGCAGCCCCGTATTCCTGCTGGGACCATGGGGGCCACTATAGAAAGTGGCATATTCACCAAAGAAAGGCCCTGGGAGGAAATTAAGGACGTCGTTCGAGCTCTCGACAACGCCGAAGCCACTGTCATTTCGCCGGAGCAAGCCGCGGCTGCGCTGACACACTTAAGCCATCATCCGAAAAAAATGACTCATAGCTCTGCGGGGCGCCTCCTCAGCTATGACGTTGCGTTGATCCGAGCGCCAGCTGCCGCTGCGTGGCTTTCTGTACCCCGTGCCGATGACGATGATCTGCTAGATCGTATATTCGGAGAAGAGCATCCAGCTGTAGCGACTGAGGCTCTCAAGTCGGTCTTGGCTGTTTGGGGTGATTGCGAGCCAGAAAGGCGCCTCAAGCTCCAAGGTGGTCTGGTAGCCATGGCAAACTCTCCAATTGCTGCTTTAGCGTTCATCGAACGCCTTGTGCTTTTTGACCGTATCGAGGAAACCGGAGACACCCCCCCTTGGGAACTGTTCAGCGAGTTGATGAGCCAAGTCATGAAAGCGCTACCTACCGGCGCCGTTTTTCGCGAAGCTCGCCTTTACAATGTGCTGTCCGAGGGGCTGGCACATATACCAAATGAAGCGCTCCTACGAATTGCGGATCACTGGATTGATTTGCTGCACAACAGTGTCACAACTCGCCGACTCAGCGATTACATGCTTGGTGTGACAGACATTCTGATTGAAGGTACAACGTCTGAACCCTCGACACGCTTAGGCCGCGTGGAAAGGCTGTTGGAATTACCGGGCACCAGCGCTCGTATGCGTGTTGTCGCCGACCTGGTTCCCCGGTGGAACTTGCTGACACCTGCAGAACAACACGCGCTGCTGCAGCAGCTAGAAACCGCGGCCGAAGACCTTGACTGGCTCCGTGCGACCGCGATCACGAGAAAGTCAGTCCCTCCTGAGATCCTGACACTCATCCTCCCAGAGGAAGGTCTGCTTGCGCTGAGTTCACTGCCGGCAATCCTGAATACCCCAACGGCGCTGCTGAATGCTGCTGTGCACGTGTTCACAGGGTGGCATCCAGAGGTTCAGTACATCGGAGTTTATGGTGGCCCGCACAAGATCTGGCGCCCTGTCGTGGCACACTTCGCTCAACAAGCCAGCCATCCCCTGTTCGAGATTTGCTGGGAGACAATGCTTTCCTCAGGGGACACCGTTGAGCTCTCGGAGGCCATCAAAGCCCTCGGCGCTGAACATGCTCCGCGCCTTTTCGACATCATGCTTGCGCGGAATATGCAGACCACAGGCGACTTTCTGCCGAAGGCATGGAAATCGCTCTTTGAGGTCGCAGCAGATGAACAGCTCACCGCACAGTGGATCGGCCTAATGGCCAAGGCTGCCCCTTGGGTCCTGGACGATCTTACAGAAGTTGATGAGTGGGTGCCCAGAGCATTCATAGAGCAGTTTCTGAAGCATATGGAACCAGATATGAGGTTCATGCAGCTCTTGCAAAGGCTGTCTCAGTTGCCAAACAGTTCCTCGGACTCTGACGCCGTTGTACCGTCATATGCATCTGATCTTACCGATGTATTGCGGAAGCTTCTTGAGGTACAGCCACCTCGGCATTGGGCGACCTGCCAATACATCGAACGGATGGTCAAGAAGTTAAACATAGACAGCCGAGAGTTGCTGACGGAGATTGAAGCCTTGCGGCTCAAACTGCTCAATGAGCGCGAGCCCCGTAGCTATCCAACATATCCGCCGCTCGATGGATGGGTTGTGGCATCGGTGACCGGATAAATCTGAAACTGAAGGATCAAGCTGCCCCCAAGCCATCGCGGCTAGGGGGCTACCGAAGTATTCGCCTTATTCCGGGGTACGCCAAAGCAGCCGACCCTCAGGTCGAAAGGTCGAAAGGTCGAAAGCTCGACGCCTCTACCCCACCGCTGCGGCCGTTTCCAGTCGCTGCACTCAGGCGGTAGGTCGCTCGAAGCTACCGAGGTAACGCTGTGTATTACCTGTGACGTACTCGCCCATCGTGCGGTTTATCAGGTTTTCAACATTAAGTCTGCGGACGCGATCACTCTGAATGAGCTTTCTGAACGGATGAAAGAGGGCTCGGTCTTTCTTTTGGATGTGCGCCATGGAGATGAATTTGAAGCAGGTCATCTGCCCGGCGCATTAAACATTGAGCTGGAGGACCTGGAAACTTGGGTTACTACCCTTCCAGATCATTCCACTATCATTGCGTATTGCCGAGGCGCCATGTGCATGCTCTCTGCCGACGCTCCCGCGTGGGACGGTCAAAAGTCTACGCCATATCGTGTTCTATCGTGTGGCAAACGACGACGTGATCGAGATCGTCCGACTCCTTAATGACGTCATGGAAGTGCAGTTGCATTTGCCTAATCACTGATCAGCGACCTGGCCCAACGGCTTAATTGGCCAAGAACAGAGAAGGTAAGGCGCCCCCTCTACATCTCAACCTGAGCGCCCTCGTTGTCAGCCGACTTGGCGGCCAATTGAAGCGGGAGGTTCTGGGCCTAACCGGACTATCGAGACCCAAGACCAGAAATACCATTTTCAACTTTGCGTTCCACTTCAATGCTGAACAACCGCTTCTCAGGCGTTTTCCGTGACCAGGCGCCTAACATTACGCTCCAGCTCTCGATGGGCACGCGGATCGATACCCATGACCACCAGCGCCTTGGCAACATCACGCAGAGCACGAACACTTCGCGAGTCAATTTCAGGATAAGTGCTGAGAAACAGACCCGACAACACCGCTTAAGGGTATCGACTCATTACCCATGTCCTCTTCCGAACGAGCAAGGGTTTGCCAGATACGGGTTACTCATCCAATATACGGATGCGCACTGAATACCAGCCACTTCCATACTGGAGTGCGTCGAAGATCGCCATTCGCGATCACTCGCACACTCGGTGCGAATGGGGGCAAAAGTGGGGGCAAACAAAAGATTTATCGACCTGAAAACACCGCCCTAGAGCCAAGTCAAAATGTTTTTCGGGGACCCTGAGAGTCTTTGATGCGCGGTGTTTGACCTATTGGGAGCCAGTAGAGAAAGCGCACAGCGCGGTAGGGTGAAATGAACGCGGTGTGCAGATCAGACCCGCATCGGCAAACAAGGCCGCAGCCTCACCCACGCGACGGATGTTCTCGGTCCGGTCTTCGGCACTGAAGCCGAGATTCGCATTCAGGCCTCTGCGCACGTTGCCACCGTCGAGGACATAACAGAAATACCCCAGCTTCGTCAGCGCGAGCTCCAACGCCATGGACAAGGAGGACTTACCCGAAGCGGACAGTCCGGTCAGCCACACTACCGCGCCGCAGTGGCCATAATGCGCTTCGCGGTCCAATGCACTCAGTGCATGCGGTACGGCGGCCAGGTTGTTATTCATCCTCAGGGACTAGTGGAACATGGCAGAGGGGTTAGCAGTAATTCCGGCCAGCGGCGAGCCCAGTCGCTTTCATGGCTCATGCCCGGCACGATTTGGCTATGCGCGCATTGACTGGCCGTGGCGCTGACAAAACGCTGTGCAATCAACGACGGCACGACACGGTCATCGCCGCCGCTGAAGTGAAGCTGTGGGATAGACGCAACCTGGCGTGCAACGTCGATGGCATTGAGCGACTCCGGCATCGCCGACACGTGATGCAGTCGATTGACTTCGGCATGATCAAGGTTGCCAGCCACGGTACGCAGCGAGACGACGTCATGACGTCTGGCAGCGATCAGCACCGCCAGCGCACCGCCGCCCGAATAGCCGACCAGATGGATGCGCTGTCCCGGCACCCTCCTCGCATAGTGGGTCACGGCCTGATCCATGGCCTCGACCACTTCCTCGGAAAAACGCTTGTGGGTCCAGTAGGCTTTATCACAGCGTGGATTGACCGCCAATGGCGTGAATTGACAGGGGCGAGCCAGATACACGACGTTGGGCGCCGGGTCCATCACCGCCAAGGCCAGGCCCTCGGCCTGATGCGGTGTCGGATTTTCGGCTGGGACGGTACGCGAGCGCCAGGCCATTCCGTCACCTTCGATATAGACAGTCAACGGCAGGTCTGGACGGGTTATCCGGTAAAAACTGGTCAGCACAAAGCTGTCGGTATCGATCTGGTCACGCTGCAAGTTACCGGTGTGCGCCAGGGTTTCGGCGTGCTGGTTCGGATCGGCACAGCCTGCGAGCATCCCCAGCATCACACACAGACAGGTGAGCGCCGTCAGCAGACCCTGTGGCAGTGACGTGCTCAGGCTTTTCATCCCTCGGTAATTCCCAGCGCCGCCAACAGCGGCTCGAGCTGTTCGGCATGCGCGTGCCAGCGACCTTTCGACGTTTTGTAGAGGGGCTGGCGCACCTGATTGACGCTGGCGGTGCGCACCACCCGTTGGGTCTTGTGAAAGTCCAGACAGGCCTCGTCCCACGGCAGGTCAATGAAGTCGATCAAGCGTTTCGCCTGCCCTTCAAGATCGTCCAGCACCAACTCGTAGTCCACTTCAATGAAGGACTCGGCGGGTAGCAACTGCCGCCAGTGCCCCATCAAGACTTCATAATCGCGATAGAACTGCCCCAGTTCGGCCTGGTCGTAGGTGAACAGTTGCTCACCGCTGAATTGCTTGCTGTAACAGGAAAGGCAGGTATCGACCGGATCGCGGCGGCAGTGAATGATGCGGGCGCCGGGCAGGATCAACGGAATCAGGCCGGCATAGACAAAATTGCCCGGCATCTTGTCGACCAGTCGATCCCGACCGTCGGCCAGTGGCTTGATTCGCGCAAGATAGTCATGACCGGTCCTGGCCAGGTCCTGCGCTGAACAGTTGACCAGGTTTTGCGGGAATGCCCCTTGGCGTTCCACCGCCAGGCGTAACGCCGACAGTTCGCCTGCGCCCTGCACCTGCGGATGGGAAGCCAGAATCTGCTCGACCAGCGTGGTGCCGGAACGTGGCATGCCGACGATGAAGACCGGCAGCGACGATGCTGCGCCCATGCCTTGGTGTGCGGATTGAAATTCCTCGGTGAACAACCCGGCGACGTTCTGCATCCAGTGTTGTGCAGTGTGAGAATCAAAGGTGAAGGTGGAACGCTTGAGCCGGTTTCCTGTATCCAGGTGATGGAAGGCGCGCACGGAATCACCCGTGTCGAGATACGCCTTGCCCAAGGCAAAGTGGGTCGTCAGCTTGTCGGCCAGTAATAGACCTTCCTCACGCACCAACCCCGCCTCCATGGCTGCGATATCGGCATCGCCGGGTTTAAAGGTTTTGCTGTCCGAGCGCCCCGTCAGAGCGCGGATTGACCCCGGGAACGCGCTCAGCGCCTGCTCGAAGGCCACGGCGGCCTCTTCCTTGCGGCCACTTTCCAGGAGCAATACGGCTCGCGCGATCATCGCTTCTTCGGTCACCGAGCCAGGTAATGCTATCGCCTGATTGAAATGCTCCAGCGCTTCATCGTGCAGATCGACAGCCTGAAGCGCATTGCCCATGGCATGGTGGACACTGGCGTCATGGGGTGCCAATGCCAGCGCTTGCCGCGCGCAGCGCAGGGCCTCGTCGAGGAGCCCGCCCTTTTTCAAAACGAGGGCGCGTGCCGTGAGGCCACCGACATGCTGGGGGGCAAACGTGTGCAGTGCATCCAGCCAGCGCAACGCCTCGCCATGATTCAAGCGTTGCGTTTCGGCTTCGGCGATATTCAGGTACGCATCGACCAGCCGCGGGTTGAGTTCGATGGCCCGTCGACCGACCGCCACCGCCTCGTCGAAATTCCCTTGTGAACTCAGCAAAAAAGACAGGTTGCTGTAAGCCTCGGCGTAATTCGGATCGAGGATCAACGCCTGTTTGTAATGCCACTCGGCGCGGTCTTGTCGATCCAGGCGGCGAAAGGTATTGGCCAGATTATTGTGGGCTTGTGCAGCGTCCGGCCGCATAGTCACGACGCGCTGCAAACACTCAAGGCTGTCGTCCAGTTTGCCGCTTTCCTGCAGGATGATCCCCAAGTTGCTCCAGGCATCCACCAGCGCAGGATCCAGCGCAACGGCCTGTCGACCCGCCTGTTCGGCCTCGGCCAGCAGGCCTTGCTGCCGGCACATCTCGGCTAAATTACTGAAATAAATCGCCGGTGCGCTCAGCGTTTGGCACGCCTGACGCAAGTAGGTCACGGCCAACTCCAGCCGACCAAAGGCGTGGGCTATCAGCCCGAGCAAATGCAGGGCATCGGCCTGTTGTGGCCATTGCGCCAGAATGCGCAGACACAACTGCTCGGCCTGTTGTGCCTGACCCGCGCTCCAGTGTTGATGGGCCAGGGTCATGGCTTCGGAAAACGTCAGTTGTGGGGTGCCGGAAGTTGTCGGTGTGCTGCTCATACGGGGCCTTCAAATAGGGAGTAGCGACCAGTGTGCAAAGAATTTTCGTCCACATCCGCTGCCGACCGACAGATAAACGCCCATGGTTCATCCCTGAACCATGGGCGCTACCGGATGACGGGAATGTAGCGGATCAGAAGTTCCAGCGCACCTGCACATCACCGGTATTGGCGGTGTAACCGCTCGCCGCTTCCAGGGTGTACTTCACCCCCAGGCTGAGGTTTTCGCTGTGCAGCAGCGTGACGCCCAGCGCCAGCACCCCGGTGTCGTCAATCGCTTTCGCGCCCGGACTGGTGAAGCTGGTGGCGCCCGAGCCATCGGCGGCAAAGTTGGCGACCGACTGCAGGCTGGTGTCGTGGTACTCATGACGCCAGGTCAGTTGCGCCGACGGCACGACGCTGCCGTAGGACGTGGCGAAGGAGCGTTCCAGCTTGGCGCCCAGGTCGCTCTTGAGCGAAGTGCTGCTGGTGGAGTCGATGTGCAGGGCCGCGCCGCTGCCACCGGATTCGGTGTAGCTGTCCTGACGCAAGGTGCTGTAGGTCAAACCGGCAATCGGCGTGAGGACCGTGTGGCCCAGCGCCGCGCCGAGGTCGATCGGGTAACCGGCCACCGCGGACGCGATGTACTGCATGCCTTCGTGCTGACCGGTGGCCGAACCACCGTTAAAGCCGGTGAAATCGATTTCACGCGAGGTGTCGTATTGGTGCTGAACAGCTCCCAGCGACAGGTCCAGGTACCACGGTTGGCCTTGGTAGCTGGCATAACCGAACAGGCCGTAGGACTTCACGTCGGCGGAACTGCCGGTGTTGTCGCCGTCGTTGTTCACCGTGGTCTTGGTGTAGCTGAACAGACCGCCGGCGCGCCAGCTGTCGTTAATCAACCCATCGGCACCGAGCAACAGGCCGCTGTAATGGGCGTGGTAGCCGGCGACATCGTCACTCTCCAGACGAGAGCTGCCGCCAAAGGCCTGGCCCCAGAGCCCGCTGTTGTTGGCGCTTTCGCCGGTGGCGACGCCACTGCCGAAGGTGTCGTTCTGCGCGGTGCGCAGGCCTTCGAGGTGCGCCGACGTGACATTCAGCACTTGTACGGTGGACGCGGTCGACGCCTGGGTGGCGGCGCTGGCGTTCGCGGTCGGGCTCAGCTGGGCACCGGCGTGGTTGCCGGCGGCCGGGGAATCGAGGGCGGCGGCGGCGTTGAACAGGTTCATCAGGCCGGGATTGTAACCGCCGTAATTGAACAGCCCGGCCAGGGTTGCGCTGCCGTTGGCCGTGGTGGCCTGATTGAGCGGGGCATACACTGGATTAACCACTGGAGTGACCGGAGTCACCACAACGACTGGAGTGTCTGGAGTCACCGGAGTAACTGGGGTCACTGGAGTCACCGGTATGGCCGCCCCCACGGTGAGCAACAAGTCGGCATGAGTGCTATCCGCCACACTGGCGCCCGTCACGTTATACCCTGGGGCCGTGTAATGCAGGCTGCTGGCGTTGTAGTTGGTGCCGGTGGCGTTGGCTTGAACCACCACGTAACGCTGGCCTTGAGCAAAACCGTAACTGCCCAGCGTCTGCAGGCCGACCGTGGAGCCCGCCTCGATGTTCGCCGTCCCGGACACGACCAGGCGGCCATAACCGCTGTCGGTCACGGCATTACCGGTGGCGACTGGGTTGCTGGCCACGCCGAAGATCAGGCTGGCATTGGCGCCCTGCTGGTAATTGCCGTTGATAGCGATCGTGTTATTGACCTGCAGCGTTGCCGCCAGGTTAGACACCGTATGGGTAGGTTCACCCGAAACGTTGATGTTGTCATTGAGCAACAGGTTGCCCGAGCCGAATACCAGGTTCGAGAAACTATTGGTGATCTGGCCGAGGTTGTCCGAACCCACGCCTGTGCCGGAGCCGGTCAGGATGCCGAACACCGAGCCGGTGCCGCCATTGATCGTCAGGTTCTGCGTGGAGAGATTGCGGATCTCGCCGGCGATGGTTCCGGAGTTGGTGACAGTGCTCAGGGTCCCGTGTGTATCGTTATAAATGGCGAATCCAGTACCCGTGATCAGACCGCTGTTGTTCAGCGAGGTGATGGTACCGTAGTTGTAAATGCCATCGTAACCGCTGATGGTGCCGCTGTTGCTCAGCGTGCCGATGCTGCCGTTGTTGCTAATACCACCAGAGCTGGCGCCGCTGATGGTGCCGGTGTTGCTCAGCGTGCCGATGCTGCCACCGTTGTAAATCCCGGTGTTAGCGCCACTGATGGTGCCGCCAGCGTTATTGCTCAGCGAGGTAATGGTACTGTTGTTGTTAATGCCAGCGCCGGGGCCCGTGATGCTGCCGCTGTTATTCAGCGTGCCGATGAGGCCGCCATTGTAGTTGGAAATACCCATGTTGCTGCTGCTGATAGTGCCGCTGTTGTTCAGCGTGCCGATGCTACCGGTGTTGCCAATGCTAGAGGAGCCACCGCTGCTGATGGTGCCGCCAGCGTTATTGTTCAGCGAGGTAATGCTGCCGCTACTGCTGTTCCTAATGCCAAGGTTGTTGCCAGTGATGCTGCCGCTGTTGCTCAACGTCCCAATGCTGCTGGTGTTGTAAACACCGGCACTGTTGCCATGGAGAGTGGTCAGTGCCGGGTTGTCCAGCGAGGGAGTCGGGCTGCTGTTGTAATTACCATACGAATTAACGGCACTGGCTTGGCCTGCGGCCAATGCCGACGCAATGGCGATGGCCAGGACCGTCAATCGGCCTGGTATGCGTGACGGTGAGTGTTTGAACGAGTGCATGTGATGTTTCCCCCGGTTTTAATGAACGGGTCGTTGCGATTTTCGGGATCAACCATGCGTAACAGCACGTCCTCCTGAATCACGACCTGACTGGCAGTTTTTTAGGCTCTAGGTTTTTTGGTGGCATTTTGCGGGGGGTTACGGAGGGCACTTGACCGTGCGTCTCAGTTTTTGAACTTTTTTTGAACCTGTGGGTCGCGTTACGCTAACGTGTCGCGCGACTGAGGTCTTGGCGGAAACAATTGGATGGATAATGGATAGCACCACGATCAAAAAACCTAATGGTGCTCCATTGCCTGCTCTCGAACTCAAGCACCATCACTTCAATGTCAGTGGTGAGTCAGTACCTCGGCAGTTGCTGGCCTGGCGGGAGCGGGTCGGTCATGTCATCGATGTGCTGCCTTCATTGGCACAAGTCGAACTGCCTTTCCATGGGGCCATCGATCGATACGATCTCGGCACTAGTCGCTTCACCAACTGCGTCAGCGATAGCCTGCTGCTTGATCGTTCAGTGGCGCGTATCTCCACGGATACCCAGCGCGATTATGTCTTTCAGGTATTCACGGCGGGCGGGATCGAGTCCGTTGGGAGGGGCGATCGGTCACGCGGACGAAGGCATTCGACCGCCAGTATTTTTGCCATCGATCTGAATCAGCCGATACGCATGCAACGTAGCGCTTGCCAGGTGCTGACATTGGTCATGCCCCGCTCGGTTGTGGACACAGCCTTTCCCCATGCAGAAGCCATCCACGGCAGAGCGTTTGAAAACACTTCACCCTTGACGCAGTTGTTCATCGAGCATCTGCTGGCGTTTTCCAGAAACCTTCCCGGGCTGCGGGAACATGAAGCGGACAGCGCCTTCCATGTGACTGTGCAACTGCTGCTCGCCGCGCTTGGCAAACAAACCAAACTCAGCGGCAATGCACGTGCCGCGGTGCGCGCGGCCATGTTCGACAAAGCTCGGCGTTATGTTCAGGCCAACCTCCATCGAGACTCGCTGTCCCCGGAAAGCTTGTTGGAAGCATTGCAGTTGCCCCGCCCTTCGCTCTATCGCCTGTTCGAGCATGAGGGAGGGCTCGGCGCCTATATCCGCAATCGCCGGCTGCGCGAGGCGGCCGATGAGTTGGTCAAATTCCCGAACCTGCCGGTGATGGATATCGCTTATGGGCTGGGTTTCAAAAGTGCTTCGGACTTTACCCGGGCCTTTCGTCGGACCTACGAAATGGCACCACAAGATCTGCGGTTCATCGCGTCGCAGCGTCTGCGCAATAGTTCGCGGACCTGATCGAACGTAATCGTTGAAGGCTGTCTGGAAACAGGATCAGTGCAAACAGGCTGATACACATGACTGCCAACAGATACCAGGCAGGCGCCATTGGATTACCGGTCACGCCGATCATCCAGGTCACGATAAAGGGGCAAAAGCCGCCAAAAATCAGTGTTCCCAGGCTGTAGATCGTCGAAATGGAAGTCGCCCGATAATGACGGGGAAAGGCTTCCAACATCATCACAGTGGTTGCGGCGTTGCTACACAGCAACAGCAGTGAATACCCACCAATGACCAGCAATGAGAGTGGCTCGCCAATCCCTGTCGTCAATAGCAGGAAAACCGGGTAAACCAGCACAATGCTGCTGATCATCGTCAAATACTGGATCGGCTTGCGCAGGCGTTGCCTGTCGGTGATGCGAGCCAGCAGTGGCACACCGATGAAAATCAGGGTGCTCGACAGGCAGGAGGATAGCAGGCTGACGGTCGCCGGCATGTGCAGCGTGCCGGCCAGATAAATGGGCATGTAAAACACCAGTATATAAATGCCAGCTGTCGGTGTTGCCATCAACAGTATGCCTAGCCAGAACGGCCGGGAGTGCTGCACCAAGAGTGTCTTCATAGCCGGGCGACGGGACTTTTTCATCACAGCGTCGGGCATTTGCCGACGCAGGTACCAGCCGACCGGTCCGATCAACAGTCCGACAACAAACGGAATGCGCCAGCCCCACTGGAGCAAAGCCTCAGGGCTCAGCATCATCGTGGTAAATGCGCCGACCAGAGCCCCTGCCAGCGCGGCGGCAGCCTGGCTCGCCGCACGCCAGCTGACCCCATAACAACGATTCTTCCGGGCGGTCAGCTCCATCAGCACCACCGAGGAAACGCCAATCTCGCCGCCCACCGCGAACCCCTGCATCAGCCGCGCGGCAACGATCAGTAGCGTGGCCCCTGGCCCCATGACGCTATAGGGCGGCATGAATACCATCAACGCGGTGCCCAGCGTCATCAACGCAATAGAGCAGGTCAGGCCCGCCTTTCGCCCTTTGCGATCGGCCAGATGACCGATGAACAACGCGCCGATCGGACGCATCGCGAACCCGGCACCAAAGGTGAGCAATGACAGCAACAGCGATCCAAACGCGCTGTCGGAAGGAAAGAACAACTTGCCGATGGCCACTGCAGAAAAGCTGTAGACCGTGAAATCATAAGTCGCCAGGCCATTACCGATAGCGGCGGCGAGGGCCACGCGCTTATTGTGCGCACGGGTATGTGCGGACAACTCGATTAATGACGCTGGAGCCTGTGGCGATACAGCAGTTTTTGGCATTTTTCGCCCTTTTGGACAGCACTGAAAATCAGAACATGCTCATTTCAGGCTCCTTGCCATGAACACAACGTCAGGAGTGTGGCGATTGAGTCTACCCGTACGGACCCGCATCGGCATTGCCTTGACACAAGGACTCAAAAGCCGATGTCAAATTGACACATTTTACGATGAAGGCCAGATGATATCACTTGAGGCGTGCGTTATTACGCCACCGGTCAGCTACGAAAATGGGGGGCTTTCAAATAAAACAGAGGGGGACGGGATCCGAGCTATCTGATCGTGTCCCACCGGAGAGTTAGAGTACCGCCGAAAGCTGATGCGTTCCGCAACATGGATGCCGAGCAAGTGCCCTTCGGGGAGGGTATTGGGACCGCTTTTGGCAGAGGCCGTTATCGTTTTCGGCGAGAGTAGCTGAATTGTTATCAAATTTTAGTGAGCGTTAGCGTTTTCGCGTCCATCGAATTATTGTTTTCGCGTACTATCCCCTTCTGGTTATCATTTTTTAGCTCTCGTTAGGGGATTCGACTATGCAAGTAGGCTTCAAGGCACTCGCCGATCGCTACGCTATCGCGCTTGCACAACCCCTACGTGTCGAATCGGTGATCGGTACGACACGGATGAGCCGCGAGAGCAACGGACATGTCGAGAACAAGTATCCCGCCAGCTACCAGCCGGTGGACAATTTCGCGGGGCATTTCGAGTTTGGGCTCAAGTACGAAGAAATTCACCTCGAGTTTTTCGCCCGTCTCTTTGCGGCTGCTGGCCCAGAGTCCATCGAAGCCTGGTGCCGGCAAGCGCCCTTTGGCCAATATGCCCGCCGCGCCGGATTCCTTTACGAGTGGCTAACCGGACAGCATCTGGATGTGCCAGATGTGACCAATGGCGGCTATGTCGATGCTGTTTCATCGCAGCAGTACCTGACCCGCGTTGAGCCACTGCGGATACGGCGCTGGCGCATCAACGATAATCTGCCCGGCGTGCCGGAGTTCTGCCCCCTGGTCCGCCGTACCAATTCCGTACAGCAAGCGCTGCAATTTGACCTGGATGCAGCACTGCGCGAGCTGAACCAAACCTTTGGCGCCGACATTCTGATGCGCACGGCCAGTTGGCTGACGTTCAAGGAGTCGCGTGCAAGCTTTCTGATCGAGAAAGAGGCAGACCAAGCCGACAGGATCCAGCGGTTTGCCCACGTGATCGCCAAGTACTGTGGCCATATCAAGGATCCGTTGAGCAACGATAGCCTGCACACGTTGCAAGCCGGTATTTTGGGTCATGAGTCCTTCGGACTGGGCCTGCGGTACTCGCCGGTCTTCGTAGGACAGGCGACCATGCGCGAGGACATCGTGCACTACATTGCGCCGCAATTTGAGGGGCTAACGCAACTGCTCGATGGCCTGAAAGCATTCGAGCTGGCAACACGGGGCGCCGAGCCGCTGGCCCGGGCAGCTGCAATCGCCTTCGCCTTTGTGTATATCCACCCCATGCGGGACGGCAATGGCCGGATCCATCGCTTCCTGATCAACGACACCCTGATCCGCGATAAGGCATTGCCTGATGGCGTGATCCTGCCGGTGTCGGCCACCATCACGAGCTCGATTGATTTTCGGGCGCGCTACGATCGTACGCTGGAGGTGTTTTCGCGGCCGTTCATGCAACGCTACGCAGCGTCCTATCGGTTTGGCGAACTCGTCGTCTACGAGGACGGCACCTCGAGCAACCTGGTCTTCGATGACTATGACGACGCGCAATTTGCATGGCGCTATCCCGATTTGACCGAACACGTCCTGTACACGGCACAGGTCGTGGCGCATACGGTCCGTACCGAGATGGCCGATGAGGCCCGTGTGCTGGTCATTTTCCAGCGCGCCCAGGAGCGACTCAAAGAGGTGCTGGAAATGCCGGATCAGGACGCGAACCGCATCATTCGCTCTCTCAAGGAAAATGGCTGGCAGGTATCTGGCAAATTGAAGAAAGCGTATCCGCAACTGGACGACGCTCAACGGGCGGAACGTGTTGTGGAAGCCGTGCGCTCCGCATTCGAAGAACGAGAAGTGGGGAGCGGCGAAGAGTGATCTTCAAGCATTGTCGGACTTCCTCTTGGCACGATGACGATTGACACTGTTTTCGTATCGGCGAATGCCATCCGGTGTGTTTATTTTGGCTGGGATTTACGGTGATTGTGCCGGCCTCTTCGCGAGCAGGCTCGCTCCCACAGGGGAAGGCAGTCAATTGTGGGAGCGAGCCTGCTCGCGAAGGCCGCGACTCGATTGACGCCTGAATCATCAGTTATTCCGTTGCCCAACCGCCTCCCCCTTCAACACCGGCAACACCACCCTCACCTCCAATCCTCCAGCCTTGCGACTGCTCAGGGTCAACGCCCCGCCTTGCTCCAACACAATCGCTCTTGCCGCCGATAAACCCAACCCCACACCACCGGTGCTTTTATTGCGCGAGCTTTCCAGCCGGAAGAAAGGTGCAAACACCTGCTCATGGCTTTCGACCGGGATCCCCGGCCCGCGGTCCAGTACGAGAATGGTCACCTGCTCATCGTTCCCACGCAGTTCGACGGCCGGGTCGCAGGCGTATTTGATGGCGTTGTCCAGCAGGTTGGTGATGACGCGCTTGAGGCCCAGCGGACGACCAAAGAAAACAAGATGGGGCGGGCCACTGAAGGTGATGTCGATGGACTGGTCGCGGTAGTCGTCGATGAGGGTTTGCAGCAATTCTGCGAGGTCGAACTGCGTGGCCTGTTCCAGTCGGGCATCGTCGCGAAAAAATTGCAGGCTGGAGTTAATCATGGCCTGCATTTCGTCGACGTCGCGAAACAGTCGCTGCTGTTGCTCGGGGTCTTCAATGAATTCGCCACGCAGGCGCATGCGGGTCAGGGGCGTGCGCAGGTCGTGGGAGATGGCGGCGAGCATTTGGGTGCGGTCGTTGATGAAGTGTTGCAATTGAGCCTGCATCGCGTTGAACGCGAGGATCGCCTGGCGGATCTCCTGGGGGCCGACCGGCTCGATGGGCGGGGCGCGGAAGTCGACACCAAAACGTCGGGCGCCTTGGGCGAATTGCTGCAAGGGCCTGGCCAGGCGGCGGGTGGCAATCAGTGCGACGAGTCCGGTGGACAGCAGCACCAGTACGATCAGGATCAGGTCACGCTGCCACTGCCCCAGTCCCCAGCTGCGCGAAGAAATGCTGAACATCAGCCAGGAACCATCCATCAGTTGCACCAGCAAGGTGTAGTGGCCATTTTGCTGTGGCCAGTCGCCGGGTTGATAGGCTTCAAGTCGGCGTTTAGGGGCCTCGAACAGGCGCTGCACCTGAAGTGTGGCCGCACGACGGATTGCGTCGGGGACCGTCGGCACATTCAGCTCTTCACGGCTGGCGTGCCAACTGATGTTCAAGTTGCTGTCACTGGCGGCGGCGGCCAGGCGTTCACGCTGCGGGGCGGGTGAAGCTTCGATCAGCTTGCTCAGTAAGGAAACCTTCTCCAGCAACCCGGTCTCGGTCAGCGGCGGATACGCCCATACGCCCGCCAGCTGGGTGAACAGTGCGTTGAAGCCCAGCGAAGTGAGCATGGCGGCGATAGTAGTCAGAGCGATCCAGCGAGCGATTGTATCGCGCGCGCGCAGATGCCGGCCGGCCTTGCTCCCCTTCATTGGCGAGTCACATTGGGAGTGAACAGGTAGCCGACGTTGCGCACAGTGCGAATGATCTCCACGCGTTTGCTGTCGAACGCCAACTTGCGTCGCAAGCGGCTGACCTGAACGTCGATGCTCCGGTCGAATGCTTCATGGCTGCGACCTCGGGCCAGGTCCAGCAACCGTTCCCGGGTCAGGATGCGCTGCGAGTGCTCGACAAATACCAGCAACAAATCAAACTCCCCGGCCGACAACGGAATCATCACCTGATCCGGCGAACGTAGCTCCCGCCGGGTAAGGTCCAGCTGCCAGTCGGCGAACTTGATCAGCGGCCGCGGCATCTGCCCGGACAACGGCCGGCTCTCTGCGGCCCGACGCAACACCGCGCGCACCCGGGCCAACAGCTCGCGAGCGTCGAAGGGTTTGCCGAGATAATCGTCGGCCCCCATCTCCAGCCCCACCACCCGATCACTCAGCTCGCTCATGGCGGTCAGCATTATCACCGGCGTGGGGTATTGCTGGCGCAGGCGCTGGCACAGCGTCAATCCGTTTTCCCCCGGCAGCATCAGGTCGAGAATGATCAGGTCCGGTGCCTGACGTTCCATGGCTGACCACAGTGAGGTGCCATCGGTGGCGACCTCCACCGAATAGCCGTGTTGCACAAAAAATTTCTTCAGCAGAGCAAGGACCTCAAGGTCATCGTCCACGATCAAAAGACTGCTCACCGGCGCGTATCACTTCAGTTCTGAAAGACCTCACATCTAAAACCATTCGATGCGATCCGTCATATATTTCAACTCGGTAACAAAGTGTCGGCCCGGTAAAAAAACAGACATTCTCAAGCAAGGAGCGAATGCCAGTATTTGATTCCTTTCCTGCCAAGACGGTTTGCCATGCCTTTGCCCAAGCGCGCCCCTGCCCTCATCCGTCAAGCGCCCCTTCCAGTGAAGAGACCACAACCCATGCCGCCCAAGTATCAGTCACTGCTACTGGAACAACAGGTAGAGAAAGACGCCAACGCTGCCCTGCACGTTCGCGAAACCAGCCTGAAGCTGTCGGAAGACCAGCGTGAAGTGATCCTCAGCCGCTATGTCGAGCATTACAACCACGACGACGTGGAATGGGTGGAAAGCAGCCACCGGGTGTCGGTGACCGACATGCTGAACTGGCTGACCACCCATGGCGAGCCGCAAGCTCAGGTACAGGGTAACGATACGTCGCGCACCGTTTGATGGGGCGGACAGCAACCAACGCAAAAATGAGAAACACATGAACAGCGTCAATAAACTTTTACTGGGTGTCGCATTGGGTAGCTTGATGCTAGGTGGTTGCACCTCGCGAATCACCAAGAAAGAGCAGTACACCGACTTCTTGGGCGACTCCAGCACCCTGCATGAAGTCACTACCACCAGCGGCCAGAAGACGATGCGTTGGGTCGCCCCTTCGTGGAACCCGGACGCCTACGATACGATCGCTTTCAAGCAATTTGAACTCTACCCGGCACCTCAACCGGACGACAGGGTCAACCTCAAGACACTTCAAGAGCTGCAGGCGTATATGACCCGTAGTGCCAAGAACGTCCTGGGTCAGAAATACCTGATCGTATCGAACGCCTACTCTGCGCCTGCCGGTTCGCGCACGCTGATCATCCGCGCCGCCATCACAGGCGTAACGGCGGCGAACGAAGGCATGCACTGGTATGAAGTCGTCCCGGTCGCTGCCCTGGTCGGCGGCGTGAGTGCTGCCACGGGCCACCGCAACCAGGACACCGAGCTTTATATCGAAGCCGAATTGATCGATGCGAGCAACGGCCAAACGGTGGCCAAAGTCGTGCGTAAAGTCTTTGGTGAAACCCTGAAAAATGCCAGTCAACCTGTTACTACCAATGACTTCAAAGTGGCGATCAACACAGTAAACAGCGATCTGCAGGCGTTTTTCCGCTAACGCTTAGCGAATGCCGGCACCCGCCATGGAATCCGGCGACCACTGTGCCGTCGACAACGGGTCGATGTACTTGATGCCGCCGTGAGGGCCTACCACACCATTGATGTTGTAAGAGCCGCGCTCCAGATCGTAAGTCATGAAAGGGGTGGCATCGGGCACCTTATGGTCGTAGCTCTGGCTCAGGAAGGCGAAGGAGCCACGGAAAAGCTGGCCATTCGCGCCGTACTGATCGGAGGCCAGAGCGGCCCAACTGTCTTCATCCAGGTAGAAGCGACGTTTCTGATAGATGTGCTGCGCGCCGGGCTTGAGGTTGCCCTCCACGACCCAGACACGGTGTTTCTCCCAACGTACAAAATCGGGTGCGAGGTAATTGGGGGTGGTCAATGACTTGGCATCCTGGACGTAGGTCAACTTGTAGGTGTTGTAGGGCACAATCATTTCTTGCTTGCCCTTAAGCGTCCAGTCGTAAAGTTCCAATGCGCGAGCGGTACCGGGGTTAGGCGTGTCGTAGGCCAGGATCGAGATCAGTTTGACGCGACGCTGGCCAGGCAAGTATTGCCAGGCACGACCCGGCTGCTGCGTCGGATTGGCGGCGTCTTTAAGCATGATCGACTCGCCGGCCCGGCGTGCAGGGCCGGTGTAGGACAGCTTCATCTGATAGTAGATGTCGGTGTCGTTGATGGGCTTGGACATGTCTTCGTAAATCGGAAAGGAGATGAACGCCTGGCCGGTGACCATCAGGCTTGGCACGCCAGCCGAGTCGACGCTCCAGGAGTCATACTTGGAGGTGATGGTGACGCCCTGGTAGCGCAGCAAGAAATTCCACATCGCCTCGGCACCCGACTGTGGGATCGGGAACGGCACACCGGGCAGTACGTTGTCGATGGCCAACCCGCCGTTGAGGGACTTGGCAGCGGTGGCATTTTTCCGGCTGTTGTCCAGCACCGCCTGTGGCAGTGCTGCGCTGCGGTGGGTCGGATACACGTCGATGTGGTAGTCGGGAAAACGCTTGGCCAACTCCGCCGTGGTGGCCGTAAGCGTGCCCTTATATTGGTCGAGGTTCTTGCCATTGATCACCAACAGCGGTTTTTCGCCGGCGTACGGGTCCGGGCGCATGTTATCGCCCACCTTGAAGCTGGCAGGCGCGGTGCTCAGGCCACCGTTATAGGCCGGGATGGAGCCATCGGCATTGCCGGCCTTTTCGGCACCCACCAGGGTCAGGCTGACACCCAGCTTGGCGGCTTCTTGACTCGGAACAGACGCCTGGGCACCGATGGCCAGTGCCATGATGAACGAAGCAGCCAGTAATTTTTTCACGAATATCATATTGTTATTCTCCTGCTAGCGAACTGAACAACCCGTGAACCAGGTGGTGCAGTGGGCGTATCAGTTTTAATCGCCAGCGGTTTTTCATTTGTGCTGTTATTAAGAGTCACCCCACCGGGGGGCGCTTCTCATTTGACGTCATCTACTTCGCTATTGATGACAGATTTGCGTTTATACCGGGCTGCAGCCCCGTAACGGGTTCTGTTGCGACCAACGGCTAGAGAGGCGGACAGAAGGCGCCTGGCCCTATCGCGAGCAGGCTCACTCCCACATTTGGAAAGCGTTTCCCTGTGGGAGCGAGCCTGCTCGCGAAGGCCGCGACTCGGTCTGAGGTCTTATTCTTGCACCCTCGGCAACACTGAATTGTCATCAATCAAGTTGATCGCGTTCCGATCCAAGGCGCAGGCTAGAGGGCTCGCCCGGCGCCTATATCATTCCGAATGATAGTTACCTTTGCTTCATTCGATTCGTGAGATCCCCCCCCGCCGAGCATCATCCGCCCATTCTCAATACATTGGCGGATGCATCCATGGAACAGTCATTCAAATATTTGCGCTTCCCGTTGGCCCTGTTGGCCGTGGTGGTGATGAGCGCATGCGGCAAGGCGCCAGAGACTGCCGCCACCCTGCCCGCAGCCAAGGTCAGCGTGGCCAAGGTGCTGGAACAACCGGTTAACGAGTGGGACGAATTCACCGGGCGCCTTGAAGCGCCGGAAACCGTAGAAATCCGTCCACGGGTGTCCGGCCAGATCGATGAAGTCGCCTTCACCGAAGGCGCACTGGTCAAAAAAGGCGACTTGCTGTTCCAGATCGACCCACGCCCGTTCCAGGCCGAGGTCCGCCGCCTTGAAGCACTAGTCGCTCAGGGCCGCGCCAATGCCATTCGCAGCGAAAGCGAAGCCCAGCGCGGTGAGCGCCTGCGTACCAGCAACGCGATCTCCGCCGAGCTGGCCGATTCGCGCACCAGCGCTGCTCAAGAAGCCCGCGCCGCGGTCGGAGCCGTCCAGGCGCAACTGGACCTGGCCAAACTGAACCTGAGCTTCACCCGCGTGACCGCGCCGATCAGTGGGCGCGTCAGTCGCGCAGAAATCACCGCCGGCAACCTGGTGACTGCCGACACCACCGCACTGACCAGTGTGGTATCCACCGACAAGGTCTACGCCTACTTCGATGCTGACGAACGTGTGTTCCTCAAGTACACCGAGCTCGCTCGCCAGGGCAAACGCGGTGCAACCACCCCGGTTTACCTCGGCCTGTCCAATGAAGACGGTAACCCGCACCTGGGCGTAATGAACTTTGTCGACAACCAGGTCAACCCGAAAACCGGCACCATCCGTGGTCGCGCCGTGTTCGACAACACTGACGGCACTTACACCCCTGGCCTGTATGCACGCCTGAAACTGGTTGGCAGCGGCACCTACTCCGCGGTGTTGATCAACGACGAAGCGGTCGGGACCGATCTGGGCAAGAAGTTTGTGCTGGTGATGGATGCCGACAACAAAACGGCGTACCGCGCGGTTGAACTGGGTCCGAAGATCGAAGGTTTGCGCATCGTGCGCAGCGGCCTGAACAAGGATGACACCGTCATCGTCAAAGGCTTGCAACGGGTTCGTCCTGGTTCACCGGTCACCCCTGAAGTGATCCCGATGGCCAGCGAGCAAACCCTCGCGGCACTCGCACAACAACGACAAGCGCTGGAAGCCAGCAACCTGCCCCAAGTCGCGCCTGCCAAGGTCGCGCCGGGTTCGGTTGTAAAACTGGCTGCTGCGACTCCACGCGGTTAAGGGAGCAACAACTGCGATGAATTTTTCCCAATTCTTCATTTCACGGCCGATCTTTGCAGCAGTGCTGTCGCTGCTGATCCTGATTGCCGGTGCCATCTCGCTGTTCCAGCTGCCGATCAGCGAATACCCGGAAGTCGTGCCGCCGACCGTTGTGGTCCGCGCCAACTTCCCGGGTGCCAACCCTAAAGTCATCGGTGAAACCGTCGCCGCCCCGCTGGAGCAAGCCATTACTGGCGTCGAGAACATGCTGTACATGTCCTCGCAGTCCACCGCTGACGGCAAGATCACCCTGACCATCACCTTCGCGCTGGGCACTGACCTGGATAACGCCCAGGTGCAGGTACAGAACCGTGTGACCCGGACCGAGCCGAAACTTCCAGAAGAAGTGACGCGCATCGGTATCACCGTGGACAAGGCATCGCCCGACCTGACCATGGTTGTGCACTTGACCTCGCCGGACAAACGCTACGACATGCTGTACCTGTCCAACTACGCCTTGCTCAACATCAAGGATGAGCTGGCGCGTCTGGGCGGTGTCGGTGATGTGCAGCTGTTCGGTATGGGCGACTACTCGCTGCGGGTGTGGCTTGATCCGAACAAGACCGCTTCGCGCAACCTGACCGCGACCGATGTGGTCACCGCGATCCGTGAGCAGAACCGTCAGGTCGCTGCCGGTGCCCTGGGCGCGCCGCCTGCGCCGAATGCCACGGCCTTCCAGTTGTCAGTCAACACCCAAGGTCGTCTGGTGTCCGAGGAAGAGTTCGAGAACATCATCATTCGCACAGGCGACAACGGTGAAATCACTCGCCTGAAGGACATCGCCCGCGTTGAACTGGGTTCCAGCCAATACGCCCTGCGCTCCTTGCTGAATAACCAGCCGGCGGTGGCCATCCCGATCTTCCAGCGCCCAGGCTCGAACGCTATCGAGATTTCCAACGAAGTGCGGTCGAAAATGGCCGAGCTGAAGAAAAGCTTCCCGGAAGGCATGGACTTCAGCATCGTCTATGACCCGACGATCTTCGTGCGCGGTTCTATCGAAGCGGTGGTTCACACCCTCTTCGAAGCACTGATCCTCGTGGTACTGGTGGTGATCCTGTTCCTGCAAACCTGGCGCGCGTCGATCATTCCGTTGGTGGCGGTGCCGGTTTCGCTGATCGGTACGTTTGCGGTGATGCACCTGTTCGGCTTCTCGTTGAACGCCCTGTCACTGTTCGGATTGGTACTGGCCATCGGTATCGTGGTGGACGACGCCATCGTGGTGGTGGAGAACGTCGAGCGAAACATCGGCCTGGGGCTGAGCCCGGTCGAAGCGACCAAACGGGCCATGCGTGAAGTGACCGGCCCGATCATCGCGACGGCGCTGGTGCTGTGTGCCGTGTTTATCCCGGCGGCTTTTATCTCCGGGCTGACCGGGCAGTTCTACAAGCAGTTCGCCTTGACCATTGCGATCTCGACGGTGATCTCGGCCTTCAACTCGCTGACGCTGTCGCCAGCACTGGCTGCGGTGTTGCTCAAAGGCCATGACGCACCGAAAGACCGTTTCTCCAAGGTCCTCGACAAGATCTTCGGCGGCTGGCTGTTTCGTCCATTCAACCGCTTCTTTGACAAAGCCAGCCACGGTTATGTCGGCACTGTAGGCCGGGTTATCCGCAGCAGCGGCATCGCCCTGCTGTTGTACGCAGGCCTGATGGTGCTGACGTTCTTCGGCTTCGCCAATACTCCGACCGGTTTCGTCCCTGGCCAGGACAAGCAATACCTGGTGGCCTTCGCGCAACTGCCGGACGCCTCGAGCCTGGACCGTACCGAAGACGTGATCAAACGCATGTCCGACCTGGCGCTGAAACAGCCGGGTGTGGAAAGTGCGGTGGCCTTCCCTGGCCTGTCGATCAACGGCTTCACCAACAGTCCTAACGCCGGCATCGTGTTCGTGACCCTCAAACCGTTTGATGAGCGCAAAGACCCGAGCATGTCCGCCGGTGCCATTGCCGGTGCGTTGAACGGCAAGTACGCCGAGATTCAGGAAGCCTACATGGCGATCTTCCCGCCGCCGCCGGTACAAGGCCTGGGCACTATCGGCGGGTTCCGCCTGCAGATCGAAGACCGGGGCAACCTGGGCTATGACGAGCTGTACAAAGAAACCATGAACATCATCAACAAAAGTCGCACCGTGCCGGAACTGGCGGGCTTGTTCACCAGTTACACCGTGAACGTGCCACAGGTCGATGCCGCTATCGACCGTGAAAAAGCCAAGACCCACGGCGTGGCCGTCAGCGACATCTTCGACACCTTGCAGATCTATCTGGGTTCGCTGTATGCCAACGACTTCAACCGCTTCGGTCGTACATATCAGGTCAACGTCCAGGCCGAGCAGCAGTTCCGTCTCGAGCCGGACCAGATCGGCCAGCTGAAAGTACGTAACAACAAAGGCGAGATGATCCCGCTGGCGACCTTCATCAAGGTCAGCGACACCTCGGGGCCGGACCGCGTGATGCACTACAACGGCTTCATCACCGCTGAAATCAACGGCGCGGCAGCGCCAGGCTACAGCTCCGGCCAAGCCCAGAAAGCCATCGAGAAATTGCTCAAGGAAGAATTGCCGAACGGTATGACCTACGAGTGGACCGACCTGACCTACCAGCAGATTTTGTCCGGCAACACCGCGCTGTTCGTGTTCCCGCTCTGCGTCTTGCTGGCGTTCCTGGTACTCGCCGCTCAATACGAAAGCTGGAGCCTGCCACTGGCGGTGATCCTGATCGTACCGATGACGCTGCTGTCCGCCATTACCGGGGTGATTGCCTCGGGCGGTGACAACAACATCTTCACTCAGATCGGCTTGATCGTACTGGTGGGGCTTGCCTGTAAGAACGCGATTCTGATTGTCGAGTTCGCCAAGGATAAACAGCAAGAAGGCATGAACCCGCTGGCGGCGGTACTCGAAGCGTGCCGTCTGCGTCTGCGGCCGATCCTGATGACCTCCTTCGCGTTCATCATGGGGGTTGTGCCGCTGGTGTTCTCTAGCGGTGCCGGTGCCGAAATGCGTCATGCCATGGGTGTGGCGGTGTTCTCCGGGATGCTCGGAGTGACCTTCTTCGGTCTGTTGCTGACGCCCGTGTTCTACGTATTGATTCGCAACTTTGTGGAGCGCGGTGAAGCACGCAAAGCGGCCAAGGCCCTGAAACTGGAGGCGCAACAATGAGCTTGAAAGCCTTCCTGCCGAGCCTGCTGGTACTGGCCCTGAGTGCCTGCGCCGTCGGCCCGGACTACAAGACGCCCGACACGGCGCCGGCCAACATCACGACGGCCACCGATGGCGCCGCCGGCCAGAAGAACTTCGACCGCTCGCGTTTCGAAGGCATCTGGTGGCAGCAGTTCGAAGACCCGACGCTCAACCAGTTGGTGACTCAATCGCTCAAAGGCAACCGTGATTTGCGCGTGGCCTTCGCTCGCTGGAAAGCCGCCCGGGCGATTCGCGATGACGTCAGCAATGACGCCATGCCGACCGTCACCAGCCGTGCCAGCAGCGAGCTGGCCAAGGGTCAGATTCCTGGCACCACTACCAGTCGGGTCAACAGCGAACGCTATGACCTGGGTCTGGACATGGCGTGGGAAATCGATCTGTTTGGCCGTATCCAGCGCAATCTGGAATCGGCCAACGCCGAACAGCAGGCCTTCGAAGCCGATTTGTACCAACTGCAAGTCACGATGATTGCCGAACTGGTGGACTCCTACGGTCAATTGCGCGGTGCGCAACTGCGGGAAAAAATTGCGCTGGCCAACCTGAGCAACCAGCAGGAGTCGCGCAAGATCACCGAAAGCCTGCGTGATGCCGGCGTTGGCGATCAGCTCGATGTGGAACGCGCCGATGCACGCCTGGCGTCCGTCGAAGCCAGCGTGCCGCAACTGCAGGCTGAACAGGTTCGGCAGAAAAACCGCATCGCCACCCTGCTGGGTGAACGTCCGGACAAACTGAGCGTCGACCTGAGTCCGAAAGCCTTGCCGGCGATTTCGAAGGCACTGCCCATCGGTAATCCGGGCGAACTGCTGCAACGTCGCCCGGATATCCTCAGCGCCGAGCGCAAACTGGCTTCCGCCACGGCCCGTATCGGCGTAGCCACGGCTGATTTGTTTCCTCGCGTCAGCCTCAGCGGCTTCCTTGGCTTTACCGCTCAACGGGGCTCACAGATCGGTACCCCGGCCGCCAACGCCTGGACGCTTGGCCCAAGCATCACCTGGGCCGCGTTCGACCTGGGCAGTGTGCGCGCTCGCATACGCGGCGCCGATGCGGATGCCGAAGGCGCACTGGCAACCTACGAACAGCAAGTACTGTTGGCGCTGGAAGAATCAGAAAATGCTTTCAGCGATTACGGCAAACGTCAGCAACGTCTGATTTCGCTGATTCGTCAGAGCGAGTCCAGTCGCGCCGCAGCCGACCTGGCCGAAATTCGCTACCGCGAAGGCACCGTGGACTTCCTCGTCCTGCTCGATGCACAACGCGAGCGTCTGGCGGCCGAAGACACTCAGGCCCAGGCCGAAGTGGAACTGTATAGCGGCATTGTCGCGATTTACAAAGCCCTTGGCGGTGGCTGGCAACCAGAGACCGTCGCCAGCAAGTAATCTTTATCCAGCTCCGTGGTTGGCCGCAACCGACCATTTTTTAGCCCTGCGCCTCATTCGGTCGCGGGGTTTTTTTTGCCTGATGAAAACACCAGCCCCCTGTAGGAGCGAGCTTGCTCGCGAAGGACGTTAACGATAACGCGTTCTTCCTGAACAAACGCGTTGCTCTCAAGTCCTTCGCGAGCAAGCTCGCTCCTACAGGGGGTCATGGCTCTTGGTTTTCCAGGACTGTCACCGTGGCCGTGGTCCCGGCACGCAGTCGGTTTTTGGCGGCGTAATCGGCGTCGATCTGTATCCGCACCGGTACCCGTTGCGCGAGTTTGACCCAGGTATAGCTGGGGTTGATGTTGGCCAGCAATCGACCACCCGGCAGGTTTTCCCGGTCGGCAATGGCGAAGGCGATGCTTTGCACGGTACCGCCGAAGGTCTCGCCGCTCATTAATTCGATTTTGACGCGATCGCCCTCCTCGATTCGTGGCAACTTGGTTTCTTCAAAGTAGCCGCTGACGTAAAACGAGTCGCTGTCCACCAACGCCAACAGCGCGCCACCGGTGGCGGCATAGTCGCCCTGACGGGTCAGCAGGTTGGTGACATAACCACTGACAGGCGATTCGACCCGAGTACGTTGCAAATCGAGTTCAGCCTGGGTCAGCGCGGCGATTGCCAATTGCACATTGGCCTGAGCAAGGCCGAGGTTCGCCTGATCTCGCAGCAATTCGGCCTGAGCCACCGCCACCTCGGTGCTGGATTTTTCCCACTCTTCACCCGAGATCGCAAACCGTTGCTTGAGGGTCCGTCGCCTGACTTCCTCACTCTGGCGCTGCTTGAGCAGCGCCTGGCTGGAAACAATCGATGCTTCGGACTGACCCAGCGCGGCTTTCGCTACTTCCACGGAACGCCTGGAATGCTCAACCGCCAGCGTATACCGCGCGGGGTCGATTTCCAGCAGCAACTGGCCCTTGTCCACATGCTGGTTGTCCTGGACATTCAGGCTGACGATGCGCCCCGAGACATCGGCAGACAGGGTCACCACGTCGGCACGCACCCGCGCATCCCGGGTCCAGGGAGCGCGGGTGTAATGTTCCCAGGCAAACCAGCCGAGGACAAAGGCCAGCAACACCACCACCACAGTCACCAGTCGGGAAAGGATCTTCTTCAACGCATCAAGCTCCCATCACCAGAATCAGCGTCGCGCAAACGCAGGCGTACAACGCGCCTTCGAACAACGCTTCATGCCAGACGAACCGCAGCACGCCCAAGCGGCGCAGGATCCAGTCCAGTAGCAAGAAAATCGGCAAGGCCAACAGCAATGCCTGGGCGATTGGCGGCACGTAAACGCCCCCCACTTCCAGATCAATGAGCAAGGACTGGCACTCCTTCTACGGCTGCGGGTTGAAAGTGATCGCGGTAGCGCTCCAGAAATGACACCACAATCAGCAGCGCCACACGCATCCTGAATACCGACCACAAGTGCTCATGAACATCGAGATGCAAGTCGTCCAATTCATCGCCCAGGATGCGCAAGTTTTCGAGCAGTTGCTCAAGGTCAATTCCATGGCGCCCGGCGACCAATCGTCCCGTTTCACGGACGGACACCAACAAACGGCTTTGTTGCCCGGCACTGAGCATCGTGTTGTTTTGCCCCTGTTGCCGGAGTTGGTTCAACGCCACTCCCAGTGCCATGCACCCGAGGCTGACTTCGAACAGTTCTCTGGATGGTTTGTCGTTGGCGGCTGGCAATAATCCCAACATCATGGTCAAGCGATCGACCAGGCGACTTTCAAACGCGAATTGCTGCTCGTCGGTGGCCGGTGTCTTCAACAAAGCGTAGACCTGCTCGCAGTTCTCATGGAACAGGCGGCGCATCCGCAAAACGGGCCTGAACGGGAAAATCAAGGCGTAGACACTCATTGCCAATGCGGCAGCGCAGATATACGCACCGGCAAACTCGAACCACTGAATGGCCGTGTTTTGGCCGACGCTTACGTTTTGCGGGCCCAGCAACAGAATCGTCGTCAGGCCAAGTCCAATGCCTGTGCCCGTGGTTGCCGGACTGGACAGCCCCACCGCAACGGCATACAGCAAGGGGGCGAGCAACAAGGCGAACAACTCGAAGTCACTGATCATGGGTACCAGCAAGAACAGATACAGCGCCGACACCACCAAGGCCAGTGCCAATCCCTTGGCAAAGCTTTGGCTGGCCAGTAACGGTCGCGGAAACGTCGCCATCAGCGAGCAGAGAATCCCCAACACAACCATCCCGCCACGAGCCCCGTCCCAACCGGTCTCGATCCATATCAGTCCGGCGACCAGTAACGCAGTAAAGGCCCGGATTGCATTCATCGCCGCCAAGGTGAAGTCCAGATGCAAAGGGTTATCCTGGCCGCGAAACACGCAACTTGCTTCGCGCTCCTCCTGAATAGCGTCGCTCAACTCCAGAATCTGCCCCAGTTGCTCCAGCATCCGCGCTTGCTCCCAGCGCAGTGCCCAGGCCAGTGAACGCAACGTGGCAGGCATGGTTTCGGTCAGTTGTTCAGCCTTATAGGCCTGGTCATCGAAACGCTGTTGCAGCGTACCGAAATGCTGGCGAGCCTCAGCTGATAATGAGCGTCCCCGACGGGCCAAATCGTCAAGAAAGGCCAGCTCTTCGGCACGCAATAGCTGTATTTCTTCCGGCAGCGCTCCTTCCCAGCGCTCGGCGAGCAGCTCCCGCTGGTGGCGCAAAGCCGTCAGCCGCGAGGTCAGGAGCACCAACTGATTACCCAGCAATTGCACCAGCCCGTTGGCGCTGCGCAAACGTGGCGCATCGAAATACAAGTGCCGACGCACACCCTCCAGGGCACTGATCGCACCTAACAGCTGCATTTGCCGCCGATGAAAATCAGCCTCGCTTTCTTCGGTTCGAATGACAGCGGCCGCGTGGGTCGCGAGCAGCTTGATCACTTGATCGATCTTGGCGAAGTAATCCCGGGCAACGCTCTCCGGTCGGGCTGTCAGCAGGCTCACAACACACACGCAGGCCACCGCCAGCAGCGTTTCGGTCACACGGGTGACCGCCAGCAGAAACGTGCCCTCCTGATCAGGCACCGCCAGCAGTGCCACGACCACCGCCGTATAGCCACTCAGCACAAATGCCTGAGAACTGGTGTAGCGCAACAACGTGCCCCCGGCGGTACACAGCGCCAGCCACAAGGCCAGGGTGAGGATGAAAGGCAGTGGCGCCTGGGGGAAAATCGCCATGATCAACACCGCAACCACCGCCCCCAACGTGGTGCCGATGACCTGGCCGAAGCTTCGTGCGAGGGCCATGCCACCCAAGGGCTGGCTGACGATGACCACCGCCATGATCGACCATTTGGGCTGATCGAGGTCGAACAGGAAGGCCAGATACAGCGTCAACAGCCCGGCCGCGATGGTTCTCAAGGCAAACAACAACACACCTGGCCCGGGGTTGAGCATCGCCTTGAAGTATTGAAGCAGCGGTTGCATGGGAGCGCTCGCAGAGGCATCTCCAGCAAGCGTAGTCACTCCATCGGTGTGCTGACGGGTTTCACTGTCGACACGACGTTTAGACAAAAACGCCGATGGAGCAGTCGTTATCGATAGATACGCTCGATGAACCCGTCAGCCATAACGATTGGACAGACCCTCACCGCACTCCTACGCTGCAACCGCTGCGAAAGCGTCACTTGAAAAAAAGCCCTGCCCATGATTGTCCGTGCCAAGCCGAACCTGATCGGCATCCTGTTTTCCCTAAAAGGCTCGATTGCCAAGCGCATTGCTTTGCGCAGTCTATTGGTCACGCTGCTGGCCTCAGTGATTGTGCTGGTGGAGACCTGGCATCCCGCGTACTTCTCCAAGGTCAACGCCACGCCTTTCACCTTGCTGGGCCTGTCGCTGTCGATCTTCATGAGTTTTCGCAATAACGCCTGTTACGACCGCTGGTGGGAGGGCCGCAAGCAGCTCGGGCAGCTGATCATCGAAGTGCGCTCGCTGATTCGCCAGACCCAAGGGCTGATGGATGCGGCTGAACGAACGCTGCTGTTGCGCGAGCTCTGTGGTTTCGCCCATGGTTTGATCGCCCGCCTGCGCGTGGAGGACGAGTTGACTGCCATCAAGCCCTGGACGCAACACGCCATGGATACCGGTCACCCGAACATGACGGATGCGCTGCTCCAGCGCATCGGTGGCCAATTCTCGGCACTGGCCCAACGCGACCACATCAGCGAATGGCGTTACACCCAACTGGAATCCCGGCTGGTCAGCCTGAGTCAGGTTCAAGCCAGCTGTGAACGAATCAAAAGTACGCCGCTGCCCTTCCCCTACACATTGTTACTGCACCGCACGATTTACCTGTTCTGCATCCTGCTGCCGTTTGCCATGGCCGAACCGCTGGGTTGGTTGACACCCGTGTTCACCGCCATTGTCAGCTACACCTTTTTTGGCCTCGACGAAATCGGCGACGACCTTGAAGACCCGTTCGGCTTCGATGAGAACGATCTGCCGTGCAATGCGATTTTGCGTACCCTGGAGCGTGAAGTGCTGGCGGCATTGGGGCAAACCGAGTTGCCGCCGGCCCTTGAACCGATTGAGTACGTGCTGAACTGAGTCAGGGTTTGACTCACAGCCTTGCCTGACCGAAGCTGACACCTTTGCAAAAGCTTGCCAGCTACCGGATTCCTGCATGCCCCAGTTCCGCCGCTACCTGCTCATCAGCGTCTGCGCCTTGTTCGCCATTGGCCTTGCCTGGTTTTTCCTGCGCAACACCCCCCCTGTGGTGCCGGAGGCGATCCAGCGCGGCTACAGTGAAGCGCTTACAAAGGCTCGCGCAGGTCAACCGGGGGCCGCGCGGGTTCTGTACCAGCAACTCGGCCGCCCCGACATTTCACCCAAACGGCGCATCTGGCTGCTTGCCGAGCTGCCTAACTACCCAAGCTCCGTGGCCTTGAAACTGGCGGATGCGGACCTGCAACACCCGGCGCCCGAGGTGCGCATCGCAGCGATCAAAAGCGTTAGTGAGCTAGTGCCCAACGGGCAACGCAGCCTGTTGCTCGGGCCATTGCTCGAAGACAGTGAACAAAGCGTACGGCTTGCCGCAGTGAACGCGTTGCTAGGACTCTCGCCGGATGACCTGGGTTTGTATTTCGGACCGTTGGAACAAGCCATTGATGCCTGGGAACAGGCGCTCAAAACCGCGCCGCCAAGCGCCGCCAACTTCTATCAACTGGCGCGGTTGCATCTGCACAACGCCGAATTGAAAGCAGCACAACAGGCACTCGAACAGACATTGCAGCTGGACCCCGACAGCCTGCCGGCACTGGTGATGCAGATCGATGTGCTGGATAAACAAGGTCAAAGCGACGCTGCCCAGCAACTGCTGGCCAAGCAACTGCAGACTCAACCCCAATCGGCCTACCTGCAACATGCCTTGGGCCTATGGCTGCTGCATCACGGCCAAAGTGAATTCGCCGTGCTCGGTCTGTCCAAGGCCGTGGAGCTTGAGCCCGATAACAAGGATTACCGCTACGACCTGGCCACCACGCTGCATGGCGAGGAAGAGCTTGAAGCGGCGCAAAAGCAACTGCAGGAAATCGTCCAGCGCCACCCCGCCGACCGTAAGGCACGGGTGTTATTGATCAACTACTGGAAGGAAAGCGGACAACTGCAGAACGTGCAGGTCCTCTTGGCGCAGCTGGAACAGATGAACCCGGACGATCCGGCGTTGCAGCAAGGGCTCTAAAAGATCCCCCTGTAGGAGCGAGCTTGCTCGCGATGGACGTGAACGATGACGTGTTCTTGCTGGACAAACCCATTGTTCTAAAGTCAATCGCGAGCAAGCTCGCTCCTACAGTTTTAGCGTAAAAAGTGTTGAACGCTCGTCGCGGCCAAGGGTCAAGTGAACAGGCAGCTCATTCAGGTACGTAAGACCTGCTGCCTCGTTTCCCCTAGTCATGAGAGGGCATTTTTTGTCTGGATCAAACGAGTTGTTCAGCGCAAAAGCCGCCACGGGCATTGACGGTCTGAATGACATTTTGGCCGGTGGATTGTCTCGCGGCCATGTGTTTTTGCTTGAGGGTGAACCCGGAACCGGCAAAACCACTGTCGCCTTGCATTTTCTGTTGGCCGGCGCGCAAGCCGGCGAGCGCTCGTTATACATCACGTTATCGGAAACCGAGCGAGAGCTTCGCCAGGGGGCGTTGTCCCATGGTTGGGAGCTGGATGAGAACATCCACATCTTCGAACTGACGCCGCCGGAAAGCCTGCTCAATGCCGAGCATCAGCAGAGCCTTCTGTACTCCTCCGACCTGGAGTTGGGTGAAGCCACCAAGCAGATTTTCGAAGTCGTTGAACGGGTCAAGCCTACCCGTGTGGTGCTCGACAGCCTTTCGGAAATACGTCTGCTGGCTCAAAGTTCCCTGCGTTACCGTCGCCAGATCCTCGCGATCAAACACTACTTTGTGCGGTATGACGCCACCGTGCTGCTGCTGGACGACCTGACCACCGAGTCCCTCGACAAGACCGTGCACAGTGTGGCGCACGGTGTTATTTGCCTGGAAGAACTGACCCCCAACTATGGCGCTGAACGTCGGCGGATCCGCGTGGTGAAGTACCGCGGCCAGAAATACCGTGGCGGCTATCATGACTTCACCCTCTTGGGTGACGGCGTGCATGTGTTCCCGCGCCTGGTGGCCGCCGAGCATCGAGGGGGGTATACCCGTCAGCAATTGACCAGCGGCATCCGGGAAATGGACGCCCTGCTCGGGGGCGGTATCGAGACCGGTTCCAGCACCTTGATATTGGGCCCCGCCGGGACTGGCAAATCCTTGATCTCGATGATCTTCGCGGCGGCCGCCGTGGCCCGGGGGGAGAAAGCCGCGCTGTTTATTTTCGATGAGGAATTGGGCTTGTTGTTCGAGCGCATGAAAAACATGGGCATCGACCTGCAGGCACTCCAAGACACCGGCAACCTGCTGATCGAGCAAGTGGATGCGGCGCAATTGTGCCCCGGCGAATTTTCCCACCGGGTGCGTTGCTGCGTTGACGAGCGCGGTATCAAGACCGTGGTCATCGACAGTATCAACGGCTACCAGGCGGCGATGCCTGAAGAAAACACCCTGATATTGCACATGCACGAATTGTTGCTTTACCTCAATCGCCAGGGTGCCGCGACCTTCATGACCGTCGCCCAGCATGGCTTGGTGGGTGATATGCAGGCCCCCGTCGATATCACTTACCTGGCCGATACGGTCATCCTGCTGCGCTACTTCGAAGCGCTCGGCAAGGTTCGGCGGGCAATTTCGATCATCAAGAAGCGCACGGGCAGCCATGAGTCGACCATTCGCGAATACCGCATCAGCGGTCGCGGCATGACCATCGGTGAACCTCTGGACGCGTTCCAGGGCGTATTGCGCGGCGTGCCGACTTATCTGGGTGCGAACAAGCCATTGCTCGGGGACGAAACCCCGTGACGGTTGAGGAAGCGATGTCTGAGCGCGCGATCATTCTCGCGCCGCTGGGACGCGACGGCCAGATTGCGCTGATGATGCTCAACGAGGCTGGCTACGATGGCGTCGTTACACGAGATCTGACCGGACTTTGCAGCGAGTTGGTGCATGGCGCCGGATTACTGCTGATCGCCTCCGAGGCGATCCTGGGGGGTGATCTTCAACCGCTGTTCAGTCTGATTGAGCGACAACCCACCTGGTCGGACCTGCCCATTGTATTGCTGACCCACCATGGCGGCCCGGAACAGGACCCTGCGTCGCGCTTCGGCCCGCAACTGGGCAACGTCACGTTTCTTGAACGCCCTTTTCATCCGGTGACGTTGATCAGTCTGGTGACCACTGCATTGCGCGGTCGCCGACGACAGTATGAAGCCCGAGACCGGCTGATCGACTTGAGTCAAAGCGAACTGCGCCTGCAAACCACCCTCGAAACCCTCGAACAGCAAGTCGAGGAACGGACTGCACAGCTACGACACAAAGAAGAGGCCCTGCGCCAGTCGCAGAAAATGGAAGCCGTCGGCCAACTCACTGGCGGTATTGCCCACGACTTCAACAACATGCTCACCGGCATCATCGGTAGCCTGGAGCTGCTGCGCAGGCGTCTGGCGCGTGGACGTACAGACGATCTGGACAGCCTGATCGACCTCGGCGTGACATCGGCCAACCGGGCGGCGGCCCTGACCCACCGTTTGCTGGCGTTTTCCCGTCGCCAGTCGCTGGATTCCAAACCCGTGGAGATGAACACGCTGGTGGTGTCCATGGGTGAACTGTTGCAACGCAGCATTAACGAAAGTATTCAGCTGGACATGCAGTTGAGCGAAGACTTGTGGGTCGCCGAGGCTGATCCCAACCAACTGGAAAGCGCCCTGCTCAATCTGGTGATCAACGCACGAGATGCCATGCCCGGTGGCGGCAGACTGGTGGTCAATACCGCAAATCAGCACCTGGCCATCGGCGCCACCGAAACCCAGGGCAACCTGGACCCAGGTGATTACGTGGTCTTGAGTGTCACCGACACCGGATGTGGCATGCCGCAAAGCACTATTGACCGCGCCTTCGACCCCTTCTTTACCACCAAGCCGATTGGCCAGGGCACGGGCCTTGGGCTGTCGATGATCTATGGTTTTACCAAGCAATCGCGCGGCCACGTTGCCATCCGCAGCGACGTCGGCGAAGGCACCACCGTGACGCTGTTTCTACCGCGTTTCGGTGGTGATATACCGCAGCACAGCCCGGTGAATGTCCATCACGCACCCTTTGCACAGAATGGCGAAACCGTTTTGATCGTCGAGGACGATCCGGCGGTACGGGTGCTGGTGAGCACGGTGCTGAGCGAGTTGGGTTATGCCTTTGTCGAGGCTGGCAATGGCGACAGCGCGGTACCGATTCTGGATTCCACGCAACGTATCGACCTGTTGATCAGTGATGTCGGGTTGCCGGGCATGAACGGCCGGCAACTGGCAGAAATTGGCCGACAGTATCGGCCTGACCTCAAGGTGTTGTTCATCACCGGTTATGCAGAACACGCTGCGGTGCGCGCAGGGTTCCTCGATCCAGGCATGCAGATGATCACCAAGCCGTTCACCTTCGACCTGTTGACCGCAAAGGTGCGAGAGATGATCCGGATCTGATGCGTGCCCTTGTAGGAGCGAGCTTGCTCGCGAAGAATTCGAAGGCGACGCATTTTTCCAGACAGTATGCGTCATCGTTTACGTCCATCGCGAGCAAGCTCGCTCCTACAAAGAACGTTACGAGAGCATTTCCTGCATCAGCTCTTGCAGAACATCCAGATCGAACGGCTTGCCCAGGATCGGTGCCTTGCGGGTGATCGGGCTATCGGTCTCGCGGATTTCCTGCGGATAACCGCTGATAAAGATCACCTTGAGTTCCGGTCGCAGTTTCACCGCTGGTTCGGCGATCTGAACCCCAGAGATTCCACCTGGCAGGCGAAAGTCGGTGATCATCATGTCCAGGTGCGGTTTGCTTGCGAGAATTTCAAAGGCCTGCTCGCCGTTTTCGGCCTGCAGTACCCGGTAGCCCTCCCCTGACAGATAGGCAGAAAGCACCATCAGGATCGAGGGGTCATCTTCGACGATCAATACGACGTCTTGTGCATCTTCACTCATGGGAAGCCTTTGTTCGGTCAGTAGCTGCTGATACGACCGTGAGGTCGCTCAGAGGTTGCGTTTACCTGGCTGTTTTCCTACAGCGGCAGACAAACGCGAAACAAGGCGCCTTCGCCAATCCGGCTTTCGACGGTAATGGAACCGCCATGGGCGGTCACAATTTGTTCAGAAATAAACAAGCCCAGGCCCAACCCGGCAACGGCGTGTTTGGCCGAGACACGCTCGAACTGCTGGAAAATACGTTTCTGGTTCTCCTCACCGATACCGATCCCCTGATCGCGCACGTCCACCCGCGCCTGATTGTTTTCACTGTACACCTTAACGGTGATCGGACTCTTGGCGCCGTAACGCAACGCGTTGGTCAGCAAGTTGGAAATCACCTGTTCAATGCGAAACTCGTCCCAGCTGCCGACCACGGGCTGCTCAGCCTCCAGGGTGACCGAAGATTGTGCGGCGTCGATCTGCGGTGCGAAATTCTGCAACAGGCCACGAACCAGTGCCGAGAGATCGAAGCGTTTCGGTCGAATCGACAGTTTGCCGGTACGAATGCGCGACACATCGAGCATGTCTTCAATCAAACGGATCAGGCTTTTGATCTGCCGTTCGTCGCGGTCGACCATCGCGTGCATCTTATCCATGGTGAACGCCGCGACGTTATTTCGGGCCAGGTGCATCTTGCGCAGCTGGGTTTCGAGAATCAGGCCATTGAGCGGCGTGCGGACTTCGTGGGCGACGATGGACATGAAGTCATCGCGCATGCGCACCGCTTGCTCCAGCTCCAGCTGGGTGCTCTGCAACTGTTTGAGCAAGGCTTCCTGCTCCCGGCGACTCTCCTCCAGCGCTTCGACCTGCAGCTTCATTTCCTTGCGCTGGCGAAACAGTTCGACGAATACGTTGACCTTGCTCTTGACCGCGTGGATATCCAAAGGTTTGTAAAGGAAGTCCACGGCGCCGCTTTCATAGCCCTTGAATGCATAGTTCAGTTCACGGCCCGCCGCGCTGACGAAGACGATCGGGATGTTTTTAGTCTTTTCCGTGCCGCGCATCAACTCGGCCAGCTCAAAGCCATTCATATCGGGCATCTGCACGTCGAGAATGGCCAGCGCGAATTCGTGTTGCAGCAATAACGACAGGGCTTCATCAGCGGACAGCGCTTTGTAGACCAGACGGTCTTCACGCTTGATCAGCGCTTCGAGCGCCAACAGGTTCTCCGGCAGATCGTCGACGATCAGCAGTTTGGCTTGGAAGTTACTTAACATGCGATTTGTTCCAGCTCGACAAGCAGACGGCCGATGCCGCGTATAGGGAGAATGTGGTCTGGCTGGTGTATGGCAAGCGCAGCCTTGGGCATCGTCGCGACCTGGGCCTCGTTCGGGTCCTGCACGATGGTCATGCCACCGCGAAGTTTGACCTGAGCCAGGCCGCGCGCACCATCGCGATTGGCACCGGTTAACAGCACCGCTGCCAGCGCGGCACCGTAAGCGTCGGCGGCCGATTCGAACAGGTAATCGATGGAGGGTCGCGAATGGTGCACGCGGGGTTCCAGGCTCAAGGAAAAACTGCGGTCTTGCTCCACCGACAGGTGATAGCCCGGGCCCGCGAAATACAGCGTTCCGGCCTCGACCCGCGTCTTGTCGCGGGCTTCAAGAACCGGCAGTGAAACTCGCCGCGCAAACACTTCAGTCAATGGGCTGCGACGCTCATCCGGCAGGTGCAGCACCACAATGATCGGCAGGGCATACCCTTCTCGCAGTGGGCCGAGGATATTCAGCAATGCCTCCACACCGCCAGCAGAAGCGCCGATCACGATAGCCTCTATGGAAGGCAAGCCCGCTGCACTGCTCATAATTTGCGGTAGATCCGTTCGTGTTTGACCAAGGGCTCGAACCGGTTGCCAAAGGCCGAAAAATCCAGGGTTTCCTTGCTGCCCAGCACCAGGAAGCCCCGATGACACAGGGACTCGTGGAACAAGCCAAACGCACGATCCTGAAGCTTTTTGTTGAAATAAATCAAAACGTTACGACACGAAATTAACTGAGTTTCTGAAAAAACACTGTCGGTGGCCAGGCTGTGATCGGCGAAGGTCACGTTTTCACACAGTGTCTTGTCGAAAATCGCGTACCCGTACGCCGCCGTGTAGTAGTCGGCGAACGAACACTGGCCACCTGCCTGCTGGTAGTTAGAAGTGTAGGCGCGGACGTTCTCCATCGAGAAAATTCCTTGCTTGGCCTTTTCCAGCGAGCGCGGATTGATGTCGGTGGCGTAGATAATGGTGCGATCCAGCAAGCCCTCTTCGCGCAGCAAAATCGCCATCGAGTAGACCTCTTCACCGGTGCTGCAACCGGCGATCCATATCTTGATCGAGGGATAGGTCTTGAGCAGCGGGACCACTTCCTGACGCAGTGCCAGGAAGTGCGAAGGGTCGCGGAACATCTCGCTGACAGGGATCGTCAGCAATTGCAGTAATTGCATGAACGCGGTGGGATCGTGCAGCACCTTTTCCTGCAACGCTGAAATGGTCGCGCACTCGAACTGGCTTAATGCGTGGCTGACCCGGCGCTTGATCGAGGCGCCGGAGTAATCGCGAAAGTCATAGCTGTACTTGAGATAGATCGCCTCGATCAACAAGCGCAATTCAATTTCAGTATTTCGCTCCACTAGATACGTTCCATTTTCGGTAACCACACACGAATCAGCGAGAACAGGCGGTCCAGGTCAATGGGCTTGGCCAGGTAATCGTTGGCGCCAGCCAGCAGGCAGCGTTCCTGATCGTCTTTCATGGCCTTGGCCGTCACCGCAATGATCGGCAGTTTGCGCCAGCGCGGGTCCTTGCGGATCTCGAGGGTGGCTTCAAAACCGTCCATCTCAGGCATCATCACGTCCATCAGCACCAGATCGATGTCCTCAACCTCATTCAATTTTTCAATCGCTTCACGACCGTTCCGGCCGATGACCACGACTGCGCCTTTTTGCTCCAGCGCACTGGTGAGGGCGAAGATATTGCGTACATCGTCGTCCACCAGCAGTACTTTGCGACCCTCGAAGACCTTATCGCGGCTGCGCGCGGTCTTGAGCATCCTCTGTCGTTCTTGAGACAACCTGGATTCGACTTTGTGCAGAAAGAGTGTCACTTCGTCCAGCAAACGCTCGGGTGAGCGCGCGCCCTTGATGATGATCGAACGGGAATACTTGCGCAGTTCGTTCTCCTCATTCCGGGTCAGGTTACGGCCGGTGTAGACAATCACTGGCGGGAACGAGCAGATATCCTCGGTCGACATACGCTTAAGCAGATCGTTGCCGAGCATGTCAGGCAGCTTCAGGTCGATGATCATGCAGTCGAAAATCGTTGTGCGCAGCAGGTCCAGGGCTTCCTGAGCGAAACCTACCGCCGTGATTTCGATGTCATCGTCACCAATCAACCGGGCAATGCTGTCGCGCTGCAAATCATCGTCTTCGACCAGCAGGACCCGTTTGACTTTCTGTGTCAGTTTGGCTTCAAGACGGGCAAACACATCCTTGAGTTCTTCGCGGGTGGTCGGTTTGACCGCGTAACCGATAGCGCCCATGTGCATGGCCGTTTCGACTCGATCTTCGACGGAGATAATGTGCACCGGAATGTGCCGGGTTTCAGCGTGCTCCTTCAGGCGTTGCAACACGGTCAGCCCGGAATGATCCGGCAGACGCATGTCTAGAAGTATGGCGTCCGGGAGAAACTCCTTGGCCAGGTCGTAGCCTTCGTCCGCGCCGTGCGCCACCAGGCACTGATAACCCAGTTCGTGCGCCAGGTCGTAGAGAATGTGCGCAAAGTTCGGCTCATCTTCCACCACCAGCATGCAACGCGTCGTGAACGGTGCCTTCGCGCGGTCATCATCGAAATGCGCGATGGCAGCCTCCGCGACCAACGGCACCGGGGCGGCGGGCGCCACTCTCGGCGCTACGGCAACCGGCGAAGCTTTCATCGGCTCGACAGGACATTCCCCCCGTTCAACGTATTGCTGCGGCAAGACCAGGGTGAACACGCTGCCCTGCCCTGGTTCGCTGGTGATGCTGATGGAACCGCCCAGCAATGCGGCCAGGTCTCGAGAAATCGACAACCCCAGGCCCGTGCCGCCGTACCGGCGATTGGTGGTGCCATCGGCCTGACGGAACGCTTCAAAAATACTTTCCCGTTGATCCTCTGCAATGCCGATCCCGGAATCGCGGACAATAAAGGCGATGCCTTGTTTGGGTTGGCTGGCAACCGTCAGGCTGACGGAGCCCTTTTCAGTGAACTTCACCGCGTTCGACAGCAGGTTCTTGATGACCTGCTCCAGACGCTGGCGGTCGGTGAACATCATCAGCGGCGCGTCTGGCTGCAACTCGACGTGGAAGTCCAGCTTCTTATCCGCCGCCAATGGCTCGAACATTGCGCGCAAGCCGTCCACCAGACGAGAGACGCTGGTGTTCTCCGGGCGCATCTCCAGCTTGCCGGCCTCGACCTTGGAAATGTCGAGGATGTCGTTGATCAAATTGAGCAAGTCATTGCCGGCCGAATAAATCGACTCGGCGAACTTGACCTGCTCAGGGGTGAGGTTTTCCTGGGGGTTTTGCGCCAGCAATTTGGCCAGGATCAACGAACTGTTCAGCGGCGTGCGCAATTCATGAGACATATTGGCGAGGAATTCGGACTTGTATTTGCTTGAACGCTGCAACTCTTCGGCGCGGTCTTCGAGCTGTATCTGGGCCTGACTGAGTTCGGTATTTTTCAGGTCCATGGCGTCGCGCTGGTCGGCCAGGATCTGCGCCTGTTCGGCGAGCTGCTCGTTGGTCTGTTCCAGCTCGACCTGCTGGGTTTCCAGATGCGCCTGGGACTCCTTGAGAATCCGCGACTGCTCTTCGAGCTCTTCGTTGGCCGTCTTCAGCTCTTCTTGCTGGACTTGCAACTCTTCGTTGAGTTGTTGGGTTTCGGCCAGCACTTCCTGCAAGCGCTGGCGATAGCGGGCGGCCTCGATCGAGGTGCCGATGTTACCGGCAATCAGCTCGAGCAATTCAACGTCACGGTCGGTTATCGGGCGCAGGAAGCCCAACTCGATGACACCATTGACGCGATTGTCATCGCAGGTCGGCACCACCAGCACGCTGTGCGGCAGACCTTCGCCGATTCCGGAACTGACTTTGAAGTAGCCCTCAGGCACCGAGTCGAGGCGAATCAGGCGAGCCTGTTGCGCCACCTGCCCGGCAATCCCTTCTTCATTGTAAATATGCTGTTCGCGCGCTTCTTCCTCGCGGGAGAAACCATAAGACGCGATGCGATTGAGACCGCCATGATCCTCACGCACATAGATAGCGGCCACGGCGGTGCCGAGGTATTGCGCACAAAACTGCAGAATATTGCGGCCCAGTACATTCAGGCTCAGTTGCCCCAACACTTGTTCGGCCAGCTCGGTCTGGCCGTTGCGCAACCAGGCTTGCTGTTCCAGGCGACGGGCACTGGCCTGTTGGGCGGCGAGGTTGGTGCTGTAACTCTGGGAAAGGGTGAGTAAATCCCGACGACCGATATAGGCCAGCAACCCGCTGATACCGGCGATGAACAACAGATAAAGGCCGATACTCCAGATCGTGGCGCTGCGCACTTCTTCGTTACGCGTGGTGCGCAACTGCTGCTCGGTGTCGATCACGTCTTCGTACTGTTTACGAATATCATCGGTCAACCGTTTGCCGCGCCCGGCCTTGACCGCGCTGCGATAATCACCGGCACTGCGCTGCAAATCGATCATTGACTGTGCGTAATCGCCCCATTCCTTCTGCATGGCCTCCAGCCTGTGCAGACGGTCGGTCTGAACCGGATTGTCGGCTGTCAACTCCAACAGGGTGTTGAGGGCGACGGTAATTCTCGGCTTGGCCGTTTCGTAGGGGTCAAGAAAATGCTCGTCACTCGTGAGTAGAAAGCCGCGCAACCCGGTTTCCAGATCAACCGTCAGTTTCACCGCTTCATTGGCGTTATTGATCACCCGGTCGGTGTGCTCGACCCACTGGATCACCGACAGCAAATAAGTGATCAGTGAAACAAAGAATACCGCGCTGAGCACGCCGAGGCCCAACGGCAGGCTGATGTTGCGGCTCAGGAGCTTGCGGAATCGTTGCTCATCAACGGAAGACGGAGGGGTCATGGGGAGGCCTTGTCGAACTGTTGAAAACCAAGGAGTTTGCCCCAAAAACGGCACATTGTTCCAATTTTCTGATACGTTTTCGCGCAAAACCCTACATTCAGACGCGCCGATGCAAAGGAGCGGTTATCCTTGCCGTGTCTTGTGTGGCTATTCTTTTTTGTAACGCAGTGGGAACTTGTCGGGTTCTGCCACTTACTCATGCAAGAGCCCGGCAATTCCATTGACCGGCAACCGCGAAATCAACTGTTGAGAACTCCTATTATGTCCGCCGAACAATCCATCATCCTGGTCGTCGAAGACGACGACATCGTGCGGATGCTGATCATCGATGTTCTGGAGGAACTGGAGTACGAGGTGCTTGAGGCCGAGAGTAGCGAAAAGGCGCTGGAGTTTCTCAATGATGAAGACCAGTACATCGACCTGATGATGACCGACGTCGGCTTGCCGGTGATGGATGGCCGTGAACTGGCCAAGCAAGCGCGTATGCTGCGACCCGAGTTGCCTATCCTGTTCGCCAGTGGTTATGCCGAAAACGTCGAGGTGCCGGCGGGCATGGCGATCATCGGCAAGCCGTTCTCCATTGACCAGTTGCGGGACAAGGTAAAAGACATTCTCGTAAGACCCTAGTTTCGGGCCGTGCAGGCACAAGGTTCGCCATCGGCTGTGGTTTAATCACGGCCCGTTTTTATCCGCATCCCCTGCCCGCTTCAAGGAACCACCCTGCATGAGTCAACCCCACGCCACCAAAGTCCTGGTCATCGGTTACGTCTGGCCTGAGCCCCGCTCTTCCGCGGCCGGTGGGCATATGATGCAAATCCTTGAGACCTTCTTGCAGCAGAGCTGGGACATCACTTTCAGCAGCCCGGCCGGCACCGGCGAACACCGGGCGGATCTTGCGGCGCTGGGTATTCGCGAAGTGGCTATCGAGTTGAATAACAGCAGTTTCGACACCTTCATCAGCGAACTGGCCCCGGATATTGTGCTGTTCGACCGCTTCATGATGGAAGAGCAGTTCGGTTGGCGCGTCGAAAAACACTGCCCCGATGCCGTGCGCGTGCTTGAGACCTCAGACTTGCAAAGCCTGCGAAATGCCCGTCAGCGACGACTCAAGGAGCGTTTGAAAGCCAGTGACGACGCCAATGATTTCAGCGACTTGTTCGCGCCGGCGTTGCGCGAAGAGTTTGAGTTCATGGCCGATACCGATGTGGCCAAACGGGAAATCGCTGCCATTTATCGTTGCGACTTGAACCTGATGATCTCCGAAGTGGAAATCGAGCTGCTGGTCGAACAGTTCAACGTCCCACGCAACCTGCTGTTTTGGTGCCCGCTGATGGTTGATCTGCCGGTCACGCCTGCGCCGACCTTCGAGGATCGGGCGCACTTTCTTCATATTGGCAACTTCCGTCATGCACCCAACTGGGACGCGGTGCTTTGGCTGAAGACCGTTATTTGGCCACTGATCCGTCAGCAATTACCCGGCGCTCAGTTGCACATCTACGGCGCTTACACCCCGCCCAAAGCCACCGCGCTGCACAACGCAGCCCAGGGGTTTCACGTTATGAACTGGGCCGAAGATGCGCTGCAGGTCATGTCGGCGGCACGCGTGTGCCTGGCGCCGTTGCGTTTCGGTGCCGGCATCAAAGGCAAAATCGTCGACGCGATGATCTGTGGTACGCCGAACGTCACCACGCCGATGGGTGCCGAAGGCATGCACGGCGAAGCGCAATGGCCCGGAGCGGTGACCCGAACGGCCCAGGCGTTCGCCGATTGCGCCGTGCAGCTCTACCAGGACAAGACACAGTGGCTCGAGGCCCAGGCCCTTGGGTTGGACCTTCTGGCGAGTCGTTATCAGCAACACATCCATGGTCCGGCATTGATCGCACGACTCGACTATTGCCGCCAACATTTGTCGTCAATCAGAAGCGCTAATTTCACCGGCAGTATGCTGCGCCATCATCAACATAAGAGCACTCAATACATGGCGCAATGGATTGAAGCGAAAAACAAGTATCGTGAAGACGCCTAATCATTAAACTCCCCCATGTGAGAACCCTCTCCGTTTAAGCCTGATTAACTGTGCAAGGATGCACTATGAATATTGCTATCAATACAACTACGGCCAACCTCTCTTCTGTAGCCCAAGGCTTCGCACTTAATAGCTGGATGAGCGATATTCCTATTATCGATTCATTATCGCTTGCTCAACTGGTTCTACCAGGCGCTCATAATGCCGGCGTGGACAAGAAAGCCTCTTACTTCGCACCCGGCGCGAGCAACTGGGTCGCCTGCCAAAACAACTCTTTTTATTATCAACTGAACTCAGGAGCGCGCGCCCTTGATTTGAGACTAGGGTATGAAATCGCGGGTAATGGTGTCGGTACATTCTGGTTTGAGCATAACGGCTTTCGTTCCTCTCGCTCCCTGGAGAACCTGATCACCAGTGTGATCCGGTTTCTTCAGGAAAATCCTGACGAGTTTATCGTGCTGGATTTTCACCAATTGAATGCCGGCAGCCATTCATTCGACTACAAAGAATTCAACAGGCAGTTGTTGACTCATTTGGGTAACAGGATCATTCCATATGCAAATGCTTTCCTGTCACTGGGTGAGCTCAAGCAATTGAGCCCTGCCCGGCGGGTGCTGGTGGCTGCCGAGTATCATCCGCAGCTCGACTTGACCTATTTCCATCGAAAAATCGAGCACAAATGGAGCGGAATTTCGACGACCAGTGTCAGTGAGCTGAACGCGTATATAACGCAGGTCATGAAGTACCCTCCGAGCAGGGCCTTACCATGGTCACTTTCCGCGACCAGCTACCAAGTTGCGACAGGTCCGGTAAACATCGGGGCGTATATTGATCAGTGGTTTGATCCCGAGCTTAATGACTGGGCGACAAACAGCAGCATTATCAATACAGATTTTTTTGAAACATCGAATGTGGTACGCCACTGCCTGATGGCCAATCTGGTACGGGCGTATGCCAAATGATGGTGTATGGCGATGCCTTGCATCGGCACGCAGACACGCAAGGGTTTCGCAGGCTGGCCTTCGACGTCCGGAAAGAGGCATGATCAGGCTGCGATAACAAAAAAAGCACGCCTGACATGACCCGAGCCGCCAGAGTCACCGATCCTTCCTACGAACTGATGGACGACCACAACGGGTTGTCCATCATCTATCGCCAGCACGGGTTCCCCTGCCCCTTGGTGCGCTGGCATTTCCACAAGGAATACGAACTGCACCTGATTGTCGCCAGCTCCGGCAAAGTGTTCATTGGCGACTACATCGGCAACTTCTACCCCGAATCCCTGTTCCTCACCGGCCCCAACCTGCCCCACAACTGGATCAGTCAGGTGGCCGAAAACGAAGTGGTGCCAAAGCGCGACATGCTGGTCAACTTCACCGACGAGTTGTTCGACAGCGGCCATGTGGTGTTCGCCGAACTCAAGACGCTCGCGCCCTTGCTGGAGCGTGCGCAGTACGGCATCGAATTTCGCTGCAAGCGCACGATTCAGCAAGCGATGGACCTGATGCAACGAATTGCCGATACCCAAGGCATGACCCGGCTGGGGCACTTTTTCATTCTGCTGGAGTTGCTGGCAGCCTCTGACGATTATCAGTTGCTCTCTGGCGCGACGACCCCGCAATTGGCCGACGAACACAATGTCGATCGCACTAACCGGGCCGTGGATTACATCTTCGCGCATTACGCCCGGGAACTGCCGCTGGAAGAAGTCGCCGAACACCTGGGCATGAAGCCGACGTATTTCAGTCGCGTCTTCAAGCAAGCCACCGGGCGCTGTTTTATCGAATTCGTCAATCGCCTGCGCATCAGCAAATCCTGTGAGCTGCTGGCCGATGGCGACAAACCGGTGACCGATGTGTGCTTCGAGTCGGGGTTCAACAATATTTCCAACTTCAATCGGCGCTTTCAGCAATTGAAAGGCATGACGCCATCGCACTACCGGCGTCTGGCGGTGCAGCGGTTGACTGAGCAGAACCTCGGCTGATACCCAAGAATCCATGTGGGAGCGAGCCTGCTCGCGAAGGCGGTCTGTCAGTCACATCTACATAAGATGTGGCGCCGCTTTCGCGAGCAGGCTCGCTCCCACAGGTGATGTATTGCGACCCGAAACCTGTACGTATTCGATAACTGCACATCGCCGAAATGCCCTTCCCTGCGTATACCGCTGTAAAGCCCAGTGCAAAATAGTATCGATTAAAGTGCGATGGATGATTTGTCTCATCATCAATTGAACGTTGTAATCAGTGCACATTCTTCCTGCCCTCGGAAGACACAAAAACAATAACTGTCCTTCTGCAGCCCCATCGGGTGCAGAAAAGGAGTGCACGATGCAACCTTCTGTAAAAGCTCTGCTTTCCCTCTCTTGCATGACCCTCAGCAGTGTCAGCCTTGGCGCCCAGACCCTGACCATCGCTACCGTCAACAATAGCGACATGATCCGCATGCAAAAGCTTTCGAAAACCTTCGAGGCCGAGCACCCGGACATCAAGCTCAATTGGGTGGTGCTGGAAGAAAACGTCTTGCGCCAACGCCTGACCACTGACATCGCGACGCAGGGCGGGCAATTCGATGTGCTGACCATCGGCATGTACGAAGCCGCACTCTGGGGGGCCAAGGGTTGGCTGGAACCGATGAAGGACTTGCCGGCCTCGTATGCCCTGGACGACGTGTTCCCTTCGGTGCGCGAAGGCCTCTCGGTCAAGGGTTCGCTGTATGCCCTGCCGTTCTACGCCGAAAGCTCCATCACCTATTACCGCACCGACCTGTTCAAAGACGCCGGGCTGACCATGCCCGAGCACCCGACCTGGGAGCAGATCGGCGAATTCGCCAGCAAGCTCACCAACAAAGATAAAGAACAGTACGGCATTTGCCTGCGTGGCAAGGCCGGCTGGGGCGAGAACATGGCGTTGATTACCACCGTTGCCAATGCCTATGGCGCCCGCTGGTTCGATGAGAAATGGCAGCCGGAGTTCACCGGGGCCGAGTGGAAAAACGCGCTGAACTTCTACGTCGACACCATGAAAAACTCCGGCCCGCCGGGCGCCTCAAGCAACGGATTCAACGAAAACCTGGCGCTGTTCAACAGTGGCAAGTGCGCGATCTGGGTCGACGCCAGCGTCGCCGGCTCCTTCGTTACCGACAAGACCCAAAGCAAGGTCAGCGACCACGTCGGCTTTACCTACGCGCCGCACCAAGTCACCGATAAAGGTTCGGCCTGGCTCTATTCCTGGGCACTGGCGATCCCGACCAGTTCCAAGGCCAAGGACGCGGCGAAAGCCTTCAGTGCCTGGGCGACGTCGAAAGAATACGGCGCATTGGTTGCTGAAAAAGACGGCATCGCCAACGTTCCCCCAGGCACGCGGGCCTCGACCTACAGCGAGGCTTATATGAGCACTGCACCGTTCGCCAAGGTCACGCTGGAGTCGCTGAAAACGGCGGACCCGAGCAAGCCGACCCTCAAGCCCGTGCCGTATATCGGCATTCAACTGGTGACCATTCCTGAGTTTCAGGCCGTGGGCACCCAGGTCGGCAAGCTCTTCTCGGCAGCGTTGATCGGCCAGACCACGGTCGACCAGGCCCTGGCCGCCGCCCAGCAAACCACCGAACGTGAGATGAAGCGCGCCGGTTACCCCAAGTAACCCGCCATTTCAATGTGGGAGCGAGCCTGCTCGCGATGGTGTGTCAGTCGACATCGATGCACCAGACAGACCATCGCGAGCAGGCTCGCTCCCACAGTTGATCTTCATTTGTCTGTTCCTAATCGGTTTTAACGCCATGAATATTTCAACTGCCAACGCTCAAATGGACATTCCCCAACCCGTGCGCAAAAGCCGGCTGGCCAATCCCGGCTGGTTTCTGGTCAGCCCCTCGGTGGCATTGTTGCTGCTGTGGATGATCGTACCGCTGGGCATGACCCTCTACTTCTCGATGATTCGCTACAACCTGCTCAATCCGGGTGAAAACGAATTCATCGGGCTGGAGAATTTCACCTACTTCCTCAGCGACTCTGGCTTCCTCCCCGGTGCGACCAACACCCTGTTGCTGGTAGGCAGCGTGTTGCTGATCAGCGTGGTGTTTGGCGTCTTGATCAGTGCATTGCTGGAGGCCAGTGAGTTTTTCGGTCGCGGCATCGTGCGGGTCATGTTGATCTCGCCATTTTTCATCATGCCCACCGTCGGCGCGCTGATCTGGAAGAACCTGATATTCCACCCGGTCTCGGGGATTCTGGCCTACGCCTGGAAGCTGTTCGGCGCGCAACCGGTGGACTGGCTGGCGCACTACCCGCTGCTGTCGATCATCATCATTGTGTCCTGGCAATGGCTGCCCTTCGCGATCCTGATCCTGATGACCGCCATGCAGTCCCTCGACCAGGAACAGAAAGAAGCCGCGCGTCTCGACGGTGCCGGGCCCATCGCAATTTTCTGGCACCTGACCCTGCCGCACCTGGCGCGGCCGATTGCGGTGGTGGTGATGATCGAAACCATCTTCCTGCTCTCGGTGTTCGCCGAGATCTTCACCACAACCAACGGCGGTCCCGGCTACGCCTCGACCAACCTCGCCTACCTGATCTACAACCAGGCGCTGGTGCAGTTCGACGTCGGCATGGCGTCCGCCGGTGGTTTGATCGCGGTGGTGATTGCCAACATCGCGGCCATCGTGCTGGTGCGGATGATTGGCAAAAACCTGACAGACAAAGCCTGAGGCCTGCGCCATGACCCTTCAACAATCCCGTCGTCTGCAAAGCCTGCTGCTGGGCACCCTGGCCTGGGCCATCGCGATCCTGATCTTCTTTCCGATTTTCTGGATGGTGCTGACCAGTTTCAAAACCGAAATCGACGCGTTCGCCACGCCGCCGCAGTTCATCTTCATGCCGACGCTGGAGAACTACCTGCACATCAACGAGCGCAGCGATTACTTCAGCTTCGCCTGGAACTCGGTGGTGATTTCCTTTAGCGCCACTGCGCTTTGCTTGCTGATCGCGGTGCCGGCGGCTTACTCGATGGCGTTCTACGAAACCCAACGCACCAAGGGCACGCTGTTGTGGATGCTCTCCACCAAGATGCTGCCGCCGGTGGGCGTGCTGATGCCGATTTACCTGCTGGCCAAGAGCTTCGGCCTGCTCGATACGCGCATCGCCCTGATCGTGATTTACACGCTGATCAACCTGCCGATCGTGGTCTGGATGATTTACACCTACTTCAAGGACATCCCCAAAGACATCCTCGAAGCCGCGCGCCTCGACGGCGCAACGTTGTGGCAGGAAATGGTCCGGGTGCTGCTGCCGATCGCCAAGGGTGGCCTGGCGTCCACGGTTCTGCTGTCGCTGATCCTGTGCTGGAACGAGGCGTTCTGGTCACTGAACCTGACCTCGTCGAAAGCCGCGCCACTGACCGCGCTGATCGCTTCGTATTCCAGCCCTGAAGGGCTGTTCTGGGCCAAGTTGTCGGCCGTGTCGACACTGGCCTGCGCCCCGATCCTGATCTTCGGCTGGATCAGCCAGAAACAATTGGTCCGAGGCCTGTCGTTCGGCGCCGTGAAATGAACACAGTCCCTGTAGGAGCGAGCTCGCTCGCGATGGACGTGAACGATAACGCGCGCTGCCTGGAAGAACTCATAGTCCGGACGTTTTTCGCGAGCAAGCTCGCTCCTACAGAAAACAGTCCGGTTTAACGAATAAAACAAACGGAGGCCCATCACCATGGCCAACCTGAAAATCAAGAATCTGCAAAAACACTTCGAAGGCTTTTCCATCATCAAAGGCATCGACCTGGAAGTGAACGACAAGGAGTTCGTGGTCTTTGTCGGCCCGTCGGGCTGCGGTAAATCCACCTTGCTGCGTCTCATCGCCGGCCTTGAAGAAGTCAGCGGCGGCACCATTGAGCTCGATGGCCGCGACATCACTGAGGTCAGCCCGGCCAAGCGTGACCTGGCGATGGTATTCCAGACCTACGCCTTGTACCCGCACATGAGCGTGCGCAAAAACATGTCGTTTGCCCTCGATCTGGCCGGCGTACCGAAAGCTGAAGTCGAGAAAAAAGTCGGCGAAGCAGCACGCATCCTTGAACTCGGCCCGATGCTGGAACGCAAACCGAAGCAGCTGTCGGGCGGCCAGCGTCAACGCGTGGCCATCGGCCGGGCGATCGTGCGTAACCCGAAAATATTCCTGTTCGACGAACCTCTGTCCAACCTCGACGCCGCCCTGCGGGTGCAAATGCGTCTGGAGCTGCTGCGCCTGCACAAAGAACTGCAAGCCACAATGATCTACGTAACCCACGACCAGGTTGAAGCCATGACCATGGCCGACAAAGTCGTGGTGCTCAATGGCGGCAAAATCGAACAGGTCGGTTCGCCACTGGACCTCTATCACCAACCGGCCAACCTGTTTGTTGCTGGCTTTCTCGGCACGCCGAAAATGGGCTTCCTCAAGGGCAAAGTCACCCGCGTCGAACGTCAAAGTTGCGAGGTGCAACTCGATGCCGGCACCCGCATCACCCTGCCGTTGAGTGGCGCCAACCTGAGTGTCGGCGGCGCGGTGACGCTGGGCATTCGTCCCGAACACCTGGAGCTGGCACACACCGGCGATTGCACCTTGCAAGTCACTGCCGATGTCAGCGAACGCCTGGGCAGCGACACCTTCTGCCATGTGCTGACCTCGTCCGGTGAAGCGCTGACCCTGCGCGTTCGCGGTGACCTGGCCAGCCGCTATGGCGAAACCTTGAGCCTGCACCTGGACGCCGGACACTGCCATTTATTTGATGCCGATGGCGTGGCGTTGACCCGCCCACTGCGCGCCGCGGCCTGATGTCGAGAGCATGTGATGAAACTCAATAAACACAACCTCAACCGCCTCTCGGCGCAAGTCATCCTGCCCGCCTATGCCCTGAGCGACACTCGCCAAGGCATCGCGCACATTGGCGTCGGTGGCTTCCACCGCGCCCATCAGGCGTATTACACCGACGCGTTGATGAACTTGGGCGAAGGCCTGGACTGGGCCATTTGCGGGGTTGGCCTGCGCGCTGAAGATCGCCGTGCACGGGACGACCTGAAAGAACAGGATTACCTCTTCACCCTGTTCGAACTCGGCGATACCGACGACACCGAAGTCCGGGTCATCGGCGCAATCCGGGACATGCTGCTGGCCGAAGACGGCACGACAGCGCTGATCGACAAGCTCGCCAGCCCCGAGATCCGCATCGTTTCGTTGACCATCACCGAAGGCGGTTACTGCATCGACGACAGCAACGGCGAGTTCATGGCGCACCTGCCGCAGATTCAGCATGACCTGGCCAACCCGAACACGCCGAAAACCGTGTTCGGATTTCTCTGCGCGGCATTGGCCAAGCGCCGTGCTGCCGGCACACCCGCCTTCACCCTGATGTCCTGCGATAACCTGCCGCACAACGGCGCCGTCACCCGCAAAGCCCTGCTGGCGTTCGCTGCATTGCGCGATGCCGGACTGCGCGACTGGATCGCCAACCATGTCAGCTTCCCCAACGCCATGGTCGACCGCATCACGCCGATGACCAGCACCGAACATCGCCTGCAACTGGCCGACAAACATGCGGTCGACGATGCCTGGCCGGTGGTCTGCGAACCCTTTGTGCAGTGGGTGCTGGAAGACAAGTTCGTCAACGGTCGCCCGGCCTGGGAAAAGGTCGGCGTGCAATTCACTGATGACGTCACGCCTTATGAAGAGATGAAGATCAAACTGCTCAACGGCAGTCACCTGGCCCTGACGTATCTGGGGTTCTTGAAGGGTTACCGCTTCGTTCACGAAACCCTGAACGACCCACTGTTTGAGCGTTACGTGCGCGCCTACATGGACCTGGACGTGACACCACAGCTGTCATCCGTTCCGGGCATCGACCTGAGCGTTTACAAGAACACGCTGGTGGAGCGCTTCTCCAATCAAGCGATTGCCGATCAACTGGAACGGGTGTGTTCGGACGGTTCATCGAAGTTTCCCAAGTTCACGGTGCCGACCATCAACCGCTTGATTGCCGACGGCCAGGACACACGGCGCGCGGCGTTGGTAGTGGCGGCTTGGGCGTTGTATTTGAAGGGCGTGGATGAGAATGGCGATACCTACACCATTGCGGATCCACGGGCGGCGTTTTGTCAGGCACTGGTGGCGGATGATGCGTTGATGACGCAGCGGTTGCTGGGGGTCGAGGAGATTTTTGGTACGGCGATGGCGCATTCGCCCGAGTTTGTGGTGGCGTTTGAGTGGTGTTGCAACAGCTTGCGCGAGGTGGGTGTGACGCGGACGCTGGAGCGGGTGCTGGCGTAAGCACGGCGGTGAATCTGCCGCCGTCATCGCGAGCAGGCTCGCTCCCACATCAGTCCGTGTCCTCTGAAGATTTCCTGTGGGAGCGAGCCTGCTCGCGAATGCCTTCACCGAGATCGACCTGACACACCAAGGATCTTCCATGGCAAACCAACAACTTTTCCTCGGCATCGACTGCGGCACCCAAGGCACCAAAGCCATCGTCCTCGACGCGCACAGCGGTCAGGTCCTCGGCCTGGGCGCCGCCGCGCACACGCTTATCAGCGGCGCCAATGGCTGTCGCGAGCAAGACACCGATCAGTGGCTGGAAGCATTCACGCTGGCGACCCGCCGCGCCCTGCTCGCCGCCAATGTCGACGGCCAGCACATCCTTGGCATCGGGGTCTCCGGCCAGCAACACGGCCTGGTCCTGCTCGACGATCAAGGCAAGGTACTGCGTCCCGCCAAGCTCTGGTGCGACACCGAATCCACCGCGGAAAATGACCGACTGCTTGCTCACCTTGGCGGCGAAAGAGGCTCACTTGAACGTCTCGGCGTGGTGATCGCGCCGGGCTACACGGTGTCCAAACTACTCTGGACCAAAGAACGGCATCCCGAGGTTTTTTCCCGGATCGCCCGCATGCTGTTGCCCCACGATTACCTCAACTATTGGCTCACCGGTCGCAGTTGCAGCGAATATGGCGATGCCTCGGGCACCGGCTATTTCAACGTACGTACTCGCCAGTGGGATTTGCAATTGCTACGCGACATCGACCCAACCGGCCGCCTGCAAGCGGCATTACCGGAGTTGATCGATTCCCATCAAGCAGTCGGCACGATTCTTCCGGGTATCGCGGAACATCTTGGCATCAACCCACAAGCACTGGTTTCCAGCGGCGGCGGCGACAACATGATGGGCGCCATCGGCACCGGCAACATACAGCCCGGCGCGATCACCATGAGCCTCGGCTCCTCGGGCACGATTTACGCCTATGCCGACCAACCGAAGGTCAGCCCGGACGCCTCGGTCGCCACGTTCTGTTCCTCCACCGGTGGCTGGTTACCGTTGATCTGTACCATGAACCTGACCAATGCCACCGGGGTGGTTCGCGAGTTGTTCGAGCTGGATATCGAGCCATTCAACGACCTCGTCGCGCAAGCGCCCATCGGTGCCGAAGGCGTGTGCATGCTGCCGTTTCTCAACGGCGAGCGCGTCCCCGCCCTGCCCCAGGCAACCGGCAGCCTGTTGGGGCTGACGATGAGCAACCTGACGCGGGCCAACCTGTGCCGCGCCGTGGTGGAAGGCACGACCTTCGGTTTGCGGTATGGGCTGGACCTGCTACGCCGCAATGGCTTACAAAGCGTGCGCATCTGCCTGATCGGCGGCGGCTCGAAAAGTCCGGCGTGGCGGCAGATCGTCGCGGACATCATGAACACCCCGGTGGTCTGCACTGAACAAAGCGAAGCCGCTGCCCTCGGCGCAGCGATTCAGGCGGCGTGGTGTACGTCTTGGGCGACCGGGCACGAGGACAGGCTGGCGGATATTTGCGGGCGGTGCGTGAAGCTCGATCTGACCAGCGAAACCCAGCCCGTCGCAGACAATGTGGCCGCCTTTCAGCAGGCCTATGAACGTTATCAACAACGGGTCGTAACCCTTTAAAGAGCGAGCAACTATGTACGTGGTGTGTGGTGAAGCGCTGTTTGATTTCTTCAGTGAGAACGATGCCAGCGGCCTGGCTTCACAAATCAATTTCAAGGCGATTGCCGGCGGCTCGCCGTTCAACGTGGCGGTGGGCTTGCGTAGATTGGGTGTGGATTCGGCATTGTTTGCCGGGTTGTCCACCGACTATCTGGGCCGGCGTTTGCAGCAAGTGTTGCAGGACGAAGGCGTGCGTGCTGACTACCTGGTGGATTTTGCTGCGCCCACGACCCTGGCGATGGTCGCGGTGGGCGCCAACGGCTCGCCCCACTATAGTTTCCGGGGTGAAGGTTGCGCGGATCGACAGTTAAAACCGGAGCATCTACCGCCGTTGGGGCCCGAGGTGCGCGGCTTGCATATTGGCTCGTTTTCGCTGGTGGTGCAGCCGATTGCCGATACCTTGCTGGCGCTGGTGCGCCGGGAAAGCGGCCAGCGTTTGATCAGCCTTGACCCGAACGTGCGCCTCAATCCAGAACCGAATATCGAGCTGTGGCGTACGCGGATCGCAACGTTGGTTGAGCTGGCCGACCTGATCAAAGTCAGCGATGAGGATTTGAGCCTGTTGTATCCCGGCCAGGAGCCTCAGCGGGTCATTGAACGCTGGCTGCAGCATCGCTGCCAGCTGGTGTTTTTGACCCGTGGCGGCGCGGGGGCGACGGTGTTCAGCAAGGGACAAGGTTCGTGGTCGGTGCCGGCCTGTTCGGTAAAAATTGCCGACACGGTGGGCGCAGGCGATACCTTCCAGGCGGCGTTGATTGCCTGGTTGACCGAGCACCAGCTCGACTCGGTGGAGGGTGTGCAATCGCTCGGCCGCGAGCAGATCGACGGGATGCTGAAGTTCGCGGTCCAGGCGGCGGCGTTGACGTGCAGCAAGACCGGGCCGGATTTGCCATATCGCCACCAGTTAGAAGGCAAAACTGTCCAGTAACACCGATTGCCGACGCTGCTGGCCAGGCGACAGGCGGCGTTCAGCCGAGTTAACCATTACTTAACGTTGCGGTCCAAAACTTTACTGGACCGCACGCCCTCAGACTCCCCTGACGCCCAGTGCGGCAAGTTCGACGTCCACGACGTCGGGCTGACTTTCCGCCCGCACTGGAGATCGTTCATGAACACACGCATATTGCTGGTTACCGCCGCCTTCGCTTGCATTGGTTTTACCGGTTTTACCCAGGCCAACGACACTACGCCCCCTCAACCCGTGCTCTATCACTACGGAATGCCATTGCATGTGGCCAAGGTTGTCTCACTGACCGAGCCTACGACCCTGGATTGCAAAGTGGTGACGGCTGACATGAAGTACATCGATAACACCGGCAAGCCTGCAGAACTCTACTACCGAAAACTTTCCGATGCCTGCAGTCTTCAAAACTGACTGAAACACGCCTTGGCGGTATTCCTCAGAGGGATCTGGCGCTATGCTCTAGCGCCTTCCCTCACTGCCGCAAGGATTAGCCATGCAGTTATCGTTTCGTACGTTGTCGACGTTTACCGCCGCCCTGTGTTTGCTGCTGGCCCTGGTCTGGGGATTGGCGCCCGACAGGTTGCTGGCGATCGGGAGCATTGAGTACTCGACTGCGACCGGTCTGGTCGCCCGGCGTAGCGCCGTACTGTTCGCAGCGTTAGGCATGATCTTATATGGGGTTCGAAACGAGGCGCCCTCCGTCACCCGCAACGCGCTGAGTAATGGTTTCATTGCCGGCTGCTTGGGATTGGCAGTACTGGGCTTCGGCGAATGGCTCAATGGCCATGCCGGACCCGGCATACTGGTGTCGGTGGTGGTCGAGCTGGCGCTGGGTCTGGCTTTTTTCCAGACCCGGCGCGTGTCGGTAGAACTCGAAACCGTGAACTAAGGCGCAGCCCTGTTCAGGTGTAAAAGCTGAAAGCTCGCGCGATGTTGCATGTCAGAACGCAGCTCGGCGATCAGTTCGTGAATTTCCCGACAGCTGTTCAGCCGCTGGGCATTGATGCCGGTCACCATGAGATCAAGGTGATCGGTTTCACCATCTGCATACACTTTTACTGTCATCGCCAGGTCGGGAGACAGTGTGCATAAACAGCGTTTTGGCAGAAAACTGCTTTCGATGATATTGCGAAGTTCCAAGGCAGATAAAAACATTGCGACCCTCTCCTTATTGTGAGATTGCCAATCAACGATCAACACTGACTCTGAAAACGTCGGTCAGCTTAAAGACCAGCTACAGCATAAAACATGCCTTGGATTTCGCCGTGCAGCTCATCGGTAAATCAACGGTTTAGCGAAACTTCCAGCGAACGCCCTCATGCAATTTGCAAGAAAGGCCGCGGATTGCGCTGCAATTTGCGTTAGCGTCAGACGGCAGCGCGCATGCGGCCATACTGTTCAGTATCCGCTTTGACCACACACAAGCAAGGAGGCATCATGGGTTCTTTGACCTATATCACTACCGTCGGGCTGATCGTTGCCGGACTGTCGACCCTCGCTCATGCAGCGAATCTCGAAACAGTAGCGCCATACCCCAAACCTGAAAGCGGTTTTACCCGCCAGGTCATTCACCTCACCCCGCAAACTCAGGAAGACAGCTACCAGGTCGAAATCCTCGCGGGCAAGACACTGAGCGTTGACTGCAACCGCCAACGCCTCGGCGGGCTTCTTGAAGAGAAGAACCTTGAGGGTTGGGGCTACCCCTTCTACCGACTGGAAAAGGTGATCGGCCCGATGAGTACGCTGATGGCCTGCCCCGATGGCAAGAGCAAAAAGGACTTTGTGCCGGTCGTCGGTGACGGCTTCATGCTGCGTTACAACAGCAAACTGCCGATCGTGCTCTACGTGCCCAAGGACGTGGAAGTGCGCTACCGGATCTGGTCGGCGTCGAGCAAGGTCGAAAACGCCGTCCAGGAATAAACGAGCCATCCCCTCACACCGGGGCGCCGCTCAACGCGGCGCGCTCGGCCACATGGCGCAAACTGTCGAAGTTGATATTGGCACCCGAGTCGATGGCCACCAGGGTCTGACCGGTGGCTCCGGTTTGCGCAACGTATTTCTTGATGCCGGCCACGGCCAGCGCGCCGGAGGGTTCGGTAATCGAACGGGTGTCGTCGTAGATGTTCTTGATCGCGGCGCAGAGTTCGTCGTTGCTGACCGTCAGCACTTCATCAACGCAAAACCTGCAGACCTCGAAACCGTAGGTGCCGACCTGCGCAACGGCCACGCCATCGGCGAAGGTTCCTACGCTTGGCAAGACAACTCGCTCACCCGTGTGTAAGGCGGCGGCCAAACACGCGGAGTGCTCCGACTCGACGCCGATGATCCGGACGTCGGGTCGCAGGTATTTGACGTACGCCGCGATACCGGCGATCAAACCACCGCCGCCCACCGGAACGAAGATCGCGTCCAGTGGCCCTGGGTGCTGACGGAGGATTTCCATGGCGACCGTGCCCTGCCCCGCGATCACGTCCGGGTCGTCGAATGGCGAGACAAAGGTACGTCCGGTTTGCCGAGCCAGGTGCAAGGCATGCTCCAGCGCAAACGGAAAACTCTCGCCGTGCAGCACGGCATCGGCACCGCGACTGCGAACGCCCAGCACCTTCAGCTCCGGGGTCGTACAGGGCATGACGATGATTGCGCCAATCCCCAGCTCCCGTGCCGCCAGGGCAACACCCTGAGCGTGATTCCCGGCCGAAGCGGTGATCACGCCACGCGCCTTTTGCTCTTCGCTCAGCTGCACCAGTTTGTTGTAAGCGCCGCGAATCTTGAAGGAAAAGGTCGGTTGCAAATCCTCGCGCTTGAGCAGGATCTGGTTGCCCAGGCTTTGGGACAAGGCGGGCGCCAGTTGCAACGGTGTCCGCACCGCCAGCTCATAGACCGGCGCGGCGAGGATCTTTTTTACGTAGTGCTCAAGCAAGGCTTGCTGGTCGGGCGTGTTGTTCATGGTCGTCTCCTGGAAGTCCGGTTTTCACACCCAAGAGACAGAAAGTAAAAACCCGCCTCTAGGGCGGGTTGGGTGCTGCAGTCGTGAGCTAGCCCGCCAAATAAGGAATGGCGGTAATAATGCTTGGCTGGCAGCGCAATACGGTGGAAGTCATGGCTGAAAACTAGCCGGGTGCTGATGGCAAGTCAATGGCTTCGTGACTTGCAGGATCAGAATTTGCGTCCGTCAGATAGCGATCGCGAGCAGGCTCACTCCCACAATGGATCCCCAATTGGACACAAGATTGATGAATGGCGAAGACCATAGTGGGAGCGAGCCTGCTCGCGATGGCAATTTCACAGCTGCCGACATTACTGTCTGAAGGAATGAAGAGGGCCGCTGGCAGACCTGCGTTTTTCCAATCAACGGCTGCTGTCGTCTGCGTCTCGAGGGGCCGGATTGGGTATGAATTTCGGTGGGCTGGCGGGAGCCGACCGATCCTGGGGATAGCGATTGCCAATGCCGCCGTTGTCCAGAGTGGGTGGTCGAGGCACCGGCACCGTGTTCGGCCCTCGGATAACCGGCGCACTGGGTTGAGTCCCTTGCATACTGTTGGGATTGGCTCGGTGAATCGGGCTGTCGTAAGGATTGTTGTTAGTGCTGCCCGGCAGGTTCTGGGCAACCCGCAATGGCAAACTGGCGGGTGCGGCGTCAGCCTGGGGCAAATTGCTCAGCGCGCCAGTCAATGCCAGCGCCGTAATGCCCAGCACGAAGCGATTCATGGAGAAGCCTCTCGACGTATGCATGGATAGGGTCTTTGATATCACGCTACGCCCGGGGTCGGGTTTTGTTAACCAAAACCTTCCCCGCAAGATGTGACACGACGTTGATCTGCCCTCTGGGCCTGACCACACGCTGCTGAAACTTTTGCGCCAGGCCACAGGTCACCTGATCATCACATGGGAGAAGACGACGATGGCCAGGGCAATCTGGAAAGGCGCAATCAGTTTCGGACTGGTGCACATCCCTGTGGCGCTGGTCTCGGCGACCTCCTCTCACGGGGTGGATTTCGACTGGCTCGACAGCCGCAGCATGGACCCGGTGGGCTACAAGCGCGTCAACAAGGTCACTGGCAAGGAAGTCACCAAGGAGCACATCGTCAAAGGGGTCCAATACGAAAAGGGCCGGTACGTCGTGCTCAGCGAAGAGGAAATCAAGTCGGCGCACCCGCTGTCCACACAGACCATCGACATTTTTGCCTTCGTTGACAGCGAGCAAATCCCCTTGCAAAACATCGATACGCCCTACTACCTCGCGCCGGATAAACGCGGTGGCAAGGTCTATGCCTTGTTGCGTGAAACGTTAAGCAAGACCAAAAAAGTGGCGCTCGCCCAAGTCGTGCTGCATACCCGTCAGCACTTGGCCGCGCTGATGCCGCTGGAATCGGCCATGGTGCTGGTGATGCTGCGCTGGCCGGCGGAAGTGCGCAGCCTTGATACGCTTGAGTTGGGCAGCGAGGTGACCAAGCCGGAATTGGCCAAGGGCGAACTGGACATGGCCAAACGCCTGGTGGAAGACATGAGCGCCGACTGGAAACCTGAGGATTACCACGACAGTTTCGAAGACAAGATTATGGCGCTGGTCGAGAAGAAGGCCAATGAAGGCAAGATTGAGGATGTCGAATCGGCGACGGGTGAGGAAGAACGCAAGACGGCCGATGTTATTGATCTGACCGAGCTGCTCAAACGTAGCCTCGGGGGCAAAAGCCCCGGTAAAACAAAGCCGGCCGCACACAAAAAAGCCACGAAGACTTCTCGTGGCTGATTCGGGTTTGCGGTGAATGATACGGCCCCATCGCGAGCAGGCTCGCTCCCACATTGGTCTTGTGACCGACACAGATCAACTGTGGGAGCGAGCCGGCTCCGGGCGGCGATCCGACGAAGGCGTCTTGAAGCACAACACAGAAATCAGATCAGCACAAAAACCGCCAGCAACCCGCCAAAAACCGCCCATTTCTCCAGGTAGTAGAGCTTGCGATTGCGCTTCTTGAGCGCCTTGCCACGCAGGCGAATCTTGTAGATTTTGGCGAACAGGCGGTTGATGCCACCGGTTTTGTCTCCCGCATCGTTGGGCGCGCCCGCTGCCGACATCACATGACGGCTGAACCACTCATTGACTGCAGCCGCCCAGCGGTACTTCATCGGGCGCTCGATGTCGCAAAACAAAATGATGCGGTTCTGCTCGGTGGTGTTTTCGGCGTAATGAATGAACGTCTCATCGAACATCACCGCTTCGCCGTCGCGCCAGTGATAGCGCTCGCCATCGACGTTGATATAGCAACCGGCGTTGTTGGGCGTTTCGAGGCCCAGGTGATAACGATAGGAGCCGGCATAGGGATCGCGGTGACGCACCAGTCTGGAACCGGGTGGCAACTCGGCAAACATCGCAGCCTTGATCGAACCGATGCTTTGCACCAGTTCCGTAGTGCGCGGGCAGAGTTTCATCGCCGACGGATGGCTGTCGCCGTACCACTTCAGGTAGAAACGCTTCCATCCCGTCTTGAAGAACGAGTTGAAGCCGACATCATCGTATTGACTCGAGCCCTTGATCTCTCCGGCCTTGATCAGGTTCTGGCCTTCGGCACGGATTTCTTCCCAATGATCCTGTAACGGACTCAGGTCCGGAAAATCAACAGGATCGAGATAAGGCTTGCTGGGGATTTTCGAGCACATATAAAGGAAGCAATTGACCGGCGCCAGAAACGTGGAGTGATCACTCAGTTGGCGGCCCAGCTTATGGCGCACCCGCCCCCGCAGATGGACGTAAGCAATGGATACAACGTAAATAACGGCGATGATGAGTTTCACAAAAGTCGTCACACGTCAGAAGTGAACAAACTGCGTTCCCTGCCAGCCAATGGGCCCAAGGTTTTTATGCAGCGTCTGAATACGAAACAACGGTCCCGCAAGCGCGTCGTTGAGCCTGTGCCAACGGTTAGCCTGCGGCTGATAAATCGCATTTTAGCCACAGTTTGTAACCAATAGTTAACCTTGCGATGCGAAAATCTGTCCGCTGATACCGCCAAAGCGTCCGTGTGGCCTCAATGCCCTATCGTTTAAAGAGCCAGACCAGTACAATCGCCGCCAAACATTACGCGCCCCCCTTGGTTGATGACGGAAATGAACCCCGTCTCAGCGCACTTCGACTCGGGCCAAGCGCTCCACATGCTGCTGTCCACTTATTGCCAGATGGACCTTCCGCTTCTGACCGGGATGCATTTCCTGTGGTTCGAAAACCGGAAACGGGTACTGAATCGGTACTGCCGCAACCCTAGCTACTCTGAATGCTTCGCAGGAAAAACCTTTGATCTCTACAGCTAACATCACGATGCAGTTCGGCGCCAAGCCGCTATTCGAAAACGTTTCGGTCAAATTCGGCGCGGGCAACCGCTACGGCCTGATCGGCGCCAACGGTTGCGGCAAGTCGACCTTCATGAAAATCCTCGGTGGCGACCTCGAGCCATCCGGCGGCCAGGTCATGCTGGAACCGAACGTGCGTCTGGGTAAATTGCGCCAGGACCAGTTCGCCTACGAAGAATTCACCGTGATCGATACCGTGATCATGGGTCACGAAGAGCTGTGGAAGGTCAAGGCCGAGCGCGATCGCATCTACTCGCTGCCGGAAATGACCGAAGAAGACGGCATGGCCGTGGCGGAACTGGAAACCGAATTCGCCGAAATGGACGGCTACACCGCCGAATCCCGTGCCGGCGAGCTGTTGCTGGGCCTGGGTATCGGCATCGAGCAGCACTTCGGCCCGATGAGCGAAGTGTCTCCGGGCTGGAAACTCCGCGTATTGCTGGCTCAGGCGCTGTTCTCCGACCCTGAAGTGTTGCTGCTCGACGAACCGACCAACCACCTGGACATCAACACCATCCGCTGGCTGGAAAACATTCTGACCCAGCGCTCCAGCCTGATGATCATCATCTCCCACGACCGTCACTTCCTGAACAGCGTGTGCACCCACATGGCTGACCTGGATTACGGCGAACTGCGTCTGTTCCCGGGCAACTACGACGAATACATGACCGTGGCGACCCAGTCCCGCGAGCAGCTGCTGTCGGACAACGCCAAGAAGAAAGCGCAGATTTCGGAACTGCAATCGTTCGTCAGCCGCTTCTCGGCCAACGCCTCGAAAGCCAAGCAGGCCACTTCCCGCGCCAAGGCGATCGACAAGATCCAACTGGCCGAGGTCAAGCCTTCGAGCCGTGTGAGTCCGTTCATCCGTTTCGAACAAACCAAGAAGCTGCACCGTCAAGCGGTCATCGTCGAGCGTATGGCCAAAGGCTTCGACGGCAAGCCGCTGTTCAAGGATTTCAGCTTCGTTGTTGAAGCTGGCGAGCGCGTTGCGATCATCGGCCCGAACGGTATCGGTAAAACCACCCTGCTGCGCACCCTGGTCAACGAACTGACCCCGGATGCCGGCACCGTGAAGTGGACCGACGCCGCGGAACTGGGCTACTACGCCCAGGACCACGCGCACGACTTCGAAGATGACTGCAACCTGTTCGACTGGATGGGTCAATGGACCCAGGGCGGCGAGCAACTGGTTCGCGGCACCCTTGGCCGGATGCTGTTCTCCAACGACGAGATCCTTAAATCGGTCAAGGTTATCTCCGGTGGTGAACAAGGTCGCATGCTGTTCGGCAAGCTGATCCTGCAAAAGCCGAACGTGCTGATCATGGACGAACCGACCAACCACTTGGACATGGAATCCATCGAGGCGCTGAACCTGGCGCTGGAGAACTACCCGGGCACGCTGATCTTCGTCAGCCACGACCGTGAGTTCGTGTCGTCGTTGGCCACCCGCATCATCGAACTCAGCCCTAGCGGCGTGATCGACTTCAGCGGTACTTATGACGATTACCTGCGTAGCCAAGGCGTAGTGTTCTAAGCGTCTGCTGAAACTGAAAAGCCCTGTCCTGGTGACGGGGCATTTTTTATTTCAGGCCCATGGTTTTCTGTGGTGCTGAAACCTTCGCGAGCAAGCTCGCTCCTACAGTGGATTGCGTTCCCCTGTGGGAGCGAGCTTGCTCGCGATGAGGCCCTTAGGCTCGACGAACATAGTTAGCCTGCTTCCTTTTATTTCTCACCCACGCCATGATGCAGCTCTCCCACCGCCGCCCGCGAACGAGCCCTCATGTCTGCGCAGCAACTGCCCCCGCAAAGCTCCATGGCGATCACCCTGCAGATCGTCTCCATCGTTTTCTATACCTTTGTTGCCTTCCTCTGCATCGGTCTGCCGATTGCAGTGTTGCCGGGGTATGTCCACGAACAGCTGGGCTTTAGTGCCATTGTTGCGGGGCTGACTATTGGCTCCCAATACCTGGCCACGCTGCTCAGCCGTCCGATGGCCGGGCGCATGTCGGACACCATCGGCACCAAGCGGGCAATTGTTTACGGGTTAACGGGGATTGTGCTGAGCGGTGTGCTGACGTTGATTTCTACGCTGCTGCAAAGCTTTCCGCTGCTGAGTTTGTTGATCCTGATTGCCGGTCGCTTGCTGCTCGGGATTGCCCAGGGTTTGATCGGCGTCGGCACCATCAGCTGGTGCATGGGCCAGGTCGGTGCGGAACACACTGCACGCTCGATTTCGTGGAATGGCATTGCCTCTTATGGTGCCATTGCGATTGGTGCGCCGCTGGGTGTGGTGATGGTCGCAGACTATGGCTTTGCCAGCCTGGGGATCGTACTGTCGCTGCTGGCCTTGGCGGCACTGGTGCTCATCCGCAACAAACCCTCGGTGCCGGTGATTCGCGGCGAGCGTCTGCCGTTCTGGGCAGTCTTCGGGCGGATCGCGCCGTATGGTGCGAGCCTGAGCCTCGCCTCGATCGGTTACGGCACGCTGACGACGTTTATCACTTTGTATTACGTCAGCCGAGGCTGGACTGGCGCGGCCTATTGCCTGACGGTGTTCGGGATCTGCTTCATTTTGTCGCGACTGCTGTTCATCTCGGCGATTGGTCGCTTCGGCGGCTTCACCTCGGCCATCGCCTGCATGACCATTGAAACAGTCGGCCTTGTACTGCTGTGGCTGACGCCTTCGACCGGCTATGCCCTGATCGGTGCGGGGCTGACCGGATTTGGGCTGTCATTGGTGTATCCGGCGCTGGGGGTTGAGGCGATCAAACAAGTACCTAACTCCAGTCGCGGAGCGGGCTTGAGTGCTTATGCGGTGTTTTTCGATCTGGCGCTGGCAATTGCCGGGCCGTTGATGGGCGCGGTGGCGTTGAACCTGGGGTACTCGTGGATTTTCTTCAGCGCAGCGTTGCTGTCGGTGACGGGACTGGGCCTGACCCTGTTATTGCAACGTCGCGCAATGGCCTGACTTTACACCCCACTGTGTAGGAGCGAGCTTGCTCGCGAAGGACTTGTGAGCGACGCATTCATTCAGGAAGAACGCGTTATCGTTAACGTCCTTCGCGAGCAAGCTCGCTCCTACACAAGGATTGTCTATTGATCGGCGGTTTGCATCCCGGCGCGGGTGGCTTTGACCAGCGTGCGGGAAAAGAAACTCCCGGCTTCGGAAATCAGATTGCGGTGAATGTCTTCACGGTCGACGCCATCGGCATCAGTGCACAGCGCAGGCGTAGCGATAGACTGTTCTTCGTCGCACGGTGCCATGAATACGAAGTGCCCTGCCCCGGCCAGTAACTTGAAGTCCGGTGCGATGGGCAGTTTACGCGCCAGGGCTGCGGCGTTTTTGTCGAACGCCACCAGTTTGTCGCCATCACCGCTGTAAAGCAGCACCGGCACATGCACATCGGCCAACGTGGAACGGCCAAACTTCAAGCTCAGTGGCGCCATTAACAGCAACGCGTGGACGCGCGGGTCAGCGATCGGTTGCAGGTCATCGCGGTCGACGATCAACTCACCTTGCGTGTTGCAGGCATCGCGATCATCGGGGCGCTCCTGGCAATAGCGGCGCAAGCGATCCAGGTCTGGCGTGGCACCGGACAGGATCAACGCTGTCTCCCCGCCGGCCGAGTAACCGATCACGCCCACCTGATCGGCATTGACGAAAGGTGCGAGCATACGATCGCCCAAGGTCGCGGTTATTGCTTCGGAAATCTGGATCGGTCGGCCGTAAAGGTTACTCAAGGTACCGAGTCGGCTGTGATCTTTGGAGTTGTCACCGGGATGGAACACCGCCACCACCACAAAACCTTTGCGCGCCAGCGAGGTCATCAGGTCGTGCAAGGCCAGCGGGGTTCCGGTGTTGCCGTGGGACAGCATCAGCATCGGGAAGCGACCCATGGCGACTGGCGTGTCTTCGCCGGCTTCGACCGAGTAACCCTCGAGTTTGCTGGTATGTTCGCGGTCGTTGGAGGGATAGAAAGCGATGGCCCGCATGGGTTGAAGATCCAACGGGTCGAGAAAGGTCATCTCATGGAAGCCGACGCTCCATTGAGGACGTAGCGCATGCGCGGCGTGCACTGAATTCAGGCTGCTGAGCAGGCAAATCAGTAATATTGCACAAAGACGCACCATGGGATGCCCCACCTTGTTACTTGACCGGAGACGGTAACCGTTGACTGCATAACGCGGGCCAACAATTCATCAAAACAGAAATGACAAGAAACAAAAAACTCCGTATCTGACACTTGCGTGTTCAGAATACAGAGTTTTTTGGGGTGTTGCCTGCGCCAATTGACGACTTTACGAAAGCCTTACGCGGCGGCGAACAACTGCTCGCTGATGTGCGCGTGCGCGTCGCTCATGGCTTTGGTACGCACTTCGTCACCGTAAGCCAGGCCGTGGGCGCGGACGAACTCGATGTCAGTGATACCGAGGAAGCCGAACAACACTTTCAAATACTCTTCGTGAGCGACGCCAGTCACCTGGCCAGCATGCATCCCACCGGAAGTCGAAACGATCACGACTTTCTTGCCACCGCACAGGCCTTCAGGACCGGCTTCGGTGTAGCGGAAGGTTTGACCGGCAACGGCGATTCGGTCGATCCAGGCCTTGAGTTGGGTCGGAATGGTGAAGTTGTACATTGGGGCGGCGATCACAACAGCATCCGCCGCGATGAATTCGGCCAGGGTCGACGCGCTCAGCTCGGCTTCGTGTTGTTGAGCGGCATTACGCAATTCAGCGGTGGTGCCGGCGGCAACCAGTGTCGTGGCGGAGAAGTGGCTGATAGCGTCGGCAGCCAGGTCGCGGTAAGTGACCATGGCAGACGGCTCGGCGGCTTGCCAGGCTTTAACGACTTCACTGCTCAGCTGACGGGAAGCCGAGTTGTCACCAAGAATGCTTGAATCGATATGCAACAGTTTCATGTGGGATCTCCAGGTGAGGATCGCCACGGGGCGATCTGATGGAAACAATCCTACAGGCGAAACCAATAGCTGATTAGACGGCAACAATGCGATAGTTTGTCTCACTGATAGAACAATCGAGCTGACATTCTCATGCAAGATCTCAATGACCTCTACTATTTTGCCAAAGTGGTTGAAGCCGGTGGCTTTGCGGCGGCCGGACGTTTGCTGGGAATTCCGAAGTCGCGGCTCTCGCGACGCATCGCTGAACTCGAAGAACGCCTTGGCGCGCGCCTGCTGCAACGCACCACGCGGCAACTGAAGTTGACAGCGGTGGGCGAGCGCTACCTGCGACACTGTCAAGCGATGTTGCTGGAAGCCGAAATGGCCGATGAGGCGGTGGCCAGCATGTCCAGCGAACCTCGTGGGCGCTTGCGGGTGTCCTGCCCGGTCGGGTTGGCCCACGAAATGTTGCCGATGGTGATCAGCAGATTTCTTGAAAAGCATCCGCAGGTTCAGTTGGAAGTCATGCTGCTCAACCGCCGGGTCGATCTGGTGACCGAGGGTGTCGACGTCGCTTTGCGGGTTCGCGAGTTGGGCGATGAAGATCCGCTGCTGGTGACCCGGCGCCTGCGTCAGGCGCAGATGCTCCTGGTGGCCAGTCCGGCTTTTCTCCTTGGCCGGGAGATCCATCATCCCGAGGACCTCAAGGGCGTGCCGGTACTCGGCGCACTGGAAGCCGACCGCATGGTGCATATCCGCATGCTCGATCAACAGGGCAAAAGCTTCGACGTAGCCCTGGAAGCGCGACTGGGCATCGACGACTTCATCGTGCGCCGGGCCTGCACCCTCGCCGGCCAGGGCTTTACGATGCTGCCGATGATGTATTGCGAGCAGGAACTGGAAAACGGTTCGCTGGTGCAATTGCTGCCTGAATGGTCGTTACCTGGCGGCTGGTTACAAGCTGTCTACCCTCACCGTCGCGGAGTGATGCCGGCGGTGCGCGCCTGGATCGACCATTTGATCGAATCATTCAATACCTGTGGGGACCGACTGATATGAAGGCTGGACGCATGAGCGAAGAGGAAGTCGCCGCATTCTGTCTCGCGCTGCCGGGTGCGCGGGAAGACTACAAGTGGGGAGGTGTGCGGGTGTTTTCGATTGCCGGGAACAAGATGTTCGCCTTGCAGAACCTGCGCGGCGCGTCCCTGGCGTTCAAGGTCGACAAGGACCTGTTTCTCGGACATTGCGACCGCCCGGGCATCCATCCCGCGCCGTATCTGGCGCGAGCCCAGTGGATCATTATGGAAACGCCCTACCCGTTGGCAGCCGAAGAGCTGCAGGGCTTACTGCAACGTTCCCATCAACTGGTGGTGAGCAAGCTGCCCAAGCGCACTCAGGTCGGCCTGCTGTTGTAGAACGCTCTTTTAGAACAAAGCGAACAGGTGTGCACCGAGGAACAGCTGGTCGATCCAGAACACTTGATGCATCAGCACGATGATCCAGAACACCAGCTGAAACGAGACTTTGCGCGTCTTGTGCCGAAACACCTGTTGCGCCAGCAAGGCCCCCGGCCAACCGCCCGCGAACTCCACCGCATGCAACACGTTCTCCGGTGTACGCCAACGGTCGGAGCGCGCCTTGCGCTTGTCGCTCCAATACAGAAAAAACGCCAGCACGCTGACAATCCCGTACGCCGCCAAAGGGATCACCGATACCCGATGCAGCCAGAGCGAGATCGAGCCAAACAGTGGCAGCGCGCACAAGACCGCGAACACCAGAAGTTTTAGCCGAAGATGCTGAGTCTCCCCCCCGGATGGGCGCCCGGGATTGTGGCGCGTGCTGGAGTCATTCATGGTTTCGCGCCAGCCCAATCGACCCATCCAAATTGCCAGGTCGCCAGGATTACAATGCCGAACACAATGCGATACCAGGCAAATGCCGCATAGCTATGGGTGGCAATGAACTTGAGCAGGGCCTTGACCGCGATCATCGCGAAGATGAACGCGGTGACGAAACCGATAGCGAACACCGGGAAGTCTGCCGGCACGAACAGGTGGCGATACTTGAACCCCGAATACACTGCCGCAGCCACCATGGTCGGCATGGCCAGAAAGAACGAGAACTCGGTAGCGGTTTTGCGCGACAGCCCGAACAGCAAGCCACCAATGATCGTCGAACCGGAACGCGATGTTCCCGGGATCATCGCCAGGCACTGGGCGAAGCCGACTTTCAGAGCGTCTTGCCAGGTGATTTCATCGACCGTTTCGGCATGTACTTCATGCTGACGCTTCTCGGCCCACAACATGATTATCCCGCCTACGACCAACGCCGTGGCAACCGTAATCGGGTTGAACAGGTAGTGGTGAATCAGATCGGAAAAAATCACACCGAGGACCACGGCGGGCATAAATGCGATCAGCAGGTTCGCGGTAAAGCGACGAGCACTCGGCTGGGTCGGCAAGCCGGTCACCACGTCGAGGATTTTACGGCGAAACTCCCAGACCACTGCCAGAATCGCCCCCAACTGGATAATGATGTTGAACGCGATAGCCCGTTCACCCCCGAAGTTGAGCAAGTCGGCCACGATAATCTGGTGTCCGGTACTGGAAATCGGCAAAAACTCCGTCAGCCCTTCTACAACGCCAAGAATCAATGCCTGCATGGCGGTCCAAATATCCATCAATCCCCCAAGAAGCGATGCCCCCAGGCATGCCCCGTTAATATTTTGTAGAGCGTTCACTGCGATCAGCGTAGCTGAAGTCCGGCGCGCACAGGATCCACACAGAACTGTAAAAATCCTATGAAAAATCAACTGGATTCAGATTTACCGCGCGGGGGCGAAATCGTATCAGACAAGTCTCATGACTGCTGCCGTGACTTGGGTCGAATGGGCCCTATCAAGCGCAACCAGCACGTGGCACTACAACCTGTAGCAGCTGCCGAGCAGCGCGAGGCTGCGTTCGGCGGCGCAGCCGTCGTAAACCCGGTGAACGCGGTTCAACCGACATTGCGTATCGCCTGGTTTCACGACGGCTGCGCCGTCTCGCGCTGCTCGGCAGCTGCTACACCGTGCGACGCGGTTCTACTTGGCAGCGTCTGCCGTTACAATCCGCCCCCTCTTCGACTTTCCCCCAAGGAACCCCATGTCCGGGCTTGAACTGTTTGCCGCCGCCCTCGGTGTCATTGCCGTCCGGTTGACGGTCAAACAGAACCCCTGGTGCTGGCCGATCGGCCTGGTCATGGTGCTGCTTTATAGCTGGATCTTTTTCGAAGTGAAGCTGTATTCGGACATGCTGCTGCAAGTGATCTACGCCACCCTGCAGCTCTATGGCTGGTGGCAGTGGACCCGCGCGGGTGATGCGCAACAGGGTCGGCGGGTCAGTCAGCTCAATGCTCGATCCGTGGCAATCGGCCTGGCTGTCGGTGCAATGGGTAGTCTGTTGCTGGGCGCGGCCATGGCCCACTGGACCGACGCCGCGCAACCTTGGCTGGATGCTGCGCTGACGGCCTTCAGCCTGGTGGCGCAATTATGGATGGCGCAAAAACGCGTGCAGTGCTGGCCCCTGTGGATCGTCCTGGACTGTATTTTCGTCGGCCTGTTCGTGTACAAGGGGATGTACCTGACTGCCGCCCTGTATGGTCTGTTCACCCTGCTGGCCATTCAAGGCTGGCGCACATGGCGCAGCGATCCGCTGCTGTGCCCATGAAGATTTTGGTGCTGGCAGGGCCGGAATCCAGCGGAAAAAGCTGGCTTTCGGGCGAGATTCACGCCAATTTTGGCGGCATATTGGTCGGTGAGTACGTTCGGCATTTTATCGAAAGCGAAGCCCGCGAAACCCGCTACGATGACATTGCGCCAATAGCACATGGCCAGCTGACTTGGGAAGATGAAGCTCGCGCGACACAACCGTCACTGTTGATTCTCGATACGCACCTTTTAAGTAATATCCTTTGGAGTCGCACTTTGTTTGGCGCTTGCCCGACGTGGATCGAGCAAGCATTGTTGGCACGGCACTACGACCTGCATTTGCTGCTGAGCCCTGAAACCGTGGCCTGGCACGACGACGGACAGCGTTGCCAACCGCAACTGGCACAACGCCAGGCGTTTTTCCAGGCCAGCCGCCAATGGCTTGACCTGCACCGCCAGCCTTTCCAGGTACTGCAAGGTGATTGGAAACAGCGCAAGGACGCGGCATTCGAGGCTGTGACGCGCTTGCTCAAGGCCTGACAAGGGGTGCCCGGCCCTGCCGCAAATGTCCATTCCTGAAACACCCCTCCCAGCTCAAACCCGCGAACTAAAGCGGCCCGAGCACTGCGCAAAAAAAATGTTTCGCCACTGATACAACCTGCCTTCAGCGCCCTTGACGAGCAATGCCGCCAGCATGGACGGCGCTTTTGCGTGGCTCTGTCTCAGTGGCGTTACAAAATTAATTTGACCACCTCGACAATTAAAGCCAACCGACTGTTTTAAAAAGTAAAACCAAAACCGGCACACCTTCTGCTGTCTTCCTCGCAACGCTGATAAGGGCCAGCGTTCCACTTACAGAAGGAATTGCCGCCGTGGGGAAATTTGATAAAAGCATTTATAGCCTGCTGCTGATCGGATGCGCACTGGGCTCAAGTGTCTGCCTGCCAGTACAGGCTGACAACGGCATCATTATCATCAAACGTGATGTCCAACCGCGCATGGCAACGCGTGCGCCGCTGGTTCCCGACCCAAACCCCACGACCGTCAATGCCAACCCGTCCCAACATATCCTCAGCCAAACGAACGAGTTGAGCGACGGTGACTTTGCCGGTGTCGCCAGTGGTGCAGGCATTTCGGGCCTGATCACTCAAAACACCAACAACCTGGGCGGCAATGTCAGCAACCAGTCCCAGTTGTCCAACCTCGCCGCGGGACACTCGGGAAATTCGGGCAACGGTATTGCCAACATGGTCAATTCAAGCATCCAGCAAGGCATGGGTGCTATGAAAGTCATGACGGGAGACCGTTAACATGAATCGTACGCTGCTGATTATCGCTATGTTTTGCAGTGCATCGACCTTTGCCCAACCTCCCTCGACCAATAACGCCGAAATCGACGGTTCGGGCACGCAGTACCAAGGCAACCTCTCGGTCAACGAGGCTGCGGGCGATCAGCAGCAACAGGCCAACGCCCGGGCTTTCGCCGTTGGCAACAACGCCAGTGCTACCACACAGATTCGCCAACGGCTGCGTTCACAGGTCGACCCCAGGATCGATGCTCGATCCAGCATTCAAGGCAACTCCTTCAGCAATGGCAACGGCGCACTGGGCGTCAACCAGAGTGCGGGCGCCAGCAACCAGCAAGCCAATGCCCTGCGGATAAGCATCAGTGCACAGCCGCAAAGTATCGACGACAGCGTCCTCATGCAACAGAACGTGGCGCTGATCACCAACTCCGATCCAACTGACTCTGCACCTGGCTATCGCCAGATCGCTACCAGCGATCAGGCCTTCACCGGTAGCCGTGGGGTGATTCAGTTGAATCAGAGCGCCGGGGTGGGAAACCGAACGGCCAACACCCTGAGCGTACGGGTCGCGGATTGACCCAAACAGGTAATAACAACACTTAACTACCTAAAAATAGAGTACGGAGAACAAGCATGAAACCTTCAATGGCAATAAAGCCTCTGGTTTTCGCAATCGCTGCGGTCATGGCTGTTGCTGTACAAGCTGGACAGGATGGGAATGGCAATGGCAATGGCCGTGGTGGCCGCGGCACTCCTCCTCCAACAATGATCCCGGTCAACGCGACTGCAAATGCGAGCGATAAGCAGAGCAGTACCGGCAACTACATCGGCAACGAAGGGACTCAGAACTCAGCCGATATGAGCAGCTCTGCCTCAGGCTCCAGCGGCAACGTCGGCGTCAACGTGGCTGCAGGCTCTGGCAACCAACAAGACAACGCCGCCGCCATCGCCAACGCGGCCTCCACCTCCAGTCTTGATAACAGCTTTGTGTTCGGGACTGCCAATGCCACCTCTAAAGTCACGCAATTTGGCAACAATAACAAGGTCGACAACTACTCCACCACAAACTCTGGTGTGATGAGCGGATCGGGCAATGCCGGCAGCGGCAACATGGGTATCAACGTTGCTGGTGGCGACCTTAACCAACAGAAAAACACCATGGCAATTGCCAACTCCAATTCCCCGCTTGGTAGCGCATCAGCCACCGCCTCTGCCGATCAAAGCAGCCCTGGCCTGACAGTAAATAACGGTGCCGATCGTACGTACCGCGTGGATACGCTGACGGTTACCAATACAGCCAGCGGTAGCCAGTCTCGCAGTAGTGCATCCAACTTGAGCGTTGATAAGAGCGCTTCCAGCAGCTGGTCTGCGAGCGGTGCCAATAGCGTCAGTGCAAACGGTTCCAATAGCTTTAATGCGAACGGTACCAATAGCTTTGATGCGAGCGGTTCCCAGAGCAAGAACTCGAGCTCTTCTAGCAGTGCTTCCTTGAGTGCTACTTTGGCCGCGTCTTTGACTGCAGCGGCCGATGCTTCCAGAAGTGTTACCTGGAATAATGGCAGCGGCGCTCACACCCGCAGTGCAACTGAAAGCGCATCGCTTGACGCGTCGCTAAACGCATCGCTCGATGCATCTGCTGCCACAGCGCACCAAAAAGCGTCTGATTCTTCGTACACAAAATCGGCAGACTCGTCGTTCACCAAAGCGGGAGGCTCGTCGTTCACAGCGGCGTATGACTCCTCGTACGACAAGTCTGGCCAGAAAGCGTCGGCGTCTTCGAAAGACGTTACGAAGAGCTACAGTGAGAGCAGTGCGTTTGACTTGAGCAACACCTACTCTTATCAAGTGCTGACTCCAACTGGCTGGGCAAACCCTGTGACCAACACTGCAACCCTGAGCGGTTCGGTGAATGGCGGCAGTGGCAACCTGGGCGTCAACGTGGCTGCCGGTGTGGGTAACCAACAAAGCAACTCGCTGTCGATTGCCAATCAATCGTTCTAATGCTGTCTCTGGAGGCCCCCTTATGGGGGCCTTTTTCACCCCAACCAGAAGGCGCCCCACCATGCGCATTATCGCCTTGGCATTTTTGCTTTGCGTGGCCAGTGTGATCGAGGCTGCACAAATGCCGCTTGCCGTCCTGCCGGGCGGCGCGCTGGTGTATAAGCCGCTCCAAAGCATACGCGAGCGCAAATTTGCCGACCTGGTGCAACAGAAAACCGACTTCAGTTGCGGCGCAGCTGCGCTGGCAACCATATTGCGCCAGGCCTATTGGCTGGACGTAAACGAAGAACAAATCATCGAAGGCATGCTGGAACACTCCGATCAAAAACTTGTCCGCGTCCAGGGCTTTTCCATGCTCGACATGAAGCACTACGTGGAAAGTATCGGCATGCGCGCCCGCGGTTACCGGGTAGCGCCAGAGACTTTGAAAGAGGTCCGGATTCCGGTCGTGGTGCTCATGGACATCCGTGGCTACAAACACTTCGTCGTCTTGCAAAAAACCGACAAGGACTGGGTGTATGTCGGTGATCCGGTACTGGGTCACAAACGCTACAAGTTCGACGATTTCATCAAAGGCTGGAACGGCATTATTTTCGCCGTCATCGGCCAGGGTTATGACAAGACCAATGCGCTGCTCGACCCACCGATGCCTTTGACCGCCCGGAACAAGATCAACGCCTTCAACCCGGTGCCGGACGCGGAGTTGCTGGATTTCGGATTCATTCAGAGCGACTTCTTCTAATGACAAGGGAGCATGAAGCTCCGGGAGCATCCAATGAAGACCCCTTATTGGCTGGCCATCATCTGCCTGGCCGCCAGCCTGCCGACGCAGGCTCAAACGTTCAAGCCTATCGAACTGAAGGATCAGGAATTGGCAACCCTGCGTGGCCGCTATGTCATGCCGGGACGAATCATCAGCTTCGGGATTGCCATGACCAGCACTTGGCAAAATGCCAGCGGTGAAGTGATCGGGGCAACCTCGACGATGCAAATTCAACAATCGACCATCAAGCCTCAGTTCTACGTCACGATGATCGACAGCAAAGGTAATGGTTCGGCGGTTTCTCAGGGCACCGGCACCGTCAGCGGCGGCAGCGGCCTGAATACGACCGAGGGCGTCACTCAAGTTGTGCGCGCTGCCGGCGACAACAACGGCGCTTACAACAACGTTGCAATCAACGTCCAAAAAGGTGACCAGGCACCACAAATGAACACCCAGGGGCAAGCGTTGACCCCGGGTACAACCATGACCAGCAGCAACGGCGCCGGGGCGCTGAGCATTTCCGCTAACGGCGCGGGTGTGCTGCTCAACATCGTGGCCAACAACAACCAGGGCAGCACCGCGCAACGCCTCGCCCAGGGTGGGCTGATGCAAAACACGACCTTGCTCGGCGGGGGCAACCAGGTAAACAACCTGATGTCGATCAACGTTGTGCTGCGCGATAACCTGCCGTCAGCCGGCTCGATGAACGGCAATCTGGATCAACTTAAAGGCCTCCACGCTCTCGGATATTGATCTACGCTCAGTCTCATCGAATGTAGTCAGAAGGGACGGCTTACCTATGCACAGATCGTTCACGCTCAGAGCTGTCGTTTGTTTAAGTACCCTGGCTCCGGCCACTTTGCTGCAAGCAGCACCGGACCCCCAGGTAGAAGCCCTAAAACAAGAACTCATGGAGCTGAAACAGCGTTACGAAGCACAACAGAACGCGCTGATGGTACTCGAACAGCGCGTTAAACAAGTCGAAGAAGCACCTGCAACACCGCCCCCTAAACGCCTGACCCGCTCCCCTGCCGAACCGGTAAAAGGCGCTCAGACGGTGGCCACCAGCGGAACCAAGGGCAGTTCCTATGGGGAATCACTCAAGGATGATTCGGCGCCGGCGCAAAGCGTTTCCAATTTGTATGACGAAGCCAGCGGCTTTTTTGGTGGCGGCAAGTTCAGTCTCGAAACCGGCCTGACCTACACGCACTACGATACCCGTGCGCTGGCGCTCAATGGCTTTCTGGCACTGGACTCGATTTTTCTCGGCAACATCAACCTCGACCGCATCAAGGCCGACAACTGGACACTGGACCTGACGACCCGCTACAACGTGGCGCAACGTTGGCAGTTCGACATTAACGTCCCCATCATTTATCGCGAGTCAACGTATTCCTCCGGCGGCGCCGGGGGCGCAGGCCCGGTGACGTCGGACGCAACCGTTACCCGCGACCCGACCATCGGCGATGTGAACTTTGGCGTTGCTTACAAGTTTCTGGATGAATCGGCCGAAACGCCCGATTCGGTCTTTACATTTCGCGTGAAGGCGCCGACCGGTCAGAACCCTTACGGCATCAAGCTGGTCAATGACCCGAGCAACGATAACCTCTCGGTCCCCCAGAGCCTGCCTACCGGCAATGGTGTCTGGTCGGTAACCCCGGGGATTTCGCTGGTCAAGACCTTCGACCCGGCAGTGCTGTTCGGCAGCCTGGCCTACACCTACAACATTGAAAACTCTTTCAGCGATATCAGCCCTCAGGTCGACTCCAAGGTGCCTGGGGACGTGAAACTGGGCGACTCCTGGCAGGTCGGCGCCGGCATTGCATTCGCCTTGAACGAGAAGATGAGTATGTCGTTCTCGTTCACCGATCAGTTCGCCCGCAAGAGCAAGATCAAGCCGGACGGTGGCGAGTGGCAATCGATCACCAACAGCGATTACAACTCGGCCAACTTCAACATCGGCCTGACCCTGGCCGTATCCCCCAACCTGACGATCGTTCCCAACCTGGCCATGGGCCTGACCGAAGACGCGCCAGACTTTTCCTTCAGCCTGAAATTCCCGTACTACTTCTAATCCGGCACCCACAAAAAGCCCGCTTTCTCAGCGGGCTTTTTTTTGATAGCTGCGCGTTTTCAGCGCTTCTACTTGCCGTTTAAAACTTGCGGCTCAACGTATCTGATGCTTGTGCAACAAACGGTAGAAGGTAGGCCTGGATATCCCCAGCACCTTGGCGGCGATGCTCAAATTATCGCTGTGGCGGTTAAGTACATCGCACAAGGCCTGGCGCTCTGCCCGGTGCTTGTAGTTTTCCAGCGTGCCCATCGGTACGGCAACGGCCTGCTGGCTGATCAGCCCCAGGTCTCGCGCTTCGATCTGCCGCCCTTCGGCCAGTACCAACCCGCGACGTACCCGGTTGGCCAGCTCGCGAACGTTGCCCGGCCAGTCATGCTTGCCCATGGCAATCAAGGCGTCTTCACTGAGGCTGCGCGGACGGCGGCCGGTTTCATGGCTGTAGAAGTGGGAAAAGTGGTTGGCCAGCATCGATAAATCGCCATGGCGCTCACGCAGCGGTGCGGTGACGACTTGCAGTACGTTCAGGCGGTAGTACAAATCTTCGCGAAAGCGTTTCTTCTCAATCGCGGCCTCAAGGTCCACGTGAGTGGCCGCCAATACCCGCACATCCACTGGAATCGGCTGACTGCCGCCCACGCGTTCAATGTGTTTTTCCTGCAGGAAGCGCAGCAGATTGGCTTGCAGTTCCAGCGGCAGGTCACCGATTTCGTCGAGAAACAACGTTCCGCCATTCGCCGCTTCGATCCGTCCGACCTTACGTTGATGGGCGCCGGTAAAGGCGCCTTTCTCGTGACCAAACAGTTCCGACTGGATCAAGTGCTCGGGAATCGCCCCGCAATTGATCGCGACAAAGGGTTTGTTGTGACGCTGGGATTGTCGATGCAGTGTCCGGGCCACCAGTTCCTTACCGGTGCCGCTTTCACCCCGAATCAATACCGGGGATTCGGTGGGAGCGAGTTTGCTCAGCAGCTTGCGCAGTTCACGAATAGGCTTGCTGTCGCCCAGTAGCTCGTGCTCAGGCTGATCGATGTGAACGGTGCCCTGCCCACGTAGACGGGCCATACCGAACGCTCGACCCAGCGTCACCTGAACCCTGGACACATCAAATGGCAAGGTGTGGAAATCGAAAAACCATTCGCAAACAAAGTCCCCGACATTCTGCAGCCGCAGGACTTCCTGATTCAGAACGGCGATCCACTCAGTGCCGCTACGACTGATCAACTCTTTGACGGCATCCGGGCGTTCCAGATGAAAAGGGTGCAAACGCAACAGGCCCACATCGCAGGTTTTGTCGCCAGCATTTTCCAGCGTACAGCTATCAACGTCCCAACCCACAGAACGTAAACCGGGTAACAGACGATGGCAGTCGTCGCAAGGATCTACCACTAACAGACGTCTTAAGGCAGGCGCTTCGCTCATGACTAATCCTTGACGCCAAATTATATGAAATATTATTAAAAACAGTCATTTGGCGGTCCTGGCTGTAACGTTAGCAAGAATTTGACGTGTCCTTGTACCGTTTGACTATAGGGGTATTAGCTATCGAGTTATAAGAAGGGACTATGTTAGTTTCCTAACGAGTCCTGGCTTTCATTGCGCTTTCAACATCTGCCTGCAGCTTGAGTATATGAAAGAAAGTTGAAATTTCTTTTGATTGTGTGTGACCCGGACCCGGGTTGCGGGCATCAGTACAAGTAACCAGCCGATCGGTACGCCCAACCGTCGGCACATCACTTGATTGGGCATACAGAGAGAAAACCCCATGAACGCTCCGCTCCGCATCAATGAAGCTCTTTTGATTGCCGACCGCGCATTCCTGCCTTTCCAGTGCGTGGCCTGGGCGCCACAGGACGGTAACGGCGAACTCAGCCTGACCGTTATCGACCGCACCAACAACAAAATAGGCCGCAAGCAGGTTCCTAGCAGCACCTATACCGATCCTGAACAACTTGAACGCCTGCTCGAAGAAGCCCGCGCCGAGTTGAACCAGGAAGGCTACACACTCGAGTCATGGTCGATGCCGCACTAATTGTTTTGCGGATTACTTCGTGGTAATCCGCACCCTCCCTTCATCATTAGTTAGCTGGCCTTTCTCGCCATCAACACTGACGACATCTATTTATTAAAACTCCCAGGCCCTTCCGTTACTGGGTAGGTTTGCCAGTGGTTCGAAAAGACATCGTTCTGGCACACAGCGACCCTCCGCCTGTTCGTTCTTACAGTTGTGCATCCCATCATTCAGGCATTGAATGCTATACGGTCGCTGCCCCAACTCCTGGATCAGGACGACTCGCAAGGAGATGCGTGCATGTCTATCCAGACTGCGTTTGCCTTACCTGCCACACGAGGTGCCCCCGGACACCTCGATGCCACCTTTGCCGGCAACGGCAAAACCCAAGTGTATTTTGCTGACAGCACATCAAGCATGGCCAACGGGATCGCAATTGATTCATGCGGCCGGTTGCTGGTAGCGGCTAAAGTCGGAACGCCGCAGGGTAGCCGTTTTGGCCTGGCTCGCCTGCTTGAGGATGGCTCGGCAGACCTCGCATTCGGCAAGGGAGGCAGCGTGATCGGCCAATTCGAACGAGGCTTCGAAGCCATGGCCGACAACGTCCAGCTTCTGCCCGACGGACACATACTAGTGACCGGTCTACAGTACGAAAATGCGCACAGGACCCTCCCCGCCCTGGCGTTGTTTGATCAGCAAGGCCACCCAGTCCAACGATTTGGCGACAACGGGTACTGCGTGGTTCGCCTGCCGGGCAATCTTTCCGAGAGCATGCGCGACGCCTGGCTGCCACCCGGAATACCGGGTGTCGAGACCTGTGATGTGTGCGTGCAGGAGGATGGTCGAATCCTGCTGCTGGCCAATCATCACTTTGAGCTGGCTGATCATGTCGGCCTGCTGATTCGGCTCAACGCCGACGGTTCACTGGACAACACCTTCAACGGTCGCGGCTTCGTCATTGTCAGGCACTTGCTGATGAACAGCTGGATAACCAGTCTGCTCGTACAACAGGATGGCCGGATTTTGGTTGGCGGAACGATGAATTTCCCTGAAGAGGGCCTGTTGGCTCGCTATCACGCCGACGGCAAGCTCGACGACAGTTTCGCCGTGGATGGCTTTATGACCTTCAACGCGCGGGGGCGTAGCACTCAGGTCAGCCAGATCGTTCAAGCCGAAAATGGCACTGTGCAGTGTGTTGGCAGCAGCCGTGACCCAATGCGTTGCATGGCACTGAAAGTACACAGCAACGGTCGCCTGGACAGTCATTGCAACGGCGGCCAACCCCGGCTGCTGGAAATCGGCCACAGTGGCTGTCGGTGGACCGCGGCCCATGCACTGCCGGACGGCAGCTTACTGACGGTGGGGACTACGATTGGCGGTGTCGAAGCCGACTTCATTGTGGCCCGACATCGGCCTGACGGGTTGCTCGATGAGGACTTCGGCGACGGCGGCTGGGTACGCACCCGCCTCGGACGCAGCCTGGATACCGCGACCTCATTGGTCGTACAGGCCGATGGAAATGTGGTGGTCGCCGGCTACTCTCTGGACGGCAACTATCGGGCTGTCGTCGTACGTTACCTGGGGTAGGCCAATGGTTTTTTCCTGCCCTTGAACTTCCCTGCCACTTACGGCAACTTGCGCGCTTCTTAAAACAAGGAGCAGCCGATGTCCGGCTCAATGGCCCAGGCGTTCGCGCACAATTTTCTTGGGCAATCACCCCGCTGGTACAAGGCGAGCATTGTCGGTTTCCTGGTTCTCAACGCCCTGGTGCTGTGGACGGTAGGCCCGGCAATGGCGGGTTGGCTGCTGGTGCTGGAATTTATCTTCACCCTGGCCATGGCGCTCAAGTGTTATCCATTGATGCCCGGTGGCCTGCTGCTGATTGAAGCGTTGTTGCTGAGAATGACCACGCCCCAGGCACTCTACGACGAACTGGTGCACAACTTCCCGGTGATCCTGCTGCTGATGTTTATGGTGGCTGGCATTTATTTCATGAAGGACTTGTTGCTGTTCCTGTTCTCGCGCCTGCTGCTGGGTGTTCGCTCCAAGGCCATGCTGGCCTTGATGTTTTGCTTTCTGTCGGCGTTTTTATCGGCGTTCCTCGATGCCTTGACCGTGACCGCCGTGATCATCAGTGCGGCCGTCGGTTTTTACGCGGTGTATCACCGCGTGGCCTCGGGCAACGATCCGCGTCAAGACAGTGGATTCAGCGATGATCAACATCTGCCCAAGCTTCATCACGAGGACCTCGAACAGTTCCGTGCCTTTCTGCGCAGCCTGCTGATGCACGGCGCCGTGGGCACCGCATTGGGGGGTGTTTGCACGCTGGTTGGCGAGCCGCAGAACCTGCTGATCGGTCACGAGATGGGTTGGCACTTCTCTGAGTTTTTTCTGAAGGTTGCCCCGGTTTCGTTGCCGGTGCTGGCGGCGGGCCTGCTGACCTGCGTCCTGCTGGAGAAAATGCACTGGTTCGGTTACGGCACGTTGCTGCCGGACACTGTACGAACCGTGCTGGCCAACTACGCGGCCGAAGACAATGCAGAGCGCACCTCGCGTCAACGCGCAGCGTTGATCGTTCAGGGGCTGGCAGCGCTGATTCTGATCGCCGGGCTGGCGTTTCACATTGCCGAAGTCGGCCTGATCGGCTTGATGGTGATCGTGCTGATCACCGCGTTTACCGGCATCACTGACGAGCACCGTATCGGCAATGCGTTCAAGGACGCCATGCCATTCACCGCCCTGTTGGTGGTGTTTTTTGCAGTGGTGGCGGTGATCCACGACCAGCAGCTGTTCACCCCCCTGATCCAGTGGGTATTAGCCCTGCCGGCGGACCAACAACCGGGCATGCTGTTTATTGCCAACGGTTTACTGTCCGCCATCAGCGACAATGTGTTCGTCGCGACCATTTACATCACCGAAGTGAAACGGGCCTTCCTCGCCGGGCACATGAGCCGTGAACACTTCGAGACGCTGGCCATTGCGATCAATACCGGCACCAACCTGCCGAGCGTAGCGACGCCCAATGGTCAGGCCGCGTTTCTGTTTTTGCTGACCTCGGCGATTGCACCGCTGATTCGGCTTTCATATGGGCAGATGGTGTGGATGGCGTTGCCGTACACGGTGGTGATGGGTGTGCTTGGCTGGTATGGGGTAAGTTTCTGGCTATAAACACGACCTTGTAGGAGCGAGCTTGCTCGCGATGGTGTGTCAGATACGTTGATGTCGGCTGACACGCCATCGCGAGCAAGCTCGCTCCTACAAGGGGTGGTGTTGTTAGCGAGGGAGGATGTAGCGCTCGATGGCCTGGGCCGCGCCGTCTTCGGTGTTGGCCCCAGTGACGACATCAGCCTGCCGCTTTACCGCCTCCTCCGCCTGCCCCATGGCGATCGAGAACCCGGCGCGATGAAACATTGCCGGATCATTGCCGCCGTCACCTAGCGCTGCCGTCTGCGCCAGCGGTACACCGACAAACTCCGCCAGTGTCGCCAGCGCCTGGCCTTTGTTGGCCTGCATCGCGGTCACGTCCAGGTACACCGGCTGCGAACGCGAGACCTGCGCCTGGCCCTCGACCTTCGGCAGCAATTGCGCTTCCAGCTCAATCAATAATTGAGTGTTGTGACTGGTGGCGACGATCTTGTCGATCTGCTCGAGGTACGGCTCGAAACTCTCCACCACCACTGGCGGATAGCCCAGTCCATGCTGCTCACGCGGCACCATGGGGCCGGACGGGTCTTTTACCAGCCAGTCGCCGCCGCTGAACACCCAGACCTCGATGTCCGGCACATCGGCAAACAGGGTCAAGGCGGTCAACGCGACCGTTACAGGCAAGTAATGCGCAACCAGCACACTGCCATCTGGATTGACGATAGTCCCGCCATTGAACGCCGCCGTCGGCAGATCGACGCCCAACGCCTCGATCTGCTGCAACATAGCGCGCGGTGGACGGCCGGTGGCCAGGCTGAACAGCACCCCGGCTTTGCGCAAGGAGCGCACCGCATCAACGGTGCGCTGACTGAGACTGTGATCGGGCAGCAGCAACGTGCCGTCCATGTCACTGAGCAAAAAACGGATGGGGTGTTGCGTCGGACCACTCATCCGAGGCTGTGCCAGACGCGACCATCGCGGGTCAGCAAGTCTTCGCCTGCCAAAGGCCCGTCTTCGCCCGCCGCATAGCTCTGCACCGTTGAATCCTGCTGCCAGGCATCGAGGAACGGCTGCACCGCGCGCCAGCCGTTCTCGATGTTGTCGGCGCGCTGGAACAGGGTCTGGTCGCCGGTCAGGCAATCGTAGATCAGGGTTTCGTAGCCGGTGGACGGCTGCATCTCAAAGAAATCCTTGTAGGCAAATCCCAGCTCGATATTGGCCATCTTCAACGCCGGTCCGGGCCGTTTGGCCAGCAAGTCGAACCACATCCCTTCGTTGGGTTGAATCTGGATCCGCAGGTACGTCGGCTGAAGTTCATTCACCTCGGTATCGCGGAACTGTGCATAGGGCGCCGGCTTGAAACAGATGACGATCTCGGTGTCGCGAACGCTCATGCGCTTGCCGGTACGCAGGTAGAACGGCACGCCGACCCAACGCCAGTTGTCGATCATGACTTTCAGCGCGACATAGGTTTCGGTGTTGCTATCGGGGGCTACGTTGGCTTCCTCGCGATAACCCGGCAACGGCTTGCCATCGAGTTCACCTGCCGCGTATTGGCCGCGTACCGAATTGGCACGCGCCTCCTCCGTGGACCAGGGACGAATTGCCCCGACCACCTTGGCTTTCTCGCCACGAACCGCGTCGGCGCCAAAGGCGGCCGGTGGTTCCATGGCCACCATCGCCAGCAACTGGAACAGGTGATTGGGCACCATGTCCCGCAAGGCGCCGGTGTTCTCATAAAAACTGCCACGGGTTTCCACGCCGACGGTTTCGGCGGCAGTGATTTGCACGTGGTCGATGTAATGATTGCTCCAGAACGCTTCGAACAGGCTATTGGAGAACCGGCTGATCAGAATGTTCTGCACGGTTTCCTTGCCCAGGTAGTGGTCGATCCGGTAGATCTGATTTTCCGTCATGACCTTGAGCAAGCACGCGTTCAAGGCTTCAGCGGTGGGCAGGTCGGAGCCGAACGGTTTCTCGATCACCACCCTTCTGAAGGCTTCGGGGGTTTCTTGGAGCAAGCCGGCGGCGCCGAGACGACGCACCACTTCACTGAAAAAACGTGGTGCGGTGGCCAGGTAGAAGACCGCGTTACCGGTGCCGCTGGCAGCGATTTTCGCCGCCAGCGCTTGATAGGTGCTGTCGTCCAGGAAATCGCCCTGGACGTAACTGATGCCTTTGGCCAACTTTGCCCACAACGCCGGATCAAGGTTTTGGTCGCCCTTGCCGACCTTGGCGGCCACTTCGGCTCGAATGAAATCTTCGAGTTTTTGCGCAAAGGCCTCATCGGTAATAGCGTTGTGGTCAACACCGATGATCCGCAGTCCATCGCCCAGCAGACCGTCGCGACTCAGGTTGTACAGCGCCGGCATCAATAGGCGCTTGACCAGATCGCCATGGGCACCGAAGAGAAACAGCGTGGTCGGTGGTGCAGGTTCTGCCTTGGATTTATTGCGGATCAGACGGGTCATTTTTTCGAAGTCTCCACATGGCCGCCAAAGCCGAAGCGCTGGGCCGAGAGAATCTTGTCGCCAAAGGTGCCTTGCCCGCGCGAACGGTAGCGCGAGAACAGCGAGTTCGACAGCACCGGTACCGGCACCGATTGCTCCATGGCGGCTTCGATGGTCCAGCGACCTTCACCGCTGTCAGCCACGGCACCTGTGTAACCGTCGAGTTTCGGGTCGCTGGCCAGGGCGTCGGCGGTCAGGTCGAGCAACCAGGAGGACACCACGCTGCCACGGCGCCAGACTTCGGCGATGTCAGCGACGTTGAGGTCGAAACGCTGATCTTCCGGCAGGTTGACGCTGGATTTGGTCTTGAGGATGTCGAAGCCTTCGGCGAAGGCCTGCATCATTCCGTATTCGATGCCGTTGTGGATCATCTTCACGAAGTGCCCGGCGCCGGGTGGGCCGGCGTGAATATAGCCGCGTTCGGCGCGATCATCCTCGGACTTGCGGTCCTTGGTCCGCGGGATGTCACCCAAGCCCGGGGCGAGGCTTTCGAACAAGGGGTCGAGACGCTTCACGACGTCGGCTTCACCACCGATCATCATGCAGTAACCACGCTCCAGGCCCCAGACGCCGCCGGAGGTACCGACGTCGATGTAGTGCAGGCCTTTTTCCAACAAGGTTTTTGCCCGGCGGATGTCATCTTTATAGAAGGTGTTGCCGCCGTCGATGATGGTATCGCCGGCTTCGAGCAAGGTGCTCAGGGTGTCGATAGTGTCTTCGGTCGGTGCGCCTGCCGGCAGCATGACCCACACCGCTCGTGGCTTGGCCAGGCCAGCGACCAGCGCCGACAAGTCGGCGACGCCCGTGGCGCCCTCCTCACTCAAGGTCTCGACGAAGGCGGTGTTGCGGTCGTACACAACGGTGGTGTGCCCGTTGAGCATCAGGCGCCGCGCAATATTGCCGCCCATGCGGCCCAGTCCAATAATCCCGAGTTGCATGTGCTGATGCTCCCTACTACAAATAATGTGTGTCAAAGGTTATAGCCCAACGTGACTCATCCGGGTTAGTCCAGCGTAGAGGCACATAGTTTCCGGGCATTGTGCCCGATCCCGATTGATAACGTCGCGAATCAAGCCGAAGACACAACGACCGTTAAAAATAAAAAAGTTCCCATCGGGGGCAAAAGAAATCAAAATCAGCGCCGATAGTCAGTCAGCACCCGATCTCGGTGCGAGACTTACAGTTGAGGCACGCCATTTGCGAGGTGAGCAATGGGCACAGTACAAGCAGCACGGCCAGCACAAACCCTTTACGTCACGATCCGTCGCGATGAATTGCGCCAGTTGAAAGACGAGCGCGACCAGCTAAAGCAGGAACTCGCGCAACTGCGCTTGCTAACGGGCCATCAAACCCAGCCCTTGCCTGTGACACAACGTGCCCCTCACGCTTAATCCCCTCGCCTGATCCGGAAACAGCTCGCTGCTGTTTCCGAGACGCTGCCCGCTTCGCCCTCTGCGGCAACTCACTCCTCTGGCTTGCGCCGATGCTTGTTCCATATGCCCTCAGCTCCAGCCCCGATTAATTCCCATTTAACGGGTTCGGCAGATCATGTGCCTGCTACATTGATTCAAGGCACCCGACATCCGTAATGGGAGGCACACCATGAAACATTCCCCCTTGATCATCGCTGGCTTGATGACGTTCGTCTCATGCACCGCATTTGCTGAAGGGGGAGCTGAACGTATGCGGTATTACTACGCGAACTTCCCGGTTGGCCACCATCAGGAACAGGAAAAGGCCAAGGCCAGAAAGAATGGCGAAATCTGGGTGCCAGACGATCAAACCGCGCAAGTGACCGAATCCTACAGGCCCAAATGACGGTCCCTGTAGGAGCGAGCTTGCTCGCGATGGACGTTAACGATAACGCGCTCTTTCTGAACAAACGCGCCTCTCTCGAATCCATCGTCGGAACGCCGCCCGGAGCGAGCTCGCTCCTACATTAAGTCCCAAGGGACGCCCTTTTGGGGTGTGGTCTTTTGATCTTCAGTGCCCCCAAATCAGTGCTTCGGTCCAGCCGAGCTCGGCAAAATCCTCGGCCCTCAAAGCCGACTCACCGGCACAGAAGAACTCGTCCAGCTGCGGCGGCTTGACCGAAGTACCGCTGAGCATGGCGTGAACCTGCCCGCGATGATGGATCTGGTGTTCAAACACATGGGAGAGCAGGCGCAAGCGGCTGTCATGTTGCGGCGTGTCCCGAGCGATGGTCACGATTTTTCCGAGGTCGGCGTCGCGCATTTGCTCGCAATAGGCGATCAGTCGACGGTCCACCTGCGCTTGCTCACGCTTGAGGTCTGTCGCTTGGGTAAACGGTTCATCTTTTTTGAAAAACACCGTGCACTCGGGATGCGGGTCATCGCCGCGCAACTCCCGCTCCAGCGCATCCATGTAAAACCAGTCGCAGGTCAGGATGTGATTGAGGGTAGCGCTGAGGCTGGGAAAGAAGCTGACCCGGGGGGCCGCCAGTTCGGCGCGACTCAACTGGCTCCAGGCCTTGGCGAGTCGATGATTGGCCCAGGCGTTTTGATAGGCCATGGTCAGCAAATGATGGGACAAGGGCTGATTCATGTTCACGACTCCTTGGGTTTAAGCGTCGGCAAAACGTTGCAGCTGCATTTCCTGTAAACGGCTGAGGGTGCGGCGAAACGGGAATTCCAGGTAGCCCTCGGTGTAAAGCGACACCATGGGCACCTGCGCTTCAAGGTACAGCGGCACCTTGCGGTCGTAACACTCATCCACCAGGGCAATGAAACGCCGTACACCGTCGTCATGCACCGATAACTGCGGCAACTCGCGATCCCCCGCCACCACTCGCTCGGCACCGTCTTCAGTGCCGCGGGCGATGCGTCCTTCGCGTTTCTGCGCGCTGAGATTGGGTACGTCACTCAACAGAATAGCGCTGAAGGTGTCGCACAGGGCCATGAAATCCATCGCGGCAAACGGCTGTTCACAGAGGTCGGCGTAACGACTCCAGAGCACGGTTTCACTGGCTTGTACCACATCGAGCGAACGGTAACCGACCTTGATCGGGTCGCCAGACACCGACTGGCGGGCAGTCAAGGCCTTGAACACTTGATTCAGCGCGCTGGGCTGGCCGGGCACGGCCACCCAGTAACGTTGCAAGCCAGCGCCCGGATGCAGGCGATGGTCTTCAGCGCCATCCACTGCAATCACCTGCATGTGCTGCTTGATCGCCTTGATGGCAGGCATGAACCGGTCACGATTGAAACCGTCCGCATAGAGCTGGTCCGGTGGCTGATTGGAGGTGCAGACCACCACCACGCCCTGCTCGAACATGACCTGGAACAAGCGCCCGAGAATGATCGCGTCGCCGATGTCGTTGACGAACAGTTCGTCGAAGCACAGAACCCGCACTTCCTCGCTCAATTCCCGGGCCAGTGCCTTCAACGGGTCGGCAGTGCCGGTCAGCTGGAACGAACGTTGATGCACCCAGCCCATGAAGTGGTGAAAGTGTTGGCGTCGGGCAGAAACCGTCAAGGTTTGGTAGAACTGGTCCATCAACCAGGTCTTGCCGCGTCCGACCGGGCCCCAGAGGTACACACCCATCGTCGGCGTGCGACCTTCATGCAAGGCTTCGTAGCATTTCTGGAGCGCCCAGACAGCATGTTCCTGAGCTTCGTCCTGGACGAAGCCCTTTTGTTCAATGGCATGCTGCCAGGCGCTGAGGGGGGAGTCGACATTCATGCGCGGCAGTATGCCACGACCTATGGCCTGGGTGCGTTGGCAGTGCAATCAACTGTGGCCAGACACCTTTCCCCTGTAGGAGCGAGCTTGCTCGCGATGGAGTGTCAGTCGACATTGATTCAGCTGACACCCCATCGCGAGCAAGCTCGCTCCTACATTTTGGATTGTGTTTTACCGATCTACCTTATGTTTAGCGGCATAGAGGCACAGCATTTCCATCGCCAATGTCGCCGCCGCCAGTGAGGTGATGTCCGCATTGTCGTAGGCCGGAGCCACTTCCACCACGTCCATTCCCACCAGATTGATCCCGCGTAACCCGCCGAGAATCTCCAGCGCCTGCACCGTGCTCAAGCCACCGCACACCGGCGTCCCAGTGCCCGGCGCGAAGGCCGGATCGAGGCAATCGATGTCAAACGTCAAGTACACCGGGTTGTCACCGACCCGCGCCCGAATGGCTTCGACAATCGCCTCACACCCTTGCCGATGCACCTGCCGCGCGTCCAACACCTGGAAGCCCTGATGATCGTCGTTGGTGGTGCGCAAACCGATCTGCACCGAACGTGACGGGGCCACCAAACCCTCCTTGGCCGCATGCCAGAACATGGTCCCGTGATCGATCCGCTTACCCTCTTCATCCGGCCAGGTATCGCTGTGGGCGTCGAAGTGAATCAGCGACAACGGTCCATGCTTGCGCGCATGGGCCTTAAGCAGCGGATACGTGATGAAGTGATCGCCGCCGAACGTCAGCATCGCGCTGCCGGCGTTGAGAATGTGCTCGGCGTGGGCTTCGATGCGTTCTGGCGTCGACTGCGGCGAACCGTAGTCAAAGTCACAATCGCCATAGTCAATCACCGCCAAATGATCGAACGGGTCAAACGTCCACGGCCAGTGGCGTTCCCAGGCAATGCCGGTGGAAGCGGCCCGAATGCTTCTCGGTCCGAAACGCGCGCCAGGGCGGTTGCTGGTGGCGGTGTCGAACGGGACACCGCTGACCGCTACGTCGACGCCGCGCAAGTCGCGGCTGTAGCGACGACGCATGAAACTGGTGATACCGGCGTAGGTGCTTTCTGCGGCAGTGCCATAGAGACTGTCGCGGGTCATGGCCTGGTCGTTTTGCATGGGGGCATCCATCTCGGATTCCTTATTATTGATGGCTACGGAAAGTGGTCCACAAGCGTGTGCGTTGACGCATGTCCTTGAGGCTCATGCTGCGGTCGGCGTACAGCCGGTCGCGAACGTCGGCGGGCGGGTAAATGTCCGGGTCGGTGCGCACAGCCTCATCCACCAGTGGTGTGGCGGCCTGATTGGCGCTGGCATAGAACAGGGTGTTGGTCAGCGCCGCGACGGATTCGGGGCGCAACATGAACTCAATGAACTGGCGCGCGGCTTCAGGGTGCGGCGCGTCCTTGGGGATCGCCAGGTTGTCCTGCCACACGAGGGTGCCTTCCTTGGGAATCCGGTAGGCAATTTCGTACGGCTTTTTGTTTTTGCGCGCCTGCTCGGCAGCCACGCTCGCATCACCGTTGTAGGCCAACGCCAAACAGATATCGCCGTTGGCCAGATCGTTGATCTGCCGTCCGCTGGCCACGTACAGCACCGAAGGCTGCAATTGGTTTAACAGCGCTTGCGCCGCGTCGAGATCGCTCTTGCCGGTGCTATAGGGATCTTTACCCAGATAGTGCAACGCCAGCCCGATCACCTCCTGCGGCGAATCAATGATCGCAATCCCACAGTCCTTCAATTTGCTGGCGTATTCCGGTTTGAACAGCAGGTCCAGGCTGTTGAGCGGCACGTTCGGCAAGCGCTTCTGCACCGCCTCGACATTCATTCCAAGCCCCAGCGTGCCCCAGGTGTAAGGGACACCGTAACGATTGCCGGGGTCGACCGCGGCCATTTTTTCCAACAGATCCGGGTCGAGGTTGGCGTAGCCCTTCAGCCCCTGGTGATCAATAGGTTTCAGCGCACCGGCCGCCAACCCACGGGCCAGCACACTGGACGACGGCACAACCACGTCATAGCCGCTGCCACCGGTGAGCAGTTTGGTTTCGAGCACTTCCGGTGCGTCGAAGGTGTCGTAGCGCACGTGAATCCCGGTTTCCTTCTCGAAACGCTGCAAGGTTTCAGGGGCGACGTAATCGGCCCAACTGTAAAGATTGAGGACTTTTTCCTCGGCCTGTGCCGACACGGCCATGGCAAGGAACAGCGCGGGGAAACACAGTTTGAACAGAGGAGCCATGACGAACACCTGACCTGAGGAAGTGGCTGCAGAATGCGTCGTCGGATACATTGAGGAAATATCAAGTTTGTTAACCTGACTTTATTACGGAGTAATGTTTGATGCTCGGTCAATTGCATGACCTGGACCTGCACCTGCTGCGTCTGTTCGTCAATGTGGTGGAGTGCGGCGGCTTCAGCGCGGCGCAGGGTGAGCTGGGCCTGAGCCAGTCGAGCATCAGCCAGCAAATGGCCAAGCTCGAAACCCGACTCGGCTATCGCCTGTGCAGTCGCGGCAAGGGCGGATTCAAGATCACCCCCAAGGGCGAACAACTGCTCACGGCGACACGCGGGCTGTTCGAGTCCATTGAAGCGTTCCGCCATCAATCCAATGGCGTGGCCGGACGCTTGATCGGCGAGGTGCGCCTGGGCTTGTCCGAAGCACTGGATCAATCCGTGCTGCTACGGGTGGCCGATGCGATCCGGCGCTTTCGTGAGCGGGACGAGTCGGTGCGCATCGAGCTGATCAGCGCCATGCCCGGTGAAATGGAACGGTTGCTGCTGCAACAACGGCTGGAACTGGCCATCGGTTATTTCTCACAGGTGCAAAGTGCGTTTGACTACCGCGAGCTGTTCAGCGAGACCCAGCACTTGTATTGCGCACCCGGTCATCCGTTGTTCACCGATGACGCGCCTGACGATCAAGCGCTGCAGGCGTGTGACCGGGTCGACCACCCTTACCGCTTCCTGCGCAGCGACGAGCCATTCCAGGGCAAGCAGTGTTCGGCGCGCTCGGAACAGGTCGAAGGCACCCTCGCCTTCATTCTGTCCGGCAAGCACGTCGGTTACTTGCCCAGTCACTTTGCGCGCAGCTGGGAAGACAAAGGCCTGCTCAAGGCCGTGCGTTGCAGCGATATGAGTTTTGAGGTGGCGTTTCATCTGGCCCGACACCGCGCTCAGGTGCCGGGGGATGCGCAGAAGGCCTTCGAAGAGGATTTGCTCGCGGCGTTCGCCTGATGCCAGCGACGCTCCTGTGGGAGCGTTTGGTGTGTTTGGCTCATCGCTCGCTACAAAATATGCTTTCTGGCATCCTGCGCCTCCATTTTCTGACCCGGCCCGCCTTCTGGCATGCACAAAACCCATGACCGCCTCTGAAAAAGCCCCTGCTTCACGCAACAGCGACCTGATTTACGGCCTCAACGATCGCCCCCATCTGACCGCCACCCTCTTCGCCGCCCTGCAGCACGTACTCGCCAGTTTCGTCGGCATCATTACCCCGACGCTGATCATGGGTGGCGCGCTAGGCCTGCAAAGCGAAGTGCCTTACCTGATTAGCATGGCGCTGTTTGTCTCAGGCCTGGGCACCTTCGTCCAGGCGCGGCGGTTTGGCCCGGTCGGGTCCGGGTTGTTGTGCCTGCAAGGCACCAGTTTTTCGTTCATCAGCGTGATTCTCAGTGCCGGTTTCATGGTCAAGGCCCGGGGCGGCGGCACCGATGAAATCCTCTCGACGATCTTCGGCGTGTGCTTTTTCGCCGCGTTCATCGAAGTGCTGTTGAGCCAGTTCATCGGCAAGCTGCGGATGCTGATTACCCCAGTGGTGACCGGGACCATCATCACCTTGATGGGCCTGTCACTGATCAAAGTCGCCATGACCGACATCGCCGGCGGTTTCGGTGCAACGGACCTCGGCGCAGCCAGTCACCTGGCGCTGGCGGCACTGGTGCTCGGGACTATCGTCGTGCTTAACCGGGTGGATGTGCCGTTCCTGCGCCTTGGCGCGATCGTCATCGGCCTGACCCTCGGCTATGCCGTCGCCTGGTTCATGGGCCATGTGGATTTCAGCAGCCTGCCCGCAGTGCCATTGATGAGCCTGCCGGTGCCGTTCAAGTACGGCTTCAATTTCGATTGGGTGGCCTTCGTGCCGGTGGCGGTGATTTTCCTGGTATCGCCACTGGAAGCGGCTGGCGACCTGACCGCCAACTCGATGATTTCCGGGCAGCCGGTCAAAGGTCCGATCTACCTCCGCCGAATCAAATCCGGTTTGCTGGCCGACGGTCTCAACTCGGCCATGGCGGCGGTGTTCAACAGCATGCCGATGGTGACCTTCGCCCAGAATAACGGCGTGATTCAGCTCACCGGCGTCGCCAGTCGCTACGTGGCATTCTTTATTGCCGGCCTGTTGGTGGTGCTGGGGTTGTTCCCGATGATCGGCGCGGTGCTGCAATTGATGCCCAAACCAGTGCTTGGCGGTGCCGAGCTGGTGATGTTCGGCACCGTCGCGGTGGCCGGGATCAAGATCCTCGCCGAAGCCGGGCTGCACCGGCGCAACATGCTGATCGTGGCGATTTCACTCGGCATGGGCCTGGGTGTGGCGGCCGTGCCGGAAGTGTTGCGCGAGCTGCCGAAGGCGTTGCATAACATCTTCGAATCGCCGATCACCGTCGGTGCGTTGTGCGCTATCGTGCTGAACATCTTCCTGCCCGAGGAATTCATTGCGCTGGAAGAAGACGATTTCGACCCGCAAGCCTCGATCCTTCAGGTCATGGAAAACCCGGATGCCCAGGCCAAAGGTGAACCCGCCACGCCGGTGGCTGTCGCACAGTTGAACCGCTAGCCGTGCTCAAGGGTTGAGCCGCAGTCGGCTCAGCCCTTTTTTATACGAGAGCACCTCAATGCGCAGTGTCCACGCCGTCATTCTTTCCCTGCTTTTGCTCTCCCTGAGCGCCTGTGCGCTGTTCCCCAATCGCGATCCGCTCAACATCAACGTGGTCGGCATCGAACCGCTGCAAAGCCAGGACATGGAAGTGCGTTTTGCGGTGAAAATTCGCGTGCAGAATCCCAATGACACCCCCATCGACTACAACGGCGTCGCCCTGGATCTGGAAGTTAACGGTCAGCCCCTCGCCTCTGGCGTGAGCGATCAGTCAGGCTCGATTGCACGTTTTTCCGAAACCGTACTGACCGTGCCGCTGAGCGTTTCAGCGTTCTCGGTGCTGCGTCAGACATTGGGCCTGAGCCGGACGCAAACGCTGGACAACCTGCCTTACGTGCTGCACGGCAAACTGGCCGGCGGCTTGTTTGGCACGATGCGTTTCGTCGACAGTGGCAAACTGAGCCTGCCTACATCGTCCGCCGGCACCTGGTAAAACCGATGTAGGAGCGAGCTTGCTCGCGATGGTGTGTCAGATGCATTGATGTCGACTGACACACCATCGCGAGCAAGCTCGCTCCTACAGGGAGTTATGTGTTGAAGCGGACACCGGGTTTGGCCCGTTCATCCACCGTCAACTCAAACACGTCCGGGCGGGCGTAGTGGCCGACCACGTCAAAGTCGTACCGCGCGCGAATAAGGTCATCGGTGTCGATTTGTGCGGTGAGCAAACCCGGCCCGCCACGTAGCGGTCCGGCCAGTACGTCGCCCATCGGCCCGACGATCACACTGCCGCCGGCAATCAGCGGCCGGTCCGCCGGCCAGTTGGCGACTTCCACGCCCAAGGCCTGTGGCGAATCCTGAACCTGGCAGGCACTGACCACGAAGCAGCGTCCTTCATGGGCGATATGGCGCATGCTGACTTGCCACATGTCCCGCTCGTCCACCGTCGGCGCGCACCAGAGCTCCACGCCCTTGGCGTACATCGCGGTGCGCAGCAACGGCATCATGTTTTCCCAGCACACCACCGCACCGATCCGCCCGACCTGACTGTCGATCACCGGCAATGTCGAACCATCGCCCTTGCCCCAGATCAGGCGCTCAGTGCCGGTCGGCATCAGTTTGCGGTGTTTGGCCACGAGCCCGGCCTGCGGATCGAAAAACAACGCCGTGCAGTGCAACGTGCTGCCGGCGCGTTCGATGACGCCGATCACCAGGTTGGCCCCGGTGCGGGCCGACAACCCGGCCAGCGCTTCGGTTTCCACACCGGGCACGTCGATGGCGTTGGCGAAATACCGGGCAAAGGCCTCACGCCCCTCCGGCAGTCGGTAGCCCAGTTGAGTGCCAAACCCCTCGCCTTTCGGATAACCGCCGAGCAACGCTTCGGGCATGACCACCAGCGCCGCAGCGGATTCAATGATGGCGTTTTCATACGACAGGATCTGCTCCAGGGTCTCAGCCTTGCCACCGGGCAAGGACCCAATCTGCAGTGCAGCAACGATTGACGAGGGCATCTGGGTAACTCCATTGGTGTCGGGTGTTGCTCATTTTCTGCCGGCACTGGATCATCAATAAAGCCCTGTTCGCTGCTGAATGATATGAACCCAATGAATATCGCCACCGTTGATCTCAACCTGCTAAAAGTGTTCGAAGCCTTGCATGAGGAGTCTAGCGCCAGCCGCGCTGCGCTTCGCCTGGGCGTGACGCAATCGGCCGTCAGCGCGGCGTTACGCCGGCTGCGGACGCTGTATGGCGATCAATTATTCGTGCGTACCGGTCGAGGCCTTGCCCCGACGCTCAAGGCCAATCAACTCAAACCGGTGGTCAGCGATGCGCTGAACAAATGCCGGCAGAGCCTGGCGATGGTTGACCCCGCCGCTGATCATTACGACGGCCGCTCGGTCACGGTGGGTTTATCGGATGATTTCGAGATCGCCTACGGTCGGCGCTTGATCGAGCACATTGCAACGACTGCGCCGAAGCTGCGGCTGATCTTTCGTCAGACCCACAGCCAGATCGTCGCCCAGGCGTTGATCGAGCGCAGCATCGACCTGGCGATTACCGCCGGCGGGTTTACCGAGCGTTTGCTCAGCCGTCAGGTGCTGGGGGAAGGCGACTATTTGTGCCTGGTGGATCCCCTCAGTCTGGCCGAAGGACAGCAGGCCATCAGTCTTGAGGCGTTTGTCGCCCGTGAACACATTCTGGTGTCGGCCGGTGGCTTTATCGGGATCACCGATGAGGGTTTGGCGGCGCTGGGATTGAGTCGGCGGGTGTGTGCGTCAACCACGCACTTTGCGGCGTTGCCGTATTTACTCAAGGGCAGTCAGGCCGTGGCGACCATCCCGGCCCATGCGGCCCGGAGCATCGCGGCGCTCAGCGGTCTGGCGCTGCTGCCCTGCCCGTTGGCGTTACCGCGTTATCCGATTGAACTGGGCTGGCGCACCAGCACCCAGCTCGATCCAGTGGTGCTGAAAGTGCGCGAAGCCATTGTCGCGAGCTTTGTAGGAGCGAGCTAGCTCGCGAAAGACGTTAACGATAACGCGTTCTTCCTGAATAAACGCGTTGCTCTCACGTCCTTCGCGAGCGAGCTCGCTCCTACACAGGAGGGTCCAGGTTACTTGGCAGCCATCAGGCGATTGACTTCGCTGCGCACCATGTTGGCGAATTCCGGCGGCGACATGCCATCGAGTTCAGCGCGGACCCACTCGGCCCATTTGCCTTTGCGTTTTGCGCGCTCACCGAACAACCGTGCGGCTTCGCCTTTGGATTTACCCAGGTTGCTTTGCCAAAGATCAAACAGACGGGATTTCTCATCTTCAAGCGCTGCGCGCTCGGCGAGGGGTTTGTCGGCCAGATTGAAGCTCATGGGGGTTACCTGCTGCGTAAAATAGGCGACATCTTACACTGTAGAAGGAAATGTCCTGCGCTGGATTTTCCTGCCGGACGGCGTTTTCACGCAAAATGGCTGCAACTTTTACAGGTGCGCCAGACTCCATTGTTCACTGCCCATTCACCGCAAGGAGTACTCCAATGGCCCGAAGAACCGCCGCACAAGTCGCCGATGACCAAATCAAGGATCAGGCCTTCAGTGAACTTCAGGCTCTGATCGAAGAGTCGGAAAAACTACTCAAGAGCAGCGCCTCACTGGTGGGTGAGGAAGCCGAGACACTGCGTGGGCAAATCGCCCAGAAACTCCAGCAGGCAATGGATTCGGTTACCAATGTGCGTGCTCGGACCAAACCCGCCGTCGACGCGACCGAAATCTACATTGGTGGTCATCCGTGGCAGACCGTAGCCATTTCCGCGGGCTTCGGCCTGGTGGTCGGATTGTTGCTGGGTCGGCGCTGATCGCCTCTGCTTTTTGTAGGTTGTAGGAGCGAGCTTGCTCGCGATGGTCGTTAACGATAACGCATGTTTACTGGCTAAACACGGCGCTCTTGAGTCCATCGCGAGCAAGCTCGCTCCTACATGATGAGGTTTGTCACGCCTCGGTAAGCCCTGCCAGCTGCCGCAGGCTCGCCAGCGTCTGCGGGTCGAGCGGGATGCCGTCAGCCTTCGACCTGGCCCGCTGGTGGTGACGTCGATCACCCGGCAAACGCTTGAGCCCTACGCCGTGCATCTGCCGGACCAGTTCCTGACTGCGCTCGGAAAAATTCTGCCCGGCGGCCTTGCTCGGATCGATCACGATCAACAGCTGGCCGGTCCAGGGTGTCTTGGCCCCCGGATGGTTCGACCAATCGAATTCGAAGGAGAAATTGCCGCCGGTCAACGCCGCCGCTAACAGTTCCACCATCATCGACAGCGCCGAACCTTTATGCCCACCAAACGGCAGCAACGCCCCCCCTTCCAGAATCGCTTTCGGATCCTGCGTCGGCTGACCCAGGCTGTCCACGCCCATACCCGCCGGCAAGCGCTCGCCCTTGCGCGCGGCGATCTGCACATCGCCATGGGCAATGGCGCTGGTGGCCAGGTCGAAGACAATCGGTTCACCGTCCGCCCGAGGCGCGGCGAAGGCAATCGGGTTGGTCCCGAACAGTGGGCGATCGGCGCCATGCGGCACCACGCAGGTCATGCTGTTGACCACACTCAGCGCCACCAACCCTTCATCGGCAAAAGGTTCGACATCCGGCCACAAGGCGGCGAAGTGATGGGAGTTACGGATCGCCAGCACCGCAATGCCGGCACTGCGGGCCTTTTCCACCAGCAACGCGCGTGCCGCCGCGAGGGCGGGTTGGGCGAAACCGTTGCCTGCATCGACCCGGACAAAACCCGAGGCCACATCCTCGACCACCGGCACGGCAAGGCCATTGACCCAGCCACTGTTCAGCGTCGACACATAACCGGGAATACGGAACACGCCATGGCTGTGGGCGCCATCGCGTTCGGCGCCAGCGCAGTTGAGCGCCAGTGTTCGGGCGACATCGGCGGATGTGCCATGGCGCAGGAAAATCTGTTCCAGCAAAACAACGAGCGCCTCGAAATCGAGGGTTTGCGTGGCCATTTCGGGTGTAACGGTCATCTGAAGCTCCAGTTTTATTATTGAGTACGGGCAACAGGGTGGAACGCGGTTGCAGGGCAACCAAAAGCAGTCGCCGATTAAGCGCTGTTTTACTGGCGTCCTGTCAAGTCTCGACCGCCTGTTCGACGCAAGCAATATGTACCGCACCGCAACCTTCCACAGACCTTACTGTTTTTCCTCGACTTAACGACCTGCGCTTGCCTATCCATGGCAGCACTCGAGGAAACACATGACACCCCCCCCACTGCCGTATTTTTTCGACGAGGCAGCCCTTGCCTCCATGGCCAAACAACCTGGCAATCGCGAGAAAGCGCTCGCCTTCACGATCGACGACCTGAAGTGGTTGAAGAACATTTACCTGGCCACCAAGGCCGCCCGTACCGCGCAAAAAGTACCGATGTACGTTTACCAGTTGCTGCTGAGCGGGACGGACAAGCCGGATGTACCTTTGGCCGGCGCATTCGCCATGAGCCAGTCCGAAAAAGGTGAGGTTACGCTCTACACACCGTGGAAAGGCCTGACCAAATGCGCGGACATGGAAGACCTCAAAAGCAAACTCAAGGCGTGGTTGACGCAGACCACCGCCAAGCATGAGCTGCTGCGCTTTCTCTCCATCGAGCAACGCTGTGCTTTACCCGCTGCAACGGCACCGGACATTTCCACGAACGAAATCGAAGGCGGGATTTTCGAGGACCAGGCGCTCACCCTCGAGAACAATCAGGCTCAGAACCTCAAGACGATGTTGGGCGAACTGTTGAAGATGCCCACACTGCAATCCATGCTGGATGAAACCCTCAAGAACGCACTGCTCAAACCATTTCCCACACTGGACCAGCGCCAGACTCGTCTGAAGAGCTTTATCAAAACGGTTTCAGCCTTCGACGAAAGCGAATACCTGCACCCGCTTTCCTCGCTGTCTCTGAGCGATGCCCTCCTGCAGTACTACCTGACCAATCAGTGGCCGATGGGCGATTCCAGGACTTTTTCCAATCCTGGACACAGTGTGAGCAGCGAGGCCGACAACCTGGCCTGGGAAAGCGCAGTCAAAGAGATCGCGCAAAGTTTTACACCTCACTTGCAAAGCCTGCTCGAGACGTTCTGGAACACACCGATGAGCAATGGGCTGTCACGTTCGACATTTTTTGCCGAGGGGTTGCGTGACACCTTTCACCTGAGACTTTTACTTCAGCGTCAGGAAGGTGTTTTAACGACACAGGAATACCTGCGACTGATGAACGTCAGCCTCGAACCTGGTGCCAACAATCCTCTGCACATCGAAAAAGTGCGTGTCACCGCGCCCTTCAAGCATTACGCGGAGCTGGCCGCGACCGTGATGATCGGCAGCAGCGACACGCTGGGCTTTTTGTACACCCAGTCCAGAGGCATCGAGGCCACGAGCGATCTGCCCGCCGTCAGGAAAATCCTCCTGGAGATGATGAAAAGCGAAGGGCATGAAGACACGCTACTCAACTACATGTCACTGGACGAACGCGGCACGTTTCTTTCATTTAAACCCGATGAGCGCGTGATTATCGGTGAACCCATCACCGCCCCGGTGTTTGCGCAATTGATGGACGACATCCTGGACAAGCAACGGGAGAACCTGTCCCATGCGCTGAGCCGTTACCGTGAAAGCGAAGGCACGCAGGATCCCCATGCCCTGCTCGACAACGCACTGGATGTCCGGGGATTGATCGACGATCGACTACTGGCTGCCGATGCCGCGGGACGCTGGAGTACCCACGCAGACCAGCGCTGGAGCGCACAACCGGCCACCGTGCGCGCCGAGTCGGCCACCGAGCAGCTGGCACGACTCTGCGCCGTTGAACAGGCGCTCGACCAACGCCTCGACAATCACCCGGTCATTCCGGTAAAAACCAGCACGATTGCCGAGGTGGAGCACATCGTCAATTCGTCGATCGAACGCTTGCAATCGAGTTTCACTCACACCCTGTCAACGGCATTGCGCAGTGAATTGAAGCTGCACACCGTCATGCGCTCCCTGGCTCCGACGGCACAGGCGATCATCAACGCCGTGCTCGATACGCCGGTACGCTTGCAGCGAGCAGCCTTGAACGGTTTTCTGCCTGACGTGTTTTCCCTGGCACTGAAGGCTGGCGACGCGACGTCCCCCTTGAAACTGGCCAGTTGCTTTGTGTTGACCGAACGCGGAGGCCTGGACCCGACACATTCGGGTAAGGCGATTCTGTGGACACCGGCGTTGGGGTTTGAAGCCTTCATCACATTGAAGCCGTTACTGGCAGAGCTGGAACGACGCCTCAAGGACGAAAATGATCGCACCAGCCTTCTGGAGAACCTTGGACGCAGCGAACGATTGCCCGGCCAGACCTACACTTTTGCGCCGTTGCAGCGAATAGACGACAATTTTTTCGATCACGTGCAAAAGCCCTATCTCCAGCTGGATAAGGCGTGCGTCACCCGTGCGCTGGCCACGAGGGTCCCCGAGACGGCCCTGGCCAGCCTTCTGAAACTGGTAGCGCTACGCCAACCGATGACGGGGTTAGTCCGTGCAACGGACATTGCCCGGTCCCTGACCACCCAGCAAAAATTGCCGGCCTGGCTGGCCAAGGCCTCTGTTGAAGATCAGATACTGCATGGGGAGCTGCTTCAGCAGTACCTCAACAGTGTCACCGAGGATAAGGACTATCTCACCGGCATCCGCTCCCTGGCGCGCACCGCTCACGATGAAGTTGAAAAACAACTCAAGGCAGACAACTTCGAGATCGATCCGGACAAGGTCCAGATCCAGATCAGCACACGCCCGAGGTCCGCGACCAGCCCCCAAACCCTGACCGACTTTGCATTGACCCACTTCAACGATCTGGACAACACCCATTTCAAATTGGTGTCGCTCGATACCACCGTGATTCCAGAGGACATGGACCAACGCTACATCAGCGACCTGATACGAAACCTGAACCTTGGCGAGCATCAAAAGAAAGCACTGAGCGAAGCCTTTGCAGACACCCAGGCTAGTGCAACGGAGCGCAGGAAGCGGTTTTACGCGCAGTTGCCCTGGCAGCTGCTGCACTATGCCCACAGCGAAAAGCTGCAAGAGCGCTTGAGTAAAACCGGGTTCGATCTGATTCGGCAAGTCATGGACATGCCCGACGCCATCGCCCGTGCAACCGTCGATGGCGCCCACGCAATCATCCGCCCCCTTGAGTTCCTGGGCATCAAAAGCGACCAAACGATTAAAGTGCCCGGCGTCTATCTGATCGGCTCATCGGTTGATAGCACCGCGCCACAGGTCCTTATCGCGCCTCACAGCCCTCGGCACGGGTTGCGGGAATACAAGGATGAAACACAACTGCTGGCAGAACTGAAGACGCGTGGCGAATTGCTCGACTGGGTAGTCATGAACTTGCCGCCGGCTGATCGATTGCATCTTCAAAACCGGATGAGTACCACCAGCAACCGCCTCACCGAAGTGACGCTGGGGTCCAATCCGATCAAGGGGAATCTGTTCAAACACTTGTTCAACGACAATGCCGAGCTGTTGGCACGATTGCTCGGCTGTCAGTCCGATGACAAAAAGCACCGCGAATGGGCAACCATCAAGCATGTGTTGGGTGAAGATCTGCGAGAGGCATTCACGTTCCTGGCCGGCAAGCTTGCCTACCCGCTCACGGTATGGCGCAGCTACCGCGACATCAAGCAATCCGCCGAAGACCTGCAAATGCACAAGTGGGGCGCGGCAATCAAAGCGTTCATCAGCGGCATTGCGCAACTCGCGACGTTGCGCCAATCGATGGATACTCAACTGCAGTTGCCTTCGACGCCCCGTGCGTCTGCGCCACAAACACCCGCCACACCCCTCAAATGGCATGACATCGACGTCACTGCCCCCGTACGCACACAGTTGAAGCGTCATGAGAGCATCGACATCGATCTGGGTTCGCTTACACTCGATTCCACGCTTGGGCTCTACACGGATCCATCGACAAAAAAACACTACGGACCCGTTGAAGGCAAGGTGTATCCCGTCGCACAGCACGATACCCGCTGGCGTATCGGCGACACAAAAAACCGTGGCCCTTATCTCCGTCAGAACGCATCCAGGCAATGGGTTCTGGATAAAGGCACACCCGCCCCCCGCTTCAGCCTCATCAACCGGTTTCAGAACGCACTGATGGTGTGGGAGAGCATGAATGTCGAAGCACATGGAATGCCCCAAATCCGGCAAATTTTTCCGCGCAAGGCTCGTCAGATTGAGCAGGCGCTGGACTTGGCAACCACCTATGCCTGGAACAGCATCCGGAACCTGCAACTGCTGAAGGCGACTGACAACACGGTTACCCCCGTGCATCAACTCATCAAGGATTTTATTGATGTGCCTGCCGTGTTGCCCGCGCACGTGGAGAAACTCGAGAAAATGCTCGGCGACATTTTTGCGGCCTTGTTGGACCCCTCGCTCAGAAATCCGAACTCCAGGCGTTTTGTCGTCGGCAGCCTCCTTGATCGCACGGACGAAAGCTTCGGTTTTACCCTTCTAAACGACCCTAAACAGAAAATCTATCTGACAGAGAGATTCTTCTCCCCCCGCTTCGACGTATACCGCCCGCATTTGTCCCACGCGGCCTTTCCCATCAACACCCATGCCCGGGCGGCCACGCTGATCCATGAGGTTTCGCACCTTCACGGCAACACCGAGGACATTGCTTACCTTGACTCTGGCAGGCCTTTCGTCGACCTGATAGGAACAGCCAGCCCTGCTGCCACTGATCTCAAGACCGCCTTGACCGAACTACAGGACACCGCACTGTCGACCAAAACTCCCTATACACAGCTGTTCAACGTTCTGACCCCCGATAACGGTGAGTGGGAGGATCTGGGCAGTACGGTTAATGACGATACTGACCGGGTAAAGGATCATATTTTGAGCTTGACCGGCCAGGACAATCTGGCCGGTGCTCGCACAATCTTCAAAAAAGATCCAATGATCAGGCTGGCAGTGCAACTGGCTAACGCAGATAGCGTGACCTGGCTGATCAGCCACTTGGGACGCCAGTTACACACCAGCATCCCGTAATGGCGAAGCCTGCGTCCGGCTGCCTGTAGGAGCGAGCTTGCTCGCGATGGTGTGTCAGCTACATATCCCTCGACTGACACACCATCGCGAGCAAGCTCGCTCCTACAGGCCGCCGGACGCAGGCTTGGGCGAGTTCATTCAATTACAGATCGTGTTACGGCTTAACTGACGGGTACTAGCTTGGAAGGCGTTTGTGCGGCATCTCACAGGTTGCTGACGTGTCGGTGACAAAATTTCTACATTTGAGCCTTCATGATTTGCCAAGCTCATACCTCTCATTGATCGAGAGCCCCCATTTTTTCCTGATCAGGCGCTGAAAAGGAGTTTGTTGCATGTACCACTCGCAAACGCCAACGGACGGTTACCCTGCACCAAAGGGCACTTCATGAGCACCGTCGTTTTCGAGCGACGTACCGAACGCCCTGGCAATGAGCGGATCCGGTTTGTACTCAAGAGCTTTGGCTTGCGGACCAGTCTGATTCGCCTGAAAGTCATCGACGCCTTGCTGATCGCCGCCGAAAGCGATCGCAGCCTGGGCGCGCGCGGCGTGCACACTCAACTGTTGGACCTGGGTGTTCCCATGTCCTTTTTGAGTGTGAGAGAAGTCTTGAAACGCTTGTGCGATGAAGGTTTGATTATCCTGAACCCGGACAAAAGCTACAGCCTGCACCCGCAGGCGCTCGCCGTTCTCCACGGCGAGTAACCCGCCCCCGACGCGTCGCTCAGGGCTTGACCTTGCGGCGCATCACGCCATTGACCACCACCACGATCACTGCCACCCCAATGGCGATGTATTGGAACAGCTTTTCGCTGATGACACCGGTGTTCTGCAGATACGAAAGGCCGAACATGATCCCCAGCACCACCAGCGAGATCAGAATCGAGTATTTCAAACGTTGCGACTGAGTCATTGCCACTTTCCTTTAACGTAAGCCTGTACGTGAGCCTGAAGCTGAAAATTGTATCCGCTTTGTATCCGACTGCATGCCAAGCCCCTACCGTTCTCCGGGAATGAGGCGCGGCAATCAGGGTCTATGTTACAGCCGATGAAGAGCATTAGCTTCATTGCGGCTTTAACCATGAGGATCTACAAATGTTCCGTCGAATCACAATGCTGATTCCCCTGCTTGCCATATTGTCCTTGAGCGGCTGCATTATTTTCCCCCACGGTGGCTGGCACCACGATCACTATTACGAACAAGGCGGACCGGGTTACTACCAACATCGCTAGCGTTACCTTCAGCGGCCTGAGGCCTTCCTGAAAAAATCAATTTCCGACTGCGTGCAAAGCTCCACCATCCAGTCCACGAACACCCTGACCCGCCGTGACAACTGGCGGTGAGGAGGATAGAGCGCCGTCAACGGCATACCCGGTGGCGGCACCTTCCTCAAGACTTCAATCAAACGTCCCTCCTTCAATTGCCGGGCCACGTGATAATACGGGGTCTGGACCAATCCATACCCGGCCTCACACGCCGCCAGATAACCATCGGCACTGTTGACCGAGACCCGCTTGGGCAGGTTGACCGGTTGTACCTCGCCATCGACGACAAACTCCAGCCCGAAGCGTTTGCCGCTGCTGCTCGAAACGTACTCCACCATGTGGTGCCCCTGAAGATCCGCCAGACACAACGGCATCCCGTGACGCTGCACATAGTCGGGGCTGGCGCACGTGACCTGATCCAGCATGACCAGCGGCCGCGCCACCAGCGAATCGTCCAGTGACGAGCCGCCCCGCAGCACACAATCGACACCTTCGCGAATCAGGTCGACAGGCCGGTCATTCAGACCGATTTCCAACTCGATCAAGGGATACCGCGCCGTGAACTGCGGCAATGCCGGGATCACGATCAGGCGCCCTACCCCCGCCGGCATGTCCACCCGCAACAAACCCTTGGGGTTGTGGCGGGCAGCGGAGAACACCGCTTCGGTTTCCTCCAGGTCCGCCAGCAACCTGACGCAACGGGGATAGTAAGCCGCACCGTCGAGCGTCAAGCTGATCTGCCGCGTCGTGCGTTGCAGCAACTGCACGCCGAGGTGGGCCTCGAGCTGCTTGATCAAAATAGTCACCGAGGCCCGGGGCAGTTGCAGGCTGTCGGCGGCCTTGGCAAAGCCGCCCAGTTCGACGATTCGGGTGAACACGCGCATGGCGTTGAAACGGTCCATTACTGCTATCCCGGCTAATTATTTAGAAATTACGAATAGTGATAGCAGTTTTAGCCGGTTTATCTTGTTTCTGTCGAGGTCAACAATGGGTTTCACATTCACAGGGAGCTGATCTCATGCAAACACGTCAATTGGGCAAAAACGGTCCGCAAGTGTCAGCAATCGGCCTGGGCTGCATGGGCATGACCGATTTCTATACGACAGGCACTGACACCCGCGAAGCCACGGCCACCCTGCATCGTGCGCTGGAATTGGGCATCACCCTGCTCGACACCGCCGATATGTACGGGCCGCATACGAACGAAACGCTGATCGGTAAAGCGATTGTCGGCAAGCGCGACCAGGTGTTTCTGGCGAGCAAGTTCGGCATCGTCCGCGACCCGGCCAACCCCGGCGCACGCGGCGTAAATGGCCGACCGGAATACATTCGCCAAGCCATCGACGGCACCCTCAAACGCCTCGGTGTCGAAACGCTGGATCTGTACTATCAGCACCGAATCGACCCGCAGGTGGCCATCGAGGAAACCGTCGGCGCCATGGCCGAACTGGTAAAGGCCGGTAAGGTGCGTTACCTGGGTTTGAGCGAAGCCTCGGCCGCGACGCTGGAGCGAGCACACAAGGTGCACCCGATCAGCGCGCTGCAAAGCGAATACTCGCTGTGGAGCCGCGATCAGGAGGAAAACGGCTGCCTCGCGGCGTGTCAGCGACTGGGCGTTGCCTTTGTCCCCTACAGCCCCTTGGGCCGGGGTTTTCTGACCGGGGCCCTGAAAAGCCCGGATGATTTCGCAGCGGACGACTACCGTCGCTTCAGCCCGCGTTTTCAAGGAGAAAACTTCGCGAAGAATCTGCTGCTGGTGCAGCAAGTACAGGCCCTGGCCGCAGAAAAAGGCGTGACCGCCGGCCAACTGGCGCTGGCGTGGGTATTGGCCCAAGGCGACTACCTGATCCCGATTCCGGGAACCAAGCAGCGTAAATACCTGGAAGAAAATGTGGCGGCACTGGACGTGAAGCTGAGTCGCGAGGAGTTGCACGCGCTGGAAGCGATATTCCCGGCGAATGCCACGGCCGGTTTGCGTTATCCGGAAGAGGTGATGAAGTTGCTCGACCGCTGACCGATTCCTCACCCAAACAGTCCCCCCTGTGGGAGCGAGCTTGCTCGCGATGGTGTGTCAGTCGACATCAACGTAGCTGATACACCATCGCGAGCAAGCTCGCTCCCACAAGAGGCACACAGGGGGGGATTGTTTGCAGTATTAACTCGAAACAATCTCGTAACTCACTATCGAAAAAACCGTTCAGAATGCATTTTTTTGGCCGTCATTCGACGCGAGATTTTATGCGAAACCACCTACGTCTGGTTGCTCTCAGCGCCCTGTTCATTTCTTCCCTCGCCCAGGCTGCCGACCTGATTCCGATCGAAGTCCACCGCGATGCCAATTGCGGTTGCTGCAAAAAATGGATCAGCCACCTGGAAGCCAACGGCTTCAAGGTCGAAGACCACGTTGAAGCCAACATGAGCCAATTCAAGCAACAGCACGGTGTGCCACCACGCCTGGCGTCCTGCCACACGGCGTTGATCAACGGCAAATTCGTCGAAGGCCATGTGCCGGCCGATCAGGTGCTGGCGTTGAGCAAGCGCGATGATCTGTTGGGTGTGGCCGCCCCCGGCATGCCGATGGGTTCGCCCGGCATGGAAATGGACGGCATGAGTGATGCGTACCAGGTAATCGGTCTGAAAAAGGATGGTACTGACGTCGTGGTGGCGGACTACCCTGCCCATTGAAGTTCGTCGGCATTGGGCTGGATCGGTTGAACGATCACGCACGGCGATTGCCTGTGTTTAATGTCGCCCTAATCGTGCCGTTCCAGCATCGGCCGATTTTCTATGGAGTAGCCCCATGCCCCTCGCCCTCACCCGCTGGCTGCCTGGCCTGATGCTGACCGCCGCACTGCCCGTCATCGCTCACGCTGAAGGCCCGGAATACGGGCCGGAACTGCAAGGCTTCGAGTATCCCTACACGCTCAAGCATTTCGCCTTCCAGTCCCAGGGCAAAGCCCTGCAGATGGGCTACATGGACGTCGCCGCGCATGGCAAGGCCAACGGTCGCAGCATTGTGTTGATGCACGGCAAGAATTTCTGCGGCGCGACCTGGGACCGTTCGATCAAAGCCCTGAGCGAGGCCGGTTACCGGGTGATCGCCCCGGACCAGATCGGTTTCTGCACCTCCAGCAAACCGGACAATTACCAATACAGTTTCCAGCAACTGGCCAGCAACACCCACCAGTTGCTCAAAGCCCTCGGCATCCAGAAAACCAGCGTGCTCGGGCACTCCACCGGCGGCATGCTCGCCACCCGCTATGCGTTGCAATATCCCGATCAAGTCGAGCAACTGGCGCTGGTCAACCCTATCGGACTGGAAGACTGGAAGGCGCTCGGCGTGCCCTATCGCACGGTCGATCAATGGTACGAACGCGAACTGAAACTCACGGCCGACGGCATCCGCACCTATGAGCGCAACACCTATTACGGTGGCCGCTGGAAGCCGGAATTCGATCGCTGGGTAGACATGCTCGCCGGCCTGAACAAAGGCCCTGGGCATACGCAAGTGGCATGGAACTCGGCGCTGATCTACGACATGATCTTCACCCAACCGGTGTACTACGAGTTCAAGGACCTGAAGATGCCGACGTTGTTGATGATCGGCACGTCCGACACCACCGCCATCGGCAGCGACATCGCCTCACCCGGGGTCAAGGCGAAAATCGGTCATTACGATGTCCTCGGCAAGCAAGTGGCGAAACTGATCCCGCAGTCGACGCTGGTCGAATTCCCTGGCATGGGTCACGCGCCGCAGATGGAAGAACCTGCAGAGTTCCACCAGGCCCTGCTCGCCTGGCTGAACAAAACCAACCCCGTTCGTTGATGAGGTAAGGCTGATGGCTGTGCAGATCGCGGTAATTGATGACTGGCAGGACGTGGCCCGTGGCGTGGTGGACTGGTCGGCTCTGGACACCATAGGGCCGGTGAGTTTTATTCATGACTATCCGTCTGACAACGAGACGATGGCAGCACGTCTAAGCGAATTTGAAGTGATCTGCGTGATGCGCGAGCGCACCCGGTTTGATGAAGACCTGCTGCGGCGGTTACCGAAACTCAAGCTGCTGGTCACCGGCGGAATGCGCAACGCGGCCCTGGACCTGAAAACCGCCACCGCGTTGGGCATACAAGTCAGCGGCACCGACAGCTATAAACACGCCGCCCCGGAACTGACCTGGGCACTGATCATGGCGGCGACCCGCAACCTGGTGGTCGAAGCCAACGCCCTGCGTGCCGGCCAGTGGCAACAAGGCCTGGGTGGTGATTTGCACGGCAAAACCCTGGCGATCCTCGGGCTAGGCAGCATCGGCCAACGTGTCGCCCAGTTCGGCCAGGTGTTCGGCATGCGGGTCATCGCCTGGAGCGAAAACCTGACGGCTGAACGAGCCGCTGAAGTCGGCGTGACCTATGTCAGCAAACAGGAACTGTTCGAACAGGCCGATGTGCTGTCGGTCCATCTGGTGCTCAGTGATCGCAGCCGGGGCTTGGTGGACGCTCAGGCGCTGGACTGGATGAAGCCCACTGCGCTACTGGTCAACACCGCCCGTGGGCCGATTGTCGACGAGTCTGCACTGATCAAGGCACTGCAAAAACGGCGACTGGCGGGCGCGGCGCTGGATGTGTACGAGCAGGAACCCCTGCCTGCGCATCATCCGTTCAGAACGCTGGAGAATGTATTGGCGACGCCTCACGTTGGCTACGTCAGCCAGCACAATTACCAGCAGTTCTTTTCACAGATGATCGAGGACATTCAGGCCTGGTCTGCGGGCGAACCCATTCGCCTGCTGGGGTGATACCAATCAATTACTTGCACACCGCAACCCCTGTGGGAGCGAGCTTGCTCGCGATGGAAAGGAAGGCACCGCGTTGATTCAGAAAGCACGCGTTATCGTTATGATCCATCGCGAGCAAGCTCGCTCCTACAGCCCTTCACCGCCACAAACGCTGCCGTCACATAGGGCACGGTCACCACGTCCCGACCCCGTAAATCGGGCTCGGCGGCAATCATCGCCCTGATCCGCTCATCAACCTTTTCCCGTTCTGCCGCCGGCAGTGCCGCGACAAAACTGGTGGAGCGCACGCGGTTGAAAATTACATCCTCCGGCGAACCCGTGTGCCCATGGCTGAATTGCTGCGCTTGCAGCGGACCGAACGCCGCATGTGGAAATGCGTGGCGCCAGGCCCCGGTGTAATAACGCGGGGTATCGCCCTCCAGCGCATTGACGATCGCATCCAGCTTCGGCACCCAACTCACCTGAGTATCACGCAGGTTCCAGACCAGCCCCAGTTTTCCGCCGGGTTTGAGCACTCGGGCAATTTCAGTCAGCGCCTCGGTGCTGGCGAACCAGTGAAAGGCCTGGGCGCAGATCACCACATCCACGCTGGCATCCGGCAGCGGCAGGTCCGTGGCGGTGCCGCTCACGGCCAGTACGTCAGGAAAGGCCTCGGACAATCTCTCGAGCATCTGCGCCACCGGTTCCACAGCAATCACCTGTGCTCCGGTCGCCACCAACCGACCGGTGAATTTTCCGGTCCCCGCGCCCAGATCAATAACGGCTTTATCCGCGTTCAAGCCGAGTGTCTCCGTCAGCCAATCGGCCACCTGCGGCGGGTAGTCCGGACGACCACGGACGTAAGTATCAGCACCGACTTTATAACCCGCAGCCGCAGCGTGATGGACATGATCTTTCATGGCGGTTCTCCAGATCGACAACGATGCCGTCGAGCATAGCGCCTCGATTTGAGCTTTCCTTGCAAAGACCTGCAGAAAGAAATGAATAATTGTTCACACTGTGGTGTTCATTGCTATATCCCCCATGAAGCACCTGTGGAGCATCACCCATGAACAACCGTTTCGCTGTTATTGCCACTCCGTTGTTGCTGGCTGTCGCGTTATCCAGTTCGCTTGCCTTGGCCAATGGCGGCGGCGATAGCGCCCCTGCCAAACCCAGCTGCCCCAAAGGCCAGGTTTTGGACACCAAGTCGCAAAAATGCCTCAAGCAAACCAGCAGCCTGTTGCCGGACGCCGACCGCACCGACTACGCCTATCAGCTGGCCAAGGACGGGCGTTACGAAGAAGCCCTGGCCCTGCTCGACACCCTGAAAGATCCGAACACCGCCAAAGCCTTGAACTATCGCGGCTACGCTACGCGTAAACTGGGGCGCACCGACGAAGGCATCGGTTACTACTTGCAGTCGGTGAAACTCGATCCGCAGTATGCGCAAGTGCGCGAATACCTCGGCGAAGCGTATGTGATCAAAGGCCGACTGGACCTCGCTCAAGAGCAGTTGCAGCACATCAAATCGATCTGCGGCGACACCTGCGAGGAATACCAGGACCTGGCCGAAGCCATCAACGACTCATCGAAAACCTGACACCGAGCAGACGGAGGTCGCCATCGCCAGCGATCAGGCAATACGGGCAGAGTTGGGCCAGCATTTGGCGCGTTTATGGCGCTATGGCCTGCTGTTGTCCCGACAACGGCATGTCGCCGAAGACCTGGTACAGGCGACCTGCGTGCGCGCGCTCGAACGTGCCGGGCAGTTTGAACCGGGCACACGCATGGACCGTTGGCTGCTGAGCATTTTGCATTCGATCTGGCTCAATGAAGTCCGCGCGCGTCGAGTGCGCCATGGCACCGGGTGGGTGGATGCCGACAACGCCTTGTCGTTCGACGGTGAATACGTGGCCCAGACTCACGTTCTGGCGGCTCAGGTAATCCGGCGCGTCGATGCGCTGCCCGAAACCCAGCGCGAAACGGTGTTTCTGGCCTATGTCGAGGGCTTGTCGTACCGCGAAGTCGCCGAGGTATTGCAAGTGCCCATCGGCACGGTCATGAGCCGCCTCGCCGCCGCCCGCGTGAAACTGGCCGAGTATCCACCGCTGCACACTGTGCCGAACCCCTCCACTGGAGAACGTCGATGAACGATCACGCGATACCTTCGGATGAGCAGCTGGTGGCCTACCTTGACGACCAGCTCGACGCCGAACAACGCGCCTGCATCGACGCCGCCATTGCTGAGGATTCGATGCTCAACCTGCGCCTGCAATGGCTGGCTCGCAGCAACCTGCCGTTCAAGGCTGCCTATGACGAATTGGGCCGACAAGCACCGAAGGATCGTCTGCAAGCCATGCTCGATACCTTGCCCGCTCCGGCCCGTCCGGCGCTCAGTCGACGCTGGTTCCTCGCCGCAGCGGCCGGGCTGGTGGCAAGTGGTGTGGTGGCGGACCGCTTGTTCATCGTCTGGCAAATGAGCCAGCAGAAAAACAACTGGCGCGGTCTGGTGGCCGACTACATGTCGCTCTATGTGCCGCAAACCCTCGACCACTTGCCCAGCGACGAAGCTGCCCAGCGTGTGCAACTGAGCACCATCGATGCGCGCCTCGGCCTGAACCTTATGCCCGCACAACTGACCTTGCCGCGCCCCGAATTCAAACGTGCGCAGATCCTCGAATACGACGGCGTGGCCATTGCCCAGATTACCTACCTGGACCCGGTACACGGCCCAATGGCGCTCTGCGTCACCCGTTCCAACAGCGGCCAGCGGGATTTTGCCCAGGAGCGTCGGCACGAGATGAACATTGTTTACTGGGCAGACAGGGAGCATGCGTGGATGCTGATCGGGCATAACCCCATGGCGGAACTGGAGGACATGGCCAAACAATTGCGAAGCCGACTCAGCGCCTGAGCGAACCGGTGGACCCCATGTAGCAGCTGCCGAAGGCTGCGATCTATTGATTTTGATGTTGGCCGGAGAAGCAAGATCAAAAGATCGCAGCCTTCGGCAGCTCCTACATTTTGATTGAGTCTCTCTCCCCATCCATTCTGGCGCAACACTGTAGCAGCTGCCGAGCCTGCGAGGCAGCGTTCGAGGACGCAGTCCTCGCAAAACCTGTCTATGCGGTTTGCCTGATAAACCTCGCTGCATGATTTTACGACTGCTGCGCAGCCGGACGCAGGCTCGGCAGCTGCTACAGGTGTCGGTGTTTCCGGTCAGCGCCGGAACAAACCTACAAACAAACAGGCTGTTTCTGGCGTTCGGCCGGTTGACTGCCCAAACCTCGCTCCCTATCCTCGCGCCTGTCACGACACATTCGTGATGGAGGTTGACGGCTCCATTCTCTAGGAAACTTCTTTATTTGAGGATAGATCCGTATGACCGAGCCAAAAATCCCAACCACAAAATCCACCCCATTCGCCCGCTGCGATCACGTCGACCATGATTTGTTCGCCGTTCAACCGGGCATTCCATTACTCGATGCCCTCGAACACGCCTCCGTCTACCTGAGCTGTGCCGAAGATCTCGCCCATCAAGCCCCCCACGCCACCCGTCCAGAACACACAGCGTCGATGCGTTGGGCCAGTCGGCAGATGCTCGGTACTGCACGCTCACTGGTCCAGGCCTCAATCGACGGCTTGCACACAGCGCTAGGGGAAGGTGACGCATGAACCCACACATGCCGATGACCAACAACGATTGCGACATCCCGGTGCTGTTAGTGGCCACCCAGGCGCCGCTGGATGTGCTGCACAGCAATGCCGCCACACGTTTTCTGGCCGTCACGCAAATGATGGAGAGCCTGGCCAGTCTGGACATCACCCGTGCCCGCGGCGCGGATGTGCAACAACTGGCCCACGCGGCGGCGATGTTGCTGCGTGATGGCTGTGATGTGATGGAGGTGCTGGGCCGGCAGATTCGGGCGCAACATTGAGAATGATCGCTTGCGGTTGAACCGTAGCAGCTGCCGAGCCTGCGAGGCTGCGTTCGGACCGGGGTCGCGCTCGACCGCAGTCCTCGCAAATCCTGTCTATGCGGTCTGCCTGAATTTACGACTGCTGCGCAGCCAAACGCAGCCTCGAAAGCTCGGCAGCTGCTACATCAGAATTCATCAATTAACCGAGGCACCTGCTATGAACTTCACCAGATCCTGAGCTCCTGCACATTTTCCTGCCGGCCCCATTAGCACGGTGTATTTCACCTTGTCTCCGACGAGAAAATAGTCATCGCCACCCGCCGTGGTATTGGTCCCTATGCGGATTGCCAGCCTGGAACAAAAACCATCATCAGGGGTGACCATGGCGAACTTCGTCGACGTTGTATCAACCCAGACTTTCCTGATCGCGTTGATCGTGCCCTCACTGTTTCTTTTTGTTATTTGATCACCCATGCCCGCTCTCCTGCCCAGCCTTGAAAGCCCGACTGCGAAGGGACAATGAAGCGCTTAAGTGGCGAGGATGACTACTGTCAGGTTTTACAGTTTCAACCCATGACTGCGACAAAACGGGGCCTTTTGTCAGTTCAAGCCCTAGCAGTTCTGATAGTAGGCAACGATTGAAAAACCGCCGATGCTAAGACTCCCGATGGCGAACTTTGCATGGAGCTGCATCGATGCCACTTTCCTCCAGCAATACCGTGCTGTGCCGCTATGGCTATGATCCGCTGGACCGTCAGGTTGATTGCGCCCCATCCGCAACGGATAGGCTCCAGCGGTTTTACTGCAAGACGCGCCTGGCTAACGAAATTCAAGGCGCGGTTCACCGCAGCATCTTCCAGCACGACGACCAGTTACTGGCCCAACAGCTGCGCCAAAACGGCAAGGTCGACACCAATCTCCTGGCGACTGACCAACAACGTTCTGTGATAAATGCTCTCGACGCTGCTGGGCCGCACCCCCTCGCCCTCACACCCTACGGCCATCGACCCTCGAAAAACGGCTTGCTCAGCCTGCTCGGGTTCAACGGCGAACGGCCGGATCCGCTGACCGGGCATTATCATTTGGGTAATGGGTATCGTCAGTTCAACCCGGTGTTGATGCGGTTCAACAGCCCGGACAGTTGGAGTCCGTTTGGGGACGGTGGGTTGAATGCGTATGGGTATTGCGTGGGGGATCCGATTAATCGGAGTGATCCGACCGGGCATTTTCCCGTTCTTTCAGTGTTCTACGCAGTTTCCGGCATTGTCGGGATCGGAAGCGCAATTGGGAGTTTATTCGTTGAAGACGAGGCGACGTCTTGGGCGCTCATGGGTCTTTCAATTATTGCGACTGGCATTGGGGTTGGTGGTGGTATATCGAAAATAATGAAGACTCGTCAGCCGAGCAGGACTGGGGCCTTCCGGTCGGAGCGTGCCCCCTCCCTGCAAAGGGAAATGGCATTGCAGGAGCTTCCACCCGGTTCCTCGCATACCGAACTGCCGCCATCCTACTGGCCCAACAATCCGCCATCTGTCCTGCCTCCTCCCTACGAGTTAAGCGCTATGACTCCTCCCCGGACTAATTCTTTACCTCCTCCTTACTCGCGTTTCGGGTGGCCTGTGGTCCCAAGAACAGTCCATACCTACGACGCCAATACTATGTATTTACCTGAACGGCCTGCTCAGTCAATTGGGAATTCTCTGAGTCGTGGAAGCGTATCGTCTTCGTCATCGATCAATACGACGAATTCCGATATTCGCAATCGGCAATAACCACGGACTCAGACCGGGGTGGGCAACCACAAACGAAACCGCGCACCACCCAGCGGTGACGGTTCGACGGTGAGCGTGCCGCCTTGCGCTTCCAGCGCTCGTCGACTGATTGCCAGCCCCAGACCAAACCCGCCAGTCGCCCGATCACGGCTGCGGTCAAGCCGATAGAAGGGTTCAAATACCCGCTCACGCTCGTCATCCGGAATGCCGATCCCGTCATCGTCGACCCAAATCTCACACCCTTTGGCACACACCTGCACACCCACTTGAATGCGTTTTTCACAGTAGCGCATCGCATTGCGCAACAGATTCTGCAACGCGCGGGCGGTCAGGCGTGGGTCGAGGCTGAAGCGTTCGAGCTGGCCGTGAAGCAGCACGTCGATGACGATGTCCGGGGATTCCAGTTCTTCGTCGACGCTGCCGAGGATGCTGTCGATGAATTCATCCAGCGACACCTCGACCTGCTCAGGCAACTTCGCCGGGTTTTGCAAGCGGCTGTAAGACAGCAGTTCCAGCACCAGCTCGTCGAGTTCACGAATGTGCGCGACCAGACCCTGCAAGCGTTCGCGGCTGGCGGCCGGCAAATCGTCGGACAGTGCCAGCGCGAGGCCGAAATCCAGTCGCGTCAGTGGCGTGCGCAATTCATGGGACACCGCGTTGAGCAGGTCGCGCTGCTGGTTCAGCAGCTTTTCGATGTCACCGGCCATGGTGTCGAAGACGTTGGCCAGGCTGCCGATGTTGGAACGGGCGGAAATCTGCGTGCGCTCGTCCAGATGCCCCTTGCCGAAGCGTTCAGCCGTGCCTTTGAGACGTTCAAGATCGCGCCAGTGCGGGCGCAGCCACAGCAGCAGGCAAGCGAGCATGGTCGCGCCGATCAGCACGTTGATGCTCCAGTACAACAGGCTGACGTCCATCGGGTCCGGCGGCACGACCATTTTCACCACGGTGTTTTCGTTCAGCGGTGCCACCGCCAGGGTGCGCCAGCCCCAGTCGCCGATGCGCACCACGTTCTCGCCCTGTTGCAAACGCTCACGCTCGTACAGCGTGAAGTCGGGATCGTCATTGCGGGTCAGCACGATGCGCAGCGGATCGAACTCCTTGTCCATCTCCTCAGCCATTACCGGCCACTGTTCGGCTGGAACGGCATGAAACTGTTTGACGATGAGGGTCTGCAGCCCGCGGGAGTAATCAAGGTTGTAGGTGACAAAGCGTTCATGGAACACCTTGATCACCAGATCCGGCACCAGATAAATCGCGGCGCTGAACGAGACGATGGTCACCAGGTACAGGCGAAAGAGAATTCTGAACATCGGCTCAGCATTCCCACTCGGAACGACTGAACAGGTAACCCTTGCCCCACACGGTCTTGATCTTGCGCGCCTCACCCGCATGATCGTCGAATTTTCGCCGCAGCTTGGAGATCGCCACGTCCACCGAGCGGTCGGTGCCATTGAATTCAATGCCGCGCAGGCGTTGCAGAATCTGGTCGCGGCTCAGCACTTCGCCGGCGTGCCGGGCCAGCACCACCAGCAGGTTGTATTCGCCGCTGGACAGTTCGACCAGTTGATCGCGCCAGGTCACGGTGCGTTCGGACAGGTCGATGCACAGATTACCCATGAGGATGCGGTCGTTGGCGGTTTGCGGATCACTGAGGCTGCTGCGCCGCAGCAACGTCCGCACCCGGGCCAGCAAAACGCGTGGCTCGCAGGGTTTGGTGACGTAGTCATCGGCGCCCATTTCCAGCCCCAACACCTGGTCGTGGCTGTCATCGCGGGCGGTGAGCATCAGGATCGGCAAGGTCGCCGAATCGGCGCGTAGCAAGCGGCAGACTTGCAGGCCATCGAACCCCGGCAGCATCAGGTCGAGAATCACCAGGTCCGGTGGATTGACCCGCGCACGCTCGCGCACCTGATCACCACGGCTGATCACGCTGACGGAGTAGCCGTTGCGTTCCAGGTAGCTGGCAATCAGTTCGGAGAGCGCGGAGTCGTCTTCGACCAGGAGGATGTTGGGCATGGGGTGTTCCAGAAAGTGCGGTGGCGACCTTTCGGGCCTCATCGCGAGCAAGCTCGCTCCCACAGTGGCAGGTGGTGTTCACAAAATCTGTGTCCACATCAGATCCCTGTGGGAGCGAGCTTGCTCGCGATGGCGGCATAACAGTCGCAAAAGAAATCAAGTCGCCAAGGATATACGCCCTCACCCACACCTGAGTAAAACCCTTACACAATTTCACACAGCACCTACAAAGCTTCACCGCTACCCTCGTCGACGACCCGTAGGATGCTGGGGGTCATTATTGGGGTAATTCATGTCAAAGAATCTGCTGGCCAGACTCAGTCTGCTTGCACTGGCGCTGACGCTGAGCGCCTGTGACAAGTCCTCGAACGCCGAAGAACAGGCGCCACTTGCCACGGTTCGCATCGAGACTATCGAAGCGCGGCCACTGTCGATCAGCAGCGAACTGAGCGGGCGGATTGCCGCGCCGCGCATTGCCGAAGTCCGTGCCCGGGTCGCCGGCGTGGTGTTGCAACGGGCCTTTCGTGAAGGCAGCGACGTAAAGAAAGGCGATGTGCTGTTCCGGATCGACCCGGCGCCGTTCAAGGCTGACCTGGACAGCGCCGAGGCGTCGCTGCGCAAGGCCGAGGCCAATGCCTTTCAGGCACGCTTGCAAGAGCAGCGTTACGCCCAGTTGATCGAAGGCAACGCCATCAGCGGCCAGGACTACGACAACGCCCGGGCCAGCGTCCGACAAACCGCGGCCGACGTCGCCGCCAACAAAGCCGCGGTCGAGCGGGCGAAACTCAATCTGGGTTATGCCACCGTCACAGCGCCGATTTCCGGGCGCATCGGTCGCGCCCTGGTCACCGAAGGCGCACTGGTCGGGCAGAACGAAACCACGCCACTGGCATTGATTCAGCAGCTGAACCCGATTCATGCCGACCTGACCCAGTCGACCCGCGAACTCAACGAACTGCGCCGAGCCTTTCGTTCCGGCCAGTTGCAGCAAGTCGGCCAGGGCCAGGCCAAAGCCACGCTGATCGAGGACGATGGCAGCCTCTATCCGCTGCCCGGCAAGTTGCTGTTTACCGACATCACCGTCGACCCCGGCACCGGCCAGATCATCCTGCGCAGCGAGTTCCCCAACCCGGGCCTCGACTTGCTGCCGGGCAGTTTCGTTCGCGTGCGTCTGGAGCAAGCGGTGATTGCGCAAGGTATCAGCGTGCCGCAACGGGCCATCCAGCGTGACAGCGCCGGCATTGCCCATGTGTTGTTGCTCGACGCCGAACAACGGGTCGGCCAGCAACCGGTAGAACTGGGCGCCGTGCAAAACGATCGCTGGATCGTCACCGGCGGCCTCAAGCCCGGCGACCGCATTGTCACCGAGGGCCTGCAACACGCCCGGCCCGGCGAAAAAGTGCAAATCGACGACACCCCTCTTCCACTTGCCCAGGTTTCTGGTCAGTAAGCAGGACGCTTGTTTATGCCGCAGTTCTTTATCGACCGCCCCGTATTCGCCTGGGTGGTTGCCCTGTTCATCCTGCTGGCCGGTGCGCTGGCCATCCCGCAGTTGCCGGTGGCGCAGTACCCGAATGTCGCGCCGCCGAAAGTCGAAATCTACGCCGTGTACCCCGGTGCTTCAGCGCAAACCGTGGATGAAAGCGTGGTCAGCCTGATCGAGGAAGAACTCAACGGCGCTGACAACTTGTTGTACTTCGAATCCCAGAGCAGCCTCGGCAGCGCAACGATCACCGTCACCTTCCAGCCGGGCACTGATCCGGAAATGGCGCAGGTCGACGTGCAAAACCGCCTCAAAGTAGTGGAATCACGCTTGCCCCAGGCCGTGACGCAACAAGGCTTGCAGGTGGAGAAAGTCTCTGCCGGCTTCCTGCTGCTGATCACCCTGACCTCCAGTGACGGCAAGCTCGACGACGTGGCGCTCAGCGATTACCTGGCGCGCAACGTGATGAACGAGATCAAGCGTCTGGACGGTGTCGGCAAAGCACAGTTGTATGGCGCCGAACGCGCGATGCGCATCTGGATCGATCCACAGAAGCTGATCGGTTTCAACCTGACCCCGGCCGATGTCAACGCGGCCATCGTTGCGCAAAACGCGCAGGTTTCGGCCGGCAGCATCGGCGATTTGCCGACCCGCACCACGCAGGAAATCACCGCGACCATTCTGGTGAAAGGCCAGTTGTCGACGCCGGAAGAATTCGCCGACATCGTTCTGAAGGCCAATCCCGACGGTTCCACCGTGCGCATCGGCGACGTAGCGCGGGTCGAGATCGGCAGTCAGGAGTATCAATTCTCCACCCGCCTGAATGGCAAGCCGTCGACCGCCGTCAGTGTGCAACTGGCGCCGGGGGCCAATGCCCTGAGCACCGCGACGTTGGTGCGGGCGAAGATGGACGAACTGGCGCGCTATTTCCCGGCTGGCGTGCAATACAAGATTCCTTACGACACCTCGCCCTTCGTCAAAGTCTCGATCACCAAAGTGATTTACACCCTCGGCGAGGCGATGCTGCTGGTGTTTGCGGTGATGTTCCTGTTCCTGCAAAACATCCGCTACACACTGATCCCGACCCTGGTGGTGCCGGTGGCGCTGATGGGCACCTTTGCGATCATGCTGGCGCTGGGGTTCTCGATCAACGTGCTGACCATGTTCGGCATGGTGCTGGCGATCGGCATCCTGGTGGATGACGCCATCGTAGTGGTGGAGAACGTCGAGCGGATCATGGTCACCGAAGGCCTGTCGCCCAAAGAAGCAACCCGCAAGGCGATGAAGCAGATCACCGGCGCGATCATCGGCATCACGCTGGTGTTGGTGGCGGTGTTCATTCCCATGGCGTTCATGCAGGGTTCGGTCGGGGTCATTTACCGGCAGTTCTCGTTGTCGATGGCCACCTCGATCCTGTTCTCGGCGTTCCTGGCCCTGACCCTGACCCCAGCGCTGTGCGCGACCTTGCTCAAGCCGATTGCCAAAGATGAGCATCATGCCAAGGGTGGTTTCTTCGGCTGGTTCAACCGGCGTTTCGAGCAACTGACCGAGCGCTATCAGGGCTGGGTCGCCTATGCGCTGAAACGTAGCGGTCGTTACCTGTTGATCTACGGCGTGTTGCTGATTGGCCTCGGCGTGAGCTTCAATCGCCTGCCCTCCTCGTTCCTGCCGGTGGAAGACCAGGGTTACACCATCACCGACATTCAACTGCCTCCCGGCGCGAGCAAGAACCGCACGGTGCAGGTCGTTGAGCAAATCGAAGCCCACAATGCAACTGAACCGGGTGTGGGTGACAGCACGGTGATTCTCGGTTTCAGTTTTTCCGGTAGCGGGCAAAACGCGGCGTTGGCGTTTACCACGCTCAAGGACTGGTCTGATCGCGGCAGCAACGACTCGGCGGCTTCGATTGCCGACCGCGCCAACCTTGCGTTGAGCCAGATCAAGGACGCCGTAGCCTTCGCCATCCTGCCGCCGCCGGTGAACGGTCTCGGCACCTCCAGCGGTTTCGAGTTCCGCTTGCAGGACCGTGGTGGTCTCGGCCATGCCACGTTGATGCAGGCGCGCAAGGAATTGCTGGCGGCCGCCGAGAAGAGCCCGATCCTGATGAACGTGCGCGAAAGCGCCCTGGCCGAAGCGCCGCAGGTGCAATTGATCGTGGACCGCAAACAGGCGAATGCGCTGGGCGTTTCGTTTGCCGACATCGGCAACGTATTGTCCACCACCGTCGGTTCGGCCTACATCAACGACTTCCCCAATCAGGGCCGGATGCAACGGGTGGTGGTGCAGGCTGAAGGCGATCAGCGCAGTCAGGTGGACGATTTGCTGAAGATCCACGTGCGCAACAACGCCGGGGCAATGGTGCCGTTATCCGCCTTCGTCCAGGCCAAATGGATTCAGGGGCCGGCGCAGTTGACCCGTTACAACGGGTACCCGGCGATCAGCATTTCCGGCGAACCGACGCCCGGCCATAGCACCGGTGAGGCCATGGCGGAAATCGAGCGGCTGGTGGCGCAAGGCCCGGCGGGACTGGGCCAGGAATGGACCGGGCTGTCGTTGCAGGAGCGTTTGTCCGGCAGCCAGGCGCCGATCCTGCTCGGCTTGTCGCTGTTGATCGTGTTCCTGTGCCTGGCGGCGTTGTACGAGAGTTGGTCGATCCCGACCTCGGTGCTGCTGGTGGTGCCACTTGGCGTACTCGGCGCAGTACTGGCGGTGACGCTGCGCGGGATGCCCAACGACGTATTCTTCAAGGTCGGGTTGATCACCATCATCGGTCTGTCGGCGAAAAACGCGATCCTGATCATTGAGTTTGCCAAGAGCCTGTACGACGAAGGCCATGACTTGATTGACGCCACCCTGCAAGCAGCGCGCCTGCGACTGCGGCCGATCATCATGACGTCCCTGGCGTTCATCCTCGGCGTGGTACCGCTGGCGATTGCCACCGGTGCCAGTTCGGCGAGTCAGCAGGCGATCGGCACCGGGGTGATCGGCGGGATGATCACGGCGACCCTGGCGGTGGTGTTTGTGCCGGTGTTTTTTGTGGTGGTGATGAAGCTGGTGGGCAGACGCCACAAAAACATCTAACCCACACACCTCCCATTGTAGGAGCGAGCTTGCTCGCGATGGTGTGTCAGCCACATTGTTGTCGGCTGATACACCATCGCGAGCAAGCTCGCTCCTACAAAAGTTTGTGCCTGCTTCGGGGTTGTGGCCATAACTGACCACCCTGGGCTAAGGTGTTTGCAAAACCCTGACCCATCGAGCCTCCATGCCTTTCCTCGCCCGCACTCACCCTCGCCTGTCCGCCGCCGCCATCCTCGGTGTCGCGGTGGGCATTCTGGCTCCGGCTGATTCGATCATCAGCAAAATCCTGTTCGGCTGGAATGCCGGGGTCTGGACGTACCTGGTGCTGATGCTCTGGCTCGCCGCGCGGTCCAAAGCACCGGACGTGAAACGCATCGCTGAAATCGAAGACGAAAACGCTGGACTGGTGCTGTTCGTGGTGTGCATCGCCGCGATTGCCAGCCTGGCGACCATCACCCTCGAACTGGCCGGCACCAAGGACCTGGAAACCTCCCGCAAGCTGCTGCATTACGGTTTTACCGCATTGACGGTGATCGGTTCCTGGTTTCTGATCGGGGTGATTTTCAGCGTGCACTACGCCCGCCTCTTTTACACCTGGGACGGCAAAGACCAGGCGCTGCGTTTTGCTGAAGGGCTCACAACCCCCAATTACTGGGACTTCCTGTATTTTTCGTTCACCATCAGCGTGGCGGTGCAGACGTCCGATGTCGGTGTGGCAACTCGGGAACTGCGCAAGATCGTGCTGGCGCAGTCGCTGATCGGTTTTTTGTTCAACACGGCGATCCTCGGGTTCTCGGTCAACATTGCAGCGGGGCTCTTTGGGTAATCGCACGATGAGTTTTTACCCACCAAGCACGCAATCCTTTACTTCGTGATCAACTCGCCAATCAATGGCAGTGAGCGTCCCGACGCGTTCACCGCCGTAATGCTGACGTCGTAACGGGTGCGTGGAAGCAAAACCGGTTTTAGAAAGGTATTGGCTGTCTGGTAAGGGAGGCTGGTCCCCTGTGGTCCAGTCAAGACAATGTCGTAACGGATCAGATCTTCCACATCACTCGGTGCATCCCATTCCAGAGTAGGTATCAACACTGTTTGGGTGTACCGGAAGTTGGTGGGGGGGCTCGATGGCTGGCCTTGGATTTCAACGCTGATTGAAGCCGGCTCTGAAGCATTCCCTGAAAGATCCATGGCACACACGTCAAACGAATAGGTGCCGGGAAGCAAGTCAACGACGGTGTAACGGGTGAGCGGTGTGCTGTCGAAATATTCGTGATTGTTGTAGATCACGTACCCGCACAGTCCGACGTCGTCCGTTGACGCCTCCCACCCCAGGGTGACCGACCCCGGGATCAAGTCCGTCTGACGCAAATCTCCCGGAATGCTGGGCGGTGTGACGTCCTTGGGCACGTAGACCAGGGTGGTGGGTTCAGATAGCTGACCGTACAGGTCAAAAGCAGACACACTGATGGTGTATTCAGAGTCCGGAACCAAGTCGCTTAAAGGCACGCCGGGGAGGAGCACAATATCTCTCCAGCGTTGACCATTCATCACGATCCTTACGCCCGAGGGGACTCCCCCATTTTCGTCAAATGACCAATCCAGTCTGGCGGTGGTGGACGTCAGCGGCGTTATCTCGACCGGTGGGGGCGAGGGCCGTGGCGAAGACGCCTGTCCGGTGGTTTTGAATACCGTGATTGGGCTGGCGTCCGAAAGGTTTCCGTCCTTGTCTCGCGCACGTATGAACACCCAGTGATAGGCGCCACTGGCCAAATTGGTAAGGGTGTGATGAGTATTCTGGGTCGGATAAATGACGATTCCATACAGGGCGACTCGATAACCTGTCACACCGACATTGTCACTTGAGGGTTCCCAAGTCAGTGTCGCCGATGTATCCGTAATATTGCTGACCACCGGTCCACCAGGTTTTGTCGGCGGTACCCCGTCGGTCAAAGAGGCTTCGAGTAAGGCCACTTCGGAGGATTCCCCATCAAATAGCGCTCGGACTGCAAACTTGAAGTGGTGCGGAACCGGGCCGGGCGATACCGCCGCCAACAGGAAGTTGTAGCCCCAACGGCCGGGGGAGGCGGTGAAGGTTTTGCCGTTGATGGAGACCTCATGAACCGGGAGTTGCTTGAAAACCGGATCCCAGGCCAGTCTGCAGATTCCGTTAAGGTGGCTGAACCTCAGGTTGATAGGCGGACGCACCCTGGTTTTGAAATGAGCGAAGCTCGATTCGGACACCCCGGCTTCGTTGAAGGCTCGCACCTCGACGAGATAATCGGTATGACTTTGCAGGTGCGCGAGGTTGACCAGAGGCTCGGTGACCTGCTTAACGAGGAACCCGTTTAAATAAACTCTGTAGCGGATGGTCCCTTCATAACCTGAAGGCGCCCAAAACAAGCTCACCGATGCATGAGTTATGGCGCTCAGCTCTGGAGTGCCTGGCGTAGTCGGGGCGCGCATTTTCAGCAGCAAGAAAGGGCTGGGTGTTGAAACATTATTTCCGGCTGCTTTTGCCGTGACATAAAACAGGTACTCGACCCCTGCTTTTAATCCCGTTATTTCACAAGGCGGCCGGACCACACTTTTTCGTGCGATACCTTCTCCATACACTTCGTAACCGATGGCATCCGGGCACAGATTGCATGTCGCATAGGGTTCGTCCCAACTCAACCGGGCGGTCGTTGACGAATTGCGGCAGCCTCTTACATTGCCCGGAGCACAGATTCGTACCTCGGAGTAAGGCCCGGAGTTGACTGCCGTTTCAATTGGGCTATCAGGGGAATCAAAATTGCTCATGTCGTGTTTCTCGGTGCAGCTAAACTTCCGCACAGTAAAGTCCGCCCCTGCCACCGACGCCACTATCAAATCTGATAGTGGCGCCGCAGACGGTTTGTGCTACAGCCGATCTGTCCGACATAGTAGAAGTGGAAGCTTCCTGCACAAACGTTCTAGTCACCGCCCTCGCAACGCGCGTTAAACAGATCGGCAATCCGCCCCACAGATGCAGCATGACGACTCACAACTGGCTCGAACTGGCGCAGGACGCCGACACCAGCATCGAGACGTTGCGCGCGCATTTCGAAGGGTTGCGCTCGGCGCAAGCGATGCAATGCTTCAATCGCTGCATGGCCCTATTGCTGTTGGTTTCCGCGTGGTTGAGTGTGCTGACTTAAACGCCACCCGTCGGCCTGAATCGCCAGAGGCACTTGACGAGGGATTAGTTTTTGGTGTCTTCTGAAACCGGTTTCAGTGCCAAGCACTCGACCTTATACATCCAATAAGAAGGTTTCAGACCGTGAACGACTTCTCCGCCGCCCAGCGCAGCCGCGTGACCATGCTCGACGTGGCCGAACACGCCAAGGTCTCCAAGGCCAGCGTGTCGCGATTCATCGGCGATGACCGCGCGTTGCTCTCCGATGCCATTGCCCAGCGCATCGAACAGGCAATTACCGAACTCGGCTACCGCCCGAACCAGATGGCCCGCGGCCTGAAACGCGGGCGAACCCGCCTGATCGGCATGCTGGTGGCCGACATCCGTAACCCTTATTCGATTGCCGTGATGCACGGGGTGGAAACCGCCTGCCGTCAACATGGCTACAGCCTGGTGGTGTGCAACACCGACCGCGACGACGAGCAGGAATGCCAGCACCTGGCCCTGCTGCGCTCCTACAACATCGAAGGCCTGATCGTGAACACCCTCGGCCATCACCGGGACGAATTGCGCGAACTGCACCGGGAAATGCCGCTGGTACTGGTGGATCGCAAGGTCGAGCACCTTGAAAGCGATATGGTCGGGCTGAACAACCCGCAGGCCATCGACATCGCCCTCAATCACCTTGAAGAACGCGGTTATCGCGATGTGTTGCTGGTGACCGAACCGTTTGACGGCACCAGTTCGCGGATCGAACGGGTCAGCAGTTTCAAGGCGCAGATCGAGCAGCGGCCGTCGCTTCGCGGGGCAATCATTGAAACCGGCAGCGACCTGACGGCAAATCTGAAAACTTTCCTCGACACACCCGGCCCGGGCCCGAAAGCGCTGTTTTGCGCGAACGGAATCGCGGCGTTGGCCAGCACCCATTCATTGCGTGAACTTACCTGCAACCTGTTCGAGGATGTCGGCCTGATCGCCCTCGATGACCTCGATTGGTACCCGCTGGTGGGCAGCGGCATCACCGCGCTTGCCCAGCCGACAGCCGAGATTGGCGCGAGTGCGTTTGAGTGTTTGCTCAAGCGATTGCGCGGGGATGACGAGCCGGTGCGGACGCTGGATTTTTCGGCGCGGTTGATTGTGCGGGGATCCACACTTGGAAGTTCTCGGTGACTGGACTGGCCCCATCGCGAGCAGGCTCGCTCCCACAGTGGGCCTGTGTTCACAAATCCAATGTGGGAGCGAGCCTGCTCGCGATGGGGCCCGAAAAAACACTACAAAAATCAAATTCGATATTTTTTTGAACAAAAATGAAACCGGTTTCAGAGGTATACAACAATGAATAAACCCGCTGTCTCCATTAGCCTGTCCAGCTACGGCGCCGACCTTGTGCGCCAGCGCGGCCAGGGCAGTTTCATCGACATACTGGCCGCCGCCGGCGCCACGCGCATTGAATGGCGTGAAGAGTTGCTGACCGTCGAAGACCCCGCCCAACTGGCCGACGCCGCTCAGGCCCGGGGCCTTGAAAGCGTGTATTCCTCGCCGATGGAGTTGTGGCTGGCCGGCCAGTCGAAACCCAACCCGGACCTGATCATCGCGCTGCAACGCGCCCAGGCGTTCGGCGCCAAATGGCTGAAGGTATCGCTGGGTTACTTCACCGACAACAGTGACCTTCTGGCCTTGACCCGCACACTCGCGCAGAGCGCCGTACAGTTGTTGGTAGAGAACGACCAGACCCTGCAGGGTGGCCGCATCGAACCCTTCCAGCGCTTTTTCGATGAAGTCGAGCAGCACAGTCTGCCGATCAAAATGACTTTCGATATCGGCAATTGGCACTGGCAGGACCAGGCGCCTGCCAGCGCTGCGCGATTGCTTGGACGCCACGTCGGCTACGTGCACTGCAAAGCGGTGACGCGCCGCGCCGATGGCAAACTGGTTGCGATCCCGCCGGTCGCCAGCGACCTTTATCAGTGGGAACAACTGCTGCGGCACATGGCCCAAGGCGTTATGCGGGCAGCGGAGTATCCGTTGCAGGGCGACGACTTGGTGCAACTGACCACCGAACATGTCACCGCCCTCGCCCATTTGGGCCAATCGCGACTGGAGAGCGCTCATGTCTGAGATTGATATTCTGTCGTTCGGCGAAACCATGGCGATGTTCGTTGCGGAGCAGACCGGCAATCTGGCCGACATCAGCGCTTTTCACAAACGCATTGCCGGGGCGGACAGTAACGTCGCCATCGGCTTGTCGCGGCTGGGGTTCAAGGTCGCTTGGCTGAGTCGGGTCGGCGCTGATTCGCTGGGTCGCTTCGTGATCGACACCCTGGAGAAGGAAGGCCTGGATTGCCGCCACGTCGATACCGACACGGCGCATCCCACCGGTTTTCAGCTCAAGTCCCGCACCGACGATGGCAGCGACCCTGTCGTCGAATATTTCCGGCGCGGTTCGGCGGCGAGTCATCTTTCGGCGCATTCGATCGTTCCCGAATTGCTCAAGGCCCGACACCTGCACGCCACCGGCATTCCCCCGGCGCTTTCTGAAACCGCGCGGCAACTGTCGTTCGAACTGATGACCCGCATGCGCGATGCCGGGTGCAGCGTGTCATTCGATCCAAACCTGCGCCCGAGCCTGTGGGCCAGCGAGCAACAAATGATTACCGAGATCAACCGCCTGGCCGCCCTCGCCCACTGGGTGCTGCCGGGTTTGAGTGAAGGTCGCTTGCTGACCGGTTTTGAAGACCCGGCCGACATTGCGGCGTTTTATCTGGATCAGGGTGCCGAGGCCGTGGCGATCAAGCTGGGCCCGCACGGCGCTTACTACCGCACGCATCTGGATGCCGGTTTTGTCGCCGGTGTGCCGGTGGAAACGGTGGTCGACACCGTCGGGGCCGGTGATGGCTTTGCGGTCGGCATGATCAGCGCCCTCCTGGAAAACCACAGTTTTGCCGACGCCGTGAAGCGCGCCAACTGGATTGGCAGCCGGGCGGTGCAGAGTCGCGGGGATATGGAGGGGTTGCCTACCCGGGCCGAAATGATCGTCGAATTTGAGGCCGCCTTCGCGAGCAGGCTCGCTCCCACAGGGGATTTGTGCCGCACCTAGATCCAATGTGGGAGCGAGCCTGCTCGCGATGAGGCCCGCACAGTCACTGAAGATCGAACCGTTACCTGCTGCGACAAAAACAACAAGCTCAGGAGCATCAACATGAAAACCGCAACGCTCGCCGCCCGCCGCTGGTGGTACATCATGCCCATCGTGTTCATCACCTACAGCCTGGCGTATCTGGACCGCGCCAACTACGGATTCGCCGCTGCCTCTGGCATGGCGGCAGACCTGATGATCACCCCAGGCCTGTCGTCGATGCTCGGCGCGCTGTTCTTCCTCGGTTACTTTTTCTTCCAGGTGCCGGGCGCGATCTACGCGCAAAAGCACAGCGTGAAGAAACTGATTTTCGTCAGCCTGATCCTCTGGGGCGGCCTGGCCACCTTGACCGGGATTGTCTCCAACGCTTACTGGCTGGTCGTCATCCGGTTCATGCTCGGCGTGGTCGAAGCCGCCGTGATGCCGGCGATGCTGGTGTACTTGTGCCACTGGTTCACCCGTGCCGAACGCTCACGTGCCAACACCTTTTTGATCCTCGGCAACCCGGTAACGATGCTGTGGATGTCGGTGGTGTCGGGTTATCTGGTGCAGCATTTCAGCTGGCGCTGGATGTTCATCGTCGAAGGCTTGCCCGCGGTGCTCTGGGCGTTTATCTGGTGGCGCCTGGCGGATGATCGTCCGGCCCAGGCCAAGTGGCTCAGCGATCAGGAGAAGCAGGACCTGGAAAGCGCCCTGGCCGCCGAACAGGTCGGCATCAAAGCGGTGAAGAACTACGCCGAAGCCTTCCGCTCGCCCAAGGTGATCATCCTGGCCCTGCAGTTTTTCTGCTGGAGCATTGGCGTCTACGGCTTTGTGTTGTGGCTGCCGTCGATTCTCAAGGCGGGGGCGAAGATGGACATGATCGAAGCCGGCTGGCTCTCGGCACTGCCGTACCTGGCGGCGGTGATCGGAATGCTACTGGTGTCCTGGGGCTCGGACAAATTGCAAAAACGTAAACGTTTCGTGTGGCCACCGCTGCTGATCGCCTCGATTGCCTTCTACGGTTCCTACGCGTTGGGCGCCGAGCATTTCTGGTGGTCCTACATCCTGCTGGTGATCGCCGGTGCCTGCATGTACGCGCCTTACGGGCCGTTTTTCGCCATCGTCCCGGAAATCCTCCCGGCCAACGTCGCCGGTGGCGCCATGGCGCTGATCAACAGCATGGGCGCGCTGGGATCGTTCGGCGGTTCTTATCTGGTCGGTTACCTGAACAGTTCCACCGGTTCGCCCGGCGCGTCGTATCTGCTGATGAGCGGCGCATTGATGCTCTCGGTGGTGCTGACGATTTTCCTCAAACCCGGCGCCAGTGACCGGGAGCGGCCCACAGTCGCGTTGACCCGCCGTACCGCTGCCCATCCATGAATTGATGTTGAGATCACTCAGATGAAAAAGCAGGTCGTCCTGTACAAGAAACTCTCGCCGCTGCTGATGGCTCGTCTGCATGAGCAGACCGAGGTGACGCTGATCGACAACCTCGACGCCGACGGACTGGCCAAATTGCGCGATGCCCTGCCCCGCGCCCAAGGCTTGCTCGGTGCCAGTCTGAAACTGGATGCCGGATTGCTCGACCTGGCACCCAATCTCGAAGCCATCGCCAGCGTCTCGGTGGGCGTCGACAACTACGACATCGACTACTTGACCGAGCGGCGCATCCTGCTGAGCAATACCCCGGACGTGTTGACCGAAACCACCGCCGACACCGGTTTTGCGCTGATCCTGGCAACGGCCCGGCGCGTGGTGGAACTGGCGAACATGGTTCGCGCCGGGCAGTGGAACCGCAACATCGGGCCCGCGCATTTTGGCAGCGACGTGCATGGTAAAACCCTGGGCATCATCGGCATGGGACGCATCGGCGAAGCGTTGGCCCAGCGTGGGCATTTCGGGTTCGGCATGCCGGTGATCTACCACAGCCATTCGCCGAAACCGGCGGTGGAGCAGCGATTCGATGCGCAGTACCGCTGCTTGCCGGAGCTGTTGCAGCAGGCGGATTTCGTGTGCCTGACGTTGCCGTTGACTGCGGAAACCGAGCGGCTGATCGGCACCGAGGAATTTGCCCTGATGCGCCCGGAAAGCATCTTCATCAACATCTCCCGGGGCAAGGTCGTGGATGAAGCGGCGTTGATCGAGGCGCTGCGTGCGGGGCAGATTCGCGCGGCCGGGCTGGATGTGTTCGAGCGTGAGCCGTTGAACCATGACTCGCCGTTGTTGCAGCTGAGCAATGTGGTGGCGACACCGCACATCGGTTCGGCGACCCATGAGACGCGGGAAGCGATGGCCGGGTGTGCGGTGGAGAATCTGTTGGCGGCGCTGGCGGGTGAGCGGCCGGCTAATTTGGTGAATGGCGCTGTGTGGAAGGCTTGATGGATTTGACGTTTGTCAGATAGCTTTCGCGAGCAGGCTCGCTCCCACAGGGGATGTGTGAACGCCACAGATCCCCTGTGGGAGCGAGCCTGCTCGCGATGAGGCCGGCAATGTCGACACAAAACTATCAGGCCCGCCGCGCTTCCAACAGGTCAGCCACACACAACACTATCCGCCGGCACGCCTCCGCCAGTTTCTGCTGATCCACCACCAACCCCAGCCGTATATGCCCCGCCGCGCTCGGCCCGAACGCCTCCCCCGCCAGCACCGACACGCCATAACCTTCCAGCAGTCGCTCGGCGAAGTGCTGGGCAGATAACCCGGTCTGGCGCACATCGACCATCACGAACATTCCGCCATCCGGCCGAATGGCCCGGAGACCCGGACAGTGGTTCAAGCTCGCAGACACCAGGTCGCGGCGCTGGCGATACGCTTCGCGCATCAGCGCCACTTCCGGCAGGTCTTCATCCAGCGCCAATTGCGCGGCCTTTTGAACAAACTCCGGAATGCCAAACAGCATGCACAACGAGAGATGTTCCAGATGGTCATTCAACGGTTTGGGGCCAATCACCCAGCCCACTCGCCAGCCGCTCATGGCGTGGGATTCGGACAAACTGTTGATGGTCGCGGTGCGCTCGGCCATGCCCGGCAGGCTGGCCGGGCTGATGTGCTCGCCCTCATACAGCAGATCGCTGTAGACCTCATCGCTGATCAGCCACAGGTCGTGACGAACACACAGCAATGCCAGTTCCTGCCAGACCGATAACGGCAAACTGGCACCGGAAGGATTGTTCAGACTGTGAGCAAAATGGCGCGAGTCTTCGCGGTGATCCGTGCTGCAACATCTGCCGGATCAACCCGAAAGCCGTTCTCCGGACGCACCGCCACCGGCACTACTTTCGCCCCGCAGGCACCGAACACGCCTTCATAGGTTACGTACATCGGTTCGGCAACGATCACCTCACCGCCTGGGATATCGGCAAGCAATCCATCAACACGAGGTTCGGGCATCAGGTTGGGGTTGCTGGAAGACAGGTTTATTTTTGACTCGCTCATGAACAAAACTCCTTAGAAAAGAGCGAGGAACAAAGGCCGTAACCAACTTCCTCGCTTTACATAAAGAACATTGAACTTGCCAGGCCACTGTTTTTTCCCGTGCAGTGGCCTCAAATCATTCGCTTACCAGTTGTAACGCACGCCTACATTTGCACCCCAAGGCTGTTCGATCTTGCTGCCATTGCTGTAATCGAAGTCAGCATGAATCGATACCTTATCGGTCACTGTCATGGCCACGCCCGCGCCCAGTTCACCGCGAGAACCGGACAGGTTGGTGTTGAAGCGATAGTTGTTGACCTCAACGTCACTGTTGTCGGCGAACTCGTGCACATAGGCGGCACGCAGATAAGGCTGTACGACCTTGCCCTCACTCAATACGAAGTTGCGTCCGACAGTGGCACCCACCTTTGCGAGCAAGGAATGCGTACGATCACCTTCAGCAGACAATCCATTGTCCAGGTCGTAACTTGCGCCCCCGATGGACACGGCTGACAGCTGAGCGAACGGTTCGACAAAGCCGATCAGGTTATTGTCGGCCAGCTTGATATGCCGTCCAAACTCCAGCGACGCACCGACACCGTTGTTGTTGTAATCACCCTTGGTTTTTTTACCGTCACTGAGTTGAATGTCAGACGAGTTCTGGAAACGGTTGAACTTCAAGACACCATCGAAGTAGTAACCGCTTTGCTCGTCCAGCCAGGTGGTATAAGCACCGGCGTAGTAACTGTCGACCTCACCGGTCGTACCACGGCTCATGTTCAGGTCGGATTTGCTGTAGCCGGCCAACAGACCGACCAACCACTGCCCGCCTCCGATTGGAAGCGGCGCGTCGGCACCAAATGACAGGCCCTGCTGGGTTTGCTGGAACGCTACGCCGGAACTCTCGCTCACGTTGTATTTGTTGCCATAGGCACGGATCCAGCCACCGCTCTTGCCATTGTCCATACGCACTTCACCCATGCGAGTGCGCAGGGTACTGAGTTCGCCGTACCAGACGGTTGGTGCAGCGTTGAACAGCGCCATCACCGATTGAGTGCCTGGGCTGATAACCCGGGAGGCCGTGTTCAAGAACCAATCGTTGTCGCCGACTTTGATCAAGTCATAGGAGAAGGCGCCCTGCTCCACCGGACCGTTTAACAACGCAAATTGGGCGTCGCCGGCCGCGATATGCACCACCGGTTTGGCGCCCGCCGCCGCAGGCTCGGAGCCGCTGCTGTCGAGCGAAACCTTGTGGCTGCCGCTGGCCGTGCCCGTCACGTCCAGGGTATCGACCTGGCCGGTGCTGAAGTTGTTGTGCATGTAGAACGTGCCGCTACCCGTCAATTGAGTCAGCGATAACTTGAAGTATTCGCCGGGATTGCCGAATTGAACCCCACCGCCGTTGAGGTCAAGTTTGCCAACAACGCCATCACCGACCATCACCCAGCGGGCGTCGTTGTTGACTGTCAGGCTCTGGACGTTTTCCAGGCGCCCGGTGAGTGTGGCGGAATTGTCGAGCAGCACATCGGCGCTGCTGCCGGCCGCCACGATAAAGTCACCGACCAGTTGGCTGTTGCTGGCCTTGAAGTTGGCAGAAGCTCCCCTGACGACTTCAATAAGGTTGCCATTGCCACCTTTGAGCGTGGAACCATTGTTGACTTCGACATTCACCTGTTCGCTATTGGTCTGAGTCCGGCCATCGATGATGATCGCCGAGCCGGTCAGGCCTTCGACGTGCGAATTATTGAGAGTGAGCCCATTGCCCGCCGCCAGATGACCATCGGCAAACAGGCTGATGCCGTTGCGTCCCCCAGTCACACTGCTGTCGGTAGCCGAGATTGCACCGCCGAAGGTCTTGATACCGATGCCATTGGCATCGCTGCCGATGACCTTGGTGTTTGATTGCAGGGACAGGATACTGTTGGCGCTCAGGCTAGCGCCCACCTCGCCACCCGTGATCGTACTGTTACTGACCAGTGCAGTGGAGCTGCCATTGGCCGTCTCTGCCAGAACCAATCCGGTACGAGCGCTGCTAACCACCGAACTATTGGAAATCGTTGCGTGACTGGCGGACAGCTCAACGCCGTTTTTCGTACCGGTGGCTATCACCCGTGTGTTGTTATCAAGCGTGACACTCGAGCCCGTTGTTGCACGAATAAAGTCGGTAACGGCAGTGTTGGCCGTGAGGGCGCCGCCCGTGCGCACCAAATAATCATCCACCGCGGTGGAGGAGTCGATGGACTTTGGCTTTCCATCAACCAAGGTCTGCGCCAATACACACGGGCTGATCAAAAGCAACGGCGTCAATGTGGCAAGCTTAAACAAGCGTGCGAATGGCGTGACGGTGAATGAATGGCTAACGGGCATAGCATCGCTCCTGGGTTCATACAAAATACTGTTCGCGAAAACCACCATTCCCAGCCTCTTTCAACAGGGTTTGGCGTTCAAGGGCGGCGATCCTAGGAACTTTCTTACTCAAGGTATGTAGGACTAATCCTGTTATGCATGGAAAATTGCTCAAGTTATTTGAATGATCCAGTGAGTGACTGGCGATTGTCAGCCGTCGACACGGGCGAAAAAACACCCGTGCCAACTCAGGAAACAACGCTACGGTCGGGGGATCGGGCACTCATCATTCGGCCCATGAAACGCCGTGGTGGCCTTGAACTCGGACGAAATCGTATCCGTACCGTCATCAAAGAAATATTCGATCTTGACGCGGCCTCTTCGACTGGTTGCCGCGTTTTGGTCGTAAAGCGGCTTGATATGTGTTGCGTAGGGCTCTACCAAAAAAGTAAACCCAGTCAAGGGGTGACCGGGAGAACCCAGTACAAAGTCGTCCTCGAATTCTGCACCACGGATTGGATCATCCGGTGCATTCAGCACTTGCCCGCGCATGGGCGTGAACTTGACGCTGATTTTGTCTCCGTCCTTAAGCACGCCCGTAAGATCCGGGATCTCGACCATTAGCGAGCCATCGGCTTCCAGTGCACCACAGCCTGGCCAATTCGTGGGTGGATCGCCGAACGAAGGGAAACTGGCAGGTGGCAACTCTATTTGAATCGCATTGACATCAACGTAGGTCGTCTCGGAACACAGATCATTTTCCAAAGTGGCAGCACTCACCTGGTAATGCACCGGTAAGGCCGCGTCGTTTTTACCATTTTTGATATACGCCCACGGTATTTCCACCTCTTGAAGATTGCCCACTACATGCTTAGGGTTCGTGCTATCAAAGATGATTTGGGCTTCGACGATCGGCACGCCATTCCAGAAAAAATCAACGATATGGCCATCGACGGCGCCCACATACCAGGTGAAGAAGAATTTCGCATCTTCGTCCTTGTCGTCCCGTGTCAACTGGTTGGTTCTGCTGTCATCGAAGTTCTTGACTTCACCTTCGAGCAGGTCGGGATGAACCGGGTCGGGCCAGTCCACTGGTGGCCAAGGGTCGGGCCATGGCAGAGCAACCTGGAAGTTGACATTGAAAGAATCCGATAGAGGACCGAACTCCCGTCCGCTGCGAACCACGTGATAACTCACCACGGTACTTTTCACCCCCGTCGTCGTCTGCCCGTAGTCTTCAAGCATCAGCAGCGCAGGCAACACTGGGACCTCAATATTGAGAAGCGGATTGTTTCCGATGGGGAAGTCATCCAGGACCTTGCCTCCCCATTTCAACCGAATGTGGTCACCGCCTTTGAAGTTGTTGTACTTATCGATTCAGACACTCACGCCATCGCGCACATGCGTCATCTTCAACGGCCCAGGCGAGGTGGCTTGCGGGACTCTCGGCTTTGCAATAAGGATGGGGAGCGGCCCGAAGGTGAGGCTTACCTTTTTATATAACGCCGGTGGACTGGGGTTTTGTGCCGAATCGCGCAAAGCATAGGTAATGAGTGCATTGGTATCGCCAAAAGCCCGGATTTTGTCGGCCGGTATTTCTACAGTGCTATCGGAAGTACCCGGTGCTGGAGCAAGGCCTGCGTAGATGGGCACGGCAGTGGTTGGATCGTCGGGAATGTTCTGCGAGTCAACCAGGTAAAAGGCGATTTCATCAGTAGCTTTCCAATCAGGGTAGCCGGGAACAGTCACCGTCAGCTTGCCTCCGGCTGGCAGGTTACTGTCCTCAAGGAAATCGCCGGTAAACGCCGGAGCCTTTGGCGGAGCGTGTTTATAGGGGGGCAGCCGATCACAAATGACAGTTGTAGTGTTCGATTCTATTTCGCCGTTGTTGTAGCTGTGCAGCCAGTACCTCAGGCGGCACGTAGCCTCTTCCGGAAGTTTTGCGGTCTCAATGAGCATTGGGTGGGGGAAGATTTCCGGAAAAGCTGTTCCGTCCGCATTCATCTGGAACTCATGACTGGCCACCTCATTGAAGCCGTCCGCTCCAATGGCGAGCTCAACCACGATTGTTTCCCTGTCGCCGGGCGGCGGCAGGTTATCCCATGCAGGGATGTACACCGTCAAACCGCCTTTATCTCTTAGATTCGGCCCATGGAGCAGACCGGTCGCGGGGTCGGCAAAATCATCGTCGTCGATTTCCAACTCCATATCGGCAAACGTTGCCCGGTACTCGGTGCGCATTCTCAGGTACGCGCTATTTGCCTCTTGGTCCTTACGCTCGCGCTGTTCAGTCGCCATGCTTTTTCTCCTGTCACGCCATTTGAGCCATAGGCAGGGCCATGGCCGTCCGTCGGTCAACAGCAGGGCTCTGCAGGCACATCAAACGCGCCGCATGCCGAAATGACCCTGGACGGATTAAGCGCTCGTTGAAAAAAAAGCGAAACTGTCAGAGTTGACAGGTGGCGATTTGTACAGGCTGCGTGATCCGCGTTGGAAAACGTTGTCTCGCGGTGGGTGAAACTGCTCGTTCAACACCCTCGCAGAGCGCTTGTTTAAAACCGCTCTGGGTTACTTCATGAAAGCTACAAGACCTTGCGTCATTGCCTACGGTTACGCCAGAATCCGCCGGCTTGTGCGCCTTGGGGTCGCCCGGTAACTTGATTCGTGTCACTGCCCATCAGTGATCGGGTTTAGCAGCCCGTCGTGACGAAGCGCATCTGCATCCAGATAGTCAGGTCATTTGATGACTGCACTTTATGGTAGCTGTGCGCAGGGCGCCCTCGGGCGCGCCGGGTTCGTCTCCGCCGGTCTGCTAACCTGCACACAGCTGCCACCATTCATTCGTTTAGCAGCGGTTCGGTGACAGCTCCACATTGTTGGAGACTTAAATATGTTCAAGGTCACACCAAACCCGCCGGACACCGATCCGGTCTCCCCGTACGAACCCGATTCAAACAAACTCAACGAGGCTGCCGAACGCGCCCTCGACTTTCACTTCCCTTCGACTGCCGACATCAAAGCCACGCCGCGTACACCCAGCACGCTGTTCACCGTCGACCCAGCAGCCACGACCGAAACCCTGATGGTTTATCTGGTCGAAACGCTGGCCTCGGTCGATGTGATGGTCCATCACTTGGTGGATCTTCTGGACGGTGGTTCGCGCAACGCCCTGCTGGGCATTTCCAACAGCATCATGCTGGCGGAGATCACGGCGAACCGGGTGCTGGATCAAGTCGACCCACCTGACTAACGAGCGCTTTCTCTGAAACAATCGAATCCCTGTAGCAGCTGACGAAGGCTGCGTTCGAGCGCGAAGCGGTCGCCTGGCGGTCTGTCAGGAAACACGACTGCCGCGCAGCCGGACGCAGCCTTCGGCAGCTGCTACAGGGTAGCGGTAGATGTCAGATTGTGCGGGCGGCCATCCGCCAGACCCGAGCGATGTCTGCCGCCCGCTCTTGCAACAAGCGCGGCGCTTGGGCGCAGGCCTGTTCCAGCGTCATCGGCCCGCTCGCCAGGGCAAACGCGGCATCGACGCCATGCTCATACATCTGCTGGTAATCGTCGCCCAAGGTACCGGCGATGACAATCACAGGCACACCCTGTCGCTTGGCAATCCTTGCGACGCCAAACGGTGTTTTGCCACGCAGGGTTTGTGCGTCGAAACGGCCTTCGCCGGTGATCACCAGATCGGCATTTTCGATCTCCTCTGCCAAGCCCACCAGCTCCGCCACCACGTCCACCCCGGACTGGAATTGCGCACCCAAAAACGCCTTGGCGGCAAACCCCAACCCGCCTGCCGCACCACTGCCCGGTTCGTCGCGCACGTCTTTTTTCAAGACCTTCGCGCAGTGATCGGCAAAGTGCCCGAGGGCGCGATCCAGTTGCTGGACCTGCGCGGGCGAGGCGCCTTTTTGCGGACCGAAAACTGCCGACGCACCGTGAGGGCCACACAGTGGATTGTTGACGTCGGCGGCGATGTCGAAACGCACCGTGGCCAGACGCGGATCGAGGTCGCCGAGATCGATGCGGGCCAATTGCGCGAGCGCCAGGCCGCCGGGTTGCAGTGCCTGGCCCTGCGCGTCGAGAAGCCTCACGCCCAAGGCTTGCATGGCCCCGGCACCGCCGTCGTTGGTGGCACTGCCGCCAATCGCCAGAATCACCCGTTGCGCTCCGGCATCGAGTGCCGCACGAATCAGTTCACCGGTGCCGAAGGTGCTACTGATGCAGGCATCGCGGCGGTCGACCGGGATCAATTGCAGACCACTGGCTTCGGCCATTTCGATGATCGCCGTATGGCTATGGGGCAACCAGCCCCACGCCGTATTGACCGTTTCGCCCAGTGGTCCGCACACCTCGGCTCGGTGCAGTTCGCCACCGCAGGCTGCCAGCACCGCCGCGACGGTGCCCTCCCCGCCGTCGGCCATCGGGCATCTGACCAACTGCGCATCAGGCCAGACTTCAGCCAGACCGCGTGCAATCGCGTCCGCTACGCCTTGTGCGCTGATGCTGTCCTTGAACGAATCGGGGGCAATGACGATTTTCATGTGAATTCTCCAGTTCCAATGCGCTCATGCTGCCAGCCGATATAAACAATAACGCCGGGCTGCTGCACAAGCGGCACGGAGGATTATTGTTCATTTTCACAAAACCTTCCCCCTCACACCTTTCGATGTAGCAGCTGTCGAGCCTGCGAGGCTGCGTTCGGCGGCGCAGCCGTCGTCAATCCTGCTAGCACCGTTTACCTGAAACTGCGCGGCGCGTGATTTCACGACGGCTGCGCCGCCGAACGCAGCCTCGCAGGCTCGGCAGCTGCTACGGATTGGTGTTCGGTGTGTCGGTTTGCGGGAGGAGTTGGACACCGAGGTAGAGCGCGAGCATGCCGTCCAGCCTGAGTGGATCAACGCCGCTGAGCTCGGCAATCCGCTCCATCCGATAGCGCAAGCTGTTGCGGTGAATGCCCAGGGAATCGGCGCAGGCCTGGCTTTGGCCGTCGTGGTCACACCAACTGCGCAGGGTCGCCAGCAGTTGGCCGTTGTTGTCCCTGGCGATGACTTTGCGCAACGGGCTTAGCAGTTCGTCGAGGGCATCGTCGTTGCGGTGCCGCCAGAGCATCACCGGCAGTCGATAGCGGGTGAGCGTCAGTAGGCGGGAACGCGGCAACACGTCGCGTCCATAGGCCAACAAATCACCGACACGGCGATAGCAACGGCGCAAGCCGGTCAAGCCATCCGCCTGCCCGCCCACGGCGATGCGCAGGATGTTCCAGCCGAGGCCGTCGAGTTTTTCCAGTAGCCGATCATTCTCGACGGTCTGGCTGGCGGGTCGACACCACAACAACGAGGACTTGGCCGAACTCACGCACCAACTGTCCGGGTAGCGCGACGTCAGCCAGGCACTGAGCGCCTCGACGGTTTGCCCCGGTCCGTGCTCCAGGCCCAGTTCGAACAGGTACGGCACTCGCGTCATGTGTGGCTTGAGCCCCAGTTGTTGTGCTTCGTCGATCAGACGCGGCGAACTGCCGGCCTCGCTGAGCAGCAACGCCAGCAAGTCATCGCAACGCTGGCGCCGCCATTGCTGTTCGGCCTGTTGATTGCGCTGGCCCACCAGCATCTCGGCGGTCATGCGCACCAGCTCGGCATAGGTGCGCAATTGCTCGGGTTCGCCGGTGATGCCCAGCACGCCAATCAAGCGTTGATCGAGCAACAACGGCAGGTTGATACCCGGCTGCACGCCTTTGAGGTGGATCGCCGTTTGCGCATCGATTTCCACCACGCGACCGTTGGCCAACACCAGTTGCGCGCCTTCATGCCGGGTGTTGACGCGCTCCGGCTCGCCGCTGCCGAGGATCAGGCCCTGACTGTCCATAACGTTGACGTTGTATGGCAGGATGGCCATCGCCCTGTCGACGATGTCCTGGGCCAGGTCGTGATCGAGTTCGAACATAGCGGTGATCCTTGAACGCGTGGTGGGACGGCTTGTTCACCCGCACAGGCCTTGCAAGCAAACCCTGTGCTCAGGCACAAAGACAGCAGCCTCGAGGGTGGTCGAGACTCTCAGGGCGATCAACGTTACCCTTTGCATCGCAAAAAATCATAATAAAGAGAGAGCCGCCATGTCCCAGAGCGCTGCCGATACCCAGGCCATCGTTGACGACAAAAATGCCGTCTACAAACGCATTACCTTGCGTTTGATCCCCTTCATTTTCATCTGCTACCTGTTCAACTACCTTGACCGAGTCAACGTTGGATTTGCCAAACTGCAGATGCTCGACGCGCTGAAGTTCAGCGAAACCGTGTACGGCCTCGGCGCCGGAATCTTCTTTATCGGCTACGTGCTGTGCGGTGTACCCAGCAACCTGGCCCTGAGCAAATTCGGGCCGCGCCGCTGGATCGCCTTGATGATGATGGTCTGGGGCTCGTTGTCCACCTGCCTGCTGTTCGTCACCACCCCGACCGAGTTCTACACCTTGCGCCTGTTCACCGGCGCGGCCGAAGCCGGGTTCTTTCCGGGCGTGGTGCTCTATCTCTCGCAGTGGTTCCCGACCTTTCGCCGTGGCCGGATCATGGCATTGTTCATGTCGGCGATCCCGGTGTCAGGCCTGCTCGGCAGCCCGTTTTCTGGCTGGATCCTCAACCACTTCGGTGCCGGGCAAGCCGGTTTGGCGGGCTGGCAGTGGATGTTCCTGCTGCAAGGCATTCCGACGGTGATCCTCGGCGCCCTCGCCTACTTCCTGCTCAGCGACAGTTACGCCAACGCCAAATGGCTTACGCCGTTTGAGCGCTCGGTGCTGGAAGCGGACCACGCGATCGATCTGGCCAACAAGCCGAAAACCACCACCGACTCGCTACTCGCCGTGTTCAAGAATCCGGCGATCTGGGCCTTTGGCTTGATCTATTTCTGCATCCAGAGCGGCGTCTACGCGATCAACTTCTGGTTGCCGTCGATCATCAAGAACCTGGGCTTCAGCGATAACCTGGTCATTGGTTGGTTGAGCGCGATTCCGTACCTGCTGGCGGCGGTGTTCATGTTGGTGGTTGGTCGCTCGGCGGATTTGCGCAAAGAGCGGCGCTGGCATTTGGTGGTGCCGATGTTGATGGGGGCGCTGGGGCTGCTGATCGCGGTGAACTTCGCCGCCCACCCGGCCATCGCGATTCTCGGCCTGACCATCGCCACCATGGGCGCCCTCACCGGCCTGCCGATGTTCTGGCCAGTGCCGACCGCATTGCTCAGTGCTGGCGCTGCCGCGGGTGGCTTGGCGTTGATCAACTCCATGGGGCAAATGGCGGGCTTCCTCAGCCCGTACCTGGTGGGCTGGGTCAAGGACAGCACCGGGTCGACCGATGCGGCGCTGTACCTGCTGGCGGGTGTGATTGTTTGCGGGAGTTTGCTGGCGTTGCGCATGACGCGTACCCTGCGCGCCTGACACCAATCCCCTGTAGGAGCGAGCTTGCTCGCGATGGTATGTCTGCCACACAGGTGTGGGCTGATACTCCATCGCGAGCAAGCTCGCTCCTACAGTGATAAATCCGGTTGCCCCCCATGGTTGTTCTGGTATTTGATTGAGCCTTTCCAACCGGCAAAAGGATTTCGTCATGAGCTACCGCACGCTGGGTCATTCGGGTTTGCAGGTGTCCACCCTGACCCTGGGCACCATGATGTTCGGCGAACAGACCAGTACCGAAGATTCCCTGCGGATCATCGACAAGGCCTGGGACCAGGGCATCAACTTCATCGACACCGCCGACGTCTACACCAATGGCCGCTCCGAAGAAATCGTCGGGGAAGCGATCGCCAGTCATCGTCACGAATGGGTGCTCGCCACCAAGGTCGGTTTCGGGCCGGTGGACGGCGTGCCGAACCGCAGCGGTTTGAGCCGCAAGCATATTTTCAATGGCATCGACGCCAGCCTGACGCGTCTGGGCACTGACTACCTGGACATCTATTACCTGCACCGCGAAGACCACAACACGCCGCTTGCGGTCACGGTATCCGCGATCGGCGATTTGATTCGCCAAGGCAAAATCCGCTATTGGGGGTTGTCGAACTATCGCGGCTGGCGCATCACCGAAGTCATTCGGGTGGCCGACCAACTGGGTGTCGACCGGCCGGTGATCAGCCAGCCGCTGTACAACATCGTCAACCGCCAGGCCGAAACCGAACAGCTCACCGCAGCCCAAAACTACGGCCTCGGTGTGGTGCCTTACAGTCCGCTGGCGCGCGGCGTGCTCAGCGGCAAATACGCGCCGGATGTAAAGCCTGACGCCAACAGCCGCGCAGGACGTGCCGACAAACGCATTCTGGAAACCGAGTGGCGCGTCGAGTCATTGCGCATTGCCCAGCAAATCCAGCAGTACACCCAGGGCCGTGGCGTGGGCATCGTCGAATTCGCGATTGCCTGGGTGCTGAACAACAGAGCGGTGACTTCCGCCATCGTCGGGCCCCGCACCGAAGCCCAATGGGATGCCTACACTAAGGCTCAGGCGGTGACGATCACGGCTGAGGACGAGGCGTTTATCGATTCGCTGGTCACGCCGGGGCACGCGTCGACGCCGGGGTTCAATGACGTGAGCCATTTCGTCTCCGGCCGTATACCGCGCTAACCACTGTAGGAGCGAGCTTGCTCGCGATGGTGTGTCAGTTGACAGCTATGTAGCTGACCCACCATCGCGAGCAAGCTCGCTCCTACAGGAGAGTCGTGTTGATCAGTTGGTCAATATTCACCTCGAAAACCACGTATCCTCTGCGCCCGTTTTACGTTCAACCTCGCGAGGGCAGTTTGTCTAAAGGTATCGCTTTATCGGTCACAGCCTCGGTGCTGTTTGCCGTCATGTATTACTACACTTCGTTGCTCACGCCGTTGAGTGGCGTGGAAATTTTCGGCTGGCGCATGCTGCTCACCGTGCCCTGCATGACGGTGTTCATCGTCGTCTCCGGCGACTGGAGGCGTGTGGTTGATCTACTGCGCCGGGTCCGCGCCCAACCGAAGTTGATTGGCGGCGTGGTCACCTCCTCGGCCCTGCTCGGCGTGCAACTCTGGCTGTTCATGTGGGCACCACTCAACGGGTACAGCCTCGATGTGTCGCTCGGCTATTTCCTGTTGCCGTTGACCATGGTCCTGACCGGGCGGATCGCCTATGGCGAGCGCCTCTCCTATTTGCAAAAAGTTGCCGTGGTGTTCGCCTGCCTTGGCGTGATCAATGAGCTGTATCAGGTCGGTGGTTTTTCCTGGGCAACCTTGCTCGTCTGTGTTGGCTATCCGACCTATTTCGTCCTGCGCAAGCGTCTGGCGACGGACAACCTCGGTGGCTTATGGCTGGACATGGCAATGATGTTGCCCGTGGCGTTCTGGTTCGTTCAGAGTGGCGAACAAGGTTTTGGTGTGTTCAACCAGCATCCGTGGTTGTCGCTGTTGATCCCGATACTCGGCGTGATCAGTGCGTCAGCGTTGGTGGTCTACCTCATCGCCAGCCGGCTGTTGCCGTTCAGCCTGTTCGGACTGCTGAGTTATGTCGAGCCAGTGCTGTTGCTCGGCGTCGCCCTGTTGCTGGGGGAAAGTATCAAGCCCGGTGAATGGCTGACCTATATCCCGATCTGGATGGCGGTGCTGGTGCTGATGTTTGAAGGGTTCAAACATTTGATGCGGCAACGCAGGCCTTAAGCTACTCAAAACAACGTAGGAGCGAGCTTGCTCGCGATGGTGGGTCAGCTAAATAGATGTCAACTGACACACCATCGCGAGCAAGCTCGCTCCTACAGTTTTATCGCTGACTCGGCTTAATCGGTCGAGAGCACGCCACGACGAACCTGGTCGCGTTCGATGGATTCGAACAGTGCCTTGAAGTTGCCTTCACCGAAACCATCATCGCCTTTACGCTGGATGAACTCGAAGAACACCGGGCCCATCAGGGTTTCCGAGAAGATCTGCAACAGCAGACGCTTGTCGCCCGACTCGGACGAACCGTCCAGCAGAATCCCGCGCGCTTGCAGCTGATCGACCGGCTCGCCGTGGTTTGGCAAACGGCCTTCCAGCATTTCGTAATAGGTGTCCGGCGGCGCGGTCATGAAGCGCATGCCGATTTTTTTCAGGCGATCCCAGGTATCCAGCAAGTTATCGCTGAGGAAGGCCACGTGCTGGATGCCCTCGCCGTTGAACTGCATCAGGAATTCTTCGATCTGCCCGGCGCCCTTGGACGATTCTTCGTTCAACGGGATGCGGATCATGCCATCCGGCGCGGTCATGGCCTTGGAGGTCAGGCCGGTGTATTCGCCCTTGATGTCGAAGTAACGGATCTCGCGGAAGTTGAACAGCTTCTCGTAGAAGTTGGCCCAGTAGGCCATGCGACCGCGGTACACGTTGTGGGTCAGGTGATCGATGATCTTCAGGCCCGCGCCTTCAGGATTGCGGTCGACACCTTCGATGAACACGAAATCGATGTCGTAGATCGAGCTGCCTTCGCCGAAACGGTCGATCAGGTACAGCGGTGCACCGCCGATGCCTTTGATCGCCGGCAGGTGCAGTTCCATCGGGCCGGTTTCGATATGAATCGGCTGGGCGCCGAGTTCCAGCGCCCGCTTGTAGGCCTTTTGCGAGTCCTTGACCCGAAACGCCATGCCGCACACCGACGGGCCGTGCTCGGCCGCGAAGTACGAAGCCACACTGTGCGGTTCGTTGTTGAGGATCAGGTTGATCTGGCCCTGGCGATACAGGTGCACGTCTTTGGAGCGGTGGGTCGCGACCTTGGTGAAGCCCATGATCGCGAAGATCGGCTCCAGGGTATTGGGGGTCGGCGATGCGAATTCGATGAATTCAAAGCCCATCAGGCCCATTGGGTTTTCGTATAAATCTGCCATGGTTGGCGCCTCATCATGCTTTTTTAGAAATAACGGAACGTTAGTTACTAGCAATGCTGAGACCGGCGGGTGGCGCACAGGAGATGCCTCTCACGCTGCGAGCGAGGAAGTCACCGTAGATCAATTGAAACCCGAAACTCTTCATTGTCGATCCAAGGCCCGTGGGGGCGAGACGTCTGCTGCCAGAGGCCGTTTATTATTGTATGCGTAACCGGATTCTACACAGCGTAAATGGATTTGTCCGTCTTCTGTATCAAATCCCCTTTTCCCCTACTCGCGCAAGGGGTTTGAACACACAGGCATCAAAGGCCAACTATCATGGCCCGTACCTGAACTCTTTTGGGAGGCGACTCGCCCTGCCAGCATTTGAGAGCCCTCTTTCATCGTGACAGGTTTCATCAATGCCACTGAGCGTCAAGACCAGCCGCAAACGCAGGACCAAGATCGCGCTGACACTGTTGAGCGGATTACTCCCGGTGCTGCTGGGGTTTGCCATTCTCTACCTGCAAGCAGAACGCACGCTCCAACAAAGTAGCGAGCAGACCGCCGAAGCCGCCATCCGCCAGTTCGACCTGATGCTCGACAACAACGCCCAGGCTGCGCGCGAATTGCTGCCCTTGGCCGGTCAGAACTGCAACGACGTTACGCTTGCCCTGCGCGAACAAGTCACCCGCCGTCCGTTTGTGCGTTCGACCAGCCTGGTGTGGGACAACACCATCTACTGCAGTTCTTTGTTTGGTGATTATCAGGAAAAAATCAGTGCCGGCGACTACACCCACGGCGAGTTGTTGTTGATGAAGGGCAACCGGGTGACGCCTGATACCGCGTTGTTGGTGTACCGGCTCAATGAAGGAAAACAGGGTGCGCTGAGTAATCTGGACGGTTATCACCTGAGTAACGTACTGCGCCTCATCGGCCGCAACACATTGCTGGTGCTGCAAGTCGGCCCCCATTGGCTATCCGCCGATACAACGTTCCACGAAGGCGCCCTGCCCGCCTTCCCGGTGGCGCCAAGCGCACGGACGTCCTCACGTTACCCCTTCAACGTGGCCGCCGGATTTCCCGCAGGTGAAACCTGGCGCTACATGAGCAGTGAGTACCCGCCGCTGTTCAGCCTGCTGATTTTTTTCGGCGTGATTTCCGGCTTTATCGGGCATTTTCTGCAGAAGCGCTCGTCGTCGCCGAGCCATGAACTGATGCGTGCGCTGGAAGCCGCCGAGTTCGTTCCGTATTTTCAACCGGTGGTCCATGGCGAAAGCAAAAAATGGTCGGGGACCGAAGTCCTGATGCGCTGGAATCACCCGAAGGAAGGCCTGGTGCGCCCGGACCTGTTTATCCCGTTTGCCGAACACTCGGGGCTGATCGTGCCGATGACCCGCTCATTGATGCGACAAACCGCAGCCTTGCTAGGGCCGCTCTCTTCGTCGTTCGACGGGCCGTTTCATATCGGTATCAATATCACCGCCAGTCACTGCAAAGACCTTGAACTGGTCGAAGATTGCCGCGAGTTCCTGAGTGCCTTCGCACCGGGCTCCATTCACCTGGTATTGGAGTTGACCGAACGCGAACTCATCGTGCCCACCGCCATCAGCCACCAATTGTTCGAGTTGCTTCATGAACTCGGCGTGATGATCGCCATCGATGATTTCGGCACGGGACACTCGAGCCTGGGTTATCTGCGTCAGTTCAACGTGGATTATCTGAAAATCGATCAGAGTTTTGTCGCCATGATCGGTGCCGACGCCCTCTCCCGGCACATTGTGGACAGCATCATCGAACTCTGCGCCAAACTCGACCTGGGTATCGTCGCCGAAGGCGTGGAAACCCAAGAGCAGAGTGATTACCTGACCGCTCACGGGGTGAACTTCCTGCAAGGTTATCTCTTTGGCCGTCCAATGCCCGGCGCAGAGTTCATTACAGCATTAAGCCACCATTAACTAGCACCTTTAAGCGACGAGACAACGAAACGGCGCACCGATTTGAATCAAAACACTACTACCGTTACATGCAGAAAACGTCAGGATTTACTCTTTGCCAATTAACTACTACAATTTTTCATGCCTGCGCTAGATTGGCAGGTGAGCCATTATCACCGGGTCGCTTCAAGGCTCTTGGCTTATAGCTTTGTTTGCGGTTGGTATCAGCCAAATACACTATTGGAGTAAAGATATTGTCCAGACTCGCTGAATTTCGTGCCGCTGAAAAGGCCCTTCAAGAACAGCTCAAGCAGCTGGAATCGCTGAAGAACGACGCCGGGCTCAAGAAAGAAATCGAATTCGAAGAAAAGCTCCAGGGGCTGATGAAAACCTACGGCAAAAGCCTGCGCGACATCATCGCCATTCTCGATCCGAACCCGGCAAAATCCGGTCTGCAACACGCTACTGCGCCTAAAACCCGCCGCGCTCGCGTGGTCAAGGTTTATCACAATCCGCACACCGGTGAACTGATTGAAACCAAAGGTGGCAACCATCGCGGCCTGAAAGCCTGGAAGGAACAATACGGCGCAGCTACCGTTGACTCCTGGCTGCGGGGCTAAGCACTCGTGGTACCCCCAAAAGCCCTGCCAATGCAGGGCTTTTTCATGGAAACCCTCTCAATTCAACGAAGATTTCCAATCAACTCGCTACTTGCTCACTAACTTTGTACTTAATCCTTTTGGCTATCTAAAAACTACAGAACCCGCTGAAAAATCACGACCACGAAAAATCTTTAACTAAAGTTTCAAGCTGTTACGTGCTGCCTCAATTTCGTTCTGACTTGCCTTATAAACCTCGGCCTGCCCCGCGTACGAAAGAACATAGGCCTTATCGGCATCCACCGCAGCGACCAATGTTTGCGAGAGCACATGCCTTCCGTTTTGAGTGATCGTGCAGGTAGTTTCCAGCGCCGATAAGCGGCTCAGGGTAGTCTGGTGAATTTTGTTACAGACACTTTGATAGCCGCCTTGAAAAAAGCCCTTTTGCACCGACTTGCGCATTTCCAGCAAGACGCCTTGCAGGTTCACTTCATGTCCACTCTCCACCTGGGTCATGGTCAACTCCATCACCATTACCGGCGTGCCACCCTGGTCGGTTTTCACGGCGCGTTGACGGGAGACTTCTGGCTTGGCTTCATCGGGCGCGACCGCTTCGACCACCCAGCCCTCTGGCCATGTCACGATGGGCGCGTCTGCGTGAGCACTGTTGATACCTGAAAGCACACACATCAGGGCGAACAGCGATTTGGACAATCGAATCATTGCAATGAACACTCACGGATTAAGCCGTAAAGTCTGAGCCTCGCCCGCCCGTCAGGCAATAGCCGACGCTTTGGGTTTGGTGATGTCAGAGCCCTTGCGTATCATTATCGTCATTCGTTAGCCCCATTATCTCCGGAGGGCCCATGAGCCTGCACGATTTGAACACCTTCCCGGGCGTCACCGCCCAACCGGACACCGCTACCCAGAAGTTCGTCTTCAACCACACCATGTTGCGGGTCAAGGACATCACCAAGTCCCTGGACTTTTACACGCGCATCCTCGGTTTCTCGCTGGTGGAAAAACGCGACTTCCCGGAAGCCGAATTCAGCCTGTACTTCCTGGCACTGGTCGATAAAAACCAGATCCCGGCCGACGCCGCTGCGCGCACGCAATGGATGAAATCGATCCCGGGCATTCTCGAACTGACCCACAACCATGGCACCGAGAATGACGCGGATTTCGCCTACCACAACGGCAACACCGACCCGCGCGGTTTTGGCCACATCTGCATTTCGGTGCCGGACATCGTCGCCGCGTGCGAGCGCTTTGAAGCGCTGGGCTGCGATTTCCAGAAGCGCCTGAATGACGGACGTATGAAGAGCCTGGCCTTCATCAAAGACCCGGATGCCTATTGGGTCGAGATCATTCAGCCCGCCCCGCTGTAGGAGCGAGCTTGCTCGCGATGGTCGCCAACGATAACGCTGGAGGACAGGTTCCCCGCGGCGGTCTCGGGTTTATCGCGAGAAAGCTCGCGCCTACAAAAGCCAGTCCCACATTGGGAATGGGCAGAACACAAAAAACCCCATGACCGCTCATGGGGTTTTGTGTTTTCAGCGTCCGGTTTCAGGCCGGGGCCGACGTCCGGATCAAGTGATCGAATGCGCTCAGCGACGCTTTGGCGCCCTCGCCCACCGCAATCACGATTTGCTTGTACGGCACGGTGGTCACGTCACCGGCAGCGAACACCCCGGCCATCGACGTTTCACCGCGGGCATCGACGATGATCTCGCCGCGAGGCGACAGCTCGACAGTGCCTTTGAGCCAATCGGTATTGGGAAGCAGACCGATCTGCACGAAGATCCCTTCCAGTTCGACATGACGCAATTCGTCCGACTGACGATCCTTGTAACGCAAGCCATTGACCTTCTGCCCATCGCCGGTCACTTCAGTGGTTTGCGCATGGGTGATCACGGTGATATTGGGCAGGCTGTGCAATTTGCGCTGAAGAACCGCATCGGCGCGCAGCTGTACATCAAACTCAAGCAGCGTAACGTGCGACACGATACCGGCCAGGTCGATGGCCGCTTCGACGCCGGAGTTACCGCCGCCAATCACCGCCACGCGTTTGCCCTTGAACAGCGGACCATCACAGTGCGGGCAGTACGCCACGCCTTTGTTGCGGTATTGCTGCTCACCCGGCACGTTCATTTCACGCCATCTAGCACCGGTCGCCAGGATCACAGCCCTGGCTTTGAGCTTCGCGCCACTGGCGAAGTGAACTTCGTGCAGCTCACCCTGCTTGCCCGGTACCAGTTTGTCGGCGCGCTGCAGGTTCATGATGTCGACATCGTACTGCTTGACGTGTTCTTCCAGTGCCACGGCCAGTTTCGGCCCTTCGGTTTCCTGCACGGAGATAAAGTTCTCGATGGCCATGGTATCCAGCACCTGCCCACCAAAACGTTCAGCCGCAACGCCGGTGCGAATGCCTTTACGCGCCGCGTAGATCGCTGCCGACGCACCGGCCGGGCCACCGCCGACGACCAGCACGTCAAAGGCTTGTTTGGCGCTGATCTTCTCGGCCTGACGCTCGATGCCGCTGGTGTCGATTTTGGCGAGGATTTCTTCCAGGCCCATGCGACCCTGGCCGAAGTTAACGCCGTTCAGGTAGACACTCGGCACGGCCATGATCTGGCGCTCGTCGACTTCCGCCTGGAACAACGCGCCGTCGATGGCGACGTGGCGGATGTTCGGGTTCAGCACCGCCATCAGGTTCAGCGCCTGGACGACGTCCGGGCAGTTCTGGCAGGACAGCGAGAAGTATGTCTCGAAGCTGAACTCGCCTTTTAACGAGCGAATCTGTTCAATCACTTCAACGCTGGCTTTCGACGGGTGACCGCCGACTTGCAGCAAGGCCAGCACCAGCGAAGTGAATTCGTGGCCCATTGGGATACCGGCGAAACGCAGGCTGATATCGGCACCCGGGCGATTGATCGAGAACGATGGTTTGCGCGCATCGTCACCGTTGTCGAGCAAGGTAATTTGGCTGGAAAGACTGGCAACGTCTTTCAAGAGGTCGAGCATTTCCCGGGATTTCGCACCGTCGTCGAGGGAGGCTACGATCTCGATCGGCTGGGTGACCCGTTCCAGGTATGACTTCAACTGGGCTTTAAGATTGGCGTCCAACATACGGGCGATTTCCTTTGTTCTGTTTCATGGAAAGCAGACATAAAAAAACGCCCGAGCGAATCTCGCCCGGGCGTTTTATAGGGCGGTGCAGCTTACTGAGTAGGTGCGGCGTTGCGCCCTGATGCAGCGCGACTCACAGACTTAGATCTTGCCGACCAGGTCCAGGGACGGGGCCAGCGTGGCTTCGCCTTCTTTCCACTTGGCTGGGCAAACCTGGCCTGGGTGCGCAGCCACGTACTGAGCGGCCTTGATTTTGCGCAGCAGTTCAGAAGCATCACGACCCACACCGCCGTCGTTCAGCTCGACGATTTTGATCTGGCCTTCAGGGTTGATCACAAAGGTGCCACGGTCAGCCAGACCGGCTTCTTCGATCAGTACGTCAAAGTTGCGGGAGATGGCGTGAGTCGGGTCGCCGATCATGGTGTACTGGATTTTGCCGATGGCTGGCGACGTGTTGTGCCAGGCAGCGTGGGCAAAGTGGGTATCGGTGGAAACGCTGAAGATCTCGACGCCCAGTTTCTGGAACGCGTCGTAGTTGTCAGCCAGGTCTTCCAGCTCGGTTGGGCAAACGAAGGTGAAGTCGGCTGGGTAGAAGAACACCACAGACCACTTGCCTTTCAGGTCAGCGTCCGAGACTTTTACGAAGTCGCCATTTTTGAATGCGTCAGCTTTGAACGGTTTAACTTGGCTGTTGATGATAGGCATCGTTGACTCTCCGTCAGGGGTTAAGAAGTTGATGGAGAGAACTCTACCCACCCGACGCCCGGAAGGCTCATTGGCAAACCTCATGCTGCTGATTTGTTTTCGCTATTAGCCGACTGTATTAATAGAAGAATTCGGTATCTGTAGCAGCTGCCGAAGGCTGCGTTCGGCTGCGTAGCAGTCGTGAAATCAGGCAGCGCGGTTTGTCAGGCAATCCGTGTGTTCAGGGTTTACGACTGCTTCGCAGCCGAACGCAGCCTTCGGCAGCTGCTACGGGTCGTATTGCAACCTGACTACTCAGGTGCCAACGGCTTTTCGGCGAGCCGGGACATTCCGAGAAATGGGCTGGCTTCGACATAGCGCATGGCGGACTTCATGTCTTTCCAACCCACGTAACTCATCAACGACTTCAAATCCCAGCCGCTTTGGTGCGCCCAGGTAGCAAAACCTCGCCGCAAGGAATGACTGGTGTAGTGCTCGGCGGGGATGCCCGCGCGCTCCAGCGCCTGGCGCAATAGAGGAATGACGCTGTTGGCGTGCAGCCCCTCTTCGCTCAGATGCCCCCAACGGTCGATGCCACGGAATACCGGCCCTCGTACCAGTGCCGCTTCGGTGATCCAGGCGATGTACGCCTGAACCGGGCAGAGACGCTGTAACGCCGGAGTCTGGTACGTTTTGCCAAGATTTTCGCGGTCACTCTTGCTACGCGGCAGGTAAAGGCTGATGCCGGAGCCGGCGACGGCTTGTACATGCTCGATCTGTACGCGGCACAACTCGTCGCTACGAAAGCCGCGCCAGAAGCCGAGGAGGATCAGTGCTGTGTCGCGCCTGGCCCGTAGCAGCGTCGGCCGGTCATGTTCAGCTTTTGCCGTGTGCGCTTCCTGCGCAAGCCAGTCAACGACTTGCTCCAGATGTTGCAGCTGCAATGGCTCGGCCTGCTTCTCCTGCATCGGGTGCAGTGCGCGAATGCCCTTGAAGACCTTGCGCACGACCGGCGCCTTGGTGGGATCGGCAAACCCTTGGCTGTTGTGCCACTGAGCCAATGCCGACAAGCGCAACTTCAGCGTATTGATCGATAACGCCCCCGCATAGGCCACCAGATAGCGCGCGACGCTGTCGGCGGTGGCCGGCAAAAAACCGCCCCAACTGACTTCGAAATGCTCGATGGCCGCCCTGTAGCTGCGACGGGTGTTATCGCGCGTGGCGGCTTGCAGATAGCGATCCAGCTCGCTCATGGGAATGCCCTTGTAGGAGCGAGCTTGCTCGCGATGGACGTTAACGATAACGCTGCCAGCCTGATACCCCGCGGCGCTCTCGGTTTTTTCGCGAGCAAGCTCGCTCCTACAGTGGTATTGCGTACGGATATGGAGCGGCAAACATTTAGGAACTGCATTCACACGGGGTATTACCAGTATATCCCGCATGAATACTTGACGTATTTTAATTTTTATATTGCTGTAGCACATCGTGTATTATCGCAATACATACCACAGTACGAAATCGTAGGAGCACTCATGGCCCGTGGCGGCATCAACAAAGCGGTGGTTCAAACCGCACGCCTGGCAATCCTCGCCCGCGGCGAAAACCCAAGCATCGACGCGGTACGGATCGAGATGGGCAATACCGGCTCGAAAACCACTATTCACCGGTATTTGAAGGAGCTGGATGACGGTGCCGAGCCCGCCGATACGGCCTCCGAACCCATCGATGACGAGCTGGCGGGACTGGTCTCGCGCCTCGCACAGCGCCTCAAAGAACAGGCGCAGGAACCTATCGACCAGGCGCGCGCCCAGTTCGATCAGCAACGAAAAGAGCTGGACCGCCAACTGGCCGTCGCTCAAGAGGCCAACACCGAACTGCAGCAGCAATACGAAATTCAAACCCTCGCACTAACGCAGGAATCCGACACCCTGCACAACACGCTGGCCATTTTGCAGACCGAGCAAACCCGCAACGCCGGACTGAACCAGGCGCTGGCTGATTTCGAATTACGCTTGCAAGACAAGGACGAGCAGATTCGCTCTCTTGAAGAAAAACACCTGCATGCGCGCGATGCGCTGGAGCACTATCGCAACGCCGTCAAAGACCAGCGCGAGCAGGAACAACGTCGCCACGAAGGCCAGGTGCAACAGGTTCAGATGGAGTTGCGCCAGGCTCAACAAAGCGCGCTCGTGCGCCAGGATGAAATCACCCAACTGCACCGCGACAATGAGCGTCTGCTGACCGAAAACCGTGGCACGCTGCGGGAGTTGAGCCTGCTGCAGGAACAGCTCAAGCAGACTCACACCCGTCAGGATCAGTTGCTTGAACAGGTCAATCGCATCGACAACGAGCGCACCCTCCTCCAGGAACGCTTGCGTACAGCACTGCTGGAAAGCCAGTCGTTAAAGCAGAGCGTCGATGAGCAGTCGCAGATAAACAAAGCGCTGGAAATTGAATGCCTCAAGACTCAGGCGAGCCTCGATGAGTGCGTGCGTCGGGCGACTGTCATTGCGACAGCGCCAGACGCATCAGAGCCGACGAAGGGCGATTAACCCGCGACCGGCGTCCGCATGGTGACGAACTCTTCGGCGGCCGTCGGATGCACACCGATGGTTTCGTCGAAATCGCGCTTGGTGGCGCCGGCCTTCAAGGCAATCGCCAAGCCCTGGACGATCTCGCCGGCGTCCGGCCCGACCATGTGGCAGCCAAGCACCTTGTCGGTCTTAGCGTCTACCACCAGCTTCATCAGCGTGCGCTCCTGACATTCGGTCAGGGTCAGCTTCATCGGGCGGAAACGGCTTTCGTAGATCACCACCTCATGGCCTGCATCGCGAGCCTCTTCTTCGGTGAGGCCTACGGTACCGATGTTCGGCAGGCTGAATACGGCCGTCGGGATCATCTTGTAGTCCACCGGACGATATTGCTCGGGCATGAACAAACGCCGCGCAACAGCCATGCCCTCGGCCAGCGCGACCGGTGTGAGTTGCACACGACCGATCACATCGCCAAGCGCCAGAATCGACGGTTCGGCGGTTTGATACTGCTCGTCGACCTCGACAAAGCCTTTCTTGTCGAGTTTGACGCCGGTGTTTTCCAGCCCGAGATTGTCCAGCATCGGACGCCGGCCAGTGGCGTAAAACACACAATCCGCCTCCAGCTCCCGGCCGTCTTTGAGCGTGACTTTCAAACTGCCGTCAGCCTGTTTGTCGATGCGCTCAATGTCGGCGTTGAATTGCAGGTCCATACCGCGCTTGGTCAATTCTTCCTGCAAATGCTTACGCACGGCACCGTCGAAGCCACGCAGGAACAACTCACCGCGATACAACAGCGTGGTCGCGGCGCCCAAGCCGTGGAAGATCCCGGCGAATTCGACGGCGATGTACCCACCGCCCACCACCAGAACGCGCTTGGGCAGTTCTTTCAGGAAGAACGCTTGATTGGAACTGATTGCGTGCTCATGCCCCGGAATCTGCGGAATCTGCGGCCAGCCGCCGGTCGCGATCAGGATGTTCTTGGCGGAATAACGCTCGCCATTGATCTCGACGGTATTCGGATCAACGATTTTGGCGTGGCCTTCATGCAAGGTCACACCGCTGTTGACCAGCAGGTTGCGATAGATGCCATTCAGGCGATTGATCTCGCGGTCCTTGTTGGCAATCAGCGTGGCCCAGTCGAACTTCGCCTCGCCTGGCGTCCAGCCAAAACCAGAAGATTGCTCGAAGTCTTCGGCGAAGTGCGCACCGTAAACCAGCAACTTTTTCGGCACACAACCGACGTTCACACACGTACCGCCCAGGTAACGACTCTCGGCCACCGCCACTTTCGCGCCAAACCCGGCAGCAAATCGCGCAGCCCGCACACCGCCGGAACCGGCACCAATCACATAAAGGTCAAAATCGTAGGCCATCTTCAATCTCCTCGGCAGGCAACCAGCATACCTGCAGACATCTGTTGGGCAAGCGCTGCAGACGATATGAGGGCGGAAAATGAAAAAGCCACCCTAAGGTGGCTTTTTCAGTACAAGCAGGTCAAACCCTATCAGTAGGCCTTGCCAGTCTTGTAGAAGTTCTCGAAGCAGAAGTTGGTGGCTTCGATGTAGCCTTCAGCGCCACCGCAGTCGAAACGCTTGCCCTTGAATTTGTAGGCGATCACGCAACCGTTTTGCGCCTGTTTCATCAGGGCGTCGGTGATCTGGATTTCGCCGCCCTTGCCTGGCTCGGTTTGTTTGATCAGGTCGAAGATGTCCGGTGTCAGGATGTAACGACCGATGATCGCCAGGTTCGACGGTGCGTCTTCCGGGGCTGGTTTCTCGACCATGTTGCGAACGCGATAGAGGTCATCACCGATCAGGTCGCCGGCAATCACGCCGTACTTGTTGGTTTCCAGCGGATCGACTTCCTGGATCGCAATGATCGAGCAACGGTACTGCTTGTACAGCTTGACCATCTGGGTCAGGACGCCGTCGCCTTCGAGGTTGACGCACAAGTCATCCGCCAGTACCACGGCGAACGGTTCGTCGCCGATCAGCGGACGGCCGGTCAGGATCGCGTGGCCCAGGCCTTTCATTTCAGTCTGGCGGGTGTAGGAGAACGAGCAGTTGTCGAGCAGCTTGCGGATACCGACCAGGTATTTTTCCTTGTCGGTGCCCTTGATCTGGTTTTCCAGCTCGTAGCTGATGTCGAAGTGGTCTTCCAAGGCACGCTTGCCACGACCGGTCACGATGGAGATTTCGGTCAACCCGGCGTCCAGTGCTTCTTCGACGCCGTACTGGATCAGTGGCTTGTTTACCACCGGCAGCATTTCTTTGGGCATGGCTTTAGTCGCTGGCAGGAAGCGAGTACCGTAACCGGCTGCTGGGAACAAGCATTTCTTGATCATATAAGTCCTTGATAGGGCTGTGTGTACGAGTTTCGGTCGCAGTCTAATCAGGCGGCGTGCACCTTACAATGCCCCGCGCTGGCTAACCGATGCCATCATAGAGAAATATTCTCGCGGATAGTTCCCCGGATTGCTTCGGCGCCTTTATTGATAGCACAGACCGTCAGATATGCACGACCACACAATCGCACCACCCTACACCCATCAGCACCTGTTGAGTGCATTTGGCGGTATCATTGCGCGATAGAACCAGTCAACGAGGCAGATAGATGTCGGTAGCAAAGAGTGTCAACGGGTACCTGATCAATCAGGCAAAAGACGGCCAGTGGTGGGTAGACAGCGTCGGCGGCGAGAATATCGCCGGGCCGTTCCCTACCGAAGCGTTGGCGATTGAGGTGGCATCGGTGTTGCAGGATCAACCGGCAGCGCCGAAGCGACGCGGCAAGGACAAGTCCTGAGACGGGCCTGACTCGACTGGAGCCCTGTCGCAGCGCAGGGCTTTTTTGTGATTGCCTGCAACGAAGTGGCCAATCGCTATAACCTTTTGATCCCGGCGCTGTCACACGCTTAGCCCCATCATCCTGACGACGACAATGACATGACTAGATTTCTGCCACTGATTGCATTGCTGGCCCTGAGCGGTTGTGCGACGTCCGAAAATACTTTACTGAACAATGGCGAACAGGGCCTGAGCATCGACTGCTCCGGAGAAGCCAACTCCTGGGCCACTTGCTACGAAAAAGCCGATGCCTCTTGCGCCGGCACCGGCTATCGAATCGTCGGTACCGACGGAACACCTTCGACCAAGGAAAGCGACAAGACCCTTGGCGTCGACGTCGGCAACTATAAGACCCGCACCGTCGTGGTGGTCTGCAAGTAAGGCGCCCTGCCCTACATGTGAATCTCGGCGAATTTGATCCCAAGCCCGCGCACGGTCTCGATCAAGTCGTCCAGGCGACTGAAGGATTCGACTTCATCGTTTTCATCCACCAGGAAATAGCTGCGCCCGGCGCTTTTCTTGAAAAACACGATCCATTCTCCCGAATTTGCCGGGTTCTGAATCACGTGAGTGGCAGAGATATGACCCTCTGCATGACGCTCCCGTACCTGCTCTCGCTTCATGCTCGACTCCAGAAATGACAATGCCGTCAAAGCGACGCTTGGACGGCATTGGTGCTGACGGTCGACAGTCTATCAGCCGGATATGCACTCAGTGGCGGCGTTGCGTACATCATGTGGGCGAATAGGCACGTTGGAGATGCGCTCATGCAACTTGATGCTGCTGCCGCTGGAGCGGTTTTCGATATCGAATACAGCGGCCGGACCCGACGAATATTTCTGCGGAACGATGACTCGCACGCCGTCCTTCTGTGGCTCGATTTGCAGGGCGCCGCGACTATCGGCCAGCTTCTCGCTCAGGCAATGCGCGTACTCATGGGGCTTCTTGCCTGAGATCACGCTCATGGTGGGCAGCGACTCGTTGATTTCCGAAACTGTTGCACAACCCGTCATTGCCAATGCCAACGGCAGTAACACTACACCCCACTTCATACCAATCCTCCGATAAAGCCTCTCCGACAGCACAAATGCCGTTTTTCTCCGAGGCTCACTGCTGTTATCGCGCATAGAATTGCGAATAACTGTTTTTAATTGTCAAAGCGGACCTCGACGGTCGGATAATAACCCGTTCGGGCTGATAAACTGCGCCAATCGCCCAACGCTATCGTTTTGATTTTGTAGAAAAAGCCCTTCTGGAGGCGCCTCATGAAATTTATCCACCAGCGCGAGCACCTCAACGAAGACGACATCGTCGTCATCCAGTGCTCCCAAACCTGCAACATCCGCTTGATGAACGACGCCAATTTCCGCAGCTTCAAAAATGGCGGCCGGCACACTTACCATGGTGGTGCATTCGACACCTTCCCGGCCCGGATTACTGCACCGAGTACCGGGTTCTGGAACATTACCATCGACATGGTCAGCCGCAAGGCGATTAGCGTAACCCGCAAACCGAGCCTGACTCACTCGATCAAGATCATTCGCCGCTCCAGCTCGAAACTGAGCTGAGTGACACCCCACCAAGAGAACAGGCAGGAATGACCGTGACTCAAACGACCAAATACGTCATCAAGTACAAACTCAACGGTGAGCGCCGCTTTGAATTTGCCCAGCTTGAAAACGGCACCGAAGCAGAAGCCAAGGCCGCGCTGGACGCCATTCATGGCCAGAGCGAAGACGTGATCAGCGAGATTAGTGTCAGCAAAGCGCTGTAAAGCGATCCGGAGCGACAACAAGGACGTCTGCTCCACGCGGTGAAGTTCGACCGCAAGCACCGGAGTGATAACGAAGGTACCGCGCCCTAGACTGACCACCTCAACGTTGGGTTAAGGAGTCAGAATGTGTTTAGTGAGCATCACTTCGTCGCATGCGACTGGGACGCGCTGGAACGACAACTCGATCAGGATGGCTGCGCGATCATCCAGTCGCTTTTAAGCCACCAGACATGCGACGACATCAGCGCCCTCTACAACCAGCGCGAGCCTTTCCGTTCTCACGTCATCATGGCCCGCCATGGTTTTGGCCGCGGCGAGTACAAATACTTCAGCTACCCACTGCCCGCCCCGGTAGCCCGTTTGCGCGGCGCGCTCTACCCTCGACTGGTGCCGATTGCCAATCGCTGGTACGAACAGATGGGCCTTGCGACCCGATTCCCCGAGACGCATGAGGCGTTTTTAGAGCGCTGCCATGCCGCCGGTCAGGATCGTCCGACGCCGTTGTTGCTGCAATACGGCCCGCAGGACTACAACCGCTTGCATCAGGATCTGTATGGCGAACACGTCTTCCCGCTGCAAGTTGCGATTCTTCTGTCGGAGCCAGACGAGGATTTCACCGGTGGCGAATTCGTCCTGACCGAACAGCGCCCCCGGATGCAGTCACGCCCTCAAGTCATCCGTCTGAAGAAAGGCGACGCACTGGTCTTTGCCGTCAACCAGCGCCCGGTCAAAGGCGTTCGCGGCTATTACCGCGTCACCCTGCGCCATGGCGTAAGTCGCCTGCACAGCGGAAAACGGCATACCCTTGGAATCATCTTTCACGATGCGTTATGACCCCATGAGCCCGAACACCCTGGATCTGTTTGCCGATGCGGAACTTGAGCAGCGGCCCAGACGCGACCGGATAGGCGAGCAATCCTACGTATTGAGAGGCTTCGCCCTGCCGTGGCTAGAACGTTTGCTGCCCGCACTGCAAGCGGTACTGGCCGCGGCGCCGTTAAGACAGATGATCACCCCGGGTGGTTTTACCATGTCGGTGGCCTTGAGCAGTTGCGGCACGCTGGGCTGGACCACCGACCGCTGCGGTTATCGCTACACCCACCAGGATCCGCAGACCGGCCAGCCCTGGCCCAGCATGCCCGAGGTGTTTTTCGAACTGGCGCAAGCGGCCGCACGGGCAGCAGGGTTTGCCGATTTCGAGCCGGATTCCTGCCTGATCAATCGTTACATCCCTGGGGCCAAGATGTCATTGCATCAGGACAAGGACGAAAAGTCCTACGCAGCGCCGATTGTGTCAGTGTCCCTCGGATTGCCGGCGATGTTCCTGTTCGGCGGTTTTGAACGCCGCGAAAAAACCCAACGCGTGCCCCTGTTACATGGAGACATCGTGGTCTGGGGTGGGGTGGATCGGTTGCGTTATCACGGCGTGCTGCCCATTAAGGAAGGCCAGCACCCCTGCATGGGTGAACAACGGATCAACTTCACCTTTCGCACCGCGGGATGAAGCCCTCGAATTCGACCGCAAGACCCGGAGTGTTCTGCGCCTGCCGGCTGGTTACTCTGAATGAAACGGGTCAACGGAGATGAAGCCATGACAATCCACTCGACAACAATCGCCATCGAAAACGATCCTCGCTGGGCCGCCGTCGTCGCGCGCGATCCCCGGGCAGACGGACAGTTTGTGTATGCAGTGAAAACCACTGGCATCTACTGTCGCCCCAGCAGCCTGGCGCGTTTGCCGAAACCGCAGAACGTTGAATTTTTTGATACCGCCGAGCAAGCCCAGGCGGCGGGTTATCGCCCGAGCAAACGGGCGACAAAGGATCAAAGCGACGTCGCCGCGCAACATGCAGCGATCGTGGCAGCCGCGTGCCGTCAGATTGAAACCGCCGAGCATTTGCCTGCACTCAGCGAGCTGGCTGACAGCGCAGGCCTCAGCAGTTTTCACTTCCACCGGATATTCAAGGCAGTCACCGGCCTGACCCCCAAGGGTTACGCCACGGCCCATCGCTCGCGCAGAGTGCGTGAACAGTTGGCGAACGGCGGCTCGGTGACCGACGCCCTGTATGACGCCGGCTTCAACTCCAACAGCCGCTTCTATGAGGCCGCGGATCAGCTATTGGGCATGAAACCCGGAGACTACCGCGCCGAAGGCCAGAACAACGACATTCGGTTTGCCGTCGGCCAATGCTCCCTGGGGGCGATTCTGGTCGCGCAAAGTGAACGCGGGGTTTGCGCGATCCTGCTCGGGGACGATCCACACCAACTGGTGTGCAATCTGCAGGACAAGTTTCGACAGGCCAACCTGATCGGTGCCGATCATTCATTCGAGCAACTGATCGCCAAGGTGGTCGGTTTTATCGAAGCACCGGCCATTGGCCTGGACCTGCCACTGGATGTTCGCGGAACCGCGTTCCAGGAACGGGTATGGCAAGCGCTACGAGAGATCCCCGTCGGCAGCACGGCCAGCTACGCCGAAATCGCCCAGCGCATCGGCGCACCAAAAGCCTTCCGCGCCGTGGCCCAGGCCTGCGGCGCAAACAGCCTCGCGGTGGCAATTCCGTGCCATCGCGTGGTGCGCAGCGACGGCGATCTTTCAGGCTATCGCTGGGGCGTGGAACGCAAACGCCAGTTGTTGGAGCGAGAAGCACTGCCTTAGACGATGCCGATGTACACCGCCACGGAATCCGGGCTTGTATAGGCTTCAAAGTCGGTCGCGAACCGGCGCCTGATCTGCGGGTGCGCTTCGAAATAGGCCCAAATTCGCTGCCAGGCGTCGATGACGGCATCTGGCATCGGCCCCTTGCCTTCGAACACCAGGTATTGGCCGTTTTCGATGCGGATTGTCTCGTAACCTTGCGCCGGTGCCTGAACAGCAATCCCGGCCGTCACATCGAACGCCCCCAACGCATCCGATTCGTACCCGGAGTACACGCCGTAGGCCGGTGAAGCGGGTTGTTGCGGCGCAATCCGCTCAATCAACCCTTCGCTATAGAGACGCCCCCACATCGGGCCAATCTTCGCCGTTTCAGCCTCTTGTTCCGCGCTGTTGAGGGTTCGTACCCTCAGCCCCGAAACGATGAACGGTGCGACATAGGCCTGTTTGATGTCCATTGCTGCGCCACTCCCTGTTATTCAGATTTGCGGCCCTGACGAACCGCAACGGCGCCTACCTTGTCAGCGATTGACGTCGACGACAACCCTTCCCCGCAACTGCCCCGCGAGTAATCGAGGTGCGGCATCGATCGCTTCGCTCAGACCGATTTCGTGACTGATCAGCGACAACAAGGTGAAGTCCAGATCCTTGGCCAGTCGACTCCAGGCCAATACTCGCCTGGCCTTCGGCTGGGTCACGCTGTTAATACCAGCGAGTGTCACACCGCGTAAAATAAATGGCGCAACGGAGGCTGGAAAGTCCATCCCTTGAGCCAGCCCACACGCAGCGACAGTGCCGTTGGCCTTCGTGCTGGCGCAGGCGTTGGCCAGCGTGTGGCTGCCGACCGAGTCAATCACCGCCGCCCAACGCTCCTTGGCCAAGGGCTTACCCGGTTCGGACAGCGTGGCACGATCGATGATTTCGCTGGCGCCCAACTGTTTGAGGTAGTCATGTTCGGAGGTACGGCCAGTGGACGCAACCACCCGGTAGCCGAGCCTGCTGAGCAGCGCAATGGCGAAACTGCCTACGCCGCCATTGGCGCCCGTGACCAGGATATCGCCCTGTTCCGGCGTCACGCCGTTATGTTCCAGCGCCAGGATACTGAGCATCGCCGTGTACCCGGCCGTGCCAATGGCCATCGCCTGGGCGGCACTGAATTGCGGCGGCAACGGGATCAGCCAGTCGCCGTTCAGGCGGGCTTTCTGCGCCAATCCACCCCAATGCCCTTCGCCAACGCCCCAGCCATTAAGCAGCACCTGGTCGCCGACCTTGTAGTCCGGATGCCCACTGACTTGGACAGTACCTGCCAGATCGATGCCCGGCACCATCGGGAATTTTCGCACCACCGGGCTGCTGCCAGTGATTGCCAGGGCATCCTTGAAGTTCAGCGTGCTGTACGCGACGCGCACTGTCACATCACCCTCCGGAAGCTGATCGTCATTGATCTCTTGCAGTGTGGCCCGGTAACCGCTGTCGTCTTTGTCGATCAAAATACCTTTGAACATTGCTGCCTCCCAAAAGGAATTGCTTAGCTTGTCGAGATGAAATAGCACAACGCAACATTTTGCCGTACTCGACTTTAAGCCAAACCGGGCCTTTATCCCGTCGGCGGCTCTGAAAACTCGGCCGGCCTTGCACCAGTCATGATACAAAACCGGCTCTACCGTCCCTGCCCTGTTTTCATGCCGGAGAACCTTTCAAATGAACCAATGGCCCGACACCCGCATTCTTGATTTGCTCGGAATCGAACTGCCGATCATCCAGGCGCCCATGGCCGGCGCCACCGGTTCGGCCATGGTGATTGCCGCAAGCAACGCGGGCGGGCTGGGTTCCATGCCTGCCGCCATGTTGAGCACCGAACAGTTGCGTGAAGAGTTGAGGACGATTCGCCAACACAGCCAACGCTCGATAAACGTCAACTTCTTTTGCCACCAGCCTCCCGCCGCCGATGAGCAACGCGCCCGTGACTGGAAAAATCTGCTGGAACCGTACTACCGGGAATTGGGTGTCGACTTCGACGCACCGACGCCGGTATCCAATCGCGCACCGTTCGATAACGCGACCTGCGAAGTGATCGAGGAGTTTCGCCCCGAAGTCGTGAGTTTTCACTTCGGGCTGCCGGAAAAATCCTTGCTGGACCGTGTCAAAGCGGCCGGGGCAAAGGTGCTGTCCTCAGCCACCACCGTAGAAGAAGCCATCTGGCTTGAGCAACATGGCTGTGACGCGATCATCGCGATGGGCTACGAAGCAGGCGGTCATCGCGGGATGTTCCTGAGCGACGACTTGAGCAGCCAAGTGGGTCTATTTGCCTTGGTGCCGCAGATTGTCGACGCGGTGAAAGTGCCGGTGATTGCGGCGGGCGGCATTGCTGATGCACGCGGTGTCGCGGCGGCTTTTCTGTTGGGCGCTTCGGCAGTGCAAGTAGGTACCGCGTATTTGTTCACGCCAGAGGCCAAGGTCAGCGCCTCTCATCACAAGGCGCTGCGTACGGCCAGGGAAAGCGAGACAGCGGTCACCAATATTTTCACCGGACGCCCGGCGCGCGGGATTCTCAATCGAGTGATGCGTGAGCTCGGGCCGATGTCTGACAAAGCCCCGGCCTTTCCGCTGGCCGGTGGTGCGCTGATGCCGCTGCGGGCCAAGGGGGAAGCGGACTTCAGTAATCTCTGGGCCGGGCAGGCGTTCACCCTGGGCGTCGAAATGACCACGGCCGAGCTGACTCGGCGCCTGGCGGAGGATGGGTTGGCGAAGCTGACCTATGCCTGATTAGGCCGCGTTCGATGTAGGAGCGAGCTTGCTCGCGATGGACGTTAACGATAATGCGTTCTTCCTGAATAAACGCGTTGCTCTCAAGTCCTTCGCGAGCAAGCTCGCTCCTACATTGAACGCAAGCGTGCCCCAAGCAATGCGTATCCAGAACATTCCGTTTACAGACCATTCGCTATATATTCCTCTATATAGCGTTTTCGCCCTTCGCCGCAATTGCCTAACATGGAGCCGTTTCATGACCTTTCGTGCCTCACGCTTTGCCCCCACTTGTCTTGCGAGCCTGATCGCCGTATTCGCCTTCGGGTCGGCCCAGGCAGCTGAAGTCCAGGTGGCAGTCGCCGCCAACTTCACCGCGCCGATTCAGGCTATCGCTGCTGACTTCGAGAAAGACACCGGGCACAAACTGGTCACTTCCTTTGGCGCAACCGGCCAGTTCTACACCCAGATCAAGAATGGCGCGCCGTTCGAAGTGTTCCTGTCGGCCGACGACACCACCGCGCAAAAACTTGAAAGCGAAGGCGACACGGTCAAGGGTTCACGCTTCACCTACGCCATCGGTACCCTGGCGCTGTGGTCGGCCAAGGAAGGTTACGTCGATGCCAAGGGCAAAGTGCTGAGCGACAATCAGTATCAACACCTGTCCATCGCCAACCCGAAAGCCGCGCCTTATGGTCTGGCCGCGACTCAGGTGTTGGCCAAACTGGGCCTGACCGACAAGGTCAAAGACAAGATTGTTGAAGGCCAGAACATCACCCAGGCCTACCAGTTCGTGTCCACCGGCAACGCCGAAATCGGCTTTGTAGCCTTGTCGCAAATCTACAAAGACGGCAAAGTCACCGGTGGTTCGGCATGGATTGTTCCGGCTGCCCTGCACGACCCCATCAAGCAAGACGCGGTGATCCTCAACAAAGGCAAGGACAACCCGGCCGCCACGGCGCTGGTTGAATACCTCAAAGGTCCAAAAGCCGCCGCGGTCATCAAATCCTATGGCTACCAACTCTAAATGACGCTCTCGAGTGCCGATTTTTCCGCCATTTGGCTGACCCTGAAGCTGGCGTCCCTGACAACCGCCATCCTGCTGGTTATCGGCACACCGATTGCCTTATGGCTCTCGCGTACCCAATCCTGGCTGCGCGGCCCGGTCGGTGCGATCGTCGCCCTGCCCCTGGTGCTGCCACCCACCGTGATTGGCTTCTATCTGTTGCTGGCGCTTGGCCCTAACGGCTTTGTTGGCCACTTCACCCAGTCACTGGGGCTCGGCACCCTGACGTTCAGCTTTACAGGTTTGGTGATCGGCTCGGTGCTGTACTCGATGCCGTTCGTGGTCCAGCCGCTGCAAAACGCCTTTTCCGCCATCGGCACGCGCCCTCTGGAAGTGGCCGCGACCTTGCGCGCCAATCCTTGGGATACGTTTTTCAGCGTGATCCTGCCGCTGGCCCGACCGGGCTTTATCACGGCGGCCATTCTCGGCTTCGCCCATACCGTCGGTGAATTCGGCGTGGTGCTGATGATCGGCGGCAATATTCCCGACAAGACCCGCGTGGTCTCGGTGCAGATCTACGATCACGTCGAAGCCATGGAATACGCACAGGCCCATTGGCTGGCCGGGGCAATGCTGGTGTTCTCCTTTGCGGTATTGCTGGCGCTTTACTCCAGCCGCAAAACCAAAGCGGGCTGGAGCTGATTGATGATTCGGACACAGCTGAAACTGCGTTATTCGGGATTCTCCCTGGAGGTGGATCTGCAATTGCCCGGCCGCGGCGTCACCGCACTGTACGGCCATTCGGGCTCGGGCAAGACCACCTGCCTGCGCTGTATCGCCGGCCTGGAAAGGGCTGATCAGGGCTTCATCCAGATCAACGATGAAGTCTGGCAGGACAGCGACAAAAAGATTTTCGTACCGCCGCACAAACGCGCGCTGGGTTACGTTTTCCAGGAAGCCAGCCTGTTCCCTCATCTGTCGGTACTGGCCAACCTGGAGTTCGGCCTTAAGCGAATCCCGAAACAACAGCGCCGCGTCGATATGGCTCATGCGACTGAATTGCTCGGGATTGGCCACTTGCTGGGTCGCCATCCGCAACACCTTTCGGGCGGTGAACGTCAACGTGTCGGTATCGCCCGCGCCCTGCTCACCAGCCCGAAACTGTTGCTGCTGGACGAACCGCTGGCAGCATTGGACGCCCAACGCAAAAGCGAAATCCTGCCGTACCTGCAACGACTGCATGATGAACTGGACATCCCGGTGCTGTACGTCAGCCACTCACAGGATGAAGTCGCGCGACTGGCCGATCACCTCGTCCTGCTCAGCAATGGCAAGGCGCTGGCCAGCGGCCCGATTGGCGAAACCCTGGCGCGTCTTGATCTGCCCTTGGCGCTGGGCGACGACGCCGGCGTGGTGATCGAGGGACGCGTCAGTGCCTATGACACTGACTACCAATTGCTGACCCTGCAACTGCCCGGCACGCACCTGAACATTCGCGTCACTCACTCACCGATGACTGCGGGCCAGGCGCTGCGCTGCAAGGTTCAAGCGCGGGATGTCAGCCTGAGTCTGCAAAGCGTCGAGCAAAGCAGCATCCTCAATCGCCTCCCGGTCACCGTGATCAGTGAAATGGGCGCGGACAACGCCGCTCACGTGCTGATCCGCCTGGAGGCTGACGGCACACCGCTGCTGGCGCGGATCACTCGCTACTCCCGAGACCAAATGGGCGTGCACCCCGGCCAGCAACTCTGGGCGCAAATCAAGGCAGTGGCGGTGCTGGCGTAAATCCGCTGGCACGTCTGTAGAAGCCTGCGGTCAATGGCTGTAACGGTCACTGATTGCAGGCCAAGGACTACCGCCATGCCCGATACCGCGCTGCCCGATGTGCTGCCCCCCGACCTGCGTTACGTCGACGACACCCAGCCCGGCATTACCCGCAAGAAACTGCGTGGCAAGTTCTACTACTTAGACCCGGCAGGTCAGCGCATCACCGATCAAGACGAAATCAAACGCATCAATGCCCTCGCCGTACCGCCGGCCTATACCCATGTGTGGATCTGTGCCGACCCGTGCGGCCATCTGCAGGCCACCGGCCGTGACGCCCGAGGTCGCAAGCAATACCGTTATCACCCGCGCTGGCGAGAGGTGCGCGATGCCGACAAGTACTCGCGTCTGCGGGACTTCGGCCTGGCCTTGCCGAAACTGCGCAAACGACTGGAAGCCTTACTGGCCGCTCCCGGCTTCAGTCGCGACAAGGTCATGGCCACAGTCATTACCCTGCTCGATACAACGCTGATCCGCGTCGGCAATTCGCAGTACGCACGGGACAACCGCTCTTATGGCCTGACCACCCTGCGCAACCGTCACGTCGAGGTCAACGGCAGCGCGATCCTGTTCCAGTTTCGCGGCAAGAGCGGCGTCGAGCATCGGATCACTGTGAAAGACCGGCGACTGGCGCGGATCATCAAGCGCTGCCTGGAGATTCCCGGGCAAAACCTGTTTCAGTACCTCGATGAAAACGGTGAGCGACATACTGTCAGCTCCTCTGACGTCAACGCTTACCTGCAAACCCTCACGGGTGCCGACTTCACCGCTAAGGACTATCGAACCTGGGCCGGCAGCGTGCTGGCGTTAGCGCTGTTGCGCAAACTGCAATGGGAGCCGGAGTCGGATGCCAAGCGGCATGTTGTGGAGATGGTCAAGAACGTCGCCAAGCAGTTAGGCAATACCCCGGCCGTTTGCCGCAAGTGCTACATCCATCCGGCGGTACTCGATGGATTCATGCTGGGAGCGCTGGCGGAACTGCCTCGGCCAAGAATGCGCAAAGGACTCAGAGCCGAGGAAGCCGGACTGGCGATGTACCTGGAGAAGATGATCGAAAGGACTGAACCGACGAACTGACCTGTCTATTTTTTGCACGATTGCAAATGGCTTCTATAGTTGATCTGAACGAATCTGCTGCGGTGAGCCATGGAAGACATTTTTGTCGTGAAGCGTTGCAACAAAATCATCATCCACGGCCGCCGAGCAGGAGACGCCGGTCATCTGCCACCTGACGCCGCCGTCTGGTACCGCATCGCCGATACGCGCACTCGCGGCTTTATCGGTGATGGCTTTGATCGTGAAGAAGACGCCCAACGAGAATGTCGACAGCTGAACGCAAGGTCACACGTGACAGCCCGACAAGGCTGAAAAATCACCTGCCTTTTCCGGGTCTATACTGAAAACTGCTGAAGGATCAGCGACCCCATCGGCAGAAAGCTCGCTCCCAGCGGGCTTTTTGTTGCCATTTGCCAGGTTTCTTGAACGGAGGTGTTTGCCATGTCCGAAAAAGAGTCCATCACCACCCTGCTCACCCTGCTCGACTCTCGCCAGGCTCGCTTGGCAGCGGCATGCAAGGAGATCGCCGACTGGGTTGATCATCAAGGCGGACACCCGACTGCCCTGAGAATTCGTGATCGCCTGAACGATATCGAAAAGGACGCACCACTGATTCGCAACACACTGTCTTCACTCAAACCTGTAGACCCGCCTCTGCCAAGGTTCAGATGATTCGATCCGGACACGCGACGCGAGTACAGGGTCTGATTCAGGACGCATGAACGGCGACGTCCCGTCACCGAGTGCGTCCCTGCCTGATCGTCTCCGAAAACACCCCGCCTCGGCTCCACGCTGGGCTTTTTTTTGCCTGTTGCGCACGCAACGAACGTCGCCGCCCGGAGGTCAAACGATCACATGTCATGAAGGAGACATCTTATGGTCACTCATTACAAAGTTGGCGGCCACCTGGCCTGCGGTCACAAAGGCAGTAACCTCACCTCAAGCACCGAACTGACTCGCGTCAAATGCAGAAGCTGCCGAAGCACCGACGCGTTCAAAGAGGCGCGCCGCAACGAACGCAACGCGGCACGCCGAGCCGCACGCAAAGCCAAAGTCACCCACACCGCCAACGATTGGCGCGCAGCCTGGGTGCAGCGTCTGACGGCGATGCCCGGACTGCAAAGATTGCCTCGTGGATTTACCGGTCAACCATTCGTTTAGCTGAAAGCTTCGGTGGGCTGAATCGAGTGCGCTCGGTTCAGCCCCTGACGGCATGATTTCTCGCAACGACATGCGCTTGAGTGCATCCCCCCGCCCGTCCTCGGGTGCGAAGAACCCCTGTCATTTAATGGCAGCAAACAGGTTCATCAACTAGGGTTTCTAACGCGTAGAACTGCAGCGCCTTTGTTGGATGACGTCTAATCAGGAGGAGATCGATGGCACCCATTCGTACTGCCGAACAAACCTATCGCGCTTGGTCCAGCCCAATCTTGCTTGAGCTCAAGGAGAGGGAGCATCAACTGGACCCGGAAGCCCGGCAGGCACTTCAAAATGTCCTGTTAGAGAGAAGGCTTGTCGATACCGGCAACCCTTCCGGAAAAGATCGGCGCGGGGCTGATCCGGATCAATAGCCGCTGCCCCGCGAAAATGGCGGCGTGAAAGAATTAAGGGTTTGCATCAGCCGTCGCCTGCCAACCCTTATTCACCAGAGCCGAACGCCAGCGCAGCATGGTTACTCCGTTGATAGGGGATACGGAAGTATCGGCGCCACCAAAGGAATATTTACTTCACTCGATCCCGCGCAGCCATCACAAGTAGCCGATTACCGGTGCTTGGTGGTTGTCTTGAGCACCGACGATGAGATGCAGTGGAACGTGTTGTTGCGACTCGATGGATGGAACTTCAAAACCACCCACCCTTTGGGTTTGTCGCTCGGATAATTCGGTCGACTCTCCTGCCGATGCTTTAGCCATTTTCGCGTGGTTCGCTGCGATTTCATTGAGAGTTGACACGTTACATCCTCCGGTGACTGGCACAGCGCATTGCTGGCAATTCTTAAGCCTAGTGTAGTTGTTTTCGCGTCAGAATTACGTCGATCTGGCGCCAACAACGCCGTCCTTTGCAATCCTCAAGCCATGAATAGTCGTATATTTGGCGCGCCATTTCATAAGCGACGAATGGTGGTCCGTAGGCGCGTTGCGCACGGGTATTGCGCGCCGCATGCCTGCCAAGCCGCCGCCGGAGCCTGGTATGGCAAGACCGCTGAAAAATTTGACGCACCAAAATCGAGCTGTTCACCTGCGTCAGACAGCCAGCACTCAAGAACTCGCCACCATTACTACTTAAGATTAAGAGAAAACTTGTTATTAGTTGCCAGATCGCAACGACATCACTGCAAACTTTATTACATTTTTTATCGTACTTTTAATACACAACACACAATACATGATTGGTAATAATCCAGCTTCCGACACATCACCATAGTGCTTATTTCGCTGCCGCTCAGCTGCTTGGCGGCAGCGTGGCAGCGTGGCCGTCAGTTGCAGCTTAGTGGCCGGAAGAAGAGCAGCCAGCCATGAACAATGCAACAACAATTGGAGCAGTTAATTTATTCACAACTCCCACCCTTTTTAGCTAAGCCCTACAGGAAACATTAGCTCTAATCCCAGGCAAATCAAAAACCAACAATATATTTTTTTACGATAAGACCAATAGCTCCCTCGGGGTTGAGCTTGCAGCTATCCCAACTATATAAAACCATTACATTTAGTAGACGGTTTCGCACGGCCGGTCTGCTCGGTGATGGTGTGAGGTGATGCGCACCGCTGCCCGGGTCGTACTCGCCGACGGTGGTTGCACCGATGGCCATGGCTGGCCGAACGCTGGGATCGTCTCAAGGGTTCACGGCCATTTCGTCGCAGGAAGCCAGGGTGGCTCCAGATGTGAAAAGCCCAGCGCAATGGCTTAATGCTGTTCAGTTAAGGATTTTGTAGGAGCGAGCTTGCTCGCGATGGATTCAAGAGCGCTGCGTTTAGCCTGTAACCACGCGCTATCTGTAACAACCATCGCGAGCAAGCTCGCTCCTACAGTGGATCACATCGCTTAAATGAACAGCATTAAGCGCAATGGCTGGGCTTTGTTTATCTTCTATGTTCCATCATCTTGTCAGCGAGTACGGTAGCTCTTTCGACCAACAGATTTTGCCTGTCCTCGTGACTCGAATTTGGACCTCCGATAACCGGTGCCGTCAGATTGCTTTCCGCAATCAATGCAGCACAAAAGTATTGATCCCAGACGGCTCTGTTCTCAGCGGCCTGAGTACTCACTTGGTCGGATTGCATACGCGGCTCCTATTGATGAGGTAGCGCACTTATTCTACGCCCGAACAGCGAACAAGCCTCGAGGCTGCAGATAGTCGGCAAGCGGCGCGAGGCTGGCAACAGTCGGCCGCTGGGGTTGGCAATCGCCCTGGAATCACAAGCCCATGGTGACCATGCGCGCGTTGAAACCGAGCAATACCAGCTCGGCTGCTACCGGCCCGTAATGAACCCCCAGCGACGGAATGGATCTGGAAATTTTAGTGCCTCGCATTGGCAGGTATTGAAATAGTGGCTGATTGCCGGTATTGGTGAGTCAAGTGAAACCAGGGTAAGGCCTATGGAATATAAAAAAGCAGAAATCATGGCTTACACGGTGAATGGCGACTTGGTTCGACTACCCAGCATTCCATTTCATTTCAGCCCGGCCGGACGATCGCTTCACAGGGGGGCCGAAATCACTGGCGGGATTGTGCAGCGAGCCGGATGGCTTGGTCTGCAAACGGGAGGTTTTGAAGGCTGGCAATCTACCCATAGTATTGAGCTGTCCTATACGAACGGGACAGACTGTAACCACTTGTTCGAGGTGAACCGGAACTTTGACGCCCCAGTCCAGGACGGTGATTGGCTTTGGTTCCCCGCTATGCCGCTGGTAGCGACGATCTATAAAGAGTAACGATATCACCCCACCAGAACCTGGATCTGTGCCAGGGCGTGCCCTTGCAGCCTAGATACGCCCCCCTCCCCCGTTGCTCCTGATCCGCATGATTGAGTAGTAGTCACCACGGTGAATCGAAATGAGTTTTGGTTGCGGCGGACTGCTTATCGGATTTTCAAGGCATTCACTTGATCCAGTGGCCAATAGCCGCTATCCCTTAAGCTCACTGACACACTATTGCTAGAGGGGAAAAACATGATGTCGAGATTCGTCGTTGTCCCCGCGGTACCGAAGGAAACCGGATCAACGCGCAACGGATCACGCTTCTACTGCACGACCGACTCTGTCGAATTCAACATTTACGACAATGACGATAAGTGCAGGCTTCAAGCCTGCTATCCAAACCGAATAGAGGCTAATGCAGAATGCGAACGACTCAACGCCGAGCACCTTCAATGCGTGACTACTAAACATTCCTGCGTCAAGTGAACCATGATCTGCATGGTGTGACCGTGCGAGAGGGACACAACCAGGTCCTGTGGAAGGGCAGCAGCTGTGGCGGCAACTATCGCTTTCATTAGGATTCTTGGCATAGAAGACCGGCCCAATGCGTGGCTTTTTAATTATCCGCAGTCCTCGCGCCCTCTCCTCATGCGCCTGCTGCTACGCTCTCACGTAGCGTTCCCCAAAGCAGTCGGCGTCGCTGCTGGGGCGTCAAGGAGCCAACAATGAAATGCGCAGTTCTTGCAATCATGACCCTACTCTCTTGCTCATCGACCATGGCATCAACTCCAGATGGAGAAGCACTTTTTCAAGATAACTGCAGTGTCTGCCATGGGCCTCGAGGCATGGGGGGATCAGCACCTAAGCTGGCCGGAGATGCCAGTGAGTGGAAATCAAAAATATTTGAGCGAGCCGTGCTTAGCGGTATCGACGATCATGGAAAGCCTTTGAAGACGCCAATGCCGCATTGGGCTGGCACCAGCTTCAAATCTGACAACGGTGCAATGCCAAGCAAACTTGAAGTGGATGCAATACAAAAATACCTGCATCAACAAAAATAGTTTATTGGCTTGGACCGGATACTTTTCGTTTCAGTGACATGGTTTTCACGAAGTTCTCACAGAATGCAGCGCAAATTGAACAGACAAAAGGATTTGACCCCATGCAGAAAGCCCGCCGTGCGCGGGCTTTTTGTTGCCTGTCAGAAAGGCGCAAGCTCCTCCACCCTTTCCAGATGATGCGCGATTACGTGCAAAGGCTGGGAGGGACAAGGCTGAGTCCAGCGGTGACATCGCTGCAAACGGTGCCTTACAGAGATGAACAGGAAATAGCGAATACCCGAAAAAGCCCCCCTTTTGGGTCCCTCCCCCGGCGTCCGGCCAACCGAGCACAATCCAAAACCCGCAAATCACCGCCCCCTCAGCTTCGTCTTTCTATAACTCTTTTGGGAATTCTTTTAATTCCCTAATGTTATTTAGCAAACGATCAAGACGGGGCTACCCTTGGATCCATTGCGGTTGGATCCAACCTAACCAGTTACCTAAATAACAAATATTTTCCGAGTCGGAAAGTAGGCGTTTGCACGGATAACTTTGCTGTTACTTACATTTGTCTCCTCAAGTTTCACCTTGAGTATTCTGGCAGAGATATTACAAGAAGCAGAAGCAAGCGCAGTATTGGAGCAGGAAAAAGTCAAGGATTACTTACGCCCGTATATACCGAGGCGACCCTCATAACAGTGATGTACTGCGGCTTCCCACCATTAACAGATGGTGCCTAAAACCGCGCACTTGATAAAAGGAGCGATCATGTCATTTCCTACCTATGATGCATTTGGCGGTTTCGTTAATTCAATTGTACCGTTTGGGAGCCGGAAGCGAGCTTTGCGTTTACCGAAGACCTTGAACCAACTTAATACTGGCGTCACTCGTATTGTGGACGTCTATGCTGCGAATTACGCGGCAATCGTTCGAGATGGTTTTAGTACTGCTAACCCTGAGGCTCCACCTAATCCTGATGCCCCATTTGCAGTATTGAATGACACGCAGAAAGGAACCCGAGTGGCCATTATTGGCGCCGGCATGTCCGGGCTCTGCGCCCTCTACGAACTCACCCGCTGCGGGTTGACGCCGACCCTCTTCGAGGCCTCGGGGCGCATTGGCGGCAGATGTTTCACCGAAGAGTTCACGGGGCTGGCAGCCGGGGCCGATCCGGCAGAAATGGGCGCAATGCGTTTTCCTGATACGGCAAAATTGATGTGGCACTATTTCAAGAAGACCGTCGGTACAGCGAATCCAATCTTTCAACCATTTCCCAATCCTGGCATCGTCGCGACGGCACTGAATGTCGAAGGCAACACCTCAACCTGGATTTCTGACCCAGCTGTCGCCAGTTTCGGACTACCAGCACGTGTCGATACTCTCGGAGGCGAGTTTGACGAGGTGTTCATTCGCGAAACAACGATTGAGGTCGATACTGATACTGGAGTGTTCTGGACGCTAGAGCACACCGCGGGGGTACTAAAACAGCCGACGCTCACAGCACAGGAAGAGACGCGTATTAAAGCGTACTGGAGCGCAATTATCGAAAAATTCGACAAGGTCAGTCTGGAGATGTTTGTCCGGACCCAATTGCAGGCCCCGCAGCCCGAAGGAGAGCCTAGCTGGACGGAAAGTGACGTCAGAATGTTCAAGGCGGTTGGATTTGGTACCGGCGGGATGGGACAGGACTTTCCAACGTCCATGGTGGACTTTATTCGCTATGACGTGTGGGATTATGAGGCACTGTATCGGTGGGGGCCTGAGTTCACGTCTTCAGGATTCGCCGAGTCATTCCTTAAGCTTAGTACTGATTTGAATCCGAATATTAAAGTCATCATGAGCGCTGCGTTTGGCATAACCCGGCTGCTAACAGATACAGTTTCCGTCAGCTATGTAGATGCCGGCACAGTTACAAGCAAAGAGTTCGATTATGTTATCGTGGCCACGGGCAATCCCGCCATGATGCAGCCCATGTTACTCGACGAAGGCACTACGGTGGGGTTCCCCCGCCCTTTTGGAACATTTGGTAGCGATCTTAACTTCCCTCTGACTCTTTACACCAAGCAAATCCGGGAGTCGATTCGCAATGTGGAGTTTTATCCTTCCACCAAAATTTGGGCCGCAACGGACGGTACTTTATTGTCTAATCCCGATTGGCCGACAGCCGATGGTCAGAAAGTACGATGGATCGTGACTGACCGCTTGCTGGGGCAAACGGCAATTTTCCCGAATGCAGACGCATCAAAATACTCGGTATTGCTAACCTATCAGAATGGGTTTGACTCGCTGCGCTATCACCCCTTGCCATTGCCGATCCCCTACTATACCCCTATCGCCCCCCCAAAGTGGGACTTGGCGACCAATCAGCTGACCTTGAGTTACATTGGCATGTCCTCCAACAATCTTGGCGCCACCGATTTAAATGATATCGGAAACACTATCAATCATAGTTTTTTGGGCGCAGGCATTGGTGGGGACAACACCTTCAAAATTGAATGGCATAATGAGCCCTATATTCAGGGTGCCTTCCGGCTCCTACTGGCGGGGCAATATAATTACAATGCGATTCTGGCGTTTCAGTACACGGTGGTTAGCCCAGAAAGGTACAAGGATGAGGAGACTGGCACCACAGTCATTCCGCAACCATACCGCCGCGTGTTTCTCGCCGGCGAATCAGCGTTTTTTCTGGACGGCTGGATCGAAGGACCGCTTTACGCTGGAGTGAACTCGGCGTCAGCGGTGCTGTTCTCCATACTAGATAATGCGGTGGCGGGCGGCGGTGGTGATACCAGCAGTTTACGAACCACTGAGTTCGTGAAACCGAGTTTTATCTGGAAATTTGGAACCAACGCTGACACGGCTGCCGTGGACTTCTGGAATGACTCGATGACATAACCTGTAGTTTCTGCGTTCTTTTCTTTCGAGCGGTAAGACCAGAAAACAGCCAGGCTGGACTACGGAGACGCAGCCCCCCTGACCTTCTTAAAGAGGTTCAGGGGTTCTGTGTTTTTGGAATACTATTTAGTTCCGGTAACACTTCACCCCACCTCAGCCCCTCCCCCGGCGTCCTGCCGAACGAACACAATCCCTATCGACACACGCCAACCGACGCAACCAACTCCCACCCATAGCCGATCCGCTGCCGACGCTCAGCCAACGGCGCGCTCTCCATTGAAACATGCTGTAACCCCTTCAATTTGGCAAGGGCCACGGCTGTGGGTTCAATGGGCGTTTTTTTACAAGGAGCGGGCCATGCCTACCAGTCAAATAATTTTGTTGGTCATCTTCGGAGTCATCGTCATAGCTTGTGGCGCCAGACTTGACATGAAGAACCACAAAAAAGAAAAAGCAGCCCGGCAAGCTCAGAACTATTCCGGACTCTAATCGCACGTTTTCGCGCACTCCTCACTTAACGCAAACTTCACCGACATAACGCTGCAGCGCCCTCAGGGCTGCTTGATCGGCAATGATCCCGGCTCGGATATCGAAAACAGCTCGTCCAGCAGCTGGAGCGAGTTCGAAGGATCCGCCAGGGTCCAGGCTGATGGCGCTGGCGGTGCTGGGCACGTCGCCGCCACTGGCACGACAACTTCCCGCGATGCGCAGCCGGCGAGCACCATCGGCAACAGCGCGGCGCAGAGTTTCATTCTCAGTGAGAGCATCGGTCTTTTCCTTCTGAGCTTTTTGGTCGAGTGCGGCGAGCGCCCGTTCGGCTACCTGTTGCTTTTCGAGTGCCTGCCTGGCCTGTGCGGCGCCAGCATTGGCGATCAAGGTCAGATCAGACTGGTCGTGGCCTGTGATCTGGATCAGCCCGCACCCGCGATACTTTTGCCCATCGCCGTCGGCTTCTGGTGTGTTGCCCAACCGCTGGGCCACCAGCCCGGCGTCGTACTTCCTCAGGTACTGGTCGCCCCCGAGCTCCTTCACATAGCGGAACTGACCCGACTCATGGCCCACTTGGGCGATGAACGCCGCCATGCGCAGCCGGGTGTTGATCTGGAACCGATCCATGGTCAGATTAAGCGCAGACGCAAAAACGCCGGCTTGTTTGCCGGCATTTGGGAGGATCTGGCGAGCATTCTCACCTAAATGGGTGTCCGGTTTCATTAGACCGCAACACGGCGCCTGACTGGAGACAGCCACGAGCATCCCCATGGACGCTTTGAAAGATGAACTGTCGGGACTGAATCGTGTCTACGAGACTAGGGATGACGCAGTATCTACATGGCTGGTGCAGAGCAGGACAACCGGCCAGCCTTTAAAGCCCTCACCTGGAATCAAATATGTCTAAAAAGCTTGCTGCTATTTTGTTGTCCGCATTTGTTGGCGTGGCTGCCGGCAATGTAATGGCTGCTGAAGGCCAGTGGCAAAAAGATCACCCCCGTAGAGCCGAAGTAAATGGTCGTCTGGCCAACCAGAACAAGCGAATCAGCAACGAAGTCAAAGAGGGTGAAATAACCAAGGGGCAAGCAGCCAATCTACATAAGGAAGACCATCAGATTCGTCAGGAAGAACGGAGCATGGCTAGCCAAAATAGCGGACATATCACCAAGCAGGAGCAAAGGACCCTTAACCAACAAGAGAATGCTGTAAGCCACCAGATTGGCGGCTAAGCCTTACCTGTGATTTTCGGTTTGTGCGCGCCTTAGTGCGCTTTTTTTGAACATGTTTTGCCCATTAGCCCGCGAGGTCTCCCCTCACGGGCTAATGGTATTGATGGACCGGTGAATGTGACGACTGAAAGTCTCGCTAACCACCTGACCCGCCCTCACCTACCTCGATCGATTTCCTAGAACGACTCGGCAAGCTGCAAAATCACTATTTAGTGGCACGATGCAATAAAGAAACGTTGTAATCGTAGGTCGATATCAACGGCATTGGCCCCTCGTTCCGAGACATCTCAAGCCATTGTCTTGTTCGTACAATGTCAAAGAGTTCACTTTTAAATTTCATTTTCGCAACGAGGTTCGCTGAGACCCTAAAGTGTCCACATCCGGCCGAGCATTTGACCTCGGACCAGCATCCTGTCATGTAAACAATTTTAGAAGCCGCCTGGCAAATTAAGCATTGCATGTCCGATCTCCATTTCGATGACTTACCTACTGTAGCCGAACATCAGCCAAGGCTCCCCCATGCCCACAGAAAATCCCAAGGTCTATCAAGCCAGCGAAGGTGCCGAAGGCAAACAGTAATAACCTTCGCCACCAGCATCGCCCAAGCTCGCCTGTCAGCCGGCCCCCCCACGCTTCCTATCCGTTAAGGCCAGTGAGGGCTGGCTTTGCGGTCCCGATTGTAACGGTAATTGCCCCTATAGTAGGTCTAGGGGGAGCCTTGGGAACTTGTTTTATGGCCGGCACCTTTGCGGGCTCAGGCGACATGCCTTCATTTTTGGTGTCGGTCGTCACTACAACTTTCTCGTTAGCCATGGGTTGTTTCTCTTCCATGCACGCCAAGGTGGCATCCTTCTACGTCCTCGGCCCCGGTTTTAGGCCAGGGCGTGGTGTGTAACTGAGCAACTTCTGCATAGGCAACTTGGAAAGTGATCCCGTATTGACCGGCGATGAATTCGAGAATAGCTGCCTTTTCCTCGCTGTCGATCATTGAAAGAAACTGCGCACTCGCCAAACTGAATACATTCAGGGCTTGGGTTGGGGGGATTACTGATGATCCTCCTACCGATAGCAGCCCCGCTTTACATGCTCTGGCTCATCTACAAAGGTCCGCGCCGATAAGGGTTCACCCCACCAGTCACCTCAGGGGAGAGAGTGTGTAACGCAACTGGCGAGATGAACCAATAAACCGTAGCTCACCTTCAAAGCGTGCCACACGCCCTTCATCTGAACTCCAAATACCCACCTTCTGCCGCCACGCGCGGCATGGAATAGCTCATGAGCATTCAATTTTTATCGCACGAGGAGGTTTGCGAGCTGGCCGGCCAGCGTGTAACGGACACGCGATTGATGGACGAACGAGACGTCCGCAATGGCCAAATTTGGGTGCTTCAGGGGAAAACAAACGCCAAACGGTGGATTGAGATCACGGGAGAGCTAAAGGTATTGATTGATCGAATCATGTCCCGAAAGTCAGAACGCAAGGTCCGCTTGACGCGGCTGATCGTTACAGAGGATGGCCCACCAATGTCGGTGGCGATGTTGCGGGGAAGCGAACTTCTCTCTGGTCCTGAAACTGAAACGACGCTGGCATCGCCGCAATTGAAGGCACTGCTCAAGTACCGGCAGGCTCTGCGCGATATCACCAAACTGCCAGGTTTTCCGGCTGTCGAGCTACCTAGTATGGAGTGGTGACCAGCGATTGCATCGGATTTGACCAACACGCGTTGTAACCATGATCGGCAGAGAACAGCCAATAACGGCCAATCGATTGAACCGAGTTGCCCGCCCAAGGCGCGACCGATGCGAACTGTGAAAGAAACGCCTAAATGGATACGTTCTCGCAAATCCCTCCGCGGCCAAAACTTTCACCAACCAAATGCGTCGCCAACTTCTTCTAGCATTTGGGGTGATCATAAGTTGTTCACCTCGGCGAGCCGATCTGCTAGACCGTTCGCGAACGCCCGCGCCTGCCCGACATAGCTGGGCGGCAGAGTTGCTGGCGGAATCTTTATTCCCAAGTAGCGATTCTTGGTGACACCCGTCGAGAGAAAGCTGAGCAGCGCCAGCATCGAATCAACTGGGCCACCGCCAGCAGTGAAGTGGCTGCCATCCACGTATTTGCCGCCTCGTTTAACGCCGAGCCGTTTCAGGATTTTCAAGTCATCACGCCAATAGCGGTGGGCCACTGCAACGGCGGCAAAGCGATTTCCGGCAAGCAGTGTCCCAGCGACGTCGGACTCAAGAAACGTACGAATCGGCATGCAGGGGTGCAGCCACCAAGTCGGCGATGCGATGCAGACCAGGTCGAAGTGGCTGTCGCGAGCCTCATCCGGGATAACGATCTGACCGGTCACACCCCGTAGTTGCGGGAGAATCATGCCGAAAATGTCGCGGTACACATGGCGCAGAGGAAAGCTGGAGAACCGGCCCGCGTACCGGGGGTCCGTGAACTCCAACCTGGCCAGTCGTACCTCGCAGCCTCGTTCGCGCAGAGCATCTGTCATGACCTCGACCACCTGCCGCGTCTGCTGGCTGTACGTATAGTAAACAAACAGGACCGTCTTACCTGCAAGACTCATATAGATTGCTCCGGGCTCGCGCCGCCGGTCATTCAAACACAACGCTGACCGCCCTTCTCCCTTGTACTATTTCAGCCACTTAAGGCTCGACCGTCGAAGCTTAGAGGGCTTGATGTTTCTACTGATATTGAAAGCAGAGAAGAGCGGGCTGAGATTGGCATCGCGACTCCTGCGTGAAGATTTGAGCGTAGCAGTAGATTCTTGGTTGGAGGCCGTGTTGTCTTACCCGGGTGCTGCGCAAGTGGGGTAGGTGCTTGGCACCGGTATAAATTAACGAGGTATAGGTGTCCGGTTTGACATGGGCCAGCGTGCTGGTCGCTATCGGCCGATTCTGTTGAAAAAGTCGGATTTTCAGATCACCTGAAATCAGACACGGCCACCACCGGAGACCCAGATCAATGCAGCGCGTGCTACGGTCGTGCGCCAGCCGAAATCAGGAGTTGCGGCAACTCAAGGATTCGTTGTCTACGCTGCATACTCAGGCCGAACATCGGCATTACGGCTGTTAAACCCTGTTTACCAGAAGGAGTTCCCACGATGCCCCCCCTATCGATCTGTCACCGTTTTGGCCTGACACTGCTCTTGGCTCTGGCGCTTCCGATACTTGCGCAAGCAGCCGAACCGCTGCCCTCGTGGAACGACGGCCCGTCGAAGCAACACATCATGGAGTTCGTCCAGGCCGTCACCGACCAAAGCAGCAAGGACTTCGTCAAACCCGAAGACCGCATCGCGGTATTCGACAACGACGGCACCCTGTGGAGCGAAAAGCCGATGTACTTCGAATTCCTGTTTGCCCTCGAAGAAGTCAAGCGCACCGCGCCGCAACACCCTGAGTGGAAAACCACCCAGCCGTTCAAGGCCGTGCTGGAAGACGATCACAATGCGCTGGCGGCTGGCGGCATGGAAGGCATGATAAAAATCTTCATTGCGACCCACACCGGAATGACCACCGAAACGTTCGATGACTACGCCAAGACTTGGCTCAGCCAGGCCAAGCACCCGACGACCGGCAAGCTGTACACCGAGATGGTTTTCCAGCCAATGCTGGAGTTGCTCGATTATTTGCGTAGCGAGAACTTCAAAACCTTTATCGTCTCGGGTGGCGATACCGATTTCATGCGTACCTTCGCCCAGAAGGTCTACGGCGTTCCTCCGGAACAAGTGATCGGCACTTCATTTGTCACAACTTTTCAGGATAAGGACGGCAACACCTCGATCCTGCGCGAACCAAAATTTGCCCACTACGATGACGGTCCGGGCAAACCGGAAAGCATCAGCGCAATCATCGGCAAACGTCCGATCCTCGCCTTCGGCAACTCCGATGGCGACTTGCAGATGCTGCAATGGACCGCCGCAGGTCCGGGCAAACGATTCATGGGGCTGGTGCATCACACCGATGCCAAACGCGAATGGGCCTATGACCGCAATACTGATATCGGCCGTTTGGACAAGGCACTGGACGTAGCCGATGCCCGTGGCTGGACGGTCGTGAACATGGCCACCGAATGGCGCGTGATTTATCCATACAACACCCCCACAACCGAGCAAGTGAAGTAAACAAGGTAATTTAACCCGACGGGCTCATGGCAAACTAAGCCAAGGGCCCAGCCACTAAAATTTAGTAAAGAGAGATACGCATTTACCAATTTCACCATGAACGTTCGGAGTACTGAAATGCCTGTGGTTCCTAGACAGGGCAAAAATTCTTTGGGCCCTCTTTTGGAAGAGAGATTCGCTGGCGTATGGTGAACCGCTAATTAAGGCTAAAATGGTTGCCACCATCCCCCTCGTAAGGTTTGTTGGGCGGACGCTTACTTCTGGTCGTTCGCTTGGTTTAATCAGGACGGACCAAATGCCACCCCTTTAATCTCACGTTAGAGTTCGATTGAGACCGAATATCGTTTCAGGCCTTATGCACGCCTTGGTGAACGTCTGCTATGGGTCCAGGCTGTGTGAAAACGCGAGTGATTGTCTAACCTTCTGATCGTCTAGATCGTATCGGGGGCGATCATGAAGCGATTCATCGAAGGTGAGACTCGGACGCAAGTGACGTTGCTGCCGGAGTGCCTGGACGATTATGTAGCCGAAGAAAATCCGGTCCGAGTGGTCGACGTTTTCGTCGATGAACTCGATCTGGGTGCACTTGGGTTTGAAGGTGTTGATCCAGCTGCAACGGGGCGTCCGGCCTACCATCCAGCGATCTTGCTGAAGATCTATATCTACGGCTATCTCAATCGCATTCAGTCCAGTCGCAGGCTTGAACGTGAGGCCGAGCGCAACGTCGAGTTGATGTGGCTGACGGGGCGCTTGGCTCCTGACTTCAAAACCATCGCCGACTTTCGCAAAGACAACGGCAAAGCCATTCGCAGCGTCTGCCGTCAGTTCGTAGTGCTTTGTCGCAACCTCAATCTTTTCTCTGCATCGATCATCGCCATCGATGGCAGCAAGTTCAAAGCCGTCAACAATCGTGACCGTAACTTCACCCAGGGCAAAGTGAAGGCACGTATGCAGCAGATCGAACAGAGCATTGACCGTTATCTGGCGGCGATGGATTCGGCGGATCGGGCAACGCCCGAAGTGGCCGAGGCCAAGGCCAAGCGGCTGAAAGAAAAAATCGAAACGCTGAAAAAGCAGATGCAGAAACTCAAGGATATCGAGGCGCAGCTCCACGACAGTCCAGACCAGCAAATCTCCCTCACAGACCCAGATGCACGCTCAATGGCCACGAGCGGACGAGGCACCGGAACGGTTGGCTATAACGTCCAAACAGCTGTCGACGACAAGCACCATTTGATCATTGCCCATGAGGTGACCAACGTTGGTAATGATCGTGGGCAACTGAGCAATATGGCGAACCTGGCGCGTGAAGAAATCGAGGCTGAAACGCTAACGGTGGTGGCCGACCGAGGCTACTACAAAGGTCTGGAAATCCTTGCCTGCGAGCAGGCGGGCATCACCACCTTTGTACCAAAACCCCTGACATCAGGCAGCAAAGCCGAAGGCCGATTTGGTAAGCAGGACTTCATCTACGTTGCTGCATCGGACGCGTATCGATGCCCTGCGGGACAGTTGCTGACCCGGCGGCATTCGTCGATGGAAGACGGCATGTTGTTGCACTGTTACTACTTCTCGGGCTGCCAGTCCTGCGCAATGCAAAAGCAATGTACGACGGGTAAGGAGCGCCGAGTGAGGCGCTGGGAACATGAGGCGGTAATCGACGCGATGCAGGTTCGACTAGCACATGATCCAGCGATGATGAGGGTTCGCCGAAAGACAGTTGAGCATCCTTTCGGAACACTCAAATATTGGATGGGAGCCACCCACTTCCTGACTAAAACTCTGCCGAGGGTAAGTACCGAGATGAGCCTTCATGTGCTCGCCTACAACCTCAAACGAATGATGAGCATCTTCGGCATCGCAGGACTGCTTGAAGCGATCAGGGCGTGAATCCAGCCGTTTGATCGTCCGTGAGTGGCTGTTTGGGCCTCTGACGCGGCCCAAACAGCATTTACGGGCGCCTATGTAGCTGACGAGGGCAATTCGCGCTTCAGTCTGCTGGTTTCGCAGGCAACGCCCGTAGGCCTCAATTTTCGACGTATTCAGTGCGTTTTCACACAGCCTGGGTCGATTCTGTTGAAAAAGTTGGCCATGGTTTCCACGGCAGAAAAGTACGCGCTTCAGATTGAAATCTTTACTTTAAGCAGAGGATTCCGGGCTCAGATTTCGCGTAACTGCGCGCAAAAAAGGCGTTTTCAGCAGTCAGTACGCGGGCAGTCTGAGTCTGGAAGGACCGACTTTTTCAACACAATCGGTCGTTCTCTGCCGGTCATGCCCACGAATCGTGCTCGTCAAATTCGATGTAAATGACTGGTCAGGTCGAATGCAAATGGGTGGGCAAGTCCGTGCAATTACCCATCCCCGGCCTGGATCGCCGAGTAGATCCGATAGAGCCCCAACATTGAACGACCCGGCGACCTTTTAGACACCGACGGTACAAGCCCACCAACTCGCCCAACCAACGCGCGCGCGGCAGCCTGTGCAGTGTCATTCAATCACTGCGCAGGCAATCCCCATGGCCGACGAATACCACCACGGCGTGCGAGTCCTCGAAATCAACGAGGGCACGCGCCCCATTCGCACCGTTTCCACCGCTGTCATCGGTCTGGTCTGTACTGCCGAAGACGCGGATGCCACGATGTTCCCTCTGGACACCCCGGTCCTGATCACCAACGTGCAAGCCGCGATCGGCAAGGCGGGTACCCAAGGCACGCTGGCGGCCAGCCTGCAGGCGATCGCCGACCAGACCAAACCGGTTACCGTGGTGGTTCGTGTCGCGAAAGGCGCCGATGACGCCGCGACCACCAGCAACCTGATCGGCACCACCACAGCGGCCGGCAAATACACGGGCATGAAAGCCCTGCTCGCGGCCAAGTCGCGCCTAAAGGTCTCCCCGCGCATTCTCGGTGTGCCTGGCCTCGGCACCCTGCCGGTTGGCCACCGCTCTGGTCGCTATCGCTCAGCAGCTGCGTGCCTTTGCCTACGTCAACGCCTGGGATTGCCAGACCAAGGAAGAAGCGACCGCCTACCGCGAGAACTTCGGCGCCCGCGAAGTTATGGTGATCTGGCCAGACTTCCAGAACTGGGGCACCGTCACCAAGGCAGCTACCGACAAAGAAGAATCGACCGGCAACATTCGAGAGGCGATGGACCAGCTGGGACACACCACAGTCGTGATGACCGAGCACTACATCCGCAACCGAAAAGGCAAGAAGGTAACGTCAACAAAATAGGAATTGCGGCAAGATTTGAAAATTGCGGCAATAAAAAACGAAGGGCTTGCATGAGGTATCTCATGCAAGCCCTTGATATTCATGGTGCCCGAAGCCGGAATCGAACCGGCACGCCCTTACGAGCGGGGGATTTTAAGTCCCATGCGTCTACCAGTTTCGCCATTCGGGCGGTAGCGCGATAAAGCTGTCTGAAAACGGCTAAACAACTGGCCATTTTTGACGCCTGTGCAGCAGAGGGGGAAATATATACATCCCGTCCCGGTGAAGCAAGTTCGCAACTATCCTTTTCAAGACTAAATCTTTCAGGATGGTGCAAATAAAAAAGCTCCGTAAATCATAGATCTACGGAGCTTGTTTATAGTGGAGGCCGAAGTCGGAATCAAGCCAGCGTACTTCGATTTGAAATCCATCCACAACACAAGCAATTTCAATAGGTTAGCATCATTAGCGTTCCGCAAGCTACTGATTTTTAACGAGCTGTATCCCACGGGTTGCAGGGGTTTGGTTCTGGGTTGCGGAACAGTTTTTTTCGATCCGGGCGTGCTACTGGCTATGAGCAAGAGAGGCTTCGCCGCTCGAAAAAGCACCAATAGTATGATGCTTTTTACCCTGCTCATCATTTCCTGGAGAGTCAATCATGGGAACCGTTCGGAAAACCATCACTGTGACCGACCAGCAAGACGGTTGGATCAAAGCGCAAATCGAAGCTGGCCACTACACCAACGACAGCGAATGCATCCGCGATCTGATACGACGCGAACAAGAGCGTAGTGCTGAGCTTGAAAGTATCCGCGCAGCCCTTCGGGAAGGTGAAACCAGCGGAAAACCTCGCCCTTTCGACCCCGTCGCATTCAAGAAAAGAATGTTGACTGCGCATGGTTGAATATCGTCCGCTGCAGGGTTGAACGGCACATGATTTACTTTCGAATCACAGCTTATGGAATTGCGATTATTCGCGTATTGCATGATCGGATGGATGCACAGCGGAATCTGTAGCGGCCTTTTAGAATAGGACTGATTCCGCCCCCACTGCTTCCGACATACCCCTCCTTGCCCAACCAGCGACGATTAGCTTTCCAATGATGGTTGTGCATAGCTTTCCACCTGAAACGTGCTCTGCTTGCCCGCAAGGCTCCCTGGCCTGCCCCTTGTAGCAACTACTTTTATAGCAGCAGCGACCGCACAACTTCCCTCCTACTCGCCTAAGCTTACTTCGGGCCTCATTTTTCAAAGAGCCGAAGCAACTATGCCTATGGAAGTAGATGTGAAGAAGTTGCAGCCCATTCGTGGGCAAGGAGTAAATCATGTCAAAAAACATAGTTTTCTGTGCGGACGGCACATGGAATGGTGATAGCGAAGCACCGGACGATGTAACAGACCCGACAAACGTCTTAAAAATATTTTCGAACCTGGGTGGCGTCGACGCTATAGGCAGTTATCGCTTAGCGGACGAGCAAGAGCGCACGTTGCAGGACTTCGCCGGCAATGTTGTGCAAATAGCCAAGTATCTTCATGGCGTCGGAGATTCCGACAACCTTCTGGTCAAATTTTTAGGTGGCGCGATCGGTGCAGGGCTTATCACTCGTGTCATTCGCGGTTATACGTTTTTTTCGCGCAACTATCAGAGCGGGGACAAAATTTTCCTTATCGGATTCAGCCGCGGAGCCTACACCGTACGCGCGCTCGCCGGCTTAATCGAAGCGCAGGGCCTACTTAATCCCGCGAAAAACAATTTGAACGACCCGGCAACCGCGTACAAGCTGGGAACTGCAGTGTGGTACGCGTTCCGCCGATCGGCGGTTTCGGGGGATTTAAACCGCGTAGCCAAGCTCGAGGATATGGTCTCAATGCTACCGGGCTTTTTTAGGACTCCGGTAGACCCCACTCAACTTATCGCGGACGTCCCTATCGACTCCGTAGCCGTCTGGGAGACGGTCGGTTCAATGGGAATCCCGCAATTCGCAGATGAGCCCAGTCAAATAGATGCACTGAGATTCGTCGACACACAGTTGAGCAGCAATGTCAGCTACGGCTTCCACGCGATTTCGATTGACGAACAGCGCATCAATTTCCCTCCCACTCTGTGGGACCAGGAAGATCGAGTCGTGCAATCGCTTTTTCCGGGGGCTCACGCGGATGTAGGGGGAGGCTATCCGACCAGTAACAATGAATCCGGGCTATCGGATGGGGCACTCCTATGGATGATGACAAAGCTCGCTACTCGCGGGCTTATATTCTCGACGCCATCAGCAGTTATCCCCGCACCTTTAGCTAGCGGCACTGCCCATGCGCCTTGGCAACATCAGCCCTGGAGCGCGCTCGGCACTGAACGCAGATTGAGTGGCACCCATCAATTCTGCCCCGGACTAGTACTTAACCAATCCGCACTCGATCGCATTAACAGCGGACCGGTCGTGCCCGACCCTGCCCTGAATAGGTGCAACTACACCCCCCCGAACCTCGATCTATATGTCGGCAATTGTCCCCAGGCGCCTCTGCCCGGAATAACCGTGGACTGACATGTATCGATCGATGGCACTGGCCCACTCTGGCGGATAGTGTTCGGGGGATGGCCGTCGACTATGACCACAGGTGCTCCATCGTTCGCAGTTGCGGAACACCACCCAAAAATTGCGGAACACTTCACTTTCCTTTGGGCAATAAAAAACCCCGTAGATCATTGATCTACGGGGTTGTTTATTAGTGGAGGCCGAGGTCGGAATCGAACCGGCGTAGGTGGATTTGCAATCCACTGCATAACCATTTTGCTACTCGGCCTCAAACATTTGATGTCATGTAGCGCAACAACAAATGTGTACAAACTTGGAGCGGGAAACGAGACTCGAACTCGCGACCCCGACCTTGGCAAGGTCGTGCTCTACCAACTGAGCTATTCCCGCGTCTTGGTGTGGCGCATTCTATAGAATCCAGAAGCCCCGTCAACCCTTTGATTCAAAAAAGTTTTATTTCTTTTCTACGTCGGTCTTCAGATGAGGCCAGGCAGCCCGCAAGTACTGGACCATGGACCACAAAGTCAGGCCAGCGGACACCATCAGCAACGCGTAACCGACCAGGACCCAGAAACTGAAGTCCGACGGGTTGGCCAACAGGATCACCAGCGCCAGCATTTGCGCGGCGGTTTTCCATTTGCCCAGGTTGGACACGGCGACGTGCGCGCGAGCGCCGAGTTCGGCCATCCACTCCCGGAGTGCGGAAACGACAATTTCGCGGCCGATGATCACAGCGGCCGGCAGCGTGAGCCACAGGTTGCCGTGTTCTTGCACCAGCAATACCAGCGCAACGGCGACCATCAGCTTGTCAGCCACCGGATCGAGAAAGGCCCCGAACGGCGTGCTTTGCTCCAGACGGCGGGCCAGGTACCCGTCCAGCCAGTCTGTGGCAGCGGCAAATGCGAAGACCGAGGCGGACGCCACGTAGCTCCATTGGTAGGGCAGGTAGAACAGTAAAATGAAGATCGGGATGAGCAGGACACGTAGAACGGTAATCAGATTAGGGATATTCATCGGCACAACTGGCTACGAGGTGAGGTGGCATTCTACTCGCTGTGCAGATTTGCATAAATCAACTCTGCGAGCTTTTTACTGATCCCGGGTGCTTTGGCGATCTCTTCGATGCTGGCACGAGACAGCTCCTGCAATCCACCAAAATGTTTCAACAAATCGCGGCGACGTGTCGGACCGACCCCGGCGACGCCCTCAAGTGTAGAGGTGCGGCGGGTTTTCCCACGGCGCGCACGGTGGCCGGTGATCGCGAAACGGTGAGCTTCGTCGCGTATCTGCTGAATCAAATGCAGCGCGGGGGAATCACCGCGCAAGGTAAATTCATGGGCTGCATCGTTCAGGTACAAGGTTTCGAAACCGGCCTTGCGTGTCGCGCCTTTGGCCACGCCCAGCAGAATAAGGTCGGGCACCGCCAGTTCATTGAGCACATCGCGGGCCATGGACAACTGACCCTTGCCGCCGTCCACCAGCAGAATGTCCGGCAGCTTGCCCTCCCCGTCCTTCAGCTTGCTGAAACGTCGGGTCAGTGCCTGGTGCATCGCTGCGTAGTCATCACCCGGGGTGACGCCCTCAATGTTGTAACGACGGTAGTCAGACTTGATCGGGCCTTCGGGGCCAAATACTACGCAGGAGGCCACCGTCGCTTCGCCGCTGGAGTGGCTGATGTCATAGCACTCGAGGCGCTGTGGCGGTTCGTCCAGATTCAGGACTTCTGCCAAGGCATCGAAACGAGCCGCAACGTGTTGACGGTTGGCCAACCGTGCACCCAGCGCCTGCTCGGCATTGGTGACAGCCAATTGCTGCCAGCGGGCTCGTGTACCGCGGACCCGATGGCTGATGGTCAGTTCGCGACCGCGTAGCTCTTCGATGGCCGCGATCAGGGTCGGGAAGTCTTCGTGAACCACGTTGACGATGAGTTCACTCGGCAAGTCGCGTTCAGGGCTGCTGATGAAGTACTGGCCGAGAAACGCCGCCATCACCTCGGAAACGTCCTCTTCAATGCCTACCTGCGGAAAGAAGTTCTTGCTCCCCAGTACGCGGCCGCCGCGCACGCTGATCAAGTGCACACACGCACCGCCCGGGTTGATAAACGCGGCGATGACATCGACGTCACCCGTGCCGCCTTCCATGCTTTGCTGATCCTGGACCCGGCGCAGCAACGAGATCTGGTCCCGCAGCTCTGCCGCACGCTCGAACTCGAGGTTGATCGCCGCCTCTTCCATGCCAGCGGACAATTCGTCGGTCAGCGCATTGCTGCGACCCTCAAGGAACATCACTGAGTGCCGAACGTCCTCGGCATAGACCTCGGGTTCCACCAGGCCGACACAAGGCGCCTTGCAGCGTTTGATCTGGTATTGCAAACAGGGACGCGTGCGGTTTTTGTAATAGCTGTCTTCGCATTGACGAACAAAAAAGGTCTTTTGCAGCAGGCTCAGGCTTTCGCGAATGGCACCCGCACTTGGATAAGGACCGAAATATTTGCCCTTGGCCTTCTTCGCACCGCGATGGATGCTCAAACGTGGGAACGGGCCATCCGAGAGGAAGACGTAAGGATAGGATTTATCGTCGCGCAGCAGAATGTTGTAGGGCGGCCGCCATTCCTTGATCAGCGTCTGCTCGAGCAACAAGGCCTCGGTTTCATTGGCCGTAATCGTCGTTTCGACTTGGGCGATGCGCGCGACCAGCGCGGCGGTCTTGGGCGCCAGACCGGATTTTCGAAAGTAACTCGACAGGCGATTCTTGAGGTTCTTGGCCTTGCCGACATAGAGCAGGCGTGCCTCGCTGTCGAACATGCGATACACACCGGGGCGCCCACTGACCGTTGAAAGAAAGGCGCTTGGATCGAAGGCTTCAGTCATTTTCAGAGGCTGGCATCAACCATGCCGTGACGAACCGCCAACAGCGTCAACTCGACATCGCTGCTGATCGAGAGCTTCTCGAAAATACGGTAACGGTAGGTGTTCACGGTTTTTGGCGACAGGCAGAGCTTGTCGGAAATGATCTGGACTTTCTGACAGCCGACAATCATCAGCGCGATCTGGATTTCCCGCTCCGACAACGCGTCGAAGGGCGAATCGTTGGTCGGCTGGAAGGATTTGATCGCCAGTTGCTGGGCAATCTGCGGACTGATGTAGCGTTGTCCGGCAAACACCAGGCGGATGGCCTGGACCATTTCAGGCAAGCCGGCGCCCTTGGTCAGATAACCCGCAGCCCCCGCCTGCAACAGGCGTGTAGGAAACGGATCCTCTTCGCACACGGTGACCGCAACGACTTTGATGTCCGGATGACTGCGCAACAATTTGCGCGTGGCTTCAAGACCGCCGATACCGGGCATCTTGACGTCCATCAGCACCACATCGGGTTTCAGCTCACGCGCCTTGAGCAGGGACTCTTCGCCTGACTCAGCCTGGCCGACTACTTGCAGGCCATCGATGTCAGCCAGCATTCGTGTAATGCCTGTACGAACGAGATCATGGTCATCGACTACTAGCACCCTAATCAAGCAGACACCTCGCGATATGGTCCTATTGGGTTGCCGACACCTTAGCAAAAAGCAACTGGCAGACCTAGCGGAAAGCGGCATATAAAAAGTTTCAATACGTCTGGAAAGGCTTGCCGCCAGCGTGTTTCAGCGAGGCAAGTCACCGATATCGCGCTGCATTCTCAGGAAACACGCCTCTTCACCGACTACCATGAGGCCCTTTCTCTCATACAACGCTTTCGCCGGATTATTTTCAAAAACCGTCAGACGCAAGGCCGGGCGCCGCTCCTTGCACGCCATGGCAACGACCTGATCGATCACCCAGGAACCGGCGCCCTGTCCCTGAAACGCCTCCAGCATGTGCAGTTCGCGAATGTATAAAGCCCTGGCGTCTCTGCTCAGGCTCACATAACCCAGCGAAACATCCTCTCGCACAACCAACCAGTTTTCACGTCCCGCCCAGCCCACATCGAACGCCTCGTCCTGCCACAACAAATCGTGCTGCAGGTAATAACGCAACATGTTGCGGCGTGTGAGATCGCGAGCAAAACCGAGGTCCCCGGAAGTCGCCGTACGTAATTCAAACCCCATCAAGCCTCCGAAACAGCGACTATTTGCCCCTGCCACCCCTGCGCGTTGCGCCGAGCAATCACCATCAGATTGCCGGTTGCCGGCGCGACCGAGATCAGCGAACCGTCAGACGCCCAGATTGCGCTGCGTCCTGCTGACTCCCAGCCCCCCGTCGCACCACCCTGATTGGCCATCAGGACCACCATCGAATGGCTGCGGGCGTAGCCTTGCAAGATGGCCGTGTCCGGGGCGTAGCCGTTTTCCGTAATCAGCACGCCGGCCGCATAAATATCCGCGCCTTGCTGCGCCGCCGCTGCCGCATGGCTGTCGTGGGAAAAATCCGCGCACACCGCCAGCGCGACAGTGTCGGTACCAATCGTCAGGGGCGAGCCACCGGTGCCCGGGGCAAACGCCACCTCCTCGCCTGCGTGCAAATGTTGCTTGCTATAGATCCCCAGCGAACCATCGGCACCCAGCACCAACGCCCCGATCAATACTGGCGAATCTTCCGACAGCCGAATAGGCATACCGACAACCGTTGTTACGCCGACTTTATGCGCGAAATCTCGCAGGGACTGCAGAACCTCGGCGCCCGGCACAATGGCCAGCTCAGCCGCCAGTCCACGCTCGTACCCCGTCAACGATAACTCCGGGAACACCAGCAATTGCACGCCCTGCTCTGCAGCCACCTGCATGAAGCGTTGATGCCCGGCGATATTGGCAGCAAGGTCGCCCGCGACGGAAATCGATTGAGCGGCCGCGATGGTCAGTGGTGTCATGTTTCGTCCTTGTGATGAGGTATTGGGTCGAGGCCACGAGTGTGTCACAACCTTCGACGCACTCAAGCGATAGCAAACCTCGTCGGTGATCGATAGCAATTTCTGATTGAATCCGCGTACCGGCCTCTAGTAAGCTCGGCGCATCCATCGGAGACAAACCATGTTCAACGCCCGCTCACCGCTTCGTACCGCCAGCGCCCCGCGCTCGGTTGCGGCTGCCCGGGTGAACGACGCTTGCGCTCCGGTCAGCTTTTATTTTGGGTATTGGTTTAGCCACTGGCGCGCCTGATACCCACACGGCGCCCACTTTAAACGGGTCGCCACCAGAGAATTCTCAACCCCCGGTCGGCCTCCCGACCGGGGGTTTTGTTTTTTCAGCCCCAGACACTTTTTAGCAACAACCAGACATTCAGAGGATTTAGAAAATGAACTACGCCACTTATTACCGTTACGACAGTTTTACCGCCTGGCGATTTAGCAGCCTCCGCTCGGGACAGCCTGCCGCCTCCGATCGGTCACCCACTGGTGGCAAGCACCCACACGCAGCCAATCCGGCTAATTGTCGAACACCCCAATAGGGCCGAGTGCGCGGGAACGATCCCGCCACCAGCCCAGGAAGCCTGAACATGAATTCGTCCGTCTCCGCTCTGCCGCTGTCCACCCTGAGCCCTGCCAATGAAGCGCTGACCCTGCGTCTGCCCAGCTCGTTGCAACTCAAACAGCAATTGCCACTCAGCAACGCCCTGACCCAGCAAGTCACTGCCCACCGCGACGCGGTCCGCGCGATCCTCAACGGTGAAGACTCCCGTCTGCTGGTGATCGTCGGCCCTTGCTCGATTCACGACCCGCAGTCAGCCCTCGAATACGCCAACAACCTTGCCCGGCTCGCCGCTGAAGTCAGCGATGAACTGCTGTTGGTGATGCGTGCCTACGTCGAAAAGCCTCGCACCACGATCGGCTGGAAAGGCCTGGCCTACGATCCGCACCTGGATGGCAGTGATGACATGGCCGGTGGCCTGACGTTGTCCCGTGAGCTGATGCGCGAAATGCTCCGTCTTGGGTTGCCGATTGCCACCGAGCTGCTGCAACCGATGGCCGCTGGTTACTTCGACGATCTGCTGAGCTGGGTGGCCATCGGTGCCCGCACCACCGAATCGCAAATTCACCGGGAAATGGCCAGCGGCCTGAGCATGCCGGTGGGCTTCAAGAACGGCACCGATGGCAGTGTCGGCGTCGCCAGCGACGCCATGCGCTCGGCCGCCCATCCGCATCGTCATTTCGGTGTCGACAGCCAGGGACACCCGGCGATCATTCAGACCCCGGGCAATGCGGACACTCATCTGGTATTGCGCGGAGGCCATCGCGGGCCGAACTACGACCGCGACAGCATCGCCCAGGTGCATAGCGACCTGACCAAGCTGAAAATCCCGGCGCGAATCATGGTCGACTGCAGCCACGCCAACAGCGGCAAAGATCCGTTGCGTCAGCCGGCGGTGTTCAACGACGTGCTTGAACAACGTCTGCAAGGTGATCGATCGCTGATCGGCATGATGATTGAGAGTCACCTGTTCGAAGGTTGCCAGCCGTTGAGCCCGTCGCTGCGTTACGGCGTGTCGGTGACGGATGGTTGCCTTGGCTGGGACGGGACGGAGGACTTGTTGCGTCAGGCGGCAACGCGGCTGCGAGCGCAACACGGGTAACAGTCAAATGACGTTCTGGAGGTAGGCCATAACCCAAATGTGCTCTACCTCCCATTAAAGGATGGCCGAATATTCCGATATAGACCTCATCTTCATTCGAGCTTTCGTACCTTTTCTATACCGTTTTCATCAGCTTACAGCGGCTTTTTCATACACCGCATACGCGCAGGAGTGCTTTAGAGTGAGCCGCAAGCACACCCATGAACTTCCGCGAAAAGGTATGAACATGCAACGGAATGCAACCACTCACCATCCGATCCTCTTGGTCCACGGGTTTTTCGGCTTCGAGCGCATCGGCAAGTTCGAGCTGTTCCATGAGGTCAAACACGCCCTCAGAGGGGCTGGCGCCAGGGTGTTTGTCCCGCACCTGTCGGCTACCCATAGCAACGAAGCGCGCGGCGACCAATTGCTGATGCAGATCGAACGGGTGCTGGAAGGAACCGGCGCGAAAAAAGTCAACCTGATCGGTCACAGTCAAGGCGCACTCGCCGCACGCTATGCAGCGGCGGTAGCGCCACACAACGTCGCCTCGGTGACGTCCGTCAGCGGGCCAAATCATGGTTCGGAATTGGCCGACTTCCTGCGCAAGGCCCTGACGCCCGGACGCCTGCCAGAACATATCGCAGAGACGGTTGCCACCCTGTTTGCCGATTTTCTGTCATTGCTCAGTGGCCATCGCCACCTGCCGCAGAACGCTGTCGCCGCGCTCAACGCGCTCACCACCGAAGGCGTGGGCGCGTTCAACGACAAGTACCCCCAAGGGTTGCCAAAAACCTGGGGCGGCAAGGGCCGCGAATGGGTTAACGGTGTTGGCTATTATTCCTGGTGCGGCATCCTGTCGAAGAATCCCCTCGATGAAGGGCTCAACGCGCTCGATCCACTGCATGGGTTATCCCGGGCCTTTTCCCGGTATTTCACCACCGAAGCGGAGCAGAACGATGGCATGGTCGGCCGATTCAGCTCCCATCTGGGCAAAGTGATCCGTTCCGACTACCCGCTCGACCACCTGGACAGCATCGGCCAGGCCATCGGTCGAGTTCGCACGGGGATCGACCCGATCGACTTATATGTGCAGCATGCCGAACGCCTGCGAATGGCCGGCTTATAAAGAAATGCCATACTGGCTGAGCCGTCCGGACGGAATTTTGAGAAGAAATAGACCACTGAATCCGGTAGGCTCAGCACTTTACTGAACATTGAAAGGAGAAATTACCCATGGCTAAAGCCACTGCCCGTCACATCCTGGTTGCCTCGGAAGCCAAGTGCAACGAACTCAAAGCCCAGATCGAAGGCGGCGCTGATTTCGCCGAAGTTGCCAAAGCCAATTCAACTTGCCCTTCCAGCCGCCAGGGCGGCGATCTGGGTTCGTTCGGTCCAGGCCAAATGGTCAAAGAGTTCGACGCCGTGGTCTTCAGCGCACCGATCAACGTGGTGCAAGGCCCGGTCAAGACCCAGTTCGGTTATCACCTGCTGGAAGTGACCAGCCGCCAGGACTGATCAACACCTGCGTATTACGCACAACGGCCCGCCTTTTGGCGGGCCGTTGTGTTTGGGATACGTGATACGGCTGGCGAGCGACGCGCCGGTAGCGTACAAATTGCGAATATCGACCACCCGGCTTTAAGGCTGACAATGCGACTGCTTTTCCCCACTTTATTGTTCACTGCCGTGGCCCTGCTGTTGGGCGCTGCCGGTGTGAATGCTGAGCCGCAACATGCGCTGACCGTGTACGGCGAACCGGCAAAGTATCCTGCTGGGTTCAGTCATTTTGCCTACACCAATCCGCAAGCCCCCAAGGGCGGCACAATGCGTCGCTCGGCGATCGAAATCGGTCACTTCGACCACATCTTGCCCTACATCGACAAGGGCATCGGCGTTACGCAGGTCGACGGTCTTCTCTACTCGCCTCTGGCCCAGCGCTCGCTGGACGAGCCTTACACTGTGTATGGCCTGGTCGCGCAGAAAATGGAGCGCCCCGATGATGGCTTGTTCCTGCGCTTCTACCTCAACCCAAAAGCCCGTTTCGCCGACGGGACACCGATCACTGCCGAAGACGTGCGCTACACATTCAACCTATTGATGACCCAGGGCAGCCTGCGTTATCGCACCCAGTTCGCCGATGTCAAAGGCGTCGAGGTGGAATCACCTCTGACGGTTCGGTTCGACTTCAAAAGCAACGAAAACCGTACCCTGCCACTGGACGTCGCGACCCTGCCGGTGTTTCCCGAACACTGGTGGAAAACCCGCGACTTCGCAGGCGGTGGCGGTTACGAGCCGCCACTGGGAAGTGGCCCGTACACGATAAGCAAGGTCGACTCCGGGCGCAGCATCACTTTTGAGCGCAATCCCGACTGGTGGGGCAAGGATTTACCGGTCAGCCGTGGCCTCTATAATTTCGATCACTTCAGCATCGAATACTTTGGCGATACCGATGTGGCGCGCCAGGTACTGCGTGGTGGAGCCTACGACTACAACCGTGAATTCTCCGCCACCGGGTACTCGATCGGTTACGACAGCCCGGCCCTGAGCGACGGTCGCCTGCAAAAGGCGCACCTGGCCACACAAGCGCCACAACCGAGCCAGGGCTTTGTGTTCAACCTGTTAAATCCGATTTTCCAGGATCGACGGGTGCGCCAGGCGCTGGCCATGCTCTGGGATTTCGAGTGGAGCAACCGGCAGATGATGCGAAACATGTACATCCGCCAGCACAGCTTCTTTTCCAACACCGACCTCGCCGCCCGACAATTACCGGATGCAGGCGAGCTGGCGATTCTTGAACCATTACGCGGGCAGATCCCCGACGAGGTGTTCACTCAAGTCTTCGAAGCGCCAAAAACCGATGGCAGCGGCCTGATTCGGAACAAGCAGTTACAAGCCCTGGACTTGCTTGAGCAGGCCGGCTGGAAACCCGATGGCGATCAACTGGTCAACGCTAAAGGCGAACCGCTGAGCTTCACCTTTCTGGTCAGCCAGAACGGCATGGACCGATTGCTGCTGCCTTATAAGCGCACGTTGAAACAGATCGGCATCGACCTGAACATCCGCCGCATTGACTCCTCCCAGTACGTCAATCGCCTGATGAGCCGCGACTACGACATGATCGTCACCGGTTACCCGGTCACCACCTCGCCCGGCAGCGAGCTGATCAATTACTTCGGTTCGGCCTCGGCCACCGACCCCGGTGCCAATAACTACATGGCGCTGAAGAATCCGGCGGTGGACACCTTGATCACCGGCCTGATCCGCGCCACCACCCAGCCGGAAATGCTGCGCTATGCCCACGCGCTGGACCGGGTGCTGCAATGGAACTACTACTGGATCCCCAACTATTACCCGCCGGGCACCTCCACCGTGTGGTGGAATCGCTTCGGCATGCCCACCGAGCAGGCGAGCAATGACGAAGCCATCGAAAGCTGGTGGGAAATGAGCACCACGCCGCTGACTAACCAACAGATGACTGCCGAGAAAATCAGTCGCGGCAAACCCGGAGGGCCGCACTGATGTGGACTTATATAGTGCGGCGCTTGCTGCTGATCATTCCGACGCTGGTGATCATTCTGCTGGTCAACTTCATCATCGTTCAGGCGGCACCGGGCGGCCCGGTGGAACAGGCCATCGCACACCTGCAAGGCATTGGCGGGGCCAGTGTCGGCGGCGGTTCCGGCGAAACCATGTCCGGCACTTCCCGGGCCAGTCGCGGGCTCGATCCGCAAATGATCAAGGACATCGAAAAACAATACGGCTTCGACAAACCCGCGCATGAACGCCTGTGGCTGATGCTCAGCAGTTACGCGCGCCTGGACTTCGGCAAGAGTTTCTTCCGTGGCGCCACAGTCACCGACCTGATCCTGGAAAAAATGCCGGTCACCATTTCCCTCGGGCTCTGGGCGACGCTGATCACCTATCTGGTGTCGATTCCGCTGGGCATCCGCAAGGCCGTGCACCATGGCAGCCATTTCGACATCTGGAGCAGCACCGCGATCATCATCGGCTACGCCATGCCGGCGTTCCTGTTCGCGATGTTCCTGATCGTGGTCTTCGCCGGTGGCACCTCGCTGAACTGGTTCCCGGTCCGGGGGTTGGTGTCGGACAACTTCGAATCGCTGTCGACCGTGGGCAAGATCGCCGATTACTTCTGGCACCTGGTGCTGCCCGTTACCGCGTTGGTGATCGGCGGTTTCGCGACCCTGACCATCCTGACCAAAAACTCCTTCCTCAATGAAATCACCCGCCAGTACGTGGTGACCGCGCGGGCCAAAGGCATGAGCGAGCGGCGCGTGCTGTACGGACATGTGTTCCGCAACGCGATGTTGTTGGTGGTATCGGGGATTCCCCAAGCGTTCATCAGCGTGTTCTTCGCCGGTTCCTTGCTGATTGAAGTGATTTTCTCCCTCGATGGCCTGGGTCGCATGAGTTACGAAGCCGCGGTTTCTCGCGACTATCCGGTGGTGTTTGGTTCGCTGTTCATCTTCACACTGTTCGGCCTCTTGATAAAAATCGTCGGCGATCTGTGCTACACCCTGGTCGACCCGCGCATCGACTTCGCCGCGAGGAACGCCTGATGTTCAAGCTCTCGCCGTTAGGCCGTCGACGTTTCGAACGCTTCAAGAAAAACCGGCGTGGCTGGTGGTCGCTATGGTTGTTTGTCGGGTTATTCCTGCTAAGCCTGGGTGGCGAACTGATCGCCAACGACAAACCGCTGATTGTCAGTTATCAGGGCTCGCTGTATTTCCCGGCGTTCAAGCGTCACACCGAGCTGGAGTTTGGCGGGCAACTGCCCTTCCAGGCCGATTACCGCAGCGACTACGTGCAGAAACTGATTCAAAAGGATGGCGGCTGGATGCTGTTCCCGCCGATCCCGTTCAGCGACGACACGCCGAACTATGACCTGAATCAACCGGCACCGAGCCCACCCTCCAGCGTTAATTGGCTGGGGACTGACGACCAGGCTCGCGACGTGTTGGCCAGGGTGATTTTCGGTGCGCGGGTGTCGATTCTGTTCGCCTTGATGCTGACCTTTGTCAGCGCCCTGATCGGCATTGCGGCCGGCGCGCTGCAAGGCTATTACGGCGGCTGGGTCGACCTGATCGGTCAGCGATTGCTGGAGGTATGGTCCGGGCTGCCGGTGCTGTACCTGCTGATCATCCTCTCGGGGTTCGTCGAGCCGAATTTCTGGTGGTTGCTGGGGATCATGGCGCTGTTTTCCTGGCTGGCCCTGGTGGACGTGGTGCGCGCCGAGTTCCTGCGCGGACGCAACCTGGAATACGTCAAAGCCGCCCGCGCGCTGGGCCTGAGCGACCGAAAAGTTATCGTGCGGCACATCCTGCCCAACGCGATGAACGCAACCTTGAGTTATCTGCCGTTCATTCTGACCGGGGCGATTTCCACGCTCACGGCGCTGGATTTCCTAGGCTTCGGCATGCCGGCCGGCAGTGCCTCGCTGGGCGAACTGATCGGCCAGGGCAAGCAGAACCTGCAAGCACCGTGGCTGGGGCTGACAGCGTTTTTCACCCTCGCGCTGATTCTTTCTTTACTGGTGTTTATCGGGGAGGCGTTGCGTGACGCCTTTGACCCGAGGTCATGATGCGGGCAGATGATATGAACAACCTGATCGAAATCCGTGACCTCAGCGTGGCCTTCAGCGGCCAGACCGTGGTGCGCAACCTATGCCTGGACATCCGGCCCGGTGAATGCCTGGCGCTGGTCGGCGAATCGGGTTCCGGAAAATCCGTAACGGCGCATTCGATCCTTCAGCTGCTGCCCGACACCGACACTGTGTCCACCGGCAGCATCCGTTATCGCGGCAAGGAACTGCTAGGCGCACCGCCCAACGTGTTGCGAGAGCTGCGCGGCAATCGGATGGCGATGATCTTCCAGGAGCCGATGACTTCGCTCAATCCGCTGCACAGCATCGAAAAACAGATCGGCGAAACCTTGCTGTTGCACAAAGGCCTGACCGGCAAGGCCGCGCGAGCACGGATTCTCGAGTTGCTGCATCTGGTGGGCATTCAAAAACCCGAAGAACGGCTTAAGGCTTATCCGCATCAACTGTCCGGTGGCCAGCGACAACGGGTGATGATTGCCATGGCCCTGGCCTGCGAGCCGGAGTTGCTGATCGCCGACGAGCCCACCACCGCGCTCGACGTGACAGTGCAACGCAAAATCCTGCTGCTGCTCAAATCCCTGCAACAGCGGCTCGGCATGTCCCTGCTGCTGATCAGCCACGACCTCAATCTGGTGCGCAGCATTGCCCAACGCGTGTGCGTGATGAAGGCTGGGGAAATCGTTGAGCAAGCGCCGTGCGAGACACTGTTCACCGAGCCGAAACACCCTTACAGCTGCGTGTTGCTGAACGCCGAGCCGGAAGGCGAAGCCCTGCCCCGGGCCGAGCGCGAGAACGTGCTGGAAGTGGACAATCTGACGGTGCGATTCGCCCTGAGTGACGGGTTGTTTCAGCGCAAGACGTATCTGAAAGCCGTGGACGGCATCAGCCTGAATGTTCAGCGTGGCAAGACGCTGGGCATTGTCGGCGAATCCGGTTCCGGCAAATCGACGCTGGGCCAGGCAATTCTGCGCCTGCTCGATTCCGAGGGCAGCATTCGCTTCGAGGGTGCGGCGCTGGACAGCCTGACGCAAAAGCAGCTGCGGCCGTGGCGCAAAAGAATGCAGGTGGTGTTTCAAGACCCCTACGGCAGCCTGAGCCCGCGCATGTCGGTGGCGCAGATCATCAGCGAAGGCCTTGAAGTTCATAGCCAGCTGAGCGCTGACGAATGCAAGGCCGAAGTGATTCGAGCCCTGGAAGAAGTCGGCCTCGACCCGCAAAGCCGGCATCGCTACCCGCACGAATTCTCTGGCGGGCAACGCCAACGCATCGCCATCGCCCGGGCACTGGTGCTTAAACCGGCGCTGATTCTGCTGGACGAACCGACCTCGGCGCTGGATCGCACGGTGCAAAAGCAAGTGGTCGCCCTGCTCCGCCAGCTTCAGGAAAAACACGGCCTGACGTACCTGTTCATCAGTCACGACCTGGCCGTGGTCCGCGCCCTGGCCCACGACATGATCGTGATCAAGGACGGCAAAGTGGTGGAAAGCGGCGCCAGCCATGACGTGTTCGATTCGCCGCAGCACCCGTACACCAAAGAGCTGTTGGCGGCGGCGCATCCGCGGTAGGCATAGAACCGCGTTACGGCCATCGCGAGCAAGCTCGCTCCCACAGTTGATCTATGTCGCTCACAAATCCCCTGTGGGAGCGAGCTTGCTCGCGATGAGGCCGGCACATCCACCCCGAACTCTGGACATGAAATCCATGAACACCACCGAAAGCCTCAAGGACTACCAGCGCGTGCGCCTGCTGGCGATCCGCTCGCTGTTTGAAATCATCGAGCAGTCCAGCGAAGGCACGGTGATTGTCGACCGCGACGCCAACATCGTCTGGATGAACGAGCGGTACGCCCGGCGTTTTGGTCTGGAGTCAGCCGAAGTGGCCATCGGCAAGGCCTGCGAAAGCGTAATCCCCGGCAGCCTGCTGCGCGACGTGGTGCGTACCGGTCGACCGATTCTGCTCGACATGCAGGACACCTCAAAAGAACCGCTGGTGGTCATGCGCCTGCCGATTCATGACGACGCTGGCGTGGTGATCGGCGCCATCGGTTTTGCCTTGTTCGACGAATTGCGCAGCCTGTCGCCGATGCTCAAGCGCTACATGAGCATGCAGGAAGAACTCGCCTCCACCCGCTCGCTACTGCGGGCACGGCAAACCAAGTACAACTTCGCCCATTTCATTGGCACCAGCGCGGCCAGCCTGGAGGTCAAACGCCGCGCCCGGCGCAGTGCCAGCACCGAGTCGCCGGTATTGCTGCTTGGTGAAACCGGCACCGGCAAGGAATTGCTGGCGCAGGCGATTCACGGCGCTTCGCCACGGGCGCACAAAGCGTTTGTCAGCATCAACAGCGCAGCGATTCCCGAGTCGCTGCTGGAAGCGGAATTCTTCGGCACCGCTCCCGGGGCCTTTACCGGCGCCGATCGCAAAGGCCGGGCTGGCAAGTTGCAGATCGCCCAGGGCGGTACGCTGTTTCTCGATGAAATCGGCGACATGCCGTTACCGTTGCAAAGCAAGCTGCTGCGGGTGTTGCAGGAAAAGGAATTCGAGCCGGTGGGCTCCAACGAAGTCATTCAGAGCGATGTGCGGGTGATCGCGGCGACGTCCACCGACCTGGAAGCGGCGATCAAACGCGGCGAATTTCGCGCCGACTTGTATTACCGCCTGAATGTGCTGCCGATCAACGTACCGCCGTTGCGTGACCGCCTTGATGACCTGCCGGCCCTGAGTGAAGCAATTCTGGAGGAGCTGCGCAGCCAGCATGAGCTGAACCGCGAAGCGCTGGCGTTGTTGGGTCAACATGCCTGGCCGGGCAATATTCGAGAATTGCGCAATGTGCTGGAGCGTGCGGCGTTGCTCAGTGATGAATTGATGTTGAATGCAGCGGACATCCGGGCGGCGATAGGGACATTTACCCCGGTGGAGCGTGACGCGCCGGTGGCCGTCGAGGTGGTTGCCCATGAGACCTTTAGCCAGGCTCGGGAGCGATTTGACCGCCAGTTGATTGAAACTACCCTTGTGCAATGTAAGGGGAAGGTGATCGAAGCGGCGGCGCGGCTGGGGTTGGGGCGGTCGACGTTGTACAAGAAGATGGTGGCGTTGGGGATTGTTGAGTCTCTTTAATGAGACACAGATCTCCATAGTTAGACAGACCATCGCGAGCAAGCTCGCTCCCACATTTGACCGAGTTACTTGGTCAAACCCGATCAAATGTGGGAGCGAGCTTGCTCGCGATGAGGCCGGCATCAACAACATAAGTCTCAAATTCAAGACACTGATCCTGAAACCCACTCAAAAATTACAAAATATCCTTATATTTCAATAATTTAATCGACTGGCACGAAACCCGCTATAGCGCTCTCCCACAGGCTTCACCACACAAAAATAACAATCAAGGAGACACACCATGAGTGTGATCATTGCCTTGGCAGCCCTCGCGCTGCTGATGCTCGCGGCCTACCGTGGCTACAGCGTTATCCTCTTCGCCCCGATTGCTGCCCTTGGCGCTGTCCTTCTCACCGACCCATCCGCCGTCGCCCCAGCCTTCACCGGGGTGTTCATGGAGAAGATGGTCGGTTTCATCAAGCTGTATTTCCCGGTGTTCCTGCTCGGTGCCGTGTTCGGCAAGCTGATCGAACTGTCGGGTTTCTCGCGCTCCATCGTCGCAGCGGCGATTGGCCTGCTGGGCACCCGCCAGGCCATGCTGGTGATCGTGCTGGTCTGCGCGCTGCTCACTTACGGCGGCGTGTCGCTGTTTGTGGTGGTGTTTGCGGTCTACCCGTTTGCCGCTGAAATGTTCCGCCAGAGCAACATTCCCAAACGCCTGATCCCGGCGACCATTGCCCTCGGCGCGTTCTCCTTCACCATGGACGCCCTGCCCGGCACGCCGCAGATTCAGAACATCATCCCCAGCACCTTCTTCAACACCACCGCCTGGGCTGCACCGTGGCTGGGTGTGATTGGCGCGATTTTCGTGTTCTGCGCCGGCATGCTGTTTCTGCAACGCCAGCGCAACAAGGCCCAGCGCTCGGGTGAAGGCTATGGCACCGAGTTGCGCAACGAGCCGGAAACCGCAGCCGATATCAAGCTGCCGAACCCCTGGATCGCGCTGTCGCCGCTACTGGCGGTCGGCATCATGAACCTGTTGTTCACCCAGTGGATTCCTCAGTGGTACGGCAAGACCCACACCCTCGCACTGCCGGGCATGGCCGCGCCGGTGACCACCGACATCGCCAAATTGACGGCGATTTGGGCGGTTCAGGCAGCCTTGCTGGTCGGCATCATCATGGTGCTGGTATTCGGCTTCCAGGCGATTCGCAGCAAACTGGCCGAAGGCAGTAAAAGTGCGGTCAGTGGCGCGCTGCTCGCGGCGATGAACACCGCCTCGGAATACGGTTTCGGTGCGGTGATCGCCTCCTTGCCGGGTTTCCTGGTGCTGGCCGACTGGCTCAAAAGCATCCCCAACCCGCTGGTCAACGAAGCGATTACCGTTACCTTGCTGGCCGGCATCACCGGTTCCGCGTCGGGCGGCATGAGCATTGCGCTGGCGGCGATGTCCGAGAGTTTCATCAGCGCCGCCCACGCCGCCAATATTCCGCTGGAAGTGCTGCACCGGGTTGCCGCGATGGCCAGCGGTGGCATGGACACCCTGCCGCACAACGGCGCGGTGATCACGTTGCTGGCGGTCACTGGCCTGACCCACCGTGAGGCCTATAAAGACATTTTCTGTATTACGATCATCAAGACCCTGGCGGTCTTCGTAGTGATTGGCACTTTCTACGCCACTGGCATTGTGTGAGGTATTCATGACGACTCTTTCGGGCAAGACTGCACTGGTTACCGGTTCCACCAGCGGCATTGGCCTGGGCATCGCCCTCAGCCTGGCCAAGGCTGGCGCTAACGTGGTTCTCAATGGTTTCGGCGATGCCGCCGCAGTCATCGCGCAGGTCCAGCAGTTTGGCGGCAAGGTCGGTCATCACCCGGCCGACGTCAGCAACCCGGTGCAGATCGCCGAGATGATTGCTTACGCCGAGCGTGAATTCGGCGGCATCGACATTCTGGTCAATAACGCCGGCATCCAGCACGTCGCTTCAGTGGAGGATTTTCCTGTAGAGCGCTGGGACTCGATCATCGCGATCAACTTGTCATCGGTGTTTCACAGCACCCGACTGTGCCTGCCGCGCATGCGTGCGAAGAAGTGGGGCCGGATCATCAACATCGCCTCGGTGCATGGCCAGGTGGGGTCGGTGGGTAAGGCGGCCTATGTAGCGGCCAAGCATGGGGTGATCGGTTTGACCAAGGTTGTGGCGCTGGAAACGGCCACCACCCACGTTACCTGCAACGCGATCTGCCCGGGCTGGGTGCTGACCCCGCTGGTGCAAAAGCAGATCGATGACCGCGCCGCGAGCGGAATCGACCCGCAACAGGCCCAGCATGATTTGCTGGCCGAGAAGCAGCCGTCGCTGGAGTTCGTGACGCCGCCCCAATTGGGCGAGCTGGTGCTGTTTTTGTGCAGTGAGGCCGGTAGCCAGGTGCGTGGTGCGGCGTGGAATATTGATGGTGGGTGGTTGGCGCAGTGATCATCTGCTAGACCGTGTCATCGTTCTTCGCCAGCAGGCTCGCTCCCACAGGGGATCGCACTCAATGTGGGAGCGACGGTGCGGCGATCCGACCTGCTCGCGAATGGATCTGCAGATAAAAGAAGAGGCAAGCCATGTCCGAAATTCTCTGGCAACCCAGCATCGAGCGCATCAACAAAACCCGTATGGAGGCCTTTCGGCGCTTCATCAATCAGCGGCACCACCTCCACGTCGACGACTATCCGGCCCTGCACCAATGGTCCATCGATCAGCGGGTCGCGTTCTGGCAGGCCATCGTCGATTTCTTTGACATTCGCTTTCATCAACAGCCGGACGCGGTGCTGCTGGAAGGCCCGCAGATGCCCAGCGCCCAGTGGTTCCCCGGCGCGACCCTGAATTTCGCCGAACACCTGTTGCGGCGCCGTGACGATGCAGTCGCGGTGGTGGCGATTGGCGAGAACGGCCAACGCGAACAGTTGACCTGGGGCGAACTGGCGGAGCATGTCGCCGGTTTTCAAAACAGCTTGATCGCCGCTGGCGTCGTCGTCGGCGACCGCGTGGCCGCCTGCATGCCAAACACCTGGCAAACACTGGTGGCCATGCTCGCCACCACCAGCCTGGGCGCGATCTGGTCTTGTTCTTCGCCGGATTTCGGCACTCAAGGCGTGATCGACCGCTTCGGCCAGATTGAGCCGAAGGTGCTGATCACCTGCGCCGGCTACCGCTACGCCGGCAAAGAGATTGACCAGAGCGCCAAGGTCAATGAAATCCTCGAACGGTTGCCGTCGTTGCAGCAGTTGATCGTCGTGCCTTACGCGCGGCCGCGGGCGCGTATCGAAGACTTCCACACCCAAGCCGATGTGGCGCTGTGGGAAGACTTCTACAGCCCGGGCGGCGAGCCGGATTTCGTTGCCGTACCCTTCGCGCATCCGCTGTACATCCTCTATTCCAGCGGCACCACTGGCGTGCCGAAATGCATCATTCACAGCACCGGCGGCGTGTTGCTGCAACACGTCAAGGAACATGGCCTGCACGGAGACCTCGGCCCCGGCGACCGCCTGTTTTACTACACCACCTGCGGCTGGATGATGTGGAACTGGCTGGTGTCGGCCCTGGCCGTGGACTGCGCTGTGGTGCTGTACGACGGTTCACCGTTCCACCCCGATCCGGAGCGTCTGATCGATTTGATCGACGACGAACGCATCAGCGTGTTCGGCACCAGCCCCAAGTACCTGGCGACCCTGGAAAGCAACGGCGTGAAGCCCCGGCAAAGCCATGCGTTGAGCAGCCTGAAAACCCTGCTCTGCACCGGTTCCGCGCTGTCGCCGCAGAGCTACGATTACGTCTACCGCGACTTCAAGGCTGACCTGTGCCTGGCCTCGATGTCCGGTGGCACCGATATCGTTTCCTGCTTTGTGAACGGCAATCCGCTGCAACCGGTACGCCGTGGCGAGATGCAGGGCAAAAGCCTGGGCATGGCCATCGAAGTCTGGAATGACGAGGGTCAACCGGTCATCGGCGAGAAAGGCGAGCTGGTCTGCACCCGGCATTTCCCGGCCATGCCCGTCGGCCTGTGGAATGACCCCACGGGAGAGAAACTGCGCGCCTCCTATTTCACGCAGTTCCCCGGTGTCTGGGCCCAGGGCGATTACGCCGAGCAGTTGCCTCATGGCGGGATGATGATCCACGGACGCTCGGACGCCGTGCTCAACCCCGGCGGCGTGCGGATCGGCACAGCGGAAATCTACCGTCAGGTCGAGAAAGTCCCGCAGGTCATCGACAGCGTGGCCATCGGTCAGCAATGGCAGGATGACGTGCGGGTGGTGCTGTTCGTGCGCTTGCGTGACGGTGTGGCGCTGGACGCTGCGCTGGAGCAGCAGATTCGCCAGGTCATTCGTGCCAACACCACGCCCCGCCATGTGCCGGCGAAGATTGTTGCCGTGACGGACATTCCCCGGACGATCAGCGGCAAAGTGGTCGAGCTGGCGGTAAAAAACGTGGTGCAGGGCCAACCGGTGAAAAACACCGATGCGCTGGCCAACCCCGAAGCGCTGGAGCAATTCCGCAATCGCCCCGAGCTCAATAACTGACGCCTGTAGGAGCGAGCTTGCTCGCGAAGGACGTTAACGATAACGCGTTCTTCCTGATTGAACGCGCTGCTCTCAAGTCCTTCGCGAGCAAGCTCGCTCCTACAGGGGATCGGTGTCAGTCCATCAGGCCCCATTCGCGGGGCGGCGCATGGGCGCCCGGTGATACCTCGGCGTGCAATTTGAGCCGCAACCTCAAATTGTTCACCGAATCCGCGTGTTTCAACGCTTCTTCTTCGGTGATCGCACCTTCCACGACGAGCGTATAAAGCGCACAGTCGAACGTCTGCATCCCCAGTTCCGTCGACTTCGCCATGATCCCCTTGAGCTCGTCGAACTCGTTGCGCCGGATCAGATCGCCGATGGTCGGTGTCCCCAGCATCACTTCAACCGCTGCCCGGCGCTGACCCTCTTGGGTGCGCACCAATCGCTGGGAAACGAATGCTTTGAGGTTGTTGCCCAAGTCATGCAGCAATTGCGACCGGCGCTCTTCAGGGAAGAAATTGATAATCCGGTCCAGTGCCTGATGGGCGTTATGGGCATGCAGGGTGGAAATTACCAGATGGCCGGTATCGGCAAACGCCAGTGCATGCTCCATGGTCTCGCGGTCGCGGATTTCGCCGATCAGCACCACGTCCGGTGCCTGGCGCAGGGTGTTTTTCAAGGCGGCATGAAAACTGCGGGTATCGACGCCGACTTCCCGCTGGTTGATGATTGATTTCTTGTGCCGGTGGATGTACTCGACCGGGTCCTCGATGGTGATGATATGGCCACTGCTGTGGCGGTTACGGTAATCGACCAACGCCGCCAGAGAAGTAGACTTGCCCGAATCGGTGGCGCCGACAAACAGCATCAGGCCTTGTTTGAGCATTACGGTGTCGAGCAGCACCGGCGGCAGCTTGAGGTCTTCGAAACGCGGAATGTCGAGTTTGATGTTGCGCGCCACGATCGATACATCGTTACGCTGCTTGAAGATGTTGACCCGGAAGCGTCCGATCCCGGGCAGCGAGATGGCCAGGTTCATTTCCAGCTCCCGGTCGAACTCCAGGCGCTGTTCGGCGTCCATGATGGACGCGGCGATGGCCGCAACTTCCCCCGGTTTGAACGGCAGGTCCGCCAGCGTTTTGAGGACACCGTCGAACCGCGCGCTGGGAGGCGCACCGGTGGACAGGTAGAGATCAGAGCCATTCTGGCTGGCCAACAGCTTCAACAGTGCATCGATTTCCATGGCAAAAAGCACTCGCGAAGCATTCAATGAACAAAGACCCAACGCGGGTCACATGTAGGAGCGAGCTTGCTCCGGGCGGCGTTCCGACGATGGACTCAAGAGCGGCGCGTTTGTTCAGAAAATACGCTTTATCGTTTACGTCCATCGCGAGCAAGCTCGCTCCTACACAACTGGCATTGCCCAGCGCGGGTCATCCAGCATTTACCGCCCGGCAAGGATAGTAGATGCCGCTACACCGACTTAGGCAGGACATATAGATGAACGCATCACCGATCGGCAGCGATGCCCAGGCCTTGATTGCCAGACTGGACTGGACGCGCACTCCCCTGGGCGCTGCCAGTACCTGGCCGCAGAGCCTGCGAACCGCCGTGGACATCGTGATTCATTCGCCGATGCCGATGCTGTTGCTGTGGGGGCCAGACCTCACGCAAATCTACAACGACGGTTTCGCCCTCCTCGCCGGCAGCAAGCACCCACACGCTTTCGGACAACCGACACACCAGATCTGGCCAGAACTCAAAGACTTTACCGACCCGATTTACAGCGCCGTCCTACAAGGCCAGGTGCGCACTTACAGCGAACAGCGCTTTACCTTGCAACGCGACGGTCGCGACTCCGACTTCTGGCTGGACCTGACCTACAGCCCGATCCGCGATGAAAGCGCTGAGGTCGCCGGGATTCTGGTTACGGCGATTGAAACCAACGAGCGTCGACGTATCGCCCTCGAACTCGAACAGCGCTCGGCGGCCAGCCTCAAGGCCCAGCACGAAACCGAAGAGCGACTGCAACTGGCCCTCGCCGCCACTGACGCCGTCGGCACTTGGGACTGGGACATTGGCGAAGACCGCTTCATTGCCGACACCCACTTCGCCCAACTGCACGGGATCGACCCGCTGCTCGCCAGCCAGCTGCCCATCAGCGCCTACCTCCAGGCCGTGCACCCGGAGGACCGCGCCATGATCGCCCGCGGCATCAAGCACTCGATCGCCCATGGCAGCGAATACGCTGAAGAATATCGCCTGCTGCAGCCCGGCGGCCAACTGCGCTGGGTGTTTGCCCGGGGGCGTTGCTACAAGGACCACCATGGCCGGCCGATCCGGTTTCTCGGCGCCGCACTTGACCTGACCGAACGCAAAAACACCGAGCAAGCCCTGCGCCAGAGCCAGACCGAGCTGCAGCTGATCATCAACGCCATGCCCATCCTGATCAGCTATGTGGACCGTGAGGAACGCTTTCGCCTGAACAATTCCGCGTACCTGGACTGGTATGGCCTCACGCCCCAGGAGTTTTATGGGCGCACCATTCTTGAAGTGCTGGGCGAGGAAGCCTATGCCTTGCGCGCCGAACACATTGCCGAGGCGCTGGCCGGCAAGGCTTGCTCTTTCAGCGTCAGCACCCCGCACCGCGATGGCAGCACCCGCCAGGCACTGATGAACTTCCTGCCGCGTCACGGCCCGGATGGGGCGGTGAATGGTTTCTACATCTTTGTGATCGATGAAACCGAGCGCAAACAGACCGAAGAAGCCCTGCGCAATCTCAACGAAACCCTGGAGGAACGGGTCGCCGCCCGAACCCGGCAGTTGGCCGAAGCCAACGAAAAACTGCAAAACGAGATGTTCGAACGCGAGCGCGCCGAAGAGGCCTTGCGGCATGCACAGAAAATGGAAGCGGTCGGACAGCTCACCGGGGGCATCGCCCATGACTTCAACAACATGCTCACCGGAATCATCGGCAGCCTCGATTTGATGCAGCGCTACATCGCCGACGGGCGTGCCGCCGAGATTGGCCGTTTCACCGAAGCTGCGGTGTCCTCGGCCAATCGCGCCGCCGCGCTGACCCACCGACTGCTGGCGTTCTCCCGGCGTCAGTCGCTGGATCGCAAGCCGCTGAACGCCAATCAACTGATTCATTCACTGGAAGATTTGCTCAGCCGTACCAAGGGCGAACATATCGAACTCAAACTGCAACTGGCCGATGAAGTCTGGCCGGTCAGCACCGACGTCAGCCAACTGGAAAACGCCCTGCTCAACCTGGTGATCAACGCGCGAGACGCCATGCCCGATGGCGGCGAGTTGCTGATCGAAACCGCCAATGTCTACCTCGACAGCAGTGAAATCTCCACGCTGGAACCGGTCAAGGCTGGGGATTACCTGATGATTGCCGTCAGCGACAACGGCACCGGCATGACGCCATCGGTGTTGGCCAAGGCGTTCGAGCCGTTTTTCACCACCAAACCCATTGGCCAGGGCACCGGACTCGGGTTGTCGATGATTTACGGGTTTGCCCAGCAATCGGGCGGCCACGTGAGCCTGTTCAGCCTGCCCGGCCAGGGCACCAGCGTTCGTTTGTACCTGCCAAGGCTGTACGCCGTGGAGCCGGAAAATATCCTGATGCCGGTGACGGGCGAAACGCCGGCGGCGATTGCCGGTGAAACAGTGGTGTTGGTGGAAGACGATCCGGCAGTGCGCATGCTGGTGCTCGACCTGCTCAATGAGCTGGGTTATCACGCCCATGAAGCCGAAGACGCGAAGTCCGCCCTGCCCCTGCTGGAGTCTGATCTGCGGGTCGATCTACTGGTGACCGATGTCGGGCTACCGGGGATGAACGGTCGACAACTGGCGGAAATCGCTCGTCAGCACCGTCCCGAACTCAAAGTGCTGTTCATGACCGGTTACGCGGAAAAAGCCACCGAACGCCAGGGTTTCCTGGAGGAAGGCATGGACATGGTGGCCAAACCTTTTTCCATCGACCTGTTGGCCACCAAGATTCGCACGATGATCGGCCAACCGGACTGAGTTAAGGCATAATCGCGCGCCCCGCTGTCACCACCGTTACAAGGTATCTGCCCCAATGAAAGCTCAAGCCCGCCATATTCTGGTGAAAACCTCGGAAGAAGCCGAGCAGCTCAAACAACGCATCGCCAAGGGTGAAGCGTTCGATGTGCTGGCCAAAAAATACTCGACCTGCCCGTCCGGCAAACGCGGCGGCGACCTGGGTGAAGTACGGCCGGGTCAGATGGTGGGGGTGATTGACGCGGTCATTTTCAAGAAGCCGCTGCGGGTCGTGCATGGGCCGATCAAGAGCAAGTTCGGGTATCACCTGGTGCAGGTGTTTTACCGGGATTGAGGGCCCCTTCGCGAGCAGGCTCGCTCCCACAGTTGACCGCATTCAACTGTGGGAGCGAGCCTGCTCGCGAACCGATGGCGCAGTCAGCGGCCATTCACCGCTTACCTCGGGATCAGTGCCCCCGGCACCTGAATCACTCGACTCGCCAGCTGATGCCCGGCCTGCGCCGCGTCGACCGGACTGCCCCCTTTCAGGCGGCTGGCCAAATACGCCGCACTGAATGAATCCCCCGCCGCCGTGGTGTCTACTACCCGTTCGACCACCTGCGCTGGCACTTCAAACGACGCTCCATCACAGCGAATCAAACACGCCTCGGCGCCGCGCTTGAGCACCACTTCAGGCGTGCCAATCTGCTCGTAAGCGGCAAATATTGCCTCGCAATCGGAAAAATCAAACAACGCCTGTTCGTCATCGACAGTCAGTAACGCCAGGTCGACGTAAGGCAGAACACTGCGATAAGCCGCTTGAGCGTCTTCGATCGATGCCCATAGACGCGGCCGGTAGTTGTTGTCGAACACGATCCGCGCATCCCGTTGCCGGGCTTCGATCAGGGTTTCCAGCAACTTTTCCCGCCCCTGCACACCGAGCACGGCCAAGGTAATGCCGCTGAAATACAGCACGTCGTAATCCGGCAGTGCTTGCAGGATCGGGGCGGCAGCCGGGGTGGTGAAGCAATCACGGACGGCGGCTTCATTGCGCCAGTAAAGAAAACGCCGCTCGCCGGCGGCGTCGGTCTGGATGCAATACAAACCGGGCAATCGGCCGGGTAAACGCTGAACCATGCCCAGTCCGATGTTTTCATCGGTCCAGCTCTGGCACATGGCATCACTGAAACTGTCATCGCCCAGGGCGGTGACGTAATCCACCGTGCCGCCCGCGCCCAGCTCCCGGGACAGGTAGACCGCCGCGTTCAAGGTATCGCCACCGAAGCTCTGTTGCAGACTGCCGTCGGCGCGTTGCTGCAACTCGATCATGCATTCGCCGATCAGGGCGATGCGCGGAGTGTTCGGGCCGAGTGTGCTGATGGTGTTCATGGTGTGGGGTCTCTGGTGTTGCGATGTTGTCTGGGAGGCCGCCATCGCGAGCAGGCTCGCTCCCACATTGGATCTCAGTGTTCACACAATCCCTGTGGGAGCGAGCTTGCTCGCGATAGCCGCGCCGCGATTTCAAACCTTAAAAACAGGTTTCCATGGTTTCGATGACATTCAGCTGCTCATCCACCAGACACCCGGTCCGCCACTTGTCGAACGTCAGGCACGGGTGCGAAGTACCGAATGAAATGATATCGCCCACCCGCAACTCAACCCCTGGCGCCACCGTCATGAACGCATGCTGATCCATGACCGCCGTAACTGTGCAAGCGCTGACGTCATCGCCCGTCGCCGGCACCACACCGGCCTTGTAACGCAGCAGCGGCACCGGCAAACCGGCATCGTAGGCCACGTCGCGTTTACCCAGGGCGATCACTGCAAACCCCGGCTCCGGCAACGACTGCACATGGGCCCAGACTTCCAGCGCCGGACGCAAACCTTCGTGCAGGTCGCTGCGGCGGTCGAGCACGCAGCATTGCGCTTCTTTGTAGATGCCATGGTCGTGCGCCACATAACTGCCGGGGCGCAGCACGCTGAGGAAACGCCCGCCGGCGTTCTGTGCTTCGAAGGATTCGGCGATCAGGTCATACCAGGCCGAGCCCGAGGCGGTAATGATCGGCTTGGGAATGGCGAACGCGCCGCTGTCCTGCAACTGCACGGCCAGGCGCACCAATGACGCGGCAAATTCGCGGATGCCCGTCACCGCATGATCACCGTGGATCACGCCTTCATAGCCTTCGATGCCGGTCAGCGCCAACGCTGGTTGGGCGGCGATGGCCTTGGCCAGTGCGACCACTTCTTCTTCAGTCCGGCAACCGCAACGACCGCCGACCACGCCGTACTCGATCATCACGTTCAGCCGCGCGCCGCGAGAGGCGAAATACGCCCCCAGGTCAGCGACGTTGTCCGGGTGATCGACCATGCAATGGAAGTCGAACGTCGGATCTGCCAGCAGATCGGCGATCAGCGCCATGTTTGGCGTACCGACCAACTGGTTAGCCATCAGCACCCGACGCACGCCATGGGCATATGCCGCACGGGTTTGCGTGGCGCTGGCCAGGGTGATGCCCCATGCCCCGGCGTCGAGCTGGCGGCGAAATAGCGCAGGCGTCATGCTGGTTTTGCCGTGGGGCGCGAGTTCGGCGCCGCTGTTGCTGACAAAGGCCTGCATCCAGCGAATGTTGTGTTCCAGTGCTTCACGGTGCAGCACCAGCGCCGGCAGGCTGACATCGCGCACCAGGTTGGCGCCGGTCTGGGCAAAGCCCTTCTCCACGGCGGCAGTATGTTGGGCAGAAGACATGGTCGAACTCCTCACATTTCGCGGTCGCGAGCGGCCGCTGCTATTCGTTGATGCGACGGGCAAGGCTGTTGGCGTTGTCGATCAGCACCCGGCGGTAGTCGTTGTAATGGGTCTTGGCATCGTCCCGTGGGGCGACAATGCACAGAGTCGCAATGGCCACGCCCCTCGGGTCTTTGACCGGGGCGGCGAAGCAATGGGTAAAGGTGTCGGCGACGCTATCGAAAGAGAAGAACCCATCGATTCCGGCCTGACGAATTTCCTTGAGGAACTGATCCACCGGCAAGCGTTGGCCGCCGGGCAGGATGAAGTCGTCATGGTCGATCAGGTCGACGATTTCCTGGTCGCTCAGGTGCGCCAGCAGCAGGCGCCCGGAAGCGGTCCAAGGGATGGGCGCGTTCTCGCCGATGTCCGAGGAAATGCGGAAATGCCGTTCACCCTCCTTCATCAGCGCCACGGTGTATTTGCGCCCGTTGAGCAGGCACATCTGCGCGGTTTCATGGGTCTGGCTGACGATGTCCTGCAAGGCGAGATCGGCCTCGCGGGTCAGGTCGAAATGGCGTAAATGCGCCTGCCCGAGGAAGTACAGCTGACGGCCGAGGTAGACGTGACCGTCCTTGCCCACAGGCTCCAGAATCCGCCGTTCCAGCAAGGACGCCACCAGTTCGTAGACCGTGGATTTCGGGCTGCCGATACCGCTGGCGATATCATTCGGGCGCAGCGGCTGGCCGATCTCCTTGAGGAAATCGAGAATATCGAACGCCCGGTCCAGACCGCGGGCCCGGCGCTTGATGGTGTCTTCGGTCATGTCTTCAGGTTCCCATTCAAAGTGGCCGGGAGTTTACCCAGAGTGCGGTGACGACCGTTAGGCCGCCATCGCGAGCAAGCTCGCTCCCACATTGGAGCTTCAGTGTTCACACAATCCCTGTGGGAGCGAGCCTGGTCGCGATGAAGTCACCGCGGTTCAGGCCTTTTTCTTGTACGCAATGCAGTCGATCTCAACCTTGCAGTCGACCATCATGTTCGCCTGTACACAGGCCCGGGCCGGTGCGTGCTCAGGGCTGAAGTACTCGGAAAAAACCTTGTTGAAGCTCCAGAAATCCCGCGGATCCTCCAGCCACACACCGGCGCGGACCACGTCCTTGAGGTCGTAACCGGCCTCTTCGAGAATGGCGATCAGGTTCTTCATGGTCTGGTGAGTCTGCTCGACGATGCCGCCTGCAATGATCTCGCCATCCACCGCCGGCACCTGGCCGGACACGTGCAGCCAGCCATCGGCTTCGACGGCGCGGGCGAAAGGACGCGGCTGGCCGCCACCGGCGGTGCTACCGGTGCCGTAACGAGTGATGCTCATGGGTGTTTCTCCTGATTTGAAAGTGGATGTTTAAAACCGCGTGTTCTTGAGAAATTCAGCCAGACGCGGGGATTTCGGGCGCTCGAACAGTTCCTTGGGAGGCCCCTGCTCTTCGATCCGCCCTTGATTCATGAAAACGATCTTGTCGGAGACCTCGAACGCAAATCGCATTTCGTGGGTCACCAGCAGCATGGTCATGCCGTCTTCGGCCAGCCCTTTGATCACGTTCAGCACTTCGCCGACCAACTCCGGATCGAGGGCCGAGGTGACTTCGTCAAACAGCATCAGGCTCGGGTTCATCGCAATCGCCCGGGCAATTGCCACGCGCTGCTGCTGGCCACCGGACAACTGACCGGGGTAGTGATTGCGTCGCTCCAGCAAGCCGACCCGCTCCAGCCATTTTTCAGCGAGCGCAACCGCCTCGTCCTTGTGCAGTTTCTTGACCTTCAACAGACCCAGCGTGACGTTCTGCAACGCGGTGAGGTGCGGGAACAGGTTGAACTGCTGGAACGCCATGCCCGTCATCGCGCGATGCCGGGCGATGACTTTTTCCGCATGACGCACACGCTTGCCGTTGACCTCGTCATAACCGATGGACTCGCCATCGAGCATGATCTGGCCGCCCTGAAATTCTTCGAGCATGTTCACGCAGCGCAGCAGCGTGGTCTTGCCCGAACCGCTGGAGCCAATCAGCGTGACCACGTTGCCGCGCTGCATCGTCAGGTCGACGCCCTTGAGCACTTCGAGCTTGCCGTACTGCTTGTGCAAGCCGCGAATGTCCAGCAGGGCCTGCCCGTTTTGTGCGTTGGCGTCTTTTACATTTGAGAGTTGAGGTTGATTCATGGCAAGGCCACCCGCTTTTCAATGTGCCGGCCGAGTAATTCGATGCCGTAGTTGATGACGAAAAACAGAAATCCGGCGAACAGGTAAAACTCCAGGGTCATGAAGGTCCGGGCGATGACCTGCTGGGTGCTGAGCAGCATTTCCGCCACCCCGATCACCGACAACAGTGTCGACGCCTTGACGATTTCGGTGGACGAATTGACCCAGGTCGGCAATATCTGCCGTAGCGCCTGGGGCAACAACACGTAACCGAGGGACTGATAAAACGTCAGGCCAATCGCTTTGCTCGCTTCCATCTGCCCACTGGGCAACGCTTGCAACGCGCCGCGCACGATCTCGGCGACGTGGGAACCGCAAAACAACGTCAGCCCCAAGGCACCGGCCTGAAACGCGCTGATCTGCCAGCCCAATGCAGGCGCCATATAGAAGCAGGCGAGTACCAATACAAATACCGGCGTACCGCGAATCAGGTCGACGTAAAAGCGAAACGGCGCGCGCATCCAGATATTGCCGTAGGTCAGCACCAGACCGGCGACAATGCCGACCATCGTGCCCAGCAAAATCGCCAGGGCCGAAACCTGCACGCTGGTCAGAAAGCCTTGCCACAAGACTTCCCGCGCCACCCATAACTCGTGTAACCAACTAGGGGATTCGTACATGGGGCCTCCTATCGGCGAATCGCCAGACGCTGTTCGAGGTAACGCAGCATCATGGCAATGAGGTAACAGGCCGCAACATAGAGCGCGGTGGTCACCATCCAGGTTTCAATCACCCGGTAGCTCTCGACATTGATCTTGCGCGCGTAATAGGTCAGCTCCGGCACGGCAATCGCGGCCGCCAGCGAGGTGTCCTTGAACAGCGAAATGAAGTTGTTCGACAAGGCCGGCAGTACATTGCGCAGCATCACCGGCACAGTGACGTAGGCCTTGACCTGCCACTCGCCCAGGCCGATGGCCAAGCCGGCCTCACGCAGTCCCTTGGGAATGCTCAACAACCCGCCACGGAACACTTCGGTCAGGTAAGCCCCGGCATACAGCGACAGGGTGATGATGAACGACGGGATCTTGTCCAGGCGAATCCCCAGGCTCGGCAACGCAAAGTAGATCAACAGAATCAACACCAGAATCGGCGTATTGCGGATCACCGTCACATACACCGACGCCAGTACCCGCAATGCGCGATGCTTTGACAGCAAAGCAAACGCCATCATCAGGCCGATCGCGCAGCCGATGGCGATCGACACCAGCGCCAGTTCAAGGCCCAGACCGAGCCCCGCCAGCAAGGTGTCGAAATCGCGCCAAACGGCGGCAAAGTTCAACTGATAGTTCATGGTCAGCAGTACCTTGAACGGGGCGATCGGAACCGCCCCGCTCTCACGGGATCATTTGAATTCGACGGGGAAACCGATTGCCGGGGTGGGCAGATCGACACCGAACCACTGTTTGAAGGAGGCCGCGTAAGTCGGGAACTCAACGCCGGTCATGGCTTCATGCAGGGTGGTGTTAACGAAGTTCAGCCAGTCCTGATCGCCACGTTTGACGGCGCATGCATAAGTCTGCGGGCTCCAGGCGTAGACCGGGCTGCGGTAACGCCCAGGGTTCTGCACCATCAGGTATTTCACCGAGGACTGATCGGTGGCTGCGGCGTCGGCTCGGCCGGAGTTCACGGCCTGGTACATCAGGTCAACGCTGTCGTACTGATCGACCTTGGCCTTGGGCAAGGCTTGATGCACCAGTTCTTCGGCATACACGTTCTGCAGCACTGCAACGGTGACGCTGTCGTTGGCGGCCTTCAGGTCTTCGATTTCCTTGTACTTGCTGTTCGCCGGCAGCAACAGGCCGACACCTTCGCGGTAGTAAGGCAGCGTGAACGCCACTTGCTGCGCACGGCTGGCGGTCACGGTAATGAACTGGCAACTGATGTCGACCTTGTCGGTCAGCAGGTTGGGAATCCGCGCATCGGACGACTGCACCACGAATTCGACTTTGCTCGGATCATTGAACAACCCCTTGGCGATCATCCGCCCGATATCGATATCAAAACCCTGCAACTTGCCATCCGCCCCCTGGAAGTGCCACGGCGCATTGGTACTGCCCGTGCCCACAATCAATTTCCCACGGGCCAGCACGCTATCGAGCTTACTGTCCGCCGCCTGGGCCATACCCACGGCAGCGGCCGACGCGGCGAAAAGAAAAACACACGCTTTGAACAAGGAAGGTCGGTGATGCATGGCAAGCACTCCAGGATGATGTTTATTCCGTTATACCGGAACTCGGTATGTAACAACGGAATAGACAGCAGAAAGTGTGCCACAGGACGCGGGGGGAATGTCGGGGAGATTGAAAAGTGTTTTGAATCAAAGGGATGCGCGACAACACAAAATTGGCGTTACGAATCGCACACCTGACGAACGCTACTGTTGGCTACAGCGCACGGGTACTTGCACCACAATTGGGATGTCGCAATTCACATTGAAGCAAAGCACGCGACACACTTTGTAGCAGCTGGCGAAGCCTGCGTTCGGCTGCGTAGCGGTCGTAAAACCTGAGCGTGAGATCGTTCTGAAGGACCGCACGGCCTGATTTCACGACTGCTGCGCAGCCGAACGCAGGCTTCGCCAGCTGCTACGGATTGCGCTGGATACGGCATTGGACAATCCCGCCATCGACTGCTTTATTCAATATCAGGTGATAAGCAGTCTCAATTGCCATGCGCCCAACGCGTGTGCTGTTTCAGGAGGGCTCATGTCTTACCAGGTCATGATGGTTTTCGGTACGCGACCGGAGGCTATCAAGATGGCGCCACTGGCACGTGTTCTGCGTCATTGGCCGGGTATTGAGTTGAATATCTGCTCCACCGGCCAGCACCGGGAAATGCTCAAACAAGTGCTGGATTCCTTCGAGCTATCGGTTGACCAGGACCTTCAAGTGATGACGCAGGGCCAGACGCTCAACGGCCTCTCCGAACAACTGTTGATTCACCTCGACAAAGCCTACGAACGGATAAAACCCGACATCGTGCTGGTCCACGGTGATACCACCACCAGCTTCATCGCGGCCCTCGCGGCCTTTAATCGCCATTTGCCCATCGGCCATGTCGAGGCCGGTCTGCGCACTGGTAACCTGCGTTCGCCCTGGCCGGAAGAAGCCAATCGTCGCTTGACCGGCGTCATCGCCGACTTGCATTTCACGCCGACCACCAAAGGTGAAGCCAACCTGCTGCGCGAAGGCGTGCCCAAGGCCAGTATCGAAGTCACCGGCAACACCGTGATCGACGCGCTGCTCTGGATGCGCACCCATCAGCAGGACATTCACTGGCATCCGGCACCCGACTCACCGCTGGCCGTGCTTGATGACAATCGGCGGATGGTGCTGATTACCGGTCATCGACGGGAGAGTTTTGGCGGCGGTTTCCGCAACATCTGCCTGGCCCTCGCCGAGCTTGCCCTGTGCTACCCCGACGTACAATTTGTCTACCCGGTGCACTTGAATCCGCACGTCCAGAAAGCGGTGTATGGCGTGCTGTCGGACAAGCCGAACATTTATCTGGTGGCGCCACAGGATTATCAGCATTTCGTCTGGCTGATGGGCCGAGCGCAGTTCATCCTCACCGATTCCGGTGGCGTCCAGGAGGAAGCGCCTGCCATCGGCAAACCGGTTCTGGTGCTGCGCAACGTAACCGAACGGCCATCCGTGCTTGAGGCCGGAACCGTGCTGCTGGTGGGCACCGACACCGAGCGCATCGTCAAGGAGTCCAGACAGTTGCTCGATGACCCGGCGTACTTCAAACAAATGAGCCGGGTCCATAGCCCCTACGGCGACGGCCACGCCAGCGAACGCATTGCCACCCGTCTCTGCACCTGGTTGAGCGAACGTTCGGCGGCGGACAGCGCAGTATGAGCCTGGATTTTGTCGATTTTTTTGCCTATGTGCTGTTCGGTCTTAAATACCTGGCGATCACTTTGGCGCTGTTGATGTTCGTGCTCGGGCTCGATGACCTGTTCATCGACGTCGTGTACTGGAGCCGCAAGCTGATTCGACGCTGGCGCATCTACGAAAAATTCAAGCGCGCCGATGAGGAACGGCTCTACGCCATCGCCGAAAAGCCACTGGCGATCATGGTTCCGGCCTGGAACGAAGTCGGTGTGGTCGGTGAAATGGCGCGCCTGGCCGCCTCGACCCTCGACTACGAGAACTATCAGATTTTCGTTGGCACCTACCCCAACGACGCCGAGACCCAGGCCGACGTCGATGCAGTCTGCCGGCACTTCCCCAACGTGCACAAAGTGGTGTGCGCCCGCCCCGGCCCCACGAGCAAGGCTGACTGTCTGAACAACGTCATCGACGCGATCCTGCGTTTTGAAAGCGAAGCGAAAATCCAGTTTGCCGGGTTCATCCTGCACGATGCCGAGGATGTGATTTCGCCGATGGAACTGCGGCTCTATAACTACCTGCTCCCAAGCAAGGACTTGATCCAGATTCCGGTCTACCCCTATGCGCCGGAATGGAAAGGTTTCACCGCCGGTCACTATGTCGACGAGTTCGCCGAAAACCACGGCAAAGACGTTATCGTGCGCGAAGCCCTGACCGGCCAGGTGCCCAGCGCCGGCGTCGGCACTTGCTTCAGCCGCAAGGCCATCAGCGCCTTGCTCGAAGACGGCGACGGCATTGCCTTCGACGTACAGAGCCTGACCGAGGACTACGACATCGGTTTCCGTCTCAAGCAAAAAGGCATGAAGTGCATCTTCGCCCGCTACTCGGTGACCGACCCGAAACTGGCGCTCGAACAGCCTTGGGTGTTCGGCATGAACCGCGCATTTTCCCAAGTGATCTGCGTTCGCGAACATTTCCCCCGGGACTTGCTGCACGCCATCCGCCAGAAGTCCCGCTGGATCGTCGGCATTGTCTTTCAGGGCACCAAGAACCTCGGCTGGAGCCCCCATGCTTTGCTCAACTACTTCCTGTGGCGTGACCGCCGCGGCTTGATCACTTACTTGCTGAGCTTCCTGGTCAACTTACTGTTCCTGGTGCTGCTGGCGATGTGGCTGGTGACGGTGGTTTCGCCGAATGCCTGGCGCTATCCGTCGATCCTCTCCGACAGCGCGCTGCTCTCGATTCTGCTTTGGCTCAACGGATTGATGCTGCTCAATCGACTGTTCCAGCGCGGCTGGTTCGTCACCCGCTATTATGGCTTGGGGCAAGGCCTGCTGTCGGCACCGCGCATGGTGTGGAGCAACTTCGTCAATTTTTTCGCCAATGTGCGGGCGCTGCGACAGGTCATGAAAATGGGTGATTCACGCCGCGTGGCCTGGGACAAAACCACCCATGAATTCCCGGCCCTGACCAAAGCGTATCGCACCCCATTGGGTCATCGACTGGTAGAAAAAGGCCTGCTCACTGAAGAACAACTGGAAGCGGCAATCACCAACCCTGTGCGACGTCGCCTGGGTCACGAATTGCTGCTGCGCGAACACATCAACAGCACGCAACTGGTGGAAACCCTGGCCGAGCAACTGGATATGGAATGGGCCCCACTCAACCCGTTCAAACTCGATAAACGCCTGATCAGCCTCGTGCCACGCAAGGTCGCGTCACACTACGGCGTGCTGCCAGTGGCCGAAGAAGGTGACACGTTGGTGCTGGCCTCCGAAGGGCCAGTCAGCCAGGTGTCGCTGGGTGCCATCAGCCGTCAATTGAAGCGCCCGGTGCGCTGCCGCCTGGCGCCCCAGGGCCGGGTCACGCTGGGCATTCGTTACTGGTACGCCAGCCCCCGTCAAAATGCGGACGTGCATCACATGCTTGAAGTGCTTGAGCGTCATCAAGACGATGAAGCCTTGCTCGAGCGTGTCGGTCATCATCAGGTGCTGCTGGGCAATCTTCTGCAAGTACGCGGCATGGTCCCTCCCAGCTTGTTCAATCAGGCCTTGATCGACTTCGATGTCGAACACATGTCATTGGGTCAACACCTTATCTCCCGCGGCATGATCACCCAGGAAGTACTCGAGCAGGCCCTGGTTGAACAGGCCATCGAACAGCACGCCGCGTACAGCATTGCCCGGGAGGTCGAATGAAGCCGGTCAATCGTCGTGCTCTGCTGGTTGGCAGCCTGCTGCTCAGCCTGATTGCTGGCACATGGGCACAGGCCGAGCCGTTGACCGACTTTGAACAATTTCGCAGCTTCCCCTACATGGACCGCAGCTATCGCGAAGCGAAAAAAGGCAACTGGGCCGAAGTCGAACGGCTGATGCGCCACCTGCTGACCAAGGTGCCGAAAAACGATGAAGCGCGGGCGCTGCTGGTGGAAGCGCTGGCCAAGCAACGGCGTTACAAGGACGCCGTGCAAGCGCTGCCGGATAACCCGCAAAACAGCGAGGCCCTGCTCAACCTTCGTTTGACCTGGATCGAACAGGATCCACCCGGTAGCGGGCAGGTGGAACAGTGGATGGCCACCAGCAACCTCACCCAGCGCGTGCGTCTGTGGCAGGCCTACAGCCTGAGCCTGGCCAAGTTCGGCGGTGCCGGCAGAGCACACGCGTGGCTGGCGCAATTGGTACCTAAAGGTGACGATAAAATTCTGCACCTGGCGCTCTCCAATTGGTCCGAGCAGTTGCGTGACTGGAACGGCACCATCGAGCAACTGGCGCCCTTGGCCGCCAGCCAGCAATTGGACGCCGAAAGCTGGCAGCGGCTGGCCAATGCTTATGTACAACGTCTTGACGAAAAACCGTTGCAGCAATTGCTGCAACAAGCGCCTAGCCCTGAAGCGGCGCACAAGATCCGTTTGGCGATGATCGACCGGGCGATTGCCATGGGCCATACCGAGCAGGCACAACGCTGGATTCAAACACTGCCAACCAGCGACCTCGCCAATCCCGCGCAACGGCAACGGCTGTGGGAACTGGCGCGTCAAACCGGTGACACCGCAACGGTGCAACGCTTGAGTGATGAGTTGCAGCGCCCGTGTCTTGAGACCGCCGAATGGCTGTCGCGGCGTGATCCGGAGGCGGCGCTCAGGCAATTGCGTGGCTGCCGTGCTGATGACGATCCGCAGGCGTGGCTGATCCTGGTCCAACGCCTGCATGCCACGGACCTGCTGCAAACCACGCGCCTCCCAGAGCCTTGGGATAGCCGTCGTCAGGGGCGTCTGCTGGACATCTGGCAAGCAGAGGGACAGAGCGACAAAGTCTTGGCCTGGCTCGCCAGCCAGCCACAGACCGCCGATGTGGTAAAGCGCCGGGCCGAACTGGTACAGGCCTTGGGACGCCCTGCCGAAGCGGCGATGCTGTGGGAGCGGCATTACCAGCAAACCGGTGACCTTGCTTCGCTCAATCAAGCGACGTACCTGGCGTTGAATGCCGGCCAGCGCGAGCACGTTCAACAACTGCTGGAAAACGCCTACGACCGCCACGACGGCAAACTGCCCGCCGCCATGCTGCAACGACTCGCGGGGCTGTATGCCTCGTCGACGCCGACCCCGGCGCAGCAGCAACGCATCGTGTCGCTGCTGACCCGCGTCGAACCCGCCACCCGCGGCCAGTTACTCGCGCAACTGGCCGAGAACGGTCAGTGTGAGGTGGTGCAGCAAGCCATTGGCACGCACCCTCAAGTCGCCGGCGATTATCGCGCCCTCGGTCGTTGTGCCATGCCGGAGCGGCCCGGCGAAGCGGTCGTGTATTACCAAACAGCGGAAAAACTCGGTGACCGCGGCATTCGCCTGCCGTTGGCCTATGCCCTGGAAGCGGCCGGTGACGCTTCCGGCGCCCTGGCGATCTGGCGCAGCGTTCCAGATGCCGAGCTGAGCGATAACGCCCGACTCACTGCGAGCCGTAGCGCCCTGACATCGGGCGACACCCAGGCCGCAGAAAGTTACTGGCAACAAAGCCGCAGCCGTGGCACCAATGAATGGGCCTTGGGTGCGGCGATTGCCGACGCTCGGGGCGATCACGCGCTTGCCTTGCAGCGTCAACGCTTCGCTTTGCAACAGGCGCCGGATGCCGGGCATTTCTATGCCGCGTCGGTCACCGCGCAAAAGGCCGGGGCGCTGGAACAAAGCACGGCATGGCTCGCCGAAGCCGTGCGCCTGGAACCAGACAATCCGCGTTATCGCGCCGATTACGGCATGCGTCTGGCGGGTGCCGTGACCCCGCAAGAGCGCGCCAGGGCCATTCCCTATCTGCAAAACGCCACCCAGGCTTTCCCGGAAGACTATCGCCTCGGCGAAACCCTGGCGGTGCGCTATGACGAAGTCGCCGACAGCGCCCAAGCGCGCAAGGAATTGCGCCGGGTCATCGATCTGGAGCAAAACCCGGTGGCCGCCGATGACGAAGACGGCAGCCTGGAGGCGCGACGTTATCGCCAGCGCCGCGCGCACGAAACCCTGTCCCGCCGCGACAGCGGTACTGTGGCCAGCACCTGGTCGCCAGCCGGGGTGTCGACCAACGATTTTCTGCGCCCCGACCAGAGCACAGGGTCCCAGCGCCGCTCGACGTCGCAGAACGTGCAACTGGCCATGTGGGACCACGCGCTGGGCGACGAACCGAGCCGCGCCGGCAGCACGCTGTCGGTCTATGGCCGGGTGTTGCTCGGCGGACAGGACCGGTCGAGCTACGCCGAATCCATCGGCACTGGCGTCGGTCTGCGCTACAAGCCCTGGGGCACGGCGAACATCAACTTCTATGGCGAGTTCTACAAACAGAGCCAGTTCGATGACCAGGACAATCACGGCCTGAGCCTTGGCCAACTGCTGATCCCCGAAAAGCTCGCGAATCAGGCCAACGACCACCGCCAGGACGGGCACACCACCACCGATTACCTGCTGCGCGCCACGGCTTCGTTCCTCGATCAAGGGCGATTCCGCAACGACTGGCGCGTCGATGAGAACGACTGGGAGGAACGTTTTCTGTACCTCGATGCGGCTTGGTGGACCCAGGCTGGCGATCACCAATGGCTGTCGCGTTTCCAGCAGGGGCACACCTGGAAGCTGCCGTTCAACGGCGCGCAAACGCTCATGCCTTACGGATTTCTCGAGTTCGCCACGCAGGACCCGAGCAACGACTGGCGCCAGGACCTGCGCACCGGCATCGGCCTGCGCTGGCAATGGTGGTTCAACGACGATATCTACAATGCCTACCGTGCACACCTGACGGTTCGCACCGAGTATCAGCAGTCCCTGGGCGGCAATCTGTATGACGGTGGCAGTGGCGCGCTGTTGGGTGTGGAGTTGAATTTCTGATGACACGACTTCTATGGGTGGTGTGCCTGTTACTCGGCAGCACGGTGGCCCGCGCGGATGAGCGGATTTTCTATCAGCCGTTGAACGTTGATGCCAGTCTCAGCCAAACGCAATGGCGGCAGATCTGGCAGGACACCGCGAGACACGGCGCGCATACACTGATCGTGCAATGGACCGCCTATGGCGACTTGAACTTCGGCGGTCCCTCAGGCTGGCTCGCCGACAGTCTGAAACTGGCTCATGAGCAAGGCCTGAGCCTGGTACTGGGCCTGGCCATGGACCCGGCCTATTACCAGCGTATCAATGAACTGGACAGCGCCGGGCTGGCGACTTACTGGCAGGTACAACTGGGGCAGTCGCTGGCTCAGCAACAAGTTCTGCGCAAGGACTGGAAGCTTCCAGTCAGCGGCTGGTATCTGCCGATGGAGCTGGACGACGTTCATTTCCTGGCGGTCGATCGCCGGGCAACCCTGCAACGCCAGCTCAAGGACTTCGCCGGCAAGCTCGATGCGCCGCTGCATGTCAGCGCCTTCAGTGCCGGCAAGCTCGCGCCTCGGGTGAATGCACAGTGGCTGGGGGAGTTGGCGGCGAATAAGGTCCACGTCTGGTGGCAGGACGGTGCAGGCACCGGGCGCTTGCCACCGCTGGTTCGAAGCAGCTACGCCAGCGCACTGCCCTGCTCGGTGGGCATCGTGCACGAAGCGTTCCGTCAGGTCAGTGCCGAGGGTCAGCCGTTCCGCGCTGAACCGGCCACCCCGGACGCGTCTTCGGCGGGCTGCCATCCAACCGCGGTTTTTTCACTGCGCTACCGGCCGTGGGGTCAGGTGATTCTTGACAATCAGCACAAGCGCAAGGTCGACGATGTGCAAAACCATTGAAGCTTGAAGTGCTGAGAAATGCACCCGCGACCCTCCGCGATGGGTCCAGCCTGTATAAAGCAAGACCGATGCCGAGAATCACGTAGCCACTACTCAAGCAGTTGATCAATCAAAACCGCGTTGGTATAGATCAAACTGCCATCGCTCGCTCGGTGCCCGACCAAATGGAACTGACCGCGTTCGTTGTGCAATTCGTTGTGCAAATAGACACGCATTTGGCAGTCAGACAAGGGGCCGTATCCCTCTGGCATGATCAAATTCAATGTATCCATATCGACATCGACCATGGCTTCGGGCTCGTGGGTCTTCTGCAGGTGTATTTCGGCTGCCTCCAGACGCAAATGCAGAGGGCCATCGACGTTAAAACGGATTTCCCCCATCGGGGTGGACTTTTGGGCAGCGCCGGTTTTGCACCAGCCCTCGATCGTCAGGTCACTCATGACGAAGCCTCCAATATGAATTGCTGGACTCTGTACCTATCGTCCCTGCTCAATGCCATCACCTACGTTTGACCGCTGCACAAGGGCAGGGTTCGTCTTTCAGGGCTGTTTCTGGCGGATCACTGCCGTCCGTCATCAGAAGCCGTCCGTCATCAGAAATTGAGTATAGCTGGCAACCGGACCTTCTCCTCCCGGCAGGGAGTCAGGGGGCGGATAGAAGCCCTGGCAGGCCAACCTCCTTAGTTTTGTTTTTTTAACATGACACAGGCGCAATCGGGATCTAAGTTAATCAACTTAATGTTGAAGTTGGCCTATCCAGACATCGGTATTTTTAGAAAAAGCGCTTACTCCGTCCTTGCACTATACTTATTGCTGGCTTTGTTGCATAACCAACAAGTAACAGGAATAGGATGAACAAAAAATGGCCATGGCAATCATCTTAATTCTAATCGTAGTTGCATCAGTGCTGTTTAACGCACTGGCGCCTTGGCATGCGACACCGGCAGCTTCCAACTGGGGGTCAATAGACACCACCCTGTTCATCACCCTGATCATTTGCGGAATATTCTTCATCGCCGTCACGGGATTTATGGCGGTAGCCGTGATGCGTTATCGTCACAAGGTGGGTGCCAAGGCGGCCTACCAGCCAGAAAATAAAAAGCTGGAACTATGGTTAATCATCGTTACCTCGGTGGGTATTGCCGCGATGTTGGCGCCTGGCCTGGTTGTTTACAGTGATTTCGTCCGGGTGCCAAAAGATGCTTATGAACTTGAAGTGGTTGCCCAGCAGTGGCAGTGGTCCTTTCGCTTTCCCGGCAAAGACGGAAAGCTGGGCAGATCGAATATTAAGTTTGTTGATTCCGCCAATCCCTTCGGCCTTGATCCCAAGGATCCTGCCGGGCAGGACGATGTACTTATATTAAACAATGAAGTTCACCTTCCGCTCAATCACCCAGTGAAAGTTTTACTGCGTGCTAAAGATGTGGTGCACGATTTCTATGTACCGCAAATGCGCGGCAAGATGGACATGGTGCCAGGAATGGTGTCGTACTTTTGGTTTACACCCACTAAAACCGGAAACTATGAAACCATTTGCGCTGAATATTGTGGTGTCGGTCATTACAACATGCGGGGCCTTATGATCGTGGAAGAACAGGACGCCTTCGATCAATGGCTGAGCAGGCAACCGACTTTTGCGCAGACACTAGCGACAGCTCCCAAGCCCAGCCGGGACAGCGTGCTGGAAAAAGGCCGTCAGCTGGCCGAAAACCTCGGCTGCAGTGCCTGCCATAGCCAAGATGGCAGCGCCAGTCTCGGCCCGGGATGGAAGGGGTTGTACGGCCGCACTGAACAGCTTGCCGATGGCACCAGCGTGCTGGTCGATGAGGCCTACGTGAAAGAGTCGATCCTCGATCCGAAGGCCAAACTGGTACAGGGCTACCCGCCGGTCATGGTGACCTATACTCTCAATGAAGATGAACTGGGCGCTCTCATCGCCCTGATCAAATCACTGGGTACCGAACCTTCTGCCAGCGAAGCGTCGGGCCCAGGTGACGACTTGGCGGCGCAGGGACAGCGGCTGGCCCAGTCGCTCGGCTGTCTGGCCTGCCACAGCGTCGATGGCAGCAAGGGCATCGGCCCCAGCTGGCAGGGCCTGTATGGCAAGACCGAAACCCTTGCCGACGATACGAAGATAAAGGTCGATGATGGCTATATAAAAGAATCGGTTCTGAAACCCAGCGCCAAAATCGTCAAGGGCTATGCACCCGTCATGCCGGTCTTTGCTCCGAGCGATAAGGAGTTGGACGCACTGATCGCTTTTATCAAATCCAAAGCGAATGCCGACGCTGATGCGAGCAAGGCGGAGCCAGGAAAGTAGCCGTAAAGCAGCCAGAAACACACCGAAACTTCTGCAGGAGGATGACGTGATGGCCTATGCGGAGCAAGCCGAAACAGAAGCACTGCACGAACCCAAAAGCTTCCTGACCAAATATATCTGGAGTCAGGACCACAAGGTCATCGCCATTCAATATTCCTTGACGGCTATCTTCGTGGGGATTATCGCCATAGTGTTGTCCGACTTGATGCGCATGCAGATAGGCTTCCCCGGTAGTTTGGGGTTCATGGACGCCAGCACTTACTATCAGGCGATGACCATGCACGGCATGATCATGGTCATCTATTTGCTGACGGCCCTGTTTCTGGGTGGCTTCGGCAACTATCTGATCCCACTGATGGTGGGCGCCCGTGACATGGTCTTCCCCTATGTCAACATGCTGAGTTACTGGACCTACCTGCTAGCGGTACTGGTGTTGCTCGCCGGTTTCTTTGTCCCTGGCGGCCCCACCGGTGCGGGCTGGACGCTCTATCCGCCACAGTCCATTACCAAGGGGACACCGGGGACCGAGTGGGGCATCGTACTGATGCTCGTCTCACTGGCGATTTTTATTGTTGCAACCACCATGGGCGGGCTGAACTACGTCACCACGGTGTTGCAGGCGCGCACACACGGCATGACATTGTTTCGCATGCCGCTCTCCGTATGGGGAATCTTCATGGCCTCGATTATGGCCTTGCTGGCCTTCCCGGCGTTGTTTGTCAGTGCGGTCATGATGCTGTTTGACAAACTGTTGGGCACCAGCTTCTTTATGCCGACGATCATCTCGCTGGGGCAGCAGCTCGACCACCAAGGTGGCAGCCCAATATTATTCCAGCACCTATTCTGGTTCTTCGGCCACCCGGAAGTCTACATTGTCGCCCTCCCCGCGTTTGGTCTGGTCTCCGACTTGATCAGCACGCATGCGCGAAAAAATATCTTCGGCTACCGAATGATGGTGTGGGCCATTATTGCGATTGGCGTACTCAGCTTTGTGGTCTGGGCGCACCATATGTATGTCAGCGGAATGAACCCCTCCTTTGGCTTTTTCTTCGCTGTCACCACCTTGATCATTGCGGTGCCGACTGCACTGAAAGTCTACAACTGGGTGCTGACCCTGTGGCAGGGAGACATCCATCTGACCGTGCCGATGCTGTTTGCCCTGGCCTTTATCGTCACCTTCCTGGTCGGCGGTCTGACCGGGTTGTTTCTCGGCAATGTGATCGTCGATATTCCGCTCTCGGACACCTATTTCGTCGTAGCCCATTTTCATATGGTCATGGGTGTCGCACCGGTACTGGTGGTGTTCGGCGGCATTTATCATTGGTTCCCGAAAGTAACCGGGCGCATGACGAACGACACCCTGGGCAAGCTGCATTTCTGGATTACCTTTCTGGGCACCTACGCCATTTTCTTCCCCATGCACTACCTGGGTTTCCAGGGCATGCCACGCCGTTACTACGCCTATGACAACTACGCCTTCATCCCGCAGTCGGCGCACGATTTGAATGCCTTCATTACGGTGGTCGCATTAACTGTCGGCGTTTCCCAACTGCTGTTCCTGTTCAACCTGACCTGGAGTGTATTTAAGGGCAAGCCCGCGGGCAGTAATCCCTGGGGCGCGGCCAGTCTGGAATGGCAAACGCCAAACACCCCGCCGATACACGGTAACTGGGGAGCGAAGCTGCCGGTCGTGCATCGCTGGGCCTATGACTACAGTGTGCCGGGGATAGAACAGGATTTCGTTCCGCAAACAGTCTCCGACGAGGAGCTGGAGCAAATGCGGCAACTCAGTGCCGGAACCAAGATAGCGGACGTTAAAACATGAACAGACTGCTATTGAGAAACGCCGACGGCGCTGACCCCGGCGGCAGTTGGAATCGTGATCCTGAGGGTATCCAGGCCGACGAGGGTGCCGCTAGAAGGCAAAACGCAAGAATAGGCCTGCGCTTGTTCCTGGCCGTGGTGAGCTCGTTATTCTTTCTATTCGTGATCGCCTTCATCGAGCGCTCACAAATGGCCGACTGGCTACCCCTGACAGAGCCCTTGGCGCCGTTAGCCAATCTATCGCAGCAGCTATGGCTGAACTCGGCTTTTCTGGTATTCAGCTGCATTGCAATGCAATGGTCGCGTATGGCCGCACGACAGGCTCGACTGGGCGCAACTGTCATTGGCTTTGCATTGGGGGGCGTATTTGCAATTGCCTTTCTGACGGGACAACTCTGGGTCTGGCAGCAGTTTGTCGCCTGGGGCTACTTTGTCGCCAGCAATCCGGCCAACAGTTTCTTCTACCTGTTGACCGGCCTGCATGGGTTTCACCTGCTGGGCGGGCTAATAGCCTGGGGCAGAACCGTCGCTAAATTCCTGCATCACGTGCCGTTGCCACAACTCAGCGCCAGCGTAGAGCTCTGTGCCATCTATTGGCATTACTTACTGGGCCTTTGGTTCGTGCTATTCGCCCTGCTGACCAGCACACCGGCAACCTATGAAGCCTTCGCCAGATTCTGCGGCCTGAGGTGAAAAGCCATGGCATCGCACCCATCAGCCCCAAGTGAGCCCAGTTTATCCAATCCACCCAGTTCGCCGCCGGAACCGGGATGGCCGGGCATTGCCAGCGACTGGTCTTCGGACAGAGAGGCTTTCAGGCAGGTGCCTTGGGGCAAGGCGATGATGTGGATATTCCTGCTCAGCGATACGTTTGTATTCACCTGTTTTTTAACCGGCTACATGTCGGTACGCATGACCATCACCACCGCCTGGCCGAACCCCAGTGAAGTGTTCGCATTGACGATCGGCGGTCGAGAAATCCCACTTATTCTGATCGCCATCATGACCTTTGTACTGATCAGTAGCAGCGGTACCATGGCCATGGCAGTTAATTTCGCCTATCGCCGTGATCGGGCGAAAACAACGGCCTTGATGCTGGCGACCGCGGCCTTGGGTCTGACCTTCGTCAGCATGCAGGCATTTGAATGGAGCAAACTCATCGCAGAGGGGGTGCGCCCCTGGGGGAACCCCATGGGGGCGGCGCAATTTGGTGCCAGTTTTTTCATGATCACCGGTTTCCACGGACTGCATGTGTCAATCGGCGTCATCTACCTCACCATTGTGGCGCTGAAAGTATTGCGCGGAAATTATGAGCGCTCCGGAAACTATCAGATCGTCGAGATAGCCGGGCTTTACTGGCACTTCGTGGACTTGGTGTGGGTGTTTATTTTTGCTTTCTTCTATTTGTGGTAGGTCAGAGGAGCACGGATGATGGCACATGCTCAGGGTCAGCAACATCCAATCAGTTTGTACCTTAAAATTTGGGGGCTGTTATTCGTCCTCAGTACGCTGTCGTATCTTGTCGACTATTTTCACTTCCAGGGCTACCTCAGGTGGTCCCTGATTATCACGCTCATGTTGTTGAAGGCAGGTTTAATTGTCTCCATCTTCATGCATATGGCCTGGGAACGGTTGGCCATGGTCTACGCGATATTGGTGCCACCCTTGTGTTTACTGGTGCTCGTCGGATTGATGGCCACCGAGGCAGACTATGTTTACCTCAGCCGGGTCATTTTCTTTGGCCAATAAGCAGCTTTCGGATGGCCTTGAGTCTCCAGGAGCTAGCCCGATATCACTCGCTTGAACTGATGCCATTTGTGCTGCCAGGCCACTGTCCAGTGAGGGGCTGCCGTTCCCGTGCCGGCGATAGTCAGCTTTGGATGATGTTCGATTACCCGGTCCAAAACCGATTCCTGATTCGGTTCAACATCCACGAAGAAGATATGTTTGCCCTCTTCTACGACCTGTTTAAAGCTGCGGAAGTGAGCGTTCGGCACCTGGATACCAAACAATCCACCTTCCCAGATGCAGAAGCCAAATATAACAACGGCAAGGAAGATAAAAGGCACCCAGCCGGCAGCGGATTCGGTCCAGCCCATCCAATAGGCGCCTCCAAGGACCAGCACCGCGAGTGGCACACCGACCACCGCACCAATTTCACCCGAGTGAACAGCATCTTGTTTCATTAACGAGTTAACCTCGTGGAGGTGATGTTGTTCTACATCAGCCACTTTTTCACTGAGCACGTGAATTTGTTCGGAGTTGATGCCGCTGGCTTCCAATTCATACTCAACGGTTTCAAGATCGTTGAGATTGTCACTGATGTAATAGTGTCGATTCATGCCACACCTCCCATCTCGTGTTTGCTGCAGACCTCCTCTGTCCGGCAGCCGTCAACTGAGATTTGCAGTCGGTCTCTGTACCGTGGGGAACGTTGCCCACTTCATGCAATCTGCAAGAAGTATAGCACCCGCTAGCATGCAGATCAGGCTACGTCAAGACCAGTCAGTGCATCGGTGAACGTTGCAGCCCTGCCTAATGCTTGAGTGACGCCAGCACCCGTTCGGCATTCGCCTCGCAGGCGATACCTTCCGGTCGTGCCTGGATGTCCTCGATCACTCTCAGCAACTTCGCCTTGCTCTGCGCCAGGTGCTGTTGCATCACTTCAATCTGCTCGACTTTACGCTCAAGGCCCGCCACCAGTTCGTCGCGCTTGAACGCGCCCGTCGTGACGTCCGGCAAGAGCCGCTTTAGCTCTTCCAGACTGAAGCCGGCCTGCTGGGCACACTGGATGATTTCCAGGGTTTGCAACGCTTGCGGCGGATAACGTCGATAACCGTTGGCCTGGCGCTCTACCTGACGGATCAGGCCTTGTGCCTCGTAAAACCGAATGCGCGACGGGTTTAAACCGCTCAACTGTGCCAATTCACCAATCTTCATCATGGCCTGATTTACCTGCTTGACATTAAAGTTAACTTTAAGCTTAGCCTCTGCTCTTCACTAATGAGGAGTCAAGCATGTCGCCCTTCCAAACGCTGAATTTGCCCAACGGCCAGACCATCGGCAATCGCATCGCCAAAGCCGCGATGGAAGAGAACCTCGCTGACACCGAGCAGGCTCCGGCGCAGGCTTTGTTCCAGCTCTATGAGGCGTGGGCCGAAGGCGAAGCCGGCCTGTTGCTGACCGGTAACGTGATGATCGACCGCCGCGCCATGACCGGTCCCGGTGGCGTGGTCCTGGAAGACGAGCGGCACCTTGAACGCTTCCGCCAGTGGGCAACCATTGGTCGGGCCCGGGGCGCGCAGTTCTGGATACAGCTTAACCATCCCGGCCGCCAAACCATGGCCAACCTCGGCCAACAGGCGTGGGCACCTTCGGCGGTGGCGCTGGATCTGGGCGGGTTCTCGAAGATGTTTGCCGAGCCCAAACCCATGAGCGAGCGCGATATCGAAGGTGTCATTCAACGCTTCGCCACCAGCGCAGCGCTGGCGGAAAAAGCCGGGTTCACTGGCGTACAGATTCATGCCGCACACGGCTACCTGCTCAGTCAGTTCCTGTCGCCGCTGACCAATCAACGCTCTGATCAATGGGGCGGCTCGCTGGAAAATCGCGCGCGTCTGCTGTTGGCAGTGGTTAGCGCCGTGCGCAAATCGGTGTCGCCGCAGTTTTGCGTCGCAGTGAAGCTCAACTCCGCAGACTTCCAGCGCGGCGGCTTCGATGCCGACGATGCGCGGCAAGTGATCCAGTGGCTCAACGACCAACAGATTGATCTGCTGGAGCTCTCCGGCGGCAGCTACGAAGCACCGGCCATGCAAGGTGAAGCACGGGATGGGCGCACGCTGGCGCGAGAGGCGTATTTTCTGGAGATGGCCGGTGAGCTGGCCAGTGTGGCGCGCATGCCGGTGATGGTGACAGGCGGGATTCGGCGCCTGGCAATCGTTGAACAGGTGCTCGACAGTGGCGTCGCCATGGCCGGGATCGGCACCGCCCTGGCGCTCGAACCTGACTTGGTTAAACACTGGCGCCTCGGCCAGAACAGTCATCCGCAGCTGCCGCCGATTCGCTGGAAACGCAAACCGTTGGCCGCACTGGCGAACATGGCGGTGGTGAAGTTCCAGCTCCACCGCCTGAGCCGTGGGCGCAAGACCCGGCCCGGGGTGTCAGCGTTGCTGGCGTTGATTCTTGATCAGTTGTACATCAGACGCCGTACTCGACAGTACCGCCAGGCGATGGGAGTGAGGTGATCGAGTTGACGAAGATCCCCAGCGGGGTTGTTCGGGGCATTAGCTATCTGGCATTCAATGGTGGCTTCGACTGACCGGCCCTCATCGCGAGCAAGCTCGCTCCCACAGTTGATCTCCATGTTTGATAGAACGCGGACTAATGTGGGAGCGAGCTTGCTCGCGATGAGGGCAGCATAGACAGCAAAGAATTCAGCCTGAAACCAGCTCGTCGATATGCCGATAATCGGCTTGCAGTGCTAATGCCAACTGCTTCGCGCGTCCAAGCCGGATCGGGCCGCGTTCGATGTCGATCAGCAGCCCCGGGCATTCGAGCGCCGGCAACATCGACCACGCCTTCAAACGGCCATCGGTGATCAACAACAGTCGCTGCTTTTCCGCTGGAAAACGCTTCTGTCGTCTCACCAGCCAGCCCCCCGCCTCACCCAGCGCGGCCAGCAACGGCGTACCGCCGCCCGCGCCCAGCCTGTCCAGCCAGTCGCGCAACCCGGCGGACGCTTTCAATCCTTGCACCTGCCACGTTGGTGCATGGCCGCTGGCGGTCAGCAAGGCCAGGCGGGCGCGCTGGCGATAGGCGTCGTCGAACAGTTGCGCCAGCAGGCCCTTGGCATCGCTCAACGCCTGATGGCGGCGAGTTGAAGCCGAGGCATCGACAATCACCAGCCACAGTTCGTGTGGCGAACGGGTGCGCAGATGGAACAACACTTCGTCGCGCTGCCGCGGGCGGCCGTTCAACAATGTACCGGGCCAATTGACCGGTCCACTACGCGCAGCGTGACGCTTGCCCTGTCTACCGTTGTCCAGCCGTCCGGCACGGGGTTTGGCATTCGCCCCCGCATCAGATCGCGGGCGAATGCCTAGGGCTTTTTTGGCCAGCTCGGCACTTCACGTCGAGCACCGACCGGCAACGCCTGGGCGGGCATCTCGCCCCAATTGCCCTGGCCTTCGCTTGGGCTGGCGTTTTGGCCGCAGGGTGCCTGGTTTTGTTGCGGTGCCGGTGGCGTCTGTTCGCGGCGACGATGGCGCAAGGCGAACTCGGCGACCGCGTCGATATCTGCTTCGGCGATTGCATTCACACCTCGCCATGCCGCGTGGGCACGGGCAGCGCGCAACCAGACCAGATCGGCGCGCAGGCCGTCGACACCGGCGGCAAAACAGCGCTCGGTGATGTGTGCCAGCGCTTCATCGTCAAGGGGAATGCTCGCCAGTGCGCGGCGCGCCTTCTCACAACGTTCGCGCAGCGACTGCTGCTGGCTCTCCCAATCGGCGCAGAAACGTTGAGGATCGCTGTCGAAATTCAGACGACGGCGAATGATCTGGCCACGCTCGGCCGGCGCCGTATGGCCACTGAGGGCGACGTTCAGGCCGAAGCGGTCAAGCAACTGCGGACGCAACTCGCCCTCTTCCGGGTTCATGGTGCCAATCAGTACGAACTTCGCCGAATGCCGATGGGAAATGCCGTCGCGCTCGATCAGGTTGGTGCCGCTGGCGGCCACGTCGAGCAGCAGGTCCACGAGATGATCGGGCAGCAGATTGACTTCATCGACATAGAGCACACCGCCGTCGGCCTTGGCCAGGACGCCGGGGGAAAATTGTGCGCGGCCTTCGCTCAGGGCAGCGTCGAGGTCGAGGGTGCCGACCAGGCGCTCTTCGGTAGCACCAAGTGGCAAGGTGACGAATTGGCCGCTGGCCAGCAGGTCCGCCAAGCCGCGGGCCAAGGTGGACTTGGCCATGCCGCGCGGCCCCTCGATCAGCACACCGCCGATTTTCGGGTCGATGGCGGTGAGGCAGAGCGCGAGCTTCAGGTCATCGGCGCCGACCACGGCGGAGAGCGGGAAATGGGGGGTGTCGGTCATTATTAAATCTCGGTCATGGTCGGTGATCTATCTACAAATGTGGGAGCGAGCCTGCTCGCGAAGGGGCTGTGTCAGACAACATCAATCTTGAATGATCCACCGCTTTCGCGAGCAAGCTCGCTCCCACAGGGGAAAGTGTCAGGTCTCTTCTTCTATATCGAGCAACAAATTCTCCAGCGCCTCACGATACTCGCCCGGCGCCTGCCACATCCCCCGTTGCTGCGCTTCCAGCATCCGCTCGGTCATGTCGCGCAACGCGTGAGGATTATGCTCTCGAACAAAATCCCGGGTCGCCGGATCCAGTAAATAGGCATCGGCCAGCAGTGCGTATTGGTGATCGTCGATCAGCTGCGTGGTGGCGTCGAACGCAAATAAATTGTCGACCGTCGCCGCCAGTTCAAAGGCGCCTTTATAGCCGTGTCGCTTCACGCCGTCGATCCACTTCGGATTAGCCGCCCGGGAACGGATCACCCGGTTCAGCTCCTCCTTCAAGGTACGAATCTTCGGTAGATCCGGCTGACTGTGATCGCCATGGTAACTGGCTGCGATTTTGCCGCTGAGGCTTTCCACGGCGGCGAGCATGCCACCCTGGAACTGGTAATAGTCATTGGAGTCGAGCAAGTCATGCTCGCGGTTGTCCTGGTTTTGCAGCACGGCTTGCACCTGGCTCAGGCGTTGGGCGAACTGGTCTCGGGCGTCGGTGCCTTCATCGGAACCACCATAAGCGTAGCCGCCCCAGGTCAGATACACCTCGGCCAGGTCTTCGCGGCTTTGCCACAGGCGACCGTCGATGGCGCCTTGCACACCCGCGCCATAAGCACCGGGTTTGGCCCCGAAAATACGCCAACCGGCCTGACGCCTGGCCGCGTCTTCATCCAGACCCGATAGCATCAACCCCTCGCGCTCCGCACGCACTTTGGCGGCCAACGGGTTCACATCATCCGGCTCATCCAATGCGGCCACCGCTTGCACGGCGGCATCGAACAGGCGGATCAGATTGGCAAAGGCATCACGAAAGAACCCGGAGACGCGCAGGGTCACGTCCACGCGCGGACGGTCCAGCAGGCTCAACGGCAAGATCTCGAAATCGTCGACGCGCTGACTGCCAGTGGCCCAGACCGGGCGCACGCCCATCAGCGCCATGGCCTGGGCGATGTCATCGCCGCCCGTGCGCATGGTCGCGGTGCCCCAGACCGACAGGCCGAGCTGACGCAAGTGATCGCCATGGTCCTGCAAGTGTCGCTCAAGAATCAGGTTCGCTGACTGGAAACCGATGCGCCATGCGGTAGTGGTCGGCAGGTTGCGCACGTCCACCGAGTAGAAATTGCGCCCGGTGGGCAGCACGTCCAGTCGACCCCGACTGGGAGCACCGCTCGGGCCGGCCGGGACGAAACGCCCGCTCAGGGCGTCCAGCAAGCCGCGCATTTCTGCCGGGCCGCAGGCGTCGAGGCGTGGAGCGACCACTTCGCGCAGGTGGTCGAGGATGTCGCTAACATCAGTCCACACAAAATCCTGTGGGAGCGAGCTTGCTCGCGAAAGCGGAGTGTCAGTCGATATTAATCTGGCTGACACACCATCGCGAGCAAGCTCGCTCCTACAGGGATCATTCACCGTCTGGGAGATCAGTTGAGCGGCGAACAGTTCCAGGCGTTCGCGGGTGTCGCCCGCCGTGCGCCAGAGCTCGTCGTTCATCGACAACAAAGCATCCGGGCGAGGTCCGGTCCAGGGTTCGGCCAATGCACAATCCAGCGGATCGAAGCCCAATTCGAACGCCTTGGCCAACGCCCGCAACAAACTCGACTGCGCACCACGGCCATCGCCACGGGGAATACGCAGCACTGCCAGCAATGTGTCTATGCGCAAACGCCCGGTCGGCGATTCGCCGAAGATGTGCAGGCCATCGCGGATCTGCGACTCTTTCAAGTCACATAAGTAGGTGTCCAGACGCGGCAACCAGATCGCTGCATCGGCATCGCTGTCGAGCTTTTCGTCCAGCTGCAGTTCGCGGTCGATGTGCGTATCGCGCACCAGCTGCAGGATGTCGCGCTGCAACTCGCGGGCACGGCGCGGATCGAGCAGTTGCGCTTCGTAATATTCATCGGCCAGCAGTTCGAGGTTACGCAGCGGCCCGTAGGTTTCGGCGCGGGTCAGTGGCGGCATCAGGTGATCGATGATCACCGCCTGAGTGCGACGCTTGGCCTGGGCGCCCTCACCCGGGTCGTTGACGATAAACGGATAGATGTTCGGCAGCGGCCCGAGCAGCGCGTCCGGCCAGCAATTTTCCGACAGCCCGACACCTTTGCCCGGCAACCATTCGAGGTTGCCGTGCTTGCCAACGTGAATCACGCCGTGGGCACCGTAGGTGTCACGCAGCCAGAAGTAGAACGCCAGATACCCGTGGGGCGGCACCAGGTCCGGGTCGTGATAGACCGCACTCGGATCAACCTGATAACCGCGCGCCGGTTGAATGCCGACGAACGTCAGGCCAAAGCGCAGACCAGCAATCATCATCCGTCCGCCGCGGAACATCGGATCGTTTTGCGGCGTGCCCCAGCGTTCGAGCACGGCTTGGCGATTGGCCTCGGGCAAGGCGTTGAACATTCGGCTGTAATCGTCCAGCGCAAGGCTTTGCTGGCAGGGACGCTGATCAAGGGTGTCGAGGTCGTTGCTGACGCCACCGAGCAATTGCTGGATCAGCGCGGTACCGCTGTCGGGCAACTCGGCTGGTAGCGGATAACCTTCTTGATAAAGCGCCTGCAAGATATTCAGCGCCGCGGCGGGTGTGTCGAGGCCAACGCCATTGCCGATGCGCCCGTCACGGGTCGGGTAATTGGCGAGGATCAGCGCAATGCGCTTTTCGCCGTTCGGTACGCGCGCCAGGTCGATCCAGCGCCGCGCCAGTTCAGCGACAAAATCCATGCGTTCCGGTTGCGCCCGGTAGCACACCACGTCCGACTGGCTGCGCTCGCTGCGCCAGGCCAGGTCCTTGAAGCTGATCGGCCGGCTGATGATCCGCCCATCCAGTTCCGGCAGTGCGATGTGCATCGCCAGGTCTCGTGGACCGAGGCCTTGTTCGCTGGCGCGCCAACCGGGTTCGTTGTCCTGGGCACAGATCGCCTGAATCACCGGGATATTGCGGCGAAACGGCCGCAAGTGCGGCGCTTCGGGGCTGGACTGGGCGAAGCCGGTGGTATTGAGAATCACCGAGGCGCAGGCTTCATCCAACAGGTCCTCGACCACCGTCAGGCAGCCGGGTTCTTTCAAACTGGCCACCGCAATGGGCAACGGGTTTAACCCCGCTGCCTGCAAGCGCTGGCAGAAAATATCGATGAAACCGGTGTTTGCCGCCTGCAAGTGCGAGCGATAAAACAGCACCGCCGCCACCGGCTGTCCGGCCTGCCAGTCGGCTTGCCAATCGCTCAGTTCAGCGGGGCTTTTGTGCGGGTGGTAGATCGCGGTGCGCGGCAGGGTTTGCGGCTCGGCCCAGCTATAGTCGCGACCCAGCCAACGATTGGCCACGCAGCGGAAAAAATCCAGGGCATTGCTCATGCCGCCCTGACGCAAAAACTGCCAGAGCCGGTCCCGATCGCTGGCAGCCACGGTGCTCAGGTCACTGAGTTCAGGGTCGGGGCGGTCATCCCCCGGCACCAGAATCAACTGCACGCCACGCTGGGACAATTCCACCAGCCGCTCGACGCCGTAACGCCAATAAGCGATGCCGCCATGCAAAGAGATCAGAATCACCTTGGCGTGGCGCAGCACTTCGTCGACATACAGGTCGACCGACGCATGATTTTGCACCTGCATCGGATTTGCCAGGCGCACGCTCGGGTAATCGTCGGGCAATTGCTGCGCGGCTTCGGCGAGCAGCGCGAGGCTGGAATCGCCGCTGCACAGGATCACCAGCTCGGCGGGGGTTTGTCCAAGGTCGGCAATGTTGTCATCCGACACGAAACCGCCGGGCTGGGTCCTGAGCAGGTGCATGGCTTAAACGCTGAGCGCAGCGCGCAGTTGCGCTTCGAGTTGAGCGGCGTCCAGCTCCTGGCCGATCAGTACCAGACGCGTGGTGCGCGCTTCTTCAGCGCCCCACTGACGGTCGAAATGCTTGTCGAAACGCGTGCCCACGCCCTGGATCAGCAGGCGCATCGGTTTGTTCGGAACGGCGGCGAAGCCTTTGACCCGCAGGATGCCGTGCTTGACCACCAGCTGGGTCAGCGCGTCCATCAACAGGCTTTCGTCGGCTTGCGGCAGTTCAATCGAAATGGAATCGAAGGCGTCGTGGTCGTGATCGTCCTCGCCTTCATGGTGATGGTCGTGGTGGCTGTGACGGCTGTCGATGTGTTCTTCGGAGCCGGCACCAAGGCCGATCAACACGTCCAGTGGTACGCGACCGCTGCTGGCTTCGATGACTTTCACCGCGGGCGGCAGTTCTTCGGCGACTTCCAGGCGCACGCGAGCCAGGTCTGCAGGGCTGATCAGGTCGGCCTTGTTGAGAATCACCAGGTCGGCGCTCGCCAGTTGGTCGGCAAACAGTTCGTGCAGTGGCGATTCGTGGTCCAGGTTCGGATCGAGTTTGCGCTGGGCGTCGACCTGGTCCGGGAATGCAGCGAAAGTGCCCGCCGCCACGGCCGGGCTATCGACGACGGTGATGACCGCGTCAACGGTGCAGGCGCTGCGGATTTCCGGCCACTGGAAGGCTTGAACCAGTGGCTTTGGCAGGGCCAGGCCCGAGGTTTCGATGAGGATGTGGTCGAGATCGCCGCGACGGGCAACCAGTTCGCGCATCACCGGGAAGAATTCTTCCTGGACGGTGCAGCACAGGCAGCCGTTGGCCAATTCGTAGACGCGGCCATTGGCTTCTTCTTCGGTGCAACCAATCGCGCATTGCTTGAGGATTTCGCCGTCGATGCCCAACTCGCCAAACTCATTGACGATCACCGCGATACGGCGGCCCTGAGCGTTGTCGAGCATGTGCCGCAGCAAGGTGGTTTTGCCCGAGCCGAGGAAGCCGGTAACGATGGTGACGGGGAGTTTGGCCAGTGTTTTCATCGGATGCCCTTTGGCAAGGTGGCGGGCAAACGGGACGACGACCGGCAACGCGGACGCGCGTGCCTGAAGAGTTCGCCATCGGATCACCCCGCCCGGTTGTAGTGAGAATCTGTATCGAGGCAGGTCTCCTGGCTGACGGTGCGCCGGGCCGTTGGCCTGGCATTCACTGCGCCTTCCCGCGAACCCGTTGGACTGGGTTTGCAGTGGCGTGGCAGCGAACATCACCGTTCACAGTTGCGGGGGCAGCCGCGGCATTGACCGCGTTCCCTTCTTAGCTTCGGCAACCGCCGAAGAACCTCGAAAGCGCAAGGCTACGCATGGTGTGGGGGCGGGTCAATGTCTTGTAGCGCCTGCACCGGCCCCTTCGCGAGCAGGCTCGCTCCCACAGGTGATCGCATTCCCCTGCGGGAGCGAGCCTGCTCGCGAAGAACTCACCTCGGTCCCGAGTTGAGAACCTTTGCCAATTGACGCCCATCCCCCACCCATGCTCTCCTACGCACCTTGTTACGGGTGCCCTTCACAGGGTGAAACGGGAAACCGGTGAATCATGTGCTTTACTCTAAAGCCATGTCAGTCCGGTGCTGCCCCCGCAACGGTAAGCGAGTGAAGAATCAAATCCACTGTGCCAGCAGTTCGGCATGGGAAGGTGATTCTTGCAGGTTTCGGCTGACGCCAAAGCCCCTCGCGAGCCCGGAGACCGGCCCGCAACACAAAGTGACGATTACGTTCACTGAATAACAAACCCGCGGTGGGCGGGCGCTGTTTGAACGTCTGCGTGCCCGACTCGCAGGGGTTTTCCATGCGCTCTATCCACCTGCCGACAGACCAGAGGGAAGCGCCATGTCGACCATCACCAGCACCAACCACAGCACCGCCAGCACCACCACAACCCTGAGCCAACGCCTGATCGCCGCCGTGTGTGCGTCGATTCTTGGCGCTAGCCTTGTGTACTTCGCCGGTTTCTCGCACATTGCTGCGGTGCACAACGCTGCGCACGATACCCGTCACAGCTCCGCTTTCCCGTGCCATTGAGACCTGCTGACATGATCAAGCGTATTGCGCAAACCGCAGGTTTTACCGGGCTGCTGGCCGCCCTGCTACTGACCTTGCTGCAAAGCTTTTGGGTGGCTCCGCTGATTCTTCAGGCGGAAACCTATGAGAAAGCCGCGCCAGCCGTTGAAGTTCATGAACACGCCGGTGCCGCCATGGCCGGCCACACCCACGATGCAGAGGCCTGGGAGCCGGAAGACGGCTGGCAGCGTGTGCTGTCGACCACGGGCGGCAACCTGGTGGTTGCCGTCGGTTTTGCCCTGATGCTCGCCGGTCTTTACACCCTGCGTGCACCGACCAAAACCTCTCAGGGTCTGCTCTGGGGCCTGGCCGGTTATGCGACCTTCGTTCTGGCACCCACACTGGGTCTGCCGCCTGAACTGCCAGGCACGGTCGCTGCCGATCTGGCGCAACGGCAGATCTGGTGGATTGGCACCGCCGCTTCCACCGCTGTCGGTATCGCGCTGATCGTATTCAGCCGTCATTGGCTGATGAAAGCCCTGGGTGTGGCGATCCTGGCCGTTCCGCACGTGATTGGCGCGCCACAACCGGAAGTGCATTCGATGCTCGCGCCGCAAGCCCTGGAAGCTCAATTCAAAATCGCTTCGCAGCTGACCAACATGGGATTCTGGCTGGCCTTGGGCCTGATCAGCGCCTGGTTGTTCCGCCGCAAAAGCGATGGCCACTACCACGCATGACTGATACCCGCACAGCGCCGACTTTAGTGGTCGGCCTGGGCTGCCAGCGCGGCTGCCCTGTCAGCACGCTGCGGGCGCTACTCGATCAGGCGTTACAGGCTCATCAAATCCAACTTCACGAGATCAAGGCCCTGGCCAGTATCGATCTGAAGCGCGATGAACCTGGCCTGATCGAACTGGCCACACAACTTGGGTTAAAAGTGATGTTTTTCAGCAGCGAACAGTTGGCGGGCTATCAACTGCAACTCAGCCACCATTCACAGATCGCGTTCGAGCGCACTGGCTGCTACGGCGTGGCGGAAAGTACCGCCCTGGCCCTGGCCGAACAACTGGCTCAGGTGCCGGCAAAGCTGCTGATTACGCGACAAAAATATGCCCAGGCAACGTTGGCATTGGCCGGGCCTGCGTAAAATCCTCGATAATCCTCGCCTTCGATCATGAGCAATCTTCATCTGAAGCCTTGCCCTGCCCCTTTTTCTCACAGGAACCGACGATGACCGTCTACTTCATTGGCGCAGGTCCCGGCGACCCGGAGCTGATCACCGTCAAAGGCCAACGGCTGATTCGCAACTGCCCGGTGATCATCTACGCCGGCTCTCTGGTGCCCGCCGCCGTGTTGGAAGGCCACCGTGCCGAACGCGTGGTCAACAGCGCTGAACTGCATTTGCAACAGATCATCGAACTGATCAAGACCGCCCATGACAACGGCCAGGACGTGGCCCGTGTCCACTCCGGCGACCCGAGCCTGTATGGCGCCATTGGCGAGCAGATTCGTTATCTGCGTGAACTCGATATCCCGTTTGAAATCATTCCTGGCGTGACGGCAACGGCTGCCTGCGCGGCGCTATTGGGCGCAGAACTGACACTGCCGGACATCTCGCAAAGCGTGATCCTGACCCGCTACGCCGACAAAACGGCGATGCCGGCCGGTGAAGAACTGGGCAGTCTGGCGCAACACGGGGCGACCATGGCGATTCATCTGGGGGTGAATCATCTGGAGAAGATCCTGGCTGAATTGCTGCCGCATTACGGCGCGGACTGCCCGATTGCGGTGATCCACCGGGCGACGTGGCCGGACCAGGATTGGGTGGTGGGAACGATCGAGGACATTGCCGGAAAGGTTGAAGCCAAGGGATTCCGGCGTACGGCGTTGATATTGGTGGGTCGGGTGTTGGGCAGTGATCACTTCAGCGAATCATCGCTGTATCGCGCGGGGCATGCGCATTTGTATCGTCCATAGACCCCCATCGCGAGCAGGCTCGCTCCCACATTGGAATGCGGTCAACTGTGGGAGCGAGCCTGCTCGCGATGGGGCCAATGAATTTAACCCATAAAAAAACGGCACTCACGGGTGCCGTTTTTTCATTTCGCAGCGAACACCTTAGTAATAGGCGTTTTCTTTCTGCGTATGGTCAGTCACATCACGCACACCCTTGAGCTCGGGAATACGCTCGAGCAACGTGCGCTCGATGCCTTCACGCAGGGTGACATCGGCCTGGCCGCAGCCCTGGCAGCCGCCGCCGAACTTCAGCACGGCAATGCCGTCCTCGACCACATCGATCAGGCTGACCTGACCGCCGTGGCTGGCCAGCCCCGGGTTGATCTCGGTTTGCAGGTAATAGTTGATGCGCTCGTTGACCGGGCTGTCGGCGTTGACCATCGGTACTTTGGCGTTTGGCGCCTTGATGGTCAGTTGGCCGCCCATACGGTCGGTAGCGTAGTCGACGACCGCGTCGTCCAGGAACGCTTCGCTGAACGAGTCGATGTAAGCGGTGAAGCTTTTCAGCCCCAGCGCCGTGTCTTCAGGTTTTTCTTCGCCCGGCTTGCAGTAAGCAATGCAGGTTTCGGCGTACTGGGTGCCAGGCTGGGTGATAAAGACGCGGATGCCAATGCCTGGGGTGTTCTGCTTGGAGAGCAGATCAGCCAGATAATCGTGGGCGGCGTCGGTGATGGTAATAGCGGTCATGGAAACTCCTCGCAGGCTTGAGCGCAGTTTACGCCAATCATCGCCCCGCACAAAGTCCTAGTATTTTTGTCGGGAAAGAGCCAGATGGAAAATCACCGAAAACCCACTGTAGGAGCGAGCCTGCTCGCGATGGAGTGTCAGTCGACATCAATGCTGCTGATACACCATCGCGAGCAGGCTCGCTCCTACAAGGGTAATGCGGCGACACCCGCCCGCGCTCAAAGATTCTCGTAGCGGTTCATGTCCAGCACGCCCTCTTCCACCGGGTTGGTTTCGTGTACGTACTGGCTCAGGTCATGGAAGTAAAACCAGAATTGTGGATGACTGCGGCGAATACCCCAGCGCTCGACGATTTGCTCGAAGCGATTGGCGTCCTTGGCGTTTTCCATCGCCTCCACGAACGCCGGCACCTGGTCGGCCGGGATGTTGAACATAAAGTTTGGATAGCTGCTGAGCACGCCCGGAAAAATGGTCAGTGTGTCGAGCCCCGGCTGATAGCGCAGCGATTCACCCAGCACGAACGCGACGTTGCTGTGCGCGCGGTTGCGCAACAGGCTGTAGACCTCACGCTTGCCACTCGCGGTCTCGATTCGCAACATCGTCGCTTCAGGCAGTTGATCGATGACGCCAAGGCCCGCTGCGGGGCGCGACGTCAGGCGACTCAGGGCCTGTTCGGCACGTTGCAAATCCGGGTCGATGTTCGGACGCGAGCAATACGCGCCGTCGCAGCGGTTGATCGGATCAGGCGTGGCATTGAGTTCACCGTAACGAGCCAGCAATTGCAGGACGAAGTCGCGTTTCGGGTCTTTCTCGTCCAGTTTCAGCGCCGTCGGTTTTTCGTCGTCGATGGCCTCGTAATCGAGCCACATCTTGAATTTCCCGCTGTTCTGGTACCAGTCGTTGAGGTAATGGTCCCGGGAATCGGCCGGCATCAGGCGCAGGAAGTTCTGCTCGGCGCCATTGCGGATCAGGTCGAAGTACAGGCGTGTCTGCGCCTGATGGGAGACATTGCCGAACACGTCGAAGTTGACCACCAACTGATAATACGTGCGCTCCAACAGCGGAAAGTCGAACAGCCACAGGGTCTGCGGCACGTCACCGATCAGCCCCTTGTTCACCGAGGCACTGTCGAAATGCCGGAAAATACTTAGCAAAGCGTTATCGTTGCCCGCCCATAACGTCGACCAACTCGGCGCCGGTGCATCGGCGTAGCTGTCGCGGCGCAGCGCTTCGTACTCGTTACGTCTATCGCGGTAGTCGTGCCACAGGCTCAGGACGCTGCCGACGTCGTCGTTCTGCCCCGGCATTGCCAGCAGCGGCGTGGCCTTGCCACGGTAGTTCGGGTCAGTGATGTAAAGGTCGTGCTCCGGCGCCTGGAACAGTGCCCAGAAGTTGTCACGGATCACGTCCGTGGCGATCTGCCCGCGGCACACCGGGCCACGAATGAACGTGCGCACAAAGTATTCAGCATGAACTGGTATCGCGCCTGGGCCGGGATCGCCTCGAATGTAGCGAACGGATTGGCCCGACGTTCCGGTCCGTAACCCGGTAAGGCGTTGACCTGCCAGTTGCCGTTATAGAAAAGGCTTTTTATCCGCGCCATCTTCGGCGCACTCAGCGGGTAGGTGATGTGGGTTTTCTGCACGATCACCCCTTGCACCGGCCACAAACGGTAATAAACCTGAATGCCCGGATCGTCGTTGGGGCGACGGGTGTTGATCAGGTCGATCGGCTGCCCGGTCGGCGTGCGCGAACGGACCCATTGGAAGAAATGCCCTGGCTCACCCTCCTTGAAGTACATATGGGCGAGGAACCAATGCTCGAACAACCAGCGTCCCACCAGACTTTGCCGCGCACCCGGGGCGTTGAGCAGGTTTTCCCATTGCACCACTTGCAATGCTTCTCTTGCCGAAGGCACCAGACCTTCCTCATCAATTGGCGCACCGGACGCCAGCCAGCGTTGCAGTGTCTGGTACTGCTGATCGGTCAGCCCTGTGACTGCCAACGGCATTCCTTCTTTCGGGTGGGCGCTGGCGTAGCCATCGAACTGCGCGGGCATGGCGCACATGTTTTCCCGATTCAGGCCCAGGACGATCTCTTCCGGCAGCTTGGCATTGGGTTGCAATGGGGTTTTGTGGCCCAGCTCCAGCATCCGCGCCATCAACGCGGCCTGACTGCCCTGGGCGTCAAGCACGGGATAGAAACCTTTTTGCTGCCAGGCATGCTTGCCGAAGGCGTCATAAAACAGCCGGGTCGGCGCCGCGGCGGTGCTGCGCTGGCCGTCGTAGACCGGGATTTTCGTCGCGCCGCGCGCCGCACCTTCGCCACTGCCCAGATTGAGCTGACAGGCGGCGTCATTGCAGGCATGGCAGGCCACGCACTTTTCGGTAAAGATCGGCTGGATGTCGCGGCTGTAGGAAATTGCAGAGGAAATGGCCGGACTTTGCGCAGCGGCACCCCAGCTTAAAAGCAGCATTAAAATGCCGGTGACGACGCGATACCACATGTCCCTGGTCCTGATTCCTGAAAAAACGCGGGGATTCTACCGGTCTGGCACATACGCCAACATGAACGATATTCATGCAAAACCAGGGCATGCTCTAAATCCGCACAGGTTTGCTATCATCCTGCCCCTTCGTCATGGTCTTTCCGAGTAGTCCAAATGTCCGATCGCAGTGTTCGCCTTCAAGCTCTCAAGCACGCCCTCAAAGAGCGCATCCTGATTCTCGATGGCGGCATGGGTACGATGATCCAGAGCTACAAGCTCGAGGAGCAGGATTATCGAGGCAAACGCTTCGCCGACTGGCCTAGCGACGTCAAAGGTAACAACGACCTGTTGGTGCTGACGCGCCCGGACGTGATCGGCTCCATCGAAAAAGCTTACCTGGACGCCGGCGCCGACATTCTGGAGACCAACACCTTCAACGCTACCCAGGTTTCCCTGGCCGACTACGGCATGCAGGGCCTGGCGTATGAGTTAAACGTAGAAGGTGCACGGCTCGCGCGCAAGGTGGCCGACGCCAAGACCCTGGAAACCCCGGACAAACCCCGCTTTGTCGCTGGCGTGATCGGGCCGACCAGCCGCACGTGTTCGCTGTCGCCAGACGTGAATAACCCCGGCTATCGCAACGTGACCTTCGATGAACTGGTGGAAAACTACACCGAGGCCGCCAAAGGCCTGATCGAAGGCGGCGCCGACCTGATCCTGATCGAAACCATTTTCGACACCCTGAACGCCAAAGCCGCGATCTTCGCCGTGCAAGGCGTGTTCGAAGAGTTAGGCATCGAACTGCCGATCATGATTTCCGGCACCATCACCGATGCCTCCGGCCGCACCCTCTCCGGCCAGACCACCGAAGCCTTCTGGAACTCCGTGGCCCACGCCAAACCGATTTCGGTTGGACTGAACTGCGCCCTCGGCGCTCGCGAGTTGCGTCCGTATCTGGAAGAACTGTCGAACAAGGCCGGCACCCACGTCTCCGCGCACCCGAACGCCGGCCTGCCGAACGAATTCGGCGAGTACGACGAGCTGCCGGCGGAAACCGCCAAGGTCATCGAAGAGTTCGCTCAAAGTGGTTTCCTGAATATTGTCGGCGGATGCTGCGGCACCACACCAGGGCACATCGAAGCCATCGCCAAAGCCGTCGCCGGTTACGCGCCGCGTGAAATCCCGGAGATCCCGAAGGCTTGCCGCCTGTCGGGCCTGGAGCCGTTCACCATCGATCGCAGCTCGCTGTTCGTTAACGTCGGCGAGCGGACCAACATTACCGGCTCTGCGAAATTTGCCCGTCTGATCCGTGAAGACAATTACACCGAGGCCCTGGAAGTCGCCCTGCAACAGGTCGAAGCCGGCGCTCAGGTGATCGACATCAACATGGACGAAGGGATGCTCGATTCGAAGAAGGCCATGGTGACCTTCCTCAATCTGATTGCCGGTGAACCGGACATCTCCCGCGTACCGATCATGATCGACTCCTCCAAGTGGGAAGTGATCGAAGCCGGCCTGAAATGCATTCAGGGCAAGGGTATCGTCAACTCGATCAGCATGAAGGAAGGCGTCGAGCAGTTCATTCATCACGCCAAACTGTGCAAGCGCTACGGCGCCGCCGTGGTGGTAATGGCCTTCGACGAAGCCGGCCAGGCCGACACCGAAGCGCGCAAGAAAGAAATCTGCAAACGCTCCTACGACATTCTGGTCAACGAAGTCGGCTTCCCGCCGGAAGACATCATCTTTGACCCGAACATCTTCGCCGTGGCCACCGGCATCGAAGAACACAACAACTACGCCGTGGACTTCATCAACGCGTGCGCCTATATCCGCGACGAGCTGCCGTACGCCCTGACCTCGGGCGGCGTGTCCAACGTGTCGTTCTCGTTCCGTGGCAACAACCCGGTGCGCGAAGCGATTCACTCGGTGTTCCTGCTGTATGCGATCCGTAACGGCCTGACCATGGGTATCGTCAACGCCGGCCAACTGGAGATCTACGACCAGATCCCGGCCGAACTGCGCGACGCGGTCGAAGACGTGGTGCTCAACCGCACGCCGCACGGTACCGATGCCCTCCTTGCCATTGCCGACAAGTACAAGGGCGATGGCAGCGTCAAGGAAGCCGAGACCGAAGAGTGGCGCAACTGGGACGTCAACAAGCGTCTGGAGCATGCGCTGGTCAAAGGCATCACCACCCACATCGTGGAAGACACTGAAGAATCCCGTCAGTCGTTCGCGCGTCCGATCGAAGTGATCGAAGGCCCGCTGATGTCCGGCATGAACATCGTTGGCGACCTGTTCGGCGCCGGCAAAATGTTCTTGCCGCAAGTGGTGAAATCCGCCCGCGTAATGAAGCAGGCGGTGGCCCATTTGATCCCGTTCATCGAACTGGAAAAAGGCGACAAACCGGAAGCCAAGGGCAAGATCCTGATGGCGACGGTAAAAGGCGACGTGCATGACATCGGCAAAAACATCGTCGGCGTGGTGCTCGGCTGTAACGGCTACGACATCGTTGACCTCGGTGTGATGGTGCCGGCCGAGAAAATCCTGCAAGTGGCCAAAGAGCAGAAGTGCGACATCATCGGCCTGTCCGGTTTGATCACGCCGTCGCTGGATGAAATGGTCCACGTGGCCCGCGAGATGCAGCGCCAGGATTTCCACCTGCCGTTGATGATCGGGGGCGCAACCACGTCCAAGGCGCACACGGCGGTGAAGATCGAGCCGAAGTACAGCAACGACGCGGTGATCTACGTGACCGATGCCTCCCGCGCCGTCGGCGTGGCGACGCAGTTGCTGTCCAAGGAATTGAAACCGGCGTTCGTCGAGAAGACGCGCCTGGAGTACATCGAAGTCCGCGAGCGCACCGCCAACCGCAGCGCCCGCACCGAACGCCTGAGCTACCCGGCGGCGATCGCCAAGAAGCCACAGTTCGACTGGAGCACCTACGAGCCGGTCAAACCGACGTTCACCGGTGCCAAAGTGCTGGACAACATTGACCTGAAAGTGCTGGCCGAGTACATCGACTGGACGCCGTTCTTCATTTCCTGGGACCTTGCCGGCAAGTTCCCGCGCATCCTCGAAGATGAAGTGGTCGGTGAAGCCGCTACTGCGCTGTACGCCGACGCTCAGGAAATGCTCGCCAAGCTGATCGACGAGAAGCTGATCAGCGCCCGTGCCGTGTTCGGCTTCTGGCCCGCCAATCAGGTGCGCGACGATGACATTGAAGTCTACGGCGATGACGGCAAGCCCTTGGCCAAGCTGCATCACCTGCGTCAGCAGATCATCAAGACCGACGGCAAACCGAATTTCTCCCTGGCCGACTTCGTTGCACCGAAGGACAGCGAAGTGACCGACTACGTGGGTGGCTTCATCACCACCGCCGGGATCGGCGCCGAAGAAGTGGCCAAGGCCTATCAGGACGCCGGCGACGATTACAACTCGATCATGGTCAAGGCACTCGCCGACCGTCTGGCCGAGGCCTGCGCCGAGTGGCTGCACCAGCAGGTGCGGAAAGACTACTGGGGTTACGCCAAGGACGAGACGCTCGATAACGAAGCATTGATCAAAGAGCAATACACCGGCATCCGCCCTGCCCCGGGTTACCCGGCGTGCCCGGACCACACCGAGAAAGGCACGCTGTTTGCCTTGCTCGACCCTGAAGCCAGCGAAATGCACGCCGGGCGCAGCGGTGTGTTCCTTACCGAGCACTACGCAATGTTCCCGGCGGCAGCAGTCAGCGGCTGGTACTTCGCTCACCCTCAGGCGCAGTACTTTGCCGTGGGCAAGATCGATAAGGATCAGGTGCAGAGCTATACGTCGCGTAAAGGACAGGAGTTGAGCGTGACCGAGCGGTGGCTGGCGCCGAACCTGGGTTACGACAACTAAGTAAGCCTCCTGGCCGCATTACTGTGGTCAACAGCAATCCCTTGTGGGAGCGAGCCTGCTCGCGAAGGCGGACTGACAGTCGACGATGATGTCGACAGTTATGGCCTCTTCGCGAGCAGGCGCGCTCCCACATTTGATTTGTGGCCGGACACACATGCCCGATTCAACCTGATCCCCTGTGGGAGCGAGCCTGCTCGCGAAGGCGGACTGACAGTCGACGATGATGTCGACAGTTATAGCCTCTTCGCGAGCAGGCGCGCTCCCACATTTGATTTGTGGCCGGACACACATGCCCGATTCAACCTGATCCCCTGTGGGAGCGAGCCTGCTCGCGAAGGCGGACTGACAGTCGATATTGATGTTGACTGGCAGGGCCTCTTCGCGAGCAGGCTCGCTCCCACATTTGATTTGTGGCCGGACACACATGCCCGGTTCAACCTGATCCCGCCTGCGGGAGTGAGCCTGCTCGCGATAGCGGACTGACAGTCGATATTGATGTTGACTGGTAGGGCCTCTTCGCGAGCAGGCTCGCTCCCACGGGATTCGCGTGAGTGTCTATGCTTATAGCTCACACATTGGTGACGAGGGATGTATGGACGACCCGGTCGACAACAAGCCACCCAGCTTCTGGCAGATGCTGCAGAGTGTCATGGCGGCGGCGTTCGGCGTGCAAAGCGGAAAGAATCGGGCCCGGGACTTTACACACGGCAAGCCCAGCCATTTCGTGATTTTGGGGATTCTGTTTACGGCGGTGTTCGCCCTGACGCTGTTTGGCGTCGTGAAACTGGTGCTGCACCTGGCCGGGGTTTGACGGCGACTCAGTGCATCAACGTTTGCAGGCTGAACGGGTAGCGATACGACGCGGGTTTGCCCTTGGCCGATAGCTTTTGGAAGTCCACGCCAAAATCCTGCGCCACCCCCATCGCCAGCAACCGCTTCGCTTGCTCGCGATCAATCAACTGCAATAACGGGACCTGCCGGTCCCGGCCGCCGTACTGGCTGACATCCACGCCCTGATCGTAGTCATGCAACTGCACCAGTGCCCAACCACCCAGACTGAAATGCCCGCCCAGCAGCACGCTCAGCCGATGGTCCAGCAACGCCTGCAATGCCGCCGGCGAGGTATTGATCGTGCCAAACAGTGCGTCCTTGCCGGGTACGCCGCCTGTTTCGACAAAGGCCTGCATGACACCAAAGCCCATTTCATCATTGGCCGTCCAGATCAGCGAGGTCTGCGGGTAACGCTTGAACAACAGCTTGGCCTGCTCATAGGCCCGCTGGCGGGTCCAGCCGCCGTATACCAACTGGCGCAGGTGCACTTCGGGGTGCTCGGCCAAGGCCCGCCTCAAGCCCTTCTCACGCAATTGCGCGGACGGTGTGATCTTCAAACCGGAAAAGGCCAGCAGTTCAATGGTCTGACCCGAGGGCACCGGTCCGTGCTGGTGGATCAGCTCCTTGAGCATCAAATAGCCGCCCTCCTCGTCATTGGGCACCAGGCTACCCACCCAATCGGGATATTTGTCAGGCCGTGCACCCAGCAGCTTCATCTGGTCCGGGGTCAGGGCGTTGTTGACGATGAACAGCTTCACACCGCTGCCTTTGGCCAGGCGCAGAATTTCGGGGGCAATATATTGCTCGTTGACGAACACCAGATAATCGGGCCGGTTTGGCCCTTGCAGGGCTGCGCGGGCCTGCTTGACGGTCGTTTCAGGGACCCGGTCGGAATACTGAATGCTCAGCTCCATGCCCAGGTCCTTCGCGGCAGCGTGCATGAACTGGGAGTAGCTGACCCAGAACGCTTCCTTGGTGTTTCCCGGATTCAGGAACAACACCGACGCTGCTTGGGCACAAGGTCCCACGACCATACCCAGCGCCAGTAATACACCATAGAAAAACTTCAACATTGATCGCCCGAGCCCCCGCAAATTCGCCGCGCATTATAGCCAGCGAAGTGTGGAAAATCGGCGTTTATTCCGGTTTTTGTCCGACAATCGTCGGCACCGGGCCCGGGCGCGGGTCGGTTATTGATGGCTGACCCAGAATACCGCTGTCCCCACGACCAGAATGATCAGAAACAGAATTGCCCAAGCATCGACTGTGCTATCGGGTTTTGTTGCTTTAGAAGGGTTGCTCATTGCATCGCCTCTTGTCGGTTTTTTCGGTGATTGCATAAAGACTCGACCACAGTTAAGACGATGATTGCCCGCACCACAAATACGGGTTTAGCACTAATGGTTCGCGTTAGTCGTTTTGGTTCTTTGCATATACTCAAACATCACTTTTGCGCATAACTCCAAACTGGTATCTTGCCCCGGCTCCGTTGGGAGTGCGCGGCCGTGCGCGCAGAATTGCCGAGGCAGTATCGAGACTTCAGCAAGCCAAAATCGTAGCTGGATCCGACCGGCCCAAGCCTGAGAACAGGACTTATATGTACGTATATGACGAGTACGATCAGCGGATCATCGAGGACCGCGTCAAGCAGTTCCGTGATCAAACCCGACGCTATCTGGCAGGCGAGCTGAGCGAAGAAGAATTCCGCCCCCTGCGCCTGCAAAACGGGCTTTACATCCAACGCTTCGCGCCGATGTTGCGGGTGGCGGTGCCTTACGGCCAACTGACTTCGCGCCAGGCGCGAATGATGGCCAGGATTGCCCGCGACTATGACAAGGGCTATGCCCACATCAGCACCCGGCAGAACGTCCAGTTCAACTGGCCGGCGCTGGAAGACATCCCGGACATTCTCGCTGAACTGGCCACCGTGCAGATGCACGCGATCCAGACCAGCGGCAACTGCCTGCGCAACGTCACCACCGACCAGTTCGCCGGCGTCGCCGCCGACGAGCTGATCGATCCGCGCCCATGGTGCGAGATTGTCCGCCAGTGGACGACGTTCCACCCGGAATTCGCCTACCTGCCGCGCAAGTTCAAGATCGCCATCAACGGTTCGACCTCCGACCGTGCCGCCATCGAAGTCCATGACATTGGCCTTGAGCCAGTGCACAACGCCGCAGGCGAGCTGGGTTTCCGTGTGCTGGTGGGTGGTGGCCTGGGCCGTACGCCGGTGGTGGGCGCGTTCATCAATGAATTCCTGCCGTGGCAAGACCTGTTGAGCTACCTCGACGCCATCCTGCGTGTTTACAACCGCTACGGCCGTCGTGACAACAAGTACAAGGCGCGGATCAAGATTCTGGTCAAAGCCCTGACGCCTGAAGTCTTCGCGCAAAAAGTCGACGCGGAAATGGAACACCTTCGCGGTGGCCAGACCACGCTGACCGAAGCCGAAGTACATCGCGTCGCCAAACACTTCGTCGACCCCGACTACAAGGCCCTGGACAACCAGGCTGCCGAACTGGCCGAGCTCGACAAACAGCACCCGGGTTTTGCCCGCTGGCGCACCCGCAATACCCTGGCCCACAAAAAGCCGGGTTATGTGGCCGTGACCCTGTCCCTGAAGCCGACCGGTGTTGCACCGGGCGACATCACCGACAAGCAGCTCGACAGCGTTGCCGACCTGGCCGATCGTTACAGCTTCGGTCAGCTGCGCACCTCTCACGAGCAGAACATCATTCTGGCTGACGTCGAACAGAGTCAGTTGTTCGCGATGTGGGGCGAATTGCGCGAGCAAGGCTTCGCCACGCCGAATGTCGGCTTGCTGACCGACATCATCTGCTGCCCGGGTGGCGATTTCTGCTCCCTGGCCAACGCCAAGTCGATCCCGATCGCCGAATCGATCCAGCGCCGTTTCGACGACCTGGACTACCTGTTCGACATCGGCGAACTGGACCTGAACATCTCCGGCTGCATGAACGCCTGTGGTCACCACCACGTCGGTCACATCGGCATCCTCGGGGTGGACAAGAAAGGCGAAGAGTTCTACCAGGTTTCCCTCGGGGGCAGCGCCAGTCGCGACGCCAGCCTGGGTAAAATCCTCGGCCCGTCCTTCGCCCAGGACGCCATGCCTGACGTGATCGAAAAGCTGATCGACGTGTACATCGAACAACGTACCGAAGACGAGCGCTTCATCGACACCTATCAGCGTATTGGCATCGACCTCTTCAAGGAGCGCGTCTATGCAGCGAATAATTAAGAACAACGAAGTGGTCGACGAAACCTGGCACTTGCTGCCCAAGGATTTCAACATCGACGAGATCAGCAACTGCGACGACCTGATCGTCCCGCTGCAGTTGTGGCGCGAACACAGCCGTATGCTCAAGGCCCGCGATGGCGGCTTGGGCGTGTGGCTGGACGCCGATGAAGAAGCGGAAGAAATCGGTGATGACGTCGAGCAGTTCAAGGTGATCGCCTTGAACTTCCCGGCCTTCACCGACGGTCGCAACTACTCCAACGCCCGCCTGCTGCGTGACCGTTATGGTTTTAAAGGCGAACTGCGGGCGATCGGCGATGTGCTGCGCGACCAACTGTTCTACTTGCATCGTTGCGGTTTCGACGCATTTGCCATTCGCGCCGATAAAGACCCATACGAAGCACTGGAAGGTCTCAAGGACTTCTCGGTGACGTATCAGGCTGCAACCGACGAACCGCTGCCGCTGTTCCGTCGCCGTTGATCGTCAAACCTTGAACCCCTTGCGGGGTTCAAGGCTCCCCTCCCCTTGAGTCAAAGATTGGCTCGAACCTCCAACGCCCGAAAAGCTGCCATCGGATGATCAAACCGCCCGCTGCTGCGAGTCAATCGACCCCACATTTCCTCGGAAGCATCGGCCTCGTGCAACAATCGCCAGACTCGCGCCTGTAGCGACAGATAACTGACCTGAAAATCGGCCGTCAGACTCAGCCTGCTGATGACGGCTAAAAAACGCGTACCGGAAGGTTTGTCTGTCAGTCGCTGCCAGAGGGCTTGCCGGGATTGTTGCAACGCTGCGTCGCTGTCTCTTAGCCAGACCATCGGCGAACCATAGTCCGCGCCGGGCGCGGCCAGCCATAAATTGATTCCCGTTTGTTCTCGATGCGTGACCAGCCGGCGCAACGTGTCTTCATCCGTCAGGGGATTCCCCAATAGCAGCACGCGATCATCTGCGACAGCCTGATTGATGACCGCTGGCGGTACCCGGGTTATCTGGTTATCCCGTAAATCCAGGGACGTCAGATACGGCTCATCCTTGATACCGATCGGGCACCAACTGATGTGTGTATTCCTCAGGTTGAGCTGACGCAGGTCGTTCATGCCCAGCACCGTCGGTGGTAAACCCAACGGGTTGTCACTCAAGTCCAGAATTTGCAGGTGGGCCAGGTCGCGCAGTTGTGAAGCGGCACTACCCGTGAATACCAGCTGTGTGTCTCGCAGGTTGAGTGAGCTAAGGTGTGTCAATTGACCGATGGCCGGCGGCAAAGAGCGACCTGCATCGCCGGCCACGAAGTAGTGACGCAAGTCCACGTTTTCCAGATTCAATCTCTCAAGGTTGGGAAAGCTCTCGAGAAACCCGCTCAAGCTGTCTTGCTCGGTCAGATGGAAGCCCTGCATCAACAACTCGGTCACGTCGTCGAACCGCACATTCAACGTAGGCAATCGGTGATAGTTTTCGAAGTTCATATCCAGCGTGGTACGTGGGGAATCGCCACGCTTTTGCCATATAGCGACCAGTTCTTCGGCGAGTTCCGTTCTCAGGGCTCGCTCGTCCTGCGTCTCCTCCATCAGCAGCTGGACGTTGTAGGCCGCGATTTGTGCAGGGCTCAAACCCTCCGCCGCCGCATCGCCAACAACCAGAAAAGGAAGGTCCATGTCATCGACATCATCGGCAACTTGATCCATCCAACTGCTCAAATCGGTGTTGAGTTGCTGCATCTGCCGGTTCAACCCATCGATATAGACCTGCGCGTTAATGCCCGCGCGTTGCAGTGCTTCATCGGCTTGCGCATCGGTGAAGTCGGGATAAATATCCTTGAGCTGCAATCGCATCATCTCGTGGGTCATGGCTTCGCCTTGAGGTGTCGACGGATAACCTCCACCGCGCAGGCCCTGACGCTCGAAAGTCAGCCCTCCATCCATCCTCTGCAACCCGAGCAGGGTTTGCGAACGAGGCAATGCCAGATCGCCAATCTTGAGCCGCAATTCATTGGCCGGATCAGGAGACATCAAGTGTAATGCCGACCTTTCGTCCTCTGACAGGATGCCGAGGACAGCTTCGTAGAAATCCGTTTGCAAGCCTTGCTGCTGATAGCGGTTGCCTGCCCTGATAATGCGTCGAGAGTGAGCGGCATCGAGCGGGCCGCAACGGTCCAGAACCCGCCCGGCAGGCGAATGGTCAAGAACATCTATTCGAAGGTCTTTGGGCCACCCAGGCAGATTCTTGAGGGAGTGCAGCGCCAGCGTGTCCGTCTCGACATTGTCGATCGACCGCAGGTAAAAACCTTCGTAGGCACGATTGAGCCGCACATGCTGTTGATACTGACGAGCCTTGCTGTCCAGATATTTGAACGCTTGCCTGACTTCGGCAGCGTCAGGCGTCGTGCGGATGTCCACGCCGTAGCGGTCGAGCATTTGTTCGATGGCGCTTTTGGGAAGTCCCGGATACTGCTGCTGGAACAGCCGGACCCATTCGTGTTCGGACGCTTGCAACGCTGCGTAACGGCTGCTGAACAATTCAGGTTGCCTGGCCTGCCCGAGTTCCTGATCGAGCTTGAAGCGACTGATCGTATCGGCCAGCAACGGCGTTGGTGGGCGTCCGGTTTGCATCAGGCGCAGCATATCGTCATCAATCGCGCTGACTTTGCCGATCTGCGCCAATAGGTCATCGCTGAACGATGCCACCGACGGACCGATTCCGCGCATAAGTTCCAGGCGGCTCAATGGCGCTAACGGGGTAACGCCCTGGTTCGGCGCAGGCCTGACAACTTCCTCCTCGGGAATGGTGTCGGGCTCGCGGACGCGCTCTGCAACGGTGCCGACCTCGACAGAATCCCCCCTGACCACCGCTCTCGCGCCGACCAGCGGCAGCGCATTGAGTAAGCCAAACACCGTACGCGTCACACCCGCAGAACGATCGTTCGAGGTTTCGCCGTTGATGGCCTGATCAACCCCATAACCAGCGTCGATGATGCCTGCCAGCGCCAGCAAACCTTCGCCACCGGGCACGAACAACGCCAATGGACCGAAACGGTTGATCCACTGCACGACCGGTTCGACAACTGCACTCAAGTTATCGCGGTTGACCTGAGCATCGTCACGAATGGTTTTGACACTGGCCAGCGAAGCCTCCTTCATCGTCAGTACCAATTGGGCAAACGGATCAATGTCCAGCGCCGAATCATCGAAATCGATGTATTGGGCGGGGTCCCAAAAACCGTCGTTGTTGAAAAAGCCCGCCTCTGGGGTCAACCAGTGCTCTTTCGGGTAAACCGACATGCCATCCAACGCTGACAGCACACCGGCATGGAAGGTGCCATCTTTGCGATCGTCCTCGGCAAAATGGGTGGCCAGGGCCTGTTTCGTCGCGTCACTTGTGCCCTGTTCCACCACCCATTGATGCAATTGTCCGTCATCGCTGAATACGTGCAGTGGCGAAGAGTTGCCGGGGATGTACAACACAATCCTGCCATCAGGATCACGCCAGCCCCAGATATCCTTCGAGGTGTAGCGATACAGCTTCAGACGTCCCGTCTTGAGCTTCGCTGGCAGCCTGAATGGCGTGTGCAATTTTTTGATCGTCAGCGTTGCCCATGCCTGATCAGGCGCCAGTCCTGCCGCTTGCAATGCGAGCTCAAGGCCCTTTGAGGACAGGCTGTTTTCATGTCGTTGCAGGAAAGCCGCCATGACGAAGGCTGCCTTGGCCGACGTTTTCAGTGCGTGGGGACTGGCTGCGACGATTACCTTATCGGCTGGCCAGGCTTGATCAAGATAGGCTTGATAGCGGTCCTGAAGATCCAGTTCCCAGACCCACTTCTTGAAATCAGCAGGCCTTACGGCGATCTGCGTGGCTGGCACGTATCGCTGAGGAACGGTCCGGCGATAAATGCCTTCGTAGGCGTAGTGATAGTCGTTGCCTGGCTCGGTCAAATCATCAACGTGCTCTACAACACGAATTGACGGCCCGACGTCAGGAGGCGTGTACAGGCCAAACACTGTTTCACCGAAGCGCCCGTCACCCACGGTCTGATAGTTGCGCAGCAACGCCTGCGCCAGAGACATCGAAGCCGCCACCCGCCCCTGATGGATGCCATTTTGTGCAGGGCGCCCCTTGTAGTCGTAATCGAGTGTTACCAACTGCGCTGTCGCCGGATCAATCTCCTGCCCCCATTTTTCCTTGATCAAGCGTTCGGCAAATTGATCTGGGGATTGTGGGAGGGCGAAAGCTACGGCGGCGTTCAGATCATCGCGCGTTCGCAGAGACGGGGCGGGATCAGGGCCGGCATTATTGTCGCGAGTTATCTCATTCATGGTGCATTCCATTGCAGTCATTTCAAGAGCATCACCATACCCAGCTTGAGCCCCCCAAAAAGTGGGAGCAATTGACAGTGGCCTTAGGAAAGTTCGCTACTTTCGGAAGGAACGCGGCCCCTTCTGAAGGGCAAAAAAAAATGAAACCGGGGGGTTAACCTCGGTTTCATTTTTTATAACGATGTTGCGTTAAGACTTACCAGAAGCGTTGCTGGGTCAACCGGCTCCACCAGGTCAGCAATACGCGATCAACCGAGCCACTGGCCGCCATTGCAATGCGTTCCTGCAGACTTTTACGTTCGGTGTAATGCAGGTGATAGAGCTCGGACTTCTTGGCCCGCTCGGCGAGGTATTCGTCGCTGGTCTTGAGCTCGTCCACCAACTGTTTGTCCAGCGCCGCGACGCCGAGCCAGATCTCACCCGTGGCCACTTCGTCGATGGCCAGTTGAGGCCGGTAGCGCGAGACAAAGTTCTTGAATAACTGATGGGTGATGTCCAGGTCTTCCTGAAACTTCTCCCGGCCCTTCTCGGTGTTTTCGCCAAACACCGTCAAGGTGCGTTTGTATTCACCGGCGGTCAGGACTTCGAAATCGATGTCGTGTTTTTTCAGCAGGCGATTGACGTTGGGCAACTGCGCCACCACGCCGATCGAGCCGAGGATCGCGAACGGCGCACTGATGATCTTCTCGCCGATGCACGCCATCATATAGCCGCCGCTGGCTGCGACCTTGTCGATGCACACAGTCAACGGCACGCCAGCATCACGAATGCGCGCCAATTGCGACGACGCCAGGCCGTAGCTGTGAACCATGCCGCCGCCACTTTCCAGACGCAGCACCACTTCATCCTTCGGCGTCGCCAGGGTCAGCAGCGCAGTGATTTCATGGCGCAGACTTTCAGTGGCCGAGGCCTTGATGTCACCATCAAAATCCAGCACGAACACCCGGGATCTGGCTTCGGGTTTCTTCTTTTGCTTCTTCTCGGTTTTAGCTTCGACCTTGCGCAAGGCCTTGAGCTGGTCCTTGTCGAGCAAGGTTTGCTCCAGGCGTTCGCGCAGCCCTTTGTAGAAATCATTGAGTTTGCTGACTTGCAACTGGCCGGCCGACTTGCGTCGACCTTTGCTGCGCAACGCCGCGAAACTGGCCAGGACCACCAGAATGGCGATCACCAGTGTCACGGTTTTAGCCAGGAAACTGGCGTACTCGGACAAAAACTCCACAGGGACTCCTTTAAACGATGCGCTGCGTAAAAGCGCGCGGGATACCTCCAGCATACCCATGCGCCGGCTCGGCGGCCAGCCGTGAAACCTCTGGGTACAGGCCTGTAACGGACATTTCAAACAAGCGTATGTTTTTTCATTGACAGCTCATCGCCATCCTCATAACCTCGCCAAACCTTCAACGTACCGGGATGAAGCGGACGTGGGCAGTATCTATTTGATTCGACATGGCCAGGCCTCCTTTGGTGCAGACGACTATGACGTCCTGTCGCCGACCGGTATTCGCCAGGCAGAAATCCTGGGCCAGCACCTGGCTGAACTCGGTATCAGCTTCGATCGCTGCCTCTCGGGTGATCTGCGCCGCCAGCAACACACGGCCAACAGCGCGCTGGAACAGTACGCTGCCGTGGGCCTGCCAGTGCCGACGCTGGAAACCGATAGCGCCTTCAACGAATTCGACGCCGACGCGGTGATCCGCGCCCTTCTGCCGGCCATGTTACCGGACGAACCGCAAGCGCTGCACATCCTGCGCAACGCCGCGCAAAACCGTGGCGAATTCCAGCGGATCTTTGCCCTGATCATCGAGCGCTGGCTCGCCGGTACTTACGACACCCCTGGCCTGGAAAGCTGGCTGGGCTTCGTCGAGCGGGTGCAGGCCGGTCTGCAGCGAATTCTCGCCAGCGCCGACAACACCCAGAAAATCGCCGTGTTCACCTCCGGCGGCACCATCACTGCCCTGCTCCACCTCATTACGCAAATGCCTGCCAGACAGGCATTTGAACTGAACTGGCAAATCGTCAACACCTCGCTCAACCACCTGAAGTTTCGTGGTCTCGAGGTGACGCTGGCTTCCTTCAACAATCATGCGCATTTGCAACTGTTGAAGACCCCGGACCTCATTACGTTTCGCTGAGTCCGGACTATTGTGACCCTGGCTGTATTCACCCAGCTCTTATTACCCAAGAAAGGATCGAACCATGACCTCCGTAGCTGATGCCGTACAAGCAATGAAAGCCAAGTTCAACCCAGCCGCCGCTGCCGGTCTGGACCTGGTTTTCGGTTTCCGCATCGACGACACCAAGAACTTCTCGCTGATCGTCAAAGACAGCACCTGCGAGCTGAAAGAAGGCGAAAACCCTGACGCCCAGGTCACCCTGGTGATGGACGGCGAAACCCTGGAAGGCATCGTTGACGGTTCGACCGACGGCATGCAAGCGTTCATGGGTGGCAAACTGCGCGCTGAAGGCGACATGATGCTGGCCATGAAACTGTCCGAGCTGTTCCCGAGCTAAGCGCGCCGCTCCCAACCGCTGGGAGCACGCCTGGCTGCAAACGAATCCCGCCCCTTATGGCGGGATTCGTCGTTTTTCACCCTCAAGAAGCGGCTGTCTGTGGTTTTGCCGTCTATATTCCTTCAGGCCGCATGCGTCAGACGTCGGCTGTTTGCCCCCCGATTAATTGACGGAGTGCACGGCCATGAGCCCAACTGACGAGCGCGACGGTCTCAACCACCAACGTGTACTGCAAAGTCTTTCGGCAGGCGCCGTCGGTGCCTGGACCAGCCCGCTAACCGCAGGGAGTAAAACCATGCCCGATGCCCCGGCCGACCTCATTCTGTACAACGGACGTCTGCACACCGTCGATCGCAAGAAACCCCAGGCCAGTGCCGTCGCGATCAAGGACGGCCGCTTCGTGGTGGTCGGCAGCGATGCTCAGGCCATGGCCTTGCAAGGCCCCGGCAGTCAAATCATCGACTTGCATGGCCGCACCGTGGTTCCCGGCCTCAACGATTCGCACCTGCATCTGATTCGTGGCGGCCTCAATTACAACCTCGAACTGCGTTGGGAAGGCGTACCGTCACTGGCCGACGCGTTGCGCCTGCTCAAGGACCAGGCAGACCGCACCCCCACACCGCAATGGGTGCGGGTGGTCGGGGGCTGGACCGAATTCCAGTTCGCTGAAAAACGCCTGCCGACCCTCGAGGAACTGAACAAGGCCGCGCCAAACACGCCAGTGTTCGTCCTGCACCTCTACGACCGAGCCCTGCTTAACCGCGCCGCGTTGAAGGTCGTCGGTTATACCCGCGACACACCGAACCCGCCGGGCGGAGAAATCCAGCGCGATACCAATGGCGATCCAACCGGCATGCTGATCGCCCGCCCTAACGCGATGATTCTCTATTCGACCCTGGCCAAGGGGCCGAAACTGCCGCTGGAATACCAGGTCAACTCGACCCGCCAGTTCATGCGTGAACTCAATCGCCTGGGCCTGACCAGCGCCATCGATGCCGGCGGCGGTTTTCAGAACTACCCGGACGACTATCAAGTCATTCAGCAACTGGCCAAAGACCAACAGCTCACGGTGCGTATCGCCTACAACCTGTTCACTCAAAAACCCAAAGAAGAACTGAGCGATTTCAAAAACTGGACCAACACCTCCCACTACGGTCAGGGCAACGACTTCCTGCGGCACAACGGCGCCGGTGAAATGTTGGTGTTCTCGGCGGCGGATTTCGAAGACTTCCTCGAACCACGCCCCGATCTGCCGCAAACCATGGAGCAAGAACTCGAACCCGTGGTCCGCCACCTCGTTGAGCAACGCTGGCCCTTCCGTCTGCACGCCACCTACAACGAATCCATCAGTCGCATGCTCGACGTGTTCGAGAAGGTCAATCGCGACATCCCGTTCGATGGTTTGCCGTGGTTCTTCGATCACGCCGAAACCATCACGCCACAGAACATGGAACGGGTGAAAGCCCTGGGCGGCGGCATTGCGATCCAGGACCGCATGGCATTCCAGGGTGAGTATTTCGTCGACCGTTACGGTGCCAAGGCGGCCGAACACACACCACCCATCGCTCGCATGCTCGCCGAAGGCATTCCGGTTGGAGCCGGCACCGATGCCACGCGGGTTTCCAGCTACAACCCCTGGACCTCGCTGTATTGGCTGGTCAGCGGCCGCACGGTCGGCGGTCTGGCACTCTACCCGCAAGGCTTGAGCCGCGACACCGCACTGGAACTCTACACCCACGGCAGTGCCTGGTTTTCTTCCGAGCAAGGCAATAAAGGCCAGATCAAGGTCGGGCAACTGGCGGACTTGATCGCGCTGTCGGCGGACTATTTCCACATCGAGGACGAAGCGATCAAATCGATCGAATCGGTGCTGACGATTGTCGACGGAAAGGTCGTCTACGGCAGCGTCGAGTTTGAGAAGCTCGGCCCGCCGCCCATTCCGGTGGTGCCTGAATGGTCACCGGTGGCCAAAGTACCCGGCCACTGGAAACCGCTGGCGCCGTTGACGGCGCAGGTTCACCAGTGTGTCGGGGCTTGTGCGGTGCATGCCCACAGCCATGAACGGGCGAGATTATCCGCGGCACCGGTCAGCGATTTCGCCGGTTTCTGGGGGGCCTTTGGCTGTTCGTGTTTTGCGTTTTAATGATGATATTGCAACACCAACAATCCCATGTGGGAGCGAGCCTGCTCGCGAAGAGGGAGTGTCAGACAACATTAATGTCGACTGACACTCCCTCTTCGCGAGCAGGCTCACTCCCACCTTGGATCTGTGTTGGGCAGCAAACTTTCGTATCGACGCGATCAAGGCTGTAATAACAGCGCGACCAGCGCCGTCCACCCCGTCTGGTGACTGGCACCCAACCCGCGTCCCGTCTCGCCATGAAAATACTCATGGAATAACACCAGATCCCGGCTGGCGGGATCAGCCTGCAACTGCGGATACGCCGCCATCGAGGGACGATTGCCCTCTTCGTCGCGTAAAAACAGACGGGTCAGGCGCTGGCTCAGGCCGTCGGCAACTTCCTCCAACGATGCAAAAAACCCTGATCCCGTGGGGTATTCCACGGAGAAGTTCTCATCGTAATAGCGGTGAAATTCGCGCAAGGATTCGATCAGCATGTAATTGATCGGCATCCACACAGGTCCCCGCCAGTTGGAGTTGCCGCCATACAGACGCGACTCCGATTCCGCCGGCTCGTAGTGCGCGCAGAGCTTGTCACCGTTGATTTGCAGGTCAAAGGGCAGTCCAGCGAAGGCCTTGGACAGTGACCGAACGCCGAATTCGCTGAGAAACTCGTTTTCGTCGAGCATGCGTTTGAGCAAGTCTTTGGTGCGTTCACCGCGTAACAGCGCCAGCAGCATCCGGTTGCCTTCGCCCGGTTCAGTCCAGCGCGACACCAGGCTGGCGAGGTCCGGTCGATGGCGCATAAACCCCAACAGTCGTTCACGCAATCCCGGCAGGCCCTCGTGTTCGTGCTGCTCCAGTACTTGCACGGCAAACAGCGGCATCAGGCCGACGATCGAGCGCAGGCGTAGCGGTTCGTTCACGCCATCGGGACGGTGCAGCACGTCGTAGAAAAACCGGTCCTGTTCGTCCCATAAACCTTCGGCCTCGGAGTCGACCCGATTGATCGCCCCGGCGATGTAGAGGAAGTGCTCGAAAAACTTCACCGCGATGTCGACGTACACATTGTTGCGTTTGGCCAGTTCCAGGGCGATACGCATCAGGTCCAGCGCATAGGCGGCCACCCATGCCGTGCCATCGGCCTGATCGAGCTGAAAGCCAGGCGGCAAGATTGCCGAGCGGTCGAACAGCGCGATGTTATCCAGACCGAGAAAACCACCCTGAAACACATTGCGACCTTCGGCGTCCTTGCGGTTGACCCACCAGGAAAAATTCAGCAGCAGCTTATGGAAAATCCGCTCGAGGAAGTCCATGTCCCCGGCGCCGGTCAGCGCCTTGTCCTGTTGATACACCCGCCAGCAGGCCCATGCATGAACCGGTGGGTTGGCGTCGTCAAAGCGCCATTCATAGGCCGGCAACTGGCCGTTGGGGTGCATGAAACGGTCTTTGACCAGCAGCAACAATTGATGCTTGGCAAACTGAGGATCGATCAGGGCGAACGCTACGGCCTGCAAGCCCAGATCCCATGAGGCGTACCAGGGATATTCCCAGGTGTCGGGCATGGACACGATGTCGATATTCGACAGGTGCCGCCAATGGGTATTGCGGATATGCAAGCGGCCGGGCGGTGGCGAAGGTTGCGTCGGATCGCCGTCGAGCCACTGATTGACGTCGAAGTAATACAGCTGCTTCGACCAGAGCAAGCCGGCCAGGGCCTGGCGCTGAACGTTGCGCGCATCCGGGTTGCTGATCGCGCTTTGCAACGCCGCGTAAAAAGCATCGGCTTCACCACGGCGACGTTCAAACAGGGTCTTGGCATTCACCCGGGCAGCGCCTGCCGGGGCAAACCGCAGGTTGACGCTGCGACTTTGACCACCCTCGAAGTTCAATACGAAATGCGCCGCTACCCGTGTTCCCGCGTCCCGGCGGATCGCCTCGCTGATACCATCGACCACAAAGTCATTGATTCCGTCTTTGAACGGTCCGTCCGCCGCCACGCCATCAAGCTTGGGGAAGTTGCTCTGGTTTTCGCAGAACAGCCATTCGCAGTCTTCCTCACCCCAGGCGCTGGCCTGCCGATCGGCCAGTTGCGGGTGCCGGGCCAGAACCTGATCGCCGTCCAGGGTCAAGCTCGGCTTCTGGCCGTCGACCACCCAGCTCCAGGTGTTGCGCGCCCATAATTGCGGCAATACGTGCAACCGCGCGGGCTGATCGGAGCGGTTGAGCACAGTGACACGCATGAAGATATCGTCCGCCGTATGCTTGGCGTACTCCACCGTTACATCGAAATAACGGTCGTCTTCAAAGACACCGGTGTCGAGGATTTCGTACTCGGTATCCGCCAGGCCCCGGCGAGCATTTTCAGCGATCAGGTCAGCATAGGGAAATTCGGCCTGAGGGTATTTGTAGAGCATGCGCATGTAGGCATGGCTCGGCACACCATCGACATAAAAATACAACTCTTTGACGTCTTCGCCATGATTACCCTCGGCATTGTTCAGGCCGAACAGGCGCTCCTTGAGAATCGGGTCGCGCTCGTTCCATAAACCCAACCCCAGGCACCAATGCTGGGCCTTGTCGGAAAACCCGGCGAGCCCGTCCTCGCCCCAGCGGTAAGCCCGACTGCGGGCGTGATCGTGAGGAAAATACCGCCAGGCGTCGCCATCGGCGCTGTAGTCCTCGCGCACCGTGCCCCACTGGCGCTCGCTCAGGTAAGGCCCCCATTCGCGCCAGGCCCCGGCCTCGCCCCCGGCCAGACGCAGGCCTTCGACAGTGCCCAGGATGTTCGCAGCGGGTTTTGCCGTCATGGGTGAATCCGTTGGATGAAAGACGGTTGCAGTGTAGTGCGTCAGGCAGCAGCGGTGCTGAACCTTGACCAGCATTCGGCCTACAGCGGGTCATGGTGTTTGTGTTGCAGGTTCAGCCAGCCGAAACGCCGGGATCGACTAATCTGCTGGAGATAACAACAAAATACAGGTGATTGCAGTGAGGCAGACCACCGAAGCATTCCGCAGCCGCTATCGCGCCGACATTCATCGGTTTTACAACCCATGGTTGCACGGCACATTTGTGCTGCTGTTCGGGTTGTTGGCCATCGCGGGATTCTGGAACACGGTGCACCACGTCAGGCCACTGGAGTGGACGGCACTGCCCCTGACCCTACTGTTTTTCAACTTCGGCGTGTACAGCGTGCATCGGCACCTAGGGCATCACAAAAAAAGCTTCGCGCGGATGTTCTATGCCCGACATGCCGGCGACCATCACAGTTTTTTCGCCCCGGGGTACATGACCTGCGACAGCCCCCGTGACTGGCGGGTGATTCTGTTTCCGGCCTGGCTGATCGTGCTGCACACCGCAGTGATCACCCTGCCCTTGTGGTGGCTGCTCGAGCAGTTCGATACCAACGTCGCCGGGTTGTTCGGCGGCTGCCTGATTCTCGGTTACCTGGCCTATGAAGTGTTCCATGCCTGCGAGCACTTGCCACCCAAAAATCCACTCGCCCGCCTGCCGTGGATCCGCCAGATGCGCCGCCTGCATGAACTGCATCACCGCCGCGAGCTGATGCAGACGCGCAATTTCAACATCGTTTTTCCGCTGATGGACTACCTGTTCGGCACCCTCTACTGGGAGCCGGAGCCGATCGCCCCACACCCGACGAGAACCGTCATGACCCGCCTGCAGCATCAGATCGACATTGCCGCAAATCCGATTGACGTGCTCGCCTACGCCAGCACCGTGACCCTCTGGCCGCAATGGCATCCGTCGTCCCTCAAGGTCGAGGGACCGCGAGGCCCGTTGCATGCCGGGGCGCGGTTCGAAGAAGAGATCCGGGCCGGCGGGCGTGAGGGGCATTTGAGTTGGGTGGTTGACGAGTATCTGCCGGGACGTCGTTGGAGTGGGCGCGCTCAGGGCGACAATGGCCTGTCATTGACGCTAACTTATGAATGCGAGTGCGACGGTAACGGCACACGGTTTGTTCGCACACTGGAGTATCAGTTCAGCGGCCTGCTGATGAGCATTGCCAACCGACTGCTGCTCAAGCGGCGCATCGATCATGAGTCGGCTGCATCGATGCTGGCCTTGTGCGAAATGGCGCAAAAACACCTTGCTCCGACAGGAGTCCCCGCATGAAACGATCCGTGAAGTTTCGCCACGTCTTGTTGCTGGTAATCGTTGGCATCGGCGGGTTCCTGCTGCTGATGCCGACCAAGGTGCAACCGGTGGCCTGGACGCCGCCACCGGCGCCTTCCCTCACCAGTGGAATCTACGCCGACAACCAGCGCCTCAAAGGCATGAAACGTGTCGGTGCGCCTAATATCGACGGTCCGGAAGCATTGCTGCTGGAAGACAACTTCCTCATCACCGGTCTGCATGACGGTCGGTTGATTCGTACCAACCTCGACGGCACCATCACCAAGGTCCTGGCCGATACCGGCGGCCGCCCGTTGGGACTGGCTCGCCACCCCAACGGGTTGCTGGTGATCGCCGATGGGGTCAAGGGTTTGCTATCGCTGGATGCCCAGGGCCGGTTGATTACATTGACCAACGCCGCCAACGGTGTGCCCTTCGGTTTCACAAACGATGTGGCCATCGACAAGTCCGGGCATTACGCCTATTTCAGTGATGCTTCCAGTCGCTTTGGCTACGGCCAGGACGGCGAGGCCATCATCGAACACGGCGGCGACGGCCGCTTGCTTCGGTATGACTTCCAGACCGGCAAGACCGAAGTCCTGCTGGACAAACTGGAGTTTGCCAACGGTGTGACCCTGGGGCCGGACGAGGCCTACGTACTGGTGAACGAAACCGGTGCCTATCGCATCAGTCGCTACTGGTTGAGCGGGCCGAAGATCAAAACCCACGACCTGTTCATCGATAATTTACCGGGGCTGCCGGACAACCTCGCGTTCAATGGCCGGGATCGCTTCTGGGTGGCGCTGTATGCACCGCGCAATGCATTGCTCGATTCCATGGCGCCACACCCGTTCGTGCGCAAGATGCTTGTGCGGGCGATGACCTTCCTGCCCAAACCAGTGGAGAAGCGTGCGTTCGCGTTGGGGCTGGATGTGGACGGTAAAGTGATCGCCAACTTGCAAGACGGGAGCAGCGACAACTATTCGCCGATCACCACCGTGCGCGAGTACGGCGACTGGTTGTATTTCGGGTCATTGAAGGCCAAACACATGGCCCGGTTGCCGCTGAGCAAGGCACTAAACAACCCATAACAATGACTCGGCCTGTAGCAGCTGGCGAAGCTTGCGTTCGGCTGTGTGTAGGAGCGAGCTTGCTCGCGAAGAAGGACATCCAACACATTTTCCGTGGCTGAACGACCATCGCGAGCAAGCTCGCCCCTACACACAGCCGAAGGCAGGCTTCGCCAGCTACTACAGGGTCATGGGATCAGCGGGATCCCGCATTATCCGTTTCTTCAAGCACCCGCTCGGGGTCCATGGCGGTGGTGTCGTCCTCATCAAGCGATGCGGCACCTTCGTCGGCCGGCAATTCGTCGATTCCCGCTTCATCTTTGGGGTGAACGGCAGTGCGTCCTGGGCTCAGAGGCTCGGGATGAGTCGGGATCGGGTCATACCCGCCCTGTTCTTCACTGGGAAATTTCGGACCGCTCATGAGGCACCTCGCATGGAGCCGTAAATTCGGACTCTATTCATTCGAGGTGCCGGTATTTATTGCCGTTCCAATTATTCAGTCACCGGTCGTCGGTGGTTCAGGACGGCGCCTGGAGTTGCTGGACGATCTTGTCCTTGACCAGCAAGCGTTTTTCCTTGAGTTTTTTCAGCGCGTCGTCAGTGGGTGCATCCGTTTTGGCGGTTTCAGCCTTTACCACCTCAGCGTCCGCTTGCGAATACTTGTTGATCAGTGAATCCAATAACGGATCCTTGGTGCGTCTTTGCTGGATATCTTCCTTTGAAAGTTTCAAGTCCTGATAAAGGTCGTGTGGCACCGGCATGGAACACCTCCGTTTGTTGATCGGTGGCAAACGCGATCGATTGCGTTCACCAACTATCAGAATGGCCTCGGTTAACCGGTTCTGTCGACCGCCTATCGGACCAGCGGTGTCCGTTCGTCGTCATATTGCATTTGCGATAAAACCTTTGTCTCAGCGTCCGCCTCCATTGAATAACGATCACTCGATCAACCATAAAAACTGTCTGGAGAATAACCAATGGACGGATTGACCCTGCGCCACTTCACGCTGGCCGTCGCTTTGAGCACAAACATGGGCCTGGCCTGTGCTGCCACCTCGAATAACTTTGTCGATAATGCGGCCGCCGGTGGCATTGCGGAGATCGAAACCAGCAAACTCGCCCTGGAAAAAAGCGCATCGGCCGACATCAAGGCATTTGCCAACATGATGATCACCGACCATTCCAAGGCCAACGATGAACTCGCGGCGCTGGCGAAAAAACATGACATCAAAGTGCCGGACAACACGACGCTGGTGAAACAGGCCAAGGAAAAAATACTCGACATGCGTGATGAGTCCTTCGATGCGGCCTACGCCAACAATCAGGTCAAGGCTCACGAAGAAGCCATCGAACTATTCAAGAAAGAAGCCAATACGGTGACCGACGACAGAGTCGCAGGGGCCACGGCGCTGAAAGGTTTCGCACAACAAACGTTACCTGCGCTGGAAAAACATCTGGATATGGCAAAAAAACTGCAGGCCGCACACCCAAGCAAGTAGCCCGGGTTTTGAGGGTGCCTGACAGGCCCCCCTCGCGAGCAGGCTCGCTCCCACATTTGATCGCAATTCCATGTGGGAGCGAGCCTGCTCGCGAAGGGGCTAGCGAAAACACTCCCCAATCAACCCTTGCCGAGCACCTTGGCCAAAAACGGCGCCGTCCGGCTCTTTTTGCTTTTGGCGACTGTTTCCGGCGTCCCCGCCACCACAATCTTCCCACCCTGATCCCCCGCCCCCGGTCCGATATCGATCACCCAATCGCTCTGCGCCACCACGCGCATTTCATGCTCGACGACGATTACCGTGTGCCCTGCTGTCACCAGCGTATTCAACTGTTCAAGCAAACGATCGACATCGCGTGGATGCAAGCCAGTGGTGGGCTCGTCGAGTACGTAAAGCGTCGCCCCACGCTGATTGCGTTGAAGCTCGGTAGCCAGTTTGATGCGCTGGGCTTCACCGCCCGACAACTCGGTCGCGGGCTGCCCCAGGCGCAGGTAACCCAGCCCGATATCCCGCAGCACTTCTAGCGAACGGCGAATGCCCGGTTGCTCGGCGAACACCTCGACCGCTTCATCCACTGTCAACTGCAACACCTGGGCGATGTTCAAGCCCTGCCAGATAATCGCCAGCGTCTCGGGATTGTAGCGAGCGCCGTGGCAAGTCGGACATGGCGCGTAAACGCTGGGCATGAACAGCAATTCGACGCTGACAAAGCCTTCGCCTTCGCAGGTCGGGCAACGGCCCTTGGCGACGTTGAAGGAGAACTGGCCCGCGTCGTAACCCGCGGACTGTGCCTGGGGCGTCGCCGCGTACAGCTTGCGCACGTTGTCGAACAGGCCGGTGTAGGTCGCGAGGTTCGAGCGTGGCGTGCGACCGATGGGCTTCTGATCGACTTGCACCAGGCGCTTGATCGAGTCCAGCCCCGCCGTGACCTGACCGCCGCTGACTTGCGGTGCATCGTCCTCAAGGCTCAATGCTTCGGCATCGCTGTCACTGGCCGCACGCCCGAGATGTGCACCGACCAATTCCAGCAGCGCCTGGCTGACCAGGCTCGATTTACCGGAACCGGAAACACCGGTCACCGAGGTGAAACAGCCCAATGGAAACTCGGCGCTGAGGTTGTTCAGGTTATTGCGCGTGATGCCTTCCAGGCGCAGCCAATCGGTTGCCTTGCGGCTGATTCGGGGCTCGGTTACGTGCTGGGCGAACAGGTAAGCGCGGGTCTGTGAGTTCGTCACAGCCGCCAGCCCTGGCGGCGGCCCGCTGTACAGAACCTGACCGCCATGCTCGCCAGCCGCCGGGCCGACGTCGATCAGCCAGTCGGCACGGCGCATGGTTTCCAGGTCGTGCTCGACCACAAACAACGTGTTGCCAGCGGCTTTCAAGCGTTGCAGCGCTTCGAACAGCGCCTCGCCATCCGCCGGATGTAGACCGGCCGACGGTTCATCCAGCACGTAGATCACACCGAATAGCTGTGAGCCCAATTGCGTCGCCAGGCGCAGCCGCTGTAACTCACCGGACGACAACGTCGGCGTGCTGCGCTCCAGCGCCAGGTAACCGAGTCCCAGATCGGTGAGCGTGCTGACCCGCTCCAGCAAGTCCTGGGCAATGCGTTGTGCGGCCAGGCGCTTTTCCACCGACAGGTTGGGCGTGTGGCGCACATCGGGAGCATTGCCGTGCCCACTGGCGCCGTGGGCCACGCGCTGCTCACGAGCCTCACGGGTTTGAGTGTGGGTCAGCACCTCGCCCGCCTCATCCGCCTGTTCGAGGTAGCTGTGAGCGGCCACCGGCTTGAGCACGTGCGCCACTTGCAACAACGGCATCTGCGACAGCTCGCCGATGTCATACCCGGCGAAGGTCACCGACAACGCTTCGCGCTTGAGGCGTTTGCCGTCGCATAAAGGGCAAGGACTGCCGAGCATGAATTGCGAGACGCGCTTCTTCATCAGCGCGCTTTGGGAATGACTGAAGGTATGCAGGATGTAGCGCCGGGCACCGGTGAACGTGCCTTGGTAACTCGGTTCCATGTTGCGCTCCAGGGCGACTTTGGTTTCAGCCGGTGTGAGCCCGGCATACACCGGGACCGTCGGTGTTTCTTCGGTGAAAAGAATCCAGTCGCGCAGTTTTTTCGGCAGATCGCGCCAGGGTTTGTCGACGTCATAACCCAGGGTGACCAGAATGTCGCGCAGGTTTTGCCCCTGCCAGGCCGTGGGCCAGGAAGCGACGGCGCGCTGGCGAATGGTCAGGCTCGGATCGGGCACCATCAGCGCTTCGGTGACTTCGTACACCCGGCCCAGGCCATGACACTCGGAGCACGCGCCCTGAGGCGTGTTCGGCGAAAAGTCCTCCGCATACAGCATCGGTTGCCCCGGCGGGTAACTGCCGGCCCGGGAATACAGCATGCGGATCAGGCTCGACAACGTGGTCACACTGCCCACCGAAGACCGCGTGCTCGGCGTACCGCGCTGTTGCTGCAAGGCGACAGCGGGTGGCAAGCCTTCGATGGAGTCGACGTCCGGCACCCCGACCTGATCGATCAACCGGCGCGCATACGGCGCCACGGATTCGAAATAGCGGCGCTGTGCTTCAGCGTATAGGGTCGAGAACGCCAGCGACGACTTCCCGGAACCGGAGACACCGGTGAACACCACCAAGGCGTCCCGTGGGATGTCGACATCGACGTTTTTGAGGTTGTGTTCCCGGGCGCCGCGCACCCTGACCATGCCGGAGGGTGGAGTGGAGGTGCGCTTGGACGTCATCGAATGGCCTTAGTTAGCTAGCGAAAAAAACACCGACCCAATGTGGGAGCGAGCTTGCTCGCGATGACGGTGGCACATCTAACATCAATGTAACTGGCAGACAGCTATCGCGAGCAAGCTCGCTCCCACAATTTGGATTGTGCTCAGCCGTTCAGGACTGTGCGAACCATTCGGGTGAGTGCTTCTGGCCCGTAGGGTTTGCTCAGCAAATACGTATCGGGGCTGAGTTGGTGATTGCGCGAAATAATGTCACGGGTGTGACCGGAGGTGAACAACACCGCCACCGGTGGCGTCTGCACCTTGGCCCAGGCGGCCAGGTCGGAACTCTTGATCAGCCCCGGCATGACCACGTCGGTGAAAATCAGGTCCACCGCAACGCCTTCCAACAACCTCTGCATGGCGGCATCGCCGTTGGTGGCGGTCAGTACCTGATAGCCCTCTTCACGCAATAGTTCCACGGCCGAGACCCGCACCGCTTCATTGTCCTCGACCACCAGAATGGTTTCGTGTCCACCTCGGTGCTGCGCATCTTGGCTCTTCGTTTCACTCTGCAACGGACGCAGACTGCGGGGAAAATACAGCTGCACCCGAGTGCCCTGCCCCTCGATGCTGGACATCTCGATATGCCCGCCGCTCTGTTTGACGAAACCAAACACCATGCTCAGTCCCAGGCCGGTGCCTTGGCCGTCGGCCTTGGTGGTGAAGAACGGTTCGAAAGCCTGTGCGAGCACCTTCGGTGACATGCCGACACCGGTGTCAGTCACCGTAACGCAGACGTAGTCGCCGGCGACGATGCCCTTGCCTGCACAAAAATGGTGATCGAGGCTGATGTTTTCGGCGCTCAGGCCGATGGTCCCCTCACCTTTCATCGCGTCACGGGCATTGATCGCCAGATTGAGAATGGCGTTCTCCAGTTGGTTGCGATCCACATAGAGGTGCCAGGGCTCTTGCGGCGTGGTCACGTTGATCTGGATGGTTTCTCCCAGCGCCCGCTGCAACAGTTCTGCCAGGCCTTCGAAGATCTGCCGCGCAATGAAGACGGCCGGCGACAATGACTGGCGACGCGCGAACGCGAGCAATTGCGAGGACAGTTTTGCGCCGCGCTCGACGGCGGCAATCGAAGCGCTGACCCGGCGCTGCACGTTGGCGTTGTCTGGCTCGTGTCGCGCCAGCAAATGCAGGTTGCCGGCGATCACTTGCAACAGGTTATTGAAGTCATGGGCCACCCCGCCGGTAAGCCCACCAATGGCTTCGAGCTTCTGGGATTGGCGCAATTGCTCTTCGGCCGCCAGCCGCGCGTCAACTTCGTCGGCGACACGTTGTTCCAGATTACGGGTGAACTTGAGCAAGGATTCTTCGGCGATTTTGCGTTCATGGATGTCAATCAACACGCCGGGAAATCGAAACGGCTCGCCCTGCGCATTGAACTCGCAACAGCCACTCGCCAGCACCCATGAGTAACTGCCATCCGGACGCAGGACGCGGTATTCGGCGTTAAACGGTTCAGCGGTTGCCATCGATTGAATGACCTGTTCCTGGACCCAACTGCGGTCGTCCGGATGGATCCGCGCTTCGGCGATTTCGATGGGCAGGTCGGTCAGGTCCTGATCGGGCGGGTAGGAAAGCGTGCGGGCGAAGCGGTCGTCACCGGACAGCACATTGGCCTTGATGTCCCAGACGAACGAGCCGAGCAATGCACCGGCATTCAGCGCCAGGCGCACCCGTTCGTTGTCGGCACGATAGGCCACTTCGGCGGCCAGGCGTCGGCGTTCGGAAATCATGTGGTCAGTGGTTTCGACCACGATCGCCATGACCCCGGCCGGCGCCCCGTCGTCATTGGCGACCGGGCTGTAATGGAGGTCCATCCAGACGTCTTCGGGGACGCCATCGCGCAACAGCACCAGAACTTTGTTGGTATAGGACAAGGTGCCGCCCGCCAGGCACGTGTCGACCACATGCCGATTGAACTCGGCGACCTCGGGCCAGCCCAGCTCCACCGGGCAACCCAGCAGGTAAGGATGACGGCCACCGGCAAATATCGAGTAAGCGTCGTTATAGATCATGTAACCGGGCCGGCCCCACAGCATCACCAACGGCAGTGGCGAGGCGAGCATCAACTGCACCGCAGCGCTCAGGCTCCTGGGCCAAGAGTCGATAGGGCCAAGCTCGGTCAAGCTCCAATCGAACGCGCGAATTCGCCCGGCCATTTCACCGTTCCAACCCGCACACCCGTGACTATCGTCTAGAAACCGCATCGACTGATTCTGTGTCCGTTTAATTGCGCCCGTTTGTTTCGAGCATCGTGCTCGCCAATGGTTTCATAGAGGTATAGCTGATTCACCTCCTCGTAGGAGCGAGCTTGCTCCGGGCGGCGTTCCGACGATGGAAGTCAGGGCGCCGCGTTCATCCAGGTAGTCCGCGTCTTCGTTAACGTCCTTCGCGAGCAAGCTCGCTCCTACACCCTGCACCTACACATCGATCAAGTGCTTGAGCGGGTGGTACCCGGTTTTCAGCGTGGCGGCGACGTCGAGGATGGCTTTCTCGATGCCGTTCAAATGCATGCAGGTCAGTTCGATGGCGGCGCTTTGGTTGCCGGCCTCGATGTACTCGATCAGCCGCAGGTGTTCGTCATCGCGACAAGCTTCGTGGCTGTCGTCATCCAGCGCAGCCGCGTACAGCGAGGCACGGGAAATCAGCTTCTGGAACCAGTCCAGCAACACCGGGTTATTCAGGCTTTGCGCGAGCTTGATGTGGAACTCGCCGAGCAGATGAATCAGCCGCTCATGGTCGCCACTGCGGTGCGCTTCATCTTCCAGCAACAGGTGATCGCGCAAGTCCTGGGTCACTGCCGTATCACGTCGGCGGCACAGTTCGCTGACGATGCCGATCTCGATCAGGCGCCGGGTTTCGAACAGTGAGCGAATCTCTTCGTCACTCGGTAATGACACCGACGCACCCTTGTTGGGTTCGGTGGTGACCAGGCCATCGGCTTCCAATTGCTTGAGCGCGGCACGAACCGATGTCCGGCTGACATTAAAAAGTTCGGCCAACGATGCCTCGCCGAGCTTCATGCCCGGACGTAATGAACGTTTGCTGATCGCCTCGTAAACCCCTTGGTAGACGCGATCGACCGTTGTTTCCAGTTTCTTCTCCGCCATTCGAACACTCCTTTAGCGCTAAACAACCAACCCGTGGCGGATGACAGCCATTGCAAAAGGGGGTTGCACGAGCAGATTAATCCGGGTATTTCTAAATTGCATCCAGATATTGCATACAATAATTAGAGGATTGCACCATTATGGGTCAACCAATAGCAATCGAAGTGCGTAACGTCTCCAAGCGGTATTCCGACGATCCGGGACTGGCTCCAGCCCTCGACAACGTTTCAGTCGACATTGCCGACAATGAATTCTTCACCCTGCTCGGCCCCTCCGGCTGCGGCAAAACCACCTTGCTACGCACCATCGCCGGCTTCGAACAGGTCAGTGAGGGCGAGATCCGTCTCGCGGGCGAACCGGTCAATGACCTGCCGCCGTTCAAGCGCCGGGTCAACACGGTATTCCAGAGCTACGCACTGTTTCCGCACATGAGTGTTGCGCAGAATATCGCCTTCGGCCTCGAGATGCAGGGTCTTGATCACAAGCAAATTGCGCAGCGCGTTGATGAGATGCTGGCACTGGTGCAAATGCAGCACCTGGCCCAGCGCAAACCCGCCGAGTTGTCCGGTGGTCAGCAGCAACGGGTGGCTCTGGCCCGTGCCCTGGCGCCGAAACCCAAAGTGTTGTTGCTGGACGAACCGCTGTCGGCACTCGACCTCAAGCTGCGCAAGGAAATGCAGGTCGAACTCAAGCGCGTGCAGAAGGAAGCCGGGATCACCTTTATATTCGTCACCCATGATCAGGAAGAAGCCCTGACGCTGTCCGATCGCATCGCGGTGATGTCCGCCGGCAAGATCCTGCAGATCGGCAGCCCCAACGAAATCTACGAACGACCCAGGCATCAGTTCGTCGCCCAGTTCATCGGCGACATCAACTTCCTTCCCGGCCACCTCAAGCGCGGCCAGCAGAACGAAAAGCTCTTCGTGCCCAGCGGCATGCCGGTGGAAATCCCCTGCCCGGCTCAAGGCTTCGACGGCGCAAAAGTGCAACTGGCGTTCCGCCCGGAACGTTCGCAACTGGTCGACCTGGCGCAGCCGCATCATCTGCGCGGGGTGATCGAAGCGGTGTTGTATGTCGGCACCGCCACCCTTTACCAGTGCCGGTTGAACAACGACATCAAGGTCATGCTGCGCGAGAACAACGAAGGCCTGGACCGCGGCCGGGTGGTCGGCGACCGCGTGGCGGTCAACCTGCCGCCCCACGCCTGCCTGTTGATGGAGGCCTGAGATGAGCGTCAGCAGCACTTCTCCCGCCCTCAACCGCGCGCTGTTACTCAGCCCGGTGGTTCTGACCTTGCTGGCCCTGATCGCGATTCCACTGGGCATCATGGGCTACATCAGCCTGCTGCCGCGCAACGTGTATGGCGGTGTCGACTGGCAGGCCAACTGGCAATTGCAAAGCTACGTGCAGCTGTTTTTCCAGGAAGGTTTCGACGGTGAACTGGAGTTGAACTGGGTGTACGCCCAAGCGCTGTTGCGCTCGGTGTTCCAGGCCGGTGGCACCACGTTACTGTGTTTCCTGTTCGGCTTCCCGGTGGCCTTGTGGATGTCGAGCCTGACACCGCGCCGACGCAACCTCATGGTCTTGCTGATCACCATTCCGTTCTGGACCAACCTGCTGATCCGCAACTATGCGTGGCTGATCATCCTGCGCGAGCAGGGCTGGGTCGCCCAAAGCCTCAACGCGCTGTTCCCTCAGGCCGGCGGTATCACCCTGCTCTACAACGACTTCGCGGTCAGCGTCGGGCTGGTCTACAGCTTCCTGCCGTTCATGATTTTGCCGATCTACTCGACTCTGGAAAAACTCGACTGGCGTCTGGTCGAAGCCGCTTACGACCTCGGTGCCAATCGCTGGCACGCGTTGAAGCGGATCATCCTGCCGCTGTCGATGCCGGGGGTGATTGCCGGTGCGCTGCTGGTGTTCGTGCCGAGCCTCGGCGCCTTCATCACCCCAGCGATTCTCGGCGGTGGCAAGACGCTGATGATCGGCAACCTGATCCAGCAACAGTTCGGCACCGCGCGCAACTGGCCGCTGGGCAGTTCGCTGTCGTTCCTGCTGCTGGGAATTCTCCTGCTGTCCCTGGTGCTTTACGCCCTCTATAGCCGCAGCGCGGCAAAAACGCTTCGTCGGGGAGCCACCGCATGATCGCCCTGCACCTGAAAAAACTGCCGCTGACCCGCGAAGTCAGCCTGCTGATCCTGGCCTATTTGTACCTGCCGATCCTGGTGCTGATTGCCTACAGCTTCAACGCCAATCGCTCGGCGACGGTGTGGACCGAGTTCTCGTTCGCCTGGTACGGACGAATTCTGGCGAACCCGTCGATCCAGACGGCGGCGCTGAACTCGATCATTGTCGCCAGTATCGCCACGGCCTGCGCCACGGCCATTGCGTTGCTCGCGGCGTTGGCGACTTACCGGCCGTTTTACGGGCAGAAGATGGTCGAAGGCGGGATCAACTTACCGCTGATCCTGCCGGAGATCGTCACGGCCGTGGCCACCTTGCTGCTGTTCATGGCACTGGGAATCAAGCTCGGTTTGCTGACGGTAATCGTTGCACACATCGGCTTCTGCATTCCCTTCGCTTACCTGCCGATTCGTGCGCGGCTCAACGACCTCGACAAAAGTCTGCTGGAGGCAGCGAACGATCTGTACGCCAACCCCTGGCAGGTGTTTCACCGGGTGACGTTGCCGCTGCTGTGGCCGGCGGTGTTGTCCGGTTCGGTGCTGGCCTTCGTGGTCAGCCTCGACGACTTCATCATGACATTCTTTGTGGCCGGTCCGGGTTCCACCACCTTGCCGGTGTACATCTTCTCGGCGATCAAGGCTGGCGTGACGCCGGAGATCAACGCGATCTCGACCTTGATGCTGGTGATTTCCATCGTGCTGGTGGTGCTGGCCTTCTGGCTGGGACAGCGCGGCAAAAACCAATGAGTCCTTCCCTTCTGGAGCGTAAAGCGATGATCTTGAAAACCATGCGTTATGGCGTCGCCGGTCTGGCCCTCAGTTGCTTCACTGTTTTTACCGCGCAGGCCGCCGAGCCCAAGGAGCTGTTCTTCTATAACTGGACCGATTACTACCCGGTCGATTTGCTGGCCAAGTTCGAAAAGGAAACCGGCATCAAGGTCACCATGGACGGCTACGACAGCAACGAAACCCTGTTGGCCAAGTTGCAGGCCGGCGGCGCGGCGTATGACGTGATCGTGCCCTCCCAATCGATCATGCGCACATTGATCAATCAGGACCTGTTGCTGGAAATCGACACCTCGACCCTGCCCAACTTCCAGTACGTCAAACCCGCCTTTCGCGACCCGAGTTTCGATCCCGGCCGCAAGTTCTCGGCACCGTATTTGTGGGGCACCACCGGGTTCTCCTATGACAGCGCGCGCGTGCCCGGCGGCAAACTGGACGACTCGTGGAAAGAGTTCTTCGAACCGCGCAAGGAACTGCAAGGACAACTCGCCGCCCTCGACACCTCCAGCAGTGTGATCAACGCTGCCAGCCATTACCTGAACGTCGACGAGTGCAGCGAAAACCCGCAGGACGCCAAGCGCATTCTGGAACTGCTGCAAAAACAGAAACCGTTCTTGAAGATGTACAGCTCGGACAACACCGTCGACCGCATGGCGTCCGGTGAAGTGATCATGATGCAGAACTGGAACGGTTCTACCGCCCGGGCCACGTTGCAGAAGAGCACGATCAGGTACGTCTATCCACGTGAAGGCCTGGCGATGTTCCAGGACAACTTCGCCGTACCGAAAAGCGCACCGCACCCCGGCAACGCGAAAATTTTCATCGACTGGATGATGAAACCGGAAAACGCCGCCGCCGTGTCCAATGCCATCGCCTATGACAACGGGATCCAGAGCGACAAGCTAATCGACGCCAAATGGCGGGTTATGGACGCCATCAACATGCCTGAAGAGTTCGCCTCGCGCCTGCGGCCTGAGAAAGAGTGCAGTAACAAGGCGCGGGAACTGCAGGACCGGATCTGGGCGAAGCTCAAGGGCTGATTACCTGGCTTGAGACCGAGTCGCGGCCATCGCGAGCAAGCTCGCTCCCACAGGGTATTAGGTTGTTCACATATTCCATGTTCAACACAAAACCACTGTGGGAGCGAGCTTGCTCGCGATGAGGCCCGCCCTAACACCCTAAAATTCGAGGTTCAAAATGACCCATCCCCGCTGGCTGCGCAATGTGCGGCCCTACGGTTCCTCCGCCGAAGACCTGCTTCTGGAAGACGGCCTGTTCAAACAGCGTCGTCCGGCATCAACTGCGGCCCTGGCCCCCACCGACATCGACGGCCAAAACCAGCTACTCACCCCCGCCCTGGTGGAAAGCCACGTCCACCTCGACAAAACCCTCTGGGGCCAACCCTGGCGCCCGAACAGCGCCGGCCCGACCTTGAAGGACTACATCAGCAACGAGCGCCGCGTCCTGCGTGAAGTCGACGCACCGATTGCCCAACGCGCCGGCGCCCTGCTGGAAAACTGCATCGCCCGCGGGTCGCTGACCCTGCGCTGCCACGTCGACATCGACCCTGATTTCGGCCTGCGCCATGTCGAGGCCATGCAGCAATTGCGCGAGCGCTACCGCGACCTGATCGACCTGCAACTGGTGGTGTTCCCGCAAACCGGCCTGATCAGCCGGCCCGGCACCGCCGGACTGATGCGCGAAGCCATGGCCCTGGGCGTGGAGAATGTGGGTGGCCTCGACCCGTGCGGCATCGACAACGACCCCATCGCCCAGCTCGACTTCGTGTTCAAACTGGCCAGCGAATTCGACCGTGGCGTCGACATTCACCTGCATGACAAAGGTGAACTGGGCCTGTGGCAGATCGCGCTGATCGCCGACTACACCGAGCGCTTCGGCCGTCAGGGCCGGGTCATGATCAGTCACGCGTACTGCCTTGGGATGTTGCCGTGGAGTCAGATCAAACCGGTGGCCGAGCGATTGTCGGCCCTGGGGATTTCGCTGATGAGCTCGGCACCGGCCGATTGCGCGGTGCCGCCGTTCCTCGCGCTGCGTGAGGCCGGGGTGAATGTGTGCCTGGGCTCGGACGGCATTCGCGATGCCTGGTCACCCATGGGCAACGGCGACATGCTGGAGCGGGCAATGCTCTTGGCGTTCCGTTTTGACTTGAACAAGGACGAGGAACTGGCGGCGGCGTTTGAGGCGGCAACGATAAACGGTGCCCGGGCCTTGGGCTGTGAGGGTTATGGACTGGAGATTGGCCGGCCTGCGGACTTTTTGCTGATGCCGGTGCAAACCTTGGGTGAAGCGGTGGTTTCGCGTCCCGTGCGGCAGGTCTATCGCGGCGGCGAATTGATTGCCTCCGGTGGCCGGCTGCTGGAAAGCCGTTTGTGAAGCGCATCGGCCTTAAAGCCACTTGCGTGGTGGGATTCGACGGCGCGCAACACGTGTTGTGGCGCGACGGCGAAGTGGTGTTCGAAGGCTCGCGCATTGTGTTTGTGGGCCGTGACTATCGGGGGCTGGTAGATCAATGGATCGACTACGGCAATGCGTTGATCGGCCCCGGCTTTATCGATCTGGATGCGCTGGGGGATCTTGATTCCACAGTGCTGACGCTGGACAACGGCGATGAACGCGACATGGGCCGGATGTGGTCCGAGGACTACCTGGCGGCGGGTCCACGGGAGAGTTACACCGCGGATGAAGAAGTCTTCAAATACCGCTATGCGTTCACTCAGCTGATTCGCAATGGCATCACCACGGCCATGCCAATCACGTCGATGTACTACCGTGAGTGGGCCGAGACTTACGACGAGTTTGCCGCGGTGGTCGGCGTCGCTGCCGAGTTGGGGCTGCGGGCTTACCTCGGCCCCTGCTACATGAGCGGCATGAGTTACTGGCGGGCCGACGGCACCTTGGGGCATCACTGGGATGAACCCCGAGGAATGGCCGGACTCGATGCGGCTTGTCGCTTTTTCAACGATTTCGACGGCACGCACGACGGTTTGATTCGCGGCGCATTGCTGCCGGATCGCATCCAGACCTGCACCCCGGCGCTGCTCAAACGCACCGCCGCGCTGAGCCGGGAACTGAACGCGCCGATGCGTTTGCATTGCTGCCAGGGGCTCGGTGAGGTGGCGATGGTTGAGCAACTGCGCGGCACGTCGCCACTGGGTTGGTTGCAGCAACTGGACCTGTTGACCCCACGTAGCCTATTGCCTCACGGCATTTACACCGATGGCGATGACGACCTGCAACGTGTGGTGGATGGCGGCGCAAGTCTGGTGCATTGCCCGGTGGTGTTTGCCCGGGACGGCGAGGCGCTGAACTCCTTCGGGCGCTATCGGGCCAAGGGCATCAACTTCGCACTGGGCACTGACACCTGGCCGGCGGACTTGTTGGAGAACATGCGCCAGGGGTTGAACATCGCTCGTTTGATGGAGGGCAGCGCCGCGTTGACCAGCACGCTCGACCTGTACAACGCCGCCACGCTCGGCGGTGCCAAGGCCTTGGGCCGTGACGATCTCGGCCGTCTGGCGCCGGGAGCGAAGGCCGACATCACGGTGTTCAATCTCCGCGGTTTGCACCTCGGGCCGCTGTTTGACCCGCTGAAAAACCTGGTGCTCGCCGGGCGCGGCGACGACTGCATCGCCAGCTACATCAACGGCCGCTGCGTGATGCAGGATGGCCAGGTCCAAGGCATCGACTACGCCGCCTTGCAACGCCAGGCGCAACAACAATTCGAAAAACTGATGCGCAGTCACAGCGACCGAGCCTTTGGCAGACCGAACTGGAAGGCGCTTTTCAAACCGGCCATCCCGTTCGCTGACGACTACAGCGCACACGTGCCGTTGAGCGCGATTGATCCCCTTCCCTTGGGGAAGTACTGATGGCGCATGTTCGGGATGAACTGATCGACCCGAAAACCTTGTACATCGATCAGCTGGGACTCGATGCGATTGGGCGGATGGGTGGGCATGGGTATGCGCGCACGCGGGATTATTTTGATTTGCCGACGCGGTCGTTGCAGGCGTGGACGGACGCGCCGGGGGGCGGGGAAAGGTTTTGGCCCGAGGTCAAATGTAGGAGCGAGCTTGCTCGCGAAAAACATCAACGATAATGCGGATTGCCTGACGAACTGCGTTGTCCGGACGTCCATCGCGAGCAGGCTCGCTCCCACAGGGGATCTGCGACAGCCACAGGTTTTGCATTCAGCAGGGGTACGGATCAGTGGAAATCCCGACTGCGCACGCTAATGCCGTCGAGCAACGGGCTCAGGTCACTCAGACGTCCGGCAATCAAATGCCGCACCTCCCCTTCCTTTTCCCAGCGACCATCGACCTTGAGCAGCTGCGAGCCGACCAACACCTGCCGCTGTCGTTCGGCCAGGTCGCGCCAGACAATGACGTTGACGTTGCCGAACTCGTCCTCAAGGGTGACAAACGTTACACCACTGGCAGTGCCCGGACGTTGTCGACCGGTCACCAGCCCGGCGACGCTGACCGGGCGTCCATGTTCGACCGTCATCAATTCCTTTGAACTGCGGCAGCGCCGGGCTTTCAATTCAGCCCGCAGCAACGCCAGCGGATGCGGCCCGAGGGTGGTGCCGACACTGTTGTAATCCGCCAGCAGGTCTTCGCCCACCGTGGGTTTGGGCAACGACACCGCGTCTTCTTCCTGACTCGGCAAGCCGGCGAACAAGCCGAGTTGCTTCTGCACACCCGCCACTTCCCAGCGCGCCCGATGCCGGTCACCCGCCAGCCCGCGCAGCGCCCCGGCATCGGCTAATTGTTCTTGCGCACGCGCATCGAGCTGCGCCCGTTCGCCAAGGTCGGCAATGTCGACAAAAGCACCCCTGGACCGCGCCGCTTCGATGCGTCGGGCATCGTCCTCGCGAAAGCCCTTGATCATCCGCATCCCCATGCGTATCGCCGGCTGTGCACCAATGACCGGTTCAAGGCCGCAATCCCAGTCGCTGGCCCGCACGTCCACCGGGCGAATCTGCAAATGATGCCGCCGCGCGTCCTGCAGAATCTGGTCCGGGCTGTAAAAACCCATCGGCCAACTGTTGATCAGCGCACAGGCGAAGGCCGCAGGCTCGTGGCATTTCAACCAGCAGCTGGCGTAAGTCAGCAAAGCAAAACTGGCGGCGTGGGACTCGGGAAAACCATAGCTGCCAAAGCCTTTGATCTGCTCGAAGATTTGCGCGGCAAACTCGGCCGTGTAGCCGTTTTTTTTCATCCCGGCGGCTAGACGTTCCTTGTGCGGTTCGAGCCCGCCGTGGCGTTTCCAGGCGGCCATCGAGCGCCGCAATTGATCGGCCTCCCCGGGGCTGTAGTCGGCGGAGACGATTGCAATTTGCATCACCTGTTCTTGAAACAACGGCACGCCCAGGGTGCGCTTGAGCACGGCTTCCAGTGCCGGGGACGGATAGGTCTCGGGCTCCTCCTTGTTTCGCCGCCGCAAGTACGGGTGCACCATGCCGCCCTGAATAGGTCCGGGCCGAACGATCGCCACCTCAATCACCAGATCATAGAACTGACGGGGCTTGAGCCTGGGCAGCATCGACATTTGTGCCCGGGACTCGATCTGGAACACGCCGATGGTGTCGGCACGGCCGATCATGTCGTAGGTCAGTGAGTCTTCGGAGGGCACCGTCGCCAGACTCAAGTCCAGATGGCGATGACGGCGCAGCAAATCGAAACAGCGACGAATCGCGCTGAGCATGCCCAAGGCCAGAATGTCCACTTTGAGCAGCCCCACCGCGTCGAGATCGTCCTTGTCCCACTGGATGATAGTGCGGTCGGCCATCGCGGCGTTTTCCACTGGGACCAGACTGTCCAATGGTTGTTCGGAAATCACGAAGCCGCCGGGGTGCTGGGACAGGTGCCGGGGGAATCCAATCAACTGTTGAGTCAGGCTGAGTACCCGACGCAACACCGGGCTCTCGGGGTCGAACCCGCCTTCAAGCAGGCGCTCGACAGGCGGTGTCTGGTCGCTCCAGTGACCGCAGCAATCGGCCAGGGCATTGATTTGATCCGGCGGCAAACCCAACGCTTTAGCCACGTCGCGCACCGCCCCGGCAGCGTGATAAGTGCTGACCACGGCGGTCAGCGCCGCCCGGGTGCGACCGTAACGCTGGAACACGTATTGGAGGACCTCTTCGCGGCGCTCGTGCTCGAAATCGACGTCGATGTCCGGCGGTTCGTTGCGCTCCTTGGACAGAAAGCGCTCGAACAGCATGTTCATCCGGTCGGGGTCGATCTCGGTGATGCCCAAGGCGAAACACACCGCCGAGTTGGCTGCAGAGCCTCGCCCCTGACAGAGAATTTTCTGGCGCCGGGCGAAGGCGACGATGTCCTGCACGGTGAGAAAATAACTTTCGTAACCCAGCTCGGCGATCAGCCCCAGCTCCTTGTCGATCAATCTGCGCACCTTCTCGCTCGCGCCTTCGGGCCAGCGCTCGCGAAGGCCACGCTCGGTCAGTTCGCGCAGCCAGGAGTCGGCGCTATGACCTTGCGGCACCAACTCCCGGGGATACTGATAACGCAGCTGGCCGAGGTCAAAGGTGCAGCGCCGGGCGATGGTCAAGGTTTCAGCCAGCAGTGTTGGCGGGTAGATCGATTGCAGCACATCAAGGCTGCGCAAATGACGCTCGCCATTGGGGTGCAAGCGTAACCCGGCCTCGGCCACCGGCAGGTGATGACGGATCGCGGTCATGGTGTCCTGCAAGGCACGCCGCCCGCGAGCGTGCATGTGTACATCGCCACTGGCCACTGCCGGAATTCGCAGGTCGCCGGCCAGGGTCAGCAGTGCGGCCAGCCGTCGGGCATCATCCTGGCCACAATGCAACTGCACCGCCAGCCACAGGCGCTCAGCGAAGGTCTGTTTCAGCCAGTGACCGTTGGCCATATCATCGACCGTGTCCGGCACCCACAACGCCAACACACCCGACAAGGGTTCACTGAAGTCTTCGCGCACGACTTGATACTGGCCTTTGTGCGTGCGGCGCCGGGCTCGGGTAATCAATCGGCACAGGTTTTGGTAACCCTCGAGATTTTCCACCAGCAGCACCAGTTTCGGGCCGTTCTCGATACGGATTTCACTGCCGATGATCAGCGACAGCTCAACGGACCTGGCCGCTTGCCAGGCGCGAACAATGCCGGCCAATGTGCATTCATCGGTGATCGCCAGGGCCTGATAGCCCTGCTGTTTCGCCCGTTGAAAGAGCTCAAGGGCACTGGAAGCACCGCGCTGGAAACTGAAGTTCGACAGGCAGTGCAGCTCGGCATACTCGACGCTCATGCGAACCAGCCTTGCAGCCACAAGGGACCGCCCTCGCCTACCGTGCGATAGGCCCAGCCCTGCTGGCCGGTACGGGTCCGGATCAGGTAATAGTCGCGGCGAACGTCGGCACCGTCCCACCAACCGGACTCAATACGCTCCGGCCCCATGAGGATGCGCGTCGAGCCTTCGTGGATCGCCTGCGGTTGCGTCAGCAACCAGCCCGGACGCTGCACACCTGACAACCCCGCACAGGGCTGGCTATCGGCACGCGCCTGCCACGCACACTCCGGTCGGTGATCCGCCTGGAACCGCAAGCCCTGCACCGCGTCATCCCCGAGCCGCGCGCGCAAGCGTTCGCGCAGTTGCTCCCAGGGCAATGACTGCTGCGGGCGGTCGTCGAATAGCGCTTGGCATTGCGGGACAAAGCTCGGCAGATCTTCGGCGCGCAGACGAAAACCCCGGACGGGCGCCTCGACCTGGACCTGCTCCAGCCGTCCCCGGGCCAGCTCGAAGAGCATCGCCGGATCGCGCTCGGCACTGAGCAGACCGACCTTGATCACGCTATCCGGCAACCCGGCGTGTTCCAGGTGCAGGTCGAAACGCTGGACGCCACTGTCCCGGCCGCAGAGGAACGCCGACAAATCACTGGTCAGGCGTCTTAAAGGAAACAGCAACGCCTGATGGGACTGCACATCGAAATTGAGCTCGATGCGCACATCGAAGCGGTCCGGCGGCAAGTAAAACGCCAGCGCCAGTTGCCGCGTGCCGAACAAGGCGTCCAGATGCTTGAGCACCTGCGCCTCGAAACGCCGGGCCAGGCTATGACGAGGCAACGCCTGCACCTGGCTCAAGGTGCGCAACCCCATCCGCGACAACGCCGTGGCCACCGCCGGTTCCAGAGCGATCCGGTCGACGGGCAACTGCCCGAGGTGGTGCTGCAGAGCTTGATCGTCGGGCACCACCAGACCGTCATATGCATTGGCCAATACCCGCGCAGCCACCGGGTTCGGTGCGGCAACAATCCGGTGGCGAAAACCCAGCTCGCCGAGTTCGGTGCGCAACCGCGCCTCGAACTGCGGCCAGGGCCCGAACAACCCCAGGCTGGATTCGATTTCAAACACCACGGCACGCGGGTAATGCACGCTGACCTGTGAACTGAAGCGGTAAGCCCAAGCGGCCAGAAACTGCTGCCAGTGTTCGATCTCGGCGACGTCGTACTCAGCCGTGACAAAACCTTTGCTCAAGGCCTGCGCGGCGGTCATCGATTGGCCCGGACGCAAGCCCAGCGCCCGTGCCGAAGCGTTGACCGCTTGCAACACCCGACGCTGGGCCGGGCCGGTCAGCAGCGCCAGCGGCTCATCGGGGTCGGCACGCTGACGCAGTACCGCGTCCAGCGCCAATTGCGGGAAAAGTATGCAAACCCAGCGCATGGCAACCTCAATGCCCCACAGGAAAGGCAATCGGCGCCGAACGCGCCAACCCGCCGCGGCACTTGAGCACGCGCAATTGCGCAGGTTGGGCATCGATGGCGATGCGCAGGGCCGCTGGCGAAGGGTTGATCGCTTCACTGATCGAACGGTAGGCGAACGCCAGGGTCGAGCCGGTTTCCGCCGCCACCTGCAAGCGACGCAACGCCCGATCATCCGCTTTGTGCGGCCAGCACAGCACCGCGCCGCAACTGCCCGAACGCAGGCATTGTTCCACCGCCCACAGCGCATCGCGCTCGCTGGCCTGGATGATCGACAACTGCCGAAGATCGACCCCGGCGTTCTGCCACGCCAGGGGATACGGCACGTAAGGCGGCGCCACCAGCACGATGCGCTCGCCCGCCGCCGACAGCCGCGCCAGTGCCGGCCACACCAGTTGCAACTCGCCCACGCCTTGCCCGGCCAAAAGGATTTCGGTCAGCGCCGCTTCCGGCCAGCCACCGGTGGGCAACGCCGCATCCAGCGCGGCATGCCCGGTGGGTTGCGGGCTGACAGTCGGTGGCGCAGGCCGGCCCTTCCAGACCTGGCCGCCATTGAACAGCGTATCCAGCGCAACGACGGCACCCATCACCCTTGCCTCACCAACCCGCAGAACACCCCTTCGATGGCCAGGTCCTGATCGGCTTCGACGATGATCGGCTGATAGGCCGGGTTGCGTGGCAGCAACCGGACCACGTCGCCGACCCGTTCAAACCGCTTGATGGTGACTTCCCCGTCCAGTCGGGCCACAACAATCTGGCCGTTGATCGCCTCGGGACTGCGGTGCACACCCACCAGATCGCCATCGAGAATGCCATCCTCGATCATCGAATCACCCTGGACCCGCAGCATGTAGTCCGGCACCCGCGAGAAAATCGACGGGTCGAGCATCAACCGGCTATGGACCTCGGCGTCGGCCCCGATCGGCGCCCCCGCCGCCACCCGGCCCAGCACCGGAATGTCCAGCAGTTCGGGACGCGCCGGTTGTCCGAGCAAACGAATGCCCCGGGCCTGATGCGGGTTGACCTCGATGAAACCGGCCTCGGTCAGCGCCAGCACATGCTTGCGCGCCACGCTGCGCGAGGCGAAGCCGAACGCCTCGCTGATTTCTGCGAGGCTCGGAGACTGGCCATGTTCGGCGATTCGATCGCGGATAAAGGTCAGGATGGCGGTACGGCGGGGAGTGAGAGTGGTCATGGAGTACATTTGTACTCTTTCGGCTTTTTGCTGGCAAGCGCCGCCAGTCAGCTCAGCCACTTCCTCCTGTAGGAGCGAGCTTGCTCGCGAGGAATTCGAAGGCGACGCATTTTTCCAGACAGTACGCGTTATTGTTCACGTCCATCGCGAGCAAGCTCGCTCCTACACAGGTTTCAGGTGAGTCCCGAGAGATAGGACCAGGGGTAGATGCCGCGTTCGTGGCCGTCGCTGAAGATCAGTTGCAGGCCGTAGCCCTGCGCGTTCAGTTCCGTCACTCGCACCCGAGCGTCGACCATCGGCATCAGGCCTTTCAATCGAAACGCCCGGCATTGCGAACACGGGCACTGACGGCGTAATTGCGCATGATCTAGCAACTGCTCGCGTCCGTCCGGCCAGTTCAACCGCAACTGCCGTTTGCCCTGGGAATTGCCAATCGCCAGCGGGTTCATTGCAGCTGACTCAGGGCGATGCGCACGGCTTTGCGCACTTCCGGGTCGCCGTCATCTTGTGCGGCCTCCAAGGCGGCGATGGCGCCTTTATCGTCCAGTTCTCCGAGGGCCAGGGCGGCTTCCTTGCGCAGGTTGCTGATGCGGTGGCCGAGGGTTTCGATCAACGCTTGCAGGGCCGGAGCGTACCGCAAGCGGCCGAGGCTGCGGGTGGCGCGCAGGCGAACTTGCCAGTAATCGTCGTTCAAGGCCTCGACCAATGCCGGACCGGCGTCGGCATGCCCGACCTTGCCCAACGTGGTGGCGGCTTCCTCGCGGACTTGCCAGGCCTCGTCCTGCAACGCCTGGCGCAGTGCCGGCAGCACTTGAGCGTCGCAGGCCAGGCCCAAAGCACCGGTGGCGGCGCGGCGGACTTCGGTGTCCGGATCCTGGCTGGCCAATCGGGCCAAGGCCGGCAACGCATCGAGTTGTTTGAGCCAGCCGAGTACGCCGACCGCTTCGCGGCGCACACTGGCGTCTACGTCGTTCAAGGCAATGAGCGCTGCCGCCGCGGCATCGGGGAAACGTAACTCGCGCAAGGCTCTGAACGCGGCGATGCGCACCGAGATCTCGGCATGCCCGGTCCACGGCAGAATCACCCGACCCGCCGCTTCGCTTTTCAGCAAGCTGAGGCTTTGCGCGGCGGCGGATTGCACGGCCGGCGATGGATCGGTCAGTGCCTGGCACAACGCTTCGACGACTGACTCGTCCTCCCAGGCTTCGAGCAATCGTGCGGCTTCGGCGCGGACCTCTTCGGTCGGGTCCTGCGCCAGTCGATTGACCAGCCAAAGCAAGCCGTCCGGCTCTTCAAGATCGGCCAGTTCGATCAGGGCAATCCGGCGCACACCGGGATCGTTATCGGTCAGGCGTGGTTGCAGGGCAAGAATGTCATCGTTATCGGTTACATCGAATAGAGAGGTCATAGGGCAAATCGCGGCAGTTTGTTTTCAGGGGGAAGTCCGAGAGGGTTCAGGCGTGGCAACTGCCGACCGTCTTCATGACGCAGTAATTGGAGGCAATGGCGCTTCAAGCGGGAGAACTCATGGCTTGTCACCAGGTCGGTGGTGCGTGGCCGCGGGAAATCGAGGCACAGGTCTTCGATGATCCGGCCGGGGCGCGAACTCATGACCAGCAGGCGGTCGGCGAGGAACAGTGCTTCGTCGATGTCATGGGTGACGAACACTACGGTGGTGCGAATCCGCGTCCAGATGTCCAGCAACAGCGCCTGCATGTTCAGCCGGGTCAGGGCATCAAGGGCGCCGAAGGGTTCGTCCATCAGCAACAGCCGTGGGCGATTGATCAGCACCCGGGCGATTTCCACCCGTTGCTGCATGCCGCCGGAGAGCTGATCCGGCCAGCGATCGGCGAAGCCTTCCAACCCCACCAGCGCGAGGATTTCGTCGGCGGCTTGGTGGCGTTCGGTTTTGCCGATGCCGCGCATTTTCAGGCCGAAGGCGACGTTGTCACGCACGGTTCGCCAGGGGAACAACGTGTGGTGCTGGAACACCATACCGCGTTGCGGTGATGGGCCAGAGACCTGCGCGCCATCGACTTTGAGCGTGCCGGCGCGCGGTTGAAGGTGTCCGGCCAGCGCGCCGAGCAAAGTGGATTTGCCGCAACCGGAGGGTCCCAGGATGCAGACAAACTGGCCAGGGTCGATCTGGCAGTCCAGACCTTGCACGGCTTCGAAAGCAGCGCTGCCCTCCCCCAGACTGATGGACAGTTGGCGAATATCGATTCGCCCTTCAGGGTGCTGAAAAGCGCTCATCAGGTTTTTCCTCGTGGTCGATGCCAGGGCGTGAACAACCCGCCCAGACGTTTGATCAGCAGGCTGCTGCCCATCCCGAGAACGCCGATCAGCAACATGCCGACGACGATGTCGGCGTAGTTCTGAATGGTGTAGGACGCCCAGGTGTAATAGCCAATGCCGTACTGGCCGGCGATCATTTCCGCGGTCACCAGACAGAACCATGAAGTGCCCATGCCAATGGCGAGGCCCGTGATGATGCTCGGCGCGGCGCCCGGCAGGATCACCTCCCGCAGAATCGCCCGTCGCCCTGCCCCGAGGCTTTTGGCCGAGGCGATCAGCCGTGGGTCGACACCCTCGACGCCGTGCACGGTGTTGAGCAGGATCGGAAACAGCGCACCGGTGAAGGTGATGAAGACCATCGACATTTCAGACGACGGGAACATCAGGATGGCCAAAGGAATCCAGGCGACTGCCGGGATCGGGCGCAGGACTTCCAGCGGTGGCAGCAATAAGTCTTCGGCCCATTTCGAGCGACCGATGGCCAGGCCGAGGGCGATGCCGATGACCAGCGCCGCGATGTAACCGGAGAAGACCCGGCTGAGGCTGCTGCCCAGGTGCTGGGCGAGTTTGCCCGATTCGCCGAGGCCGAGGGCTGCGTCGATAACTGCCAGCGGGGTCGGGACGTTGGCGAAGGTGACCAGGCCAAGGTTCCAGTGTTGGCTCGCGGCGAGTTGCCAGAATAGAAGGCAGAGCAGCAAGGAGGCGGCTCTGGGGATCCAGCGTGCATATGATCGGTACACAATAATTCCTCTCAACCCAGATCCTGTGGGAGCGAGCCTGCTCGCGAAGGTGTGTCAGCTAAATGGTTGTCGACTGACACACCATCGCGAGCAAGCTCGCTCCCACCGTTGATCTTTGGTGAATTCGATATTTGCGCTCGACTGCGATCCCTGTGGGAGCGAGCTTGCTCGCGAAGGTGTGTCAGCTAGATGGTTGTCGGCTGACACACCATCGCGAGCAAGCTCGCTCCTACAAGGGGTCTGCGGTGTTTTGGGTTAGCGGGTGGCGACGGCCTGGGTCGTGGCGTCGGTGAAGTCGAAGACTTTGCCGCCCTGGGCCGTGGCGAATTTTTCGGCCTGGCCTTTGAGCAGAAATGCGCTGAGGCGCCCTTTCGCATCACTGGCAAACCACGCCTGATCCGCCAGCAACTTGATCCCGCTGTCACTCGCCTGGGCATACACCGCACGGATGTTTTTGCCTTCCGACTTCAGGCTCGCCAATGCGCTGAACGCCGACTCCGCCGAGGAGTACTGCCGGACCTTCGCTTCACCACGCACCCAGATCTCGGCGACATGACTGAAGTCGGTTATGGCTTTGCCCGTCGATGCATCAATGGCCTTGAGCGGCGTCTGCCCGTAGTTGGCCAGTTGTGCGGTGTAGTCCAGATTCGAGGCCTTGAACGCGGCGCGGATGTATTGGTCATCAATGAAGGCATTCAGATCGAGTCCGCGATCAGCTTTCTTCAACAGCTTGAGCGTATCGATAGCGGTACCGACCGCCTGACGGTATTCCGGCTTCCAGCTCAGGTCGCGGGTCTGTACACCGAGCGGACCATGGAACAGATAATTCACCTCGGCATCGACACCGGTAACCTTGGCGATCAACTCACTGTATTTTTCCGGTTCAGCGGCGAGTAACTGATTGGCTTCGATGCTCGCGCGCAGATAGGCGACGACGATTTCCGGGTACTTCTTCGCGTAGCTCTGATCGACCAATGCACCATGGAAAGTCGGTGCGCCGGCCTGGGAACCGTCATAGATTTTGCGAGCGAAGCCACGGCTCGGGAACAGTTCGGCAAACGGCACGAAATCGGCGTGAGCATCGATCTTCCCGGCCTGCAACGCCGAGCCTGCGACCTCCGGCGGCTGCGCGATGATGTTCACGTCTTTAAGCGGGTCCCAGCCCTGCGCCGCTACCGCTCGCAGCAACATGCCATGGGCCGTCGAAGCGAACGGCACGGAAATGGTCTTGCCCTTGAGCTCGGCCAGGGACTGAACGCCCGACGCGCTCGGCACCACGATGCCGTTGCCACTGCCTTTGGTGCTACCCGACAGGACGCTGATGAACAGGCTGTGCTTGCCCGCCGTTTCGAATGCCACGCCGTTGAACGCACCGGGGAAATCGGCCATGGCGCCGAAGTCGAGTTTGCCGGCGACCATCTCGTTGGTCAGCGGTGCGCCGCTGGTGAAGTTCTTCCACTCGACCTCGTATTTGGCGTCTTTGTAGGGACCGTCGTGGGGCAGGTATTTGTCGAGCAGACCGAGCTCACGAATCAGCAATCCGCCCGCGGCGCAATTGATGGTGGTGTCCTGGGTGCCGATAGCAATGCGTATGGTTTCGGCCGAGGCCGACAGGGTGAATGAGGCCAGTACCAGACCGGCTAATGCTGCGCGCAATAACATAGTGTTTCCCCTCGAATCATTTATTGGATATTCGTCTCCGCCACGATCTGGGCGCGGTGGGAAACGAGGGGTGTTTTGAATCAAGCGTCCGGTGTTGCCGGATGGCTTTGAGTTGTCTGTACTCGATCCACTGTGGGAGCGAGCCGGCTCCGGGCGGCGTTCCGACGAAAGCGTCGGGTCAGTGGATGGAGATGCCTGCTGGGCCGGCCTCTTCGCGAGCAGGCTCGCTCCCACAGGGATTGTGTTTCAGCGCAACAGATAGGGGATCTCCACTTTCACCGCCCCGGTCGGACAATCCTTTTCACACGGCATGCAGTACCAGCATTCATCGAAGGCCATGTAGGCCTTTTGCGTGGCTGGGTTGATGGCCAGCAGGTCCATCGGACAGACATCGACGCACACGGTGCAGCCTTTGTGGGCGATGCATTTGTCCTCGTCAACCGTGACGGGAGCGTTGGAGCGGAAGAAGATTTCCTGGGGCTGATAGGCCATATCGCGGTCTCTCTCTTTTGTAATACTCACGCCGCGTCGGCACCGACCCGCAGCCGGTCGTAGGCCTGCATTTCTTCGGCGTCCAGCGGGATGATGTAAGGCTCGACGGCTTTCTTGAAACTGGTCATCAACCCGTTTTCACCCTTCTTCAGGTGGCAATGACAGAACCAGTCGCTGTCGTTGCGTTGCGGGTGATCGACCCGATAGTGATACAGCCCCCAGCGACTCTCGGCGCGAAACAGCGAGGCACGGGCGGCCATTTCCGCGCAGTCGCGGATCATGCTGACTTCCATGGCGCGCATCAGTTCGTGGGCGTTATGGGCCTTGATCTGATCGAGGTCGCGCTGGATATCGCTGAAGCGTTGCAGGCCGATTTGCATCTTCTTGGTCACTTTCGGCGGTTGCAGGTAGTCGTTGACGAAGCGCCGCAGCTTGTACTCGACCTGAGCCGGTGGCAGACCGTGTTCGCGGTCCAGTGGCGCGTAGACCCGGGCCTTTTCCGTTTCGATCTGTTCGAGATCCAGCGCCGAAAACTCGCGCTCAGCCACAAACGCCGCCGCGTTGGTGCCGGCAAACCAGCCATAGGTAAACGCGCCGAGCATGTAGTTATGCGGGACTGCGGCCATGTCTCCCGCTGAATACAGCCCCTTCACCGAAGTCTCTGCCCGCTCGTTGACCCACACACCCGACGCCGAATGCCCGCTGCAAAAGCCGATCTCGGAGATGTGCATCTCGACCATCTGTGTACGGTAATCGGTACCGCGATTGGCGTGGAACTGGCCGCGACTCGGGCGCTCGTTGCTGTGCAGGATGTCTTCGATGTTCTGGATGGTTTCCTCGGCCAAATGGTCGAGTTTGAGAAACACCGGGCCGTTGCCGCTTTCGAGTTCCTGGTGGAACTCCCACATCATTTGCCCGCTCCAGTAGTCGCACTCGATAAAGCGCTCGCCCTTGTTGTTCGCCGTGTAACCGCCCAACGGGCCAGTAACGTAGGCGCAGGCCGGGCCGTTGTAATCCTTGATCAACGGGTTGATCTGGAAGCATTCGAGGTTCGCCAGTTCGGCCCCGGCGTGATAAGCCATGGCGTAACCGTCGCCGGCATTGGTCGGATTTTCGTAGGTGCCCATCAGGTAACCCGAGGATGGCAAACCCAGACGTCCGGCCGCGCCGCAGCACAGAATGACCGCTTTGGCCTTGATCACATGGAAGTCGGCGCTGCGGCAATCGAAGCCCATCACACCGTTGACCGCGCCCTCTTCGTCTGTCAGCAACCGCGTGCAGACGAGGCGATTGGTGATGCTCACCCGCGCCCGCTTCAACTGGCGGTACAGGACTTTTTTGATGTCGTGTCCTTCCGGCATCGGCAGCACGTAAGCGCCCATGTGGTGAACCTTTTTCACCGCATAGTCGCCGGTTTCGTCTTTCTCGAATTTCACGCCCCAGCGGTCCAGTTGCTCGATCGTTTCAAAGCTATGGGTTGCATAGGCATACACCGCGGCCTGATTGACGATGCCGTCGTTGGCGATGGTGATTTCCTTGGTGTACTGCTCCGGCGTCGAGTGGCCGGGGATGATCGCGTTGTTCAGGCCGTCCATGCCCATGCTGATCGCGCCGCTGCGTTTGACGTTGGCCTTGTCGATCAGCAGCACGCGCAGATCACGGTTGTGTTCCTTGGCCTTGATCGCCGCCATCGGCCCCGCGGTGCCGCCGCCGATCACGACAATGTCGTATTCCTGTTCGAGCGTCTTTCTATTCATGGAGCTGCTAGTCATCGAGCTGTGGGTCATGCCTGCGCCCCTTTTTGCCGGTCGATCCGCAAGCGGTACTGGAAGGCATCGCCGCGGTAGTAAAGGTGTTCGAAGTCCACGGGCTGGCCGCTGGCATCGTGAGTCAAGCGCTCGATGCGCATGATCGGCGAACCGGGTTCGACGTTCAGCGCCTGGGTCAGGTCGCTGTCAGCCAGCACGGCGTCAATGGCCAGGTCGGCGTGGCCGAGGGCCAGACCACAGTCATTTTCAAGAATCAGGAAGATGTCGCGGGTGACCAGATCAGCCTTCTCCAGGCGTTCGCCAATGGCCTTGGGCAGGTAAGTAATTTCCAGAGAAATGGGTTCGCGGTTGATCAGCCTGACGCGCTTGATCTGGGCCACGATCTCGCCTTCGGCGACCTGCAGACGCTCGGCGACGAGTTTGTCGGCGGCGATGAATTTGAAACTGCGCAGGCGGTTGATCACCTCATAGCCGCGACCGGTCATGGACTCGGCCAGGCCTTGCAGGGTGCTGACGTTCTGGAAGGTTTTCGGCTTGGCGACGAACGTGCCCTTGCCGTGGATCTTGAAAATCAGCCCTTCTTTCTGCAGATCACCCAAGGCCTGGCGCACGGTGATGCGGCTGACATTGAACAAGGCACCCAGCTCGCTTTCGGAGGGCATCTGGCTGTCTTGCGGGTATTCGCCGTCGAGGATCCGGGCACGCAGCACATCCCGCAGTTGGGTGTGCAGCGGGACGCTACTTAGGGATAGAACGTTTTCGGTCATGGCAGATCACTTGTTATAACGAGTTATGACGTGATCTTAGAGAGCGGGTGTGGGGGTTGAGAAATATTGTTTAAGCATAAGGTTAGATTCGCCGGGCCACCGCCCCTGTAGGAGCGAGCTTGCTCCGGGCGGCGTTCCGACGATGGACGTCAAAGCGCCGCGGTTCGTCAGGAAGCCGGCGTTATCATTGACGTTTTTCGCGAGCAAGCTCGCTCCTACAGGGCAGGCTTATTGTCAGCGGCGTTCGATATGCAGTGCGCGCAGATCCAGACGACCGTCCTTGAGCGGCGGGCACCAGTAGTAGCCGCCGGTGATTGGGCGACTGATGCGGTACAAACCATCGGTGATGCCGTCTTCCAGGCCGCTCATCCGGCGCAGTTGAGCTTCAAAGGCATCGAGGGAAAAACCGAAGGCCAGGAACATCAGACCGGCGCGGTCGCCTTCGATCCACGGCATCGAGCGGCGAACCACGAACGCTTCAGGGGCAAAGCTTTCCTGGGCGGTGCGTTTGACGTGGGCCGAGATTGGCGCGTCGTCGAGTTCTTCGTTGTCGCTCAAGCGGCGGCCCATGATGTTGTCCTTCTCATGGGCTGGCATCGCGTGGAAGCCCTTCAGGTCATGCTGCCACTGCTGGATCGCGGCGAAGCTGCCACCCACCATGCCGTCAGCGCCTTCACCCACCAGCGCAGCAGCCACGGCGGCTTCGTCGTGAGGATTTTCGGTGCCGTCTTCGTAGCCGGTGAGGTCGTGGCCAGTCATGTGGCGGAAGGTCTCGTTCATCTGCACCAGACGCAAGGCCGGTGCCAATGCCACTGCGATGGCGTTGCTGCGATGGAGCAATTCGCCACGGTCGACACCGTGCAGCCAGCACCAAAGGGCGTGCTGGGTCGACGGGTTATCGACGCCAACGCCGGTCAGCGCAGGAAAGGTCCGCAGGCCTTCGATTTGACCCCGCAGGGCTTTAACCAGGGATTCACCGAAACCGACCACGACGGACTTCCCGTCCACCAGCGCCTTCAGGTTTTCAAGGGCCGCGGGCAGTGCAGCGACGGATTCGAGGGCGAAGAACATATGACGGGCTTGAGGCGGAACTGGGGTGGCGAGAATGCCCGGCTGGTAATAACTCATATGAACTCCTTTTAGAAAGAGCTCGAAGTTTAACCGCAGCATCGGCCGTTGTGTGTTCCCAGGTCAAAAGATCGCCTGCTGCGCCAACTCGCACTTAAAAAACCGATCCATTAAGGCGTATAACCTTTGAAGTGAATTCTCAACGGCGAGCCGCCAGCGCATGGCTGACATCACATGGAGTAGCGACATGACCCCAGCACCTATCCTTGGCAACCTGTTTCCTGACGCCAGCAGCATCCCGGAAAAGTACCGCCTCGACGGCCAGACCGAGCAACGTGAATACCTGGTCGATGGCGAGTTGAAAACCTGGTCCGGTCCCCTCGCTCAAGTCCGCAGCCCAGTGTATTTGGCCGGCGAGCATGGCGATGAACAAGTCATCCTCGGCAGCACGCCGCTGCTCGACGCCGACACCGCGCTGACCGCCCTCGATGCCGCCGTCCGTGCCTATGACCGTGGCCAGGGCCTGTGGCCGACGATGCGCGTGGCCGAACGTATCCAGCACGTCGAAGCGTTCCTGGGACGCATGCGCGAACAACGCGACGCCGTGGTCAAGTTGCTGATGTGGGAAATCGGCAAAAACCTCAAGGACTCGGAGAAAGAGTTCGACCGCACCTGCGACTACATCGTCGACACCGTCAACGCCCTCAAGGACCTCGACCGCCGCTCCAGTCGCTTCGAACTGGAACAGGACACCCTCGGCCAGATCCGCCGCGTCCCGATGGGCGTGGCGTTGTGCATGGGGCCTTATAACTACCCGCTTAACGAAACCTTCACCACGCTGATTCCGGCGCTGATCATGGGTAACACCGTGGTGTTCAAGCCGGCCAAGCTTGGGGTATTGCTGATCCGCCCGCTGCTCGAAGCCTTCCGCGACAGCTTCCCGGCCGGGGTGATCAACGTGATCTATGGCAGCGGTCGCGAAACCGTCAGTGCGCTGATGGCCAGCGGCAAGATCGATATCTTTGCGTTCATTGGCACCAACAAGGCCGCCAGCGACCTGAAAAAACTCCATCCGAGACCTCATCGTTTGCGCGCGGCGCTGGGCCTGGATGCGAAAAACCCCGGTATCGTGTTGCCCGAGGTGGATCTCGACAACGCCGTCAGCGAAGCAATCACCGGCGCCTTGTCCTTCAATGGCCAGCGCTGCACCGCGCTGAAAATCCTCTTCGTCCACGAAGACGTGGTCGAGGCCTTCATCGAGAAATTCAACGTCAAACTCGCCAGCCTCAAACCCGGCATGCCTTGGGAAAGTGGCGTGGCGCTGACCCCATTGCCGGAGTCGGGCAAGGTCGATTACCTGCACTCGCTGGTGGCGGATGCCGTCGGCAAAGGCGCCACCGTGGTGAACCCTAACGGCGGTGAAGCCCGCGCCTCGTTTTTCTACCCCGCCGTGTTGTACCCGGTAACCCCGCAGATGCGCGTCTACCAGGAGGAGCAATTTGGCCCGGTCGTGCCGATCGTGCCTTACCGGCATTTAGACACCGTGATTGATTACGTCCTGGAATCGGACTTCGGCCAGCAGTTGAGTATCTTTGGCTCCAACCCGGTGGCCGTCGGCCGTCTGGTGGACACCTTTGCCAATCAGGTCGGACGCATCAACCTCAACGCCCAATGCCAGCGCGGCCCGGACACCTTCCCGTTCAACGGCCGCAAGAACTCCGCCGAGGGCACACTGTCGGTGCATGATGCATTGCGGGTGTTTTCGATCAGGACATTGGTCGCGACCAAGTTCCAGGAAACCAATAAAGAGCTGATCAGCGAGATTATCAGCGGACGGAGTTCGAGTTTCCTGACCACTGATTACATCTTCTGAGGAGACCAAGGCTGAGTACATTCGGAGCCAATCATCTGCCGCCGCTGATGCGCCGACTACTGCGTCCGTTGCTGGATCCGTATCAGCGCTATCGCCATGCCAGGGTAATCCACGCAGTGCGCGTATCGCTGGGGTTAATGGCATCCATCCTGCTGACCACCGGCATCAACCTGCCCCACGGCGAGTGGGCGTCGGTAACGATGCTGGTGGTGATCGGTGGTTTGCAGCACCACGGCAACATTGGAAAAAAAGCGGCCGAGCGCGCCACCGGCACCTTGATCGGAGCTGCTGTCGGTTTATTGCTGGTGGCTCAACAAGCGTGGCTCGGGATGCCGTGGCTGACCTATTTCGCGATGGCGGTGATTTGCGGCTTCTTTTCGTACCACGCCATTGGCAAGGGAGGTTACACCGCGCTGCTGTCGGCAATTACTGTGTTCATCGTCGCGGGGCATGGAGACAATCCGATTACCGACGGATTGTGGCGTGGTGTGGACATTCTGATCGGCATCACCCTGGCCCTGGCGTTTTCCTTCGCCCTGCCGCTGTACGCGGTTTATTCGTGGCGCTACAACCTGGCCGATGCGTTGCGCGACTGCGCGACGATTTACGGACGCATCATCAATGGCCAATCGGTCGCCGATGACGAGCACCACCGGCTCATTGGCCGTTTGAACACAGTGATGGTGCAACTGCGTTCACTGATGCCGTCGGTGTCCAAGGAAGTGAAGATCTCCATGACCGAACTCGACGCGATTCAGCGTCATTTGCGGATGTGTGTCAGCACCCTGGAAATTCTCGGCAACACCCGGCCCGATGTCAGTGCCCCTGACTCCATGGTTCATCTGCAATCGGCGTTGAAAGCGGAGCATCGACGGATTCGGGTGCAACTGGTGGGGATGGCGCGGGCGTTGAAATCCGGCGCCTCCCAAACACTCAACCGCCCCATTGAGTTGACGTCAGATTCAAGCCTGGACGCGCTGGTTTATAACCCGCTGGACGGTTACCGGTTATTGATCCGGCAGCTGGCCAGCAACATCGGCGAGATGCGTCAGCGATTGGCAAAGACCGCGCCGCGCTGGAACATTTGATTACTGCGTAACTGTCCGCCGAAACTTCAAGCTCCAGCCTTGTTGCATGCCAGCGGCGGCCAGCAAAATCGCGGCAACACCGATCCATTGCAGCGGCTCCAGACGATGGCCGAAGGCAAACCAGTCGACGAGAATCGCCGCAATCGGGTAGATGAACGACAACGCGCCGGTCAGTGCCGTCGGCAGCTTTTGAATCGCTCCGTACAGCAGCACGTACATCACGCCCGTGTGAATAATGCCGAGCGTCACCAGGCTGGCCCAAGCACTCGGTGCTTGCGGCAACGCGGAAAAGTGCGCGAACGGCGCGAGCAACAACACACCGGTGCTGACCTGAATCAGCGCAATCAGGTGCGGCGGCGTGCCGGTCAGGCGTTTAATGATCAACGCCGCAATCGCATAAAGGAACGCAGCCCCCAGCGCCAGCGCGATGCCCATCAGGTAATCGTTACCGCTCTCACCCTGACCGCCATGCGCGCTGACAATCGCGAGCATCCCGAGAAACGAAATGCCCAGCCAGAACAGTTTCTGCAGGGTGATTTTCTCGTTGAGAAATAGCGCGGCCAGGCCCACCAGCATAAACGGCTGAACGTTATACACTGCGGTGCCGATGGCAATCGAGGCGCGGGAATAGGATGCGAACAACAGCACCCAGTTGCCGACAATCGCCACGCCACTGATCACTGCCAGCAGAAAGGTGGTGAGGGTCAGAATGCCGGGACGCAGGAAACCGAACGCTGCGCAGATCAGCAACAAGGTGCCGGCACCGAATACGCAACGCCAGAACACCACGTCCAGCACAGGTTGCCCGGACACCAGCACGAACCAACCGATGGTCCCGGAAATCAGCATGGCGGCGGTCATTTCGAATGACCCGCGACGAATTGTTTTGTCCATCATCAGACTCCTGTGTTTGAGACCAAAGTATGCCAATCCACCGAGGAGCTTCTCCAGCGCAAAAAGCAGGCTAAACTTCGCATCTGCCTTTTTTATCAAGGCAGTTTTTATTAATCACCTAATTGGGGTTTCGCCATGACCGACGACATCGACCAAGTGCTGATCAGCGCATTGATGGGAGACTCACGTCGATCGCTCAAGGCGCTGGCGCAAATCAGCGGCCTGTCCTCACCCAGCGTTGCAGAGCGTCTGCGCCGCCTTGAAGAACGAGGCGTGCTCAAGGGCTACACCGTCGAGATAGACCCCAAATGTTTTGGCTATCAACTCCAGGCGATCGTCCGCATCCGCCCACTGCCGGGACAGTTGCAGGAAGTTGAACGGCAAATCCAGGCCATCCCGGAATTCACCGAGTGCGACAAAGTCACTGGCGACGACTGCTTCATCGCGCGCCTCCATGTGCGCTCGATGGAACAACTGGACACCCTGCTCGACCGACTCAACACCCACGCCGAAACCAACACGGCGATCGTCAAGAAAACTCCGGTCAAGCGCCGGCTGCCCCCTATGGCATAGCCCTTGATCCAAATCGCAGACCATAAAAAACCCGCCGTAGCGGGTTTTTTACTCATGGCTGGCGATTAATCATCGCGGCTCATGATGCCGAACAGCTGCAACAAGCTGATGAACAGGTTGTAGATCGATACATACAGGCTGATGGTCGCCATGATGTAGTTGCGCTCGCCGCCCTGAATGATAGCGCTGGTCTGGAACAAAATGCAGACCGAGGAGAACAGCACGAAACCTGCGCTGATCGCCAGTTGCAGACCGCTGATCTTGAAGAAGAAGCTGGCCAGCGTCGCCCCCAGCAGCACGAAGAACCCTGCGGTGATGAAGCCACCGAGGAAGCTCATGTCTTTACGAGTAATCAGCACATAGGCCGACAGGCCGCCGAATACCAGCGCGGTCATTGCAAAGGCCGAACTGACCACTTCAGCGCCGCCCTGCATGCCCAGGTAACGGTTGAGGATCGGGCCGAGCAGGAAACCCATGAAACCGGTCAGGGCAAATGCACACACCAGGCCCCAGGCCGAATCACGAAGCTTGTTGGTGAGAAAGAACAGCCCGTAGAAGCCGATCAGCACCACGAAAACGTTCGGGTAGCCGACACGCATCTGCTGGGCAACGAACGCCATCACGCCGCTGAATGCGAGGGTGAGTGCGAGTAAGCCGTAAGTGTTGCGCAGGACGCGGCTAACCTCTAGCTGCTCAGCCTGCACGCTGTTATTAACTGCGTAATCCTGTTCGCGCATGGCGACACTCCTGTTGGTTTGAAACGTTCAGTCGCAAAGATCATAACAGACGCTCTGTAACAAGCGATGGAGAGAGTTTGACAGTGTGTTTCATTCAGGTATTATGGCGCCCGCAACGCAAAGGAGGTGTGGCCGAGTGGTTTAAGGCAACGGTCTTGAAAACCGTCGACTGTAACAGGTCCATGAGTTCGAATCCCATCGCCTCCGCCATATTTGTACCGACAAAGCCCTGAATTTTCAGGGCTTTGTCGTTTCTGGGTTTTTGGAAAAACCTTCCAGCCCATACCTTGGCCCTTGTCTTTCCATAGTTGTATGGTGGAACACAAAACACAAAACAATTCATAACCGACTGTTTTTAAATTATTTTTTTTGCACCAAATAGAATACCTGACGCGACCATGATCCAGGCCTTGGGTGTCAGCCTGGACGTCATCGATCGCTGCCAAAACCATATGCTGGCCGGCTCCCCTGCGAGGCGCCACTACCTGCATCACGATTATGCCAAGAGAAGAAACGCGCCTGGCATCTGTTGGGCAATCGACTCAGTGCCGTGCTGTCCTCAACCTACGAGCACCCACCGACCGAGTCGATGATGTCTTTTCCAGCCTCCGCCGCTACTAAATCGCTACCGTCTTCAAAAGTAGGATTCTTCAGTACTGGAATCCCCATAGCTCCGTAGATATCGCTGAGCGCTTGCTTCGGGTCGATTCCGACCCAACATGACCCGCAGCAATCGGCCAATAGCGGTATTGCTAGTTTTGTTATTTTTCCGCTGACAGATCGTCGGAGAGCTTACTTGTACGTCAGTTATGTGAAACAGAGGGATACTATTAAACAAGCAGTATTAATCTCGTATATGACCCTTCCGCCAACATAGGCAGAGCACCACTAGAAACCCGCCTGCTGACATCAGTGCAGCACAGAGAAATATCGCAGCAAAGCCAAAACCTGAGGCAACCAGGCCCATCACCGGGCCGGCCATCCCCACTGCAATATCGAAAAATAATGAAAGGGCACTGAGCGCCGAGTTACGGTTAGCGGCTGGAGTGCTCGCCAATGTCTCCACGCCTAACCCCGGATAGACCCATGACACCCCTATCCCGGTCAACACCCCGCCGCCAATGGCCAGCGTGGGAGACGGCGCGAGCCATATCAGCAACATGCCCAAGGTCTGTATAAGCAGGCAGCCGCCCACCACCTTGTAGCCTCTGAATCGCTGTAGTATTCCCGGCGACGACAATCGGGCAACGATAAAACCTGCGCCGAAACCACTTAAGCAATAAGCAGCGTAGTCCCAGCCGAGACTATCGAAATATAGTGCGACGAACGCCGTCAGCCCGCCAAACCCCACCGAGCTGCAAACCAGGACCAGACCATTGGGCATGACGGCGAACAGGACTCGATAAAAGGCCAGCCGAGCGCCTGCAACCAATGGGGCTGGGCGCTTGTCCAGAGCCAAAAGCAGGAACACCAAGCCAAGCAACACGGTGCACAGCCCCACACTGGCGATACCCAACGACTTGTGCAGCAGCACGCCCAGTGGCGCGCCAACAGCCGTGCCGCCGTAAGCCGCTATTCCGTTCCACGACATGACTTGTGCTGCCCGAGGGGCGCCACATAACCCGATGGCCCAGGTGCAGCAGGGCGTGGAGATCATGGCCGTGGACGCCCCCAACACCAACCTCCCCAGCAGTAATAGCGTCAGGGTCAACCAGGGTTGGGTGTGCAGGATAATGGCGAGCGCAGTCAGGGTGCCGCTCAACATCAATCCACTTAACCCACACACAACCGCGTATTTGGCCCCCAGGCGATCCGCCACGCCACCGGCCAAGGGGCGGGCCAGGAGTGTCGCCAAGTACTGTGAGCTGATCGCCACGCCCGCGACAACAGAGGTCAGGCCCAGGTCATTGAGGACGTAGCCCGGCAACACGGCGAGCGGCAAGCCGCTGCATACGTACGAGATAAAGTTGAAGATGATGATGGACAGGATCAGCCAATGGCTGTGAGTTGCCTTGTCGTCGTAATGGCTTAAAACACCGGTATCGCCCATCACCCATGCCGCTCTATGCCCCGTACGACATCCGCGAGCAGCTGCGGGTGCGATACGAATGGCTCGTGTGCCGTATCTATCTCGATGATCTCGCCCGCATCGGCACGTTGCGCAAAACGGCGCTGCCAGTCGACAGGCAGAATGTTGTCGCGCAAGGTGACGATGTAACTCGCCGGAATCGCTCCCGGGTATCCCACACGGCTGATGGAGTCTGTTGCCACGCAGAGTGGCGTTGTGTCCTGGCTCACTTCGTTTAACAACCACCCCAGGGTTTGTTCACTCAGATCCTGACCGAACATGGCCATGGCCAGCGCTTGAGGAGTTGTTTGCGTGGGGTCCAGCGGCCAGCCGACATGTTCCGGGCTTTCACCATGCAACTGGGTGCCAAGTAGCTCCAGAATCGATTGGCCTTCACTGGGCAATGCGCAAGCCAGGTATACCAAACGCGAATACAGTTGCGGAGCGGCCAGCACCGTCATCGGCAGCAATACCCCCGCGATGGAGTGCCCCAGCAAGACGGCCTGGTTCACGTCGAGTGCACGCAGGTCCTCATTAAGTTCGGCAACCACATCGTCGAGCCGCAGGGACACAACATCACGGCCGCGCTTTGTGCCACAGCCAGGCATATCCAGCGTGATCACTCGTTCGAAACAGCCGGGTTGCTGGTTTAGCGCCTCCACAAAGGCCCCCCAACACCACGAACCATGGTTGCCGCCATGCAGCAATACCAAATCAGTCATGCGCACGCTCCTTACTGTGGGTGCCGGTTATCCCAGTCTTGATCACTTGATTGCGTAGCAGCCCACGGCGACGACGTACCCGTTTACCCGCTGCAGAAAGGTCCTCTTGTATTCGTTCTGCCCGGTAACGGGGTTGCGCCACAGATAGGCGATTTCCCCTGTTTTATGGACGCTCATCTGCTTGAGAATTTCCTCGCCAATTGGCTTGCCGTCAGTTGAGCGCAATGACTTGAAGTCGGTGCCGACCAGCCGGGGCGTAAAGCCGTGAGCGACAAACCGCTTGGTTTTCAGGTCCACCACAAAGGCATACAGGTCCTCCTGAGTGAGCTGTTTGTCGTGCTGATTAATGAGCCCGAGGGTGGTTTTCGCGTCGCTGGCAACTTGCCCGGAAATCTGGCGCAGCAGCTGTTGTGCCTGTTCGGGGGTGGACCGTGGCATGTAGTAACCCACGGAGATCACCCGATCCTGGACACGCTGATAAAACACGCGTTTACGCTCGACCTTGGCGTGTTGCCAGTTCCACCAGCGGTATTCGGCGCTACGCACAATGCCGTCTTCTGGTTGCGAAATCATTTTCTGGAATACAGCTTTGAGGTCGTCGTCCAGTACGCTGAACACCGGTTTGCCGACCAATGAAACTGAAGGTCCGCCGCTGGCAAGCATCACACCGGAGGTATCGACCACGTAGATGTACAGCTCACCATCGACATAGGCCCCCTGCCGGCTGAATTCGGCCAGGGAGCTGTCGCCTTTGGCTTTGTATTCGGCGACGGCTTTTGCCAGCAAGGCATTGGCTCGCTGGGTGTCGGCGCCATAGGCATCCACTGGCGTTTGTTGAGCAACGCCGACAAGGGACACAAGACACAGGCCTAGAACAGCGAAAGCTCGATAAAGGCTCATTGTTGTTACTCCTCTGGTGATCTTTTTGATGTCCGAAGGTCCACCGTCAGATTGTCAATGAGCCGCGTTTTGCCGATACGCGCCGCCACCAGAATCACAAAGTGAGTATCGGTGCTTGTCAGAGGCTTTAAATCCTGGGCATTCCTGACTTCAAGGTATTCCAGCTGAAAACCGGCGTCGCTTATACGTTGATGACATTCAATCAGCTGGAGCTCAGCCACCCGCCTCTCAACCTGGATACTCGCCGCCATTTGCTTCAGACAAGCGTAAAGGACGGGGGCTACCGAACGCTCATGGTCACTCAGATAGCCGTTGCGCGACGATAATGCCAGCCCGTCCGCGGCCCGTATCGTCGGTGCACCGACAACGTCAGTCACCATATTGAGATCCCTGACCATCGAGCGGACGACTGCCAGCTGCTGATAGTCCTTTTCCCCGAAAACCGCCGCGTCTGGCTGAACAATGTTCAGCAGTTTAATGACGACCGTTGCCATGCCATCAAAGTGTCCGGGGCGTGCCGCACCGCAAAGACCTTCAGACACGTTCGGCACACTGACGATGGACTGGTCGAGCATTCCATCGGGATAGATCTGTTCGACGGCAGGGGCAAACAGCACATCACAGCCGGCGTTGACCAATTTCTCTCGATCGGCATCGGGCGTCCGGGGATAGTTGGCCAGATCCTCATTCGCCCCGAACTGGAGTGGGTTGACGAAGATGCTGGCGACGACAAAGTCCGCTCGCTGCTTTGCGCAATGAATCAGGGCGATATGACCGTCATGCAAATTGCCCATGGTCGGCACCAGTGCGACTTTCTTGTTTTCACCCCGGGCGCGGGTCACGAGCGCACGAAGCGCGCTAACCGTATCGACTGTCAGCACCGCTTCACGCCTCTTTGGCTAATTGAGCTTCGATTGCCTCAAGCAACCGAGGATCATCAGCCGCAACGTCCGGAGCGAAACGAGCAACGACCTTGCCATGGCGATCGATCAGAAACTTCTCGAAGTTCCAGAGCACGTCCGTTTTGTTGGCGGACTGGATGCCATACCCTTGCAGGCGCTCCCGGAAAGGACCTTCCCCCGTGGACTCGGGCTGTGCAGCAGTCAACTCGGCGTAGAGAGGATGCTGGTCCGCACCAACAACCGAGATTTTCGAGAACAACGGAAAGTGAATGGCATAGTTCACTGAACAGAACTCAACGATCTCCGTGTCGCTACCCGGTTCTTGCTCCTTGAAGTTGTTGGCAGGAAAACCCAGCACTTCCAGACCTTGGGATCTTTTGCTTTGGTACAGTTTTTCCAAGCCCTCGTATTGCGGGGTCAGGCCGCATTTTGAAGCGACGTTGACCACCAACAGGACTTTGCCCCGATAGTCGCCAAGGCGGCTGGCGCTGCCATCGATCTGCTTCAGCGAAATATCGTAAAGGGAGTTACTCATTTGTCTGCCTCATGCAGGTGTGCTTCAAAGGGTACGGCCGATGATTTCTTTCATGATTTCCGAGGTGCCGCCATAGATGCGGGCAACTCGGGCGTCGACCCAGGCGCGGCTGATCTTGTATTCGCTCATGAAGCCATAACCTCCATGCAGTTGCAGGAACTCGTCGAGCAGCTTGCCCTGCATTTCCGATCCCAGTAGTTTGGCCATCGCAGCGATTTCGGGCGTCAACTCGCCGCGCATCACTTTGGCCAGGCAGTCGTCGACGAACACCCGCAACATGGTGGCCTGAGCCTTGGCTTCAGCCAGCTTGAAGCGGGTGTTCTGGAAGTCGAGAACCGGTTTGCCAAAGACCTTGCGCTCACGGGTGTAACCGATGGTTTCTTCCAGCAGCGTGTCAATCGATTGAGCGGCGCGGATAGCAATGATCAAGCGTTCCCAGGCCAATTGGTGAGTCAGGTATTTGAACCCCATACCCTCCTCGCCCAATCGATTGCCAACCGGCACCCGCACTTCATCAAAAAACAGCTCCGCGGTGTCCTGCCCTTTCAGGCCGATCTTTTCCAGCAGACGTCCCTTGGCGAAACCAGCACGGCTTTCTTCGATACAGATCAAGGTCAACTCTTTGGCGGCAGGATCAATCTTGGTGGCCGTGACCACCAATCCAGCGTTGCCGCCGTTGGTGATGAAGGTCTTCTGGCCGTTGACGATGTAGTCATCACCATCAAGCCGCGCCGATGTGCGCATGGCTCGCAGGTCGCTGCCGATACCCGGCTCGCTCATCGCGATCACGCCAATCAATTCGCCGCTGACCATACGTGGCAGCCATTGCTGCTTCTGCTTTTCGGTACCGTAGGCAACGATGTAAGGGGTGACGATTTCCGAATGCGTGGTGAAACCCACGGCGGTAGCGTTGGCTCGTGCCAGTTCTTCGATCATCACCGCCGAGTGACCGAAGTCGCCTCCGGGGCCGCCGTATTCTTCGGGCACCGTGGAGCATAACAATCCGCTCTCACCGGCCTTGAGCCAGACTTCCTTGGGAACGATGCCGTTCTTTTCCCACTCATGCAGGTAAGGCACGATTTCGCGGTCGACGAAACGGCGGGCCTGATCACGGAACATGTTGTGGTCTTCTCGAAATACGCCACGCATCTTGCTTACTCCAGATCGATTCTTGTTGTTGGCGATGAGTAATCAGCGGTCCCGGTATTGCGGGTCGCGCTTGTCGACAAACGCCGCCACCGCTTCCTGATGGTCCTCGGTGTGATGCGCCAGCGCCTGGTACGCAGCAGACAACTCCAGTAGCGAGTCGAGTCGCATATGTTGGCCTTCGCGCAGCAGGCGCTTGCACAGGCGCAACGCATGGCCCGGGTTGCTGGCGATCCGCCGCGCCAGTGCTTGCGCTTCCGACTGCAGCGTTTCGTGAGTGCAAACCTGCTCCACCAGGCCCCATTCCAGCGCTTTGGTCGCATCGATAGCGTCACCGGTGAACGCCATCAGGCTGGCTTTCGGTATGCCGATGATGCGCGGCAACAGCCAGGCGCCGCCGTCACCCGGAACAATGCCCAGACGCACGAAACTCTCGGCGAAAATCGCCTTGGGCGCCGCCAGACGGATATCGCACATGCACGCCAGATCAAGACCCGCACCAATCGCCGGGCCGTTGACCGCGGCGATAACTGGAATATCCAGCTCATAGATCGCCAAGGGAATACGCTGAATGCCATCACGGTAGGTATTACGCAGCTCATAAGGCGAGCCGGCAAAGATGCCGCCGCGCTCGTTCATATCCTTGACGTTGCCGCCGGCACAGAACGCGCTGCCATTGCCAGTGAGCACCATGACCCGCACCGATGTGTCGCGACGCAGTTCGGCACAGAGGTCGACAAACTCCTGAATCTGCTCAGGTGTAGTCAGGGCATTGCGGGTTTCGGGGTGGTTCATGCGCACAGTGACGACACCGCCCTCGCGCTCGATCTGAAGAAACGGGCTCATACCGGATTACTCACAAGACGGTTTAAAGGTTGTTGGCCATGATGGGTCAGCAACGGCCAGTACCCCCGACTGCCACCCTGGCAAACCTGGGCGCCCAGACGTTGACTCCAAAGGCTCGCCGAACCGAATTCGCTGCGCCACGCCCACAACCGGCGGGTGTGCAAGTGCAGGGGATATTCCTCGGTAAAGCCAATGGCGCCATGCACCGAATGGGCAAAGCCGGCGCCAACACTGGCCGCTTCTGCCGTGCTGATTTTTGCCGCGGCAATAGTCAGCGCAGCGAGCCCGGATCGGGACTCTGCGAACGCCGCCTCGGCCGCGATACCGGCAGCAGCTGCTTGTTCAGCAAATACGGCCAGTTGCTGTTGAATAGCCTGAAACGAACCGATGGCCTTGCCAAACTGTTTGCGTTCGCCGGCGTAGTTGGCGGTCATATCCAATAGAGCGTGCAATGCCCCGGCAATTTGCGCCGAGCGCAACATCGCGCCACCCAGCTCCAGGACATTAGCGTCGAGCCCGCTGGGGAGCGGCGCTTGCGCCAGTACCTGCGCGCTGGTGAAAACCAGGTCATCGCGCGGTTCGCCAGCCACATTCAAACTAAGCGTGAGTTCGCTGGCAGCGCTACGCGGTAGCAACACCACGTGTGGAACACCGGTTGCGCTATTGGCAATCGCCACGATCGCTTCAACATTGCGTCCCCAAGGCACTGAATAGGCGGTGCCATAGACGCGATCACCTTCAAGCACCAGATCGGTGTTAGCAGCCATGCTCAGGGCGCCCGCCCGCCCCTCCAGCCCAGTCTTGCTCAGCAGCCAGTTGGCGAACAGGGCCTCACCCAAGGGTGCCGGGACTGAGAAGCGCCCGGCGGCACGGACCAGCACATACATATCAGCCCAGCTGGCTTCAGCGCCTCCCAGCGCTTCGGTGACACCCGCCAGGGTAAAACCCGACTCGTCCAGCGCGGCCCATAACTCGGCCGGCCATTCGCCGCCTTCACAGCCCATCACATAAGCCGGCGTCGCCAAATCGGCAAACAGGCGTTCAATCGTCGTTTCAAATATCTCGCGCATTATCGCAACCCCAAGCCGCGGGCGATGATGCCGCGCAGAATTTCGCGAGTGCCCCCACGCAGTGAGAATGAGGGCGCCATTTGTGTCAGGTAGGCCAGCACGCGCGCATGTTCGCTGCCGCCGTCTTGCCGTGGCTCGGTTTCCAGCAATAGCTGGGCAACCTCGGGAATTTCCTGTTCAAAGGCATTGCCGAAGTCTTTCACGCAAGAGGCCGCCCAGGCTGGGTGCTCACCTGCTGCCAGTTGTGCCGTGACCGACAACGACATGTTGCGCAGTGTCAGCAGCTTGGCCGAAAGACGCCCGACCTCCCGCGCTTGTAACGCATTGGGTGTCTTGCCCATCGCATCAATCAGTGTTTTCAACAACGCCATACAGCTGAGGAAACGCTCAGGACCGCTACGCTCGAAAGCCAATTCGGCCGTCACCTGGTCCCAACCTTTGCCTTCCGTGCCGATCAGCGCGTCGGTAGGCAACCGCACATTGTCGAAAAACACTTCGTTGAAATGCTCGCCACCGGCCAGATCGCGAATGGGCCGGATGGTGATGCCGGGCAGGCTCAGATCGACAATAAACTGCGACATTCCCTCATGGCGGGCGGCCTGCTTTTCACCGGTACGCACCAGGGCAATCATGTACTGCGAATGGTGGGCGTTAGTGGTCCAGACCTTCTGGCCATTGAGTAGCCAGCTATCACCCTCACGTACGGCGTTGCTTTTGATCGAAGCCAGGTCCGAGCCGGAATTGGGCTCGCTCATGCCAATGCAGAAGTAACTTTCACCCCGGCAAATGGCCGGTAGGTAATGCTGCTTTTGTTGCTCGGTACCGAAGCGATTGATCAGCGGTCCGCTTTGTCGGTCGGCAATCCAATGGGCCGATACCGGTGCACCGGCAGCCAGCAATTCTTCAATAATCACATAACGGGCAAAAGGCCCCGTCTCCGCACCACCGTAGGCTTTGGGCAAGGCCATGCCGACCCATCCCTTGGCGCCGAGTTTTTTACTGAACTCAGCGTTGAAGCCCATCCAGGACTGCGCACTCAAGGTAGGTGGGTAATCGGCCAACGTTTCGTGAATGAACGCCCGCACCTCTGCGCGAAGTGCTTCAGCCTCGGGGGGAATGCTGCTGTAGATAAATTGACTGATGGCCATATGCGCTCTCTAACGCTGAACACAGGCGCAATCGCCTCGAATGAAGCGACCACTGAACGGCAGCCTCTCCTACGGTCGCCGTTGGCCGACGACTGTAGGAGCAGCGGCACCTTACAACGCGGTTTGCGCGTCAGCCTGGGCGAACATCGCATTGATGTCGCCGGAGGTGACCGGCTTGTTGTCGTGGCGACCATGATCGGCACCACCAAGGCCCAGGGCAGGCTCCGTGCTAACGTGTGTGGCCTGAGCGCGCAGCGCGCCGACCGTGCAGTTTTCCCGACCGTGAATGGTGAACGGATCGAAGGAGAACTCACGCATCGCGTTCAAGTGAGTGACCTTGTCGATCATCTCTTTGGGCAGGTGCTGCAACCCCGCCCACGCTGTTTCTGGCGAGTTCGGCCAGGTGCAGTCGGAGTGTGGGTAATCGCTTTCCCAGGTGACCATCTCGGCGTTCAAGTAGTCGAGGTTCTTCAGGCCGAAGTTGTCTTCGATAAAGCAGGTGATGAAGTGCTTGTTGAAGATGTCGCTGGGCATCTTCCCGCCGAAGTTGGAGTTGGTCCACGCGTTGTGATGACGGTGAGTGAAGTCAGCGCGCTCCAGCAGATAAGGAATCCAGCCGATGCCGCCTTCGGAAAGCGCCATGCGCAGGTCCGGGAATTTCTTCCACATCGGCGCCCAGATCCAGTCAGCTGCGGAGTTGGCGATGGAGATCGGCATGGAGGTAATCCACGCGTCGATCGGAGACAAGTCCGAGGCATGGCTGGCTTTCACACCGGTGCCGATATGGCAGCAGATCACCACCTTGTTGTCGCTGCAGGCCTTCCACAGTGGGTCCCAGTAATCGCTATGGATCGATGGATAACCGTGAAGTGTCGGATTGTCTGAGAGCGAGAGCGCGTGCACGCCCTGTTTGGCCAGACGCTCGACTTCGGCGGCGGCGGCCTTCATGTCCCACCACGGCACGAGCATCAGCGGAATGAAGCGGCCTGGCGCAGCGTTGCACCAGTCGTGCAAATGCCAGTCGTTGTAAGCCTGGATAGCGGCCATGGATACGTCGCGGTCGGCGTGTACCTGGAAACGTTGCCCGGCAAAGCCCGGGAAGGTTGGAAAGCACAATGAACCGAGTACGCCGTTGGCGTTCATGTCGTCGACGCGGTCCTTGATGTTCCAGGTGCCACGGCGCATTTGCTCGTAGCCCAGCGGCTCCATGCCGTATTCCTCTTTAGGTCGACCGACCACGGAGTTAAGGCCCATGTAGCCAGTGGCCTGTTCCTCGAAGACCCACACATCACGATCACCTTTTTTGACCACATGAGGCTCACGACCCTTGAAGCGTGCAGGCATGTGGCGAGCAAAAGCATTCGGCGGCTCGATCGCGTGGTCATCGACACTGACGAGAATCAGATCTTCAACTTTCATTGTTTTCCCCTTCGCATTCGGGCTTGTTGTTGTGCCTGAATCATAGAACAAATCCTGACGAAATTAAACATTTTTGTTGAATGTGTTCATATTAATTCAAATACACAAGGTTAAGACCTTGAAGGTAGAGCGCACTGCTCCGCGACAGGCGTATGACCTGTCGCGGAGCAGCCAGAGGATTTACACGAGAAGCACAGACTCCGATCAATCCCACAGCACATGCAGGTAATGCGGACCGCGCAGCTGTGCACCGACAATCTGCGGCCCCGGCTTATTTGGGTCGAGGCGGATATTGGGCATCAAGTCGAGGATCGCATTCAGTGCGCAATTGATTTCGGTTTTGGCAACGAACTGACCGATACACATGTGTGGGCCAAAGCCGAAACCAAACGAAGGTTTTGGTTTTCGGTCGATGTTGAATTTGTCGGCATCTTCGAACGCGTCTTCGTCGCGGTTGGCGGAAGTAACGATGCATTGCACCATCGCCCCTTTGGGGATGGGTACACCGCGAATTTCCAGATCCTTCGCAGCCTGGCGCACCTTGAAGGTGGCCACCGGCTCAAAGCGCACCGCTTCATCAATGGCTTTGTTCACCAGGCTGCGATCATTGCGCACCCGCTCCAGCACATCCGGATGTTGCAAAAGCAATGACATCAATGTGCCGAAGGTGCGGGTCGTAGTTTCGCTGGCGGCGGGTAGCAGCGAGCGAACAAAGGTGGCGATCTCATGATCGTCCAGGGATCGCCCCTGGTACTCGACACCGATCAGCCGGCTGATCAAGTCATCCCCCGATGCGCCCGCTGCCCGACGTTCGGCCACCACCACCTTCACCACGTCGTATAGCGCTTGTGCGGCGTGCATCGCAGCGCCACGGGCGGCGGCAGCCTTTTCCGGATCGACTTGCGGGCCAGCCAGAATTGCCAGTGCCCAGGCGGCGTATTGCTCGATTTGCTCAGGGCGATCCTCGGGAAATCCGATCAACGAGTAAATCACCCGGATCGGGAAATACAGGGCGAAGTCCATCAGGTCGGCCCCCTTGGCCGCCACCATCGGCTTGATGTATTCCTCGCGAATCACGCGGTCGATCCGGGTTTCTTTCCAGCGATTGACCGTCTCTGGCATGAACACCGGTTGCAGTAGATTGCGCATGCTCTTGTGAGCATCACCGTCCATCGCCGTGAGGATCAAACCATCGAAGAACGCACCCAGCCCTTCGGCGATAAAGCCGCTGGTAAAGGTGCCGGCGTCACGCATGACGGCCATAACATCGTCGTATTTGAACAATGTAAAGGTGGGTCGATTGGCATCCAGCCCGGCGATGGTCGGCACGCCCAGGCGGGCCATGAAGTTGTCCTGGAGCACAGGCGAATTGGCGCGCATATCACGGTAGGTCGCGTGCAGGTCGATATTGCTGGTGCCGCGATAATTGCTGGCTACGTCGGTAAAAACCTTGGCCAGGACGCTCTGTGCAGATGTGGACATGATCGTCTCCGCTGTTATTGTCATTATTTTTTGAGTCAGCTCGCAGAAAGGCTATACCTTCCGGCTAATAATATGCCTGAGCAGGAATGTATTGGACACTTATCAATAATTCGATCAATTATTTGAGCCGTGTAGCCTGCTCAGTAGGCCTGTTGTACCAATGTCATGCGCCCACCTGCCAACATCAGCGCGCAGTACAGCCCCAGCTCCACCACTTGGGCGGTGGAGAAAAACGCGCCCAGCTGAGCAAACTGCTCGTCCTCGATGCTCAGGTAATCGCTGGCGAACAACTCGGCATAACGAAGCGCTGCACGCTCGGCGAGCGTGAAGTGCTCGCTGTCCGTTGCCATGCACGCAATGTCTTCATCGGTGACCCGGTCGGATTTGCGCGCCAACTGGCAAGCCTGGCAGGTGGTGATGCTGGCAATCTTCAGCCGTACCAGCTCGCGCAAACGCTCATCGAGCAGGCTGTCGTTGTGCAGGCTCTCCATCAACTCCAGCCAGGCCAGTGCCACCTTGGGTCGATGTGCCCAGACCTGCACTGGCGTCGTAGAACTGAGCATCCGGCTGCGCTGACCACGCTCGACCGCGTCTTGCAACGCGGCCGGCATGGCACCCAGAGGAATCAACGGCAAGCGCGCCATCTCAATCGAGCCTTTCGATGATGGTCGCCGTGCCCATCCCACCGGCACAGCAAATCGCCTGCAACCCATAACGCCCACCACGGCGCTCGAGCTCATTCAACAGGGTGGTCATCAAACGAGCGCCGCTGGCTCCCAATGGGTGCCCGAGAGCAATGGCGCCACCGTTGACGTTCAACTTGCTGTGCGGCACACCGGTTTCCTGCATCCAGGCCAAAGGCACGGAGGCAAACGCTTCGTTGACTTCGAACAGATCGATGTCATTGATATCCAGCCCGGCCTTGCCAAGCACCTTGCGAGTGGCGTCAATCGGACCGGTGAGCATCAATGTCGGATCCGACCCCACTGTGGTGTAGGCCACAACACGCGCCCGCGCCCTGAGCCCAAGTTTTTTCGCAGTGTCGGCACTCATCAACAGCAACGCTGCCGCACCGTCGGAGATCTGCGACGAATTGCCAGCGGTAATGCGTCCGGTGTCCGGACGAAAACTGGTTTTTAGCGTCGACAGTTTTTCCCGCGAGGTATCACGACGAATGGTCTCATCGTGGCGCAACACAGCAGCGGGTTCCGTCAGTTCTTTTTCACGGAGTGCTTCGACCGCAATCGGCACAGTTTCATTATCGAAATAGCCGGCATCGGATGCAGCAGCTGCGCGCTGGTGACTGGCGAAAGCAAAATCATCCAACGCATCGCGGCTGAGCGCCCACTTGTCGGCAATACGTTCGGCCGCCTCGCCTTGACTGGTCAGCTCATAGCGCTGCGTCGCCATCCAGCCAAACGCTGCGCCGTGGATCTCACGGTTGCTGCCCATGGGTACGCGGCTCATGTTTTCCGCGCCACCCGCCACCACGATATCGGCAGCCCCCGTCGCAATAGCTCCAGCGGCCAAATGCACGGCCACCTCACCCGAACCGCATTTACGATCAATGGTCAGCCCCGCAACGGTGACCGGCCAGCCGGCACCGAGCAAGGCCGTACGGGCGATATTGGCGGACTGTTCGCCAATCTGCGTGACACACCCGAAGATCACATCATCGACCAGCGTGGGCGAAACATCGACACGCTCCAGTAAGCGGCTGATCACCAACGACCCAAGGTGATCGGCGCGCACGCCGGCAAGGCTGCCGCGAAACTTACCGATTGGTGTACGTACCGCATCAACAATGACGATGTCTTTCATAGCGCACTCGCCTTGAGCCCTGAACCCGGTACTTGTTTACCCTCCTCATAGCGATAAACCCCCTGCCCAGACTTGCGACCCAGTCGCCCGGCGGCGACCATTTTGATGATCAGCGGGCAAGGCCGGAATTTTTCGCCCAAGGTCTGGTGCAGATAACGCAGTACCGACAACCGGGTGTCCCAGCCGGTCAGATCCCCTAGCTCCAATGGACCCATCGGGTGGTTGAAACCCAAGCGCAGCGCCGTGTCTATGTCTTCGGCAGTGGCGGTGCCTTCCTGCAACATCCACATCGCTTCGTTACCCAAGAGCGCTGACATGCGGCTGGTGGTAAGGCCTGGCGACTCATTGACGACGATCGAGGTTTTACCGATCTGCTCGCACAGGGTGCGTGTGCGCGCCACCACTTCATCGCTGGTGGCCAAGCCACGCACAAGCTCCACCAGTTTCATTTTGTGCACGGGGTTGAAGAAGTGCATGCCGATCACGCGATCCGCACAGTCCACCGACGCTGCAATCTCGGTCACGCTGAGGGCCGAAGTGTTGGTGGCGATAATGGCGTTCTCCGCCAGCAGCGGCGCCGCTTGACCAATCACCGCCTTCTTCACCGCCAACTGCTCGGAGACTGTCTCCACCAGCCAGTTGGCACCCATCGCAGCTTCGCTCAAGTCGCTACAGATCAGCAGATTGGCCAACGATTGCTGCGCTTTTTCTTCACTGACTTTGCCTAGACGCACACCATCGGCAAGAATCTTTTCGATGCTTGCCCGCGCACTCGTCAATGAGGCGGCATTGGTATCAACCAACAGCGTATTGAAACCGGAGCTGGCGAACGCATGTGCAATACCGGTGCCCATCAGACCGGCACCGACGACGACGACTTTTTCTTTATTGGCGTTCATGTTTGGCTCTCGATTAGGCGCGGTTCTTTTTACTGACCACATTGCGCAATGTACCGATGCCTTCGACGCTGGCTTCGACCACATCGCCTTCCTTGAGGAACAGACCGGTACCCATCCCCACCCCCGCCGGCGAACCGGTGAACAGCACGTCACCACTGGCAAAACTCGAACGCTGCTGCACGAAGCGGATCAGTTGACCCACATCCCAGGTCATTTCGCCGGTGGAGCCGTCCTGGCGCACTTCGCCATTCACTTTCAAGGTCAGGCGCAGCCGCGGTGAACCCTCAGGAAACTCGTCCTTGGTGACGATCCAGGGCCCAAGGCCGGTGGTCCGGTCCTGGCTTTTAGCCGCAAAAAGATCCATGCCAATACCTGCCGCCCCGCTGCGTTGCAGGTCTCGCGCGCTGACGTCATTGCCGACGGTGTAACCGAGCACGCAAGCGAGCGGGTCTTCCAAGTCAATCTCGTCAGTGCCGATCACTGCCACCAGCTCAACTTCGTGATCGAGCTCCTCAGTCAGTGGCGGAAAACGAATCGGGTCATTGGCTCCAATCAGCGCGCCATAGGCCTTGAGAAAAGCCACCGGCTGTGCCGGCGCCTTCAATCCGAATTCCACCAGGTGCTTGGCGTAATTGGCACCCGCCACCACCACCCGGTTAACCGGTTCAATCGGGGGCAGCAGGCGCACCTTTGACAGAGGCAGCGATGGCCCGGCGAAACGTACCGAACTGATACCGCGCCCTGCCGCCACCGCGGGCGCCCAGTCTTTGAAATCGCCGGAAATGGGGGTCACTTGATCTTGAGCGACATCCACGACAGCCCAAAAAACGCCTGTAGCAAAATACTCACAACGCGCCAGTTTCATCAGGCACCTACCTTGCCCAACTTGGCAGGATCCAGGTGCAGCAAGCGGCATGCGTTTTCATAACGAATCTTGCGCATGTCAGCATCGGACAACTTCAGACCATGGGTCAGATCGTGGCGTACGGCATCGCTGCCCCCGAAGTTGCTGCCGTACAGCACGTGGTCCGCACCGATGATGTCGACCAGAGCCTGGCGCATCGGCACTTCATGCAGTTCTACGTCGAAGTAGAAGTTTTTCATGTACTCCAGCAACGGCTTTTTATTGTATTTAACGTCAAGGTTCTCGTTGGTCTTGGCCAGACGGCCGAGTTGGTACGGTACATAACCGCCACCGTGGGTGATGTACACCTTCAGGTCGGGGAAGCGATCCAGCACGCCGCCGCAAATCAGGTTCCAGAAACAACGGCTTTCGTCGTACTGCATGCCCACGATGGCAGTGGTTTCATAACGGTCGTCGTTGGCGTTCTTGCCCCAGGTAACCGACTGGTTGTAGCCGTGAATGAACATCGGCAGATCCAGGTCACAGAGGGTTTTCCACACCACATCGAGTTCAGGCGAGTCGAACTCCAGGCCACCGAAGTTGGCGCCGCCGGCGACCAGACCTTTAGCGCCCAGTTCGGTGCAGGCGTGGCGCAATTCAGCCGCCGCCGCTTCAGGTGCATTGAGAGGTACATGAGCCCAGAACATTAGGCGATCAGGGGCTGCGGAGCAGTATTCAGCCATCGTGTTGTTGACGGTACGGGCAAACGGTACGGCAAATTCGGCTTCAGTCCAGTACATGTAGCAATGGGATGGGACGGAAACCACCTGCACGTTCTGTCCAGCGGCATCCATACCGGCCAGGCGCACTTTCGGGTCAGCCCAGCGAGCAAAATATTCCTCAAGCTTGGGACCATTGCCGGAGCGCACGGCAGCCTTACGTTCTGGCGATCCGAGACCAAGAATCCAATCACCTACACGCAGCTTGATATCGCCGTCGGCGTGTTGCTCGAAGAACGGCCCCCAGTGAGGGTGCTGGTTGTAATAGCCAGGAAGGGGTGCGTGGGCGTGTAGATCGATAAGCATGTCTAGATTCCTCGAAGTTGGCACTTTTTTGTTGGTTATTAGCGCGGTGCCTTCACGCGGCCAGGATCAAACTGCCGCGAAAAGGGGAAGCCGAGGGGCTCACTGCTAAGACCAGAGCTTAAATTCAAATTGATCATAAATCAAAATACTGTTCAATTTAATTTAAAAATCTGCGGGGAAGCCCGAGCCAGAGCCTTCTACCCGAGTCAAAAAACGCCTCACAAGGTCAAAATATGGAGTCAGACAACAAAAAGTGCAGTGCGCAGGCAAGCGAAAAATAGCGCGCAGAAACGCAAAGCCCCCGATATACGGGGACTTTGCCTAAAGCGAAGGGGGGGGGATCGGAGGTCAGCGGCGGGTGCGGGAGGTGGAACCCATGATCAACGCACCAAGCAGTTTTTTCACCCGTACCGGGAACAAACGCCGCCCCGCCGATTCCGGCACCAGGACTTGGCTCATCACGTAACGAATGATCATTTCGCAGATCAGCTCACGGTCAAGACGCACCCCAAGGCGCTCGTCCCAATCGTCGAAAACAATGTCCAGGCCATCCTGAAAGCGCACGATCGAATCGTGGAAAATCCGCCGAAAGAAGCCCAATGCGTATTCAGGGGCGACCACCAGCAACCGCTGGGCACGACTTTGCTCAAGGTAGTTGTCGAGATAGGCAAACAGCGCATTGAGGCGCGCATCGGGATCACTGATACCGCCCAATTCCTGCGACAGCGAGGTGTGGAAACTTTCGCGTTTCTGCCGGGAAAAGGTGTCCAACAGGTCTTCTTGCGAGGCGAAATAGCGATAAAAGGTGCCGCGCGATACACCGGCGACCTGGCACACATCCAGGATTGAAATACGATCCGCGCCAGACATCAGCACCACCTCTTCAGTGGCTTTAAGGATATTGGCGATGGTTTCTTCCGAACGACGGTTCGGCTTGACCTTGGTGCCCGCCACTGCATTAGCGGCAGTACGTCGCTCAACCGCTTTTAACGAGCCCGTCTGTGCATCAGGCAGCGTATTTTTTTTTGTTTTGATGGCCGGCGTAGGCGCTTCTTCTTTCTGGGATGCGGCTTTTGGCATGAGTTGACGGACTCGTAGAGAGTAAAGATAGTGCAACACTAGCACAGGATATGTTCATAAATAAGTTTACATGTTCAAATTATCGCTAAAGACATTTTACTATTTTGCATTTAGAATCAAATTCTCTAATCAAAATAAAATCAGGCAAACCAACAGCTGTGGGTGCCTAAAAGGAGAATATTCATGGGCAGCAGTGGCAATCCAGAAACCTGGGCAGTGGGAGAACGAGACACTGTCATCGAAGCGCTAGATCGTGCAATAGCAAGGTGTCCAGACAAAATATTGTTGGATTTTAGTGGCGAGTTATACACTTATGCTCAGGTTGACTCACTCTCAACCAAGATGGCCAACGCCCTCGCCACCTTGGGCGTAAAAAAAGGTGAAACAGTGCTGACAATGCTCGATAACAACATCGATGCGGTCATCACCTGGCTGGCCATCAATAAACTCTGCGCCGTGAGTGTGCCGATAAACACCGCGCTCAAGGGCGAGTTTCTCCGCCATCAAATCGCCGATACCGGCACCTCAGTGGTGATCTGCGAAGCGGCCTACCTGCCACGCATCACGCCGCTCGCTGAACAACTGCACGACGTCCAGCACATCCTTCACCGTGGCACGCTTGAGACGGTAGCCGATTGTCGAATTCGCATTGCGCCGCTGGATGAGTGGCGTGGCCATGACGCCACCCCACTGTCCAATAAACCGCAACCGTCAGACCTCGCCTGCCTGATTTACACCTCAGGGACCACAGGCCCTTCCAAGGGCTGTATGATCAGCTACAACTTCATGTGCAACCTGGCGCGCCTGCAATTGCGGGCCGGTCCAGCCAGTGCCGATGACGTCACCATCACACCATTGCCACTGTTCCACATGAATGCGCTGTGTGTATCGATCATCGCCAGCATCCTGGTGGGCGCGCGTGCCGCTATTCTCCCGCGCTTCTCGGTCTCGAACTTCTGGCAGGAAGTGGAGCGTTCGGGCGCGACCATCGCCTCGATCCTTGGCGGTATGGGCGGACTCCTCGCTCAGGCGCCAGATAATGAAGCGATGCTGCGCTGCGTCGGGCAGATCCACACCGCTCGAGGCAATCCTTACACCGAAGAAACCAAAAAAGTCTGGCGCGAGCGTTTCGGTACCAAACTGGTTGGCGGCAACGGCTATGGACTGACCGAAGCGTGCGTCATCACCTCGCTGGCCGCCGGCGAATACGCCGCACCCGGCTCGTCGGGAAAACGCATCGCGGATTTTGATGTCAGGATAGTCGACGACTTCGATCAGGAAGTACCACCCAACTGCGCCGGCGAAATCGTGGTACGCCCGCTGCGCCCGGACATCATGTTCCAAGGCTATTGGCGCCGTCCGGAAGACACCCAGAAGTTGATGCGCAACATGTGGTTCCACAGTGGCGACATTGGCAAATTCGATGACGACGGCTTCTTCTACTTCGTCGATCGCAAGAAGGACTACCTGCGCCGCCGGGGCGAAAACATTTCCAGCTTTGAAATGGAAGCAGCTTTTGCTGTTCACCCGGCGCTGGCCGAAGTGGCGGTACACGCTGTGCCGTCAGATAAAGGCGAGGACGATGTGAAGGTCACAGCAGTGCTGCATGAAGGCGTAACGCTGGACCCGGAGCAACTGTTCCATTGGGCTACCGAATCGGTGCCCTACTATGCCCTGCCGCGCTATATCGAGTTTCGCAGCAACTTGCCGAAAAATCCGCAGGGTCGGGTGTTGAAGTATTTGCTGCGTGATGAAGGTAAAACCCAGAGCACCTGGGATCTGGAAACCACATCGATCGTAGTCTCCAAGAAGTAACCGTCCCTACCTGGCAGGCATCGGCCATCCAACGTAGAAAGCCCGTCTAGTAGCGGGCTTTCTCGTATCTTGGGCCTGGTGTCGCCTTTGTAGGAGCGAGCTTGCTCGCGATGAATTCAAGGACAACGCGTTTTACCGGAACGTACGCGTTTCGTTAACGTCCATCGCGAGCAAGCTCGCTCCTACATTAATCGGGGGAAATCAGTATTCGCGTACGGGAATGCCTTTGGGGCGGGAGTTATAACCGGGAAGATGCAGGCCACCGTCGACATGAATGGTTTCGCCAGTGATAAAACGCGACATCTCGGACGCGAGGAATACCACCACCGGGCCGATGTCGGCCTCAGGCTCGCCACAGCGGCCCAGTGGACGCATCGAAGCGGACATTTCGGCAAAGCCGGGGTTCTCTGCGGCGAGTTTGTGGAAGGTGGCACCCATTGCGGTAGGAGCAATGGCATTGGCACGGATGTTAAAACGCCCCCACTCAGACGCTGCGCTGCGGGTAAGTCCGACGATCGCAGACTTCGCCGTGTTGTAGTCGCCGTGCAGCCAGGCACCGATCTCGATATCGATGGAGTAGAAGTTAATGATCTTGCCGCCGCCCCGCACTTTCATATGAGGTAGCGCGGCTTTCATTGCCCACCAGGCAGCCCATACCGTAGAGCCGAGGGTTTGCTCCAGCATTGCATCGGTTTTTTCTTCCAGAAGGACATTGGGGGTTGGCGCAAAGGCGTTGTTGACAAGGATGTCCAGGCCACCAAATTGATCAACGGCCAATTGCACGGCGGCTTCGATATCGGTCTTGCTGCACACGTCGGTCTTGATGAATACCGCCTTGGCGCCCAGCGCTTGCAGTTCGGCGACTACGGCCTCGCCACTGGTGACATCCAGTTCGGCAACCACCACAGCGGCCCCCTCTTTGGCAAAGTTCAGCGCGATGCCGCGCCCGATTCCGCCACCCGCACCCGTAATCAGCGCAACCTGTTCATTTAGCAGTGCCATAGCCACTCCGTTTTTTTGTTTTTAGTGAACATTCTTGGTTATAGTGTCTAAATATAGCGTATTTCTTCAGACTGAGCAGTACTGGAACAAGGATATTGAGGATGACTGTATTTCGTCGCCGCGTAGACATCATTACTCATCAAGCCGAAGGCACAGGTGAAGTCCGGGCCGCTCTGAAAGACGACTTCCACCACTTCCGTGCATGGGTTCATCACCATGAAGGTGAAGTCACGGCCATCGGCGGTGAAGCGTTGCGCTTTCCCTATACCATGTGCCCGCAGGCGTGCGTTCAATTACAGCAGTTGCTGGGCATGAAACTGGACCGTATAGCTCACTCCGTCACCCGGCAAACTGACGCCAGCCATCAATGCACCCACCTGCTCGACCTGGCGGGTCTGGCCATTGCAGCGGCCGCGCGAGGCAGCCACCAACGCCGCTATGACATTAGCGTCGACCAGCGCATCGACAACCGCACCCGCGCCACCTTGATACGCGATGGCAAAGAAGCGCTGACCTGGGAAGTGAACGGCACAATGATCGAAGGGCCCGCCCCCTACTCCGGCATTAATCTTCGCGAAGGCATGGCACGCTGGGCACTCAATGCCCTCACCGAAGAAGTCTCCGAAGCCGCATTGCTACTACGCCGCTGTACCCTCATCTCGATGGGACGCGCCTTCAACCTCGACGAGCAAGTTCATGCGGTGAACAGCGCCCGCTGCTACAGCCAGCAACCCGAACGCGCGGCACAGGCGCTCCGAATGAAGGGATCGACCCTGGACTTCAGCCACGAACAGTTGAGGTTGTGTGCTCAGGACCAGGAGTGGCTGAGGCAGAAGCTTTAGCCTTGCCACTCTTGCGTCAACAGCAGCGCCGTCAATGCCCTCAGGACGCGGCGTTCCGGGTTAGAACCGGACCGCCGATGCAACCTAGAGGAAGACGGCCAGATTGGGCGTGCCGAGCACCGCCTGGTCAATGATGACTTCGCGCCGGGACAACTTGAACCCTGCCTCATGCAGGCGCAGCACATCACGTCGCTCACCGCTGATGATATCGACACGGTGATCGTTGAAACGGCTACGGGTCAGCATCAGGTAGCTGGTCACCACAAACTCATCGCTCTTGTCGGTTTCTTCGACAAACACGTTGGTCACCAGACGCCGGGTACGCGAGGGCGGATCTTCCGCCCAGGCGCTTTTGCCGGACAAGCGCAAAATGCGGCCCATGATCGAACGGTAGTCATCGTGGTAATGCTGAACACTGCGCACAATAGTGGTTCTGAGCTCGGACGCCACGCGAGTCTGGCGCAACGGCACGGTGTACACCAGGTCGGTGTCCAGGCGTTCGGCCCACTCTTGCAGGCGAATCTGGTCGAGCAGCGTGGCTTCCTCGTAGAGAAAGGTCACCACATCGTTGTAGATCGGCGAGCCCACCGGCACCCGCTTGGTACCGACAGGGGAACCCGGCTGGATATCCTCCACACCGCGTTGTTGAACCTGAGCCATGAGTCATTCCCTCACTTTTATTCTTGTACTTGTTAATGCTGTTACCTGCGACTGCGGCCCGCGAGGACCGCAATCGAACCGGGGCCAACGGACGCTTATTGCTCGTCCGGTGCAGTCATCAGCTCGTGCCAGTACAACCACCAGTGCCACTGGGTATCGTCCTTGGTGAAGCCTTCGTTGACGATGCCGGGACCCGGCCAGCCCTCAGGTGCTCCCGTTTCAAAACAGGCCTGGTATTTCAGCGTACTCTTGCGGCCCATCGCACCTTTGGCGGCCAGGGTCATGTGTGGCCAGGTATCGGAGTCATCCTGCTCGACCATGCCAGAGGTGCCGAACAGCTGGATGGTTTGCTTGAGCATCTTGTCGCGCAACTCAGGGGAAGCGTCCTTCTCGGCAAACACCCAGTTGACGAACTCCAGCTTGTCCGGCCCGCGCGGCACGTAAGCGTGCAGGGTCATCGAGCCGACTACGCTGCCATCCGGCTGCGGAATGTAAACAAAGCCGAAAAGAATGTTCGGGAACATCCCACCGACTTGCGGCGGCATGCTGGTGAGCACTTTCAACTGGTCTTCTGACAGGTTGCGTGCCAGTTGCTCAACCATGTCAGCGGTCATGCCGGCGGGAGGCAATGCCTCTAACTTCTCCTGCACGGTGAGCTCTGCCGGATCGAGGCCGGTCAGGCGCTTGATCTTGCGCGCCAGGTCAATGCAACGCAGCGCATGGCCGTGCGGCGAACTGATTTCGACGCCGATCATTTCCGGGCTGAGGTCGGCTGTTTCGCCCTCGCCTTTCTTGGCGTAGTTACCCACTTCGCCCAACCAACGGTGCAAGGTCAGCGTGTGGAAACCGTCAGCGGCGGATTGCTCACCAGCAGTTTTCCAGTTGGCGTTGACGATAAAGCGCTGCGGTGGGCCGAGCACTTCCATGCCCTTGTCGGAGCGACAAAACAGTATGTCGTAATACCATTTTGCATCACCGAGGAACTCATCAAACGAAGGTCCTTCAATGTTCCAGGTGGCGAATACCAGGCCGCCATACAAGGTGACCCGAGCCTTTTTCAGACCCAGTTCTTCTTTGGGAAGCATCTTGCCATGCATGCATTCGCGCTCGACGGGCGAGCCGATGAAATCACCATTGGGGCGGAAGGCCCAGCCGTGATAGATGCATTTGTGAATTTGCGTGTTGCCACAGTCGGCGGTGCTGATGCGCATGCCGCGATGCGGGCACACGTTGAGGGTCACAAACACTTCGCCCTGCTTGCCGCGGGCAACAATGACCGAGTCAGAGCCCATGTCACGAACCATGAAATCTCCGGAATTGGGGATTTCCGACTCGTGACCCAGGAGTACCCAGATCTTGCCGAAGATTTTTTCCATCTCCAGGTCGTAAATTTCGCGGTCAGACAACACGCGCATTTGCACTTCACGGCTGGATGGATAGATGAGGTCCGAGACCTTGGTTCCATCAGACAATACGGGGCTTGTTCTTGTTAGCATGATTGCCTCCTACTCAGAGCGTCACGACAATGGTCTAAACTAAATATAAGACACTTTCGATATTTATGTACATATAATTCACTTTCGAGTGGCAAGCGAATTCCTTGGCAAAATTCAAGTAAGCGTCAGTCCTTGCCAGGCAGCTTACCCGCCTGAGTCCGCAGCACACCAATACCGTCGATTTCCAGCTCGACCACGTCGCCAGGTTTCAAATAGCGCAATTGCTCCAGGCCGCAGCCGTTGCCGACCGTGCCGGAACCCAGAAACTCTCCGGGGTACAGGGTTTCCGAGCGCGACACGTGGGCAATCACGTCTTCAAAGCTCCAGCGCATGTCACGGGTATTGCCGCGCCCCCACTCCTCCCCATTGACCCGGGCCACCATATTCAGGTCGTAGGGATCGCCCAGTTCATCGGCGGTCACCAGGCACGGCCCCATGATGTTGGCCGTGTCGAAATCCTTGCTCTTGGCCGGGCCCAGCATGCCAGGCATTTCCAGGGCCTGGGCGTCGCGGGCACTCATGTCGTTGAAGATGGTGTACCCGACGATATGCGCACGGGCGGCTTCACGAGTGATGTCCTTGCCACGCTTGCCGATGTAGCAACCGAACTCCAGTTCGAAATCCATCGCCCGGCTGAAGCTCGGCCATTGGAATTCATCGTCGATACCGATGACCGCAAAACGATTGCCCTTGTAGTAGATGGGCTGTTTGTTGAAGGTCTCGATCACCCTGTCGTCGGCGCGAGTGTTCATTGCCTTCAAGGTGGCTTCCGGATCATCAGTGCGCAGTGCACGGGCGCGACGGGCCGCGGCGAAGCTCTGGCGCAGGTGCAATTCAAAGCAGGAACAGTCGCGCATTTGCGGGGGCGGCTGGATCGGCGCGCGCAGTTTTACCGTGGCACGTTCCAGCACCGCAGCCGTAGGAGCCTTGGCAACCAGCGAGCGGGCCAACTCCAACGCCGGCTCACCGGCCTCCACCAAGGCGAGAATACTGCTCAGCGCCACACTCTCGCGACTTTCCAGTAAACGGTAGGCGCTTTGCAGATCGAGCACCTGCTGATCCTTATTGAGCAACGCGCCAGCGCGGTCAAAGCCTTCAGCATCGGTATAGGTCACCAGTCTCATACGCGGCCCCCCACTGGCAGCAGCGCACCGGTTACCGCAGCAGCTTCGTCGGATAACAGAAACGCGACCACCGCCGCCAACGCGTCCGGAGTCACCCAGCGGCTGCTGTCGGCATCGGGCATGTCGACACGGTTGGCTGGCGTGTCGATGATGCTGGGCAAAACAGCGTTGACCGTCACGCCACGATCTTTAAGTTCTTCGGCGAGCGCTTCGGTCAACCGGGCGACACCAGACTTGGAGGCGGCATAAGCCCCCATACCCGTTGCGGCTTTGATCGAAGCCAGTGCGCCAATATTGACGATGCGTCCCGCGTTTGAGGCCACCAAGCGCGACAGCGCCGACTGGCAACTGACCACTGCGGTACGCACGTTCATCTGATAGAGGCGATCCCAAGTCTCCAGGCTACCGCCTTCGACAGTCTCCCAGGCAAAACCGCCCGCAACGTTGACCAACCCATCTATGCCGCCCAACTGCGCTGCGACCTGATCGAACGCTGCGCTGGCCGACGCTGCCGAGGTCAGGTCAACACCGCCCAGGCACAGCAGATTTTCCGTGTCCAGCAAGGCAGCTGGCGCCTCGCTGCGATCCAGTAAGGCGACCCGGGCGCCACGCGCCAGCAGGAATTTGCCAAGTGTGCTGCCAAGCGCACCAAACCCGCCGGTGACGACTACCCTCTTGTCCAGTAGTGACTGGGACATCGCGAAATCCTCTTGCTGTTGTTTTGTGGCACGTATGGTCGATTCGTGCCTTCGTCGGTGCGTATATATGACACTTTTAGAAAATATGTACAAATGATACTGTGTGACTTCAAGTCAAACTCTCACCTGCGGACCGCTGATGCCTAGAAAACTTCCTGCACTCAACGCCGACAACCGCGCCTTCTGGCAAGGCGGCGAACAGGGCGAATTGCTCGTTCATCGCTGCGCGGCCTGCAGCCGGTATTTCCATCCGCCCGCCCCACTCTGCCCACACTGTGCAAGCTTTGAGGTGGCGCCAGAGGCGGTGTCCGGCAAAGGCAAAGTGCTCAGCTACACCGTTAACTACCAGGCCTGGGCTCCCGACGTGGAAGTACCCTATGTAGTGGCGATCATCGAACTGGCTGAACAAGCCGGCTTGCAGTTCGTGAGCAACGTGGTAGGTACTCCGGTCACGGAGGTGCATATCAACATGCCGGTATGGGTCAGCTTCCTCAATGTCGAGGATGTCTGGTTGCCCCTGTTCGAAAAGGATCAGTGATGTTCGATCATCGTTATGAGAAAGACGTAGCCATCACCGGCATCGGTCAATCGGAAGTCGGGCGACCGTCGAACAAGTCAGCGATGCGTCTGACCCTGGATGCTTGCCTGGAAGCCATCGCCGACGCGGGCCTGCAACGCAGCGACATTGATGGCGTGGCCTGCTGGCCGGGTGACAACAACAATGGCGACCCGTTTTCACCCGTCGGTCCCACCGCGCTGAAAAGTGCCCTGGGGCTCAATGTCAACTGGTACGGCGGTGGTTACGAAGGGCCCGGCCCACTCACCGGCGTAATCAACGGTGCCATGGCGATTGCGGCTGGCCTGTGTAAACACGTCCTGGTATTTCGCACCATCACCGAAGCCTCGGCTCGCATGGTCAACAAACAAGTGGGGGCTCTGACCAACAAAACCCAAGGACGCGACAGCAGCTATGCCTGGCAGTGGTTCACGCCATTCAACGTGCAATCGGGTATTAACCTGATGGCGATGTACGCTCAACGTCACTTCCATGAATACGGCACCCGTACCGAGCAGTTGGCGCAAATAGCCCTGACGTGTCGACAGAACGCCATGCGCAATCCCAAAGCGGTGTTTCGTACACCGATGAGCATGGATGACTACATGGCATCGCGGATGATTTCCTCACCGCTGCGCATGTTCGACTGCGATGTGCATTGCGATGCCTCCACCGCTATCATCCTGTCACGTCGCGATATCGCCCAGGACCAGCCCAATAAACCGATCCGCATCGAGGCCATGGGGGCCGCGTTGAACCAGCCCTGGTCATGGGACCAGATCTCTCTGACCAAGATGGCAGCCTTCGATGCCGGCCAGATGATGTGGGCGCGAACCGACTACACCCCGCAAGACGTCGAATCCGCGCAGCTGTATGACGGTTTTTCGATTTTGACCATGATCTGGCTGGAAGCCCTGGGCCTGTGCCCTACCGGGGAAAGCGGCGCATTCGTCGAGGGTGGTACGCGCATAGCACTGGATGGCAGCTTGCCAATCAACACCAATGGCGGACAACTCTCTGGCGGACGCACCCATGGGCTGGGTTACGTACACGAAGCGTGCCTGCAACTGTGGGGCCGTGCCGATGGCCGGCAAACCCGCGATCACCGCGTAAGTACGGTGGCAGCAGGTGGTGGCCCACTGGGGGGCAGCCTGCTGCTGGTACGCGAATAACGGCGCGTTTCAGTAAAGAACGCCCGCCACTTCGCCACAGAACTCGATCAGTGCCTTGCCCAGTTCGGCAAGGCCCTCTTCATCGCGTTGACCGCGGAACATCACCGCTGAAACAGTGAAGTCGATGCTGTTGGTCGGTGAGTAGACCGGCGCTGCAATGGCAAGAATCCCCCCCGAGAAATGCCCATCGTCCATTGCCCATCCACGTTCGGCAGCTTGCCTCACTTCTTCGCGATAAACCTCCAGCGACAGCGGCTGGGCCCAGCGAATTGACTCAAAACTGCGCTGCAACTCCGGGTCGTCGAGGTCGATCTGAGTGGCGAACAAGCGTCCGCTGGCCCCCATCAGAATCGGCAGACGTTGGCCTTCGGCCATGTCGATGCGCACATCGGTCGGGCTGGCAGCGGAGCTGACAATGACAATGCGGTCAGTACTCATCTTGCGCCACAAGGTGATGGTCACCCGTTGGCGCGCAGCCAGGTTCTGCAAGAGGGGTTTGGCCATTTGTACGCGATGCCCCTGACTGACCAATTGTTCAACCAGGCGCGCCAGGCCCAGACCCACCGAATAGCGCTTGGACATGGCACTGAAGTCGACCACCTCCTCTTGCACCAGCGTGCGCAGGATGTTGAAACAGGTGCTGGGGTTGATCTTCAATTGCCGGGCGACGTCCACCGAACGTTCCGGTGTCCCGACCTCGCTGAGGTAACGCAGGATGCGTATGGCGTTGGAAACGGGCTTGACGATTGTCGCGCCCGCCGATTTGGTGCTGTCGTTGACGTCAGTGAGGTCCATGCCCGATCCAGAAACTTTAAGGTGGCGCCATTCTAGCCTGAGAATGAATAACGACGTAAAAGTTTTATCTGGGAATTAATCGAACACTTTAGTCAGATAGTTTCTCGAGCGGCTGATAGATCAGCCGACGGGTTTGCAGGTCCTCGCGACGAAAACGCTCGATGACAAGCTCTTGGGCATGGTCTGCCTGGGTCACGCGCATCTGCTGGCGCAAGTATTCCAGCCAGGACTCGACAATAAAACGCTCGCTGTAAAGCTGTTGATCTGCCATGTCGCGGTAAAGGCGCCAGTTTTGCGCACCGTTGCGCCGGCGCGTTTTGCCCACGGCATAGACGGCTGGCAGAAAGTCATCCCGGTCTGGCCCCGTCACCTGGTAAACGATCTCCACCGAAACAGGACCGTCTGAATAGGACACTGGACTGGCCAGCTGCAGTTTGTCGGTCAATTGCACTTCGGCGAAGTCCGCCTCCTGGCCCAATTCCACGCGACCGTTGCGGGTCAGCACAATGCCGACCAGCAACAAGAGCGCTGAGAGCAACAGGCTCTGGGTCAAACCCAAATACTGCGCCAGTGCCCCCCAGATCGCACCGCCGGCGGCCATCGACCCCATCAAGGTCAGCACATAGACCGACGCGACTCGCGCGCGCACCCAGTTGGCGGCATAAGTCTGTACAACCGTGGAGATCGTCGCGTTGACCGCCATCCAGCCAAAACCGGCAAGCAGCATCATCGCGCAGACCCCATAGCGGTTGTGGGATAGCGCAGCGGTGAGGGTCGCGAGGGCAAAGGCGACGGCGCCGCACACCAGCAGATAACGCATGCTCAATACGCGATACAGACGCGGCAAGTTGAGTGCAGCCAGCACGGCGCCGCCGCCAAGAAATGCCATGAGCAAGCCATAACCACCGGCGTCCATGCCCAATTCCTGCTTGGCCACCAGCGGCATCAACGCCCACAAAGCACTGGCGCTGCTGGTAAATACCAATACCTGTTTCATGGCACTGAACAGCACCGCCGAATGGCGGATGTAGCGCAGTCCACTGCGCATGCCTCCCGTCAGGGTTTCCGGCGGCAAGCCCACCGCGGGCGGATTTGGCACCAGGCGGAACAGAAACATCATTACCGCCAACATACACAGTGCTATCACCAAGAACACCGAGGTGGTGTTCCAGTAGGCAATCAAGGCACCGGCAAGCGCCGGCCCCAATGCGCGGGTAGCGTTGATGGCAATACCGTTCAACGAGACGGCCGCCGGCACCTGGTCACGGGAAAGTACACCGACCATGGTCACCATCCACGCCGACATTCCCAACGCACTGCCGGTGCCCAGAACAAAAGTAAACACCAGTAATCCCCAGGTTTCCAAGTGTTTACTGTAAGCCAGCAGGCACAGCACCAGCGCGGCGAACAGCATCATGCACTGCGTAATGATCAACCAACTGCGGCGGTCCACCCGATCGGCAATCACCCCTCCGGGGAAGGCAAACAGGAATACCGGCAGGGTCACGGCGGTTTGCACCAGAGAGACCATCGCCGCCGACGTTGTCAACGTGGTCATGATCCACGCCGCAGCGACCGTTTGCATCCAGATCGCCATATTGACCACTGCGCCCGCCAGCCATAAGCCGCGGAATGCATTATTGCGAAATGGCGCCCACGCCGAACCCTCGCTCATCATCACTCCTCAGCGTCCACACCCATTAAAATCAGCTATCGAAATCAGCGGTTACTTATCCAGCGGTTGGCCCAGGCGTCCGACCCCGCGCGCGGGGCTGAGCTGGCGTGGTGCAGCAATGGTATTGCGCAGGCGGCCGATGCCTTCGATGTGCGCCTCGACCCGATCACCCGGCCGCAAAAAACGCCCGCTTTCCAGACCCACACCGTGGGTGGAACCGGTAAACACCAGGTCACCCGGACGCAAACTGATGCGTGCATCCAGATAATTGAGCAGCTCATCCAGGGTAAAAATCATTTGCCGGGTATTGTCCTGCTGGCGCAGTTCATCGTTAACACTCAGGCGCATATCCAGTGCAGGTTGCCCCGTGACACCCAGTTCGTCCGCCGTCACAATCCAGGGCCCCACCGGGGTGGTGCGGTCCATGGCTTTCTGCGTCAACAGGTCCAGACGGCCTATCTGTTTACCGGCATCCCGCGCACTGATGTCATTGCCCACCGTATATCCCAATAGACAGCTGCTGGCATGGGGTTCATCGAGCAATGGCCGGCCTACGATAGCGACCAATTCGACCTCGTAATCGAGCTGGGTAGTCAGCGGTGAATAATCGATCTCGTCATAAGCACCGACCATCGCTGACTCTGGCTTAATGTAGGCCAGCGGGTGCGCCGGCGCATCACTGCCCAGGCGCTTGAGGTGACTGAGGTAATTGAGCCCCACGCCAAACACCCGACTGCCCGGCTCCAGTGGCGCCAGCAGGCGCGCAGCCGACAACGGCAACCATTCGCCAGCAAGGTCCAGGGCGTTCAACGCAAGATCCGCCCCTAACCCGGCCCACTGGGTGAACGGTGCGTTGATCCGCCGCAAGCGCTCGGTTTGCGCATCCAGCAACGCCCAGGACGCCTGCCCGCCTACCTCGACCCGTGCCAGGCGCACGTCAGCGCTTGGCCAGATAGATGGGCAGGTACTCGGCGTCGAGCACTTCTTCCGGCGTTTTGACGCTGGTACCGAGAATCGGACCGACCATTTCGTGACCCCACAGGCTGAGTTTTTCCGGGTTCAGCTCGAACGGATCGCCTTGCCATGGCTCAACTTCGGCAATGGTCTCGAAAGCAAAGCCAGACGGAGTGAAATGGTAGAACGACAGGTGTGGATCCTGGGCATGCTGGCCCAGCGTCATCATCATCGGCAGTTCGCGCTGACGTACAATGTCGTAGGTTTCACCAACATCGCGCACCTTGCGCACAAACAGCCCGACGTGCTGCACCCCCATGCGTCCCGGGCCGTGACCGTAGGCAATGTCATGGCTGGTGTGATGGTTGAGTTTTGAGCGAAAGAAACCGGTGCGCCCTTTGCCCGCACCGGCGCCATACCAGCTGAAACCCATGACGTTGAGCAAGAAGTCTTCCAGTTCCGGGGTGTAGTCCGGGGTGATCAGCACCACATGACCCGCCCCCCGTTCATCGGCGAGGAAACCGCTGTGTGGCCGCCCTGGCTGGAACGAACGCGGCAGCCACTTTTGCCCGTAAAACAATTCGTGCTGGTAGCCCACCGGGTCGCGGAAACGCACCAATTCGCGCACACCACGCTTTTCACACAACTGAGCATCGCCACGGGTGTATTCGACATTGGCCGCCGCGAGCTTCTTGATGCCATCTTCAAACGCCATGCGCCCTACCGCTTCCCAGCCGATATAGGCAATGCGGTCGACCTTGCCTGGGTGAAAAGCGAAGCGGTGGCGGCGATCGTCGATTTTAAAGTACAGCGACTCAGGGTCACTCTCGGGATTCTTGCCGATGCCAAAGCCCATCACCTGCGGGCCGTACTCACGCCACGCCTCGAGGTTGGGGGTTTCGAAGCCCATGTAACCGATACCGATGATGTCCACGTTATTCACCTTGTTATTGTTCGAGATGAAACGGTGCCTGTGGCACCTGCCCTGACGCCAAGAGTGTCAGATCGCCAGCAACCCGCCGTCGATGACGAAGTCCGAACCGGTAATGAACGACGCTTCATCCGAGGCGACAAATACCGCCATCGCGACCACTTCCTCAGGCTCACCAGGACGGTCCATCAATACGCCGTCCAGCAGCATGGCGCGAACTTTGGCGTCTTCCAGAAATGGCCGGGTGCCTGGAGTGGCGATAAAGCCCGGGCTCAAGCTGACCGCGCGGATACCGAACGGCGCGCCTTCTACAGCCACTTGGCGAGTGAAGGACACGACGGCGCCCTTAGCCGCCGAATGCGCGGCAATACCCGTGACTTTCGAGCCGCCCCAGGCGGCGGTGGAAGAGACGTTGATGATCACCCCACGCTGTTCGGCCAAGTGCTGCCAGGCATATTTGGTGGTATAGAACAGCAGATCGATTTCGTTGCGCATGGTGAACTGCCAGTCTTCGATCGACATCTCGTTGACCGGCCCGAAACGTGCAGCGGAAGCATTGTTGTAAAGAATGTCGATGCGGCCATGTTCGGCGACGGCGTCATCGATCCAGGCCTTGGCCTGTTCATGATCACCCAGGTCCACGGGGGCCGAGCCATACAGGGTAAACCCCTCGGCTCGCATCAACGCTGCTGTCTCCTCATGGCCTTCGGCAATAAAGTCGCAACCAACCACAATCGCCCCCTCTCGGGCAAAGCGCAGCGCCGCAGCCCGCCCCTGACCACCCCCGGTCCCGGTAATCAACGCAACTTTGTTCTGTAGACGTCCCATCCGCACATCCTCAACTCAGTGGTTATCACGTGACGACTGACGCTCACGCCATTAAACGGCTTCGTTTTGCGCGGTGATGGGCTCAAGCCAGATGGCTTCCGCGGGGCAGGCGGCAGCGCCTTCACGGGCCTCTTCCTCCAACTCCGGCGGTACACGGGCGTCGTCGAAGTACACCAAGCCATCGGCATCAAGTTTGTACAGGCTTGGGCAGATCGCGGTACATAAACCATAACCACAGCAGCGGCTACGGTCTGCCACGGCTTTGAATTGCGCTGTTTCTGAACTCATTTTTTTCTCCTTTACCAGGTCCAGCCTCGGTAAATTATGAACACTATTTTATTTTATGTGCAATTAATTTTTATCGCGGATATGCTGGCAATCGCCGCTGAACAAGTGTGGGAGCGAGCTTGCTCGCGATAGCGGCCTGGCAGGCGACATTCAGGTTGAATGTCCCGGCCTCATCGCGAGCAAGCTCGCTCCCACAATGTTGAACACGGCTGGCTCCAGATTGATTCAAAGGTAGGTGTCACGCAGGAAATTCGTTTGTCTATGAGTCAGATAGCTCTGCTGGACAAAGCGAAATTTCTGATTTTATGCTGAATAAAAGATCAGATTCTGTTCAAAGAATCTGCTGACGGTGGCCAAAAACACCACCGGTAGCAGTGCTTGGCTCAACAAAACCAATAAGGAAGCCAACCCTATGCACCCGTCTAAAAACGAAGCGGCAATCGATCCGCGTGAATTCCGGCAGAGCTGGAAAATCCTCATTTTGTCTGTCGCCGGTGTTGCCATCAGCATCAACGCTGCCCTTCTCTATGGCTTTGGCACATTGGTCCTGCCGCTCGGTGATGCCTTCGGCTGGAGCAAAAGCGAACTGCAGGCCTGCATCACCTTTCTATTTGGTGGCGCTGTGGTGGCATTGCAGTTAGTAGGTTGGTTCAACCTGCGCTACGGCATGAAGCGCGTCACGGTTATATCCCTGCTGCTCTTGTCGCTTGGTTATCTGGCGACTACTCAGCTGACCCATTCGATCTGGTCGATGTACATCGCTTTTGCATTGCTGCCCATCGTCGGCATGGGCGCATTGGCGGTCACCTGGACGCAACTGACAAGCCTTTGGTTCGACCGCAATCGCGGCCTGGCCCTGGCCATTGGTCTGTCCGGCACCGGCATCACCGCAGCCACCATTCCCCGGCTATTGTCATGGGGCATTGAGCAATGGGATTGGCGCGCCGCCTTCGTGATTCTCGCGCTACTCAACCTGTTGGTACTGCTGCCGTTGATTCTGCTGTGGTTCAAGCTGCCCGAAGCGGCAGGTCGACGCGACGACGGCACGGCGCTGGAACAATTGTCCGGCGTCAGTTTTCAGGAAGGCATGGGCTCGCTGAAACTCTGGACCTGCAACCTGGCGCTGAGCCTGGTGGTGTCTTCGGTTGTCGGGATGGTTACCAGCACCATCCCCCTGCTGCAAGCAAGGGGGCTCTCCGCCGCGCAGGCCGCTACGGTCTTCAGCGGTTTTGGTGTCTCGCTGATCTTCGGCCGCATGTTGATCGGCTACCTGCTCGATCGCCTGTGGCCACCGGCGGTGTCTGCGCTCAGCCTGATGCTGCCGGCTGTTGGCTGTTTCATCTACCTGAGCCCAACCACAGAATTGGCGCCCCTGACGCTGGCCGCGGTGCTGGTTGGTTTTGGTGCCGGGGCAGAATTCGATATTGCCGCCTTCCTGATAGCACGCTACTTCGGCTTGCGCGAGTACGGCCGCCTGTTTGGTGTCCATCAAGGTTTGAACACCGTCGCCTCGGCGCTGGCTCCGTTGCTCTTCGCCTACATGCTGGCACGCACCGGTTCCTACACCGCGATGCTGATGTACTGCGCCGCTTGCTGCCTGATCGGTCCACTGCTGCTACTGACCCTGGGGCGAGTGCCGCGCTTCAATGCCCAAACAGTTCCCATCCAATCCTGAGCCCCTCAACAAGAATCGGAGCAGAACATGCCCACATTGACGTTTATTGAACATAACGGCACGGCCCATCAGGTCAAAGGTGACATCGGCCAATCGGTGATGCAAGCCGCGACCTTCGCCTCGGTGCCGGGCATTCCTGCCGACTGCGGTGGCGCTTGCAGTTGCGCCACCTGTCACACCTATGTCGACGAGGCCTGGCTGAGCAAAGTCCAGGCGCCGGAAAGCATGGAAAACGACATGCTCGAATACGCCTTCGAACGCCGTGACAACAGCCGCTTGAGCTGTCAGTTGATCATCAGCCAAGAGATGGACGGCATGGTTCTGCACCTGCCGTCATCGCAATTCTGAATGCGCTTCAAGGAGCTCTCATGACCCTCGCCTCAGTCGTTATCGTCGGTGCTGGCCAGGCCGGTTTTCAGGTCGCTGCTTCCCTGCGTCAGGAAGGCTATGACGGGCGCATTACCCTGATCGGCGATGAACCTGGCCTGCCCTACCAGCGGCCGCCATTGTCCAAGGCTTACCTGCTCGGCAAGATCCAGGAAACCAACCTGCTGTTTCGTCCTGCCGACTTTTATGCCACCCAACGAATCGAGCTGTTGCACGGCCAGGCGACGGCCATTGACCGCCTGAACCGTCGCGTGGTGCTGGCCTCGGGTGATGCGGTCAGTTATGACCACTTGGTATTGGCCACCGGTGCGCACAACCGGCCGCTGCCGGTGCCTGGCGCCGAGCTGCCGCAAGTGTTCGGGATCAAGACCAAAGCCGATGCCGATGCCTTGGCGCCGCTGGCTAAAGAAGCACGCAACGTGGTGGTGATCGGCGCCGGGTTCATCGGTCTGGAGTTCGCAGCAGTGGCGGCAGCACTGGGGGCCAATGTCCATGTGCTGGAACTGGCTGAACGGGCGATGGCGCGAGCGGTATCGAGGGAGATGTCCGAGCTGTTCCGCCAGGCACATGAACAATGGGGTGTGCACTTCGACTTCCGCGAGGGATTGAGTCGCATTGATGGTGACAATGGAAAAGTCTGCGCCGTACAAACCGCTGACGGTCGTGTCCTGCCCGCCGACCTGGTGGTATTCGGTATCGGTGTAATCCCTAATGCTCAACTGGCGACAGAGGCGGACCTGGCGATCGAGAACGGCATCAAGGTCGACGCCACCCTGCTCACCTCTGACCCGCGAATTTCCGCATTGGGCGATGTCGCCAGCTTCCCTTGCCTGCAAAACGATGAACGCCACACCCGCCTCGAGTCGGTGCAGAACGCCGTCGATCAGGCCCGCGCCGTGGCCGCACGCTTGATGGGCAAATCGGCACCCTACAGCGCCCTGCCCTGGTTCTGGACCGATCAGGGCAACCTGAAGCTACAGATTGCCGGTCTCTCCACCGGCTACGACAGCACGGTTCTCCTTGGCTCGGCCAAAGACAAACAACTCTCAGTGCTGTGTTTCCGCAATGACCGCCTGGTGGCCGTGGAGTCCTGCAATCGCATGGGCGACCACATGGCGGCGCGCAAGATTCTTACCCGCGCGCCCAAGCTGACGGCAGCCGAAGCCGCCGCCGAGGGTTTCGATCTGAAAGCCTGGGAAGCGGCCAACCGCGACTGACCGTCGCTGGATATTGTAGGAGCGAGCTTGCTCGCGATGGATTCCAGAGCACCGCGTGTTATCCAGCAAATACGCGTTATCGTTGACGACCATCGCGAGCACGCTCGCTCCTACAGCGCGGCTTTTTTTGCATAACGAATGGAGCGACACAATGAACAAAGTCTGGTTTATTACCGGTGCGGCCCGAGGCCTGGGTGCCGCGATTGCCAAAGCCGCATTAGCCGACGGTGACCGCGTTGTGGCCAGTGGCCGGCGTATCGAACCGCTGCAAAAAGTCTTCGCTGAGTACGGTGAGCGCGTGTGGGCGGTGGCCCTGGATGTTACCGACGAAGCCCAGGCGCTTGCCGCAGCAGAGACTGCCGTCGCGCATTTTGGCCGAATCGATGTATTGGTCAACAATGCCGGTTATGGCCAACTGGCGCCCTTTGAAGACAACTTCAAAAGCGAAGCCGACAAGCAGTTCGCGACTAACGTATCTGGTGTGTTCAACGTCTGTCGCGCCGTATTGCCCATCATGCGTCAGCAACGTAGCGGCCAGGTATTCAACGTGTCTTCAATGGCCGGCATGCTGGGGATGGGCGGTGCGGCGTTGTACTGCGCGTCAAAGTTTGCCGTGGAAGGTTTTTCCGAATCCCTGGCCCTGGAAGTGGCGCAGTTCGGCATCAAGGTCACGCTGGTGGAACCCGGCGTTTTCCGCACCGACTTTCTCGATCCCAGCTCCGCTGTCTTTGGTACCCGTGGGCTAGAGGATTACGCCGCATTCACCGCCAAGGTCAAGGGCGCTTCGGCCGCCTATAACCACCAGCAAACCGGTAATCCCGCGAAGTTGGGTGCCGCGCTGGTGCACTTGGCCAACAGTGAGCATCCACCGTTGCGTTACCTGGCGGGCTCCGATGCTTACCATCAAGTCAGCGACAAGCTCAACAAAATGCTCGCGGAAATCGAGCTATGGCGACAGCTGTCCTATTCCACCGACGGCCTCTAGGCCGCCAATGCGCACAGCCTTTTTGACAAGGTTGTGCGCACTCAGGTGATTAACCATTACTGGTTGATGAAATAACGCACGAACAACTGCCCCTCTTCGAACCGATACAACTCGATCGTCTCGATACCTCCTTCCTGCTCGCGAAAGGCATTCAGGTGATGGCACGCTGCTTCATTGCCATTGACGATGCACTGGCGCACCTCGACGCGAATCTTCGGTTGCTGTTGCGCCCACATGCCATCCAGAACTTGCCAGGCATCGTGCTGGGATCTGCCGACGTATTCGATACTCAAGCCATTGGCCGAGACGCTGCGGTAATAGGCAAAAAAGCCCTCTTTGTCGCCCCTGTTCCAGCAGTCGACCTGCCCGTGCAAGAAGTGCTCGATTGCGTGTTTGTCCATGCTCATGTCACGTTCATCCTCAGGTGGGGCTCAGGCGTGTTCCCGTTGCTGCAGATGTTGCTGGTGCGCCAGAAATGCCGGTTCCATCTTCAACCACAACAAAATGGTCGGACCGATAAGGGCACAGCAGAAACAACACACCAGCACCGCTGAATAACTGCCGTAAACATCATAAAGATGACCGAACAACATGGGCACCAGTCCGGAAACAATGGTGATCAGGCACAAATGCAAACCAAAGATCCGCGCGTAGTCTTTCAGGCCGAAATAGCGCGCAATCAGGAAGGCCGCCAAATCGAATTCTGCGCCGGCACTGGCGCCGATGCACAGGGTAGCAAGCACCAGCAGCGGTATGCTCTGCGCGCCGCTAAAGAGGAAGATCGCACAGCCCAACGCGGGTAGCGCCAAGCTCACCGCAGCCACTAAGGAAGGTGAATAGCGGTCCAGCAAGTAGCCCACCAACAAACGCCCGCCGATAATGGAAATACCAAAAGTACTGAAAATCTGAGTCGCTAGCTGGGCGCTCAAACCCTTGCTTTGCAGCATCGGCACCATATTGGTGACCATGCCGACGGTCAACGACACAGACAGAATCAACGCGACGTTAAAACCCCAGTACGTCCCCGAACGTAATGCTTGTTTGAAAGACATCCCGGTCAGCTCCGGGAGCGCCTTCTGCGTCGTAGCCTCATTACTGACGTGCTGTGCCGGCAGGCGCAACCACATCAATGAAAAGGGCAGCGTAAACAGCAAGGGCATCGCCCCCAATGCAATAAATCCAGCTTGCCAGCCATAGGCCGCAATCAGCCGCGACAACAGGGGCGGCAGAATCATCGCCATCAGCCCGGTGCCACACAGAATCACGGCCAGCGCCAGACCACGGTTGCGCTCGAACCAGAGGTTGACCAGTTGCGTCCAGGTAATCGCAATGGTGCCGGCACAGATGATCGGCATGCTGAAAAATGCCAGATACAACCAACCAATAGAACCCTGAATTCGGCTGATGGCGAAGTAGCCGACGATCTGCAGCACGATCGAAACAATCGCCACTCGACGTAGACCGTAGCGACGGTAGAGCCAGCCGACCACCTGCGTGGAAATCGCCACCCCAGCAAACAGAAAGGTGATCGAGGCCTGCAAGTCACCACGGCTCCAGCCGAAGGCCTGTTCCAGCGGGATAACCATGGTGCCGAAGGCATACAGCAACGCCGCGGTAATGCTGGTGCAGATGCCAAACAGACCCAGCAACACCACGCGCCAGCCGCGCTTGAACTCCGACAAATCATTGCCACCGTGGGCCGTATCGCTGCTATTGCATGTATTTGTTGTCATGACCTGACTCCCGGCGCGGGCCGCCATCGCGGACGCGCGACATGATTAATGGCCTTTGAGGATTTCTTCGACTTTGGGCAGCGCGATCATGGTGGCGCCGCCATCCACCAACAGCGACGTGCCAGTGATGTAGGAGGCCTCGTTTGAGGTGAGAAACATCACGGCATTGGCAATGTCGGCGGTCTCGCCCAAGCGCGCCACCGGGAAATGTGCGGCGAGTTTATGCGGCAGTTCATTGCCCAGGGTTTCGAGCATATGGTCCGTGCCGATCAGCCCAGGCTCAACGACGTTGACCAGAATATTCATGGCGCCGAACTCCACTGCCAAACCGCGGGCGAAAGCATTCATGAACGCCTTGCTGGAACCATAGGCAATCAGTCGTGGTGTGTATTTGCGGTTGGCTTCACCGGAGGAGATGAAAATCAGTCGGCCTTTGTCGACCGCTTTGGACAGGTAAGGCGCGCTGTCCTTTGCCAGCCAGAACAACGACTGAATATTGCTGCGTACGATGTGATCGAAGGTGTCATCGGCCATTTCGGCTATCAGCCCGTGACTGGTATCGGCGGCGCAATGCACCACGATATCCAGGCCGCCAAAACGCTCTACGCCACCTTGCACCATCGACTTGATCGCCTCGCGGTCGGCGATGTCTCCACCGACAAGGCAGGCTTCACCGCCCAGGGCCTTGATTTGCCCGATGGTTTCTTCGCCGAATCGAGCGGTGCGTGCCGACACCACCACTTTGGCGCCCTCACGGGCATAGGCCAGGGCAATGGCGCACCCCATGCCTCGACCGGCACCGGTGACCAACACGACTTTGTCGCGGAATTTCATCGTGATTCCTCATTGTTGTTATTAGTTGAGACTACAGATGCAGTGCGAAGCCCCTGTAGGAGCGAGCTTGCTCGCGATAAACCTGAGAGCACCGTTAAGCATCAGACTTAGCGCGTTATCGTTCACGTCCATCGCGAGCAAGCCCGCTCCTACAGGGAAAATCGGTTGGTTTAGAGGTCCTTGCCTGGGACGTTACGGGCCGAGCCGTTACGCCGGTCCGACTCGCCCCAGCCCAGCCAGTGCGAAGGCTCGCGGGTATCGCCAACCCGACGCCAACGCCCTTCCTGCTGAGCCGTGATCGGGAAGCCACCGACAAAGTCGATCATTTCGCCCTTCTCGTCGGGCAGGAATTCCCACTCTTCCTTGCCTTCCAGCACGATTTTGGCGGACTTCAGGAAGTAGCTGCCCTCCTTGTGCTCGGTAAGCCCTTCGATATCGGTGGTGACCCGTACCTCGCCTTTTTCATTGTTGAAAATGGCGTAACCCAAGTGGTCGTGACCGACCATGAAAGAACCGGTATCCCACGTGCCGTCCTTATAAACGGTGACAAAGGACCACCAGATCACATGCTTGTTGTTGTTCACCACCAGGTCTTTTTTGTAGTGGATGGCACCGCCTTCCGCCATGTAGAACTGGTCCAGCGCCATGGCGCCTTTTACCGGACGCCCCTCGCAGACCCCGGCGATATCCCACAACTGTGAAACATAAAAGGTACCCCACTCCACGCCTGGCAAGTACCACTGCAATCCCGGGCCGAGCAGACGGCCTTCGAGGTGAAACAGGCCTTCTTCTTTCCAGGTCAAGCGTTCGCTGTTGGCGGTGATCTCCCAGCCGTTACCGGGTTCACCCGGTTGGCTGGCCCAGCGTGCGGTATCACCTTCCAGGTTATGCACCGGCAGTGGCGTCAGTGCCTGCCGGGCCATTTTTTCGTGGTCCATACGCAGGTTGACGTTGTCGACGTGGTTGTTCAGATAGAAGAACTTGGTCGGGTTCGGCGTGCCATTGGGCGTCATCAGCGACCGTACGAATGAATAGATGTTGCCCTGCTCATCGCGCACCGATCCGAACGGCGAGCTCTTGCTCAAATGCAGGCCAAAGAAGCCGCGTTCGGCAGACATCGAAGCGCCAGTGACTTTGTGCGGGCCAACCAATTGTTGAAAGCCGAAATCACCGCGTTCTGGAATGGTTTTAAACGTTCTCATAATGCCCTCTGTTGTTTTTGTTAAGGCCTGGAAACGGGTTTGAAACGTGGTTCAGTCCCAGATCACCGGGAGCGTGGTAACGCCGCGCAACTGAGCACCGGCGATCTGCGGCACCGGTTGAGTCGGGTCTAGGCGCAAATTGGGGAACAGATCGAGGATCGCGTTGACCGCGCAGCTGATCTCTACCTTGGCCACGAACTGACCGATGCACATATGCGGGCCAAAGCCGAACCCAAAGGAGGGTTTTGGCTTGCGGTCAATGTCGAATACATCCGGGTTTTCAAAAGCGTCTTCGTCGCGGTTGGCGGACACCACCATGCATTGGACGAACGAACCCTTGGGGATTTTTACACCGTGAAATTCCACTTCCTTGGCAGTTTCGCGCACCTTGAAGGTGGCCACCGGTTCAAAGCGGGTGGTTTCGTCCATCAGCTTGCCGATCAGCGAGCGGTCGGCCTTGACGCGTTCGAGCAATCCGGGCGTGGTGAGCAGCAAGGTCATCACCGATCCGAACATGCGCGTGGTGGTCTCGCCGGCGGCCGGCAGTAGCGAGCGAGTGAAGGTGATCACTTCGTGGTCATCCAGCGTGCGCCCTTCGTATTCCGCACGCAGCAAACGCCCCACCACATCATCGCCCAGGCTGCCCTCGGCACGGCGTTGCACGACGACTTCTGCAAGCGCGTCATACAACCCTTTGACGGCGATGCCCGCCTGACGTCGTGCTTCAACCATTTTGCTCGGGTCAATCTGGTTGCCGCCGACAATGGCCAAGGCCCAGGCAGCATATTGTTTGTACTTGGAGGGTTCATCCGAGGGGAAGCCCATCAGGGCGTACATGATGCGAATCGGCAGTTCGAGGCCGAACTTCATCAGGTCGGCCTTCTTGGCCGGCAACATCGGCTGGATGTACTCCTCGCGAATCACCTGATCGATCTGCGGGCGCCACTTGTTCACGGTCTCCGGCATGAACGCCGGTTGCAGCAAGGCGCGCACCTTGCGGTGTTCGTCACCGTCCATGGCAAGAATGATCAACCCATCGAAAAACACTCCCAGACCTTCGGCGATAAAACCGCTGGTGTAGGTCGCGCCATCACGCAGAACAGTCATCACGTCCTGGTATTTGAACAAGGCGAAGGTCGGGCGCGTGCCCTGTTGGGTGCCCGCATTGGTCGGAACCCCGAACTGGGTGATGAAGTCCCCGACATAGATAGGCGATTTCAACCGTTGCTCGCGGCATACCGCATGAATGTCCAGGTCAGTGCCGCGAAACAATTCCGATACGGCGGAATAAGCGGTCGCCAGGTCCAATGCTGCGCTTTCGTTGCTCATCAGGCTCTCCTATCAATCGGCTATCGCATGCGCTTGTCTATCCATGCGCATGACGACATGGGGGAATACCAACGAGACTGGCCTCGCATTGCATCGCGACAACAGCAACGGGGTCGAAAACCGGAGGTCGGCTAACCGGCAACTGCGGGTGTGGCAACGACGAGTCTCTTGTTTTTATTCTTTGTGCACACCAAGATTGCTCGGCTGCGAACCTATGGTATGCGCTAGCGTCTGCACGGGTAGTCCGCTTCGTTTGACTCGGGGTCAAACGAAGGCACCCAGGAAAATGCTTCAAGGTATCAATAGCCTGGCCAATACAGGCATGAGGAGTTCGAGGTGGCGGTAAAGGCAGCAGAAGGTGGCGAACAGGGCAAACGCAATACGATGAATCGCCTGCTCGCGGCTGCGCGCGTGGAGTTCGCAAAAAAAGGGCTGGCCGGTGCGCGGGTGGAAGAAATTGCCCGGGACGCCGGCGTCACCAAGCAACTGGTCTACCACTACTACAACTCCAAGGAGGGGCTGTTTGTCGCGGTGCTGGACGAGTCTTCGGACAACATCATGTCAGAGCTGGTCAATCTCAATATCGAACAGCTGTCACCGCCCTTGGCGATGCGTAACTTGCTCAACCATTTCTTCGACCAATACCGTTTTGACCCTTTCCTGGGCAGCCTGGCGCTGGAAGGTATTCGCTACCACGACACTCACGAAACACCACGCAACCGTTTTCTGGAAATGGCACCGGCGCTCATCGCCAAGCTCGACGCCATTCTGGTGCGTGGGGCCGCCAGCGGTGATTTCCGCGCGGACATTAACCCACGCCTTTTGCTGGCGAGTGCATCGCTGGTAACCACGGGCTGGTTCACCAACCGCTACTCGATGTCGGCACTGGCTGGACTGGACACTGACTCAGCGCAAGGCATGGCCACCTGGCGCCAGTATTCGGCTGACTTTGTCCTGGCGAGTATTTCGTTGGGTGCAGAAAAAAACGCCGACAGCGTTTAACCGTTGTCGGCGCTTTGCATAAACGCAATCCCCTTGTAGGAGCGAGTTTGCTCGCGATGGCGGTGGGTCTGGCGCCATTGATGTTGAATGCACCGGACTCATCGCGAGCAAGCTCGCTCCCACAGGTTTTGTCTGTCGGCCCTGGATGTGTACTCAACCTGTAGGAGCCTGCTCAGTTTCCCTTTTTCCTCAGGTATTTACTCACCCGCTTGGCCGCCAGTCGCCCGGCCATGCCGTTGACCCCACCGCCCGGATGAATGCCGGCGCTACCTAAATACAGACCTGCCACCGGCAACGTATCGCCTCCCAAACCGTATGCAGGGCGCATGGTGCTCGAACGCAACGAAGTGGTATCGATATGCACCACGCAGCCATTCACAGTGTTCAAGCGCGCAGTAAAGTCCGGGGCCGCCTCGATGTGCCGGCCGATCACCTGCCCCTCGATCCCCACGATATAGTCGTACAACTGTTTTTGCACCTGATCGGCCACTCGCTCACGCAGCGCGTCCCAGCCTTCGTTGGGGTTCACCGGCATCACCGGCGGATAGATGTACAACACATCCTGGCCGGCCGGTGCTTGTGAAGGGTCGGCGGCGCTCGGTGCGGCCACGGTGATATAGGGCAACTTCGGGACCTCGCCTCGGGCACAGGCGGCGAAGTTTTCCAGCACGGCTTCTTCAGTGCCGATCAACATTACGGTTTTGCGTAGGTCCACACCGTCGCCGCGCATTGCAGCAAAACGCGGCAAGGAAATCTGCCCACGTAAGGCAACATCCACCTTAAGTGGCCCCGAGCCCTTGCCGTTGGCCGGCGCCATGGCGATGCGGGTCAGCAGGTGTTGGGGAATTTCGCCGCGGGTGACCATATCCAGTGCTGGCTTGGGATGGCAGCCGGCAATAACTGCGCGAGCCATAAACTGCCGGCCATCAACCAGTTTCACGCCTTTGATCCGACCATTCTTCGCAACGATCTCGCTGACGCTGGCTGAAACCAGCACCTGACCGCCCAGCTCTTCCAGCCGAGCCCGCATGGCATTGCTCAATTGCTGCATACCGCCGATGACTCGGCCCACACCAAAACGGTGGAGGAAACCCAGCAAGGCGTAATAGAGGCCACCACCGTCGGCGCTGATATCGCCCGCCAGGCCGGTGAGTGCACACATCGCGGAAATGGTCACAGGATGTTCGAAACGTTCACGCGCCGCCTGCAGTGCGGAACCTGTCATCAACGCCATCAATTCGGGTTTCAAGGCTTTGTGTTTGATCGCGGTGCCAAGCATCTTCAGCTTCACGCCCAGGTTCGACTTCGCCGGATCGACGCGCATCATTGGCAGCGCGATATCGAGGAACATGTCGATGACCTTCATGAACTCAAGAAACGCCTCGGCGTCCTTGCTGCTGAAACGGCGAATCTCGGCAGCGGTTTTCTCGCGGTCGCGCCAGAAAATCAGCGACTGTCCATCCGGGTGCAGATACACATACCCCGGCGCGAGCTCCACCGATTTGAAACCGTGGCGCTCCAGTCCCAGTTCCTTCGGCACATGGGCATGTACGCGCATCGACATCATGTCCAGGGCACAGGGGTGAACCAGGTGCTGCGGCGCTTCGGGTATCAGGTAGTCCGACGAAGCCATCCCGCCGACTTTGTCCAACGCTTCAAGCACCAACACCTTCTTGCCTTCCATGCCCAAGTAGCAACCTGCGGACAGGCCATTGGTGCCACCACCGACCACAATTACATCGAAATCCGTGTTACTCGCATTTTGGTTCGGGTTCATCACATGCTTCCATGTCGAAGTTCAACCACGGCGGCTCACGGCGGCGGTGGCGGCGAAGATCAGCCCCGGCGCACCGCATAGGGTGCGCGGCGGCAAGCGTTACATGCCGGTGCGGCCCATCTGCGCAAACAGCGCGCGCATCGCCACCAGGGAAGGCGTGTGGCTGCTGAAACCGCCGTCAGCGACCAGGGTGGTGCCGGTAACAAAGGAGGATTCATCACTGGCAAGGAAGGCCACGACATCAGCGATCTGGCGAGGCGTGCCCAGTTCGGCGGTGCAGTGGTTGTCACGCAGAATGTCGAGCAAGGGTTCAGGCATGGCGTGTTCCGAAGGCGCCAGTCCGATCTGCACGGCGTTGCCGCGAATGCCTTGCTTGCCGTACTGCGAGGCCACCATGCGTGGCAGCATCATCAGCCCCGCCTTGGAAGTGGCGTAGCCGGTCAGGGACATATCGCCCTGCATACCCAGACCCGAGGTGGCGAAGATGATCGAGCCCTTGCCGTTTTCCAACATGACCGGAATCACATGCTTGGTGCATAGCACGGCACCACGCAGGTTGACGGCGATGGCGCGGTCCCAGGCCTGCATGTCGAGGTTGACGAAATCACGGTCCAGCTGACGTTGCTCGGCATTCAGAATCGCCGCGTTGTTGTGCAGTATGTCGATACGGCCAAAACGCTCTTTAACTTGGGCAACCATCGCCCGCACGTCGTCTTCCGAGGACACATCGGTGGCAATCGCCAAGGCCTGATGGCCTTCGTCGATCAACGACCTTGCAACGGCGGTGGCCCCCTCGAAATTGATATCGACCACCGCAACACTTGCACCGTGCGACGCCAGCACCCGTGCGCATTCAGCGCCCAGGCCGCCACCGGAGCCGGTAATAATGGCCACTCGTCCTGCCAGTTTTCCTGTACTCATGCCCTTATCCTTCTTGTTTTAGGGGTGCAGATTTACTCGCCGGTAAAACGTGGTTCGCGCCGCTCGCTGAAGGCTTGGGCCGCTTCGCGGGCGTCCTTGGTCGGGGCCAGCAACGCGAACAGATCAAGCTCCAGGTCCAGACCACGCTTGAGATCCATTTCCAGCGCCGCCCGCGCGGCCTGTTTGACAAAGGCCGACGCGGTGGGTGGCTTGCTGGCGATGCGCTTGGCAAAAGCACGCACTTCTTGCAGAAGGCTGGCGTTGTCACTGGCCAGTCGACTGACCAGGCCAATGCGCTGCGCCTGCTCGGCGCCCACACGATCACCGGTGAGCAACATGTCCAACGCCTGACCCGGTGCCACCACTCGGGAAAGTCGCTGCGTGCCACCTCCACCGGGGATCAGCCCCAGACCTGTTTCCGGTAGCGCGAACACGGCATCGGGGGCCGCAAAACGGATGTCACACGCCAGCACCAGTTCCAGCCCACCGCCCATGCAGTAGCCATGAATCGCGGCGATCACCGGTTTGGTGATGCCGTCCAGGGTCTCGATCCAGCGTACATTTTCCATACGCTGGCGCACTTGCAGGCTGGACTCCGGGCCGCGGCGCTCCTTGATATCGGCGCCCGCACAAAAGCCCCGCTCGCCTTCTCCGCGAATCACAATCACGCGAATGTCAGGGTCTTTCTGCAACAGCGCCAGCGCTTGCGGCATGCCCTGGCGGATCTCATCGTTGATCGCATTGATTTGCCCGGGGCGGGTCAGTACCACCCAGCCCACAGAGGCATCACGCTCCAGGCGCACCGCATCGTTGATCACCTCGGGAGGCTGCTGGTTTTGCGCTGTACTCATGCAGGGCACTCCTCGAACTCGAAGACTTGACCCTTGAATTCTTGTGGGTCGATCTTGATCAGCGGACGGCCGCCCACGGCTTCCGACGATTCGATCCACTGGAACCGGGTGCCGCGTGCTCGCAGATCTTCAGCTTTGGCGGCCAGGTCGTTGACACCGATACGGATGTAGTACGGACCCGGCCCCCAGTTATTGACGTAGCGGCCAGCGTCGGTGTTCCAGTAGGTGGCTTCGATGACATCGAGGGTGGCGCTGTTGGGCACAGTGAATCCCATACGCGCACGGCGGTAGCCTTCGCTGCGGATGTTCTCTACCGGGCCGCTCGGTTCCCAGTCGAGGTTGGTCGATACCTTGCGCAGGGTTTCATCGAGGTCGCGCACCAGGAAGCCACGGGCAGTGACGCGCACCATGTCGCCGGGCTTGAGGTTGCTAGGTTGCATCGGTGGCAACTGGTAGGTTTCCGGCGGCATTTGCAACGGCTCGGTCGGCATGATTTCAATGCACAAGCCACCATCCACCGAAGGCTGGTAATAAGGTTGCTCGGGAGTCGCCCCCAGCCACAGACGGTCGAACGGCATTTCCGGGGTGCGCTGCGCCATGCGGAATGGCAAGCGTCGACGCATCAGTTTGTCCACCAGCGCGTCGAACTTGTCGCCGTGCAGGGCCAGCACGATGGAGTGGGTAATCATCGGCCGATGGTGGCCCTGGAAATCTTTCAGACTTTCCAGAAAGTCGTGGAACAACGGGTCGCCAGGGTTCGGCCGATCCAGGTGCCACTGAGGTTCGATGCGTGTAGGTGATACCGCCAGGGATTTGTGTACACGCAGAAAGTGCGCGATGTACGGGTGGTTATCGAACGCCTGGCGCCAGCGCTCGTGTTTGTAGATCCCGAGCTTGTCGACCAACATTTCCGTCATGCCGTCCGGGTCCGGAACCATCATGTCGGCGCTCAGCAATAACTCGAACATTTTTTTCTCCTTACAATTGCCAGCCTGGGCCTATGCCCGGCTATTTAGTCAGCGGGCACGCCGGGGTACGGCGAGCTCAGCCATCGAGTGTGTAGTTGCGCCGGTTGCGGGCTTGCGCGGTTCTTGCTGCGCGCGGGCGTCTTCGAGATCCAGGGTCACACCGGCCTTGGAATTACTCTTGGGGTTGAGCAGGTAATGCGACAGGGCCGGGATCATCACGAGCGCACCGAGCATGTTCCAGAGGAACATGAAGGTCAGCAGAATGCCCATGTCGGCCTGGAACTTGATCGGCGACCAGGCCCAGGTAATCACCCCGGCGGCCATCGTCAGGCCCACGAGTGCGACAACACGGCCGGTGAAGTCCAGTGAGCGGCGATAAGCCACCGCTAAGCTACCACCCCGTTCCTGCACCGCCAGTTGCACACTGAGCAGATACAACGCGTAGTCCACACCGACACCGACACCCACGGCGATCACCGGCAAGGTGGCCACTTTGAGGCCGATTCCCAGCCAGACCATCAACGCCTTGCAAATGATCGTGGTCATCAGCAGCGGAATCAGCGCCACCAAGGTTGCGCGCCAGCTGCGGAAGGTCAGCAGGCAGAGCAACGCCGTGGCACCGTAAACCGCCAGGTACATCGTGATGATGCCCTTCTCCACCTCGATGTTGGTGGCGGCCTCGATGCCGGCATTACCCGCAGCCAACAGAAATTCAACCGGCTGTTCTGCGCCAGGGGCGGTGTTGTTTTCCTTGGCGAACTCTTCGGAGACTTTCAATACCCGGCCCAGGGTGTCGGCCTTGTGGTCAGCCAGATAGGCGATCATTGGGGTCACTGAACATTGCTGATTGGTGATCCCCGGGGCGGAAATCATCGCCGCATCCACCGCCGAATTGGTGATCGCCTGGTCACGGCTGATACTCAGCCATTTCGGGCTGCCTTCGGCCATGCCGGAGCTGATCAACCGCACGGTCTCGGCCAGCGACTGGGTCGTTTGTACACCGGGCGTCTGGCGCAGGCGCCAGGCCAGTTTGTCCATGCTTTGCAGCGACTGGTACAGACGGCAGCTGTCTTCATTGGTCTTCATGATGACCACGAACTGGTCACTGGAAAGTCCGTAATGACTGGTGATGTAGGCGTTGTCGCGGTTATAGCGCGAATCCGCGCGCAACTCGGGCGCACCGGGGTCCAGATCGCCCACCTTGAGATGCATCATCACCACGCTGCCGAGCAGCGTCACCACCAGCGACACGGCAATTACCGCAGTGGCCATCGGCCGCTCGGTGAAGCGGTCGAGGCCGCTCCAGAGACGCCCGAGAAAACCTCTGTTTTCTGCGCCTGCCTGGTCTTTGGCGATGGCGATACGCGCGGCTTTTTTGCTGACTCCGAGGTACGACAGCGCCACCGGAATTAGCAGCAGCTTGGTGAAAATCAGCACGGCGACACCGATGCTGGTGGTCAGGGCGAGGTCGCGGATCACCGGAATATCGATGATCACCAGCACGGCAAAACCAACGATATTGGTCAGAAGCGCGGTAAGGCCCGTAAGGAACAAACGGCGGAAGGTATAGCGCGCAGCCACGTATTTATGGGTGCCACGACCAATGTCCTGGAGGATGCCATTCATCTTTTGCGTGCCATGGGAAATACCAATGGCAAAAATCAGGAACGGTACCAGGATCGAGTACGGGTCAAGTTCGTAGCCGAGGATTTGCATCAAACCCAGCAACCAAACCACACCCGCCACCGCCACGCTCACCAGCAGCAACGTGCTGCGCAGACACCGGGTATAGAAATAGACGAACAGCCCGGCGATCACCACCGATGCGCCGAAGAACAGCATCACCGAATAAAGACCGTCGATGAGGTCACCTACCAGCTTGCTGAAACCGACGATGTGGATGCCAACCTTGTCGCTTTCCAGCGAGCGAATCTGCGCTTCCAGTTGCTTGGAGAAATCGCCGTAGTCCAGTGGTTTTCCGGTCTGCGGATTGGTGTCGAGCAACGGTGCGACGATCATGCTTGACTGGCTGTCGTTGGCCACCAGGTTGCCGACAATGCCGGCGCGCATGATGTTGCGACGCAGGGCCTTGATTGACTTTTCGCTGCCGTCGTAATCCGAAGGCATCACCGCACCGCCATCAATGCCCTCCTCCGTCACTTCTTTCCAGCGGACGATGGGCATCCACAGCGACTTCATCCAGGAACGGTCGATACCCGGGACCAGGTACAGGGTGTCGTTGACCTTCTGCAGCGCCAGCAAGTAATCGGCGTCGTAGATATCACCGGTCTTGTTTTCCACCACCACGCGAATGCTGTTACCCAACCCCGGAAGCTGGTCTTTATAGGCCAGGTAATTTTTGATGTAGGGGCTGGAGCTGGGGATCATTTTCTCGAAGCTGGCATTCACCTGCAGCCGTGTAGCAAAAAAGCCCAGCACCATAGTGGCGAGCAGGCAGGCAATGACGACCAACATGCGATGCCGGAAAATCACCCGTTCAAACCAGCCCCCGGAGTTCTTGTCAAAGTCCTCCAAGTTGGCAATCACTGGCATCCCGCTGTTGAATTTTTGCTCGACCATTTTTTCTTTCTCGTAGGGGAATCGTGCCGGCGGCGTCAGTTGGCCTGGGCGATATCGATGACCTTGGCGCCGCTAAAGCGCGTGACAACCAGGCTCCCGGCTTGATGGGTGGCACTGGCCGCATACAGCTCACCCACTCGCGCATCCGCCAGCGGGGTGACCTGTAAACTCTGCCGGTCAACGCTGACCAATTGCCCACCCTGGCTCACGACGATCAAGGCGTTGCCCTGCTCGACGATGCTGACCAGGCTGCTATTGAGGTTGGTTTCCACGGGTTGCCATTGCTGCCCGTCATCACGGCTGGCGAACAGATTGCCGCGCAGCCCATAGGCCAACAGCAGATGATCGTAGGCACGGACGCCGAAGTAGGTGCCGGTATAGGGCGTGTCGATTTTCACGAATCGTTGTTGCTGGGCATCCAGGCGCAGCAACAGCCCCTGTTCGCCACTGATATAGACCGTGCCTGCGTGCTCAGCCAAGCCATACAGGTGCATGCGCCGGTCATTGTCACTGCGCTCGATCCACGGTTCCCAGCTCTGGCCGTTGTCAGTACTGTGCAAAAGCATCCCGAAGGCACCTACGGCAAAACCGCTGCCCTGGTCATCGAACATCACATCCAGAAAGGGAGCGGCCAATACACCTGGGGTTGCCGAGCTGCCGGCGGCCCTTGCCACTTCCTTGAGTATCGAGGCTGACGACTCGTCGCCTTTTTCGGCCCTAGGACCGTAGTACGCATTGAGCAACGTCAACAGGCGGCGCCCATCGAGCTGCACCTGCCAGCTGAGACCGCCATCGCTGGTGTGCAGCACCAGAGAGTCGTGACCGACAATCCAGCCATTGCGCTCATCGCGAAACCGTACTTGCACCAAGTCACTGGAAACCGGACTGTCGACCTGTTGCCAAGTTCGTCCCGCATCGGTGGAACGCTCGATCAGCCCGTGCAATCCGACACTGATCATCGCATCGCCAGCTCTGGCAACCGACAGCAAGGGTGCAGGCAGGTGTTCATCTATCCGGAACGCCGGCACGTCCAGCGAATCGTTGGACGAGGTGGCTGCGCAATAGGCAGGCGTCGTCACCCATGCACTCACACCGATAGTCAGCGCAATGGTAAGCAGCAAATGCGACTTGGAGGGAACAACAGAAACAGGGAAAGGGTTATTCATTATTTTTATTCCTCAACCATCACGCATGGCAGAACACACCTGTTCTACCCGCCATGCTTGATGCGCAAACCGGCGGGCAGGACAGGCGACACACCTCAGCGCTGGGTTTCCTTGGCAACGATCGCCTCGGCGTTCATTTCCCGCTCCGATCGTGGTGTATCGGAGATCTTGTAGCCACCCTTGAGTCCGTCGTTCAGCAAGGCCCACATGCCTTTGTTGAAGTCGTAGACCACGTTCTTCACGTTGTACGGAATGGTTTTATCGTACATCTGAATACCGCCGAGGAAGATCGAACGGTACAGCGCGCCGCTCTTGTCCCACGCGTCATACAGACCTGCGCCGAAGGTGTCTTCGTCGAGATAGTAGGTACGCTTGCCATACACATGACGCATGCCTGGCTTGAGGTTTGCTTCCACGACCCACACTCGGTGCAATTCCCAACGCTCCAGCGCCGGATTGGCGTGGTGGGTCATGAATTGATCTTCTTGCTTGGCGTCGAAGTAGAACTTGTAGTTGTTATAAGGGATATACATCTCTTTGCGACCCAGCAACTTGTATTCGAAGCGGTCCTGAGCACCTGAGAACATTTGCAACTCATCGAACAGCGTCACACCGCCCTGGCTGGCCACCGGGGTGTCGTAGTTAAACTCGGGCGCCAGCTTGACCCGACGTTGCCCCGGCGAGTAACTCCAGGAGCGGCGCGGTTTGGCCGCCGGGTCGAGATAGTCATTCAGGCCAACCATTTCACCGGCGCGACGTGCCGGATAGCCATTCACCGAAAACACGCGCGAGTACATCATCGGATCGCGATCAGCCTGCGCCGCCTGGTACCAAGGGGCTTCTTCGAACGTGGCTTGTTCAGCAGTCTTGGTCACCACGCCGTTGGCGTCGATCACCCAGCTGTTGGACGACGAGGTAGTCGAGTAACCATGACCGACCCGGTAGCGCAGTTGCTGGTTCCACATGACCTCGTTGCCGGTTTTCGGCAGCGGGAACGGAATACCGCCTCGGCACGCGGGGTCCACCGCCTGCCCGTCTTTCAGTACGCAGTTGGCCGCACCGTTACGCGCCGTTGCATCGAGCACGTCCTTCGGATAAGCCGTGGTGCGGTGGGTCGGGTAAATGTCGAAGTAGTAGTCCGGGAATTTCTTGAGCATCATTTGCTGACCTTCGCTCAATTTATCCGCGTACTTGTCGACATTCTTCGCATCGATTCGAAACAGCGGTTTCTCTTCCTTGAACGGATCGACCCAAAATCCACTGTCCGGCTTGAAACCTTCAGGGATCTTCGTGTACCCGCCTTCATAAGCGGGAATGGTTCCCTCGGCATTGCCAGCCTTGATCGCGCCAAAGGGCGTCAGGCTCTTACCCAGTTCCTGGGCATCGGGTGCCGCGGCCAGGGCTGCGGCAGCAAAACCCAGGAGAACAACGGACAAGGCAAGTTGTCTTTTCATTTCAGACTGTCTCCGTTTTTATTGGTTTTGTTCAGAAAGAGGTTTTGAATGTGAAATCGAGCCAGCCGCGGTCGGTGTTACCCACGGCACCATTACCACCAACGGTGTCATTGGCCAATGTCTTGGATTGGTTAGCGGTATCAGAGTATCGCAAGCTGAATTCATACAACTGCGCGTAAGTGAACTTCACCCCGGTAGACCAGGCCAGCGCGCCTTCACTACCACCGCCCGCGGTCGCCGCGTTACCGTGAATGCCGTAGTTGACGGTCAACGGCACTTCCAGGTCCCAGGACGGGAAGACATTGAGGTATTGCGGGGTATAGTTCACGGCAGCCGCATAGTAGTTGCGGGTAGAGCAGCCGTCGGTCACACCGCCAGATCCGGGAATCCCGGGTGTATGCCCATCGACACAGGCAGCATTACCTTTGTACTTGAACAGCTCCTCATGTTCTGTGACTTTGACAAGGTTGCTATACGCGAACTCAGCAACCAAGGTACCGTTCTGAGAAATAAAGTTGCTCGGCAGCCCATACACGCCATTCAAGACGAAGTGGATGGTGTCGCCGCGCGGGCCTTCATTGTCTACGTCGCTTATACCGACGGCATTCAGTGCACCGTCTTTTCGGTACGACAGGTCGGAACCGACGGAAACGGGACCAAACACTCGGGCAAAGCTCAAACCGGCAAGTTTCACGTCACGCGGATACACCAAACGGTAATCGCCAAGTGCGCCACGTATTTGCGGAGTCATCCAAGGTTGGTAGTCGTCGAACTGGCGGTAGTACAGGCCGAAGGTCGATTCAAGCGCCTCCATATTGTACTTGGACATCACACCCCAGTTGGCATTGCTGTCGCGGCCATACACCGATTGCGAGTGCTGGAGAGCCCCGGGGCCCACCGGCAATTGGTCTGGCCCTTCGAAAAGGAAGTCGCCAACGCCGGTGAACGTACCACCGTAAGGAAGACGGGTGTTTTCCCACTCATAGAAGTACTGGGCGGCGACGGACAGATGATCCGTGAGCTGCGCCTTTGCGGAAACCTGCCCGAGAGGCAGAAATACTTCTTTTGTTTCAATACCAGGGCTGGTTGACGCTTTTACGCCATCACTCGGTGCTTGCGAGTAAGACATGGCGTGCGCACCAAACAGCAAGCCTTCACCCCAGTAATTGGTGTGACGCCCTGCTTTGATGTTGACCGGCACATCACCGAGCTGGAAGTTCTTCCACAGGAATGCATCGAGGAGCTCACCGGAGGGACCGTTGACATAGCGCTCCACCTCATCGCTGTATCGATTATTGTGGTAGCTGGTCAGGCCGCCGACATTGCTTTTCACCGTGGTGTCATCGTAGGCATGGTCGTACCAGCCAGCGGCGCTCACCCTCGCGCCCCAATCGGTGCGGACGGAAAAATCGAGTTCAGTAAACAGATCGAGCCGATTTGTTACAACATCCCCCTTGCCAAATTTTCCGTCCGACTCATCGTAAGTCGGGGTATTCATGATGCGACTGTCCTGGCCTTCCGTGCGCATACCCAGGTTGTAGCGCACGGTATTGTCCCACCGTAGCTTGTAGTCAGGGTTGCTCATATCGAACTGAACTGCCTGGGCGCCACTCATGCCACCTAGCACCGCAAGCGCTAGGACGCTGCGGCTGAACACCTGCCGACCCTGCTTGGTCTTATCTTTCATACAACCACCTTTCTTTTTATTTTCAGTCGTTTATGTAAGGTCGGGTGAACACTGCAGCCTTTATGAAGTACGGGGTTCGTGCACCTGGCCTAAGCCTCACGAGAGGTATTGCTTATGCCCCTACTCGGCAATACCCCCTTGCAGCCTGCAATCAAACTAACCGAGGCAAAAAAATAATTCCATATAAAGATTTCAATTCTCAATACAGAATTACAAGATTGCAGACGACATCCTCGTTCAAAAACCCTCCGCGCCCCTGTAAGCATGGAAAGACTCGGCAAGCGATATTGCACATAAAAATATTAACTGTTCAATATTTTTTGCTCTGAAAGCATTTTTCGGGTAAATAGATCCCAGGGGCGCCCTTGGTGCGCCTTCGCTTTCAAAAGAAGAACAACAGGAGCTTGCCCCGAATGAACATCGATCTGAGCGGAAAACGCGTGATTGTAACCGGAGCCTCGCGAGGCATAGGCCTTGCCATTGCTCGCGCCTTTGCCCTGGAAGGCGCCCGTGTGGCGATTTGCGCGCGTAGCCTGGAAGCCGTTAGCGATGCCGCCCGTCAGTTGCAGGAAAGCGCTCAGGCCGTTCTGGCTCGTGCGGTGGATGTAACCGATACTCAAGGTGTTCAACACTTTGTCGCCGAAGTGTGCGAAGCCTGGGGGGGCGTGGACATTTTGGTCAATAACGCCGGTCAAGGACGCAGTGGCAACCTCGATACGCTTACGCCCGAGGCCATTCTTGAACACGCTAATGTGCTGCAAATGGGCCATTTCCGCTTTGTCCAGGCGGTGGTCCCTCATATGCGCAAGCAGCGTTGGGGACGAATCATTGAGATCAATGCGCTGGCCGGTACTGTACCGACCCCGGACGGCATTCCATCGGTGATCAATCGCGCTTCGTGCGTTGCCCTCTCCCGCTCGCTGGGAATGTCGCTGGCCAAAGACAATATCCTGGTCAACAGCCTGAATATGGGCTGGATCGACACTGGCCAGTGGGACCGCCACTACAAGGAAATGGGGCCTGGCGTCAGCCGAGAGGAGTTCGATGCCATGGTGATGAAGGTGGTGCCGATTGGCCGTTACGGCAAACCGGAAGATGTCGCCGGCATGGTGCTGTTCCTGTCCAGCGAGTACGCCAGCTTCATCAGCGCTGCCTCGATCGACATAGCAGGCGGCATGGGGGGGCAGATTGCTTACTTCCCGACACTCAAGCGCGATTTTGCCGCAGCCATTGCCGCACGCAATGCTGCCAGCGAGTAACGCGCGCGCAACTGAGCATTCACTGATCGCCGCGAAAGCGGCGTAGGTCCCGGTGCGCTCCGCGCACCCTCAACGTTGGCGCACCCGTGATGAATCTGCTGCTACCTGTCCTTGCCACACTGATCTGGGCCGCCAGTACGGTGGTCAATCGTCTGTCGGTTGGGGTGATCGACCCTGCGGCAATTTCTTTCTACCGTTGGCTGACTGCATTGCTGGTGTTGTCGCCAGTGTTGTTGCCCAGGGTATGGCGCTTGCGTCGCCAGATCCGCCCACATCTGCTCAAACTGTGGTTACTGGGCTTGCTCGGCATGTCGCTTTACCAGTCGCTGGCGTATTTCGCGGCGCACACCGTCAGCGCCACTTCCATGGGCCTGATTCTGGCGACCATGCCACTACTCACCGTGCTGCTGGCCTTCCCGGTACTCAATACCCGACCGACTGTAACGTTGCTGGTCGGCGCTCTGGTTTCGTTTACCGGCCTGACCTGGTTGCTGGCAGCAGGCGACTTGCCCTCGCTCTGGCAGCATGGAGTGGGCCAAGGTGAACTGATGATGTTGCTGGCGTCGCTGTCATACGCGCTGTACTGCGTGCTGGTGAAGCGCTGGCAGATTCCCCTGCCAACTTGGGAAAGTCTGTACGTGCAAATTATCTGTGGCACCCTGCTGCTGGTGCCGCCTTTCGTGCTGGCACCGTCGATAGCCCTGACGGCAAAGAACATCCCGCTGGTGCTATTCGCTGGCCTGTTCGCCTCAGCGCTGGCCCCAGGATTATGGATGCGCGGCCTGCAAACCCTTGGCGCAGAAAAAACCGCCGTGCTGATGAACCTGGTGCCGTTGTTTACCGCAGTGTTGGCGATTGTGCTGCTCGGAGAAACATTGCACCTGTACCACGCAGTGGGTGGCGGGTTGATTTTGCTGGGGATTGGATTGGCACAATGGAAACCAGCCCGGGTTTTGGCCCGGGCTGCGACCTAGGCGACCAGCAAGGTATCTCGCAACGTCTGCAAGTGCGCGGTGCTCAAACCACTGAAGCGCTGCAGATAGCGATCAAGTCCACCATACTCGGCCTCGATCACCGCATAAGCGGCATTCAAATATTCGGGCCGGGCATCCACTACCGCGTCGAACGTCGCTTCGCTGACCGGCTGACCCACCATTCCGCTCACCGCGTGACTCATCGCCTCCTGACGCTCTGCACTCAACTGATTGAAACGCCGTGCCGGACGCAAATAGTCGGTCATGATGTGTTCGGGCGCGACACCAAGTGCGTGCAACAGCAGCATGACCGCGATGCCGGCGCGGTCCTTGCCCGCGGTGCAGTGAATCAGCACCGCCCCGTTGCCTTCAAAAAACAGTTCAAACAACGCTGGCAGGAGGGGCGCCAACATTCCCGGCAGTCGCCGGTAAACGCCCAGCATTATGTCCTGGGCGCCCTCCGCCCCCCGGTTGTCTGCCAGCATCGCGGCAATACGTGGATCGGCACGGACATCGCCGATGACCGCCAGGTGAAGCTCCTGAATTGCGCTATCTGGCAAGCGGTTCGGGTAACGTTCACGCTCACCCGCGCTGCGTAAATCGCAGACGGTCTGCAACCCCAGGCGCTGAAGTGACTGCCAGTCTTCAGCCGTCAACCCGTGCAGCTGGTCTGCCCGCAAAAGAACATCGCCGCCAATGCGACGACCACAACGGGTGGGCATACCTTTCAAGCTGCGAAAGTTATCCGCGCCTTGCAGACGCAAATCTTCCTGATTGACCATGCTCAACTCTCCAATAAGTGTTGATACGCTTGCGTCAACGGTCGTGCACCCTGCCCCAATATCGGTGTGCGGCGTGGCTTACGGCCGTGGGTCAACAAGCGAACGGTATCGAAATCTTCTGCGGCGGCGAAAAACCGCTCCACCATTGGCAATCCGGCCTGCCCCCAGTCATCCATGTTCGACATCCAGGTCTGCATCCCCCAAACCGGCCAACGCCGCAATTGGTCCCAGGCAGCGTCCTGGCTCAGCACGCCTTCGGCCCCCAGGCTGATCAATTTTTCCCGGTACACACGCAGCAGGCGCGGCGCCTCAGCGCGGCGCTCCACCACGGTCAGCGCGCCGAGCATGAAATAGACAACGTCGCGCCATGGCCGGCCACGTCGGGCCAGTTGCCAATCCAGCCAGATACGTTGACCGTCACTGCGCAAGAAACTATTACCCTGGTGGGAGTCACCATGGATCAAACAGCTGGGTGATGTCTGGTCCAGTTCAAAAGCTGCCAATTCATCGAACGCATGGCTAAACAACTCCGGCGTTTCGTACATCCATTTCGGCAGCAGTTGCTGATACTCGGGTTTGCGCAGATTGACCTTGATGTAGTTATACATGCGCAAAAGACCGTCGCTGTCCACCGGGTTGGCCATTGATACCGGCAACCAGCGCTGTTCCTGCAAGTGCGAACTGTTCCAGGTAGCAGCATGCACCGTCGCCAGTGACTCGAGCCCCTGAGCAACCCCGTCCACGCCAAGGTGATCGGTGCTATGACCAAATTGCCCGACGGCCAGGCCGAGGTCTTCCATCATCACCACACCCCGGCCACCGCCATCGGCGTCCCAGTCGGTGAACCAGGTGGTCGGCAATGGCGCGTCAGACCAGCCGCGCGCCAGATGATATAAGCGCGCTTCCAGCTCACAGATATCACCGCTCTCGAAACCCTCGGACCAGTTCGACTTCAGGCACACATTCGCAGGAATGCCCGCGCGCTGACCGACCTCGTTCAACTCAAGCCTGGCGCGGAATTTGGTGGTGTGCCCGTTACGGACCTCCACTGCTGTCAACGCCAGGACCTCGATGCCTGGATAGCGCGGCTGCAATACCTGCGTAAGCCAGGCTGCGGTGATTTCACTCAGTTGCCGAGGCAGACGCCCACTGCGCTGCGGGTAGGGCCGCCCGGCGGCCATGGCCGGCAGGCTGTCCGTCAAGGCGTCAGTACCCGGCCAGCGTGGGTCGGAACCTTGAGCTTGAGCAGTTCGATAGCGTTAACGCTGCGAATCCGCTCACGATCCTGAGAGGACAAACCCAGCCCTTCAGTCAGGTCGCCATGGTCATAGGCGCCACCAAAGTTGGTGCCGTATAACAAACGCTCCGCCCCCACCACCTCGGCGACGCCCCGGCGTAAGCCGGGCGCATGGACGTCAAGGTCGAAGTAAAAGTTCTGCATGTAATCCATAAACGGTCGCTGGTTGCGCGAGTCAGGTGCCATGGCCCGGTTAAGCTCACTCAAGCGGCCCAACTGGAATACCGCCATGCCACCGGCATGGGTGATGTATGTTTTGAGGGTGGGGAATACATCCAGCGCGCCGCCGCAGATCAGGTACCAGAAAAACAGCGTTTCATCGACACAGTCACCCACGATGGAGGTGGTTTCAAACTTGTCGTCTGTGTGTTTTTCGCCCCAGTAAATCGACTGGTTGAAGCCGTGCACCATGATCGGCACATCCAGCTGAACGAGCTTTTCCCAGACGGGAAACAAGCGTTCATCGTGCGCTTCCAGGCCATTGAAATTGGCCCCGCCGACGCACACGCCCTTGGCCCCTAACTGCGTCACCGCGCGTTCGATTTCCTTGACCGCGTTTTGCGGGTCCGCCAGGTTGGCGTGGCACCAGAAGTCGAAGTGGTCGGGATCGACCCGGCAAAACGCCGACAACTCGTCGTTGCAGATACGCGCGTACTCATTGGCGAAATCACCGGCCCAATACATGAAGCAGTGGGATGGCGTGGACATCACCAGTTTGTCGACACCCCGCTCGGCCATCAGCTTACGACGGCTGGCGTGGGTCATGCGCGCAAGGAGATTGGCTTGCGCTTCAACATCGGTGGCCGCTTTGGCCGGCTGCTTGGTGCCGAGGGAAAAATGCCCCACGGTCAGCCCCTGCACTTTCATGAACGGCCCCCAGAACTCGTGGCGGTTCAGCATGCCCTCTGTCAGCAAGTGGGCGTGGACATCAATCAGCATGGCGTTCTCCTTGTTGTAATAAGCCAGCAGACCGAACGACCGATTGGCGGGGCGTTCGGGTTGAAATGAGGGATAAATACGGCGAAAACAATATAAACATATTTTAAATATGTGTTCAGTTTATTATCAAAAATAAAACGCTCCCTGAACATTGAAAAACCATCGTCTTCGGGAAAACAGCCCCCAAAAAAAAGCGGCCCCCTCAGGCCGCAAAAAGCGTGTTCACTCGATGCAATCAGCGTTGCGTTTCCTGGGAGGCTACGAGGCGCAGGCCATGATCAGAAACTGCCGGAAAGCCTGCGCCGGTCCCGACAAACGATGGTCCGGCAACCAGATCAGCCCAAGCTCCATGGGTGGAATAACGTCCACCAGCGGGCGGATTTCTATCTTCTTGCCTTCCAGGGACCAGGCCCGGTAGAGCATGTCCGAGAGAATGGTCACGCCGAAACCATGCCCTACCAGCCCGCGTAACGCTTCCATGGATGAGGTGCGAAAAGCCACCTTTGGCGCCACTCCACGGGACTCCCAATAGCGCATCGTCGAGGTATCACCTTCGTCTAGCGTGGCGAGGATATAGGCGTGCTCGGCGACGTCTTCGAGGTTAATCGAAGTGGCTTTCATGAGCGGGTGCTGACTGGCCAGCCAGAGTTGCCGACGGGAACGAATCAGCACCTGGTGCTCGAAACCGCTCAGGCTGGGTGTGTTGGATACGATCGCCAGGCCCAGGTCGAGATCACCATTGCTCACCGCCTCTTCGATGCTCTGACGGTCCATGTCGATCAGATCGATTTCCACTTGGGGGTAGCTACGCTTGAACCGTGCCAACAGTGCGGGCAGGAAGTAACCCAATACTGTGTAGGAGGCGCCCACGCGCACGGTGCCTTGCATGGCGTGGCCAAGGAAAAGCGGTTCACTGAGGGCGTCCTGCAAGGTGTCGAGAATGTGCCTGGCGTGCTGGGCAAACTTGTTGCCTTCAGCGGTCAGCGCCACGCCATGGGGTAACCGGTCGAACAGGCTGACGCCCATGGTCTCTTCGAGATGCAGCACCGCCGCGGTAATCGCTGATTGCGACACGTGTACTTTCAACCCTGCTTGGGAGAACCGCCCGGTGTCGGCAGCCGCGATAAAGTAACGCAACTGACGCATGGAAATGTCTTTGCCCTTGATCATCCGATTTCCTGATACCTGTCACCCTTGCAAAACACCCCATGCATCACTTTGCATCAGCGCGTCACCTACAGCGCTGAAGACGCCCTTTCAAAGGGCGCTCTGCATTGGAGGTTTTTAGCGACGAATCGTGGCGGTGATCTTGGCGTGCGGTCCGCTGACTTGCGCGGCCCAGGCTTGCGCCGCCTGGTCGAGCGTGTAATCAACGTAATCCACCTGGATCTGTTGCTCTTTGGCGATCTTCAGCAGACGCAGCCAGATTTGTTCGCGGTCGGCGGGCGGGCGCTGCCCGGTGCCGATGCACGACAGGTTGCGGAACAACAGATCGGCAATATCCAGATTGAGCTGACGACCGGCGCCGGTGCCGATGGTCATGATCCGTGCGCCCCAATTAGTGGCTTTCAGGGACGTCAGCATCGGCTGACCACACACCAAGTCGAGCACCACATCAAAGCCGCCGTCTGCGGCTTCTTTGAGCGCGGCGACATCATCGCTGCCGCCCAAAGTGACGACCTCGTCAGCGATGCCGCGCGACTTCAAACGCCCCAGTGCTTCAGCAGACCGCGCCGCGCCGACAACCTTGCCCGCGCCCATGCCGCGCGCCAGTTGCAGGGCGATCTGGCCAAGCGTGCCAGTGGCGCCCAGTACCAGGACCTTTTCGCCCTTTTGGATCTGTGCTTTTTCCAGCGGCACGATGGCGCCGGTCGCGGCGATGCCCATGCTGATTGCGGTTTTATCATCGACGTCGTCCGGTACATTCCACACTTCGGCTTGCGGCACCAGCGTACGTTCGGCCCAGGCGCCGAAAGGCAATACCGAGCGCTCTCCGAAATAAACCCGCCGACCATCCGGGGCACGGCCCACGCCTTCTCCGCGAATCACACAGGGATACTCGACACCCAGACGGTAGGCCCCCAACACATCCCAGCCGCCAAGACCTGCAGTTTCAACATCGATCAATACTGCGCCGTCTTGCGCTTGCGGCTCACGAAACTCGCCGACTACCGGCGCCGCATTGCGTTCGGAAATGACTGCTGCACGCATGGGTTTCTCCTTTTCTGTTTTGTTTTCAGTAAGTGCCCGGACAGATAATTGAACATATATCAGTTATTTGTCCATATATTTACTGAAATCAATCGCCAACGTGTCTGCTTACCATCGTTTAGCTTGAAAACGAGGAGACTCACCAGCGTCAGTAGCCAAGGGACGGGCCCGTCGCCTATGCAATGAATGACCAGATCAACACCAACCGCATCTCCGCAACGCGTGGCTGGACTATTCACAAAGCGCGCCTGTGGCAATGTCAGTGCTGTTTTCCGGCGGTTACCCCGTGGTTATAAGGGCCATACCGGCCGATGGCAACATGGATATTTCCTGCGGGGATATCAAGCAATAACCGAAGTGAAATTGACGCCTCACCGGTAAACGACTGCTTCTACAAAGCCGTCAAAAACCCACCCAGATTCCGGTATTTGAATATCCAATACCACTCCGCTGTTTTTGTGATTTTACGATCCATAACCCCCTCCCTAGACTCCGGCCAACAACTAGGCAACGCCGTTCTCCCCGGCACCGCCATGACAATAAAGCCTGGAGGATGAACATGAGTGCGTCCCCGTCTCTGGATGACAAATACATCCAGCACAGCGGAAAAGTTTTGCTCACCGGGATTCAGGCGCTGGTGCGCCTGCCTCTGATGCAGCGCCAACGCGATCTGGCCAACGGTCTGAATACCGCCGGGTTCATTTCCGGCTACCGCGGCTCACCGCTGGGTGGTTTTGACCAAGCCTTGTGGAAGGCCCGGGACTATCTCAAGGAGCACCACACGGTGTTCCATCCGGGCATGAACGAAGATCTAGCTGCCACGTCGATTTGGGGTACGCAACAGGTCAATATCTTCGAAGGCGCAACCTACGACGGCGTGTTCGGTATGTGGTACGGCAAGGGTCCGGGCGTGGACCGCTGCGGCGATGTGTTCCGTCACGCCAACGCTGCCGGCACCTCACAATTCGGCGGTGTGCTGGCCATCGCCGGTGACGACCATGGCGCCCGTTCCTCCTCGCTGCCCCATCAGACCGAACACATTTTCAAAGCGGTCATGATGCCGGTACTGGCGCCCTCGGGCGTGCAGGAATACCTCGATTACGGCATGCACGGCTGGGCCATGTCGCGCTATTCCGGTTGCTGGGTTGCCCTCAAAGCGGTAGCCGATACGGTGGAAAGCGCGGCCGTTGTCGACATCGACGTTCATCGCATACAGTCGATCATTCCCGATATCCCGTTGCCCGACGGCGGCTTGAATATCCGCTGGCCAGACCCGCCCCTGGCGCAGGAACAGCGACTGCTGGAACACAAGCTGTACGCCGCCCTCGCCTACGCCCGGGTTAACCGTCTCGACCGTATCGTGATGGATTCGCCGAAAGCGCGCATCGGCATTATCACGTCCGGAAAGTCCTACCTCGATGTGTGCCAGGCGCTGAAAATCCTCGGTATCGACGAAACACTCGCACAACAAATCGGCCTGCGTGTTTACAAGGTCGGCATGGTCTGGCCGCTGGAGGCGGAAGGCGTACGGCAGTTTGCCGAGGGGCTGGAAGAAATTGTGGTGGTGGAAGAGAAACGCCACATGATCGAATACCAGTTGAAGGAAGAACTCTACAACTGGCGCGAAGACGTACGCCCACGCATCGTCGGCAAGTTTGACGACAAGGGCGAATGGAGCCTGCCGCACACGGGTTGGTTACTGCCGGCCACCAATGACCTGACACCGGCGATGATCGCCCGTGCGCTGGCCAAGCGTATTTTGCGCCTGCATCAAAATGGCCCGCTGCAAGTGAGCCTGGCAGTACTGGATGCGCAACTGGCCAGCAAAGGCCAGTTCAGTAACCTGATGGAACGCGTGCCCCACTACTGTTCCGGTTGCCCGCACAACACCTCGACCAAAGTCCCGCAGGGCAGTCGTGCGCTGGCCGGTATCGGTTGCCACTATATGGCGGCGTGGATTTACCCGCAGACCCAGACCTTCAGCCAGATGGGCGGTGAAGGTGTGGCATGGATCGGCCAGGCGCCTTTCACCAAGACCCAGCACGTCTTCGCCAACCTGGGCGACGGCACCTATTTCCACTCCGGCATTCTTGCGATTCGGGCCGCCATCGCGGCCAAGGTGCAAATCACCTACAAGATTCTCTACAACGATGCCGTGGCCATGACCGGCGGACAGCCCGTGGACGGCAGCCTCAGCGTCGCGCAGATCAGCCGGCAACTCGCGGCCGAGGGTGTGCAGCGGATTATGGTCGTCAGCGACGATGTCGAGAAATATCAACACATCCGTGATCTGGCAGACGGCGTGCCGGTGCTGCGTCGCGACAAGATGGATGAAGTGCAAGAACAGTTGCGCCAGTTCCAGGGTGTGTCCGCAATCATCTATGACCAGACCTGTGCCGCGGAAAAACGTCGGCGCCGTAAACGCGGCAAGTTCCCGGACCCGGCACGTCGGGTCGTGATCAACGAAGCGGTGTGTGAAGGCTGTGGCGATTGCAGCAGCAAGTCCAACTGCATGTCGGTAGTGGCGGTGGAAACCGAGTACGGCCGCAAGCGTGAAATCGATCAGTCCTCCTGCAATAAAGACTTCACGTGCCTCAACGGCTTTTGCCCGAGTTTTGTCACTGTCGAAGGCGGCTCCTTGCGCAAACCCAAGGCCCTGGCGGCCGCGAAGGATGACGAGTGGAATTTGCCGACGCCCGCGACCGTAGCACTGGATGAGCCTTACAGCATCCTGGTCACTGGCGTGGGCGGTACGGGCGTGGTCACCATCGGCGCCCTGCTGGGGATGGCGGCGTTTATCGAAGGTAAAGGCACGCTCAACCTGGACATGGCCGGCATGGCGCAAAAAGGTGGCGCGGTGTGGTCGCACATCCGCATCGCCGCGCACCAGGAACAGCTGTTTGCACCCCGCATTGCCGAAGGTGAAGCCGCCCTGCTGCTCGGTTGCGACCTGGTGGTCAGCGCCAACACCGAAACCCTGTCCAAGCTGCGTCACAGTGTTACCCATGCCTTGATCAACAGCGAGGAAAGCATCACCAGCGCCTTTGTGCGCACCTTCGCCCAGCAAGCGGAAAGCGGTGATTTGCTGAAGCACCCCGACCCAAAATTCAAGACCCGGAGTATGTCGGCACAAATTGCCGAAGCGGTGGGCCCTGACCAGGTGGACTTTGTCGACGCGAGCAAAATCGCCACGGCATTGATGGGCGATTCAATTGCCACCAATACCTTCATGCTCGGCTATGCCTACCAGAAAGGCTGGCTGCCGGTGGGCAAAGCAGCGCTGTTACAGGCCATCGAACTGAATGGCACTGCGGTGCCCTTCAATCTCTCGGCCTTTGACTGGGGTCGGCGCAGCGCCGAAGACTTGCCGCGAGTTTTGCGCAAACTGGAAGCAGGCAAAGTGCAGAGTGCAGACCGTCAGCTGTCGCAAAGCCTGGAAGAAACGCTGGCTCGACGTACCGAGTTCCTCACGGCCTACCAGAACAAAGCCTATGCCGAGCGTTATCGACAACGGGTCGAGCAATTCATAAAGGCGGAAACGGCACTGCTCGGACAACCGGGCGAGCTGTCGGCAAGCGTCGCCCGTTACTACTTCAAAGTGCTGGCCATCAAGGATGAATATGAAGTGGCACGCCTGTTCACCGATGGCCAATTCCTGGAAAAAATCCAGGCCAGCTTCGAGGGCGACTACCGTCTGCGCTTCCATCTGGCGCCGCCGCTGCTGAACGATAACGGCTCAGGCCGTGAACCGAAAAAACGCAGCTTCGGTCCGTGGATGCTGCAAGGCTTCAAGCTGATGGCCAAACTCAAGTTCCTGCGCAACACCTGGCTCGATCCGTTCGGCCGTACCCATGAACGCAAGGTGGAGCGCAATTGGCTGGCCAACTACGAAAGCGTCCTCGACGAAGTGTTGACTGGCTTGACTGCCGACAAAATGAGCTTGGCTCAGGATCTGGCGGAGTTGCCAGACAGCGTTCGTGGTTATGGTCCGGTCAAAGAGCGTTTCCTCGGCCATGCCGAACAGCGCCAGGCACAATTGCTGGAACAGTGGCGCAATGGCCCAGCCGGGCTGTTCCACGATGCCGGCCAGATCACCGGAAAAATCGCCGTAACTCAGCTGTAAATCGCAGTTCCCTTGGGCAAGGCGTGACAATCCGGGCGGCACGCGGTGAAGCCCGGGATGTTGGCTAAAACAATAAGGTCGACCAATGAACGAAGAACTGGCTGGAAACTACCGGGAGATTCTCCGCCACGTGGGCGAAGATCCAGAACGTGAAGGCTTGCTGGATACGCCCAAACGGGCGGCAAAAGCCATGCAGTACCTGTGTCATGGCTACCAGCAAAGCCTCGAACACATCGTCAATGGCGCATTGTTTGAATCGGACAACGATGAGATGGTCATCGTCCGGGACATCGAACTTTACTCCCTGTGCGAACACCATCTGCTGCCGTTTATTGGCAAGGCCCATGTCGCTTATATACCGACGGGCAAGGTGCTGGGGCTTTCGAAAATCGCACGTATTGTCGATATGTTCGCCCGCCGCTTACAGATTCAGGAAAACCTGACGCGGCAGATCGCCGACGCCATTGCCCAGGTCACCGAGGCCGCCGGGGTGGCGGTGGTGATCGAGGCCAAGCACATGTGCATGATGATGCGCGGTGTGGAGAAGCAGAACTCGATAATGAGCACTTCGGTGATGCTCGGCGCCTTTCGCGAGTCGTTCAACACCCACCAGGAGTTTTTGCAGCTGATCCGCGGCTGCTAGGCGGTGTGCCGGGTTCACCCCAGGCACACCACCTGCCACTCAACTGAGCATCAGCATCCCGCCATCAATCATCAGTGTCTGACCGGTGACAAACCGCGAACCGTCGCCGGCAAGAAATACCAGCACGGGGGCCAGGTCACGGGCAGGTTCGCCCAGTCGTCCGCCGATCGGCACTTGCCCGGCCATAAACGCATCGTGTTGCTTCAATTGTTCGGCGCTCATACTCGCGCGGGTGGCGTCATACATAGGCGTCCACATTGCCGGAGCGATGGCGTTGACGGTAATGCCCAATGGGCCCCATTCCCGCGCCACCGTACGCGTCCATGCCAGCACGGCGCCTTTGCTGGCGGCGTAGTGGGCTTTGCCCGGCTGTCCGAGCACACCTGCGGCAGAGGCGAAGTTGATGATCCGCCCGCCGCTGCCCTTGAGCAGTTCATAGGCCGCACGGTTGGTCAGGAAAGTGCCACGGGTATTGACAGCAAAAACCTTTTCCCACTCGTCCAGCGTGATGCTGTCGGCACTGGCGTTTGGCGCGATGCCCGCGGCATGGACCAGCACGTCCAGACCGTTGAGTTGTCCGCTAGCCCAGGCAAAGGCTGCATTCACCGATTCGCTGTCAGCGATATCACAGACGCGTGTGTGCGCCCAACCACCACCTTCCCCCGCTATCGAGGCGGCTTCGCCCAGATCAAGGCTGACGACATAGGCTCCCTCGTCCACAAATGCCTTGACCACTGCCGCGCCAATACCACGGGCGCCCCCTGTGACGATGATCCGTTTACCGGCCAGTTGCATGGGCTATTCCTCTTGTTTGGGTTTTGTCAGGCTGTTTGATCAATGCGCTGCAACGCCGCCGCAAATAAGCGCAGCGCCGACGCGTGGTGCTTTTCACCCGTCACCATGGAGGCTTTGCCTGCACAAGCACGAGCATGGCTGACTTCTAGAAAGATGCCGAGCTTGAAACCGGCCAATACCAGGTACCAGGTGAAGTCCAACAACGAGCGTGAGCTGCCGGCGCGGTAATGGGCGACCAGTTCATCGCTGCTGCAAAAGCCATCCCAGGGATGGACTTCGATGGTGCCCGCCCCGCGACCGTCTGCTCCAGGCCACGTCACCACCAGCCAGGCCAGATCGAGCAACGGATCACCAATGGTTGCCAGTTCCCAATCGACCACGGCAGCCAGCTCCCCGCCGTCGTGCCGGAACATGACATTGGACAGGTGAAAGTCACCGTGCTGGATACCGGCCTGGAACTGCTGCGGGCAATGATCGCTCAACCAGTTGGCTAAACGTTCGAGCCCGGGCAGGCCGCCGGCACCGGGCCAGCCGGGATAGTCTTTGACACTGTCGAGCTGCGCCAGCCAGCGTGAGACCTGACGCTGATGAAACCCCTCGGGCCGGCCAAAATCCGCCAGCCCCACTGCCTGGTAGTCAATTTCGCCCAGGCGTAATAGCGCATCCACCATCGCCAGCCCCATGCGCCTGCGCATAGCAGGCTGCTGCGCATGAGGCGCCGGCAAACCCGCCGCGCTGTTGGGATTAAAACCCTGCACCGGCTCCATCAAGTAGAAACTGGCGCCCAGAACAGTCTGGTCAACGCAGTCGGCTATCAAACCGGCATGGGGCACCTGTGATCCGGCCAATGCCTTGAGCAATCGCGCTTCACGGGCAATGGTTTTACCGCCGACTTCGCGCAATTCCCTGGAAGGCCGACGCAGCACGAATTCACGCGTGCCACGCCGAAAACGCAGCAACAGATTTTGCGTGCCTCCGGTCAGGCGCTCCGGAGCCTCGATGGGCCCGTGTTCCAGGCCCTTGGTGTCCATCCAGAGCGCCAGGCGCTCCAGGTCGACCAAATCCTCCCAGTCGTTCATGCGTTCCGCTCGCCGAGGGTGGCCAGCACGTCGGCGTATTTTTCCCGGGCACGGGCCGCGGCCGTGGGCCGGTGGTAATCGGGGAACAACGCCTCGCAGGGCTGATAGTCGCGCAGCAGTTGTTTGGCGACCGTGACTTTGTGCACCTCGGTAGGCCCGTCAGCCAGTCCCATCTGGAAGGAGCGCACGATATAGCCGGTAAACGGCATTTCCTCGCTGACCCCCAACGAGCCATGCACATGCAGGGCGCGTGCGGCGATGTCATGCAGCACTTTGGGCATGACAGACTTCACTGCGGCGATGTCTTTGCGCACTTGCTTGTAGTCCTGATACTTGTCGATACGCCATGCCGTGCGCATCACCAGCAAACGAAATTGCTCCAGCTCGACCCATGAGTCGGCAATTTTTTCCTGGACCATCTGCTTGTCCGCCAGACGGCTGCCCTGAGTACTGCGCGACAGGGACCGCTCACAAAGCGCATCAAGGGCTTTTTGCGCCTGGCCAATGACGCGCATGGCGTGGTGCACGCGCCCGCCACCCAATCGCACCTGCGCCACAACAAACGCCTGACCCGGTGCGCCGAGCATATCGCTCGCGGGCACTCGTGCCTTGTCGAACGACAGATAAGCATGGGTGGCAGCCGGGTCGTCGGCGATACCGACGTTGCGGATAATGCTCACCCCTGGAGCGTCAGCGGCCACGATAAACATCGACATGCCTTCATACACCGACACGCGTTTATCGGTCACCGCCATCACGATATAGAACGACGCATAGCGGGCATTGGAGGCGAACCATTTTTCGCCACTCAGCACCCAGTCGTCGCCATCACGCACCGCTTCAGTCGTGAACACAGAGGGATCCGCCCCGCCTTGCGGTTCGGTCATGGCGAAGCAGGACACGATGTCGCCGTCGAGCAACGGCTGCAGGTAGCGCTGCTTCTGCGCCGGGGTGCCGTAATGGGCGAGGATCTCGCCGTTGCCTGAGTCCGGTGCCTGGCAGCCAAACACAATCGGGCCAAACAGCGACCGGCCAAGAATTTCGTTGATCAATGCCAGGCGCACCTGGCCATACCCTGCCCCGCCCAGTTCCGGACCCAAGTGACAGGCCCACAACTTGCGTGCCTTGACCTGCGCTTGCAACGGTTTGACCAGTTGCTTGAACAGCGGGTCATGGATATTCCAGGGGCTGCCCAATACGTGGTCGAGGGGCTCGACTTCCTCACGCACAAACTGCTCGATCCAATCCAGTTCCGCTTGAAATTCGGGGTCAGTCTCAAAGTCCCAGGCCATGGTGTGTCTCCTAGCAAAGAGTGATCAGGCCAGCAGCATGCCGCCGTCGACCAACAGGGTTTGGCCGAGCACATAACTGGCCAGCGGCGAGGCAAGAAACAGGGCCACGTTGGCCATGTCCTGAGGCGTGCCCAAACGCCCTTGAGGAATCGCGCGCAGCGCGCCTTCGAGGCGTTTAGGGTTGCTCGTGGTCACCCGCGTCAGCTTGGTTTCCACCAGGCCCGGGGCAATGCCATTGACCCGGATACCGTCACGGGCCCAGGCTTCGGCCAGGGTGCGAGTCAGCCCAAAGGCGCCGGTTTTAGAGGCGTTGTAGGCCGGATTGCCACGGGTGGAGTGGAACGCGGCAGCGGAGCTGACCGTGATCATCGACCCTTTGGCCTCCATCAACAGCGGGTGAAATTTCTGCGCACACACCATCAGGCTGGTGAGGTTGACGTCGAGCACATGCTTGAAACCCTCGGTCAGAAACTCCTGACGGTCGTAGAGCACCGTTCCTTGCGCTTGCACTAACACATCCAAACGGCTGAATGGCACTCTGGCGGCCTCAATCAACGCCGCATCCGCGACATCGACCTGGGCGTAGTGCAGGCCTTCGAGGTTGGAATCGGGTGAATCCTGATAAGCGGCTGCCGAGGCTCGCGTACCCCAGACGTATACCTCGGCGCCGCGCTGGCGAAAGTTCTGCGCAATGCCGTTGCCGATGCCACTGGAACCGCCGATCACCAGCACGGTTTTGCCGCTGAAATCCAACTCGTACATGGGTAGTCCTTGTTCTTGTCAATGAATGCTGCCGAGTAATAAGCCGGCCGTTACAATGCTGCCAGACCCGCTGAGACCAGGCGCTCAAGCTCGCCGTTGGTAAAGCCGAGCGTTTCCAGGACTTGCCGGGTATGTTGGCCCAGGGCCGGTGGCGGGCGCTGCAGCGACAACGGCAAATTGCCGAAATCCCAGAACGCGCCAATTTGTTGCAGGTCGCCGTACACCGCATGGGAATAATGGGCATGCAATCCCGCGGCGGCGTGTTCGGCGCTGTCGAGAAACGCATCCATCTGTGCCTCCAGCACGGCCTGCGCAGGAACCTGCGCGTCAGCCAGGGCTGCGAGTGCCGCTTGCCGGGTAAGACCCGAAAAATAATCTTGCGACTGACTGCCCACCAATGCGTTGAAGCGCTGTACCTCATCTGGCTGCACCGCGGCCACCACCAACCAGGCATCACTGCACAGATAGAGGCGATGTGCGTCACTCAGGCCAGTCTGCTGCGCATCCATATGGGCGATCGGCGTGAGGCTGCCGTCTTCGAGCACCACCGCTTCGCTCATCGACAGCAACGTGGCGCCCAACAATGAGGAGCTGACCATTTGCCCGCTGCCGCTGCGGTTGCGCTCGTACAATCCCAGCAGCAAGGCATAGAGCGAAGATAAACCGGCAAAAAAATCGCCCACGCCAAAGCGCAGCCACATCGGCGCCTGCCCCTCACCGCCCTGCTCTACTTCCCAGCCGCAAGAGGCCTGCATCAGTTGGTCAAAGCCCGGCCAATCCGCACGCGGACCGGTCGGGCCGTAGGCGCTGACATGGCAATACACCAGCTGCGGGTTAAATGCTTTTAGGCTTTCGTAGTCGACCTTGAGTTTGCGTGCGGCCGGCAGCCGCATGTTGTGGTGCACCACATCGGCCCAGCGGGCCAGCGCCTCAATAACGGGCTCGGTTTGCTGATCACCCAATTGCAGCGCCACCCCCAATTTGCCACGCTGCGTACCGCTGAAAATCCGCTCCAGCCGGCGCATGGCGTCACCTTTGGGTGCCTCGATTTTAATGACATCGGCACCAAGGTCCGCCAGTAGCATGCAAGCAAACGGCCCGGCCAGGTAGGCGCCCAGGTCCAGTACTTTCAAGCCGTGCAACGGTGGCAGAGGTGCGGGGTCCGACGCTTGCCGTTGCACCGGGATCACAACGTCGTGTCCTGTCAGTTCGGCGTTCCCTTCACCAGCCTGTGGCGCGCTGCCGCCGACTCGCGCAGGTGGCTGCACCTGCCAGGCCGGGCCTGGTTGCAAAGTCTTGCCCAGTTGCCCATCGTCGACTTCAACCACATAGCCATTCAAGCGCGCTTGCTCATCGAAGTAGATGTCGCCAAAGACGCCGGCAATTTGCGCGGCAACATCGTGCTGCCAGAAATGCTCGACCCAGTCCTGTGCCGGTCGGGTGGCGATGATCGCCTTGTTGGCGCCGAAGTTAGGCGCCACATGACTCGGCGGCCACAGCGCATTCAAGCGAGTCACTTCGGTTTCGCCCAGCTCACCGAGCGCCGCGGCCATCCACGGTGATTTGTCCGGCGAATAGTGCACATGCAGCCAGCGACCATCGGCGCACTGGTGCAATGGAATTGGAATGTGTTTATCCAGGCCCTTGGCAAAAGCCGGCGTCGGCGTTTGTGCGCGGTTCCAATGCATGGTCATTGGCACCAGGGCTGCTTGGGCCAAACTCGTATGAGCGATGCCGCCACAGCCGTCACGGTCGCGCGCCAGCAGCCGCGCCATCACCCCGACCACACAGAGCCAGCAGGCGAGCCAGTTGGCAAATGGCATACGCACAAACACCGGACCAGGACGATGCGCAGGCTGCTCGTCCAACAGGCCCAGGCGCGCCAGGATCAACGTTTCCCGAGGGATGGCATTCGCCAGCGCATGCCGTTGGGGCCAGCCGCCGATCGCGGAAATAACCAGGCGAGGAAAATCGGCAGCGAGCTGCGCGTCCGCCAGACCAAGGGCCTGTGCCACCGCGGGGGTGAAGTCGTGCAGCAGCACATCGGCGGTGGCTAGCAGTAATTGCAACTGCTGGCGGTCGGCAGGGTTTTCCAGGTTAAGGGTGACACTACGCTTGCCCCGGTTCAGCACGGCGAAGAGCGCCTGTTGATCTCTGGCCGGGTTAGCGAGTGGCTCAACCATCACCACTTCGGCACCCGCTTCGCGCAGTTGCAAGCCGGCGGCTGAACCGGCAATGCCGGAACACAGGCTGATGACGCGAATACCTTCGAGGATTGCCTGACTCATAAAGCACCCTTAGTGTCTTGTTCTGTTCATAGCGTTCTGCAGCAAAGCTGCAGAACGAATCCATGGCGTCACCCTAAGCCATCGACACAATATTCCATATAAAGATTAGTATTCCGAATATAGAATCATAAGTACTCATATGAACAATAAATAATAATTTGTTTAGATACCACCCGTAAACCGATCAAGGGCCTTTATATGATCCTGCGCATGGACCATTTCACCATCGTCTCTGACCAGCTAGCAGCGACACGGGATTTCTACGTTGAGGTACTGGGTCTGGTCGACGGCCCGCGCCCGCCTTTCCCGGTACCCGGGTTCTGGCTGTATACCCAGAACCAGCCAGTCCTGCATGTGGTGGGCGTAACGCAAATGCCGGAGCCGCGCCGCGGTGTGCTCGACCATATGGCCTTTCGTGCTGGTGGCTTGCAGACGATGTGCGCGCACCTGGCCAAGCACGGAGTGCGCTTCAAGATCATTCGCGCTCCAGGCTCAGAGCGCACCTGGCAGCTCTTCATGCAAGACCCCAACGGGGTTGAAGTGGAACTGGACTTCGACGCCAGCGAAGAGCCGCCAGCCGATTGGAAGGATTACCGGGGCCGCTAAATCAGTCCGGAGTAACTGCCTCCGTCGATCTGTAGATTTTGCCCGGTGATATAGCTGGCCTGAGCCGAGCACAGAAACGCGCAGGCTGCCGCCAATTCACTCGGCTGGCCAAATCGACGCGCCGCTATCGGCTTGAGCATTTCCACCCGAGCCTGCTCGACACTGAGTTGCCGATGCTTGGCCAACTGCTCGGTCATGAAACGCAGACGGTCGGTTTCAATACTCTCAGGCAGCAGATTGTTGATGGTCACGTTATCCCGCGCGACCTCGACTGACAGCGCTTTGCAGAAAGCCGTCAGCCCAGCACGCGCAGCCGTGGAAAGTCCCAAGGGCAAGCGTGGCGACTTGACCATCGCCGACGTGATATTGACAATGCGGCCAAAACCACGCTCGCGCATACCACCCACCACCGCCTGAATCAGCAGAATGCCCGAGAGCATGTTGGCCTCAATGGTCGCCAGCCAAGTCGCGTGGTCCCAGTCTTCCAGACGGCCCGGCTCTGGGCCGCCGTTATTGGTCACAAGGATATCCACCACCGGGCACGCGGCCAGGAGCGCCTGGCGCCCAGCCATGGTGGACAGGTCAGCGACCACCGTACGGGGCAACTGGCCAGAGCTGCGCAAAATGTCTTGCGCGGTTTGTGCCAAGGTCTCGGCATCGCGGCCGTTGATCAGCACATCGCAGCCCTCCTGCGCCAATGCCAGCGCACAGGCTTTGCCAAGCCCTCGGGAGGATGCGCACACCACGGCAATACGCCCGCCAATACCCAGATCCATTGCAGTACTCCTCGCGTGATGGCGTCAGTCGTTCATGCCCAACAAGGCACTGATATCGCGCCCGGGCTCAGCGTCGCTGCCGTAGGCGAATTGGCCGGCGCGCTGGCGTTCGACCAACTGCTCCATCTGGTAGCGATACCGAGTACCCGGCGTATCGAAGCGCGAATGCAGGTCACGACGCTCGTCGGTGTCGAAATAGCGTTGATTCTGCGGGCGCACCACCGAGTTGTCCTGAGGCTGGATGATGTAGTTGATGCGCGGCATCACATAGCGAAAAGGCGCGGGGGCCGCGGTGGTGTTGAAGGTGACATCACACCGCGAGCGATGCTTGCCCACTGGCAAGAACGGTTGCAGGTTAGGCACGTCATAGCCGGGACGAAAACGCGGATAGGAGATGCAGACGTTACTGCGTAAATGAATGTGCAGCACGGCGCGAAAATCCTGGTACTTGGCGCGTACGCCGCCGACCCAGCGCATGATCGGCGCGACTGACTTTTGTGCCACGGTACGCGTGCGGGTCACGGTTTCGGAGGTCCATTGCACCTCCACCACGTCCGATTCACTGATACCGTCGCCAATGGTATTGGCGTGTAGAAAATCGGCATGGGTCAGGTCAATCAGGTTTTCCACCGAAAGCGCCGATGTCGCATCAAAACGCACGGTGCGCTGGGTGTAACCGGGAAGGCTGCCATCCTGCGGTAGGAACGGAATATGCGGGAGCAACAGCGTGTCGGCAGCGTCCGGGTTGCCGTACCAGACCCAGATGTAGCCGTATCGCTCCACCAAGGGATAAAATCCGCGACCTCCCGTAAACGCGGTCAGTACCAGTGGCTTGTCACGGGGGCGATGGGGGTGAAACTCAGCGGCCACCGGCTGCCCGTTGTCCCGCCACAGGTAGTAGGGCTGAGCATGAATGATGCGGCGGATGGGCCGCGCGCTCAGGTCGCGGCTATGGGAAACCGGGAACCAGGTGTCACGCAGGTCGTAGTTGATCGGCGTCCAGTCACCCCGCACTTTGCCAGGGAGGGTATCAATGGAGGAAGGCACGGCATGCATAGTGGGTTCTCCAATGCTTAGACGACTGCACTGACGGGAATCAAGTGCGGTTGACGCAAGGTTCTCAGCTCGCGGGATGAAGCTTCGAGCAAGGCCGCGACGGCCATACCATCAATCAGACCGTTCACGCGAAAAGGCGCCCGTTTGCGCAGGCGTGCTACTCGCCAGCGCAACGGTGCTTTGGCCGGCACCTGCTCATGCACGTAGCCACGCCAACACAGGCTGGTGGTGCCACGACGGTTGGCACCGGTCGAGATCATCAGCGTGATGAGCGGTAACTCGTCTTCGCTGAGCAAATCCACACGAATAATGCCTCTTTGCAAGGCGACGGCGGTGCGCACAATCAAGGGATAATCCACCACAAACTGCGACGGCAGAAATTGTGTGGTCCATACCGCACCACGCTCCAAAACCACACGCCCCTGCTCGCTGCGCAGATCGCCAAGGAAAAAATCGGTGAGGCGCACATGGGTAAAGTCGAGCAAGCATTCCGGGCCATCGAGCATCGCGTCCAGATACTGGTCTTGACTCATGTTGACGATGGTGGACCCGGTAAATTCGCGTCCGCTCGGTTGGTAATCTCTGCTGGGCAATTCCCCTTGCGGTGTTCCCTCACCCAACCACACATGGACGAAACCATTTGCCTCGCTCACCGCAAAGGCGCGCGCCGCATAACGCGCAGGTACGCGTTCACCCGCGTGCAGATTGGGGATCTGCGTACAGCCACCACTGGCGCCATCAAAGGTCCAGCCGTGATAACCGCATTGCAAACCGGACTCCACAACCCGACCCAACGCCAGCGGCACACGTCGATGTGGACAACGGTCCTCCAAAGCAAAGGCTTGACCGGCGGCGTTACGGAACAGGACCAGTTCCTCGCCACCAAAGGCCACTGCCAATGGCGTTTGATCATTCACGGCCTCGGAAAGCGCCATGGCCCACCAGCCTGGGGTCATCATCGGGTTGCCTCATTGTTATTGTGTTTTGGGTAATTGCGTTGAACGCAGTCAGCGCTAACGGTAGTGCTTCGAGGTTGATAGGGCAAACACAAATAAACAGTATTTTACATTATGTCGATATTCTTAAAACCCCCAACCTTAAGCGCCATACACCTAGACAAATCAAATAAAAATGGCTTTATGAGCACATTCAGGCTTTTTAATCGACCTACAAATGGACATTTTTTCTTATAGTGATCATGTTCTAATAGGAAATAGCTAGCGAGCAATCCATAAGCCTGATTACCATGAGCATGCTCATTGACCCCAAGGTGCGCTGACGATGACCCAATCCACCCTCGGCTTTGTCCTCCATGACGTTGCCCGTTTGATGCGTAAACGCTTTGAACAATGGGCTCGCGCAGCCGGTCTCACGCGCTCTCAATGGCAAGTCCTGGCCAAGCTTTCCATTCATGAGGGTATCCACCAAAAAGGATTGGCTGACTTGCTGGAAATCGAGTCAGTCACGCTGGTCCGCTTGCTGGACAAAATGCAGGAGCGCGGCCTGATTGAGCGCCGCAACCACCCCACCGACCGCCGTTACTCCTTATTATTTCTCACCCCGGCCGCCCATCCGCTGTTGCAATTCATGCGCACCATCGGCGAGCAAACCCGACTGGAAACCATGACGAATTTCTCCATCCAGGAGCACGACCAATTGCTGCAGTACCTCGAACGTATGCGTGAACACTTGCTGACTGCCTGCGGTCAACCCGTGGATGAATCCGCAGTCTGTGTGGCGGGCGAGGTGAAGCATGGCTGAGCCAACATTGCAGCGACCTGCCGTGCACGCTGAAGCCAGACCGCTCGAGCCACTGGAAAAACCTCAAGTGTCGGCACCCGAAGCTCCGGCCCCTGATAGCCCGGCTCAAAAACCGACTGCCCCGGCACGCCAACGCTGGCGCATCGGCATGTTTCTGCTGGCACCCATCGCCGTCGCGGTATGTGCCGCCTGGTATGTATTTGGAGGCCAGATCGTGAGCACCGACAATGCGTATATCCAGGCAGAACGAGTGGGGGTATCTACCGATGTGGCCGGGATAGTCGCGGCCATTGAAGTGCATGACAACCAAGCCGTGAGCAAGGGCCAAGTGTTGTTCCGACTCAAGCCAGAACCCTTTGAAATCGCCCTGGCCCGCGCCAAGGCGCAGCTGGAAAGCGCACGCAACCAGATCCTTTACCTCAAGGCCAGCTACAACCAATCGCTGGCCGAGATCACCCAAGCTGAAACCAAGCTGCCCTTTTACCAGACCAATCTCCAACGGCTGGAAAAGCTGGTCAGCGTTGCCGCCGTATCTAAGACAATCTACGACGACGCCCACCAGGACCTCGACAATACCCGTCAGCAGGTGTCGGTAGCCAAGGCCCAGGCTGCCGCGGCGCTGGCCCAACTAGGAGGGCGGCTGGACAGACCTCTGGAGCTGCATCCCTCCTACCTGCAAGCGCTAGCCGCATTGAATGAAGCCGAACGTAATCTGCGCAACTCCGTGGTGACAGCCCCCTTCGACGGCATCGTGACCAACGTTGACTCGTTGCAAGTGGGTGCGTACCTGCAACCGCCACAATCGGGTTTCAGCCTGGTGTCCAGCGAACACCTGTGGGTGGCCGCGTCACCGAAAGAAACCGAACTGACCAACATTCACATTGGCCAAGGCGTAACCATTGAAGTGGACACCTACCCCGGTGTGACCTGGCATGGCACCGTGGAAAGCATCAGCCCGGCTTCCAGTTCAAGCTTTTCGCTATTGCCGGCACAGAACACCACGGGTAACTGGGTGAAGGTTGTACAGCGCATTCCAGTACGGATCCGTATCGACGATGCTGGTGGTAAACCCGCGCTGCGCCATGGTATGAGCGCCGTGGTTGATATCGATACCGGCACCGCCCGTGGTCTGCCGAAACCGCTGGCAAACCTGTTCGCACGCCATCATGAGTGAAGTGACCGGGCCACTGCCACCCTCGCCGCTGCGGTTGCTGATCACATTGTGTGTGGTGTTGGCAGTGGTCATGCAGGCTCTGGACACCACCATCGCCAACGTCGCCCTGCCCTATATGCAGGGCAGCGTATCGGCCAGCGCCGATCAGATTAACTGGGTGCTGACCTCCTACATCGTCGCCACCGCCATCATGACGCCGCCCTCGGCGTTCCTTGCCCGGCGCTTCGGTCGCAAGCGTGTGTTGCTATGGTCAATCTTTGGTTTTGTCTTGGCGTCGGTGCTCTGTGGCATCGCCCGTTCCCTGGAAGAAATCATCCTGTTTCGCCTGCTGCAAGGGCTGGCAGGGGCGGCATTGGTGCCACTGTCGCAAGGCATACTTCTGGATATTTACCCGCAGAAAGACCGAGGCTCGGCAGTGGCCTTGTTCGGGGTATCAGTCATGGTCGGTCCCGTGCTGGGGCCGATGCTCGGTGGCTGGTTAACAGAGCACCTTAGCTGGCGCTGGGTGTTTTTCATCAACTTGCCTATCGGATTACTGGCCTTTATCGGCATGACCCGCTTCATTCGGGAAACCCCGGCCGACAAAGCCGCACGCCTGGACTGGCTGGGCTTTGGTACGCTCAGTGTGGCCATTATGTCGATTCAATTATTCCTCGACCGCGGCGAACAACTAGGCTGGTTCGACTCTGGGGAAATCCTCCTGGAGGCGCTGGTAGCCGCTGTCGCTTCGTATATTTTCATCGTCCACACCTTCACCCACGACAAGCCCTTTATCAGCCTGAAACTGTTCAAGGACCGCAATTACTCGGTGGCGGTGGTATTTATCTTCATCATTGGTATCACCTACCTGGCGTCACTGGCGCTAATGACACCCTACCTGCAAACCCTGATGGGCTACCCGGTGCTCACGGCTGGCATGGTCATGGGGCCGCGCGGCCTGGGGACAATGCTCAGTATGTTCCTTGCCGGAAAGATCATCGGCAAAGTCGATATTCGCTGGATATTGTTTTGCGGTCTGGTGCTGTCTGCCTGGTCGATGTACATGATGACCGGCTGGACGCCGGCAGTGTCCATCAACACTATCGTCTACGTTGGCTTTGTCCAGGGCGCGAGCCTGGGCCTGTTGTTCGTCCCACTGACTACCATTGCCTTTAGCACCCTGCCCCCGAATTTACGTGGTGACGCCACCGGCTTGTACAATTTGTCACGCAACGTCGGCTCCAGCGTTGGCATCTCAATCGTGACGGTGCTGCTGGCACAGAACACCCAGATCAATCATGCCGAAATCGGTGCGAACATTACGCCGTTCAATCGGCTGTTCGATGCCTGGCCAGTGAGCGGCCTGCTCAATCCATTGACCGCCGGTGGACGTGCGGCGCTGGACAGCATGATCACCGTGCAGGCCAGCTGGGTGGCTTACCTGGATGACTTCAAGTTGCTGATGTGGTTATCCATTGGCGTCATACCGCTGCTGCTGATATTCAGGACGCCGAAGACTCAAAAAAGCACACCCCAGTAATCAGCCTAGGTTCGATCAAGTCTCGAAGCGGAAGCGTCCCACCGCCAGGTTCAGCTCATCGGACAGCTCGCGCAAAGAAACCACGGCTCTCGACACCTGATGAGTGATCGCATCACCCTCGCCAGCCATTCGGGAGATGTGCTCGACGTTCAACACGATGCCGCGCCCGCCCTCGCTCTGCACGCTCACCGCATCGGCAATCCGGTCCACCTCGCGCGTGGAATCGCCGACCAATTCCGCTGCCTGCTGCAGGGTACTTTCCAACTCACTCAGCAGTCGGCCACTATCGTCCAATGCTACCGTGCCGGCGCGCAGAGCTTCGTCGACGACCTCGGACTGACTCTCCAGCTTCACCGTCAACTGGTTGATCGAGTTGGCTGCCAGCGCGGAGCGTTGTGCAAGGTTACGCACTTCGTCGGCCACCACGCTGAAGCCGCGTCCGCTCTCACCTGCCCGCGCCGCCTCGATCGCCGCGTTGAGCGCCAGCATGCTGGTCTGCGCGGAGAGGTCCTTGACCTGACCGATGCTGGCGGTGATCGCCGTGGTGCTCTCGACGAAATCGCCCACCGAGCCGCGGATTGCCGAGAATGCAAGGCGCACGCTGTCGATTTTTTCGAGCAGTCGCGACAGCGCCAAGTGTCCGTCCTCTGTACCGCGCAAGCTGGCCTCGGCACAACTACGAAGGCTTTCAGCATGGCTGGAGATCGCCGCAATCCCGTCGCTCATCTGCTCGATTGTCATTGAAACCGCGCCCACCGCGCCGGCCTGTGCCGTGGAGCTTTCGGCCACGCGCGCCGAGGTGCCCACCAGCTCCTCGGCCGAGGCGCCGACCGATGCCGCGACTCTGGCAACCTTGCGCATTGCCTGCTGGAAGCTATCAATGAGTTCGTTGAATGCCTGAGCCGTGTGGGCAACCTCGTCTCGCCCCATGACGCGCACGCGCCGGGTCAGATCACCATCTCGCAAGTCGATCGACGCCTGTTCAATCTCCCGGATGGGTCGGATAATCTGCGCACGCAATAGTAGACTAACCAAAATAGCCAGAGCGCTGGCGCCCAGCAGTACCGCGACAAGCATCCGTGACACCTGGCGTTGCATGGCGCCGGCCTCGGCAAAGGCGCCAGAGGTCAGCTCCGCCTGCAGGCCCAGCAGGCGGTTGAATTGACCTTGCAGACCATTGTTGTCGGCGCGCACCCGGCCCAGCAGCGAGGCAGCTTGTATCTGGTCGCTCAAGGCGGTGCGCTTGAATTCGGCAAGGCCCTCCCCGACCACGGCAGCCTGCTCCTGCACCGCCTGATAGAGAGCCTTCTCTTCCTCGCCCAGGCGTGTCTCGCGGGCCACCTTGTCCAACCCGGCACGCATGTCGTCGACGCTGCCCTGCATATCCTCAAGATAGGACTCCAACTCTTCAGCGGAAGCTTGCCCACTGGATTCAAGGATGCGCGCGCCTGTGGCATAGGCGCCGACCATCGCCGCCTGCGAGGCGGCCGAGGTTTCCAACACTTGGCGATACTGCTGGAAGCGCAACTGGTCGATTTCTTCGATTACCGCATGTTGCTTGGCCAGCCCGTAGTAGGCCATAGCCGAGACAACCAGTAGAGCGAGCACAAATAGCCCGGGCAGCACGAGAAGCTTGGCACCGATGGAGAGGCCTTTCAGGAATGACATGGTGGTTACCGTTTTTGTTTTTATGGGGCGTGACTGAGCAGGCCGTTTATCCTGCTCAATTCTTTATACAGTATTTAATTCTACTATCAGAACGATAATTTAAAAAAACGGACGTCTTCCACACCTTGGTTCCGACTGACAGTGACTCAACTGCTCAACTCACATGGTTGGCCGCCGTAAACTGCTTCCCCTTGTTCCTTTGGGCTGCTTCACGTACACCTTCAAGTCCTATCGACGCGCAACTGATCCGGCTCAGTGTCCGGGGCACGGGGGGCATGTCGGTGTTCCACTTGGCTACGTCCCTTTCCTCCACTATCTCCGCAGGGCCACGCCCTTTGTTCGATGGCTTCTCAGGTACTACGGACGTATTCGACTTCTCAGCAACGTGGACAGCAGGGTTACGGCTTTTGGCCTTTCCTGCTCCGCCCGGTACTTGCGCACCGGGCACCGCTGAGACCTCCCAGTATCTGTGCGAAGGACTTCCCGACCTGCACAAGGTCTCCGACCGCGCGGGATCAGAGCATGACTGGCGTATAACGCCATGCTCCGTATTGCCTTGTGCTTCGCTTAACAACATCGGCATCCCGGATTCCTGATTACACGGCTGTATGGCTGGCCCAGCGGTTTGCCCTGTCAACGCTTCACCCTGCACCTCACTGTGCAACATGCATGACTTGGGGTCTGGTTGATTCGCCATTTCTTACCAGTATCGAACTTTCATCGACTATCCTCCGCCAGCTTTAACTGGCGCACTAAGCGTTCGGCCAACACGCTTTCTCGTTCCCCGCTCCCACGCTTTTGCGTGGAAGCAAGGGGAGGATCTTAGATAAGGTCACCGCAGAAAATATCTTGATTGCCATCCGCCGGGCTTGCCTGCACCACCAACGCGTAATGGCCGGAACGCAGAGTGTCGTAACCCAGAGGCACAGTCTTCTGGAATCGGATTACCGCATGGTGGTTGAAGATGTCAGTAATTAGATTGTTGAGTGAATAGGCTGGTTTCAGCTCATGCCTGGTACAGCCTCCCGAGTAGATATAGGTATACAAGTGCGCCGGCATTACAGTGCCCTGGGGTATACCACCCACGAGCAATGTGAGCTTCGTCTCACTACTGTTCATGGGGGTTAGAATGGCCTGAGCGATATGCCCGGTATTGTAAATAGTTGCGTTCAAGGGAACGGTGTCGATCTGCTCCTGGGTTGCACCAGCCACGGAGATCCACCCTACCGCTACCATCAACGCCAGCGAAGATTCGATTTTCATCGAGAAACCTCCCGCCTAACAAAGGCGCGTTGAAGTAATCCCCCTCTAAATTTTAGTCGTCTATACAAATCCAGACGTTCTTCGGATAGACGGTCTAATAACGATTGGATATGTACCACCGTAATCAAATGGCCTTACAGGTTGCGTAACGGCGCCCAGCTATGCGGAAGCAGCTCCGCAGGCTTATTTGGTCACACGACAGGTGTCAAAATTGCCCTGTTCAATTCGCCCGTCCTTGAACGTGATGTTGCCGAACAATATAGGGAGAGAAATGTCACCTTCTCGAATTATGGACGAGTCGGTCAACGAAGAACTCCATATGCCCTCTGGGGGTATCCAGCAAAGGCCAAGCGTCGACCTTTAAAGCGATTTCCTGAAATGCTTGGGCGCACTTGGAGCGCGGAAAGTGTTCGTAGACTGCTCGCTGCTTCCGCACGGCCCTACGCGCACATTCATCGTACGGAACCGCTCCCACATACTGCAGGGTTACGTCGAGGAAGCGATCGGTGACTTTGGCCAATTTAGCGAACAGGGCGGGACCTTCCTTCGGGCTCTGCGCCATATTGACCAGCACCCGGAAACGGTCCATTCCGTAATCACGATTAAGCAGTTTGATCAGTGCGTAGGCATCGGTGATCGAGGTCGGTTCGTCGCAGACCACCAGTAAGACTTCGTGGGCCGCCCGGACGAGACTGACCACCGACGAGCCGATGCCCGCAGCGGTGTCAATCACCAGCACATCGAGACTGTCACCGATTTCACTGAAGGCCTGGATCAGGCCTGCATGCTGAGCCGGAGACAAATGCACCATGCTCAGGATGCCTGAAGCCGCGGGGACGATTCGTATCCCGCCCGGACCGCGCAAAAGTACATCGGATAGCTCACAGCGACCTTCGATTAAATCGGCAAGCGTGTACTGCGGGGAGAGCCCCAACAGGACATCGATACTCGCCAAGCCAAGATCGCCATCAAGCAATACGACTCGCCTTCCAAGCTTCGCCAGCGCCAATGAAAGATTCACAGCCACAGTCGTCTTGCCGACGCCGCCCTTTCCGCCGCTCACGGCGATAACTTGTACAGAACGCACACCATCCATGTTATTGATTCCCTTCCATGTGCAACGCTTGCGAGTAGTCGCTATCTATTCCTAGAGACGCAATGGTAACTGAAAAGCGCAGACACATAGCCCCTGGCGGTATTACAGGATCACCAGAAACGCTGTAACCCACTACATGGCAATAACGCGAACCAGAACTGCCACTGCTGCGATGCCCTCATCCGCCGAGTAATCGCCTATGCCGAATTCAGACTGTCGATTTGACTGATGACTGGGCTCATCGCACTTTGTTCGTGGGGGTCAGCAGTCAGACCCAACTGGCGCCGGAAGCGGCCAAGTTGTTTGAGTATCTGAGCAGCGTGCATTGTCTAAAAGCCCCCCTCCTCCCCCCTGGATTTCCTGCTGCTACGCTGAAATCACCTTGGAGGATTGCTATGAAAAACCTTAATACGAGGGCATGGCTGGCACTTGCCGTGCTCGCCGTTGTGATGAGCCTTCTGCTGTTCGTCCCCGCGGGGACCGCTCATTATTGGGAAGCGTGGGCGTACTTGTTGATCTTCACAGGCGCATCGGTCCTCATTACGTTCTATCTCATGCGAAAGGACCCGGCGCTTCTTGAGCGTCGGATGAGCGGCGGTCCGGCGGCGGAACAGCAACCCGCTCAGAAGTTCATCATGCTGTGTACGTCAATCGCGTTTATAGCCCTTCTTGTCGTGCCAGCGTTTGACCACCGCTTGGGTTGGTCCACCCTGCCACTCGCAGGTGTTATGACCGGAGATGCGCTTGTTGCGATTGGTTTTTATCTCATTTTCCTCGTGTATCAAGAAAACACGTTCGCTTCAGCAACGATCGAGGTCGCGGAGAATCAGCAGGTTATTTCGACCGGGCCCTATGCAATCGTTCGCCACCCTATGTACGCGAGCGCATCCCTGTACCTTCTTGGCACACCGCTAGCGCTAGGCTCCTATTGGGGGTTTGTCCCAATCGCCGCAATGATGCCATTTCTGATATGGCGACTCATTGACGAGGAACGCTTCCTTGCCAGGAATCTGTCCGGTTATACCGCATACCTGAAACGGGTCCGGTATCGTCTTGTACCATTCGTGTGGTAGTCGAACCGGGGGCCTTGAGTGTGCAACTATTATTTCGGCCAAGCCTTCGATGGTCCGCTTCACGCTGTCATGCCGAGAGTCGACCAGCTCGACAATCTCGCGTGATGAGCGCATGCGTGCGGCGTGGTCGAGTCCTACCCTGTTATTAGCTAGGTTGCCGTCGGCGCGTTGGCCGAGGCCGTTGAGCCCTACCCTGCCGAATTTTCAGATTTTTGACCATGCCAAAGAAGCGACCGACAGACACCACTACAGCAACCGCTGCAGACATTGAAAGATCTATCCAAGCCCTGAATAAAATGGCCGAGCGCCTATGGGGAGATGGTCGAGAGGCCGAGGCGAAAGCCCTCCTTGATGCCCTGGACTCTCTAAACCGGGCGCTGGACCGGATCAGGATTGGCGAAAGTCGCAGGGTTGTGACGCTTCATTGAGGACCTGCCATGGACTCATTGAAAGGCGGATACGTGACCTCCAGGGTATCGCCTCACTTGCCAGACTTTCCGTTTCTGACTTGCGCCTCTGCAAGCACCGTCTACACTGACTTCAGCTGACGGATCAGCGCCCAGTGTGAAAAAAACAGCCCGCCCCGTGCGGGCTTTTCTTTGCCTGCGATTCGATGTGACTGGCTATACCCGTTCGCTCTCCACTTATTGGGGGGTAAGGGTGTAGTGATAGTGGACCGCCCCAGTATCTGGATGCACCAACCAGTAGTCTTCCATATCTTTTTTAAGCCGATAGCACTCTTTTGGGTTTTTGGCAGAAGTAAAACAAATCACTCCATCTTTGACGGTCCAACGCTCTGTTTCTGGCGGGTTGCCTGACATTTCAAAAATTTCGGTCCCGTCGGCGTTAAAACTCAATGTGTAAGGGCGGCCAGAGGTTCCAATGTTATTTAATTTGTTTCCAATCAAGGTGCTGCGGACTTGATTATCATCCAGCGCTACAGCTGAAGGTGTTACTGGCTTGATAACGTAGCCTCCAGAAGACGCGCAGCCTGATAGAAAAAGAGCCATAAACGTGTAACTCCAGCTTTTCAGTCGCATGCTGCACCTCGTCTTTTGGTTACTGGTGAGATCTTGCTTGAGCCTAGGCGTATTGCCTGAGCATCGCCAAAATGCCTGACAGTCACGCGACATTCGGCCTCCCTGTCATTCCTTCGTCACACCGACCCGGCACAATGCGGTCAGCCAAAGGGATTTGGCCACGTGTATAAAGAGCCCGGCTTGATGCCGGGCTCTTTCGTTTCTGGGCCACGCCCTCCCCGACTGGTCTGATCCCTGCCCGCCATTGAGCGGGCTTGTTAATGCCTATCATCCCCTGATCCAGAAAGAGAGCCCGGCGCAACTTATGCCCGGTCAGTCATTAGTTGGCTATACCTAACCTGTCGGCGCCGCCTGTCATCAAATGCTAAGTCACTGACGTTCAATGAAAAGCAGTCGCTTTGCGCGTGACGATACTGGCTGCCTAATCGAAGTCGGTCAGTTAATTGAAAATCCATTTACACGCTACGTCGGATGCCTCTCCTCCCCATTGGGGTATGTGGGTGCTGTGAGATACATCTCAATAAAAAAAATCAAAGTGAGAACAGCATGAAGTTCAGTCTTGTTGATAACGGCAACCCGAGCCGCCGGCGCGTTCTACGCGATGCCTTCGCACTGGCTTTGACAGCTTCTCCATTGGCAAACCTTGCCAAAGCAGCCGACGAAACACCGGAAGAAGTGACCTTTGCTGCCGGGCCACGGCCGCTGGTGCAATACCCGCAAAAACGACCGTTGACCCTGGTGACCACCCGCCCGCCGCACCTTGAGACGCCATTCCCCATCTTCAACGAAGGGCCCATCACGCCGAATGACGCTTTTTTTGTGCGTTACCATCTAGCCAATATCCCTACCAGCATCGATCCGGACAGTTACCGTCTGACGATCAAGGGCTCGGTCAACACACCGCTGTCACTTTCCCTTGCAGAACTCAAGTCTCTGGCCGAACCGGTAGAAGTGGTGGCCGTCAATCAGTGTTCGGGTAACAGCCGTGGCTTCTCGATGCCGCGCGTGTTCGGTGCTCAGTTGGGCAATGGTTCAATGGGTAATGCCCGCTGGGTGGGGGTACCGCTCAAGGCGGTTTTGGAAAAGGCAGGTGTGAAAGCCGACGCCAAGCAAGTGACATTCCGTGGGCTCGATAAGCCAGTGCTGCCGAGCACACCCGAGTTCATCAAGGCCCTGGACATCAGCCATGCCATGGACGGCGAGCCCATGATCGCCTGGTCGATGAACGGTACCGACCTGCCATTCCTCAACGGTTACCCGATACGTCTGGTGGTGCCGGGCTATTTCGGCACGTACTGGGTCAAGCACCTGAGTGAGATCGAAGTCGTCGACCACACCTACGACGGTTTCTTCATGGCTAAAGGTTATCGCGTTCCGGACAACGATTGTTTCTGCGTCGCCCCTGGCACCACTGCGGCGCAAACGCAGCCGATTTCCAAGATGCCGGTACGCAGCTTCATCACCAACGTCAAACACGGCGATGTGTTGCCGCTTAAAAAGGACGTGGAGCTCAAGGGCATTGCGTTCGACGGCGGCGTTGGGGTCAACAAGGTGGAAGTGTCAATCGACGGTGGACAAAGTTGGCGCGAAGCCAGGCTTGGGGTGGATCTTGGGCGTTTTTCCTTCCGCGAGTGGACGCTGCCGGTCACCTTTACCAGCAAGGGCGCTACACAGCTGATGGTGCGCGCCAGTAACCGTGCGGGCGAGACGCAGCCACTGCGAGCCGACTGGAACCCCGGTGGCTACCGCCGCCATGTCATAGAAACCAGCCACGTGACCATCGCCTGAGGGGGCCCCGCATGAAACGTATGACCACCTTGCTGTGCGCGGCTCAGGTTTGTTTGGCCGCCATGGCTAGTGCCGCGCCACTATCCATCACATTGCCGCCCGAAACGGCTGTGCTCAGGCCCAGTGCTCTGCCCGGGTACCCATTGGCTCAACAGAAGTGCTCCACCTGCCATTCCGCCGATTACATCAACTTCCAGCCTCCCGGCATGAGCCTGGCGCAGTGGACTGGGGAAGCGAGCAAGATGCAGCATGTGTATGGTGCTCCGATCAGCGATCGGGATGTGAGCATCATCGGCGCCTACCTTGCGGCTACCTACGGTAGTGCCCATGCGAGCGATGCCGATGTGCAGGCTGCCTCGAACCCATCGGCCGTCCAAACCCCGGCGGTGCCTGTCGCCAAAGTCGACGCCATGGCCTTGCTGCAGAGCAACACCTGCCTGTCCTGCCACGCAATCGATCATAAGGTCGTAGGCCCGGCCTATCACGATGTGGCTGCCAAGTATGCCAATGACCCGCAGGCACTGGCCAAGGTAATGGCCAGCATTCAGCACGGCGGTACCGGCAAATGGGGGAATATCCCAATGCCGCCTTTCACGCAGTTAAGCCCGGACGATCTGCAAACCCTGGCGACTTTCGTACTGCATCAGTGAGTTCATTCCCGGCTCGGCCAGGTAGTTGAACAATAGAGGTGCTGCGGCACCTCTATTTTTTCAAAATCATGGCTGCAGGAGCTTGCACCACGACATCACCATGAGTCTCTCGCTCTGCTATACCTCCAGTAAGTTCAAACCACTGCCCTCCATAGGCAAGCAGTAAACAAAGAGCCCCCCTGCCTGGATCGACGCTGGAGTTCATCATGCCCTGCCGCTACGTCCTAATGCTCAGCTGCCTGCTATTGCTCTTGAACCCAGCCGCTCGGGCAGATGAAGCCAAGGCCGCTGAAGGCCTGATCGAGACGTTCCATGCAGTCCCCCTCAAGCGCGGCAGCGTACTGAATATATTGGTGGATAAGCGCAAGGGCGAGATGCCCACTACAGCAATCCTGTTGTTTCCCGGTTACCCCGGGGTGCTCAATTTGAAGAACGCAGGCGGGAATATCACCTATGACCTGAGCGGGAATTTTGTGATTCGGGCCCGGCGCTTTTTGAACAACGACAGTAACTTCACGGTGATGGTCGATTGCCCGATGGATAAGTTGTCTTCTTGCGATGACCGCTACCGCTCTTCCGCCGAACAGGCAGCGGATGTCAGCGACGTTATCGCAGCGGTACGAAAAGAGTTTGGCGCACAGAAGGTTTATATTCTGGGAACCAGTTACGGCACAGTCTCAAGCTCATTCCTGGCACGCAATCTCGGTGGACAGATCGACGGGGCTATTCACACCTCAACCTTCACCGACCCAAGCGGGGCAAATACTCACGGCGCCGTTATGGCGTCCTTCGACTGGTCACAAGCGAAGGTGCCGCAGCTGTTCGTGCACAATAAGGACGACCCGTGCCATGTCACTCGCTACTCCAGTATTGTCGAGCGCAAGAAAAACATTCCGCTGCTCACGGTTGAGGGCAGCAAGAATCCGCGAGGTGATGCCTGCGAAGCCTTCAGCCCCCATGGTTTTGTCGGGCGCGAGAAAGCGGTGATGTCTGCCATCAACGAGTGGATTACCCATCGCAAGGTGGCGGCGACCATAAGCACAGACAACTGACCATCCTGAATGCCGAGAAGGGTGAGTAGCGGGCCTGGGAACTACATGGAATGGATCACCACGACTCACTTACTGAGCGGACGGTAGTTGGCGCAGCCCCCAGAGCATCAGCACTGCTGCAACGATGATGGCAACCCCAACGCTCGCAAAACCTGCCGTCACCAAGCTCTCCTGCCATGGATCGGCCGCGTGTCCTGCGCCCGTGAAAGGCGACATGGCCGCTCCAGACACGGCGTCCCGCAAGATTGCCCGCACTTACTGCTTCTTGAATAACAGTAACAACAGAGCTGTTGTAGCAAGCAGTGCACCCGTGAGGAACGTGCTGTCTGAGCCAATGCTTTGCCAGAGCCAGCCTGCAACAACGCTGGCGATCAGCATGCATATCCCACTGACAAGATTGAAAATGCCGAATGCCGTGCCCTTGAGTTCCGTGGGAGATGTATCGGCTACCAGCGAGGCAAGAATGCCTTGGCTAAATCCCATATGAAGCCCCCACAAGGCAACGCCCAGCATCATCGTGATGACAGAACTGGATTGAGCAAGTACCAGATCCGCCAGGACGAGCAACCCCATCCCCAAGCAGAGCAGTTTGCTGCGACTGATGCGATCGGATAACCAGCCTGCAGGATAAGCGGACAGTGCATACAGAAGGGACATCACCACCATCACCAGCGGAGTCCAGGTGATCGACAGGCCTATCTGTTGCGCTCGTAATACCAGAAACGCCTCGCTGAAACGAGCAAGCGTAAACACCCCTCCGATTATGACGACCCACCAATACCCGCGGGAGAAGTCGTGAAGGACTCTCCAATGAATGGGAGATCGAAATGTGTGTTCGCCGGGGAGATGAGTCGGCTCTTTTACTCCGGTGACAATGAGTGCCACCGCCACGGCTGCCGGAATCACTGCGAACCACAGGACAAGCTGTATATCGGCGAGCCATAACATGAGCACGATGGCCAGCGCAGGGCCAAAAACAGCCCCGACGGTATCCATCGACTGGCGCAGTCCAAAACAGGCACCACGGATTTCCGGCGGAGCCACATCTGCGACCAGAGCGTCTCGTGGCGCCCCACGAATGCCTTTGCCAATTCGATCCAGAAAGCGTGCGGTAAAGACCACTTCAACCGAGTGAGCCAGAGGAAAAAGTGGTTTGGTCAGAGCGGCTAAACCATATCCAAGCAGCAGCAATCCTTTGCGCCGGCCAATGAAGTCGCTGATCGCACCGGAAAATATCTTGACGAGCATGGCGGTCGATTCGGCAACACCCTCGATCACTCCGACAGCCAATGCACTGGCCCCCAATGTAGTGACCAAAAACACAGGCAGTAAACTGTGTACCAGCTCGGATGATAGATCCATGAACAGGCTGACAAAGCCAAGAGCCCAGATCGTGCGTGGAATACGAAAAGGCTCAGCGTTGGTGTTTGAACGTTCGCTACTCATATTTTCATCCTGTACTCATCGGTATCGAGGAGAGACTGAGAACGGTATTCACTACTCCCTTCACTGCTGCTTAAGGTCAACGAAAATCGACTCATCCTTGAAGCGGCCATCATGGAACTCACAATCTGGGTTGAGCTGTGAGGATCAGGTGAAGTCGCCGACACGAGGCGACCTGGCCGCAATCGACCAAAACGAAGCGTTCATCAAGATGACTTTAGCGGTGTTTGAGTGCCTGGTGTCCCACGCCCCCTCATAGATGATCCCATGTCATCTGTACCTTGATAATCCATCCTTTGTCAGGCCCTGTGCCGTGGCCTCTAATGCCGGAAAGCCGAGTGATCCCGGTCACTAATTTCAACAATAAAAGCTCTTCCAGGAGATCCCATGCACAGCGGTCCTACTCTATTGCTGGTGTTGTTTTGCGCCATCCTTCTGATCGTTTTTCTAATCGTCAAAGTTCGCGTCCACGCCTTCCTGGCCTTGACCGCGGCGAGTTTTGTGGTGGGTATCGGTTCAGGCATGCCACTGGCGCAACTGGTCACTGCTTATGAAAAAGGTGTCGGTGGAACACTGGGGTTCCTCGCAACGATCATTGGCCTTGGCGGCATACTCGGCAAAATGCTGGAAGAATCCGGTGGCGCGGAGCGCATCGCCCAGACGCTATTGAGCGCGTTGGGAAAAGAGCGTGCGTCATGGGCCATGATGCTCGTCGGGTTTATTGCGGGCATCCCCGTGTTCTTCGAAGTTGGATTCGTCCTGCTGATTCCGCTGATCTATGTGGTCGCGAAAGAGACCAGGATCAACCTTCTGTACCTGGGCGTGCCCCTGGCCGTGTCGCTGATGGCCGTTCATTGCATGTTGCCCCCGCACCCTGCCGCTATGGCGATCACTGGGATGCTGGGCGCCGATGTCGGCAAGGTGATTGTGTACGGCCTCATTGTCGCGCTGCCGACGGCCATTATTGCCGGGCCGCTGTGGATCAAGCTGGTCTGCAAGACTGAAGCGCCTGCCACTCAAGAAGCTTTTCTGGACGAACATTGCGACGACAGCATGACCCGGGACTTGCCAAGCCTTGGCTTGACGCTGCTGACTATTCTGCTGCCACTACTGCTGATGGTAGGGAAGAGCCTCTCGGCCGGCCGGGCTCATGACTCGGGGATATTCAGTGTTATTTCGTTCCTGGGAACGCCGCTGATCGCCCTGTCCATTGCCGTGGTATTCGCTTACTGGGCGCTGGGCCTGCGCCGCGGCTTATCCATGCCTGACTTGCTCGCGCACACACAAAAGAGTTTTCCGCCACTGGCCAGCATTCTGCTGATCATCGGTGCGGGTGGCGCATTCAACGGCATCCTGGTCGACAGCGGCGTGGGTAACGTGCTGGCCGATACGTTGACCCAATTGCATATGAACCCCATCGTCCTGGCGTGGTTGGTGGCCGGATTGATGCACTTCGCCGTCGGTTCGGCGACGGTGGCGATGATCAGCGCCGCGGGCATGGTGATGCCAATGCTGAGCGCTCATCCAACCGTGAGTAAGGAAATCATCTGCATTGCCATCGGCGCCGGCGCCATTGGCTGGACCCATGTGACGGACTCCGCCTTCTGGGTGGTCAAGGAATACTTGGGTGTCTCGCTCGCCGAAGCCTTGAAGAAATTCACCTTGGCCACCGTATTGGCTTCGCTGGTCGCGCTGGGACTGACCCTGCTGCTGTCGTGTTTTGTTTGAATCCACCCGTATTTTTCAGCCTGATTGTTTAAAGAGACCACGTTATGATTTTGGGAAGAACACTTGAAAGCTGGTACGCCAGCTACCCCTTGATTCGCGATCTGGTCGCGCTGCAAGAAACCACTTGGTTTAATCCTGCCGTGGCGCCGGTCGCGGAATCGATGAGCGATGTGGGGTTGACGGCCGCAGACGTAGCCGACGCCAGCGCTCGACTGACGCGTTTTGCTTCTTACCTCAGACGTGCGTTTCCGGAAACGCAATGCAGTGGCGGCATAATCGAGTCGGACATTCTGTCGGTGCCAAAACTGCAGCAATTGCTCAGCGAGCGCTACGGTCGGGTATTGCAAGGAGCGCTGTGGCTCAAGCGGGACAGCCATCTACCCATTTCGGGGTCGATCAAGGCGCGCGGGGGTATCTATGAAGTGCTCAAGCATGCCGAAGACCTGGCGTTGGCCGGAAATCTGCTGACCCTTGATGACGACTACGCCGTGCTGGACAGCGATCAAGCGCGGGCGTTTTTCGGCCAATACAAAATAGCCGTCGGCTCGACCGGCAACCTCGGCATGTCCATCGGCATCATGGGGGCGGCGTTGGGCTTCCAGGTGACCGTGCACATGTCGGCGGATGCGCGGCAATGGAAGAAAGACAAGTTGCGCTCACACGGCGTTACGGTGATTGAGTACTCCTCCGATTACAGCGTGGCCGTTGCGCAAGGCCGCAAGCAAGCGGAGTCCGATCCAGCCTGCCATTTTGTGGACGATGAAAACTCGGTCAACCTGTTCCTGGGCTACTCGGTGGCCGCCGAGCGCCTGAAAAAGCAATTGGCAGCAGCCAACATCACCGTCGATGCGCAACATCCATTGTTTGTTTATCTGCCCTGCGGCGTGGGTGGCGCGCCTGGCGGCGTAGCCTTCGGCCTGAAGCTGGCCTTCGGTGACGCGGTCCACTGCATCTTCGCCGAGCCCACCCACTCGCCCTGCATGATGCTGGGCGTCTATACCGGATTGCACGACGAAGTGAGCGTGCAAGACTTCGGCATTGACAACGTGACGGCCGCTGACGGCCTGGCCGTCGGGCGCGCTTCGGGTTTTGTCGGCAAGGCCATGCAGCGCTTGCTTGATGGTTTCTTCACCGTCAGCGACGACGAAATGTACAGCTTGCTGGCACTGATGGAGCGCAGCGAGGGTGTTCGCCTTGAGCCCTCCGCGCTCGCCGGCGTGCCCGGCATTGCCAGAGTCCATGCCGACCAGCAAGGCTACCTGGCTCGCGCGGGCCTGGACAACCAAGCCATGGCGCGAGCCACCCATTTGGTTTGGGCTACAGGCGGCAACATGGTGCCGGGGGACGAGATGGACGCTTATCTGGCCAAGGGTCGTGAATTGCTGGCCAAGGGTTGATCAGGCCAACAGGCACCTGAGCAGCCTGAGTGCAGCGCAGACTCGCCGATGTCAGCGCAAAACCGGATGTGGCAAGATGAATGCCTTGCCACCTCCGGTACGTTTGACCGCTAACCCTGCGTACAACGCAGGGTGGCTTTTGGGCTTGAGGAAAAACTGTCGTGCTCAACCTCCCTCCTCGTATCAGTTCCCGGCTCAACAGCAGCCAGTTCGCCAACCTTCACACCTTTTTGGTGGCGGCGCGTCACCTGAGCTTCGCCCGTGCGGCGCAGGAACTGTGTTTAACCGCCAGCGCCGTAAGCCACCGCATCAGTCGGCTGGAAACCGCGTTGGCGATGAAGTTGTTCCAGCGCCTGACCCGCCAGGTCAGCCTGACTGACGAAGGCGAACGCATCTTCGAAATACTCCAGTATGCGATGGGCGAATTGTCCGAGGCCCTTGAGCAATCGTCACAGGCGGAAATTGCCGGTTCCATCGCGCTCTACGTAAGGCCCTCAGTGGCCCAATGCTGGCTGGTTCCCAGGCTGGCGGACTTTGTTGATCGTTACCCATTGGTCTCACTGGATCTGCGGGTAGGTAATGACAACGTCGACTTTCGAACCCGCAAAATTGATTTGGCCTTGTACTACGCCAATGGCGAATTTCCCGGGCTGACCAGCCACCGATTGATGCGAGAGCAACTGGCCCCCGTGTGCAGTCCTGACTACGCGCGACGCCATCGTCTGCAGGAAAACCCGGAGAACTTAAGGCACTGCACCACGTTGCATGACTCCCTGGCCTGGGATCATGCGGCCTATGATGCCGAGTGGACGCTCTGGGCAGAGCAGCACAACCTGCTCGCGTCACTTCCCAAACGCACCTTGACCTTCGATCGCTCGGATTTGAGTGTGACGGCGGCCATGAACCACGCCGGTATCGCGATTGGCCGTCAACAACTGGTACAGAAGCGGGTTGATCGCGGCGAACTCGTTCTGCCCCTCGCCGGATTCAGCCGATCAGGCCACTACGATTATTATTTGGTACACCCGCCGCTCGCGACTATCCCCAAACGATTACTGGCTTTTATGAACTGGCTACGCGAATGCGCCAGTCAATCATCACCCTTGGGTGAGAAAGAAGACCTGCTCGGATGAGAGGTTTGTCGTCGACGTGAACGCAGTCCGACCCGATTTTTATACGACAAAGCCCTGACTATTCAGGGCTTCGTCGTTTCAGGCAAGAACTGCGTTGAAAGGTCACTGCACTCGATTGCGTCCATTGCGCTTGGCCAGGTAGAGCGCATCATCGGCACGGGTCAGGAGGCTTTCCAGTGTGTCACCGGATTTGGAAATGGCCACTCCGAAGGACGCCGATATTGTGTCGAGCACCGTGTCGGTTCCTCGCGCCTTGATCCGCAGCGACTGAATTTTCAGGCGCAGCTGTTCAGCAAATGTACGGGCGCTGTCGAGATCCGCGCACTCTTGCAGGATCACACAGAACTCTTCACCCCCATAGCGCGCCGCTACGGCTTCGGGCGGCAGTGAATTGCGCAGCACCTGACCGACATGCTCAAGGACACGATCGCCCAACGGATGGCCGTACTCGTCATTGAATTGCTTGAAGTGATCAATATCCAGCATGACCAGCGCCACTTTTTTCGGCGCTTTGCTGATTGCCTGCTCCAACACGCGGTTGAAGGTATTTCTGTTCAGCAGTTGGGTCAGGCCATCCAGCGTGGCAGCCAGACTGGTCTGCTCCAGTTTTTCGCGCAGGGTTTTGATCTCATTTTGAGCGGCACGCAGCTGGAACAGAAAAAGCGCCTGCTGATCCTGCATCAGCTGAGTGCTTTGTTGCAGCTCATTGAGAATATTGGGAAGGCTCTTCTCAACTGGACCATCAAGCATTTCGAGACAATGTCCCAGGCTGTTCTGGTAGTTGAGGCTGCCATTTACACTACGCGAGACATCCCGCTCCATGCCGTCGACCAGATTGATCGCTTGCTGTTGCCCTACCCGGGCATCTTCCAGCTCGTCGCGAATGATGTACTCGCGAAACAGCTTGGTGGCCGACTCAGGCGGGAAACTTTCAAAGTCCCTCACCACTCGATCAAGGTGGCGATTAAGTTCGGGGTCCGCACCTTTGCTGTAGGTGTACCAGAGCGCGTAGTGCACCGGATTCGGCGGAATATTGTGACGAACCATCAGCGGCACCGCCTGCTTGAGTAACGCAGCCGCTTCACGGGAATCCTCGGGATATAACGCTAAGGCCGTTGCACGCTTCACTGATGGGTTCATGCGATCACTATGGTTATTTGATCAGGGGGTAAACGAACATAAGTAAAGCATAGTCTTACCCAATGCAAACAGTCATTTACTTGCGATTGTTCACCCCAAACCTTAACCGGCTCCCAGCGCTGCAACGAAGTCAACTACCGTAGGAGCGAGCTCGCTCCTACAGGATTGTCGTAGTCAGGCATGCCGAACATCAGGCGTGCGATCCTGGTCAAATACGCCATCGATCACGGGATCATTTCGCGATAGGGAATGCGATAGCAACGCTGAATTTCAGGCAAAAAAAATCCCAGGCAGCTGATGGACGCCCGGGATTTAAAAATGCATAAACCGTGGTGGTGAACGCGGAGCGAATATTACTTAATATTTCGCCTTGTAACAAGATGTTTTGATTCACCATTCAGTTACTAAATCTTCTAACCCCTTAAATATCCATACTATTTTTAAGGTAAACCATAGAACCGAACGCTATCCCAAAACAACACTGCCTCCGACCGATCCTACAAACAGTCCCGCACGGCCTTGCGCATCACGGTTGATTTCGCCCAGGGCGGCCCCTGATACAGCGATATATGGCTGCCATCCTTGTACTTCACGACGTCGACAATTTCATCCGCCGTGATGATGCTGGGCGCAGTGATTCTGTAGCCGTTGGAAATGGAAACTTGAGCCGTTTTGGGGATTTCTTTCTGCCAGGCGGGCAGAACGCACGCGGCATAGTCTTTTGGTGTCTTGTCACTGTACTTGCTGACATTTGGCTCACCTGGCACCAGGGACGCGGGCAATGAACAACCTGCCAGCAGCGCCAGCCCAACTCCCCCTAGGAACATCCGCATGACGCTTCCTTATCCTGAAAAAATGGAAATGTAACGCGTCGGCGTCCAGACATCCATCCGCTGCACACACATTTCAGGGGACGGCATTGTTTTCGCCCGGATCCGGATAGGACCGCTCGTTCAGATAAGTCATCCATCGCTCATACGCTTCATGCTGCCATCGAGTGACCCGCTCCCATTCCGGGCCGCTCAGCTGATGAGCGGAAATCAGTTTCATCATTTCCGTGGTGGCCGCGTCCAAATCAACCATCAGCTCATGAGCGTGAAATCTAAAATCATCGGTAGTCGTCATTTGGCGCCTCACCCTAGCGAAAAGTCACTCCCCCCCTTCGACAGCAAATCTGATGATTTGCCTTCATATTCCCGACAAAAGGCAATCTCGCTGGATCAGACGAACACATCCGCCCCGCCGTCGAAATGGGACTACTATTTTGTAGCGGAGACTGCCAGGAGGTCATCATGTGGCTTAACGAATCTGAACAAGAACTTCGGCGCGACCTGCAAGGCGTAGCGTCGGATCTGCGATGGTCGGCGGTGGAACTTTTGCGCATAGCAGAGCAGTTGCGCCAGGCCGGAAATGAGGTTGATGCCCAGGCCGCGACCCGGCTATGCGAGCTGTTTCAGGGAGATGAAGAACGATTGGCGGGCTACGCCGAAGAAATCAAAGCCAAAACCATTACTCGAACGAAAGCTCAATAGAGGGAGGGCGGCTATGAACAAGCCCCTTTGCGCGCTGGTCGTCGTACTGACGGCATTGGGTGGTTGCAGCAGTGAATCAAGTCTCTATCGAGATCAGCCGCTGGTCGCCAAGGTCGAGAACGGCATGAGCAAGGAGCAAGTCCAGCAGATCGGCGGCCAGCCTTTATCGATCACCGATCGCACCGTTGAGCCGGGTTCGTGCTTTGACTACAAACTGGTGCAGGCCGGACATCAGCAGACCTTCAATGTCAGTTTCAATGATCGGGGCAAGGTTGATCATACAAGCTTCATGACCTGTGCGGAGTGGAGCGCGGTACAGCAAAGGGCCAGGGAACCTTCCCCCAGTACTGGCGGTGGTGGGTATTAATATTTCAAAAAAAGCCCCGATATTGCTTAATGCTGTTTACTTCGGCTCGGTTCTTCAAGTGCACGGTGAAAAGTAAACGCTGTACGCCGATCCATTGTGGGAGCGAGCCTGCTCGCGAAGCTGTTGATCTTGCCGTTGCTTTGCTTTGCTTCTGCTTCAGATCTGGCGGCCCTTTCCCAGAGGCCGAACGCAGGAGGCACCGCGGCAAGGAAGCCGCGGTAGCCGCCCCGTCCAATAACCATTTCAAGTAAACAGCATTACCGACATCCCAGGCCTTCAAACCCACGTTCACTCTGACTTCTGACTGACCGGCGATCGCGCCCTTGCTCTATAGGCCGGAAGTGCCGCCGCATACGCCAGTGCTTCCTCCCGGCTAGCAAAAGCGCCGAGTCGGTCACCTTTGGTGCAAACTCGCCAAGGGCCGTTATTGACGCTGAGTACGTCATAACCGTTCAGGTGCATTTTGTTCAGAACCGGAATGCTCATAGTCACCTCCTTTTCGGCAGTGATATCCGCTATTGACGTGCTTACCTTACACCCGACCTTTACCCAGGTGCCAACCAGACGTCACGCCAATATTCCAGCATCCAATTGCACTTTTCGTCACCCACCTCGCTCCAACCCTTGAAAAGCAACCACTCCGGCCTGAATATTGCTTTTTTATGACTGTTTTATGACATCGAGCTCAGGTAACGCATGAAAGTACGAGCAACCGTCATTTGTGAGCAGGACCGCCATATTCTCCTGGTGCGCAAGCTACGGTGTCGCTGGATGTTGCCCGGCGGAAAAGTCGAGCGCGGTGAAACCACGCAGGGCGCCGCCATGCGTGAACTTCAGGAAGAAACCGGTCTCGCTTCTGACAGCATGCTGTACCTGATGGAGTTGGACATGGGCGGCACCCGGCACCATGTTTACGAAGCTTCAGTGGTGAACTTTGATGCGCTTCGGCCACAAAATGAAATCTTCGATTGCATCTGGCATCCGCTGGACGCCGTTCAAAACCTGAGCACCAGCGAGGCCACGCTCAGAATCGTCAAGGCGTTTCAGCGTCGCCTGTAATCCCCTCAGCCCTGATCGCCGCCGCCCACCGGCATGACCATGCCGGTGATGTAAGACGCGTCGTCGCTGGCCAGAAACAGAATAGCGCCTGCCTGCTCATCCAGCGTGCCGTAGCGTTTCATCAAACTGCTGTCGAGGGTCTGGTCGACAATCTGCTGATACCACACCTTTTCCTCTGCACTTTGTTCGGCGCTGTTGCGAGGAATCACCCGTGGCGGCGCTTCAGTACCGCCCGGCGCGGTGGCGTTGACCCGAACCCCACGGCCGGCCGTTTCGAACGCCAGGCAAGCCGTCAGCGCATTCACTCCGCCCTTCGCCGCGCCGTATGGCACGCGGTTGACACTGCGCGTGGCAATCGACGAAACGTTGACGATCGCCCCGCTGCCCTGCGCCAGCATGAACGGCAGCGCCGCATGGCAGCACCATAATGTCGGGAACAGCGAGCGGCGGACTTCGGCTTCGATCTGCTGCGCCTCGTAATGCTCGAACGGTTTGGTCCAGATCGTCCCGCCGACGTTGTTGACCAGCACATCCAGACGACCGAAACGCTCGACAGCGGTTTGCATCACGCGGTTGCATTCGCTGTATTGCTCAAGGTCGGCGGTCAGGGCCAGCACCTGGCTGCCCTGCCCCAAATCCTTCTGCACCTCGAACACCAGATCGGAGCGGTCGACCAGGATCAGTCGCGCACCTTCAGCCGCCATGCGTTCGGCCACACGCCGACCGATGCCTTGCGCTGCACCGGTGATCAGCGCGACTTTATCGTGAAATCTGTTCATACATACCTCGTTGCGAAAATCGCTTTCGCGGGAAACGCTATCTGTAGCAGCTGGCGAAGCCTGCGTTCGGCTGCGAAGCAGTCGCTAAATCAAGCAATACGGTGCATCAGGACGACCGCGCACATAGGCTTTACGACTGCTGCGCAGCCGAACGCAGGCTTCGCCAGCTGCTACAAAAGTGAGTCGACACAAAAAGATGTTTAGGCCGCGCTGGCGGCAAATTTTTCGTAGTAGAAATTCGCCGGCGCAATACCTTGTTCGCGAATGAACTGACTGACTGCCTCGACCATCGGCGGTGGGCCGCACAGGTAGACATCGACGTCGCCATCGTTCAAATGCTTTGGCTCGATGTGCTGGGTCACGTAGCCCTTGAGCGGGTGCTGACTGTCGGGGCTGGCCACGCAGGCACTGAAGCTGAAGTTCGGAATTCGTGCGGCGAGCGCTTCCAGTCGGTCGAGCTCCACCAGGTCGAAATCGTGAGTCACGCCGTAGATCAAATGCAGTGGGTGCTCACTGCCGTGTTCGGCGATTTTTTCCAGCATCGCGGTAAACGGCGCCAGCCCTGTACCACCGGCCAGCAGCAACAACGGTCGCCGAATGTCGCGCAGATAGAAGCTGCCCAATGGCCCGGCCAGGCTCATGCTGTCGCCGGCCTTGGCCATGCCAGTGAGGAAACTGCTCATCAAGCCACCGGGCACGTTACGAATCAGGAAGCTGACCTCGCCATCACGCTGCAACGAACTGAACGAGTAAGCGCGCGTCTGTTCGCTGCCGGGAATCCCCAGGTTCACGTACTGCCCCGGCAGGAACGCCAGTTTGCTCAGCGCCTCACCCTTGATCGACAGCGCGATGGTGCTGTCGGACAACTGGCGCACGGCGCTGATGGTCGCATCATAGCTGGCCTGTTGCGTGCGACAGACCTGTGAAGAGGCCGGCACCCGCACCACGCAATCGCTCTGGGCACGCATCTGGCAGGTCAGGACAAAACCTTGCTCGGCCTCGTCGGCCGTCAGCGCGTCTTCGATGTACTCCTCGCCCAGATCGTAACGACCGGCCTCGGCGAAACACTTGCACGTGCCGCAAGCACCGTCGCGGCAATCCAGCGGAATATTGATGCCCTGGCGATAGGCGGCATCGGCCACGGTTTCGCCCACGTTGGCGTCGATGAAACGGGTGACGCCGTCTTCGAAATTGAACGCAATGGAATGAGTCATGACGGCCGCCTCAGAGGTGGTAAACATCGATGACCTGACGAACATAGTCGTTCTTCAGGATCACTTTCTTGGCCTTGATCAGCGGGTTTTCGCCGCGCACATCGAGGGTGTAGAAACTGCTGCCGAAATAGCTGTCGACGGTCTTGTAGCGAAAACTCAAGGTGTGCCAGTTGAAGCGCACCATGCACAGCCCGTCGGCCTGTTCGAGCAGCTCTATGTTGCTGATGTTGTGGGAGGTGCGCGTGTCTGGAATGCTCGCGCTGGAGCGTTCGGTCTTGATGCGGAAGATACGGTCCTCAAGGCCGGTGCGGTTGCCGTACCAGATCAGCGAGATTTCGCGCTGCGGGTCTTCGGTCAGTTCGTCGTTGTCGTCCCAGGAGGGCATCCAGAACGTCGCGTCCGGGGCGTACAACTCCAGCCAGTCGTCCCATTGCCGGTCATCGAGGTAGCGCGCTTCGCGGTAGAGGAAATCGCGCACGCTGTCGTAGGTGATGGTCATTGCACGGCCTCCACTGCAATCAATTCGGACTGTTCAGCGGCCAGCGCCTTGAGCATCGTCTGCTGCCAATACTTGTGTTGCAGCACAAACAGGCCTTCGTCTTCAGTGCGTACACCGCTGAGCAGCGGATGCAGGTCGATTTCCTTGGCCGCGTCATCGGCGCCATCGATCCAGTGTTCGGCACCACGGGACATGTCGTTCCACGTCGTGACACTGCCCTGATAGCTGGTCTGGCAGGAGCGAAACTCTTCCAGATCGTCCGGGGTGGCCATGCCACTGACGTTGAAGAAGTCCTCGTACTGACGAATCCGGCTCGACCGTGCGGTGTCGCTTTCGCCTTTGGGGGCGATGCAATAAATGGTGATTTCGGTGCGGTTGACCGAGATCGGCCGCGCAATGCGAATCTGCGAGCTGAACTGATCCATCAGGTACACGTTCGGGTACAGGCACAGGTTGCGCGAGTTCTCGATCATCCAGTCGGCGCGGGCCTGGCCGAAGTCCTGGGCCAATTCATCGCGACGTTCGTACAGCGGACGGTCCTCGGGGTTGGCCCAACGGGTCCACAGCAACATGTGGCCCTTGTCGAAGGAGTAAAAACCACCGCCCTGCTTCGCCCAACTGCCGGCACTCATGGTCGGGTTGGTGTCGCCGGCCTCACGTTGTTTGCGCTGGTTCTGGGTGGCGGCGTAGTTCCAGTGCACCGAGCTGACGTGGTAGCCGTCGGCGCCGTTTTCGGCGGTGAGTTTCCAGTTACCCTCGTAGATGTAGCTGGAGGAACCGCGCAGCACTTCCAGGCCATCGGCGGACTGGTCGACGATCATGTCGATGATCTTCGCCGACTCGCCCAGGTGTTCCACCAGCGGCACTACGTCAGCCTTGAGGCTGCCGAACAGGAAGCCGCGATAGGACTCGAAGCGCGCGACTTTGGTCAGGTCATGGGAGCCTTCGCAGTTGAAACTCGCCGGGTAGCCGGCCGCTGCAGGGTCCTTGACCTTGAGCAGCTTGCCGGAATTGTTGAAGGTCCAACCGTGGAATGGGCAGGTATAGGAACTCTTGTTGCCGGACTTGTGCCGGCACAGCGTCGCGCCACGGTGACTGCACGCATTGATAAACGCATTGAGCACACCGTCCTTGTTGCGCGCGATAAAGACCGACTGGCGCCCCATGGTGGTGGTGTAGAAATCATTGATGTTGGGGATCTGGCTTTCGTGGGCCAGGTACAGCCAGTTGCCTTCGAAGATGTGTTCCATCTCCAGATCGAACAACCGTGGGTCGGTGAACATCTCGCGCTTGCAGCGATAGATGCCCTGCTCTGGATTGTCTTCAAGCAGGGAGTGAAGGTATTCGGGTCGCAGGGACATGGCCGCCGCCTCCATTGTTTTTATCAGGCAAGGCCATGCTAGGACGGGGGGATGGAGCGGACTATCCGATGGGTGCAGACCTGTATCCGTTTTGTGCAGAACACCCAAACCCATGTAGGAGCGAGCTTGCTCCGGGCGGCGTTCCGACGATGGACGTGAACGATAACGCGTGCATTCTGAATCAACGCGGCGCTTTCAAGTCCATCGCGAGCGAGCTCGCTCCTACAGGGATGAGGTGCATCCGCTGTGTCAATGCCGGCGCTTGAGGGTGTCGGAGGGTAATTCGCCGAACTGCTTGCGGTAGCTGTCGGAGAACCTTCCCAAATGCAGGAAGCCGTAATCCATCGCCACCTCCGTGACATTGCGCACGTTGCAGGTCGGGTCGCTCAGGCAGGCGTTAATGCGCTCCAGCCGCTTCTGCCGGATGTAGTTTTTCGGTGTGGCGCCAGCGTTGCGCTCGAACAATCCGTACAGCGAGCGCAGGCTCATCCGCGCCTGACGCGCCAATTCTTCGCTGTCGATGTCCTGCTTGAGGTTGCGCGCAATGTAATCGGCGATCACCTCGAACGTGGCCGCCGGTGAGCCGAGGCAGACCCGGCTGACATTGGTCTTCATCAGGCTAAGCATCTTGCTGACGATGATCTGCGCGTAATGCTCCTGAACCCTGGGGATCTGCTCGGTGGCCTCGGCTTCCTGGCAAATCATCGCCAGCAGATTGACGAAACCTTCCAGCTCATTGAGTTGATAACGGTTCTCCAGGAACCGCACACCCTGCCCCGGATACCGCCAACGCTGCTCGTCGCACAACGACTCCAGCAGGTGAGTCGGGACTTTCAGGATGAATTTCTCGCAATCCTCGGAATAGGTCAGGTCCACGGGATCGTCGGGATTGATCAGTAGCAACTCGCCCGGGGCGAAGTAATGTTCCTCGCCGTGGCCACGCCACAGGCAGTTGCCGCGCAGCAGCACCTGCAAGTGATAAATGCTGTCCAGTGCGCCCGAGGTCACCCGCACGCTGGCGCCGTAACTGATGCGGCACAGGTCAAGACTGGCGAACTTGCGGTGGTCAAGACTGGCCAGCGGCCGACCGGTGCTGGGCATCAGGATGCAATGGTTACCGACGTGTTGATTGACGTACCCCGACACCGCATAAGGGTCGGCGTGGTCGAACACTCTGCTGCGCTGACTCAACAGTTGCGCGTGCATCATCGGGTCACTCTCGTTGTTGTTATCGATTACATCGGGCCATTCTAAGGCAGTGCTTGCAGCGGTGTGTCAGTGGACTGACATGTGGGAGCATTCTGGCCTCTTCGCGAGCAGGCTCGCTCCCACAAGAATTTTGTGCCGAGCATTGCAATTGTGTACGACAACTTAACTGTGGGAGCGAGCCTGCTCGCGAAGAGGGCATCAGCTTCAACATCAACGTTGGCTGCCACTCCGCTTTCGCGAGCAGGCTCGCTCCCACAGGGTGGCTCATATCGCGCTATCAGTCTTCAAGCGCGCGAACTCGTTCAAGTCGTTGTTGTTCCTCAGGTTGCGCAGACGACTGCAAGGTGAAATCGAATTCGATTTCAGCAAAGCGGCCGCTGACGCCGTGCGCCTTCGCGCGTTCCTGATCATCGCTGAAGGTGATTTTTGCGATCAGCTCATCACGGGTGGCGTAGGCGAAATCGTCGTGCAGGTACTGGTCGCCATCCAGGTTGATCTGGGTAGTCAGGTGACGATGGTCCGGCGCGGAAATGAAGAAGTGCACGTGCGCTGGTCGCTGACCATGACGGCCCAGTTGATCGAGCAGTTGTTGGGTCGGACCGTCCGGAGGGCAACCGTAGCCCGACGGCACGATGCTGCGGAAACGGTAACGGCCCTCGGCATCGGTGACGATGCGGCGACGCAAATTGAACTCCGATTGCGTGGTATCGAAGTAAGAATAGGTGCCGCCGGTATTGGCGTGCCAGACGTCTACGACGGCGCCTGCCAGCGGTTCGCCGGCGGTGTTCTTGACCTGGCCCTGCATGAACAGCACCACGCCCGGATCGACGCCGTCATCGAGGCGCGCTTCGAAATTCGACAGCGGTGCGCCTGCCACATACAGCGGCCCTTCGATGGTCCGCGGTGTGCCACCGGATTTGCCGGCCTGCTCGTCTTCGGCGTCCATCAGCAGGTCGAGGTAATGCTCCAGACCGAGCCCGGCCACCAGCAAACCAGCTTCCTGGCGCGCGCCCAGTACGTTGAGGTAGTTGACGGCTTTCCAGAATTCTTCCGGCGTTACGGCCAGGTCTTCGATGATGTTCACCGAATCGCGCAGAATGCGGTAGATCAAGGCTTTGGCGCGTGGGTTGCCGGCGTCATTGTGCAGGCCGCTGGCCTCTTCGAGAAATTTCTGTGCACTGGCAGTGTGGGAAATCTTGACGTTCATGGTGGTTCCTCATCTTGTAATTATTAACGTGGCAAACTGAACAGGCTGGGTTCAGCGGTCGTCGTCACGGATGGAAGAAGGATGCCGGCACATCGCGGTGACTTCGATCGCCATGTAGGGGTACAGCGGCAATTGCATCAGCAGGTCGTGTAGCTCTTGAACGCTGTCGACATCGAATACGCTGTAATTGGCATAGAGCCCCGCAATGCGCCACAGGTGACGCCATTTGCCTTGATCTTGCAGGCGCTGGGCCAACGCTTTCTCGTCAGCCTTCAGCTTGGCGGCCGCTTCTGGATTCATGTCGACCGGCAGGTTCACGGTCATTTTTACGTGGAACAGCATAATGCTCTCCTCAGGCTTGATGAATGGCGGTGGATGTCTTGTCGCGACGGAAGAACGCCAGGCGTTCTTCGTCCAGGCTCAGACCCAGGCCTGGTGTCCTGGGAACGTGCAGCTCGAAATCGCGATAGACCAGCGGCTCGCTGAGAATGTCTTCGGTCAGCAGCAACGGGCCGAACAACTCGGTGTCCCAGGCCAGTTTATTCAGGGTGACAAAGGCATGGGCCGAGGCCAGTGTGCCAATGCCACCTTCCAGCATGGTGCCGCCATACAGGCCGATACCGGCCGCTTCAGCAATGGCGGCGGTCCGCAGCACCGCTCGCGGTCCTCCATTCTTGGCGATCTTCAGGGCGAATACCGACGCCGCGCCTTCGCGGGCCAGATTGAACGCATCTTCCACACATTCAATGGATTCATCGGCCATGATCGGCGCCGGGCTCATGGCATTCAGGCGCACCATGCCCGAGCGGTTATTGCGCGAGATCGGTTGTTCGATCAGGTCGATGCCGTTGCTGCCGAGGATCCGGCAGGCACGCAAAGCGACCGCCTCGTCCCAGGCCTGATTGACATCGACCCGCACGCTGGCGCGGTCGCCCAGGGCTTTCTTGATGGCAATGACGTGGGCCAGGTCGCGGTTGACTTCACCGGCACCGATTTTCAGTTTGAAGATCCGGTGGCGGCGCAGGTCGAGCATTTTTTCCGCTTCGGCGATGTCCTTGGCGGTGTCGCCACTGGCCAGGGTCCACGCCACCGGTAGCGCATCGCGAACACGGCCGCCCAGCAGTTCGCTGACCGGCAGGCCAAGGCGTTTGCCCTGGGCGTCGAGCAATGCGGTTTCAATACCTGATTTGGCAAATGTATTGCCGCGAATGCTGCGCTCCAGGCGCAACATCGCGGCATTCACGTTGCCGCTGTCCTCACCGAGCAGCAGCGGCGCGAAGTGTTTATCGATGTTGGTCTTGATGCTGTCCGGGCTTTCGTTGCCATATGACAGACCACCAATAGTGGTGGACTCGCCGATCCCTTCGATGCCATCGGCGCAGCGCACGCGAATGACCACCAGCGTCTGGTTCTGCATGGTGTGCATGGCCAGCTTGTGCGGGCGGATGGTCGGCAGATCGACGATGATTGTCTCGATCGATTCAATGGCTGTTGCAAGCATGTCGATACCCGTCAGGTTCTTAAAGTTCTGGAACCGATTCTGGTACGGCTTTTTTCCCGAAGCCAATATAGAATTGGTCTGGCTTGATACCTTAAAGGTATGCAACCGATTGACGTTTGGAGGCCCCATGGAATTGCGTCACCTGCGGTATTTTCAGGTGCTGGCTCAAACCCTCAACTTCACCCGCGCCGCCGAACTGCTGCACATCGCCCAACCTCCCTTGAGCCGGCAGATCCAGCAGCTGGAAGACGAACTGGGCGTGTTGCTGCTGGAGCGTGGGCGGCCGTTAAAGTTGACTGACGCCGGGCGGTTTTTCCATGAACACTCCACCGCCCTGCTCGAACAGCTGGGTAAGGTATGCGACAACACGCGACGGATCGGCCTGGGCGAAAAGACCTGGCTGGGCATCGGTTTTGCGCCATCGACACTCTACGGCGTGTTGCCGGAGCTGATTCGCCGCTTGCGCGGTCGGGAAACGCTGGAGCTCGAGTTAGGGCTCTCTGAAATGACCACCTTGCAACAGGTGCAGGCGCTGAAAGCCGGGCGGATCGATATCGGCTTCGGCCGAATCCGCATCGACGACCCGGCGATCATCCAGACCGTCTTGACCGAAGATCGGCTGGTTGCCGCCCTGCCCGCTGGCCATCCACTGCTGGCCGGCCCCATCAGCCTTCGCGAACTGGCGAAGGAACCCTTTGTGCTGTACCCCGGCAACCCGCGACCCAGTTACGCCGACCATGTTATTGCACTGTTTGAGTCCTATGGCGTGAGCATCCACGTCGCGCAATGGACTAACGAGCTGCAAACAGCCATCGGTCTGGTGGGGGCTGGAATCGGCGTCACCCTGGTGCCGGCCTCGGTGCAATTGCTGCACCGCGACGACATCGGCTTCACGCCGCTGCTGGAAGATAACGCAACCTCGCCGATCATTCTCAGTCGGCGGGTGGGCGATGTTTCACCGGGGTTGAATCATTGTTTGAAGGTGATCGAGGTGTTGCAACCGCAGGTGCGGGCATCAACGCCGGACACTTAAAGAGTGAGCCCTGCGGCGAGGGAGCTTGTTCCCTTGCCACAGTTTCAGTGATCGTCTCTGACAACCTGGTGCTCAGCCGGCAAACGCCCGGCGCCCCGCGCTCATCTCGGTGCGTAACTCACCAATGAAATCGGAGATGGCGCGCACGCTGTCCAGATGTTCGGTGGAGACACCGCGAATCAACAGCTCGATTCGCCTGCTGCTGGGCTCATAAACCGTGATTTGCAGCAACCCGCCGCTCTCCGTGCATTCGCAGGACAACGGCATGAAACCGGACTCGACAATGTTGCAAAGGACTGAGATGGGAACCATGGCCGGCGCCTCTGTCTGCAGTTGATCGGATTGGATCCACTGAGGATAGATGCACTTTGCCGTTTCTGCGCCAGAAAAACTGTTAGCTGCCTCTCACTTCGAACAGTTATTCACTGGAATTACCTTTCCAGATCCAATTCCAGATCCCCGGCAATTCAACCGGCTGAGAACTGTCGCGCACTGTTCGCGCCATCGCCGCCCGTTGCAGTGCGGCGGTGTCGTCGTAAAACGGTTGCTCTGCGGTTTTCACGCCTGTCGCCTGCGCACTGTCGAGCAGGATTTGCAGGTACTCGCGGGTGTGCCGGGCGGTATAGCGATTGAGGTCGTGAAAAGTCACCACCACCGGAATCACCCCGTCCACCACCGGCAGCTCTCCCAACGCAATGCGCTCGCGCACTTCGGACATTGAGCGCAGGAAGTGAGCCCGCCGCCGGGGGCTGGCGTTAAAACCCCAGATCTTGCCGTCATTGGCGCTCAAGTCGGTCAACAACATATGCAAGCCATGTTGCTGATAAGCGGCGAAGGTACGCTTGTCGTAACTCCAGAATGGCGGGCGTAGCAGCGTCGGCGGTGCGCCGGTGATCGCGGCGATGTCGGCGCTGCCATTGGTGAGTGCTTGTTCAAGTTCCTGTGGATCGAGAGAGCGATGGTTGGTGTGCGAAGGCGTGGCGGTATGAAAGCCCAGAATGTGTCCGGCGTCCCGCTCGTGGTGCATGACCTCGCGCCCTATCTCACTGCCACCGGCTCGCGATGCACGGGTCTGCACGAAGAACACGGCTTTGATGTCCGGCTGCAGCGGATTACGCGCCAGGCTATCGAGCACGGTTTCGGTCGGGTTCCAGAAACTCGATGCGCTGGGACCGTCATCGAAGGTCAGCAGAAAGCGGATGGGTGGTTGTGCGCGCAGACGCTGTTCGGTCTGCGGTGTCATTTCGATGGGGGCCGCGATGCAACCCAGCAGACTGACTGCCATGGCGATCGCCGATAGAACCTTGAACAACTGTTTCATGTTTTGCCTTGGGCCAGACCGTTTCGGTCACCACTTCAAACGGCAAAAATCCTTTGCCCGTTCATCCTTTGCCAGCCCGCAGGTCGCTGCGGGCCGAGGTTGGATCAGGGTACACAGAGTTTGGTTCCGCCGCGGCCCGGTATCAGGAGTTACTGGATAAAAGGCGGCTGGAGCGAATTGTCGATGATCGGCGCGCACGTGATCTGAGGCAACTAAGCTGAAGGCTGCAACCGGAGGATCAGCCGATGTGTGGAAGACTGTCGCAGTACCGGGGCATTCACGATTTCGTCGCGGCGCTGAGCATCCCCGACGCGCTGGTCAACCACGTCGGGGACGAACCCTTGGCGCATTACAACGCCGCGCCGACCACGCAACTGGCCCTGCTGCATCTGGAAATCGACGGCCTGCACGCCGACTCGCAACGGTGGGGCTGGCGGCCGCATTGGGCGAAGGATCGCGCTGCACCGATCAATGCGCGGGTCGAGAAAGTCGCCCACGGCCCCTTCTTCCGGACCCTATGGCCGCACCGCGCGATCGTACCCATCGACAACTGGTTCGAATGGGTCGATGTGCAACCGTGGCTTATCCGCCGCCGGGATCGGGCGCCGATTTTTTGCGCGGCGATTGGACAATTCCCCTCTGGCGGGGGTGCACCAAAGGGCGACGACGGCTTCGTGATCATCACGGCGGACAGCGCGGGTGGCATGCTCGACATTCATGACCGCAGGCCGGTCGTCTTGTCTGCGGCGCTGGCAAGGGAATGGCTTGATCCGGCAACGCCCCGAGAGCGTGCCGAACAAATGGCGCTTTTGCAGGGAGAACCCAGTGATGTATTCGAGTGGCACAAGGTGGGTAAAGCGATCGGTAATAGCAGAAATCAAGGCGCGGCATTGATTGAGGAGATAACGTGAACGCATCAATATCGGCGATTTGAGTGTCATTGTTGTCAGTTGGGGTGGGGGGCATATCCGTTTTTTTGGTAGCGGCCGCTATGGGTTCCGCCCTTACGGCGAGTCACTTTCGAAAAGCGCGAAAGTAACCAAAGCGCTCTTGCCCCTTTCGTTCGGTGCCTCGCTGTGGCTCGGCATGCCCTCGCTCCGGTCCTGCTCCGTGGGCCCGCCGCCATCGGCCATCCATGGCCGGGGGCGGCTAACCCGGCATCCATGCCGGGTTGCCCACTGCGCAGAACCTCCACTCGGCCTCTCGAGGGGGCGGTGCATCAAGATCAAAAGCTGAAGGCGAGCTAACGCTCGGCCTGATGAGTGGTGAGGATCAAAAGCGGTACGCCGATCCAATATCCATTGTAGGAGCGAGCTTGCTCGCGATGGACGTGAACGATAACGCGTACTGTCTGGAAAAATGCGTTGCCTTCGAATTCATCGCGAGCAAGCTCGCTCCTACATTGCTTGGGCTTCAGATCTGCCGCCCCTTTCCCAGACGTTGCGCAGGGGGCACCGCGACAAGGATGCCGCGGTAGCCGCCCCCGGCCATGGATGGCCGATGGCGGCGGGCCCCCGGAGCAATGCCTTCGTTAAGGCATGCCGAGCCTTAGCGAGGCACCGAATGGAGGGGCAAAGCCTTTTGGTTCCTTTTTGGCGTTTGAAAAAGGGACTCGCCGTAAGGGCGAAACCGCCAGCAGCCGCTACCAAAGAAATGGATATGTACACCCAATCACCCCCCCTTTCAGGGCTTCAAAGGCATCTCCACATCACGTTCTGACAATTCTTTACCATCGTCCGGATGTTTCCAGTCCGGTATCGAACGCTTCTGCTCTTCGATCTCTTCTTCCGTAGGTTCATCCATGTCGTCTTCCGGCTCCGGATGCTTTTGATCAGTAGCCATGCCCACCTCTCTTCCCGAAGGGATCACTTATCCGTATTAAGCGTAGAACACTTTCAAGCGCCCGGTTCAAAGCCACCAACGCAGCAAAAAGAAAAACCCCATGCTCAACAACATGCTGAGCAAGGTGTTGCGGGTGTAAAGCACCAACCCCACCGCCACCAGCGAACTGATGAGGTACGGGTTGTCCCAGTGCAGATTCAATTGTTTGTCCGGCATAAACACAATCGGCCCGCAAATCGCCGTCAGCATGCCCGGTACTGCAAAACCCAGAAACTGCCGGGCATTGCTGCTCAGGCGTACCGGCAACCGTGGCTCGAGAAACACGTAACGGTTGAGGAAAACCAATACCCCCATTCCGACAATCACCGCCCAGACCATCATGTGCGCGCCCCATAGAATTTATTGCAGACAAAGCCAGCCGTCATGCCCGCCAACCCCGACAGCACCAGCGCCGAACCCCATTGCCAGTAGCTGAACAGCACCGAACAGAACAGCGACACCGCCACGCACACCACGGTCGGTACGTTGCGCACCACCGGGGTGATCAGGGCGATGAAAGTCGCGGCGATGGAGAAGTCCAACCCCAGGTGTTCCAGCCCCGGAATGCTGCTGCCCAGCACGATGCCGGCCAGGGTGAAGAGGTTCCAGGCAATGTAGAACGTCAGGCCGACACCCAACGCGTACCAGCGATTGAACTGTTGTTTGTCATGCTGACTGGTCAGCGCAAACAGTTCATCAGTGAGCAGAAAGCCCAGCCCCATCCGCCAACGCCCCGGCAACGGTGAAATCACCGATCGCAGGCTCATCCCATAAAGCAGATGCTGGGAGGTCAGCAGCAACGTCGTCAGCAGAATCGAAAAGATCCCGGCCCCGCCCTTGAGCATGCCGATCGCCACCAATTGGGCGGCCCCGGCAAACACGATGCTCGACAGGCCCTGGCCTTGCAGGGGCGTGAGATTGGCTTCGATCGCCATGGAACCGGCCAGCAACCCCCAGGGCGCGGTCGCCAGGGACAACGGCATGATCGCCACGGCGCCGCGAAGAAAGGCACTGCGTGGCATGAGTGAGTTGGACATAACGCTCTACAACCAGGGAAAGACCTCAGACTGTGCCAGCAGTCACGGCCGATGGCTTGAACAATCTTGCGCACTTGAGCGGCGATCGTGCGCCGCAAACGTTGTCCACTCATCGGCTGCACGCTTGATTCGACACGATAGTAGCAACATGATGGCGCTGAATTTTTCATTGAGGTCTGGCCCGCCATGAGTTCAGTCGATACCGATGTCTACAAAACCCTGCTTGAATCGACCAAAGCGATTCCCTGGCGGATCGACTGGAAAACCATGACCTTCAGCTACATCGGTCCGCAGATAGAGGCGTTGCTGGGTTGGAAGCAAACCAGCTGGGCCTCGGTCAACGACTGGGTAGAGCGCATGCACCCGGATGATCGGGATTACGTGGTGGAATTCTGCGTGTCGCAATCCCGGGCCGGGGTGGACCATGAAGCGGACTACCGCGCACTGACCCACAGCGGCGACTACGTGTGGATCCGCGACGTGGTGCACGTGGTGCGCAAGGACGGGGAAGTGGAAGCGCTGGTGGGCTTCATGTTCGACATCAGCGAGCGCAAGAAAACCGAAGAGCACCTCAATCGCCTGCAGAAGCAACTCGAGGAATACTCCTTCCAGGATGGCCTGACGGGTATCGCCAACCGGCGCATGTTCGACACCGTGCTGGAGCGCGAATGGAGCGACGCCCAGCGCAGTGGATCAGCCATGTCGCTGATCATTCTGGATATCGATTACTTCAAACAGTTCAATGACCATTACGGGCACCTCAAGGGTGACGAATGTTTGCGTCGTGTCGCCCAGACCCTGTCGCTCGCGGCCAATCGACCGAAAGACTTCATCGCCCGGATCGGCGGTGAAGAGTTTGTCTGGCTCCTGCCGCAAACCGATGCCGAATCCGCCAGGCAAGTAGCGCGCAAATGCCTGAACCTGATCCGCCAACAACAAATCCCCCACGAATTCTCGGCAGTGTCGTCGCTGCTGAGCATCAGTCTCGGCGTCGGCACAATCAAGGCTTCGCCAGAGACAACGGCGCTGGAATTCGTCGGACAGGTCGACAAATTGCTCTACAAGGCCAAGCACAACGGCCGGATGCGCGCCGAATTTGCCGAGTTTCCTTAAGCGCCGTTAATCGGTAGAGCCAGCACAACCCACCCGAGTACCATGAAGCGATTCACCTGATACGCCAGGGAGTCGACATGCTTTACCGAATCGCTGCCGATGGGCTGGTGCTGTTTCATCTGCTGTTCATTCTGTTCGTGCTGTTCGGCGGGCTGCTGGCACTCAAATGGCGCCACTTGATCGGGTGGCACCTGCCCGCCGCCGCGTGGGGCGTGATCGTGGAAGTCTTCCAGCTGACCTGCCCGCTCACCCACTGGGAAAACCTGATGCGCCACGCGGCCGGGCAAACCGGCTATGGCAACGGTTTCATCGAGCATTACGTGTGGCCAATCATTTATCCGGCCGGGCTGACACCCACGATTCAGCTAGGGTTGGGCAGCGTGGTGCTGGCGATCAACGTGGCGGTCTATGTGCGGTTGATCAGATTGTGCAAGTTACGCCGGGCCGGCTAAAGGATCACAGCCTTTCGAGGCGACCCTGTCCGCCCAGCGGGTTCAGGGCAACCACCGGATTGTCTGGGTTCAGTTGGCAATTACACTCATGTTCCGCCCGCTGGCCTTGGCCACGTACAGCGCCTTGTCGGCTGCATCGACCAGATCGTTGGGCCGGGCTTGTGACGCCGGATCGTAAGCAGCGACACCCAGGCTGACCGTTACCAAGCCCTCGGCACCCTCACTGTGCTGGATAGCGGCTTGCTGAACCGCGCGACGAATTTTTTCCGCCACCAGAAACGCCCCGACATAATCAGTCCCGGGCAGCACCACCGCAAACTCTTCACCGCCATAGCGGGCGGCCAGATCACCGGGGCGCTTGATGTTGTCGACAATGATCGCGCTGATGTGGCGCAGGCATTCATCGCCGGCCAAATGGCCATAGCGATCGTTGAACAGTTTGAAATGGTCGACGTCAATCATCAGCAGGGCAAGGCTGGTCAGGCTGCGCCTGGCACGGCCCACTTCCGCCTGGATGAACAAGTCAAACTGGCGCCGATTGGAAAGCCCCGTGAGCGCGTCTTCCAGGGCCAGCAACTCAAGGCTGCGATTGACCTCGATGAGCTTTTCCTGAGCCTCCAGCAATACGCCCTGGACATGATTCTGCTGCTTCATGAGACGAATGAGGCGATAACCGAAAATGCCCAAGAACCCCAGCAACAATGCCACGATGCCCACGCTCAGCATTGATTCCTTGCGCCAGCCGGCCAGGACTTCGTCCTTGTCGATCGCGGCGAGGACAGTCAACGGATACCCCTCGACCCGTCGAAACCCCACCACTCGCTCCACGCCATCGATCACCGATCTGATCGTTGCAGTCCCGGCGTCGCCATTGGGCAACAACTGGGTGAAGAGTGGACCATTTGCCACGCTGGTGCCCACTTCAGCCTCTTTGAACGGCCGCCGTACCACGATGGTCGCGTCATCGGCAAACAGGTTGATCACGCCGTTACTGCCCATGTCGATGCTGTCGTAGAGCTCGAGGAAATGGCTGAGATAGAGCGTTGCCAATGCCACGCCGGCAAAGCGGCCGTCGGGATGATTGATGCGGCGCGACACGGTCATGATCCATTCACCGCTCGAACGGCTCTTTATCGACGGACCGATGTGGGGCCCACGGTCAGGATGATCGCGATGGAAGATGAAGTATTCACGGTCGGAATTATTCGCACTGGACAGTTCAGCGCCATTGGAGTTGGCGACCCAGCGCCCTTCTTCGTCATACACGAACAAACCATGGACCTGTGGCAGCTCACTGCGCTGGGCGCTGAGCAGACGTTGCAGTCGGGGCAATTGCGCCGGTCCCATGCCATCGTTTTCGAGGCGGTCCACCAAGGTAAACAGGAGCGTGTCGGCTTGTTTGATCGAGGCTTGCGCTTGCGAGGCCAGGGTCTGCGCCAGGTTGGACATCGCCACTTCTTTCTCATGCAGATGGTACTGGCGCGAATTCCAGGCTTCCCAAATCACGATTGCCGTCATGGACAGGCACACCGCTACGAGCAGAAACACCACCGAGCGAACCTTGAGCGTTGCCCCAGCCTGCTCGGCTATCAAGGGCAAGGCAGATCGGGATTTTTCAATACGATCTTTAATGGATGGATGGCCCATGAGACTCCCTGGATCCTGATCACATGGCGACTCTTCATTCGCCCTTTTTATGACCAGGACCGCATGAGCCGCCTGGTGTCAGGCGACTATGCCTCATCAAGCACCCGGCGGGGGGATTTACCCGAGAAGTTTGCGCGCGTCGCGCCTCGCCAGCGTCCGGGTGTTTTCCGTTATTTTAGGCTCCCCGCCAGGAATTGCTGCAACCGCTCGCTACGAGGCTGCTCCAGCACAATACCCGGAACGCCCTGCTCTTCTACCCTGCCCTGATGCAAAAACATGACGTGGTTCGACACTTGTCTGGCGAATGCCATTTCATGGGTGACCACCACCATCGTGCGGCCCTCTTCTGCAAGCTGCTGCATGACTTTAAGCACCTCACCCACCAGTTCGGGGTCCAGCGCGGAGGTCGGCTCGTCGAACAGCATGACTTGAGGTTCCATCGCCAGCGCGCGAGCAATAGCGACGCGTTGCTGCTGGCCACCCGATAAATGCACCGGATACTGCGCCTCGACCTTGGCCGGCAACCCCACTTTTGACAGGTAATGACGCGCCCGCTCAATAGCTTGCGCTCGACCGATCCCCAGCACGCTCATCGGACACTCGATGAGATTGTCCAGCACGGTCATGTGGCTCCACAAATTGAAGTGCTGAAACACCATCGACAGCTTGCTGCGCATGGCCTGTAGCTGCCGGGGATCGACCGCACACAAGTCCCCCCGTGAATTCTTGCGGGTCAGCAGTTCCTCGGAATTGACGATGATGCGCCCGGCCGACGGATGTTCGAGATGGTTGATGCAGCGCAAAAAGGTGCTCTTCCCAGACCCCGACGAACCAATAATGCTGATCACATCCCCCGCTTTGGCCGCGAGCGAGACTCCCTTCAATACTTCATGGCTGCCGTAGTTTTTATGCACATTTTCAACAATCAATTTATACATTCGAGCATGTCCAGTAGGGGTCAGTGCGTGCGGGGTTTGAGGTAGGCAAGCCAATGCAGTTCGCCGAGACGAAACAGCCAGATCAGCAACAACGCACTGGCGGCGTACAGCACTCCGGCGATCCCGAATGCCGTGAAAGAGGCGTAGGTTGCCGAATTGACGTCCCGGGCGATCTTCAACAAATCGGGCACCGTGGCGGTGAACGCCACCGAGGTGGAATGCAGCATCAGAACCACTTCATTGCTGAAAAACGGCAGGGCCCGGCGTAACGCCGACGGCAGAATGATCCGGCGATAGAGGGTGAAGCGGCCCATGCCGTAGGCGTTGGCTGCCTCGATTTCCCCGTGTGCGGTCGCCCTGATTGACCCGGCCAAGATCTCGGTCATGTAGGCGCAGGTATTGAGCCCGAACGCCAGCACCGTGCAATTGAACCCGTCACGAAAAAACGCATCGAGAAAATCCTGGGAGCGAACCGCATGCAAGCTGTACACGCCGGAGTAGAAGAACAGCAACTGGACGTACAACGGGGTGCCGCGAAACACGTAGGTGTAACCCCAGACCGGCAGGCGGATCAGCGGGTTGCGGCTGACGCGGGCAATCGACAACGGCACCGCCAGCAAGAAGCCGATCACCACTGAAAGAATCAGCAACCACAAGGTCACCGCCAGCCCGGAAAAGTACGGCCCGTCACTCCACAGGTAAGCCTGCCAGTAATCGTTGAGAATGCTCGTCATAGCACAGCCTTCCTGACACCCACTGAATAGCGGTGTTCAAGCCACATCAACACACCGTTGGAAACGGTGGTAATCGCGAGGTAGATCAGGCCGCCGACCACTGTGAAGTAAAAGAACTGCATCGAGCCCTTACCCGCGTCCTGCGTGGCCTTGATGACATCGGTCAGGCCGATGATCGATACCAATGCGGTCGACTTGATCAATACCTGCCAGTTATTGCCGATGCCCGGCAGTGCGTGACGGAGCATTTGTGGGAACAGGATTTTGCGAAAGGTGTTGCCACGGGACATGCCGTAGGCCCTCGCCGCTTCAATCTGACCCACCGGGACGGCCTGAAACGCACCGCGAAACGTCTCGGTAAAGTAAGCCCCGTAAATAAAGGCCAGGGTGATAACACCGGCTAGAAACGGGTCGATATCGATCTGCTCAATGCCCAACCAGTCGGTCATCCGGTTGAGCAGCATCTGCAGGCTGAAGAACAGCAACAGCATGATCACCAGGTCCGGCATGCTGCGGATCACTGTCGTATAACCGGTGGCCAGCGCGCGCAATAAACGGTTGGAGGACAACTTGGAACTGGCGCCTAGCAGCCCCGCCAGGACAGCGATCGACAACGACCAGAGCGCCAGTTTGATTGTGGCCAGGGTGCCCAGCAGGATCTGCGGGCCAAAGCCTTCCAGAAGCATTTCACGCTCCTTGTTTTTATTAGGTTGAGATGAAGGAAGTGTGCTGAAACAGGGCGGCCTGGACGACCGCCCTGCCCGGTCTGTCGAGGCGGCGTTATTTCGCCCCGTAGATATCGAAATCAAAGTACTTTTTGTTGATCCGCTGGTAAGTGCCGTTGGCGAGAATCGTTGCCAGGGCTTTGTTCAAGTCTTCGCGCAGTTCGACGTCGCTCTTGCGCACACCGATGCCATCCCCTACGCCGAAAAAAGCCGGGTCATCCAGGGTCGCGCCGGAAAACTCATAGTCCTTGCCTTGTGCCGTGTTCAAAAAGCCGTAACTGGCCTGGATGGAGCCCTGCAACGCGGCATCCAGTCGTCCCACCACCAGGTCGGCATAGACCTGATCCTGATTCTGATAGGACAGAACATCCACGCCCTTCGTACCCCAGACGGCTTTCGCAAACGCCTCCTGGGTCGACCCCTGCTCTACGCCAATGCGTTTGCCCTTGAGCGATTCAAGCGTCGGCAGCAGACCGGAGCCACGTTTGACCACCAGTCGCGCCGGCGCATTGGACACCTTGTCGGTAAACGCAATCTGCTCCAGACGCTTGGGTGTGACCGTCATCGAGGAGGCCACCGCGTCAAACTTGCGCGCCAGCAGCGCCGGGATCATCCCGTCCCAGCTACTTTCTACCCAGACGCAATGGGCGTGCAGCTCAGCGCACAGTGCCTCGGCGATATCGACCCCGAAACCAGTCAGCGTGCCGTCCTGATTTTTGTATTCCAGCGGTGGGTACGTGGGGTCGACCCCCAGTTTCAAGACTTTCCCAGACCAGTCGGCCGCGCCGGCCAGGCTGGATGCCGTCAACAACGCCAGTGAAACAGCCGCTATCATCTTGTTCATTATTTTTTTCCTCTCAGGCCAGGCATGACGCACGAAAATACGGCGTCTCAACTTAGAAAACGCTCAACCAACTTGACCCAGTAGCTCGCCCCGACGGGCAGGCAAGCATCATTGAAGTCATAGCCGGGGTTGTGCAACAGGCACCCGCTGTCCCCGTCGCCGTTGCCGATCACCAGATAGCTGCCGGGGCATTTTTCCAGGATGAAGGCAAAGTCCTCACTCGCCGTGAAGGGCCGCAGGTCGTCGATCAATCGCTCTTCGCCCAACCACTCACGCGCGACTTCTCGGGCCAATGCGGTGGGCTCGGGGTGATTGATCAACACCGGATGACAATGCTGATAATCGATGTCGGCCCTGGCGCCAAAACTGGCCGCCTGACCGTTGACCAGGTCGGTAATTCTGACTTCGAGCAAGTGGCGAATCTCGGGGGTCAGCGCGCGCACGCTCAAGCTCATCTCGGCACTGGACGGAATGACGTTAGAAGCGCTTCCGGCGTGGATTGAACCCACGGTGATGATCGCCATGTCCTGCGGATTGACGTTGCGCGAGACGATGCTTTGCAGCGCGATCACGATCGATGCACACACCACCACCGGGTCGATGGCCTTATGCGGGACTGCGCCATGACCGCCATTGCCGATTATCTTGATATTCACCGTATCGGCCGACGCCATAAACGGGCCGCTGTAAAACCCCAGATGCCCGACCGGATAACCCGGCACGTTGTGCATGGCGAAAATCGCGTCACACGGGAAGCGTTCCAGCAGCCCGTCCTCCAGCATTTTCCGGGCACCGCCCAACCCTTCTTCGGCCGGTTGGAAAATCAGCTGCACGGTGCCGTTGAACGACCGGGTCTGCGCCAGGTATTTGGCTGCCGCCAGAAGGGTTGCCGTATGACCATCGTGGCCGCAGGCATGCATGACACCGTCGATCCGGCTGGCATAAGGCAACCCCGTGGTCTCCTGAATCGGCAGCGCGTCCATGTCGGCACGCAAACCGATGGAGCGTCCTTCGCCATTTTTCAAGGTGGCGACGACACCGGTCTTGCCCACGCCGGTGGTGACCTGAAAGCCCCATTGCGTCAAACACGCGGCAACCCGCTCACTGGTGGCGAACTCTTCAAAGCCCAACTCGGGGTGCGCGTGAATGCTGTGACGCAACGCGATCATTTCATCCTGCATCGCTGCAATACCAGGCAAGACATGGCCGGCATCCATGGGTGTACTCCTTCGATAGGGTTTGAGCGCCAGCTGAAAGCGCTGTTGGGGTCGATCTTAGGGAACGGGCTCTGGGCTGGGGAGACGCAGTTTGGTTATGATGACAACCATCAGTTGTCTCCAGGGTACGCAGATGAAGCTGCATCAATTACAAGCACTGATTGCCAGCGCCGAAACCGGCAGCATCCGGGCGGCGGCGCGCTCGCTGGGTATTTCCCAGGCGGCGGTGACCAAAGCGTTGCGCGAGCTGGAAACCGCTCAGCAACTGCCGCTGTTCAGCCGAACGCCCAGTGGCCTGAACTTCACCGAGTACGGAAAAGTATTGCTGACCCACGCCCGGCTCGTGATCAAGCAACTCGAGCATGCGCAAACTGAACTCGACCATATGCGCGGCAAGGCTCAAGGACGGCTCTGTGTCGGGATCGCACCCTGGATTGCCCTGACCTTCCTGCCCGAAGTGGTGCTGGTCTTTCGCGAACGCATGCCGGAAATCCGCCTGGAGCTGTTCGAAAGCCTGATGGCCGTCGCCCAGCCACTGTTGCGCGATGGCAGCATGGATTTTGCAATCGGCCAGCTTCACCCTGGGCAATCAAGCCAGGAGTTTGCCTGCGAAACCTTGCTCGATTACCAGACGTCAGTGCTGGTCCGCCAGGGCCATGTACGGCAAAACGCTCGGTCGATCCATGAACTGCTGGAGCAGAACTGGACCCTGAACTACGCCCCGGACGGGCACGATGGGTTGATGCAGGAGCTGTTCTGGAAACACGGCGCGCAGATCGATGAGAAACGAATCGTACGGGCCCACTCCCTGGCCATACTGCAGATGATGGTCGAGCAGGCAGACATGTGCACCTGGGGACCGTCCATCGTCAGCATTGCCCCATCGTTCCTCGGCCGGTTGGTGTCCCTGGGGCTGGCCGAACAGTTCGAGCCCCGGCAGCTGAGTATTGTCACGCGCCGCAATGGCTCACTGAGCAATCCGGCGCTGTGCTTCACCGATTGCCTGTTGCAAGTCATTCGGCGCCATGCCCGTTCGGCGAAAAAGGAAGACCGGCAACTCTTTGAAACCCTTCGCCTGCGGGTTTAAGCGCCATAACGCGATCCGGGTAGCAGCTGGCGAAGCCTGCGTTCGGCGGCGCAGCCGTCGTGAAGTCAGACAATGCGGTGTGTCAGACCCACCGGGCACTCAGGGTTTACGACGGCTTCGCCGCCGAACGCAGGCTTCGCCAGCTGCTACAAGGTTTGCGTTGCGGCTGTCACACCAGAGGTCTTACCGAGGTGTCTGCTTCACCGCATCAAGCCAGGCGGGATTCAATTGCGTCTGGTCGCTGTCGATGCCCAACGCTTCCATCCGCGCCTTGTGCAGATCCATTTCACGAATCAGTTGACTGTGGTCGCTGGAGTTTCCGTCCAATTCATGCATCTGGTTCAAGCCCAGGTGATAGAAGCGCAGCAGTTTCATGGCGGTGGGATCACCTGCCTCTACCGCCGCCGTCACCTGATGCATGACGTTGGTGACGTTCATCAGGCTACGCTTGAGCCGCCAGCCATACACCGCCGGCGCCATCCATTCCTGGGTCCAGAATTTGCCGCGCATCAGCGCCACCATCAGCAATACTGCAACAAACACCCCGCCGACGTTGAACCGCAGGTTGTCGCCCCCTGGCTCGCCGAACACGGCCACCGCCGTGGTGGACAGCACCATTGCCAGCGCCAGGAAAATCAAGGCAATAATCACCGTGCTGCGACGTGTCTGTTGTCGAAAGGTTTCGGCGTTCATCGGCTGGATTTCGAACATTGCGGCAGGTTTCCTTAACGTCGTGGACAAAAAGACTGGCCGGCATTATCGCCTCTGCGGGGGATTTAGCTATGCTGGGGCTCCTTTTCATCTTTTCATCGTCAAACGGGGAAATGGCGATACAGCGCAGTTCGTGCCATCTTCTTTATGGATTCACACTATTCGGATGCCATTTGACTGTCTGAATGACATCGTTTTAAGGATCATTGAATGACCCAAAGACATGTAATCAATGCCTCTGTCAGCCCTAAAGGCAGCCTGGAAACCCTCTCGCAACGTGAAGTTCAGCAACTGAGCGAAGCCGGAACCGGCAGCACCTATACCCTCTTCCGCCAGTGCGCCCTGGCCATCCTCAACACCGGCGCCCACGTTGATAACGCCAAGACCATCCTCGAAGCCTACAAAGACTTCGAAATCCGCATTCACCAGCAGGATCGTGGCGTGCGCCTCGAACTGCTGAACGCCCCAGCCGACGCCTTTGTCGACGGTGAAATGATCGCCAGCACCCGCGAGATGCTGTTCAGCGCCCTGCGCGACATCGTCTACACCGAAAATGAACTCGACAGCCAACGCATCGACCTGAGCAATTCCCAGGGCATCAGCGACTACGTGTTCCACCTGCTGCGCAACGCCCGCACCCTGCGCCCCGGCGTCGAGCCGAAGATCGTGGTGTGCTGGGGTGGCCACTCGATCAACACCGAAGAATACAAATACACCAAGAAAGTCGGCCACGAACTGGGCCTGCGCAGCCTGGACATCTGCACAGGCTGCGGCCCGGGCGTGATGAAAGGCCCGATGAAAGGCGCGACCATCGCCCACGCCAAACAGCGTATCCACGGTGGCCGTTACCTCGGCTTGACCGAGCCGGGCATTATTGCCGCCGAAGCGCCAAACCCGATCGTCAACGAGCTGGTGATCCTGCCGGACATCGAAAAACGTCTGGAAGCCTTCGTGCGCGTCGGCCACGGCATCATCATTTTCCCGGGCGGCGCCGGCACGGCCGAAGAGTTCCTGTACCTGCTCGGCATCCTGATGCACCCGGGCAACGCCGGCCTGCCCTTCCCGGTCATCCTCACCGGGCCAAGGCACGCGGCACCGTATCTGGAACAACTGGATGCTTTTGTCGGCGCCACCCTCGGTGAAGCGGCGAAGCAGCACTACGAGATCATCATCGACGACCCGGCCGAAGTCGCTCGGCAGATGACCGCCGGCCTCAAAGCGGTGAAACAGTTCCGCCGCGAGCGTAACGACGCGTTCCACTTCAACTGGCTGCTAAAGATCGACGAAGGCTTCCAGCGCCCGTTCGACCCGACCCACGAAAACATGGCCAACCTGAAACTGAGTCGCGAGTTGCCAGCCCACGAACTGGCCGCCAACCTGCGCCGGGCGTTCTCCGGCATCGTCGCCGGAAACGTCAAGGACAAGGGCATCCGCCTGATCGAACAACACGGGCCGTACCAGATCCGTGGCGATGTGGCGGTCATGAAACCGCTCGATCAGTTGCTCAAGGCATTCGTTGCCCAGCACCGGATGAAGCTACCGGGTGGCGCGGCGTATGTGCCGTGTTATCAGGTAGTTGCATAACCCCTGTAGGAGCAGCCGGTCGACGCTCGATTGCTCGCGATGGACCTTAACGATAACGCATTCGTCCTGAATGAATGCGTTGCTTTCAAGTCCTTCGCGAGCAAGCTCGCTCCTACAAATGATCCGCGTCCATCACTGCCTTGGCAAAGGCCTGCGGATCTTCCTGCGGCAAGTTATGGCCAATCCCGCCGCTGATCAACCGGTACTCATATTTGCCGGTAAACCGCTTCGCATAATCCTCGGCCGCCGGATGCGGCGCGCCATTGGCATCGCCTTCCAGCGTAATGGTCGGCACAGTAATGGGCGGAGCCTTGGCCAACTGCTGCTCCAGCGCTTCATACTGAGATTCGCCCTGAATCATGCCCAACCGCCAGCGATAGTTGAAAATCGTGATCGCCACATGATCGGGGTTATCCAGGGCCGCGGCGCTGCGGTCGAAAGTAGCGTCGTCAAATGCCCAATTCGGTGACGCCAACTCCCAGATCAACCTGGCGAAGTCGTGGCGATTTTTTTCGTAACCAGCCTGACCGCGTTCGGTCGCGAAGTAGAACTGATACCACCACTGCAACTCGGCCTTGGGCGGCAACGGGTTCTTGCCTGCGGCCTGGTTTCCGATGAGGTAACCACTCACCGAGACCAGTGCCTGCACCCGCTCCGGCCAGAGCGCCGCGACGATGTCAGCCGAGCGCGCGCCCCAATCGTAGCCACCGAGCACGGCCCGCTTGATCTTGAGCGCGTCCATGAAGTCGATGACATCACTGGCGAGCGCAGCGGGCTGGCCGTTGCGAACGGTCTTGGCAGACAGGAAGTGCGTGTCGCCGTAGCCACGCGCATACGGAACGAGCACCCGGTAACCCTGCGCCGCCAGCAAGGGCGCCACATCGACGTAACTGTGAATGTCGTAGGGCCAGCCGTGCAGAAGAATCACCACAGGACCGTCGGCCGGGCCAACTTCCGCGTAAGCGACATTCAGCAAACCGGCCTCGACATGCTTCAGCGGGCCGAACGAGGTGTGCGCATCCGTCTTGACCGTGCCTGTATAAACCGCCGCCGGCGCCACGCTCGCAGCGTCGCTGGTTTGCGCATGAGCAGCACCGAGGGCACCGAACTGCATCAGCGCAAAGGCGAAGACCGAGGGGCCGATCAAACGGCGGCGTTTAGGGGCTTTGTTGCTTAACACAGTCATCTTCACGGTGAACGCTCCTGTAAGTCGGCTGAGGGCAGCGATGAGGGTAGTGGACGCATCTCGATGGAACCCATTCAATCGATCCGAGGTATCCGGCATGTGTCGTAAAACGCTGTTATTAAGGCGTAAGGTGTCCCACGGGGCTGCGGATACAATGCGATACAAAACCCATGGGCAGGTGCACCGTGGCGCCTTGGAACGCGCAACGTGCGAGTAACAAGAGGGTTGAGCAATGGACCATGTGAACCACATCCTGATCGTCGATGACGATCGCCAGATCCGCGAACTGGTTGGCAATTACCTGAAGAAGAACGGCCTGCGCAGCACCGTGGTTGCCGATGGTCGGCAGATGCGCAGCTTTCTGGAAACCAATCAGGTGGATCTGATCGTGCTGGACATCATGATGCCCGGCGATGACGGTCTGTTGCTGTGCCGCGAATTGCGCTCGGGCAAGCACAAAGCCACGCCGATCCTGATGCTCACCGCACGCAGCGACGAAACCGACCGAATCCTGGGCCTGGAAATGGGCGCCGACGATTACCTGACCAAGCCCTTCGCCGCCCGCGAACTACTGGCGCGGATCAACGCCGTGCTGCGCCGTACGCGAATGCTGCCGCCGAACCTGCTGATTACTGAAAGCGGCCGACTGCTCGGTTTCGGCCGCTGGCGCCTGGACACCAGCGCACGCCACTTGCTGGACGAAGACGGGACAATGGTCGCTCTCAGCGGTGCCGAATACCGACTGTTGCGGGTGTTTCTCGATCATCCGCAACGGGTACTCAGCCGCGACCAGTTGCTGAACCTGACCCAGGGGCGCGATGCCGATCTGTTTGACCGCTCCATTGATTTGCTGGTGAGCCGTTTGCGTCAACGATTGATGGATGACCCTCGGGAATCGACTTACATCAAAACCGTGCGTAGCGAAGGATATGTGTTTTCTTATCCTGTGGAGTTGCTTGGTGCCGAGTCATGACATTTTCTTTGTGGTGGTTATGGGCGGTGGCTGGCGGTGGTTTTCGTGTTTGATTGTGTGTATACCCGTTTTTTTTGGTAGCGCCTCTCGAGGGGCGGTGCCTCAAGATCAAAAGCTGAAGGCGAGCTAACGCTCGGTCTGATGAGTGGTGAGAATCAAAAGCCATACGCCGAGCCACAGGAGGAGCGAGCTTGCTCGCGATGATCTATCAGCGACGTTGACGCCGACTGACACACCCCCCCTGTGGGAGCGAGCCTGCTCGCGAAGCTCTTGAGCTTTGCCGTTGCTTTGGCTGTTGATCTTGATCTGCCTGCCCCCCATCCCCTCTCCTAAACAGCGCCAGCGTTCAACAACCCCTGCTCCCGCTCACACAACTCCACCACATAATCCCAAAGCACCCGCAGCCGCACCGACTTGTGCAGTTCGCGGCGGGTGCTGATCCAGTAGCTGCGCTGAACACTTTCATCCGGCAACAGCGGCACCAACTCCGGATCCGCGCTAGCCATGTAGCACGGCAACACCGCAATCCCCAACCCCGAACGAGCGGCCTGCTGCTGGGCGATGACGCTGGTGCTGTGAAAGACCACCTGCGGATTGCGACAGAAGCTGTTGAGGAACATCAGCTCCTGGCTGAACAGCAAGTCGTCGACGTAACCGATCCAGGCATGACGACCGAGGTCTTCGCGGCTGCGCAGCGGTGGCGAGCGGTCCAGATAGGCCTGGCTGGCGTAGAGCGCCAGGCGATAGTCAGTCAGTTTTCGGGTGACCAGCATATCGGCCGCCGGGCGTTCGAGGTGGATGCTGATCTCGGCTTCGCGGTTGAGGATGCTGACAAAGCGCGGCACCGCCACCAGTTCAACTTCCAGCCCCGGATAGCGTTCGAACAAACCCTTCATGCGACTGGCGAGGAACATGATGCCCAGCCCCTCAGTCACACCCACGCGAATCTTGCCCAGTGGCGCACTCGATTGGGTGATTTCCTCTTGAGCCAGCAGTGCGACGTTTTCCATGGCTTCGGCGTGTTTGAGCAGCGCATCGCCGGCCGGGGTCAGTTCGTAACCTTGGGCATGCTGAACAAACAGCGCGGTGCCGAGGCTCTTTTCAATGGCCTCGATGTGCCGGGCCACGGTGGCGTGGGTCGTATTTAAACGGCGGGCAGCCGTCAGCAAACGCCCGCTGCGCTGTAGTTCGAGAAAAAACCGCAGGTCATTCCAGTCAAACATGAATCGTCCTTAGGGCTGCATTGTTTAAAAACGCACAGCGGCTGCGTAAAAACTAACATTCTTTTAACGAAAGCTAACAACTAGGATGACTGACAACAAGAACAACAAGACGAGGTCAGGGATGCAGACTTCTCTGGATGAATACGACTACATCGTGGTCGGCGCCGGGCCGGCAGGCTGTTTGCTGGCCAATCGGCTATCGGCCAACCCGCAACACCGGGTGCTGCTGCTCGAAGCCGGCGGGCGGGACAACTACGCGTGGATTCACATCCCCGTGGGTTACCTGTTCTGCATCGGCAACCCGCGCACCGACTGGTGCTTCAAGACCGAAGTACAACCCGGCCTGCAAGGTCGTGCCCTAAGTTACCCGCGCGGTAAAGTGCTGGGCGGTTGTTCCTCGATCAACGGCATGATCTACATGCGCGGCCAGGCCAGCGACTACGACGGTTGGGCCGCCGATGGCAATCCCGGTTGGAGCTGGCAAGACGTTCTGCCGCTGTTTAAACAAAGCGAAAATCATTTTGCTGGTGAATCGGCGTTTCACGGTGCTGCCGGCGAATGGCGGATCGAGCGCCAGCGTCTGTCGTGGCCGATACTGGATGCCTTTCGCAGCGCAGCCGAACAAAGTGGCATCGCCAGCATTGATGACTTCAACCTGGGCGACAACGAAGGATGTGGCTACTTTCAGGTCAACCAGAAAGCCGGGATTCGCTGGAATGCGGCCAAGGCGTTTCTCAAACCCATCCGTCACCGTGCCAATCTCACCGTGTTGACCGACGTCGAAGTCGACCGCGTACTGCTGGAAAATGGTCGTGCCTCAGCGGTCACCACACGCAGGCAAGGCCAGGCGAAGTCTTTCAAGGCGCGCAAGGAAATCGTCCTTTGCGCAGGCTCCGTCGGTTCGCCCACCATTCTCCAACGCTCCGGCATCGGCCCTCGCCCGCTGCTGGAAAAACTCGGTATCGGCGTGGCTCATGAATTGTCAGGGGTGGGTGGCAACCTGCAGGATCACCTGCAACTGCGGCTGATCTACAAGCTCGAAAACGCCCGCACCCTGAACCAGATCGCCAACAGCCTGTGGGGCAAGATGGGCATGGGCCTGCGCTACCTTTATAACCGCAGCGGGCCGCTGTCCATGGCGCCGAGTCAGCTCGGTGCCTTTGCCCGCTCGGGGCCGGAACAGACCTCGGCGAACCTGGAGTATCACGTGCAGCCCTTGTCGCTGGAACGGTTCGGCGAGCCGCTGCACCCCTTCCCTGCCTTCACTGCATCGGTCTGTGATCTTAGGCCGTACAGTCGGGGCCGAGTGGAAATCCGCAGTGCCGATCCACAAGCGGCACCCCTTATCCAGCCCAACTATTTGAGCCACCCAGAAGACTTGCGCGTCGCTGCCGACGCGATTCGCCTGACCCGCCGCATCGTCGCCGCGCCGGCCCTGCAAGCCTTCAAACCGGTGGAATACCTGCCCGGTGACAGCCTGCAAAGCGAGGAACAACTGCACGAAGCCGCCGCGCGGATCGGCACGACGATTTTTCATCCGGTCGGCACCTGCCGCATGGGCCATGACGCGAACGCCGTGGTCGATGCGCAACTCAACGTCCACGGCATCCCCGGCCTGCGCATCGCCGATGCCTCGATCATGCCGCGCATCACCTCGGGCAACACCTGTTCGCCTACGTTGATGATTGCCGAAAAAGCCGCGCAACTCATCCTCAACCCCAACACAAGAATCATCACCCCGAAAAAGGAACGGGTCACCCACACTTGAACCCGGACACGGAATCTGTAGGAGCGAGCTTGCTCGCGAAGGTGTGTCAGTTGACACCCATGCAGCTGACACACCTTCGCGAGCAAGCTCGCTCCTACAAGGAACAAGTACACCCGATACATTGAAGTAGCGGCGCCAACCCACAAGACCGGCGCCGACAGTGGAACAAAAAAACGATCACTGTGAGGGATAACGCAATGTCAGAACATGTTCAGCCTCTGGAAACCGTGCGGAGCGCGGGCACCAGCCAAGACACGCAAAAAGTCATCTTCGCTTCGTCACTCGGGACGGTGTTCGAGTGGTACGACTTCTTCCTCTATGGCGCGCTCGCCGCGGTGATCAGCAAACAATTTTTTGCCGGGGTCAACGACACCACCGCGTTCATTTTTGCGCTGATGGCCTTCGCCGCCGGTTTCATCGTCAGGCCGTTCGGCGCGCTGGTGTTCGGTCGGCTGGGGGACATGATCGGGCGCAAATACACCTTCCTCGCGACCATCATCCTCATGGGTCTTGCGACGTTCTGCGTCGGGTTATTGCCGACCTACGCCAGCATCGGCATCGCCGCGCCCATCATCCTTGTGATGCTGCGCATGCTTCAGGGCCTGGCCCTGGGCGGTGAGTACGGCGGTGCTGCGACGTATGTCGCGGAACACGCGCCGATCGGAAAACGTGGTTTGCACACCAGCTGGATTCAGTCCACCGCGACCCTCGGGCTGCTGCTGTCGCTGCTGGTGGTACTGGGGTGCCGCTACTTCACCGGTGACCAATTCGAAGTCTGGGGCTGGCGGATTCCGTTTCTGTTTTCGATCATTCTGCTGGGCATCTCGACCTGGATTCGCCTGAGCCTGCACGAGTCGCCCGCGTTCGTGAAAATGAAAGCGGAAGGCAAACTCTGCAAGTCGCCACTGCGTGACTCCTTCGGTAAATGGGAAAACCTCAAAGTCGTTTTGATCGCCCTGTTCAGCATCAACGCCGGGCAAGCCGTAACGTTTTATGCGGCGCAGTTCTACGTGCTGTTCTTCCTCACGCAATTCCTGAAAATGGACCCCGCCCTGGCCAACAGCTTGCTGATCGTGAGCGTGATCATCGGCGCGCCATTCTTCATCTTTTTTGGCTGGCTCTCGGATAAGGTCGGGCGCAAACCGGTGTTGATGATCGGCCTGCTGCTGGCTACCGCGCTGTACTTCCCGATCTTCAAAACCCTGGCTCACTATGCCAATCCAGCCATCGACCAGGCGAGCCGTCAGGCACCGATCACTGTCATGGCCGACCCGGCCACGTGCACCTTCCAGTTCGACCCGGTGGGCAAGGCTAAATTTGATAGCCCGTGCGACAAGGTCAAAACCTTCCTGGTGAAACAGGGCCTGCCTTACTCCAGCGCAGCGGCACCTGCCGGCAGCGGTGTGCAGGTCAGCGTCGGCGACGTGAAGCTCGATGGCTTTGATGAAGCGGCCTTGCGCGGTGCGGTGACATTGGCCGGGTATCCGTCACAAGCCGACGTACAGCAGATCAACAAGCCGATGATTGTCGCGCTGATTGTGGCGCTGATCATCATCTCCGCCATGTGCTACGGACCGCTGGCGGCGCTGATGGTCGAACTGTTCCCGACCCGTATCCGCTACACCTCGATGTCCCTGCCATACCACATTGGCAATGGCTGGTTTGGGGGGTTTCTGCCGACCGTGTCCTTTGCGTTGGTGGTGTACACCGGGGACATTTTCTACGGGCTTTGGTACCCGGTGGTGATTACCGGGGTGAGCCTGGTGGTGGGGCTGATCTGTTTGCGTGAGACCAGGAACGTGGATCTGCATACCAACTGACCAGCCGCCCACCGTACTGTAGGAGCGAGCTTGCTCCGGGCGGCGTTCCGACGATGGTCGTTAACGATAACGAGTGTTTACTGGCTAAACGCGTTGCTCTCCAGTCCATCGCGAGCAAGCTCGCTCCTACAGTGATCGGCATGATCGCAAAGCGGGCCGTTTTCGCTAATCTGACCTGATCCATAGCCCCGCCACTCACCAGACCGAGGCACCATGATCATTTCATCTGCATCCGACTACCGCGAGGCCGCACGCCGCAAACTCCCCCGCTTCCTGTTCGATTACATTGATGGTGGAGCTTATGCAGAACATACGCTAAGGGCCAACAGCGCCGATCTGACAGAAATCAGCCTACGCCAGCGCATCCTGAAAAACGTCGAAACCCTGAGCCTCGAAACCACCCTCTTCAACCAACCCCTTTCAATGCCAATCATACTGGCGCCGGTCGGCCTGACCGGCATGTTCGCCCGCCGTGGCGAAGTGCAGGCCGTCAAAGCGGCGGAAAATAAAGGCATTCCCCTCTGCCTCTCAACCGTCTCGGTGTGTTCGATCGAAGAAGTCTCGACCCAAAGCCAACAGTCCATCTGGTTTCAGCTGTATGTGCTGAAGGACAGAGGGTTCATGAAAAATGCACTGGAGCGTGCAAAGGCCGCCGGTGTGAAGAACCTGGTGTTTACCGTCGACATGCCCACCCCCGGCGCCCGCTACAGGGATGCGCACTCGGGGATGTCTGGCCCATTTGCGGCATCGCGACGAATTTTACAGGCCATGACCAAACCCGACTGGGCATTCAACGTCGGCGTCATGGGGCGCCCACATGACCTGGGCAACATATCGAAATACCTCGGCAAAGCCGTCACGCTCGAAGACTACATGGGCTGGCTGGCCAATAACTTCGACCCTTCGATCAGTTGGAGCGATCTGGAATGGATTCGTGATTTCTGGAAAGGCCCGATGATCATCAAAGGCATTCTCGACCCTCAAGACGCCAGAGACGCCGTCAGCTTTGGCGCGGATGGCATTGTGGTGTCGAACCACGGTGGCAGGCAGCTGGACGGCGTGCTCTCCACCGCCCGGGCATTACCGCCCATCATGCAAGCGGTGGGTAATGATCTGACGGTGCTGGTCGACTCGGGAATCCGCTCGGGGCTTGACGTCGTGCGGATGTTGGCGCTGGGCGCGAAAGGCGTATTACTGGGGCGTTCGATGGCCTACGCGTTGGCCGCCGATGGTCAACGCGGAGTGGAAAACATGCTGGACATTTTCGCCAGGGAAATGCGCGTGGCCATGACCCTGACCGGTGTGACCTCGATTGGTCAGATTGATGAGTCCACGCTGGTGGGTGCTGTTCGATAACAACCGCAGCTTCGTTATCGGCTGAAAAAGCGAGTGTCAGACCTCGGCGTCGAGGAGTTCAAACTTCACTTGATCGGGATAGAACGCCACGTACTTTTTGATCTGCTCTACCGACACTTTGGGGTTTTCATAGCTCCACACCGCATTGGCGCCTTCATGCCCCGGGACTTGCAAGCTGAAATAGGTGGCATCGCCCTTGTAGGGGCAATAACTGGTGTGATCGGTGATGGCAAAATACTTTTCGTCGATATCTTCCCGCGGAACGTAATACACCGGCGGATAGTTGGCCTCGAGCAACACCAGCGCGCGTGCAGACGCGGCCACCTGGATACCGTGAAACTTCACCAACAGGCAGCCTGGCTGCTCGGCGATGGTGATGACAGGACTAGGACCGGAGCTTTTCATGGAATACGTTCCTCATGATGCTAATGAACCTGTGTAGGAGCGAGCTTGCTCGCGAAAGGCGTGAGAGCAACGCGTTTATTCAGGAAGAACGCGTTATCGTTAACGTCCTTCGCGAGCAGGCTCGCTCCTACACTACCCGCGATGGCTGCGCAACAGCCCCAAAACCAGAGACCACGACTGTCAGGTATAACCCAGAATTCACAATCACGACGGCTTCGCAGCCGAACGGGATTGCCACTCGCCTGGAAACGGGCGAAACACTCGAACCCGGTAAAACTTCGTCTAGGATCAATAACACCGTTTACACCCCTACTGGGCAGTTGAGCAGTCGTGGCGTGGGGGGACGAGTCTCAGCAGCTTGAGGGACCCCACATGCCGGCCACACAGTTCGCTCTCGATCAAAAGATCATCACCCTCGACGCCCGTCCGGATCGCCTGGATCTGCGTGATCGCATTTTCACCCCGCGCGTGCAGTCACTGCCGCCCTCCTGGCCCGCCGACAAAGACATCGCGACCGAACTCTCGGCTTACCTGGCTAAAGGCATGGTGCTTTACCAGGGCAACGAAGGCGCGTGCACCGGGTTCGGGTTGGCGGCGGTGGTCAACTATCTGTTGTGGCGGCGGGACCGGGCCTCCACCCAAACCAGCCCGCGTCAGCTCTATCATTTGGCCAAGCTGTATGACGAATGGCCCGGTGAAGACTACACCGGCTCCAGTTGCCGGGGTGCCTTGAAGGGATGGCATAAGCATGGCGTCTGCGCGCAGGCGCTGTGGCCGTACTCCGTAAAACCCGACGGCTCGGTACCGGCGTTCGAAGCGCCGGCCGAGAATTGGGCGATTGACGCGATGACTCGACCGCTGGGGGTCTATTACCGCGTCGAGAAAGACGATGTCACTGCGATGATGGCGGCGCTCTACGAAGCGGGCGTGTTGTACGTTTCCGCCAATGTGCATCAGGGTTGGGCGCTGATGCAGCCCAAAGCCAAAAAACACCCGCCCGTGGTGTTCAAGAGCATGTCTGAGCTTCCCGTCATCAAATGGCCGGCAAAGCCTCAGGGCGGTCACGCGTTTGCCTTGATCGGCTACACCTATCAGGGGTTCATTGTGCAGAACTCCTGGTCAACCGACTGGGGATTTTCAGGTTTCGCCATCCTGACGTTCGAGGACTGGCTGGCCAACGGCACCGACGCCTGGACCGTGGCCCTCGGTGTGCCGATCGAACACGGGGCGCTATCGAATGGCCCGTCGGCACGCGCCAGGATCGATGCTCGATCGCCGTTTCGCAACGCGCTGTCGAGCTTCAGCGCCAAGCGCGAAGGTGTCTCGCTGTTCACCGCCAGCGCCCGCGACCTCGACCGCAAAGGCCCGCCGCTGTTGACCATGGACCAGGCCTATGGACTGACCATCGTGATTGAAAACAACGGCAGTATCGGCCCCCGACTCACCGATGTGGAAAACGTCCAGGCGGGAGTCAGGCGCATCGTCTACGAGTCCCCGCGCGCCTGGTACGACAAGCTGCCGGCAGCCAGCAAACCGACGGTGTTGCGGATCGCCATCTATGCCCATGGCGGGCTCAATTCAGAGCAAGACTCCATCAACCGGATTTGTGCGATGGCGCCCTACTTCCTCGAAAACAGCATTTACCCGCTGTTTGTCACGTGGCGCACCGGCGCGCTGGAAACGTTCGCCGACATCGTTCAAGACACCCTGCCGGGACTGTTTCCCGAAGCTGGCAGCCTCAGCGACGCGTTGAAGAACATCAAGGACAAGGCCCTGGAAGGCCTGGACCGCACGGTGGAGCTGGCAACCAAGAAACTCGGCGGCGATCAGTGGAGCCAGATGAAACAGAACGCCGACGCCGCCTCCGTGGCAGGCTTCACGCCGCGCGGGCTGGTGGAAATGGCGGACAACCTGAAAAACCTCGTCGCCGACATGGGCAACAACAACGTCGAGTTGCACCTGATCGGTCATTCGGCGGGCTCGCTGATCAATGGCCACTTGATTCAACTGTTGTGGGCCAGGAGCTTGTCCATCGAAACGTCGACGCTGATGGCCCCGGCCTGCACCCTCGATTTCGCCAATCAGACCTATCGCAACGTCATCGAGGCGGGTGGGCTCAAGCGCGAGGATTTCCACATCCACATGATGTCCGACAACCGCGAACAGGACGACAACGTCATCAACGTGTACCACAAGTCACTGCTGTATCTCGTGTCCCGTGCCTACGAAGAATTGCAACGCATGCCGCTGCTGGGCATGGCCAAAGCCCTGGATAAAGACTTCCAGGACTTCAGCGACCCCGATCTGTCCGAGTGGAACATCGCCGCGAAAAGCATGACCGAACAGTGGAATCAGTTTTACGGGGGGAGCACCATTCCAGCCGGTTTTGCCGCGACAGGCCGCGGGCTACCGGAGGAATGCGCGAAAACCCTGCACATCTTCAACGATCCCAAAATGAACTATGGCGCGGGCACCAAGGCAGACACTTCCCACGGAGGATTCGACAACGACGTGAACGTCATTACCGCCGCGTTACTGACCATCCTCAGGCGCGACCCCGACGCGAAGCTGGACCTGCCAGTGGTGAACCTCAACTATTAAACACCACCCCTTGTAGGAGCGAGCTTGCTCGCGATGAATTCGAAGGCGACGCATTTTCCCAGACAGTACGCGTCATCGTTCACCTCCATCGCGAGCAAGCTCGCTCCTACAAGGGCAATTGATCCGGTCCATCGCAATGATCGGAAACCCACAAACTGTACATCCATACAGATAAAGATTGATCCATCCTTCATCAGACGCCATTCTGTCCGCCTCTCGACTGTTCATGAGCGATGGTGGTTATGCGGCTGTACCTCTGTGAAAAACCTTCCCAGGCCAAAGACATTGCGGCGGTGCTCGGCGCCAGGCGTCGTGGCGACGGCTGCTGGTTGGGCACGGACGTCACGGTGACCTGGTGCATCGGCCACCTGCTGGAAACCGCGCCGCCGGATGCCTATGACGCACGTTACAAGCGCTGGGTACTGGCGGATCTGCCAATCATTCCAGAAAAGTGGAAGATGACTGTCAAACCGCGCACGGCCAGCCAGTATAAAGCCGTCAAACGGCTGCTGGGCGAAGCCGATGAACTGGTGATCGCCACCGACGCCGACCGTGAAGGCGAGATGATCGCCCGGGAGCTGGTGGAACATTGCCGGTATCGCGGGCCGATCCAGCGTCTGTGGCTCTCGGCGCTGGACGATGCCTCGATCCGCAAAGCCCTGGCGGCACTCAAGCCCGGGGCCGAAACCTTCAGTCTTTATCATTCGGCGCTGGGGCGTTCCCGGGCCGACTGGCTGATCGGGATGAACATGAGCCGGCTGTTCACGCTGCTAGGGCGTCAGTCAGGCTATCAAGGCGTATTGCCGGTCGGTCGGGTACAAACCCCCACCTTACGCCTGGTGGTAGATCGCGACCGCAGCATCGCCGATTTCGTGCCGGTGGCTTATTGGGCCATCGACGTGCAGTTACGGCACGACGGCACCGCGTTCACCGCCCAGTGGCGTGCGGCGTCCGAGGTTTGCGACGACCAGGATCGCTGCCTCAATCAGGCGCTTGCCCAACAGGCTGCTGCGGCGATAGGCAGCGCGGCGACTGCCCGTGTGATCAAAGTGCGCACCGAGCGAATGCGTGAAGTGGCGCCGCTGCCGTTCGATCTGGGCACGTTGCAGGAAGTCTGCTCGAAGAAGCTCGGTCTCGGCGCGCAAGAAACCCTCGATATTGCCCAGGCACTCTACGAAACCCACAAAGTCATCACCTATCCCCGCAGCGATTGTGGCTACCTGCCCGTGAGTCAGCACAGCGAAGCGCCCAGTATTCTGGCGGCGCTGCGCCAGGCCGACCCGACGCTGAATGCCTTGAACGATCACCTGGAGCCTCAGCGACGCTCGCGGGCCTGGAACGACACCAAGGTCAGCGCGCACCACGGCATCATCCCCACGGCTGCGGCAAAAAATCTTGAGCGACTGGCGGGCAAGCAGCGCGCGGTCTACACCCTGATTCGCGCGCGTTATCTGGCGCAGTTTCTGCCCAATCATGAATACGACCGGACCCAGGCCGACTTCGACTGTGCAGGTGAAGCCCTGCGTGCGGTGGGCAAGCAGATCGTCGAGCACGGCTGGAAACGTGCCCTGCCCGAGGCCCTTGCCCCGGCAAAGGGCCGCGAAGCACCGGCGCCGCAAACACTGCCGGCCTTGGCCGAGGGCCGCGACTGTGCGGTGGTCGACGTGAAACTCAAGGACCTGTGGACGCAACCGCCGAAACCGTTCACCGAAGGCGACCTGATCAAGGCGATGAAGAACGTTGCCAAACTGGTGGAAGATCCACTGCTCAAGCAAAAGCTCAAGGACACCACCGGCATCGGCACCGAGGCGACCCGCGCCTCGATCATTCAGGGTTTGCTCGACCGCGGTTACCTGATCAAGAACGGCAAGGCCCTGGCCGCGACGCCAGCGGCTTTCAGCCTGATCGATGCCGTGCCGCGCGCCATCGCCGATCCCGGGACCACGGCGATCTGGGAGCAGGCCCTGGACATGGTGCAGAGCGGTGAAATGAGCCTGGAAGAATTCGTTACCAAGCAGGCTGCGTGGATGAGCAAACAAGTCGCCCGCTGCGCCGGCCTGAGCCTGACCATCAGCGGGCCGGCAAGCCCTGCCGGGCGCGGTGCGACACCGTGGAAGAACAAACGAAAGCCGGCCAAACGCAAGCCATCGACCGGCACCAAACGCGCCGCGAAACCGGCGAGCAAAGCGTAGTTTTTCATGTTGTTCTAAAGCTTTTTCAGCTTTTCTGAAATCCTGTGAGAAATTCCACAGAGCCGATTGCAGGCTTCAACTTTTCAATGGGGCGAGTGTGCTTGGCAACTCGGCTGCCGGCTTCCAGACTACTCCCGCGCAATGGTGCCGGTCGGTCGAGCGCGATGTTACTCCTGGTATTGCCCTAGGGGCGCTGGTACGGCCTGTGCTAACCGTATGTTCGCAGACCAAGTCCTCGCTTATCATGCTGACCCTCTCTCAGCCTTGCGATTGCGCCAATGCCCCTGCTTCTAAAATTCTTCCCCCTGCTGGCGCTAATCGTCCTGCTGCCAGTCATGGCCAAACGCCTAAAAAACTATCGCCAGTTCACCCTGGGCGTTGCGACGTTGGCGATCGGCCTAGTGCTGACCAGCATGATCGGCACCACAACCGAAATGTTGCTGCCGGGCATTACCGGCATAGTTGTTGGCGCAATTGCCGGCGCGTTGCTTGGGAAGCTTGTGTTTGCAGTGCTCCGCAGTATTGGTATCGTCGCAGGCGGTGAGAATGCTTTTGGTCTGTGGAAGCTGATCGTTGGCGGTAGTCTGGTTGGTGTGATCACTGGCACCACCAGCCTCATGCTTGGTGGCTTTGGGATTCAGGCCACGTACTTTTTCCTGGTCAGCCCGTTCATTTGGGTACCCATCATCCTCGCGTCCATTGTCCTCATGCGCCGGGTGCTTCAGCAGCAACACCCAGCGCCGACCGCTATGTCCAAGGCGTTTCCAGGCTCAGCACTGAAGAAGCACTAGGACATGTCCTATCACCGCTTTACCGGTGGCCAAATCCGTCTCACTTCTGCTGTGCGTCCGCGGGTTTACGCGTCCTGGCTGCCTGCTCGTCAATCAACTAGAGTGAAGTGAAAGCTCTTGCAACAACCACCGGGTGCCTGGATCGACGTGCTGAAAGTACCGCAGTAGTGCATGGCCTCAAGGTCATCCAGGGGCCACATCGGCCTGAACTCCTTGAGGAACACCGATGTCTTCAAACATCCTTTTCGCTTGGGGGCTGGCGGCCAGTACGGTAATCGTACATGCCATGGGTATGGCTCTGATGCTGAGGGCTCTGGATCGCTGGGCAAGGACGCATCCGACGACGCTCTGGGCCATTAGCTGGCGGTTGGCCTGGGTGGCCTGTTACCTGCTCTTGCTCCATCTGGTAGAAATTTCGATCTGGGCAGCGTTTTACCTGTGGCAAAAGTGTCAGCCCGATCTCGAAACGGCCTTCTACTTCTCCGGTGTGACTTACGCGACGATTGGTTACGGAGAGGTGGTGATGGTAAAACCATGGCGGTTGCTCGCGCCGATCGAGGGCTTGACCGGCATCCTCATGTGCGGTTTATCCACTGGCATCTTCTTCGCGATGGTTAACCACATTTACCAGATGGCCCGCACGGAAACCGACAGCGATCACAAGTCCTGATGGATTTTTAGTGACTGGCACTCCTCGTTTCAAGGTGAATTGCGCATGCTTCTCCGATGTGCCCCACAAATACTACGGCAAAGCGTAAGGTCCCTTCGAATGGACGAGCGAGTCTAGAGTGGGGCTATTCACTGAGTAGTCCCGCTTGAACAGGAGCCCGTCAGCATGCCTTCGATAGCACTGCACGCCGCCCAGCGCGACGAGTGGGAAACGATTGAAAACCTGATGCAGTTCTATGTGTACGACTTAAGCGAGTGGTTGCCGCTGACACTGGCTGAACATGGTTTTTTCAAGGTCCAGCCCGAACCCGGTTACTGGCGCCACCCCGCGACCCAGCCTTTTCTGATCCGCGTCGATGGCGAGCTCGCCGGCTTTGTGACCGTGGATGACGACACCCACCTGGACGGTGCCGAACACAACATCGGCTACCTGTTTGTCACTCGACGCTTTCGTGGCCAAGGTGTCGGGAAGTTTGTCGTGTCTGCCCTCTTGAGCCGCATCCCCGGTCAATGGCAAATTTTCTACATCGATGCGAACCTGCCTGCGCGGCGGTTCTGGGCCCGGGTCATGCCCGAACTGGTCGGTATCGAGTGCTCTGTGCATCAGCGTAAGGTGGACGGTTATCCGTGTACCTTCTACCGCTTCCAGGCCCCGCCCCCTTTGGCCTGACCAATGCTTCCCCGTCCTTTTCTAATTCAAAACGGCTTTGTCGGACAATATGTAGTGACTTAAAATATTCACTACAAAACCGTTGACGCCTCCGATTTGCCCTTGCATGATGCAGACATCTCCCCGATCGGGAGTACAGCAACATGTTTGAGCAAGCTCGTCTGACCGCCGAGCTGTTTTCCCCGGATACACGCTGCCCACAAGGCAGATTGAAGAAGCTGACCTGGCCCGAACGTCCAGTACAAGGACGAGAAGCGCTGGCGATCAATCCTCATGAAGCTTGTGGCCGACTCTGAAAAGTCGGCAGTGGCCTCCAGGTTTTCGCTGCTTCTCTTCGTTGTGACGCTATTGCGTAGCAGCTATTCAACAAGACTACATGCAACAGATGCGGGACCTCGCCAATTTGGCGGTTGAACGCTGACGTCCTGGTTTCGGTGCCAGGGATCAACTAACCGATGGGCTACTTGTATTAGCGAATCAACTTTGAAAGATCACCAAATGGTCAAGGGGCATTACTATGAATCTGAACAATCAACCTACTATCGAAGAACTGGCTCGTATGTTCGCTGCCCAAAAAGACAGCCATGACAGCCATATTCTGTGGATCAGCAAGTCGGGCCAGGTTCATATCGACTGCCTGTCGCCTCACGCCCATGAAGCGGAGTTCGACAGGTATAACCAGCACCTGCTCGCCCGACTGAAGATGTACCGTCGCGGCCAGGGCTACGTCGGCAAGAAAGCCGCGGCCGACAAGGACTTCATCGGTAATGTTCTGCAAACGCTGAAACAGGCGTGGGCATCGATGCAGAACCACAACGAAGTTCGGGTGATTGACCGGTTCTACTGATTGCTCAATGGGGGTTTGATCCCTCCCAATAAAAAAGGCCCCGCTCATCACATCGAGCGGGGCCTTTTTGTTTTTCTCGTGCTCATCAAACATAGCTATCGTTAAGTCTATCCACCGACCATTGGAGGCTAACGATGAAAAGTACCCTGATGTCCATGCTGTTGTTGGCACTGGTGAATGTTGCCTATGCAAACAGTACACCCGACATGCCCGCCTTCGATGTCGACTGCCCCGGAAAAATCCCCGTCCACGCGGATCAGGACGGGCCGGTGTTGATCAACGGCAAAGAAGCCGAGAGCAAAGCCATCGACGATCACCACTTCGAAGCCAAAGGACAAGGCCTCACGCTGTCGATCGTCCTCGACAATGACGACTCAGTGACCGTGACCCCCATTGGCAAGACACCCACTAACCCGTGCCTGTCAGTGGATGACTGATTTCGCTCCCAGCACCAGGTCCATAAAGGCCAGTGACGCCGCGCTGTGATAATTGTTTTTGCGCCGCAACAGAGCGGCGCCGCGCTTGGGCGCCTTTCCCAGCAGCGGAATTTTGCGCAACGCGCGGTCCTGGGTGGCGATGGCTTCCGGAAGAATAGTGGCGATGGCCGTGTGCCGGATGACTTCCAGCAAGGTGTTCACCGAGTTGACCTCAATCACTACCTTCGGCGTGATCTGCACCTGGGCAAAGAACTCATCGATGCGGGTGCGGGTGACGAAGTCCTGGGCCAGCAGCGCAAACTCCAACGGCGCCAGGTCCTCGGCGGACAACCCGCTGTTGCTTTCATAGAGCGGATGATCGCGCCCGACCATGACCCCCAACGTCTCGGTAAACGCCGGGATCGATTCGATGTCGGCATTGCGCACCTGGGAAAACGCAATGGCGATGTCCAGTGAGTCATCCGCCAACCTGGCCTCGATGTCATCCATCGACAACTCGAAAATCTGCAGTTGGATGTTCGGAAACCGCGCCACGTAATCGCGTACCAACGGTCCCACCAGGTACGCCATGAATGTCGGCGTCATGGCCAGCCGCAACGAACCCCGGGACAAGTCCTTCACGTCATGCAACGCGCGCTTGCCGGCGGCCAGTTCCACCAACACCCGTCGGGCGCACTCGATGTAGGCCTCGCCAGCATCGGTGGGTTTGACCGTGCGCGAGGTTCGGTCGAAAAGGCTGACGCCCAGGGTGTCTTCCAGTTGCCGGATCTGTTGGGACAAGGTCGGCTGGGAGACGTGCAGCGCCTCGGCGGCGCGGGTGAAACCGCCGTGGTCGGCGACCGCCAGCAAATAGCGCAGATGTCGGAGCAGCATGGGGGTCACCATCTATAGGCAGTACTTATGCGTTGCATTGTATATCGGTCTTGGACGCTATGGATCAATCGGCAGAAGATTGCTCCACACCCAAGCGTACCCACCCGATAGGAGCAACCCCATGCAACAGTCCCACGCTTACAACGACCCAAGCCTGGTCCTGACCACATCGATCCTCGATGCCAAGGCGCGCAAAAACCTGTCCTGGCAGGACCTGACCGACGGCACCGGCCTGGGTCTGGCCTACGTCACTGCGGCCCTGCTCGGTCAGCACCCCTTGCCGGAAAGCGCCGCCAAAGTGATTGGCGAGAAACTCGACCTGGACGCCGACGCCGTGGCCCGTCTGCAGATCATTCCGCTGCGCGGCAGTCTCTCGGGTGTCCCGACCGACCCGACCATCTACCGTTTCTACGAGATGATCCAGATCTACGGCACCACCCTCAAAGCCCTGGTTCATGAGCAATTCGGCGACGGCATCATCAGCGCGATCAACTTCAAGCTCGACATGAAGAAAGTCGAAGACCCGGAAGGCGGCTCCCGCGCCGTGATCACCCTCGACGGCAAGTTCCTGCCACTGCGTCCTTTCTAAGCAGATACCGGCCGCTAAAGCTGTAGCAGCTGCCGAGCCCTGTAGGAGCGAGCTCGCTCGCGAAGGAGGTTAACGAAAACGCGTTCTTCCTGAACAAACGCGTTGCCCTCAAGTTCTTCGCGAGCGAGCTCGCTCCTACAGGGCTCGGCAGCTGCTACGGGAACATCATTTGAATCACGTATAAGGAAGACACCATGAAAGCGCTCATCGACGGTTTTTTGAAGTTCCAGACGGAAGCCTTCCCACAACGCACCGACCTGTTTAAACACCTCGCCACCACGCAACACCCTGGCACGCTGTTCATCACCTGTTCCGACAGCCGTGTCGTGCCGGAACTGCTGACCCAGCAAGAACCCGGTGAACTGTTTGTGATCCGCAACGCCGGCAATATCGTGCCGTCCTACAGCCCGCATCCGGGCGGTGTATCGGCCACCGTCGAGTATGCAGTCGCGGTACTGGGCGTCACCGACATCGTGATCTGCGGCCATTCGGACTGCGGCGCCATGACCGCTGTCGCCCAGTGCAAATGCATGGACCACCTGCCCGCCGTCAGCGGCTGGTTGCAACACGCGGAGTCGGCGAAAGTCATCAATGAGTCCCGTCCTCACGCCAATGACGCGGCAAAAGTGAGTTCGATGGTCCGGGAAAATGTGATCGCCCAACTGGCCAACATTCAGACCCACCCTAGTGTGCGACTGGCTCAGGAAAAAGGGCTATTGAACCTGCATGGCTGGGTTTACGACATCGAAACCGGTTCGGTCGATGCGCTGGACGCCAACAGTCGCAGTTTCAAGTCGTTGGCTGAGTACCCGAACACCTGTGCCGTTTACAGCAAAACCATTGAAGCTGCGTAATCCACAGCTCGCGCTTGGCGTAACCCGCCTTTCCCCCAATTCAATGAAATGACACCAGTCCCTGTGGGAGCGAGCCTGCTCGCGATAGCGGACTGCAAGTCAATATTAATGTTGACTGGCAGTCCGCTATCGCGAGCAGGCTCGCTCCCACAGTTTATTTGTGTCGGACGTATCAAAGTGTGTACAGCCCCGCTTCTGAAACACCGCCCCAATAAAACCCCACGCCAAAGACACATCGCAGATACACCCCCTTGATGAAATGTGCCTGTCGATTGGCCAAGCCGATACGGCGGAAAAAGCGGCTGAAGGCAAATGTGGCGAAGGCAAGTGCGGCACCGGGCAGTGAAAACTGGTTCGCCAACATCCAGGACCGCTTCCCGTTTCCGTTCGACCCTGTGTCGGCGACGCTGAACTGGGAACTGTCGATGTGGGCCGAGTTGATTTACGCCCTCGCCATCCTGGTGGGTTTTGGCACGCGAATGTCGGCCATTGTTCTGATCGTGGTCACCGTTGTTGCCACGGCTGCCGTTCACTGGCCGGCCGATTGGTCTACATTGAGTGAGCTTGCCCAAGGTTACGCCATCAGCAACAAGGGCCACGGCAACTTCAAACTGCCGCTGATCTATCTCGCCGCCCTGATGCCATTGTTGCTCTCGGGTGCCGGCAAGCTGAGCCTGGATACGCTGCTGGCGCAATTCTTCTGGCACCGTAACAATCGTTGAAATGTTACCGTAGCAAGCTTCATCCCCACCTCACTTGCGTAGACAGGAGCCACCATGGCCGTGACCACCCAATGGATCGAAATCGACAGCGCCGAAGGTAAATTCGGCGCTTACCTGGCGATTCCTCATACCCAAAAAGGTCCGGGGATCGTGTTGATCCAGGAGATCTTCGGCGTCAACGAGCACATCCGCTCTGTCGCCGAGCAATACGCCGCCGACGGCTATCTGGTGATTGCACCGGACCTGTTCTGGCGCAACGGCCACCGCATCGAACTGGGCTACGACGAAGCCGGCTGGAAACGCGCGGTCGAGCTGATGAATGCCACCGACATCAAAAAAGCGCAGCTCGACATCGAACTGGCCATCGACGCCCTGAAAGCTCATCCGGGTCTGGACGGCGGGATCGCGTCCATCGGTTATTGCTTTGGCGGCTTGCTCTCGTACCACACCGCCGCCAATGGCCTGGTGGACGTGGCGATCGCCTATTACGGCGGCGGGATCCAGAATCAACTGGATCGGGCCGATGAAATCCAAGTGCCGCTGCTGATGCACTTCGGTGAACAGGACAGCCACATTTCATTGGACGCCGTGGAGAAAATCGCCGAGCGTTTCGACACCAACGATAACGTCGAAATTGTCGTCTATCCGGAAGCCGAGCATGGCTTCAACTGCTCGCATCGCGACAGCTACAACCAACGCGCAGCGGCTGAAGCCCACGGCAATACGCTGATCTTTTTGGGCATGGAAATGTAAGGCCCGGCCCCAACGCCAAAGGCACCTTCATCAAACGATGAAGGTGCCTTTTTTTATGGCGGCGCTTACATGAGCAAGGCCATGCAGTAGATCGCATCGTCTGCCGTGCCGTTGGCTATCCGAAGTGTTCGCGAAATACAGACGCCTACTTCGCAGCCCCCTCATGCGGCTTATAGAAGAGAAATTTGCGGGTCTCGGCGGTCTTGATGTATTTTTTGGCCCAATCGGGTTTCACATGGCGGTCATGGAAATACATGGCGCCATGGGTTCGGTCGCTCAGTTGTTTGTTGAGTGCTTTGCGGGCGATTTCCTTGGCAATCACGTATTGGGATTCTTCCTGGGCTTGATCGGAACGCCCGTCACACCACCACGAAAACTGGCAGCTCTTTTTCTCGGAGCCTTGCTTGACCACGCCGCACACTGTATCCGGAAAGCCCTCATGACCCAGTCGGTTCATGACCACGTTGGCGACGGCTTCCATGTCTGCCGTCCCCCCCCCTTTGGCTTCCCAGTAAATGGAACGAGCCAGGCAGGTGATTGCCTCGTCCATCGGCGCTTTTCCTGCCGGATCGACTGCCTGCACTTCGGAGGTTGTGATAGTTTCGGCCTTGGGTACCGGCACGTCGCTGCCTTTCTCCGCGGCTTTCTGCTCCAGGACCTGGGCCTTGTCTACGGCCACTTCTTTTTTTTGTTCCTCGTTATCCGCCATCACGTGACCGGTGAGAAGGGTTAATACAAGGCAAGTTGCTGTCCAGATAAATCGCATGATCGACCCTTCTGAGTTAACCGCGTTTGAAACTCTAAATGTCGACGCTGTCGCGCGTCTTATTGGCGATCTGGCTTGATTGTAGTAGCCAGAATTCATTCCAACAGACGGCGAATAAACTGTATTTCGGCGCGAAAAGGCATTGCGTTCGCAGGGGGGGTATCGCGCATCATGGGCGCAGTCAGCCCAAGGGGAATTTCGATGCGTTTGATTTCATCCATTACACGTTTTGCCGCGTTGTCATTGGCGCTGTTATTCGCCGGGCAAACACTGGCGGCCGACGAAATGCAACTGATTGACTCGATCAACCTCTACCGCAGCCAGGTGCAGCGTTGCGCGGGTCAGCCTGCGGGAGAGTTGCCGCCGCTGGCGGGCGATCCACGTCTGGCGCTGTCCGCCACCAGTGTTGGCAATCTGCAGCAGGCCATGGCGAGCGCGGGGTATCCGATGGTCAACGTGCAGGCGATCAGCCTGTCCGGGCCGCGAGATGCGCCGGCGGCGATGAAAGCGATTCAGGAAAGTTTTTGCCAAGTGGTGCTGGACCCGCAATTCGTCGATGTTGGCGTCAGTCGGGAGGGGCGTGAGTGGCGTATTGTGCTGGCGCGTCCGTTGTTGAGCGCACGTCTGGGCGACACACAGGCTGAAGGGCAAAAGCTGCTGGCAGCGCTCAATATCGCCCGCAGCCAACCCCGTCAGTGCGGCACACAATCCTTCGCCGCGACTACGCCGCTGGCCTGGAACGCCATGCTGGCCACCGCAGCGGAGGGCCATTCACGGGCCATGGCCAACAATAACTTCTTTGATCACAAGGACCGCGAGGGTCGTACACCGGGTGACCGGGCTGAACTGGCGGGTTACATCGGCCAGCAGCTTGGCGAGAACATCGCCGCCGGACAAGACACCGTTGCCAAGGTGGTCAATGGTTGGCTGAACGGTCCGGGGCACTGCGCCAACCTGATGAACCCGCAGTTCCGGGAATTCGGGGCAGCGTATGCGGTGGATCCGAAGAGTGATGCGGGGATTTACTGGACGGCGATGTTTGGCACGCAGTGAGTGTCAGGTTGTCATCAATTTCCTTGATCCTTTAAATCATGAAGCCGAATTTTTTATTTTTTTCCGACCTGTTCAAGATGGCTGCACTTTTGATATCTCGGGGGAAACTTCATGAATCTCAATTTTGCGTTTGCGTGCATGATCGTGGTCTCGTTTGCGATCGCGTTAGTCCATAGCTGATTCACTGAGGAGTAGCCGCTTGGGCAACACGCCCTCGTCGGTTTCCCTGCGAGACGCTTGCGCTTCTGGCTCAAGCTCGGGTCATCGGATTCGGCGGCTGGCCTATGTTCGTCGGGTGTTTGGATCTTCGTTAGAAGCTGCGCAGGCAGACGCTTTGGGGTGTATATCCGGTTTTCTGGGTTGCACCCTTACGGCGGGGCACTTTGAAAAGCCTGTGCGGCCCAACCCAAAGTAACCAAACGCTCTTGCCCCGCCATTCGGTGCCTCGCTAAGGCTCGGCAGATCTGAAGACGAAGCAAGGCAAGGCAATGGCAAGATCAACAGCTTCGCGAGCAATGTAGGAGCGAGCCTGCTCCGGGCGGCGTTCCGACGATGAATTCGAAGGCAACGCATTTTTCCAGACAGCACGCGTTATCGTTCACGTCCATCGCGAGCAGGCTCGCTCCCACATAAAAGCAGATTGGTGTACATCCGCTTCTCACCACTCATCAGGCCGAGCGTTAGCTCGCCTTCAGCTTTTGATCTTGACGCACCGCCCCCTCACGCCCTGAGCCTCTCCGTCAACCTGTGGCCACCTCCATCGGCGCCTCTATCAACGTTGATCCGCGCCGCGTTAAAGCCTGCAAGTAAGCCTTTTCGTCATAGACGGTGCTCGTTTTCCAGCACCGATAGACGACTCTGACCCACTTAAAAGCGAGTGTCCCAATCCTTTGTGAAGGGCATTACGAAGAGACCACAGGCCACCTGATAAACCTTGTTATTAACCCAAGCAATGATTTACAGGTCAGATGAGTGGTCATTCAATAAGCGGCGAAATGCGGGTGACGGGACTAGCGTTATAAGTTCTCGCTGGTCCTCCAGCATTCTTGCAGTGGTGAACTTCCATGGAAAAGATCGCCCGAAAGCTGAGTGAGCTCTCTGCCCGCCTCGCTGGCGCGGGGTTGGCATTAGTTGTTGGATTGAGTAGCCCGATCGCCGCACATGCCGATGAGGCCGCTGCCAAAAGTCTGCTCAAGAACATGTCTGACTATATGTCAGCGCAAAAAAAAATATCGTTTAACTACGACACTGACTTTGACGTCGTCACCAAACAAAATCAGAAACTCGCACTGGCCGCATCCGGCACATTGGTCATCAACCGGCCAGACAAAATCCGCAATAACCGTTCGGGCGGATTTACCGACGTCGAGATGCTGTTCGATGGCAAGACCCTGACCCTGTTTGGCAAAAACGCTAACGCTTACACCCAGGTCGAGGTACCCGGAACGCTTGATCATTTGATTGATGAACTCAGGGATAAGTACAACCGACCGTTACCCGGCGCAGACCTGTTTGTGTCCAATCCTGAAGCAGAACTGATGGACGGTGTGAACGACATCAAGGATTTGGGCAGTGGTGTGATCGGCGGCGTGGAATGCGATCACCTGGCCTTTCGAACCAAGGACGTCGACTGGGAAATCTGGATCGCCCAAGGCGACCGCCCTTACCCTTGCCGCTATGTCATCACGTCTAAACAGGTGACCGGCGGGCCGCAGTACAGCATTCAGTTGCGGGACTGGAAAACCGGCGATGAAGTGGCCGCTGACGACTTCGCGTTCAATAATTCGACGAATGCCAAAAAAATCGAGCTCAAAGACCTTCCCAACGGAGACGACCTGCCGAAGAACTTTGTGCGAGGAAAACTCAAATGAACCTCTTGATGAAAACGGGTGGTTTGCTGGTGTTCGGGTTCGTCCTGATCGGCGCGCTTGAACTCGGCGAAACCCTGTCGGTCCCTGGCGTACACAGCGTTATTTCACCTGCCGAAGCGGTTGTCGGGCGCCCGCTCACACCAGTCAGTGTGGCCGGGACAGCACGGCGCACAGTGCGGCGTTGTGCGGTGGGGGTTTATAACTGCTAGAGGTCGACTCTCTGCCACCAAAAAATTGCCGTCTACTGACGAGTGGGCGGTTCTTTTTACTGACGGCAGCCAGTTGATCACCTGCTTCAAATCGGAGGTGTCGACGAAGACGTTGCTGATACGCAGATTTATGTCGGGCACATCGCGCCGTTCAGCGCGCAGCAGGGTACGGCTCAAGGTATTCGAGGATGTGTAGGGTATTTTTGCTGGAGAGTACAGCCACCGATTGGGTGTACTGCAAGTGGTGGGGCTGTCACCCACCGGCAGGAAATGGCAGGGGCGGCTGGATTCGAACCAACGCATGGCAGGATCAAAACCTGCTGCCTTACCGCTTGGCGACGCCCCTGTAACTTGCGCGGAAATTTATCAACTTTCGCGTCGTACGGGAAGCCCTACGCAAAATATTTTTTGTTTTAAAACAGCCACTTATCATTAATCACAGCGACACACAAGCCTCCAGGGCACTTTGAGCCGACCAGCGGAAGCCGAACCATCTACCCCCCTACTACGCTTTGCGCTCGACATCAAAAACCGGCCAAGCGGGTATTGAATACAAGTAAAGGCATTTCCAACAGCGGAGTGAAGTCACATGACACAGGTATTGTTCATCGGGCAAACGGTGGAAACCGTGGATTTCTCCGACCCGGCCTTACCCCCGGGTTTGACTGTCGAAAAGATACAAGCAGGCATAGCGATTGCCATGGCATCCATGGCGGATCGGGGATGGCAGGCTGACCTCTGTCTGGTCCCGCCCGACAAAACCGCCGGTCCCTTGCTGGAAAAACAGTTAGCTAGAAAGTCCTACAACTGCGTCGTCATCGGGGCAGGTATTCGCCTTCCGCCAAAGAGCTTGCCCCTGTTCGAAGTGGTTATTAACGCCGTGCATAAAGGCGCGCCCGACGCAGTCATTGCCTTCAACACGGGACCAGAGACAACCGCCGACTGCGCCGCTCGCTGGTTAAAACTGAACTAAGCCAACGGCTGGTGTCGGCGCAATGATCGCCACATTGATCACGAAGGTGTTGATGTAGCCGGCAGCGAAGTCAGGGCTGTCATATTTGAACGAGCGCTTGCGCGGTTTTGAAGTCATTTCGCAGTCGCCGTCTTGAACTTGGTCCAGGTCCGCATGCGTGCCCGCATATCCGACTGGGGAATGTCCTTGTCCGAAATCAATCGTGCATAGGTGGCCTCATCGAGGTAGATGTCCGGGTTGTTGCGCATGCTCGCATCCACGCTTGGACGCGCCTTGGCATTCGAGGTCGGGTAGCCGGTGAAGTTACTGATGGCGGCCATGTTCTCCGGCCGCATGACGAAGTTGATGAACGCATAGGCGTATTCCGGATGTTTGGCGTCGACCGGAATCGCCATGGTGTCCATCCACACCGTGGTGCCTTCTCGGGGAATGCGGTACTGGAACGTGGTTTTCTTGCCGGCGCTATCCGATGTCCGTTGCGCCTGGGTCATGTCGCCGCTGTAACCGAGTGACACGCACAGGTTGCCATTCACCAGATCGGTCACTGGCTGCGACTGGAACTTGCGAATGTACGGCCGCAGTTTCAACAGCAGCTCACTCGCTGCGGCCAGGTCCTCAGGCTTGGCGCTGCGTGGTTCGCGCCCCAGGTAATTGAGCACCACCGCCAGCACTTCATCCGGGGAATCAATCATCGAGATGCCGCAGTCGGCAAATTTGGCAGCCAGATCCGGTTTGAACAGCATGTCCAAGCTATTGACGGGCGCATCCGGCAGACGCTGTTTGATCTGTTCGGCATTGTACGTCAGACCGATAGTGCCCCAGGTGTAAGGGACGGTGGCCTGGCTCGAATGTTCATACTGTTTGCGCAGCGTCTGCAAGCCGGGCTCGATGTCAGCCATGGCGGTGAGTTTTGAGCGGTCCAGCGGCAGCAGGCTGCCGGCGCGCATCAAGCGCTCGGCAACGGTGTCGCCGGGAAAGATCAGGTCATACCCACTGCCGCCGGCCAGCATCTTGGCTTCCAGTGTTTCACTGCCATCCATGACGTCGTAGATCACCTTGATCCCGGTTTCGGCGGTGAATTGGGTCAACGTGTCTTCGGCGAAATAGTCGGCCCAGTTGTACAGCCTGAGGGTTTTCTCTTCGGCGTGCAGCGATGGCAAGGCCCAGGTCAGTGCCAAGGCACCGACCAACACTCTGTTGGCAATACGCATATCAAACTCCTTGAGTAGCCCAGCGTGAGTGAAGGTGACGACCGTCCTGACTTAACAGCGCCCCATACATCTCCGGGCGACGGTCGCGGTAGATGCCCCAGCTCAGGCGTTCTTCGCGAATCGCGTTCAAGTCCAGGCTGTGAACCAGCACGCCGGTACTGTCACGGCCTGCTTCGGCGAGCAATTTCCCCTTGTGGTTGCAGATAAACGACGAGCCGTAGAAGCTCATCTGCAAACTCGGATCGAGGGTCGCTGCCTCCCGCCCGACGCGATTGGCGGCCACCACCGGCAGAATGTTCGCGGCGGCATGACCACGCATGGTCATCTGCCAATGGTCACGGGAGTCCAGCGTTGCGCAGCCAGGCTCAGAGCCGATGGCCGTGGGAAACAGCAAGACTTCGGCACCCATCAACGCCAGGCAACGGGCGGTCTCGGGGAACCACTGATCCCAGCAGACCCCCACACCGATGCGTCCGAACGCCGTGTCCCACACACGGAAACCGGTATCGCCGGGGCTGAAATATTCCTTCTCCTGATAACCGATGGCGTTGGGAATATGGGTCTTGCGGTACACACCCAGCAGGCGTCCGTCGGCATCCGCCACACTCAAGGAATTGAAATAGGCATTGCCGGCCTTCTCGAACCAGCTCAGCGGCAGCACCACGCCCAACTCCTTGGCCAATGCGGCGAAGCGCTTGAGTACATGGCTGTCTCGGTATTCTTCGGCCAGCGCCAAGTGTTTATAGCTTTGTTCGATGCAGAAATATGGCGTGGCAAACAGCTCTTGCAGCAGGATGATTTGGGCGCCCTTGGCCGCCGCCTCTCGCACCAGCTGTTCGGCCTGATCGAGGTTATGTGGCAAGTGCCAGGTGCAAGGCATCTGGGTGGTGGCAATCGTCAACAAAGTCATGGCATCAACCCTCCACTGGCCAGACGGGCTGTTGCTGGGTGATGCAATGCACCCCGCCACCGCCATGGGCCAGATGATTGATTCGGACCGGCACCACTTCTCGCCCGGGGAAGGCCTGAGTCAGCACGTCGACAGCCGCCTGATCGGCCTCAATGCCATAAGCCGGCATGATGATCGCGTCGTTGGCGATGTAGAAGTTGGTGTACGAGGCACAGAACACTTCGGCGTCGGTGTCCACGGCATCGGTGGCTTCATACAGATCGATCAGTTCGAACGTGCGCCCTCGGGCATCGGTAGCCAGTTGCAGCGCACGGCGGTTTTCCCGGACCACTTCGGCATACACCGACTGCTTGTCGTGGGTCGCGTCGACCAGCAATACGCCGGGGCGTGCGAACGCGCAGACGCCATCGACATGGCCGTCCGTCATGTCGCCGGTCACGTGGTCCGGATCGCCCGGTAGCCAGATGGTTTTTTTTACGCCCAGCAGACGCGTGAAGATGTCTTCCATCTCCGCCTTGCTCATGCCCGGGTTGCGATTGGCATTGAGCAGTACCGATTCCGTGGTGATCAGCGTGCCCTCACCGTCGACATGAATCGCGCCGCCCTCGTTACTCAGCGGCGTGCCAAAACATTGCACACCGAGGTGATTGAGTGCGCGGCGCGCCAGGCTTTCGTCCAGGTCGTGCGCCGACTTCCCGCCCCACGCGTTGAAGCGCCAGCTCACCCCGGCCAACCCCTGTTGCGGGTGGCAGATGAAGCTCGGGCCGGAGTCACGGCACCAACTGTCGTTGACCGCCAACTCGATCAGTTCGATGTTGGCTCCGCACAGTGCCCTGGCACTCGCGACAGCAGACGGGTCGACCACCATTTTCACCGGTTCGAAACGGGCAATGGCGTTGGCCACCCGTGCGAAATCGGCCTGCACCAGCGGCAACGTCACGTGCCAACCCGACTCCCAAAGGGCCTGATTGTGCGGCCAGACCATCCAGGTCGCGGCGTGCTTTACCCACTCTGCCGGCATCCACCAGCCACTGTTTTGTCGTTCGTTTTGCTGCATGACATGCGGCATGATAAAAACCCTTTAGTTAAGCCATTGTGTTCAACAAAACTGCCTTAGCGGTCTTGGCATGCATGCTACGGCTGTAAAAACGGGCCAACAAACGATGGATTTAGTAGAAAAGTGATTAGAGGAACTTATCAGTATGCTCAAGCATTGGCCCCCGCTCAGCACCCTTCGCGGCTTTGAAGCGGCCGCTCGGCTGGGGAGTTTTCACAAGGCCGCCGACGAGTTGCACCTGACCCAGTCAGCCATCAGCCAGCAAATCCGCAGTCTTGAGGCGTACCTTGAACAGCCGTTGTTTTTTCGCAGTGGACGCAGTGTCAGCCTGACCGATGCCGGCCACGATTTGCTCAGCACCACCCAGGCGCTATTGCAGCAACTGGCCGTGGGCATTCGCCGCCTCGGGCAATACCAGAAACCCAACCAACTGGTGCTCAACACCACGCCGACGTTCGCCCGGCACTGGCTGCTGCCACGCCTTGGCGATTTTCGCCGTCAGCATCCAGAAGTTGATTTGTGGATTTTCAGCACCGACGAAGTCCCGGACATGACCACCCAGACCATCGACCTCTCGGTGCGCGATGACATCAGCTCCCAGGCCGAGTGCAGCTTCAAGGTGCTGCACGCAGACCGCCTCTACCCGGCCTGTCACCCGGATGTGCTGGCAATGCCCATCGAACAGCGCACCACCCTTCACGGCGAGCGGGAAATGGACTGGAGTCACTGGGCTGTGGAGGCTGGCATCGACGTCGGCCAGAAGGATCAGGGCCTGAACTTTTCCGATCCCGGCCTGCTGCTGGACGCTGCGTGCGCGGGGCTCGGCATCGCGCTGGTCAGCCAGTTGCTGAGTCAGCCAGCGCGCTCCAGCGGACTGTTGCACCCGTTGGTGGACGACACCATTCGCGGCCCGAGCTGGGCCTTGCTGACCCATCGCGACAGTGAAAACAATCCGTTGGCGCGAAGCTTTATCGAGTGGCTCCTGGGTAACCTGGACGCGACCGGAATGGCTATTTGACGAGTCGCGTTTCCTTGGACGGCCGGTAGCCAAAGTATGAGCTGTAGCACTTGCTGAAATGACTCGGCGACACAAAACCACACGCTACCAACACATCCACCTGGGACAGTTCGGTGTGTTGAAGTAGTCGCCGCGCCTCGGTAATCCGCAGCTCCATGTAATAGCGCTGCGGCGTCGTGCCCAGTTGCTCCTTGAACAAACGCTCGAGTTGTCGGCGTGAACGGCCGGCGTAGACCGCCAGTTGCTCAAGCTCCAGAGGTTCTTCAAGGTTGGCGTGCATCAGTTTCACCACCTCGCGCAGAGGTGCACTGACACAGATATTTTCAGTCGGTTTTATGCGCCGGTAGCGGGACTCCTCGAACGCCAGGATGTCCTCGATTCCCTCGACAAGGGCTTTGTCGTGCAAGCCTTTGATCCAGTCCAGCGCCATGTGGAATGCGCCTGACGGACTGGATGCCGTGAGCCGGTCTCGATCGATCACGTAGGGCTCACTGGTGACCTGCGCAGCCTTGGCAATTTCCGCGAGTGCGGGACGATGTTCGGGGTGAATCGCACAACGATAGCCATCCAGCAAGCCCGCGCTCCCCAGAAACCATGCACCATTCCACAATCCGGCCAGGCTGACGCCGTGGTCGGACGCATTTCTCAGCAAACCGATCAACTCATCCGTCGCCTTCAGCTCTGTCCTGTAGCCGCCACACACCACCAGCAGGTCCAGGTTCTGAATCGCTGAATAATCGATCCGGGCATCTGGCCGGATGATCAGTCCCAGATCGCTGACCACTTCTGCGTCATGCAAGCCGAACGTTCGGGAAGAGAACAGCCTGGGCCGTAGCAGGTTCGCGGTGACAATCGTATCCAGCGCTTGCGTAAACGCAGGCAGCGAAAAATGTTCGAGCAGCAAAAAGCCTGTCCGTGTCATTTGAACAGGCTCGTTGGGGTTCTCGTTCAGATAGCGAAGGTTCTTCCCCTTCATGCCTCCGCTAAATTGGCGTCTTTCGATCAATGCTCAGGCCACTCGTTTACGTTAACCAACCTATAGTTTGGCACATCGGAATTTCGCATTGCGCATCTACGTTCCGTGGATCAAATGAGTCAGTCTCCTTTTGGATAAAGGATCCTGAGCCATGGCCAGCGAGCCTGATAACTTTTCGCCTTTTGATCGAACAAGCAGGGTTGGGCATTTTTTGGGTTGATCCGAAGAATGCCTTGCTCGATGTCTGCCAGGCCATTGGGCGCATAGACTTCACCGGTTTCAGCATCCAGCCCGATGCATGTCCCCGCAATCAGGTAACGATCAATCCCGTCTTTAGCTGACTGGAGCTGAGGATAAGAAGTGCCAAACCGCTGACCGTACCAAAGGTGGACGCGAGCCTGATTCTTGATCTCAATATTAACGTCGATGTCATCAAAGAGGCGCTTAGCCGAGTTGATCACCTCATTCTCAGCCTCCCAGGACAGATCGGTATCGAAGTAAAAAACGTCGTAATCCTTGATACCCCAATCGGCCGGCTGCTGCGCCTGATGATTCCACACAGCCTGGAAAAGGCAGCCCGCCGTGAGCATGCATTGACTCAAACCGAGTGAAGGCAAGCGTGCGGTAATTTGAGCGTTGATGGGATTGGTCATTGCAATGCTGACCAGGTTTTCGACAGTCAATGTCATGTTCAGTCCTTTGTGAAAATTGGTATGAAGCGCCCATTGTGGCGAGGGGGCTCGCCCCGCGAGCATACCACTGGGCCCTTCAATTGAACCCGGCACCTCATTGCGTTTTCGAAACGCTATCAGCGCTGATTTTGATCAAGTGAAGCGCCACTGGAGAGGAAATCCCGATGAACAGTAGGCTGCTGCTTCTCATCGCCTGCCTGAGTCCTGCCCTGGTTTTCGCTGAAGGCTGTGACGTATTGACCCGCTCCGAAAGCCCGTCGGTGCCGGCCGTCGAATCCCATAGCTGCTATGAGTACGACGGCATGCCGGTGGGTTCCATCGATTGGTCGTGCAGCAATGAAAGCAAGGAAATGCTGACCAGCACCAAAAAGAAGGTCGAACAATGCGCCGACCATTATCAGGCCACCTGCGTTGCCACGATGACGCAAGAGTCGCTGGCCAACCCTCACTCCACCAGCAAGGACAAGAACGCCAAGTCGCTCAACATTCCCGACAATGCTCAGGTCACGACGTATTACTACGACGCCGAGCACTTGAGTCAGGCAAAGATTGATTGCGAGTCGGGCGGTGGTCACTGGAAGGCGAAGTAACGGCTAATGCCGCTTCACGCTCACTCAGCGCTTCGCTGCCATCGCGGTCACTTCCACACGCATGCCTTCGACCGCCAATGCCGCCACCCCCACTGCCGCGCGAACCGGCCATGGCTTGGCAAAGAAACGCTTATAAACCTCGTTGAACGCGGCGCGGTCGGCCATGTCGGTCAGGTAGATGGTCAGGTGCATGACCCGCTCCATGGAACTGCCGGCGCGTTCCAGGGCGACCTTCAACGCCTGCAACGTGCACTCGCTCTGCAGCGCGATGTCGCCCAGCTCCAGGCTGCCGTCGGCGCGAGTCGGGATCTGGGTGGAGACCAGAATGCCGCCGAAACCGGCGACGTCGGAGGAGATGGAATCGGCGTCAGGATCAGGAGTAAAAGCGATGTCTTGGTTTGCCATGGGGAACCCTTGGTTGAGGTGATAAAAAGTGCGGCCAGTTTACAGCCCCGCCGAATCAAACGCTCTGCATCAGTTATTTATACTCAAATGCCAGCTTAATAATATTTTACCGATACCAGGGTGATCCCTAGTCTTGAGCCCAAGAAATGGCAGGCCGTTAGCGACCTAACTCCAACTTCGAAGGGTATTGAGATGACCACTGAAAAAATAAAAACAGATACGCTGATTGTTGGCGCCGGTCAGGCTGGCGTGGCCATGAGTGAACACTTGAGCAAGCTTGGGGTGCCGCACCTGGTGCTGGAGCGCAACCGTATTGCCGAGCGCTGGCGCACCGGCCGCTGGGATTCGCTGGTCGCGAATGGCCCGGCCTGGCACGACCGGTTTCCCGGTCTTGAGTTTGACGATCTCAGCCCCGACGGCTTTGCCCCGAAAGAACGTGTCGCCGATTACTTCGAAGCCTACGCCAGGAAATTCAACGCCCCGATCCGCACTGGCGTGGATGTGCTGAAGGTGGAACGCAACATCGGCCGCCCTGGTTTCACCATCGAAACCTCTGAAGGCGTGATCGAGGCCAACCGCGTGGTGGCCGCCACCGGGCCTTTCCAGCGTCCGGTTATCCCGCCGATTGCACCGAAGGATCAGCCCTTCCTGCAGATCCACTCGGCCGACTACCGTAATCCGGCGCAACTGCCCGAAGGCGCGGTGCTGGTTGTCGGCGCAGGCTCCTCCGGCGTGCAAATCGCCGATGAATTGCAATGTGCAGGAAAGAAGGTTTACCTCTCCGTTGGCGCCCACGACCGCCCTCCTCGCGCCTATCGCAACCGTGATTTCTGCTGGTGGCTGGGCGTGCTCGGCGAATGGGATCAAGTGGCGATGAAGCCGGGCCGTGAACACGTCACCATCGCCGTGAGCGGTGCCCATGGCGGTCGCACGGTGGACTTCCGTGGGCTGGCGCATCGCGGGATGACGCTGGTCGGCCTGACCCAATCGTTCAACGCCGGCGTGGCGACCTTTCAGCCAAACCTGGCCGACAACCTGGCGCGCGGCGACGAGAACTACCTGGCACTGCTCAATGCCGCCGACGCCTACATCGAACGCAATGGCCTGGACCTGCCGGAAGAACCGGAAGCGCGCATTACCTTCCCGGACCCGGCCTGCGTGACGAACCCGATTCTGCAGCTCGACCTGGCCAAAGCCGGCGTGACCTCGATCATCTGGGCCACCGGTTTTGCCACCGATTACAGCTGGCTCAAGGTTAACGCCTTCGACGACAACGGCAAGCCGCAGCATCAGCGCGGTGTGTCGAATGAGCCCGGCGTGTATTTCCTCGGCCTGCCGTGGCAGTCCCGTCGCGGGTCATCGTTCATCTGGGGTGTTTGGCATGACGCCAAGTACGTGGCTGATCACATCGCCATCCAGCGTTCATACCTCGACTACCACGATGCGGCGCAGCGTCAGACTGAAACCGTTCCGCTCGCCCACAAAAACACTGTCAGCGCTTAAGTCATTGTTCAGGAGCTTCAAATGTCCACGCCAACCCATACCCGTATTCGCATGTTCAACACCAAGGAAACCTACCCGAACCAGAGCCTGGACAACGACCTGTGCCAAGCCGTTCGGGCGGGCAACACCGTTTATGTCCGGGGTCAGGTCGGTACTGATTTCGAGGGCAATCTGGTGGGTCTGGGTGACCCGCGTGCCCAGGCCGAGCAAGCCATGCGCAACGTCAAGCAGTTGCTGGAAGAGGCTGGAAGCGACCTTAGCCACATCGTTAAAACCACGACCTACCTGATTGACCCGCGGTATCGCGAGCCGGTTTATCAGGAAGTGGGTAAGTGGCTTAAAGGTGTGTTTCCGATTTCGACCGGGCTGGTGGTGTCGGCATTGGGGCAGCCGCAGTGGTTGATGGAGATTGATGTGATTGCGGTGATTCCTGAGTAAACCGAGTCGCGGCCTTCGCGAGCAGGCTCGCTCCCACACAGTGGATCTTCAGTAAACACAAAATTTGTGAGCCACACAGATCCAAATGTGGGAGCGAGCCTGCTCGCGAAAGCGCCACTGCAAACACCACCTTCGCCAAGGCTAACCAAGGAGCAAAACCATGACCTTCTCCATTGCCGCCCGTTGCCCGGAAACCGGTCAGTTCGGCATCGCGATCAGTTCCTCCAGCATCGCCGTCGGCGCCCGCTGCCCGTGGTTGCTGCCGGGCGTTGGCGCGGTTTCGACGCAAAACATCACCCTGCCATCCCTCGGCCCGGAAGTCCTGGCCCTCATGGAGCAAGGCCTCGCGCCCTTCGATGCATTAGACAAAGCCCTGACCCGCAATGGCTACAGCCAATACCGCCAGATCATCGCGATTGACCACCTCGGCCAAACCGCCCATTTCAGCGGCGCGCAAACCCTCGGCAACCACAACGCCGTGTCCGGCGAGCAATGTGTGGCGGCTGGCAACATGCTCGCGGATCGCTCCGTGATCGAAGCCATGGTTGAAGCGTTCGAACACGGCGAAGGACAACTGGCGGACCGTTTGCTCGCTGCGATGAAAGCCGCCATCGCAGCAGGCGGTGAAGCCGGGCCGGTGCATTCGGCCGCGATGGTGGTGGTCGGCGAACTGACTTGGCCGATCATCAACCTGCGGGTCGACTGGGCAGAGGAAAACCCGATCGGCCAGCTGGAAAAACTGTGGGATGCCTATCGCCCACAGGTCCAGGACTACATCGATCGCGCCCTTGCCCCTGAAAAATCCCCTGGCTACGGCGTCGCTGGAGACGACCGATGAGCACCAGCCGCGATTTGCTGAAGACGTTGGTGGCATTCGACACCACGAGCCGCGAATCAAACCTGCACCTCATCGAATTCGTGCGCGACTACCTCGCGCGCTTCGATGTGCCTTGCGAACTGGTCTACAACGAACAGCGCAGCAAGGCCAATCTGTTCGCCACCATCGGCCCGGCAGACAAGCCGGGCATTGTGCTGTCGGGGCACACCGACGTGGTGCCCGTCGACGGCCAGCCGTGGACCGTTGCGCCGTTCGAACTCACCGAGCGCGACGGCAACCTGTACGGTCGTGGCACGGCGGACATGAAAGGCTACATCGCCTGCGTGCTCGCCCTTGTTCCTTCTTTAGTGAACGCGTCGCTGCGGCTGCCGGTGCACATTGCGCTTTCGTACGATGAAGAAGTTGGCTGCCTCGGCGTGCGTTCGCTGCTGGTCGAGCTGGAACAGCGCCCGGTCAAACCGATGCTCTGCATTATTGGCGAGCCTACCGAGCTGAAGCCGGTGCTCGGCCACAAAGGCAAACTGGCAATGCGTTGCGATGTTCACGGTGAAGCGTGTCACTCCGCCTACGCCCCGCTCGGGGTCAATGCGATTGAATTTGCCGCCGAACTGATCGGTGAACTGGGGCGGATCGGTAACCGACTGAAAGCGCCCGAGCATCACGATGCACGTTTCGATCCGCCGTTCAGCACGGTGCAAACCGGCGTCATTTCTGGTGGTAAAGCCCTGAACATCGTTCCCGCCGACTGCCGCTTCGACTTCGAAATCCGCGCATTGCCCTCGTACGATCCCAGCGAAGTGGCGCAGGAATTGAAGGCCTATGCCGAACAGCAGGTATTGCCGCGCATGCGGGCCGTGAGTGAACAGAGTGAGATCCGCTTCAGTGAGCTGTCGGCGTATCCCGGCTTGGCGACTGATGAGCAGAGCGAAGCGGCTGAACTGATCGCTGCATTCTCCGGCTCCCGCGAGTTCGGCACCGTGGCGTTCGGCACCGAGGGCGGCCTGTTCGACGCCGTCGGCATTCCCACCGTCGTCTGCGGCCCCGGCAGCATGGGCCAGGGCCACAAACCCGACGAATTCGTCAGCCTCGCACAACTCACAGCGTGCGACGCCATGCTGCAACGGATGCTGTCATCTATCTCTGACTGACACGGCATGCCCCCCTGTAGGAGCGAGGTTGCTCGCGATGGTGTGTCAGTAGACATCAATGTGGCTGACACACCATCGCGAGCAACCTCGCTCCTACAGGTTTGGCCCGTCCGCTGCCGCGCGGACGCTGGAAAACCGGCCATCCACCCGACTCCACCAACCTACTTTTTTTAACGTCTATACCCACAATCTTACTAATTTATCTATCTCACCCCACCGCACATCATCCACTCCAACAAGAAAAGCGTCGCCCCCGCTGCGGCGCTCACCGAAGTACGTCCACGTACTCAAATTGCCTTGGAGTCCGTCATGGTTACCGCAGCAACAAGCACCGCCCCGCTCATCGAAAAACACACGATCGGCTATGTGCCGCCCGAAGATCGACACGGCAAAACTCGTGACTTGTTCACCCTCTGGTTCGGCGGCAACATCGCGCCGTTGCCCATTGTCACCGGCGCCCTCGGCGTGCAACTGTTTCACCTGAACCTGGTGTGGGGCATCGTCGCCATCCTCGTCGGCCACCTGGTCGGCGGCGTGCTGATGGCACTGCACTCGGCGCAAGGCCCGCAGATGGGCATTCCACAAATGATCCAGAGCCGCGCCCAGTTCGGCTCCCTCGGCGCATTGCTGGTGGTGCTGATCGCCGGCGTCATGTACATCGGCTTTTTCGCCTCCAACATCGTCCTCGCCGGCAAGTCGCTGCACGGCGTGGTCGACAGCGTCCCGGTACCGGTGGGCATCGTCATCGGCGCCCTCGGCTCGGGCATTATCGGCATCATCGGCTACCGCTTCATCCACGTGCTCAACCGCATCGGCACCTGGGTGCTCGGCGCCGGCATCGTGCTCGGCTTCGGCTACATCTTCACCCACGTGCAGACCGCCGACTTCCTCACCCGCGGCAGTTTCAACATTTCCGGTTGGCTCGCCACCGTTTCGCTGGCTGCACTCTGGCAAATCGCCTTCGCGCCCTACGTCTCCGACTACTCGCGCTACCTGCCCGCCAACGTGCCCGTGGCCGCAACGTTCTGGACCACGTATCTGGGCACCGTGCTCGGCTCCAGCCTCTCGTTCATCTTCGGCGCCGTCGCCGTCCTCGCCACGCCCGTGGGCATGGACACCATGGACGCCGTCAAACTCGCCACCGGCTCCATCGGCCCACTGATGCTCGTGCTGTTCCTGCTCAGCGTCATCAGCCACAACGCCCTCAACCTCTACGGCGCCGTGCTGTCGCTGATCACCCTGATCCAAACCTTCGCCTACCGCTGGATCCCGACCGCCAAAAGCCGCGCCGTCCTGTCCATCGTCGTCCTCGGCGGCTGCTGCTTCGCCGCCGTCGGCGCCTCGGCCAACTTCATCGGCCACTTCGTCGACATGGTCCTGGTGCTGCTCGTGGTGCTGGTGCCGTGGACCGCGATCAACCTGATCGACTTCTATGCCATTCACAAAGGCAAGTACGACATCGGCTCGATCTTCAAGGTCGATGGCGGGATCTATGGCCGGTACAACCCGCAGGCACTGTTGGCGTACGCAATCGGCATCGTGGTGCAGATCCCTTTCATGAACACACCGCTGTACGTCGGGCCGATCTCCGAGCACATCAACGGCGCTGACCTGTCCTGGCTGGTCGGCCTGCTGATCACCTCACCGCTCTACTACTGGCTAGCCAACCGCGACACCGCCTACAAACGCCGCCTCTCAACCGGCAAACTGGCCAACTCAATCTGACTAAACCCCCAATCCCCTGTGGGAGCGAGCTTGCTCGCGATGAGGCCCTGACAGTCAATATCGCTTTGCCTGACAGACCACCATCGCGAGCAAATCCGGCCTAAACCGAATTGAACCGCACACCTCTTGGCGTTTGCGCTTGATACGTCCCTGATACTTCCCCCCGATTGTGCTGTTTCCCGCGTGTTACCTCACCGCCCCAGTTGTCACTTCTGCACCGAACGCCAGGCCAATAGAGTAGGGCCTTCGGTGTGTTGCAGGGACGTGAACGCTGTCGGCCCTGCCCTGCACCGATCCCCCCATCACGGAAGAGGTGAACCATGAGTTTCGTTAAAGTGGAAAAAAATCAGAGCAGCGCCCCGTCGGAAGTCGAGATGAAAAAGGCGATGATCGAATCCGGCGGTGAACCGGGCGAGTGCACCGGGACCAACGCCGCCCGAACCCTGACCTACACCGGCCAAGTCAATCACACAGTGTATGAGAACAAGCTGATCGAGATTGCCAAAGGCAAGCGAACCAGCTGGAACTTCGTCTGGGCCGACGCGAAGGCAGCCTGAGGCCATGGCGGGGCGACCCTTGGGGCGCCCCGCTGTTTCATCTGTTTGATACAACCGGTTACGGGCCTGTAACGCCAAGACACTTAGCCACCCTGCTCCATGAACCTAGAGTGAAGCCCTCAATGGACTGACCGGGTTGACTGCCCGCCGCCCATTGATTGCCAAACACACCAACAAGGAAGAGGGAAACCATGAGCAAATCAATCGCTGTCAGCCAAAATAGCCAGCAGCTTCACAATGACGTGCAAGAAGCGGTCAAGTCGATCCTGAGTGCCCCAAAGGCGCTGAAAACATCCGACTACAGCAAAGTACTGAGGTCCGCCCTGGCGGCTTCGCAAAAAATAGTCACGATCGAAATCGCCGCCGGCGACCTGACCCTGCTCAAGAAGTCTGGCTACAAGCTGTGCTTTGCCAAGAAAGTCGGCACCGAAGACTACAACGTGGTGTGGCAGTCCTATGACGCGTACCTGAGCAATAACGAATTCAGCTGGACGCCGCAATATCAGCTGTTCGCCTCCAACGTATTCAAGGAAAACGTACAAGTCAAAGTCTCGACCAACATCGTCAATATCGGTCTTGGGCAAACCTCGACACTCGATGAGCACGGCCTGTTGAGCTCGGCGGTAACGGGCGGCCCAGACGTTTCCATGACTTTTGTGAACGACTACGCGCCCATCCATCCGGGGATCAACCAGCTATCCACCGGCATCGATGGCAATCAGGTCAGCACCCCCATTTACGTTGCGGTGAACCAGGTGGTCACCGGTAAAACCGTGCTGACCCCCGTCGAAACCATCCTTGTGTGGTTCGAACAGAACGTACAGACCAGCACCATGTTCAGTACCTCACGCTCCAAGGCGATCGAAATCGACCTGACCTTCGATAACACCGCAGGTCGCCTTTACGAAGGCGGTCAGTGGAAAACCGTGTAACGGGTACATTGGGGCAACCTCGCGGTTGCCCCTCTTATTCGTTGATTGCGTCCTTGGCAAAATACCCCGTCAGCGACAGACAGATGGACGCCGCCAAATCCTCTTGGGTAGCGATGCCATAAGGCTGATTTCGATCAAACTGCGCCGACCAGCGAATCCGCCCCTGCGCCACATCCACCAGTCGTAACGACGCCCTCACCCGTGCTGGCTCGACCCGCACGCTGCCTTCCAGGCAATAGCTGTAACGCCCGCCGCGTCCGATCTCTGCTGTTTTTACACTGCTGCGCGACACCTTCATCAACACATGATTGGCGCCGGTCTGCGTTTGCTCGAACGACTCGAACAACCGACAACTCAACTCCTCGCACAAGCCCCGGGCAAAGTCCTCGCCATCACGGGTGATGCAGGTAAACGGCTGGACCTGCAAAACCGGATGATGCGTGCCAGCCCCCTTGAGCCGCAGCCGCTGATACGCCAGGCGATAACAACCGGCCGGAATGCTCAGTCGCACCGGGTCCTGCTGACCGTTGGTGGCGTAATGTGTCGCAAGCTTACGACGCAATCGCCCCACCTGCACCCGCACTACCGGGTCATCACCCGTGCAATACACCGCAGGATCACGACGAAACACGGCGATGCCTATGGCGTGCTCGGTTAGCGATGTATTGGAAAATTGCAGGTCGTGCTCGACCAGAAAACGCAACAAACTGCCCATCCGCCTGGACTTGGCAAACAAGGGACTGGCTAGCAACGACGCCAGCACCCGCTCTATCTCCTCACGATCGAGTGGGTCTGGAACCTCGTCCGCACTCGATTCGACCATGCGCTTGATCTCCATCGCCTGCCTCCGTGCAGGTAAACGACAGGAATAGAAGTTGTACTCCGTGCTAACGCTCGCAACGCGAGCCAAAAAACGCTCGGCCGCTGCAACGACGAAGCTTAGCAGCCGTGATGGAATGGGCAGGCAAATGCGGTGGTAGCAACCTGACATCCGACGAACGTTAGATTTTTGATCTGTAAAAGCTGTAGGACATTTCCCAGTGTGGCGAAGGAGCTTGCTACCGCCGGCTGCGAAGCGGCCCAAATTCCTGCCGAACCTTTAAACAACACCCAAACCCTGTAGCAGCTGGCGAAGCCTGCGTTCGGCTGCGTAGCAGCCGTAAATCCAGCGTATAGCGTTCAACTGACACACCTCAGCTTCCAAAACTGCGACTACTACGCAGCCGAACGCAGGCTTCGCCAGCTGCTACAAAAACCGTGCTGTCGTCCTACACCCTCATTTGCGGACACCAAAATCGCCGCTTATAGTTCCTCCGTCGCTGACAGTGTCGGTGGCAGGGATTCGCAGCCCAAAGAGAAAACCACTAAGTAACGTCAGGCACAACACAGGCAATTTTCGTCTGTTGAACGGCTCAATGACGTTGTTGTTTATCTTTTAGGACTAGAAACCATGACAACCCAAAACCCGCCACGCCGCTTCACCCCCATGTCCCAATTCGCCACCGACTACCCCGTCCTCCTCATCGACAGCGACGCCCCGCTACGCGAACTCCACAACTGCCTCAGCGAACGCCTCAACGCCGTCCTCAAATACCTGCACCTCATGGCCTGCACCTCATGGCCTGCACCAGCCTCCCCGACTACGCCGAAAACGACATCAACACCGTCACCAACATCTCCCGGATCTTGCTTCAGGATGTGAGCGATGTGTTTCGAGTGATTGAACAACGTGGGTTTGATACCTCCAAAGGTCATTGACCGTACTTCACGCAAAAAACCCGCGTGATGTGGGTTTTTGTGACCTCACAGCTCCCCAACTGGGGCCGAGTGTTATGGAGGAACTCACCTCGACCCAATTAGCATCGACAAGGAGTAGCCAGTAGGCTACAAACGGGACTATGATCGAAAGGAACGAAAACAACATTCACAACACGCCCGAGTTTGAGAAATGGCTGGGCGATCTGGTGGACGTTCAAGGAAAAGCGGCTGTCTTGAATCGCTTGGACCGTGCTAAAGATGGCCATTTCGGAGATTGCGAAAGCGTGGGCTACGGTATGAGTGAAATGCGTGTTTTTGTTGGCCCAGGCTACAGAGTCTACTTTGTACGCACCGGGACGATCGACTACACAATGCTCACTGGAAGCGATAAAACGGACCAAGCGCGAGGCATCAAACGAGCTAAAAAGATCCTCGATACCCTGAAAGGTAAATGACATGAGAGAAACGACATTCAATCCCGAGGATATGCCTATCCTTGACCTCGACACTTCAGGCACAAGTCGTCACGAAGCTTCCCGCTTTCTCGACAGCCCAGAGATTATGGCTGCTTACATTGCTGAAAGTATGAAGGCTGGTGACACGGCACTGGTTCATGCGTTGAGTGAAGTTGCAAAAGCTAAAGGCGTGAACAAAGTCGCCCTGGAAGCCGGGCTCAACCGCGAAAGCCTTTATAAAGTGCTTAAAGGTGGAGCGAAAACGCGCTTTGAGACAATCAGGAAACTGATGACTGCGATAGGTCTAGAACTCACCGTACGCCCGATTGAGACGCAAACCATCTCTGCAAGTAAGCGTAAACCTGCTGTAACCAAAGTTGCTGCGAAGCCCGCCGCAGCCAAACCGGCCCCCAAAGCTGCGGTACCCAAAATCGCTGCGAATCCCGCTGCACGAAAAGCTGTGGCCAAGCTTCCTCTAACAAAACCAGCGGCCAAACATCCTTTAGCTGAATCTCTCATAGCAAAATCAACCGCTCGTTCCGCTTCCGATGAGACAAAAAAGGGCAAAGTCTCGAGCAAGGAAAGCGTTGCTACAGCGTAGGAATTTTAAGAAAAAAGCGACCGATGTATTTATTAAAATAAATCTGTCACTTTTTTACCGGGTTTTCCGGAAGGCGAAAACATCCACGAGGTTAATGCCGTTCCGTTAAGGACTGTAGGAGCGAAAGAGCGTCGCGTTTAGCCAGTAAACATGCGTTATCGTTAACGACCATCGCGAGCAAGCTCGCTCCTACAGTAGGCATTAGCCATCGAGGCCGCTTACATTAGAAGTTGGCCGGGGTGTTGGCGCTGATGATTTCCGCTTCATCCTGGCCAATATTGCGAAACCGATGCGGCAACGTCGTTGGAAAGTAATACCCATCCCCGGCATTCAACACACTGATCTGCCCATCCACAGTCAATTCAACTGTGCCACGAGTGACCAGCCCACACTCCTCCCCCTCCGAGTGCACAATCGGCTCTTCCCCCGAGCTCGCCCCAGGCGCGTACTGCTCGCGCAGAAGCCGCATCTGCCGACTCGGCACCGAAGCGCCAATCAGCAGCAGACGCAGCCCATGACGCCCGAGATCCGGCTGTTCGTTGGCGCGGAACACGTATTGATGCTCGCGTGGCGGCTGGTCGAAGGTGAAGAAGTCCGCCAAGGACATGGGGATGCTTTCGAGCAGTTTTTTCAGGGAACTGACGGAAGGACTGACGCGATTCTGTTCGATCAGGGAGATGGTGGCATTGGTGACGCCGCTACGCCGGGCCAGCTCGCGCTGGGAGAGTTTGTAGCTTTCGCGTACTAATTTGAGTCGTGAGCCCGTGTCCATGACAGCCTTATGCGAGAAAAACTTAAGGGTTATGGGGGTGGATGGCGGGCGACTTTTGGCCGCGAAAACACCGCTTCCCTGTCCCGGAAATTTGAAAGGCGGGTATTAAATCACGTTTGGTCGTGTTGCTCAGCAGGTTCGATAAATGGTTGGGTAAAAAGGTTGTTTTGGCCTGAAATCAGTGGGTTCGGTCGGGATTGATGGTGGCTGGTTCCCACAGGTTGGTCCCGGTTGTATACAAATTTTGTGCTCGTCATAGATATCCTGTGGGAGCGAGCTTGCTCGCGATAGCGGTGTGTCATTCAACGTTGATGTCGAATGGGCTGGCCTCATCGCGGGCAAGCCCGCTCCCACAGGGATTGCGTTGAACCGGCGGGCATTGGCAGGTAGCAACCTGCTGAATGCCGCCAGTGGCGCTTAGATCCCGAAACGATCGCGCAGCGCGTAGTACGCGGCGCCCATGGCGGTGAGCGGGGCCTGGAAGGTGCGGCCGCCGATCATTGGCATGTGCGGTAGCGAGGCGAAGGCGTCGAAGCGTTCGGCGTCGCCGCGGATCATTTCCGAGATCAGTTTGCCGGCCAGGTGCGAGCAGGTGACGCCGTGGCCACTGTAGCCTTGCATGTAGTAGGCGTTTTTCTCGATACGGCCGAATTGTGGCATGCGGGACATGGTCAGCAGGAAGTTGCCGGTCCAGCGGTAGTCGATCTTCACGTCCTTCAGTTGCGGGAAGGTCTTGAGGATTTTCGGCTTGATCAGTTGTTCGATGTCGTCCGGCTCGCGCGCACCGTAGACCACGCCGCCGCCGTATAGCAGGCGGTTGTCGGCGGTGAGGCGGTAGTAGTCGAGCAGGTAGTTGCAGTCTTCGACGCAGTAGTTGTTTTTGATCAGGCTGCGCGCAACCTTTTCAGACAACGGCTCGGTGACGACGATTTGCGAGCCGCACGGCATGCTTTTGCGTGTGACGCGGTTGTCGAGGTCTTGCGGCAGGTAGGCGTTGCCGGCGATCAACAGATACTTGGCGCGGACCACACCTTTGGCGGTGCGCACGGTGATCGGTTCGCCGTAGGTGATTTCCACCGCGGCCGATTGCTCGTAGATTTTGCCGCCCAGGCCGATGATGGCCGAGGCTTCACCCAGGGCCAGGTTCAGCGGGTGGATGTGGCCGCCCTGCATGTCGAGCAGGCCGCCAACGTAGTTGTCGCAACCGACTTCGCGCTTGATGTCAGCCGCGTCGAGCATTTTCAGGTTCTTGTTGCCGTAACGCTCCCAGCTGCTTTTCTGTTCGGCCAGACCTTTGAGCTGCTTTTTGTTCAGCGCGGCGAAGATGCCACCCGGGCGGTAATCGCACTGGATGTCGTAGTGTTGTATGCGCTGACGAATGATGTCGGCGCCTTCAAAGATCATGCTGCCGAGAACTTCGGCGGTCTTGTCGCCATAGCGCTCTTCAATGACATCGACGTCGCGGCTGTAGGAGTTGACCAGTTGGCCGCCGTTGCGACCGCTGGCGCCGAAGCCGACTTTGGCGGCTTCAAGCACGGTCACGCTGTAGCCCGCTTCAGCGAGGAACAGGGCCGAGGACAAACCGGTGTAACCGGCGCCGATCACACAGACGTCGCATTCCACCAGTTCTTCAAGCACCGGAAAGTCGCCGGTGAAGTGACGGGTGGCGGCGTAGTAGCTGTTTACATGCGTTTGTTTCATAGGTTTCTCCGATGGCCGCCGATACGATTCGGCGACCGCCGTTGTAGAAGTATTAGAGCTTGATCCAGGTCGCTTTGAGTTCGGTGTATTTGTCGAACGCGTGCAGCGATTTGTCCCGACCGTTACCCGACTGCTTGTACCCGCCGAACGGCGCGGTCATGTCGCCGCCGTCGTACTGGTTGACCCAGACGCTGCCGGCACGCAAGCCGCGAGCGAAGGTATGGGCCTTGCTCAGGTTGCTGGTCCAGACGCCGGCGGCCAGGCCGAAGATGCTGTCATTGGCGATGGCCAGCGCTTCTTCAGCGGTGTCGAAGGTGATCAGCGACAGCACCGGACCGAAGATTTCTTCACGGGCGATAGTCATGGCGTTGGTCACGCCGTCGAATATCGCCGGCTCCACGTACAGGCCACCCGTGTCTTCGAGGGTGCGACTGCCGCCCGCGATCAGTTGCGCGCCCTGGTCTTTACCGACCTGGATGTAGCGCAGCACGTTGTCCAGTTGACGCTGATCGACGACAGCGCCCACGGTGGTGGCCGGATCGAGGGCATGCCCCGGCTTCCAGGCTTGCAACGCTTCCACCAGCAGCGGAATGAACTGCTCGCGAATCGAACGCTCCACCAGCAAGCGCGAACCCGCGGTGCAGACTTCGCCCTGGTTGAAGGCGATCGCACCGGCCGCCGCTTGGGCTGCCGCGCGCAAATCCGGCGCGTCGGCGAACACCACGTTCGGGCTCTTGCCACCGGCTTCGAGCCAGACGCGTTTCATGTTGCTTTGCCCGGCGTAGATCAGCAGTTGCTTGGCAATCGCGGTCGAGCCGGTGAAGGCCAGCACGTCGACGTCCATGTGCAACGCCAGCGCCTTGCCGACGGTGTGGCCAAAGCCCGGCAGCACGTTGAACACGCCTTTCGGGATGCCCGCATCCAGCGCCAGTTGCGCGATGCGGATTGCGGTCAGTGGCGACTTTTCCGAAGGCTTGAGGATGAACGAGTTGCCGGCGGCCAGGGCCGGGGCGAATTTCCAGCTGGCCATGATCAGCGGGAAGTTCCACGGCACGATGGCGGCAACGACGCCCGCCGGTTCGCGGGTGATGAGGCCGAGCTGGTCGTGTGGCGTGGCAGCGACTTCGTCGTAGATCTTGTCGATGGCTTCGGCGCTCCAGCGGATCGCGTTGGCGGTCGCCGGGATGTCGATGTTCATCGAGTCGTTGATTGGCTTGCCCATGTCGAGGGTTTCGAGCAGGGCGAGTTCTTCCTGGTTGGCCAGGATCAGGTCGGCAAAACGAATCAGGATGCGCTTGCGCTCGGCCGGGGCCAAATTGGCCCAGATGCCGGAGTCGAAGGTGCGACGCGCGACGGCGACCGCGGCATTGGCGTCGGCTTCGTCGGTGCTGGCGACGTTGGCCAGGAAGCGACCGTCGACCGGGCTGATGCACTCAAAAGTGTCGCCACTGAGTGCGCAACAGTATTGGCCGTCGATGAATGCGCGGCCTTCAAGTGTTAGGGACTGGAAGCGTTGTTCCCAGTCGCTGCGAGTGTTTGTCATTGTTGTGACTCGACGCAGAGAATTAGTGATCAGTCGGACCGAATGCCCGTTAATTAGAAACCTGAAATACAGTTCCCTGTGGGAGCGAGCTTGCTCGCGATGGCGGTACGTCAGACGACATCGATGCTGACTGATCCACCGCTATCGCGAGCAAGCTCGCTCCCACAGGGATGGTGGTCGACACATGCTCTGTGTACACCCACCAACCCCACAAGACTTCCTATCAAACCGTGTGCAAGTACCAGTTGTACTCAAGGTCCGAGATGGAGTTCTCGAACTCGGCCAGCTCGCTTTCCTTGCACGCCACGAACACGTCGATGTACAGCGGGTCGATGTAACGGGCCATGACTTCGCTGTCGTCCAGCTCGCGCAGTGCATCGCGCAGGTTGTTCGGCAGGCTCTGCTCGTTCTGCTCGTAGCTGTTGCCTTCAACCGGTGCGCCCGGCTCGATTTCGTTGGTCAGGCCGTGGTGAATACCGGCCAGGACCGACGCCATCAGCAAGTAAGGGTTAGCGTCGGCGCCGGCAACGCGGTGCTCGATGCGCACCGAGTCGGCAGAACCGGTCGGCACTCGCACTGCAACGGTACGGTTGTCGATGCCCCAGCTCGGCGAGTTCGGCACGTAGAACTGTGCGCCGAAACGACGGTACGAGTTGACGTTCGGGCACAGGAAAGCCATCTGCGCCGGCAGGGTCTCGAGCACACCGCCGATCGCGTGTCGCAGCGCGGCGTTCTGCTCGGGATCCTCGCTGGCAAAAATGTTTTTGCCTTCTTTATCAAGAATCGAAATGTGCACGTGCAAACCGTTGCCCGCCTGGCCCGGATACGGCTTGGCCATGAAGGTGGTGTCCATCTCGTGGTCGTAGGCGATGTTCTTCACCAGACGCTTGAGCAACACCGCGTAGTCGCAGGCCTTGATCGGGTCGGCCACGTGGTGCAGGTTCACTTCGAACTGCGCCGGGGCGCTTTCCTTGACGATGGCGTCCGCAGGAATGCCCTGCTCTTTCGCGCCTTCGAGGATGTCTTGCAGGCAATCGACGTATTCGTCGAGGTCGTCGATCAGGTAGACCTGGGTCGACACCGGACGCTTGCCCGATACCGGCGAACGTGGCGACTGCGGACGACCGTTCACGTTGTCCTGGTCGATCAGGTAGAACTCCAGTTCGAACGCCGCACAGATGGTCAGGCCAAGTTCGTCGAACTTGCGCACCACATTGGCCAGCACTTCGCGAGGGTCGGCGAAGAACGGCTGGCCTTCGAGTTCGTGCATGGTCATTAACAGTTGCGCGGTTGGGCGCTTCTGCCAAGGCTCGATGCTGAGGGTATTAGGGATGGGGAAGCAGATTCGATCCGAGTCGCCGATGTCCAGACCCAGGCCGGTGCTTTCCACCGTAGAGCCGTTGATGTCCAGAGCAAACAGTGACGCCGGGAGGTTAATGCCTGATTCGTAAACCTTATGAAGACTGGTGCGCTCGATGCGCTTGCCGCGCACCACACCGTTCATATCCGCAATCAGAAGGTCGACGTACAAAACCTCAGGATATTTCTTAAGGAATGCGTTTGCTTCGTTGAGTTGAACGGCACGCAGAGGGACCGACATGATGCACCTATTAGCTGTTAATTATTATGTTCACTACCCTTTCACGAGCTCAGTCAATCCGAAAGGCAAAGTGAAGTCAATAGCGAACACCTGACCTTTTAACCTTTATTTTCGGGCCTCTTTTGGGCACGAGCGTGCCAGATCAGTCTTGCGAACCGCGTAAATGCTGAGGTTCGGACGTATGGCGTTTAGAATTTTTTACATGAGAGTTGTTAATTAAAATCAACAAGGCTAAGCTCCGGAAAAGCTCGTTCAAGTGTGAAACTTCGAGGTGATAAAAATGGCACTCAAGCCATTGATCGGCGTTACAGCGTGCGTCAAACAGATTGGCCTGCACCCCTACCACATCAGCGGCGACAAGTACTTGCGTGCTGTCAGCGTCGCGGCTTTGGGGCTGCCCGTCATCATTCCTTCCTTAGGTGATCTGACCGAAATCGATGATCTGCTCGCGCAGCTCGACGGTCTGTTGCTGACCGGCTCGCCGTCGAATGTGGAACCTTTCCACTATCAAGGCCCGGCCAGCGCTCCCGGTACGGATCACGATCCGGCGCGGGACGCCACGACCCTTCCTTTATTGCGTGCAGCCATTGCGGCGGGCGTTCCGGTGCTCGGCGTCTGCCGCGGCTTTCAGGAAATGAACGTGGCGTTCGGTGGCAGCTTGCATCAGAAGGTGCATGAACTGCCGGGCATGCTGGATCACCGCGAAGCGGACAGCCCGGAGCTGGCGGTGCAATACGCACCGGCGCATGCGGTGAAGGTGCAGCCGGGCGGCGTGTTCCAAGCGCTGGAGTTGCCTGCCGAGTTCATGGTCAATTCGATTCACAGCCAGGGAATCGACCGCCTCGCGCCGGGCCTGCGTGCCGAAGCGGTTGCGCCGGACGGTTTGATCGAGGCGATTTCGGTCGACCACAGCCCGACGTTCGCCGTCGGCGTGCAATGGCACCCGGAATGGCAGGTGCTTTCGAATCCTCCTTATTTGAGTATTTTCCAGGCGTTCGGTGATGCATGCCGGCGACGGGCCGCGCTGCGCAAAACGCGCTGACGTAAAACACTGACAATCAATTTACTGCCCCCGTGAGCCAGACGGGCGTGCCCTTGCGCGCCCATCCCTCACGACAACGACACACCGCGATAACAACAAGTACCACCCAGGCAGCCAGGATGGCGGCGCCGAATAAGCCCGATGGGTGAGTCATGCCGGCAGCACAGGCGCAATACCCTTGTAGGAGCGAGCTTGCTCGCGATGGTGTCTCAGCAACATTGGTGTCGACTGACACACCATCGCGAGCACGCACGCTCCTACAGGGGGATGCGTTTGAATTGACTGGCATTACCCGCCCCGGGCTTGCAATCAACTATTAAGTCAGGCCGCGTTGGCCCGACGACTGAAACCTGTTGGGAGTTTCACATGGCAAACGCCTCCAGCATTTACAGGAAGGCTTTAGAAGGTCACCAGACATCGAAAAAGGTGTTGGTGAAAGTCGACCGTGTCACCAAGAAATTCGACGAAACCACCGCTGTGGATGATGTCTCGCTTGAAATCCATCAGGGCGAAATCTTCGCCTTGCTCGGCGGTTCCGGCTCCGGTAAATCGACCCTGCTGCGCATGCTCGCAGGCTTCGAACGCCCAACCGAAGGCCGGATTCTGCTCGACGGCGTGGACATCACCGACATGCCGCCCTACGAGCGGCCAATCAACATGATGTTCCAGTCGTACGCCTTGTTCCCGCACATGACCGTGGCACAGAACATCGCCTTCGGCCTGAAGCAGGATCGTTTGTCCAACAGTGAAATCGACGCCCGCGTTGAAGAAATGCTGCGCCTGGTGCACATGACCCAGTACGCCAAGCGCAAACCGCATCAGTTGTCCGGTGGCCAGCGTCAGCGTGTGGCACTGGCTCGCTCCCTGGCCAAACGTCCAAAGCTGCTGCTGCTCGACGAACCGATGGGTGCCCTGGATAAAAAACTGCGTTCGCAGATGCAACTGGAGCTGGTGCAGATCATTGAGCGCGTCGGCGTGACGTGCGTGATGGTGACCCACGATCAGGAAGAAGCCATGACCATGGCCGAGCGCATCGCGATCATGCACCTGGGCTGGATCGCCCAGATCGGCAGCCCGGTCGACATTTATGAAGCACCGGTCAGCCGCATGGTGTGCGAATTCATCGGCAACGTGAACTCCTTCGACGGCACGGTTGTGGAAGACCTTGAAGGTCACGCGATCATTCACAGCCCGGACCTGGAACAGAAGATTTACGTCGGTCACGGTGTCAGCACCTCGGTGCAGGACAAGTCGATCACCTACGCGATCCGCCCGGAAAAAATGCTGGTCAGCACCACCAAACCGGACACTCGCTACAACTGGTCCCAAGGCAAAGTGCATGACATCGCCTACCTTGGCGGTCACTCGGTGTTCTACGTGGAATTGCCTGGCGGCAAAATCGTCCAGTCGTTCATGGCCAACGCCGAACGCCGTGGCGCGCGCCCGACCTGGGACGACAAAGTCTACGTATGGTGGGAAGACGACAGCGGCGTGGTACTGCGCTCATGAAAACACTCAATCAGCAGTTTATGCGGCTGATGCCGAGTGGTCGAAAGCTCGTCATCGGGATTCCTTTCCTGTGGCTGTGCCTGTTTTTCCTGTTGCCGTTCTTCCTGGTGATGAAGATCAGCTTCTCGGAAGCCGCGCTGGCCATTCCTCCCTACTCAGAGATTTACACCTACGCCGAGCAAAAGTTTCAGCTGTTTCTGAACGTCGGCAACTACCTGCTGCTGACCGACGATGAGCTGTACATCTCGGCCTACCTCGGTTCGCTGAAGGTTGCGCTGTTCAGCACGCTGATGTGCCTGGTGATTGGCTTCCCGATGGCCTACGCCATTACCAAGGCCAACAAAGAAACGCAAAACGTCCTGATGCTGCTGATCATGATGCCGACCTGGACCGCCATCCTGATCCGCGTTTACGCGTGGATGGGCATCCTGAGCAACAACGGTTTGCTCAATGCGTTTTTGATGTGGACCGGGCTGACCGACCATCCGATCGAGATCCTCAACACCAACACCGCCGTGTACATCGGCGTGGTTTACGCCTACTTGCCGTTCATGGTGTTGCCGCTGTACGCCAACCTGGTCAAGCACGACGGCAGCCTGCTGGAAGCCGCGTCTGACCTGGGCTCGAGCAACTTCAACAACTTCTGGAAAATCACCGTGCCGCTGGCCAAGAACGGGATCATCGCAGGCTGCATGCTGGTGTTCATTCCAGTGGTCGGTGAGTTCGTGATTCCGGAACTGTTGGGCGGCCCGGAAACCCTGATGATCGGTCGTGTGCTGTGGCAAGAGTTCTTCAACAACCGCGACTGGCCGGTGGCGTCTGCCCTGGCGGTGGTGATGCTGTTGATCCTGATTGTGCCGATTCTGCTGTTCAACCGCAGCCAGGCCAAAGAGATGGAGGCACGGGGATGAAACGTTTCGGTTTTTCAAAGTTGATGCTGGTGCTCGGCCTGTCGTTTATCTACATGCCGATGCTGATTCTGGTGATCTACTCGTTCAACGCCTCCAAGCTGGTGACGGTGTGGGGCGGCTGGTCGGTGAAGTGGTACGTCGGCTTGCTCGACAACACCCAACTGATGGGCTCGGTGGTGCGTTCGCTGGAAATCGCCTGCTACACCGCGGTGGCGGCTGTAGCGTTGGGGACGTTGGCGGCGTTTGTGCTGACCCGCGTGACGCGTTTCAAGGGCCGCACGTTGTTCGGTGGCCTGGTGACCGCGCCGCTGGTCATGCCGGAAGTGATTACCGGTCTGTCGCTGTTGCTGCTGTTCGTGGCGATGGCGCAGTTGATCGGTTGGCCACAGGAGCGGGGCATCGTCACCATCTGGATCGCCCACACCACGTTCTGTGCCGCCTATGTCGCGGTGGTGGTCTCCGCTCGCCTTCGCGAGCTGGACCTGTCCATCGAAGAAGCGGCCATGGACCTCGGGGCGAAGCCGCTCAAGGTGTTTTTCCTGATCACCATCCCGATGATCGCGCCGTCACTGGCGGCTGGCGGAATGATGTCGTTTGCCCTGTCGCTGGATGACCTGGTGTTGGCGAGCTTCGTCTCCGGCCCGGGTTCGACGACCTTGCCGATGGAAGTGTTCTCGGCGGTGCGTCTGGGCGTGAAACCGGAAATCAACGCCGTGGCCAGCCTGATTCTGTTGGCCGTATCGATTGTGACCTTCATGGTCTGGTTCTTCAGCCGCCGCGCCGAGGCCACCCGCAAACGTGCGATCCAGGAAGCGATGGACCAGACCGCCAGCGAATCCTGGCAACAACCGAAAAAGCAAATGGTAGAAGCGACGGCCTAGTGCCCTCGTGCCGAGTACCCTGTGGCGAGGGGGCTTGCCCTCCTCTCCACAGGTTTTGTATTCACTGCATGGTTGCGGTGTGATTTTGAATAAAAGAGAAATGGAGTTGTACCGATGAAAATGTTTGGCAGGACTCTGCTGACACTGTCCTTATTGGGCGCCATGGCTACCGGCGCCCAGGCCAATGACAAGGTACTGCGCGTCTACAACTGGTCGGATTACATCGCCCCGGACACCGTCAAGAAGTTCGAGGACGAGACCGGCATCCACGTGACCTACGATGTGTTCGACAGCAACGAAACCCTTGAGGCACGATTGCTCGCGGGCAAATCCGGTTACGACATTGTCGTGCCGTCCAACAGCTTTCTGGCCAAGCAAATCAAGGCTGGCGTCTATCAGGAACTGGACAAGTCGAAGCTGCCCAACTGGAAGAACCTCAATCCGGTCCTGCTGAAAAACGCTGCCGCCAGCGACCCGGGTAACGGTCACGCCTTCCCGTACATGTGGGGCTCGATTGGCATTGGTTTCAACCCGGACAAGGTCAAGGCAGTGCTCGGCAGCAATGCACCGACCCATTCCTGGGACCTGCTGTTCAAACCGGAAAACGCTGAAAAACTCAAAGCGTGTGGCATCAGTTTCCTTGATTCCCCGACCGAAATGCTCCCGGCCGCCCTGCACTATCTGGGCTACCCGGTGAACTCCCAGGACAAGGATCAAATCGCCGAAGCTGAAGCGCTGTTCATGAAGATTCGGCCGTCGGTGGCGTACTTCCACTCGTCGAAGTACATCTCTGACCTGGCCAACGGCAACATCTGCGTGGCGGTCGGTTATTCCGGCGACGTGCTGCAGGCCAAGGCTCGCGCCAAAGAAGCCGGCGACACCGTAAAGATCGACTACAGCATTCCAAAGGAAGGCGCGGGCAGTTTTTATGACATGGTCGCGATCCCTCGGGACGCGGCGAACGTCGAAAACGCTTACCTGTTCATGAACTTCCTGATGCGCCCGGACATCATTGCCGAGATCACCAACAACATCGGCTACAGCAATGCCAACGCAGCGGCGACGCCGTTGGTGGATGAGTCGATCCGGGATGATCCGGGGTCGTATCCTTCGCAGGAAGTGATGGCGACGTTGTATGCCATTCCTGATATGCCGATTGGTGTTCAGCGAGTGATGACGCGCAGCTGGACCCGGGTGAAGCTCGGGAAGTAATTCACTCGAAGCTGCCATCGCGAGCAAGCTCGCTCCCACCTTTAATTTGTTGTGATCACAAATCTTGTGTCCGACACAAATCCCTGTGGGAGCGAGCTTGCTCGCGATGAGGCCATCAGCGACACAAAATTCAACTGTTTTCCGTTCCCGCAGCGCCTTACCACCGCTGCACCTCTCTCAAGAACGGCCTCACCTGGCTACCTCGGTCAAGGTGAATTTGGGCGCCCTCCTCGGGCGCTTTTTTTATGATGGAACCAGTGGCCACTCGGCCAGCGCCCGATAATGGCCCTTATGGGATTCGAACAAAGTGAAGTGATCGGCGCGCAGGACAAACTCGGGGGGCGCGGCGGATTCCGGGACCGGTACCCGGTAGTCGCGCATCAACGTCAGGTGCGGCCGAAACTCTTTGGATGACTCCTCGAACCCAAACGGCAACATCGCCTGCTCCAGCGCATACACCAGCCGCAGCAACGCCGCTGGCGCCTGCTCCGAGGCAAGCACCAACACCCCGGCCCTGCGCCAGGTATCCAGTCGATCAAGCGTCACCTGCAACGGCACTCCCGGCACTCGAACCTTCGCGGCAGCCGTGCAGACTTCCGCGATCTGCGCCACGTCAACCGAGCCCAGAAACATCAGGGTCAGGTGGAAATTTTCCGCTGGCACCGTGCGCCCGCTCCGAAGCTGAAGGGCGCTGCGCCATTGGGCAATGGCCTTGCGTTGCTTGAGCGGGCAGTTCAACGCAAAAAACAGTCGTTTGCACGGCTCACGGGTTTCGTCGCTCATGCCTGGCACCTCCTGATAGGCACGTTATAGTTGAACCAACCGAACAAACGGGACGGGGCCATGCGAGAGATCATCAGCAAAGAGCCGTGGTGGGCAGTGCCGCCCAAACCCGGTCAGGATGAGTCCGAACTGGACTGGGGCTGGCTGGTTCACTATAGCGAAGGTGAACCGCGCTTCGAGTTCGTCAAAGAACGGCCGACGGACAATGAGATCCGCAATCGCAAGAGTTGCAGGATCACGCCGACGCCGGAGTGATCCTGACGTTTGGTTTCAGGCTTGCACGATCATTTTAAAACCACCGAAGACCATACGCTGGCCATCAAACGGCATCGGATTGACGCCCGGTTGCATCCGTGGATCGGCCATCATTTTCTGCATGCCTGCCTCGCGGGTGGCCTTGTCTGGCCAAATGATCCAGCCAAACACCACCGTTTCGTCTTCCTTGCGTTTCACTGACATGGGAAACGAGGTCACTTTGCCCTCGGGCACATCGTCGCCCCAGCACTCGGTGACGCTAAGGGCGCCGTTCTCCTTGAAAATGGCAGCGGCGATTTCAGCGTGTTTCTTGAAGGGTTCGCGGTTGGCGGTCGGTACGGCAGCGATAAAGCCATCAACGTAAGACATGTTCATTCTCCTGCTGGGGGTAGTGGGTCAATCTGCTGGTTAGTCGATTCGGTCGGGCTCAAATCGACAGCTCCCGCGGTCGCACCGACCGACGGTTCGACGCTCCCCGCCAGATTGCCCTCGATCTGCGCCGCCATGTACAACGTGCCGGCCATTACGCCGGTCGTCGGGTTTTGCACCATCTTCAGCCAGGCCTTGTCGAACGTATTGCCCAGACTGCTGCGAATCAGCTTCTCACTGTCAGGCCGGTCATTGGCCTCAATGATGGCGCGAACCCCTGCAACACCCACGGTGATCAATCCCCCGGCGAGTTTGCCCGCCGCCGCAGCCACGGCGCTGGCCGCACCCCGTGGGGCCATTTCGGCTTCCATCCGCTTGCTGGCACGCGTGGCCACCGGCGCCATGGCGGTGTCGGTCGACGCGACCCCTTTGTCGCCACCCGCCGTGTGGATCTTGTCGATCAGCGCCGCATAGGCCGGCAACGTATTCAATGGTGTGGTGTGCACGACTTGATACAACGACGCGTCGCGAGCAGGGGGCGGCCCGAGCGCAATTGCGGGGATTTTCTGGATACGCCCGTTAATCTGATCCATCGGCACACCGTGGCGTTGGGAGATTTTCTCCAGTTCTTCCTGAAGAATGTCCACGTAGAACGCCATCGCCATGCCGAGAATCGCGTCGGGATCGATCTCCAGCGCGACCGGCTCCAATACACGCTCGCGGTATTGTTCCAGCAGATAGGCTGCCAGGCGCCTGGCCGCGGCGTCCTGCTCGCCCTTGGCGCTGATGGTGTACCAGCTGACCTTCATCGACAGCCACTCCTGGGTCCAATAACTGCTGAACCATGGAATGAACTTCTCTTCGGTCCGTTCATAGACCCGCGTTCGCCAGTAATCCATGGCACCGCGCGTGTAGATTTTTGTCTGCTCGGTGGCCGATTGCGACGCGGCGACAATCTCCCGATCCACCTGTTGCCACGTGCTCTGGGAGACGATCACCGGCGGCGGCGGCGCCGGGGCACGCACAGGCGTGGCGCATCCCGCCAACACCACCAACACGGCGACGATCAGCGAACGCAGCTTCAAGATCGCGGTTCTCTATGGTTGAAATCAGATCGAGGGTTTCATGCTTGAGTATAGGTGCTGGACCGTAAGAGCATCGCGAGCAAGCTCGCTCCCACAGGGTATCAGCGTTCAAACACGGACCATTGTGGGAGCGAGCTTGGTCCGGGCGGCGTTCCGACGATGAGGCCCTAAAGAACACACCAAAAACCGACCATCACTGGCGTCGATATTCACCATCGCCGCGAATGCCTTTCGCTCAATACCCGCAAGCGTAGGATCGATCTCAACCCGACACGAAACCCCGTATTGGAGGGACGAATCATGCTGATCCATCTCCTGACCTGCCTGGCTCTGACGGCCGTCACGTTGAGTGTGTTTTCCGGGTTCGTCATGACTCAGGAGCACGCATCATGATCCACACTGTCAGCCTGGCCGTGAGCTTTGCGGTATTCGGCACCAATTACTACGCTCAACAATTCGAGTCTCGCAAAGTGTTGACGCTGGTGTTCGACAAAAAGTTCGAAGCGATGCTGATACCGGCAGCCGACCATCATTTCACCAACGAAGTTGTCGGGCTCAATGATCAGTTTCGCTTTTTGAACGATGTCCTGGCTGAGCATTTGCTGGACACCGAACTGGCTCAGCGCACCGGCCGTTCGTCCGCCATCTCATCAAGACTTTTTAAAAACTGACTCAAAAGCCCTCATGATTTATCGACTCTCCGCTGCGGTGGCGGTGTTTCGATCCATTGCGATAACGTTGCCCAATTGTTGAATGAGCTCACGACCGTCACTGAACATTTGCTGCCAGTCAGTGGGAAAGCGAACACTCAATGGCAATTGATCGATTCTCCAGCGCTGCGTCAGGGGTTGGTCAAACTGGGCAGCGACCTGCAGGCCCATCTCGCTGGCAGCGAACGGCCCTCGCAACACCGTCGGCGTGCGACCGGCGCTGTCCACTGCCTGAACGACATGCGCCGCCAGCCACTCGCCACTGGGCATGCGAACGCGCAACGGTTGGCCAACCGAGGCATAGCTGATGTTCAGTGGTTCCAGATAAATCCACAGCAGGGGCTCTTCCACCCGTTCGAGACGCATCAACAATGTACCGGCGCCGACGTTTTCGCCGGGCGTCACCAATACCTCCGCAATCCGCCCGCTCTGCGCCGCCTTGACCGACAACGCGTCGAGGCGCGTTTTCAACCACTGCTGCTCGGCGTGCTGTTGAACATTATCTCGCTCAACGCTCAAGGGTGCCTGGTGAGCCTGTTGCTCGCGTTGCTCGAACGCCATCAAGTCCGCTTGAAAGGCGTCGCGTTCGGATTCCGCTGCCAGCACTTCACCCGGAGAGACGGCGCCTCGTGACACCAGGTCCTGAAGCGTCCTCACGCGCTCCCCCGCCCTGCCCACCCGGGTCTTGAGCAATTGACGCTCCTTGCCACTCAATACGGCATTGGTGGTGGGCATCTTGCTCGCCGGCTGCACTGCGAGTTGCGCAAGCCGGGCACGCCATTCCGGATTGTCGAGATTGACCAACGGCTGATCGGTCCGCACCTGGTCACCGGCCTTGACAAAAAGCTGCTCGACCCGACCGGCATCCCGCGCCCGCACTTCAAGAATCGGCAAGCGCAGCTGCGCCGGTGCGTCGATCATCAACATGCCGTAAACCAGCTTGCCACCCAGCCATATCAACGGGCTCGCGACCAGCAGCAGGATCAAGTACCAACGCACGCGAAACGCCATGCGCTTGCCCGGAGCGTAGAGCACACTCAGACCTTGCTCCTGAGTCGGATTGAGTTCTTTGCGACTATCGAAACGAATCTTCATCACGGCTCACCGTTTTGGGAAGTCCCGCCAGGCTTGCCAGTCGATGCCGGCAATCCCTTGTGGTTGCAGTTGTTCACGCCAGGCACTGTTCTGGCGTTGCAACTGTTCAGTCGTCGCGCCGGCCCAGGATTCAGTCGCATCCAATTGCGGCTCGGCGCTTTGCGCCAGGCGAAATTGCAGATCGGGCCAACGTTTGGCGATCTGCTCGGCCATTCGTGCGCTGTTTTTCGGGTTGCGGGTGTAAATCATCAGACTGACCTGGCGCACACCCGCGTCGGGAAGCGCACAGGGCACACAGGTTTGCCCGGGTTTGGCCTCGGCGAACCAGCGATGATGGCTGGAAATTTCTACTGGCCACGGGCTCTCCCGGGAGGCCATACGCAAAGTGTCGAGCCAGTTCTGCAAGTTCTGATCCGGGACGGGTACGCCCAACTGCTCGACCTCCAGGTCCAGGTGCAGGCTGACGAAGGGAAGGCCTTTGAGCTTTGCCAAAAGATGGGTGAGCTGATCGCGTTCTTGCGGCTCGATCCAGGCCGAATCGCCGAGCAACAGGCTCACTTGCAGTCCCTGACCGGCCGCTTCCTGCAGCAATTGCCCAAGCTGTTGACGCGTCGTGACCAGGTCACTTAACTGGGTGGCCTTGAGGCCAAGGTAAATTTTTTCCATCCCGGCTTTACGCAGCGCCTCAAGTTCCCCGGCCCGCTGGCCGGGATCGAGCAACGCTTCGCTATCCCAGACATAACTGGCCTGGGACCATTTGCTCGATTGCGCCGCCGCCAAAGGTTGCGCGATCAGCATTGCAGCGGGTATCGCCAGCGACAGGGCCAGCAGTATCGAGCGCATATCAAAACCTCGTGGCGCGTTTGAGCACCCACCAGGGCGCCATCGAGCTTTCTTCATGGCCCCGACGAAATATTTCATTGAGCATGGCCACTGCGCTCCAACACCGCAGCACCAGCATGAACAGCGGGAAGAAAGGCACCAATAATCCCAGGATCATGTCTTGCCGAGGTCGGTCTGACACCATCATCAACATGGCGCCGAACATCACCATGGTGATGATCAGGTACAGCATGTAAATCAGGACAAACAGGAACAGCAACGTGGTGCCCGGCAGAATAAACAGCGCCAGCAAGGTGTAACTGAAGATGATGAAGGGCAGTACCAACTGAAAAAAGAAGCCAGTGACCAGGATCATCAGAAAGGTTGGCCAGCCCAGTAAATCGGGGTTGATGTTGCGGTTGTGCTTTCTGACGTACAGAAAAAACAGATCGCCATCCCACCGCAGGCGTTGCATCAGAAACTGACTAAGCGTCGACGGTGCATCGGTATGCCCGATCGCTTCCGGTTCGAAAGGAATCTTCAAGTCGTGGCGTTTGAAGTAACTTTTGATGCGTAACGTCAGGTCCAGGTCTTCCGCGGTGTGAGTGTTCCAGCCACCGATTTTCACCAGGAAACTACGGCGAAATGCCCCAAATGCCCCCGAGACGTTATTGACCAGGTTCCATTCGGCCAGCCCGATTTTCGACATATGGATCGACAACAGGTATTCCAGCGCCTGCATCGCGGTCACCCAGGAGGACCAGACATTGCGCACCCGCAGGCTACCGGCGACCGCCGGCACCGAGGGGTCCTCGAAATTCCGCACGATGGCGCTGACCATATTGTTGTCGAAGGAGGTATCACCATCGAGTGCCATCACGATTTCACCCGTGGCAAGCGACAGGCCGGCATTCAACGACGATACCCGCCCGCCCCGCTGCCATTTGGCGATCGGGCGCAAATGACGCCTGGGGTACAACTGCGGATCCACGTTAAAACTGCGAACGGCGCTGAGCGTCGGCTGGTTTATCGTGGCCCCGTCCACTACCGGGATCATCTCGATGTGCCCCGGGTATGTCTGTTCGCACAGGCTTAACAGCGTGGTCTGTACATCCATCCCTTCGCTGTAACAGGTGATGATGCAAGAGACTCTGGGCCGATAGAGACTAATCGTTGGCACCGCGGTGCGACGGCGTGCAAACCAGCGCAACACTCCCAGCATCACGATGATCAGCATGGGTAATTCAAAGATTATAAACGACGGAAAAAGTATATAAAACAACCGGCTCAGACCATCCGGCCCGGCAAATCCGCCGATGGCGTTGTAGAGTTGTTCCATTAAAGGGTTCATGGCGTTTCACACCAATTCACTGGCGAGACGGGCCAGTAGTAATTCACCATTTTCCTGATCGCGAAGATCGTCGGGCGCAGTGATGCAGACAACCTGCAGGGAAACATCGCTCACCTCTGGTGCGGAAAACAACTCGGCGACCCGGCCCAAACGTTGTTTGACGCATTCCAGTCCCTTGCTATCGGTATGGGGAAGCATGATCCAGAAGAACTCTTCCGTACTTCGAGAGCAGCGGTCTGTTTCCCTGACGGTCTCCTTCATGCGATCGGTCAGGCTATCGATGAAGGCATGGCCGCGGTGTTCACCGAGACGAGCCAGTGTATTGGCCAGGTTGACGAACCGTAGCCCGATCAGTGAGAAGGCTGGCAACGGATAGCGCCGTACCAGCTGGATCTGCCAGGTCAGGAGGTCATAAAAATCCTTGCCACCCAATAGACTCAGTCGGCCGAAGTGCTGGACCGATCGTTCACCAAACTCCTGGCGACACCGAAAACGTCCTGCCTCGGCCAGGCGGAAGTCCCTGACTTCGCGTACTCGCAACTTGTCGGGCGTGTGGGACAAGCCGCAATCCAGGCAGCGTGCCTGCACTTCGGCATCGACAAAAAACGCCTGACAGGACCGACAGCGATAGTTCTCCATTGGACGGTCGTAATCAGTCCCGATATGGCGCAACCGGTTCAAACAGTTGGGGCACAGCAACACGCCGTCTTTGAGAAACGATTCCTGCGGCCCCACATGACCGCAGGTAAAGCAGTGCAGCGACGGCTGCCGGGAAATGTCCAGGGCCTGACATTCGGCACACACATCGACGTAATTGAGCCGGCCCGAACCGCAGTTTGAACAGAGGCGAACGCGATCAACCAGCACCCCCTCCTCCAGCCAGTCCTGTTGCACCATCAAACCAAGCCAGACAAACGGATTGATTTGCTCGTTATCCGCCAGGGCGTCAAGCAACGGATAACGATAATGCTGAGGCACCTCTGGGTCTCGCAGGGCATAGATGTGGGCGTTGTCGCGTAACCACAACCAGGTGAGCACCCGGCTTTCAAAACGCTCAGGGGCGGCCGCCTGATTGAACAGCTTGAAGCGTTCTTGCCAGATACCCCAGAGGGTTTTTATTTCACTGGCATCAATAGGACAGGCGCCGTCACCCAAGGCCTCACACCAGCCATTCTGATCACGGCAGCAATAGATAAGGGTGTACCGATACGCGGGAATCGAGCGCAATTTTTGAAGCACTCGCCCCGCGTAAGCCGCTGGCATGTCAAGCAGCACTACATCCGACGCGGCGGCGGCTAACAAGCTGCCGAGATCGGCAAAGTATTCAAGCTCCGGAAGATTCAAGGATGGAACTTTATTACCGAGTATCGCAATCCGGGGACTTGAAGCTGGCATGAGTCTCACCCCTATAGACAGACTGTGTATTTACAAGAATAAGAACCCTAGCACTACGACGGGAAATTGCATGCCTTATTTTGATGTAATTTTTTTATACGACGAACGCAACATATCGATTGGATTAATGCTATATCCGAATACATTTCCGCAGCGCCAATCAATCAGTTATTTTCCTTGTAATTCATATTCATACACAACTAAACGCATTAACTACAGCACTTAGAATACTGGCCATTTAATTGCTTTACGCCATACACGATTACTTGCAGCAAAAAAACACAAAATCCACCAATACCTTGTGAAACCCAAGAAGTTCAAACTTTTTTATACCGAAATCACTTATTGCTAATCCGGATCACACACAAACATGCGCTCCAGTATCACCCAAACTTTACACTTACTGAATAAATATACATAGAGGCCTTTTACAACTTTAAAACCGAGCGTTCTTCTCAGAACAGACATCACGCAGACAACCGCGCAACCATTGATGGGCGGGATCTGCATCCAGCCTCGGGTGCCACAGCATCGCTACCGTGAACATAGGCAAGGAAAACGGCAGCGCAAAACTGTGCATTCCTGTTCGCAGGTTCTCAGTGTGGCGCTCCGGTACGCTGGCGATCAGGTCGGTAGCCCGGGCGAGCGCAAGCGCTGTTGAAAAGCCGGCAACTATGGTCACGATGCCCCGCGTCAACTCAATCGCTTGGAGTGCTTCATCGACAGGCCCCTTGTCCAGCCCCCGCCGAGAGACGCTGATGTGGCTGCCTGCCGCATAACGGGCGGGCGTGATCTCGCCCACGCTCAGCGGGTGGCCGCTTCGCACTACGCCGATGAAGCGGTCGCGGAACAATCCCTGCGTGCGCAATTCCGGGCCAGCGGCCTTCCCCACGACACCCGTTTCCAGGTCGACCGTCCCGTCACGAAGTGCGGTGCTGTCCTTGTCAGGCTTATGCATGAAGCGCAACCGCACACCCGGTGCTTGCTCGTTGATTCGAGCAATGAGCGCCGCGCCGAAATTCTCGACAAAGCCTTCGCTGGTGCGCAGCGTAAAGGTGCGCGCCAATTGTTTGAGGTCGGGTTGTTCAGCGGGGCGAAGCACAGCCTCGGCGTCCTGCACCAACTGGCTGACCCGCTCGCGAAGTTCGAGCGCTCGGGGCGTCGGCACAAGGCCTCGCCCGGCTCTGACCAGCAGCGGATCCCCCGTCGTCTCACGCAACCGCGCGAGTGCCCGGCTCATCGCCGAAGGACTCAGCTGCAAGCGTTTGGCGGCACGGGCCACGCTGCCTTCGGCGAGCAGCACATCAAGGGTGACCAGCAAGTTGAAATCGGGAACGGACATCGTGCACCCACAGCATTTTGATAGGGCGTTTGACGCACGTATACAGTGCAAATGGTGCGTCTTCCGCCATGTTAGGCCCCGGCGTAGATTTCTGATAGCTCCGCTTCGGGAGTTGCCAGAAAAGAGGGACACGATGAAACCAACGATTGCTCGAGCAGGCAGCGCACCAGCGACACCTACGGTTCGATGGGCACTGGCCAGCCTTGCGTTATCGATGTTGCTGCCCTCACTCGGCACCAGCATCGCCAATGTGGGTTTGCCGACCTTGACCCTGGTCTTTCGCGCCTCCTTCCAGGACGTGCAGTGGATTGTGCTGGCCTACCTGCTCGCCATTACTACGCTGATCGTCAGTGTCGGTCGGCTCGGCGACCTGACGGGTCGTCGTCGGCTCCTGTTAACCGGGATCGGCGTATTTACGCTGGCTTCAGCACTGTGCGGTTTCGCGCCCACCCTCGCACTATTGATTGCGGCCCGGGCGCTGCAAGGGCTCGGCGCGGCAATCATGATGTCGCTCACCCTGGCGTTTGTCGGCGAGACGGTGACGAAGGCGAAAACCGGCAGCGCCATGGGTTTGCTGGGGACGATGTCGGCGATTGGCACCGCGATGGGGCCATCGCTCGGCGGCATGCTGATCGGCGGATTCGGCTGGCGGATGATCTTTTTGATCACCGTACCTCTGGGTCTGCTGACGTGGGTGCTCGCGCGTCGCTATTTGCCCGCAGATAACCAAAAGCCCAAGACCGATCGTGCCGGCTTCGACGGGCTGGGCACGCTGTTGCTGGCGTTGACGCTTGCGGCGTATGCCCTGGCCATGACTGTCGGGCGCGGCAGTTTCGGGGCATTGAACGTGACGCTGCTGGGTGCGGCGTCTCTGGGTGTCGGCCTTTTCATTTTCACCGAAGCACGCGTCGCCTCACCGCTGATTCGCTTGGCGATGTTCCGCGATCCTGTGTTGAGCGCGAGCCTGGCCATGAGCACACTTGTCGCGACGGTGATCATGGCGACGCTGGTGGTCGGGCCGTTCTATCTTTCCCATGGGCTTGGACTCGATGCGGTGCAGGTGGGGATTGTCTTGTCAGTCGGGCCGTTTGTCGCGGCGCTGACCGGTGTGCCCGCAGGTCGTATTGCCGACCGAGTGGGCGCCCGGCACATGACACTCGTCGGGCTCCTCGCCATGGCGGTCGGCTGCCTGGCGTTAGCGGCGCTGCCGGAAACATTCGGCGTCGGCGGCTACGTCGCGCCGATGGTCGTCGTCACCCTCGGCTATGCCCTGTTCCAGACCGCCAACAACACAGTGGTGATGACGAATGTTCAGCCGGAGCAGCGAGGTGTCGTCTCTGGCCTGCTCAACCTGTCACGCAATCTGGGGCTCATCACCGGCGCCTCCGCGATGGGCGCGGTGTTCGCCTTCGCCTCGGCGACGACCGATATCACCACGGCGCGGCCGGAAGCCGTGGCCAGTGGAATGCACATGACCTTTGCGGTGGCCCTGACGCTGGTGTTGATTTGCATTGCCTGCGTCACCTGTAGGCGTACCGCACCTCGAAGTGATTGAAGCGAACCGCGGACTATGACGTTTACAGCAGGCGCCAGAAGCTTGGGGTATTGGCGCTTCGCAACATGCGCGGTGCCGACCGGGATGTACAAGGAGTCGCCAGCATTGAGCGTCACTGCTGGCTGTCCTTCGAGCTGATACTCAAACGTGCCACTGATCAGCTCATTTTACGTCTCAAACGCTGCCGAATATGCGTCGCAACAAGCCTTCAGGTTTCAACAGCTTCTGTATCCGCTGTTGATTGGCGCTCCACCAAAGCAGCAAGGCTTCGCCAGGCATTGGCTTGGCAATGAAGTAGCCCTGTACTTCATCACACCCCAGCTCACGAAGCAGTGCCCAGTCCTTATGGGTTTCCACGCCTTCGGCGACGACCTTGAGGTTTAACCGCCGGGCAATGTCCAGCGCACTTTCCAGCAGAATGCGCAGATGCACGTTCTCGCTCGCGCCATTGACGAAGGCACGGTCCACCTTCAACTCGGAGCAGGGAACCCGCGACAACTGCAACATGCAGGAAAAGCCAGTGCCGTAATCGTCCACCGACAGACCGAAGCCTTTGAGACGTAAACGGGCCAGCGTCCCTTGGGTGATCGCCAGATCCGTCATCAGCGCGCTTTCGGTGATTTCCAGCATCAAATAGTGGGGCGCGATACCACTGGCCGCCACACGCTCAATGATGGCGTCCGCCAGTTTGCTGTCGGCCAGCGAGCGCGCCGACAGGTTGATCGATACACCAATCGTCAACCCCTCGGCGTGCCATTGCTGGCATTGGCGCAACGACAAGTCGAGCATCAGCATCGTGATGGCCGACATGTTGTCGGTGCGCTCGACAAGGTCGAGAAAGTGCCCGGGCTGCAGCAAACCATGCGTGGGATGTTGCCAGCGGACCAAGGCTTCCACACCGCTCAGGCGGCCATCCCGTAACGAAACCTTGGGTTGGAAATAGGCGCAAAACTGCTGTTCGCGCAAAGCCACCATGACCTCTTGCTCGGTCAATTCCGGCCCCCTTTCAGCCAGGGTCTGAAAGGCATCGCGTTGTTGCACGGCGGCGAAACGACCGAGGCTTGAAGCCAGCTGGTTGAGTGTCAGCGGTTTTTGCAACACCCCCAGTAGCTTGACGCCCAGGTTCTTGCCCATGCTTTCCACCACCGTCAGCAATACGCTTTCCCGCGCACTGGCGACAATCACGGCCGGATCCATGCCATGCCGGACCAACTCGTGCAGCACCTGTACCCCGTCCATGCCCGGCATTTCCAGGTCAAGGATCACCACCTCGATCTGCGGTATATCCTGCAATATGGCAATGGCTTGGTGGCCCTCTTCCGCCTGGTAAATGTCTGTAGCGCCCAGGCGCAGACACAGATCCACGGCGAACTCGCGCTGTACCCGACTGTCGTCAACCACCAGGATGTGCTTTGGACTAATGCTCGACTGCATACCTGAATCCCCTTATCTCACCGCCAACCCATCAATAGCGCGGGAATGGCATCAAGCAATACGATCTGCTCGACCCCTCCCTGCTTGATGGCTTCTTTGGGCATTCCGAACACCACGCAACTGTCCTCGTCCTGCGCATACGTACGGGCTTTCGCCTCGAACATCTCTTTCAAACCGCGAGCCCCATCGTCGCCCATGCCCGTCATGATCACGCCCAGCACGTTGCTGCCGGCTTGCTGCGCCGCAGAGCGAAACAGGACATCCACCGATGGCCGGTGCCGGCTGACCAACGGGCCGTCCCTGACTTCTACGTAATATTGCGCGCCGCTGCGCTTGATCAGCATGTGCCGCCCACCCGGCGCAATCAGCGCCAGGCCTGGCAACAACCGGTCACCGTCCTTCGCTTCACGCACTTCAATGGCACACAGGGTGTTCAAGCGCTCGGCGAAACTGCGGGTAAAGCGCTCTGGCATGTGCTGGACAATGGCGATACCCGGACAGGTGACACCTAATTCCCGCAGAACGAACTCCAGCGCCTGGGTGCCCCCGGTCGATGTTCCGAGCACCGCAATTTTTTGCGTAGTGCGCAGGCTCGAAAGCGTGGTGGGTGTCGGCAGCAAGGCATCGGCCGTCAGCTTGACGGGCGGGCGGTTGTCGCTGTCAGTCACAGGCCTGCATCGACGGGGACGAGCCTGTGCCGCCGTGCGGATGGCCGTCACCAACTCATTGGCACTTCGCTGAAGGAAATCGCGCAGGCCCATGGTCGGTTTGGCCATGACTTCGACTGCACCGGCGGCCAGTGCCTGGAGCGTCACGTCGGCGCCCTTCTCGGTCAGTGTCGAGCAAATCACCACCGGCGTCGGGCGGGTCAGCATGATCTGCCGCAAGAACGTGATGCCGTCCATGCGCGGCATCTCTACGTCCAGCAAAATCACGTCCGGCCAGTTGCCCTGCATTTTTTGCATGGCAATCAGCGGATCCATCGCCGTGCCGATGACTTCAATATCTTTATGGCCGGACAACAGCTCTTGCATCACCTGACGCATGACAGCAGAGTCATCGACGATCATTACCTTGATGGTCATACCGCCTTCCTCCCCCACTGTGCAGGCAATGCCAACGGGGAACCATGGCGCACCCAGACGTCGCCATTGGAAAGGTCAAATCTGAGGTAGCGATGACCTTGCCCGCCGAGGTCGTAACTGACCACCCGGACCCCTTCGGCTCGCAGGCACTCCTCGGCGAAACGAATGTTGCGCTTGCCCACGCCGTGATGCCCGTTGGTCCCGACCAGGGCCTGGGCCCCGCCGAACACTTTGGCTTCGCAGTCGCGGATATCCAGACCGTTTGCCCACGCCTGGCTTTTCAACCACAGAACCGCTTCCTCGCCATAGCGACCATCCAGGCTCTGCAAGGCGTCGCGTAGTCGGGTTGGCAACATGAAATGGCACAACCCGCCAAGCTTCTGCTGTGAATGCCAGAGCGTAATCGTGACACACGAACCCAGCACGGTTTCGAGCTGACAGTCGCCGCCGCCGAAGAACCAGCCACCGGGCTTGATGAACAATTTTTCGTTCATGCGCACACCTTGCGATAGACCGAGGGCGTGATCAGTTCCAATGGCAAACCGGTGTCATACAAGGATTCGGAATGACCGACCATCAGCCACCCACCCGGTTTCAAGCGCTCCATCACGTTGCGCAGCACCAGCAACTTGGTCGGCGGGTCGAAATAAATCAGGACATTGCGCAGCATAATCACGTCAAATAAACCCAGGGCATTCTCCGACTGTGTGAGATTACCGGGGACGAAGTCGACGCGTGCACGCAACGCCGATTCGACCATGAAATACCCCGCGTACCGCCCATTGCCTCGCAGGCAATAGCGTTTGAGATAGTGAGCCGGAATGCGCTCGCCGCGACTCATCGGGTACAACCCGCGCCGAGCATTGACCAGCACCTGACGGCTGATATCGGAGGCGGTGACCGACCAGGGTTTGGGCGAGCGAAAACTGTCCAGAATCATCGCCAGGGTATAGGCCTCCTCCCCCGTCGAACTGGCGGCGCTCCAGACCCGTAACTCGGGGCTGGCGTGCAGGCTGGGAATCACTTTGTTTTGCAGCAGCTCGAAATGCTTGGGCTCACGGAAGAAATAGGTTTCATGGGTGGTGATCAAGTCGATTGCCGTTTCCCGCTCCTCCCGCCCCGACTTCGACACCAACAGGTTGTAGTAGGCGCGGTAACTGTCCAGCCCCAACGCAGCCAGTCGCTTCGCCAGCCGACCACACAGCAACGGCTTTTTCACGCTGGTCAGCTGGAGCCCGATGTGCTCAAGAAAATACTGCTGGAACAGGCTGAATTCCTGATCGCTGATGCTCGAACTCAAACCTGTGGCCGCGTTTTCGACTGCCATGCGTGTTTTCCTGTTTTTAAATCGAGGCCTGACCGACCAATTCGCATATTTCGTCTACCGACAAAACCTGACGGATATCGAGCACGATCACGAACTGTTCGTTCTGGCTGAGGATGCCGGCAATAAAATCCGAGCGAATGCGCGCGCCAAAGGCCGGTCGCGTTTCCACCTGGCTGGCTTCGACGGCCAGCACCTCATTGACCGCATCGACGATGATGCCCAGCATCTGGGCATCGCCGTCCTGTACGACCTCGACAATCACGATGCAGGTACGCCGACCGATCGCCGTGCGCTCCCGACCGAAACGAACCGACAGGTCAACCACCGGCACCACCGCTCCGCGCAGGTTGATCACTCCACGCAGGAAGGCCGGCATCATCGGAATTTCGGTCAGGCCACCGAACTCGATAATTTCGCGAATGTGTTCGATCGGCAGGGCATACAGCTCTTCGCGCAGTGTTAGTGTCAGAAATTGCTGAATCAGCAGCGTTTCTTGCGCAGCGCCAGTGCGGCTCTGACTTTGCAGGGTTAACGATGACATGGCGACAGCCTCTTAGAATCGAGTGAACGCTGCTTCATCGACGACCTCTTCCTGCGAGGGACGTCGCATCGGAATAACCTCTGCCCGCTGTGGCCTGCGTGTTGGGGCCAAGTTTTTCTTGGCGTTTTTGATGTGTTCGTCGCCGATGCGGAAGAACTGGATCATCTCCTGCAACTGCACCGCCTGAGTGCTCATTTCTTCGGAGGTGGACGACAGCTCTTCAGAGGCCGACGCGTTAACCTGAGTGGTTTGCGCCAACTGGCCGACCGCCAGATTGATTTGTTCGAGCCCGGTATTTTGTTCGCGAGAAGCAGAAGTGATCTCCTGTACCAGGTCGGCGGTTTTGCGGATCGATGGCACCATCTGATCCAGCAATTGGCCTGCCCGCTCGGCCAGGGTGACGCTGTCCGCGGCGACCCCACCGATCTCCTGAGCGGCCACTTGACTGCGCTCAGCCAGTTTGCGCACTTCCGCCGCTACGACCGCAAACCCCTTGCCATGGTCACCGGCACGCGCCGCTTCAATGGCCGCGTTGAGCGCGAGCAGGTTGGTCTGGTAGGCGATGTCATCGATGATGCTGATCTTCTGCGCAATCTGGCGCATCGCATGAACCATCTGACCGACCGCTTCGCCCCCCTCTACCGCGTCCTTGGCCGATTGGCTGGCCATGCTGTCGGTGACCTTGGCGTTCTCGGTGTTCTGGGCCACGGTGGCGGAGATTTCCTCGACCGACGCACTGGTTTCCTCGACGTTGGCAGCTTGCTCGGAAGCGTTCTGGCTCAGTGCTTCGGACGACGCGGCGACCTGCTCCGAGGCGGACGCCAGTGAGTCGGCTGTCATGCGCACATCGCCCATGATCCCGCGCAGACGTAGGACCATCAGTTGCAGACTGTAGAGCATGCTGGACTTGTCACCGTCGCGCAGTTGCACGTCGACTGTCAGGTCACCGCCCGCGACGCGTTGCAGCGCGTCCATGGCGACGGCAGGCTCCCCACCGACCTGACGAACAATCATGCGGGTAATCAACAGCCCCAGCGCAAGCGCCAGCAGGAAGCCACCGATCATCAACCCAATCATGAAGTTGTTGATGCCCGCAACGATCTGATCGGCTTCCTTGTTGACCACTTCAGCCGTAGTGCTGTTGACCTCAACCAAACCGGAGACGGTTTTCAGCACCGCGTCGAACGCCGGCTTGGTTTCACTGCGCAGACGTTTAGTCGCGTCAGCCAACTGATCGGCTAGCAGCAAGTCATTCACGGCTTTTGCCGAGGCCACGTAGACCGGCATTTGTTGGTCGTATTGTTCAATCAGGCGTTTTTCCGCATCGACCAGCAACGTCTGCCGATACGCCGTAAACAGTTCGTCAATCTTGCGCAGCGACGTGACATTCTCGGCTTGCTGAAGGGTCGTGTAGGCCGGATCGTTCATGGCCACGGAGACATAGGCCCGACGGTTGTGTTGAATCAGTTCGATCTCAAGCTTGTTCAGATCGCGAATCGGCACCAGTCGATCGGCGTACATGCTGGTCATCAGATCGTTGACCTTGCCGATGTTGATAACGGCAGCCGACCCAATGATCAGCGACACCAGGGCAACCACCAGGAACGTGGAGATCAGCTTTACACCCAACTTCAGATTCATGAACCACTGCATATGCTCTCTCCGCCGACTTAAATTGAATTCATCACACTGCGATTGACGTCAGGTGCAACTTCCGCAGGGCGCCCAGAGCTATCAACTGAATACGCACTGGCACGCTGAAGCAGGTTGGCGACATCCAGGATCAGGGCCACGCGGCCGTCACCGAGGATGGTCGAACCACTCAAGCCGCGACTTTTCTGAAACAACATGCCCAACGGTTTGATCACCGCTTGAAACTCACCCACGAGGTGATCCACCACCAGTCCGGCACGGTGGGCTCCGTGTTGCAGCACCACCAGGCTTTCACGCCCGGGAGAAGCGCCGCCGATGCTGAACAGCTCGCGCAGACGCAGGAAAGGCAAAGGTTCACCGCGCAGGTTGATCAGACGATGCCGACCCTCCTGCGGCGGCAGGTCAACGCACTCGACCACCTGATCCAGCGGCAAGACGAAATGCTCGTCACCGACCATGACCTGGAAACCATCGATAATCGCCAGCGTCAGCGGCAGGCGGATCCGCACTGTGGTACCCCGTCCGAACTCACTGAGCACTTCGACTTCGCCACGCAACAGTTCGATGTTGCGGCGCACCACATCCATTCCCACGCCACGACCGGAAAGATTGGTAACCTGTTCGGCAGTGGAAAAACCGGGTTCGAAAATCAAGCGGTAGACGTCGGCATCGCTCATCGGCTGATCCGGCTGAACCAGACCACGCTGCAAAGCCTTGGCCAGAATGCGCTGGCGATCCAGGCCCCGGCCGTCATCGTTGACTTCAATCACAATGCTGCCGGACTCATGGTAGGCATTCAGGCGCAGCGAACCGGTGACCACCTTGCCCGTGGTCAAACGTTCTTCTGCCGTCTCGATGCCGTGATCCATGGCGTTACGCACAATGTGCATCAACGGATCGGCGAGTCGTTCCACCATCGATTTGTCGAGTTCAGTGTCGGCACCGGTCACCAGCAACTGGATGTCCTTGCCGAGCTCTTTGGAGATGTCACGCACCACGCGCGGGAAGCGCTGGAACACTTCACCGATGGCCACCATGCGTAAACTCAGCGATGCGTCGCGGATGCTTTCAACCAGCACCGACATCGCCTGGGCGGCCTCCTCCATCATGTCCATGTCACGGCGCAGGGCATGCAAATTGGTGGCGGCACCGGCAATCACCAGCTCGCCCACCAGGTTGATCAGCTGGTCCAGTTTGCCAACCTCGACCTTGATGAATACCTGCTCGTGAGTACGCTTGTCTTCGACAGTTTTTTGCTTGTTGAACGCCGCGGCCATCATCGGTTCGGGCACCAGAGGATCGTCCGGCAGCCGCGAGCCCAGCGGGGTGACCGGCGATAATTCGCCCCGTTGACGAGCTAATCCGCGTTCAAGCTCGGCGTGGGTCAGCGCGCCGCTTTGTACCAGTATTTCACTCAGGCGCTGCGGCGACTCGGGGAGCGCCTCGATCAGGCGCAGGTAGTCTGAGACCCCACTGTTGGGCGACAGAATGTGTAACTGACAGTCATCACGAACGAACTCGAAGACGTTTTCGATTTCCTGTTGGGTGGCCGTCGATTCGAACTCAAGCTCAAACCCCAGGTAGCAGCACTCGGCATCGAAATCGGTGGGGCCCGGCAGTTGATCAGTGACCGTGTGCAAATGGACGATGCGCCCGAGTTTCCCCAGATAGCGCAGGAAGGACAGCGGGTCCATGCCATTACGTAAAACATCCGCAGATAGCCGCAATGACAGGTGCCAGTATTGATTGTTTACGCAGTCACCAGGCAGGCTCTGCAGCGGTAACTCAAGTACACGAAACGGTTCGATTTCCGGCCCGGGATCGCTGTTAGTACGGTCGAGGTACTCTTGCAACTGTTCCAGCAAGTGGGCGCGCAGAATCGCATTCGGCTCCTGCATCTCGCTGCCGTTTTCCACGGCCGTGAGAAGGCTGCCGATATAGTCACCGCAGGTCAGCAACAGCGAAAGCATGGCCCCTTCGACAAACAACTCACCCGTACGCACCTGATCCAGCAGGCTCTCCGCCACATGGGTGAAACTGACCAGCGATTCCAGGCCAAACAATCCGGCAGAGCCCTTGATCGTGTGGGCTGCCCGGAAAATCGCGTTGATCCGCTCCTCGGTGAACCCCTCATCCTCGATCGCGAGCAATGCCTCTTCCATGGCCGCCAGCAATTCCCGCCCCTCTTGCACCAGAGCACCACGAGCGCTGTCCAGATTCATTGGAAACCCTCCTCTTGACTGGCCATCTCTGGCGATGAATCACCCAGCTCGTCGACCAGATTGAGCAGCTCAAGCACCTCCCACACGGCGACGGAGTGCCGGACGAAGTTGATGGGCTTGTTCTGTCGAACCGCCTCGATTTTGAGTACCAGCAATATCTGAACGCCGGCAGTGTCGAAATCCTCCACCCCTTCCAGGTCAACTTCCAGCTGCTGACGGGACTCCAGCGCTTGCAAGAGTTCCGTTCGTACCGTTGCGGCACTGTAAATGTTCAGCTCGCCAACAAGGCTGAGGCCGTGATTTTCAGCGCGTTGAAAGTGACGGATCGTCGCCATGACAGACGTACCTCAAGGCAGGATTAGTTTGGACACCGCATCCAGTAGCACTGGCGGCTGGAAAGGTTTGACGACCCAGGCGCGCACGCCGGCAGCCTTGCCTTCGCTCTTCTTGGCCTCACCCGATTCGGTGGTCAGCATGATCACGGGGGTGAACTTGTAGGCGGGAAGTTGCTTGGCCGCTTTGACAAAGGTGATGCCATCCATGACGGGCATGTTCACGTCGGAGACGATCAGATTGATCTTGCGACCGTCCAGTTTGCCCAGGGCATCCTTACCGTCGAACGCCTCCACGACGCTGTAGCCGGCATTTCTGAGGGCGATGCCAACGACCTGACGAAAGCTGCTGGAGTCGTCGACGATCAACACTGTCTTAGCCATGAGGTGTCCCTGGTTTATATCTTTTAGAGGATTAGAAAAAGGTCACTGAGGACTGCTCGACCGGCGCCCGCGACTCGCCGCCATGAATGCGGGTTTGTTCCAGCGTGGTGTAACTGGACTCCAGCACTTGCAACCAGGCCTGGGCGTCCAGCGGCGCGACGTCGTACAGCCGCTCCAGCAAGCGACGCATGTCGAGGGTGATGTGAGAGGTAATCTGGCTGACTCGATCCTGGAACTGCAGGTCGACGAGAACCTGGTTGACGGTGTGCTCGACCTCACGACTGGAGCTTCGCAGCAGCGTGATGCGTTGTTCCATTTGAGCAATGCCTTGGGTCAGCTCAGCGAGCACCTGATTCACAATGCCTTCGGCTTCGCGGATCTTGCTCCGCTCGGTCTCGGCCACCTGGCCGGCATGTTCGATCAGCTCGTGCATGGAGCCGCCCATGATGCGAACTTTTTCAGTGATGCGCGCACCGGTGGCGCCAGACAGGGTGGAAAGCTTGCGCACCTCGTCGGCGACGACCGAGAAGCCGCGTCCGGACTCGCCGGCACGGGCCGCTTCGATGGCAGCGTTGAGGGCCAGGAGATTGGTTTGCGAGGCGATTTTGGCAACATCTTCGGCCATTCCGAACAGCTCGTCGACGAAGTTGCCCAGTTGGTGCATTTCCGTCAGAAAGTGTTCGCGTTCGGCCTGGGTGGCGTCCAGGGCAGTGACGGCTTTAGGCAGCTCGACCTGCGCGCTTCGAATCACCTCGAACACGCCGTCCTGGCCGTTATCGTCTGAACTTAACGCAATGGTCTGGCCCACTTGTTGACTCATGGCGACGAATTTTTGGGTCAGTCCGTCAGCGGCGTTTTCTGTCTGCGCCCGAGCCAGCTCGACTTGTTTCTCCCATAGCGGCAAGACGCTCGACAGCAACTTGCGCAAGGCCAGCAGTCCGACCGAATCTTGATGCTCAACGGGTTCTACGACACTGTCCACGTGAGCGAATGACGCCTGGCGCCAGCACAACCATAGACAAAGACCCTGGATCAGGGCGGCAAGGCCAGCCTTCCACCACGCGTCCGCCAAAGCGCTGCACAGCAGAGCCGTCAAGAGCAATCCTGCGATCAGCCACAAAGGATTACGCACCTGACTGCGTGTCGGATTCAGCGCCATCAGACCACCCCATCGTTTTTATTTTTTTGCGGGGCGACGCTGCCCACACAGCAACGTTCAAGCAAACGAAAGCTGCTGGCAGAAGGCCACGCCATCTTGGGTAAAGTCTAGAGGGGCAAGCCGCAGGCGACTACGAGCCAATTACCGGGAGCGACTAGGTAAAATAACCTATACGGTTTTGTGCACTCGGACCGGGGTGGTAATCCCGCCGACGCTGTCTGTAGGAGCGAGCTTGCTCGCGATGGACTCAAGGGAGCCGCGGTTAGCCAGTAAAACACGCGTTATCGTTAACGACCATCGCGAGCAAGCTCGCTCCTACAGATCAAGAATGCCTTGCCGGATGGCATACACCACCAGGCCCGCGAGATCGCGAATGTTCAGGCGCACCATGAGCTGCGCGCGATGCGCATCGACCGTCTTGACGCTGATGTTGAGCTGGTAAGCGATTTCCTTATTGGTTTTGCCGTTGACCAGCCAATAAAGCACCTCACGCTGACGGGCGGTCAGGGTGACTTCTTCCGACTCGGCACCTTGGCCATTCATCGCCTCGATCACCCGGCCGGATATTTTTGGGCTGAGGTAGCGATGCCCACTCAGAACAGCCTGAATGGCCATACGCAACTCAACTTCGGCGGCATCCTTGAGCAGATAGGCCGAGGCGCCCTCTTGCATGGCCTTGAGAACAAAGTCGCGAGTGTCGTGCATCGATAGCAAAATCACCGGCAGCACCGGCCAACGCACGCGCAGTTTTTTCAGCGCTTCAAGGCCGGACAAACGCTCCATGGTGATGTCCATCAGCAACACATCCGGCTTGTGCAGTTCGAGCAGCCTTTCGACATCGTCGCCATCACAGCCTTCGGCCACCACCGAATAGCCCCAATCCCCCAGTAACACCCGAATGCCTGCGCGCACCAGATTGTGGTCGTCCACCAGGACAATTCGAACCGTCATGCCTCGTTTCCTCGTTCGTTATTATTGTTGCTGTCCGGAATGATGACCACGATCTGTGTGCCGTGCCCCGTGGTCGATGTCAAAAAAAACTCACCGTCTAACAGTTTGGCCCGCTCTGCCATGCTCATTAAGCCCATGCCACTGCCATCGGCCAACGCAGCGTCATAATCAAAACCACGTCCGTTATCCACTATTCTCAAGTGAATGTTGTCATTGAACCGCGCCAACCTGATATCCACAGAACGGGCCGCCGCATGCTTGAGAACATTATTCAGCGCCTCCTGGAATATCCTGAACAGCGTGATTTCGACGCAGGGCGCCGTGCGCGGTTGCAGTTCGACACAATCGAGCAAGCATTCGAGACCGTCGGGCAGGTAGTTGTCGATCTGCCAGCGCATGGCCGCCACCAGCCCCAGGCTGTCCAGCTGTACCGGTCGCAACATCCGTGACAAATCGCGGACCTTGCTCAAGGCTTCGTCGGCAATGCGCACCAACACGGCCTGACGCTGCTCAATCTCGCCCTCCAGATGCCTCTGAATCCCGGAAGCACTGATTTTTATGCAGGTCAGGAGTTGCCCGATATCGTCATGCAACTCACGCGCGAGATGCCGGCGCTCAGTTTCCTGCACCCCAATGATTTGGCCGGAGAGGCGGTGCAATCGCCCATTGGCGGCCTCCAGGTCCCCCTGCAATCGACGGTGCTCGCTGACATCACGCAACATCACCTGAATGCAAGTCTGGCCATCCAGCAACAGGCGCCGTGCGGCCATTTCGACTTCGATCGCCGAGCCGTCCAGCCTCAGGTAATGCCGCGAACAAAATGTAGGCACATGGTCAGGCTTCACGATCAGCGCAAGGTCATCCCTGACTAGCTGATGAAAACAGGGGTCGATCATCGTGAAGATATTCACACCAATAAATTGCTCGACTGACTTGACGGCAAAGAGCCTGGCCGCTGCCACGTTGGCAAAAATCACTCGATAGTCCCGGAAGATCAGCAACCCTTCCGGCAGCAGCTCCACCAGTTCGCGATAGTGTCGCTCCCCCTCACTCAAGCGTCGCTCCACCCGTTTTTGCTCGGTGATGTCGAGCAAGGCGCCCAGCAGCAGCGGTTTTTCGCCCTGGGGTCGCAGTTCACCGCAGATCAGTACGTTGCGAAGTTCCCCGTCGGGTCGGCGAATCTGCAGTTCGATGTCCAGTCGCTCCCCTTCCAGCGCCCGGTCAATAGCCTGTTTGGCACACCGTTGCTCCTGCGCGACGATGCTGCCGAAAAAATCCCCATAGGTGCACTCACCGGAAAGAGTCGGCAGACCAAATATCCGCGCGCATTCATCTGTCCACGTGGCGCGCTCGGCACCGACTTCCCAGGACCATACCCCCAACCCGGCGATCAGTTGCGCCTCAAGCAACTTTTGCTGCGACACCTCCAACGCCTTTTCGGTTTGCTGACGGGCTGAAATGTCATGCAGACAGGCCAGGACATAGACCTTCTTGCCCAACCGGATAGGCGATAGATGCACCTCACAGACAAACGCACCGTCCCGATCCAGCCGCCTGAATTTCAAGGTCGCGCACAACTCTGCTCCGCCGGCAGCGCCTGACAACAACTGAGCGATACCCGACGGCTGACCACCGTTCAACTGCTCGGGGTAACAGAGGTCGACAAACTCGTAAGTGCAAAGGCATCCAGCACTGCCCACACCGAACAACTCCGCGGCTCGCTCATTCGCCTCCTGAACCCCTGACGCGCCGAGCAAAAGCACGCCGTCGTGGATCGATTGAAATAATCGGCGATAGCGATGCTCGCCACGACCAATACGCCGCCAGGCGGACACGAGCCCGACGGATGCCGCCAGGATCACGAAGCACGTCAGAAAAAGTACGGCAAAGGCGAAACGCTTCTGCTTGTGCCATACGGCCAGGTACTCCGCCGGCCACCTGGCAACCACCACTTGCAAGGGATAACCCGGCACTGCGGTGCGCACCAGCAGAATGCCCTCTCCCTGATCCTCCTTTAACCATTGCCTCCCCCCTACGCCTGGAACACGTGCTTGCGGCGGCAATCGACCTTGCTGTCGATAAACATTGCCCTGAAGGTCAAGCAACATCAGCGAAATGTCGAAGGTGTAGCCAAGATGGGAGAAGTAATCACGCTGGCTTGTCAGCGGCACGAGCGCGCCAACCGTCAACCACTTGCCGTTGGGACATGCATAACGGCGAAACACAGGCAGCCAGAGTTTATCGCCCCGCTGCAGACTGGGCGCGAACCAGAGCGCACGACCGACATCATGCGAAGGTTGCCAATCAATACCCTGGAACGCCTCGCCGGGGAGTGACCAGTGTCGCTCCCCGGCACTGACGAACAGCGATCCATGCTGTGGGTCAGAATCGACAAACCTCGTCAGCTCGCTGTCGACCTGCGCGTCTGTCAGCGGCCAGTCCAGACCCAACAGGTGATTGGCCAGGGCATCCATCGCGAACCGTCGCTGCTCCAGGGCTGTCGCGGTGTAACCGGCAATAGAAGCGGCCAGCAGCTGTGTACGAAGACTGACTGCACGCTGGCGGTCTTGAAAGTCGCGCCACAATGTCATGCAGCCCACGCCAATAATGAGAATGAGCAGCGTGACGCAAACACTCCAAATCAAAAAGTACGGGCGTGATTCCGGGCGAATAAATGATTTCAGGCGCGATACTCGCATAACAATCCGGGGCTCAGCTGGCACAAAGGGAATGAGGAGGTTTGACTAACGCCAGGCACCAAACCACGTGGCAATCGAGCCACGCTCGATACAGGCCAGGTCATCGGGGAGACGAATTAAAAGTCGCAGGTTGCCTAAGAATTTGGGCGCACACATTACTACGGAATTTGAAGGGGGAATGATCAAGCCGACGTATGTTGCTCAGGTGGCGGTTTTGCCATGACTGATACCGGTTTCAGTGGTGCAAATCACTGAAACCAAGGGCGATAGCCAATTGCTACCCTGCTAGCAATCTTACTAATTTTTGCCAGCAGACCCGCACAAGCGATTTCCTTGGGAAATTAGACGGTTTTACCTATAGACAGCCGGATAGAACGCCCACTGACATGTTCATGGGTGATGCGTGCCGCCACGGCCAAGCGCCGATAAACGTGTTGTTCTTCACCCCTATTTCGCCTCGCGCATGCACTCTGCCGTACTGGAATACAACGTCCCCGCCTCCTGAGCGAGCTTGCGCCATTCAGTGCTGGTGATGAGCCCTTCACGCTCCATGTCATCAGCAGCCCTCAATAGCCTGTTGTACTTATCCTCGGCATCAATGCGGTTATCCGGCAGCGTCAAGAGCTGTCGCCAAGCTGTTAGGGCCTGCTTTCTTTGCGTCTCTTTCATGGTGCCCCCCCCAGAGTTCGTATAGGGATAGATGCCTTCCGCACTCAGGCGTTCAACCTGACTGACGCACAAAATCGCCCCCCCCACCGGCTCATTCGCGAATCCCTATGCCTCGTTTTGATATGTTTTTTTTCATAACATTGATTTTTGAAATAATACGTGTCATTTATAGCCACACCAAATCATCCGGACAGCTCCACCTCGCCAGATCGGACGGCCAGTACCTGTACCCCTGAACGCCCCCCAAGGAGTCAACAATATGAACAAGACCGAACTTCTAGGTGCCCTGGCACTGTGCGCCGCCAGCTTCCTGGCCCAAGCCGACGAAGGCAGCCTGCGTATCGGTATCGAAGCCGCCTACCCGCCCTTCTCTTTCAAGACACCGGAGGGCAACGTTAGTGGTTTCGATTACGACATCGGCAACGCCTTGTGCGAAGAGATGAAGATCAAGTGTGAGTGGGTCATTCAAGAGTTCGACGGCATGATCCCGTCGCTGAAAGTGCGCAAGATCGACGCGGTGCTGTCGTCGATGTCGATCACTGAAGACCGCATGAAATCGGTCGATTTCAGCAAAAAGTACTACCACACGCCGGGCAAGTTCGCGATGAAGGCCGGTAACGTGATCAACGATCCGCTGGTTGATCTCAAAGGCAAGAAAGTCGGCGTGCAACGCTCCTCGACTTACGACCGTTTCGCCACCGAGCAGCTGGAGAAAGCAGGGGTCGAAGTGGTGCGCTACGGCTCACAAAATGAAGCCTTCCTTGATCTGGCATCGGGTCGCCTGGACGCCACGCTCGCCGACATCGTCAACACCGATGAGAGCTTTATCAAAACGCCGGCGGGTCAGGGTTTCGCACTGGTCGGGCCGGACATCAATGACCCGAAATACTTCGGCAGAGGCGCCGGGATCGCGGTGCGCAAAGGCGACAGCGTGAACACCGCACGCCTGAACACAGCGATTGACGCCATCCGCGCCAATGGCAAGTACCAGCAAGTGATGGCCAAGTATTTCGCCTTCGATATCTACGGCGAATAAACGCCTGCCCGCAACCCTGTGGCGCCGCCTCTTTGCGGCGCTCGCTTGAGGAACTTCACCATGCTTCACGGCTACGGATCGAGCATTCTCGATGGCGCCTGGCTGACCGTAAACCTGGCCCTGACCTCCATGTCCCTGGCGATTGCGCTGGGGCTGATCGGCGCCGCCTTTCGTTTGTCGCCGCTCAAATGGCTGGCGATGCTGGGCGAAGGCTATACGACTCTGATTCGCGGTATTCCCGACCTGGTACTGATTCTGCTGATCTTCTACGGCGGTCAGGACCTGGTGAACCGCATTGCTCTTGCGCTCGGTTACACCCGTTACATCGACATCAATCCCTTCATCGCCGGCGTTTGCACCATGGGCTTTATTTTTGGTGCCTATCTGTCGGAGACGTTTCGTGGCGCGTTCATGGCGATTCCCAAGGGCCAGGCCGAGGCCGGCGCGGCCTATGGCATGAGTGGCACGCAGGTGTTCTGGCGGATTTCGGTGCCGCAGATGATTCGTTTTGCCCTTCCCGGGTTCACCAACAACTGGCTGGTGCTGACCAAATCCACCGCGCTGATCTCGGTGATCGGCTTGCAGGACATGATGTTCAAGGCCAAGAACGCAGCGGACGCAACCCATGAACCCTTTACGTTTTTCCTCGCCGTGGCGGCGCTTTATCTGATGCTGACCAGCCTCTCATTGCTGGTGCTGCGCTATCTGGAAAAACACTACTCGGTCGGCATCAAAGCCGCCGAATTGTGATGGGGAGCTGACCCATGATTCTCGACTACAACCTGATTTGGGAAAACCTGCCGCTGTATTTCAATGGCGTGCTGGTCACCCTAAAAGTCCTGCTGATCTCCCTGGCGTTTGGTCTGGTGCTGGCGATTCCGTTGGCGCTGATGCGGGTGTCCCGATCCCCGCTGATCAACTTCCCGGCCTGGCTTTACACCTACGTGATTCGCGGCACACCGATGCTGGTGCAATTGTTCCTGATCTATTACGGGCTGGCTCAGTTCGCAGTGGTACGCGAAAGCGTGCTCTGGCCATACCTGTCCAGTGCAACGTTTTGTACCTGCCTGGCGTTTGCGATCAATACCAGTGCCTATAGCGCGGAACTCCTCGCCGGCAGCCTGAAGTCCACGCCCCACGGCGAGATCGAAGCCGCCAAGGCCATGGGCATGTCGCGCTTCACCCTGTACCGCCGCATTCTCCTGCCATCGGCCTTGCGCCGGGCACTGCCGCAATACAGCAACGAAGTGTTGATGATGCTGCAAACCACCAGCCTGGCGTCGATCGTCACGCTGGTGGACATCACCGGCGCCGCGCGTACGGTCAGTTCGCGGTTCTATCTGCCGTTCGAGGCGTTCATCACGGCCGGCCTCATCTACCTGGTCCTGACCTTCATCCTGGTTCGTCTGTTCAAGCTGGCCGAGCGCCGTTGGTTGGCGTACCTGGCACCGCGCAAGCACTAAGGAGTTTTATGAAGCACATTCAATACCTTTTGCCGTGGAGTGCCTTGGGCACTGAACGACAGCTGTCGCTGTTTCGCTTTGGCAGTGGACCGCGCAAGGCGTATATCCAGGCCTCACTGCATGCCGACGAACTGCCGGGAATGCGCGTTGCCATTGAGCTCAAGCGCCGATTGCGTGAACTGGAAGAACAAGGCCGCCTGACCGGGGTGATCGAACTGGTGCCGATGGCCAATCCGATCGGTATCGCACAGATGTTCCAGGCCACCCATCAAGGTCGCTTTGAGTTTTCCAGCGGCAAGAATTTCAATCGCGACTTCCCGGAGCTGGTCGAAGCGGTGGCGGCGCGTTTGGAAGGTCAACTGGCAGACGATGCCGACGCCAACGTGGCACTGATCCGCCGCGCCATGGGCGATGTCCTCAGCGACTTGCCGGTACCGACATCGGAACTCGAGGGTCTGCGCCGTTTGTTGATGCAGCATGCGTGTGACGCGGATGTGGTCCTGGACCTGCACTGCGACTTCGAGTCGGTCATGCTGCTTTACAGCATGCCGCAAAACTGGCCACGGTTAGGCTCATTGGCCGCGCGCCTGGGAGCCGATGTTGCGCTATTGGCCGAAGCCGCGGGAGGCAATGCCTTCGATGAAGCTTGCGCGATCCCCTGGTTGCGACTGGCCGAGCGTTTTGCGCACGCCAATATTCCGCTGGCGTGCGTGGCCACCACCATCGAGTTACGCGGGATGGCCGATACCGAAAGCGAGCCATGCCTTGACAGCGCTGAGGCTATTCTCGGCTATCTCGCCGAACAAGGCCTGATCAGCGGTGACTGGCCGGTTGCGCCACCTACCCGCTGTGAAGCGACGCCGTTCGCTGGCGCGCAGTACGCCTACGCGCCGCACCCCGGCGTGGTGAGTTTTCTGCAACCGCTGGGGGCACGGGTCAAGGTGGGTGATCCCCTGTTCGAAGTGATTGATCCGCTGAGCGATCGGCACAGCGTGGTGCGCGCCAGTACCGACGGCATTCTCTACGCCCGCGAACGCCTGCGCTTTGCCCAGCCCGGTTTGTGGCTGGCCAAAGTGGCCGGTAGCACCCCCATTCGCCAAGGCCGCTTGCTCAGCGACTGACTCCAGAGAGTTGAAACCATGTACAAACTTGAAATTCAGAATCTGCATAAAAGCTACGGCACCCACGAAGTGCTCAGGGGCGTGTCGCTGGAGGCGAAAGCTGGCGACGTGATCAGTATCATCGGCTCCAGCGGCTCAGGCAAAAGCACCTTTTTACGCTGCATCAACCTGCTGGAGCAGCCCAACTCGGGCAACATTGTGCTCAATGGCGAGCCACTCAAGTTGGTGACCAACAAACTCGGCGGGCTCAAAGCCGCCGACCCCAAGCAGTTGCAACGCATGCGTTCTCGACTGTCGATGGTGTTTCAGCACTTCAATCTGTGGTCGCACATGAGCGCCCTTGAAAACGTCATGGAAGCGCCGGTGCATGTGCTGGGAATAGGCAAGAAAGAAGCCCGGGAAAAAGCCGAGCATTACCTGAACAAAGTCGGCGTGGCGCACCGTATGGAGGCTTATCCGGCGCATATGTCCGGCGGCGAACAGCAGCGTGTGGCGATTGCCCGTGCTCTGGCCATGGAACCGGAAGTGATGCTGTTCGATGAACCGACTTCGGCACTCGATCCCGAGCTGGTCGGCGAAGTGCTCAAAGTCATGCAGGACCTCGCACTCGAAGGCCGCACGATGGTGGTCGTGACCCACGAAATGGGCTTTGCCCGCGAGGTGTCGAACCAACTGGTGTTCCTTCACAAGGGCCAGGTCGAAGAGCGTGGTGACCCACGTGAAGTGTTGGTCAAGCCACAGTCCGAGCGTCTCCAGCAGTTCCTGGCCGGCAGCTTGAAATAATCCGGTTGGGTAATGCCAGCGTGTAGGAGCGAGCTTGCTCGCGATGGTCGTTCAGCCACAGAAAATGTGTCGGATGTTCCATCTTCGCGAGCAAGCTCGCTCCTACACGCAGCCGAACGCAGGCTTCGCCAGCTGCTACAAGGTATGTGTTGTGGCTGAAATTGCTTAACCAAGGGTTGGCTTCAGATACACTCCAGCCAACCTTATGCCCTCAGGAAATGTTGAGCCGGATATGCCGACACCTTCGAAAAACACCACGGTCTATGCCGCGCCGGTGATGCGCAAACTGGCGGAGATCGTTTCCGACTTGCAGCCGTCGTTGCGCAAGGTGGCGGACTTTATTCTGCGTCATCCCCTGAAGGCGGCGACGCTGACCATCGAGGAGATGGCGCACGAAACCTCCACTTCGCCCGCTGCGGTCAACCGCTTGGCCAAGGCGCTGAACCTGGGTGGCTACACCGGCATGAAGGCCGAGCTGGTCGCGACGTTGCAGCAGATGGTGTCGCCAGTCGATAAACTGCGTAACGAACTGGCACATCGGCCCGATGGCGCGTTTGGCCTGCATGAGCAAATCCAGAGCGCCAGCAGCAACCTCGCCACGGCAGCGACCAACAATCACGAAGACGCTTTTGAAGCGTTTGTCACCTGCCTGACCCAAGCGCGCAAAATTTACATCCTGGGCTTTGGCAACAGTGTCTACTTCGCTGGCCTCGCCGCCTCGACCCTGATGCCCTTCTGTGCAGACGCCACCGCCATCAGCATGGAGGGCGGCAACGAAAACGCCGCTTACCGGCTGGCCGCGATCACCGACCAGGATGTGCTGCTGGCGATCTCCCTGCCACGGTATTCCCTCGACACCCTGCAACTCGCCCGCTTCGCCCATGAGCGTGGCGCTTCGGTGCTAGCGATTACCGATTCACCCGCCTCCCCCCTCACCAGCATCGCCGAACACGTGCTGTTCGCTCCCGCCGACCATCCGGTATTGACCAGTTCCAACATCGCGGTGCTCGCCTTGATCGAAGGCTTGGTGGCAGGCGTGATGGCTCGCAACAAGGAAGCGGTGAAGCTGGCGACCGAATTGACTGAAAGCGTGATGGCTTACCTGCACGTGCCCACCAGCGGTAAATCGCCGAAAAAGTAATCCTGCTCAGCCCTGCCCGCCCCCAAATGACCCGCCTCAGCTGTTACTCGGGAATGCAAATTGCGCCGCCTCGTGACTGGCACGCTGCGGCCAGCGCTGTGTAATGGCCTTGCGGCGTGTATAGAAACGAACCCCATCGGGGCCGTATGCGTGAAGGTCGCCGAACAGCGAACGCTTCCAGCCACCAAAGCTGTGATAAGCCACGGGAACCGGTAATGGAACGTTCACCCCGACCATGCCGACTTCGATTTCATCACAGAACAGTCGGGCCGCCTCGCCATCACGGGTAAAGATACAGGTGCCATTCCCGTATTCATGCTCGTTGATCAGCTGCATGGCTTGTTCAAGACTGTCGACTCGCACGATGCACAATACCGGCCCGAAGATCTCTTCTTTGTAGATCCGCATCTGCGGGGTGACACGGTCGAACAGGCAACCGCCCAGAAAGAAGCCATTTTCCTGATTGGCAACCTGAAGTCCGCGGCCATCGACAACCAGTTCAGCTCCGCTTTGAACACCCTCATCGACGTAGCCTTTCACTTTGTCACGATGGGCGCTGGTGATCAGTGGACCCATGTCCAGACCGCAGGAGGTTCCGGCACCAATTTTCAGCGCCTGGATCTGCGGCACCAACCTCTGGATCAGCGCATCAGCAATCTGGTCACCCACACAAACCGCGACCGAGATTGCCATGCAGCGCTCGCCGCAGGAACCGTAGGCAGCCCCCATCAAGGCGCTCACGGCATTGTTCAGGTCAGCATCAGGCATCAACACGGCATGGTTTTTCGCGCCGCCCAGCGCTTGCACTCGCTTACCACGCCGGGTGCCTTCTGCGTAGATGTATTCGGCGATCGGTGTCGAACCGACGAAGCTCAGGGCTTTGACTTCGGGTGCTTCAATCAGGGCATCGACGGCTTCCTTGTCGCCGTGCACGACGCTCATAACACCTTTGGGCAGACCCGCTTCGAGCAACAGTTCAGCAATATACAAAGTGGAGCTGGGATCACGTTCCGAAGGCTTGAGGATGAAGCAGTTGCCGCAAACGATGGCCAGCGGATACATCCACAGTGGAACCATGGCCGGGAAGTTGAACGGGGTGATACCGGCCACCACACCGATTGGCTGGAAATCACTCCAGGCATCGATATTCGGCCCCACATTGCGGCTGTATTCACCCTTGAGGATTTCCGGGGCGGAGCACGCGAACTCCACGTTCTCAATACCGCGCTTGAGTTCGCCCGCAGCGTCTTCCAGTGTCTTGCCGTGCTCTTCGCTGATCATCCGGGCGATCCTGGCCTCGTTTTGCTCAAGCAGTTGCTTGAACCGAAACATGATCTGGGCACGCTTGGCAGCAGGGGTCTGGCGCCATGCGGGAAAGGCCGCCGTCGCAACGGATATCGCCTGTTGAACCGTTGCGCGATCGGCAAGCGAAACCTGGTGGATCACTTCGCCGGTCGACGGGTTGTACACGGGCGCAGTACGACCGGCGATGGCAACGTGCTCGCCGTTGATCAGATGATGGATGCTACTCATGATTGAAGACCTTTGGTTCGAAGTGGAGGGATGGACGAACTAGCGCTCCGGGACCGTGCCCGGTTGCCCAGGCCCCTGTGTGGTCAGCCATTCGTGCACCGGATCGTTCTTGAAACACCACTGGCGGGTCGGACCGGCCATAACATTCAGGTAATAGCTTTCATAGCCGTACGGCACCACGACGGGGTGGTAACCGCGCGGCACCATCACCACGTCGCCGTCTTCGACCGCCATGGCCTCATCCAGGCTGCGATCATCGGTGTACACGCGCTGAAAGACGAAACCCTGCGCCGGGCTGATACGGTGGTAGTAGGTTTCCTCGAGCACGCTTTCATGGGGTATCGCATCGGTATCGTGCTTGTGCGGTGGGTAGCTCGAACTGTGGCTCTGCGGCGTGCGCACCTCCACCACCAGCAACGACTCCGCTGGCTGGTCGGCAGGCAGGATATCGGTGATGTACCGGGTATTGGCGGCAACACCGCGGACCGAACGGCGGATGCTGGCGGGCTCAATCAAGCGCGCTGGCAGCTTGCCTTCGGCCGGCGCGGTGCACAGCGCGATCTCCGCGTCGCTGTGGGCGATGATCTGTGCTGCCAGCCTGGGCGGCAAATACAGCGCATAGGGTGCCTGCTCATCGAACGGACCTGTACGCCCGCCTATCTCCTTGCAGTGCAGATCGCCCGCGCTCACCGACACCACGCCACACAGCAGGACCACACAGGTCTCGCGTTCCGCTTCATGCAGGCTGATCGACTCCCCGGCGGCCAATTGCCGGACTTCAAAGCCGACATGCCCCCAACCTGCCGACTCCGGAGTCACTTTGACCCGCTCGTGCCCACACTTGGCCGCTTTGACTAATAGGCTCATGTTGTTCCCCCTTAGATGCGCTGCACCTTTCTGGCCGACTCATAGGCGGCACGCGCCTCTTGCACTTGTGAGCGCTGCGATACTTGCGGTACCGCGACTTCCCACCAGCAGCCGCCTTCCTGGGTAGTACGCCGCGCATCGGTATCGATAACGACCACATAACTGCGCTGGCTTTGCCTGGCGCGTACCATGGCCGTTTCCAGCCCGGCGATATCGGTCACATGTTCGGCCTTGGCGCCCAGCGCTTGCGCGTGTTTCGCGAAGTCGATTTCAGGCAACCCCTGGGGGCCGGTCAGGCAGTTTTCGAGCATGTTGTTGAAGGGCTCGCCACCACAGGCCTGCTGCAAACGGTTGATGCAGCCGTAACCTCGGTTGTCCAGCAACACCACGATCAGCTTTTGACCCAGCATCACCGACGTCGCTAATTCCGAATTCATCATCAGGTAGGACCCATCGCCCACCATCACGATGATTTCCCGTTCCGGGCGGGCCATCTTCACCCCCAGCCCCCCCGCCACTTCATAGCCCATGCAGGAGTAGCCGTACTCCATGTGGTAGGCGCCTGCCGTGCCCGCTCGCCACAATTTGTGCAGCTCGGCAGGCAGCGTGCCAGCGGCACACACCACGATGTCGTGCCGGGCAGAGTCCGGGTGCGAACGCTGTACCGCACCAATCACTTCGGCATCATAGGGAAGGTAGCCAGCGCCCGGCGCTTCACACCGGCGGGTGACGCCCTGTACTGTTTCGCGCCAACCGTGCGCCAACCGGCGCGCACGCTCGGTCCATTGCGCCTCGGCCTGCCAGTCGCTGCCCAGTTGTCGGGTCAGTTGGTCCAATGCCCAGCGAGCGTCCGCCACCAGACCTAGACCACGCCATTTCAGCGCATCGAAGGTGTTGACGTTGATCGACAATAACCGGGCCTGGCCGAACAAGCTGTGCGAGCCCGTCGTGAAGTCCTGCAAACGGGTGCCGACGGCCAATACCAGGTCAGCCTCGCTCGCCAGCTCGTTGGCCGCCGGTGAACCGGTCACACCCACTGCCCCTAGTTGCAGCGGGTGGTCCCACGGCAAGGCGCTCTTACCCGCCTGGGTTTCACAGACCGGAACACCGAAGGTCTCGGCGAAGGAACGTAATGCGGCACCGGCGCCGGAGTACAGCACACCCCCACCGGATACGATCACTGGTTTGCTGGCCTGGCGAATCGCCTGGATGGCCTCGGCCAGCTCATCCTCGGCAGCCGTCAGGCAGCGAATGCGCACCAGCCGCTCGTTGAAAAATTCAACCGGGTAATCATAGGCCTCGGTTTGCACGTCCTGCGGCAAGGCCAGTGTCACTGGGCCGCACTGGGCCGGGTCGGTCAAAATCGAGATCGCACGCGGCAAGGCCGTCAGCAATTGCTCGGGGCGAATGATGCGGTCGAAGTAGCGCGACACCGGCCGCAAGCTGTCGTTGGCCGACACGCTTCCATCGACGCTGTCTTCAATTTGCTGCAGCACCGGGTCCGGTGCCCGTGAAACAAACACGTCGCCAGGCAACAGCAGCACCGGTAGCCGATTCACGTGGGCCAGCGCGGCAGCCGTGACCAGATTGGTGGCACCCGGGCCAATACTGGTGGTCACCGCCATCATGCGCTTGCGAAAGTGCGCCTTGGCGTAGGCAATCGCGGCATGCGCCATGCCCTGCTCATTGTGCGCACGATAGGTGGGGAAATCCTCGCGCTGCTGGTAGAGCGCTTCGCCGACACCCGCCACGTTGCCGTGGCCGAAGATGGCAAAACAGCCTGCGAACAGCGGCAGACGCTCGCCGTCGATCTCGACCCGCTGCGCGGCAAGATAACGCACCAGTGCCTGGGCCATGGTCAATCGAATAGTGGACATCAGGCAGCCCTCCCGGACTCTTCACGCCAGGCTTGAATCAGCTCCACGAAGTTGGCCGCGACTTCACGCTTGACCCCTTCATCGTTGAGTTCACCCTGGAACCATTTGCGGCTGGGTTCGTAGAAAATGGTGCGGCCAACCGTGAAACCGCGGCAGGTCTTCGAGGCGCGTGCGGCCCGGAAGCCCTCACGCAGGGACTCGGCCGGTGCATTGAGCCCCAGTAACACCACGCCACGGCAGTACGGATCGCGCGCATGAATCAACGCATCAATCTGCTGCCACATCGGCGCAGAGACTTGCTCCAGCTTCCACCATTCGGGAGCGATACCCAGGTCGTAAAGACGCTGCAATGCGCGGTAGACGGTGTCCGGCCACTGCTGCATTTTCTTGGGAGGAATCACTTCCAGCAGCAATTCGTGACCCGACACCTGAGCCGCCTGGTAGAGCGCCAGCAGCTGTGCCTCCTGCTCCAGACGGTTTTTAAGCGTGTCATCCGGGTGGTACTGCACCAGGCACTTGATCACATGTTCCTTGGGCCAACTGAGCAGATGTGAGCCGATTGACCGTCCCCACTCGAACTGAAGCGGATTGGACAACGGCAACTCGACCGGGCGACCGATCCACCAGCCGCGACCTGTCGCATCGTTCAGGGCATCCTGGCCATAGAGGTCGTCAGCCAGAATCCCGACCTTGCCGGCCAGGCCGTATTGCTTTTCCACCTCGGCCACTGCCTCGACCAGCAGTTGCTTGAGTTTGCCGATGCTCGACTCGGGCAGACCGCCCTGCCGAGCCAATTCGAGCAGCTGGACGCGGTGATCGAAGGCCAACACCAGCAGCTCGTCCCACTGTTGGCGCGCTACCGTCACGCGGTGCAAGTGATTGAGGGTCTTGTCCGCGGCCGGCCGCACCGGTTGAGTTTCGAGGAAATAACTCAGTTCCGCCTGCGTCGGCATGGCCGGCGCACAACCATGGCGGCTCACTACCAGGGCACCGCAGGCATTGGCATTGCGGCAGCAGGCCGTGTAGTCCTCGCCACGCAACCAACCTGACAGGAAGCCAGACAGGAAGGCATCACCGGCACCCAGTACATTGAGCACTTCCACCTGGACGCCCCGCTGTACACCGGCATCTTCTATTCGGGCGGGGATCGCGCCCTCGATCACCACGCACCCCAGTGCACCGAGCTTTACCACCAGCGTGGCGTCCGATACCTGTCGCACCACCCGCAGACAGGCGATCAGATCGTCCATGCCGCCGGCGATACGAAACTCCTCCTCGGTCCCGACGATCAGGTCGAACTTCGGCAGAATGGCTTGCAGGTGTTGGGTGACGCTGCTGTCGGCGATAAACCGGGTTTCGCCATCACCCTTTGCAGTAAGCCCCCACAGGACTGGACGGTAGTCGATATCCAGCACCGTGCGCACGTTATTGCGACGAGCAAAGTCGAGGGCAAGGCTGGCAGCGGCGTGCACGCCGGGTTGCGAGAAGTGCGTGCCGGTAATGGCCAGCGCTTTGCTGGAAGCGATGAAGGATTCATCGATATCACTGGCTGAAAGCGCCATATCAGCGCAATGGTCGCGATAGAACAATAGCGGGAAGCTCTCGCGATCCTTGATACCGAGCAACACCAGGCCAGTCAGGTGTTCCGGGTCGCGCTTGAGTTGCGATACATCACAGCCTTCTGCCGCCAGTGTCTCGATCAGAAACTGCCCCATCTGATCGTTACCCACCCGACTCAACATCGCCGACTTCAGGCCCAGCCGGGCAGTGCCGAACGCCACGTTACCGGAAGAGCCGCCCAGGTATTTGGCAAAGTGGCTGACATCTTCCAGGCGTGCCCCGATGTTGGTGGCATAAAGGTCGACCAGTAAACGCCCAAGGCAAATGAGATCTAAAGGGCGATCATTTGCAAACTTCGTTAGATTTCCCATTTTCAGCCCTCGTAATCTTGATCACTCAAATCACAACGCCCGGCGTCTCCACGAGCGTGTCCAAGTCCTCACCACCGGCCATCACACGCAAGATTTCTTCGCGAGAAATATCGGTTTTCTTGTAGGTACCGTGGTTTGTGCCTCGATTGAGCAGGGTGAAGCGGTCGCCAATCGGGTAGGCGTGGTTGATGTTGTGGGTAATAAACACCACGCCGATGCCGTCGTTTCTGGCCTTGGCTATATATTTCAAGACCATGCTGGCCTGGTGGACACCCAACGCTGAAGTCGGCTCATCCAGGATCAAGACTTTGGCGCCGAAATAGGTCGCTCGAGCGATGGCCAACCCTTGCCGCTCGCCACCCGACAGGGTGCCGACGGCCTGCGCCGGATCACGAATATCGATGCCGATCCGTACCATTTCTTCACGGGTCACTTGATCGGCGTACTTCGCATCAAAACGCCGCAGCAAGCCTCGGCCCTTGGTCGGTTCACGCCCCAGGAAGAAGTTACGGCTGATACTCATCAAAGGCAGCATGGCCAAGTCCTGAAACACGGTTGCGACACCGGCCTGATAGGCATCGCGCGGGCTCTTGAACAAGACATCCTTGCCGTTGATACGAATGCCGCCGGCACTGGGCTGATGCACACCAGACAACACCTTAATCAGGGTGGACTTGCCCGCACCGTTATCCCCAAGCAAGCAATGCACTTCGCCTGGACAAACATCAAATGACACACCCTGAAGGGCAACCACGGAACCGAAGGTTTTTCTGACATTGGCAAGTTCAATGACTGGAAGCATTTTAAATCTCCTGTAGAAACTTATCGGCTGCTGGTTGCCATCTTGCGGATGTAATCGTTAAACAACACCGCAATCAGAACCATCAGTCCCAGGAAAACCTTGAACCAATCCGTATCGATGCCGGTGTAGAACATGCCAACTTGAACAGTACCGAAAATCAACGCGCCGACCATGGAACCCACCGCAGAACCATATCCCCCGGTCAATAAGGAACCCCCAATAACCGCGGCAATAATGGCTTCAAATTCTTTCTGGATACCGCGCATGGTGTCGGCAGACCCCGACTCCAAAACTTGTATGGTGGCAAACAGCGTCGCCATCAATGCCGAGAACATGAACAGGTATATTTTTACTCTATCAACTGGCACGCCCATGTTGCGTGCGGCATTGGCATCCCCGCCCGTGGCGAAGATCCAGTTGCCCAGTCGTGTGCGCAGCAATACCCAGGTCGCCAGCGCCGTAACAACTACCCACCACAGGATCGACACCGGAATACCGGGTACTGACGCCAGCCCATCCGGCCGCATCGTGATCACACCGTGTTCCGCGAGGTACTGGAACAGACCGCCAAAGAGGTGCCCCGAAAAAATGGACACTACCCAGGAGTTTTCATTGAGTTCATTCACGACATAAGAAATTTGCGTTTTACCGGTCAATAGACGGGTTACCGCTACGGCGACACCGCGCAAGATGAACATTGTCGCCAAGGTCACAATGAACGATGGCAATTTGGTGCGGACCACCAAATAACCGTTGAACGCGCCGATCATCAAACTGAATACAAACGCCATCATCACCGCGACCGGTAATGACAATCCCAATTTGGAAACGCCAACGCCGATCATTAGCCCCGAAAGAGCAATCATGGATCCGATCGATAGATCAAACTCACCCGCAATCATCAGCAAGGAAACCGACACCGCCAAAATCCCAAGCTCGGCGGCCACTTTGAAAATATTCAGCATCCCTTCGGCGCCAAACATCCCGCTGCCGTTCGCAAACAAGAGAAAGAACACATAAACAAACAGCAGACCCGATACCGCACCTGATTCCGGGCGATGCATAACACGCGCGAAAATCGATTGTTTGGTTAACCGTTTTGAATCGCTGCCAACACCCTTCTTTGTTATCTGGATGCTTTTGGGCACTTCAACACTTGTGGCATTCATTTTCTTCTCCATTTGGTCTAGAAATTACTATTTCCAAATAAACTAGGAAGCCATTGATACAACGATGCCTATCGAGCGCGGGCCAGTGGGCTTGATGCGCTCGACAGTGCGACCAATGAAATCCCGGATACTGATCAGTTATCGAAGTTAACGATTTTTTGTTGTTCCAACGCTTCCCGCATGGCAACGCCAATACGGGTGGCGGCTTGTGCCTCTAACAAGCGGCCCCTCAAGGTGTCGCCACTGCTGACGGCATCGATAAAGGCTTGTGCTTCCAGGACAAAGGCTTGCTCAAACCGGCCAAAGAAATCCACCACTCTATCGCAGTGGTTGGCATTGCCCTTCTGCACACTGACTTCTGAAACCGGGGTTCCGCCTACGCCAAGTGCCAGGGAGGCATCGGTCCCCACCAACTGCAACGAGGTTTCATCGCCGTGATGGGAAGTGCGGGAGGCATGAAACGTCGCGAGAATGTCGTTCTCGAATAGAACGGTGGCGGTGGCGGTATCGACGTCATTGCAGGCGGCCAGGCCAGGGTACATGGCGCGGATACCGGTGGCGGAAACCGACACAGGTTTTGCACCGTCAGTCATCCAAAGGGCGACGTCGATGTCGTGAATGCTGCAGTCCAGGAACAGACCGCCCGAGGTCGGCGCAAAATCAACAAAGAAGCCATTGGTATCAATCGCATCCAGCGAAGCGCAATGCAGGCGGAACAGTCGGCCCAGATCGCCATTGTTCAACAGACGCTTGGCGTCTACATACGCCGGATCGTAGCGACGCATGAACCCGATCATGACCGTTTGCGAAGCGTACTTGTCGGCCGCCGCCAGGACCCGCTCGCACTCTGCTTCGGTGAGTGCCAATGGTTTTTCGCAAAATACGTGTTTACCGGCTTCGAGTGCCGACACAATTTGCTCGGCATGCAATGACGTCGGGGTGGCAAGCCACACGGCATCGACGTCCTTGTCTGCCAGCAGCGACTCCATGTTTTCATAAAGTCGCGTGATACCCAGCTCTTTCCCGGCCCACTCACGTTCAGCGGCAACCGGACTGGAACCCGCGATCAGCTCTGCACCACGTACCCGCTGTGCCAGATTGCGCGCATGGTTCTTACCAATACGACCCAAGCCTACGATGCCGATTTTTATTGTTGTTTTCATTTCATGCCCCGTATATTTCGGCCACACAAAGAGCGAATTCATGACTTCGGAAGTCGCTGTTTTTTGCGTTTATCCCACTGCAACGCCCGTTATGTGGCCGGGTTAATGGTGAGATTAGCGGTAGCCTAGTTTACTGAGCGTCAATACTTTTTCCGCGTCCACCTTGGTACTGACGAACAGCGGACCGGTGTACACATTGTTCAATGGCAGCAGACCATACTTGGCTTGCTTGGTGAGCATGACAACGGGCAAGTAGCCCATCATGTATTGTTGTGCATCCAGTGCAAAGAACACGTCGCCTTTGGCCACACCGTCGAGCAACTCAGGGGACACATCAAAACTGCCGAACTTGTACTTGGTTAACGTTCCTTTCTTGCGCAAGTCGACAATCAACACGTTCGCCACGCTGGAACTGGTCGCCAGGATGCCGTCCACCTCCGGGTGGCTGGCCAGATAGGCGCCCACTCGCGAGGTGATGTCGGTCGGGTCCAGCGTCATGGCCACAACCGGAGCATTGCCACCCATGCCGTCCTTGAATCCACGGCAACGGTCATCGATAGCCACGTTACCGACTTCGTGATTCAGACAGATCGGGTTTTTCACCCCGGCCGCCTTGTAACGCTCACCGGCCATCTTCCCGGCGGAGTACTCGGCAGCGCTACCCACATAAAACTTTGCACCGACCTTTTTTACGTCGTCTTCACCGGAGTCGACGACAATCACTGGAATACCGGAAGCATCGGCAGCCTTGATCGACTTTTGCAGGGCGTTCGCATCAGGCACCGATACGACCAATCCATTGACTTTGGCAGCGACGGCTGCATCGATCATGCGCGACATGGCGATCGGGTCAAAGGCTTCAGGGGCCTGGTAAGACACTTTTGCGCCGGTTTCCTTGGCCGCATCCTCCATGCCTTTCTTCAATGCATTCCAATAAGAGTCACCCGCTTGCCCGTGTGTAACAAAGGCAATGCGCACAGGTTCGTCTGCAGCATTGGACATGGACGGAATCATGACTGCCGAAGTTAAAACAGCAGTTACAACACCGTGGAACAATGTATGTTTGATCCGCGACTTCATGGTGAATCTCCTAAAGTGGACTGTCTTCTTATGTTTATTGTTGACTTCCGAACTTTCAGTTGACTTCCCTTACAAATACCGGACGTTGTTCCTTTAAAGAAATATCTGCTGCCAATGCTACTCTTTCGGCTTGCAGGGATTCTTTAGCGCCCACTAGCACAGGTTTATTATTCAGTACGCTATGGGCAAAGGCAGCGAGTTCGCTGGCATAAGATAGCGGGTAACGATCAAGACAGTTGAAATAAGGCTTCTCTGTCTTGACGCCCTCTTCCTTGAAGATTTCTACAGTTGTCGGCGTGAGGTTGTGGATTTTCGCGAGCCCCTTGGAGCCCAGCACCTCCGCCAATTGGTCATGACCATAAACAGCATTCAATGAACAATCAATCACCCCTACGCCACCGTTGGCGAACTTCAGTGTGATGACTGTAGTGTCAACAAACCCTTCTTCATCCGCACGCGATGGGTCGGCAATGGCCCCGCCTTCGACATACACCCGCTCGATGGTGTCGCCCATCAGGTACTGCGCCATATCGAAGTCATGCACATGGATGTCGATAAAGACATTACCGGCCGACTTGAGTGCGCCGCGTGGTGGAAGCTCAGCTTCGCGCGAGGTGATTTTCACCACCTGAGGGTTGCCGATTTCGCCACCACTGACTACCTGATGCAATTGACGAAACTGCGCATCAAAGCGTCGATTGAAGCCGACCTGGAACGGCACGCCGGCTTCTTTGACGATGGCCGCAATTTCCTTGCTCTGGCGATAGTCAACATCCAGCGGTTTTTCGCAGAACATCGCCTTGCCAAGCCCGGCGACGTATTTGACGATTTCCAGGTGAGCGGTGGTGGCGGAGCAGATGCACACCGCATCAACCTCCACACTCGCCAGCATTTCCTTGTAATCAGCGAATTGATTTCTGACGCCTGCGTTAGTCAGCCATTCCTTGTGCTTGCCGATCGAGGGAGAGGCCACTGCCACCAGTTCTGCGCCGTCCACACCTTTTACCAGATTCTGGATGTGCATTTTCCCAATGACACCGGCACCGATCACTGCCATTTTCAGCTTGCGCATACTCACCTCTCACATCGAACGTGTTGAGTTGTTTAGTGCGGTGCGTCCCATTGCGGACAGCAGACGTGTGTCGCGTTCGGCATCTTCGAGGGTGTTGAGCGGCGTGCTCTCGTTGACAATGGTTTCCCAGAAATATTTGATCTCCTCGACAAAGGCTTCCTTGTAGTTGGCCCGGTGCTCGGTTTTCTGTGAGTGCTGCCCATCGGACTTCCACACGGTCAAGCGAGTGGGGAAGTGGTTCAGATAAGGCGATGGGAATTCCAGGTGGTACACGGCGTCATCAAAATACAGCGAGATGCGCTCGTGATACTCCGCCACCTGTGGAACGGTCAGGTGCATCATTTGCCACAGGCTGGTTTGCGTATTCAGCCGCACCGTGGCCTGCCCGCCGTCGCCGTTGGCAAAGAAGGTGGCCGCTTCGACGCCGACCGTGGAAACATTCATTTTTTGCAGCAGCCCATGAACAACGTTGATGTCATGCACCAGGCTTGAACAGTACGCACCCGTAAAACCACGGAAGCTGTTTTCATCGGGCTGCCCGCCCAGTGCCTGGACCACTTGCTCACGCTGCCGGGTCTTGAACTCGTCTCTGAGCGCTTGAGGAATATCATTGGCGAATACCAGTTCGCCCTGATGTTCACGGAACGGCCAGGAGTCCGGATCGCACACTTCCACACTGACCATGCGCAGCTTGGCGCCGTCTTCGGGCAACATGTCGCGCAGCAGCAGGTAAGAAGGGTCAAAGCGCTTCATGTAGCCAACCTGCAAAACCCGACCATTGGCATCACGTGCCTGTTTGATACGGGCGACGTCCTCCAGGCTGTAGCAGATGGGCTTTTCAGTGAAGACATGGCAACCGGCATTAAGCGCATCGATCACCATGTCGGCGTGGTAGCAATCCGGCGAACACACAAAGATCGCTTCCGGCTCGCCCTGGCTCAGCAATTGTTGATGCGATTCATACACGGGCAAATGCTTGTCGTGGAAGAATTGGCGTACGGTCGCCGAAGCATCCGCGATACCGACCAGTTCAAACAGCCCACTCAACTTCAAGATATTCGGAATATGTTCGAGTTGAGCAATTAACCCAGCCCCTAAGACACCAACACGCAATTTCTTTTGCATAGACGTATCTCTTTCCTAATGGTGAAACCGATTTGGAAATTCAGGATTTGACAGTGAAGCCTGCACTTTCTGCCAACTGCTTGGTATTCTTGTAACCCATCGTTGCATACACCAGCGGATTCGCTTTATTCGGATCCTGCTCGGCTTCAACGACCAGCCAACCGCTGTAATTGTTTTCCGCCAGGACTTTCAAAATGTCCGCGTAATCAATCACACCGTCGCCCGTTACCGTGAAAATGCCATTCATCACTGCGCCCATGAAGCTCAAGTCTTCTTTCAAGGCTTTTTCCAGCTGGTCTTTTCGAACATCTTTCAAATGAACATGATTAATGCGTTTGGCGTGACGGCGAACCAGTGCGTAAGGATCGCCCCCGGCATACAAACAATGCCCCGTATCAAAGAGCAAGCCTACCGCCTCACCCGTGTGTTGCATCAGCTGGTCTATCTCATAATCGGTTTGAACGACGGTCCCCATGTGGTGGTGGTAGCCCATCTTCACGCCAAAATCAGCCATCTTTTCCGCCAACTGGGTCACTTTCTTGCCGTAGCTGATCCAGTCGCCATCCGGTAACTCTGGACGAATGGAGGCCGGGTCATGGATAGCGCCGTGGCGGCCATAACTGGTGTCTGCATAGACAACCACTTTGCTGCCCATTTCCTTGAGCAATGTCAGGTGCGGCAAAATAGCGTCGAACTCTTCATCCACCTCGTTCTCTGCAATTCTTCCGTCATACCAGCCTGAAACAATATCCAGCCCGTGTGCCTTAACAATAGGGCGAAGTACTTCCGCCTGACGCGGAAACTTCCCTCCTAATTCCGAGCCCGCATAGCCTGCCAGTTTTGTTTCACTCAGACAGACTTCCAGCGGCGTATCGCCCCCTAACTCCGGAACATCGTCATTTGTCCAAGTAATCGGGTTAATACCAATTCGTACCGTTGTCATGTTATCTCTCATGTTTGCGGGAGGAATGTCGGCTCACAGACAAGCCGGTTAATGCACTTCTTTTTATTATTAAAACTCTTTACGGGATAGCGGTTCTACTTAAGTACAACTCATTGTCTTGCAGCTGACTCGGAAGTTGCGCGGAAAAGTACCGACCATTAACTTCTTGCAGTGCAATTGCCACGGCCCCGAGTAGTCCGGCTTTTTTGCCTAAGGCACAGGCTTCCAGCGGCAGCGGATCATCCATCATGTCCGCCAGCCAATAGCGGACCCGTTCCAGCATTTCGGGGCGCCCGCCAACGCTGCCGCCTAACAGGCAGAGTTGCGGATCCAGTACGGTGGCGGTTGCCCCAATCGCCTTGGCGCAGCCTCGCGCCACTTGGTCGATAACCTGTTGGGCAACCTCATCGCCTGCAGCGGCGCGGTCAAATACCTCAGGTACTTCGTCAACACTATTGCCACTGAGCTCTCGGTAAAAACGCAAGATCGCTTGACCACTCGACACCGTTTCCAGTGGGCCGTGCCGTTTCACCTCAGGATCAAGATCTTCATTCAGCACTGGCATGTAGCCAATTTCACCCGCGCCGCCGCGGGCACCCCGCCACAGTTTGCCGTCCAGGATGACCCCCATCCCGATGCCGGTTCCCATCGCGACAAAGATGAAGCTATCGCTGGCCTGCCCACGGCCTCGCCACAACTCCCCAACGGCCGCCAGATTGACTTCGTTTTCCAACAACACCGGCACACCTAAGGCTCGGTACAGTGCGACTTCAAGGTCTGCTCCTGGCAATGCTGGCAAATTCGGCGAGTGATGCACTCGCCGGGTTTTGCGATCAACGACCCCTGGCACCCCGACGACAACCTGCAGCAATTTGCTGCGTTCGATAGTGTGCTTTTTCAGCAAGTCGCTAATGCCCTGCGCCAACTGCCCTTCCACCTGTGCACCACCGTCCTTCAGCGGCGAACGGGTTTCTTCGATCAGGTGCCCTGAAACATCTGCAATCCCCAGCTTCAGATGGGTTCCACCCAGATCACAGACGGCGACATAGCCTGCTTTTGGATTCAGTTCGTAGGTAATCGCAGTGCGACCCAGCTTGCCCTGGACGCTGCCCACTTCACGTACCCAGCCTGACTCCTCGAGCATGGAAACCAATTCCGATACGGTCTGTTTGGACAGCCCGGTCAATTTGGCGACCTGGGCGCGGGATATCGGGCCTTGGCGGACAATACACTCCATCACAGTCTGGTAATTCACCCGACGTCCAAGTGCCGACTCAGCCAATACTCCATTCATCTTGAATTCTCCCTTCCTAGAAAACCGCGTGGTCTTACTGCGCCCTTACTTAGTTCGGGCTGCGAACGAATTAATGCACGCCTCAAAATTTATGTAAAGGATTTTTTTCTCAGGGATTCCACGAGACTCGGCGGGGTGCTCAAGCACGGCGTTTCAGCGGACGTGGCGTTGCGCAACGGCAAGCGTGCAGCTGCGCTGATGGGACTGATCAAGTCGACCCAGACCAAAAGAAGGCTCAATCGAGAGAGGAAAAAACAGGCCCTCTTCGGCGGATATCCAACGGCTGTTCAGACGCTGAACTCTTTCTCCAATTCCGTCTTCATCCACTGGATGAACCACGCGACATCCGCTGACAACTCGGCAGTAGGCGTCAAGACCCGATAGCTATCCAGCTTCACCTGGGTGTCCAGTGCCTTCACCAGTTTGCCGGCGGCGAGTTCTTCGCGCACCAGCACTTCATTGGCCAGCGCGATGCCCTGCCCGCTCTCGGCCACGGACAGCGCGTGGTCGTTGTTGACGTAAAGCATGTCTGAGCTAAGGTGAACATCCAGTCCATAGGCTGCGAACCACATATTCCACCACTCGCCGTCGTCGACGTGGATCAGCTTGTGTTTGACCAGGTCGGCCGGGCCCTCGATGGGGTCGATGCTGGCCAGGTAACCCGGGGTACAGATCGGAAAGACTCGTGGACAGATCAGGCTTGCGCGTGAATGCGGGTATTGCCGATCCAGGCCATAGACAATGCCCAGGTCGGCGTTTTTGCCGTCGACATCGCTGAAGGTGGAGTTGGGTTCGATGGCGAACTTCAAACCCGGCCGAAGGTGACGCATGGCTTCAAGGCGTGGCGTCAGCCAGCGCTTGGCGAACCCCGGCACCACCATGATTCGCAGCCACCGTTCGGCATCCTTGGGCCGTATCTCCTTTCCCGCCTCGATGATCAACTGCAAGGCTGCGCAAATCTTGCTGTAGTACTTCTCCCCCGCCAACGTCAGGGTCACGCCCCGCGAAGTACGCTCAAACAGTTGAACGCCCAGCCACTCCTCCAGCAACTTCACATGCCGCCCGATGGCGGGCTGGGTCACGTGCAGGGCTTTCGAAGCCTCGACGTAGCTGCCCAGGCGGGCCGCGGCGTCAAAGGCACGCACCGCATTGAGCGGTGGCAAACGGTGATCAGGCATGGTTCTGGACGCCTTTAGCTATTAATTTTTTTAACAGTACCTATGTTAAATCTGAAGTTTCGCTCCCGCAATCGCTCACTGATAATCGCCCCACAGCCCAACAAAAAAAAGCAGCTGGTCCACACCCAAACGTAATTCGATCCTGCTCAAAAAAAACAATATCCATCGCCGTCGGCAACGCTATTAACAGCGCCTGCGCAGGTGATGGGGGAATCGGAGGTAACGCATGAATGCCCTGCATTCGCTAAAAACGCTGGCGGTCTCTATCCGCTCAGTGCGTAAAGTCTACGGTGATCCACACGCTGGCCCGGTGGCGCTGAAAAGCATCGACCTGGACATTCGCGATAACGAATTCTTCACCCTCCTCGGCCCGTCAGGCTGCGGTAAAACCACCCTCTTGCGGATGATCGCGGGGTTCGAGTTTCCTACCGAGGGTGAGATTTTGCTCTACGGCGAAAACATCGCCGACCGCCCACCCTTCGAACGACCGGTCAACACGGTGTTCCAGCATTACGCATTGTTCCCGCACATGACCATCGCCGAAAACCTGGCCTTCGGTCTCGAATCGCACCCCATGGGCAAAGTCCTGAACAAAGCGCAAATCGCCGAAAGGGTGCGCGAGATGCTCGCCCTGGTGCAGATGGAACGGTTCGCCGCACGCAAGCCGGCACAACTCTCCGGCGGCCAACAACAGCGTGTCGCCCTGGCCCGCGCACTGGCTCCACATCCCAAGGTTCTATTGCTGGACGAGCCGCTATCGGCGTTGGACCTCAAGCTGCGCCAAGCCATGCGCGAAGAACTGAAAACCATCCAGGCCAAGACTGGCATCACCTTCATTTTTGTCACTCATGACCAGGAAGAAGCCCTGACCATGTCCGACCGCATCGCCGTCTTGTCCGAGGGCGAAGTCCAGCAAGTCGGGGCTCCGGAAGACATTTACGAACGTCCACGCAATCGCTTTGTAGCGGATTTCATCGGCGAAACGAACTTTATCGAAGGTACCGTCACGCGTGTCGAAGCAGGCCAGGCGTGGTTCGCCGGGCCAGCAGGTTACCCGCTGCCCGCACAGTTTTGCAGCGACGCGCGGGTCGGTGACACGGTTGTGTTGTCCGTACGTCCAGAGCGTGTGCATCTGGTGCCCGAAAGCACCGAGGGTGCACTGCCGTGCCGGATCGATACGCAGATTTATCTCGGCACCGACCTGCAATACCAAGTCCGCCTGAGCGACGGTTCGCGCCTCACCGTGCGCACGCCCAACAGCGTCGACCCTGGCCAGCGCTTCGCCGTCGGTAGCCAGGCCGGTCTGCTGTTCGACCGCGGTAGCGCCAGCGTCCTGCACGATTGAGCACGAGGATTTGCCATGTCCGCATTACCGATTGCCAATACCCTGGAACGCCGCAGGGCCTTCCAGAGCTTCCTCGGTGTCAGCCCGGCACTGATCGCCATCATCCTGTTTCTGATCGTACCGATCCTGATCGTCATCGGCTATTCGCTGATGGAAGCCAACCCCTACGGTGGGGTAAACAAGGTCTTCAGCAGCGACGCCTACACCTCGCTGCTATTCGAACGGCAACTGGACGACAGCCTGACCTTCGCCGACTCCTACCTGATCATCGCCTTGCGTTCGATCGGCATCGCCGGGTTAACCACCCTGATCACGTTGCTGATCGGCTTTCCAGTGGCGGTATGGCTGGCCATGCAGCCAGCGCATCGGCGCGGACTGCTGATTTTTCTGATCACGGTACCCTTCTGGGCCAACCTGCTGATCCGCACGTACGCCTGGATTCTGCTGCTGCGTAATACCGGGGTGATCAATAACAGCCTGATGGGCCTTGGCCTCATCGACCAGCCATTGCAGATGCTCTATACCGACGGCGCGGTGCTGCTGGGCCTGGTCTATACCTACGCACCCTTTGTCGTGCTGCCTATCTACGCCACGCTTGAAAAAATGGACATCCGCCTGCTGGAAGCCGCTCAGGACCTCTATGCCGGCCGCGTGCGCACCTTGCGAAAAGTGGTGTTGCCCATCGCCAAACCGGGAATTCTTGCCGGCGCCATCCTGACCTTCGTGCCTTGTCTGGGGGCGATGATTGCTCCGGAACTGCTGGGTGGCGGCACCCGGATGATGCTCGGAAACCTCATCTTCAGGCAGTTCAGCGATGCGCGTAACTGGCCATTCGGTGCGGCGCTCTCGTTAGTGCTGATGGCGGCGGTGATGTTGGTATTGACCGTTTATGCCCTGCGCGCCGAGCGCCAACGCGTCGCCAAGGGAGGTGCATGATGCTGCGTCTATTCAACCGAAATACGCTGAGCGTGCAGGACTTTCCGGGGTTCGGCGGTTTCAGTTTCCTGTTCTACCTGTACCTCTACGCACCGATCGTGGTGCTGGTGGTGTTCTCCTTCAACGCCAACCAGTCCGCAACGGTGTGGACCGGTTTCAGCCTCGACTGGTATCGCGCCGCGTTTGCCAACCAGGCGCTTCGACAAGCGGCCGGCAACAGCCTGTTGATTGCGGTCTGCGCGAGCATGGTCGCCACGGCCATCGCGACGCTAGCCGCCCTCGGTACTTCGCGAGGTGCAAAGTTCAAGGGCCTGCAACTGTCCATGGGCGCGATCATGTTGCCCCTGGTGCTGCCGGAAATTGTCGTCGGTGTCGCCACACTCGCGCTGTTTTCCACCATTGGCCTGTCCCTGGGCTACGGCAACCTGATCATCGCTCACACGGTGTTCTGTATCCCCTTTACGTATCTGCCGATTCGCGCACGGCTCAACGACATGGACCTGTCCCTGGAGCAAGCCTCGGCGGACCTCTATGCCGGCCCATGGAGGACCTTTCGCAAGGTCACTCTGCCGCTGTTGATGCCGGGGATCGTCTCCGGGCTGATGTTGGCCTTCATCGTTTCGCTGGATAACTTCGTGATCTCGATGATGGTCTCCCAGGCGGGCACCACCACCTTGCCGATCTTCATCTTCGGCCTGCTACGCATGGGTGTAACACCCGACGTCAACGCCGTCTCGACCCTGATCCTGGGCGTCTCGGTGCTGTTCGTCAGTCTCTCTTACCTGCTGGGCAAAAAGAACGCCTGACCTTTTTACGAACCGTGGGGAATTAGCATGAGCAAGTGGATTAAAAGTATCGGCACTTCGTTGTTCCTGACCTTACCGCTGACCCTGGTCGCCAGCGTTCAGGCCGCGGAAAAACTCAATGTGGTGAGCTGGAGCGGTTACTTTTCGCCGGAGATTCTCGCCAAGTTCCAGAAACAGACCGGGATCGAAGTCACCGTCGATTCCTACGACTCCAACGAAACACTGCTGGCCAAACTGAAACAGGGTGGTGCTGGCTATGACGTGGCGATTCCGTCGCACCAATTCATACCGATCCTGATCAAGGAACAGTTGCTGGAACGCTTCGACCCGGTCAATGAGCCCTACTATGCCAGCGTCGTCGACAACCTGAAAAAGCCCACCTGGGACCCGGAGGGTGCCTATTCCATGCCCTTCATCTGGGGCACCACCAGCGTGGTGCTGAACACCGATCGCTACAAAGGTCCGGCCGACAGCTACAAAGTACTTTACGAGCCGCCGGCTGAATTGCAGGGACGAATCAACATGTTTGATTCGGTCAGCGAAGTCATCGACATGGCCAGCCTGTACCTGAATATCCCACTGTGCAGTGAAGACCCCAAACAGATGCAGCAAGTGCTGACCCTGCTCAAGGCGCAAAAGCCTTTCGTCAAAACCTACAGTTCGAAGGCTGGCTCGATTCGCGAAAACCTTGCCTCTGGTGAAATCGACATGTCGACGTTCTGGGGCGGTTCGTCCATGCGGGCCCGGGAAATGAAACCCGCTCTGAAATACCTTTATCCGAAAGAAGGTGTGCTGGCGTGGGTCGATAACATGGTTATCCCGGCGGGCAGCAAGAACCCGGCGAACGCCAAGGCGTTCATCGCATTCCTCAGCCAGCCGGAAAATGCCGCGATGACGCAGAACTTCCTCAAGCACCAGAGCCCGATCAAGGGCGTGGAACCGTTCCTTGACGCCAGCCTGAAGGACGCCCCGGAGCTGCACATTCCCGAAGGTACCCAGGTGGTGTTCAGCAAGACCTGCGGCGAAGGCGCGATCCGCCTGGCCGATCGTCTCTGGACCAGCCTGATGCGTTGATTCCTACCGCCCCGTCACGGTGACGGGGTGTTCCTCCAGCCGTCCGAAAGGCAGCGTTGCAATGACTTCTAATAACATCAGCGAACTGGTCCTGCTGCAGGCCCATCAACTCGCCGAACGCATCCGCTTGCGCCAGGTTTCCTGCCGGGAAGTGATGCAGGCTTATCTTGCCCATATCGATCGCTTCAATCCGCGAGTCAATGCCCTGATCAGCCTGCAAGCGCCGGAGGACCTGCTGGCTCAGGCCGATTTACGCGACGCCGAACTGGCACGGGGCGACTACCGTGGCTGGATGCATGGCTTGCCCCATGCGGTCAAAGACCTGTCGCTGACCCGCGGCATCCGCACCACGCTGGGGTCGCCGTTGTTCAAGGATTTCATCCCTGAACGCGACGGCATTATGGTGGAGCGGATCAAGGCCGCCGGCGCGATCATTATCGGCAAGAGCAACACACCGGAATTCGGCCTCGGCTCGCAAAGCTACAACCCGTTGTTCGGCGCTACCGGTTGTGCCTTTGACCCGAGCAAGACCGCTGGAGGCAGTAGCGGTGGCGCCGCCGCAGCGCTGGCCATGCATTTGGTGCCGGTGGCCGATGGCAGCGACATGATGGGTTCGCTGCGCAATCCGGCCGCCTTCAACAACGTCTTCGGATTCCGCCCATCGCAGGGGCGCGTGCCATTTGATGACAGTGCCGATCTGTTTTTCGATCAGCTCGGCTATGAAGGTCCCATGGGCCGTAGCGTGCGCGACGCAGCCTTGCTTTTATCGGTGCAGGCCGGCGCCGATGCCCGCGCGCCACTGTCCATCGCCGAGCCCGGCAGCGCCTTCGCCGCGCCGCTGGAGCGGGACTTCAAAGGCTCCCGCCTGGGCTGGCTGGGTGACTTCAACGGCTACCTGCCGATGGAGAACGGCATTACCGCGCTGTGCGAAAAGGCCTTTGCTGATTTCGAAAGCCTGGGTTGCCATATCGAACCCGTGCAGCCTGAGTTCGCCCCGCAACAGCTGTGGAGCAGCTGGCGAACGCTGCGTCACTGGTCGGTCGCCGGCTCACTGGGGGCAGCCTATGCCGATCCACAAAAGCGTGCGCAGTTAAAACCGGAAGCCTGCTGGGAGATCGAAAACGGCCTGAAACTGGCAGCCAGCGAAGTCTTCGCCGCTTCGGTCGTGCGCAGCAACTGGTACCGCGCCCTCTCCAGACTTTTCGAACGCTTCGACTACCTCCTGCTGCCGAGCGCCCAGGTGTTTCCGTTCGACAAAACTATCCCTTGGCCGACGTCCATTGAAGACACGGCCATGGATACTTATCACCGCTGGATGGAAGTCGTGATTCCGGGCACGCTTTCTGGCTGTCCAGTGGCCAATGTGCAGGTCGGCTTCAACGAAAACGGGCTACCCATGGGGATGCAGATCATCGGCCGACACCAGGCCGATTTCGCGGTGTTGCAGTTGGCCCACGCGTACGAACTGGCAAGCCGTTGGTTCACTCGGCACCCGTCCCCCCTACTCAAAGGGGAACGTTGACAAGGCGGTCAATCCGCCTGAAAGGCTTCGGCAAAGTGGTTGTCTGCTACAGTGTTTTCAACGTTTCTACCGCTTAGGGCCCTCTCTGTGACGACACCAATGGATGACCCGACGCCTGAGCCTCAATCCCTCTGTAACCCCATCACCAGCAGCGCGATTTTTATCGTGGCGACCTTAGCGTCTACCAGTGACTCTGCCAGTCAAGTGAGGGCCTGGTGCGCGGACGTCGCGGCCCTCACACGCTCGGTTGGCAAACGAGTCCCCTCCGGCAATTTGTCCTGTGTCTGTGGCTTCGGGTCCACCGCATGGGACACCTTGTTTGGCCCCCCGCGCCCCGCTTCACTGCACCCGTTTCGCGAGTTCGGTGCGCAGGGACGGCGAGCCGTTGCAACGCCTGGCGATATTTTGCTGCACATTCGTGCAGACCAGATGAATCTCTGTTTTGAATTGGCGACGCAGCTACTCTCAGCACTTGGCAAAGCAGTCTCGGTCGTCGATGAAGTTCAGGGTTTTCGCTATTTCGATATGCGCAGCATCATCGGCTTTGTCGATGGCACCGAAAATCCCGTCGGCCGCAAGGCGGTCGACTTCACGATTGTAGGCAATGAAGATCCGTCGTTCACCGGCGGCAGCTACGTACTGGTGCAGAAGTACTTGCACAACATGACCGCCTGGAACGCGTTATCCGTCGAGGCTCAGGAGCGGATTATCGGGCGAACAAAATTGTCCGATATCGAGCTTGATGACGCGGTCAAACCGACCTCTTCGCACAGTGCCTTGACGACAATCACCCAGGACGGGCAAGAAGTGAAAATCCTGCGCGACAACATGCCCTTTGGCCGGCCTGGCGCCGGCGAGTTTGGCACCTACTTCATAGGGTATGCGCGCTCGCCTGCCCCGCTTGAACAGATGCTCGAGAACATGTTTGTCGGCAGGCCGCCGGGCAACTATGACCGGCTGCTTGATTTCAGCACGGCGGTCACCGGGAGTTTGTTTTTCGTTCCATCATCAGACCTGCTGGAAGCGCTGGCTGATCGTAAGCCTTAGGGCTGGCGATCAAGGATCAACTTGCCCCATCAATTCAGCCACCGACTCCTGGCGTTTGGCATAACGTTGCGCGAGCACCGCACAGATCATCAGCTGAATCTGATGGAACAGCATCAGCGGCAGGATCAACACGCCAATGGTACTGCCAGCGAATAGCACCTGGGCCATCGGTACACCGGTCGCCAGGCTTTTCTTCGAACCGCAGAAGAGGATGGTGATGCGGTCTTCCTGATTGAAACCAAAGGCTTTGCCCAGCACGGTAGCGGCCATTAACACCAGTCCCAGCACCACGCAGCAAACGACCACCAAACCGGCCAGGTCCCGCAGCGGAATCTGCTGCCAGATGCCTTCGTTCACCGCTTCGCTGAACGCACCGTAGACCACCAACAGAATCGAACCCTGATCAACGAATTTCAACCAACTCTTGTTACGCCCCACCCAGGTGCCGATCCAGCGCCGCGCGATCTGCCCGGCAATGAACGGCAGCAACAGTTGCACGCTGATTTTCACAATCGCATCGATGGTCGAACCGCCGTCGCCATGCGCATTCAACAGCAGCGTCACCAACAATGGCGTAAGAAAAATCCCGAACAGACTGGACGCCGCCGCGCTGCAAATCGCTGCCGGAATGTTTCCGCGAGCCAGCGAAGTAAAGGCAATCGCCGACTGCACGGTGGCAGGCAGCGCGCAGAGGTAGAGCATGCCCATGTACAGATCATCGCCGATCAGCGGTGACAGCAACGGCTTGAGCGCCAGACCCAGCAGTGGGAACAGCACGAAGGTCAGGCCGAACACCAGCAAATGCAAGCGCCAGTGACCGGCACCGGCGATGATCGACTCGCGCGACAGTTTGGCGCCATGCAAAAAAAACAACAGCGCAATGGCGATGTTGGTCAGCCAGCCAAAACCCACCGCGACGTGCCCGGTGGCGGGCAGAAAACTGGCAAGCGTCACCACGCCGATCAGGGTCAGCGTGAAGTTGTCGGGTAAGAAACGGGGGCGGGTCATTGGGATCATCCGGGTTTGCCAGGAACGTGACCCCGACTCTAACGCGTCTGCCAATTACCGACTAACGCTAATAAGCCAGTAGATGTCGCCTAAAGGACATGACGCCGTTGTTTGGGCTATGGGTGTGGCGCTCGGTTCAAACGGCGTGCCTGCGTTGAAAACTCCCCTCGGAACACTGGACCATTAACGCCTTCGCGAGCAGGCTCGCTCCCACTGGGGGAATGCAATCAACTGTGGGAGCGAGCCTGCTCGCGAAGGCGTCACAACGGTCACAACGGTCACAACGTCCTCTGCCCGTTCCCGATCCCTTTCGCAATATCAACCCCCCAATCCAGCGCCGCTTCCATATCCAGCAGATGCGGCCTTGGATCATGATCCTCGGAAATGACCGTGCCATCCGGTCGGTAAACGCCAATAAACATTTTCAGCGAACCGTCCCTCAATATTTCCGCCTTTACCTCGATCGTGCATCCGTTCGACAGCGTTTCCCTGTGGTCCAAATGGCGCTCAGTCATTGCGGCAATCCTCCGGTCGTTGAAGTCCGAGTCAGGCATTCACCCGCTCTTCATGTTAGCTCAGTGACACCCACCAAAATGGCTCACTGGAGCGCCTGAATGCCCGCCCTGACAGCGGCGTAATGCCACCTATACTCAAAGCCACCGCCCCCATGGGGTCTGCACGCCCAATAATAAAAAGCAGAGGTGGAACATGGTCTGGCAGCAAGTCTACGATCCATTCGGCAACCCGGTAATTTCAACCATCATGGCGGCTGTCCCGGTCGTGGTGATGCTGGCCTCCCTGGCGTTTTTCCACATCAAGGCGCATATGGCGGCGTTGCTCGCCCTCACCTCTGCCCTGCTGATTGCAATCTTCGCCTTTGGCATGCCCGCGAATATGGCTGGCTCGGCGGCGTTGTTCGGCGCCGCCAACGGGCTGCTGCCGATTGGCTGGATTGTGCTCAACATTATTTTCCTGCACCGGCTGACCACCGAGAACGGCTCGTTCAAGGTCCTGCAAGACTCTCTGGCACGCATCACTGATGACCGACGCCTGCAATTGCTACTGATTGCCTTCTGCTTCGGTGCGTTCTTCGAAGGGGCCGCCGGCTTCGGGACACCGGTGGCGGTGACCGGGGCCATTCTGATCGGGCTGGGGTTCTCGCCGCTGGCCGCCTCAGGTCTGGCACTGATCGCCAATACAGCGCCGGTGGCATTTGGCGCCTTGGGCACGCCAATCATTACGCTGGCCAAGGTGACCGGGCTGGATGAAATGGAGCTGTCGATGATGGTCGGCCGGCAATTGCCGTTTTTCTCGGTGCTCGTGCCGTTCTGGTTGATCTGGGCCTTCGCCGGCTGGCGCAAGATGCTGGAGATCTGGCCGCCGATTCTGGTAGCCGGGGTCAGCTTCGCCGTGCCGCAGTTCCTGGTGTCCAACTACCACGGCCCGATGCTGGTGGACGTGATCGCCGCGCTGATTTCCATGGCCTGCCTCACCGGCTTTCTCAAGGTCTGGAAACCGACCACTGTGTATACCTCCGCCGCCCTGTCCGGGCGAGTCGACAACTCGAAAGTCGATGCGGAGCATGACGAAAAACCCACCGCCACGGCGACGTTTTCCGCCGATGCCAAGCCTGCCGTGATGCGGGCGTGGATGCCGTGGATCATCCTCACGGTCTTCGTCTTCGCCTGGGGCACCCAGGGCTTCAAAAACATGTTCGATACCCGCCCGGCGATCGATCCGCAAACCAACTCGGCCAAGCTCGACCCTCAGGGCAAGCCGATGAGCGAAGCGAACCCGATTTTCTCGCCGGCGCTGACCTTCACCACCTTGCACCTGCAGGTCGAGAAGGTGCCACCCGTGGTGCCTGCGCCTAAAACCGAGGAAGCGATTTACAAGTTCACCTGGTTCACCGCGACCGGCAGCGGAATCTTGCTCTCAGCCATCCTCGGCGGTCTGCTGATGGGTTACTCCATTCCCCAGCTGGCGCGCCAATACCTGCGAACGCTGTGGGTGGTGCGCTATTCGCTCATCACTATCGCGGCGATGCTTGCCCTGGGCTACCTCACCCGCTACTCGGGCCTCGATGCGACGATGGGACTGGCCTTCGCGGCAACCGGCATTTTCTACCCTATGTTCGGCACCCTGCTCGGCTGGCTCGGCGTGGCCCTGACTGGCTCGGACACCGCCTCCAACGTGCTGTTCGGTGGCTTGCAACGGGTTACGTCCGAACAATTGGGGATCAGCCCGGTGTTGATGGCCGCTGCCAACAGTTCTGGCGGGGTGATGGGCAAGATGGTCGATGCCCAGTCAATCGTGGTGGCCTCCACCGCCACCCGCTGGTACGGCCATGAAGGGGAAATCCTGCGTTATGTGTTCTTCCACTCGATCATCCTGGCGATTCTGGTCGGCGGGCTGGTGACGTTGCAGGCGTATGTGGCGCCGTTCAGTCATATGGTGGTGGGTGGGCATTGATCGGCGCTGTGAGTGAGTGTGTGTGTGTAGGAGCGAGCTTGCTCGCGAAGGACTCAAGAGCGCTGCGTTTAGCCAGTAAACACGCATTATTTTTAACGACATTCGCGAGCAAGCTCGCTCCTACACACACAGCATTACGGGGCTTCGCCCGGGCGTCTCGTGAACGGAGTATCGTAAAGCGACTATGAACATTCTCTACGATGAACGTGTCGACGGTGTCCTGCCCGACGTTGACAAAACCGCGCTATTGCAGGCCTTGCAGGCGCAATGGCCGGATCTGGAAGTTCTGCATCAGCAGGAAGAACTCAGACCGTACGAGTGCGATGGACTCTCCGCGTACCGAACCACACCGATGCTGGTGGTGCTGCCCCGTCGCATCGACCAGGTGCAAGGAGTGCTGCGACTGTGTCACGAACGGCAGGTGCCGGTCGTCGCTCGGGGCGCCGGAACCGGTTTGTCCGGTGGTGCATTGCCACTGGAAAAAGGCGTGCTGCTGGTGATGGTGCGCTTCAACAACATCCTCCACATCGACCCCTCCGCCCGCACGGCGCGGGTCCAGCCGGGGGTGCGCAACTTGGCGATTTCTCAGGCGGCGGCACCGTTTGGTTTGTATTACGCGCCAGATCCCTCCTCGCAGATCGCCTGTTCGATTGGTGGCAATGTCGCGGAAAATGCTGGCGGCGTGCACTGCCTGAAATACGGCCTGACGGTGCATAACCTGCTGAAGATCGAGATCCTGACCGTCGATGGTGAACACCTGACCCTGGGTTCGGACGCGCTCGACGCTCCAGGCTTCGACCTGCTGGCGTTGTTCACCGGCTCCGAAGGCATGCTCGGGGTGATTACCGAAGTCACGGTCAAACTGCTGCCCAAACCGCAGACCGCCAAGGTGTTGCTGGCGGCGTTCGACTCCGTCGAAAAGGCCGGCCGCGCCGTCGGTGACATCATTGCCGCCGGCATCATTCCCGGTGGCCTGGAAATGATGGACAACCTGGCTATTCGTGCCGCTGAAGATTTTGTCCACGCCGGCTATCCAGTCGACGCCGAAGCCATTCTGCTGTGCGAGCTCGATGGCGTTGAAGCCGACGTCTTTGATGACTGCGACCGCGTGCGGCAGGTACTGGAACAGGCCGGCTGCACCGAAGTGCGCCAGGCCCGCGATGAGGCTGAACGCGTGCGCTTTTGGGCCGGACGCAAGAATGCTTTCCCGGCGGTGGGTCGCCTCTCGCCGGATTATTACTGCATGGACGGCACGATCCCGCGCCGTGAGTTGCCCGGTGTGCTGCATGCCATCGCCACCTTGTCGGCCAAGTACGACCTGCGGGTGGCCAACGTTTTTCACGCGGGCGACGGCAACATGCACCCGTTGATTCTGTTCGATGCCAACCAACCGGGTGAGCTCGATCGCGCCGAAGCCCTGGGCGGTAAAATCCTCGAATTGTGCGTGAAGGTCGGGGGCAGCATCACCGGTGAGCACGGTGTTGGACGCGAGAAGATCAATCAGATGTGCGCACAGTTCAACAGCGATGAATTGACCGTATTCCATGCCGTCAAAGCCGCCTTCGACCCGAGTGGCTTGCTCAACCCCGGCAAGAACATTCCGACGCTGCACCGCTGCGCCGAATTTGGCGCCATGCACATTCACCTCGGTCAGATGCCCCACCCTGATCTGGAGCGTTTCTGATGCAACGTGAACGGGATATCGATGACAGCGCTGCCCTGCTGGAGCAGGTCAACCAGGCGCTGGAAAACGCCACGCCGCTGCGCATCCAGGGTTCCAACAGCAAGGCGTTTCTGGGGCGCATCGTCGCCGGTGAAGTCCTCGACACACGCGCTCACCGAGGCATCGTCAGCTACGACCCGACCGAACTGGTGATCACCGCACGCTGCGGCACGCCATTGGCAGAGCTTGCTGAAGTGCTGGACGCGGCGCAGCAGATGTTACCGTGTGAACCGCCCGCCTTTGGTGACGGTGCCACCGTCGGCGGGATGATTGCCTGCGGGCTGTCGGGACCTCGGCGGCCCTGGGCAGGCTCCGTGCGCGACTTCGTCCTCGGAACACGCGTCATCACCGGCCACGGCAAGCAGTTGCGCTTCGGTGGCGAGGTCATGAAAAACGTCGCCGGCTACGACCTGTCGCGCCTGATGACCGGCAGCTACGGTTCCCTTGGTGTCATTACCGAGGTCTCACTCAAGGTCCTGCCCAAACCACGTCAATCCTTGAGCATCAGCCTGGACATGGACAGTGATCGCGCCTTGCTGCGCCTAGCGGAATGGGGCCAGCAACCGCTGCCGATCAGCGCTGCGTGCCACGACGGGCAGCGCCTGCATCTGCGACTTGAGGGTGGCGAAGGCTCGGTGTCAGCGGCGCATGACCGTTTGGGCGGCGAGCTACTGGACGATTCGTACTGGGATGATCTCAATGAGCATCGGTTGAGCTTCTTCGATGAGGATCAACCCCTGTGGCGCCTGTCGCTACCGCACAACACTGCGCGGCTTTCCCTGCCCGGCCGGCAACTGATCGATTGGGGCGGTGCGCAGCGCTGGCTCAAATCAAATGCAGAAGCCGCGTTCATCCGCCAAGTCGTGGAGGACGTCGGCGGGCATGTGACCTGCTACAGCCACGGGCTGATCGACAGTCCTTTCCAACCGCTGTCGCCCGCGCTGTTGCGTTATCACCAGAACTTGAAGCATCAACTCGACCCACAGGGCATCTTCAACCCCGGGCGCCTGTACGCGGAGCTTTGAAGCATGCAGACGACCCTGAGTGAACGCGCCCGCCAACTGCCTCGAGCCGCAGAAGCCGAAAGCATTCTGCGTACTTGCGTGCATTGTGGTTTCTGCAATGCCACCTGCCCGACCTATCAACTGCTGGGCGATGAACTGGACGGGCCACGGGGCCGTATCTACCTGATCAAGCAAGTACTGGAGGGTCACGAGGTCACTCAGAAAACCCAGCAGCATCTTGATCGCTGTCTGACCTGTCGCAATTGTGAAACCACCTGCCCCTCTGGGGTCGACTATCACAACTTGCTCGACATCGGCCGCGCGGTGGTGGATGCCGCGGTGCCACGCCCACTCGGCCAGCGACTATTGCGCGAGGGGTTGCGCGCGGTCGTCCCCAACCCGGAGCTGTTCAGGAGGCTGGTCGGCAGCGGGCAGGTTTTCCGGGCATTTTTACCCAACACCCTGCAAATCAAATTGCCGCGCACCGTGTATCCGGCAAAGCCGCGTCCAGCCCTTCGGCATGCCCGGCACGTGTTGATGCTCGAGGGCTGCGTGCAACCGAGTTTGTCGCCCAATACCAACGCGGCCACCGCGCGTGTCCTGGATCGACTGGGAATCAGCGTGATCCCGACTCGCGAGGCCGGTTGCTGTGGCGCCGTGGATTATCACCTGGATGCTCAGGCCGCCGGCCTTGACCGTGCCCGCCGCAATATCGACGCCTGGTGGCCGAGCATCGAACAAGGTGCCGAGGCGATTGTGCAAACCGCCAGCGGCTGTGGTGCGTTTATCAAAGACTATGGTCACTTGCTCCGCACCGACCCGGCGTATGCCGATAAGGCGAAAAGGGTCAGTGCGCTGGCCAGGGACCTGGTTGAAGTGCTGCGCGAGGAGCCACTTGAAAAGCTCGGCGTCCACAGCGGTCAACGCCTGGCCTTCCATTGCCCTTGCACGTTGCAGCACGCGCAAAAGCTCGGCGGCGCGGTCGAGGCGTTACTGACGAGTCTGGGGTTCAATCTCACGTTCGTTCCTGACAGCCACCTGTGTTGCGGTTCGGCGGGCACCTATTCGCTGACCCAGCCCGAACTGTCCCGGCAACTGCGCGACAACAAACTCAATGCACTGGAAAGCGGACATCCCGACGTCATTGTCACGGCCAACATCGGCTGTCAGTCCCACCTCGACGGCGCAGGCCGAACGCCGGTCCGGCACTGGATCGAACTGGTCGAAGCCGCGTTGCCCTCACCGAGCACTGGAGAATTCCCATGAACAGTAAACCCGTACTGAGCCAGATCGAAGTCAGCCAGATTCTCGCAGCCGCCCGCTGCGAAGCGCAAAACAATCAATGGGCTGTGACCATCGTGATTGTCGATGACGGCGGCCATCCCCTGGCCCTTGAACGCCTCGACGGTTGCGCCGCTTCCAGCGCCTACATCGCCACCGAAAAAGCGCGCACTTCCGCGCTGGGCCGGCGGGAGTCCAAAGGCTATGAAGAGATGGTCAATGGCGGGCGATTCGCCTTTCTGTCAGCGCCGTTGCTGACCTCTCTGGAAGGTGGTGTGCCGATCATCGTCGACGGCCAGGTGATCGGCGCGGTCGGCGTGTCCGGCGTCAAGGCCGAGCAGGATGCACAAGTGGCCAAGGCTGGGGCGCAATGCCTGAACGGTTGAATCGCGTGAGGCGCAGAACCTGATCCAACTCAAAAATACCCGTATATGAGCCACAAGATGCCTTTGTTACTCATATATAGGTAAAGAATGGCCCAGAGAGGACACGCATAAATGCCCCGTCTCACTGCGAAAGACTTTGCCCCGGAACTGCTGGAGCTCTACGACTACTACGCCCACGGCAAGATCAATCGGCGGGAATTTCTCGACCGGGCGGCATTGTTCACGTTGGGCGGTTTGACGGCCAGCGCGTTGCTCGCAGCCCTCAGTCCGAACTATGCAATGGCCGAGCAAGTTGAATTTACCGACCCGGACATCCTTCCTGAGTACATCACCTATCCCTCACCCAAGGGCAACGGACAGGTTCGTGGTTACCTGGTGCGCCCGGCGAAAGCCACCGGCAAAGTGGCGGCCGTGGTGGTCGTGCATGAAAACCGCGGGCTCAATCCTTACATAGAGGACGTCGCCCGGCGTTTGGCCAAGGCCGGTTTCATCGCCCTCGCCCCCGATGGCCTGACCTCGGTTGGCGGCTATCCGGGCAATGACGACAAAGGCCGGGCGCTACAAGAGACCGTCAATCCTGAAAAGCTCATGAATGATTTTTTTGCCGCCATCGAGTGGTTGATGGAACACGACGCGACCACCGGCAAAGTCGGCATCACCGGGTTCTGCTATGGCGGCGGCGTCACCAATGCTGCGGCCGTGGCCTATCCGGAACTGGGTGCCGCGGTGTCCTTTTATGGCCGACAGCCTGAGGCCAAGGATGTCGCCCGAATCAAGGCGCCCCTCATGCTTCACTACGGCGAACTGGACACGCGTATCAACGAAGGGTGGCCCGCCTTTGAGCAGGCCTTGAAAGCGGCGGGCAAGACCTACGAAGCCTACATCTACCCTGGCGCCAATCATGGTTTCCATAACGACTCCACACCTCGATACGACGAGGCGGCAGCCAAACTGGCTTGGGACCGCACGCTGGGGTGGTTTCGGCGCTACCTCGTCTAGACGGTCACCCTGTCGAACACACTACAGGGTGACCATTGATGGGTTACTTCGGCTGCGCCACGGTGCGCAAATAGGGTTTCACCGTTTTGAAGCCTTGCGGGTACTTCTTCCTGGCGTCCTCATCCGATACCGACGTGGGAATGATGACGTCGTCGCCCGGACGCCAGTTCACCGGCGTAGCGACTGTATGCTTGGCGTTCAATTGCAGAGCGTCGAGCAGCCGCAAGACTTCATCGAAGTTGCGCCCGGCACTCATTGGATAGATCAGCATCGCCTTGACCTTCTTGTCCGGGCCGATGATGAATACCGAACGCACTGTGGCATTGTCCACAGCGGTGCGCGCGCCGCCACTGGCATTCGGGTGGATCATGTCGTAGAGCTTCGCCACCACCAGATTATCGTCGCCGATCATGGGGTAGTTGACCGCATGGCCCTGGGTTTCTTCGATGTCATCAGCCCAGGCTTTGTGATTACTGACAGGGTCAACACTGAGCCCGACGATCTTGGTGTTGCGTTTGTCGAACTCCGGCTTGAGTCCGGCCATGTAACCCAGTTCAGTGGTACATACCGGTGTGAAGTCCTTCGGATGCGAAAACAGAATGGCCCACTTGTCGCCAATCCACTCGTGAAAGTGGAGCGGGCCCTCGGTACTTTCGGCGGTGAAATCCGGGGCTTCATCGCCAATGCGAATGGTCATAATTGATCTCCTTTCAGTGACTGATAAGGACGCTGTGTCTGCGTTGTGTCTAGTCAACGCGGATCAGTATAGGAGAGGCGCTGGAAAAGGCTGAGAAACGGACGCGAGGTGCAGGTGCGAATGGAGTTTCCGGTACGCGTCGACCAGTTGATCCAACGTAAACGCACGATTTCGCCCGCTCGGGTTGGGCAGCACCCATACTGAAGCATTGCCAAACGTCGTTGGCTGAAGCCCCCACGGAACCTCTCGCTGACCGGACAACGCGCAATACGCCGCTTTACCGAGAAACGCCACGAAGCGTGGCGCATAGCGCGCGATCTTGTGTTCAAAATCCGCAGCGGCAGCCATGAATTCATGTAATGACAACTGATCCGCTCGCGCCGTAGGCCGTTCCACCACGGCCGTTAATCCACACCGATACTGCAAGATCGTCCGATCGTTTTCCGGGAGTATTTCCTCGGGGGTAAAACCGGCGAGATGGAGTGTGCGCCAGAAGCGATTGCCTCTGCCCGCAAAGTGATGGCCTTGGGTGGCCGCCATCACGCCCGGGTTAATGCCACAGAAAATCACGGCCAGTTACTCAGCCAGAATATCGTCGAGTTTTTCTTCCACCCTAAAACCTCTCAACCACAGATTACGCTGACCGCATTGCGTGCAAGCTCGGTTAATTCAGCGCGGGATTTGCCCGCCCGGGCACGTATCGAAATGCTATGCAGCAGGGAGGACGCGAGTACAGCCAGGGCCGCCGGATCCACGTCGCTTTTCAACTCGCCGGAATCGACGGCCGCTCGCAGGCGCGTTTCGAGATCGCTATCGAGCCGGCTCAGCCGATCAGAAAGCACTTCTCGTATTGCAGAATCCTCGACGGCTTCGGTTGTCGCCGTGCCGATCGCAAAGCAGCCGCGCGGCTGGCCTTCTCCCGAAAAATAAATCGACAGCTGCCCTTCATAGAAACGCATCAACGCCTGGCTCAAGGTCAACTCGTGGTCCATCAACGCCTCATGCATGTCAGCCGCCGCAAACTCCCAATACTGCTCCAGCGCTTTGATGTAGAGCGCATGTTTGTCGCCGAATGCCGCATAGAGGCTAGGGCGATTCATACCGGCCGCCGTAGCGATGCTGTCCAGGGAAGCGCCGGAATAGCCGGTACTCCAAAACACACCAAGCGCTTGCTGCAGCGCTGTCTGCGGGTCATACGCGCGAGGGCGGCCGCGGCCTTTTCCCTCTGCAATCTTTTTTTGTGCCATGTTGTACAAAATCCTTGAATGGAGGTGGGTGCGGGGATATTCTTACACCATCGCACAAAATTAAGGAACCAAAAATTCCTTGATTTACGGTTTGTTGAAGCGGAGCTCGAACTGAGTGTTGCGGCGACGAAACAGGTGCGGCGGAGCGATCCTCTTGGCCGCGCTCGGGCTTGATTCCTCACAGCAACTATTGACGTCAACGCCGCAGGCGAATTCTGCGGGCACGACTCCCGGTTAAAGGTGTATTCGATCATGACTAAACCGTTCGACATCCCAGCTTCGCAGACCTTCGAACACCCCGTGCCGAACCCGCCTGGCGCGCCGTTCAAGAAACCGCTCAAAGAGAAACTGCGACCCTTCCTTATCGTCGGTTTGCCGGTGCTCTTCGCAGCGGTCGGCTACAGCCACTATCAGGCAGGCGCAGCTATTGTTTCGACCGATAACGCCTACGCCCGAGTGGCGAAAGCTTCGATCAACGCGCGCATTTCCGGACAAGTCGTCGAAATCGCGGTTGAGGACAACCAGCCGGTTCGCAAAGGCCAGGTGTTGTTCCGGATCGATCCGAAACCCTTGCAGATCGCCGTTAACCGCGCAGAAGCCCAACTGAACGTTGCACGGCTGCGCATCGATGGACTCAAGGCCAGTTACCGCCAGCAACAGGCCGAACTGCAATCGGCCAAAGAGTCGGCCGATTTCGACCAACGGGAATTTGGCCGCAAGAAAGCGCTGGTCGCGACCGAGTTCGTCTCGCGTGCCGTTTACGAACGCGCCGACACTGATCTTAAAGTGTCGCGGCAACGAATCGCGTCGATCGAGCAGCAGATCGCGAGCACGGTCGTTGCATTGAACGGCAATCCAAACATCGAAGCCGATACTCACCCGACGGTTCGCGAGGCCAAGGCCCAACTCGACGAGGCGCAACTCTACCTCTCGTACACAACGGTCTATGCGCCGGACGATGGCATCGTGGCCAAGGTCGACGATTTGCAGGTTGGCAACTACGTCAACAACGGCGCGCCTGCCTTTGCGCTGCTGTCCGCTCGCGAGATTTGGGTGGAGGCCAACTTCCGTGAAACGGAGGTGACGCACATGCGTCCAGGCCAGGAAGCGACCATCAGCATCGATACGTACCCTGATCACGTATTCAAAGCCCACGTGACCAGCATGAGCCCAGGTGCAGGATCGGACTTCGCCCTGCTGCCACCAGAAAACGCGACCGGCAACTGGGTCAAGGTGGTTCAGCGGGTTCCGGTCCGACTCGAACTCGATGAGACCGACCCTGCCCTGCCCCTTTTCTCGGGCACCAGCGCCACCGTCAAGGTGGATACCGGGTATCAGACGCCTTGGTGGCACCCGCTCAAAGCCTTGTTGACTGCCGGTAACGACCGATGAACGCCCAACTTGCCGGACCTCAAGGCCCGGGGACATTAAGGTTCGCCGCGCTGCTCGCGACCTACATGCAGTCGGCGAACCTGCCGCTGCCGAACGCGGTGCTCAGGTCTATTCAGGGCAGTACGTCGATGACCGACGACCAGGCTGGCTGGGTTTTCACCTCGTACCTCGCGGCGAGTGCGATCACCATGCCGATTGCGCAATGGCTTGCCGGACGCTATGGCCTGAAGCGGGTTTATCAAGCCGCGCTGGCCTTCTTCGTCCTGGGTTTGCTCCTGGCAACGCTGGCAACGACGCCGCTGGAGTTCATCGGTGCGCGCATTGTTCAAGGCCTCGCCAGTGGCGTGCTGGCCCCCCTTTCAATGGCGATTTCAATGGAGACATTGCCACTGGAGAAGCGTGCGAAGTTTGGCGCGACATGGACGGCAATCGTGCTCTTCGGCATCGTCAGCGGCCCAAGCATCGGGGGTTGGGTCAGCGAACATTTCGTATGGCGCACGATTTTCTACATCAGCGTTCCGCTGTCGGCGTTTATCTTTCTGGTGATGGCGCTGTTGCTCGCTGAAAAAAAGGCCGAGAAACGTCCCTCGTTCGACTTCTTCGGCTTTGGCAGCTTCACGCTGGCATTGATCAGCCTGCAAATGTTGCTCGACCGTGGTGAACGCCTGGACTGGTTTTCCTCGACCGAGATCTGCCTGGAAGCAATAGGCTGTGCACTCGGGTTCTACCTGTTTGCCGTGCATGTGCTGACCACCAAGGTGCATTTCCTCAACAAGCGTTTGTTCAACGACCGCAACTTCGTGCTGTCGACGGTCATCTTTTTCGCCGTGGGTTTCGTGCTGTTATCGACCATGGCCCTGACGTCACCCATGCTGGACGAGATTCTCGGCTACCCGCCTGACATCACAGGTTCCCTGACGATACCGCGCGGTGTGGGACTGGTCGGTGCGTTCCTGCTGATGGGCCGTGTACCCGAGCGCTTCGACCGCCGGCTGTTCGTGGCGGCAGGCGTCGCCGTGGTGATTTATGCCAACTGGCTGATGCTCGGCTATTCGCCGTTGATGGACTGGACGCCCGTCGCGGTGGCCGGTGCGATCCAGGGCATTGGCATCGGCATCTTGATGCCCTCACTGACCAAGGTCGCCTTCAGCACGCTCGACCCCACATTACGCCCGGAAGGCACCGGTTTTTTCAATCTGTCACGGGTGTACGGAAGCACCCTGGGTGTTGCGATTGTGCAACTGTTCTTCTTCAACAATACCCAAGCGATGCACATGACGCTGGCCAGCAATCTGACGCCGTATCGCACCGCTGCGCATTCCGTGCCGACGTCGCTGCAAGCACTGGCGGGACTCAACGAAATGATCACCGGCCAGGCGGCTTTTATCGCGGTGATCGACCAATTCAAGATTTTGATGTTCGCGATGCTGGTGGTGAGCCCACTGGTGATCTTTCTTCGCAAGCCCGTTCCGACCAACTAGTTATCGTGGAGTTTGCCAAAATGAAATCCAATGCGCTCTTCATCAACAGACAGCTGTTCAAAACCACATTCGGTGCGGTATCGGCGCTAGTGTTCCTGACCGCCTGTACCGTCGGCCCCGACTATCAAATGCCCGCACCGAGCCTGTCGCAACACTACGACCAACAGGCCGAGCAGCGCCTCGACCAAGGCGGCAACAAGCCGGGTGAACAACACATTGAGCTTGGCAAGAAGGTCAGCGGTGACTGGTGGACGGCCTTCCATTCGCCGAAGCTCGACAAGGTTGTACGTCGCGCCATTGAAGGCAATCTTGAACTCGTGGCCGCGGACGCAACGATCCGCCAAGCGGCCTCCTCCGTCGCCGCGGCGGAAGGTGCGCTGTATCCGCAGGTCGACTTTGGCGCGACGGCCGGCCGCCAACGGGTACACAACGCAAAAGAGCCTTCGATCACCAATTTCTACGCGATCGGACCGCGGGTCGGTTTCGACCTTGATGCGTTCGGTGGTAACAAGCGCCTGGTCGAACAGCAGGAAGCGTTTACCGATCTGCAGAAGCATCGCTACGACGCGGCGTACCTGACCCTGACGGGTAATGTGGCCAGTCAGGCGTTGTTGGTTGCCTCTGCAAATGCGCAGATGGCAGCCGTCGAAAAGCTGCTCGCCAATGACACAAAAAACCTCGACCTCGTGCGCATGGCCCACATCAATGGCACCACCACGCAGATCGATGTTTCGCTGGCCCAGACCCGGCTCGCGCAGGACCGCACGCTGCTGCCGCCCCTGGCCCAGCAGCGTGATGCGGCACGCCATGCGTTATCGATTCTCACGGGTAAAGGCCCGGGTGACTGGATCGCGCCTGACTTCGATTTTGCCGAGTTTGTATTGCCGGCAAACGTGCCCGTCAGTTTGCCATCGGAAATGGCTCACGGCCGGCCGGACGTCCTGCAAGCAGAAGCGGAACTGCACATGACCAGCGCAGCCGTTGGCGTCGCAACCGCGAACCTCTATCCCCACGTAACGCTGTCCGCGTCGTTTTTACAGGCCGCTTCCGGCAATGGCGGCGCCGCGCTCTTGGGCTTCGCTGCGGGGCTGGCGGGTCCGATCTTCGATGGCGGAACACTCAAGGCTGAACGTCAGGCTGCCGTCGACGGCTACAAGGCGACGCTCGCTGGCTACCAGCAGACCGTCATTAGCTCGTTCGGCCAGGTCGCCGACTCGTTGCAGGCGATCAACCATGACGCTGAAGAAAACCTGGCGCAGGAGGACGCGTTACGCGCTGCCGAAACCAGTTTGCACTTGAACCAGCAAGCTTATGCGCAAGGCGAAAACAGCATTCTCCAGGTGCTGGAGACGGAACGCGCCTATGAGCAAGCGTTACTGGGCCAGATCAAAGTGAAGACCGCGCAGTACCTGGACACCGTGCAGTTGTATGTGGCACTCGGAGGTAATTCGGTCGGCGCGTTCGAGCAAAGAGTGGCCGCTCGCGACGAACAGAAACCTTTATATCAATAGCGGCTGCGGCCCCGGACATTGGAGTAAAGACATGCCATACGAATCATTCTACGACGCGCTTCGCGACACGAAATTTCCGCTGAACCATGGCGCCGGTGAAATGCCGGCCGTTGGATTTGGCACACTGTTCCGCGATCCAGGCGTCACCACACAAGCGGTCAAGGACGCGCTGAAAGTCGGGTTTCGCCATTTCGATTGTGCCGAGCGTTATCGAAATGAAGAACAGGTCGGCGTTGCTCTTCACGAGGTTCTGGCAGCAGGAAAGGTCCGCCGGGAGGACGTATTCATCACCTCGAAACTGTGGAATACCAACCATCGTCCCGAGCGTGTCCAACCTGCGTTTGAGGCCAGTTGCCGACGGCTTCAGGTTGACTACATCGATTGCTACCTGATCCATACGCCTTTTGCCTTTCAACCCGGCGACAACCAGGACCCGAGAGACGAACAGGGTCAAGTCATCTACGACTCAGGCGTGACGTTAATAGAAACCTGGCGGGCGCTGGAGCGTCTCGTGGATGAAGGCCGGTGCAAGGCCATAGGTTTGTCTGATATCACGTTGGAGCGTTTACGAGAGATCGTGGCAGTGGCACGGATAAAACCCGCCGTCGTGCAGGTCGAGTCCCACCCTTATCTACCAGAATGGGAACTGCTGGAGTTTTGCAAACAGCATGGAATCATCGTCCTTGCGTTTGCGCCACTCGGCCATGGCATGGAGCCGAATGTACTGGCAGACCCGGTGATTACACAGATCGCGCAACGCCTGCAGAAGACTCCGGCTCAAGTGGCGTTGGCCTGGGCTGTACAGCGAGGAGTCGCGTTCCTGACCACGTCTGCAACCCTGAGCCACATCCGGGAAAACGTTGATATTTCAACCCTGCCACATAGGGCCATGGATGAAATCAAACAAGAGATTACGACCAGAATACGATTCAACTCGGTGGTGGAAACGGGTGTGCCCGGATTTATTCCACGCAAGAAGTAACTCTGTCGCTCAGAGCGGCAGCTTTACGGCGGCCGCACGACAACCAACGTTTCCAAGGCTGTCTTCAGTCTGGATGCAGTGAAAGGAACACCAGGACAATTTCGTATACCATATCGCTAACTCATTCCGAACGATCGCCGCCGTGACCCTACCCAAATTCAATGCTCCAGACCTTGGCAATGCGCCTTCGACGTCGGAAATCATCACCCGTCATCTGCGGGACGCTATCGTCGCCGGGCATTTTGCCGAGGACGAGCCGATTCGGCAGGACGACATCGCCCGTCAGTTCAACGTCAGCAAGATCCCGGTGCGCGAGGCACTCAAGCGCCTGGAGGCCGAAGGCCTGGTAATGTTCCAGCGCAATCGCGGGGCGATGGTGACGCGAGTGTCCGATGCGGAACTGGCGCAGATGTTTGAAGTACGCATGTTGCTCGAAGACAAAGTGCTGCGCCTGGCCATTCCCAACATGACTGAAGAAACCTTCGCCCGTGCCGAACGCATCTGCCAGGAGTTCATTGGCGAAGATGACGTGGGACGCTGGGCCGAGCTCAACTGGGAACTGCACGCCTGCCTGTACGAACCGGCGCAACGGCCGTTTCTGGTGGGCCTGATCCGCTCGGTCAACGATAAGCTGGAGCGCTACCTGCGCATGCAGATGAGCCTCTCGGCCGGCAAGGATCGCGCCGATCATGAACACCGGGAAATCCTTGCAGCCTGTCGCGCCGGCGATGTGGACCTGGCGGTAAAGCTGCTCGACGAGCACATTGCCGGGGTCTGCAAGACACTGTTCGAGCACCTGCCTCACCCTCACTGACAGTGCAGCGCACTGTGCCGATTTCGTCATCGGTACTGGATAAAACCATCAAGCCGGCAAGCCCCGGCACAGGCCACTCTTTCGTTCACTCATCTGAACGGACGTGGCCATCTTATGAAACGCATCAGCGTGATCGACTCCCACACCGGCGGCGAACCGACCCGCCTGGTGACAGCCGGTTTTCCTGACTTGGGCAGCGGCAGCATGGCCGAACGTCGACAGCGACTGGCCGAACATCATGACCAATGGCGCGCCGCGTGTGTGCTTGAACCACGGGGTAGCGACGTACTGGTCGGCGCCCTGCTCTGTGAGCCGGTGGACCCGTCGGCCTGTGCCGGGGTGATTTTCTTCAACAACAGTGGCTACCTCGGCATGTGCGGCCACGGCACCATCGGCCTGGTGGCTTCGCTGGCGCACTTGGGCAAGATCGGCCCCGGCGTGCACAGCATCGAGACACCGGTGGGCACGGTCCAGGCGACACTGCACGAAGACCATTCGGTGAGCGTACGCAACGTACCGGCCTATCGTTACCACAAGGCGCTGGTACTTGAAGTGCCAGGTATCGGCCAAGTAGTGGGCGATATTGCCTGGGGGGGTAACTGGTTTTTCCTGATCGCCGAGCACGGTTTGCGGGTGGCCGGCGACAACCTCGATGCATTGACCGCGTATTCCTTTGCCGTGCAGCAAGCACTGGACGTACAGGGGATTCGTGGCGACGACGACGGGCTGATCGACCACGTCGAGCTGTTCGCGGATGACGAGCAGGCCGATAGCCGTAACTTCGTCCTCTGTCCCGGCAAAGCCTACGACCGTTCGCCCTGCGGCACCGGCACCAGCGCCAAACTGGCGTGCCTGGCGGCCGACGACAAGTTGCAACCGGGACAGATCTGGCGTCAGGCCAGCGTCATTGGCAGCGAGTTCGAGGGTTCCTACGAACTTCAGGGCGAGCGCATCGTGCCGACCATTCGTGGACGCGCCTACATCAGTGCCGAAGCCAGCCTGATCATCGAACAGGACGACCCGTTTGCCTGGGGCATTCGCCCATGAACGAAGGCCTGGTGGCCGATGTGATCGTGATCGGCGCCGGCATTGTCGGCGCTGCCTGTGCCCAGGCGTTGGCATTGCGTGGCTTGCGCGTGCTGGTGCTGGATGCCGGGTTGCCCGGCGCTACGGCCGCGGGCATGGGTCACCTGCTGGTCCTGGACGACAACCCGGCCGAGCTGGCACTCAGTCAATATTCCCTGCAACGCTGGCGCGAACTGGCGCCGGACCTGCCCGACGGCTGCGCCTACCGCAGCAACGGCACACTCTGGCTGGCGGCCAATAGCGAAGAAATGGCGGTGGCCCACAGCAAATACCTGAACCTTCAAGCCCAAGGCGTCACCTGCGAGCTGATCGCCGGCCGTGCTTTGCGCGAGCGCGAACCGGAGTTGAACGAGGGCTTGGAAGGTGGCTTATTGATTAATGGCGACGGCATTCTGTATGCCCCCGCGACCGCCAACTGGATGCTCGAAACACCGAACATCAGCCAGCGCCGGGTGCGGGTCAGCGAAGTCGATGGCGACCGTGTGCGCCTCGATAACGGCCAGTGGTTGAGGGCGGAAGCGGTGATTCTGGCCAACGGCATTCAGGCCAACGATCTATGCCCGGAACTGCCGATCGAGCCGAAGAAAGGCCATTTGCTGATCACTGACCGCTACCCCGGAAAAGTCACCCACACCCTGGTGGAGCTCGGTTACGTCACCAGTGCCCACAACGCTACAGGCCCTTCGACGGCGTGCAATATTCAGCCTCGGCCGACCGGCCAATTATTCATTGGCGCCTCCCGGCAATTCGGCACCACCGACCCGCAGGTTGAAGGCTGGATGCTCGCAAAAATGCTCAGGCGCGCCACCGAGTACATGCCAGGTCTGGCGCAACTCAATGGCATCCGCGCCTGGACCGGTTTTCGCGCCGCCAGCCCCGACGGCTTGCCGCTGGTGGGCCAACACCCGCAACGCAAAGGCCTGTGGTTGGCGGTTGGCCACGAGGGGTTGGGCGTTACCACGGCCCCCGGCACGGCTGATTTGCTGGTCGCGCAACTGTTCAACGAAACGCCGCCGCTGGCTGCGCAACCTTATCTGCCACAGCGTTTTCTCGGAGAACCTGCCTATGCCTGAATTGATGCTGGACGGCCGTGCCCTGCGCGTTGTCGAAGGCACCAGTGTCGCCGCTGCGCTGGCCCTGGGTGGCGACGGTTGCAGTCGAACCTCGGTCAGTGGCCAACGCCGCGCACCGCTATGCGGCATGGGCATTTGCCAGGAATGCCGGGTGACCATCGACGGTCGACTGCGCCTGGCCTGCCAGACGCTGTGCCGTGACGGCATGCAGGTGGAGACGCGCCCATGAGCGAATACGCCGACTTGCTGATCATCGGTGCCGGTCCTGCCGGCATGGCCGCCGCGCTCGCCGCAGCGCCAAGCGGTGCACGCATCGTCCTGCTCGACGACAACCCGTTGCCGGGCGGGCAAATCTGGCGCGACGGGCCTCAGGCCAAGCTGCCAAAACAGGCACGCCAGATGCGCGAGCGGCTGGAGGCGTGCAGCAACATTCGCTGCCATGCCGGCACCCGCGTGATCGCCAGTGCCGCACCGAAACAACTGCTGGTTGAAGACGCCGAGCGCGGTTGGCTGATCGCTTACGACAAACTGATTCTGTGCACCGGCGCCCGCGAGTTGCTGCTGCCCTTCCCCGGCTGGACGCTGCCTGGCGTAACCGGCGCAGGCGGCCTTCAGGCACTGATCAAGGGCGGTCTTGCGGTGCAAGATGAACGATTGGTCATCGCCGGCAGTGGACCGTTGCTCCTGGCGAGCACCGCCACCGCAAAACACCATGGCGCGAAAATCCTGCGCATCGCCGAACAAGCCTCTACCGTCGCTGTCGCCGGTTTCGCCGCAAAATTGCCACGCTGGCCCAACAAACTGATGCAGTCGTTCACCTTGTTCGACCGCCATTACCGCACCGCGACCTACGTGCTGGCCGCCCTGGGAACTGAGCGGCTGGAGGGTGTGCGTCTGCAACAGCAAGGCAACATCATCGAACTGGAATGTGATCGCCTGGCCTGTGGCTTTGGCCTGATCCCCAACACGCAACTTGGCCAGGCCCTGGGCTGTCATCTGGACGGCCAGGCACTTGCCGTGGATGCCTGGCAAACCACAAGCCGCACCGATCACTACGCGGCAGGTGAATGCACCGGGTTCGGTGGCAGTGAACTGGCGGTGGTCGAAGGCGCGATTGCCGGCCATGCGGCCGTCGATGAACGCCAGGCGGCACGAGCTTTATGGCCGCGTCGTGCGCGCTGGCAGGGTTTCGCCAACGCCCTGAATTCCGCGTTTGTCCTCGACCCGCAACTCAAGTCACTGGCGCAGGCCGACACCCTGGTGTGCCGTTGCGAAGACGTGCCCTACGCGGCACTGACCGGGCACACTGACTGGCGCGCAGCCAAACTGGCCAGTCGTTGCGGCATGGGCGCCTGTCAGGGGCGGGTGTGTGGCGGCGCCTTGCAGCACCTGTTCGGCTGGCAACCTTCGGCGCCACGCCCACCGTTCAGCCCGGCGCGAATCGAGACATTGATGTGCCTGGACGACACCCCGCCGGTTTGAATACCGGGCCAGGGCTTTCGGGAGCGCGGCCGAGTCTTTATGATCCCGAGGATTGCCACCAGACGCCCAGCGCCATGTACGCCTCGCTCACGACCTTCAAACCTTGCGACCTGCCGACCCTGCTGAGCAGTCTGCAGCCTATCGCGGCGCTGCTCGATACCCTGTCGGACGTGGTGTTTTTCATCAAGGACAACGAGGCCCGCTATGCCTTCGTCAACCAGACCCTGGCCCGGCGCTGTGGCTTCAAACACCGTGACGAGTTGCTCGGGCTCACCGCCGAAATGGTCTTTCCTGAGCGCTACGGCCCGTTGTACACCGAACAGGACCGGCGCGTGCTGTCCACCGGCCGTGAATTGGCCGACCAACTCGAACTGCACCTGTATTTCGGCAACCAGCCGGTGTGGTGCCTGACCCACAAACTCGCGCTGCACGATGAACAGGGCCGAATCGTCGGCCTGGCCGGTATCTCCCGCGACCTGCAACTGCCCCAGTCCAGCCATCCGGCGTTCCACAAACTGGCGGCGGTGGACGCGTATATCCGTAGCCACTTCGCCCGCCCCATCAGCCTTGCCGAGCTGACGGCGATCGCCGGGTATTCCGTGGCGCAACTGGAGCGCCACTGCAAACGCGTGTTCCAGCTCACCCCACGGCAGATGATTCACAAGGCCCGCCTGGAAGAAGGCTCGCGGCTGTTGTTGCACACTGACCTGCCCATCACCGACATCGCGCTGCGCTGTGGTTACACCGATCACAGTGCTTTCAGCCGACAGTTCCGCGCCTTGACCAGCCTGGCGCCGAGCCAGTTTCGCGACAGCCGCCGTTAGAGTGTTCCTTTAAGGGGCGCCAGAGGCTGGTGGTGCTCCCTTCTGTAACACCCCCCTGATTCGCCCCCCGGTGCTGTGTTTGGCCACCCTTCGCTCAACCCCTCTGACTCAAGGGCTGACAATTAATTGTGTCCACGGGAGGCAAACAGGCACGTCCATTGCTATTGTAAATATCGTATACGAAATCCCCGATACGATATCTGACAGCACACCCACCACAACGAGGCCTCTATGAAAAACCCCGCATTTGCCGTAGCCCTCAGCGCTGTTCTCAGTACCTCCTTTATCGCCACCGCCCAGGCCGACAAACTCGATGACATTATTGGTTCGGGCAAACTGCGTTGCGCCGTGACCCTGGACTTCCCGCCAATGGGTTTTCGCGATGAAGGGAATAACCCTGCCGGGTTCGATGTGGACTACTGCCACGACCTGGCGAAAATCCTCGGGGTCGAGGCCGAAGTGGTTGAAACGCCCTTCCCTGACCGCATTCCGGCGTTGGTCTCCGGGCGTGCCGACGTGATTGTCGCGTCCACCTCCGACACCCTCGAACGGGCCAAGACTGTCGGCCTTACCGTGCCGTACTTTGCCTTCCAGATGGTGGTACTGACCCGCGACAACACGGGCATCAACAGCTATGCCGATATCAAAGGCAAAGCATTGGGTAACACCAGCGGCACCTATGAAGCCATCGCCCTGGAAAAAGACGTGAAGAACTGGGGCAGCGGTTCCTTCCGTGCCTACCAATCGCAAAACGACACGCTGCTGGCGGTTGCCCAGGGCCACATCGACGCCACCGTCGTTACCAATACCGTGGCAGCCGCCACGATCAAATCAGGCAAGTACAAGAATCTGAAAATCGCCGGTAACGCGCCGTACACCATCGACTACGTCTCCCTCGGCGCCAAGCGCAACGAGTATGGCCTGCTTAACTACCTCAATCTGTTCGTCAATCAGCAGGTACGCAGCGGTCGTTACAACGAGTTGTTCACCAAATGGGTCGGCACCGAGATTCCACCCTCCGACCTGACCGTGCCTAAGGTCTACTACTAAGGTGTCTGGAATGCCTAGGTTCACTTCTCTGACCGGTCGCAGTCTGGTCGCGGGGGCCGCCCAGGGCGCCCTGTTGTTCGCTGATGTCGGGCTGAGTTTCTGGGGCGGCGTTGACCCGTTTAGCGGTGAGGTCATCGACCGTCACCACCCCCTCAGCGGCGAACACCTGGCCGGGTGTGTGCTGGCCATTCCCAGTGGTCGCGGTTCGTGTACCGGCAGCAGTGTGCTGATGGAGTTGATCAGCAACGGCCACGCACCGGCCGCACTGGTGCTCGCCGAGCCTGATGAGATCCTGACCCTGGGCGTGCTCGTGGCACAGACCCTTTTCGAGCGTTCCCTGCCGGTGCTGTGCATCGGCCGGGAAGCCTTTGCCGCCTTGCGCGGCAAGGCCTTCGCTCGGGTCGAAGACACATCGGTGACCGTATTCGAGCACCTGCCCGGCGATGCCTGGCAGGTGCTCGCCCCCCCATTGAAAACAGCAGAAACAAGCGCCTCGATCGAGCTCACCGAGCACGACCTGGCGCTGCTTGGCGGCAAGCATGGCAAGGCCACGCAGATCGCCATGCAAATCGTCCTGCGCATGGCCGAGATACAAGGTGCCCGGCGCTTGGTGGATATCACTCAGGCGCACATTGATGGCTGCATCTATACCGGCCCCGCGAGCCTGAAATTTGCCGAACAGCTGGTGCAGTGGGGCGCAAGAGTACGGGTGCCGACCACGCTCAATTCGATTTCCGTCGACCAGCGTCGCTGGCGTGAATTGGGCATCGACCCGGCATTGGGCGTACCGGCCAGCGCCTTGGGCGATGCTTACATGGCGATGGGCGCGCAGCTCAGTTTTACCTGCGCGCCCTACCTGTTGGACAGCGCGCCAACGGCGGGTGAGCAAATCGTCTGGGCCGAATCCAACGCCGTGGTCTATGCCAACAGCGTGCTCGGCGCACGAACCCTGAAATACCCGGACTACCTGGACATTTGCATCGCCCTGACCGGCCGCGCGCCCCTGATCGGTTGCCACCTGGATGCCCAGCGCAAAGCGCGTCTGCATATCGAGTTACCCGCCTTGGGCGAACTGGATGACTCGTTCTACCCGCTGCTCGGCTATCACATCGGCGCTCTGGCAGGCAGTCGGATCCCACTGGTGTCAGGGTTGGAACAGCGCAAGCCAAACCTCGACGACCTGAAAGCCTTCGGCGCGGCGTTCGCCACCACCTCCGCCGCACCGTTGTTCCATATCGCCGGGGTCACGCCGGAAGCACTCGACCCGACACAGGTTTTGCAGCCGGATGAAACCTTGCCGGTGGAGAAAATCCGCCTGCAGGACCTGCTGCTCAGCTGGCGCGAACTTAACAGTGCCCGCGACAACCGGGTAGACGTGGTCTCGCTGGGCAATCCGCATTTTTCCCTCAGCGAATTCGCCCACCTGGCGCGTCTATGCCGTGGTCGGCACAAGCACCCTGACGTGGTTCTCGCCATCACCTGCGGTCGCGCGGTGCTGGAACAGGCACGCGAAGCCGGGCATATCGCCGTGATCGAAGCATTCGGCGCGACGCTGGTCACCGACACCTGCTGGTGCATGCTCGGCGAACCGGTGATCCCGCTGGCCGCAAAAAACCTGATGACCAACTCGGGCAAATACGCCCATTACGCACCCGGCCTGGTGGGTCGAAAGGTGCACTTCGCCAACTTAGCCGAATGCGTCGACGCCGGTTGCAGCGCCACGGCCAGCGGTCGTCTGCCAGCCTGGCTGCAACCGGCCGCCCTCCTGGAGAACCCCGTGCATGTTTGATTACACCTTCCAATGGCGCTCGGCCCTGCGTGCCTTGCCCGATATGCTCGCCGGTGCCTTGGTCACGTTCGAGACCGCCGCGTTGTCGATGATCTTTGGTGTGCTGATTGCCTTGGCACTGACCGTGATGCGCGAAGCCAAAAACCCGATGCTGCGTGGCATCGGCAACGGCTGGGTGTCGATCGCCCGCAACACCCCGTCGCTGTTTCAGATCTACGTCCTCTACTTCGGGCTCGGTTCGCTGGAATTGCACGTCAGCTCATGGTTCGCGCTACTGGCGGGGATCACGTTCAACAACGCCGGTTATCTCGCGGAAAACTTCCGGGGTGGCCTCAAGGCGGTGCCCGACACGCAAGTGCGCGCCGCGCGTTCGCTGGGCATGAGTGCCTTTCAGGCCTACCGGATGATCATCGTTCCGCAGTTATTGCGGATCGTGTTCTACCCGTTGAGCAATCAAATGGTCTGGGCGGTATTGATGACATCGCTGGGCGTGATCGTCGGGCTGAACAATGACCTCACCGGTGTGACCCAGGACTTCAACGTCAAAACGTTCCGCACCTTCGAATACTTCGCCATCGCCGCGGTGCTGTATTACCTGATTGCCAAGGCAATCGTCGCGACGGCCCGGCTGATGGCCTGGCGGCTGTTCCGTTACTGAGGACGTGAGTATGTTTGCTACCAGTTTTTCCTGGAATGACCTGCAGTTCCTGCTTAATGGCGCCTGGGTCACTCTGCAACTGACGTTCTGGTCGATCATCCTCGGCTCTCTTGCCGGGCTGTTGTTCGGCGTGTTGCGGGCGCTGTTGCCACGGGCCAGTCTGCCACTGGCCTGGGTGCTGGACGTGTTTCGCAGTGTGCCGCTGCTGATCCAGTTCGTGCTGTTCAACTCGCTCAAAAGCATCGTCGGTTTGAACATCAGTGCCTTCAGCGTCGGCTGCATCGTGCTCGGGGTCTACGCCGCCGCGTACTTCACCGAGATCGTGCGCGGCGGGGTGCTGGCGGTGCCGTTTACGGTGCGCCGTGCCAGTCGCTCGCTGGGCCTGAGCTTTGTGCAGGACCTGCGCTGGATCGTCTTGCCGATGGCCACGCGAGTGGCGTTCCCCGGCTGGCTGAACCTGGTGCTCAGCGTAATGAAAGACACCGCGCTGGTAATGTGGATCGGCATCGTCGAACTGCTGCGCGCCTCGCAAACCATCGTGACCCGCATCCAGGAGCCGTTGCTGGTGTTGTGCATCGCGGGCCTCATCTACTACGTCATGAGCCTGGTGGTTGCCCGCCTCGGCGCTCGTCTGGAAAGAAGGTGGCAAGAAAATGATTGAGATCGACAACGTACACAAATCCTTCGGCGACCTCGAAGTGGTCAAGGGTGTGAACCTGACGGTGAACAAGGGCGAGGTGGTGTCGATCATCGGCGGCTCCGGTTCGGGCAAGTCGACCCTGCTGATGTGCATCAACGGCCTGGAGCCGATCCAGAAAGGCAACATCCGCGTCGATGGCGTCGAGGTCCACCACGGCGCCACTGACCTCAACCGCCTGCGGCAAAAGATCGGCATCGTGTTCCAGCAATGGAACGCCTTCCCGCACCTGACCGTGATGGAAAACGTGATGCTGGCGCCGCGCAAAGTACTGGGCAAGAGCAAGGCCGAAGCCGAGGAGCTGGCGGTGCGGCAACTGACCCACGTTGGCCTGGGTGACAAGCTCAAGGCTTTTCCGGGCAAGTTGTCCGGTGGTCAGCAGCAGCGCATGGCCATCGCCCGCGCCTTGGCCATGTCCCCGGACTACATGCTGTTTGACGAAGCCACCTCGGCCCTCGACCCACAACTGGTCGGTGAAGTGCTGGACACCATGCGCATGCTCGCCGAAGACGGCATGACCATGGTGCTGGTGACCCACGAGATCCGTTTCGCTCGCGATGTGTCGGACCGCGTGGCGTTCTTTCGTAATGGCCTGGTGCACGAAATCGGCACGCCGGATCAGGTGATTGGCAATCCGGTGCATGCGGAGACCGCAGCGTTTCTCAAATCGGTGAAATAGCGGATGGCCCCATCGCGAGCAAGCTCGCTCCCACAGTGGCCGGTGTACACCACGAAACCCTGTGGGAGCGAGCTCGCTCGCGATGAGGCCCTAACAGACAAAACAAGGAGCAATTCATGCGCTCATCGAAAGTGATTCATGTAGTCAGCTGCCACGCCGAAGGCGAAGTCGGCGATGTGATTGTCGGTGGCGTCGCCCCGCCGCCCGGCGCTACCGTGTGGGAGCAATCGCGGTGGATCGCCAAGGACCAGACCTTACGCAACTTCGTCCTCAACGAACCTCGCGGCGGCGTGTTCCGTCACGTCAATCTGCTGGTGCCGGCCAAGGACCCGCGGGCGCAAATGGCCTGGATCATCATGGAACCGGCAGACACCCCGCCGATGTCCGGCTCCAACTCGCTGTGCGTGGCCACGGTATTGCTCGACAGCGGCATCCTGCCAATGACCGAACCGCAAACCCGGCTGGTACTTGAGGCACCCGGTGGGCTGATCGAGGCCGTGGCCGATTGCCGGGATGGCAAGGTCGAGCGGGTCGAAATCAAGAACGTGCCCTCCTTCGCTGACCGCCTCGACGCCTGGATCGAAGTCGAAGGCCTCGGTTCATTGCAGGTCGACACCGCTTATGGCGGCGATAGTTTTGTGATCGTCGATGCCCAGCGCCTGGGCTTTTCCATCGCTCCAGACGAGGCAGCCGAACTGGTCGAGGTCGGGCTGAAAATCACCCGGGCGGCCAACGAACAATTGGGCTTCGTGCATCCGCTGAACCCCGAGTGGTCGCATATCTCCTTCTGCCAGATCGCCGCGCCCATTGTTTATGAGAATGGGATCGCCACCGGTGCCAACGCGGTGGTGATTCAACCCGGCAAAATCGATCGCTCGCCGACCGGCACCGGTTGCTCGGCGCGCATGGCGGTGATGCAGGCCAAGGGGTTGATGCAGGTGGGGGATCGCTTTATTGGTCGTTCGATCATCGGTTCCGAGTTTCATTGCCGCATTGATTCGCTGACGGAAGTGGCTGGGCGCCCTGCCATCTATCCCTGCATTTCCGGCCGAGCCTGGATCACCGGGACTCACCAATTGCTGCTCGACCCAAGCGATCCGTGGCCACAAGGCTACCGCCTGTCAGACACCTGGCCTGGCGCCTGATACCTACCGTCGAAACACTGACAAACGGTTAGTAAAAATCACTGCAAATCTGAAAAAGCACTGGCCGAACATACGCACTTACAATATCGTATACGAAATACATTTTAACGAACCGGAGGCAACAATGAGCAAGCGCATTAACTGGAGTGGTGTCTTCCCAGCGGTGACCACTCAATTCAACGATGACTTCTCCATCAACCTGGAAAAAACCCACCAGGTGATTTCCAACGTGATCCGTGACGGTGTGTCGGGCCTGGTCGTCTGCGGTTCGGTGGGGGAAAACACCTCGCTGACCGCTGAAGAAAAAATCGCCGTGACCGAAGTCGCGGTCGATGCCTCCCGTGGTCGTGTACCCGTCATCTGCGGCGTCGCTGAATTCACCAGCGTGGCAGCGGCCAAGGTCGCCAACGCGGTGCGCCGGGTTGGCGTGGATGGCATCATGTTGATGCCGGCGTTGGTCTACGGCTCCAAGCCGTTCGAGACCGCCGAGCACTACCGCTATGTGGCGAAAAACGCTGACGTACCGCTGATGGTCTACAACAACCCGCCGATCTACAAAAACGACGTGACCCCGGACATCCTGATTTCCCTGGCCGACTGCGACAACGTGGTGTGTTTCAAGGATTCTTCCGGCGACACCCGCCGCTTCATCGACATACGCAATGAAGTCGGCGATCGTTTCGTGCTGTTTGCCGGTCTCGACGACGTGGTGCTGGAAAGCATAGCCGTGGGTGCCGAAGGTTGGGTCTCGGGCATGTCGAACGTGTTCCCGAAAGAAGGCGAAACCATCTTCCGCCTGGCCAAGGCCGGTCGCTTCGCCGAAGCCATGCCGATCTACGAATGGTTGATGCCGATCCTGCACCTCGACGCCCGTGCCGACCTGGTCCAGTGCATCAAGCTGTGCGAAGCCATCGCCGGCCGTGGCAGCGCGTTGACCCGTCCGCCACGCCTGGCGCTGCCGGAAGCTGACCGCGTGTTCGTCGAGCAGATCATGGCCAAGGCCCTGGCCAACCGTCCGGAGTTGCCGGATGTCGGTCTCTGAGTGATTGCCGGGCGGGTCTTTGCGGACCCGGCCCGGCTGCCTGTCTTTGCGCCCCCACAAGGATCGTCAGCATGTCCAATCCCCAAAGCACGTCTAGCTCAACCACACCCTCGGGACTCAAACGCGTCGTGGCCGCCGCCATGGCCGGCACTGTCGCCGAATGGTACGAATTCTTTCTCTACGGCACCGCTTCCGCACTGGTTTTCGGGCAATTGTTTTTTCGCCAGACCGACAGCCCGGTCGACGGCATTCTTGCGGCTTTCGCCTTGTATGCCGTCGGCTTTCTGGCCCGTCCGCTAGGTGGTTTGGTGTTCGGTCACTACGGTGACAAATTCGGCCGCAAGCGCCTGCTGCAATTGAGTCTGGTGGTAGTCGGTATCACCACGTTCCTGATGGGCTGCCTGCCCGGCTTCGAGCAGATTGGCTATGCGGCACCGGTGTTGCTGGTGCTGCTGCGGCTGATCCAGGGCTTCGCCTTCGGGGGTGAATGGGGTGGCGCGATTCTGCTGGTGTCCGAACACTGCCCGGACAATCGCCGGGGATTCTGGGCCAGTTGGCCGCAAGCCGGTGTCCCGGCCGGCAACCTGGTGGCCACCATCGCCCTACTGCTGCTGTCGTCGAACCTGTCGGAGGAGCAATTCCTCGCCTGGGGCTGGCGTGTCGCGTTCTGGTTCTCAGCGGTGGTGGTGCTGATCGGCTACTGGATTCGCACCAGCGTCGATGACGCGCCGATTTTCAAGGAAGCTCAAGCGCGTCAGGCACAGAACAAGCATCAGCAATTGGGCGTGGTCGAAGTGTTGCGGCATCACTGGCGTGCAGTGCTGGTTGGTATCGGTGCGCGGTTTGCCGAGAACATCCTCTACTACACCGTGGTGACCTTCTCGATTACTTACCTGAAACTGGTGGTGCACAAGGACACTTCGCAGATCCTGTTGCTGATGTTCGGCGCGCACCTGCTGCACTTTTTCCTGATCCCGTTGATGGGTTATCTGTCCGACCTGATCGGGCGCAAACCGGTGTACCTCACCGGCGCGGTGCTGACTGCTTTTTGGGGCTTCGTCGGCTTCCCGATGATGGACACCGGCAACAACTGGCTCATCATCGCCGCCATCACCCTGGGCCTGGCCATCGAGTCGATGACCTACGCCCCCTACTCGGCACTGATGGCCGAGATGTTCCCGACCCATGTGCGCTACACCGCGCTGTCCCTTTGTTATCAGGTGGCCCCGATCTTCGCCGGTTCGCTGGCACCGCTGATTGCCCTGACCTTGCTCAACAAGTACCACAGCTCGACGCCGATCGCGTTCTACCTGGTCGGTGCTGCACTGATATCGATTGTCGCGGTTGGCCTGACTCGTGAAACCCGTGGCAAGTCGCTGCATCTGGTGGACAGCGAATCCGCCGCGCGCATCGCTGCACTGGATAACGCCCAACCGGCCACTACACGCCGCGGCGATTCGTTGGCTTGAGCCCCGCCCCTTGTAGGAGCGAGCTCGCTCGCGATGGACGTTAACGGTAACGCGTCATTTCTGAATAAACGCGTCGTTCATGAGTTCATCGCGAGCAAGCTCGCTCCTACAGTTTTTGCGCTCCCCTTAAATGACTATCCCGACTGGAGTTTTTCATGCCCGAGATCATCGGCCACAACTACATCGGCGGTGCGCGCAGTGCCGCTGGCGATATCCGTTTGCAAAGCCACGACGCCAGTACCGGCGAAGCCCTGCCCTATTCGTTTGTGCAAGCCACAGTTGAGGAAGTCGACGCTGCCGCCCAAGCCGCTGCTACCGCCTACCCGATCTTTCGCAACCTTCCGGCGAGTCGGCGCGCGGAGTTTCTAGAGGCCGTCGCCGCGCAGCTGGATGCACTGGACGATGACTTCGTGGCGCTGGTAACCCGTGAAACGGCGCTGCCGACCGGGCGCATTCAGGGCGAGCGCGGGCGCACCAGCGGCCAGATGCGTCTGTTCGCTCAGGTCCTGCGCCGTGGCGATTTCTATGGCGCGCGCATCGATCGTGCGTTACCCGAGCGTCAGCCATTGCCGCGGGTCGATTTGCGTCAATACCGGATCGGCGTCGGACCGGTCGCGGTGTTCGGTGCGAGCAATTTTCCGCTGGCATTCTCCACCGCCGGTGGTGACACCGCAGCCGCCCTCGCGGCCGGCTGCCCCGTGGTATTCAAAGCTCACAGCGGACATATGGCGACCGCCGAACGCGTGGCCGATGCAATCATTCGCGCTGCCGAGCAAACCGGCATGCCCAAGGGCGTATTCAACATGATCTACGGCGCGGGTGTCGGAGAGGCGCTGGTCAAGCACCCGGTCATTCAGGCCGTCGGTTTCACCGGCTCGCTGAACGGCGGACGAGCCCTCTGCGACATGGCCGCCGCTCGGCAACAGCCGATCCCGGTGTTTGCAGAAATGAGCAGCATCAATCCGGTGGTGGTGTTACCCGAAGCGCTGCAATGGCGGGGCGAGAAAATTGCCAGCGAACTGGTGGCTTCAGTGGTGCAGGGTTGCGGCCAATTCTGCACCAACCCAGGCCTGGTGATCGGCATCAGCTCGCCACGGTTCAGTGCTTTCACTGCGCTGCTCAGTACGTTGATAAACGAACAACCGGCACAAACCATGCTCAATGCCGGCACGTTCCGCAGCTACAGCAACGGCGTGCAAGCCTTGATGAGTCATCCGGGTATCGGTCATCTGGCCGGTAAGGCTCAACAAGGTAATCAAGCCCAGCCGCACCTGTTCAAGGCCGACGTCAGCCTGCTGCTCAACGGTGATCCGCTGTTACAGGAAGAAGTGTTCGGCCCGACCACTATCGTTGTCGAAGTGGCCGACAAGGTCGAGTTGCAACGTGCACTACAGAGTTTGCACGGTCAACTCACCGCCACATTGATCGCCGAAGCAGGCGACCTGATAACCCATGGCGAACTGCTGCCGGTGCTGGAGCAAAAGGTCGGCCGGGTGCTGTTCAACGGCTACCCGACCGGCGTAGAAGTCTGTGATGCGATGGTGCATGGCGGGCCTTACCCGGCCACTTCCGATGCCCGTGGCACGTCGGTCGGCAGCCTCGCCATCGACCGCTTCCTGCGCCCGGTGTGCTACCAGAACTGCCCGGACGCTCTGCTGCCTGAAGCGCTTCAAGACGCCAATCCATTAGGCATCAATCGCCTGGTCGACGGCCACAGCCACCGCGAACCGCTGGTGTAGGAGCGAGCCTCTCGCGATGCGCGTTAACGATAACGCGTGTTGTCTGAATTAACGCGTTGCTCTTGAATTCATCGCGAGCAGGCTCGCTCCTACAAGTTCAGCAGTATGTAGGAGCGAGCTCCCTCGCGATGTACGTTAACGATAACGCGTGTTGTCTGAATTAACGCGTTGCTCTTGAGTTCATCGCGAGCAGGCTCGCGCCTACAAGTTCAGCAGTATGTAGGAGCGAGCTCCCTCGCGATGTACGTTAACGATAACGCGCGTTGTCTGAATTAACGCGTTGCTCTTGAGTTCATCGCGAGCAGGCTCGCGCCTACAAGTTCAGCAGTATGTAGGAGCGAGCTCGCTCGCGATGCGCATTAACGATAACGCGCGTTGTCCGAATTAACGCGTTGCTCTTGAGTTCATCGCGAGCAGGCTCGCTCCTACAAGTTCAGCAGTATGTAGGAGCGAGCTCCCTCGCGATGTACGTTAACGATAACGCGTGTTGTCTGAATTAACGCGTTGCTCTTGAGTTCATCGCGAGCAGGCTCGCGCCTACAAGTTCAGCAGTATGTAGGAGCGAGCTCGCTCGCGATGCGCATTAACGATAACGCGCGTTGTCTGAATTAACGCGTTGCTCTTGAGTTCATCGCGAGCAGGCTCGCTCCTACAAGTTCAGCAGTGTGTAGGAGCGAGCTCGCTCGCGATGTACGTTAACGTTAATGCGTGTTGTCTGAATTAACGCGTTGCTCTTGAGTTCATCGCGAGCAGCCTCGCGCCTACAAGTTCAGCAGTGTGTAGGAGCGAGCTTGAACTGGCCTAATGATTTTGGACACCTCAATCGGGCGCTATGATGGCGCCCAAATCTGAGGTGTTTTGGATATGCGGAAATCTTACTCGAGTGAGTTCAAGCTCAAGGCTGCCAGCATGGTGCTGGACGAAGGACAATCGGTTCCCGAGGTCTGTGCCAGTTTGGATATTGGTCCCACGGCCTTGCGCCGCTGGGTCGATCAGGTTCGTAAGGAGCGCTTGGGTTCGACCCCGGTAGGAGCCAAGGCGATTACCGCTGATCAGCGAGAGATCCAGAAGCTTAAAGCGTTGCTCCGGCAAAAAGACCTGGATATCGAAATCCTAAAAAAGGCCAGTGCTCTCCTGCTTTTGGACGCCAAAGATCATTCTCGTTGATCTGCGAGCTGGACGAGCAGTACGGCGTTAACAATTGCTGCCGAGCGTTTGGCATCAATCGCAGCAGCTTTTACGCCTGGCGTCAGCGCCAAGGCAAAGTGAATCCCGAGCGGGAGAGGCTCAAAGCCGTGCTGGTCAAGCATCACAGGGCGTCAAGAGCCTCTGCGGGGTCGCGGACTCTGGCCAAGGAGCTGCAAGAGAAAGGGCACCGCATCGGGCGGTATTTGGCCCGCAGTTTGATGCGCGAAACCGGCATCACCAGTCGCCAGCGCAGGCGCCATAAGTACAAGTCGCCTGGCGTGGAGGCGTTGGTGGCGCCGCACGTACTCAAGCGCAAGTTTGATGTTAAAGCGGTCAATCAGGTGTGGTGTGGCGACGTGACATACATCAAGGTTGGTAAGCGGTGGCTGTATTTCGCGGCGGTTCTGGATCTGTACGCTCGTCGCGTTGTGGGTTGGTCGTTTTCGATGATCTCCGATGCTTCGCTGACCTGCGAGGCCTTACGGATGGCGGTTGAGCTACGAGGTCGACCCAAAGACGTGCTGTTTCACTCCGATCAAGGCTGTCAGTACACCAGCCATAAGTTCAGGAACGAGCTATTGGAGTATGGCCTGCGGCAAAGCATGAGTCGTAAAGGCGAGTGCTGGGACAACGCCCCTATGGAGCGTTTCTTTGGCAGTTTGAAATCAGAATGGGTGCCTGAAACCGGCTACGAATCGGAACATGAGGCCCGAGCGGATGTGCAGCGCTACGTATCGCGTTACAACACCACCAGGCCTCATAGCTACAACGATTATCGATCGCCAGTCGCTAGAGAGAGACTGGCTGCGTGAAACCTTAAACGGTGTCCAAGATTACTTGACCAGTTCAGCTCGCTCGCGATGCGCATTAACGATAACGCGCGTTGTCTGAATTAACGCGTTGCTCTTGAGTTCATCGCGAGCAGGCTCGCTCCTACAGGTTTCCCCCCGTTTCAGTCAATCCAGCAGTGCCTTCAAGTCGTTGTACAAGGACTCGGGAATCTGCACCCCTTCCATCAGACTGCGCACTCGCGCTTCATAACGGCGTTGCGACGGCAAGCGGGCGCCCTGCCCTTGAATGTTTTCGAACAACCCTTCGGCACGGGCCAGGTGCTGCTCAGTGGCCTCGCCGAGAAAACGTCGCGGATCGAAGGCGATGATCAGCTCGCCATGGTACGGCGACGATTTGCTGCCCGCGTCGTAGGCCAACGACTCGGCGCTGGTCAAGTCACCGATCAACGGGCCGGCAATCAACTCCACCATTGCGGCCAGCGCCGAGCCCTTATGCCCGCCGAACGTCAGCATCGCGCCGGCATCGAGCACCACGTTAGCGTCGGTACTCGGTTGCCCCTCGGCATCCACGCCCCACCCTTCGGGGATCGGTTTGCCGGCACGCCGATGCAACTCGATATCGCCACGGGCAATCGCACTGGTGGCGAAATCGAACACAAACGGATCCTTACCCGGACGCGGCCAGCCAAAAGCGATGGGATTGGTACCGAACACGGGCTGGCTTCCTCCCGCTGGCGCGACCCAGGCGTGGCTGGGATTACAGGCCAGCGCCACCAGGCCCGCAGCGGTCAATTGCTCGATCTCCACCCACAGCGCAGAGAAATGCACGCAGCGATTGATCGCCAACGCCGCAATCCCGTTTGCCCGGGTTTTCTCTGCCAGCAGCGGCAGCCCGGCCTGAAAGGCCAATTGGGAAAAACCACCCGCCGCGTCAACACGCACGATCGAAGGCGCCTGGTCGATCACCTGCGGTTCGGCATCGGCCACCACCTTGCCGGCCCGCAGCGAGTTTACGCAGCCCAGAATCCGGTACAAACCATGGGAGGCACAGCCATCGCGCTCGCCGGCAATCACCGTGGCAGCCACTGCCCGAGCGTGGGCAAGGTTGAAGCCGTTATGCAACAGGATCGATTCGGCCAGCGTACGAGCCTCGATAAGGGACAGTCGGATCATAATCAACTCCTTGGACAGACCATCCAGACTGGCCCAATCCAGGCGCTGCGGCTTGATCACTTTGGGCAAGGTCGATGACGAATTCGGCACACCCTTTAAATGGTTCTCAGTGTGGAACGCCCAATTGGGTCGCGATATTTTCAGGCTTGAGATGCCGTCCATCGACTGAAACCCGCTCCAGCTTTCTGATCGGCTGACGGTCCTACGCAGCGGCAACGCCCCTACCGAACTACATCAATTAACTGCTCGCGCTGTGCGCCTGTCAGCATCAGACCAAAACCGGCCCCGGCATTTTCCGCCATGTAGCGCGGGTTGCCGGTGCCGGGGATGACGCAGGTCACCGCCGAGTGAGCCAGCAGGTACTTGAGCGCCAGTTGTGGCCAGGTTTTGACCTGCACTTGCGCGGCCCATCCCGGTAGAGGCTTGCCTTTCAAGCGCTCGATCAAGCCACCACCGCCGAATGGACGATTGCAGATGACTGCCACGCCGCGCTCGCGACACAGCGGCAGGATGCGTTTCTCCACCGCGCGATCATCCAGGGCATAGTTGATCTGCAAAAAATCCATCGGCTCGGCCCTGAGCACTGCTTCCACTTCGTCATACGCCGACGCCGTGTAATGGCTGATGCCGATGTAGCGGATGCGCCCTTCTTCCTTCCATTGGCGCAAGGTGGGCAAATGGGTTTTCCAGTCCAACAGGTTGTGAATCTGCATCAGATCGATACGGTCGGTCTGCAGCAACTTGAACGACTGCTCCATCTGCGCAATGCCCTCTTCGCGCCCGCGGGTCCAGACCTTGGTGGCCAGAAAGGCCGGCGAGCGCGGTTGATGAATCGACAACAGTTCACCACTGGTCTGTTCCGCGCGACCGTACATGGGCGAGCTGTCGATCAACGTTCCACCCTTCTCGAACAGCGCACTGAGAACCGCCGGCAGATTTTTGTAGGAGGGATCCACCGGTGCGACATCCAGCCCCCGATAAGTGCCCAACCCGACGACAGGTAATGGCTCAGCGCTGGATGGAATGGCCCGGGTCAGCATGTTCTTGCCTCCTGATTTCATGGAGCGGCTGGCCCCGCTATCGATCTACTACACTCTGAAAGCGATCAAGCGATAGCCGTCTTCAGGTCCAGAACAGTCAATGTCGCCCCTTAAACGTAGTCGAATGTTGCGCCTCCTGATGACTCTCGTCGTAATCATAGTCGCCGTGTACCTGCTGCTCTGCGCTGCGCTGTTGGTGTTCCAGCGCGCGCTCATCTACTTCCCGCAACCCCGTGCCATCGGGACCGCAAGCCTGCTCACCCTCTCCGTCGACGATGCACAGGTGCAGGTCTCCGTCCGCCCACACGACGGCCCCAACGCATTGATTTACTTCGGTGGCAATGCCGAGGACGTCTCGCGCAGCCTGCCCTCGTTTTCCGCAGCCTTCGCGGATCAAGCCCTCTACTTGCTTCACTACAGAGGCTACGGTGGCAGTTCCGGTTCACCCTCCGAAGAAGCGATCCAGCGCGATGCCGTCGCCTTGTTTGACCAAGTCCACGCCACACACCCTCACGTTGCAGTGGTCGGTCGCAGCCTGGGCTCGGGAGTCGCCATCCGCCTCGCCAGCCAACGCCCGGCAGCGCGCCTGATCCTGATCACCCCCTATAACAGCCTGGACGAACTCGCCGCTCGCCAGTTCCCTGTTTTTCCGGTGAAGTGGCTGCTCAAGGACAAATTTGAATCCTGGAAGTACGCCGAGCGCATTGCGGTGCCCACGCTGCTGATTGCGGCCGAGCATGATGAAGTAGTACCGCGTTCGAGTACGGAGCGACTTCTCGGACATTTCGCCAACGGTGTGGCTTCGCTGAAGGTCATTCCACAGACGGGACACAATTCAATTTCTGAGAGCCCCGAGTATCTAAAACTGCTGGGCGCAGGGTTGTGAGTGGTGGCTGTACTCAGCATCCAACGCGCAGTCACGACCGCTGATCAATGAAGTTGCCGTTGCCTTTGTAGTTCCCTCTTCAGCCAGGTGCTTGCCGGTTCTACGCCTCCTGGGCATCGCACCTCATAGGGGTGGCCACTCATACTGCTTTTAGTGGCAGCAAGATCGATGAAGTCTTCTGCGCTGTTCACCATGTTCTTGCCTTCGAGATAATTCAGCTTCTGCTCCAGATGCGCCCGAGCCCGGGTGCCTGGGTATTCGCTCCCGTTACGCACAAACTGACACTCACTGTGCTCGACAAAGTCCAGCAAGCCGTTTATCTCTTGAGCGGCTTGAGGTGTGACTTGAGCCTGGGCATCGGTGACGATGGCGATAAGGCTGATACCCACGGCCAACATCCATTGTTTGATGGGCCGAGACGCGCCCCCTATCCACATCCGCATGATTCATCCTCGCCCTGACAGTGAAATGAATGCAGCTACCTCCAACAGTTACCATAGAGCACAATCACTAATACGCCTTTCACCGCCTGGCGGCTGCTCATCCGGTCGTCTGCGAACTGGACCTGGGCTTGATCGGCGCATTGTGGTGGTGAAGTCGAACACACGGAATACAGGTGCGGGGCGGTTATGTGTGCCGTTTCGAACTTCGGCCAATCGGGCGTCCGGACACTGATACGGCCCCAGGTGTTTGATCCGCGCCACTTCAGCGCCGTGTCGAACGCCTGTGTGCGAGGCGTTGCTGCCAGTTTCCGGCATTGTCACGCTGACATTGCTCCTCAGAGTCGAACCGCACACAGTCCGCCACCGGGCTGACCAATACATCCGCCTCACGTAAGGCCACGGCCGTCAGTTCGACCATGCGTTCTCCTTGTCCACTGGCCAACGCCTGATCCTTGTGAGCCAGGCTATCAAAGACCCAGATGACCTCCAGACTGGACGGAAATGCAGCGTAATCGATCTCATGAGTCAGCCAGGCAAACCCGATAATTTCTGCCTTGGCCGTTTCACACGCCTCGGTCAGGGTGGCAACCAGGCGACGCTCGATATGTGCCTGACCGCGCTTGCTTAATTCCATGAGTTGGTCCTTGTGACTGGTGGAAAATAGCCATCATACGATACCTCCCCACACACTTCGTCGGACGCACGCCCCCCCCTAAATATGCCCCCGCCACCCGTGAGCCTTGTGTAGAGACGCCAGTCTTTGCCGGTCGGCTACAGCAGCGGTTTGCGCGACGGGTAGGGAATAGAGGATCGTTGCGCACCTGAAGGTGACCGCAGGTCTCAGGAGGGTCGACGAACCACCCTCACCTTGCCGCTCCCACCCCCACCACAGAAAAACCTGCCGCCGCCATCAGACTCGAGCCCGGACACCCCGACGCCTGCTGGCAGCTTCACGCTTTCCAGCACCTCACCGGTTTTCGAATCGATTCGCCGCAATTCGCTTTCATCGCCTTCCCACGTGCCATGCCACAGCGCTCCTTCGACCCAGGTCACCCCGGTGACAAAGCGATTGGACTCAATGGTGCGCAGAATCGCCCCGGTCTCGGGATCGATCTGATGGATCTTCCGGTCTCGATACTCACCCACCCACAACGTCCCTTCGGCCCAGGTCAGCCCCGAGTCGTTGCCGCCGCCGGGGGCCGGAATGGTGTTGAGGACACGGCCTGTCTGCGGATCGATTTTCTGGATGCGATCCTCGGCGATCTGGAATAGATGCTGACCATCGAACGCCGTGCCGGCATGGGCGGCGACATCGATCGAACGCAGGGTCTTGCCGCTCACCGGGTCGAGGGCATTGAGTGTGTTTCCGGTGGCAAACCACACATGCTGACCGTCCCACGTGACGCCATGCACGGCTTCAACACCTTCAAAGGGGCCATATTCATGGAGGATGTCGGCGACTGAATGTTTCATTTGGGTTTCCTCGTGACGGGTGTGTGGCGTTCATCCTAGTCACTGGGCAGAGGATGCGGGAGTAACAAGGTCGTCGCGAAACCCGGCATCGGCGGGGTCATCCAACGGCGCGCCCGCCCGCGGCCAAATGACTGCACCTTGCCGCTGGAGCCCAGTTCGTCGAGTACCCGTTGCACTGTGCGCTGGCTGGCGCCGAGGGCCAGCGCCAGGGCCGAGCTCGACCATGATTCACCGTCGGCGAGGAAGGCGAACACCGCCGCGTGTTTCTCTTCGATGAGACGCGCCAGCACCACGACATCGGCCGCAACCGACGACACCAGCGCAAACCCGCGCGGGGTGGCCGTCACGCTGGCCAAGGGTTTAAGCGCCGCGCGCAGCCGCCCGACTTCGACGCGCAATCGCGCGCGGTGGGACTCATCGCCGAGCTTCAATCGAAAAGCCTGGGCAATCAGTGTTTCCCTCGACACGTCAGCGGGCCAGGCTTCAGCCAGCGTCCGTGCGAGGGTGAACAACACCGGGCGCGTGGCGAGGGATATCGACATGCCAACGCCACGCACGACGTATCGGCACGCGTCGACAACCAGCGATGTTGACCCGAGCAACGCCTCAACCTCATCCAGCAACAGCGTTCGCGCTTCACCGTGGGCAATCAGTCGAGCGGCTGGGCTGTTGAGGACGCGGGTTGCGCTTTGCACCTCAGCCGTCAGCGCAGGGATACCGGCAGTGCGCGCCGCGAGCTCGGCCCTCGTCAGTGCAGCCCGTGCCCGCTGCGTCTCCAGCCGCCGCAGGGCGATTCCCGCCACGACCAATTCATGAGCCGCGCGCAAGGCTGGCGGCAAAGGCTCCGAGTCCAGTGCGGCAAGCAGCCCTTCAGCCTGATCGAGACGCCCGATCAGTAGTAAACGCCGCAGCTCGAGATACCGCGCATGGGCCGCGTTGACCCGATCACCGTGTGCCTCCAGCGTGACCCGCGCCGCCTCAAGCGCCTTCACCGGCCAGCCAAGCTCCCGAGAGGCTAGTGCGACCTCAGCCTCGGCAACCACACACCGCGCCCGCGCCACGGGTTCTTTCGGCCCGAAGGCCCGCGCCGCTTTTTGCAACAGCGCCTTCGCCCGAACCAGATCACCGAGTTGCGCCATCGCGATCCCCCGTAGCGCGAGCGCCGGCGCATCGTCGCGCAAGGCAACCCGGTCCAGCGCGCCGAGCGGATTACCGGCCGCCAACGCCTGCGCGGCGGCCGTGATCAGCGAATCCATCTGAATCCCGCCACACTTGTCACTCCCATCCTCGGATGTTCGCTAGTTAGTCTATCTCACGACGACTCACCATGAAGGACGACCCTAAGGGAGCGAATAATCATGACCGGGCACCTAACCGCAACACGCGAAGAATGGCTGGCAGCGCGGCTCGAATTGCTCGCGGCAGAGAAAGCGCTGACCCGGCGTAGCGACGAACTGGCACGGCAACGCCAAGCACTGCCGTGGGTTCGGATCGACAAGGCTTACCGTTTCGACACCGAGGAAGGCCGCGTCACCTTGGCCGACCTCTTCCAGGGACGCTCGCAACTGCTCGTCTACCACTTCATGTTCGGGCCCGACTACAAAGCGGGGTGCCCGTCCTGCTCGGCCATCGCTGACGGCTTCGATGGCATCGCCATCCATCTGGCCAATCACGATGTCACGCTGATGGCGGTGTCCCGCGCCCCGCTCGCAACGCTTCAGGCGTACAAACGACGGATGGGCTGGACGTTCCCTTGGGCCTGCGCGCGCGACAGCGATTTCACCGCTGACTTCAACGTCTCGTGCACCGAAGCGCAACAGCGCGAAGGACAGGTTGAATACAACTACCAACGCGGCGGCCACGCCATGGACGCCGCGCAGATCCCGGAGCCCGTCGCCCGCTTCGCAGCCACCTGCGGCACCGACGCGCCCACCTACTCGCGTGACCGGCCAGGCTTGAGTGCCTTTGTGCTTGAGGACGGTGTGGTTTACCACACCTATTCAACCTATGCGCGGGGGCTGGACGGGTTATGGGGCATGTACCAATGGCTTGATCGGGCTCCTTTGGGGCGCAATGAATCGGGGCCGTGGTGGAAGCGGCATGATGAGTACGGCGCGGGTTGATCTGGATACAGATAGATCGCCAAGATCGCAGCCTGCGGCAGCTCCTGCAAATGGAACGCGTTCACTTGTAGGAGCTGCAGCAGGCTGCGATCTTTTGATCTTTTTAGCCTCCCCACCGTATGTCGAGGCTTGCCAGGTCATTACCGTACAGCACCGGTGATTCCCCGGTGACCTCGCACAGCAGCGCCGTAATCACTTCCCCGCTCACTGAGCCACGCGCTTGTAGAAGATCCGCCAACGCAGTGACAGCCGTCCAGTAACGACGCACCAGACAACTGGACCGGGCGATGGCCTGGGATTCGGCGTCGAGCAGCTTTCGGGCAGGCAGCAAACTGATCAATGCGTAGCCCCGGCGTTGGTCCCCTCTCCCGCCGCCGCTGAAAAACTGATCAGCCTTGGTGTGTCTATAGACAGCCTCGGCCACGGGGCCGGCGAAGCAATCGATAAGGTCGCGTTCAATAGCGTCGATCATCGAGGGCAGGCATTCCGCAATCCCGGGGGGGTCGAGAGACGGGTGCGGGACAAGGTAATCGGCCTCAACCAATCCCTCCGCATTTTGCGGGTTGCCACGTAAATCAATCATTGGACCGGTGACGGCTTCTGTCTGGGTGCGCACCGTGACGCGCGCGATGTGCTGACCATTCCACCAAAAAGCCAGGGCATGGCCGGCTTCATGGACAGCGGTGCGGCGCAGGCGCTTGTTCATGGCCGGTTCTTCTCCCGTGACAGCTCGCTCTATCGTCTGCCCCGCCCCAAGGCTCAGATAAAAGAGTATAGCTATCAAGCACCAATAGTCCGCCTATTAGCTGACTTCAAAACCGGCGTCTAACCTTAATCCAGCGCTGGCACCATACGCTGGCCGTTTAGTGCTGATAAGGAGACCGGAATGAGTCCGAAGCTTGACTAGGCCACCCGTGGGCCACCCGCGCAGGTCACTCGATTGCTGCTGTTCAAAACTCCCGTGTGGTCAAAACAATCAGTTGATCCAACTGCTGGCCCTGAAGCTTAAGTCATTGATTCCGCTCGTTGCTATTCGACGCCCATCCCGGGCGGGATAGCCGGATAAACACGACCAAAGGTAGCTCACACATGGCAAATGAATCGAAATGCCCGTTCAATCACGCCGCTGGCGGCGGCACGACGAACCGCGATTGGTGGCCGAACCAACTGAATCTGAAGATCCTGCACCAGCACTCGTCGCTTTCCGACCCCATGGACGAGAACTTCAACTACGCCGAAGCGTTCAAAAGCCTGGATTTTGAGGCCGTCAAAAAAGACCTGAATGCGCTAATGACCGATTCGCAAGAGTGGTGGCCCGCGGACTTCGGTCACTATGGGCCGCTCTTCATTCGCATGGCCTGGCACGCCGCCGGTACGTACCGCACCGGGGACGGCCGTGGTGGCGCCGGTTCCGGCCAGCAGCGCTTTGCACCGCTCAACAGTTGGCCAGACAACGTCAGCCTCGACAAAGCGCGCCGGCTGCTTTGGCCGATCAAGCAAAAATATGGTCGCAACATCTCCTGGGCGGACCTGATCGTCCTCACCGGCAACGTCGCACTGGAGTCCATGGGCTTCAAGACTTTCGGCTTTTCCGGGGGTCGTCCCGACGTCTGGGAACCGGATGAAGACGTCTACTGGGGCTCCGAAAACAAGTGGCTCGGGGGCGATACCCGTTACGGCAAAGACAACAAACCCATGGAAGAACCCGGCGACGGCCCACTCGTTGCCGAGCCAGGGAGAAATGAGGAGAGCCGTACCGACCAGGGGCGCAACCTGGAAACCCCGCTCGCAGCCGTGCAAATGGGCCTGATCTACGTCAACCCGGAAGGTCCTGAAGGCAACCCGGACCCGGTCGCTTCGGCCATAGACATCCGCGAGACCTTTGGCCGCATGGCCATGAATGATGAAGAAACCGTGGCACTGATCGCCGGCGGCCACGCTTTCGGCAAGACCCACGGCGCCGGCCCAGCCGACAATGTCGGCGCAGAGCCCGAAGCAGCAGGCCTCGAAGCTCAAGGGTTTGGCTGGAAAAACAGCTTTGGGACCGGTAAAGGCCCGGACACCATCACCAGCGGCCTGGAAGTGACCTGGACCACCACGCCAACGAAGTGGAGCAACAACTACCTGGAAAACCTGTTTGGGTTCGAATGGGAACTGAGCAAAAGCCCGGCGGGCGCGAACCAGTGGGTGGCGAAAAACGGCGCTGGCGCTGGCACCATTCCGGATGCGCACGACCCGTCAAAACGGCGTAATCCGACCATGCTGACCTCGGACCTGGCCCTGCGGCTCGACCCGATCTATGAGCCGATAGCCCGGCGCTTCCTGCAGAATCCGGATCAATTGGCCGACGCGTTCGCTCGCGCCTGGTTCAAGCTGATCCACCGCGACATGGGCCCTCTCTCGCGCTACCTAGGCCCGGAAATGCCCAGCGAAGAACTGCTGTGGCAGGACCCGATCCCAGCGGTGGACCATGCCTTGGTCAACGACAGCGACGTCGCCGCTCTCAAGAGCAAAATACTCGCCTGCGGCTTGTCGGTCTCGCAGCTGGTGTCTACCGCGTGGGCGGCGGCTTCTACCTTCCGTGGCTCCGACAAACGCGGCGGTGCCAACGGTGGACGCCTGCGTCTCGCCCCACAGAAGTCCTGGCAGGCCAACCAGCCTGAGCAACTGGCCAAGGTGCTGGCAACACTTGAAAGCATTCAGCGCGAGTTCAACAGCGGCGGCAAAAAAATCTCGCTGGCAGACCTGATCGTGCTGGCCGGTAACGCCGGTGTCGAACAGGCCGCGAAAAATGCTGGCCACAGCGTAACGGTTCCGTTCACACCGGGGCGGATGGATACCTCGCAAGAGCAGACCGACGTTGAGTCTTTCGGCTTCCTCGAGCCCATCGCCGATGGCTTCCGTAACTACCTCAAAACCCGCTACCGGGTACCGGCCGAGCAGTTGCTGATCGACAAGGCACAACTGCTGACACTCACCGCACCAGAAATGACAGCGCTGGTGGGCGGGCTGCGTGTGCTGGACACCAACGTCGGACAAACCAGGCATGGGGTGTTCACGAAACAGCCGCAGGCGTTGACCAATGACTTCTTCAAGAACCTGCTGGATATGGGCGTGGAATGGAAACCGACCTCGGAGGCGAATGAGGAGTTTGAAGGACGTGATCGCAAGACCGGCGAAGTGAAGTGGACCGGGACGCGTGTGGACCTTGTCTTCGGTTCTAATGCGCAGTTGCGAGCCTTGGCGGAGCACTATGCAAGCAACGACGCGAAAGACAAGTTTGTTAAAGACTTTGTTGCCGCGTGGACCAAGGTGATGAACCTGGACCGGTTTGATGTGAGGTAACAGTAGCGTTGAACGTGTGACGCGCAAAATAAGCCACCTCAACCTGTCGTACAGGTTGGGGTGGTCTTGGGCGCGAGCTCAATAGCTTCAAATACTGTGATGCACTTTCATGGACCGGGCCCGCACGGGTGGTGTACGGCTGCCATCAACTGGTAGCCTGAGCGCCCTTACCTGCAGGTACCTGATGGATCATCGGGCGCAACGACGCCTCGATGATCACTTCGCCCCTCTATCAATCAAGACGACGGTGACTCTTTTGATCAGCACCACCCCCGCACTTGCCCGCGATATCGACGGCAAAGCCATCTCTGCAAAGGTTCTGGAAGAAGTCCGCCAAGAGCTTCTGGTCCTGGCCGGGCAGCACATTTTTCCCGCATTGGCGGTCCTGCTGATCGGCGACGATCCGGCCAGCCATGTGTATGTGCGCAACAAATTGCTGCGAGCCAAGGAAGTCGGGATTCGCTCCCTTGAATACCGTTTGCCAGACGACGCCAGCCAGGCGCAAGTACTGGAAATGATCGCCCAACTGAACGCCGACACCACGGTGAACGGCATTTTGGTGCAGTTACCCCTGCCAGGGCATATCGACGAGGCGGCAGTGATTCATGCCATCGACCCGATCAAGGACGTGGACGGCTTTCATCGGGAAAACGTCGGCGGCCTGGTGCAAGGCATCGAAGTCCTGACGCCCTGCACACCCAGCGGCTGCATGCGTCTGCTGCAGGAAACCTGCGGTGACTTGAGCGGCTTGCACGCCGTGGTCATCGGCCGTTCGAACATTGTCGGCAAGCCCATGGCGACCTTGCTGTTGCAGGCTCACTGCTCGGTCAGTGTGCTGCACTCACGCAGTGTCAATGCCCCGGCGCTGTGCCGACTGGCCGATATCGTCGTCGCGGCGGTGGGCCGACCAGGGCTGATCAATGCCAGTTGGCTCAAGCCTGGAGCGGTGGTGATCGATGTCGGAATCAATCGCATCACCGACGAATCCGGCAGTCATCTGGTGGGCGATGTCGACTACGCCAGTGCGCGCACCGTTGCCAGCGCGATCACACCGGTACCCGGTGGCGTCGGGCCGATGACCATTGCTTATCTGTTGAAGAACACCCTGATCGCCAACCAGTTGCAGCGTGCCGTCCAGGCTCGCGAGCCGCGCTCGGACAGCGACCTGGCGTTGAGCTGAACCCAACGAAGAAACGAGGCTAGGCCGTTCTATCTACCTATCAGCGCGGAAACAGCAACGTCAGCGCTACGCGAAAGCCCCAGCCTTGCGCACCATCCTCCGGGCTATCGGCCCAATATCGTGGGCCGGCCTGGATCGTCAGGGGTTGACCGCTGATTTTCAGCAACTGAGTGACCGTCAGGTTGATCGGCACCGACCACTGATGGGTTTGCCAGTTATAGGTCGACTCGGTATTCACTCCATAAGTGGTGTAGGTATCGGTGGTGTACGAGAGGAACGGTTGCAGGAAGGTCTGGTTGACCTTTTCTTTGTCATCCGGCGGGCTGTTCTCCAACCCCCAGATATGGTTGGCGAGAATGCCACGGGTCCAACCGTTGGACTGCTTTAGCGCGACGGCTGTTGGGCCGAGGCCCCACTGCTTACTACTCAACAAATCGTTGCTGCCGGTAGGAATCAGGATGGCCGGCCCGACACCCAGGATCCAGCCACTGTCGGTGGGTTTTGTCGGAGAGAAGAAAAAGCTCTGGGTCACATCGCCGATACCGGAGGTATCCGCCGCGCCATTCGGTGCCAGACCGTGCTGGTCGATAACCGGCAGGATGGTGCGCGAGATCAGGTTCCAGTCCTCGTTCAAACTGAAGGGCAACACCGGCTGAATGTTAGTGACGCTGTGCATGCCGTTACCGGTCGGCCCCATCTTCTGGTCCCAGTTGTACTGCACCGGAAGGCTGTACATCGCGGCTACAGGGTTGAGTGCGGCCTTGGCCAGTTCCGCAGAATCCTCGCCTCTTACAAAGCCACTTTGCAAAGCGACAATCGTTGCTGGCAGCAGCATTAGATGTAGAGATGCTCGCGACATATTCGCTCCTGATTGGCAAGTAGCTGTCCGAGCCATTTTTCTAACAACGCCTCGGACACGTCTTTGACGACAGCTTTGAAGTTATTGGCAGAAATTCTGACGCTCTCATCGTGGGTATCGCCCTAAGGTTTGCGAGGTACTTGCTACCTAAACGCCACCGTCAAATTCAGGTAGGTATAGCTTACTTATTTGGCATTGGCCGCCGCCTGTCGACGCGACTGCGCGGGCGGGAAGAAACCTGATCTGGAGACAGCCCTGTCGCTGATAGCATCACGCCATCTCGTGCGCATGAAAAAAAAGTGAGTCGCCACGCGACGAAAGCTCAACCGGCCAGCACTTTTCTCGAACCTTTCAACGCGAACCCCGTCCTACCGTTATCGCCCTCAACAGTAAGTTCAGGAGCTGCCGATGCCCATTCATCCAAAAGCCTGTTTCCAACCGCACCCCTGCATGAGCGGCGATTGGGGCTCGGCGAAATTGGTGAGAAAATCCGCCTGCTCCGCACCTAATCGTCGCCCTCAATTCGAATGAACAGGGGAATGTGATGCTCAAGACCATCGGAAACACACCTATCCGCACGCTTCACCGGGCCAGCTGCCATTGCGGTGCCGTTATCCTGGAGATCCATCTGCCGGAGGGTGTCCCCGGTCCACAGCGATGTGATTGCTCGTTTTGTAAACGCATAGGCGCAATTGTCGCAGCGGTACCTTGCGCAGATCTCAAAGTGATTAGAGGAAAATCCGCGCTAGTGAGATATCAATTCGGCAATCAGGTGGCCGAGCATTTCTTCTGTGGAAATTGCGGCATCTACACGCACCATCGATGCAGCACCCAGCCGGAAAAGTTCGGCTTCAACATCGGCTGTCTCGAAGGGGTCAATCCCTACGATCTGGATGACGTACCCGTCGCCGACGGTGGCCCCTGGAACTCACTCTGAACGAACCCCCCTTCGCGCCCCCAAGGGTGTCTCTCCCAAGTCTCTCATCAGAGATGCCAGGCGCAGGGCAGCCGGGCTGACATCGACGTTTCAATTGATTGACCTGTGAGCCCTAGTCCCCGCGCCGTCCTGATGCCTGGCTTGCGGCCAGCGTGTGCGCCCAAAATTCCTGCCGCTTCTGCGTTTTGTCGCCTTCTCGACAGAAATTCATTTCGAGCACTTGCACTGCCGGTATTATGGTATACCATCATACGCACAGTCACCTCACACCTCCTATGGAGCAGCTCATGAGTTTCGAAATCCGCAAGATCGTCAGCTATGTCGAAGAAACCTTTATCGAAGGCGGCAAGGCCACCGACACGCCAGTGACCATGGTCGGCTTGGCCGTCGTCATGAAAAACCCATGGCTGGGACGCGGCTTCGTCGAAGACCTGAAACCGGAAATCCGCGCCAACTGTTCAGACCTCGGTGCACTGATGGTTGAACGTCTGGTAGGCATCATCGGCGGTGCCGAAAAGATCGAGGCCTACGGCAAAGCCGCTGTGGTCGGCGCCGACGGCGAGATCGAACACGCTTCGGCAGTCATCCATACCCTGCGCTTCGGCAACCATTACCGCGAAGCGGTCAAGGCCAAGAGCTACCTCAGCTTTACCAATAAGCGCGGTGGCCCGGGCACCTCGATCCAGATTCCGATGATGCACAAGGACGACGAAGGTCTGCGTTCGCACTACATCACCCTGGAGATGCAGATCGAAGACGCACCGCGTGCCGACGAAATCGTCGTGGTACTGGGTTGCGCCGACGGCGGCCGCCTGCACCCACGCATCGGCAATCGTTACATCGATCTGGAAGAACTGGCGGCCGAAAAAGCCCAGTAATCAAGGTCCGTAACCAAAACAAAAAGGCATGCAGGAGCGCTCCATGATTCGGCTCACCGCTGAACGCACCCCGGCTGGCACCAGTTACCTGGCGACCGGCCAAGGCCAGCCCGTGGTATTGATCCACGGCGTGGGCCTGAACAAAGAAATGTGGGGCGGCCAGGTAGTTGGCCTGTCCACTCAATACCGTGTGATTGCCTACGACATGCTCGGCCATGGCGCCAGCCCGCGTCCGCAAAGCGGCACGCCCCTGCTCGGCTATGCCGATCAGTTGCTCGAGTTGCTCGATCACCTGCAATTGCCCAAGGCAGCGGTGATCGGTTTCTCCATGGGCGGCCTGGTCGCGCGGGCGTTTGCCTTGCATTACCCGGACCGCCTCCAAGGCCTGGTGGTGCTTAATAGCGTGTTCAATCGCAGCGCAGAACAGCGTGCCGGTGTCATCGCCCGAACGGCACAGGCTGCCGAGCACGGACCGGATGCCAACGCAGAGGCCGCACTGTCACGCTGGTTCAGCCGCGAATACCAGGCGGCCAACCCGGCGCAGATCGCCGCGTTGCGCCAGACGTTGGCGGACAATGACCCGCAGGGTTATTTGACCACCTATGAGCTGTTCGCGACCCAGGACATGTACCGCGCCGACGACCTGGCCAGTATCCAGGTGCCGACACTGGTCGCCACCGGTGAACTGGATCCGGGCTCGACGCCGGAAATGGCACGGCAATTGGCCGAACGCATTCCCGGCGCGACAGTTGCCGTGCTCGCCGAACAGCGGCATATGATGCCCGTAGAATCGCCGCGACTGGTCAACCAGCTATTGCTGGAGTTTCTCGACACAGCGCACGCCCGACAAAACCAAATAAAGGGGATCGTTGCATGACACTCGCACGCTTCCAGATGTGCATCGGCGGTGAATGGGTCGATGCCCTCTCCGGTAAGACTTTTGAAAGCCTGAACCCGGCCCTGGCGCAAGCCTGGGCCGAGCTGCCCGACGCTGACGAAGCCGATGTGGAGCGCGCCGTACAGGCTGCGCAGACCGCCTTCGACAGCCCTGCGTGGCGCGGTTTGACCGCCACCGCTCGCGGTAAATTACTGCGGCGCCTGGGCGATCTGATCGCTGAAAACAAAGAACAACTGGCGCAGCTGGAAAGCCGCGACAACGGCAAGCTGATTCGCGAAACCCGCGGCCAGGTCAGCTACCTGCCGGAGTTTTTCCACTACACCGCCGGTCTGGCCGACAAACTCGAAGGCGGTACTCTGCCACTCGACAAACCGGACCTGTTTGCCTACACGGTGCACGAAGCCATGGGTGTGGTCGCCGCGATCATTCCCTGGAACAGCCCGCTGTACCTGACCGCGATCAAACTCGCCCCGGCCCTGGCCGCAGGCAATACGATCGTGATCAAACCGTCCGAGCATGCGTCCGCCACCATTCTTGAGCTGGCTCGTCTGGCGCTGGAAGCGGGTATTCCGCCGGGCGTGGTCAACGTCGTTACCGGCTACGGTCCAAGCACCGGCGCGGCCCTCACCCGCCATCCGCTGGTGCGCAAAATCGCCTTCACCGGCGGCGCTGCCACGGCGCGGCATGTGGTGCGCAGCAGTGCCGATAACTTCGCCAAGCTGTCACTGGAACTGGGCGGCAAATCGCCCAACATCATTTTTGCCGACGCCGACCTCGACAGCGCGATCAATGGAGCGATCGCCGGGATCTATGCGGCCTCCGGGCAGAGCTGCGTTTCCGGGTCGCGCCTGCTGGTTCAGGATGAAATCTACGACGAGTTCGTCGAGCGTCTGGTCGAGCGCGCCAAGCGCATTCGCATCGGCAACCCGCAGGAAGACAGCAGCGAGATGGGCCCGATGGCCACCGCGCAACAATTGGCGGTTGTCGAAGGTTTGGTGGCCGATGCCATTGCCGAAGGCGCGCGTTTGCGTATGGGCGGCAAGCGTCCCGAGAATCTGGGTGACGGCTGGTTCTACGAGCCGACCTTGTTCGAATGCGACAGCAACTCGATGAAGATCATGCAGGAAGAAGTCTTTGGTCCGGTGGCCTCGGTCATTCGTTTCAAGGATGAAGCCCAAGCGCTGGCGATTGCCAACGACTCGCAGTTCGGGCTCGCTGCCGGCATCTGGACCCGTGACCTGGGACGCGCCCACCGCCTGGCCCGAGACGTACGTTCGGGAATTATCTGGGTCAACACCTACCGTGCCGTGTCGGCCATGGCACCGATCGGCGGCTTCAAGAACAGCGGCTATGGACGCGAAAGCGGCATCGATTCAGTGCTGGCCTACACCGAGCTTAAAACGGTGTGGATCAACCTGTCCCAGGCACCGATGCCTGATCCTTTTGTGATGCGTTAAGAGACCACCGACATGATCGAACCCGGCATTTACAAAGACGTCATGAGCTCGTTCCCGTCCGGGGTCACGGTGGTCACCACCCTGGACCCGGAGGGCGGCATCGTCGGCATCACCGCCAGCGCATTCAGTGCGTTGTCGATTGACCCGGCACTGGTGCTGTTCTGCCCCAACTATGCCTCGGACACGTACCCGATCCTGCGCGACAGCAAGCAGTTTGCAATTCACCTGCTGTCCGCCGACCAGACCGCCGAAGCCTATGCTTTCGCCAGTAAAGGCAAGGACAAGGCCAAGGGTATCGAGTGGCACTTGAGTGCCTTGGGTAATCCGTTGCTGGCTAAAGCGACGGCGATCATCGAGTGCGAATTATGGCGCGAATACGATGGTGGTGATCACGCCATCATCGTCGGCGCGGTGAAGAACCTGATTCTGCCCGAGCAGCCCGTTACACCGATGATCTACCACAAAGGCAAGCTGGGCCCCCTGCCCGCCCTGGCCTGATACACATTTTATGTAGGAGCGAGCTTGCTCGCGATGAACCTGAGAACGCGATGGAGTGTCAGGCTTACCGCGTTATCGTTGACGACCATCGCGAGCAAGCTCGCTCCTACAAATACCGCCCCATTTCTTAGGAGCCGGCATGAGTCCAGCAGCCTTGCAACTGTTCCGTCAGCAGGCCTATATCGATGGCCAATGGCTGGATGCGCCGGATGGCGCCTATCAGGTCATCTTCAACCCGGCCACCGGCGAACGGATCGGCCAGGTGCCTAACCTGGGTGCCGCCGAGGCTCGCCAGACCATCGCTGCCGCCAACAACGCCTGGCCAGCCTGGCGTGCACTGACCGCCAAGGAACGCAGCAACATCCTCAAGCGCTGGCACGCGCTGATGCTTGAAAATGCTGACGCACTGGCAGAGATATTGACCCTGGAACAAGGCAAGCCACTGGCCGAAGCCAAGGGTGAGATTCTTTACGCCGCCAGCTTCATCGAGTGGTTCGCCGAAGAAGCCAAACGCATCTACGGCGACACCATCCCGAGCCATAAAGGCGATGCGCGCATCGTCGTCAGCAAAGAGCCGATCGGTGTGGTAGCAGCCATCACGCCATGGAACTTCCCGGCAGCGATGATTACCCGCAAGGCTGGCCCGGCATTGGCCGCTGGCTGCCCGTGCATCGTCAAGCCGGCGCCGGAAACACCGTTCTCCGCCTTGGCAATGGCTGCGCTGGCTGAACAGGCGGGTATTCCTCCGGGTATTTTCAATGTGATCACCGGCGACGCCGTGGCCATCGGCGCCGAGCTGACCGCCAGCCCTCTGGTACGCAAATTGTCCTTCACCGGCTCCACCGCCATCGGCAAATTGCTGATGGCTCAGTGCGCGCCGACACTGAAAAAGGTGTCGCTGGAACTGGGCGGCAACGCGCCCTTTATCGTCTTCGACGATGCGAACCTGGAACGTGCCGTGGAAGGCGCGCTGATCGCCAAGTTCCGCAACGCCGGGCAGACCTGCGTCTGCGTCAATCGCTTCCTGGTGCAGGCCGACATTCACGATGCATTCGTCGCGCGACTGGCAGAGCGTGTGGCGCAATTGAAAGTCGGCAGTGGCTTCGACAACGGCATCACTCAGGGCCCGCTGATCAACGAGCGCGCCGTGGCCAAGGTTGAAGACCACGTACAAGACGCCCTCGCCCATGGCGCGCAATTGCTCTGCGGCGGTGAACGCCATACCCTCGGCCACGGCTTCTTCCAGCCAACGGTGCTGGCCGGCGTGACGTCTTCGATGAAGGTCGCCCAGGAAGAAACCTTTGGCCCGCTGGCTGCCGTGTTCCGCTTCGAGTCTGAAGCCGAAGCGATCCAAATGGCCAACGACACCGAATTCGGCCTCGCCGCTTATTGCTACACCCGCGATCTGGGCCGTGCCTGGCGCATGAGCGAGGCGTTGGAGTACGGCATGGTCGGGATCAACGAAGGGTTGATTTCCACCGAAGTCGCGCCGTTTGGCGGCATTAAATCCTCGGGCCTTGGCCGAGAAGGGTCGAAGTACGGCATTGAAGATTACCTTGAGCTCAAATACACCCTGATGGGTGGGCTCGACGACTTCGGGAGCACGCAGCGATGAGCAACGAAAAATATGAACAAGGGCTGAAAATTCGCACTCAAGTGTTGGGTGAGGCCTACGTCAACCGCTCCATCGAGAACGCCGACGACTTCACCCGGCCGTTGCAGGAAATGGTCACCGAGTACTGCTGGGGCCACGTCTGGGGCCGTGAGGGTTTGTCGCTTAAAGAGCGCAGCATGATAAACTTGGCCATGATTTCGGCCCTCAATCGGCCTCACGAACTCAAGCTGCATGTACGCGGCGCCTTGCGCAACGGGCTGAGTCGTGAACAAATACGCGAAATTCTGCTTCAGGTCGGTATTTATTGCGGTGTCCCCGCTGCCGTTGACAGTTTCCGGCTCGCCCGTGAAGCGTTCGCCGAAGCCGATGCCGAGGCCTCCAGTTAACCCTTGGCTGTTTTGATTGAGCACGGAAGGTCCACGGATCGAAGTGCTCTTTTTGCATGGACAGCCACATTCAGAGCGGACCCCATGAAACGCCTGCCACTCGACGACAGCTTCAAGGTCAATCGCAACCCCGTTACCCTGCGCGAAATCGTGCTGGATAAACTGCGAAGCGCCATCATGAACTTCCAGCTCATGCCGGGAGACCGCCTGGTCGAACGCGATTTGTGTGATCGCCTGGGCGTCAGCCGCACGTCCGTGCGCGAGGCCTTGCGTCACCTGGAATCCGAAGGCCTGGTGGAATTCGCCGACGCCAAAGGGCCCAGTGTCGCCATCATTACCCTGGCCGATGCCGTCGATATCTACGAACTGCGTTGCGTGCTTGAGGGCTTGATCGTCCAACTGTTTACCTTGCGTGCCAAGGCCAAGGACATCAAGGCCCTGGAAAAAGCCCTGGAGGAAAACCGCAAGGCCCTCAAGGAAGGCGAATTGCAACAGGTCATCGACTCGGTTCAGGGTTTCTACGATGTCCTGCTCGAAGGCTCCGGCAACCATGTGGCGGCCACTCAGCTGCGTCAGTTGCAGGCACGAATCAGCTACTTGCGGGCGACATCGGTGTCCCAGGAAAACCGTCGTGGCGCCAGCAATCAGGAAATGGAACGCATGGTCGAGGCCATCAAGAGCGGCGATCCGCTGGCGGCGCATCAGGCGTGCGTCGACCACGTCCGCGCCGCCGCAGCCGTCGCTCTGGATTACCTCAAGCGCAAACAGGAAGAGACCGGGAAAATCCCCGAAATCACGCTGCCCATCGCGCTTAAAGAACCGCGCATAGGCCGCTGAAGATGTTCAGCCCGAGCTTTTGTCCAAAGTGCGGCGGCAATGACCTCAAGTCTCAGCTTCCGCCGGGCGATACGCACGAGCGCCTGATGTGCCGCGGCTGCGGCTACATCCATTACGTCAATCCGAAGATCATTGCTGGCTGCATCATCGAGCAGGACGGCAAGTACCTGCTGTGTCAGCGCGCCATCCCACCGCGTCCTGGCACCTGGACGCTGCCGGCAGGTTTCATGGAAGGTGGCGAGACCACCGAGCAAGCCGCCTTGCGCGAAGTCTGGGAAGAGAGCGGCGTACGCGCGGAAATTCTCTCGCCCTACTCGATCTTCAGCGTGCCGAAGATCAGCGAGGTGTACATCATCTTCCGCGCCATCGCGCTGGAGATCACCGGCCAGTACGGGCCGGAAACCCTCGACTACAAATTCTTCGCGCCCGAGGACATCCCTTGGGACAGCATCTACTATCCGGCGATCCGGCAGATCCTCGAACGCTATATCGAGGAACGCCAGGCCGGGGTTTATGGCATCTACATCGGCAACGACGATACCGGCAAGATCCACTTCATCCGCTAAGTCTCCCTATAGGAGCGAGCTTGCTCCGGGCGGCGTTCCGACGATGGGCGTCAACGATGACGCGTTTTTTCAGGATTAACGCGGTGCCATTGAGTCCATCGCAGGCAAGCCAGCTCCCACAGGGTTATGGGGCGCTTGTTATGCCGGCGCCACGCCCTCGACAATGATCACTTCGGCCCGGGCCACACCCTCTCGGTGCCGCTTTGCCTCCTGATATTGCTCGGACTGGTAACAGGCCAGCGCCTGCTCGTACGAGTCGAATTCGATGACCACACTGCGTTGCGGCGTCGCCCGGCCTTCCATCGCTTCGCTGCGCCCGCCCCGGGCCAGTATCCGCCCGCCATACAGTGCAAATGCCGCCGGGGCCCGCTGGGTGTATTGGCAATATTGATCGGGGTCGGTGATGTCTACATGAGCAATCCAGTACGCCTTCATAGTGACCTCTTGGTTTGTTTTGTATTATGGTATACCACATTACATTCCAATCAAACACAGAGAATCCCAGCATGGCCTTCAACAGCATCGAAGAAATCATCGAAGACTATCGGCTTGGCAAAATGGTGCTCCTGGTCGATGACGAAGACCGGGAAAACGAAGGCGACCTGTTGCTGGCTGCCGACTGTTGCACCGCCGAGGCTATCAGCTTCATGGCCCGGGAGGCCCGCGGCCTGATTTGCCTGACCTTGACCGACGAGCATTGCCAACGCCTCGGGCTGGAGCAGATGGTGCCGAGCAACGGCAGCGTCTTCAGTACCGCGTTTACCGTGTCCATCGAGGCCGCCGTCGGCGTCACCACGGGCATCTCCGCTGCTGATCGGGCGCGCACGGTGGCCGCCGCCGTCGCCCTCAATGCCGGCCCCGCCGATCTCGTACAACCCGGCCACATCTTTCCCTTGCGCGCCAAGGAAGGCGGCGTGCTGACACGCGCCGGACACACTGAAGCCGGCTGCGACCTGGCACGCCTGGCGGGTTTTACCCCGGCCTCGGTGATCGTCGAAGTGATGAACGATGATGGGACCATGGCCCGCCGTCCGGACCTGGAAGTGTTCGCACGCAAGCACGGGATCAAGATCGGCACCATCGCCGACCTGATTCACTACCGCCTCAGCACCGAACACACGGTGCTGCGCATCGGCGAACGTGACTTGCCCACGGTGCATGGCACCTTTCGTCTGATCACCTTCGAGGATCGCATTGAAGGCGGTGTCCACATGGCCATGGTGATGGGCGAATTACGCCGGGACGAGCCGACGCTGGTACGCGTGCATGTGATCGATCCGCTGCGCGATCTGGTGGGCGCCGAGTACAGCGGTCCGCCGAACTGGACGCTGTGGGCCGCACTCCAGCGCGTGGCCGATGAAGGTCGCGGGGTCGTGGTGGTGCTGGCCAATCACGAATCGTCACAAGCGCTGCTCGAGCGCGTGCCGCAACTGACTCAACCGCCACGGCAGTTCAGTCGCTCACAGTCGCGCATCTATTCTGAGGTGGGGACCGGAGCGCAGATTCTGCAGGACCTGGGCGTTGGCAAACTGCGTCATCTCGGGCCGCCGTTGAAATACGCGGGCTTGACCGGTTATGACCTGGAAGTGGTGGAGAGCATCCCTTTCACCCAGTGATCCGTCGGGAACACAATCCGGCTGTTTGTAGGAGCGAGCTTGCTCGCTATGGTCGTTCAGCCACAGAAAATGTGTCGGATGTTCCATCTTCGCGAGCAAGCTCGCTCCTACACAGAGCCGTATTTCGGTCTACAAAAACACGGTTTGGCTGATAGCCGGTAAGGCAAAGTGCTTGCACAAAGTTTGGAATACCATAATATGATATTCCATAGACCGGACGATCTTAATTGGCTAGACGGACCTACTGCTCCCCCTAGGCGGGCACTCAAATGCCCCGCTCATAAACACAACAATGAGGGCGTGAAAATGGTGTTGAACAAACGTGCAACCGCAGTACTGCTCGCAGGCTTACTGGCCACGGCCAGTCACATGGCAATGGCGGCTGAAAGCGTCAACTTCGTCAGCTGGGGCGGAAGCACTCAGGATGCGCAGAAGCAGGCCTGGGCCGACCCGTTCAGCAAGGCCAGCGGCGTTACCGTGGTCCAGGATGGCCCGACCGACTACGGCAAACTCAAAGCCATGGTCGAAAGCGGCAATGTGCAGTGGGATGTGGTCGACGTCGAAGCCGACTTTGCCTTGCGCGCCGCCTCCGAGGGCCTGCTCGAACCCCTCGATTTCACGGTCATCCAGCGCGACAAAATCGACCCGCGATTTGTCTCCGATTACGGCGTCGGTTCGTTCTTTTTCTCCTTCGTCCTCGGCTACAACGAGAGCAAGCTCGGCGCCAGCAAACCCCAGGATTGGTCCGCGCTGTTCGACACCAAAACCTATCCCGGTAAACGCGCCCTCTACAAATGGCCAAGCCCTGGCGTGCTCGAATTGGCCCTGCTGGCCGATGGCGTAGCCGCCGACAAGCTCTACCCGCTGGACCTGGATCGCGCCTTCAAGAAACTCGACACCATCAAGAAAGACATCGTCTGGTGGGGCGGCGGCGCGCAGTCGCAACAACTGCTGGCCTCCGGCGAAGCAAGCATGGGTCAGTTCTGGAACGGCCGGATTCATGCCCTGCAGGAAGATGGCGCACCGGTGGGCGTGAGCTGGAAACAGAACCTGGTCATGGCTGACATTCTGGTCGTGCCCAAAGGGACGAAAAACAAAGCGGCGGCGATGAAGTTTCTGGCCAACGCCAGCAGTGCCAAAGGCCAGGCCGACTTCTCCAACCTGACCGCTTATGCACCGGTCAACGTCGACAGCGTGGCGCGCCTGGATTCGGTGCTGGCGCCTAACCTGCCGACGGCCTACGCCAAGGATCAAATCACTCTAGACTTCGCGTACTGGGCCAAGAACGGTCCGGCCATCGCGACACGGTGGAACGAATGGCTGGTCAAATGAAAATGACGGCAACCGCGTCACGTCAACTGACTCCGACCGGGAGCGCCACTGGCGCTGTCGGTACGGTTACCGGCAAGGCGGCTGTGATGAATCAATCCACTTCCCTGGCGCAGCGCTGGCGTGGCGCCAGCAACCTGATCCCTGCCCTGCTGTTCCTCGGCCTTTTCTTTCTGGCGCCGTTGATTGGGCTGTTACTGCGCGGTGTGCTTGAACCGACACCGGGCCTGGGCAACTACGCGCAGTTGTTCGCCAACTCGGCGTACGCACGGGTGTTGCTCAACACCTTCTCGGTAGCCGGACTGGTGACCCTGTTCAGCCTGCTGCTTGGCTTTCCATTGGCCTGGGCCATCACCTTGGTGCCAAAAGGCTGGGGTCGCTGGATTCTTAACATCGTGCTGCTGTCGATGTGGACCAGCCTCCTCGCCCGGACCTATTCCTGGCTGGTGTTGCTGCAAGCCTCCGGGGTGATCAACAAGGCGCTGATGGCGATGGGCATCATCGATCAACCGCTGGAAATGGTGCACAACCTGACCGGTGTAGTGATCGGCATGAGTTACATCATGATCCCGTTCATCGTATTGCCGCTGCAGGCGACCATGCAGGCCATCGACCCGATGATCCTGCAAGCCGGCTCGATCTGCGGCGCCAGTCCGTGGACCAACTTCTTCCGGGTCTTCCTGCCGCTGTGTCGGCCAGGGCTGTTCTCCGGTGGCTTGATGGTGTTCGTGATGTCGCTTGGGTACTACGTGACTCCGGCGTTGCTGGGCGGTGCGCAGAACATGATGTTGCCCGAGTTCATCATTCAGCAGGTGCAGTCGTTCCTCAACTGGGGGCTGGCCAGCGCCGGTGCCGCATTGCTGATCGCTATCACGCTGGTGTTGTTCTACTTCTACCTGAAGCTTCAACCGGAATCCCCGGTTGGCGCCAGCAACGCGAGGTAAGCCGTCATGCTCCTGACCCCCAATGCCATGAGCCGGCGCATGCGCTTCGGCCTGTACTTCACGACTGGCCTGATCGCGTTGTTCCTGCTGTTGCCGATCGTATTCATCGTGCTGCTCTCGTTCGGCTCCTCCCAGTGGCTGGTGTTCCCGCCGCCGGGCTGGACGCTGAAATGGTACGGCCAGTTCTTCTCCAACGCCGATTGGATGAACGCCGCGCTGGCAAGCCTGAAGGTCGCTGTCCTGACCACGTTCTTCGCCGTGGCGCTCGGTTTGCCCACCGCTTTTGCCCTGGTGCGCGGACGCTTCCCTGGCCGGGAACTGCTCTATGGCCTGTTCACCCTGCCGATGATCGTGCCGCTGGTGATCATTGCGGTGGCGGTGTATGCGCTGTTCCTCAAACTCGGCTACACCGGGACGATGTTTGCCTTCGTCGTCAGCCACGTGATTGTTGCGTTGCCATTCACCATCATCTCGATCATCAACTCGCTGAAGCTGTTCGATCAGTCGATCGAAGACGCGGCGGTGATCTGTGGTGCCTCACGCCTGCAGGCGGTGTTCAAGGTGACCTTTCCGGCGATTCGTCCGGGCATGGTGGCCGGCGCGCTGTTCGCTTTCCTGGTTTCCTGGGATGAAGTGGTGCTGAGCGTGATGATGGCCAGCCCGACCCTGCAAACCCTTCCCGTGAAAATGTGGACCACCCTGCGCCAGGACCTGACGCCCGTGATTGCCGTCGCCTCGACGCTGCTGATCGGCCTCTCGGTATTGGTCATGGTGATCGCCGCCGCCGTTCGCCGGCGCAATGAAATCAGCGCCTGAACGCCCAGGAGTACGACATGAGTGCAGTGATCAAAGATACCGCGCAACACAATGACCAACCCCTGGTGAGCCTGCGCAACCTCAACAAGTACTACGGCGAATTTGCCGCCGTGGACGACATCTCGCTGGACATCAAGGACGGCGAATTCCTCACCTTCCTGGGCTCCAGCGGTTCCGGCAAAAGTACCACGCTGTCGATGCTCGCCGGCTTCGAAACCCCGAGCAGCGGCGAAATCCTGGTCAACGGCCAGTCGCTGGTCAACGTGCCGCCACACAAGCGCGACATCGGTATGGTGTTCCAACGCTACTCGCTGTTCCCGCACCTGTCGGTGCGCGACAACATCGCGTTCCCGTTGGCGATTCGCAAGCTGGCCAGCGCCGAGCGCGAGCGCCGGGTCGATGCCATGCTCAAACTGGTGCAACTCGAACAGTTCGCCCATCGTCGCCCTTCGCAACTCTCTGGCGGCCAACAGCAACGGGTCGCCATCGCTCGGGCGCTGGTCTATGAGCCACGCATTCTGCTGATGGACGAACCACTCGGTGCGCTCGATAAAAAACTGCGTGAAGACCTGCAGGACGAATTGCGCCAGCTGCATCGACGCCTTGGCATCACCATCGTTTATGTGACCCACGACCAGGAAGAAGCCATGCGCTTGTCTCAGCGTATTGCCATTTTCAGCCACGGCAAGATTGTCGGTTTGGGCAGCGGTTATGACCTGTACCAGAATCCGCCGAATGCCTTTGTTGCCTCGTTCCTGGGCAACTCGAACTTCCTGAAACTCAAGGCTCAGGGCAACGCAGCGGCTTCGTTTGAAGGTCAGTCGCTGTCCATCCGCCTGACCGCGGGGTTGCAAATCGATCAGGATGTCCTGCTCATGGTTCGCCCGGAAAAAGCCCTGGCCTTGAGTGTTGAGCAAGCCGCTCAAGACCCCTTGGCGGCAGGCTGGAATGAAGTGTCGGCCATCGTCGGCGAGGTGCTGTTCCTCGGTGAGAGCCAGACCTGCACCGTGAAAACCCTGGGCGGCACCTCGATGACCGTCAAGGCACTCTCCGCTGCGGGCATGCCGCTCAAGACCGGCGACCCGGTTCGCGTGCGCTGGGCTACTGCGGACGCATGCGTTTATACGCAATGGGCTGAGAGCGACCTGAACAAGGCTGCCGGGGCACATTAGTCTTTTGACGGCTCATGCCAGTGGGCCGCATTAAATAGAGTCACCCTGGGTCGCTGCAACGTCGGGTTGTGGCGGCCTTTTTTTTTGCGCTTTGATGGGGGGAGCCCAACTCCAACTGGCTGATCGAAATCGAGCCGAGGGAAGTCCTGACCCGCATCAATTGGCGCTTTGAGCAGGCACATCGGCAATCAGTGACTATGCTTTCGCGTGAGCAACGCGCTCTAACCCGGTATTCGCTGCGTTGTTCCATCAGCCACCACATGGAAAACAGGCCTATGAAACCGATCCGGTCCCTTGCCCAAGCTATTGCTCTCGCCTCAATCATGGCCACCGCCAGCTTTACGGCCCATGCAGCCGATATACCGCTGGGCAGTACTGCGCTGGAGGCTCACATCGTTACGCACGTACTGGCCGTCGATGCGGCGAATTTTCAGGTCACTGTGGAAGGTTCAGACAAGAACCCGGTAACCCTCCAGCTCACCGACAAGGCCAAGGCCCTGCACAATCTGAAAGTCGGCGACAAGGTCGACATACACGTTACCCGCTCGATTGCCTACGTGCTCGACACTGATGTCGACAGCGATAGAGGTGTCAGCACTAAAACAGGGATCACTCCCCCAAACAAGGATAACCCTAATCCGGGCGGAGAGGCGTTTCGCCAAGTCAAGGTCACGTCGAAGATCACCCACATCGACTTGAAAAAACATGAAGTGACCTTGCTTCCCCCAGAAGGAAAAGTGACAGTCGTCAAGGTCGAGGACCCCGATCTCCAGGCCCGCATGAAGAACCTCAAGGTCGGTCAGACGGTCGATGCCGTCTTCACCGAAGTGCTGAAAATCAAAACCTCACGCTAGCAACATACGGTGACCAGAGGGGTTGCAGGTGCAGGTTGATCGGGCAAAAGCCTGCGTCCAAGCCAACGCCCTGGTGCCGCCCCACTTTCCTGCGGGCAAAACAAAACCCCTACCTGCATACGCAGATAGGGGTTTCGGAATTTAATCTTGACGATGACCTACTCTCACATGGGGAAACCCCACACTACCATCGGCGATGCATCGTTTCACTGCTGAGTTCGGGATGGGATCAGGTGGTTCCAATGCTCTATGGTCGTCAAGAAATTCGGTAGCCAGGTCGTTCACCTTTCGGTTTACGCTCCAGCGAATGGGTAGGTGATAGAGCTGGGTGCTTTGTGAGTTTGTCGAACTTTCGGTTCGTTTCGTCTTCACACACCGCAATCTGGTGCTCTTTCGCTTTTCAGCTCGAAGCCTGCAAATTGCTTGGGTGTTATATGGTCAAGCCTCACGGGCAATTAGTATTGGTTAGCTCAACGCCTCACAGCGCTTACACACCCAACCTATCAACGTCGTAGTCTTCGACGGCCCTTCAGGGGACTCAAGGTCCCAGTGAGATCTCATCTTGAGGCTAGTTTCCCGCTTAGATGCTTTCAGCGGTTATCTATTCCGAACATAGCTACCCGGCAATGCCACTGGCGTGACAACCGGAACACCAGAGGTTCGTCCACTCCGGTCCTCTCGTACTAGGAGCAGCCCCTCTCAAATCTCAAACGTCCACGGCAGATAGGGACCGAACTGTCTCACGACGTTCTAAACCCAGCTCGCGTACCACTTTAAATGGCGAACAGCCATACCCTTGGGACCGGCTTCAGCCCCAGGATGTGATGAGCCGACATCGAGGTGCCAAACACCGCCGTCGATATGAACTCTTGGGCGGTATCAGCCTGTTATCCCCGGAGTACCTTTTATCCGTTGAGCGATGGCCCTTCCATACAGAACCACCGGATCACTAAGACCTACTTTCGTACCTGCTCGACGTGTCTGTCTCGCAGTCAAGCGCGCTTTTGCCTTTATACTCTACGACCGATTTCCGACCGGTCTGAGCGCACCTTCGTACTCCTCCGTTACTCTTTAGGAGGAGACCGCCCCAGTCAAACTACCCACCATACACTGTCCTCGATCCGGATAACGGACCTGAGTTAGAACCTCAAAGTTGCCAGGGTGGTATTTCAAGGTTGGCTCCACGCGAACTGGCGTCCACGCTTCAAAGCCTCCCACCTATCCTACACAAGCAAATTCAAAGTCCAGTGCAAAGCTATAGTAAAGGTTCACGGGGTCTTTCCGTCTAGCCGCGGATACACTGCATCTTCACAGCGATTTCAATTTCACTGAGTCTCGGGTGGAGACAGCGCCGCCATCGTTACGCCATTCGTGCAGGTCGGAACTTACCCGACAAGGAATTTCGCTACCTTAGGACCGTTATAGTTACGGCCGCCGTTTACCGGGGCTTCGATCAAGAGCTTCGCGTTAGCTAACCCCATCAATTAACCTTCCGGCACCGGGCAGGCGTCACACCCTATACGTCCACTTTCGTGTTTGCAGAGTGCTGTGTTTTTAATAAACAGTCGCAGCGGCCTGGTATCTTCGACCGGCATGGGCTTACGCAGTAAATGCTTCACCCTCACCGGCGCACCTTCTCCCGAAGTTACGGTGCCATTTTGCCTAGTTCCTTCACCCGAGTTCTCTCAAGCGCCTTGGTATTCTCTACCCAACCACCTGTGTCGGTTTGGGGTACGGTTCCTGGTTACCTGAAGCTTAGAAGCTTTTCTTGGAAGCATGGCATCAACCACTTCGTGTACCAAAGGCACACTCGTCATCAGCTCTCGGCCTTAGAATCCCGGATTTACCTAAGATTCCAGCCTACCACCTTAAACTTGGACAACCAACGCCAAGCTGGCCTAGCCTTCTCCGTCCCTCCATCGCAATAACCAGAAGTACAGGAATATTAACCTGTTTTCCATCGACTACGCTTTTCAGCCTCGCCTTAGGGACCGACTAACCCTGCGTCGATTAACGTTGCGCAGGAAACCTTGGTCTTTCGGCGTGGGTGTTTTTCACACCCATTGTCGTTACTCATGTCAGCATTCGCACTTCTGATACCTCCAGCAAGCTTCTCAACTCACCTTCACAGGCTTACAGAACGCTCCTCTACCGCATCACCTAAGTGATACCCGTAGCTTCGGTGTATGGTTTGAGCCCCGTTACATCTTCCGCGCAGGCCGACTCGACTAGTGAGCTATTACGCTTTCTTTAAAGGGTGGCTGCTTCTAAGCCAACCTCCTAGCTGTCTAAGCCTTCCCACATCGTTTCCCACTTAACCATAACTTTGGGACCTTAGCTGACGGTCTGGGTTGTTTCCCTTTTCACGACGGACGTTAGCACCCGCCGTGTGTCTCCCATGCTCGGCACTTGTAGGTATTCGGAGTTTGCATCGGTTTGGTAAGTCGGGATGACCCCCTAGCCGAAACAGTGCTCTACCCCCTACAGTGATACATGAGGCGCTACCTAAATAGCTTTCGAGGAGAACCAGCTATCTCCGAGCTTGATTAGCCTTTCACTCCGATCCACAGGTCATCCGCTAACTTTTCAACGGTAGTCGGTTCGGTCCTCCAGTTAGTGTTACCCAACCTTCAACCTGCCCATGGATAGATCGCCCGGTTTCGGGTCTATTCCCAGCGACTAGACGCCCTATTAAGACTCGCTTTCGCTACGCCTCCCCTATTCGGTTAAGCTCGCCACTGAAAATAAGTCGCTGACCCATTATACAAAAGGTACGCAGTCACCCAACAAAGTGGGCTCCCACTGCTTGTACGCATACGGTTTCAGGATCTATTTCACTCCCCTCTCCGGGGTTCTTTTCGCCTTTCCCTCACGGTACTAGTTCACTATCGGTCAGTCAGTAGTATTTAGCCTTGGAGGATGGTCCCCCCATATTCAGACAAAGTTTCTCGTGCTCCGTCCTACTCGATTTCATGACTAAGAGATTTTCGCGTACAGGGCTATCACCCACTATGGCCGCACTTTCCAGAGCGTTCCGCTAATCTCAAAGCCACTTAAGGGCTAGTCCCCGTTCGCTCGCCACTACTAAGGGAATCTCGGTTGATTTCTTTTCCTCAGGGTACTTAGATGTTTCAGTTCCCCTGGTTCGCCTCTTAAGCCTATGTATTCAGCTTAAGATAACCATCTTATGATGGCTGGGTTCCCCCATTCAGACATCTCCGGATCAAAGTCTGTTTGCCGACTCCCCGAAGCTTTTCGCAGGCTACCACGTCTTTCATCGCCTCTGACTGCCAAGGCATCCACCGTATGCGCTTCTTCACTTGACCATATAACCCCAAGCAATCTGGTTATACTGTGAAGACGACATTCGCCGAAAATTCGATTCTTGCTCATAAAGAGCATCTCACAAATTTTACCTTAGCCTGATCCGTTACCAGTGAAAGTAACGTCCAGTCTATCTTTCTATCACATACCCAAATTTTTAAAGAACGATCTAATCTTAAAGATCAGAAATCAATATTCACACCGGAATACTCATTTCTAAACTCTAACGACACAAGCCACCTTAAAGGCTGGCTTATCGTCTTCTTCAATGAATCAAGCAATTCGTGTGGGAACTTATGGAGCAGCTGATGTCGTCGATTAAGGAGGTGATCCAGCCGCAGGTTCCCCTACGGCTACCTTGTTACGACTTCACCCCAGTCATGAATCACACCGTGGTAACCGTCCTCCCGAAGGTTAGACTAGCTACTTCTGGTGCAACCCACTCCCATGGTGTGACGGGCGGTGTGTACAAGGCCCGGGAACGTATTCACCGCGACATTCTGATTCGCGATTACTAGCGATTCCGACTTCACGCAGTCGAGTTGCAGACTGCGATCCGGACTACGATCGGTTTTCTGGGATTAGCTCCACCTCGCGGCTTGGCAACCCTCTGTACCGACCATTGTAGCACGTGTGTAGCCCAGGCCGTAAGGGCCATGATGACTTGACGTCATCCCCACCTTCCTCCGGTTTGTCACCGGCAGTCTCCTTAGAGTGCCCACCATAACGTGCTGGTAACTAAGGACAAGGGTTGCGCTCGTTACGGGACTTAACCCAACATCTCACGACACGAGCTGACGACAGCCATGCAGCACCTGTCTCAATGTTCCCGAAGGCACCAATCCATCTCTGGAAAGTTCATTGGATGTCAAGGCCTGGTAAGGTTCTTCGCGTTGCTTCGAATTAAACCACATGCTCCACCGCTTGTGCGGGCCCCCGTCAATTCATTTGAGTTTTAACCTTGCGGCCGTACTCCCCAGGCGGTCAACTTAATGCGTTAGCTGCGCCACTAAGAGCTCAAGGCTCCCAACGGCTAGTTGACATCGTTTACGGCGTGGACTACCAGGGTATCTAATCCTGTTTGCTCCCCACGCTTTCGCACCTCAGTGTCAGTATCAGTCCAGGTGGTCGCCTTCGCCACTGGTGTTCCTTCCTATATCTACGCATTTCACCGCTACACAGGAAATTCCACCACCCTCTACCATACTCTAGCTCGACAGTTTTGAATGCAGTTCCCAGGTTGAGCCCGGGGATTTCACATCCAACTTAACGAACCACCTACGCGCGCTTTACGCCCAGTAATTCCGATTAACGCTTGCACCCTCTGTATTACCGCGGCTGCTGGCACAGAGTTAGCCGGTGCTTATTCTGTCGGTAACGTCAAAACAGATACGTATTAGGTAACTGCCCTTCCTCCCAACTTAAAGTGCTTTACAATCCGAAGACCTTCTTCACACACGCGGCATGGCTGGATCAGGCTTTCGCCCATTGTCCAATATTCCCCACTGCTGCCTCCCGTAGGAGTCTGGACCGTGTCTCAGTTCCAGTGTGACTGATCATCCTCTCAGACCAGTTACGGATCGTCGCCTTGGTGAGCCATTACCTCACCAACTAGCTAATCCGACCTAGGCTCATCTGATAGCGCAAGGCCCGAAGGTCCCCTGCTTTCTCCCGTAGGACGTATGCGGTATTAGCGTCCGTTTCCGAGCGTTATCCCCCACTACCAGGCAGATTCCTAGGCATTACTCACCCGTCCGCCGCTCTCAAGAGAAGCAAGCTTCTCTCTACCGCTCGACTTGCATGTGTTAGGCCTGCCGCCAGCGTTCAATCTGAGCCATGATCAAACTCTTCAGTTCAAACATCTTTGGGTTTTTAAGAAACCCTAAACTTGGCTCAGCAATCGTTGGTTACATCTTTGATTTCTCGCGGAGTAACTTGTGATGCTGATAATCTTGTTGACTATCAGTCTGACTCCACAAGCACCCACACGAATTGCTTGATTCAGTTGTTAAAGAGCGGTTGGTTGAGTCTTTCGTCTCGACCGAGGTGCGCATCTTACAGCACACCCCATCAAACAGCAACCTTAAAAGTTAATGATTTTTTAATAAAATCAAACACTTAAGCCAGAACCAACATCACGTTGCTCGCTAGCGGGAGGCGAATACTACAGCATTAAAATACGCGGTCAACCCCCATCTAGAAATTCTTTTTCCATACCAAAGAGCCTGGGTTGCCACTATGAAAACTTCCAAGGTCCGTATAAAGCATCAGGCCACCAGAGCCCCCAAACCACGCACCCACTGAATCAACCCTTGTTTCGTGGACGCGCACTAACCGCTTTTGGCCGATGTCCACCTATCGCCACCGTCAGCTATGGGGCTTGGGACTGGCGATCAGTCAAGCATTGAAATTTTTGGATGGAATGATGGCGTTAAAGCCAGTCCACGATACGACTGCCGTACCCTAATGCTTGAGGCCTCAATCGACACGAACCGCTCGTGTGACCCGCGGTAACCGAATGCGGTTATGCCACGCGAGAATGCCCACTTACATCGACTTGACCGACACCACTTCCACAAACCTGAATTTTTTTCTGGCCGCCTTAGTCGCTTCTTGCTCTGCAACCAGGGAGCTCAGCGTATCGGCCTCATGCACCATTTCGAGCATCTCGCCTTCAAATTCATTCCCCACCCGGAGCGTGACTCTCAGCCTGGGCGTGAAGCCTTTTGAGACTTCCTTTTTCTTCGCCGCTTTTACCGGTTGCACGATCACGACATCCGGGACGGATTCTTGCACGTGTGAGTTAACTGCCGGCGCAGGGGGCTCAGAATCACCGAATAGCGCCCGGCGCATCTCTTCTTCCGTCAATTCTGTATTCATACCATTTCTCAGAAGTGCGTTATGTATAGCCTGACCGATTCTATCAGGATGGCCAGACTCTGTAATAAAGCGTTGCTGGGGCAGACCCGAAGCTGCGGACTCTCGATGGGCAGGGATTTGAACTGGACAAGAACGGGCGGAGGTCCAGCCGTCCACTGTGACGCTTGAGGCTGGGCCGTCGCTGTCCGGCCAAGAACAGTCAGTGGACGGAGCAATAACAAATGAGTGGCTATGCTTGGTCTATTGCCAGACTCCAGTAGCGACATCGTGAAAGGAGGCTTTTGACATGCAACTCATCACGTTGAAAATCGATAAGCCAGAAGTGACAAACTTCATTTTGGGTCAGACGCACTTCATCAAGTCCGTCGAGGACATCCACGAAGCGTTGGTAAATGCCGTGCCAGGTATCCAGTTTGGCGTGGCTTTTTGTGAAGCCTCCGGCAAATGCCTGGTGCGATGGTCTGGCACCGACACCTCAATGATCGACCTTGCACAGAAGAATGCGAAAGCCATCGCTGCAGGCCATAGCTTCATCATTTTCCTGGGTGACGGTTTCTATCCGCTGAACGTGTTAAACACCATCAAAATGATTCCAGAGGTGTGCCGTATCTTTTGTGCTACAGCCAATCCAACTGAAGTGATTCTCGCCGAGACGGAACAAGGGCGAGCAATCCTGGGCGTCGTGGATGGCTTCTGTGCCAAAGACATTGAAGGCGACGAAGACATCCTGTGGCGCAAGAACTTGTTGCGCCAGATCGGCTATAAGCTGTGAATCGAAGAGCGGGCATTTCATGGGAAAAGGGACTTGTTTTCGTCTGGCTTGTGGCCCCGCCGATTGTGGATTCAACCGCCCCCGCAGGGAAGGAGGCAGCGCAAAGCCAGGCGTTTTCCTGAAGTAACACGCCTCTCCTCTTCTGACATCAAAGCGGGTGATCGGACGGGTTGGCTTGTTTACCGACGGCTCCGAACTCAACCGGGGCCTTTATGTAAAACAAGGAGATATCTTCGGCCTCAAGTCGCTCAAACAGGCGAGTGAACTCTTCTTCAGTAATGGCCAAGCGGATCTCGGCTGGCTGATCGGCCAGTTCAAAAAAATGCGAGGAGTGCAGTTTTCCTGAATGCCCAAAGCCTTCGATACCTGTTGCCAGAGTGGCCCCACGCAGCCCCATTTCTTTGGCCAAATCGACGATCCAGTCACCCAACATTTTTCCGTGATGACGACGGTTCTGCTGCGTAAAGAAAATCACCAGAAAACCTTTCATGACTGATCACCTCTTTAGCGTGTGCCAATCAATTGAAACGATAGAAGCCCTTCGGCGGTTATCGCCAGTGAGCCTGCGACGTGTAGCGAAATGGCGCCAAGTGCCCAAAGTAGCCTGCCCTCCTGAATCAGGGTGACAGTTTCAGCCGAGAATGAGCTTGATGCCCAGTAACCAACGTAACCAGACCCCGAGTGATGCGCCGATAGCGATAACAAGCAGTGACTTCAGCATAGCTGTCCATCTCCTCGCAGAACGAATTGGCGAGAAATCTCTGACTACTGGATGAACGAATGGGGAATTAAGGGGGAGCTTGAAATCACGATCCTGTCCTAAGCAGGAGGACTGGGAGACACGCCTACAGACCCTGTCCCTGAATCTCGCTCGCACGCCGCGCAGGTAAAGTCGATGCGCCAAAGATAACCGTTTTGGCTGTAAAGACCTGTCGTAGCGTTTTATCAGATATACCTTTCTGGCAATAAGGACTCATCTTTTCTGCGTAACTCGAAGTCACAGTGACCTTCCTTGCGGCAACTAAAATACTAAAATACTGATTCGAATTAGGCGTGTTCATGAGCAACAATCTCGATGTTACCGCCAAGGCTGTTGTATTGGTGGTGGACGATGCGCCGCTGAATCTCAGGCTCATGAGTGACGTGTTGGAACACGCCTATACCGTCAGGGTCGCATCCAACGGCGCTCGCGCCATTGCCATCGCACAGTCGAGCGCGCCGCCCGACCTGATTCTGCTCGATATCATGATGCCCTATATGGATGGGTATGAAGTCTGTCGGCAACTAAAGGCCGATCCGCGAAGCTGCAATATCCCGGTGATCTTCCTCACGGCGCAAGTCGATACACACAGTGAGCAAGTCGGCTTTGAATTGGGCGCGGTCGATTACATCACCAAACCCATCAGCCCGCCGATCCTGTTGACGCGCCTCAAGACTCACCTGATCCTGAAAACCGCCGCCGACTTTCTACGCGAGCGAAACGATTTCCTGGAACAGGAAGTGGCGCACCGCACCGCAAAGATGCAGGCAATCCAGGATGTCGCCATTCTGGTTGTGACTTCGCTGGCGGGAACCCGCGACAACGAATCAGCCAACCATATCCTGCGTACCCAACTTTATGTCAAAGCATTGGCTGAGAGACTGCAAGACCATCCGCGTTTCGCTGCCTTGCTCACATCGCAAAACATCGAACAATTGTACAAATCTGCGCCGCTGCACGACATCGGCAAAGTCGGTATCCCGGACCGCATCCTGCTCAATGCTGATCGGCTCAGTCCCGAGGAGTTCGACGTGTTGAAAACGCATACCACGCTCGGCAGGAATGCGATCGAACAAGCCGAACGCCGACTCGGGACGACCGTACCGTTTCTGCAATTTGCCAAGGAAATCGCCTACTCCCATCAAGAGAAATGGGACGGCAGCGGTTACCCGGACGGTCTGCAAGGCGACGCCATCCCGGTATCCGCACGGCTGATGGCGGTGGCGGATGCCTACGACAGAATGATCAGCCGTCGCGACCTCTACACACCGGCGATGACGCACGAGCAAGCGATTGCGCAACTACAGCAAGGCCGCGGCACCCATTTCGATCCTGACATGTTAGAGGCCTTTGTCGACATTCAGGATACATGCCGTGCCATTGCCGAGCGTTATGCCGACACCGATGACGATCTGCAACGCGAACGCGTGCGGCTCGAACCCTTCCTCTCACACTCGACGATTACCGAATAGGCGCAAAATGGAACTCAAAGACATGCATGTCCTGGTGGTCGATGACATGGCAGTAATGCGCCTGGCTAATATCGGCCAATTGCGCACGTTCGGTGTGACCAACGTCGATACGGTCAACAACGGCAAGGAAGCGCTGGACTATATACGCAGCCGGCACTTGAAAGGCCTGCGTCTGGATCTGGTGCTGTCGGATTGGAACATGCCGGTCATGACCGGACTGGATTTGCTGCAGGCCGTGCGCGGTGATGAAAAACTCGCGCACCTGCCGCTCATCATGGTGACGGGGGAATCCGACCGCGAGCAGGTTGAACAGGCTATCGCCGCCGGCGTTTCCGAACTGCTTCTCAAGCCTTACAGCCCGCAGAAACTACGCGAAAAAATCATCAGGGCCTTATTGCGTGCGCGTCGTCTGGGTGAGTCGGCAAATGCGCCGACGCCGGATGCACGACAGGCGGTTACGCCCATTGTGTCCCCCGCGCCGCTCAAGCGTTCAACCGTTAGTACAAGACAACCCACCATTCTGGTGGTGGACGACACGCCGGACAATCTGCGCTTGATGGCCGGGTTGTTCGACGATCAGTACCGGGTGCGAATTGCTCACAACGGCCAGAAAGCCTTGACGATCTGCACCTCGGACGACCCGCCGGACCTGGTACTGCTGGACGTGATGATGCCGGACATGGACGGCTTCGAGGTGGCGCAGCGCATGCGCGAGCATCCGACCAGTGAAACGATCCCCATCATATTTGTCACCGCACTGGACGACCTGGAGTCCCGGCATCGCGGCCTGAACTTGGGCGCGATGGATTTCGTGCGCAAGCCGATTGAGCCGAACGAACTGCTGTTGCGGGTGCGCAACTTCATGCGTTACATCGAACTGCACAAGCAGCGCCAGGTCCATTTCGATGAAATGTTAAGCGCCGCGCGCCTACGTGAAGACATCGACCGCATGCTGCGGCATGACCTCAAAGGGCCGCTGGCAGGCGTAATCGGCCTGACGCGTCAAATGCTCGATGGCCAACAGCTGAGCATCTCGCACACACACATGGTGACCCTGATCGAGGACGCCGTTACGCAAGTCCTCGGTACCATCGATCTGTCGGCCGAAATGTTCAAGATCGAAACCGGTCGCTACCTGCCACAACCGCAACCGGTGCCGCTAGGCGATCTGCTGCACCAGATCGCCGACCTGGCTCGCGCGACCTTCGCCTCCCGGAACGTCGCCCTGTCAGTCGATACGGATACCGGGCCGGGCATCGAGCAACCGATGGCGCAAGGCGACCCCAAGCTGTGTCTTTCGGCCTTGCACAACCTGGTAAAAAACGCCTGCGAGGCGGCACCGACCGGCAGCCGGGTCAACGTGACACTACACGACCGCAACCCGTTGGTGGTGACGATCGAGAACAAGGGAACAGTGCCACCAGGCATGCGCGATCTGCTGTTCACCAAGGGCGCCACCAGCAAGCGCGGCGGCAGCGGACTGGGAACCTATTCGGCCAAGCTGCTGATCGAGGCGCAAGGCGGAACCATTAGCCTGGAGACCTTCGACGACGACAATCGCACGGTCGTCAGTGTCGCTCTGCCGCGCTAAGCGCTGAACCCCACCCCCCGTGTCTGCGTATCTACCCAAACGGACTGACTGTTGATGTACATCACAAAATTCAAGATCGGAACGCGCTTGGGGATCGGGTTCGGCGTGCTCATATTCTTCACGATAGTACTGGGCGTAATTGGCGTCTGGCGCCTACAGATCGCCAACGTGACAACTGATCACATGATCAATCAAACATTGGTGAAAGAACGTCTGATTACCGAGTGGTATAACACGTTGGCCCTGAACGCCGTAAGAATCAAGGCGTTCGCCAATCATGCAGATCTAGCCGAACAACAGTCCCTTGAGCCGGGAATGCAGGCGACGGCCCTGCGCATCACCGAAATTATCAAGCTACTGGATGCCTTTCCGAAAAGCCCGGATGAAGTGGCTTTATACGAGGAAATCGTGGTCTTGCGCCGCTTGGCCATTACTGTGCGCGATGAGGCTTTTGCGGACAATGCCGCCGGCGACATACGCAGCGCGAAGATAGTTATCGATGCACGCCTGACCCCAGCGATAGATGCCTATAAGACCGCCCTCAAAAAACTGGTCAGTCATCAAACAGCGGAGATTGCTGCCAGCACCGCAGAGTTGCAGCAACAGTTTCTGGAAAATGAGGTCAGGCTGGGAAGCCTGATCGGCATGCTCTTCCTGTCCGGTATTTTCCTGACGATCTGGATCACCCGGTCGATCACAACCCCCATACGCGCTATGGCCGAAGTAGCTCAGGCCATGACAAACAAGGATTTGACCAGTCGCATCCAAATTACTACAGAGGACGAACTGGGGGAGCTGGCCGCGCAATTCAACCAGATGAGCGACCGCCTGCAAGCGTCTTATACCGAACTGGAACGCAAGGTAGACGAACGCACGGCGTCCTTGACGGAAGTGCTCACGCAGCAAACCGCCAGCATGAAGGTGAAAGCCGGCTTGCTCGCCGAAATCAAGGAAAAGAATCGCCAGCTTGAAATCGCCGACCAACACAAAAGCGACTTCGTGGCCAACATGAGCCATGAAATCCGCACGCCGATGAACGCGATCATCGGCATGAGTTACCTGGCGCTGAAAACCGAGTTGAACCCGCGCCAGCGAGACTACATCGAGAAGATCCAGCAATCGGGTAACCATTTGCTGGGCATCATCAACGACGTGCTCGACTTCTCCAAGATCGAAGCCGGCATGCTGCGTGTCGAACAGTCCGAATTCACCCTCGAGGAAGTGCTCGACAATGTGGTGAACCTGGTCGGCACGCGGGCCGCACAGCGCGACCTGGAGTTGATCGTTGATGTGGCCAGCGACGTCCCGACCACACTGGTGGGCGATGCGCTGCGCATGGGGCAAATTCTGGTTAACTTTGCCGGCAACGCGGTCAAATTCACCGAGCAGGGCGAGATCGCGATCGTGGTTCGTCTGCATGAGCGCAGCGAGTCCGATGCGCTGCTGTATTTTGCGGTCAAGGACACCGGCATCGGTCTGTCCGAAGAGCAGATGGGGCGTCTGTTCCAAAGCTTTCAGCAGGCGGACACCTCGACAACTCGCCAATACGGTGGCACCGGTCTGGGTCTGGCGATTGCCAAGAACCTCGCCGAATTGATGGGCGGCACGGTCGGTGTAGACAGCGTCGTTGGCCAGGGCTCGACGTTCTGGTTCACGGCTCGTGTCGGCACCGTGTCAACCTCACGCAGAAAACCGCAGCCCTTGAACCCGCATGGCTGCCGGGTGCTGGTGGTGGATGACAATAACAGTGCCCGCCACACCCTTTCGGAAATGCTGACCGAGATGGGGTTTACAGTGCTCAGTACAGAGTCGGGAATGGCTGCCATCGAAGCACTGCGCGACGCCGATAGTGCCGGCGCGCCGTTCGACGTCGCGTTGCTGGATTGGCGGATGCCCGGCATGGATGGCATCGAGACGGCGAGGCGCATCTGCCGGGGCGATGCCGGCAACGTGCCGCGCATGGCGCTGGTGACGGCTTACGGGCACGATAACCTACTGGCCGACACGAGCGATAGCGGCCTGGAAACAGTGCTGGTCAAGCCGGTTAGCCCCTCCACGCTGTTCGATGCGATGAACCGACTGCTTTGCAATACGTCGGGGAAAGTCGAGACACCGCAAACACTCCAGGACGGCCCGATGGAGGAAGCCATGGCGACGATTTTCGGCGCGCGGATCCTTCTGGCCGAAGACAACGCCCTGAACCAGCAGGTAGCGACCGAATTGCTGAGCGACGCCGGATTGCTGGTCGATGTCGCCGACAATGGGCAAATTGCCGTCGACCGAGTGCAAGCGGGTGACTACGACCTGGTGCTGATGGATATGCAGATGCCGGTACTCGATGGCGTGAGCGCAACGCGGGCCATTCGCGCGTTGCCCGGCAAGGACAATCTGCCTATCGTCGCAATGACCGCCAACGCCATGCAGGCCGACCGCGAACGCTGCCTGGAGGCGGGGATGATGGATTTTGTCGCCAAGCCGATCGACCCGGACGTGCTGTTCCGTACCCTGCTGCGCTGGATCAAACCTACCGGCGCAATACCCTCTCCATCGGCGCATGAGGCTGTCGGTGTCGCCGCCTCTGATGAAACGCTGCCTGCAGCCATCCCCGGTCTCGATCTCGAAGCGGGCTTGCGAGCGGTGCTGGGCAAGCCGGCGCGCTATATCGCGATGTTGCGCAGCTTTGCGAAGAGCCAATCGCGCACGATACAGGACATACGCGAAGCGCTGGCGCGCGACGATGCCCCGACAGCAGAACGCCTGGCCCATACCTTAAAGGGGCTGGCCGGGACGATCGGTACGCACGAGTTGCAGCAATACGCCGGCCACCTCGAAAAGGAACTGCAGCAGGATGCCAGCGGGCGCCACGGCACGGCATCGCCGCAGACACTGCAGGCGCTGCAAGTCTTGCTGGAACGACTAATCGCCAGCATCGCGACGGCGTTGCCTGAACCGGTGGCGACGCTGGGCGGCCCGATCGACTTGACGTTGTGCGAAACGGTGATTCCTCAGTTGGACACATTGCTGCGCGAGGACAACCCGAAAGCGGAGCAACTGCTGCACGAACACAAAGCGCTGCTGGCCGCTGTTTTCCCTGGACACTTCCATCAGCTGAACCAAGCCATAGAACAGTATGACTTTGAAAAGGCGCTGCTGGTGCTGACCGAAGCAACGACTGCAGCCACATGAACATCGACAAGAAACCACAGCGAATCGCGCTATGAATGGCAATGACAATCCGAACCGCAAGCCGACGATCCTGGTGGTCGACGATACGCCGCAAAATCTTCGCCTGATCTGCGATTTACTGGAAAACGACTACCACCTGCAGGTCGCGTCGAACGGCGCTCGAGCGTTGAAAATTGCCTGCTCCGATCTCCCGCCGGATCTGATCTTGCTCGATATCATGATGCCCGACATGGATGGCTATGAAGTCTGTCGGCAACTCAAGGCGTGTGCCGAAACAGCGGGCATTCCGGTGATCTTTCTCACGGCGAAAACCGATATACGCAGTGAGCGCATAGGCCTTGAATTGGGGGCGGTCGATTACATCACCAAACCCATCAGCCCGCCGATCCTGCTGGCGCGGGTAAAAAACCATCTTCTTCTGAAGACATCGAACGACATGTTGCGCGATAAGGTCCGTTTCCTTGAGCGAGAAATCGTGCATCGCACGCTGGAAATTCATCGGGCCCAGGACGCCACGGTCCTTACTGTCGCCTCGTTGGCCGAAACGCGTGACAACGAGACCGGCAACCACATCCTGCGTACCCAGTGCTACGTAAAGGCCCTCGCCGTCAAACTGCAACAGCATCCGCGATTCTCCGACTATCTCAGCGATGCGGCGATTGAGCGTCTCTACAAATCGGCCCCGCTGCACGATATCGGCAAGGTCGGCATTCCAGATCGAATCTTGCTCAAACCAGGCAAGCTGGACGCCGATGAGTTCGAAATCATGAAGACACATACCACGCTGGGTCGCGATGCCATCGCCAGCGCAGAGCAACGTCTGGATAAAAACATCGCCTTTTTGCAATGCGCGAAGGAAATTGCCTACGCCCATCACGAGAAATGGGATGGCAGTGGTTACCCGCAGGGCCTGAAGGGTGATGCGATTCCAATTTCTGCGCGCCTCATGGCCGTTGCCGACGTTTACGATGCGTTGATCAGCCGCCGGGTCTACAAACCGGCCTTTTCCCACGATCAAGCGCTTGCCATCATCAACGAGGGACGCGGGAAGCATTTCGATCCGGATATTGTCGATGCATTTGCGGCCATACAGGAGCAATGCCGGGGTATTGCCGAATGCTATACAGATACCGACGACGACCTGGCGCGGCTGCCGACGCAACGGGCAGCAAGCTCGCACAGCTGTTGACACATAACTGGATGCCGTTACGCAACCTGTAATTCCCATTCCCTGAACACCAGTGTTTGCAAGGAGATCTCGAGATGGCAGTACCCATTAATACCCTCCCCTTACTGGCTGGAGCCCCCAATTTCAGAGACATGGGTGGGTATTTGACGCACGACTCAAGAAAAGTCCGACCGGGTCACTTGTACCGATCAGAGGGCCTTGAAAAACTGACGCCTGAGGATCTGGAGGTGGTACGTAGCTTGGGTATCCAGCTTGTCTGTGACCTGCGCAGTGACAAGGAAAGAACTCATACACCCACGCTCTGGCTGGAGGGCTCCACGGTGCAGTTGCTGCACATGAATGTCAGCGCTGACTTGCGGGCCGGCAACGATGCTATGGCCAAAGTACTGCTTGAAAACCCATCGGCAGAGGGTGCAACGCAGGCCATGTTAATCGCCTATCGACACTTTCCGGCAGCGTTCGCACCGCACCTCCCCAACCTGTTTGGACGGATGTTGGCCAATGATTGTCTACCACTTGTGTTCCATTGCTCAGCGGGTAAAGACCGCACAGGCTTTCTCGCCGCCCTGCTGCTCGCCGCGCTGGGTGTACCTGAGCAAAGCATTTTGAATGATTACATGCTGAGTGCCAGATACTGGAGTGGCCCCCGGAGCGAAGAATCCATCAGGCAAGCACTGACCGTGGTGTTTGGTGCAGCGCCGGATGAATCGGTTGTACCGCCCTTCTCGTCGGCCAAAGAAGAATATCTGGCGGCAGCTTTCGAAGCCATCGTCGAGCAATACGACAGCGTAGAAAACTACCTGGAGAAGGTTGCCGGCATCGGCCCCAAGCAAAGTGAAGCGTTGAAAAACCTTTTACTCGAATAAAAACCTCGAACAGCGACGCGAACCACGAATCAGGGTCAGCTTCCTGCTGTAGAAATTCGGCGGGGCCGGGCTGCTACATATCCATTGCCCTACCCCCTAACCGTTATCTTCAAAATGCTCATGAATTGCCCGAGAGGCTGTGGCGCCGGTGTACGGCCCACAACCCGGGACAGTTGTCAGGTATTGGTCTTCAGCTTGTTCCACAGACGCGTCGTCAACCGTGCGATGGCCGGCGGCAGGTCCTCGACGATGAACAGCTTGTCCAGCACCGTTTTGGGCGGGTAAATCGCCGGGTCCTGCTTCACCTCCGGCACCACATAGGCGTCCGCCGCACTGTTGGGATTGGCGTAGTGGATGCTGTTGCTGATATTGGCGATGACCTTGGGCTCAAGCAGGTAATTCATGTAGGTGTAGCCATTCTTCTCGTGCGGTGCGTTCTTGGGCATGACCACCATGTCCATCCACAGGGTCGATCCTTCGTCGGGAATCGAATAGGCAATGTCGATACCGTTCTTGGCTTCCTTGGCACTGGCGGCGGCTTGCACAATGTCGCCGTTGAAACCGATCACCGCACAGATGTTGCCGTTCGCCAGGTCGCTGACGTACTTGGAGGTGTGGAAATACTGAATGTAAGGCCGGATTTTCAGCAACGCCTGCTCGGCTTTGGCGTAATCCGCCGGCTCGTGGCTGTGATGCGGCAGCCCCAGGTAGTTGAGGGTGATCGGCAGGATCTGCGTCGGGTTGTCGATGATCGCCACGCCACACTGGCTGAGCTTCTTAATGTTGTTCTCATCAAAAAACAGTTTCCAGGAATGGGTGATATCAGTGTTGCCAAAGATCGCTTTGATTTTCTCGACGTTGTAACCAATACCCGCGGTGCCCCACATGTAGGGATAACCGTACTGGTTGCCCGGGTCGTTGACCTCGAGTTTTTTCATCAGCGCCGGGTCGAGGTTTTTCCAGTTGGACAACTGGCTTTTATCGAGCTTCTGGATCGCCCCTGCCTTGATCAACCGGGACAGGAAATGGTTCGATGGACTGACCACGTCATAACCGGTATTGCCAGTCATCAACTTCGATTCCAGGACTTCGTTGCTGTCGTGGATGTCGTACGTCGCCTTGATACCCGTTTCCTTGGTGAACGTGGGCAATGTGTCATCGGCAATGTAGCCGCTCCAGTTCGAAATATTGACCTGTTCATCGGCGTACGTTACGGCCGAAAACGTTGTGAGTAATACCGCAAGGGAAACAGGATGGACGCGCATGTTCGATCACCTTCTTTTTGAAGAGCTTTTATTGTTTGTGATAGCCGGATTTCTAGATTTCTGTTCTGGCCCTGACCGCCTCCACGCGCATACGAAGCATGGCACCCATATCGAGAAAGGGTTTGGGCGGGAGCCAGCCGGGCTGCGCCCTTTGCATGACCGACGTCAACATCGGCGAACGGGTCCCCGACGCCAGTTCAGCCAGCAGTCGACCCCAAAGGGTGCCGCGTGCGACGCCTGAACCATTGCAGCCGGCCACGGCAAACACGCCCTCCTCGACCTCGGAGAAATACGCTTGCCCGGAGCGCGAGGCGCTCAGATGTCCGGTCCACGTGTAATGTATGTCCTGCTCGGTCAACCACGGGAACCGGCGCTGCAAGCCCAGCACATGGTGTTTTCTGCGGACCAGCAGATCACTTTTGGACAGATCCCGAGAGCGGTATTCGGCGGTGTTACGGATCATCACGCGACGATCCGGAGTCAGCCGCACCGTCGCGCCAAGGGGACGGGTGGACAACACGCCCCAGGGCTCGACGCTGCCGATGGCTTGAAACTCTTTGTCGCTCAACGGCCGTGTGAGGCTGGCGCTGAGTTCCATCGGGAACGTCCCGCTGCTCTTGATTCCCAAACGTGGGATGAAGGCATTCAGACACACCAGAACCTGCTTCGCCTCAATACTGCCCTCGGTACCCTGGGCGCGAATCCGTCCTTTTCCCAAGCGTTCAAGGCCGGTGATATCCGTGTTTTCGAAGAGAGTCACCGTCGGCGGCAGCGCATCGAGCAAGCCTTTCACGTACTTGGCCGGTTGCAGCAACGCATTACCGTTGCCGCACCAGATCGCCGCCTGGTAATGGCCGGTTCCCAGTTTTTGCTTGAGTTGCTCACCTTCCAGATACTGTGCAGAAGCACCGACTGCGTTGAGCGTTTGCAGCTTGGCCTCGACATGCGTCAGCTTGGCGGGATCATTCACGGCGAAGAAATAGCCGGCATCCCGGAAGTCGCATTCGATGCCGTGACGGGCAATACGCTGGCGGACTTCCTCGCTGGCAGCGCGTGAAATCGCGGTATCGACTTCATAACCGGCGAAACCCTGATTGCCTGAAAGCTCATCGGTGCTCGGGTGTTCATGGGCCACGACGAAGCCCGAGTTACGCGCCGACGCGCCCTGTGCGGCACGCTGCCGGTCGACAATCACAATGCGCGCCTGGGGGTGCATTTCGGCCAGTGAATGAGCAGCGCAAAGCCCGGTAATCCCGGCGCCGATGATTAACCAATCGGCTTTTTGCTTACCGTTCAGGGGATTGCGAACAGGAGAGTCCCCCGCTTGCGCAATCCATCCACATACATTTTCCATGCGTTACCTCATTTGACTGTCGTACTGCGTGCCGTATCTATTCAAAGCGAGTTACATGCAGCAAGCGCATGAGTTGTTTTAGATAACGGTGGCCAGGACTAGAATCTATAAGGTCTCAAGTGATACAACCAACGTTATAAAATCATCTGAGTATTCAGAAAACGCATGGATAAAATTCGCCACGTCCCTTCCCTGTCAGGCCTTCAGGCACTGGTGGAGGTCGCTGACTCGGGTAGTTTCACGCAAGCCGCACAAACGCTCTGCCTGACCCAAAGTGCCGTCAGCCGAAAAATCCAGCAGTTGGAGACGCACTTCGGTGTGCCCCTGCTTGTAAGGAGCAGCCGAAGCCTGCAACTGACCCTGGAAGGCGAACAGGTCCTGGCCGGTGCGCGCAATATTCTTGAGCAACTGAAAACCCTCGAAGACAGGTTGTCGCCGCGAAAGCGCCCGTTTCGCATCCGCATGCACGTGTCCCTTGCGGTTCGTTGGTTGCTGCCGAAACTGAGCGACTTCTACCTGAGTCACCCGGACGTTTCCTTGTCGATTGAAACCGTGGCAACGGAAATCGTCGAACCGGCCAGCGACAGTGACGCCTACATTCTTTACCTGCCCGAGCCATCGAGCGATCCAGCCAGCCTGACCCTGTTCGAAGAAGCGCTGGTGCCGGTGTGCGCGCCAGGTTTGAGCGACTTGGCGCACCCACTGGATTCAGTGGACGACCTTGTACACTTCGCGCTGCTGCATCGTTCGGCGGACAAACAAGCGTGGATCGACTGGCTGGCGGCCAATGGCGGGAAGTCGCTGGAGGATTACCGACACATTCCCTTCAACCTCGATGAGCTGGCGCTGGATGCAGCGGCGCGGGGTTTGGGTGTGGCAATGACGGATCTGAAGCTGGCACAGGAGTCGCTTGATCGGGGGGTGTTGGTGGTTCCTTTTGGGCAACCGTTGATGACTCGGGGGGTTTACTCGCTGTGCCCGCAGCCTTCGGCGGCTTCGCATCCGGCGTGTAGCGTGATCATGCAGTGGTTTGCGCAGCAGGCTGTGCGGGGTCTGGGTTGATCGGATGGAAGGGAGTTTTGCGCCACGTCGAAGATATTCGAAAAGGCGTAATGACTGGCCTGGCCACTGATGATTTCCACTGTCCCCTTCAACACGCTTAGATCAGAACTAATGGTTTATTCGCAATCTACTGACAATATCATCACATTTGGTTTGATAGCCTTGATGCTCCAGCCGCTTCCCCGACACCACGGCGAGCGCAAGATGCGAAAAATAGTCATGAAAAATTCGTTAGTCAGGTTTTCGAAAAGTGACCATGGTGCGCTGATCATTTTACTGAGCGTATCTGCGATTCTGCTGCTCTTCGGGTTGGGGGCAAGGGAGCTTTGGGGCGCAGAAACGCGCTGGGCAAACATCACCCTGCAAATGTTGCAAACAGGCGATTATTTCGACCCTTACCTCAAGGGCATGCCCTATTACGACAAGCCTCTGCCTTCCTATTGGTTGATTGCTGCCACTGCCCACCTGATGGGCGGCCTCGGACACTGGTCGCTGCGCCTGTCCTCGGTCCTGGCTGCGTGGCTGAGTGTCTGGCTGGTCTACCTGATTGGCAAACAGCTATATAGCAAAGGCACCGGCCTGATTGCTGGCTGGTTTCTGGCGACGACTTTCTTTTTCGTTTTCTGGGCTCGGGTCGCAACGGCAGACATCCTGACTGTTTGCGGTGTCCTGGCAGCTGTCTGGTGGTATTGGCGCGGTCCGGACGACACGCGCCTGAGTCGCTACGTCGTATTTTTCCTGTTTCTGTCACTGACCTCGCTGTTCAAGGGCTTGATCGGATTCATCCTTCCAGGGCTGATGCTGCTGCCGCATCTGATTGGCGAGGGACGCTGGAAGAACCATCTCAATCCACGCATGTTCCTGGCGATGCTGGTGGGGGGCGCGTTCTACATGGTGCCGTTCATACTGTCGCAACGCTATGGCGCGCCGACTTTTGGGTCGAGTGGGCTTGGCCTGGTATTTCGGGAAAACGTGGTTCGATTCTTCCAGCCTTTCGACAACATAGGTCCGATCTATACCTATCTGCTCTACCTGCCGATCTATACCCTGCCCTGGGCACCCTGCTGGATACTCGGCCTGTGGTTGGCCGTACGCAACTGGAAGCAAACCGAACCCAACGTTCGCTGGCTGATCTGCGGCCTGGGGTTGCTGTTCCTGTTCTTCACCGCCAGTGGCAGCCGACGCAGCTACTACGTATTGCCTCTGGTGCCATTTGCCCAATTGCTGGCGGCTTGGTGGGTAACCCGGCGAATGGCCGAGCGTCGTGCTGCCGGTAAAGTCAGCGGGCCCGGTTGGACGAAGGGTATTGCCGTGACAGCAGGGCTGTTATTTTTGATTATTGGCGTTATCTATCCCTGGACCAATGGTGGTGGGGGTGGCGTCATACAGTTCACCAAAGATGTGCGTGCAGAGGCCATTAAAACTGCGCCGTGGAACGAATGGCGCATGGTGATGGTGGATGTCGACAACAAGCTGCCCATGTACATGCAAAATCATGGCTCACCGTTCTACTACGTTGCCCCTGATTCGGATATTCCGCAAAAAGGCGACACGGCAGCACTGATGGCGTGGCTGGAAAAAGAGAGTGGCGAGGCCTGGAATCCTGAACGCACGATCATCGTGGAACAGTACAAAGACATCAATCAATTGCCCTTGGCTTATCTGACCGCCGACCATCAATTGATCACCACCAAGCCAAACAACGGCGCCCGGATGTTTCACGCTAAAGAATCTGGCAGTGCCGCGTTCATACCCAACGTGAAAGCGACAGGTACTCCAGTAGACGGTCAGGCTGCAACGCAAACTTCGGTTCAATCGACGGACTGAAGAATAAAAGGGGACACCCGTTAGCCGGTCTCAAGCCAAGGCTAACAGCCAACTCGCCCTGCAGCTTTTAACTGCAGGGTTTCCCTTTACCTCAAACTGCCTGTGCAATCTGGTGGTGACTGACCAAATCCACAGCTGGCAGCACGTGCTGGACCTGTTCAACTTCCATGGGCTCTCGCCCCACAGCATCCAGCGCACACACAGCTTCGAGTTCCAGCGCAGTCTCGTTGCCAACGGACTCGGCGTGGCGCTGACCTACACCAGACCCTTCAGCGACCATAGATACGATGGTCAGCCGCTGGTCTGTCGACCCATACGCGAAGAGCTGCCCGCGCAACGCATCGTATTAGCCTATGACCAGCGCTATCCGTTAACACCACCTGCCGAAGCGTTCAAAAAGCAAGCCGTGACCTGGTTCAAGGAACGGCTGTCGTTTGCCTCACATTGAACACACAGCCCCCCGTGGCTCGTGCGGATGAAAACCGAACGAGCCACGGGTTCAATGCCTCGTCTTGCGCTCCAGTAAACGCACACCGAGTGACAGCGGGTAGCACAGAGCGAAGTAGATGGCGCCGCCTTTATTGAGGGGCAGCCATCGACTGAGGATTCAACCCGATCGATGCAAACCGTATTTAGCAAAAATCTTCGGCGTTTCTTTGACGATTTCGTCCATCAACGCTCGTGCGTTGTCGTGCCTGATCAAAGAAACGGATTGCCCTGCTGACAACGAACCAAAGTCATCGAGGCCTTGTGTGAGCAGCCGCCAGGCCATGCGAATCTGTCGTGCCACTTCGATCATTTGTGCAGGCTCAAGTGTCGGCATACCAAAGGACCCTAAGCCTCCGGCATTGGAGACCGTACTCACCAGCTCAACACACGAGGGACCACCACCGAAGGGACCTTGAATAATGGGAATCTGTATACCCAACAGTCTTGTTGCGGGCGTGTCGTACCACATCGGCATTAACTCCGTTATATCGGCGTATTCACAATCGGCAACGGCGTAGAGGCAAAATCGAGTCATGCCGATTTTGTTACTTATCCACTTTTAGGCCAATGAATCGCTATTTCTGGCCATTTGCGCAAGGGATAGACTGGAAGCCTTGAGATCATTCAAGGCCATCAGCAGGATATGAGGCGTGCCACTCAAACTGTTGCTTAGGCCCGGCGGATTCCGCCCGGCCGACCAGGAAAGGTTCAGATGAAACTTGCATTGGTTGTTTTCGATGGTGTTCAGGCGCTGGATGTTGCAGGTCCACTCGATGTTTTTGCCGAAGCGAATTCGTTCCTGCCAGAAGCTCAGCGTTATGACGTCTCAATGGTCGGGGTAAAGCCAGGAAATGTGCGGTGCTCGAACGGGATGGAGATTGCCGTTCCCTATCACTATCAAAATTATCCGGGGCATAGCGACCTGCTGCTCGTAGCGGGCGGTCCGAGAATGCCGGACGCACGGCCAGAGGAAGGTTTTCTGGATTGGCTTCGGCGTCAGGCGGATGGGGCTCGACGATTTGGCTCGGTGTGCAATGGTGCATTTCTGTTAGGTCATGCCGGCTTGCTGGATGGGCGCGAAGTGACCGCACACTGGAATGATGTTCAACGGCTAGAGGATCAATTCCCTCTGACCTTTATCCGGCCTGACAAAATCTTCGTCCGCGACGGCGATCTTTTCACCTGTGCTGGCGTATCGGCCGGGATTGATTTGTGCCTGTCGTTGATCGCTGAAGACTGGGGCAACGAACTGGCCGTCACCGTCGCAAAACGCCTGATTGTGTACATCCACAGAGAGGGCGGGCAGTCGCAATCAAGCCCGTTTCTGGCCCTGCGCCCCGAAGAGAATTCCATCGTCACGACGGTGATGCGTTATGTGACAGATCACATCGGTGAGGCGATTTCGATGGAGCAACTGGCGGATGCCGTATCGGTGAGCCGTCGTACTTTTTCGAGGATTTTTTCCAAATACGCGGCAGTCACACCGGCTGTTTTCGTCGAACAGGTGCGGGTTGACCACGCTCGAAAAATGCTTGAAGACACAGACGCCCCACTAAAAACGGTGGCCTTCAATTGTGGTTTTCGTAATTCAACCAATATGCGCATGATTTTCTCGCGACGTTTGAATACCACACCGAAAGAGTATCGGAGCAACTTCAGAAGGACCGAGAAAAGCGCAAAACCAATCAAGAAGAAAGACTCACAAACGAACAACCACGCCACGAAAAGAACCGAGGCTGCTTAGCGTCACAATCGCTAGCAGACAAGAAATGTGCAGTCGGATGCCTGGCCGAAATTCCATCTTTATTGGCCTTGGAACGCACCAACTACAACCCTTCCAACCTGACATCTTCGTTAGCATCGCTCTCACCATTCGAGCACGGTAGAAAACGAGGAGTCACGATGCAAAGCCCAAAAACTTCAGTCTTGTACGGCGGGAATGCCGCCTACGTTGAAGAGTTGTATGAGCAGTTTCTCGGTGACTCCTTAGCGGTTCCTGATCAATGGCGCACCTATTTTGAGTCACTTCGGGCGCCGCTCGGAAAGGGTGAGCCTCACACAGACGACATCGCGCACGCGCCTGTCGTTGAGCAATTTGTGCAGCTGGCACGACGTGCCGGGCGCAGGGCATTGGCAGTCGCCGCGCCCGACCTGGAAGGCACTCGCAGACAATTGGCAGCGCAGTCATTAATCACGGCGTTTCGAATGGTCGGCGCACGCAGGGCCAATCTTGACCCTCTACGATGGGCTCCATTACCGGTCATGCTGGAGCTGTCACCGGTGTTTCATGGGTTGGAAAGCGCCGACCTGGCAAAAAAAATCGAGCTGCCAAGTCACTCATTCTGGGAAGGTGAAGCGCCCGTTGCTGACCTGGTGGCCGCATTAGAGGCCACGTACTGCGCAACGTTAGGCACAGAGTTCATGTACCTGAGCGACCCCTTGCAACGCGATTGGTGGCAGCGCCGCCTGGAGTCCACACGATCAATACCCGCGCTCGGTGCCGAGAAAAAACTGCGCATTCTTGAGCGGCTTTCTGCTGCGGAAGGTTTCGAGAAATACCTGCATATTCGCTACACCGGCCAAAAACGATATTCGCTGGAAGGCGGTGAATCCCTGATCGTCCTTCTGGACGAGCTGATCAACCATGGCGCAAAAAATGGTGTGCGTGATGTCGTCATGGGTATGGCTCACCGTGGTCGCTTGAATGTGTTGGTGAACACGGTGGGTAAGCCCGCGGCGGACCTGTTCGACGAATTTGATAACAAAGCGACGAATGTCTTGCCAGCAGGTGATGTGAAGTACCACAAAGGTTTGACGAGAAACATCGAGACGGAAAACGGTGTGGTCAAAGTCGCCTTGGCATTCAACCCTTCTCATCTGGAAATCGTTAACCCGGTTGTTCAAGGCATGGCGCGCGCGCAAAGCGAGCAGTACCCGACCTCCCAGCGTGACAGCGTGCTGCCTGTGGAGATACATGGCGATACGGCCATTTCCGGTCAAGGTGTCGTCATGGAGACGCTGAGCCTGAGTTACACCAAAGGCTATGGCACCGGCGGTACCGTGCACATCGTTGTAAACAATCAGATTGGCTTTACCACTTCTGATCCACAAGAAAGCCGGTCCTCGTTTTTCTGCACCGACATCGCAAAGATGATTGAGGCGCCGGTGCTGCACGTGAACGGCGATGATCCCGAGGCCGTCGTCCATGCGGTGCAACTGGCACTCGATTTTCGCAAAGCGTTTGGCAAAAGCGTGGTTATCGACCTGGTCTGCTTCAGGCGCCACGGTCATCAAGAGCAAGACACCCCCCACATTACTCAGCCGCTGATGTACCGCTCGATCAGTACCCATCCAGGTATACGTCAGCTCTATGCCAATAAATTGGTCGCCTCGGGACTGGTCACTGACGAGCAGGTTGTATCCATTGCCAAGGCTTATCGCGACGGCCTGGATAACGCTCGACCTGGCGGAGTAAAGGCAACTACTGCAACCGACGCCAAGGCTGCCGGGACGGACCCAACCCCCTACTCCGCCCCGACACTGGAGCAAATCAAAGCGCTGGCTGCCCGTGTCTCTGAGCTTCCTGCCGATCTCAAATTGCACCCGCTTGTGGCCAAGGTCATCAATAGTCGGCACGAGATGGCTATCGGTTCAAAACCGCTGGATTGGGGCATGGGTGAACACCTTGCTTTCGCATCGGTGTTGTCTGCGGGTGTCGATGTGAGGCTCAGTGGCGAAGATTGCGAGCGAGGCACTTTTAGCCACCGGCACGCCGTTTTGAATCCACAGAATCGTGAAGTACGCGGACAGGGCAAATATCGGCCTTTGGATCATCTGGCCCAAGGGTCACAGGGTCATTTCACGGTGATCAACTCGGTATTATCGGAAGCGGCGGTCCTGGCCTTTGAATACGGATACACCATTGGTCGCCCTGATGCGCTGGTACTGTGGGAAGCTCAATTCGGTGACTTTGCCAACGGCGCCCAGGTCGTCATCGATCAGTTCATTGCCGCTGGCGCTGCCAAATGGGGTCAGCACAGTGCATTGACCATGTTATTGCCGCACGGGCAAGAAGGTCAGGGACCGGAACACGCTTCAGCCAGACTGGAGCGCTACCTGCAGTTGTGCGCACAAGACAACATGCGTGTATGCCAGCCCACGACGCCGGTTCAGTTCTACCATTTGCTGCGACGTCAGGCTTTGCACTCCAGCCCCCGCCCCTTGATTGTGATGACACCGAAATCCTTGTTGAGGCATCCAGAAGCCGTGAGTGAACTGGAGGCGTTCTCTGAGGGGGCTTTTCAGGAGGTCATCGGGGAGCCGTCCGCGGCGCCTGCGCAAGATCAAAAGGTTACCTGTGTGATCGTCTGCTCCGGAAAAATCTACTATGAACTATCGGCACACCACCGCGCTGTCAACGCCGAACATATCGCCTTTGTCCGCCTGGAGCAGCTCTATCCGTTTCCTGGCGAAGCGTTGGCCAATGAGTTCGGCCGCTACCCACAATTGAAGTCGGTGGTCTGGTGCCAGGAGGAAGCCCGTAATCAAGGGGCCTGGAAATTCGTCGATGATTATCTGCGTGAAATCACCCCTGAGTCGGCCACGCTTCGTTACGCAGGACCACCCCCAAGTGCCTCCACGGCACCCGGCAACATGACGATGCACGTTGAGCAACAACGCTTGATCATTCAAAGCGCGTTCGCTTGATCGGACGCGTTATGCTCCCTCTCGTCGCCTCTTGCGACGGGAGGCAGCAGCCAGGCTTATGTTGAATGGGCTGTCCTTCAAAACAGGCAGGAGCTGGTCTATGCGCATCGCCTTGCTGTCGGATATCCACTTGTCGGTCGACGCATTACCTTTTCCCGAGGTGGATGCCGATATTGTTGTCCTCGCCGGCGACATCGCCCGACCGGCTGCGGCCATTGAGTGGGCAAAATCATGCCCGACACCGGTCGTGTACGTGGCCGGGAATCACGAGTTTTATGGCAGTGACTTGATCTCCACCTACGAACACTTGAACAGGTTGTCGCAAGGTACACAGATCCATGTGTTGGAACGTTCGGAGCATGTCCACAACGGGGTGCGGTTCCTGGGTTGCACCCTGTGGTCTGACTATCGTCTTTTCGATGCTGCCGAGGGTCGGGCAGACGGTATTGATCTGGCTACGCAGCTCATCCGGGACTTCACCCACATAAAAATCGCGCCCGATTTTCCAGACCCGTTCAGTCCGGCAATGTCCCAATACATTTTTTTACAGACAATCGCCTGGCTGGACGCCTGCTTCGCCAACGACAGCACTACGCCCACGGTGGTGATTTCCCATTTCGCACCGACACGTTTGAGCATAAGCCCGCTTTTTGAGCGTTCGCCCATTAACGCGAGTTTTGTTTCAGACCTGGAGGAGCGGATCAACGACTGGCAGCCAGCACTTTGGCTACATGGCCATACGCATGGGAGCTTTGACTATCGGGTGGGCAATACCCGGGTCATTTGCAACGCCCGGGGCTACGCCAAAAATGGCATTAATGAAAATCCTCAATTTAATAGCGCCTACGTGATTGAGCTGGACACCTGAGGCGACACACGGCAAATACCTCGTTGCAACCTGCGCACTGCCCGGTCCGGTCCAGCCGTTTTTGATGACCCAGACTTGCGAAAAGCAACAGTAAGCTAAGCTTTGAGCAGCTTATTGCTCACGATGCTCGCTCCTGCAGGTTTGGGTTTTTCTGAAGAGCGTCTGCAATAGCTATTTCAGGAATCCCACATCATTCACGCAGGATTGACGTGATGACCGAGCCCCTTCTCAGTTTCGAAGCACTCAAGCGCGCCGCGGCCTCCGGCGAAATCGATACCGTATTGGTCTGCATGGTCGATATGCAGGGGCGACTGGTTGGCAAGCGATTCCAGGTCGAGTTTTTCATCGACAGCGGTCATGAAGAAACCCACTGCTGCAATTACCTGCTGGCCGACGACATCGACATGGAACCGGTGCCGGGTTATGCCGCGGCCAGTTGGAGCAAAGGCTATGGCGATTTTGTACTCAAACCGGACATGTCCACGCTGCGCCGCGTGCCCTGGCTGGAGTGCACGGCGCTGGTGCTGTGCGACGTGCTCGACCATCACCATCGGCAGGATTTGCCGCACAGCCCGCGAGCGATTCTGAAAAAACAGATTGAGCGACTGCGCAAGCGCGGCTACACCGGCATGTTTGCCTCGGAACTGGAGTTCTATCTGTTCGACGAGAGCTACGAGGCCATCCACCAGCGCAACTACCACAAACCGAAAACGGCCGGTCATTACATCGAGGACTACAACATCCTGCAGACCACCCGCGAGGAACCGGTGCTGCGGGCGATTCGCAAGCATTTGCAGGCCTCGGGCATTCCCGTGGAAAACTCCAAGGGTGAATGGGGGCCGGGCCAGGAAGAAATCAATATCCGTTATGCCGATGCCCTGACCATGGCCGACCATCACGTCATCATCAAGCACGCCTGCAAAGAGATCGCGCAATTGCAGGGCAAGGCAATCACGTTCATGGCCAAGTGGCGCTATGACGCCGCCGGTTCCAGCAGCCATATCCATAATTCGCTGTGGGACAAGAACGCCAAAAAGCCGCTGTTCTTTGACGCAAAAGCTGAATTCGGCATGTCGGCACTGATGCGCTCCTGGGTGGCCGGGCAGCTCAAATACGCGAACGACATCACCTGTTTTCTCGCGCCTTACATCAATTCGTACAAGCGCTTTCAGGCCGGCACCTTCGCGCCGACACGAGCGGTGTGGAGTCTGGACAATCGCACGGCGGGCTTTCGTTTGTGTGCAGAAGGCAGCAAAGCCATCCGCATCGAATGTCGCGTCGGCGGCGCCGATCTCAACCCTTACCTGGCCTTCGCCGCGTTGATCGCCGCAGGCCTGGCCGGCATAGACGAAAAGCTCAGCCTGGCGCCGCCCTTTGAAGGCGATGCCTATCTGGATGAGCATCTGCCTGAAGTGTCGAAGACCCTGCGCGATGCCTGCGCTGCACTCAAGGGCTCGGCCATGTTGCGCGAGGCGTTCGGTGATGACGTGATCGATCACTACGTGCACACCGCCGAATGGGAGCAAAAAGAGTACGACCGCCGGATCACCGACTGGGAACTGCAGCGCGGTTTCGAGCGCTATTGAGACCTTCATTATCGAGAAGAGCGAGACTGCAATGATTCAACTCATCTCTCCGGTCGATGGCCAGGTCTACGTCGAACGCCAGCGTGCCAATGCTGCGCAGGTCGAGCAGGCGCTGACGGCGGCCGCCACCGCCCAGGCCTTATGGAAACGCCGCCCGCTGAGCGAACGTGCCGCCTTATGCAGCGCCGCCGTGGACGCGATGCTGGCGATGAAAGACGACATCGTGCCGGAACTGGCCTGGCAAATGGGCCGCCCGGTACACTTTGGCGCCGGCGAGCTGCGCGGTTTCGAAGAACGGGCCCGTCATATGATCGCCATTGCGCCTGAAGCATTGGCCGCGATAGAACCCGCGCCTGTCGCGGCTTTTCGGCGCTATATCAAACGCGAGCCGCTGGGTACGGTGCTGGTCGTCGCGCCCTGGAATTATCCGTACCTGACGGCAGTGAATACGATCATCCCGGCGCTGATGGCCGGCAACAGCGTCATCCTCAAACACGCCTCGCAAACGCTGCTGGTCGGTGAGCGTTTCGCCGAGGCATTTCGCCGCGCCAAGCTGCCCGAAGGGCTGTTCCAAAACCTGCTGCTGAGTCATACCTATACCGCGGCGATCATTAGCTCTGGACGGGTGCAACAGGTGAACTTCACCGGTTCGGTGGAGGCCGGCAAGGCCATGGAAAGCGCCGCCTCGGGACACTTCCTCGGCATGGGTCTGGAACTCGGCGGCAAAGACCCGGCCTACGTCCGGGCAGATGCCAACCTCGAGCATGCGGTGGAAAATCTGGTGGACGGCAGCTTCTTTAATTCCGGGCAAAGCTGTTGTGCCGTCGAACGCATTTATGTCGATGCAAAAATTTACCCGGTTTTTGTCGAGCGCTTTGTCGCCCTGACCCGCCAATACGTGCTGGGCAACCCACTGGACCCAGCCACCACGCTGGGCCCGCTGGTTTCACCGAGCGCGGCTGAATTCATTCGCGGGCAGATCGCCGAGGCGCTGTCGAAGGGGGCGAAAGCGCTGATCGATCCATCGACCTTTCCTGCTGACGCGCCGGGCAGCGCTTACCTCGCCCCGCAAGTGTTAGTCGACGTCACCCATCAAATGTCAGTCATGCGCGATGAAAGCTTTGGTCCGGTGGTCGGCATCATGCCGGTGGCCAGCGATGACGAGGCCATCGCCTTGATGAACGACAGTGAGTTTGGACTCAGCGCCTCCATTTGGACACAAGACCTCGCCGCCGCCGAACGCGTGGGCAACGAGATCGACACCGGCACCGTGTTCATGAACCGCTGTGATTACCTGGACCCGGCATTGGCCTGGACCGGGGCGAAGAACAGCGGACGCGGCGTCACGCTGTCGCGCCTGGGTTACGAGCACCTGACCCGCGCTAAATCCTTCCATCTGCGCCACGAGGTATAGACCATGAGCCTGACTGGAAACTGGAACTACCCCACGAGCATTCGTTTCGGTGTCGGTCGCATCACCGAACTGGCCGAAGTCTGTCGCAGCCAGGGTATCCAGCGACCGTTGCTGGTCACCGACAGCGGCCTGGCGCGTGCCCCGATCACCACGGCGGCGCTGGACGCCCTGCGCGCTGCCGGCCTTGGCGTAACGCTGTTTTGTGACCTCAAGCCCAATCCTGTTGAAGCCAACCTGGCAGGCGGCCTCGATGCCTGGCGCGCCGGTAAACACGATGGCGTGATCGCCTTCGGTGGCGGCAGCGGCCTGGACATGGGCAAACTCATCGCGTTCATGAGCGGCCAGACCCGACCGGTGTGGGATTTCGAAGACATCGGCGATTACTGGACCCGTGCCGACGAATGCAGCATCGCCCCGATCATTGCGGTGCCGACCACTGCGGGGACGGGCTCCGAAGTCGGCCGTGCAGCCGTGATCATCGACGAAGGTACGCACACCAAACGCATCATCTTCCACCCGAAGATGATGCCGCGCGTGGTGATCAGCGACCCGGCCCTCACCGTTGGCATGCCGGCAAAAGTCACCGCAGGCACGGGCATGGATGCGCTAGCGCACTGCCTGGAGTCGTACTGCGCGCCCGGTTTCCATCCCATGGCCGATGGCATCGCAGTGGAAGGGATGCGCCTGGTGGCCAATGCGTTGGTGCGGGCCGTCCACACCCCTTCCGACCTTGATGCCCGAGGGCAAATGCTGGCGGCTGCCGCAATGGGCGCCACCGCCTTCCAGAAAGGCCTGGGCGGGATGCATGCCCTCGCGCATCCGATTGGCGCGCTGTACGACACCCACCACGGCATGACTAACGCCACCTTGATGCCCTATGTACTGAAATTCAATCGCCCGGCCATTGAAGAACGCCTCACACGCCTGGCGGCCTATTTGCGCCTGCCCTCTCCCGGCTTCGACAGTTTCCTGGCCTTCGTCCTCAAATTGCGCAAGGACATCGCCGTGCCCCATACGCTGTTTGAACTGGGGGTGGATGATCGGCAAGCCGATCTGATCGCGGACATGGCAATTGTCGATCCCTCAGCTGGCGGCAACCCGCTGCCGTTGACACGGACCGGCGCGGCAGAGATTTTCGAGGCGGCATACCACGGCCGTCTGTAGGAGCCGAGCTTGCTCGCGATGGACGTTAACGATAACGCGTGCTTTCTGAATAAACGCGTCGCCCTTGAGTCCATCGCGAGCAAGCTCGGCTCCTACGACAGCGGTTACTCAGGTGGGTCGATTTGATCCAGCACCCGGTTCGCCGTGATCTCCGCCAGCATGATGCTGTTTGAAATACCCAGCAGGGCATTGCGCGACCCACCCTCTAGAAGATCCACCAAGTGATGGACCATCACATCGACCGAGGCCAGCGTTTCGACCAGGTAAACCATCAGGGTTTCGGTCGTGACCTCTGGGTCCACGGTAAACAGAGTGCTGGGTGTACGCGGTTTGGCTTTGATGTCGGCAGTGGAGGGGAAGTGAAAATCGAGGGCGCGTTCGGCGGCTTCGTTGAGTTTGTTTGAGTCGGGTTCGTACGGGGATGCCGGATCGGTGTCTGGCGGGTTTGGTGAAGGCTTTATCATATTTCGTGCTCCAAAACGTGGAGCCGTCACCGACTTGCGACTAAACGAGGGGTGGCAGCTGTGCGCAGGTTAGTCGACCGGGGGAGACACGAAACCGGCGCGCCCGAAGGCGCCCTGCGCACAGCTACCATGAAGTGCAGGCAACGAAATGACCTGACTGTTTGGAATGCAAATGCGCTTCGTATCACCCCGGGCGACTAAACCCGATCACTGATGGGCAGTGACGGGGATCAAGTTACCGAGCGAGCCCAAGGCGCACAAGCCGGCGGATTCTGGCGTAACCGTAGGCAACGGCGCAAGGTTTTGTAGCTTTCAGGAAGTAAGCTTGAGGGCGCTTAAACACGCGCCCTCTCGCAATGTTGATTGATCGTACGCGCACGTCCTACAGAGGGTCAGGACCTCGATACGCGTCTTATGACGAAGGGGCAACGGACGAACTCATCACGCCCACTTTTGCCCGAGCGTCTCCAGACCGGCCTTTTGCAGATCCTGCGGGCTCAGCACAATACGGAATTTGCAGCTGGCGTTGAAGTTGAGAAAAAACGGTTCCGCATAAGCGGGGATGTCGGCTGAGTCTTGTACGTCGACCAGAAAAATCCCACCGCGCATTCCATCTTGCTCAGTAAAGTACGCCGCCTCCGGCTTGATGCTTTCCAGGATACGCTCAATAACCTCGCCCACCTTCCCGGCTTTGACAAGGGAGTTGAAGGGTTCATTAGGGCACTCAACCATAAGTAACATCTTCATCATTCAATCCTCTGTTCAACTGGTAACCCTGTAGCCAGACCTTTGCTTCTGGCTCTGCCGGCGTCGGCCATACATTCGTGTTGTCAAGAATAGCCAAGTGAGAACTAACCCTCGTGCAGGGTTACGAGCGGTCATGAAGGCGAACGGCTGAGCCCGTCCACCTGCGCCAGGAATGACCGACCATGGGGTAATGCTGTTGTAGGAGCGAGCTTGCTCCGGGCGGCGTTCCGACGATGGACTTAAGAGCGCCGCGTTTAGCCAATAAACACGCGTTATCGTTAACAACCATCGCGAGCAAGCTCGCTCCTACAGTTGATCACATCGAACAGCCGGGTCGGCCGGGTTACTTGAATACGGGCACGTTAGCTGACCTGTTTGGCGTTTGCAGGTACTCGCGCAACCGAACGCCAATCTCTGCAATCTTTGCCTCTCCCGCACGCAAGGCTTGCGGGTTGGTGTGCACGGAGTAATTTCCCAGCGCAAGTTCATAGGGATGAGGTTCCGCTGAACCGATCACGAAAACCGTGTCTTTTTGCATGGCCTTCAGCGTAACCGCACCGCTACCGGCTTCAAAGATGACCAGTTCTCCAGCGTTGACCAGCCCGGGGGCGAAAAGAGCTCCCCGGCTGACACTCAACCACAATGACTCATGCCCATTGGGTGGAACATAAGTCCAGGATTCCCCGGCACGTAGCGTGACCAACAGGTAGTTCATTCCAGCGGGAGAACGGACCGGGCTTTTGACACCCTGGTACGTGCCAAGAATCACCCGTGCAGGCCCCACTTCAGGCATCACGCTCGACTCCAGGTATTGGCTGTCGACACTCGCGTTTTCCAACGCGGGCGGTAGTGCAACCCACAGTTGAAAACCTTGAATCCGCTTCGATGTCCCTACCGACATTTCCTTGCCGTGCCAGACACCGCCTCCCGCCCGCATCCATTCAACACCACCATAGTCAAGGGTCCCCGTGCCCGATTCGGCATCCTCGAAGCGCAAATTACCTTCGGTAATGACGGTGACGGTGGCGATTCCCGAGTGAGGGTGCATTGGCATCCCACCGATGAATGAACTCTCGCCTTCAAACAGGTCAAGAAAAACGAAAGGCTTGATCAGGTGGCCAAAATCGGAAGGACTCATCAATCGGACAATAGAGCCATGCCCGCTGCCTGTGGTGCGATAGCTGATTGCGCGACGGGTATCGGTTTCGCGTGTATAGCCGAGGTCGATACCGATGTGTGGTTGTTGCTGAACGGTCATGATGATTACTCATTGGAGAGTTGGGCGCCTCGCGGCTTGATGCCTGAAACAATAGGGCCGGGGCGATTGCTTGATTAGCCGATACAATTGGATTGCACTCGTCCACCAGCGCCAGGAATTACCCGCCATGATCGACCTCAATGACATCGCCATTTTTGTGCAGGTGGTACGCAGCGGCAGCTTTGCAGAGGCGGCGCGACGGCTGGGCATGCCGCCCAATACCGTGAGTCGCCGGGTCCAGCAGCTCGAAGTGCATCTCGGCACGCGGCTGCTGCAACGCTCCACCCGCAAGCTCACGCTTACCAGTGCTGGCCAAGGCTTTCATGAGCGTTGCGCGGGAGCGGTCGATGGCCTGTTCGAAGCGGGACAGGCGTTGCTGACGGGCAGCAACGAGCCCAGTGGCCTGGTGCGTGTGGCGGCTCCGGCCGACTTCTTCGACTTCTTCCAGATGGAGTGGGTGACCGAGTTTCTGGCCGCACACCCGCACGTGCGGCTCGACTTCGTGCTCAGCGACGCGAAGGCCGACTTGATCGCAGACCAGATCGACGTTGCCTTTCGCGGCGGGTCCCTGCGCGATTCAGGTTATGTCGGTCGTCAGATTCTTGCCCCCCGCAGCGTCGGGATGGTGGCAAGTCCCTCCTACATCGCGGCGCGCGGCTCACCCCGCACGCTGCAGGACCTGGTGAACCACGATTGTGTGATTTCCGCGCATCCCAGTGGCCACGCCACATGGCGTTTGCTCGGCCCACAGGGTGAGGAGGAAGTGCAAGTTGCCGGGCGCTTCAGCGGCAATACCGCGCAGGCCCTGCGCAAGGCCACTGTGGCCGGGCTGGGTATCGCGCTGCTGCCACCCGTGATGGCCAAGCTCGAGGTAGAGGCCGGCGTGCTCGTCCCGGTGCTGCCTCAATACCAGCCTGACGGCTACGGCATGAACGTGCTGTATCCGAGCCGCCGGCAGCTGCCGCTCGCGGTATCGGCGTTCATCGGGTTGGTGATCCAGAAGATGAATGCCGCAGACACACCAGAGGTGTATCGATAGCGCGTGGCAATCAATGCCTCAGGCGGGAACCGGGATTACGAAGTTTGCCCGAGCCCACGCGGCAAACTTCGTCGGCTCTCGGCCGGCGACTCTGTTAGCCAGCGCGATTGCGTCGCGTGAATCCGCACCGAGGTAGGTGTGGGCCTCGAAGTAGGCGAGCATCTCTGCGATTTCCTTGGCGCCAGGGAACCCGCCGGCAAACGTTTCTTGCGGGATGTGCCTGAACGAGAAAGGGTGCCCCAGTCGATTCAGCGCGGTGATGACCTCGTTGAAGCTCATGAAGTCGCCGACTAGCGGCAAATATTCGCCGTTGCCTGCGAGTTCAGGCTGCGCGAATGCACCGACCACGACGTGTCCGAGTTCGGTGATGTCGCCCATGTGAATGACGCGCGGCTCCGGATCGAGTGGCATTGCCCACCCCATCGTCCCATCCGCTTGCTTCTGCGGGGCCATGACGCCGAGCAGATTTTGATAGAAGAACGGCGCTATCACGAAGGTGTGGTGCGCGAATCCGGCCTCACTCACGATGAGGTCTATTTTTGCTTTTTCCGTGAAATGCGGGACATCGAACTTGCCGCGGCTGATCGTCTCTACGTTCGGCAGCGTCGACCAGATGAAATGTTGAACGCCGGCCTCTTTAGCTGCGAGAACGGCTGCGAGTGCCTGCTTGTGCTCGTCCGTACCCGCTTCGTGGAAATTGGTGACCAGAAAAACCCCGTGTGCGCCGGCAAATGCGGCTTTCAGTGTTTGCGGACGATTCAGATCCGCCAGCACGACCTCGTCAGCCAACTGCGGATGCTTGGCCGGATTGCGCGTCAACGCACGCACCTTGAATTGACCGTTCGCCTGCAACGCGCGCACAACGGCGCCGCCCTGATGACCGGTTGCGCCGACGACGGCGATGCGCTTTTTGCTGTTTGACATGGTTGTTCTCCAATAAATAGTTTCTGGGTGGAGAAGTCGGTTCGACCGTCCAGAGCCCCACGACCCGATGGCTAAAACAATAGGGATGGGCAGATTGGTTGACTAGTCGGTACCACTGGATTGCACTCGTCCACGTGCGCCAGGAATGACCGGTCATGGGGTAATGCTGTTGTAGGAGCGAGCTTGGTCCGGGCGGCGTTCCGACGATGGACTTAACAGCGCCGCGTTTAGCCAATAAACACGCGTTATCGTTAACGACCATCGTCGGAACGCCGCCCGGACCAAGCTCGCTCCTACATCTATGGCCGTCGAGATGCTGGCCGACAACGCCGCGCTCGGCATGCCCTTCGCCGGTCTTGTCTATGGCTTGAAACAGTATTTCTCGCCCCACTGAGTACCGGGTCCAGCCGTGCGGGTGGGCCACTCCTAATAACCTGGCAATAACTTACTGGGTGGTATCGAGGACAAGCCTGCCCCGTAAATGACGACCCATGCTTTTCTCGATCGCCACTTTCGCTTCGCTCAAGGGGTAGGCCTCAACATCGACCGTGAGGTGCCCCTTGTCGAACAGTTCGGCAATCAGCGCGAGCTGCCGGCCATCCGACCGGGTGGCAAAGTTGGCCGGGGTCACGCCATAGTCGTTGGCCAGCGACATGTTCGGCAGGCTCACAGGCGATACCAACACACCGTTTCTTTTCAGGACCGCAAACGAACGGGTTTGTGTTTCGCCGCCCACCAGATCCAGTACGACATCGACGCCGGACACCAACGCCTCAAAGGCCTGAGTCGTATAGTCGATGGTGTAATCGGCACCGAGGGCTTTCAGGTAGGCATGATTTTGTGCAGAGGCCGTTGCGTAGACTTCAGCGCCCAGGTACTTGGCAATCTGCACGGCCATGCTGCCCACGCCACCGGCGGCGGCGTGGATCAATACCTTCTGGCGCCGTTGCACGCCGGCATGCTCAGTGAGTGCTTGCCACGCCGTTAACGCGGTTGCAGGCACAGCACTGGCCTGTAGCGCACTGAGAGCATGCGGCTTCAAGGCCAGCTTTGAAACCTGGGCAACCGCTTTGGTCGCATAACCGCCGACGATATTGATGAAGCCGAACACTTCATCGCCGATGCTGAACTCAGTGACGCCCTTCCCTACCGCGGAGACGGTACCGGCCACTTCAATTCCCGGTGTAAAAGGCAGCGTCAACGGGATGAACGCTTTCATGGCCCCGGAAAGGATCTTCCAGTCAATCGGGTTAACCCCTGCTCCGGCGACATCGATCAGAACTTCATCTTCACCGGCCGCTGGGTCTGCAATTTCTTCAAGGCGTAAAATTTCAGGGTTGCCGTATTCGTACACGCGTATGGCTTTCATGGAGACCTCGACTATTGAAAAAACGGGAGACAAACACCGCGCTGCGAGGGCTTGGCCTTCGCAGCGCAAGGGGGAATTAACGACGGCGAGCGTCGAGGCTGAAACGACCGGCGCCGAAGGCCACGACCTGCAGCAGGCCACCGGCCATCGCGATGTTCTTGAAGAAGTGGATGAACTGGTTTTGATCGCCCAGTGCGCTATGGAAAGCCAGTGCAGTAAACACGCTGAACAGCGCCAGGACTGCGGCTACGGTGCGGGTGCGGTAACCCGCGATCAGCGCCAAGCCACCACCGATTTCAACAATGATCGCCACCGCCAGCGCCAACTGCGGAAGCGGAAGGCCTACGGAGCTGATGTAGCCGATCATCATGGCGGGAGCGGCCAGTTTCGAAAATCCGGACAGGATGAAAATTGCGCTGAGCAGAATGCGACCGATCAACGAGGCCGAGGCTTGGGTCACGTCAGACCGGTTCTGTTCAGAAGTGGCTGAATGAGCGATGTTGGAAGAAGTAGACATGGGGTATTTCCTTCAATTGGGTGCGATCCGACATGAACCGCCCTAGTGAGGAAAATCTTGCGCCCCGTCATCTAATCTGAATAGCTGGCTAATTTAGATCATTACGTTCGAGGAAATAGGCATGATCTCTGACCCCGGAACACCGACACTGGACCAACTGCGCGTGTTCCTGACGGTCGTGGAAGTCGGCAGTTTTGCAGCCGCGGCCAGGAAACTGCACCGGGCCACCTCCGTCGTCAGTTACTCGATCGCCAACCTGGAAATGCAGCTCGGTGTATCGCTGTTTGACCGCCAGACGACCCGCAAACCCCAGCTCACCGATGCCGGCCGCACTGTTCTAGCCGAAGCCCGAACCATCGCCAATGGTGTTCATGGATTGCGCGCCAAGGTCAAAGGCCTGCTACAGGGACTCGAAGCCGAAGTTCACGTCGTGCTCGATGTGATGCTTCCCGCCGAACGTGTCGTGGACGCACTCAAATCCTTTCGAGAAGAATTCCCTACGGTTGCACTTCACCTGCACATGGAAGCACTCGGTGCCGTCACTGATCTGGTGATCAACCGCGGTGCGATCGTCGGCGTGAGCGGACCGATGAATGAGGGAATCAGCGGCATCGAAAGAGTGGGCGTCGGCAGTGTCGAATTGATACCGGTGGCAGCCCCGAATCATCCGCTGGCTTCAAGCGACTCGAATGTTCCGGGCGCCGGGCGGGAGTTCACTCAACTGGTACTGTCCGATCGCTCACGCCTGACCAAAGACAAGGATTTCGCCGTTCTCAGTAACCGCACATGGCGGCTGGCGGACCTGGGAGCCAAGCACATGTTGCTGCGTGAAGGCATTGGTTGGGGGAACATGCCAGCCCCGATGGTCCAGGAAGATCTGGACAGCGGCCGACTTGTACTGCTGAACATACCGGAATACAAAAGCGGAAAATATTCCTTCGACGTCATCTACCGCACGGACTTGCCACCGGGTCCCGCCGCGAGGTGGTTGATTGACCGCTTCGTTCAACAAAGCTCGGCGTAGAAGGCATCCGCTTGAGGCTGTTACTTGTCGATGTGCCATGGTCAATGAAGCCATTGAAACCTGGGCGACTCAATTCAATAAAACGACTGCTTTCTGCCTGTAAGACAGACAGCTTCGCGGCCCTTCAGTCAGTCCCTTCCCGCACCGCCCGCCTGACCTCAGCCTGTATGGCATAAGCCGGCGCCTCCACAGCATTGAAATCTTGTGTATAGCGCTGGGCAAATCCTTCTACCCCCCATTCCTGATACTGCTGCACATGTTTTAATTCGTGAGCCCAAAGCGCGACGTTCTGTTCTGCGGTTTGAGCGTCCCGGAAGAGGATGATGTCGATCAGCGTCACGGCACCGACATCGGGATTTTGCAGCATGGCATTGGCGGCACTGAGTTGGCCGTTGTCGCTGATGTTGTAGCGCGCGGTATCAAGGACGCTGGGGGCGTACCAGCGCAGCAGTTGCTCACGGATGTGCGGTGGAATGGGCTGGATGCCGGCGCTGGCTGCTTCAGCGCGGGCTTGAGTCAGCCACAACGCCAGTGCAGGTGCCGCGAGCTGGTAAATGCCATCAGGCACTCGCAGACAGATGCAGCCGTCCAGGCACACTTGTTTCTCGCCAGCTGGGCAGGCGTTGGTCTGGGCGGGCAGTTCAAAAGTCAGGCAAAGAACAAACAGGGCCACCAGGCGCGGGGTGATGGGCGGCATAGGGCGCTCCAGGGACGGACGCAGTGCGAACAGTGGATCACAATTGATCGAAGATCCGCATAGCCTTAGCGTAGTCCCGAACCCGGCGCCCCCTGGATAATCGCAGGAAGTGACAGGCCTCCTTTCCTGCGAATCTTCCACTTTTGTAAACAGGCTTGCGCGGCAGCTGCTGCGAGTACCTCTCGGCCGCCATCATTATTGACTGCGCAGTGTGCCGAGCGTTAAAGCCGTTGGCGATTTATGTGGCAGCTCGCTAGAACTTTTTCCTCTTAATCGGTCTATGTGGATAAGCACAAAAAACTCGGTAAGCGCGACCCGAAGGTTTCCCGCAGCCAGATGCCCACACGCCCAATTATCAATCAGAGGTTGTCTTCGCTCATGAAATTTAATGTCCCACGGATGGTGCTCCTCGGCCTGTTCGCGTTTGCGGCAGTGAGCTCGGCATCAGCAACACAGATGAAGACCTCAAATCCTGTTTTCACAACTGAAGTCGCAGCCGTTCAGGCTCCGGTCCAGGCTGCCGGCAATCCTTGGCCGACCTTGGCCAGTATGGAAGGCAAACAGCCAGGACCATTGCTTGCCCACGACGACGGGTACTGGCATGACGGCCGTTGGCACGATCGTAGAGACGATTGGCGCCGAGAAGACTGGCGTAGAGAGCAAGACCGCCGGGAAGCCGAACGCCGTCGTGATTGGGAGCGCCATCATGATCGGGACATGGAGCACCGCTACGAGGATCACCGCTACGATCGTCGCTAGTGCGCAGCCGCGAGATAAATCCGCCGACAGCACTGGCTAGTCGGCCGTTGAAACAACATAGACCTAGATCGAGAGGACGAATCGACATTCGTCCCCCGCCGTCTCGTTACAAGAAGGTTGTTCAAGCGAGAATCCGCACCGACCCAGTACTTTTCTTGAGCCAACATTTTCCTGATAAACATAAGCCACAAGTTGCTTAAGTTCCCAACGCGTCTGGGCCTCGTGAATCAGGTGTCTCAGCGCCAATGTGGCGAGTCCCTGCCCGCAAGCGTGTTGATCAATCCGATAGCCTACCTGCGCAGAACGCTTCGGTGAATTGATGCTTTTCAAATTGGCTCGACCCACTATTTTTTGTCTGGAGTCTTCGATGACAAACGGGTGCCAGGCGCCGATAGCAAAATCGGACAAATAGCACTCAATATGATCGGCGACACCCTGCAATGAGTAAAAAGAAGGGTCGCGCGCATCAATATGAGATTCGAACCATTCACGGTTTTGGATTTCGAACGCCAGCAACGCTTCAGCATCAGTACTTTTTAGCTCGCGAACTCTAAATGACTTCATTCATCACATCTCCTGTGCTTCAGGCCGAAAGCGGACACACGTGATTGGCCACAATCGACGTCCATTGATACACCTCTGGAACGCGACCTGTCTTGATCTTAAATCTCGTACCCCAAAGAGACTCAGCACTCTCGCGCAAACCCACGAAAATTTCGCTAATGCCTAATGCCGATCAGTTAAGCCGCAACACGATCGGTAGCAACTGGCGAAGCCTGCGGTCGGCTGTGTGTAGGAGCGAGCTTGCTCGCGATGGTCGTCCAGCCACAGAAAATGTGTCGGATGTTCCATCTTCGCGAGCAAGCTCGCTCCTACCCCCCCAGAGGGAATGCTCATTCACAATCCGTAAAGTCGAGCGCTCCCCCGATCGTTCCTCGCCTGGTGTCGATTGCCTGATCAAAGCTCGGCGACTTCTCGTACAAACCCTGGACCGGGCTCAAGCCAGCAGTTCGGTGATCCACCGGGCCTGCCGCGCGATGTCCTGCACCTTCTCCTCGGGCACGCCTTGCCGCGCCCGGGCGAAGTGGCTCAGGATCTTCTGCTTCTGGCGCAGCATGTGCTGCCACTTGAACAGGAACGCCGGGCTGCGTGCCTGCATCTGCAGCGGGCCGAAGTACAGTTCCTCGGCGGTGTACATCACTGGCCCCGCGCGCTCGGCGACGATGATTTCGTAGTCGAAGCGGTTTTCCCGCAGCACTTCCTCGCAGAGGATGCGGTAGCCATTTTCCATCAACCATTGGCGCAGGGGCTGCTCGCCGCCGTTGGGCTGCAGGATCAGGCGCTCCTGGCCGCTCAGGTGCGCCCTGCCGCTGTCGAGGATGTCGCGGATCGTCTCGCCGCCCATACCGCAGATGCTGATCGCCGTGATCCCGTCTCCCGGCTCGATCGCCGCCAGGCCATTCGCCAGGCGCACGCTGATCCGCTGGTCCTGGCCGCTCTCGCGCACGGTACGTTCGGCCGAGCGAAACGGCGTCAATGCCACCTCGCCGGCCACCGCCGCCGCGATGGCGCCACGACGCATCAACGCCACTGGCAGGTAGCCGTGATCCGAGCCGATATCGGCCAGGCGCGCACCCGCTGGCACATGCGCCGCCACGCGCTCCAGGCGCATGGACAATGTCTGTTCGTTCAACTGCAGCCCCTTTTCACCACGAACGACCGGCACCTTTGGCCAGATCGGGAGGCGATTGTGTCGAGCAACGCCGTGTATTTCAAATTCCTGCGACCAACCAACTCCAGGGACCGACCAGCGAACTCTCCAACAACGCCTCCAACCCCATCGGCTTGGCGAAATAATAACCCTGGGCCTGCCCTGCGCCCATTTCGCGCAGCAAGTCCAGCGTCGCTTCATCCTCGACACCTTCGGCCACCACGCTGAGGTCCAGCGATTCGGCCATCCGCACAATCGCCCGGACGATCGCGCGACTGCGAGAACTGGTGGTCAGTTCGAAGATGAACGACTTGTCGATCTTCAAGCCGCTGAAACGGTATTGATGCACATAGCTCAGGGATGAAAAACCTGCACCGAAGTCATCGAGCACCACCGACATGCCGTTGTCGGCCAATTGTTGCATGGTCAGTCGGGCAATGGCTGGCTCAGCCACCAGCGCACCTTCGGTCAACTCCAGGCAGATCCGCGATGGAGCGACCCGGTGCCGGGCCAACAGTGCAAGAACATCACTGGCGAAGTCCGGGCGCGTCATGCTGTAACTGGAACAATTGACGTGCACTGGAGGCCAATTGGCATGCTGGGGCTGTGCGAGGATCACGGCAATGCTGTTGAGCATGTACAAGTCCAGTCGACCGATCAGGCGCAGCCCCTCGACATCCGGCAAAAACTCGCCCGGCGCGATCACCCGGCCGCCCGGCTGATGCCAGCGGATCAGCGCTTCAAGGGCCAACAGTTCGCCGCTTTCGACGCTGACAATCGGCTGGAAATACGGCAGCAGTTCATCGGTACGTTTGAGTGCGTTGCGCAAGGCCCCTTCACGCTCAACCTGGTCCGAGACTTCACGGCGCACTTCCTGGTTGAACACCGCGTAGCTGTCGCGCCCGGCACTCTTGACCCGGTACATCGCCGCATCGGCATCGCGCAGCAAGTCAGCCGGCTCGTGATGGAACTGACTGTCGGCGCTGACAATACCGATACTGCAGGATGAAAAAACTTCATGGCCATTGATGAAAAACGGCAAGTCAAACGCCACCAGAATCCGCTCGGCGATTTCGATCACCACGTCCAGCGGCGCCTCGGGAGCGAGCACCGAAAACTCATCGCCACCCAGGCGCGCCAGCATGTCGGTGTCGCGCAGACAACCGCGCAAACGGTGGGCGGCCTGCATCAACAACAGGTCACCAAAATGGTGGCCGAGGCTGTCGTTGACCATCTTGAAACGGTCAAGATCGATAAACATCACCGCCAGGTGCCCGCCTTCGCTGCCAAACCGCGACCAGGCCAGATTGAGGCGCTGTTGCAGGCAGGTACGATTCGGTAGCCCGGTCAGCGCATCATGGGTGTTTTCGTGTTGCAACTTGGCATTGGCGTGATCGAGCTCGCGGGTGCGGTTCTGCACTCGGGCTTCCAGCTTGAGGTTGGCGGCATGGATCGCTTCGGCGGCCGTGCGTCGCGACAACGCTGTGTCAATGTGCCGCGACACGAATGTCAGCAGTTCCTGGTCACGCAGGGTATAACGCACCTGCGAGGTATAGCTTTGCACCGCAAGCACGCCACGTACCACATCGCCATCGAACAATGGAATGCCCAGCCAGGAGTCGGATCGGACAGACTGATCGGCAATTTCGATTTCACCGTGCGCTGACAATCGCTCAGCCTCGCCGGAGTCAATCAGGCAAGGTCGACGCTGACGGATAACGTACTCAGTCAAGCCCCGTTGCCCTCGCCGTGCCTGCGGGCAGGTCGTCTGCCGCTCATCGACAAAATAAGGAAAGGTCACTTCACGGGTCGCGTCGTCGAACAGTGCAATGTAGAAGTTATGCGCGAACAGCAGATCACCGACGATGCCATGCAAGGTTTGAAACAACTCAGCCATGTCGCCAGGCTGGCTCGACAGTTCAGCAATCTGGAACAGCGCGCTCTGCAGGTGTTCGGCGCGCTCTCGGTCGGCCACTTCCTGCCTCAATGCGTCGTTGAGTGCCGAAAGCTCCAGAGTGCGACGCATCACCGTCTCTTCCAGGTCCTCGCGGTGCAGAATCCGGTCCAGCGCCATGGCCACGTGGCGGGCCACCACCAGAAATAACGCGCGGTCTTCAGCGCTGTAGGTACGAGAAACTTCGTAAACCTGCATCGCAAGCATGCCAAACACTTCATCCGAGGCATTTTTCAACGGTGCGCCCATCCAGAACTCGGGACGATCTCCCACGCAGTAGAAACGGTCCTCGGCCTGCGCCGCGAGAATGCCGGCGGCGTCGATCAGCAATGGCTGGCCAGTGGTCAACACCTGGCCGGTCAGCGACAGGTGCGAAGGGTCAAGGTATTCGTAGTTCTCGGACTCCAGGGCATCAACGTCGATGATGTCGACGTAATACGGGTAGTCAATCTTGCCAGTGTGCGGGTTATACAGCGCGAGATAGAAGTTCTCGGCGTCGATCAGGCTGGCCAGCAGCCGGTGAACCCCCACCAGAAACACTGACCGGTCGCGGGTCGAACTGGCCAGGTAGGTAATTTCATACAGCACACGCTGAGTAATCTGCGCACGGGCAAGCGTATCGGTCTGTACCTGAATGCCCAGGCGCTGGGCAAACTCGGCGAGTGCGGGTTCCGCAGCATCGTTGACTGGCGCGAGTAGCCAACCCAATACACTTTCGCCTCTACCGGTCGGCCAGCGGTGCAAGCGCCTGGTCAGGCAAAAGGCTTCAAACTCTTCATTGGCAATGATTGACGGCCACTGCACCCGCGGGTCGCCCTGCCCGACTAAATGCATTTGTTCGCCGGCGCGGTAAACCACCCACGCGGTGGTATGAGCCCAGTTGCGCGCTGAGTCCAGCAATTGTTCGATGGTGTCTGCGTAGGCCATGCCGAGAGTATCCGAGTTCCCTTTCGGTTGAGAGGCGACAACCTCGCAACCGTTCGATTGCCGCGGGGTGTCGGTCAATGGGCGAAAACTCATCAGCGCTCCCTGAGCCAAAAACTGGCGATACTCACTTACAGATTGCTAGCAATGTGCCAGCGAGTTTCCCGTTTAAAGCTTATAGAAAATTTTTTCAATAGCTTATTCGCTACTATTCACAAAAAGCGTGCTACAGGGATCTGGTCCAATATTTTCAGCTGATATCATTCAAGCATTTTCAATGCCGGGTAGGAAAATATGAATCGTCGTAAAAAAATAAAGCAGTTATTGAAGGCTCACGCCAAAAAGGCAAGTGCCAAGCTGGCACCGCCAAGCAAGTCCAAATACATTAGTAAAGCTGACCGTTTGAAGCTAGCGACTGAATCAGGTGACAACTCAATCATTTCCTCTGAAAGCTGATCTATGCATCCTAAGGACCACCGGACCTTCTCATGCTGATTGTCTGCGCCAAGTGCCGATACGTTGTTAAGCGTCATCGTCATGGTGCCCTTGGCGCCGGAGTACAACATGGGTGGCCTTCTGCGACGCAACGAACTGAACGCATTCGTATCCTAGAGCGCGCGCGTCAACCCCCTCGAACAGTCGCTCGCCCCCGCCCAGCAGGACCGGCGAGATAGCGATGTGCAGCTCATCGATGAGCCCTGCACGAAGGTATTGCTGGATAGTGTCAGCTCCGCCGCCAATGCGCACATCCATTCCGTTGGCTGCATCGCGTGCCCGGTCAAGCGCCTCGTGAATACCGCCGGTGACGAAGTAAAATGTCGTTCCGCCTTCCATCTGGACGGCGCCGTATCCGTCAAGCGAGACAGTAAAGCCCTCAACTCGAACGCGTGTCATTTTCATGCCCTCCTTTCGATGGACACCTAACCTATCTATCTCGACAGCAGTTTTGCCCTACGCCTTCACCCTTTTATTCCATTCCAGTTTAGGCGAAGTAACTGGCAGTGATCCCCGTACCTGCCGTTTCACAAGCCGCTACCAAGGCCATCAAAAGCCTTTGCAGCGGCCATCATCAGATGGTGTACGACAGCGGGCTATGGTTTTATCAAAAGTCCTATGGGCGATGCGATGTTTTGCATGCCTCACCGACGCCGGTGATGCCTGAGGACTTGGTCTTGGAAGTTTTGTATGGCTGCTTTGCGCAGGCAGCAATCTCCGCTTTGGATTGTGGATTGCAATCGCTCGTGACAAGCCGCAATCAACCGAATGCGCTCATGACCAAAGCGCCTAAGCGCTGGCGAGTCTTTACACCAATTCCTCTGGTCCCGGCTTCGGTGTTAAATAGACGGTTCAGGTTGTAAGTCCAGACCCTGTCGCGTAAGGCAGTGCAACGAGAGTCGATATGAGAATCCATTTTGAAAAAAGTGATGTCCGTGATGGAAACATTCACCGAATCCCCCATCAGCAGCCGGTGGTAACAGCATGATCGAGGTCACCGAGGTTTCCATTGCCGAACTGCGTGCGGCGCTTGAGTCTGGCCAGACAACGGCGGTTGAGCTTGTCCAGGCTTACCTCGCCAGGATTGACGCCTACGACGGCCCCAATACGCCTACCGCCCTCAACGCGGTGGTGGTGCGCAACCCTGATGCGCTCAACGAGGCGCAAGCGTCCGACGCCCGTCGGGCCAAGGGTGAGTCGCTGGGTCCGCTCGATGGCATTCCTTATACGGCCAAGGACAGTTATCTGGTCAAGGGGCTGACCGCTGCGTCTGGCAGTCCGGCCTTCGCGAGCCTGGTGGCTTATCGTGATGCGTTCACCATCGAACGGCTGCGCGCTGCCGGGGCGATCTGCCTGGGCAAGACCAACATGCCGCCCATGGCGAACGGCGGTATGCAGCGTGGGGTCTACGGCCGTGCAGAGAGCCCGTACAACGCTGACTACCTCACCGCGCCTTTCGCATCGGGCTCATCGAATGGCGCAGGGACCGCAACCGCCGCCAGTTTCGCGGCCTTCGGTCTTGCTGAAGAAACCTGGTCGAGCGGACGCGGTCCTGCCTCCAACAATGGCCTGTGTGCCTATACGCCGTCGCGCGGGGTGATCTCGGTGCGCGGGAACTGGCCGCTGACGCCAACGATGGACGTGGTCGTGCCGTTTGCCCGAACCATGGCGGACCTCCTGGAAGTGCTCGACGTGGTGGTGGCGGAGGATCCCGACACACGGGGTGATCTGTGGCGGATGCAACCCTGGGTGCCCATTCCGAGTGTCACCTCGGTGCGTCCTGCCTCCTATGCCGAACTGGCTGTAAACACCGAGGCTCTCGCAGGAAAGCGACTGGGCATTCCTCGTATGTACATCAACGCGGATCCCGAAGCGGGCACGGCGGACGCGCCGGGTATCGGTGGCCCAACGGGTCAGCGAATCAACACCCGCGCCTCGGTGATCGGGCTGTGGGAACGAGCTCGCCAGGCACTTGAAGCAGCCGGTGCCGAAGTGGTCGAGGTCGATTTCCCGATCGTCTCCAACTGCGAGGGTGATCGTCCGGGCGCGCCAACAGTATTTACCCGAGGCCTGGTGCCTAAAGAATTCCTTCATCATGAATTGTGGGATCTGACAGCCTGGGCGTTCGATGATTTCCTGCGGGCCAACGGCGATCCGACCTTGAACCGTCTGGTCGACGTGAACGGGCCGCTGATTTTCCCGCATGACCCAGGCACCCTGCCCAACCGCGAGGGTGACCTCGTCGCGGGCATGGACGAGTACGTGAGGATGGCCGAGCGCGGCATCACGCCGTGGGACCAGATCGTCACAGTGCCCGACGGGCTACGCGGACTTGAACAGACCCGTCGAATCGACCTCGAAGACTGGATGGATCGGCTGGGGCTCGACGCGGTGTTGTTCCCGACGGTCGCCGATGTGGCGCCGGCCAATGCCGATGTCGATCCAGCGTCTGCGGATATCGCGTGGAGCAACGGCATTTGGGTCGCCAACGGCAACCTCGCCATTCGTCACCTGGGGGTTCCCACGGTCACCGTGCCGATGGGCATCATGCCGGACATCGGTATGCCCGTCGGTCTGACATTTGCCGGTCGCGCCTATGATGACTCGTCGCTGCTGCGCTTTGCTTCAGCGTTTGAGTCGACCGGGACAAAGCGAGTGATCCCGCCTCGAACCCCACCGCTGCAGGCCGGCAAAAAATAGAAGCGCCGGGATTGGGGCACACGCCCCAATTGCGCATAGTCATCACCGCCGACCAAAGGTCGCAAGCGCCGGAACAAATCCAGAACTCGCTTATGACCGCAGCATCCAATGTATAGGCCACTGGAGGTACGCGACATGAACAAAGATGACCGTGATAACGAGCCCGAACCCGAAAGTGTTGACGAAACCGATACGCCCCCATTAACCCCGACCCAGGTACAGGAAGCCGAAGAACTCAGGCGAAAAATAGCTGAGATAGAGCGCAAGGTTGCGGATGGTAATTAACAACCGGCAAGTAGTGTACGGCCCCTAAACAAACCCGAATGGTGTCGTCTGTGGGAGCGAGCCTGCTCGCGATGGACTCAAGAGCGCCGCGTTTAGCCAGTAAACACGCGTTATCGTTAACGACCATCGCGAGCAGGCTCGCTCCCACAGTGAACGGCATGACGAAACATCTCGGGTTTTTATGGGATTAGCGGTTACAGCAGCGAAATCGTGTCGTTAATGATAAAGCGATTTTGATCCACGTTACGGCCAGCCTCGGTGTTCGATTTGCCGAAGGACATAGTCCAGGGTCATGTCGCGCTCCCAGTGGCGACGGCTCCTCGCGCATCGGCGGACATTGGCCAATACTTCAAGGTCTTCCTGGGTGGCAACCGTGCGCGCCACCCTTGCGCCGAGGAGTTGAAAAATGTCGCTGACGCTCTACTACCATCCGCTGTCGTCGTTCTGCCAAAAAGCACTGATCGCGCTCTATGAGCACGGTGTCGATTTCGAGAAGAGGATCATTGACCTCGGGAACGATGCGGACCGGGCGGAGCTTCAAGCGCTATGGCCGCTCGGCAAGTTCCCGGTGATCCACGATCATGCGCAACAGCGCAGCGTGCCGGAGACCACGGTCATTATCGAATACCTGGATCGCTTCTATGCCGGTCGGTCACGTCTGATTCCAGACGATTGGGATACCTCGCTGGAGGTGCGTCTGTGGGACCGTATTTTTGATCTTTACGTACAGGAACCGCTGCAGGCGATTGTCGGTGATCGGTTACGCGCCGCTAACGGTGATTTGACCAGGGAGCGCTCCATGTTGATGACGGCATACGGGATGATCGATCGTCAGATGGCGTCTAGAACCTGGGTGGCGAGTGCGGAGTTCAGCCTGGCCGATTGCGCGGCGGCTCCGGCTCTTTTCTATGCCAGTACGCTGGTGTCGTTTCCTGATGGCTATGGGCATTTGAGGGGGTATTTCGACAGGTTGACGCAGAGGCCTTCATTTCAGCGGGTTATTGATGAGGCCAGGCCTTACTTTTCACTTTATCCGTTTGTGGATGCGATCCCTTCGCGGTTTTTGGCCGGGGGTTAGTTGGGGTTTGATTGGGTGTATATCCGTTTTTTTGGTCGCCTCGAGGGGGCGGTGCATCGAGATAAAACCTGCAGGCGAGCTAACGCTCGGCCTGATGAGTGGTGAGAAGCGGATGTACACCAATCTGCTCTTATGTGGGAGCGAGCCTGGTCGCGATGGACTTGAGCGCAACGCGTTTATTCAGGAAGAACGCGTTTTCGTTAACGTCCTTCGCGAGCAAGCTCGCTCCTACATTCCCGGTCCACATACAAGGAGCCGATCTTGCCGTTGCCTTTGCTTTGCTTCGGCTGCCTGCCCCTTTCCCAGAGGCCGGAGCAATGCCGGAGCGAGGGCATGCCGAGCCCAGGCGAATCACTGAAAAAACGGGCTTCTTTTCACGCCGAATTCAGATGTTTTTCAGCTTGACCACATCACCGGACACCTTGGTGGTGTAACCGGTCAGGACCCACGCCCAGAACCAGTTTTCCTGCACTTGGGTGTTGATCATGGCATCGCCGCCCTTGGCCTTGATCGCCTCGTCCTGAGCACGAACAAACCGGCTGTTCTGGCGGATCGGGATGACGCCAAACAGCAGCAGGCCAGTGGCGCTTGCTTCACTGTGGCCGACGACGGTGTATTGGCTGCTGTCGTAGTGCTGGGTATTCATCGGGGTACCGGTGCAGCCTGCCAAAACCAGGCCGAACAGGGCAACGGCTACAACTTTGCTGAGATATTTCACTGAACAACTCCATGAGAAAATGCCCGGGATCCAATTCTCGAGCGGTGCACACTTTAGCCGAGATGATGGCCAATTGGTATCATCTGCAACACCTCTCCCTGATCGATCACTTCTGATACCACGCCTGTGGTTCTCGGTAACACCCGGCCCTGTCACGGTGCATGTTTGCTACGACGGTATTGGCCCCTACCCCACCACCACAGGCCAAACCATCCATGGCGCACTTTGTGCATCTAAACGCAACCCAATCCGGCCTGAAGTGACCATGCGCACCAAGGAACTGAAACTCTGGACCACCGGTGTCGCCCACCTGCTAGACCTGCCCCCCGGGCATGCGCGGCTGTCGGGCCTGAGCCACTGGTTGCGGCATGTATGCCCGGTCGATCATTTCGTGCTGTTCGTCTACGAAGGCAATCACCGGCCGCTGGCGCTGTTCGATACCTTCTCCGCCGACAAGCGTGCCGTGTATGTCGATGACTACCAGTGCGGGCCCTATTTGCTGGACCCGTTCTACCTCGCGTGTACCCGTGGACAAGCGCCCGGGTTATGGCGTTTGCGGCAGTTCGCGCCTGACCACTTCTACCTTGGCGAGTACTACCTGACCTATTACCAGCAAACCGGTCTGGCAGAAGAAGTGGCGTTTTTCGTCGACCTCGGCGATGGCTCCATGGCCGTTCTATCGCTGATGCGCTCCTCTGCCAGTTGCGCATTCAGCCGTGACGAGATGCAGTTGATCGAGTGCGCCCAGGCCGTGGTCGAGCAGGTCATCAATGAAGCCTGGCGCTTGCGTCAGGCCCAGCAACCGCGTCCGGCGCAGGACCTGGATTTCAAGATCCGTGAAGCCTTCGATCAGTTCGGCGCGCACATTCTTACCGGGCGCGAGCAGGAAATTGTCCAGCTGCTGTTGCGCGGTCACTCCAGCGCTTCGGTCGCCGAACAATTGAACATCAGTCCCGGCACGGTGAAGATTCATCGCAAAAACATCTACGCCAAACTCGGCATCGGCAGCCAGTCCGAATTGCTCGGGCTGTTTATCCGCGACCTCACCGGCCAGGAATTGGTCGTCGAAGCCTGACAGCCGAAAACGACTCTATCCCCCAAGGGATATATACAGCGCAAAACCCCCATTGCTAGTTTGGCCCTCGACGCATTGAGTCATCACTGCAAGGGAGCCCGCCTCGTGAACAACAGCGTGAACGACAACCCGCCAAGCGATATCGAATTCTGCAATGTGGTCAAACGCTATGGCGAGGTGGCGGCCGTCAATGGCCTGAACTTCGCCGTGCGCCGTGGCTCCTTCCATTCCTTCCTCGGCGGTTCAGGCTGCGGCAAAACCACCACCCTGCGCATGATCGCCGGCTTCGAACAGCCCACCCAAGGCGAAGTGCGTCTGGCCGGCAAAAGCGTCGCCGGCGTGCCGGCGTTCGAGCGGCCGGTGAACATGGTGTTCCAGCATTACGCCCTGTTCCCGCACCTGACCGTGGCGCAAAACATCGCCTATGGCCTGCGCTACCGTACCCCGCGCCCGGACAAAAAACCAGCTGCGCATGGCCGATGAGGCGCTGGAAATGGTCCGCCTCAGCGGCTTCGGCCAGCGCAAGCCGAGTGAGCTGTCCGGCGGTCAACAGCAGCGCGTCGCCCTCGCTCGCGCGCTGGTCAACAAGCCTACCGTGTTGTTGCTCGATGAGCCGCTGGCGGCGCTTGATCGCAAGCTGCGCAAGGAGATGCAATCCGAATTGCTGCGATTGCAACGCGAGGTCGGCATCACGTTCGTGCTGGTCACCCACGACCAGGAAGAAGCCCTGTCGATGAGCGACAGCATCAGCGTGATGCGCAACGGTTCGATCATCCAGACCGCCACCCCGGAACAACTCTATGAAGCGCCGGCCAGCCGCTACGTGGCCGACTTTATCGGCGAATCCAACCTGTTCGACGGCACGGTGCGGCGCCTGCACGGCAATTCGGTGGTGCTGCGCACCGCCCAGGGGCTGGAACTGACCAGCCCGCTGACGTCCACCGGCAAAGCCCTGAGCGCTGACGCCGACGGCTGCATCGCCGTGCGCCCGGAGCTGATCAGCATTGCGGGCGCCAGCGCTGATATGGCGCGAGAAGTGACTCTGCAAGGCTGCGTGGAAGACCGCATTTACCTGGGTAACTCCACCGAATACCGCGTCCGCACCCAGGCGTTCGGCGTGGTGTGCGTGCGCGTACCGAAATGCTCGCCAAATTGCAGGCCGGTGGCAGCGGCTGGGACGTGCTGGTGCCGACCAACTACACCATCAGCACCTACGTTGGCCTGGGCCTGATCGAACCGCTGGACCTGTCGCGCCTACCCAATTTCGAAGCGTCGGCCTTCCAGCAAAAGTTCATGGCCCAGGGCACGGTGGACGGCAAGGTGTACGCGGTGCCGAAAAACTGGGGCACCACCGGCATGCTCTACGACACCGGCAAGCTGAAGAACGGGCCGACCAGCTGGAAGGAGTTCTGGGCCGCCGCCCAAGGCCCTGCCAGCGGTCGGACGATGGTCCACGACTACCAACTGACCGCCATCGGCAACGCCCTGAAAAGCTTCGGCTACAGCTTCAACTCCCTGGACCCGAAAGAACTGGCCGACGCCGAAAAACTGTTGATCGAGGTCAAGCCGCACCTGTTCGCAATCAACTCCGACATTCAACCGTCGATGCGCAGCGGCGATGCCTGGCTGGCGATGTCCTGGACTGGGGACGCGTCACAGTTGCACCGCGACAACGCGCAAATGCAGTTCGAACTGGGCAAGGAAGGTGGCGAGTTGTGGAGCGATTTCTTCGCCATCCCGAAAAGCTCGGAGCACAAAGACGCCGCTTACGCCTTTATCAACTACCTGCTCGATCCGCAGCACAACAAACTCGAAGTGTTGAGCCACGGCTACCCGAGCGGCGACAAGCGCGTCGATGCGTTGCTGCCCACCGCCATGCTCAACGATCCGATCATGTACCCGGCCGCCGAAGCCCTCAGCCCGCTGGAATTCGGGGCCGCCGCAACGCTGACCAGCCCGGCGCGCGCCGAACTGATGGCCCGCTTCAAGTCCGCCTGATCGCCTGACCATGGCCAATGAGGAGTCACCCATGAACGCCGCCGCCCACCCGCAAACGGTGCAGTCGGGCAATGCCCTGTCAGTCGAGGTTCGCCAGCGGCGCAGCCTCGGCCGGCGGATTACCTTGCTGATGCTTTTGCCTTCGACATTATGGTTCCTGCTGCTGTTGTTGATGCCGCTGGTGATCATCCTGGTCTTCAGTTTCGGCGAGCGCAGTGCCGTGGGCGGTTACGCCGGTGGCTTCACGTTGGCCAATTACCTGAACCTCGGCTCCCGCGGGGCGGCGTTCAGCAACACGCTGATGCTGGCGCCGCTGGGCACGTTGGTGTGCCTGGTGGCGGCCTACCCGCTGGCGTACTTTCTGGCGGTCAAGGTCAGCAAGAACCGCTCGCTGTTGTTGACGCTGGTGATTGTGCCGTTCTGGACCAGCTTTCTGATCCGCACCTATGCCTGGATCTTCATCCTCAGCGGCAAGGGTATCCCGGCGCTGCTGGCCAGCCTTGGCCTTGAGGACGTGCGTCTGATCAACACGCCGTGGGCGGTGCTCATCGGCATCGTTTATGGCTACCTGCCGCTGATGGTGTTCCCGATTTACGTCAGCCTGGAGAAGCTCGACAAGCGCCTGCTCGAAGCGTCCGCCGACCTCGGCGCCAGCGCCTTCGAAAGCTTTCGCCGGATCACCCTGCCGCTGTCCGCGCCGGGGATCATCACCGGCGTGATGCTGGTGTTCATCCTGCTGATGGGCGAGTTCCTGATCCCGGCCATTCTCGGCGGCGGCAAAGTGTTCTTCGTCGGCAACGCGCTGGTCGACCTGTTCCTGCAATCGCGCAACTGGCCCTTCGGCAGTGCGCTGGCGATGACCTTGGTGGCGATGATGCTGCTGATCATCGGCGTGTATCTGAAACTGGTGGCGCGCTATGGCAGCCGTCCCGCAGACGGAGGTGTATGACATGTGGTTGCGCAGTTATTCGACGTCGCTGTACCTGTTTCTCTACGCGCCGATCGCGTTGATCGTGCTGTTCAGCTTCAACGCCGGGCGCAGTGGCCTGGCATTCGAATGCTGCTCGATGCAGTGGTTTGGTCGCGCGTTCGGCAATCCGTTCATCATGGAGGCGCTGGGGCATAGCGCGTTCATTGCGTTCACGTCGGCGGTGATCGCCACGCTGTTCGGCACGTTGGCGGTATTTGGTTTGCAACGGACCGGCCCCAAAGTGCGCCTGCTGTTCGATGCGCTGACGTACTGCGCGATCATCGTCCCGGGCATCGTCATCGGCATCTCGACGTTGATAGCGTTCATCAGTCTGTTCGACCTGATCAACCCGTTGCTGGCGACATTGATCCCCAGTGTTCCACGCCTGAACATGGGCTTTTTCACGGTGATCGCCGCGCACTCGCTGTTCACCATGGCACTGGTCATGGTGATTGTGCGCAGCCGCGTCGACTCGCTGGACAAGGCCTTGCTGGAAGCCTCGGCCGATTTGTACGCACCACCGATGCAGACCTTCTGGCGAGTCACCCTGCCGCAGATCAGCCCCGCGATCATGGCCGGGTTCCTGCTGGCGTTCACCTTCAGCTTTGACGACTTCATCATCGCCTTCTTCGTTGCCGGTTCGGAAACGACGTTGCCGATCTACATCTTTTCCTCCATCCGCCGTGGCGTGACGCCGGAGATCAACGCGGTCTCGACGGTGATCATTTGCGCGTCGATGGCACTGCTCTTCACTTCCCGCTCTCTGCAAAACCGCCGCACCGGCGTTCAGGAGTCTCAGCATGCGTGATCAGCTATACATCAACGGCGAGTGGGTCAGCCCGGATCTGGGCGGGTACCTGGACGTCATCGACCCGGCCACTGAACACACCTTTCATCGAGTCGCCGCCGGGACAGAAGAAGACGTCGATCATGCCGTGCGCGCCGCCCGACGCGCGTTTGACAATGGCTGGAGCCAAACCAGTGGCGCCGAGCGCGCGCAGTGGCTGGAAGCCCTGGCCGACGAACTGGAAAGTGGCCAACAAGCGCTGGCCGAACTGGAAGTGCGCGACAACGGCAAACCGTTGCCCGAAGCACAGTGGGACGTTGGCGATGCGATCGGCTGCTTTCGCTACTACGCCGGATTGGCCCGTGATCTGGATCAGCAGCAAGACCAGCCCCTGGCGTTACCGGACGCGCGTTTTCGCTGCCGCATCCGCCATGAACCGATGGGTGTGGCCGGGCAGATCATCCCCTGGAACTACCCATTGCTGATGGCGGCGTGGAAGGTTGCGCCGGCGCTGGCTGCCGGGGCCACGGTGGTGTTGAAACCCTCCGAGCTGACGCCGCTGACCGCGCTGGAACTGGCCGCTGCCGCCGACCGCATCGGTCTGCCGGCCGGGGTCTTGAACGTGGTCACCGGCCTGGGCGCCGATGCTGGCAGTCCGCTCACCGAGCACCCCGGCGTGGACAAACTGGCCTTCACCGGCAGCGTGCCCACCGGGGCGAAAATCATGTCGGCGGCGGCCCGCGACATCAAGAACATCAGCCTCGAACTGGGCAGTAAGTCCGCGTTCATTGTGTTCGACGACACGGATGTCGAGGCCGCTGTGGAATGGATTCTGTTTGGTATTTTCTGGAACCAGGGCCAAGTGTGCAGCGCCACCTCACGCCTGCTGGTGCAAGAAAACATTGCCTCGCGGTTGATCGAGCGGCTGGTCGAGGAAACCCGAAAAATCACCATTGGCCCTGGCCTGGAGCCCGGTGTCCTGCTTGGCCCGCTGGTCAGTCAAAGCCAGTATGACAAGGTCTTCGGTTTCATCGATCAGGGCCTCGCCAGTGGCGCACGCCTGCTCACCGGAGGTCGGCGGCCGCCGTCTCTGGCACAGGGTTACTTCATCGAGCCGGCCATCTTCGACGAGCCCGGGCACAGCAGCATTCTCTGGCGCGAAGAGGTATTTGGCCCGGTGTTGTGCATCAAGCGCTTCAAGACCGAAGAACAAGCGGTGCAAATGGCCAACGCCAGCCGCTTCGGCCTTGCCGCTGCGGTAATGAGTGCCGATTTACACCGCACCACCCGCGTCGCCAACCAGTTGCGCGCCGGGATTATCTGGGTCAATTGCTCGCAACCAACCTTTGTCGAAGCGCCCTGGGGCGGCATGAAACACAGTGGTATTGGCCGCGAATTGGGCCAGTGGGGGTTGCACAATTACCTGGAGGTGAAGCAAGTCACCGAGTATGTCAGTGACCAGCCGTGGGGTTGGTACCTGAAATAATTGTAGGAGCGAGCTCGCTCGCGACGGTGTGTCAGTCGACATTATTGTTGCTGACACACCATCGCGAGCGAGCTCGCTCCCACAGGGATCGTAATAGAACACCTGACTACAACGCCTTGAACCTGCGGACACGAAAAAGCCCGCACAAGGCGGGCTTTTAAAATCGAGTAGGTGGCCAGTGCTGGTCTCCGGCTTACAAGGTTTATCAGGCCTCCCACAGAACAGTTTTTTTGAACCGTAACTGCTGCTCTGCTTCACACGGCATAAGGGCTGGATCTCAGCGCGGAGATCTTTCTAACCGTGTACCCTTCGGAACGCGCCCCACGTTTCCTCGCTATCCGCTTGCGCATCAGTCTGCGTCATCACCTACATCTTCAAGGATAGCAATGGTTCGAAGAGTTGAAAGGGCATTTTTAGACCGATTTCATTCAACGCAACACGCGGCAGAATGGAAAAATTCTATCCCTGACGCCTGTAGCAGCTGGCGAAGCCTGCGTTCGGCTGCGTAGCAGTCGTGAAACCTGTACACGCGGTCCTTCTGAAGCATCGCGTCGGCTGATTTCACGACTGCTTCGCAGCCGAACGCAGGCTTCGCCAGCTGCTACAGATCGCGTCACGGCTTAACTGACTGGCATTAGTCGCCGGAGCCCTGCCTCTTTATTTAGCCGGTTTGGTGCGAGCGGCATTGTTGAGGGCCACGGCAGCGCGAATCAGCGCTTTCAGCGCTTTTTCATCAATGTTCTCGCCTTCGTGCACATCAATCGCACGGCGGGTGTTGCCTTCGAGGCTGGCGTTGAACAGTCCGCCAGGGTCTTGCAGCGAGGCGCCCTTGGCAAAGGTCATTTTCACCACGCTCTTATAAGTTTCACCGGTGCAAAGGATGCCGGCATGTGACCACACCGGAACGCCTCTCCACTTCCACTCTTCGACCACGTCGGGATCGGCCTCGCGGATGAGCGCCCGGATCCGTGCCAGCGTGTCGCCACGCCAATCGGTCAGCTCCTTGATTCTGGTATCTATCAGCTCAGCGGCAGAGGTTCCCTCTCCCGCTTCCATTGGACCAGTCGTCGCCTTCTTCATGTTGCTTATCGTCCTCTTCAAGGTGGTTGTCGGCATCGATCAAACATCACCGTGAAAGTAAGTCGCATGCTCAACCAGCCACTCTTTGCCTTCCTCAAGACCCTTTTTTTCCCTGGCGAGGATCCAGTCCGATGTTCGAGCGACGCCAGTGCGGTCCTGGCCCAAGGCCTGCCCGACCAAAACCTGTCCTTGAGGCAGCGTCAAGAAGCTGAACACTCCCGTCGAATGCGCGGCTTTTCTAATCGACTTCCACGTACCGTAAAGATAACGCTCATCATAAATGTCGCAGGTTCCCTGCCAGAGGTACCCACCCACATTGCTGGAATTCAACAACCGGAGACGCCCATCGGCGACATCCACTTTGACTTTCTCGGTGACCCATTGGTTGGGGTCATCAGCGTCCTGCCACGTGGACTCCCAGTCACCGAGAAAATCATCGCGGCTCAGATAAGCCTGGGTGCTCTGGCGTTTGGCCCACCATGGCGACAGCCAGACACCGAAACCCGTGCTGCAGGCTGCAACGATGATGGGGAACCAGTAAACCTCAAAGGCGCTCATGAGCTAGAGACCTCCAGATAAATCTGAGGCAAAGTCTAGTTCACGCCTTTGATGATTTCCCCGATAAACCCAAGAGAGACAACCATGGTCACTTGTCACCTGAAATACGTGCTTGATCCCTACCAGATCGAAGCGTTTGAACACTACGCGTTGTTGTGGATTCCACTGGTTGAAAAGTTCGGCGGCCAGCATCACGGCTATTTCCTGCCATCCGAGGGTGCCAATAATATCGCGATGGCGATGTTCACCTTCCCCAGCCTTTCAGCCTACGAGCGCTACCGGCAAGACTCCATGAACGACCCGGACTGCCTCGCAGCCTTCAGGTATGCACAAGAGACGAAATGCATCCTCAGCTATGAGCGGACGTTTTTCAGACCGGTGTTGGGAGACCCGCGCTGATCCCGTGAGGTGTAAGGGCTCAATTTTTCGTCAAATCCAGGCAGTAGGTGTAATAACCCGGATCGCGCACGTAGCCCAAGGACTCATACAAGCGTTGTGCCCCGACGTTATCCGTGGCCGTTTCCAGCACCATGCCCCTGGCGCCGGTCGACAGCGCAAAGTCTCGTGCAGCGTTCATCAGCAGCGTCCCGACCCCTCGCCCGCGGGCAGAGGGGGCGGTGAACAGGTCGCTCAGCAGCCAGGCGCGGTGTGCATCGATGGAGGAAAACGTCGGGTACAACTGAACGAAACCCAGCGCATCGCCGGTGGAATCCTGGACGTAGAAGATGGCGGATTCATTCCGGGCAATGCGCTCGGCAATGAAGTCGCGCGATTGCGCCAGGTTCGATGGCTGGCCGTAGAAGCCTCGATAGGCGTCGAACAGGTTGGCGATTGTCTCGAGGTGGGATGCGTCGGCGCGCAGGACTTGGACAGCCATGACAGGGGCTCACTCGGTGCTGAGATCGACGCCTGAGCCTAGCAGCTTTTGTGGATCAAACCATGCAGAACGCCAAACCTTAAGCCGGGCTCGGACGGCGTCATGTGCGAGATCCCGAAGACTTTGAACGCGGCCAGCATGATCACGAGGCCGCCAGGCAGAATACTCAGCCGATGGCTTTGTAAGCCCGTCAACTTGAGTTGTTTGACATGCCCCACTTCGAGCAGGCGCAACGACAAGCGCAACAGGCCGCTATAGGTGATACCGCTTTGGCCGCAGTCGTTCAAGCCGTTGGCCTTGAGCACTTTGGCCAGCATCCGCGCGGTGCCGGAAGAGCCGATGGTCTGCTGCCAACCCAGCTCGCGGTACCGACGCGCGACCTTTTCAAACTGCAGTGTGGCGACCCGCTCGGCCTCCAGAAGCGCATGAGCGGTGATGCATCCACCCTGAAAGTAACGCGCCCCAAACGTGCCGCTGCCAATCGCAATGCTTTCCGTGATCAGCGGCTGAGCGCCTCGGCCCAGAATCAGTTCAGTGGAGCCGCCGCCTATATCCACCACCAGTCGCATGCTCTCGGCGGCCGGAATCGTGTGGGCCACCCCGGCATACACCAATCGGGCCTCTTCGTGTCCCGATATGACGTCAATCCGAAACCCCAGGTGCCGCTCCGCACTGCCCAAAAACAGTTGCGCGTTGTCGGCTTCGCGCACGGCACTGGTGGCCACTGCCCGCACCCGACCCGCCTCGAAACCACGCAATTTTTTGCCAAATCGCGCGAGCGCTTGCCATCCCCGATCCAGCGCCAACTCATCCAGGGCCCCAGCCTGAAATCCTTCCGCCAAACGGACCGGCTCACGCAGGGTTTTCACTTCCTGGATCACCCACTGCTGATTTCGCCTGACCGACTGTCCAATCATCATGCGAAACGCATTGGAGCCCAGGTCAATGGCTGCAAACAGGGAGGCGTCGCCTTTCATGGTGGGGGATTCCTGGCAGATTGATCAGCCAACGGACGGCGTTGCGCCGGGCGTTCAAGACGCTTTGCGAAGATCCTGCCATGCCATAGGTGACACCCTGATGACACCCGCCCCTATTTTTGCCCACACCACGTTTTTCCCTTCAGTTCGGGTCCAGCAACCCGCCATTCCAGTTGCGCGACACGCGGCTGCCGGTGAATTTCGCCACCACCATGCCCTGAGGCACCAGCCGGTCCCGATAACGCGTGACCATCCGCCCCGCTTGCCGGGCATACAGCACCACTTCGGACGATGGATCACCCGGGCGCCGCAGAATTCGGGCAAACCGCTGCCCTTCTTCGACGAAATCGCCCAGCTCTTTTTCAAAGATCAGCACGCCGGGTTGCGGTGCAAGGATCGTTTCCATGTGGCCCATTTCCATCGCCTCGACGGGCCAGTCACCTGGCGACAGTGCCTCATCGATCACCCCGCAAGCGCAAAGCCAGACGTACAGCCCGTCGGAGTCCTGCTCGGCAAAGCGGTCGCTGACATCGCCCTGCCCGCGCAACTCCAGCGTTGCGGCCATGTGCTGATCGTTGATGCCGTCTCGCAGCCACGGCGCGATAATGGTTTCCTCGAAGGAGCCATCCCCGCCATCGTCCCAGATGATCGCCACATCCATTTTCATCGCCGCCGCCAATTCGCGGCCACGGGGCCAGAAACGGCGATGAACGTAGAGGTACGGCAGGGCCTCGTCGTCGGTGTGCAGGTCGAGCATCACCTGCGCCGGGGCCGCCAGTTGCACCAGCTTTTTTTGCCATTCCTGGACATTGGTCGAAGGGTGGGCCATGGCGTTCGACTGGTCGAACAAGCGGTTGAAGTTATGCCCCGTGGCGTCGTGAAATCGGCCAAGAATTCGCCCCTGACGAAACTGCCCGATGCCCAGCGGATTGGCCTGTGGCACCACCGTCACATGGCCTTTGAGCCGGCCCTGGGCCTCGGCGACCTGAAGGCGCTGCATCAACAGGTGCAGGACCAGCATTCCGGCGATTTCATCGGCATGCACACCTGCCTGCAAGTGAACGGTCGGCCCGCTGCCATCGCCCTCGAAACGCCAGGCCCCGACCTGCACCGCGTCACCGTTATTGTTGCGAACGTTGAACGAAATATCCTGCGCCATAAGTTTGTCCTCCTGTGATGACCGTTAAAAGCCGCTGTGTTGCCACTGCCGAGACTGGTGATTGAACGTCCGTTCAATTAAGCTCGCCCATCAGGCTCTGCACCCAAGGACGCCCTTGTGACAACCCTCGCCCCTAAAAACCGCCGTGCTGAACCGGACGAACGCCGCGAAATGCTGGTTGCGGCGACGTTGCGCTGTCTGGTCCGCGACGGGCACGCTGGTATTTCCGTGCGGCGCATCGCCACCGAAGCCGGGGTGTCCGTCGGCCTGCTCAACCATCATTTCGGCAGCATCGATGCGTTGATCGCCGACACCTACCAGAAGCTCGCCAGCGAGCTGACCGCCGCCCTTCAGCAGGAAATCGAGCAGGCCGGAACACCGGCCGAAAAGATGGACGCGTTCCTCACCGGCTCGTTTTCGTCCCGGGTCATGGACCCCAATTTGCTCGGCGCATGGGTGGTGTTCTGGAGCCTGATTCGTCACTCCGAACACGTCAGCCAGTCCCACGAAAAAAGCTATCGCGCCTACCTCGATCTGCTCCGCCAACTGCTCGATGACCTGGCGGCCAGTGAGGGTTTCGTGATCCACGACACCCGCCTGGCCGCCATTGGTTTATCCGCGATGCTCGACGGACTCTGGATCGAGTGGTGCCTGAACCCCGAAACCTTCAGCCCCGCCAACGGCCTCCATATCTGCCGCTGCTGGATAAAGGGCTTGCGTCACGGAGCATTCAGCACCGACGACATCCTGTGATGGGTGACGACCGAAGATCATCGCCAGGGTGCCGCTGACTGCGATCAACCCGGCACCGATGATCAGCGACACATCCATCAGCGTGCCCCAGATCAGGTTCGATAACAGGAACGCCCAGATCAGGCCGGTGTACTCGAACGGCGCCAGCAAGGTCGCGGTGGCCCGCTGAAAACTGGCGAACAGCAGGAACTGGCCGATGCCTCCCACCACTCCGGCCCCCAGCATCCCCAGCCACGCCGGGTTCGGTGCCGGCGTATGAGTCCAGGGCAGCGCGACTGTCATGCAAATCACAAACACCACGTTGGTGATCAGCATCTGCTCCAACACGGACGTCTGGTCATCTACCTGCCGCAACTGGATGTAGGTGAACGCCCAGCACATCGCCGCCAGCAGCGTCAGCACGATGGGCAAGGGATCGGCCATATTGCTGGGCCGACAGGCAATGATTACCCCGACAAAGCCCACGACCAGCGTGAACCACTGCCAGGCGCTGGCACGCTCCTTGAGAATCACTGCCGCCAGCACCGTCACCATGATCGGGGCCGAAAAATACAGCGTGGTCATCTCCGCCAGGGTCAGGTCCCTTGCGGCGGTGTAGTACAGCAGCCAGGCCACAATCGACAGCAAGCCGCGCACCACCAGCAAGCGCCGGCTCGGTGAGCGCCAGGCCCGCTGGACCAGGCGCAATCGCCCCACCAGCAGACAGGCGAGCACCACCACAAGGCCCCGCCAAAACAGGATACTGACCACCGAATAATCGGCTACCAGCCACTTGATGGCCGCGTCCTGCAACGCCAGGAACGCGTAGCCCAGCGTGCACAGGCCAATGCCCTGCAACGACCGGTCGACAACCCGTGGCGCACTCATTACACCGCCCTGCGCATCGGCGTCCCGCGCCGCTCGGCAAAGGCAAACAGCGCCTCGATCAGGAACGTCAGGCAGACATAAACCCCGGCCACCAGCAGCAACGGTTCGTAGACCTGAAGGGTTTGTGCCCGCACGACGTTGGCGGCGCCCAGCAGGTCGATGATCGCAATCGTCGAGGCCAGCGCCGTGGACTTCAGTAACATCACCGTCTCACCGGCCAGGGTCGGCAACAGCAAGCGCATGGCCCGAGGCAAGCGCACCCGCAACAACGACTGGCGCGGGGTCATGCCGAAGGCCGACGCCGCTTCCATTTCACCTTTTGGCACCGCCAGCAGGCCGCCACGAATCACTTCGCCGACATAAGCGCCCACCGACAGCACCAGGGCGAACACGATGTACCAGTAACCGTCACGCAGATACGGCCAGAGAAAACTGCCGCGTATCAGCGGAAACTGTGCGAACAGGCTGCCGAGCCCGTAATAGAAGATGTAGATCTGGATCAACAACGGTGTACCGCGCAAGACGCTGGTGTAGAACAGGCTGGCCTTGGCGATCACCCGGTTTTTCGAGATACGGGCCAACGCCACCAGAACCGCCAGCACGAACCCGAATACGCTGGAGATAAATAGGATGGTGATGGTCGTTTGCAGCCCTCGGCCCAACAGCGCCGCGTATTCAACTATCCACGCTGGAATCATTTCATTCACTCAGCCAAAGGCATCCAGCGACGAATACGTCGCTCAAGCCGTCCCGACAGGTAGTTGGACACCAACGTCACCGCGTAATACATCGCCGCGGCCGTGAGGTAGAACAACAGGTAGTGACGCGTCGAACCCGCGCCTTGCTTGGCGGTGTACAACAGCTCGTTGGTGCCGACCACGCTGATCAGTGCACTGTCCTTGATCAGGTTGATCCACAAATTGGCCATCCCGGCCATTGCATAGGGCGCCATGATCGGCAGTGTGACGCGCCGGAACAGACCGAACCCGCTCAGGCCAAACGCCCTCGCTGCCTCGATCTGACCGAAAGGAATCGCCTGGATCGCCGCCCGAAAAATCTCCGAAGCGTAAGCGCCTTGCACGAGGCCCAGCACCAGGATCGCCGCCAGCGGCCCGCTGACGTTCAGTACGCCGTAACCCATCTGGGCCATCAGCGAATTGAGGAGCATGGAACCGACGTAGTACAGCAACAGGATCAGCAACAATTCCGGAACCGCGCGAAACAACGTGGTGTAGCCGCGCATCAGTGCTGCGATCGGTTTGGGCGCGCCCAACTTGAGGCAGGCCACCACCAGACCGATGAACAGCCCGACCACGAAGGCCCCGGCCGATATCTGCAGGGTCATCCAGAGCCCTTTTATCAGCGCACTGCCCCATCCTTGTTCGCTGAAATTGATCAATTCGAACATTGCCGGCATTTCACTCTCCCATTATCGCAACCAACCGGTTACCGCGATCCCTTGTAGGAGCGAGCTTGCTCGCGATGGACGTTAGAGCGACGCGGTTCTTCAGACACACCGCGTTATCGTTGACGTTCTTCGCGAGCAAGCTCGCTCCTACAAGTCAGAACGCCGGTTTCACGCTGGTGCCAAAGTAGCTTTGGGAGAGGTCCTCATAGTCTTTGCTCGCGAGCAAGCTCGTGATCGCCTTGTCCAGTTTGGCCTTGAGTTCAGCGTCGTCCTTGCGCAGACCGGCGCCCACGCCCTTGCCGAAGATCGGGTCATAAGGCACCGCGCCGAGGTATTCCAGGTTGCTGGCATCGGGAGTCTTGACGAACGAGGCCATGGCCGTGCCGTCCGCCATCATCAGGTCGATGCGACCGGCAATCAGGTCGGCGTTGGCAGAGTCCTGGGTGTCGTAATACTTCACGTCAGCAATTTTTTCGTAGTACTGCTTCAGGTAGCTCGCGCTCACCGTCGAGTTCTGCACGCCGATGATCTTGCCCTTGAGATCATCCGGGTACTTTTTCACCGACGTCCCCTTCGGCCCTACAACCGCGACCACCGAATCGTAATAAGCCTTGCTGAACGCGATCTGTTTTTCGCGCTCTTCGGTCACCGACATGGAAGAAAAAATCACGTCGACCTTCTTCGCCAACAGCGACGGGATGATCCCGTCCCACGCCACTTCCTTGATCTCGCACTCGGCTTTCATGTCGCTGCACAGCTTGTGAATCAGGTCCACTTCAAAGCCTTTCCACTCACCATTAGCCTGTTTCTCGGTGTATGGCGGATAGGGTTCGGCCGCCACCGCGAACCTGATCGGCTGAGCCTGTGCCGCACTCATGCCGGCCAGCATTACGCAGGCCACACCTGTCATCCAATTTGCCAAACGTCGATTTCCCATGATTCTTTCCCCGTCTTTTTATTGTGTATTAGCGAGTCTGATGAGCGTTGACGAATTGTCGGCAACGTTCGCTGCGTGGGTGTACGAACACTTCGTCCGGCGAGCCGGTTTCCTCGATCAGCCCTTGGTGCAAATAGGCGACTTTGGAAGAGACATCGCGTGCGAAAGCCATTTCATGAGTCACCAGGATCATGGTCCGGCCTTCTTCCGCGAGAGAGCGGATCACCCGCAGCACTTCGCCGACCAGTTCCGGGTCGAGTGCCGAGGTGGGTTCATCGAACAGCATGACCTTGGGCCGCATGGCCAGGGCCCGGGCGATCGCCACCCGTTGTTGCTGTCCCCCGGAGAGAAACGCCGGGTACTCGTTGCGCTTGGCGGCAAGCCCCACACGTTCGAGCAAGGCTTCGGCCCGTTCAGTGGCCTCCGCACGGCTTTCACGCAGGACCTGGGTCGGCGCTTCGATGAGGTTTTCCAGCACCGTGCGATGGGGCCAGAGGTTGAAGTTCTGAAACACCATGCCCAGGCTCGAACGGATCCGTACCAGCTGTTTGGCGTCGGACACCAGCGGCGCGCCGGGACGATCGAAGTTCAGGTGAATGCTTTCGCCGTCCACCAGAATGCGCCCCTGGTCCGGCACTTCGAGCATGTTGATGCAGCGCAGCAAGGTACTTTTGCCCGAGCCGCTGGCGCCGATCAGCGAGATCACGTCGCCTTCGCGGGCCGTCAGGGAAACGCCTTTGAGGACTTCGATATTGCCGAAGCGTTTGTGCAGGCGATCGACTTCAATCATGGTTTTGCCAGCGGCCGGCTCAACGGTCGCTTCACAGGTGACCCGACTGATCACCGGCCTCGGCGCTTCGCCTTTCAACACCAGGACAAAATCGCGAATACGTTGGCAAGCCTGGGCCAGCCGTTCTTCACCCAAGGTGAACGAGAGCCGCACAAAACCTTGGGCCGGCTCACCGAATGCGGCCGCATCGAGAACCGATACGCGCGCCTCGCGCAGCAGACGCCAGGCGAACTCCAGAGAGGTCAGCCCGGTACCACGGACGTCCATCAACACGAACATGCCGGCATCGGGTTTGAGCACTGAAATCCCCGGGCAGTCAGACAACCCCGCAACCACCAGATCACGACGACGGCGATAGATGTCGCGCATGCCGTGGGTCACGTCTTCATGGGCTTCTACTGCTTTCAGCGCGGCTTCCATGACAAAACCCGGCAAGCCGTAAAGCATGCTCAGCACCAGGGTTTCGACATGCGCGATCAGGGCTTCATTGGCGACAATCCAGCCAATACGCCAGCCGGTCATGGCGTGGGATTTCGACAGGCTGCCGATCACCACGCAGCGCTCGGCCATGCCCGGCAAAGCCGCCAGGCTCAGGTGTTCGCGCTCGAAGCACAGGCTCTCATACACCTCGTCCACCACGACCCACAGGTCATGGGCGATGGCGAGTTCGGCGATGGCTTGCAGCTCCTCGCGGTTGAGCACTACGCCGGTGGGGTTGTTTGGATTGGCCAGGAAAATGGCCCGGGTGCGTGGGGTAATGGCCTTGGCCAATACGGCGGCATCGAGCCGGAAATTTGAATCCGCCGCGCAGGGCACGCGCACCAGCGTCGCGCCGGAGGCTTTGAGCGTCGCCTCGTAGGTCACGTACATCGGGTCCAGGGCAATCACTTCATCGCCGGCCGTGAGCAAACACATCGAGGCGGCAAACAATGCGTTCTGCGCACCCGCCGTCATGATGACGCTGGACGCTTGCACCTCACGGCCAAACAACGGGCTGTAGCGAGCGGCGATGGCTTCACGCAAGGCATCGCGCCCGGCAATTTCGGTGTAGTGGGTGTCGCCCTCACGCAGGGCGTGGATCGCGGCATCGGTGATGAAATCGGGGGTGGGGAAATCCGGGTCACCGATGCTGAGGATGATCACATCCTCGCCACGGCGCTGGGCTTCAAATGCCGCATAGTGAATATCCCAAGCGGCAACACCGTCGCCTGAAATCCGCTCAACAAAGGGTGAAAACCGCATGCCAGTGCCTCGTTCGAATAGAAGAAACGCAAGCCCGCGCAACCAGCCGGGGAGGTGGAAGGAACATAGTCGAAGCTGAACAGTCGTTCAACAGAAAAATCATCGCGTTGCGCGTTCAGCGTAAACAGGTCGTTTTCACGACAGTCACGCCGTTTTTCGATAGGGAACTAAGGAGGGAGTATTGCGGCTCGCCGGAACGATTTTCCGGCGCCGTGAGGGAGATGGGGGTCGAGGGCTAATGCCGATATGTAGCAGCTGGCGAAGCCTGCGTTCGGCTGCGCAGCAGTCGTCAATCCTGCGTACTCGGTTAACCTGAAAGACCGCGGCGCCCGATTTGCGACTGCTACGCAGCCGAACGCAGGCTTCGCCAGCTGCTACAAGGAGCGTGTTTCGCCTGAGATTTTCTTACTGACTGGCGAGGGCCCGGTTATTTACGGGCCAACTTGTAGTGGATGCATCCTTCGTAGAAGCTCTCCCGGACAGCCTCAGGCTTGAACTTCGATGGGCTGTCGTAGGTTTGCTCGGTAATGCCCATGGCCATCATCCGCATCCAGGCTTTGCTGAAGGGGTAGGCCTGTATTTTTTGACGAGCGGCATACAGCGACACGCCCGAAAGCTTGAGTTCCTGGGCCCTCGCCGCAGTACCCGCGCCCCAGCTGCACATGTACCGATCATTGGGCAACAGCTCTTTGGCCTGGACCGAGACCACCACATTCGCCAAAGAAAACGAGACCAGCGCGATCACTACCTTGTGCATTTGCATCCACCTAACCACCTGAAAATAAAATGATTTTGGCGGTTAGTGCGAGACTGCGGGGCCAGCAAAATGCCTTATCTCCAGGCTACCTTCACGGTAGCCTGGCTGTCGGGCGTCTGGATCAGACCCGGACGTTGCGTCCTGGCAGCGATGAGCGCTGACTGGTTTCCCAATCCTGGACCACGCCGACAGGCACATCGGAGGCGGGCAACATTTTACGTCCGCGCACCAGGTCGGAGGCCCGTTCGGCGAGCATGATGGTCGGGGCATTGAGGTTGCCGTTCGGCTCAGTCGGGAACACCGAGGAGTCGATCACCCGCAAACCGGCGATGCCATGCACGCGCAGCTCGGAATCGACCACCGCCCTATCGTCCTCACCCATTCGGCACGAGCCGCAAGGATGGTAGGTGCTCTCAAGGTTTTCACGAACGAAGGCGTCGATTTCTGCATCAGTGTTCACCTGAGGTCCCGGTGCGATCTCACCGTCGCGGAAACGGTCCATGGCTTTCTGGCCAATGATCTCCCGGGTCAGGCGTATGCAGCGGCGGAAACCTTCCCGGTCTTCTTCGCGTTGCAGGTAGTTGAACTGAATCTGCGGATGCTCGTAAGGGTCGGCGGAACGGGCCCGCACATAGCCGCGGCTTTTCGGTTTGTTCGGCCCGGTGAGCACCATGAAGCCGTGGCCCTTGATCGGCTTGTTGCCGTCGTAACGCATGGCTGCCGGCAGAAAGTGGAACTGAATGTCCGGCCAGCGCAGACCTTTCTCGGAACGGATGAAGCCACCGGCCTCGAAATGATTGGTCGCCCCCAGCCCATCCTTGAACAGCAGCCAGCGCAGGCCGATCAGCAGTTTGCTCAGCGGGTCCATTTTACTGTTGAGTGTTACCGGTTCCTTGCAGCCAAACTGGATGTACACCTCGGCGTGATCCTGCAGGTTCTCCCCTACCCCGGGCAGGTCATGGCGGACGCTGATCCCGGCTTTACGCAGCACGTCGGCCGGGCCGATGCCGGAGCGTTGCAGCAAGTGCGGCGAACCGATGGGGCCGGACGATACGAGCACTTCGCGGTTGCAATAGACCTGGTGGGTCTGGCCATCGTGGTCATAGCTGATCCCCACCGCGCGTTTGCCTTCGAGGATGATCTGGCGGGTCATCGCATGGGTGATCACGGTCAGGTTCGGGCGGCCCATCGCCGGGCGCAGGTACGCGTTGGCAGTGGAGCAACGCACGCCATTTTTCACGGTCATGTGCATCGCGCCGAAACCTTCCTGCATGAAGCCGTTGCAGTCGTCGGTCTTGAGGTAGCCCGCTTCGGCGCCCGCTTCGACCCAGGCACCATACAATGGGTTTTTCATGTGATTGCCGTTGGTGGTGTGTAACGGCCCGGTTTGCCCACGATAGTTGTCGCCGCCCTCCTCGTAGCTCTCGGCCCGTTTGAAATACGGCAGGCAATTGCGGTAACCCCAGCCCTGTGCGCCGAGCGACTCCCACTCGTCAAAGTCATAGGCGTGACCACGGATGTACACCAGGCCATTGATCGACGATGAGCCACCCAGCACCTTGCCGCGCGGACAGTGAATTCGACGGCCGTTGAGGAAAGGCTCCGGCTCGGTCTCGTAGCGCCAGTTGTACTTCTTGGTGTTCATCGGGATCGAAAAGGCACTCGGCATCTGGATCACCACACTGCGATCACTGCCGCCGAACTCCAGCACCAACACGGAGGTGTCCGGGTCTTCACTCAAGCGGTTGGCCAACACACAACCTGCCGAGCCGGCGCCGATGATGATGTAGTCGTATTTTTGCGTAGCCATGGTTATCTCCCGACCGTCGATTCGTTGAAAACGGGCAACGAGTGCAAGGTCAGCTTGTCGCCAGTGGTGTATTGAGGGGATGTTTTTTCGATGTGCTGGATGACCGCTTCTTCGCGCTTGAGATCGATCGAGCGGCTGAACCAGTAGTACACCAGCCCCGACACGATCAGGCCGACCAGCCAGGCGATGTCGATACTGCCGAGCGCTTTGGCGAGCGGACCCACATAGACTTCACGCTGCTCGACGCCGTCGTAGATGTAGAAGAACGGGATCATCGAAATGAAGCCTATGGCGTACGCTGCAATGCCGCGCAGGCCCCAACTGCCATAGATGTTGCCGTGAGGCATGAAGAAGTGCGGGATGGCGTAGCGGCCCTTGCGGACGAAAAAGTAGTCGGTCAGGTTGACCGAGGTCCATGGCACCAGGAAGTACAACATCACCACCAGGTAGATCCCCAGCACCGACAGGCCTTTGCCCGAACTCTGGATGCTAAGGGCCACGCCCAGTTGCAGCAGAATCACGAAACCAATCGCCAGGACCCGCGCCTTGCGGGTGGGTTCGATGTGCTTGATCGAGTCGACGCAGGTCAGCGTGGTCAGCTTGGCGCTGTAGATGTTCATGGCGATTACCGGCAGGAACGCCAGGATCGTGATGACCACCACCACAGTGCCCATCAACGGCGACACGGTGTTGCCGACTTGGCCGAGGGCCACCAGCACATCAGTGGAATGCAGGTGATCGGCCAGCCAGCCACCCACGGAGATCATCCACGCACCGGACAACGACGCCCCCAGAAACACCACCGCGATCAGTTTGCCGCTGGAGGTGTTCTTCGGCAGGTAACGCGAATAATCGGACACATACGGGGCATAAGCGATGTTGTAACTCGCCGCCGCCGCGAATTGGGCGATGAAACCGGTCCAGTTGAAACCCAACGGCGGCGGCGCTACTTCACCGGCCCCGAGCACCGGCATTGCCGCATCGGGAACCCAGCCCATCAGCACCGCCAACGTCACCAGTCCGTACAGTGGCAGCGACAGGTACAAGGCCCATTTGAAACTACGGTGCATCCAGTCATGGCCGAGGATCGCCAAAATCGCCGCTGGTATCGTCACGGCCACGGCGATCACGGCGGGGTTGAAGCCAAAGAGCGTGTGCAGGCCCTGCATCATCAACACCAGGTTGACGATGTTGAACCCGGCGAACACAAACAGCGTCGCCAGCAGCACCAGGATCACGCCGCGATAGCCGAACTGCGCACGCGACTGGATCATCTGCGGCAGGCCGAGGTGTGGGCCTTGCGAGCCATGAAAGGCCATGAACAGCGTGCCAAACATGATGCCCAGCGTGCCGGCCAGTGTGGTCCAGAGCGCCGTCAGGCCGACGCTCGGACCGACGAAGCCGATGGTCATGGTGAAGAAGGTGAAATTGCCGAGAAACCAGAACGGGCCCTGGCTCGACAGTTTGTCGGTGCGTTCGTGTTCCGGGATGAAGTCAATCGAATGGCTTTCGACAACGGGTTTGTCATCGAGGACCGAGACGCTCGGAGCGGATTTGGCGTTAGTGTTCATGATGGTCTCTTATTGTTGGAAGATCATGACGGAATAACCGCATTCTTTTGGGTGAACGATGCCCGAATGCCTCCTTGCTGTTCCTGATTAATGAAGGCCTCGCCGACGCAAAACCTGTAGGAGCGAGCTTGCTCGCGATGGTGTGTCAGCTACAGGGGTGTCGACTGACACTCCATCGCGAGCAAGCTCGCTCCTACAAGGGGCTCCGTCAGCCGTGACTCAGGGCAGCGTGATCCAGACCGCCTTGGTCTCGAGCAGGTAATCGAGCTGCTCCGCGCCCAGATCCTTGCCGAATCCGGATTGCTTGTAGCCACCGAACGGCATCGACGGGTCGAGGGTGCCGTGGGCGTTGACGTAGACCGAACCCGCACGCAGCCGTGGAATCAGGCTGTGCACCTTTCCAAGGTCATTGGAATAGAGTGCGGCTGCCAAGCCGTACGGCGAGTCATTGGCCAGCGCCAAGGCCTCTTCTTCATCATCGAATGGCGCGGTCACCAGTACCGGACCAAAAATCTCTTCCTGAACGATGCGCATGTCGTTGCGGCAATGGGCGAAGATGGTCGGCTCGACGAAGAAACCGGGGCCATCGACAGCCTGGCCGCCGTAGACCAGTTCGGCGCCTTCACGCTTGCCGGTTTCGATGTAATCGCTCACTCGCTGCTTTTGCAATGCCGAGACCAGCGGGCCGATGAAACAGTCCGGGTCCAGGCCCGGGGCCATTTTCAAGGTGCGGGTGTAGGTGATCAGTTCACGCAGGAACTCGTCGTAGATACTGCGATGAATATAAGCGCGAGTACCGGCATCGCACACCTGTCCCGAATTGAAAAACACCCCGTTGGCGATGGCCTTGGCGGCCGCAGGCACGTCCGCGTCGGCCAACACGATTACCGGTGATTTTCCACCGAGTTCCAGGGTTAGTCGCTTCATTTCGTCCAGCGCGGCACGCCCGACAGTGCGGCCGACCGGGGTCGAACCGGTGAAGGTCAATTTGTCGATGCCGGGGTGCGTGGCCATGGCCGCACCGACCACGCTGCCGCGCCCGGTGACGATGTTGATCACCCCGTCCGGGATGCCGGCTTCCTGCACCAGCTCAGCAAAACGCAGGGCCGACAGCGAGGTCAGTTCGGCCGGCTTGACCACCACGGTGCAGCCGGTTGCCAGCGCCGCACCGAGCTTCCAGGCCATGGTTTGCAAAGGGAAGTTCCAGGGCACGATGGCGCCGACCACTCCCACCGCTTCCTTGCGTGTATAAGCCAGGTAATTGCCCGGCAACGAGGGTTCAACGGTGCGCCCGTGGAGTTTCGTGGCCCAACCGGCAAAATATCGCAGCGTGTCGACGGTGCCCTGGATATCGACATCCTTGGCGAAGGCCACCGACTTGCCCATGTCGATCGATTCGATTTCCGCCAGTTCAAAGGCGTTGTGTTCAATCAGGTCGGCCAGGCGTTGCATCATCCGCTCACGCTCCGCCGGCTTGGCCTGACGCCATGCACCACCGTCGAACTGTGCGCGGGCTGCTTGCACGGCGCGGTCCAGATCCTCGGTTGTGCCCATGGGAATCCGCGTGATCAGGCCCTCGGTCGAGGGTTCGATGACCTCGGATGTCTGGCCGTCGCTGGCCTCGACCCAGGCGCCACCGATGAACATCTTCTGTACCTTGCTGAGGAAGGTCTGGGTGGCTTCGGATACACCGAATTTCTGCAAATACTGCTTAACGATCGTGTCCATTTCTACGCTCTCTGTGCGGCGGTCAAATCACGCCGAAGCCGTGGTGGTTTCGCTCAAGGCGTGCCGCGCCTGAGCCCGCTCGTGGAAGATGAAACCGATGCTGTTGAGCAGCAGTTGCGCGGCCAGAATCGAGGTCATGCCGGAAGGGTCATATACGGGTGCGACCTCAACCAGGTCCATGCCGACGATGTTGCCTTTGCTGCGCTTGGCCAGGGCCTGGATGATCTCCAGCACTTCGTAGTAGAGGAAGCCGCCATGGCTCGGTGTGCCCGTGCCAGGCGCGATGGACGGGTCGAAGCCGTCGATGTCGATGGTGATGTAGTAGTTGATGTTTTGCGGGATCAACGCCAGCACACCCTCGACCCCAAGGCGACGCACATCGCGTACCGAAAGAATCTTCGAGCCCGCCGCATGGGCCGCTTCGTAGTCATCGCGATTGGAGGAAGACACGTTGCGGATGCCCATCTGGGTCATGCCGACGATGTGGTTCATTTCGGAGGCGCGGCGCAGCGGATTGCCATGGCCATAGCGAACGCCGTGACGCTCGTCGACGAAGTCCAGGTGCGCATCGAAGTGGATGATGTGGATCGGACCGCGCCCCTCGAAGGCCTTGATCACTGGCGCGTGCACCGAGTGATCGCCGCCGAGCACGACGGGCATGACGCCGGCATCGAGGATCTTGCGCACGGCATACTCGGTGTTCTCGTTACTGGTGACCATGTCGGTGTGCACGATGTCGGCGTCACCGACGTCAACCATGCGCACATCGGCCGCGGTCAGGTACATGACGTCATCTTCGTGGTCGTAGGCCCCAGCATGGCCGAAGGAAAACAGCGTCGATGCCTCGCGAATCCCGCGAGGCCCGAAACGTGCGCCGGAACGCCATTGGGTGCCCATGTCGTTGGGTACGCCAAGGATCGCCACGTCCGCATCCAGTGCATCCCAGTCGGTGCACACCGGGGATTTGCCAAAGGTGCAGTGCCCCACGAAGGGCAGGTTCAGGCGACCGGATTCATAACCATTGTTCGACATTTCAGGCCTCTCCAATTCTTGTTTTCGGCTCAGCGGACATGGAAGGTGACCGCCGTTGAAGTGACTATGGACGCAGGTTTTCGTGGAAAAAATGCTAAACATCAGATACTCATATCGGCATTACCGATGCATCCACACGCAGGAGGTCCAAGGTGATTCAGCTGCACGATGTCGATCTGAAACTGCTCAGGGTGTTTGCCACGATTGTTCGGTGCGGTGGCTTTTCTGCTGCGCAAGCGGCGTTGAATGCCGGCCAATCAACCATCAGCGAACAAATGACCCATCTGGAAACCCGGCTCGGGGTCAAGCTCTGCCAACGTGGACGCAGCGGGTTTCGCCTGACCGAGCAAGGCGTGGCCATCCATGAAGCGACCCAGCGCCTGCTCTCGGCGGTGGAAAATTTCTGCATGGACGCCGACGTGCTCAAGCAACACATCAGCGGCAAGCTCAACCTGGGGATCATCGACACCACCATCACCGACCCTGATTCACCGATCCCGCGTACCACCCAACGCTTCGTGTCCAGGGGGCATGACGTGCACCTGAACGTGTACGTCGGCACCCCCGCCGAGCTGGAAGAACGCGTGCTCGACGGCCGGTTGCACCTGGCCATCGGGCACTTCCCGATCTACGTTCCGGGCCTGTTGCACTCGCCGCTGTACAAGGAGGCACTGGGGCTGTATTGCGGGCGGCGGCATCCGCTGCATGGCAGCAAGGCCGAGGGTGACGAACTGCTCGAAGAGATTTCCACGAGCCGAATTGTCGTCAGGGGTTACATGCAGCAGTACGACCTGGAACGCCTGGGTGTCAGCAAAGCCGCCGCCACCGTCGACAACATCGAGGCCTTGGCGATCCTGATCATCTCCGGTGCGTACCTGGGCTTTCTGCCCGTGCACTTTGCCGCGCAGTGGATCAAGACCGGCGAGATGCACCAATTGGCACCGGCCAGTTTGCAACTGATGTCTCCGTTCGATGTGATCACCCGTCGCGGCGTTGCCCCGCCGCCGATACTTGAGGCGTTTCTTGAGGACCTGGCCGCCACTTCACGCAACACCGGCAATACCGGCAACACCTGACAGACGCGGCGCGTGCCGGTCATACTCATTCCGTTCGCAACCCTTGCAGGCCACCTATGCGCATCCACGTCACCTTCATCGACCGCGTCGGCATCACCCAGGAAGTGCTGGCCCTGCTCGGTGGGCGCAGTTTCAATCTGGATGCCGTGGAAATGGTTCCGCCGAACGTTTACATCGATGCACCGACCCTGGGCGCCGATGTGATGGAAGAGCTGCGCGATGCGTTGCTCGGTGTGCGCGGCGTGCAAGCGGTGACGATGGTCGACATCCTCCCGGGGCAACGCCGACGTCTGCAACTGGATGCCCTGCTGGCGGCCAGTTCCGATCCGGTGCTGGCGGTGGATGGCCTGGGCCATGTGCTGCTGGCCAATCCGGCGCTGATCGCCCTGTGTGGTCGTGAGCCGGCCGGTGAGCCGTTGAGCGCGCTGTTCGATGATCCGGACTTGCAACACACGTTGATCGAACACAGTTTCCGCCTGCCCATGCATGAGGTCACCCTCGGCGGCCAGACCCTGCTGCTCGATGCCATGCCGATCACCGACGCCGGCGCTCTCTTGACCCTCTATCAGCCAAGTCGTATCGGTGAACGCCTGTCGGCGCTGCACCACGACCACGCCGAAGGCTTCGATGCGCTGCTCGGCGAGTCACCCGCGATTCGTGCACTCAAGTCCCGTGCCCAGCGCGTTGCCACGCTCGATGCGCCCTTGCTGATTCAGGGTGAAACCGGCACCGGCAAAGAACTCGTGGCCCGCGCCTGCCACGCCATCAGCACACGCCGCGAAGCCCCCTTTCTGGCCCTTAACTGCGCGGCACTGCCAGAGAGCCTCGCCGAGAGCGAACTGTTCGGCTACGCCCCCGGCGCCTTCACCGGTGCGCAACGGGGCGGCAAACTCGGCCTGCTTGAACTGGCTGATCAAGGTTCGGTGTTCCTCGATGAAATCGGTGAAATGTCGCCTTACCTGCAAGCCAAGTTGCTGCGCTTTTTGAGCGATGGCTGCTTCCGCCGGGTCGGTGGCGATCGCGAGGTCAAGGTCAATGTGCGGGTCCTCAGCGCGACCCACCGCGACCTCGAAAAAATGGTCGCTGAAGGCCGTTTTCGCGAAGACCTGTTCTACCGTTTGAATGTGCTCAATCTGCAAGTGCCGCCGTTACGTGAGCGCGGTCACGACATCCTGTTGATGGCCAATCACTTCATGCAGCAAGCCTGTGCGCAGATTCAGCGTCCGCTGTGCCGACTGGCGCCCGGCACCTTTGCGGCACTGCTTGGCAACCGCTGGCCAGGCAACGTCCGCCAACTGCAAAACGTGATCTTTCGCGCCGCCGCCATTTGTGAAAATCCGCTGGTGGACATCGACGACCTGGACATCGCCCGCACGGCCGTGGAGCGGCAGAACGACGGTGAAGTGGGCAGTCTGGAGGAAGCCGTCGAAGGGTTTGAAAAGAACCTTCTGGAACAGCTCTACCGCAGCTACCCCTCCAGCCGTTTGCTCGCCGCTCGCCTGCACACCTCGCACAGCGCGATTGCCATCCGCTTGCGCAAGTACGGCATTCCCAACAAGCCCTGATACCCGCAGTTTTGAACCACTGCAGATCCCTGTGGGAGCGAGCTTGCTCGCGATAGCGGTGGCTCAGTCAACAGTGATTTCGACTGGCCCGCCCTCATCGCGAGCAAGCTCGCTCCCACAGGTGCTGCATCAACTCCCACTGTCTGTAAATCACTACAGCGTATCGAAACCAAGACAAAACACCGTCACTCGCCTGGTCCGGACTTTCCTGCTCCCGCCCCCGATGCCTGTATTGGTTTCAATACACGCGCGACTCGCCAACCCTGCCTAAAACAATTTATATCATTGATTTAAAACGAATAAATAAATATGGCACCCCCCTTGCTATCACCTCTGAAGCCACCAGAACAATAAGGAGTTGATATGAGCGAACTGCGTTTTACCACCGACCACGAATGGCTGCGTCTTGAGAGCAATGGCCTGATTACCGTAGGCATCACTCCTTTCGCCCAGCAAGCGCTGGGTGACGTGGTCTTCGTTCAAGTGCCCGAGTTGCGCGCATTCGATGCCGGCGATGAAGTGGCGGTGCTGGAATCGGTAAAAGCGGCCAGCGGCGTGTACATGCCCTTGGACGGCGAAGTGGTTGAAGTGAACTCGACGCTGGAAAGCGCCCCCGAATTGATCAATGAAGACGCGCTGGGAGAAGGCTGGTTTTTTCGCATGCGACCACGCGATGCCAGCGCAATGGACACCCTGCTTGACCAGACCGCTTATGAGCACCTGATCAACACCGACGCCTGATCCCCCGGGTACGTCAAACCTCCAGAAAATAAACAGAGGGCTTCACCATGTTCAGCAAGCATGACCAGATCAAAGGCTACGACGACGAATTGCTGGCGGCGATGAACGCCGAAGACGCGCGACAGGAACACCACATCGAGCTGATCGCCTCGGAGAACTACACCAGCCAACGCGTCATGGAAGCGCAAGGCAGCGGCCTGACCAACAAGTACGCTGAAGGCTATCCGGGCAAGCGCTACTACGGCGGCTGCGAGCACGTCGACGTGGTCGAACAACTGGCCATCGATCGTGCCAAACAGCTGTTCGGCGCCGATTACGCCAACGTCCAGCCGCACTCCGGTAGCCAGGCCAATGCCGCAGTGTATCTGGCGTTGCTGCAGGCCGGTGACACCGTGCTGGGCATGAGCCTGGCCCACGGCGGCCACCTGACCCACGGCGCCAAAGTCAGCTTCTCCGGCAAACTCTACAACGCTGTTCAGTACGGCATCGACACCACCACCGGCCTGATCGATTACGACGAAGTCGAGCGTCTGGCGGTTGAGCACAAGCCAAAAATGGTCATCGCCGGGTTCTCCGCTTACTCCAAAACCCTGGACTTCCCGCGCTTCCGTCAGATCGCTGACAAAGTGGGCGCTTACCTGTTCGTCGACATGGCCCACGTCGCCGGGCTGGTGGCAACCGGTCTGTACCCGAACCCGATTCCCTTTGCCGACGTGGTCACCACCACCACGCACAAGACCCTGCGCGGTCCGCGTGGTGGCCTGATCCTGGCCAGGGCCAATCCGGAACTGGAGAAAAAACTCAACGCAGCCGTATTCCCCGGCGGCCAGGGTGGCCCGTTGATGCACGTGATCGCGGCCAAGGCGGTGTGCTTCAAAGAGGCGCTGGAGCCCGCCTTCACTACCTACCAGGCGCAAGTGATCCGCAACGCCCAGGCGATGGCGAACGTGTTTATCGACCGTGGCTACGACGTGGTGTCAGGTGGCACCGACAACCACCTGTTTCTGGTCAGCCTGATTCGTCAGGGCCTCACCGGCAAAGACGCCGACGCTGCCCTCGGCCGTGCCGGGATCACCGTGAACAAGAACGCGGTACCGAACGATCCACAATCGCCCTTCGTGACTTCTGGCCTGCGTATCGGTACGCCAGCGATTACCAGTCGAGGTTTCAAGGAAGCCCAGAGCATCGAACTGGCGGGCTGGATCTGCGACATCCTCGATCACCTCGGCGACGCCGATGTCGAGGCACATGTCGCCAGACAGGCCGCAGCGATGTGCAGTGATTTCCCGGTCTACCGCGACTGACCCGCAGCGCACAACACAACCAGTAGCCGCTCGGCCCCGTAGCAGCTGTCAAGCTTGCGAGGCTGCGTTCGGCTGTGCAGCAGTCGTGAGATCAGGCAATGCGGTGTTTCAGAAACACCGCGTGCTCAGGTTTTACGACTGCTGCGCAGCCGAACGCAGCCTCGCAAGCTCGACAGCTGCTACGGGGTCGAACGCAGGCTTCGATGCGGCATGCGACGCACAACCTCGTGGAAGCGGAGCGGGTTTGAAGCCATGATGAGGCATCCAACCTTTCCGGAAGCCTCACATGCGCCGCCTCCTGTGCAAAATCCTGTTTCTGAGCCTCGCTGCGCCGTGCCTCGCCGGCGCCGAGCCACGGCCCGAGCACATGGTGTACTTGCGTACGGTTGATCCGAGCATTGAGCAAGATATCCGCTACGCCAGCACCCACAATTTCACCGGACACGTCCTCGACGGGTACGCGGCGCCGGAATGCCTGTTGTCGCTGGAAGCCGCCAAGGCACTGGCTCGGGTACAAACGGCACTGCGCACGCAAGGCTACGGTTTGAAGGTATTTGACTGCTATCGACCCAGCCGGGCTGTCGCGGACATGGGACGTTTCGCAACGGAACCGGGTGACCCGCTCAAGGCCGAGTTCTATCCGCGCGTGGACAAGAAAGACTTCTGGCACCTGGGTTATGTCGCCCGGGTTTCCAACCACTCCAAAGGCAGCACCGTTGATTTGACATTGACCGGCCCGGGCGCCCTGCCCGCCGAAACCTGGACACCTTCAGCCACACCAGTCGATTGCACAGCCCCCTATGGCCAACGCTGGCACGACGGCGCGCTGGACATGGGAACCGGTTTCGATTGCTTCGATGAGCCGGCGCATACCGACAACCCGACGATCAACGCGGTCGCCAAACAAAATCGTCAGACGCTCAGCCGCGCCATGGAAAAGGAAGGGTTTGCCGGCTATTCAAAGGAATGGTGGCACTTCACCTACACACGGGACGCTGCGTTGCAGAACGTGATGGATTTCCCCATCACGCGGCTGGACCCGGGCAGCGTTCTCGACACCAGCCATCAGCTGATTGTGGTCACCAGCAAAAACTGGACTGACAGCCAGGGCACCGCCCAGCGCTATGAGCGCCAGGGGAACGCGTTTCGACCGTACGAAGCGCCGTTTCCGGTGGTGTTAGGCAAGAGCGGGCTGGCTTGGGGCAAGGGACTCACCCCCGTTGACCCGCAAGACGGTCCGATTAAACAGGAGGGTGACGGCAAAGCACCGGCCGGGATCTTCAAGCTGGGGACGGCTTTTGGCTACGACACCACGGCCGATACCCGACTGCCTTACCTGGCGCTGACACCCGCCATCGAATGCGTGGATGACAGCCAGTCCACACACTACAACCAGTTGGTCGACGGGGCGACTGTCGCGAAGGACTGGAACAGTTCCGAACACATGCGCAGCATGGACGAGCTGTATCGACAAGGCATTGTCATCGAACACAACACGCCACCCTCCCCCGCGTCGGGTTCGTGCATTTTCTTTCACGTCTGGCGTAGCCCGACGTCCCCGACGCTGGGTTGCACCGCCATGGATCAAGCGGACATGACTCGTTTGCTCAGTTGGCTGGACCCGCGCCAGTCCCCGCTATTGATTCAAATGCCCGAGGAGCAATACCAGCACTTTCGCGAACGCTGGAACCTCCCCGGACATTGATACGTGAGCCGCTTCAGGCCTCTGAACTGCGCTCAACCGCCACCGCAAGCGCTGAGTTCCTGGCCAGCAGGTAATAGAGTATCCCTGGCACTGTCAGGCCGACGATCCAGGAAATATCAACACCGCCCAGCTGCCCGACCATTGGCCCGGAGTAAAAGTGGGTATCGACAAAAGGCAGCTGGATCAACACGCCGATGACGTACACGCTGATTCCCAGCACGTTCCATCGACCGTAGCGACCTGCCGGGTCGGACAAGGCCGGGATGTCGTAGCGCTCCTTGTTGATGAAGTAGTAATCCACCAGGTTGATCGCGCTCCACGGTGTGAAGAACGTCAGCAGGAACAGGATGAAGTACTTGAAACTGTTCAGAAACGAGTACTGCCCCAGCAGCGCCAGTGTGGTGGACGCCACGACAATCATCAGCACGAACAGCATGCGCTGCCGGGCGGTAATCTCGAGGCGACTGCGAAAGCCACTGATAATGGTGGCCACGCACATGAAGCTGCCATACGCGTTGAGCGTCGACACCGTGACCTTGCCGAACACCACGCTCAAGTACAGCAGCGAAGCCATCAACCCCGTACTGCCCAACCCGACGATGGTTGCCACCTCATGACCGCGAAAATTCGTACCGGCCAACGCCGCCGCGAACACCCCCAGCACCATGGAAGCCTGGGCCCCCAGCACCGTGCCCAGACCGACAGCGGCAAAGGTTTTCCAGGACGCGGTGTTGCTCGGCAGGTAGCGCGAATAGTCTGCCACGTAAGGGCCAAAGGCGATTTGCCAGGAGGCGGACAACGACACGGCCAACAGGAACGTGCTCCAGCCGAAATGGCGATTGTCCAGCAACAGGCCGATATCGTTGAGCGTCATCAACCGGGTAAACAGATACGCAAAGGCAATGATCCCCAGCACGCTGGCCACTCGTCCCACCAAGTGAATGACCCGATAGCCGAAGATCGTCAGAAACGCGATGCACACGGCGAAGATCAGAATCCCGGCGCTGTCGCTGACCTGGATCAACTGGGCAATCGCCTGCCCCGACAGTACCGCGCCGGTGGCACTGAAACCGAGGTACATCAAGCACACCAGCACAATCGGGATAGCCGCCCCATAAACCCCGAACTGCACCCGACTGGAGATCATCTGCGGCAGCCCCAGCTTCGGGCCTTGCGCCGCGTGCAAGGCAACCACCGCACCGCCGAGCAACTGGCCGATCAGCAAGCCGATGAGGGACCAGAACACATCACCGCCCAGTACCACCGCCAGCGCGCCAGTGACAATCGCCGTGATCTGCAGGTTGGCGCCGAGCCACAGGGTGAACTGGCTGTAGAGGCTGCCGTGGCGTTCGGCCTCGGGAATGTAATCGATCGAACGGGTCTCGATCAGGGGACTTCGTTGCTGACTATCGCTGACCTGGGGCATGACGGTGTTTTCCTGTGAGGTACTTGTTTTTAGGGTTCGCGCGTTAACGCTTAGAAAGTCTTGCTGGCACTGGCGACCACGGTCGCCGTGCACAAATCGTCATAGCCGTACCAGCCCGCGCATTCGCTTTTCGACAGGTCGGTATCGATATAGCTGAGGCCCCAGGTCACGCCGACGAATTCACGGCTCACCTTGGCTTCCCACTCGTAATAGGACTCGCGGCTGTCGCCGCTGGCGGACCAGAACGCCGGGTCTTTCACATCGTTGCGCCCCACGCGCAGGTCCAGGCCAACCTCGGCCGGCAGTGCGATTTTGTAGCTGAGGTAGGTGTAGAGGGTGTCCTGGTCTTCGCCAAAGGCGTTCGGCGTGTCCTTTGAGTAGTAACCGCCGAGCTTCACCCCGTAAACATCGAGGATGGCGTAGACCTCACTCAGATTGAATTGGCCTTCCTTGGGGTAGTCGTACTTGATGTAGCCCAGATCGAGACTGATTGCCTCCGTCGCCTGCCAGTAGTAACCCGCGTAGTACTCAAGTTCCTGCCGGGTCTTGAAGTCACCGCCGAAATCGACGTTCGAGGTCCAGGCGCCGACATACAGGCCGCTGCTGTGCATCAGCGTGGCACCGGCCTGAACCGCCGGATCGCCCAGGGTTTGCGAGATACCGCGGCTACGATAATCGCTGACAGCAGTCAGGCTCATGTCGAGGTTGAAGTCATCGCTGAGTGTCAGTGCTTGCGTGGTCAGGGGGGCCAACACAAGGCTGGCCAGGGTGAAGAGTGCGCGTGCGTTCATACAACTCTCTTATTGTTATGGCGGTACATGGAATGTCGGGCATGGCGATGCCGGGCCCCTCGCGGTACGAGGAGCAGGCATATTTTGGGGGGTGCGGCCGTGGTGGTCAGGACGCGGGCGCGTAAACCTCTTTGCCGGCGAAGAAGGTCTTCAGGACTTTGGTCTCGAACAGTTCATCGTCGCTGACCTTGAATACGTCGCGGTCGAGGATGATCAGGTCCGCTTGTTTGCCGGGTGCCAACGAGCCAATTTGCTGCTCCAGTCGCAGGGCTTTGGCGGCATTGAGGGTGTAGGCGTAGAACATGGTCTGGCGATCAATGCTTTCCTTGGCATTCAGCACGCCCAGCGGTCCTTTACGGGTGCTGGCCTGAGCAATGGCGTTCCATGGATTGGGGCTGGACACCGGCCAGTCACTGCCTCCGGCGATGACCGCGCCGGCGTTATGCAGGGACCTGGCGGGGTACTGATAACCGTAGGCAAACGCGCTGATGTACGGCTTGACCAATTCCACCGTGTACGTCTCGCCGGTGGCCCACAACAGTTGCATGGAGGCGATCACACCCAGCTGTTTGAAGCGTGGAAACTCCTTGGGATTGACCAGTTGCAGGTGAGCGATGCTGTGCGCCACCGGCGTCGGATTGAGCTTGCGCGCATAGGCAACGCCATTCAAAGACTCCCGCACGGCGCGGTCGCCGACCGCGTGCATGTGCACAATCCAGTTGCGCTTCTCCGCCGCCACCACCAGCTCACCAAAGTGCGCCGGGTCGATCAGCAGCTGACCGTTTTTATGACTGTTCTTGAAGGGCACGATCACCGCGGCCGTCTGCCCTGGAAACTCCAGAATACCGTCGGCAAACACCTTGATGCCGGGGAACGTCAGGTTGGGCACGCCCTCGAACTTTTTCATCACCGTGGCCAGCACGTCGAGGTCGGCCGGTTTGCTTTTCGGGTTAGTGACCAGCAGCGCCGCGACGTGTGCGCTGAGTTCGCCCTTCTCCGCCAGTTCGCGGTACAGCGGCAGAACACCGTAGCTCTGCTCGGTTGCCTTGAAGTCGAACAGCGAATCGCCGCTGCCGGCATTCGCCGCGGCGTCCATCCAGGCGGTGACACCATATTGGTTGTTGACCTTCACTGCCTCGCGGGCAGCCTTCAGCATGGTTTCGTCGCTAGGCGCCGGAATCTGGTTGCGGACCAGGTCCCAGCGCGACTCGGCAAAATAGCCATTGGGTGTGAAGTCGGCTTCATGCCCCACATAGCTTCGCTCTTTTTCCGGCAGGCTTTTGACCAGCGCAGCATCGATGTTTATACGTTTGAGCATGGCGTTGTTGGCCCAGCCGGTGTGACCGTCAATCCCGCTCAGCACCAGCGGTTGCTCGGTCCAGCGCCCCTGATTGAAGCGTTTTCCCAGTTCGCGACTTTTGTCCCAATAGGCTGAACTGACCCCGGCAATGCTGATCACGTCACCGGCCCGTGCACGGCCTGCCTGATCCTGCTCGATGATCCATTGCTCCAGTTCCGGCAACGGTTTTTCTTCGTCCAGCAGATTGGCCCCCATGCTGTCGAAGGCCGCGACCACCGGGTGGCTATGGGTATCAATCATCCCCGGCATCAGCACTTTGCCGGCCAGGTCGATGCGTTGTGTCCGGGCGTCGGCCAGGGCGGTGATCTCGGCATCGCTGCCCACTTTGAGGATCTTGCCGTCTTGCACGGCCACCGCCTGCGAAAGGCCTTGGCCAGGTTCGGCGCTGAAAACCTTGCCGTTGAACAGCACCAGGTCGGCGGCGGCCATGGCTTGCATCGAAGCCAACGCCAGTGCCGCGGCCAACAGGTTTGGAATAAATCGTTGCATCGGAACGCTCTCTTGTTTTTATTGGGCGGTACGAGTGAGGGATGCCTGAGCCGTTTGAAGGCCAACGAACGGTGCCTTGGCCCATACGACCTTGCCGCCCACGACGGTCAGCAACACCTGATTTCGGCCCAGCTCGTCCTCGGGCACTTGCATGAAGTTCTTGTCGAGGACGATCAAGTCAGCGAACTTGCCCACTTCGACCGAACCGACCACGTTCTCCAACTTAAGCTGCTCGGCGGCGTTCAGGGTGATGCTGCGCAACACTTCGCTGCGCGACAGCGCCGGGTCATTGTTCAGTCGCCCGGCGTACTTGGGGCCATAGCTGTGCGGGTTCAGCGGATCGCCCGAACGGGTAACACCGATTTTCAGCGCCAGGAATTCATCCAGCGGGTCGACAGGCCAGTCACTGCCATACGCCACACGGCCACCGGCATTCGCGATGCTGCCCGAGGGCTCCATGCGGGAAAAACGTTCGGCGCCCAGATGATCGCTGGTGCCATCGACCGTGGACGGCGCCTGCTGGGCCCACTGGAAGGACATGGTGGCGGTCACATCAAGGGCCTTGAAGCGTGAATAGTCGGCAGGGTCCACCGACTCGGCATGAGCAATAGCGGGACGGAACCCATTACCGGGCAGTTGCCGGCGCACGTACTCGATGCTGTTCAGCGCATCACGCACCGCGCGTTCGCCGGTGGCGTGCAAGTGCGGGTCGAAGCCGGCCTGGACCGCCTGCATCAGTAACGGGTTGAGGACTTGCGGCGGGAAATACAGCTCACCCGTGTTTTTGCCCGGCGTCCACTTCGGCGCCTTGGCGGTGCCGGAGTTGTGCAGGTACGGCGTCAACATTGCCCCCGTGTCCGCCGGGGCGTTGATGATGCCATCCATAAACAGTTTGACGTGGCGCATGCTCACCCCGGGCGCGGGTTTGGCTTCGCCCTGGTCATAGGTGTTGGCCAGTGCCTTGGCCTCGGCGATGGTTTTTGCCGGGTCGGCAGCAGCGGCAGCCGGGTCCAGTTTGATCGCCAACAACGCCCGGGCAGTCAGCTCGCCCGACTGCTGCAAGGTGGTGAAGGCTTTGCCATTCTCGGGGCCCGACAAGGCATCGAAGAAACTGGTAATGCCCTGCTGGCGCATGGCGTCGAGTGCCGCACGGGTCTGCGTCAGCTTCTCGGCATCGGTAGCCGGCGGCACCATGGCGGCCATGGCATCGGCAGCGCCATCCTCACAGATGCCGTTCGGGTTGCCGGCGCTGTCGCGCATGTACTTGCCGTCACCGGGATTGGCCGTGTGTTTGTTGATGCCGGCAACGGCCAGGCCACGAGAGTTGGTCAGCACGGTATGGAAGTCGGTGGAACGGACCTGGATCGGGCGTTGGGTCTTGAGTGCGTCCAGGGTCGATTTGTCCGGATCGCCGTCGAGTCCGTCCATGCCTATGCGGTCCCAGCTGCCGACTTCGAGCCAGACGTCGGGCCCTTTGTCCTTGTCAGCATCCAGGCAGGCCTGAATGGTTTCCTGGAACACCTTGCGCGTCATCGTCTGATATTTCAGGTCACACAGGGTCATGGCACGACCGCCGTCCCCCGGGTGCATGTGCGCATCGATGAAGCCCGGCATCAGCATGCGTCCTGCCAGGTCGATCTGCTGTGTCTGCGCGCCGATGTAGGCGGCAACGCCCTCATCGCTGCCAACATAGACAATCTTGCCCCCGGTCACCGCAATCGCCTGCTGCACCGAATTCTTGCCATCGACGGTGTAGACATAACCGTTGCGCATCACCATGTCAGCGCCTGTCGAACCCTGCGTCTGGCACCCCACCAGCGCCACACCGGAAAATGCCGTTGTCGCTGCAACGGCGATAAATAGCCTGGACAATTTCAATGCCTCACCCCTGTTTTTATAGTTTTGAAGTGGCCCGAACAGACTGCCGTGCAAGCCCTTGATATGCAGGGCACACGATATAGAGCGCAGCAGAAGTACGGACCTCCACAAATGAGGAGGGGTGAGGTAAATTCCGGTGGTTACGCCTGAACGCATAACGTGTAGCAGCTGGCGAAGCCTGCGTTCGGCTGCGCAGCAGTCGTAAAGTCAGACAATGCGGTGTGTCAGACTCACCGAGCGCTCAGGGTTTACGACTGCTGCGCAGCCGAACGCAGGCTTCGCCAGCTGCTACAGATCGCGTTACAGCCGGGATTAATCGCGGCGTGCCGCATCCGCCAGCGAACTCGCCGAACGCAGCACAGAACCCAGCTCCACCTTGCTTTTCACGCCCAACTGCAAATAGCAGTTGCGCAAGTAGGTGCGCACTGTCGCCGGACTCAACACAAGGATTTTGGCGATCTCTTTGTAGGAATGACCGGCGGCGAACAGCATCGCTGCCGTGCGCTCCCGTGGTGCCAGCACCGCCCCGCGCGATTGCGCTTCGAGCGACAGGATGACGTGATCGGCGTTAGGACTCAGCGTCAATGCGCAGCGACCCAGGCGGATGACGCAGGGCGCCTTTGGCAGTTGCGCGATCACCTCGACCGGAAGCATTGAACCGCTCCACCCCGGCAACTCGCGCTGAATGGCCACACACAACTTCGCCCCTACGTACAGCAAACTGCCGTCCATGCGCGCGACCCCGAAGTCCGTCGCGCCGTTGCCCATGTCGATCCGGATCATGTCCTGCACCTGAAACCGCCACAACTGCAACAAGTGGTCGCAGAACGCCGAAAACAAATCGGCTTCGCTGTCGCTGAACGCTTGTGCCTGGGCCCCACGGTAAAGACAGACGAAGAACATCAAGCCACTTTCGGGCAATTCGAAGGTGATGCACATCACATGGTAAAGGTCGTGACGCCGTGCAAAGTCGTTGACCTCCTCGCAGGGGTCGGTGAACTCACTGTCACGCACGACTGCCCCGAGTTGACTCAAGGTCTGATGAGAAAATCTATCGCTGACCGCGACCTTGTGCCATTCGGCGGCAAACGACTCGGGCAGATTGATCCGCCCGTGCATCCAGCTTTTGGGGGGAGTATTGGCGCCAGACGCGGACATCTCGCCCCACCAGGCCGAAGCGAACGGCACCAGTTGGCGGAATGCCTGCAAACCATCGGCGATGAATTGGGAAGCGCCGCGATCTCGAGCCAGCCGCCCCAAATGCAGCACACAAAGATTGAACGCCTTCAGCGTCGCCATCGACGTCTTGACGTCGACTTCATCCCCCTCCTCCATCGCGCTGATCCTGTTTGCTACATGGCGTATTATTTCGACGATGCCATAGGCGCAGCGATCGCGTCCAGTGCGCTGCTCGCGCAAAGCGTTCACTCCCTCAAAGCGCCGCCGAGCGTGACCAGGCATGCCCTCCCTCCAGCGTTGCTCCGGTATTGCTCCGGAGGCCCGCCATCATCGGCCATCCATGGCCGGGGGCGGCAGATCTGAAGCCGAAGCAACGGCAACGGCAACGGCAAGATCAACAGCTTCGCGAGCAGGCTCACTCCCACAATGGATCGGCGCACCGCAATTGTTTTTCACCCCCCACAATGGCGCGGCGTACCGCTTTTGATCCTCACCACTTATCAGGCCGAGCGTTAGCTCGCCTTCAGCTTTTGATCTTGACGCACCGCCCCCTCGAGAAGCCGAGTGGAGGTTCTGCGCAGTGGGCAACCCGGCATGGATGCCGGGTTAGCCGCCCCCGGCCATGGATGGCCGATGGCGGCGGGCCCACGGAGCAGGACCGGAGCGAGGGCATGCCGAGCCATAGCGAGGCACCGAACGAAAGGGGCAAGAGCCCTTGGTTACTTGGGGCTTTTCCAAGTGACTCGCCGTAAGGGCGAAACCATTAGCAGCCATCACCAAAAAAAAGGATATACACCCAATCAAAGCCCATTACCCCCCCGCCGCCCATAAGTGAACAGCGCCACAGATAAATCCGCAGTATTCTCTGGCCGCCCAGCTAAGATTGACGAACGGTGAACCTTATTCCCGGATTTCAGGTCGATACCTACAACCCGACCCCGGTTTGCCGCCGCCCTCGATCATCAGGGTGATAACTGGCTTGCTTCACTTTCTGGAGAATGCCGCCGTGATTTCCACCCTACACATCGCCAGGCTCAAAGCATGGGGCGCCCATGGTTTCACCGCCACTGGCGTGGTCACCGCCTTCCTCGCGACCCTCGCCCTATTGGAAAACCAACCCACCACCTGCCTGCTGTGGCTGGGCATCGCCTTGATCGTCGATGGGCTGGACGGCGCGCTGGCACGCAAAGTCAATGTGCAGTCGGTGCTACCGAGTTTCGACGGCTCGATCCTCGACCTGGTCATCGATTACCTGACGTATGTGTTTATCCCGGCGCTATTCATCTATCGCTACGTTCCGTTGCCGGATTACACGCTGCTGCTGACCGTCTCGCTGATTCTGATTTCGTCGCTGTTTTGTTTCTGCAACGTCAACATGAAAAGCAAGGACAACTACTTCCAGGGTTTCCCCGCCGCGTGGAACGTGGTCGCGCTGTGCCTGTACATCATTGCACCGTCGCCATGGGTCACCTTGCTCACTGTCATCGGCCTGGCGCTCCTGACCGTAACGCAGATGAAATTCCTTCACCCGTTTCGCGTGCGCAAGTTCATGCCGATCAACATCGCCGTCACGGCCATCTGGCTGTTGTGCAGTTTATCGCTGGTGATCAACCATCCCGTCATCAACCCGATGGTGATGGGGCTTTGGCTGCTGATGTCAGCGTACTTTCTGGGAATCTGCATCTGGCGTACGGCGATGGAGTGGCTCGAAAAGTCCCGGGGCTGATGTCAGCCATGCTGATGGGGCGGTTGTTATTGACCGCCCGCGTTCACCGCTCGTACCCGCCATACGTCACCTTAGTGCCAAAAAACGCCCCTTGCAGCAACAAGGCGCAAGCCAGGACGTCGGTCACCATGCAGCCCAGGATCAACACCGCAGAGGTTTGCGCCAGGCTGGCGACTATCAACTTCACCGTCATCGCACACCAGACGAGGGTCGTGCGCACCCCATGACGGGCGGCCAGCCGCACATCGTTGCTGCCGGTTTCGGACAGGTGGATGTATTCCATCAGGCCCGTCATCAGGGCAAGCACGCCGGTCAGGACGCCGGCAAGACTGGCGCCCAAGGCAAGTCCCCACCAGGGGCCCGCAGCGGACCATAGTGCCAGCCCGTCGAACAGTGGCACGCTAAGCCAGAACACCAGCGGAAAGTGCACCAGCATAGGGTGCAGCGGCAGGCCTAAAAAATGCCGGGGCCAACGCATGGTGCCACCCTCTTTCATTGCATGCCTCTTGGCAGGCTAGTCGAGCCCGACCCGGACAGCAAAGGCATCGCGCAACTGCCAGATTCAGGCACGCGTCTACACTGGTATGACGTATGAGCGGCAGAACCGCGATGGACTCGCATCCAGCCACCTCTGAAGCGTTCACCGGCCAGTGTATGCAGAACAAATCGCCCCCCCTGACGTTCGACTACCGCGAGTTGTTCGAGCGTGCACCTGTTGGCTACGTGCTACTCGACGCTTCGGGGCGCATTTGCAAGATCAACAGCACCGGTGCGGCAATGTTGGGGTGGAAGCCGGCGTGGCTCACCGGTGAATTACTGGCCCGCTGGGTGGTCGGCGCCGACAAACAACTGTTTCAGGCCCACCTGAGCAAACTCGGTAGCGCGGGCGGCTGTATAAACCAGAAGTTACGGGTCAAGAACCGGCAGGGGCGGATTGCCACGCTGTGGCTGAAAAGTGACCGCGAGCCCAATATCTACGGACATATCGAGCACTTTCGAAGCGTCATGATCGACGTCTCTGGCGAACAGGCGTCGGCACTTAAACTGCGCAGCCTGCAATCGCAACTGACCCGGCTCGCGCGCCAGAACACGGCTGGCGAACTGGTCTCCAGCCTGGCCCACGAACTGAACCAACCTCTGGGGACGGTCGTACTCTGCTGTGAAGCGGCGTCGCGGCTGTTAAGCGCGGGAGCGACGCAGAGCCCGGACTTTGTCAAAGCCGTGACACAGGCCCAGGACGCGGCGAGGTTTGCCAGCGAGATAGTTCGTCACTTGCGCGGCTTTTTGCAGAACGATAGCGACGAGATGTTCCGCGATTGCGAATTTTCCACCCTGCTCCAGGACGTGACGATGCTGATAGAAGTCGCCGCCCGAGACAGCGATATCGAACTGCAACTGGACATCGAACAGGGCCTGCCTTGCGTGCGGGTCGACGCCGTACAGATCGGCCAGGTACTGGTGAATCTGGCACATAACAGTATCGAAGCCATGCGCGAAATGAGCGGCTTGAACCATCGCTTGTGTATCAAGGCGCGGCAGCTGCCTGCGGGGCCCGTTCAGGTCAGCGTCATCGACACCGGCCCGGGCCTGGACCGTCAGCAGGTTGACAGCATCTTCAAGCCCTTCTACACCACAAAAAACAAAGGCATGGGCCTGGGCTTGTCGATCAGCCGCACGATTATCGAGGCACACGGCGGAAAGCTCTGGGCCGAACCCACTCGCATTACCGGCGCAATGGTGCATTTCACCCTGCCCGCCGTCCAGGGTGATGACCATGACGACTGAGCAAGTCATCCACGTGGTCGATGATGACCCGCCGTTCCTCACCGCCCTCGAACTGACACTGGGAACCACTGGCCTGGAAGTTCGAACGTACAGCAGCGCCGAAGCCTTCCTCGACGTCTTCGACTCACAACAGCCTGGCTGCCTGATCACCGACCTGCGAATGCCCGGCACGGACGGACTGGCCCTGCAAAAAAAATTGAAAGAATTACACGTGCGCCTGCCGATCATTTTCATCAGCGGTCATGGCAATGCCCGCACGGCGGTGACGGCGCTCAAAGGCGGCGCCGTGGATTTCCTGGAAAAACCCTTCAGCGAAAAGGACCTGCTGGCGAGTGTCCAGCTGGCGCTGGACAAGGACACAGACGACCGTCGCCTGACGCAAGAAAGAAACCTGGTGTTGCAACGGTTCATTCACCTCTCACCCCGTGAGCAACAGGTTTTTGCGCTGGTGGTGTCGGATTTGCCCAACAAGAAAATCGCCCGGCAACTGATGATCAGCCCGCGCACCGTCGAACATCACCGCGAACACCTGATGCTCAAAATGCAAGCGCACTCGACCGCCGAACTGATCACCATGGCGGTGTTGTGCGGTATCCACGAACTGCATTTGTGAACGACGTTGCGTCGCTCAGGCATGCAGAGGGTCATGCTGCATGATCTCCACGCGATCCAGGGAGACCTCCATGAAAACCATAGTCAACACCGTGCAAGATGACGAGAGCGGCCGGCTGAAAGGCAAGATTTCAGCCCTCTACACCCTGCTGATCGTCTTTAACATTGCTGCATGGGTCTGGGCGTTCATCGCCTTGCGTGACTATCCGCTGCTCATAGGCACCAGCCTGCTTGCCTACACCCTGGGGCTTCGACATGCAGTCGATGCCGACCACATCGCAGCGATCGACAACGTGACCCGCAAACTGATGCAGGTCGGCAAACGGCCGGTCACCGTCGGCCTGATGTTCTCCCTCGGCCATTCCACGATTGTCGTGCTCGCATCGATCGGCATTGCCGTGACCGCGATGGCAATGCAGGGACAAATGGCCGGCTTCAAAGCGCTCGGCGCGATGATCGGCACGCTGGCGTCGACGTTTTTCCTGTTTGCCATTGCGCTGATGAACCTGGTGATCCTGCATTCGGTCATTCGCGCTTTTCGCCGGGTTTGCCAGGGCGAGCCCTATGTCGAGGAAAACTTCGATCTGTTGCTGGCCAACCGCGGCTTCTTCGCACGGATTTTTCGGCCGGTGTTTCGCCTGATCACCAAGAGCTGGCACATGTACCCGCTCGGTTTGCTGTTCGGCCTCGGTTTTGACACCGCGACAGAAATCGGGTTGCTGGGAATTTCCGCCACCGGTGCGGCCCAGGGCATGCCGATCTGGACGATTCTGGTGTTCCCGGTACTGTTCACCGCCGGCATGACCCTGATCGACACCACCGACAGCATCCTGATGCTGGGCGCCTACGGCTGGGCGTTCGTCAAACCGGTGCGCAAGCTGTATTACAACATCACTATCACCGCGGTCTCAGTGCTGATCGCACTGCTGGTCGGCAGCATCGAAGGTCTGGGCCTGCTGGCCGAAAAGCTTGAATTGAGCGGCGGCTTCTGGGACGTGGTGGGCAACCTCAATAATCATTTTGGGATGGTGGGTTACTTCATCATCGGCATTTTCATGCTCAGTTGGGTGGTTTCGACCGCCATCTACAAATGGCAAGGCTACGAGCACCTTGAGATCCGAAGCTGATACCCATCAAACAGCGCACTAGGTAGAACCCCCTAGGTAGTCGCACGCTTGGTCACTGTCCTGCGATCGGGTTACAACACCAAAATGTGTAATCCGGTCTGATGGCCGCCCCTGCTTTGCGTCCTCTGACCGACCCTGTAATGCACGGGTGCAGGCGATCAGGAGGCCAACCATGGCTGAGTCAGACAGCGTCCCCTATGGACGCAAGACGCAACGCAAACCCGATCTCAAAGAAGTCCACATCATCTGGATCAACGATGGCATGAGCTGTGACGGCGATTCGATCTCGATCACCGCCGCCACCCTGCCCAGCATTGAAGAGGTAGTGCTGGGCGCGATTCCGGGCCTGCCCAAAGTCCACCTGCACAACCCCGACCTCTGTTACGAGGTTGGCGAGGAGTTGATGCAGTACTGGCACCAGGCAGCACGCGGCGAGATTGATTTCGTGTTGGTGATGGAGGGCTCCATTCCCAACGAAAACCTCAGCGGTGAAGGTTACTGGGCCTACATGGGCAATGACCCGCAAACCGGCGAACCGATCACTATCCCCGAATGGCTTGACCGCTTGTCACCCAAGGCACTGGCGGTGGTGGCCTGCGGCACCTGCGCGACGTACGGCGGCATCCACGCGATGCAAGGCAACGTCACCGGCTGCATGGGTGTCAACGACTACCTGGGCTGGAACTGGAAATCCAAGGCCGGCCTGCCGGTGGTGAATGTGCCGGGTTGCCCGGTGCAACCGGACAATTTCATGGAAACCTTGCTGTACCTGCTACGCCAACTGGCCGGCGTCGCGCCGATGATTCCGCTGGACGATGCCGGTCGCCCGACCTGGCTGTTCGGCAAAACCGTACACGAAGGGTGCGACCGCGCCGGGTACTACGAACAAGCCAACTTTGCCAAGGAATATGGGCAGCCGCAGTGCATCGTCAAGCTCGGCTGCTGGGGTCCGGTGGTGCAGTGCAACGTGCCCAAGCGCGGCTGGATGGACGGCCTCGGCGGTTGCCCGAATGTCGGCGGCATCTGCATCGGCTGCACCATGCCGGGCTTCCCCGACAAGTTCATGCCGTTCATGGATGAGCCTCCCGGTGCGGTGTTCTCCTCGAACCTGGTCCGCCCTTACGGCAAGTTGGTCAAGTGGCTGCGCGGGTTCACCAACGACACCCTCAACAAAGAACCGAAATGGCGGCATAAGGGCACAAAGCTGACCACCAATCCACCGCCCGAAATTCGTCGTTAGTTCCTTGGGCCAACCGTACCGAGCCAGGAGGAATTCCCCATGGCGATCACCGAAAATGACGTTGTCACGCAGCCCACGGACGCGACCGCGAAAAAGCCCGCCACGCTGGTTTCGATGAATTGGGACCCGATTACCCGGATCGTCGGCAGCTTGGGCATCTACACCAAGATCGACTTCGAGAACCGCGAAGTCGCCGAGTGCTACAGCACCTCTTCGATCTTCCGCGGCTATTCGGTATTTATGAAAGGCAAGGACCCGCGCGACGCCCACTTCATCACCAGTCGTATTTGCGGCATTTGCGGCGACAACCACTGCGTGTGCTCGGTCTATGCCCAGAACATGGCCTACGGCATCCGCCCGCCAGCCATTGCCGAGTGGATCATCAACCTCGGCGAAGCGGCCGAATACATGTTCGACCACAACATCTTCCAGGACAATCTGCTGATGGTCGACTTCTGCGCCAGGATGGTCCAGGAGACCAACCCCGGCGTCTGGGAACAGGCACAACAAACGCCTGCGCCAAACGCCGACAAACACGGCTACAAGACCATCGCCGACATCATGACCGCGCTTAACCCGTTCGAAGGCGAGTTCTATCGCGAGACGCTGATGGTCTCGCGCTACACCCGGGAAATGATCTGCCTGATGGAAGGTCGTCACGTTCACCCTTCGACCATTTATCCCGGCGGCGTCGGTACGGTGCCGACCGTGCAACTGTTCACCGACTACCTGACCCGGCTGATGAGGTACTGCGAGTTCATGAAGCGTTGCCTGCCGCTGCATGACGACATCTTCGACTTCTTCTATGAAGCCCTGCCCGGATACGAGGAAGTCGGCCGGCGGCGCATCCTGCTCGGCTGCTGGGGTTCGTTCAATAACCCGGTGCATTGCGATTACCAGTACCAGCACATGACCGAATGGGGACGGGCGATGTTCGTCACCCCTGGCGTGGTGGTGGACGGCGAACTGGTCACCACGGACCTGGTGGAGATCAATTTGCAGATGCGCATCCTGCTCGGCAGTTCGTATTACGAAAGCTGGGAAAAACGCGCAAAACTAGTGGAGAAAGACCCACTGGGCAATGTGGTGGACATCAATCACCCGTGGAACCAGACCACCGTGCCGCGTCCACAGAAACGCGATTTCGACGACAAGTATTCCTGGGTCATGTCCCCACGCTGGCTGGACAAACGCACCGGCGAACACTTGGCGCTGGACACCGGCGGTGGCGCACTGGCGCGCCTGTGGGCCACCGCGCTGGCCGGGTTGGTCGACATCGGCTACATCAAGGCCACCGGCCAAAGCATCAAAATGTACCTGCCACCGACCGCGCTCAAACCGGAAGTCGAGTTCGAATGGCATGTACCGAAATGGAGCAACGCCATCGAGCGTGACCGCGCCCGGACCTACTTCCAGGTCTACGCCGCGTGCTGCGCCCTGCACTTCGTCGAGAAGGCGCTGAGTGAATTGCAGGCCGGCCACACCAAAACCTGGACCGAGTTCAAGGTGCCGGAAAACGCCATCGGCTGCGGTTTCCATGAAGCGGTGCGCGGGGTGCTGTCCCATCACCTGGTGATCCGCAACGGCAAGATCGCCAACTACCATCCGTACCCGCCAACCCCATGGAACGCCAGTCCCCGGGATACCTTCGGCACCCCTGGCCCTTACGAGGACGCGGTGCAGAACACGCCGATCTTCGAGGAAAACGGCCCCGATAAATTCAAGGGCATCGACATCATGCGCGCCGTGCGCAGCTTCGATCCGTGCCTGCCTTGTGGCGTGCACATGTACCTGGGCAACGGCAAAACCCTCAAAGTCATCCACGCGCCCGGCAATGGCGGCCTCGGCCAGTCGACGGAAGCGGATGACGCGGAGTCGACACCGTGAGCGGCGCCCGGCAACAGGAACTCGACGAGCAAGTCGCGCGCCTGCAAGAACTGCTAGCCGCGCTGGACGGGCTTGAAGACCCGACCGCCAGAAGCGCGGCGCAGGAACTGGTGCGGGTGGTGATCCGCCTGCACAGCCTGGGGCTGGCGGACCTGTTGGACATCATCCGCGAAACCGGCACGCAACCGGCAGACACGCTGTTGCCGCGGTTTACCGCCAACCCACGGGTGCGCGGGCTGTTGCTGCTGCACGACCTGCATCCCGAGGACCTACCGACCCGAGCACGCAAAGCGATTGATCGGTTGCGCCCGCACCTCGGGGTCAAAGGTGTGCTCATCGAACTGATCGGCGTGGAGGCCAACGAAGTGCGGATCAGCGTCAGCGCCAGCGATCCTGACGGCGTCATGCCCACGGCCGCAGCACTGCGTCAGGAGATCGAGGACGTGCTGATGGAAATGGTCCCCGATGCCGAAGAATTGCTGATCGAGGGGCTGGACACGTTGACCGCCCACGCCGGTTTTGTGCCGCTGGTCTGGGTGACCCAGCCGGTGGTAGCCAACGAGTAACGACTACAGTGAGGACCGAACATGACCGAGGCCATCGTTGCGAAAATGGATGACTGGGTGGCCTCGCTCAAGGGCTTTCTGGGCATCGAGCGTAAACCGGTGGAGCACTGCGAGTTGTGCTATGCCGAGATTGGCCATGAGCATGAACACCTGATCGAGCCCGATACCCGACGCCTGCTCTGCGCCTGTCAGGCCTGCGCCCTGTTGTTCGACAGCCCCGAAGCCCGACGCTACCGGCGTGTGCCTCGTCATGTGACGCGGCTGCACGCCTTCGTACTCAGCGATGCTCAATGGGACGGCTTGCTGATCCCGATCAACCTGGCATTTTTCGTTCACAGCTCGCCTCAGCATCGCGTGTTGGCGCTGTATCCCGGCCCCGCCGGTGCTACCGAGTCGAAACTGGCGCTGCACACCTGGGATGAACTGGCCGCCGCCAACCCTGTGCTGCTCGAGCTGCAACCGGACGTCGAAGCCCTGCTGGTCAACCGAATGGACCACGCTCGCGAGTACTACCGCATCCCCGTAGACCGTTGCTATGAACTGGTCGGGTTGATTCGCACCCATTGGCACGGACTCTCGGGTGGACAGGATGCGCAAGCCGCGCAGTTGCGCTTCTTCGAACAATTGCGTGCCGAAACAGGAAGCAACGTCGATGCCTGACCTCAGCCTTTCGGTCAACGGCGCCATGCCGGACCCATACGCCGTCGCCCCGACCCTGCATCTGGCACTGGAACTGCGCCAGCGCGGACGCCCCGTGCCGATCCAGAGCATCTCGCTGCAATGCCAGATTCGCATCGAGACCGCCAAACGTTATTACGCGCCGGCAGAACAGTCGCGCCTGAGTGATTTGTTCGGTGAGCCTTCACGCTGGAGTCAAACCTTGCGTAGCCTGCTCTGGACCCACGCAACCGTGGTGGTGCCGGCGTTTACCGGCGAACGCACCGAAGTGAATCTGCCGGTCCCTTGCAGCTTCGACTTCAACCTCGCGGCCACCAAATACTTTCACGGCCTCGATCAGGGCGTGGTGCCTCTGCTGCTGTTGTATTCCGGCAGTGTGTTCTATCGCGACGAGGAAGGCGCGCTGGCCATGGCCCTGATTTCCTGGAACGAAGAAACTCATTACGCGCTGCCGGTCCAGGTGTGGAAGGACATGATGGAACTCTACTACCCCAACCAACACTGGCTGAGCGTCAACGCGCAAGTGTTCGAAGCGTTGTACGAGTACAAACGCCGCTGTGGGCATCCCGGTTTTGATGAAGCGCTCGCCAGCCTGCTGGCCGAGGCGAAGAGGCTGGCGTGATGAACCTGCAAACGGTGCAACCGGTGGTCGAAGCGGTGCTCTACGAGGGTTACATCCTGTACCCCTACCGTTCCACTTCAGCGAAAAATCGCCAGCGCTGGACCTTCGGCGGGATCTATCCGAAGGTCTGGTTCGAGGCCACCGAAGGCGGCGAACCCTGGCAGATGCAGACCCAGTGCCTGGTCCAGGGCAGCGCTGACACACGACTCGAAGTGCGTGTACGGTTCCTGCAGCCACTGGCCCGTGAGATCGGCGAGTTGCACGTGCCATTGAGCGAATGGCCGCAAGCGCCGCAAGACTTGCCGTTCAGCCCGGTACCGTCGCTGACCTTGGGCCATCGGCAGTTTCATTGTTGGCAGGAAGCCGTGGAGCGCGACCTGCCGGTGGTCGATTGTCGACTGGGCGACCTTCTGGGGACCGGGCGCAACGTGCCATTCGCCTTCGAAGGTCGACGCGAACTTGAACCACTCAGCGACGACGGACTGATTCGCGGCGTGCTGCTGCGCAATCAATCGGCGATCCAGGGCCACATCGACCTGCAACTGCAACCCGTCAGCGCAGACGTCTGGCGACTGACCGTGCGCATCGAAAACCACACACCCATGGACCCGGCCAGCGTCACCGACCGCGAACAGGCAAGCCTCTACAGTTTCGCCTCCACCCACACCCTGCTCGGCGTCGAGCGCGGTGCTTTCGTCAGCCTGATGGACCCGCCCGAGGCACTCAAGGACGCGGCCGCCGGTTGCGACAACCAAGGCACTTACCCGGTAATGGTGGGCGAGCCCGGTGCGCGGAATCTGCTGCTGTCATCACCGATCATTCTGTACGACTACCCGGAAATAGCCGCGCAAAGTCCCGGTGAATTTTTCGACTCCACTGAAATCGACGAAATCCTCAGTCTGCGTATCCTCGCCATGACCGACGGCGAAAAACGCGAGATGGCCGAGCTCGACCCACGCTCGGCGGCTTTGCTCGCTCGCACCGAAGCACTCGATGGCGACAGCTTCATGCGCCTGCATGGAGTCATGCGCGATCCGGTGCAAAGCGGCCCGCGCCTGGTGTACGACCACAACGACGGTACCGCGCTGCGGGTGGGCGATCGCGTGCGACTGCAACCCCGAGCAGGCGGCGATGCCATGGACCTGATGCTGGCCGGCAAAACCGCAGTGATTGAAGCCATCGAACGTGATTTCGAAGACCGCGTGCATGTCGCCGTGACCCTAGATGACGACCCGGGTCGCGAGTGGGGTTTGCAACGGATGCCGGGGCATCGGTTCTTTTTTTCACCCGAAGAGATCCAGTCGCTGGAGGGCGTGCAGTGATGAAAATTCTCGTCGCCGGCATCGGCAATATCTTCATGGGCGACGACGGCTTTGGTTGCGAAGTCGCCTCGCGGCTGGTCCAGCGGCAAGTGCCGGACGGGGTCGACGTGGCGGATTTCGGCATCCGTGGCCTGGACCTCGGTTATGCGCTGATGGAGGGCTACGAGGTCGTCATCCTGATCGACACCGTGGATCGTGGCGAGGCACCGGGCACGATTTATTTGATTGAACCGCAGATCGGTGACGCAACCACACCAGGTCGCAGCGAACAACTGATGTCACCCCACGGCATGGACCCGGCCAGCGTCCTGCGCTTCATCGCCGCGCTGGATCAACATCATCCGCGGGTCCTGATGGTGTGCTGTCAGCCGGCCTCTCTGGGTGGCGAGCAGGGATACATGGGTTTGAGCGACGCGGTGACCCGCGCGGTCGACAAAGCGGTCGTCGAAGTGCTCGGCCTGCTGAACGAACTAACGGCTGACGAAACAAGGAGCCTGACCGCTCCGGGAGGATAGAAATGAGTGGCTGGACGATTTTCTGGGTTCTGATTCTGGCGCTGATTGTCGCGCTGGTGGTGGTGAATTTCCACGACATCAAACGCTATCTGAAAATTCGCAACATGTGATCTCCAACGCAGGCATCCGCCTGGGAGACGGTAATGCGCACATCCAAACGGCTTGATCAGATTGTGCAAAACACCCGGGGCACGTCTCTGGGTGGCGAAGCGATCCGTGTCCGCGGACTGGTCCAAGGCGTCGGTTTCAGACCCACGGTGTGGCGGCTGGCGCGCGATTGCGCGCTGGTGGGCGACGTGTGCAACGATGCCGAAGGGGTGCTGATCCGCATCTGGGGTGAGCGCGCTGCACGGGAGCGGTTCCTACAGCGTTTGCGCGATGAAGCACCGCCGCTGGCACGGATCGATTCACTGGAATCAACGGCACTGCGCGGTGGATCACCGGTAACCGATTTTCGCATCGTCAAAAGCGCCGGCGGCCAGGTGCATACCGGCATTGTCGCCGACGCTGCGACCTGCGCAGCGTGCCTGAGCGAAGTGTTTGATCCCGCCAATCGCCGTTACCGCTACGCCTTCACCAACTGCACCCATTGCGGCCCGCGCATGTCGATTGTCCGCGCCATTCCCTATGATCGCGGCAACACCAGCATGGGCGCGTTTGCCCAATGCCCCGAATGCCTGCGCGAATATGAGAATCCAGCGGACCGACGTTTTCATGCTCAACCCAATGCCTGCCCGGTCTGCGGGCCGAAGCTCTGGCTTGAAGTGGCAAACGGTTCGGCAGTCGATTGCCGCGGTGATCCGATCGAGGCCACTCAACGCTTGCTCAAGGCCGGGCATATCGTCGCCATCAAAGGCATCGGCGGCGTGCACCTGGCCTGCGACGCGTCGAATGCCGACGCGGTGCAGCAGCTGCGCCAACGCAAGCGCCGTGAGCACAAACCCTTCGCGTTGATGGCTCGGGATGAGTCGATGATCCGCCGTTACTGCAACCTGACCCTGGCCGACACCTCAATGCTGCATAGCCCGGCGGCACCGATTGTGCTGCTCGATATCCAGGGGCCGCAGCAACTGGCCGAAAGCGTCGCTCCCCGGCAGCGTTGCTACGGCTTCATGCTGCCCTATTCCCCCCTGCACCATTTACTGATGGCGGGCCTGGACGCACCGATCGTGCTCACCAGCGGCAACCGCAGCGACGAACCCCAGTGCATCGACAACGATGAGGCCCGTAAACAGCTGGCGGGTATCGCTGACGCACTGTTGCTGAATGATCGGGACATCGTCAATCGGCTGGACGACTCGGTGGTCCGGCAAGTGGCCGACGCCCCTTCCCTGCTGCGCCGCGCCCGTGGTTATGCGCCGACACCGCTACGCCTGCCCACCGGGTTTCTAAATGCTCCGGCGATTCTGGCCCTGGGGGGCGAGCTGAAAAACAGCTTCTGCCTGATCAAGGACGGTCAGGCGATCCTGTCCCAGCATTTGGGCAATCTGGCCCATCCCGGCACGAATGCGGCGTACGGCCAAACCCTGACGCTGTACAGACAGTTGTTTGACCATCATCCGGAGGTGCTGGTCATCGACCGCCATCCCGACTATCTGCCGAGCCGTTTCGGCCGGGACTGGGCTGGCGCTGCAAGCCTGGACCTGATCGAGGTGCAGCATCATCACGCGCACATCGCCGCGTGCATGGCCGACAACGGCATAGCGCTGAACGCGCCGCCGGTGCTAGGCGTTGCCCTGGACGGTACCGGTTACGGCGCTGACGGCAGCCTGTGGGGCGGTGAGTTCCTGCTCGCCGATTATCGCGGCTATCGACGCCTGGCCAGCCTGTCGACCGTTGCCATGCCCGGTGGCGAGGCCGCCATCGAGCAACCCTGGCGCATGACCTATGCCCACCTGCGACGGCTGGCGGCATGGCACACAATGACCGACGAGTTCGGCGATCTGTCGTACTTCCGGACGCTGGCGAACAAACCACTGGCAACCTTGAACGGCATGCTCGAATCCGGCTTCAACAGCCCCAGAACCAGCTCCTGCGGACGGCTGTTCGATGCCGTCTCGGCGCTGATCGGCGTGTGCCAGACCGTCAGCTACGAAGGTCAGGCGGCCATCGAACTGGAAGCCATCGTCGATCGCACAGCCCTCGACCAAGGCTACCCGTTCGCAATCGTGTTGGCGGGCGGTCTGCCGCGTCTGGAACCACAGCCAATGTGGCGAGCCCTGCTGGAAGACTTGCGCGCCAGTGTACCGCCCGGCGTGATCGCGGCGCGCTTCCATATCGGCCTGGCGCACGCCGTGGCACAGATGATCGAGCACCTGCACCAGCAACATGGCGATCTGTGGCACAGCCGTATTGCCCTCTCGGGCGGCGTGTTCCAGAACGCGATACTCGCCACCGAACTGATCCGATGCCTGGAAGCCGAGGGCCTGCAAGTGCTGCGCCACGGCCAAGTGCCCGCGAACGACGGCGGCTTAAGCCTGGGTCAAGCGGTTGTCGCCGCAGCGCAATCGCTCCACCCACAAGAGGAGCGACCACCATGTGTGTAGGCATCCCCGGGCAAATCGTCGAGATCGTTGACGCGGCGACCGATACGGCCACGGTGGAAATCGGCGGCATCCACCGCGCGATCAACATCTCGTGTGTGGTCGGTGACGGTCGTACCCATGCCGATTGCGTCGGTGAATGGGTGTTGGTCCACGTCGGTTTTGCCATGAGCCGGATCGACGAACACGAGGCGTTGAAGACCCTCGAACTGCTGCAGGCGCTCGGTGAAATGACCGAGGAAATGCAATGGATGCAGGACTCACGATAGCGAGGCACGGCCATGTCTGAAGGTGATAGTCCACTGCGTGGGTTGTACCCGTTCTTGCACGGTGACAAGCAAGAGAGTGGCGCCGTCGATAAGGCGCTATTGGAATCCGTTCGACAAAAAGCCGCCCACAGTGTCGAGGTCAAGCAGCGCTTCTTTGCCGAGAACACCGAAGCCATCGTCGCGATGGCGCGAGCCATTGCACAGGTGTACCGGCGAGGCGGACGCATGTTGTCGATGGGCAACGGCGGTTCCTCCTGCGACGCCGCGCATTTCGCGGTGGAGTTCCTGCACCCCATCACTGCGGGCCGCCCAGCCTTGACGGCGACGAACCTGGCGGCAGACCAGGCGATGATGACCGCCGTCGGCAACGATGTCGGCTTCGATCATATCTTCCTCCGTCAGGTCATTGCCCTGGGTCGACCCGGGGATGGACTGGTGGGTTTTTCCACCAGTGGCAACTCCGGCAATTTGCTCAAGGCCTTTGCCAAGGCGCATGAAATGGGCCTGACCACGATGGGTCTGGCCGGCAGCGACGGTGGCGCAATGGCCCGCTCGGCGGACGTCGATCATTGCCTGGTGGTGCCCACGGACAGCATCCACCGGATCCAGGAAGTGCACGTCGCCACCTATCACATCCTTTGGGACCTGGTGCACACCCTGCTCGCCGACGACCGCGGTGGCCTGGAGACGCTAGCATGAAATTCGTCGACGAATTCCGTGATCCAGTCAAAGCCAGGGTGCTGGTGAAGCAGATCGAGAAGCTGGTGCAGCGAATTCCGCTGTGCCGGCAACGGCCGTTGCAGCTCATGGAAGTCTGCGGCGGGCACACCCACTCGATCTTCAAATATGGTATCGAGCAGATGCTGCCCGACGCCATCGAACTGGTGCACGGCCCTGGCTGCCCGGTGTGCGTGTTGCCCATGGGCCGGGTGGATGACTGCGTAGCCCTGGCGCAGCACCCGAACATCATTTTCGCCACCTTCGGCGATGCCATGCGTGTCCCCGGTTCGCGCAAAAGCCTGCTGCAAGCCAAGGCCGAAGGGGCTGACGTGCGGTTGGTCTACTCGCCAATGGACGCACTGAAAATCGCGCGCGACAACCCGACGCGAGAGGTGGTGTTCTTCGCCCTCGGTTTCGAAACCACCATGCCGTCCACGGCCCTGACCATCCTGCGCGCCGAAGCCTGGGACCTCGGCAATTTCTCGGTGTTCTGCAACCACATCACCATCATCCCGACGATCAAGGCGATTCTCGATTCGCCGGAACTGACCCTCGACGGTTTCCTCGGCCCCGGCCACGTGAGCATGGTGATCGGCAGCGAGCCCTATGAATTCATCGCCCGCCACTACAGGAAACCGGTGGTGATTTCCGGTTTCGAACCGCTGGATATCCTCCAGTCACTGTGGATGGTGGTCAAACAACTGGCCGAGGGCCGATGCGAGGTGGAAAACCAGTACCAGCGCGTGGTCCCCGAGGCCGGCAACAATGCCGCCCTGGCGGCGGTGCAGAAGGTCTTTCAGTTGCGTGAGTTCTTCGAATGGCGTGGCCTGGGGTCGATCGATCATTCAGGGGTCAAGTTACGCGACGCCTATGCACGCTTCGACGCCGAATGCAAATACCCGATACCGAACCTGAAGATCGCCGACCCTAAATCCTGCCAATGCGGCGAAGTGCTCAAGGGTGTAATCAAGCCGTGGCAATGCAAAGTATTCGGCACCGCCTGCACCCCGGAAATGCCGCTGGGCTCGTTAATGGTTTCCAGCGAAGGTGCCTGCGCTGCGGTGTACAACTATGGGCGCATCGACCTGGTGGATATCCTGAAAAAACGCGAAGCTGCCGACGCACAACGGGAGCATCAGACATGACCGTCCCCGGCCCTGCCAGTCTCGTCGATGAACCGATAACGCGTATCCGTCAGCGCAGCGGCAAGGTGCGCGGCGACACCATCACTCTGGCTCACGGCAGCGGTGGCAAAGCCATGCGCGACCTGATCGACGATGTGTTCGTCGGCACCTTCAACAATCCGTCGCTGGCACCGCTGGAAGACCAGGCTCGCTTCACCTTGAGTGAGCTCGTCGGGCACGGAGATCGACTGGCGTTTACCACGGATTCGTATGTGGTTGATCCGCTGTTCTTTGCTGGCGGCAACATTGGCGACCTGGCGGTCAACGGCACGGTCAACGACCTCGCCGTGTCGGGCGCACGTCCGCTGTATCTATCCTGTGCGGTGATCCTCGAAGAAGGCTTTGCGGTGGCCGACTTGCGGCGCATCGTCGACTCCATGCAACAGGCCGCCAGGGTGGCCGGGGTGCAGATCGTCACCGGCGACACCAAGGTGGTCGAGCGCGGCGCCGTGGACAAACTGTTCATCAACACCAGCGGCATCGGAGTGATTCCGGCGGGCGTCAACATCGCGGCCACCCGTGCCCGGCCCGGCGACAAGGTGCTGGTCAACGGCTACATCGGCGACCATGGCGTGGCGATCCTCGCCGCCCGCGATGACCTGGCGCTGGACGTGCCGATCCAGAGCGACTGCCAACCGCTGCATGGTTTGATCGCGACGCTGCTCGAGGCTTGCCCTGATGTGCATTGCCTGCGCGACGCGACCCGTGGCGGGATCGCCACGGTACTGAACGAGTTCGCCCAGGCCGCCAACGTCTGCGTCAATCTCGACGAGCCGACCATTCCGGTACGCGAAGCGGTCAAGGGCGTGTCGGAAATTCTCGGTCTCGATCCGCTGTATTTTGCCAACGAAGGCAAGCTGGTGGCGGTGATCCCGGCCGAATATGCCGAGCTGGCACTGGCGGCAATGCGCGCGCATCCGGCGGGTGCCGACGCAGCCATCATCGGTGAAATCAGTGAGAGCCCGGTGGGTTGCGTGATCATGCACACCGCGTTCGGTGGCGAACGCATCGTCGACATGCTGATCGGCGAACAACTGCCGAGGATCTGCTGATGCACGAGTTGTCCGTCACCCAGAGCATCGTCGAAGCCTGTGCCGAACACGCCGGCGCTGCGCGGGTTTTACGCGTCACGCTGGAGGTTGGCACGTTGTCCTGCGTGATGCCGGACGCCTTGCGCTTTTGCTACGACGTGGTCACTGAAGGCACTTCACTGCAGGGGTCGAGCCTGGAGATTATTCGGGTTCCAGGCTTAAGCCGCTGCCGTGACTGTGGCGCCGAGGTGCGCATGGACGACATGCTGTCCATGTGTCGTTGCGGCTCGGTCAACCTGGAGCGCCCGCATGGGGGTGACCAGTTACGGATCAAGTCGATGGAAATTGAGGAGGCCGCCTGATGTGTACTACCTGTGGTTGCTCCAACGGTGCCAGGGCTCGGATCACCGACCTGACGACCAGCACTTTGAAACGGGTTGGCGAACACGAGCCACGCGGCGACTTTGTGCGCCTGCATGCCCACGTTCATGAACCTGAACCGGTCCAGAGGCATGCTCATGTGCACGGCACCACCGTCCAACTGGAGCAGGACATTCTGGCGAAGAACAATCGGCAGGCCGAGCAGAATCGTGAATGGCTCAAGGCTCATGACATTCTGGCGCTGAACCTGATGAGTTCCCCTGGCGCCGGGAAAACCACGTTGCTGGAACGCACCTTGCGTGACCTCTCCAGTAGCCTGGCGATCAGCGTGGTCGAAGGCGATCAGGAAACCCTGTTCGACGCCGAACGCATCCGCGCCACCGGCTGCCCGGCGGTGCAGATCAACACTGGCACCGGTTGCCACCTGGAAGCCGAAATGCTGGCCGGTGCGTTGCAGCAACTGGCACCCGCGCCCAACTCGTTGGTCATTGTGGAAAACGTCGGTAACCTGGTCTGCCCTGCCCTGTTCGACCTCGGCGAGCGTGCCAAAGTGGTCATCCTCTCGGTCACCGAAGGCGCCGACAAGCCCCTCAAATACCCGCACATGTTCAAGGCCTCGAGCTTGATGATCATCAGCAAGACCGACTTGTTGCCCTACGTGGACTTCGACGTGAGCGCCTGCATTGCCTTCGCACGCCGGATAAATCCTGATATAGAAGTGCTGCAGCTGTCCGCCACCCAGGGTGAGGGATTGGCTGACTGGTACACCTGGTTACGCGGACAGTTTTCAAGTGAGCGTTGAGGGGAATACATCGACCATGCCCATCCATATCGTGCGACTCGGCTCGCCCCGTGCAGCCAGTGAAGGCCTGCGCCTGGGCACGGTTCGGCGTCCACCGCGTGGCGTACCGAAGACCGAGTTTGCCAGTCGTGATTTTTATGATGTATGGCAGCCGCTGCTTTCGCCGAGCGCGGAACTGGTGGCCGAAGCCAAAGCCGCCACCGATGACAAAGCCTGGGACACCTTCAAGCGCAAGTTCAAGGCAGAAATGAACCATCCAGCGCCCAGTCAACTGCTCGATCTATTGGCCGTTCTCTCTCATCAAACCTCGCTGGCGGTGGGTTGTTATTGCGAGGATGAAGCGCACTGCCATCGTTCGGTGCTGCGCGAACTGCTGACAGCACGCGGCGCCAAGGTTGTTTAGAACCCCCAGACCACCACAAATCCCCCTGTAGGAGCGAGCTTGCTCGCGATGGTGTGTCAGTCGAATCAACGTTGCCTGACACTCCATCGCGAGCAAGCTCGCTCCTACAATAATTAACGCCGCGTGATCACCACTTCAAGGTATTCACTCGGCACCACCAGCGACTTGTCGCCTGCACGGTTCATGCGGTTCAACAGTTCGGTCAGGTCAGTTTCAAGCGCCTTGGCGCCCTCGTGTGGCAGCGCTGCAAAGGCTTTGTGGGCCGGACCGTACCAGTTACGGAACACATCAATGAAATGTGCAGCCGAGCGATAACGGAAGTTGAACGTCCGGCGTGTCACCTGAAGCAGAAAGTCACGCTCATCGAAGTGCGTATGCAGCCAGGCTTCGGTGCCCCACTGGGACGGCGATTGAGCGCCTGCAGGGGGCGGCAAGTGGCGGCCGAGGGTCTTGAACATCTGGCCGACGAAGCCTTCAGGCGTCCAGTTGGCCAGGCCGATCCGGCCTCCAGGGCGACAGACTCGCGCCAGCTCCGAAGCGGCTTTGTCCTGATCTGGCGCAAACATCACGCCAAAGGTCGACAGCACGGCATCGAAGCTGGCATCCGCAAAGGGCAGCGCCTCGGCATCGGCCACTTGAAACGTCACTTCCAGGTGTTCGGCCCTGGCCCGGTCTTCGCCGCGCTCAAGCAACGCAGCCACGTAGTCGGTGGAGGTAACGTGGCAGCCACGGCGTGCCGCGGCGAGCGTTGCATTGCCGTTGCCGGCGGCGACATCCAGCACGTTCTCATCGCACAGCAGGTCGCAGGCTTCGGCGAGTTCCTCGCCAACGATCTGCAAGGTGGTGCCGATCACCGCATAATCGCCGCTGGCCCACGCGGCCATTTGACGCTGTTTCAAGGCAGTCAGATCAATGGGTGTACTCATGAATTCCGCTCCGTTGCGGGTTGGAAAACAGCCCCGGCTTATTCCGCCGTGGTGGGATCGATAACGGCCGAGACCTGGGAAATGCGGTTGGCCGGGAAACCACTCTGTTTGGCGTGCTCCCTGATCAACTCTTCGCTCGGCGCGATGTACACGCAATAGAGCTTGTCACCGGTGACATAACTCTGCAGCCACTGCACATCCGGCAACTCGCGCAACGTCTTGCAGGACTTTTGCGAAGCCGCTTTCAAATCCCTTTCTGACAGTGTTCCAGCGCCCGGGATCTCGCGTTCAATGATGAACTTTGGCATGGCAACCTCCCATTCTTGTTATTGGTGACAGGGTCGGGTGACCCTGTTTGCCAACTATCGCGCCGGGTAACGTCGGCGTCCTGCCCGATCGTCGGCCAGGACTGTCCGATCGTCCGGAGATTTCGCGTCGCGCGGCGACAGGCTCACAATCAAACGTCGCCCCGCTGCCAACACGGGAAATCATCATGGACGCCCTGTCTCAAACCCTGCGCGTCGTCCGCCTGGTCGGCGCAATTTTCATCAACGCCAGGTTCACCGCCCCCTGGTGCTACCAGTCGCCCAGCGCCGACGCGGCGGCGCCGTTCCTGGAGCCTGGCGCCGAACGGGTGGTGATCTTTCACCTGATCACCGAAGGCGAGTGCTACGTCGAACTCGGTGACGAGCCCCCCCTTTTGCTGACCGCCGGCGATGTCGTGGTGTTCCCTCAGGGAGACGCCCATCGCATGGGCTCCGAGCCAGGCCTGGCACCGGCGACCGGTGCCAGGCTGGACGTGGTGCTGTCACGTCGTCCACGGCAATTGAGTTATGGCGGTGGCGGTGCCGTCACGCGGTTGGTGTGCGGCTATCTGGCGTGCGATACACGGTTGGCGGGCATGATGCTGACGGGATTGCCCGCGGTGGTCAGGGTCAATGTGCGCGGCTCGAATGCTGGCATCTGGCTGGAGTCTTCGGTCCGTTACGCGTTGGCAGAGGCCCGGTCGCCACGGCCGGGCGGTGAAGGTGTGTTGGCGAAGCTGGCTGAGGTGTTGTTCATCGAAGTGCTGCGCTTGTATATGAACGAACAAGGCGAACGTCGTACCGGTTGGCTGGCGGGTGTGGGCGACCGGATCGTCGGCGCTGCATTGAATGCGTTGCACAAAAAACCCTGTCATGCCTGGACACTGGATGAACTGGCGCGTACCGCCGGGACTTCAAGGTCGGTGTTGGCGGAACGGTTTCAGCAACTGGTGGGGAGTTCGCCGATGCAGTATTTGACGCAATGGCGCATGTTGCTGGCGGCCAACCTGTTACGCAGCAGCAACAGCTCATTGATGCGCATTGCCGAAGAAGTCGGCTACCAGACCGATACAGCGTTCAGCCGGGCCTTTCGACGAGAGTTCGGCGCACCGCCAGCGGCGTGGCGGCGCAGTCAGGTAACGTCTCGACCCGCCCTCGGGATTGCCGATACGCCGTGACCGCAACACGAACCCGGTGTAGCAGCTGCCGAGCTTGCGAGGCTGCGTTCGGCTGCGAAGCAGTCGTAAACTCGGCTTGCTCGGTGTTCCTGATACACCGCGAGTTCTGATTTTACGACTGCTTCGCAGCCGAACGCAGGCTTCGCCAGCTGCTACTAAAATGGGTGGGGACGCTGCTGGAGGCGTCGGCCTTGGCCTCTTCCAGCAATTGCTGAATCATCTTCTCCTGCGTGTCGTAGCTGCCTTCACCGAAGTGGGTGTAACGCACCTGCCCCTTGGCGTCGATCAGGTAGTGAGCGGGCCAGTACTGGTTGTCGAAGTTGCGCCAGATCGCGTAGTTGTTGTCGATAGCCACCGGGTAGGTAATGCCGAGCTTTTTCACCTGATCCCTGACGTTGTCGATGATGCGTTCGAAACCGTATTCAGGGGTGTGGACGCCAATCACCACCAGGCCCTCCTTCTCGTGTTTCTTCGCCCAGTCCTTCACGTACGGCAAGGTGTGTTGGCAGTTGATGCAGTCAAAGGTCCAGAAGTCCACCAGGACCACTTTGCCTTTCAGGTCGTCGCTGGTCAGGGCGGGCGAGTTGAGCCATTCGACCGCGCCGGACAGCGACGGCATGGTGCCTTTGGCATTGTCCATCGACGAGTCGGCCTTGACCTTGCTGATTATGTAATCGACGACTTTGGGGACGGTTTCCAGCAGGCTTTTCTCGACGCTACTTATGCCTTCGGACGAGGTGCGGGCCAGCAGTGTTTTGTCCGCGCCGGTGGAAATCACCGCGGCAGCGGCCAGCACGGCAACACCGGCACCACGACGCAACCAGCCAGTGATCGGGATCGATGATTTCAAGCGATTGACCAGGCCGCGACCGGCTAAGATCAGGGTGCCAAGGGACACAGCGCTACCCAGGCCGTAAGCCACCAGCAACAGACTGGTCTGGGCGTTTGCGCCTTGAAGCATCGCGCCGGTGAGGATCACGCCAAGAATCGGCCCGGCGCACGGCGCCCAGAGCAGACCGGTGGCGACGCCGATCATGACCGAGCCCAATGGGCCGGACATTTTTCGGGTGTCAGGGTCAAGGCGATTGCCAAGCGCCACGAACGGACGGGCCAGCCAGTCACCGGCCCGGGCAGAAATCAGTGACAGGGCGAACAGCACCATCACGATCAGGGCGATGTGGCGACCGGTGCTGTTGGCTTGCACCACCCACTCGCTGCTGACCACGGCCAGGCTGGAGATCAGGGCGAAGGTCAGGACCATGCCGCCAAGGGTGAGCACGATCGAGGACCGCGTGCGGTCAACACTTGCGAACAGGAACGGCACGACCGGGAGGATGCAGGGGCTGAGGACGGTCAACACGCCGCCCAGGAAAGCGATGAGGAACATGAAGTTCACCTTGAAGTACGAGGGTGGCAATCCACACACGTCCTTTTGTAGGAGCGAGCTCGCTCGCGATGGGCTCGAGAGCGGCGCGTTCATTCAGCAAACAAGCGGTATCGTTAACGTCCATCGCGAGCGAGCTCGCTCCTACAGTGGTTCATGGCGAGGTCCGCAAGGCTTCAATGGGTAGGTCGTTCAATTGAGCCGAGGCGGTCCGGGTTGCCTCGATGGAACCTATTAGGGGCCCGTGAGGTATCCCGACTGTGTCGAAAACAGGCGCGTGTAAATCGCTACGTATCAAAGTCGGCCCCCGATACACAGCGATACAAACCGCCTGAACATTCATGTTTTTGCGTCCCCGTGTATCCGTCGACACACTGGATACACTGCAATACAAAGGGCTTTGGGCGAGCGGGCCAAGGCTCGATAGACTGCTCGACACTCCCCACTCACAGAGGCAAGGGCCCATGGAACACGTCGATCACATTCTCATCGTGGACGATGACCGCGAGATCCGGGAACTGGTAGGCAACTACCTCAAGAAAAACGGCCTGCGCACCACCGTCGTCGCAGACGGACGGCAAATGCGCGCCTTCCTTGAATCCACGCCCGTGGACCTGATCGTGCTCGACATCATGATGCCCGGCGACGATGGCCTGCTGCTTTGCCGCGAGTTGCGCGCCGGCAAACACAAAGCCACGCCCGTGCTGATGCTCACTGCCCGCAATGACGAGACCGACCGCATCATTGGCCTGGAAATGGGTGCCGACGATTACCTGGTCAAGCCGTTCGCCGCCCGCGAGCTATTGGCGCGAATCAATGCCGTGCTGCGCCGTACGCGGATGCTGCCGCCGAACCTGGTGGTAACTGAAAGCAGTCGCCTGCTGGCGTTCGGGCGCTGGCGCCTGGACACCTCGGCCCGGCACTTGCTCGACTCGAACGGCACGATGGTCGCGCTCAGTGGCGCCGAATATCGATTGCTGCGTGTATTTCTCGATCACCCGCAACGCGTGCTCAATCGCGACCAGCTGCTGAACCTGACCCAGGGCCGCGACGCCGATCTGTTCGACCGCTCCATCGATTTGCTGGTGAGCCGCTTGCGTCAGCGCTTGCTGGACGATGCCCGTGAACCGGCCTACATCAAAACCGTGCGCAGTGAAGGCTATGTGTTTTCCTTGCCGGTGGAAGTGCTCGGTGCGATGTCATGAACCTCTCGGTGCGTTGGCCCCGCACCCTCGCCTCCCGGCTCTCGCTGATTTTCCTGATCGGGTTGATCCTCGCCCAGGCGCTGTCCTTTGGCGCGCAGTATTACGAGCGTTACGAAAGCGCGAAAAACACCATGCTGGGCAATCTGGAAACCGACGTTTCGACCTCCATCGCCATCCTCGATCGCTTGCCAGCCGAAGAGCGCAAAAGCTGGCTGCAACGACTGGAGCGGCGCAACTACCGCTATCTGCTGGATGAAGGCTCGCCAGGCGTGCCCATGAGCGATACGCCCATTGCGGTGACCTCGATCAAAGACGCCATCGGCAAGGATTACCCGATGACCGTGACCGACATCCCCGGTGAGCAAAAACACTTTCAGGTCCATCTCAAACTGGCGGACGGCAACCCGGTGACCATCGACGTCCGCCCCGCCATGGTGCCGTTGTCGCCTTGGTTGCCCTTCGTGCTGCTGGGGCAACTGGCGCTGATGATCATCTGCACCTGGCTCGCCGTGAGAATTGCCATCCGCCCGCTCAGCCGCCTCGCCGAAGCCGTCGAGACCCTGGACCCCAATGCCCATCCCGTGCACCTGGACGAAAAAGGTCCGACTGAAGTTGCCCATGCCGCCAAGGCTTTCAATTCAATGCAGGCGCGTATCGCGGCGTATTTGAAAGAACGCATGCAACTGCTGGCGGCGATTTCCCACGACCTGCAAACCCCGATCACCCGCATGAAACTGCGCGCCGAATTCATGGACGACTCCAGCGAGAAAGACAAACTGTGGAACGACCTTGGCGAAATGGAACACCTGGTGCGCGAAGGCGTGGCGTATGCCCGCAGCCTTCACGGCGCCACCGAGGAAAGTCGCCGCACCGACCTGGATTCGTTCCTCGACAGCCTGGTGTTTGACTATCAGGACATGGGCAAGGACGTTCGCCTGGTCGGTAAAAGTTCAGCGGTGATCGACACCCGGCCCCACGCGTTACGTCGGGTATTAGTCAACCTGACCGACAACGCATTGAAGTTCGCCGGGGCTGCCGAATTGTCGGTGGAAGCGAAAAACGGCAACCTGTCAGTGAAAGTCATGGACCGTGGGCCCGGGATTGCCCAGGAAGATTTGGCCCATGTGATGGAACCGTTCTACCGCGTGGAGAATTCGCGTAACCGCAGCACCGGCGGGACCGGGTTGGGACTGGCGATTGCGCAACAGCTGGCGTTGGCGATCGGGGGGGCGTTGACGTTGAGTCATCGTGAAGGGGGCGGGTTGTGTGCCGAACTTAGGTTGCCCCTGTAGGAGCGAGCTTGCTCGCGATGGGCGTAAACGATAACGCGTGTTTCCTGAATAAACGCGTTATCGTTAACGTCCATCGCGAGCGAGCTCGCTCCTACAGATGCCACAACGTTAAATCACAAACCGTGACACCAGCGCATTCAAGTCCACCGCCAGACGCGACAGTTCATGCGTGGCAGCGCTGGTCTGGTTGGCACCGGCGGCGGACTGGGAAGCGAGGTCGCGGATGTTCACCAGGTTGCGATCAACTTCACGGGAAACCTGAGCCTGTTCTTCCGATGCACTGGCGATCACCAGGTTACGTTCGTTGATCAAATGGATCGACTGGGTGATCTGCTCCAGCGCCACACCGGCAGCGCGAGCCATTTCCAGCGTGCTCTGGGTGCGCTGATTGCTTTGCTGCATCGAGGAAACCGCTTCGCCTGTGCCGTTCTGGATGCCGGCGACCATCTTCTCGATTTCCTGGGTCGATTGCGCAGTGCGATGCGCCAGCGCCCGGACCTCATCCGCCACCACGGCAAAACCACGCCCGGCCTCACCGGCACGGGCGGCTTCGATCGCGGCGTTCAGCGCCAACAGGTTGGTTTGCTCGGCAATGGCGCGAATCACATCCAATACCTTGCCGATGTCGCGTCCCTGGGCGGCCAGGCCTTCGATCATCACCGAGGTGTTTTGTACGTCGTGGGTCATGGTCTGGATCGCGTCGACCGTTTCCACCACGCGGTCACGACCTTCACGGGCCGCCTGGGTCGACTGGTTTGATGCTTCGGACGTCGACACTGCATTGCGGGCGACTTCCTCCACGGCGGCGGTCATTTCGTTGACGGCCGTGGCGGCCTGTTCAATTTCGTTGTTCTGCTGTTGCAGGCCGCGGGACGCTTCTTCAGTGACCGTGCTGAGTTCTTCGGCGGCAGCCCCCAGTTGAGTGGCGGAACCGGCGATCTGCTCGATGGTTTGACGCAAGTTAGCCTGCATGGCGGACAAGGCACCGAGCAAACGGGCCGGTTCATCCTTGCCATCAATTTCGATGGCTTTGGTCAGGTTGCCACCCGCAATGATTTCAGCGGCCTGGAGCGCACGGTTCAGCGGCGTGACGATGCTGCGGGTCAACAGCCACGCCAGTAGCACCGTCATCAGGGCCGCCACCACCGCAACCGCGATGATGCCGGTAATCGCGTTGCTGTAGTGTTCGCCCGCATCGGCCGAGGCCGTTTTGGCATAGCCGGTATTCAGTGCCACCAGCTTATTGAGCTGCTCACCCATCTGGTCGGTGCCGTCCTTGATCTGTGTATTGATCACGGCGCGCATCTCATCGAGCTTGTTCTGTCGCGACAGCTCCAACATCTGGTTCTGGGCTTGTATGTAGCCGTCCAGGGTGACCGTAAACGTCTTGTACAGCGCGGCCTCTTCCGGCTGGGCGGGCAAGGCTGCGTAACTGGCCTGGGCGTTACGGAGATTGTCGACGAGCACGTTGATGCGCGCCTGGGCGTCCTGCAGCGCGGCCGGGTCACGGTTGACCAACACCCGGAACGAAAGAATGCGCATCCGCAGGACGTTTTCCGTCATGTTGCCTAGAAACCCGACGCTGGGCAGTTCGTTGCTTTCTATGTCGATGGAGGCCTGGCGAATGAGCGCCATGCGGTTCACGGCAAACACCCCGAGCACGATGACCAGCAAGGCGATGAAGGCGAAACCCAGGAAAGCTCGAGGCGCGATGTTCAGATTACGCAATGACATAGGATGATTCTCGGGTGATTAAGGCGTCGAGCATCCTTGCCGTGATCGCTGTATGGCAGGCGTTGACACGCACCTTTCAGCTCGGCGCCACACGGGTAACAGCTTTGCGCGCGCCTGTTATCTGTATCGGCTGGTGTTGGAAAATTTCGCGGGGATTGGGGGAAAAAAATGACGAGCGGCACGCTTGTGTCAGCGGTACACCCAATTTGATCCGGGAATTGCCTTGAGATATTGGCCAATGGACTCTTCCTCCACTTGTGGGAGCGAGCCTGCTCGCGATGGTGTGTCAGGCGATACCCATGTAGCTGACAGACCATCGCGAGCAAGCTCGCTCCTACCTCCTACAGTGGATTAATTTCAGTCAAGAAATAGGGGCTTTCGTCGTTCCGGGCTACGCTGTGCGACCCGCGAACTAAACTTATTGCACTCAGGACGAGCTTATCGTCCTGTTCATTCCCACGACCACCGCCCAGTGGCTAATGCCCAGGCAACTCTGCCTCTGGACTGTGATCCTGTTAAAGGAGCACACGTGATGGACGAGGCCAGACTCAACGATTTCATGGGCAAACTGGTGAATGACATGGGCGGCGCGGCGATGCTCGCCAATGTCATCCTCGGCGAAGAACTCGGCCTGTACCGGGCCATGGCCGACAGCCAGCCAATGACCCCTGAAGCACTCGCCGACAAAACCGGCTGCAACGCCCGACTGCTGCGCGAATGGCTCAGCGCCCACGCCGCTTCCGGTTACATGGAACATCGCGACGGCCAATTCCGCCTGCCCGAAGAGCAAGCCCTGGCATTGGCGATCGAAGACTCACCAGTCTATGTCGCGGGCGGTGTCTCAGTGGTCGCCTCTTTTTTCCATGACAAAGACAAACTGGTCAACGCCATGCGCGGCAACGGTGCCCTGGCCTGGGGCGATCACCACCCGTGCATGTTCAGCGGCACGGAACGGTTCTTCCGCCCGGGTTACAAAGCGCACCTGATTGCCGAGTGGCTGCCGGCCCTGGACGGCGTGGTCGCCAAACTCGAGGCCGGCGCCAAGGTTGCGGACATCGGCTGCGGGCACGGCGCATCAACCGTGATCATGGCCCAGGCATTCCCGAACTCGCGGTTCGTGGGTTTCGACTACCACGCGCCATCGGTCACTGTCGCCACCCAACGCGCCGAAGAAGGTAGCGTGGCCGGGCGCGCGCGATTCTTCCAGGGCACGGCAAAAAGCTACCCTGGCGACGACTATGACCTGGTCTGCTATTTCGACTGCCTGCACGACATGGGCGACCCGGTGGGTGCGGCGCGGCACGCCTATGACTCACTGAAACCAGACGGCTCGGTGCTGCTGGTGGAACCCTTCGCCAATGACTCGCTCGACGACAACACCACCCCGGTTGGCCGGTTGTTCTATGCCGCCTCGACGTTTATCTGCACCCCGAACTCGCTGTCCCAGGAAGTCGGTCTCGGGCTCGGCGCCCAGGCCGGCGAGGCACGGTTGCGCAAAGTGTTCACCGAGGCGGGATTCAAGACGTTCCGTCGGGCGACGGAAACCCCGTTCAACCTGATACTGGAGGCACGTAAATAACCTCCGTCCCCCTCTGTGTAGGAGCGAGCTTGCTCCGGGCGGCGTTCCGACGATGGTCGTTAACGAAAACGCGTGTTTTTTGACTTAATGCGGCGCTTTCGAGTCCATCGCGAGCAAGCTCGCTCCTACACTGGTCCCTGAGTATTGAACATGCCAGACAGCCCCATTGGTGAACAACTCGAGCAGCTCCTGCAGTTAATGGCCGGCCAGCCGTTTGTGGTCCTGACCGGCGCCGGCATCAGTACGCCGTCGGGCATCCCGGATTACCGCGACAACCAAGGCGTGCGGCGCGGCCGGCAGCCAATGATGTATCAGGAGTTCCTCTCGGCCCCGCAATCCCGGCGCCGCTATTGGGCGCGGGCGATGCTCGGCTGGCCGCGAGTGCGCCAGGCCCGGCCAAACGTGGCCCACGAAGCCTTGGCCAGTTTGCAAAATTCGCAGCAGATCAGCGGGTTAATCACTCAGAACGTCGACACCTTGCACGACCAGGCGGGAAGCCATGACGTGATCGAGCTGCACGGCAGCTTGCATCGGGTGCTGTGTCTGGATTGCGGAGAACGCAGCGAACGGGATTCGATTCAGCGCTTGATGGAGGCGCAAAACCCCTATCTGGCCGGCGTGGACGCGGTGCAGGCGCCGGATGGCGATACCTTGCTGGATCCGGCATTCGAGGCGCGGTTTCAGGTGCCGCATTGTCCGCGTTGCGCAGGCGAGCGGATGAAACCGGATGTGGTGTTTTTTGGTGAAAACGTGGCGCAAGCCACCGCGGCGAAAGCGATGGCAGCGGTCGAGCAGGCTGCGGGGTTGTTGGTAGTGGGGTCGTCGTTGATGGCATATTCGGCGTTTCGGTTGTGTCGGGTGGTGGCGGATCAGGGGAAACCGTTGATCGCGATCAATCTGGGGAGGACGCGGGCCGATGACCTGCTCCATCTGAAGATTGAGGCATCGTGTGAACGGTTGCTTCCATTACTGGCTCAACAACTTGGAAACTGAAGAAGCCCAATCCCTGTGGGAGCGAGCCTGCTCCGGGCGGCGTTCCGACGAAGGTGTGTCAGTCGACATCAATGTAGCTGACCCACCTTCGCGAGCAGGCCCGCTCCCACAGGGTATTGGGTTCAGCGGGCAGACAGGCGCTCGCCCAGGTTTTCCTCTTTAAGAATATCGAACAACGCCTGAGCCGCCGCCGACAGCTCAATCCCCGGCTTGGTCAACACCCCGATCGCCCGCTCCACCACGGGGTCGCGCAGCGTAATACAGCGTGCGCCCAATTCGCGCATCTGCTCGGCACACAATGCCGGCACCGCACTCACCCCCAAGCCGCTGGCCACCATCCGTCCTACCGTCGCCAGTTGGTGACTCTCAAACTCCACTGGCAATTTCATTCCCCGTGCGTGCAAGTGTTCTTCCAGCATCACCCGCAGCGTCGACGGTCGCTGCAAGGTGATGAACGGTTCCTTGAGCAAGGTCTGCCAGTCGATATCGCCCATTGCGGCCAGCGCGCAATCTTGCGGCACCACGGCCACAAACCGGTCCCTGTACAACGGCGTGAATTGCAGCGAAGAACTCTGCGTCGGCTCAAACGCCACCCCCAGTTCCACCTGTCGGTCACGCACCATCTCCAGTACCTGCTCGTTGATCACGTCATTGACCGTGACATTGACCTTGGGATAACGCGCGCGGAACGTCTTGAGGATCGATGGCAACAGGTTGCCGGCAAACGACGGCATCGCCGCCAGGGTCACGCGCCCGCGCTGAAGGGTAAAGCGTTGGCGCAGTTCGTCCTCGGCATTGTCCCAGTCGGCGATCAACCGGCGGGCCAGCGGCACCAGCGATTCACCTTCGGCAGTCAGCGCCACATTGCGCGTATTGCGGGTGAACAACCGCCCACCCAGGCCCTCTTCCAGCGCCTTGATGGTCAGGCTCAACGCCGATTGCGACAGGTGCAACCGCTCGCAGGCCACGGCAAAACTCAAACTTTGGGCCACGGCCAGAAAGGCGCGGATCTGCTTGACTGTCATGGACGATGACTCCACTTTAATACAGGCCATTGATTGATGATCTTTATCTATCAATCAACCTTAAAAATCAACTTAACAAATCAATACGTCGGCGAGACACTTCATTCCATACGGCTAGCCAGCCGCCCACAAAGAATAAAAGAGGTGCATATGGCAGGTTTCGACAAGCGCGTGAGTTCCTATGAGGAAGCTCTGGCAGGTCTGGAAGACGGCATGACTGTGATCGCAGGCGGCTTCGGTCTGTGCGGGATTCCGGAAAACCTTATCGCCGAAATCAAGCGCAAAGGCACACGCGACCTCACCGTGGTCTCCAACAATTGCGGCGTCGACGGTTTCGGCCTCGGCGTATTGCTGGAAGACCGGCAGATCAGCAAAGTGGTGGCCTCCTACGTCGGTGAGAACAAAATGTTCGAGGAGCAACTGCTCAGCGGTGCTATCGAAGTCATCCTGACCCCGCAAGGCACCCTCGCTGAAAAAATGCGCGCTGGCGGTGCCGGCATCCCGGCGTTCTTCACCGCTACCGGCGTCGGCACCCCAGTGGCCGAAGGCAAGGAAGTACGCGAATTTCACGGTCGCAAGTACCTGATGGAAGAGTCCATCACCGGTGACTTCGCCATCGTCAAAGGCTGGAAAGCCGACCATTTCGGCAACGTCATCTATCGCCACACCGCCCAGAACTTCAATCCACTGGCTGCCACCGCCGGCAAGATCACCGTGGTCGAAGTGGAAGAAATCGTCGAACCCGGCGAGCTGGAACCGTCGCAGATCCACACCCCTGGCATCTACGTCGACCGGGTCATTTGCGGCACGTTCGAAAAGCGCATCGAACAGCGCACCGTGCGTAAGTGATCCCCTGCCCCCGGACCGAATGAAGGAATAACAACAATGGCACTTTCCCGCGAACAAATGGCTCAACGCGTCGCCCGCGAAATGCAGGACGGCTTTTACGTGAACCTGGGCATCGGCATCCCGACCCTGGTCGCCAACTACATTCCTGAAGGCATGGAAGTCATGCTGCAATCGGAGAACGGCCTGCTCGGCATGGGCCCCTTTCCGACTGAAGAAACCATCGATGCCGACATGATCAACGCCGGCAAGCAAACGGTGACCGCGCGTATCGGCGCTTCGATCTTTTCCTCGGCCGAGTCCTTCGCGATGATTCGCGGTGGTCATGTCGACCTGACCGTGCTGGGTGCCTTTGAGGTAGACGTGCAAGGCAACATTGCCTCGTGGATGATCCCCGGCAAGCTGGTCAAGGGCATGGGCGGCGCCATGGACCTGGTGGCCGGCGCAGACAACATCATCGTCATCATGACCCACGCGTCCAAGGACGGTGAGTCCAAGCTCCTGTCCAAATGCAGCCTGCCGCTGACCGGCGCCGGGTGCATCAAACGCGTGCTGACCGACCTGGCTTACCTGGAAATCGAAAATGGCGCATTTGTCCTCAAGGAACGCGCACCTGGCGTCAGTGTTGAGGAAATCATCGCCAAAACCGCTGGTAAAATGATCGTGCCGGACCACGTTCCGGAAATGCAGTTCGCTGCCCAGTGAGGAATCATTCCATGCAAGAAGTCGTCATTGTTGCCGCCACGCGCACCGCGATCGGCAGTTTCCAGGGTTCCCTGGCCAATGTTTCTGCCGTTGATTTGGGCGCTGCGGTGATCCGTCAGTTGCTGGCGCAAACCGGCCTGAACCCGGCCGAAGTCGATGAAGTGATCATGGGCCAGGTGTTGACCGCTGGCGCCGGGCAAAACCCTGCCCGCCAGTCCGCCATCAAGGCCGGCCTGCCCTTCACCGTGCCCGCCATGACGTTGAACAAGGTTTGCGGTTCGGGTCTCAAGGCCCTGCATTTGGCGACCCAGGCCATTCGCTGTGGCGATGCCGAGGTGATCATTGCCGGCGGTCAGGAAAACATGAGCCTGTCCAACTACGTCATGCCCGGCGCTCGCACCGGTCTGCGCATGGGCAACGCACAAATCGTCGACACCATGATCAGCGACGGTCTGTGGGATGCGTTCAACGATTACCACATGGGCATCACTGCCGAGAACCTGGCGGACAAGTACAACCTGACCCGCGAACAACAGGACGCCTTCGCCGCGGCCTCGCAACAGAAAGCCACGGCCGCCATCGAAGCCGGACGGTTTGCCGATGAGATCACGCCGATCCTGATTCCCCAGCGCAAGGGCGATCCGCTGTCCTTCGCCACCGATGAACAGCCGCGCGCAGGCACCACGGCCGAAGCGCTGGGCAAACTGAAACCGGCCTTCAAAAAGGACGGTTCGGTGACCGCCGGTAACGCGTCGTCCCTGAACGACGGCGCCGCCGCTGTGATCCTGATGAGCGCCGACAAAGCCAAGGCCCTGGGCCTGCCAGTACTCGCCAAAATTGCCGCTTACGCCAACGCGGGCGTCGACCCGGCGATCATGGGCATCGGTCCGGTGTCGGCCACTCGCCGCTGCCTGGACAAGGCCGGCTGGTCCATCGATCAACTGGACCTGATCGAAGCCAACGAAGCCTTCGCCGCGCAATCCCTGGCGGTGGCCAAGGACCTGGAATGGGACTTGAACAAGGTCAACGTCAACGGCGGCGCCATTGCCCTCGGTCACCCGATCGGTGCATCGGGTTGCCGGGTACTGGTGACCTTGCTGCATGAAATGATCAAGCGCGACGCCAAGAAAGGCCTCGCCACCTTGTGCATCGGTGGCGGTCAGGGCGTTGCGTTGGCGATCGAGCGGGCGTAAAGCGTTCAACAGACTGCGCGGGGACCCACGAAGATCCGCTGCAGTCTGGCAAAACACCCGGTGTGGCGCCTGTCACACCGGGTTCTTTTTACCTCGCCCACAGGGTGCAGATCAACTGTAGGAGCGAGCTCGCTCCGGGCGGCGTTCCGACGATGCACTAGAGAGCAGCGCGGGGTGTCAGGATTACGCCGTCATCGTTAACGACCATCGCGAGCAAGCTCGCTCCTACAGTTTACGATTTGTTTTTGTATACAAAATCACCCAACCTACAGAGCAATTCATTACACGCAATGCTAACGTTGCCATCTCAAACAGGTCGGAGATGCGTGCGTGCTGATGCTCAAACTGTTGGTGATTCCCGGATTTCTTTTGCTGATTTCCCTTGCGGGCAAACGCTGGGGTCCGAGCGTTGCCGGTTGGCTGTCGGGGTTGCCGGTGGTGGTCGGGCCGATTCTGTTTTTCCTCGCCATCGAACAAGGCCAGGTGTTCGCCGCTCAATCGGCGACGGCGGCGTTATCGGCCATGTTCGCGATGATTGCCTTCTGCGTGACCTACGCCCAGGTCGCACAACGCGCCACGTGGCCGTGGGCACTGAGCTTTTCCTTGCTGGTTTGGGCCACAGCGGCCGTGGTGCTGTCGGTAATCCCTCCCTCCCTGACCTTTTCAGTGATCGCTGCCGCCAGCGCACTGTTGGCTGCGCCTTATTTGTTTCCGCAGGTCAAACCGCTCGTTTCAGGCCCGGCACCGAAATCCGACAAACTGCTGCTGCGCATGATGGCCGGTGCCCTGCTCACCCTCGCCGTGACGGTGTTGGCCAGCACCGTCGGCGACCGCTGGAGTGGGCTGCTCGCGGTATTCCCGGTGCTGGGCAGCGTGATGGCGGTGTTCTCCCAGCAAGCCCGCGGCCCGGCCTTTACTGCCGCATTGCTACGAGCCACCGCCACCGGCATGTATTCGTTCGCGGCGTTTTGCCTGGTGCTGTCGCTGGCGCTGCCCGGCATGGGTTTGTCCGCGTTCGTCCTCGGTATTGCAGTCTCGGTGTCGATGCTCGGGGTGACTAAGCGTTTACTGGCAAAACCAGTGAACGCGAGTCCGGACTCCAGAGGGGCGGACACTGGACGTACGGCGATCAAGCGCTAAGCTCATTGAGGTCATCGGGCCAGGATCGTCGCCCGCTCATCGCGCTGAAGGAACAGACATGACTCAGCTCCAAAACGCCACTGCCGCCACGGCCGTCGGCGTGATTGCGATAGTGCTCTGGTCCTCCCTGGCCTTGCTGACCACACTCACCGAAGGCATTCCGCCCTTTGAACTGCTGACGCTGGGATTCGGCGTAGCGTTCGTCGCGAGCCTGTTGATTCTCGGTCGACGCGGAATTGCCGGCTTCAGTAGCTGGCGTCAACCCTGGGCCGTATGGGCGACGGGCTTCGTCGGAATTTTCGTTTATCACGCGTTGTACTTTTTCGCGCTCAAGGCCGCCCCGGCGGCAGAAGCCAGCCTGATCAACTACCTTTGGCCGCTGTTGCTGGTGCTGCTCTCGGCGTTATCGGTCGGAGAAAGCCTGCACAAGCGGCAAATGCTCGGCGCGCTGCTGGGCCTGGCTGGAACGGCGTTCATCATGCTCCAGCGAGTGCCCGATGCCGGTACCGCGATGCCCATCGCCGGTTATCTCGCCGCGTTCGGTTGTGCGCTTATCTGGGCGGTTTACTCGGTGTTCAACCGCCGGTTCAGTGAAGTGCCCAGCAACATCATCGGCGGCATCTGCGGCTTGGTTGCCCTGGCGGGACTGGCGTGTCATCTGGCATTCGAAACCACGGTACGACCCGATGGCAGCCAATGGGCCGCGATTATTGTCCTCGGCCTGGGACCGGTCGGGCTGGCGTTTTTTGCCTGGGACCACGCCACCAAGCGCGGAAGTCTGGCGACACTCGGGGCGCTTTCCTACCTGGCCCCGCTGATTTCCACAGTGCTGTTGATCACCGTGGGGCGCAGCCATGCCAGCCCGATGCTGATCGTCCCCGCCCTGCTGATTATCGCCGGTGCCGTCATTGCCACCTCACAGCCCACTGCCAAAACCCCCACAACGCCTTCGATTATTTCGAACGACTAGTGCGAAAAGCTTGTACGTCAATCAAATGGGGTTCACCCACCAATCGCCGACAGTTACGCCAGGCTGGATGCTTCACAACCGCCATGGGATGATCGCCCCCATAGCGCGACCATCCCTGGAGAATTCGAATGTCAGTGTTAAGCAAGAAAGCCGTAGTTCTGTTGCTTGTGGCCGCGTCCAGTCTGGCAATTTTGAATGTGCAGGCTGCAAAAAAGGCCACCACCGGTGATTCGGCACAGAAAGTCTCGATGCTCGACGGTAAGTTCACCTTCACCCTGCCCAAGGGCTTCATCGCCAGCCCGTTGCCAGCCAGCTCCACGGGCGCGAGCGGCACCCTGTACAGCAACGAGACCACCAAGACGGTGGTGATCGCCGCGGAGAATAACCTCCCCGATGGCGTCAAGGTCAAGGACAACGACGGTACGTTTCTCGATGACACCGTGGCCGACTTCGACAATTCACAACGTAAATCTTTACCGGATTACAACAAATTGAGCGAAAAAAGCCTGACCCAAAAAAACACCGGGCTGGGCATCCGACAGGTTGACGGTACAGCCCAACAAGGGGGGGGCATGACCCTCAACTCGACGCTGATAGCGGCGTCCGGCACTCGCATGGCTGTCGTTCAGGTTATCTCCCGCCCCGCTGACATGGCCGCCCACGAAACGTTGATCAACCAGATCGTCAGCGGCAAGTAAGGCTCAGGGATTGAGGCGCTGCAGCCAGGCGTTCAAATCCTGCATCTCGGCGTCGCTGATGTTATGGCCTAACCCCGGATAGGCATGAAACTCAGGCTTGAGTGACAAGTCTTGCAATACCTGGTCGGCGTCAGTGCCGTCGGTGTAGGGAAGGCGTTTGTCCGCAGTGCCATGACCGATGAAAATCGCCAGCGCCTGGCGTTTTTCATCCGGTTTGAGTCCGGACTTGAGCACCGGCAGAATCCGTCCGCTCAATGCGGCAATCCCACCCATCGCCTCGGGGTGACGCAAGCCGACCTCGTAGGACATGATCGCGCCCTGACTGAAACCCACCAGGAAAACCTTGTTCGCCTCGGTGTGATATTTCTTCACCGCCTGTGCGACAAAATCCAACAGCAACTGGCCACTGGTCTTCAGATCGTCCGTCTCACCGTTGTAGGCACCTTCGCCCTTCTTGCGAAACCATTGGTAACTGCCCTCTTCCATCTCCATGGGTGCGCGCACCGACAGGAAGGTGTATTGCGCGGGCAATTCATCCTTGATGCCAAACAGGTCCTGCTCGTTACTGCCGGTACCGTGAAGGAAAATCACCAGGGGCTGATTGCGCGTCTCAGGGTTGGCCTGCTCCAGGTACTTGAGCGGCAGATCGGTTTGCAGCGGGGTTTGAGCGTGGACGGTGGCGGACACCAACAGCGTCAGCAGAGCGAAAAACTTCAACATAAAGCTTCCTTTACAGTGCGCAGGATTCGGAGAGAGCCTAACACTGTGGAGCTTACCGAAGGATTTTGGCCGTTGCTGATGCCGCTATCGTCGGAACGCCGCCCGGAGCAAGCTCGCTCCCACATTTGAAATGCATCCCCTGTGGGAGCGAGCCTGCTCGCGAAGAGGCCCTATGAGGCGCCGAAGATTACGCCGTCAATCGTTAATCAATTTCCCCACCCGAATCGGCTCACGCCCAGCGACCTTCGCCTGCCACGTGCCCGGCTGGGTATACCGCCCGCGATCAATCGCAAACAACACCCCACTGGTTCCGGCACAAACGGTGGTGACGCGGTCGTTCAACGGGTCGACTACTTCAAACAGCGCGTCCCCCTGCTCGACCCACTCACCGGCCTCACGCAAAAAACTGACCACGCCATGATGCGGCGCAAACAGGTATTGGGTGCCCTCGAACGGCATGCCTTCGCAGCATTCGCTCGGAGCCTGCGGCCAGGTGCCTTTGATGAAGCCTTGCTCGGCGAGGAACCCAAGAATCGCCTCGCAATTGGCCTGGGCCTGCTCGACCCGGGTGTCGCCCATGCTGCCCAACTCCAGCGTCGTCGCCAGGTTGGCCGGCGGAATCGCGGCCTTGGGGTACGCCCTTGCCAGACGCAACCACGGCGAAGAACAGGACTCGTCGAACGAGCTGCCGCCGGAATCTTCACACAGCAACGCCACCCCGGCCTTCAGGCGCGCCGCCAGGGATTGCCATTGCGGCCAGTGTTGCGGCAACGCGTAGATATGGATCGCCGCATCAAAATCGCAATGCAGATCCAGGGTGATGTCGGCGTCACAAGCGTGGCGCAGCAGCAACCGGTGCATGGCTTCCAGCTGCGAAACCGGCGCGGGCAAGCCATCGAGGACCTGGCCCATGGTCTGGCGAATCAGCGCGATGTTGGCGTCGGCGTCGGCACCCAAACGATCACCGATCAACTCGGCCACCGGTGCACTGAGTTCGACGAACGAGCGGTTGAAGTTCTTGCCACTGCCCAGTTCGAAGCGGCCCATGTGGCTGCCTTGCAGGTGTTGATCGAGGCCGATGGGGTTGGCCACCGGCACCAGTTCGATCACGCCTTGCAGCTGTCCCTGGGTTTCCAGTTCAGTCAGGCGTTTTTTCAATTCCCAGGCTGTGCGCATGCCCGGCAATTCGTCAGCGTGCAGGCTGGCCTGGATGTAGACCTTGCGAGTGCCAGCGCCATAACGAAAAACACTGAGTGTGCGTTCGGTCCCCAGGTGGCTCCAGGGCAGTGGATGGTCGATGCGTTGCATGGGAACTCCTGTGAAATCTGTAGGAGCGAGCTTGCTCGCGAAGGACGTTAACGATAACGCGTTCTTCTAGAATAAACGCGTTGCCCTCAAGTCCTTCGCGAGCAAGCTCGCTCCTACAGAACGGATCGATTACTCGCCGTAAACGTCAAACTTGAAGTACTTGTCCTGCACTTGCTTGTACTTGCCGTTGGCGCGGATTTCATTGATAGCGGTATTGAACTGCTCAGCCAGGGCGGTATCGCCCTTGCGCACGGCGATACCGGCGCCGCCACCGAAGTATTTCGGATCGTTATACTCTGGCCCTACGAACGCGAAACCTTTACCGGCGTCGGTTTTCAGGAAACCGTCGTCCAGGTTGACCGAGTCGGCCAGCAGCGCGTCAATGCGGCCGGACACCATGTCCAGGTTGGCTTCCTGCTGGGAACCATAACGCACCAGGATAATGCCGGCCGGCTCCAGCACTTCGGTGGCGAAGCGGTCGTGGGTACTGGCGCGCAGCACACCGACTTTCTTGCCCTTGAGTTCGGTCAGCGGGTCTTTGACGTCAGACCCTGCTTTCATCACGAAACGTGCCGGCGTGTGGTAGTACTTGATCGTGAAATCGACGTTCTTTTTACGGTCGTCGGTGATGGTCATGGACGACAGAATGGCGTCGATTTTCTTGACCTTCAGGGCCGGGATCAGGCCGTCGAACTCTTGCTCGACCCACGTGCACTTCACTTTCATCTGTTCACACAGTGCGTCGCCGATGTCCACGTCGAAACCAGTGAGTTTGCCGTCAGGGGTTTTCATCGAGAATGGCGGGTAACCGGCTTCGATACCGATGCGGATCGGCTTGGCGTCTTCGGCCACAGCGGTCAAGGACAACATCGACAGTGCCAGGGCACCGAACATCACTAGCTTTTTCATTTATAACTCCCGTGTGCGGAGACTCTTATTGGCAGCTTTCGGTTGATCAAGACCGAAGTGGCCGGCAGTCTAGAGTGGCTTCAGGAGGGTAAATTGTGTTCAAGCGACAAATATTTATAAAAAGGTGGCCGACATGAAAAGCGCGATGCGAACGTTGAACCTGATCCAGCATCACCCCGCCGAGGGCCCCGGCGCCATTGCCGAATGGGCCGCGTTGCGAGGATTGACGCTGGAGGTGTTTCGCGCCGACCTCGGCCAGTTGCCAGCAGTGAGTGCTGCTCCAGTGGTTTTGCTGGGCGGGCCTTACGAGTCAAACGCTGGACCTGCATGGCTGGAAACCGAACGCCAGTGGTTGGCGAACAGCCTGGAGAAAGGTGCGGCCGTCTTTGCCATTTGCCTGGGCGCACAGTTACTGGCGCTGGGTATGGGCGGGAATGTACGACGGATGGCACTCACCGAAACCGGCTGGACCTCGGTGACGTTCGCCGATGGCCAGACGTTGAAGGTGCTTGAATGGCACGAAGACGCCATCGATCTCCCGTCTGACGCCCTACTGCTGGCCAGCAGTGATCGATGTGAGCAGCAGATGTATTGCGTCGGGCCGACGCGGGTGGGCTTGCAGTTTCACCCGGAGTGGAATGCTCAATCGGTGGCGACGCTCAATGCGCATTTTGGAGAGGAGTCGCCGTTGCCACGGGAGCCGCAGGACAGCGCCGACTATGCCGCCGTTTTTGACTGGTTGCAGGCGACGCTGGATGAGTGGTGGGCGGCGGTTTAAACAGCAAGATCAAAAGATCGCAGCCTGCGGCAGCTCCGTGACCCTATGCACACTCAATCCTGTAGCAGCTGTCGAGTGAAACGAGGCTGCGATCTTTTCTGCTAACTCAACATTCACAACCCATCACGGCGCTCACCGCTCTGGCCTCAGTGCTCAACTCAAACCCTTCATCCAGCCACCCGGTCACCCCGCCAATCATCTCTTTGACCGGATAACCCAGCGCCGCCAGTTTCACGGCGGCCTTATTGGCGCCGTTACAGTGTGGCCCGGCGCAATAAACCACAAACAAGGTGGATTTTGGATAAGCCGCCAAACCTTCGGCAGTCAACAGTCGGCCTGGAATGTTGATCGCGCCCGGCACATGGCCACGCTCGAACGCCAGCGGACCGCGCACGTCGACGAGGACAAAATCCACATCAGCGGACTGTTGGCTGCTGTAGACGTCAGAACAGTCAGTTTCGAAAGTCAGACGGTTGCTGAAATGCATGAGGGCTATTGCCGATGGGGCGGCGGGAATGGCGCGGACCAGGCTGGTCATGTGCTGTACTCCAAAGTCTCGGTGGGTGTGAGAGACTTTATCCGCCCAGCGCTTGACGCTACAGTGGCGCACAAGACACTCACCGGGAACTTTCCGCCAAATGCAGCCCTCCCCTGGATTAGTCGCGATTCTGGCCTACGACGGCCTCTGTACCTTCGAATTCGGCATCGCCGTGGAGATCTTCGGGTTGACCCGGCCCGAGTTCGACTTCCCATGGTACGAGCATCGAATCGTCGCGGTGGACCAAGGCCCGATGCGCGCCATGGGCGGCATTCAGGTGTTGGCCGATGGCGGCATGGAACTACTCGACGACGCCCGGACCATCATCATTCCCGGCTGGCGCGACCGCTGCGCGCCGGTGCCCGAGGCGTTGCTCGTGGCCTTGCGCCAGGCCCACGCCCGGGGTGCGCGTTTGCTGTCGATCTGCTCCGGAGTGTTTGTGCTGGCGGCCACCGGTTTGCTCGACGGTCACGGCGCCACCACGCACTGGCGCTATACCGCTGAACTGGCCGCGCGTTTCCCGAACATTCTGGTGAACCCAGACGTGCTTTACGTCGACTCGGGTCAGTTGATCACTTCGGCCGGCAGCGCGGCCGGCATCGACGCCTGCCTGCATCTGGTGGCGCGGGACTTCGGCACCCAAGTCGCCAATTCGGTGGCGCGGCGTCTGGTGATGTCGCCGCAACGCACGGGCGGCCAGGCGCAGTTCATTCCGACACCGGTCAGTCCTACACCGCGCAGCGATCTTTCCCGCGTGATGCAGTGGGCGCGCGAGCGCTTGCATGAACCGCTGGAGGTTCGCGACCTCGCCAGCGAAGCCGCGATGAGTGAACGGACATTCCTGCGTCGTTTCACAGAAGCCAGCGGCCAGTCCCCCAAGACGTGGTTGCAACATGAGCGCCTGGGTCGGGCTCGCGAATTGCTGGAAAGCACAAACCAGAATACGGACCAGATTGCCCAGCACTGCGGGTATCGCTCGGTCGACAGTTTTCGGGTAGCGTTTCGCAGCGTGGTCGGCGTGCCACCGTCGGTGTATCGGGAACGGTTTGGGCGGGAGGTCAAGGCGATTTCTTGAGGTGTTCTTTCGGGCCCCATCGCGAGCAGGCTCGCTCCCACAGGGATTATGTGAACACTGGAGATCCCTGTGGGAGCGAGCTTGCTCGCGATGGGGCCGGTTCAGACACCAATTTTTTCAAGGCTTGCGCAACAGGTAGGTATCCATAATCCAGCCATTGGCCTGCCTGGCCGCCTTGCGCACCCGTTCGATCTCATCCGCCACGTCCTTGAGTTTGCCGCTGATCAGGATTTCATCCGGCGTCCCCAGGTAGGCGCCCCAGTAAATCTCTGTCTCCTGATCCGCCACTTGATGGTAGGAATCTTCTGCGTCGAGCATCACCACCAGGCTGTCAGCATCGCTCACCTGCCCCGCCGCCAACCGGCGGCCGGTGGTGATCTCGATCGACTTGCCGATACGATTCAACGGCACCTTATGCTGCGCCGCCAATGCCTGAACACTGGTGATGCCGGGTATCACCTCGAATTCGAAATCACAGCGACCTGACGCCAAAATCGTCTGCAAGATCCGCACGGTACTGTCGTACAACGCCGGATCACCCCACACCAGGAAAGCGCCGCACTGGGTGTCGGTCATTTCTTCATTAATCAGCCGTTCGAAAGTCCGCTGCTTGGCAAGGTTAAGCGCCTCGACACTGGACGTGTAGTCCACATCGCCGCGCTCGCGCTCCGGGCTGTTGGCTTGCACAAAACGGTAATCGCTCCCGGTGATGTAGCGCTGACAAATCTCGCGGCGCAGGTCGATAAGCGTGTCTTTGCTCTGGCCCTTGTCCATGAGAAAAAACACGTCGACGCGGTTCAGCGCTTTCACGGCCTGCATCGTGATGTAGTCGGGGTTGCCGGCGCCGATGCCGATGACCAGCAGCTTTTTCATCAATGCTTTCCTTCAAAGTCCGTGCCCGGCAGACGCAGCCGCCAGCGGCCGTTGAACCGCAATTCGATGGCCGACAGCGGCTCAACGTCAATCAGGTTAAACGCCGCGCTGTGCAGCACCTGTGTCAGTGCGGCGCGAATGACAAACGGATGGGTGATGGCAACGAAGTGCCCAGGTGTGGCCTCCAGGGTCGTCAGCCACGCGGCCACTCGCTGCCCGAGTTGCGTCACCGACTCACCACCATGAGGCGCCGAATGCGGATCATCGAGCCACACCTGCAATGCCTCGGGTTCAGACTTTTGCAGGTCGTCGATTCGTGCGCCTTTCCAGCGTCCGAAATCGCAATCGCTCAACGCCGTGACGAGCTCCACATCGCTGCCGAACAACTCGGCGGTTTGCCGCGTGCGCAGTTCAGGACCGCTGAGCAGGCGCGGCCGCTTCTTGAACTGAGCGGCGCGCGTGCCCCTCGCTAATTGCCAATCCATCTCCACGGGCTCATCCGTAGGAAAACACGCCAATTTCTGTGCGACGGTTCGAGCGTGGCACAGCAAGGTCAAACGGGTCGCCTGCACGAACGTTCACTCTGTCGATGGGAATGGAAATCGGCATCACGCCGCCAATGCTCGCGCAATTGTGCCGTAAGAAACGCTATTGGGGGCGTTTCGTTTCAGGCAGTGGTAGTGGATTCAAGTCGTTTTTCGTCTTTTTCCGACACGCCTTTAGGTGATGACCTACAAGAGCTATCGACATCCCTGTAACCCCGGTCACACAGGCTTTTCGCCCTACTTGGGGACTCTGAAAAAACCCACAAAAATAAACTAGACAGCGAGCCGACGTTAAATAAATACTGCTTTCACGGACTACCCAATCAAAACAACCCCATCCAGCAGGAGCCCGGATGCCCACTCTCAGCGATCCCCCTCCTCCCGTTGCTCAATTTCGCCCCCCGTTCAGTACCCCGATAAACCGGGTTCCAGAGCGGCAGGCCCCACCCCGCCCGACAGCTGACAAGAAAAAGAGCAGTGTCTGACAAAATTTCAGGCATCCGCCGATTTACCGCATGGAAACCGACAGTGATAGTCAGGTTCGGTGCTAACCGCCGAACCTTTTGATACAGGAGTGCATCCATGCTGGTCTTACGTCCAGTCGAGATTACCGACCTGCCTCAGTTGCAGCGACTTGCCCGGGAAAGCCTGGTGGGGGTCACGTCCTTGCCGGACGACAGCGATCGCTTGAAAGAGCGGATTCTCGACTCCTGCGCCTCATTCGAAAAAGACGTTCAGGGTCACGGCCCGGAGAATTACTTCTTCGTGCTTGAAGATCTGTCGACCCAAAACTTGGTCGGCTGCTCGGAAATTCTCGCCACCACCGGTTTCAGAGAACCGTTCTATAGCTTGCGCAACCGGCCGTTCAACAGCGCCTCGCGGGAATTGAACATCGAGCATGGCGTGCCGGCACTGTCGTTATGTCATGACCTCAGCGGCCACACGTTGCTGCGGGGTTTTCACATTGATGCGGCACTCGCGCGAACAGCGTTTTCCGAGTTGCTGTCACGGGGGCGACTGATGTTCATTGCCGCTCACTCGCGACGCTTTGCCGAAGCGGTGATCACCGAGATCGTCGGTTTCAGCAGCGATGACGATCAATCGCCGTTCTGGGATGCCGTCGGCAAGCATTTCTTTGACCTGCCCTATGCCGAGGCCGAGCGGCTCTGCGGCCTGGAAAGCCGCACGTTCCTCGCCGAACTGATGCCGCAATACCCGATCTACGTGCCGATGTTGCCCAAGGCCGCACAGGACTGCATTGGCCGGATTCATCCCGACGGCCAGGATGCCTTCGATATCCTCGAACGCGAAGGGTTCGAAACCAACAGCTACATCGACCTGTTCGACGGGGGGCCGACGCTCTATGCACGTCTGTGCGGCATTCGCTCCATCGCCCAAAGTCAGACCGGCACGGCGAAGCCGGTTACGTCCATCGATGCCCGAGGCAAGTACCTGGTGAGCAACGACTCGCTACAGGACTATCGTGCGATTGTCGCTGAACTGGACCACAACGTCGGGCAACCCGTGGCCTTGAGTCGCGAGATGTGCGCAGCGCTCAGGGTGGCTGATGGCAGCCCGGTCCGGCTGATCGCTCTGTGAACTTCACCTGGCCCCGTATCCGGCGACAGCAATCGAGCCCGTGCAAAGAAGGAGCAGCATCATGATTGTCCGTCCGGTTCTAGTCACCGACTTGCCCGCCTTGCTCGCGCTGGTGCGACTGGCCGGCCCCGGGCTCACCACCCTGCCGGTTAACGAAGACCGCCTGGCCCACCGAGTGCGCTGGGCGCAACGGACCTTCGCCGATCAGGTTGAGCGCGCCGATGCCGATTACCTGTTCGTGCTCGAAGACGACGATCAGCAAGTCGTGGGAGTCAGTGCCATGTCGGGGGCCGTGGGCCTGCGTGAGCCCTGGTACAACTACCGGGTCGGTCTCACGGTCAATTCTTCACCGGACCTGGGTATCCAGCGCCAGATCCCGACCTTGTTCCTGAACAATGAAATGACCGGGCAATCGGAACTCTGCTCGCTGTTCCTGCGACCCGATCAGCGCCAGGGCAATAGCGGTCGATTGTTATCCTTGGCGCGCTTGTTGTTTGTGGCCGAGTTCCCACATCTGTTTGGCGACAAACTCATTGCCGAGTTACGCGGCAGCGCCGACGAACAAGGTTGTTCACCGTTCTGGGACAGCCTGGGCCGGCACTTTTTCAAGATGGATTTCAGCCATGCCGATCACTTGTCCGGCTTGGGTAACAAATCGTTCATCGCCGAACTGATGCCGCGCCAACCACTCTACACTTGCCTGCTCACCGAGCAGGCCCAGGCCGTCATCGGCAAGCCACACCCGAACACCGAGCCGGCCCTGAAAATCCTTGCCGCCGAAGGTTTTGCCCACCAGGGTTACATCGACATCTTCGACGCCGGCCCGGTCATCGAAGCCCCGGTGTCGAACGTACGTACCGTGCGCGACAGCCAAACGCTGGTGCTGTCGATCGGCACACCGGACGACCAGGCTCCGGTTTGGCTGATCCACAATCGTCGTCTGGAAAACAGCCGCATCACCGCGGCCCCGGCGCGACTGGCGGGCAACAGCCTGATCGTCGACCGCCTCACCGCCAAGCGCCTGCAATTGCAACCCGGCAACTCGGTACGTGCTGTGCCGCTGCTCAGTCAACGGTGCCAGGCCGTGGCGGCGTGATCGACAGGCGCCTGCACCGCTGCAAATTCGTCATCATCTTCCCGCCGTCCGCGTGATAGCCTTTTATTCATTCGGCGTTGACACTTTTGCTCAAGCCTTTCCATTCCAATTGCAGTGGTGGAACTTGTATGTCCAGGCTTTCCCATCAAGATTTGCGCCGTAATTTTCGCGAACTGTTCGCTTCCAACACTTGCTATCACACCGCATCGGTCTTCGACCCAATGTCGGCCCGCATTGCCGCCGACCTGGGTTTTGAAGTCGGCATCCTGGGCGGTTCGGTCGCGTCGCTGCAAGTATTAGGCGCCCCTGACTTTGCCTTGATCACCCTCAGCGAATTCGCCGAGCAGGCCACCCGCATCGGTCGTGTCGCCCAATTGCCGGTCATCGCCGACGCCGACCACGGCTATGGCAACGCACTCAACGTCATGCGCACCATCGTCGAACTCGAACGCGCCGGCGTCGCCGCCCTGACCATCGAAGACACCCTGCTGCCGGCACAATTCGGCCGCAAATCCACCGACCTTATCGGGGTGGCGGAAGGTGTCGGCAAAATTCGTGCGGCACTGGAAGCCCGGTGCGACTCGGAAATGGCGATCATTGCCCGCACCAACGCCGGCATCCTGCCGATTCAGGAAATCATCAGCCGCACCCGGCACTATCAAAACGCTGGCGCGGACGGGATTTGCATGGTCGGTGTACAGGATTTCGACCAGCTTGAGAAAATTGCCGAGCACCTGAGCGTACCGCTGATGCTGGTCACCTACGGCAATCCGGCGCTACGCGACGATAAACGCCTGGCCGAACTGGGTGTACGCGTCACCATCGACGGCCATGGCGCGTACTTCGCCGCCATCAAGGCGACATACGACAGCCTGCGCGAACAACGGCAGATCTTTACCCAGGCGTCGGATTTAAGCGCCACCGAACTGACTCATACCTACACGCAGCCGGAGGAATACATCCGTTGGGCGCAAGAGTTTATGAGCGTTAAAGAATAATGGTTCAGCCAGTGTGAGGGTGTGAACTGACCCGACGCCTTCGCGAGCAGGCTCGCTCCCACAGGGGGTTGTGAACACTGGAGATCCAATGTGGGAGCGAGCCTGCTCGCGAAGGCGTCGGGTCAGTTCACACTGAATCAAGCACCTCATGCTGAGACCCGCAGCAGATGACGCGGTTACGGCCGGTGGTCTTGGCTGCATACAGCGCCTGGTCGGCGTCGTTGAGCCACAGGGTCGCGTCGGTGTGGGCCGGGCTGAAGGCCGCCAGGCCGATGCTCAGGCTGACTTTCAGCGCCGGGCTCTGCTCGTAGCCCAGGGTGGCGAAGCGAGCGCGCAGGGCATCCATGGCTGCAGCAGCACTCGCCAGCGGCAGGTCAGGGAGGATCACGCAAAATTCATCGCCGCCGTAACGCCCGGCGATATCGGTCGCTCGCAGGTTCTGTTTGAGCACCTTGCTCAACTGACGCAATACGATGTCACCGGCAACATGGCCGTAGGTGTCGTTGATGGCTTTGAAGTGGTCAATGTCGATCAGCGCAATCGCACCGCCCCGCTGCTGGCGCTGGCAACGCTGGAATTCGATTTCCAGCTGATCCTTCCAAGTGCCGTGATTAAGCAGGCCGGTGAGGCTGTCGGTACGACTCAGGGCCAGTAATTCACGCTTTTGTCGACCGAGGGCGTGCGCCTGACGGAAACAGAGCCAGCCCAGCGCCAGCGGATACAGGCACATCAAGGGTAAACAGGCATACAACTGCAACTGACTGGTTTCAGGGATGAAGGCCAGCCTGAACAGCAGAAACCCGACGCCGACGCCCATAATCTGCGCGACGCCACCCGCCAGCAGAAAACGCAAGCCGCCAATGGCCACGTTGTTCATCGCCATCATCGAAATAGTGGTCGCGCTGGGCAGCGGATTGAATTGCATGGCGGCGACCCAGAAGCCACCCAAAAAGGCGTCCACCAGCAGATTGCGGTGCTCCGCGTGATACGGAGCCTTGGAACGACGTGCCCATTGATAAGCCAGATGCGGCCAGAGCAGCCCATTGAACAGCATTACCCCCCAGACCCAGGGCGCCGGGTTCAGCGGGTACATCGCCACGCTCACACACAACAAACCCAGCGACAAACCCAGGACTCGCGAAGTGTAGAGCCTCTTGGCCAATGAAAGTCCTTTTACTCCCGCATTTCCCATAGGGGCCTCTGTGCCACTGAACGGAACCTGATAACACCGGGTTGCCTGTGTGATCGAAGTCTATCAGGGCAAGATTAAATAGCCATCACCGGTTGGCAGCCTGAATACCGCGGCATAGCCATGAGGCGCGAACGCAATGATTGGCTATACATCAAGGAAGGGGTCGAACAATAACGAAATAAAGGAGGCCCATGCAGACCTTTCAAGTGTTGATTATTGGCAGCGGTTTTGGCGGCCAGTGCGCGGCGATCAATTTGCTCAAGGCAGGTATCGACGATTTTCGCCTGCTCGAGCGACGGGACTTTTTCGGTGGCACCTGGTGCCAGAATACCTACCCCGGCGCGGCGGTCGATGTGCCCTCACCGCTCTATTCGCTGTCCTTCGCGCCCTACCGCTGGACGCAGATGTTTGCCGAACAAGCCGAACTGCACCGCTACACCCAGCACGTTGTAGAGCACTTTGGCTTGCGGGACAAAGTGGTACTGGGGGCGAATGTCGAGCGCATCGAATGGGACGATATAGGCCAATGCTGGGCCGTGCACACCGCCAGCAAAGGCACGTTTTACGCGCAGTTCCTGATCAACGCCACCGGACCGCTGAGCCAACCCGTGATCCCGCGCTTCGAGGGCCAGGAACGGTTCCAGGGCAAGACGTTTCACACCAATAATTGGGATCACACCTACGATTATCGGCACAAACGTGTCGCGATTGTCGGCAGCGGTGCCAGTGCGGCCCAGGTCATTCCGGCGATTGCCCCGGACGTCGAGCATTTGCATGTGTTCCAGCGCACGGCCCACTGGGTATTGCCCCGGGCCGACCGCACGTTCGGCCGGTTCCAGCGCTGGTTGTTGGGGCTCAAACCGGCCTACAAGCTGCTGCGCTGGATGATTTATTGGCAATTCGAAACCCGGGTCATTGCCTTCAAATACTCCAGACCGGCGATACACATGGTCCAGCAACACGCCCTGCGCTTCCTCAAGCGGCAAGTGCCCGACCCTGAACTGCGCCGAAAATTGACACCGGATTTCACCATTGGCTGCAAACGGGTGATTATTTCGAGCACCTTGTATCCGGCGCTGGGACGCTCCAATGTCACCCTGCACAGCCGCGAACAAGGGATCGCGGCCATCGACGAAAGCGCAATCGTCACCCTGGACGGCCAGCACATCGACGTCGATCTGATTGTCTGGTCTACCGGCTACGACGCCACCGACGGGGTGATTTCCTACCCGGTCAGCGGAAAAAACGGCACACAACTCAGAGACTTCTGGGCCGAGTATCCGCGGGCCTATCTCGGCACAAGCCTGCCGGACTTTCCCAACCTGTTCATCGTCACCGGCCCCAATACCGGCATCGGCCACACGTCGGCGCTGTTTATCATCGAGTCCCAGATGAACTACATCCTTGACTGCATTCGCACGCTGAAAGAACACGGCTTGCGCAGTATCGAAGTACGCCCCGAGGCAGAACGTACCTACACTGAAATGATCCACCGAGAAATGGAACGCACGGTGTGGAAGTCGGGGGGTTGCCACAGTTGGTATCAAAGCAAGAGCGGTCACGTGATCGCCATGTTTCCGGGGTTCAGTTTCAGTTATCACCGGTTGACCCGGACACTGAAGCCCGGCGACCACATTTTGTCCTGATCTCGTATAAGGAAGACGCCTGATGCTTGTGTTGGTTGTCGTAATCGCGGTTTTCGTGGCCTGGAGCTGGTTGAGTTACCCGGCTATCGGGTACTGGCTCTATGACTTGAACATGGCCGCGGAAGCCAAGTTGTTTGGGCTGCACAAAATCGTCGTGCCGATCGCCGAAATGACCGTCTCGACCTGGCAAGGCGGGCCCTACGAGGCGTCCAGCAGCGTGCTGATGCTCCACGGTTACAGCGCCGACAAGAACATCTGGCTGCGCTTTGCCCGCCACTTTGTCGGCCACTATCGAGTGATCATCCCTGACATCGCCGGCCATGGCGAAACCGGCTTCAAGGCGGGCGGCGGCTATGACATTCCTTTGCAGGCCAAGCGGATGATCCAGTTGCTCGACGTCTGCGGTGTCGAGAAAGTCCATGTCATCGGCAACTCCATGGGCGGTTACATCGCGGCATGGCTGGCGGCGACTTACCCGGACCGGATTGCTTCAGTTGCGCTGATCGACCCGGCCGGCGTCACCGCCCCCGAGATCAGTGACATGGAACGGCATTTGGCCAACGGCCATAACCCGTTCCTGATCCACTCAAGGGAGGAGTTCCGGCGTTTCTACGCCATGACCATGGCCGAGCCGCCGTGGGTGCCGGGGGTGGTGCTGGACGCCATCGCCCTGCGTTATCAACAGCAGCGCGAAGAGCTCGAAGAAATCTTCAAGGATTTTCGCGCCAGTCCGCCGATGGAGCCGAAACTTCCCGACATCAGGGCCCCGGCGCTGTTGCTGTGGGGGCGCAAGGATCGCTTGATCGATGTCAGCAGCGTGGCTATCTGGAGCAAGGGCATCGTCGATCTTCGTGTGGAAGTCTGGGACCACATTGGCCACATGCCGATGGTGGAGCTGCCGACCAGTACAGCGCGCTTGTATCGGGAGTTTTTGGCATCGCAACGCTCTCAACTCCCCGTGTAGCAGCTGTAGGAGCGAGCTTGCTCGCGAAGGTCGTTAACGGTAACGCGTAAACCGGATGTCCAGCAGCGCCCTTGGGTTTTTCGCGAGCAAGCTCGCTCCTACAGGGGACTAAGCAGTCCTTGGCAGAATGAAGTCCGTCAGAAACTTCGTTTGTCGGCGTCGCTGAAGGCTGCGATCTTTTCCCTCATCCTTTACGTTACCGCGCCAGGAATTTTTTTCATGAACCATCCGAATTTCATCAGCCCCGACCTGATCCGCCAACGCTTCTCCAAAGCGATGTCCGACATGTACCGCGAAGAAGTGCCTCTGTACGGCGCGCTGATGGAACTGGTGGAACAGACCAACCGCCACGTACTGGAAAGCGATCCACAGATCGCCCGGCAGTTGAACAGCACCGGCGAAATCCAGCGCCTGGACCTCGAGCGTCATGGCGCGATCCGCGTCGGCACCGCCGCTGAACTGGCAACCCTGGCCCGGTTATTCGCGGTGATGGGCATGCAACCGGTGGGTTATTACGACCTGACCCCGGCGGGTGTGCCGGTGCATTCCACCGCGTTCCGTGCCGTGCATGAAGAGGCGCTGCAAGTCAGCCCGTTCCGGGTATTCACTTCACTGCTGCGCCTGGAACTGATCGAAGACCTGGAGCTGCAAGCGTTCGCCCAGTCGGTTCTGGATAAACGGTCGATCTTCACGCCAGCGGCGCTGGCGCTCATTGATCGCGCCGAAACCGAAGGCGGGCTTACCGAACCCGAGGCCCGGGACTTCGTCGAGCAAGCCCTGGAAACCTTCCGCTGGCACCACAGTGCCACCGTCACCGCCGAGCAATACCAGAAACTCAGCGCTCAGCATCGACTGATCGCCGACGTCGTGGCGTTCAATGGCCCGCACATCAACCACCTGACACCGCGCACCCTGGACATCGACATCGTACAGGCGCAAATGCCTGCCCACGGCATCACCCCTAAAGCCGTGATCGAAGGCCCACCCCGCCGCCAGTGCCCGATCCTGCTGCGCCAGACCAGTTTCAAGGCCCTGGACGAGCCTGTCGCCTTCACCGACCAAACCGAATCTCACGGTAGCCATAGCGCCCGCTTTGGCGAAATCGAGCAACGTGGCGCCGCACTCACGCCAAAGGGGCGGGCGCTTTACGACCGCTTGCTCAACGCCGCCCGGGACGAGCTCAAGGATTTTCCCAACGAAGCCAACGCCGCCCGCTATAACACATTGATGGCCCAACACTTTGGCGACTTTCCTGACACCTACGAAGGCATGCGCCAACAGGAACTGGCGTACTTTCGCTACTTCGTCACGGAAAAAGGCCTGGCGACGGATGAATTGAAGACCGCTTCGCTGGAAACGTTGATCAGCGACGGGTATTTGCAGGTTGAACCCCTGGTGTATGAAGACTTCCTGCCGGTCAGTGCGGCGGGTATTTTTCAGTCGAACCTGGGGGATGCGGCGCAAACCCACTATGGGGTGCATTCGAACCAGCAGGCATTCGAGAAGGCGTTGGGGCAGCCGACCATCGACGAGTTGGGGTTGTATGCCGAGACTCAGCGGCGTTCGATCGTGGAATGCTATGCCGCGCTGGGCCTCTCCACTGAGGCGTGACGAAAACTCGTAGCAGCCTGCGTCCGGCTGTGTGTAGGAGCGAGCTTGCTCGCGATGGTCGTTCAGCCACAGAAAATGTGTCGGATGTTCCATCTTCGCGAGCAAGCTCGCTCCTACACACAGCCGAACGCAGGCTACGCCAGCTGCTACAGGCCGCGTTCGGACGATCTTTTGATCTTATTTCAACTTCGTCAGCAATGCCTCGGCAGCCGCCTGCGAAGACGCTGGATTCTGTCCGGTCAGCAGCAAGCCATCTGTCACCACATAGCTCGCCCAATCATCGCCCTTGGAATAAATCCCGCCCTTCTCCTTAAGCATATCCTCCACTAGAAACGGCACGACCTTCGTCAATTGCACGGCTTCTTCTTCGCTATTGGTGAACCCCGTGACGCGCTTGCCTTTGACCAACGGCTGACCGTCCGTGCCTTTGACATGACGCAATACGCCCGGTGCATGGCAGACCGCCGCAACCGGTTTACCGGCTTTGTAAAATGCCTCGATCAGCGCGATCGAATTCTTGTCTTCGGCCAGGTCCCACAGCGGGCCATGGCCACCCGGGTAGAAAACCGCGTCGTAGTCTTCCGCTCTCGCACTGCTCAACAGGGCGGTAGAAGCCAATGCGGATTGAGCCGCGGCGTCTTTGCGAAAGCGATCAGTGGCCTCGGTTTGCGCGCCCGGCTCGTCACTTTTCGGGTCCAGCGGTGGCTGGCCGCCCTTCGGTGAAACCAGGGTCAGCTGAGCGCCGGCATCTTTGAAGGCGAAATAGGGCGCGGCGAATTCTTCCAGCCAGAAACCGGTTTTTTTACCGGTGTTACCCAATTGATCGTGGGACGTTAGAACCATAAGGATTTTCATGTCGTTCTCACTTCAGTTCAGGGTTGTTCGGGGATTTCACAGCCGTTTCAGTGTTTGTTATGGACCGCTCGATCAGTCCATTCGTTGCACTGGATGCCAAGCACCCATGAGCGGTGACGCAAAGCTTTAACGCGCAAGAAGTTGCGCCCCCGCCCATCAGAAACGTCCTGCCTGCACGCTAATCGTCTCGCCTGTCAGGCCCCTCATGCCGAGCACGCAAGAAGTTGCGCAGCGCTGCGCAAGCTTTTGCCCATATTTCGAGATGATCGTCGCCCAGGTTCTTTTCGTCGATCATAAAAACGTCTCAAGTCACTGATTTATATAGTTCCCCATGCTAATGGCACGGACCTTGAAAACAGCCAGGCGCCCGCCGGGCGATATCACCTACCGGGCACCCTCACGTATTAAGCAAGGAGAGCATCCATGGCTACACCCGCGTATATGTCCGTCACAGGCGAGAAGCAAGGTTTGATCACTGCCGGCGCGTTCACCGCAGACTCCATTGGCAACTCCTACCAGGAAGGTCATGAAGACCAGGTCATGGTTCAGGGTTTCAGCCACCAAGTGATCATCCCGCGTGACCCGCAGTCCGGCCAGCCTACGGGTCAGCGCATTCACAAACCTGTCGTGATCACCAAGGTATTCGACAAGGCTTCCCCACTGCTGCTGGCGGCCCTGACGTCGGGCGAGCGCATGGCCACTATCGAAATCAAGTGGTACCGCACCTCGACTCAAGGCACCCAGGAACACTACTACACCACCCGGCTTGAAGACGCGATCATCGTCGACATCAAGGACTACATGCATAACTGCCAAGACCCGGCGAACTTGCACTTCACCCATCTGCAAGACGTGCATTTCACCTACCGCAAAATCACCTGGACCCACGAAGTCTGCGGGACGTCAGGTTCCGATGACTGGCGCTCTCCGATCACTGACTAAGTCTGGCTGATCGTTTCAAGCATCGGCCAGCTCTGCTGGTCGATGTTGTTTGTTTACGCCCCTCCAGAACTTTCGCGTCCGAGTCGAAGTGGAACGCAAAAGATAAAACTACTGGGGGAGCCGCTTTTATTGGAATGGCAACAAGCGGAGCGCTGCAGTTACTCGCAGGGCTCAGGTTCTGTTGTAGTTTTTGTGATGAGCCGATGGTTCGCAGTAGCAACAATGATCATCGGTACTGTCTACCGTTTGGCAATGCGTTGAATCGGCATTGTTAGACATTCAACTTGGCCCATAGGCATTGCTGCAAGTGCATATTGCACTTCGGGGGAGGTGTTCGCCCAGTGTAATGGCCTGGCAATCCATGCACCGGTAAAGAGCCCTGACACCGGGCGAACGGGGAACATTTTAATAGAAGTTGGCCGATATGTCCGTGTGTACGCACATGAAATTATCGACACAATATGTAACAAAATGTCGATCGAAATATCTTACTTAAACTTCCAGACCCAACCCGCCCCACTATTAAAACTGATCATTCTTATACAAAACACTGTACAAGAACGATCAGCACGTAGAGTTGTTAATGCTGACTGGTTACCTTCAGGATATCGGTATAGGTCACCACAACGCTCTGCCCTAACTTCAAGTCCTTCAGTTTCGCTTGAACTTCTGGTCTTTCGACATCGACTGTCTTGGACTTCCCGGCCGGGCCTTCGAAGGTCACCTGATTTTTGGCAAGGTCGATTTTGGTGATTTTCAGTTGAACCTGCACCTGCCGGTAGGCTTCGCCGCCGGGGTTGGGGTTTTCTTTGGTGGCGCGGATTTCGCCAGTACGTTCGACAGTGCCTGGCAGGCCTTTGTCGACGTCGGTGTCGAGGACCGCCGCGACTGAATGGATGACGTCGACTTTTACCTCATCGCCGACTTTCAGTTTGCCCAGATTCTTTGCCTTGTCGGTCATTTGCACATGAACCTGACGACCTTCCGGCCCTTCGAGGACGACTTGATGATTGGCGGCATCGACCGACACGACTTTAGTCACCACCTGATCGGCTTCCACGGCGGCTGACAACGGGATATCCGCAGCCATGGCGCTGAAACTGGCGGCGGACAGCAAGGTGGCGAGGGTGATGGCTTTAGTCAGTGCATGAAGTTTCATAAGCAGTACATTCCCTGTGAGTTCGAGGCAGCAAACAGCGCTGAGCCGCAGCCCAGCGACGTCTGTGCCCACAGCATAGACGCTGATCAGGGAGTGTCCGAAGTTTCTTGCGTGACCGATTGGCCGCAGCGGGACTCAAGCGTCAGGGTCGTCGAGCTCCTGGGCGACGTTCACGGCGGGCGAATCCTTGTGCGATTGCACGGCCTGAGCCTTTAGGGCCTGCCACTGTTCAAGGTCGATGGCACCCTGCCCCAACAAATCGTCAGCCACTCGCAACAACTCGGCGTAATGAGCATCGGGGGATTGCTGCCAATAGGCCTTGTCTTCGAACAGGCGCTGCCAGGACGCAAGGTCGGGTGGTTTGAGGTCATCACTCATGGCGGGCTCCTGTAAAGCGTTCGTACGGTAGAGAGTTGGGCGGCGTTCGGAGTTCCTGTGGAATGGACATCGAAGCCTGCGATCTCTTGATCTTAATACCCGGTCATTTCCAGATAGCCCTGCCCCGCCTGGTTGCCACTCAAACGCACGGGGCCTTCCCAGTAAGGAATGCGCAAATCCATCCAGGCATTGGGGTTGAGGGCATCCAGGGTGATGTCGAGGTGCTTGCCCGGGATTTTGATCGACCAGCGAACGGGCATCGAACGCCCGGCGACGTTCGCGGTGTCTTGCGGCGTGAGACTGATATCGTTCGCGTGCAACAACTGAGTCTGGCCCTGAGCGCCGATCCAGGTGCCGGTAAGGTAAGGCTCGCCGTTTTTTTGCCGCATGCGATACAGCATGACTTGCTCGCCGCTATCCAGGTGCAGGGAAAACCAGTCCCAGCCAGTCTGGTTCGCGGTCAGTGGCTGGGTGCTCCACTCGCGGTCGAGCCACGCCGGCCCGCTGACCGAATAAGCTTTGCCATCAATTTCCAATGTACCGCTGGCCTGTAAAAACGGCTGGCTATAGTAGTACGACGCCTGCCCCTGTTCGGATTTCTGACTGAAACCCTTGTCGCCCTGCAGCACCAGTGGACGCGTGGACGTCAGTCGCAGGTGATAGCTGAACCCTTTGTCACGGGCACTGAGTTGAAGCTCGGTCAAAGGATCGGTCGCCTGACTGCTGAACCGCCAATCGTCGATCCATGCATTGAACGGCTGCACGCTCACCCCGGCCTGACCGACGCCTCCCCGGGCATAGCGTTCGGCGGCGTGATGCACCGTCGCCGACGTCACAGCTGCGTGCCCCAGCCAGAGGGTCTGATTAGCCCACCCAGTGACCTCGGGTGCCGCTTTCAATGCGCTGCGAAACAACGTCCATTGCACGCCGAATTCATGGCCCTGATCGTCCTTGAGGTTGGCGGTGACGTACCACCATTCAATCCGAAAACCGTCGTGCGGTCCGTGATCCGCCGGGAAGCTGAACACCCGACCGGGCACCACTTCGGTAAAGGCAGCGGCTTGACTGCCGAGACCGGCGAAGCCTTTATCGACGGGCGCCGAGTTGTCGCACCCGCCCAATACCGCCAAGAGTAAAAGACCGACCTTAATCCTCATGCGCAAACGTCCTCAACAGATCGGCCGGTTGCGTGCGATGCAGCGTGTAAAGCGGCCACGCCGACGCCAGCAATGTCGCGAGCAGCGCCAGCCCCATCAACTGCAACAGCTGCGCCGGGAACACGCGCAACGGCAGCCTCCAGCCAAACGCCTGAACATTGATCACCGCATCCAGGCACCAGGCCAGCGCGATGCCCAATGGCAACGCAAGTACCAGCGTCAACACGGCCAATAACCAGGTTTGCCCGAGGTTGAGCAGCATCAACTGTCGGCGTGTCACGCCCAATGCCCACAGCGGCGCCAGTTGCCCGAGGCGACTCTGGCTCTGGGTCAGCAGGCTGATGAACAACGCCACTCCCGCCACGCACAGGGTCAGGCTGTTCAACGCGGCGGTGGCGGCGAAAGTACGCTCGAACACTTGGGTGGACCAGGCTTTGAGCCGGGCTTGGTCGACAATGCGGCTGTCGTCCAGCGCAAAGCGTGCTTGCAGCGCGGTGAGAAACGCCGGGATTGATGCCGGGTCGATGCGCAGATTGAAACGGTTCGGTGTCAGCTGCGGCCAACCGCGCAGCAGGTGATCGATGTTGACCAGAATGTGGCCTTTGGGATTACCGTAATCGGCGTAGATTCCGACAATCCGCGGCGACCAGGAGCCGTTCGGCGTAGGGATTGTCAGATGGTCGCCGAGGCGCACCTTCAGCCGTCGAGCCAGTTGTTCGCTGAGCATCAGCGCATCATCCTTGGCCAGTCGGTTCCACGGATTATCGCCCAAGGCCTCCAGCAACGGCCAATGCTGGCGATAGGTCGGGTGATCGATCACACCGAAAACCTCCGCTGGCCAGCCTTGCAGCTGGATCGACACTTGCCAGTTGGGCAGTACGGCGGTGAGCTGCGGCTGCTGTGTGAGCCAGGTGTACAGCTCTGTGGCCTGGGCCGGATTTTGTGGGTTGAGGTAAAGCTCGGCGCTCAGGCGTTGTTCCAGCCAGTCACTGAAGGTCTGGCGAAAACCGGCGGTCATGCTGCCGGCACCGATGTTTGCCGCCAGCGCCAGCAACAGTGCCATCAGCGCCAGGCTCAAGGCCGGCAGTTGTTGACGACAATCGGCAAGAAACCATTGACCGAGTACCGAACGACCGCGGCTCAGCATCAGGTTCAGCACCGAACTCAGCACCACCGGTAACGCCAATGCAGCACCGAGCAATAGCGCGGCCATCAGCACAAAGCCGCTGGCCAGACTGTCGCCCCAGATCAATGCCATCAGCGCGATCACCGCGGCAATCGCGGCGAACCATCCTTGGCGCTGCAACCAGCGCGCGTGGGCCTGATGCCAGGCTTGCGGATCGGCCAGGGCCAGCAACGGCAGGCGTGCCGCCCGTAGAAGACTGCTGGCACCGGCCAACAAGGCACCGAGCAAACTCAGGCCGACACCGCTGAGCCACCACAGTGGACTGAGGCCCAATTGCCCCGGCACTTCGGCGCCGTACAGGCCGCGTAAACTGGCGGCGACGTCCGGCAACAGCACGCTGGCCAGCAGGTAGCCGCTGGCAACGCCAGCGAGCCCACCGATCAAAGCCAGCCCACCCAGCTCGACGGCGAGGCAGGCAATCAGCATCCGTGCACTGACCCCGCAGGCGCGCAAGGTTCTGAGCAAGCCACGGCGTTGTTCCAGTGCCAGACCAATCGCCGCATGAACGATAAACAGGCCGACCACGAAGGAGAGGAACCCCAAGGCATCGAGGTTCAGATGAAAGCTCTCGGTCAGGCGCGCGAGATTGTTCTCTTCGCCGCTGGTTTTGAGCTGAAGCCGCCCCTTGAATTGATCAGGCAAGGTCGCGGTGAAATCCTTGGGCAACAGCAGCCGCGACAGTTGATCGGGCAACCGCAAAATCTGCTGGGCAAAACCGATGTCTACCAGCAACACACCGGGGGCCATGTCGGTTTGAACCTGCAGCGGAGGCAATGCCTCACCGTTCACACTCAAAGGCTGCGCCCCTTCGCGCAGGCCCAACGCTTGCAACGTCTGTGGCGAAATCCAGGTGCTGCCCGGCGGACTGAAAAACCCGACGATCTGCTCGATCGCCAACGCCCGGCCAGCCACCGCGGAACCTGCCGGCAACGACACCGGCTCGATGCCCATCAGTTGCAATCGCTGGTCTTCGTGCCCCTTGAGCACCACCCGACCTTGCAGCACCGGCGATACCGGCCAGCCCGCGCGGCGCAGCTCGACAAAGACTTGCTGAGAAAAGGTGCCGCCATTGGCCGCAATGAGGCTGGCCTGGGGTTCGCCGCCGATCAACTGACTGGCACGGGCATAGCTTTCCCGCGCATGGCTGTTCAACGCCTGCACCCCGGTCAGCAGGCTGGTGGCGAGCCACAGTCCGGTCAGCACACTGAAAAACTGCACAGGATGCTGCCGCCAATGGCTGATCAGCGCCCGCAACGTTTCGCCAAAGACCCGCACGTCAGCGCTCGTCCGTGCCAGCCAGTCGGCCACCCTGGAGCAGCACTTTTTCGGCCAGTCGCGCAGCTACCTTCGGGCTGTGGGTGACCATCAACAACGCCGTTGGGCTGTCGTCGAGCAGCTCCAGCAACAACTTCAACACCTCATCGCTGGTGGCCTCATCGAGACTGCCGGTGGGTTCATCAGCCAACAATAGTTTCGGTTTCGAGGCCAAGGCACGGCCCAACGCCACCCGCTGTTGTTGGCCGCCGGACAGCTGCTCCGGATAACGCCGCAGTAAATCTCCCAACCCCAAACGCAGCACCAGATGCGCCTGCCAGCGTGGATCATGGCGCCCGGCGAGTCGCGCCTGAAACGCCAGATTATCCTCGACCCGCAGACTGCCGATCAGGTTGAACTGCTGGAACACCAGACCGATTTCAGCGCGTCGCCAGTTCGCCAATTGCCCTTCGCTCATCGCCTCCAGCCGATGCTCACCACTGCGAATGCTGCCGCGATCGACCTTGTCCAACCCGGCGATCAGGTGCAACAAGGTACTTTTGCCACTGCCCGACTCGCCCATCAGCGCCAGGCTGCTTCCGGGTTTCAACGTGAGGTCGACACCCTGCAACACCGGCAGCGGACCTTGCGGCGTGGCATAGCTTTTGAAGACGCCGCGAACCTGAAGCATGGGCAAACCCGCTCGATGAACATGGGGCAAGGATAGCGGCCCTGCATGGTTTTTGTCCGTTGGCGATTACGGGGCTGCGCGCTGGGGGTGTATCGGACGCGGTGGGGTCAACCGATCGGTTCGGGTTGAATGGGCGGACGCCTTCGCGAGCAAGTCGGATCGCCGCACCGCCGCTCCCACATTTGACCGAGTCTTCCCAGATGAATGCGGTCAAATGTGGGAGCGGCGGTGCGGCGATCCGACTTGCTCGCGAAGAACGATAACCCGGTCTACCTGACGAACGCATGTGGCGAGGGATTGTGTTCAGTCTTGCGGATCGAGGTTATCCAGTGCCCGGTTTACGGCCAGGTCGGCCAGCATGATGACCTGCTGGATGCCCAACAACGTACTGCGCTGTGGCCCCTCTAGAAACGTCGCGAAATCACTGGCCATGACACTCGCGGAAGCCAATGACTCTCAGGCGTGGGCCAGCAGGCTTTCGGTGTCGATGTCCGGGGCGATGAAGAACATAGTGCTGGGTTTGTGTGGGGCGGAGGATTTCAGGATGGTGGGTTTTAGGTGGAGGTTGGAGGCGCGCTTGGCGGTAGTGCTTTCGGTTTCTGAATCAGGGGGATTGGGTGTTGGTTTGGGCATGGTGAAGCTCCTTTATACCTAGTGAAACCACCAGAACCTGTCGCTAAACAAGTAAGGGAGGCAGCTGTACGCAGGTTAGCGAACCGGGAGGTATAAGACCCGGCAGACCCGAAGGTCTCCCGCGCACAGCCACCATATCGAAACCACAGACATAAAAAGGCCTGCAATTAGAGACTGGAGCAATGTTGCGCTTATACCTAATTGGGTCGCTAAACCCGACCGCTGAATTGGCAGCGATGCACAGACGATAGAGACCAGGGACAAGACGCACAAGCCGGCGGATTCTGGCGTAGTTGTAGGCAACGGCGCAAGGATCTGTAGCTTTCATCAAGTAACGCCAAACACGCTTAAACACGCCCTTGGATAAGCACACAATCCCTGTGGGAGCGAGCTTGCTCGCGAATGCGGTGTGCCATTCAGCATGGCTGTTGGCTGACACTCCGCCATCGCGAGCAAGCTCGCTCCTACAGGGGGCTGGGTACATCTGGGGGATACGGGTCGGCTGCCATCGTGGGGCTGATCGGGGTCGTTGTGGTCCTGATGTACATCCCGATTTTCAAGCTGGATTACCCATCCGAGCCAATGCCACTCTTAACCTGGCCGCACTCACCCGCTGACAATTCAACTGCACCTGTTCAAGCCCCAGCCAATCGCCCATCTGCCGCAGACTGACCGCCAGCGCCATCATGCCCTCGTCATCCAGCCCCGGCTCTTCTTCATGGACTGCGTGCACCGCCAAACGGCCCAAGGCCCGCTCGGCGCGCAGGTCCACCCGCGCAGCAATTCGTTCATTGTGCAAAAACGGCAACACGTAATAGCCGTAGACCCGTTTGGCCTGCGGCGTATAAATCTCCAGCCGATAGCGGAAGTCGAACAGCCTTTCGGTGCGACTTCGCTCCCAGATCAGCGAATCGAAGGGTGAAAGCAGCGCACTGGACTCGACCTTGCGCGGCACTTTCGGCCCAGGCAGGCAATACGCCGGCTGCCGCCAGTCCTGGACCTCACACACCAGTAACTCACCCGCCTCCACCAGCTCCGCCAGACGTGGACGACTGTCTGTCGGGCTCAGGCGGAAATAATCCCGCAGGTCCTTTTCGGTGCCAACGCCCAAGGCTGTCGCGGCATGCAGCAACAGCCCGCGCTGGGCCTCGGCCTCACTGAGCCGCGGCTGCTGCAGAATCGCCGAGGGAATGACCCGCTCCGGCAAGTCATAGAGCCGCTCGAATCCGCGTCGGCCGGCGACGGTCACTTCACCGGCGGCGAACAACCATTCCAACGCATGTTTTTCCGCACTCCAGTCCCACCACGGCCCTGCCCGTTCCTGGCGGGTCGAGAGGCTTGCGGCCCCCAGCGCACCCAATTCCTGAACCGACGCCAGCACCCGGCGAATGGTGCCCTGTTGCTCACGACCGAATGTTGCCAGTTGCTGATAGATATCTTCACCACGCGTCGCCCGCGACATGCGCCAGCGCATCAGCGGGTACATCGACAAGGGCAGCAACGACGCTTCATGGCCCCAATACTCGAACAGCGTGCGTCGACGGCCCTGGCTCCAGGCAGCCTGGTCGAGCAAGTCGGATGAATAATTGCCGAGGCGGGAAAACAAGGGAAGGTAGTGCGAACGCACTAACGCATTGACCGAATCGATCTGCAGAACGCCCAAACGCTCGATCAGACGATTGAGCTGAATCGGTTTGATCGTCGCTGGCGACTGGCGCCCGTTGAACCCTTGGGCAGCCAGCGCCAGACGCCGAGCCTGGTTGAGGGAAAAGGACAGCGTCGCGGGCATGAGCATCTCCTTGTCTGCTCGCAACCTACCTCATCGCAAGAGGGTTTGTGTAGTTGAGCCTTACTCATTTGTGCATCGGATCATTCCAGAACGGTTTTACCGACTCGAACTCTACATCCGCACGGCTCATGCCGATGTCCTTCAGTGCTTCGTCGCTCAAACTCGCCAGCAGTTCGCGCTCCCGGTGAAGTTCGTACCAGCGACTGAACTTATGCAGCAGATCGGACACCAGGTGGATCGAGTGTTTTTCTACCGCTGGATATTCATGTTGACCTTTCATCTTGTTGCCCTCCGTTTGGGATGACTCAAGTGTCGCGCCAGGTCTAAGATCAATCCAACGAATGTTTCTGATGTCACACATCTCGGAGATTGATGGATGTCTGCCTTCCCAAGTATCGACACAGACGTGCTGCGCACCTTCGTCGCCATTGCCGATCAAGGTGGGTTTACCCGCGCCGGTGAATTGGTCAACCGTACCCAGTCCGCCGTGAGCATGCAGATGAAGCGACTGGAAGAGGATGTGTTGCAGCGCCAATTGTTCGAGCGCGACGGCCGTCAAGTGCGGCTGACCGCAGAAGGCCAGGTGCTGCTCGGCTACGCCCGGCGCATCCTCAAACTGCACAGCGAGGTGTTCAACACCCTGCGCGAGCCACACATGGTCGGCATGGTGCGCATCGGCACGCCGGACGATTATGTGATGCGTTTTCTGCCAGGGATTTTGCGGCGCTTTGCCCAGTCCTATCCGTTGATCCAGATCGAGGTGCACTGCGAATCATCAAAACAATTGCTGCTGCGCCAGGACCTGGACTTGTCCATCGTCACCTGCAAGCCGGGCAACGAGATCGGTGAGTTGCTGCGCAAGGAGCGTTTTGTCTGGGCCGAGGCGCAATGCTTCAGTGCCCACGAGCAGACGCCGTTGCCGCTGGCGATGTTCAACAGTGATTGTTTCTGCAGGCTGTGGGCCTGCAATGCGCTGGACGCCATGGGCCGCGATTACCGCGTTGCCTATAACAGCTCGAGCCTGTCGGCGCTCATGGCGGTGGTCAGTGCCGGTCTGGCCGTCACCGCGCAGCTCGAAAGCCTGATCACCCCGGACATGCGCATCCTCGGTGAAGCCGAAGACCTGCCACTGCTGCCCGAGGCGAGCATTATGCTGGTGCGTAACCTGCACAACCCGTCTCCGATCACCGAGTGCCTGGCCGAACACATCGTCGAAGGCTTCAAACTTTAAAGGCGAGCATCACCGCACAGAACACCAGGAAACCACAAAACAGCCCGCGCAGCCGCCGCTCCGGCAAGGCGTGGGCAATTTTCACGCCCCAACTGATGCTCATCAGACCGCCGACCGCCAAGGGCACACCGATCATCCAGTCGACTTGATGGTGTACGGCGTAAGTCACCAGGGTAACGCCGGTGCTGGGCAACGCCAGCGCCAGCGACAACCCCTGCGCAACCACCTGGCTGGCGCCGAACAGGCTGGTCAGCACCGGCGTCGCCACCACCGCCCCGCCGACGCCAAACAACCCGCCCATGGTGCCGGACGCCGCGCCGAGTACGCCCAGCCATGGCCATGAGTAATTCATCTGCGAAGAGGCCGACACCTTGGCGCTGAACATTCGCACCAGGTTGTAGGCAGACAGCGCGACGAGGAACGCAACAAAGCCCAGGCGCATGGTTTGCGCGTCAATGCCCACTGCCCAGATCGAACCGATCCAGGCAAAGCAGAAACCCATCGAGGCCAGCGGCAGCGCATGACGCCCTTCAATCCGGTTGCGCTGGTGATAGCGCCACAGTGCCAGCATCACATTCGGTACCACCATCACCAGCGCCGTACCTTGCGCAATTTGCTGATCGAGGCCGAACAGCACACCCAGCAGCGGGATCGCGATCAACCCACCGCCAATACCGAATAACCCACCCAGGGTGCCCAAGGCAGCGCCAAACACCAGGTACATCAAGAACTCAATCACAGGCGATTTCCCTTCCTATCAGGCCGCTCATCCTACGCAGTCAGCGCTGGCAGCGAAACGCAGAGTGAGCATGGCGTTGGCCAGCGAATAGTTGAATTATCTGGTGCATTAAAGATTCGTCCGCTAGATTCATGAAGATCACTGAACAAGGCTGCGAAATGACCACCGAGCGCAACACCCCGGATAACTACGAAGAGCTGCTGCTGGACAACCAGATCTGCTTCGCCCTGCATTCCACGTCGCTGCTAATGACTAAAGTCTATAAACCGCTGCTGCAAGCGCTGGGCCTGACCTATCCGCAATACCTGGCGATGATGGTGTTGTGGCAAAAGGATGGTTTGACCGTAGGCGAAATCAGCACGCAATTGCTGACGGATCCTGGCTCACTGACACCGCTGCTCAAACGCCTGGAAGTCGAAGGCCTGCTCAGTCGCACCCGCAGTCGTGTGGATGAACGGGTGGTGATCGTTGAGCTGACCGAACAAGGTCGTGCACTGCGAGACAAGGCGCGCAGCATTCCACAGTGCATCCTCGCCGCCAGCGGGCAGACGCTGGAGCATCTGCGGACGCTGCAAGCGCAATTGCAGGATTTGCGTAGCCATCTGCAAGAGAGCCTCTAACCTTAAGCCCAACATAAATCCCTGTGGGAGCGAGCCTGCTCGCGATGGCTGTGTGTCAGTCAACATCAATGCTGAATGTCACACCGTTATCGCGAGCAAGCTCGCTCCCACAGTTGTCTTGCGTGTCCTTACGAACTCGGCTTGCTCCGCAAAAAAAATTACGCTCGTCGAACCCCTTCTCGACGGCTCTATTTCAGCACTATTCCCACACTTGACCTCGCACCCAATGGGTTTTGCCAAGCTTTTTCAAAATTTTATCTTGCGCGCTAATTAATTGCGCTATACATTCATTTCGCACTTACTTAGCACGCAATCATTTAGCGCAAACAACCCATATCAACACGAGGCTCACACCATGCAAACTCTCTACACCGCAATTGCAACTGCCACTGGCGGCCGTGATGGTCGTGCGGTTTCCAGCGACAACATCCTCGACGTCAAACTCGCCACCCCGAAAGAACTCGGCGGTGCTGGCGGCGCAGCGACCAACCCTGAGCAACTGTTCGCCGCCGGCTACTCCGCCTGCTTTATCGGTGCGCTGAAATTCGTTGCCAGCCAGACCAAACGCGCCATCCCGAACGACACTTCGATCACTGCCCGTGTCGGCATCGGCCACATTCCTGGCGGCTTCGGTCTGGACATCGACCTGCATGTCAGCCTGCCGGGCCTGGAACAAGCCGATGCGCAAACCCTGGTCGACGCCGCCCACCTGGTCTGCCCATACTCCAACGCCACCCGTGGCAACGTCGATGTGCGTCTGCACGTGACGGTTTAATCACCATCCTTTCAGGCACAAAAAAGCCCGACTCAATGGTCGGGCTTTTTCATTCCTGAAGCTGTGCTTATTTAGCACGGCCTTTGTAGGAACCGCCTTCGCGGGTATCGATCTCGATCATGTCGCCGATTTCGATGAAGTCAGCCACCGACAGTTCGGTGCCGTTCTTCAGTTTGGCAGGCTTCATTACCTTGCCGGAAGTGTCGCCGCGAGCGGAACCTTCGGTGTAGTCAACCTGACGCACGATGGTGGTCGGCAGTTCTACGGAAACCAGACGCTCTTCGAAGAAGATCGCTTCGCAAACATCGGTCATGCCTTCTTCAACGAAAGGCAGAACGGCTTCGATGTCTTCAGCGTTCAGCTCGTACATGGTGTAGTCGGTGGTGTCCATGAACGTGTAGGTGTCGCCGCTGATGAAGGACAGGGTCGCTTCTTTGCGGTCGAGGATTACGTCGTCCAGTTTGTCGTCAGCGCTGTAAACGATCTCGGTCTTGTAACCGGTCAGCAGGTTTTTCAGCTTGGTCTTCATGATCGCGCTGTTACGACCCGACTTGGTGAATTCAGCTTTCTGAACCAGCCAAGGATCGTTTTCGAGACGGATCACCGTACCGGGTTTCAGTTCTTTACCAGTTTTCATTGCGAATATCCGAATTTGGATGGGATTTACAAAAATCTAGGCCGCGTATCATATCCAATTTAGGTAAAACTGTACCAGCGCTGCGGCAAGATCTGCTTGCAAGCCCTGTTCCAGACACCACGCTTCGGCATGCTTTTGCAGTTCCGGCCCGTGTTTGCGGGTCGATTGCCAATGCTCGGTCATTTTCTCACCGGCATTCCAGGCGCGCCATAGACCGCTGATCGCTTTGCTGGCCGGCTCAGAGAGGCCTTTTACATAGAGCGAAAGGAACGCTTCGAGCTTGTCCAGGTGAATGTCTTCATCCTGCCGGTAGATGTGCCAGAGCAGCGGCCGCCCCGCCCACTGCGCCCGGATGAAGGAATCTTCACCGCGCACCGCATTGAAATCGCAACTCCAGAGCAATCGGTCATATTGCTCCTGTCGGACGAACGGCAACACTTGCACGGTCAGGGCATCACGCACGTGTACCGCGCCGGCACTCAATGCCTCGACCCCGAGCCAACGCTCGACATCGCCGAGAATCCGACCTTCCGGCACCAGCAGATGAGTGGGTGCCGAGTCACCCGTCATTGCGTCGAGCCAACTGGCCAACCCGGTATTTTCGTAGGCAAACAGTGAGATCAACTGTGCCCCCTGCGCGCGATCAATCCCTAAACCTTGCAGGAAAGCTCGCTGAGCCTCGGGATCCTGCTGAAACTGCCGACGCTGCTCGAGCAAGCCGTTTTCACGCAGCAGCCCACCGGTACCTTTGCGGAACCCCGGAAAGAAAAAGAATTTCTGCACACTTTTGTATTTGACCGACGGCAAGCCGTGGCAGCCAATGACCCAGTCCTCGGCACTCAGATAGTCGAGATTCATCCACAGCGGCGGTTTTTCCCGCTCGGCCATGGCGTCCATGTAGGCACCGGGCAACTGGCAGGCGAACGCGGCGATCACCACATCAGCGGCTTCAGCAGGCTGCCAGTCGGCCGGCCATTGACGCACCTCGACACCCTGCAGCCACTGCTGCGAGGCGTTGATGTCGATCGCCGGGCAAATGCGTTCAAATGCTCGCAGATCATCGACCCATAAACGAACATCCATTGAGTGTTCGGCCACCAATTGGCGGGCCAGACGCCAGGTCACACCGATGTCGCCAAAGTTGTCGACCACCGTGCAAAAAATATCCCAGCGGGTTTTCATTTCAGGCATTCCAGGCTCCCGTTGGCAAAGGCGCCGATTGTCCGCATAAATTACCCTGCGCAGAAGAGCCGACGGCGATTAATCTTCATGCGACAATCGCCACTCGTCCGCGACCACTCGCAAGGAGGCAGTCATGCCCTACCGTCCCAACCCCCGCCGCCCACTGCCCATTCAGCTCAATGCCCTGCGACTGACCGGTAGCATTGCCCTTGGTTTGTGGCTGGGTTTCCTCGCGATCGCCCTGACCTGCTGGCTCGCCTCTCGCCTGTTGTTCAGCGAGCAACTGGCCCCCATCGCACAAGCGGTGGAGCAACTGGCTAAACCGCCTGTGGTGGCGCAGCCGGTGCCTGATATTGCGCCGCAGAGTCCATTGTTCGATCAATACGAAGAGAACCTGCGCAAGGACGAGCAACAGCAACGACTCGATCAGGCGCGCAGCACCAGCCGTAATCTGTCCAACCCAAAATGCCAGTTCTGGTTGCAACAGGATCACAACGCGCCGAGCGAAAAAAGCCGCGCCAATGTCCTGCAATTCTGCGATTGATCATGAATAAACAAACGGTCCATCAACTGATCCTCGACAAACTGCGGGTCGATCTCGACATCGCTGAACGCGCTGCGCAAACCGCGTACGAAACCGCGACCCACGAAGAAAACATCGCCGAAAACAAGTACGACACCCTGGGGCTGGAGGCGTCCTACCTGGCCGCCGGACAAGCCAGGCGCGTGGAGGAAATCAGGCAGTCGTTGACGCTTTGCCAGAACCTGACACTGCGACCTTATGACGAACAGCGCGGTATCGAAGTGGGCGCATTGCTCGGCCTGGAAGACGAAAAAGGTCGTGAACAGTGGTTGTTCCTGGCCCCCGACGCTGCCGGTTTGAAAGTCGATCTGGTGGGGCAATGGATTACTGTCATCACCCCTCGCTCACCGCTGGGCAAAAGCCTGCTGGGCAAGTTCGAAGGGGACGAGGTGGACATTTTGGTGGCCGGCACCCGGCAACAGTTTTCTGTCACCGAGGTCGTTTAGCCGAGGCAGGACACCCCATTAATGGACCGGCAATTCGACGCCGTCGAACAGTTCTTCCAGTTCCTGCTTGTTGTGGCACTGGATGGCTTTGGCCATGACTTCGCGAGTCAGGTGCGGGGCGAACTTTTCGATGAAGTCGCACATGAAGCCACGCAGGAACGTGCCGCGACGGAAACCGATTTTGGTGATGCTGGATTCGAATAAGTCACTGGCGTCGAGCATCACCAGGTCGCTATCGAGTTTAGCGTCGACCGCCATTTTGGCGACGATACCCACGCCCAGACCCAAACGAACGTAAGTCTTGATGACGTCGGCGTCGGCAGCGGTGAATACCACTTTTGGCGTCAGGCCGCGATGGCTGAACGCTTCGTCGAGTTTCGAACGGCCAGTGAAACCGAACACGTAAGTCACGATCGGGTATTCGGCCAGGGCTTCGAGGGTCAGCTTTGGCAGCTTGGTCAGCGGATGGCCTTGTGGCACAACCACGCAGCGGTTCCAGCGGTAGCACGGCATCATCACCAGATCACCGAACAGTTCCAGGGCTTCGGTGGCGATGGCGAAATCGACGGTGCCGTCAGCGGCCATTTCGGCGATCTGCATCGGCGAGCCTTGATGCATGTGCAGGGCGACGTCCGGGTATTGCTTGATGAACGCGCTGATCACTGGAGGCAACGCGTAACGCGCCTGGGTGTGGGTGGTGGCGATCGACAGGGTGCCTTTTTTCTCGTTGGAGAATTCCTGGGCAATCTGCTTGATGCTTTCAACCTTGCGCAGAATTTCGCCCGCGGTGGTGATGATGCGCTCGCCGGCCGGGGTCACGCGGGTCAGATGCTTGCCGCTGCGGGCGAAAACCTCGACCCCCAATTCGTCTTCCAACAGGCGGATCTGCTTGCTGATGCCCGGTTGCGATGTGTAGAGGCTTTGGGCGGTAGCGGAAACGTTGAGGTCGTGGTGCGCCACTTCCCAGATGTAGCGCAGTTGTTGAAGCTTCATATGTATCCCTCAAAGCAGGTAGACGCCACGGGCATCAGCGACGGTATATAACTATATTAATGGTTTGAAGAATAAATCTAGAACTTTTTTATCAAACTGCCACTATTCGCGTTCTAGCGATCCTCTTGGCGACGACGCTCCACCAGCGGCACCAGATAGACTGGCACCCGAGCCAGTTGCAACACGCGCGTTGCGGTCCTGCCCAAAGGCGTTTCCGCACCAACCCCATGGCTGTGACTACCTACGATCAGCAAATCCACCGAGAGTTTCTGCGCCTGGTCGAGAATCACTTGCGCCGGGTCCCCCTGAATCACCCGAACCGCCTGTATCCGCTCCAGGTCCTGCGCCCCCTCGCCTCCCAGTTCTTCACGAAAACTGTCAAGCACCCGCTGCTCGATACTGGCAATGACCGTGTTCAGGCCCTGACTGTGAAACTCGTTCAACGCCTGTTCATCGAGGTAACTCTGAAGCACCGACTCGGCGAACAACCCCATGGGTTCCACCGCATGCACCACGTACAAGTCAGCATTGAATGTCCGCGCCAGCGCCAGGGCATGTTGCATCACTAGGGGTGCGTACAGGCCGAGGTCAGTGGCGTACAGAATCGACCCAATCATATGACCTCCTCGCGTGCCAACATGGCGGAGATTGATTCAGCTTAGCAGTGCCTTGGCGAGTACGACGTTTCGTGTAACGCGTTGAACCGTGGGCTTAAACCTTTTGCTCGTTGCTTATGCCATGCGGCACGTGGCCAGTGGCGACCACCTCGCGGGCCAATTCGCAATGGCCGGCCTGATCGTCGAAAAATACATCAGCGGCAAAGGCTTCGAGGAATGCCGACTTGGTCAGGCCACCGAGGAACAACGATTCGTCCAGACGAATGTCCCATTCGCGCAACGTGCGGATCACCCGTTCATGGGCCGGCGCTGACCGCGCCGTAACCAGGGCGGTGCGGATCGGACACGCGTCCTCCGGGAACTCGCGCTGCAAAACGTTCAGGGCGGCAAGGAAGCCTTTGAACGGGCCACCGCGCAACGGCTCACGAGCCGCTTCACGCTCACTGGCCTGAAAGGCTTCCAGCCCTCCTGCCTGGTAAACCCGCTCCGATTCGTCGGAAAACAGCACCGCGTCACCGTCGAAAGCAATGCGCAATTCATCGCTGGCGGCACGGCTGGCACCGCCCGACAGAATAGTCGCTGCGGCGAACCCGGCATCCAGTGCACTGCGCACGTCCTCGGCATGGGTCGAGAGAAACAGATCACAACCAAAGGCCTTGAGGTACGGATAAGGACTGCGTCCGCCGACAAACGCCGCTCGGGAGATCGCCAGCCCATAGTGGTGGATCGAGTTGAACACCCGCAGCCCGGTGTCGGCACTGTTGCGCGACACCAGGATCACCTCGACCCGGGCCCGGCCGAGGCTGGTATTGAGGTTCAGGAGTTTTTGCACCAACGGGAAGGCATCGCCGGGCTCAAGGATTTCGTCCTCGTGTTCGATCTGATATTGCCGATAGGCCTCGACACCGCTCGACAGATAGACCTTGTGGCTTTCACTCAGATCGAACAGTGCCCGCGAAGAAATCGCCAGCACCAGTTTGTCGTCTATGCCTTTTGCCATGCCCTTCTCCCTCAGGTTGATCGACTCAAGTGTTGCGTCGATCGATAAAACTCAAGCTGCGATACAACGCTTCGATTCGCGGCAGCTCGCATCCTGCGGCTTTGGCGGCCGCCAGTGGACGGTTGTAAATCGCAGCCAGTTCCAGCGGTCGTTTGTGCAGAAAGTCGTGGTACATGCTCGGCCAGTAATCCGGCATCTTCTCGGTCACCATGAACAGATGATCGGCATAACCGGCCGGTATGGCGTGACCGCAGGCTGTCGCCCCCTGAACCACTTCGGCCATCAATGCCTTGATCAATTCCCGGCTGTCGACATCCGCCATCAGCGGCGTGGTGCTTGCCCCGAGCAGCACCGACAGACCGTTATAAGGGATATTCCAGACCAGTTTTTGCCAACGTGCCTGATGCAAGTTCGTCATTGATTGCGAATCGATGCCGGCAGCGCGGAAGAACCCGGCGCCCTCCTCCACAATCGCTGTGCGCATCGTTTCATCGGTTGCGGGACCGCTGTGGTAGCCAACATGTACCGCGCCGAGCGCCTGATGGGTGATAACACCAGGTTCCTCGCGGTGTACGCAGATGTAGCAGAGCCCACCGAGCAAGTGCAGCGAATCGGGGAGCCATTCGCGCAGGCTGTCTTCGACGTCCAGGCCATTTTGCATCAGCAGCACTTTGGCACCGGGGGCGGCGACTTGACGGATCATCGGTGCGAGGTCCGCGTTACTGGTGGTTTTCGCGCCCACCAGCAACCAGTCACAGGGCGGCATGTCTTCGGCGGTCGAATAGGCCTGAACCGGGTTCAACGTCAGCGCGCCATGGACCGCGCTATTGACCTGAAGCCCTCGCTCAGCCACCGCTGAAAACTCACTGCGTAACAGAAAGTGCACATCGAAGCCGGCACGCGCCAGCATCACCCCGTAGAAACCGCCGATAGCACCGGTTCCGATAATACCGATTGTCGGTTTGGCAACTGCCCCCATCATGGCAACTCCTCTGCAATTCGATTCAGGGCCTGACCCACGGCGGCATTGAGCTCAGTGCGGGTCAGGCGCGATTTAAGTGCGCCGAAGAACTCACCGTCGCGCACCACAAACAGCGCCGGCAAATGAAAGACCTGATAACGCTCGACCACGCCGCCATTGTTCCCCGCATCGATCCAGCACAACTGATCGACCTTCAGGTCGAGTCGTGGCAATTGCTCACGGGCAAAACGGCAACTGGCGCAGCCAACACTGGTGAAAATCACCAGCGATACCCCGTTCATTGCCAGCAGCCGCTGGTCGGCGTCGAAATCGGTCAGCTCCCATTCGACCACTATACTGGGAGGAACAATGTCAGATGGCCGACACATGGAGTCCGTGTTCATGGGACGTTTTCTTCCTCACCCTGACGATGTGCCTGTTGAATTAACGTTGCTCACGCATGAGTGCATATCGCGGCAACGGCTGCACACTATCAGCCTCGGGGGCATGGCTTGCAATTACCACCGCGCCTGGCGCCACGGTACAGCGCTGGAAGTGCGCATGCCGACCTTGAATCCCGACTTGCGTTTTCTAGGCTATGTGGCCTGGTGCCTGCGACGAAAGCGAGGCTATCTGGTGGGCATCGCCTTTGTGGACGAGCAGATGCTGTTCAGCGCCCGGATGGGCGAGCAGGTGTGTCAGATAGAACATTACCGCCGCCTGCGCGACGCGCACGAAGATCTGCAGGATGCTCAAGCCCTGGCGCTCGAATGGGTCCAGGAACATGCCCACGAGTTCTCCCACGACACGGTTCGCAACGCATTTGCACAGCCAGCACTGGATTAAACCCGTGTCTGCCCATTGTCGAGCAGGCGCGTAACGCGCTAAGGTTCGGCTCCCCGACGCGCTTAATTTGCTGTGCTCCGCCGCGCGGGTTCGCTGGCGGCCGGCACCCGTGACCTGACGAGTAAACGATGGCTGATTTACCGATCAACGACCTAAACGTCGCCTCCAATGAGACGCTGATCACTCCCGATCAGCTCAAGCGTGATATCCCTCTGAGCGACGCTGCCCTGCGCACCGTCACCAAGGGTCGCGAAGTCATTCGCAACATTCTGGACGGCACCGACCACCGCCTGTTTGTCGTCATCGGGCCGTGCTCGATCCACGACATCAAGGCTGCCCACGAATACGCCGAACGCCTGAAGGCGCTCGCGGCCGAAGTGTCCGATACCCTGTATCTGGTCATGCGCGTGTATTTCGAGAAGCCGCGGACCACCGTCGGCTGGAAAGGCCTGATCAACGACCCGTACCTGGACGACTCCTTCAAGATTCAGGATGGCCTGCACATCGGTCGCCAATTGCTGCTGGACCTGGCAGAGATGGGCTTGCCGACTGCGACCGAAGCCCTCGACCCGATCTCCCCGCAGTACTTGCAGGATCTGATCAGCTGGTCGGCCATCGGCGCACGCACCACCGAATCCCAGACTCACCGGGAAATGGCTTCGGGCCTGTCCTCGGCTGTCGGCTTCAAGAACGGCACCGACGGTGGCCTGACCGTGGCGATCAACGCCTTGCAATCGGTTTCCAGCCCGCACCGTTTCCTGGGCATCAACCAGGAAGGTGGCGTATCGATCGTCACGACCAAGGGCAACGCCTACGGTCACGTGGTGCTGCGCGGTGGCAACGGCAAGCCGAACTACGATTCGGTCAGCGTTGCGCTCTGCGAGCAAGCGCTGAACAAGGCCAAGATAAAGCCGAACATCATGGTCGACTGCAGCCATGCCAACTCCAACAAGGACCCGGCCCTGCAACCGCTGGTGATGGAGAACGTCGCCAATCAGATCCTCGAAGGCAACCAGTCGATCATTGGCCTGATGGTCGAAAGTCACCTGAACTGGGGCTGCCAGGCGATTCCGAAAGACCTCGCCGACTTGCAATACGGCGTGTCGATCACCGATGCCTGCATCGACTGGTCCGCAACCGAAAGCACCTTGCGCAGCATGCATGCCAAGCTCAAGGATGTGCTGCCCAAACGCGATCGCAGCTGATAGCGCTGCTCTGCAGACAAAAAAACGCCGGGCTAAACCCGGCGTTTTTTATGCGTTTGATTCTTGAAAGGTCACTGGCTCAGCTTGGCAGCATGGCGCTGGTGACGCTCCATGTAGCGCTCCACGTAGGAGCACGACGGAATGACTGTGTAACCCATTTCCTCAGCGTATTGCAGTGCCTGCTCGGTCAACGCAGCCGCAATGCCCCGACCACGCAGCGCGTTGGGCACAAAGGTGCGGTAAATATCCAGGGTCTGCTTCCCCAGGTCCATATAGGTCAGGTAGGCACGATGACCGTCCACATTGGTCTCGAACTGATGACCAGCCTGGTCATGGTGGATGGACAACGCCTCGCTCATCACTACTCCTCGCGGGTCTTGAATTCTGACCCCTACCTTACCGATGTTTTTCCGGCGAAGGAACATCTACGCCACCCCGTGCCTGAATGGACACCGAGAAGAGCCGCACCAATCTCGCGCAACCGGGCACGTACAAATAGTAGGCACCATTGGCAAAAATGCTCAAGGTACGCTCGTCATCACGCAGGTTGGCAGGTGCTGCTCCGGGTCACGCAGGGACGGCTCGCCCGAAGATTTCCGCGGGTCGACAGCCTGAACATTGCCGGATATTGAGACTTAAGACGAGCGCCCTTTCTTAAAGTCACCTCTACATGGATAAAGATATGAGAGGCAGCGCGCAAAATCCGAACCAAAGTATAGACGAATCCATGTAGCTAGACTTTAGCCAAGACCGAAAAAAGCGACGACGACGACGCGCAGCTTTTCCATGGCGAATCGCTCAACTCGGGCCTCGTAGCTGGATATTTTTTAAACAATTGCAGTTAAAAGTTGCTCGAAAAAGAATCAAAGCCTACAATTTTTTTGGCTTCTTGCTTTACGTCAGTTTACTTACGACAAGTAATGGGTAGTATGTACGCCGGCTAATTCCTCACTCTGAGGAGATAGTCACTTAATGGAAAGTCCTTGAAGGGGAACACGATGAACAACGTTCTGAAATTCTCTGCTCTGGCTCTGGCCGCAGTTCTGGCTACCGGTTGCAGCAGCGCATCGAAAGAAACCGAAGCACGTCTGACTGCTACTGAAGACGCAGCAGCTCGCTCCCAGGCTCGTGCAGACGAAGCTTACCGTAAAGCTGATGAAGCTCTGGCTGCTGCTCAAAAAGCACAACAGACTGCTGACGAAGCTAACGAGCGTGCTCTGCGCATGCTGGACAAAGCTAGCCGCAAGTAATAATCCTTCGGGATTGTTATCAAGCCGACCCATTTTTTGGGTCGGCTTTTTTATTGCCCGGTGTTTGGTACAGGCAATAAAAAACCCACCGACGCGGTCAGCATCGGCGGGTTCCTTTCAAGCGTTACTGCAGCGGGTCGATCGGCGCATTCGTCACCATCGGCGCGGAAGTATTGGGCACAGCGATTTCCACCGGCATCCCATCTTCAGCGGCAACAACATCACGCACCACATCCCAGTTCATGCGCAGGTTATTAGTGATGTCCTCACGCTTGAGCATCGCGTTGATCACCGCGGTGTGCTTGTCGACCACTGACGGGTTGCCGTTATCGTCCAGCGGCGTGTGCGCTTCAAGATACACCTTGCCGCCACTCTTGCCGAACTTGTACGGGTCGTTGATGATTCGCACCGACGTACCGATCGGCACCATGCCCGCCATTTCCAGCACGTTGTTGTTGTACATCCGGAAGCAACCATGGCTGGTGCGCATGCCGATGCCGAATTTTTTGTTCGAGCCATGAATCAGGTAGCCCGGAGTGCCCAGGCTGAACTTGAACGGCCCCAGTGGGTTATCAGGGCCGGCCGGCACCACATTCGGCAAAGGGTCACCATCGGCGGCGTGCTCGGCCTTGATGGACGCTGGAGGCGTCCAGGTCGGGTTAGGCGTTTTTGCGGTGATAGTGGTGTGGGCAATCGGCGAACCCCAACCCTCACGACCGATCCCCAGCGGGAAGGTGTACACCACGTTCCGGCCTTTCGGATAGTAGTAGAGGCGGTATTCAGCCAGGTTGATCACGATACCTTCACGCGGCCCCGGCGGCAGGATGAAGCGGGTCGGCAGAATGATTTCGGTGCCGGCGCCCGGCAGCCAGGCGTCGACGCCCGGGTTGGCCGCGACCATTTCCGAATAGCCCAGATCGTAAGTGGTACCAAGGTCGGCGAAGGTATCTTCGTACTTGGCCTTGACGACCTGCACCTGGCCAACGATGTCTTCACCGGGCGGTGGTAGAGGCAACTCCAATGCTGCAACGGGACCGGCCACACAGAGGGCGGCAAGAGTCAGGCAGCGGGTGACGGCAGGAAAACGCGGCAACATCCGGAAAATCCTTCGCATGATCGACAGAGGGAATAAAAACGGGATTGTACACTGACGCCTGAAATTTCGGGGAGTTGGCCGATAGCAAGCTATCTTTGAGGCGTCAAAGCTCGAAGCGCAGCTCTGGCCAGATCGGCGATGTGCCGCGTTTTTGCGACTCCAGGATCGCGCGGCACAAGGAGCACAGGCGCTGGTCCTGGAATACCCGGCGGTCGACGCTCGACCAGCGCGGCTGTGCCGGTAGCAGGCTGCCGCACAAGGTTCGGTCCGCCGAACCACCCAGCTCCAGCTGACGTGTCACCAGATGCACCCGCACTTCCTGGCAGGCGAACAGATCCAGCTGTTCGTCAGGCTCGATCAGTTGATAGGCAAAAAGTGACCAGGCGGGACGCGGCATCGGGGGCTCCAAATCGGGGGCGCCACCTTAGCCGAAAGCCTGCCCTTAGAAAAGTGTCATAGCAACGGTTTTAGCGTAGGCCAGACATTTTCCAGCAACTTGTCCTGAGCCACGGCAGCCGGGTGCAGGCCGTCGGCTTGCATCAAGTCTGGATGACCGCCGACACCGTCGAGAAAAAACGGCACCCACGGGACCTTTTTCTCGCTGGCAAGGTTGCTGTAGACCTCGGCAAAGGCCTTGGTGTAGCGAACGCCGTAGTTGGGTGGCAATTGCATGCCGAGCAGCAGCACTTTGGCACCGCTGGCGCGGGAACTGTCGATCATCGCTGCAAGGTTTTGTTGCAATTGGGTTGGCAGCAACCCACGCAGCCCGTCGTTACCTCCCAATTCGAGGATCACCAGCTCAGGTTTATGCTTCTCAAGCAGCGCGGGCAGGCGCGCCTGGCCTCCGGCACTGGTGTCGCCGCTGATGGACGCGTTAACCACCTTATCGTCGAAACCTTCACGCTTGAGCCGTTGCTCGAGCAATGACACCCACCCCAAGCGGGTATCCAGCCCGAAACCCGCGCTGATACTATCGCCAACGATCAGGACTGTACCCGCCGCTGCGTTCTGGGCCATGCACATCAAGGCCAGGCCAGCACTCAAAAACCACACACGCATCGGATTCTCCATGGGCGCAAGCATTCTCACCGCGAAGAACCTCAGCAAAGTGGTACCCAGCGCGGAAGGTGAACTGACTATCCTGCACGAACTGAGCCTGGAACTGAACAAGGGCGACAGCCTGGCCATTGTCGGCGCGTCCGGTTCAGGCAAATCCACCCTCCTTGGCTTGCTCGCCGGTCTCGACCTGCCGAGCAGTGGCGAAGTCACCCTCGCCGGGCAAGCCCTGAGCAACCTCGACGAAGACCAACGCGCACGCATTCGCGCAGAACATGTCGGCTTTGTCTTTCAATCATTCCAGTTGCTCGACAGTCTCAATGCACTGGAAAACGTCATGCTGCCGCTGGAGCTCGACGGCCGAAAAGACGCCCGCGAACGCGCCACCGAACTGCTGCAACGGGTCGGGCTGGGGCAACGCCTGACCCATTCACCCCGCCAGCTCTCCGGCGGCGAACAACAACGCGTGGCGATTGCCCGGGCGTTTGCCGCCGAACCCGACGTGCTGTTTGCCGACGAGCCTACCGGCAACCTCGACAGCCACACCGGCGGACGCATCAGCGATCTGCTGTTCGAACTGAACCAGGAACGCGGCACCACCCTGGTGCTGGTGACCCACGACGAACGCCTGGCACATCGCTGCCGGCGCCTGATCCGCCTTGAAGCCGGCCTGCTGGTCGCCCCCCTGGAGCCTTGATGGCACGCCTGCCGCTGTTGCGCCTGTTCAGTCTCGCCATTCGCCAATTGCTGCGCGACGCCCGCGCCGGTGAGTTGCGGGTATTGTTTTTCGCCCTGGTGGTGGCCGTGGCGGCGAGTACTGCAATCGGCTACTTCGGCGCCCGCCTCAACGGCGCAATGATGCTGCGAGCCACGGAATTTCTCGGTGCCGACCTGCTGCTTGAAGGCAGCTCACCGGCCCGGCCCGAACAGATAAGAAGCGGTACTGATCTGGGCCTCGAACATGCTCAGGTAGTGGAATTCTCCAGCGTTATCGCCACCGACAACGGCATTCAACTGTCCAGCATCAAGGCAGCCGATGATGCCTACCCACTGCGCGGCGAACTGAAAAGCGCTCCCGCGCCCTACGCCCCGCAAGTAGCCGGTGGCGGACCGAAACCCGGCGAAGCCTGGGTCGAAGCGCGCCTGCTGATCGCGCTGAAGTTGAAGATCGGCGACAGCATCGACGTCGGTATGCGAACCCTGAAACTGGCTCGGGTGCTGACTTACGAACCGGACCGCGCCGGCAATTTCTACAGCCTGACGCCGCGGGTGCTGATCAATCTCAGTGACCTCGCAGCGACTGGAGTGGTGCAACCCGGCAGCCGGGTCAGTTACCGCGACCTCTGGCGCGGCAATGCCCAGGCACTGGAAATCTATCGTCAACTGCTCAAGCCCGGCCTCGCGGCCAACCAACGCCTGCAGGATGCACGCGACGGCAACCGGCAAATCGGTGGCGCCCTGGGCAAAGCCGAACGTTACTTGAACATGGCCAGCCTGGTGGCGGTTCTGCTATCCGGTGTGGCGGTGGCGCTATCAGCGACGCGCTTCGCCACCCGCCGATTCGATGCCAGTGCATTGTTGCGATGCCTGGGCTTGTCCCGTCGGGAAACCCTGGCGCTGTTCAGTGTGCAGCTGGCGGTCCTCGGACTGCTCGCCAGCCTCAGCGGCGCATTGATCGGCTGGGTGGCGCAGCTCGGGCTGTTCGCAATGCTGCATGATTTGTTGCCGACCGATATTCCACCGGGCGGTCTGTTTCCAGCCATCGCCGGGATTGGCACCGGGCTGGTGGCGCTGGCCGGTTTTGCGTTGCCACCATTGGCCGCGCTGGGTCGCGTTCCGCCATTGCGGGTATTACGCCGGGACATGCTGCCGATCCCTTCCAGCACCTGGATGGTCTACGGCGCGGCACTGGGCGCACTTGGACTGATCATGTGGCGCCTGAGCCTGGACCTGGTGCTGACCTTCGCCTTGCTCGGCGGAGGCGTGATCGCCGCACTACTGTTAGGTGGCTTGCTGTTACTGCTGCTGAAAAGCCTGCGCCGGATGCTGGCGCGCGCCACCTTGCCGTGGCGACTAGGGCTGGGCCAATTGCTGCGCCATCCATTGGCGGCCGCGGGACAATCCCTGGCCTTCGGTTTGATTCTGCTGTCCATGACGTTGATCGCCTTGTTGCGCGGTGAGTTGCTGGACACCTGGCAAAATCAGTTGCCGAAAAATGCGCCGAACTATTTCGCCCTGAACATTCTCCCGGCGGACAAACAGGCCTTCACCGATCGCCTGATCGAACTGTCGGCACAATCGGCACCACTGTATCCAGTGGTGCCGGGGCGACTGATCAGCATCAACGGCGAGCCGGTGCAGGAAATCGTCAGCAAGGATTCGGCCGGTGATCGAGCGATCCAGCGTGACCTGAGCCTGACCTGGGCAGCGGACTTGCCGGCGGGCAACACGCTCACCGCCGGCAACTGGTGGGCCGATCAAAAACCCGATGAGATACCTGGCGTGTCGGTGGAAGGCAAAGTTGCCGAAAGCCTGAAACTCAAGTTGGGCGATCATCTGGTCTTTACCGTCGGCGGGGTCAATCGCGAAGCGAAAGTCACCAGTCTTCGAGCCATTAACTGGGACAACTTTCAGCCGAACTTCTTCATGATCTTTCAGCCGGGGACGCTGAAGGATCTGCCGGCCACTTACCTGACCAGCTTTTATCTGGCGGCGGGACATGATCAGCAGATCGTCGATCTCTCCCGCAGCTTCCCGGCAGTCACCATTTTGCAAGTCGAAGCCTTGCTGGAGCAGCTACGCAGCATCCTCGCCCAAGTCACACTGGCGGTGGAGTACGTATTGTTGTTCGTATTGGCAGCGGGAATGGCCGTGTTGTTTTCCGGCTTGCAGGCGACGCTGGATGAACGCATCCGCCAAGGCGCGCTGTTGCGTGCGCTAGGGGCCGAGCGGCAGTTGCTGGTCAAGGCCCGGCGGATCGAGTTCGGCTTGCTTGGAGCGGTCAGCGGGTTGTTGGCGGCGCTGGGTTCTGAGCTGGTGAGCCTGGTGCTCTACCGCTACGCCTTCGACCTGCCATGGCATCCGCATCCGTGGCTGTTGATGTTGCCACTGATCGGCGCTGCACTGATCGGCGGGGCCGGTGTGTTCGGCACACGTCGCGCGCTGAACGCCAGCCCACTGACAGTCTTGCGCGAGGGCTGATAAATTCAAACGCGGGCTAAAATGGCCCGCCCTATGATAAAACGACAAAAGTCGCTAACAATCAAATAGATATGATTAGTATGAGTGCTAATTCGGCCTACTGTTTTTCATAAACTATTTCGTTGATCCACCAGCACGTCTCGCCATTTGGGGTCTGAACAACGGCCTCATCACCCACCTCTTTTTTTAGCAGTGCTCGCGCCATCGGCGAATCGATGGAGATGTAGTCGTTGCGCCCATAGATCTCGTCGTAGCCGGCAATACGAAAACGTTTCACATCCCCGGCATCGTTCTCGATCTCAACCCAGGCGCCGAAGAAAACTCGCCCCTCCTGCTCCGGTGAATACTCGACGACCCTCATATCCTCGAGTCGTTTGCGGATGTACCGAACTCGTCGATCTATTTCGCGAAGGAGCTTCTTGTTGTACTGATAGTCCGCATTTTCACTTCGATCGCCTAACGAGGCCGCCCAGGTAACCTTCTGAGTAGTATCCGGGCGCTTCACTCGCCAGAGGTGATCCAGCTCATTCTTTAGAGCTTCAAAACCATCTTTCGTAATCAACTTCGTACTCAAATAGCACCTCGATCGGAGGGATTACCTTGCTGACTTAGGCCTTGCAGAACACGAGCCTGCCTCAGCGTCGCACTTGACGCTTCTTTCAGTTCCATTTTTTGTCTCGCAAAAGCAACGATAAAGCGTCATCGCACAATATATGACGCCCCCCTATATTGTGCGATGACTAATGCCGAGGCGCTTCCAATGCGCAAGGATCATGAAGAGTCGCGGGCATTAAAACTGCACGGACTCCTGACCCGTGAATCAACGACTCGGCACTAGTGCTTTTTACGGTAGGCCATTGAGTCATCTATACGCTTGAGAATGTAGTCTCCCGCGGCCACCGGCTGATAAAGGCTCTGCGCCCGGTCGATACCCAGATCGCAGGGATCGACTGTGGCGCTGTAAGTCGGGTCGTAGAACGTCGCAATCGAGTAGCGCTCATGGCCTGAAGAGTTGATGACCCGGTGCAGGGTCGAACGAAAACGATTGTTGGACCAATGCGCCAACAAGTCTCCGACATTCACCACCAGACTGCCCGGAATTGGCGTGGCCTCGATCCATCGATTGGAGCCCAACTCACGCACCTGCAAACCACCGCTGTTGTCTTGATGAAGCAATGTTATGCAGCCGTAATCCGTATGAGGCGCTACCCCAAACTGATCAGCCTCGGCTTGCGGCGGTTGCGGCGGGTAATAGACCATCTGCGTACGCTGCAGAGGCTTGGTGTACTTATCCATGAAGAAGTCTTCTTCGATACCCAACCCGGCAGCCACCGCCTTCAGCAGATCCGCTCCGGCCTTTGCGATTTCCGAATAGTACTCAGTTAGCGCTTCGCGCAATTGCGGCATGAAGGGTGGCCACTGATTCGGGCCACGCAGAGCCTCACCAGCGAGTACACAAGGATCATCCTCCGCTAGCTCCAGGCCAATACTGAAGAACTCCTTGTGATCGGGTTTCGTGGCTTCATACATGGTCGCACCACCCAACGCATGCCAGCCTCGATGCCGATTGTTCACCGCCACCTGACGCTTGACCTCGGTCGGATAGGCAAAGAACTGCCTGGCTGCCGCCATAGCGGTGTCGATTACCGTTTGCGGTACACCGTGATTGACGATGTAGAAGAAGCCGGTTTCGCTACAGGCTTCTCGAATAGCGTCACCGGCTCGACGAATACTCGCCTGATCACCTTCGCGGACACCGGACATATCGATCAACGGCAGATTGGTGCTAGAGGTCATGCTCACTCCTGAGTACGTCGTGCATACAGTCGCTGGATGAAGGTTTCGTCAGCGAATGACGAACCGGTATATACAGCCGAAAGCATTTACTATGCCGCCCAACCAGGCACTCGCTTGCAAGCCTCGGACTAAAGCGAATACCGCTTTTAAATCTCGACACAAAACCGAAAACAACCTGTTACCCATTGGTTCCCCTTCGCCCCAGCAGGGGGCGGAGTGACCGAACCTGGTGCAACCTTTGGTTACAGCATTGAACAAAGTGCAGCCTTGGCTTGATTCTTTTGTCGTGGACAAACCACGTCTGGAACGCTACTCAGCGACCGAATCCTGCATTATGGCCTGCATCTTGCTCTACCTGTATATACAGGAGCGTATAGCTACCCTGTTTCCCACCACCCTGACGTCAGGACACTCTCAATGCATGTATCGTTGCAGCTCAAACCCGGCCAACTCACCCTCGATCAATTGCGCGCCATTTACCAGTTGCAAAGCCCTTTCGAACTGGACCCGGCTGCACGCGACGTTGTCGATGCGAGTACTCGTACGGTAGACGACATTATCGCCAACCAACGCACGGTGTATGGCATCAACACGGGCTTCGGCCTGCTGGCACGGACCTCCATCGCCACCGAATCGCTGGCCAAGCTGCAACGCAACCTGCTGCTGTCGCACTGCACGGGCACCGGCCCGTTACTCGATGACGCCAGTGTCGGCCTGATCATGGCGCTCAAGGTCGGCTCCCTTGCCCGTGGTTTTTCCGGGATTCGCTGGGAAGTTATTCAGGCCCTGAGCAAGCTCTATGCCGCCAGGGTTTATCCGTGCATACCGTCACAAGGGTCCGTCGGTGCTTCGGGCGATCTGGCGCCATTGGCGCATATGTCGGCTGTGTTGATCGGTGTCGGCCGAGTGCGTCATGAAGGCCGTGAAATGGATGCCGTCGAAGGCCTGGCGATTGCCGGCCTCGAACCGATGGTACTGGGGCCGAAGGAAGGCCTGGCGCTGATCAATGGCACCCAGGTTTCGACGGCGCTGGCCTTGCGTGGTCTGTTCGCTTGCGAAAAGCTGTTCAGTGCAGCGGTAGTCGCCGGCAGCCTGAGCGTGGAAGCACTGAAAGGCTCGGACGTGCCTTTTGATCCGCGAATCCAGGCGGTTCGCGGACAACCGGGGCAAATCGACGTGGCATTGTTCTACCGCGAACTGCTGGCCACGAGCGAGATTCGTGAATCCCACCGCAACTGCGACCGGGTGCAGGACCCGTATTCGCTGCGCTGCCAGCCCCAGGTGATGGGCGCGTGCCTGGATCACATGCGTTTCGCCGCCGGGGTGTTTCTGCGTGAAGCCAACGCCGTTTCGGATAACCCGCTGGTGTTCTGTGCCGATGGAGACGTGCTCTCCGGCGGCAACTTCCACGCTGAACCGGTCGCCATGGCCGCCGATGTACTGGCCCTGGCCATTTCAGAAATCGGTGCGCTGTCTGAGCGCAGGATCGCCCAACTGGTTGATCCGGCACTCTCGGGACTGCCGGCCTTCCTGGTGCGCGAAGGCGGTTTGAATTCCGGTTTCATGATCGCTCAGGTTACCGCTGCTGCCCTCGCCTCAGAGAACAAGACCCTCGCCCATCCAGCCTCGGTGGATAGTCTGCCGACGTCGGCCAACCAGGAAGACCACGTCTCGATGGCGACCTTTGCGGCACGTCGTTTGCTGGACATGGCCGGTAACAGCAGCGCGGTAGTCGCCATCGAACTGCTGGGTGCGGCACAAGGCGTGGATTTGCATGCCCCACTGCAGACCTCGGAAAAACTCGGCGAAGTGCTGACGATGATTCGCAGAGAAGTCGCTCACTACGATGAAGACCGCTACTTCGCACCCGACATCGCCGCCGCACGGGCCTGGGTCGAAAGCGCAGCGTTCACTCGCTGGCTGCCTGCCGAACGTCTATACACCTGATGTGTACACCAAGGCTCTGTAATCCTGAGCCGAACCCGTTCGCTGCGGCGTTGCTGCGGCGAACACTTATTCTTTCGCAGCCGATGGGAAGTGCCATGCGTCGCTATTACTCAGGCCCCGATTTTCGTCGAGCACAGAGCATTGCCGAGTTGGCCGCGATGGCCCGCCAACGCTTGCCACATTTCGCCTGGGAATACCTGGAGGGTGGCGCCGAGGAAGAACTGACCTTGCGCCGCAACCGTCAGGGCTTCGCTGATATCGCCCTGTTACCACAGACCCTGGTGCCCTGCTGCGTGACCCAATCCCAGCGCTCGCTGTTTGGGCGAGCACTGCCGCTGCCCATCGCCATCGGCCCCACCGGCTACAACGCCATGCTCTATCGCGATGCCGATATTCACCTGGCTCGGGCCGCTACCGAGCTCGGCCTGCCCTTCACCCTGAGCACCGTTTCCACCAGTTCCCTGGAACAAGTGGTGGCGGCAGTGCCGGAGGTGAATCTCTGGTTCCAGCTGTATTGCCTGCGCGATCCCAAGGTCCATGAAGACCTGTTGCTACGCGCCAGCGCCGTGGGTTGCACGACCTTGTTGTTGACCAGCGATGCCGTGCTGCTGGGCAATCGGGAGTGGGATAAACGCAACTTTATCCGCCCCCGGCAACTGAGCCTGCGCAACAAGCTCGACGTGTTGAATCATCCACGCTGGATGGCCCAGGCGCTGTGGCCCCATGGCCTGCCGAACCTGGGCAACATCGAACGTTATCTGCCCGTCGAGCAACGCAACATCGAAGGTGCCGCCCATTTCATCGGCAGCCAGATGGACACCGGGCTCGATTGGGATGCCCTCGCCCGACTGCGCGACCGCTGGCCACAACGGCTGCTGCTCAAAGGGGTGTTGCACCCGGCCGATGCCGAGAAAGCCGTTGCGCTGGGCCTCGACGGGCTGGTGGTGAGCAATCACGGTGGCCGGCAACTGGACGGTGTTCCCGCCAGCATCGACTGCCTGCCGGCGATTGCCGCCGTGGCCAAAGGCAAGCTGACGCTACTGCTCGACAGCGGCGTGCGCCGTGGCACCGACATACTCAAAGCCTGCGCCCTGGGTGCCGATGCAGTTTTACTCGGGCGCGCTACTTTGTATGGAGTGGCTGTCGGCGGACAAGCAGGTGCCCGCCATGCCCTCGACCTGCTCGCTCAAGAGCTGCGCCTAGCCCTGTCATTACTCGGTACGCCGGACCTGAACCAGCTCGACCGTCGCCAACTGTGCGCGACGCCTTCCACTTCCTTCACCGTGAGTTGAACCGATGAACGATCTGCAACAGACCCTAGAACAATTGCGCCAGGCGCTGGGTGATGCCGCGGTGGTGACCGGTGCCGATATCAGTCAACGGCACTACAGCGACTGGACCGGCCATGCACCGGCCTGCCCTGCCGCGCTGTTGCTGCCGCGCACCACGGAGCAGGTCGCAAGCGCCTTGCGCATCTGCAATGACGCAGGGCAATCGGTGGTACCCCAAGGCGGAATGACCGGTTTGGCGGGTGGGGCAGTGCCTCGCGAGACGGACATTGCCCTGTCCCTTGAGCGTCTGCGCGGCATTGAAGAAATCGACCCGGCGGCGGCGACCATCAGCGTCTGGGCCGGCACTACGCTGGAGGAGATCCAGCAAGCGGTTCTCGCGGCTGGTTTTGTGTTCCCGCTGGATCTCGGCGCTCGGGGTTCATGCCAGATTGGCGGCAACATCGCCACCAATGCTGGCGGCAATGCGGTGATCCGCTATGGCATGACCCGTGACCTGGTACTCGGGCTGGAGGTGGTGCTGGCCGATGGTCGGGTACTCAACCTGCTCAACAAAATGATCAAGAACAACTGCGGTTATGACCTGAAACAGTGCTTCATCGGCAGCGAAGGCACCCTTGGGGTGATCACCTGTGCGGTATTGAAACTGGCCCCGACACCCGGCGAAACCACCACCCTGCTCTGCGCCCTGCCCGATTACCCCAGTGCCGTCAGCCTGCTGCGCCGGGTGCAACGCAGCGTGGGGACTCCGCAAGCCTATGAACTGATGTGGCAAGACTTCTTCCGCCTGGGAGTTTCCTGGCTGGAAAACCCGACACCCCCGATGTCGCTCGATCATCCGCTGTATGTATTGCTCGAGTCAGCCAGCCCTCGGAACCTGCTTGAAGAGACGCTGGAGGAGGCCGTTGCCGCCGGTGAAGTGGTTGACGCGGTACTGGCCAGTTCCCAGACCCAGGCCAGGGCACTCTGGAAGATCCGTGAAGCGACCGGCGAATTCCCCCTGCGCATGACCCCGTTGAACTTCGACGTCAGCCTGCCCATCGGCTTGATCGGCGACTTCGTCGAACGCTGTCGCCAACGCCTTGAGCAACGTTGGCCGGGAAACCACAGTGTGTATTTCGGCCACATCGGTGACAGCAACCTGCACCTGACCGTCGACTGCGCCTCCTTGCCCCAACCCGCCCCCCTCCTTGAGGTCGAAGAGCTGGTTTACAGCGCGGTCGGCGAACTGGGCGGCTCGGTCTCGGCCGAACATGGCATCGGCCTGCTCAAGCGCGAGTTTCTCCATTACTCGGTCAGCCTCGAGGCTCGCGAGGCGATGCAGCAACTCAAGGATTGCTTCGACCCCAAGGGCATTCTCAATCCGGGAAAAATCCTCGGTTGAGCACTTATTCAAGCTGTATATACCGCTGTGGCACGTTAACTGCTGTAGCGGTAATGAATCACCCGCAACACATAACTAGAACCAACACACACCATAAGCATCGCTGTACCTGACGAAGGAGTTACACCATGCAACTCGATTCTCTGTTCAGTAAAAAATTCAACGGCCTGTGCATCGCTTTGGCCCTGGCTGGCGCCTGTATGGCGGCCCAGGCTGACCAACTGGCCGATGTGAAAAAGGCCGGTGAACTGGTGGTGGGCACCGAACTGCAATTTGCACCTTTCGACTTCACCGAGAACGGTAAACAGAAAGGCCTGAACTCCGAACTGTTCGATCAGTTGGGCAAAGAGTTGGGCGTCAAGGTCAGGTTCATGGACCTGCCATGGCCAAGTGTATTGCCAGGGCTGGAAGCCAAGAAATTCGACATCGTCGCAGGGCCTATCATCGTGACTAAAGCACGCAAGGAGCGTTACCACTTCCTCATGCCGATAGCCGAGGCAACCGTAGCGTTGCTGGTCAGCGCCAAGGACAGCCCCATCAATAAGCCCGAAGACATTGCCGGCAAAGTCGTGGGCGCAGGCAAAGGCTCGGCGCAGCTCGAAGAGCTGAAAACCTTCGCCGCCACCCTGCCGAAAAAAGTCGATGTGCGTGAATACATCGACAACAACCAGGCCTACGCAGAGCTTGGGACCAAGCGCATCGTTGCGGTCGCCAACTCTCTGCCGAACATTACCTACGTCGCCGCGCAACACCCGGACAAGTACAAAGTGGTGATGCCTCCGTTCGGCAAGAAATCCTACTTCGCCTACCTGGGGCGCAAGGATGACGACGCCAACAGCCTGATCGCTGCACTCGATGCCGCCATGCTGAAAATGCACGATGACGGCCGTCTCGCAGCCCTGCAAAAGAAATGGCTGGGTGCCGAAATGGATGTGCCAAAAGCTGACTTCGAGCCTACCTGGTAAACAAAGTCTGGGGGATCGATGAACGGATCGCCGGCTCAGCCGAGCCGGTGATTTATCCATGTTGGAGGCACGACGATGTTCGATTGGCCTTTACTGCTGCAAAACCTGCCGCTGCTGCTGGACAGCCTGCTGGTGACCCTGGAGATTTCCGTCGCGGCACTGGCCATTGGCTTTGTCATCGGCGTTATCGTCGGCAGCCTGCGTCTGTCGCCCCTGCCGTTGCTCAGACGCCTGGGTGGCGCTTATATATTCGTGTTCCGCGGCATTCCACTGCTGGTGCAATTGCTGTTCATTTATTACTTCCTGCCGCGTATCGGCCTGCCCAACGTTTCACCCATGGTGGCGGCGGTGATCGGCCTGTCCCTGGCGGCGGGAGCGTACATCGCAGAAATCATGCGCGGTGGTTTTCTCGCCATTCCCGGCGGTCAACTCGAAGCCGCCGGCCTGCTGGGGCTGAGCTCAGGACAAATGCTGGTGCGCATTCGTGTCCCTCAAGCCGTGCGCCTGACCCTGCCGGCACTGGTCAATGAAATGATCCTGCTGATCAAGGCGTCGTCACTGGTCTCAGTGGTGGGGCTGGCCGACCTGACCCGCACAGCGCAGAACATCGCGGCCAGTGACTACATGTTCGTTCAGGACTACCTGATGCTGGCTGGCTTCTATTGCCTGATCAACATCCCGCTGGCGTTCTTCGGCGGCCTGCTGGAACGCCATCTGAAGGAGCGCACCGCATGATCTTTGACCCCACGATCATCACCGACCACCTCGGCGACATCGGCGAAGGCTTCATGGTCACCCTCGGTACCTGGTCCACGGGTGTGGTGCTGGGTCTGCTGTTGGGCCTATTGATTGCCGTCGCCCAACTGTTCGGTAACAGCCTGGTTCGCGCGCCGTTGCGGGTATTCATCGAGATGATTCGAAGTACGCCGTTTCTGGTCCAGTTGTTCCTGGTGTACTACGGCGGCCCGTCTTTCGGGTTGAGCCTGGACCCCATTCCGGCGGGCATTCTTGGTTTGGGCATTTATGGCAGCGTTTATTTCGCGGAAATTTTCCGTACCGGTTTTGAGTCCGTAGCCCGAGGACAACTGGAAGCCGCCGACTGCCTGGGCATCAGCCGCCTGCAATGCATCGTGCGCATTCAGATTCCGCAAATGCTGGTGATCATCCTGCCGGCGCTGGTCAATCTGATCACCATTTTGTGCAAGGAAACCGCCGTGCTGTCGATTATCACCATCCCCGAACTGACCATGGTCCTGACCGGCATTGGCTCGGAAACCTTCGCCTTCGTCGAAACCCTGCTGGTGCTATGCATCGGCTACCTGCTGCTGGTGGAAGCCTGTTCACGGATGGGCATGCTGCTGGAAGTGCGCGTCGGGCGATTCATGCAGAAGCAGCCGCGATGAAAGGCCCCCTTTCTGCCGCCGCGGACCTGCGCACGAACTCCGCCCCTTCGACGCCAATAGGCCCGCAACCATCATCCGTATTGAAACAATCAGGTGAAGCGATGAAGACTTCCAAGGCACTCTCCGACAACAGCGAGCCGATGCTGAAACTGCACAACGTCGGCAAGAGCTTCGGCAATCTGCGTGTACTCAAGGGTATCGACTTGCAGGTCCGGCATTCTGAAGTGGTGTGCCTGATCGGCCCTTCCGGCTCAGGCAAAAGCACCCTGCTGCGCAGCATGGCGTTCCTTGAGGAATACGACGAGGGCGAGATTTATATCGAAGGCCAGTTACTGGGCTGGGTGCCGGAAAACGGCAAGGGCCGCAAGCGCGCGGCACAGTCGCAAATCAATCTGGTGCGGCGCAATGTCGGCATGGTCTTCCAGCAGTTCAATTTGTGGCCGCACATGACCGCCCTTGGCAATGTGAGTGAAGCCTTGTTGCGCGTGCGCAAGTTATCCGCCGATGACGCCCGGCAACGAGCCATGGCGATGCTGGATAAAGTCGGGCTGGCCCACAAGGCGGCGGCCTATCCGGCGCAACTGTCCGGTGGTCAGCAACAGCGCGTGGCAATCGCCCGGGCGCTGGCAATGGAGCCGCACATCATGCTGTTCGATGAACCCACTTCTGCCCTCGACCCGGAACTGGTCGGCGAAGTGCTGCAGGTCATGAAGACCCTGGCCAAGGAAGGCATGACCATGGTGGTGGTCACCCATGAAATGGGCTTCGCCGCCCAGGTTGCCGATTCGGTGGTGTTTCTCGATCAGGGTCAGGTGGTCGCTCACGGCACGCCCCACGAAATCTTTCACAACGCCGAACAGCCGCGTCTGCAGCAATTTTTGCAGAACTACCTGGATCGCAATGCCTTCTGGCAAGACACCAAAGAGGTCAGCCCTGTATGAATGCCAACGATCTGAATCTGTTAGCCCGCGCCGAAGTACGTGACCTGGCCAGCTACAACGCCGGCCTCGGCTCGGATGCGGTGCGCAAGCGCTTCGGCCTGACCCGCGTTGCCAAACTGGGCAGCAATGAAAACCCGATGGGCCCGGCACCCGCCGTTACCGCCGCAATTGCCAAGGCCTGCAGTGAAATTGCGCTGTACCCTGATGCCGGTTGCCAGGCATTACGCGCCGCACTGTCGAAAAAACTCGACGTACCGGAAGATCACTTGGTGTTCGGCAATGGCTCGGAAGATTTGCTGAGCGTCATCAGTCGGGTATTTTTGGACCACGACGATGAAGTCGTCACCGTGGTACCGTCCTTCGGCTTGCACTTTATCTACCCAATGGCAGCCGGTGCCCGGGTGGTAGGCGTACCGTTGACCGCCGAAGGCACCTTCGACGTGGCGGCGATGGTCGCCGCACTCACGCCACGCACGCGCTTGCTGATGTTTTCCTGCCCGTCCAATCCGGTGGGCTGCACCCTGAGCGCCGACGAGTTGCAGCAGTTGCTCGACGCATTGCCCGCACAGTGTTTGCTGGTGTTCGATGAGGCCTATTATGAATACGCCCGACAGGAGGCCGACTATCCGGATTGCCTGGGCTTGATTCAGGCCTGCGGCAAACCGTTTGTCCTGCTGCGGACCTTCTCCAAGGCTTATTCCCTGGCGGGTTTGCGCGTTGGCTACGGTATCGTCAGCGATCCGCTGCTGGCCGATCTGATCAACCGTCTGCGCACGCCCTTCAACGTTAACCGCGTGGCACAGGCCGCGGCGGTTGCGGCGCTGGCCGACGACGAACATCTGCAAGCCTGCCTTTCCCATGTCGCCAGCGAACGCCGGCGACTGGCGATCGCTCTGCAGGAACAAGGCATCTCGACCGCACCGTCCATGGCCAATTTCCTGTACTTCATCACCCCTTATCCTGCCGAAGTGATCAATCAGGCGCTGTTACGTGAGGGGGTGATCATCAAACCCTGGCGCGAAGCCGGATACGCTAATCACTTGCGGGTATCTATTGGAAGCTGTGAGGATAACGACCTTTTTCTGACAGCCTTGGCAAGCGTGCTTGCCGTACAAGAGACGCGGACCGACTAATGATGAAAAATGCACCGCAGGCGCTCTATCGGCGCGCGAAGGATTTTGTGCAAGGCCAGCTTCGCGCGGGTGTCTGGAAACCCGGCGACCTGATCCCTTCAGAGAACCGTTTGGTGCAGGAACTGGGCATGTCGCGCATGACCGTCAACCGGGCATTGCGTGAACTGACCGAAGAGGGTCATCTGGTGCGAATCTCGGGCGTCGGCACCTTCGTGGCCGAAAGCAAACCGCAATCGAATCTGCTGCGAATCACCAACATCGCCGACGAGATCATTGCCCGGGGTCACAGCTACACGTGCCGCGTCCTGCACCTGGGACGCGAAGCGGCCTCGATGCCGGTGGCCGCCGCACTGGCGCTGGCCACCGGCTCCTCGGTTTTTCATCTGATCTGTGTGCATTGCGAGGAAGGCGTACCGGTGCAACTCGAGGATCGTTACGTCAATCCCGAGTTGGTACCGGAATTTCTTCAGCAAGACTTTGGTGAGCACCTGCAACCGGCAAGGTACCTGTTGCAGGTGATCAGGCCCGATGAAATGGAACATATCGTCGAAGCCAGCCACCCCAGCAGCGATGAAGCCAAACACATGCAAATCGATGCCAATGAACCCTGCCTGGTCCTCATGCGCCGAACCTGGAGTCAGAGCAAAATCGTCACCTATGTGCGCCTGATCCATCCCTCCTCACGCTATCGACTGGGCAGTCGCATGCCGGTGAATGGAGCGCACAGAGACAGTTGAGCCCTGACGAAAACTTTTTTCCTCGACTCAGCGGCGAGTAATCAACCCTTGCCGGGCGACACGGATCAGTTGTTTGATCACTTGCGGGGCATCCTCGATGCAGGGCGACTGGATCACCGCCAGATCGAAACTGTCGCTGGCAAACCGAGCCAGCGACTCACCGTCCTCGACAAACTGGATCAGGAAGGCTGCAGGGCCACCGGCACGACGTGGCCAGCCATCGAGATAACGCAAGAGCGTCGGCTGATGTTTACCGCCAAGCAGGATTTTTGGATTGCGCTGGGTGAGATGTGCCGTGATCGGCGCGGGGCGTACAACGGGGCTTAGTGCATTCATCGTGTCGTGTCTCTGCCTCAAAAGTCTGCATGGCAGGTGAGAGGCAACACCGAACCAGCGCTTTAGCGGTATTTCGAAGCCTGTTTCAAGCTTCTATAGGCAACTGGATGAGTCACCTGGCGCCCCGCAAGTAGCTGTTTAAATCGGCGCATGAGCAGCATCCTAGAGAAGCTGACTGGACAGTGTCAAGAATCCCGAGCAACAAAAAAGGCCCGAACAATGCGGGCCTTTTTGTTGAGCCAGTGAGGTTACCCTGCGATGGCGCGGTCGACAGACAGCTTGCCGGCACCTTCAACCAATACCGCAATACTGCCACCCAGCAGGGCCAAGGCGAATTCAAAACCGTTGTTAGCCAAGAACAGCCCGTTATGGATGTGCACCGAGAGGATGGCTACCACCGAGAGAAAGATGAGCCCCAGTGCAGCCGGGCGGACCAACAAACCGATGATCAAGGCCAGGCCGGCGAAGAACTCCGTGCCACCCGCCAGCGTTGCCATCAGATACCCGGGTGTCAAGCCGACGCTCTCCATGTACTGCGCGGTGCCCGCCAAGCCGTAACCACCAAACGCGCCGAACAGTTTCTGCGAGCCGTGGGCAGCGAAGATGATGCCGACGCAGATCCGCAGAACAGTCAGGCCGTAGCCAGCGCGGGTAAACAATACCTTGTTGATCAGTGAGCTCATGCTGTGTCATCCATTTTGAGTTGAGAGTGGGTTGGCCGCTATATTAATCAGTAAACCAAATGTTAAAAGCGCGATTTTTCCGCAATAATAATCAGTTTAGTCGATCATTTCCGTGAGGCAACTTTCTGCCCCTGGGGCTCCAACGACTCCCGCTCCCGATCGAACGCCAGGTAATACTTGTTCACGCTATTAACATAGCTGACAGGTCCCATTCCCACCTGCTCCATGGCGATGCGCTCGACCTGGAAGAACCATTGATTGGGATTCAACCCACGCCGCCGTGCTTCGGCGCGCATGCCCTGAACCCGCTCCGGTCCGATGTTGTAAGCCGCCAGCACAAATGCCATGCGCTCACGTTCGTTGAGTTTAGGGCTGGCGAAAAACTTGCGGCGGATCATCGCCAGGTACTTGGCCCCGGCCTGCACATTGGCGTCGAGGTTCTGAATGTTATTGATCCCTACCCGTTGGGCGGCGGACGGGGTGATCTGCATCAGGCCAGTGGGACCGCTACCGTTGCTGGCGCTGGGTTGCAAAGCGGTTTCCTTGAACGCCAGTGCCGCCAGGTTCAGCCAGTCCATGCCTTGAGCATCGGCGTGTTTCTGCAGCACCGGTCGAAGTTGTTCCAAACGCTGGCGATCAGCCTTGGCCAATGGATAGTGAACTTGATACAGGCGTCGATAGATCCGCAGGAAAGCGGCATCCTGATCCGATGGATTTTTGTAGCCTATGAGGAAGCGATCGATGCTCGCCCGCAGCATTGAGGCATCGCGGCGCACGAACCAGAATTCTTCACCCGGATCATTGATGAGCACCTGCCGATCGAAACGCAAGTTGGGCAGGATCTTGCCCCAACGCTCGGCAATCGGTTGCTCGACGATGGTCAGGTGAAAAATCCCGCCCTGGACCATCTCCAGAACGTCTTCGACCGCCAGGGTGGGGTCAACCCACTCGATCTTCACCGGTGGCAATTTATGCAGGGCGAGCTTCTGATTGATCTGACTGACCGCATCCCCGGCAGCACTGCCAGTGGGTAATGCCAGGGTTTTGCCAGAGAGTTGTTCGAGACGGGTATAGCGCTTCTCACCTTTGATCCCGACCAATAGCAGCGGAATGTTGCTGGCAACCGGTTCACTGGTGCTGACGGCATAGCCCGAATGCAGATCGAGCAGTTCCCCCGGCGCAACCAGATCACCCTCCCCGCGCTGCAATGCACCGAGCAGTTGATCCTTGGCTTTGGGAATGATCTTGAGGGTGATTTCCTGACCGTCACGGGCGTGACCGTTGAGGTATTGCTCGAAGGCGCGCAGGCGATGGTATTCGACGCCGATGGCCTGGCCCTGGACTTCGCCGGAACTGTTGCGGCTCTGATTGACCAGCACCCGCAGCACGCGGCTGCTGCGGATGTCCGCCAGATCGCGCACCTTGGTTGACGGCACGGCTTGCAGCGGTCCGGCCAGACGTGCAACCGCCGGCATCGGCAGCAGCAACGAACAACACAACAGTAGCAAAACCGAGGGACGTGTCATCCACTCTCCGGAAAGAATACTGGGGTCGATTTCAACATTTTGGTGAAATCGAACGACAGAAACAGAGCGCCTTGAGCGCTGGCAAAGTGCGAAAGACTGGCACGGTGATGGCACGCTGGCCAACCCGACCTGTCTCGCGGCATCAAGAGACAGCTTTAACTCGTTGTAGTTCTTGGTTTTTCTTATAAATCTACAGCTCTGATATGCTTTCCGGCCTTTGGTCCGAGGTAGCACCATGCAACTCATCGATATCGGCGTCAACCTGACCAACCCCAGTTTTGCCGACAAACACCAGGCGGTACTCGACCGCGCCTATGCGGCCGGTGTCTGCCAATTGGTGCTCACAGGCACCAGCGTCGAGGGCAGCGAACAGGCACTGGAATTGTGCCAGCAACTGGATGAAACGGCGCAACGGCTGTTCGCCACCGCTGGCATTCACCCCCATTCGGCCAGCGACTGGAACGCCGACAGCGCCCAGCGTCTGCGCAGTTTGCTCAAGGAGCCGAACGTGATGGCCGTGGGTGAATGCGGGCTGGACTTCAACCGCGATTTCTCGCCGCGTCCGCAGCAGGAAAAGGTCCTGGAAGAACATCTGGCGATGGCGGTCGAGTTGCAATTGCCGGTGTTCCTTCACGAGCGCGATGCCAGTCAACGACTGCTGGAAATCCTTCGTGATTTCCGTGATCAGCTGCCTGCTGCCGTCGTGCACTGCTTCACCGGCGAAAAAAAGGCGCTGTTCAGTTACCTCGATCTGGATCTGCACATTGGCATCACCGGCTGGATCTGCGACGAGCGCCGAGGCACGCACCTGCACCCGTTGGTGAAAGAGATCAAACGGGGTCGGTTGATGCTGGAGAGTGATGCGCCGTATCTGCTGCCGCGCAGTCTGCGGCCCAAACCGAAAAATGGCCGAAACGAACCGGCCTTCCTCACCGAAGTATTACGTGAAGTGGCGTTGCATCGTGGGGAAAGCGAGGAAGAACTGGCGGCGCACAGCACCGCGTGCGCGCGGGCGTTTTTCGGGTTGCCAGTGGTCGACTGAGGCAGTCGTAATTGTAGGAGCGAGCTTGCTCGCGATGGTCGCTAACGATAACGCGTGTTTTCTGGATATACGCGGTGGTTTGGCGTCAATCGCGAGCAAGCTCGCTCCTACAATTGATCGAATCAGTCTTAATGACTGTTGCGCATCATCTCTTTAGGGACGTACTTACCGATTTCGAATTTGCCGATCGCTGCGCGGTGCACCTCATCCGGGCCGTCAGCCAGGCGCAGGGTGCGCTGCATCGCATACATGTAGGCCAGCGGGAAATCGTTGGACACCCCGGCCCCGCCATGAATCTGGATCGCCCGGTCGATAACCCGCAGGGCGACGTTCGGTGCCACGACCTTGATCTGCGCGATTTCGCTCTTCGCCACTTTGTTGCCGACGGTGTCCATCATGTAGGCCGCTTTCAACGTCAGCAGCCGCGCCATGTCGATCTCCATCCGCGAGTCGGCAATCTTGTCGATGTTACCGCCCAGACGTGCCAACGGTTTGCCGAACGCCGTACGGTTCACCGAACGTTTGCACATCAGTTCCAGCGCGCGCTCGGCCATCCCGATCGAACGCATGCAGTGGTGAATCCGGCCTGGGCCAAGACGACCTTGAGCGATTTCGAAGCCGCGTCCTTCACCCAATAGCACGTTTTCGTACGGCACTCGTACATTCTCGAACAGCACTTCGGCGTGGCCGTGCGGCGCATCGTCATAACCGAACACCGGCAACGGACGAACGATCTTGACGCCCGGCGCATCCACCGGCACCAGAATCATTGAGTGCTGCGCATGGCGTGGCGCATCGGGATTGCTCAGGCCCATGAAGATCAGGATCTTGCAGCGTGGATCACAGGCGCCGGAGGTCCACCATTTCTTGCCGTTGATGACCCACTCATCACCCTCGCGAACGGCACGGGCGGCCATGTTAGTGGCGTCGGAGGACGCCACGTCCGGCTCGGTCATTGCGAACGCCGAGCGGATCTCACCGCGCAACAACGGTTCGAGCCAGCGCTGTTTCTGCTCTTCGTTGGCGTAGCGCACCAGCACTTCCATGTTGCCGGTGTCTGGCGCCGAGCAGTTGAACGGCTCGGGGCCCAGCAACGAGCGGCCCATGATTTCTGCCAGTGGCGCGTACTCAAGGTTGGTCAGCCCGGCGCCGAGCTCGGACTCAGGCAGAAACAAATTCCACAGGCCTTCAGCCTTGGCCTTGAGTTTGAGTTCTTCCATGATTGCGGTCGGCTGCCAGCGATCGCCCTCGGCGACCTGACGTTCGAACACGGCTTCGGCGGGATAAACGTAGGTATCCATGAACGCGGTCACGCGCTCACGCAGTTCTTGCACCTTGGGCGAATAAGCGAAATCCATGGCAGCTCTACCTTTTTAACTGACAGTTCAGAGGTGTTGTTCAGGTCATGCAATCGATGCTAGAACAGCTATGAAAATTTACCTAGCCTATTCTCGGCGTGTATTAACATTCATCACCGATATATGATCGGATGATTGAGAGCCCAACAATAAGAGTGCAGCGCAATGAATCTGAGCAAGGTCGACCTCAACCTTTTCATCGTCTTCGACGCGATCTACACCGAAGCCAACCTGACCCGCGCCGGACAAATTGTCGGCATTACCCAGCCTGCGGTGTCGAACGCCCTGGCTCGTTTGCGCGAAACCTTCAACGACCCGTTGTTCGTGCGCACCGCCCAAGGCATGGTGCCGACACCGATGGCCCAGAACATCATCGGCCCGGTGCGCAACGCCCTCTCATTACTGCGGGTATCAGTGCAGGAAAGCCGCATCTTCAACCCGTTGCAGGCGGTGAAGACCTACCGCATCAGCATGACCGACCTCACCGAAGCGATCATTCTGCCGCCGCTGTTCCAGCGCCTGCGCCGCCTGGCGCCGACGGTGATCATCGAGAGCTTCCTGTCCAAGCGCCGCGAGACCACCAAGGAACTGGCGGCAGGGCGTCTCGACTTCGCCGTGGATGCCCCCCTCAACACGGACCCGCAGGTGCGTCACGTCAAGTTGATGGAAGACCGCTACGTATGTGCCATGCGCAAGGGGCATCCGCTGGCGGGCAAAGAAAAATTCAGCCTCGATGATTATCTGTCCCTGACCCACATTCATATCTCCAGCCGCCGCAGTGGTCTGGGCCATGTCGACCTGGCGCTTGGAAAAATGGGCATTCAACGCAAGATCGCCCTGCGCTCCCAGCATTACTTGATGGCATCCCAGGTGTTGCAACAGACCGACATGGTCATGACAGTGCCGGAACGCTTCGCCCGGCGTAATGATTTGCACGCCTTCAGCCTGCCGGTCAACGATGTACCCCCCGTTGAAACCCACCTCTACTGGCACGAAAGCACTGACCAGGATCCGGCCAACCGCTGGATGCGCGAGCAGATGATCGAGCTGTGCCAGCAGGTGACGGCACATGAGAAGAAACTCGATAAGGTGTAGGACTTCGGACCGCATCATCGTTCATCGCGAGCAGGCTCGCTCCCACATTGGATCTACAGCGCTCAGATGACCTGTGGGAGCGAGCCTGCTCGCGATGAGGCCGGCAATAACACCGAGGAATCATGCCCCTTGACGTAAACGTCAACCTGACATTAGCTTAGCGCCATGACCTTATTCGAGCGCGCCCATGAGCAGCCAGACCTACAGCATTTCCGACCTAGCCCGCGAGCTCGACATCACCACCCGAGCCATTCGCTTTTATGAAGAGCAAGGCCTGCTCAGCCCGGAGCGGCGCGGCCAGGAACGCATCTATTCGCCCCGCGACAAGGTCAGCCTGAAGCTGATCCTGCGGGGCAAGCGTATCGGCTTTTCGCTGGCCGAATGCCGTGAGCTGATCGAACTCTACGACCCCACCGGCGGCAATCAAAAGCAGCTGCAAACCATGTTGAACAAGATCGCCGAGCGCCGCGAACAGCTGGAGCAACAGATGCTCGACATCGAGCAGATGAAGCTGGAACTGGACACCGCGCAGGAGCGCTGCGTCCAGGCGCTGGAGCAGACGATCAAAAACCTGTAGGAGCGAGCTTGCTCCTACAAGGGGTTTCTCAGTCTTCAAACTATCAACACAGGTCCACCCCATGTCCCTACCCACACATGTACGTCTGGTCGAAGTCGGCCCCCGCGACGGTCTGCAAAACGAAGCCCAACCCATCAGCGTTGCGGATAAGGTGCAACTGGTCGACGCCCTGACCGCGGCCGGCCTCGGCTATATAGAAGTCGGCAGTTTCGTTTCGCCCAAATGGGTCCCGCAGATGGCCGGCTCCGCCGAGGTCTTCGCGCAGATCCGACGCAAGCCAGGCGTGACCTACGGCGCACTCGCCCCCAACCTGCGCGGGTTTGAAGACGCCATTGCCGCCGGGGTCAAGGAGGTCGCGGTATTCGCGGCGGCGTCCGAAGCATTTTCCCAGCGCAATATCAATTGCTCGATCAGCGAAAGCCTGGAGCGTTTCGTACCGATCATGGACGCCGCCAAACAGCATGGCGTAAGCGTGCGCGGTTATGTGTCCTGCGTGCTGGGCTGCCCCTATGAAGGTGACGTCGCGCCGGAGCAGGTCGCACGAGTCGCTCGCGAGCTCTACGCCATGGGCTGCTACGAAGTTTCGTTGGGCGACACCATCGGCACCGGCACCGCTGGCGCGACTCGCAAGATGTTTGAAGTGGTGTCCGCCGATGTGCCGCGTGAAAAACTGGCAGGGCACTTTCACGACACTTATGGCCAGGCCATGGCCAACATCTATGCCAGCCTGCTGGAAGGCATCTCGGTATTCGACAGCTCCATCGCCGGCCTGGGCGGCTGCCCCTACGCCAAGGGGGCCAGCGGTAACGTCGCCACCGAAGACGTGGTTTACCTGCTCAATGGCTTAGGCATCAAGACCGGAATCGACCTGGACGCATTGATTCTCGCGGGGCAGCAAATTTGCTCCGTGCTAGGCCGACCAACGGGTTCGCGCGTGGCCAAGGCTCGAAGCGCACAGTGAGGCGTCGGGTGTTACCGCCCCCGCTGGAACGTGGGCACAAGCGAGTAACACGGAAACAATTTGTCTGGATTTAGCCGACCGAAAAATCCTACAAATTTTTAAATAGTTGATTTTAAAGGATTTTTAAAAGTTGGCACGGCTTCTGCTATCTCTATGACATAACAAGAACAAAAAAAGCAGCAAGCCCTAATAAAAATAAGACGTAACGACTCTGACATAACAAAAACAACACGGCAGAGACGCAGCTAACAGATTTTTTTGGAGAAGATGTGCTTTTCAGGGTGCTTTTCGAAGTAACCCGCAACCGGGCAGAGAACAATAAAACTACCTTCAGGTAGCTCCCGAACTGGTTGGATCGCTTAGCGAAAAAGTAGATCAGCGCTCAAAAAAATACGTTTGCTCTTGATCCCGGATGGGGATCGATAAAAACAGCGGTAAAGGGTCACGGTCACTAAAAACAAAAACAGACCGCCCCTCAATAATAAAAAAAGAGCACACGCAACGACAAATTAAAGGGGAGCTTCGGCTCCCCTTTGTGCTTTCTGGCATTCAGCATTTACCGCTCCCATGTAGGAGCGAGCTTGCTCGCGAAGAACTCAAGGGCACCGCGTTGTTCCAGAATGCACGCGTTATCGTTGACTTTTTTGCGAGCAAGCTCGCTCCTACAGAAGGTCTCTTCAGACCTGTTTGCTACGCACTTCCTCGATACTGATCTCACGCATCCGGAATTTCTGGATCTTGCCCGTCACGGTCATCGGGAACTCTTCGACGAACTTGAAGTAACGCGGTGTCTTGAAGTGCGCGATGCGTTCTTTACACCAGGTTTGCAACTCCTGCTCGGTGGCGCTATGGCCCGGGTGGAATTTGATCCAGGCGACAATCTCCTCGCCATAGCGCGAACACGGAATCCCGATCACTTGCACATCCGCCACGGCCGGGTGGGTAAAGAAGAACTCTTCCAGCTCCCGCGGATAAATATTCTCGCCGCCGCGGATGATCATGTCCTTGTTGCGGCCCGCAATGCACACATAGCCTTCGTCGTTCATGCTCGCCAAATCGCCGGTGTGCATCCAGCCTGCCTGGTCGATGGCTTCCGCGGTGCCTTGCGGGTTGTTCCAGTACCCGAGCATCACGCTGTAACCGCGAGTGCACAGTTCGCCAATGGTACCGCGCGGTACAAGGTTGCCCGCCTCGTCAATGATCTTGCTTTCGAGTTGCGGCTGAGTCCGGCCGACGGTGGTGACGCGCAATTCCAGCTCATCTGTCGGACCGGTCTGTAAAGACACCGGACTTGTTTCCGTCATGCCGTAGGCAATCTGCACTTCGCTCATGTGCATTTCGCTGATGACGCGACGCATCACTTCGATCGGACAGGTGGCTCCGGCCATGATCCCGGTGCGCAGGTTCGACAGATCGAATTCCGTGCGCCCGGGTTGATCAAGCATGGCGATGAACATGGTCGGCACGCCATAAAGCGCGGTGGCCTTTTCTTCGGCAGCGGTGCTCAGGGTCAGCAGCGGATCGAACGCATCGTTGGGGTAAATCATCGTGCTGCCGTGGGTGATGCAACCAAGGTTTCCCATCACCATGCCGAAGCAGTGATACAGCGGCACCGGAATCACCAATCGATCATGGGCGGTCAGGCCAAGGCTTTCACCCACCATGTAACCGTTATTGAGAATGTTGTAGTGACTGAGGGTCGCGCCCTTGGGGAAACCCGTGGTGCCGGAGGTGTACTGGATGTTCACCGGCTGGTCGAAGTGCAGACTGTCCTGACGTTCGCGCAATTGCCCGGTTGACACACTGGCGGCCAGATCGGCCAGTTGCGACCAGGGCAAGAAGCCTGATGGCGGTTGCGCATCGAGGCTGATCACGCCGCGCAGCTCCGGCAGCCGTTCACACTGCAACTTGCCGATGGATTGCTCAGCCAGCTCAGGCACCAGGCCTTGGAGCATGCCGTGATAGTTGGAGGATTTGAAGGCGCCGGCGCAGACCAGCCATTGGCAACCGGATTGCTTCAATGCGTATTCAACTTCCGAGCTGCGATACGCCGGATTGATGTTGACCAAAATCACGCCGATTTTCGCGCTGGCGATCTGGCTGATACACCACTGGGCACAGTTAGGTGCCCAGATGCCGAGGCGATCGCCGGTCTGCAAACCCAGCGACAACAAGGCTCTGGCGTGCAGATCCACCGCGTCGGACAGTTCCTGCCACGTGTAGCGCAACTGTTGATGGCGCACGACCAGCGCCTCCCCGGTCGGGTACTGCGCGACCGTGTTATCGAAGGCCTGACCGATGGTCATCGCCAGTAACGCTTTGTCCTGGGGACCACGGGTGTAACTGCGCTGCGGGCTTGCACTGGGTTGATCCATGACGACCCCTATTGTCTTTATTAACGGGCTGCCGACGGTCACCTGTGGGAGCGAGCCTGCTCGCGAAAGAGGTCGATAATTCAACATCCATGTCGACTGATCCGACGCTTTCGCGAGCAGGCTCGCTCCCACAGGGTTGGTCCGCGTTCTATCTTGAACTGGCTCTACTCTCGCTCAAGTTGACGTTAACGTAAAGGGTGATTGACAGCCATTCGTCACAGGCTTACGTTAACGTAAAGGTGAGAGCCCGATCGCTGCCCGCCTCTTCCTACAAAAAGCCAAAAGGTGACCCATGAGCTATCCATCCCTGAACTTTGCCCTCGGTGAAACCATCGACATGCTGCGCGATCAGGTCCAGTCCTTCGTCGCCAAAGAGATCGCCCCCCGCGCTGCTCAGATCGACATTGACAACCTGTTCCCCGCCGACCTGTGGCGTAAATTCGGCGACATGGGCCTGCTGGGCGTGACCGTTCCGGAAGAGTACGGCGGCGCTGGCCTGGGTTATCTGGCCCACGTAGTGATCATGGAAGAAATCAGCCGCGGCTCGGCCTCGGTCGCCCTGTCCTACGGCGCCCACTCCAACCTTTGCGTCAATCAGATCAATCGCAACGGCAATCACGAACAAAAAACCAAATACCTGCCAAAACTGATCAGCGGCGAGCACATCGGCGCCCTGGCCATGAGCGAACCAAATGCCGGTTCCGACGTGGTATCGATGAAATTGCGCGCGGATAAACGTGGCGATCACTACGTCCTCAACGGCAGCAAAACCTGGATCACCAACGGCCCGGACGCTAATACCTACGTGATCTACGCCAAGACCGACCTGGAAAAAGGCCCGCACGGCATCACCGCGTTCATCGTCGAACGAGACTGGAAAGGCTTCAGCCGCAGCAACAAGTTCGACAAACTCGGCATGCGCGGTTCGAACACATGCGAGCTGTTTTTCGATGACGTCGAAGTCCCGGAAAAAAACATCCTCGGCGCGCTCAACGGCGGCGTGAAAGTGCTGATGAGCGGTCTCGACTACGAACGCGTTGTTCTTTCGGGTGGCCCGACCGGGATCATGCAGGCCTGCATGGACTTGATCGTTCCGTACATCCACGACCGCAAGCAGTTCGGCCAAAGCATCGGCGAATTCCAGCTGATCCAGGGCAAGGTCGCCGACATGTACACCCAACTGAACGCCAGCCGCGCCTACCTTTATGCCGTAGCCCAAGCGTGCGAGCGTGGTGAAACCACGCGCAAGGACGCGGCCGGCGTGATCCTTTACAGCGCCGAACGCGCCACGCAAATGGCCCTCGACGCGATCCAGATTCTCGGTGGCAACGGCTACATCAACGAGTTTCCGGCCGGTCGTCTGCTGCGTGATGCCAAGCTGTATGAAATCGGCGCCGGCACCAGTGAGATCCGCCGCATGCTGATCGGTCGCGAACTGTTCAACGAAACCCGCTAAACGGAGCTGTCCATGGCTATCCTGCATACCCAGCTCAACCCTCGTTCGGCGGAGTTCGCGGCCAACAGCGCGGCGATGCTCAAACAGGTCGACGCCCTGCACACCCTGCTCGCTCAAGTGCAGCAAGGTGGCGGCCCGAAGGCTCAAGAACGCCATACCTCGCGGGGCAAACTGCTGCCTCGTGAGCGAATCAATCGCCTGCTCGATCCGGGTTCGCCCTTTCTCGAGATCAGCCAATTGGCGGCCTACGAGGTTTACGGTGAAGACGTTCCCGCCGCTGGCGTGATTGCCGGAATTGGCCGCGTCGAAGGCGTCGAGTGCATGATCGTCGCCAACGATGCCACCGTGAAAGGTGGCTCGTATTACCCGTTGACCGTGAAAAAGCACCTGCGGGCCCAGACCATCGCCCAACAGAACCGCTTGCCCTGCATCTATCTGGTGGACTCCGGCGGCGCCAACCTGCCGCGTCAGGATGAGGTGTTCCCGGACCGCGAACACTTCGGCCGGATTTTTTTCAATCAGGCGAACATGAGTGCCATGGGCATTCCGCAAATCGCGGTGGTCATGGGTTCCTGCACCGCGGGGGGCGCCTACGTGCCGGCCATGGCCGACGAAGCGATCATGGTGCGCAACCAGGCCACTATCTTCCTCGCCGGTCCGCCGCTGGTGAAAGCGGCGACCGGTGAAGTGGTCAGTGCCGAAGACCTCGGCGGGGCCGATGTGCACTGCAAGATTTCCGGTGTCGCCGACCATTACGCCGAAAGCGATGAACACGCCCTCGCGCTGGCCCGGCGCAGCATCGCCAACCTCAACTGGCGCAAACTCGGCGAAGTGCAGCAGCGAGCGCCTATCGCACCGCTGTACAACAGCGAAGAGTTGTACGGCGTGGTCTCGGCTGACGCCAAGCAGCCGTTCGATGTGCGCGAAGTCATTTCGCGGCTGGTGGACGGTTCGGTGTTCGACGAGTTCAAGGCGTTGTTCGGGACGACATTGGTCTGCGGTTTTGCCTACTTGCACGGTTACCCGATTGCGATCCTTGCCAACAACGGCATCCTCTTCGCCGAAGCCGCACAAAAAGGCGCGCACTTTATCGAGCTGGCCTGTCAGCGCGGCATCCCGTTGCTGTTCCTGCAAAACATCACCGGGTTCATGGTTGGCCAGAAGTACGAGGCGGGCGGCATCGCCAAACACGGCGCGAAACTGGTGACCGCCGTGGCGTGCGCCAAGGTACCGAAATTTACCGTGATCATTGGCGGCAGCTTCGGCGCCGGTAACTACGGAATGTGCGGGCGGGCCTACGATCCACGCTTCCTGTGGATGTGGCCGAATGCGCGGATCGGCGTGATGGGCGCCGAGCAAGCCGCCGGCGTATTGGTCCAGGTCAAACGCGAGCAGGCCGAACGCAGTGGCCAGGGTTTCAGCGCCGAACAGGAAGCCGAGATCAAGCAACCGATCCTCGACCAGTATGAGGAACAGGGTCACCCCTACTACTCCAGCGCCCGCTTGTGGGACGACGGCGTCATTGACCCGGCGCAGACCCGCGAAGTATTGGCCCTGGCCTTGTCGGCGTCGCTGAATGCGCCAATCGAACCGAGCCGCTTCGGCGTGTTCCGTATGTGATTCTGTAGGAGCGAGCTTGCTCGCGATGGACGATAGCGCGCCGCGTTAATTCAGAAAGCACGCGTTATCGTTGACATCCTTCGCGAGCAAGCTCGCTCCTACAAGTGCCGTGGAGACGGACGAATATGAACGACTTCAATACCCTCGAACTGCTGACCGACCCGCGTGGTTTCGCCACGCTGTGGCTCAGCCGTGCGGAAAAGAACAACGCCTTCAACGCTGAAATGATCCGTGAGTTGATCCTCGCGCTGGACAAGGTCTCGGCCGATGCCAGCCTGCGGTTTCTGCTGGTGCGTGGACGTGGCAAGCATTTCAGCGCCGGTGCCGACCTGGCCTGGATGCAGCAATCGGCCGAACTCGATTACCAAACCAACCTCGACGACGCCCGGGAACTGGCGGAGTTGATGTACAACCTCGCCAAGCTGAAAGTCCCGACACTGGCCGTGGTGCAAGGCGCGGCATTCGGCGGCGCGTTGGGCCTGATCAGTTGCTGCGACATGGCAATCGGCACCGATGACGCGCAGTTCTGCCTGTCGGAAGTGCGCATCGGCCTGGCACCTGCCGTGATCAGTCCGTTCGTGGTGCAAGCCATTGGCGAACGCGCGGCACGCCGCTACGCCTTGACGGCCGAACGTTTCGGCGGGCAACGGGCACGGGAAATCGGCCTGTTGTCGGAGAGCTATCCGACCGATGATCTGGAGCAGAAAATTGAGCAGTGGATCGACAACCTGCTGCAAAACAGCCCGGCCGCGATGCGCGTCAGCAAGGATTTACTGCGTGAAGTCGGCAACGGCGCGCTGACCCCGGCGCTGCGTCGCTACACCGAAAACGCCATCGCCCGAATCCGCGTCAGCCCCGAAGGTCAGGAAGGCTTGCGGGCCTTTCTGCAAAAACGTCCGCCGAACTGGCAAGCCGCAACCACCACCAAGGAGCCGCGTTGATGAGCGCACCTGTTATCACCACTCTGCTGGTGGCCAACCGTGGCGAAATCGCTTGCCGGGTGATGCGCACCGCCAAGGCTCTGGGCCTGACCACCGTGGCGGTTCACAGCGCCACCGACCGTGAAGCCCGCCACAGCCGCGAAGCGGATATCCGCGTCGACCTCGGTGGCAGCAAAGCCGCTGACAGTTACTTGCAAATCGACAAACTGATCGCCGCCGCCAAGGCCAGCGGCGCCCAGGCGATTCATCCGGGTTATGGCTTCCTGTCGGAAAACGCCGGGTTCGCCCGCGCCATTGAAGACGCCGGCCTGATCTTCCTTGGCCCACCCGCTTCGGCCATCGATGCGATGGGCAGCAAATCCGCCGCCAAAGCCTTGATGGAAACCGCGGGCGTGCCCTTGGTGCCCGGCTACCACGGCGAAGCTCAAGACCTCGACACCTTCCGCGATGCCTGCGAGCGCATCGGCTATCCGGTGCTGCTCAAGGCCACGGCGGGGGGTGGCGGCAAAGGCATGAAAGTGGTCGAGGACGTCAGCCAACTGGCCGAAGCCCTGGCCTCGGCTCAGCGTGAAGCAAAATCATCGTTCGGCGATTCGCGGATGCTGGTGGAGAAATACCTGCTCAAACCACGCCACGTGGAAATCCAGGTATTTGCCGACCAGCACGGCAACTGCCTTTACCTCAATGAACGTGACTGCTCGATCCAGCGTCGGCACCAAAAAGTCGTCGAAGAAGCCCCTGCTCCCGGCCTGAGCCCGCAATTGCGTCGCGCCATGGGCGAGGCTGCCGTGCGCTCGGCACAAGCCATCGGTTACGTCGGCGCGGGCACCGTGGAATTCCTGCTGGATTCGCGGGGCGAGTTTTTCTTTATGGAAATGAACACGCGCCTGCAAGTCGAACACCCCGTCACGGAAGCCATTACCGGCCTCGACCTGGTGGCGTGGCAGATTCGTGTGGCACGTGGTGAAACGCTGCCGATGTCCCAGGCCGAAGTTCCACTGCTGGGTCATGCCATCGAAGTGCGGTTGTATGCCGAAGATCCGGGCAATGATTTTCTGCCCGCGACCGGGCGTCTTGAGCTGTATCGCGAATCCGCGCAAGGTCCGGGGCGGCGCGTCGACAGTGGCGTCGAAGAAGGCGATGAAATTTCGCCGTTCTACGACCCGATGCTCGGCAAGCTGATTGCCTGGGGCGAGGATCGTGAACAGGCGCGACTGCGTTTGCTGAGCATGCTCGATGAGTTTGCAATTGGCGGGCTCAAGACCAACATTAACTTCCTGCGCCGGATCATCGGCCATCCGGCCTTTGCCGCCGCCGAACTGGATACTGGATTCATTCCGCGCTACCAGGAGCAGTTGCTACCGGAGTCCTCGGACCTCAGTGACGAGTTCTGGCAGGCCGCCGCGCAGGCGTTTGCCCAGAGCCAACCGTGCGCGACGCGCGCCGATGACCTGAGTTCGCCATGGGCTCACAACACCGGTTTCCGTGCCGGACTGCCAACAGAAATCACCTTGCATTTGAGCTGTGAAGGACAAGACCGGGCGCTGACCCTGGGGAACCTTCGCACGGCTCAACTCAACGGTGAGCAACTGCTCACCGAGCACAACGGCATGCGCCGCCAGCATCGGGCAATCCGCCGTGACGGCGTTGTGTATCTGCAATGGGAAGGTGAGTTGCGCCGTATCGAGTCCTACGACCCGATCAGTGCCGTCGAAGCCAGTCACAGCCATCAGGGCGGGCTCACCGCCCCCATGAACGGCAGTATCGTCCGCGTGTTGGTGGAGGCCGGGCAAGCGGTTGAGGCCGGGGCGCAACTGGTGGTGCTGGAAGCAATGAAGATGGAGCACAGTATTCGCGCACCACACGCCGGGGTCATCAAGGCGTTGTATTGCCAGGAAGGCGAGATGGTCAGCGAAGGCAGTGCGTTGGTCGAGCTGGAAGAGGCGTGAAATGAAGATCGGTCCTACGCATTGCGAGGACCGATCTGACTAGAACTTGGCCGTTGCCTGAACCACCACGCCGATGATTCGGCACTCTTCGGTGTAAAGGACTTTCGGATACGTCGGATTGAGCGGGACCAGGTAACGCTGCCCGCCCTCTTCGATCAGCTTGCGAAAGGTCGCCTCGGCACTGTCCGACCACTGGGCGATCACCAGTTTTCCGGGTTCGGCGCTTACCGCCGGGTCCACCAGTATCAACATGTCCTCGGCAATACTGATGCCGCTGGGTGCAGTCATCGCATCGCCCACCACCTTCAGCCAGAACGCTGCGCCTTGCGCGTGGTAATCGGACAGCTCGAACCGCGCCTTGCCGTAGACCGCCTGCTCGCCGTCGCGAACCTCTGCGGGCTCGCGCCAGCTACTGACCGGGTAGCGGAAGTAGGGGTTGTACTTTTGCGACAGGGGCATTTCGTCGTCCGGTGAGGGCTCCGGCTCCCTGATCACCAGCGCCACTTCCAGAAACTCCATGCCGAGCGCCTGCAATACCCGATTCATGTCGTCGATGCCGGGCTGACGTCGTTTTGTCAGCCAATGGCCTACGCCGCCCTGGGACATCCCGAGGCGCTCGGCGAGTATCTCTTGAGTGACTTTGAGTTCACTCATCTTGGCCTTGACCAATTCAATCCATTTATCCATGTGCGGCACGATACGTGGACGCCTCCGGCCATCAAAACACACATTGTAGTATTTAAATTCTCGTCACAAATACAGTACGTATTAGGATTGATTCACGGATCTGAACCTATCACGGAGTCTGCCAACACCATGACCTTCCCCAACAACGACCTGCCAGACATGCAAATCGACACCACCCTCACCTCGCCCAAAGGCTCTGCCGCCGCGCAGCGAGCGCTGGACTATTACTTGAAACCAGTTGTTTCCGATGAAGCGGCAGAGGCGCGCTTCTTCGACGTGAACCGCAACATCAGCTGCGAAGAAGCGCTGGTTCATGCATCGGACCTGTTGCGATGCGCCGCTGCCATTGCCAATGAGTCAGCCAATCATCTGCACGGTGCTCACCGGGACCTGGCATTTTCGGCAGTGCACATGATTGATATGGCCAAGGCGATGGTAGACCGATGCCTTGAGGGGGATAAAAACCGCTGAAACAGAAAATATTTGGCAGGACGACGGGAAAGAATTTTCCAATCGTGCAGACAAAATCAATTGACTTGCAAACGAGAATGATTATTATTGCATGCAGCTGATCGCGAGATCAGTCGATTGTCCAAGTGACCTTAGGTCGGTTCCCTGGACTATCTCCTCATCAGGCTAATCACGGTTTTTGACCCGGCTTTTTGCCGGGTCTTTTTTTTGCCAGTTATTCCGGCTTTATCTTCAGGCAAATGAAGCCTTTGGGTGCTGAAAATTCGATGGTGCGCAAGATATCCAAAAAATATCTACTGGCAAAAGAGGCCCGCCAACATTGGGCCAGACTAATGAAAAAATAGCGCTTGAGAACCCATCGCACAGTCTCTAAGCTGCGTCGGCGTCAAGGAGGACGCCCCCCTCGTTCCACCCCACAATTTCCACCGGTTTTTCCCTCTCCAGCGTGTAAAGTAGCAGCCATGAAATCATATTCAGGAATCGACTATGGCCGTGGCTAAATCCTCTTTCGACATCAGCGCGAACTTCGACAGCGGCAACATTGAAGTGCTGGACATCAGCAATCCGTTGCAGGCGCTTTTGGCCATCAAACCAGACACCCGCAGCCCGCACTTTCAGTGGTTCCATTTCAAGGCCAGCGGTCTGCACGTCGGTCAGGAACACTGGTTTCGCCTGAACAATGCCAGCAAATCCTCCTACAACAAAGCCTGGGACGGTTATCAGGCCGTGGCGTCCTATGACCACGTCAATTGGTTCCGGGTGCCGACCATTTTCGAAGGCGACTGCCTGCGCTTCAACCTTGAAGCCACCGCCACCCACGCCTGGTTTGCCTATTTCGAACCCTACAGCCGTGGTCGTCACGACTGGCTGATCGAGCAGGCGCTGTCCAAGGCCGGTACCGAACTGCTGGCCACCGGCAAGAGCGTCGAAGGGCGTGATATCCAGTTGTTGCGCAAAGGCTCTGGCGCCGAAGGTCAGCGCAAGGTCTGGATCATCGCCCAGCAACACCCGGGCGAACACATGGCCGAATGGTTCATGGAAGGTGTGATCGAACGCCTGGAAAAACACGACGATCCGGTGTTGAACAAACTGCTGGCCAGCTCCGATCTGTATTTGGTGCCTAACATGAACCCGGACGGCGCCTTCCACGGTCACCTGCGCACCAATGCCATGGGCCAGGACCTGAATCGCGCCTGGCAGAGCGCCAGCCAGGAAATCAGTCCGGAAGTCTTTTTCGTACAACAGCAGATGGAAAAGTACGGCGTCGACCTGTTCCTCGACGTCCATGGCGATGAAGAAATCCCCTACGTGTTCACCGCCGGTTGCGAAGGTAACCCAGGCTATACGCCGCGGATCGAAAAACTCGAAGAGCATTTCCGCAGTCATCTGAAGCACCTGACCAAGGACTTCCAGACCAAGCACGGCTACACCCGCGACGAGCCGGGCAAAGCCAACATGACCCTGGCTTGCAACAGCGTCGGCGAGAAATTCGACTGCCTGTCGCTGACCCTGGAAATGCCGTTCAAGGACAACAACGATGCGCCGAATGCGCTGACGGGTTGGTCGGGTAAGCGCTCGAAACAGTTGGGTAAAGATGTGCTGACGACCGTTGCAGACATGGTCGATTCGCTGCGCTGATTGCCCGGTCCATGTAGCAGCTGGCGCAGCCTGCGTCCGGCTGTGTGTAGGAGCGAGCTTGCTCGCGAAGATGGAACATCCGACACATTTTCTGTGGCTGAACGACCATCGCGAGCAAGTTCGCTCCTACACACAGCCGGACGCAGGCTGCGCCAGCTGCTACAGAGGATCAACCTCGGTCTCTCCCCCGCAACATGCTGTCCAGCACCTCATCCCGACGCACCCAACCGTGAAACAACGCCGCCGCCAGATGCAGCAACACGGTCAAAAACAACAGATACGCCAAATACCTGTGAGCCCTGCGCAGGAACGCGAACACTTGCGCATTCGCCGGCAGGATCGACGGTAATTGCAACGAACTGCTGAGCATCACCGGGTCGCCCGCCGCCGAAATCATCGCCCAGCCTAGCAACGGCAAAATCAACATCAAGGCGTACAGCAACACATGCGAGGCTTTAGCCGCCAGCACTTGCCAGCCAGGGAGGTCGGCCGGCAACGGCGGTTGTTGTGTAGAAAAGCGCACCGCCAGACGCACGACCACCAGTAGCAGAATGGCGATCCCCAACGGCTTGTGCAGATGGATCAGCCACTCATGACGCTCGGACACCGAGGCGACCATGCCCGCGCCGATAAACAGCATGGCAATGACCATCAGCGCCATCAGCCAATGCAGCAGCCGCGCCAGCGGTGCGAAGTGGTTCGGTTGGGCGCTCATTGCTTGGCCTCCTGTTTGGCGGCGGGTAACTGGCTGACTTCGCTGGTGCGACGCAGGTAGGAATTGGCGTAACCGGCTGAGCGAGCGGCGAGTAAGGGGTCGTCGGAGCCTTCGATACCGCTGGGTAAAACCAACGGATCGTAATTGATGTCACGGCACTCGCCATTGAGTTGCGGCTGGGTGCTTTCGAGTACCAATGTGCCAGCATTGAGGACTTTGCGGCCGTCGGGCCAGGCCTTGCTGGCGTCGTTGACCGGATCGCCCGGATTGGCCAGCGTGATGTTCAGCTGCCAACGCAAGGGCCCTGCAGAGATACGCTGAACGAGGTCTTTCTCGAGAAAATCACCGCCCTCCGGCGCCGTGGCACCCGCCGTATCCTGAGCTATCGGGGTCATGCTCCAGCGCACGGCCTGGCGTTGCCCGGCGGCATTCACCAGGTAAAACGCATTGATGCTGTTGTAGGTTTCCGTCACGTAGCTGGCCGACGGCTTGGCGGTTTTGATCCAGGCCAGGAAGGGTGCGGCTTCCAGATGCGAGCCGAAAAACGCCGACACGGCCGACGGGTTCGGTTTGCCGGTGGCCGGGTCTGGCGACTGGGCCTGTTGCAATTGGTAGAACGCCTCCGGTGTGCCCACCGGGAACACCGGCATGCTGTTCATCCCGGTGCGCCACTGTTGGCCGTTGGCCTGGGTGAAGCGCAATGCCAGGCTGCGGATCGGCACGCTGTTGTCCGGCGCGTAAGGATTACCGGCAGGCAGTGCAAAACGTCCCACTACTGGGGTCTGCGCCTCGTTGAACACCTGAGCGCTGGAATAACTGCGCGCCTCGCCGCTGCTCTCGAAATGCCCGATCACGCACACGCCCTTGGAGTGGTTACGACGGAATCCAGGGTGCACACCGTTATTGGTCTCCAGCACATTGATCAACTTTTTCGGTGTCAATCGCTGTGGGTCTAAGGTGCCGTTGACGTAGGCAAAAGCCCCGGCAAGTGTGGCGACGACGACGGCAATGCCGGCCAGACGCAACGTCAGGCTCGCAGCACTCAAAGGTGGCCGGGTTGGCGGTGATGATCGATCTACCATGAAAGACTCCAGGGCCATCGGCCACAAGTGAGAAGAACAAGCAGACGAACCCCACAGCGGTTTATTCCATCGCCCGGTATTTATTTTCTCAGGCGTGGAATAACCTCGAATGCCGGGCGTCTTCCTAGTCCAGCGTAGTGACTAGTCAGAACTTCATGAATGATATCGACGAACAATTGAGAGAAATCATTCCCAGATTGCGCCGGTTTGCCGTGTCGTTGACGCGCAATCCCAGCGGCGCCGATGATTTGGTGCAGGCCAGTCTGGAGCGGGCGCTGTCGAGTTGGGGTGACAAACGTCCCGAAGGTGACCTGCGCGCCTGGTTGTTTTCGATTCTTTACCGCCAGTTTCTCGATGCTCACCGGCGCACGCGGCGATACGCGCGAATGCTTGAATTCTTCACCGGGCGTGACGACGCACAGCCGTCGGTGGAGCGTACCGTGATTGCCCAATCGACCCTCAAGGCCTTCGATCAGCTCACCACCGAACAACGCGCGCTGCTGCTCTGGGTGTCGGTGGAAGGCCTGAGCTATAAAGAGGTCGCCGAGATTCTCGACGTCCCGACCGGCACCGTGATGTCCCGCCTGTCACGTGCCCGCCAGGCCTTGCGCCAGTTGAGCGACGGCGAAATCATCAGCCCTTCTCTGCGGATACTCAAATGATCAGCATGCCCCCGAGCGAGCGCGACCTGCATGCCTACGTCGACCATCAACTGAGCGATGCCGACCGACGTCTGGTGGAAACCTTTCTGGCCAGCAACGCGGAGGTTGCCGCGCAAGTGCGCGCCTGGCAGCAGGACGCCCAGCAATTGCGCGCGGCATTGAGCGGTGCTTTGCAACAGCCGGCGAACCCGGAACTTGATCCGGCAGTGATCCGTCAACGCCTGAAACGCCAGTCTCGCCGCCACCTGGCCAGCGCCGCCGTATTACTGATCGCGGTCGGTATCGGCGGGCTCAGCGGTTGGCAGGCCCGAGAAATGACCCTCGTCAGTACCCAGTTACCGATGACCGATGCGATGCAGGCGTACCGACTGTTTGCCCAACAAGGCATTCTGCCGGCGGACTACAAGGTCAGCGATGACGGCGATATGCAGGGCTGGCTCGACCGTTATTTCACTCAGGCCGATCGCTTGCCTGACCTCTCGGGCGCAGGGTTCAAACCAGCCAGCGGGCGCTTGCTCAGCACCGATCAAGGAACGGCGGCGATGGTGGTGTATGAGGATCAGGGCGGGCACAAGATCAGCTTCTACGTCCGCCCGCCGGGACCGAAAAACTTCCTGCTGCCAAGGGGCAGTCGCCGCGATGGTGAATTGCAGGCCGAGTACTGGTCGGGGGGCGGTTACAACTACGCGATGGTCAGCCCGACCGATACACCGGCAGCGCAGATGCTCAAGCAAACAGCGCAGTTCTGACCATCGCCAGGGTGGACAGGGTCAAGGCAGGAGGATGACTTTTTCACCGCTGCCTTGATTCACCTGCGCATATCGCGTCACCCCATCGGCCAACGGTGATTCGAGCAGCCCTTGCGGCATCGGCAACAGGTCCTGATCGAAAAACGTGCCGAACTGATCGAGCATCGCCGCGCAGGCTTGAACGCCGTACAGCAACGAATTGATCCCTACCACCGAACCGCCCTTGCGATACAGGGCCAGGGCCGGCAATTGCACGAGGCCATCCACCGGCGCGGCAATGATTGCGATGCGGCCGAACGCAGCCAGGGCAGCGACCGACGCCGGCAGCCAGAAACCGGTGGTGTCGAAAATCACGTCCGCGCCGTCGGCGTAAACGGCATGCACCTGGTCCCCCAAGTCCTCGGGTTTATCCAGCAGCAGTGTTTGATACCCCTGAGCGTCCAACTCCTTGACCTGCTCCGGCCGCCGCGCCGCCGCCAGGACCTGCGCGCCGCGCACCTTGGCCAACGCCAGCGCCGCGCTGGCGACCGCCCCGCCGCCGATCACCAGCAATCGTGTGCCGACCGTCACCAAACTGCGTTCCAGCGCATCCCACGCCGTGGTGTATGGCACACCGAGGCTGGCAGCCTGGGCGAAGCTCAAATGAGTGGGTTTGCGCGCCACGCCGTTGGCCGGCAGTTTGACGAATTGCGCATGGGAACCGTCGGCGAAAAAACCCAATTCACGGCCGGTACCCCAGACCTCCTGACCGATCAACGCCTGCGGGCCTTCCACGACGACACCGGCAAAATCACGACCGGGAATTCGCGGCAAGGTGGTGTAGGGAAAACGTCCCAACACGTTCTTCACATCGCTGGGGTTGAGCCCGGCGGCCTTGATCTGGACCAACACTTCATCGGTGCCGGCAACGGGGGTGGGAACCTCAACGTAGCGCAGGGCCGAAAGGTCGCCGGTTTTGTCGAACTGCAATGCTTTCATGGGAATGTCCGTCAATTAGGAAAGGGAACCTCAGGAGATCCAGCCAGCCACCAGTTGCCGTCCCATCGGCCAGAGCTTCTCGCCAGCGAGCATGCCCAGCAGACCGATCAGCGCGATAGCTGGCGGTGCGGGGGAGCGAAAATCCAGTGCGCCGTAGAGCAGACCGACGCCCAGGCCGATGACGAGTGAAATGAAGTAGCTCATGGCAGACTCCGTGGGGAACTGAGGTAGGCAATGAGTCTAGAGCGCCGCGACGGCGAGCATCGGCCAAGTACTTCTGAATGTCGGCCAAAACACCGCTCGCAACGCACACCTGTAGCAGCTGGCGAAGCCTGCGTTCGGCTGCGCAGCAGTCGTGAAACCTGCGTACACGATATGACTGAAGCACTGCGCTGCCTGATTTTACGACTGCTGCGCAGCCGAACGCAGGCTCCGCCAGCTGCTACTAGTTTTCGTTATGGCTGGGATAGCTCACGCTGACTCGCGGAGAACTGCGAAGGCGCGACACCCAGCTCCCGGCGGAACATGTCGCTGAAACTGCTCGGCGAATAGCCCAGCTCCCGGGCAATCGCACTGACTGGCACGCCCTGGATCAACTCGGCAACGGCCGTGGCCAATTGCACTTGTCGTCGCCATTCGGCGAAGCCCATGCCTAAACCCTCCTTGAACAACCGCGCCAGCGTGCGCACACTGGCCCCGGCCGTTTCGGCGTGCTGTTCGAAAGAAACATCCAGCGAAGGCGCGGCCATGACCGCCTGGCACAGATTGATCAAGCGCCGGTCGGAATCGTCCGGCAACGGTATTTTCAGCACAGAGCGCTTGGCTCGCCTAAGCTCAAGCAGCGCAAGGCCGACCAGAGCCTCGTAATACGCCGGGTCACCCTCGTCGCCCTGCTCCACCAGCCCGACGATCAATTCACGCAGCAGTCCGCCGACTTCGATCACTTGAACAGTGTCGTCGAGCGTCGCTGCCAATGAAGGCCGCAGATAGATGTTGCGCATCTGCAAGTCCGACACCACGCGAATCCCGTGCGGCACTCCCGGCGGCAGCCATACTGCTCGTTGCGGAGGGACCACCAGCGCCTCATGCGGTGTTTCTACCCACATCACACCGCTCATCGCATACAGCAATTGGCCCCAGACATGCTCGTGGGGTTCGATAAACAGCCCGCGCGGGTAGGTGCGCGCCAGCGGTTGCACAGGCACATCGGTGTCACTCAGGTCGGGGGGTGTGGCAAGGGCCATGGGCAAGGATCATTGGGTTTGGCAGGAATTGCATGGTAACGAGCCACCGGTCCTCTCGCCACTGGCGGTCGCCGTCCGACAACCCGACTGAATTTTCCGCTATACCCGCGATCCCTCTATTACCACAGGGAGGAATACAGGCCATATGAACAACGCAAAACTTTTCGTCATTGAATACACCCTTCATGGCGTACCCAAGTCATTCATTATCCGCCTGGACAAAATGGATAACGCGGAGGCTTGGCATTGGGCAAGTTGCGATGCGGGTGTCGGGCGAATCCCTCGCTTTGGCCGAGAGAAGGTACAAAAGACCAGCAAGCCGCTGGCGGAAAAATTCGGCGTCGAGAATGTTACCTGGCGACCGGCAAACTGAACTGAACTGAACTGAACTGAACTGAACTGAACTGAACTGTAGGAGCGAGCTTGCTCGCGATGGTCTAAAGAGCACCGCGTATAGCCAGTCAATACGCGTTATCGTTAACGACCATCGCGAGCAAGCTCGCTCCTACAACCTACAAATAGCCTGTCAGCCGTGGGCACATTTACAGCCCTTGCTGGAGCATTCCTCTCCGTGTTCGTGGTGCTTGGCGCAACCTTCGCAGCAATAGTGCTTACCGTGGCGCACAATTGGATGTTCGCCCAGTTTGCATGAGCATTTGGGGCAGTCGCAGGTACGGTCGGTCATGGGTCAGACTCCAGTAATGTGGTTGTCCGGTGCGACGGACGCGCACCTTAATATCAGTGTAGATACCGTCTCGTCCCCACCCGATAAAACGATGAAAGGCGAAGAAAAACCGCCAAATGGCGTTTTTTGAGCGTTATCTGCCGCTTTCTTCCTTGCCCTCAGCGCTCGGGTCTACGATTCTTCAAGAACAACGACAACACCTGAGAAATCGCCATGAAAACCGTCGCCCAACTGCTCAAGTTGAAAGATCAGAAGAATCAGGAAGTGCACCAGATCAAACCCGATCACATGGTGCTGGAAGCTCTGATGAAGATGGCCGAGAAGAACGTCGGCGCACTACTGGTGGTGGAGAATGATGAAGTGCTAGGCATCATCAGTGAGCGAGACTACGCGCGCAAACTGGTGTTGCATGGACGCTCTTCGGTAGGCACGCCGGTTCGCGACATCATGGTGTCCCCGGTGATCACCGTGGACACCCATCAAACCGTCGATACTTGCCTGGGCATCATGTCCGATAGACGTCTGCGCCACCTGCCGGTGGTGGAAAACGGCAAATTGCTTGGCCTGCTGTCCATCGGTGACCTGGTCAAGGAAGCCATCGCCGAACAGGCCGAGCTGATTCGTCAGTTGGAGCAGTACATTCGCGGCGAGTGATGCACAAAACACCCCATCACCTTGTGGGAGCAGGCTTGCTCCCACATTGGATTGACAGTGTGCTTCAGGCGGGCCAATGCCGGGCAAAAACCGGTGCCAATATCGGGTGGCGGTCGATTCGCTCAAGCCAGGCGGAAAAACCGGGGCGGGCGTTGCGTAAATGCTCGCGACTGCCGGCCCACCGCGTGATCACTGCCGCCAACACATCCAGCGCCCCCGGTGTCTCATCGCCCAGATACAACTCGCCCGCAAACTGATCGGCAAACACCTCCCAACTCCAATGCAGGCGCGCGCGGGCACCGGCCATGAGGTTCTGCCTGGACGACTCGTCCACTTTGGCCAACCAGCGCTCGGGGTAATCGATGATGCCGATGGCCGAATAGCAATTGCTGACGATGTACACCAGGCCGCGAATCGCCTGATCGCGCTCGGCGGGCAGTGCTGGTAACAACTTCGACTGGGGAAACGTCAGCCCCAGATGAATCAGGATTGCCGCGCTCTCGGTCAGAATGCTGCCGTCGGGCAATTGCAGCGTCGGAATCTGCTTGAGCGGGTTGAGTTTCTCCAGGGTTTGAGCCGTCTCCAGCGACGCTTCAGCATCGATGAAGCGGTAAGGAATCTCGCAGAGTTCAAGGGCCGCTTCAATCGCCGCCGCGCCGGAGTTCTTGTGTCCGTAAAGCTGGTACATAAACACGTCCTTGGGACCACGAAATGGAAAAGATCAAAAGACTGAAACCTGCGCTAACCCCTACCCAAGCGTAGCAATCGGCTGCGCGACGCCTCTAAAGGACAAAGGCACCCGCCAGCTAACCAGTGTAGAAGCCGAAACCGCCCCCACCGTTGCCACCCGACGACCGAACCATCCGGAGCACACTCTCATGAGCTGCCCCTGCTCACCAGGTTGTCGCTGAAGGTGGTTCGGATCGTCTGATCGAAAGCCGCGTTGCATGGATGAGTAGCTTGCAAGCAGCACTCAACGAAAAAGCCCGGCCTAAACAGCCAGCGAAAATTGTAGGAGCGAGCTTGCTCCGGGCGGCGTTCCGACGATGGACTCAAGAGCGCCGCGTTTAGCCAGTAAACACGCATCATCGTTAACGACCATCGCGAGCGAGCTCGCTCCTACACGAAAAACCCGGCCTCATCAGCCGGGTTGTTTTTGCGCGCATTTTTATCGGTTCACCGCGCCATGCACCGCTGATAACGTTCATCGACCCGCTTGGCGAACCATGCCGTGGTGAGTTTGCGGGTGATTTTCGGGCTTTGCAGGACGATCCCCGGCAGTACTGCACGAGGCAATGGCCGGCCTTCGGCCTTTTCGGCCAACTCGAAGACCCGCCGATAGAGTTTGCTGTCCTCGAAATCGAGGCTTTTTCCTTGTTCCAGTTGATCCCGAATCGTCGGATTGCGCATGTCCAGTTGCTTGCCAAGGGTGCGCACCGCCAACTCCGTGGAGCCCGGCATAATCGAGTCATAGCGGATCAAATCACCGTCCAGCGCGAGCGGTATGCCCGACGCCCGACTCACTGCGCTCTGAAACGCAGCATTACGGCTGGCGTACCAGCCGGCGTTGAAATCGGCAAAACGATAAAGCGGCTGGCTATAGCTCACCGGATAGCCGAGTAAATGGGCGATGCCGAAATACAGGCCGCCGCGCCGCGTAAACACTTCATGACGGATCGAACCCTCTACCGGATACGGATAATCCTTTGCGTGCTGCTCGGCAAACTCAATGCTGACCTGCATCGGCCCGGCGGTGTGCACCGGATTGAACCCCCCGAACAGCGTCTGGCCCATGGGCACCATGCCAATAAAGTCATCAAAAATCGCACTGAGCTCTTTTTCGCTTCGCGCCGCACTCAGTCGATCGCTGTAGCTTTTGCCGTTGGGTGAACGCACCTGCAATGCGCCGCTCACCAGCAGGCCGGGAATGTGAGCTTTGGCGGCCCGGCGGTCGATCTCGTCGCGAGCAATTTTGCCCAGCCCCGGCACCACTGGGTCCACCTCAAACGTGGACTCTTGCTCGGCGACTGCCAATACCGAGCACAGGTTTTGCGTGGTCAGTGAGAGGTTCTGGGCGGCAAATGCCGCATAAATGTCCGTGGCCCAGCCTTGGCGATCGACAGTCTTGGCGGGCAACAGGCGCACGATCTGCGCCTTGACCTCGTCGGGCTTGCGCACCACTGCTTCCTGAGGACGCTGAGTGCCGCAACCGGCCAGAACCAACAGCGTGGCAACACTCATGAACAATCGATTGGTTTGCATGTTGCTCCATCAAATCCAATTAACCGGGGTCACCCTACGTTCAATGGCATGACGCAGGCTATGACTGCTGATGGTCAGCGGATGTTCCAGAAAGGCCTTTTTCCGTTGGGCAGTCAGCCTGGCCGTCCTCTGCGAGTGAACCATACTTGCTCCACAAACCGAGGAGGTCCGGCGCATGAACCGTAGCGACGTATTGATCATCGGCGCCGGCCCGACCGGGCTGGTGCTGGCGCTATGGCTGAACAAACTGGGGATCCGCGTGCGGATTATCGACAAGACGTCGACCGCCGGCACCACGTCCCGGGCGCTGGCCGTCCAGGCGCGGACGCTGGAACTCTACCGTCAGCTCGACCTCAGCGATGCCATTGTGCGCGACGGTCATCGAGTGGCAGCAGCCAATTTCTGGGTCAAGGGCGAACCCGTGGCGCGTTTGCCGCTCACCCGCATCGGCGAGGGCCTGACGCCCTACGCGTTCCTCGAGATGTTTCCCCAGGACGAGCACGAACGACTACTGATAGACCGCCTTGAAGCCTTTGGCATCAGGGTCGAGCGCAACACTGAACTGGAAAGTTTCGAGGAAACCGGCGACGGTGTCACCGCCCATCTGCGTCTGCCCGATGGCCAGCAGGAAACCTGCCAGGCCTGTTATCTCGCCGGTTGTGACGGTGCCCGGTCGATTGTACGCAAGACCCTCGACACGGGATTTCCAGGCGGCACCTACCAGCAGATTTTCTACGTGGCGGATGTGCAAGCCAGCGGCCCGGCGTTCAATGGCGAACTGCACGTGGACCTCGATGAAGCCGATTTTCTCGCGGTGTTTCCATTGGCGGGTGAAGGTCGCGCGCGGCTGATCGGCACCGTGCGCGATGAACGTGCCGAGCATGCCGAAACCCTGCGTTTCGAAGACGTCAGCAGTCGCGCGATCGAGCATATGAAGGTGCAAATCGAACAGGTGAACTGGTTCTCCACCTACCGGGTGCATCATCGGGTGGCGGATCACTTTCGCACCGGGCGCGCGTTTCTGTTGGGCGATGCTGCGCATGTCCACAGCCCGGCGGGTGGCCAGGGCATGAACACCGGAATCGGCGATGCCATCAACCTGGCGTGGAAGCTCGCAGCCGTATTGAGCGGTGGTGCCGAGGCCAAACTGCTCGACACCTACGAAACCGAGCGCATCGCTTTTGCGCGTAAACTGGTGGCGACCACTGACCGGGTATTCAGTTTCGTCACCGCCGAAGGCCGCTTGGCCGATGTTCTGCGCACTCGCCTGGCACCGTTCGTGATTCCCAAATTGGCCTCGTTCGAGACGACCCGCGAGTTCCTGTTTCGCATGGTGTCGCAGGTCACCCTGAATTATCGCGCGATGCCCTTGAGCAACGGCGTTGCCGGGCATGTTCATGGCGGTGATCGATTGCCTTGGGCGCACGACGGTGAGGGCGACAATTTCGAGTCGCTGAAGTGCCTGACCTGGCAGGTGCATGTGTATGGCGACACCAGCGACGAAATGATCGCCTGGTGCGTCGAGCATCATTTGCCGCTGCACGTGTTTGACTGGCGGCCGGCGTTTGATGCAGCAGGCCTGGGGCGTAACGGGTTTTATCTGTTACGGCCGGATACGTACGTGGCCATTGCCGAAACGTGCTCGGACCCGAAAGTGATCGAGCGGTATTTCCGGGCACACGGCATCAGGCCGTTTTTTGGCAAATCCTGAGGTCACCGCATCACCGTGTAGGAGCGAGCTTGCTCCGGGCGGCGATCCGACGATAAACTCGAAGGCAGCGCATTTTTCCAGACAATACGCGTCATCGTTGACGTCCATCGCGAGCAAGCTCGCTCCTACAAGGTTCTTTAGATCCCGGCCAACGCCAGGTCCATCGCAAAGTAGGTAAAGATCAAATCCGCCCCTGCCCGCTTGATCGCGCCAAGGCTCTCGCGCACCACACGATCCTCATCGATCGCCCCTGCCTGCGCGGCGAACTTGATCATCGCGTACTCGCCGCTCACCTGATACGCCGACAGCGGCAAACGCGACACTTCACGAATGTCGCGGATGATGTCCAGGTACGCACCGGCCGGTTTAACCATCAGCGCATCGGCGCCTTCCTGCTCGTCCAGCAGTGACTCGCGCACGGCTTCGCGGCGGTTCATCGGGTTCATCTGATAGCTTTTGCGGTCGCCCTTGAGCGCACTGCCGCCGGCCTCACGAAACGGACCGTAAAGCGCCGAGGCGAATTTGGTCGAATAGGCCATGATCGCGGTCTGGCTGAAACCGGCGTCATCGAGCGCTCGGCGAATCGCCTGTACCTGGCCATCCATGGCCGCCGACGGGGCAATCACGTCAGCACCGGCACGGGCGGCGGCCACGGCTTGTTTGCCGAGGTTGATCAGGGTCTGGTCATTGTCGACTTCGTGATGATGCAGCACGCCACAATGGCCGTGGTCGGTGTACTCACAGAAACACGTGTCGGACATCACAATCATCTCCGGCACCGCGTCCTTGGCGATGCGCGACATGCGCGACACCAGCCCGTTGTCGCTCCAGGTGTCGCTGCCGTTGCTGTCCAGATGATGGGACACACCGAACGTCATCACCGACTTGATACCGGCCCGGGCATAACGCTCGATCTCACCGGCCAGTTTCGACTCTGGAATGCGCGCCACGCCAGGCATGCTCTTGATTGGTACGAAATCGTCAATTTCCTCTTCGACGAAAATCGGCAAGACCAGGTCGTTCAGACTGAACTCGGTTTCCTGGAACAGGCTGCGCAGGCTCGCATTGCGGCGCAAACGGCGTGGACGTGCTTCGGGGAACTGACTGGACATGAAATTTCCTGAAAACGGGGGACAAGACGAAAGTCGTAGGGGGCGAAGCTTATGCCCTGTGCGGTGTAGGGTACAAACCTGAGGCGCGGAATAGCCCCTTACCGAATTGGCAATAATCGATACAAACATTCGTAGCGGCTCTGCGTCCGACTGTGTAGGAGCGAGCTTGCTCGCGACGGACGTCAACGATCACGCGTGCGATCTGGATAACCGCGTTGCTCTTACATTTCTCGCGAGCAAGCTCGCTCCTACACGGTCGAACGCAGGCTCGGCAGCTGCTACAAGGTTAATGTGCCGGTAATGCACGTCAACACAGAACCGCCGATCCAGATCTCATCACCCACCTGATCGACCTGAATTCGCCCGGCGCGGCCCATGGTCAGGCCCTGACTGACGACGTAGGACGCCGGCGCCAACCCTTCGCTGAGCAGCCATTGGGCGATCCCGGCGTTCAAGCTGCCTGTGGCTGGGTCTTCCGGCATGCCGTCGCCGGAGATAAACGCCCGCACTTCGAATTGCGCGTCATCGCCATCGCGTGCGGCATCCCACGGTGCAATCACACCCACAGCGAGGCCCAGCATTTGCAAATGATCCGGCTGCAAGTCGAGTACCTGATGCCGATCCTCGACCATCACCGCCAGCCAGCCGGCGCCGTTATCGACCCATTGCGCCCGGACGATGGCGCCCGGCTCCAGCCGCAACCCACGGCGCACGCGCTCTAGCACGTCAGGCTCCACCGGCCCGGTTCTGATCAATGGCGGCGCAAGAAAGGCCAACTCCGTGCCTTGGCGACGAACACGCACCAGGCCGACGCCGCACTCCTGAATGATCTCTTCACCCTTGGGCACGCCACCGGCTTCCAGCCACGCGTGGCAAGTGCCCAAGGTCGGGTGCCCGGCGAAGGGCAACTCGTTCAGGGTCGTGAAGATGCGCACCCGGTAGTCGGCCCGGGGATCACGCGGTTCGAGCACGAAGGTGGTTTCACTGAGGTTGGTCCAGCTGGCGAACGCCGCCATGCGCTCATCGCTGAGCTCATCGGCGCCGAACACCACCGCCAGCGGATTGCCCTTGAGCGCAACGCGGCTGAAAACATCGACTTGCTTGAAATGGTAGGTACTCATGGCCGTCCCTGGTCCTGATCAAATGGAATCGTTTGGCTTGGGGATTTCCAGCCCACGCTTCACCGCAGGTCGTGCCAGGAAGCGTTCCAGCACCCGCGTGACATTGGGGAAATTCTGAATACCCACCAGGTCGCCGGCCTCATAGAAGCCGATCAAGTTGCGCACCCACGGAAAGGTCGCAATGTCGGCGATGGTGTAGCGCTCGCCCATGATCCAGTCGCGACCTTGCAGGCGGCCATCAAGAACGCTCAACAACCTTTTACTTTCATCGACGTAACGGTCACGGGGACGTTTGTCCTCGTAGTCCTTGCCGGCGAATTTGTTGAAGAATCCGAGCTGGCCGAACATCGGCCCGATCCCCCCCATCTGAAACATCAGCCACTGGATCGTCTCGTAACGGGCCGCCGACTCCTGGGCCAATAGTTGCCCGCTCTTGTCGGCGAGGTAAATCAGAATCGCCCCGGACTCGAACAGTGCCAGGGGTTGGTCGCCTGGGCCATGAGGGTCAAGGATGGCCGGGATCTTGTTGTTGGGGTTCAGCGACAGAAACTCGGGAGACAGTTGATCGTTGGTGTCGAAACCTACGCGATGCGGTTCGTAGGGCAGACCGATCTCCTCGAGCATGATCGAGACTTTGACGCCGTTGGGGGTCGGCAGGGAGTACAGCTGAATCCACTCCGGGTACTGGGCCGGCCATTTTTGGGTGATAGGGAACGCAGACAGATCGGTCATGGGAGGAATCCACGAAGAGATTAAGAGTGACGATCATAATGGGAGTGGCTGAAGGCTGCGATCTTTTGGCGTTATCGACAGGCCTGATGAACAATCTCAAAAAAATCCCAGCCTTTGTCAGCGCGCCAAATTGTACGGTGTCGATAAAATCAGCAACATCCTGTCGTAAACCTCTGCTCCACCCCGTTCAAGGTTGTCGGTACATTGCTGCAAACTCCGCGGAATCGAACCCAACGGGCTTCAGCAAACGCTGATTACTGCCCTTTGGGAAACTGACCAGGAGGTCGCGGTGTAAAAAGGTTTGTCAGCCTTAATCGAATGCGCTTAAGAACTCTAAATTCAATGATGAACCCTTTGAAATTCGTCCCACGCTTCAAACATCGCGCGTATGTTGTCCTGGCCGCCCTATTGGCGGCCAGCGCGCTTTTCCTGTTGCTGGAATACAGTAAAGGTCGCAACCAACCGGCAGACGGCACCCAGACGCTGGTATTCCTGCGCCACGCGGAAAAACCCGCTGAGGGCCTGGGCCAGCTCAATTGCCAGGGATTGAATCGCGCCATCGACCTGGCCACCTTGCTGCCGGAAAAATTCGGCAAGGCCCATTACGTGTTCGCGGCCAACCCGACACGCAATGTCGAAGAAGGTGAACGGGACAATTCCTACAGTTACCTCCGGCCCTTGATGACCATCAACCCCAGCGCGATCAAGCTCGGGTTGCCGGTGAACATCAGTTTCTCGGCCAACGACACCAGCGACCTTGCCGAGGAGCTGCTGCAGGACAAGTATCACAATTCGGTCATCTACACCGCGTGGTCCCACGGCTATTTGCCGGAGCTGCTCAACAAGGTCGCCGGGGAAGCTGTCGGCGAGAAACAAATCATCACCGACGACTGGGCGTCCAGTGACTACGACTCGCTGTACGTGCTCACCCTGACGTGGCGCAACGGCAAAGCCAGTCTGGTCAGCCACAGCTACAAACAGGGTCTGGATAATGGTTCGAAGGTGTGTCCGACATAAGTGTTGGGGGCTGGGCTATCCTGTACGCATCTCCCCCCTCACAAGCGAAACCTCTCAATGTCACTATCAAGCGCAGCTGTCCCCGCCAGGGGTTGGTCGTTCTGGTGGAAACCCGCCCTGTTTATCCTGGTGGCCTGCATCGGCCTCTACTACGTCAAATGGTCGCCTTATTACGCGAAAGCGTTCCTCGCGGCTGACAACCACAGCATCGGCGCCTCAATTCTCAACGATGCACAAACCGCTCCCCTGACCGCAGCGCTGACCTACGCCAAGGTATATTTCCTGGCAATCTGGAAAGCGGCCGTGCTGGCGGTGATCCTCGGTTCTCTCCTGCAAGTACTGATCCCGCGAGACTGGTTGCTGCGCCTGTTTGGCCAAGCCGGTTTTGCGTCGACCCTGCGTGGCGGTCTGTTTGCCCTGCCGGGGATGATGTGCTCGTGCTGCGCCGCACCGGTGGCCGCCGGCATGCGCCGTTCGAATGTATCGGTCGGCGCGGCGCTGGCGTTCTGGATCGGCAACCCGGTGCTCAACCCTGCCACCCTGGTGTTCATGGGCTTCGTGTTGGGTTGGGGTTTCACGGCGTTGCGTCTGGTGGCGGGGATTGTTCTGGTGTTTGGCGTGTCGATAATCGCTCAGCGCATCGCCGGCCCTGAGGTGTTGCCGGAGGCGGCTGTCGAAGCGGTGGCCGACGCCAGCGAAAAGGATACGCAACCGTTCCTGACCCGCTGGGGCCGGACATTGTGGCAATTATTCTGGAGCACCATCCCTATCTACATCCTGGCAGTCCTGGTACTGGGCGCCGTGCGGGTCTGGGTGTTCCCGCACATTGATGGCGCCATGGCCAACGGCCTGTTGTGGCTGGTGCCGCTGGCGATCATCGGCACGCTGTTTGTGATCCCCACCGCCGCCGAGATCCCCATCGTGCAAACCATGATGACTCTGGGCATGGGCATCGCCCCGGCGGTCGCGCTGTTGATGACCCTGCCGAGCATCAGCCTGCCGTCACTGCTGATGCTGCGCAAGGATTTCGATGCCAAGGTGCTGGTGAGCGTGGCGTTGATGACCATGGTGATTGGTGTGGTCAGCGGGGTGATCGGGGCTGCTCTGCTTTAAGTTTTATTGTGGCTGTAAGGGCCCCATCGCGAGCAGGCTCGCTCCCACATTGGATCTGTGTGGCACTGAGATTTAATGTGGGAGCGAGCCTGCTCGCGATAGGGCCAGCAAAAACAACATCACCCTCGCTGACTACCACGCTCCCGAAGGTACTCAAGAACAGCACCCCGCTCCCCGGAAAACTCGATCCGAGAACCCTTCTTCTCCCGTTGGAACGCATACATCGGGTCGTAATACTCGCGGAGTAACCCTTCAATCCAGCCCCGGTGCAGGTCCACCGCCCCGCTGCTCGCCTGTTCCGCCAGCGCGTCTTCCATCAAAATCAGCATCCGCCGATGACGTTCGCCGCCCAGTCGTTTTTGAACATTGTTCAGACTCGCCAACAAACGCTCGGAAAACAGCGAGAAGCCTTCATCGCCATAGACGCCAATAAACTCGGCACACAAGTCCACCACGTAGTCGCGCAAGATTCTCTCGACTCGCCCTTCCAGGCTGTCTTCAAGCCAGACCATCGGAAACTGCTGCATGCCCTGGAACAGTGGCAGCGGCAAGGCGCAACTGCCGACCATGCGACTCTCGTCTTCCAGTACAAACTGTTCAATGCCGTGGTTGCGCTTCTTCAGCACGTCCACCGCCAGCCGGTTTTCAAAGTCGATGTTGGACGGTTGGCCCGTCGCGCGTTTGCCGAAACTGGAGCCTCGATGATTGGCGTGACCTTCAAGGTCCAGCCCGTTGCTCAATTGCGTGAGCACTTCGGTCTTGCCGGTGCCGGTCATGCCACCCAGCAACACGAAATCGCATTGGGCAACTGCCTGATCGATCGTCTCCAGCAAGAACGTCCGCATGGCCTTATAGCCGCCGCCGACCCGCGGGTAGTCGATACCTGCCTCGTCCTTGAGCCACTGCTGGACGATCTGCGAGCGCAACCCGCCGCGAAAACAATACAAATAACCCTCAGGATGCGCTCGGGCAAAATCGGCCCAGGCCTGAATGCGCCCGGCCTTGATTTCCCCCGACACCAACTGATGCCCCAGCGTAATGGCCGCTTGCTGACCGTGCTGTTTGTAACAGGTGCCAACCCTTTGTCGCTCCAGATCGTTCATGAGCGGCAGATTAATCACGCCGGGGAATGCGCCTTTATGAAACTCGACGGGTGCGCGGGCATCCATCATCGGCCGATCATTGAGAAAGATATCGCGATAATCGGTGAACTCGATGGACATCAGAACACCTCAACCGCATGGCTCTGTCGCTCAATCAATTCGCCGATCGGCGCCAGGGTCAGCCCCAACTCGGCGGCCACCTTGAGGAACTGCTCGTTGCCTCCAGGGGTGACGGCGACCAGCAGCCCACCGCTGGTCTGTGGATCGCAAAGCACACGTTTATGCAGTTCCTGTAGACGACCGACCTTGCTCGCGTAGCTGTCAAAATTGCGCAGCGTCCCGCCCGGAACGCAACCCTGGTCGAGGTAATACTCGACACCCGGCAGGCGCGGCACACGGTCATACTCGATGCGGGCAGACAAGTTGCTGCCGTCGGCCATTTCCACCAGGTGGCCGAGCAAGCCGAAACCGGTGACATCGGTCATCGCGGTCACGCACTCGAGCTTGCCGAAGCGGCTGCCCGGTTTGTTCAGCGTACACATCCAGTCGCGGGCCAGGCCGATGTCGGCCTGGCGCAATTTGCCCTTTTTCTCGGCGGTGGTGAGGATGCCTATTCCCAGGGGTTTGGTGAGGTAAAGCAGGCAACCGGCCGTGGCGGTGTCATTGCGTTTCATGTGGCGCTTTTCCACCAGCCCGGTGACCGCCAGACCGAAAATCGGCTCCGGTGCATCGATCGAGTGCCCGCCGGCCAACGGTATGCCTGCTTCGTCGCAGACCGAACGTCCACCGCGAATGACTTCACGGGCAATCTCCGGGGCCAGCACATTGACCGGCCAGCCGAGAATAGCGATCGCCATCAACGGATCACCGCCCATGGCGTAGATATCACTGATTGCATTGGTGGCCGCGATGCGGCCGAAATCGAACGGGTCATCGACGATTGGCATGAAAAAGTCGGTGGTCGAGACGACACCACGTTCTTCATCAATGGAATAGACTGCCGCGTCATCGCGGGAGGCGTTGCCCACCCAGAGTTTCGGATCAAGGTTCTGTGCCCCGCTGCCGGCCAAAATCACCTCCAGCACCTGGGGAGAAATCTTGCAGCCACAACCTGCACCGTGGCTGTATTGGGTCAGGCGGATCGGCTCGTTCATGGAGGCACCTCGTGTAGTCAAGGTGACCGATTCTAGCAGAGCCTGGCTGCGCGAACCGCTTAGCGCCCTCAAGCCGCGATCTTTTGCGCCGCACACACTGCCCGCAGTGGTCGGGTTATTCCGCCTTTGGTTACACTACGCCGCCGCAGCTCGGGGAGCTTGCCTGAAGATTACGGGGGTGACATCACAGTGGCCGCTCGACCGCCCAAACGATCGCGATTCGCACCGCGCTGGTCCGCGCTCCGTCGTCTCTTCGGCACAGCTTGCGCTGCCACCGCCAGCGGCACCGAGTCCGCTCGCGTCATCCACGACTACTTCCGCCACAAAGCCCACTCCCAGGGATACACCCTCAGTCATAGCCAACAGCGCGTGATTGACTGCATGGCGCAGCACGCCTCGGTGTTGATGGGCACGTCAACGAAGACGCTTCCCGGCCTTTACCTGCATGGGGCCGTAGGTCGTGGCAAGAGCTGGCTGCTCGACGGTTTTTTCCAGGCCATCCCGCTCGCGGAAAAACAGCGCCTGCACTTTCATGAATTTTTCGCCCAACTGCACCAGGGCATGTTCCGTCATCGCGATCAACCGGATCCGCTGGCAACCACCCTTGATGAACAGCTGCTCGATTGCCGGGTGCTGTGTTTCGACGAATTTCATGTCCATGACATCGGCGATGCGATGCTTATCACTCGGCTGTTCAAAGCCTTGTTCCGCCGAGGCATCCTGCTGCTGGTCACGTCCAACTATCCGCCGGAAGGCTTGTTGCCCAACCCGCTCTACCATGCGCGCTTCAAGCCGGTGATCGACCTGATCAACCTGCGAATGCAGGTCATGGAAGTCGGCGGCCCGCACGACTACCGTAGCCAGGTCAGAACCCACGCCGAGCAGTTGTTCACCCGAGGCCATTACGTCTGGCCGGCCACGGTGGCGCAGCGTCAGGCCTTGAGCCTGCCTGAACCTGTGTTGCCCGCCATCGAACTGGCCGTCGGGACACGGCATATTCAAGCTCGATACTGCGAGGGGCGGACCCTCGGCATTACCTTCAGCCATGTGTGCGACCACCCGACGGCGGTGATGGATTATCTGGAGCTGTGCCGGCGTTTTGATCACTGGATCATCTTTGATTTGCCCAACCTCGCCGATTGTTCGATCGCCGCCCAGCAGCGCTTCATCAATCTGATTGATGTTTTGTACGATCAGGACAAGCATTTGATTGTGCTCGGACAGCGATCCCTACGCGAAAGCCTGGGCGGGGATGCCATCGACCTGGCGCGCACGCGTAGCCGGCTGGGGCAGTTGGTCGAGGTCCGGGATCCGGGATGAACGGCAGCTTTGCAGTGTTGCAGCCGACCTCATCGCGAGCAGGCTCGCTCCCACAGGTGTCCGCATCCGCCCAGACAACCCGGTCAACTGTGGGAGCGAGCCTGCTCGCGATGACGGCATGACAGACAACTCATCTTTCCCGTTATCATGTCGCCCATTTCGGGCCGTTCGAGCCCTCTTCCCGATAAGAAGTGAATTTATTCATGGATACCCTCGCACAACTGCGCGCCGGCACACTGACGGGCGCTACCCGCCTGGACCTCGTTTGCGGACTGACGGAGTTCCCTCGGGAAATCTTCGACCTGGCGGACTCGCTGGAGGTGCTCAACCTCAGTGGCAATGCCCTGAGCAGCCTGCCGGACGATCTGCATCGCTTGACCCGTTTGCGCGTGCTGTTCTGCTCGGACAATCTGTTCACCGAACTGCCCGCCTGTTTGGGCCAATGCACCGCGCTGTCGATGATCGCCTTCAAAGCCAACCGCATCGCAAAAGTGCCGGCTGCCGCCCTGCCGCCATTACTGCGCTGGCTGATCCTCACTGATAACTGCATCACTGAGCTGCCAACCGAGCTGGGTGAACGCCCGCACCTGCAAAAACTCATGCTGGCCGGTAACCGCTTGCAGCGCTTGCCCGAAAGCTTGCGTCACTGCCATCGACTCGAATTGATCCGCATCGCCGCCAACCAGTTGACCGAGCTACCCGAGTGGTTGCTGTCCCTGCCGAGCCTGACCTGGCTGGCCTACGCGGGTAACCCGCTGGAAACCGAAGCCGATGCGGCCGCCCTTGAAGCGACGGCGAGCATCCCTTGGTCGCAGCTGCGCCTGGAACAGCAACTGGGCGAAGGCGCGTCGGGGGTGATTCATCGGGCGACGTGGGATCGACCGGGGCAGTCGGCCGTGCAGGTCGCGGTCAAACTCTACAAAGGCGAAATGACCAGCGACGGCTCGCCGTTGCACGAAATGAACGCGTGCATTACCGCCGGCCTCCACCCGAATCTGATTCGGGTCGAAGGAAGGATTGTCGAGCATCCACTTGCCCAGGCCGGGCTGGTGATGCAACTGATCGATCCGAGCTACCGCAACCTCGCCAGTCTGCCAAGCCTGGCGTCTTGCACTCGGGACATCTATGCCAACGACACCCGTTTCAGTGCTGGCGTGGCATTGCGAATCGCCAATGGCATTGCCTCGGTGGCCGAACACCTTCATCAACAGGGCATCACCCACGGTGATCTCTATGGCCACAATATTCTGTGGCACGAGTCAGGTGATTGCTTGCTGGGGGACTTTGGTGCAGCGTCTTTCCACGCCACTTCAGACAGCCTGGAGAGCCGTGCATTGCAACGGATCGAAGTGCGAGCGTTTGGTGTGTTGCTGGGGGAATTGCTGGAGCGGATCGACTCGGGGCTGAGCGATGAAGGTCGTTTGCAGCTGGAGGCGTTGCAGCAGCGATGCTGTCAGCCGGATGTGCTGGCGCGGCCGGGGTTCAGCGAGATAGTGCAAGCACTTGATATCCAGTGACCGCTTCGCGGTCAATCGCGAGCAGGCTCGCTCCCACATTGGAATGCACTCCCCTGTGGGAGCGAGCCTGCTCGCGATGGCGGTTTTACTGACGAATCAGATTAACCCGCCAACCCGACAAACATGTCCTGCACGTCATCATGGTTATCGAGGCCTTCCAGGAACGCTTCGACTTCAGCCATTTGCTCATCGCTCAACCCGGTGACCGGGTTCTTCGGCTGATAGCCCAACTTGGCCGACAACACGGTGAAACCTTGCTCAGGCAGGGCTTTTTGCACGGCGTCCAGATCGGCAGGCTCGGTCAGGAACAGGGTGGTGCCTGCTTCATCACCTGGTTCAAAATCCTGAGCGCCCGCTTCGATGGCCGCCATTTCCGGATCGGCGTCAGGGCTGTCCGGGGACGCCTCGATCATACCGACGTGGTTGAAGTCCCAAGCCACCGAACCCGAAGCGCCCAGTTGGCCCTTGCGGAAAGCAACGCGGATTTCGGCGACGGTGCGGTTGATGTTATCCGTCACGCATTCAACGATCAGCGGCACCTGATGCGGGGCGAACCCTTCATAGGTCACGCGATGGTATTGCACGGTCTCGCCGAGCTGGCCCGAGCCTTTCTTGATCGCACGTTCCAGGGTTTCACGTGGCATCGAAGCCTTTTTCGCTTGCTCGACCACCAGGCGCAGGTGTGCGTTGGTGGCGACATCGGCGCCGTTGCGCGCAGCAATGGTGATTTCTTTCACCAGTTTGCCGAAGATCTTGCCCTTGGCGTTAGATGCCGCTTCTTTGTGTTTAACCTTCCACTGTGCGCCCATTTACTCACTCTCTTATCTGTGGCGCCGAGACATCTATTGGCCGACGCATGGCGCCAAGTTTATACGGCCTAAAGTTGGCAATCGACCACAAATTCTGACTTATACACCGGCACCACGATCGACATCTTCACCAGCGGTTGTAGGGCGATTCTGAAAAGTCAGTTTGCGGTACCCCTAAACGGCAATGGTTTCGTACCCTCTGCACCCGTACTCCGTGGCAGAAGCGCAATCGATGCACAACGACAAGGAAAGCCCCCTCACCCTGACACTGCTCGACGACGACTTGAGCTTGCAGGTGCTGCAGTTCAGTGGCCATGAAGCCCTAAACCAGCCTTATCGATTCGACATCGAAGCCATCGGACTGGCGCCGACGATAAGTCTTGATCGATTGCTGCAACAACCGGTGTTCTTGAGCCTCGGGGATGACACTGGCATTCACGGCATCCTGCACAGTGCCAGCCGCGAGCATCGCGGCCCACACCGGACCGGCTACCACTTGGTGATGGTGCCGTACCTTCAAAATCTCGACCGCCAGCCTTCTCGCCGGGTATTTCATCAACTCGGTGTGCCCGCCATCCTGCGCCAGTTGCTTGAAGAAAACGCGCTGCCCGAAGACAGCTATCGGTTTGAGCTACCGAGCGGGCGCTACCCCATCCGGGCATTTTGCATTCAGTTCGATGAGAGCGACCTGGCGTTCCTGCAAAGGCTCTGTGAAGAAGAAGGCATCCACTATCACTTCGAACATCGGCGCGATGGCCATGTGCTGGTGCTGGCGGATGACAGTTTGAGTTTTCCCCAGGAACCGCTGCTCATGCCTTTTCATGGCGATCCCCCTCATGAGCTGAATGTGCCGGTGATCAGTGAACTGTTCCAGCGTCATACCTCGCCGCCACTTGCCGCGCACTCCGCCCCGCAGCCACTCCAAAGTGAGCAACCCAGCCGTCGGATACTGGAGCGGCTGCGCTGCCTGCATTGGCAGATACAGGGTCAAAGTAACCAGAGTAAATTGCGCGCCGGGCAAATCGTACAAGTGTCTGAACATCCGCTCCCAACCTTCAACGATCAGTGGCTGCTGACCGAGATTCGGCATCAGGGCCAACAGCCGTCGATTCTCGCCGAAGAGCGCATCGACATTGTCCGGCGCTACACCAATCGGTTCACCGCCATTGCGTGGTCAACGGTGTTCAGGCCTGCGCTCACACACACCAGACCGCGCATTCCAGGCTTTCAGACAGCTCGGGTGCTGGGCCCGAACGGGCAACCTTCGCCGCTGGATGAACGCGGGCGGATACAGGTCAGGTTGTGGCCAACGCTTGCGTCCGATACCGGCGAATCCTCCGGCATCTGGCTGCCCGTTGTCTTCGCAACGCCTGAGGATCGGATCGATCCTTCCCGGCTGCCCCTGGGTGGCTGCGAAGTGCTTATCAGTTTTCTCGACAGCGACCCGGACCGTCCGGTGCTATGCGCTACTGCGAGCCCTCCGCCAGCACCTCGAATCGCTTGCGAGCCCCATAACGATAGCCGTCTGCTGCTCGATTGGCTGATCAACCGCTAGGCGTACTCAACCCTTGTCAGCCTTGCCGGCTGCGGCGGCGAATTTCGCCAGGCGCACATCGAGATGCCGTGGCCGACGCCCGTGATCCTCCGCACGCTCCTTGCGGCGGATGGCGTTGCGCACCATCAGTGAACCGAGATAACGGATCGGCTCCGGCGGAAAGTAGCCCAACGGGCCGTTGACCAGCGGTGAACGCGTCCAGGCATTGTCCAGCCCCTGAACCATTGAGGCGAGAATCTGCCCGCCCATATGACAGGGCCCGACCCCGCTGCCGGAATAGCCGAAACCGTAGAACACGTTGCCGCTGGCACTCATCTGGCCGAAGAACGGCAGCCCCGTCACCGATCGATCTGACGGACCGTTCCAGGTGGCCTCGACCTTGACCCCGGCAAACACCGGAAAGAACTCTGCGAGGCTGTGCTGCAACAACCCCGCGTACGGCGACGGCTGATCAAACACGGGCAACATCCGGCCACCATAGGCAAAGGTGTTGCCGCCTTTGCCGAGCATGATTCGACCGTCCGGGGTGTTGTGGTAGTAGTGCACGAAAATTCGCGAATCGAGCACGGTCACGCCGCTGGTCAAGCCGATTTCATTGAGCAGGTCCGGGCGCGGCTCGGTGATCAGCATGTCGCTGGAAACGATCGCCACACTGCGCTCGAACTGCGCGAATGCACGGGCCATCCACGCGTTCATCGCCAACACCACCCGGTCCGCGCGAACGGTGCCGTTCGGCGTCTGGATGCCGGCAGGCGTGCCCTCCTCCAGCCCGGTCATGGCGGTGTTCTCGTGAATCCTCACCCCGAGTTGCAAGGCAACCCGGCGCAGCCCGCGCACCAGTTTCCCCGGTTGCACACTGGCGGCGGCTGGCGAAAACCAGCCTTCCAGATGCTTGCTGGAACCGGCCATGCGTTGCACATCGGCCACTGGCCGTTGGGTGAAGGAGTTGATCCCGTGACGCTCCAACGCCGCAATCACGGCGTCGGTCGAACCGCATTGCGCACGGTTGGTCGCGGTGTAGAGCGTGCCGTCGAGGCGGTAGTCGGCATCCACCCTGTACTGTTCGCAGAAGGCGCCGATGGCATGAATGCTGCGCTCGGACTCTTTGACCAACCGCACCGCCTCTGCGACACCGAACAACCTTTCCAGCGTGAAATACTTGGCCGACCACGACAGCGCACAACCGCCGTTGCGCCCGCTGGCGCCAGCCCCGCAAATGTCCGCTTCAATCAGCAGCACCTCCAGTTCAGGGTTCTGCTCCTTGAGCATGATCGCGGTCCACAACCCGGTGTAGCCGCCGCCGACAATGCAGACATCGGCGCGTGTATCGCCCGCCAAGGGTTCGCACGGCGCGCAGGTCTCGGCCTCCAGCGCCTGTTCCAGCCAGAAAGGTCTCATCGGTAAATCCTCAGGTACGCAGGGGTTTGACGCTCATCGGCCGGTTCGGCACGAACGCGTTTTCGGTATGCAGGCCAGCCGGGCGGCTGTTCCAGTGCGGGATCAGCACGAAGGCAGAGAACATCGCGCAGCCGGCGAAGACGATGAACACCGTCACCGAATCGAAGTAACCCGGCAGCAATCCACCGAGAACTGCACCGACCGAGCCGCAACCGTTGACGAAGCCTGCCGCCGTGGCGCCGGCCTTCGCAGTGCCGAAATCAATCGCCGCCGCGCCGCTGATCATCGAGTCCGGGCCGTACAGGGTCAGGCCCATGACGAACAGCAGTGCCACCACCAACACAACGCTGCCGGTGTGCAAAGCGCCCATGAACAGCGCCAGCGAAATGGTCAACGCCAACAGGCTGAGCACGCAGGCGGGCATCCGTCGGGCGCCGAACAGTTTGTCCGAGGCCAGGCCGAGCAGGATTGGCCCGAGCAACCCGGCCAGCTCGAACGAGGTCGGAATGATCGCTGCACCGACCTTACCCACGGTCGGCATCTGCTCGAAGACGATCACCGGTCCCCAGAGCAGAATCGCGTAGCGCGCCGGCTTCAGCAGAAAGTAGGCGAAGCCGAGCACCAGCACGGTACGGTTGCGCAGGATTTCCTTTAACGGCTCCAGAACGCTGATTTTGCTTTGTGCATAGGCCTCATCGGCCGTCAGTTCCGGCTCCGGTTCCACCGCCGGCAAGCCGACATCTTCCGGTTTGTTGCGTTGAAAAATAAAAAACAGCACGGCGACCAGCCCAACCACCGCCGCACTGGAAATGAACGCCGCGTGCCAGGTGCCGATGAGCGTGTACGCCCACCAACCGGCAAACGGCGAGGCCACCAGCCCGCCAAAGGCGTAGCAGGAGCTCCATAATCCGAGGACCCGCCCGCGCTGCTCGGCGGGGAAGAAACTCCCGATGTTTTTGCACAGCCCCGACCATCCTGTGGACTGCGCCAGCCCCTGAATCAGCATGCACGTGGCGAAGATCGGTAACGTTGCGAAGCTGCCCATCACCAGCGCTGCCGCCGCCGAAATCAGCAACCCGCCGAGCACCACGACCCGCGGGCCAAAGCGGTCGGCAACGATACCCCAGGTGAATTGCCCGATGGCGTACGCGGCGAGGTAGATGGCGTCGAGGTTGGCCATGGCCATTTTGTCGAGCATGAAGGTGGGGTCTTCAGCGATCCCCAGTTTTGCAACGGAAAAGGCTTTGCGGGTGAAATAGAACGCAGCGTAAGCGAGCCAGGTGATCGCGAAGATCTGCACGCGCCAACGCTTGATGGTGCCGATGTGATTGTTCATTGTGGTTCTGACCTCAGGGTGTGAGTGTGCCGGCAGAATTGGAAGAAAACGCCTGTGTTTTTATTGTTGAGCACTGCGATATCGCCCTGTCCCTTGAGGCAATACCGGTCAGATGAGGCCTGCAGTTGCACGCACAGGCTCATGGCCCCGGATGCTGTTCGACTGACCAGTCACCGGGGCTGAGAGCGATAAAAACAATTACTGATTAATAAGTGAAATCGATTTATCGTATTTCAAATATAAGCTCAGCTTGTTACTGGAGGTTTCGATGTCGGTTTCCCACGCCCAGCTCAAAGCCTTCCACGCTGTCGCCGTCCATGGAAGTTTCACCAAAGCTGCCGAGCGGTTATTCCTCACGCAACCGGCCATTTCCGATCAAGTGCGCAAGCTCGAAGAGCGTTTCGGTGTGCTGCTGTTTCACCGCAACAAACGCTCGGTACGCCTGACCGATCTGGGCGAGCGGTTGCTGGGCATTACTCAACGGCTTTTCGTCATCGAGGCCGAAGCACAGGAGTTGCTTCAAGACTCTCAGGCATTGCAGACCGGCAGCCTGATTCTGGCGGTGGATGCGCCGGTGCATGTGCTGCCGCAAATCGCCCGCTTCTGCGAACGCTATCCCGGCATCAGCGTAAAGATCGAAACCGGCAACACCGATGAATCGTTGTTCCGGTTGTTCAACTATCAGGCCGATCTGGCGTTGTTGGGGCGCGATGTCAGCGACGAGCGACTGATCTCGCTGCCGCTGCGCAATGACCCGATGGTAGCGTTTGTTTCGCGCAATCATCCGTGGGCGGATCGTGAATCCATCTGCCTCGCTGACCTGGATGACACGCCGCTGGTGCTACGGGAAATCGGTTCGGTGACGCGCCAGACCCTGGAAGAGGAAATGGCCCGGGCGGGGTTTCGGATTCGACCGGCGATTCAAGTGGAGGGCCGAGAAGCAGCACGAGAAGCGGTGGTTGTAGGGATTGGCGTCGGCGTGGTGTCGGCAGCGGAGTTCGGTGCGGATTCGCGGGTGTGTGCGTTGCCGATCACCGATTGCAAGCGGCGGCTGACGGAGACATTGGTGTGCTTGCGCGAGCAGAGTTCACGGCGGGTAGTGGCGACGTTTCTGGAGATGGTTCGCGAGAGTCTGGTGTAGGCAGGTCCGGCCCCTTCGCGAGCAAGCTCGCTCCCACAGGAATTTATGCTGGCCGCCAATCTTGTGCACGACGCAAAACCTGTGGGAGCGAGCTTGCTCGCGATGAAGGCGCCGCGGTCTATCGGTCTGGCGCCAAACCGAAAAACGCCTGTATCAAGCGCAAATCCCGCCGCCGCTCCATACAACCGATCATGTGCCGATTCACCAGTCCATCGCCGATAATCGGCACCGCCACCACGCGGGGATCGTGGCTGACTTCCACCGACGACACCACGCCCACCCCCAAATCCGCAGCAACGGCCTCGGTCACCGCCTCCCGACTGTCCAGCTCCAGCAACACTCGAGGATTGATCCTGGCCTGAGCGCAAGCCGCATCAAACGTGCGCCGGGTAATCGAACTCGGTTCGCGCAACACCATGATCACCTGATCCAGCGCCTTGAGTGGCACCCCTTTGGAACGTTGCGCCCAAGGGTGACTTTCGGGCACCAGCGCGCATATCCGTGACTCGCTCAACGCCTGTAAATGCAAACCCTTGCGCGGCTCGACTTCGGTGAGCACCGCCACGTCGGCATGCTCGGACAACAACGCCGCCAAGGTTTCCTGAGCATTGCCAAGACGCAGATTCACCGTGACCCCGGGATACCTCGCCCGCAGACTGGCGAGCATCGGCATGACCATGTGCGGCCCGTCCGCCGCCACTTCCAGGCGCCCGGTCAACAACTGCCGGTTGGCCTCCAGCATCACCTGCGCTTCTTCGGCCAGGCCAAACATCGCGCGAGTGATCGCGGCCAGCTGGGTGCCCTCTTCCGTCAGTTCCACCCTTCGCGCGGTGCGCCGCAACAAGGTGATTTGGTAATGCTCCTCCAAAGCTTTGATGTGCCCGGTGACCGCCGGTTGGCTGATGAACAATCGCGCGGCGGCCCGGGTGAAGCTGCCCTCACGGGCTACCGCATCGAAGGCGCGGAGCTGGAACAGGTTCATGAATAACTCTCACTGATGGCTGGCATAACAACAAACAATTTGATTGATAGCACGGCAAATTGCAATTTAAGTCCCGTAGCTTCATCCCATCGATTGCGAGGACACGAGAATGAGTACTGCTGAACCCATCCTGCTCACCCCCGGCCCATTGACCACGTCGTATCGCACCCGTCAGGCGATGATGGTCGACTGGGGTTCTTGGGATGACCGCTTCAATCAACTGACCGCCAGCCTCTGCGAACAATTGCTGGCGATCATCAACGGCGGCAGCAGCCACCACTGCGTGCCATTGCAAGGCAGCGGCACTTTCGCAGTCGAAGCGGCAATCGGCACTTTGGTGCCACGCGACGGCAAAGTCCTGGTGCTGATCAACGGTGCCTATGGCAAACGCCTGGCAAAAATTTGCGAAGTCCTCGGCCGTTCCTTCAGCACCTTTGAAACCGCCGAAGACGAACCGACCACCGCTGCCGACGTCGACCGTCTGCTGCAGGCCGACGCCAGCATCACCCACGTCGCGCTGATTCACTGCGAAACCAGTACCGGCATCCTCAACCCGTTGCCGGAGATTGCCCACATCATCGCGCAACATGGCAAACGCCTGATCATCGACGCCATGAGCTCCTTCGGCGCGCTGCCGATCGATGCGCAACAGGTGCCATTCGACGCGTTGATTGCCGCTTCGGGCAAATGCCTGGAGGGCGTGCCGGGGATGGGTTTCGTCTTCGCTCGCAAAGAAGCGCTGGCGAATGCCGCCGGCAACTCGCACTCGCTGGCGATGGACTTGTTCGACCAGCACACCTACATGGCCAAGACCGGCCAATGGCGCTTCACTCCGCCGACCCACGTAGTCGCTGCGCTGCATGAAGCCCTGCTGCAATACAACGAAGAAGGCGGGTTGCCGGCCCGGCACCAGCGCTACACCGACAATTGCAAAGTGCTGTTGGATGACATGGCCAAACTGGGCCTGCGCAGCTTCCTGCCCGCCGAGATTCAGGCGCCGATCATCGTCACCTTCCACGCACCGAAAGACCCGCGCTACCAGTTCAAAGAATTTTACGAACGTGTCAAAGCCAAGGGTTTCATCCTCTACCCGGGCAAATTGACCCAAGTCGAAACGTTTCGTGTCGGCTGCATCGGACACGTCAACCAGGCCGAGATGCACGCGGCGGTGGCGGCGGTCGCCGAAGCATTGCTGGAAATGGAAGTACTCGAAATCTAAACCGCCTGTAGCAGCTGTCGAGCCCCAGCGAGGCTGCGTTCGGCTGCGAAGCAGTCGTAAAACCGTCCACCTCGGTGTTTCAGGTAGACCATGCTGACAGGGTTTACGACTGCTTCGCAGCCGAACGCAGCCTCGCAGGCTCGGCAGCTGCTACAGGGATCACCATTGCCCGACTACAGGATTTAAACACCATGAACTACGCAAACCCTACCAAACTGCAAGCCGCGATCCTCGACTGGGCCGGCACCGTCGTCGACTTCGGTTCTTTCGCGCCAACACAGATTTTTGTCGAAGCCTTCGCCGAGTTCGACGTCCAGGTGTCCATCGAAGAAGCTCGCGGGCCGATGGGCATGGGCAAATGGGATCACATACGCACGTTGTGTGATCAACCGGAAGTCGCCGAACGTTATCGCAAGGTATTCGGCCGCACGCCGACCGACGATGACGTCACCGCGATATACAAACGCTTCATGCCGCTGCAAATCGAAAAAATCGCCGAGCACTCGGCATTGATCCCGGGGGCGCTGGACACCATCGCCAACCTGCGCCAGCAAGGGATCAAAATCGGCTCCTGCTCCGGCTACCCGAAACAGGTCATGGACAAAGTGGTTGAACTGGCGGCCACCAATGGCTACATCGCCGACCATGTGGTCGCCACCGACGAAGTGCCGAACGGTCGCCCATGGCCGGCCCAGGCGTTGGCTAACGTCATCGCCTTGGGCATCGACGATGTCGCTGCCTGTGTGAAGATCGACGACACCGTGCCGGGCATCCTCGAAGGTCGGCGCGCCGGTATGTGGACCGTGGCGCTGATCTGCTCGGGCAACGCGCTGGGTCTGGACTACGAAGACTTTCGCGCCCTGAGCAGCGACACCCTGGCCTGCGAACGCAAGCGCATCCATGCCATGTTCGAAGGCTCTCGGCCACATTATATGATCGACACCATCACCGATTTGCCGGAAGTGATTGCCGATATCAATAAGCGTTTGGCCAACGGCGAGATGCCGCAAACCCGCTAAAAACACCTCCCTGTCTCAAAAAAGCGCCAGTTCCAGACCGGAACGGGCGCTTTTTTGCTGTCTATCACCTGAACCAGAGCATTCAACGACCATTGGCCTCGGGCAAACCCGGTGAAACAGGATTACAGTTACAGCACACCGCCGAACAATAACGGTGGCTAGACCTGACCTGTGAGGAACACCGTATGCCGTGGAAAAACTCCCACTCGCGCTACAGCACTGTATCGATCGTTTTGCATTGGTTGATGCTGGTGCTGTTGGTGCTGGTCTACGCCTGTATCGAATTTCGCGGGATCTTTCCCAAAGGCAGTGGCGGACGAGCGCTAATTACCGAAACGCACTACATGCTGGGCTTGACCGTGTTTGTGTTGGTCTGGTTCAGATTATTCGCCCGCAGCCTGGGCCCGGCACCGCAGATTTTCCCCGCTTCCCCTCACTGGCAAACCACACTCGCCCGGGTGATGCATTGGGCGTTGTACATTTTCATGATTTCAATGCCGATTCTGGGCTGGCTGGTCACCAGTGCCAAGGGACAGCAGGTAATGTTCTACGGCTTTGACCTGCCCTTACTGGTGTCAGAGGACAAGGCACTGGCCAAGCAAATCGAGCACTGGCATGTGCTCGGCGGCACCATCGGTTACTGGCTGATCGGCCTGCACGCCTTGGCCGGGCTTTATCACCATTATGTGGTGGGCGATAACACACTTCTGCGGATGATGCCCAAACGCGGCTGACTCCGGCCTGTCATTGAAACCCCCGGCGGCCCTGCAAACCGCCGGTGTGGATGAAGATCAGACGCGTTCCCTTTTCGAATCTTCCGGCTTCGACTTGCTGCTTGAGCATCAACAGCGCTTTACCGGTGTACAGCGGCTCCAGAGGAATGCAGCTGGCCAGTTCGGTCTGTTCGATGAATTCGAGTAACAGTGGATCGACTTTGGCGAAGCCTCCCCGGCTGGCGTCGAACAGTTGGTAATCTGAATGCGGCAAACCCGCTGCTTGCACAATCGATGCGACCTGCTGCGCCACGCCGTGATCGTCGGGCACCGCCAACGCACCGTAAACCGGATGCTCTCCCGCCTCGGCCAATACCAGGCCAGCCAGTGTCGTACCGGTTCCACAGGCCAGCCACCAGCCGTCGTAGTCGCTCCAGCCCAAACCGTTCAGTTGCTCGTGGACCCTCGCTTTAAACTGCATGCAGCCTCTTGCTCCCTGCAATCCGCCGCCACCTTCAGGCACTGGATGCAGATCCGGGTACTGCGCCCGCCATGGGCTCCAGAAACCCGCTTCGTGCCGTGCGCGATAACCGCCATAACCCAGCCAGTGCAACTGCATGCCGAAGGCCTGCAAGTCGTTCACCGTTGGCGTGTCTTGCGGATGACCGCGCAGCAGACCAACGGTACTAAAACCGAAGCGCTTGCCTGCAGCCGCCAGTGCGTGGAGATGATTGGAGTGAGCACCGCCCAGACTGATGATGCCTTTGGCACCGGCGAGGTCAGCCGTCTTCAGGTGCTCGATGAGTTTGAACCACTTGTTGCCGCTGATCAGCGGGTCGATCTGGTCCAGGCGCAGGGTCGCGACTTCGATGCCGGCAGTTTTGAGCCAGTCAAGGTGAAGGGGTTCTAAAGGGGCTTGGAGTAGCCCGTTGGAGGACGGGTAAAGCATCGGCGCCTGACTGTGCTCGGAAAGAGCCAGCATTCTAGTCGCTCAAAGGAAGCCTTCGCGAGCAGGCTCGCTCCCACAGGGATTTTGTATCGGCCACAAAATTTGTGAACAACACAGAACCTGTGGGAGCGAGCCTGCTCGCGAAGGTCATTGGCACGTTGGCCTGCGTATTACAACTCGGCAGCCAACCGCGAACCCTGGTTGATCGCCCGCTTGGCATCCAGCTCTGCCGCCACGTCCGCGCCGCCAATCAAATGCACGTTCAACCCCGCAGCCACCAAGCCGTCTTGCAGTTCACGCAGCGGATCCTGCCCGGCGCAGATCACGATGTTGTCCACCGCCAGCACTTGCGGCTCGCCGGTTTCGCCGATGCGGATGTGCAAACCTTCGTCGTCGATCTTCAGGTACTCGACGCTATTGAGCATCTGCACCCGCTTGTTCTTCAGACCGGCGCGGTGAATCCAGCCAGTGGTCTTGCCCAGGCCGTCGCCGACCTTGGATTTTTTGCGTTGCAGCAGGAACACCTCACGGGCCGGCGCATGCGGCTCAGCCTTGATGCCGGCAACACCACCGCGTGCGTGAAGGTGCGTATCGATGCCCCACTCTTTCCAGAACGCTTCACGGTCCTGGCTGGTCGCAACGCCTTGATGGACCAGGAACTCCGACACGTCGAAACCGATACCACCGGCACCGATCACCGCGACACGCTTGCCCACCGGTTTGCGCTCGAGGATCACGTCGAGATAACTCAATACCTTGGCGTTCTCCACGCCCGCAATCGCCGGAGTTCTTGGAGCGATACCCGTGGCGAGAATGATCTCGTCGTATTCGCCTTCAACCAGTTTCGCCACATCGACACGGGTGTTCAGGCACAGTTCAACGTTGGTGGTCTGCAGTTTACGGTTGAAATAGCGCAAGGTTTCAAAGAACTCTTCCTTGCCGGGTACACGCTTGGCGATGTTGAACTGGCCGCCGATTTCGCTGGCCGAATCGAACAGCGTCACCTGATGACCACGTTCGGCAGCCACGGTGGCGGCGGACAAACCCGCAGGACCCGCGCCGACCACGGCAATTTTCTTGATCTGCTGCACCGGCAGATAGTTGAGCTCGGTTTCATGGCAAGCCCGCGGGTTCACCAGGCAGCTGGTCAGTTTGCCGCCGAAGGTGTGATCGAGGCAGGCCTGGTTGCAGCCGATGCAGGTGTTGATTTCATCGGCACGCCCAGCAGCCGCCTTGTTGACGAAGTCCGGGTCGGCGAGGAACGGCCGTGCCATCGAGACCATGTCGGCATCGCCTTCGGCAAGAATCTGCTCGGCGACTTCCGGGGTATTGATGCGGTTGGTGGTGATCAGCGGAATGTTCACCGAGCCACGCAGCTTGGCCGTGACTTTGCTGAACGCCGCACGCGGCACCTTGGTTGCGATGGTCGGAATCCGCGCTTCGTGCCACCCGATCCCCGTGTTGATAAGGGTCGCACCGGCTTGTTCGATGGCCTTGGCCAGCGTCACGATTTCTTCCCAGGTGCTGCCACCTTCCACCAGGTCGAGCATCGACAGGCGGAAGATAATAATGAAGTTGGGGCCCACTGCTTCACGTACCCGGCGAACGATTTCCACCGGCAGGCGCATGCGGTTTTCGTAGCTGCCGCCCCAACGGTCGGTACGGTGGTTGGTGTGAGCCGCCAGGAACTGGTTAATGAAGTAACCCTCGGAGCCCATGATTTCGACGCCGTCGTATTCGGCTTTTTGCGCCAGGGACGAACAGGTGACGAAATCGCTGATCTGCTTCTCGATGCCCTCCTCGTCCAGCTCTTTGGGCTTGAACGGGTTGATCGGCGCCTGAATGGCGCTCGGTGCAACCTGCTTCGGGCTGTAGGCATAACGGCCAGCGTGCAGGATCTGCATGCAGATCTTGCCGCCCGCCTCGTGCACTGCGCGGGTCACGATCTGGTGCTTGAGCGCTTCTTCTTCGGTCGTCAACTTGGCCGCGCCGGAATACACTCCGCCCTCGTCGTTCGGACCAATGCCGCCGGTCACCATCAGGCCGACACCGCCGCGGGCACGTTCGGCAAAGTACGCCGCCATGCGCTCGAAGCCGCCGGGCTTTTCCTCAAGACCGGTGTGCATCGACCCCATCAGGGTGCGGTTGCGCAACGTGGTAAAACCCAGGTCCAGCGGGGCCAACAGGTGCGGGTAATGAGCGGCGGCCATCGGTAACTCCACAACAAGCGATCACGGAAAAAGTGCAGGGGCTCTAAGGCCCCTATCAGTCATGTTCCACAGACTAAGAGCCGCGCCGTTGTCGCTCAATGACCGTAACTGACAACTTATTGATCCAAATGCGCAGCAACCCTTGGCAAGCGCCAGTATGGGCCCTACCCTAGTCGCGAACCCTGCACACGGCTGTTGATTGCTTTCCCATGCGCAAACTTCTGTACCTGACCTGCTTCATGGCCTTGATAGCCGCCCTCACGACCTACGCGATGTGGGCCGCGGACCGTCCGGTGGGTCATTACTTGTCGGACCTGCGGATCAATCTGGCGGTGGATCAGGGTACACCCGCCGACCGCGGCAACCTGCTGGGCATCCAGCCCGAGCTGTTTCCCACCGACTATCAAAGCCCCGAACGCTTGCACCGCAAACTCGCCGCTTACTTGCAGAAGGCTCAGGATCAAGGCTTGTTGAATGAAAAAACCATCGTCGTATTGCCGGAACATGTCGGCACCTGGCTGATGGTCAGCGGCGAGAAAGATGAGCTATACCAGGCCACCACGCTCAAGGAAGCCATGAACTGGCTGGCGGTGAGCAACCCCTGGAAGTTCCTTCGCGCGTTGATCAGTGCCAAGGGCGACAGCCGACTGGACGACGCTCACTTACGGATGAAAGCCAAGGGCATGGCCAAGGATTACCAGGCGCTGTTCGGTGGTCTGGCGAAAGAGTTCCACGTAACACTGGTGGCGGGTTCCATTGTGCTGCCCGACCCCAGCGTCATCGATGGCACCCTGAAAGTCGGCCGAGGCGCACTGTTCAACAGCAGCGTGGTGTTCGGCCGCGATGGCCTGCCCATCGGCCAGCCCCAGCGTCAGATGCATCCGATTTTCGATGACTATGACGTCATCGAGGCCAATGGCGAGCACACGCTCAATGTCGTCGACACCCCGGCCGGACGTCTGGGTGTGTTGATCGGCAGCGACAGCTGGTACCCCGACAACTACCGTAAGCTCGACGCTCAAGGCGCGCAATTGGTGGCGGTCCCGGCCTACGTCAGCGGGAGCGGCACTTGGGACAAACCGTGGCGCGGCTACAAGGGGCTGTTGACGCCAGCCTCGGTCAGCCTCAAGGCTGGCGAGCTCAGCGAAGGCCAGGCCTGGCATCGCCTGACACTCACCGCGCAACCGCCCAGCAGTCAGGCGATCGCCGGCATGAGCGTGTTCCTGAGAGGCCAGTTCTGGGATCAGGGCAGCGCCGGCCAAAGCTTTATCAGCAGCAACGGACAGCAATTTGCCGACGGCAACGCACGTGGTGCACGTCTGCTGAATCTCTGGTTGTAGACAATGAAACCGCTGCCGATGCGTCTCGGTGATCTTTCGGTAGGCTTCGTCCATAGCCTGGCCGAAGCCGTGCGCAGTCACGGTGTAGACCCGTTGCCACTGCTCGAACAATATGGCCTGGACGCGGCACGCCTCGGCGAAGCCGGCGCCCGGCTTTCGATCCCGCGCTATATGCGCCTGGGCCACGGCGCCATTCAGCTGACCGACGACCCTGCCCTGGGTTTGCGCATGGGCCAGCTCAGTCGCCTGAGCCAGGCCGGCCTGGCCGGGGTCACTGCCGCACAGGCGCCGACGGTACGAGAAGCGGCGCGCTGCCTGATTCGCTTCGAAGCGTTGTATGGCTCCAACTATCGAGGGCAATCGACCTTTCACGAAGACGCCGAAGGCGCCTGGCTGAGGTTCTACTCCATCAGCCCGTACAACGCCTATAACCGCTTCGTGGTGGATTCGATCATTGCCGGCTGGTTGCAGCAATTATCCAGCGTAAGCCTGACCTCGCTACGCGCCGAGCGCATTGAGATCGAGTTCGAAGCGCCGCAATACCGTGAGGCTTATGCGGTGCTGGGCGACTGTCCGATTCAGTTTGGCTGCGAGCATAACCAACTGCGCTTGAGCCTGGAAAGCCTCGCCCTGCGCAACCCGGAGCACTGCCCAAGCACCTGGAGGCACTTGCTGCAACTGTGTGAGCGGGAACTGGAGCAGCTGACACGCACCCGCTCCCTGCGTGAACGCATCACTCAGTTGCTGGGGCCGTTACTCAATGGAGGCCGGGAACCCGACCTCGAAGAGGTGGCGGCACGCCTTAAGCTGCCCACCTGGACCTTGCGCCGCAAACTCGCCGAGGAAGGCACGCAGTTTCGCGCGATTCTCAACGACACGCGTCGCGACCTGGCCATGACCTACATCCGCGACACCGAACTGGCATTCGGTGAAATCGCCTACCTGCTAGGTTTTGCCTCAGCCGAAGCATTTCAACGGGCCTTCAAACGGTGGAATGGCCAGACACCCGGCGAGTTTCGCCGCAGTCATCGCCAATCCGCCTGATGCTACAGCTCGGTAGCATCCTCGGCCGGTTCCAGCGGGTCCAGTTCAAACGCCTGAAACTCGAGCAGCTCTTCTTGATAGTCGTCCATTTTTGAATCCCCCACAGCTCGTTTAAAAATCGCCTGAATAAATGACCAGCGCCCCAAGCATAAAGTGCCCACGTGAACGAAAAATGACGCAGGCAGGACGCTAAACAGCCACTTGATAAAAAGTAGCAGCCCGTCAGGAATTTATCACAGGTTTTTTTCGGTACGGCTGTAGGACAACAGGCCGGCTTGACGCAGATCAATCTTGAAAGCCGCTACGGGTTCGGTATCGTCTGACCCGAACCCGTAACGCCAGGGCCGGATTACTGGCCGGTGACAGGCATGGCCGGAATCGGCTCGGTCGGAGGCGCCATGTTGCTCGGGTTCTCCGGTGGAGTAATGGCTTGCGTGGACGACGTCGACTCGGTGTTTTCGGTCTTGGCAATCGGCGCCGCTTCAGGCGCAGGAGCCACGGGCTCCGATGCTACAGGCGCAGAAGTCACTGGCTCCGATGATACAGGCGCAGAACTCACTGGCACCGATGCTGCAGGCGCGGATTCGGCTGGGGTCGGTGCAGGTTCTGCCGCAGGTGCCGGAGTCGGGGTCGGCGCTGGCGGTGCAACCTTGGCTTCTGGCACGCCCAGATCGGTTTTCGGCTTCTCGATGATGTGCGCGGCTTTCTTCGCTTCAGGCGGCAGGAACAACTCGACCAGGGTGAAGAAACGGTCGTAGAACTTGGCCGAGGATACGGTTTCGCTGGCGACCTTGACCATTGAATCGTCGGACGAGCCAATGGGCATCGACACCGAACCCAATACACCCACACCGACACTGGCGGAGTTGTTGGTCTTCTTCAGCGCATAACGATCCTGCAGCGCGTTGGCGAACATGGTGGCGTGATGCCCCTCGCTGCCGTCATCGGCACAGACCACACTGAAGCTGATCTCCAAGTGGGTCTCGCCGGTCTGCTGGAAGCTTTTGTGTCCGCTGACCAGTTTCGGGTCGCCGCTGGTAATGATGTAGCCCTGGCTGAGCAATGCCCGACGAGCGGCTTCGCACGTCTGCACATCAGTCACCGGGTAGCTGCGCGAAAACGTGCCGGAGTCGTTGAAGTTCTCATGCTCATAGATGGCGGACTTTTTCGACGAGCAACCGGCCGCGGCGGCCAGCATCAACGCCAGCCCGGCAACACGCATGGGAAATGATTTAAACATTGAACATCCTGAGGAAAACGGTCCGGGGCGTATTGTGCAACAGATCGATGTCGAGTGCCGCATCGATTGTGTCTTAAAACAGTTACACAGGTATTGACCCATGTTTGCGGGAAATGACGCAAAAAAAAACGACGTACGGAAAACAAAAGACCCCGGCCTTTCGGCCGGGGTCTTTGTGTAGCGCAAAACTCAGTCTGACATCAGAAACGCTTGATGTCGGCCTGGCTTTCCAGCTGTTTGCGGTAAGCCGCAAAGTCTTGCTGGCCAATACGCGACGCGAGATAACGACGGTATTGAGCCTTCTCTTCATCGGTCGGCACCGCGGCTTCATTCACCGCATTCAGGCGCACGATCACCAGGCTACCATCGGCCAGGGTCACGTTGCTGAAGGTTGGCTTGTCCTTGGCTGCCGGCTTCGGCATGCGGAACAGTGCTTGCAGTACGGCAGGGTCGACCCCTTCCTGGGCACGAGTGGCTGCCTGGGTTACCTTCCAGGCCTGACCGTCGATCGCCTTGTCCAGCGGTGTCTTGCCTTCGCGCAGGCTGACAATCAGCTCTTCAGCCTTGGTCTTGGCGGCAGCACTGGCGTGCTCCTTGGCCAATTGCACGCGGATGCTCGCATTAACGCTTTCAAGAGGCAGTTGCGCAGGCTTCAGATGCTCCTTGGCTCGCAGCACGACCACGGTTTCAGGGTCCAGCTCGATACCGGTGCTGTTGGCACCTTCATCCAATACTTCAGGACTGAATGCCGCGGTGACCACGGCACGGTTTGCCGCAATACCTTCGCCACCTTCACGACCGAACGGCTTGGATGTATGAACCGTCAGCTTCAGGTCCTGCGCCGGCTGGCCCAGATCGGACGCTTCGAACGTGGAGTCTTCCAATTGCTTGGTCGCCTCGACAAAACGTTGCTCGACCTGCTGGGTCTTCAGCTCGCGGGTCAGTTTGTCTTTCAGGCTGGCGAACGTCGGCACTTCAGGTGCTTCCACACCCAGCAACTTGATCAGGTGGAAACCGAAATCGGTACGAACCGGTCCGGAAACCTGATCCTTGGCCAACGCATACAGCGCTTTTTCGAAGGCTGGATCGTAGACGCCAGGACCTGCAAAACCGAGGTCACCGCCGTTGTTTGCCGAACCTGGGTCCTGGGAGAATTCCTTGGCCAGAGCCTCGAATTTCTCACCTTTGGCCAGACGCGCCTGGACCTCTTCGATCTTGGCCTTGGCTTGCGCCTCGGTCATTTTATCGTTCACTTCGATCAGAATGTGCGCAGCCCGGCGTTGTTCGGACAGGTTCGCAATTTCTTTCTGATACGCCGCTTGCAGGTCTTCGTCCTTGACGCTGACCTGATCGAAGAAGGAAGCCTTCTTCAATTCGAGGTAATCAATGACGACCTGATCCGGTGTCATGAATTCCTTGGCGTGCTCGTCGTAGTAGGCCTTGACCTCATCGTCGGTCAGCTTCACAGCCGCCGGGTCAGCCTTGACGTTCAGGAAAGCGAAATCGCGAGTCTGTTTTTCCAGACGGGCGAACGCCAGCACCTGTGCATCAGTGACGAAACCGCTACCCGCCAAACCAGCGCGCAACTGACCGATCAGCATTTCCTGAGCCAGCATCTGGCGGAATTGCATGCGGCTGTAGCCAAGTTGACGAATGACCTGATCGAAACGCTCAGAGCTGAACTTGCCATCCACCTGGAACTCAGGCGTTTGCAGGATCACCTGATCCAAAGCCGCTTCGGAAAAAGCGAATTTCGAGCTTTCTGCGCCTTGCAGCAGCAGTTTGCGATCGATCAGGCCTTTGAGGGCCGATTCGCGCAGCATTTTTTCATCGAGCAAGGAAGCGTCGAAATCCTTGCCCAGTTGTTGCATCAGCTGACGGCGTTGCATATCAACCGCCTGGCTCAGCTCGTTCTGGCTGATTTCTTCGCCGTTGACCTTGGCCGCATCATTGGTGTGCCTTGTGGCCCTGAAAATGGCGTCGAAACCGGTCAAAGCCATCAGAGCAACGATGACACCAATGATGGTCTTGGCAATCCAGCCTTGTGAATTGTCCCTGATATTCTGCAGCATGCGTCCCCCAGAAACGGTTGAACTTCAAAATTAGGCAACCGTGGAGCGTGGGTAGAATCCGGATAGAAGAAAGGCGCATCCGAGGATGCGCCTTCTCGTAACTGGCGGAGCGGACCGAGGGTTCGAACTGGCGACCCTCGGTGGTCTCAGATCGGCGACTTGTCGACTGGACTACCGCTCCGCTGCCAGGTCAGGCATGACCCCGACCCGGATAGGCAAAAAACCTGAATCGAACTTAGTTGACAGCTTCTTTCAGCGCTTTACCGGCTTTGAAACCTGGTTTTTTAGCTGCTGCGATTTCCAGTGTCTTACCGGTCTGTGGGTTACGACCAATGCGAGCTGGACGATCAGTTACGGAGAAAGTACCGAAACCAACCAGAACAACAGAGTCGCCAGCCTTGAGAGCGCCAGTGACGGATTCGATTACAGCGTCCAGCGCACGGCCAGCAGCAGCTTTCGGGATATCAGCGGATGCAGCGATAGCATCAATCAGTTCCGACTTGTTCACTCTAAGTCCCCTTATATCTATTTGAGTATAATTCTAAGTTTTTTGGTGAAAACAAAAACAAGTGCTGAATGGCCTACAGACACTAAGAAAGAGCCGCTTTATAACAAGGGCTCTAAAAAGCTGTCAAGAAAGCCCCTCAGGCAAATCCGTACTAATGCGTGCTAATTCTTTCCTTAGAGTCAGACTCGCGCTTTTCATCCTTCGCAACAATCTCAGGAGCCACATCCGGCAAGGGCTCCGGCGCGTATTGCAGCGCAATTTGCAGGACCTCGTCAATCCATTTAACCGGTTTAATCTGCAGATCCTGCTTGATATTGTCAGGAATTTCCTTCAAATCGCGCACGTTCTCTTCAGGAATGATCACGGTCTTGATCCCGCCACGGTGAGCAGCGAGCAGTTTTTCTTTAAGACCGCCAATCGCCAATACCTGACCACGCAATGTGATTTCGCCCGTCATGGCGACATCCGCCCGCACAGGGATCCCGGTCAATGCCGATACCAACGCCGTGCACATACCTACACCGGCGCTAGGGCCATCCTTCGGGGTCGCCCCTTCCGGCATGTGGATATGCGTGTCGCGCTTCTCGTGGAAGTCCAGAGGAATCCCCAGGCTCTTCGCGCGACTGCGGACCACGGTCAACGCTGCGGTAATCGACTCGACCATCACGTCACCCAGGGAACCGGTCTTGATCAACTGGCCTTTGCCCGGCACGACAGCGGCTTCGATGGTCAGCAATTCGCCGCCCACTTGAGTCCACGCCAGCCCGGTAACCTGACCGATCTGATCTTGCGATTCCGCCAGGCCGTAACGGAATTTGCGCACGCCAAGGAAGTGTTCCAGCATCTCCGCAGTCACCTTCACCGAGAAGCGTTTTTCCAGCGCATGCTCTTTGACCGCCTTGCGGCAAACCTTGGCGATCTGGCGCTCCAGGCCACGTACACCGGCTTCACGGGTGTAGTAGCGAATGATGTCGCGAATCGCCTCGGCGTCGAATTCCAGCTCGCCTTTTTTCAGGCCGTTGGCCGTAATCTGCTTGGGCGAAAGGTATTTGACGGCGATGTTGATCTTCTCGTCTTCGGTGTAACCCGGCAGACGAATCACTTCCATCCGGTCCAGCAGAGCCGGCGGGATGTTCATGGAGTTCGAGGTGCAAAGGAACATCACATCGGACAAGTCGTAGTCGACTTCCAGATAGTGATCGTTGAAGTTGTGGTTCTGCTCGGGATCGAGCACTTCGAGCAATGCCGACGCCGGATCGCCGCGCATGTCGCTGCCCATTTTGTCGATTTCATCGAGCAGGAACAGCGGGTTGCGCACACCCACCTTTGTCATCTTTTGAATCAATCTTCCCGGCATCGAACCGATATAAGTACGGCGATGACCGCGAATTTCCGCTTCATCGCGCACACCACCGAGGGCCATGCGCACGAATTTGCGGTTAGTGGCGTGAGCAATCGACTCTGCCAGAGAGGTTTTACCCACGCCGGGAGGACCGACAAGGCACAACACCGGACCACGAATTTTCTTCACGCGCTTTTGCACGGCGAGGTATTCGAGGATCCGCTCTTTGACTTCTTCCAGACCGTAGTGATCGGCGTCAAGAATGTCCTCTGCACGAGCCAGGTCCAGGCGCACTTTGCTCTGAGCCTTCCACGGCACCTGAACCAGCCAGTCGATGTAGGAACGAACCACGGTTGCTTCAGCAGACATCGGCGACATTTGCTTGAGCTTGTTCAGTTCGCCCTGGGCTTTGGCCAAGGCATCTTTCGGCAGACCCGCGGCATCGATGCGCTTTTTCAGCTCTTCGATTTCGTTGTGGCCTTCATCGCTGTCGCCGAGCTCTTTCTGAATGGCCTTCATTTGCTCATTCAGGTAGTACTCGCGCTGGCTGCGCTCCATTTGTTTTTTGACGCGACCGCGAATCCGCTTTTCGACTTGCAGCAGATCGATCTCGGCATCCAGCAATGCCAAAACGTGCTCGACCCGGGCCGACAAATCGATGATTTCGAGGATTTCCTGCTTCTGCTCGATCTTCAGGGCCATGTGCGCAGCCATGGTGTCGACCAGGCGGCCTGGCTCGTCGATGCTGTTGAGCGACGACAGGACTTCAGCGGGGACTTTCTTGCCCAGCTGCACATATTGCTCGAATTGAGCCAGCAGGCTGCGGACAAACACTTCCGACTCGCGCTCAGGCGCGTCGACTTCGTCGATCAATGAGACTTCGGCACGGCAGTGGCCGTCCACTTCGCTGAAACGCTCCACAGCGCCCCGCTGCTCACCTTCAACCAGAACCTTGACCGTGCCGTCAGGCAGCTTGAGCAACTGCAGGACAGTAGCGATTGTACCTACGCGATAGAGTGCTTCTTCACCGGGATCGTCGTCAGCAGGGTTTCTCTGAGCCAGCAGAAGTATCTGCTTGTCGCCCGTCATCGCAGCCTCGAGGGCTTCGATGGATTTCTCGCGCCCCACGAACAGCGGGATAACCATGTGCGGATAAACCACAACATCACGCAATGGCAAGAGAGGCAATTCGATGGTTGTCTTCATGATTTCGCCTCTACGGCGGCCATATGGCCGTAAACAGATGGATGTAAGCTTGAAACCAAGATGGGGGCTGCCTTAAAAAAAAACAAGCGCAAAGACTGTGTTAAACCGCGCTAAAAGCAAAGGGGCCCGAAGGCCCCTTCTTTGTTCCAGCTGCGTGACGCTTAAGCGTCTGGCGCGGCCTTGGCAGCCGGCTCACTGTTTTCGTAGATATACAGTGGCTTGGACTTACCTTCTATAACGCTTTCATCGATCACTACTTTGCTTACCTCGGACTGCGAGGGAATTTCATACATAGTGTCGAGCAATACACCTTCGAGAATCGAGCGCAGTCCACGGGCACCGGTCTTGCGTTCCAGGGCACGTTTAGCGACCGATTTCAGAGCGTCGGCCCGGAATTCCAGGTCCACACCTTCCATCTCGAACAGCTTGGCATACTGTTTGGTCAGAGCATTTTTCGGCTCGGTGAGAATCTGCATCAACGCAGCCTCATCAAGCTCGTCCAGCGTGGCAAGAACGGGCAGACGACCGACGAACTCCGGGATCAGACCGAACTTGACCAGATCGTCAGGTTCGACTTCACGCAGGGATTCACCAACTTTCTTGCCTTCTTCCTTGCTGCGCACTTCTGCGTTGAAGCCGATGCCGCCACGGGTGGAACGGTTTTGAATAACCTTTTCCAGACCAGAGAACGCACCACCACAGATGAACAGGATGTTACGGGTGTCGACCTGAAGGAATTCCTGCTGCGGATGCTTGCGACCACCTTGAGGCGGAACGGAAGCGACCGTGCCTTCGATCAACTTGAGCAGGGCCTGCTGCACGCCTTCACCGGAAACGTCCCGGGTGATCGACGGGTTATCAGACTTGCGCGAGATCTTGTCGATCTCATCGATATAGACGATGCCCATCTGGGCTTTTTCTACGTCGTAATCGCACTTCTGCAGCAGCTTCTGAATAATGTTCTCGACATCTTCACCCACGTAACCCGCCTCGGTGAGGGTGGTTGCGTCGGCGATGGTGAACGGAACGTTCAACAAGCGGGCCAGTGTTTCGGCAAGCAGGGTTTTACCCGAACCTGTCGGGCCGATCAGCAAGATGTTGCTTTTGCCGAGTTCGACGTCGTCACTTTTCTTGTCGCGCTGGTTCAGACGCTTGTAGTGGTTATATACCGCTACGGCCAGAACCTTTTTCGCACGCTCCTGACCAATCACATACTGATCAAGGATGCCGCTGATTTCTTTAGGCGAAGGCAATTTATGCGCGTTGCTTTCGGCCTGGGCTTCCTGCACCTCCTCACGGATGATGTCATTGCACAGGTCGACGCACTCGTCGCAAATAAAGACCGAGGGGCCGGCAATCAACTTACGCACTTCATGCTGGCTTTTGCCACAGAAGGAGCAATAGAGCAGCTTGCCGTTGTCCTCGCCGTTGCGGGTGTCAGTCATTCGTTCGATCCAAATCCGATAGGCTTGCAACACAAGATGAAGGCTATTGCGGGCTTTTTCAAGCCCGCTGGTGATCGGAGCAGCCGACCAACCCTTTTTGAGCTGCTTATTTTAAGCGGGGCGCTGGCTGATCACTTCATCGATCAACCCGTACTCACGCGCGGCGTCTGCACTCATGAAGTTATCGCGATTGGTGTCACGCTCGATTTCTTCAAGAGTGTGCCCGCTATGCTTGGCCATCAGCGTGTTGAGACGTTCGCGGATGAAGAGGATTTCCTTGGCGTGGATTTCGATATCCGACGCCTGACCCTGGAAACCGCCCAGTGGCTGGTGAATCATTACACGCGAGTTCGGCAAGCAATAACGTTTGCCCGCGGCACCTGCTGTCAGCAGAAACGCGCCCATGCTGCACGCCTGACCGATACAGGTGGTCGACACGTTTGGCTTGATGAACTGCATGGTGTCATAGATCGACATACCCGCCGTCACCGAACCGCCCGGGGAGTTGATGTAGAGATGGATGTCCTTGTCCGGGTTTTCCGCTTCAAGGAACAGCAGTTGCGCACAGATCAGGTTGGCCATGTAGTCCTCTACCGGGCCAACCAGAAAAATCACTCGCTCCTTGAGTAGGCGCGAGTAAATGTCATAAGCGCGCTCGCCACGAGCAGACTGCTCGACAACCATCGGGACCAGGCCGCCTGCGGCCTGGATATCAGAGTTCTGCTGAATATACGAATTACGGAACATGCTCTGCAGTCACTCCCAAATAGTTATGTCTTGAATACGCATAAGCCAGCACGAAGGCTGGCTTATGGTGTGTACTTCTTACAGCAAAAACGATCAGTCGGCTTGTGGAGCTTCTACCGGCTTGACTGCTTCTTCGTAAGAGACCGATTTGTCGGTCACGCTAGCCTTCTGCAGAACAGTATCCACAACTTGCTCTTCCAGCACAACCGAACGGACTTCGTTCAGCTGCTGGTCGTTCTTGTAGTACCAGGACACGACCTGCTCAGGCTCTTGGTAGGCCGAAGCCATCTCCTGAATCATTTCACGAACGCGGGCTTCGTCAGGCTTGAGGTCGAATTGCTTGACCACTTCAGCCACGATCAGACCCAGTACAACGCGGCGCTTGGCTTGTTCTTCGAACAGTTCGGCCGGCAGTTGGTCAGGCTTGATGTTGCCGCCGAACTGCTGAACAGCCTGCACGCGCAGACGGTCAACTTCATTGGACAGCAGAGCCTTAGGCACTTCGATCGGGTTGGTGGCCAGCAGACCATCCATTACCTGATTCTTGACCTTGGATTTGATCGCCTGACGCAGTTCGCGCTCCATGTTCTTGCGAACTTCGGTACGGAAGCCTTCCAGACCGGTTTCCTTGATACCGAATTGAGCGAAGAACTCTTCGTTCAGTTCTGGCAGTTTTGGCTCGGAAACAGTGTTCACGGTTACGGTGAACTCAGCGGTTTTGCCTGCCAGATCGAGGTTCTGATAGTCCTCTGGGAAGGTCAGGTTCAGAACGCGTTCTTCACCGGCTTTGGCGCCGACCAGACCGTCTTCGAAACCAGGGATCATGCGGCCGGAACCCAGCACCAGCTGAGTACCTTTGGCAGAACCGCCAGCGAACACTTCACCGTCAACCTTGCCGACGAAATCGATGTTCAGTTGGTCTTCGTTCTGAGCGGCGCGATCGGCCACCTCGAAACGGGTGTTCTGCTTGCGCAGCACGTCCAGCATTTTGTCCAGATCGGCGTCAGCCACGTCAGCGCTCAGACGCTCGACAGTGATGCCTTCGAAACCGGCAACGGTGAACTCAGGGAACACTTCGAAGATAGCGACGTATTCCAGGTCTTTGCCTGCTTCCAGCGATTTTGGCTCGATCGAAGGAGCGCCAGCCGGGTTCAGCTTCTGCTCAACGACAGCTTCGTAGAAAGAGGACTGAATGACGTCGCCGACAGCTTCCTGACGCGCATCAGCACCAAAACGGCGCTTGATTTCGCTCATAGGCACTTTGCCTGGACGGAAGCCAGCAATCTTGGCCTTTTGGGCAGTCTGCTGCAGACGCTTGTTGACCTGAGTCTCGATGCGCTCAGCCGGCACGGTGATGCTCATGCGGCGCTCAAGAGCAGAAGTATTTTCAACAGAAACTTGCATGGATATTCCTCGTTGCACAGACGTTAGCCGGCCGTTTCCGACCCCAGAATCAAGGGCATGCATTCTAGTGGGTCAAACTCAAGAAGTCACCCTACTGAAAACGGGTAAAAACGCAGCAGGCAATTTATAGGCGGGGACAAACGGTTGTGCCTCGCCCTGTTAGCAAATACAGCCAATCAAGCCAGGGCCCTGCAACAATCCTTCTATATATAGAAGGATTCGGCAATCCATCCCTGACAGCCGACCCCACAAGGGGACCGACGGGTGAATCGGCATCATCGAGAAACACAAATGCGACGAACCAACCCACCCTCTCGACCCGGAACCCGCGATCGTTTTGAAAATTTCGACTTCTAAAACAAAAACGGCGCAGCCCTTTTCAGGTGCTGCGCCGTTTTTTGCTATCTAAATAGCTATTTGTAATGGTGCGGACGGAGAGACTCGAACTCTCACACCTTGCGGCGCTGGAACCTAAATCCAGTGTGTCTACCAATTCCACCACATCCGCATCAAGCTTTTAAAGCAAAGGCGCCAGATTATTAATCTGGCGCCTTTCTAAATATGGGGTGGACGAAGGGGATCGAACCCTCGACAACGGGAGTCACAATCCCGTGCTCTACCAACTGAGCTACGCCCACCATATTGCCATGTTGCCTTACTTGTGCCAAAGCTGCCTAATGGCGCACCCGGCAGGACTCGAACCTGCGACCATCCGCTTAGAAGGCGGATGCTCTATCCAGCTGAGCTACGGGCGCCTTTTTAATCTGTATTCTTGGACGATTACAAACTAAGTGCTTTCAGTCTCACCGAATTAAACATCAACTCTGCTCGACCTTCTTAACCAGTGCTAGGCTGTGCCCGACAAGTGCGACGAATGTTATAGGTGAGCCTGAAGGTCGTCAACTCTTTTTTAAAAAAAATTCATTTAATTAAAGGGGTTAGGGGAATTTGCAGACCAAGCGCCTTTGCCCTCACCTCATGACATGCGAGAATGCGTTCTCTTTTTTTCCCCTCTCGATGGTTAATCACGCGCAATGACTGCACAACTAATCGACGGCAAATCGATCGCCGCCAGCCTGCGCCAGCAGATCGCCAAACGCGTCACCGAGCGTCGCCAGCAAGGCCTGCGCACCCCCGGTCTCGCGGTGATCCTGGTCGGCAGCGATCCTGCCTCTCAGGTTTATGTCTCGCACAAGCGTAAAGACTGCGAAGAGGTCGGCTTCATTTCCCAAGCCTACGACCTGCCTTCCGAAACCACTCAAGAAGCACTCACCGATCTGATCGATCGCCTGAACGACGACCCGGCGATTGACGGCGTTCTGCTTCAGCTTCCTTTACCTGAACACCTGGATGCCTCCAAATTGCTGGAACGCATTCGCCCGGACAAGGACGTCGACGGTTTCCATCCTTATAACGTCGGCCGTCTGGCCCAGCGTATTCCACTGCTGCGTCCGTGCACGCCTAAAGGCATCATGGCGTTACTGGAAAGCACCGGTGCCGATCTTTACGGGATGGATGCTGTCATTGTTGGCGCCTCCAACATTGTCGGTCGCCCGATGGCGATGGAATTGCTGCTGGCGGGTTGCACCGTGACCGTCACCCACCGCTTCACCAAGGATTTGGCTGGCCACGTCGGTCGTGCCGATCTGGTGGTGGTCGCCGCCGGCAAACCGGGGCTGGTCAAGGGTGAGTGGATCAAGGAAGGCGCGATCGTGATCGACGTCGGCATTAACCGTCAGGAAGACGGCAAACTGGTCGGTGACGTGATCTACGAAACCGCCCTGCCCCGCGCTGGCTGGATCACTCCAGTTCCTGGTGGCGTTGGCCCGATGACCCGCGCTTGCCTGCTGGAAAACACGTTGTACGCCGCCGAAACCCTGCACAGCTGAGTGTCGACGCAGACGTAGACAACGAGTCAAAGAACCCCGCCCATGGCGGGGTTTTTTTCATCCGCAGAAAAAGATCGACCATCTGCCGGAAAATGACTTTTTTTTCATATTTCAAAGGACTTTCACCCCTTACTTGAACAACCATCGACAGTTATTCAGCCATACTCCAGAATGTCGCGCTTTTCCGAAATAGCCCGTTACAAAACGGCTTATCAACACATTACGAGTCTGCCAGCGTGAAAATCCGTCTATTCATCCTGAGTCTATTTTTTGCATTTACAGGGACTTTCATCGCACCAATGGCCAACGCCGCCGACACAACATCGGTGCCCCGAGACGCTTCGCATCTGAAGATCGCTTCAGGCAGCGCGTTGCTAATAGATATGCAGACCAACAAAGTCATCTATGCCAACAACCCGGACGTGGTTGTGCCGATCGCATCCGTCAGCAAGCTGATGACGGGCCTTGTGATTGTCGAAGCCCGGCAGAATATGTCTGAGTACATTTCCGTGAACATCGCTGACACACCGGAAATGAAAGGCGTGTTCTCCCGCGTCAAACTCAACAGCGAATTGCCGCGCCGGGAAATGTTGCTGATCGCCCTGATGTCGTCGGAGAACCGAGCCGCCGCCAGCCTCGCCCATCACTATCCAGGCGGTTATGTCGCATTCATTGCGGCCATGAACGCAAAGGCCAGGGCACTGGGCATGACCAGTACCCACTTCGTCGAACCGACCGGCCTCTCGCCTCGTAACGTCTCCACCGCCCGAGACCTGAGCAAACTGCTGGTCGCTGCGCACAAATACCCGATCCTGAGCGAGCTGACCACCACCAAAGAAACATCCGTGCGGTTCCGCAATCCCAACTACGTCCTGGGTTTCCACAACACCGATCACTTGGTCAACAAGCCAAATTGGGACATCAAGATCACCAAGACCGGTTTCACCAACCCGGCCGGCCACTGCCTGGTGCTGGTGACCAGCATGGGTAATCGCCCAGTGACACTGGTGATTCTCGACGCTTTCGGCAAGTACACGCACTTTGCCGACGCCACGCGGATCCGCAACTGGGTCGAATCCGGCAGGAGCACAGACGTGCCATCGGTGGCGTTGCAATACAAGGCAGAAAAGAACCTCAAGCACCGCCAAAGTGGCGTGATTGAAGCGTCTAAGTAATAGGAAATTGTAGGAGCGAGCTTGCTCGCGATGGTCGTTAACGATAACGCGTGTTTACTGGCTAAACGCAGCGTTCCTGAGACTTTCGCGAGCAAGCTCGCTCCCACAGTGGACCCCATTCGCTATTCGGGGCTTTTTCGTCTGGCATTAATCATTCGGCAGCGGCATCTGGTCGTCATCGGGAATGCCGTCTCCGGTACTCGGATCTCTTGTGCCTCGCGGATGCTCTGTCGACACCACCATAGGCCTGGCCAAAGGATCCCGTAACGGGCTGTCCGGATCCATCACCGGATCAATGTCGTCTTCGGGGGTTGTTGGAACACTGTCCGGATGCTTGTCGTCAAAACTCGAATCGGTAGACATACACACCTCACACTGAAGGTCAGGGTTTCAGATCCGCGAGCGGGTCGTAAGGCTTGGCCGGCGCCTTGCAATCCTCGCCCGGCTTTACATCTCTGGGCGCCCTGGCAGGGCCGACGGGATCGACCTGAGGATCGGCGAGGTCCGGTGAATCGGGATCAAAACCCAAGTCATCGCCCGAAGAATGTTCAGACGAATGCGGGCCCGAGGGTGAAGTGGAATCTGCCATGGACGCCTCCTTGATTCTACCCCGGAAGAATCCGGGGCCTTATCCATAAGAGGCCAATCGCGCCTGGCAGTGCCATACAGATGACGAACGGAACCTTATTGCGCGGGCAGTGCCTTCTTCGCGCGGGCAGCGGCCTGTTCCTGTCCTGCCTGGGCAAGTTCATTCGCGGCCTTAAGCCAACGCTGATGATCGACGTTGGCTGGAATCTGCGTCGGTGCCTGAATTAAAACGGCCCAGCCACCAGCATCCTTGAAAGCCGATTCAAATGAACTGAAGCTCGTCAGGTACCGGCGATTCATCCCGGCGCGCAGCAGCACTGTCTTCTTCTGACGGTTGTAGCCAGCAAGAATGGCGTAACGGGGTTCCGCCCAGAACGCCGAACCGTCGGTAAAACGCACCATCACCGGAAAACCGGCCGCGACCTGAGTCAACAATGCGGGCAGATTGCTGTCGAGGGGATAGACCATCATGCCGTACTCGCGGGCGAGGTTCTGCATGTTCTGCGGCAACTGCGCTTCGGCACCCGGCAAATTCAAAGGCTTTTCGAGTAACCCGGGGGTAATCACCACGCCTTGTTGGGACAGCATGCTGGCCAGCACTTGCGGTCCGCTTTGTTCGGCCACGCCCACGAAGAACCTGCCGCTCAGTTCGACACGCTCCGGCAGGCGCTTGATCTCTGGCGCAACGCTCCCCGCACAACCCGCCAGACCTGAAACGCAGCCCACAATCAGCGCCGCCGATAGAATTTGAGAAAATACCCGCACCTTCATCTCTCTCTTGATTAGACGCCAGGTATTCGCGCTCCCGGCTTGACCGTCGATCATAGGACGCCGCGCGGCGGCGGTATAGCCTTAAACGGTAGTTGATTGCATTCGATAGAGCGAACGGGTTGGTGTTTGCCGCCCCTTAGTCAATCGCCTGAAATACAGCAGCGACTAGACTGTCACTTGCAAAGAGTGTGTGCCCGCAGCAGGGCAAAGAGGAGGCACTGATGAGCCTGACAATGACCATTGCGATGTTGATTTCCAGCTGGCTGGCCGTTGCCGCCGCCATGTTGTGGGGCGTCCTGCGCATTACCCGACGCTACCATCATCACGCTCAAGCGGTGCCGGTGACCAAACCCGAAAAAACAGCTGCACAGCACGCGACCACGCACTGACTGACGCTGTTCAGCCCCCAACAAAAACGGCCGCCCGGGCTCTTTCGAACCCCGGCGGCCGTTTCATTTACAGCGGGTCAAGTTTCAGCAGAAAAGCGTTTCTGCCTGGCCCGGCGCGACATCATGTTCAGGCCCTCGATCGTCGCCGAGAACGCCATGGCCGCGTAGACGTACCCTTTCGGTACGTGGGCGCCAAAACCTTCGGCGATCAGCGTCATGCCGATCATGATCAGGAAGCCCAGCGCCAGCATTACCACCGTCGGGTTGTCGTTGATGAACTTGGCCAGCGGATCAGCCGCCAGCAACATCACCAGCACCGATACCACCACCGCAATGATCATGATCGGCAAGTGCTCGGTCATGCCAACCGCGGTAATGATGCTGTCGATGGAAAACACCATGTCCAGCATCAGGATCTGACCGATTGCAGCAGCAAAGCCCAAGGTCACAGCAGATGTCGCCGACTTCGGATCTTCCGGTGCCGGGTCCATGCTGTGATGGATCTCGGTGGTCGCCTTCCACAGCAGGAACAGGCCACCGGCAATCAGGATCATGTCCTTCCACGAGAAGGCCTGGCCGAAAATATCGATCACAGGCTCAGTCAGCTTGACGATGAAAGCGATAGTGCTCAGCAACGCCAGACGCAAAATCAACGCCATGCCGATACCTATGCGCCGCGCCTTCTGCCGGTGCTGCTCCGGCAATTTGTTGGTCAGGATCGAGATAAAAATCAGGTTATCGATGCCGAGCACGATTTCCATGACGATCAAAGTGGCCAGGGCGACCCACGCGGTGGGGCTGGCGGCAAGTTGTACAAGGTATTCCATGGGTCAGTCCTGACTCGCTGTAAGACGGTTTAGATTTCCTGGGACGAAGCGTCGGTTTTCTCTTTGTCTTCGCCCGGTGATTCTTTCTTACTGATCAAGCCGCGAGCAGCATCGCTGATCGCTTGCTCGGCGGCTTTGTGGGTATCGTCAATCGCCTGTTTGGCGGTTTCGGCAGCCTTGTTCATCAATTGCTGCGCGCTTTTCTCGGCTTGGTCACAACCGGCCAGTACCAGTAAAGACGTAATCAGCAGCGCCGTGGTTTTAAGCTTCATGATGCTTTCCTTGATAGAACAATCCGGGTTGAAACGATGGCCCGTTGATAGCGATGCATTCTAGGCAGACAAACACTTCAGGAAAATTCGTATTTTTAGCGGGTATACTTCGGTTTTAACGAATCGAGAGCTGACAATTCGAATAGGGCGTGTGCGTGTGCTCCTACGGCTCCTACAGATGATATGAACCGGGGATTTCAGCAACATGCTTAATTATCGACAGCTGCATTACTTCTGGGTGGTGGCTAAAACAGGCAGCATCGTGCGCGCTTGCGAGCAGCTGAACCTGACACCGCAGACCATCAGCGGGCAGATTTCACTGTTCGAACAAACTTATGGCATCGAGCTGTTTCGCCGAGTCGGTCGCCAGCTTGAACTCACCGAGGCCGGTCGCCAGGCCCTGCCCTACGCCGAACAAATGTTTCAGCTGGGCGGTGAACTGGAGTTGATGTTGCGAGCACAACCCAACGAGCAGCAAATTCTGTTTCGGGTGGGGGTGGCGGACGTGGTGCCCAAATCCATTGTCTATCGCTTGATCGCGCCGACCATGGAGCTCAGCGAGCCGCTACGCATCACCTGTCGCGAAGACAAACTCGAACGCTTGCTCGCGGACCTGGCGATCCAGCGTCTGGACCTGGTGATATCCGACAGCCCGATGCCGTCGCACCTGGACATCAAGGGCTACAGCCAGAAACTGGGTGAATGCGGCATCAGCTTCTTCGCCACCACGCAACTGGCAGCACGGTATGGACAGGATTTCCCTCGCAGCCTGCACGGCGCGCCCCTGCTGATTCCCGGGCCGGAAACCGTTGTGCGCAGTCGCTTGCAGCGCTGGTTTGCCGAACAGCAAATTCAGCCGCGAATCGTCGGTGAATTCGACGACAGCGCGCTGATGCAGGCCTTCGGCCAATCCGGCAGCGGGATATTCATCGGCCCGAGCGTGATTGCCGACGAAGTGAAACGCCAATACGGTGTCGAGGTGATCGGCCAGACTGACGCGGTGACCGAGTCGTTCTATGCCATTTCGGTGGAACGCAAGGTCAAGCACCCCGGTATTGTCGCCATTACCGAAGGTGCCCGACGCGAGCTATTTACCGAGATTTAAAAGGGCTCAGGCGCAGATTTCACGCGGTTTGAAGGTCATCAACGCGATCGCCAGCAGGATCGAGGCAAGGATAAATCCGGCGGCCGCGAAACCAAGACCTTGCAGGCCGACACCGTCGATCACTCGACCGCCGACCATGGCGCCCAGGCCGATCCCGAGGTTAGCGCCGGCAATGTTCAGCGATGCGGCAAAGGCCGGCGCTTCAGGCGCAGCCTTCATCAAACGCACATGACTGACCAGGAACAACGCTGCCTGCGTCACGCCCCAGATCCCCAGTGACGCCGCCAGGCCGAGGGGCGAATGAATATTGGGCACCAGCGCCACCATGCCGGCGATCATGAACGCGCAGAACATCATCGAGGCGATCAGCGGATGGCGATCCACCGCGCGGCCGCCCAGCGAGTTGCCGATCAAACCGACCGCGCCAAAGCCCATCAGGCACCAGCCGACCACGGCGCCGTCGAATCCGGCCAGGCGTTCAAGGATATCCGCCAGGTAGGTGTAAGCGGTGAACATGCCGCTGAACACCAGGATCGACAACAGCACATGACCCAGCATTAACGGGCTGCGCAGGATCTTGAACTGCGAGCGCAAGCTCACCTGATGCTGGTGCAGATTGGTTTTCGGCAGGTAGATAAACAACAATAACGCCTTGGCAAATGCAATCACCGCCAGAATGCCGAAGGCACTGCGCCAGCCGAATGCATCGGAGATCAACGTGCCCACCGGAATGCCGAACACCGTGGCGCACACAATGCCGAAACCGATTTTAGCGATGGCGCGTCCGGCGTAATCCGGCCCGACGATGTCCACCGCTGTCTCGCTGGCCAGCGCCCAGAACACGGGCAGCCCGAGCGCCGGGATCAAACGGGCAACGGCCATCACCCAAATGTTCGGTGCAAACGCTGCAAGGGTATTGGCCAGACCGAACATGATCAGCACCGAAATGAACAGCTTGCGCCGTTCGAACCGGGCGAAATACGCCGTGAGGAACGGCCCGAACGCGGCGACGGTGAAGGCGAATAAAGTCACCAGCAAGCCCGCTTGGGGAATGCTGACTTCAAGGTCTCTAGCGATGGCCGGCAGGAGGCCGACGATGATGAATTCCGTGGTCAGCACCGTGAAACCGGCAGCAGACAACAGAAGGATGGGCAACAGCATGCAAAACTCCAGAAAACGCCAACACCAGCGATAGCCCGAGGGCCCACTGGCAGTACATGAAAATGAGGATGGCGGATCTTAACAGAGTGTTTCCAAACAAAGTTGCACGAACCTGCCTATCTTGTTGTTCATCCATTCCTGTAGGAGCGAGCTTGCTCCGGGCGGCGTTCCGACGAAGGTGGGTCAGCCGACACCTATGTAGCTGACACACCTTCGCGAGCAAGCTCGCTCCTACAGGAATGGGGCACGAAAAAGCCCGCCAAGGCTTACACCTTGGCGGGCTTTTTTTTATCGGGTCGGTTTAGAACGCGCCCATGTAATCGCGCTTGCCCACTTCCACACCGTTGTGGCGCAACAGCGCATAGGCGGTGGTGACGTGGAAGAAGAATTGCGGCAGACCGTAGCTCAGCAGGTAAGCCTGACCGGTGAAGCGCTTCTCTTTCGGCGTGCCCTGGCGGGTGATGATTTCAATGCCTTCCTTGCCGTTGATCTGTTCAGGCTTGATCTCGCCGATGAAGGTCAGAACCGTGGTCAGCAGCGCTTGCAGCTCGGCGAAGGTGGTTTCGCTGTCGTCGTATTTCGGCAGCTCGACTTCAGCCAGACGCGCGGAAACGCCCTTGGCGAAATCAACGGCGATCTGCACCTGCCGCACCAGCGGGAACATGTCCGGGTAGAGACGGGCTTGCAGGAACGCGTTCGGGTCGATGTTCTTGGCAGTCGCATGGGCTTCGGCCTTGTTCAAGACATCGCTCAGGGCGGTGAGCATTTGTTTGAAAACCGGGACGGAAGCGTCGTACAGGGAAATGGTCATGGCAGTCTCGTGTGGTGACAGGAGGGAACGTTGGCCGATTATAGCCATGCTCGCCCCTCCTGCGAGGTGTCTTTTATCCGGTGTCCACCTGAAGGATCAGGGGCAGTCAGCCCCTGGCCGGACAGGTAGCGCCAATGCAACAGAGACAATGAGTAATCCGGCCTTCCATGGATTACTCACGTTTTTTCTGGTCACCAGCTGAAGCGATAGACATGGCCAGGCTGCCCCGGATGGCATTTTCCGTTATCGGCATCGGCACCGACAATCGACCATTGCGCACGGGATGTTTCGCCCAGCTCACGTGCAGCCTGAGGGTTGAAACACTGGCTCAGTAATTCGTCCGGTACCAATGCGTAGGCCTGAGGGTGTTCGCGCAGCCATTGAGCTGCCTGCTCGACCGTAGAGTCGGCCATCCCGAAATGCACGATCGGCTGGCGGGCGTACAGCCAGTGGCCCTCACGCCAGGTGACCAGCACCAGCTCTGCGCCATTGGTCATGGTCGCCGCCTGCGCCATGATCGCCTCGTGCGGATTGGGACCGTCTTTGATCGGCTCGATGAAACCGCGGGCGATCCATAGAGCAAACCAGGTAAAGACCAATGCCTGGAATACCTTTCGACCACGCGGGCGCTGGCCGAACCAGCGTTTGAGTAACCAGGGAATCAACGGTGCAGCCACCAGCACCAGCCCGGGCACTGCCGGGTAGATATACAACTTGCGTTTGCCGGCACTGATGCAAAAAAACAGTACGACCAGTCCGACCCAGCCCAGCAGTACCAGCACTCGACCGTCATGCTTGCGCAGCTGTTTTCGCCAGGCGGGAACCAGCCACGGCAGCGCGAGTACCAACGGCAGCCAGTATTGCGGGATCACTTTGACGAAGAAATACCAGAACGGTTCGCGATGGTCCCACGAGGCGGCATAGCGCCCTGCCGTCTGGCGCAGCAGGATTTCGCGCGCGTAGGCGAGTTCATCGGCGCCGCCGTTCAGCACAATGGACAAGGCCAAGGGCAGCAACCAGATCGCGATGGCGCCCAGCATGATCAAAAACCCGAGCAACCACTTGCGCTTCTCGCCCGGCATGGCCACCACACCCGGCCAATCTTTGCGCACCGCGTAAGCATACGGAATCAACATCAAAGCCGGGAGGAAACCCACTCCTTTGGTAATCACGCCAATACCCATGGCCGCGCAACCAACGTAAAACCAGCGCCAGGCTGGCCCGAGCAACAGGTGACGCGCCAATCCGTACAGCCCAACGGAGGTGAACAGCACCACAAAACTGTCGATCTGGCCGGTCTGCAGGATGCTGTAGGTTTGATAAGTCGCCAGGTACAACAGCGCCGCCGTGCGGCCGGTACGCTGATTCCAGAGCCTGCGACCCAGGTCGTAGACCGCTGCCGTGACCGTCACGGCCGACAGCAGGCCCGGAATATAAAGGGCGATAGAAGGCTTGCCAGTGAGCCAGGCGAAGAACGCCACGGCCCACATGAACACTGGCGGTTTATCGCCGTAGATCTCCGCCGCGCGGTGGGGAATCAGCCACGAGCCGTGGTGCAGCATCTCCAGCGCAACGCCGAGGAACCGCTCTTCGTCAACATTCTGCGGCTGACGCAGCCCAAGTCCCGCGCCGATCAATAAAAGAGCAAGCAGCATCAAGCCTAGGCATTCGACCCTGGGCGATAGGGATCTGCGCATGATTCATTCCTTCGGATGTTTGCTTTTGGCAATCAATTGCAGGTTGCGAAAATAGACGATGGAACCGAACGCCTGACCGGCGATGAAGACCGGGTCTTGTCGATAAATGGCATAAAAAAGCAGCAGGGTGCTACCGACGATGCTCAGGTACCAGAAGCTCACCGGAATCACGCTGCGCTTCTTGTATTCGCTGTACAGCCACTGCAGGATGAAACGGCCGGTGAAGGCTATCTGCCCCACAAAGCCGATCACCAGCCAGAGGGTTTCGCGGGAGAGGTTCATCCTTCGATCTCCTGCGCATTTGTATTCAGACGCGTGCGCTTGATCAGCCACCAAACGCCGATCAGGTCGAGAATGCCCACCAGGGCGCGGTCGATGTTGCCGTATTTGGAGATCCCGGCCGTGCGCGGTCGATGGTTGACCGGATGGACGATCATTCGGCCGTTGTGCCGCTGGATCAGTGCCGGAATATACCGATGCATATGGTCGAAGTAAGGCAGGCGCAAAAATGCCGCACGCTCGATCACTTTCAGCCCGCAACCGGTGTCCGGGGTGTCGTCCTTCAGCATGCGGCGACGCAGGGCGTTGGCAAACCGTGAAGCCCAGCGCTTACTGGCGGTATCACGGCGGTTGACGCGGTGCCCAGCCACCAGTTGCAGGTCGACGCGACCCTTCTGACTGCGCACCAGCGCCAACATCCCCGGAATGTCCGCAGGGTCGTTCTGACCATCGCCATCGAGTGTGGCCAGCCATTGCCCCCGAGCGGCCAACGCTGCGTGATAGAGCGAGGTACTTTGCCCCAGCGAACGCTCATGATGCAGGATGCGCAACTGGCTCAGGCCGTTGTGCTTGATCTGCCCCAGTTCATGCAAGGTGGCATCGGTACTGCCATCGTCCACAACGATGATTTCGTAAGACTCATCGGCCAAAGCAACACGGACTTCCTCAAGCAACTGCTTGAGATTGTTCGCTTCGTTCTTTGCGGGAATCAGTACAGATACAAAAATGTCATGGCTCATAGAGGCCCTCTTTTACTTCGGTCTTTTTTATTAAGGGCGAACGGCTCATATCTGATAGAACTGGCGATACCACTTCACAAATTCCTTCACACCGGTTTCAACCGCAACCTGCGGACTGAAGTCGACCCATTCGGTCAGTGCCGAGACATCGGCCCAGGTTTTAATCACATCGCCGGCCTGCAACGGCAACAAGTTGCGCTTGGCTGGCATACCCAGCGCGGTCTCCAGGCAGTCGACGAAATCCAGCAGCGCCACCGGCATGCCGCGCCCGATGTTGAATAGCCGGTTGACACCATCGGCCGGCCCGTCCGCCACCGGCGGTCTAGGGCGCAGTCGGGCAATGCTTTCGACAATGTCGTCGACGTAGGTGAAGTCGCGCGCCATCAATCCCTGGTTATAGAGATCAATTGGCAGGCCTTCGAGCATCGCTTTGGTGAATTTGAACAGCGCCATGTCGGGTCGCCCCCACGGCCCGTAAACGGTAAAAAAGCGTAATCCGCTGGCCTTCAAACCATACAAATGGCAATAAGTATGGGCCAGCAATTCATTGGCCCGCTTGCTGGCTGCATAGAGAGAAATGGGATTATCGACAGCGTCCTCGACGCTGAACGGCATTTTGCTGTTGGTGCCATACACCGAGCTGCTCGAAGCATAGATCAAATGCGCAGGGCGATAGTGCCGGCAGGCTTCCAGCACATTGAGAAAGCCCACCAGGTTCGACTGCGCATAAACGTCGGGGTTGTCCAGCGAATAACGAACGCCCGCCTGCGCGGCCAAATGCACAACTTCTGTAAACCCATAGTCGCTGAACAACGCCATCAATGCCGGCTTGTCGACGATGTCCAGCTTCTGGAATCGAAAGCCCGGCAAGGACTCCAGCTCTTTGAGACGCGCGCGTTTGAGCCCCACGTCATAGTAGTCGTTGAGGTTGTCGATGCCGACGACTTCATGTCCGTCCTGGCATAAACGCCTGGCCGTGTGAAAACCGATGAAACCAGCTGCGCCGGTGACCAGTAGGGTCATGACGCGTATGCGTAAATCAGCACATTGTGCTTGGTCAATATCAACGTCAGCTTCATGCCTTGCTCCATATACCGTTAATAAGGCCGGTGACGCTGTCGCTCAAGAAATAGCGCAGGGCCTCATCTTAAAGACCCGATCCGTGGACTTGCCTACGGTGCCCACCGAATATCAAAAATGATGTTAACAAATTTTTCATGATTTGTGAGGGTGGCCTGGAGTGGGCAAGAAAAAGTGTTGCCATCGACGCGTGCCAATCGGTGAAGCGCTCCTCTGTCTTTATATTCGGTCAACTGCCGTAGACTTTCGCTGCCGGAATGACCTGTGCCATCAGTTGGGTGACCGCTTCGCCCATCTCGTCCACCGCCCATCGGCCGTTACGGTCCAGTTCCGGGCCTCGGCGCCAGCCGTCGGCAATCGACAGCTTGCCACCCTCGACCTCGAACATCTGTCCGGTGATTTCGCGAGAAACCTCGGACCCGAGCCAGACCACCAACGGCGCGACGTTTTCCGGGGCAAAGTAATCGAAGCCCTCTTCAGGCTTTTTCATCGTGTCGGCGAACACCTGCTCGGTCATGCCGGTTCGCGCTGCCGGGGCTAACGCGTTGACGGTAATCCCATAGCGCCCCAGTTCAGCAGCCTGGACCAATGTCAGCGCCGCAATACCGGCCTTGGCCGCCGCGTAGTTGGACTGACCGATGGAGCCCTGCAAACCTGCGCCGGAGCTGGTGTTGATGATCCGCGCGTTTACCGTGGCACCGCCCTTGACCTGCTCGCGCCAGTAACGTGTGGCGTGGCTGGCGATACAGAAATGGCCTTTGAGGTGCACGGTCACCACGGCATCCCAATCCACTTCAGTGAGGCTGGCGAACATGCGATCGCGGCAGATGCCGGCGTTGTTGACCACCACGTTCAGGCCACCGTAGGTTTCAATCGCCTGACGCACGATCAACGCCGCATCGTCATAGCGGGTGATGTCGTTGCTATTGGCCACAGCGCTGCCGCCCTGCTCGAGAATTTCGCCGACCACGGCCAGTGCCGCTTCACGGTTGATGTCGTTGACCACCACTTTGGCGCCTTCGGCGGCGAAGGCCAGCGCGTAGGCGCGGCCCAAACCGCCACCGGCGCCAGTAATGATCACGATGCGGTTCTCACAGATATTCATGTTTCGGATCCCCTCAAAAGCATCGATTACAAGCGTTCAATAATTGTCACGTTGGCTTGGCCACCGCCTTCGCACATGGTCTGCAAACCGAAGCGCCCACCACTGCGCTCCAGTTCATGCAGCAGGCTGCACATCAAACGGGTGCCAGTGGCGCCCAAGGGATGGCCAAGGGCAATCGCCCCTCCATTGACGTTGGTCTGCTCATGCGGATAACCCGTCTCCTTGAGCCACGCCATCGCCACCGACGCGAAGGCTTCGTTGATTTCCACCCGATCAATGTCTTCCAGCTTCATGCCGGCGCGTTTGAGCGCGTAAGCGGTCGCCGGGATCGGTGCGGTGAGCATCCAGATCGGGTCTTCGGCGCGCACGCTCAGGTGGTGGATGCGTGCTCGAGGCGTCAGCCCGTAACGCTTGAGCGCCGCTTCAGAGACAATCAGCATCGCGCTGGCCGCGTCGCAGGTCTGGCTGGAGACCGCTGCCGTCACCCGATCACAGCCAAACAGAATTTCCAGTTCGGCCATTTTCGCCAGGCTGGTCTGGCGCGGCGTTTCGTCGTGTACGACCCCGGCCAGCGGTACGATCTCGCGGTTGAACCGCCCTTGCTCGATGGCCCGCAATGCTCGCTGATGCGACTCCAGTGAATAGGCCTCCAGCTGCGCGCGGGACAACGCCCACTTCTCGGCAATCATTTGCGCCGAGCGAAATTGCGTCGGCGGTTGCGCACCGTAGCGCCTGACCCAACCTTCGGAGCCGCTGAACGGGTCGCGAAAGCCCAACGGTTCAGCGGCGATCATGGCCGAGGAAATCGGGATCTGGGTCATGGTTTGCACGCCACCGGCGACGACCACATCCTGAGTGCCGCTCATCACGGCCTGGGCGGCAAAGTGCACCGCTTGCTGGGACGAACCGCACTGGCGATCGATGGTAGTGCCAGGCACCGATTGCGACAGGCCGGCGGCCAGCCAACTGGTCCGGGCAATGTCCCCGGCCAGCGGGCCAATGGTGTCGACACAGCCAAAGATCACGTCGTCGTAATCCTCATCGGGGATGTCGTTGCGCTCGACCAGCGCGCGCAAGACATGGGCGCCCAGATCGGCCGCGTGAATCTGGCTCAAACCACCCTTGCGCCGGCCGGTGGGCGTGCGCAGAGCATCTACAATATAGGCTTCAGGCATGGTCTACCTCGCAGTCAGTTGAAGTCGGGCACAGTCGCCGTCAGAAAGTATTGCCAGCACCCAGGGCGTGATTGCCGTTAAACAACGCCGCACGGATTCGTCCTTTGTGATGGCCGCGATCACCCCAGACCTTGTCCAGCGCCCAGGCGCGTTTCATGAACAGGTGCAGGTCGACCTCCCAGGTGTAACCCATGGCGCCATGAGCCTGAATAGTGTTTTTGGCCGCGAGCATCGCCGCTTCCGAGGTCGCCAATCTGGCATGGGAAATCAACACCTCCTGACCCGGCTGTTGCTCCGCCAGTGCATAGGCGGCGCGATACAACGGTCCCTTGGCGAATTCGATCTGCACCGCAATATTGGCCATCAAGTGCTTGACGGCCTGGAACGAACCGACCGGTTTGCCAAACTGTTTGCGTTCGAAGGTGTAATCCACCGCAAGATCGACCATGCGTTTGGCCAGCCCGAGCAACTGCGCGGCACTGCCTAGCGCCCCGCGGTTAAACGCAGCGGCCCACAAACGCCGCCCTTGTTCACCGGCAGCCACACAGGTGGCGGGCGTGGGTGTCCAGTCGACCTGGAACAGTTGACGACTGGGATCGATCGATACATTGCGGGTCAGTCGCACGGTGCCACGCTCAACCGCGTGCACCTCATCGCCATGGGCCAGCAACAGCAAATCGGCGACATGGGCATCGCTGACCAGCAGGTTACCCGGCTCGGCAATCGCCAACCGCGCGCGGCCTTCAGCGACACGCACCAACCAATGTTGCTTAAGCGCCGCGTGACTTTCATCAAGGGCAGCGAGCAACGGCACGCCGATCAGCATCGTATCCACCAGCGGCTCCGGCAGACCGGCGTAACCACATTCCTGGGCGATCAAAATGAAGTCCAGTTCATTCATGCCCATCCCGTCATGCTCCTCCGGCACGGTCAGCGCGGTGAGGCCCAACTCCATCAGTTGCGCCCAGAGCCGGTCGCTGCGCCCGCTATCACTGAGCCACAGTTCGCGAATGCGCTCCGGGGTCACTTCGTTGATCAAAAAACTTCTGACGTTGTCCTGAAACAGCAATTGGTCGCGGCTGAAACTAAAGTCCATGATTGATTCCTCAGGCACGCGGCATGCCGAGCATGCGTTCGGCAATGATGTTGCGCTGGATCTCGTTGGTGCCGGCGTAAATCGGCCCGGCCTGGGCAAACAGAAAACCTTCCAGCCAATGGCCGGCATCGCCAGCCGCCGGAGCCTCGGGCAGCAGCTCGCCGCGCCATCCGAGAATGCTCAGGGCGGTGTCGTGCATGCGCTGATCGAGTTCCGACCAGAAAATTTTATTGGTCGAGGATTCCGGCCCGATCTTCCCGCCCTGCACCAGTTGCGAGGCGGTCATGTAGGTGTTCAGGGTGTAGGCCTCGGCGTCGAGCCAGGCGCGCATCACCGCTTCGCCAATCGCCGGATCACGGTCGGCTTGCTCGCGATTCGACTGGTACAGCTGCACCAGACGCCGGGCGGTTTCCTGAAAACGTGCCGGCGAACGCAGCAGCAAACCGCGCTCGAACCCGGCGGTGGACATCGCCACATGCCAGCCCATTCCCTCGCCGCCCAACGCGTTCTCCACCGGCACTTTGACGTCGTCGAAGAAGATTTCGGCGAACCCCGGCAAGCCATTGAGCTGAGGAATGGGCCGTACGGTGATCCCCGGCGTATCGAGCGGCAGCAGAATAAACGTGAGGCCCTGATGGCGCTGCGAGTGAGGATCGGTGCGGAAAATCCCGAACGCCCAATCGGCCCACACCGCACGGGTCGACCAGGTTTTCTGACCGTTGATCACGTAGTGGTCGCCCACCCGTTCAGCCCTTGAGCGAATCGCCGCCATGTCGGAGCCGGCACCCGGTTCGGACCAGGCCTGGGCCCAGATATCTTCCCCGGTGGCCATGCGCGGCAGAAATCGCGCTTTCTGTTCTTCACTGCCGTATTCCATCAGCGTCGGCCCGAGCAGGAAGATGCCATTCTGGTTGACCCGCGCGGGGGCACCGGAACGGTAGTATTCCTCTTCGAAAATCAGCCACTCGATCAAGTCGCAACCGCGTCCACCGAGCTCGGTCGGCCAGGTGACCATGCCCCAACGCCCCTCATTGAGCCGGGTTTCCCAGGCACGATGCTCGGCAAAGCCTTGCTCGGTGTCGAACGATTGCAGCGGTTCGCTGGGTACATTGGCCGTCAGCCAGGCCCGCGCTTGCGCACGAAAGGCCTGCTGGGCCGGGGTGTATGTCAGGTCCATGAGAGTGCCTTCAGCCGTTGAATCGGGCATCGCGTTTCTCGACGAACGAGTCGCGTGCTTCCTGAGAGTCCAGTGAGCGATAGGCTTCAAGCGTGAAGCCCTGCTCCCAGCGATATTTGTCTTCCAGATTGCCGTCTTCGATGCCGCTCAAGGCTTCCTTGGCCAGGCTGATCATGGCCGGGCTTTTGGCGGCGATGGCGCGGGCGATCTGCAACGCGGCTTCACGCAAATCTTCGCGCTTGACTACACGCTCCACCGCACCGAGACGCCAGGCCTCCGCGGCGTCGATCATCTCGCCGGTGAAGTACATGTGCCGCACCTTCTGCACCGGGAACAGCCGCTGCAAATGGGCGCCGCCGCCCATGGCGCCGCGATCCACTTCGGGCACCCCGAAACGAGCGCACTCGGAGGCCACCAGAATGTCGGCAGCGCCGCAGAGACCGATGCCGCCGCCGAGGACGAAGCCGTGCACGGCGACGATCACCGGTTTCGGATTACGGTGGATCGCCTTGAAGCTGTCGTAGTTGCCCTTGTTGACCGCCACGATCAGGTTGCCGTCGGCGGCCAGCTCCTTGATGTCGACCCCGGCACAGAAGCCGCGACCTTCAGCACGAATGACAATCACCCGGACGCTGGCGTCGCGACCGAAGCTTTCGATTTCGCTGGCGATATCGGTCCAGCCCTGACAATTGAAGGCGTTGACCGGTGGCTGGTTGAACACCAGTTCGGCGATGCCGTTTTCGATACTGACGCTAAATGGTTTCATGCCTTTCCCCTTCACGACACACGGCGGCACAGATCGCCCAGGCGCGCTTCAGCGTCGCGGACGATCTGTTCAATCAATTGGGCGCAGCTAGGCAAGCTGTCGATGGACGCGGCAATCTGGCCGGCGGGCAATACGCCTTCGGCCGGGCGCCCGTCGACCATGGCTTTCTGAATCACCATCGGTGCGTTGGCCGCCATGAGGCTTTGCGCGGCGGTCAGCTCGCCGCTGCCGCGCATCTTCAGCGCGCTGCCGAGCAGTTGAACCAGGCTTATGCCGCTATGGCGGCGGTAGGCCAAGCCACTGCGCACCGCCAGCAACCAGCGCTTGAGACCGCCGCTGGCTTCTAGTTGGTTGAGCAATTCGTTGCGGATCATCCGTTGCGGCATGCCGTCGATGGCGCGGCTGATGATGATCGCCGCCGGGTCCTCGACTGCCAGGTAACGCGCCAGGGTCGCCTGCGGCACCGGGCTGTCGGCACACATCAGAAAGCGTGTGCCCATGGCGATGCCTTCGGCACCGTAGGCCAGGGCCGACACCAGACCGTTGCCGTCCTTGAATCCACCAGCCGCGACCACCGGCACCGAGACCGCGTTGACCACTTGATCGAGCAGCAACGACGTCGGCACCGACCCGGTATGCCCGCCGCCCTCGCCGCCCTGAACGGTGACGGCGTCAGCGCCCATCTCCACGGCTTTCTGCGCATGCTTTAGAGCACCGACCGTGGGGATGCACACCACACCCGCGTCCTTCAGACGGCTGATCATTTGCTTGCCGGGCGAGCGGCTGTAGCTGACCGCCCTGACGTTATGACGCAGCACCAGCTCGACAATCTCGCCGGCGTTGGCCTGGTACATATGAAAATTGACCCCGAACGGCTGATCGGTCAGGCGCCGTGTTTCGAGGATCGCCGCTTCCATCCGTTGCGGCTCGATGGTCGCGCCGGCGAGAAAACCAAAGCCGCCGGCATTACCGGTCGCCGCCACCAGTTTCGGATCGGCAACCCAACCCATGGCAGTCTGGATGATCGGGTAGCGGCAACCGAGCAACTCGGTCAGACGGGTATTCAGAGAGACCGCCATGCTCACGCCCCACCTGTTGTGCGTTGTGAACTGGCCATAGCCTTGGCGTCATAGCCGCCGAGACGGTCACCGGATACCAGTTCGTTGTGGGCATGGGCGAAGTGATGCAGGCCGAACACCATGTCCATGGTCGCGCGCTTGCCCATCAAGTCTTCGGCGTTGTTGACCGCCTGCTTGCTCAGTTGCAGACCCAGGCGCGGCATTTGCGCAATGCGCCCGGCGATGTCGAGAGTTTCCTGTTCCAGCACATCGCGGGTAACCACCCGATTGAGCATGCCCATTTGATAAGCGCGCGCCGCTGGCATGCGCTCACCGAGGAACAGAAACTCCTTGGCGATGCGCGGGTTCAGTTCATGCACATGGGCAAAATACTCGACCCCGGGAATGCCCATGCGCACCACCGGATCGGCGAAGTATGAATCCTCACTGGCAACGATCAGGTCGCAGACCCAGGCCAGCATTAGCCCGCCCGCGATGCAGGCGCCCTGGACCATGGCGATGGTCGGCTTGGGCATTTCGCGCCAGCGCCGGCACATGCCCAGATAGACTTCCTGCTCCCGGGCATAGAGAAATTCGCCGCCCGGTTTGTTGACATGGTCGTACCACAGGCTGGCGCGTTCGAACGTCTGGTTGACGTCACGGCCCGGGGTGCCAATGTCGTGCCCGGCGGAGAAATGCTTGCCGGCGCCGCGCAAAACAATGACCTTCACTTCATCGTCGTCGCAGGCCCGACGAAACGCCGCGTCCAGCGCATAGGTCATCTGCGAGTTCTGCGCGTTGTGGTACTCGGGGCGGTTCATGGTGACGATGGCTACCTCGCCCCGTACCTCGTAAAGCACCACGTCGGCTTCTTTTTTGTCGTTATGTTCAGCCATCACTTTTCTCCGAAACGGGACTGCCTGAGCGACACTCAGCGTTGGCCTGGCGGGTTGTCTTTGAGCTGGCTGGCGCGCAGGTTGTGCGCGTCCAGGCGCTGGATCAGCTGCAATTGCTCGACGCTCGGTGCAGCTGTAGTCGGGCAGTCTTGCGGCACATGCAGGGCAAATCCGGTGTTGTCCTGAACTTCAGCCACGGTCACACCGGGGTGCAGCGAGCGAATGCGCATTTGCCGTTGCGGCCCCTGGAAATCCAGCACGCAGAGGTCGGTGATGATCAGCCGGATATCGATCTCGTCCAGGGACCAGCCGCGCGCCAGGCGGGCCGGGTTGTAGCCGACCGAAGCAACCATATCGACCTCGCCCTCGACGAACACCCGACGGTTGTGGCTGGGCACACAAAAGGAGTTGGCGTGGCTGATCGAGTTGCCGGGAAAACCGCGCACACCGAGCATCTGCGCCTTGGGTTTGGCGTAGTCACCAATGCACGAAATATTGGCCTGGCCAAAACGGTCGATCTGGGTCGGGCCGACCAACGCATGGCGCTTGCCGCCCCAGACGTTGTCGAAAATCCGCGAAAAACCCATCCAGCTGTCACGCTTGGGTTGGTAGCCGTTGCGCGCGCCCAATGGCACCGGTTCGGCGACCATGTAGGCTTCGGAATCGGTCATCAGCAGCTGCGGATTGCAGCTGAGCATGGCCAGTGACGCGGCCAGGCGCGGAATCACTCCGATACCACTGGCGAGGACTTCGCCGTCGTCGCGCCAGGCCTCGGAGGCAGCGCAGATCATCAGTTCGGCGAGGCTGTAGGTCATTGCAGAGGTGGTCATATCGAGGCTCGCTTAGAAAACCGGCAGGGGAAGTTGGCGGATGGCAGCCAGGCCGCCGACTTTTTCCAGGTACTGCTCGTGAGTGCAGTCGACATAGTTCTGGACATAACCCTGCCAGCCATCAATGACCTGCGCCGACGCGTTGTAAGCCTTGAAGTGCGCGACGTCGAAACCGTACAGCGGCGCGCAGGATGTCGGATGCGCACCGCCCGGAACGTGGGCCACGGCGGTGGTCAGGTTGCGTTCCCAGAACACTCGATGCGCCTGTGCTGCATCGGAATGGAAAAATTCGCTGTCGACCAGTTCGTCGCAGGTGACGTAGCTATGAGTCGCTGCACGTACAAACAGATCGTCCATGTAGTGATCAGGACCGCTGATCTGACAGACACCGCGCACATCGGCACGGTCGACGTGAACCAGCGCCGCATCCAGCTTGAGCGCCGGCATGGCGACCCAGTCCTTGCCGTCGGCGTAGGGCGAGGCGATCAGTTTGATCTGGCTGTTGTGACGCAGCACATCCGTGCCCAGCCCAACCGCCGTCGGAATAAACGGCACGTTCATCGCTGCTGCACGCAGGCCAAGCAGGAGCATGCCCTCATCGATTTCCATCACTTGCAACGCCGCTTCCTGGCGCGCCTTGCGGAAATACGGTTCCAGTGGAATGAAATCCAGGGACACGAAGGCGAACACCAGTTTCTTGATCTTGCCGGCGGCGCAGAGCATGCCGACATCGGCACCGCCGTAGGCGACCACGGTGAGGTCCTTGAGGTCCGAGCGCAGTATCTCCCGCACCAGGGCCATGGGCTTGCGTCGCGGTCCCCAGCCACCAATACCAATGGTCATACCGTCACGCAGTTGGCCGACGATCTCGAAGGGGGTCATTTGCTTGTCCATCGTCATGTTCCTCATTGGCGACCGACACTGAAGTCGTGGCCCCAGTGGCTGACCACGGTGCTTTCGAAAGGCGTGTGGCGATCCCAGTCGACCACCAGGCCATCGCAGCCGTATTCCAGGTCAAACCCGGACGGGGTCTTGATGTAGAACGAGATCATCTGGTCATTGGTGTGCTGGCCGAGGGTGGCCGAGAGTTTCACGCCGTTGGCGTGCACGCGGTCCAGGGCCCGGCCGACTTCGTCCAGCGTGCTGACCTCGACCATCATGTGCACGCAACCGTGGGGCATCGGACACTCGAAGATCGCCAGCGAGTGGTGCCGGCCGTTGTTGCAGTGCAGGAAGTGAATGCGTTTTTGCGGCTCGGCCGGGTCCGGGGTGAAGCGGACTTTCATCAGGTCGGACAGGCCGAAACCGAGCACTTGCTCGTAGAAGTCCCGGCAGCGCTCGAAGCTCGGCGCCGGCAGGACCACGTGGCCCATGCCCAATTCGTTGGTGACGAAACCCTTGACCCCCACCGGCGAGACGAAGCGCGCGAAGTCCTGCAACGGTCCCCAGAACAGTTCGTGGCGATTGCCATCCGGGTCGCTGAAGTGCACCAGCTCCTGGACTTTGCGCAGTTCGGCTTGAGCCATTGTGCCGCGCGTCACTCGTACGTCGGCCTGTTCCAGAACGCTGACAGCGTGTTCGAGTGCCGCTTTGCCGGGGACTTCCCAGCCGCAGGCGCCGAAGCCATCCTGAGTGCTCTTCTCCACCAGGATGCGATAATGGCGATCGTCCATTTTCAGGTACAGGCGCTCATCGTCATCACTACCGGTGACCATCATGCCCAGCACCTGGCTTGCGTACTGCTGCCATTGCACCAGGTCGCTGGATAACAGGGTGACGTAACCCAGACCACGGATATCCATGGATGCACTCCTCGTTTTTCTCAGGCCGAGCCGCCCCTCGGCAACTGCCGGGAGAGACTTTATATAGGGCTATTCAAACGGGTTTGGAGGGGGGCAACATCGTCCAATGGGACTAGCGGAAATGATTGGCTGGGAACAAAAAAAACGGGCCATAAATGGCTAATGCCGATCAGTTAAGCAGCAACGCATACCTTGTAGCAGCTGGCGAAGCCTGCGTTCGGCTCGGGCCGCGTTCGGACGCAGGCTTCGCCAGCTGCTACGGATCGCGTTAGGGCCGGTGGAACACATTTCCTGTGGGAGCGAGCCTGCTCGCGAAGGCGGTTTGACATTCGACATTGATATTGAATGTTAGGGCCCCTTCGCGAGCAGGCTCGCTCCCACAGGGATTGGTTGCGTTTTTACGCAGGCGGTTCGATTTGATCCAGTACCCGATTTGCCGTGATCTCCGCCAGCATCACGCTGTTGGAAATGCCCAGCAGGGCATTGCGGTCTCCACCGTCCAGATGATCCACCAGCTGATGGACCATCACATCCACCGAGGCTAGCGTCTCGACCAGATAAACCATCAGGGTTTCAGTCGTGACCTCGGGGTCGACGGTAAACAGGGTGCTCGGTGTGCGCGGCGTGGCTTTGATGTCGGCTGTCGAGGGGAAGTGGTAGTTGAGGGCGCGCTCGGCGGCGTCGTTGAGTTTTTTTGAATCGGGTTCGTACGGGGAGGCCGGATCGGTGTCCGGTGGGTTGGGTGTGACTTTGAACATAAGCTGGCTTCCTGATTGGGTGCCAACCCTCCTGCTGCTAAACGAGAGGGAGGCAGCTGTACGCAGGTTAGCAGACCGGGGAAGCTAGCAAAGCCGGCGCGCCCGAAGGCGCCCTGCGCACAACTACCATCAAGTGCAGGCATGAGAATGCCTGACTGACAAGAGCTTGTGCAGCTTACTTATAACCCCAGGCTGCTAAACCCGATCACTGATGGGCAGTGACACGAATCAAGTTACCGAGCAAGCCCAAGGCGCACAAGCCGGCGGATTCTGGCGTACCTGTAGGCAACGACGCAAGGTGTTGTAGCTTTCATCAAGTAACACTGACAACGATTAAACAAACCCTGTTTAAACACCAACTCGGTAACGGGAACTGCCCCAAAAACCTGTGGGAGCGAGCCTGCTCGCGAAAAGGGCATGACAGCCAACATCTGTGTCGACTGGCACACCGCCTTCGCGAGCAGGCTCGCTCCCACAAGGGTCATGCGGTGTTCACGCCTTAAGCGTCGGGTTTCAAGCCTTGCGGAAATGTGGAATCACTTTCTCGCCGATGTTGCGCAAGGTCTCCAGTTGCGCCCACTGCGGCACGGTACCCATCTGGCAGATGAACAGGATCTCGTCGGCGCCGGCATCGATCAGGCGCTGCACGTAACCGATGCAATCTTCGACGGTGCCGTAGGCGTGGTTGGGGTTCATCATCGCCATGGTCGGGTCGGAGAAATCGACGCTGACTTCCTCCGAGGCGAAGCGCGACTTGATCACGCTCTGGCCGTTACCGTCGACGAACGTGTCGTCCTTCCACTTTTCCGGGTCCGGACGCTCGCCACCACCGTACCAATAGCCCAGCGACTCCATGAAGTAACGCTGGCCACGAATACCAATGCGGCGAGCCTCTTCATTGTCTTCAAGAACGATGGCCGGACACAGCGCCGCGATATGGCGGTTGGGACGGAAGCCGACCTGTTTCTTCTCGTCGCGGTTGTCCCAGGCCTCGTGATACACCTCGACTTTCTTGGCGATCTCTTCAGGACCACCGAAGCCCAACACCAGGGCCCCCATACCGCGACCGCCGGCATTTTTCAGCGACTCGGTGTTGGTGCAGGCCAAGTACATCGGCGGGTGTGGGTCTTGATAAGGCTTGGGATGGATGGGGCGCTTCGGGATTTGCACGAAGTCGCCGTTATGCTCGATTTCGTCCTGCACGAACATTTTCGGGATCAGGTACATCATTTCGTCTATCTGCGGTTGCAGGGTAGCCAGGTCGTAACCGAAGGTCCCTGCCTCTTGCTGAGTGCCCCCCTTGCCAACGCCAAAATGCACCCGCCCCTTGGACAACAGATCGAGGGTGGCAATGCGTTCCGCCACTTTCACCGGGTGGTTCATTGCAGGAGGCAGGCAAATTACGCCGTGGCCGATGCCGATGCGTTCGGTTTTACCGGCAACGAAGGCCAGCATGGTTTCCGGCGCGGACATGTGCGAGTAGTTGCTCAGCGCCGTATGCTCCACGCACCAGAAGGTGTCGAAGCCGAGCTTGTCGGCCAGCACAGCCTGCTCGACGGTGTCTTCGAAAATCTTGCGGTCGCCTTCACGGCTGGAGTCCACCGTCTGGGCTTCGTAAATCAGTGAAAATTTCATGGTTGATCCTTGTCTTTATTGGATGCGCAGTCGGCGCCAGAGACCTGTGCCTTGCACCCATGCTCGGGCATCGACGGGGCGCTCGAATCACGCAAACGGACTAGCCGATTCATGGAAAAACAGTCAGAGGAAAAAGTCGTTGCTGTCCTGCCCCATGCTCACCCCACCGAGATTCCAGGCGTACTTGGCAGGATTGTTGGCAACGTGGGCGCGACCGGTGTGAATGTCGCGAAACGCCCGGTTGATCCCGTTGCTGCGGAAGATGGTCGAGGCGCCACTGTTGAACATCAGGTCGGCGACAGCCTTGGCGCATTTGTCGGCCACCAGCGCCGAGTCATAACGCATCTTCACCCGCTCCGGCATGCTCAACGGTTCCGCGCTTTGCGCCCGTTGCAGCATCAGGGCGAAGTTGCGCAGCAGCACGGTCTTGCACTCGTCGACGCACACCATCGCGTTGGCCAGTGCCGACTGCGCGGCCGGGTCCTGGACCATTTTGCGACCGTCGTTGACCCCGACACGCGCGCGGTTGTGCTCGACAAACTGATCAACCGCACCTTGCAGGGCGCCAATGGCCGAGGACGACACCGCGCGCACAAAAATCTGCCCGAACGGCAGCCGAAACAACGGCGCGGTATTCACCGCATTACCCGGACTGTTCTGCATGAAACCGTCAAAGGCGCGATGGGTTCGGTATTCCGGCACAAAGGCCTGTTCCACCAGAATGTCGTGGGAACCGGTGGCTTCCAGGCCCATGACATTCCAGTTGTCGAGAATCTGATAGTCGCTGCGCGGTACCAGGAAGGTCCGGTAATCCGGCGCCCCACCCGCTTCTTCCGGCGGCACCAGCGCACCAAGGAACACCCAATCGCAATGCTTACTACCCGAGGAAAAACCCCAGCGCCCGCTCAGCTTGAAACCACCCTCGACCCGCTCGACCTTGCCCACCGGCATGTAGGAAGAAGAGATCAGCACACTGGAATCGGCGCCCCACACATCTTGCGCGGCGCGGTCATCGAACAACGCCAATTGCCAATTGTGGATCGCCACCACGCCCAGCACCCAAGCCGAGGACATGCAGCCCTCGGCGAGGGTCATCTGCACCTCGAAAAAGTCCTTGGGCTCCAACTCATAGCCTTCCCAGCGAGATGGCTGAAGGATGCGAAAGAACCCGGCGTCATGGAAATCCTTCAAGGTTTCTTCAGGCAACTGGCCGGCTTGCGCGGCGTTCAGGGCGCGTTCACGCAGGATCGGCACCAGCTCGCGGGCACGTTGGCTCAGACGCTGGCGAATCAGGTCTTGGTTGAGCATTTTTGTTGTTCTCCTTTGTTCACCCCATCCGCCGGGGCGCGCGTGCAGCGGGGCGGGTGTAGCGCCCCTACCCTGGCATTCAAGCAATGCGCGCAAGGGTGGGCATCCCTCAAACGGACCATGTGGCTTGAGAGAAAAGCGAAGATCAAAAGATCGCAGCCTGCGGCAGCTCAGAGCGTACGCATTCCCCTGTAGGAGCGAGCCTGCTCGCGATGAATTCGAAGGCAGCGCGTTTTTCCAGACAGTACGCGTTATCGTTCACGTCCATCGCGAGCAAGCTCGCTCCTACATAAAGCAGGTCGGCGTACCGCTTTTGATCCTCACCACTCATCAGGCCGAGCGTTAGCTCGCCTGAGCTTTTGATCTACCCGCCCCTTCGGGAGGCTGAGTGGAGGTGTTCATCCGGGGAGTGGCGCGCAGCGCCGTTCGACGCTTTTTTTGCTTACTTTTTTTGGCGTTTGAAAAAAAAGTGAGTCGCCGTAAGGGCGAAACCCTAGGTGGCCGTTACCGCAGCAACGACTATGCCCCCATTCACCCAGAGCCCTGGTCGGCCCAGAGGCCGCCAAGGCCTAGTCCCCTCGGACGATGTTAAGGAGGGACGTCGGAGCAAGAATCCATCGCACTCCATGCACAACGAAAGGGCTCGTGCGATGAATGACGTCAATCTGAAAGCCGACATGCTCCAGGCCATGCGCCGCTTGGCCAAGTCAGTCACCATAATCAGCACCAGCAACGGCTCTGAGCGTTTCGCCATGGCCGCCACGGCTGTCGACTCCCTCAGCACTGAACCGCCGTCGCTGCTGATCTGCGTCAACAAGACCGCCTCGCCTCATGCGGCGCTGGCGACCGGCGCGGACTTCTGCGTGAACATTCTGGGCATCGAGCAACAGGATCTGGCACACCTGTGCAGTGGCGCGATCAAAGGCGAAGCGCGTTTCGATCGTGGTAACTGGCTGACCAGCGCCGGGGGCATTCCGTATCTGGGTGACGCCCAATCTGCGATTCTCTGCCGGCAGGACGGCCACTTCAGCTATGGCACCCACACCGTTTTCATCGGGCGCATCCTGCAGATTCACACCAGCGATTCGATCACGCCGCTGGTCTACCTGGATGGCAGCTACACCACCACCGCCAAACCTTCAACCGCCTTCGCTGTCGCTGGCTAAGGCCCGGACATGGACGGCTTACAAGGGTTGCCGGCGTTGCGAGTGAGCAGCGCCGATCAGCTGAACTGGGATGATCGTTGCGACTTGCTGGTCGTCGGGTTTGGCGGAGCCGGCGCTTGTGCAGCCATCGAAGCGGCCAGCCGCGGATTGGCTGTGCTGGCGCTGGATCGCTTCGAAGGGGGCGGCGCTACCGCACTCAGCGGCGGTGTGGTCTATGCCGGTGGTGGCACGCCGTATCAGCGTCAGGCCGGCTATGACGACAGCAGCGAAGCGATGTTCAACTACTTGCGTCAGGAAGTCGGCGAGGCCGTCAGCAGCCAGACATTGCGCGATTTCTGCGAGGGCAGTTGCGAGCAATTAGCCTGGCTTGAGCGCCAGGGGGTCGCGTTCGAATCCAGCGTACCGCCGCATAAAACCTCGTACCCGAGCGATCAGTACTATCTCTATTATTCCGGCAACGAAACCGTGCCGGCCTATGCCGCGCTAGCCAAACCGGCGCCTCGCGGGCATCGCACCAAAGGCCCGGGCATGTCCGGTGCCAGCCTGTTCGCCCCCCTCAAAGCCAGTGCTTTGCACCACGGCACACGACTACGCAGCCAGTGTGAAGTCCGGCGCCTGGTGATCGACACTGGCAATCAGGTGCTGGGCGTCGAAGCCTGGCACCTGCCGTCCGGCAGCCGCGCTGCCCGTCAACATGCGCGACTGTCGCGCTGGGCCAGCGCTCTCCACATGTACGCCCCGGCCCTGGCCGACCGTTTGCGCGCCCGCGTGCGCCGCATCGAACAAACCAGTGCCAAGCGCCAGCTGATTCGCGCCGAGTACGGTGTATTGCTGAGCAGCGGCGGTTTTATCTTCAATCGCGAGTGGGTCGGCCAGCATGCCCCGCAATACCTGGCCGGTTTGCCATTGGGGACCACGGGTTGCAACGGCAGCGGTATCGCCCTCGGCCAAAGTGTGGGTGGCAGCGTGGCGCGGATGGACAAGGTCAGTGCCTGGCGCTTTATCAATCCGCCGCTGGCCTGGGCCCGAGGGCTGATCGTCAATGCGCATGGGCAGCGCTACGCTAACGAAGAAATCTACGGTGCAACCCTCGGCCACGCGATGGTCGAAGAGCAGGACGGTCGCGCCATTCTGATTCTCAATCGGGCGCTGGTGCGCGAAGCATTACGTCAGGTCGGTCCGGGCAAAGTCTGGCAATTCCAGCGACTGCCGGTGCTGCTCAACTTGCTGTTCAACGCCAGGCGCTGCAACAGCCTCACGGGTCTGGCAAAACGTTGCGGGCTGCCCGCCGAAGCTCTGCGACAAAACGTGCAAACCTATAGCCGCGCCGCGCAGGGCGAAGTCGCTGATGCGTTTGGCAAGTCACCAACCATGCTCGCCGACATGGACCAAGGTCCGTGGTACGCCCTCGATCTGTCCTTCGCCAGCCGCCTGTTCCCCTGCCCGGTCATCACCCTCGGCGGGCTGAAAGTCTGCGAACGCAGCGGCCAGGTGCTGGACCTATCCGACGCCCCGATTCCCGGCCTGTACAGCGCCGGTCGCACCGCCGTCGGAGTCGCTTCCAATCTGTATATCTCGGGCCTGTCGCTGGCCGACTGCATCTATTCCGGTCGTCGCGCTGCTACGCACTTGGCCGACCTGGCCGCACTTCAAATCACACGCTCAGGAGAACCACAATGCAACGTCTAGAAGGCAAAGTCTGCATCATCACCGGCGCCGCCAGTGGCATCGGTCGCGAAGACGCCCTGCTGCTGGCCCGCGAAGGTGCCAAAGTGGTGCTGACCGATCTCAACGAAGAAGCCGGTCGCCAGGCCGCCGCGGAAATCGGCAGTAACGCTCTGTTTATCCGTCACGACATCGCCAGCGAAAGCGACTGGCAACGGGTGATCAAAACCACCCTGGAACACTTCGCACGCCTCGACGTACTGGTGAACAACGCGGCGATCCTGGCCCTGGGCAGCATCGAAGACACCACCCTGGAACTGTGGCAGAAGGTACAGAAGATCAATGGCGACGGATATTTCCTCGGTTGCAAGTACGCGATCCAGGCCATGAAAGAAACCGGCGGCGGCTCGATCATCAATATGTCGTCGGTGGCAGCGCTGGGCGCGATGCCGATGTTCTGTGCCTACTCGGCCTCCAAGGGCGCGGTAGCGGCGATGACCCGCTCCGTTGCCTTGCACTGCAAACAGCAGGGCTACCGCATTCGCTGCAACAGCGTGCACCCGGACGGTGTGAATACGCCGATGACCCAGGCCCTGACCGGTGGCCAGGCGATTCCTCAGGAAGCCCTCGATCAAGACCCGATGAATCGCATGTGCGCGCCCCGGGACATTGCCAACGTGGTGCTGTTCCTCGCCACGGACGAGTCGCGTTTCGTCAACGGTGCCGAGATCCGCGTCGACAACGCCCAATTGATCAGCGGGCTCTGAGACCGAGGTGAGCATGGGCACGCAACAGCAGAACCTGACACCGGTCGAGCAAGCGACGGGAAGCTATTCATTGCAAGTGTGCGCGGTGATCGATGAGACCGACGACGCACGCTCGCTGGTGCTGGATGTACCACCGTCACTGCGTGAGCGCTTTCGCTACAAACCGGGCCAGTTCCTGAGTTTTCGCGTGCCTTGCAACGGCAAGCTATTGACTCGTTGTTACTCCATGGCCAGTTCACCGCTGACGGATGCGCGGCCCAAGGTCACGGTCAAGCGGGTCGAGGGTGGCCGGGTATCGAACTGGATGAACAACGTCCAGGTCGGTGACTGGCTGGAGGTACTGCCACCGGCCGGGCATTTCTGTCTGGACGAGCCTCAGCCGGCGTTCGACGCCAGGCCGTTGGTGTTGTTCGGTGGCGGCTCCGGAATCACCCCGGTGTTTTCCATCCTCAAATCGACGCTGCACAGCAGCTCGCGACCGATCAAATTGATCTACGCCAACCGCGATGAAGCCTCGGTGATATTCAAGGATGAGCTGTGCCAGCTGAGCAAGACCCATCCCGAACAACTGCAAGTCGTGCACGTACTTGACTCCGTGCAGGGCTACCTCACCGACGCCCAGGTGCGTCATCTGCTGCGCGGATCGAGTGGCGGTGACTACTTCATCTGCGGGCCGGGTCCGTTCATGGACACCGTGGAGCGCACCTTGCTGGGACTGGGCGAAGCCGCCCAATGCATCCACGTCGAACGCTTCGTCTCGCCACCCGATCCCGACGAACTGCTGGCTGAAGAAGCGCTGGCCAGGGCTGCGGCCCTCGGTTCGCGATGCGAGGCGTTGATCGTCGAGCTCGATGGTCGGCAACATGAGATTGCCTGTCGCCCCGGCGACACCCTGCTGCAAAGTTGCAAGGCGGCCGGGCTGGATGTGCCTTCTTCCTGCGAAGAAGGCTTTTGCGGGGCCTGCATGTGTGTGGTCCAGGAAGGTGAAACCCAGCTGGCCCGCAACGATGTGCTCAGCCCCCGGGAGCTCGCCGAGGGCTGGACGCTGGCTTGCCAGAGCCGTCCGACCGGCACCCGGGTCCGGCTGAAGTTCCCGGATTGAACGGCCAAAAGCAATAGTCTCAACGGACGATCACCTTGACCCGGTCTGCCGTTAGACTCGGCCACAGCGTTAGCCCACAACAATAAAAGAGGTGCAGTTATGGCTCGTTTGCAGAATAAGGTCGCTGTCGTTACCGGCGGCGCGTCGGGGATCGGCCTGGCCTGTGTGCGCCGATTCGCCGCTGAAGGCGCACAAGTGGTCGGGCTGGATATCGGCACCGCACCGGCGGATTTCCCTGGCCGGTTCATGACCCTCGATGTGCGCGACGAAGCGCAAGTCCAGCAGGTCATGAATGAAATCATCAGCCACTTCGGGCGCATCGACGTGCTGGTCAACGCGGCCGGCGTTGCCGACCAGGGCAGCGTGACCCAGACTACCACCGCCAACTGGCAACGGGTGATGGACATCAACCTGACGGGCAGCATGCTCACCAGCAAATATGCGCTGGCGTCGATGGAGTCGCAACGCAGCGGCTCGATCATCAATGTCGGCTCGATCTTCGGCCTGCAAGGCTGCGATGGCAACGTTGCCTACAACGTCTCCAAGGGCGGCATCAACCAGCTGACCCGCTCGATGGCCATCGACTACGGCTACGCCAACATCCGCGTCAACGGCTTGTGTCCCGGCCTGATCGAAACACCGATGACCAGCATGGTCCGTGAGCAGGAAGCCTTCCACGCCTTCTTCGCTTCGCAACATATGCTCAACCGCTGCGGACAACCGGAAGAGGTCGCCAATGTAGCGCTGTTCCTGGCCTCGGACGAGGCGTCCTTTGTCAGCGGCCAAATGATCGCCGTGGACGGTGGTTTCTCCGCCGGCCGCCGCTTCGCCCCGCCCGCCTGACTCTCCATCCGGCCGGGCGCCCTGCCTGGCCTATCCCCTTTTCGCACTTGTCCTCTAACCGAGGAGGCCCCATGCCGCCTGTCGCACATGCACTGACCATTCCCCAACTGTTCGCCAACGCGGCCCAGGCCTACGGCGATCGCCCGGCCATTGAGGACACGGGACGAACGATCAGCTACCGAGAACTCGACCAACTGCGTCGGCAAGCCGCTCGCGCACTGCTGGCGCTGGGCGTTCAGGCCGGAGATCGGGTGGCGATCTGGGCGCCCAATATCTGGGAATGGATGGTTGCCGCGGGTGCGTTGCAGAGTGTCGGTGCCGCGCTGGTACCACTCAATACCCGCATGAAAGGCAGCGAGGCGGGTTACATCCTGCGTGAGAGCGGCGCCTGCGTGCTGTTTGCCATCGGGGAGTTTCTGGGTGCCGATTACCCGCGCATGCTGGTCGGCGAAGCGCTGCCGGCGCTGCGCCACATCGTCAATTTGCGTGGCGGTGGATCCGGCACGCTGGGCTGGGAAGAATTTTTCTCGCTGGCGGCGGACGTGTCGCAATTGGCACTGCAAACCCGCGAACGCAGCGTGGGTCCACACACACTGTCTGACCTGCTGTTCACCTCGGGCACCACCGGCAAGCCCAAAGGGGTAATGACCTGCCACGGACAAAACCTGCGAGTGGTGCGCGACTGGAGCGATATCGTCGGGTTGCATGAGGGTGATCGATACCTGATCGTCAATCCGTTCTTCCACTCCTTCGGTTACAAGGCCGGTTGGCTCGCGGCCCTGATGCGCGGCTGCACCATCGTGCCGCAGCAAGTGTTCGATGTGCAGGCGGTGCTCGAATGCGTCCAGCGCGAACGGATCACCGTGCTGCCGGGGCCGCCGACGCTCTATCAGTCACTCCTCGCCCATCCACAACGCAGCGAATACGACCTGACGTCATTGCGCGTGGCGGTGACCGGCGCCGCCGCAATCCCGGTGGAGATGATCCAGCGCATGCGTGAGGAGCTTGGATTTTCCACCATCGTGACGGCCTATGGTCTGACCGAAGTCTGCGGCTTTGCGACGATCTGCCGTCCTGGTGATTCGCCGGAACAGGTTGCTAACACCAGCGGCCGGGCCATGCCCGGTGTGGAAATCCGCTGTGTCGACAATGCCGGTCACAATCAACCGGCCAACGTCCCCGGCGAGGTTCAGGTGCGCGGCTACAACCTGATGCAGGGCTATTTCAATGATCCGCAGGCCAGTCGGGAAATCGTCGATGCCGACGGCTGGCTGCACACCGGGGACATCGGCGTACTCGATGAGCAGGGATGCCTGCGCATCACCGACCGGCTCAAGGACATGTTCATCACCGGCGGTTTCAACGTGTACCCGGCGGAGATCGAACACTGTTTGCTGACCTATCCGGGCGTGGCCCAGGTCGCGGTCATCGGCATTCCCGACGAACGCCTGGGTGAAGTGGCGATGGCGTTCCTGCTCCCGGCACCCGGCATGGAGATTGAACAGGCACGATTCCTCGCCTGGTGCCGTGAGCAGATGGCCAACTACAAAGTCCCGCGCAGGGTTCGAGTGCTGCAGAATATGCCGCTGAATGCGGCGGGCAAGGTGACCAAGAATGTGTTGCGTGAGTGGGCTGAGTTGGGCGCTGACTGATGGATTTCGCAAGGGCCCTTCAATCCCGTGTAGCAGCTGGCGAAGCCTGCGTTCGGCCGCACAGCGGCCGTAAAATCAGACGCTACGGTTTTTCAGGGTAACCGTGTTGGCAGGATTTACGACTGCTTCGCAGTCGAACGCAGGCTTCGCCAGCTGCTACAGGAATACGTCGTACGCTGAACTGTCAGATCACCCGCGCCGGATGCTGCTGGCGTGGGTCGCCGAGCATGGCCCGATGTGAGGGTGGCTGGCGGCCCTGAGCTTCACTGATGCCATAACCACGGGCTATTTCGGCGGTGATCAAGGTCTTCCCGGAGAAGCTTGTCAACCGCGGGTCATTGAGCAAGGCATGAATCACCCGACCATTGAATTGCGGCGTTTCTGCATCTGCCAGAAAGGCCTTGTATTGCTCGCCATGCTGCTCGCCGGCAATCCGTGTGCGCTCGGTCAATTGCGGGCCAAGCCAGAGCGATAACGCCGCCACGCCTTGCCCCTCGAAATCGATCGCCATGTCGGCCGCCAACTTGTCGACACCGGCCTTCTGCGCACCGTACGCGGGCCCGTGCATATAACACCCGGCGCCGAACGACGAGGTGAAACAAATCAGCCCCCGACCGCTACGCAGCAACAACGGCGCGGCGAAGTAACTGGCGATATACGCCGAGCGCAGCCCGACGTCGAGGATGCGCACCAGGTCCAGCGGCTTCTCCCAGAACGGTCCCGGTTCGATCAATTGGTCATGGATGAACGCGGCATTGTTCACCAGCAAATCCAGGTGCCCACATTCGTTTTCAACCCGGGTGAACAGCGCCTGGACCTGCGCATCATCGGCATGATCACAGATCACCGCGATACCGCGCCCACCGGCCGCCGTAATCGCCGCAGCGCTGTCCTCCAGTGAACCCCGCAACGCATGACCGTACACATTCGACCCGCCGTGTTCCGGTGCGCGGCCGGTGACGAATACCGTCATGCCCGCGGCCCCCAAGGCCAGAGCAATACCCTGGCCAACTCCTCGACTGGCGCCGGTCACCACGGCGACTTGCTGACGCAGGCTGTTCATTCGACGCTCCTGAACACACTTTTGACCGGGTTGGTCTGGCTCTGACGCTTGATGTGATTGGCCGCCAGGTAACCGAAGGTCATGGCCGGGCCGATCGTTGAGCCGGCCCCCGGATACGTGCGGCCCATCATCGAGGCGGCGCTATTACCAATGGCATACAGTCCGTTGATCGGTTGCCCGTCTTCATGCAGCACGCGAGCGTGAACATCCGTCAGCAGCCCGCCTTTGGTGCCGATGTCCCCAGCGTCGATGCGCACGGCGTAGAACGGACCTTTGAGTAACGGCGCCAGGCACGGATTGGGCTGCACATTCGGGTCGCCATAATAGCGATCGAATAGCGACTCCCCCTTGTGAAAATCTTCGTCGCGCCCCTGCACCGCCATGCCGTTGAAGCGCTCTATAGTGCGCATCAGGCCGGTGCCATCGACGCCGATCTTTTCTGCCAGTTCCTGCAAGCTCGCCGCCTTGTGAGCATACTCGCGCAGGTGCTTGGGCAACTGCCAATCACGCTGGGCGTAACCTGGCAACAACGCGCCACAGGGGTATTTGTGGCGGAATCGGGCGTCGAACACCATCCAGCACGGCACGCTGGCCACGCCTTCGCGATTGTTGGCGTACATCGCGTAAACGATGTCGGTATAGGGTGCGGCTTCATTGACGAAACGCTCGCCGGCAGCGTTGACCAGCACGCACCCGGGCAAGGTCCTCTCAACGAACAGCGCGCGCTGTTTTTCCTCGCCCTGAACATGCGTCGTTGGTGCCCACCAACAGTGGTCCATCAGCGCGGTGCGCGCGCCTATCGCCTGGCCCGCTCGAATACCGTCTCCAGTATTGTGCGGCGGCGTGGCACTCCAGCTCGCCTGGGTCGGCTGCGGCAGGTATTGGCTGCGCATCGCCTGATTACGCTCGAAACCACCGGCCGCAATAATGACTCCGTACCGAGCCTTGACGTTGAGTTGCTGACCAGCACGACAGACCCGAGCACCGCCGACCCGGTCGCCGACGATCAGCAATTCCTCCAGCCCGCAGTTCAGCCACACCGGCTTTGCACGATCCAGCAACGAACACCGCAGTGCGCCGATCAGGGCATTGCCCAGGGTCAGGAAACGGTCGCGACGCGATAACCGCCGCCCCTCGCGATCACGCCAGTAACGCCACATCACCCGCAGGGTCAGCCGCAACCAGCCCGGCCCTCGGCACAGCAGAACCTGCGCCTCTTTCATGGTCATCGCCATGCGCCCCATCATCAGGGTTCCGGGGGATGGCGCGCGCATCCGCAGGAACTCTTCACCGAGCTCGGCGGCGTCAAACGGTTGCGGGTCCATGGAGCGATAGCCGGGCTTTCCACCCTCGATTTCCGGGTAGTAATCGGCATACGCAGGTTGTGCCTCGAAGCGCACGCGGGTCTGTCGTTCGAGGTATTCGACCATCTCGCGGCCGTGTTCGACGTAGGCCTCGATGCGCCCGTCATCGATCTCGCCGTGGGTGACTGCGCGCAGGTAAGCAATCGCTTCTGCCGGCGAATCGCTGCCGCCCATGGCTTTGATTCGGTGGTTGTCGGGTATCCAGATGCCGCCGCCGGACACCGCCGAGGTGCCGCCGTATTCGGCGCTCTTCTCGATCAACAGGGCATTGAGTCCCAGATCGTGGGCGCGCAACGCAGCGGTCATGCCCCCTGCTCCGGAGCCAATTACCAGCACATCGCAGCACTCGTCCCATTTGATCCCGGCATCTTTCATGCGATCACCCTTGCTCAGCGCCCATCAGGCAGAAACCGCCGCCGCCAGATCTTCGCCCGGTGCAGTCAGTCTCGGGATTGTTCGCCGGGGGCCTTGAGCGGTCATCGTCCGATGGGACTAAGGCGCAGGCCATCCACACCGGGCCCCCGCCGCGCCCCCCCCCTGCAAATCGCTTAGTCCGCTTGGACGATGTTGCTCCCGATAGCTGACTCCATAGTCGCCCACAGCACCAATCCCCCCTGAAATGCAGGTCAGGCAGGTCTGACCTGGGCATGAGGACGACATGATAAAAACAATAATCGCCCCACCAACGCTACACCCTCGCGTACAGCTGGCCATGCTCTTGCTGGCAGGTGGGCTGTGCAGTCACGCCAGCGCGATGAGCTTCCAGCCGAACGAGGACTTGAGCGTCGACTGGGATACCACGCTGACGTACAGCCTGGCCTGGCGGACCGAGTCTCGCGATCAAAAGCTGACGGCCAACGCCAACGCTAACGATGGTGACAATGCGTTCGACAAAGGCAGCCTGATCAATAACCGCAGCGGTTTCCTCACCGAAGCCAACATTAAATGGCGTGAGGACTACGGGGTATTCCTGCGTGGGACGGGCTTCTACGACAACGTTTACGATCAGGGTAACGACAACAACACCGGCACCTCGAACTGCTTCGTCGGTGGAAATTGCAACCGCGCCGACCGGTTTTCCCAAGAGACCATCGATCAGCACCGCAATGAACTGCGCATGCTCGATTACTACGCCTATGGCACTTGGGACCTGAGCGGCCACGCCCTCAACGCGCGACTCGGCAATCAGGTGGTGAGCTGGGGTGAAAGCCTGTTCTACCCTGGCATTTCCGCGGCGCAGAGCCCGGTGGATGCGACCAAGGCGACTACTCCGGGCGTCGAGGTCAAGGAAATCCTGCTGCCGGTCGGCCAACTGTTCACCCAGTTCAGCCTGACCGACAGCCTGGGTATTCAGGCCTACTACCAATACAAGTGGGAAAAAACCGAGCTGTTCGGCGTCGGTAGCTACTTCTCCACCACCGACTTCATCGACGAGGGTGGCTTCAACGACGCTTCCGGTTTTGTCACCCGTCTGAAGGACGACAAACCGAGCGACAGCGGCCAGTACGGCGTGGCCTTCACCTACGCCGCCGAGTCGCTGAACAACACCGAGTTCGGTGTGTACTACTCGCGTTATCACGACAAGACGCCGTCGCTGGATTTCCAGACGTACCCGGGGCACTACCTGGTGCGCTACTTCGACAACATCGACTTGTACGGCGCGAGTTTCTCCACGGTACTGGGCAGCGTCAGCTGGGCCGGTGAAGTCAGCTACCGCGACGGTTCACCGGTGTTGGTCGACAACGGTTTCTCAAGCCCGGTGCGCAGCAAAACCATGCAGGCCCAGACCTCGATGATCTACGTGGTTGGCCCGACCTCATGGGCAGACAACACCACCCTGACCGGCGAGCTGGTTTACAACACGGTGATCAGCAACGACAAGTCGCAGCCGGTGAACCTGGCCCCCGGCTTCTCGTTGCCGGGTACCGAAAGGCTGCTCTACGACCGTGAAGCGTGGGGCTACACGGTTCAGGCGAACTTTGACTACAACGACGTGTTCAGCGGTTGGGATATGTCGGTGCCGGTCACCTTGAGCGTCGCCGCCCACGGTGACAGCTCGCTGGTGGGCTCGATCAACGCAGGCCAAAACGACAACCGCGCGAGTATCGGCAGCTCGTGGCGCTACCTCGGCAACTTCACCGTCGAAGCCCGTTACAACGCCTACCTGGGCAACGCCAACAACAGCCCGTTGGCCGACCGCGACAACGTCGCGCTCAACTTCAAGTACCGGTTCTGAATCCCCTGATGGAGGAGCACAGCATGTCTAGATTCACCCACACCTTGTTAGGCACGGCGCTGGCCGTCAGCCTGCTAAGCAGCGGCCTGGTCCAGGCCAAAGTCAGCAACGAAGAGGCCGCACGCCTGGGCCAGGACCTGACCCCGATGGGCGCCGAGAAAGCCGGAAATGCCGACGGCAGTATTCCGGCCTGGACCGGCAAATGGCGTGGCCTGCCACCGCAACTCAAGTACGCCGGTCCCGGTACGCCGTACCCGGACCCGTACGCGGCGGAAAAACCGTTGTTCGTGATCAACGCGAAGAACATGGACAAATACGCCGATAACCTCACCGACGGCCAGAAAGCGTTGCTCAAGCGCTATCCCGAGACGTTCAATATTCCGGTGTACCCGAGCCATCGCGACTTCCGTTTCGATCAGCGCCTGGAAGAAGACATCAAGAAAAACGCCGTCAGCGCCGAACTGGCCAACGACAACAACGACACACAAAACGCCTGGGGCGCATCACCCTTTCCGATTCCGAAGAACGGCAGCGAATTGATGTTCAACCACACCCTCGCCGGGCGTGCCAATACCGAAGAGGCCAATTATCAGCAGGCCGTGGTCTATTCCAATAAAGAGCGGGTACTGGAAGAGGTCAACTATAAGATTTTCTCGATCTGGTCCAGCCCGGACAAAACCCTGGAAAACGCCAACGGCATTCTCACCGATTTCCTGATCACCACGTTGGAGCCCGTGCGCAAGAAAGGCGAGATCGTCGTCGGGCACGAGTTCATCAATCCGACCGCCTCACCTCGTCAGGCCTGGCAGTACAGCCCTGGGCAACGTCGGGTGCGTCGCGCGCCGACTGTAGGTTATGACTCGCCCACCGGCGCCGGTGGCTTTCGGGTGTACGACGAAGACCGGTTGTTCAACGGTGCGCCGGATCGTTACAACTGGACCATTGTCGGCAAGAAAGAAATCTACATCCCGTACCACAACTACAAGATCGACGATCCAAGCGTGAGCTCTGATCAGATTCTGGCCACCACCGGCCACGTCGATCCGCAGTTCATGCGATACGAGAAGCACCGCGTCTGGGTCTTGCAGGCCACCCTCAAGGAAGGTGCGCGACATGTTTACGCCAAGCGCGTGTTGTACCTGGACGAGGATACCTGGGCCGCCACGCTGGCCGACAACTACGACAGCCACGGCGCGCTCTGGCGCACCAACATGCAAACCTCGATCTACGCCTACGAGATGCAGCGCTACCACGCTCGCCTCGGGATCTACCATGACCTGATCGCCGGCTCTTATCTGGTTGACCGGATGTTGGTCGATCAAAAGCCCGCCAAGCTCAACGCCACCTCCTTCACTGAAGACGAATTCACCCCCGGCAACCTGCGCAAACTCGGCACCCGCTAAACCCTCGACGCCCTGACCGATTTGCTCGGTCGGGGCGTTGTGCTTTTCCAAATTTGCTCATTTCGCGGAAAACTCCCCATGAATAAACTGCTCACTGGCGTCATCGTCATGGCCAGCATCAGCCTGTCGATGCAGGCCAATGCCTTGAATATTCTGCTGACCAACGATGATGGTTGCCGGGCACCCGGTATCGATGCGATGTACCGGGCGCTGACTGCCGCCGGGCATCAGGTGACCCTGGTCGGCCCGTTGAACGACAGCAGCGGCATCAGCGCAGCCAGTGTGGTCGTGCCTGGCCAGGCCCTGGCGGTCACCGAATTGGCGCCCGGCAAGTTTTGCGTCGGACCACCCGATGGCTACACCCCGCCCGCGGGCAAGACCTCCGCCATCGGCACCCCGGTGGACGCGGTCAATGTGGGCCTGGACGTGCTGCTCAAGGACACTCCGCCAGACCTGGTGGTGTCGGGCAGTAACTTTGGTGAAAACGTCGGCCCGCTGACGCAAATGTCCGGCACCTTGAATGCAGCGGTCCGCGCGATGTTCAAGGGCGTTCCGGCGGTGGCGGTGTCGACGGCCATCGACATGGACCTGATCATTCGCGATCAACAGGCCGGCTACCGCAAAACCCTGGGTGCCATGGACGACACCGCCCGGTTTGCGGTGCAGGTCATTGCGCAGGCGAGTCTGGCGGGAACTCAAGCCAGACAAACCTGTGAAAAAAACAAGCAACACTGCGAACTGAACGTGCTCGGTCTGCCCGGCGTCAGCGGCCTGAACCTCAACTATCCGGCGCTGGCCGCCAGTGACGTCAAAGGCGTGAGCTTTGCCCCGATCGGTAATTGGGATCGCGTGAACTTCACTTCTCAGCGCGGTGCCGACGGTGTGGTTCACGTCAACCTGATCGCGCCGCCTGCGCCGACAGCCTCACAGCAACAAGCCGATGCGTATCAGTTGTGGCAGGGGCATGCGGTGATCACGGTGATCGACGGCAACATGAGTGCACCGGATGCGGTGCAGGACCGGGCCAGGGAAATATTGCGGGGGGTGAAGCCTTAGGCACGCGCAAAACCTGTAGGAGCGAGCTTGCTCGCGAAAGTGGGTCAGGCACCGTTGTGTCGACTGACACACCTTCGCGAGCGAGCTCGCTCCTACACTAGCGCCCTGCGCAGGTCTGCCGCGGCGTCGGACAACGCATGTGCAGCGTGCTCGACAAACGGCGCCATGCTGATAAACCCGTGAATCATGCCCACGCAACGCTGCACCCGCACCGACACCCCGGCTTCTCGCAGACACTGGGCAAATGCCTCGCCCTCGTCTCGCAGCGGATCAAACTCCGCACTGATCAGGGTGGTTGGTGGCATCCCTACCAGCGTGTCCGCGCGCAAGGGCGAGGCGAGTGGATCGTCGCCCTGCCCCGCATCCTGCAGGTATTGCTGCCAAAACCAGCCCATCATTGCGCTGGTGAGGAAATAGCCTTCGGCAAAATCCTGATAGGACTGACTGTCGCATTGCGCTTCAATGACCGGGTAAAACAGACACTGATAGCTGATTTTCGGTCCCTGGCGTTGCGCCGCCAGGCGACTGACGGCGAGCGCCAGGTTGCCCCCGGCACTGTCGCCGGCCAAGCCCAATCGACTGCCATCGACACCCAGTTCAGCCGCGTGCTCGACCAGCCAGCACGTGGCGGCATAACAATCGAGTGGTGCCGCCGGAAATTTGTTTTCCGGTGCCAGACGGTACGCGACCGACACCACCACTGCCTCCGTCAGGCGGGCAAGCGAGCGGCAGAGGTTGTCGTGGGTGTCGAGGTTGCCCATGACAAAACCGCCACCGTGGAAGAACACCAGCAGAGGAAGGTGGTCCTGCTCCAGTGGCCGATACAGCCGCGCATCCAGTTCGCCCGCTGCTCCGGCAACCCGCAGGTGACGCACTTCGATCATCGGGTCGCCGGGGATGGCGGGCAGCAAATTGTCGGAAAACTGCCGATATTGTTTGGCATCGAGCTGGCTGAAGTCGGGTACCGGCAGGTCGCGAAACTGCCGGAGCACCCCGGCGATCTGACTATCGAGCGGCATGGGAATCTTCCTCTACATCGGTCATCTGAAACTGTGGATTGGTTTCTTCCAGGATGCTTTTCACTCGCCGTTCCAGGGCGGGTTTAAAACCTTTGTGGGGGAAGATCCAGAAGCGTTTCTCAGCGATAGCGGCGAACACCCGATCCGCCAGTTCATCTGGCGTCATGCCTTGGCGAATCGTGCTGTCGAGCCGCTGACTGAACGAAGAACCGGCCGCATCCACCACTTGGTTCGAGGCCATGATTTCACTGGCCACCGGGCCTGGGCACAACACCGAGACCGACACCGGCGCGCCGAGCATGGCCAGTTCGTAATGCAGGGTTTCCGAGAGGGCAACCACGGCCTGTTTAGTGACGTTATACGGCGCCATCAACGGGCTGCTGACTAGTCCCGCAAGGGACGCGGTGTTAATCACATGCGCCGCTCGCCCCTGGCTCAGGAACAGCGGGACGAAACTGCGAATGCCGTTGATCACCCCGTTAAGGTTAACGTTAAGCATCCGTTGCCATTGCGCCTGAGTGACTTCCCAGCTGTAGCCGGTTTGCATCACCCCGGCGTTATTGAACAGCAGATCCACCCCGCCGAAGTGCGCGACGGCGCTGTCGCGCAAGCGTTCGACCTGCGCCGGGTCGCCTACATCCGTGACGCAAGCCATCGCTTGTGCACCGTTTGCCTGCAATTCATCGCACAACGCTTGCAAGCCCGGCACATCCAGATCGGCCAGCACCAGGCGCATGCCGCGCTTCGCCGCGTGTTCGGCCAGGCCTCGGCCAATACCACTGGCGGCCCCGGTAATCACCGCAACCAGCCCTTGTTCTTTGCTCATCTCCAACTCCTGCCATGGGTCCAATGGCGCCAGTAGAGCGGGCCTGTCTTCAGCGGCCATCGTCCATTCAGACGATGCCCGCTTTTACAGGGACGGCAGAATCCGTTACGTGCGCCAAACCCGTGAACCTTGGGAGAATAATAAGATGAGTACCCTGCACCGCATCGAAGCCAAACTGCTGGAAGACCGCTACGCCCGTGGCTGGCATTGTCTGGGCCTGGCCGCCCAATACCGTGACGGCAAGGCGCATCGCCTGGAGGTGTTCGGCACCCGATTGGTGGCCTTTCAAGGCGAGGACGGCGACCTGCATATTCTTGATGGCTATTGCCCGCACATGGGCGCCGACCTCAGTGCCGGTTGCGTTGAGGGCAATTCGATTCGCTGCCCGTTCCATGCCTGGCGCTGGGGTGCCGACGGCGTCTGCGATGACATTCCTTATGCCAAGCGCATTCCGCCACGGGCCCGGCTCAAGAGCTGGCCATTGATGGAAGAGAACCAGCTGCTGTTCGTGTGGAATGACCCGGAAGGCAACCCGCCGCTGCCCGAGCAGCGCATCCCGCGCATCGACGCCTGCTTCAGTGATGAGTGGGCCGCATGGGAAGTCGCCGAACTGCAAATTGGTACTAACTGCCGCGAACTGATCGACAACATCGCCGACATGGCGCACTTCGGCACCGTTCATGGCGCACCAGTGGAAGCGTTCAGCAACGTCTTTGAAGGCCACCTGGCCACCCAGATCATGAGCGCACGCAGTGAGCGCCTGTCCGGTGACAGCCTGTTGAGCACCGTGGCCACCTACTTCGGCCCGGCCTATCAGATCACTGAAATGACTGGCGCCATGAACGGCCAGCCGATTCATTCGATCCTGCTCAACTGCCATGTGCCGATCGACCTCGACAGCTTCACCTTGCGCTACGGCGTGCTGGTGAAAAAGATTCCAGGACTCAGCGAAGAACAGAATCAGGCGATGGCCAAGGCCTATGTGCAACAGGCCCAGGAAGCCTTCTACGAAGATGTGACCATCTGGCACAGCAAGACCCGCGTCGACAACCCGCTGCTGTGTGACGGCGATGGCCCGGTCTATCAGTTGCGCCGTTGGTACGAGCAGTTCTACACCGATGTCGCGGCGCTCTCGGCCGACGTGCTGGAGCACAAACGTTTTGTCGTGCGTGCCAGCGAACGGGTCTGAACACAGCGGCTTTCGTGCTCCCTGCGCCTGATCGGCAGCCGCCCGTCAGGCCTTGAGCCCGAGCGTTGCAAGGAGTCGATAGCGGCGCTTATTCTCGGCCACCGGCCAACGCTAATAATAAAAACGGTTTTCCCTATGCAGCAGAGCCTCAGCCTCGATACGTTCAGTGATTTACTCGGCAACCTTTATCAGGGGCCGCTGGAAACCATTCCGTGGGCGACCTTTCTCAATCAGCTCAATGTGCATCTTGAAAGCAAGTACGTGACCTTCATCCTGCGTCCGCCCAGCGCCCATGTGGACGGGTTGATGGTCAACACCACCGGCACGTCGACCGAGGCGACAGCGTCCTACAACAAACACTTTTTCACCCTCGATCCGTTTGTCGACCTGCCCAACCGCCAGGTCGTGACCCTCGCCGAGTTCGTCTCCAACGACGATTGGCAACACTCGGAGTTCTACAAGAGTTTCCTCGAGCCGGTGGATGTGTTCCACATCCTCGGCGCCGACATCAACACCTGCGATGGCGCGCAATGCCGTATCCGCATCAGTCGCGGGCGTGACGACAAACCCTTCGGCAACGAAGAAAAAGCCTTGCTGACGCATTTCATTCCGCACCTGGAACGCTCGATCAAGATTCACATGCAGCTCAATCGCATCGAAGCCGAGCGCAACCTGTACGCCGGCGCGGTAAATCAGATGGCGGTCGGCACGATCATCCTCGACGAGTCCGGCAAAGTGCTGCAGACCAACCAGGTTGCCGACCGGCTGATACAGGAAAAGGACGGCATCAAACTGGTCAATGATGGCCTGCAAGTCGGTACGGCACGTGACACCCAGGAGTTTCGGCGACTGGTGAAGCAATCGTTGCTCTCGCAGAAAAGCAGCAATCCGTCGGTGGTCGAAGCCCTTCGGGTGCAACGACCGTCCGGGCGTGCGGACCTGGGAATCATCGTGCGTTCGGTGCCATTGTCGGACTGGAGCGAAGGCAAGCAATGCCCCACCGTGGTGATTTTCATCAGCGATCCGGAGCAACAGTCCACCGCGCCACAGGAGATCGTCCGTGCGCTATTCGACTTCACCCCGGCGGAAACCCAACTGGCGATGTTGTTGGCCAACGGGTTGACCCTCGACGAGGCCTCCGAAGAACTTGGCATCAGCCGCAACACCTCGCGGGCGCATCTGCGATCGACATTCTCCAAGACCGGCGTGACCCGCCAGACCATGCTCGTGCGCTTGATCCTGCGCAGCGTGGCAACCCTGGGCTGACGCGCATTTTCCGCCCTCGTCCGCTCGGACGATGGCGGCCACCACGGTACAGCGCACAGTGGCTCTATCCCAACCAGGGGCCTGACCATGCGCAACTGTCCAACCATCCTCAAGACTGAATTGCTGGCTGAAAGCGGCTATTTTCAGATCGAAGCTCTGCACCTGCAATTCAGCAACGGCCAGCAGCGGGTCTACGAACGTCTGCGCGGCACTGGCTATCGTTCGGTGATGCTGGTGGCGATGCCCGATCCGCTGCATGTTTTGCTGGTCCGTGAATATGCGGTCGGCGTGGAAAACACCGTACTCGGCCTGCCCAAGGGCGGCGCAGAACCCCATGAAGACTATCTGCAAGCGGCGCAACGCGAGCTCTGCGAAGAAGTCGGAATGCGCGCCGCCCGCCTCAGTGAATTGGGCGAACTGACCCTCGCGCCGGGTCATCTGTGCCATCGCTACCAGGTCGTGCTGGCCGAGCATCTGAGCCCCTGCCAACTGGACGGCGATGAGCCCGAACCCCTGGAGTGCCTGCGCGTACCACTCACGCAAATCCCCGACCTGGTCGCTCGCGGCGAACTCAATGAAGCCCGGGCCATCGCCGCACTGTTCATGGCCATGGGCGCCATCGCCCGGCGGGGTTGACGCCCAAAACCTGTGGGAGCGAGCCTGCTCGCGATGAGGCCAGCACATTCACCATCGATGTCGCCAGACACTCCGCCTTCGCGAGCAGGCTCGCTCCCACAGGGGGACGAGGTCGTACGCAAGGACGAGGCACACCACAAAACTTGTGGGAGCGAGCCTGCTCGCGATGAGGCCAACACATTCACCATCGATGTCGCCAGACACACCGCCTTCGCGAGCAAGCTCGCTCCCACAGGAGGTCGAGGTCGTACGCAAAGACGAGGCACACCACAAAACTTGTGGGAGCGAGCCTGCTCGCGATGAGGCCAGAACATTCAACATTGATATTGCCAGACACACCGCCATCGCGAGCAAGCTCGCTCCCACAGGGGGACGAGGTCGTACGCAAGGACGAGGCACACCACAAAACTTGTGGGAGCGAGCTTGCTCGCAATGAGGCCAGCACATTCACCATCGATGTCGCCTGACACACCGCCTTCGCGGGCAAGCTCGCTCCCACAGGGGCCGAGGTCGTACGCAAGGACGAGGCACACCACAAAACTTGTGGGAGCGAGCCTGCTCGCGATGAGGCCAGCACATTCACCATCGATGTCGCCAGACACTCCGCCTTCGCGAGCAAGCTCGCTCCCACAGGAGGTCGAGGTCGTACGCAAGGACGAGGCACCACAAAACTTGTGGGAGCGAGCTTGCTCGCGATGAGGCCAGCACATTCACCATCGATGTCGCCTGACACACCGCCTTCGCGGGCAAGCTCGCTCCCACAAGGGGCCTGTGTAGTCCATTCGGACGAAGCCACGTCCCACCATCCGCAATACCGTGCCTCTACAACAATAAAATCTATGTCGAGGCTCGCCATGCGAAATGCCACCCTTGCCCTGTTCATCATCGTCTGCGCCGGCAGCAGTGCCACCCTGTGTCAGCTGTTCAAAAACGAAGCCTACCGCCCCACCACCGCCTACTTCAGTTGTTCAAGCACGGCCATCAACTGCTACCCCCCGTTGGTGCACAACCTGCTGCCATAAAAAAACCACCGGAACTGCAAGCCAGTCCGGTGGTTTTTTTGGGTTGCCCAATCGTCAGGTCGGCAAGACACCGCGCGAACGTGACAACGTCAGCGCCAAGTCTTCGATCATGTCTTCCTGACCTCCGACCGTGCCGCGCCGCCCCAACTCCACCAACAGTTCACGGGCAGCAATGCCGTACTTTTGCTCGGCACGTTTAGCGAACAACAGGAACGAGCTGTATACACCGGCGTAACCCAGGGTGAGCGCATCGCGATCCAGGCGAATCGGCTGATCCATCATCGGCACCACCAGGTCCTCGGCCACGTCCATGATCCCGTACAAGTCGATGCCACTGTTGACCCCCATCCGCTCCAACACCGCAACAAACACCTCAAGCTGCGTATTACCTGCACCCGCCCCCAGCCCCGCAACCGAACCGTCGATCCGCGCAGCACCGGCCTCGATCGCCGCCAGGGAGTTGGCAATCGCCATGCCCATGTTGTGATGACCATGAAAACCCACCTCGGTCCCGGCACTCAGCCCGGCGCGCAACACGGCGATCTTCTCGCTGACCTCATCGGGTAGCATGTAGCCAGCCGAGTCGGTGCAATAGATGCAATTGGCGCCGTAACTCTCCATCAGCCGCGCCTGCTCCAGCAGTTTTTCCGCGCTGACCATGTGCGCCATCATCAGGAAACCGACGGTATCCAGGCCCATCTTCGCCGACATGCCGATGTGCTGGCCGGAGACGTCCGCCTCGGTACAGTGGGTGGCCACGCGAATGGTCGACACCCCGTGCTCATGGGCCATGCGCAAATGATCGAGGGTGCCGATGCCCGGCAACAACAGCGCCGAGACCTTGGCCTGCTGCATGCGTGGGATCACCGCCGCGAAATATTCCTCGTCGCTGTGGGCGGGAAAACCGTAGTTCAGCGATGCACCGCCCAGGCCGTCGCCGTGGGTGATTTCAATCAGCGGGACACCGGCGGCATCGAGACCGGTGGCCACAGAAATCATCTGCTCCAGGCTGATCTGGTGCTGTTTGGCGTGCATGCCGTCACGCAGGCTCATGTCATGCAGACGGACGCGCTTACCTTGCAAATTCATGGCAATTCTCCACTCAACGGACGGGCAGTTGCAGGGTGCCCTTGTGGGCTTCTTCGGCGAACATCTCGGCTGTGCGCAAACCGGCGGCAGTCATGATGTCGAGGTTGCCCGCGGATTTTGGCAGGAAGTCGCCGAGGCCTTCGACCTCGATGAAAATCGACACCTTGCGCCCGTCGAACACCGGGCCGTTGACCAGCTTGTAGCCGGGCACATAGCGCTGCACTTCGTTGACCATCTGCAACACTGAGGTGCGAATGGCATCCTGATTCGGCTCGTCGTCAGTCAGGCAATGGATGGTGTCGCGCATCATCAGCGGCGGCTCGGCGGGGTTAATGACGATGATGGCCTTGCCGCGTCGGGCCCCGCCGATTTTCTCGACCGCACCAGCGGTGGTACGGGTGAATTCATCAATGTTTTGCCGCGTGCCCGGGCCAACAGAGCCGGAAGACACCGTGGCGACGATTTCGCCGTAACTCACCGACTGCACGCGCGACACCGCCGCGACCATCGGAATGGTCGCCTGGCCCCCGCAAGTCACCATGTTGACGTTCATCGCGAGGCTCGACGCGTGCTCTTTGAGATTGACCGGCGGCACACAAAACGGGCCTATGGCCGCTGGCGTGAGGTCGATCATGATCACCCCCAGCGCGTTGAGCTTGCGGCTGTTTTGCGCGTGCACATAAGCCGAGGTGGCATCGAAGGCGATGCGAATATCATCGTCGAGCACATGCGGCAGCAGCCCGTCGACGCCTTCCGCGGTGGTTTTCACGCCCATTTCCCGGGCGCGTTTGAGGCCCTCGGACGCAGGGTCGACGCCGACCATCCACACCGGCTCGATCCATTCCGATCGGTACATTTTCATCAGCAGATCAGTGCCGATATTGCCCGGGCCGATAATGGCCGCTCTGAGTTTCTTGCTCATCCGGTTAACACCCCACAGGTCAGACGCAAAAGGACACCCGGGCACTGCCCAGGCCATCGATGGTCAGGGAAAAAAGGTCGCCGGCACGCGCCGGCTCCAGCGGCACCAGGGAGCCTGAAAGAATGATCTCCCCGGCCTTGAACGGAATGCCGTAGGCGCCAAGGGTGTTGGCCAGCCAGGCCACGGCGGTCAACGGATTGCCTTGCACCGCCGAGCCCAGCCCCTCGCTGAGGGGCTCACCGTTCTTCAATACGCGCATGCGCAAGTTGGGTAAATCCAGCGCCCGTGGATCGACCCGGCCATCGCCCAGCACGAACACGCCACAAGAGGCGTTGTCGGCGACGGTGTCCTGAATGCGAATGCGCCAGTCATGAATCCGCGAATCGACAATCTCGAAGCACGGCATCACGTACTCGGTCGCTTCCAGCACGTCGGCTTCGGTAACACCGGGGCCGATCAGGTCGTGCTTGAGCTTAAAGGCAATCTCGCCCTCGGCGCGGGGCTGGATCAATTTGTTGGCCGACAGGGAAATCCGCGCATCGTTGGCGAATGACATCTGCCGGGTGATGAAGCCGAAATCCGGTTGATGCACGTTCAGCATTTGCTGGACCGCTGCCGAGGTCACGCCGATTTTTTTGCCGACAATCTCGTCCCCGGCGGCTACTCGGCGTTCGATGCTGTAGAGCGAAATATGGTAGGCATCCTCGATGCTGATCGCCGGCCAGCGCTCGGTCAGCGGCGCCAATGTGCTGCCGCTCAGCAACGCCTGATAAAGCTCTTCGCCGTAATGCCGGCGCAATTGCACGCTCATCGGCGGGCCTCCTCAAGGAATGCCAGGCACTCGCGATTGAACAGCTCACGGTGCTCGACCTGGACCCAATGCCCGCATTCGCTGAGCAGTACAAAGCGGATTTTGTGGCAGTGCTGCATCATCGTGTGCGCGCCAGAGACAGGGCAGAACTTGTCGTTCATGCCCCAGAAACCGAGGATCGGGCACTGCAATTCGCCGAGACGCGACGTCATGTTCGGCACTTGCATGGTCGACAGCACACACACCGGTTGTTGTTGCACCACCGCGACCCGCTCGTTGACGGTCTCGTCGCTGATCAGGGTCTCGTCGAACAGCTGCAATGTGAGCAACCGGCGCATGCCGGCCGCGTCATGCAGTTCACCCTTGGCGAAGGCCGCGCCCATTTTCTGGATGCCTTCCATCTGCAAGTAATACTGTTCTTTCTCCATCAGGCCGCCGGGCGCCATCAGCACCAACCGGCTCACTCGCTGCGGCTGGTCGAGGGCCAGTTTGATAGCGATTGCACCGCCCAGCGAATTGCCGACCAGCACGCAACGCTGGATGTCCAGCGCATCGAGCAAACCGCTCAACGCTGCGACAAAGAAATCCAGGGTGTAGAGGCTGTCGGGTTTATCCGAAGCGCCATAACCCGGGAGGTCCGGGACAATGGTGCGGTAACCGGCCGCCGCGAACACCGGGTAATTCTGCTTGAAATTACTGTGACCACTGGCACCCGGCCCGCTGCCATGGATGAAAATCACCGGCTCGCCACTGCCGACGTCTTGGTAACGCAGCTGCAAACCTTCCGGCAGCGTAACGAAGTGCCCTTGCGCTGATGCGCCCATAAGGTGTCCTCCCGGCCTGTTGTTGTCGCCGGATTATTCCGAGGGCCCGGGCCGTCAACATCGTCCGACAGGACTACGCGTCTGTAGGAGCGAGCTTGCTCGCGAAAAACGTCTGGACAACGCACTCAGTCAGGCAGGGCACGTTTTCGTTGACGTCCATCGCGAGCAAGCTCGCTCCTACAGTCTCTAGTCTCATCGGACGTTGGCCGACAAGTGCTGCAGTCCTAGCATCAACAGTATTTCCACCCGACAGAACGAGAATCCCGATGCTTGATCCGATGGACTTTCGCGGCAAAGTGGTACTGGTCACCGGCGGTGGCAAAGGTGTCGGTCGCGGCATCAGCCAGCGCTTTCTGGACAGCGGCGCCGACGTGGTGATCTGCGGTCGCGAAGCGCCGCACACCTTGCCCGCCAGCGCTGAGCGCGAGGCGTTGTTTCTGCCCTGCGATTTACGCGATGTCGAGCAGTCCGCGCAATTGGTTGAGGCCATCGTTGAGCGCTTTGGTCGCCTCGATGTGTTGGTCAACAACGCCGGCGGCTCACCGAATGCCGACGCTGCCAGCGCCTCGCCGCGTTTTAGCGAAGCGATCGTCCGCCTTAATTTGCTGGCACCGCTGAATCTGTGTCAGCAGGCCAATCAGGTGATGCAAACGCAGGCTGGGGGTGGCGCGATCATCAATATTTGCAGCGTCAGCGCCACCCGCCCCTCCCCCGGCACTGCCGCCTACGGTGCGGCCAAGGCCGGGTTGCTCAACCTCACCGGTTCGCTGGCCGTGGAATGGGCACCCAAGGTGCGGGTCAACGCCGTGACGGCCGGGCTGATTCTCACCGAGCAGGCGGCCCTGCATTATGGCGATCAGGCGGGTATTGCGCGGGTGGCGGCGACCATCCCGTTGCAACGCCTGGCAACCCCTGAAGACATTGGCGATACCTGCCTGTACCTGGCGTCGTCGCTGGCTCGTTACGTCAGCGGCGCGGACATCACCGTGCACGGCGGCGGCGAACGCCCGGCTTTTCTCGACGCGGCTCAATCCCATTGAACAAAAGGAGTTGCGACATGCCCGCGATTGCCAGCCACAGCGTTCTACTTGATCTCACCCCGCAAGCCGCCTGGGCCAAATTGCGCGACCTGAGCCTCGCACCGCACTATGTGCCGGGCTTGACCGGTTGCCAGTTTCATCCTGGCGCACGTGAAGGGCTCGGCGCCAGCCGCCGGGTGTTCCGCAAGGGCGGCCAATGGCTGGATGAAAGCGTGGTGCAATGGCAGGAAGGTGCAGGTTTCGTACTGATCCTGCACCGGGCCAGTGAAGGCGCACCCTTCCCGTTTCGCGAGGCCAGCTTCAGTTACGCCCTGCAAGCCGAGGGAGATGGGGCACGCATGACCACGCGCATGAGTTACAGCCTGCGTGGTGGCAGGCTGGTGGAATGGTTGCTGGCCAAGGCGTTCAACAACGTCGTGCGACAGATCGCCGAGAACCTCAAGGCTTACTACGAAAGCGGGCAGACCCAGAATCGCGACTTGCTCGCCGAACGCGCCCTATAGCAGCCTCGTGTAGCAGCTGTCGAGCTTGCGAGGCTGCATTCGGCTGCGCAGCAGTCGTAAAATCAGGCGATTCGGTATTCCAGATAATCCGTGGGGGCAGGACTCACGACTGCTGCGCAGCCGAACGCAGCCTCGCAGGCTCGACAGCTGCTACACGAACCGAACGCAGCCTCGCAGGCTCGACAGCTGCTACGCGAGCCGAACGCAGCCTCGCAGGCTCGACAGCTGCTACACGAACCGAACGCAGCCTCGCAGGCTTGGCAGCTGCTACGGGGATGTGTTCAAGCTGCTTGGCATTAGCCTATGCCCCACCTTGAGCAGTCAGATTGACCTCGCTCCAATAGGCTTTCATCGAGCGGATCTTGCCGTGCGCATCGAACTCCATCACATCGATCACATGCAGCGAACACGGTTGCCCGGCCCACTCCATGTCGACCCGGAATGGCATCGCCCCGCAGCCGTTAATCGTCGCCCGAATCGGGCCGGTCAGCGCGGCCGAGACCTTGCTCATACCCAGACCGTCACGGTAGAACCGTTCGATGGCGACAAGGCCTTGAATCGGCGGTTGGCCGACGGGGTCTTCGACCACCGCATCCTGGGCGTAGAGCGCCACAATCGCGTCGATGTCGCCGGCGTCCACCAGCTCCACATAACGCGCCATGGTCGCTTGAACCTGTTGAGCACTGATCATCAAACCACCTCGAACAGTGCAGCGGCACCCATGCCGCCACCGATGCACATGCTCACCACCACGTAACGCAAACCGCGACGCTGTCCCTCGACCAACGCGTGACCGACCATCCGTGCGCCGGACATGCCAAACGGGTGCCCGATGGAAATCGCCCCGCCGTTGACGTTCAGTCGCTCAGCCGGAATGCCCAGGGTATCGCGGCAGTACAGCACCTGGCAGGCGAATGCCTCGTTCAACTCCCAGAGGCCAATGTGGTCCATGGTCAGACCATGACGCTTGAGCAGTTTTGGAATGGCATACACCGGCCCGATGCCCATTTCGTCGGAGTTGCAGCCAGCGACCGCCATTCCGCGATAAATCCCCAGCGGTTCCAGTCCACGCTTTTCAGCGAGTTTGGCGCTCATCAGCACAGACGCCGACGCGCCATCGGACAATTGCGAGGCATTGCCGGCCGTGATGAAGCGACCCTTGTCGCTCCACTGACCGCCCGGCCACACCGGCTCCAGTGCATTCAGGCTTTCACGCGTGGTGTCGATGCGGTTGCACTCGTCGCGCAGCAAGGTGACGGACTCGTAGCGGGTTTCGCCGCTGGTTTTGTCGACAATCACTTTGCGGCTGGTCAGCGGCGCGAGTTCACGGTCGAACAATCCAGCGCTCTGGGCCAGTGCCGTACGCAGCTGGCTCTGATAGCTGTATTCATCCTGTTCTTCGCGGGAAATGCCATAACGCGCGGAGACGATCTCGGCGGTTTCAATCATCGGGATATAGGCGTGCGGATCAAGCTCGATCACCGCGCCGGACTGGTTGCGATACAGGTTTTTGTGTTTGTTCTGCACCAGGGAAATCGACTCCAGGCCTCCGGCCACGGCGATGTCGATTTCGTCGCACATGATGCCTTTGGCCGCCATGGCGATACTCATCAAGCCTGATGAACATTGGCGCTCGACGGCCATCCCGGCGACGGAGGTCGGCAAACCACCGGCAATCGCGCACAGGCGCCCCAGGTTATAAGACTGCGTGCCCTGCTGCGCTGCCGCGCCAATGATCACGTCGTCCACTTCGCCCGGGTCGATCCCGGCGCGGCGCACGGCCTCGCGCACCACATGGCCGCCGAGCTGCGGGGCTTCGGTGTCATTGAATGCGCCGCGAAAGGCTTTGCCAATCGGAGTGCGGGCGGTCGAAACGATGACGGCTTCTTTCATGCTGGATTCCTCAAATATGCTGTTGAAGGGTTTAGGCGGGGAAGTAACGGCTGATGGTGTCGACCACACAGCCCGGGCGCTCCTCGCCGTCGATTTCGACGCTGACGCGAATCGTTGCCTGAACGCTGCCCCTGACCTCCTCGACCGCCACCAATTGCGCGTTGCCGCGCACCCGCGAACCAACGCGCACCACATTGGGAAAACGCACCCGCTCGCAGCCGTAATTGACACCCATGGCAATGCCGCGCACCTCGACGATTTGCGGCAAGAACAGATTGACCAGCGCCAGGCTCAGATAGCCATGGGCGATACAGGCGCCAAACGGCCCGCTGGCGGCTTTGAGGGGGTCGACGTGAATCCACTGATGATCGCCCGTCGCCTCGGCAAACTGGTCGATGCGCGCTTGCTCCAGATTCAGCCAGTCACTGACGCCAAGTGCCTGGCCCACGGCGTCGTGCAGGTCGAAGGGGGTGTCGAAAATACGTGGCATGCTCAAGCCCTCTGACTGGAAACCGACAACACTTCGCCGGTCATGTAGGAGCTGTAGTCGCTGGCCAGGAACATCATCACGTTGGCCACTTCCCAGACCTCGGCGGCACGGCCGAACGCTTCGTTGGCGGCAAGTTGATCGAGCACCGCCTGGGGCGCGGATTTGCGCAGGAAATCGTGCAACGCGATGCTCGGGCTCACGGCGTTGATGCGAATCCCGTAATCGGCCGCCTCGACCGCCGCGCATCGGGTCAATGCCATGACGCCGGCTTTAGCGGCGGCGTAGTGCGATTGTTCTTTTTGCGCCCGCCAGCCCAGCACCGAAGCATTGTTGACGATGACCCCGGCACGCCGTTCGATCATCTTCGGCAACATCGCCCGGGTCATGCGCATGGTGCCGGTGAGCGTCACCTCGAGAACCCGGTTCCACTCCTCGTCCGTCATCTCCACCAGCAGCCGCGACCCGCCAAGACCGGCGTTGTTGATCAGCACATCGACCCCTTTCAAATCACGCTCGGCGCACGCAATCAGCTGCTGTACCTGCGCTTCGTCAGCGACATTGCAGACCTGCCCAAAGACGCGCTGCAAGCCTGTGGTTTCGCGGATTTTCGACACTGCCTCTGCCAGCCGCCCTTCATGGATATCGCTGATCATCAAGGCGCGACACCCTTCCTCCGCCGCTCGCACCGCGGCGGAAAAACCGATACCGGCGCCCGCCGCCGCAGTGATCAGCACCGACTTGTCACGCAACAAACCGTGACCCGCAACATAGTGAGGAACAGACATGGAAAACTCCTTGATCAGGTGCGCAGGCGCGGCTCTTTGGGCATTCCCAGGGCGCGCTCGGCGATGATGTTGCGCTGGATTTCGTTGCTGCCGCCGTAGAGGGTGTCGGCGCGGCTGAACAGGTACAGCGACTGCAAACGGGTGAGTTGATAAGGCTCGGCTTCAAGCAATTCCGCTTCGGCACCGAGCACATCCATCGCTAACTTGCCGAGGCTCGCGTGCCAGCTCGACCAGAACAGCTTGTAGATGGTTGCCTCCTTGCGCAGTGATCCATCCTGCACACCGGACAGCATGCGTAGCGAGTTGTAGCGCATGATCCGCAAGCCGCTCCAGGCCTCGGCCAGACGCTGGCGCAGGACCGGGTCGCGCGCGGCGTTATTGGCCTGGGCGATAGCGATAATTTCGTTCAATTCATTGTGAAACTGCATCTGCTGTCCGAGGGTCGACACCCCGCGCTCGAAACCCAGCAGTGCCATGGCAATCTTCCAGCCCTCGCCCGGCGCGCCGACGATGTTCGCGGCGTCGGTTCGCGCGTTGTCGAAGAACACTTCGTTGAACTCCGAGGTACCGGTCAGTTGCTCGATCGGGCGCACGGTAATTTCCGCCTGGGTCATGGGCACCAGCAGGAATGACAAACCGCGATGACCGACACTGCCAGGTTCGGTGCGGGCAATCACAAAGCACCAGTCCGACTCATGGGCCAACGAGGTCCAGACCTTTTGCCCGTTGATCACCCAATTGCCGCTAGCGTCATCCAGCACCGCCCGGGTCTTGACGTTGGCCAGGTCTGATCCGGCCCCCGGTTCGGAATAGCCCTGGCACCAGAATGCTGTACCGTTGACGATGCCCGGGAGAAACCGCTGGTGCTGGTCTGCGTTGCCGAAGGCGGCGATGGTCGGCCCGGCCAGTCCTTCGCCGATATGCCCCATGCGTCCGGGACCACCCGCGCGGGCGTATTCTTCGTGGAAAATCACCTGCTGGTTAATCGACAAGCCTCGTCCGCCATGCTCTGGCGCCCACCCGACACAGGTCCAGCCGCCCTCGGCGAGTTTGCGTTCCCAGGCTTTACGTTCTTCGGGAAAGTTATGTTCATCGCCTGGGCCTCCGCGAAAACGCAGGGGCTCGAATTCACCGCAAAGGTGGGCACTCAACCAATCGGCCACTTCCTGACGGAAGCACTCATCCTGCTCGCTAAAACTGATTTTCATGACTGCTCTCCAAGAATTGCCACGGCAATCCGCTCGCGGTGCCAGGCTGGTAACCCGAGAAAACTTTCGCTGGCACGGGCGCGCTTGAAGTAGAGGTGCGGGTCGTATTCCCATGTGAAACCAACGCCGCCGTGCAACTGGATCGACTCGGACGCGCAGTGGAAATAGGTTTCAGAGCACTGCGCCTTGGCCAGCGCCGCCGCCAGCGCCAGCTCGGCGGCCACCCGCGAGTCGCCCTGTGGATCGAGGACTTCCTGAGCCACGCAGGCCGCGTAATAACTGGCTGATCGTGCGCATTCGACCTGCAGCATCATGTCGGCGGCACGGTGTTTGAGCGCCTGAAAACTGGCGATCGCTCGCCCGAATTGTTGGCGTTCCTGCATGTAGGCAATGCTCAGGTCGAGCACTTGCTGGGCGCCGCCGGTCTGTTCGGCGGCCAGGCCAATGCAGGCCAATTGCAGGACTCGCTCCAGGCAGGACCAACCCGCGCCGAACTGACCCAGCAGGCAGCTAGAGTCGAGGGAGACACCTTTGAGTTGAATACGCGCCTGACGACGGGTCTGGTCCATCGTGGGCACCCTCTGCCGCTCGATCCCGGCACGGTTCGCGTCCACGGCGAACAGACTGATACCTGCTTGGCCGGTCGATCCGGGAGTCCGTGCGGCAATGATCAAGAGATCGGCGCTGTGCCCGTCGAGGACATGCTTGAGGATTCCGTCGAGCACGAACCCTTCGCCCTCGGCCACCGCCGTTACCTGAACATCCTCGGCCGTCCAGCCATTGGCGCTGCTGAAGGCCAGCGTTGCCGTGAGGCTGCCGTCGGCGATCAATGGCAGCCAGCGCTGCTTTTGCTCATCGTTGGCGGCCAGCAACAATGCCGGAGTGGCCATGCAGGCGGTGGCAAAAAACGGCGAGCACAGCAAGCGGCGGCCCATCTGTTCCAGCAAAATTACCAGCTCGACAAAGCCCAGACCGAGCCCGCCGTATGCTTCGGGAATATGAATCGCCGGCCAGCACATTTCGCGGCACAGACGTTGCCATAGTGCCTCGTCGAAACCTCGCTCACTGACCATCGCCGCCCGCACGGCGGTAGAATCCGACACGGCGGCGAGAAAGCCTTCGGCCGATGTACGGATCATTTCCTGTTCGTCGCTGAATGCAAACTCCATCGCGGCGCCTTCTGCTCGTTTGGCGGGGCACGCATGCAGCGACACCCCTCTGGCCTTCGAGTTTGGTGCCAGCCGGACGCGACAGAATCGTTAGCCCTGCCTAGTCCAAACGGGCGATGCCGCAGAGAATGAAACGCAGCACGGCAGGAATGCTCGACTAACCTCCCATTACGAGGTCTTATTGGCCGAGAACATCAAAACCAACCGCTAGCGAGGTTCCAGACACTGTGAGCACTGAGCAAGAGACGACCTTTGACGAGCCGCGACTCAACAGCACGGAAATTCGCATTCTGGGTTCGTTGATCGAGAAGCAGGCGACCAGCCCGGAAACCTATCCGCTGACGCTCAACGCATTGGTGATTGCCTGCAATCAGAAGACCAGCCGGGAGCCGGTGATGAACCTTACCCAGGGTCAGGTCGGCCAGAGCCTGCGCGCCCTCGAAGGTCGCGGTTTCACCCGTTTGGTGATGGGCAGCCGGGCGGATCGCTGGGAGCATAAGGTCGACAAGGTACTGGAACTGGTACCCGCGCAGGTGATTTTGACCGGGTTATTGTTCTTGCGTGGTCCGCAGACGGTCAATGAACTGCTGACCCGCAGCGGGCGCATGCATGAATTTGAAGATACCGAACAGGTCGTACATCAGCTGGAACGGTTGATCGCAAGGGGTCTGGCACTGCTGATACCGCGCCAGGCGGGCCAGCGTGAAGACCGGTATATGCACGCGTTGGGGGATCCGGCGGATATTGAAGTGATACTCGCGGCACGGCAAAACCCGGTGGAGCGCGGTGGCGGTGTGTCGGTTGAGCGGATCGAAGAGCTGGAAGCGCGGATTGCCGCACTGGAAGAACGCCTGGCGCGCCTTGAATAACCAACGCTGTAGCGGCCTGTAGCAGCCTGTAGCAGCTGCCGAGCCTGCGAGGCTGCGTTCGGCTGCGCAGCAGTCGTGAATTCAAGCGATGCGGTGCTTCAGGAAAATCGTGCATACAGGTTTTACGACTGCTGCGCAGCCGGACGCAGCCTCGCAGGCTCGGCAGCTGCTACAGGATTTTCCGCGCTCCTACTCCCCGTCCCAGTAATCCACACCGTCGCCCGGACGAGCGATGGCGACGAAGCCCGAGGCATTGCCCTGGGCATCGACCTTGAAGTCGTCCATCACCGCGTACTTGCCGGAATCCGGGTATTCGCAGATCTCCGGCGATTGCTGGGTGCTGACCGCCAGATAACGCAGTTCAGCGCTGCTGGTGTTGATGATCTGGTGCGCGGCCTCCTGCCCACCCGGTGGGCAGGCGATCACGTCACCGGCACGGATCGGGAAGCGCTCGGCGCCGAGGCGGACCTCGCCCTCCCCGGCCACGACGTAAAACATCTCCTCGTTGACCCGATGGCTGTGAAACGGGCTGCCGCGCATCCCAGGTTCCAGCGAATACAAGCGATAACCTAGCTTCTGTGAGCCCAATTGCTGGCCGATTCGGGCAAACCGCTGTTGATAGCGGCCAGCCGTGTCGCCAGTAGGCGCCAACGCTTCGGGCAATGGCTCAAGGTCGACATGGTTCAGGTTCAAAATGCGCGGATGCATGAACAAACCTCCTAGCTGCGCGCAAACTCTACCGCGTTGCGAAACTGCTCATCTGTCGGCCGGACGCCGGTGTACAGCACAAACTGCTCCAACGCCTGGATCGCGATGACTTCGAGACCAGTGATGACGCGTTTGCCTTCGGCACGACCGCGCACGATCAACGGTGTTTCGCAGGGAATCGCCACCACATCGAACACAGTGTCGGCAGACTTGATGGTTTCGAGGTCGAATGCCAGTTGATCGGCCTCAGGCCCGCCGCTCATGCCGATGGGTGTGACGTTAATCAACATTTTCGGGCGCTCGGTGCCCAGTTCCGCTTGCCACTGATAGCCCAGCGAATCGGCAAGCGCCTGCCCGGCACGCTCGTTTCGGGCGACGATCAGGCCGTTTTTGTAACCGCCATCACGCAAGGCACTGGCCACCGCTTTGGCCATGCCGCCGCTGCCGCGCAGGGCAAAAGTCGATGCAGTAGGCACCTGATGCGTTTCAAGCAACTGGGCAATGGCAATGTAATCGGTGTTGTAGGCTTTGAGATGGCCATCAGTGTTGACGATGGTGTTGATCGATTGAATGGCCGCCGCGGACGCATCCAGTTCGTCCACCAGGGCGATGCAGGCTTCCTTGAACGGCATCGACACGCCGCAGCCCCGAATGCCCAATGCCCGGATACCACCGACAGCGCCCGGTAAATCCTGGCTGCTGAAGGCCTTGTAATAGAAGTTCAGGCCCAGCTGTTCATACAGATGATTGTGAAACCGCAGGCCAAAGTTGCCGGGGCGCCCGGACAGCGACATGCACAGCTGCGTGTCTCGATTTGGGTTCATCTGCATGAAACTTCTCCTTCAATAGCACTTTCGGATGGACGGGATTAGCCATTCCATCGGGTCTGTTCGATCATGACGGGGTGTCTGCGCGAGGTGTCGCGGGCTCCGTCAGGAAACCGGTACAGACCTTACACAAAATTTACCTATCGGCTGTGCTGATTTTCAAAAAAACGCTGTCTTAGATGTATCCCCGCGACAATCCTTGGGTCTATTGCAGACTCAAGCGCCGGGCCGAACAACGAGGAATTATCATGATCCGTAAACTTCCTGTCTTAGCTTTGCTGATCGGCGCGTTAGCGGTCGCCGGACAGGCTCAAGCCGGTGGTTACTATTATCACGGTGGTGGTCACGGTGGCTGCTGCTGGGGTGGGGGGAACAGTTGGGTGGGACCCGCCGCCGCAGGTGCAGTGTTAGGCGCCGTGGTGGCGGGTTCTGTGTACGCCAACTCAGCCCCGCGCACGGTTTACGTCCAGCAACCGGTCTATGTCCAGCAACCGGTCTACGCACCGCCGCCGCCAGTTTATTACCAACCGCCACCGCCACCGGTTTACTACCAGCCACCGGGCTACTACGTCCAGCCTCGTAACTAAGGCTTACAAAAGTAGTGTCACGCTGCAAACGAAACGGGCTCCGTCGCAAGGCGGGGCCTTTTTTGCTTTTTCGAGTCTGAAAATATGTCGCCAAGGTCGCTGTCGGAACAGTCCTTGACACTGGAAACGGCATGATTGATGTGTGCCTGCCCTTCACGTTGTTGAAAACGGTCATATTTATGTCATGTCGGGTCCGCAAGCTTGGACCAGTCCGAAAACAATAGGTTGATAACAACAAGGACGACCTAATGCCCACCCAGAACCCGCACCGCAATACCGACCTGTGCACCTCCAGCAAGGTGTACAACACATTGACTGAACTCAAGCACCTGGAAGGCCATCGCAGCGCCAAGTTTCTCTCGCTGCTGGCGCAAAACCTGGTGCGCAAAGGCCTGCTCAATGAGCACGAAGTCATTCATATGCTCGATTTGGTCGTCGACTGACGGCCGATTGGCCTCACGGGTATCAATGATCACTATCGAAAGCGTTGATTGTCCGAAAAAGCGCCAGGTCCGTAAGGTAGCTCCATTGATTGATGGAGGTACTTATGTCCCAGGTTCAGATCATGTCCGTTATTGGCAGCGCCGTTCCCGCACCTCTGCGAGAGCTGGGATTGCTCGCCTGTTGGTACCTGATGCAGGACGGTGAACCCATCAGCGGTCCGCTCACCTCGCTGCCAGCCGCCCAGGCACTTTCGCAATGTATCGGCAAAGGCAACCTCAGCGCCTAAGGCAGCTGAACCCGCGGTTTGGTTTCGATGAAAATGTCCCAGCTCGACATGAACAGTGCCGCAATCAACGGTCCGATGACAAAACCATTGACGCCGAAGATCGCCAGACCACCCAGGGTTGAGATGAGGATCAGGTAGTCCGGCATCTTCGTATCCTTGCCCACCAGGATCGGTCGCAGCACGTTGTCCACCAGGCCGATGACGAAAACCCCGAACAACCCCAGCACCACGCCCTGCCAGATGGCCCCGCTGAGCAGGAAAAACGCCGCCACCGGTGCCCAGACAATCCCCGCCCCCACCGCTGGCAACAGCGACAGAAACGCCATCAGCACCGCCCAGAGCAACGCGCTCGGAATATCCAAAAACCAGAAAATCAAACCACCCAACGCCCCCTGCGTGACAGCCATCACCAGGTTGCCCTTCACCGTCGCCCGCACCACGCGATTGAACTTGAGTTGCAAACGGCGTTTCTGGTGCTCCTGCAACGGCACGGCAGACCGCACTTTGCGTGCAAGCTCGGCGCCGTCCCGCAAAAAGAAGAACAACAGGTAGAGCATGATGAAAAAGCTCACCACTAAATCAAACGTGCCTTGGCCAAAACTGAACGCCTGCGCGGCAACGAACTCGTTGCCCGTTACCGCACTCTTGATGATTTTTTCCCGCAGCCCGTTCAACTCGCCCATGCCCAGTCTGTCGAGCAAGTGCTGAAAGTACGGTGGCAAGCTGTGTTTGAAAAGCGTCACATACCCCGCGATGTCCAGCTCGCCGCTTTCGATGTTCTTGTAAAGCGTTGTCCCTTCTTGAACCAGCAAGGTACTGAGGATGATCACCGGCAGGATCGCAATCACCAGGCAGATGCCCAGGGTGAGCAACGATGTCAGGTTGCGCGGCCAGCCGAACTTCAGTTGCAGTCGACGCTGCAGGGGCGCAAAGAGGATGCCGAGGATCACCGCCCAGAACACTGCGCCGTAGAACGGCAGCAAAATCCAGATAAACGCGGCGGTCACCAGCCCCAGCAAGATCACCAGCGATTTGTCTTGTAGCGTCGTGTCGTTCATGTCCGATCCATGTCAGTGCGCAGGGACACAATGTCGCGTCCTGATGCTTAGTCCGCCACGGTTCGCACGAGTGCCATCCGTTTGTTCATCAAGCATAGATCCAGATCAATAAACCCTTGGGACAAGCCGCTTAACCTCGGCGACTTTTGCGATCGACACCGCCATGACCCTTGTCTCCCCCGAACTCCTGGCCCCCGCCGGCACCCTGAAAAACATGCGTTATGCCTTCGCCTACGGCGCCAATGCGGTCTACGCCGGGCAGCCGCGTTACAGCCTGCGCGTGCGCAACAACGAATTCGATCACGCCAACCTGGCCCTTGGCATTCGCGAGGCCCAAGCCCAGGGCAAGCGCTTTTATGTAGTGGTGAACATCGCCCCGCACAACGCCAAGCTCAAGACGTTCCTCAGGGACCTGGAGCCCGTGATTGCCATGGCGCCGGACGCGTTGATCATGTCCGACCCGGGTCTGATCATGCTGGTGCGCCGGCATTTTCCGCAGATGCCGATCCACCTCTCGGTGCAAGCCAACACGGTCAATTGGGCGAGTGTCGAGTTCTGGCAGCAACAAGGCTTGAGCCGAATCATCCTGTCGCGGGAGCTGTCCCTGGAAGAAATCGCCGAGATCCGCCAGCAAGTGCCGACGATGGAGCTGGAGGTGTTTGTGCACGGTGCGTTGTGCATGGCCTATTCCGGCCGCTGCCTGCTGTCGGGCTACATGAACAAGCGCGATGCCAACCAGGGCAGTTGCACCAATGCCTGTCGCTGGAAATACTCCGCCACAGAGGCCACGGAAAACCAGCTTGGCGAGATTGTTCAGACCTTCCAGCCCGAACCAACCCTGGGAATTGGCGCGCCAACCGACCGGGTGTTCCTGTTGCAGGAGACCAATCGACCTGAAGAACTGATGCCGGCTTTCGAGGACGAGCACGGCACCTACATCATGAACGCCAAGGATCTGCGCGCCGTGCAGCATGTCGAGCGCCTTGCGCGAATGGGCGTGCACTCATTGAAAATCGAGGGCCGGACCAAATCGCACTTCTACTGCGCGCGGACCACTCAGGTGTATCGTCGGGCAATCGACGATGCGGTGGCCGGTCGCGAGTTCGACCGTAGCTTGATGACGGACCTGGAGTCCCTCGCCCAGCGCGGCTACACCGAAGGTTTCCTGCGGCGGCATGTGCATGACGAATACCAGAACTATCAGAACGGCAGCTCAGTGTCGGAGCGCCAGCAGTTTGTTGGCGAGTTGACCGGCGAGCGGCGTGACCGTCTGGCGGAAGTCAAAGTGAAGAACCGTTTTCGCCTGGGCGATCACATGGAGTTGATGACACCCAAGGGCAACTTTCACTTCGATTTGCATCAGCTGCAAAACGCCAAAGGTGAACCGATTGAAGTGGCGCCGGGGGATGGGCACACCGTGTATGTGCCGATTCCCGACGCAGTGGAGCTGAGTTTTGGCCTGTTGATGCGGGATGTGCTGTGATTCCGCCTTCGCGAACAAGCCCGGATCTCACTAACACCAAAGATCCAATGTGGGAGCGGCGGTGCGACGATTCGACTTGCTCGCGAAGAACGATGACTCGGTAAACCTGGCGCGCACCAAAAAACCGGCACACTGGCCGGGTTCTGTTTATCGCCTGTCATCGGATAGCGGTGTAGGCTCATCCGCCGGAGGCACGTCTTCTTTCGCCGCCGGGTCCATCCAGTCTTCAGGTTGATCAGGCTCCCCCTCGGCCGGATCTCGCGAAGGGTCCATGCCAGGTGGAGCATCGTGATCCATTGAGTTAACCATGATGCACCTCACTGATGAGGTCCAGTAAATCTGGGCCGTACACGTTGGAAGCAAGCGTGCTAATGGCGTGCTATTGAACAGACAAACGGTCGTCAGGCACCCGCCGAAAACCGGTCGCGGCTATTCGTCAGGTGCAGCCACATCGCGGCCCTCGCTGCATCCGGATCCTGGCGCTTGATGGCGTTGAGAATCGCCTCGTGCTCCAGATTCGCGAGCTGTCCGAGCTTGCTCAAATCCGTCGCACCGCGTTCGGCGGCATTGACGCGGGTCCGGGGAATCATGGCGCTGCCCAGTTGCTGCATGATTTCGGTGAAGCAGACATTGCCAGTGGCTTCCGCGATCAGCAGATGAAAGCGTCTGTCGGCTTCGACGCAGCTGTCGTTGTTGGCGAGCAGGCCTTGATAGTCGTCCAGCGCTTCGCGCATCTGCGCCAATTGATGATCAGTACGCCGGATGGCAGCCAGCGCTGCGGCCTGGGTTTCGAGGCCCATGCGCAACTCCAGAATACTGCGCACCCCCAGCGCCGTATCGACATTCAGTCGCAGCCCCTGCTCAGGTGCGCGCTCCAGCACAAAGGTGCCAATGCCGTGGCGTGTTTCCACCAGCCCGGACGCCTGCAACTTCGAGATTGCCTCGCGCACCACGGTGCGACTGACCCCGTGCTCCTGAACAATCGTGTTCTCCGACGGCAGCTTGTCCCCCGGCAGCATCTGGCCGAGCAGGATGCTCTGGGTCAGTTTGGAGACCAGGTCATGGGCCAGATTGTGAGTGCGCTTGCGAGCAGGGGCGTCGAGGTCTTCTTGCATGGTGATTTTCCGGAAGCGGGGCTAACGGGATCGTAGCACTGCGGTCGACTGGAATCTCAAGAAAACCTCGGCCAACTTGTATGACAACACTCAACACCAAAGACTTAAGACCCTATAACACAGACCATACCCTGCCAAAAAAACAATAAAAACTCTCGATAAAGCGCGATTTATCTGGATAACAGTGCTTGCAAGACGAAAAAACCTAGTTGTATGATGTCTGTCAACAAGCTCCACCCGTTTACACCCCGCATAAAAATAATCAGTGGGAGATAACGCAGTGAATACATCCATATCCGGGATGAACGACGGCACCGATTCGGTCTTGCAGTCAGCCATCGCAAAAGTGAAACGGCACGTCCTGCCGCTGTTCGTGATCATGTTCATCGTCAATTACATTGACCGTGTGAATATCGGCTTCGTCCGCGCCCACATGGAACATGACTTAGGGATAGGCGCTGCCGCCTACGGCCTCGGTGCCGGTCTGTTCTTCATCGGTTACGCGCTATTCGAAGTCCCTTCCAACATCCTCCTGCAAAAAGTCGGCGCACGAATCTGGCTCGCTCGCATCATGTTGACCTGGGGCCTGGTGGCCGCCGGCATGGCCTTCATCCAGAACGAAACCCACTTCTACATCCTGCGATTCCTGCTGGGCGTGGCCGAAGCCGGGTTCTTTCCCGGAGTGATTTATTACTTCACTCGCTGGTTACCCGGCGTAGAACGCGGCAAGGCGATTGCGATCTTCCTCAGCGGCTCGGCCATTGCTTCGCTGATCTCCGGTCCGCTGTCCGGGTTGCTGTTGCAAATCAGTGGATTCGGCCTGCACGGCTGGCAATGGATGTACTTCATAGAAGGCATGTTCTCCGTGAGCCTGTGCGTATTCGTCTGGTTCTGGCTGGACTCCAAACCCCACGACGCCAAATGGCTCAGCCGCGACGAGCAGGACGCACTGGTCAACGCCATCAATGACGAACAACTGGCCCGCGAAGCCGCGACGCCGATCAAGCCGTCACTGGGCAAACTGCTCAAGGACCGTCAGATCATCCTGTTCTGCCTGATCTATTTCTTTATCCAGCTGACCATCTACGCAGCAACCTTCTGGCTGCCGAGCATCATCAAGAAGATGGGCGACCTCAACGACATGCAGGTCGGGCTGTTCAACTCGATCCCGTGGTTGCTGTCGATCGTCGGCATGTACGCCTTCGCTTCGCTGTCGGCCAAATGGAAACACCAGCAAGCCTGGGTCGCTGCCGCCCTGCTGATCGCAGCGGCCGGGATGTTCATGTCCACCACCGGCGGGCCGATCTTCGCCTTCGTTGCGATCTGCTTCGCAGCCCTGGGTTTCAAATCGGCATCGTCGCTATTCTGGCCGATCCCCCAGGCTTATCTGGATGCACGCATCGCCGCGGGCGTCATCGCGCTGATCAACTCGGTGGGCAACCTCGGTGGCTTCGTGGCGCCAACCACGTTTGGCCTGTTGGAAGAACACACCGGTTCGATCCAGGGCGGGCTGTATGGCCTGGCTGCCACCTCGATCATCGCCGCGATCATCGTCTTCGCCGCACGCAACAAACCGAAACCTGCACCTGCCGCAGCGCTGGGCAAACCAACGCCCAACCACGCCTGAGCACTCATCCAAGCGCCTGGTTTTTAAGGACAAGAAAATGAACGCACAAGACACTGCAAAAGCTCCGATCATCACCAGCATGCAAGTGGTTCCCGTGGCGGGTCACGATGGCATGCTGCTCAATCTGAGTGGGGCCCACGGTCCGTTTTTCACCCGCAATATCGTGATCCTCAAGGACAACGCGGGCCATACCGGCGTCGGTGAAGTACCTGGCGGCGAACGCATTCGCCAGACCCTGGAAGATGCACGCAGTTTGGTGGTCGGCAGCCCGATCGGCACCTATCAGAAGATCCTCAATCAAGTGCGCCAGACCTTCGCCGACCGTGATGCCGGCGGCCGCGGTTTGCAGACCTTCGACCTGCGCATCACCATCCACGCAGTCACCGGGCTTGAAGCTGCGTTGCTCGACCTGCTCGGTCAACACCTGGACGTGCCAGTTGCCGCCCTGCTCGGCGAAGGCCAGCAACGCGATGAAGTGAAGATGCTCGGCTATCTGTTTTATGTCGGGGATCGCAAAGCAACCGATCTGGCTTATCGCAGCGAGCCGGATGCCGACAACGACTGGTTCCGCGTGCGCCATGAAAAAGCCATGACCGCCGACGCTGTTGTGCGCCTCGCCGAAGCCGCACACGCTCGTTATGGTTTCAAGGACTTCAAACTCAAGGGTGGCGTTCTGAGTGGCGATGAAGAAATCCAGGCGGTGACCGCCCTGGCCGAACGCTTCCCGGACGCGCGCATCACCCTCGATCCGAATGGCGCGTGGTCGCTGAAAGAAGCGATTCGTTTGTGCCGGGATCAGCATCATGTGCTGGCCTACGCCGAAGACCCGTGCGGTGCGCAAAACGGTTACTCGGGTCGGGAAGTCATGGCTGAATTCCGCCGCGCCACGGGCCTGAAAACCGCCACCAACATGATCGCCACCGACTGGCGGGAAATGGGCCACGCGATTCAGTTGCAATCAGTGGACATTCCGCTGGCCGACCCGCATTTCTGGACAATGCAAGGCTCGGTTCGGGTGGCGCAGATGTGCCATGAGTGGGGCCTGACCTGGGGCTCGCATTCCAACAACCACTTCGATATCTCCCTGGCAATGTTCACCCACGTCGCGGCGGCCGCGCCGGGTGAAATCACCGCCATCGACACGCACTGGATCTGGCAGGACGGCCAGCGCCTGACCAAGGCCCCGCTGCAAATCGTCGATGGCTGCGTGCAAGTGCCGAAAAAACCTGGGCTGGGCGTGGACCTGGATATGGATCAGCTGGCCAAGGCCCATGAACTGTACAAAGGCATGGGATTGGGCGCGCGGGATGACAGTGTGGCGATGCAGTTTTTGATTCCGGGGTGGACGTTCGATAACAAGCGGCCGTGTCTGGTGCGCTAATCAGCCGGAACACCGTAAACCTTGTGGGAGCGAGCCTGCTCGCGAAAGAGCTCTATCAGTCACATTGATACAGAATGTGCCGCCGCTTTCGCGAGCAGGCTCGCTCCCACAAGGTGGCATTCGTTAATTCATTTGTGCCGCACACAGCAACCAGCCCTTGAACGCCGCCATGGCCGACGTTTCGGGCCGCGACTGCAAGCGGGTCAGCCAGTAGCTGCCGGTGGTGATCCCAATGGCGAATGGTTGCTCAATTGCACCCGCCGCCAATTGCCGGGCAAACATCCGCGGCGGCGCCAATGCCACGCCTGCTCCTTGCAGCGCCGCCTCCATCATCGCCAGCGATGAATCGAAGACGATACTGCGCGGCGGTGCGGCATGGGCAGGAAGGCCGGTCGCCTGAAACCACTCGGGCCATTCGTCCGTGCGATAGGAACGCAGCAGCGTTTGCTGCAACAGATCGGCGGGCGTTTGCAGTTGCCGGGCAATCTCGGGAACGCACAGCACCGACAATGGTGCCTCGATCAACCGCACCGCCTCAATCCCGTGCCACGCCCCCGCACCAAACCGAATGGCGTAATCCAACCCTTCAGCCGCTACGTCCACCCGGTTGTTGTTAGTCGACAGGCGCAAATCTATGAACGGATGTTTCGCCTGGAAGTCTGCCAATCGCGGTAACAACCAGCCCACCGCGAACGTCCCGACCGCGCCCACCGTCAGCACTTCGCGAAGGTGCCCACCTTCGAAACGCTCCAGGGTTTCAGCGATTCGGTCGAAGGACTCGCGCAATACCGGCAACAAGGTCTGCCCTTCGCTGGTCAGCATCAACCCGCGGGGCAAGCGCTTGAACAGTGCTACGTTGAGCTGGGCTTCAAGGCTTTTGACCTGATGACTCACTGCTGCCTGCGTGACGCACAATTCCACCGCCGCCCGTGTGAAACTCAAATGCCGTGCAGAGGCCTCGAAGGCGCGAAGTGCGTTGAGCGGTAATTGAGGCCGGATCATGCTCATTCCCAAATTTTTCTAATGGCTCATCCGAAATATCGTTGATTGTCGATGGCCGACAGAATGAATAGATTTGGCTCGCTCAACGGCGGCCCGATTTAAAAACCGGTCGGAGTGTAGCGGGTTAAACCAACAAACTTCATGGACAGCGGCTCAATCATGTACAACTTTAAACTCAGCAAGGTCTTATCCTATAGCGCTTTCGGACTTTTCCTTGGCGCAGGTTACTGCGTTGCCGGGAATCCGACTGACCAGCAGATCGAAACAGCGGTAAACGCCGCCGTGGTGCCGATCATGCAACAGCAGAACATCCCGGGCATCGCCGTCGCGATCACCTTCAATGGCAAGCCGCATTACTTTAACTACGGCATGGCCTCGAAAGAAAACGGCAAAGCCGTTACCGAGGACACCCTGTTCGAGATCGGTTCGGTGAGCAAGACTTTCACCGCCACCCTCGCCGCCTACGCCCAGGCCAGCGGCAAACTGTCACTGTCCGACAAGGCCAGTCAGGTCCTGCCGACCTTGCGTGGCAGCGCGTTCGATAACATCAGCGTGCTGCAACTCGGTACCTACACGGCCGGTGGCCTGCCGCTGCAATTCCCTGACGAGGCCGATCATCAGGACAAGATGCTCGGCTATTTCAAACAGTGGACACCGACCTACGCCGCTGGCACTCATCGCCAATATTCGAACCCCAGCATCGGGCTGTTCGGTTATCTCGCCGCCCACAGCATGGGCGCGCCATTTGATGAGCTGATGGAAAAAACCCTGCTGCCCAAACTTGGGTTGAAGCACACTTTCCTCAAGGTGCCGAAGGATCAAATGAGGCTTTATGCTCAGGGCTATAACAAGGACAACAAGCCTGTGCGGGTCAGTCCGGGTGCGCTGGACTCAGAAGCCTATGGCGTGAAAACCAGTGCTGCGGACATGATTCGTTATGTTGAGGCGAACATGAAACCGACGGCGCTGGAAGCGCCGCTGCAGCAGGCCATCGCAACAACTCACACCGGCTACTACACGGTCGGCGACATGACACAAGGATTAGGCTGGGAGCTCTACAACTACCCGGTCACGCTTGACCGATTGCTGGCCGGCAACTCGTCGCAGATGGCCATGGAGGCCCATGAAGTCCAGTGGCTGAACCCTCCGCAACCTCAACCGGAAAATGTGCTGTTCAACAAAACCGGCTCCACGGGTGGCTTCGGGGCTTACGTGGCGTACGTGCCATCGAAAGACATCGGCATCGTGATCCTCGCCAACAAAAACTACCCGAACCCGGAACGAATCAAAATCGCCCATGCGATATTGAGCGAATTCCTGTAGGAGCGAGCTTGGTCCGGGCGGCGTACCGACGAAAAACCCGAGAACGCCGTGGAGTATCCGGCTGCACGCGTTATCGTTGACGACCATCGCGAGCAAGCTCGCTCCCACAGGGATCAGCGGCGATAAATAAAATGGGCGACCCTTGAGGTCGCCCATTTTTGTTACGCCGCCTGCGGCGGATCGATATCGATATTGTCCAGTGCCCGGTTGACCAGCAATTCGGCCACCATCCGGTGACCGCGTTCTGTCAGATATAACTGCGTTTTTGTAATTCACCGGCACTTTCGCATTCAATCATCCGGCATTTCTGGTGGCTTGGCGGGTTTGCCCGGTTTCCCTTTCTTTGTACCCTTGGCCCCCTTGACCGGTTCGGCTTCAGCAGCCGGTGGTGGTGGCGGCGCCACAGTTTCTTTCTCGGTGGCCGGCAACTGGTCGATCGCGGCGAAAATCGCCTTCAGATCAACCGCATCCGATTGTTCGAGTTTCTTTTCGCCGTCCTTGCCGACCAGAATAACCTTGGTCTTTGCCCCCGCTCCCAACTTGAGCGCACGGATCAACGCCGCCGTGTCTTGGGGTCCCAGGTCTTTACCTTCGCGCTGGCCCATCAAGTTGAGTACGGTATACAGGATCATATTTCGCTCGGCGAAACCCTGCTTGTTCGCCGGCTCCTCCAGCGATTTTTTCAAGCTGACCCACGTCGGGTCGACCGTGCTTGGTGCGATGACAATCAACGGCCGGGACCTGCCCTTATCCATATCCAGAGGTGAGCCGTCATCGGCGGCGAACAGGGGGCTGGCGAAAGCCAGCAGGGTTACCAGGGTCAATGACCTGATGAGCATGCGCATCTCCTTTTGATATCCACGCTCTAATGATTGCGCATCGCGGCGATCGTTCCGGGTGACGCACCGCAATTGTGTTCCGCCTTGCCCCAAGCTTAGGTCAGGGCGGTCATTGCGCAACAGGCTGAGCTAATCTCAAGGCTTGATACTTGCCACCTGAACCGCCGTGAGGACCTGTGCATGAGCGCTCAGCTGAACCACACCATCGTCTGGTGCCGCGACAAGCGAATCTCGGCCGCTTTTCTCGCCGAAATACTTGGCCTGCCCGCCCCCCAACCTTTCGGCCCGATGCTGATCGTCAAGTTCGACAACGGCGTCTCACTGGACTTCTACGACAATGACCCGCCCATTACCTCCCAACACTATGCGTTTTTGATCGGAGACGATGATTTCGACGCAGCTTTCGCGCGACTGCAAGCGCGCAAGCAACCCTGGTGGGCCGATCCTGGCAAGCAACGGCTGAATGAGATCAATGATTATGGTGGGGGCCGGCGCGTATATTTCGATGACCCGGACGGGCATCTACTAGAGATTATGACCCGAGCCTGAGCTCGGGCAGCTGACGCTTGATGCGGGATCAGAACACCAGTTTGTAGCCGATCATCACCAGCATCGTAGCCAGGCAAGGACGCAGCACTTCATCGGAAATGCGCCCGGTCAAATGGCTGCCCAGCCAAATCCCGGGCAATGAACCGATCAGCAAAAAGCCCAGTACATGCCAATCCATATTGCCCATGCTCGCATGACCCAGGCCCGCGACCAGGGTCAGCGGCACGGCATGGGCGATTTCAGTCCCGACAAGGCGCCGGGTCGGCAGTAGCGGATACAGAATAAACAGCGCCACAGTGCCGAGGGCGCCAGCACCGATGGACGTCAACGCAACCATGGTGCCAAGGACCAGGCCCGTGATAACGGTCATCACATTCAGCCGCAAGCCGCTGGGGTTGTAGTTTCCGCCTGCACGTTTGTGAGCGAAATCGAGCAAGCGTTTCTTGAAGAGAATCGCCAATGCCGTGGCGAACAATACAAAGCCCAGTGCCTGTTTGATAACAGCATTCATGGCATCGGGTGATGTGTGCAGCGTGCTCAGAAACCACAAGGTCATCGCCACCGCCGGCACGCTGCCGAGGGTCAGCCAACCGGTGATTGTCCAGTCGATATTCTGGTTCTTTCGATGAACCAGCACTCCGCTGGATTTGGTAATCGCCGCGTACAGCAGGTCCGTGCCCACCGCCGTGGCCGGGTTGATCCCGAACCACAACAGGATCGGGGTCATCAACGAACCACCGCCCACGCCGGTCATGCCGACGATAAAGCCGACCACCAACCCAGCAATCACCAACCCGAAGTTAACGAAATCCATTAACACGCCCATAAAAAACGCATGAAAAATCTGGCTCGCAGCATAGCGATTTTTCTTATAACCAGTTATATCGATGCGAACTATAGTTATTCCCGAAATACACAACCCTTGTAGGAGCGAGCTTGCTCGCGATGGTGTGCCAGCTGCATTGATGTCGACTGACACTCCTTCGCGAGCAAGCTCGCTCCTACAAAGGGTTCATTGCACGGGCAGGAAATTGAGGAACAGCAAACTCTGCGCGTAATTCAAAGCGATTCGCCGGTAACGCTCGTCGAGCATCTGTGTCAGCAAATCCAACCGGGCAACGATCTTGCCGAACTCCACGGCAAAACTCAGGTTACTGCCCTCCTCCGAGATTTCATTCGAGAACAGCAACGGTTCGCCGTTCTTGTTTTGCCGTTGGCTCAATATCCAGGTGGCTATCTCGATGTTACGTGCGGCATTGCTGACGAATGTCGGGTTGATGGCGTCCGTCATGTAGAACTCCAGCCGATTGCCGTGGGCCGTGACCAACATGCTGCCGATGGCATAGATAAAGGCACCGACGCGGTCACCGAGGAATTGCGGACTCATGGCATATCTCAACGCCGCCAGGTCTTTTTTATCACCCAGGGTCGGGAGCGGCTGTTGCAGTTCGATAGCCATGCGCACTTGGTTTCCAGCGATGCGGGCGTTGAGGAAGCCGGATTTTTTCAGCTCGTCGGGGTTGCGCAGGTAAAGCTTGCTCATCAGCAGGTAGAGGCTGTCGAGGTTGTCGCGCATCGTCAGGGTCGCCATGCGATCAACGCTGGTCTGGAGAAACTCCTGAGGTTTGCCTTCGCCAAACTGGGTGACGATGTCCCGGCCTTGCTGCTGGCTGCAACCGCTGGCAAAGAGCATCGATACGCAGGCCAGCACCAGGCAATGGCGTCGGATTGACGGGGCGATGAGGAGTAAAACTCGAGCCATGGGCACTTGAACTTGGCATGGGCCTGAAGAGGGGATCGCCGCAGGCAGGCCAATGGTAGAGCGGTGAATCCTGAAAAAGTGCGGTGCCGATGGTCCGTAAGTGCTGGCGCAAACTGCGATCTTTTAATTTGAAAGGGGAACCACCGGCTTATCCTGCTGCCAACTGGAGAGCATTCATCGTTTCAAAATAAGGAGGTTTTCATGCGGACCCTCGAACTGGCCGGCGTCCACGTACCGGTCATCGGCCAAGGCACCTGGCGCATGGGTGAAGATCACACCCGACGCACTCAGGAAGTCGCCGCGCTACGCCTGGGCATCGAGCTGGGCATGACCCTGATCGATACCGCTGAAATGTACGCCGAAGGTGGCGCCGAGGAGGTGGTGGGCGAAGCCATCGCCGGTCAGCGCGACAACGTTTTTCTTGTCAGCAAGGTCTACCCGCACAACGCCAGCCGCACAGGCATCCCTCAGGCGTGCGAACGCAGCCTGCAGCGTCTGAATACCGATTACATCGATTTGTATTTGTTGCACTGGCGTGGCCAGTATCCCCTGGAGGAAACCGTCGAAGCTTTCGAACGCTTGCGCGACGCCGGCAAAATCGGCCGCTGGGGCGTGTCCAATTTTGACGTGGATGACTTGCAGGAATTGGCCTCGCCGGCCTGTGCCACCAATCAGGTGCTCTACAATTTAGAAGAGCGCGGCGTTGAATTCGATCTGCTGCCCTGGAGCCAACAGCATCAACTTCCGCTCATGGCCTACTGCCCAATCAGCCAGGGTGGGCATATGTTGGTCAATTCAACACTCCATCAGGTGGCGGCCCGTCACGGGGTAACACCGGCTCAGGTAGCGCTGGCATGGATTCTGCGTCAGGACGTGGTGATCGCCATCCCCAAAGCGGTCCGGCCTGAACATGTACAGCTCAATGCGCATGCGGCGCAATTGCAGCTCGAAGCAGGGGATCTGGAGGCGCTGGACCACGCGTTTCGCGCGCCACAACGCAAACAGCGGTTGGCCATGGTCTAAGCCATCGCGGTTTCATCAGAGGGCTTCTGTATGAGAAGCACTGATCAGTTGGACACCTTTAATCTGCAACGCTTTGTCCTGGCGCAGGCGCCGGTGTTCGATCGGGTTCAAGAAGAACTGAGCGCCGGCAAGAAACGCCGGCATTGGATGTGGTTCGTTTTTCCGCAGATTGCCGGCCTCGGCGCCAGTGAAATGTCCCGTCATTTCGCCATTGCTTCCGGACAGGAAGCGGCTGCGTACCTGGCCCATCCACTGCTGGGCTCACGCTTGCGGATGTGCACGCAATTAGTGCTGAACGTCCAGCAACGCTCGATTGCCGAGATTTTTGGTCACCCCGACGACCTCAAATTTCACTCATCGATGACGCTGTTCGCCCAGTTCGCCCCCGAAGACAGCCTGTTTCACCAGTCGCTGCAGCGCTACTTTCACGGCATACCGGATGACTGGACGCTCTCACTGCTGGACTCAAAACAGGCCCAGCTGCCCACCAATCAAGGTTGAAAAGTCGTCGTCCACAAACGGTAATATGGCGTCAGCCACCGGTTGCAGCTGCCGTGTGACGTAATGATCGTAGTCGATGGGCGCACTGCGGATTTCCAGCGGCTCGGGACCGGCGACGGTGATCACGTAACTGATCCAGCCACCGTTCTGGTATTGCCGCGGCCGCCCCTGCCGGTCGTTGTAATCATCGGCAATGCGCGCCGCTCGCACATGCGGCGGCACATTGCGCTGACAGTCATCGAGGGTGCGGCGCAGACGCTTACGGTAGATCAGACGGTCATCGAATTCACCGGCCAGGGTTTTGCGCACGTAGTCGCGCACGTAATCCTGATAGGGCTTGCGATGGAAAATCCGCGAATACAGTTCCTGCTGAAATTGCCGGGCCAGCGGCGACCAGTCGGTGCGCACCGTTTCCAGCCCCTTGTAGACCATTTCATCGGTGCCGTCGGCACGAGTGACGAGCCCGGCATAGCGCTTCTTGCTGCCCTCCTCAGCCCCCCGAATGGTCGGCATCAGAAAGCGTTTGTAGTGGGTTTCGAACTGCAACTCCAAGGCACTTTCCAGCCCATATTCCTGCCGTACATGCTCGCGCCACCATTGGTTGACGTGGTCCACCAGCGCGAGGCCAATCTTCGCCGCCTCTTCCTGGCCGTGGGCGCGGCGCAACCAGACAAAGGTCGAGTCGGTGTCGCCGTAGATCACGGTGTGGCCTTGGGCTTCGATCAGCTGGCGGGTGCGCAGCATGATCTCGTGACCTCGCAAGGTAATGGACGACGCCAGGCGTGTATCGAAGAAGCGGCAGCCGCTGGAGCCGAGCACGCCGTAGAAGGCGTTCATGATGATCTTTAGCGCTTGGGACAGCGGCGCGTTGTGTTCGCGCTTGGCGGTTTCGCGGCCTTGCGCGACGCGGGCCACGATGGCGGGCAGGCAATGCCGGGTCCTGGAAAAACGCGCGCCACGGAATCCGGGTACGGACTCGCTGTCGTCGGGATGTTTGAGTCCCTCGATCAGCCCCACCGGATCGATCAGGAAAGTGCGGATGATCGACGGATAAAGGCTCTTGTAGTCGAGCACCAGCACCGATTCGTAGAGCCCCGGTTGCGAGTCCATGACAAAACCACCGGGGCTGGCTTGGGGTGGTCGACCGCCGAGATTGGGCGCGACGAAGCCTTGGCGGTGCATCAGCGGCATGTAGAGGTGAGTGAACGCCGCCACCGAACCGCCGCTGCGATCTGCCGGCAGACCGGTGACACTGGCCCGTTCCAGCAGAAACGTCAGCAACTGGGTCTTGGCAAAGATCCGCGTGACCAGTTCGCAATCCTTGAGGTTGTACTTGGCCAGCGCCGGCTTGTCCTCGGCGAACATGCGATTGATTTCATCCATGCGCTGGTACGGCGTGCTGATCGACTTACCCTCGCCGAGCAGGGTCTGCGCGACATTTTCCAGGCTGAACGAGGGGAAGCTCCAGGTCGCCGAGCGTAGGGACTCGATACCGTCGATGATCAATCGGCCGGCGGCCGAGGCGAAGTAATGGTTGCGGCTGCCGTGTTCACGCCACTGCATTTCCTCGCCGCCACGCCCGAGCTTTAGCGGCACCGCCAGACGTCGGGCGTGTTCGTGCAGCACCCGCAAATCGAACTGCACGAGGTTCCAGCCGATGATCGCGTCAGGGTCATGCCGGGCAAACCATTCGTTGAGTCTTTTCAGCAGCAGGGTTCGGGAGTCGCAGTACTCGAGCTGGAAATCCACACCAGAATCGTCGCCATTGGGCGGGCCGAGCATGTAGACCTGGCGCTCACCGCAGCCTTCCAGCGCGATGGAATACAACTCGCCCTGGGCGGTGGTTTCGATGTCCAGGGAGACCAGTTTCAAGGTCGGTCGATAGTCGGGATCGGGTTTCATCTGCGCGTCGAGCAGCAGGCCATCGGCACTCGGTGTGCCGCCGAAGATGACCGGTGCCGTGATGAATCGCTCCATCATGTAGCGCTCGGGCGGGCGAATGTCAGCTTCGAACATCTCAACGCCGGACTTGCGCAGCGCGGTTTCCAGTCGCATCAACTGACCGTGCTGCTGGCAATACAGACCGAGCACCGGGCGGTGCTCGAAATCGAGCAGCGCCAAAGGCCGCAGCTCGACGTTTTTTTCGCCATGCAACACCTGTTCAGCGTGCTCACGTTGAGCCGCCGGAATAAACGCCACCGACGGTTGATAAGGCAGGCGGATTCGCTGAGGACCGCTATCGGTCGCCAGCCAGAACTCGACTTCCGTGCCGGCCGGGGTGTCGCGCCAATGCCGGGTCAGGACGAAGCCCTGCTGTAAATCCACCACTGCAACCTCACGATCTGATTCAGGTCGCAATTCTACGCGTGCCCGCCCTGAAAAGATCGCCGCCCGCTGCGGATCGGCGCTATGCCTGTCTCCCCTGTAGGAGCGAGCTTGCTCGCGATGGAGTGTCAGCTAAACAAGGTGTCGACTGACACTCCATCGCGAGCAAGCTCGCTCCTACGGGGGTTGCAGTGTCAGATACGGAACTGTCCGACCAGTTGGCCCAGGCGCTTACCGAGTTCTGCCAGACTGCGGGAGGTTTGGGCACCAAGCTGGGTTTCGTCGGCGACGCTGTCCACCGCCACGGCAATCTGATGCACGCTGCGATTGATCTCCTCGGCCACGGCGGTCTGCTCCTCGGCGGCGCTGGCAATCTGAGCGTTCATCGAGTTAATGGTGGCGATCAACTGAGCCATGGTATCCAGCGAGGCGCCCGCCTCGTTGGCCTGGGCCGAAGTGCCATCGCCGGCCTCGCTGGATCGACGCATGGCTTCCACCGCCGATTGGGTGCCGGCCTGCAAACGGTCGATCATGCCCTGGATTTCCTGGGTACTGATTTGTGTGCGACTGGCCAGCGCACGGACCTCATCCGCCACCACGGCAAACCCCCGGCCAGCCTCACCGGCCCGGGCCGCTTCGATGGCAGCGTTGAGCGCCAGCAGGTTGGTCTGATCGGCAATCGAGCGGATCACACCCAGCACGCTGACGATCGACGACACGTCTTTTTGCAAGCTGTCGAGGGACAGGCCGCTGCTGCGAATGTCATCCACCAACGCGTGAATTTTCACAATGCTGCCCGCGACCACACGCTTGGCAGCCTGACCTTCTTCGTCAGTCTGCTGGGCAGCCACCGCTGCGTTTTGTGCGCTTTTGGCGACTTCCTGGGCGGCAGCCGACATTTCGTTGATCGCCGTGGCGACCTGATCGGTTTCGTGACGCTGACGCTCCATCGCCTGATCCGAACGCTGGGCCTGGTCAGAGACTTGATTGACCAGCCCGGTCAGTTGCGACGTCATTTCAGTGATCTGGCGCACCAGGCCGTGGATCTTGTCGACGAAACGGTTGAACGAGCCGGCCAGCTCACCGAGTTCGTCCTGACGGGTGATCGTCAAGCGCCGGGTCAGGTCACCCTCGCCCGCCGCGATGTCGTCGAGGTTGGCTTTCATCTGGTTCAGCGGACGCAGAATGGTGTTGGCCAGCAGCATCCCGACAGCGGCGATCACCAGCAACATCACGGCGGCGAGGCCGGCAATGGTTAACACCACCCCTTCCATCCGCTCCTGCACCTTGGCCTCAACCAGCGCGACTTGCGCCTCGATACCGTCGAGGTTCACCGACGTACCGACCGCCATGTCCCACTTCGACAGGTATTCGGTGTAACCCAGTTTGGGCACCTGCACCTGGCTGTTGCCGGGCAACGGCGAACTGTATTGCAGGTAGTGCGTGCCGTCCTTCGCGACATTTACCAGGTCGCGGTTGACGTAGACACCATTCGGATCACGGTTGTCCTTGAAGCTCTGGCCCACGCCTTCGGAACTGTTGGCCTTGAACAGGCGCACGGTGTTGGAGTCGTAGCCGAAGAAATAGCCTTCCTTGTCATAGGTGATACTCGACAGCAACTTGATCGCCTGGGCCCGTGCCGCGTCATCGCCGGGAGCGGCGGCGTCATAGAGCGGTTTGATCGTGGTCATGGCCACGGCGACGTAACTTTGCAGGGTCGCCTTGGCATCGCTGAGCAGACGCTGACGCGTTTCCTCGACTTCCTTGTGAGCCTGTTCCTGGAGAATGAACAACGTGGCCACGCTGATGACCAGCGCAAAGAGCAACACCGGGAGAACGGCAAGGGACAGGACTTTGGCCTTCAGGCTCATGCGCATGACGTTCACTCTGATTTTGTTGGCGTGGTTAAAGGCTTTAACGGCACACAAAACCAAAAGTTGAGTCGTGAAGGCATCCTGCCCCCTGTAGGAGCGAGCTTGCTCCGGGCGGCGTTCCGACGAAGGACGTTAACGATAACGCGCTCCTCCTGAATAAACGCGTTGCTCTTAGGTCATTCGCGAGCAAGCTCGCTCCTACAGGGGGCGGTGGTTATCGTCCGGGACCATCAAGAAAGCCGAATCACGGCCGCTACAGTGCAAAGTCTCAGATATATATCGAATAAGGACGTCTCCATGTCGCTCAGACAACTTTCCATTCAATGGAAGATCACCCTGTTGGCCGGGCTTTGCCTGGCCGGTGTCGTGACCCTGCTCGTGGGTCTTTCGCTGTATCGCATGGAGCACAGCTCCGCGCTGGTGAAAGCCTCAAGCATGGAGATGCTCAACGAAGCTGCCCAGGCCCGGATCGAATCCCAGGGCGAGAACCAGGCGCTGAACATTCGTCAGCAGTTTATGGACGCTTACCAATACGGCCACGGCTTTTCGCGTCAGGTGCTGTTTCTGCGCGAGCAGGCCGAGAAGCGCTTTCTCGATGCCTTCGACCTGCGTGAGGACATGACCCGTCAGGTCAAGTCGGCCCTGCAAGCCAACCCGGACTTGCTCGGACTATCCTTGGTGTTCGAACCCAACGGTCTGGACGGCAAGGACGAACTGTTCGCCGGCCAGAGCGAAGTCGGCAGCAACGACAAGGGGCGCTTTGCCTTGTACTGGTCGCAATCGACCCCAGGCCAACTGACCTCCATGCCACTGCCGGAAAGCGACATTGCCGACACCCGCACCGGCCCCAGCGGCGAATCGGCCAACGCCTGGTTCACCTGCCCGCGCACGACGCTCAAGCCGTGTGTGATCGAACCCTACTTTTACATGATCAACGGCCAGAACGTGCTGATGACCAGCATCGTTTTCCCGCTGATGGTCAACGGCAAGGTCATCGCTTCGCTGTCGGTTGATATCAACCTCAACAGCCTGCAAGCGGTCAGCCAGGGCGCCAGCAAGAAGCTTTATGACGGCCAGACCAATGTCAGCATCATCAGCCCGGCCGGTTTGCTCGCCGGTTACAGCCCGGACGCCAGCAAACTCAGTCAGCGCCTGGAGGCCGTGGACAAAACCAGCGGTGCCGAGCTGATCCGCATGCTCGCTTCCAGCACCCACACCCTAAGCCTGCGCAGCAATCAGCAATTGAAAGTGCTGTCGCCGTTCCAGCCGATTCCCGGCGGCAAGTCGTGGGGCGTGCTGCTCGATGTCCCGGAAAAAGTCCTGATCGGCCCAGCCGAAGCGCTGAAAAAACAACTCGATGACAGCAACACGGCCGGCACACTCGTCGAACTCGGCCTGGGCGTGCTGGCCGCGCTGATTGGCCTGTTGCTGGTGTGGCTGATGGCGCGTAGCGTCACCAAGCCGATCCTCGGCGTGGCGCACATGCTGGAAGACATTGCGAGCGGCGAAGGCGACCTGACCCGCCGCCTGGACTACGACAAGAAGGACGAACTGGGCCAGTTGGCCGGTTGGTTCAACCGCTTCCTCGACAAGTTGCAACCCATCATCGCCGAGGTCAAACGCTCGGTGCAGGACGCTCGCAGCACGGCGGATCAATCCTCCGCCATCGCCACCCAGACCAGCGCAGGCATGGAGCAGCAATACCGCCAGGTGGACCAGGTCGCGACCGCATCTCACGAAATGAGCGCCACCGCCCAGGATGTCGCCCGCAGTGCCGCGCAAGCCGCCCACGCGGCGCGGGATGCCGACCACGCTACCCGTCGCGGCCTGACCGTGATCGATCAGACCACCACCAGCATCGACAACCTCGCCGCCGACATGAGCGCGGCGATGGTGCAAGTCGAAGGGCTGGCGGCCAACAGCGAGAAAATCGGTTCGGTGCTGGAAGTGATTCGCGCCATCGCCGAACAGACCAACCTGCTGGCGCTCAACGCCGCGATCGAGGCGGCCCGCGCGGGTGAAGCCGGACGCGGTTTTGCCGTGGTGGCCGATGAAGTACGCAACCTGGCGCGTCGGACCCAGGAGTCGGTCGAAGAAACCCGCCTGGTGATCGAGCAGTTGCAGAGCGGCACGCAGGAGGTGGTGGGCTCGATGAACAACAGCCATCGTCAAGCTCAGGGCAGTGTCGAGCAGGTCAGCCAGGCCGTAACCGCGCTGCGCCAAATTGGCGACGCGGTGACGGTGATCAGCGACATGAACCTGCAGATCGCCAGTGCCGCCGAGGAGCAAAGCGCTGTGGCCGAAGAGATCAATAACAACGTGGCGACCATCCGGGATGTGACCGAGTCGCTCTCGGGTCAGGCCAATGAGTCTGCCCGGGTGAGCCAATCGCTCAACAGCCTGGCCAATCAACAGCAAAGCTTGATGGATCAGTTCCGCGTGTAATGACCGCTGCGTCGCGGGAAACATGAAAAAGGGGGGCGCTCGCTGCTGTGCTGTAGGAGCGAGCCTGCTCGCGATGGTCGTTAACGAATACGCGTGTTTTCTGGCTGAATGCGGCGCTTTCGAGTCCATCGCGAGCAAGCTCGCTCCTACGGGCCTGCCTGTCAGTTGCGTTGAACCTGTGCCGCATTTTGGCATCGTATTTATCGACACCGCGCCTCGCCATTCAAACAGCCGTTTTCAGGTTGTTGCCGCTGAGGCCATCGATACACCTACGTGCCCTTGAGTGGCTGTCAGCGCTCGGGTAATGTCAACAGACCCATAGGACAGAGCACGCCCATGACTTCCAAGCTGGAACAACTCAAACAGATCACCACCGTCGTTGCCGACACCGGCGACTTCGAAGCAATCGCTCGCGTTAAACCCGTGGACGCTACGACCAACCCTTCCCTGCTGCTCAAAGCGGCGGCCATTCCCGGTTATGCCGAGTTGCTGAACGCTTGCGTCAACGACTGCAAGGGCGATGTGGGCCTGGCCAGCGACCGTTTTGGCGTTGCGGTGGGGCAAGAAATCCTGAAGGTCATTCCCGGCCGTATTTCCACTGAAGTGGATGCGCGGCTGTCGTTTGACACTGATGCCGTCTTGAAGCGCGCGCACCGTCTGATCGATCTGTACGACAAGGCCGGCATTGGCCGCGACCGTGTATTAATCAAGATCGCGTCCACTTGGGAAGGCATCCGCGCTGCCGAGATTCTGGAAAAAGAAGGCATCCAGACCAACCTCACGCTGCTGTTCTCGTTCGCTCAGGCCGCCGCGTGTGCCGATGCGGGCGTGTTCCTGATTTCGCCATTCGTGGGCCGTATCTACGACTGGTACAAGAAAGCCAACGGCAACGACTACACCGGCGCGGATGATCCGGGCGTGCAATCGGTGACCCGTATCTACAACTACTACAAAGCCAATGACTACAAAACCGTCGTGATGGGCGCGAGTTTCCGTAACCTGAACCAGATCGAGCAACTGGCCGGTTGTGACCGCCTGACCATCAGCCCGGACTTGATCGATAAGCTGGCAGCGGATACTGGCAAACTGGAGCGCAAATTGGCGCCGGGGCATGCGGGTGAAGCACGCTTGAACCTGAATGAAGCGCAATTCCGCTGGTTGTCCAACGAGGATGCCATGGCAACCGAGAAACTGGCTGAAGGCATTCGTCAGTTCGCCCGTGACCAGGAAAAACTCGAAGCACTGCTTCAAGCCAAGCTCTGATTCAATAGAGCAAACGCAAAAAGGGCGAACCTTGACGGGTTCGCCCTTTTTTGTGTGCTGAATTTGGGTATTGGAGGTCGCGCCGAGATGTGTAGTGTTTGTCAGGCCGCCTTCGCGAGCAGGCTCGCTCCCACACTGTGTGGGAGCGAGCCTGCTCGCGAAGGGGCCAGACCGGCCACATCACATTGTGGAATCAGTGACGCTCCAGCGCATTCACGAGGTCATGAAACGCTTCACGATTGGAGTCATTGAGGCCCATGAGGATCTTGTGCGCCTCGAGCACTTTGATTCGCACCACCTCTTCGGACTGATCCTGATCTGGCAGGTCGGTCAGGCATTCAGGACACGGAATCGGGCGGTCAACGATGTTGAACACCTGCTCGAAGCCCATGGACTGCAGCAGCCGGGTGATGTCTTCGTGGGTGGTGACGACGGTCGGAAGCAAGCCGACTTTTTGCCGCGACAGTATCGACAGCTTGGCCAGCAGGCCAAGGGTGGTGCTGTCGATGCTGCGGGTTTCGGTCAGGTCGATCACGATCGCGTTGAAGTTCAACGCCGTGAAGATCCGCTCAATTGTCGCATCCAACGCCGAACACAGGGTCAGGCGAACTTCACCGACGAACTTCAGGACGAAGGTGCCATCCTGCTCGGCGAACTGGATTCTACCGGTACTCATTAAAGATTCCTGCTCAACACCAACAGGGCGATATCATCCGGCATCTCCCCTAGCGTGGCCAATCCAAAAACCTGCCGCAGACCATCCAGGCTGCCGCCCGCTGCCTTGACCCGTTGAGGCAAAGCCGCTTCTTTTTCTTTGAGTGTTGGTTCTGGCAAAAGGTCCAGAATGCCATCGGACATCAGCGTCAGGCTGAACGTCGGCGGCAGCTCCAGCACGTGGTCTTCGTAGGTGGCTTCATTGAAGAGGCCCACCGGCAGACCGCGCCCTTCCAGATAACGAACACTGTCTGGCGTGTACAACACTGGCAACGGCAAATGACCGCCGATGCTATAGGTCAACAAACCTGTCTCCTCGTCGATGACTCCACCGACCATTGTGACGTGTTTACCCAGCTTACAACTGATCAGGCCTCGGTTGATATGACCAAGGACCTCTGAAGGCTTGAATTCAGGCAATGTACCGCTGCGCTTGGACTCGAACAGCAAGCGCGTGGTCATGAATTTCAGCAGCACGGTCACGAAGGCTGAAGAGGCGCCATGCCCTGAAACGTCCGCCAGGTAAAAGGCGACCCGACGCTCGTCGACCCGAAAGTAGTCGACAAAATCACCCGACAGGTACAGCGACGGGATGATCTGGTGAGCAAACTTGAACTCGTCGATGGTCCAGGGGCTGACCGGCAGCATGTTCATCTGCACCTGGCGACCGGCATTCTGGTCTTCCTGGAGCAGGTTCAGGCTGGCTTCAAGCTCGCGATTGGCCTTTTCCAGCTTCTCGCGGTAGCGCTGGTTTTCCAGCAACAGACGCGCGCGATCCAGGGCCCGGCGCACAGAGTGCTCGAGCACAGCCAGATCTTCGAGAGGCTTGATCAGGTAGTCCGCCGCGCCCAGGCGCAGGGCCTCGACTGCGTCGTTCATCACGCCAGCGCCCGAAACCACGATGACCGGGGTTTGCGGCGACAGCTCGGTGACCTGGCGGATAAGTTCGAGTCCGCCCATCTGCGGCATGCGCAGATCGCAGATGACCAAGTCGGGCTTGTCTTGCTCGAATACCTGAAGTCCCTGCTGGCCATTGCTGGCCTGCAGGACGCTGAAACCACTGTCTTCCAAATAGGCGGCGAGGCTCGCGCGCACTACTTCGTCATCATCGATTATCAGCAGCGTGGCACTGGTTTTTGGCATGTGGGCAAACGGCGCCAGAATTAGGTTGGCGTAGCAGGCGGGGTTTTTTGGCCCGGCTCACACTACTGGATTCGCTTTCTAGCCTCTCTGCTGCACTGTTTTCGAGCGTTTGCCCTACACACAGGTACACCAGAGGTGCCCTTCTAAGGCGCAGACGGTACTCCCATCCGCGGGGCGTTTCAAGCTCACGCCGATGGTCGCCTGACGTCTTTACTTGTCAAATCACCGAGAGTTATAAGAACAGGCAAAACCGTAACCCAATGGAAGGTCCAAGCCCATGAGTCAAATCGATCGGGACTACAGCGAAAAGCGTGACTTCATCCGCATGCGGGTCGATGCCGATGTATCGCTGATTCATCAAGGAGACGAGGTTGCAGCCGTCTGTATCGACCTTTCCAGCAGTGGCATGCAGGTAAAAGCACCGCGCTCGTTCAAGGTCGGTGACCACTTGAGCATACGGATAGATTCAGAGCACGCAGCCCTCAAGGGGCTTGAAGCCGACACAGAAGTGGTGTGGATCAGGGAACAGGACGGCAGCAGTCAGAAACTTGGGCTTACAATCCTGAAGATGAAATAACCCGGATCCCCTTGGAGGAGCGAGCTTGCTCGCGATGGACTCAAGAGCGCCGCGTTTAGCCAGTAAACAAGCGTTATCGTTAACAACCATCGCGAGCGAGCTCGCTCCTACAGGGCGGTCGAGATCAAAAATCGTCTACGACCTTGCCGTCTTTGACTTTGAATTCGCGGTTCTGCAAGTACGCTTCGCGGATAAAGATGTACTTGTCGCCGGTGATCAGCTTCTCGGACGACAGCAGGCTCGCGCGAGTGTCGATGGTATCCAGAGCGAAGAACGAATTGCGCACCGCTACATCGTCAACGTAACGATAAGGGCCGGTGTAGGTGTCGATGTACTTGGACGGCGCATCACGCAAGGTGCTTGGGCCGAAGAACGGCAGCATCACGTAAGGACCGCTGCCTACGCCCCAATGGCCGAGTGTCTGGCCAAAGTCTTCGTCATTGCGGTGCAGGCCCATTTTGGTGCCGACATCGATAACCCCCAGCAAGCCGAAGGTGGTGTTGAAAATCAGACGCGCCGTATCAACGCCGGCTGCGGCTGGCTTGGCCTGCAGGACATCGTTGGCCAGGTTGCGCACATCACCGATGTTCTGGAAGAAGTTGTGAATGCCATCTTCGACAAATTGAGGTGTCACGTACTGGTAGCCTTTAGCCAAAGGTTTCAGCGCGTAAGTGTCGAGTACATCATTGAACTTGTAGATTGGACGGTTGATGCTTTCCCAAGGATCGTCTTCCGAAGCGGCCTGAGCAACAAACGGAACCAGCAATACACTGGCACACACACAAAGCTGAGCGAGACGATTGCTCCAGCGCATAGAAAAACTCCTTGGAATGGTACTGGCGCGGGCACTGGGCCCGGGCGTTAAGCTGGTTAGTATAAGACGTAAAAGCCGGATTAGGCAGCATCGGGCGCGGTGGCCTACGGATGATTGGTCATGATTGTGAGCGATTCACAACAATGTCACTCAACTGTCACCGGCGACGCCTAGCCTTGTCACTATTTCAGGGACGTTGACATGCCACATGCCGAAACATTGCCCCTCGTTGCGCCCAGCCTGACCGCCGTGTTGTTCGGTCTCAGTGGTTGCCTGGTGGATTTCGGCGCCCGCACGCGCCCGCATGACGGTCCTGTTGCCGAACACGCCGAGGTGACACCTGGCGCGCTGGAGAGTCTGCGCAGTCTGCAACGTCAGCAGATCCCCTGTGCCTGGCTCGATGAGCTCCCCCCTGCCCTCAGCCACTCACTGGCCGCCGCCTTGCCGGACTGGATCAAACCCTCGCAACATCCAGAAACAAACAACCCTTGGCCGGCACCGAATGCCTGCTGGCAAGCGTTAATGACCTTGAATGTCGAACGCCTGGAGGGTTGCGTGCTGGTCAGCGGCGAACCGCGATTGCTGCAAGCCGGGCTCAATGCCGGGTTGTGGACGATTGGCCTGGCATCCTGCGGCTCGCTTTGCGCAATGGCGCCCAACGAATGGCAGGCGCTGACTCAACAGGAAAGGGAATTCAAACGGGGCAAGGCGACGGTCCAGCTGTTCGGTCTGGGCGTGCATTCGGTGATTGACCACCTCGGTGAACTGGACACCTGCCTGGCAGACATCAGTTTGCGCCGACTCAAGGGCGAAAAGCCCTGATCGAGATCATGCACGTTGTGCGCGAGTGGATTAATCTAAAGGTCAGCCATAGACTTTTGGCGTGCTGCTGCGGTCTATGCCAGTGCCTATCGATAAAAGGAAGAACGCCATGCCTGCCCGCGAACTGCAAGAACAGCTCAATACTCTGCGCGAGCAATTGGAACAGAATCCTCCGCTGTCCGAAGCCGAGCGCGAAGACCTGCACGTGCTGATGCAACAAATCGAGCTTGAGCTAGAGCTCGAAACCAAAACCAAGGATTCCAGCCTGGCCGACGGCGTCAACCGGGCTGTCGAACGCTTCGAACTTGAACACCCCGTTATTGCCGGCACCTTGCGCAATATTGCGCAAACCTTGGTCAGTATCGGGGTCTGAACCTGTCAGATACAAAAAAGCCCCGCTATCAATGGCGGGGCTTTTTCATATCTGCAGACTTGAAATGCAACCCCCTGTGGGAGCGAGCCTGCTCGCGAGGGTGTGTCAGTCGACATCAATGCAGCTGACACACCCTCGCGAGCAAGCTCGCTCCTACAGGGGGGGCTTTATTGGCGGACCAGTCGATGGTTCGGCAGCTGCACTTCTTCAGTGCTGCGATAGGGGTTGATGTCCAACCCGCCGCGACGTACATATCGTGCATACACCGTCAATTTCTCGGGTTTGAGCAACCGCTGCAGATCAAGGAAAATTCGCTCCACGCACTGCTCATGGAAGTCGGAGTGCTGACGGAAGCTCACGATGTACTCCAGCAAACTCGCGTGATCCAGCGCCGCGCCACGGTACTCTACCGCCACACTCCCCCAGTCCGGCTGACTGGTCACCGGGCAGTTGGATTTGAGTAAATGACTGTGCACGCTTTCTTCGACAATCCGCGAATCATCGCAACGCAGCAGCTCCGGACGTGGATGTTCATAATTGCTGACGCTGATATCCAGGTCATCGATACACACGCCCGGCAACGCCACGACACCTTCGGCCTCGACATCCTTCAAGCTGCGAATCCGCACGCCCACCGGTTTGCCGGCAGCGGCCGACAGGTCTTTCATCAGCGTCGCTTCAAGGCTCGCGGTGTCGGCAAACGGCGTCTGGTTCAGGGAGTTCAGATACAGCTTGAACGACTTTGATTCGATGATATTTGGCGAGTCCGCCGGGATGCTGAACTCACCAATCGCCACGACTGGCTTGCCCGACGGCAACAACCACGACAGCTCGAAGCAGTTCCAGAAATCCACACCTTTATACGGCAGGGTTTGCGCCGTCAGGCCCAGCTCCGCCCATTTCGCTGTGCGCGGGATCGGAAACAGCAAGGACGGTGTGTATGTGGCGATGTATTCGCTGGATTTGCCCAGCGGCGAGTGTTCGGCTGCGGGATGCATGGCGGAAACCTGACTGAAGAATCAGCGGATTCTACCAGCCTTTGCTCCCACCTTTGAGTGCTTACTGACTGACAGTCAACTTGCCGACCATGCCGGCCTGGTAATGGCCGGGGATATTGCAGGCAAATTCCAGGTTGGTGGCTTTGGTAAAGGTCCAGGTCAATTCTGCAGTTTTCCCCGGTTCTACGAGGACGCTATTCGGGTCGTCGTGTTTCATCATTCCATGGTCCATGCCGGCCATGGCGTCGTGGTCCATGTTCTTCATGCCTGTAGGCGTGAGCATGCCGCTCTGCTGCATCTTCAGCATTTCCTGCTGATGCTTTGCATGCATCGCCGTGTCCCCGAGGTTGAATTCGTGGAGCAATTGACCTTTATTCACCAGCACAAAACGAACCGTCTCACCGGCCTTGATATCGATGGCCTTCGGCGTAAACGACATATCGCCCATCACCACTTCAACGCTGCGGGTAGCCTTGGCCGCCGGGGCCGGCTGACCGAAATCATAAGTCGTCGTTGGCGATGCCCATACCGGCGAACTCAGCGCCAGCAAATACGCCGTCAGCACCAGAGATTTGCGCAAAAACATAGTCGTACTCCAACAAGATAAGGTTCAGCCTGTGGAAAACTCTAAACTGCCACCACTGCCCGCAACCTGACAGACAGATTACAACTTTGTCAGGTTGGCCTGCACTCACACAGCCCACGGTATAAAGCGTTCGTTCCATTTGCCCGAGTTGACCATGAAACTGCTGATCGTCGAAGACCAACCGAAAACGGGCCATTACCTGCGCCAGGGCCTGACCGAGGCCGGTTTCAACACCGAACTCGTGGCTGACGGCAGCACCGGCCAGCAACTGGCGTTGAGCGGTGATTACGCGCTGCTGATCCTCGATGTGATGTTGCCCGGCCGCGATGGCTGGCAGATTCTGCAAGCAGTGCGGGGTGCTGGCCTCGACACGCCGGTACTGTTTCTGACCGCACGCGACGCGGTGGCGGACAGGGTTCACGGCCTCGAACTGGGCGCCGACGATTACCTGGTCAAGCCGTTCGCCTTTTCCGAACTGCTGGCCCGGGTCCGCAGCCTGTTGCGGCGCGGCAGCGCCACGCCACAGGAAACCAGCCTGCAACTGGCCGATCTTCGACTGGATTTGATCCGTCGCCGGGTTGAGCGCGGCGGTCAGCGTATCGACCTGACGGCCAAGGAATTCGCCCTGCTGGAAATGCTCCTGCGCCGTCAGGGCGAAGTCTTGCCCAAGTCGCTGATCGCCTCTCAGGTGTGGGACATGAATTTCGACAGCGACACCAATGTCATCGAAGTCGCAATCCGCCGTCTGCGCCTGAAGATCGACGATGACTTTGCGAACAAGTTGATCCACACCGTACGCGGCATGGGTTACGTCCTTGAAGAGCGCCCCGCCTGATGCGCCGACTTTCGTTAAGCAGTCGTCTGGCGCTGCTGTTTGCCGCGTGCACGGCCGTGGTTTCGCTGTTTGCCGGGGTGCTGTTCAGTCGTGCCAGTGAGGCGCATTTCATCGAACTCGATCAGCAATTGCTGGATGGCAAGTTGATTGGCTTGCGCCGGGCGCTGCATGACATTCAGTCGAGTGAAAGCGAAATAAAACTGGCCGATGAATTGAGCCGGCAGGCTGATCTGTCGCTACGGATCACGGGCAGCGATGGCCAGCGCTGGTATGACAGCTCATCGCGCCTGCCCGATAAGCTTGCGCAAAAACCGGGTTTGTCGACCCTGAACGACGACGGCACCGACTATCGTGTCCTGAATGCGCCGCTGTTTGTCGACAAGCCTGATTCACCGCAACTAATCCTGCTGCTGGACATCACTCATCACCAGCACTTTCTGCAACGCATGCAGCACCTGATCTGGCTGACGGTGGGTTTGTCAGCCCTGGCCACCGCCCTGCTCGGCGCATGGGCCGCGCGCAGTGGCTTGCGGCCGCTGCGACGCATGAGTGCAGTCGCCAGCGGTGTTTCGGCGCAATCGCTCAACGCACGCCTGCCCGAAGAAAACATGCCGCCAGAGCTCGCGGAAATGGCTCACAGCTTCAACGCCATGCTCGGGCGCCTCGACGACTCTTTTCAACGACTCTCGGCCTTCTCCGCCGACATCGCCCATGAACTGCGCACGCCATTGTCAAACCTGTTGACCCACACTCAGGTCACCCTCACCCGCCCACGGCCCATCGAGGATTACCGCGAAGCGCTGCACAGTAACCTCGAAGAACTGCAGTGGATGGCGCAACTGGTCAACGACATGTTGTACCTGGCCAAGGCTGACCATGGGTTGCTGATGCCCAAGCGCGAACCACTGGAACTGGCGGAAGAAGCGGATCTGCTGCTGGAATTTTTTGCGCCGTTGGCCGAGGACACTCGGGTGACGTTGAGCCGCAACGGAGCTGCTCGCATGGAGGGCGACCGCAGCATGTTGCGGCGGGCGCTTTCGAATTTGCTGGATAACGCGTTGCGGTTCACACCGGTCGGGGGTGAGGTTCGGGTCCGGATTGTCGATCAACCTAAAGGGTTGAGTCTTACGGTAGAGAACAGCGGAAATGGCATTGACGGGGCGTTGCTGCCTCGGTTGTTTGATCGCTTCTACCGGGCTGATCCGTCGCGACAGGAAGGCAGCAGTGAACACGCGGGATTGGGATTGGCGATTACCCAGTCGATCATCCGTGCCCATGGTGGGCAGATTCGCTGTGAGTCGGATAACGGATGGACTAGGTTTGTAATCGAATTACCAAAGGGAGATTGAGGTCAGCAAGACAGGCCCCATCGCGAGCAAGCTCGCTCCCACACTTGTCCGAGTCGACTCAGATCCAATGTGGGAGCGAGCTTGCTCGCGATGACGATTTCAGGGCTTACGAATACCGCAACGCGTAAGCCGGCTCGATCTTCGCCGCCCGCCACGCTGGGTAAACGGTAGCGAGGAAGCTCAAGATGAACCCTGCCGAGCAGATCAACAACACATCCCCACCCTGCAGTTCAGACGGCAAGTTACTGACGAAATACACGTCAGAACTGAAGATGTGCTGCCCGCTCACCCGCTCAATCCATCCCACCATTTCACTGACGTTCAGCGCCGCAATCACGCCCAGCACGCCACCGATCAAGGTCCCGACAATGCCGATCACCGTGCCCTGCACCATGAAGATCGCCATGATCTGCCGCGGCGTCGCACCAATGGTCCGCAGGATCGCGATGTCCGCGCCCTTGTCGTTCACGACCATGATCAGGGTCGCGATGATATTGAACGCCGCCACGGCGACGATCATCAGCAACAGCAGGCCGATCATGGTTTTTTCCATTTTCATCGCACTGAACAGACTGCCCTGGGTGTGGGTCCAGTCGTCAGCCTTGTAAGCAGCGCCCAGCCCGCCAGCAATGTCGCTGGAGACCTTCGGCGCAGCGTACAAGTCCTTCACCGCCAAGCGCACGCTCTGCACCTGATTCGGCTGCCAATGCTGCATCTGCGCGGCATCGGCGACGTGGATCAGCGCCATGGAGCCGTCCAGCTCAGCGCCCACCTTGAACACGCCCACAACGTTCAGTCGCTGCATGCGCGGGGTAATGCCCCCCGGTGCATTGCTGACTTCCGGCACGATCAGGGTGATTTTGTCGCCGACATTCAAGCGGAAGCGCCGCGCCGTGATTTCACCGACCACCACGCCAAACTCGCCCGGCTTCAAGGCATCGAGTCGGCCCTGGACAATGTGCTGAGCAACGATCGACACCTTGCCTTCCAGCGCAGGATCGACACCGCTGACCTGGATCGGCTGCATCGTGCCTTTATAAGAGAGCATGCCTTCCATCTCGGTGAACGGCACCGCCGCCGTCACTTCGGGATTTTTCATCGCGGCGGCGGCAACCGGCTGCCAATCGTCGATCGGGTTCACACCGACGATGGTCGCATGCGGCACCATGCCGAGGATGCGCGAACTCATTTCGCGCTGAAAGCCATTCATCACCGACAACACCACGATCATCGAAAGCACGCCGAGGGCGAGGCCGATCATCGACGTCATCGAGATGAAGGAGACAAAGCGATTGCGGCGCTTGGCGCGGGTATAGCGCATGCCGATAAAGATCGATAACGGTCTGAACATTCGCTGGGGCACCGTATAAAAATAAAAGACCCGACGCACTGTTCAGTGACGCCGGGTTTCAGCCAATCAGATGGGGGTCAGGTAACCTTCCTGCAAATGCAGGACGCGATCCATCTGGCGAGCCAGGTTCATGTCGTGAGTCACCACCAGGAACGCCGTGCGCATCGAGGTGCTGAGTTCCAGCATCAAATCCTGAATGCCCTGGGCGGTGTGGGAGTCGAGGTTGCCGGTCGGCTCGTCGAGCATCACCAGCCCTGGCTTATTCACCAGCGCACGGGCAATGGCCACACGCTGGCGTTCGCCACCGGACAATTCAGCCGGTTTGTGCTCCAGACGATGGCCCAGCCCTACCCGCTCCAACAATGCCGTTGCACGCTGACGCGCTTGCGGGATCGAGGTTTTGCCGATCAACAGCGGCATGCAGACGTTTTCCAGCGCGGTGAATTCCGGCAGCAAATGGTGGAACTGGTACACGAACCCGAGGGAACGGTTACGCAGCAGGCCACGATTCTTTTCGCTCAGTGCCGAAAGCTCTTCACCGTCGAGCCAGACGCTGCCCTTGGTCGGCGTGTCGAGGCCGCCCAGCAGGTTGAGCAAGGTACTTTTACCCGAACCCGACGTTCCGACGATCGCCACGCGCTCGCCTGGATGCAGCTCCAGTTGCAGACCGGCCAGGACCTCGACCGACTCCGGGCCTTCCAAGTAGGACTTGCCCAGGTTGCGGCAGCTCAAGATTGCTTTATCACTCATGCCCGACTCACTCATAACGTAACGCCTCCGCAGGCTGGGTGCGCGCGGCACGCCAGGCTGGATACAGGGTGGCGAGGAAACTCAGGACCAACGCGGCGGCGCAGACCATCAACACATCCTGGCTCTGCACTTGCGACGGCAGGTAATCGATGAAATACACGTCGGCGTTGAGGAATTTGTGCCCGATCAGGCCTTCGAGGACCGAGATCGCGGCGCTGACGTTCAACGCAGCGAAAATCCCGACCACGGCGCCGATCAGCGTACCGACCACGCCAATGACGGTGCCCTGCACCATGAAGATCGCCATGATCGACCCTGGTGTGGCGCCGAGTGTGCGCAAAATCGCGATATCGCCCTTCTTGTCGTTCACCACCATCACCAGCGTGGAAATGATGTTGAACGCCGCAACGGCGACGATCAGCAGCAACAGCAAACCGATCATGGCTTTTTCCATACGGATAGCCTGATACAAATTGCCGTGGGTGCGGGTCCAGTCACGGGCGTAATAATGATCTTCACCGAGCTGCTGGGCGATGGTCCACGCGGTGCGTGGCGCCTGGAACAGGTCGTCGAACTTCAACCGGATACCCTGCACCTGATCCGGTTTCCAGCGGTGCAGCTTCGCCAGATCCTGCAGATTGGTGACGCCCAGGTAGCCGTCGAGCTCACCGGCGCCGACATGGAAAATGCCGACCACGGTAAAGCGTTTCATGCGCGGGAACATTCCGGCGGGGGTCACCGTGACTTCCGGCGCGACAAATGTCAGCTTGTCGCCGATGGCCGCGCCGAGCTTGGCCGCCGCCTTGTCGCCGATGACGATGCCGAAACTGCCAGGCGTCAGGTCGTCGAGCTTGCCCTGCTGCATGAAGTTATCAATGATCGAGACCTGCCGTTCCAGCGCAGGGTCCACGGCATTGAGCAGGACTTTGGAGACTTTGCCGTTGTTGGTCAGCAGACCCTGCATCTGAGTGAACGGCGCAACGGCCGTCACCTGCGGGTTCTGCTTGACCTTGGCGGCCAGGCTTTGCCAGTCGCTGATCGGTTCACCGGACTCGATGGTTGCGTGGGGCACCATGCCCAGCACGCGGGTGCGCATCTCATGATCGAAGCCGTTCATGACCGACAGCACCACAATCATCACGACAACGCCGAGGGCGAGTCCGATCATCGAGGTCAGGGAAATGAACGACACAAAATGATTGCGACGCTTTGCACGGGTATAACGCGTGCCAATAAATACGAAGAGAGGTCTGAACATGTCGGGGCTTGTTCGGAGGGAAAAGGAACGTCCTTGTGGCGGGGGTCGATAACCAGCTTTACACTCAGACCACCGCCGCTACCATGGGTTCGCCATGTCGACATTAGATGAAGAAGATCGCCGCGAATACTACCGTATCGAGGATTCGATCGCACTGGAAATTCGGTCCCTGTCCGCTGTCGAAGCGGCGGGCCAGGAAGTGTTACAGGATGCTTCCCCGCTCTTCAACCTGCTCAGCGAACTTCACCTGAGTGAATTCGAGTCGCAACACCTGCTGCGCCAGATCAGCGAGCGCGACCGGAACCTCGCAGCGTTCCTGAAATCCCAGAACAAACGTATCGACTTGTTGAGTCAGGTGATCGCAATCACCGTGCTTGGGCAAATCGGCGAGCCGCAGCCGGTGATCATCTCCGAAGGTGGCATCGACTTTCAAAACCCGACGCCCTTCGCTGCCGGTACTCACCTGTCGGTCAAGCTGGTGCTGATGCCACAAGCGCTGGGCCTGTTGTTGCGGGCCAAGGTCACCCACTGCGACCGCAAGGGCGAGGGCTATGACATCGGCACCGAGTTTCAAACCCCGACCGATGCCCAGCGCCAACTGCTGGCCCGCTACATTTTGCAGAAGCAGGCCCAGGAACGACGCCTGGCCCGCGAACACAACGAATCAGGCAATTAATTTAAGGAAGAACCGTGACCCTCATCTACGGCCATCGCGGCGCCAAGGGCGAAGCACCGGAAAACACGCTGACCAGTTTTCAGCAATGTCTCAAACATGGCGTGCGCCGCTGCGAACTGGACCTGCACCTGTCCATGGACGGCGAGTTGATGGTCATTCACGACCCGACCCTCAAGCGCACCACCGACCGTCGCGGCAAGGTGGTTGAACATATGGCCGCCGAACTGGTGACCTATGACGCGCGCAAGGGCGGCCCTGGCTGGATCAAGCCCTGCCCGATTCCTACGCTGGAAGCGCTGTTCGAGCAATGCGATTTCGAGCACTGGCAACTGGAAGTCAAAAGCGCGTCACGCACCCGTGCCGCGACGACGGTGCTGGCGATTCGCGAAATGGCGCAACGGCATGGCTTGCTGGACAAGGTGACGATCACCTCAAGCTCACGCGAAGTATTGAAAGCCGCGCTGGACCTGGTGCCGGACGTCTCTCGTGGACTGGTGGCCGAATACGCCTGGCTCGACCCGTTGAAGGTCGCCCAAAGTTACGGCTGTGAGATTCTGGCGCTGAACTGGACCCTGTGTACGCCGGAACGCCTGCAGAAGGCGCAACGTCAGGGACTGCATGTGTCGGTATGGACAGTCAACGAGCCCGCGCTGATGCGCAGACTCGCCGACTTCGGCGTTGACAGCCTGATTACAGACTTTCCCGGTTTGGCCACTGCCACGCTCGAGAATTGCTGAAATCGGTCTCCCCGGCCGGCTCAGGCCACCGGCCGGAGCCGCTCAAAAAAGCCGGTTGAGGCCATCGTATGCCGCTACCCGATAGGCTTCAGCCATGGTCGGGTAGTTGAACGTGGTGTTGACGAAGTACTTCAGCGTGTTCTGTTCGCCCGGCTGGCTCATGATCGCCTGACCGATGTGCACGATCTCCGACGCCTGATAACCGAAGCAGTGAACACCCAGCACTTCCAGCGTCTCGCGGTGGAACAGGATCTTCAGCATGCCTTGAGGCTCGCCGGCGATTTGCGCCCGCGCCATGCTCTTGAAGAAGGCCTTGCCCACTTCGTACGGCACTTTCGCCTGAGTCAGTTCCTGCTCGTTCTTGCCGATCGAGCTGATCTCCGGAATGGTGTAGATGCCGGTCGGCACATCATTCACAAAGCGCCAGCTGTTGTTATCGACGATGCTGCCAGCGGCCGAACGGCCCTGGTCGTGAGCAGCACTGGCCAGGCTCGGCCAGCCGATCACGTCACCGGCACCATAAATGTTCGGAACGCAGGTGCGGTAGGCCTCGTCGACTTCGATCTGGCCACGGCTGTTGACCTTCACGCCGATGTTTTCCAGACCCAACTGATCAGTGTTACCCGTACGGCCGTTGCACCAGAGCAAGGCGTCGGCCTTGATCTTCTTGCCGGACTTCAGGTGCAGGATCACACCGTTGTCCACGCCTTCGACGCGGTCGTAGTCTTCGTTGTGGCGAACCGTGATGTTGTTGTTGCTGAAGTGATAGCTCAGCGCCTGGGAAATTTCCGAGTCGAGGAAGCTCAGCAACTGACCGCGGTTATCCACCAGTTCAACCAGTACACCCAGACCACTGAAGATCGAGGCGTATTCGCAACCGATCACGCCTGCGCCGTAAACGATGAGTTTGCGCGGGGTGTGGCCGAGGCTGAGGATGGTGTCGCTATCGTAGATACGCGGGTGATGAAAATCGATGTCCGCCGGGCGATAAGGACGCGAACCGGTGGCGATGATGATGTGCTTGGCCACCAGTTTTTCGACCACACCGTTGGCGCAAACCACTTCGATGGTTTGCTCGTCGGCGAAGCTGCCGGTGCCGAAGAACACGTCGACGCGGTTACGGGCGTAGTAGCCGGTACGCGAAGCGACTTGTTTGGAGATAACTTTTTCAGCGCTTTTCAACACGTCCGGGAACGAGAACCAGCGTGGCTCACCAATGGCCCGGAACATCGGGTTGGTGTTGAACTGCATGATCTGCCGGACCGAGTGACGCAACGCCTTGGACGGGATGGTGCCCAGGTGGGTGCAGTTACCGCCGACCTGGCGACGGCTATCGACCATCGCGACCTTGCGCCCTGCTTTGGCGGCGTTCATTGCCGCGCCTTCTCCCGCCGGACCGGAACCCAGCACCACCACGTCGTAGTTGTAGACAGCCATGCGTACTCCTCAGAACAGGCCGCGGCGCCCTCGGCACCTGCGGCTAAATCACGCCGATCTGCGGCGTGAAGGAACAATTTGGGGCCAGTGCAGAACCCGGACACAGTCTATAGAAGCGTCAACGCCGCGCACATTAACCCTTGGTCGCGTCGTAGGCTAGTTTTGCCTGCACTACAACACCAGAATTCAATGTACAAACGCCGCGTTCATTCGGTTTTGCCGCCACTGAGGCGCTCAAAAGCCTGATTGGTTCGTGTGACAAAACCTGTATCGGCACGAATCACAAAAAAGGCGCCGATGCCGTGATTTTCCGCGTAGTCCCAACCGCGCTCCGGACCGAGAATCAACAGCAGCGTCGATAAGCCATCGGCCATCAACGTTGAAGGATTAATCACCGTGACTGAGGCCAGGCTGTGGGTGATCGGTGCGCCGGTGCGCGCGTCGAAGGTGTGGGAATAGCGCTGCCCCCCCTGTTCGAAATAATTACGGTAATCGCCGGAGGTGGATACGCCGTAGCCGTCGACCGCTATGACGCGCTCTGCGACTTGCTTATCGTCACGGGGTTCTTCCAGGGCGATGCGCCAGGGTGAGCCATCGAGCTTCTTGCCGACCGCCTTGAGTTCGCCGGTGGCTTCAGCGAGGTAGTTGTGGATACCCATCGCTTCGAGTCTGGCAGCAATGGTGTCGACCGTGTAACCGGCAGCGATGCTATTGAAATCGACCTCGACCGCGGCGTCCTTGCAGAGTTGATCGCCGTCGATGCGCAGGTGCGCGTGACCCACTCGCTGCATCGCCTCGGCCAGCACTTCAGCGCTCGGGACTTTTTCTTCTCGGGCCTGCGGGCCGAACCCCCAGAGGTTCATCAGCGGTTCAACCGTCAGGTCGTAGGAGCCGTCGCTTTCCTGCGACAGTTGTTCACCGACTCGGACCAATTCGAGGATCGGCGCAGGCATTGCCTGACAGCGGTTGGCGGGCAGATCATTGAAGCGCTCGATGTCCGAGTTGCTGCGGTAGGTGGACATTTGCCGGTCAACGTCGGCGAGGATTTTTTCGACTTCAACTTGCACCTCTTTCGGGCCGGGTAACCCGGCATGGCGCAGGTATTTGATCGAATAAGTACTGCCCATGGTCGGGCCGCCGAAGCTCTCCATGGAATCGCCGTTGCCGCAGCCAGACAAAGTGCCCATCAGGACCAGGAAAAAACCCTTCCACACGTGTGACAAATCCTGCCTCTCCTGAATAAATCCCTGACACAACGCCAGTGCTGGCCATTATGCGATAGAACTGTGGGAGCGAGCTTGCTCGCGATGGCGGACAGTCAGACAACATCGATGTTGAATGTCACGTCCTCATCGCGAGCAAGCTCGCTCCCACAGTTGATCGGGTGCTGCCCGCAGCCGTAATTCACTCCAGTCAGCGATTCATGCCGCGTAATGGCTATATCGTTTAAGCAGCAAGCTAACTAGTTGTTGCCTATCCAACTCCACACACATATCGTTACAAAGCTGTTCGCCGACGGAGCCTGCCCCTATGGGCGGCGGCGAGGACGCATCTAGACCAAGGATTTCCAACAAGATAGCCAAAAGTGAGTACGTTCAAATGTCCTCGAATACGGGCAAAGGCAAAGCGATTTTTCGCGTTGTCAGCGGTAACTTTCTCGAAATGTTCGACTTCATGGTCTACGGCTTTTACGCCACGGCCATTGCCAAAACCTTCTTCCCGGCCGACAGCGCTTTCGCTTCCCTGATGTTGTCGCTGGCCACCTTCGGTGCCGGCTTCCTGATGCGCCCGTTGGGGGCGATTTTTCTCGGGGCCTACATCGACCGCCATGGCCGCCGCCAAGGGCTGATTATCACGCTGGCCTTGATGGCCGCCGGTACGGTGTTGATTGCTTGCGTGCCGGGTTACGCCACCCTCGGCGTTGCCGCACCGCTGATCGTACTGTTCGGCCGACTGCTGCAAGGGTTCTCGGCAGGGGTGGAGCTGGGCGGCGTATCGGTGTACCTGGCAGAGATTGCCACGCCGGGCCGCAAAGGGTTCTTCGTCAGTTGGCAGTCCGCCAGTCAGCAAGCCGCGGTGGTATTCGCCGGCCTGCTGGGTGTCGGTCTGAACCACTGGCTCAGCCCGGAACAAATGGGCGATTGGGGCTGGCGCGTGCCGTTCCTGATCGGCTGCATGATCGTGCCGGTGATCTTCGTGATTCGTCGTTCACTGGAGGAAACGCCTGAATTCCAGGCCCGCAAGCATCGCCCAACGCTGCGGGATATTGTCCGTTCGATCGGTCAGAATTTCGGCATTGTCATCGCCGGCATGGCGCTGGTGGTGATGACCACGGTGTCGTTCTACCTGATCACCGCCTACACCCCGACGTTCGGCAAAGCCGAACTGCATCTGTCGGATATGGACGCGCTACTCGTCACGGTGTGCATCGGCCTCTCGAACTTCTTCTGGCTGCCGGTGATGGGCTCGGTGTCTGACAGGATCGGACGTAAACCCCTACTGCTGGCGGCGACCATTCTGGCGATCCTCACCGCCTACCCTGCTCTTGCGTGGCTGGTAGCCAACCCCAGCTTCAGCCATTTGCTGATCGTCGAGTTGTGGCTGTCGTTCCTGTATGGCTCGTACAACGGCGCCATGGTGGTGGCCCTGACCGAGATCATGCCGGTGGAAGTTCGTACGACTGGTTTCTCTTTGGCCTACAGCCTGGCCACGGCGACCTTCGGTGGGTTTACGCCGGCGGTGTGCACGTACCTGATCCATGTGCTGGACAACAAGGCGGCGCCGGGGATCTGGCTCAGTGGAGCGGCAGTGCTGGGGTTAATCGCAACGCTGGTGTTGTTCCGTGGCAATCGGCACGAACTGCGCACTGCGCAGCCCGCGGTGGTCGGCGGCACCCGATAGACCGCATTCGTCGGATCGCCTTCGCGAGCAGGCTCGCTCCCACATTGGATCGCCGCGAATCCTGTGGGAGCGAGCCGGCTCCGGGCGGCGTTCCGACGAAGAGGCCAGCCCTGACAACCTCTACCTCTGCCCCACAAACAAAAACGCCCCGACCAAAGTCGGGGCGTTTTCATGTACCGCTAACTGACGCTTAGCGCGGGAACGCTGGCGGGTTTACACCGGCCATGTCTTCCATCACGCGAACAACCTGGCAGCTGTAGCCGAATTCGTTGTCGTACCAAACGTACAGAACAACGCGGTTGTCTTGGGTGATGGTCGCTTCCGCGTCCACAACGCCTGCGTGGCGCGAGCCAACGAAGTCGGTGGAAACCACTTCCTGCGAGTTGACGTAGTCGATTTGCTTGTGCAGATCGGAGTGCAGCGCCATGTAGCGCAGGTACTCGTTCATCTCTTCACGGGTAGCGGCTTTCTCAAGGTTCAGGTTGAGAATGGCCATCGACACGTTTGGCGTCGGAACGCGGATCGCGTTACCGGTCAGTTTGCCGGCCAGCTCAGGCAGCGCCTTGGCAGCAGCGGTAGCAGCACCGGTCTCGGTGATTACCATGTTCAACGCGGCGCTACGGCCACGGCGATCGCCCTTGTGGAAGTTGTCGATCAGGTTCTGGTCGTTGGTGTACGAGTGAACCGTTTCAACGTGACCGTTGATGATGCCGAACTTGTCATTGACTGCTTTCAGCACCGGCACGATGGCGTTGGTGGTGCAGGAAGCGGCGGAAACGATCTTGTCATCAGCGGTGATTTCACCGTGGTTGATGCCGTGAACGATGTTCTTCAGCTTGCCTTTGCCAGGCGCGGTCAGAACCACACGGTCGATACCCGGGCAAGCCAGGTGTTGACCCAGGCCATCGGCGTCGCGCCATACACCGGTGTTATCTACCAGCAGCGCGTTTTTGATGCCGTACTGGGTGTAGTCCACTTCAGTAGGGTTTTTCGCGTAGATAACCTGGATCAGGTTGCCGTTGGCGGTGATGGTGTTGTTGGCTTCATCAATGGTGATAGTACCATCGAACGGACCATGAACCGAGTCACGACGCAGCAGGCTGGCACGTTTGACCAGATCGTTCTCGGCGCCCTTGCGGACAACGATGGCGCGCAGACGCAGACCGTCGCCACCACCGGTTTTCTCGATCAGGATACGCGCCAGCAGACGGCCGATACGGCCAAAGCCGTACAGAACAACATCGGTGCCTTTGCGAGCGGAAGCGTTCTGCTGGCCAACCACATCAGCCAACTCGTCACGAACGAACTGCTCGGCCGTGCGGCCTTTGCCTTCGGCCTTGAATTTGACCGCCAGCTTGCCCAGGTCTACCGAAGCAGCGCCGAGCTTGAGCTCGCTCATCGCCTTGAGCAGCGGGAATGTTTCGTGGACGGACAGTTCGCTGTCATCGGATTGGCGATGGCGAGCAAAGCGGTGAGCTTTGAGAATCGCAATGACTGAACGATTGATCAGGCTGCGGCCATAGATCGAGCTCACCACGTTGTTATTGCGGTAGAGCTGACCGATAAGCGGAATCATCGCTTCTGCGAGTGCTTCACGGTCGATCCATTCACCAAGACACTGGTCGGGCTTCTGAGTCACGGGAACCTTCCACATGTAGGGGCAGAAAAAAGGGGCTACATTATGCCGCCGAGTGCCTCCCGTAGCAATGCGCGCCTGTCGTACCATCGGTAACAAAATCTCGTTCGAAAAAAACACGCTGCGCTCAAGCCCAATAAAACCGGGGCTTTCAGCACAGTCATTTTTCTGAAAACAACGCCGCCTTGTCCGTAACCCTCCGTAACACTCACTCGTTTTGCCACTACATATTCGGTAATTCCCGCTCAAAAACCGCCGGTTTTTGTCTTTACCACTACATTTCGCCCAACCTGCGTAATAGACGCAGTCTGCAACTGACAGGCGGCACCCGAGGCCGCTACAATTACCGACTTTGTCGCAACGCTTGGAGCTCAACCTTCCGTGCCCGTTCTGCGTCTACCGATACTCCCTGCCGCGGCAGGTAAACAGCACTGGGGCAACCTGCCCGGTGCCGCCCTGAGCCTGGCCATCGCCGAGGCCGCCAGCGCTGCCAAGCGCTTTACCCTGCTACTGACCGCCGACAGCCAAAGCGCCGAACGGCTGGAACAGGAGCTGAGTTTCTTCGCCCCGGATTTGCCAGTGCTGCATTTCCCGGACTGGGAAACCTTGCCGTACGACCTGTTTTCGCCGCACCAGGACATCATTTCTCAGCGCATCTCGGCCCTTTATCGGTTGCCGGAGCTCAGTCATGGCGTGTTGGTGGTGCCGATCACCACGGCCCTGCATCGCCTGGCGCCAACCAAATTCCTGCTCGGCAGCAGCCTCGTGCTGGACGTCGGCCAGAAACTCGATGTCGAGCAAATGCGCACCCGGCTTGAAGCCAGCGGCTATCGCTACGTCGATACGGTTTACGAGCACGGCGAATTTACCGTACGCGGCTCGCTGATCGACCTCTTCCCGATGGGCAGCAAATTGCCCTTCCGGATCGACCTGTTCGACGACGAAATCGAGACCCTTCGTACATTCGATCCGGAAAACCAGCGCTCCATCGACAAAGTCGACACCGTCCGCCTGCTGCCCGCGCGTGAATTTCCGCTGCAAAAAGATGCGGTGACCCGCTTCAAGGCGCGCTTCCGTGAGCGTTTCGATGTCGACTTCCGTCGTTGCCCGATCTTTCAGGATTTGAGCAGCGGGATTACACCGGCCGGTATCGAGTACTACCTGCCGCTGTTCTTCGACGAAACCTCCACGCTGTTCGATTACCTGCCCCAGGACACGCAAGTGTTTTCCCTGCCCGGCATCGAACAGGCGGCGGAGAATTTCTGGAACGACGTGCGCAATCGCTACGAAGAACGCCGTGTCGATCCGGCCCGTCCTTTATTGCCACCCGCCGAGTTGTTCCTGCCAGTGGAAGACTGCTTCGCTCGCCTGAAGAACTGGCCACGGGTGGTTGCCAGTCAACAGGACGTGGAAACCGGCGTCGGTCGCGAACGCTTCCCGGCGCGGGAGCTGCCGAACCTGGCCATCGAAGCCAAGGCCACTCAGCCATTGGCGGCACTGGCGAGCTTCCTCGACGAGTTCCCCGGTCGCGTGCTGTTTACCGCCGAGTCGGCGGGCCGTCGTGAAGTGCTGCTGGAATTGCTCGAACGCCTGAAGTTGCGACCGAAAACCGTCGACAGCTGGCCGGACTTTGTCGCGAGCAAGGAACGCCTGGCTATCACCATCGCCCCGCTCGATGAAGGCCTGGTGCTCGACGACCCGGCGCTGGCGCTGGTTGCCGAAAGTCCATTGTTCGGTCAGCGGGTCATGCAGCGTCGGCGCCGCGAAAAACGCGCCGATGCCAACAACGATGCCGTCATCAAGAACCTCACCGAACTGCGCGAAGGCGCGCCGGTGGTACACATCGATCACGGTGTCGGGCGTTATCTCGGTCTTACGATTCTGGAGATCGACAGTCAGGCCGCCGAATTCCTGACCCTCGAATACGCTGAAAACGCCAAGCTTTACGTGCCGGTGGCCAACCTGCATTTGATCGCCCGCTACACCGGCAGCGATGATGCCTTGGCCCCGCTGCACCGCCTCGGCTCCGAGACCTGGCAGAAAGCCAAACGCAAAGCCGCCGAACAAGTGCGCGATGTCGCCGCCGAGTTGCTCGACATCTATGCCCGCCGCGCCGCCCGCGAGGGCTATGCCTTCGCCGACCCGAAAGCCGATTACGCGACCTTCAGCGCCGGCTTCCCGTTTGAGGAAACCCCGGACCAGCAAACCACCATCGAAGCGGTACGCGCCGACATGCTCGCACCGAAACCGATGGACCGGTTGGTCTGCGGCGACGTCGGCTTCGGCAAGACCGAAGTGGCAATGCGCGCGGCGTTCATTGCCGTGCATGGCGGTCGTCAGGTGGCCATTCTGGTGCCGACCACCCTGCTCGCCCAGCAACACTACAATAGTTTTCGCGATCGCTTTGCCGACTGGCCGGTGACCGTGGAAGTGATGAGCCGGTTCAAGTCGACCAAGGAAGTCAATGCGGCGGTCGCGGACCTCGCCGAAGGCAAGATCGACATCGTCATCGGCACACACAAACTGTTGCAGGACGACGTGAAGATCAAAAACCTCGGGCTGGTGATCATCGACGAAGAGCACCGTTTTGGTGTCCGTCAAAAGGAACAGCTCAAGGCACTGCGCAGTGAAGTCGACATCCTGACCCTGACCGCCACACCGATTCCGCGCACGCTTAACATGGCGGTGTCGGGCATGCGTGACCTGTCGATCATTGCCACGCCGCCGGCTCGTCGGCTGTCGGTGCGGACATTCGTCATGGAGCAAAACAAAAGCACGGTCAAGGAGGCCCTGCTTCGTGAGTTGCTCCGTGGTGGCCAGGTCTATTATCTGCACAACGATGTGAAGACCATCGAGAAATGCGCCGCCGACCTCGCCGAACTGGTGCCCGAGGCGCGGATCGGCATCGGCCACGGGCAGATGCGCGAACGTGATCTCGAACAGGTAATGAGCGACTTCTATCACAAGCGCTTCAATGTGCTGATCGCCTCGACCATCATCGAGACCGGCATCGACGTGCCGAGTGCCAACACCATCATCATCGAGCGCGCCGACAAATTCGGCCTGGCGCAACTGCACCAGTTGCGCGGCCGTGTCGGTCGCAGTCACCACCAGGCATATGCTTACCTGCTGACACCGCCGCGCCAGCAAATTACACCGGATGCGGAAAAGCGTCTGGAAGCGATCGCCAACACCCAGGACCTTGGCGCAGGCTTCGTGCTTGCCACCAACGACCTGGAAATCCGTGGCGCCGGCGAATTGCTTGGCGACGGACAGAGCGGACAAATCCAGGCTGTCGGTTTCACGCTCTATATGGAGATGCTCGAGCGCGCGGTGAAGTCGATCCGCAAGGGCGAACAACCGAACCTCGATCAGCCGCTGGGCGGTGGTCCGGAAGTCAATCTGCGCGTACCGGCGTTGATTCCCGAAGACTATCTGCCGGACGTTCATGCCCGACTGATTCTCTACAAGCGCATTGCCTCGGCCACCGATGAGGAAGGCCTAAAGGACCTGCAAGTGGAGATGATCGACCGTTTCGGCCTGCTGCCGGAGCCGACCAAGAACCTGATGCGCATCACCGCGCTGAAGTTGCAGGCCGAGCTGCTGGGCATCAAGAAGGTCGATGGCGGCCCGCAAGGGGGTCGAATCGAGTTCGCGGCGCAAACCCCGGTCGACCCGTTGACGCTGATCAAGCTGATCCAGAGCCAACCCAAACGCTACAAATTCGAAGGCGCCACGATGTTTAAATTCCAGGTGCCGATGGAGCGCCCGGAAGAGCGCTTTAATACTGTAGAGGCGCTGTTCGAGCGCCTCATTCCGAAAACTGCTTGAAGGACGCCGCATGCGCCTGTTTCGCTCGCTGACCTTGTTGATCACCCTGGTTGCACCCTCGGTGTTTGCCGATGATCTGTATCAGGTTGAAATGATCCTGGTCCGCCAAAATGCTGTGCCGGCCATCGTCAGCCGCACCGCACCGGAAGACTGGGCCACCGGTGCCCAGCGCATCAACCCCAACAGCCTGCGCACGCCGAGCCTCAATGGCGAAGCGGAAAAACTCACCACCAGCCCCGACTACACCGTGTTGCTGCATAAGGCCTGGCAACAGACCCTCGGTGAAGCCACCAGCAAAGTAGCGATCAGCGAGGGCAAAGAGCAATACGGCCAATTTCCGATCGAGGGTACGTTGAACCTGAAACTGGGACGCTTCACCGACGTCGACGCCGATTTCTGGGTCAACCAGTTCGACGCCAACGGCGTGGTTACCGCCAGCGAACGCCTGAAGCAGGAAAGCCACACCAAGAACGGCCAATTGAACTTCCTCGACAATGGCCACCTGGGCCTGCTGATCAAGATCACTTCGCTGACGGTCCCTGCGCCTCGGACGGTCCCCGATGAAATTCCGGACTGATTGAAGTCCTAGGGGGCGTTCTCAACTAGTTTTCACGCCGCGCCGGGTCTGCTGTTGTGCAGGGCAAGGCGCGAGAAGCGTGGTTTGGTCATTCCAAACAAGCTTCGAGCAACGCAGCCCTGCACAACAGCAGGCCCGGCCCTTCGGGTTGTGCCTTAAAGCGGGCCAGGCTGCGTTGCAGGCCTTGGCAAGGGAACAACCATTACCAGCGGCCTGCGCCTTGCCTGGCCCGCTTTAAGGCGACAACGCGGCGGGAAAACTAATTGAGAACGCCCCTATGCCTCCGACCCTGAGCAAACCACTGGCACCTTCCTGGGTCAGCCGATTCAAGGAGCAGAGCCTGGAGCGTGGCCGTCGCTACGCGCTGGAGAACCGCGTCAGGATCGTCGAGGCCGGCGACGCCACCATCATTGCTGCCTGCGAAGGCTCTGGCGGTAACGTTTACCGTCAGACCATTCGCCTGCGCGAGTCAGCCAAAGCTACCTTGCTGATGGTCGACGCCAACTGCACTTGCCCGGTCCACAGCAACTGCAAGCATTGCGCGGCAGTGCTACTGAAAGTTCAGGAAACCCTGGCTTATCCCGCAGCAGCACAAGACGCCGAACTGCTGGAAAAGCTCCAGGCCGTGCTGGAAAACCGTAGCCCCAAGGCACCGCCGCAAGTGCTGGTGGATAACGTGCAACCGTTGCCGCGCCTGTGGCTGGCGAGCATCGAGTTCAGCGCCTTCGAACCACGCAACGGCAAGATGCAACGCTACATCCAGCATCGCGCGGCGCTGTCGTTCAGCTATCTGGACGAATACGTTTCCGGGCAGAAGAACGCCGACATCCTGATCCGCCAGGAAACCCAGACACTGCGGATAAAACGTCATCCGGAAGTCGAACAAACCTACAGGGAACAGCTGCGAATTCTCGGTTTCAAAATCGCCACCCGGCAAAGCAAAGCCTTGCCGGAAAGTGCCGGCGAGCTCTTCGAGATGGTCAATGACAGCGCCTGGCTGACCTTTACCCTCAATGAGCTGCCGAAACTGCGCACCCAAGGCTGGGAGCTGCAGATCGACGAGGAATTCGGTTTCGACCTGACCGCCGTGGATGACTGGTACGCCACGGTCGAACAGGCTCCGGAGCGCGACTGGTTTGACCTGGAGCTGGGGATCATCGTCAACGGTGAGCGGCTGAGTCTATTGCCGATCCTGTTGAACCTGATGCGTTCCCACACCGAAATCCTCAACCCGGAACGTCTGGCCCGACGGCGCGACGACGAGTTGATCCTGGTGAACATCCCCAACCGCCCGAACTCCGAGCACGGTCCATTACAGGTCGCCCTGCCCTTCGGCCGTTTGAAACCGGTGCTGGCGACCCTCGGCGAGTTCTATTTGCAAGGGCCCGGCGAAACCACGTTGCGCCTGAGCAAGGCTGACGCCACGCGCCTGAACCCGCTGGAAGACATGCCACTCCTTTGGGAAGGTGGCGAACAGATCCGCACGTTCGCTCAGCGCCTGCGGGACATTAAAGACTTCACCACTGCCGCACCGGAAGGCTTGAACGCCACGTTGCGTCCGTATCAGCTGGAAGGGCTGAGCTGGATGCAATCGTTGCGGCAACTGGAAGTCGGAGGGATCCTCGCGGACGACATGGGCCTGGGTAAAACCCTGCAAACCCTGGCGCATATTCTCAGTGAGAAGAATGCCGGACGCCTCGATCGGCCGTGCATGGTGGTGATGCCCACCAGCCTGATCCCCAACTGGCTGGATGAGGCGGCGCATTTCACACCGCAACTCAACGTACTGGCGCTGTACGGTGCCACTCGCAAAAAACACTTCGATAATCTGGCTGATTACGATCTGATCCTGACCACCTACGCGCTGCTGCCCAAAGACGTCGAACGTCTGGCCGCACAGCCGTTGCACGTGCTGGTGCTGGATGAAGCGCAGTACATCAAGAACCCTAACAGCAAGGCCGCCCAGGCCGCCCGCGAGCTGAATGCCCGCCAGCGGCTGTGCCTGAGTGGTACGCCGCTGGAAAACCACCTGGGAGAGCTATGGTCGCTGTTTCACTTCCTGCTGCCCGGCTGGCTCGGCGACGTGAAAAGCTTCAATCGCGATTACCGTGTCCCCATCGAAAAGCGTGCGAGCGAAGTCAGGCTTCAGCACCTCAACGGCCGGATCAAACCCTTCCTGTTGCGTCGCACCAAAGAACAAGTGGCCACCGAGCTGCCGCCGAAGACCGAGATCATCCATTGGGTCGAACTCAATGAAGCCCAACGCGACGTGTACGAAACCATGCGCCTGGCCATGGACAAGAAAGTCCGCGACGAGATCACCCGCAAGGGTGTGGCCCGCAGCCAGATCATCATTCTTGAAGCGTTGCTGAAACTGCGCCAGGTGTGCTGCGACTTGCGCCTGGTCAACGAGGCCGCGCTGCCGACTCGCGGCAGCACATCGGGCAAGCTCGATGGCCTGATGGAAATGCTGGATGAATTGTTCGAAGAGGGCCGGCGGATTCTGCTGTTCTCGCAGTTCACTTCAATGCTCGCGTTAATCGAAATCGAACTTAAGAAGCGCGGTGTTGAATATGCGTTGTTGACCGGACAAACCCGCGACCGACGCGCGCCGGTAAAAGACTTTCAGAGCGGCAAGCGTCAGATCTTTCTGATCAGTTTGAAGGCGGGGGGTGTCGGGCTGAACCTGACTGAAGCGGACACGGTGATTCATTACGATCCGTGGTGGAACCCCGCGACGGAAAACCAGGCAACCGACCGGGCGTATCGCATTGGTCAGGAAAAACCGGTGTTCGTCTACAAGATGATTGCCCGCGGCACGGTGGAAGAGAAGATTCAGCACCTGCAAAAGGAAAAGTCCGACCTGGCGGCCGGCGTACTGGATGGACGCAAGACCGGAGACTGGAAATTGCAGAGTGATGATATTGAGGCGTTGTTTGCGCCGTTACCGGATAAGCTGGAGAAGCGCTGAGGTACTCGGTGTCCGGTAGATTGCCTTCGCGAGCAGGCTCGCTCCCACATTGGATTTGTGTTTGCCTGCCAATACACAATTAATGTGGGAGCGAGCCTGCTCGCGAAAGGGTCAACCCGGTGTGAAGCCTGCCTCAGCCCTTAAGCACCCGCGCCAACGTCGACTTCACCTTGCCCATCCCGTCATGCAACGCCTGCTCGATCTCGGCCATGGTAATCACCGCCGTCGACTTGCCCGCCGCCGGGTTCACCACCAGCGCCAGGCAGGCGTAATCCAGTTCCAGCTCACGCGCCAATGCCGCTTCCGGCATGCCGGTCATGCCAACGATGTCGCAACCGTCACGCTCCAGTCGCGCGATTTCAGCAACGGTTTCCAGCCGTGGGCCTTGTGTGCAGGCATACACACCATGACTGCTGTAGCCCACGCCTTCAGCCGCCAACGCCGCGATCAATTGCTGACGCAGGAGCTCGCTGTACGGATAGCTAAAGTCGATGTGAGTGACCTGTTCCAGGTCGTCGGCGAAATAGGTGTGGTCGCGACCGCTGGTGTAGTCGATCAGCTGATGCGGTACGCAGAAATGGCCCGTCCCCATCGCGGCATGAATCCCACCCACCGCGTTGACCGCCAGAATCGCTTCGGCACCCGCCTGTTTCAGCGCCCAGAGGTTGGCGCGGTAATTCACTTGATGCGGCGGAAAACGATGTGGATGACCGTGACGTGCCAGGAACAGCACTTCCTTGCCGGCGTACTCACCGATCTGCAACTCGGCTGAAGGCGCGCCATAGGGTGTGTCTACCGCCAACGACTGACGAATGTCGAGGCCTTCGAGTTGAGTCAGACCGGTGCCACCGATAATCGCGTAAACCGTCATAACGAAAAGTCCTTAATCAATCAGTTGAGCTTCTTTGAGTGCGCCAATAGCGGTGAGCCAGCGCGGGTCTTGTCGGTACTCAATGCTGGCGTACGACTGACCGCGCATCCGCGCAATGCGCTCGGACGGTTTCACCTTCAGGCGTTGGGCAGCGCTCAGGGCCAACTCCGCGGCTGCGCGATCGTTGCACACCAGGCCCATGTCGCAACCGGCCGTCAGCGCCGCTTCGATTCGGCTGGCGGCATCGCCAACCACGTGGGCACCGGCCATGGACAGGTCGTCGCTGAAAATCACGCCGTCGAACTGCAACTCGCCGCGCAAGATGTCCTGCAGCCAGCGACGAGAGAAGCCGGCTGGTTGGGAGTCGACCTGTGGGTAAATGACATGGGCGGGCATGACGGCGGCCAGTTGCTTGCTCAGTCGGGCGAACGGCACCAGATCTTTGGAGCGGATTTCGTCGAGGCTGCGTTCGTCATTCGGGATCGCAACATGAGAATCCGCCTCGGCCCAGCCGTGACCCGGGAAGTGCTTGCCGGTGGCGGCCATGCCAGCGCTGTTCATACCGCGGATAAAGGCGCCGGCGAGCAACGCTGCGCGCTCGGGGTCACCTTCGAAAGAACGAGTGCCGACCACTGCGCTGCGCTGGTAATCCAGATCCAGCACCGGGGCGAAACTCAGGTCGAGACCGACGGCCAGCACCTCTGTCGCCATGATCCAGCCGCACTGCTCGGCCAGGTATTCAGCATTCGGGTTGTCGGCGATGGCGCGCATGGCGGGCAACCGGACGAAGCCCTGCCGCAAGCGCTGAACCCGCCCCCCCTCCTGGTCCACCGCCAACAGCAGATCAGGACGGATGGCACGAATTGCAGCGATCAGCTCACGCACCTGGCGTGGATGTTCGATGTTGCGGGCAAAAATGATCAGGCCGCCCACTTCGGGCTGACGCAACAATTGGCGATCTTCGGCCGTCAGCCAGGTACCGGCGACGTCCACCATCAACGAGCCTTGCAGGCCAGCAGTCATAGAGATTCCTTGATAACGATTAACCCGGCTCGCACGCGGTCGCGGCCAAGGGCTGTGCCCGGCAGGTCGGTGCTATAAATGGGGAGCGGGTTCAGAACGAGAGTCGGCATGGGCGGCTAGCTTAGCGGATGTAAGCTGTCGCGCCCACCCGTGTGCGGTTAAACCTTGGCGGCTACCGGGGTCGATTTGCTGCGCGGACGCAACTGCGCGCTGGCCATGACCGTATCGGTGACGCCGGTTTCGGCCCGCATGCCAGCGGCCAGGAACGGCACCATCAGTCGCATCACTTGCTCGATGGACGTGTTGACCCCGAAATCGGTCTCGGCAATCGCACGCAACGCCTTGATACCGGACATGCTGAACGCTGCGGCACCGAGCATGAAATGCACGCGCCAGAACAGCTCGATCGGTGGAATACGCGGCGCGGCTTCGTTGACAAGCATCATGTAGCGACGGAACACCTTGCCGTACATGTCTTCCAGATAACGACGCAAGTGACCTTGGCTCTGACTGAAGGCCAGCCCCAGCAAACGCATGAAAATGGACAGATCATTACCGCTGCGTGGCTGCACCACCAGGGCTTGTTCGACGAGGATTTCCAGCAGTTCTTCAAGTGTCGGCTTGTTCTCGGGCTTGGCCTGACGTCGCTCCAGTTCTTTATCGAGACTGAGGCAAAACGGTCCAAGAAAGCGCGAGAAGACTGCCTGAATCAGCGCCTTCTTCGATCCGAAGTGATAGTTCACCGCCGCCAGATTGACACCGGCCTTGCTGGTGATCAGACGCAACGAGGTTTCAGCGAAACCTTTTTCCGCGAACAGCTGCTCGGCAGCATCAAGAATACGTTCAACGGTTTCCGACTGGGCCATGACTACTCCGCCTGACAAACACTTGTTTGAAACATACGTTTCAGCCTTGGCCTTGTCAAGGCCTGGCGGTTCGTTTTGGGAATGGTCGGTCAGCTATTTAACCATACAACTGGAAAGCATAAATCAGCAGGCTGATCGACCGTCCGGCGGCAGGCAAAAAAAGGGGCATTGCCAAGACGCTTTCACTGTATATAATCCCAGTCACTGTATAAAAAGACAGAGCGATCAATATGCTAAAGCTGACGCCACGCCAAGCAGAGATTCTGGCCTTCATCAAACGCTGCCTAGATGACAACGGGTACCCGCCGACCCGGGCGGAAATCGCTCAAGAACTGGGTTTCAAGTCGCCCAACGCGGCGGAAGAACACCTCAAGGCACTGGCCCGCAAGGGGGCGATCGAAATGACGCCCGGCGCCTCCCGCGGAATTCGCATCCCCGGCTTTGAAGCCAAGGCCGACGAATCCACCCTGCCGATCATTGGCCGAGTGGCCGCCGGTGCACCGATTCTCGCCCAACAGCACATTGAAGAATCCTGCAACATCAACCCGACCTTCTTCCACCCTCGCGCTGATTACCTGCTGCGGGTTCATGGCATGAGCATGAAGGACGTGGGCATCTTTGACGGTGACCTGCTGGCCGTCCACACCACCCGCGAAGCCCGCAACGGTCAAATCGTGGTGGCGCGAATCGGTGACGAAGTGACCGTCAAGCGCTTCAAGCGCGATGGCAGCAAAGTCTGGTTGATTGCCGAAAACCCGGAATTCGCCCCTATCGAAGTGAACCTGAAAGATCAGGAACTGGTGATCGAAGGCTTGAGCGTCGGCGTCATTCGCCGCTAAAGGAGGCTTTATGCAGTTCCCACACACACCACAGCAAGCCCAACTGCCGTTGTTCGAGGCATTTATGGCGCAGCCGTTGGCGCCTATCCTGAAAGACGTGATCGAGTCGCCCTGGAGCGCCGAACCTGAAGTTTTCAGTGAACTGTCACTGCGTGGTGCGACTGGGAACTGCCTGAACCTTCTGGCACCGATCCTCAGGGAATTGAGCCAGGATCAGGATGCGCGCTGGCTGACACTGATCGCCCCGCCCGCCAGCCTGACTCAGGCTTGGCTGCGGGACGCCGGCCTGAACCGCGAAGGCATCTTGCTGCTGCAACCGCGCGGCACTCAAAGCGCCCAGCAATTGACTTGCGAAGCCTTGCGCCTGGGCCGCAGCCATACAGTCGTCAGCTGGCTCAACCCACTGAGCACAACTTCACGGCAACAATTGATCAGCGCCGCCCGCACCGGGGACGCACAAAGCTTAAATATTCGACTGGGTTAACTGAACACACAATGCGCGCCTGGAACAGCGCAGGGCTTCTCCAAGGATAGAGAAGCCGATCTGTAGCGGTATCCGTAGAAACCGACGGACGGGGGTCAATGAAGAACCCGCGCACCTTCTTCCGTGTTGAATTCGCCTTCCACCAGACGTCCCGCCATCTGTACACCGACGCTCAACATCGCCTTGGCGACTTCCACGTGTTGGCCTTGCAGGAACGCTTTGGCATCCTTGGAGAAATCCAAAGTAACCAGAGAACCCTCGTCCTCAGCCCTGCGCAACTCGATACGACCGTCTGGTAACTCGACAATTTCTAGAAAGGACGTTGGCATAAAGGTCTGTTCTCCACGAAAGGCGGGGATTATATAGGCATCGCTCAGGCTTCGCTCGGGATCTTGACCAGCAGCGTTCTTAATCACACCACTGGATGACCGCAATCAGCACTCGTTCAGGCCTTCGCGAAACCGAATCGCCAACCCTTTCAGATTCTGACGCCAACTCTCCAGCTCGCTCCGGCTCAACTCCTCAGTGGCCTCTTCCTCATCCAGGTTAACGGCCAGAATCAGCGGCTGTGTCACGTCACCCTTGGGTTTGTGTGGAGCGCGAGGCGGCTGAAACAGTGCGGCATGGGCCACCAACAGTTTGGCCAGCCAGGTTTCCGGATTGTTAGCCAATTCGACCATCTCGGCCATTTCGGGAATGGCGATGGCTTCCAGCACCTCGCGGGTCAGCAGCATCTCGGCCCGAGGCGCGCTGGCCTGAGGCAAGCGATAGAAGCCGGCAATTTCATGGCATAGCCCCAGCAACGCACCGTACAGGTGAAACAACGATGATTCACGCCCAGCCTGAATCAACGCCAGAGAGTTCATCGCCCGTCCCTCTTCGGCTTTGGCGAGCGCCTCCAGCGACAGGCCGGCGAAATAAAGCTTCTGGTTGGTACGGGTATAGAGTTCGTAGGCCATGACGGCAGCCTCCACTACGAAATAGGTGCTTCACACAGATAAGACAGTGTCGTGGATCACCTCCGCTTCCCGCAAGCCCAAAACAAAAAGGCCGCATGAAAACCCGAAGGTTGTCATGCGGCCTTTCGTAGCGAGGACGCTTGCTGTAGGAGCGAGCTTGCTCGCGAAGGACGTTAACGATGACGCGTGCTATCTGGATGCAAACGCCGCCCTCAGGTTCTTCGCGAGCAAGCTCGCTCCTACAGTAAAGCTCTTTAAGCCTTGGCAGCCTTCGCTGGGCGTTTGTCTTCCACCGTCCACTTGCCGCCGTCGTAATACGCCTTCCAGCCCGTCGGTTTGCCCTCGACTTCTGTCTGCACGTATTGCTCTTTGGTCTTGCGGCTGTAACGGATCACCGCCGGGAGGCCGTCCGGATCTTTCTTCGGCGCTTCGCAGAGGAAGTGGTACTTCGGATCGATCTCGTCCTTGTGCGGCACAATTTCCATGACCAAAGGAGCACGGGTCTCGCGGTTTTTCGGGAACTGGCTGGCCGCCAGGAACAGGCCGGAAGCCCCGTCGCGCAGGATGTAGGTGTCGTTGACCTTTTCGCATTTCAGCTCAGGCATCTTCACCGGGTCCATTTTCGGCGGCGCCGCATCACCGCTTTTCAGCAGTTTGCGAGTGTTCTTGCAGGTCGCGTTGGTGCAACCGAAGAACTTGCCGAAACGGCCGGTCTTGAGTTGCATCTCGCTGCCGCACTTGTCGCACTCCAGGCTCGGACCTTCATAGCCCTTGATACGATAGGTGCCCTCTTCGATCTCGTAACCCGAGCAATCCGGATTGTTACCGCAAATGTGCAGCTTGCGCTTCTCGTCGAGCAGGTAAGCGTCCATCGCGGTGCTGCAAATCGGGCAACGGTGCTTGCCACGCAGCACCAGCGATTCAGACTCACCCTCATCGTCCGCGGCGATTTCATCGCCCGGCACCAGGTTAACGGTGGCCTTGCAGCGTTCTTTCGGCGGCAGGCTATAGCCCGAGCAGCCGAGGAATACGCCGGTCGATGCAGTGCGAATCTGCATCGGCCGACCGCACACCACGCACGGAATGTCAGTCATCACCGGCTGGTTGGCGCGCATGCCGCCTTCGGCGCTTTCGGCTACTTCCAGCTTCTTCTTGAAGTCGCCGTAGAACTCGTCCAGCACGTTTTTCCAGTCGCGCTCGCCCTGGGCCACGTCATCGAGGTTCTCTTCCATGCCGGCAGTGAAGCCGTAGTCCATCAGGTTGGAGAAGCTCTCGGCCAGGCGCTCGGTGACGATGTCGCCCATCTTTTCCGAATAGAAACGACGGTTATGCAGCGCCACGTAGCCGCGATCCTGGATGGTCGAAATGATCGCAGCGTAGGTCGAAGGACGACCAATACCGCGCTTTTCCATTTCCTTGACGAGGCTGGCTTCCGAGTAACGCGCCGGCGGCTTGGTAAAGTGCTGGGTCGGATCAAGCTTGATCAGCTTCATCGCGTCGCCCTGGGCCATGTCCGGCAGCACATCGTCGTCGCCTGGCTTAGTGATTTGCGGCATGACGCGGGTGTAACCGTCGAACTTCAGGATGCGGCCCTTGGCGCGCAATTCGAAGTCGCCGGCACCGACGGTGACCGTGGTCGACAGGTATTGGGCTGGCAGCATCTGGCAAGCCAGGAACTGGCGCCAGATCAGCTCGTAGAGCCGCTCTGCATCGCGCTCCATGCCGGACAGCTTGCTTGGCTCTGTGTTGGCGTCGGACGGACGAATCGCTTCGTGAGCCTCTTGTGCGCCTTCCTTGCTGCTGTAGACGTTCGGGGTTTCCGGCAGGTACTTCTTGCCGAACTCGCCTTCGATGTAAGTACGCGCCATCGCCACGGCGTCAACCGAGAGGTTGGTGGAGTCGGTACGCATATAGGTGATGTAGCCGGCTTCATACAAACGCTGGGCCATCATCATGGTTTTCTTCACGCCGAAGCCCAGGCGGTTACTCGCGGCCTGTTGCAACGTGGAAGTAATGAACGGTGCCGACGGCTTGCTGCTGGTCGGTTTGTCTTCGCGCTTGACGATGCTGTAGCTGGATGCCTTGAGCTTCTCCAGCGCGGCCATGGCCTGGGCTTCGTTCAGCGGCTTGAAGGCTTCGCCTTTCTCACGAGCCACGTCGAAGCGCACGGTGGCGCCCTTGGCGCTGCCGAGGTCGGCGTGAACTTCCCAGTATTCTTCCGGGTTGAAAGCACGAATTTCGCGCTCGCGCTCGACCACCAGCTTCACGGCAACCGATTGCACGCGACCAGCGGAAAGGCCACGGGCGATCTTGGCCCACAGCAGCGGCGAAACCATGTAACCCACCACGCGGTCGAGGAAGCGACGCGCCTGCTGGGCGTTTACACGGTCGATGTCCAGCTCGCCGGGTTTGGAGAAGGCTTCTTGAATCGCCTTCTTGGTAATTTCGTTGAACACCACGCGCTTGTAGCGGCTGTCGTCACCCCCAATGGCTTCGCGCAGGTGCCAGGCAATGGCTTCCCCCTCGCGATCCAAGTCGGTTGCGAGATAGATGGTGTCAGCATCTTTGGCGAGCCGGCGCAGCTCTTCGATGACCTTTTCCTTGCCCGGGAGGATCTCGTACTTGGCTTTCCAGCCATGATCGGGATCGACACCCATGCGCGAGACCAGTTGCTTGCGCGCCTTCTCTTTCGGCGTGAGCACCGGACCTTCACCCGCGGCAGCCTTGCCGCGCTTGGCGGCTGGCTCTTTGCTGGCGCTAGCCGAACCGCTGGTGGGCAGGTCTCGGATATGGCCGATACTCGACTTCACCACGTATTGGTTACCCAGATACTTGTTGATGGTCTTGGCCTTAGCCGGGGATTCCACAATGACCAGCGATTTGCCCATGGATCAGAAAATTCCTGAATTCTAGAAGTGAAAGGCGGTTGGCGCCTGACGCGGCACCGCTATATATAGTGGCTACAAGGTGAGGTCAAGCGCAGGGTTCGGCGCGCACTCAGCTTATGGCTGGGTAAAAAGACTCGGTTCGGCTTGCACCAAAGCAAAGCGTGGCACCTGTTCGCCGTCAACCTCGACCGACTCCAGGAACATGCTCAAGGGACGCACCCAAAAGCCGTAATCGCCATACAGGGCTTGGTAGAAGACCACTTCTTCTTCGGTTTCCGAATGCCGCGCAACACTGAATACGCGGTACTGCGGACCTTTGTAATGTTGATAGAGCCCAGGTTGTATCGGCATGATTTGGCCCTCACACAAATAAAAAATAAAAAAATTCAGAAAAACAAAAACCGGGGCACTTGGCCCCGGCTTCCATCAACGGAACGCTTAAACGCGTTCGAAGACGGTGGAGATGCCTTGGCCGAGACCAATGCACATGGTGGCTACCCCGAAGGTACCGCCATTTTGCTTCATCACGTTCAGCAAAGTGCCGGAGATTCGCGCACCGGAGCAACCGAATGGGTGACCCAGGGCGATCGCGCCGCCGTGCAGGTTAACCTTCTCGTTCATCTTGTCGAGTACTTTCAGATCTTTCAGCACCGGCAGGGCCTGTGCAGCGAAAGCTTCGTTGAGCTCGAAGAAGTCGATATCGTTAATGCCAAGACCCGCGCGCTTCAGTGCTTTTTGTGTGGCCGGTACTGGACCATAGCCCATGATTGCCGGATCCACACCTGCCACTGCCATCGAACGAATCACCGCCATAGGCTGAATGCCCAGGTCCTGTGCACGCTGCGCCGACATCACGATCATGCACGAAGCACCGTCAGTGATCTGCGACGAAGTACCGGCTGTCACGGTACCGCCCTTCGGGTTAAACGCTGGCTTCAATGCCGCCAGGCTTTCCAGGGTGGTTTCCGGACGAATGGTTTCGTCGTAGTCGAACAGTTTCAGGAAACCGTTCTCGTCGTAGCCCTGCATCGGGATAATTTCGTCTTTGAACTTGCCTTCCACAGTCGCCTTGTGAGCAAGCTGGTGGGAGCGCACGCCGAAAGCGTCCTGTTGTTCGCGAGTGATGCCGTGCATTTTGCCCAGCATTTCAGCAGTCAGGCCCATCATGCCCGAGGCTTTCGCCGCGTACAGCGACATGTGCGGGTTTGGATCGACACCGTGCATCATGCTCACGTGGCCCATATGCTCGACGCCGCCCACCACGAATACGTCACCGTTGCCGGTCATGATCGCTTGCGCGGCAGTGTGCAGGGCACTCATCGACGAGCCACACAGACGGCTGACGGTCTGGCCGGCGGCAGTGTGCGGGATCTGAGTCATCAGGGACGCCATGCGAGCGATGTTCCAGCCCTGTTCCAGGGTCTGGTTTACACAGCCCCAGATCACGTCTTCGACTTCGCTCGGGTCAACCTTGACGTTGCGTTCCAGCAATTTGCTGATCAGGTGCGCCGACATGTCTTCAGCGCGGGTGTTGCGGTGCATGCCGCCCTTGGAGCGGCCCATCGGAGTACGACCGAAGTCGACAATCACGACGTCTCTAGGATTCAAGCTCATAAGTTCACTCTCACTCTAGTTGGGGGCGCTTAACCGAAGAAGCTCTGGCCGTTCTGGGCCATTTCACGCAGCTTCGCGGTCGGGTGGTACAGCGCGCCCAAATCAGCGTACTGGTCAGCCAGGGCAACGAACTCTGCAACACCGATCGAATCGATGTAACGCAGCGCACCGCCACGGAATGGAGGGAAACCAATGCCGTAGACCAGACCCATGTCGGCTTCGGCGGCGGTTTCGACAATGCCGTCTTCCAGGCAACGCACGGTTTCCAGGCAAAGCGGGATCATCATCCAGTTGATGATGTCTTCGTCAGTGACTTCGCGCTGCTCGTAAACGATCGGCTTGAGCACTTCCAGCACCGACGGATCGGCAACTTTCTTCTGCTTGCCGCGCTTGTCGGTCTCGTAGGCATAGAAGCCTTTGCCGTTCTTCTGGCCCAGGCGCTTGGCTTCGTAAAGCACGTCAATTGCCGTACGACGGTCGTCTTTCATGCGGTCCGGGAAGCCTTCAGCCATTACGTCACGACCGTGGTGACCGGTGTCGATGCCGACCACGTCCATCAGGTACGCCGGGCCCATTGGCCAGCCGAATTTTTCCATGACCTTGTCGATACGGACGAAGTCCACACCGGCGCTGACCAATTTGGCGAAACCGCCGAAGTACGGGAACAGCACGCGGTTGACCAGGAAGCCCGGGCAGTCGTTGACGACGATCGGGTTCTTGCCCATTTTCTTGGCGTAGGCAACGGTGGTGGCAACGGCCAGCTCGCTGGACTTCTCACCACGAATGACTTCAACCAGCGGCATCATGTGCACCGGGTTGAAGAAGTGCATGCCGACGAAGTTTTCCGGACGCTTGAGGGCTTTGGCCAGCAAGGTGATGGAAATGGTCGAGGTGTTGGACGCGAGGATAGTGTCCTCTTTGACGTTGTCTTCCACTTCGGCCAGAACGGCTTGCTTGACCTTCGGGTTCTCGACGACCGCTTCAACCACCAGATCCACGTGACCGAAATCACCGTAGGACAGGGTTGGACGAATGCCGTTAAGTACTTCAGCCATTTTTGCAGCTGTCATGCGACCTTTATCAACGCGACTCACCAGCAGCTTGGCGGCTTCAGCCAGGCCCTGCTCGATACCGTGCTCGTTGATGTCCTTCATCAGGATCGGCGTACCTTTGGAGGCCGACTGATAAGCGATACCGCCGCCCATGATGCCGGCGCCCAACACGGCAGCCTGCTTCACGTCTTTAGCGATTTCGTCGTAGGCCTTGGCCTTTTTCTTCAGCTCCTGATCGTTCAGGAACAGACCGATCAAGCTCTGCGCCGCAGAGGTCTTGGCCAGTTTGACGAAACCGGCAGCTTCGACTTCCAGCGCCTTGTCGCGGCCAAAGTTCGCAGCTTTCTGAATGGTCTTGATCGCTTCAACCGGCGCCGGGTAGTTCGGGCCAGCCTGACCGGCGACGAAACCCTTGGCGGTTTCGAACGCCATCATTTGTTCGATCGCGTTCAGCTTCAACTTTTCCAGTTTCGGCTGACGCTTGGCCTTGTAGTCGAACTCGCCGGAGATGGCGCGCTTGATCAGCTCAAGGGCCGCTTCCTGCAGTTTCTCAGGCTCAACCACGGCGTCCACGGCGCCGACCTTCAGCGCGTCTTCAGGACGGTTTTCTTTACCCGCGGCAATCCATTCGATGGCGTTGTCGGCACCGATCAGGCGCGGCAAACGCACGGTGCCGCCAAAGCCTGGGTAGATACCCAGCTTGACTTCCGGCAGACCGATCTTGGCCTTGGTGGACATGACGCGGTAGTCCGCCGCCAGGCACATTTCCAGACCGCCACCCAGGGCGATTCCGTTGATCGCGGCGACAGTCGGGACGTTGAGGTCTTCGAAATCGCTGAAAATCTTGTTGGCTTCCAGATTGCCAGCAACCAGCTCGGCATCAGGCAGCTTGAAGTTTTCGACAAATTCGGTGATGTCGGCACCGACGATGAACACGTCCTTGCCACTGCTGACGATCACACCCTTGATCGAAGCATCTGCCTTGATGGTGTCTACGGCCTGACGCAGTTCGTTCAGGGTTAGACGGTTGAACTTGTTGACGGACTCACCCTTGAGGTCGAACTTCAGTTCGACGATGCCACTTTCAAGAGCCTTAACCGTGATGGCTTTACCTTCGTAAATCATCAACTGATCTCCACGATATGGAAGCTGAACAGTACACGTCGGACGCAGGCGAATGGCTTGGCAGGGACGCTTTGCGTCGATGCTAACGCCAATCCACCCGACACACCCGCCAACGCGATAGTCGGGATTCTGTAGGAGCGGTCTGAAATACAAACGCTCAATTCATACGCCCGTTTGATTTGGGTACGTCACCTTCACGGAATTTCCGACAATTGTCAATCGCCCAAAATACGGGGTGAAACGCGACTTTCCGGTCATTTCCGTACCGCGAAGCCCTACAACACGCGGATGCATGTGAGGCCATTCATAGAATCAATAGTTAGAAAAGTCGCCCTAATTCGCTGCAGCCTTTGTTTAACGGGCTACGCTGGCGAAACACTCAGGAAAAAACATCAACGCTGTTGGCGAATGCCCAGCGCAAGATCAGCCCCACACCGAATTACCGGCCTGCCTGGCCAACCCCGGCCCGATGTTGATGTCGGGCTTTTTTATTGCCTGCGAAGATACCGGCAATTGCAAACCGTTGTAGGAGCGAGCTTGCTCGCGAAAAGCCTGAGAACGTCCAGGGTGTCAGATTCCCGCGTTATCGTTGACGACCATCGTCGGAACGCCGCCCGGAGCCAGCTCGCTCCTACACAGGGGTGTTTCAGGCAAGGGCTTTGAGGGTGATATCAATCTGTTGCAAAACAGTCGCGTCACCCTTTTCGCCCCAATACAAGGTGATCATTTGCTTGTCCGCTTCGATCTTGTAAACGTTGTCTGGCAACTTTTCGAAATGAATCAACAACGCCGGATCTTCGCAGACTTCTTGCCACTGATTCACCCAAACACCCGGCGCTTTTTGCCAGTAACTCCAGCATCCCGGCCGATTCCCACGCCGTGGTCGATGGTATTGCGCACAGGGGCTCGGCGGCTCCTGACTCAGCCAGTGCGGCCATTCCTGAGGCGCCAGTTGCATCGCCAGCCCGAGGCGTCGCGCCTCCATGCGCAGGGCCATACGGCCGCTCTGGTGGCGGGACGGCCGCAACCATGCCAGCGGACTCAACACCACCAGCAGGATTGACACCACTATCCAGACCGTCATATCTGTACTCCCGATTCTTGATGGGCGCATTCAGTCACTTTGGAAACAATGCGCTTGAAACCAGCCATACTTACCAATATTGCAATCCTCAGGAGGAGCACCTCATGCCCTACAACCACATTCTGGTCGCTGTAGATCTAACCGAAGAGTGCGATCCTGTAATCCACCGCGCTCGCGAACTCGCGGTGAGCAACGGCGCAAAGCTGTCCCTGGTGCACATTGTCGAACCGATGGCCATGGCCTTCGGTGGCGACGTGCCGATGGACCTGTCACAACTGCAGCAACAGCAGTTCGATCAGGCCAAAGAGCGCCTGGACCGGCTGATCCTGAAATATCCGGAAATCTCCAGGGAATACAGCCACCTGACCTACGGCCAGCCGCGCCAGGAGATTCACCACCTGGCCAAGGAGCAAACGTGCGACCTGATCGTAGTGGGCAGCCATGGTCGACATGGCTTGGCGCTCCTGCTGGGCTCCACCGCCAATGATGTCTTGCATGGTGCACCTTGCGATGTGCTCGCGGTGCGCCTGATCAAAACCTGACAACACGAAAAACTCATTGTGGGAGCGAGCCTGCTCGCGAAAGCGGTGTATCAGCCGACATTAATGTTGAGTGATAAAACGATTTCGCGAGCAGGCTCGCTCCCACATTAGATCTGTAACCGTTTCTGGATCGCATTCCATACGAAAAGCCCGGCGCTCATCACTGAACGCCGGGCTTTTTTTACAACAGGATCAATCAGGCATCCAGCTCGGCCCAGCGCTCAACCATAATGTCGAGCTCAGCCTGCAACTGTTCCAGCTGAGCGATCACCGCAGCCGTCTCGGCAGCCGGACGCTGATAGAAACCGGCATCGGCCATTTGCGCCTCAACGGTAACGATCTGCTTTTCCATGGCTTCGATCTGACCCGGCAACATTTCCAGCTCACGCTGCAATTTGTAGCTGAGCTTCTTCTTTGCCACCGGTGCTTCGACTGCAGCGGCGACTGGCGCTGCTTCGGCCGTCACGACAGCAGACGTCAGGTCGGCTTTGCCGGATTTGCTCTCGGTCACGCCCAGCAGGCGCGGCGAACCGCCCTGACGCAGCCAGTCCTGATAACCACCGACGTATTCGCGAACCTTGCCTTCACCTTCGAAGACCAGGGTGCTGGTCACCACGTTGTCGAGGAATGCCCGGTCGTGGCTGACCATCAGTACGGTGCCGTTGAAGGTCAGCAAGACCTCTTCCAGCAGTTCGAGGGTTTCGACGTCGAGATCGTTGGTCGGTTCGTCGAGAACCAGCAGGTTCGCCGGCTTGCTGAACAGCTTGGCCAGCAACAGACGGGCACGCTCACCACCGGACAGCGCCTTCACCGGCGTGCGGGCACGCTGCGGGCTGAACAGGAAGTCGCCGAGGTAGCTCAGCACGTGACGGCTCTGACCATCGATATCGATAAAGTCACGGCCTTCCGCAACGTTGTCGATCACGGTCTTTTCCAGGTCCAGCTGATGGCGCAACTGGTCGAAGTAGGCCACGTCGATGCGCGTTCCTTCTTCCACTTTGCCGCTGGTCGGTTGCAGACCGCTGAGCATCAGTTTCAGCAAGGTGGTTTTGCCGGTGCCGTTGGCGCCAAGCAGACCGATACGGTCGCCGCGCGTCAGGACCATCGAGAAATCCTTGATCAGGAACGGACCGCCCGGATGCGCGAAACTCACGTTCTCGAGGACCATCACCTGCTTGCCGGATTTGTCGGCGGTATCCAGCTGAATGTTGGCCTTGCCGGTACGCTCGCGACGTTCGCTGCGCTCGACGCGCAGGGCTTTCAGTGCGCGGACACGGCCTTCGTTACGAGTGCGGCGTGCCTTGATGCCCTGACGGATCCAGACTTCTTCCTGGGCCAGCTTTTTGTCGAACAGCGCGTTGGCGGTTTCTTCAGCGGCCAGCGAGGCTTCTTTGTGCACCAGGAAGCTGGCGTAATCGCCGTTCCAGTCGATCAAGCCACCGCGATCCAGTTCCAGAATACGGGTCGCAAGGTTTTGCAGGAAGGAACGGTCGTGCGTGATGAACAGCACGGCGCCCTGGAAATCCTTCAACGCCTCTTCGAGCCAGGCGATGGCACCGATGTCCAGGTGGTTGGTCGGCTCGTCGAGCAGCAGCAGGTCCGGTTCGGAAACCAGGGCCTGAGCCAGCAGGACGCGGCGACGCCAGCCGCCGGACAATTCGGCGAGGGTCTTGTCGGCAGGCAACTGCAAACGGCTAAGCGTGCTGTCGACCAATTGCTGCAAGCGCCAGCCATCGCGGGCCTCGAGGTCGTGCTGAACGTGCATCAGCTTGTCCAGATCGGCGTCGGTGACGATGTTCTGGCTCAGGTGGTGATACTGCGCAAGCAGTTCGCCGACGCCGTCCAGGCCTTCGGCCACCACGTCGAACACCGTCCGCTCGTCGGCGACCGGCAATTCTTGCGGCAATTCGCCAATCTTGAGGCCTGGCGCACGCCATACGGAGCCGTCGTCTGGCTTCTGGTCGCCCTTGACGAGCTTCATCATGCTGGACTTGCCAGTGCCGTTGCGGCCGATGATGCACACCCGCTCACCACGGGCGATCTGCCAGGACACCTTGTCCAACAACGGCATAGCGCCGAAAGCAAGGGACACATCGCTGAATTTGAGCAGGGTCATGAGCTTCTCCAAAAACCGGGCGCGTATTCTACCTGACTTGAGGCTTCAGAAGGCCGGCAATTTCAATGTGGAAGCACTCTGCATGACAAATGTTGCGAACTTATGCTGCCGGGCCGGCAAAGCTTTCGCCCCTTGCTGGCAAAAGGCTAAGCTACATCTTATTCAGTGCCGGTAGTGCCCGCACTTGTCATGATTTTTCTGCTCGGATGTCTCATGCGCAGTCGCCTTTTCAGTCTTTTATCGTGTTTGCTTCTCTCTGCCGCTGCCGTTCAACCAGCCCAGGCGGTGGACCTGTCCACCCAACGCCAATATTACGACGAGGCCAAGCGCGCCCTGGCCAAGGGTGATACCGGTCCTTATTTCCGTTACAGCCAGGCCCTCAGCGATTACCCGCTGGAGCCCTACCTGGCGTATGACGAGCTGACCGCACGCCTTAAAACCGCAAGCAATGAAGAAATCGAGAGATTCCTCGCCGAACACGGTGACCTGCCGCAAGCCAACTGGATGAAATTGCGCTGGTTGCGCTGGCTGGCCGATCGCGGCGACTGGGCGACTTTCGTCAAGTACTACGACCCCAAGATGAACTTCACCGAACTGGACTGCCTGAATGCTCAGTATCAGATCGGTCATAACCAGAAACCTGCAGGTTATGCCAACGCCGAAAAACTCTGGCTGACGGGCAAATCTCAACCCGCGGCTTGCGATGCACTCTTCGGGCAATGGGCCGCCGAAGGCCAGCTGACCGAGCAGAAACGCTGGGAACGCACCAAGTTGGCGGCCCAGGCTCGCAACTATCCGCTGGCCAACAGCCTGGTCAACAGCCTGACCACCCTCGCCCCTCGCGGTCGGTTGTTGGTGGATGTCGCGCAGAAACCCGAGCTGCTTAACCAGCCCTCGCGGTTCACCCCGGCCGACGAGCCGATGTCTGATGTGGTCAGCCTTGGCCTGCGCCGCCTGGCGCGCGAGGATCCGGACAAGGCCATGGACCTGCTCGACGGCTATGCCAGCAGCATGCACTTCTCCCGCGATGAAAAAGTGGCGATCGCCCGGGAAATCGGACTGACCCTCGCCCGACGTTTCGACAGCCGTGCGCTGGACGTGATGACCAAGTACGACCCGGAACTGCGGGACAACACGGTGTCCGAATGGCGCCTGCGACTGTTGCTGCGCCTGGCCCGCTGGGAGGATGCCTATCAGCTGACCCGCCGCTTGCCTCAGGATCTGGCGACGACCAACCGCTGGCGCTACTGGCAGGCCCGTAGCCTGGAACTGGCGCAGCCGCAAAACCCGGAAGCCCAGACGCTCTATAAAAGTCTTGCTCGCGAGCGGGATTTCTACGGTTTCCTCGCCGCCGATCGTTCGCAGTCACCTTATTCGCTGGTCAATAAGCCGCTGGTCCTTAGCCAGGCGCTGATAAACAAGGTGCGCAATACCCCAGGCATTCGGCGCGCCCTGGAACTCCACGCTCGCGGACAGATCGTCGACGGTCGCCGCGAGTGGTATTACGTCAGCCGCCACTTCAGCCGTGACGAAATGGTCGCCCAGGCGAAACTGGCCTACGACTTGAAATGGTATTTCCCGGCGATCCGCACCATCAGTCAGGCGCAGTATTGGGACGACCTGGACATTCGCTTCCCGATGGCCCACCGCGAAACCCTGGTGCGTGAAGCCAAGATACGTGGCCTGCATTCGAGCTGGGTGTTCGCTATCACCCGGCAGGAAAGTGCCTTCATGGACGACGCTCGTTCCGGCGTCGGCGCCAGCGGCCTGATGCAATTGATGCCTGGCACCGCCAAGGAAACCGCGCGCAAGTTCAGCATTCCGCTGGCTTCACCGCAGCAAGTGCTCGACCCGGACAAGAACATCGAACTCGGCGCCGCATACCTGAGCCAGGTTCATAGTCAGTTCAATGGCAACCGCGTGCTCGCCTCCGCCGCCTACAACGCCGGCCCCGCCCGCGTGCGCCAGTGGCTGCGCGGCGCGGACCACCTGAGCTTCGACGTGTGGGTAGAAAGCATCCCGTTCGACGAAACCCGTCAGTACGTGCAGAACGTGCTGTCGTACTCAGTGATCTACGGCCAGAAGCTGAACTCGCCGCAGCCGCTGGTGGATTGGCATGAGCGGTACTTCGACGATCAATAACCGGAATACCGGTTATCTGGAAGCGGTGTAGGAGCTATGTAGGAGCTGTCGAGTGAAACGAGGCTGCGATCTTTTGATCTTATCGGCAGCGCTGAAGATCAAGATCAAAAGATCGCAGCCTCGTTTCACTCGACAGCTCCTACAGTCCATCAGCCTTTCAGCCCTACAAGTGAAGACCGAATTCAGGCTTGCCGTCACTAAACTGCAACGCCGCCAACCGCGCATACAACGCATTGTTCGCAATCAATTCCTGATGTGTCCCCACCGCCACCAGTTTCCCCTGGTCCATTACTGCAATCCGGTCAGCATTTTTCACTGTGGCCAAGCGGTGGGCAATGACCAGGGTGGTGCGGTTTTTCATCAGGCTCGGCAGCGCCTGCTGGATCAGGTGTTCGCTTTGGGCGTCGAGGGCACTGGTTGCTTCGTCGAGCAGCAGAATGGGTGCATCCACCAGCAGCGCCCGGGCGATGGCCAGGCGTTGGCGCTGGCCACCGGACAAGCCTAGGCCGCCATCACCGAGGTGGGTCTGGTAGCCGTTGGGCATGGCCTCGATGAAGTCATGGGCGTAAGCGATTTTCGCCGCCTCCTGAACCTGCGCCAGGGTTGCTGTCGGATTGCCATAGCGGATGTTCTCTTTGATGCTGCCGAAGAACAGCGCTGGCGTTTGCGATACCAACGCGAAACAACGTCGCAGGTCCAGCGGATCAAGCTGAGTCAGCGGCACGCCATCCAGCAAGATGCATCCTTCGGCCGGGTCGTAAAAGCGCAGGAGCAAGTCATACACCGTTGACTTACCTGCACCGGACGGCCCTACAAGCGCGAGGGTTTCGCCGGCACGGATGGTCAGATTCAAGCCATCGACGGCGTAGCTTTCCGGACGCGACGGGTAGGAAAAGCGCACGTCTTGCAGCGCCAGATCACCCTTCACTCGCTCAGACAACGTCACCAGGCCTGTGGCCGGTGGCTGGATGATGTTTTCCGAACGCAGCAACTCGGCAATCCGCTCAGCCGCCCCTGCCGCCCGCTGTAACTCGCCGATCACTTCACTCAACGTACCGAAGGCGCTGCCGACGATCAGGCTATAGAAGACAAACGCCGCCAACTCACCCGCGGAAATCCGCCCGGCGATAACGTCCATGCCGCCGACCCAGAGCATCACCCCAACCGCGCCCAACACCAGCACGATCACCAGTGTTATCAACCAGGCCCGCTGGAAAATGCGTTTACGGGCAGTGTCGAAAGCTTCTTCTACCGTGACGGCAAACCGCTGCTCGTCCTGAACCTGATGGTTGTAGGCCTGCACGGTTTTGATCTGGCCCAGGGTTTCGGACACATAACTGCCGATATCGGCGATCCGGTCCTGACTCAGCCGCGACAAGTTGCGAACCCGGCGACCGAAAATCAGAATCGGCGCGATCACCAGTGGCAACGCAATGACCACAATGCTGGTGAGCTTGGGGTTAGTGATAAACAGCAACACGATCCCGCCGATCACCATCAGCAGATTGCGCAAAAACAGTGATAGCGAAGAGCCGATCACCGATTGCAGCAATGTCGTATCAGCGGTCAGTCGCGACTGTATCTCGGAGCTGCGATTGTCCTCGTAGAAACCCGGATGCAGGTAAATCAGATGATTAAACACCTGCTGGCGGATGTCGGCGACGACACGCTCACCGATCCACGACACCAGATAAAAACGCGCGAAGGTGCCGACCGCCAGACCGAACACCAGCAACATAAACAGACCAATGGACTGGTTGAGCAAATGGGGCGACTGGGTCATAAAACCCTGATCAACCAGTAATCGAATGCCTTGTCCCATGGACAACGTGATGCCCGCCGTGACAATTAATGCCAGCAAGGCACCGAAAGCTGGCCATCGATAAGGCGCAAGAAACCGACTGGTCAATCGAATGGCGCGGCGATGACGGGAGGAAAGCATTGAAATCATCCGATAGCCTGATCACAGAAAATTGACAGGGCTTAGCCTACACTCGTCCCAAACCTGGAACTCTATAAATCATAATGAGTCCGGTTAAATATGATCGCCAAGACTAGTGCCTAGGCGTTATTGGTCTAAAGTCCGGGTGGCAACACCGAGGTATTTCTGGTGGACTGCAAGTGCCGTCCTGGAAAGATCGCGGGAGCTGTCACAACCCGGTCACCTGACGGTTTTAAAGTCGACACACACTTGATGAGGAGACAGGCCATGTCCTTGCAAAACAGCAGCGATGACAAAATTCAAGTGATCCGCACGAAGCCGCACCAGTCTCTGGGTTGCTCGATTATTGATGCAGAAGGGCGCGAAGTACCGATCACTGAAGACATGATCCAGAAAGCTTGCCGCGAACTGGAACAGCGATTGGTCAAGCCTGCCGAACAAAAGTGATGTAGCCATCGTCTTCTTGACCCGGCCCTGATGGCCGGGTTTTTTATGGGTGTTGATCCAGATATTGCGCTGCGGCCATTCGCGAGCAGGCTCGCTCCCACAGGATCTCCAGTGAATTCAAATGTGTGTACGACAAGACTCCTGTGGGAGCGAGCCTGCTCGCGATTGGGCCAACTCGGTTTCAGACAGCCGTTGCACCCAAAGCCGCCACGATCTTCTGCAACCCAGGAGAATCCCCGTCAATGCGCACCTGCAACCCATCAATCTCCCGCCGCTGCGGGTAATGCTTGCGCAGCGCATCAAACGCCGCACGTTGCTCGTTCACGCTGCCTACAAGACTGCGGCGGAAATCAGCATCATCCCGGCGCGGGTCGTACACGCCACGGCACAACATCGCCAGCGCCCAAGCCGGATCGCTGTCAGCGTTCAACGACACGCGCGACAACCACGGCGCCGGCAATAAATCGCTCAAGCTGACCTGAGCCGGCTGCCCAAGGAATTGGCAATACGCCTGGTAGATCTGCGCCGTCCCGCGCTGCTTGCCATCAAGGCTATAACCGGCGATGTGCGGCGTCGCCAACACGCAGAGTTCGGCCAGCGCCACATCGACCTCAGGCTCTCCTTCCCAGACGTCCAGCACCGCTTGCAGGTCTTCACGCTGCAGCAGCACCTGGCGCAGGGCGGCGTTGTCCACCACCGGGCCACGACTGGCGTTAACCAGCCAGGTGCCGGGGTTGAGTTGGTTCAAACGGTTTTTATCAAACAGATGCCAGGTTGACTGGGCGCCGTGTTTCTTCAACGGCGTGTGCAGACTGATGACGTCGCACTGCTCGATGATTTGCTCGAGGCTGACGAAATCGCCCCCTTCTGCCGCTTGCCGTGGTGGATCGCAGACCAGGACGTTCCAGCCCAAACCTTGCAACACCTTGACCAAACGGCCGCCGACTTCACCGGCACCCACCACGCCATAGGTACGTTTAGTCAGGTCGGCGCCTTCTATTTCAGCCAGGGTCAGCAGGCTGCCGAGAACATAGTCGACCACGCCCCGGGCGTTGCAGCCCGGTGCACTGGACCAGGTAATGCCGGCCTGCTTGAAGTAATCCAGATCCAGGTGATCAGTGCCGATGGTACAGGTGCCGACAAAGCGTACTTTGCTGCCGTCGAGCAACGCGCGGTTGACGTTGGTTACCGAGCGCACCAGCAGCACATCGGCCTCTTCGATGGTGGCGCGGTCGATGGAACGTCCCGGTACGCGACGGATTTCACCGAAACCGTGGAAGAAGGCATCGAGCAGCGGGATATTTTCGTCGGCAACAATCAGCATGAGCAGGCTCCTTTGGCGGGTCGGCAGTGTAGGCGCAGATGACATGCCACGCCTAGCACGCATCCCTGTAGGAGCGAGCGTGCTCGCGATGGACGTTCACGATAACGCGTGTTTTCTGAATAAACGCGCCGTTCTTGAGTCCATCGCGAGCACGCTCGCTCCTACAGGAATGCGTGCATGCCTGGTGGATTACAAATCGCTAACACAGGACTTTTCCTGACCGATGCGTCAACGCGTAGAATGCCCCGCCTCGCGCATCAAACTCTTTTGGACGTTTCGCCCTTGAATTCCGTGACTGACCGCTCCGCCGCACTTTCCCTCAATCGCCCCGCCAGGGTTCGCCTGGAGCTTAAAACCCTGCTCGCGCTCGCGCTGCCGATCATGGTTGCGCAGCTCGCCACTACCGCGATGGGCTTCGTCGATGCAGTGATGGCGGGCCGTGTCGGACCGCGTGACCTGGCGGCGGTGGCGCTGGGAAACTCGATCTGGGTCCCGGTGTTTCTGTTAATGACTGGCACCTTGCTGGCCACCACGCCGAACGTCGCCCAGCGCTTCGGCGCCGGCACCCACAGCGAGATCGGTGCGATTGTCCGTCAGGCGTTGTGGCTGGCCCTGGTGGTGGGGTTGCTGGCGACCGGCATGCTGTTCAGCGCCGAGCCGATTTTACATGCCATGAAGGTCGATCCCGAGCTGATCGGCCCCTGCATGCAATACCTGCATGGGATCGCCAGTGGTTTGCCCGCCGTCGCCTTCTACCACGTACTGCGCTGCTTCAGTGACGGCCTGGGACGTACCCGGCCGGCGATGGTGCTGGGCCTGTGCGGGTTGGCGCTGAATATTCCGCTGAACTACATCTTCATTTACGGCCATTTCGGTGTGCCGGCCATGGGCGGTGTCGGTTGCGGCTGGGCCACGGCGATTGTGATGTGGGTGATGGCGCTGGGCATGGCCGGTTGGGAACGCTGGGCGCCGGCGTATCAGTCGAGTCAGTTGTTCAGCCGCTTCGACTGGCCGCAGTGGTCGGTGATCAAGCGCCTGTTGGGCATCGGCCTGCCGATCGGCATCGCAGTGTTCGCCGAATCGAGCATCTTCGCCGTGATCGCTCTGCTGATCGGCAGTCTCGGCGCCACCGTGGTGGCCGGGCACCAGATCGCCCTGAATTTCAGCTCGCTGGTGTTCATGATCCCCTACTCCCTCGGCATGGCCGTGACGGTGCGGGTCGGTCAGGCGCTCGGCCGCCAGCAACCGCGTGAAGCACGTTTCGCCGCGGGGGTCGGCATGGGCACGGCACTGGCTTACGCCTGTCTTTCCGCGAGCATGATGCTGTTACTGCGCGAGCACATCGCGACCATCTACACCGCGGACCCGACAGTGATTCACGTCGCAGGCATGCTGATTGTGTATTCGGCGCTGTTCCAGTTTTCCGATGCTATCCAGGTGACTGCTGCGGGTGCCTTGCGTGGCTATCAGGACACGCGGGTGACGATGATCCTGACGTTGTTCGCCTACTGGGGCATTGGTTTGCCGGTGGGTTACGCACTGGGCCTGACCGATTGGTTAGGCACGCCGAGTGGCCCGAGCGGGCTGTGGCAGGGTTTGATCGTGGGCTTGAGTTGCGCGGCGCTGATGCTGTCGATCCGCCTGACGCGCAGTGCACGCAAGCGGATCCGCATCAGTCACTCGACGGGTTGACCGCGTAAAAAAAGGCTTGAAATGCTGTAGGAGCAAGCTCGCTCCTACAAGGATCAGCGTCCGTTAAAGGGACTTTTTGCGGATCCAGTAGAGGTAGGTGCCTGCCTCTTCGTGCTGCGCGACCAGTTCGTGATCGAGAAACACGCAGAACTTGGGAATGTCGCGGCGGGTCGAGGGATCGGTGGCGATCACCTTGAGCAGGCCGCCGGGCACCAGGTCACGGATGTGTTGGTGCAGCATCATCACCGGCTCGGGGCAGTTGAGGCCGCTGGCGTCGAGGGTGCCGTCTACCGGCGTATCAATCATTTCACTCATGATTCACTCCTGAAACTTGCCGGCATTGTCGCGCATTGCCGGGTGTGTCGTACACCGTCCCTGTGGGAGCGAGCTTGCTCGCGATGAGGGCATCACATCCAACAGGTGTGCTGGCTGATCTATTGCTATCGCGAGCAAGCTCGCTCCCACAGTGGTCCGAGTCAACTTCAAAAATCAGCGGGACTTGGGCTTCTTCGCATCAATCCGGCGCAAGTGGCAGGTCACTTCTTCGCGGTCGTGGTACAGCTGCTTGCAGCCAATCTCCACCCGAATCCCGCGTTCCTTGAACCCGTCGGCGATGCGCTCAAGCAAACGTTTCACTTCCGCGTAACGTTGTTTCATCGGCAACTTGAGGTTGACCACCGCTTCACGGCAATGCCCCTCGCCAATCCATTCTTCGAGCATCGCGGCGTTGCGCGCCGGTTTCTCGACGATGTCGCACACCATCCAGTCCACCGGCTGCTTGGGCTTGAAGGTGAAACCGTCGGCCATCAAGTGCTGCACCAGCCCGGTGTCCATCAGGCTTTCGGCCATCGGGCCATTATCGATGGCGGTCACCAGCATGCCACGGTTGACCAGCTGCCAGGTCCAGCCGCCGGGCGCAGCGCCGAGATCGACGCCGGTCATGTCGCTGTGCAAGCGCTCGTCCCACTGGTCGCGTGGGATGAAGTGGTGCCAGGCCTCTTCCAGTTTGAGGGTTGAACGGCTCGGTGCATCACGCGGGAACTTCAAGCGCGGAATGCCCATCGGCCACATCGCTGAATTGTTCGACTCTGCCAGACCCATGAACACTTCACGGCCGCTTTTGAAGGTCAGCAGCAAACGTGGCTTGCTGGCATCCTCCACCAGTTTGCCGGCCGCCATCAGCGCCTTGCGCAGGTGCACTTCGAATTTCTTGCAGAAGTTCGACAGCTCTTTGCCGTCGTTGGTGTCGACCATTTCCAGCCACAGGCTGCCGCACACGGGGAAGTCCGCCATGTGCGCGAGGATTACGCTGATGCGGTCGGTTTCCGGCAGGTCGATGAAAATCCCGCGCGCCCATTGCCGCGGGAAAATCAGTTGGGCGAAACGCTGGCCACGCATCAGGCGCTCGGCGCCGTCTTCTTCGGTGCAGATAAATTCGGCGCAGGCGCTGGCAGTCTTGGCCTTGGCATAACCGGCCACATTCAGCCGCGCGGCGTGTTCGGAAATCTCGGAACAGACTTCGCCTTCGAAGCCCGGCCGGCAATGCATAAAGAGGGTGTTCATTCTTACTCCTGGGCAGTAGGCGAGAAATTCAGCCACTGCGCGATGCCCAGACTTGCGTTGAAGCAAAGCCTGTCACGAAAACCGGCGCATGATAGCCGAGTTCGGAACCTTGGACTCGACCATAGAGTCCAGTTATTAGCCTTAACGCCTAAACAGGGCTAGGTTAAAAGCTCTGTTCGTCCCGTCAGTCTGTAGTCATACGGACTCAAAGGAGTCATTTCAATGCCGTCCCTCGATAGCCTGAAAACCCTTAAAACCCTGCAAGTCGACGACAAGACCTATCACTACTTCAGCCTGCCGGACGCCGCCAAAAGCCTGGGCGACCTGGACAAGCTGCCGATGTCGTTGAAAGTGCTGCTGGAAAACCTGCTGCGCTGGGAAGACGAAAAAACTGTCACCGGCGCCGACCTCAAGGCGATTGCCGCCTGGCTCAAGGAGCGCCGCTCCGATCGCGAAATCCAATACCGCCCGGCGCGGGTATTGATGCAAGACTTTACCGGCGTCCCCGCCGTGGTCGACCTGGCCGCGATGCGCGCCGCCATGGCCAAGGCCGGCGGTGACCCGCAGCGCATCAACCCGCTCTCGCCGGTGGACCTGGTGATTGACCACTCAGTGATGGTCGACAAGTTCGGCAGTTCAAGCGCCTTCGAACAGAACGTCGACATCGAAATGCAGCGCAATGGCGAGCGTTACGCCTTTCTGCGCTGGGGCCAGAGCGCCTTCGACAACTTCAGTGTGGTGCCACCGGGCACCGGCATTTGCCACCAGGTGAATCTGGAATACCTGGGCCGCACGGTCTGGACCAAGGACGAGGACGGCCGCACCTACGCCTTCCCCGACACCCTGGTCGGCACTGATTCCCACACCACCATGATCAATGGCCTCGGCGTGCTCGGCTGGGGCGTCGGCGGGATTGAAGCGGAAGCGGCGATGCTCGGTCAACCGGTGTCGATGCTGATTCCCGAAGTCATCGGCTTCAAACTCACCGGCAAGCTCAAGGAAGGCATCACCGCCACCGACCTGGTGCTGACCGTGACCCAGATGCTGCGCAAGAAAGGCGTGGTCGGCAAATTTGTCGAGTTCTACGGTGACGGCCTCGCGGATCTGCCGCTGGCCGACCGAGCGACCATCGCCAACATGGCCCCGGAATATGGCGCCACCTGCGGCTTCTTCCCGGTAGATGACATCACCCTTGAATATCTGCGTTTATCCGGCCGCCCCGTCGAAACCGTGAAACTGGTCGAGGCTTACAGCAAAGCCCAAGGCTTGTGGCGCCTGCCGGGCAAGGAACCGGTGTTCACCGACAGCCTGGCCCTCGACATGGGCCGCGTCGAAGCCTGCCTCGCCGGGCCGAAACGCCCTCAGGACCGGGTTTCGCTGCCGAAGGTCGCGCAAGCGTTCAGTGACTTCATCGACCTGCAATTCAAACCCACCAGCAAGGAAGTGGGTCGCCTCGAAAGTGAAGGCGGTGGTGGCGTGGCGGTGGGTAATGCCGACCTGGCCGGTGAAGCCGATTACGAATACGACGGTCAGATCTATCGATTGAAAAACGGCGCGGTAGTAATCGCCGCGATCACCTCCTGCACCAACACCTCTAACCCGAGCGTGATGATGGCGGCAGGGCTGGTGGCGAAGAAGGCCGTGGAAAAAGGCCTCAAGCGCAAACCGTGGGTCAAAAGCTCGCTGGCCCCAGGCTCGAAAGTGGTCACCGACTACTATAAGGCCGCCGGCCTGACCCAGTACCTCGATCAACTCGGTTTCGACCTGGTCGGTTATGGCTGCACCACCTGCATCGGCAATTCCGGCCCCTTGTCGGAACCGATCGAAAAAGCCATTCAGGCAGCCGACCTGACCGTGGCCTCGGTGCTCTCGGGCAATCGCAACTTCGAAGGACGCGTGCACCCGCTGGTGAAAACCAACTGGCTCGCCTCGCCCCCGCTGGTCGTCGCCTATGCACTGGCCGGTACGGTGCGCATCGACATCAGCAGCGAGCCTTTGGGCACTGACAGGGAGGGCAACCTGGTGTATCTGCGGGACATCTGGCCGAGCACCAAAGAGATCGCCGACGCGGTGAACCAGGTCAATACCTCGATGTTCCACAAGGAATACGCCGAAGTGTTTGCCGGCGACGCGCAATGGCAGGCGATTGAAGTGCCGCAAGCGGCGACTTATGTCTGGCAGGACGATTCGACTTACATCCAGCACCCACCGTTCTTCGATGACATTGGCGGGCCGCCGCCGGTGGTCAAGGACGTCACCGGTGCCAGAGTCCTTGCACTGCTGGGTGATTCTGTGACCACCGACCACATCTCCCCGGCCGGCAACATCAAAGTGGACAGCCCCGCCGGCCAGTACCTGCGCGAGAAAGGCGTGGAGCCTCGGGACTTCAACTCTTACGGCTCGCGGCGCGGCAACCATCAAGTAATGATGCGCGGCACCTTCGCCAACATCCGCATCCGTAACGAGATGCTCGGCGGCGAAGAAGGCGGGAACACGATCTACATTCCCACCGGGGAAAAAGTACCGATCTACGACGCAGCCATGCGTTATCAAGCCTCGGGCACGCCGTTGGTGGTGATCGCCGGCCAGGAATACGGCACCGGATCGAGCCGCGACTGGGCGGCCAAGGGCACCAATCTGCTAGGGGTCAAAGCCGTCATCGCCGAAAGCTTCGAGCGGATTCACCGCTCCAATCTGGTGGGCATGGGCGTGCTGCCCTTGCAGTTCAAGCTGGATCAGAATCGCAAAAGCCTGAACCTGACCGGCAAGGAAACCCTGGACATCCTTGGCCTCACGGGCGTCGAGCTGACGCCGAGAATGAACCTGACCCTGGTCATCACCCGTGAAGACGGTAGCCGCGAGAAAGTCGAGGTGTTGTGCCGGATCGATACGCTCAATGAAGTGGAGTACTTCAAGTCAGGAGGGATTTTGCACTACGTGTTGCGGCAGTTGATTGCCTCATAATCGCGAGCTGACACAAACACCGCCTTCGGGCGGTGTTTTTGTTGGGAGGCCACATCCCTGCGCTCAAGACCCACGCGATAGTAAAGACCGCAGGTTTCGCCAAGCCGCAACTAGAACTCGGTATCCCCTTCAATCCTGAAATGCTCAACCCAACCATTGAGTGAAGTCACAACAACAAAAAGCGCCGCCAGCATCAACAACGTCATAGCAATAACAGGCCAAGTCATCATGCGCATCCCCTGGTTCAGGAAAATCCGGCAGAGCGCCCTTCAAGTTAATGTCAGGCATGCTTAAACATAGTCACAGGTTCAGTTCTACGCTTGAGTTAAGGAAAACAGTCAGCACCTTTAGGCTGATTCACCGGCATTTCTACCTGAATGCTTCACATAAGGCGGCCTCGTCAGTCAACCAGGATGACCCCATGCTCGTACTGCCGTGGCCGTACCTGACACTACTCACCGCCGGCTATGTCCTGGCACTCACTTATGGACAACTGACTGTCCTGGCGAGCATGGCAATCATCCTGCTGGTGCTCGCCGGTCTTGCCATCCGACAACCCGACTACCGCTACCTTCGATACGTCGGCCACACATTATTCGTCCTGCTGGCACTCGCATTGGCATTGCATTGGTGGCCTGGGTTCTACAACGCCAAGATGATCGACCACGAGCGCTTTACCGAGGACGCCGTCCCGTTTTCGATGAACCTTAACCTCGACAAACCGCTAATTGGTTTCTGGCTGTTACTGGTGTGCCCCTGGATCGTCGACCGCCATCCGTTGCTACCGACACTCAAAGCAAGCGCTGCGGCCTTGAGCCTGACGGTATCCGTCACGTTTGGAGCCGCTTGGCTGCTGGGGATCGTCGAGTGGGCACCCAAGTGGCCGGATCAGGCGTGGCTGTGGATAAACAACAACCTCCTGCTGGTGACCGTAGTAGAAGAAGCATTATTTCGTGGCTACATACAGGGCGGCCTGAGCCGATGCTTAAAACATCTGCCCTACGGTGAACACCTTGCCCTGCTGATCGCCTCGCTCCTGTTCGGACTGGCCCATTGGGGTGCCGGGTGGGAATGGGTAGTGCTCGCAAGCCTGGCGGGAATTGGTTATGGGCTGGCCTATCGATTCGGTGGACTGGCGGCAGCCATTGCCACCCATTTCGGTTTGAACCTGCTGCATTTCGGTCTTTTTACCTACCCGATGCTGGCGGGTTGAGTAATGGGAAGTCAGAACAGACAGGGCCTGAATATCGGTTAAAAACATCAAATCGCCCTGAATATTGGCAAAATCAGCTGATTATCGTTAGGGAACTAAGCGGCTTGACTCCTGTCGGGCACACCGTTTACCCTCCCGCCCCACGAATGGAAGCAATCTGTCATTTACGACTGATAGAGCTCTGAAAATGAATTCAAGCAGCGCGTTTATCGCGCTGTTGTGTGCTGTGCGGTAAATAATGCTAAAGCCTCGCTCTCCCCTGCAAATCAAAAAATCCGTCATTTTTGCCCTGGTGCTGCGCGAAGCGCGTTCGCGTTTTGGTGATCGCCGTATGGGCGCTAGCTGGACGCTGATCGAGCCGATTTGCCACCTGCTGATTCTGAGCGTGCTGTTTGGGCTGCTTCGTGGCCGCACCGTGGCCGGAATCGACTTCCCGGTCTTTGTACTGGTGGGTCTGGCCCCGTTCCTGCTATTTCGCAACACCGCCTTGCGCCTAATGAACAGCCCCAAGGAAAACCGAGCGCTGTTTTCCTACAAACAGATCAAGCCCCTCGACACTTACATTGCCCGAGTGCTGGTTGAGTTCAGCATTTCAGCGACTGTCTACGCCATCCTCGTGTTCGGCTTCGCTTGGTTCGGTTTTGACATGGCAATCAAATCACCCATTGAGTGGATGCTGACTGTTTTGCTAGGCGTTGTGTTTTCCTTCGGCCTGGGCATGCTGTTGTCCCTGATTACCCATGCAATGCCCAGTAGCGCGCTGTTTATCCGAATGATGTTTTTCCCGTTGTATTTCATGTCGGGCGTACTCATCCCCGCGACCTACCTGCCGCACGCCATGCTGCCGCTGCTGTTGCTCAATCCGTTCCTGCACCTGATGGAACTGATACGCGCCGAAATCTTCCCGCATTACGTTCCTGTCGATGGCATTTCGGTGCTCTACGTGATCGGGTTCACCCTAGTCTTGCTGTTCGTCTCCCTGGGTACCTATCGGGTTCGTCGACTGCATTTGATTTCTTCCAAGAACGGCTAACCGCAGGCTTCCCGTGTTCGAGCTCAGAAACATCACCAAGTCGTACCTGACCCCTAAAGGCCGTCGCCACGTTTTTCGTGACCTGTCGCTGAAGATCCCCGCCGGAAAAAACATTGGCCTGATCGGCCGTAATGGCGCTGGCAAATCGACCCTCATGCGCCTCCTCGGCGGTGCTGATATGCCGGATTCCGGCACCATTGCCACCGACAAAAGCATCTCCTGGCCAGTGGGTCTGTCCGGCGGCTTTCAGAGCACCATGACCGGACGCGAGAACATCAAGTTCGTCAGCCGCGTATACGGCGCGGTCGGTGACGCCATGCGCCAGAAGGTCGCCTACGTCGAAGACTTCGCCGAAATCGGCAGCTGGATCGACGAACCGGTGAAAACTTACTCCTCCGGCATGCGTTCACGCCTGGCCTTCGGCCTGAGCATGGCCTTCGACTTCGACTACTACCTGATCGACGAAGTGATGTCGGTGGGTGACGCACACTTCAAGCGCAAATGCGCTGACGTGTTCGAGGAACGCCTGCAGAAATCCAAGGTTGTACTGGTTTCCCACAGCATGAATGAAATCCAAAAACTCTGTGACGTCGTGCTGCTGGTGCGTGATGGCGGAGTACAGATCTATGACGATGTCGATGAAGGCATCAAGGCCTACAACACCTGATCGCCTGGACCTGGCGTGACAGTTTCATTTCAAGGATGCGTGTGCATATGAGTAGTACGGGTAAATTTAAAGGCTGGCGCCTAACATTGGGACTAATCGTAGCGCCAATGTTATTGGCAATTGTCTACTATGGTTTTTTTGCCGTGGACCGCTTTGTCAGTTCTGCCCAGGTGGTTGTGCGCCAAGAGGGTAGCAATCCAGGCGCACAACTGCCTGGCTTGGCAATGCTGCTTACAGGTACAAACCCCGCCTCCCGAGAGGAAACTCTCTACCTGCGGGAGTACATTGTGTCGATGGACATGATGCAGTTACTGGAAGATCGCCTGCAGTGGGTTGAACAGTACAGCAAGCAACGCGGTGACCCACTCTTCTGGTTGGCCACTGACACTCCTCGCGAAGAAATGCTCAAGTATTACCAACGTATGGTCTCCGCCCACTATGACGAAACCACTGGCCTCCTGAAAGTTGAAGTGCAAGCATTCAGCCCAGAACTAGCTGAGCAAATGGTCAATACTATCCTAGAAGCCAGTGAGCACTTCGTGAACGAAGTCTCTCACGGCATTGCACGCGAGCAAATGCGATTTGCTCACAGCGAACTCGAAGGTGCTAAAAAGAATTACACCCAACGCAAAGAAGAATTGCTGAGTTTCCAAGACAGAAACAAGGTGCTAGACGGTAAAAGTTCTGCCCAAGGCCGTGCAAGTATTATCGACGCACTCGAAGCAGAATATTCAAAAGAGCGCGCAGTACTTACCGAAATGCGCTACAAGCTACGACCAGATGCCCCTCAAGTCATACAACAGCAACAGCGGGTAAATGCAATCCGCGAACAGCTTGGCGCAGAAAAACGAATGCTGGTCTCGGCCCCAGACGGTGCACAGCTAAACGTGGTGGCCTCCCGGTTCCAGCAGTTGACTCTGGATGCAGGCATCGCTCAAGAAACATACAAAACAGCCGTCGCGGTACTAGACAACGCCCGTATAGAAGCCAGTAAGAAAATACGAACGCTGGTGACAGTGGTGAGCCCAAACACTCCACAAATCGCTCTGTATCCGGAGCGACTGTACAACTTAGCCACCATATTCCTTGCCCTGCTTCTGCTTTACGGTATCGCCCGCTTTCTAATCGCATCGATCGAGGACCATCGTGATTAATTCCATTTCTGGACTAATGTTTCCAGCCTCGAACTCGCACATGCGATCTAAAGCTACTGTAGGCTTACTTTTGCTCACTCTGGGCCTATCCGGCTGCTCTGGCACAATGTCTGGCGCCGGCCCATACAAGGGTGACATCGAAAGCAAAAACACAACCTATGATTTGGTCGATATAAACGCGAACTCCATCGCGCAATTTATGCGGGCATCGCCGAAGCCAGCCGCTACTACCATCACTCGCCCGATACCTCCTGTTGTCCGCTTGATGGGTGGGGACGTGATCAATGTACTGATCACAGATAATGCACCAGAAGGAACAGGGCTATTCGCACCACTGTCAACAGGCGGCACTCAATTGAAGGTGCGCATTGATTCACAGGGTATGATTTCGTTGCCATATGTAGGACATCAGTTTGTAGCAGGGATGACTCTAGTTCAGGTTGAGGAAATGATCCGCCAGCGCTTGCGCGGTGTAACTTCAGATGTTCAAACACATGTCGATCTAGTTGGCGACCTCTCCGGATCCGTCTTGGTGGCTGGCGCAGTAAAAACCCCTGGACGCTTTTCGACTCTACAAGGCCCTCTGACACTGCTAGATGCCATCAACCAAGCCGGTGGACCTGTCATGGAGCCACACTTGGTCAATGTCACGGTCCGCAATGGCAATCAAGCGGTCACCCTCAACTATGAAGAAGTTCTGGCTGGAAAAAACATCGTTTTGCAACCGAACTCAGAAGTGGTGCTGGACCGTTCCAGGCAACGCTTCGTTGCTATGGGCGCGGTTACCCAACCAGGTCTACATGATCTACCCTCTCAAAACTCGAGTCTGTTGGACGCTCTAGGTTCCGTAGGCGGATTGAAGGAAGCGAATGCAAACCCCAAAGGGGTATTTGTATTCCGAATGGGTGAAAGCAACTCCGCCTCCGCACCAAAACCAATCGTTATGCATATAGATATGCGTGATCCTGCGGCAGTCTTCTATGCGAAGCAAGTAATGCTTAAGCCAGACGATACAATCTACGTAACCAACGCAGCGGTGTACGAATGGCAAAAAATTATTGCACCTATCGTACAAACACTTGTACTTGGTAGAACAATTGACGCACTTCAAAACTGATAGTCTAAAACTAAGCGCCCCTAACCTATAAATCGCGTCGACGCAGAGCCCGAAGAAATGATCTCTAATATAAAAGGAATTTATATTTTTTTAGATCCTTTCGATCGGGCTGATAGCGGGGTTTCAAGCTATACTTCTCTGGCTGTCGCGCGAATGCAGCGACTAGGTATTAGTACAAAAACAATAAAACTTAATAAAAACGAAACCATTGCAAACTTTAGAAAACGCGTCGCTGCTGACATAAGCAATATAAAAGAAACAATCCTTTGCATTGAAGCTCCCGAGTCTTTGGCATCCACTGCAAATCTCCCAGCCTCACTTCCTTTGCATATTAGACTTCACTGCTCGAGAAGCCTGGGCGCCGCAATACAAGGACTACCATATTCCGAAAACGATATTGCAATTGAACAATCCGAGCTTTTCAGGGCCAAATATTTATCCGCACCATCTTGGGCAGCATATTTTACAAGTTTGTGTTTATTCAAGCTCCCAAACACACCATTATTTTACCCAAATCCATCCCCCGAATTTCAATACCGAAATATAAAACAACCAAAATATGACTTGCTATTTGTAGGACGACTTCAATTTCTGAAGGGATTGCACTACTTAGAGCATCTAATTGAACACTTACCAAATCTCAGATTTGTGGTTGCCTGCCCACCAAATAGCAACTGGAAATTCTCAAACAAAAAGAATGTAACGGTCGTAGACGGAACCAGCCTCAGCAAACATGAAATTTATAATCTCGCAAACATAGTTATTGTTCCAAGCATATTCGAGACTTCCTCGATGGTAGCCATTGAGGCATTAGCTCATGGCTGCCAAGTAATCACCTGGAAGCATTTAGGTGTATCAGAGTACATCAACGACAGCCGCTTAATAAAAGTCAACTCTAATATTTTAGATGACTTTTCGCACTCAATAAAAACAAGCACCCCTTCCCAAAAACCAGCCACTTCATTCGTAACCGAAGTTATAAATAAAAACTTTGACCGCGGCATTAGCCAGGTATTTAGCCCAGCAAATCTGAAAACAGTGTTACTTAACCGTCCAGATGAAGCAACTGAGCGCTACCTAAGAAACCTCATCAGAGAGCAGACATTTTTCATGAAAGCGAAAAAAAAATCCTCTTTCTCAGCGAAAACACGCAAGCTTATACTGAATCCTGTCGCTTTTTTCAGAGACTCAAAAGAAGCCAAGTATGTACGTCGTAAAATCCATGAAAGAAAACAACTTAAGTACCTAAAACTTCAAACAGAGCTTTTCCCTCAAGGCACACCCAGCGATATCGAAATCAGATACGTGACCAAAATCGAACAATCAGAGCCTGAAACTCTGAACATCGACGTACTGACCCTATCGCTATATGCAGAGATACAAAAAGAAGGCCGAGTTACATTTAAAGCATTGCCGTCCATGCCCGCAGGCTGTTCGACTGCGCTTTTTTACTCAATCAGAGAAGAAAGTCAGTTTGTTAGCAGCATCCTGGACGCACTTGATAACTTTGATGACTTCAAGTACCTGAATAAAACAAAGCTCAACATTGGCACTTTCGATATCGCCACTGAAGAGACTGCTCTTTCTATAATCAATAGAATAGATGTAAAAAACAAAACGACGTTTTCAGAAATAGACACAGTTGTTCTAGTTAACGCCCCTGTAAATTTATGTCAAGCGCTGCGAGCGATTGGTGCAAATCATCGGATTATCCTCATCAAGTCCACTGAGGAACTGGTGATAGACAATCAATCGATCGATGCTCTAATAAGCACCACCGACAGCCAAAGCGTCGACGTTCTTGCGACGACAAGAAGACATATAAAACTTGAGTCAGAAGATCACATCCCTACAGCAGTACGGCGAATAATCCAGGAAGGCTTCCCAAAAAAACCAGACATGCTTCTCTCCCTATTCATGAATTCAGACTGCGGATTTACCAAAGAAGAATTTAACCAGTTAAACACAAACAGCTATCAAGGAATAATAAAAACAAAACCTTTTTCCCCAACAAACTCAAAAACCATGACTGACATTTATAAAGGTTTTTCCGAATCGGTCATTGCAATCGCGATTATCGAATCGGTTTACATGCGTTATCGCTCTCTCTGCGAGGCTGTCGAAAACGGCGCATCCCCAGAAAACCTAATTAACTCATGCTTAGCCGACGGAATTCTTTTTGATGTCCAAGAAGTATAAAATAGTACACATATCCCAAACTCCTCTGGTTGCTGCGCCAGCCAAAGTTGCTCTTGCGCAGAGAATCTCAGGTCACGAAACAGTTGCAATCGCGATTAAAGACTATCCGATCAATGGGCCTCTCGCAGGAAAATTCACAGAAGACTTCTTAATCGAAGACGGCTTTACCAAAGGCATTATTGACGAAGCCATTGCAAAAGCAGATATCATTCATATACATAATGATTTACCCCAGGAATGGGTTACAAGATTGTTGCACGCCAATCAAACCGCGAAATATGTTTATCAAGTACACTCCCCCCTTCGAGAGGGGCCGTTGTATTTGCCTAGAGACTCATCCTTAGGCCTGCCATTTAGCTTAAAGTTGGTTGTCGGTCAATTCCAGCCAAGAATCCACCAAGACCACGTATTTGTCCCAAATATCATTCATGACACCCCTAGCGTAAGACCTCGCCGCAAAGGTGAGAAACTTAAAGTGATTTTTAGCCCCACCCACTTGCGGCCCGGACGGTGGAATAATAAACATGTAGAGCAACTGGATACTGCGCTGCAATCACTGGTAAAACTAGGTAAGATTGAAGCGATAATTCCGGACAAACCAGTCTCACCGAAAGCACTTATGGCTGTTCGGAGGTCTTGCCACGTTTCAATTGATGAGATCGCAACGGGTGGATTCCATCAAGTATCAATTGAAGGACTTGCTGCAGGAAATGTGACAATCAATAAAGCCGATTATTTTTCAAAGACAGTCTTTTCGACATTTTCAGACGGCGAGAAGCCACCATTTGTTTACGCCGACGGCGAGAGCATTGCTTCAACACTGGAAGACCTTGCAAATGACTGGGAAAGAACTGCTGAGCAGCAACTAGACAGCTACAACTATTTCAAAAAGCATCTTACCCCCATTAAAATGTCGAGCATATTTGATAAAGCCTATGAGACTCTCTAAATCCATTCGCTCATTAAAAAACAAAGAACATGGGCGAAGAGCTTTTATTCTTGCCAATGGCCCATCCATAAAAAAAGAAGATCTTTCACTACTAAAAGGTGAACTAGTCATTGGGATGAATGCCTCTACCCTCCTGGAAGAGGAGCATGACTTCTCGGCCGACTATTATGTCGTGTCAGATACCAGATTCATCACCCACCCAGAAAAAAAGAAATTTGCCACGGATTTACTAGCGCCGAACACGGTACGAGTACTTAGAGAAGAACTAAAAGAATTTGATGAAACTTCGCTACAAGACAGAACGTACTATCTAAAAGCTCTTCAACGAGATGGCTTTTCGGAGAATCTAGCGGCTGGTTTTTTCTTTGGCTGCACAACTACAATGCTCGCTATCCAGTTAGCTTATCACTTAGGAGTTACCGAAGTTTATTTACTCGGGTGCGATTTACGCTATACCGCCGAATCGCCTCGCTTTTACAAAGAGAATTCCCCTCAACTCGAGGATAGCTTCACCAGCGTACAAATTTGGAACATTTCCAATGCCAGTGAGCTATTTCGTTCAAAAGGGAAAAAATTATTCAACTGTAGCGAGCGCTCTTTTCTACGCCCGCACGTTGAATACAAACCCTTCAGTGAGCTTTTTTGATCTGGGCCGAAACTCGATCCAAACCACCCCTATTGTTGAAGCAGACGTCCCGCTTTAAAAATTGAAACATTTAGGTTTCGATAATAAAAACAAAGCGGGACACCACAATAATCAATTAGAGGCATACAATTTTTTTGCAGAAAGCACTTACTCACTTTGAGAAGTGTTTTTTATCGATAAGGCTTGGTGCCTTCTCTATCAAGCCCATCACTAATTTGCAAGCTACACTCTCCCAGTTATTTGATCGCGCGTACAGCGAGTTACTCTCAGGATTTACGTCCCTGAGTGTCAGTCCGTTCCAATCGACCGCATTCTTAAATTCAGCATGTCGAATGGTTTTTAGACGATCTGGATTAATTGCATTCAGCGGCGCATAGACAAAAGCCCCCGCCATTGCACTTTCAATTGCGCACATCCCTACAGACTCAGCGTGAGTAACAAAAAACAGGTGAGCCTGACGAAACTCTGAAGCCAACAAATCCATCGGTATTGGAGTTCTAAAATACGGACGAATGCATATATTATCTAAATCAACAGACACCACACCATCATCATGAAGAGCTTTCACTTCCAGGTGTTTAAATCCTAAATACCCACCTTTCTTTACAAAATAATTATCCCTCAACTCTTTAAGAGACATAAGGATATTTAGTGTAGCGTCAAGTGAGTTCGCAACAAATGTTGGGTGATCAACAAATACGCGCAACGTACCATTAGATTGTTGAGGATAAAAAACAGTAGGATCTGCAGCCCAACCGATATGCCAATTTCTTTTGTGATGACGTGTTAGTCTATTGTTTTCATTACCGATATAGCGCCACTCATCTTCACGAATTGTGAAGTTCAAGTCACAGGGAAAATCATCGAACAACGAACCATCATGAATCTGGCAAAGCAGCCCATCTATCGCCAGAGATATTTTGGTACCCAATTCTTTAGGTAGGCGACTAAAGAACCTTACCCCAAGCGCTACAATATGATCCGCTTGAGCTTCTTGGAACTTACCAATCAGCGCTGTACAATATTCATCAGCATTAGTGAATGGAGCATTAAAATAGTCAGTTTCCACCCCAATACTATTCAGAGCCCTTGACATGTAATATGATTGCATATCTGAATAGTTGGTAATCAAGCCGCGATCTTTTATCGCCCTACCAATCAATAGAATCTTCATTAAAACCCCGAAAAATGCATTTTTATTACCGCCTCTCCTTGGCGCTATGATGGCGATGTTTCAGAATACTTTCTTACGACCACATTAACGATGCGCAGAAATCCGACCATCACCGATGTAATACCTACACTTAGCTATCTAAAAAGATTTAAGTAATCTTCAATCGACTAAACTTGCATCGCGGACACCTTAATCAAAAATCTCCACAACCCCCACAACCTCATCACTCCCATCCGCAGTCACCGGCAACGCCCGAATCTTATGATCCAGCATATAAGCCTCCGCCTCGGACAACTGGGCCGAAGCCCTTACTGTGTGCGGATTCGGCGTCAGGAACGTCGCCACGGTTTCATTCACCACACCCGGATTGCCCAGCAGTGCGCGGCGCAGGTCGCCGTCGGTGACGATGCCGATCAATTTGTCGTTGTCCATCACCAGCGCCAGGCCCAGGCGGCTGGAGGTCATGATCAGCAGGCAATCGTGGAATGAGGTTTCGCGGGTGACTTTGGGGAGGTTGGTGTGCATCACGTCGCTGACGCGGGTCAGCAGTTTGCGGCCGAGGCTGCCACCGGGGTGGTAGCGGGCGAAGTCCATCGGTCTGAAGTCGAGGGCGCTGATCAGGGCAACGGCGAGTGCATCGCCCATGGCCATGGTGGCCAGGGTCGAGGTGGTGGGCGCCAGGTTGTTCGGGCACACCTCGCGCTCGACCGAGATGTCGAGCCAGATGTCGGCGTGTTTGGCCAATGTGGATTGGCCGTTGCCGGTCATGGCGATGATCTTGTTACCGAAGGACTTCAGGCTCGGGATCAGCTTGATGACTTCTTCGGTTTCGCCGCTGTAGGAAATCAGGATCAGCACATCAATCGGCTTGAGCATGCCGAGGTCGCCGTGGAAGGCTTCGGCCGGATGCAGGAACAGACTTGGGGTGCCGGTAGAGGCGAAGGTGGCGACCATTTTCTGGCCGATCAAACCGGATTTGCCCATGCCGCATACCGCCGCACGACCTTGGCAGCCGAGGATCAGTTCTACGGCGCGCTGAAATTCGCCATCCAGGCGCTCTGCGAGTTGACCGATGGCTTGCGCCTGGGCGCAGAGTGCTTCTTTGGCAATTGGAAGGTGATTCATGGGGGACTCTATCGCTCCTTGATTTTTAAGGCGCGTATGGTAACGGCTCGATGCCAGCGAGGGAACGTTCATCTCCTGGCGGTAGGAAATTGCCAGCCGGACCCAGCCTCGAATGGCAAGTGCTGGAATTAGTGCGATAGAAACGCTCATCGGACTCATTCAACCGCTGACCTACCCTGTTAAAAACCCATCAAACAGATGAAAAAAAATTTAAGAAATCTTCTGTTTAACGAGTGTCGACATGCCATTTGTATTATGATTTGCACCGAATTTTGATTGAGCTTTTTTTCAGACACGTACTGATTCGTGGCTGATACAAGATTGCGCTCGTTATGGATATCCGCTGTTTTTTATGGACAATGCCGCTCCACCGCGTCGCTCTTTGCTGATTCTGTCCAAAGGCGCGCAACAGATCTCTACCCTCCCCACTTTGCTGCCCGAGTATCGGCTGCTGCATGGGACGGTGCGCGACATTGCCCAGGCCGATGATGTCCTCGCGTGGGGGCGTAAACCCAGCGCATTGCGCGCAATGGCCGCGGCTAAAGCTGCCGGTTTACCGCTGCTCACTGTCGAAGACGGTTTTCTGCGCTCTGTGGGCCTGGGTACCGAAGACCCGCCGTTGTCGCTGATTGTCGATCCGCTGGGCATCTATTACGACGCCACTGCCCCTTCTCGCCTGGAACAACTGATTCCCGTCCCGCTGATGCAAGCGCAGATCCTGCGTGCCCGTGCCTTGCAGGCCAGCTGGTGCGAGGAGCGCGTGTCCAAATACAACGGCGCCCGGATCGAAGCCTTCGTGTTGCCGCAGCCGTGCGTGCTGGTGGCCGATCAGACTCGCGGCGATGCGTCGCTGCAAGGTGCAACCACCGCTGATTTTGAGCGCATGCTCGAGGCCGCGTTGGCGCAACACCCGCACAGCACGGTGGTGGTCAAGGTTCACCCGGACGTGGTGGCCGGGCGCAAGCAAGGTCACTTCGACCTGGAGGCATTGCGCAAGTACCCGCGGGTTCACCTGATCAGTGACAACATTCACCCGGCCGAATTGTTGCCTGCCGTCCAGGCCGCGTACGTGATGACTTCACAACTGGGCTTCGATGCCTTGTTGTGGGGTGTGCCGGTGTACACCTTTGGCATGCCGTTCTATGCCGGCTGGGGTTTGACCATCGATGCCCTGCCCGTCCCTGCGCGGCGCCACCCCGTCAGCCTTGAACAATTGCTGCACGCCGCGCTGGTGGAGTACCCACGTTACGTCGACCCGGAGACCGGCGCGCCGTGCAAACCCGAAACCGTACTGGCATGGCTGGGCCTTCAACGAAGAATGCGCAGTCGGCTGCCCGAGAGCCTGCAAGTCGTTGGCTTCAGCAAGTGGAAGCAGCCGCTGGTGCTGGATTTTTTCAACGGGTCATCCATTCGATTCCTTGGGCGTTTCTCCCGACGTCGTGTTGCCACACCGGTCATTACATGGGGTTGTCAACACGACACGCCGTTGACGACGAAAGCAGGCAAACACCTCGGCCGCGTCGAAGACGGCTTCCTCCGCTCCGTCGGCCTGGGCGCGAAGAAAACCCGTCCACTGTCGTGGGTGTTCGACGACCTGGGCATTTACTACGACGCCACTCGTCCTTCGCGCCTGGAACACCTCTTGCAAAACGAACCGTGCAGTTCAGGTTTGCTGCAACGGGCCGCGGCACTGCGTGAAGCGATCTGCGCCGCTGGCGTCACCAAATACAACTTGCCCGGCACCATGTGGAAACGCCCCGCCGGTGTCGAGAAGGTGATTCTCGTACCGGGTCAGGTCGAGTCCGACGCCTCGATTCGCTACGGCGCGCACCGGATCCGGCGCAACCTTGATTTGCTCAAGGCGGTGCGCCAGCGCCACCCGTTGGCGTGGCTGCTGTACAAGCCGCACCCTGAAGTATTGGCTGGCACTCGCGAAGCCGGCGAAGGCGAAGAACGCACCAGTGACTGGTGCAATCAGGTGGTGGGCGATGTGCCCTTCCACCAACTGTTATCCGAGGTCGATGAGGTGCACGTACTGACCTCGCAATCGGGCTTCGAAGCCTTGTTGCGCGGCGTGCCGGTGAGCACCTACGGCCAGCCGTTTTATGCCGGCTGGGGCCTGACCCGGGATCTGGGAATGAGCCCTGATGTCCAGGCACGCCGTACCCGGCGCCTGAGCCTGGACGAATTGGTGGCCGCGACCCTCATCCGCTACCCGACCTATGTCAGCCGCATCACTCGAAAATTCACCACCCCCGAACGCACGCTAATCGAGATTCAAAATTGGGATGAAGTACCTACGCAAGGAAGGCCTCCAACATGGCGAGAGATGATTCAACGCTGGGTCCTCAGCGCTTTGAAACCACGCCTGAGAAACTCTTAGTCCCGGTCGAACGCTCCCAACGTCCGATACCGGTGAAGCCGCGCAACTCATTCCTGTTTCTGCAGGGTGTCAGTTCGCCGTTTTTCGCACGCCTGGTGCAGGCACTGCGAGCAGAGGGACAGCGGGTGAAGTCAGTCAACTTCAACATGGGCGACACCCTGTACGGCAGCGGCGCGCGGGTATTTTATTCAGCGCGCCCCGAGCAGCTGATGGACTTCTACAGCCAATGTTTCAGGGCGGATCATATTACCGACGTGGTGCTCTTCGGCGACTGCCGTCCGGTGCATCAGCCGGCGGTGGAACTGGCCAGGTCGCTGGGCATTCGCGTGCACGTGTTCGAAGAGGGTTACTTCCGCCCCTACTGGATCACCCTTGAGCGCAATGGCGTGAACAATCACTCGCTGCTGCCCCGTGATCCGGACTGGTATCGGGAAGTCGGCAAGTACATCCCCCGTTATCACAACGGTGATTCGTTTCGCCTGTCCTTTGCCTCCCGGGCCTTCCACGATGTGATGTACCACGTCGGTGGCGCATTGAACAAAGTGGTATTCCCCCACTACAAAACCCATGCACCGTTCAACGCGGCGGTGGAGTATGCCGGCTACATTCGCCAGGGCATTCGCCTGGTCAATGCCAAGGGCCGCGACTCCGAGGTCATCAGTGAAGTGGCGCGCAATCGCCATCGCACCTTCCTGTTGCCACTGCAGCTGGACAGCGATGCGCAGATCCGCGATCACTCGCCGTTCAAGCACATGAAGGAAGTTTTGAAGCATGTACTGGGCTCGTTCGCCCAGCATGCCGGCACTGACACGCGCCTGGTGGTCAAGAATCATCCCCTGACCCCGGGCATCATCAACTATCACCGAATCACCCGGCGCATTGCCCACAAACTCGGCATCGCCGACCGCGTGGACTTCCTCGAAAGCGGCCACATGCCGACGTTGCTGTCCCACGTCGCGGGCGTGATCACGGTCAACAGCACCGTCGGCGGTTCGTCGCTGATGCACAACGTGCCGACCATCGCCCTCAGCGACCCGATCTACAACCTCAAGGGGCTCACGCATCAAGGCAGCCTCGACGATTTCTGGCACACGCCGGAACGGCCCGACACCACGCTGTTCCAGCGCTTTCGCAGCACCGTGATTCACACCACCCAGGTCAACGGCGGCTTCTATACGCGCTGCGGTATCGACATGGCCGTGAACAACTCGCTGGAAGTGCTGATGGCCAAAACCTCCAGGATTGAGCGCTACTTATGACGCTGCACAAAAAAACCCGCTGCATCCTGATCACCGGTGCGACCGGTGGCATCGGCGGTGCGCTGGCGCCCGCTTATGCGGCGCCGGGCGTGACCCTGATCCTGCAGGGCCGACGTACCGAGCGCCTGGAAGAAATGGCCGAGCAGTGCCGCGCCGCCGGTGCACGGGTCATCCTCCACGCGCTCGACGTGCAGGACCTGGAAGCGGTGCGCGAATGGATCACCCGGATCAGCGAAACCGAGCAACCTGACCTGATCATCGTCGGTGCCGGGCTCAATACCGCCGCGGGTCCGAACTCGGAAGATGAAGTCTGGGATCTGTCCCAGGCCGTGATAGAAGTGAACGTCATGGCAGCCATCGCCACCGTACAGGCGGCGTTGCCGGCCATGCGCGCTCGAAAGCACGGCCAAATCGCACTGTTCAGTTCCCTCGCCGGTTGGCGCGGGCTGCCCGCCACACCCAGCTACAGCGCCAGCAAAGCGGCGATGAAGGCTTACGGGGAAGCCATGCGCGACCTGGTTGCCGCTGACGGCGTGCGGATCAATGTGATCATGCCGGGTTATGTCGAATCGAAAATGTGCTTTGAAATGCCGGGTCCGAAACCGCTGCTGTGGAATCCGGACAAAGCGGCGCAGCGGATTCGCCGCGGCCTGGCCGCCAACCAGGCGCGAATCAGTTTCCCCTTCCCCTTGAACCTCGGATGCTGGGCCCTGGGCGTGATTCCCCCACGGATGTCTTCGGTAATTTTGCGATGGCTGGACTACGGTGCCTGATTTCTTGAACAGTCCTTTTACCTGGGTCATCGCTGGCGGTTTTGTCCTGACCTGTCTGCTCGAAGCGTTGCTGATTCCCCGTCCAATGTTGCGTCGTCCGCTGCGCAGCTGGCTGCTGCATGCCGGGGTGTGGCTGTTTGCACTGGCCGCGCTGTACACGATCACCGGGCGCCCTTATTTCAGCGCGGTGAATGCCGTCGCCCTGTGGCTGCTGATCGTGATGGTGAGCAACGCCAAGTACCACTCGCTGCGTGAACCGTTCGTGTGCGCAGACTTTGAATACTTCAGCGACGCGGTGCGTTTTCCGCGCCTGTACCTGCCCTTCTTCGGCATCGGCAAGACCATCGCGCTGGCCCTGGCGTTTATCGCCTATCTTGCGTGCGGATTGTATTTCGAGCCTGCTGCCCCGCAGGCGTTACACGTTGGCCTCGTGACTCTGGCGAGCGCCGTGCTGTTGCTGATCCTCGGCGGCATCAAGCCACTGCAGCCGACATACGATGCCGGCCTGGATTTGACCCGCTGGGGTCTGGCCGCCAGTCTGTGGACCTATTTTTGCGCGGCACGACGCAAGGTCGCCATTGACCCATTGCACTCGCCGTTCGCCCTCGATCCACGTCAGGCGCCCGCCCCGATAGGCACCGCGCTGCCGGATCTGGTCTCCGTGCAGAGCGAGTCGTTTTTCGATATTCGCCGGTTGTGGCCGGGTATTCGCGAGCAGGTGTTGAGCCACTACGACGTGTTACGCGGCGAAGCACTGGCACACGGTCGCCTGCAAGTCGCCGCCTGGGGCGCCAATACCGTGCGCACCGAGTTCGCCTTTCTGACCGGGATTGCGGGAGACAAACTCGGCGTGCACCGCTTCAACCCGTATCGCCATCTGGCGCGCCAAGGGTTGCCAAGCATTGCCGCCGAAATGAAGAGCAAGGGCTACCGCACCGTATGCATTCACCCGTATGACGGTAGTTTTTACGGTCGCGACCAGGTGCTGCCGGCGTTGGGTTTTGATGAGTTCATCGACCAGCGCAGCTTCAACGATTCGCAAAAAGCCGGGCCGTTCATTGGCGATTGTGCAGTGGCCGACAAGATCACTGAATTGCTCAACGACAACACCCGCACTCAGCCGTTGTACATCCACGCCGTGACCATGGAAAACCACGGCCCGCTGCAACTGGAAACCGTCGATGCCGCTGAGTTGCCGACCTGGTTCGACCGCCCGCTGCTGGATGACCTGCGCGATCTGGCACCGTACCTGCGGCACGTCAGCAACGCCGACCGGATGCTCGGCCAATTGCGCGAGTACCTGATGTCGCAGCCGACCCCGACCGGGCTGTGCTTTTTTGGCGACCACGTGCCGATTCTGCCCGAGGTGTATGCCGCGCTCGGTGCGCCGGATGGTGATACCGACTACTTCATCTGGTCCAATAAAGTGCCCGGCAGCCGCGCGGCCACGTCGCTGGCAGTCGAACACCTGGCCAGGACGTTCGTCGACCAACTAAGTTGCGCCAAGGCTGTTAGTAAACCGCTGAACCACGCCCAGACCGCCCTCCATGACTGAGATTGCACACGAGCCGCTACGGATCGTCCTCGGCTCCGGTTTGCCGGAGCGCGACGAGGCGATTGCGCGGCTGATCGCCTCGGGTCGTAGCTCGCTGGCCTTTATCCTTGGCGATGAAGCCTGCCGTTATCGGCTGCTGGCTCAGGCGATCAATTGGGACCGGATTCTGATTGCCTATCGCGGCTCCACCGTGCTCGGTTATGCCGCGTTCAAACACCACCGACGTGGGCCGTTCTCGCCGGGATTCGGCCCTTTCCGGGATGAGTTCGGCCGTCTTCGCGGTGGTGCGCGCTACCTGCTGTTTATCATTACCGAATGCCGTGAGTGGTATTACGGGTTTTACCTGTATGGCCTGCGTGTGATCAAGCCGGCACGTCATCAGGGCGTTGCCACCGCGCTGCTGACAGAGACATTCGGGCAAGCCCGTCAAGCGGGCTACGACAGAGTTGAGCTTGAGGTTCAGGTGAAAAATCAGGGCGCCCAACAGCTCTATACCCGGCAAGGTTTCGTCCGGGTGCACACTACACCCGTGAATTGGCTCGGCCGGTTGCTGCCCTTCCCTGCGGTGGTGAACATGCGCCGCTCACTGAAGCCACAGCCATGAAGCGCGACAACCTGAATCAATCGCTGGTCGAAGGGCCGGGCTGGATCGGCATCATGTCCCTGTGGGTCATGTGGCGGGTTTTTCACCTGAGCGAATTTCTCGATCCGGAGGGCAAGCCGTCATGGCTGTGGCGCCGAGGCGCGAAAAAGCCCAAGGGTCTCAAGGCGATTTCCGGGATTGGCTACAAGCGCTCGTCGGACTACGCCCGGGTGCTATGCAAGCGCTGGGGCATTCCCTACATCGCACTGGAGGACGGTTTTCTGCGCTCCTCCTCCCTCGGGGTGGAGGGTGATACGCCGATGTCGATGGTGGTCGATCCGATCGGTATTCACTACCTGGCGGATCGTCCTTCGTTGCTGGAAAACATCCTCCAGCAACCGCAGCAGCTGACAGCCAAGGAACTGGCCACCGCCACCGAGCTGATGGCGCTGATTCGTAGCAGTTGCATCGGCAAATACAACAACGCCCCGGACCTGAGCGACGATGACCCATTAGGTCGGGACGCGCCGCTGGTGCTGGTAGTGGATCAAACCTACGGCGACTTTTCGATTCCGGGCGGCGGTTTGTGCGAGGCGGATTTCATTCGCATGCTCGATGCCGCGCTGGCAGAAAACCCCGGTGCCGACGTTCGCGTACGGATTCATCCGGACTGCATGAGCGGGCACAAGAAAAGCTGCTTGCTCGACGCGGCGAAGGCGCGCGGCGTAACGCTGGAAAGTCGCCCGGTGTCTTGGGCTTCGCTGGCACGGCGGGCCGCGCGCGTGTACATCGCCACCAGCCAGGCCGGGCTCGAAGCCCTGATTCAGGGCGTGCCGGTGACGTGCTTCGGGCTGCCCTTTTATGCCGGCTGGGGTTTGACCGATGACCGTCTGGCTATCCCGCGCCGGCAAGCACGACCGACCCTCGAACAGCTGGTCGCGGCAGCCTACGTGCGCTATTGCCGCTACGTTGATCCATTGACCGATCAGCGTTGCGACGTCATGACCGTGGCCCGGCAACTGGCCCGGCAAAAACAACAGGACGCACAATTTTCCGGCTCACTGACGGTGCTCGGTGTGCCTCGCCACCAACAACCGGCCATCCGCAGCTTGCTCAATAGCCGCTGGGGACGCGTGCAGTTCACCAGTGACAACACCCAGCTGATGACGAAAGTGATTCGCGAGGACGGCAAACTGCTGGTTTGGGTTGGCAGTGAAGCGGCGGATTTGCACCAGCGCGCCGAGGCGCACGGCGTACCGCTTTGGCGCATCAGTCCGGACACGATGCCGTCACCGGGACGCCGCGCACCGGCCTCGCTGGTGATAGATCGCAGACCGCACCATTCAATGGCCGGGCGGCGGAAAATGGTGCCAGACGCAGATGTGCAGCGACTGGTACAGGTTCGCGGCATGCCCTGCAGCCCGGAACACGTTGCGGGTCCCGAGACGGGTTGGCTCGACAGCTGTGCGCGCTATCGACAGGTCCGGCGCTATATCAAAGGCATGCTCGGTCTATAACTTTTGCAGTTCCTGCGCCACGGCGCTCACGGTGTCGGCGATTTGCTCCGGCGTGTGCAGGCACGACACGAAAAACCGGACACGGGCCGCTTTCTCCGGCACGGCCGGGTGAAGGATCGGCTGGGCGTTGATGCCTCGACGCGACAAGGCCCAGGACAATTGCGTGGCTTTGAGTGAGCTACCGGTAATCACCGGAATCACCGCCAACCCGGTGCTGGTGCCGGTGTCCAGGCCCGCCTCTTTGGCCAACTGCAAAAACTGTTGGCCTCGGGCCTGAAGCGTCGCCACCCGCTCGCGGTCGTCACGCAGGCAACGCAACGCGGCCAGCGCCGCGGCGGCTACCGCTGCGGGCATGCCGACGCTGTACAAAAAACCCGGCGCAAGAAACTTCAGGTGCTCGACCAGCGCCGCTTCGCCGGCAATATAGCCGCCACAACTGGCCAGACTTTTACTCAAGGTGCCCATCCAGATATCCACGTCACCGCCGGCCAGGCCGAAGTGTTCGCGGATGCCCTTGCCCGTCTGCCCCATCACGCCCAGCGAGTGCGCTTCATCGACCATCAAAAACACTTTGTGTTTTTTCTTCAGTTCGACAAAACGCGGCAGGTCCGGGTAATCCCCGTCCATGCTGTAGATGCCTTCAAGCACCACCAGCACGCGTTCGAAATGCTGACGCTGATCGCCCAGCACACGGTCGAGGGCTTCCCAGTCGTTGTGTGCAAAACTCAGGCGTCGCGCGCCGGACAATTGCACACCTTGTAGCACGCTGTTGTGGATCAGCTCGTCATGCAGGATTAAATCCCGCGGGCCGAACAGGTAACCGATGGTCGTCACGTTTGTCGCATGACCGCTGACAAACGTAATGGCGTCTTCCACTTCGTACAGGTCAGCCAGTTCGCGCTCCAGCTCACGATGGATCGGCCGGTCGCCCGAAACCGGGCGGCTGGCGGAGACCGACGTTCCGTAGTGATCAATGGCTGCTTTCGCCGCTGCCGTCACCGCCGGGTGCCCGGAGTAACCCAGGTAGTTGTAGCTGGCGTAATTCACATAACGGGCGCCCTGGATCACGGTTTCCGCACCCGCCAACCCTTCATGCAATTTGAAGAACGGATTGGTCAGCCCAAAACGCGCCGCGCCGTCGAGCATGATCCGCAGCTGCTGATAGCCGGGGTGCTGATCAAAACGATAAAACTGTTCCGGCACGCTGTGTGCCGCAGCGCTCACGCCCTCCAGCGAAGGTCCTGGCACGGCATTAGTCGTCTGGCGCAGGCGCCGTTCCAGGGCTTGCTGGATCAGCTTGTCTTTCATCGAAGCGGCAAGCCCGGGGGAGGATTTATTGGTCATGGTCCGAATCAGTTAATCAAACGAGTGAGGTTGGAATCCTGGCCATTGAGGCCATCGCTCAATTGTGCAATGTCCTCCCGGGACAGTTCCGCGCCGTGACGCGATAGCGCATCGGCCGTCCGCGATTGCAACGTGTCGACGCTGCCCTGCAACTCGGCGTGCTCTTGGCGGCCACGCAACAGTTCGAGAATCCGCCCGGTCAATTTGGCGATGCTGGAGGTTTCGCTCAGTTCCATCACCGGCAAGCGAATCCCGAAACGCTCCTCGACCGCGACCACCAACTCGACACTCATCAACGAGTCCAGCCCCAATTCCTGCAGCGGACGGTTGATGTCGAGTTTGTTGGCCGGCAAGCGCAGGATTTCGCTGATTTCCTGTTTGAGCATTTCACCGAACAGCTCCGTCAACTCCTGTTCATTCAGCTCGACCAGCAAACGCTGGATGTCGTCGACGTCGCTTTCCTCGCTTTGTTCGCCGCCATTGAGACGGGCCAGTTCGCTGAACTTCGGCGTGTTCGCCGCCGGCAGGAAACGCGACAGCGCTTTCCAGTCGAGCTCCAGCACACCGAGACCGGAACGCTGTTGCAGGAGCAGTCGTTCGAGGGTGTCCAGCGCCACTTGCGAGAGTAACGCCGAGCCGCCCATTCGACTTTGCAGGGCGTTTTTAATGTCCTCGTTACGCGCGAGGAAACCTGCATCGTCAATGGCGCCCCACAACACGCTGGTCGCAGGCAGACCGAGCGCCAGGCGATGGCGGGCCAGGGCTTCGAGCCAATGGTTAGCCGCTACATAGTTGGCTTGACCCGGGTTGCCGAACAACGTCGTTGCCGAGGAAAACAGCACGAAGAAGTCCAGCGCCAGGTGCGCGGTCATTTCGTGCAGGTATTGCGCGCCCTTGGCTTTGGGCTCAAGTACCCGTTGCACGTGTTGTGGGCTCAGGTTGCGAATCAGTCCGTCGTCGAACACGGTGGCCGCGTGCACGACACCGCGCAACGGCTGGGCACTGGCTTCGATACGCGCCATGACCGACTTCAATTGCGCGGCGTCGGTGATATCGCACGCCAGCGCTTGAACCTCGACACCCAGCTCGCGCCAGAGCGCCAGCATTGGCTGTGCTTCTTCGGTGGCGGCGCCACGGCGACCCAGCAACACCAGATGACGTGCGCCTTTTTCCACCAGCCATTGCGCGGTGCGCAGACCAAATCCGCTGAGACCGCCGGTGACCAGATAGGTGCCATCAGCCGACAGTTGCAACGCGGGCGCCTGAGCCACCGGTGCACTGAAGACCTGTTGAATCGGCGTGCGATAGGTGACGACGATTTTACCGATCTGCCGCGCCTGCTGCATGTAGCGGAAAGCTTCGACGACTTCATTGGCATCGAAGACCCGGTACGGCAGCGGCGTCAGGACGCCGTCCTGGAACAGCCCCATCATTTCGCTGAACAACCGGCGGGTCAGTAGTGGACGCTCGCTCATCAGCTGATCGGCATCGATGCCGAAGTAGCTGATGTTGTTGCGGAACGGTCGCAGGCCAATCTTGGTGTTCTGATAGAAATCGCGCTTGCCGAGCTCAAGGAAACGCCCGAACGGCTTGAGCACTCGCAGGTTGCGGTTGATCGCCTCGCCCGCCAGTGAGTTGAGCACCACGTCCACACCCCGGCCATCAGTAATCGCCAGAATGTCGTCGGCATACGCCAACGAACGGGAGTCAAACACGTGCTGGACGCCGAGCAGGCGCAGGAAGTCGCGCTTCTCGTCACTGCCGGCAGTGGCGTAAATTTCGGCCCCACACCATTTGGCGATCTGGATGGCGGCGATGCCGACACCACCGGCCGCGCCGTGGATCAGGATTTTCTCGCCAGGCTCAAGCCGCGCCAGGTAATGCACCGCGTAATAAACGGTGAAGAACGTGCTCGGAATAGTTGCCGCCGCTTCGAACGACATGCCCTGAGGAATGCGTGCGACTGCGTTGGCATTGGTCACCAGACGGTTGGCGAAGCTCGACGGCCCGAACCCGACAACACGGTCGCCCGGCTGGAAATCCCCCTCGACCCTCTCGCCTTTTCCGCGCACGACACCGGCGAACTCAAAGCCCAGGGTCGGCCCGGAAAAGCCGTTTTCAATGGCGTCATCGGAGAGCAGACCCAGGGCATACATGACGTCCCGAAAGTTCAAACCGGTGGCCTGGACTTCGATGTCCAATTCATCTGCGGCCGGTATCAGCGGGGCTCGGCTTTCCCAACGCAAATTGCGCAGCTGACCCGGGAAATCGAAGCCCAGTTTGATCTGGGCGGGTGCAGGCTGGAGCGTGTCATCCGGCACGTCATCAGGCTGGATGCGCAATCGGGCAACGTAGCGATCACCCGCAGCGCTGATCGCCAGTTCGGTTTCGTCATCGGCCTGCAACAGCGCTGACAACAGTGCTTCGACACTGCACTCGGTGGCCAGGTCGAGCAAGCGCACGCGGCACCCGAGCGCCTCGTTGGCCAGGGTTCGACCGAAGCCCCACAGGGCAGCATCAGCCAGCCCTTGCACGGTGCTTTCGGTTCGAGCGCCAAAGGGCAGAAAATGAACGGCGGCGCCAGAGGTCAGCAGCCAGCAATCCGGCGTAATACCCACCGCCTCACACGCCTGAGTGATCGCGGCGGCCAGCATGCAACGGTCTGCCTGAGCATCCAGGCCTTGCGTGGCGAATAGGCCCGCCAGCATCACCACGTGGTGCGGTGTGGCAGCGGCGAGACGCAATTGATCCGCCAACCCGGTGGCAGAATCCGGCGCCAGCAGCGCAACGTCCTGACCATGCTCGCGCAGGGTCGCCGCCAAGGCGTGGGCAAATGGCGCGTCCGCGCCCTGTTCGCTGGCCACCAGCAACCAGTTCTGGCGCGCCGGTTCAGCGTCAACTTCAAAGGTCTTCGGTGTGGGCGCAGCCGCCACCAACAGGTAGCTGCCGCAAGCCGTGTGAGGGATCAGCTCCAACGGCTCTGACACGTTGAGGCCATGACGCTGCAATTCCTGCTGCCAGAAACCTGGGCGCTGTTGCACCGACAGCCGTTGCTGTCCGTGTCCGGCCAGCCACCAGGACGCTTGCGCGCCGAAGATAAAGTCCGCCCAACGCGCGGGGTGTTGCGCCAACAACAGCAGTTCACCGTGGGCGCAAAGGCGTATGGCTACGTGTTGCAGGCCTTGGCTGACCGCGTCCAGTGGCGCCAGGTCAGTGGTGACCAGCACCAGATCGACGTCGTTGCCCGGCACCTTGGGCAATTGCGCGAAATCGGCCAGGGTCATGATTTGCAACTGGGCAAAGTCGGCCTGTAGCATCGAAACCTGATCAATGCTTTCGGCGCAGTACTGATAGTCAATGCGGTCGAAGTCCAGCGTCGCAGCGAGGTCAGCGGCCAATGGCACACCGTCAAAACCCAGCTCGACAATATGCAAACGCTGGCCGTCAGGCAGCACGCTCAGGCATTTGGCGATGTGCGCGCGCACGCTGTCGAGCAAGGCGTGATAACCGGCGGCACCGAGCACCTGGCGGGTCAATTGCGCCGCAGAGGTTTCCCGTGGCAGCAGTTGCGCGATGCTCACTTGCCCGCTTAACAACGCCAGAAGATGCACGCCGATTCGGCCGACCGAATGGATGATCTGGAAGTGTTCGGGATAACTGCGGAACAGTTCCTGCCAAATGTCTTGCGCGCTTGCGCGCTCGCCTTGATCGGCGACTTGCCAGTTGCCTTCAGCGGTCGGGAGCAGGCTGCCCTCTTCCACCGCCAGCGCCAGCAAATGATCGAGGTAACCCGACAGCGCATGCGCTTGCGGGCCCCAGCTCGAACGCTGCTGCCGCGAGAGTTCACCGCCCAGTTGCTCGATGGCTTCCCAGAGGAAACTGCCGCACAGGTTGTCGAGCAGCGGATCGATTTCATTGGCATAACGGGCCAGCTCCGGATCGTCCGCAATCGCGGCAATCTGTTGCTGCAAGGTCGCGCCCAGCGGCGAGCCCGTCAGAGGAGAACGAGGACCCGCGACGGGATAGGGTTTGGCAATCCCGACGAAGTCCACCAGTTTCAGGTCGCCGCTGCGATCCTTGTGCAGGCGCACACCCCGCAAACGTGCGTCCTTGATGCAAATGACCGCACGGCCTTCGGCGTCGTACAGCGTGAAGTCCGCCAACAGCGAATGTTCCGAACGACGCACCAGCCGGACCTGTGCCAGGCACGGTGGCCGGCTGCCCGTTGCGAACGAAATGCGTCCGAGTTTGACCGGTACGAACGCCAGGCCCTTACGGCTCTTGGGGTCGCGGCCAAGCAGTTGGGTGATCAACTGGAAAGCACTGTCGAGCAATGCCGGGTGCACATGCAGGCTCTTGAGTTCCGCCTCGATCAGGTGTGGAACGGTGAGCCGCGCCAACACTTGATTGTCGTCAATCCAGCCGTCTGCTACCGCCTGATAGGCCGGGCCGTAATTGAGACCGACCATACGGGTCAGTGCCAGATGATCCGCCGAGGCGAAGTCCGGTGCGCGGCTCGGCAAGGCCGGCGCGGTGCCGGCGAGTAAACCAACGCGGGCTTCGCCGGGAAATCTGGCGCTCACATGCTGAACCCACGGTTCGGTCTGGGCCGTGCTACGCGAAACGATGGACAGCGCACCGTCGGTACTGTCGACCACCACTCGGACCTGCTTGGAGGAATCGGCGTGCAACAACAACGGGCTGTGGATTTCCAGCTCTTCGATTTCCACGTACTCGCCCGGCTGATACTTCAATGCAGCGGCCAGCGCAACTTCGGTGAAACCGGCGCCTGGGAACAACACAGCATCACCGACCATGTGGTCACCCAGCGACGGGAACAGCTGGATGTCCAGGCGATTGTCCCAGGTCAGTTCATGCCCGGGCAGCGCGTAGCCCAACAACGGATGAACCCGTTCGCGCTGAAGGCGACCGGATGACTCGGGTGTTTGCGGGAGCCAATGACGCTCGCGTTGCCAGGCGTAATTAGGCAACTGCACGAATCGACCGGTGCGCGCAAACAGGCACTCGTGCTGAATGTCCACGCCGGCGATCAAGACTTTCGCCACGGTGCGATCGATCAGTTGCGGGCTTTCTTTGCCACGCAGATCCGTCGCGATCACGACGGCTTGCCGTTCCTGACGGTTGTGCGCGTCGGCCACGTACGAACGCAGAATCGGATGCGGCCCCACCTCCACGAAAACGTTATAGCCCTGCTCGGCGAGTTTTTCAGTGGCAGACTGGAACAGCACTGGCAAGCGGATGTTTTGCCACCAGTACTCGGCGTCCAGTCGTTCACCGACCAGTTCGTCGCCCGTCACGGTTGAATACATCGGAATGCACGATGGCCCTGGCACCACATCGCTCAACACGTCGATCAGCGCATCACGGATCACGTCCATGGCCGGCGAATGGAACGCGTAGTCCAGGCCTAGACGCCGAACGAAGACCTGTCGCTCGGTCAGCGCCTGTTCCAGAACGTCCAGTGCGGCTTGCGGACCGGCGACTGTAGCGCCCTTGAAGCTGTTTTCACCGGCGATCACCAGGTCGTGGTGCAGGTTGAGCGTTTGCAGCAGGCTGGCGGTGTCTTCGCCGCAAAGACCGACCGCCGACATTTGCCCGCTGCCTTTGGTCAATCCTTGCAAACGACTGCGGTGGTAAATAACCCGCGTAGCGTCCTTGAGGGTCAGGGCACTGCAAGCCCAGGCGGCGGCCACTTCACCCACACTGTGCCCAGTGACGGCCAATGGCAGAACACCTTTTGCAGCCAGCATGCGCGTGATGCCGACCTGCAACGCAAACAGTGCCGGTTGAGCAATCTCGGTCAGTTGATAGCGGTCTTCGCCATTGTCGCCGGCCAGTTCCGCCCGCAGCGAGTAACCCGCCAGCGGTTCGAAAATGGCGTCCACCTCAGCCACGGCGCTGTAGAACACCGGGTCGGCGAGCAACGCCTTGCCCATGCCTTGCCACTGCGAGCCATTGCCGGAATAAACGAACACCGGGCCTTTCGGTTGCTCCAGCGCCAGACCGCTTTCGAGCACCGCCGACTGACATGGCACTCCGGGATCGGTCGCAAAATCGAGCAGTGCCTGAGCACTATGTCGAGCATCGGCGCCAAACACCACGACACGCTGGGGGTGAATGTCGCGACGCACCAGTGACTGATAGGCAACGTCGTAAAGACTTGCCTCGGTGGACTCGGACAAAAACCGGGCGAACTGCTCCGACTGAGCGGCCAGGCCTGCGTGGTCCTTGGCCGACACAATCAGCGGCACCGCGTGATCGGTCGAGGCTGGCGCTTCATCGGCCTGCGGTGGGCTTTCCAAAATAACGTGCGCGTTCGCACCGCCGAAACCGAACGAATTGACCCCCACCACCAGTTTGCCGGTGGGCTTGAGTGCCTGGGTTTCAGTGACAACCTGCAAGTTGAGGTCGGCGAACGGGATGTTCGGGTTGAGCCTGGTGATGCCGATGGTGGCCGGCACCTGGCGTTCAATCACGCAGAAAAGCGCCTTCATCAAACCAGCAACGCCGGAGGCGGCTTCAAGGTGGCCGATGTTGCTTTTGATCGAGCCGATCAGCAGCGGCTGGTCGGCCGGACGGTGCTTGCCGAGCGCTTCGCCAATGGCGCGGCTTTCAATCGGATCGCCAACCGGTGTGCCGGTGCCGTGCGCCTCAAGGTAATCGATCTGCGTGGCGTCGATGCCAGCCGTGGCGTAAGCCTGCGTCATCAGCGCGCTTTGCGCTTCGGCACTCGGCACCGTCAAACTCGACTTGCGGCCATCGGTGTTCGCTGCAGTGCCGGCAACAACGGCCAGGATCTGGTTACCGTCCGCGACGGCCTTGTCGTAATCCTTCAGATAGAACAGGCCCGCCCCTTCGGACCGGACATAACCGTCGGCGGACTCATCGAAAACATGGCATTGGCCTGTGCGCGAGAGCATCGACGCCTTGGAAAAAATCAGGAAGCCGAACGGGTGAAGGTGCAGGCTGATACCGCCGGCCAGCGCCTGTTCGATATCACCGTTCTGAATCGCCTGGCACGCCTGGTGAAACGCAATCAGAGAAGACGAGCACGCCGTGTCGATGGCCATGCTCGGACCTTGCAGGTCGTAGAAATAAGAGAGCCGGTTGGCCGCAATGCTGAACGTGTTGCCCGTGGCGGTGGACGCTTCGATCGCCGACAAGTCATGCCCCAACCGATAGCTGTAATCAACGCTGGCAATGCCCAGGTAAACGCCGCAATCGCTGCCGCGCAGGCTCGAAGGCTTGACTCCGGCGTTCTCGAACACTTCCCAGCCGAGCTCCAGCAACAGGCGTTGCTGAGGATCCATGATCGCGGCTTCTCGCGGGGAAATATTGAAAAAGCCTGCGTCGAAGGTGGAGATATCGCCAAGCGAGCCAGACGCGAAGGTATAGGACGTCCCCGGGTTGGCCTTGTCCGGGTGCAGGAACTCGTCTTTGGACCAGCGCGAAAAATCTGCTTCGGTGATGAAGCTCTGCCGATCTAACAGGTGCGGCCAAAAAGTTGCAGAAGTAGAGCCTGGAAAACGGAACGACGTCCCTATGATTGCAACTTTTTTACGCATTGCTACGAGCCCTTTTTATACCCAACCTTTTTCCAAAGGTTGGGTAACAATCAACGTCCATTAATTTAAATGCCGGGCAACCGGCGACACCTTATAAAGGTCGTGTCGCTAAAATCCTGCTCGCACCCAGCCAGCGTCCTACAAAAGACAGCGGCGGATCATACGCGCCCAGCCCCCTGAGGGAAACCTGAATAGCTCATCCATTGGGAGGGCCGACCCTATCAACGCGACGCAGAAAATTTGAGACCCACGTCTGATTAATAAAAAAGAATTCAATAAATTCGCGGTGCAGCCGACAACTTCTGAAAGCCTCACGGATTGAAAATGCCATGCGCAACAACCTGCCTATTACACAACGCGAACGGACTTTCCCGGCTCAGCAACGGTTGATTTCCACCACCGATGCCAAGGGCGTGATCACCTACTGCAACGACGCTTTCGTCGAGATCAGCGGGTATTCTCGTGAAGAATTGATCCGTGCGCCGCATAACCTGGTCCGTCACCCTGACGTTCCATCCGCGGTGTTCGCGCACATGTGGGGCACGCTTAAGCAAGGCTTGCCATGGATGGGCATTGTGAAGAATCGCTGCAAGAGCGGTGACCACTATTGGGTGAATGCCTATGTGACGCCGGTGTTCGATGGCAAACAGGTCGTTGGTTATGAGTCGGTGCGGATCAAACCCACCTCCGAACAGATCCAGCGTGCCGAAGCGCTCTACCAACGCATCAACCAGGGCAAGTCAGCGGTTCCCGCAACCGATAAATGGCTGCCGGTGCTTCAGGACTGGCTGCCGTTCATTCTGGTCAGCCAGTTGAGCTTCATGATCGGCGCAACCCTCAACTCCCAATGGGGCTTCGCCCTGGCCGCCGGTCTTTCGGTGCCGCTGGGCTTGATGGGTCTGAGCTGGCAGCAGCGTGGCCTCAAGCGTTTGCTGCTCCTGGCCGAGCAGACCACGTCCGACCCTTTGATCGCGCAGATGTACACCGACAGCCGCGGTGCTCAGGCACGCCTGGAAATGTCGATCCTCAGCCAGGAAGCACGCCTGAGAACGTGCCTGACCCGTCTGCAGGACACCGCCGAGCACCTGACCGCCCAAGCGAAACAGTCCGACTCCCTGGCGCACAACAGCTCCACCGGACTGGAACGCCAGCGCGTCGAAACCGAGCAAGTGGCCACCGCCGTCAATCAGATGGCTGCCACCACACAGGAAGTCGCCAGCCATGTGCAGCGCACCGCCGACGCGACTCAGGAAGCCAATCGCCTGACCGGTCGCGGCCGCGACATCGCCGGTGAAACCCGTGAAGCGATCCAGCGCCTGTCGGTGGTGGTCGGTGAAACCGGTCTGACCGTGACGCAACTGGCCAAGGACAGCGACGAAATCGGCGGTGTGGTCGATGTGATCAAAGGCATCGCCGACCAGACCAACCTGCTGGCGTTGAACGCGGCCATCGAAGCCGCGCGTGCCGGCGAGATGGGTCGTGGTTTTGCGGTGGTCGCCGACGAAGTCCGTCAACTGGCGCAACGCACCAGTGAATCCACCGGGCAGATTCACGCCCTGATCGCCAAACTCCAGCAAACCGCCAGCACGGCGGTGCAAACCATGGAAGCCGGGCATCGCCAGGCTGAAGAAGGAGTGGCGCGGGTATTGGAAGCGGATCAGGCGCTGGTGGGGATCAGTGAAGCGGTGGCCAACATTACCGACATGACCACCCAGATCGCTGCAGCGACCGAAGAGCAAAGCGCCGTGGCCGAAGAAATCAGCCGCAACATCAGCAACATCTCGCAACTGGCGGACCAGACCTCGGAGCAGGCACAACACTCGGCGCTGTTGAGTGAAGAACTGACCAAAACCGCGAATACCCAGTATTCGTTGGTGGAGCGGTTTAACCGCTGACAGTTACTGGGAAGGCAAAAGCCCGGAGGGTAAAACTTTCGGGTTTTTTATTGCCAACCTGAAAGTCGCGCTGCCAGTCAGGCCTCTTCGCGAGCAGGCTCGCTCCCACAGTGGATTTGTGGTGATGCACATTCCCATGTGGGAGCGAGCCTGCTCGCGAAGAGGCCATGAGTGACGCCGCAAACCTCACTGGAGAAAGTTGGCCACCTTGCCCGCCGCAGCCGCCAGATGCTGCTCATGGGTAAATCCGGACGCCTTCAACGGCTTCAAATCATGATCCCCCGCTGCCAGCCAAAACACCTCGATACTCGGCGATAACGCATACCCCTCGACCGCCTCACGATTACCCAACGCATCCCGCTCACCCTGAACAATCAGTGCCGGCGTCTTAAGCGCAGCCAAATGCGCCACCCGCGGTTTCTCCGGTTTGCCAACGGCATAGAACGGATACCCCAGACAGACCAGCGCATCCGCGCCCAATTCATCCGCCAGCAAACTGGCCATCCGCCCGCCCATGGACTTGCCGCCGATGGCCAGACGCCCAGTGACATGGCGTCGCACCACGACATAGACCTCACGCCAGCATTCCAACAGTTTCGGTGCCGGATTCGGTGGCCGTTTACCGCCATCGACACGTCGTTGCGCCATGTAGGGAAACTCGAAGCGCAGTACGTTGACGCCTTGATCGGCAAGGCGTGCAGCCATGTCGTTCATCCAGCCGCTGTCCATGGGCGCACCTGCACCATGAGCGAGGATCAACGTCGTCGATGCGGGCACCACAGCGGCATTCCACAACCATCCATGATCTTGCAGGCACTGCGCCCATTGATCCCCGTCAATACTGGCCTTGTGCTGTTTGTCCATGCTTGCCTCGCTTTTAGTCTGCCTATAACTCCAGGCGAAGGGAGCCTCTGCCTTGCGCGGCTTACTCGCAAAGACGGGCTTTCACTTCGGCTGAACCGTGGATGGGGAACCATGAACACTTCTATCAGTACCGCCTACAACTACAAGGTGGTCCGCCAATTCGCCATTATGACGGTGGTGTGGGGCATCGTCGGCATGGGGCTCGGGGTTTTTCTCGCGGCCCAGTTGGTCTGGCCCGAACTCAACTTCAATTTGCCGTGGACCAGTTTCGGGCGTCTGCGCCCGCTGCACACCAACGCGGTGATTTTCGCCTTCGGCGGTTGCGCCCTGTTCGCCAGTTCGTTCTATTCGGTGCAACGCACCTGCCAGACTCAACTATTCGCGCCGAAAATCGCCCAGTTCTGTTTCTGGGGATGGCAGTTGGTGATCGTGCTGGCGGCCATCAGCCTGCCACTGGGCTACACCAGCTCCAAGGAATACGCCGAGCTTGAATGGCCGATCGACATCTTGATCACCATCGTCTGGGTCGCCTACGCCATCGTGTTCTTCGGCACACTGGCCAAGCGCAAGACCAAGCACATCTACGTCGGCAACTGGTTTTTCGGTGCGTTCATCATCACCGTGGCGATTCTGCACATCGTCAACAACCTGGAAATTCCGGTCAGCCTGACCAAGTCCTACTCGCTGTACGGCGGCGCGACTGACGCCATGGTTCAGTGGTGGTACGGCCACAACGCGGTGGGCTTCTTCCTGACCGCAGGCTTCCTCGGGATGATGTACTACTTCGTGCCGAAACAGGCCGAACGCCCGGTGTACTCGTATCGCCTGTCGATCGTGCACTTCTGGGCCCTGATTACCTTGTACATCTGGGCCGGTCCGCACCACTTGCACTACACCGCACTGCCGGACTGGGCACAGTCGCTGGGCATGGTGATGTCGCTGATCCTGCTGGCGCCGAGCTGGGGCGGGATGATCAACGGGATGATGACGCTCTCGGGCGCCTGGCATAAGTTGCGCAGCGACCCGATCCTGCGCTTCCTCGTGGTGTCCCTGGCGTTCTACGGCATGTCGACCTTCGAGGGGCCGATGATGGCGATTAAAACCGTCAACGCCCTTTCCCACTACACCGACTGGACCATCGGCCACGTACACGCCGGCGCCCTCGGCTGGGTGGCGATGATCTCCATCGGTGCGCTGTACCACATGATTCCGAAAATCTTCGGCCGCCCACAGATGCACAGCATCGGCCTGATCAACGCGCACTTCTGGCTCGCCACCATCGGCACCGTGCTCTACATCGCTTCGATGTGGGTCAACGGCATCGCCCAGGGCCTCATGTGGCGCGCGGTGAACGAAGACGGCACGCTGACCTACTCCTTCGTCGAAACCCTGGTGGCCAGCCACCCGGGCTACGTCGTGCGACTGGTGGGCGGTGCGATCTTCCTCAGCGGCATGTTGCTGATGGCCTACAACACCTGGTGTACCGTGCGGGCCTCGCAGCCTGCCGAAGCCACCGCTGCCGCGCAGATGGCCTGAGGAGTCCGCCATGAAACACGAAACAATCGAGAAAAACGTCGGCCTGCTGCTGTTGCTGATGGTCTTTGCCGTGAGCATCGGCGGCCTGACCCAGATCGTCCCGCTGTTCTTCCAGGACGTGACCAATAAACCGGTGGAAGGCATGAAGCCCTACACCGCACTGCAACTGGAAGGCCGCGACATTTACATCCGCGAAGGCTGCGTCGGCTGTCATTCGCAGATGATCCGGCCTTTCCGCGCCGAGACCGAACGTTACGGGCACTACTCGGTGGCCGGTGAAAGCGTTTGGGATCACCCGTTCCTGTGGGGCTCGAAACGTACGGGTCCGGACCTGGCCCGGGTCGGCGGTCGTTACTCCGAAGACTGGCACCGCGCGCACTTGTACAACCCACGCAACGTGGTGCCGGAATCGAAGATGCCCGCTTACCCCTGGTTGGTGGCCAATCAACTCGACAGCAGCCACATCGAAACCAAGATCCGCGTCATGCGAACCCTCGGCGTGCCGTACACCGACGACGATATCGCCGGTGCAACGGAATCGCTCAAGGGCAAGACCGAAATGGATGCACTGGTCGCCTACCTGCAAGTGCTCGGCACTGCCATCAAGAGCAAGAGGTGAGCCATGGTCGCTGAAATGAGCAGTGGAATGATCCGCGGCCTGGGCACGGTCGTGGTGTTCGTGGCCTTCGTCGGCCTCGCGCTGTGGGTGTTTAGCGGCAAGCGTAGTTCGGAATTCGCCGAAGCGCGCCTGCTGCCGTTCGCCGATGAGCCACAACCCGACAGCACTCAAGAACCTGCAACCACACGGAGTACCCGGCCATGACCACATTCTGGAGTACGTGGATCTGCGTACTGACCCTTGGCAGCCTGATCGGCCTGACCTGGTTGCTGATCGGCACTCGCAAGGGCGAAACCAAGGGCAGCGTCGACCAGACCATGGGCCACAGCTTCGACGGCATCGAGGAGTACGACAATCCGTTGCCGCAGTGGTGGTTCATGCTGTTCGCCGGTACGTTGGTGTTTGCCGTGGGTTATCTGATTCTTTATCCGGGCCTGGGCAACTGGAAAGGCATCCTGCCGGGCTATGAGGACGGCTGGACCGGCGTCCATGAATGGGAAAAGGAGATGAACAAGGCGGACGCGAAGTTCGGGCCGATCTTCGCTAAATTTGCCGCGATGCCACTGGAAGAAGTGGCCAAAGATCCGCAGGCGCTGAAAATGGGCGGTCGCCTGTTTGCCTCCAACTGCTCGGCCTGCCACGGCTCGGATGCCAAAGGCGCTTTCGGCTTCCCGAACCTGACGGACAGCGATTGGCGTTGGGGCGGTGACGCCCAGATGATCAAAACCACCATCATGGGCGGTCGCATGGCGGCGATGCCGGCCTGGGGTGAAATCCTCGGTGACGCTGGCGTGAAGAATGTCGCGGCCTATGTGCGTCATGACCTGGCCGGCCTACCGTTGCCTGCGGACAGCAGCGCCGACCTGGTCGCTGGACAGCAAGTGTTCAGCACCACCTGCATAGCCTGTCATGGGGCAAACGGCCACGGCACTGAAGCCATGGGTGCGCCGAATCTGACGCACCCGGCCGGTTTTATTTACGGTACGAGTCTGGCGCAGCTGCAACAAACCATCCGTCATGGCCGCCAGGGCCATATGCCGGCGCAGAACGAACTGCTCGGCAACGACAAGGTCCAACTGCTGGCCGCCTACGTTTACAGCCTGTCTCACGGATTGAATACCGAACGTTTGCAGGCTGGAGACAAAAGCGAATAATTCTTGACCGCTCTGCTGCCGCATTCTGCGGATTGCGGCAGTTCCCTGCCCCTTTTGCGACCCATTGTCGCACCCTCCGTTGGTCCTCCTTTCGGTTCACCAGATTCGGGTCTAAGCTTCCCCCGATGCGGACTGGCAATGAGCCGGTTCCAGGTCGACCTGACCCGATGTGTTCGACGAATCTGTTCAGTCACGGACCGCAAAGGCTGGTAGATACCGGCTGTCGCGCCAATTGCCGTCTGTCACTCGATCGTTGCGTTTGAACACACCCTGTTACAACCGACCTGAACCCCTCACCTTTTTTGTCCGCGGAGACATTTTGCCCGCGGGCAAATTTGTCCTTACGCGGCGCATGGAAAGGCCGCAGAATCAGCTTTAGAAAGCATTGATAGAGGTCATGGCGCGTTGCAATGACCCCCTGCTTTCTCCATACTTGCGACCGATTTTTACTCCTAATAAAACACCCAAACCGTGGAACCTTAGAATGAGCACAGCAATCAGTCCGACTGCTTATAACTATAAGGTAGTCCGCCAGTTCGCCATCATGACGGTGGTCTGGGGGATCCTTGGCATGGGGCTCGGTGTCTTCATCGCCTCACAGCTCGTATGGCCGGAATTGAATTTCGGTCTGCCGTGGACGACTTTTGGACGCTTACGCCCGTTGCACACCAACCTGGTGATTTTCGCCTTCGGTGGTTGTGCTCTGTTTGCCACTTCTTATTACGTCGTGCAGCGAACCTGCCAAACGCGACTGATTTCCGACAGCATGGCCGCCTTCCACTTCTGGGGATGGCAAGCGGTGATCGTCGGTGCCGGCATAACGTTGCCACTGGGTTACACCACCAGCAAGGAATATGCGGAGCTGGAATGGCCACTCGCTATTCTACTGGGCATTGTCTGGGTCGTTTATGCACTGGTGTTCTTCGGCACCATCATGAAGCGCAAGACCAAGCACATCTATGTCGGTAACTGGTTCTACGGTGCTTTCATCCTCGTGACTGCGATGCTCCACATCGTCAACCACATGTCGCTGCCGGTCAGCCTGTTCAAGTCCTACTCGGCCTACGCGGGTGCGACTGACGCAATGATCCAGTGGTGGTACGGCCACAACGCGGTCGGTTTCTTCCTGACCACCGGCTTCCTGGGGATGATGTACTACTTCGTGCCGAAGCAGGCCGAGCGTCCGATCTACTCCTATCGCCTGTCCATCGTGCACTTCTGGGCGCTGATCACCCTGTACATCTGGGCCGGTCCGCACCACCTGCACTACACCGCACTGCCGGACTGGGCTCAGTCCCTGGGCATGGCGATGTCGATCATCCTGCTGGCACCAAGCTGGGGCGGCATGATCAACGGCATGATGACCCTGTCGGGCGCCTGGCATAAATTGCGCACCGACCCGATCCTGCGCTTCCTCGTTGTATCGCTGGCCTTCTACGGCATGTCGACCTTCGAAGGCCCGATGATGGCCATCAAGACCGTCAACTCGCTGTCTCACTACACTGACTGGACCATCGGCCACGTACACGCCGGTGCTTTGGGCTGGGTTGCGATGATCTCGATCGGCGCCATCTACCACATGATCCCGAAAATCTTCGGTCGCCCGGCCATGCACAGCACCGGCCTGATCAACGCGCACTTCTGGCTCGCAACCATCGGTACCGTTCTGTACATCGCCTCGATGTGGGTCAACGGCATTACCCAGGGTCTGATGTGGCGTGCAATCAACGATGACGGCACCCTCACCTACTCGTTCGTCGAAGCGCTGCAAGCCAGCCACCCTGGTTACATTGTTCGCGCCCTGGGCGGTGCGTTCTTTGCCAGCGGCATGCTGTTCATGGCCTACAACGTGTTCCGTACCGTTCGCGCCTCGAACCCGGCTGAAGCCGAAGCCGCCGCTCAGATTGCTGTAGTTGGAGCTCACTGATGAAGCATGAAACAGTCGAGAAGAATATTGGCCTGCTGGCCTTCTTCATGGTTATCGCCGTCAGCATCGGCGGCCTGACCCAGATCGTTCCGCTGTTTTTCCAGGACGTCACCAACAAGCCGGTCGAAGGCATGAAGCCTCGCCCTGCCCTTGAACTGGAAGGTCGCGACATCTTTATCGCTAACGGTTGTGTCGGCTGCCACTCGCAGATGATCCGCCCGTTCCGTGCTGAAACCGAACGTTACGGCCACTATTCGGTCGCCGGTGAAAGCGTCTGGGACCACCCGTTCCTGTGGGGTTCCAAGCGTACCGGTCCGGACCTGGCCCGTGTCGGCGGTCGTTACTCCGATGACTGGCATCGTGCGCATTTGTACAACCCGCGCAACGTTGTGCCTGAGTCGAAAATGCCGGCCTACCCGTTCCTCGTGGAAAACAAGCTCGACGGCAAAGACACCGCCAAGAAAATGGAAGTCTTGCGCACGCTCGGCGTCCCTTACACCGACGAAGACATCGCCGGCGCCAAGGATGCTGTGAAGGGCAAAACCGAAATGGACGCGCTGGTGGCCTATCTGCAAGGCCTGGGCACCATCATCAAAAGCAAACGGTGATTTAGATGGATATCGGGATGATTCGTGGCCTGGGCACCGTTGTTGTAATGGTGGCCTTCATCGGACTGGCACTGTGGGTGTTCAGCCCCAAGCGCAAGTCGGAGTTTGAAGACGCAACCTTGCTGCCTTTCGCGGATGATCCCGAAGCCATCAAGCACGTCGAGCAAGCTTCTAGGAGTAACAAAGAATGACTACGTTCTGGAGTCTGTACGTCACAGTCCTCAGTCTCGGCACCATCTTCGCCCTGACCTGGCTGCTGCTGTCCACCCGCAAGGGCCAGCGCAGCGAAGCCACCGAAGAAACGGTTGGCCACTCCTTTGACGGGATCGAGGAGTACGACAACCCGCTGCCGAAATGGTGGTTCATGCTGTTCGTGGGCACCATCATCTTCGCGCTGGGCTACCTGGTCCTGTACCCGGGCCTGGGCAACTGGAAAGGCCTGCTGCCAGGTTACAACTACCTCGATAACGACAAGCAGACTGCGTTCGCCAACGGCCAGACTGGTTGGACCGGCGTTCACGAGTGGGAAAAGGAAATGGCCAAGTCGGACGCCAGGTTCGGCCCGATCTTCGCCAAGTTCGCTTCCATGCCGATCGAAGACGTCGCCAAGGACCCGCAAGCCCTGAAGATGGGTGGCCGCCTGTTCGCCTCCAACTGCTCGGTCTGCCACGGTTCCGACGCCAAAGGCGCGTATGGCTTCCCTAACCTGACCGACGCCGACTGGCGCTGGGGCGGCGAACCGGAAACCATCAAGACCACCATCATGGGCGGTCGCCACGCAGTGATGCCGGCCTGGGCTGAAGTGATCGGCGAGCAAGGCGTTGCGAACGTTGCCGCGTTCGTGCTGACCAGGCTCGATGGCCGCAAGTTGCCGGAAGACACCAAGGCTGACCCGGTTGCCGGCGGGAAACTGTTCGCTGCCAACTGCGTGGCCTGCCACGGTCCGGAAGGCAAAGGCACCCCAGCCATGGGCGCACCTAACCTGACTCACCCGGCAGCGTTCATCTACGGTTCGAGCTTCGCTCAATTGCAGCAGACCATCCGTTACGGCCGTCAGGGCCAGATGCCTGCGCAAGAACAGCTGCAAGGCAACGACAAGGTTCACCTGCTGGCCGCTTACGTCTACAGCCTGTCTCACGGTGACAATGCTCCAGCGGCAGACGCCCAGTAAGGCAAACGCCTGACGCAACACTAAACGGCCCCGCCAATGAGAATTGGCGGGGCCGTTTTGGTTTAAACCACTCATGACCACAGGGAGCGATCAGTGGTAACGACACGCGCCGCTTTGAAGTTGCGATACAACCCGTCGAGTAGTAACGTTGCTACAAAGTACTTTCAGGATGGGTAGACATGATGGCCATCACCACCATTTCCAGCCGTGAATTCAATCAGGACACAAGTAGTGCCAAAAAAGCCACGCGCCAGGGGCCGGTTATCATCACCGATCGTGGCAAACCGGCCCATGTGCTGCTAAGCATTGAGGACTACGAAAAACTGACCGGTGTAAATGCCAGCATCGTCGAGCTGCTGGTGATGCCGGAAGCGGCAGATATCGAGTTCGAAACCGAGCGCGCCGTGATCTCCCATCGACCCGTGGACCTGTCCTGATGTTTCTACTCGACACCAACGTGATTTCTGAACTGCGCAAACCCCAGGCTGATGCAAACGTCGTCGCCTGGGCCAAAAGTATCATCGCTACACGCCTGTTTATTTCGGCCATTACCCTGAAGGAACTGGAAACAGGTGTCCTGCGCATAGAGCGTCGCGACCCAGCGCAGGGAAAGGTCTTGCGTACCTGGCTGAAGCGCCACGTCATGCCGGCTTTCGATGGCAGAATTCTTCCGATCGATGCCGGCGTGGCGCTGCGCTGTGCCGGTTTGCATGTTCCGGACCGAGTCAACGAAGCCGACTCCCTGATCGCAGCGACCGCGCTGGTTCATGGCCTTACGGTGGTCACGCGTAACATTAGCGATTTTCAATCCAGCGGCGTTGCACTGATTAATCCATGGGCCGATTGATCGCAGACACACGTAAAACCGTCCATAATTTCACCAGTCAATTGATACAAGTCATTACACCGTCAGTTGATTTCCTCCAACGTGACCAAAGGTCGCACCCTTGAGCCAGAGCGACAGGCGTATCATTGCGCCACTGCACTACCTCTTTTTGACCGCGGTCGGCATGCACTGACCGAGGCATTTTTCCACTGCCGTGGGATGCACCAGATGAGCAACCAGATTCCGGTACACGACGTTACCCCGCCTGCCAAAAACACGAACAACAGCGTCGATCTCTACGCCTCTCGGGAAAAAATTTACACCCGCGCCTTCACCGGCCTGTTCCGCAACCTGCGGATGATGGGCGGCGCCTTTTTGTTTCTGTTGTATTTCGGCACGGTGTGGCTGAATTGGGGTGGCCATCAAGCCGTCTGGTGGAACCTGCCCGAGCGTAAATTTTTCATTTTTGGCGCGACCTTCTGGCCTCAGGATTTCATCCTGCTCTCGGGGATTTTGATCGTCAGCGCCTTCGGCCTGTTCTTCATCACCGTTTATGCCGGTCGCGTCTGGTGCGGCTACACCTGCCCGCAGAGCGTCTGGACGTGGATTTTCATGTGGTGTGAGAAGGTCACCGAAGGTGACCGTAATCAGCGCATCAAGCTCGACAAGGCGCCGATGAGCGCCAACAAATTACTGAGAAAACTCAGCAAACACTCGATGTGGCTGTTAATCGGCTTCATCACCGGCATGACCTTTGTCGGTTACTTCTCACCGATCCGCGAGCTGACCATCGACTTCTTCACGGGTGAAGCCGATGGCTGGTCGTATTTCTGGGTGGGCTTCTTCACCCTCGCCACCTACGGCAACGCAGGTTGGTTGCGCGAGCAAGTGTGCATTTACATGTGTCCGTATGCGCGCTTCCAGAGCGTGATGTTCGACAAGGACACGCTGATTGTCTCCTATGACCCGCGTCGTGGTGAAAGCCGTGGCCCGCGCAAGAAAGGTATCGACTACAAGGCCCAGGGCCTGGGCGATTGCATCGATTGCACCATGTGCGTCCAGGTCTGCCCGACCGGCATCGACATCCGCGATGGTCTGCAAATCGAGTGCATCGGTTGCGCCGCGTGTATCGATGCCTGCGACAGCATCATGGACAAGATGGACTACCCGCGCGGCCTGATCAGCTATACCACCGAGCACAACCTGTCCGGGCAAAAAACTCATAAACTGCGTCCGCGCCTGATCGGTTATGCCGTGGTGCTGCTGGCGATGATGGCGCTGCTGGCAACCGCCTTCTTCATGCGCGCGCTGGTCGGTTTCGATGTCAGCAAAGACCGCGTGCTGTACCGTGAGAACGCCGAAGGCCGGATTGAAAACGTCTACAGCCTGAAGATCATGAACAAAGACCAGCGCGATCATACCTACGTGCTGGAAGCCGCCGGCCTGCCGGACCTCAAGCTGCAAGGGCAGCGCGAAATCAAAGTTGCCGCCGGGGAAATTTTCAGCCAGCCGGTCGAGTTGTCCATCGCTCCGGAAAAATTGCCATCGAGCACCAACGAGGTGAAATTCATCCTCAGGGATGCCGATGACGCGAGCGTCCACGTTGAAGCCAAAAGCCGATTCATCGGCCCACAAGTTCGTTGAGAGAAGTGATCATGACCGCAGCAAACGCCGCAAGCCCTTGGTATAAGCACCTTTGGCCGTGGATCATCATTGGGATTCTGACCTGCTCGGTGACCCTGACCCTGTCCATGGTGACCATTGCGGTGAAAAACCCGGACAACCTGGTCAACGACAACTACTACGAGGCCGGCAAGGGCATCAACCGCTCGCTCGATCGTGAATTGCTGGCACAGGCGCTGCTCGTGCACGCCAGCGTTCACCTGGATGATGTGACCGGCGAGGTTGACCTGCGCCTGACCGGCAACAGCCAACCGAAATCCGTGGAACTGAACCTGATCTCGCCGACCCAACCGGAAAAGGATCGCAAGATCATCCTGGCTCGCAGCGAAACTGAAGCAGGCCGCTACATCGGCCAGTTGAACGACAAGGTCGAAGGCCGTCGTTTTGTGGAGCTGTTGGGTGTGCAGGATGATAAAACCTGGCGCCTGTTTGAAGAAGAACAAGTCGGCCATGACAAGGATCTGCGGCTGGGTGATGAGCCGCTGCAAGGCGCGGAAGACCTGAAGAATTAAAACCGCGCTTCGCGCATCGCGAGCAAGCTCGCTCCCACAGTGGATTTTTGGTGCACACACATCTTGTGCATGACACAGATCAAATGTGGGAGCGAGCCTGCTCGCGATGAGGCCCTCCCGGACGATATAGACTCCACCTCATGACCACGCCAACCCCCTGCTACCACTGCGCCCTGCCCGTCCCGGCCGGCAGCCGTTTCACCGCGGTTGTCCTTGGGGAAAACCGCGAGTTCTGCTGCCCGGGTTGCCAGGCAGTGGCTGAGGCAATCGTCGTCGGTGGACTGGAGAGCTATTACCAGCATCGCAGCGAGTCATCCGCCAACCCCCAAGCCTTGCCCGTGCAGTTGGTGGATGAACTGGCGCTCTACGATCGCGCCGATGTGCAAGCCCCGTTTGTGCGTCACGACGGCGATCTCGCCGAAACCACCCTGCTCATGGAAGGCATCAGTTGCGCCGCCTGCGGCTGGCTGATTGAAAAGCACCTTCGCAGCCTGCCCGCCGTGGCCGAAGCGCGACTGAACCTGTCGAACCATCGCCTGCACGTGCGCTGGGCTGACGCGCAATTGCCATTGAGCCACGTCCTCAGCGAATTGCGCCACATTGGTTATGCCGCCCACCCCTACCAGGCTGATCGTGCCAGTGAACAACTGGCCAGCGAAAACCGCCTGGCCCTGCGCCAACTCGGCGTGGCCGGGCTGCTGTGGTTCCAGGCGATGATGGCAACCATGGCCACCTGGCCGGAATTCAACATTGACCTCAGCCCCGAGCTGCATACCATCCTGCGCTGGGTCGCGATGTTCCTGACCACGCCGATCGTGTTCTACAGCTGCGCGCCATTCTTCAAGGGCGCCATGCGCGACCTGCGCACCCGACACCTGACCATGGACGTTTCGGTGTCGCTGGCCATCGGCAGTGCCTACCTCGGCGGGATCTGGACGTCGATCACCGGCGCAGGCGAACTGTATTTCGATGCTGTCGGCATGTTCGCGCTGTTCCTGCTGGCCGGGCGTTATCTGGAACGCCGCGCCCGGGAGCGCACCGCGGCGGCCACTGCCCAGCTTGTAAATTTATTGCCCGCCTCATGCCTGCGCCTGAGCAATGAGGGCCAGAGCGAGCGGATCCTGCTGAGCGAACTGCGCGTGGGCGATCAAGTGCTGGTGCATCCCGGTGCGATCCTCCCGGCTGACGGCAAGATCCTCGACGGTCAGTCGAGTGTCGACGAGTCCCTGCTGACGGGCGAATACTTGCCGCAACCACGGACCCGGGGCGACGCGGTGACGGCCGGCACACTCAACGTCGAAGGCGCATTGACTGTGGAAGTCCTGGCGCTGGGCCAGGACACCCGACTGTCCGCCATCGTCCGCCTGCTGGAGCGTGCCCAGGCCGAGAAGCCGCGACTGGCAGAAATCGCCGACCGTGCCGCGCAGTGGTTTCTGCTGCTGTCGCTGATCGCCGCGGCGATCATTGGCCTAGTCTGGTGGGAACTGGATTCATCGCGCGCCTTTTGGGTTGTCCTGGCGATGTTGGTTGCGACCTGCCCCTGTGCCTTGTCCCTCGCCACGCCAACCGCCCTCACCGCCGCCACCGGCACGCTGCACAAACTGGGGCTGTTGTTGACGCGCGGTCATGTGCTGGAGGGCTTGAACCAGATCGACACGGTGATTTTCGACAAGACCGGCACCCTGACCGAAGGTCGCCTGGCGCTGCGTTCGATTCGTCCGCTCGGCGCCTTCGATAGCGATCAATGCCTGAGTCTCGCCGCCGCGCTTGAAAACCGTTCCGAACACCCGATCGCCCGTGCCTTTGGTCGTGCGCCGCTGGCCGCTGAAGAAGTCCACAGCACGCCGGGCCTGGGCCTCGAAGGGTTGGTCGGCGAGCAACGCCTGCGCATCGGCCAACCGGGGTTTGTCTGCGAACTCAGTGGCGCGGCGATGCCATCCGTGCCGGACGAAGCCGGCCAATGGCTGCTGCTCGGCGACAGCCAGGGGCCATTAGCGTGGTTTGTCCTTGACGACCGCTTGCGCGCTGACGCCTCCGCGCTGTTGGAGGCCTGCAAGGCTCGCGGCTGGCGCACGTTGCTGCTGTCGGGCGACAGCTCGCCGATGGTCGCCAGTGTCGCCGCGGAGCTGGGCATCGACGAGGCCCGGGGCGGCTTGCGTCCGGATGATAAATTGCAGGTCCTGCAACAGCTGCACAAGGAAGGCCGCAAAGTGTTGATGCTGGGTGACGGGGTCAACGACGTGCCGGTACTGGCCGCCGCCGACATCAGCGTCGCCATGGGCTCGGCCACCGATCTGGCGAAAACCAGTGCCGATGCGGTGCTGCTGTCGAACCGTCTCGACGCGCTGGTGCAAGCCTTCAGCCTGGCGCGGCGCACCCGTCGGGTAATCATCGAGAACCTGCTGTGGGCCGGGCTGTACAATGGCCTCATGCTGCCGTTCGCCGCCCTCGGCTGGATCACCCCGGTATGGGCCGCGGTCGGCATGTCCATCAGTTCGTTGACCGTGGTGCTCAACGCCTTGCGCCTGACTCGTCTGCCGAGCACGCCTGCCGCCCGCACCACGCCCGTAACCCGTCCGCTGCCGGCTTGAGCCGCGCGGGCATGGAGTCCAGATGCCAGCTCTCTACGTGATGATCCCCGCTGCGCTGCTGATCGTGGCCATCGCCGTCTACATCTTCTTCTGGGCAGTCGACAGCGGCCAGTACGACGACCTCGACGGCCCGGCCCACAGCATCCTGTTCGACGACCAGGACCCGAACCACACCGCCGCCGTCGACGAAGCCAGCGGCCATCCGGTCAAACCGGACGACAAGGCCCCACCCCATGCTTGAGTTGGCGCCACTGCTGGTGTCTGCGGTGATCCTTGGCCTGCTCGGTGGCGGTCATTGCCTGGGCATGTGCGGCGGATTGATGGGCGCGCTGACTTTGGCGATTCCCAAGGAGCAACGCAGCCGACGCTTTCGACTGCTGCTGGCCTACAACCTCGGGCGAATTCTCAGCTATGCAACGGCGGGCCTGCTGATCGGGCTGGCCGGTTGGGCCGTGGCGAACAGCCCGGCGGCGATGTTCATGCGGGTCATTGCCGGGTTGCTGTTGATTACCATGGGCCTGTACCTGGCCGGCTGGTGGAGCGGCCTGACCCGCATTGAAAGCCTCGGTCGCGGCCTGTGGCGGCATATCCAGCCGCTGGCCAACACACTGCTGCCCGTGTCGAGCCTGCCTCGCGCGTTACTGCTGGGCGCGCTCTGGGGCTGGCTGCCCTGCGGATTGGTGTACAGCACGCTGCTGTGGTCGGCGAGCCAGGGCAATGCGCTGGACAGTGCATTGTTGATGCTCGCGTTCGGGCTGGGTACCTGGCCGGTGTTGCTCGCCACGGGACTGGCGGCCGAACGGGTCACGGCCCTGTTGCGCAAACGCAGCGTGCGCATGACCGGTGGCTTGCTGGTGATGCTGTTTGGCCTCTGGACCTTGCCGGGGCCGCATCAGCATTGGTTGATGGGGCATTAAATCGGCGGCGCGGTCTTGTAGCAGCTGCCGAGCCTGCGAGGCTGCGTTCGGCGGCGAAGCCGTCGTAAACCCTGAGTACCAGATCCCCCTGAAACACCGCACTGCCTAACTTCACGACGGCTTCGCCGCCGAACGCAGCCTCGCAGGCTCGGCAGCTGCTACAGGCGATGTTTGGCAATGACATCGTTGACGCACATCAAGATGCCCCAACGCCACACCCCCTAGACTCGCTGACACTGCCAGCCTATCCGGGGGAATGCCCGCATGTTGCTCGACGCCATTCGTTGGGACACCGATCTGATCCGCCGCTATGACCTGGCGGGACCGCGCTACACCTCGTATCCGACTGCCGTGCAGTTCGACGGTCATGTCGGCACTTTCGACCTGTTCCATGCGCTACGCGAAAGCCGCAAGGCGGTGCGCCCGTTATCGCTGTATGTGCATGTGCCGTTCTGCGCGAACATTTGCTACTACTGCGCCTGCAACAAAGTCATCACCAAGGACCGCGGCCGGGCATTGCCCTACTTGCAGCGCCTTGAACAGGAAATCCAGTTGATCGCCTGCCACCTCGACCCGGCGCAAAAAGTCGAGCAACTGCATTTCGGTGGCGGCACGCCGACCTTTCTCAGCCACGACGAGCTGCGCCAGTTAATGGCCCAGTTACGTAAACACTTCAATTTGCTGGACGACGACTCCGGCGACTACAGCATCGAGATCGACCCTCGCGAAGCCGATTGGTCGACCATGGGCCTGCTCCGTGAGTTGGGCTTCAATCGGGTCAGTATCGGTCTGCAAGACCTCGACCCGGCGGTACAGCGGGCGGTCAATCGCCTGCAAAGCCTGGAAGAAACCCGCGCGGTGATCGACGCGGCCAGGACCCTGCAATTCCGCTCGATCAACATTGACCTGATCTACGGTTTGCCAAGACAGACACCCGAAAACTTCGCCCGCACCGTCGATGAAGTCATCAACCTGCAACCCGACCGTCTCTCGGTGTTCAACTACGCGCACTTGCCGGAGCGCTTCATGCCGCAGCGGCGAATCAACAGCAACGAGCTGCCGACGCCGGCGCAGAAACTGGAAATGCTCCAGCGCACCATCGAACAACTGACCGCCGCCGGCTACCGCTACATCGGCATGGACCACTTCGCCCTGCCCGACGATGAGCTGGCGATTGCTCAGGAAGAGTCGACCCTGCAACGCAATTTCCAGGGCTACACCACCCACGGTCATTGCGACTTGATCGGTCTGGGCGTCTCAGCCATCAGCCAGATAGGCGACCTGTACTGCCAGAACTACAGCGATTTGAATCAGTATCAGAACAGCCTGGCCTCGGCCCAACTCGCCACCAGCCGTGGCCTGCTGTGCAACGCCGATGACCGTCTGCGGCGCGCCGTCATTGCGCAACTGATTTGCACTTTCAGCCTGGATTTCGCTCAGATCGAACACGCCTTCAATATCGATTTTCAGGGCTACTTCGGCAAGCTCTGGCCACAATTGCAGGGCATGGCCGAGGACGGGTTGATTGAACTCGATAGTGAAAAAATCAATGTATTGCCCGCCGGACGATTGTTGGTGCGCTCGGTATGCATGGTGTTCGATGCCTACCTGGAACAGCAAAATCGCCAGCGGTTTTCACGTGTGATCTAGGACCAATGGCTAATTCGGCGCGCACTGGCCTGAATGTCCTCCCGTGGGTTACCCTTACGTCTTATGTGTGTTTTCCCACAAGGATTGAAGAAATGTCCGAGCCAGTAAAGCTCCGCGCTCATAACCAGGCCCATTGCAAGGATTGCAGCCTGGCACCCCTCTGCTTGCCACTTTCTCTGAATCTGGAAGACATGGATGCGCTGGACGATATCGTCAAACGTGGCCGCCCATTGAAAAAAGGCGAATTCCTGTTCCGCCAGGGCGACACCTTTGACTCCGTCTACGCCGTTCGCTCCGGCGCCCTCAAGACTTTCGGCCTGAGCGATGGCGGCGAAGAACAGCTCACCGGTTTCCACCTGCCGAGTGAACTGGTTGGCTTGTCGGGCATGGACACTGAAAAACACCCGGTGTCGGCGCAAGCCCTGGAAACCACCTCGGTGTGTGAGATTCCTTTCGAACGCCTCGACGAACTCGCCCTGCAGCTGCCACAACTGCGCCGTCAGCTGATGCGCGTGATGAGCCGGGAAATTCGTGACGATCAACAAATGATGTTGCTGCTGTCGAAGAAAACCGCCGACGAGCGCATCGCCACGTTCCTGGTCAACCTGTCAGCCCGTTTCCGTGCTCGGGGCTTCTCGGCCAACCAGTTCCGCCTGAGCATGTCGCGCAACGAAATCGGCAATTACCTGGGCCTGGCGGTGGAAACCGTGTCCCGGGTGTTCACCCGTTTCCAGCAGAACGAACTGATCGCCGCCGAAGGCAAGGAAATCCATATCCTCGACCCGATTCAGCTTTGCGCCCTTGCCGGCGGTTCTATCGAAGGCTGATTCCCGACGAGTGCGGCTGAGCGAAACGGTTCAGCCGCCGTTATACTGCGACGTTTGCAGCCTGCCAGGACTCTTCGACTATGGCCTTCGACTCCTTCGACTCCTTCGACATCAAATCCCTGATCCGCCCAGTGATCGATTTCCCCAAGCCGGGCGTGATCTTTCGCGACATCACCCCGTTGTTCCAGTCGCCCAAGGCCCTGCGCCTGGTGATGGACAGCTTCGCCCACCGTTACGTCGAGGCTGATTTCACTCATATCGGCGCGATGGACGCCCGCGGCTTCCTGATCGGCTCGATACTGGCCTATCAGCTGAACAAACCGCTGGTGCTGTTCCGCAAGCAAGGCAAACTGCCGGCCGACGTACTCTGCGAAGGCTATGCAACCGAATACGGCGAAGCCTTCCTCGAGGTGCACGCCGACAGCCTGTGCGAGGGCGATTCGGTGGTGATGTTCGATGACTTGATCGCAACGGGCGGCACGCTGATTGCGGCGGCGAACCTGATTCGGCGGATGGGCGCGCGGGTGCATGAAGCGGCGGCGATTATTGATTTGCCAGAGCTGGGGGGTTCGCAGCGCCTGGAAGACATGGGGATTGCGACTTTCTGCCTGACGCAGTTTGCGTTGAGCGATCAGTAGGCGGCGTTTGTAAGGACGCCATCGCGAGCAAGCTCGCTCCCACATTGGATTTGTGCCGTTCACAAAACCCCTGTAGGAGCGAGCTTGCTCGCGATGACGTCAGCCGCAACTCCACAAAACTCACAACCCCATCTGCTTGCTGATGATTTCGTTCATCACTTCCCGCGTGCCGCCGCCGATCGACAGAATCCGGTTATCCCGATACAACCGCTCCACCAGACTTTCACGCATGTAACCCAAACCGCCAAGCATCTGCACTGCGTCAGTGGTGATGCGATCAGCCGTGTCCGTCGCAAAATTCTTCGCCATGGAGATCTCCTTGACCACACTCTGCCCCGCCGCCATTTTCGCCGCCTGGCGGTAGGTGAATTCCCGTGACACCTCCAAGGCCGTGGCCATTTCGGCGAGGCGGTGTTTGAGCACCTGAAACTTGCCGATCGGTTTGCCGAACGCTTCACGCTGATGCGCCCATTTCAGGCTTTCTTCCAAGGCCAGTTGCGCGGTCATGTTGGCCATCAACGCCAGCGCCAGGCGTTCGCTCTGGAAGTTGCCCATGATGCAGGCGAAGCCCATGTTCTCGGCGCCGATCAAATGACCTACAGGCACCCGACAATCGTCGAAGAACAATTCGGCCGTGTCCGACGCCCACCAGCCCATTTTCTTCAACGGACGGCCGACGGTGAAACCGGGTGTGCCCTTCTCGATCAACAGCAGGCTGATGCCGCCAAAACCAGGCTCGCCAGTGCGCACCGCAACGGTGTAGAAATCCGCACGGATGCCACTGGTGATAAAGGTTTTGCTGCCACTCACGCGGTAGACATCACCGTCACGCACGGCACGGGTTTGCAGATTGGCCACATCGGAACCGCCGCTGGGCTCGGTGATCGCCAGGGCGCTGATCTTTTCGCCGGCCAGCACCTGAGGCACTACCCGGTCGCGCACTTCAGGCCTGGCCCACTTGAGGATCGGCGGCAGGCCGATGTCCAGTGAACCGAGGCCCGCCACCAGACCGCCGGAGCCGCAACGCATCAGCTCTTCGCTGGCGGCTATTTTGGCGAACAGATCACCTTCATGACTGCCACCCAGCGCCTCGGGGTAACCAATCCCCAGAATCCCCGCCGCACCGGCCTTGAGGTAGAGCTCACGGGGAAAGCCTTCCGCTTCTTCCCACTGGTCGATGTCCGGGAGAATCTCACGCTCGACGAAACGCCTGACGCTGTCGCGGACCCATTGGTGGCTGGGATCGAAGTATTCCTGAAAGGCAGGCATCGGCGAACTCCACTGAAGGTTCAGTGACGTTAACCGAGCGCTTGCTTGGTTTTCAACAGGATTGTGTGAGTCAGGTAAACCGCGGCGCCTGCATCGCGAGCAAGCTCGCTCCCACAGGGGATTTGTATGCGCCGCAAATCCAATGTGGGAGCGAGCTTGCTCGCGATGGCGTCAGTTCAAACACCACAATTACAAAACGATCGGTTTACGCCCGGCAAACGAATGCGCCAACGTCCCGCCATCCACCAGCTCCAGCTCCCCGCCCAACGGTACGCCGTGTGCGATACGCGAGGCGATCAGGCCTTTATTGCTGAGCAGTTGGGCGATGTAGTGCGCCGTGGCTTCACCTTCCACTGTCGGGTTGGTCGCCAGAATGACTTCAGTAAAGGTACCGGCCTCTTCGATCCGCGCCATCAATTGCGGAATACCGATGGCTTCCGGGCCTAGCCCATCGAGCGGTGACAGGTGCCCCTTGAGCACAAAGTAGCGCCCCCGAAAACCGGTCTGCTCTACCGCGTAGACATCCATCGGCCCCTCCACCACACAGAGCAAGGTGTCGTCGCGACGGGTATCGGCGCATTGCGGGCAAAGGTCATCTTCGGTCAGCGTGCGGCATAACCGGCAATGGCCCACCCCTTCCATGGCCTGGCTCAACGCCAGGGCCAGGCGCGAGCCGCCGCTGCGATCACGTTCGAGCAACTGCAACGCCATGCGCTGGGCAGTTTTCTGACCCACACCCGGCAACGTACGCAGGGCATCGATCAGTTGGCGAATCAAAGGGCTGAAGCTCATGGGGGAAACTTCCGACAAATCAACGAGACGCGGTTTATACCCGCGCCTCTCTTTAGCGTCAAATACTCAGTCTTGCGCGACCCGCACCACCAGTTTGCCGAAGTTGCGGCCCTCCAGCAGCCCAATGAACGCCTCGGGCGCCTGTTCCAGGCCATCGACCACGTCTTCGCGAAACTTCACCTTGCCGTCACGCACCCACGGCGCCATCGCACTGACGAACTCCGGCTGACGGTCACCGTAGTCGTCGAACACGATAAAGCCCTGGATTCGCACGCGCTTGGTCAGCAAGGTGCGCTGCAATTGCGGCAGGCGATCGGGGCCGGTCGGTGCTTCATGAGCGTTATAGCTCGCAATGAGGCCGCACAGAGGAATCCGCGCCTTGGGATTGAGCAGCGGCAGTACGGCGTCGAACACCTTGCCGCCGACGTTCTCAAAATAGATATCGATGCCTTTGCCGCACGCCTGCGCCAGTTCATCGGCGAAGTTCGGGCTCTTGTGGTCGATACAGGCATCGAAGCCTAGCGTTTCCACCACATAACGGCATTTATCCGCACCACCGGCCACGCCGACGACGCGCAGGCCTTTGAGCTTCGCCACCTGCCCGACCACCGAACCCACCGCGCCGGAGGCCGCCGCGACCACCAGGGTTTCGCCCGCCTTCGGCTGACCGATGTCCATCAACCCCATGTAGGCCGTCATCCCTGGCATGCCGAGCACACCCAGCGCCATCGACGGACTCGACAACCCCGACGGCACCGGAATGATGTTGCGCCCGTCGCTGATGCTGTGGCTTTGCCACCCCGTAGAGCCGACCACCAGATCACCTTCCTGGAACTTCGGATGCTGCGAACGCTCGACACGACTGACAGCCCCACCGGTCATCACCTCGCCGATTTGCACCGGTGCGGCGTAGGACGGCGCGTCACTCATGCGCCCGCGCATGTAAGGGTCCAGCGACAGATACAGGGTCTTGAGCAGCACCTGACCGTCAGCCAGCTCCGGCAGTGCTTCGCGCTCCAGGCGAAAATTCTCCGGTGTCGGCGCGCCTACCGGGCGCGACGCCAGGACGATACGTTGGTTGAGGGTCAATGCTTGTGGCATTTTGGCTTCTCCTTTGATCGGTGAATTCGGCGGTATAGGGGAGCAGACCGTTGAGCGGGTGTCGCGTTCGATGTTTCTTCAGTGGGACCGGGTCGACTTCTTCGCGAGCAGGCTCGCTCCCACAGGGGATCGGTGGTGTACATAAATCCTATGTGGGAGCGAGCTTGCTCGCGAAGGCGGCCTCACATCCACCACATATCCCACAGCCGGAAACAAAAATGCCAGGCGCGATGCCTGGCATTTTTTTGTAGCTCATTCGACGCGCTTTAGCGAATCAGAATGGCAGTTTCATGCCCGGTGGCAGTTGCATGCCAGCGGTCACGCCAGACATTTTGTCCTGGCTGTTGGCTTCGATCTTGCGCACGGCATCGTTGACGGCGGCGGCGAATACAGCCTCCAGCATCTCTTTGTCGTCTTCGCTCAGGCCTTCAACCAGGCTTGGGTCGATGGTCACACGCTTGACATCGTGACGACCGGTCATCACCACGGTGACCATATCGCCGCCGGCTTTACCGGTGACTTCGGCGTTGGCCAGCTCTTCCTGCATCTTGGCCATTTTTTCCTGCATCTGCTGCGCCTGCTTCATCAGGCCGGCCATGCCACCTTTCATCATGGGAATCACCTCAAACGTACTTGGATAAAAACAGCGCCCGGCCCTTTCGGCCGAACGCCTTCAGTTATTAGCCCTGACTGACCAGAGCTTCGACAGGTTCAATAGTATCGTTACGGATCACCGCACCGAACTGCTGCATCATTTGCTGGATGAACGGATCACCGTGAATGGAAGCCTCGGCCTCGCGCTGACGGTCGACGCGACGGCGGGACGCTGCCTGGGCCGGGGTCTCCTGCTCAGGCTTGATCAGTTCCATGTTCAGGGTCAGCGTACGCCCATGATACTGGTTCAACGCATCGTTGAGGCGACGCTGCTGGGTCGCGTTGAACAAGGCGCTGTGAGCCGGGTCCAGGTGCAATAGCCAGCTGTCGCCATCGACCGCGATCAGCGTGCAGTTGGCGGCGATACTGCCAGTCATGCCGGAGATCGGCAATTTCGGGAACAATTCCAGCCATTGCAGCGCCAGCCCCGTGGCAGGCATCGCGGCGGGCTCCGGCTCGGGCTCCGGCACAGGCTCTGCCGTGTGCTCGTGGGCCAGTTCGTCGAGGTAGCTGTAGGCCGAGTCCATGTCCGGCTCGATGTAGTCCTCGTCCAGCGGCGGCTCATCGTCCATGTCCACGCCCGGCGTGGCGGCATCGACGTCGGCCACGGACGGTTCCGGGATGGGCGCTGCGGCCCACTCCGGTGCGTCCGGCACCACGCTGTCTGGCGTCGGCAACGGCATGGGCGGCAAATCGGGTTGTTCACCGGCGGTTTCCAGCACCGGCTCGATGGCAGGTTGCTGGACGACTTCGGGCTCAACCGGATCATTCCACGGCAGGTCGACAACGGCTTCGACTGCTACGGGCTCAGCGACTGACTCAGGCGCGACGACCGGTGCGACCGGCTCAGGCTCAGGCTCGGGTGCTGGTACTGGTGCAACCACTGCCGCGACCGGCGCAGGCGTAACGGGCGCTACGGCCGGCGCAGCTGGCGCAACGACCACCGGCGCAACACGGGGCGCGGCAGCCACTGATTGGGCGGAATCAACTGTGGCCTGGCTGATCCCCACTGGCTTTAGCGGTTGCCTCGGGGCGTCCGCGGTGTCTGCCGGTCGGAACGCGAGCATTCGCAGCAGGACCATTTCGAACCCACCACGCGGGTCTGGCGCCAACGGCAAATCGCGGCGGCCAATCAGGCCCATTTGATAGTAGAACTGCACGTCTTCGGCCGGCAGTGCCTGGGCCAGTGCCAGCACCCGATCACGGTCGCCGTGGCCGTTGTCGACGCCTTCAGGCAAGGCCTGTGCGATGGCGACACGGTGCAGCACGTTGAGAATTTCCGAGAGCACGCCGTTCCAGTCCGGGCCTTGTTCGGCCAGATGACGGACAGCTTCCAACAACGCCTTGGCGTCACCTTCGATCAACGCATGCAGAACGTCATAAACCTGGCCATGATCGAGCGTGCCGAGCATTGCCCGCACATCGGCGGCCATGACTTTACCTTCACCGAAGGCGATGGCCTGGTCGGTCAGGCTCATGGCGTCACGCATCGAACCGTCGGCCGCGCGACCGAGCAACCACAGGGCGTCGTCTTCGAACGGCACGTTCTCGACCCCCAGCACGTGGGTCAGATGCTCGACCACCCGTTCAGGCGTCATGTTTTTCAGTGAGAACTGCAGGCACCGCGACAGAATCGTTGCAGGAAGCTTCTGCGGGTCGGTGGTGGCCAGGATGAACTTGACGTAGGGCGGCGGCTCTTCGAGGGTTTTCAACAGCGCATTGAAGGAATGGCTGGAAAGCATGTGCACTTCGTCGATCAGGTAGACCTTGAAGCGCCCGCGACTCGGGGCGTACTGCACGTTGTCGAGCAGCTCGCGGGTGTCCTCGACCTTGGTCCGGCTCGCGGCGTCGATCTCGATCAGGTCGACGAAGCGGCCTTCATCGATCTCGCGGCACACCGAGCACTCGCCGCACGGCGTCGAAGTGATACCTGTTTCACAGTTCAGACATTTGGCAATAATCCGCGCGATGGTGGTCTTGCCCACCCCGCGGGTACCGGTAAACAGATAGGCGTGGTGCAGCCGCTGGCTGTCCAAGGCGTTGATCAGAGCCTTGAGCACATGGGTCTGGCCGACCATTTCGCGGAACGAGCGCGGACGCCATTTACGTGCAAGAACCTGATAACTCATCGAAAACCGTCGCAACGAAGGAACAGAAGCGGCTAATGCTAGCGGAGCAAGCCCAAAATTGCATCCGGCGCGCTCGCCTAATCTGGCTAAGATGCATTTAGGGGGGCTGTTACCGGCTCGGGAGTTTATCGGTACCGGAGCGTTTATGCGGCTGGCCTTGGGGGCACTGCTGTTGATTAGCCTGGACGTCGAGGCCGCTGGCGCGCCGTTGCGCTTCGTTGTGCCCGACAGTTGGGCGATGCCGATGGTGCAACTGGAACGTGGACGCCCGACACAGGGCATCCTGTATGACGTGATGCTGAGCCTCGCGACGCAGGTCGGCATGCCGGCCGAATTTCACGTGGTATCTCGGGCGCGCGTGCAAAACGCCATGGAGCACGGCGAGGTCGATATGCGCTGCTATGCCGCACAATCCTGGCTGCCGAATCAGGCCGCAGACTTTATCTGGAGCATTCCGCTCTGGACTCAGCCCGACTTGTTGATCAGTCGGCAAGACCCACTGATCTCGGTAACGGCGGCAGACTTGCCTCGACAATCCATCGGTACCGTACTGAGTTACAGCTACCCGACCCTGCAACCGATGTTCGACACCGGCCGGTTGCACCGCGACGACGCCCGTAATCAGGAACAAGTGCTGGAAAAACTCCAGGCCGGCCGCTATCGCTACGCCGTGAGCAACCAATGGACGCTGGACTGGTTCAATCAACGCCTCATGCCGGGTCGACAACTACAAGCCGTTGCGGTGCTGCAGAAACAGAGTGTCGGGTGCTACATACGCAACGACCCGAAGCTACCCGTGCAGCGCATTATGCGCACGTTACTGAGCATGAAAATGTCCGGGGAGATCGATGACATTATCCGGCTTTATATCGGTGACGCCCCCTCCAGCGAGCGTAATTGATCAGCTCGTTACTAACTCACACCTTGTAGCAGCTGGCGAAGCCTGCGTTCGGCGGCGCAGCCGTCGTGAAACCTGTGCACGAGGTGATTCTGATGCACCGCGTCGGCTGGTTTTACGACGGCTGCGCCGCCGAACGCAGGCTTCGCCAGCTGCTACAAGTTGTATTGCCGTTTGAAAGGGGGCCGGCTTAAAAATCGGGGACGACAAAAAACCGCCCTGGACAGAGTCCTTGGCAGTGCAATAACAAGTATTTTATTAATCAGATAACGCGAGAGAGAACTCGCGGTGCGTTATGGAGGCAACCCCACCAGCCACACCCCGGCACACAATGTCACCGCTGCGGCTGCTCCCTTCCAGGCCTGACCGGGTTCACGGCTGATCGTTGCGGGGGGACCGATGGGGTCACCATAACGACGCTCACCTGACGGCGAGCCGCGCCATTGTACCTATCTGAGACGAAGTTACAACCGTTCAGGCGGATTAAAAAATATGAGCAGCGTCAAGGACATGCAGCAGCCTTGAAAAGCGCCGGCTCCTACAACGGCAGGCGAGAATCACCACCGGTGCAGGAGCCGTCGAAGGCCGCGATCTTTTTGCGCCTACTTTTCCCACGCGGCCTTGGCAATGTGCAACCCGTGCAGCCCTTTGTAGGCGGCGCGCTCAGGCTGACTCCAGCCCTCAAGCAATGAATCTTCCAGACGATAAATCTCCACCCCCAGCGGGCGACACACACTCAGCGGATCTTGCGCATCCGGCCCCCACATGGCCAGCGACAAATCACCTCCCGGGCAGGTCGATAGCGCGCACAGCAAATCGATTTCGGCAAAGAACTCCAGGTAGTCGCCTTTCTGCGCCGGACAAGCCTTCATGAAGTACATGTCGTCGTGGTTCAGGCCGGTGCACTGGAAAATGTTCAGCACATCGTGCACGTCGAACTCGGTCAGGCCGTGAGGCAACACCGCGCGGGTCAGGTTCGAGTGGCAGTGATGATGGAAATCTTCGCCGGTGAGCATTTTGTTCACATAGGGATCGCAGCGAGTGCCGAGCAAATCGTGCAGACGACCGCCATGTTCGTCGATGCCGTAACCCGCCAGGCTATCGTCGGTGATGGTCACCAGTGGCCGCAAAAAGGGCAGGTTCGACCAGAGCCGGTCATGGGTGCTGACGTGGGCGCCCTGCAACTGCCGGGTCCGCGCGGCCCATAAACGTTCGCGCGGATCGTTGGCATTCCAGACATTGAAGTCCCCGACCTGCGGCCCGACCGGCGTGGTCACGCGAAACACATGCCCGGCCGGTACCTTCCAGGCGCGCCCCGTGCGGATCGGCACCTCGAACGACTCGATCAGTGTGCGCCCCTCCTTCGTGTCGCGAATGCGCTCATAAAAGGGCTTGTCCACCTGCAACGCCGAGCCTTTGCTGACTTGATAGGCCGCCGGATAGTCTTTGTACATGGCACGAATCCTCGATCAGTGATGGGAAGAAGGCGCAAGCAGTTGCACCAGAAGGTGTTCTGAATCGTCGAGATAAAGGCTCATGGCATCCTCGGCCGCGCGCTTGTTGCCCTCGGCCAGCCATTCATGAATCTGCCAGTCACGCGCCAGCCAGGGCGCCTGAAAACGTGATTCATCGGGAGCATTGCAGAACACCAGGCGCAATTGCGCGACGACATTAGTGAAGAACTCATCGAACAATGGGCTGCGCAGCAACCCGACGATATGTTGATGAAACGCCAGGCTGTGGGTACCAACGGCGCGCCAGTCCTCGCGCTGGCGGGCCAGCTCGCTAGCTTCCAGGGCTTCGAGCATCCGGTCGGACTGATACTCGCGTAGCGGTTGGCTGGCGCTGATGGCTTGCAATTCCAGGGTCCGGCGGACGTTGAACAGATCCCGCACGTCCTCGACGCCGAGCCTGCGCACCATCACGCCCTTGTTGCGTATATAGCGGGTCAGGCCTTCCTGTCCCAGCCGATGCAACGCTTCGCGGATAGTGTTGCGAGAAGCGTTGTAGGCAGACACCAGATCGCTCTCCACCAGCGCCATGCCAGGCAGCAAACGACCGCCAATAATGTCGGCGCGCAATTCCAATGTGATGTGGTCGGCCAGGGACAGTCCGCTGCTCATGCTCATCGCCTCATGATTGTTCAACAATCGTCAGCTAATGGGTAATCACTATTCGTGCCATCAAATACACGCACTTCGACCAAGTTCGACGCATCTGCATGCTTTTTAGAAGTGAAAGTACAGTCACCATCCAATTTTCATTGGTTAATATGGCGCATTGTTGCGGAGATTCGAGATGCGTTACTCGCAGGACCATAAAGCCCAGACCCACCAACGTATCATCAAGGAAGCTTCAGTACGCTTTCGCCGTGACGGCATCGGCGCGACCGGCCTGCAACCGCTGATGAAAGCGCTGGGCTTGACTCACGGTGGCTTTTACTCGCATTTCAAGTCCAAGGACGAGTTGGTGGAAAAGGCCTTGCAGGCCGCTGGCGATGAAGTCGATGTCGTTTGCGCCCAACTGTTCGCCCAGGAGCGCCCGCTCGAGGCCTTCATCAACGCCTATTTGTCCGAGTGGCACCAGACTTCGCCCCATAAAGGCTGCCCACTGCCCACCATGTCGTCGGAACTCGGCATGCGCGGTCAGCCGAGTCCGACCTCTGATGTGGTGCTCAAGGCACGTCTTCGACAAATCCAGGACACGCTTGAAGGCGAGAACACAGAGGACCGCAGCATCGTCTTTATGTCCGCACTGGTCGGGGCGCTGCTGCTTTCGCGCAGCGTCGAAAATCCCGAGCTGGCCCGGCAGATTCTCGACGTCACGCGCGCCTTCCTCAATCAAGCCCGGATCTAATCGTTCCAGCGTTTGAACAACACGCTGGCATTCACCCCACCAAACCCGAAGCCGTTGGACAGTGCGTACTCGATAGCCATCGGCCGCGCTTGCCCGTGAACGATGTCGACGCCTTGGGCGGCGGGATCCGGGTTATCAAAGTTGAGGGTGGCCGGCACGACCTGATCGCGAATCGCCAACAGGGTGAAGATCGCCTCGATTCCGCCTGCCGCGCCCAGCAAATGCCCGGTCGCCGACTTTGTCGATGTCACCGCAATCTTGTTATCCGCCCCGAACAACGCCTTGATGGCCGCCAGCTCGCCCAGATCCCCAATCGGGGTCGACGTCGCATGCGCATTCAGATGCTGAACCTGTGCAGGAGAAATGCCTGCCTGGGCCAATGCCAGCGACATCGCCCGCCGCGCACCGCTGCCATCCTCAGGACCCGCCGTCAGATGAAAGGCATCGGCGCTGGTGCCATAACCGACCAGTTCAGCCAACGGTGTAGCACCGCGTGCCAACGCATGCTCCAGAGATTCGATCACCAGAAGGCCCGCGCCCTCCCCCATAACAAAGCCATCGCGGCCACTGTCGAAGGGGCGCGAAGCCCGCTCGGGGGTTTCGTTGTAACCACTGGACAAGGCACGAGCCGCAGCAAACCCGGCAAGACTGACGCGATCGATCGCCGCTTCCGCACCGCCGCACACGGCAATATCCGCCTCACCACAACGAATCAGCCGCGCCGCATCGCCAATCGCCTGAACACCGGCGGCGCACGCCGTTACTGGAGCACCCAAGGGGCCTTTGAAACCATGCTGGATCGATACATGGCCCGCGGCGAGGTTGACCAGAAACGAAGGGATGGTAAACGGCGACAAACGTCGCGGGCCACGGTTGTCCGTGGTGCGCACCGCATCGGCAATCGCGCCGAAACCACCGACACCGGAACCTATAATGGTCGCAGTTCGCTCCTGAGCATTGGCGTCCTGCGCCTGCCAACCGGCTTGTTCCAAGGCCTGACGCGCCGCTTCCATTGCAAACAGAATGAAGCGATCCATCTTCTTCTGCTCTTTGGGCGGCGTCGCGCGGTCCGGGTCAAAACCCGCCTCGGCATCTTCTGCCAGCGTCGGCACCGTGCCACCGACCTTCGTCGACAGATCGGCCACCACCTCGTCCGGCAAGTCCCGCAATCCGGAACGCCCGGCCAACAGACGCCTCCAGACCGCTTCGACACCGCTACCCAACGGAGACACCAGGCCCATGCCTGTTACAACCACTCGACGATCGCTCATACCGCAAATCCCTCAGGCCGGTTCATGACATCTCACTTATAACGCGCGGCGGCAGAACTTTTGGACAAATTTGGCGCCATCACATGACGCGCCGCAACGAAGGCCTCCCACTCGCTTGCCTCCGGCAACGACGGAATGGTGATCAACTCGCCCTGATCCAGACCCGCCAACGCCGCATCGACCATCTCCCCCGCTTCCATGACCATGTCCGCCGGAATCTGGGAAGCGTCGATACCGGAGCGCTCCCAGATTTCAGTACGTGTTACCCCTGGCAACACTGCCTGGACCCTGACTCCAGTGCCTTCCAGCTCAGCATTCAACGACTGCGTCAGACTTAACACATAGGCCTTGCTGGCGCTGTAAGTCGCGTTGAAACGCTCGGGAAACAATGCCACCACCGAAGCGATATTGATGATCGAACCACGACCGGCCCTGGTGAAACTGGCAGCCGCCGCCGACGCCAATCGCGTGACCGTCATGACATTCAGTTGAATCAAGCGTTCCAGCTGATCCATATCGGCATTGGCCAACAAACCATCGGCTGCAACCCCGGCGTTGTTCAGCAACAAGCTGATGCTCGAATCGCTGCGAAGACGCTGCTCCAGCTTCAGCACATCATCCTTTTGCGTGAGATCGGCCTTGAGCACCTCGACCTGAACGCCATGCTCGGCGCGCAACTTGCTCGCCGCCGCTTCCAACCGTTGTTCATCGCGAGCGACCAACAACAAATCGAAACCACGCGCCGCCAACCGCTCAGCGTAAATCGCACCGATACCGGAAGAAGCGCCGGTGACGAGGGCCGTACCTTGTGACTGGATGGAAGTCATGACTGTACTCCTGGGAGAGGCTTGAGGAAGTGCAAGCGCCTGAGGATCAGATCGCTTCGGCTAGAAACTGATTTATTATAGGCATAATCCGAGCCGAATATGATATCCGTAATTTTTATCGTACCGACGGAAGGCACAACACTGCAGTGATCGCCAGAATGCAAAAAGGCCGGTCAATGACCGGCCCCTGGCGCTCACCTACAAGCTTAGTTCACCTCGAGCTTCTCGCGATTCTTATCCAGAATGGCTTTGCCGATCCCTTTTACTTCGAGCAATTCGTCGACTGACGCAAACGGTCCATTGCTCTCACGATAAGCAACAATCGATTTGGCCTTGGCCTCCCCTACACCGGACAATTCGCGCTGCAACGTCGCAGCATCAGCCGTATTCAGATCGACCTTGCCAGACTGTGCTGCAGGAGAAATCTCCATCACCACGGGTGCATTGCCGGCCTCCGGCTTGCTCGCCGGTGCAGCAGTGGCGGTAATTGAGACGCTGGTGAGCAGTGCAAAAACCAGGGAGTAGAAATAGCCAGTACGCATAAGTGACGCTCCATGACATCGATTGAGAAAGCAGCTTTTCCGAAGCTGCCTCCCAAACTTAGGCGATGCCTGGAGCCTGTCAAAAATGTGTTCGTTACAGAATATGAAACAATCAGGGCTCTAGACGGCTCTATTGATAGATTCAGTCAACGATTTCGCCGGATTCGCTTGTGTAATGGGCGACTGAAGGTTGAAAGATCATATGGCGCAAAAGTGGGCAGACTTCCACCAGGCTTGCCATGACGAAATAACCTGAACAATCGTTGTATTGAGAAAGCAGATGGTAATATCAACGGTCTGATCCGCCGGTACCTGCCCAAACGCAACGGACTTATCGGTTCTCAGCCGGGAGACACTGAACGCCATTGCTTTGCAATCAACCGGCACCCGCCAAAACGCTTCGATTTCAAATGCCCGCTCAACGTCATGGGTGAGGTGATGCAAGACGTTGTTATTGCCATGCAGCATAATGCCCCCCTACATCCATTCAATGACCGTGTTGCACTCAGTTCCTGCATTCACCCTGTTTACCAGTTGCTGAATTTCTTCCAAGGACGATAGCCATTTGATTGCCAAGAAAATAATTATCGTTCTGAGCATGCACCGCAGTGAAACCATCACACTTACGCGTGCACTAAGCACCATGGGCGTTGATCGAGGTGACACCCTCCATCCGATGGGTATGGATAATTCGGCCAGTTTTTGGGAAGACAGAGGCGTCATTGCCGTCAACAACAAGCTGTTAAGCCGGCTCGACTCTGCCTATGGCAGGGACCGTGTGTTGGATGTCGATCTGAATGGCGACGCCGTCATCGATGAGATTTATCAGGAAGCCAAGGCTCTCATCGCCGACAAAGCGCCTGACATACAGATATGGGGCATGAAGGATCCGCTGATCCTGCAGCTATTGCCTTTCTGGCAGAAACTGCTGAAAGAGCTCGAATTCGACATAAGCTATGTCATCGTATTACACAGCCCGTTGAATGGGCTGGAGCCTATGCTGCAAGCGGTTGCTGACACGACTTCCGAGAATCGATTGATCATGGGTTACGATAACTTACTGAACAATCCCCGTCAGGAACTTCTTCGCATTTCATCGGCGCTTGATCTCCCAGCGCCGACCGAAGATGAGATATCGAAATACATTAATGAGTTTCTAGCCCCTGATTTACGTCACGCTACGGTCCTCGAAAGCGAACGGCTCAACAACCCGATTGAGCCAAAAATACTTGCCAATGCCAACCTGGAAAGTATTTCTTTAAAAACGCAGATCGAAGCGCTAAATACCGAGACTGAAGTGGCACACGGTGCCACAACATCCAACAGCAACTTACCGTCGAAGACGACCATGAAAAACAACGAACAAGTAGATCAAGAACAATCCACCATCGTTAAACTTTCCGATGAAAATGCCCGCCTCAAATCTGAACTGGCGGATCTAAGTTCCCAGCACAAAAACCTTGAAATAAATCTGGAAAAATGGAAAGCCTCTGAGGCGGGGCTGAAACAAGAGTATATTCAAACAATGTCCAACTCGTGGGAGCGCTTATTTAACTCACGATTCTGGCGCCTGATCAGTTTAACGGACATAAAAAAAAGGCTTCCGTCGATAATTCTTCCCAATGGAGAAGCTTTTGACGAAAACTACTACCTCGAAACTTATCCCGATGTTAAAGCGACCGGCATTCCCGCAGTCGTACACTATCTGTGCCACGGCATCCAGGAAGGCCGCCTAGGTGTTCCAAAGTCGATTTCGCAGGCTTCTCGCGACTTTGCAGGCGAAAAGCAGGTTCTCGCTGGCGGACTGCTCCATGAACCGACAGAGCCATTCAACGCCGACTTCTATCGGGCCATGTATCCAGTTCTCGCCTCGCTCGCTGATCCGGAACGACACTTCCTGGATCACGGGCGGGTCGAAGGCCTGCTTGGCCGTATTCCGCTTATCGCTTTGAGTCGACCCATCGAGTCGCTGCCTATTGATAAGCCCACCATTCTGCTAGTCAGTCATGAAGCTTCGAGAACCGGCGCCCCAATTCTTAGCCTGAATATCGTCCAGCAACTCACCTCGAAATTCAATGTAGTGACACTGCTGCTTCGTGGCGGCCCGTTGGAAGAGTCTTTTATCGAGGCTGGAGCGATAGTTGCCGGCCCTGTGGATCTTTACCACAAAGAGACTTTCGCCAATTGGGTATTAGGCAAGTTCCTCGACACCTACTCATTTCAATTTGCGATTGTGAACAGTGTGGAATCCCATATAGTACTCAAGCCCTTGGCCGATCGCTATATCCCGACAATCAGTTTAATCCACGAGTTCGCTGTATATATTCGCCCCCGCACGCGAATCCAAAATGCATTGTTATGGTCAAGTCAAACCGTTTTCTCTGCCGACATTACACTCAACAGCGCAATACAGGTACTGCCTGAACTAGCTTCGTGCAAACTTCCCGTGTTGGCGCAAGGCAAAAGCATTGTCCCTGGCGAGGCACATGATCCAGCTCATATCGAAGCAGAGAAGGCGATGCTGCAAAAGATTATGCGTCCGGATGGACCTGAAGATGACACGATCGTTATATTAGGCGCCGGCTGGGTACAAATCCGCAAGGGTGTAGACCTGTTTATCGAGTGCGCGACCCGTGTAATCAATTCACCTATAGGTCACAAGTGCCGTTTTGTCTGGATCGGTAATAACTACAATCCAGAGAAAGATACTGATTACTCTATTTACCTTCAGGATCAGATTCAGCGCGCCGGAATCTCGGAGCGATTCAAGATCATTTCCGAAACAGCTGCCATTGAGCATGTCTATGCCCTGAGCGACATGATGCTGTTGACCGCCCGTTTGGACCCATTGCCCAACGTTGCTATTGACGCCATGGTACTGGGCCTGCCAGTTCTCTGTTTCGACAACACAACGGGTGTTGCAGACATTCTTAAGCGTAATGGCCTCCAGGAAGAGTGCGTCGCGCCTTATCTGGACACCCATAAGATGGCTGACAAAATCATTCAACTGGCCTCGTCGAAAGAAGCTCGGGATAAGGTCGGAGAGCAGGCCCGATCTCTGGCTGCACGCGAATTCAATATGCCCCGTTACGTCGAACAATTACTCGCCCTTACAGAGGGTAACGCAGCCCTGTCCCGTCAGGAGCAGGTTGACGCAGCCACGATACAACAGGCCGAGGTTGTTGATTTAGACTACTACCCACCGGCAGGTGTGCAGCTATCAGGAGCTACTGAAGCTATTCGCCGATACGTGCGCTCGTGGACGCGCGGCGTGTTGCGACGCAAGTTGTTCCCGGGCTTTGATCCCCTCGTTTACAAGGATATGAATGCCTCGGTGATCGGAGCTCAGGATCCATTAGCGCACTTTCTGAGTGCCGGCCACCCCGAAGGGCCATGGAACTGGCAGAACCTTTCGTGGAAAGATCATTCCTCCACATCCACCGATAGTAAGTCGCTGATATTTATAAGCCTGCGCTCTGCAGACTCTATCGAGCAAATCGTAAAGCTTCTCGTGAAAAAGTCAGCCCAGATTGATGTCGTCATTCTTGTTCCGGACGAACTGGCCGCTCTTACCATCAAGCAATGTCTTCAGAAAGAGCAATACTCAGTACTGAGCATACTGGTGAGTGAAGATCAGCCATTACTTGCGATCTTCAAACACCTGGCGAGCGTTCCTTACCTGGATTACACAGCGATCGCGCATATCAATTTGAGCACCGACCCGATTGACATCGATTTCAGCGACCGGGAAACCTATCAGCAGTACCTGATCGAAAACATGATAGGCGGCAAGTACGATGCATTGGGAGTCATCGCGGGTCTCCTCAGCAGCGACTCATCTGATACCGCTCTGGGGCTGGTTTTCCCGGAAGACCCTAACATTCATGACGCTACCGCCGATGCGGAAATCATTTCAAGCCTATGTCAGTCTCTTGGATTCGAGGCGCCCGCTTCATACCACCGTCCGTACCCGGTAAATGGATCATTCTGGGGGGCGCCAACAATTTTGAACACGTTGCTCGCTAATGCCGACGGTTGGAAGTCGACGTTAAAGAGCCTGAAGCTTACTGCCGTAGAGCAGGAACAGATCCTTGCCCGTCTGTTAGCTGAAGCCTGCCGCAACGATGGCAAACACATCGTCACCACCGTGGTTCCGGGGATCACCTATTAACACACGTGCAGGGCACCGCTAAAAAAGTAAATGCTCCATAAACCTCACCTTCCAGAGGCAGGGTTTATGGAGCGGCTACGCTCCTAGGAGCGGGCCTGAGAAAGGCTGAATCGTCCCGGATTTTCTTACCCCCCAAGCTCATTGCGTAATACTTTTCAGATTCTACCGATGACATCTGATTGTTGTGCGCTTACTGACAATGTCGAACGTAAGCGCTCCATGAATTGGAAGCCGTCACCAACCTCAGTGTTCCACAGGTCATTGCGGCCCCATAGATAGCCTGAGCCAGAGTATCTCCCCAACGCTCGCGGATGTTGATCAGTTGGACTGATTCATGGCTGATCTGCGCAATGAACGCGGCGACACGCTTGGCGCTGACGATCTGATAGCGCTGCATTGCCGTGTTAAGGACAGATCGAGTAGGAGGCGGATTTACATCCGCCGTCCTCTCACACCACCGTACGTACGGTTCCGTATACGGCGGTTCAAGCTATGCGGCTAAGCCGATTTATCGTATCCAGTATCGAGACTAGCCCGAGTTGATCCCACAGTTTCTTCGGCAACGCCTGATTCATATGAGATGCCCCCGAACTCCACCATGGGCCGTGACCATTGACGGCTGATTTACAGGCGCGTGGTTCGCTAAGCCCCAAGCGCATCAAGTTGCGTGCCCTCGTTGAGGGCTGCTTCCATTGACGCCAGACGACGCAGCGAAGCTTGCGACGCACCCAGCCATAAATTTCCTCAAGTGGTCGCTTACTCTGGCTTAACTTGAAGTAGCCCGCCCAGCCACGCAGCACCGGGTTTATCCGCTCGATGACGCTCACCATCTTGTGGCCCCGCGCTCCGCGCAGCAGGTCTCTGAGCCGGTCGCGCAAGCGACCCAGGCGCATCGTCGCAACTCTCAGTCTCGGCTGTTAATGCCAGCCCATCCCCGTAGCCCAAATAATCACACATCCACGACCCGGCTACTCGGCTCTTTTCCCGGTTCACCCTCAGTTTCAGGCGCTGATTCAGGAAGCGCTCAACACTGACCATCACTTGTTCACCCGCACGGCGACTGCGCACATAAATGTTCGCGTCTACGTCGCAGCGTCCCGTGCAAGTATTGGGCTTTGAGGAAACACGCCCCCTACCCCGCTGCGCCGCCTCTATCCGTCTTCCTGTTCGTCAGGCCAGCATTTTGCCTCGGGCTTCCTTCAGATTCGCAGTCACCCGCGACACCCTTGCCTCTGGCTAACACTTCCCCTTGCCGGGTGTGTAGAGGACTTTCACCTCCAAGTCATCAGCGAGGCCACCACAGCCAAGCTGATTGCGCTTGCGCGCAACGCGCCATGCCTGGCGCACGCGTAAAAAACCCGCCGGAGCGGGTTTATTTTAATCATTCGATCAAGTTAATGCAGTTGAATTTTGACTCTCTTTCTTTCGACCCAGCTTAGAAAAAATATTCTTTAGTTTGGCTTGGGCCGGCAACTCAACAAATCGCCAGATACCATATGCGAAAACAAAAATAGCAATTAAAAGCAAAGGAAATATCATTTGTTTCGGTACAGACTCAAACATAACCCTGTGCACATCATAGAACCTGAACACAATCTGATGAACCAGATACATGGAAAAACTGATTTCACCTAAAACCACAAATAGTCGAAGCCTTAGGATTTGGGATATTAATCCTTTGTTTATGGCAAAGCACACTATCACCAAACCAAAAAACACGCCTAGGGTGCAGTGCGCCCAGAATTCACCGGAAGCATTATTCTCAATGCCAATGAGCGAAATTGAAATAGTCTCCGCAATGCCTTGCGTCAAAAATACAACACCCGCTACGCAAAAAACCTCAAGCACGGTACACAGAGCAAATCCGAATCCCTTCCACTCCTTAATATAGTCAAAGACCTTAAATAGCAGCATCCCCATAAAAAACTCTTGAATCCTGAATAGCGGACTAATATATGCCAGACCGTGCGCGGAAAATTCAGTCCATTTATCTGGAGAATAATAATTTACACCGGACAAGTCGATGATATAAGCGCCAACTCCGCCTAGCAAAAGCAAAGCCACCAGTTTAAAGTACCAATTTTTATTCAGACCTGCCAGTAGCAATGGAAACGCCGCGTAGAAGAATAACTCTGTAGAAATACTCCAAGAGACGCTATTGAATGAAAAATAATACGCCGGAATAGGCACGGCAGATTGAAGAAGCGATGCGTTAAGCAACGCTATAAACCACCCTTCCTTTGTAGGGATAAACACCATAAGCAGCACAAACGTCAAGATATGCGGAGGCCATACTTTTGAGAATCGCGAAGTATAGAACTTATAAAGACCGATAGACCCCATTCGCCCTGAGTATACATAACTCAGTATGAATCCTGATAAAACAAAGAAAAAACTCACTCCAGAAGGAAGCGGAACTCCCTTCATGAACTCGCTGGAAAAAACCAATCCTTTTGCGTGATGCAATACGATTGCGAAAGCCGCGAAAAAACGGAGCGAAGTCAGGCTGTCGATCATGCCCTTATTGTCCATGAAGGCTAATATCCTGGCGATAAATTGTTGGGGGCCGGAATGCTACCTTATCTTCACTCGCTCCGTAAGGATTTACAGGTCATCGGGGTATCGCATGCAAGCGCTGTCTCGCCTGTATCCAAGACTCAGTTTGCCGGGGCTATAGGCCAGTCGATGGTGGTCGGATAGCCCGACTGAGTATCGATATTGTTCAGCGCCAGTTGGTAAGCAGTGAAAGCCTTGAAGGTCGCGGTATCGTCCGCATCCAGCAAGCCGGCAATGTATGCTTCTGCCATGCCAGCAGTGGCGTCGCTAGCGACAAACAAAAGCGCATCGCGCTGAGCCATGGCCGCCGCCCTAAGCTCGGCATCCGTCGGCACGGGCGGCATCGGCGCGGCGAAGCTCCAGGCGCGATCCGTGCCGCCACCAGTGGCGTAGATATTGCGTTACGCCTGCATCGGTATGTGTACCTCTACCCTAAACCCGTAGGCTTTCGAAAATCCATCGACGGCCCAACCGCACTGATGGGGCTGGATATCAAAGTGGCGGTGTTCGATCCGGTACTTTTCGTCTTTCTCAACAAACCCCACAGTCGGGTGAAGATTTTGTATTGGGAACGTAACGGCTTTTGCCTTTGGCTCAAACGCCTTGAATCCGACGCTCCAAAACATCGCCCGATCACACCGATGAAGCATCAAACACATCCGAAAGGTCTACGCCTGCCGTGGCTGTGAAACCGCGCCGGTCACCGCTGACAAGCCAGCACAATTGATCGAAAAGAGCATGGCCAGCCCCAGTGTGTTGGCGATGTTGCTGACCACCAAATACGTCGATGGCCGGCCACTGCATCGCTTCAAAAAAGTACTCGGTCGTCACGGCGTCGATATTCCACGACAAACCTTGACACGTTGGATTATCCAGTGCGGCGAACATCTGCAACCCTTGCTCAACTTGATGCGTGACCGGCTGCTGGAAAGTCGCGTAATCCACTGCGACGAAACGCGTGTCCAGGTGATGAAAGAGCCATATCGAGAGCCGACTAGCCAATTCAGGAGGTGGGTACAAACCGGCGGACCACCGAATCAGCCAGTGATCCTTTGTTTTTACTCGACCAGCCGAGCGCAAGAGATGCCATCGCGTCTGCTCGAAGGTTATCGCGACTATCTGATGACCGACGATTACGCCGGCTATGATGCCTTGGACGCGCAGGCCGGTGTCGACCGTTTAGGCTGCTGGGCCCATGCGCGACGCAAGTTTGTCGAGGCGCAAAAAGTGCCACCCAAGGGCAAAACCGGGCGCGCCCATATAGCCCTGAATCTGATCAACTAGCGGTACGGTATCGAGCGACAGGCTCTAGGCAACAATATCGGCAAACCACAACCTGTCGCATAACTCAGGATATTTGCAACATGTTAAGAAAGGCCTGAATGATCCAGGCCCACCTAAGCATTATTTTATTTATCTATAGTCACAGGGATTGTATATTGGCTACAGCTATAAAACTCGTGATTGTGTATCCCCCCAATTCCTAGAGTGTAGGTTCCGTTTAGCGTCGAAAGGTCAATTAGCGTATTGTAACCTGCCGCGTTAAGGCTGGTTTTTTTGAAGGCTGCCCCTACGTCATCCCGGACTTGGCCATTCGTCGATATAAAAGTTCTTTTACCGTTGACGTCAGTAAGTGTCACAAATGTTTTATCAAACAATGTGCCATCTTTGGTTGAGAGTGCGAGCCATCCATGTACCTTCAAAAGCTCCATTGCGTTAAAATTAAGTTCAGATGGGGCTGGGGGAGCTCCGTTAATCGAATCAATTGAGCCATCGCAAGCAATTTCTACATTTTTATTAACGTCAGGGATTGATGTTAATATATCATTAAGTATGACATCTTTAGTATATGTCCTTGGAATGGGTTTAGTATGCACCCCTGGAATGTGAACCTTCACCCATCTAGATTTGAATTTCGGATTAAAATAATTAGATGATTGTGATACAAACATGACTGAATCAACAGCATCGCCAGAAAGCTCAAAGTTATCCAGCAGCGGGGATACCCAAACCCCACTCTTTGAGTTTATGATATTTAGTCTGTATTCACGAACATCCCCTGAAAAAAACTTATACCTGACCTTTAGAACACTTCCACGGAATAGTAAATTTTTTATGTGCCCGTAATTGGTAAGTTTAAAGTCTGGAATTATTTTGGTTACCCCATCCGCAGCTCTAGGCACCTTGTACCACTCACCAAAATTCATTGTTTTTTCAGATATTGGCGATTCAGAATAAACGGTATACCCATCATTTTCTTCTAAAAGAATCAACGGTATACCATTTTTACCTTTCGACACGCTAACAGTATGATAATTCAGAAGAATAGAGCTTACTGTCAGTGGATCCTCGTTCAGTGAAAGTTTTTGATCAAAATCATCAAATACATTGCATTTTTCAGACCCGCAATTTATGCCAGACGTAAAAAGAACAAATTTTGGACGTTCCGAAGACTCAAAGAATTTTTTATTCATCAAATCCAGTGCAGGCGTAAGCGTCATATAATTCTGAAATGATGGACGATATTTGTAATTCAATTTATTTGCAAAAGCATACTCATTATTATATGGATATACGTCGATTGTCGACTTACCAATCCTTCTTAGCAGATCATCTTCAAGCTTATAGTCAACATACAAGCTCTGCATCCGATCTTCGTATCCTTCACTAAAATCTATTGCCGGAAGCAGTGCGCTTCTAGTTGGAGCGCCTGGGTAGCTTGGATTAGTTGAAAGATAATACAAACCAGCCATAGCTAGCACGAACAGCAGTCGCCCCAACCTGCTTTTATCAAAAATCATTACAAGTGCTAATGCGGCTGTTGGGATGACGAAATACCCGACGTAGTGATCCGTGCGACTAAACCCAAGTTTAAAAAGAAGCAGCAATAAAACGTTTACCGTTAGCAGAAGCGATCTACGCCTAAACAAAAGATACACATTTAAAAAAATAATCACCAGCAGCGCGGCGATAAAAGTACTTCCCGAATTTACAACATCCTGCGTCATATCTACCGAGTTACCAAAACTCAGATTCTTATTAATAACCAAATAATTAACCAAACTGACCTTATCATGAAAAATGATCAGCCCAAAAAAAACATAACTTACAACTACGCCCACAACAAACAAAACCAATCTCGAAACTTTCTTTTCAGAAAAAAAACGAATAAAGAAGTAAGACCCAAATGTCGCCAACCCAACGAGACCGTAGAAAAATCTTACATAAAACAAAAAACCAACCACAACACCAATAACTACCATAAATCGCGACTTGACAACTAATGGCTTATCCTTTGAGAATTCAAAATAGGCAACGACAGCAAATGGCAAAATAAATAGTGCCGCCGGAAAAATCAAACTGCTAAAAAATAGAAAAAACGCCACTGCAAAAAATATATATGTGCGCGCCTTACTGACCAGTGTGAAAATAACTGACCAAAAACATGCATTTAAAACACTCAGGAATATTATAGACCCCCAGTATGTAGGCTCGTTGTACTGCGACGAACTGTTTCCAGTCAACCAATAAAGCGGCCCATAACTAAACAGAAAGTCCTGCCCCCCATAGAACATCTGATTAGTTAAATTTGCCCATTGTTCAACGTTCCCATTTGAGAATGCCACCGAATACATTTTCAACGAGGAGAAAACAAGAACAAAAACGGCTAGAAAGGCCAACCCCTCTGCCTTGTATTTCCCTAACAAAGACTCTAAATTACCGTTTATTTTATGTATATTGAAAGCGCTAAAGAAACTGTTCACTTATCGCTTTCTCTCTTAACATTGTAGTGCCCAAAACAACTTTTTAGCAGAATACTCAACACTGAAATATTACCTTTAACACTACTGATCTTGGTCGGCACTTCACCTTTTGGGTAACGTCTAACTGTAGGAAGCTCGACACAGCTATATCCCAGCTTCGGTGCCCGATACGAAAGGTAAGCCAGCAGTTCGTAAGTCATGAATACATCACGGAACGGGGCCACTTTTGGGTCAAGAAGCATTTTCCGACTATAAGCACGAAAGCCTTGAGTGGTATCAGTCCACTTAAACCCAGAGGAAAGTCTCAGCATCGGCGCATGGATAAAACGAATCGCAAAATTTCGCGATTTTGGCGTGTTCTCGGCCACACCTCCCGCCACGAAGCGCGAGGCCTGCACAAAATCCACGCCCTGTTCCAACGCTTCAATAAAGCGCGCAATGGCATCAGGTTCATCCTTGTCATTACCGTCAATAGTAATGATGCCCTCATAGCCATGGTCGAGCGCAAAGGCATAGGCGCAACGGAGCTGGGCACTTAATTTGCCAGACGCCGTTTTAACCAGCAGCCCGCGCACCCCCATTTGTTTCAGCGCTTGCAACTCCAGTGAACCATCCGTGGTACCACCATCTACGATGATGATATCTGCAATATTTTCGATTTTGAGCGCCGCCATTTTGGCGAGCAGGCTCTTAATTCGTTCCCCCTCATTGATGACGGGTATCACCACGCAACAAGGGTGTTGGCGGCCAAGCCAGAGTCGCGTGTCAAAGGCGGGTACTTGCCACGCGTCGCGGGCTGCAGGAGCAATATCGAGAGAGGTCATCATGTTTACCATCAAGCTACGCGAGCTGTAATCAGCCCTACGCCGGCGATTACCAGTACGATCCCTGCCCCTGTAGTCCAGTGGAAGGATTCACGAAAAAATACGACCGAAAACAAGGCGACAGTCGCCACAGCTCCGGCGGTCAGAACCGGGTGTGCCACATTCAGCGGCAGACGCGCCAAGGCAGCGGCATAGAGCAGAAAGGCCGCACCGTAAAGCCCAAGCCCTAGCCAAAATGGCCAATTACTCAACGCCGTCATGGGGTCGTTGAGGGAGGGAAACTTGCGCGGGGGCATCATAGCCATCTTCACCAGCACACTGGCGGAAGCATTGGAGAGAATGCCGAGAATGAGGATTAGCCACTTCATGCTCATACACTCACCTCAACACCAGTCCCGCGGTAATGTTGCGTCGCCACCTGAAGGGCTCGTTCAATCGACACCACATGCGACTCATCCTTGGTTGCCACCATCTCGATGGTGACCACATGAGTGGGCAGGTACTGCGACAGAGCGGCAGCCATTTGTCCATGCTCAGTACCACCATCGCCCAAAGGCAACAGGTCGGGCTCGCTGGCATGTACATGCCCAATCAGCGCGGCACAGTCGTGCAAGACCACCAGCGAATTTTCGCTGTTAATAGTGAGCGCACCGGTGTCTAGCTGCATCTGGATCGCTGGATGCGCAATGCACTTCACCACCTGAGCGGTCTCCGCACTGGTGGTCATAAAATTTGCGCCGTAACAGGTGGGGTTGGGCTCAAGACAGATAGTCACCCCGGAAGCCTGAGCGATATCCCCTAACTGCCGGAAAAAAGGAATCGCCATGTCCAAAGCCTCTTGATCGTTCAACCCACTGCGATCACGATTCTTCGGTGAGCCAAAAACCACCCGAGTCGCCCCCAGGCCAGCGCCGATACGGCATATCGCCGCCAAATGCGTTAGCAGGGCCGCCTGGCTTTCAGCGGAGCCAAAGACATTCAGCCCCGTGGTGCCGAACAACAGCGCCTGCATGCCGGTGATCTCAATCCCGCGCTCAGCCCACCAGTCTTTGACTTGAGCAATATCCTCATTCGTAGCTTTGGCGGGTTCTGGAAAATACTTGCCAGGTGCGATATCTATAGCATCAACCGCAAACCGCTGAAGCAGCGTAGCGACTGCTTCATCTTCGTTGATATCCCACGCAATATTGGAAATCGCCAACCTCATACGCTCGTCCCCGTATCGGCTTTAATCGTGAGCGGCTCGGACTGCGCGTAGGCTCTAACCGCCAGGATCGTTTCGCGGGCGCTGTATTGATAGCCGCCCGACGCACCAAATACTTGGGCGTGCTTCGTCTGCAGGTCGTAGGTCGCAGCGGGGTTGGCCAAGGTATGGGTGAAGGATTTACCGAAACCCAGTTGGGAAATGTCCTCCACACTAACGGGCTCTGCCGTGAGGTGAACCAATTTCAAACCGGCATTGAGTGCCGTTTGAATGTCATACCAAAGGTTAACCATCGGGTAGAACTGGAACACCCCCCGGCTATCAATTGACTGAAGGTTGTTGTCATTCAGAAAATCGAAGATGACGTTCTTGCGCAGACCTGGGCCAACCAGCCCTGGCAGACGAACAATCAGGTGGTTCGGGAAATGCTCTTCGACGAATGTTTCCAGCAATCGACGATGCAGACCATAGGCATGCAGGCCCGACTCATCGACAGGGCTGTCCTCGTCAACGCCTATGGGACTCTTAAAGACATCCACCGTACTGATCAAAATAAAAATTTTGCACTGGATGGTTTTGAGGTGTTCGATCAGCTCCTCAATTTTTTGTCGATCCGCTTCTGGCTCCCGGTTGGCGATCCACTTCTGCGCCGGAGCACCGGCACACACTACCGTATCAAATGATTGATTATCGATATCGCCAATATTGGTTGAGCGATAAAGCGATGTGAAATTTTCCTGCTTAAGAAGGGTGCCGCCCACGTAACCCGAATAACCAATAAGCGAATTAAACATTCACCTCTCCAAATGTAGATTTTTTTTGATCATCGATGCCGATAATGTTTTCAGCTTCAAGCGTTTCAAGAACGTCATAAATATTGTCAATTTTACCGCCCAGTACCGAATAACAGCCTGGTAACTCTGCGTGCTTTTCAAAAAGGATTGGCCTTCCGTCATTGCCCTCGCTCTTCACCAAAACGGTTTTAATCTCGAATAGCGAGTCGATGTGCTTAGCTTTCAATATTTCAGGAATATACCGACCAACGTCTCTAACCATCCGATCCACGCGGGTATCGCGTTCGTAAAGACGCAATTTTTCGTAAGGGTCAACCCCTAGCTGGTCATTCCAGTGCATGTGCGGCGTATAGCGAACATGGGACAAGGTATGCAGTCCACGCGCCGGAAAGGGCATCATAGAGAAGAACGGGCCATCCATCACCGTAATACCCAAACCATTGAGTGATGCGGGCATCTGCATCAGGGCCATTTCCGTAAGTTCTTGCTTAAGATCGGTACTAACACCGGGAAAATCGCCCTTAAACTGATTAAGGCCGCTATAGGTGCAGTTGAATACATAGCGACAGGTGATTACCTCCTGGCTCCCCTGCTTCATCTCGGCCACAACCTGCAACGGCGCTTGTGCCCCTTTCAAGATCGCGGTCACCCTTGTTTGGTAGTGGATTTTCACCCCGCTTTCTTTCAGCTCGCGCTCTGCCCAGATCGCGAGCTGTGTGGTGTCGAACGCATATTCTTCGACCAGGTACACATCTTCGATCAGACGGGGTTCAAACAAGGCCCGCAACACGGGATCTGCTGGCTGGATATCCGCCCCGATTTCCCGACAAAAGCGTTCGAACTGTTTGGCCGTGACTTTCGAGTTTCGCCGGGCAATAGCGTAGAGCTTGGTGAAGTCTTGCTTCACAGCGAGTGGCCAGTCCCGTACAAATTTTGGTAGGTTTACCCGACTTCGATAAGCGGTCGTGAAACTGCGTGGGTAGTGATAGCCGTTATGCACACGCGCCTGATTGTTGTAAGAGGCACGCATCAGCAGCGCCGGCTCACGTTCAATCAGCAGGATGCGCTTAAGGCCACGTTGCTTGGCCAGATACACAGCGATAGCCGCACCGTAGAACCCACCCCCAATTATCACGGCATCCTGACGGGGTTGGCTTGGATCGAGGCGCGACATCAGGAAACACGTTCAATGGTCGGGGTTCTCGCCTCGGCTGAATCTGACACCACTTCTTCGATGTTCAGTTTTTCAAGCCGGGTCATGCGGGCACTGGTGAACTCTTGGCCTACATGATAAAGCGGGCCCTCATTCGACAGGCTGGCCATGTTCAGAATGTATTCGCCTAAGACCAGCAGAACGAGCGAGATCAGAAAGAACATGCCCGACTGTTGCAGCGAAAAGCTGATCCAGCCCGGCGCAACATCGGTTTTTAAAATGCCAACCGCGAGTACATAAACGCAGTACACCAGGTTGGCAACGGCACCAAACAGGGAGAGCGAGGTCACCAAACGCATCGGCGCACGCGTGGTCGAGACCAGCAAGCGCATGCCACGGTCGATGCTCTCGCCCAATCGCTTGGGCCGAGATGCCTGCGGCGCGGAGCTGTAGTCCAGGTAAGCACGCGCGAATCCACCCGTTGCAGGAAGGTGCCTATAGGTCATCGCCGGCTGTGGATGCTGCAGGATGAAATTGATCACCCGCTTGCTTAGAACGCGGTATTGCGGCGCTTCCTTGGCCAGATCGACACCATTGAGGCGATTGTAGAGGCTATGAAACACGGCGTTAGCCCCACGATAAGCAAGGCTCTGAGCGGGCTTTTGCGCATTATTAGCAAACACCACATCAGCACCGCTGACCGCTTGATCGAGCATCTTAGGGACAAAGCTAATGTCATCGACCAACGGATCGACAACGACAACGAAATCACCAAGCGCATTCTCCAGCCCAACCCACGAGGCGGTATCCGCATCCACCTCTTTGGTCAGAGCATACACTTGTAAATTGGCCAATCCATTTTCAGCGGTCAGCCGCTTCAACACTAAAATGCTGTCATCATCCGAGGCGTTATCCACCACGATCAATTCATAATCACTGACGATGTCCGCAATGATAGCCACCGCCTCAGACAGGATATTTTCAATACTTGCTGACTGGTTTCGCACCACAAACACGGCAGACAAAAAACAGGGAAAGAAGGGCATTTTTGGACTCTTAAAATGGATTGCCTAAAGCATTGTCCTATTAAAACAAAAATCCGAGCCCTTCTGAGCGAAAAAAGCGCCACCGCTAGCAGTCGCCAGCCTTCGCCCAGATTGGGGCTGGCATTGTCGGCGTCGGCGACCTGAACCACTTTTACCACCACGGATGGGGCCGCCATGCTCTACGCCGATAACTTCGGCAGTCGCAACCTGTTCATGGTCGACCCCGGCGTTCAGTACTGGGACACCGGCACGAATAAGACGGTCGTTGCCCCTAGCTCGGCTTGGGCGGCGGGCTTGTTCGCCTGGACCGATGCCACTTTCGCCCTGGTCAAAGTCTATTGGCGCATTCGCTTTACCGACGTGCCGCCGGCAGAAAACCCGAATTTCCTTTTCGAAGTCACCGATCAATGGATGACCGAAGTTCCTTCGAAACAAAAGCTGATGCCCAAGCTTGGGTGCGCATGATCGAAAGCGAAATCGACCGAGGCATTTTTGTCTCTCGCGTCGAGGCCGAACACTTTCTGAATCGACTCGTCTGGTATCTGATAAACACTCAGGCGGTTTCCACCCAGGTGGGGCGGATGACATTTTTTCTGTGAGCCGCCTCGGATTGTTTCATTTTTTCTGGGATGATGGGCTTCCGCGATCCCGGAAGTGATGGACTCGCCCCTGAATTGGCGGGAGACAGGGATCAGCTTTTCTGAGATCCGACACAGGTTGTCGCTTTCGACATTAAAGAGATGGGCCCGAGCGTTGCGGCGTAAAGGGAATATGTTGCTCTAGAGGATTGAACATGGCGCCACCTAACCGAATTGAGCATGTTGGCTTCGATGATTTCCGACGCTTTGCACAGGATGAGTCGCTGTCTAAATATGAGCGCATCGGGTTTCCCGACTCATATCGTCAGGGTTATGAAGCAATTATCTTCGAAGATATTTGCGCAAAACTGACCAACCTGAAGAAAGCTGGCCAGCAAGTTGTCGATATCGGTCCGGGCTGTAGCGATCTGCCCAAGATGTTGATCAACCTGTGCGCCTCGAATGGCCATGCCTTGACGCTGATCGACAGCCAGGAAATGCTGGATCAGCTTGAGAGCGCCCCCTTCATCGAAAAGGTGCCAGCGATGTACCCGCAATGCCCGGATTGGGTTGCGGGAAAGGCAGGAAAGGTCGACGCGATCCTATGCTATAGCGTGCTGCACTATGTTTTGGTCGATGTAGGTTTCTTTCGATTTCTCGATGTTTCGCTTTCCTTGTTGGCATCTGGCGGACAGATGTTGATAGGCGACATACCGAATATCTCCAAGCGCAAACGCTTTTTTTCCAGCGAAACCGGTGTGAGTTTTCATAAAGACTATATGAAGACCGATGAGGCGCCTGTCGTCGAATTCAACCAGATCGAGCACGATCAGATTGACGATGCCGTCGTGATGTCGATCATCCAGCGGGCACGGCTCCAGGGATTCGATGCCTATCTGTTACCGCAGGACCAGGCACTTCCGATGGCGAATCGGCGCGAAGATATCCTCATCATCAGACCTTGAGAGCAGGAAATGATAAAGACGAAAAAGGTTGTCATTCTGGGCGACAGTGCCTTCGCCGAGGTCGCTTATGAATGCTTTACTCGCGACTCTGAATACGAAGTCGTCGGCTTCTCTGTCAACTCTGCATTTCTTGAACGTAATGAGTTGTTTGGTCTGCCTGTCGTACCGCTTGAGGAGATTGAGCGCTTCTTCGATCCCGACCAGGTCGAGTTCTACGCGGCGCTTGTTTACTCCCAGCTTAATCGGCTGAGAACGCGGTTTTACGAGGAGGCGAAGACGAAGGGGTATCGGCCAGCGAGTTATATCAGTAGCCGGGCATTTGTATGGCCTAATGCAGTTCTGGGCGAACACTGCTTTATCTTTGAAGATAATACGATCCAGCCATTCGTCAAAATTGGCAATAACGTCGTGCTTTGGAGCGGAAACCACGTTGGCCATCATTCGGTGATCGAGGACAATTGCTTTATCTCCTCTCACGCTGTTATTTCCGGATTTTGCACGGTCGGGAAAAATACTTTCATTGGCGTTAATTCGGCGATTGCCAATAACGTCGTCATCGGCGCCGATAATTGGCTGGGTGTTGGGGTCAATATCCTCAAGAACACGGATCCTGATTGTATTTTCAAAAGCGAGCATCCGGAGCCAGCCAAAGTATCCGCACGGCGTTTTTTCAAGGCCAGAACATGAAGTGGAATAAACTGGGCGTTGTCTGGACGCCTGATGGATCTCTCGATTGGGCCAGAACACATGCGATGGGCCCGATACCTTTCCGACTCAACGATGATGTCATCCGTGTCTATCTGACATGCCTGGATGATAAGGGACGCGGTCGCCCGGGTTATATCGATGTCTCAAGCTCGGATCCGACCCGGGTGTTGAAGGTCGCGACAACGCCATTGCTCGATATCGGCGAACCGGGGACGTTTGATGACAATGGTTTGATGGCCCTGAGCCTTGTCCCTGTCGATGCGCAAACTGTGTATATGTACTATGCGGGATTCGAGCTCTGCGTGAATGTGCGGTACCGGATCTTTACGGGACTCGCTATCAGTTACGATGGCGGCGAGACGTTCCAGCGCTATAGCAAGGCCCCGATCCTGGATCGAAGCGATAGCGAACGGGCGTTTCGCTGTGGGAGTTTTGTCGTCAAGGAAGGTGATGTGTTTAAGATGTGGTACATCGCGGGCAGCGACTGGACCGAACTGCGGGGAAAATCGATGCCTGTGTACGACTTGAGGTACCAGGAGTCGGCCGACGGAGTGACATGGTCGGATCGCGGTATCTTGTCCATGGCGCTCACCGGTGACGACGAGCACGGTTTTGGCCGCCCGTGGATCGTCAAACGCGACCGCGGTGATTATCAGATGTTCTATTCGATTAGACGCTGTTCTTTTGCCGCCTATCGTCTCGGCTATGCCGAGTCCAGCGATGGGGTTGAATGGGTACGTCGAGATGAAGAAATGGGACTCGATGTATCGCCGACGGGCGTGGATGCGGAGGCGATCATGTATTCCGCCGTGATATCGGTTGGGGCCAAAACGTACTGTTTCTATAACGGCAATAATTTTGGCGAGCAGGGCTTCTGCGTCGCGGAGCTGATTCCGTGACCATCGAGATCGTGCGCTATCAACCAGCACTGAGTGAAGCGTGGAATGCATTCTGCGCGAATGCGGCAAACGCCACGTTCCTGCACTCGCGCCGTTTTCTCGATTACCATGGCGACCGGTTTCTGGATACATCGGTCGTGCTCATGCACGCCGACAGCATTGTCGGCGTTTTCCCTGCCGCGGAGTCCCCTGCAGATAGCTCCATGGTCGTCAGCCATCCAGGTATCACCTATGGCGGCATTGTCCACGGTGGCTACCTATGCGGAACCAGGATGATCGAAGCGCTGGAGCGGTTGTGCGAGCACTACCGAAAGAGCGGATACGACCGTCTTCGATATAAGGCAGTCCCCCATATCTACCAATCTCGACCGTCGCAGGACGATCTATATGCCTTGTTCCGGCTCGGCGCACGCCGATCGCGCTGCGACTTGTCGTGCACAATTGATCTGGCCGATCGCGCAAAACCTTCAGAACGCCGCCGACGCGGGCTGAAAAAGGCGCTCAAATCGGTGTCAGTGGTGACGGGGACCGAGCAGGTGCGGGCATTGTGGCAGGTGCTGACCGATAATCTGGAGCGCAAGCACGGCGCGGCTCCCGTACACAGCGTGGAAGAGATGGAGCAGTTGATCACTCTTGTCCCTGGGGGGATCGAGTTGTTCTGCTCCAAGATCGATGGGCAAGTCGAGGCGGGGGTCGTGGTGTTCAAAGCGCACACGGCATGGCATGCGCAATACATTGCGGCGAGTGAGGTAGCCTATTCGGTTTCCGCGCTGGATGCAGTGTTCGATCGCGCCACGGCCGAGGCCCTTTCAGCCGGGGTCCGGTATTTCGACTTCGGTACGAGCAACGAGTGTGAGGGCACAGTTCTCAATGAAGGCCTCTACCAGTACAAGCATGAATACGGAGGCGGAGGCGCTGTGCACGAATATTACGATATTGATCTATTAGGTGTTCAGCATGCCTGTGTCTGATTGCAAGATTATCAATTTACCCAAGATCACCGATCCGCGGGGAAACCTGACTTTCCTGGAAAGTGGACGACACGTTCCCTTCGATATCAGGCGTGTATTTTACCTGTACGATATCCCGACCGGGGAAGGCCGTGGCGCGCATGCACACAAGGAACTGCACCAGCTGTTGATCTGCCTGTCCGGCAGTTTCGATGTCACGCTTGACGACGGGGTGGAGAAGTCGACGATCCACCTCAATCGTCCGTGGCAAGGTTTGCATATCCCCCCGATGATCTGGGCGGCCGAGCTCAATTTCGATCCCGGATCTGTCTGCCTGGTCCTTGTATCCATGGAATTCGACGAGTCCGATTATTATCGGGACTACGACGAGTTTATCGCCGCCGTCCGGTCTCGTTGAGTTTCTGCGAGACCTGGCCGCCTCGATAGCCATACCTTCAATCGCCGCGCCAGAATGGTCTCGATTGCGTGCGCAGGGACACCCCGCCGATACGACGAATGCGTCGTTAGGCGGGCAGGCGTCCAGTATATGTTCGCGCATCGCCAATTATCGTCAGGTGCTACGAATGTGCGGCCAATGCAATTCCATTCGAAGTTAGGAGCATGATTGTGAAAGTGCCATTTCTTGATGTCCGCAACGCCTATCTCGAGCTCAAGTCCGAACTCGACCATGCGGTCGCGCGGGCTCTCGATTCTGGGTGGTATATCTTCGGGGAAGAAGTTACCCAATTCGAGAAATCGTTTGCCGACTATGCGGGCGCCCGTTTTGCGATCGGGGTCGGCAACGGGCTCGACGCCTTGCGTATCACGTTGATGGCGATGGGGGTGTCCGAAGGGGACGAAGTCATCGTGCCGTCCAATACCTATATTGCTACCTGGCTCGCCGTGACACAGTGCGGAGCACGACCCGTGCCTGTCGAGCCCGACGTCGACACCCTCAATATCGATCCACAACGCATTGAGCAGGCCATGACCAGTAAGACCAAGGTCATTCTACCCGTTCATCTGTACGGGCAGCCTGCACCAATGGGACCGATCCTCGAACTGGCCCGTCACAAGGGGGTTCAGGTCCTCGAGGATGGCGCACAGGCGCACGGCGCACGTTATCGTGGTACGCGCATCGGCGGGCACGGAGATGCCGTGGCGTGGAGCTTCTATCCCGGCAAAAATCTCGGCGCGTTCGGTGACGGGGGCGGTATCACTACCAACGACGCCGAACTCGCAGAGCGAATTCGGACGATTGCAAACTATGGTTCTAAGGTTAAATACGTCAATGAGGTTTGTGGCCTAAACAGCCGGCTCGATCCGATCCACGCCGCGGCACTGGCCGTCAAGCTGCCGTTCCTCGACGAATGGAACGCGCGTCGCGGGGAGATTGCCGCCTATTACCGGAAGCACTTGCAAAATACCGGTGTGAGGGTGCCGCCTCCGCAACCGGATTGCACGTCGTCGTGGCATCTGTTCCCCGTTTTTTCGCAGCAGCGTGATGCTTTGCATGCGAGGCTGAAGGAGGCCGGTATCGAAACGCTGATTCATTACCCGATTCCTCCTCATATGCAGCAGGCTTACCAGTTCCTTGGTTTCGAAAAGGGCGCTTTCCCCATTGCGGAGGCACTGGCCGAGACTGAGCTCAGCCTGCCGATCGGGCCACACATGACCCTCGAGCAAGCGGCTTACGTTTGTGAAACCATTGCGGGTTTTCAGTAATGAGTGATTTCGATCTCGACCGCCTGCAAGAAACGGTTGTGGAATATATTTCCCAGTCGCACTACGGCGATGCGATGGAGTGCATCAAGTCATTTGCCGACCAAGTCATCAACGATCCCGCGTCGATTGGTGTTGTGTTCGCGAGCCGCGAGCTCGATGCGCTGTGCCGGATGCTAGCCGATGCCTACTATGCCGATCGTTGCCATGTGCCCGAGAGGGAAGGCCAGGGCACCGTCATTCTGGCGTCCGAACTGGTCAAGGCCGGAGGGCATGTCGAACTGATCAAGGACTATCTGGCTCTCGGACTGTTCGAGAGCCCGGTTCGCGTCGCCTTGACCGATCTGTTCAATCGTATCGATCACGCCTCGATTAACGAATGGGAGTCTCTGCTCGGCTGCGAAGTCTTCGTTATGACCGAAACCGGGCTCGATGGCAAACTCGACGCCCTGACCGCGCGGCTTGGCGAGTGGAATCCTTCCACCGTTTTGACCCTCGGTCATAATCAGGACATCGTGTGCATCGTGGCAGCCCACGCCCCAGGCATCAGGAACCGCTACTACATTCACCATGGCGATCACCATCTGTCTCTTGGTGTGACTTGCGAAGCGTTTCAGCATGTCGACTTGCACAACATGTCTTATGAGTTGTGCAAAAACGAGATTGGAGTCACGCAACAGCTTTATTGGCCGATCAGCGCTGTCCGTACATCCCAAATCAAAACCCGATTCCTCGACCGAGGGGTCTTGACGACCTGCTCATGCGGTCGTATGTCCAAGTTCGAATCGGGATCATACGCGGTTCGCTATGAACGTGCAGTGGCCTGCATCCTAAAAGCCTCGCGCGGCTACCATGTGCATATCGGGGATTTGTCCGATGCATTTCTGCAGAAAATCCACGAGGAACTCGATGCTGAGAACGTAAGCCATGACCGGTTCATTCACATACCGTGGGTCGCTTCACTTTCTCAGGCGCTGATCGAAAACGCGGTGGATGTATACGTTTCTTCTTTCCCGCTTGGAGGCGGCAAATCGTTAATCGAGGCGATGTCGATCGGAGTGCCTGTCGTTACTCACGAATCATATCGCTCCCGTTATCACTCCGGATCCGATCTTACTTATCCTGACAGCTATACCTGGAGCCAATATGAAGAACTCGGTCGGATTTTCAAGCAGTGGGACCAGCCGTTGTTGAAGCGGCACGCCGCATCCGCATTGCAGCATTTTGAGCGTTACTACTCGCAAGAAGCTTTATTGAAAGCTTTTTCCAGCGGGCTGGACAGTGCTGCCCTTGTTCCGCCATTGCATGCGTATCACAGAAACCAGCTACAGAATCATCTGGATATAAAACGCCAGAGAGCGCAAGAAATCGGGCATTTGATATCTGAAAAAAATAGAATGTTCGAAGAATGGATGAAAGTTGATACGGGGTATAAAGAGCGCTGTGCGACGATCGCGGAGCTACAAGCGGTGATAGAGCAGCTGACACAGGAGAAGCTTGCGTTGGAAGTGTCAGTCATGACTCAACGACAGAATGAGGGCGCTCCAGGATCGTGGAAAGGAAAGATCAGAAAGATCGCTGCCGTGATACTTGCTAAGTAAAGTTCAGTTGCTTTGCTTCGATAGAATCGACACATGCTATTTGCAAAATCGGCGGCATGACTTCGCTTCCTAATCTCGACCACTTAAACCCTGAACAACTGCGCGCTCTGGCGGCGCAGTTGATGCAGCGTGCCGAGAATCTCGATCGGAAAGTCGAGACACCAGAGAGTAGAAGTAGCCCGTACGCCTAAGTGACGCTCCATGACATTGATAAGGAAGAACAGCTTTTCCGAAGCTGCCTCCCAAACCTTAGTCATGGGACAATTCTGTCAAAAACGTGTCCGTTACAGCGTGTGAACAGTCAGGGTTCGAGGCGACGCTGCTGGTAAATCAAGTCGACGATTTCACCATCCGGGGCGTAACCACTGACAGTGTCACGCAGAAGTTGGCGAACCCGCGAATAATCATCCAGCTCAACGGCAGACAGCAACTCCATCAACTTGCCTTTGAGCACTTCCCAAGGCAAATGATCTTCCTTGGCGCTCATGATCATCGGATGCCGGGTAGCAGACACGTTGTCGCCGATCAGCAACTCTTCGTAAAGCTTTTCCCCAGGACGCAGTCCAGTGAACTCAATGGCAATATCGCCGTGCGGGTTTTTCTCCGAGCGAATGCTCAGGCCAGACAGGTGAATCATCTTCTCCGCCAGCTCGACTATCTTGACCGGCTCGCCCATGTCCAGCACAAACACATCACCGCCCTCCCCCATGGAGCCAGCCTGTATTACCAGCTGTGCCGCCTCGGGAATGGTCATGAAGTAACGGGTAATCTTCGGATGGGTAACCGTCAAAGGCCCGCCCGTTTTGATCTGGCTGTGGAAAAGTGGAATAACCGATCCCGATGAGCCCAACACATTACCGAACCGCACCATGGTGAAACGGGTCTTGTTGACTCGGGACACATTGGACTTGTCTCCGAATAACACCGGCGCCAACTCACGACTGAGGGCTTGCAAGGTCAACTCGGCCAGCCGCTTGGTGCTGCCCATGACATTGGTCGGGCGTACGGCCTTATCGGTCGAGATCAGCACAAAGTTTGCAACACCTGCCTCCAATGCAGCCTGAGCGGTATTGAGCGTCCCGATCACATTGTTCAGCACACCTTCAGCAATGTTGTGCTCAACCATCGGCACGTGCTTATAGGCCGCCGCGTGATAAACCGTGTCCACATTCCAGGTCTTCATCACATCCAGAAGTTTATGGGGATGACGAATCGAACCCAGTATCGGCAACAACCGGACAGGCAACGACTCACGAGCAATACGATGCTCGAGCTCGGACAAAATGCTGTAGAGATTGAATTCGCTATGATCGAACAACAACAGCGTGGTTGGCCCCAGGGAGAAAATCTGACGACAGAGCTCGGAACCGATCGAACCGCCCGCCCCCGTCACCAAAACCGTCTTGCCCTTGACGCATCTGGCCAACAGATCAGGCTGAGCCGGCACCGAATCCCGCCCCAACAGGTCAGCAATGTCGACTTCCTGAATGTCGTCCACCTTGACCCGACCACTGGCCAGATCAGTGAAATTCGGGACACTGCGCACATGGAGCGGGAAGTCCTCCAGAAAATTGAGAATCTCCCTACGCCGGGCACGAGTCGAAGACGGCAACGCCAGAAGAATTTCCTGCGCACCCGTCACGTCGATCATCTGCTGAATATGCTTGGGCTTAAAGACCTGCAACCCGGCAATCGAACGATCCGCTATAGAGGAATCGTCATCGATAAACGCCACAGGACGCATCACGCGGCCCATACGCAACGCAGCAACCAACTGGTTGCCCGCCACGCCGGCGCCGTAAATGGCGACCTTGGTCAAGCCATCGTCTCGATTGACAAACGGTACATGCTGCGCAGCGGTGAACCAATCGCCCATGAAGTACTGACGCATGCACAGACGCAGGCCGCCAATGATTACCAGGCTTAGCCACCAATAATTGAAGATGATGGAGCGCGGCACCACGACTTCGTGATTGCTGTACCAATAGACCACCACGGCGAGGATCAACGAGGAAAGACTGACCGCCTTGACGATGGCAATCAGCGCATCGTTACCGAAGTAGCGCATGACAGCGCGGTACATGCCAAAGCGTACGAAAAGGGGAATGGCAATAATCGAGGCACTGACGAAGAGCCAGAAATGGGTCTTTAGCGGATTGTACACGTCGTCGATACCGAGGCGGACAATAAAGGCCAGCCACAAAGCGACCCACACCAAAACCACATCGGTGGCGACTTGTATCAGTCTTTTTTGCCTACGAGGCAAACCCAGCAAAACTCTCCGTACTTTATCCATTCAAGCTTTCGAGCACGCAGCCCTCTCCTTTTACGCGGTCGTCGATTGGCATTGTAACCTCAATGAGGACAAGATCGCCCAATACTTGCACATGGCAGGGCCCAGGAAGGAGCATTTTACTGAAAGCGCCGCTATAATTCGCCCCTCTGACTGGCCTACCGGACAGACAACGCACAGACGCGAAATTCGGTTGAAAACCACGAAACGCTGCCGCCATAGAACTACTCGTCGGCAACCATTAGCTGATCGCTCTGCCCGCTTTCGATCAGGCGAGTTATAGGGAGCGTTTACGATCAGACCTGCGAATTAGCTCAAATGCGCTTCTGGGGCGAGGGAAATTTCTTGGGCGTTCACCTCTGACCGTGGGATGATAGAAAAAGTGCAAACTATCCGGCAGAGACGTTATTTTTAGCGCTAGCACACCTAAACCGCTTGACGCAAGCACTGCTTTTTTTAACGAATAGCTCAAGCTTGTGATGATAGCGCGCGCGCCATACGAAATAGCTGCAGACTTTATGCCCCCTCCTTGCAACAGAGAGGCATTCTACGTGGAGTACATCCCGCGATCGTAAAAAACTGGAAACTAGACGGGATGGAAAAAGTGACACTCACCCCTCCTACAAGATTACAATCATTGACTGTTTTGACAACCTGGTGTTTCGAATGCTAAACAACTCAATTACCGCCGCCATGGCAGATATAGCGACGGCTGTAAAGCGCTATTCTCTGGTAGGCATGCTCGGATGGCAGGATGTACGTCAACGGTATAGGCGCTCTGCTGTCGGACCGTTTTGGCTTACCATCAGCATGGGCGTTATGATTGGTACTATTGGCCTCGTATTTGGCCAAATATTTAATTCCCCCATGAAAGAATTCCTGCCATTTCTCGCAGCAGGTATGATTCTCTGGAGTTTTATTTCTACCTGCGTGTTAGAGGGCTGCACCAGCCTCATCGCCGCAGAAAGCATTATCAAACAACTCCCCATCCCATTATTCGTGCATATTTTACGCACAATATGGCGCAATACTTTGATCCTCGCGCACAACATCGTCATTTTCCCGCTTGTGCTGCTGGCTGTTCAGAAACCATTGGGTCTTGGCGCGCTGCTGAGTATCCCGGGCTTTGCACTGCTTGTTCTCAATCTGGCATGGATCAGCTTGATATTGAGCCTTTTATGCGCTCGATATCGCGACCTCCCGCAGATCATTGCGAGCGTCTTGCAAATTGCCTTTTACTTGACGCCAATCATGTGGCTTCCAAGCCTGCTACCTGGCCGAGCCGGCACCTATTTACTGGATATGAACCCCATCTATCACCTCATACAAATCGTCAGGGCTCCCTTGCTCGGACAGGATGTGAGCACTGTTAGCTGGTGCGTGGCCGGGGGCATGGCTCTGTTTGGCTGGTGCATAGCGATCGTCATCTATGGCCTCTATAAACGTCGCATTGCTTATTGGCTCTAAGAAGAAAACTATTATGGCTTTTATTGAATTTCATAACGCATGCGTTGATTTCCCTATCTATAACGCTAGTGCTCGCTCTCTGAAAAAGCGACTGATTCAAGTCGCTACAGGCGGCAAACTCAGTGCCAACGAGCAAGGCCGAGTGATCGTCAGAGCACTGGAAGACCTTACTTTCTCCCTCAATGACGGAGACCGGGTTGGATTGCTCGGTCATAACGGCGCTGGCAAAAGCACATTACTCAGACTGCTGAGCGGCGTATACGCCCCCTCCGCCGGCACCGCCAGTATCAGCGGTGAAGTCGCTTCCCTCATTGATATTTCATTAGGGATAGACCCGGAGGCATCGGGCAGGGAAAACATCTTCATGCGCGGCATCCTGCTCGGGATGACAAAAAGTGATATTGCAGAAAAACTCGACGAAATTATTGAGTTTTCAGAACTGGGTGACTTCATTGACATGCCGGTTCGCACGTACTCTTCCGGTATGCACTTGCGCCTGGCCTTTGCGGTATCGACGACCATCAGACCTGAAATATTGATCATGGACGAATGGCTGTCGGTAGGGGACGAAGGCTTCAAGCACAAAGCAGAAGCTCGGATGAACGAACTGGTCCAAGCCACCAGCATTTTGGTGATAGCCAGCCACTCCCGTGACCTGGTGCTGCATACATGCAATCGGGTCATTTGGCTGGAGCACGGCAAAATAAAAATGGACTCGGATCCCGAAACAGTTACCCGAGCTTATTTTGGACACTAATATTTTCCGCCGCGCCTGTAACCGTCATTAAGCCAATAAACCGGTGAACTCATAAAAAAATCTACGTTATCAAGTCAAGATAAACATAGGTTCTTTATGAAAGTAGCCGCGTTGACATTGCAGCATAGACCTAACCTCCCCAGGCTCCCCAGACACAACTCCACCACCTGAACCCGAATGCTGCGCTCCCGATTTCTTTCCGGAGCTGGCCTCGCATGATGTGACCCGACGCAAAAGTCGAAAAGGTCTATCTGCATCCAAAACCAGTCAACTTTCAAAAATCTATCGACGGCCTCACAGCCCCGGTTGAACTGGTCATCATGGTGACGGTATTCACCCACCTGCGCTTTACGTGCGCCCCAACAAATTCGGCAACCGTGTGACAAACTCCGCAACGTGGAGAGAGTCGACTCCAACTGCAGCCCCGCCCCCCCCCCAAGCTAGGGCCAAGGCTAGCCAAAACAAATAAATATGCCTATCATCCCGCACTTTTAGCTCAAACGATAAATATTCAAGGCCTGACATGTCAGCAAAATTGGAATACGCAAGCAATAGACTGTTCCCTCTTGAAGCCTATAGGGGAATAGCTGCATTTATTGTGCTTGTTCACCATTTTTTTTTAGGGTTTTCCCCATCAACAACAGGATTATTAGCAGAAACACGAAACAAAGACAGTTTAATAGGGCAGCCATTTTTTGCTCTTTTTAACGGCACAGCGGCTGTCGGTTTTTTCTTCACACTTTCCGGGTTTGTTTTGTGCTGGTCCTATTTTAATCATGAAAACCCACAAAACCTCCTTCTGGCATTTCTTAAAAGATTTCCGAGATTGGCCGCTATCGTAACGATTAGCACTGTCGCAAGTTATTGCTTATTCAAACTTAATTTTTATTACTTTCATGATGCCTCGCAACTTAGCTTGAGCCCATGGCTAGCAACATTCGCCCAAGGATTGAAGCCAGGGTTTGAGCCAAGCTTTTGGGACGCTCTAACGCAGGGGATGACAACTTTTTTCACAGGCGAAGACAATTACAATACAAACCTTTGGACTATGAAAGCCGAATTTTTCGGCAGCATGATTGTCTTTATGCTTGCATGTTTTATTTCCGTAGTACTCGGATACCGCCACCTTATTTACGCCTTTATAGTTATTTCAATATCAGCACTATTCTACAACACCCTCATATTCCCCTTTGTTGCCGGTACATTTCTTTCTGCCTATCTGGCCAAAAACAAAAATGAAATCCCTCTCCATGTATCCATAGCGCTAATTGTATTCGGGCTATACATGCTCGGATATATAACCCCAGAAAAATCATACGCATGGGCTTCAGCCATCCCAGATATTATGAAAGTGCATACCCAAACCCTACTCCATACACTGGGCTCCGCCTGCATAATATTCGCAACCATGAGCAATCAAAAGGTGTTTAAAAACCTGAATGGAAAACTTTTAAGAGGCATTGGAAAAATTAGTTTTCCACTGTATCTTGTCCACACTCTTGTGATCTGCTCGTTATCAAGCTACGTATATCTCAAACTTGCAAATCACGGAGTCAGCAACACATCAAGTTTAATTATCGTATTTATCGTAACCGCCACCACTTCAATTGCACTAGCAGTGCCACTCTCTCGCTTTGATGACTGGTGGGTTAAGCAGGTCAATTCAATCACCCGAAAACTCTTGAAAGAAAAACAATTGGTCTATTGAAGCCTAGCTTATAAGACGCACCTGCCGATCCCGACAAATCAGGTACAGGGGCGTAAAAAGGTCTTTCACGGGTGAGGGCATACAGAAACAAGAACGCCGATTTGATTGATCATGTTCGCGGATGCAAACATATCTAACAAATCGGCGCTCTTATACGTAATATTCTGGAAGGATTTTTCTTTCGTCACAACCCAGCCGGATGGTGACGTTCTACAAGTCGATTTGACGCCGCATTCGCCACTGCCTTTGAAGCCTCCCACATTCAAAGCTGCAACTTGATGCCGGATGGCGTACCAGACCTCCCGATTTTTTGTAACCGCCCCCATAAGCCCACTTCCAGGAAATCGGCTTAAGGGGGGGACATCGTTAAACGAATGTGCTTATTCCGGATTTTCCAATAACCAGGCGGCAAAGCGCTCCAATCCATGATCGAAACTCACGGCAGGCCCCCACCCTAAAGACTGTTTGGCACGCTCTATATCCAGGATACTTACAGGCACGTCAAACCCACGACCCGACACGTAATGACGACTTACATCTCGCCCCGTGACTCGCTCGATCGCATCAAGTACTTCATTGAGACTATGTCCGCGCCCTGAACCGATGTTGAACACGTGTTCTTCACCGGATCGCGCCAACGATGCCAACAGCGCTTGCACCACATCAGAGACGTGTATGTAGTCACGCACTACCGTGCCATCACCCCAAATCTCAACCGTCTCGCCACGCAGGGCTTTACCCAGAAATACGGCAACCGCGCCTTGGCTGGCATAGGTGCGCTGCCCCTCACCAAACGGGTTTGCAAGACGTAGAACAGTATAGTCAAGGCCGTGTAAGCGATGAAAAAGCGCCAGATACTTCTCGATTGCCAACTTGGCAATTCCATAGGAACAGGCAGGGTCAGTCGCATGGGTTTCTGGAATAGGTACTTGCGTAGGGTCGCCATACACCGTGCCACCGGAGGAGATAAAAATAATCTTCCTCAGGCCGGACTTTACCGCAAGGTTTAGCAAGCGGATGGTCGCAACGACATTGCTCTCCACATCGAAGACGGGATCAGCATTTGAAGACTTGGGGAGCGTAGTAGACACAAGGTGATAGCAAACATCGCAACCTTCCAATGCCCGGGCGACTTCGGCCTCACTGGTGAAGTCGCCTTCGCAAAGCTCGAAATTAGGATGATTGAAGTGAGATTCACCCAGCGGCACCACGTTAGGACGATCGAAACAGCGCACAAAATGCCCCTGATCGAGCAATGCGTCTATCAAGTGGGTGCCTATGAAACCACGCCCCCCCAGAACCAGGGACCGCTTAACGGGATCAGGGGAAGTGTTCTCGGAATTATTCAACGTTGCCCTCCAGCGCTTGATATGGTTGAAACTGCCGCCTTGTGCAGCAGCAGACAAGGCGGGCTCGACCTGCCCCATCCTTGGCAACCATTGCAACGACCTACACTTTATTATTTAACGGAACACACTGTGACGGCTAATGATACGTCAAGAGACGCGGCTTACCAAATTGCCGGAGACGCCCGTCTCGCTCTCAGTGCAGGCCTGGCAATCAGCCGGACCTGCCCTGTGAGCCCTCCCCAACGCTAGCCGTCCTGCCTACAGCATGTCCGGCTACAGGTCTTGGACAGCCATGCCAGCGCCTTCGGACTTCGTCGACTCCACCCTGCGCTGCTGAATGTCACGCTCGAACAAACGAAGATATTGAGAGGCAACAGCGTCAATTCGATATCGACTGGAAACGTCTTTCACCAGGCCGACGGCTTCCTTGTATTTCCGTTCATCTGTCGCGAACGCTGCGATTACGCGGCCCGCGCTCTCGATTGGGACGACCCAATCTTCCAACTCGATAATCTCCCCGGCAACGCCGCTCTCTATCGTCAACATGTTTTTGATGTCGCCGACGTCTGTGGCAATGTATGGCTTGCCGGCAAACAGGCAATCGACAATGGTCAGAGGGAAACTCTCGGACCTGAAGGTCGACAACATGATGCCCATGTCTGCGGCAGCATAATGGCCTACGGAGTTATCGCTAAAGCCAGCCAGGTAAACGAAGTCCGGCGCACCTGCTTGACAGTACTCATCGTACACCAGGCCATTACCGACCAATATAATACGGATGTCTCGACCGGAAAGTGATCGCGCAAGTTCTACCGCCTGGATAGCTTCGCCCCAGCCTTTATCGGGAATTGCCCGACTGACACAACACAATACAAAAGCATCCTCCGGTATACCCATCTGCACGCGCGAGATTGGAACGATTTCCGGCGGCTGCAACCCGTTAGGAACCTTGACGAAACGGGGAGAAGACTTGTCGTACAGCGAGATGTCCGAGAAAGGAACAAGATTCTTCTCAGCGGTATAGACCCATGTACTGACACCTTTATCAGCAATGCGCAACTGTTCATCAGTCACTCCATTGCCATGCTCAATCATCCCGTGCAGAGCAGCCACGTGGGCGCCAAGCTCGGAAAAAACATCCGGGACATCGACTGGGTACTTCTGAACGTACCACTGGTGGCTATTAAGCGCTTCAATTCCGAAATCATGAATGATCGCTTTCACTGATTCGATATTCGACGTCTCGATCACCGGCACGTCGTTTCTCAGCATCTTGCGAACACCGTCTTCGCGTTTTGGTATCCCGGCGCTAAACAAGGAAACGGAAATACCCTGGCGCTTGAACTCGTTTGCCAGTCGAATCGGAAGAATTTCGGCACCGCCCGGATAGAAGCCGATGGTGGAAACCATCACGTTCGGCAGTCGGTCAGCCCTTGCACGAACAATCGAATCATGGTCGTACCAGCGTAGAAACTCTTCTGCGGAGCCCCCGACATAGTGGTCATACAGCTTCTTGCTGGATTCCTCGCAAGCCTCGAGCACCGACATCGGAACATTGTAGAGGGACTGGACCGTTCTGTTCGCCACCCCGAGTTCGCGATAAAAGACCTCTTTGCGATAAGTGGTGTTGGCAGTACTTGCATAATGTCGACGGAAGTAGTTTGTACCCTCAGTGGAGTAAGCAATTTTTCCGCCGCGCAGGATGTGCAAATAGAAGACCCAATCACCGGCAACTTTCATTGATAGCCACGACTGATCATCCAACAGTGGCATATCAACGGGACGCTTGAAAAGCACGCCACTGGCATTAGGTATTGTATTTTTAATACCCAACGCCGAGCGCACTTCGTTATGCGCCGTGCTTACATAGGAACCCGCCCATTTATTCGCACACTCCAGATCACTTACATAATTAAGAAACTGGTCCGGCATAACAACTTCGTCCGTGGTTACGAACTCACATTTGGAGTACGCAAGCATGACGGCTTCATCATCAAAACAACTAACAAGCGCCTCCAGGAAACGCTCATCACAGTAGTCATCGCTTTCAGCGACCCATACCAGGTCACCTTTGGCCGCCTTGATCCCCTTAGCCCACTGATGAAAAACGCCACCCGAATTCGTCTCATTGAACAACAAGCGCGTTATATCAGGGTACTTTTCCGCATAACCAGTTAACACCGAACGGCTATCATCAGTCGAACAGTCATCCATCAGGATAACTTCTATATTCTTGTAAGTCTGCCCATAAATACTATCCAGCCGACGAGCAAGGTAGCTCTCATGATTGTAATTTGGAACAATTACCGAAACCTTTGGCATAACAATACTGGAATCAATATCCAGCAAAGCGCGGGTTGTTTCGTTCAGCCGACCAAAACCGGTGATACTGTCCGGCTCAAGGAAAAGCCCTTCCTGCCAATTGTTCCAGGCATTCACGAACAGTAGACGGCGATCCTCGGGGAGAGCCTTTCTCGCGCCTCTGATCGCCGCGTCAAGCCAACGTCCATAGTCACGAATATGAAAGCGCGAATACACCAGAGGAGAATATTGCTTAAGCGCAGTTTCATCACGTCCTAATGAAATAGCGTGGAAAACCGGAGTAGTACGAAGATGTGTTTTCTGCGCTCGCACGATCCCTTGCGAAGCAACAAGGTTATACGGAACGGTATCTATCCCATTCTTGTTTTGCGGTAGAAATACGCCAGTTTCGCCCGGCACAGGATCTGCAGAAAGATCAAGCGCGGCGTCACACAAACCATCGAGGTCCTGCGCCAACTCTTCCGAACCCGCGAAACCAAACTGAGCAATCAGGTACACGCCGTCACACAGTTCATTCAATCGCTCACGTAGCTTGCGAATTGAATCAACGATGTCTTCGTCGTACTCATTGAGCTTAACCACGATGACGGGTCGCTCATCAACCTGCACACATCGCTTATCAGCTAGAACTGCAACAACAGGCGTAATCAAGTTGTTCGCCAGGCCTTCCTGATGCAAATCTATTTGAACGCAGAAATTAAAGTCGATTTCTGTATGGGCAAGAAAAATGTCCAGAGGCTGTGGCGACGCTTGCACAACCGTATCTGCGCTCAGTTTGAAGCAAAAGCCAAAAAAGCCATGACTTTTGGCACTGAGTGCCTGCTGGGTGAGCACACGCCCATCCAACGAATCATACAACCCAAGCATCTTGTCAGGACGTGGTCGCTGCGAATTGCCCTTGGCAGCGAATCTGGCACTACGCAACGCTTCCCAGTCAGGCGATACATAGAACGCGAGCAACTTGATGTCGCTGTTAACTTCACCAAAACGGATGTCGTTTTCGTGATTAATGAGTGCATCCGGTACCGCTATTCTATGCTCCGCCGCACCAGTGACAATGTAATGCCAAAGCGGGTTGAGACCAATGTGTTGAATGTCTTTGTAAAGTGCGAGGTAGGCGCGCGTATCAAAGTCCATGGAAGGATTTTTACCTTCGCGCCAGCCCTGTTCACAGTAGTGCCTGAGCGGATCTACCGAGACCTCCGGTACATCGCTGTACATCGCAAGGTAGTACTTCTCGTCGAACAATCCTGACTTTTTGACGGCTTCGATCTGTGCCTCGAGCACAGCCTTGAGTACCGGTATCGGTGTATATTCACCATACGGCTTGAAAACCGCATTGCGCCCGACGGGACGACGCTTGACCGCCGTCATTTCGCAAATGCGAACTGGCAATCTGATTGGACGACCTTCGAGCTGTCCGCATTGAATGTAGTGAAGCAGCGGATGGACCTGAGCCTCGGCAACATCAGGGTTGGCCAACAGATAATTCGAAGGACTGAAAGCGGCGCAAGGATTGCGATTTTCTATCCAGCCCTTGAGCATGTAGTGCTTGAGTGGATCAGTGCCTTTTGCACGCACATCTGCATTATTGGCCAGGTAATAGTCCGGATCAAACAACCCGCTTTCTTGAATCTCACGAAGAGTGTTTTCGTTATAAAGCTCTCGACGACGCCTTAACGAGTCGACAACTTTACTCCATGTCAGCGTTCTGACGTTATGGACGGACTCTCGCACAAACCCTGAAACCATGCGCACAGACGACATTAAACGCCAGGAATGCGAAGAGAGTAATGCCTGGAGTTCCTGCTGCGTCTTGAGCAGATCAGCCTTCAGACTGACATTCTCTTTTTCGTAATCAACCAAAACGGCTTTGAGATCGACTAACTGCCTGTTGAGCACACCCACAGATTGCTCAAGACTGGCGATATGCCGGTCACGCTTAACCAAAGAACCCATGAGCTCTTTTAACTGCGATTCACGTTCGAACAGAGTCGGATTCAATGACGCAATTCGCTGATTCAAATCCTCGATCTGTTGAGTCAAGTCCTGGATTTGAAGGGCGCGCGCACCTATTTGTTGACGACTTTCCCGAATCAGCCTGGCCGCGTCAAACGCGAGATCCAACTGCTCTACCGTAAACGCTTCTGTACGTTCTGGTACCTGCCTGTCATATCCGAAGACATCAAAATCTTCGGCATACAACTCTTTAATAAAACTTGCACTTCGTTCCGTTATAAAAGCAGGAAGAAAGGGAATGACATTTTCACTTGGCGAAGGCTCTGCGAAAGGATCGGTGGCCTGCTCACCGAAGTGCTCCGATAATGCTTTATGGAGTTCAGAGGAATTTTCAATTTTGACCAACAAGGAATAATTGATCAAATCCGGACGCAATAGCGTGGCTTGAGGCGCCCAAAAATCTTTTTCAGGTGAAGATGCGCTATTGCTAGCGAGATACTCCAGAAACGCCTCAAAAGCCGAAGCAACATCCGCTACGCTTTTTACCGGCTGCTGTAACAACTCAAACTTTGGATACGATGCGACCTGCTCCGGATCTTGCAACAGTATTTTCGATTGCCATGCAGAGAAGATGCGCTTATAAGGGTTTCGTACGGCGGCAAATCGAAAATATGTATCAGAAAGAAGAGGTTCCAAAAGGTCGTCTATTTCCAGCCCGCTGACATGGGGCGCAACCTTGTGAAACTCGTGAACAACTTGATCAGAATTGCTTCCCGCAGCCTCACCGACGCCGCGCAAGGCCTGCGAATAACCTTCCAGTGACGCAAACCACCACTTCAGGGAAGTACTCGCAACCTTGGGGATACTAACGTATAAAACCTTGTACTTCTCGGAACGGAAACTGTTCCACTTGAGATAGTCGAAGACTTTTTGTTTGTCCACTGATGACAAATCACTAATATTTAGCATATGCGTCAAAAAATCCTATGGGCATGCTGACTCTCAGCAACGCACTTCCAAACAAGTAAATTATCTGCACTAATCCGAAAACCCTGTAAGACGGCCACAACCATAGGCCTACATAAAAGGGTAACACTGCAAATGACCACTCCCCGGCTCCAGCGACGACTCTACATCGACGACGTTAGCCCCCTTGGGCCGACCGAACCACAGCCGCGGTCACTGACTCAGAGCAAACAAGCGCGAAGCCAGTCACGACTGATTTATAACATTTTTTGATCATAACATTCAAAACAGCTCAGAAATACTAGATTTCTTACGTACGGCCTAGCCGCAACCCCCAACAAGAAAGGCTCAAGCCCCTGCCGCCAAGAGCGAAAAGCACCTCAATCTCAAGCACATCCGAGGTTGAGTGAATCGTTGGCGGGACACAGAGGGCGTACCGTTCCAAACCATCCTGGCTTAGGCCTCCGCCCTCCAAACCAGCCTGATTTGCTTACCTAAAGGGCTACCCCTCCCTCGATAAAAACCAAGATATTGCGGAGCAAAAAAAAAGCCACTCACAAGGAGTGACTCAATTTTCAAAATTCAACGCCGAAACCGCTAAAAGCACGAACTCAGGTATAACTCTTACACGTCTTCACCGCGTGATTCTTGGCAATATAGTAAGCTTCATGCAACTGCATGTGCCGCTCCACCCGTACAGTTGGGTCGCCAGGGGTTCTAAACAAAGACGTTGTTTTTGGCACGTAAATAAATTTATTACCATAACCATACCGCAACCAAAGGTTCCAGTCTTCAAGACTACTCATGTCGGTTTGAAATCCACCCCGTTCCAAGTAGAGATCCTTTTGAAAAAGGAGAGACTGGATCGCAATAAAGTTGTGATCTAGCAGAACATCATAGTCATATTCTTGCTTGAGGATCGGAGGAACATCATGACTCACCTCAAAATATTTCTCGTCCACGCCACTTGCAACAGTACCGACTTCCATGGCCAATGAGTAGGCCGCTACAGCATCAGGACTTTTCGCTAACGCACCAACAAGCACCTCGACATGATCCGCAAAAAGCAAATCATCATCATCGAGAAACATACAATATTTTCCGGCAGCCTTTTCCAGGCCATAATTACCGGTAACCGACCGACCGACCTTATCGAGGGAGTAGTAACTGACATTCATCCCCTCCGGAAATTCAAAGTCAGCCACCACAGCGCTCATCGTTGAACCACCATCCTCAACGACTATCAACTCGATATTCGGATAAGTCTGATTAAGCACCGACACCATGGACTGCTTGAGAAACTCTCCCCGATTCTTGTAAGTACGAGTCACGACACTAACAAGAGGATATTCGGCCAAGGGCTCACCCACCTCCCAGAACGCCCCATCCCTTATCATCTCATAATCAAATCCCCGGAAAGGGAAATAGCAGTTTTCAATCGGCCCCTTACCGCGCATAAAATGCCGGGCCTTCTTGAATATGACACCGAAGTTCCTGAACACATCGCGACGAGCACCAGCATAGGGTTCTGGTCGGAGCAAAAGCAGGCACTGCAAGATAAAACCACCCACTCTATCGCTTAAATTCCCATAGCGCAGCCTGATATAAGCATTGGCCAGCGTGCTGCCGGTATACTGAATCGGCTTTATATGATGTTCATGCTCATAGGTATAATGATAGATGACTGCAGACGGGACATACTTGAGTTGGTATCCAAAGGACCTGAAGCGATAGGACAGCTCGACGTCTTCGCCATACATGAAGATCTCGCGCTCGTATCCACCGACTTCAACGTAAGCCGACCTTCTTATGAGTACGCAAGCATGGGACGACCAGTTGGTTTCCAACGTTACCGGGTCGTAATATTTAGGATGCTCATAAGGTGCCTGCCTCAACTCCCAGGATGCCACCTCGGCCTTGGCGTCGGCCAGCGCAGCGTTTACCACTCTGGTTATAGCGTCTTTGGCAAAAACGATATCGACGTTACTGACAAGAAAATACTCAGCGTCTCCTTTTTGGATTGCCTTTTCATGCCCGGCACCAAAACCCACATTGTTGCCTTTCAGAATATCGAAACCAGCCACTTCCTGACCAAGCACTGCCTGCCAACGCTGCAATGCTTCGAGGGTGCTGTCCGAAGACCCGTTATCAACAAAGAACATCTTCAATTTGCTGAGAGGGTAACTCTGCGCCTTTAATGATTCAAAAAAACCATCAATCCACTTGCTGCTATTGAACGTCACTACCGACACATCAATAACTGGCTGCGCCTGAGCGACCGACGAGTTCTGCTGCGGTGAGAAACGCCGATCCAATATAGCCTGTATAGCCTTGGTATTATTCCGCGAATTAATCACCAACATTATATTTTCGCGCAAACGCTTGAAGAACAAATGTATACGAACACGAACCCACACAAGGAAAGGAAACTTTTGATAAAAGGGTCGAATGAACGCTTTGGACTTAGCCAAAAAAAAGCGCAGCCCTCGGAAAAAACGCATTACGACTTGCCAAATCTTTGAAATAACCATACCGAATAAATCACTCATCAAATCGAAACTCCTAACCAATGCAACTTAGCGACCTGCAAATATCACAACATCAGCAGTAGGCATACCCTAAGACACTCTACAAGAGAGACAACTATGCAAACCTGTGTTGACATGTGTTTCTGACGCTTTTTAATTACACTACTTGCTCCGACTCTCCAGCTTTATAGGCACATGCGATAAATAGAAGTGGAGCATAAGCCACAACCATTCCAACAAATCCAGAAATCCACCCACTGGCTACAGCGATCGATAGCGGCATCAGCCATACCAAATTAATAGCAATAGATGCCAGCACTACTGCTTTATGGCTACGGTGCTTCCGAGAGGCATACTGATAACCATGACTGCGGTGGGCTTCATATACTTTTTCACCTCGAAAAAGCCTACGGATCAGGGTCCACGTCGAATCAACAATGAAAACACCAAGCATGATCAACCAGCTCCAGAGCAACTCGGGCGACTTAGAAGCTGCCTGAATGGACATCCCTGCCAATACAACCCCCAAAAAACCGCTGCCTGCGTCGCCCATGAAAATTTTCGCCGGCGGATAGTTCCAACAGAGAAAACCCGCGACTGCTGCCACCAGAGCCAGAGGCCCCCACGCCAGTTCAAGGTTTGCGCCAAACCAATAGACCAGAATCATTCCAAGGCAGACACTGATCGCCTCAGCACTCGCCAAGCCGTCGATGCCATCCATGAAGTTGTAAAGATTCAGCATCCAAACCAAATACAGCGCAAACAAAATATTCCCAATCCATCCTAGATCAACGGTAGCGCCAAAGAGCGTGATGGAAGGAGCGCCTCCCAGCCAATATAACGCCCATATCGAGGCAGCAAAATGTCCCAATAAGCGCCACCTTGCAGCGATATGCCCGTGATCATCGGCAAAACCGATAATCGCGACCAATAAACCGCTCCCCAGCAAACCATAGAGCGTCGCCAGACTCATCAGATCAAGGCCGCGGAGGATCAGAAGCGCCAGCAGAAAGGAAACAACAATAGCGACACCTCCACCCCGAGGAGTGGGCACAGAGTGAGAGCTGCGCTCGTTTGGTATATCCATCAAGCTCTTAGCCAAAGCATAACGGCGTAAAATAAGCGTCAGCCCCCAGGAAATAATGAATACTGCAAGCAGCAGCCACAAAAAAGTCATTTCGTCTGCGCGTCCAGATAGTGGCCTGCGGTTTGGCGCATGGCTTCGTCCATGTTGATGGGTGGCGTCCACCCCAATAATTCACGATTTTTGCTGATGTCGACCTGCAATGACCCGCAGATCCGTTGAGCAACGGATTGCTTTCTCAATGCCGCAGCCGCCACTACCAGCAACCACTCTGGCAATGGCAAGAGCCGGGCCTTCGTCCCGAGTGCATTGCCCAAGCGACGTAGCATTTGGGTTGTGGACAAGTCCTGGCCATCACTGACCAGAAAGGTCTGGTTCGCTGCGGCAGGATGATCCATGCAGGTGATTATAAGGTCCACCAGGTTTCCGATCGCCACAAGGCTACGCTGATTGCTGATTGCTCCCAACGGTAACGGAATACCTTTGCTGAGCCAGCGCAACATACTCAGAAAATTGGCTTTAACCCCCGGCCCATAGACCAATGGCGGGCGAATAATCACCACTTCCATTCCGGTTTCACGAGCAAGTTGCCTCAGGGCTTGTTCAGCCTCGTGCTTGGACACGCCATAAGGATCCACCGGGGCCGGAACATCATCAGCCTTGAACGGCTTGCCGGGAAGGGTGCTTTCGCCATTGACCTTGATCGAACTGATGAAGATGAAGCGTTTGACTCCCGATTCAGCGGCGCGCTTTGCCAACCGAAGAGTGCCCTCCACATTGACCTTGCGAAACTCGGCCAAGGCGTCAGAAGCGATTTCGTTCATCACATGAACTCTGGCCGCCGCGTGGACGACCACACTTATATCATTCAGCTCAGACAAAGCTTTAGGATTGCTCAGATCAAAAGGCACAACTGGACATAAACCCTGTAACCGCGTGGGACTACGAGCTGCTGCGATCGGGGCGAACTGTTTGTCCACCAACATCCTGAAAACCAGCGCCTCACCCACGAAACCGCCTGCCCCCGTGACCAATACCTTTGGGGCTGTCATTGAGCTTTGTTTCCTATCAACGCGGTGACCCAACAGATAAAAAAGAAGAAAATCTTATCCCGCACCCGGCGCCTGCATTGCCAGGCACTGAAGGACAGTTTCATCAGTTCTGTTCGCCGCAGTTGCAGCAAAACGCTTTCGAAGGGCTTCGCCCCCTGCCCCACCAGATCTGCAATCAGGCGCACCTGACTGAACCACCAACCGTCATGAATGGTTTTGTAACGAGCGATCAAGGGACTCAGGCCTGTGTTGGCACCGACCTGATTACGCTCGTGCTGCCGGTAATCCATGCTGGGTACCGGATCGATATACCAGCGGTAACCATGACTGCGCGCAAAGGCGTAGCAATACCAGTCATGCAAAGTTACACCTTGCAGTTGCTGCCAGTTGGCGAGCATCGAACCTTTCAAGGCTTCTACCAGGCTTTTTCTAAAGACATAGGTGCAGCCAGGCCCCGCGGCCTCGAACAAAAAATCCCAGGCGACCTGAGGCTGCGCCTTATCCAGCAGCAGGGTTCTACCGTTTGGCCAGAACGCCGTCACGTTACTGGAGTAGGCATCTACTCCACGAGCCTGCAGTGCCTGGGTTGCTCTGTGCAGCTTGTCGGGATACCAGATGTCGTCCTGGTCGGCGAAGGCGACGAAGTCGTAGCCCTCGAAGTCAACGTCCCGGATCAACCGAAAGAAGTTGCGCGATGCGCCGCCGAAGCGATCGGCACCTGGGAGCACTACAACTGCTGGATGCTCAGCCGCATAAGCTTCACACCACGCCTCGGTGCCGTCAGTGGAGGGGTCGATGCTAATGTGCAGGGTAACGTCGACCGCTAACTGGCCGAGAATCGAGACCAGTTGCTCCTCGATCCACTGCATTCCGTTGTACGCAGCCAGCAAAACTGCAACCTTGGGATGTTTTACTGGCATGCTATTCCTGCTTGCACGGATTAAACGCTAGGTTTGAAAGTAAACCCTCTCGACTCAGAGGGAACCCAAATCCAGCAGTTTTTGCAGGTACTGACCATAACCAGTCTTTTTCAGCTTATCGGCCTGAGCGCTCAACTGCTCAGCGGTAATCCAACCGTTGTTGTAGGCGATTTCCTCCAGGCAGGCCACTTTCAAGCCTTGACGCTGCTCGATCGTGTGCACGAAGTGACTGGCTTCGAGCAACGAGTCGTGAGTCCCCGTATCCAGCCAGGCAAAACCGCGCCCCAGCATTTCGACATTGAGGGTGTTCTGCTCGAGGTAGGCGCGGTTAACGTCGGTGATTTCCAGCTCGCCCCGCTCTGATGGCTTGATTTTCTTGGCGATCTCGACAACCTGGTTGTCGTAGAAGTACAAGCCGGTGACCGCATAGCTGGATTTTGGCTTCAGTGGTTTTTCTTCGATGCTCAGGGCGCGACCGGAGGCGTCGAACTCAACCACACCGAAACGCTCGGGGTCAGACACGTGATAACCGAACACCGTAGCGCCATGCTGTTGAGAGCTGGCGGAGCGCAGGTTGTCCGAGAAGTGCTGACCGTAGAAGATGTTGTCGCCCAGAATCAGACAGCAAGGATCCTTGCCTATGAACTCTTCACCGATGATGAACGCTTGCGCCAGACCGTCCGGGCTAGGCTGCTCGGCGTAAGTCAGCTTGATGCCGTACAGGCTTCCGTCACCGAGCAGCTTACGGAAGCAGGGCAAGTCTTCCGGGGTAGAGATGATCAGAATTTCGCGCATGCCCGCGAGCATCAACACCGATAGCGGATAGAAGATCATCGGTTTGTCGTAGATCGGCAGCATCTGCTTGGACACGCCAAGGGTCAACGGGTGCAGGCGCGTACCTGAACCGCCAGCGAGGATGATGCCTTTACGATTGATCGTGGTCATTTATTCAGGATTTCCATAAGCATTCGGGCTACGCCACTTTGCCATTCCGGCAAGTGTAGAGAGAAATTGTCGTGCAGCTTCTGAGTGTTCAGACGCGAGTTCAGCGGGCGGCGAGCCGGTGTTGGATAGGCCGTAGTCTCGATCGGATTGACTTCGGTCACCACGAGTTGTTCACCGTGGCGACGGGCAAAATCAATCACATAACTAGCATAGCCATGCCAAGAAACTTCGCCACTGGCAGCCAAGTGGTAAATGCCAGCGAGCTCAGGGCTGCGCATGACTTTTTGAATGGCCAGCGCGGTGATGTCGGCAATTAGGTCGGCACCGGTTGGAGCACCGACCTGATCAGCGATGACGCTCAAGGTCTCGCGATCCTTGGCCAGTCGCAGCATGGTCTTGGCAAAGTTGTTGCCGCGAGCACCGTAGACCCAACTGGTGCGGAATATCAGGTGTTTGCAGCCAGATGCGACAATTGCCTGTTCGCCAGCCAGTTTGCTGGCGCCGTAGTGATTCACGGGAGCGACTGCATCTGTTTCCCGCCATGACGTCGAACCCTGGCCGCTGAAGACGTAGTCAGTCGAATAGTGAATCAGCCAGGCGCCCAGGGCCGCAGCTTCTTCAGCCATGACCTGAGTTGCCTGACTGTTCACGCGATCAGCCTGCTCGGTCTCGGACTCGGCTTTATCGACAGCGGTATAGGCCGCAGCATTGACGATGACATCGGGTTTGACCAGGCGGATCGTGGCGCGCAATGCGTCGAGATCCGACAGGTCACCGCACAAACCATCGACCGTATGACGATCCAGGGCAATCAACTCGCCAAGTGGTGCCAGGGAACGTTGCAGTTCCCAGCCCACCTGGCCGTTTTTTCCCAGCAAGAGGATTTTCATGCTTTGTTCGAACGATCCGCGTAGTTCTTGTCGATCCACTGCTGATAGCTGCCGCTCTTCACATGAGCTACCCACTCAGTGTTGTTCAGGTACCACTCGACAGTCTTGCGAATACCGGTTTCGAAAGTCTCTTCAGGCACCCAACCCAATTCGCGCTGAATTTTGCTCGCGTCGATCGCGTAGCGCTGATCGTGGCCCGGGCGATCCTGGACGTAGGTGATCAAACTGGCGTGCGGGCGATGAGCGGAGTCCGGACGCAGTTCATCGAGCAATGCGCACAGGGTGTGCACTACTTCGATGTTTTGCTTTTCGTTGTGGCCACCGATGTTGTACGTCTCACCGATAACGCCTTCGGTCACGACTTTGTACAGGGCACGGGCGTGGTCTTCGACATAGAGCCAATCGCGAACCTGATTACCTTTGCCATAGACCGGCAGCGGCTTGCCTTCCAGTGCATTGAGGATGATCAGTGGGATCAACTTTTCAGGGAAGTGGCACGGGCCGTAGTTGTTCGAACAGTTGGTGACCAGGGTCGGCAGGCCGTAGGTACGGCTCCAGGCGCGAACCAGGTGATCGGAACTGGCCTTGCTGGCCGAGTACGGCGAGCTTGGCTGGTACGGCGTAGTTTCGGTGAAGAGGTCTTCCGGACCTTCGAGGTCTCCGTAGACTTCGTCAGTCGAGATATGGTGGAAGCGGAATTTGGCTTTGCGCTCCTCATCCAGCACGTTCCAATACTGGCGCGCAGCCTCCAGCAGTGTATAGGTGCCGATGATGTTGGTCTGGATGAACTCGGAAGGACCGGAGATCGAGCGATCAACATGAGATTCAGCGGCAAGATGCATGATGGCATCGGGCTGATGATCACGAAGGACGCGGTCAACCTGCTCGCGATCGCAGATGTCGACGTGCTCGAACACATAGCGCGGGCTTTGGTCCACTTCAGCCAACGACTCAAGGTTGCCAGCGTAGGTCAGCTTATCCACATTGACTACGGAATCTGCAGTATTGGAGATGATGTGACGAATGACTGCAGAGCCAATAAATCCGGCACCGCCGGTTACTAGAATTTTCACGCGAAACCATACCCTTGAGTTGCTGACAGGGCTGCCTACCGAGCACTGCCTAATCCATAAATGCAGAAGCCACCTGGTTTAGCAAAGGCTTCTGAAAGAGTCAGCCTGAACCGAATGGAGAATGAGCAGCTATTCGGGCAGGCGTAACATTTTACAGTTTAATAAAGGTTTTACTAATGAATATAGACAAACCGTGGCACAAATTCGATGCCAACCCCGTCTTTGTCGCGGTCAGGCGCGGTACTTTCGCGACATTCTGGCTTTGCGAGCGAACCAGCCAAGGATCGGACCGATCACCATCCCTATTAGCAGCACCAGAACCATAACTACCGATATCGGCAATTGCGGCCCAGTCCACCCCAGGAACAGGAGCGAAACCGACTGTTGGTTTTCCAGCACGAATATCATTACTGCCAAAACCAGCAACACAACAAAGACGCCGAGGAGTATGCGTTTGAGGTTATGCATGAGCCGCTCCTTGAATAAAGACCGTCAAAGCCCCTCGCCCTCTTCCTCATCCTCATTCACACGGTCCCGGAGTTCTTTACCCGGCTTGAAATGAGGAACGAACTTGCCGTCGAGACTGACAGACTGACCGGTTTTTGGATTACGGCCTACGCGAGGCGCACGATAGTGCAGTGAGAAGCTGCCGAAACCACGAATTTCGATGCGATCACCGGTGGCCAGACATTGGGACATTTGTTCAAGCATGGTCTTGATGGCCAGCTCCACATCCTTTGATGAGAGCAGCCCTTGATGGGTGACAATTCGTTCGATCAACTCCGACTTCGTCATATTTTTCCCTTCTTTTTCAAGCAGCTAGATCAGCGCTTCAAAGGTTTTAGCACGCCCGGATGAATTTGAACAGCCCGACTCCCGACATATCTTTATCAACTATGAGACGCCCGATTTCAGACCTACGGAACACCGATTCCGCTTTGCGCACTCATCCACAGATAACCAGCATGGTGCGTGTCAGATAGCCCGCCGGATTGAAACCAAAAGGAAACTCATCCTCATCTTTGGCATCATCAGACCTTGCCACGACCTTGTAACCCGCCGCACCGCACTCCTTGGCCGCCCTCTTTTGACACTTCTCCCATCCGGACCCCAACCCCGAGCAATCGATCTCGATGCCACTGACCCCACGCACCGCGTGAGTCTTGGCGCCAGTGGTACACCCCGCCAATGTCAGTACAACTACTGCGACAATGAGCTTGTTCATCCACTTCCCTATGCCGGACACCCTGCCCGACTGCCGTTCACTACAGACTAAAGACTAGCTATAAATAAGCGATTGATCCGATTAAAGAAAGAGACATCGTGCGGGACCCGTTGGTTTCATGATCAAGCGACATAGCGCCTGCGCGAGCGCAGGCTCGCCAAATTCCAGGCACAAAAAAGGGCGACCGAAGTCGCCCTTTTTCATGGTCTGACAGAACTTAGTTCTGTTTTTCCATCTGTGCACGCAACAGGTCGCCCAGAGTGGTAGGACCAGCAGCAGGTTCCGAAGTCGCTGGCTTGTCGCGCAGGCTCTGGATTGCTTCTTTCTCGTCTTCAACGTCTTTCGACTTGATCGAGAGCTGGATTACGCGGCTCTTACGGTCAACGCTGATGATCTTGGCTTCTACTTCTTCGCCTTCTTTCAGAACGTTGCGCGCGTCTTCAACGCGGTCACGGCTGATTTCGGAGGCTTTCAGAGTTGCTTCGATATCGTCGGCCAGAGTGATGATGGCGCCTTTAGCGTCAACTTCTTTCACGATGCCTTTAACGATTGCGCCTTTGTCGTTCTCTTGAACGTACTCGGAGAACGGATCGCTTTCCAGTTGCTTGATACCCAGGGAGATACGCTCGCGCTCTGGGTCAACCGACAGGATAACGGTGTCCAGCTCGTCGCCCTTCTTGAAGCGGCGAACGGCTTCTTCGCCCACTTCGTTCCAGGAGATGTCGGACAGGTGAACCAGACCGTCGATGCCGCCGTCCAGACCAATGAAGATACCGAAATCGGTGATCGACTTGATGGTGCCGGAGATTTTATCGCCCTTGTTGAACTGGCCAGAGAAATCTTCCCATGGGTTAGATTTGCACTGCTTGATGCCGAGGGAGATACGACGACGCTCTTCGTCGATGTCCAGAACCATAACTTCCACTTCGTCGCCGACTTGTACGACTTTCGAAGGGTGGATGTTCTTGTTGGTCCAGTCCATTTCGGAAACGTGTACCAGGCCTTCAACGCCTTCTTCCAGCTCAGCGAAGCAGCCGTAGTCGGTCAGGTTGGTTACACGAGCGGTAACGCGAGTGCTTTCTGGGTAACGGGCTTTGATAGCAACCCATGGATCTTCGCCCAGTTGCTTGAGGCCCAGGGAAACACGATTGCGTTCGCGATCGTACTTCAGAACCTTGACATCGATCTCGTCGCCAACGTTGACGATTTCGGAAGGATGCTTGATACGCTTCCAAGCCATGTCGGTAATGTGCAGCAGGCCATCGACGCCACCCAGATCGACGAATGCGCCGTAATCGGTGAGGTTTTTGACGATACCTTTGACTTGCTGGCCTTCCTGCAGGGATTCCAGCAGAGCTTCACGCTCGGCGGAGTTCTCGGCTTCGAGGACACTGCGACGGGAAACGACAACGTTGTTGCGTTTCTGGTCGAGCTTGATGACCTTGAATTCCAGCTCTTTGCCTTCCAGGTGCGTGGTGTCGCGCACTGGACGGACGTCAACCAGAGAACCTGGCAGGAACGCACGGATGCCGTTAACGTCGACAGTGAAGCCGCCTTTAACCTTACCGTTGATAACGCCCTTGACCACTTCTTCGGCTGCGAAGGCTGCTTCCAGAACAATCCAGCATTCAGCGCGCTTGGCTTTTTCACGGGACAGCTTGGTTTCACCAAAGCCGTCTTCAACCGAGTCCAGAGCAACGTGAACTTCGTCACCGACGTTGATAGTCAGGTCGCCAGCGTCGTTGTAGAACTGCTCAAGCGGGATGAGTGCTTCAGACTTCAGGCCAGCGTGAACGGTTACCCAGCGAGCTTGGTAATCGATATCAACGATAACACCGGTGATGATGGAGCCTGCCTGAAGGTTCAGGGTTTTTAGGCTTTCTTCAAAGAGTTCCGCAAAGCTTTCGCTCATTTTAATTCCTGTTGAATAAGGGCGAAGGATACGCCCATCTCCACATCCCAGACGACGTGGGTTACGTTCATTAGAAGAAACGACTCAGGACTATGACTGGTCCCCTGGGTCGCTTCTGGTCACCCGGCGATATCGCGAATGGCGATCTCGCTCATGATGCGTTCCAGCACCTGATCGATGGATAATTCCGTGGAATCCAGCTGTATGGCGTCAGCCGCCGGTTTGAGCGGGGCTACCGCTCGCTGGGTGTCACGCTCATCGCGAACACGTATCTCATCTAGCAGACTCGACAGACTAACACCATCGACTTTGCCCTTCAACTGCAAGTATCGACGGCGCGCACGCTCCTCGGCACTGGCAGTGAGGAAAATCTTCAGCGGCGCATCCGGAAAAACTACGGTGCCCATGTCGCGACCATCGGCCACCAGCCCCGGAGCCTCCTGAAATGCCCGCTGGCGCTGCAGCAGCGCCTCGCGTACGGCGGGCAGCGCCGCGACCTGGGACGCGCCAGCGCCGACACTTTCAGTCCGAATCACATCACTGACTTCATCGCCTTCCAGGATGATTCGCTGCAACTGACCGTCCGTCGCAGCGATAAATTGCACATCCAGATGAGCGGCAAGCGCCTTCAACAACTCTTCATTGGTCAGATCAACACCGTGATTGTGCGCCGCGAATGCCAGCAAACGGTACAGCGCGCCTGAGTCCAGCAGATTCCAGCCCAGGCGCTTCGCCAATATCCCGGCGATGGTGCCCTTACCGGAACCACTCGGACCATCGATGGTGATAACTGGCGACTTATTGATCACGACTGAGCCTCTTCAGCAACCCGGATACCGACCTGCGCGCACAGCGCGAGGAAGTTGGGGAACGACGTCGCGACGTTGGCGCAATCATGGATGCGGATCGGTGCAGTGGCACGCAGCGACGCAACACTGAATGCCATGGCAATCCGGTGGTCGCCGTGGCCATGCACTTCGCCGCCGCCGATCAGGCCGCCATCGATAATGATGCCGTCCGGGGTTGGTTCACATTTGACGCCCAGCGCCAGCAAGCCATCGGCCATCACCTGGATACGGTCCGACTCCTTGACTCGCAACTCTTCGGCGCCACGCAGAATGGTCCGCCCTTCGGCACACGCAGCTGCGACGAACAGCACCGGGAATTCGTCGATGGCCAGCGGAACCAGCGCTTCCGGAATCTCGATACCTTTAAGTTTAGCTGCACGCACGCGCAAATCAGCAACCGGCTCGCCGCCCACTTCACGCTGGTTTTCCAGCGTGATATCGGCGCCCATCAAACGAAGAATATCGATCACGCCGGTACGGGTCGGGTTAATGCCTACGTGCTCGAGCACCAGCTCCGAACCTTCGGCAATCGACGCGGCCACCAGGAAGAACGCCGACGACGAGATATCACCCGGCACTTCAATGTGGGTCGCGGTCAACGTGTGGCCGGATTCGACCGACGCGGTTGCGCCGTTGACGCTGACCGGATAGCCGAAGCCACGCAGCATGCGCTCGGTGTGATCGCGAGTCGGTGCGGGCTCGGTGACAGTCGTCTTGCCTTCGGCATACAGGCCCGCCAGCAGCAGGCAGGATTTAACCTGGGCGCTGGCCATCGGCATGGTGTAGGTCAGACCTTTAAGCTTGTTGCCACCACGAATGGTCATCGGTGGACGACCTTCCGCCGCCGTTTCGATCACCGCACCCATTTCACGCAGTGGATTGGCCACGCGATTCATCGGACGCTTGGACAGCGACGCGTCGCCTGTCAGGGTGCTGTCGAAGTTCTGCGCAGCCAACAGGCCAGAGAGCAGACGCATCGACGTGCCAGAGTTGCCCAGATAGATCGGGCCCGGCGCAGGTTTCAGGCCATGCAGGCCGACACCGTGAATGGTCACGCGACCGTGGTGCGGACCTTCGATCACGACCCCCATGTCGCGAAAAGCTTGCAGCGTCGCCAGGGCATCTTCGCCCTCAAGGAAACCTTCCACTTCAGTGACGCCCTCGGCCAGGGAGCCGAGCATGATCGAGCGGTGGGAAATCGATTTATCGCCCGGTACACGAATCCGCCCAGTCAGGCGGCCACCAGGTTGTGCCAGGAAAATCAGGTCGTTGGAGTTCATAGCGTCCACATAGGCCCGGCGGGCCAGGATTTTACTGAAATGCTCGCGGGCAACCCGGGCGCGAGTGAATACGCCCAACAATTGGTGCCCGTCCCCTGCATCGACCGCGTCGCGCAAGGCGTCGAGGTCGCTGCGAAATGTATCGAGTGTGCGCAGGACAGCTTCGCGGTTGGCGAGGAAGATGTCGTGCCACATGACCGGGTCGCTCCCGGCGATTCTTGTGAAATCGCGGAAACCGCCCGCAGTGTAGCGGAAGATCTCTAGATTTTCATTGCGCTTGGCCAACGAATCGACCAAACCGAACGCCAGCAAGTGCGGCAAATGGCTGGTCGCCGCCAACACTTCGTCGTGACGCTCCACCTGCATGTGCTCGACATCGGCGCCCAATTCACGCCACAAGCGATCGACCACGGCCAGGGCGGCCGGATCGGTCTGATCCAACGGCGTCAGGATCACTTTATGGCGACGGAACAGCTCGGAATTGGAAGCCTCTACCCCGCTCTGCTCGGAACCGGCAATCGGGTGCCCAGGCACGAAACGCGACGGCATGCCGCCAAACGCCTCGGTGGCCGCACGCACCACATTGCCTTTGGCGCTGCCGACGTCAGTAAGAATGGCTTGCCCCAGGTCCATGCTGGCCAAGCGGCCGAGCATTTTTTCCATGGCGAGGATCGGTACGGCGAGCTGAATGACATCAGCCCCCTGGCAAGCAACGGCCAGATCCTCTTCGCAGCGATCTACCACGCCCAACTCTACGGCGAGCTTGCGCGATTGTGGATCGAGATCAACCCCGACCACCTCGCGGCACAGGCCACTTTCACGCAAGCCTTTGGCAAACGAACCACCGATCAACCCCAGACCGACCACCACAAGGCGGCCGATCCCAGGCTCAGCAGAAGGGACAGTCACATCAACCACGAGCCAGAACCTTGGTCAGTGCCTCAAGGAAGCGGCTGTTTTCAGCCGGCAAACCGATGGTGATGCGCAGGTGGCTCGGCAGGCCGTAGTTGGCCACCGGACGCACGATCACGCCTTCACGCAGCAAGCCCTGGAAAACCGGAGCCGCAACGCGCCCCACATCCACACAGATGAAGTTGCCCTTGGACGGAATCCAGGTCAGCCCCAATTCGCGCAAACCCGCTTCCAGTTGCTGCATCCCGGATTCGTTCAGGCGACGGCTTTCAGCCAGGTACTCGGCGTCTTGCAATGCCGCGCACGCGGCAGCCAGGGCCAGGCTGTTGACGTTGAACGGCTGACGCACACGGTTCAGCACATCCGCAACCACGGCAGTGGACAAGCCATAACCGACCCGCAACGCCGCGAGCCCGTAAGCCTTGGAGAAGGTACGCGAGACAAGCAGGTTCGGGTACGCCGCCAGGAAATCCAGACCATCCGGCAAGTCACCGCCTTCGGCGTACTCGATGTACGCTTCATCCAGCACCACCAGCACGTGCTCTGGCACGTCCTGCAGGAATTCGTCCAGCGCTTCGGCGCCAAACCAGGTCCCGGTCGGGTTGTTCGGGTTGGCAATGAAGACCACACGGGTGTCGGCATCAATCGCGGCCAGCATGGCCGGCAGGTCATGACCCCAGTCTTTGGCCGGGATCACTTTGGCCTGGGCGCCAACGGCCTGGGTCACGATCGGGTAGACCGCGAACGCGTGCTCGCTGAACACGGCGTTCAGACCTGGCGCCAGATAGGCACGCGCAACCAGCTCCAGAATGTCGTTGGAACCATTGCCCAACGTCACCTGATTCAGTTCGACACGGCACTGTTCAGCCAGCAAGGTTTTCAGTGCAAAACCGTTGCCGTCTGGATAACGGGTCAATTCGGCCAATGCTTCACGAATGGCCGCCAACGCCTTGGGGCTCGCGCCCAACGGGTTTTCGTTGCTCGCCAGTTTGACGATGCTGACCGGATCGATGTTCAGCTCGCGAGCCAGTTCATCCACGGGCTTGCCCGGAACGTAAGGCGAAAGTTGTTGCACGCCCGGCTGTGCCAGAGCGAGGAAGTTGCCACTCATTTGCTACCGCCCTTAGAGAACTGCTTTCGGGTAGGAGCCCAGCACTTTGAGTGCTACTGCTTCCTGACTGATCTTTTCCAACACACCTTTGACCAATGGGTCGCGGTGATGACCGACGAAATCGATGAAGAACACGTAGGTCCACTTACCGCTGCGCGAAGGACGTGTCTCGATGCGCGTCAGATCGATACCGTTGTCGTGGAACGGCACCAGCAACTCATGCAGCGCGCCGGGTTTGTTGCTCATCGAGACAATGATCGACGTCTTGTCGTCGCCGGTTGGCGGCACTTCCTGGCTGCCGATCATCAGGAATCGCGTGGAGTTGTCCGGGCGGTCCTCGATTTTCTCGGCCAGACGGGTCAGCCCGTACAAACCTGCCGCCATATCGCCGGCAATCGCCGCCGAGTTCCACTCACCCTTGACCCGCTTCGCCGCTTCGGCGTTGCTGGACACCGCCACGCGCTCGACATTCGGGTAATGGGCGTCCAGCCACTTGCGGCACTGGGCCAGGGACTGGGCGTGGGAATAGATGCGGCTGATGCTGTCGGTCTTGGTGTTTTCACCCACCAACAAGTGGTGGTGAATCCGCAACTCGACTTCGCCACAGATGACCATGTCGTGTTCGAGGAAGCTGTCCAGGGTGTGGTTGACCGCGCCTTCGGTGGAGTTTTCCACCGGGACCACGCCAAAGTTCACCGCACCGGCGGCCACTTCACGGAACACTTCATCGATCGCCGCCATCGGCTTGCTGATCACGGCGTGGCCGAAGTGTTTCATGGCCGCCGCCTGGGTGAAGGTGCCTTCAGGGCCGAGGTAAGCCACTTTCAGCGGCTGCTCGAGGGCCAGGCACGAAGACATGATTTCGCGGAACAACCGCGCCATTTCTTCGTTGCCCAGCGGCCCCTGGTTTCGCTCCATCACGCGCTTGAGCACCTGAGCTTCGCGCTCAGGACGATAGAACACCGGCACTTCGCCTTCGGCCAGCGAGGCCATCTTTACTCGCGCAACTTCCTGGGCGCAGCGTGCGCGCTCACTGATCAACTCCAGGACTTTTTCGTCCAGGGCATCAATGCGCAGGCGCAGTGCCTTGAGTTCTTGCTCAGACATTAGCCGTGTTCCTTCTCGAACTCTGCCATGTACGAAATCAGTGCGTTGACCGCAACGATGTCGACGGCGTTATAGATGGAGGCGCGCATGCCGCCCACGGAACGGTGACCCTTGAGATTCAACAGGCCACGCTCGTCGGCACCGGCCAGGAATGGCTTGTCCAGACGATCGTCCGCCAGGCGGAACGGCACGTTCATCCACGAGCGATCCGACTTGTTGATCGGGTTGCTGTAGAGGCCACTGGCGTCGATGAAGTCATACAGCGTGCGCTGTTTCACGTCATTGAGTTTGCCGATGGCTGCAACACCACCCTGCTCTTTCAGCCACTCGAATACCAGACCCGACAAGTACCAGGCCAGGGTTGGCGGTGTGTTGTACATCGAGCCGTTATCGGCCGCGACCTTGTAGTTGAGCATGGTCGGGCACAGCGAACGGGCCTTGCCCAACAAGTCTTCGCGAACAATGTTCACAACGATGCCGCTCGGGCCGATGTTTTTCTGGGCACCGGCGTAGATCATGCCGAAGCGCGAAACATCGATAGGACGCGACAGGATGTCCGAAGACATGTCGGCGACCAGCGGAACATCACCGGTTTCCGGAATCCACTGGAATTCCAGACCGCCAATGGTTTCATTCGGCGCGTAGTGAACGTAAGCCGCATCTTTCGACAGCTTCCATTCGTTCTGACCGGGAATGGCGAAATAATCGTAAGGCTTGGCAGTCGCGGCAACATTGACGTGACCGTAGCGCGAAGCTTCTTCGATGGCTTTCTGCGACCAGATACCGGTGTCGATATAGTCGGCGGTGCCGCTTTCCGGCAACAGGTTCAGAGGAATCTGAGCAAATTGCTGGCTGGCGCCACCTTGCAGAAACAGCACTTTATAGTTCGAAGGGATATTCAGCAGATCACGCAGATCCTGCTCGGCCTTGGTGGCGATGGACACGAACTCATCACTACGATGGCTCATTTCCATGACCGAGAGGCCCTTGCCGTGCCAATCAAGGAGTTCACCCTGGGCGCGCTGCAGGACAGCTTCGGGAAGTGCCGCAGGACCGGCACAGAAGTTATAGGCTCTCTTGCTCACATCCAATCTCGCTCTGATTTGGTGGTATCACGCAATAAATCAAACACTGTAGGAGCGAGCTTGCTCGCGATGTACTTGAGGGCGCCGCGTTTAATCAGAAAACCCGCGTCATCGTTAACATTCTTCGCGAGCAAGCTCGCTCCTACAGGGGTGTCGATATTTTCAATAGGGACAAACAACAAGGGGGCGAATTTTCATCCGCCCCCTGCTTGCCCGCTTACTCCTGTGGTTCTTCGTCAGCGGCGGCGTCGAGTGGCTGATCTTCAACAACGTCGTCGATCACGACTTCGCTGTCGAACACTGCACCCTCTTCACCTTCCAGCTCTTCGCCTTCGACTTCCGACGGCTCCTGAACCCGCTCCAGACCTACCAGCGTTTCGTCACTGGCCAGTTTGATCAGGGTCACACCCTGGGTGTTACGACCCAGGCTGGAGACTTCGTCGACACGGGTACGAACCAACGTGCCCTGGTCGGAAATCAGCATGATCTCCTCGCCGTCGAGCACCTGGACCGCGCCGACCAGGCGGCCGTTACGGTCGTTGCTGACCATGGCGATAACGCCCTGACCGCCACGCTTGTACTCAGGGAACTCGGTGATCGCCGTGCGCTTGCCGAAACCACGCGCCGAAGCGGTGAGGATCTGGCTGCCTTCTTCCGGGATCAGCATGGAAATCAGCTTCTGGCCTTCCGGCAGACGCATGCCGCGGACACCGCGAGCGGTACGGCCCATGGCGCGAACGTCGGTTTCCTTGAAGCGAGTGACCTTGCCACCGTCGGAGAACAGCATGACTTCGCGCTCGCCATCGGTAATGGCGGCAGAAATCAGTACATCGCCTTCGTCCAGCTCCAGCGCGATCAGGCCGACGCTGCGTTGACGGCTGAAGGATTCCAGCGGGGTCTTCTTCACGGTGCCTTTGGCAGTGGCCATGAAGATGAAGTGACCTTCGGTGTATTCATCGACCGGCAGCATCGTGGTGATGTATTCATCACTGTCCAGCGGCAGCAGGTTGACCAGCGGACGACCACGGGCGGCGCGGGACGCTTCCGGGATTTCGTAGGTTTTCAGCCAGTACACTTTGCCTTTGCTGGAGAACAGCAGCAGCGTGGTGTGGCTGTTGGCGACCAGCAGGTGAGCGATGTAATCCTCATCCTTGACGCCAGTAGCCGATTTACCTTTACCGCCACGACGCTGAGCCTGGTACGCAGCCAATGGCTGGGTCTTGGCGTAGCCACCGTGGGAAATGGTCACGACGCGCTCTTCTTCAGGGATCATGTCACCCAGGGTCAGGTCGAGACGGGCATCGAGAATCTCGGTGCGGCGCACGTCGCCGTATTCGGCGCGGATCACTTCCAGTTCTTCGCGGATCACTTCCATCAGGCGCGTGGCGCTGTTGAGGATGCGGATCAGCTCGCCGATCTGGTTGAGGATCTCTTGATACTCGGCCAGCAGCTTTTCGTGTTCCAGGCCGGTCAGACGGTGCAGACGCAGTTCCAGAATGGCTTGCGCCTGTTCCGGCGACAGGAAGTACTTGCCTTCGCGCAGACCGTATTGCGGGTCCAGGGTCTCTGGACGGCAAGAGTCGGCACCGGCACGTTCGACCATCGCGACCACGGCGGAGGATTCCCAGGCTGTGCTGATCAGCGCTTCCTTGGCTTCCGACGGGGTTGGCGACGCCTTGATCAGGGCGATGACCGGGTCGATGTTCGACAGGGCAACCGCTTGACCTTCAAGGATGTGGCCACGTTCGCGGGCTTTACGCAGCTCGAACACGGTACGACGGGTCACCACTTCGCGACGGTGACGAACGAACGCTTCCAGCAGGTCCTTGAGGTTCAGGATCCGCGGACGGCCGTCGATCAGCGCGACGATATTGATACCGAATACAGCTTGCAGCTGGGTCTGGGCGTAGAGGTTGTTGAGGATCACCTCTGGCACTTCGCCGCGACGCAGCTCGATCACGACGCGCATACCGTCCTTGTCGGACTCGTCGCGCAGTTCGGTGATGCCTTCGAGCTTCTTCTCTTTAACCAGCTCGGCGATCTTCTCGATCAGACGGGCCTTGTTCAGCTGGTAAGGGAGTTCGGTAATGACGATCTGCTGGCGACCACCGACCTTGTCGATGTCTTCAATCATCGAGCGGGCGCGCATGTAAATGCGGCCGCGACCGGTGCGGTAGGCTTCGATGATGCCGGCGCGACCGTTGATGATCGCGGCGGTCGGGAAGTCCGGGCCGGGGATGTACTGCATCAGCTCATCGATGGTCAACTCAGGGTTGTCGATGAGCGCCAGGCAACCGTCGATGACTTCACCGAGGTTGTGCGGCGGGATGTTGGTCGCCATGCCCACGGCGATACCGCTGGAGCCGTTGACCAACAGGTTGGGAATACGGGTCGGCATGACCGCCGGGATCATTTCGGTGCCGTCGTAGTTCGGCACCCAGTCCACGGTTTCTTTGTGCAGGTCAGCCAGCAGCTCGTGCGCCAGCTTGGTCATGCGCACTTCGGTGTATCGCATGGCCGCGGCGTTGTCGCCGTCCACCGAACCGAAGTTGCCCTGACCGTCTACCAGCAGGTAGCGCAGCGAAAATGGCTGCGCCATCCGAACGATGGTGTCGTACACCGCGGTATCACCGTGCGGGTGATACTTACCGATCACGTCACCGACAACACGGGCAGATTTCTTGTACGGCTTGTTGAAGTCGTTACCCAGCTCGCTCATCGCGAACAGCACACGCCGGTGCACGGGCTTCAAGCCATCGCGCGCATCCGGCAGTGCCCGCCCGACAATTACGCTCATCGCGTAGTCGAGGTAGGACTGCTTCAGCTCGTCTTCGATATTGACCGGGAGGATTTCTTTGGCCAGTTCGCCCATGAGAAGCCTGATTCCTTTTTCTGGTGAAACTTCGTCACATCCATATGGGACGAACGAAGCTCGCCGCTGCAGGCTGAGTGCCATGCACCGACTTACGACAAATCAACGAGTTATGCCATGGATCTGCGCAGTAAAGGTAGCCACATCGGGCTACCTTGGAAACCGCCGGATGTTATCACAAGAGCCGCCACGCACCTATCCCCCTGATGCGCATGGAGCATAGTTAGTTGACCGGTGACAGGCTGATAGGGGACGAGAGAGGCTTAGAGGGTTACTGAATGCCGAATTCAAGCTGATTTATTGACTTTGCGGGCCCCATCGCGAGCAAGCTCGCTCCCACATTGTTCTGCGGCGTTCACAAAACCTGTGGGAGCGAGCTTGCTCGCGATAGCGATCTAACAGGCGCCGGAGATGCTTAATGCAGACGCTTACGGCACATCAACTGCGCCATTTTCGCTGTGTCCGGCCGCTCGACAATCCCTTTTTCGGTGACGATCGCGTCAATCAAGTCCGCCGGGGTCACATCGAACACCGGGTTGAACGCATCGACATCTGCCCCGACCCGCTTGCCGCCAACCTCCAGCAACTCGCGACCATCACGCTCTTCAATGGGAATGTCATCGCCGCTGGCCAGGTTCATGTCGATGGTCGAACTGGGCGCCACCACCATAAAACGCACGCCGTGGTGCATGGCGTTCACCGCCAGTTGATAGGTACCGATCTTGTTGGCCACGTCGCCATTGGCAGTGATCCGGTCGGCGCCGACGATCACCCAGGTAATGCCTTTGGTTTTCATGATGTGGGCAGCGGCGGAGTCGGCATTGAGGGTGACGGGAATGCCTTCGTTGGCCAATTCCCACGCCGTCAATCGAGAACCCTGAAGCCATGGGCGGGTTTCGTCGGCGTAGACACGCTCGACCATCCCTTCAATGAACGCCCCGCGAATGACGCCCAGCGCCGTTCCAAAGCCGCCAGTGGCCAGGGCGCCGGTATTGCAGTGGGTCAGGATCGCCTGGGCGTTGCCCTGGTGCTTGCGGATCAGGTCCACACCGAGTTGCGCCATGGTCAGGTTGGCTTCACGATCACTCTCATGAATGGCAATGGCCTCAGCTTCCAGCACCGCCAGCGGGTCGGTGTGTTTTTTCAGTCGCTCGAGCCGTTCGCGCATCCGCCCCAGGGCCCAGAACAGATTGACGGCGGTCGGTCGGGAGTCGGCGAGCAGCGCGAAATCCTCTTCAAGCGCCGCATGCCAGTCGCCTCCTTCGGCAAACCGGGCACGAGCCGCCAGCACAACGCCATAGGCGGCACTGATGCCAATGGCCGGCGCGCCACGCACCACCATCGAACGAATGGCCTCGGCCACGCCAGCAGCGCTGGTGTAGGCGATCCACGTTTCCTCGAACGGCAAAATACGCTGATCCAGCAGGTACAGGCCGCCATCACGCCAATCGATGGCCTTCACCTTCTCCGCAGCCAACAGTCGATCGCGCATCCTATACCCCGCACTCATGAACAAAAGCCGCCGATTATAGCGATCCCTCCGCGAAGACGCTCGGGTATACTTCGCCATCCTTTACAAAAGCACTGGAACCAATCCTCGATGCCGAACACTGCCGCTGCGCTCGACCTGTTATTGCTGCCGACCTGGCTGGTACCCGTCGAACCCGCTGGTGTTGTCCTGAAGGAACATGCGCTGGGTATCCGCGACGGGCGCATCGTCTTCATCGGCCCACGTTCCGCCGCGCTGAAGCTTAACGCAACCGAAGTCCGTGAACTGCCGGACGTACTGCTCAGCCCAGGCCTGATCAACGCCCATGGCCATGCGGCGATGACACTGTTCCGTGGTCTTGCCGACGACCTGCCCCTGATGACCTGGCTGGAAAACCATATCTGGCCGGCCGAAGCCAAATGGGTCGACGAGGCCTTTGTACGCGATGGCACCGATCTGGCGATCGCCGAACAGATCAAAGGTGGCATCACCTGCTTCTCAGACATGTATTTCTTCCCGAAGGTTGCCGCCGACCGCGTCCATAACAGCGGCATTCGCGCACAAATCGCCATTCCGATCCTCGATTTCCCGATCCCGGGCGCCAGCACGGCGGACGACGCCATTCGTCAGGGCGTCGAATTGTTCAACGATCTGAAGCACCACGAGCGCATCAAAGTCACCTTCGGCCCCCACGCCCCCTACACGGTGGGCGACGAGAACCTGGAGAAAATCCGGGTGATTGCCGAAGAACTGGACGCTTCGATTCACATGCACGTCCACGAGACCGCCTTCGAAGTGCAGCAGTCGGTCGAGCAGCGCGGCGAACGCCCGTTGGCACGACTCGGTCGCCTGGGCCTGCTGGGCCCGCGCTTCCAGGCCGTTCACATGACCCAGATCAGCGATGAAGACCTGGTGTTGCTGGTAGAAAGCAATACCAGTGTGATTCATTGCCCGGAGTCGAACCTGAAGCTGGCCAGCGGTTTCTGCCCGGTCGAGCGTTTGTGGCAGGCCGGCGTCAATGTGGCCGTCGGCACCGATGGCGCGGCCAGCAACAATGACCTGGACCTGCTCGGCGAAACCCGCACCGCCGCGCTGCTGGCCAAAGCCGTTGCCGGCTCGGCCACCGCACTCGACGCCCATCGGGCGCTACGCATGGCCACGCTCAACGGCGCCCGCGCGCTGGGAATCGAGACTGAAGTCGGCTCGCTGGAAGTGGGCAAAGCCGCGGACATCGTGGCGTTCGATCTCTCGGGGCTGGCGCAGCAACCGGTCTATGACCCGGTTTCGCAGCTTATATATGCCACCGGCCGGGACTGCGTGAAACACCTATGGGTCGCCGGCAAGCAACTGCTCGACGACCGCCGCCTGACCCGCCTGGACGAAGAGCAGCTCTGCGCCACCGCCAAGGCCTGGGGCCAGCGCATCAGCGGCCATAACGAATCGTAAGCTCCCCGGTCCAATCACCGGGGCGACAGGATTTTTCAAGTTTTAGAGGACTTAACCATGAGCAACGTCGACTACGCCGAAATCGCCAAATTCGAAGCCCTGGCCCATCGCTGGTGGGATCGGGAAAGCGAATTCAAACCGCTGCACGACATCAACCCGCTGCGGGTCAACTGGATTGACGAACGCGTCAACTTGGCCGGCAAGAAAGTCCTCGACGTCGGTTGCGGTGGCGGCATCCTCAGCGAAGCCATGGCCCAACGCGGCGCGACCGTCATGGGCATCGACATGGGCGAAGCGCCGCTGGCGGTCGCTCAACTGCATCAGCTGGAATCGGGCGTGAGCGTCGAGTACCGGCAGATCACCGCCGAAGCCCTGGCAGAAGAAATGCCCGAGCAGTTCGACGTCGTCACCTGCCTGGAAATGCTCGAGCACGTGCCAGACCCGTCGTCGGTGATCCGCGCCTGCTTCCGCATGGTCAAGCCCGGTGGCCAAGTGTTTTTCTCCACCATCAACCGCAACCCGAAGGCGTATCTGTTCGCCATCGTCGGTGCCGAATACATCATGAAGTTGCTGCCGCGCGGCACCCACGACTTCAAGAAATTCATCCGCCCTTCCGAGCTGGGTGCCTGGAGCCGCATGGCTGGCCTGACCGTCAAGGACATCATTGGCCTGACGTACAACCCGCTGACCAAGCATTACAAACTGGCGGCCGACGTGGACGTCAACTACATGATCCAGACCCTGCGCGAGGAGTAAGCCGATGCGTATCAGAGCAGTCCTTTTTGACATGGACGGCACGCTGCTCGACACCGCGCCGGACTTCATTGCGATTTGTCAGGCCATGCGCGCCGACCGTGGCTTGCCGCCGATGAACCACCAACACATTCGCGACGAGATTTCCGGTGGCGCCAAGGCGATGGTTGCCGTGACCTTCTCCATGGACCCGGAATCGCCGGGTTTCGAGGAATTGCGCCTGGAGTTCCTTGAGCGTTACGTCAAAGGTTGCGCAGTTCATAGCGCGCTGTTCGACGGCATGGCCGAATTGTTGGCCGATATCGAAAAAGCCAACCTGATCTGGGGCGTGGTCACCAACAAACCGCTGCGCTTCGCCGAGCCGATCATGCAGCAACTGGGGCTGGCCGAGCGCTCGGCGCTGTTGATCTGCCCGGATCATGTGAAGAACAGCAAACCCGACCCGGAGCCGTTGATTCTGGCGTGCAAGATGCTCGACCTGGACCCTGCCAGCGTACTGTTTGTGGGTGATGACTTGCGCGACATCGAGTCCGGTCGCGATGCCGGGACCAAGACTGCCGCTGTGACCTATGGCTACATTCATCCGGATGATAATCCGCGGCATTGGGGCGCGGATGTGGTGGTGGATCATCCATTGGAGTTGCGCAAGGTGCTGGATAGCGCCCTCTGTAGCTGCTGAGCCTGTAATTGTAGGAGCGAGCTTGCTCGCGAAAAACCCGAGAACGCCGCTGGGTGTCAGGTTTGTCGCGTCATCGTTGACGACCATCGCGAGCAATCGAGCGTCGACCGGCTGCTCCTACAGGGGGCGCCCGTATTCTGATTTGTTGAGGTTTTTTTATGTTTGATTATTCCGCCCGCCCCGAACTGCTCAAGGACCGGGTCATCCTGGTCACCGGCGCTGGCCGGGGCATTGGGGCTGCCGCTGCGAAAACCTTCGCCGCTCACGGTGCGACCGTGCTGTTGCTGGGCAAGACCGAAGCCAACCTCACTCAGGTATACGACGAAATCGAAGCCGCTGGCCATCCCCAACCGGCCGTGATTCCGTTCAATCTGGAAACCGCCCTGCCCCATCAATACGATGAGCTGGCGGCGATGATCGAAACCGAGTTCGGCCACCTTGATGGCCTGTTGCACAACGCGTCGATCATTGGTCCGCGCACGCCGATCGAGCAACTCTCCGGCGAAAACTTCATGCGGGTGATGCACGTCAACGTCAACGCCATGTTCATGCTCACCAGCACCCTGCTGCCACTGCTCAAGCTGTCTGAGGATGCCTCGGTGGTGTTCACTTCCAGCAGCGTCGGCCGCAAGGGTCGTGCGTACTGGGGCGCTTACGGCGTCTCCAAGTTCGCCACCGAAGGCTTGATGCAAACCCTGGCCGACGAAGTCGATACCGTGGCTCCAGTGCGCTCCAACAGCATCAACCCCGGCGCCACCCGCACCAGCATGCGCGCCCAGGCCTACCCGGGCGAAAACCCGCTGAACAACCCGACGCCCGAGGAGATCATGCCGGTCTATCTCTACCTGATGGGAGCGGACAGCAAGGGCATCAACGGTCAGGCGTTCAACGCTCAGTGACGCCACGCGCTTGCGCCGCGCGTCGCATTTGTGCCGCGACGAATTCCTGTCGCGGCACTCAAAGCGCGTCGCAACTGCACCTGTTTAAAGTCAAACAAATGCCGCCGCACTCCACCACCTCTGCCTAAAAGCCATCAAGATACTGATTTAAAACGATTTTTAATCGACTGAACCGAATGGCACGACTTTCGCTCTAAATTCCCTAAGACACGCCGTGTGAAAGCAGTTGTGGTTAGCGCTAAAGTCGATAGGTTACTAATCCCCGGAAAAGCGGATTAGACTTGTACGAAATGTCCTACGGGACTGACGGACCAGTACGACGCGCAGCCCAAAGCCGCTCTCGCCCAGCCTGTAAGACAGCCTTACCGCTAAGGGGCGCACACCATATGAAATCACCTTCCCAGACCAACGCAATTGACTTCGATAGCGCCAAATTGCAACGCCTGGGCTTTGGTCAACAGCCGCCCCTTCTGACGAGGCCAGTCAACCTTGCGCAATTGCGCCAGCAACTGAACCTGCAATTGCAAACCAGTCTTGAGCCACAACGCATCCTCGGGCTGTTCTTTCGTGAAATTCAGAAACTGATACCGCTGGACGCCTTGAGCTATGAGCACAAGTCCAGTGACTTACGCCTGGAGTTCGGCCTGCGCGGCCATCACTCGATCAGTTACAGTCTCAGCCATGAAGGCGAACACCTGGGTGAACTGGTCTTCCGCCGTAATCAACGCTTCAGCGATCAGGAACAGGGCAACCTCGAGTCGTCACTGTCTGCGCTGCTGTTTCCGATGCGCAACGCCCTGCTATACCGCGCCGCCACCCAAAGTGCATTGCGCGATCCGCTCACCGGCACCGGAAACCGCATCGCGATGGATCAGACGCTACTGCGGGAAGTCGAGATGTCGCGGCGCCACCTGCAGCCTCTGTCGCTGTTGATGCTGGACATCGATCACTTCAAACACATCAACGACACCCACGGCCACAGTGCCGGCGATGACGTGCTCAAAGCTGTCGCCACCTCGATCAAAGAGCAGTTGCGCAACGTGGACATGGTGTTCCGGTTTGGTGGCGAAGAGTTCCTGATCCTGCTGTCCAACACCAGCCGGGAAGCCGCCGCCATGGTTGGCGAACGACTGCGGTTTGCAGTGCAGGCCCATGACTATTCGGCCGATGGCAGCGTGATCGAGCTGACGGTCAGCCTTGGCTGCTCGACCCTGTTGCCCGGCGAATCTGTCGAAAGCCTGTTGCGACGTGCCGACAGTGCACTGTATGTGGCCAAGCGCGAGGGACGTAACCGCTTAGCAATGGCGGGTTGAACCCCGCTGACCTGTAGGAGCGAGCTTGCTCGCGATGATCGTCAACGATGACGGGGGCTGCCTGGATGAACGCGGCGCCCTCACGTACATCGCGAGCAAGCTCGCTCCTACAGGTTGACGTCAGCGAACAGCGCCACGCAACGCCCCTACCAAACCTTGCAATCTGGCCGGCTCTGCCACCTCGACGGCCACCGCAGGTCCCGCCACCAGCGTAACCCGAGACCACAGGCGACGGAACAACCCCTTGCCAGGATCGCGGCTGAAAAAACTCCCCCACAGCCCCTGCAAAGCCAACGGAATCACCGGCACTGGCGTCTCTTGGAGAATCCGCGTCAGCCCGCCCTTGAACTCGTTGATCTCGCCATCGGCGGTCAACTTGCCTTCAGGGAAGATGCACACCAGCTCACCCTCCTTCAGGTACTGGGCAATCCGGGTGAAGGCCTTTTCGTAAATCTGAATATCCTCCTGACGCCCGGCGATCGGAATAGTCCCGGCGGTGCGAAAAATGAAGTTCAGTACCGGCAGGTTGTAGATTTTGTAATACATCACAAAACGAATCGGCCGACGCACCGCACCGCCAATCAGCAAGGCATCAACAAACGACACGTGGTTGCAGACCAGCAATGCCGCGCCTTCATCGGGAATCAACTCCAGGTTGCGATGCTCCACGCGGTACATGGAATGGCTGAGCAGCCAGATCATGAAGCGCATGCTGAACTCGGGGACAATTTTGAAGATGTAGGCGTTAACACCGATGTTCAACAGCGAAACCACCAGGAACAGCTGCGGGATCGACAGTTTGACGATGCTCAGCAAAACGATCGAGACAATCGCCGACACCACCATGAACAACGCATTAAGAATGTTGTTGGCGGCGATCACCCGCGCCCGTTCCTTCTCCGGCGTACGCGACTGGATCAGTGCGTACAGCGGCACAATGTAGAAGCCACCGAAAATCCCCAACCCAAGGACATCCATCAACACCAGCCAGGCGTGGCCAAAACCGAGGACGGCAATCCAGCCATGGCCCTCGACGCTGTCCGGGATTCCACCGGAATGCCACCACAACAGCAAACCAAACACCGTCAGACCGAAAGACCCGAACGGCACCAGACCGATCTCGACTTTGCGCCCGGAGAGTTTCTCGCAGAGCATCGAACCGAGTGCGATACCGACCGAAAACACCGTCAGAATCAACGTCACCACGGTTTCGTCACCGTGCATCCACTCCTTGGCATACGCCGGGATCTGCGTCAGATAAATCGCCCCGACAAACCAGAACCACGAGTTGCCGACAATCGAGCGCGACACGGCCGGAGTCTGGCCCAGGCCCAGTTTTAACGTGGCCCAGGACTGGCTGAAAATATTCCAGTTCAGGCGCATTTCCGGCGATGCCGCTACGGCGCGAGGAATGCTGCGACTGGCCAGATAGCCAAGCACTGCGACACCAATGATCGCCGTGGAGACGATGGGCGCGTAATGAGCGGACGACATCATGATTCCGGCGCCAATGGTCCCGGCGAGAATCGCCAGGAAGGTGCCCATTTCCACCAGCCCGTTGCCGCCCACCAGCTCGTCTTCATGCAAGGCCTGGGGCAGGATTGAGTATTTCACCGGCCCGAACAGCGCCGAGTGCGTGCCCATGGCAAACAACGCCACCAGCATCAGCGACAGATGATCGAACAGGAAACCGACCGAGCCGACCGCCATGATGGCGATTTCCCCGAGCTTGATCAGACGGATCAACGCATCCTTGGCGAACTTCTCGCCAAACTGACCGGCCAGCGCCGAGAACAGAAAGAACGGCAGGATGAATAGCAGCGCACACAGGTTGACCCAAATAGAGCGATCACCCTCGATAGTCAATTTGTACAGAATGGCAAGGATCAACGACTGCTTGAAAATGTTGTCGTTGAACGCCCCGAGGGACTGTGTCACGAAAAACGGCAAGAAGCGCCGGGTGCGAAGCAAGGTGAACTGTGAGGGGTGGCTCATCTTCCGTGTGTCCCTGACTGGCATAGAGTGGCGTGGATTCTGTTATTGGAATGCCGAACATCGATCCAGGCCACACATTACCTAATCTTTAGGGGTTATTTCTTTAATCCTGCAATGCACGGCGAAACAAACAATTCGCCCCGCCACGCGCCTTGCACGGTACGCCTGGCGACGATCACCCACATCACTGCCAGCAACGCCACCAGCACACAGCCAAAAGCACTGAAAAAGGTGAGGTTCAAGGTGCTGGCCAGTTTCAACGTCGCTAAAGAATAGACCCCCAACGGAAAGGTGAAGCCCCACCAGCCGAGGTTGAACGGGATGCCGGAGCGCAGATAACGCGCCGTGATCAGCACCGCCACCAGCATCCACCACAAACCAAACCCCCACAGCGTAATGCCTGCCACCAGCCCTAGTCCGGCGGCGATTTCACCGATGCCCGCAAAGCCGTTGGCGGCAAAGATGACCGGCGCGTCGGCGCCCAGCAGCAACATGCCGAGCGCCCCGGTGCCAATCGGACCAAGCGCCAGCCAACTCGACGCTGCCATGTTTTCGTGGGGCAATTTATGCAACGCCATGCGCAGCAACAGGATGGTCAGGATGCTGAACGCTACCGGCAGGGAAAAGGCCCAAAGCACGTAGCTGGTCACCAGTACAACGAGTTGCGAATGGGCATCCACCAGATGCGGCGCCAACAGACCACCGCTGGCAGCTGCTACTTCCGCTGCCACCACCGGCAACAGCCAAACAGCGGTCATCTGGTCGATGCTGTGTTCCTGACGGGTAAACATCAAGTAGGGAATCAGCACACCGCAGGCCAGCGACATCGCCACGTCCAGCCACCACAGCACCTCGGCGACATGAATTACGCCGTCGCCCCAGCGCGGCAGACCAAACACCAGAAAACCATTGATGATCGTCGCCAGGCCCATGGGGATAGTGCCGAAAAACATCGATACCGTGGAGTGGCCGAAGATCCGCCGCGCCTCGTCGAAAAACAGCGCCCAACGCGCGGTGTAAACCGCCGTGAACAAAATGAACAGGACGATATTGAACAGCCATAGGGCTTCGGCAAACACTCGCAAGCCGGGCATCGCGACGGGCAATTGCGCCAGCGCCAACGCCAATACGCCGGTGCCCATGGTGGCCGCGAACCAGTTGGGGGTGAACTGGCGAATGACTTCGCGCGGGTGCTGCAAGTGAGTGAACGGTTTGATACCGGGCTTGGCGCTATTGAGGCATGTCATGGCGATCTCCTGTCCCCTGGTGGGGTGGAGCTCATGGTAGATCCAAATCGAATATCGATATAACGGGTAATATCTCTAACTGTTATCTATTTTACAGATGATAAAAAGCTTCGACCTTAACAACGCCTTCGCGAGCAAGCTCGCTCCTACAGATGATCGCGCTCCCGCGTGGGAGCGAGCCTGCTCGCGAAGGACGTTAACGATAACGCGTTCGTCCGGAATGAATGCGTTGCTTTCAAGCCCTTCGCGAGCAAGCTCGCTCCTACAGGTGATCGCGCTCCCGTGTGGGAGCGAGCCTGCTCGCGAAGGACGTTAACGATAACGCGCTCGTCCTGAATGAATGCGTTGCTTTCAAGCCCTTCGCGAGCAAGCTCGCTCCTACAGGTGATCGCGCGCCCGTGTGGGAGCGAGCCTGCTCGCGAAGGACGTTAACGATAACGCGTTCGTCCTGAATGAATGCGTTGCTTTCAAGCCCTTCGCCTGCAGGCTCGCTCCTACAGGTGATCGCGTTCCTGTGTGGGAGCGAGCCTGCTCGCGAAGGGGCCAGTAAACTCACCCAGACACCTGATGCACACCCTGCGACACCCCGCCGCCCCGCGACCTTGGTCGACACTGACTAACCCCTGTCATCGTGCGAGACTGTCTAGACCGGGCGGGAGTCCCGGGAGTCTTTTGCCTGGAGTTCTCATGTCGCTGTCCAGCGGGCTGATCGCAGCCGTCGCCCTTGCCTATATGGCCATCATGTTCGCCATCGCCTTTTACGGCGATCGACGCAGCGCGCCATTGCCGCCGCGGGTGCGAGCCTGGGTGTACAGTCTGTCACTGGCGGTCTACTGCACCAGCTGGACTTTCTTTGGCGCGGTGGGCCAGGCCGCCGAGCAACTCTGGTCATTCCTGCCGATTTACCTCGGGCCGATTGTGCTGCTGGTCTGTGCGCCGTGGGTCCTGCAAAAAATGGTGATGATCAGCAAGCAGGAGAACATCACCTCCATTGCCGACTTCATCGCCGCGCGCTACGGCAAATCGCAGTCACTGGCGGTGGTGGTGGCGCTCATCTGCCTGGTCGGCGTGCTGCCCTACATTGCGTTGCAACTCAAAGGCATCGTGCTCGGGGTGAACCTGTTGATTGGCGCGGGCGCCGATGCCATGGGAGTTCGCGCGCAGGATACTGCGCTGATCGTGTCACTGGTGCTGGCGTTGTTCACCATCGTCTTCGGTACTCGCAACCTCGACGCCACGGAACACCACCGCGGCATGGTGCTGGCGATTGCGTTCGAGGCGCTGGTCAAGCTGTTCGCCTTTCTGGCGGTCGGCGCATTCGTGACCTACGGCCTGTATGACGGCTTCGACGACCTGTTCGACCAGGCCATGCTCGCCCCACGCCTGGAAGCGTACTGGAAGGAAACCGTCAACTGGCCGTCGATGGTGGTGCAGACCGGTGTGGCGATGATGGCAATCATCTGCCTGCCCCGACAGTTCCATGTGACGGTTGTGGAAAACATCGATCCTCAGGATCTGCGCCTGGCCAAGTGGGTGTTCCCGGCCTACCTCGCGTTGGCTGCATTGTTTGTAGTACCGATCGCGCTTGCGGGTCAGATGATGCTGCCGAGTTCGGTGTTGCCGGATTCTTTCGTCATCAGCCTGCCACTGGCTCAGGCGCACCCTGCGTTGGCGCTGCTGGCATTTATCGGGGGCGCCTCGGCGGCGACCGGCATGGTGATTGTGGCCAGTGTGGCGCTGTCGACCATGGTCTCCAACGACATGTTGTTACCGTGGTTGCTGCGCCGCAACAATGCCGAGCGGCCCTTTGAAGTGTTCCGCCAGTGGATGCTCTCGGTACGCCGCGTCAGTATCGTGGTGATTCTGCTGCTGGCCTACGTCAGTTACCGCCTGCTGGGGTCGACCGCGAGCCTGGCGACCATCGGCCAGATCGCCTTCGCTGCCGTGACTCAACTCGCGCCGGCCATGCTCGGTGCGCTGTACTGGAAACAGGCCAATCGCCGTGGTGTCTTTGCCGGCCTCGCTGCCGGGACATTCCTCTGGTTCTACACGCTGATCCTGCCGATTGCCGCCCGTAGCCTGGGTTGGTCGCTGAGCAGTTTCCCTGGCTTGGCCTGGCTGCATGGCAACCCGTTGAATCTGCCGCTCACCCCGCTGACCCAAGGCGTGGTGTTGTCGCTGGCGGCCAACTTCACCCTGTTCGCCTGGGTGTCGGTGCTGTCACGTACACGGGTTTCGGAACACTGGCAGGCCGGTCGTTTCATCGGTCAGGAAATCAGCGCCCGTCCCAGCGCCCGCTCGCTGCTGTCCGTACAAATCGACGATTTGCTGCAACTGGCCGCCCGCTTCGTCGGTGAAGAACGCGCCCGGCAGAGTTTCATCCGTTTCGCCTACCGTCAGGGCAAAGGCTTCAACCCGAACCAGAATGCCGACGGCGAATGGATCGCCCACACCGAACGCTTGCTGGCCGGTGTGCTTGGTGCGTCTTCGACTCGGGCCGTGGTAAAAGCCGCCATCGAAGGTCGGGAGATGCAACTGGAGGATGTCGTGCGTATCGCCGACGAAGCCTCGGAAGTGCTGCAATTTAACCGCGCGTTGCTGCAAGGGGCGATCGAGAACATTACCCAGGGCATCAGCGTGGTCGACCAGTCGCTGAAACTGGTGGCCTGGAATCGCCGTTACCTGGAGCTGTTCAATTACCCGGAGGGTTTGATCAGCGTCGGCCGACCGATTGCCGACATCATTCGCTACAATGCCGAGCGCGGTCTGTGCGGTCCCGGTGAAGCCGAAGTTCACGTCGCCCGCCGTCTGCACTGGATGCGTCAGGGCCGGGCCCACACGTCCGAGCGTCTGTTCCCCAATGGGCGGGTGATCGAACTGATCGGCAACCCAATGCCTGGCGGCGGGTTCGTCATGAGTTTCACCGACATCACCGCGTTCCGCGAAGCCGAGCAAGCGCTGACCGAAGCCAACGAAGGCCTGGAACAGCGCGTCACCGAGCGAACCCACGAACTCTCGCAACTCAACGTGGCCCTGACCGAAGCCAAGGGTACTGCCGAATTGGCGAACCAGTCGAAAACCCGTTTCCTGGCCGCTGTCAGCCATGACTTGATGCAACCGCTGAACGCTGCGAGGTTGTTCTCCGCGGCCCTGTCCCATCAAGACGATGGCCTGTCCAGCGAGGCGCAGAAACTGGTCCATCACCTGGACTCCTCACTGCGCTCGGCTGAGGATTTGATCAGCGATCTGCTGGACATTTCCCGCCTGGAGAACGGCAAGATCAACCCCGATCCCAAACCGTTCGTGCTCAATGAGTTGTTCGACATTCTGGGTGCCGAATTCCAGGCACTGGCCCGAGACCAGGGACTGAAATTCCGCGTCCGGGGCAGCACGTTGCGGGTCGACAGCGATATCAAACTGCTGCGCCGGATCTTGCAGAATTTCCTGACCAACGCCTTCCGTTACGCCCAAGGGCCGGTGTTGTTGGGGGTTCGGCGGCGCAAGGGTGAGCTGTGTCTGGAGGTCTGGGACCGTGGACCGGGCATTCCGGAAGATAAACAGCAGGTGATTTTCGAGGAATTCAAACGCCTCGACAGCCATCAGACCCGAGCCGAGAAAGGCCTGGGGTTGGGCTTGGCGATCGCTGATGGCCTGTGTCGCGTACTGGGTCATTCATTGCAGGTTCGTTCCTGGCCGGGTCGCGGCAGTGTGTTCAGCGTCAGCGTGCCGTTGGCCCAGGCGCAAACCGCGATGCCGGCCAAGGTCGCGCCGCTCAATGGCAAAGTGCTGAGCGGCGCGCAGGTGCTGTGTATCGACAACGAAGACAGCATCCTGATCGGCATGAACAGCCTGCTCACCCGTTGGGGCTGCCAGGTCTGGACGGCGCGCAATCGCGATGAATGTGCCGCGCTGCTGAGCGATGGAGTTCGCCCGCAATTGGCACTGGTGGATTACCACCTGGACCATGGCGAGACGGGAACCGAACTGATGGCATGGTTGCGCACGCGCTTGGGTGAACCGGTGCCGGGGGTGGTGATCAGCGCGGATGGACGACCGGAGACGGTGGCCCAGGTGCACGCAGCAGGACTGGATTATCTGGCTAAACCGGTGAAACCGGCGGCGTTGCGAGCGCTGTTGAGTCGGCATTTGCCGTTGTAGGCGCTAAAAGATCGGGTTTGCACACGATCAATGCAGGAGCTGGCTTGCTCGCGAAGGACGTTAACGATAACGCGTTTTTCCGGAGTAAACGCGTTGCTCTTGAGTTCATCGCGAGCAAGCTCGCTCCTACAAGATCAGTAGTGTGTAGGAGCTGGCGAAGCTTGCAATCTTTTGATCTTTATTCCGGCAATTCCGCCAGCCCATCGACATCGGTCATTGCCCGCTCCAGCAAGTCCGCTGGCAAACTCTTGCTAGCGCGCGCGCCCAGCAGCTTGAGCTGCTCACTGCGGCTGACCAGGTTGCCGCGTCCTTCTGTCAGCTTGTTGCGCGCGGAGCTATAGGCCTTATCCAGTTGCTGTAAGCGATTGCCGACTTCATCCAGATCCTGAATGAACAATACGAACTTGTCGTACAGCCACCCGGCGCGCTCGGCGATTTCCCGGGCGTTCTGGCTCTGCCGTTCTTGTTTCCACAGGCTGTCGATGACCCGAAGTGTGGCCAGCAAAGTAGTCGGGCTGACAATCACGATATTGCGGTCGAAAGCCTCCTGGAACAGCGTCGGCTCAGCCTGCAATGCGGCGGAAAACGCCGCTTCGATCGGTACGAAGAGCAAGACGAAATCCAGGCTGTGCAAGCCGTCGAGACGTTTGTAATCCTTGCCGGCCAAGCCTTTGACATGACTACGCAGTGACAGCACGTGCTGCTTGATAGCAATTTGGCCAATGGCATCGTCTTCCGCTGCCACGTATTGCTGATAGGCCGTGAGGCTGACTTTGGAATCGACCACGACCTGCTTGTCGCCCGGCAGATAAATGATCACGTCCGGCTGAAACCGCTCACCGTCGGGCCCCTTGAGATTAACCTGGGTCTGGTACTCGCGGCCCTTCTCCAGCCCCGCATGCTCAAGCACTCGCTCTAGAATCAGCTCGCCCCAGTTACCTTGGGTTTTCTGACCTTTCAGCGCGCGGGTCAGGTTGGTGGCTTCGTCGCTCAGACGCAGGTTGAGCTGTTGCAGGCGCTCCAGTTCCTTGGCCAGGGAAAAGCGCTCACGGGCTTCAGCCTGATAGCTTTCTTCGACACGTTTTTCGAAAGACTGGATGCGTTCCTTCAAGGGATCGAGCAATTGTCCCAATCGCTGCTGACTGGTTTCGGCAAAACGCTGCTCACGCTCGTCGAAGATTTTCCCGGCAAGCTCGGCAAACTGCGCGCGCAACTCGTCTCGCGAGCCCTGCAGGTCGCTGAGGCGCTGCTGATGGCTTTCCTGCTGCTCGCGCAATTCTGCATTGAGCGAGGCCGCCTGAGCATCCAGACGGCGCAACTCGGCATCTTTACCGGCTCGCTCGAGATTCCAGGCGTGGGAAGCGTCGCGGGCATCGTCACGTTCGATCTGCAGCAGTTCGACTTCACGGCGCACGGCGGCCAGGTCTGCCTGTTTGGCGGCATTGGCCTGACCCAGATCGGCAATTTCGTCGCGACACGCTTCGAGTTGAGCGTTCAAGCCATCCTGCGCCAGATGGGCGATGGCCAGACGCTCCTCCAGCAACGCTACCGCTGACTGCGTGGTGCTCGCCCGGCGTTGAAGTTGCCAGGCCAGTACCAGTAACGGCAATGCAGCGCCCGCCAGACCGAGCAAAATGCTGGTCAAGTCCATAGCCATAGCGACTCCTGCCGATGAGATAAAACTTGAAGGTTAACCAAGGCGTCAGGTCTTGGACAGCTCAGTCTTCGATCTGGCCAAGTTCCTGCTGGGCGCGCCGATCCCCTGCCCGCGCGGCCTGACGCAAAAGATCATGACCAATCCGGCGGTCCCGGGCATTGCCGCATTCACGGCACATCAACTGGCCCAGGCGACTTTGCGCGACCACAACCCCTTCGCGGGCCGGCTGCTTGAGCAAACGTCCGGCAAAATGCTTCACGTTGGGGTTATCACCCAGTCGCGGGCTATCCAGAAGCCACTCGGCCAGCCGTATCGAAAAGCGCTTGGGTGGGACAACACCGACAGGTGTAGCGGTTGCGGAGATTGATGCAGAGCGAAACTTCATAAAGTTCTGTGGGGCGGATCGGAAGGCGCGCAACTCTACTCTTTTTTTCTTACAGGTAAAGTCTAAAAAAACCTGCACGCCCGTCCTAGAGCAAGCGCTCGGGACAATCCACAGAAGCTGTGGATAACTCAGTGGACAACCGCCCTTGAACTCTCGCAAAGCCCTATGGAATGGGGCTCGCAGTCAAACTGACGATTTTTTCACCAGTAAAAAAAAGCGATGTTTTTCATTGACTTAAATTTTGGTTACAGGCACCCACTGCAGTTGAAGGGAAGATGACAGCGCGGTGACAGGCTGCCCGACATATGTGCACAAGTCCCTTCGAGGCGGTTATATCGACGCTCTTTTTCGGCGCATTTTTTACCTGAGCCTGGGGATAAACCTGCGCAAACCCTTGATTCAGGCAGGCCCTGGCAGGACGAAGGTCGACGACCAGCCGTCGGATTTTGTGCTATTACAGGGCGGGTTAAACACATTCAGCTGCCCGCATACTCCGTAGCAGCTGGCGAAGCCTGCGTTATCGCTTGAATGGACTTCAGGGATTTTTTTGCTAACACGCTTCCCTTCGGCAATTCAATCCGTTAGTATCCGCGGCGTTAGTACCAAGCTGAAAGTCAATTCTGGTCGAACAAATCCCCCGGACAGCCTTCCCGAAAGAAGCTTCAACCGAAAAAGCGGGATCGACCACCTCGATGGTTTCCAGGTAAACCTTGCACCAACACAGCCTTTGAATCGAAAGCAAAGGGTGTTGCCAAGCTCACTTACTCTGACCGAACCAACCTGCAAATTGATCAGGATCTTCACCCCGGGCCCAGAACCTTTGCCCTTGATGTGTTGCCTGCCCTCCTAAGTACCTACCTGCCAGCCCAAGCGCGCCAAACTCATTAGCGCTTCAAACTGGCTGCTTTGTTCCAGTCGGGTTCTTCGTTCGACCAATGGTGGTCGTCGTCACTGGAACGTTTTAACTTTGCACGGTTCTTATCCGTGTCGCTTGCAGGAACACCAATTATGTCTACTCAAATCCATACCCAGGATGCCATTCGCACCCTCACCAACGCTTTTGCACCAATGAACTGCCTGATCATGGCCGCTCGCAAAGGCTGCTTCAGCTTCACTCTGGTCAATGAACACGGCATCGCTCGTCACAGCGAACGCCTGTACCCCGATCAATATTCCAGCGCCGAACCGCTGCAGGCTGTGATCGAGCGTACCCGTCAGGCACTGGTTGCCTGATACGCCGCAAAGACTGAAACCCCCAAAAGCCCTGCTCAAAAAGCGGGGCTTTTTATTGCCCGATATTTCTCTTTTGGCCAACTACGCCTAAGCACCAACCGATATAACGGTTATAACTCGAAGCTGGAAATATTTTAAAAACAGTCCTTTATAGCGCAAATATGACACTACACTTCAACTCAAGCGGCCTTTGTTCCGCTTCCGGCGAGCCTGAACCGATCACTGCTGCCAAGGCCCCTTCAGGTATCGCCGCCCATTTGATGTTTCGAGGGTTTTATGGGTATCGCTGCCAGCGAACTGTGCCGCTATGTAATCCGTCCGACATTGATCTATCTCGGACGCCATAGCGCAACTGCCGAATCCCTGCTGCTGGGCATCGCCGCCAGCCAGTCTGCCCTTGGTACCGCCCTGCATGACCGCCGCGGACACGGCCTGTACCGAATCGCCGAACCCCGCCACCAGGCACTCTGGGACCGGTACCTGGCACTTGACCCGGAACGCGCAAGCCTGGTCCGCGGCCTGGCCAGCCAACATGCCTTCCTGAGTAGCCCGCACCTCGAATTGACCGTCAACCTGCGTTACGCCACCGCTATCGCGTGGCTGCTGGTAGAAGAACAGAACACCCCACTCCCCGAAGCAGACGACCTGCTGGGAATGGCCCGAATCTGGCGCCAGACCTTCCAGCCTCAAGGACGCCTGAGAGACTTCACCTACGCCTGGCAAACCTGTGTTTCATCGTTGAATCAGGTCGCCTGCTGATCCGCCATTTCCACAAGATCGCACATCAGGTCGCGAATCTGGTCTGATTGTCCTACAAAACCGCTCTAAATCAAGCAATACAGCCTATGGCGCTGGGACGAAAATGTTGGTAATTTTCGCCACGGTGATCACAAGGAGTTCTAATAATGAAAAAAGTAATGCTCAAAACCACCATTAGCCTCGCCGTTGCCTTGGCATCCTCCCAGATCTTTGCGAGTGGCTTTGCCCTTAACGAACAGAGCATCAGCGGAATGGGGACTGGTTTTGCGGGGCGCTCTTCATCTGCCGATGATGCCAGTACAGTTGTCGGCAACCCTGCCGGTATGGCCCGCCTCAAAGGCCAGCAAATCACTGGAGGTATCGCATCGATCGACGCCAAGACCGATATCAGCGATACCGGCGGCCGTTCCAGCGGAACCAACAAAGGCGATATGGTCCCGTTCACTACAGTACCGATGGGTTTCTATACAAATAAACTCAACGATGAATGGGCTGTTGGTTTTGGTGTCTACGCTCCGTTCGGGCTGGTCACCAACTACGAAAACGGCTTTCAGGGCCGCGCTTTCGGCAGCAAGAGCGAAGTCAAAGTCGTCACTCTGCAGCCAACCGTCAGCTACGCATTCAACGATAAAGTATCGATCGGTTTTGGCCCTACCATCAACCGGATTTCCGGCACCCTGGAATCGGACATTGGTCTCCCTATCCCCCGCACTGGCGACAACAATGTGGAGGTCAAGGGCGACGATACGGCCTTGGGCTTTAACGCCGGCGTCCTGGTGCAAGCCACCGACACCACTCGCGTGGGCCTGACCTATCACTCGAAAGTGAATTACAAGCTCGACGGCCACACCGATGTGACTGCCGCCGCTGGCGTGCCACCTCAGCTGCTCAAATCCAACCGTTACGATGCCTCGCTGAAGATCGAAACACCTGAGTCCTATGACCTTTCCGTGACTCAAGATCTGAATGAAGCCTGGAAGCTCTATGCCGGTGCTACCTGGACTCGCTGGAGCCGCCTGAAAGACATCACGATCAACAACGAAGGCGTAACGGCACAAAGCGGTGGCGCCCTCGCCCCACCAATCGTTGGTACCATCACGGAAGAACAGAACTGGCATGACACCTGGGCCTACGCCGTGGGTACTTCCTACCAGTTGAACAAGCAGTGGGTACTGCGTACCGGTCTCTCCCTTGACCAGTCGCCCACCAACAACACTGATCGTTCACCACGCATTCCTACCGGCGACCGGACTATCTTCAGTGTCGGTGCGGGCTTCAGCCCAACCGACGACTGGACCATTGATGTGGCTTACTCTTACCTCAAGGAACAATCTGTCACTGTCAACGACTCTAACGCTTTGGGTCAGTCCTACAACGCCAAGTACGAAAACAGTGCGAACGGTTTCGGTGTTGGCGCGACCTACCGCTTCTGATGATTCACGGCGGACCTGAACCCCTCGCCGCCTGAATTGAAAAAGCCCCGCTCTCTTGTACAGAGGCGGGGCTTTTTAGTGGGCGTCGTTATTCGTCCTTACATCGTGCTAGCAAACACCCATGCCCAGCTGCATCAATGCCAACCCGCCCTGATGCCACCCCCACCACGCCAGGGCCAGCAGCAAGGCGCAGACGGCGCTTACAGCGATACGCGGCCAGAGACTGTTCATGCCACACTCATTTGGGTTTGCAGACGCGCCACCGGCCGCTCACGCACCGGCCAGTTCAGGGCAGCGGCCACCAGGCTCAAGAGAATCGCCACCTGCCAGATCAAGTCGTAACTTCCGGTCCGGTCATACACGACCCCGCCCAACCACCCGCCGAGGAACGATCCAATTTGGTGGAACAGGAAAACAATCCCGCCGAGCATGGACAGATTTCGCACACCGAACAAAGTCGCCACAGTGCCGTTGGTCAACGGCACCGTCGACAGCCACAAGAAGCCCATCGCCATGCCAAACAGATACGCGGTGGTGGTCGTCACCGGCGCCCACAGAAATAACCCGATCACCACTGCCCGCAGCACATACAGAGCGGTGAGCAAACGCGGCTTGGACATCCGCCCGCCGAGCCAGCCAGCGGTATAAGTACCGAAGATATTAAACAGCCCGATCAGCGCCAGCACCGTGGTGCCCACGGTGGCCGGAAGATGCTGATCCACCAGATACGCCGGCAAATGCACGCCAATGAACACCACCTGGAAACCGCAGACAAAAAAGCCGAACGCCAGCAGCCAGAAACCCGAATGCGAGCACGCCTCGCGCAGGGCTTCGGACAAGGTTTGTTCATGGCCCAGCAGCGGCAATGGCTTATCCTTGAGCATGCTCACCAGCGGCACGATCAATGCCACTAACAAGCCCAGCACCAGCAATGCCGCCGACCAGCCGAGCCAGCCGATCAGCCCCAGCGTCCCCGGCAACATGGCGAACTGGCCAAAAGAGCCGGCGGCACTGGCGATGCCCATGCCCATACTGCGTTTCTCCGCCGGTACTGCGCGCCCGACCACGCCAAGAATCACCGAAAACGACGTACCCGACAGGCCGATACCAATCAACAGACCCGCACTCAGGGACAATGTCACCGCCGAGTCGGACAAGCCCATGAACATCAAGCCCAAGGCATACAGCACACCGCCAACCAGCACCACTTTCGCGGCGCCGAAACGGTCAGCCAACGCACCGGTGAATGGCTGCGCCAGCCCCCAGATCAGGTTTTGCAAGGCGATGGCAAAAGCAAACGTCTCGCGCCCCCAACCAAACTCCGCACTCATCGGCGCCAAAAACAGCCCGAAGCCGTGCCGCACGCCCAGCGACAACGCAAGAATCAGCGCACTCCCCAACAGAACCCACCCGCACGTACGCCACATCGATGTCATTCTTGTTCTCCGGTAGCGGGTATATACCCGCTTAAGATCATACAAACTGGCCTCAAGCCAGTTCGTCCAGCAGTCTCAGCAAGGTTTCGCGCTTCTCGGCGCCCAGGCGATCAATCAAGCGCTGCTGCGCCGCTTCCCACGCAGGCAACGCAGCTGCCAGCCGTTCAACACCGGCCTCGGTAAGCCTCACAATGCGGTTGCGCATGTCCTCGCCCTCGACCAGCGTGAGCAACCCTTCGCCTTCCAGTACTCGCAAATTGCGCCCGAGAGTACTGCGATCCAGCCCCATCGCTTCGGCCAGGGTGGAAATACTCGGTTGGTCCAGACGCTGTAGATTGCACAACAGAGAATACTGGGCAACGTTGATCCCGAAGCCGTCGAGAGCGCCGTCGTAATGCCTGCTGACGCCACGGGCGGCGCGTCGCAGATTGATGCATAAACATTGAGAGTCGAGCATGGTGCGTGTATATACCCGCGGTTGTATTAAATCAAGTTACAGATGAGTTCGTTCAGAGGTTTTGAGAGTGTCTGGTAAACCGCAATCGCGAGCAAGCTCGCTCCCACAGGTGACCACATTCCAATGTGGGAGCGAGCTTGCTCGCGAAGGGGCCAGCACATCAACCACATAAATATCAGGTCAATGCCAACCCCACCAACACCGCAACCTCTAGCAATTCCAGCAATGCCCCCGCCGTATCACCCGTCGTGCCACCCAATCGCCGGAGCATCGTTTTCCGCAGCCAGACAAACACCACCGCCGACAACGCAAGCGCCCACACAGCGCTGAGGCCTGCAATCAGAACACAGGCTAACGCACTGACCGCCAACACCTGCTTGCCAGCCGAACGTGGAAGATGATCGGCCAGCGCCTGCCCCAAACCACCGGCACGCACATAAGGCGTGGTCAGGAATAAGCCCAGCATTGCGCCACGCCCCATCAATGGAACGATGATCAGCACAGCGCCATGCTGCTGCTCGATCAATGTCAGCAACGCAGCGAATTTAAGCAACAACACCAGCACCAGCGTCACGACCGCGATCGGCCCGCTGCGCGGGTCTTTCATGATCGTCAGCGTGCGCTCACGGTCGCCGAACCCACCGAGCCACGCATCGGCACTGTCGGCCAGGCCGTCCAGGTGCAGCGCGCCGCTGAGCAACACCCACGCCGTCAGCAGCAACGCGGCGTGGAGCAATAACGGTGCGCCCTGCAAAACCCAGTTCAGCGCCCACAAAATCACGCCAAACAGCAGACCGACCAGCGGATAAAACAACAGCGACCGCCCCACCGCCTCTGGCGTCGGCATGCCCGCCAGACGAATCGGCAGGCTGCTCAAGAATTGCAGGGCGATCCAGAACGGCAACATGATCAGAGCACTTCCTTAAGCTGGCCACCCGACTCGACCGACAGCGAAAACAACGCACCATGACCGACTTCAACGTTGAGCAACTGCTCACGGGGCAGTCCCCGTGCCCGCGCCAGCAACAAACGCATGACGCCGCCGTGACTGATCAGCAACACGCGCTCGCCGGCACAGGTCGCGTGCAACCGATCGATCGCCGCCGACACTCGCGCTGAAAAGTCCGCGACGGGCTCACCCTGAGGTGGGGTGAACGAATAAGGGTCGGCCCAGAACAGCCCCAACGCTTCGGCATCGGTTTCCATCAGCGCTGCAGCGCTCTGCCCTTCCCATGCACCGAAGTGCAGTTCTTGCAGGTCTTTCTCCAGCTGCACCGGCAACCCCAGTTGCGCCCCGAGCGCTTCGGCGAACCGCGCACAACGCTGCAACGGCGAGCTGACCAGGCGATCCCAGGGCCCCTGCTCAACCACTGCCGCACGCATCTGCGCCCAGCCCTTGTCGGTCAGCGCATCGTCGAGGCTGCCGCGCAAGCCGCCACCGAGTTCGGTTTCACCGTGGCGCAACAGATCGAGGCGCAAGGTCATGCCGGGCGATCCGCCACCGCAGCTTCGGCGAAAGTCGCCATTTGCCCGTGCAGGTCGCAGGCCAGACGCAGCAGCGGCACAGCCAATGCAGCGCCGCTGCCCTCGCCCAAACGCAGACCGAGGTCCAGCAAGGGTTCAGCGTTCAGGGTTTCCAACACATGACGATGACCCGGTTCGGCGCCGCGATGACCGAACAACAGCCACTGACGGCACGCAGGATTCAATCGCACTGCCACCAACGCGGCGACGCTGCAGATGAACCCGTCTACCAGCACCGCGACGCCTTCCTGAGCACAGGCCAGGTACGCACCGACCAGTGCGGCAATTTCAAAACCGCCGAGGTTAAACAGGGTTTGCAACGGATCACCGCGCTGAGCCTGGTGCACCGCCAACGCGCGCTCGATGACCCGGGCTTTATGGCTGACACCCGCCGCGTTCAGCCCGGTGCCCGGCCCGGTCAAATGCACCACGGGGCAATCCAGCAACGCACAGGCCAACGCGCTGGCCGCGGTGGTATTGCCGATGCCCATCTCACCGCCGATAAACAACTGCGTGCCCGCTGCAATGGCGCGTAGCACACTGTCGCGACCCGCCTGCAGGGCGAGCTCGCCTTGGGCCGCCGTCATGGCGGGGCCCTCGACGAAATTCGCCGTGCCCGGACCGAGATTCAGGTGACGCACGCCCGGCAGGTTCAAGGACGGCGTCACGGTGCCGAGATCAACCACCTCCAGAGCAGCCCCCAGCTGTCGCGCCAACACGCTGATCGCCGCACCACCGCTGACGAAGTTGTGCAGCATCTGCCCCGTGACCTCCTGGGGAAACGCCGACACGCCTTCGGCCACCACGCCATGGTCACCGGCAAAAATGGCGATCCAGAGTTCATCCAGATGCGGTTTGACCCGCCCCTGCAAACCCGCCAGTTGCACTGCCACCGCCTCCAGTTGACCGAGGGAACCGGCGGGTTTGGTCAGCTGCTGTTGACGGGCCTCTGCCTGCTCGACCGCTTGGGTATCGATCGGCTTGCACGGGTTCAGCCACCAGGATTGAGTCATAACGCGGTTCCTTTTAAAGTCAGGGGCAGGCCGGCGACGGTCAAGACGACTCGCTGACAGCGCTCGGCCAAAGCTTGATGCAGCCAACCGGCTTCATCGACGTAGCGGCGAGTCAATTCGCCCAGCGGTACGACACCCATTCCGGTCTCGTTGCTGACAAAAATGATTTCACCTGGCAATGACGCCAGGCAGTCCAGCAAGGCCTCCCGTTCGGCCGTCAGGCGCTCGGAATTGTCGAGCATCAGCAGATTGGTCATCCACAGCGTCAGGCAGTCCACCAGCAAGCAATGCTCTTCGCTGGCGGTTTCGCGCAGCACGCGGGCCAGTTCCAGTGGTTCTTCGATCAACGCCCATTCGGCCGGACGACGGGCGCGGTGATGGGCCACCCGTTCGTTCATTTCGCCGTCGAGGGCTTGGCTGGTGGCGATGTAGGTGACCGCCAGAGCGCTGTCGGACGCGAGTTTTTCGGCCAGGCGACTTTTACCGGAACGGGCGCCGCCGAGGATCAGTTGCAGCATACTTATAACCTTCTAATTGGCGGTGGAGCGACGGGCCTCATCGCGAGCAAGCTCGCTCCCACAGGGGCTCTGTGAACGCCGAAAATCCAATGTGGGAGCGAGCTTGCTCGCGATGGCTTACTTCAAATCACCTTAAATCCCGCAGAGTTCGCGCAATAGCCGAGTATCCAGATGCTTCTCCACCAAATCCGCCAACCGCTCGATATCGCGCTCGCGCAATGCGTGGTAATCGACCTCCTGGACCTTTTGCAAACCCGCCCAGCGCAACAGCGCACTGCACGCCGCCGGTGATTCGAAGAGCCCATGCAGATACGTTCCGAAAATCTGCCCATCGACACTTTGTGCACCATCGCAGCGCCCATCGTCCAACTGCACGGCGGCGTTTTCCAGGGCCGGCCCAGTCGTCACGCCGGCATGAATTTCGTAGCCGCTGACGGCTGCATTTTCCAACGCCAGACGCCCGCGCACGTTACGTAATTGCTTCTCTGCTTCGAGCTGCGTGTCGAACGCCAGCAAGCCCAAACCGGCACTGGAACCCGGCGCGCCCTCGAGCCCCAGAGGGTCGTGCACCTGTTCGCCGAGCATTTGCAGACCGCCACAGATCCCCAACACTTTGCCGCCGTAGCGCAAGTGTCGGGCAATAGCGCTATCCCAGCCGCTGGCCCGCAGATACTCAAGGTCGCTGCGCACGCTTTTCGAACCGGGGAGAATAACCAGATCCGCGGGCGGAATCGTCTGGCCGGGACCTATAAATTGCAGATCCACTTGTGGATGCAGGCGCAGCGGATCGAAATCCGTGTGGTTGCTGATGCGCGGCAGCACCGGCACCAGTACTTTCAGCACCTGATCTGCCTTGTCGATCTGACGCTGATCGATGCCGTCTTCGGCTTCCAGGTGCAGATCCATCACGTAGGGCAACACGCCGATCACCGGCTTGCCGGTGCGCGCCTCCAGCCAATCGAGGCCCGATTGCAGCAAGGCGATGTCGCCGCGAAAGCGGTTGATGATGAAACCTTTGACCCGCGCCTGTTCGCTTGGCGACAACAGTTCCAGGGTCCCCACCAGATGGGCGAAGACACCGCCGCGATTGATGTCGGCAATCAGCACAACCGGACAATCCACCGCCTCGGCAAAGCCCATATTAGCAATGTCACCGGCGCGAAGATTGATCTCGGCGGGCGAGCCGGCACCTTCAACCATCACCACCGGATACGCCGCGCTCAACCGTGCATGGGAGGCCAGTACCGCTTGCATCGCGATGGCTTTGTAATCGTGATAGGCGACGGCGTTCATCGTCGTGACAGCGCGGCCATGAATGATCACCTGGGCACCGGTGTCGCTGTTGGGTTTGAGCAACACCGGGTTCATGTCGGTGTGCGGCTCAAGGTTGGCCGCCTGGGCCTGCACCGCTTGCGCGCGCCCGATCTCGCCACCGTCGGCAGTCACTGCGCTGTTGAGCGCCATGTTTTGCGGTTTGAATGGCACGACGCGCACGCCTTGACGCGTGACCCAACGACACAGCGCTGTCACCAGTGTGCTTTTGCCGGCGTCCGACGTAGTGCCTTGCACCATCAAAGTGGCGCTCGGAACCATCGAAGTGGCGCTCGGAGCTATCAACTCAGTCATCGGTTTTCCTCAGCGTAGGCACCGAACGCTTGCGCGAGACGCGCCCAGTCCGCTTCATTGCCGGGCAAACCAAAACGCAGGCTGCTGTTATGGGTGAATAGCCGCAGCAGGATGCCGCGCCGGGCCATGAATTCATGCAGCTGTTCGGCGCGTTCGGTGATCAGCCATTGGAACAGCGCGCAACCACCCTGGGGCTTGAAGCCGTGCTGCTCAAGCAGCAGCGCCAGACGCTCGCTGGCCGCTTCGGTGCGCGCCCGTTGCCTGACGTGCCCTTCGGTATCCAGCAGGCAGGCGTGGCCGACCACCCGGGTAGGCCCGCTGACCGCCCACGGCCCCACTTGTTCGGCCAGCAACTTGAGCAGCTTGCGCTCGGCCAGGACAAAACCCAGCCGCACACCGGCCAGGCCGAAAAACTTGCCGAAGGAGCGCAGCACAATCAAACCGACCTGATGGGTAAAAGGCGCCAGGCTCAAGGACGGCGTGTTGTCCATGAACGCCTCGTCGACCACCAGCCAGCCACCGCGCTGAGCCAGTCGTGCATGCCAGTCGAGCAGCCTGCTTGGGGGCAGGCTCAGGCCAGTGGGATTGTTCGGATTGACCACCACCAGCACGTCGAAGCTGTCGAGATAGAAGTCGACTTCCTGCTCTATCACCTCGCGCACAATGTAGCCATTGCGTCGCCATGCTTCGGCGTGTTCGGCGTAACAGGGTGATAGCACGCCGACCTTGCCGGCCCGACGCAATCGTGGCAGCAGCTGGATCGCCATTTGCGAACCGGCAACCGGCAACACCTGGGCGGCGCCGTAATAATCGCAAGCGGCCTGCTCCAGGCCATCATCGGTTTCCGGCAAACGCGCCCAGATCTGCTGCGCAATCTCCGGAACCGCAAACGGCCAGGGCGCGAGGCCACTGGACAAGTCGAGCCAATCGGCTTCGGCAATGCCGAAATCGAGCGCCGCTTTACGTAACCGACCACCGTGTTCAAGCATAAAATTCAGCCCCCACGCAGAGAATCAGCAGCCATAACCCTACGCCGCGCTGGACCAATTGCCAGCCACGGTCAATGGCGTCGGCATCCGCCGGCACGCCTTCGCCCAGTGGTGGACGCTGATGCAGTTCACCGTGATAAATCGCCGCCCCGCCCAACTCGACGCCAAGTGCTCCCGCACCGGCGGCCATTACCGGACCGGCATTCGGGCTGTCCCAGGTCGGGCCTTGGGTGCGCCAACATTTAAGCGCCAGTCGGGTTTTGCCCAGCAGCGCGTAGGTCAATGCCACCAGTCGCGCTGGAATGTAGTTGAGGATGTCGTCGATTTTTGCCGCGGCCCAACCGAAACGTTCGAAGCGTTCATTGCGGTAGCCCCACATCGCATCCAGCGTATTGCTCAAACGGTAGAGCACCACGCCCGGCGCGCCAGCCACGGCAAACCAGAACAGCGCGGCAAACACCGCGTCGCTGCCGTTCTCCAATACCGACTCGGTGGCCGCACGGGCGACTTCGGTTTTATCCAGTTCACTGGTCTGACGGCTGACCAGGTAACTCACGCGTTGGCGCGCCTGGTCCAGGTCGTCGCTGCGCAACGCGCTGGCCACCGGCACGACATGCTCGCCAAGGCTGCGCAGGCCAAGGGCGCAATAGAGTGCGAGAATCTCGACGATCCAGCCGACATAAGGCGCCCAGGACAATGCCGTGACCAGCAGCGTCAGCGGTACTACCGCGATCACCCACGCGGTGACGCCGTGACTGCGCCAGCCGCGACCGCCACCATTGAATCGTTGCTCGATGCGGTCGGCAAAACGGCCGAACGCCACCAGCGGATGCCAGCGTTTGGGTTCACCCAGCAGCGCATCCAGCGCCACGGCGGCAACACTCAACAACGCCACACTCATTGACTCTCTCCCCAATAATTCTCATACAGCAATTCGCTGAGTGGACGCGCCTGCGCCCAGCCTTCGAGCACCAGCATCGGCGCCGGGTAGAACTCCTTGACCGGTCCGAGGCAAAGCACCGCCATCGGCTTTGCGCCGATGGGCAACCCCAGCAGGTCCGCCAACGCTTGCGGTTCGAACAGCGAGACCCAGCCCATGCCCAGCCCTTCGGCGCGGGAGGCCAGCCAGAGGTTCTGGATCGCACACGATAACGAGGCCATGTCCATTTCCGGCAAGGTGCGACGGCCGAAAATATGCCGCTCGCGATCATCCATCAACGCGGCGACCAGAACTTCGGCGCAGTCGTTGATGCCTTCGACCTTGAGCTTCATGAATTCGTCGGTGCGCTCGCCGAGGGCTTCGGCGGTGCGGATACGCTCTTCTTCCACCAGCACCTGAATCTTGCCGCGCAGGGCCCGATCGCTGATGCGGATGAAACGCCAAGGCTGCATCAGGCCGACGCTCGGCGCCTGATGCGCGGCTTCGAGCAGGCGCCTGAGCAACTCTGGCTCGACGCTGCCGCCGCTGAAGTGACGCATGTCGCGGCGTTCGCCGATGGCTCGGTAGACCGCCGCGCGTTCGGCTTCGGAGAATGCGTTATCGGTCATGGCCTCTTCGCGAGCAGGCTCGCTCCCACAGTGGACAGCATTTCTTCAGGCAACACACTCTCAAATGTGGGAGCGAGCCTGCTCGCGATGGCGGTGTCATGATCAGGCGCAAACAACGCGGCTACAGCGGTCGGATTGGAGGGAAAATAGAAGTGCACGTAGGAAGCGGTCATCCGCCCCTCACGATAAACCGCCTCCGCCCCGCGCCCGCCGTTAGGGCTTAAACCACGAGCAATCGGTTCCAGCTCGGTGCTGGTCAACGAGTGATGATAGGTATGCCCGCGCAACACACCTTCGGGCAGTTCGACCGCTTGTAACGCTAACGCGGCCAGACGCTTCTGCATCACCGCATCACCGCTCAGCAGGCCAACCAGCTCAGCGCGAGTGCCTTCGACATCGGTCAACGAATCGAGCAGATAAAGCATGCCGCCACACTCGGCCAACAACGGTTTGCCCGCCACGTGGTGCGCACGGATCGCAGCCAGCATCGTGGCATTCTGTGACAGCGCCAGATGGTGCAATTCAGGATAACCGCCCGGCAGGTAAAGGCTGTCTGCCTCTGGTAATCGGGCGTCACGGATCGGCGAGAAAAACAGCAACTCGGCGCCCATGGCTCGCAGCAAATCCAGGCTCGCGCCATAGGTGAAAGCAAACGCTTCGTCGCGGGCGACCGCTATCCGCACCCCTGCCAGTAAAGGCTCAGCAGCGATCACATCCGGGGCGGCGAATTCCACCGCTGGCGGCAGCGCGACCTCACAACTGCTGGCCAAGGCGTCCGCCGCCGCATCGAGGCGCACATCAAGATCGTTCAACTCGCTGGCCTGAACCAACCCCAGGTGCCGACTCGGCAATTCGATCCCGGTTTCCCGGGACAAGGCGCCGTACCAGCGCAGCCCTTCGGTCAGGCTGCCTTCGAGCAATTGCGCATGACGCAGCGTGCCGACGCGGTTGGCCAACACACCGGCAAATGGCAAGTCCGGCTGATAACGCGCGAGCCCCAGGGCCAGTGCGCCAAACGTCTGCGCCATGGCCGTGCCGTCGATCACAGCGAGCACCGGCACACCGAAGTGCCGCGCCAGGTCCGCGCTGGACGGCGTACCGTCGAACAACCCCATGACGCCTTCGATCAGGATCAAGTCGGCTTCGCCAGCGGCTTCCCACAATAGCCGGCGACTCTCCTGCTCGCCGACCATCCACATGTCCAGTTGGTACACCGGCGCACCGCTGGCACGCTCGAGAATCATCGGGTCGAGAAAGTCCGGGCCGCATTTGAACACGCGAACCTTGCGCCCCTGATTGCGATGCAAACGGGCCAGCGCGGCGGTGACGGTGGTCTTGCCCTGACCGGAAGCCGGCGCGGCAATCAGTACCGCCGGGCAATGACGTGGTTGACTCACAGTTCGACGCCTTTTTGCGCTTTGATCCCGGCCTGGAACGCGTGCTTGATCACGCCCATTTCGGTGACGGTATCGGCCAGTTCGATCATCTCAGGCTTGGCGCCGCGACCGGTGACGACCACGTGCTGCATCGGCGGACGGGCCTGCAAATCGCTGAGCACTTGATCGAGATCCAGATAGCCGTGCTTCAGCGCGATGTTCAACTCGTCGAGCACCACCAGGCCAATCGACGGATCGCGCAGCAATTGCTGCGACACGGCCCAGGCGGCTTCGGCGGCAGCGATATCGCGCTGGCGATCCTGGGTCTCCCAGGTGAAGCCCTCGCCCATCACATGAAAACGCACCTGCTCCGGGAAGCGCCGGAAGAACAACTCTTCGCCGGTGCTGTTGCGACCTTTGATGAACTGCACCACGCCGCATTGCATGCCATGGCCCATGGACCGGGCCAGCATGCCGAAGGCTGAACTGCTTTTACCTTTGCCGTTGCCGGTCAGCACCAACAGCAGGCCGCATTCATTCGGGGAGTTGGCGATGCGTTCGTCGATCACGGCTTTTTTGCGCTGCATGCGCGCCAGATGGCGTTCGTCACGATCAGGGGAATCAGTCATGGGGGAGCTCTCCGTTGAGGCTGGATAACGGCGGGCAGGCACAAGAATTGACGGCAAAAAGCCTGGCATCGCCCACCGTGATGCCGCTGGATGAATCAGGCCGGTCTCCGGGCTCATAAGCGGCGATACGCCGGACTGCGCGCCTTCCCATGTCGACAGTCGACACAGTGGCTCAAGGCGCAGTCTTCACTCATTTACCGTTGCGGGGGCAGCGCCGGGATCGTGACCCCCTTCGTTTGAAGGGATGACTCACCGGCTTCCCTGTTTCACTCTGTCGACCAGGGTCACAGAGCACCTGAAACAAGCCGCGAAGGTTAGAGGGTTGGGGGTGGAGCGTCAAATGAAGACAGAACCCCGGTGAACGATATACTGCCGCCGGTCAATCGGCTGACGCCAAGGTTGTGTCACAGCGCGAGCAGTGATATCAAAGAGCCATAACCGCAATCAAAATAACAAGGGTGAGCAACATGCAAGGCATGATCATCAGCAATCCGAAGCTGGAATTCCTGCGCCCGGTGCTGGAGCGCTGGTTTGTCTGTATCGACCGCTACAACGCTGTGCGCGGCGATAACGAAACCCCGTATTGGTTCGATGAAAAAGCCAACCTCGGGCTGCTTTCCACTGCAGCCTGGATGGCGGAAATGGTCACGCTGCAACAAACGTCGACCCGTAAGCAAACCGAAGAAGGCGAACGCAATGCGCGCGCCGATCTGTTTATCGCCACCCCTGAAGAACGCGCTTACCTCCAGGCCACGCAGCGCTGGCCTCGGGTCAATAGCCTGAACCTGACTCAAGCCTTGCTCGATATCACCAGCGACGCGAAGAAAATCAGCTACGCCAGCGACCTGAAACTCGGCTGCCTGTTTGTCGCGCCGCAAAAGGCCCAGCATGGCGCCACGCCGGAAGAACTCCAGGACATGGTCGACGACCTGCAGAAGGAACACAGCTGCGCCGTCGCCTGGTATTTCCCCTACGCTTACCGAAAATTGCGCAATGAAGCGGGCAACTATCACCCGGGCATCGCCGTGCTATTCAAGGAAGCACGCGGCTGACCGGTTGAACCTTCAATCCTCTCGGCGTCTCTATGAATAGATAGGGCATTCATAGGGACGACCGGCATGTGCAAGCTCCAACTCATCATTGTCATCGCGCTCGCCGGAGGGCTCGCCGGCTGTGGTGAAACCGCCAGCCTGCAAGTCTCCGACGGCACGGGTCCGTCGCCAAAACTGCCAGAACCCAACAAGACCCTGATCCCGACGGTGAACATCGCCCCGGCGATTGGCTGGCCGGCTGGCGCAAAACCCATTGCAGCCGCCGGAACTCAGGTCGCGGCCTTTGCGGAAGGCCTCGATCACCCTCGCTGGCTCTATGTGTTGCCCAACGGCGACGTGCTGGTGGCCGAAACCAACGCACCACCGAAACCCGATGACAGCAAAGGTATTCGCGGCTGGATCATGGGCAAAGTCATGGGCCGCGCCGGCGCGGCCGTACCGAGTCCGAACCGCATCACGCTGCTGCGAGACAAGGACCACGATGGCATTGCCGAAACCCGCACGGTGTTCCTCGAACACCTGAACTCCCCCTTCGGCATGACGCTGGTCGGCAATGACCTCTACGTGGCCGACACCGACCGCTTGTTGCGCTTCCACTATGAAAACGGCGATACGGCGATCACCTCGCCGCCGATCACAGTGGTCGACTTGCCAGCCGGCCCGCTGAATCATCACTGGACCAAAAACGTCATCGCCAGCAAAGACGGTAGCAAGCTGTACGTCACGGTGGGCTCGAACAGTAACGTCGCCGAAAACGGCCTGGATAAGGAAGAAGGTCGCGCGGCGATCTGGGAGGTTGACCGAGCCACCGGCAATCACCGGATCTTCGCCTCGGGCCTGCGTAACCCCAACGGCATGGCGTGGGAGCCGCACAGCGGCGCCTTGTGGACGGCGGTCAACGAGCGAGACGAAATCGGTAGCGACCTGGTGCCGGACTACATCACCTCGGTCAAGGACGGCGCGTTTTATGGCTGGCCGTTCAGCTATTACGGCCAGCATGTCGACATTCGGGTCGATCCGCAAAACCCGGACCTGGTCGCCAAGGCGATCCCTCCGGACTACGCAGTCGGCCCGCATACTGCGTCGCTGGGCCTGACATTTGCTGAAGGCAACACACTTGCGGTGCCGTTCAAGGAAGGGGCATTCATCGGCCAGCACGGCTCGTGGAACCGTAATCCGCACAGTGGCTATAAAGTGATTTTCGTGCCGTTCAGCGCAGGCAAACCAATCGGGCAGCCAATTGATGTGCTCACCGGTTTCCTCAACGCCAAAGAAGAGGCCATGGGTCGTCCGGTGGGCGTGGTGATTGATCAGCAGGGGGATTTGCTGGTGGCGGATGATGTGGGGAACAAGGTGTGGCGCGTTTCGGCGGTTAAATAAGGCATTACCGCCGAACACATCACCTTGTAGGAGCGAGCTTGCTCGCGATGGTGTGTCAGGCGACATCGATGTAACTGACCCACCATCGCGAGCAAGCTCGCTCCTACACGGGCCCGACGTTTTAGCGCTTACGGCACAACGTCAATCCATCGCCCAACGGCAATAACGACAGATCCACGCGCGAGTCATCCTTCAAGGCACGATTGAGTGCCTGGATGGCCCGGGTGTCTGCGCTCTCGGAATGCTCCTCAAGTACCCGCCCGCTCCACAGCGTGTTATCGAACACCGCCAGACCACCCACGCGCAGCAAACGCAGGGCGTGCTCAAGATAGGCTGGATAGTTAGCCTTGTCGGCATCAATGAAAATCAAATCGAAGTGGCCTGGCTGATTGAGCTGGTTGAGCGTTTGCAGTGCAGGCGCCAAACGCAGATCGATCCGCTCGGTGAGCCCCGCCTCCTGCCAGTAGCGGCGCGCGATGGCGTTGTAGTCGCCGGGAATATCACAGCAGATCAGCGAACCGTCATCCGGCAATGCAGCCGCCATGCACAAGGCGCTGTAGCCTGTGAAGGTGCCCACTTCAAGCAAATGCCTGGCACCGGTGATCTTCACCAGTAACGCGAGAAATTGCCCCTGCTCCGGCGCCACCTGCCAGCGAGCCATGGGCAGCGCCTGGGTTTCGTCGCGCAAGCGCTTGAGCACCGACGTTTCCCTTAAGGAAACGTCGAGCAGGTATTGATACAGGGAATCGTCGAGATTGAGCGTGCGAGCGGTCATGACAACCTCTGCGAACTATGGGTTACGCGCCAGATGCTCAGGTTGCAGGACACGTTTGGCGCTCAGGTAGGCTCTCTGCCAATACGCTTTGGACAAGCTGTCAAGCTTCACCGTGCCGCCGGTGGCTGGCGCATGGACGAATCGGCCTTCGCCGACATAAATGCCGGCGTGGCTGACCTGGGAGCCGCCATGGGTGGCGAAGAAAATCAGGTCACCGGTTTGCAGGCCTTCCTTGCCCACATTAGCCGCCTGCATGCTGATCAGCTCGCGGGTGGTACGCGGCAGGGAAATACCGGCGACATCACGGTAGACGTAGCCGATCAAGCCGCTGCAATCAAATCCGGAGTCTGGCGTGTTGCCGCCCCAGCGATAAGGTGTGCCGACCAGGCCCAACGCGCGGAACAGTACTTCTTCTGCTTCGGGGGAGAAGGCTTGGGATGAGCCGAAAATGATCGGCGCGCGAACCACCGGAGCAGGAGGCGGTGGGCGGCTCGCGCAGGCGCCAAGCAGCGCGGCAAAGAACATGATTGCGAGGCGGGCCGACGTCGTCATGGCAGAACATCCTGATCTGGCTGCGGCTTTTTCTGCAGGGGACGCAGAAAAGAAAACCGCCTGCGCAGGACGCAGGCGGTTTGCCATCAATAATAGATCTGGATTCTAGCGGCTAAACGGCAAACTTCAAGTAAGACTTTAAGTTCACCTTACAAACTGTCCGCTTATTGGCGCGCCGTGACGATCGTCGGGGCTGCGGTCGGGGCCATCGCGAGTGCGCGCTTGGCTTCGATGAAGGTTTTGTTCCAGTAACTGTCGCCCAGGCTATCGATCCGGACACCACCGCTGCGGCGGCTGCTGGAATGGATGAACTGGTTGTCACCCAGGTAGATCCCGGCATGACTGACGCGACCGCGTCGACCATTGGTGGCGAAAAACAGCAAGTCGCCCGGCTGCAGCTTGCTGCGAGAAACCAGTGGCGCGTCGACGTTGATCATTTCGCGAGTGGAGCGCGGCAGATTCATGCCGGCCTGTTCACGGAACAGGTAACCGATGAAACCGCTGCAATCGAAACCGTCTTCAGAGGTACCGCCGAAACGGTAACGGGTACCGATCAGGGACATGCCACGTTCGAGGATGCTGTCGGCCAGACCCGGAAGCTTGTACGACTTGCCGCCAGCAAAGTCGGCCAGTTCTTTTTCGGTGGCCATCTCTTCCTGGTAAAGAGCGGAAGACTGGGCAGTAACAGAATTTTGAACCTGCTGTTGTTGCTCTTGCTGGGACACTGGAGAGTGAGCAGCGCAACCGAACAACAGGGTGACGAGTGCGAGGGGCACGAGGGGTGCAAAGCGATTTAGCATGGGCACGACCGTGGCTGATAGTTGTAAAGAAGGCGAGACTATGCCCGCTATCAACCTCATTTGCAAATTCAATCGATCTTTATGTGACTTTCCGGTTTCGCGATTACATCTAAGCGCTAATGCCCCATTTAGACACCTGCGTGTCCTACGCCCTGTAGGACAGCGGATTTTTTGGCGCCTGAAATCTGCCAAAAACCTTGTAGGCACTAGGTTTTACCAGCCCAGTGTCTCTTTTAGAAACGGGATGGTGAGCTTGCGCTGGGCTTGAAGTGAGGCCTGATCGAGACGTTCCAGCAACTCGAAAAGCGCACTCATGCTGCGGGTGCCGCGAGTCAAAATAAAATGCCCGACTTCATCGGTCAGGTGCAGGCCGCGACGCGAAGCGCGTAGTTGCAAGGCCCGTAATTTGTCTTCGTCGGAAAGCGGCCGCATCTGAAAGATCAGCGCCAGGGTCAAACGAGACTTGAGGTCCGCCAGCTTCACCGGCAGTTCACGCGGGGAGGTCGAAGCGGCAATCAGCAAACGCCGTCCACTGTCACGCAGACGATTGAACAGATGGAACAGCGCCTCTTCCCAATCCGCGCGCCCGGCGACTGCCTGCAAATCATCCAGGCAGACCAGTTCGTATTGTTCGAGGTTATCGAGGATTTCGGTGCCGCGATCCAGCAGCTCAGCCAGTGGCAAATACACCGCCGGCTCGCCCAATTGCTCGAAGCGCAGGCACGCCGCCTGCAACAAGTGGGTACGCCCTACCCCGTCCTTGCCCCAGAGATAAATCAGGCTTTCGGTCCAGCCGGCGTCGGCTTCGCATAGCCGCTCGACATAGCCGAGTGCTGCGGCATTGGCGCCTGGGTAGTAATTGATAAAGGTAGCGTCATCACGCAGACGCACACCTAGGGGCAGCTGAATCGGTTTCATGCTGACTGAACAGTTCCAACGGAACCGTTAGTGGCCTCTGTGTAAAGTTTGCGAAGTTTATACCCGTGACGCGGGTCGCACAATGCGACAGACCACAAGCAAAATCAAAGGTTTGCGTTAACACACTGGTTTTATGACAGTTTCTTTGGCGGTGCATGTGACAGCCGCACGCAAGAGGCGGGCCCACCTGCTATCGAACCAGGCTGCCCGCCACGCACGCTCGACGCACGTCAGAGTTCCAGCTTGTCGACGCCACTGTACATATCGGAATCCTTATACAAATCGTGCATATGGCGAACCAGCACCATGATCACCGCCGCCACCGGCAGCGCCAACAGGACTCCGGTAAAGCCGAATAGCTCGCCACCCGCCAGAATCGCGAAAATCACTGCCACCGGGTGCAAACCGATGCGGTCCCCCACCAGCAATGGGGTCAGCACCATGCCTTCCAGCGCCTGGCCGACCATGAACACCGCGACGATGCCGATCATGGGATACAGGTCCCCGCCAAACTGGAACAGACCGGCAACCAATGCCGCGCTGATGCCGATGACGAACCCCATGTACGGCACAATCGCCGCCAGACCGGCAATCAGGCCGATCAACAACCCCAACTCCAACCCCACCAGCATCAGGCCCGCCGCGTAAATCACGCCCAACGCCAGCATCACCAGCAACTGTCCGCGAACGAACGCCCCCAGCACTTCATGGCACTCATCCGCCAGGGCGACCACACGCTCTTCGCGATTGCGGGGCAGCAGGCTGCGAATCTTGGTCATCATCACGTCCCAGTCCCGCAACAGGTAGAAACTGACCACAGGAATGAGCACCAGATTCGCCAGCCAGCCGATCAACGCAAGCCCCGAAGCCGTCGCCTGGCTCAGCACCACACCGACAATGTCCGAGGTCTCGCCCATGTGCTCGCTGATCGCCGCCTTGAGCTTGTCGAATTTCCAGAAGTTATTCGCCAACCCCAACTTCGATTGCGCCCACGGCAAGGCGGTGTGTTGCAACCAGTCAAGCATTTGCGGCGCCAGCTCGTACAAACGAAAGAGCTGCCTGGCAAGCATCGGCACCAACACCAGCAGCAGCGTCGTAAAGATAAGGGTGAACAGCGAAAACACCGCGATGACACCCCAGGTGCGTGACAGCCCGGCCTTTTCCAGCCGATCCACCAGTGGATCGAACAGATAGGCCAATAGCAGTGCGACCAGAAACGGTGTCAGGATCGGATGCAACAGCCAGACAAACGCGCAGAGCAGGACGACCCCACCCAACCAGAACCAACGCCGCGTATCGGCCATGAACCACTCCTGCTTCAGCACTTATATAAAAGGAAGGAAAGAAAAATCTACCAGCGGAAACGCAATTGCGGCGTCGGTGCAGGGGCTGGCGCTACAGCAGGTGCCGCCCCATCGGCGACCGGTTGAACGGGGGCCGTCGGGGCCGGCGCCTGTCCGGCCGGCACCTCTTGCAACTTCGCCAGCGACAACTGCGACCGCAATTGCTCGGCACTGCCATTGACCCGGTAAAGAATGCGGTCGCCATCAACGCTTTGCAGGCGCGCACCAAACGGCTCCAGCAAACGCCCGAGCGCAGCATAGTGCTCCAGGTTCATGCCCTGCACTTCCAGCAATTGTTCGCCCGAAACACCTGCCTTCACCACAAATCGCGGCGCCAGACGCTCGCTGACCGCCAGCATCACCGCATCGGCCACAGCGGCCTGATCCGCGCCCTGCACGGTCCCCGCTTCTTTCTTATCGCCCAGCCACAAATGCCATTTAGCCTGCCACTGGCCACCCTCTTCGCGGGCATGCACCGCCAGCAAGGCGTCAGCGTTGTAACGTTCCGAGGCGCCACGCAGTGGCGCCGCGTCCGAGCCTTCAAGATTGGGCGCCGTGGCGACCAGTTGTTCACTCAGGTCCGCCAGTGGCAAACGCAATGGCAAACCCCGGTGTTGCGCCGCTCGGCGCAGCGGCACCGCGCTGGCCTGGGCATCGCCCACAAGGCTCGAACCCTCGGTGGTATCGTTCAACCACCAACCGAGAATAGACGGCCGATCAGCCCCCCACAGTGACAGCCCGGCCCGGCGTAACGCTTGTTCGGTGGTCGCCGGATCGAAATCGACTTTCAGCACTTGCGGCGGACCGGCGTCAAAGCCGTACTGACTGATGATTTGCTGCGGATCTTTACGTACAGCCGCCAGACCCGGGCTTTGCGCCGCCTTGGGATCGCCGGTCAGGCGCAGGACCAGCGTATCCAGCGCACGCTGTGTCGCTTGATCGCGCTCCTCCTGCGATTGACTACTGACAGGCTCGCGAACCTGATAAAGACCTTTGACGGTTTCGGCATGGCTCGCCACACTGAAAAATGACAAACAGCCCACAAACACGAAGTTACACAGACGCATGGAAGATTCCTGACGACAAGAGCGGCTGGAACAGACCGCATGAAGATGATCGGGCAAGGCTGTGACTACCTCCTTGCGCAAAACATTCACACGATCACTGGAAGTTTTCGCACTGTCATAACGATAGACGGTTAATGGCGATACCTTATACAGCCATGCGAGACGTCATCCACACCGTCAATATCAATTTTTTTAATGCGATATGCCCCTGCCGTCGGTGTGAGGATGGCCGCTGCCCCTCAAGCCTGATAAAATCGCGCGCCTTCGCAGACCGGCAACAGCCGGGCACCCAGAAATATGCGCTCGGCACTCGTCCTCGTATATTTCGGCGGTCCCACTGGACTCGGTCGTTACCCCTGAATCCCCCCTAAAGGCCTGGATCATGAGCAAGCAACCCTCCCTGAGCTACAAGGACGCCGGTGTAGACATCGACGCCGGTGAAGCATTGGTCGAACGCATCAAGAGCGTCGCCAAGCGCACTGCGCGCCCGGAAGTCATGGGCGGCCTGGGCGGTTTCGGCGCCCTCTGCGAAATCCCGGCCGGCTACAAGCAGCCTGTGCTGGTTTCCGGCACTGACGGCGTCGGCACCAAGCTGCGCCTGGCGTTGAACCTGAACAAGCACGACAGCATCGGCATCGACCTGGTTGCCATGTGCGTAAACGACCTGGTGGTCTGCGGCGCCGAGCCGCTGTTCTTCCTCGACTACTACGCCACCGGCAAACTGAACGTCGAAACCGCGACCCAGGTCGTCACCGGCATCGGCGCTGGCTGCGAACTGTCCGGCTGCTCCCTGGTCGGCGGCGAAACCGCTGAAATGCCGGGCATGTATGAAGGCGAAGACTACGATCTGGCCGGCTTCTGCGTCGGCGTCGTGGAAAAATCCGAAATCATCGACGGCTCCAAAGTTGCTGCCGGCGACGCACTGCTTGCCCTGCCGTCTTCGGGCCCGCACTCCAACGGCTACTCGCTGATCCGCAAGATCATTGAAGTTGCTGGTGCAGACATCGAAAACATCCAGCTCGAAGGCAAACCGCTGACCGACCTGCTGATGGCCCCAACCCGCATCTACGTGAAGCCGTTGCTCAAGCTGATCAAGGAAACCGGCGCCGTCAAAGCCATGGCCCACATCACCGGTGGCGGCCTGCTCGACAACATCCCGCGCGTTCTGCCAAAAGGCGCTCAAGCGGTGGTTGACGTGGCAAGCTGGACACGCCCTGCCGTGTTCGACTGGCTGCAAGAGAAAGGCAACGTCGACGAAAACGAAATGCACCGCGTGTTGAACTGCGGCGTCGGCATGGTTATCTGCGTGGCTCAAGAGCACGTCGAAACCGCGTTGAACGTGCTGCGTGAAGCCGGCGAGCAACCGTGGGTCATCGGGCAGATCTCCACCGCGGCTGAAGGCGCGGCCCAGGTCGAATTGAAGAACCTAAAGGCGCACTAATGTCCGTCACCTGTGATGTCGTGGTGCTGTTGTCCGGCACCGGCAGTAATTTGCAGGCCTTGATCGACAGCACGCGGACCGGCGAGAGCCCCGTCCGCATCGCTGCGGTGATTTCCAACCGCGCCGACGCCTATGGCCTGCAACGCGCCAGGGACGCGGGTATCGACACCCGCACCCTGGATCACAAGGCGTTCGAAGGCCGTGAAGCCTTCGACGCCGCGCTGATCGAACTGATCGACGCTTTCAATCCCAAGCTCGTGGTACTGGCCGGTTTCATGCGCATTCTCAGCGCTGACTTCGTGCGCCACTATCAGGGTCGCCTGTTTAATATCCATCCCTCGCTGCTACCCAAATACAAAGGGTTACACACGCATCAGCGCGCGCTGGACGCTGGCGATAGTGAACACGGCTGCTCCGTGCACTTCGTCACCGAGGAACTCGATGGCGGACCACTGGTCGTACAGGCAGTAATACCGGTAGAGTTGCACGATTCGCCGCAGAGTCTGGCGCAGCGGGTCCACGCTCAGGAACACCTGATCTACCCGATGGCCGTACTCTGGTTTGCCGAAGGTCGTTTATCACTCGGTGAACAAGGTGCTTTACTGGATGGTCAGTTACTTGCGGCCAGCGGTCACTTGATTCGAACCTAGGAGATTTTATGCGTCGCGCCCTGCTCTTCGCTTGCGCTCTGCTCGCCCTGCCCTTGGCGCAGGCTGCGGACCTTCACCCCTTCTCCGCCAGCTATACCGCCGACTGGAAGCAACTTCCCATGAGCGGCACGGCTGAACGAAGCCTGACCAAAGAAGCCAACAGCGCCTGGAAACTCAGTTTCAAGGCGTCGATGATGATCGCCAGCCTGACTGAAGAAAGCACCCTGACCCTGGACAAGGACACTTTGCTGCCTCAGTCCTACCACTTTGAACGTAGCGGCCTGGGCAAAGCCAAGAAGTCGGATCTGGATTTCGACTGGACCACCAAGATGGTCACTGGCACGGATCGCGGCGACCCGGTCAAGGTCCCGCTAAACACTGGCATGGTCGACAAATCCACTTATCAACTGGCCTTGCAGCGCGACGTCGCCGCCGGCAAAAAAAGCATGAGCTATCAGGTAGTTGACGGCAACGACGTCGATACCTACGACTTCCGCGTGCTGGGCTCGGAAAAGGTCGAGACCAAGGCTGGCAACATCGATGCGATCAAGGTCGAGCGTGTACGCGACCCGACACAAAACAAACGCATCACCGTCCTGTGGTTTGCCAAGGACTGGGATTACCTGCTGGTCCGCCTGCAACAAGTTGAAACCGACGGCAAGGAGTACAACATCATGCTCCTCGACGGCACGGTCAACGGCAAGACTGTCAAAGGCAGCTGATCCGGATCGACACCAAAATCCGGAATCCGATAAGGATTCCGGATTTTTTTATGCCTGTTGCATTCAAATCCGCGCCAGTGCCTGGGCCAGGTCGACACGCAGGTCTTCGACATCCTCGACCCCTACCGATAAACGCACCAGCGCATCGCCAATGCCGAGTTGCGCGCGGGTATCTGCGGGAATCGTCGCGTGCGTCATGATCGCCGGATGTTCGATCAGGCTTTCCACCCCGCCCAGGCTCTCGGCCAAGGCGAAAATCTGCATGCTCTCGAGGAAACGCTTGGCGCCCGCCAGGTCGCTGTTCAGATCGAGGGAAATCATCCCGCCGAAACCGCGCATCTGCCGCTTCGCCAGTTCGTGCTGCGGGTGCGACGGCAGGCCCGGATAATAGACGCGCGCCACCTGCGGCTGACGCTCCAGCCATTGCGCCAGCTCCAGCGCATTGCTGCAGTGGCGCTCCATGCGCAGCGCCAGTGTCTTCACTCCGCGCAGGGTAAGGAAAGCGTCGAACGGCCCGGCGATAGCGCCCACCGCGTTTTGCAGGAAGCCCAGACGCTCACTCAGCTCGACGTTCTGCCCGACCACCGCAATACCGCCGATCACGTCAGAGTGGCCATTCAGGTACTTGGTCGTCGAATGCACCACGATATCGAAGCCCAGTTCCAGCGGGCGCTGTATCCACGGGCTGGCAAAGGTGTTGTCGGCCACACAGATGATGCCTCGATCACGACAGATGCGCGCGATGGCAGCGAGGTCCGTCAGACGCAGCAAAGGATTGCTGGGCGTCTCGACACAGACCATCCGCGTATCGTCCTGTAGCGCCGCTTCAAAGGCCGACAGATCAGTCAGATCAACGAAACTGAAGCGATGCCCGGCGCTACGGCGCCGCACCTTGTCGAACAACCGAAAAGTACCGCCGTACAGGTCATTGCCGGAGACGATATGGGCGCCCGTGTCGAGCAGTTCGAGCACAGTGGAAATAGTTGCCAGCCCCGAAGCAAAGGCGAACGCATGCGTGCCGCCCTCGAGGTCCGCCACGCAACGCTCCAGCGCAAAGCGGGTCGGATTGTGCGAGCGCCCGTAGTCGAAGCCCTTGTGCACACCCGGGCTCTGCTGCAAATAGGTGGAGTTGGCGTAAATCGGCGGCATCAGCGCCCCGGTGGTAGGGTCCGGCGACTGTCCGGCATGGATCACCCGCGTGGCAAAGCCACGTGGCGCAGCGGTTTCATCGTGTTGACTCATGTCAGGGATCTCCGCAAGTGATTGAGCATGTCGACTCGAGTAATCAAGCCGTGGAAGCCTGAGGCGTCGGCGATGATCGCCACCAGCCCACGGTCCAGCTCCGCCCGTAGTTCAGCCATACTGGCGCCGGGCGGCAGGGTTTGTAATGTGTCGGTCATCGCGCTGGCAACGGTCAGGCGGAAGTGCGAGGGGTCTTCCTGCATGCCGAGCAGAATGTCGGACTCGTCAATCACACCGACCAACCGCTGCCCGCCCTCCAGCACCGGCAGTTGCGATACATCCGCCAGGCGCATGCGCTGGAAGGCCGTGAGCAGCGTGTCATCCGGGCCCACGCTGATCACCCGGCCGTCCTCGAAGCGCCGCGCGATCACATCACGCAGATCGCCATAAGGCTTACGCGCAAGCAACCCCTGATCGTTCATCCACTGATCGTTATAGACCTTCGACAGGTAGCGGGTGCCGGTGTCGCAGACAAAGCTGACCACCCGCTTCGGCTCGGTTTGCTCGCGGCAGTAGCGCAGCGCCGCCGCCAGCAAGGTGCCGGTCGAAGAACCGCCGAGAATGCCTTCGGCGCGCAAAAGTTGACGGGCATGATCGAAACTTTCCTCGTCGCTGATCGAATAAGCGTGACGTACGCTGGACAGGTCGGCAATCGACGGAATGAAGTCTTCGCCGATGCCTTCGACCGCCCAGGAGCCGGGCGTACCGAGGGTGCCGCTGCGGCTGTACTCGGCCATCACCGAGCCGACCGGATCGGCCAGCACCATGACCAGGTCCGGCTGCACCCGGCGGAAGAAACGGGTCAGCCCGGTCAGCGTGCCGGCCGAACCGACGCCAACGACGATGGCATCCAGGTCGTGCTGGGTCTGCGCCCAGATTTCCGGCGCGGTGCTGCACTCGTGGGCCAGCGGGTTAGCCGGGTTGTTGAATTGATCGGCGAAGAAGGCATCGGGAATTTCCTGCGCCAGCCGCGCAGCGACGTCCTGGTAATAATCAGGGTGACCCTTGCCGACATCGGAGCGGGTGATGTGCACCTCGGCGCCCATCGCTTTCAGGTGCAAGACTTTCTCGGAGGACATCTTGTCCGGCACCACCAACACCACCCGATAGCCCTTGGCGCGGCCGACCAGGGCCAGGCCGAGGCCGGTGTTGCCGGCGGTGGCTTCGACGATAGTGCCGCCGGGCCGCAGGCGGCCATCACGTTCGGCGGCGTCGATCATCGCCAGGCCGATGCGATCCTTGATCGAACCGCCCGGGTTCTGCGATTCGAGCTTGAGAAAAAGGGTGCAAGGGCCGGTATCGAAACGGCTGACGCGCACGAGTGGCGTATTGCCGATCAGTTCGAGTACGGCAGGGCGGGAGTCGTTCGGCATGTCGTCACCTCGAGGTGGGAATCCCACTGGATGGACAGCAACCGGCGGCGAGTCATCGCGTGCCAGTCACACCTGGGCATCGCTTGGACCATAGGCCGGGATTGGCCCACTCGCAACCGTGCGCAGCCAGTCGGTCGCATCGTCGTATTGATTCAGCGTGATCACGAGCGGGTTGCAAATAGTGGAACGCCCGTTAAGAGGAATGCTCTATAACTTCAAGGTCTTTTTTGATCGACTGACTTTTCCTACTGCCTGCGAGGCTTCCCATGTCCGTTACCGTCAATACCCTCTCCAGCGAAGGTTTTCGTCACAGCGTGCAGATCGATGAACATGAACTGTTTGCCGATGTGCCTCAATCCGTAGGCGGCGAAGGCTCGGCACCGGAGCCACACGACTACTTCGACGCCGCCCTCGGCACCTGCAAAGCCCTGACCCTGAAGATGTATGCCAAGAAGAAAAACATCCCGCTGACGGGCGTGACGGTCGAGGTCAAACGCGACAACAGCGAAGAGCAAAAAGGCAAATATGCACTGCATGTCAAACTGACGCTCAAGGGTGTGCTCACCGACGCCGAGCGCGAAGAACTGCACCGCGTGGCCGACCGCTGCCCGGTCCACAAGCTGATGACCACTACCGACGTCAGCATTGAAACCCACTTGTCCGAAGGTGCCTTCAGCCAATAGCGGCAAGGGCTGCACAAGCGGGTTATGCTCCATGCGTCACCCGCTCAGCCTGGAATGCACCATGAACACTCCGCTCGTGATCCGCCCCCGCGCCGAAGATGTCGAAGGCCAGCCGATTCTTCGCCCGCTGCCATCCGCCAAATGCCGCAGTGTCGGACCTTTCGTGTTTTTCGACCACATGCTGGAAACCCACTATCCGGCGGGCAAAGGCATGAACATCCGCCAGCATCCGCACATCGGCCTCTCCACCCTCACCTACCTGTTCCAGGGGCAAATCCAGCACAAAGACAGCCTCGGGTCCGATCAGATCGTGGATGCCGGCGATGTCAGCTGGATGACCGCTGGTAGCGCGATTGCCCATGTCGAGCGCACGCCCGAGGCATTGAAGAGCAACGGGTTCACCCTGCACGGCTTGCAAATCTGGCTGGCATCGCCCAAGGATCGTGAGCAGGGCCCGGGACACTACAGCCACCATCCAGCCGCCACATTGCCCGTGAGCGACAACCTTGGCGTGAAGATCCGGATGATTGCCGGGTCAGGCTTTTGCCTGGAATCACCCGTACCGGTGCTTTCTCCTACGTTGTATGCGGAGTTGAACCTGCAAACGGCAACGACATTGCTGATTCCCACCGAACATGAAGAGCGGGCGTTGTATGTGTTGAGCGGAGAGGCGCTGCTTGAGGGTGAGCCGCTGGAGCTGAATTCGCTGGTGGTGCTGCCGGCCGGCGAAGAGATGACCCTGTTCGCCGAGAGTGACTGTCATGCAGTGCTGTTTGGTGGGGCGCCGCTGGATGGGCCGCGACGGATCAACTGGAATTTTGTGGCGAGCGATCCGGCAGTCATCGATGAAGCCCGGCGACGTTGGGCGGCCGGGGATTGGCCGACGGTGCCGGGGGAAAGTGAGCGGATCGAACTGCCCTAGAATCCTCGGTGGTAGCTACACCGCCATCGCGAGCAGGCTCGCTCCCACAGGGGGAATGCATTCCATTGTGGGAGCGAGCCTGCTCGCGAAGAGGCCAGCACTGACAGCGATATTTTCAGTGGAGAAAACAGCAATCAACCTTTAAACACTTCATCCAGCAGATTATGCATCGACGTAAACGCCCGAGCGGCCGTCTTCGCGTCATACATCATCATCCCCGGCACATTCGCATGCGGGTCCGTAAACGAATGCACGGCGCCGCCATAGCTCAGCAACTGCCAATCCACCCCCGCCGCATTCATTTCATTTTCGAACGCGGGCAGTTGCTCCTTTGGCACCAGTGGATCAGAGGCGCCGTGCAACACCAACACCGAACCCTTGATGTTGTTGGCATCGGCCGGACTCGGTGAATCCAGACTCCCGTGGAACGAGACTGCCGCCTTCACTGGCGCACCCGTACGGGCCAGGTCCAACGCGCAGCAACCGCCGAAGCAGAAACCGAACGTCGCCAGTTTCGAGGTATCGACTGCGGCCTCGCCTTGGCTCTGCAACTGTTCGAATGCCGCCTGCAAGCGCTTGCGCAGCAACGCACGGTCATTCTTCAGGGGCATCATCGCCGCCCCCGCCTCGTCGCCGTTCTGTGGACGAACCGATTGGCCATAAACGTCCGCGATCAACACCACATACCCCTTGGACGCCACCGACTTGGCGATTTCCTCGGCGCCGGCGCTGATACCCATCCAGTTTGGCGCCATCAACAATCCCGGGCGCGGGCCTTTGTGGTTGGCATCAAATGCCAGACGGCTTTCAAAGGACTGGCCATCAAGCTGGTAAGCAACCGAACGAACAGTGATTTGACTCATGACTAACTCCCAGTAAAAGACACCAGAATAAAAAAACCCGCCGAAGCGGGTAATGCCGGATTGTAGGAGCGAGCTTGCTCGCGATGGTCGTTAACGAATACGCGTGTTTATTGGCTAAACGCGGCGTTCTTGAGTCCATCGTCGGAACGCCGCCCGGAGCAAGCTCGCTCCTACAAAGTGTTAAACCGACAGTTCAACCAGCAGCTTGTTCAGACGGCGTACATAGGCGGCCGGGTCCTTCAAGCTGTCTCCGGCGGCCAGGGCAGCCTGATCGAAGAGAATGTGCGACAGGTCGCCGAAGCGCTCGTCGCTTTGCTCGTTGTCGAGCTTCTCGATCAGCGGGTGAGCCGGGTTGAATTCGAAGATCGGCTTCGAATCCGGAACCTTCTGACCGCTGGCTTCGAGGATCTGACGCATTTGCATGCCCAGGTCTTGCTCGCCGATGGCCAAAATCGCCGGGGAATCGGTCAGACGGTGGGAAACCCGCACTTCAGCAACGGAGTCGCCGAAGGCCGTTTTCAAACGCTCGACCAAACCTTCTTTGGACTTGGCGACTTCTTCCGCCGCTTTCTTGTCCTCTTCCGAGTCCAGGTTGCCCAGGTCCAGGTCACCGCGCGCCACGTCGACAAAGCTCTTGCCGTCGAAGTCGCTGAGGTAGCTCATCAGCCACTCGTCGATGCGATCAGTCAGCAGCAGCACTTCGATGCCTTTCTTGCGGAAGACTTCCAGGTGCGGGCTGTTTTTGACTTGCGCGTAGGTTTCGCCGGTCAGGTAGTAAATCTTGTCCTGACCTTCCTTGGCGCGTGCCAGGTACTCGGCCAGACCCACAACCTGCTCACCTTCTTCGCCCTGAGTGGACGCAAAACGCAGCAGGCCAGCGATTTTCTCTTTGTTGGCGAAGTCTTCTGCCGGGCCTTCTTTCATGACCTGACCGAAGTTTTTCCAGAAGCCTTTGTATTGCTCAGGCTCGTTCTTCGCCAGTTTTTCCAGCATGTCCAGCACACGCTTGGTCAGCGCCGACTTCATGGAGTCGATGATCGGATCTTTCTGCAGGATTTCCCGCGACACGTTCAGCGACAGGTCGTTGGAATCGACCACGCCTTTGATAAAGCGCAGGTACAACGGCAGGAACGATTCGGCTTGGTCCATGACAAAAACGCGCTGCACATACAGCTTCAGGCCTTTCGGCGCTTCACGCTGGTACAGGTCGAACGGAGCGCGGGTCGGCACGTACAGCAGCGAGCTGTATTCGAGCTTGCCTTCGACCTTGTTGTGGCTCCAGCTCAGCGGATTTTCGAAGTCGTGGGCAATATGCTTGTAGAATTCCTGGTATTCCTCCTCCTTGATTTCGGTGCGAGGACGGGTCCACAGGGCGCTGGCGCGGTTGACGGTTTCCCATTCAACAGCCGGCTTCTCTTCACCCTCGGCGGCGGCCACTTCTTTCGGCAACTCGATCGGCAGAGCAATGTGGTCGGAGTATTTCTTGACGATGTTGCGCAGACGCCAGCCATCGGCGAACTCGTCTTCACCGGACTTCAGGTGCAGGACGATACGGGTGCCGCGGTCGGCTTTCTCAACGGTGGCAACTTCAAAATCGCCTTCACCTTTGGACGACCAGTGCACGCCTTCGCTGGCGGCAACACCGGCACGACGGCTGAATACATCGACTTTATCGGCGACGATGAAGGCCGAGTAGAAACCAACACCGAATTGACCAATCAGGTGGGAGTCTTTCTTCTGATCGCCAGAGAGATGTTTCATGAAATCGGCAGTGCCGGATTTAGCGATAGTGCCCAGGTGGGTAATCGCGTCTTCACGGCTCATACCGATGCCGTTGTCTTCGAGGGTGACAGTTTTAGCGTCCTTGTCGAAGCTCACACGGATTTTCAGTTCCGCGCCGCCTTCCAGCAGTTCAGGCTTGGACAGGGCTTCGAAACGTAATTTGTCGACAGCGTCAGAGGCGTTCGAAATCAATTCGCGAAGGAAAATTTCCTTATTGGAATACAGCGAATGGATCATGAGGTGCAGCAGTTGCTTCACCTCGGTCTGGAAGCCCAGGGTTTCCTTTTGAGTTTCCACGCTCATAGTCATCAAACTCCAACTTGGATGGCATTGGCCGCGCCCGAAAGGGTTGGCGGCGGGATGTCATCAAGGTTGGGGCTGCGACTCGGATTTCAAGGGCTCTTCAATTTTGAAATGCGCCCGGGCCGTGGCAATGGGCTCGGCTTCGGTGGTTTGCCAGGCCGTAATCGCCACATTGGCGACCCGCCGCCCCTGACGGCAAACCTGGCATCGAGCCCAGGTATCGCGAAACTGCCCGGCACGCAGATAGTCGAGGGAGAAGTCGATGATCTTCGGTATGCCCGGCGAGCCCGTGCAAATCAGCAGGTGCAGCGCGGCGGACAGTTCCATGAACCCGGCAATCACCCCCCCATGAATCGCCGGCAATAAAGGGTTACCAATGTTGTCCTTGTTGGCCGGCAGGCGAAACAGCAGCTCATCGCCTACACGCGAACAGTCGACGCCTATCAGCTTGGCGTAGGGAATCAGGTGCAGCAGCGACGCGTAGTCGCCCTTTTCATGCGCCTGTTGCAGCTGAGCCTTGAAATCGGTCATTTCGCACCTCCGGCGATGACGCCACCAAAGCCTTTTGTGCCTTTGATGGCGGTGCCCATGCGCATGAAGGTGCCCACCACGTGGGCGATGGGTTGCTCGGGATCATCCTGATAGGCGAAACCCCGGGCGAATATCACGTCAGTCGTCACCCGGTAGCATTGGGCAAAACCGTAGACATCTTTATAGGGCTCGGCGGCATGCATGTAATCGATCCGCAGGTCGAGGGTCGGGCAGACTTCGAATGCCGGCAACACGCAGAGGGTGGACATGCCGCAGGCCGTGTCCATCAGCGTGGTCAGGGCGCCCCCGTGAATCACGCCGGTTTGCGGGTTGCCAACGATCTGCGTGCTGTACGGCAGAATGACGGTCAGGCCGTCGCTGCTCGCACTGTGAACCCGCAGCCCCAGCACCTGACAATGTCGCAGCGCCGACATAAATCGCATTGCGCGTTCAAAAACGGGGTTTTCCGCCATTTGATAAGAACTCTTCTTAGTATTGGAACATCGCACGAGGCATATTCGGTAAAAGTTCCCGTGGGAATAATCTTATATATTTGAACGAATTGAGGAACTTAACGCTGTGGGCTGTGCTCGAAAGGCCAGTAGATATTTTCCATAGGAGAAACACCCCATGCGTAAAACTTTAGCTATTGCCTTGATGTTGACCGCTTCCCTCGGTCTCGCCGCTTGCGGTAAAAAATCCGAGGACAAAGCTCAAGAAGCTAACCAACATGCTGAACAAGCTCAGCAAGACATGAGCAAAGCTCAGGATAAAGTGAACGACGCGGCTAAAGAAAACGCCGAATCCGCCAAAGCTCAGGCTGAATCGAACGAAGCCGCTGCGAAAGAAGCACCTAAAAACTAAATAGTTTTTAGCGTAATAAAGAAAACCCGCAAAATGGTGGTAATGCCGATCATGTAGGAGCGAGCTTGCTCGCGATGGACGTTAACGATAATGCGCGCTTTCTGAATGAAGGCGCCGTTCTTGAGTCCATCGCGAGCAAGCTCGCTCCTACAAAGACGACATTTGCCAAATGCGGGTTTTCTTTTGTCTGTGATTTATCCCGTTAGAGCAAAAAAGTTCTAAAAGTCGGACTAATCATCAATAGCAACGAACAAACCAGACCGACAAACCACACCAGACTGCGCTGCCAGGCAAGATCAATCCAATAACACAGCAAGTAAATGATCCGCAAAATCACAAAGATGATTGCCAGCGCGTCGATCAACCATCCCGCTGTCTGTGTGGTGTGGGCCATCAACACCCCCACCGCAAACAAGATGAACGCCTCGAAACAATTCTGATGGGCCGCCAACGCCCTGGCACCCAAGCCCGTGAGTTGTGCCTGTTGCTGACGCGGCAAGTGATTGTTGTAACCCCCCTGCTCTTTCATGGCCTTGGCCACTGGTATACGAGCTACGTAAATCAATAAGGCACTGATAAACACACACCAGAACGGAATACTCATCAAGCAGCCTCTTTACTCGCCTCAGGCAATGGTGCCTCTGTAGGGGTATAGACCATCACGTCGAGAACGTCGGAATGAAACTCCCGGCGATACAACACCAACACGACGCCGGTACTCATCAACATGAACAACCAGGGGCTGACAAACCAGGCCAGCATGGTCATGCCGAAATAATAGGAGCGCAGGCCGAAGTTGAACTGGTTGGCGGCCATGGAGATGACACGCGCCGCACGGGACGCGAACGCTTTGCGCTCCTGCTCGGAGACATGGCGCTCACCGACCATCGGCGCCGAGCCAATCAAGATGGCTGCAAAGTTGTACTGACGCATGCACCAGCTGAACGTAAAGAACGCGTAGACGAACACCAACGCCAGACACAGCAACTTGATCTCAGACATTCCCTGGGACGCCTGTTGCACCATTGGAATGTCCGCCAACAACGAGACGGCCCTTTCGGACGCACCGAGTACAGTGAGAATACCAGCCAGGATAATCAGCGTGCTTGAGGCAAAGAACGAGGCGTTGCGTTCCAGATTGCCCACCACGCTGGCGTCAGCGATGCGGTTATCGCGCAGCAGCATGCGGCGCATCCAGTCTTCGCGGTACAAGTGCAGCACGCTGGCCAGGCACGCGGTGTCGCGGCCCTTCCACGAGGCATAACGGGTGTAACCACCCCAGCAGATGACGAACCAGAGCGCGGCGAGGATGTGGATCAGGTTGGCGTGGATGAACGACATGCAGGTCCTTGTGATGGGTTTGCGATTTACTGAAGTCTTGTGGGAGCGAGCCTGCTCGCGAAGAGGACATCACATTCAACATCATCGTTGACTGTCACACCGCCTTCGCGAGCAGGCTCGCTCCCACATGGGAATTGCAATGCTTCGACGTTAGCTCAAGGAAAAAGACACTGCAGCACGCCCATAAAAAATGCCCCGTATCGATTGATACGGGGCATTTCTGTTACTGCTCACGACCCGCTTGTGACAGGCCTTGCAGTGGCTTAAGCCAGCACTTCTTCACGCTTGCCCAGCAGACGGTCGCAGGCTACGGCGACCACCAGCGTCATGACCGACGGCACCAGCCATGCCAGCCCCTGCTCGCTCAGCGGCAGGTGGGACAACTGAGTCGGCATCCAGTCCGCCAGACCCGCGCCCTTGAGGGCGTCGATCAGGCCGAAAAGGAACGACACCAGCATGACCGGACCGACGATGCGGCCTTGCTCATGCCAGAAGTCCTTGCAGAAGCTCAACGCCACCAAGGCAATGCACGGCGGGTAAATAGCGGTCAGTACCGGGATCGAGAACGCGATCAGCTTGGTGAGGCCCAGGTTGGACACCAGCAGGGAGAACGCGGCCAGGATAATGACCAGCGTCTTGTAGGACAGTGGCAGCACGCGGCTGAAGTATTCCGCGCAAGCGCACGTCAGACCCACCGCAGTGACCAGGCAGGCCAGCGAGATCAACACCGCCAGAAAACCGCTGCCCAACGAACCGAAGGTGTGTTGCACATAAGCGTGCAACACCGCCGCGCCATTGGTGGCACCCGCTGCAACTTCGTGACTGCCCGAACCGAGGCGGAACAGGCTGACGTAAACCAGTGCCAGACCGACGCCGGCAATCAACCCGGCAATGATTGCGTAACGGGTGATCAGCACTGGCGAATCGACGCCACGGGAACGGATGGCGTTGACGATAACAATGCCGAACACCAATGCGCCCAGAGTATCCATGGTCAGGTAACCATTGATGAACCCTTGGGAGAACGGCGCCGCTACGTATTCCGGGGTCGCCACGCCAATATCACCGGCCGGCAAGGCAAACGCCGCGATACCCAGCGCAGCCAGGGCGATGATTTTCAGCGGTGCGAGGAAACGTCCTACGGTATCCAGCAAACGGCCCGGGTAGAGCGAGATGAAGAACACCAGCAGAAAGTACACCGAGCTATAGAGGAACAGCGCCAGCGGGCTCTCGCCCGTCAGCGGCGCCAGCCCCACTTCAAAGGAGACCGTTGCGGTACGCGGTGTCGCGAACAGCGGGCCAACGGCGAGGTAGCACGCGGCGGCCAGTAAACCGCCGGCGACTTTACCGATCGGGCTGCTCAACGCATCCATTGCGCCACCGACCTTGGCCAGTGCAACCACGGTAATCACCGGCAATCCGACCGCCGTGATCAGAAAACCCAGCGCCGCCATCCAGACATGAGGTCCGGACTGCAAACCGACGATGGGCGGGAAGATGATGTTGCCAGCCCCGACAAACAGGGCAAACGTCATAAAACCAAGTGCCAGGATGTCCTGGCCTTTCAACACTTTCATTAAGGAAATACCACACTACTGAATCGGAATTTAGAGAGGGATTTCCCATATGGGTGAGGGAAATGCTGTCGGCCCGTATAGGACTGACCCTTTAGCGCGTAGCTGCCTTGTGGGCCGCGGACGCAAAAATGGCTGCTAGCCTAACGAATTTGGGTAATAAACGCACTGTTTAGGGGCGAACTATCCGCTCTACGACATCTCTGTGTCGCGTTTTTGCATGTAATTGGTGGGTGCCTATCAGTCCGCCTTCGCGAGCAGGCTCGCTCCCACCCTAAATGGTGCGTCCATTCCTGTGGGAGCGAGCCTGCTCGCGAAGAAGCCAGCACCCATAACCCGGAAGCCACAAACGACAAAGGCCACCCGAAGGTGGCCTTTGTTTGGTGAAGCGTGAATTAAGCGCGAGGCTTACTTCATCGCCCAACCGGTCAGCTCGGACAAAGCCTTGCCGATGTCTGCCAGCGAACGCACGGTTTTAACGCCTGCGTCTTCCAGGGCAGCAAACTTCTCGTCTGCAGTGCCTTTGCCGCCAGAGATGATTGCGCCAGCATGGCCCATGCGCTTGCCCGCAGGGGCAGTCACACCAGCGATGTAGGAAACAACCGGCTTGGTCACGTGTGCCTTGATGTAGGCAGCCGCTTCTTCTTCAGCCGAACCGCCGATCTCACCGATCATGACGATCGCTTCGGTCTTCGGGTCTTCCTGGAACAGCTTCAGGATGTCGATGAAGTTCGAACCTGGGATCGGGTCACCGCCGATGCCGACGCAAGTCGACTGGCCGAAACCGGCGTCAGTCGTTTGCTTGACAGCTTCGTAAGTCAGGGTGCCGGAACGGGAAACGATACCGACCTTGCCTGGCAAGTGAATGTGACCCGGCATGATGCCGATCTTGCATTCGCCTGGAGTGATCACGCCTGGGCAGTTAGGACCGATCAGGACTACACCCAGCTCGTCGCACTTGACCTTGGCATCCAGCATATCCAGGGTAGGAATGCCTTCAGTGATGCAAACGATCAGCTTGATGCCGCCGAAGGCTGCTTCCAGGATGGAGTCTTTGCAGAAAGGAGCTGGAACGTAGATCACGCTGGCGGTGGCGCCAGTGGCAGCTACAGCGTCTTTCACAGTGTTGAACACTGGCAGACCCAGGTGTTCGGTGCCGCCTTTACCCGGAGTAACGCCACCGACCATCTTGGTGCCGTATTCGAGGGCTTGCTGGGTGTGGAAACTACCTTGCGAACCGGTAATACCCTGGCAGATAACTTTGGTGTCTTTATTGATCAGGACGCTCATTATTTGCCCTCCGCAGCTTTAACGACTTGTTGAGCAGCGTCGGTCAGGCTGGTAGCAGCGATGATGTTCAAACCGCTTTCTGCCAGTACTTTAGCGCCCAGCTCAGCGTTGTTGCCTTCAAGGCGAACAACAACCGGGATTTTCACGCCGACTTCTTTCACAGCGCCGATGATGCCTTCGGCAATCATGTCGCAGCGAACGATGCCGCCGAAGATGTTGACCAATACTGCAGCGACGTTAGTGTCGGACAGGATGATCTTGAACGCTTCGGTAACGCGTTCTTTGGTAGCACCGCCGCCCACGTCGAGGAAGTTGGCTGGTTTGCCGCCATGCAGGTTGACGATGTCCATGGTACCCATGGCCAGGCCAGCACCGTTGACCATGCAACCGATGTTGCCTTCCAGTGCTACGTAGTTCAGTTCGAACTTGGCAGCGTGCGCTTCGCGCGGATCGTCTTGCGACGGATCGTGGAAAGTCTTCAGCTTAGGCTGACGGTACATGGCGTTGGCGTCGATGTTGATCTTGGCGTCGAGGCAATGCAGATCGCCGTCAGCCTTGATCACCAGAGGGTTCACTTCCAGCAGAGCCAGGTCGTGATCCTTGAACAGCTTGGCCAGACCTACGAAGATCTTGGCGAACTGAGCAACTTGCTTGCCTTCCAGACCCAGCTGGAATGCCAGCTCGCGACCCTGGAATGGCTGAGCGCCAACCAGTGGATCGATAGTGGCCTTGAGGATTTTCTCAGGGGTGTCATGAGCGATTTTCTCGATGTCCACGCCACCTTCGGTGGAAGCCATGAACACGATGCGACGGCTCGAACGGTCAACGACAGCGCCCAGGTACAGCTCTTTAGCGATATCAGTGCACGATTCAACCAGGATCTTGGTGACTGGCTGACCATTGGCGTCAGTCTGGTAAGTCACCAGACGCTTGCCCAGCCACTGCTGTGCGAATGCCTTGGCGTCTTCTTTGCTGCGAACCAGCTTGACGCCGCCCGCTTTACCGCGACCACCCGCGTGGACCTGGGCTTTGACAACCCACTCGGTGCCGCCGATTTTGTCGCAAGCTTCTGCTGCTGCTTCCGGGGTGTCTACTGCGTAACCGGTGGAAACTGGCAGGCCGTATTCAGCGAACAGCTGCTTACCCTGATACTCGTGAAGATTCATGCTTATTACCGTCTTCGTTAGGTACTGCGCATTCGGTGCTGCACTTGTTCAAGTGCCGCACCACCTGTGACTGCTGCTTGCGTAGCCTTTCCGGACAACCGGTGCAGCTACGCAAGACTGCGTCCAGCGGATATTCCGCGGTGAGTCTTGCATGCAAGGCTCACGACGGGCCAAACCGCCGTGGTTTCTTATTATGTCTTAACGCTTCTTGCGGTTGGCAATGTGGATGGCGCCGCCATTCACCGCCAGCGCTGCTTCGTGCAAGGCTTCGGACAGGGTCGGATGGGAGAAGACCATCATGCCCAGGTCTTCAGCGCTGGTGCCGAATTCCATACCGATCGCGCCCTGTTGAACCAGTTCTGCAGCGCTCGGGCCAATGACGTGAACACCCAATACGCGGTCGGTCTTGGCATCTGCGATGACCTTGACGAAACCACCGGTATCGTTGGCGGCCATGGCACGGCCAGAAGCTGCGAACGGGAAAGTGCCGACGTTAACTTCAACGCCTTCTGCTTTCAAGGTCTGCTCGGTTTTACCAACCCACGCGATTTCCGGGTGAGTATAAATAACCGAAGGGATCAGGTCATAGTTGATTTGGGCCTTGTGACCCTTGATGCGCTCAACAACCATGATGCCTTCTTCAGACGCCTTGTGCGCCAGCATCATGCCGCGAACCACGTCACCGATGGCGTAAACGCCCGGAACGCTGGTCGCGCACTGGTCGTCAACGAATACGAAACCGCGCTCGTCGAGGGTCACACCGCTGTCGGCAGCCAACAGTTCGGTGGTCACTGGACGGCGACCAACGGCAACGATCAGCTTGTCGAACGTGATGCTCTGTTCGCCGTTGGCATCGGTGTAGTTCACCACGACTTCGTTGCCGTTCACTTTGGAACCGGTAACGCGAGCACCCAGCTTGATGTTCAGACCTTGTTTGGTCAGGGTCTTGTAGGCTTCTTTGGACACAGCGTCGTCAGCAGCCGGCAGGAATTTCTCCAGCGCTTCCAGAACAACCACTTCAGAACCCAGACGCGACCATACCGAACCCAGTTCCAGACCGATAACGCCAGCGCCGATCACGCCCAGACGCTTAGGTACGGATTGGAATTCCAGCGCGCCAGTCGAATCGACGATCACGTTCTGGTCAACCGGAGCCGGTGGAATGTCGATCGGACGCGAGCCCGAAGCCAGAATCACGTTCTCGGCTTCGATGATTTCGACGGTGCCGTCTGGCTTGGTCAGTTCAACTTTCTTGCCGGCCAGCAGTTTGCCGTGGCCTTGCAGGGAAGTAACGCCGTTAGCCTTGAACAGGGTGGCAACACCGGAAGTCAGGCCTTTAACGATATTGGCTTTACGGCCGACCATCGCTGACACGTCCATGGTCACGCCAGCGTGATTGATACCGTGGATCGCGAAGCCTTCTTTGGCTTCCTTGTACTTCCAGGAGCTGTCCAGCAGCGCCTTGGATGGAATGCAGCCGACGTTCAGGCAAGTACCGCCCAGAGCCAGTTTGCCTTCCTTGTCGGTGTACTTCTCGATGCAGGCAGTCGTCAGGCCAAGCTGCGCTGCTTTGATGGCAGCCACATAGCCGCCAGGGCCCGCACCGATCACTACTACGTCAAATTTCTGCGACATTCAAAAAATCCTCTTTTGGCAAGCTTGAAGCCACAAGCCTCAAGCCAAGCTGCCCTTTCTTGCAGCTTGTAGCTTGAAACCTGCAGCTGCTTCTATCAGATATCCAGCAGCAAACGAGCCGGGTCTTCCAGCAGGTTCTTGATGGTAACCAGGAAGGTCACAGCTTCTTTGCCATCGATCAAACGGTGATCGTAGGACAGAGCCAGGTACATCATCGGACGGATAACGACCTGACCGTTGATCGCCATAGGACGCTGCAGAATGTTGTGCATGCCCAGGATTGCCGCTTGCGGCGGATTGACGATCGGGGTCGACATCATCGAACCGAAGGTACCACCGTTGGTAATGGTGAAAGTACCGCCAGTCATTTCGTCCATCGACAATTTGCCATCACGAGCCTTCTTGCCGAAGGTGGCGATGCCGCCTTCGATTTCAGCCAGGCTCATCAGTTCGGCGTTACGCAGAACCGGTACGACCAGACCGCGGTCGCTGGAAACAGCCACACCGACGTCAGCGTAGCCGTGGTAAACGATGTCCGCACCGTCGATCGACGCGTTGACAGCCGGGAAGCGTTTCAGCGCTTCGGTGGCAGCCTTGACGAAGAACGACATGAAGCCCAGGCGTACGCCGTTGTGGGACTTCTCGAACAGGTCCTTGTACTTCGAACGCAGGGCCATGACTTCGGTCATGTCGACTTCGTTGAACGTGGTCAGCATTGCCATGTTCGATTGAGCTTCAACCAGACGCTTGGCAACGGTGGCCCGCACGCGGGTCATCGGTACGCGCTTCTCGATGCGATCGCCAGCAGCGAACACCGGTGCAGCAGCGGCAGGAGCAGCCGCCTTGGCAGGTGCGGCAGCCGGAGCGGCTTTCTTGGCAGCAACAGCCGCTACCACGTCTTCCTTGGTCACACGACCGCCTTTGCCAGTGCCGGCAACGGAAGCGATGTTGATGCCATTCTCTTCAGCCAGCTTGCGAGCAGCCGGTGCAGCAACAGGATCGTCTTCGCCTTCGGCAGCTGGAGCAGCGGCCTGTGCAGCAGCCGGAGCAGCGGCAGCGGCTGGAGCGGCAGCAGCACCGCCCGCTTCGATGGAGCCCAGGACTTCGTCGGACAGAACGGTGTCGCCTTCGTTCTTGACGATAGCGCCCAGTACGCCGTCGGCAGTCGCCAACACTTCCAGCACAACCTTGTCGGTTTCGATGTCGACGATCAGGTCATCACGCTTGACGGCGTCGCCCGGTTTTTTGTGCCAGGTGGCAACGGTGCCATCGGCGACCGATTCCGGGAAAGTGGGGGCTTTGATCTCGATAGCCATTATCTGTGGTTCCTTAAATTCGGTTTCAGGTGCGCGAAGGCGTTAAACAGTAAAGGCGTCTTGCAGCAGTTTTTCCTGCTGCTCAGCGTGCATCGATGCATAACCGCACGCAGGTGCAGCAGAAGCATCACGGCCCGCGTACTCGAGTACGAGCGACTTGTCGTGATTGCCAATGATGCGGCGCATGTGGTGCTGGCTGCAGTACCAGGCACCCTGGTTCATCGGCTCTTCCTGACACCAAACGATATGTTTGAGGTTGGTGTACGGAGCCAGGACTTCATTCAAGTCGTCCTCAGGGAATGGGTACAGCTGCTCAAGACGCACGATGGCGATATCGTCACGGCCTTCGGCACGGCGTTTTTCCAGCAGGTCGTAGTAGACCTTGCCGCTACACAGAACAATGCGCTCAACCTTTTTCGGGTCTTGAGCATCGATTTCCGGGATAACGGTCTGGAACGAACCTTCGGCCAGATCTTCCAGCGTCGAGATGGCCAGCTTGTGGCGCAGCAGCGACTTCGGCGTCAGGACGACCAATGGTTTGCGCAGCGGGCGAATCACCTGACGGCGCAGCAAGTGGTAGATCTGAGCCGGCGTTGTCGGCAAGCACACCTGGATGTTGTGCTCGGCGCACAGCTGCAGGTAACGCTCAAGACGAGCCGAGGAGTGCTCTGGCCCCTGACCTTCATAACCGTGTGGCAGCAACATGGTCAGACCGCACAGACGGCCCCACTTGTGCTCGCCACTGGTGATGAACTGGTCAATAACCACCTGGGCACCGTTGGCGAAGTCGCCGAACTGGGCTTCCCAGATAACCAGCGCATTTGGCGTGGTGGTCGAGTAACCGTACTCAAACGCCAGCACCGCTTCTTCGGACAGGAACGAGTCGTACAGGTCGAAACGTGGCTGACCGTCGTACAGATGCTGCAGCGGGATGTAGCTGCCAGCGTCTTTCTGGTTGTGCAAGACAGCATGACGGTGCGAGAACGTACCGCGGCCGATGTCCTGGCCAGTCATGCGAATCGGGTGACCTTCGAACGCCAGGGTCGCGTACGCCATGGTTTCGGCATAACCCCAGTTGATCGGCAGGCCGCCGACTTGCATTTTCTGGCGATCTTCGTAGATCTTGGCAACCTGGCGCTGAACCACGAAGCCTTCTGGAATTTCCAGCAGCTTGGCAGACAGTTCCTGCAAGGTTTTCAAGTCGAAGCGAGTGTCGTGACGCGCAGTCCAGGCGTGGCCCAGGTACGGACGCCAGTCCACGAACAACTCTTTGTTCGGCTCTTTGACCAGGCTTTTCACTACGTGCAGACCGTTGTCCAGCGCGTTGCGGTATTCATCGATCTTCGCCTGAACACGCTCGACGTCCAGCACACCACTTTGCGTCAGACGATCGGCGTACAGCTCACGGGTCGTGCGCTGCTTGGTGATCTGCTGATACATCAGAGGCTGGGTACCGCTTGGCTCGTCGGCCTCGTTGTGGCCGCGACGACGGTAGCAGAACATGTCGATGACCACATCGCGCTTGAACTGCATGCGGTAGTCAATGGCCAGCTGGGTCACGAACAATACAGCTTCCGGATCGTCACCATTCACATGGAGGATTGGCGCCTGGATCATTTTCGCAACGTCGGTCGCGTACTCGGTGGAGCGCGCGTCCAGCGGGTTGCTGATGGTGAAACCAACCTGGTTGTTGATCACGATGTGCACGGTGCCGCCGGTTTTGAAACCGCGGGTCTGCGACATCTGGAAGGTTTCCATCACCACGCCCTGACCTGCAATTGCAGCGTCGCCGTGGATGGAGATCGGCAGGACCTTCTCACCGGTAGGGTCGTTACGACGATCCTGACGGGCGCGAACCGAACCTTCGACCACTGGAGAAACGATTTCCAGGTGGGACGGGTTAAAGGCCATGGCCAGGTGAACTTCACCGCCGGCGGTCATTACGTTGGACGAGAAGCCCTGGTGATATTTAACGTCACCGGAACCCAGCTCGACCTTCTTCTTGCCTTCGAACTCGTCGAACAGCTCGCGCGGGTTCTTGCCGAAGGTGTTGACCAGCACGTTCAGACGACCACGGTGGGCCATGCCGATGACGATTTCCTTCGTGCCGTAGGAACCGGAACGCTGGATCAGCTCATCGAGCATCGGAATCAGGCTCTCGCCGCCTTCCAGACCAAAACGTTTGGTACCCGGGTATTTGGTCCCCAGGTATTTTTCCAGACCTTCGCCCGCGGTGACGCGCTCGAGCAGGTGGCTCTTGATGTCGGCGGAGTACGTCGGACGGCCGCGCACGCTTTCCAGACGCTGCTGGAACCACTGGCGCTGCTCGGAATCGGTGATATGCGTAAATTCAGCGCCAATGGTGCGGCAATATGTCTGCTGCAACGCTTCGTGAATTTCGCGTAGGCTCGCTTCCTCTTTGCCGATGAACAGGTCGCCGGCACGGAAGGTCGTATCAAGATCGGCATTGGTCAAGCCGTAATGATTGATCGACAGGTCTGCAGGTGCAGGACGCTGCCACAGCCCCAGCGGGTCAAGCTGGGCTGCCTGGTGGCCACGCATACGGTAGGCCTGGATCAACCGCAGCACTTCAACTTGCTTCTTTTCGTGCTCACTGCTCACGCTTCCGGCGGAAACCGGTTGGGCGCGGCGCTGGTTCTTTGCCAGCAAGACGAAATGATCGCGAATTGTGGAGTGCGAAACATCGGTGGCAGTGTTGCCGTCAGCAGGCAACTTCTGGAAGTAGGTGCGCCACTCTTCTGGCACAGCGTTAGGGTCGTGCAGGTAGAGCTCGTAGAGCTCTTCCACATAGGCAGCGTTACTACCGGATAGGTAGGCGCTGTTCCACATGCGCTGCATCACGCTTTCTTGCATGCTTGGTCACCCTCGGTTAGGGGAACACCACCGGCGTCGACACCGAGCACGCTTGCAGAAGTCCGAATGCAGCGACCAAAACAAGCCACTTAGGATCACGCTGATAGTCCGGGTACCAGCCCGGATGCCCCTGCTTGTCTCATTTCTTCAAAATAAGAGCCGCAGCTTTATGAGCTGCTGCTCAGGTTAAAACTACGGCGCCGGTTGAAGCCTGCGCCGTAGCATCTACAGGTACCGCGGTGTTACAGGTACAGCAGCTGAATCACACGCCGCTTTGCAGCAGCATGTTACGTACGTGACCGATGGCCTTAGTCGGGTTAAGGCCTTTCGGACAGACGTTGACGCAGTTCATGATCCCGCGGCAGCGGAATACGCTGAACGGGTCATCCAGTGAAGCCAGACGCTCGGCAGTCTTGGTGTCACGGCTGTCTGCCAGGAAGCGGTACGCTTGCAGCAGGGCAGCTGGACCCAGGAACTTGTCCGGGTTCCACCAGAAGGACGGGCAAGAGGTCGAGCAGCAAGCGCACAGGATGCACTCGTACAGACCGTCGAGCTTTTCACGCTCTTCAGGGGTCTGCAGACGCTCGATGGCCGGAGCCGGCGTGTCGTTCTGCAGGTATGGCTTAACTTTCTCGTATTGCTTGTAGAAGATGCTCATATCGACGACCAGGTCACGGATAACCGGCAAACCTGGCAGCGGACGAACGATCAGCTTGTTACCTTTTACGACAGAAGACAGCGGCGTAACGCACGCCAGACCGTTTTTGCCGTTGATGTTCATGCCGTCGGAACCGCAAACACCTTCACGGCAAGAGCGACGATAGGAGAAACCTTCGTCCTGCTCTTTGATCAGGGCCAGCACGTCCAGCACCATCAGGTCTTTACCACCGGTGTCGACCTGGAATTCCTGCATGAACGGCGCAGCGTCCTGATCAGGGTTGTAGCGATAAACACTGACTTGCAACATGGCGGCCACCCTTAATAAGTCCGAATCTTGGGTTCAAAAGTCGGAACAGTCTTCGGCGAGAAGTTCACGGCGCGCTTGGTTACGCGCTTGTCACCCGGGAAGTACAGGGTGTGGCACAGCCAGTTTTCGTCGTCGCGGTCTTCGTAGTCTTCACGGGCGTGAGCGCCGCGGGACTCTTTGCGGATTTCTGCAGCGATGGCGGTGGCTTCGGCCACTTCCAGCAGGTTCTGCAGCTCCAGCGCTTCGATACGAGCGGTGTTGAACGCCTGGCTCTTGTCGTTGATCTTGACGTTGGCGATACGGCCACGCAGATCAGCCAGTTGAGCAATACCCTTCTGCATGTATTCGCCGGTACGGAATACACCGAAGTAGTTCTGCATGCAGCTTTGCAGTTCTTTACGCAGCGTGGCGACGTCTTCGCCTTCGGTACGCGAGTTCAGGCCATCGAGACGAGCCAAGGCTGCGTCGATGTCGGACTGGCGAGGGCGAGCGTAATCAACGCCTGCTTTCAGGGTCTGTTCCAGGAACAGGCCGGCGGCGCGACCGAATACCACGAGGTCGAGCAACGAGTTACCGCCCAGACGGTTGGCACCGTGAACCGATACGCAAGCCACTTCGCCTACTGCGAACAGACCAGGAATGATCTGGTCTACGCCGTCGGCGTCCTGGGTGATTGCCTGACCATGAATGTTGGTGGCAACGCCGCCCATCATATAGTGGCAGGTTGGAACGACCGGAATCGGCGCCACGGCTGGATCGACGTGAGCGAAGGTCTTGGACAGTTCCATGATGCCTGGCAGACGGCTGTGCAGAACTTCTTCACCGAGGTGATCGAGTTTCAGCATTACGTGGTCGCCATCCGGACCGCAACCGTTGCCGGCGATGATCTCTTTAACCATCGAGCGAGCAACAACGTCACGACCCGCCAGGTCTTTGGCGTTCGGAGCATAACGCTCCATGAAACGCTCGCCGTGCTTGTTGATCAGGTAACCGCCTTCACCGCGGCAGCCTTCAGTAACCAGTACACCGGCGCCGGCGATGCCGGTCGGGTGGAACTGCCACATTTCGATGTCTTGTACCGGCACGCCTGCACGCAGAGCCATGCCGACGCCGTCACCGGTGTTGATCAGGGCGTTGGTGGTGGACGAGTAGATACGGCCTGCACCGCCAGTCGCCAATACGGTGGCGTTAGCGCGGACGTAGGAAGTTTCGCCGGTTTCGATGCAGATGACGATCATGCCGACAAAGGCACCGTCTTCGTTCTTCACCAGGTCGACGCCGTAGTATTCGTTGAGGAATACGGTGCCGGCCTTGAGGTTGGCCTGGTACAGGGTGTGCAGCAGTGCGTGACCGGTACGGTCGGCAGCGGCACACGTACGTGCAGCCTGGCCACCTTTACCGAAGTCTTTCGACTGACCGCCGAACGGACGCTGATAGATGCGGCCTTGTTCGGTACGGGAGAACGGCAAGCCCATGTGCTCGAGTTCGAAGACCGCTTCCGGGCCTACGGAACACATGTATTCGATAGCGTCCTGGTCACCGATGTAGTCGGAACCCTTGACGGTATCGTACATGTGCCAGCGCCAGTCATCGTTCGGATCTGCCGAAGCGATGGCGCAGGTAATGCCACCCTGGGCGGATACAGTGTGCGAACGAGTCGGGAAAACCTTGGTGATCACGGCAGTCTTGTGACCACCTTGTGCCAGCTGCAGAGCAGCGCGCATGCCAGCACCGCCGCCGCCAATGATGATGGCGTCGAACGAAAGCGTATTAACTGTAGTAGACATGAATCAGATACCCCAAAGAATCTGCACACCCCAGACGAAGTACGCGAACATCGCGACGCCGCATACAGCCTGGAAGAGGAAACGTATTGCAGTCGCGGACTTGCCGAACGCCATTGGCGTCAGGTAGTCGGTCGCGATGGTCCACATGCCGACCCAGGCGTGAGCGCCGAGGGCAACGAGAGCCAGGAGACTGAAAATACGCATCCAGTTGCTTGCGAACAGTTCATGCCATTGGGCGTAGCCGAGGCCAGGATGGGCGACGACGTATCCGATCAGGAAAATGAAGTAAGCCGCGAGAACGACCGCAGACACACGTTGTGCCATCCAGTCATAGAGGCCCGAACGCGACAGGTTCGTGACGTTAGTTACCATATCCAAACTCCTGCCAGAACGATTACCACCACGGAAACGGCGATAACGATTTTCGAGCCCAGTTTGCCGCCTTCAAGCGACTCGCCGATGCCCATGTCCATGATCAAATGGCGCACACCGGCAACCAGGTGATACAGCAAGGCGGACAGGATTCCCCAAATCACTAGCTTGGCTAGCGGACTGGTCAGACACGCTTTCACCTGACCGAAGCCTTCTTCTGAGCTCAGCGATTTGTCCAATGCATAAAGCATGATGGCCAGGCTGACAAAGAGGATGACACCGGAGATTCGGTGAAGAATGGACGTGTAAGCAGTGACTGGGAGTTTGATGGTCCTTAGGTCTAGGTTTACAGGTCGTTGGCTATTCACGGCTTTTTTTCACACTGAAGAGCCCCTAACAATCAGGGCAAAGTTGTTGGGGAGTGCACTGGTCAGGTACCCACCACCCAGGGAGTGCGACCCCCAATAAAGCAGGCCCAAAAGCCCCTGGCGGTCGGAGGCCGAGTATAGACAGTTAGGCTACTAATGACAACGCGTTCACCTACCCCAAATAGCGCATTGCACAAGTTGGATAAAAGGCGTAAATGGCAGTCAAATTCGAGGAAAAAGTCCGGTTAAAGCCTTCTGGAGCAAGACTTTAGGCAAATTGACATTCGAATTTATCTCACTATAGTGGTGCGGGCCCTGCGTGGGGGGTCTGTCTGATGATTTCAAGCATAAATAGGAGGCCACATGGCTGACAAAAAAGCGCAGTTGATCATCGAGGGCGCAGCCCCCGTCGAGCTGCCCATTTTAACCGGCACCGTTGGTCCCGATGTTATCGATGTTCGGGGCCTGACGGCCACGGGCCGTTTCACCTTTGACCCTGGCTTCATGTCGACTGCTTCCTGCGAGTCGAAGATCACCTATATCGACGGCGACAACGGCATTTTGCTGCACCGCGGCTACCCGATCGAACAGCTGGCTGAAAAGTCGGACTACCTGGAAACCTGCTATCTGCTGCTCAACGGCGAATTGCCGACCGCAGAACAGAAGGCCCAGTTCGTCAGCACCGTCAAGAACCACACCATGGTTCACGAGCAGCTCAAGACGTTCTTCAACGGTTTCCGTCGCGACGCCCACCCGATGGCCGTCATGTGCGGTGTAGTCGGCGCCCTCTCGGCCTTCTACCACGACTCCCTGGACATCAATAACCCGCAGCATCGCGAAATCTCCGCGATCCGTCTGGTTGCCAAGATGCCGACGCTGGCAGCGATGGTTTACAAGTACTCCATGGGCCAACCCATGATGTACCCGCGCAACGACCTGACGTACGCGGAAAACTTCCTGCACATGATGTTCAACACCCCGTGCGAGATCAAACCGATCAGCCCGGTGCTCGCCAAGGCCATGGACCGGATCTTCATCCTCCATGCCGACCACGAGCAGAACGCATCGACTTCCACCGTACGCCTGGCCGGCTCTTCGGGTGCCAACCCGTTCGCCTGTATCGCCGCCGGTATCGCTGCACTGTGGGGCCCTGCCCACGGCGGCGCGAACGAAGCCGTTCTGACCATGCTCGATGAAATTGGCGATGTTTCGAACATCGACAAGTACATCGCCAAGGCCAAGGACAAGAATGATCCGTTCAAACTGATGGGCTTCGGTCACCGGGTTTACAAAAACCGCGACCCACGCGCCACGGTTATGAAGCAGACTTGCGACGAAGTGCTGAAAGAGCTGGGTATCAACAACGATCCGCAACTCCAACTGGCCATGCGCCTGGAAGAGATTGCCCTGACCGACCCGTACTTCATCGAACGTTCGCTGTACCCGAACGTCGACTTCTACTCGGGGATCATCCTCAAGGCGATCGGCATTCCAACCAGTATGTTCACCGTGATCTTCGCCCTGGCGCGGACTGTCGGCTGGATCTCCCACTGGAAAGAAATGCTCTCCAGCCCGTACAAGATCGGCCGCCCGCGCCAGTTGTACACTGGCTACGAGTCGCGTGACATTACCAAGCTGGAAGACCGCAAATAAGACCTGTCTTGCGATAACGTCTTAAGTTGTACCGAGAACGGCCTCTATATATAGAGGCCGTTTTTGTTTATGGCGGTTGGGTCTTTGATTGGGGGTATATCCGTTTTTTTGGTGATGGCGGCTATTGGTTCCGCCCTTACGGCGGGTCACTTTGAAAAGCGCAAAGTAACCAAACGCTCTTGCCCCTTTCGTTCGGTGCCTCGCCTAGGCTCGGCATGCCCTCGCTCCGGTCCTGCTCCGTGGGCCCGCCGCCATCGGCCATCCATGGCCGGGGGCGGCTAACCCGGCATCCTTGCCGGGTTGCCCACTGCGCAGAACCTCCACTCAGCCTCTCGAGGGGGCGGTGCATCGAGATCAAAAGCTGCAGGCGAGCTAACGCTCGGCCCGATGAGTGGTGAGAATCAAAAGCGGCACGCCGCGCCATTGTGGGTGGTGAAAAACAATTTCCGTGCACCGATCCACTGTGGGAGCGAGCCTGCTCGCGAAGCTGTTGATCTTGCCGTTGCCGTTGCTTCGGCTTTAGATCTGCCGCCCCTTTCCCAGAGGCCGAACGCAGGCGTTGCGCAGGGGGCACCGCGGCAAGGATGCCGCGGTAGCCGCCCCCGGCCATGGATGGCCGATGGCGGCGGGCCCCCGGAGCAATGCCGGAGTGAGGGCATGCCGAGCCTTAGCGAGGCACCGAATGGAGGGGCAAAGCGTTTTGCTTACTTTTGGGCGTCTGCAAAAGTGAGTCGCTGTAAAAGCGAAACCGCCAGCAGCCACTACCAAAAAAACGGATATTCACACAATCAAACCACCAAACCACCAAACCACCAAACCATCAAAAAAAAAAATGCCCCAATCTCTCGACCAGGGCATTTCCGTTTAACGTCACTTAACCAAACAAACCCAAACCCTTAGTGAGAAACCGCCCCACTCGCCCCCAACCCAGTCTGCGAGCGAACAAATTGCGGGAAGAACAGCGCCCGCTCATTGTCAGCCGCGGTCGACTTGTCAGTAATCGAGAAGAACCATATCCCGGCAAAAGCAATGGCCATCGAGAACAGCGCCGGGTACTCATACGGAAAGATAGCCTTCTCGTGATGCATGATCTGCACCCAGATGGTTGGCCCAAGCACCATCAAGCCAACAGCACTGATCAGCCCCATCCAGCCCCCAATCATCGCACCACGGGTGGTCAGCTTCTTCCAGTACATGGAAAGCAACAGCACCGGGAAGTTACAGCTCGCCGCGATGGAGAACGCCAGGCCCACCATGAACGCGATGTTCTGGCTTTCGAACAGAATACCCAGACCGATCGCCAGCACCCCGAGGAAGATGGTGGTGATTTTGGAGACGCGGATCTCGTCCTTGTCGTTGGCCTTGCCCTTCCTGATCACACTGGCGTAAAGGTCATGAGACACCGCTGTAGCACCGGCCAGGGTCAGACCGGCAACGACGGCCAGAATGGTCGCGAAGGCTACTGCCGAGATAAAGCCCAGGAAGATACTGCCACCTACCGCGTCGGCCAGGTGCACCGCCGCCATGTTATTGCCGCCCAACAGCGCGCCAGTCGCATCTTTAAAGGCCGGGTTGGTGCTGACCAGCAGGATCGCGCCGAAGCCGATAATGAAGGTCAGGATGTAGAAGTAGCCAATGAAGCCGGTGGCATACAACACGCTCTTGCGAGCTTCTTTTGCGTCACTCACGGTGAAGAAGCGCATCAGGATGTGCGGCAGGCCTGCAGTGCCGAACATCAGTGCCAAGCCGAGCGAGAACGCCGAGATTGGATCTTTCACCAGACCGCCCGGGCTCATGATCGCTTCACCTTTAGGGTGAACCTTGATCGCCTCGGAGAACAGGGTGTTGAAATCAAAGTTGACGTGTTTCATCACCATCAGCGCCATGAACGAGGCACCGGACAGCAACAGCACGGCCTTGATGATCTGCACCCACGTGGTTGCCAGCATGCCGCCGAACAATACGTACAGGCACATCAGGATACCGACCAGGATCACCGCGACGTAGTAATCGAGACCGAACAGCAGCTGGATCAGCTTGCCGGCACCGACCATTTGCGCGATCAGGTAAAACGCCACCACCACCAGCGAACCGCAAGCGGACAGTGTGCGGATCTGGGTTTGCCCGAGGCGGTAGGACGCCACGTCGGCAAAGGTGTATTTACCCAGGTTACGCAGGCGCTCGGCGATCAGGAACAGAATGATCGGCCAGCCCACCAGGAAGCCGATCGAGTAAATCAGGCCATCGTAGCCCGAGGCGTACACCAGGGCGGAAATACCCAGGAAGGACGCCGCCGACATGTAGTCACCGGCAATTGCCAGACCGTTCTGCAGACCGGTGATCTTGCCACCCGCCGCGTAGTAGTCGGCCGCCGATTTGCTGCGCTTGGAAGCCCAGTAGGTGATGCATAAAGTCAAACCGACAAACCCCACGAACATCAGGATCGCGGAAACGTTGAGCGGTTGTTTGTGTACTTCGCCCGTCAGGGCTTCAGCCGCCCAGGCACCTGGTGCAAAGGCTGCGATGCTCAATAGAGCCATTAGACGCCGGATCATTGCTGAGCCTCCTTGAGAATCGCATTGTTCAGGTCGTCGAATTCGCCATTGGCGCGTCGTACGTAGATTGCCGTCAGGACAAAGGCCGAAACAATCAGCCCGACACCAATCGGTATCCCCCAGGTAATCGATGACTCAGGGCTGATTTTCGCACCCAATATGTGCGGCCCGTAAGCAATCAAAAGGATGAATCCGGAGTAGAGCCCAAGCATGATCGCCGAAAGAATCCAGGCGAATCGTTCCCTCTTGCGAACCAGCTCCTTGAAGCGCGGGCTGTTTTGAATCGAGAGGTAAATGCTGTCGTTCATTGTTTTTATCCTCGCAGCACAGATTAAGTTGGAACATATCCACTCTATTCGGCTCAAGGACAGGTTCCAGACGACCTTAGTATTAGAACGACATGACGTTTTCGCCAATTTCCGGCGCGCATTAAATAAATGTGGGAGCGAGCCTGCTCGCGAAGACGGCGTGTCAGTCAACGTTGATGTCGATTGACACACTGCTTTCGCGAGCAGGCTCGCTCCCACATGGATAAGCAAAAGGCCGCTTGGCAATTACGCCAAGCGGCCTTGAGAGGTGCTGACCAGACGCGTCAGCTCAAATCATTTAATCCAATCTGCAACACGATCCGGGTGCTTGGCTACCCAGTCCTTCGCAGCGACTTCAGGCTTGGCGCCATCCTGGATTGCGAGCATGACTTCGCCAATTTCGTCTTTCGAGGCCCACTGGAAGTTCTTCAGGAACTTGGCCACTTCCGGCGCCTTCGTTGCCAGTTCTTTGCTGCCGATGTTGTCCACGGTTTCAGCGGCGCCATAAACGCCTTTCGGGTCGTCCAGGAAGCGCAGTTTCCACTTGGCGAACATCCAGTGTGGCACCCAACCGGTGACGGCAATGGATTCGTTTTTCTTCTCGGCACGGGTCAGCTCGGCAATCATGCCGGCGCCGGAACTGGCCTTGAGTTGATAGCCAGTCAGATCGTAGTCCTTGATCGCCTGCTCGGTTTTTAGCATGACACCCGAACCGGCGTCGATGCCGACGATGCGATCTTTGAAACTGTCATCGGTTTTCAGATCGGCGAGGGACTTGGCCTTGACGTACTCAGGCACGATCAAGCCGATTTTTGCGTCTTTGAAATTCGGGCCGTAATCGACGACTTGGTCCTTGTACTTGGCCCAGTATTCGCCGTGGGTCACCGGCAGCCAGGCAGACAGCATGGCGTCCAGTTTGCCAGTCGCCACACCTTGCCACATGATCCCGGTGGCCACTGCTTGCAGCTTCACGTCATAACCGAGCTTCTGCTTGATCACTTCAGCGGCCACATGGGTCGTCGCGACGCTGTCGGACCAGCCGTCGACATAACCGATGCTCAGGGTTTTGCTCTCGGCATTGGCCATAGTGGAGCCAATCGCAAGTACCAGTGCGGCACCCGCGCCTAAAAGTCGTCGCATCTTCATCGTTACTTCCCCGAAAGTGCTGCGCTCGACGGATGCCGAGTCGCGTCAACGTATTGTTATGGTGCACCGCGCCCCCATCACGCCCAACCGCAAACTCGTTCGAACATCAGCGGAGTACTGACGCCTCGATAATCAACCTGACGCCAACCGCGACCTGTGCTGTCTGCGACCTCAATGCATCGAGAAACGACATCAGAACGCCATTAATCTCGAGCATGGGAAACAGGCTAGTCAATCCGCCCGAACTTTGCATGTCAAAACACTGCAAGCCACCAAGCGCGCGGCAAATGCAGGTAACATGCGCGGCTTTGCTCCCAGACGGCCTGACCATGCCCGCGACATCACGCTTCCCCTTTTTTGCTTATCTATTCGCCTGCCTGCTCGGGCTTTTTGCCTTGGGTGGCTTTTGGTACGGCCTCGGCAAACCGGTGATTCTGGCTGACGTGGCCAGCGCGACACACAAGCTGCAATGCGCGTCCTACACGCCGTTCGACAAGGACCAATCGCCGTTCGATCAGCCATTCAAGTTGCGCCCCGAGCGTATGGACGCCGACCTTGCACTGTTGGCGACTCGCTTCGAATGCATCCGCACCTATTCGATGACCGGCCTTGAGGCGCTGCCGGATCTCGCGCGAAAGCACGGGCTGAAAATGATGATCGGCGCCTGGGTCAACAGCAACCCGGTGGACACCGCCAAGGAAGTTGACCTGTTGATCGCCTCGGCCAATGCCAACCCGGATGTGGTGACCGCGGTGATCGTCGGCAACGAGACGCTGCTGCGCAAGGAAGTCACCGGCGCGCAATTGGCCAAGCTGATCAACAAGGTCAAAAGCCAGGTCAAACAGCCTGTCACTTATGCCGACGTCTGGGAGTTCTGGCTCAAGCACCCGGAAGTCGCGCCGGCGGTGGACTTCTTGACCATCCACTTGCTGCCGTACTGGGAAGACGATCCGTCGAACATCGACGCCGCACTGCAGCATGTAGCCGAAGTCCGCCAGGTGTTCGGCAACAAATTCGCGCCCAAGGACGTGATGATTGGCGAAACCGGTTGGCCAAGCGAAGGCCGCCAGCGCGAAACCGCCCTGCCTAGCAGGGTCAATGAAGCCCGATTCATTCGTGGTTTTGTGACCATGGCCGAGCAGCACGGCTGGCATTACAACCTGATCGAAGCCTTCGACCAGCCATGGAAACGCGCCAGCGAAGGCGCGGTCGGTGGTTACTGGGGCCTGTTCGATGCCGATCGCCAGGACAAGGGCGTGCTGGCAGGCCCAGTGTCGAACGTGCCGTACTGGAAACAGTGGCTGGCGGTGGGCGGCTTGATTTTCCTCGGCACGCTGATTTTCGGTGGTCGTGTACGCAATACTCGCGCGGCGCTGGTTCTGCCGCTGCTGGGGGCGTTGGCGGCGTGCTCGATTGGCGCCTGGGGCGATCTCGCACGGGTCAGCACTCGGTTTGCCAGTGAATGGTGGTGGGTTGCTCTGCTGACTGGTTTGAATGTGCTGGTGTTGGCGCATGCCGCGCTGACGCTGAGCGCTCGCACTGGCTGGCGTGGGCGGGCCTTCGACGTGCTGGAGCGGCGGGCGGGCTGGCTGCTGGCAACAGCAGGGTTTGCGGCGGCGGTAATGATGCTGGAGATGGTGTTCGATCCGCGCTATCGCAGTTTCCCGAGTGTCGCGTTCATCGTGCCAGCGCTGGTGTACCTGTGCCGCCCGGTGAGCGTCCCACGTCGCGAGATCGCCCTGCTGACCTTCATCATCGGCGCCGGCATTGCGCCGCAGCTGTTTCGTGAAGGCCTGCAGAACCAGCAGGCCTGGGGTTGGGCGCTGGTGAGTGTGTTGATGTTGGTGGCGTTGTGGCGCAGTTTGCGGGTTCGTAAGGGCTGACAGAAAGCGCATCCGCACTACCGTGGGTGCGCTTAGCTTTGCTTGCGGACGAGTTTGTTCTTTAGATGTGCAAATCGGACTTCAGACTGTAGCCCCGGATGATTTAGCTTAACCTCATACCTATACACGTTGAATTCTAATGGCTGGAGTTTCTCAAGCAAATTGCCGACCCTTTTCTCGGAAACTCTCCCTAGCTGCATGCTACTTTCCGTCGCTTTAAATAATTTAACGTCTTCGACTGAAAGATTGTCGAAGGAGCCAAATTTCTTCAGATGAGCCTCTTGGGTTTGAAGATTAGTTTTCAATTGCTCTGCATGCGTCCTGAGCTTGTCGAACGTCACTTTCTGCCCTGTAAGCTCTTCGAAATTTTTTACTGATGAATCTTTGAAATCATTGAGAGCATTAATAGCTGCATTTTTTTTACCGACAAGTCTGTTATGTCGCGCATTTCCAGAAACCTCATCTAAAAAATTCCCAACCCGCTTACTCGCCGAGGAAAACCCACCAACCACCTTATTTACAGCGGCTGTTGGGACTGAAATCACATGGTCCACGATATTGAAGACACGCCGTGCCATCGCCCCTCGAGCCAACCCGGCAACAAGCGCTGGAACAAAATAATTCCCCATCGGATCCACCCGATTAAGCGGATCCCCCGCGCAATACGCATAAGCATTCACCCCCCCTTTCCCAAACGGACTCAAACTGTCCGGACTGTTGAATCGCATCAACACCGGATTGAAAGCGCGGTATCCGTTCCCAAGCAAGTAATGCCCAGTCACCGGGTCCCGTCGTTCACCGTTGAAACCCAGGAGACTGATCAAGCCGCCTTCGGGAGAACGATGACCGTAGGGGGAATAAACGGGTTGCTGGTGCTGACCGACGGCGATGGAGTGCAAGACCGAACGCTGCAGGTCGGTGGCTAACAACGCACAGTCGACGCTATCCGCTTCAAACCGACGCTGCGCCAATAGCTGAGCCTCGTGTTCAAACACGGAGTACTGCGCCTGCCCCTGTATTTCCGTGGCCAAACGATTTTTTCGGTAAAAGCGCTGAACACTGTCGCGATTCAGCGGCGTACAACCAACAACCCGATCCAGCGGATCGTATTGATAGCGGCAGAGCAACGTTTCGCGCTGAGCAGTCATGGCGTTGCTCCGTTTCGTATCCAAGGGCTTGGACTGCTAGATTCGGAGTTATGAGGACGACTGTCTACTATCAGAACTGATAGGAATTGAGAGGAAACTTCGCCAGCCTCCTGGCCTCTTCGCGAGCAGGCTCGCTCCCACACTCCACCGCATCGATCATGAGAACGCGGTCACATGTGGGAGCGAGCCTGCTCGCGAATACGGACTATCAGGCGCTACGGGAAGCCCTGACCAGCCGCAACCCGGCAATCACCACCGCAAACACCGCCAACGTCGTGTTGTACAACGCCAACGCCGGAAAACCGAACACCAGCGCCAACACGGCCAACCACCACCCTGCCCGCCCCGGCAACACGAAGCCGATCACGGCCGCGGCCAGTGCCGCCCAGCCCAACACAGCAAAGTGAATCATCAACCCCAGATTCGAACGAACCAGGCATTCCCACCGGTTCGCGTCATCCACGCAGAGGCCGACCCACTGCGCATCCTCCATGAAGCCATAGCGCGCGCCATAACTAGCGGCCAACCATAAGGGCAGCAAAACAAGCAGCAAAACCACGGGCAGACGGCGGGACATGAAGCACTCCAATTAACCAAAAACGGCGGCCAGCTTAATCTCCCGACGGCCTTACGCAAGCGTTAACAACAGTTAACTGGCCAGCCAATCGCTGCAAAGTGTATCGTCCAGCTACTATTACTCAGAATTAGGCCTGTTTGTTGCCGATACACGGCACTTTGGCGCAAATCCAGTGGTCATAGCCTGCGAACTCATTCGGCACCTTTTCTAAGGGATCTAGTCATGCTCCGTTCCTTGCGCTTCGCCGCCCTGTTTGGCGGCATTATTTTGAGTGCGTCCGCACTGGCGGTGGACATCGACGCCGCCAGTTATGGCTACCCCTTGACCAACCCGTTCGAGGCGACAATTGCCACGACTCCGCCGGACCTGCGCCCAGAGTTGCCGCGGGACGAGGACATCAACCAGTCGGATCGCAGCATCACCCTGCGCCCGGAGCGAGCATTCGAACTGCCGGACAACTTCTGGCCGGTAAAGAAGCTCACCTACCGCATCGCCACTCAAGATAAAGCGGCGCCGCTGATCTTCCTGATCGCCGGCACCGGCGCGCGCTATGACAGCAGCCTCAACGAATTCCTGAAAAAGCTCTACTACAAGGCTGGCTACCACGTGGTGCAACTGTCGTCGCCTACCAGCTTCGACTTCATGAGTGCCGCCTCACGCTTTGCCACCCCGGGCATCACCAAGGAAGACGCCGAAGACATGTACCGGGTGATGCAGGCCGTTCGCGCGCAGAACCCGAGAGTGCCCGTCACCGATTACTACCTGACCGGTTACAGCCTGGGCGCACTGGATGCCGCGTTCGTCGCGCACCTGGACGAAACCCGCCGCAGCTTCAACTTCAAGAAAGTCCTGCTGCTCAATCCGCCGGTCAACCTTTACACCTCGATCACCAACCTGGACAAACTGGTCCAGACCGAGGTCAAGGGCATCAACAGCACCACCACGTTCTATGAGCTTGTGCTGAACAAACTGACCCGCTACTTCCAGCAAAAAGGCTATATCGACCTCAACGATGCCCTGCTCTACGACATCCAGCAGTCCAAGGAACACCTGACGAACGAACAGATGGCCATGCTGATCGGCACCTCGTTCCGCTTCTCGGCGGCCGACATTGCCTTCACCTCGGACCTGATCAACCGTCGGGGCCTGATCACTCCACCGAAGTACCCGATCACCGAAGGCACCAGCCTCACGCCGTTCCTCAAGCGTGCGCTGCAATGCGACTTCGACTGCTACATCACCGAGCAGCTCATTCCAATGTGGCGCGCCCGCACCGATGGCGGCAGCCTGCTGCAACTGATCGATCAGGTGAGTCTGTATGCGCTGAAAGACTACCTGCACGACAGCCCGAAAATCGCCGTCATGCACAACGCTGACGACGTGATCCTCGGCCCGGGCGACCTCGGTTTTCTACGCAGGACGTTCGGCGATCGCTTGACTGTTTATCCACTGGGCGGCCATTGCGGCAACCTTAATTACCGCGTCAACAGCGACGCCATGCTGGAGTTTTTCCGTGGCTAAACACCTCCTGCTTATCGCTGCGTTACTCTGTGCAGGCGTCGCCAATGCCGACGACAGCAAGGCCAACGCGCCTGTTGTGGTCGACAGTGACGGCTTCAAGGAGCCACTGAGCAAATTGAAAATCAACCCGGGGATGGATCAGCGCGAGTTCGAACGTTCGACGCTCAACGCGCTGAACGTCTATGACCCGCTGGAAGAGTGGAACCGCCGGGTTTATCACTTCAACTACCGCTTCGACCAATGGGTGTTCCTGCCCGTGGTGAACGGCTATCGCTACATCACCCCGAGTTTCCTGCGCACCGGTGTCAGCAACTTCTTCAACAACCTCGGTGACGTGCCGAACCTGTTGAACAGCTTGCTGCAGTTCAAGGGCCAGCGCTCGATGGATATCACCGGGCGCCTGCTGCTCAATACCACCATCGGTATTGCCGGCTTGTGGGACCCCGCCACTGCCATGGGCCTGCCGCGCAAGAACGAAGACTTCGGTCAGACACTGGGCTTCTACGGTGTACCGGGCGGCGCCTACTTCGTGCTGCCCATCCTCGGACCTTCGAACATTCGCGACACGGGCGGCCTGGTGTTCGACTTCTCCGCGGAATCGGCAATCAACTTCCTGAACGTCTCCCACGTCAGCGAAAACCACCCGGAAATCTGGCTCCTGCGCGGCATCGACAAGCGCTACCAGACCACCTTCCGCTACGGCCAGCTGAACTCGCCGTTCGAATACGAGAAAGTGCGTTACGTGTACACCGAGGCGCGTAAATTGCAGATCGCCGAGTAATTGCGACAGTCAAAAATAACTGTGGGAGCGAGCCTGCTCGCGATGAGGCCATAACATTCAACCTCTATGTTGACTGTTACACCGCCATCGCGAGCAAGCTCGCTCCCACATTTGTTATGTGCTGACTTCAGTTTTTCAGTGCCTTCCAGATTTTGCTGGCAGCCATCACCCCGGCCAGCACCACCGCGCCCGCCACAATCCCCGCCACCGCATTCAACAACGTCGGCACTATAAACCCGGCGCTACCCGCCCCCGCACTAACGCTTTCAATCCAGTGATGGACCACCGGCACGCCGTGCGTGAGGATCCCGCCGCCCACCAGGAACATCGCTGCCGTGCCGATCACCGACAGGCTTTTCATCATGTACGGCGCCGTACGCAATATTCCGGCGCCGATGCTTTTGGCCATCTGTCCAGGCTTGCGGGTCAGCCACAGGCCCAGATCGTCGAGTTTGACGATGCCCGCCACCAGGCCATAGACACCAACGGTCATGATGATGGCGATGCCCGACAGCACGATCACCTGCTGAGTCAGCGACGCCCCCGCCACGGTGCCCAAAGTGATGGCGATGATTTCCGCCGAAAGAATGAAGTCAGTGCGGATGGCGCCTTTGATCTTGCCCTGCTCGAACGCCACCAGATCGGTCGCCGGATCGGCCACTGCCTTGGCCAGTTGCGCATGGTCGGCGTCATCTTCAGCCTGGCTGTGCAGAAACTTGTGGGCCAGTTTCTCGAACCCTTCGAAGCACAGGTAAGCGCCACCGACCATCAACAGCGGCGTGACCAGCCACGGAATGAATGCGCTGATGGCCAGTGCCGACGGTACCAAAATCAGTTTGTTGCAAAATGAGCCCTTGGCCACGGCCCAGACCACCGGGATTTCCCGTTCGGCACGCACACCGCTGACTTGCTGGGCATTGAGCGCCAGGTCGTCGCCGAGCACGCCAGCCGTCTTCTTCGCGGCCATTTTGGTCATCAACGCAACGTCGTCGAGTACCGCGGCGATGTCGTCGATCAGCACCAGTAAACTGCTTCCTGCCATGGGTCAGGCTTCCCTATACAAACAAAGTGCGCGAAGCATAGCGCTCAAGGCGTTTGCCAACCACCGCCCAGGCTCTGAATCAACGCAACGCTGCCCTGGCTGAGCAGGCCTTGGGTATCGCGCAGGCTCTGCTCGGTTTGTACCAACACCAATTGCTGGGTCAGCACCGCTTGCTGGCTGACCGTGCCGGCGCGCTTCTGCGCCTCCTGGCTGCCGAACAATTGCTGATTGCGCTGATAAATTTGCCCGAACGCCTCGGCCTGCCGTTGCAGGTGATTGATCGCCGACAGGTTGTCCTCGACGTTCTGCAACGCACCGAGCACGGTGCCTCGGTAATTGGCGACATCCTGATCGTAGCTCGCCTGGGCTTGCTGCACCGCTGCTTCCCGGGCACCGCCTTCGAACACGGTTTCCGCCAGGGCGGGGCCGAGGGTCCAGATACGGTTGGGCACTGAGAACAGGCCACCGAGGGCGGTGCCGCGATAGCCGGCCTCGGCACTCAGGTCGAGCGTCGGATAGAACGCGGCCTCAGCCACGCCGATTCGGGCATTCGCCGCCGCAGCGGCACGTTCGGCGGCCACCACGTCGGGCCGGCGTTGCAACAGCGTCGACGGCAGCGTCAGCGGCGGTTTGGGCAGGACGAAGGTGTATGTGCTCTTGGGCGGCAAATTGAAATCCGCCGGCGCTACGCCCACCAACACCGCCAACGCATGTTCGAACTGCTCCCGTGAACGCTGGGCGGTCTGCAACGCGGCGACCACCGTGGTCAGTTGATCCTGGGCCACCAGCAGCTGATCGTTGGACGCGGTGCCCTGGACGAAATCGACCTGGATCATGTCCAGCAACTGTTGGTTGATCCGCTGCTGTTGCTCCAGCAATCCGATGTCGATATCCAATTGCCGCAGCCCCAGATAATTGCTCGCCACACTGGCGCTGATCGACAACCGCACACCCGCCAGCAGCGCATCGGAGCCCTCGGCCAAAGCCTTGCTTGACTCAATGTTACGGCGCACGGCGCCCCACAGGTCCGGCTCCCAACTGGCGCTCAACGTCGCGCTGACGGTTTGCTGGACGCGTGCGGAACTGCTGCCGGACACGGTGTTGGAACTGCTGACATTCCCCCCGCCGACGACGCCACGCGTCCCCGCCAGCCCGACGCCCACCGTCGGCCACAGCCCGGCACGGCTCGACGCCACCTGGGCCTGGGCCAGGCGATACGCCGCCTCGGCCGCGATGATCGACTGATTAGCCGTGGCCGAACGATTCACCAGGTCATTGAGTATCGGATCGTGATAATCCAGCCACCATTGACTGTCCAACGCCCCTTGCGGATTGGCCACAGCACGCTCCCACTGGGTGCCTTCCTTGAACGACATCGGCAACTCGATGGCCGGTTTTTGATAGTCCGGCCCGACCATGCAGCCGCTCAGTAACGCAGCCAGAAATAACACCGCCAAACCCTGTGGGAGCGAGCCTGCTCGCGAAAGCGGCTTAACGTTCAACATAAATGTTGGCTGACCTGATGCCTTCGCGAGCAAGCTCGCTCCCACAGGTAAAGCAGGAATGCGACGATTCATCTATTTCTCCTTGCCGTGCAGGCGTTGTGACGCCCGGTCGAGCCAGAGGTAGATCACGGGGGTGGTGTACAGCGTCAGCAGTTGGCTGAACACCAGCCCGCCAATGATCGAAATGCCCAGCGGCCTGCGCAGCTCCGAGCCATAACCGCTGCCGAGCACCAGCGGCAATGCGCCGAGAATCGCCGCCAGCGTCGTCATCATGATCGGCCGGAAGCGAATCAAGCAGGCTCGATGAATCGCCTCCTTGGCGCCGAGGCCTTGCTGTTTGCGCTCGGTGATGGCGAAGTCGATCATCATGATCGCGTTTTTCTTGACGATGCCGATCAGCAGAATCACCCCGACCAGCGCGATGATCGACAGCTCGGTGCCGGTCAGCAGCAACGCGATCAGCGCACCGACGCCCGCCGAGGGCAAAGTCGACAGGATCGTCAGCGGATGCACCAGATTCTCATAGAGAATCCCCAGCACCAGATACACCGACAGCAGCGCCGCGACGATCAGCAACGGTTCGCTGGCCACCGACGACTGAAACACCTGGGCCGTGCCCGCGAACTGACCGACCACACTGGAGGGCATCAGCAGCTGTGCCACGGCGTTGTCCACCAGCGCCGTGGCCTGGCCGATGGCGACGCCGGGGGCAAGATTGAAGGAGGCGGTCACCGCCGGAAAAGTGCCCTGGTGACTGATGGAGATCGCCGTGCGGTCTACCGAATATTCGGCAATCGCCGACAACGGCAGCAGTTGCGGGTTGGCGTTAGCGCTCAGGTCCGGTGCGACGTTACTGCCCCTGGTCGGGACAACGGTGCCCACTGGCACATAGATCGAGCCGAGGGTGCTCGGGTCGGTCCAGTAGGGCGGCGCGACTTCCATCACCACGTGGTATTGGTTGGCAGCGCGGTAAATGGTCGACACCTGACGCTGGCCGAACGCGTCGTAGAGGGTCTGGTCAATCGCCGAAATACTCACCCCGAGTCGCGCCGCCGCATCGCGATTGATCTTCACGTTGGCCAGCAGGCTGTTGTCCTGCTGATCGGTGTTGATGTCGGTCAGTTGCGGCAAGGTATGCAGCACCGCGACGACTTTTGGAACCCATTCATCGAGCGTGCTCTGGTCGTCGGCGGTCAGGGTGTATTGGTACTGCGCACCGCTCTGCCGACCGCCGACAGTGATGTCTTGGGCCGACTGCAAATACAAGCGGGTGCCAGGCATGTCGCCCAGCGTGTGACGGATCTGGGCGATGACCTGATCGGCGCTGTCGCTGCGCTGGTTCAGCGGCTTGAGGTTAATGAATAGCTGCGCACTGTTGATCGCCCCACCTCCGCCACCTCCGCCACCGACAAAACCGCCGACGGTCTGCACATTCGGGTTGAGCATGACCTTGCGATTGATCTCGCTGAATTGTCGCTGCATCGCCGCATAGGAAATGCTCTGCGGTGCCACGATGCTCCCCGACAGCCGCCCCGTGTCTTCCTGTGGAAAGAAGCCCTTGGGCACCAGCACATACAGCACCACCGCGAGGACAATCACCAGTACCGTGATCAGGCCCATCAAAATCGAATGCTCGATGACCCAACCCAGGGTCCGATCATAGAAGCGGTGAAACCGTGAATCCGGATGATCGCTGTCCCCTGTTGCCGCCCCCTTGCTGCGCAACAGCACGCTGGCCAGCATCGGCGTGACTGTCAGGGAAATCAGCATCGAAATGACGATGGCCACCGACAACGAAATAGAAAACTCACGGAACAGCCGCCCGACAATCCCGCCCATCAACAGTAACGGAATGAACACCGCCACCAGCGAGACGCTGATGGTCAGCACCGTGAACCCGACTTCCTGCGCCCCGGCCAATGCCGCTTGCAGGCGGCTTTCACCGTTTTCCAGGTGGCGCATGATGTTTTCCACGACCACGATGGCGTCGTCCACCACGAACCCGGTGGAAATGGTCAATGCCATCAGCGACAGGTTGTTCAGGCTGTAGCCCAAAAAATACATCGCGCCGAACGTGCCGAGCAGTGACAGCGGCACCACGATTGCCGGTACCAGCGTGCTGCGCCAGTCGCGAAAGAACACAAAGGTCACCAACGTCACCAGCAGGATCGAGGCGATCAACGACAACTCGACGTCGCGCAGCGAGGCGCGGATGGTCGTGGTGCGGTCCATCAGCAGGCTCAGCTTGATGTTGGCCGGGATCGAACTCTGCAAAAACGGCAGCGCCGCTTTCACCGCGTCCACGGCTTCGATGACATTGGCCCCCGGCTGCTTGAACACCACTAGCAGAACCGCCGGTTTGCCGTTGAACAGGCCGAAATTGCGCAAGTCTTCGACGTCTTCGCGTACATAGCCAAGGTCGGCGATGTGCACCACGTCGCCGTTACTTTGCTTGACCACCAGTGGCTCATAGTCTTGCGTCTGGTAGAGCATGTCGTTGGCCGCGATGCCGTGGCTCTCGGCGCCGATCGCCACCGAGCCTTTGGGCAAGTTGGCGTTGGACGCCGAAACCACCGCCCGCACCTGCTCCAGGCTGACGCCGTAATGGTTGAGCCGATCCGGGTTGAGTTCGATGCGCACCGCTGGCAAGGCGCCACCGCCGACCGTAACGTCACCCACGCCGGTGGTCTGCAACAGCTTCTGCTCCAGCAGGGTCGAGGCGACGTCATACATTTGCCCCGGCGTGGCGTTGTCAGAGGTCAGGCTGATGATCAGTATCGGTGAGTCGGCCGGGTTGACCTTGCGGTAGGTCGGATTGCCGGACAGATCACTCGGCAGGTTGGTCCGCGCCGCGTTGATCGCGGCCTGCACGTCCCGTGCGGCGCCGTCGATGTTGCGGTTCAAGTCGAATTGCAGGGTGATCCGGGTCGAGCCCAACGTGCTCGCAGAGGTCATCTGGGTGACCCCGGCGATTTGCCCGAACTGACGCTCCAGCGGCGTCGCTACCGAGGTCGCCATGGTATGCGGATCGGCACCGGGCAAAGAGGCGCGCACGCTAATGGTCGGGAAATCCACCTCCGGCAATGGCGCCACCGGCAGCAGGGTAAACGCCAACATGCCGAACAACGCCAGGCCTGTCGCCAGCAAGGTGGTGGCGATCGGACGCTGGATAAACGGCGCGCTGAGGTTCATTGCCGTAGCTCTGGATCAGCAGAACGTCGACCACCGAAGCGCCGTTCCAGCGAATGCATGGCGAGGAAGATCACCGGCGTCGAGAACAGCGTCAGCAACTGGCTCAACAACAGACCGCCGATGATGGCAATACCCAGCGGATGGCGCAGCTCAGACCCGATCCCGGTGCCCAGCGCCAACGGCACCGCACCAAACAACGAAGCCATGCTGGTCATCAAAATCGGTCGAAAACGCAACTCGGCGGCCTGCCGAATCGCCGCGACAGCGTCAAGGCCGCCCTTGCGTTCCAGCTCCAGGGCGAAGTCGACCATCATGATGCCGTTCTTCATGACGATGCCAATCAACAGCACGATGCCGATCAGCCCGATGATGTCGAACTGTGTCCCGGTGATCAGCAACGCCAGCAAGGCGCCGAGGGCCGCCGACAACAGTGTCGACAGGATGGTGACCGGGTGCACGAAACTTTCGTAAAGAATCCCCAGCATCAGGTACACCACGACAATCGCCGCCAGCACCAGAAACACCTGATTCGACAACGACGCCTCAAAGGTCGCCGCCGCGCCTTCCAGAGACGCCTGTACGGTCAGAGGCAAAGCCAACTGCGTTTCGATGTCCTTCAGGCGGTTGACGGCGGCGCCGAGGGTCTGGCCTGGCGCGAGGTTGAACGAGACATCGGCGTACGGAAACTGCCCGAGGCGATTGAGGGTGATCGGCGTGCGCACCACGTGCAGGATGGCCATGCTCGACAGCGGCGCCACCCCGCCGCCGGGGATGTCGACGTAGAGCCCGGTCAGCAGGTCGGACAGGTTGTGCGGCGGATGATCGGTGGCAATGACCACGTGATACTGGTTGAGCTGGGTGTAAATGGTCGACACCTGGCGCTGACCGAAACTGTCGTACAGCACATCGTCGATGGCCTGGGGCGTGATGCCCAGCCGTGAGGCCGTGGCGCGGTCAAAGGTCAGCTGGATCTGATTGCCGAATTGCAACGCCTGGCTCTGCACGTCAGTAAACATCGGGTCTTTCTTTATCGCCTCCAGCAATTTGCCGGCCCACAGTTCCAGCACGTCCGGGTCGGTGGCCTGCAAGCCGACGCGGTAACGGGTGGTCGATACGGTGGCGTCGAGGGTCAGGTCTTGCACCGCGTGCAGATACAGGCGAATCCCCGAATCATCGGCGTTGGCATCTGCCAGTCGACGGATCACCGTCGCGCTGCTGTCGCGCTCGCCTCGGGGCTTGAGGTTGATCAGCAGGTTGCCTTGGTTGATCGTCGGATTGGTCTGGTCGATGCCAACGAAGGACGACAGGCTGGCCACTGCCGGATCGTGCAGGATACGGTCTGCCAGCCGCTGTTGCTCGACCTGCATCTGCTGGAAGGAAATGGTCGGCGCGGCCTGGGAAATCCCCTGGATCAGACCCGTGTCCTGTTCGGGAAAAAAGCCCTTGGGCATGATCATGATGACCATCAGCGTCAACAGCGCGGTGCACACCACCGAGATCAACGTCAGGGTCCGGTGCACCAGCACCCAGTCCAGCCCCCGCACGTAATAGGCGTTGATCCGGTCGAAGAAGTCGACCCGACGCTCGCCTTTTTTCGCCTTGAGCATCCGCGAACACATCATGGGCGTCAGGGTCAGGGAGATCAGCGTGGAAATCACAATGGTCACCGCGACTGTCATGGCGAATTCGCGGAACAACCGGCCCACCACATCCCCCATGAACAGCAACGGAATCATCACTGCGATCAGTGCAATAGACAGCGAAATAATGGTGAAACCGATCTGCTCCGCCCCCTTGAGCGCAGCGTCCAGCGGCGAGTCGCCAGCCTCTATGTAGCGCGTGATGTTCTCGATCATGACGATGGCGTCATCGACCACAAAGCCGATGGCGATGGTCAGCGCCATCAGCGTCAGGTTGTTCAGGGAAAAACCCAGGACATAAGCCACGGCCAGGGTGCCGACCAGAGTCAGCGGTACGGTCACTGCCGGAATCACTGTGGCCGCGATGTTACGCAGGAAGATGAAAATCACGATCACCACCAGCAACACGGCCACCGCCAGTTCGTATTGCACATCGGTGACCGAGGCGCGAATGGTCTGGGTGCGGTCGGTGAGTACCGCGACCTTGAGCGTGCCCGGCAGGCTGGCGCGCAGTTTCGGCAGCAGCTGCTGCACACGATCGACCACATCGATGACGTTAGCGCCGGGTTGGCGCTGGATGTTCAGCACAATCGATGGCGTACGGTCGGTCCACGCGGCCTGACGCGGGTTTTCCGGGCCCTGAATCGAACTGGCGATCTGCGCCAGCCGGATCGGCGCACCGTTTTTATAGGCGATCACCAGGTCACGGTATTCCTCGGCCGATTGCAGTTGATCGTTGCCGCCAATCGAATACGCCTGGAACTTGCCGTCGATGTTGCCCTTGGCCTGGTTGACGTTGGCGTTGCTCAGCGCCGTGCGCAAATCCTCCATCGACAGCCCGAGGTTATTCAGCGCCGAGGTATTGGCCTGGACCCGCACCGCCGGGCGCTGACCGCCACTGATGGTCACCAGTCCGACGCCGCTGATCTGGGAAATTTTCTGCGCCAGCCGGGTGTCGGCCAGGTCTTCGATTTTGGTCAGCGGCAGCACATCGGAAGTCAGCGACAGGGTCAGCACCGGGGCGTCCGCCGGATTGACCTTGCTGTACACCGGCGGGTACGGCAGGTTGGTCGGCAGGAAGGTGCCGGCGGCATTGATCGCGGCCTGCACTTCCTGCTCGGCGACGTCGAGAGACAGCGCCAGGTCGAATTGCAGGGTGATCACCGAAGCCCCGTCGGAGCTGGTGGAGCTCATCGACTTGAGCCCGGGCATTTCCCCCAGTTGCCGTTCCAGCGGCGCGGTGATCGACGAGCTGATTACTTGCGGGCTGGCACCGGTGTATTGGGTAAATACCTGAATAGTCGGGTAATCGACTTCCGGCAGGGCCGAGACCGAGAGCAAGTGGTAACCGAGCATCCCCATCAACAGCACCGCAACCATCAACAAAGTGGTGGCAACCGGCCGTTCGATAAAGGGACGCGAGACATTCATGGCGAGCGACTCCTCACTGGCCGACGACCTTCACCGTCGAGCCATCGTCGAGTTTGTCCCCGCCCTCGGTGATGACTTGCTCACCGTTCTTGACGCCGTTGTCGAGAATCGCCGTGACATCGCCCATTGCCGGGCCAGCCTTGATGTTGCGCAGGCTGGCCTTGTCACTGTTGACCACGAACAGGAAATCGCCCTTGCTGCCATGCTGGATCGCGGTGGTCGGCACCACCGGCGCCTGGCTCAGGGTGTCAGCCTTGAGCCGGGCATTGACGAACTGGTTGGGAAACAGCGCATTGCCTGAGTCATCGAACTGCGCCTTGACCTTAATCGTGCCGGTGCTGATGTCCACTTGGTTGTCCAGGGCCAGCAGGCTGCCGGTGGCCAGCAGATTGTGCTTGTTGCGGTCGTAGGCCAGCACCGTTACCGGGCCACGGGCCAGCGCCTGATTGATCGAGCCCAGATCATCCTCGGGCACGGCGAAAACCACGGTGGCCGGGTTCATCTGAGTAATCACCGCGATCCCGGTGACGCTGCCGTTGGTCACGTAATTACCCGGATCCACCAGCCGCAGGCCGACCACACCGTCGATGGGCGAGGTGATGGTGCAATAACTCAATTGCACCTCGAGGTTTTGCACGTTGCCCTGATCGGCCGCGACCGTGCCCTGCTGTTGCTGGACGAGGGAGGCCTGAGTATCGAGGGTTTGCTGGCTGGTGGAGCCGATTTTGATCAGTTCGCGAAACCGCGCCAGATCGCGCTGGTTGTTGCTCAGCACCGCCTGATCGTGGGCCAGGGTGCCTTTAGCCACGGCCAGTTGAGCCTTGAGTGCGCGGTCGTCAATCCGGGCGATGACCTGGCCTTTGCTGACGCGCTGGCCCTCTTTGAATTCCACGGTACTGAGAATGCCGTCCACCTGGCTCACCACCGTGACGCTACGGGTCGGCGTCACGGTGCCGAGGGCGTCGATGTAAACCGGTACGTCCTGCAACTTCACCGCCACCGCCGCCACGGGTTCGGCCGGTGGCGGCGGTTTGGCTTTGTGCTGGCCGCCGCTCAGGTAAAACCACAGGGCGAACACCAGCAACAGCACCACGCCGAAGATAAGAACGAACTTGCCTTGCCTGTGTTTCTCCACGGCTGCCCGCCCCTTGCATCTGATTGCTGCCTACACTCTAGCAGCGCCCCAGTTCTCAGCCTGAAGGATGGCAAGTTTGTTCAGATACGCGACAGCCTGATGCGACGAGTACCAGACCCTGAGCATTCTTGAGCGCCGCGCGAGCCCGGTGCTAACATGCGCAACCGCCAGCACAGGCAAGGAACCACCTGGTTTATGAGCACCATCCGCGAGCGCAACAAAGAATTGATCCTGCGTGCCGCCAGTGAAGAATTTGCCGACAAGGGCTTCGCTGCGACCAAAACCAGCGACATCGCAGCCAAGGCGGGATTGCCCAAGCCCAACGTCTACTATTACTTCAAATCCAAGGAAAACCTCTACCGCGAGGTCCTTGAAAGTATCATCGAGCCGATCCTGCAGGCCTCGACGCCGTTCAACGCCGACGGTGTGCCAAGCGAAGTGCTCAGCGGCTACATCCGCTCGAAAATCCGCATCTCCCGCGACCTGCCCTTCGCCTCCAAGGTGTTCGCCAGCGAAATCATGCACGGCGCCCCGCACTTGAGCGCCGACCTGGTCGAGCAGCTCAACGGTCAGGCCAGGCACAACATCGACTGCATCCAGACCTGGATCGACCGCGGCCAGATCGCCCCCATCGACCCCAATCACCTGATGTTCAGCATCTGGGCCGCAACCCAGACCTACGCCGACTTTGACTGGCAGATCACGGCCATTACCGGCAAGGCCAAGCTCGATGAAGAAGATTACGAAGCGGCGGCGCAGACGATCATCCGGTTGGTGCTCAAGGGGTGTGAGCCGGATCGGTAGACCGAGTCGAGACCATCGCGAGCAAGCTCGCTCCCACACTTGATCTCAGGCATTCACAAATCCCCTGTGGGAGCGAGCTTGCTCGCGATAGCGGCAACTCGGTATCTGATCAAATCCAGATAGCATCCCACAGCGGATAGTTGCCAAGCCGCTCTACCAAGCCAGCCCGCAATGGGTTGGCCACGACATAACGAGCTAGCTTCACCAAATCCTCGTCTCGCCTCAATGCTCGATCGTGATAGCCCTGCTGCCAAAGGCTGCCCTGGCGACCGGTGGACATGTTCACCGCTCGCGTGCTCAGTGATTTGGTCTTTTGCATCAGTTCACTCAATGATCCCTGCTGCAACTCAATCAACCAGTGGAAGTGATCAGGCATAACCACCCAAGCCAGTGAATTCGCCCAACCCTGATTTTGAGCATAACGAAACTGACCCACGATCAACCGGCCCAGAGAGAAGTCCTTGAAAACAGGCTCTCGGCCAAGTGTATTGGTGGTCAGTAGATAGATTCGGTTTGGTTCGGCATAGCGCCCAAGGCGTAGTCGATGTGAAGCTGGAAGATCAGGCATTCCTTTGCCGCTCTCATGATTTAAGTCATGTGAAGACTAGGCCCGTGAATGCTTGAGGGTGAGGCAGACTTTTAGCTGGATGTGTCCTGAAGATAGCTATCGCGAGCAAGCTCGCTCCCACAGTGGATTTGGGATGAACACAAAATATGTGAACACTCGCCCCCCTGTGGGAGCGAGCTTGCTCGCGATGGCGGCAGTTCAATCACCACAAATCAAGCACTAACCCCAGCATCCGCCCGCAATCCCAACGCCTCGATCGCATTGATTGCGCATTGCTCATCGACATCAGAAAGATCACCACTGATCCCCACCGCCCCTAACACGTTCCCTTCCTGATCCCGAATCAACACACCGCCCGGTGCCGGCACCACGCTGCCCTGCCCCAGGCTGTTCAAAGCCGCGATGAACGCCGGGCGTTGTTGTGCGTCCAGCGCCAGCAGGCGTGAGCCTTTGCCCAGGGCGATGGCGCCCCAGGCTTTGCCGATGGCGATCTGCGGGCGTAGCAGGCTGGCGCCGTCTTCGCGCTGCAGGGACACCAGGTGCCCACCGGCATCCAGCACGGCAATGGTCAACGGAGCCGCCGAGATTGCACGTCCCGCGGAGATGGCCTGACTGGTCAGGTTGACTGCAACTTTCAAGGTTAAAGCGCTCATGGTGCCGTCCTCATTTTGTTATACGGAAAGCGGTAGGCCTTCGTTTTGTTCAGAAGTCCGATAGGACAAATAGAACACAACAACTTATTTTTTTGTATACAATAATTTTCGAAAAGCGCCACATGCGACGAAAAGCCACAGCAGAACCGGCTTTCGACGAATGAAACGACCGCTTGAGAAAATGGATTGACCTGCGCCGTCCGCCGTGAATACACTCTGCGCAAAGCCACTTGTATACAATTACAAAACGTAAGAGGCACAAAACCATGAGCAAAATGAGAGCAATCGAAGCCGCCGTTCTGGTGATGCGCCGTGAAGGGGTTGATACCGCTTTTGGCATCCCGGGTGCAGCCATCAACCCTCTGTACTCCGCCCTGCAAAAGGTCGGCGGCATTGATCACGTCCTCGCTCGCCACGTTGAAGGCGCCTCGCACATGGCCGAGGGCTACACCCGCACCAAGGCCGGCAACATCGGCGTGTGCATCGGTACTTCCGGGCCTGCCGGTACCGACATGGTCACCGGGCTCTACAGCGCCTCGGCCGACTCGATCCCGATCCTTTGCATCACCGGGCAAGCACCCCGCGCCCGTATGCACAAGGAAGACTTCCAGGCGGTCGACATCACCACCATCGTCAAGCCAGTGACCAAGTGGGCAACTACCGTCATGGAGCCGGGCCAGGTGCCTTATGCGTTCCAGAAAGCCTTCTACGAAATGCGCTCCGGCCGTCCCGGCCCGGTGCTGATCGATTTGCCGTTCGACGTGCAGATGGCTGAAATCGAATTTGACATCGACGCCTACGAACCACTGCCGCTGGCCAAGCCATCGGCTAACCGCGTGCAAATCGAGAAGGCCCTGGCCATGCTCGATCAGGCCGAGCGCCCACTGCTGGTGGCCGGTGGCGGCATCATCAATGCCGATGCCAGCGAGTTGCTGGTGGAGTTCGCCGAGTTGACCGGTATTCCTGTGATCCCGACCCTGATGGGCTGGGGCACGATCCCGGACGATCATCCATTGATGGTCGGCATGGTCGGTCTGCAGACTTCGCACCGCTACGGCAACGCCACGCTGCTCAAGTCCGACGTGGTGCTGGGTGTCGGTAACCGTTGGGCCAACCGTCACACCGGTTCGATCGACGTGTACACCGAAGGCCGCAAGTTCATTCACGTCGACATCGAGCCGACGCAAATCGGCCGCGTGTTCAACCCGGACCTGGGCATCGTGTCCGACGCCGCTGCCGCGCTGACCGTGTTCATCGAAGTGGCTCGCGAATGGCAAGCCGCCGGCAAGCTGAAAAACCGTAGCGCCTGGCTGCAAGACTGCCAGCAGCGCAAGGCCAGCCTGCAACGCAAGACTCACTTCGACAACGTGCCGGTCAAGCCGCAGCGCGTGTACGAAGAAATGAACCAGGTGTTCGGCAAAGACACTTGCTACGTCAGCACCATTGGTCTGTCGCAGATTGCCGGCGCGCAGTTCCTGCACGTCTACAAGCCGCGTCACTGGATCAACTGCGGTCAGGCCGGCCCGTTGGGCTGGACCATCCCGGCTGCGCTGGGCGTGGTCAAGGCCGATCCGACCCGCAAGGTCGTGGCATTGTCGGGCGACTACGACTTCCAGTTCATGATCGAAGAATTGGCGGTGGGCGCGCAGTTCAAGCTGCCGTACATCCACGTGGTGGTAAACAACTCGTACCTGGGGCTGATTCGTCAGGCTCAGCGCGGTTTCGACATGGACTACTGCGTGCAGCTGTCCTTCGATAACCTGAACGCTCCGGAACTCAACGGTTACGGTGTCGACCATGTTGCCGTCGCCGAAGGCCTCGGCTGCAAGGCCCTGCGGGTGTTCGAACCGAGTCAGATCCAGCCTGCCCTGCGCAAGGCTCAGGAACTGATCGAAGAGTTCAAGGTGCCGGTGATCGTCGAGATTATTCTGGAGCGTGTGACCAACATTTCCATGGGTACCGAAATCAACGCGGTCAACGAATTCGAAGACCTGGCTCTGGTCGGCAACGACGCGCCGACCGCGATTTCGCTGCTCGATTAAATTGACCTGATACCTGTAGCAGCTGCCGAGGTACGAGGCTGCGTTGCGTGTCCGCAGGACCGCCGCCGAGGGCCGCTTCGCAGCCCAACGCAGCCTCGTTCCTCGGCAGCTGCTACAGGCACCTACTTTTACAGGAGACCACCATGCCGCGTTTCGCAGCCAACCTGTCCATGCTGTTCACTGAGCAGGATTTTCTTGCCCGTTTTGAAGCGGCCGCCAAGGCCGGTTTCAGTGGTGTCGAGTACCTGTTTCCTTACGACTTCAGTTCCGCCGAGATCAAGGCCAAACTCAATGCCAACGGCCTGACCCAGGTGCTGTTCAACCTGCCGGCCGGTGACTGGGCCAAGGGCGAACGCGGTATCGCGTGCCTGCCGGACCGGGTTGAGGAGTTCCGCGCCGGGGTCGACCTGGCGATTGCCTACGCCAAAGTGCTGGGCAACACCCAAGTCAATTGCCTGGCCGGCATCCGCCCACAAGGCATCGACGATGCCACCGTGGAAAAAACCTTCGTTGCCAACCTCAAATATGCGGCCGACAAGCTGCAAGCGGCGGGCATCAAACTGGTGATGGAAGCGATCAACACCCGCGACATCCCGGGCTTTTACCTGAACAACACGGCGCAAGCCCTGTCGATTCGCGAACAGGTCGGTAGCGCCAACCTGTTCCTGCAATACGACATCTACCACATGCAAATCATGGAGGGTGACCTGGCCCGCACCATGGCCACGCACTTGGGCGAAATCAACCACATCCAGTTGGCCGACAACCCGGGGCGGAACGAACCAGGCACCGGTGAAATCAACTACCGCTTCCTGTTCGAACACCTGGACCGCATCGGTTATCAGGGCTGGATCGGCTGCGAGTACAAACCGCTGACCACCACAGAAGCGGGTTTGGGCTGGCTCAAAACCCACAACGCGATCTGACACAAAACCCTGTAGGAGCGAGCTTGCTCGCGAAGGACGCCAACGATAACGCGTACCGCCTGGATGGACCGGGCGCGAAATCGTCCATCGTCGGAACGCCGCCCGGAGCAAGCTCGCGCCTACAAAAGCAGCGCTCCCATATTTGCTTGAGCAAGACAAAAACAAGAGGATTTTCTCATGGCTAAAATCGGATTTATCGGCACCGGCATCATGGGCCACCCAATGGCATTGAACCTGCAGAAAGCCGGTCACAGCCTGTTCCTGTCGGCGCACCACGACCCTGCGCCGGCCGACCTGATCGCCGCGGGCGCCGTCGCTCTGGCGAACCCGAAAGAAGTCGCGCAGGAAGCCGAGTTCATCATCGTCATGGTTCCGGATACCCCGCAGGTCGATGACGTGCTGTTCCGTGCCGACGGTGTTGCAGCCGGAGTTGGCAAAGGCAAGATCGTGATCGACATGAGCTCGATCTCGCCCACCGCCACCAAAACCTTCGCGACCAAAATCAACGAAAAAGGCGCTCAGTACCTCGACGCGCCGGTGTCCGGCGGTGAAGTCGGCGCCAAGGCTGCGACCTTGAGCATCATGGTCGGCGGCGATGCCGATGCCTTCGAACGCGCTCTGCCGTTGTTTCAGGCCATGGGCAAGAACATCACCCTGGTGGGCGGCAATGGCGACGGTCAAACCGCCAAAGTGGCCAACCAGATCATCGTGGCGCTGAACATCCAGGCCGTGGCTGAGGCCCTGCTGTTCGCGTCGAAAAACGGTGCTGATCCGGCCAAGGTGCGTGAAGCGCTGATGGGCGGTTTCGCCTCTTCGAAGATCCTCGAAGTGCACGGCGAGCGCATGATCAAAGGCACTTTCGACCCGGGTTTCCGCATCAGCCTGCACCAGAAGGACCTTAACCTGGCCCTGGCTGGCGCACGTGAGTTGGGCATCAACCTGCCGAATACCGCCAACACCCAGCAAGTGTTCAGCACCTGCGCGGCCATCGGTGGCAGCAACTGGGACCACTCGGCACTGATCAAGGGCCTGGAGCATATGGCGAATTTCTCGATTCGCGATAAGTAACACCGGCCTGAAGCTGGCTCGGTCCCCTGTGGGAGCGAGCTTGCTCGCGATGGCATCGCCTCGGTCTGCCTGAGAGACCGCGTCGCCTGAATCGCAGGCAAGCCAGCTCCCACAGGACCGCGTCGCAACACCTGCTGTCGTTTAATCCCAATAACAAGAATTCCGGGAGCCCGCCATGTCGGTCGATCCGCAACAATTCCTGCGCGAGCTGTTTGCCACAGCCATTGACGCGGCCCATCCACAGCAAGTCCTCGAAGCTCATTTACCCAAAGACCGCAGCGGTCGGGTGATCGTCATTGGCGCCGGCAAAGCTGCAGCCGCCATGGCTCAAGTCGTCGAGCGCTGCTGGCAGGGTGAAGTCTCAGGTCTGGTGGTGACCCGTTATGGCCACGGCGCCCCCTGCGAAAAAATCGAAGTCGTCGAAGCCGCTCATCCGGTGCCGGACGCGGCGGGTCTGGCCGTGGCCAAACGGGTGCTGGAACTGGTCAGCAACCTGACCGAAGACGATCGCGTGATCTTCCTGCTGTCGGGCGGCGGCTCTGCCCTGCTGGCCCTGCCTGCGGCCGGCATTACCCTCGCGGACAAGCAATCCATCAACAAAGCCCTGCTCAAATCCGGCGCAACCATCGGCGAGATGAACTGCGTGCGCAAGCACCTCTCGGCGATCAAGGGTGGCCGCCTCGGCAAAGCCTGCTGGCCTGCCACTGTTTATACCTATGCGATTTCCGATGTACCGGGCGACCTCGCCACGGTTATCGCCTCCGGCCCGACCGTGGCCGATCCAAGCACCTCGGCTGAAGCGTTGGCAATCCTCAAGCGCTATGGCATCGACGTCCCGGCGTCGGTACGCAACTGGCTGCAAAGTGCGGAATCGGAGACGGTAAAACCCGGCGATCCGAGTCTTGAACGCAGTCATTTCCAGTTGATCGCCCGTCCACAACAGTCACTCGAAGCGGCCGCGGTGAAAGCCCGCCAGGCTGGGTTCAGCCCGCTGATCCTCGGTGACCTGGAAGGCGAATCCCGCGAAGTGGCCAAGGTTCACGCCGGCATCGCGCGGCAAGTGGTCTTGCATGGCCAGCCATTGGCGGCGCCGTGCGTGATCCTCTCCGGCGGTGAAACCACCGTCACCGTACGCGGCAATGGCCGGGGCGGACGCAACGCCGAATTTCTGCTGAGCCTGACCGACAGCCTCAAAGGCCTGCCCGGTGTCTACGCGCTGGCCGGTGACACCGATGGCATTGACGGTTCCGAAGACAACGCCGGCGCGATCATGACCCCGGACAGCTACGCCCGCGCCATCGCCCTGGGCCTGAGCGCCAGCGACGAATTGGATAACAACAATGGCTACGGCTATTTCGAGGCGTTGGACGCACTGATCGTCACCGAGCCGACCCGTACCAACGTCAACGACTTCCGCGCCATCCTGATTCTCGAGAGCCCTAAACATGACGCCTGACAAAAAAGTCAAAATCCTCGCCACCCTCGGCCCGGCCACCGACGGAATCGACGACATCCGTGAGCTGGTGCTGGCCGGGGTCAACATCTTCCGCCTGAACTTCAGCCATGGCGATCACGCCGACCACGCCCAGCGCTATCAGTGGATTCGCGAAGTCGAGCGCCAGCTCAATTACCCGCTCGGGATTCTGATGGACCTGCAAGGTCCGAAACTGCGGGTCGGCAAGTTCGCCGAGGGCAAGGTGCAGTTGCATCGTGGCCAGGCCTTGCGCCTGGACCTGGACCCGACGCCGGGGGATGAGCGCCGGGTCAACCTGCCACACCCGGAAATCATCGCGGCGCTGGAGCCGGGCATGGACCTGTTGCTGGACGACGGCAAGCTGCGCCTGCGGGTGGTGACCAAGTATGCCGATGCCATCGACACCACCGTGCTCAATGGCGGCGAGCTGTCGGACCGCAAAGGCGTGAACGTGCCGCAAGCGGTGCTGGAACTGAGCCCACTGACAGCCAAGGATCGTCGCGACTTGAGCTTCGGTCTGGAGCTGGGTGTGGACTGGGTGGCGCTGTCGTTCGTACAGCGTCCGGAAGACATTCGTGAAGCCCGCGAACTGATCGGCGATAAAGCATTTTTGATGGCCAAGATCGAAAAACCATCCGCGGTGACACAGCTGCGGGAAATCGCCGAGTTGAGCGACGCAATTATGGTCGCTCGCGGAGATCTCGGCGTTGAAGTGCCGGCCGAAAGCGTGCCGCAGATTCAGAAGAACATCATCAGCACTTGCCGCGAACTGGGCAAACCGGTGGTGGTGGCGACGCAGATGCTGGAGTCAATGCGATTCTCCCCGGCACCGACCCGTGCCGAGGTGACTGATGTTGCCAACGCCGTCGCCGAAGGTGCCGATGCGGTGATGTTGTCGGCGGAAACCGCGTCCGGCGAGTACCCGCTGGAAGCCGTGCAGATGATGAGCAAAATCATCCGCCAGGTGGAAAACGGCCCGGACTATCAGACGCAACTGGATGTGAGCCGGCCGAAGGCTGAAGCGACGGTGTCCGATGCAATCAGTTGCGCGATCCGTCGCATCAGCAATGTGCTGCCGGTGGCGGTGTTGGTCAACTACAGCGAGTCCGGTACGTCGAGTCTGCGTGCGGCGCGGGAACGGCCAACGGTACCGATTCTGAACCTGACGCCGAACTTGCAGACCGCACGCCGGTTGACCGTGGCGTGGGGCGTGCATTCGGTGGTCAACGACCGGCTGCGCCAGGTGGATGAGGTGTGCTCGACGGCGTTGGAGATTGCACAGGCACAGGGCATGGCCAAGCGTGGCGATACGTTATTGATCACGGCAGGTGTGCCTTTCGGGCAGCCGGGGTCGACTAACTCATTGCGCATCGAAACGTTGATTTAGCGCCTGTACTGGCCTCATCGCGAGCAAGCTCGCTCCCACAGTGGATTTGTATTGTTCACAAATCCATCAACTGAACAGAGATTCAATGTGGGAGCGAGCTTGCTCGCGATGCAGGCGCCACGATTCACCTGAAACTTTATAGATTCCACCATGCCTGCCAATCACTTCAACACCCACTGCCCCGATTGGGCGACTGCCCTGCTCAACGGCTTCAGCCAGATCTTCCTCCAGCGCCATCCGCTGTGCGGCCTGCTGTGCCTGTTGGCGATTCTTTTTACCGCGCCAACCCTGCTCGGCGGTGCGCTGTTGGGTGGCGTCGCCGGATTGCTCACTGCGCAACGTCGCGGCTATGCCAAGGCCGATCGTCAGGCCGGGCTGTTCAGTTACAACGGCGTTTTGCTCGGCTTGCTGCTGAGTCTCTATTTCCCTTGGTCAGCGATGTTGCCGCTGGTGATCATCGCCGCTGGCGGACTGAGTGCAATGCTCACTGAGCAATGGCTCAAACGCGCCCGCGACCTTCATTACCCGCCCGCCTACACCGCGCCCTTTGTCGGCATAAGCTGGTTGCTGCTGTCGTTCGCAGCCCCCCAAGCCCCCGCGCCGCTCCTCGAAATGAACACGCTCAACCTGCTCGCCGCTTCACTGAAAGGGCTTGGCCAGGTGATGTTTCTGGGTCATCCATTGGCGGGAGCGCTGATTGCCCTCGGCTTGCTGATCGCCGACCGCCGTGCGTTTTTATGGGCGCTGCTGGCGTCCGCTGCCGGCCTCGGCTTCGCCTTGCTGCATCACGAAACGTCTAGCGCATTGCTCGGTTTGAACAGCTACAACCCCGTGTTGGCCGCCCTTGCCTTCAGCCAGGTTCGCCGCCACCCCTGGCTGCCGCTGCTGGGCATTACACTGGCAATACTGCTCACACCGGCTTTCGCCGCACTCGGTCTGGCCACGCTCACCGCGCCATTCATCCTCGCCTGCTGGCTGATCCGCGCCAGCCTTCGCCTGTTGCGCCAGACAACGATAGACAGCGCGCCTTGCGCTTTGAAGGAGAATCAACCTAGGCTTCGCTGATCATTGGTTCGGGCGGTATCCATGGACAGCAGTAAAAACTGGCGTAAAGAGCTTTACGTCATGGTTTTCCACAGCAACACCAAGGCAGGACGTCGCTTCGACGGCATCCTGCTGTTGATCATCCTCGCGAGCATCATCGTCGTGATGCTCGACAGCATCGACGCCATCCACCAGGACTACGCCAACTTGCTGGCGTACACCGAGTGGGGCTTCACGATCATCTTCGCCATTGAATACGGCTTGCGCCTGTACTGCTCGCCCAAGCCATTTCGCTATGCGTTCAGCTTCTATGGGTTGGTGGACTTACTGGCGATCGTGCCCGGCGTCCTCGCGCTGTATTACGCCGATGCGCAGTACCTGCTGATCATCCGGATCATTCGGATGCTGCGGATTTTCCGTGTGCTCAAGCTCAGCCCGTACCTCATGCAAGCCAACTACTTGATGTCGGCGCTGCGCGGCAGCAAACAGAAAATCGTGGTGTTCCTGGCCAGCGTCTGCACATTGGTGACCGTGTTCGGCACGCTGATGTATGTGATCGAAGGTCCGGAACACGGCTTTACCAGCATTCCCAAAAGCATCTACTGGGCTATCGTGACATTGACCACTGTTGGCTACGGCGACATCGTGCCGAAGACAACGTTGGGTCAGGTGATTTCATCGGTGGTGATGATCACCGGTTACTCGATTATCGCGGTGCCTACCGGGATTTTCACCGCCGAACTGGCCAACGCCATGCGCGGCGAACAGCTGCAACACGACTGCCCGGTGTGCAAGAAAAACAGCCATGAACATGACGCGGCGTTCTGCTCGCGTTGCGGCAATCCATTGTTCAAAAAACTGGAATAAGCAAAGTACTTTTTAATCTTTAAAGGACTATAAGAGCGCAGTTATAGTCGCTGGCAAATGGCCTCACTTTTGAATAAAAACCTTTCGAACAAGGAATGCGCAGTGAAAAAAATCTTTGCCGCCTCACTGCTGGCCGCCGGCCTGGCACTGACCAGCGTGGTTCAGGCCGCACCGACCCTGCTTAACGTTTCCTACGACGTGATGCGAGATTTCTACAAAGACTACAACACTGCCTTCCAGAAACACTGGCAAGCCGAGCACAATGAAAACATCATCGTGCAGATGTCCTTCGGTGGCTCCAGCAAACAGGCGCGTTCGGTGATCGACGGCCTGCCGGCGGACGTCATCACCATGAACATGGCCACCGACATCAACGCCCTGGCGGACAATGGCAAACTGGTCCCCGACAACTGGGTCACCCGCCTGCCGAATAACAGTGCACCGTTCACATCGGCCACCGTGTTCATCGTCCGCAAAGGCAACCCGAAAGCCCTGAAAGACTGGCCCGACCTGCTCAAGGACGGCGTGCAAGTGATCGTGCCCAACCCTAAAACCTCGGGCAACGGCCGCTACACCTACCTGTCGGCCTGGGGTTATGTGCTGAAAAACGGCGGCGACGAAAACAAGGCCAAAGACTTCGTCGGCAAACTGTTCAAACAAGCGCCAGTACTCGATACCGGCGGTCGCGCCGCCACCACCACGTTCATGACCAACCAGATCGGCGACGTGCTGGTAACCTTCGAAAACGAAGCGGAAATGATTGCCCGTGAGTTCGGCCGTGATCAGTTCGAAGTGATCTACCCGAGCGTTTCTGCTGAAGCCGAGCCACCGGTGTCGGTGGTCGACAAAGTAGTCGAGAAGAAAGGCACTCGCGCAGCGGCTGAGGACTACCTGAAGTACCTGTGGTCACCGGAAGGCCAGGAAATCGCAGCGGCAAACTACCTGCGTCCGCGTGATCCGGCGGTGCTGGCCAAGTACACCGATCGCTTCCCGAAAGTGGACTTCCTGTCGGTAGAGAAGACCTTCGGTGACTGGCGCACCGTGCAGAAGACTCACTTCAACGATGGCGGGATCTTTGACCAGATTTACAACGGCCAGTAAGTCCTGAGTCCAATGGAAAGGCGACCTGTGAAGGTTAATGCCAGTCAGTTAAGAAAATCTCAGGCGAAACACGCTCTTGGTAGCAGCTGGCGAAGCCTGCGTTCGGCTGCGTAGCAGTCGTAAAATCAGGCGGCGCGGTGCTTCAGGAAGACCTTGCGCTCAGGTTTTACGACTGCTACGCAGCCGAACGCAGGCTTCGCCAGCTGCTACAGATCGCGTTACGGCTTAACTGACTGGCATTAACCTTCTCAGGTCGCCTTTTTTGTGAGCACCAGGTTGCTCGCGATAACCCGGTATCCGTTATGCATCTCTGTGGCGAGGGAGCAAGCTCCCTCGCCACAATTTCACCGCAGGTTTACCCAGCAGGCATTGCGATACGGCCTGTGTTGCCTACACCGCAAATGATGCGTCGTTTGTCAGGTCGTCTTCGTCGGAACGCCGCCCGGAGCCGGCTAGCTCCCACAGTGTCTGCGACAGGCAGTTACATCGGCGGGGTTACGCCGTCCTTGCCGGCCGAGATGGATTGAGCCGTCAGCGTTCCATCGGCACTTTGGGTGACGAATGTCACGATCTTCACTCCCACCTTCAGCAAGCTGCGATCACCCGGCACCAGGTTCACGATCGGCACATCTTCCGGCACCAGAATCTTCTTCTGGCCGCCCTTGTAGTTAACGGTCAATACGCGACCATTACTGACCACCAAATCGCCCACGCTGCCATTGGTCATACTGCTGCCCTTGACTAAATCAAAGGGCCGATGGCCGTCACCGCTGCCGGCCAGTTCCGGTGGGAAGACGTGGACTTCCAGCGCCTTGAGGGTGCCATCTTCCTGTGGAATGGCCGCCGAACCGATGTAGCTGCCGGGTTTGATGTCATCGATATTGGCCAGGGTGACGGCGCGGACTTTAGTGTCCGGGTTCAGATGGATGATCACGTTTTCGCCGCTGTTGACGTGGACTTTCAACACATCAGGGCTGACCTCGGTGATCTCGCCACGCACGCCGATACGCATGCCTGGCGCGTCGTCGGCCTGGGCCAGGCCTGCGGTAAATAAGGTGATCAAGGTAAACGCTGAAGCGCCGCGAATCAGGTGACGGAACATCGCATTCATGGAGGAGTCTTCCGGTTATGAAACGTTAGGCGTGAACATAAGCACGCTATCGAACAGGATGTAAGTGAATGTATTATCGGTGCTCTATGTCCGGACGCAAGGTTCATCGGCGGCCCGCCCAGACCTGCGTCACTGATTCCGCAATGGAATGAGTGCTATCACGCCAACCTCTCTTCCGCCGTTTTGGCCTGCCACTTAGCCTGCACGCATTGCCCTATTGTTCAGCGAGACCTGTTATGAACCCAGCGACCCAAGTGCCCCACGGCACCGCGACGATGACCCGAGGCATGGTGCTGCTGTTCGCCTTCTGCTGCGGCGCCATTGTTGCCAATATTTACTACGCCCAACCGATCATTGGTTTGATCGCGCCGGACATCGGCCTGACCAGCACCTTGGCCAGCCTGATTGTTTCGCTGACCCAGATTGGTTACGCGCTGGGCCTGTTCTTCCTGGTGCCATTGGGCGATCTGCTGGAAAACCGCCGGTTGATGATCATCACCACCCTGGTGGCGATCGCCAGTCTGCTGGCTGCAGCGTTAACCGATAAGCCGAACCTGTTTTTGCTCATTTCGCTGTTGGTGGGTTTCAGTTCGGTGTCGGTGCAAATCCTGATTCCACTGGCCGCGCACCTCGCGCCGGAAGAGTCCCGCGGCCGAGTGGTCGGCGGGATCATGGGAGGGTTGCTGCTGGGGATTCTGTTGGCTCGACCAGTGTCCAGCGTGGTGGCTGACCACTTCGGCTGGCGGGCGATGTTTGTGATTGCGGCGGGGTTGATGGCGGCGATCAGCATCGTGCTGGCGCTGACCATTCCCAAGCGCCAGCCTGATCACAGCGCTTCTTATGGGCAGTTGCTGGGTTCTCTGTGGACGCTGCTGTGCCAGCAACCGGTATTGCGTCAGCGCGCGTTTTACCAGGGTTGTATGTTCGCCACGTTCAGCCTGTTCTGGACCGCCGTGCCGCTTGAACTGGCGCGCAATCATGGCCTGTCACAAACACAGATAGCGATCTTCGCCCTGGTGGGTGCCATCGGCGCCATCGCCGCACCTATCGCCGGTCGACTGGCCGATGCCGGACACACCCGCATCGCTTCGCTGCTGGCCTTGCTGTTCGCGAGCCTGAGCTTCCTGCCGGCGTTCGTCCATCCGGTCTATAGCGTCATCGGCCTCGCGGCAACGGGCGTGGTACTCGACTTCTGCGTACAGATGAATATGGTCCTCGGTCAACGCGCGGTGTACGCCCTCGACGCCAAAAGCCGCAGTCGTCTGAACGCGCTGTACATGACCAGCATCTTTATCGGCGGCGCGTTTGGTTCCTCGGTGGCCAGTGTGGTGTATGAACACGGCGGCTGGTTGTGGATCGTGATCGTGGGTAGCGTGTTTCCGTTATTGGCGTTGTTGCGGTTTTTGAGTGTGTCCAAAGAGGCTTCGTTGGCGACGGCTTAATCGCTAAAAGCTTCGCGAGCAGGCTCGCTCCCACAGGGTAACTGACAACTTGTGGGAGCGAGCCTGCTCGCGAATGCGATTGGGCTGACGGCACTCAATGTCGAACCAACTTCTCCATCGCCGCATCGGCCAGAAAGGAGGAGCGGCTTTTGACATTATGCTCACGCACATATCGATCAATGCGCTGGATAACATAACCAGGCAACGTCACGTTGACCTTCTCGGTCTTGCCCATGTACGGCGCGATGTCCAGCTCCAGCATGCCCCAGCCCATGTTGGCAAAATCCGGATTGCCGCGATGAGCCGCCGCCGATGTAGGCATCGGAATCGACTCCCCGTCAGCGGCCATTTCCTGAAGCATGATGTGGGCAATCTCGACTGCCGCATTGTAGGCGTCTTCAAACGTATCCCCGGCCGTTACGGCGCCTGGAATATCGGGGATCTGAATACCGATGGCGGTGTTCTCGTCGCCCCACTCGATACAGATTGGATATTGCATTATGGATCTCCTGCATAACTGGCTCCCGGGCAATACAACCCGGCTCGCCTCCTGATGCTTTTGACCGTCCCGATCGGCAAATTCTTTTTCGGATGGGGGACGGGTATCGTGTACGGGTTGTATCGATGTTTGAAGAGGTGATGACTGCCGGTAATCCGATACAGTATCCAACCGGCTTCCTCCAATTCCTTGATCAATTGCCTGCTCTGCACCAATAGCCTCCTTGCCCAGGCCCAACAAAAATAACCCTAGAGTTATCTTTACTCAAGCATAAAAATCCGCATCGCGACGTTCGGTTGTTTTACAGAGTGTGATTCAAGGCAAGTTCATTCCGTACAGGCATGACTCCTTATGCCCCGATCGGTCAGGATGGCGTGATTCGTTACGCCGAGGTCAACCCGGATTACACTCATCGTCCGGAGCCTGAAGCGATGCTGGATGCTATTCGCGGCTGACCCTTTCAAAGGCCGCCTGACCCGCGGCGTGTTCGCTCAAGGAGCTTGCAATGACCCGACGTACCTTTCTCATCACCGGCGCCAGCAAAGGCATTGGCCGAGCGGTGGCCGAGCACCTGGACCGTGCGGGGCACCGGGTGGTCGGCATTGCTCGATCACCTGACTTGAGCTTTCCGGGCATATTGTTTCCGCTGGACCTGAGCGACCGGGCGCTGACTCAGGAAGTGCTGGCGGATCTGGCCAGGACTTACGAGTTCGACGGGCTGGTGAATAACGTCGGCCTGGTGCGCCCACAAGTGCTGGGCGAAATCGACCTGGATACGTTCGATGACGTGATGCGGGTCAACCTGCATTCGGCCTTGCAGGCCACTCAAGCACTGCTGCCGAACATGCGCGCCAACGGCTGGGGCCGGGTGGTGAACATCTCCAGCCTGACCGTGCTTGGCATCACTCAACGCACAGCTTATGCAGCCGCCAAAGCGGCGCTGATCAGCTTCACGCGATCATGGGCGCTGGAGCTGGCACAAACCGGTGTGACGGTAAACGCCGTGGCGCCGGGACCGACTGAAACGGAACTGTTTCGCGCCAACAATCCGCTGGGCAGCGAAGGCGAGGCACGTTACCTGGCCGGCGTGCCAATGGGACGTTTGGGTCAGCCACAGGAAATCGCGGCGGCGATTGCGTTTTTGTTATCGGAGCAGAGTGGGTTCATTACCGGACAAACCTTGTTTGTCGACGGAGGCGCTTCGATCGGCAAAGCTGCATTCTGACCGGCAACACAAATCCCCTGTGGGAGCGAGCCTGCTCGCGAAGGCGACGTAACAACCACTATTGATGCCGACTGAAAGACCGCTTTCGCGAGCAGGCTCGCTCCCACATTTTGATCTTTACAAGGACTTAAGATGGATCGCCTCAGCGCAATGGAAACTTTCGTCTACGTGGTGGAAACCGGTTCATTTTCCGCCGCTGCCCGGCGCCTGAATATCGGCCAGCCCGCCGTGTCGAAGGCCATCGCACAACTGGAGGCGCGGCTGGCTGTCCGGCTGCTTTTGCGCTCGACCCGCGGCCTGACGCCCACCGAAGCCGGTCTGGCGTTTTTCGAACGGTCCAAGCGTGCCATCGAAGAAGCCGATGAGGCCGACAATGCCGCACGCGGTGCCGCCAGCGGCCTCACCGGCAACTTGCGCATATGCGCCGCTGTGACTTTCGGCCGATTGCATATCGTTCCACACCTCGGACCGTTCCTTGAGCAAAATCCGGAACTGAACATCGACCTGATGCTCGACGACCGCAACGTCAATCTCGTGGAAGAAGGCGTCGACATCGCCCTGCGCATGGGGGCATTGAACGACTCCGGCCTCACGGCCCGCAAGATCGCCGAATGCCGGCGCGTGGTGCTGGGTACCCCGGCGTACTTCGAAAAACACGGTGAACCCGCCTGCCCGGCCGACCTGTGCAAGCATCAGGCAGTCGTTTACACGTTGGGCGGTGGCGCCAATTGGCAGTTCCGCAACAAGACAGAGGAGCAAGCCGTCATTATCAACGGTCGAATCCGCGTCAACGCCGCCGAAGGTTTACGTGAAGCCGTGCTCGCCCACCAGGGGCTGAGCATGGTGTCCGAGTGGATGTTTGCGCCGGAGTTGGCCAGCGGTGCGGTCAGGGAAGTGATGAAGGATTGGCGGCTGCCGAATCTGGACCTGTGGGCCGCGTTCCCGACCGGCAGAATGGCCAGCGCCAAGGCTCGTGCGTTTGTGGAGTATGTGCAGGGGCTGTTGGCTTGAGAAATCGCCGAATCAAGATCAAAAGATCGCAGGCTTCGCCAGCTCCTGCATTGACCGCGCATACCGACGAATCATCGTCATACACGATCCTGGAGCTGGCGAAGCCTGCGATCTTTTCAAGCGCCAGAAAGCAACCGCTAAAGCACGCAACCGTCAAAGCCCACAGCGACATTCCCCGGCAATTGGCCGCGGTGCTGCATCAACCAGGCATCGAAGGTATGCCCAAGTTCAACCGACTTTAGGCATGGGCTGTGTTAGCCCTATGATTCGCACAAGTCGCGGGAATAACCATTTGATGAAAGGTTGAAGCGCCCGCGCCGACCTGACTTTTTTGATCATGCGAAGAACCCTGTAGGAGCGAGCTTGCTCGCGATGGAGTGTCAGTCGACGTCAATGTGGCTGACACACCATCGCGAGCAAGCTCGCTCCTACAGGGTTTTTCGGTTGAATCAGCTTTTTCAGCAGGCACAAAAAAGGCGACCCGAGGTCGCCTTTGCGTTACTGCCCGAATTGCCGCCCCAGGCCACCCGGTACGCCATGGATATCCGTCTCTTCCCACGGCCCGTTCGGGCTGATCGACCGGCTCCAGCCATTGTCCCAGCGGTAGTAGGTGCGCTGGCGGTAGAAGGTATTGGGCTGGTCATCCAGCACATAGACGCCGAGCTTGGCGTCCCAATGGCTGTTTCCACCCGGCGGTGGCGCGAAGCTGGCGGAAGTGCTTGGCATCGGCTTGCCGGGTTTGGCTGGAATGCCCGGTTTGCCGGGCGTGGGTGATGTAGACGGCGTGGGCCTGGGCTGCGACGGCGGGATCGGTGGCAGCGTTGTTGGCTCGGGCCGTTGGACCGCACAAGCGCTCAGCCCCATAACCAGACTGAGCAGGGTGATACGAGCGATGGCGGTCATAACGGATATTCCTATTATTTATCTGGGCTGTCGATGGTCAGTTGTTGCGGCGCGGTGGTGCTGCTGGCCAGAGGCTGGCTGCGACCGATCCATTCCCCGGCAGTCGGTTGTCCGGCGCGGGAGACGCGTGCAACCAGTTGGACTTCAGGGAAGTTCGACAGTTTCAACTGCGGCATCATTGCGTCGGCATCGCCCAGTTCGACAGTTGCCGGCAAGTCGGCCACGGTCAGGCGCTTGGCGGCCAGCGGTGCCGGTGGACCCGAGGTGGCGCGAGCAAAGATGAACACACTATCGCCCGGTTGGACGCTGGCTTTCAGGTCTGGCGCCAGATCCACGCGAACCTTGAGCAGCGCCGCAACCTTGGCCGCAGGTGCCTGGGCAACCTTGCCGCCGCTGGCTTCGAGTTTCTCGGTGGCCCGGGTGATCCCGCCTTGCAGCGCCTCGCGGGAATTGTCGTCCGGTGGCAATTGCGCCAGCAGCCGGTTCCAGTAGTCGATCGCGTCTTGATACCGCTGGCTTTCAAACGCAGCAATCCCGAGCAGACCAAGACTGGTGACTTCTTTCGGATCCGCTTTCAATGCTTCATCTGTCAGCGCCTGGACCTTGTCCGACCACTTCTTGCCGTCGGCGAAGTATTGGGCTTGAGCCCATTGGCCGAGCAGTTCCGGCTGACGACCGGCCAGGTTCACGGTGCGTTCGAAGATCTTCGCCGCATCGCCAGGACGGTCTTGAGCCATGTAGGTACGACCGAGGAAGTACAAGCCTTCAGCCGAATCCGGTTGCGCCGCGACTGCGCGCTCCAGGCGACGGGTCATCTCTTCCATCGATTGTGGCGCCTGGGAGAATTCGCGGGTCAGTTCGACTTTGTCGCTGGCCCCGAAATGCAGGTACAGCCCGAGACCCAGCGCCGGCACCAGAATCGCCGCCAGCAATGGCAATGGCTTGCCCAGTCGCGACACGCGAGGCGCCGCGACGCCTTCGGTATCCGCCAGCAATTCACGGGCCGCTTCGGCGCGACCGGCGTCCATTTGCGCGGCATCGAGTACGCCCTCTTCCTGCTGAGTCTGTAACTCAGCCACGCGCTCTTGATACAGCGCGACGTTCAGGGCAGTACGATCCTCTTCAAGCTGGGCGCGGCGGCCGCGCAAAACGGGGATCAACAGAAAACTCAGGGCAACCAGAAGCAGCAGACCTGCAGCGAGCCAGAAATCAATCATTCTTGGTTTTTATCCAACAGGTGGTCGAGGCGCTCGCGCTCATCAGAGGAAAGCTCATCCTTGGTATCAGCGCGTTGCACGCGACGACGGCGGACGATCACGGCGATGATCACAAAACCGCCCAGCAACAGGCCGGCCGGGCCGAACCAGAGTAAGGCGGTCTTGGCATTGAGGGCGGGTTTATAGCGAACGAAATCACCGTAGCGGTCGACCATGAAGTCGATGATCTGCTGATCGTCCTTGCCCTCGCCCAGCATGCGGAAAATCTCTTTGCGCAGGTCCGCGGCGATCGGTGCGTTGGAATCGGCAATGTCCTGATTCTGGCACTTGGGGCAACGCAGTTCCTTGGTCAGCTCGCGAAAGCGCTCACGGTCGCCTTCTTTGGCAAACTCGTAAGTATCGATGGCGGCGTGTGCCACGCCGGCCATGCTCAAACCCAAAACGGCGGCAGCTATCCAGCGCTTCATGGCTTGGCCTCATCGACCAGCGCCTGATATTTGGCCGCCAGTTTTTCGCGCCAGACCTGCTCGTCGATCACGCCGACGAATTTGTCGCGGATGATGCCCTTGGCGTCGATAAAGAAGGTTTCCGGTGCGCCGTACACACCGAGGTTCAGGCCGAGGGTGCCTTCATCGTCGCGGATGTCGAGTTGATAGGGGTTGTGGAATTCCACCAGCCACTTCAAGGCGTCGATGTTGACGTCTTTGTAGTTGATGCCATAAATCACCACGCCCTGCTGGGCCAGTTTGTTCAGCACCGGGTGCTCGACCCGGCAGGAAATGCACCAGGTGCCCCAGACGTTGACCAGCGCAGGTTTACCCAGAATGTCAGCTTGGGTCAGGGTCTTGTCGCCCTGCACGGCTGGCAGGGAAAACGCAGGGAACGGCTTATTGATCATCGCCGAAGGTAACTCGGCCGGGTCCAGGTACAGCCCGCGATAAAGAAACACAGCGACCACCAGAAAAATCACCAGAGGCAACAGCATCAACCAACGTCTCATGCAGTGGCTCCTGTCATGCCCAGTGCTTCACGCACACGGCTTTTCACCTTGACCCGATAACGGCGATCCAGCGCCGCCAGCAACCCACCCAAACCGGTCAGCAGGCCACCGAACCAGATCCAGCGCACAAACGGTTTGACGTGGACGCGTACAGCCCAGGCGCCATCGCCCAGCGGTTCGCCGAGCGCGACGTAAAGGTCGCGGGTGAAACCGGCGTCGATCCCGGCCTCGGTCATCATCGACCTCTGCACGGTGTAGAGACGTTTTTCCGGGTGCAGCACGCTGACTTCCTTGCCATCGCGGATCACCCGAATGGTGCCTTTGTCGGACGTGAAGTTCGGGCCTTCGACGTGCTTGGCGCCTTCGAACACAAAGTGATAACCGGCCAGGTCCATGGACTCGCCCGGTGCCAGGCGCAAATCGCGCTCGGCACTGTTCTGGCTCGACAGCACGACACCCAGGGCGCACACGGCGATGCCCAAGTGCGCGAGCTGCATGCCCCAATAGCTGCGGGTCAGGGTCGGCAGGCCTTTGATCAGACCTTTGTGACGCGTCTTGTCGAAGATGTCACGCACACCGGCCAGCAGTACCCACGCGGCGAGCATAAAGGTCGCGATCACCGCCCAGTTGAAATCGCCATAGGCGACGCCAGCCACAACGGCCAACACGGCGCTGCCGAGCAGCACCGGCGTGAGCATATTCATCAGCCATTTGACCGGGGTGTCTTTCCAGCGCACCAACATGCCGACCGCCATCACCACCATCAACAACGCCATCAACGGAATGAACAGCGCGTTGAAATACGGCGGGCCCACCGACAACTTGGCGCCCGTCATCGCATCCAGAATCAATGGGTACAACGTGCCGAGCAGGATCATTGATGCGGCGACCACCAGCACCAGGTTATTGCCCAGCAGCAGGGTTTCCCGGGACCAGAGATTGAACCCGACGTGGCTCTTGACCACCGGAGCGCGCAGGGCGAACAGCGTCAGCGAACCACCGACCACGAACAGCAGGAAAATCAGGATGAACACACCGCGTTCAGGGTCGGACGCAAACGCGTGAACCGAGGTCAGCACCCCAGAGCGCACCAGGAAGGTTCCGAGCAAGCTCAACGAAAATGCGGCGATTGCCAGCAATACGGTCCAGCTCTTGAACACGCCCCGTTTTTCTGTGACCGCCAACGAGTGAATCAGCGCCGTACCCACCAGCCAAGGCATGAAGGAGGCGTTTTCCACCGGGTCCCAGAACCACCAGCCACCCCAGCCAAGTTCGTAGTAGGCCCACCACGACCCGAGGGTGATGCCGATACCCAGGAACGCCCAGGCGACGATGGTCCACGGACGCGACCAGCGAGCCCACGCGGCATCAAGGCGACCGCCCATCAGCGCCGCGATGGCGAAGGCGAATGCCACCGAGAAACCGACGTAACCCATGTACAGCATCGGCGGGTGAACGATCAGGCCGATATCTTGCAGCAACGGATTGAGATCGGCGCCATCGCTGGGCACTTGCGGCAGGATGCGCTTGAACGGGTTGGACGTGAGGATCAGGAACAGCAGAAAACCCGTGCTGATCATGCCCATTACTGCCAAAACCCGCGCCAACATGACCTGCGGTAACTGCCGGGAGAACACCGACACCGCGAACGTCCAGCCACCGAGAATCAAAGCCCAGAGCAGCAACGAGCCTTCGTGCGCGCCCCAGACGGCGCTGAATTTGTAGTACCAGGGCAACGAACTGTTGGAGTTGCTGGCGACGTAGGCGACGGAGAAGTCATCGGTCATGAACGCGTAAGTCAGGCAACCAAAGGCGAACACCAGAAAGGTGAACTGGCCCCAGGCGGCCGGCTGAGCGAGGCTCATCCACAAACGGTCACCGCGCCAGGCACCGAGCAACGGCACGATGGCCTGAACCAACGCGAAACACAGCGCCAGAATCATGGCCAAGTGGCCCAGTTCGGGAATGAACAGCCCTGAGCTATAAAGTGCAGACGTCATCAGTTAGCCCTCTTTGGCGGGAGTGGGTGCCGACTGGCCGCTATCTTTCAGGGCCTTGGTCACTTCCGGCGGCATGTATTTCTCGTCGTGCTTGGCCAGGACTTCATCAGCGACCACCACGCCGTCGGCGTTGAGTTTGCCCAAGGCAACGATGCCCTGCCCTTCGCGAAACAGGTCCGGAAGGATGCCGCGGTAGGTGATGGTCACGGATTTGTTGAAGTCGGTGACGATGAATTTCACGTCCAGCGAGTCGCCGGAACGTTGCAGCGAACCCTTCTCGACCATGCCGCCCGCGCGAATGCGTGTGTCTTGCGGGGCTTCGCCGTTGGCGATCTGGGTCGGGGTGTAAAACAGATTGATGTTCTGCTGCAGGGCACTCAGGGCCAGGCCGACGGCAGCGCCGACACCGACCAGGATGGCGAAAATGATGATAAGACGCTTTTTACGCAGCGGATTCACTTGCCGTTCTCCCGGCGCAGACGACGCGCCTCTTGTTGCAGATACCGCTTGCGGGCCAGGATTGGCGCCGCCACGTTAAGGGCCAACACTGCCAGGCAAATGCCATAGGCTGACCAGACATACAGGCCATGATGGCCCATGGCGAGGAAGTCGCCGAATGAAGCAAAACTCATCGAGCGGCCTCCAGACTGTTCTGCACTTCAGCTTTGACCCAACTGGCCCGGGCTTCACGCTTGAGCACTTCAAGGCGCATACGCAGCAGCAATACCGCGCCGAAGAAACAGTAGAAACCCAGCACCGTCAGCAGCAACGGCAGCCACATCTCGGCCGGCATTGCCGGCTTTTCGGTGAGGGAGAAGGTCGCGCCCTGATGCAGGGTATTCCACCACTCCACCGAATATTTGATGATCGGGATGTTGATCACGCCGACAATCGCCAGTACCGCGCAGGCTTTGGCGGCACTGTCACGATTACTGATCGCGTTGCCCAGCGCAATAAGACCGAAGTACAGAAACAGCAGAATCAGCATGGACGTCAGTCGGGCATCCCAGACCCACCACGAACCCCAGGTCGGCTTGCCCCAGATCGCGCCGGTGACCAGCGCCACGGCGGTCATCCAGGCACCGATGGGGGCCGCGCATTGCAGGGCGACATCGGCCAGTTTCATTTTCCACACCAGTCCGACGATGCCGCACACAGCCAGCATGATGTAGCAGGACTGCGCCAGCATGGCGGCCGGAACATGGATATAGATGATGCGAAAGCTGTTGCCTTGCTGGTAGTCCGGCGGCGCAAAGGCCAAGCCCCAAACCACGCCAACGCCGATCAGCAGCAACGCCGCGACGCTCAGCCACGGCAGCAGTTTGCCACTGATGCCGTAAAACCATTTGGGCGAGCCGAGCTTATGAAACCAGGTCCAGTTCATTACTGTTTCCATCACGGTTGCTCTTGGCTATCAAGCGCCAGGAGTCTGCCTTTCTTCAAAAAGAAGTGATCAGAAATTGATCAGGCCTCATTATTATTCGCCGACGCTGATCTTCAGGCCAGCAGCGATTGCAAAGGGTGTCAGGGTTATCGCCAGGGCGGTCAGGCTGCCAAGCCACAACAGATAACCGGTCGCCGGCATGCCCTGCAAGGCTGCCTGCAAGGCGCCACTGCCAAGAATCAATACCGGGATGTACAGCGGCAGAATCAGCAGTGCCAGTAACAGGCCACCGCGCTTCAATCCCACCGTCAAGGCTGCGCCCACCGCACCGAGCAGGCTCAGCACTGGTGTACCGAGCAATAACGAAAGCAGCAACACTGGCAGACAGGCGGTTGGTAAACCGAGCATCAATGCCAGTAAAGGTGCGAGCAAAACCAGTGCCAGGCCGGAAAACGACCAGTGTGCCAGCACCTTGGCCAAAACCAGAAGAGGCAGGGGGTGCGGCGAAAGGACCCACTGCTCAAGGGATCCATCTTCGAAATCGCTGCGGAAAAGCCCGTCCAGCGAGAGCAGCACCGATAAAAGGGCTGCCACCCACACCAGTCCCGGAGACAAGGTTTGCAACAATTGAGACTCGGGGCCGACCGCCAACGGGAACAGGGACACCACGATCGCGAAGAACACGAGCGGATTGGCCAACTCCGCAGGGCGGCGGAACAACAAACGGGCCTCACGGGCGACCAACAGGCCGAAAACACTCATACGGCCCAGTTCCCCAGATCAATGTCACGATAGCCGGCCGGCATCCGGGTCAGCGTGTGGTGAGTGGTCAACACCACCATACCGCCCCGTTCGCAGTGTGCGGCCAGGTGCTCTTCGAGTTGTGCTACGCCTTGTTTGTCGAGCGCGGTGAACGGCTCGTCGAGAATCCACAGCGGCGGGCTGTCCAGATACAAGCGCGCCAATGCCACGCGTCGTTGTTGCCCGGCAGACAGGGTGTGGCAAGGGACATCCTCGAAACCACTCAGTCCGACCGCCGCCAGCGCCTGCCAGATGGCGTCATGGGAGGCTGGTTGATGCAGGGCGCAAAGCCAGCTCAAGTTCTCTTCCGGCGTCAGCAGGTCCTTGATGCCGGCGGCATGGCCGATCCACAACAGATTGCGCGCCAGCTCGCTGCGTTGCTCGTTCAGCGGCTGGCCGTTGAGCAGCACTTGACCGGCGGTCGGTTGCATCAGGCCACACAGCAAGCGTAAAAGGCTGGTCTTGCCGCTGCCGTTGGGGCCGCTGATTTGTACCATTTCGCCACTGGCCAGTCTCAATTCGAGATTTTCGAAGAGCAGCCGAAGGTCTCGCTCACAGGCGAGGGCAACGGTTTGCAGGACAGGACTGGTCAAGGGTTCACGGGCCTTATACGGTTCAAGTCGGCTCTGGCGCGGCCGTTAAAGGGATGCAGCATAGATGCAATGACGCTTTGTTCTAGTAGAGCTGCGTCAAACAATTGCAATGTTTTCGCCACTCTCGCAAAGACGGGCGGCATTATACATGCCATGCCCTACTCTCAAGCGTGCATTTTCCCAAGGTTGTGACCGCGTATGACAGGCGAAATGAACATCCTCCCGCTACCGCAGACTAACCCGGCGACTACACGTCCGCTGGTGGTCAGTGGCGAGCTGATCAAGCTGCTGACGCCGATGGAGGGCCTGATCACCGCCGGTCAGACCGCCAACGCCGAAGTGCTGTCGCTCAAGCAGGCGGATCAGACTTTTCAATTGCTGCTCAAGGTCACCCTCGACAGCGGCCGTCAGACCACGGTCCAGGCCACCAGCACCCAGCCGTTGGCTCAAGGCACCAGCTTGTTGGTCACTCAGCCCACGGCGAGCAATCTGGCGGTCACCGTGCAACAGGCCATCGCCTCCAGCGTCGCCACGCTTACCCGCATCGACACGGCACAACTGCCCGTCGGCACCTTGTTGCAGGGCAAAGTACTGACCTCGCAAGTCATGCCGCAGGTTCCGGGCCAACCGACGGTGTTTCGCTCGATAGTCAGCCTGATCAACACCGCGTTGAGTGGCAGCATGCTGAGCATCGACAGCCCGACACCCCTGCGCATCGGCACACTATTGAGCGCCTTGGTGCAGGACACGCAGACGTTGGAATTCGTGCCATTGAGCAGCCGCCAGGAGCAGCTGGCAGTCACCCAACAACTGGTCAGCCAGCAAAGCCGCCAAGGCTCGCTGGATGGTCTGATCAACGCCCTGCAAAATCTGCCGCAGTCGGATCAGACGTCCAGCGACCTGAGCGCTGCCGTGGACAAATTACTCGCGGGCCTGCCCGATGTTCAGCAACTGAGCTCACCAAAAGGCCTGGCCCAGGCGCTGGCCAATAGCGGCCTGTTCCTCGAAGCGAAACTGCTGACCGGGCAAAACCCGACGCTGGCACCGGACATGAAAAGCGATTTGCTCAAGCTGATCGCCCAACTGACACCGGGGCTGCCGGCCAACACCACCCTCGGCGCAATCATCGCCGCCAATACCCTCGTCCAGACGATGCCGAGCTTCGTGCGCAGCGCCCTCGGCATGCTCGGCCAAGTCAGCGCCAAACCGTCGCCGACCAGTTTCCCGATCCCGGAGCGTTTGTTGCAGAGCATGGACGGTGAAGGTGATCTGGAGCATTTGTTGCGACTGGCAGCGGCAGCGGTTTCGCGCCTGCAAAGCCACCAGTTGTCGAGCCTGGAACAGACCGGTGTCACTGACGACGGTCGCCTGCTCAGCACCTGGCAGCTGGAAATCCCGATGCGCAACTTGCAGGACATCGTGCCATTGCAGGTCAAGTTCCAGCGCGAAGAAGCGCCCGACAAAGAACAACCGCACGAACGCCGCGACGAACGCGAGCCCAAGCAACCACTGTGGCGAGTGAGTCTGGCGTTCGACATGGAGCCGTTAGGCCCGCTACAGGTTCAGGCGCAGCTGATCAAAGGCAGCCTTTCCAGCCAACTCTGGGCTGAGCGCCCTTACACCGCCCACCTGATCGAAAGCAATCTGGCCGGGCTACGCGAACGCTTGCAGGCCTCAGGCCTCAACGTCGGCGATCTTGATTGCCACCTCGGCACACCGCCGCAAGGCCCGCAAACCCGCCTCGAACAACGCTGGGTCGACGAAACCGCATGAGACATTCCGACACGCCGCGCCAGGCCATCGCACTCAAGTACGACGGCACCCACGCCCCTACCCTCACGGCCAAAGGTGATGAAGAACTGGCTGAAACCATTCTGAAAATCGCCCGCGATTATGACGTGCCAATCTACGAGAATGCCGAGCTGGTGAAGCTGCTGGCGAGGATGGAGCTGGGAGACAGCATTCCGGAAGAGTTGTACCGCACGATCGCCGAGATCATTGCGTTTGCGTGGCGTTTGAAGGGCAAGTTTCCGGCAGGACATGATCCGCATGCGGTAATGGTGGAAAAGGACATTACCGAGCGCGGGGATGATTACTAAGTTTTCGAGGACGCCATCGCGAGCAGGCTCGCTCCCACAGTGGATTGGCGGCATTCACACATTCCGTGTCCATCACCGGTCCCCTGTGAGAGCGAGCCTGCTCGCGATTGGCTGTGTCAGTTCTTGTGCAACTTGCTCATCAACTCCGCCTCGGCCTGGGTCAACCCGCAAGACTGAGTCAGTTCATCGACACTGGCGCCCATCCCGACCAGTTTTGCCGCCTGGGCAAACGACAGGCTCGACGGATCGCGCTGTTCCAGTTGAGCCAGCTTGTCCGGCAACGGCCCGACCACCGCACGCAGTTCGTGCAGGTCTTCACCCATGCGTACATTGCCGCTCTGGTAGTTGTCGACGCGCCTGGCCAGCTCCTTGATGCGCTGATCACGCAGCGCATCGCTCTTTGCCTGTTGCGCAGCGATCTGCCGTTGGCCGCGAATGTACGCCAGGAACATCACCAGCGTGCCTGCCCAAAACAGGAACAGGACAATGACCGCCACCTCAAGAATCAATCAGATGTTCTCCAGGTCCGACCATTCTTCTTCGCTCATCATCTTGTCCAGCTCGACCAGGATCAGCAATTCATTGTTCTTGTTGCACACGCCTTGAATGAACTTCGCGGACTCTTCATTACCCACGTTCGGCGCGGTTTCGATTTCCGACTGACGCAGGTAAACCACTTCGGCCACGCTGTCGACCATGATCCCGACAACCTGTTTGTCGGCTTCGATGATAACGATACGGGTGTTGTCGCTGATCTCGGCATTCATCAGGCCAAAGCGCTGACGGGTGTCGATCACGGTAACCACGTTACCGCGCAGGTTGATGATGCCCAGCACGTAGCTTGGAGCACCCGGGACCGGGGCGATTTCGGTGTAACGCAGGACTTCCTGAACGCGCATCACGTTGATGCCGTAGGTTTCGTTGTCCAGTTTGAAGGTTACCCATTGCAGGATCGGATCTTCGGAACCCTTTGCAGACGACGCCTTATCATTCATACCCTGACCCCTCGAAAAACCGCCCTAGCGGTGTGTGTTCTGTGCGATGGCAATCAACTTGCCCCGCGTGTTTTTATGTCGGTTTATGGGTTGGCTTGCTGCCGCCCAAGTCCATGTGCTTCGCCCCGCCACTGGCGATCAATTCGGCCAATTCGGAAACGTCGAGCAATGCACACATGTGTTCAATCACCGTGCCCGCCAACCATGGCCGTTGACCACGGTGGCTGCGCCATTTGATTTCGTTCGGGTCCAGGCGCAACGAGCGGCTGACCTGATGCACCGCCAGCCCCCACTCGTAGCCCTGAACCGAAATAACGTATTGCAGGCCCTGACGGAAATCTTCGCGATAGCGATCGGGCATGACCCAACGCGCGGTATCCAGCACCTTCAGGTTGCCGGCCTGGCTCGGCAGGATCCCGAGGAACCACTCCGGCTGCCCGAACAGCGGTGTCAGTTCGTGACCGGCCAGGGAATAAATCGAGCCCAGGCACACCAACGGCACGGCAAGGGTCAAACCGGCCACATCGAACAACAGGCATTCGAACGGCTCGGCAGCCCATGCCGGGCGACCGTCGGTTTCCACCGGTGGCGGCGTATTGCTGGGTGGCAGATGAACGTCGACGACTGGCGGCACCAGGGTTTGCAGCAACGGAGCGATGGTCGATACCGGCGCAAGGATCGGTGCTGGAGCTTCGAACAGCGCAACCGGGGCTTTTGCAACCGGTGCCGGAACCGGGGCAGCCACCACGGCCGGTTTATGTGCATCGCGAGCCTGCTCTTCGAGCACTGCCGCCTGGAACTCGTCCAGTGCAGCTTCAACCTCGACAGCCTCAACAACCGCGACCACTTCTACAAGCGCTTCAACTTCAACCGGCAATTCTTCGGTCGCATCCTGCAGCAAGCTGTCCAGATAAGACTGGAGCGCCAGTTGCGGACGGGAGGTGATTTTTACCGGCCGATTCATCTCAAGCCACCTGCGGAACGAGCTGCTGAGCAAGCAAATGCTTGAGCAGTGCGCGGTAAGCGAGAACACCACGGCTCTTGCCGTCGAATTGCGAAGGCGTCAGCCCGGCCCGGCTGGCGTCACGCAAGCGGGTATCGACCGGGATGTAGCCCTGCCAGATTTCTTCCGGGTACATGTCACGCAAGACGCGCAGCGTCCCCAGGGACGCTTGCGTGCGGCGGTCGAACAGGGTCGGCACGATACTGAAGGGCAGCGCCTGTTTGCGTGAGCGATTGATCATCGCCAGCGTATTGACCATCCGTTCCAGGCCTTTGACAGCCAGGTGTTCGGTCTGCACCGGGATCACCAACTGCTGGCTCGCCGCCAAGGCATTGACCATCAGCACGCCGAGCAATGGCGGGCTGTCGATAACGGCGTAATCGAAGTCCTGCCACAACTGCGCCAGGCTCTTGGCAATCACCAGGCCCAAACCGCTTTGGCCTGGCGACTGGCGTTCAAGGGTCGCCAGCGCGGTGCTCGACGGCAACAACGAAATACTCTCGTGACTGGTGGGCAACAACAACTGACCGGGCAAGCCTTGCGGCACGCTGCCCTTGTGCAGAAACAGGTCGTAGCTGCTGTGTTCCAGGCTGTCGGGGTCGTAGCCGAAGTAGCTGGTCATGGAGCCGTGGGGGTCGAGATCGACCATGACCACACGCTTGCCCGCCTCGGCCAGTAAACCGGCTAAAGCGATAGAGGAAGTGGTTTTACCGACACCACCCTTTTGATTGGCGACTGCCCAGACTCTCATTCAGATAGTTCCTCCCGGTCGAAATGGCCGACCGAGAAATAGCTCAGCGTGTTAATGCGGGTGACGGAGAATTGACGGCGCTCTCTCGTCCCGGCGACTTGACCGGGGTCGGTGCAGTTTGTGTGCCAGCACGCTTCAATGCGGCATCCGGTTTCGCATTCGCGGTTCCGGTACCGGTGAGGCTGCGACGGACATCGAGATTTCGTGATACCACCAGCACGACGCGACGGTTACGCGCCCGGCCTTCGGCGGTGGCGTTGTTGGCCACTGGCTGGAATTCACCGTAACCCACCGACGCCAGGCGACCCGGGTTCACCCCCTGCATCGCCAGCATGCGCACGATGCTGGCCGAACGGGCCGACGACAACTCCCAGTTGGTCGGGTATTGCGAGGTCCGGATCGGTTGGTCGTCGGTGAAACCTTCGACGTGAATCGGGTTGTCGAACGGCTTCAGAATCCCGGCGACCTTGTCGATGATGTTGAACGCGATGTCGCTGGGCATGGCGTCACCGCTGCCGAACAACAGGCTGGAATTGAGTTCGATCTCGACCCACAGTTCGTTGCCGCGAACGGTCATCTGGTTGGAGCTGATCAAGTCGCCGAACGCCGCGCTGATGTCATCGGCGATGCTCTTGAGCGGGTCGTTGGCAGCCTGGGCGATGCCGGCATCGATCTGCTCGCTGTCCTTGACCAACGGCTTGGCCGGGGTCACGGTCTTCGGCCGCTCGTCACCAATCGGGATCGGCTTGAGCGCATGGTCGGAGTCGGTAAAGACCCCGATCAATGCTTCCGAGATGACTTTGTACTTGCCTTCGTTGATCGAAGAGATCGAGTACATCACCACGAAAAAAGCGAACAGCAAGGTGATGAAGTCGGCATAGGACACCAGCCAGCGCTCGTGGTTGACGTGTTCTTCAGGCTGACGACGACGAGCCATAATCCATTACCCCCATCAATCCATGAAGCCCTGAAGCTTCAACTCAATAGAGCGAGGGTTTTCACCTTCGGCGATCGACAGGATGCCTTCAAGCAACATTTCGCGATAACGCGACTGGCGCAACGCTATGGACTTGAGTTTGGCGGCAATCGGCAGCAGCACCAGGTTGGCACTGGCCACGCCGTAGATGGTGGCGACGAAGGCGACGGCGATGCCGTTGCCCAGTTGCGATGGATCACCCAGGTTGCCCATGACATGGATCAGGCCCATCACCGCACCGATGATGCCGATGGTCGGCGCGTAGCCACCCATGCTTTCGAAGACTTTGGCCGCTTCGATGTCGCGGCTTTCCTGAGTGTAGAAATCCACTTCCAGGATGCTGCGAATCGCTTCCGGCTCCGCCCCGTCCACCAGCAGTTGCAAGCCTTTGCGCGAGTAGCTGTCGGGCTCGGTATCGGCCATCCCTTCCAGACCGAGCAAACCTTCCTTGCGCGCCGTCAGACTCCAGTTCACGACACGATCGATACCACCGGCCAGATCCACGCGAGGCGGAAACAGGATCCAGGCCAGTATCTGCATGGCGCGCTTGAAAGCGCTCATCGGTGATTGCAGCAGCGCTGCACCGATGGTCCCGCCGAGCACGATCAACGCCGCCGGGCCGTTGGCCAGCGCGCCGAGGTGCCCTCCCTCAAGGTAGTTGCCGCCAATAATGGCGACGAACGCCATGATGATCCCGATAAGGCTTAGAACATCCATCAGACACACGCCTCGACCAGGTGCTTGCCAATGTCGTCGAGGCTGTACACGGCATCGGCGAGTTCAGCTTTGACGATGGCCATCGGCATGCCGTAGATCACGCAACTGGCTTCGTCCTGAGCCCAGATCGAACTGCCGCCCTGCTTGAGCAGACGCGCGCCTTCGCGACCGTCGGCGCCCATGCCGGTCAGCACGACCGCCAGAACTTTGTCACCGTAGGACTTGGCCGCGGAACCGAAGGTAATGTCCACGCACGGTTTGTAATTCAGACGCTCGTCGCCAGGGAGGATTTTCACCGCACCACGGCCGTCGATCATCATTTGCTTGCCACCCGGTGCCAGCAACGCCAGGCCCGGACGCAGGATGTCACCATCCTCGGCTTCCTTGACACTGATACGGCACAGCTTGTCCAGACGCTCGGCGAACGCCTTGGTGAAGGCAGCCGGCATGTGCTGGACCAATACGATCGGCGCCGGGAAATTGGCCGGCAATTGGGTCAGCACCCGCTGCAGCGCCACCGGGCCGCCAGTGGAGGTGCCAATGGCAACTAATTTGTAGGCTTTGCGTTTCGGCGCGGGCGACAACGGACCGGCTGATCCAGGCGCGTGCGTACGCACAGGGATCGGTGCCGGTGCCGGACGCGCCGGCACGCTGCTGCCATAACTGCTGACGCTCGAAAGCGTCGGGGTCGGGGGCGGCGTAACGACGGGAGCCGGAGCGCTGTAAGTGCTGGCACGACGGTTACTGCGCGAGATGCTGAGAATCTTCTCGCACAGCAGTTGCTTGACCTTCTCGGGATTGCGCGAGATGTCTTCGAAATTTTTCGGCAGGAAATCCACCGCGCCAGCGTCCAGTGCGTCCAGGGTGACCCGGGCGCCTTCGTGCGTCAGCGAGGAAAACATCAATACGGGTGTCGGGCAGCGCTGCATGATGTGCCGCACTGCCGTGATGCCATCCATCATCGGCATCTCGTAGTCCATGGTGATCACATCGGGCTTGAGCGCCAGTGCCTGATCGATCGCCTCTTTTCCGTTGGTCGCCGTGCCGACGACCTGGATATTCGGATCCGCTGAAAGAATTTCCGAGACGCGGCGGCGGAAAAACCCCGAATCGTCCACCACCAGGACCTTGACTGCCATAAACACTCCGTTAGACGGAGCGAGGCACAGTCGCCCCGCCCCGCCAGAATCAAATACGCCGTGCGGCGTAACGCTTGAGCATGCTCGGAACATCGAGAATCAGTGCAATGCGGCCGTCACCGGTAATGGTGGCGCCGGACATGCCCGGAGTTCCCTGGAGCATTTTGCCCAATGGCTTGATGACCACTTCTTCCTGGCCCACCAACTGATCGACGACGAAGCCGATTCGCTGGGTGCCCACCGAAAGGATCACCACATGGCCTTCGCGCTGCTCTTCGTGAGCGGCGGAGCTGACCAGCCAGCGCTTGAGGTAAAACAGAGGCAGCGCCTTGTCCCGCACGATCACCACTTCCTGACCGTCCACCACGTTGGTGCGCGACAGGTCGAGGTGGAAAATCTCGTTGACGTTTACCAGCGGGAACGCAAACGCCTGATTGCCGAGCATGACCATCAGCGTCGGCATGATCGCCAGGGTCAACGGGACCTTGATGACGATCTTCGAGCCCTGCCCCTTGGCCGAGAAGATATTGATCGAACCGTTGAGCTGGGAAATCTTGGTTTTCACCACGTCCATGCCGACGCCACGGCCCGACACGTCGGAGATCTCGGTCTTGGTCGAGAACCCTGGCGCGAAAATCAGGTTGTAGCACTCGGTATCGCTCAGGCGATCGGCCGCGTCCTTGTCCATCACACCGCGTTTTACTGCGATGGATCGCAAGACGTTCGGGTCCATGCCTTTGCCGTCATCGGAGATCGACAACAGGATGTGGTCGCCTTCCTGCTCCGCCGCAAGGATCACCTTGCCGCCGCGGGACTTGCCCGAGGCTTCGCGCTCTTCCGGCGACTCGATGCCGTGGTCGACCGCGTTGCGCACCAAGTGGACCAGCGGATCGGCCAGCGCCTCGACAAGGTTTTTGTCGAGATCGGTTTCTTCGCCGACCAATTCCAGGTTGATTTCTTTCTTGAGCTGGCGAGCCAGGTCGCGAACCAGGCGCGGGAAGCGCCCGAAAACCTTCTTGATCGGTTGCATCCGGGTCTTCATGACCGCGGTTTGCAGGTCAGCCGTGACCACGTCGAGGTTCGACACGGCCTTGGACATGGCCTCATCAGCGCTGTTGGCGCCCAGACGAACCAGACGGTTACGCACCAGTACCAACTCGCCGACCATGTTCATGATTTCGTCGAGACGCGCCGTATCGACCCGAACCGTGGTCTCGGCTTCGCTGGCCGGCTTTTCGGCGGGCGGCGCGGACGGTGCACGGGCCGGAGCCGCTGCAGCAGGCTTCGCTGTTTCGGCTTGAGGCTCGGGCGCCTTGGCCACCGGTTTCGGTGCAGCCTTGGCAACAGAAGCCGGCACTGAAGCAACAGCAGAGGCAGTCGCCGAAGCGCTACCGACTTCAGTGAACTTGCCTTTGCCATGCAATTCGTCGAGCAGCGATTCGAATTCGTGATCGGAGATCAGATCGCTGCCCGCCGCCGCTGCGGCGGGCGCGGCCGGGGTCGGCACCGCGGCAATGGCCGACTCCAGCGCGTCGACCGCAAAGTTGCCCTTGCCGTGCAACTGATCGAGCAGTGCCTCGAATTCGTCGTCGGTAATGTCGGAGCTGTCGCCTGCCGCTTTCGGGGCAGCCGCGGGTGCGGTGGGTGCGGCTATCGCATCGACGGCGAACTGGCCTTTGCCGTGCAGTTGATCGAGCAACGACTCGAACTCGGCATCGGTAATTTCGTCGCTGGCGGCTGCATTGCCGGCAGGCAGCGAAGCAGGCTGCGCAGCCACCACGGGGGCCTCGGCTTGTGCCTTGACGGCATTCAGCGAGTCCAGCAGTTGTTCGAATTCGTTATCGGTGATGTCGCCCGACTCGCTTTCAGCGACAGGCGCTTCGAAGACTTCGGCAACCGGCGCCGACTCATCAGCGGTTTGCGGCTCGGCCAGACGGGCAAGCGCTGCGAGCAATTCAGGCGTTGCAGCCGTGATCGGGCTGCGTTCGCGGACTTCGGTAAACATGCTGTTCACCGCGTCCAGCGCTTCGAGAACCACGTCCATCAGTTCCGAGTCGACGCGACGCTCACCCTTGCGCAGGATGTCGAACACGTTCTCGGCGATGTGACAGCACTCCACCAGCTCGTTGAGCTGGAGGAAGCCGGCGCCCCCTTTTACAGTGTGAAAACCGCGAAAAATTGCATTGAGCAAGTCCGCATCATCAGGTCGACTTTCAAGCTCGACCAGCTGTTCGGACAGTTGCTCTAGAATCTCGCCGGCCTCAACCAGAAAATCCTGAAGGATCTCTTCATCGGCGCCGAAGCTCATTAAGGGTGTGCTCCTAACAGGTCTAAAAACCTAAAATACCTAAAGTTCTAAAACCCTAGGCTGGATAGCAAATCGTCCACATCGTCCTGACCGGACACAACGTCTTCTCTTTTATCGGCATGAATCTGCGGACCTTCACCCTGAGAGAGATGTTTTTGTGGATCTTTTTCTGCAAGTATCGCTTCACGGTCATGTTCGATGCCCGCAAAGCGATCTACCTGACTGGCCATAAGCACGAGCTTGAGCAGGTTGCTTTCAACTTCGGTGACCAATTGGGTCACACGCTTGATCACCTGGCCGGTGAGGTCCTGGTAATCCTGCGCGAGCAAAATGTCGTTGAGATTGCTCGACACGACGCGATTGTCTTCACGGCTGCGCGTCAGGAAACCGTCGACGCGCCGGGCCAGTTCGCGGAACTCTTGCGCACCGACTTCGCGACGCATGAACCGCCCCCAGTCCGTGCTCAAGGCCTGGGCTTCTTCGCTCAGGCTGTTGACCAGCGGCGTGGCGTTTTCCACCAGATCCATGGTGCGGTTGGCCGCCGCCTCGGTCAGCTTGACCACGTAGCCCAGACGCTCCGTGGCATCAGTGATCTGCGAGACTTCCTCGGCTTGCGGCATGGTCGGGTCAATCTGGAAATTGACGATCGCGCTATGCAGCTCCCGGGTGAGCTTGCCCACTTCCTGATACAGGCCGCGGTCACGGGTCTGATTGAGCTCATGGATCAATTGCACAGCGTCGCCGAATTTGCCTTTTTCAAGGCTCTCGACCAATTCGACCGCGTGTTTTTTCAGGGTCGATTCAAAATCGCCCAGTGAAGATTCTTTATGCTCCATAGCTCCCCCGTGGCGCAGTCCATCAACCGATGCGTTCGAAAATCTTCTCGATTTTTTCTTTCAACGCCTGGGCCGTGAAGGGTTTGACCACATAGCCGTTAACGCCGGCCTGGGCCGCTTCGATGATCTGCTCGCGCTTGGCTTCAGCGGTAACCATCAGCACCGGCAGGTGCTTGAGCTTTTCATCGGCGCGCACGTGGCGCAGCAGATCGATACCGGTCATGCCAGGCATGTTCCAGTCCGTTACCAGAAAGTCGATGCTCCCGCTGTTAAGAACCGGAATGGCAGTGGTGCCATCGTCGGCCTCGACCGTGTTGGTGAACCCAAGGTCACGCAACAGGTTTTTAATGATCCGCCGCATCGTTGAGAAGTCATCAACGATGAGGATTTTCATGTTCTTGTCCAATTCGACCTCCAAGCAGTCTTAAACGCGCCCAGCACCTGGACGCGCCATTTCAATCAATCTGGCAAAGCACTCAATGACTGTCTGGAGCACAACAGATCGAGACCGGCGCAGTTCAACACCACACCAGCCACGTTCGCAGTGTCCCCACACTGCCTTCAGCGCGCTCGCCACTCCCCCAAACGCCCCCGTAAACGGGCCGCGCACTGGCTATGTAACTGGCTGACCCGCGATTCACTGACCCCCAGGACCTCACCGATTTCCTTCAGATTCAGCTCTTCGTCGTAGTACAGCGCCAACACCAGTCGCTCACGCTCCGGCAAATTGGCAATCGCGTCCGCCAGCGCCGCCTGGAAGCGTTCATCTTCCAGATCGCGTGACGGCTCGAGATGAGCACTTGCGCCATCCTCGTGCAGCCCTTCGTGTTCGCCGTCCTGCAACAGATCGTCGAAACTGAATAAGCGGCTACCCAGGGTGTCGTTCAAAATCCCGTAATAATCGTCGAGACTCAATTGGAGTTCGGCCGCAACTTCGTGATCTTTAGCGTCACGACCGGTTTTAGCTTCAATCGAGCGAATTGCGTCGCTGACCATCCGGGTATTGCGGTGGACCGAACGTGGCGCCCAATCCCCCTTGCGGACTTCATCGAGCATTGCGCCGCGGATTCGAATGCCCGCGTACGTCTCGAAACTCGCGCCTTTGCTGGGGTCGTATTTGTTCGATACTTCCAGCAGACCGATCATCCCGGCCTGGATCAGGTCTTCGACCTGGACACTGGCCGGCAGACGGGCCAGCAAGTGGTAAGCAATGCGTTTAACCAGTGGCGCGTAACGCTCGATCAGCTCGTACTGCGCGTCACGTGCCGACTTCTTGTAGAAGTTGTAACCGCTGGCTGTCATAGAACCGGTCCTGCCGTTTGTTGCACGAGGCGCTCGACAAAAAACTCCAGATGCCCGCGGGGATTGGCAGGCAGCGGCCACGTATCAACCTTCTGCGCAATGGCCTTGAACGCCAGAGAGCACTTGGAACGCGGGAACGCCTCATAGACGGCACGTTGCTTCTGTACGGCCTTGCGCACGCTTTCGTCGTATGGCACTGCACCGACGTATTGTAAGGCGACGTCGAGGAAGCGATCCGTGACCTTGGTCAACTTGGCGAACAGATTGCGACCTTCCTGCGGGCTCTGGGCCATGTTGGCCAGGACGCGGAAGCGGTTCATGCCGTAATCGCGGTTAAGCAGTTTGATCAGTGCATAGGCGTCCGTGATCGAAGTCGGTTCATCGCACACCACCAGCAGGACTTCCTGCGCGGCGCGGACGAAACTGACCACCGAATCACCAATGCCCGCGGCCGTGTCGATCACCAATACGTCGAGGTTGTCGCCGATATCGCTGAACGCCTGGATCAGGCCGGCGTGTTGAGCCGGGCTCAGATGAACCATGCTCTGGGTGCCGGACGCAGCCGGGACGATGCGGATGCCGCCAGGGCCCTGCAACAGAACGTCGCGCAGCTCACATCGGCCTTCGATCACGTCGGCCAGGGTGCGTTTGGGTGTCAGTCCCAGCAGGACGTCGACGTTCGCCAAACCCAGGTCGGCGTCCAACAGCATGACGCGACGGCCGAGTTCAGCCAGGGCCAGTGACAAATTCACTGACACGTTAGTCTTGCCGACGCCACCTTTGCCGCCGGTCACCGCGATCACCTGTACGGGATGCATGCTGCCCATGTTATTTCTTTACCTTGTCTTGCATAGACGGAGGCCACATTACTGGCTGCGCGTTCACAGATGGAACAATGCATGGCAGACCATCGATGTAGGTATAAAAACTGTTCATTACTACCTCAGCCGACCTGTTTGGTCGGGCTGTGGTAAATATCAGCGAACATGTCAGCCATGGCTTCTTCGCTGGGTTCTTCCTGCATTTGCACACTCACGGCGCGACTGACCAACTGATGACGGCGCGGCAGATGCAAATCATCCGGGATCCGTGGGCCATCGGTCAGGTACGCCACCGGCAATTCATGACTGATGGCCAGGCTCAACACCTCGCCCAGACTTGCCGTTTCATCCAGTTTAGTCAGGATGCACCCGGCCAGCCCGCAGCGCTTGTAACTGTGATAAGCGGCCGTTAGAACCTGTTTCTGGCTGGTGGTTGCCAGAACCAGGTAATTTTTCGATTTGATGCCACGACCCGCGAGGCTTTCGAGCTGCATGCGCAGTGCCGGGTCGCTGGCCTGAAGGCCGGCGGTATCGATCAGCACCACGCGCTTGCGCAGCAATGGATCCAGCGCCTGAACCAGCGACTGGCCCGGGTCGACGTGTGTCACCGACACATTGAGGATCCGGCCGAGGGTCTTGAGCTGTTCCTGAGCACCGATACGGTAGCTGTCCATGCTCACCAGTGCGATGTTTTGCGCGCCGTACTTGAGCACGTAGCGGGCGGCCAGTTTGGCCAGGGTGGTGGTCTTGCCCATACCGGCAGGACCGACCATGGCAATCACACCGCCCTCTTCCAGAGGCTCGATCTCCGGTGTGAGGATCATTCGCGCCAGGTACGCCAGCAACATGCGCCAGGCCTGGCGGGGCTCTTCAATGTCGGTAATCATCGCCAGCAAATCGCGCGACAACGGGCCGGACAGGCCGATGCGTTGCAGGCGACGCCAGAGGTTAGCCTGGGCCGGACGGCTGCCTTGCAGCTGATTCCACGCCAAGGAGCCAAGCTGTACTTCCATCAACTCGCGCAGGCTATTGAGCTCGAAACGCATCGAGTCGAACGCCCGAGGATCCACACCGGATGAGGCCGGTGCAGGGGCCGGCGCAGGACGACGGGGTTGGGTGTATGTCGGTTCGATCAATGGCTCGGCAGCGGTCAGCGGCAGGCCGGCGAACAACTGGCGGTTGGTGCTATTGTCGCTCTCGCCGTCGCCTCGCAGGCTCAGTTCGGCCTGGGCGGTCACGATCCGCGATTGGGTCTTGCGCAGCTCGTCTTCGAGTTCCATGTTCGGAACACGCGGTGCCAGCGCCGACAACTTGTAATCCAGGGCAGCCGTCAACTCGACACCACCGGCGATCCGGCGATTGCCAATGATAGCGGCGTCAGCGCCCAGCTCATCACGAACCAGTTTCATGGCCTGACGCATATCGGCGGCGAAAAAACGCTTAACTTGCATAAACCACTACCTCAGCCGTTGGGCCCTACTGTCGCAACGATGGTCACTTGCTTGTTGTCAGGAATTTCCTGGTAAGCCAACACATGCAAACCCGGGACTGCCAGTCGGCCGAATCGCGAAAGCATGGCGCGAACCGGACCGGCTACCAGCAGAATCACCGGTTGACCTTGCATTTCCTGACGCTGTGCCGCATCGATCAACGAGCGTTGCAGCTTCTCTGCCATGCTTGGTTCCAACAGAACGCCTTCTTCCGAGCCTTGTCCTGCCTTCTGAAGACTATTGAGCAATATCTGTTCCAACCTTGGCTCCAAGGTGATAACTGGCAGCTCGGACTCAGTCCCTACAATGCTTTGGACGATAGCGCGCGAGACGCCAACGCGCACCGCGGCCACCAATGCGGCAGTATCTTGACTCTTGGCGGCATTGTTCGCGATTGCTTCGGCAATGCTGCGAATGTCGCGTACCGGCACTTGCTCCGCCAACAGCGCTTGCAACACCTTGAGCAATTGCGACAGCGAAACCACGCCCGGCACCAGCTCTTCCGCCAGTTTCGGCGAGCTTTTCGCCAGCAACTGCATCAGTTGCTGCACTTCTTCGTGACCGATCAGCTCGCTGGAGTGCTTGTACAGAATCTGGTTCAAGTGCGTGGCCACCACCGTACTGGCATCGACCACCGTATAACCGAGTGATTGCGCCTGGGAACGCTGACTGACCTCGATCCAGACCGCCTCCAGGCCGAAAGCCGGATCTTTGGCGGTGATGCCATTGAGCGAACCGTAGACTTGCCCAGGGTTGATCGCCAGTTCGCGATCCGGGTAAATCTCCGCTTCGGCCAGGATCACCCCCATCAGCGTCAGCCGATAAGCACTCGGCGCCAGGTCGAGGTTGTCACGGATGTGCACGGTCGGCATCAGGAAGCCCAGATCCTGGGAAAGCTTCTTGCGCACGCCTTTGATCCGCGCCAGCAACTGGCCACCCTGGTTGCGGTCCACCAGAGGAATCAGGCGATAGCCGACTTCCAGGCCAATCATGTCGATCGGGGTGACGTCGTCCCAGCCAAGCTCCTTGGTTTCCTGAGCGCGGGCCGGCGAAGGCAACAGTTCCTGCTGACGCTTGACCTCTTGCAGGGCTTGAACCTTGACGATGTTGTGCTTCTTCCAGAACAGGTACGCACCGCCTGCCGCCAGGGCTGCCATGCTGAGGAAGGAGAAGTGCGGCATGCCGGGCACCAGGCCCATGACCGCCATCAAGCCAGCAGCCACCGCCAACGCTTTGGGCGAGGCGAACATCTGGCGATTGATTTGCTTGCCCATGTCTTCCGAACCGGAAGCACGCGTCACCATGATCGCTGCAGCTGTGGATAAAAGCAGTGATGGCAATTGCGCCACCAAACCGTCACCGATGGTCAGCAGCGCGTAAACCTTGCCGGCGTCGGCGAAGCCCATGCCGTGCTGGAAGATACCCACCGCCATGCCGCCGATCAGGTTAATGAACAGAATCAGCAGGCCGGCAATGGCGTCACCGCGCACGAATTTGCTGGCACCGTCCATGGAACCGTAGAACTCGGCTTCCTGAGCCACTTCCATCCGGCGCAATTTGGCCTGGTTCTGATCGATCAAACCGGCGTTCAGGTCGGCGTCGATCGCCATTTGTTTGCCGGGCATCGCATCGAGGGTGAAGCGTGCGCTCACCTCGGAAATCCGCCCGGCACCCTTGGTCACCACGACGAAGTTGATGATCATCAAAATCGCGAAGACCACGATACCGACCACGTAGTTACCGCCGATCACCACCTCGCCGAAGGCCTGGATCACCTTGCCGGCTGCGGCATGGCCGTCCTGCCCGTGCAGCATCACCACCCGCGTGGAGGCCACGTTCAGCGCCAGTCGCAACAGTGTCGCAATCAGCAGAATGGTCGGGAACACCGCGAAATCCAGCGGCCGCAAGGCGTAGACACAGACCAGCAACACGACAATCGACAACGCAATGTTGAACGTGAAAAACACGTCGAGCAGGAACGGTGGCACCGGCAACATCATCATCGCCAGCATGACCAGCAGCAACAACGGCACGCCCAGATTGCCCCGACTTAAGTCGGCAACGTTGGTGCGGGCACTGTTGAGTAACTGAGAGCGATCCACCGGTTTTCCCCGTTCCTTTAAAGCAATCTTTTGACGCCACAAGCAGGCGCAGAGCGGGTACTGCAAGAAGCTTTCCAACTTTAGGCGGGGTTTTAAATAGCGGGATTTCGCAGACAAAAAAGATCGCAGCCTTCGGCAGCTACAGGTGTACGCATTTCACTGTAGGTGCCGAAGGCTGCGATCTTTTGATTTGGAGAACAGGAATGTCTGGACTCACGGCTTACCTCATGTAGCAGCTGCCGAGCCTGCGAGGCTGCGTCCGGCTGCGCAGCAGTCGTGAAATCCTGGCGAGGACTTCGTCCTCGAACGCAGCCTCGCGGGCTCGGCAGCTGCTACAAGCGTCGCTCGGGAATCGTGCTGCCTATCCGGTGAGCCAAGCTCGACGCAGAAGCCAATCGAACGGGCAAACCCCAGCGAACCTATCAGTTCTGCTAGTACCCAACCCTTGCGAAACCGCCAATACTGAGTGCCAGTCCTTCGGACCTTTGGAGCACTCACTCATGCCCTCACAGCACGAAACTCCGCTCTGCCAATATCGCTACGACGCCCTCGACCGGCTGATCGCCAATGAGCTGCCGAGTACGCCCGGGTGCCAACGCTTTTATTGCAAAAGCCGGCTGGCCACCGAGATCCAGGGCGCGAACCAATATTCGATATTCCAGCACGGTGACCACCTGCTGGCGCAACAGCAGAGCGAGGGCGAAGCACTCGATGCCACGCTGCTGGCCACCGATCAACAGCGTTCGGTGTTGCACGCGCTTAAGACCAATTATCCACGACAATCCATCGCCTATGCGCCCTATGGCCACCGCTCCGTTGAAAACGGGTTACTCAGCCTGCTCGGGTTCAACGGCGAACGGCCGGATCCAGTGACTGGGCATTATTTGTTGGGGAATGGGTATCGGGCGTTTAATCCCGTGTTGTTGCGATTTAATAGTCCGGATAGTTTGAGTCCGTTTGGGAAGGGTGGACTGAACGCGTACACGTACTGCTTGGGAGACCCAGTCAATCTTAGCGATCCCAACGGACACATTTCTTTTTTCGCCGACGCATCAAACCTAATGCAAAGCTTACTAAAACGCATCAATATACAAAAAGAAGTAAAATCCACAACAATGCTCAATCATCTCAAAAAACCTGCAACAACGACTCCCACTGCTAAAAAATTACAACGCAATAAATACCTAATATCTGCAGACCCTAATCGCACCCCCCTCCCAATGAAAGAGATGACCGAGCGCAGCTTCCCTAACTGGATAGAAATCCAAGATAAACATGGCGAGCTAAAAATGATCAATCCAAAAGCAACCCTTCAAGAACTGAGCTATTCCATGTTAGAAGGCAAAGCTTTAAAAAAGCTGCACAACACCGGAATGCTTCCAATGATCGACGACACTGTAAATATGGCAAACTACCTAAATGCCGAATGGAAATTAAGAGGCACTTACAATAAGCAAGCAATAATAGATCTAAAAGCAAAAGCTCTGAATGGTGAAATAAGAGGGGTTCATCCCGATTCACCAGCCCTTCGTGATTATGACCCAATCCTAGTAAGGTAAATTCGCTCATCGAACGATATATCACGCTACTACGAATCCCGCCGCAAATCCGGCGGAATCGGCAAGTCATCCTTCAACGGATCCGGCCGCTTGCCCTTGCCCGCGCAGTGCTGTCGAATCTGGTAGACGTAAGCCAGCACCTGAGCAACCGCCAGATACAGCCCACCCGGAATTTCCTGCTCCAGCTCCGTGGAGTAATAAATCGACCGAGCCAACGCCGGCGACTCCAGCAACAACACTTCATTCGCCACCGCAATTTCACGAATCTTCAGTAGAAAAGGGGACAGATTTATTTTAACAGCAAAGAAATTGAAAAATTTACTAACAACAAAAAGGAACGGAGGTATTCGCTCCCACTAATCTCTACTGATCACTACAAGGAAGTAGGAAAATGTATGCCCAGAATAGGACGCGTTGTGCTGCCCAACTACCCCCACCATGTCGTACAGCGAGGCCATAATCGACAGGTCGTTTTCGCTGATGCAGGTGATTTTGAATACTATCTCTCCGATCTGCGCGAGCTAAAAGAGGCCTTTGGTGTAAGCGTTTATGCTTATTGCTTGATGACCAATCATGTCCATCTTTTGCTTGCCCCTGGTGACACTGCATCAAGCCTGGGTCAACTGATGAAAGCCCTCGCGGCTCGCATGACTCGCTATCGTAATAAGCTGGAAGGACGATCGGGCACCCTATGGGAGAGTCGTTACAAATCCAGTGTTGTTCAATCTGACACCTATCTTCTGGCGTGCAGCCGATATATTGAGCTGAACCCCGTGAGGGCTCATATCGTGTCGCGAGCAGAGAACTATCCGTGGTCAAGCTACCGTCTTCGCGTGATAGAGCCTGCAGAAAATAACTGGTTGGATATCGACCCCTGCTTTCAAGCGCTTGGCGATACTGAGCTCGTTCGCCGTAATCGCTACAAAGAATTTGTAGAGCAGGTCGCTCCGAGTGGCGAGGTGGAGCTAATAAGAGATGCTCTTCAGCGCGGGCAGCTGACAGGGACTTCCCGTTTCGTAGATGAAATCGAACACATCACAGGGCTTCGAATAATTGGTCGAGGGCAAGGCAGGCCTGCAATGTAAATAAATCCGTCCCCTTTACCTCTTGAATTTTAGAGACATCAATCAACTAAACATCCAGTTCTAGGAGTTCCGCCCTAAATCAGGCGGAGTCGGCAAATCATTCTTCAATGGATCAGGCCGCTTGCCCTTGCCAGCCCGGTACTGGCGCTTGCTCGGTGAGGTTCAAGACGGTATCTACAGGGGATCGATGAACACTTGGAGCTGCCGCAGGCTGCGATCTTTTGATTTTAAACATTTATGTTTAATCGACATCTCCAGATACCTATAGAGCCTACACATCCTTGCGCCACTGCCTACGACTACGCCAGAATCCGCCGGCTTGTGCGTCTAAGGGCCGGGTTCTATCGTTGCCGGGTCGCTGAAAAACAGCGATCGGGTTTGGTAGCCCGGTTACCTGTCGCATAATACAACGTAATGCAGATGCTTCTTCGTCTTCTGTTTTTATGGTGGTCATGCGTAGGGCGTCCTCGGACGCGCCGGGCTTTTGCTCCAGGTAACCGGTCTACCAACCTGCGTATGGCCGCCACCCTTCGTTTGGTAGCGAGGGTGATGGCTCCTTATGTCTTACCTGGAGTTTCATCCATGTTCAAACCAACACCCAACCCGCCGAAAGCCGACGACTCCCCCTCAATCGATCCGCAAAAACTCCACGAAGCCGCCGACCGCGCGCTCGATGACTTCGTCAACCTGTCCGCCCGCATAAACGCCACCACGCGAAAGCCCAGCACGATGTTCGTCATTGCGCCCGGCATCGATACCGAAAGCCTGCTGGCGCATGCCTGTGAGTCCCTGGCTTCGGCGAGTGTGTTGGCCAGTGATTTCGCGGGATGTCTGGAGGGGCCGCAGCGCAATACGATGCTGGCGATTCAGCAGATCATCATGCTGGGAGAACTGACGGTGAATCGCGCGCTGGATAACATCGATCCGCAGGGCTAGCGAATGCCTTGAGCCGAGGCAATCCCCTGTGGGAGCGAGCTTGCTCGCGATGGTGTGTCAGTTGACATCAATGTGTCTGACACACCATCGCGAGCAAGCTCGCTCCTACAGGATTTATCGCTGTATCAGGAATCTCTGCGCAAATCCGGCGGAATCGGCAAATCGTCCTTGAGCGGATCCGGACGCTTGCCCTTGCCAGCCCGGTGCTGTCGAATCTGGTAGACGTAGGCCAACACCTGGGCGACGGCGAGATAGAGGCCCCCGGGGATTTCCTGATCAAGCTCGGTGGAGTAATAGATCGACCGCGCCAGCGCCGGTGACTCCAGCAACAACACTTCATTCGCCACGGCGATTTCGCGGATTTTGAGGGCCAGGAAATCACTGCCCTTGGCAATCAACGTCGGTGCCCCGCCCTTGTCCGGGTCGTACTTGAGCGCCACGGCGTAGTGGGTCGGGTTGGTGATGACCACATCCGCTTTGGGAATCGCCGCCATCATCCGGCGCTGGGACATTTCGCGCCGCAACTGGCGAATCCTCTGTTTGACCTCCGGCCGCCCTTCCTGATCCTTGTGCTCGTCGCGCACTTCCTGCTTGGTCATCAGCAGTTTCTTGTGGCTCTCCCACAGCTGCACGGGCACGTCGACGGCGGCGATGATGATCAGGCCGCAGGCCATCCACAAGGTGCTCCAACCAACCACTTGCAGGCTGTGTGTGATCGCTTGATCCAGCGGTTCATGGGCAATGCGCAGCAGGTCGTCAATGTCTGAGGACAACACCGCCAGTGCCACGAACAACACAATGAAAAACTTCGCCAGGGCCTTGAGCAATTCCACCAGGGCCTTGGTCGAGAACATTCGCTTGAGCCCCGGGCCAGGGTTCATGCGACTGAACTTCGGCGCCATGGAGCCCGCTGCAAACAGCCAGCCGCCGAGCGAGATCGGGCCAATCAGCGCGGCCAACAGCAAGGTGATCATCACCGGCTGAATGGCCACCAGCGCGATCCACCCGGAGTGCAGCAGGAAGGTGCCCATGCTGCGCTGATCCAGTATGACTTCCCGCGAGAGCGAGAAGTCAATCCGCATGACCTCCATCATGTCCTGAGCCAGTGCGCCGCCGAAAATCAGCAGAGCGCCGGCACCGGCCAGCATGATCGCCAGGGTATTGAGTTCCTTGGAACGCGCAACCTCACCCTTCTCACGAGAGTCACTTTTGCGCTTGTCCGTGGGGTCTTCTGTTTTGTCCTGACCGCTTTCACTCTCAGCCATGACTCAGCTCGCCCGCGCCAATTCGCGTAAAAACTGCAAGGCCTCGACGGCCAGCGGTTGATACTGATTGAGAATGTCCGCCAGCCCGACCCAGAGAATAACCAGCCCCAGTACCAGGATCAGCGGGAAGCCAATGGAGAAGATGTTCAGCTGCGGTGCCGCCCGGGTCATCACGCCAAAGGCGATGTTGACCACCAGCAGCGCGGTGACCGCCGGCAGCACCAGCATTAACGCTGCCCCGAGCACCCAGCCCAGTTTGCCGGCCAGTTCCCAGTAGTGATTGACCATCAAGCCGCTGCCGACGGGCAATGTAGTGAAGCTTTCGGTGAGGACCTCGAAGACCACCAGATGGCCATTCATCGACAGGAACATCAGCGTCACGAGCATGGTGAAAAACTGCCCGATCACCGCCACCGACACGCCGTTAGTAGGGTCGACCATGGACGCGAAGCCCATGCCCATCTGAATCGCGATGATTTGCCCGGCGACCACAAAGGCCTGGAAGAACAGCTGCAGGGAGAACCCCAATACCGCGCCGACGAGAATCTGCTCGGCAATCAGCAGCAGGCCGCTCAAGTCCAATGCATGGACCGGCGGCATCGGTGGCAGGCCGGGCGCAATCACCACGGTAATCGCCAGTGCAAGGTAAAGACGCACGCGCTTGGGCACCAGGGTCGTACCAAACACCGGCATGACCATCAATAGGGAGCCGACGCGAAACAGCGGCAACATGAACGTTGCCACCCACGTGCCGATCTGGGTATCGGTCAGTTGCAGCAGCGACATGGCTTAGCCAATGACCTGAGGAATACTGCCGTACAACTGCAGGATGTACTCCATGAAGGTCTGCAACATCCACGGGCCAGCCACGATCAGCGTCACCAGCATCACCAGCAAGCGCGGCAGAAAGCTCAGGGTTTGTTCGTTGATCTGGGTGGCGGCCTGGAACATCGCCACCAGCAAACCGACCAGCAAGCTCGGGATCACCAGCACCGCAACCATCATGGTGGTCAGCCACAGCGCTTCCCGGAAGATGTCTACCGCAACTTCCGGGGTCATGGCGAAACACCGCCGAAACTGCTCGCCAGCGTGCCGATAATCAATGCCCAGCCATCCACCAGCACGAACAGCATGATTTTGAACGGCAGGGAAATGATCAGCGGCGACAGCATCATCATACCCATGGCCATCAGCACACTGGCCACGACCAGGTCGATGATCAGGAATGGAATGAAGATCATGAAACCGATCTGGAACGCGGTTTTCAGCTCGGACGTGACGAATGCCGGGACCAGAATGGTCAACGGCGCCTGGTCCGGCGACGCGATATCGGTGCGTTTGGACAAGCGCATGAACAACTCCAGATCGCTGCTGCGCGTCTGGGCGAGCATGAAGCCCTTGATCGGCACCTGCGCCTTGGCCACGGCATCCTGAGCGGTCATTTTTTCCGCGAGATAGGGCTGCAAGGCGTCCTGATTCACCCGGTCAAACACCGGCGCCATGATGAACAGGGTCAGGAACAGCGCCATGCCCGTGAGGATCTGGTTCGATGGCGTCTGCTGCAGGCCCAGGGCCTGACGCAAAATCGAGAAGACGATGATGATCCGGGTAAAACTGGTCATCAGCATGACGAACGCTGGAATGAAACTCAGCGCAGTCATGATCAGCAGGATTTGCAGGTTGACCGAGTATTCCTGAGCGCCATTGGCGTTGGTGCCCAGGGTGATCGCCGGAATCGACAACGGATCGGCGGCGAATACCAACGGCGCCGCCAGCATCAGGGCCAGCGTCAAGACGATGCGTAGCGCACCCATTACTTCTTATCCTTCTGATCCTTGCCCAACAGCTCCATCAGGCGCTGGGCGAACTCGGGTGTCGCCTTCTCGGTGCTCGGCACTTGCACCGGCTCCTTGAGCACATGCAACGCGGTGATGGTGCCGGGGCTCAGGCCGAGCAGAATCTGCTCGTTGCCCACTTGCACCAGCACCAATCGGTCACGAGGGCCGAGCGCGCGGGAGCCGATCAATTCGATCACCTGCCCTTTACCGGCAGGCCCGGCCTGCTGGACCCGGCGCAACAGCCAGGCGAGGAAGAAGATCAACCCCAGCACCAGCAGCAAGCCGAATACCAACTGCGTCAATTGCCCGGCCACACCGCTGCTGACCGCAGGCGCAGCCGCCGTGGTGGCCGCGGCGGCTGCGTTAGCCATCGGCTCGGCAGCCAGCACGCTGAACGGCAACGCCAGCGCTAACCCCAGCAAAGAACCCAGAACTTTTTTCACTTAGCGCAGCTTCTTGATGCGTTCGCTTGGGCTGATCACGTCAGTCAGGCGAATGCCGAACTTCTCGTTGACCACGACCACTTCGCCGTGAGCGATGAGTGTGCCATTGACCAGTACGTCGAGCGGCTCACCGGCCAGACGATCGAGCTCAATCACCGAACCCTGGTTGAGCTGCAGCAGGTTGCGGATGTTGATTTCGGTGCTGCCGACTTCCATGGAAATCGACACTGGAATGTCGAGAATCACATCCAGGTTCGGGCCTTCCAGGCTGACCGGGTCGTTGTTCTTCGGCACGCTGCCGAACTCTTCCATCGGCAGACGGTTGGACCGCGAACCGGCAGCGTCGGCAGCCAGCAAGGCATCGATGTCGTCCTGGCCGGCATCGCCTGTTTCTTCCAGGGCCGCAGCCCATTCATCGGCCAGCGCCTGGTCGTCCTGGGTATTCATATTGTCAGCCATCATTTGTCCTCGGCGGGCAAAAATTCAATAAGGTGCGGTCAGTTAAAGCGAATCAGCGGCGCTCGATCGGCTCGATCACTTGCAACGCGAGGTTGCCTTTGTGCGAGCCCATCTTGACCTTGAACGCAGGAACGCCGTTGGCGCGCATGATCATTTCTTCCGGCATGTCGACCGGGATAATGTCCCCCGGCTGCATGTGCAGGATGTCCCGCAGACGCAGCTGGCGACGGGCGACCGTGGCGCCGATTGGCACGTCGACGTCCAGCACGTCCTGGCGCAAGGCGTTGACCCAGCGCTCGTCCTGATCGTCGAGGTCCGACTGGAAGCCGGCGTCGAGCATTTCGCGCACCGGCTCGATCATCGAGTACGGCATCGTTACGTGCAGATCACCGCCACCGCCATCGAGCTCAATGTGGAACGTCGACACGACAACCGCTTCGCTTGGACCGACGATGTTGGCCATGGCCGGGTTTACTTCCGAGTTGATGTACTCGAAGTTCACTTCCATGATCGCCTGCCAGGCTTCCTTCAAGTCGACGAAGGCCTGTTCCAGCACCATACGCACCACACGCAGTTCGGTCGGGGTGAATTCACGCCCTTCGATCTTCGCGTGACGGCCGTCGCCGCCAAAGAAGTTGTCCACCAGTTTGAACACCAGTTTGGCGTCGAGGATGAACAGCGCAGTGCCGCGCAACGGTTTGATCTTGACCAGGTTGAGGCTGGTCGGTACGTACAGCGAGTGCACGTACTCGCCGAATTTCATCACCTGCACGCCACCGACGGCAACGTCCGCCGAGCGGCGCAGCATGTTGAACATGCTGATGCGGGTGTAGCGGGCGAAACGCTCGTTGATCATTTCCAGGGTCGGCATGCGTCCACGGACGATGCGATCCTGGCTGGTCAGGTCGTAGCTTTTAACGGTGCCGGGTTCGGCAGCGATATCGGTCTGAACCAGACCATCGTCGACGCCATGCAACAGCGCATCGATCTCATCCTGGGACAGCAGGTCCTGCACGGCCATGTCGTGTTCCTACTGCAGTACGAAATTAGTGAAAAGCAGCTGTTCGATCACCACTTTGCCGAGTTCTTTCTGCGCCACTTCCTGGACGCTGGCCGTGGCTTTCTGACGCAACATTTCCTGGCCTACCGGCGACGCCAGGGTGGCGAAGTCCTGGCCGGAGAACAGCATGACCAGGTTATTGCGGATCACCGGCATGTGGACTTTGAGCGCATCCAGATCAGCCTGATTGCGCCCCTGCAGGGTGATGCTCACCTGCATGTAACGCTGACGACCGTTCTGGTTGTAGTTGGCCACGAAGGCCGGGGCCATGGGCTCGAAAATCGCGGGTTGCTTGCCAACAGACGCTGTATCAGCCGCGACGACCGGCTTGCTCTGGGCACTGTGCATGAAGAACCAGGTCGCCCCCACGGACAAGCCGATCGCCAGCAGCAGGGCCACCACGATCACTATGATCAGCTTGAGTTTGCCTTTGGTTGCGGGATCTTTTACTGCTGCGTCGCTCTTCGCCATGCCAATAATCCGTCACTATTCGGGTTTTCACAGTCGCACGGCAAGGCAAGAGCAAGTGTTATGCCATGTAGGAGCGAGCTTGCTCGCGAAAGCCCGAGGCCGCCGCTGGGTGTCAGGTTTGACGGGTTATCGTTGGCGACCATCGCGAGCAGGCTCGCTCCTACAGGGGGGGGGGTGGATCAGGCGTTGTAATCGACAGCCCTGGAGCCAAAAGCCATGTAGGAGCGAGCTTGCTCGCGAAAAACCCGAGGCCGCCGCGGGGTGTCAGGTTTGGCGGGGTATCGTTGGCGACCATCGCGAGCAGGCTCGCTCCTACAGGGGGGGGGGTGGACCAGGCGTTGTAATCGACAGCCCTGGAGCCAAATGCCCTGTAGGAGCGAGCTTGCTCGCGAAAAACCCGAGGCCGCCGCGGGGTGCCAGGTTTGGCGGGTTATCGATGGCGACCATCGCGAGCAGGCTCGCTCCTACAGGGGGGATCAGGCGTAATAATCGGCGGCGCTGAAGCCAAATGCCATGTAGGAGCGAGCTTGCTCGCGAAAAGCCCGAGGCCGCCGCGGGGTGTCAGGTTTGGCGGGTTATCGTTGGCGACCATCGCGAGCAGGCTCGCTCCTACAGGGGGGGTGGATCAGGCGTAATAATCGGCGGCGCTGGAGCCAAATGCCCTGTAGGAGCGAGCTTGCTCGCGAAAAGCCCGAGGCCGCCGCGGGGTGTCAGGTTTGGCGGGTTATCGATGGCGACCATCGCGAGCAGGCTCGCTCCTACAGGGGGGATCAGGCGTAATAATCGGCGGCGCTGAAGCCAAATGCCATGTAGGAGCGAGCTTGCTCGCGAAAAGCCCGAGGCCGCCGCGGGGTGTCAGGTTTGGCGGGGTATCGTTGGCGACCATCGCGAGCAGGCTCGCTCCTACAGGGGGGTGGATCAGGCGTAGTAGTCGACGGCGCTGGAGCCGATCACGCTGGTAGTCGTTGCTGTTACTTCAGCAACGTTCGAGGCGACCGCTTCATCCATGGAATCAACTCGACCACCACTGGCGCTGGTGCGCCCGCCCTGGCCTTGGCCCTGCTGCGCCTGTCCCTGCGCCTGTCCCTGTCCCTGCCCGCCACGGGACTGATCGGAAACGTTGACGTCGACCTGGCCCATGCCTTGCTGCTCAAACATGTCACGCAAGCGGTGCATCTGGCCGTCCAGCGCTTCACGAACACCTGCATGCGCACTCATGAACGTTACTTGGGTCTGTTGGTCCGGAATCATGTTCACCCGAATGTCGAGGCGCCCCAGCTCGGCCGGTTGTAACTGGATATCGGCCGCCTTGAGATTAGCGCTGGACAGGTACATGACCCGGTTCACCACTTCTTCGGTCCAGCCACTCTGATGCATGGCGATCGGCTGGTTAACCGGCACTGCATTGGCGGTTTTCGGCGTGGCGGCCTGTGTCAGCGCCGCCAGACGGTTGGCAAAATCGTCGACACGGGTATCGCTACTGGCCGACTTCAGGTCCTTGAGACCGTCATCGATCAGCCCGCTGAATGCTTTGTCACCGCCCTGACTGGTGCTGTCTTTGTCGGCTTTGACATCGAGCATGGTCGCCATACCCGCAGCAAAGTTTTGCGCCGAGGTCAGATCACCGTCGGCCTGGGTCTGAGCCGAGGTCGGCGGCGCTTTAGGCTGTGCCTGGCTGGAGGCGGAAACGTGCCCGCTCTGCTCCATGGCCATGCGCAGGGCCGGCAGCGCGTCGAGGGGATCGGCTTCGGGATCGAAAGTGGTATCAGTTGCGGCACCGGTCGTTGGCGAGGATGCAGGGGGGAGCGTTGCAGCCGCAACGACCGGTGGTTGCTCGGTGGCCGCCACGGGTGCGGCGGTCGTCACTGGCGCAGTGGTCGTCACTGGCGCTGCAACCGCCGACTGTACTACCTGCATCAACGCAGGATCGAGCGCCGGGTCAACAGGCGCGGCATCGGTCACCGGCGTATCAGGTGTATTCGACGCATCATTGCTCGCGGTCTGGCCGTCGGCCGGCGCCGGTTTATCGGCGGGCAAGGAATTGCCGCTATCGGCAACCGCCGGTTCCGGGGCGGCAGACTTGTCGTGGCAGACGTCTTTTTTGCCGTTACGGTCCGGGGCGTGATCACGTACCGGCTTTGCCGGCTCGTTGTTCACGGCGGAGGGTTTGATCTGGGCATGATTGGCGTAGAGCTTGGCGAAGCTGGAGGCCTTGTCCGCAGGCTCAGCGGCCAGCGCCGGGGTATTGGCGGAGGCGGCCTGAGTCTTGGCCTGAGTCTTGGCCTGCGCGGCAGCCTGAAGAAGGGTATTGGGGGTAACGGGCATGACACGGGCTCCGCTGCACTGGGATCGTAGGTACAGTTGAGGGAGATTACTGCAAAGGTCGAGCCAGCTTTTTCCAATTGGTGCTAATAGCGCCGAACGGTGGGATGGGCTGCGAGAGAGCGCTGGCGCTCTGCCTCATAGAGTGGTCGCACGATGGCAAATTCACGGTCGATTTCACCGACGAGCTGTGCAATACCGACGAGACCTTCGTTTTTGGCCCGCTGCTCAAGCCCATGGCACAACTCGGCCAAGCGAATCGCGCCCAGATTACTGCTGCTACCCTTGAAACTATGGGCAGTTTCCATGAGCTGCGCGGCATCGTCAGTGTTGCGTAACAGATTCAAACGCTCTTCGGAATCGGCGAGAAAGGTATCCAGCAACGTCGGATACTCATCCTCCATGACTTCCTGCAATGCGCTCAGTACGTTTCGGTCCAGATGTGGGTTAGCCACTTGCTCACTCCTTGATCAAGAATGCGTGGATTATGCCAGAGCCTCCCAGAAAAATTCCACGCGGGCACTTCGACCCTCGTCGGACCAGCTGGCGTTGCGGCCCAGTTGGCGAACAAGACTGACCCCGCGCCCAGACAAACGGATGCCATCGAGGGGCCGCGCCATCACTTTCGCCACATCGAATCCCTGGCCACTGTCTTCGACACGAATCGTCAGGCAACCGCCCTCGCCCTTTGGCGCCACCTGCAAATTCACCCGCACATAGCCATCCTGCAACGCGTCCAGGCGCGCGTTACGCGTTTGATAATAGCGAGAAAAACCTGAGGCATCGCGCTTGAGACTTGAGTCCAGACCCAGCACACCATGCTCAAGCGCATTGGAGTAAAGTTCAGCCAGCACGCTGTAAAGCGCTCCGCTCTGGGCCCGTAGACCATGGACCTCAAGCAGCAATTGCAGAAGATACGGCAGCGGATTGAAGCGTTTGAGCGTGGCGGCGCGAAACTCGAAGCTCACCGACCAGTCCAGCGGGCAGGACTGACCGCTGTCGGAATAGACCAGGGCCGGCGGACTAAGCTGCGCAGCTTCCAGCAACCGGACTTCGACCATACTGACATCGTCACGAGCCTCACCGCGAAAGTCCCGTAGCGCCTGTTCGATCTCTTCGAACAGCTCATCAGGGTGGCGATTGGCTGCAAACACCTGCTGCAAGCGCTCTACGCCGAATAATTGCTCGTTTACGTCGCAGGTATCGATCACTCCGTCGGACAACAGGAAGACCCGATCCCCGACCGCCATGGGAAACACTTCAGTGCGGTCATCAAACGTTTGCGGGCTCAGCACGCCGAGTGGTAAATGGCGCGCTTTGAGCGGCGTCCGCGTGTCACTGGCAATACTGTGGAGGTAACCGTCCGGCATGCCACCATTCCAGACTTCCACCGAGCGCCGCTGAAAGCTCAGGCACAGCAACGTTGCACAACAGAACATGTCCACCGGCAGGATGCGTTTGAGCTTGGCATTCATCTCGCGCAAGGTTTCTGACAAGCCGTAACCTTTGGCGGTCATGCCGTAAAAAACTTCGGCCAGGGGCATAGCCCCGACCGCCGCTGGCAACCCGTGGCCAGTAAAATCGCCGAGCAGCACGTGCATGTCGCCGGCCGGGGTGAACGCAGCCAGCAGCAGGTCGCCGTTAAACAACGCATAGGGCGATTGCAGGTAGCGAATATTCGGGGCACTCAGGCAACCGGAGTGGGCCACTTTGTCGAACACGGCCTTGGCCACACGCTGCTCATTGAGCAGGTAGTCGTGGTGCCTGGCGATCTGGTCGCGCTGCTGCAATACGGTGGCCTGCAAGCGCCGCAAGCGGTCCATCGCCTTGATCTTGGCAGCGAGGATTACCTGGTTGTAAGGCTTTGCCAAAAAGTCATCGCCCCCGGCCTCCAGACAATGGGCCAGCGCTTCGCTTTCGCTCAACGAGGTCAGAAAGATGATCGGCACCAGGGTTTCCCCGGCCAGCACCTTGATCTGTTGCGCCGCCTCGAAACCATCCATCACCGGCATCATCGCGTCCATCAACACCAATTGCGGACGTTGCTGGCGAAACGCTTCGACCGCTTCAGCACCGTTTGCCGCCGTGAGCACTTGATGGCCCTGGCGACGAACGATACTCGACAACAGCATGCGATCGGCCGCGCTGTCTTCTGCGATCAGTATCGTCAGCGACTCGAACGGGGGAAGCTGGACGCTCATGCCAGGTCGAATATTTGTTCAAAGTTGGAGATGGCGAGAATTTTGCGCACATCGGCATTGGCGTTGCTCAATGTGACCTCGGCACTCTCGCCACCAGCGTGATCACGCAATAGCAACAGCATGCCCAGCGCTGAACTGTCGAGGTAGGTGGCGTCTTTCAAGTTCACCTCGAAGGACTGGGGCTTTGGCGCAAGGTTTTCGTAGGACTCGCGAAATTCCTGATGCTTGGCGAAATCGAATCGTCCCTTGATCGATATCGTCAGCTTTTGCCCATCCTGGGAGACTTCGGTAACGACTGACATTGAACGGCTTCCTTGTCTTGGGGGAACGTACGTGTACAAGGTTTAGCATTTGGCGCAGATGGGGGCAAGTGCAGGAGCGAGCTTGCTCGCGATGAACCTGAGCGCGCACGGGGGTATCAGGAAAACAGCGTTATCGTTGACGACCATCGCGAGCAATCGAGCGTCGACCGGCTGCTCCTACAGGGGGGGCATTGCCACCGCCAAACAATCAATACGGATCCTGGCGCGGCAACCGCTGAGACAACTCATCCAGCAGCTTCTGCTCGCGCTTGTCTTCCAGCTGCCGCGCTTCATACGCGTAGCGTTGAACCAGCTTGCGCAAGCCTTCGACCCGAGCAAACGCCTGCTGCCAGGATTCCCGCGCCTTGCTCAGATTGTTCTGATGCCAAACCAGGCTTTGTCGCTGCTGATCGATGGCGGTGCCCAGTTGCGCAAGGAAGCCTTGATAACCCAGCAGCCATTGCCCCGACACACCGCTGCTGCCGCGCACGATCCATTGTTCCTGATAATCGAGGCGAAACGCTTCAAGGTCGGCGAGCTTGCTTTCGGCCAGGCGCACCTGGCCCTGAAAGTGCCCCAACCGCTGGGCGGCCGTTTTTTCGGCCTTTTCGGCCATTTCGACCACCGGCGCCAAGCGCCCTGCCCGACTCTGGGCCATGATCGATTAGCCCCCGGCCGCAGGGGCGAAGATCGAGCCGAGATAGGCTTCGCTTTCACCCAGGCTAATGCTGTCGTTCAGGCCCTGGCGCAGGTATTTGACCAACTGCGGTTGCAGGGAAATCGCCAGGTCGGTCTCCCGATCACCGCCGGCGACATAAGCACCGACACTGATCAGGTCTCGACTCTGTTGATAGCGCGACCACAGTTGCTTGAAGTATTGGGCACGCATCATGTGCTCCGGCGACACCACCGACGGCATGACCCGGCTGATGGACGCCTCGATGTCGATGGCCGGGTAATGCCCCTCCTCGGCCAGACGCCGGGACAGGACGATGTGCCCGTCGAGCACGCCCCGCGCCGCATCGGCAATCGGATCCTGCTGGTCATCGCCTTCGGACAATACGGTGTAGAACGCGGTGATCGAGCCGCCGCCCTTCTCGGCGTTACCGGCCCGCTCCACCAGCTTGGGCAACTTGGCGAACACCGATGGCGGATAACCCTTGGTCGCGGGTGGCTCGCCGATGGCCAAGGCAATTTCCCGCTGGGCCTGGGCGAAACGGGTCAGGGAGTCCATCAGTAACAGGACGTTCTTGCCCTTGTCGCGAAAATACTCGGCGATGCGCGTGCAATACATGGCCGCCCGCAGACGCATCAGCGGCGCATCGTCCGCCGGTGATGCAACCACGACCGAACGCTTGAGCCCTTCTTCACCGAGGATGTGCTCGATGAACTCTTTAACTTCACGACCCCGCTCACCGATCAGGCCCACGACGATGATGTCGGCCTCGGTGAAGCGAGTCATCATGCCCAGCAGCACACTCTTGCCGACGCCCGTACCGGCGAACAGCCCAAGCCGTTGACCACGACCGACCGTCAACAAACCATTGATGGTGCGAATGCCCACGTCCAGCGGCTCGCTGATCGGTTCGCGCTTGAGCGGGTTGATGGTCGGGCCATCCATCGGCACCCAGTCTTCGGCCTTCATCCCGCCCTTGCCGTCCAGCGCACGACCGGCGCCGTCCAACACCCGCCCGAGCATGCTCATGCCCATCGGCAAGCGACCGGTGTCGGCCAACGGAACCACACGGGCACCGGGAGCGATGCCGGCGACGCTGCCAACCGGCATCAGGAAGACTTTGCTGCCAGAGAAGCCCATGACTTCGGCTTCGACTTGTACCGGGTGATAGCTGTCGTCGTTGATGACCATGCAGCGGCTGCCCATGGCGGCGCGCAAGCCTTCGGCTTCGAGGGTCAGGCCGACCATGCGCAACAAGCGGCCTTCGAGGATCGGTGCGCCGGCCAACTCCGTAGCCTCGGCGTAACTGCCGAGGCGCTTGGCGAAGCTGGTGCGATCAAGGCGCATCGGAAGCGTCCGGTGCTGGCGCAACCGCTGGCTTGTCGTCGATCGGCAATTCCAGGCTCAGATCCGACGTGGCCGGGTGCAGCGCCTGCTCGTGCAACTGATCGAACAGTTTGTCCATGACCCGCGTAACACGGGTTTCGACTGTGGCATCGATGCGACTGTGCTCGGTCTCGACCCGGCAACCACCCGGCAATAGGGCCTCGTCCTCGACGATGCGCCAGGTTTCCTCATGGCGTTCGCGCAGGGCTTTGACCTGTTCGAAATCCTGTGGATTGATGTACAGCCGCACATTGCCCACCCCCAGCGGCAGGAGTTTGAGCGCTTCGCGCATGACGTGCTCGATCTGGGTCGAGTCAATGGCCAGTTCGCGCTGAATCACCTGTTTGGTGATGTGTTGCACAAGGTCGACCAACGACTTTTCAATCTGGGTATCCTGCTCGGCGATAGGCTCGAACAGGTGGCCCATCAACTGCTCCAGGCTAGTAATTTTGGCCGTCAACGCCACTTCGGCTTCCTGACGGACCTTGAGCGTGGTGCTGTGAAAGCCTTCTCTTTCGCCAGTGGCGAAGCCTTCGTTGTAGGCTTCCTGGCGAATGCTTTCGAGTTCTTCAAGGGTCAGTGGCTGGACTTCGTCCAGCGGCACTTCTTCCATTTGTGGAGGCTCGGGCTCAGGTTCAGGCTCCGGCACGAACGGGTCGAAACTGGGCAGCGACCAGACATCGAAACCACCGACGTCCTTGGCACGGATCAGGTCGGTCTGGGACTCATCATGTTTGGACGACATAGTGACCTTAGATCATCTCTTCGCCGCCCTTCCCGCCGAGAACGATTTCTCCGGCTTCGGCCATACGGCGGGCAATGGTGAGGATTTCTTTCTGCGCCGTTTCCACGTCGCTGACGCGCACCGGGCCTTTGGCCTCGAGGTCGTCGCGCAACAGTTCGGCAGCCCGTTTGGACATGTTCTTGAAGATCTTCTCTTTGACGCCTTCGTCCGAGCCTTTGAGGGCCAGTACCAGCACGTCGGAAGACACTTCGCGCAACAGCGCCTGAATGCCGCGGTCGTCGACATCGGACAGGTTGTTGAACACGAACATGAGGTCTTCGATCTGACCGGACAGGTCTTCGTCGACTTCACGGATCGAGTCCATCAACTGACCTTCGATCGAGCTGTCGAGGAAGTTCATGATGTCGGCCGCGCGCTTGATGCCACCCAGGGTGGTGCGCGAAGCATTCGAGTTGCCCGAGAACTGTTTCTCGAGAATCTGGTTGAGTTCTTTCAGCGCCGCTGGCTGTACGGTATTGAGTGAGGAAACCCGCAGAATGATGTCCAGTCGCACCTTATGGTCGAAGTTGCCCAGCACTTCGCCGGCCTGGTCGGGGTCGAGATACGCCACGACGATCGCCTGGATCTGCGGGTGCTCGTAACGGATCACGTCGGCAACCGCGCGCGGCTCCATCCACTTCAGGCTGTCGAGCCCGCTGGTGTTGCCGCCGAGCAGGATCCGGTCGATCAGGCCGTTGGCCTTGTCTTCGCCAAGGGCCTGGGTGAGCATTTTGCGTACGTAGTCGTCGGAGCCGACGCCCAGGCTGGTCTGGTCGCCGACGATCTCGACGAATTCGCTCATGACCTGTTCGACCTGCTCACGGTGCACGTTGCCCATCTGGGCCATCGCTACACCCACACGTTGGACCTCTTTAGGCCCCATGTGGCGCAACACTTGGGCAGCATCGGTCGAACCGAGGGATAGCAGCAGAATCGCAGCTTTGTCGACCTTGGAAAGTTTGGCGGCAACGGCTCGGTTATCACTCATCTGCGTTAATCCACTCTTTCACGACCTGGGCCACACGACCCGGATCTTCGGCCACCAGGCTCTTGATTGCATTCAACTGTGCGTCATAGCCTTCGCTCGGACTCGGCAGCAGGATGCTTTGCGGGCCACCAAGGCTGACGCGATCGTTGGCGAGTTCGCCGTCCAGGCCGCCCATGCCTCCCAACTCGACATCGCTGCCGATGCCTGCCAGCTGTTTACCTTTGCCACCACCGGTGATGTTGTTGAGTACTGGGCGTAGCACACCGAATACCAGCACCAGGATGAACAAGACACCCAGCACTTGCTTGACGATGTCCCAAAACCAATGCTGGGCGTAGAACGGAATATCGGGGATCACTTCACCGTGCTCGGCGGAGAACGGCATGTTGATTACGCTGACGCTGTCGCCGCGGCTGGCGTCGAAGCCGACGGCGTCCTGCACCAGACGTGTGAAGCGCGCCAATTCGTCGGCGCTCCATGGCGCCCGGGTGGTTTCACCGGTGGTAGCGTTGATCTTGACCTGGTCATCCACCACCACCGACACCGACAGGCGATTCAAACGGCCCTGCTGTTGTTTGGTATGGCTGATGGAGCGGTCGAGTTCGAAGTTCTTGGTGGATTGTTGACGCTTGTCCGCCGGGTAAGGTGCAAGCATCGGCTGCCCGGTGGCCGGGTCCATGATTTGCTGGCCGTTGGCGTCAAGCAGTGGCTGGCCTGGCTGTACCATGCCGGCCGACGCGGCAGAGCCACCGGTGGTTTGCGGCGCGGAGGCAGGCGCTGGTGGCTGGTTGCTCAAAGCACCCGGCACACCTTGCGGACCATTGCTGGCGGTGCGTTGTTCATTCACCGACTGCTCGCTGCGCAACGCCGGTTGATCCGGGTTGAATTGCTCGGAGGTGGATTCAACGGCACTGAAATCCACGTCAGCCGAGACTTCGGCCTTATAGCGGTCGTTGCCCAGCACCGGTTGCAGAATGTTGTGCACACGCTGGGTGAGCATGCTTTCCATGCGACGGCTGTAATCGAATTGCTTGCCAGCCATGGTCAGTTCAGAGTTTTCCGCCTGATCCGAGAGCAGCGTGCCCTTCTGGTCGACAACGGTGATCTGGGATTTGCTGAGTTCCGGAACACTGGTCGCGACCAGGTTGATGATCGCCACCACCTGACCTGGCTCCAGCGAACGGCCGGAATACAGTTCCACCAGCACTGAAGCGCTCGGCTTGCGCTCGTCGCGCACGAACACCGAACTTTTCGGAATCGCCAGGTGCACGCGGGCACCCTTGACATTGTTCAGGCTGGAAATGGTCCGGGCCAGTTCACCTTCGAGGCCGCGACGATAGCGGGTGGCTTCCATGAACTGGCTGGTCCCCAGGCCCTGGTCCTTGTCGAGGATTTCAAAACCGATGTTGCCGTCGCTGGGAGTGACACCAGCGGCCGCAAGCTTGAGCCGCGCACGGGACAGGTCATCGGCCTTGACGAGCAAGGCTCCGGAATTGGGTTCAACGGTATAAGGGATATCAGCGGAGGCCAGGGTATCCATGACCTGTTTGGCGTCCATACCGGCAAGACTGCCGTACAGAGGCCGGTAGTCCGGCTGCTGGGACCACAACACCACGGCAAAGCCAATCGCCACGCTCGCAGCCAGGCCAACCAACAGGCCCACCTGACGCAACATGGTCATCTCGGAGAGGTTTTCCAGGAAGGACAAGCCGAACAGCGGCGGTTTGCCGTCTATCGGGGAGGCCTTGGCCGGAACATTATCGGCGACTGCTTCTGCCATGACTCAATCTCGTCCTTAAACCGGCATCTGCATGATGTCTTGATAGGCCTGAACCAGTTTGTTACGCACTTGGGTCAACGCCTGGAAGGACACGCTGGCCTTCTGCGAGGAAATCATCACGTCCGTCAGGTCGACGCCGCTCTTGCCGATCTCGAAGGCACTGGCCAACTGATTGGACGCCTGTTGAGTGTCGTTCACTTTATTGACGGCCTGACCGAGCATGTCGGAAAAGCTGCTGCCACCCAGTTCAGGGACTGCGGCAGTCGATTTCGACGCAGACATGGCATCCATTTGCATGGAGCGCATATCCAGCATCAACCGATTAAATTCAATACCTTGGCTCATGGTCTACTCTCATTGGCGACCCGCAATTTTTTGACACTCACTCGGCGGGTAGTGAGGTGTTAGCAACAAGGGTGCCAGCTCCATGGCCACGCTGAACAAAAGCCCGTCCCAGCTTTGCCTTAAGCGTGAATCACCGCAAAACCATTGTGGGAGCGAGCCTGCTCGCGAAGGCGGCGTGACAGGTACATAAATGTCGACTGACACTCCCTCTTCGCGAGCACGCTCGCTCCCACAATTAGATCGGTGTTGCCGCCGTCAACGTTTAGGTGGCGAACAGATAGGCTTCCACGTCCATTCCAGCGTCACGCATTTGCGCCAGCTTGTAGCGCAGCGTGCGTGGACTGATACCCAGACGCTCGGCAGCTTCTTTGCGACGGCCGCGCTCGGAGCGCAAGGTGTCGATGATCATCTGGAACTCACGACGACGCAAGTCATCGCCCAACGCCCCCGCCGACTCGGACTCAACCTCCACGGCTCGCACCGGCAATGCCGGCAATGGTGCACAAGCGACCGGCCCGGACAGGCAAAAATCCTGAGGCTGGATCAAACCACCCTGCTGCAGAATCAGCGCCCGCTGAATGGCGTTGTCCAGCTCGCGCACATTGCCCGGCCATGGATAAGCGATCAGGCACGCCCGAGCTTCGGGCGACAGTCTCGCCACAGCATGCTTCATTTTATTGACGTGCTTGGCCAGCAGTCGCTCGGCCAGCGGCAGGATGTCCGCAGTACGCTCGCGCAATGGGCGCCAGGCCAAAGGAAAGACTGACAGGCGATAGTAAAGATCTTCGCGAAAACGCCCCGCCGCCACTTCCCCGGCCAGATCACGGTTGGTGGTCGCGACGACTCGAATATCCAGTGCAATCGGCTTGCGGGCACCGACCCGCTCGACCTCGCGCTCTTGCAGTACACGCAGCAACTTGGCCTGGAGACCAAGGGGCATTTCGGAAATTTCGTCGAGCAGAATGGTTCCACCGTCAGCCTGCTCGAACTTGCCGGCCTGTGCCGAGATGGCGCCGGTGAACGAGCCCTTTTCATGACCGAACAGCGTCGCTTCAAGCATGTTGTCAGGAATGGCGGCGCAGTTTATCGCAATGAACGGCTGACTGGCGCGATGGGAGTGCTGATGGATGTAGCGCGCCAGCACTTCTTTACCGGTCCCGGACTCGCCGGAGATCAATACCGTGGAATCACTGCGCGCGACACGCGCGGCCAGCTCCAGCAATTGCGCACTGGCCGGTTCGAACGCCACCGGCCCCTCGCTCTCGGTCGCGCCGAGACTACCCAGCGCATGCCGCGCCACCAGATCGAGCAACGCCCTGGGTTCAAATGGCTTGACCAGATAATCCGCCGCCCCCTGACGCATCGCATCGACCGCCCGCTCTACCGCGCCGTGAGCCGTCATTAGCAAAACGGGCAATTGAGGCTGGCGAGCGCGCAGCAGTCCGAGCAACTGATGGCCGTCCATGCCCGGCATGTTGACGTCGCTGACCACCAGATTAAAGGCCTCGACACCCACCACCGTCAGCGCCTCTTCTGCCGAACCGACGGCCTTGTAATCGTGCCCGGCGAGCAACAGCGTATCCGCCAGCGCTTCCCGGAGTGCGCGATCATCCTCGACCAATAGAACCTTGATCCCCATGCCGGTCACTCCGCATCCCGAGCGCTGTGCTTTTCATCCGAAAAAAGCGGCAGAATCACCTGCGCGCAAGTGCCACGACCCAGCCGCGAACGCAGGTGCAATTCTCCCTGATGGGCACGAGCCACTGCCTTGACCACGGTCAGGCCGAGGCCGGTTCCGGTGGTTTTTGTGGTGAAAAACGGCTCCCCCAAACGGGCCAGCACCTTGGCGTCGATGCCGCTGCCGCTGTCGCTGATACACAGACGCAGGTGGTTGTCTCGGGTATAGAGATGGACCTTCAAACGAACATCGCCGGGACTGGCCTGGATAGCGTTCTCGATCAGATTCAGGATCGCCCCGACCAACGTGTCACGATTGCACAGCAGCTCGCCGGAATGACTGTCGCACTGCCAGCGGATTGGCAAATCCTGCACGTGCGTCAGCGCCGCCGCTTGCAGCGCCTGCATCAACAGCTTGGGAGTGACGCGATCGGTCAGCGGCAATTCGCCGCGCGCGAACACCAGCATGTCGCGAACCTGATGCTCCAGCTCATGCAGGCGCTCTTTAAGGCGTCCGGCAAATCGCTGCTGAGTGGCGACAGGCAGCTCTTGCTCAGTCAAATGACTGGCGTAAAGCAGAGCGGCGGACAACGGTGTACGAATCTGATGGGCCAGCGACGCAACCATGCGACCGAGGGACGAAAGACGTTCGTGGCGGGCCAGTTGATCCTGCAGGTGACGGGTTTCAGTCAGGTCGTTGAGCAGCACCAGCTGACCGGGCTCGGCATCCAGTGAGCGAGTGGCAATCGACAAGCGACGACCATCCTTGAGGGAGACTTCATGACCATCGTCTTCACGCGGCGCAAAGCAACGCGCAATGATCTGGCGCCACAACTCGCCTTCGAGGGGCAGGCCGAGCAATTCACAGGCGGCGGGGTTGGCTTCGCGCACGATGCCTTGGGCGTCGATCACGATGACACCGCCGGGCAACAGATCCAGAAGGTTTTGCAGACGGTTGGCCAGGCGTTCTTTTTCCGCCAGTTCTTGCATGCGTTGAGCACTGACAACCGCCAGCTCACCCTTGAGCTCGGTGACCCGGGCTTCGAGCATGCTGTAGGAGTCAGTCAACTGGCTCGACATCTGGCTGAACAGTGCGAAAGCCTGCTCAAGACCAAGCCGGCTTGCCTGCTCTACGGACGACGGTTGCCCCGAAACGTCAGGGACAGGAGACATCTGGGCGGCTTGGGGCATTGTGCTCTCTCGCTAGGCTGACCGTCAGTTAAACGGAACGTTACGAGGGATGTAGCAATACCCGTGCCTAAAAAAAACCGCCCAAAAATGAAGGACTTGAAAAACAGGCGTCAATCATCCGCCTGTTCATCACCCTCGCGACGACTCATGCCGTACTTGCGCATCTTTTCCACCAGGGTGGTGCGACGAATGCGCAGCCGCTCTGCCGCTCGCGCCACAATGCCATTGGCATCATCCAGCGCTTGCTGAATCAGGCCTTGTTCCAGACCGCCGAGGTAGTCCTTCAGGTCCAGGCCTTCTGGTGGTAGCAAGGCACCCGCCGCAAAGTCCGGCGCGTGACCATTGATGGCTACTCGCTCTTCAAGATCGCTGCGCAGGCTATCGACCAGTTGCTCGTCTTCGTCATCGACATAACGGAATTTCTTCGGCAACTCGACCACGCCGATCACTCCGTAGGGATGCATGATCGCCATGCGCTCCACCAGGTTGGCGAGTTCGCGGACGTTGCCTGGCCAGCCATGGCGGCACAGCGACATGATCGCCGCGGAATTGAAACGGATCGAACCGCGCTTCTCGTGCTCCATGCGCGAGATCAACTCATTCATCAGCAACGGGATATCTTCGACACGCTCGCGCAATGGCGCCATTTCGATCGGGAACACGTTCAGACGGTAGTAAAGGTCTTCACGGAAGGTGCCGATCTCGATCATGCTTTCGAGATTCTTGTGGGTCGCCGCGATGATCCGCACATCGACGCTCTGGGTCTTGTTGCTCCCCACGCGCTCGAAGGTGCGCTCCTGCAATACGCGCAGCAACTTGACCTGCATCGGCAGCGGCATGTCGCCGATCTCGTCGAGGAACAGGGTACCGCCATTGGCCAGCTCGAAACGTCCGGCACGGCTGGTGATAGCCCCCGTGAAGGCCCCCTTCTCGTGGCCGAACAATTCGCTTTCCAGCAACTCGGCCGGGATCGCCCCGCAGTTGACTGGTACGAACGGCGCGTCGCGGCGCTTGGAGTGATAGTGCAGGTTACGCGCAACCACTTCCTTGCCGGTCCCGGACTCACCGAGGATCAGCACGCTGGCATCGGTGTCGGCGACTTGCTGCATCATCTGGCGCACGTGTTGAATCGCCCGGCTGGTGCCGACAAGACTGCGGAAAAGATTGGGTTCACGGTGACGACCGCGCTCGCGGGCCTGATCGTACATCTCGCGATAGACCTGGGCACGGTGCAGGGAGTCGAGCAATTTGCTGTAGCTGGGTGGCATTTCGAGGGTCGAAAGCACTCGGCGGCGCTGGTCTTCCGGCAGGTCAACGGACGAATTATCGCCCATTAACAAAATCGGAAGGAACTCATCCCAGGTTCCGAGTGTCTTTAACAAGCCCGCAAGTGCGCCAGGAGCATTGACCGTCCCGATAAGGACACAGATCACTTCACGACTTGACGACAAAGACCCGACAGCCTGCTGCCAGTCATGACTACCGCAGGGTAAATTTTCTTCGCCGAGAAAATTTAGAATCACCGCCAAATCGCGGCGGCGGACGCTATCGTCATCAATTAGCAGAATTTTGGTTTCACGCCACATGCAATAGCAACTTCCCTAGTCAACTCAATGCCCAAATGCTGGGGCAAGCTAGACGCTTGCAGACACGTTACGCCTGTAGACGCCTGAAATCTGGAAACAGCCACTAGTTAAGTCAAAAAAACGTGCACAGTCAAATTTATGGCGCACTATGTTTGGATTAACAGAGGATTAACCAAACAGATGGTAAACCTTTGCGGCGTTCCGTGCTTGATGGATCTGAGACATCTCGTCGACAATCGCCTGCCTCTCCCCCATCGCGACCTCGAGAAGCTCCTTGTAGACCCCCAGCAACTCCTCCAGGTTGGCCCGCAACGCCACTTCGTCCAGCGAAGGTTCAATCAATACATCTTCCATGCAGGAACGGCAATCAAGGTCCAATTGACCGATAGCTTCCCAGTTGCGCTCGGCCAATGCCCCGACCAGGGCTTCACGGGTATGTTCGATACGCTGCAGTACAAGACTCATGGTGATCTCCTTAAAACTGCGGGCCCGGTGCAGCAATGGCATCCCAGCCTTCCTTCACGGTGCGAAGCAAACCTGCGACTTCGTCGAGAATATTGGGATCACTCTGGATATTGGCCTCAGCCAGACGTTTCATCATATAGCTGTACAAACTGTCCAGGTCACCTACTGCTTCTGCCGAGTTTTCCAGATCCAGACCTTCACGCAGACCACCGACAATCCCGATAGCCTTGCTGATCAATACACCCTTACCGGGAATATCGTTGCGCTCCATCGCGCCCTTGGCCTGAGCGATACGGTCCAGGCCGCCCTCCATCAGCATTTGCACCAGCCGGTGCGGGCTCGCCTCGGAAGTCTGGGCTTGCGCTCCCACCTTTTGGTATTGCCGAAGAGCTAACATCGGATTCATGCTCTACCTCATCTCAACTCAATAACTCATTAACAACTGTATCGTCTGCAAGTCAAAAAACTTTAGATCAGAAGACAAAAACCCGGCACGCCTGAAAGCGTAGCCGGGTTTTTGGCGTCAGCTCACGATCAGCTGGATTTCTGTGCGTTCATCGATGTGAAGAACGACGTAATGCTAGTGGCTGTCGCCTTCATTTGCCCGACCAACAGGTCCATGGCATTGTACTTGGCGGTCAACGTGGTGGTGAGGTTACTGACGTACAGATCCAGAGCGGACTGCTGGTTGGTCAAGTCGCTCTGGGTCGCGTTCAGAGTGGTGGTGCGCTGATCCAGGATGCCACCAATCTGGGTGTATGGAGTGATCGCATTGTTCATGCGCGACAACAGGCCATTGGTGGAGTTGGTGCCGCTGAATAGCGCCTGCACCTGACCACCCAGCCCACTGGCCATCGCCGCGGTGAACTTGGTGCTGTCGATACTCAGGGTCCCAGCGATCTGATCTGTCTGAATCCCCAACTGCGCCAACACGGCCAACTGACCATTCCCGCCCGTACCGGCCGGGACATTGACCAGTTGGTTGCGCACAGCCGAAATCAGGTCGCGAGGCAGCGAGTCACCCGTCATTGCATTGGAAACAGGATTGCCGTTGGCGTCCTGACTTGGCGCCGTATAGCTGGCCAGGGTAGTGATCACTTTGTTGTAAGCATCAACAAAGGTCTGAAGGCTCGATTGCAAGCCTGTGCTGTTGGTACCGACCGTGACAACCGACGACGCCCCATTTCCCGCGAGCAACGTCATGCTGAGGCCACCAACGGCCCCGCTGACGGTGTTGCTCTTGCTGGTCATCGCCAGGCCATCAACGCTAAAGGATGCATCTGTGGCTAATGCACTGATATAGCCGGCACCTGTCGCTGTACCGTCCATCTTGGTGGTGCCATTGACCGTCAGCCCGGCAATGCCACTCAGGGAAATATCCGAGCCGGCACCTGTCGTGGTCGAACCCACCACCAACCGAGAGCCATTGGTATCAGTGACGATGTTGGCAGTAATGCCATTGCCTTGCAGAGTACTGTTGATAGCGTCACGGGTCGACTGCAAGGTCGCACCGGACGGAATATTGACGGCGTAATTAATGCCATTTTGACTGACTGTCAGGGTACCAGTCGGAATGGCACTGGTGGCACCGCCGGAAAACGCTGCACTGGCAACTTTCGAACTGGTGGCCAAATTGTTGACTACGACATTGTAGCTACCGTTAACCGCCGTGTTATCGGACGTTGCGGTCAGGGTCGTCGGCGTGCCGGAAGTGGCAGAAAAGCCAGAGAAAGCCGGTGCACTGGGGTTATTGAGACCGGTCATGGCTGTCTGAAAGGCTGCCAGAACCGACTTCAACGCGCCCGCAGCAGAAATTCGTGCGGTGGTATCCGAGACCTGACTGGTGATCTGATCCTGCTTTGCCGATTTGTCAGAATTGACCAACGCCGTGACGATCGAACCGATATCGAGACCGGAACCCAGCCCCGTAGTCGATGAAATTGGACTTGCCATGTACATCTCCCTTTCAGTGTGCCGCCGGTCTATTGACCACTATCTGCGGTCAAGCAACCCAGCAAACAAATTTCATGCCAGTGTCAGGCTTTTGCGTCGAACAACACGTTACTGGCCGTGCTTAAACTGTCTGCCAGTTTAAGGGCTTCTTCTGAAGGAATCTGCCTGACCACTTCGCCAGACTCGCTGGCAATCACTTTGACGACCACTTTGCCGGACGTCTTATCAATCGAAAATTCCAGATTGCGCTTGATCGATTGAACGAACTTCTCAATATCCTGCACTGCTTTCTTCAACTTTTCAGAGTCAGGATCATTATTTCCAGCGACAGCCTTGACGCCTTCAACGCGAGACGTTTCGGCCGGTTTGTCGGCAACACTACTTGCCGGTTTTACCGCCGGATAAGACAGGTTCAGCTTCACGCTCATGTCCATGACCATCACCTTAAAAAGTAAAAAGCGAGAGAGCACGCAAGCGCACCCCCCCGCCAAAACTCATTCCGAAATTACTGAAGCAACTTCAGTACAGCGGAAGGCAGCTGGTTAGCCTGGGCCAGAACAGAAGTAGAAGCCTGTTGCAGGGTTTGCTGCTTGGTCAGGTTAGCTGTTTCTGCGGCGAAGTCGGTGTCTTGTACACGACCTTGAGCGGCAGTCACGTTTTCAGTGATGTTCTGCAAGTTGGAGATGGTGCTGGTCAGACGGTTCTGCGAAGCACCGAGGTTGGCACGGGTGGCACCGATGGAAGCGATTGCAGCGTCGATCGCGGTGATCGCGTTGTCGATGTTCGAAGCAGCAGCAGCGCTGGTAGCACCGGTCAGAACAACAGTACCGCTACCTACCGACAGGCTGACGGCGTCGAACTTGCTGCTCAGGGTCAGGCTGATCTGGTTGGCAGTGCCCGTGTTGGCACCCACTTGCAGAGTCATGATACCGGCGGAACCGTCGAGCAGGTTTTTGCCGTTCAGGTTGGTCGCAGCAGAGATACGGGTCAATTCGTCAGACATCTGAGCGAATTCGGAGTTGGTTGCGGTCTGGTCAGCAGTGCCGTTGGTGCCGTTACGGGCTTGAACAGCCAGTTCACGCATACGCTGCAGAATGTTGGTGGATTCCTGCAAAGCGCCTTCAGCGGTCTGAGCCATCGAGATACCGTCGTTGGCGTTTTTCACCGCGACGTTCTGACCGCGGATCTGGCTGCTCATACGAGTAGCGATCTGCAGGCCGGCAGCGTCGTCTTTAGCGCTGTTGATTTTCAGGCCGGAAGACAGGCGAGTCATCGAAGTCGACAGAGCATCGGATGCACGGTTCAGGTTCATCTGAACTGCCAACGATGTAACGTTAGTGTTTACGCTTAACATGCTGAGTTCCTCATGGGTTGGGTACTGCGGCTTCCGGCCCTGGCAACCGCCGGGTATGGCCTAGAGAACCTTCGTAATAGTTATCGTCGCGACAGCAAGTTGCTTGAGGGCTTTTTTAAAAAAAAATGCCATCACCCTGCCACCCCCGCGAAAACCAAGGCCTGTACGAGCCCCACAAGAGAAAAATGACGTCAGGAAATTGCCGGCAACGAAGACGCGAGAAAGCCGCTTTGGCCGGTAGTAAACAGTTCAGAGGTGAGCGTCACCGGCTTCCAGCAAGTCGATCAACTCATACTCCATTGTGTCGGCCAACCCCAGCCAGTCCTGCGCCTCCTGAGCGGCCAACATCGACACGAGCAATTGCGCCCACTGTTGCCGGGTATCCTCAGAGGCCTGGCTCAAGAGACGTTGCATCTCATCGAATACATCGACCATGGTCAGCGCCGCCTCAACATCACGCCCGAGACGAAACAACCTGGCGCACTGTCGGCAATCGATGACACAGTGTGCAAACCCGCTCATTGCACGAACTCCTGATTGAACGTCGTCCCCACAATCATCGCCCCGGCCCGGCTACTGTTAAAAAAACGTACTTGCGGATGCCCGGCAATGTAGCGCTCCAGTTCACACAGGTAGCTGCGGAAGTTCAATTGCGTTCGAACCCGTAGCCCGTGCCCGTCGAGCACCCAGTGTCTGGCCAGGTTGACCCCCTGCCCCAGATCGCCATCGTTCCAGCCGGCATGGGTCTTGTTCATCGGGAACGCAAAGTCGGCGCCGAACAGGGTAACCCGGTCCGCGCCCATCTTCACCGCCAGGTCCACTGCAGGATGGATCACGCTGCCACCGACATACAGTTCAGCCTTGCTGATCTGTTGGCGGATAGCGGCATAGACCGGGCTGGCGGAGTACCCCACGTAACGCACGCCCTTCCAGGCCTTCAACACCTGAGGATCGCTCATGGGCAGGTACACCAACGGAATGCTGTCGGTGTCCTCGGACGGCAGGTGCCTGAAACTGATTCGTCGGTCGATACTGACCACCAGGTCCGGCGTGATGCCATGCTCGCGCAACGGTCGATAGGCAGTATCGACGCTGATGAACAAGGGCCGCTGTTCGCGTTCGCGTATTGCCCGAAGCTGATCAAAATGCAGTTCAAGACTTGGCCCGGTGCCGATCACATAGACTTCCCGACCGGTACACGTCGCGAACAACTCGGCCACATCGCGATCACGGCTAACAAGTTCACGACTCTCTTCCAGCCGCTGGATGATCGCAGGGGACTGCGGATCGAACTCGCGATTATTGAAGCCCAGGTGCACTTCGCTGATCAGCCGATCGCGAATTTTGGCGTTGAAATCATCTGCCAGCAGCATCTCGGACGGCAGCGCAAAAAATGGCAGGTGGATGTCCGACAGCTCACCAGCATAGATCAACTCGACCCTCGGATCACTGAGCCACTGTCGCTGATCGAACAACTGCAGCGTCAACGAAAAAATCGCGCCATTGAGGATATGCACGTACAAACGCTGAAGTTCGGTGTTTTCAAGCAATACAGACTGCAAGTCACCCAGACCGGTGCCGTAGACATGCACCACAGAACTCGCGGGTGGCAGGCTGGCTGCTTGCAACCGCGCTTCACGCGTACGGTCATGGCGACTGGTGAGCTGGATGCCGGCAATGCTGAGGGTCGAACCCAAACCGTCCACCAACTCAGCCTGAACCGTTGCACTGTCTTCCGTCATCAACCGCACATACAGCGCCGGCCAGCGACGTTCTATCACCTGAAAATTGGGTTCAACGCTAACGCTCATGCCACCTCGATGGTCATTCAGGCAAAAAAAATAGCGTTCAAGGTACACCTTGGACGCTATTTTTTTATGACATAAAATTTAGCTTAAGGGCGATAAATGATCGCCGACCCCCATGAGAGTCCTACACCAAAACCGCTCAGCGCAACGCGCTTCCATTTGGAATCGAGTACGTGTTTTTCCAACAACAACGGAATGCTCGAAGACACGGTATTACCGGTCTCGACCATGTCCTTGATGAATTTTTCCGGATCACCTTCAAAGCGCCGCGCCACGGCATCGACAATCGCCGCGCTACCCTGATGAATGCAGAACGCATCGATATCGTCGGCGTGCAGGCCGGACTCGTCGAGCAGCTCGCGTAAATGCGCCGGGACTTTCAATAGTGCAAAGTTGAACACCTGACGACCGTTCATGAAGAACACCCCGTCAGTGACTTTCAGGTGCGGTGCTCCGGAGCCATCGGTACCGAACTTGGCCTTGCCCAACTGCCACGTGGCGTCTTCGCCCATCCAGGTGGCAGTGGCGGCATCACCGAACAGCATGGTGGTGTTACGGTCTTCGGGATCGACGATTTTAGAGTAAGGGTCGGCGGTCACCAACAAGCCGTTCTTCAGGCCTGCAGCTTCCATGAAGCCCTTGATCGCGTAGATACCGTAAACGTAGCCGGAGCAACCCAGGGAAATATCGAAGGCGGCAACGGTGGTGGGCAGACCGAGTTTGTCCTGAACGATCGCAGCGGTGTGCGGCAGACCTTCTTCGTCACCATTCTGGGTGACGACGATCAGCACATCGATCGACTCGCGCTTGAGTTCAGGGTTATTGGCGAACAGCGTATTGACCGCTTCGACACACAGGTCCGAGGTTTCCTGCCCGGCGTCTTTACGCGGCAGGAAAGCGGAACCGATCTTGCCCAGGATGAATTCTTCATCCTTTTCGAATTTTGCACCTTGTGCGTAATTGTCCACGCCGGCTACAGGTATGTAGCTCGCAATGCTTTTTATGCCAATCATTACGGCTTCCCAATAATTAACAGCTGAATACCCCCGTTCGCACGAATCGAGGGGCGCCGACACATAGAGTTTGCGCTACCCGCAACGGGCAACCACGGAAAGCCTAAAGGGCCATCACTGAGCCGATGACCGGCCAGGCGCCATCTTCCCGATCAATACAATACAGTGAAGATGCGCGTTATGACTCGCAGGTCACTCTATTTTGCGCAAACAGCCACATAAGCCGTCACTCGACGAGTGTCCAGGCCAGCGGTGTACCGCGCTTTAGAGGCTCGCGGGCACGTCGTCCGAAGATGCTTTCAGCGTGTTTGGGCGCCAGGCCAAAACCTGGACGAATGGCCCGCAGGTTGTCAGGTGTGAACACCTCGCCGGCGGCCATGTCCTGGGCGACATAAAGCGAACGGCGATACACCAGCGACTTCTGCTCGGCCTCGGTGACGCCATAACGCACCTGCCCCATGGCCTGCCAGGCGCGTTCGGTCTCGACCACCAGGCTGGCCAGCTCGGCCGGTTCCAGCGAGAAACTCGCGTCGACGCCTCCCGCAGCCCGATCCAGGGTGAAGTGTTTTTCCACCACGGTAGCCCCAAGGGCCACCGCCGCCACCGCGACCCCGACGCCCATGGAATGATCAGACAGCCCTACTTCGCAACCAAACAGCTCGCGCAGGTGTGGAATGGTTCGCACATTGCTGTTGGCCGGCGTGGCTGGATAGGTACTGGTGCATTTGAGCAGCACCAGATCCTTGCAACCTGCCTCGCGCGCCGCACGCACGGTTTCATCGAGCTCGGCGATGCTGGCCATCCCGGTGGAGATGATCAACGGTTTACCGGTGGCCGCCACCCGGCGAATCAGCGGCAGGTCGGTGTTTTCAAAACTGGCGATCTTGTAGGCCGGCACGCCCAGGCTTTCGAGGAAATCCACGGCCGTCTCATCGAATGGTGTCGAGAATGCCAGCATGCCCAGTTCCCTGGCCCGGGCGAAAATCGGCGCATGCCATTCCCACGGGGTGTGTGCCTTCTCATACAGCGCATACAGCGAAGAGCCTGCCCAAAGGCTATCGGGATCCTTGATAAAGAACTCACCGTGGTCCAGGTCCAGGGTCATGGTGTCGGCGGTATAGGTTTGCAGCTTCAAGGCGTGCGCACCGGCCTTGGCCGCCGCCTCGACGATCTGCAACGCGACCTCCAGGGATTGGTTATGGTTGCCGCTCATCTCGGCGATGATGAACGGTGGCGCCTGCGCTCCGATCAAACGCGAGCCAATACTGAAGCTAGTCATTGTTCCGATCCTTTAATACGCGCACGAAGCGACAGGCCGACTGAGTGTACCCGGCCTCATCAAACAGCTTGATCGAAGCGATATTGGCGGGCAGCACCTGAGCCTCGATAGCCGTCAGATCTGGCCAATGCTGGCTCACGAACGCCTCACCACGCGCCAACAGCGCCCTGCCCCAGCCCACGCCGAAACGACCTTCGAAGAGATATACCGAAACCTCGGCCCGTGTGCCGCAGCGGTCATAGCGCAGCACTCCCACCGGGCCGTCGGCCGCCTGTCCGATCAGCAACAAGCGCTGCGCATTGACCAGGCTGGCCGCCATCCAGGTTTGATGAGCCGGCCAACTGATCGGAGCTTGGCTAATCGACCCGCGACGCACTGCCTCGGCATTGCGCCCGTCAAACAACAGCCGTTCGTCAGCGCTTTGCGCCAGACGCAGTTGCAGGCTCTCGCCGCTCAACGCGACGGCAAATCGCCGAGCCCCCAGGCCATCGACCAATCGGCGAGAGCATTGCGCCAGGCTTTGCCGCAGGCTGATGTTGCTCAACACAAAACCGGTGGCCTGACGCAGGCAATCGACATCCACCTGCTCGCTGGTGCCCAGGTACACATGGGCACCCGCTGCAGCCAGACGCTCGGCATTAGCTTGCTGATTTCCTGCCACGGCAATGCAAATGGTCGGCAGTCCCAACGCTGCGCGCTCCCAAGTGGTTCCACCGCCCGCGCCAATGAACAGGTCCGCCTGCGCCATCAACTGCGCAAAGTCACTGACGAAGGTCTGCACCCGCCACTGGGGACGCTGCGCCGCCATTGCTTGCATCTGCTCCAGAGCCGGATTGGCAGCACCGGCAATGAAATCCACTTCCAGTTCGGTAAAATCGGCCAGCGCGCGCATGGCCTTCCAGGTCTCACCCGCGCCATCAAGGCCGCCGAAGTTCACCAGAACCCGAGCTGCTCGAGGGTTGATCGGCAAGGGCGCACGCCGGAATTCATCGCGAATCAGCGCATAACGAGGGCCGAACAGTTGCCGGCAAGGGTACTGAGCACGTTGTGCGTACGCCGGATCGTTGGCCGTCAGGTTTTGATCGAACAGCAGATCGACCGCATGCTCGCGATTGTTCAAGTCATCGATCGCGGCGATGCACCGAGCCCACTGACGGGCCGCGCCTTGCCACTGGTGATCGAGACCGTAGTGATCCACCACAATCCAGTCAAAACGCCCCTGCGCCGCGAGACAATCACCCAGTGCGGCGATGTCTGCTTGCCAGGGCAACAGCGCCTCGATCCCCAGCGACGGGTTTTCTCCCGGATAGACCGCAGGCAAAGCAAGCGTGCGAAAGCCCTGCGCTTGCAGGCGCGCCAACGAATTGCCCGGCAACGCACGGCAGGCGAACAGAACCTCGGCACCGCTATCGCGCAACACTTGAGCCAAGGTCAAACAACGCGCCACATGGCCGCTGCCAATGGCTGACGACGCATCGGCGCGGATCAGGACTTTCACGACTCCAGCTCCCCGGCCGCTTTAAGTGCCGAGTACAAGTATTGCGCGCGCACCCAGTCCTCTTCGGTATCGATGTCCTGGACCAGATGCCGGGGCAGTATCACCGGCACGCTCTGCTCAGAGTACAAAATCGTCCCTTGCAGCCAGGCCTCGCTACGTCCCCAGTAGAATTGCCCGGCATCCTGATAGGCAGTCGGCAGGTCCTGGGAGCGTGTGTTGCGATACTCGGGATACAAGGGCGTCAAGGCACCCTGCGGGTTGAGGGTCAAGGCGCGCTGCACCGGAAAACCGAAATCGCAGACGGAAAAGGCAAAGGATTTTTCCGGATGCCGAGCCAGCAACTCTGCCCCCTGACGCAAATAGCGTTTTTGCAGCAACGGTGCGGTTGCGTAAATACAGCAGGCCTGATCAAAAAAATGCCCCTGCTGCTGCAACGTCTCAAGGGCATGCGACATCACCGCCGCCGTACCGGTGAAATCATCCGCCAGTTCTGCCGGTCGCATGAACGGCACCTGCGCACCCAGGGTCCGGGCGAGCGCGGCGATTTCCTCGTCTTCGGTGCTGACTATCACGTCATCGAACAGGCCCGATTCCAGGGCGACGCGAATCGAGTGAGCAATCATCGGCGCGCCGTGAAACAGCTTGAGATTCTTGCGCGGGATGCGCTTGCTGCCGCCACGGGCCGGGATAATTGCGATTGCACTCAAGGGCGTTTTTCCAACAGAAACCAGTTGATATCGTCCGTCGGGAACTGCGGGTCGCGTCGATAGCTGAACCCGTAATCGAGCAGTTGCAGATCACTGTAACGGTCGAGCATTTCCCCGGCAAAATCGCGTTTGAACAACTTGCCGCTGTTACCACGATAAGACACTTCAACCGGTACCGGGTTGTAATACTCGGCAATCAGGATATACCGCCGGCTCAGTTCATAGAGCTGTGCGTAGGCCGCCGGCAGTGACTCCGGCGCCAGATGAATCAACACGCCTTTGCTCAAGGTCAGATCAAAACTTCGCTCGCACGGATAATCGAACAGCGAACCCTGCCAGACCTTGGCAATCCCCAGCGCTTGCGCCTCGGCATGCGCTCTGGCATTGATCTCCACACCGTGCAGGTCGCATTCAGGCAGTAACTGACGCAAGGCCAGAAGGTTGTTACCGGCATTGGTGCCAAGCTCCAGCAGGCTATCGATTCGCCCGGTGCGCGCCAGCGCCTTGGCAAACAATGCCAGGTTGGCGGCCACCAGCGTCTGCCCCAGATTGCGTGCCACATAGGCGTCACCGAATTCGCCCTGCCAAAACACTTCCTGCTCGCTCATCTCACGCATGGTTCGCTCTTTCCAAAAGTGTTCAACCGATCGCTCGGCGCAATTGTTCGACCACATAGTCCTGTTGCTGATCACTTAAGCCGGGATACATCGGCAAGCTGATGGCCTCGGCGTAATAACGCTCGGCCTCAGGGAAATCGCCGTCGCAAAACCCGAGTTCGCGGTAATACGGCTGCAAGTGCACAGGAATGTAGTGCAGGTTCACGCCAATCCCGGCTGCACGCAACGCCTCGAAGACCTGCCGGTGACTCTGCTTGATCCGTTCCAGCTGCAAGCGCACCACATAAAGGTGCCAGGCCGATGATGCCTGCGGTTGAGCACCGGGCAACGTCAGCGGCAGATCCGCCAGCAGTCGGTCGTAACGGGCTACCAGCTCACGACGCCGGGCAATGAAACCGTCGAGCTTGCCCAGTTGCGAAAGCCCCAGAGCCGCCTGAAGGTCAGTGATCCGGTAATTGAAACCCAGCTCCACCTGCTGGTAATACCAGGGGCCGTGGCTGGGCTCGGTCATCTGCTGCGGGTCGCGGGTCATGCCGTGACTGCGCAAGCGCTGTAAACGCTCGGCCAGTTCAGGGCGATTGGTCAGGACCATGCCCCCTTCGGCGCTGGTGATGATTTTCACCGGGTGAAAACTGAACACCGTCATCGCGGCAAATTCACCGCAGCCTACCGGACGCCCGGCATAGGAGGCGCCAACTGCGTGGGAGGCATCTTCAATCACGGTGAAGCCATAACGCTCAGCCAGTTCACCGATCGCCCGCAAGTCGCAGCTCTGCCCGGAAAACGCCACCGCCACCACGACCTTCGGCAACGTGCCTTCGCGTTCAGCGGCTTGCAGTTTCAACGCCAATGCCCCGGCATCGAGATTCCAGGTCAACGGATCGATATCGACAAAATCGACGTCGGCGCCGCAATAACGTCCGCAGTTGGCTGACGCCAGGAAGGTATTCGGGCTGGTCCAGAGTCGATCGCCCGGCCCTAACCCGGCGGCCAGACAAGCAATGTGCAACGCCGCAGTGGCGTTGCACACCGCCACCGCGTGAGCGGCTTCACAACGTTGGGCCATGGCCTGTTCAAAATGTTCGATGGTCGGCCCTTGGGTCAACCAGTCGGTTTGCAACACCGCGACCACTGCGTCGATATCCGCCTGATCAAGGCTTTGCCGACCATACGGAATCATGCCGACAACTCAGCGTGCAACTCGGCGATCTGCCCGACCGAGAGGAACTGCGCATTGGTGTCGGAACGGTACTCAAAGTCCTCGCTCACGCGCCGGCCCTGCTCACCCACACTGTCCAGCGAAAAATCGATGTCGACGTGCGTAAAGCGAATCGATGGCTCGATGGTGTAGTGATCGGCAAACTCCAGGGTCATCCGTGCGTCATCGAGCGGCACCATCAACTCATGAAGCTTTTCACCTGGACGAATCCCGACGATCTTGTGCGGCAAGTGCTCGACCATCCCCCGCGCCAGATCGACAATGCGGATCGATGGAATCTTCGGCACGAAAATTTCGCCGCCATGCATTCGCGCGAAGCTGTCGAGCACGAACTGCACACCATGATCGAGGGTGATCCAGAAGCGAGTCATGCGCTCGTCGGTGATCGGCAGCTCTTTCGCGCCCTCGGCAATCAGTTTGCTGAAGAACGGCACCACAGAACCCCGCGAACCGGCGACGTTGCCATAGCGCACCACCGCAAACCGGGTTTGCTGATCACCAGCGATATTGTTCGCCGCAACGAACAGTTTGTCCGAGAGCAGCTTGGTCGCACCGTACAGGTTGATCGGGCTGGCGGCCTTGTCGGTAGACAGGGCGACGACCTTTTTCACGCCATTATCGATGGCCGCAGCAATGATGTTTTCTGCGCCGTTGACGTTGGTGCGGATGCATTCGGTGGGGTTGTACTCTGCCGCCGGCACCTGCTTGAGGGCCGCGGCATGCACCACGTAATCGATCCCGCGCATCGCCTGACGCAAACGCTCGGCATCGCGCACGTCGCCCAGGAAGTAACGCATGCAGGGCGCGTTGAAGGTTTGCTGCATTTCGTACTGCTTGAGCTCGTCGCGGGAGAACACCACGACGCGCTTGGGCTGGTACTGCTCGAGCAAACGGCGGATGAAATTGCGACCGAACGAGCCGGTGCCGCCGGAGATGAAAATCGATTTGCCGTTGAACATGCCTTGAGTCCTTTTCCTGTCAGCCAGGCTTATGCAAGCAACTGCGCCCAGCCCACAGTGCAAGCCGCGCCTAGAGTAAAGCCCTTGCCAGTCAGGGCCAGGTTCTTGTTGTAAGCCGGATCCTGTTCAAACGCTGCCGCCCATTTTTCACGCAACGCGTCGAGGGCCTGCGGCACCTGCGGCACAGCGCCTGAATGAATGACCTGTACCTGCGGCGTCCAGACTGTGAGGTAACCGGCCTGACCCGCCTTGAGGCACAAATCGACATCACTGAAGCCTTCGGCGAAAGCGGCTTCATCAAGCCCTCCCACTGCTTCGAACAGCGCTTTACGGACCATCAGGCAAGTAGCCGAGACCGCCGAGTAGTTCTGCTCCAGCGCCAGACGATGCAGGTAGCCACTGGCATCCTGAGGCTCGCCGACAAAGGCCGAGCCAACCGCACTGTTCATCCCCAGAATCAGTCCGGCCTGGGTGACCTTGCCGTCGCGATCGATCAGCTTGGGACCAACAATGCCCACTTCCGGACGCTGTGCGTGGTTAAGCAAGGATTCGATCCAGTTCGGATTGACCACTTCGCTGTCGGCCGCCAGCAACACCAGATACTCGCCCTGAGCCCCCTGGCTGGACGCATTGAACAGCGCTGCCTCGCTCAACGGCTGATCGGCACGCAGGATGCGTACTTTTGCATTTTGCTGGATGCCCAGCCAATCGGCGACGGCAGCTGACTGATTCGGGTTAGCCGCGACCAGCACTTCATAGCGGGTGTAACGGGTTCGCAACAACACACCTTCCAGGCAGCGTTGCAGCACGGACATGTCGTCCCCGGCCGGCACAATGATCGAAACCAGCGGACGCTCGGTATGGCGGTAATCGATCCGGTAGGTGCCTGGCACCGCCGAAGTGATTTTCGCTTTGTAACCCCGGTTGCCCAGATGTCTCGACAATGCCAGACGCTCGTGAGGGTTTTCCTCCAGCGTCGGAGCCTGAGTGATCAGCAATGGCTCATCCAGGTGGGCCAGCCCGTTCATGCCGCCCTGCTCGATAACTCGCAGCAACAGATCGAATTCCAGCGCCTTGCTGAAATCGGCCTGGTAACCACCGGCCTCGAGCAGCACGTCCCGGCGAATCAGCCAGTGCCGCGCCATCAATGCCGGCAGGCTTTGCAGCAAGTCCAGGTTGAAGCCCGGACGGAACACATCCACCAGAGCGCCATCGGCGTTGCGCTGGATTTCGTCAGTGGCGACCGCTCGGCACTGGGGAGCCGATAACAGCTCCAGACTCGCACGCAACAGGCCCCCAGCGGTGAACTCATCGCCCGCCTCGGCCAACAGCACCCAGTCACAGGTGGATTGACGGGCGCTCTGGTTCAGCTTGTCGACATAGTTACTCTGAGTGACACGGACAAAGTGCAGGGTGTTTTGCGCGGTCGTTGCCGCCGGTGGTTCACCGGTGGTGAAAACCACCACATTGAACGCCTTGCTATGACCTTCGAGCAGACTGTCGAGGGTGACCTGCAATTTGACGACGTCATTGTCCAGGTCCAGCAACAGGATGCCGAACTTCGGACCACCATCATTGGCCGCCAGATACCGGGCAATCGACTCGCCCTCTTCGGTATTCGGGACGCGAGGGGCCAGCCACTTGAGCAGACGGCCGGACCGCATCTTCTCGAACGTCTGGCGATGATCCGGGGTCGATACTTCATCCAGGCGTGCGACCCAGTCGTGCATCGCCTGTGCATCTTCGGTCTCGCCCAGGCTGTCCAGCTGCGCAGCCAGACGTGTCACCACCGTACGATTGAATGCGTTGCAGTCGTGGGCCAACCACAAGCGGTCGATAATGCTCTCGGGGGTATCGTTGTTGTGCGGCCGCAGCAGGTCTTCCTGGCGCGCCCATACACCTTCAAGCCCTTGCAGCTGAACATGGCCGGCCGGCATAGCGTGAAGCAAAAATTCGAACTGGGTCAGCTGATCGAAAAACGCCTGGTTGTAGAACGGCATTTCGACGTATTGCTTGGGCCCGAAGCGTCGCTCCGGGGCCTTCAGGGTGTTGCTCCAGGTGGACTGGAAAATCAGCTCGGCCGTCAGCGACCGCCCGGTTTGCAGGCTGTCGGTCATGGCCTCGAAACTCTCCAGCGCAAACTGCTTGGCCTGCTGTGGATCGAGGTCCTTGATGCCGGTGGGCAGCGACGCCAGAAATTCGGCAAAGGCTTCACGCTCGGCCACCGACTTGGCGTCGGTATAGGTCAGTGAGTGATACACCTCGGTGCTGTGTTCCGAGCGGCCATAGTTGATCTCACGCACTATATACGCCGTCGGCAGAATCCGCGCCTTGGCACAGGCCAGCATGTAATACACATGGCCGATTTCCTGCCACTCGAAGCTGGTGCCTTTGGGCAGTGCGGCGTGCCATTGTTTCAACAGTGAGGTGCGAGTCACTGCGTAGAATGGCGGAAGGTACTGATGCATGTAGTCCAGCACACGGTCCTGGGCGCGCTCGGACGAGTAGTCTTCGCAAACTTTCTTGTCACGTCGGTAGTAGCTCACGCCGCCGGCGAGCGTCAGGTACATCAGGCAATAACCATGACACATGCCGTAGTCCTGGTTCGCCTCCAGGAACCTCACCGATTCAAACACCGCATCGTGAACGATGAAGTCGTCGTCGGCCGCCAGAACCATATAAGGCGTGGTCAGTTGCTCGATACCATAGGCCAGTTTGGCCTGCATGCCCCAATAGGCGAACTGCGGAACGTGCTGATAGTCGACCGCAGAGAAGTCACCCTCGGGACGCTCGTTCGAGGAGTCCAGCACCAGAACTTTGCAAGGCAAGGCGCTGTAATACTTCAAGGCCCGGCGAAAAAAAGCCGGACGATTGTGGGTAATCAGCACCACCGTCAACAACTCGCTCAGTGGTAATCCGCTTTCAGAACCGTACTTGCCTTGCATATTCTTCCCCACAACCGGCGTTTCGCCCTATGAACTCAACAATGGTGTTGTTACTTAACGAACCCGACGCAGATAGCCGTCTGGAGCCACGCTGATCAGCAGTTTGTTGTCCATCTGCACATCGATCTCGAAATCACGATTCTCTTCCAGGTACGCCCAGACCGCGGTTTTCGGGTTGTCGCCCTTGCCCCACGGACGATCCGGGAAGAACTCCAGCGGCATGTCTTCGACCACGGTGTCCATGACTACGCAGTAGCTGTCGACCGAAACCAGTGGAGCGTAGAGACGCAACTCTTCAAGCACGTGGTCGTGGGTGTGGTTGGAGTCCAGCACCAGAATGACTTTCTTGCCTTCGGCAGCGGCACGCACTTGCGCGGCGATTGCAGGATCGATGCTCGAACCTTCGATCATCGAGATGCGTTTGCTCATCGGGTGGCTTTCGATGGCTTCGCGGTTGTGCGGGCGGATGTCGAGGTCAATGCCCAGCACTTCACCGTGGCCTTGCAGCTCCAGCAGCGAGGCGTAGTAGATGATCGAGCCGCCATGGGCGATACCGCACTCGATCACCAAGTCCGGTTTGACCTGCCAGATGATCTCCTGCATTGCCATCATGTCCTGAGGCAGCTGGATGATCGGGCGCCCCATCCAGGAGTAGTGGTAGCTGTACTTGTGCTTGGCAGACTCATTGAAGAAGTCGCGCGCCAGCCCCTTGAGTTTCTGGTCATCGCCCTGACGGGCGATTTCTGCCTGGCATTCGGCTTCAAAGGCTTTGGTTACGTTATTGGTCATTGTCCGGTCTCATTAACAAGTCATTGGAACGAAGCACTGTCGACGGCGTGGTAGACGTAACGTCCCCCCGTCATTCGCTTGATTTCTTCGAGGTAATTCGAGTTCATCACAAACAGATTGGCGCCATCGGGCAACGCATCCATGGCCTCTTGCGGCGATGAAACGCGCACACCGCTCAGCGGCAGATAACGACCTTGCTTGGCCGGATTGATATCCACCACCTGATCCACCGCCACGCCTGCTCGCTGCAGGAACAACGAATAAATCACGCCTTTGGAGGACGCTCCCCAGATGCCGGAGCCTTGTTGGGGCGCGTCCTGAATGATCTGCACCGCGCGTTCGATGCTGGCGGTGAAGCCCGTCGGCATGTCCATCCGGCGCACGGATTCAGTGGACGTCACGTGCAGACTCGCCAGATCCGCCACGATGTACAGGTACTGGCCGCCGAACAGATGTCCGGCTTCATGCACGGTACCGAACAAGCGACGAAGATCATCGAGACGGAAGTAGTTCACGTGCTCGTAAAACACATCGAACCAGGCACGGTGCTCGACGATCCAGTCAAAGCACGGCACTTCGATATAGATCTGACCGCCCTGATTGGCTTCGCAAATCTGCGCCAGAAAAGTCACCGGATCAGCGATGTGTTCCAGCACGTGACGCAGCACGATGGCATCCGCCGACAACCCGAGACCTCGGGTGAACGGTGCCTTGATCACATCGGCGCTACTGCCTTCGTAGGCCGGATCGATCCCGGTGATGGCATAGCCAAGACCACGCAGCTGCTCAAGGAAGTAACCCTTGCCACAACCGACTTCAATCAGGTTCTGGCCCTTGAAGTGTCGGGCAATGATGGCTTCGACATCGTCCAGGTGTTTCTTGAACTCGGCCGAATGCGCCTGCTCATTCTGGTAGTCGCTGTCGTAGCTCAACTTGTCTGCGTCGAAGGCCTGATTGAAGATCAGCCCACTGATCGCATCCTGCACCAGCACGATGTCGGCGCAGGCAGACGCCCTGGCCGAAGCCGCGTCGGCAAAGGTCCGGTTCTGCAAGACCGGCAGGTCGGCGACCCGATACAACTCATGCACCATGCTCAGCTCCCGTTAGCTGTTGCAACCGCTCGGCCACGCCCCAGAACGCCATGGGTTCATGGGTGGCATAACTGTAATGACCCAGATTGAGCGTGATCGATGCGTTGCGTTCGCGCAGCCGCTGCTCGACCAGCGCTCGGACCGATATCGGCCTGCCGCTGGAACAATTGATCACGCCGTCAAACTCTCTGTGCTGCAACACCGTCACCAAGTAGCCGGCAGCGGTTTCAATCGGCAGGTAATCGCGCAGCTGCTCACCGGCCGACATATTGAACGATGCATCACCCGCCTCGATGGCACGGTCAAGACTGGCCAGCAGGCTGTTGGGGTTTTGCCCGGCGCCATACAGATAAAACAGACGCGCCCACTGCAGGGTAAATGGCCGCTCGTGCTGCAACGCCTCAAGGAACAGGCGCAAGGTATTCTTCGCCAGACCGTAAGGATTGCTCGGCTGCGGCGGCGTCCCCTCACTCAGCGGTCCGCTCTGCATCCCGTATTCGAAACAGGTGCCGGTGACCAGCACTTGAGACACATCCGCCTCGACCACACGCTTGATGAACCGGTAGTCGGCCATCAGGTTATGTTCAAAGTGAAACAACGCCTGATAGTTCGGCAAACCGGGCCATGCCAGATGCGCCAGGGCATCGATGCCTTCGGTCAACGCCTCGACATCGAGGTCGGCGGCATGAATATCCGCGGCGACGAACTCCACCGCATCGATCCACGGCAGGCCTTGTGCGACCTCGGCACGACGTGCCACCGCCCGGACCTCGCAGCCCTGCGCGAGCAACGCCGAGACCAGGTGGCGACCGACAAAGCCGGTGGCGCCGGTGACCAACACCTTCATGCTCTTCACAGCACCGTCAACTCAGGCACGGCGATCACGAAACGTGCGCCCCACTCGCGCGCCTGACTCTGCTGCTCACTGACTTCATGCAACAGGTTCCATGGCAGCACCAGAATGTAGTCCGGCTTCTCGATGGCCAGACGCTGCGGCGCCACGATCGGAATACGGCTGCCCGGCAGGAACTTGCCCTGTTTGTGCGGATTGGCATCAGCGACCCAGGCCAGCAGGTCCGGTTTGACCCCCGCATAATTGAGCAAGGTATTGCCCTTGGCCGCGGCGCCATAGCCGACCACGCGTTTGCCCTGCGCCTTGGCCTGCAACAGGAAACGCAGCAACTCGTGCTTGATCCGCTCGGCGGCCGGAGCCAGGGTCGCGTAATACTCGGGCGTCATGACCCCGGCCGTCAGCTCGACCTGCAACTGTTGCGCAACCGCAGGCTGTACTTCACGACGCTGGCCGTCCATCCGCTGAACGAATACCCGCAACGAGCCACCGTGAGTCGACAACTGACTGACGTCGAACACTTCCAGGCCGTTGCGCTCGCACAGACGTTGCACGGCGGTCAGCGACAGGTAGGAATAGTGCTCGTGGTACAGCGTGTCGAACTGTTGTCCGGCCATCAGTGTCAGCAGCTGCGGAAACTCGAACGTCGCCACACCGGCAGGCTTGAGCAGCGTGGCAAAACCGCCGAGAAAATCGTTGATGTCCGGAACATGGGCAAGCACGTTGTTGGCGGCCATCAAGTCCGCCGCCCAACCGTCTTCACGCAGTTGCCGGGCTGTCTCGCGGCCAAAAAACAGCTCGCGGATTTCCAGGCCTTTTTCACGGGCCGCTTGCGCGGTGCTGCGTGTCGGCTCGACGCCCAGGCAAGGAATGCCGCGCCCGGCCAGGTACTGCAACAGATAGCCGTCGTTGGCGGCGATTTCCACCACGCGACTGTCTGCGTCCAGTCCAAAGCGCTCGGCCATCTCGGCCACATAACGCTCGGCGTGAGCCAGCCAGGTGCTGGAGAACGAACTGAAATAGGCGTACTCGGCATCAAACAGACTGTCGGCGCGGGTGTAGTCCTCGGTCTGGACCAACCAGCACTCCTGACAGACAGCGACCTTGAGCGGAACCCATTGCTCCGCTTGTTCGAGCTGATCGGCGCGCACATAGGCGTTGGACGGCGGCGAGGTGCCCAGATCGATCAACGGCAAGACCAGCGGAGTAGCGCAACCACGGCAGTTCATAGAGGCACTCCAGAAAAGTGTTCATCCAGCCAGGGATGATTCGCATCCCTGGCTGACAGATTTTTGACACGCAATGGCCAAGTGATCGCCAGTCGTGGATCGTTTACCGATAACCCGCCTTCATGTTCCGGCGCATAGTCAGCGCTGTGCAGGTACAACAGCTCGGCATCGTCCGTGAGGGTCTGGAAGCCATGGGCAAAACCAGCCGGAATCAACAAACCACGGCCATCGCCAGCACGCAGGTGTTCAGCGTGCCACTGCAAAAAGGTCGGCGAGTCGGGTCGCAAGTCCACTGCCACATCCCAGACCTCTCCGCGCATACAGGTAATCAGCTTGGCTTCCGGGGCCTGGGCATTCTGATAATGCAGACCACGCACGCTGCCACGCTCACGCGTGCAGGAATGGTTGATCTGGCGAATGTGGAATCGCTGGCTAAACGCGCTCAGGCTGCCTTCGCAGAACAGCCGGGCGAAGTGCCCACGCTGATCTTCATGGCGTGTGTGCTGAACGCTGAACAAGCCCTGGAGTGGCAACGCACTGATGCGCAATTCGCTCACCGCAGCCCCCGATACAGGTGCAACTGGCTCAAAGTAACCGCACGCATGTCGTCGCCATTTTCCCAGGCCAGGTGCCAATCCAGGGTATGCGTCAGGCAATCCTGTAACGACCAGCGCGGTTGCCATGCCAACAACTGACGGGCGCGACTGCTGTCCAGGCGCAACAGGCCGGCCTCATGCAACTCACTGGGTTCTACACGCAAACCGCGCGCATGCGGCCAACGCTTGGCGAGCAATTCGACCACGTCACCGACGCTGCACATATCGCTCTCACTCGGCCCGAAGTTCCAGGCGCCGGCGAATTGCGGACCGTACTCATAGAGGCCCGCCGCCAGTTGCAGGTAACCGGCCAGAGGTTCCAGCGCGTGCTGCCAAGGGCGGACGGCTTGTGGGTAACGCAGGGTCACCGGCTCATTCGCCGACCACGCCTTGAGCACATCGGGAATCAAACGTTCCGGGGCAAAATCGCCGCCACCGAGCACATTCCCGGCACGTGCCGTGGCCAATGCCAGACCGTGCTCGGCATGCTGCTCGGCAGGGAAAAACGAGGCGGCGTAAGACTGCGCCAACAATTCGCAACAGGCCTTGCTGCTGCTGTAAGGGTCATGACCGCCCAGCGCTTCATTCTCGCGATATGGCCACAACCATTCCTGATTGGCGTAGACCTTGTCGGTGGTCACCAGCACACAGGCGCGCACCCCGCCGATCTGGCGAATCGCCTCAAGCAGATTAAGGGTGCCCATGACGTTACTGGAGTAAGTCCCGAGCGGATCACGGTAGCCTTCGCGTACCAACGGCTGGGCTGCCAGATGCAGGACGATTTCCGGCTGAACCTCGGCGATCAGTTCCAGCAAGGCCGCCAGATCACGCAGGTCGCCACGCTGATCGTTGATGCCTTCAGCCACTCGCGCCAGTTCGAACAGACTCGGTTCAGTGGACGGGTCCAGGGCAAAACCTGTGACCTCAGCCCCCAGGCTTTGCAGCCACAACGTCAGCCAACTGCCTTTGAAACCGGTGTGACCGGTGACGAGTACCCGCTTGCCGCGCCAGAATTCCGGGCTCAGTCCCACTGTTTCCATGGGGCCTCCCCGCTCTGCCACAGGTGCTCCAGGTGGTTCTTGTCACGCAGGGTATCCATCGGGTGCCAGAAACCATCGTGCTGGAACGCGTTCAGCTGCCCCTCGGCCGCCAGGGTCATCAACGGCTCGGATTCCCAGACCGTCTCGTCAGAGGTAATCAGTGGCAGTACTTTGGGCGACAGGACAAAGAAGCCGCCGTTTATCCAGCCGCCATCGCCGCGAGGTTTTTCGATGAAACCGCGCACCAGATTACCGTCCCGCTCCAGCGCGCCGTAACGTCCGGGTGGCTGCACTGCGGTGACCGTGGCCAGCTTGCCGCTGCTCAAGTGGAAATCCACCAGCGCACCGATATTCAGGTCAGAGACGCCGTCGCCATAGGTAAAGCAGAATGCTTCCTGGTCTTCCAGGTAGCGGCTGGCGCGGCGCAAACGGCCTCCGGTCATGGTCTCTTCGCCGGTGTCGATCAGGGTGACACGCCAAGGTTCACTGTAGTTCTGGTGAACGTCCATGCGGTTGTTGGACATGTCGAACGTGACGTCAGAGGTGTGCAGGAAGTAGTTGGCGAAGAAGTCCTTGATCGCGTAGCCCTTGTAGCCGAGGCAAATCACGAAGTCGTGAATTCCGTGTGCGGAATATTGCTTCATGATGTGCCAGAGAATTGGCTTGCCACCGATCTCGATCATTGGCTTGGGCTTGAGATGCGACTCTTCACTGATTCGCGTGCCCAGGCCACCCGCCAGAATAACTGCCTTCATCCTCTTCCCCCTCTTGTTCGTCACAGGGCTCAACCAAGCTGTTTCAAGCTTTTGCTGGCCTTCTGGATAAAACGCTCAACGCCTTTCAAAACACTTGCAGGCATGCCGCAAGTGCTCGTTTTATGGCGATATGAGGGGGACCTGCAGGAAACGCGCCAGCTAGCACTGGCACGGGAGCTGGCACAGGCTGCGATCTTTGGAAAAATCGTAGCCTGCGAATGCGACGCAGGCGTCAGTCCGCCAGCCAGCCGTTCTCCCAATAGCGCAGGTTGTCACCGCGCAACACGTAGTCACGCAGCACCGTCTCGCGTAACTCGTCGCCCATGCGATAGCTGGCGTCCGGGTCGGCAAGGTGCATGCGGATGGCTTGCAGCCACTCATCGGTGGTGTTGGTCTTGACCCGGGTGCAAGGCAAGTAGCCGCGATAGGCTTCGGTGTCGGTACAGATCACCGGGTAACCACACGCGCCATACTCCAGCAGACGCAGATTGCTCTTGCAGTCGTTGAAGATGTGGAACTCCAGAGGCGCCAAGGCCAGATCCAGGTTCAGGCTGGCCAGCTTCGCCGGATAGACATCCAGGCCGATCACACCATGGAACTCATGCATGTACGGGCGCAGGTCATCCGGACACATGCCGAAGAACACCCAATCCACTTCATTGGCCAGCTCCCGGACGACATCGGCAATGACAGCCAGGTCACCGTGGTGACTGGTGCCACCGCCCCAGCCTACACGAGGCTTTTTCGAGGTCCGGCGCTGGCTGCGCAGATCGCTCCACAAGTGGCTCGCCAGCATGTTCGGTACGACCCGAATGTCGTGGTGCATGTCCGACAATGCATTGCCCAGCGGCTCGGTCGAGACCACCACGCGATCACACATGCCGATGGCACGCCGGACCAGCTTCTCCATCTCGTCCTTGCCCGGCATATTGCGGATATGCGCATTGCGATGAGGGACGTTGATGACGTAGTCATCCAGCTCGTAGATCCGCCGGGCATTGGAGTAGGTTTGCAGGCTCGGAATCTCATTGATCGGCCCTTCGGCGTAGCGCCCCTGCAAGACGATAACGTCAGGCGACTGACGCTCGATTTCAATGATCGTCGGCAAGTTGTAGTAAATGCGCCCTTGCGCCCTGCCCGCCGCTTCCAGCTCAATCAACGGCTGGGTCACGCGATAATGCCCGATGGCCGAGGCGTTGACCGGCAACGCCAGGATTTTCGGCAACTGCTGCGTGGAAAACGGGCTCCAGCCTGCCCGCAGGCCGGGCTCCAGACTGAAGCTTGAACCGCCAAGACCGTGCAGTGCCAGGTTGGTGTTGTACGCCGGGTCGCGAGCAACGACTGGCAGCCAACGCTTGTAGAACACCTCCTGTTCCTTGTTGCGCAATTGCTGATCGGCAGGCTCTGCCACCACGGTCGGCTGCGCCCCCAGAGCCATTTGGGCATAGGGTGTCCATACCACCAGGTATCCGCTCTGCCCCACTCGCAAGCACAGGTCCACTTCATTGAGGCTCTGCGCAAGCGCCTGCTCATCCAGGCCGCCGACACTGTCGAAAATTTCTTTGCGCACCATCAGGCAATCGTCGCCGACGGCACTCAAGTCGTGCGCTACCTGCAACCGATACATATAACCGGCCGCGTGCAAGGACTCGCCATAAAATGGTACGCCGACAGGTCCTTGCAAACCGAGGATCAAACCGGCGTGCAACACACAACCGTCCGGATTGAACAGCTTGGCACCCACCACGCCGACTTCCGGCCGCTGGGCATGATTGAGCATCTCATCCAGCCAGTTCCCGTGGGTGATCACGGTGTAGGGGTTGAGCATCAGCACGTACTCGCCAGTGGCCTGGCGAACCGCAAAATTACGCACCGCGGCGCTATTGTCCTGTTGCGGACACTCCAGCACCCGGACTCTGTCGCTGCCCAGCTGCGCCATACTCGCCAGCCACAGCCGAGCCTCGACGCTCTCGCTGCCATTGTCGACCAGCAACAGCTCGTATTCACTGTAGAGCGTCTTCTCCAGCAAGCTCTCGACACAGCGCTGCAAGGCTGCCGTCTGATCCTTGCTGACGATGATGATCGATACCAGCGGCCGATCCGCATGCAGATAATCAACACGATTGAGCAGCGCAGGATTACCGCTCTGAATCTCATGGGCAACACCCAGACGCTGCAAGTGCGCCTGGAGCAGCTGTGAGTTGTTCTCTGCCACCTCAGGCAACGAGAGCCACTTGGCAAGATCGAACGCCGATTCCAGCAAAACCTCGGCAATATGCCCGACCACCCGCGTGCCGTCGTGTTCGACCATGCGCCAGAGCACATCGTGAGGGGCGAGCTCACCGAAGAGCGGATTGAAACCGCCCTGCGCCAGGAAACCTTCGCGCTCGAACGCCAGGGCTCGCCCGACGTAGGGGTAGCTGCGCATGAGGTCCAGATTGAAGTCGGGCTTGAATGCAGGTTCCGCCGATTCGCCCTGAGACAAACCGCCTTCATCGCTGTAGAAGCACAACACGTTGCGCGAAAACGCAATACGCTCTGCCATGACCAGCAACGCGGGCGCCACCAGGCGATCTCCGGTACGCAGCAGATAGAACCAGTCGGCACCGTCCAGTTGCAGCAACAGCTCGTTGATCTGCTGCTGCCAATCCTCCTGCAGAGGCAAACGGAAAACCCGCTCATCGAGCGAGGCCTCGGTGCAGGCGCTGGACAGCACCAGTGTCAGCTCGGGCGCATAGAGTTGCCCGGCCAGACTCTGCAGAGTGAGCTCCAGACCCGCGCGGCTGCCGTGCTCATCGATAATGATCGGAACGATTTTCGGCCGTCTTGGCCAATTCTCCAGTGTATCCGGCAGCAGCAATCGCTGCGCGTCGGTCAGTGTGCGACACGCCAGCCACTGAGCGTAGAGCTCGGAAAAACTCACACTGGAGATACCGACATGCCAATGCTGGGTGGTCTGCTTGGTCCCCAGGGTTCGGCTCAGGGGCAGCTCTTCCCAGACCCGAGGCGATTCATCGGCACGCGTTATCGGCAGATAACGAACCCAGCCCGGTGCCGGCGCGGACTCGCCGCTGCGCGCCTTGAGCATTTGCAACAACCATTGCCTTTCGGCCTCCACCGCGTCCTTCATCGGTTGCTGGCTGCTCAATCGTTCCGGGTACAAGCGCTCGACACTGAGCACATGATTCAACACCACCATATTGCCGCGCCGAAGCAAACAAACGTACAAGGCAAAGTCGAGCGTCGCGACAAAACCATGCCCCGCCTGGGTCAAGACTGGAAACAACTCCAGCACATCCGCGCGACGGAACAATGCGTTGCTGAATCCCCCCAGAATGTTGGCCGGGAAGGTCTCGAAGATCGCCAGCAGGTCCTCACCCTTGAACAGTCCGCACAGCGGTGAAAGCGGTGTGTTCTCGAGCCGTGACGGCAACTGAAGATCATCGGCGTCCCAGAACAATCGCTGGGCAAGCACCAGATTGACCTCCGCCCGGTCGATCAACACCTGCGCCTGTCGCTCGATACACGTCGCGAACAGCTGGTCATCATCACAGAGAAACTTGATGAACTCGCCTTTAGCCTGCTCGAGGCATGCCTGCAGGTTACCGACCAGGCCCAGTGTCTGTGGATTTCGCACATAGCGCACGGCAACGCCGGTCTGCTCGACCATCGAGTCGACAATGCCGCGAATTTCATCCCCGCGACTGTCATCGCAGACAATAAACTCAAGATTGCCGTAGTTCTGGCTCACTGCACCGCGCAGCGCCCGGCTGAAAAAGCGCGGATTGAATGCGGGGATGACAACGCTGACAAGAGGAAGTAGGTTCACGGCGGGCTCGCAAGCGGCGGGGCCCGCCCAACAGAGCGAGCCCTTTGAAACCGCTGAAAATAGGCGGTTGGTATTCGATGGTTAGAGCAAACGAGCGCCTGCGCGCCTGCCTTTAAATCTTGTTGAACAGGCCAAGCTGAGAGATTTTGCTGAATGCCAACTGAGCGGCCTGCAACATGGTCTGCTGCAGGGTCAAGCGAGTCATGACTTCGGCGGGGTCAGCGTCACGAATCGACGATTGGGTCGTGGTGTTGGCCAGACCCAGACTCTGGTTGGTCGCTGATTGATCATCCAGCGACTGACCGCGAGCACCAATCGAGGTAATCGCGGTGCCCAACTGATCGGTGGCACTGGTCAGGTTACTGTTGCCCGAATCCATCGCCGCCTGAAACTGCTGCTTGGCCACTGTATTACCATCAATCGGCACGTTCATCGCCGTAATCATCTTGCCCAGAGTGTCCAGGACGTTCTGGGTCTGATGATTATTGGACTGAACCATGAACTGGTCGCCCGCTGCCGGTGTGCCGCCCAGGGTAAAGGTCACGCCGGCGGCTGTCGCGTTACTGCCGGCCATGGTGCCCGAAGACACCGGTTTGCTGTTGGCGGTAATCGGTGACGCATAGAGGTCGTAGTTCGTGGCGCTGGTGAACTTGAGAATCGCCCCGCCGGCCGGGAAAGCACCGTTATAGGCCGTTGTATTACTCACCGCGGTTCCGGTAATGACCGCCGTCGACGGGTTACCCGGGCTACGCGAGGTGTTGAAGGTATCCGGCGTGGCCGACAACTGGAAACTGTGACCGGCAATGACCGCATCCGGGTTGGCAGCGTCAGCGGCACTCAGGTTCATGTTCAGGCTCAAGTCGACACCACGGAAGCTGACCGTCTGGTTCGCACTGCTGCTGTTGCTGACGGCCCCCCCCTGGCTGGCTTCAGCCGTGACGTCGTTGCCCAACGCATCGGTGATTTTCAGCTGAGTGCTGCTCATGAAGCTTACCGTGTACGGCTCACCACCAGTAAATTTGGCGTTGTAGGTTGGACTGTTGTTGACCTGACCGTTAGATAACGTCACCCGACCATCGTCCACGGCCGGCGCGGTCATGTTGACCTGCGTACGGCTGGTGTTGATCGACTGCTGGAACGCGTCCCAACCGGTCGTGTTGCTGGCCATCGACAAACCATCACCAACGCCCAGGTTGATGCTGGACTGGTCACCGTTGTAGGTGTAGGTGCCATCGGAATTCTGCGTATACGGCGCAGTACTGGATTTCGAACCGGAGAACAGGTAATTGCCGGCCGAGTCCTTGGAGTTCATCAGGCCCACGACCTGCTGCTGGATCTGGCTCAGTTCGGCGCCATAGGCTTTTCGATCAGCATCGGTGACGGTGCCGTTGGTGGCACTGAGGGTGATTTCCTTGGCGCGTTGCAGGGCCGTACCGATGGAGGTCAAGGTGGTTTCGGACAGGCTCAGAGAGCTTTTGAGCGAACTGATATTGCTGTTGTACTGATCAAGCATCGCGCTCTGCTGGCCCAACTTCAGCAAATGCCCGGCGCCGATCGGATCATCGGCCGCGGTATTGATGCGCACCAGACTGCTGGCCTCGTTACTGGTCTGGACCGTGTTATTGAAGTTGCGCTGATAGTCGGCTGCGGCTTGATCGTAATACTGGGCGGTAGAAATGCGCATGAATTACGACTCCTTAAAGGCTGTTGATCAGCGTGGTGAAAGTATCTTGTGCAGCTTTGATGATCTGCGAAGAGGCGGTGTAGTACTGCTGGTATTTGACCAGGTTAGCGGACTCTTCATCCAGGTTGACGCCGGAGACAGAAGCGCGAGCAGCCGTGGCCTGAGTCAGGATCGCTGTCGTGGCGTCAGTGTCGGTCTTGCCACTGGCAGCCTTGCCACCCACATTGGTGACTAACGTGTTGTAGGCATCGGTCAGACTGATGCCCTTGCTCGCCGCACCGGTGCCCACCGTCTGCGCGGTTTGCAGGTTTACGAGGGACTGAGCGTTGCGGTTATCCGAGGAAGAGGCGCCTGTCAGCGAGATCGTATAGCTCTCCTGGTTACTCGGCGATCCACTCACAGTGGTCTGGACGGCGAACGTCTGCTGGACCCCGAAGGCATCCAGGATCGGGTTGCCGCTGGCATCGACCATGTTCACGTTCAGGTTCAGGGTATTGGCCTGGCCCGGCACAATACTCCCGGAGCCCATGTTGTTGCCTTTGGCATCGAGCAGATTATACGTTTGGGTCCCGCCGCTGGCCGCGCTGAATACCAGCTTGACCGGCGTGGAATTCTGCAGCGCGGTCTGCATCTGCGCCTGGGAGGCGGGGTTATAGATATTCATGGGCGTGACCAGCGTCGGCTGCGTGTAGTTGCCCGTGTTGTTGGCGCTGGTGACACCGGCCAACGGCGCCGCTGCGGCAATGGCTTTCGGATCGGTCATGACCGTCTGAATATCACTGGCGCCACTGCGGGTCGGCGTCACCTTGAAGCTGTCGCCGGCGCTCAGGGCACCGCCATTGAGGGCCAGGCTGAAGCCGTCGATCACCGGCGGCGGAGTGGTCGTGGTGCTGAAGGTCCCCATGGCGGTGCCATCGGAACGCTGGACGCTGTAATTCGTCGGACTGCTGAAGGTCACCTGATAATCGCTGGTAGTCAGCTTACCGGTGTCTGCGATGGTGACATCCAGATTGCCTGAGCCGGCGCTATTACCCGCCTGGGCGATGCTGCGCTGGCTGACCAGTGCGGCGCTGTTGATGTTGCTGAAAATCGGCGCACCAAAGTTACCGTTATTGTCGATGCCCTGCGCCTGCTGACTGTTGACCTGATCCGCCATCACCAACGCTACGCGCCCCAGTTCGTTCTGCGACGGGGTTAGCACATCCGAGCGGTAACTGAGCAAACCGCCGATTTGGCCGCCACTGACCACCGACGTAATGTCGATGACGCTGGAGCTACGGTTCATCTGCAGCGCGGATTGTGTAGGGTCTGTCTTGCTCGGCACCGTTTGCAGGGTATTGGTGGTGTTGCCCATCACCAATGGCTGGCCGCTACCGATGTAGACATCGTAGTTGGTGCCACGCGTGACGACTTGCGCACCGATCAGGTCGGACAGCTGGAGTACTGCCTGGTTTCGGCTATCGAGCAGATCGTTCGGCTGCCCGCCACTGCCCGTTGCTTCGGATATCTTCTGGTTGAGCTGGGCGATCGAGGTCGCCAGTTTGTTCACACTCGTCGCCATGTCCGACAGATTGCCGTTGATGGTGGTGTTCTGGTCGCTCAACTGCTTGGCAAGGGCGTTGAAGTGATTGCTCAAGGCCTGGGCGCCGGTCAGCACTGACTGACGGGACGTACTATCAGTCGACGACGACGTCACGCCCTGCATTGAGGTGAAGAAGCCTTGCAGCACACCGGTCAAACCGGAATTGGCGTCGGACAGCGTCGAGTCGAGCGGGGTCGCCTGCCCCGCATAAGCGGTCGCCTGGCTATTGAGCGAAGTCGCGGTCTGCAGCTGGGAGTCGAGGTAGGCGTTGTACACCCGGCGCACATCCGCCAGGGTCGTGCCGGACCCGATGAACACGTTGCCGTACTGCTGGGAGGGACTGGTGGTCTGCACGGTTTGCTGGCGCGAATAGCCGGCCGTATCAACGTTGGCAATGTTGTTGCCGGTCACCGACAAAGACGATGAGGCCGCATTCAGCCCAGACATCCCGATATTGAGCAAACTCATGGTTCAGACCTTATACCTTATGCCTATAAAGGCGTCGTGGAAGAGCCCGCCGCAGCGTAGTCCTGGTAACTCTTCATCTGTTTGGCAATCTGCGAAATCTTGCTGGCGTAGCCCGGGTCGGTGGCATACCCGGCCTTTTGCAACTCACGTACAAACTGTTCTGGGTTATCGGCCGACTTCAGCACATCTTGATAGCGATTGTTGCTTTGCAACAACGTCACCAGGTCATGGAAGCTGTCCTTGTAAGAGTCATAGGAACGGAACTCGGCCGTCTCCTTGACCATCGCGCCATTCCTGAATTCGCTGGTGATTGCCCGCGCCGAACCGCCCTCCCAACTGCTGCCGGCCTTGATGCCGAACAGGTTGTGACTGCTGCTGCCATCCTGGGCGCGCATGACCGACTTGCCCCAACCGGTTTCCAGGGCCGCCTGGGCCACCAGATAACGCGGATCGACGCCAATGCGGTCGGCGGCTTCTTTGGCCAACGGCATCATGGTATTGACGAATTCGTCGGCAGAGCTGAAGGCTTTCTTCGCCGGTGACAGTGGTATTTGAACCATGGCACGACCATAAACCTGCATACCCCCGCCCGTTGCCGAATCCGTTTGCGAGGCCAGCCAATCGCCATTGAACAGGGGATCGGAAGCGGTCTTGGCGCCCTGAGGCAATCGGACTTCGTTGAGTGCCGTCGCTGCGGCTGCGGCTGTGGTCGTAGCAGCCGTAGCGGTCGTCGATGCCGATGGCACCAGACCGGCGAGCAAGCGGTCCGCGAGTTTCGGCGGCAACGCCAGACGACGCTGGTTGAGCATCGCCACGTCATTACGGTGATCGGCTAATGACTGCGGCGCCTTGACCGACCGCGAAGCCCATAGCGGGCGCTCGCCGCTCAGTCTCGACAGGGGTCCATTGGTACCCACCGTGCCGGCAGCCACCGGCGTTGTCACCGCCGCTTTCGCCGCCTCCTGCTTGGCAGCAGACATCGCCGCCGCCTCGCCCGGAGCCAGCGGTTTGTTTTTCGACATCTGGCGCATCAGTACGTCGGCCAGACCGATACCATGCCCCTGACGAGACATGGAAACCGCCAGTTGCTGGTCGTACATTTCCTGGTACTGCTTGGCCGCCGGCGTGTTGAGCGGATTGTCCTTGCCCAGCGCTTCGGTGGCCGAACGCATCGACTTGAGCATCTCACCGAGGAACAGCGATTCGAATTCCTGCGCCACTTTGCGCATGTTCGAATCGCTGTTCTTGTCACCGACCTTGAGCTGGTTAAGCCGGTTCAGGTCCGAATACGAACCCGAATCGCTGCTGCTGACCAACCCACTCTTGTGAAAATCCATATTCGCCATATCAGATCACGATCAGGTCAGCTTGCAGGGCACCCGCCTGCTTCAGTGCTTCGAGGATCGCCATCAAGTCACCCGGCGCTGCGCCGACCTGATTCACCGCACGGACAATCTCGTCCAGCGTGGTGCCCGGGCCAAACTTGAACATGGGCTTGGCTTCCTGCTGAGCATTGACCCGGGAGCGTGGCACAACAGCCGTCGTGCCATTGGACAAGGGCCCCGGCTGGCTGACGATCGGGTCTTCGGTGATGGTCACGGTCAGGCTGCCGTGAGTGACGGCGGCCGGCGAAACCTTGACGTTCTGACCGATCACGATAGTGCCGGTCCGCGAGTTGATGATGACCTTGGCCACCGCCTGCCCCGGATCGACCTCGAGATTTTCCAACATCGACAGGTACTCGACACGCTGGTTCGGATCGAGCGGCGCCGAGACTCGGACCGAACCACCGTCAATGGCCTGAGCCACACCAGGGCCGAGCATGTTGTTGATCTTGTCGACGATGCGCTTGGCGGTAGTGAAGTCAGAACGGTTGAGATTCAGGGTCAGGCTGTTGCCCTGATTGAAACCGCTCGGCACCGCGCGCTCCACCGAGGCACCGCCCGGAATACGACCGGCCGACGGAACGTTGACGGTAATCTTCGAACCGTCGCGACCTTCAGCATCGAAGCCGCCGACCACCAGATTGCCTTGGGCGACCGCATAGACGTTGCCGTCGATACCTTTGAGCGGCGTCAGCAACAAGGTGCCACCGCGCAGGCTCTTGGAGTTACCGATGGACGATACGGTGATGTCGATTTGCTGACCCGGCTTGGCGAACGCCGGCAAATCGGCACTGATCGACACCGCCGCAACGTTCTTCAACTGCACGTTGCCCGAACCCGGCGGCACCTTGATGCCGAACTGCGAGAGCATGTTGTTGAAGGTTTGCAGGGTGAACGGTGTCTGCGTCGTCTGGTCACCGGAACCGTTAAGCCCGACCACCAGGCCGTAACCGATCAATTGGTTGGAACGCACGCCGGAAATACTGGCGATATCCTTCAGCCGCTCGGCTTGAGCGCCGAAGGCTGCGGACATCAGAAACGCAGCCACCATCAGGTGTTTGAAAGTCAACATGGGGCGGGTCATCTCTTATTTCCTGGGCTGCGCTCAGGCACAACCCGGAGGGCCGGGCCTGCTTTTACGCAGGGCCGCGTTACTCGTCGTTTATTTGGAACAACCAAACTGCACTCCTCGCGCCTTACCCTGCGTAAAAGCAGACCCGGCGCAGCCCAGGAAATAAGAGATGACCCGCCTCCCCACTTAGAAAGGGAACAGCGGGCTGAGGAAGAAACGGTCGAACCAGCCTGGCTGACTCGCATCGGCAAACGAACCGGTGCCCGAGTAGGTGATGCGAGCATCGGCAATGCGCGTCGACGAAACCGTATTATCGGTGGCGATGTCATCGGCCCGAACCAGGCCGGCAATGCGTACCAGTTCGTCACCCGTATTGAGGGTCATCCACTTCTCGCCGCGCACGGCGATGATGCCGTTGGGCAACACGTCCGCCACGGTCACGGTGATCGAGCCAATGAGACTGTTACTCTGCCCGGCCTGGCTGTCGCCCTTGGTCGCGCGGTCGCCATTGTAGGCGGCATTCAGGGTCAGGTCGCCGCTGCCGACCGGGTTGTTTACGTTGGGCGTACTTCCGAACAACGAGGTCAGGCCAATGCTGGTCTTGCTGGTCTTGTCGATCTGGGAGTTGGCGTTCTTGCTGGCCTGGATCTTCTCGTTCAGGGTAATGGTGATGATGTCACCGACCCGGAACGCCTTGCGGTCGCCATACAGGTTCTGTTCGAAACCGGCCTGGTAGATCGAGCCATTGTTCGCGCCAGCCGGCAACGGCGTTCGCGGCAACACCGGGGCGTAGTAAGGGTCATTGGGCTTGGGCGTCGGAGGGACACAACCCGCCAGCGTGACGACTCCACTCAGTGCCAGAACAGATACAAAGCGATGCATGACCCTACCTCACGGTGTTGCAGGCGGCGCCATGCCACCTCATAGACTTGATTACAGATTTTGCGTTACGAACGAGAGCATCTGGTCGGCAGTTGAGATCACCTTGGAGTTCATCTCGTAAGCGCGTTGAGTGGTGATCATGTTGACCATCTCTTCGACCGTGCTGACGTTGGACGTTTCCAGGGTGTTCTGCAGCGTGGAACCAAAACCGTTCAGACCCGGCGTGCCAATTTGCGGCGCGCCGCTGGCGGCGGTTTCCAGGAACATGTTGTTACCCGCGGCCTGCAGGCCGGCCGGGTTGATGAAGTCGGCGGTTTGCAGGTTGCCGATCACTTGCGCGGTCGCGTTGCCAGGGATGGTGATCGATACCGTACCGTCACGACCGACCGTGAAGGACTGGGCATTGTTCGGAATCACGAGAGCCGGCTCCAGGGGGAAGCCGTTGGCAGTGACGATCTGGCCCGTGGAGCTCAGGTGGAAAGTCCCGTCACGGGTGTAGGCGGTAGTGCCATCAGGCTGCAGAATCTGGAAGAAGCCATTACCATCGACCGCCATGTCCAGCGGTTGATCGGTGGTTTGCAGACTACCGGCGGTGAAGTTTTTCTGAGTCCCGACAATCCGCACACCGGTACCCAATTGCAGGCCCGACGGCAGTGAGCTGTCCTGAGTCGACTGGGCGCCTGGCTGACGTTTGATCTGGTACAACAAGTCCTGGAACTCGGCACGGTCACGCTTGAAACCCGTGGTCGAGACGTTTGCCAGGTTGTTGGAAATAGTCGTCAGGTTGGTGTCCTGGGCGGACAGACCTGTTTTGGCAACCCATAGAGCCGGAAGCATTCGATTCTCCTCGTGCGCCGTTTTTACGGCGCGACGTTCTGATAATTAGCTGTTCTGCAAGACCCGAGCCATGGCCTGGTCGTCTTCTTTGGCGGTATTCATCATCTTGATGTGCAGCTCGAATTGCTTGGACAAGGCCAACACCGAGGTCATCTCTTCAACGGCGTTGACGTTGCTCGACTCAAGGAAACCCGACACCAGCTGGACGTTGGCATCGGCCGGTGCCGGCTTGCCGTCCGCGGTTTTGATCGTGCCGTCCAGGCTCTTGGTCATGTTCTTGATGTCTGGATTGACCAGCTTGATGCGATCAACCTCGGCGATGACACCCGGGCCTTCGCCCATCGCCCGAATGCTGATGGAGCCATCCTGACCCACTTCGATTTTCTGCTCGGGCGGCACGGCAATCGGACCGCTGTTGCCCATGACCGGCATGCCGTTGCCGGCGCGCAACACGCCCAGGGCGTCAACGTTAAGGCTGCCGGTGCGCACGTAGCTTTCGCCGCCGTCGGGGTTCTGCACCGCCAGCCAGCCACTGCCTTGAACGGCGACATCAAGGTCACGACCGGTTTGCACCAAGGCGCCCGGGGAGAAGTCGGTGGCTGGACGTTCGGACATGGCAAACGCACGCGCCGGAAAGCTGTCACCAAACACCGGCATCGAACGCGCCTGCTCCAGGTCTTTCTGGAAGCCGTTAGTGGAGATGTTCGCGAGGTTGTTGGCATGTGCCTTCTGCGCCAGTGCATTCTGGCTGGCGCCGGTCATTGCCACATAAAGGTACTTGTCCACACTCTTTCCTCTGCATGCCGGACGTTTGCCGCCCACTGCTGTACTGCTCAGCCACAAGCAATTTGCAGACCAACTTTTTTTTGGCGGCACGGGGCCCGGCAAACAAAGGACTTACTGCGCTCAGGACGGAATTGCGGATTGTGTCAAAGACGAAAAACCGGCGGTGTTATGCCGGTAACGGCAAGTGTCGGCCTTTCGACCTCACACCCCGTAGCAGCTGCCGAGCCTGCGAGGCTGCGTTCGGCTGCGCAGCAGTCGTGAATCCAGTACATGTGGTTTACCGGAAGAATCGCGGCACCTGAATCCACGACTGCTGCGCAGCCGAACGCAGCCTCGCGGTGCTCGGCAGCTGCTACAGGCTATGGGGTGCCGGGTTCTTTGCCGACTGCATATTCGCGCAACTTGTTGGCAATGGTGGTATGTGAAACCCCCAACCGCTTACCCAATTGGCGACTGCTGGGGTGCTCCGAATACAAGCGCTCCAACACCGCCTTCTCGAACCGCCCGACGATCGCGTCCAGCCCGCCCTCGAGCGAAAAATCGCCAAGCGGCTGACGCACGCCGTAGTCCGGCAAACGAATATGCTCCGCCTTGACAGTCCCGCCGTCGCACAGGGAAACCGCCTGGAACAGTACGTTTTCCAGCTGCCGTACGTTGCCCGGCCAGTGGTAGTGACTGAGCCGCTCCATCGCCGCCGGCGCCAGTTTTGGCAGCGGACAACCGATCTGCCGACTGGCCTGGTCGAGGAAGTGCTCCACCAGCGGTGTCAAACCGTCGAGGCATTCACGCAATGGCGGAATGTGCAACGACAGCACGTTCAAGCGGTGATACAAATCCTGGCGAAACTCCCCGCGCGCGCACAACTCGGAAAGATCGACCTGCGTTGCGCAGATCACTCGAACATCCAGATAAACCTCTTCATCACTGCCCACGCGACGGAAGCATCCGTCCTGCAGGAAGCGCAGCAGTTTTACCTGCAAGCGCGGGCTCATTTCCCCAACGCCATCGAGAAATAGCGTACCGCCGGCCGTCAGCTCCAGCAGCCCGAGCTTGCCCTCGGCCCGCGCCCCTTCGAAGGCGCCGGGGCCGTAGCCAAACAACTCGGTCTCGGCCATGGATTCCGGCAAGCCGGCGCAATTAAGCGCCATCAACGGCGACTGCCCGCGCGGACTGGCCAGGTGGCAGGCCCGCGCCAGCAACTCTTTGCCGGTACCGGTTTCACCTTCTATCAATAGCGGCGCATCCAGTGGCGCCATGCGTCGGGCTTCGCGCACCACGGCGGCCATCACTTTAGAGCTTTGAAAAATGCTGTCGAACCCGCGCAGTTCCTGCTTGCGCACGTTATAGATGCGCTCCCCTACCCGGTCGGCACGGTGCAGCGTCAGGACCGCGCCGGCCATGGCCTCGCTGTCGTCATGCTCCGACTGCAGCGGCGCGATATCGGCGAGAAACACGTCACCCTTGACCTTGACCCGCAACCCGTTGATCCGCGATTTATTGGCACGCACCAACTCCGGCAGGTCGAAATCCTCGGCGTACCGCGACATCGGAATCCCCGGCACCTCGTCCACTCGCACGCCGAGCAACTGCGCCGCCGCGCGGTTAGCCGCGACGATGGAACCGCCCATGTCGATCGATAGCACCGGGAACTCCAATGCGCCGAGCAGGGCATTGAGCTCCATGTGCCGACGTTCACTGGGCATAAGCCCTACGCGCTTGACGCCAAAAACGCCCGCAATGGCTTCGAACTTCGGACGCAGCGCCTGAAACTGAATGTTGATCAGGTTCGGGCAATGCAGGTAAATCGCGTTGCCCTGCTCGCCCCCTACTTCGCCGCGAGCAACGTTGATCCCGTACTCCACCAGCAAGTTGAGAATGTCGCGCAGGATGCCGATGCGGTTCTGGCAGTGGACTTTGATACGCATATAAAAGGCCCGAAAAAACGGTGAGTAAGGTTAATGCCAGACACGAAACCCGTGGGAGCGAGCCTGCTCGCGAAAGCGGTCTGCCTGATACATCAATGCTGGATGTGCCGACCCTTTCGCGAGCAGGCTCGCTCCCACAGGATATTTTTCTGCTGAAGCGCTCAGTTAGTCGTCAAGATTATGTGACAGCGATGGGCGTTTTCAAACCCGAAAATCCCAACACCTACGCGACAACCGACGAACCGTAACGATAACTTTACGAAAAGCGAAGATTTTTCCTACGCGCAATGAGGAACACCTGCTGCAACCCCGCCATGCTTGAGGTATTTCTAGGTCCATAGCAGGACATAACAAGAATGAAATCCCCTAGCAGGAGAGCAGCATGAAGCAGACGCAATACGTGGCTCGCGAGCCCGATGCGCAAGGTTTTATCGACTACCCCGCCGAAGAACACGCGGTGTGGAACACGCTGATCACTCGCCAACTGAAAGTGATCGAAGGGCGTGCGTGCCAGGAGTACCTGGACGGTATCGAAAAACTCGGTCTGCCCCACGACCGCATTCCGCAACTCGGTGAAATCAACAAAGTCCTCGGTGAAACCACCGGCTGGCAAGTTGCCCGAGTCCCGGCACTGATTCCCTTCCAGACCTTTTTTGAATTGCTCGCCAATAAGCAGTTTCCTGTGGCGACGTTTATTCGTACCCGCGAAGAGCTGGATTACCTGCAAGAGCCGGACATTTTCCACGAGATCTTTGGCCACTGTCCGTTGCTGACCAATCCCTGGTTTGCCGAATTCACCCACACCTACGGCAAACTTGGCCTGCAGGCTTCCAAGGAAGAACGCGTGTACCTGGCGCGCCTGTACTGGATGACCATCGAATTCGGCCTGGTGGATACCCCGCAAGGCCAGCGCATTTACGGTGGAGGTATCTTGTCCTCACCGAAAGAAACCGTTTATTGCTTGTCGGACGAACCGGAACACCAGCCCTTCGATCCGCTGGAATGCATGCGTACGCCCTACCGCATCGACATCCTGCAACCGCTTTACTTTGTCTTGCCGAACCTCAAGCGTCTGTTCGACCTGGCGCACGAAGACATCATGGGCATGGTCAAACAAGGTATGCAGCTGGGGTTGCACACACCCAAATTTCCGCCAAAACCAAAAGCTGCGTGATCCGCGACTTTTACGATCAAGTGAGTCTGTCCGGAACCGACGCTTTGCTTTAGCGTGGTGACTCTGACGGCCGATTTTCAATCATTCGATTTCAGGAATACATCATGTCCACATTGAACCAAGCCCACTGCGAAGCCTGCCAGGCCGGCGCCCCTCAAGTCAGCGACGAAGAACTGCCGGTACTGATCAAGCAGATCCCCGACTGGAACATCGAAGTTCGCGACGGCGTGATGCAGCTGGAAAAAATTTTCCTGTTCAAAAACTTCAAACACGCCCTGGCGTTCACCAACGCCGTCGGTGAAATCTCCGAGGCCGAAGGTCATCACCCTGGCCTGCTGACTGAGTGGGGCAAAGTTACCGTGACCTGGTGGAGCCACTCCATCAAGGGCCTGCACCGCAACGACTTCATCATGGCCGCGCGCACTGACGAAGTGGCCAAGGATGCCGAGGGCCGCAAATAATGCATTTCGACGCCATCGGCCGGGTGCCCGGCGACCCGATCCTCGGTCTGATGGAGGCCTATGCGCAGGACCCAAACCCGCGCAAGTTTGACCTCGGCGTGGGCGTCTACAAAGACGCCCAAGGCCTGACACCGATTCCTCAAGCGGTGAAACTCGCCGAGGCGCGCCTGGTGGATCGTCAGACCACCAAAACCTACATTGGCGGTCACGGCGAACCGGCGTTCGGCAAGGTCATCAATGAGCTGGTGCTGGGCGCCGATTCGACGCTGATTACCGAACAACGCGCCGGCGCCACCCAAACCCCAGGCGGCACTGGCGCGCTGCGCTTGAGCGCGGATTTCATCGCGCAATGCCTGCCCGGCCGCGGCGTGTGGCTGAGCAACCCGACCTGGCCGATTCACGAAACCATCTTCGCGGCAGCCGGGGTCAAGGTCAGTCATTACCCGTATGTCGGCAGCGACAACCGTCTCGACGTCGACGCGATGCTGGCGGTGCTCAATGAAGTGCCAACGGGCGATGTGGTGCTGCTGCACGCCTGCTGTCATAACCCGACCGGTTTCGATCTGTCCCATGACGACTGGCGCCGAGTGCTGGAGGTGGTACGTCGCCGTGATCTGCTGCCGCTGATCGACTTCGCTTATCAGGGCTTCGGTGACGGTCTGGAACAGGACGCCTGGTCGACCCGGCTGTTCGCCGCCGAACTGCCGGAAGTGTTGATCACCAGCTCCTGCTCGAAGAACTTCGGGCTGTACCGGGACCGCACTGGCGCGCTGATTGTCTGCGCGAAAACCGCCGACAAACTGGTGGATATCCGCAGTCAACTGGCCAACATTGCGCGCAATCTGTGGTCGACGCCACCGGACCATGGGGCTGCCGTGGTAGCGACCATCCTGGGCGATCCGCAGCTGAAAAGCCTCTGGGCGGATGAAGTGGAAGCCATGCGCTTGCGCATCGCCCAACTGCGCAGTGGCTTGGTGGAAGCCCTTGAGCCTCACGGTTTGCGCGGGCGCTTTGCGCACATTGGCGTGCAACGCGGGATGTTTTCCTACACTGGCTTGACGCCGGAGCAGGTCAAGCAGCTGCGTGATCATCACAGTGTTTACATGGTGGGCACTGGGCGGGCGAACGTGGCGGGCATTGATGCGACGCGTCTGGATCTATTGGCCGAGGCCATCGCCGCGGTCTGCAAGTAACCATCAGCCACTGCAATTCCCCTGTGGGAGTGAGCCTGCTCGCGATGCGGAGTGTCAGTCGACATCAATATTGACTGATCCACCGCATTCGCGAGCAGGCTCGCTCCCACATTTGTTTTGTGCCACACCCTCTTCCAGACCTGTCTAGACAAGCCCTTCCGTCGTAACAAATGGATTTAAAAGTCTATTTGTCATTTCTCCTGCTGTATCCTGCCCAGGCTTTGTAAAAGCGCGGATCTACCAGATCTATCAACAGACTTTGCGAGGAGCGCGAACATGCACGAGATCCCTAATCTCCCCTTCCCAAGCCTGCACGAAACTGAGCAGACAACCACGCACCAAGCCGGTGCCCAACAGCCCCGGCCGAAAGAAGCCACTGACAGTCGCAAGGCTGACAGCGAAGACTGAAACACCTGCAATGCCAGACCGTGTGGAAAGCGCTAACATGCGCTTTCCACACCGCCTGAAACCCGAGCCCCGCCCCATGACCGATGATTTCAGCGACACCCAGGCCAGCGTCCTGATCGGCACCGCCGAAAAGATGATCGAGCTCTGGAATCGCCTTTCCCCCGAGAAACAAGCCGCCCTGCTGGCCCGTTTCGGCAGCGAAGAAAACGCCTTGGCCGCCCTGGTCACAACGCACCTGGTCGCCCCCGCCAAGCCCTGAATCACCGCCGCCCGGCAAATAGTTTTACTTTTCCACGACCCGCGGCCGCTCGCGCCGCTATCATAAGCAGCCTATCTATCCTGCTTCCCCGTGGACCTTTACCCATGCCCGAAAACCAGCGCCCCTTGGCGGTCACGCTGCAAGTCGTATCCATCGTTCTGTTCACTTTTATCGGCTACCTGAATATCGGCATTCCCCTCGCCGTATTGCCGGGCTACGTCCACAGCGACCTGGGTTTCGGCGCGGTTATCGCCGGGCTAGTGATCAGCGTGCAATACCTGGCCACCCTGCTCAGCCGTCCCTATGCCGGGAAAATAATCGACAACAAGGGCAGCAAACTGGCAGTGATGTATGGCCTCGCCGGCTGTGGCTTGAGCGGTGTGTTCATGTTGATGTCGGCCTGGACTCAGAGCCTGCCAACCTTGAGCCTGATCAGCCTGTTGATCGGTCGCTTGGTGCTCGGCAGTGCAGAAAGCCTGGTGGGTTCGGGCTCGATCGGCTGGGGCATCGGCCGGGTCGGCGCGGCGAACACCGCCAAAGTGATCTCGTGGAACGGCATCGCCAGTTATGGCGCACTGGCCATCGGCGCACCGTTGGGGGTGCTGCTGGTCAGCCAACTGGGTTTGTGGAGCATGGGCGTGAGCATTGTGCTGCTGGCCGTTCTCGGGCTGACGCTGGCCTGGCCTAAAACTGCCGCGCCGATTGTGGTCGGCGAACGCTTGCCGTTCATGCACGTGCTCGGGCGAGTGCTGCCGCATGGATGTGGACTGGCGCTGGGCTCCATTGGATTTGGCACCATCGCCACCTTCATCACGCTGTATTACGCCACTCAGCATTGGTCCAACGCGGTGCTGTGCCTGAGCCTGTTCGGTGCCTGCTTCATTGGTGCGCGATTGTTGTTCGGCAACCTGATCAACCGCCTCGGCGGTTTTCGTGTGGCGATTGCGTGCCTGTCAGTGGAAACGCTGGGGCTCTTGCTGTTGTGGTTGGCGCCGGATGCCCATTGGGCGCTGGCAGGTGCAGCACTGAGCGGCTTCGGTTTCTCGCTGGTGTTCCCGGCACTGGGCGTCGAAGCGGTCAACCTTGTACCGGCCTCCAGTCGTGGTGCGGCGGTCGGGGCCTATTCGCTGTTTATCGATTTGTCGCTGGGGATTACCGGGCCGGTGGCAGGTGCGATTGCAGCAGGTTTCGGCTTTGCCTCGATTTTCCTGTTCGCCGCCCTCGCCGCTATAGGCGGATTGATGCTGAGCATTTACCTGTACCGGCAGGCGCCCAAGTACCGGGAAGAGCGAGACGCCCGTTAGAAATCGACCTTGCCGCGCCCGGCCTTGATGCTGCCCCGCTTGGTCTTGGATTCCAGCCGACGCTTCTTCGAACCGAGGGTCGGCTTGGTCGGTCGGCGTTTCTTTTCGACCTTGGTGGCGCTGAGAATCAACTCGGTCAGCCGCTCCAGCGCATCGGCCCGATTCTGTTCCTGCGTCCGGTATTGTTGGGCCTTGATGATCAACACGCCTTCGCTGGTGATGCGACTGTCCCGCAGCGCCAGCAGCCGTTCCTTGTAGAACTCCGGCAACGACGAGGCCGGAATGTCGAAACGCAGGTGCACGGCGCTGGAGACCTTGTTGACGTTCTGCCCGCCGGCGCCTTGGGCGCGGATGGCCGTCAATTCGATCTCGGCATCCGGCAGATGCACGTTGTTGGAAATCACCAGCATGGAAAGGGGTCCGTATTCAGAACGCGTAGGATACCGCGAATAACATTCTGAATAGCACGTGAATACTGGAGCAGGCGAGATCAGGAAGGCCATGCCAGAATTTTCTTACAGCCTTCTCGGATTTGCACCAAGGGAGTTGCTTTGTTTCGAAGGGCAATACTAATCTAAGGCTTCACCTCAGCGGATTATAAATTAGCTTATGAACCTTGAAAACATCCGATACCATTTGGCGGTAACCTGTTTGGTTTTGGGCTGTTCAATTCCGATTATGGGAATGATTGTCTGGCTGATCACCGAGATTTTCCCACTAAATGGCTGTTACTTAAATATTGCCTACGTAGCAACGTATATCCCTGTCGCACTATTTGGCTTGAAATTCTACCTCCCAAGACTACGTGGCTGGACATAACTATGACCAGGCAAAACCATATCGCCACTATTACTCATTTGATCTCACATCTTTAGCGATAGAGTTCAAAGTTAAAGAATCAGCTAACCCCTCAAAAAACAAGGCCAGCACTCCTGCTTGCTGATAAGCCCTTTCATTACTTACGGGATCATATCTAAATAGCTGCACAGAATCGGGCTTGCGCACTATCCTGAACATTCCGTACCCCGACAGAATTAAGTCGGTAGAATAATATGCAACACTACCTTTATAGCTATCATTAAAAATAGCTTGGTAGCCACGCCGAATAGGTCCTTGAGTACTAGGTATATCGGGACCATTATAAATATTAGCAACACCCTCGGCGATGTTATTAGCTCCATGACCAATTAAAAGCACACCCGGGACAGCTCCAACTCCTCCCGGAATTGCAGTAATGGCCAGGCCAGCCTCAACCTGCATCGCTCCCGCAACAACCCCGATACCGTTCTGAAGGTAAAATCGAGCCTTCGATAATAATTCTTCGTGTTCTGCCCTTAACTCCTGAACCCCTTGCCACGCACTGATGAGTCCTTCATCAACAGCCTGGATCACCTCATCGGCATAGGATGAAATAACCGAACTGAACCGCAACCGAGCAACACCGTCCGGCAAATGTGTCATGCCAATATTGCATCCTACCGCTACCAGATCAGAAGCCGCCCTGGTCACATCATGAATATCGCACGATGTTTCATTCATCCTCATTTGCCCACGTACTGTATGCACTCGTTGCCCCAGGAACATGCGCCCATGCAATATCCCTATAACGAATAGCCACCTGCTCTTGGGGTTCAGCATCGTTCATACGAATAGTGTGGGGGACTTGCAGGCTGATATACGCTATACGCGCACCAGTGAGATGTATTGAATAATATCGTTCTTGCCCTCCAGCAGAGGCTGTTCGGTAGAAATTTATTATGCACTCCACTTCTTCACGCTCATGCAATGCGCTCGCTAGCAGGGGCGATGATTTATCGACAGCCTTGGTGATCGTGACTGGCATGTGCTTGCCGCGACCTCCTGCCATGCTGCCATCAATACCTGCCAACATATCGTGCGAGTATGCCAATACCATGATTTCATCCTGGTGGCCGGTTTGGCATTTGTTACCAATAGAACTATGACCGGAGCAACCAGCAGATATTAACCCTTGCCGTTTCCCGGTAATACTCATGTAGCTGTGACTGGCCATACATGCCGCTCCTTAATTTAATCGGAGCGCCAGACTATGACAAAACTCAATAGCCAGGTTGTAGGCCGTTTCCGAACTTACGAACCACCCTTTATTTTTTACAAAGTTCCGAAATTGCTGTAGGAGACAGCGACCATCATGTAGGAACAGGACTTCAGAGCAATCGTAAAATCAGGCATCAAAAACAACAAACCCGGCACATGGCCGGGTTTGTTGTTTTTGAGTGAAGTGTTACTTCGCAGCTGAACCTGCAGCAGGCAACACCTGCTGCGCGCTGCGTTTGTTCTTGATGCCGTAGCAAACCCACATGAACGCCACCCACACCGGAATCGCGTACACCGAGATCTGGATCCCCGGAATCAGCAGCATCACGCAAAGGATGAACACCACGAACGCCAGGCAGATGTAGTTCCCGTACGGGTACCACAGCGCCTTGAACAGTGGCGTCTGTTTGGTCTTGTTCATGTGCTGGCGGAACTTGAAGTGGGAGAAGCTGATCATCGCCCAGTTGATCACCAGGGTAGCCACCACCAGCGACATCAACAGTTCCAGCGCGTTTTGCGGGATCAGGTAGTTCAGCAACACCGCGATCAGCGTCACTGCCGCCGAGGCGAGGATCGAACGCACCGGCACGCCGCGCTTGTCGATCTTCGACAAGGCTTTCGGCGCATCGCCCTGCTCGGCCATGCCCAGCAGCATACGGGCGTTGCAGTAGGTGCCACTGTTGTACACCGACAACGCCGCGGTCAGGACCACGAAGTTGAGGATGTGCGCAGCGGTGTTACTGCCGAGCATTGAGAACACTTGTACGAACGGGCTGCCGCTGTAGGAATCGCCTGTTGCATTCAGGGTGGCCAGCAGGCTGTCCCAGGGCGTCAGCGAAAGCAGAATGACCAGCGCACCGATGTAGAAAATCAGGATCCGGTAAATCACTTGATTGATGGCTTTCGGGATCACGGTTTTCGGCGAATCGGCTTCAGCGGCAGTGAAGCCGAGCATTTCCAGGCCGCCAAAGGAGAACATGATGATCGCCATGGCCATCACCAGACCGCTGACCCCGTTCGGGAAGAAGCCGCCGTGGGACCACAGGTTGGTGACCGACGCTTGCGGGCCGCCGTGACCGCTCACCAGCAGGTAGCTGCCAAGGGCAATCATGCCGACGATCGCCACGACCTTGATGATCGCGAACCAGAACTCGGCCTCACCAAAGACTTTGACGTTGGCCAGGTTGATCAGGTTGATCAGGACGAAGAACCCGGCTGCCGAGACCCAGGTCGGAATGTCCGGCGCCCAGTAGTGGATGTATTTGCCGACCGCAGTCAGCTCCGACATGCCCACCAGAATGTACAGGATCCAGCAGTTCCAGCCTGACAGGAAGCCGGCGAAACCGCCCCAGTATTTATGCGCGAAGTGGCTGAAGGAACCGGCCACCGGCTCTTCGACGATCATTTCGCCCAACTGGCGCATGATCATGAAGGCAATGAAGCCGCAAATGGCGTAGCCGAGGATCATCGACGGGCCAGCGGATTTCAGGACCCCGGCCGAGCCCAGGAACAACCCGGTGCCAATCGCGCCACCGAGGGCTATCAGTTGAATATGGCGATTTTTCAGGCCGCGCTTCAGCTCGCCTGAATGCGAGTTTTGTCCACTCATGAAAAGGGTCTCACGTTCAGCGTATTTACAACGGTCATGCGTCACCTGTTTGTTTTTATCTGTGACGAAATCGAACCCGACACGCTCGTGACGCGCCGGAGTGAACAAGGCGGATAGCCTTGAGGTTTGCGCAGATGCGCAGGAGGTCACAGGGAAAACGCGGCGCATTGTACACCTGTAACCCCCTGCTGCCAGACATCACTGATTAGCGCGCTGGAAGCCGGGATTGCCTGTGTCCGCCTCGAAGTTCTCGGGCGGCTGCAAAAATAGAGTCAGACCTTTGCGGGTCTTCGACGGGGACGACGCAAAGATCGCCCCACACTGAGAAGAGGAAATGAGTCACGGCGTTCATAGCGCCTCCTTGTTGTTATTCACCTGCACGACAGGCATGGCGCGCATAACACCCTGCGCGGGGCGATGAAACAAGCGGACCAGAGCGTTGGAGAGAGTCCGGAAAGGTAATGGGCGTAAGTATTTTCTTACAGCGTCTGGGGGATGACGATTCCACGGGGGCGATCAGCGGATTTCGTCAGATTTTCGTTACACGCCGTAACGCCAGCATTCCGACCTGGATATATCAGCGCCGCGGCTGACGCCTTCGCGAGCAGGCTCGCTCCCACAGGGGACCGAATCCTTTCAGAAAAAACGCGATCCAATGTGGGAGCGAGCCTGCTCGCGATGGGGCCCTCAAAAACACCTCAGAGATAAATCCAGAGCCAAAAAAAAACGCCAACACGAAGGTTGGCGTTTTTCAGGTACCGCTTACCGATTACTCAGGCTTGCGACGGCCAAAGCCCGGACGCTGGCCCGAACCGGCTGGCGCACCACGGCGTTTGCCTGATGGTGCATCCTTGTCGACCAGGACAATACCAGGACGTTTCTTCGGCGCTGGCTTGGCCGGGCGCTTGGTGTCGGACGGACGATCTGCCACTGGCGTACCGCGACTCGAGTCACCACGAGATTCACTGCGACCGGCTGGAGCACCGCGATCGCTACGACCACCAGACGGAGCACCACGGCTTTCGCCGCGCTCGGTGCGACCGTTGGCCGGACGTGGCGTGCGTGGACCGCGCTCGCCATCAGCGCGTGGCGCTGCTGGTTTGCGGGCTGGACGCTCGCCTTCGATTTGCGGTTCACGGGAGTCACGCGGTGTAGCAGCGGTCTGGTTACCGATGGCTGGACGCAACGAACGCACGCGCTCGGTCTTGCCCATCGGACGCGACGATTTACGCTGCATGCGATCAAGCTTGTCTTTGCTCTTGGCGTTCATCTGCGGCATGGCCACTGGGGTCAGGCCCACTTCAGCACTCAGAATGTCGACTTCGTACTGGCTCATTTCGCGCCAGCGGCCCATCGGCAGGTCGGAGTTGAGGAACACCGGACCGAAACGCACACGTTTCAGACGGCTGACCACCAGGCCCTGGGATTCCCACAGACGACGAACTTCCCGGTTGCGACCTTCCATCACCACGCAGTGGTACCAGTGGTTGAAACCTTCGCCACCGGGTGCTTGCTTGATGTCGGTGAACTTGGCCGGGCCGTCTTCGAGGACGACGCCTGCCTTCAGACGCTCGATCATCTCGTCGTCAACTTCGCCACGGACACGTACCGCGTATTCACGGTCCATTTCATAGGAAGGGTGCATCAGGCGGTTAGCCAACTCACCGTCGGTGGTGAACATCAGCAAACCGGTGGTGTTGATGTCGAGACGACCGATGTTGATCCAGCGACCTTCTTTCGGGCGCGGCATCTTGTCGAAAACGGTCGGACGGCCTTCCGGATCAAGACGGGTGCAGATTTCGCCGTCGGGCTTGTTGTACATGATCACGCGGCGTACCGACTCGGCGGCTTCTTCGCGCTTGATCACCTTGCCATCAATGGTGATGGCGTCGTGCATGTCGACGCGCTGCCCGAGGGTGGCGTCTTTGCCATTGACCTTGATGCGGCCGTGGCTGATCCAGGCTTCTACGTCACGGCGCGAGCCGACGCCGATACGGGCGAGGACTTTCTGCAGTTTTTCGCCTGCTGGGCCGATTTCCTGGTCGTCTTTCTGGTCGTTGATACTCATCTGGGCACCTCCCGGTGTGGTCTGTTCAGGCAGCTCTGAAGTGAGGGTCCTGAAGCGTTGAAAGCTGGATCTCGGGCGAAGGGATCGCCGGAGGGTCGCGAATCATACGCTCATGGGAGCGTTCGCGCATCAGAGACTAGTTGATGAATGAAGACTTACCTGGATTTCCGCCGACCGGTGGCGTCGAGTTTGATCAAGCGCAGCGCGGCTTCGGCGAGCACCGTGCGTTTGTCGTCCTTGTCGAGTTTCCTCCAGGCCCTGATCTCGCGCTTGCTGCGACCGCAGCCGAGGCAAATGTCGTCGGTGAATTTGCAGAGGCTGATGCAGGGGTCTTTGGTTGAGGTCATCGAATACTCCCGTTGACTCATGATCCATTGTAGGAGCGAGCTCGCTCGCGATGGTATTTCAGTCGACTACAACGTTGCCTGACACACCATCGCGAGCAAGCTCGCTCCTACAGTGGGTTTCAAGTGTCCGCAGGGTTGGGGTTAGTCATCGAATTCGCGGCGTTCGGCCTCGATCGCTTCGGCCAGGGCCCGGGCTTCGGCTTCTTCGTCACTGAGCTCGGGCTCAGGTGTGTGTTGTTCAAGGGCGGCGACAGCGGCCAGGAGCTTTTCGCGTGCTTCGGCGACACCCAGCACGTCGTCTTCCTGATCCTGTTCGATGTCGGCTTCGGGCTCGACCTGATGCTCAACTTCGATTTCCGGCTCCGGCTCCGGCTCCGGCTCCGGCTCCGGCTCCGGCTGCAGCAAAACCTCGTCGGTCTGGGTCAACTCGCCATCACGCAACAAATCATCAAAGTCGGTCTTGAGCCCCTCCTCCATGGTGTCCAGTTCCAGCAACAGCGTATGGAAACTGGTCTCCTCCTTGGGTTCCTCGGGCTCGGCACTCGCATCGGCCAGCTCCTGCAGCCCGGCCGGCACGGGCGCGTCGTCGAAGTCGAGCACCGGATCAGGCTCCAGTTCGCGCAGATCGGCCAGCGGAGGCAGGTCGTCGAGATTTTTCAGGTTGAAGTGATCGAGAAAGGCCTTGGTGGTCGCAAACATCGCCGGCTTACCAGGCACGTCGCGATAACCGACGATGCGAATCCACTCGCGCTCCAGCAGGGTTTTGACAATGTGACTGTTAACCGCCACGCCACGCACATCTTCGATTTCGCCACGGGTGATCGGCTGGCGATAAGCGATCAGCGCCATGGTTTCGAGCATGGCACGCGAGTAACGCTGCGGACGCTCTTCCCACAGACGTCCTACCCACGGCGAGAACTTTTCGCGGATTTGCAGGCGATAGCCGGAAGCGACTTCCTTCAGTTCAAAGGCACGGCCATCGCAGGACTTGGCGAGAATCGTCAGCGCTTTCTTGAAAACTGGCGGTTCTGGCCGTTCGCCCTCTTCGAAGAGTTCGAACAGGCGCTCCAGGGATTGCGGTTTTCCCGAGGCCAACAGAAAGGCTTCAAGCAGGGGCGCCAGCTCGCGGGGTTCAGTCAGGTTCATGATTCAACTCGTTATTCGGCTCGGGCTCGCACGTGGATCGCCGCGAACGGCTCATTCTGCACCAGCTCGACCAAAGATTCCTTGACCAGTTCGAGGACTGCCATAAAGGTCACCACGACCCCCAGACGTCCTTCTTCAGCGGTGAACAGTTCAATGAAGGGCACGAAGCCGCCGCCCTTGAGCCGTTCCAGCACATCGCTCATGCGCTCACGCGTGGACAGCGCCTCGCGACTGACCTGGTGACTTTCAAACATGTCGCCACGGCGCAGGACCTCGGCCATGGACATCAACAATTCGTCCAGGCTCACGTCCGGCAACAGCTTGCGCGCCCTCGCTTCGGGGGCATCCAGCTTGGGCACTACCACGTCACGGCCCACCCGGCTCAGGCCATCGATGCCTTCGGCGGCCGCCTTGAAGCGTTCGTATTCCTGCAAGCGGCGGATCAACTCGGCGCGCGGGTCGTCCTCTTCGGCTTCGATGGTTTCGGCTCGCGGCAGCAGCATCCGCGATTTGATCTCGGCCAGCATCGCGGCCATCACCAGGTATTCGGCGGCCAACTCCAGGCGTACCGACTGCATCAACTCGACATACCCCATGTACTGACGAGTAATTTCCGCCACCGGAATGTCGAGGATGTTGATGTTCTGTTTGCGGATCAGGTACAGCAGCAAGTCGAGGGGGCCTTCGAACGCTTCGAGAAAGACCTCAAGGGCATCTGGCGGGATGTACAGGTCCAGCGGCATTTCCATGACCGCCTGGCCATAGACCATGGCGAAGGGCAGCTCTTGCTGGGCTCCGGCCTGACTGTCGACGGGTTCTACTGCAGACATCTAGGCCTCGGCCATGAACGGCGTCGGGTCACCGCAACCGACACGGATGACTTCCGGCTCGCCGTCGGCGAGGTTGATCACGGTGGACGCCTTGATCCCGCCGAAACCGCCGTCGATGATCAGCTCGACCTGATGCTCGAGCAACTGACGCATTTCGAAAGGGTCAGTCAACGGGTCGGTGTCGCCGGGCATGATCAGCGTTACGCTCATCAACGGCTCGCCGAGTTCTTCCAGCAGCGCCAACGCAATCGGATGGCTGGGCACGCGCAGGCCGATGGTGCGTTTTTTCGGGTGCAATAACAGCCGAGGGACTTCACGGGTGGCGTTGAGGATGAAGGTGTAAGGCCCCGGCAGGTGCGCCTTGAGCAGGCGGAAGGTGCCGGTGTCGATCTTGGCAAACAGCCCCAATTGCGACAGGTCGCTGCAAATCAGCGCGAAGTTGTGCTTTTCATCCAGCTGTCTCAACCGGCGCACGCGCTCCACGGCATTCTTGTCGCCGATCTGGCAACCAATGGCGTAGGACGAGTCTGTGGGATAAATCACCACCCCGCCGCTGCGGATGATCTCGACAGCCTGTTTGATCAGGCGCGCTTGCGGGTTTTCCGGATGAATCTGGAAAAATTGACTCACATTTTCTACCTGTTCAGACGGCGGCAATAATTGGGTCATGTTTGAATCGACACCACAGTGGCGGCAGATCCTCCGGGAGCGGGCGGTATTCACCGATCTCGGACCAGCCTCCAGGGCCATGAAAATCACTGCCGGCGCTGACCAGCAGACCGAACTCGCGGGCAAGAATCGCGAGGCTGCCCACCTGTTCGGCAGGCTGATGGCCATTGACTACTTCGATCGCGTGGCCTCCCGCTTGAATATAGTCAGAAATCAGGCGACGACGCTTGCTGCGAGTGAAATCGTAATGCCACGGATGCGCCAGGCTGACCCAGGCCTTCGCGGCCCGCAGGGTTTCAACCGTGTCTTCCAGGGTTGGCCAATGTTGCTTGACGTCACCCAACTTGCCGGCGCCCAGCCATTTGCGGAACGCTTCGGCGCGATCCTTGACGAAACCTTCGCGCACCATCCAGTCGGCGAAATGCGGGCGGGCCGGCGCGTTGCCGCTGTCACCCAGCTCCTGCTGGATTTTGCGTGCGCCGTCGAGCGCCCCCGGCATGCCTTTCAACGCCAGCTTGCGGCTTATTTCTTCGGACCGTAGCCAGCGGCCATCGTGTAATTTTGCAATCGCCTCGACCAACGGTGCGGCATTGACATCAAATCCGTAGCCCAACACATGAATGGTCGCGCCGCCCCAGGTACAGGACAACTCGACGCCGTTGACCAGTTGCATACCCAGCGCCGTCGCAGCGCAGCGGGCCTCATCGAGGCCTTCGAGGGTGTCGTGATCGGTCAAGGCCAGGACTTGCACGCCTTTCTCGAACGCACGCGCAACCAGAACTGCAGGCGCGAGAGCGCCATCGGAGGCCGTGCTATGGCAGTGCAAATCAACATTCACGGGGATGTGTTACCTCAAATCAGCTGGCGCTATCGCGCGCCCATATGTTTGTTATTATGCCGCCACATCCTGCTTCTGGCTGCCACTGTGAAACAATTCATCGATTTCATCCCGCTTCTGCTGTTTTTCATTGTCTACAAGCTCGATCCACGGGTCGTTGACGTCGCCGGTCATGAGTTGACGGTGGGTGGCATTTACAGTGCCACCGCGATGCTGATCATCAGCTCCCTCGTGGTGTACGGCACGATCTTCATCAAACAGCGCAAGCTGGAAAAGAGCCAATGGCTGACCCTCGTCGCCTGCCTGGTCTTCGGCAGCCTGACGCTGGCGTTCCACAGCGAGACCTTCCTCAAGTGGAAAGCCCCCGTGGTCAACTGGCTGTTCGCACTGGCTTTCATCGGCAGCCACTTCGTCGGTGATCAACTGCTGATCAAGCGCATCATGGGCCACGCACTGACCCTGCCAGACGGGGTCTGGACTCGCTTGAACATCGCCTGGATTGCGTTTTTCCTGTTTTGCGGTGCCGCCAACCTGTTCGTCGCGTTCACGTTCCAGAGCTACTGGGTCGACTTCAAAGTCTTCGGCAGCCTGGGCATGACGTTGCTGTTCCTGGTCGGCCAGGGCATTTACCTGTCCCGCCACCTGCACGACGCCGATACCACTACGCCAAAAACCGAGGACTGACATGCTTTACGCAATCATTGCCACAGACGTCGCCAACTCCCTGGAAGCCCGCCTGGCCGCCCGGCCTGCGCACCTTGAGCGTCTGCAAGTGCTCAAAGGCGAAGGTCGCATCGTGTTGGCCGGCCCACACCCGGCGATCGACAGCAATGATCCGGGTGCTGCCGGCTTCACCGGCAGCCTGATCGTCGCCGAATTCGATTCCCTGAGCGCCGCCCAGGCATGGGCCGACGCCGATCCGTACATCGCCGCAGGCGTCTACGCCAACGTTTCGGTCAAGCCTTTCAAGCAAGTCCTGCCGTAAAGTCGTTGCGCACGATGAACCTTATCGGTTCATCGTGCGCTCAATCACTCATCATTCCCGTTTGCCTGCCGACAACCTGCCCAATAATTCGATTGGAATCAGGAGTCGCGATGCGCAAGGGTCCGTTGTGTCTGATGTGGGTGACGTTGTCGATCGTGGCTCCCGCTCACGGTGAAGAAAGCGCCAATGGCGGTGGTTCGACACCGTTGTCCTTGAGCGCAGGCAGCCAGATCACCGAGTTGCAACAGCGCTTGAAGGTAAGCGAACAGCAACGAGAAGAACTGAGCAAACAACTGCAAAATACCGATACTGAACGCGAAAGCGCCCAACTGAGCGGGTTGCGCCAAGAGAATCAGCGCCTCAAGCTGCAACTCAAGGAAATCCAGGCCAGCAGTGCTCTGCCACGCCTGTTGACGGATCAGCAGCAATGGTTCGTCATCGGTGGCGGGGTAGCGCTATTGGCCCTGCTCTGCGGTATCTTCGCCAGTGGTGCAAGTCGAAAACGTCGGCAATGGTTAAATTGAGTGAGTAATGAGCGAGCTGTTATTAATTGATGATGACCAGGAGCTGTGTGAGCTCCTGAGCAGTTGGTTGAGCCAGGAAGGTTTCCAGGTTCGCGCCTGCCATGATGGCCAGAGCGCCCGTCGCGCACTGGCGCAAACTGCGCCGGCGGCCGTGGTGCTGGATGTGATGTTGCCTGACGGCAGCGGCCTGGAGCTGCTCAAGCAACTGCGTAGCGATCACCCGGACTTGCCCGTGCTGATGCTGTCGGCCCGCGGCGAACCGCTGGATCGAATCCTCGGCCTGGAGCTCGGCGCCGACGACTACCTGGCCAAACCGTGCGACCCACGGGAACTGACCGCCCGCCTGCGCGCGGTATTGCGCCGCAGCCATCCGGCGGCGGTGTCCAGCCAGATGGAACTGGGCGACCTGTGCTTCAGCCCGATGCGCGGCGTGGTCAGTATCGATGAACAGGAATTCACCCTCACCGTCTCCGAAAGCCGACTGCTCGAAGCCTTGCTCAAGCAACCCGGCGAGCCGCTGGACAAACAGGAACTGGCGCAGATCGCCCTCGGCCGCAAGCTGACCCTGTACGACCGCAGCCTGGACATGCACGTCAGCAACCTGCGCAAAAAAATCGGCCCGCACCCCGACGGCCGCCCACGCATCGTTGCCCTGCGTAGTCGCGGCTATTACTACAGCCTCTGAAGCCCACGATCCGTCAGCTCTGTAGCAGCTGTCGAGCCCCGGCGAGGCTCTGTAGCAGCTGTCGAGCCCCGGCGAGGCTCTGTAGCAGCTGTCGAGCCCCGGCGAGGCTGCGTTCGGCTGCGCAGCAGTCGTAAACCCAAAGTACGCGGTTTTCCTGACGAACCGCAGCGTCTGATTTCACGACTGCTGCGCAGCCGAACGCAGCCTCGCTGGGGCTCGACAGCTGCTACAGAGTCAAACGCAGTTCGCTGGGGCTGGACAGCTGCTACGGAGGTCGCGTTTGGGCGGCAAAATGTTGGATTTGTCAGGTCGCTATAAAATCGTCTTTACCCAAGCTTTACGCTCCGCTGACCGCCGCTGACCTTGATCTCGATAATCTGTACTCATCCGGAACGTACCGGGAACGAGACAAGGAGATTCACCATGCGCAAGACTCTTATCGCTCTGATGTTCGCTGCCGCTCTGCCAACCGTTGCCATGGCAATGCCTGAAGGTTCCGGCCCTATGGACGGTTCGATGGACGGCTCGCGCCACGGCGGTCAGATGCACGAGCACGGTAGAGGCGGCCCGTACAGCCAGCTGGACCTGAGCCGCGAACAGCGTGAGCAGATCCGCAAAATCATGGGCGAGCAGATGCATGATCGCAAACAACTGGTCGAAAAATACCTGGAGAAACTCTCCCCGGCAGACCAGAAAGCCATGAAAGACGAAATGACCGCCAAGCATCAGAAAGCCGTAGCCGATGTACGCGCCGTGCTGAAACCGGATCAACAGAAGAAATTCGACGAGATTCAGAAAAAACAGGCAGAGCGTCGTGCCGAGTGGGCCGAGTTCAAGGCCTGGAAAGCTCAACAGGCGCAAAAAGCGCAATAATGCGCTAAGTCCAGACCCAACGGCTAAACCCCGTTGGGTCTGTTGCCATTCAGTTCAATGTGGGAGCGAGCCTGCTCGCGAATACGGTTTGTCAGGAAAAGCATGTGTTAACTGACACACCGCATTCGCGAGCAGGCTCGCTCCCACATTGGTTTGTGTTTGTTTGAGGATTTTCTGTGCGCTCATTGTTCTGGCGTATTCTGGCCAGCTTCTGGCTGGCCATCGCCCTGGTGGCAGGGCTCTCTATTCTGCTCGGGCACATGCTCAACCAGGACGCGTGGATTCTCAGTCGCCACCCTGGCCTCAACACCCTGGCCCAAGAATGGACGCAAACCTACGAAGCCCGAGGCGAGGAAGCCGCCCAGGACATTCTCGAGCAGCGCAAACGCCAGTATCACATCGACGTTCAAGTCCTCAACGAGAGCGGCGATCCGGTGGTACGCGGTACCTTTCCGCGCCGTGCGGCCGCCTTCGAAGCGCGCCAGAACAACGACGACCGTCGCCTGCCATGGCGTCGTCTGACCGCCGAGTACACCAGCGAAAAAACCGGCGAAACCTACCTTCTTATTTATCGCATCCCGCACCCTGAACTGGATGCATGGCATCGCGAAAGCTTGCTCTGGCCATTGAGTGCGCTGGGTATCGCATTGGTGGTACTGACCCTGTTCAGCTTGCTCGTGACCCTTTCCATCACGCGTCCCCTCAGCCGTTTACGCGGTGCGGTGCACGATCTGGGGCAAACCACCTATCAGCAGAACAGTCTGGTCAAACTGGCGAACCGCCGCGATGAGTTCGGCGTGCTGGCCAACGATTTCAACCGTATGGGCGCACGCCTGCAAAGCCTGATTGGCAGTCAGCGGCAGTTGCTGCGGGATGTGTCTCACGAATTGCGCTCACCCCTCGCTCGGCTGCGCATCGCGCTGGCATTGGCCGAACGGGCCAATCCTGAGGAACGGGAAAAACTCTGGCCGCGCCTCACCCGCGAGTGTGACAGGCTCGAAGCATTGATCAGCGAAATCCTGGTTCTGGCGCGGGTCGACGCCGACAATGCCAGCGCCGAAGACGTTGATCTGAATGCGTTGCTCAACACGCTGCAAAAGGATGCCCAGTTAGGTTCGCCAGAGCAAAACGTTCATCTTGATGCAGAACCGCACCTGAACCTTAAAGGCTGGCCGACAATGATCGAGCGCGCCGTGGACAACCTGCTACGCAATGCCCAACGGTTCAACCCGGTGGGGCAATCGATCGAGTTGCAGGCGGTGCATCAGGGCGAGCGGATTGTGGTCAGTGTGCGTGATCATGGGCCGGGGGTAGATACCGCGCACTTGAATCAGCTGGGCGAACCGTTTTTTCGGGCGCCTGGGCAGACGGCGGCCGGGCATGGCCTGGGATTGGCAATTGCACGTCGTGCAGCGGAGCGGCATGGCGGGAGCCTGGTGTTGGCCAATCATCCGCAAGGCGGGTTTGTTGCCAGCCTGGAATTACCGTTGGTGCCGGGGGCGGTGGTTCAACCGTGACCCCCTGTGGGAGCGAGCCTGCTCGCGAAAGCGGTTTACACCATCAAATAAAGACAGTGAATGTTCCGGCGCTTTCGCGAGCAGGCTCGCTCCCACATTATTTTGATCGACGGCTTCAGGCTTTACCGGGCCAGGCGCTGACGAACTCAGCGAGATCGACTTTCTCCGGCACTCGCGGTTCTTTCTGCGGCGTGCCCAGGTAAAGGAACGCAATCACCTCCTCGCCTGCCTCCAGCCCCAACCCTTTGGCGACATGTGCCGAATAAGCCAGCTCACCCGTGCGCCATACCGCGCCAATGCCTTGCGCGTAAGCCGCCAGCAAAATCCCGTGGGCCGCACAGCCAGCCGCCAGCAATTGCTCGGACTTCGGGTATTTGACGTGATCCTGCAAACGCGCGATCACCACCACAACCAGCGGCGCGCGCAGTGGACCATTGCGAGCCTTGTCCAGCGCCGCTTCGGACACCTCGTTGTCTTGCAATTTCGCAGCTTCGGCCAGCAACTCGCCCATTTGCTCACGCGCCGCGCCTTCGACTGTCAAAAACCGCCATGGCTGCAGGTGGCCGTGGTCGGGCGCACGCATCGCGGCGGCAAACAGCACCTCACGTTGTTCTGCGGTCGGTGCTGGCTCCAGCAGTCGCGGGACGGAAACACGGTTGAGCAAAGCGTCGAGAGCCTGCATCGGCTACCTCCTGAAAAAATTGTCCGGCTATTCTAGCGGTATCCCGCACCGGCATGCCGGTTTACATGCCCCGCCCCGCAGGTAGAATGGCGCCCTTCCCTACAGCCCGAGCGGACCTCATGGCGTTGCCGACCTTACGGATCATTGGTTTCATCATCGGCATCTTCCTGATAACCCTGGCCATCGCCATGGTCGTGCCCATGGCCACACTGGTGATCTTCGATCGCACCAGCGACCTGCCATCGTTTCTCTGGGCCAGCATCATCACGTTTGTCGCCGGTCTGGCCCTGGTCATCCCCGGGCGCCCCGAACACATTCACCTGCGCCCGCGAGACATGTACCTGCTGACCGTCAGCAGCTGGCTGGTGGTGTGCATTTTCGCCGCGCTGCCGTTCCTCTTGACCCAGCGCATGAGCTACACCGACTCGTTCTTCGAAAGCATGTCCGGCATCACGGCCACCGGTTCCACCGTGCTCAGCGGCCTGGACACCATGTCTCCCGGCATCCTGATGTGGCGCTCCTTGTTGCACTGGATCGGAGGCATCGGCTTTATCGGCATGGCGGTCGCCATTCTGCCAATGCTGCGTATCGGTGGCATGCGGCTGTTTCAGACCGAGTCGTCGGACCGCTCCGAAAAGGTCATGCCCCGTTCGCACATGGTGGCGCGTTTGATCGCGGCGGCCTACGTCGGCATTACCATTTTGGGCAGTCTCGCACTGTGGTGGGCGGGCATGAGCCCGTTCGATGCGATCAACCACGCGATGTCAGCGATTTCCACCGGCGGTTTTTCCACTTCCGACCAGTCCCTGGCCAAGTGGACACAACCGGCGGTGCACTGGGTGGCGATTGTCATCATGATTCTCGGCAGCCTGCCCTTCACCTTGTACGTAGCGACCTTGCGCGGCAACCGTCGAGCATTGATCAAGGACCAGCAGGTTCAAGGCTTTCTCGGCATGTTACTGGTGACGTGGCTGGTGCTGGGCACCTGGTACTGGTGGACGACCAAGATGCACTGGCTGGACGCGTTGCGACACGTGGCGCTGAACGTGACTTCGGTCGTCACGACCACAGGTTTCGCACTGGGGGACTACAGCCTGTGGGGCAACTTCTCACTGATGCTGTTCTTCTATCTGGGCTTTGTAGGGGGGTGCTCGGGTTCGACCGCCGGCGGGATCAAGATTTTCCGCTTCCAGGTCGCTTACATTCTGCTCAAGGCCAACCTTAACCAGTTGATTCACCCGCGCGCGGTGATCAAGCAGAAGTACAACGGTCACCGTCTCGATGAAGAAATTGTGCGTTCGATCCTGACGTTTTCGTTTTTCTTCGCCATCACCATCTGCGTGATCGCGTTGCTGCTGTCGCTGCTCGGCGTGGACTGGATGACCGCCCTCACGGGCGCGGCCAGTACCGTGTCCGGCGTCGGTCCGGGACTGGGCGAGACCATTGGCCCGGCCGGTAACTTCGCCACCCTGCCGGATGCCGCCAAGTGGATTCTGTCGTTCGGCATGTTGCTGGGCAGACTGGAGATCATTACGGTGTTTGTGCTGTGTATTCCGGCGTTCTGGCGTCATTGAGCAGCGCAGGCGCTGCCATTAGCCGCATCCGGTATTCGCCGGGAGTGACGTCGAACCAGCGTCGGAAGGCGCGGAAAAAGTTGCTCGGATCGGCGAACCCCAACAGGTAGGCAATTTCCAGCAGCGTCATGTTCGGTTGCGCCAGGTATTGCTCAGCCAATTCCCGTCGGGTGTCGTCCAGCAACGTCTGGAAACTCGTGCCCTCCTCCTGCAAACGCCTTTGCAAGGTGCGTTGTGACAGGTGCAGCGTCTGCGCCACGGTATCGCGTTTGGGCTCGCCCTGGGGCAGCAACCGGCATAGCACCTGGCGCGCCTTGTGGGTCACGCGGGACTCGGAAAACCGGGCCAGGTATTCGCCTGCGAAGCGGTCATGCAGCAGTGCCATCGCCTCGTTGGCGGTCGGCAGCGGCGCTTCCATGTCCGCGCGTTCGAAAATCAGCGCATCGTAAGGCGCGTTGAACACCAACGGCGCATGGAACGCTTGCTTGTAGGGTTCGAGATTGGCGGGCTCATCGCCCTGCACCAGCACCTTGCGCGGTTGCAGGGTGCGCCCGGTCAACCAGCCGCACAGCGCCAGCGCACAGGCCAGTGAGGCCTCGGCACTCTGCCGGGTCGGCGGCAGGTGATCGCCATGCACGGTCAAAATCAGCGCATAGCCCTCCTCCAATAGCCGGAAACTCAGGTCAGCACTTTCGGCAATGATCCGTTGATAACGCACCAGTCGCTGAAAGCCTTCAGCCAGGGTCTGGCTGGACATCAAGGCGTAACCCGCCACATGAAAAGAGGCCGGTCGCACCACTTTGCCCATGTTCAGGCCAATCGCCGGATTGCCGGACAGCTCGACCGCGCGCTGCCAGAGTCGTGTCATGGAATCTTGAGGGAAGCGCGCGTCCGGATCATCCAGTGACGCGTAGTCGAGCCCCAGTTGATTGAACAGAACCCGGCAATCCAGGCCGTCCATCTCCAGTGCTTTGACAATCCCCATCGCCCAGCTTGCAGAAGTCGTTCGTTCGCTCATGGCGTTTACTGTCTTGATGAGCCGTCTACCGCGGCAAATTTGCGAAGGATACTAAAGTGGCGCCTATTGTCACTGGCTGATGCCACTGTTCACTCTAGACTCAAATAAGCACCCCGCAGAACAAGTTGCAGTCATAACAGTAACCACAGAGATGGCAGTCGTGGAAAACATCAAGCGCTTCAACAGCTTCGCTGAGTTCTACCCGTATTACCTCAGCGAACACAGCAACAGCGCCTGCCGACGATTGCACTTCATCGGCACGACGCTGGTCATCTTCATTTTGGCCCTGACGGTCGGCAAAGGCGCGTGGCTGTTCTTATGGGCCCTGCCGTTGGCCGGTTACAGCTTCGCCTGGGTCGGTCATTTCTTCTTCGAGAAGAACCGTCCTGCAACCTTCCAACACCCGCTTTACAGCCTGATCGGCGATTTCGTCATGTACCGCGACATGATTCTGGGTCGCGTGCCGTTCTAGGTGCAATCAGTCGCCCGAGGAAAGCCGATGAATGCCAATGCCCGTTTTACCCATATGCAGGACGGCACGCAGGAAGACTGGGCGATCATTGCTGCAGATTTCAGTGCCTACGCCCGACAATTGCCGACCCGGATTGTGGCGCACCTGAAATTGCTTGAGGGTGACTTTGGTGGCTTCCCGGTGGATCGCCTGACCCATTCCCTGCAAACCGCCAGCCGTGCCTGGCGCGATGGCCGCGACGAGGAATATGTGGTTTGCGCGCTGCTTCATGACATCGGTGACACCCTGGGTTCCTATAACCACCCGGACATCGCAGCGGCCATTTTGAAACCGTTCGTCAGTGCCGAAAACCTGTGGATGGTGGAGAAACACGGGATTTTCCAGGGGTATTACTTCTTCCATCATTTGGGCATGGACCGGCATTTGCGCGAGCAATTCAGTGGACATCCGCAGTATCAGGCGACCATCGAATTCTGCGCCAAATACGATGCGGCGGCGTTTGATCCGGCTTACGAGCCGCTGCCGCTGAGCTTCTTTGAGCCGATGATGGAGCGGTTGTTTGCGCGGCCCAAGCATTCAATTTACATAGCGGCGATGGAAGAATATTCGCCAGCCTGATCAATCCAGCGGGACCGCTGCGCGATCCATCGCGAGCAGGCTCGCTCCCACAGTTGACCGAACTCTCTCGTTAGACACGGCTCAATGTGGGAGCGAGCTTGCTCGCGATGGGCCAGACCAGGCACCTGACTTTTAGGTCGGTTCTGCAACCTTCACCGCCTTCAACTCAGCCTCACGCGCCTGGGCGTCCGCCAACCGATACAACTCGATCGAGCCATCCCAATGCTCGATCAAGGCTGTGCACGACTCCACCCAATCCCCGCAATTGAGATAGTCCACCCCGCCAACCTTGCGAATCTCGGCATGGTGAATGTGCCCGCACACCACCCCATGCAACTCGCGTTTGACGCACTCATGGGCGATGGCTTCTTCGAAGTCGCTGATGAAGCTGACCGCCGTCTTCACCTTGTGCTTGAGATAGGCCGACAGTGACCAGTAACCGTAGCCATAACGGGCGCGCCAATGGTTGAGCCAGCGGTTTAGGGTCAGGGTGAATTCGTAGGCCGAGTCGCCAAGAAAGGCCAGCCAGCGGTGATAGCGGGTGATCACATCGAACTGGTCGCCATGGATCACCAGCAAGTGACGGCCATCGGCCGTCACGTGCACGGCTTCATCCACCAATTGGATGTTACCCAGTATCAGCTTCGAATAACGGCGCAGAAACTCGTCGTGATTGCCGGTGACATAGATCACTTCGGTGCCGCGCTTGCTCATGGTCAACAAGCGGCGAATCACATTGGTGTGCGCCTGAGGCCAGTACATGCCGCCGCGCAGTTTCCAGCCATCGATGATGTCACCGACCAGGTAGATCTTGTCCGCGTGGTAACCCTTGAGAAACCGCGACAGGTGGTCGGCCTGACAATCACGAGTCCCCAGATGCACGTCGGAAATCCACAAAGTGCGCACTCGTTGCTTACGGCTGGGTTTGGCGAACTCGGCGCTGGTCATGGACAACCCTCTTATCAAGTTTTGGCAAGCGTGCGCCGATCGGGTTAATTGCCCATGACAGTGGCGAGTCAATCCTGTGACAGTTCCCGGCCGGTGTAGACTGGCCGCATCTTGACCAGGAGACCTGCGATGAGACCGATCCTCACGCTACGCCAGTACACCCAAGACCTGATCGTCCACAGCCATGACCATGCCCAACTGGTGTTCGGGCTCTCGGGCGCGCTGGATTTCGAGGTCGATGGCCGTGGCAGCCAGGTGATTCAGCAGAGTTTCGTGGTCGTGCCCGCAGGATTCCATCACGCCTGCGGCAGCAGCAATGGCAGCCGCTGCCTGGTGCTGGATGTGCCGAGCGATCAATGGATTTCTCAGTCGTTGGGGGATCACGCCGACGCCAGCCGTCGATTGCTCGACAACGCCGGGCGCCTGCCGCTGGATGCCGGGCAAAGCCAATTGGTGAGTTGGCTGGCCGCAAGCCAGGTCAGCGACCCGTTGATCGCGCAGCAAGGTGCGGTGCTGTTGTTGGCCAGTCTCAATAATGCTCAACCTGAAGTCGTGGGCGGTCGGCGCCTGCCCTATGCCGCACTGAATGCGCACATCGATCAGTACGCGGCCTATCCGCTGCAAGTGGCGGATCTGGCTCGCGTGGCCGGCCTGTCCAGCGCTCGATTGCATGCCAGGTTCGTGGCCGAGTGTGGACAGACACCGATGGATTACATTCGCAGTCGACGATTGCACCGGGCAGTCGGGCTGTTGCGGGATTCGGCACTGCCCATTGGCGAGATTGCCAATCGGGTCGGTTACAGCTCTCAAAGTGCCTTCGCTGCGGCGGTGTTGCGGGAGTTTGGTGCGTCGCCCGGAAAATTGCGCCGCGAGGCTCACGACAAAAGACGATAGCCTGGCGACAGACGTAGCTGGCTTCACACGGTTCAATGTAGGAGCGAGCTTGCTCCGGGCGGCGTTCCGACGAAGGATGTTAACGATAACGCGCTCTTTCTGAATAAACGCGGTGTTCTCAAGTCTTTCGCGAGCAAGCTCGCTCCTACAGGGGCGGCAGTATCAGTCCGCCTGGCTCTATACGTTTATCAAGGATTGCAATGACTCCCCGTACCGCCCTTGGCGCCCTGCATATCGGCGCACTGATGTTCGGCCTGACCGGAGTGTTCGGCAAACTCGCTGCCGCCTCACCCGCCGTCATCGTCTTCGGTCGCGCCGCGTTCGCGGTGCTGGCGCTGGCGGTTTTCGCGCGGTTCGCCGGACATACACGCTGGCAGAAACTCGAAGCCGTGGACTGGCGCCGGCTATTACTCAGCGGCTTGCTGCTAGCCGGACATTGGGTGAGCTTTTTCATTGCCGTGAAAGTCGCCGGCGTGGCGATCGCAACCTTGGGTTTTGCCAGTTTCCCGGCGTTTACCGTGATCCTCGAAGGGCTGATCTTCCGCGAGCGCATTCGCGCCAACGAAATCCTGCTGGTGGTGCTGGTGACCGTTGGGCTGGTGCTGGTGACGCCTGACTTCGACATGGCCAGCAGCGCCACCACCGGTCTGCTTTGGGCGGTGGGATCAGGTTTGCTGTTCGCCCTGCTATCGCTGACCAACCGAGCCAGCTCCGGGCGAGTTGCGCCGGTACAGGCCGCGCTGTGTCAGAACGTAGTCGTCGCACTGTGCCTACTGCCGGTGGCGGCACCACAGCTGAACGAAGTGCACGCCCTCGACTGGCTGTGGATTGGTCTGCTCGGGGTGTTCTGCACGGCCGTCGCTCACAGCCTGTTCGTCGCCAGCCTGGCAGTGATCAAGGCGCGGACCGCCGCCGTGGTGTTCGCCCTGGAGCCGGTGTATGGCATTACCGTGGCCTGGCTGCTGTTCAACGAAAACCCGACGCTACGCATGCTGATGGGCGGCGCGTTGATCATCGTGGCAATCGTAGTGTCCAGCAGGCTGTCGGGTGGCTCCAGCAAGAAGATCGTCGCCGCAGAAGCCGCGTCTCATTGAGTGCGGTCGTTGTGTCCAAGGTCGCGGTCCGGATCGATCTGATCACGGACCCGCTGCTTGAGTACCTTGGCCTCGGGAAAACCACCGTCTGCCTTGCGCTCCCAGAGCTGCACATCGTCACAGAAAATGTGAAAGACCCCACCGGTGCCGGGCACCAGGGAGACCTTGCCCAAATCGTCACCGAAAGTGCTGAGCAGTTCCTGGGCCAGCCAGGCCGCACGCAACAGCCACTGGCATTGCGTGCAATAGGTGATGACGATTTCCGGTTTGCGTGCAGTCATGATCGGCGAAGCTCCTGAGTCCGAGGGCGTCGCTATGATAGCCCGGTCAACAGGTTCCGGGCCGTCTGCTTGAGCGGTTCGTTACCCTCCTTGAGTAACTCGTTGAGCAACTCGATGGCGCTGTCCAGGTTGCCGTCATCGATGCAGTTCTGCGTTTGTTCCAGTTTGCCGGTGCTGCAGGGCTCCGCCGGCGCCAGGCTCAATGGTTCAAGCGCCAGCGACTCGCCGGGATCGGTGAATTCGTTGAGAAAGTGATCGTCCAGGGCGGCGGAAAAGGTGTTTTCAAAGGGGCTGATCTGGTCCCAACCCGAATCCATCGACAGGTCATCCAGGTTCAACCGGAATTCATCGATGGGCGCCGGTTCGTTTGTCGCAGCGCCAGGGGGCGCGAAGGTCGCTGTGGCGGCCAAAGGCAACACAATGCTCAATGTCGGCAGTTCCGGCTGATGCCGCGCCGACAGTTCGAGTGCAGGGTCGGGCACCGTCTGAACCTGCTGTCGGTGGCGACGAATAAACAGCCCCGGCAATAATAAACATACCAGCGCCAACAACCCGAAAATCAGCGGCCAGTGGCTCGCTTCGGCCTCTTCGACAACGGGAGCGGGCACTGACGCAACGGCGACCGGCGTCACTGCTGGCGCCTGTTTAATCTCTGCCAATTGAGTGTGCAGGTCGGTGACCTGTTTTTTCTGGCCGGCGATCTGCTCGTCCTGACCCTGAACCGTCGCCTTCAGCTCATCAATGGTTGTTTGTAGCTGCTGGTTCTGCAGCACGCTGGCCGCCAGTTGCTCGACAAGGGGATCAACCACCGGCACGGGGGCAGGCTCGTCGACCCGTGGGATTACCGGCTTCTTGCTCTTCGGCGCAGGAACCAGCGCAACGGCCGGTTCGACCGTCGGGAATGCAGAAGACTGGGAACGGGCAATCGGCTCGTCAGCGACCGGATCAATCCCCGGCGCCCCTGGCAGATCGATAAGCACTGTGTACTCACGCAGCAAACGCCCATTGGGCTGGTTGAGCTGCACGAGGAAATTCAGGAATGGTTCATTGACCGGTTTGTTGGAACTCACCCGGATCAGGCTGCGGTTACCCCGCAGGATCGGTGTGAACTTCAGGTCGTTGAGGAAGAACATCCGGTCGACGCCAGCGCGGCTGAACTCCTGCGCCGTCGCCAGTTTGACTGACAGTTCGCCCTCCTCCAGTCCCGCCGTATCGACCAGGGCGATGTCGGCACGTAACGGCTGATTCAGCGCGGAATGCACGGTGATATCACCCAGGCCCAACGCGGGTGTCAATGCCGAGTAAGTGCCAGCACCACCGACCAGCAGCAGCCTGGCGCAACACCGCAATACAACGTGCCAACTCTCAAGCATGAGCATCCCTTTAGATAACCAGAACCAACCTGTGCGTGTTCGCACATCCGTTACGAACACGGTATTGCCTGGTAGTTCTTTATAGTCTGCCCAACGGGGTGCCTCTAAAAACCTGGCGTGCGGTTATGCCTCAAGACTTTTCCAGGTTGGCCAGGATGTGCCCGTGAACCCGCATGCAGGTCTTCAAGTCCGCCTCATCAACGCCTTCGAACAGCTCATGGCGCAGTTGGTGGGCAATGGTTTCAATTTGTTCGATCAGGGGACGTGCCGGGGCACAGAGAACGATTTTTTTTGCGCGGCGGTCTTCCAGCACCGATTGGCGTTGCACCAGGCCTTGGGCTTCAAGGCTGTCGAGCAGGCGGGCCAGGGTCGGCCCTTCAACGCCAACGCTTTGCGCCAGTTCACGTTGGGTCGGAGCTTCGTCGAATCGCGCCAGGTGCAGCAGTACCAGCCAGCGTGCCTGGGACAGCCCGAGGCCGGCCAGTCGGCGGTCCAGTTCGGCACGCCAGCCGCGCGACATCTGGGCCAGTTGCATGCCAAAGCGGTGTTGATCGGTTAACGGCATAAAAAACTCATGGTTAGACTGAAATAGAGAAAAACTAATTATTAGTCAGCTAAGCATGGCCGTCGGCTGGAGGCAAGGTTTGCCCTGTGATGAATCGTTACATCAATGAAACAGATGACTCAGATCTCGAATTCGGACTGCAGCGCCGCCCGAACACAGTACAAAACACCCTCCGGCACTCGACCGACGAACAGTGAGGCAATCTCCGCAACCGGCGGCAACTCGCCCTCACCGTCGAGGAATGCGTCCTGGATTTCCCCCATCAAGTCTTCGGGCAGGTCCAGTGCCTGTTCCAACGACAATTGCTGCTTGCCAATCGCCTCGGCCAGCATCGTGTAAACGTTCTTTTCCGAGCATTGCAGCTGACCGGCGATTTGCAGCGGCGTCATGCCAGCCCGCGCCAGAGTAATCAGTTCGTGGCGCACATCGGCCACCACTTTTGGCGCCTCGACCTGGCCGCCAAGCACTTCGAGGAAGGCCTCGCCGTAACGCTCCAGCTTGCGTGCGCCGACGCCGCTGACCGTGGCCATTTCCGCCAGCGAGGTCGGCTGGCTGCGGAGCATTTCCAGCAATGTCGAGTCGGGGAAGATGACATAGGGCGGCACCCCATGCTCTTCGGCCAGCTTGCGACGTAGCGCACGCAAGGCTTCCCATTGTTCGCGCTCTTCGCCACGGACCAACTGACTCGCCTGGCTCTTGCTGCTTTTTGCCGTGGTTTGCGGCTTGAGATCGCGGCGCAGCTCCAGGGTCACTTCGCCCTTGAGCAGCGGGCGGCACGTATCGCTCAGACGCAGGCCGCCGTAGCCTTCAAGGTCGATATCCGCCAGACCACGAGCCACCAGCTGTCGGAACAGGGACCTCCATTCGCTCTCCCCCATCGCCTTGCCGACGCCGAAGACCGATAGATGCTGATGACCAAAATTGCGGACTTTTTCGTTGTCCTTGCCCAGCAGCACGTCTACCAAATGCCCCACGCCATAACGCTGGCCGGTGCGGTAGATCGCCGAGAGCGCCTGACGGGCCGGCTCGGTGGCGTCCCAGGTCTGTACGCCATCGACACAGTTGTCGCAGTGGCCGCACGGCTCGGGCATGTCTTCGTCGAAGTAGGCCAGCAGCGTCTGACGACGGCAGCGGGTCTCTTCGCAGAGCGAGAGCATGGCGTCGAGCTTGTGCTGTTCCAGACGTTTGTGGCGCTCGTCGCCTTCGGAGTTTTGCAGCATTTGCTTGAGCATCACCACGTCTTGCAGGCCGTAGGCCATCCAGGCATCCGCCGGCAGACCGTCACGGCCGCCGCGACCGGTTTCCTGGTAATAGGCCTCAAGGGATTTCGGCAAATCCAGGTGCGCGACAAAACGCACGTTAGGTTTGTCGATGCCCATGCCGAACGCCACGGTGGCGACCATGATCAGCCCTTCCTCGTTGAGGAAGCGCTTCTGGTGATGGGCGCGGGTGTCGTTGGGCAAGCCCGCGTGGTACGGCAGCGCCGGGAAACCTTGCTCGCTGAGGAATACCGCAACTTCGTCGACTTTCTTGCGCGACAGGCAATAGACGATGCCGGCATCGCTGCGACGCTCCGCGAGGAACGCCAGCAACTGCTTGCGCGGCTGCTCTTTGGGCACGATGCGATAAAAAATATTCGGCCGGTCGAAACTCGAGAGGAAGCGTTCGGCGTCCTGCAAATGCAGGCGATCGACGATTTCTTCGCGGGTGCGCTTGTCGGCGGTGGCGGTCAGGGCGATACGCGGCACGTTGGGGAACAATTGCGCCAACTGACCCAATTGCAGGTATTCGCGGCGGAAGTCGTGGCCCCATTGGGATACGCAATGCGCTTCGTCGATGGCGAACAGGGCAATTTCAAGGCTTTGCAGGAAAGCCAGCATCCGTGGCTGCACCAGACGCTCAGGAGCCAGATAGAGCATTTTCACTTCGCCACGCTTGATCCGCGCAGCGAGGTCGCGTTGCTGCTCGGCGCTCAGCGTGGAGTTCAACGCAGCCGCAGCGACGCCCAGCTCTTCGAGGGTGGCAACCTGGTCGTCCATCAAGGCGATCAGCGGCGACACCACCACCGCCAGGCCTTCGCGCAACAGCGCCGGCACCTGGAAGCACAATGACTTGCCGCCACCGGTAGGCATCAACACCAGGGCGTCGCCGCCACTGGCCACGCGCTCAATGATTGCACCCTGACGGCCACGGAAACTGTCGTAGCCGAAGATGTCCTTGAGGACGCGTTGAGCCTGTTCGAGCATAAAAACTCCAAAAATCACCGAAACATCCCTGCAAGGCTGGTTCAGAACCACGCAGGCTGCACTGACAAATCGTAAGTGCGCATTGCATGACGCTTCACATTTCAGCCGCGACGCCAGCAGGGCATCACAAAACGCGGGAGTATACCCGAGCGCCGTCCGGCAAAGGGCGCCACTGAGAAGACACACGTATGTCAAGGCAATAGAGAACCTGTGGGAGTGAGCTTGCTCGCGATGGCGGCGGCACATTCAACATTCATGTTGACTGACACTCAGCCATCGCGAGCAGGCTCGCTCCCACAGGGATTGAGGTGTTCCGCAAGGCCACAAGGGTGCAAATATCCCGCGCGGCTGGCCTGAGCGCTCAAGAAGGCCTAGAATTCGCGCATCTGTTTAATTCCCAAGGTAGCCCTTTAATGTCCTTCGCTGAGCAACTAACCCGCCTGCAAGTCTTCCTCGACGCCGACGAGCTGCATGACGAGGCGCTGGACTACGTGGCCGCCCACGGCTACCTCACTGCGCTGTCGATCTGTTCCGAAATCGTTCCCGACCGCGAATGGATCGACGCCCTCTTCGCTGAAGAGCCGCATTACGCCGACGACACCGAGCGTGAAGCGATTGAATCCACCCTTTTGGCCCTCAAGGCTCACATCGCTCGCCAACTGGCGTCCGATGAAGAGTTCGAGCTGCCCTGCGACCTGGACCTGGGCGAAGAGCCGGATGACTCCGACCTGCGCGGCTGGTGCATCGGTTTCATGGAAGGCGTGTTCCTGCGCGAAGAGGCCTGGTTTGAAACCGCCGAAGACGAAGTCAGCGAAATGCTGCTGCCGATCATGGTCGGTTCGGGCCTGTTCGACGAACAGCCTGAGTTCTCCGACATCGCGGCCGATGCCAACTTGATGGACGACATGATCGTGCAGATCCCGGAAGCCCTGACCGCGCTGTACTTGCTGTGCAACGCACCAGACGAAAAGCCGGCGATCCTCAAACCACGTCACCACTAAGATTTGCCTATGGATAACCCCATAGGCAACCGCTCCCTGATGTTGCGTTACGTGCTACTGGCCATCGGCTGGCTGAGCGTAGCGTTGGGGGTGATCGGGATTTTCCTGCCGGTGTTGCCCACCACGCCTTTCCTGCTGCTGGCGGCTGCCTGCTTCGCCCGCAGTTCGCCGCGGTTTTATCAGTGGCTGGTAGAGCATCCAAGGCTGGGCCCGTGGATTGGCGATTACCTCGACGGCAACGGCATCCCGCTCAGGGGCAAGGTCTACGCCATTGGGCTGATGTGGGCGAGCATCCTGTTCTCCTGCTACCTGGTACCCCTGCCCTGGGCACGCGGGTTCATGTTGACCAGCGCCGTGCTGGTGACGATCTACATCCTTCGACAAAAGACCCTGAAAACACCCCATTCCCTGTAGCAGCTGGCTGTTATAGACGGCGATCAGTCCGCGTACCAAACCGACGACCAACCCTCCCTCCCTGAAAACACCGCCTAGACTTCAAACTCTGTACCCGAGCAACCAAACATGCCCCGCCGCCTGCATAGTCCAGGATGGTCAAGGTCCCGACTTCAGTTCGGCGGATGGCTGCTGCTGACAAGTTTGCTGTTGTCCGGGGCAAGCAGTGCCTGGGCTAGCTGGTCCTTTACGCAGATTCTGCAAACCGCCGAACAACGCTACGGCTCTCTCGGTCCGGGACGGGGGCGAATCGAGGCCTGGAATCACATGCTGCAAGGCGAAGTCAACGCGCCTGAGCGCGAGCAACTGAACGCGGTCAATCGCTTCTTCAACCAGCAGTTGAGGTTTGAGGATGACATCCGCATCTGGTATCAGACCGAATACTGGGCCACGCCCGTCGAGACCTTGATCAAGGGGGCTGCCGATTGCGAGAACTTCGCCCTGGCGAAATATTTCAGCTTGCGCCACCTCGGGATTCCCAGCGAAAAACTGCGCTTCACCTACGTCAAAGCCCTGTCCCAGAACCAGGCGCACATGGTACTGACCTTCTACAGCAGCCCAACGGCCGATCCGCTGGTGCTGGACAACTTGTTCGGCGAAATCCGCCCCGCCTCCCAACGCAAAGACCTGTTACCGGTGTACGCCTTCAACGCTGAAGACCTGTACATGCCAGGCGCCCATGGCAAAAAACGCAGCAGCGACTTGAAAAAACTGTCGCGCTGGCAAGACGTACTGAAAAAGATGCAGGCCGAAGGATTCCCCGTAGGCGATGGCTAGCATCACGGCAAGGAGCATGTATGTCACTGCGCAAACAATTGTTTCTCGCTATTTGCCTGTTCTTGCTGGTGGCGTTCAGCGGCAGTTTTTTTATCAGCCTGGAAAGTACCCGCGACCAGACGGTCGGCCAACTCCGCTCGCACGCCCAGGACGCCGCCACCGCCCTGGGTTTGTCGTTGACCGCACAAATCGACGACCCGGCGATGATCGAGTTGATGGTCAGCTCGATTTTCGACAGCGGGTATTTCAACAGTATCCGCGTCGTCAACATCGTGGATGACCAAGTGCTGGTGGAGCGCACCGCACCGACGCGACTGGAAGCTGTCCCCGGCTGGTTCGAGAGTCTCGTCAACCTGCGCCCGGTAGGTGGCGATGCGTTGATCACGCGTGGCTGGGAACAAGTCGCACGGGTCGAAGTGTTGAGCAATCCGCAATTCGCACTGGCCAAACTTTGGGACAGCACCCTGGGCAGTCTGATCTGGTTATTGCTGTGCGGATTTCTCAGCGCAGCGTTCGGCGGCTGGCTGTTGCGCCGGCAGCTGCGCCCGCTCGACAGGATGGTCAAACAGGCTGAAGCCATCAGCAAACGCGAGTTTTTGAGCGTGCCTAAACTGCCTCGTACACCCGAATTGAGGCGGGTAGTGCTGGCGATGAACCAAATGGTCGAGAAACTCAAAGCGCTGTACACCGAAGAGGCGGCACGCAGTGAAAAACTACGCGCCGAGTCCTATCAGGACAGTCTCACGGGTCTGGCCAATCGGCGCTTGCTGGATGAGCAACTGGCCGATCAACTGCTGATCAGCGAACAAAGCAGCGATGGCCATGTGCTGATGCTGCGGATCAACGATCTGATCGGCCTCAACCAGCGAATGGGCGGCCAGCGCACCGATGCGCTGATCAGGACCGTGGGCGAACTGCTCAAGCGCCTGACCCAACTGCCGGAGCGGCGCACCTGGCTGCCGGCGCGCAATCGCGGCGGCGAATTCAGCCTGCTGACACCAGGCCTGGACAGCGAAGATGCCGTGCGCCTGGCGTGCGAAATCAGCGCGACACTGGAAAACCTGCGCCTGACCGGCGCCAGCGATTGCATGCCGGTGGCACATCTGGGCATCGTCGCCTACCACCCCGGCGAACCGGCCAGTCATGTGCTACTGCGCCTCGATCAGGCACTGACCCAGGCCCGGCAACACTCTGAGCGACCTTGGATACATCTGGAACATTTCGACACCACGTCAACCTCGGCCCAACACGACTGGAGTAACTGGATCGACGACGCGCTGACCCACGGCAAAATAAAGCTGTATTTCCAACCCGTCGTGCAGTGCGCCGACACCAGTCAGGTGCTGCATCATAAAGTCCTCGCGCGCTTGCTCGATCCTCAGGGCGAAGCGATTGCCGCCGGGCATTTCCTGCCATGGATCGAGCGCCTGGGTTGGTCGGCGCGATTCGACCGGGCCATGCTCGAAGCCACCCTCGATTACCTCGTCGTCAATCGTTGGCCGCTGGCGTTGAGCCTGTCGGGCAGCACCCTGCGCGATCACGCACAGCTGCAACACATCTTCGAGCTGCTCCAATCACTGCCCGAACTGGGGCCCCTGCTGACACTGGAAATAGACGAACGCCAACTGCCACCCCCTGAAGAACTTCAGCGCCTGAGCCACAGCCTGCTTAAAACGGGCTACCACATTGGCCTGCAACATTTTGGCGGCAGCTTCAGCCAAATCGGCAACCTGACTCAGCTGGGGCTGGCGTACTTGAAAATCGACGGCACTTATATCCGTGCCATCGACCAGTTCAGTGACAAACGGCTGTTCATCGACGCGATCTACAGGGCGACCAACAGCATTGATTTGCCGCTGATTGCGGAGATGGTCGAGACCAAAGGGGAGCTGGAGGTGATTAAGGCATTGGGATTGTTTGGGGTGATGGGCAGTTTGATCGGGCCACCTGAGCCGATGTGATTTTGTCGAATGAACAGCGTCGTCATCGATCAAAAGATCGCAGGCTGCGATCTTTTGACGTTCAAAACCGAAACAAAAAACCCGCCATCCCCTTTCATCGGGATGGCGGGTTTTTTCGTTTCAGATCACACCGTATCCACCTTCAACGAATGGTCATTGAGCATCCCGGTGATGATCGTCGCCGTGTCATGCCCCCCCGCAATCACCCCGCCAGCCCCTGGCGTGACGCCGTAATGGCTGGCCAGGTTCACACCCGCAAGGTCGATAGTCTGATTGGGCGCGGCACCGGCCATACTGCTGACGTCGATGCTGGTGACCAGCGTCGGGCCGCTGCCGGTGACTTTGAAATGCAAGTAGTCATCCAGCGAAGCTGCGGTGTTGTTCTCTCCTTGCAGCAGTTGCGAGAGGTCGAGTTTGTCAGTGCCCGGGGTGAAGTCGGTGACCACGTCGTGACCGCAGTTGCCTTGGCGCCACAGGAAAGTGTCGGCGCCACTGCCGCCGGTGAGGGTGTTGTTGCCCAGACCGCCTATCAGGAGATCATCGCCGCCCCCGCCCTTGAGTATGTCGTTGCCCAAACCACCATCGATGATGTTGTTGTTGTTATCACCGGTGAGGGTGTCGTTGAAGTGGGAACCTGTGAGGTTTTCAATCCCGGTCAAGGTATCGGTGCCGGCGCCGAGGGTGTTATGCGCAGTGAGCATACTCAGGTCGGCGGTGACGCCGGCCGTGGCATGCGCGTAACTTGCCGTGTCGTGACCGCCCCTGCCATCGAGCGGATCGTTGGCCGAACCACTGAACAGTAGGTCATGGCCGGCGCCACCGTGCATTTCGTTGTTGCCTGAGCCGGCAGTGAGCACGTGGTTGTCGTCGCCGGCATTGATGACGTTGTGGCCGGCGCCTGCCACCAGAGTGTGATCACCCGAGGTGCGGGTCAGAGTATGGCCCTCCTGATGGCTGATGGTCACACCCGCACTCTCGCTACCGCCATGGTTGTCGTTGGCAGTGTAGGTGCTGTGGTTGTCCGGGGTAAGGTCGTGTGCCCCGGCGTAGTTGACGGTCATGGTCAGTTGGTAGTTCTCGGCGCCCGTGGTGTTTTTGCCACTGGTGTCGGTGATGTTGGTGACGTGGATCTGGTAGGTGCCGTCGGCCGCCGCCGTGATGGTCCCCCCGTCTGGGATGGTGACGAACGCACCGCCGTTGAGCGAGTACTCCATGCTGATGTGACCGGCCCCCAGGTCGTGGTCCAGATTGAGGGTTTCACCTTGTTTCAGTTTTACGGTGATGAGGTCTTCATCGTTGGCGTTCGCATGAGTGACCGCGCCCAGGTAGCCACTGACCACCAGCACCGCCGTCATCGCTGCCGTATTGGCAGCAAACAAGTTGCGCACATCGGCCAGTGCCTGGTTGGCGGCGGTATTGTCGTTGCCGGCGAAATTGATCGCGCCGCAACCGACGAAGTCCGCGCCTTTGGCTACCAAACCGGTGTCGCACGTGGTCGGCGTCGCTGTCGGCGGATCGCAATTAACGTCGTGGTCGCCGACCGCTTTGATGCAGCTGTTGTTGACGTCGATGGTGATGGTGGTGGTGCTTTCGTCACCGTCACCATCGCGCAAGGTGTAGGTGAACGTGTCGCTCGCCCCCGGGCCGCTCACCGCGTTCGGGTTGCTGTGATACTCGGCATTGCCGTGGGCATCCAGCGTCAGGTAACCGTAGGTGCCGTTGATCTGGCTGTTCAGGCCGCCAGTGACCGGGGTCGAAGTGTCTGAGCCGGCGCGCACGCCGACCACCCCACCATCGGCCGCAAGGCCGTCGGCGCCGCTGACGTCGTTCCACAGCACGTTGCCAGTAACGATGCCACCCTCCGCGACCGAGGTCGAATCGGCATGGGCAGTCGGCACGTCATCGACGATGTTCACCACGATGGTACTGGTGACCACGTTACCCAGCGAATCGGTGGCGTGGTAGGTGAAGGTTTCGTTCAGGGTATTGGCCCCGTCGTTCGCGTGCGGCGTGGTGCTGGCCGGCGAGGTCAGGGTGTAGGTGTAGGTGCCGTTGGGGTTGAGCAGGATCTCGCCGTAGTGGCCAATGGCGCTGCCAACCAGGGTGTAGGTGATCGCGCCGCTGGCGCCGGTGACGGTACCGACCAGGGTGCCGGTGGCGGTTTCGCCGGTGCTGTTCGGATCGCTACCGGTGACCGTGCCGGCGGCGAGGTCCTGGCCGTCCTTGTTCAGGTCCAGGGCTTTTTCGAAGACCGTCACTTCGCTGTCGCCGACCGCTTTGATGCAGCTGTTGTGGACGTCGATGGTGACGGTGGTGGTGCTTTCGTCACCGTCGGCGTCGCGCAAGGTGTAGGTGAACGTGTCGCTCGCACCCGGGCCGCTCACCGCGTTCGGGTTGCTGTGATACTCGGCATTGCCGTGGGCATCCAGCGTCAGGTAACCGTAGGTGCCGTTGATCTGGCTGTTCAGCCCGCCAATGACCGAGGTCGAGGTGTCCGAGCCGGCGCGCACGCCGACCACCCCACCACCGGCCGCAAGGCCGTCGGCGCCGCCGACGTCGTTCCACAGCACGTTGCCCGTGACGACCCCGCCTTCCGCGACCGAGGCCACATCGGCATGGGCGGTCGGCACGTCATCGACGATGTTGACGTTGATTTGCCCGTGCGCGGTACTGCCGTCCTTATCGGTGGCGACGACGTCGAAGTTCTCGGTGATGCTGTTGGCACCGTTGCCAGTCGGATGCGTGTCGCTGTAGTTCAGGGTGTAGCTGTAGCTCACCACGCCCGTGACCGGGTTGTAACCGGTGACCGTGAAGGTGGCACCGTGGTCGGTGGCACCCGATTGCGGGAAGCCGGCTGCCACGCCGCCACTGATCACCGCCACGCCGCCTATGGTCAGGGTTTGCAGGCCATCCGGCGCGCTGACGGTGAAGGTGCCGGTCTGGGTCAGGGCCGGTGCGTTGGGCTCGCTGCCGTAGGTGAGGTTTTTCTCGTAGACGGTCAGCTCGCCGCCCTGGACGTCGAGGCCGTTGAGGGTCACCGGGCTGTTATGGACGTTCAGCTGCAAGGTAGCGGTGCTGGTGTCGCCGTCGGCATCGGTCAGGGTGTAGGTGAATTTCTCGGTGCCGTTGCCGCCGTCGTGCAACGCTTGAAAGTCCGCACTGCTGGTGTTCAGGGTGTAGGTGTACGTGCCGTTGGCATTGAGCACCAGGGTGCCGTAAGTGCCGGTGAAGGTGCCCGCCGTAATCGGTCCGGAGTCCGGCCCGGTCGGGACGCGATCTGCGCCTTGCACGTCGTTGGTCAACACATTGCCTTCGAGCGTCAGGGCCGTTGGCGTGGCGATGCCTGCGTTGCTGTCATCGACCGCTTTGGGCACGTCGTCGACGATGTTCACCACGATAGTGCTGGTGACCACGTTACCCAGCGAATCGGTGGCGTGGTAGGTGAAGGTTTCGTTCAGGGTGTTGGCCCCGTCGTTCGCGTGCGGCGTGGTGCTGGCCGGCGAGGTCAGGGTGTAGGTGTAGGTGCCGTTGGGGTTGAGCAGGATCTCGCCGTAGTGGCCAATGGCGCTGCCAACCAGGGTGTAGGTGATCGCGCCGCTGGCGCCGGTGACGGTACCGACCAGGGTGCCGGTGGCGGTTTCGCCGGTGCTGTTCGGATCGCTACCGGTGACCGTGCCGGCGGCGAGGTCCTGGCCGTCCTTGTTCAGGTCGAGGGCTTTTTCGAAGACCGTCACTTCGCTGTCGCCGACCGCTTTGATGCAGCTGTTGTTGACGTCGATGGTGATGGTGGTGGTGCTTTCGTCACCGTCACCATCGCGCAAGGTGTAGGTGAACGTGTCGCTCGCACCCGGGCCGCTCACCGCGTTCGGATTGCTGTGATACTCGGCGTTGCCGTGGGCATCCAGCGTCAGGTAACCGTAGGTGCCGTTGATCTGGCTGTTCAGGCCGCCAGTGACCGGGGTCGAAGTGTCTGAGCCGGCGCGCACGCCGACCACCCCACCACCGGCCGCAAGGCCATCGGCGCCGCTGACGTCGTTCCACAGCACGTTGCCAGTAACGATGCCACCCTCCGCGACCGAGGTCGAATCGGCATGGGCAGTCGGCACGTCATCGACGATGTTCACCACGATGGTACTGGTGACCACGTTACCCAGCGAATCGGTGGCGTGGTAGGTGAAGGTTTCGTTCAGGGTATTGGCCCCGTCGTTCGCGTGCGGCGTGGTGCTGGCCGGCGAGGTCAGGGTGTAGGTGTAGGTGCCGTTGGGGTTGAGCAGGATCTCGCCGTAGTGGCCAATGGCGCTGCCAACCAGGGTGTAGGTGATCGCGCCGCTGGCGCCGGTGACGGTACCGACCAGGGTGCCGGTGGCGGTTTCGCCGGTGCTGTTCGGATCGCTACCGGTGACCGTGCCGGCGGCGAGGTCCTGGCCGTCCTTGTTCAGGTCCAGGGCTTTTTCGAAGACCGTCACTTCGCTGTCGCCGACCGCTTTGATGCAGCTGTTGTGGACGTCGATGGTGACGGTGGTGGTGCTTTCGTCACCGTCGGCGTCGCGCAAGGTGTAGGTGAACGTGTCGCTCGCACCCGGGCCGCTCACCGCGTTCGGGTTGCTGTGATACTCGGCATTGCCGTGGGCATCCAGCGTCAGGTAACCGTAGGTGCCGTTGATCTGGCTGTTCAGCCCGCCAATGACCGAGGTCGAGGTGTCCGAGCCGGCGCGCACGCCGACCACCCCACCACCGGCCGCAAGGCCGTCGGCGCCGCCGACGTCGTTCCACAGCACGTTGCCCGTGACGACCCCGCCTTCCGCGACCGAGGCCACATCGGCATGGGCGGTCGGCACGTCATCGACGATGTTGACGTTGATTTGCCCGTGCGCGGTACTGCCGTCCTTATCGGTGGCGACGACGTCGAAGTTCTCGGTGATGCTGTTGGCACCGTTGCCAGTCGGATGCGTGTCGCTGTAGTTCAGGGTGTAGCTGTAGCTCACCACGCCCGTGACCGGGTTGTAACCGGTGACCGTGAAGGTGGCACCGTGGTCGGTGGCACCCGATTGCGGGAAGCCGGCTGCCACGCCGCCACTGATCACCGCCACGCCGCCTATGGTCAGGGTTTGCAGGCCATCCGGCGCGCTGACGGTGAAGGTGCCGGTCTGGGTCAGGGCCGGTGCGTTGGGCTCGCTGCCGTAGGTGAGGTTTTTCTCGTAGACGGTCAGCTCGCCGCCCTGGACGTCGAGGCCGTTGAGGGTCACCGGGCTGTTATGGACGTTCAGCTGCAAGGTAGCGGTGCTGGTGTCGCCGTCGGCATCGGTCAGGGTGTAGGTGAATTTCTCGGTGCCGTTGCCGCCGTCGTGCAACGCTTGAAAGTCCGCACTGCTGGTGTTCAGGGTGTAGGTGTACGTGCCGTTGGCATTGAGCACCAGGGTGCCGTAAGTGCCGGTGAAGGTGCCCGCCGTAATCGGTCCGGAGTCCGGCCCGGTCGGGACGCGATCTGCGCCTTGCACGTCGTTGGTCAACACATTGCCTTCGAGCGTCAGGGCCGTTGGCGTGGCGATGCCTGCGTTGCTGTCATCGACCGCTTTGGGCACGTCGTCGGTGATGTTCACCACGATAGTGCTGGTGACCACGTTACCCAGCGAATCGGTGGCGTGGTAGGTGAAGGTTTCGTTCAGGGTGTTGGCCCCGTCGTTCGCGTGCGGCGTGGTGCTGGCCGGCGAGGTCAGGGTGTAGGTGTAGGTGCCGTTGGGGTTGAGCAGGATCTCGCCGTAGTGGCCAATGGCGCTGCCAACCAGGGTGTAGGTGATCGCGCCGCTGGCGCCGGTGACGGTACCGACCAGGGTGCCGGTGGCGGTTTCGCCGGTGCTGTTCGGATCGCTACCGGTGACCGTGCCGGCGGCGAGGTCCTGGCCGTCCTTGTTCAGGTCGAGGGCTTTTTCGAAGACCGTCACTTCGCTGTCGCCGACCGCTTTGATGCAGCTGTTGTTGACGTCGATGGTGATGGTGGTGGTGCTTTCGTCACCGTCACCATCGCGCAAGGTGTAGGTGAACGTGTCGCTCGCACCCGGGCCGCTCACCGCGTTCGGATTGCTGTGATACTCGGCGTTGCCGTGGGCATCCAGCGTCAGGTAACCGTAGGTGCCGTTGATCTGGCTGTTCAGGCCGCCAGTGACCGGGGTCGAAGTGTCTGAGCCGGCGCGCACGCCGACCACCCCACCACCGGCCGCAAGGCCATCGGCGCCGCTGACGTCGTTCCACAGCACGTTGCCAGTAACGATGCCACCCTCCGCGACCGAGGTCGAATCGGCATGGGCAGTCGGCACGTCATCGACGATGTTCACCACGATGGTACTGGTGACCACGTTACCCAGCGAATCGGTGGCGTGGTAGGTGAAGGTTTCGTTCAGGGTGTTGGCCCCGTCGTTCGCGTGCGGCGTGGTGCTGGCCGGCGAGGTCAGGGTGTAGGTGTAGGTGCCGTTGGGGTTGAGCAGGATCTCGCCGTAGTGGCCAATGGCGCTGCCAACCAGGGTGTAGGTGATCGCGCCGCTGGCGCCGGTGACGGTACCGACCAGGGTGCCGGTGGCGGTTTCGCCGGTGCTGTTCGGATCGCTACCGGTGACCGTGCCGGCGGCGAGGTCCTGGCCGTCCTTGTTCAGGTCCAGGGCTTTTTCGAAGACCGTCACTTCGCTGTCGCCGACCGCTTTGATGCAGCTGTTGTGGACGTCGATGGTGACGGTGGTGGTGCTTTCGTCACCGTCGGCGTCGCGCAAGGTGTAGGTGAACGTGTCGCTCGCACCCGGGCCGCTCACCGCGTTCGGGTTGCTGTGATACTCGGCATTGCCGTGGGCATCCAGCGTCAGGTAACCGTAGGTGCCGTTGATCTGGCTGTTCAGCCCGCCAATGACCGAGGTCGAGGTGTCCGAGCCGGCGCGCACGCCGACCACCCCACCACCGGCCGCAAGGCCGTCGGCGCCGCCGACGTCGTTCCACAGCACGTTGCCCGTGACGACCCCGCCTTCCGCGACCGAGGCCACATCGGCATGGGCGGTCGGCACGTCATCGACGATGTTGACGTTGATTTGCCCGTGCGCGGTACTGCCGTCCTTATCGGTGGCGACGACGTCGAAGTTCTCGGTGATGCTGTTGGCACCGTTGCCAGTCGGATGCGTGTCGCTGTAGTTCAGGGTGTAGCTGTAGCTCACCACGCCCGTGACCGGGTTGTAACCGGTGACCGTGAAGGTGGCACCGTGGTCGGTGGCACCCGATTGCGGGAAGCCGGCTGCCACGCCGCCACTGATCACCGCCACGCCGCCTATGGTCAGGGTTTGCAGGCCATCCGGCGCGCTGACGGTGAAGGTGCCGGTCTGGGTCAGGGCCGGTGCGTTGGGCTCGCTGCCGTAGGTGAGGTTTTTCTCGTAGACGGTCAGCTCGCCGCCCTGGACGTCGAGGCCGTTGAGGGTCACCGGGCTGTTATGGACGTTCAGCTGCAAGGTAGCGGTGCTGGTGTCGCCGTCGGCATCGGTCAGGGTGTAGGTGAATTTCTCGGTGCCGTTGCCGCCGTCGTGCAACGCTTGAAAGTCCGCACTGCTGGTGTTCAGGGTGTAGGTGTACGTGCCGTTGGCATTGAGCACCAGGGTGCCGTAAGTGCCGGTGAAGGTGCCCGCCGTAATCGGTCCGGAGTCCGGCCCGGTCGGGACGCGATCTGCGCCTTGCACGTCGTTGGTCAACACATTGCCTTCGAGCGTCAGGGCCGTTGGCGTGGCGATGCCTGCGTTGCTGTCATCGACCGCTTTGGGCACGTCGTCGGTGATGTTGATATCCAGCGACCCGGTGGCAGTATCACCGTTGCGATCTCCGGCCACCACGCTGAATTGTTCGCTGAGGTTGTTCGCGCCGTCACCGGCCGAATGGGTTTCGTTGCCGTTGAGCGTGTAGCTGTAACTCACCACCCCGGTCGCCGGGTTGTAGCCGGTGACGGTCAGGGTATTGCCCAACTGAGTTGTGATCGAATGTGGGAAGCCTGCGGACACACCGCCGCTGATCACACTGATGCCGCCGATGTTGAGGGTCAGCAAACCGTCAGGGGCCGCCACGGTGAAGGTGCCGCTTTGGGTCAGGGCCGAAGGATTGCTGGCCGAGCCATTGGGCAGATTGGCCTCGTTGAGGGTCAACTCATCGCCGAGACCGCCGAGGGTGACCGGATGGTTGACCACAACCGGTGGCACCACGCTTGGCACCACTTCTGGTATCACACCTGGCACCACTTCTGGTACCACACCTGGCACCACTTCTGGCACCGCGCCTGCAACCACGACCGCCGCCGGGGTGTTGCCGTTGATATCGGCGTTGTGGTGCTCTACAGGGAATTCAGGAATGCCGCCAAACCCGGCCGTAGGAAAACCGATCGTAGGATCGATGTGCCCACCCACTTCTTCCAGCATCACAAAACTGTGACCGCCGCCCAATGCGCCACCGGGGGCCCCGGTCGCATCAGGCCCCGCCGCCGTGGCTTCGCCGGTCTGGGTCGGGTCGGCGCCCGCTGCGATGGCTTTTTGCAGTTGCTGGACATCGGTCAGTTGCGCTTCGCTCGGCGTGACCGCTTCAGTTGCGTCTGCGTGTGGCGTCTGATGCGCAAGCAGCTGCGAATTCATTTGCAGATTGCTGTCGCGCCCGAGCGTCAGTTCCTGGCCATTTTGCAGATGCACCGCCACTGCGCCTTCAGCCCCGGTAACCAGTTGATCGCTGGCGAACAACCGGTCCCCCTCGATCAAGGCGCGGCGGGTGCCATCGCTCGCGACTGCGAACACCTGACCAATGACCTTACTGACGATACCGATGAGCGTTGCCATGTGCATTTCCTCCGCTGCCAACTGCTGTCGGCGTCCTGTTTTTTGCGAAGATCGTGCTCATGGCTCAAGCAGGTTGCCCGGCAAGTCGTCTTCCCCCAGGGGCGCAGTTTTTTGAAGTCAACCGCAACCCTGGCGACGTCCTCGCCAAACGTGTCACTCGCGGACTGCTTGTCCGGTTGGGATAAAACCCTACGCAATCAATGGCATCGGGATCCACTTTCCAAAACAACTTGCCCTGCGAGCAATGCGTAACGGTTCTGAAGCACCACCGTGACAGAAAACCGTCACTCAAAACCCGTTCCGCTTCCCTCCCCTCCAGCACTTCTCCGCCCTATGTCGATAAGTAGATGGAACTTTCCTTAACCCCTCAGGAGCTCCCTAAGGCTCGTAAATCAAGGGCTTTCGAATTGAACAATGTGCTGGAAATTGTAGAGCGCATAAGTTTTTTTTGAAATAAGCTTATGAATATTAGTTCTTAGGTTTTCTCTAGAATGTTCTTAGCTCTGTTGTTACAAGCTTGAAACGATTTTACCTATAAATGCCGTCAAATAATTGGCGACTTATAATGTACCTTTAGGATTTCAGGGAGATACACCCATGCGGCATTTGACCCCCCTATGCAGTGCGATTCTGCTGGCCATGGCCTGTGCGTCTCCGGTTCAAGCCATGTCTTTGACAGAGGCGATCCAGAGCACCATCGCGACGCACCCGGAGCTGGCGTCGCGCGTGGACAGCCGCCTCTCGGCCGATGAGGAAGTGAAAGTCGCCAAGGGGGGCTTCTATCCGTCGGTTGATCTCAATGCCTCTTACGGGCGCGGGTACAGCGATAACACCAATACCCGTGCCCTAGGCAATAACCACACCGAAACCCTGAACTACACCCTATCGGAATTGCGCCTGCGGCAGATGCTCTTCGATGGTTTCCATACGTCCAACGAAGTCGAACGCACCAAAGGCGTGGTCAACTCCCGGGCCTATTACGCTCAGGGCACCGCTCAGGACCTGGCCCTGCGCACCATTGAGGTCTATCTCGAAGTGCTCAAGCGCCGTGAACTCGTGACCCTGGCCAAGAACAACCTGCAAGCTCACCTGCGAGTCAACGACCAGATCGGCCTGCGTACACAACGTGGCATCGGCAGCCACGCCGACGCCGATCAGTCGGCTGCTCGCCGGGCACTGGCGCAGAACAACCTCGACACCGCCGAAGTCGATCTGGCCGACGCCGAATCGAATTTCTCCGCCGTCGTGGGGCGCCTGCCCGATGAACTCGAAACACCGCCTTCGACCCGCGGCGAAGTGCCTGCCACCCTGCAAGAAGCCCAGCAAAGCATGGTGGATAACAATCCGTACCTGAAATCCGCCCAGGCTGATGTGCAATCGGCCGAGAGCCAGTACGAGGTCGCCAAGTCGCCGTTCTACCCGCGTCTCGACGGCGAAGCCGCGGTGGGGGCGAACAACAACGTGCAGGGTGACATAGGCCGCGACAACGAATGGCGGGTCGGCGTCGTGTTGAACTACAACCTGTTCCGCGGTGGCAGCGACAAGGCACGCCTGGCCTCCGATGCACACCAGATCAACCAGGCGATGGACATCCGCAACAACGCCCTGCGCCAACTCAACGAGAATATCCACCTGGCCTGGAACGCCATGGTCAATGCGAAAAAACAAACCCCGACCGCCCGCGAATACGCAGAGACCAGTAAACGCGTAAGGGCGGCGTATCAGGATCAGTTCGGCCTTGGCCAACGAACCCTTCTCGACCTGCTGGACAGTGAAAACGAACTCTATAATGCCAACCGCCGCTACACCGAAGTGCTCTACACCGAGGAATACTCGATGTACCGCGTGCTGGCAAACATGGGACAGTTGCTGAGCAAACAACGAGTAGTGCTGCCCGCCGATGCGATCGCCCAGACCGAAGTGAAAAACGAAGCCCGGTTGCCGGAACTGAAGTAGCGCAATGGAGTGACCAATTTGACCAGCATGGAACCCGGCAACATCGGTGTCGACCCGCGCCTGAGCTTCGACGACCCGCTTCTGGACGGTCTGTTGATCCTCTGCAAACTCCACGGCGCGACGGTCAGTCGCGCCAGCCTGAGTGCCGGCCTGCCCCTGAACAAACAACGTTTGAGCCTGGACTTGCTGCCGCGCGCAGCGGCCCGTGCGAGCTTGCAGGCGCGATTGCTGCGCCGTGAACTGGCGGACATTTCCGCCCTCAACCTGCCCGTTTTGCTGATCCTCAACAACGGTCGGACCGCCGTCCTGCGACGCTTTGGCGATGACGATCAGTTGCAGATTCTGCCCAGCGAAGCCGATGGCGGCGAACAATGGGTCAGCCGTGCAGAGTTGGCCGAAAACTATAGCGGTCAGGCCTTGTTCGCCCGGCCGCGCCACGAACTCGAAGACTTGCGCTCGCCGCTGGTGCCGCGCGTAGAGGCCTGGTTCCGCGACACCCTGAAGCTGTCGAAATGGCTATATGGCGATGCGATCCTGGCGAGTTTCCTGATCAACCTGCTGGGGCTGATGGTGCCTCTGTTTGTGATGCAGACCTATGACCGGGTGGTGCCGAACCAGGCCACATCGACCTTGTGGGTGCTGTCCATCGGCTTGCTGATTGGCACCGGGTTCGAACTGGCGCTGCGGGTCGTGCGTGCGCACTTGCTGGACACCGCCGGGAAGAAGACCGATGTCATTCTTTCCGCCACGTTGTTCGAACGCATCACTGGCATGGCCATGAAAGCACGGCCGGCAACCATCGGCGGTTTCGCCCAGAGCATTCACGACTTCCAGGGCCTGCGCGAGTTCCTCACCGCCGTGACCCTGACCAGCCTGATCGACCTGCCCTTCGCCGTACTGATGCTACTGGTGATCGGCCTGCTCGGCGGTTGGCTGGTGGTGATTCCGCTGTTGGCGTTTCCAATCACGATTATCTTTGCGATGGTGATTCAGGTTCGCCTGCGCGACACCGTGCAGAAAAGCCTCAGCCTCGGCGCCGAACGCCAGGCCCTGCTGATCGAAACCCTCGGCGGCCTGGAAACCCTCAAGGCGTGCAGCGCCGAAAGTGAACGTCAGCACAAATGGGAGAGCACCCACGGCGCGCTTACCCGCCTCGACAGCCACGCGCGTAACCTCTCGGCAGTGGCCACCAACGGCACGCTGTTCATCCAGCAATTTTCGGGCATGGCGACCATTGTCGCCGGGGTCTACAGCATCATCGCCGGCAATCTCAGCGTCGGTGCACTGGTGGCGACTTACATGCTCGGCAGCCGCGTGCTCGCACCGCTGGGGCAGATTGCCGGGCTGATCACCCGCTACCAGCAAGCGCAACTGACCATGAAAAGCACCGATGCCTTGATGGGGTTGCCGCAAGAACGCGACGCCAGGCAACGGCCACTGGAGCGCACGCAACTGCAAGGCGCGCTGGACGTCAGCGGCGTGACGTTCCACTACAACGGCCAGAACGCGCCGGCCCTGGCTAATGTCAGCTTCAGCGTAAAACCCGGGGAACGGATCGGCATTATCGGTCGCAGCGGCTCGGGCAAAAGCACCTTGGCGCGACTGGTGATGGGTTTCTATGCGCCGGAAGAAGGTCAGCTGTTGCTCGATGGCCTGGATCTGCGTCAGCTCGATGTCGCCGACCTGCGCCAGCAAATCGGCTACGTCGCTCACGACCTGCCACTGCTGGCCGGCAGCCTGCGCGACAACCTGACCCTCGGTGCGCGCTACATCAGCGATTCGCGCATGCTCGAAGTCGCGGAACTGACCGGTGTCACCGAGCTGGCCCGCCAACACCCGCAAGGTTTTGATCGGCCCGTCGGCGAACGCGGACAATTGCTCTCCGGAGGCCAACGCCAGGCTGTATTGCTGGCCCGGGCCATGCTGCTGGACCCGCCGATCCTGCTGCTCGACGAACCGACCAGCGCCATGGACAACAGCAGCGAAGACGTTCTGCGGCAAAAACTGCACAGCTGGGTCCAGGGCAAAACCGTGCTGCTGGTCACTCACCGTACGTCGATGCTCAGCCTGGTGGATCGTCTGGTGGTGCTGGACAACGGACGGATCGTCGCCGACGGTCCGAAAGAAGCGGTCATCGATGCACTGCGCAAGGGCCGGGTCGGCTCTGCGGCTGTCTAGGAGTTACCCATGGCCCGTTCATCATCCGACGCCTCGAACTCTAATTCGAAGAAACGAGGCTATTTCGGCAGTTTCAGAAAAAGCGCCGAAAGCGAATTCATGCCGGAAACCGCCGGCGCGGCGTTGCAGGATTCCCCGCGCTGGTCGCGGATCACCGTGTGGCTCGCTGCCGGGCTGATTATCAGCGCACTGGTCTGGGCCAAGTTCGCCGTGCTGCAGGAAGTCACCATGGGCGAAGGCAAGGCGATTCCGTCGAGCAAGGTTCAGGTGATCCAGAACCTGGAGGGCGGCATTGTCACCGAAATCTTCGTGCGCGAAGGGCAAATGGTGAATAAGGGCGATACGTTGCTGCGCCTGGATGACACGCGCTTCCTGTCAAATAAAGGCGAAAGCGAGGCGGATCGTTACGCGCTGACGGCCCAGGTCGAACGCTTGTCGGCCGAAGCAGAGGGGCGCCCCTTCAAGTTATCGACTGAAGTCATCGCCAAAGCCCCACAAGTGGCTGAAGACGAACGCTCGCTGTACGACCAACGCCAGCGTCGATTAGCCAGTGAGCAGCGCACACTGAGTGAACAACTTCGGCAAAAAACCCAGGAACTGGCGGAATTCCGCTCCAAACAGGGTCAGTTCAGTTCCAGCCTGGCACTCCTGCAGCAGGAGATGAACATGTCCACGCCGCTGGTGAGCACCGGGGCGGTTTCACCGGTGGAAATCCTGCGCCTCAAGCGCAGCGCCGTGGAGATTCGCGGCTCGCTGGATGCCACGACGCTGGCGATTCCCCGGGCCGAATCGGCGATTAACGAGATCAAAAGCAAGATTGACGAGTCAGAACAATCCTTCCGCTCGGACGCGGCGAAAGAGCTGAACGAGAAACGCACGGACCTGTCGAAAATCACCGCATCGAGCATCGCCATCGACGACCGCGTGACTCGCACCACGGTGATCTCGCCGGTGCACGGCATTATCAAGGTGCTCAAGGTCAATACCATCGGCGGCGTGGTTCAGCCAGGCAGCGACATGGTGGAAATCGTGCCCCTGGAAGACAATTTGCTGATCGAGGCCAAGGTGCGGCCACAGGATGTAGCGTTCCTGCATCCGGGGCAGAAAGCGATGGTCAAGTTCAGTGCTTATGACTACACGATTTATGGTGGGTTGAGTGCCAAGCTTGAGTTGATCGGGGCGGACACGATTACGGATGACAAGGGCAACAGCTTTTATCTGATTCAGGTTCGCACTGATAAAAACCACTTGGGTGGGGATGTGAAACCGTTGCTGATCATTCCGGGGATGGTGGCGACCGTAGATATCATCACTGGCGAGAAAAGCGTATTGGATTACCTGTTGAAACCGGTGCTGAAAGCCCGGACCGAGGCGATGCGGGAACGGTAGTCTGTGCCTGGCGTTTGCTGTGATGGTTCCACTGCAATCGCGAGCAGGCTCGCTCCCACTGGGGATCTGCGGTGTTCACAAATGCTGTGCTCACTGGAAATCAACTGTGGGAGCGAGCCTGCTCGCGATGAGGCCAACACAAACACCGACTACTTCGGCCCATGATTACGCAGAAAGGTCTCCTCCCCCATCGCCGCAATCTGCCCTTCGATCAATGCTTCGAAGGGTTTTAGCAAGGGTTCAAAGGTCATCGGTGCTTCAAGCGTCTGCAACGCCTGAACAACCGCCTCCACCGTCGACAGCGCACCGGGCCCGGGCGCCTTACGCAATCGATAACGCGACACCGCGCCCTCGGCCAGCGTCACTCTGGGCAACGCTGCCAGCAGCGGATTAAGGTGTAGCATTTTACGCGCCTTGCGCCATGTGCCGTCTGGAACGACCAGCAGCAGCGGCTCATCGGTGGCGGTATAGGCCTGCAACGGTAGAGCCTCATCGGCAGGAAACAGCAGCCGCGCCTGATAGCCCGCCTGATTCAACAGCGCCGGCAGTTCCTCGAACACTTCGCCAACGATCAACTCGGCATTTTTCAACCCCAAGGCCGCCAACCGCGCGGTGTTCAGCGCATGGCTCACTTCGCTCGGATGCTGCAACAGCAACACCCGGGTGCGACTGTCGAGGCTCGGGATCAGCGGGCACAGGCAATGGGATTGCGGGCGCAGACACCGGGAACATTGAATTCGAGACATCGCTTCCTTTTCCTTTAAGCCGCCTGATTCAGTTGTGCTTTAAGCAGGTCGCGGAAGGTCTGGATCAGCGGTTCGCGGCTGCGGCCACGGCGCACGATCATCGAAAACGGCGCTTGATAACCAAAGGTCGCCGGCAGTAGCACGCGCAAATCACCCCTGTCCGCCCAAGCCTGAGCGTAGTGCTCTGGCAGATATCCGATGTAAGCACCGGACAGCACCAGAATCAGCTGCGCCTCCATACTTTCCACCGTCGCAGCGCTATGCTTGAAACCGTGCCGTGCCAGTTCGGCCTGACTCCAGTAACCACGGCCAACCATGCGCTGCTGGGTGATGACTTGCTCGGGAATGCGCCGTTCGGTGAACAACGGATGGCGACTGCTGCAATACAGCCAGTGTTGTTCGCGGTACAGCGGCATGTAAACCAGACCACTCATGCGCGTGGAAAACGCACCGATGGCCAGGTCGAGGCGATTGTCCTGCACGCCGAGTTGCAGTTCGTAAGGGCTCATGACCGACAAGTGCAAATGCACGGCCGGGTGCTCCTGGCTGTAGGCACCGATGGCCTCGGCGAACGGCAGGGCCTTGTCGCTGACGGTGGAGTCGATCACGCCCAGGTTCAGCGTGCCGCGCAACTCGCCCTTGAGGGCGGCGGCGTATTGCTCGAAGCCTTCGAGTTCACCCAGCAGGCGCAAGGTCTCCTGATGGAACAACTCGCCCTTGCTGGTCAGGCTGAAACCGCCCCGGCCACGATGGCAGAGCACCAGGCCGAGCGCCGATTCGAGCTGGCTCATGTAGGTGCTGATAGCCGAGGTCGAGAGGTTGAGCTCTTGCTGGGCGTTGGCGAACCCTTGATGGCGCACTACGCTGACGAAGATGCGCAATAGTTTCAGGTCGGGTAAAGCGTTGGCCATTGGGGGTCTCCAACAAAAACACATTCAGGTGTTGAGTCATGTAGCAGCTGCCGAGCCTGCGAGGCTGCGTCAGGCGCGGGCCGCGTTCGGACGAAGCCGTCGTGAAATCAGGCGACGCGGTGTTTCAGGAAAACCTCGCGTTCAAGTTTTACGACGGCTTCGTCCGAACGCGGCCCGCGCCTGACGCAGCCTCGCTGGCTCGGCAGCTGCTACAGGAAACCCTGCCAGTCTATCTCTGCTCGTGCCATTAGTTTAGAAAAATCTGAACTAAGTATTTGCCCGTAGCGATTCTTCCCGGGCACAACATTTCGCAGAATTGACCCCAATGGTGCCCGTGTCTCTGCGACCGGCGTAACCGACACAAATAAAACAACGACGATGAGGCCCTACCCGTGGACAAGATTCTTCACCAACCACTGGGCGGCAATGAGATGCCGCGCTTCGGCGGCATCGCCACCATGATGCGACTGCCCCACCTGCCAACCGCTGCCGGCCTGGATGCTGCCTTTGTTGGCGTTCCGCTCGACATCGGCACCTCGCTGCGTCCGGGCACCCGTTTCGGGCCTCGCGAAATCCGCGCTGAATCCGTGATGATTCGCCCGTACAACATGGCCACCGGCGCCGCCCCGTTCGACTCGCTGTCGGTTGCCGATATCGGCGACGTGGCGATCAACACCTTCAACCTGCTGGATGCCGTACGGATCATCGAAGAATCCTACGACAATATCCTCGAACACGATGTGATCCCGCTGACGCTGGGCGGCGACCACACCATCACCCTGCCGATCCTGCGTGCCATCCATAAGAAGCACGGCAAAGTCGGCCTGGTGCACATCGATGCTCACGCTGATGTGAACGATCACATGTTCGGCGAGAAAATCGCCCACGGCACCACGTTCCGTCGTGCTGTCGAAGAAGGTCTTCTGGACCCGGACCGCGTTGTGCAAATCGGTCTGCGCGCCCAGGGTTACACCGCTGACGACTTCAACTGGAGCCGCAATCAGGGTTTCCGTGTGGTTCAGGCCGAAGAGTGCTGGCACAAATCCCTCGAGCCATTGATGGCTGAAGTTCGCGAGAAAGTCGGTGGCGGCCCGGTGTACCTGAGCTTCGACATCGACGGCATCGACCCAGCCTGGGCGCCAGGTACCGGCACCCCGGAAATCGGCGGTCTGACGACCATCCAGGCGATTGAAATCGTTCGCGGCTGCCAAGGCCTCGACCTGGTCGGCTGCGACCTGGTAGAAGTCTCGCCCGCTTATGACACCACCGGCAACACCTCGCTGCTGGCGGCCAACCTGCTGTACGAAATGCTCTGCGTACTGCCTGGTGTTGTCCATCGCTGAAAATCGGCCATGAGCGAACGTGATCAGGTCTTGCAAGCTGCCGCCTGTCTGGTGGCAGCCTTTGCATGTAACGATCGCGAAGCCTGCTTCGGCGCCTTCAGCGCCGATGCGGGCTTCGTTTAGTCGATCAGATCCCGGACAGCAAACGCACCGCGAGTATTCACCCCTGACGATGCACGCAGTAACGGCACGGGTTCTCTCGGCAAGCCGGCGCTGTGACACGTCGCATTATTCAAAAAGCACAGTGATAAACGGAACCTCTGTGGCGAGGAAGCTTGCTCCCGTTCGGCTGCCCGGCAGTTGAAAAACAGGCCAGTGAGATTCTCCTGAGGAAACTCGACTGCAGGTTTTTGGGCTGCTTCGCAGCCAGTGGGAGCAAGCTCCCTCGCTACAAAAAACGGTTTCATTGCCTCATTGAAATTTAGCCTCACCATAAAAAAGACAATCGGAGTTACGCCATCATGGCATTGGATTTATTCGTCGTTCTCATCTACGCAGCCGCGATGCTGATGCTCGGCTACTACGGCATGCGCAAGGCCAAGACCAACGAAGACTTTTTGGTCGCAGGTCGTAACCTCGGCCCGAGCCTGTACATGGGCACCATGGCCGCCACCGTTCTGGGCGGCGCGTCCACCGTCGGCACCGTACGCTTGGGCTACGTCCATGGCATCTCCGGTTTCTGGCTCTGCGCGGCCCTCGGTTGCGGGATCGTGGCGCTGAACCTGTTCCTCGCCAAACCGCTGCTGAAGCTGAAGATCTACACCGTTACCCAGGTCCTGGAAAAACGCTACAACCCGATGGCCCGCTCCGCGAGCGCGGTGATCATGCTGGCCTATGCGCTGATGATCGGCGTGGTCTCGATCCTGGCCATTGGCACCGTGCTGCAAGTGCTGTTCGGCCTGCCGTTCTGGCTGTCGGTATTGCTCGGCGGTGGCGTGGTGGTGATCTACTCCGCGATCGGCGGCATGTGGTCCCTGACCCTGACCGACATCGTCCAGTTCGTGATCAAGACCGTGGGCCTGATGTTCATCCTGTTGCCAATCTGCCTGTACCGCGTTGGTGGCTGGGATCAGTTGGTGTTGAAACTGCCGGCCACCGCCTTCAGCTTCACCACGATTGGTTGGGACACCATCATCACCTACTTCATGATCTACTTCTTCGGGATCCTGATCGGCCAGGACATCTGGCAGCGCGTGTTCACCGTCAAGAGCGCCAAGGTTGCTCAGGTCGCCGGTACATTCGCAGGCTTCTACTGCATCCTTTACGGCCTGGCCTGCGCCCTGATCGGCATGGCCGCTCATGTGCTGATCCCGGACCTGGACAACGTCAACAACGCCTTCGCCGCCATCGTCAAACTGTCCCTGCCGGACGGTATCCGTGGTCTGGTGATCGCGGCTGCCCTGGCGGCCATGATGTCCACCGCCAGCGCCGGCCTGCTCGCCGCTGCTACCACCCTGACCGAAGACCTGCTGCCGAAACTGCGTGGCGGTAAACAGTCGAGCCTGGGCATGAACCGCCTGTTCACCCTGTTGACCGGCATCGTCGTACTGGGCATCGCTCTGGTCGTGAATGACGTCATCAGCGCCCTGACCCTGGCCTACAACCTGCTGGTGGGCGGCATGCTGATCCCGCTGATCGGTGCGATTTTCTGGAAACGCGCAACCACCGCCGGTGCTATCGCCAGCATGGGCATGGGCTTTGCCACGGCGCTGCTGTTCATGTTCAAGGATGGCCTGGATGCCAACACCCCGATCTATTACAGCCTCGGCGTAGGCCTGGTGAGCTTCGTGCTCGTCAGCCTGCTGTCCCGCCGCCCGGCGCTGGTGACTAGCGCCGCCTAAGCTGACCATAACAATTTGATGTTTTCTTCGGCGGGTGTGGCGTCGGTTGCCACACCCGTTTTTTTTCGCCTGAAGGAAAGTGCTTTTGAACATCATCAGTTTGACCAGTGGCAGCACCAGCACGGCTGAAGCCTGCTGTACTCAGACGCAGGGACAATAACGATTCAGATGCAGGGACAACAACAATAACGCCCTCGAAGATCGACCATGAAAAGAGCCGCCGTTCGTGCCGCCGTGCATCGCTTTATCAGCCGTTTGCTGGAAAGTCAGGATGACTTCGACGACAACGCGAGCCTCGCGCAGTTGGGATTGGATAAAGAAGATATCGAAGAGCTGATCTTCCATCTGGAGGATGAGCTAGGGTTGACGGCGTTTACGGCAGAAGAAGATCAAATGCTCAAGACCGCGACGACGGCCAATGACTTGAGTCGGTTTTTGCTGGAGATTGCGCGGCATTAAGTCTGCCACCGCTTAATTTCGCCGATGCGCCCTGTAGCAGCTCTGCGTCCGACTGTGTAGGAGCGAGCTTGCTCGCGATGGACGTCAACGATCACGCGTGCGATCTGGATAACCGAGTTGCTCTTACATTTCTCGCGAGCAAGCTCGCTCCTACACGGTCGAACGCAGGCTCGGCAGCTGCTACAACAACGGCTGCGCGTGATTACCGGCGGCGCTGCTGGCGTCGGCGTTGTTCGTCGTCAGTGCGAATAGGCACAGGTTGCAGAGGCGGTTCGATTAAACCGAGTGCGACACCCAGGTCGTGCAGCCAGTTTTGGATTTTCTCTTTCATGGTGCCCCCTTTTGGGTAGTGCCGAGCGGCCGGAATTCTGTAGCCGCTTCGCACTGATAATAGTCCGAAGTCCTACGCAATGCTCGCCAAAATCCTCAATGATCTGTTACTGAATCAATCCAAATTCCTGACCGTTAGTTCAAGCAATCGCCTGAGCCTGAATCGCTGCGCACGGATAAACCGCTTGTTGCTGTTCGATCCAAGCATTCAGATTGGCCCCGACCATGCCCTTGCGCCACATCAGCCAGGTTGTGGCACTGGCAAACGGCTCAGCCAAGGGATGCACCGCCACGCTTTCACGGCCCGGCAGGCTGGCGAGCATCGACTCCGACATCAGCGCCACGCCCGAGCCGGCAATCACACAGGCAAGCATCCCCGGATAGGATTCAATCTCCATCGCACGCCCCATGGCCGCGTGATCGTGAGCAAACCAGGCTTCCAGGCGCATCCGGTAAGAACAACCCTGCCGAAAGGTGAACACCGACCGACCTTCCACATCCAAGGCGCTGCGCACCGGCGGGTGATCGGCCTCGCTGATCAGCACCAGCCGTTCGTCGCACAATGGCACGCCATCGAGCCCGGCCAGTTCCAACGGGCCGTCCACCAATGCCGCGTCGAGCCGACCGGTGAGCAAACCTTCCAGCAATTCGCCGCTGGGTCCGGACTGCACCTGCAGGTTCACCGCCGGGTAAGTGCGGTGATAGCGCGCCAACAGCCCTGGCAGGTGAATGGCAGCCGTGCTGTACATGGTGCCGAGCACGAAGTCGCCAGCCGGTTGCCCGCCCTGCACGGCCGCACTGGCTTCGTCATGCAAGGCGAAGAGCTTGGCGGTGTAATCCAGCAAGACTTTTCCCGCTGGTGATAACTGCAAACGCTGACGCTCACGAACGAAGAGTTCTACTCCAAGCTGTTCTTCAAGTTGTTTGAGCCGCGTCGACAGGTTCGACGGCACCCGATGCAACCGTTCGGCAGCACGCGTGATCGAACCCTCCTGCGCCACGGCCTGGAAGATCCGCAATTGGCTGAATTCCACGGCATTCTCCAAATCAGAACAAGTTACTCACTATTATTCATTTTTAAAGAAAGTCAATCAGTCCTAGCCTGACGGTCATTGATCCCCTGAAGGAGCTCAGATCATGTCCCCTCTGATTCGCTTACTCGCCAGTTTTATCGCCCTGATGATGGCCATGGGCATCGGGCGTTTCGCGCTCACGCCGCAATTGCCGCACTTGCTCAGCGAAGGTCAGATCGACCTGACCGCCGCCGGTCTGATCGCAGCCGCCAACTACCTCGGCTACTTCGTTGGCGCGGTTGACGCGATGTTTTCCCGGCGCCCCGAGCAAGTCCGCCGGCGTTTGCTGGGTGGTTTGTGGCTCTGCGTCTTGCTGACCTTGGCATCGTTCTGGGCCAATGGTTTCTGGTCGCATCTAATGCTGCGTTTCGGGACCGGAGTGGCCAGCGCCTGGGTGTTGGTGATGATCACGGCGCTGAGCCAACCACTGGCCGTAGCGGCCGGTCGTCCGCGGCTGGGCGCCCTGGTGTTTGCCGGACCCGGTTTAGGTATTTTTCTGACAGGACTGCTGGCCTTGGGTTCGAACCTGTTGGGTCAGACTTCCGCCACCTTGTGGCTGGTGTATGCCGGCGTCGGTCTGGTGATGCTGCTGGGGATTCTGCCATTGCTGCCCCAACCTGCCACGACTGCGACTGTCGTCCCCACCGCCACGACTTCCGGCAATCAAGGCATTGCCCGTTTAGGCGTGATCTATGGGTTATACGGTTTGGGCTACATCATTCCGGCCACTTTCCTCTCGCAAATGGCTAACGCGCAGTTCCATGGTCAATGGCAGGCCGATCTGTTCTGGCCGTGCTTCGGGCTGGCGTCGGCTATCGGCGTGGTGCTGGTCAGCCTGCGTCGACAACGCCCGAATGGCACTCGTTATTGGCTGATGGCGACGTTATGGCTGCAAGCCGCCGGCGTGTTCGCCTGCCTGTTGGGCAGCGGGCCGGGCCTGGCGTTGGGGGTGATCCTGTGTGGCACGCCGTTCCTGGCCTGCATGCAGTTGGTGATGCAACGCTCCCGGGAGTTGGCGCCCCATGCCACCCAGCGCAATGCGGGATTGCTGACGGCGTGCTTCGCCGTGGGCCAACTCACCGGACCGTTGCTGGCCGCGGTAAGTAGCCATTTCAGTGGAGGGTTACAGCCAGCGTTAGTGGTCGCCGGCAGTGGTTTGTTCATCGCCGGCGGGTTGTTACTGCGCCCGGTCAGTATTGCCCGAGGGCTTTGCGTAAACGACGGCGAACCCACTGCTCAGCGCTGACAAACGTGATGCCCAATAGCACCAGCACGGCGCCGATGATGAAGTTGAGGCTCAATTTTTCACCCAGCAACACCACGCCGAACGTGACACCGAACAACGGTGTCATGAATGAAAAAACCGCCAGGTTCGCCGCCAGATAACGGCGCAGCAGCCAGAACCAGGTCAGGTAACTGAAGAACGACACCACCAGCCCCTGAAACAGGACACTGGCCACCGCGACAGTGGTCAGGTTGACGTGGGTGACCTGGCCGCTGAGGATCGCGATCAACAACAGACCGACGAACCCCACAATCAATTGATAGAACAGCGTCAGGGTCACGGGTGCTTCCGACAGGCGCGAAGCACGCACCACCACCGTGGTCGCGCCCCACGAGGCCCCGGCCAGTATGCCTAATGCATCGCCCATCAACATGCGGTGATCGAGGTTGTCCCAGGACACCCCGCCGGCAAACGCGACGGCGATCCCGACGAAGGCGAGGAAGATTCCCAGCCATTGGACGGGCCTTAAACGTTCACTGGGCAACAACCAATGAACGCCCAACGCGGTGAAAATCGGTGCGGTATAGAGAAACACCGACATGTGTGCGGCCGTGGTCAGCTGCAATCCTTCGGAAATGAAGAAGAACTCCAGGCCAAATAAAGCACCGGCCAACAATCCGCCACGCCAGGTGCGGCCGACCTGATCCCAACCGCCCTTCCAGCAGATCAGCAATCCTACGAGCAACGCGGAAATACCCGATCGCGCCGCGGCCTGCATCACAGGTGCGATATCAGGCGCCGCCCACTTGATCATGACCTGTTGAACGCCCCAGATCAGGCACAAGCCAACCATCACTTGCAGCGCAAACCCATCGGCGTTACGACGGGTGGCGCTCACTGGAACACCTCGACAATATCCATGGCAATGACTCGACAGTTAAAGCAAAACCCCCAACCTGCGGATCGCACAAACAGCGCCGATGGCGCCTGACGCGAGGTCAGCTTAGTTCAATGCGATCAGCATGAATGACGATCTGGCCGTTCTTGTACAACGCACCGATGGCTTTTTTGAAGTTGCCTTTGCTGACGCCAAACAGGCTGCTGATCACCGTCGGGTCACTCTTGTCGCTGACCGGCAGGCTGCCGTTGTTTTCACGTAACTTGGCGAGAATCTTCGAGTTCAGGCTGGTGGCAGCTTCTTCACCGACCGGTTGCAGGCTCAAGCTGATTTTGCCGTCGGCACGGACTTCCTTGATAAAGCCCTTCTCTTCTTTACCGGCGCGCATGAACTTGAAGATTTCGTTCTTGTGAATCAGGCCCCAGTGCTTGTTGTTGATGATCGCCTTGAAGCCCATGTCCGTGGCTTCAGCCACCAGCAAGTCAACTTCCTGGCCCGGGGTGTAGTTGGCCGGAGTCTTGTCCAGGTAGCGATCCAGACGCGCCGTCGCGGTGATGCGGCGGGTATGCTTGTCGAGGTAGACGTGCACCACGCAATACTCGCCAGCGGTCATCTGACGCTTTTCTTCGGAGTATGGCAGCAACAGATCCTTCGGCAGGCCCCAATCCAGGAATACACCGATGCTGTTGACTTCAACGACTTTCAAACTGGCGAATTCACCGACTTGAACTTTCGGCTTTTCGGTAGTTGCGATGAGTTTGTCATCGCTGTCCAGATAAATAAAAACGTTGAGCCAATCTTCATCTTCGCTGGGAATATCTTTGGGAATATAACGATTAGGCAGAAGGATTTCGCCCTCCGCGCCACCGTCCAGATATAAACCGAAGTTAGTGTGTTTAACCACTTGCAAACTGTTGTAACGCCCGACTAAAGCCATTTCCAATACCCTCATTGCGTGGGCGGCATTCTACCCGGTTTTACGGGCGGTGTTTGGCGGCCAGCCCGGTGGCGGCAGAAATTCCTCTGAACCCCTTAATTTTCCGGGGTTTTGTCAGCGAGCTCGCGGCCGCTCGTCAGACCGATCCGGCAGCATTGGCCAGCACCTGTCGAACCGAATCGGTTTTTCCACACACAATGTTCTTATTTAAAACAGCAGCTTAGCCGGACAACTCGAACAATTACCGGTGAATAATCAAGCGTCGGCCCCGATTATTTCAGGGGGATATTTACCAAGCAATTGTCAAGTATTTCCTGTACGATGCCTGGCCAAGTTAATTTTCTACAGGTTAATGGCCGCCATGCGTGTAAAAGCATCCAACAGCAAAGCAAAGCCAGCTCCAGCCGTTGAAACCAGCGAATCGATCAACAACCAGATTGCTGCGTTCCTCAAGTCCGGCGGCGAAATCCAGCAAATTGCCAAAGGCGTCAGCGGCCAGACATTCGGCCCGTCCAAGCAGATTACACTCGGCAAGAAGTAACACCCTGCTTTAACTGGTCCCAAAGCGCTTTGAGCTTCGAAGCGCTTGGACTGGAACCCTCCCCGCAACACCCCGCCAACACATCAATATTTCAAAAATCGACGAACGGCCTTCGATGCCGAGCATTCGCCGGTATGCTTGCACCCGTCTAGATCAAGCGTTTCAGTAGGTTTACGGTGCCTGCTGCGCGCTGCTCATGGAATGACGCATGCTCAAGCCCTCACTCATATTGCTCGGCACCTTGCTGTCGTGTTCAGTTGCCCACGCGCAAATCTTTCAGCGTGAACTGGGCGACTTCGATCTCAAACTCGGCACCACTCCCAGCCGCAGCATGGCTCAGGGATTGGTCAAACCTTCCAGCACCGGCTCGTTCCACGGCGGGCTCGACCTGAGCCACGACAGCGGATTCTATGCGGGCCAATGGTCACCGAGCGTCGGGTTGAGTCCGGGGAACAACCTGGAAGTCGATTCCTACATGGGCTTCAAACAACCTTTCGATCGTACCCTTGGCTACGAAGTCGGCATGATCCACTACAGCTATCCGAAAGTGGACACCCTCGACAGCCAGGAGCTGTTCGGTGGCCTGACCCTGCTCGGTAGCCGTTTCGGCGCAGCCTTAAGCAACGACCCGGACAAACGGAACAGCACCGTATTCGCCGACCTCGGCGGCAATCAACCGTTTGGCATCGGGATCAGCCTTAAGTACACCACGCACCAGCTCAATTCACCGGTGTCCGTCGACGGGGGATACGTCGCCAGTTTTACCGATTGGTCGGTGCAACTCTCGCGACCGTTCATGGGGATCGACCTGGACCTGATCTACAGCGACTCCAGCTTGAGCGGCAGCGACTGCTCGGCTTATTCAGGGCATAACAGCCAGTGCGACGGCCAGGTGACACTCAAGGCTGAACGTGCGTTTTACTGATTGGCTGAACTGCAGGGTTCATCCCGCGATCACATGAGAACCTACGCTTACGCAGGACTCGCCCATGACGCGCTGGTTGAAGCATTTCGCCGCTCTCATCGCCCTGAGCGTCGTCCTCTGCGCGTGCAGCCGTATAGGTCTGGCCTACCGCAATCTCGACGTGATCATTCCCTGGACGCTCAGCGACTACCTGGACATGAACAGCGAGCAGAAGGGCTGGCTTGACGAACGCCTCAAAGAGCACCTGAGCTGGCATTGCAGCACCCAGTTGCCGGGCTACCTCGACTGGCTGAACCGGTTGCAGGTCATGGTCGAGACCAACCAGGTCACCGACGCCGAGCTGCAAGCCCGTACACAAGAAGCCAAACAGGCAATCGCCGAGACCGCCCGGAAAATCACCCCGTCAGCCATTGAGTTGTTAAAGGGGCTGGACGACAAGCAAGTCGCGGAGATGAACGACGCCTTCGCCAAAGACCTGCGCAAATACCAGGAGAAATACCTCAAACCACCTCTCGCCCAACAGATCAAGGAGCGTGGCGAGCGCCTGGAAAAACGCCTGAATGACTGGCTCGGACCGCTCAATGCCACCCAACACCAACGGGTCGTTTCGTGGGCGAACGCGTTGGGTGATCAGAATCAACAGAGGATCGCCAACCGCGCCCATTGGCAGAAGCAGTTCAGTGACGCGGTAGCGCAGCGCCAGAGCCCTGAATTCCCACAGCGTATAGAAACACTTTTGGTGAATCGCGAGAGTTTATGGACGCCAGCCTACCGTCAGTCCTACGCCAATACTGAAGCGCAGACGCGTGGGTTGCTGGTGGATTTGATGACCGAGAGTACGCCGACTCAGCGCCAGCGGTTGTTGAAGAAGATAGATGGGGTGAGGAAGGACTTCAGCGATTTGAAGTGTCTGAAGGCAACGAAACAAAGTTAAACCCAACGTAAATCAATGTGGGAGCGAGCCTGCTCGCGAAAGCGGTATGCCAGCAACATCATTGTTAACTGACACATTGCTTTCGCGAGCAGGTCGGATCGCCGCACCGTCGCTCCCACAAGGGTTTCCAGTACTCTTCAGGCAATTTGTGCGTTGGACGCAATTCTTTCAAACGTTGCCTCATCCAGCGGATCTTCCTGCTCATCCAGCACCTGCCGCGGATGGTCATTACCCGGAATGCAGCTGTCGAGCAGGCTCAATAAGCGCGAGCCTCGCATCGTCAAAATGTAGTTCGAGCCATTACCGCCCTGATCCTCCGGCCGGGGCTCGATATAACCTCGCAGCAACAGTAACTTTTCGTACTCGCCAGCTACCGCTTTCAGGTGATCGAGGTTTTCAATCGGCTCTCCCGCCGCCGATTTCTCGGCTGCGTACTGTTCGGCATAGGGGCGTGGCGTGAAGCTGTGACCGGCGCTGTTCTGGGCTTCGTGCAACAGGCGTTCAATCAAATCCCAGTTATAAGTCGTCATCCTGATTCAACCTCCAAAGCGAGAGTGAGATGTCCTTTATAGTTGTGACCGGCGCCAGGCGCAGCCGTTCGGCTGAGCTTCATACGTGTACCGACCGGCGGCATGTCGAATTGAGCGTAGGCCAAACGACTAATCTGTGTAGATCACCTCCCAGCATTGCGCAGGAGAAATCACCATGAAGATTCAGAATCATGCGGTCGTATCCCGAGAAGAATGGGTCTCCGCGCGCCGTCGGCACTTGGCCCACGAAAAAGCCTTCACCAGGGAGCGGGACAAACTCAGCGCCGAACGGCGCGCCCTGCCCTGGGTGAAAATCGACAAGGACTATCGCTTCCAGGGCCCCCAGGGCGAACTGAAACTCGCCGACCTGTTCGGTGGCCGTAGCCAGTTAATCATCTACCACTTCATGTTCGGCGAAGGCTGGGATGAAGGCTGCTCCGGTTGCTCGTTCCTGTCCGACCACATCGACGGCGCCAACCAGCACTTGGCTCACCATGACGTGGCCGTGGTGGCGGTTTCCCATGCACCGTTCGCCGAATTTCAGCCCTTCAAACAGCGCATGGGCTGGAAATTCGACTGGGTGTCGTCGGAAGGTTCCGACTTCAACTACGACTTCGGCGTCTCGGCCCGAGCCGAAGAAGTCGCCGCCGGAACCGCCACCTACAACTACGAAAAATCCGACGGTGCCGAAGAAGAACTCCCCGGACTCAGCGTGTTTTATCGCAATGACGCCGGCGAAATCTTCCACACCTACTCCACCTATGCCCGAGGCCTGGACCTGCTGGTCGGCGCCTACAACTACCTCGACCTCACACCCAAGGGGCGTAATGAACAAGAAATCATGGAATGGGTACGGCATCATGATCGGTATGAAGACAAGGAACCGGCCAGCTGCTGTCACTCATAGGGATCCCCAATGAACGTTACCCTGAAAACCCTGCCCCCGGCCCGCATCGCCTACCTGCGCTACACCGGCCCCTACGGCCCGGAAATCGGCACTTTCTGGCGCGAAACCGTCGCCCCATGGATGATCGAAAACAACCTGCTCAACCGCGTGCGCTACGGCATCGGCCATGACGACCCGAGCATCACACCGCCGCAATACTGCCGCTACGACGCCTGCGTCGAAGTGCCCGCCGACTTCGAACCCAACTATCCGTTCGCCGTCACTCACCTGCCTGGCGGGCGCTACGCTGTCGCCCACTTCAAAGGCCCGGTCCGTGACATTCCTGCGGCGTGGGGTGAGTTTTGCGAAAAGTGGATGCCTGAAAGCGGATTGGCCTACGACCAGCGTCCGGGTTTCGAGCGTTATCCGGTGGAAGCTGCCTATGACCAGAAGACCGATGTGATGGAAATGGAGATGTGTATAGCGGTGAAAGGCTGATAACCCCTTCGCCCAAACCACAAAAAAACCTGTGGGAGCGAGCTTGCTCGCGAAGGACGTTAACGATAACGCGTTCGTCCTGAATGAACGCGTTGCTTTCAAGTCCTTCGCGAGCGAGCTCGCTCCTACAAGGTTCCGTATTGTTCTGTAGACCGCACCCCCACCGTCACTCAAGTTTTGGAAACAATTCGCTGAACTTTCCCCTGATCTCAACCCTCAACCGGGTAACCCGCCTTAAACCGGAACTGAGGCCCACCCCATGAAAACCCTGCTAAAAATCACCCTGGCCGCCACTCTCGCCTGCTCCCTCCCCGTCTGGGCCTGCACGCCCGAGGAAGCCACGGCCAAGCGCGAACAATTGGCCAAGGAAGTGGCCACGCTCACCGAGCAGAATCCAACGAAGGCCAAGGAGATCAACGACGAGTTGCAGAAAATGGATTTGAGGACGGCCAGCGCGGATTTGCCGGACAAGTGCCAGTTGATCGATCAGCGCATGAAGGAGTTGAAGACGGCAGATAAAAAAGCCGAGGGTTAGTAGCAGATCTCTCGACGTAAAAAAACCGGACATTAGTCCGGTTTTTTTATGGGTCGCGACACAGCTTTATTCAGCAGCCGGCGCTTCCGGCTTGCGGCGCTTGAGCGGCGCCATGCCGTCCTTGCTGACCAGCGACAGGGCGTCGGTCTTCGGGCGGTTGGCGATTTTGCGCTTGGTCGGGGCCTTGGCGCCGGTTTTCTTCTTGTCGCCTTTGGCGTCGACCTTTTTCTTCTTCACGCCAACGGCTTTGCCCGAGGCCTTGACCTTTTTCGGTCCGCCGTAGGTGCCTTTGACTTCCTTGATGGTGCGGCGCTCGAAGCTCTGCTTGAGGTAGCGCTCGACGCTCGACATCAGGTTCCAGTCGCCGTGGCAGATCAGCGAGATGGCAAGGCCATCGTTACCGGCACGGCCGGTGCGACCGATGCGGTGAACGTATTCGTCGCCGCTGCGCGGCATGTCGAAGTTGATCACCAGGTCCAGGCCTTCCACGTCGAGGCCGCGAGCGGCGACGTCGGTGGCGACCAGGATCTTCACGCCGCCCTGCTTCAGGCGATCGATCGCCAGTTTGCGGTCTTTCTGGTCTTTGTCACCGTGCAGAACGAACGCCTTGTAGTCCTGCGCCACCAGGCGGCCGTAGATACGGTCGGCCATGGCCCGGGTGTTGGTGAACACGATGGCTTTCTGATAGGTCTCGTTGGCCAGCAGCCAGTTCACAATTTGTTCTTTGTGCTGGTTGTGGTCAGCGGTGATGATTTGCTGACGGGTCGTCGCGTTCAGGTCGCTGACGTTGTTGAGCTGCAGGTGCTCTGGATTGTTCAGCACCTTGGCAACCATCTCGCGCAGGCCCGAACCGCCGGTGGTGGCGGAGAACAGCATGGTCTGCTGGCGATTGGTGCACTCTTCTACCAGACGCTGGACGTCTTCGGCAAAGCCCATGTCGAGCATACGATCCGCTTCGTCGAGGACCAGCACTTCGACTTCTTTCAAGTCGAGGTTGCCGGCGTTCAGTTGCTCGATCATCCGGCCCGGCGTACCGATCAGGATGTCTGGCACCTTGCGCAGCATGGCGGCCTGGACCTTGAAGTCTTCACCGCCGGTGATCAGGCCGGACTTGATGAACGTGAACTGGGCGAAGCGTTCAACTTCCTTGATGGTCTGCTGGGCCAACTCGCGGGTCGGCAACAGAATCAGGGTCTTGATGCTGACGCGGACTTTTGCCGGGCCGATCAGACGGTTGAGGATCGGCAAAACGAAGGCTGCGGTTTTGCCGCTACCGGTTTGCGCTGTCACCCGCAGGTCACGCCCTTGGAGCGCCAGCGGAATAGCCGCTGCTTGCACTGGCGTTGGCTCGACAAATTTAAGCTCGGCCACGGCTTTGAGCAGGCGTTCGTGCAGGGCGAATTGGGAAAACACGGGTGCTACCTCGAAGAAATACAAAAAAACAGCTGCATAGGGTACCGGTTTCGGGCGCTCAGGCCGAGTTTCTTTATGCAATCGGCAATAAACAGTCGCGTTTTTGTTGCCTGATTTGTCCTCGAGCGTAATACAAAGCGTCTTAAACGCTCTGATCGGCCTGTCGCGTCCTATAGAAGAATCATTTCCGCCCATGGATATCAAACAGCTCTGGCTCAACGCCCAAGACCTATGGGGTGCCTTAGATCAGCATCCGCTCCTGCATTCCAGTCTGGTGTTGATGGTGTTGCTGGTGATTGCTTTGGTCCTCGGACGGGTGGCATTCACCCTCATGAAAAACCAGAGTGAGTATCAACCCAATTTGAGCCTGCAAGTTTTCCCTGAAACATGGAATCTCCCACAGGTTCAGCGCGCGACTGCTGATTGGCGTAGACCCAACCGACTGATCCACACCGCCATCAGAATCACTGACCCACCGAGCAGCAACCGCCCCAGTTCCTCATGCTGATTCCAGATCAGCAAATTGATCAACAACCCCACGGGTACATGCAGGTTGTTCATCACCGCGAGCGTCCCGCCATTCACCAGGCAGGCCCCCTTGTTCCACCAGTACAGGCCAAGCGCGGTCGAGACCAGGCCCAGAAACACCAGCACGCCCCATTGCAGCGGCGCGTCAGGCAGAAAGTTGTGTTTGCCGAACAGCAAAAACGCTGGCAATGCCACCGCCAATGCGCCGAGGTAGAAATAGCCGAAGCGCCGGTAATGCGGCAGATCGCTTGGGTGGCGCGCCACCAAATGCTTATAAAGCACCTGCCCGGCGGCATAGGTGAAGTTGGCCAGTTGCAGCAGCAGGAAACCCATGAAGAAGTCCGGGTTGATCCGGTCGTAGCGAATCACCGCCGCGCCCGCGACCGCCACCAGTGCTGCGACCAATGCCCACGGATTGAAGCGGCGATTCAGCGCGTCTTCGATCAGCGTCACGTGCAGCGGTGTGAGGATGGTGAAAAGCAACACTTCCGGCACCGTCAGCACCCGAAAGCTCAGGTACAGGCAGACGTAGGTCACGCCAAACTGCAACGCACCGATCAACAACATGCCGCGCATGAACGCCGGTTCGACCTGGCGCCAGCGCGTCAGCGGAATAAACACCAGCCCCGCCAGCACCACCCGCACCAGAACCGCGAAGTAACTGTCGACATGACCGGCCAGGTATTCACCGATCAGGCTGAAGGAAAACGCTTGAATCAGCGTGACAAAAAGTAGATAGCCCATGCTCGCCTCGTTTCGAATGGCGGCGACGATAGCGGTTTTTACTCGATATCGCGAACAGTCAGCCAACACACAAAACCCTGTGTAGGAGCGAGCTTGCTCGCGATGGAGTGTCAGGCAACATTGTGTCGAATGACACTCCATCGCGAGCAAGCTCGCTCCTACATTGGGTTTTGTGTGTTCGGTCATTAAATCGCAGGCAAAAAAAAGCCCGATCTCGCCAATGCGTTCAATCGGGCTACAGCACTCAGGAGCAACAAGTGCAAAGGGAGGTTCGATGCGCGTAAGGCTTTAAGCGGTTGCGCCAGGTCACTAGACCATCCAGCGATTATCTGGCGATTAACGGTTCAGGCCACCTGGGCAAGCTTGGCATTGGCCTGGTTCAAGCCCTTTTCCTGGAAGTCGCCGCCCAGGTTCATGCCCTCGGCATGGATGAAGGTCACATCGTGAATCCCGATGAAGCCCATGACCTGACGCAGGTAGGGTTCCTGATGATCCGCAGTACTTCCGGCGTAGATCCCGCCGCGAGCCGTCAGCACGTAGGCGCGCTTGCCGCTGAGCAATCCTTGAGGACCGGTGTCGGTGTATTTGAACGTCACGCCGGCACGCAGCACATGGTCGAGCCAGGCCTTGAGGGTGCTAGGGATGGCGAAGTTGTACATTGGCGCCGCCATGACCAGCACGTCAGCGGCCAGCAGCTCGTCGGTCAACTGATTGGAGCGTTCCAGGGAAGCCTGTTCGATGTCGTTACGCTGTTCGGCAGGTTTCATCCAGCCGCCCAACAGGTTGATGTCCAGGTGCGGGACCGGGTTGACGGCCAGGTCACGAACGGTGATTTGGTCGTTCGGGTGAGCCGCTTTCCACTGGCTGATAAAAGTCTGGGTCAGTTGACGGGAGACCGAGTCTTGCTGACGGGCACTGCTTTCGATGATCAGAACGCGTGACATGGGATGTAGGCTCCATCTGAGAATGCTGTAGGTCGATGGAGTAAAGGTTAAACAGAGTCATATCGATGTAAAAGCGCAAATAACTGCTATAAACCATCAATAAATTCGTTTATAAGCGGAGCATACCTAGTGGGAGATCCTGTGGGGGTTTGATGCTATTTCGGAGTGCAGGTCAGGTCGATGCGCATTTTGATGATGCTGCGGGTGAACTTGGCGGTGGCATAGCTGTGTTTGCCGGCGAGCACTACGATTTTACGGGTGCGCGGCGCCTCCGGGCCATTGTTGAACACCACCTTGCAGACTGCATCGGTGTGGCCGAAGTTGTTCACCTGAATGGAGGCCATGTCGTTGTCGGTGGCAGATGCGTTGTAGTCGATGCTCAACCCGTTCAACTGCTTTTGCACGTCGATCGAATAAGCAAACGCCGTCAGCGGCAACATCGCCAACACCATACAACAGATTTTTTTCATTCGGCAGTCTCCAATAAGGGCCGCCAGCTTAGGACAAGAGGAGCTATACATGAAAGCGCCCCGCGTGACCCTTGATCAATGGCGAACGCTTCAGGCCGTGGTCGACCACGGCGGCTTCGCCCAGGCCGCCGAAGCGCTGCATCGTTCGCAGTCATCAGTGAGCTACACCGTGGCGCGCATGCAGGACCAACTGGGTGTGCCGCTGTTGCGCATCGACGGTCGCAAAGCGGTGCTGACCGAAGCGGGCGGCGTGCTGCTGCGCCGCTCCCGGCAACTGGTGAAGCAGGCCAGTCAGCTGGAAGACCTGGCCCATCACATGGAACAAGGTTGGGAGGCGGAAGTGCGGTTGGTGGTCGATGCCGCTTACCCCAGCGCCCGCCTCGTCCGCGCCTTGACCGCGTTCATGCCGCAAAGCCGTGGTTGTCGCGTGCGTCTGCGCGAAGAGGTGTTATCGGGTGTAGAAGAAGTGTTGCTCGAAGGTGTGGCCGACCTGGCCATCACCGGCCTCAGCATTCCCGGTTACCTTGGCGCAGAATTGAGCGACGTAGAGTTTGTGGCCGTTGCCCACCCCGAACACCCTTTGCATCGTCTGAACCGCGAACTTAACTTCCAGGATCTGGAATCCCAGATGCAAGTGGTGATCCGCGACTCCGGTCGGCAGCAGCCACGGGATGTTGGCTGGCTCGGCGCCGAACAGCGCTGGACCGTCGGCAGCCTGGCCACCGCCGCGACATTCGTCAGCAGCGGCCTGGGCTTTGCCTGGTTGCCTAGGCACATGATCGAGCGGGAACTCAAGGAAGGCACGCTCAAGCTGCTACCGTTGGATCAGGGTGGCAGTCGCAACCCAAGCTTTTATCTGTATTCGAACAAGGACAAACCGCTGGGCCCGGCAACGCAGATTCTCATCGACCTGCTGCGCACGTTCGACACCGCGCCGCTGGATGTGCCTTTCGCCGCCCCTGAACAAGCCTGACATGGAGTGATTGCATGGCCTATTTCGAACACGAAGGTTGCAACCTGCACTACGAGGAATATGGCCACGGCACGCCGTTGCTGTTGGTCCACGGTTTGGGGTCGAGCACGCTGGACTGGGAAAAACAGATCCCGGCCCTGGCCACGCACTACCGAGTGATCGTCCCGGACGTGCGCGGCCATGGCCGCTCCGATAAACCCCGTGAGCGCTACAGCATCGCCGGGTTCAGTGCCGACCTGATCGCCCTGATCGAACACTTGAACCTGGGCCCGACGCACTATGTGGGCCTGTCGATGGGGGGCATGATCGGCTTTCAACTAGCGGTTGATCACCCGCAATTGCTCAAAAGCCTGTGCATCGTCAACAGCGCGCCCGAGGTCAAGCTGCGCAGCCGCGACGACTATTGGCAGTGGTTCAAACGCTGGAGCCTGATGCGTGCGCTCAGTCTGGGCACCATCGGCAAGGCCTTGGGCAGCAAGCTGTTCCCCAAGGCGGAACAGGCTGATTTACGCCAAAAAATGGCCGAGCGCTGGGCAAAAAACGACAAACATGCTTATCTCGCCAGCTTCGACGCGATCGTGGGTTGGGGCGTTCAGGAACGACTGTCGAAGGTTACCTGTCCAACCCTCATCGTCAGCGCCGACCACGACTACACCCCGGTCTCGCTGAAAGAGACCTATGTAAAATTGCTGCCCGATGCGCGGCTGGTGGTCATCGCCGATTCGCGCCATGCCACCCCGCTGGATCAACCCGAACGCTTCAACCAAACCCTGCTCGAGTTTCTCACCGCAGTCGACACCACCTCACTCAGGATCACTGACCCATGTTGAAAAAAATCGCCCTCGTCGCTGGCTCCGTTCTGTTTGCCGCCAACCTGATGGCTGCAACGCCCGCCAAGGCGCCGCATGTGCTGCTGGACACCACCAACGGCCAGATCGAAATCGAACTGGACCCGGTCAAGGCGCCGAAAAGCACCGAGAACTTCCTCAAGTACGTGGACAGCGGCTTCTATAACAACACGATTTTCCACCGGGTGATCCCAGGCTTCATGATCCAGGGCGGCGGCTTCACTCAACAAATGCAGCAAAAAGAAACCAAGGAGCCGATCAAGAACGAGCACAACAACGGCCTGAAAAACGTCCGTGGCACTTTGTCGATGGCCCGCACTTCCGCTCCTGATTCGGCCACCAGCCAGTTCTTCGTCAACGTCAAAGACAACGACTTCCTCGACAACGGCGACGGTTACGCCGTTTTCGGTAAAGTCGTCAAAGGCATGGACGTGGTGGACATTATCGTCAACGCGCCAACCACCACCCGCGGCGGCATGAAAGATGTGCCGGCCGACCCTGTGTACATCAAGTCGGCCAAGCGCATCGACTAAGCTACACAGGACGTCTTGAGCGGCTGCCGGAGTGCGCCGCTCGTACTGTTCAAAGGAGAGCCCGTGCGCGGGCGGAGAACTGATGCTTTATCGCCGTTTTGAAAAACTGATCGACATTTTTCGCGATGCACCGACGGCGGCTCCTCCGGATCGGGTTCTCCCTTTTTATACCTATTACTTGAAGCAGGTCTGGCCGAGTTTCGTCGCCCTGCTGATCGTCGGCCTGTTCGGCGCGCTGATCGAAGTGGCGCTGTTCAGCTACCTGAGCCGCATCATCGATCTCGCCCAAGGCACACCCAACGTCAATTTTTTCCAGGAACACGGCGTCGAACTGGCCTGGATGGCCGTGGTTGCGCTGATTCTGCGCCCGGTGTTCGTTGGCTTGCATGACCTGCTGGTGCACCAGACCCTGAGCCCCGGCATGACCAGCATGATCCGCTGGCAAAACCATAGTTACGTGCTCAAACAGAGCCTGAATTTTTTCCAGAACGACTTCGCCGGGCGCATCGCCCAACGCATCATGCAGACCGGCAATTCGCTGCGCGATTCGGCCGTGCAGGCGGTGGACGCGCTGTGGCATGTGCTGATCTACGCGATCAGTTCGCTGGTGCTGTTCGCCGAAGCCGACTGGCGCCTGATGATCCCGCTGCTGACCTGGATCGCCGCCTACATCGGCGCACTCTGCTACTTCGTGCCGCGGGTCAAGGAACGCTCGGTGGTGTCGTCCGATGCGCGCTCCAAACTCATGGGGCGGATTGTCGACGGCTACACCAACATCACCACCCTGAAGCTGTTCGCGCACACCAACTTTGAACAGCAATACGCCAAGGAAGCCATCGAAGAGCAGACTGAAAAAGCCCAACTGGCCGGACGCGTGGTCACCAGTATGGATGTGGTCATCACCAGCATGAACGGCTTGCTGATCGTCGGCACCACCGGCCTCGCCCTGTGGCTGTGGACACAGTCACTGATCTCCGTGGGGGCCATTGCCCTGGCCACTGGCCTGGTGATCCGCATCGTCAATATGTCCGGCTGGATCATGTGGGTCGTCAACGGCATCTTCGAAAACATCGGCATGGTTCAGGACGGGTTGCAGACCATCGCTCAACCGGTCAGCGTCACCGACCGCGACCAGGCCAAACCGCTGAGCGTGGCCCGTGGTGAAGTACGTTTCGAGCACGTGGATTTCCACTATGGCAAGAAGAGCGGAATCATTGGCGGCCTTAACCTGACGATCAAACCCGGCGAGAAAATCGGCCTGATCGGGCCCTCCGGTGCAGGCAAGTCGACCCTGGTCAACCTGCTGCTGCGCCTCTACGACGTGGAAGGTGGGCGCATCCTCATCGACGGCCAGAACATCGCCGAGGTCGGTCAGGAAAGCCTGCGCGAGCGCATCGGCATGATTACCCAGGACACGTCCCTGCTACACCGTTCGATTCGCGACAATTTGCTGTACGGCAAACCCGATGCCTGCGACGCCGAACTCTGGGAAGCGGCGCACAAGGCCCGTGCCGACGAGTTCATCCCGTTGCTGTCGGACGCTGAAGGTCGTACCGGTTTTGACGCCCATGTAGGTGAGCGCGGGGTGAAACTCTCCGGCGGCCAGCGTCAGCGGATTGCCATCGCCCGGGTGCTGCTCAAGGACGCGCCGATACTGATCATGGACGAGGCCACCTCGGCGCTGGATTCGGAAGTTGAAGCGGCGATCCAGGAAAGCCTGGAAACCCTGATGCAGGGCAAAACCGTGATCGCCATCGCCCACCGGCTTTCGACTATCGCCCGGATGGACCGCTTGGTGGTGCTGGAAAACGGCAAGATCGCCGAAACCGGCAGCCATGCTGAACTGCTGGCCCATGGCGGGTTGTATGCGCGGTTGTGGCAACACCAGACGGGCGGGTTTGTCGGCATCGACTAATACGAAACACCAACCTCCCCTGTGGGAGCGAGCCTGCTCGCGAAAGCGGTGTGTCAGTCGACATGATTGTGTCTGACCCACCGCCTTCGCGAGCAGGCTCGCTCCCACAAAGGGTACAAGACAACCTGAATATGCTAATTGGACATACCTAAAACACGCACAAACAGATACAACCCCGCCCTTACTCCTTAATAGAAAGAAAGTTACTCTTCCCGAGCAACAACGCAACTCGGAACACCAAACAAAACAACTAACCCAACCAGCAAAGGATTGCTGCATGAAGCCTCTAAAATTATTCGTAACTGTTACTTTCTTCGGACTCGGTCTTTTTCAAGTGAATGCCAACGCAATGAGCATCGATGAACATATAAAAATCGAATCGGCGAAAATCGAGTACGAGTACAACTGCACGATCAACGGCAAGGAAAGCGGTTTCATTACCAAAATCCGAGACCCGCAACAAGTCGCCCAAGAACTCACTGAAGCTCTGGACAGCCCCACTCCCGTAAGTTGTGTAAGACCAAAGTATGAATATGCATGTTTCCTCCCAGGAAACAAAAACATACCACTCTCCAACAATATAACTTACCCATATTGGTCGAACGAACCCACGCTCGAAAGATTCAAAAACTCAGAGACGGGTAAAAAACTTCATAACTGTCAGGCAGCGTGGTGGTAATGACTAATACATAGACTTCCCATCAAAAAGGCTCTTCCGTGAAGGGCCTTTTTTAATGAACATAGTTTTCAAGACTGCCGATAGGGTAATGCGGCACTTGCTTGCTCGGCGTAGACCAAAACGCCGGCTCGCTCCTCTTCAAGGAATGCCTTGACTGCCGCCTTCAGCCCCGCATGGCGCAAGTAATGCCAGGAATGCGTGATCACAGGTTCAAACCCGCGAATCAACTTGTGCTCACCTTGAGCACCGGCATCGAAACGCTGAAAGCCATGGGCAATCGCGTAATCCATGCCCTGGTAAAAGCAGGTCTCGAAATGCAGACGGTCGAACTCCGCCAGGCATCCCCAGTAACGACCATAAAAACTGTCGCCCCCCACCAGGCTGAACGCCATCGCGACCGGGCGTGAGCCTTGTTTGGCCAACACCACGCGAATCGACTCCGGCATGCGCTCGGCCAACAGACTGAAAAACTCCCGCGTCAGGTACGGCGTTTGCCGACGCACCGCGTAGGTATTGGCATAGCAGGCATAGACAAAGTCCCACTGTGCCTCGGCCAATTGCCGACCTTCCAGCCATTCGAACTCAATGCCCTGCCCCGCCACTTGCTCGCGCTCCTTGCGCATCTGCTTGCGCTTGCGCGAACTGAGCACGTCGAGGAAGTCCTGAAAGTCCCGATACCCGCGGTTCTGCCAGTGGTACTGGCAGCCGATTCGCTGCAACCAACCCGGCTGTTCGGCTAATGCGGCATCGGTAAACGGATCGGTGAAGTTGATGTGGGCGCTGGAGAGTTCTTCAATTTCAAGGTAGCCCGGCAGGCTCTTCAGTAACTCGAAGCCATCCTCGACATTAGCCGCCAACAACCGTGGCCCGCTGACCGGGCTGAACGGCACGGCAGTTAAAAGCTTGGGGTAATAATCGATGCCGGCACGCTCGCAGGCATCGGCCCAGGCGTGATCAAACACGTACTCGCCGTAGGAGTGCCATTTGCGGTAACTGGGCAGCGCGGCGATGAGCCGATCACCTTCTATATGCAGCAAGTGCTCGGGTTGCCAGCCGGAATGTGGGCCGAGGCTGCCGCTGTCTTCCAAGGCCCCGAGAAAGGCATGCCTTAGAAACGGCTGACGCTCAGGCACGAGGGCATCCCACGTCTGAGGCGCGATTTCGGACAGACTTTCCAGACGTTGCAACGGCATCAACCACCTCTCCACTTCTTTGCGTCTGAGCCCCGCGAGTATCGCTTATCGGGGCGCAATCCACACCCGTGATTCGCCGACAAAGCCCGGAATAGAACGTGCTCAAACGGTACGAAGGCTTTGGTCAGCTGGATATCGGCAGCCTGCCAATGCCAACATCAACAAAAAAACTCCGACATCAACACCCTGCAACTGGATGCCGAAGCGAAGTTCTGATTCCCGCAACACGGCGCAGGCAAGGACGCCTGAGCTGCTGTTACAGCCTGGCGTTGGTGTATCGGCCCCATCATCCGTCCGATACACCAACGCCAGGCTGTTTTGTTGTTAACCCCTTGCTCGCGATGGTCATCAACGATAACGCTGCAAACCTGACACCCCGCGGCGCTCTCAGGTTTATCGCGAGCAAGCTCGCTCCTACAGTTTGCGCAGAATTACGCTACCAATTGAGTAACCGGCACCGAACGAGCTGAGGACCGCCAGCGAACCGGCTGCCAGATCATCCTGATACTTGTGAAACGCAATCACCGAGCCTGCAGAGCTGGTGTTGGCGTAAGTGTCGAGAATCACCGGCGCTTCTGCTTCAGTGGCTTCGCGACCCAGCAGTTTCTTGACGATCAAGTGGTTCATGCTGAGGTTGGCCTGGTGCAGCCAAAAACGCTTCACATCGCTGATGTTCAGCGTGTTCTCTTCCAGGTGTGTAGCGATCAGCTCAGCCACCATCGGGCACACATCGCGGAACACCTTGCGGCCTTCCTGCACGAACAGTTTGTCCCTGGCACCGATGCCCTCCTCCGCTGCGCGGTTGAGGAAGCCGAAGTTGTTGCGGATGTTATTGGAGAACTTGGTCAAAAGCTTGGTGCTGACCACGTCGAACTGGTGCTTGGACGTTGCAAGGTCTGCACGCTCGATGATCACCGCTGTGGCGGCGTCACCGAAGATAAAGTGGCTGTCGCGATCGCGAAAGTTCAGGTGACCGGTGCAGACTTCCGGGTTAACCATCAGGATCGCCCGGGCCTGGCCCAGCTGCACGCTGTTGGCAGCGGCCTGAATACCGAAGGTCGCCGAGGAGCAGGCGACGTTCATGTCGAAACCGAAACCCTGGATACCCAACGCTTCCTGAACTTCGATGGCAATGGCCGGGTAGGCCCGCTGCAGGTTGGAGCAGGCGACAATCACGCCGTCGATGTCAGCGGCGGTTTTGCCAGCGCGCTGCAAGGCCTGTTCGGCGGCGCCGATGGCCATTTGACAGAGCACAGACCACTCGTCATTCGAGCGCTCTGGCAAGCGTGGGGCCATGCGATTCGGATCAAGGATGCCGTCCTTGTCCATGACAAAGCGACTCTTGATGCCGGACGCTTTTTCGATAAACGCTACGCTGGATTCGGTCAAGGCGTCGACTTCGCCACGGGCGATGGCGTCTGCGTTGTCGGCGTTGAACTGCGCGACGTAAGCGTTGAAAGACTGCACCAGCTCTTCATTGGAGATGCTGTTGGCAGGGGTGTACAGGCCGGTACCGCTGATGACGACGTTATGCATGGTCGTTTCTCTAATACTGTTCAGGCAGAAAGCGTTGGCACCAACGTACCAACACACAAAGAGTCTGTTCCCGTCATGGGAAACAAACCTGGCATCGCTTTATTCCACTCCGCCAGTGCCGGTGAAGGCTTGAAACCGCGGGGCCGGCGTTTATAGGCGCGAAGTTTGCCATAAACGCTGGGGTTTGGCCCCTTTTTGCAGAACGATGCACCGACCTCATGTGGGAGTGAGCCTGCTCGCGAAGAGGCCGTCAGTTTCAACCTCTACATTGACTGACACACCGCTTTCGCGAGCAGGCTCGCTCCCACAGGGTTCAGGTGTCAGGGCTCGACCTGGCTCCATTGCTTGTTCAGGCGTTTGTCGGAAATCGGTACCTTGGTCCCCAGTTGCTGAGCGAACAGCGAAACCCGATATTCTTCCAGCCACCAGCGATACAGTTCCAGCTGCGGATCGCGTTTGCCTTCCTGGACGTGCTTGTTGGCGCGGGTCTGGTATTGAGCCCAGAGGCCGGACAACTCTCCGCTCCAGACCCGATCCCTCTGCACCTGAGCACCGATTTTTTCGAAGCGCTGCTCGACCGCTTTCAGGTAGCGCGGCAATTCCTTGAGCCATTGCATCGGGGTTTCACGGACAAAGCCCGGGTACACCAGATGACTGAGCTGCTGCTTGATGTCGTTCAGGGCCACGGCTTGCGCCAGGTCGATTTTGCCCTTGAAGCGCTTTTGCAGGCCGTGCCAGTGCTTAAGGATTTCCAGCGTCAGCTTCGCCAAACGCTCAGCGTGCTCGGTCCACGCACCGCGCTTGCGCTCGGCCAGCGCCGCGAGCCCTGCGCCATCACGCGGCAATGGGTCTTCGCCGTCGAGAATGCAGCTGTCGAGGCTGGCCAGCAGAATGTCTTCGACCAGGCTGTCGATGCGCCCCATATCGCGGTACATCAGACCCAACTCGGTCAACCCCGGCAACTTGCCACGCAGAAATTTCGCAGGCTCCGCCAGTTGCTGCATCAGCAAACGCTGCAAGGCGCGGCGATGCTGGAACTCGGCTTCGGCCGGCGTCGAGAAACGCCCTTCCTTCACGGTTCCGGCTTCTTCCACCAGCGCCGGATAGACCGTCATCGACAGCCCGGCAATTTTCTGTTGAGTCTTTTGCGCCACCGCGGCGAACACTTTAGCCTCGACGGGTTGCTGGCTTTTCGCGGTGTGCGGCACGGCCAATGCCGCCTGGCTCGCTTCGGCAAAACGAGCGGTCAGTTCTGCCAGATCTCGCCCTTCGCCCAGGAACTGGCCTTGGCCGTCGACGATTTCCAGGTTCATTCGCAGATGACTTTCGACTTGTTGCGCGGCTTCGGCCCAAGCCTCATCACTGACCCGTGCCCCCGTCATACGCAGCAGTTCTCGGCCCAACGCCTGAGGCAGCGAGCCCTCAGCGAAGCTCATGCGCTGCAATGCGGCTTTGACGAAGTCCGGCACCGGCACGAAATTCTTGCGCAGCGCCTTGGGCAGGTTGCGAACCAGCGCAATGCACTTGGCCTCGATCACGCCCGGCACCAGCCATTCCAGACGCTCCGGCGGCAGCATCGGCAACAGCGGCGCCGGCACGCGCAGGGTCACACCGTCGCGCGGATGGTTTGGCTCAAAGTGATAATTCAGCGCCAGCTCCAGATCGCCGATGTGCAAGGTGTCCGGGTAATGCAGGGCCGTGACTTCGCTCGCCTCGCGAGCCAGCACGTCTTCCTCGCGCATGATCAGCAGCTGCGGATCTTTCTGGCTGTTGACGCGATACCAGCTGTCAAAGGTCGCAGTCTGGTGGATCTCCGCCGGCAGTCGCGCATCGTAGAAGGCGAACAGGGTTTCCTCGTCGGCCAGAATGTCACGACGGCGAGCCTTGGCTTCCAGTTCGTCGAGCTGTTCCAGCAGTTGCGCATTGGCCGTAAGACACTTGGCCCTGGATTGAATTTCGCCGCGCACCAGGCCTTCACGAATGAACAGCTCACGGGACGTGACAGGGTCGATTGGGCCGTAATGCACCGGCCGGCGACCGACCACGATCAACCCGAACAAGGTGATCTGCTCGAACGCCACAACCTGCCCGCGCTTCTTCTCCCAATGGGGTTCGAAGTGGTTTTTCTTGATCAAGTGCCCGGCCAGCGGTTCTATCCAGTCGGCGTCGATCTTGGCGACCATCCGCGCGTAAAGCTTGGTGGTTTCCACCAGCTCGGCGGTCATCAGCCATTGCGGACGCTTCTTGCCCAGACCGGATGAGGGATGAATCCAGAAGCGCCGTTGGCGGGCACCAAGGTAATCGCCCTCATCGGTTTTCTGACCGATCTGACTGAGCAGACCTGAAAGCACGGCTTTGTGCAGTTTCGGATAGTCCGCTGGCTCTTTGTTGATGCTCAACTGCATGTCGCGGCAGATCAGGCTCAACTGACGGTGCGAGTCGCGCCATTCGCGCAGGCGCAGGTAATTCAGGAAATTTTTGCGGCACCAGTTACGCAACGGACTCGCTGTCAGCGCCTGGCGTTGTTCTTCAAAACCACGCCACAGATTGACCAACCCGGCGAAGTCCGAATCCACGTCCTTCCATTGTGCATGGGCCTGATCCGCCGCTTGTTGACGCTCCGGCGGACGCTCGCGCGGGTCTTGAATCGACATTGCGCTGGCGACAATCAACACCTCTTGCAAGCTGCCGAGTTTCGCCGCTTCGAGCAGCATGCGGCCCATGCGCGGGTCCACCGGCAGCCGCGCCAATTGGCGGCCGAGCGGGGTCAGCTGGCTGTTGCGGTCCACTGCCGAAAGTTCTTGCAGCAGGTTGAAACCATCACTGATGGCTTTGCCATCCGGCGGCTCGATAAACGGGAAGTCGGTGATCTCGCCGAGGCGCAGATGCAGCATCTGCAGGATCACGGCGGCGAGGTTGGTCCGCAGGATTTCCGGGTCGGTAAATTCCGGTCGCCCAATGAAATCTTCTTCGCTGTAGAGGCGGATGCAAATGCCCGGCTCGACCCGGCCGCATCGGCCTTTACGCTGGTTGGCGCTGGCCTGGGAAATGGCTTCGATGGGCAGGCGCTGGACCTTCGCGCGGTAGCTGTAGCGGCTGATGCGCGCGGTGCCGCTGTCGATCACGTAACGAATGCCCGGCACGGTCAACGAGGTTTCGGCGACGTTGGTTGCCAGAACGACGCGGCGGCCCGGGTGCGACTGGAAAATCCGCTGCTGCTCGGCCGGCGAAAGCCGCGCGTACAACGGCAGGATTTCGGTGTGTTTGAGCTGGGCCTTGCGCAGCATGTCGGCGGCGTCGCGAATCTCGCGCTCGCCGGGCAGGAACACCAGCACGTCACCGGGGCTCTTGCGCTCGCTGCGTTCGAACGCGGCGATTTCGTCGAGGGTGGCGAGAATCGCCTGATCCACGGTCAAGTCGTCCTCGACGCGGTTGCCCTCTTCGTCCTGTTCCAGCGTCAGCGGGCGATACCAGGTTTCTACCGCAAAGGTGCGACCTGACACCTCGACAATCGGTGCATCGTCGAAGTGCTTGGAGAAGCGTTCCAGGTCGATGGTCGCCGAGGTAATGATGACTTTCAGGTCCGGACGACGGGGCAGCAGGGTTTTCAGGTAACCCAGCAGGAAGTCGATGTTGAGGCTGCGTTCGTGGGCTTCGTCGACGATGATTGTGTCGTAGCGTTCCAGGTAGCGGTCGTTCTGGGTTTCCGCCAGCAGGATACCGTCGGTCATCAGTTTGATCAGGGTGTTGGAATCGCTCTGGTCCTCGAACCGCACCTGATAACCGACCAGCGCACCCAACGGCGTCGCCAGTTCTTCGGCAACGCGACTGGCGACGCTGCGAGCGGCGATTCGGCGCGGCTGGGTGTGACCGATCAGGCCATGCTGGCCGCGACCGATTTCCAGGCAGATTTTCGGCAACTGGGTGGTTTTACCCGAACCGGTTTCGCCGGCAATGATCAGCACCTGATGCTTGAGCAGCGCCTCTTTGATTTCGTCGCGCTTGGCGGCGATCGGCAGACTGTCGTCGTAACGAATCACCGGCAGGCTGGCACGTCGCGCCAACACCTGATCACAAGACGCCTGCGTACGCGTTACCCACTGCGCCAGTTTGGCTTCGTCGGGTTTCTTGCGCAGCTCAAGCAACTGCCGCCGCAGTCGGTGGCGGTCGGCGAGCATGGCGTGATCGAGGTTTTTCAGCAGTTTGTCGATGGAAGGCGATTCGTCAGTCATCAGGTACGCAATAAGTTGTCTAGTGGCGCAGGGGGGCGATTGTCGCAGATTTTACGACCGCTGCGCGGCCGATCGCGAGCAGGCTCGCTCCCACATTGGATCTATAGCGACCACAAAATCGGGGGCACCACGGTCAAATGTGGGAGCGAGCCTGCTCGCGATCGATTGCGCAGCAATCGCAGAGAACTACTCGTTATCGAAGCCTTTGCGCCGATACGGGAACACATCGATGATCTTCCCCGCCCGAATCGCCTCCTGCAGGCTTTTCCAGTAATCAGCGTTGTACAACTCGCCATGTAGTTGATCGAACAACTTGCGCTGCCCCGAATCAGCAAACAAAAACGGTGGAAACTCCTCAGGAAACACATCCAGCGGCCCAATCGAATACCAGGGCTCCGACGCCATCTCGTCTTCCGGCGTACGCGGTTGCGGGATATGCCTGAAGTTGGCCTCCGTCAAGAAGCAAATCTCGTCGTAATCATAAAACACCACCCGACCGTGACGCGTGACGCCGAAGTTCTTCAGCAGCATGTCACCCGGAAAGATATTCGCCGCCGCCAGTTGCTTGATCGCCAGACCGTAATCCTCCAGCGCCTCGCGCACCTGTGCTTCGTTGGCGTTTTCCAGGTAAAGATTCAACGGCGTCATCCGCCGCTCGGTCCAGCAGTGGCGGATCAGCACGGTGTCGCCCTCCATAGACACGGTGGACGCGGCCACTTGCAGCAGTTCTTCCAGGCACGCCGGATCGAATTTGCTCAACGGGAAACGGAAGTCGGCGAATTCCTGGGTATCGGCCATGCGCCCGACCCGATCGACGCTTTTCACCAAACGATACTTTTCGATCACCGTCGCGCGGTCGACGTTTTTCGACGGCGAAAAACGGTCCTTGATGATTTTGAATACGGTGTTGAATCCCGGCAGGGTAAACACGCTCATCACCATGCCGCGCACGCCGGGCGCCATGATGAACTGGTCATCGGTGTTGGCCAGGTGGTTGATCAGTGCCCGGTAGAACTCGGACTTGCCGTGTTTGTAGAAACCGATCGAGGTGTACAGCTCAGCGATGTGCTTGCCCGGCAGGATGCGCTTGAGGAAGCCGATGAACTCCGCCGGCACCGGCACGTCCACCATGAAATACGACCGGGTGAACGAGAAGATGATCGACACGTCCGCTTCATCGGTGATCAACGCATCGATCTGAATCCCACGCCCTTCGCGGTGAAGCAGCGGAATCACCAGCGGCCATTGCTCGTCCTGCGTGTAAATGCGCCCGACCAGGTAGGCACCCTTGTTGCGGTAAAGCACCGAGGAAAACAGTTCGACACTCAATTCGGGATCCTTGCAGACCCAGTCCGGCAGGTTCTCGCGCAGTTGTGCTTCGAGACGGCGCAGGTCGCCGGCCAAGTCAGCGTAATCCTCGCTGAAGCGGTAGTCGGCAAAAATGCTCGAGAGCATGCCGGACAACTGACCTTCAGGTTTGTAGGTGCGGGTTTGTGCGGCGCGGGCCCGGCGCAGGCTTGGGCGCGTGGTGTGGATGAACATGCAGCCGTCGCTGATCAGGTCATGGCTGAACAGCCCGCAGAAGATCGAGTTGTACCAGGTCTCGGACAGCTCATCGTCGAAACGCAGGTCGATCAAGGTGATGTAAGCGCTTTTGACCAGCGGCCAGCAACTAACGTCCAGCGTGTCAGCGTCAAACGCAATGCGCAACCGCTCCACCGTTTCGTCGACTTTTTCTTCATACAGATTGATCCGCGCTGCCGATGCCGATTGCGTCTCCTGCCACTTGGCCTGTTCGAATCGGGCTCGGGCACCGTCGGTGATCTGACGGAAATGCTCGCGGTAATCGTCAAAGCCATCGAGGATCATTCGGGCGATGTCGGCGGCTGGCCATTGCTGCGGCATGGTGAGACCTCTGCGGGAATTCGGAAGGGCTGAGCTTAGCCAGTGAACCGGGTGCAGGAGAAGCGTAATTTTCGCTTCGTAATTTGATGCCCGTTTTTCGGTTGCCATAGGGAGGGCTCTCGGCAACACTCTCGCCCCCATCAAGGAAGGAGTACGTCGTGAGCCCCGTCGATATTTTTCGTTTGCTGTCGCTGGCGGCCATTTGGGGCGCGAGCTTCTTGTTCATGCGCATCATTGCCCCAGTGATCGGCACCGTTCCGACGGCGTTTTTCCGTGTATCGATTGCCGCTGCCGGGCTGTTGGTGATCCTCGGATTGATGCGTATCAGCTGGGACTTCAAAGGCAAACTCAAGACTGTGATGCTGCTCGGGGTGATCAACTCCGGGATTCCGGCGACTCTTTATTCGGTCGCCGCGCAAGTACTGCCGGCCGGTTACTCGGCCATTTTCAATGCCACCACGCCATTGATGGGCGTGTTGATCGGCGGTTTGTTCTTCAATGAAAGACTCACCGCCGCCAAGCTTGGCGGCGTATTCCTCGGGCTGTTCGGCGTCGGCATCCTGACCCGTGCCGGCCCGGTGGCATTCGACATGGAACTGCTGATGGGCGCCCTCGCCTGCCTGCTCGCCACGACCTGCTACGGTTTCGCCGGATTCCTCGCCCGCCGCTGGCTCGATCAGGCCGGCGGTCTCGACAGTCGTCTATCGGCACTGGGCAGCATGCTCGGAGCGACACTGTTTCTATTGCCGCTGTTCGGGTACAGCGTGCTCAGCCAGCCACCAGCAAGCTGGGGCGGCTGGAGTGTCTGGCTATCGTTGCTGGGGTTGGGGCTGGGCTGCACGGCGTTTGCGTACATCATTTACTTCCGTTTGCTCACCTCCATCGGGCCGGTGAAGTCGATGACCGTGACGTTCATGATTCCGCCGTTCGGGGTGTTGTGGGGGGCAATGTTGCTGGATGAGCCGCTGTCGATGGCGCACATTTATGGCGGGGTGTTGATTGCAGCGGCGTTGTGGCTGGTGTTGAAGCCGGCGGTGGTGAAGTCTGTTGAGGTGGCTTCCAGTTAGTTTTGCGGTGACGCCTTCGCGAGCAGGCTCGCTCCCACAATGGATAGATTGTGAGCACAATCATTGTGAACACTTAGGTCATATGTGGGAGCGAACCTGCTCGCGAAGGCGCAGGTTCGATCAGCGCAAACTACAATGCTGCTTCACTCGTTTCGCCATTCACCCATCGCACGCGTTGGCCAACTGAAAAAGGCCCGGAGCAATGCTCCAGGCCTTTTAGGGTTCTAGCGGATTGACGCGTCTTTACGGAACACAAACACCAGTCCAACAATGATCAGCAGCATGCCGAGCATGCTCAATGTCGCCAGTTTGTTGCCGAAAAACAGGTAGTCCATTATCGCCGTCACCGCCGGCACCAGGTAAAACAGGCTGGTGACATTCACCAGATTGCCCCGGGCGATCAAACGGTACAACAGCAAGGTCGCCAGTACCGATACCACCAATCCCATCCACAACACTGGCACGATGAAACCGCTGCTGTGTTCGACATGAAACGGCTGGAATGGCACGAATATCCCGCAGAGCAACAGTCCCGCCAAGTACTGCACGGGCAGCGTACCGAGCGGATTGTCGGTGATGCGCTTCTGCATGATCGAACCGAACGTCATGCTCGCCAGCGCCAGCAAACCGAAGAGCATGCCGGCCAGCGACATGCCGGCCAAGCCGATCCCCTGATACACCACCATGATCAACCCGGCCAGCCCCAGTGTCAGGCCGAACATTCTGCTGGTTGATCGCTGACGCTCGATGATCACCACCGTGAGAATGGGCTGCACCCCCATGATCGTGGCCATCACGCCCGGCGTGACTTTCAGGTCCAGGGCCAGCAGATAGAAAATCTGATAAGCCCCCAGCAACACCACGCCCGTGGCCATGGCATACAGCATCGGCTTGCCGCCCTTGGGCAGTTTCAGCTTGAGCAACGGTACCAGCAGCACCAGACCGCACAGCGCAATGGCAAAACGAGACAGCAGAAAGGCAAAGGGCGACGCGTGGGCCAACCCCCATTTGGAGAAGATCGCCCCGCTGCTCCACAGCAAAACGAACAGGCTCGTAGACGCCGCCGCGAGCGCGGACTTTTTCGAAAGGACAAACATGAATACCACCTGTAGTCAGGCAAAAAGCCAACTCAGCCGAAGCTGAAATCCAATAGTTTTTCAGGCGAGGGTTTTTCAGAAGGGCATGGGAGCAGCAAAGAGCAGCTGATCAGCCCGAAACGCCAACGCCCGGCGGTGATACGACTGCGTACACCGGCGTGCTACGGACAGGTGGGGGGTAATGACTGATCTGCACAGGCTGCTGATTCCCGCACGGCACGACGCCAGCGTTGACCGCTGAATCGACTACCGCGTTGATGAGGGAAGCAGGCATGGGCTGATCTTTTTTGATGAAGTGGACGGTGAGTTGGAAATCACCGAGCGCCGACTATAACCAGCGGCCGGCACGGATTGCAATGACCTGGACAAAGCAGCCGTAGGGACCGCTCGCTCAATTCCCTACGCGACCTGTAGCAGCTGGCGAAGCCTGCGTTCGGTTCGGGCCGCGTTACGGGCAGTTTTTCATTCCGGGACCGGAATCACCCAAACAGCCAATACCCCAACAACGTCAGCACCACCACCGCCAACACCGGCCGCATTACGCGGTAGGCCTTTGGATTGCGACGCTTCCACTTTTTGACCACACCACTGAACTTGTCACTGGAGTTCTTGCTCCACGCATAGGCTCGATTGATACCGCCCACGTGTTCGTCGTCGAGGTTCTGCGGCGCAGTCGCGCGACCCAGCCAGCCGCTGATGAAGCGGTTGATGCGGGTCATGACACGGTTGCTCAGCGGTCGTTCAATGTCGCAGAACAGGATCACGCGAGTCTTCTCGGTTTCGTTTTTGACCCAGTGCACGTAGGTCTCATCGAACATCACGTCTTCGCCATCGCGCCAGGCGTAGACCTGACCGTCGACAAAGATTCGGCAGTCATCGGAGTTCGGTGTCGACAGCCCCAGGTGATAGCGCAGGGAACCGGCAAACGGATCGCGGTGCGGATTGAGGTGACTGCCACCGGGCAGCAACGCGAACATGGCGCCTTTGACGTTCGGAATATTGCTGACCAATGCCACTGTTTTCGGGCACAGGGCTTCGGCGGATGGCAGGGGTTTGTCGTACCACTTGAGGTAGAAGCGCTTCCAGCCTTTCTTGAAGAACGAGCCAAAACCGGCATCGTTGTTCTTTTCGGCGGCACGGATGTAACCCTCGTCGAACAGGTGCATCGCTTCATCGCGAATGACTTCCCAGTTGTCCTTGAGCACATCCAGTTCCGGGAACTTGCTGCGATCCAGATACGGTTTGGACGGAACGCCGGAGAACAAGTACATCAAGGCGTTGTAGGGCGCGAACAGCGCCGAGTGGTTGACGAACTGACGCAGGACCGGCAGGCGCGCCTTACCGCGCAAATGCACATAGAGGATGCTGCCGAGAAACAGCAGCAACACAGAAGTCTTTGCGGCAAAAGAAAAGGTCATCAACAACTCCTGAAAAATAGGCAACTTTGCGCAACGCCATTTACCCGACGTGACAGCCGGGCATGATAAACATTCCCGGCAACGGGAAACACCCGCAAAAGCCAACATTCAGTGTTAAGGATTGTGCAATAAAGCACTTAATTAACATATGGCTCCTGAACGGGGGCTGATCTGAATCAGCCCTGCCAGAAGTCAAAAGATAGTCCGAACGCGGCCCGAACCTGCGGCCGCTTCTACTGCTGATTCTCCTGTTCGGTGAACAGATCGCTGAACAACATGCTCGACAAGTAGCGCTCACCCGAGTCCGGCAGGATCACGACGATGGTTTTGCCTTGCATTTCCGGAGTTTCCGCCAGGCGAACCGCTACTGCCATGGCGGCGCCGCAGGAGATCCCGCACAAAATCCCTTCTTCTTGCATCAAGCGCAGCGCCATGGCCTTGGATTCGTCGTCAGTCACCAGCTCGACCCGATCGACGATCGACAGATCAAGGTTCTTCGGCACAAAACCGGCACCGATGCCCTGGATCTTGTGCGGGCTCGGTTTGATTTCCTGACCAGCCAACGCTTGGGTGATGACCGGGGACGATACGGGCTCCACCGCCACCGAGATAATCGGTTTGCCCTGGGTATTCTTGATATACCGCGAAACCCCGGTAATGGTTCCACCTGTTCCAACGCCTGCCACCAGGACATCGACCGCACCGTCGGTGTCGTTCCAGATTTCCGGACCCGTGGTTTTTTCGTGGATGGCGGGGTTGGCAGGGTTATCGAACTGCGAAGGCATAAAGTACTTGGCCGGGTCACTGGCAACGATTTCGCCTGCTTTTTCGATCGCACCCTTCATGCCTTTGGCGGGCTCGGTCAACACCAGATCAGCGCCGAGTGCTTTGAGCACCTTGCGTCGCTCGATGCTCATGGAGGCCGGCATGGTCAGCATCAATTTGTAACCACGGGCAGCGGCAACGAACGCCAGGCCGATGCCAGTGTTACCCGAGGTCGGTTCGACAATGGTCATGCCCGGCTTGAGTTTGCCAGTGCTTTCGGCATCCCAGATCATATTCGCACCGATCCGGCATTTGACGGAGTAACCAGGGTTGCGCCCTTCGATCTTGGCCAGGATTGTCACGCCACGCGGGGCGATGCGGTTGATCTGCACCAGTGGCGTATTGCCGATGGAATGGGCGTTGTCAGCGAAAATACGGCTCATGGCTGGGTCCTTGTACAGCGTTGAATTAACTGCCAAAGGTATGCTTCTTGCCGGTAGTCGTCCAGTTCAGGCGAACGTCCGGGCACCGCAACAGTCAATGGCTTTATAACGCCAGAGATTTGCCATCATGAAACGCCAATACAGCTGGCCCCTGTGGACCCTCGCCGGTGTCGTTGTGCTGCTGATTGCCCTGCACATCGCCTTGACCTACATGGTGCGCAATTACCTGAACGACAAATTGGCAGACATGGACGCCTACCGAGGCCAGGTCACCGACGTCGACCTGGCCCTGTGGCGCGGTGCTTATAAAATCAATGGACTGAAGATCGTAAAAGTCGACGGCAAAGTCCCGGTGCCCTTCGTCAATGCGCCGCTGATTGACCTCTCCGTCAGCTGGCATTCACTTTGGTACGACCACGCGGTGATGGCCGAGGTACAGTTCTTCAATCCTGAAGTGAATTTCGTCGATGGCGGCGCCAATAAGCAAAACTCGCAAACGGGTCAGGGCACCGACTGGCGAGCTCAACTGGGCAAGTTGCTCCCTATCACGTTAAACGAAGTGCGCATCTACGACGGCAAGATCAGCTTCCGCAACTTCAATTCCAAGCCCCCCGTCAATCTGAACGCCACCCAGGTCAATGCCAGCATTTTTAACCTGACCAACGTGGTCGATACCAAAGGCAAGCGAGATGCCCGCTTCGAAGGCAAGGCGCTGCTATTGGGGCAGGCGCCATTGGAAACCACCGCCACGTTCGACCCGATGAGCAACTTCGAAGACTTCGAATTCCGCCTGCGGGTCAAGAACATCGAACTCAAACGCCTGAACGACTTCGCCTCGGCCTACGGCAAATTCGACTTCAACGCCGGCCACGGAGATGTGGTGATCGAAGCCCAGGCCAAAAAAGCCCAATTGAGCGGCTACATCAAACCGCTACTGAAGGACGTAGAAGTGTTCAATTGGCATCAGGACGTTGAAAACAAAGACAAAGGGATTTTCCGATCGATTTGGGAGGCCATCGTCGGGGGCTCCGAAACGGTGCTGAAAAACCAGGCCAAGAATCAGTTTGCGACTCGCGTTGAGCTCAGCGGCAGTGTACATCGACAAGATGTCAGCGCGTTCCAGGCGTTTTTGCAGATTTTACGTAATGGTTTCATTCAGGCATTCACTGCCCAGTATGAGCGACCGAAGCCGGATGCAGGCTAAGGTTTTCGAGTGATGGTGTAGCGACCGCTTTCTTCAGCGGCCCGCGCCGGCCTCGATTGTTGCTGCAAGAAATCCCAGCCCAGACAGGCCAGTGCCAACGATCGAGGCACCGCTTCACGACCGCTGCTGTAGCGAGTGATGGTGCGAGCACTGACCCCCAGTGCTTCAGCCGCCTGATTCAGGGGCAAACCACTACGGGCACGCCAATCGATGAAGATCCGCGTGTTTTCGTCGGACGCGTTTTGCGCGAGCGCGTCCAGATAGAGCGTATCGGCGCCAATCTGGATGTCCTGCTCAGGCCACTCGGCGCTCCAGCCCTCATCGCCCAGGGTCGCACGCTCGAATGCACCCGCCTCCAGCAATGGCTGCAAACCTGGAAAGGTGCGCAGGTCACGGCTCAAATCGAGGGTCAGTTGCCGGCCGTCGATAAAGCTCAGCGCCAGGCGGTAATCCGTCAAGGCCTTCACCGACGCCAGCCGTGGTCGTTTCATGGGTAACATCGTTTCCAATCCTCCAGTAGTTGCACTTGATGGGCCCTGACCCATTCCAGCGCTTCCTTGATTATCAGCGGCGGCGCCTTGCCGACCATCACTTCGACGGTTTGCAGGCTAAGCATCACGTCGAGTCCACCACCCGTCAGGTGCACATGGGGTGGCGGGTGATCCTTCTCCCGCAACTGAATGCGGTACGTATCGCGAAATCGATATTTAGTAGACATGCACCGCAAGCTATCGCCAAGATGGCGATAGCACAATACTGGCCAGCCGCCGAGACTGAGTCAAGATGTGACGCTCTATTCAGAGACTGAATAGGCCGTCTGCGTTCACAGTCGACCGGGCGCCGCGTTATAGTCGGGTACTACAACTATTGCGCACCGCCCTGCTTCGTTCAGGTCGGCATTACTGATCGAGGATTAGCAGATGAAGTTCGAAGGCACCCAGGCCTATGTCGCCACCGATGACCTGAAACTCGCGGTCAATGCCGCCATCACCCTGGAGCGGCCGCTGCTGGTCAAGGGTGAACCGGGCACCGGCAAGACCATGCTCGCCGAGCAACTGGCCGAGTCCTTCGGCGCCAAGCTGATCACCTGGCACATCAAGTCCACCACCAAGGCACATCAGGGCCTGTACGAGTACGACGCGGTCAGCCGCCTGCGGGACTCGCAGCTGGGCACCGACAAGGTCCACGACGTTCGCAACTACCTGAAAAAGGGCAAGCTCTGGGAAGCCTTCGAATCCGAAGAGCGGGTGATCCTGCTGATCGACGAAATCGACAAGGCCGACATCGAGTTCCCTAACGACCTGCTGCAAGAACTCGACAAGATGGAGTTCTACGTTTACGAGATCGACGAAACCATCAAGGCCAAGAAACGCCCGATCATCATCATTACCTCCAACAACGAGAAAGAACTGCCGGACGCCTTCCTGCGCCGCTGCTTCTTTCACTACATCGCCTTCCCCGACCGCGTCACGCTGCAGAAGATCGTTGACGTGCACTACCCCAACATCAAGAAAGACCTGGTCAGCGAAGCGCTGGACGTGTTCTTCGACGTGCGCAAGGTACCGGGCCTGAAGAAAAAGCCATCGACCTCCGAACTGGTGGACTGGCTGAAGCTGCTGATGGCGGACAACATCGGCGAAGCGGTGCTGCGCGAGCGCGACCCGACCAAGGCCATTCCACCGCTGGCCGGCGCGCTGGTGAAGAACGAACAGGACGTGCAATTGCTTGAGCGCCTGGCGTTCATGAGCCGTCGCGGCACTCGCTGATCCCTCTGTTTAACAAGATAGAGGGCAATAGCCATGCTGCTTAACCTGTTCAATGAAATGCGTGCAGCCAAAGTGCCGGTCTCGGTGCGCGAACTGCTGGACCTGATCAACGCGCTGAAACAGCGCGTGACCTTCGCCGACATGGACGAGTTTTATTACTTGTCACGGGCGATTCTGGTGAAGGACGAAAAGCATTTCGACAAGTTCGACCGGGCCTTCGGCGCCTACTTCAATGGCCTGGAAAAACTCGACGATCACCTTCAGGCGTTGATTCCTGAAGACTGGCTGCGCAAGGAATTCGAACGTTCCCTGACCGACGAAGAGCGGGCAGCGATCCAGTCCCTCGGCGGCCTGGACAAGCTGATTGAAGAGTTCAAGAAACGCCTCGAAGAACAGAAAGAACGCCATGCCGGCGGCAACAAATGGATCGGCACCGGCGGCACCAGCCCCTTCGGTTCCGGTGGTTTCAACCCGGAAGGTATTCGGGTCGGTGATGCTGGCAAGCGCCAGGGCAAAGCGGTCAAGGTCTGGGATCAGCGCGAGTACAAGAACCTCGACGATTCGGTGGAGTTGGGCACGCGCAACATTAAGGTTGCCCTGCGGCGGTTGCGCAAATTCGCCCGTCAAGGCGCGGCGGAAGAGCTCGACATCGATGGCACCATCGACCACACCGCGCGCGATGCCGGCCTGCTGAACATCCAGATGCGTCCGGAGCGGCGTAACACCGTCAAGCTGTTGCTGTTGTTTGACATCGGCGGCTCGATGGACGCCCATGTGAAGATCTGCGAAGAGCTGTTTTCGGCCTGCAAGACCGAGTTCAAGCATTTGGAGTACTACTATTTCCACAACTTCATTTATGAATCAGTGTGGAAGAACAACATGCGCCGCACCTCCGAGCGCACGTCGACCCAGGATTTGTTGCACAAGTACGGCGCCGACTACAAAGTGATCTTCATCGGCGATGCCGCCATGGCGCCTTATGAAATCACCCAGGCCGGAGGCAGCGTCGAGCACTGGAACGAAGAAGCAGGTTACGTGTGGATGCAGCGCTTCAAGGAGAAGTTCAAGAAGCTCATCTGGATCAATCCGTATCCAAAAGATACGTGGGGCTATACATCTTCGACCAATATCGTGCGCGATTTGATTGATGACCAGATGTACCCCCTGACGTTGCGGGGGCTTGAAGAAGGGATGCGGTTTCTTTCCAAGTAATCTTCACTGTCTGTTCGGGCGCTATCGCGAGCAAGCTCGCTCCCACAGGAGTATGTGTCGTTCACAAAATGTGTGAGCAATACCGATCCAATGTGGGAGCGAGCTTGCTCGCGATGCTTTTAGCTCTTTAGAAAGCGCTGTAGATATTCGATGTGCTCCCGATGCGCCACCTCCTGCACCACCGGTCGCAACCGCACCTTAGCCCCCGGCAAACACTGCGCCAGCCGCGCCAACGCCAACGGCGTCAACGCCCCCAATCGCGGATACCCGCCAATGGTCTGCCGATCATTGAGCAGCACGATCGGCTGCCCGTCCGGTGGCACCTGGACTGCACCCAGCGGGATACCTTCAGAAATCATCGGTTTGCCCTCGTACTGCAACGCCGTTCCCAGCAGGCGTATGCCCATGCGATCGGCACGGCTATCGAGGGTCCAGACGCTGTTGAACGCGTCGAACGTACTTTGTCCGCTGAATTTGCCGATCTGTGCACCCAGCACCAAATCCAACGGCAAATTGACGTTGAAGTCCGGCCGATGTTCTACCGGTAGTTCCCGCAGCAGTAACAAGCCACTCCCGGAGTAACTCAACGGCGCGCCTTTGGCTAACGCCCTGCCCATTCCATCCAGGCCACCGAGTGCCTCACGGACCACCGTCGCACTGCTGCCCAACACCTTCGGTGCATCAAACCCGCCGGGTGCCGCCAGATAGGCTCGCGCCCCAAGCAGCGGTTGCGTGAACTGCAATCGCTGACCTTTGTTCAGCCTGAAACTGCGCCACGGCGCCAACGCCTCGCCATCCACCTGTGCGCCCAGATCCGCCCCGGCCAACGCCAGCACGCAATCTTCTTCGGCCACCACGGTGAACCCGCCAAGGGTGATTTCGATCACCGGTGCATCCAATCCATTGCCCAGCAGCCAATTGGCCCAGGACATCGATCGCCAATCCAGCCCGCCGCCCTGAGTAACGCCCAGGTGTCGCACGCCGAATCGGCCCGCGTCCTGCAACAGGCACAGTGGTGTACTCGCTTCAATCGATAGACGGCTCATGCCTGCGCCTCCAACGGCGTGTCGTCACCGCCCAGGCTGATGAACTCGGCATGGCCGACCGCCTCGAAACGCACCGTGTCGCCCGGTTGCATCAGGCTGTAGCCGTCGCGCTCACGGTCGAACAATTTGGCCGAGGTACGGCCGATCAGGTTCCAGCCGCCGGGAGAAACCACCGGATAAGCAGCGGTTTGCCGTTCGGCGATACCGACACTGCCGGCGGCGACCTTTTTGCGCGGAGTGTTCAGACGCGGCGCGGCGAGCACTTCCTCCACCAGCCCCATGAAAGCGAAGCCCGGTGCAAAGCCCAGCGCAAACACCTGATACTCGTGCTCGCTGTGGCGGCGGATCACCTCTGCCACCGCCAACCCGCTGCGCTTGGACAACAGATTCAATTCCGGGCCAACGCTCAGGTCATACCAGACCGGCAGCACATGACATTTGCCGCGGGTGTGAGCATTGGGCGACAGGTCGATCAAGGCTTCGGCGATCAGTTCCCGGGCCTGAGATGGATTCAGCGCCGTCAGGTCGTAATGCACCATTACTGTGGTATAGGACGGCACGAGATCGATCAAACACTCCCCGAACGCCGAACGCAGGCTTTCGCTGGCCGCGAGCATCCACGGCATGTTGGCTTCAGCGATTTCATCGAACAGACGCACCATCAAGCAATCCAGCGCCACCACCTCCACGCGAAGTTTCATGGCGCGCTCTGCTGATCTAAGGCGGCACGAATACGCCGCACGGCGGCTACCGAACTGGCGTTGTCGCCGTGCACGCAAAGGGTGTTGGCCTGCAGGTGCAAGGCGCTGCCATCGCTGGCGGTGAGGGCACCGCCACGGGCAATGATCAGTGCCTGTTCGATGATTTTCTCGGGATCGTGATGCACCGCCCCCGGCAATTGCCGCGACACCAGCATGCCCGCGCTGTCGTAAGCGCGATCGGCGAAGGCCTCGAACCACAGCGTTACGCCGTATTCATCGCCCATTTGCCGGGCGGCGCTGTTGTCGCGAGTGGCCATCAGCATCAGCGGCAACTGCCGGTCGTAGGACGCAACAGCCTGAAGCACCGCGCGCAATTGCGCCGGGTTGGCCATCATGTCGTTGTACATCGCCCCATGGGGCTTGACGTAACTCAGGCTCCCGCCCTGCGCCCGGCAGATGCCATCGAGTGCGCCGATCTGATAATGCAGAATGTCTTGAAGTTCCTGGGCGGTGTAGGCCATGGAACGTCGTCCGAACCCCACCAGATCCTGATAGGCCGGATGAGCACCGATCTGCACGCCGTGGCTCAGGGCCAGGCTGACCGTTTTGCGCATGATGCTCGGGTCGCCGGCGTGGAAGCCGCAGGCGATGTTGGCACAATCAATGAAAGGCATGACCTCGGCGTCCAGACCCATGGTCCAGTTGCCGAAACTCTCGCCAATGTCACAGTTCAATAGCAGGCGGCTCACGGTGAACACTCCTGTAGGTATTATTCTCTTCAGATGTAGGCAGATTACTGCGCATCCAGTTGCTTGCCACGGGTTTCCGGCAAACTTAGTGCCGCGAGTATCACCACCCCGTAGGACACCGCCGCGAAAGCCCCGATGCCTACACTTAGTGGCACCGTTTGGCTAAGCAATCCAATCAACAACGGGAACAACGCCGCCAGCGCCCGGCCAATGTTGTAGCAAAAGCCCTGCCCAGAACCGCGAATCCGCGTCGGAAACAATTCGGTCAAAAACGCACCCATGCCGCTGAAAATTCCTGAGGCGAAGAACCCCAGCGGAAAACCCAACCAGAGCATCACACCGTTACTGACGGGCAATTGGGTATAGAGCAGAACGATGGTGAACGAGCCGACCGCGAACAGAATGAAGTTCTTTTTGCGACCGAGGATGTCAGTCAAATACGCGCTGATGACATAACCGACGTAGGAACCGACGATCACCATCGCCAGATATCCACCCGTGCCGAGTACGCTCAAACCGCGCTCGTTCTTCAGAAAAGTCGGCAGCCAGGAGGTAATCGCGTAGTAACCGCCCAGTGCACCGGTGGTCAGCACGGAAGCGCGAATCGTAGTGAAGAGGATACCTGGCGCGAAAATCTCGTAGAACTTCGCCGGGTTGCTCGGCTCTTGCCTGGCTTTGGCTTGGCGATAAATCTCCGGGTCCTTGACCAGCCGGCGGACAAAGATCACGAAAATCGCTGGCACTATGCCAAGGATAAACAGTGCGCGCCAGGCGTCTTCCGGCGGCAAAACCGAGAACAGTAGCGCATACAGAATCGCCGTCAGTCCCCAACCCAATGCCCAACCCGATTGCACCATGCCCACCGCTTTACCACGGTCCTTGGCGCGAATCACTTCCCCCATCAGCACTGCACCGGCGGTCCATTCACCACCGAAACCGAAGCCCATCAAGGTGCGGCTGATCAGCAGTTGTTCGTAGTTCTGGGCGAAGCCGCAGAGAAAAGTAAAGAAGGCAAACCACAGCACTGTGAGTTGCAAGGTGCGTACGCGACCGATGCGGTCGGACAGAATCCCCGCCACCCAACCGCCGATAGCCGAGGCGATGAGCGTGCTGGTGTGAATCAGCCCGGCCTGCCCGGTGCTGATGCCCCACATCGCAATCAGGGTCGGCACCACGAAGCTGAGCATCTGGGTGTCCATGCCGTCCAGACCGTAGCCGATCTTGCAGCTCCAGAAAGTGCGGCGCTCTTGTTGATTGATGTTGCGGTACCAGTCGAAAGGTCCCGGTCGAGCCGTCGCCTTGGGGATGTCGAGCGTGTCGGGCGCACTCATGGCAAATCTCCGCGCTAATTTTATTGGTATTGTTCTGAGCCCCGACGACGCCTATCGTGGGAACCGGATGCGCCGATTTTTGGGCGCCAGGCCCTGCCAAGTCCAACTAATAAAACCCCGCCTTAGACATAAGAAATCTTTATCCACGAGTTGTCCCCATGAACCTGAAGTTTCTCGAGACCTTCGTCTGGGTCGCCCGACTCAAAAGTTTCCGCCTGACGGCTGACAAGCTCTTTACCACCCAAGCGTCGATTTCCAGCCGCATCGCCGTGCTCGAAGGCGAGCTCGGGGTGAAATTGTTTTTGCGTGATTCGCGCGGCGTGAGCCTGACACCCGAAGGTTTGAAAGTGCTCGAATATGCCGAGCAGATGATGGACACCATGCAAGCCCTCAAGCAGTCGATCGAGACGCGTTCGAGCAAGGTCGGACGCGTGCGGATCGGCGTCATGGACACGGTCATCCATACTTGGCTCAGCCCGTTAGTGGCGCAGATGACGGATCACTATCCACTGGTGGAAATCGAGCTGGTGGCTGATACCTCGCTCAACCTCTGCGATCAGCTGCAAAAAGGCTTCCTCGACCTGATCCTGCAAACCGACTTGCTGCGCCAGGAAAGCGTGCGCAGCCTGGAGCTGGCCAGCCACCCCATGGGCTGGATTGTGGCCACTAACTCGATTTACAACCGCGAGTATTCGGGCATCGCCGATCTGGCCCGGGAACGGGTCATTACTTACTCGAAAAACTCCCATCCCCATCAGGATGTCTTGAGTCTGATGCAGGCCAACGGCGTCATGGCGCCACGGCTGAACTGCGTGAATTCGGTGTCGGCGATTACCCGGTTGCTGCGCGACGGATTTGGCATTGGCGCACTGCCGCCTGTACTGGTGACCGAGGAACTGGCGCGGGGGGAATTGACGTTGCTGGCCATTGAACAACGACCACCGAATTTGCCGGTCGTGGTGTCATGGCGGATTGGCGTGGAATGGGTCGAGGAGATTGTTGCGTTGTGTCAGCAGGTGCTGGAGGCGTATGCGCGCAAGGTGGGTGACGATTACATCGTCCTGGCTGACTAAGCTTTTGTAGCTGGCGTCCGTCCCTGTAGGAGCGAACTTGCTCGCGATGGACGTGAACGATGAAGCGTGCTGTAGGAAAATGCGTCGCCTTCAGGTTTATCGTCGGAACGCCGCCCGGAGCAAGCTCGCTCCTACCGGGGCGGACGCAGGCTTCGCCAGCGGCTACAGGAGCCAGTGAATGGCTTAGAGGCCCCGCACATCCCGATCTTCAATCGGCCGGCTCTGGCGCAGGCGTTTTCCGCCCAGCACCACCCAGTCGATCAACCGGAACAGACATTCGATCCCGAACGACAACAGCAGCGCGCCACTCATGCCCCAGATCATCGCTTCCGGTGTCAGCAGAATCTGGTAGCTGTAGCCATTCCAGGTTTCCTTGCGAATGTCCGGGTCAGCCGCCAACGCCACTTGCAACACGCGGATGTACCATGGGCCCTGCATGGCCTGGAACTGCTTATCCAGTGCCAACTGGCGGGACAGCAAGGTGCTCAGGCTCTCGGCATCGCTGCGGAAAACCGGGTCTTCGCTGGCGCGGTAATGGGCAACCAGATCCTGCATGTCACCCTTGAAAAACTGATTGGCTGTGCCCTGAAAACCGCTTAAAGCGGTCTGCGCCTCAATCAAATGCGCTTCAACCCGCTTGGTGTAATCGCTGAGAAACCCCGGCACCTGGACGCCAATCAACAGGCCCGCCGCAAACAACACCAGCCGTAGATAACTGAGCAACATGGGGGAGAGATCCTTATTCGGTCTTGCCTTGGCTGACGCATTCGCCGCGTCGCCAGAGGCTCCATTGGCCCGGTTCATAGCGGGTCCAGGTTTCGTTTTCGGTCAGGGGTTCGGTGGCGATCACCGTAACCACGTCGTTGGGAGTGGTTTCGGCCTGGAAATCGACGATCACATCGACATCCTTCAAACGTGCCGGGCCGAAGGGTGCACGACGGGTAATCTGCGCCAGTTTGGTCGAGCAGTAACAGAACAACCAGTCGCCATCACTGAGCAAGCAATTGAACACGCCCTTGCTGCGGTACTCGGCGCAGGCGGCCACCAGGTCCGGCAGCAGTGCTTCGACCTCGACCGGTTCCGGGAACGCCGCCCGCACGCGGTTGAGCAAATCGCAGAACGCCGCTTCGCTGTCGGTATCGCCAACGGGGCGATAGAAACTGGCGGTCGGTTGAAAGTCCGCGAGCTGGCCGTTGTGGGCGAAACACCAGTTGCGCCCCCACAGTTCGCGCACAAAAGGATGGGTGTTGGACAGGCAGACCTTGCCGACGTTGGCCTGGCGAATATGCCCGATCACCACTTCGCTCTTGATGGGATAGCGCTGCACAAGGTTCGCCACTTCGGACTCGCAACTTGCCGCCGGGTCCTGGAACAGTCGCAGGCCACGGCCTTCGTAGAAAGCGATGCCCCAACCGTCACGGTGCGGCCCGGTACGGCCGCCACGTTGCATCAGCCCGGTGAAGCTGAACACGATATCGGTCGGCACATTGGCGCTCATGCCCAATAACTCACACATGCTCGGACTCTCGCTTCAAGGCGGGGGCAAGGTTACAAACGCGGTTCGACCCGTAACCGCTGAGGGTTGCTCGGGACGGGCGGACGACCGTAACGATCATCGCCGGCACCGCCGAAAGGCTGGTCATCTTCCGGCTCGTCAGCCTTTTGCGCAGCTTGCGCGGCGGCCGCCCGTTCCTTGCGAGCCTTGGACGCGCGTTCGATGGGGAAGCGGATCACCACGAAAACCAGGTAGATGCCGAAGACGATCATGCCGTACATGAACAGATCGGAAATCGCCCGCCAGACGTTGTTACCCACCTTGAAGGCGAGGTCCAGGGCGGTGATGGCGATGGCCGGCGCGACCTTATCCTTCACCGGGTCGATGATGGTCGGGCTGAACAGCAACACGGCCATCAGCAGCCGCAGTGGCTCGCGCAGCCAGCGCCACATCCAACGGGTCATCCGCATCCACACTAACAAGCAGCCTAAAGCGGCAAAGGCGTAGAGGCCCCAAGCGATCAGATAGTCGTTCTCGGTCATGGTGTCCATGGCAAGGCAGGCAAAGAGGCGCTTATAGTAACGACTTTTCGCACATCAGGCTTGCCCTAAGCGCAATCCATGTGGGAGTGAGCCTGCTCGCGAAAGCGGTGTGTCAGTCAACAGTGTTGTTTAATGTGCTGACCCCTTCGCGAGCAGGCTCGCTCCCACAAGTATCACTTCCTATTCAGTACATTGTTCGAGAGCCCTCCATGCCCCTATCCGCCAATGTTTCCGACGCTCCGATTGCCCGAAAGGCCGACGGCGATGACCCGTATGCCTGGCTGCAAGAGCGTGACACCGATGCGGTGCTCGACTACCTGAAGGCTGAAAACAGCTATCAAGAGGCACAAACCGCCGACCAGGCCAAGCTGCGTGCAACCCTGTTCGAAGAGATCAAGGGCCGGATTCTCGAGACGGACTTGTCCTTGCCCTCCCCTTGGGGCCCGTACCTGTATTACACGCGCACCACGGCGGGTGACGAATACGCCCGCCATTACCGCTGCCCACGTCCAGCCGATGACAGCCTGCAGCTCGACGAAAGTCGGGAAGAACTGCTGCTGGACCCGAACGTACTGGCCAATGGCGGCTTCTTCTCCCTCGGCGCGTTCAGCGTCAGCCCCGATCATCAGCGCCTGGCCTACAGCCTCGACACCACCGGCGATGAGATTTACACGCTATTCGTGAAGGAATTATCCGACGGCCGCGTCAGCGAACTGGAGTTTCAGGACTGCGACGGCAGCATGACCTGGGCCAACGACAGCCTGACGCTATTCTTCGGCGAGCTGGACGATACCCATCGCCCGCACAAACTGTTGCGCTATCGACTGGACGGCACCGCGGCCGAAGAAGTCTTCCATGAGCCAGACGGTCGATTCTTCTTGCATTGCTACCGCTCCAGCTCCGAGCAGCAATTGCTGCTGTCCCTGGGCAGCAAGACCACCAGCGAAGTCTGGGTCCTCGACGCGAACCAGCCGCAGCAGGTCTTTACCTGCCTGGCGCCACGCGTTGAAGACCATGAATACGATGTCGATCATGGCGCGCTCGACGGCCAATGGGCCTGGTTCATACGGACCAACCGCGACGGCATCAACTTTGCGCTGTACCACGCCATCGACGCGGGCGTGGCGCCAACCGAAGCCGACTGGCAGAACCTGATCCCGCACAGCGACACCGTGATGATCGACGGCATGAGCCTGAATGCCGGGGCCATGACCCTGAGTTTGCGCGAGGGTGGCTTGCCCATCATCGAAGTCCATCCTCACGACCTGCCGAGCTACCGCGTGCAACTTCCAGATGCGGCTTACAGCCTGCATGTACAGAACAGCCTGGAATTTGTCAGCGATAAAATCCGTCTGCGCTACGAGGCATTGAACCGTCCGGCGCAAATCCGCCAGCTTGAGCTGGGGAGCGGCGCGCAAAAAATCCTCAAGGAAACCCCGGTGCTCGGTCCTTTCGACGCCGACGCCTACGTCAGCCAGCGCCTGTGGGCGACGGCGCCTGACGGTACGCGAGTGCCGATCAGCCTCGTGGTCAAACGCGAAGCACTCGGAAAACCTGTACCGCTGTATCTGTACGGCTACGGCGCCTACGGAGAAAGCCTCGACCCGTGGTTCTCTCACGCTCGCCTCAGCCTGCTCGACCGCGGCGTGGCGTTTGCCATCGCTCACGTGCGTGGCGGTGGTGAACTGGGCGAAGCCTGGTATCGCGCCGGCAAGCAGGAACACAAACACAACACCTTCAGCGATTTCATCGCCTGCGCCGAATACCTGATTGCCAATGGCTTTACCACGCCGTCGCAATTGGCGATCAGCGGCGGTAGCGCCGGCGGTCTGCTGATCGGCGCAGTGCTCAACATGCGGCCGGAGCTGTTCGGCGCCGCGATAGCCGAAGTGCCGTTCGTCGACGTGCTCAATACCATGCTCGACCCGGACCTGCCGCTGACCGTCACCGAATACGACGAGTGGGGCAATCCTGAAGAGCCGGACGTTTATGATCGGATCAAGGCCTACGCCCCGTACGAAAACGTCACCGCGCAAGCGTATCCGCCCACGTTGGTGATCGCCGGCTACAACGACAGTCGCGTGCAGTACTGGGAAGCGGCCAAGTGGGTGGCGAAATTACGCGCGACCAAAACCGACACCCACCCTCTCCTGCTCAAGACCGAATTGGGCGCTGGGCATGGCGGGATGAGCGGTCGATACCAGGGATTGCGTGACGTAGCACTCGAATATGCATTTGTTTTCAAGGTTTGGGGCATCGCCTGAGGAACTTGGTCCGGAGTGTTGGTCTTAACACCAGACACCGGGCTAATGCGGTTCTCTGTAGCA